>NZ_MLFP01000086.1 GCF_002095465.1 Pantoea rodasii | reverse complement strand
TCAGGGTAGTGAGCTTTTGATACATGGTGAGAATGGACGTATTCGTGCAAAAGATTCGCACGGTAAAGATCCCTTCCCACCGAAGGGTTAAACACTTCATCTTTTCCTAAAGAGGCTTTGGCCTCTTTTTTTTGCTCGGTGCTAACGTAGTTTGCGATGTGATGATTGTTGAGTACTGAAATCCTTGGAAGCAATCGCCTACTGGTTGATTTAATTGATAACTTCTCCCTATATATCAACAGGACAGTACTATGAATCTTAAATCTATCCTTATGCGTAAACCTGATGTTCAGAATATAGACAAATTCATTGAGGAACAATCGCAGTTACTGACTCAGTACTTTATTAGGAAGGAGGAAAGCGCTGTAGAGATTTTAAAAATTCTTGATAGTACTTCTAAATTGATTGGAAATTATTCGCAGGATCGTTAATGGTTAGTGGTTATTTTTAATTAAGCCCATAACAGGCTTAATTTTAATCGTTTGAAGTAACTATGCTCATGTTGCTTTCATCATACATGAGATCAACTATCCATTGCTTTCCTTCAATTCCACCAAGGTAGTTGGCTAGAAGAAAGTAATCCTTCATTTCAGCACTGTATATGTTTGAGAACGTGCATTTCTCTTCAGTGATATTTTCACTAATTGAAAAGCTAGCAGTATTATAGTCTATCCCATCACTGGTTGTTTGAATTGCTATTTCATGATCAACTTCAGTTAATTTCTTGTTTGTTATGATGAGGTGCCTGTATACATCTTTAATGTATTTTATCTCAATTAAATTGTATTGATCTATGCTTTGAAAAGTTATCTTGTCAACTGCTTGAGTAAGTAACTTTCTCAGACTCATTCTTAAATCAACATTTGTATAATCCATTAGCATTGCCACATCGTAACTATCAATATCAACCAAAGGGTCATTTAAATCTAAACCTTGCAATTGGTTGTGAACCTCATTAATCCTATCTTCAATATCAGTCAGAGTATCTGCAAGTGCGAAAGAGGGTGTCTTTTTTGCTTTTTTCCGTTCTTCGATTTTTACTTTGCAGTTTTCAGCTTCGATTTCAAGTACTGCGAGTTCGCTTTTCAAAGTGGCTTCAAATGTTGTATCAACTTCTTGATATGAAAATACCTTGTTCATATCTAACTGTTTTATATGGTTAATGACCATTTTTTCGAGGAAGTCTAATCTCTTACTTCCTTGGCCGCATATTCTAAAATTGAGTCTATTACGGCATACAACGTATCTGACACCACGCGTATTCTTAGCAGTTGTAACTCTTGATCCACACTTACCACAACGGATCATTCCCGTAAGGATGTTGTGAACTTCTCGGTTGACGTTATTTTCTCTTGGACGACCTTTTGTACCAGCGGCATTAACTTCTAATATTCTATTGGCAATTTCAAAAAGTTCATTTTCAATTATAACTGGGAATATATTGGGTATTAGAGTTCCATCACTGTTACGCTTTAAGTTTCCTCTGAGTCTCTCATCTTTAATCAACTTAGTGATAGTGCTCGGTCGCCAAAGAGAATTTCCCGTAGATTTTATGCCTTCTTCATTGAAACGTCGGGCTATAATGGGGCTTGTAAGTCCATTAGTATATTCTTTGAATATCCTCTTAATGATTTCCACTTGTTCAGTAATAACAACATAACCGTTATCATCAGCACTTAACCAACGAGGAAGTTTTTTAGTGAAAACCTTTCCTAGCTCTTTTGCTTCTTTTAATCTTTTCTCCCATCCAGCAGTTGATCTCTCAGATTTGATCTTACTTTCATTGTTTCCACGAGAAATTATAAGTTCCATTATTATCTTTGAAAACTGATCATCTTTCCTAAGAACAACCGGTGTGGACACATCATTGATAATTACGCCGCTTTTCACGACTTTTTGTATGGTATCCTCATCCCACGAAGAACGGCGGGAGAGTCGATCTAAGCTATAGATAACCAATGCATGACCATCACCAATCTCACCTAAATCTACTAATTTAACAAATTCAGCAAGTTCACCATCCAAGATGTTCTTATTGCGATATGCACTTAGTCCAATGTCCTGCCAGTATGTGATATCAGAATTTCTCAGTTCTGGTTTTTGATTCTATATAGGTATTGATGCGGCTTAACTGCTCATCAATACCGCTTCCTTCCTGCTGATAAGCCTTTGAAACCCTTGTGTAAACATGAACTTTGTATGGTGACATTTGAAATCCAAAATGATAATAATTCCTATGTGTGAATTATATCACATGACCACCGTTTCGGCGTTTTGCCATAAGAACAATACGCGCTGGGTGGTAGGCATCTGGCGGAAGATGCACTCTTCCACCGCGAGGTTAAACCAGGGATCGTGTGAATCAGAGATCAGCAAACGTAAGGTGGACATGTTTCCTCCAGTTCCGTGAGAAAGGGGCAAGCGGAGGACAGAATACGCGTAATCGGATGCAAAGATAAGCGGGGGCGTGTTGTGAAGTGTCAGGTGCGCATCCTGCATGTGTCGGGGCGTGATATATCGCGTTACGCCGATAGTTATTGATGCTGTACCGGTATCACTTTGAAGGCGGCATTGCTGCCGCCTGGGGGGATTCAACCCAACACAAAGTCTGAGTGATGACTACGGCTTACAGAATCGATTTTGCCGTTTTAACCACGTTCTCAACCGTGAAACCAAACTCTTTAAACAGCAGTTCAGCCGGTGCAGATTCGCCGAAAGTAGTCATACCGACAATCGCACCGTGCAGGCCGATGTATTTGAACCAGTAGTCGGCGATGCCCGCTTCGATAGCTACGCGCGCCGCTACCGCTTTCGGCAGCACAGATTCACGGTAAGCCGCATCCTGCTGGTCAAAAGCATCGGTTGACGGCATCGAGACCACGCGCACTTTGCGGCCTTCGCCGGTCAGTTGCTCGTAGGCTGCAACCGCCAGTTCCACTTCTGAACCGGTGGCGATAAGGATTAGCTCTGGCGTACCCTCGCTGTCTTTCAGCACATAACCACCGCGTACCACGTTGGCCAGTTGCTCCGCGCTGCGGTCCTGCTGTGCCAGATTCTGACGTGAGAAGACCAGCACGGTAGGGCCGTTAACACGCTCGATGGCGTATTTCCACGCTACCGCAGACTCAACCTGATCACACGGACGCCACAAACTCATATTTGGCGTCACGCGCAGGCTTGCCATCTGCTCAACTGGCTGGTGCGTTGGGCCATCTTCACCTAATCCGATAGAGTCATGGGTGTAGACCATGATCTGACGTACTTTCATCA
The DNA here is from genome assembly GCF_002095465.1 of Pantoea rodasii. Classification (GTDB taxonomy): domain Bacteria; phylum Pseudomonadota; class Gammaproteobacteria; order Enterobacterales; family Enterobacteriaceae; genus Pantoea; species Pantoea rodasii. Next base: position 827,632 of record NZ_MLFP01000086.1, on the reverse strand, counting down.
ACGCCGCCATACGTGCCGCGTTACGCGCATACTCTACGAACATCAGGAAGGTTGCGGTGTATGGCAGGAAACCGCCGTGCAGCGCGATGCCGTTGGCGATGGCGGTCATACCGAATTCACGCACGCCGTAATGAATGTAATTACCGGCTGGATCTTCGTTGATGGGCTTAGCACCCGACCACATCGTCAGGTTACTCGGCGCCAGGTCAGCAGATCCGCCAAGGTATTCCGGCAGAATCTTACCGAAGGCTTCGATAGTATTTTGCGAAGCCTTACGGCTGGCGATTTTGGCCGGATTGGCCTGTAACTGCTCAATAAAGGTTTGTGATTCACTTTCCCAGTTGGCAGGCAACGCGTTGTTCACACGGCGTGTAAATTCTGCGGCCAGCTCCGGGTAAGCCTCGGCATAGGCCGCAACTTTGGCATCCCACGCGGATTCTTTCGCCTGACCGGCTTCTTTGGCATCCCACTGCGCATAAATATCTGAAGGGATTTCAAACGGTGCGTGGTGCCAGCCCAGCTGTTGGCGGGTCTGTGCAATTTCGTCGTCGCCCAGCGGTGCGCCATGGACATCATGGGTACCGGCTTTATTCGGCGAGCCGAAACCAATGACGGTTTTGCACATCAGCAGAGAAGGCTTGTCCGACACCGCTTTGGCTGCTTCAACCGCTTTCTTAATGGCGTCGCGTCGTGACCGTCCACATCACGCACCACATGCCAGCCGTAAGCTTCAAAGCGTGCGGCGGTATCGTCGGTGAACCAACCCTCCACGTGACCGTCGATGGATATGCCGTTGTCGTCATAGAAGGCCACCAGTTTCCCCAGCTTGAGGGTGCCGGCGATGGAGCAGACTTCGTGTGAAATCCCTTCCATCATGCAGCCATCACCCATGAAGACATAGGTGTGATGATCGACGATGTCATGGCCCGGACGGTTGAACTGTGCCGCCAGCGTTCGCTCGGCAATCGCGAAGCCCACAGCATTGGCGATCCCTTGTCCCAGCGGGCCCGTGGTGGTCTCAACGCCGGGCGTATAGCCGTATTCCGGATGCCCCGGCGTTTTAGAATGCAGCTGTCGGAAATTCTTCAGCTCGCTGAGCGGCAGATCATAGCCGCTCAGGTGCAGCAGGCTATAAATCAGCATTGAGCCGTGGCCATTGGACAGCACAAAGCGGTCACGGTTAGCCCACTTAGGGTTGTATGGATTGTGTTGTAAAAAATCGAGCCACAAAACTTCGGCGATGTCCGCCATGCCCATTGGGGCACCCGGATGACCTGATTTGGCTTGTTGCACGCCATCCATGCTTAATGCACGGATGGCGTTGGCTCTTTCCCGGCGTGTTGACATAAGGATCTCCAGAGGTAAGAAGTCGGTGGTTATTTAGTATGTGAAACTTGTTCGTAGTAACCGATCTTCTCGACTTTGGCGGTAGAGCCGCCACCTTCAAACTCTGAGGCCAGCCAGGCGTTGACGATATTCTTCGCCAGTTCCGGCCCAATGACGCGTGCGCCCATGGTCATGATCTGAGCATTATTACTCTTGCGGGCGCGTTCAGCAGAGAAAGTATCGTGGCACTGCGCCGCACGGACGCCTTCCACTTTATTCGCCACGATTGCCACACCGATACCGGTGCCGCACAGCAGAATTCCGCGCTCAAATTCGTTCTTCTGGATAGCGGTGGCCAATGCAAACGCCACATCCGGGTACATTGGACGGTCGTTTTGCGCGTCATTGGTGTAATCCGTTACCTGGAAGTCTTTCTCTTCAAGCAGTTTTTTAATGATGTTTTTCAATTCGATAGCCGCATCATCGGCGCCAATTGCGATCGTTTTCATCGTCATTCTCCAGCAGGGTTTCGGTCTGACGCCTGAACGTTTGTTACGCAGGCGAGAAGATGTTCACTGACAGCCTGCCATAAATACAATCATATGTTCAATGGTTGTTCATATGTTTTGCGTGCTTAAGCGATGGACTAATCCGCTCCCAAGGCAGATATCGCGCTGATTCCGCCGTGATTGTGCGTATCTTTCCGATTCAGGACCAAAATCAAATCTCATGAGCACGCTCACACTTTCAATCATTGCAGTTGAGAGATGTACATTTATACGTGTAGTGTTCATTTGTTCGCATAACGATACCAATGTACAAGAAGACCCCTTGAGGACTCGAACATGTGTCATTTACACCGTACCTCTCAGTACACCTGCAGCCAGCGCTCTTTTGGCGTCTGGTCAACACCAAACAACAGCTTTAACCACGCACGTCACGGAGGTGCGTTATGAGTCAGCAAAACATGACAGCGGTTGAGAAATCCGCTATCAGCAAAATCTCCTGGCGTCTGGTGCCCTTTGTAGCCCTGATGTTCTTTATTAACTTCCTCGATCGCACCGCGATCTCATTTGCTGGCCCTAACGGCATGACGCAGGACCTGGGCCTGACGGGCGTGCAGTTCGGTCTGGCATCGGGCATTTTCTTTATCGGTTACATCCTGCTGGAAGTGCCGAGCAACCTGGCGTTGCATAAGTTCGGCGCACGTCGCTGGCTGGCGCGCATCATGATCAGCTGGGGTATCGTTTCGTTGCTGTTCACCTGGGTAAGCAGTGTTGAAGGCCTGTATACGCTGCGCCTGTTACTGGGTATCGCTGAAGCGGGCTTCTTCCCGGGTGCGATCCTTTATCTGAGCATGTGGGTACCGGGACGCCATCGCAGCAAAATTCTGTCGCTGTTCTATCTGGCGCAGCCGCTGACCGTGGTATTTGGTGCACCGCTGGCCGCAAGCTTAATTCAGCAGCATGGCCTGTTTGGACTGGATGGCTGGCGCGTGATGTTCCTGGGCGTCTCCATCCCAGCGATTCTGATTGGTATCGTGGCGCTGTTCTGTCTGGTGGATTCACCGCGTCAGGCGAAGTGGTTAACGGCTGAAGAGAAAACCTGGCTGACCAACGAGCTGGAAGCCGAACATCAGCAGAAGCAGGGCCATCAGAAACACAGTCTGCGTTCTGTGATGGGCAACGGTCGCGTGTGGATGCTGTGCCTGATCTACTTCGGCTTTATCTACGGTCTGTATGCACTGGCGTTCTTCCTGCCAACCATTATCGCAGGCTTCCAGCAGCAGTTCGGCACCACCTTTAACGTGATGCAGAAAGGATTGATCACCGGCGTGCCGTACCTGATCGCTGCCGTGGTGATGTACTTCTGGTCAAAAGACGCCACCCGCCGCGGGTGCAAAACCTGGCATATCGCGATTCCGGCACTGGCTGGCGGTATCAGCGTGCCACTCGCGCTGTATATGGACTCCCCGTTCACCACCATCATGGTGATTGCGATTACCGCCAGCTCCATCTTTGCCGCATTACCCAACTTCTGGACGCTGCCAACGCAGTTCCTGACCGGGGCGTCAGCCGCAGCGGCTATCGCACTGATTAACACCTTAGGAAACGTGGCGGGCTTCTCAGCGGGCTACATCACCGGTGCACTGCACGATGCCACCAACAGTTATGAGTTACCGATGTTCGTGGTCGGTGGATTCATGCTGCTGTCTGCTGTCCTCATGCTGTTACTGAATCGTAAGCGCCCGCAGTCTCAGCCGACCTCTATCGCACAGGAGCACTAAAATGACGTACCTGTTTAATCAACCTTCAGCCTTTGCTGCTGAACTCATTGAAGGCTTTGTCGCCGCCAACGCTGATAAAGTTCGTCAGGTCGCCGGTGGTGTGGTGCGCAGCACGCGTAGCCAACCCAATACTGTAGCGGTGATTGTGGGCGGCGGTTCCGGTCATTATCCGGCCTTCGCCGGGTTGGTTGGACAAGGTCTGGCTCACGGCGCGGCAATGGGGAATCTGTTCGCTTCGCCGTCTGCCCAGCAGATTTACAATGTGGCAAGAGCGGCGCACAACGGCGCTGGCGTGTTGCTGATGTTCGGAAACTATGCGGGCGATGTACTGCACTTCGGCCAGGCGTGCGAACGCCTGCGTGCCGAAGGGATTGCCTGTGAAATTCTGGCGGTGACGGATGATATCTCCAGCGCCAGCAAACACGAAGTGGCAAAACGTCGCGGAGTGGCCGGGGATTTGTGTGTGTTTAAAGCGGCGTGTGCAGCGGCAGAAGCGGGCGACGATTTAGCGACCGTGCTGAAAAAATCGCACCATGCTAACGATCGTACGCGGACTTTCGGTGTGGCATTTGGCGGATGTACCTTGCCGGGTGCTACGCATCCGCTGTTTGAAGTTGAAAAAGGGCGCATGGCGCTGGGCCTGGGTATTCACGGTGAGCCGGGTATCAGCGAAACCGATGTGCCGAGTGCCGATGAACTGGCCGAGCTGTTTGTTGAACGTTTGCTGAGCGAAGTGCCTTCAGATGTTAAGCAGATTGAAGGTCATCGCGTTGCGGTGATCCTCAATGGTTTGGGTTCCGTGAAGTATGAAGAGTTGTTCGTGGTGTATCGCCGCGTGGCACAGTTGCTGGAGGCTGCTGGACTAAAAGTGGTTCAGCCAGATGTCGGCGAGTTTGTTACCAGCTTCAACATGGCGGGCGCATCGCTGACGCTGATGTGGTTAGACGATGAGCTGGAAACACTGTGGTGCGCGCCCGCAAACGCACCGGCTTACCGTAAAGGTAGCGTACTGGTCGCCGAACCATTGAGTGCGGAAGAGCGTGAAGAGAGTACCGAAGAAGCCTTGCCGCAGGCTTCAGCTGAATCCCAGCACAGCGCGCAGCGCGTGTTGCACATTCTGGAATCAGTGGCGGATTTGTTACAACGTAACGCCAAAAAATTAGGTGATATTGATGCCGTCGCTGGAGACGGTGACCACGGCATCGGTATGGAGCGTGGTGTACTGGGCGCGGTGGAGAAAGCGCGTGAAGTGGCTGCGCGCGGTGCGGGTGCAGGCAGTCTGTTGTGCCGTGCCGCCGATGCATGGGCAGATAAAGCCGGTGGCACCTCGGGCGCACTGTGGGGCGTGGCGTTGACTGCGTTGGGTACGGCTATTGGTGATAGTCAGTCGCCTGATGCACAACGCGTCGCAACCGGCGTGCGCGATGCCAAAGACGGCATTATGCATTTCGGTAAAGCTAAGGTCGGTGATAAAACCATGGTAGATGTGCTGGTGCCGTTTAGCGACAGCCTGAATGCAGCGGTCGCGGAGGGTGCTTCCCTGACGGATGCCTGGCTGGCGGCCGCGATAGTTGCCGATAAGGCCGCGCAGGATACCGCGCAGTTGGTGCCCAAAATGGGCCGTGCGCGTCCATTGGCCGAGAAAAGTGTCGGTACACCAGATGCGGGTGCGATTTCTCTGGCGATGATCGTCAACACCGTTGGCGAGTTGCTTAAAGAACAGAAAGCCTCTCAGTAAGGAGCGTAATGATGTCTCAGCCAAAAATCTGGCTTGGCGTTAGCCTGAAAATGTATTTCGGCTACCAGCAGACGCTGGACTGGTGCCGCAAAGTGGCTGGATTAGCGCAGCTTCCTGCCATTAAGAACGGCGAAGTGGGTTTATTTGTATTGCCTGCGTATCCGGCAATCCCCGCCGTCGCTGAAATCTTTGCCAGGACGCCGGTGCGCTTCGGCGGGCAGGATGTGTGTCAGGCTGAAAACGGTGCCTGGACCGGTGAAGTCAGCGCCAGCATGTTGCAGGAACTTGGCTGCTCACTGGCCGAAATCGGTCATGCTGAACGTCGTCGCCATTTCCATGAAGATAAAGCGCAGATCGCCGCCAAGGTGGCGATGTCGCTGCGCCACGGATTAACACCGGTGCTGTGCATCGGCGAAGAACAGCAGGGTGAGCCTGAACAGGCCATCGCGCTGTGCGAGCAGCAACTGGCTGAAGCATTGGCCGATGCGATGCAACAAGGTTTAACGGGCGAGGTGTTCTTTGCCTATGAGCCGCAATGGGCCATTGGCGCGCCACAGCCTGCACCGGATAGCTATATCCGCGCGGTCTGTTCGGGCCTGCAACAGTTGAAAACGCCGGATGGCATCAGCTTAAAAATTATTTATGGCGGCAGCGCCGGACCAGGTCTGATTCAGCGCCTGGGAGCAGACGTTAATGGTCTGTTCCTGGGACGCTTCGCTCATGATCCGAATGCGCTGGCGCAAATCATCGAAGAGGCCAGCGTGCTGGCGAAGGAGATCCGTTAATGAGCCGTATCGGACTCAGCACTTATGCCTTTTTCTGGCGCATGTCCAGCAAAGTACCCAACCCGCTGACGCTGGAGCAGATGCTGCAACAGACCGCCGAGATGGATGTGTCGGTGTTCCAGATTTGTGATTACCCGGCGATTGAAAGTTGGTCTGACGCGCAGTTGCAGGATCTTCGCCAACTGGCGGACAAGCTGGGCATCACCCTGGAGTTGGGTACGCGCGGTTTAGGCACTGCGCATCTGCGTCGCTATCTGCACATGGCGAACATTCTCGATGCCCATGTGGTGCGCTCGATGTTCTACACCGCCGATCACCGTCCTTCACTGGATGAAGCAGCAGAGTTGATTGGTGCAGTGCTGCCTGATTTCGCGCGCCAGCAGGTACGTTTGTGTCTGGAGACGTACGAGCAGGTGAACAGTGGCGCGATGATGTCAGTGATCAACAAGTTTCTGTCGCCGTGGTTGTGCGTGTGTCTCGATCCCGCCAACTGTGTGGCTGGCCTGGAATTGCCAGAACAGGTGATTGCCAACACCGCCGCACGCGTCGGCAATCTGCACATCAAAGACTTTGCCTTTACGCGTCGGGATGGCTGGGTCGGCTTTACCTATGCAGGCTGCCTGATGGGCGAGGGTTTGCTGGACTATGACCGGATGATCGCCAGCGTGCGCCCGGCAGAAAGAGAGATTAACCAAATCGTCGAACACTGGTTGCCGTGGCAGGACGATGCCGCGTTGACCTGCGAGCGCGAAGCCGAATGGACGCGCCGCACCGTTGAATTCTTACGTTGTAAACAAGATCAGGAGTTATACCAATGAGCAATGCATTGAAAACCATCACCGTAATTGGCGCAGGCGGCAAAATGGGTATGCGCATTTCTGCCAACTTCCAGAAAAGCGATTACCAGGTGTTTTACGTCGAGAACTCACCAAAAGCGCAAGAGCAAGTGACCTCGCAAGGCCGTGAGCTTTCTGACGCTGCTTCGGTGGTGCCGGTGAGTGACGTGGTGATTCTGGCGGTGCCGGATATCGTTTTGGGCAAAGTGTCTGAAGGCGTGGTGCCGCAGATGAAGGCCGGTGCGATCCTGCTGACGCTGGACCCAGCTGCGGCTTATGCGAACCTGATCGCGCATCGTGATGGCATTGAATATGCGGTGGCGCATCCTTGCCATCCATCCGTGTTCCTGGAACGCTACACCAAAGAAGAGCATGCGGATGCCTTCGGTGGTATCGCAGCTGTGCAGCACGTTGCGGCTTCCTATGAAACCGGCTCTGATGCGCAGAAAGCCGAACTGAGCAAAGTGATCAGTGTGATGTACGGCCCGGTTGAAGCAGTGCATTGGGTGACGGTGACACAGTTGGCGTATCTGGAGCCCACGCTGGTGGAAACCGTGGCCTGCATGGTGGGCGCATTTATGAAAGAAGCGCTGGATGAGACCGTGAAGCACAGCGGCGTGCCTGAAGAAGCGGCCAAAGCGATGCTGTATGGCCATATTCAGATCGCGCTGGCAGTGGCCTTCCGCGCCACCAACCCGTTCTCTGATGCCTGCATGATCGCGATGGAATACGGTCGCGAGAAGATTGTGAAGCCAGACTGGAAGCAGATCTTCGATCAGAAAGAGCTGGATATCGTGATTGCCCGCATGCTGAAAATCGACGCCATCAAGCGTTAAGCGTGACGCAACCTGCGACTCGCCTCGCTGCTGTCTGGCGAAGCGAGTCGTATCAATGATATAACTCCTTCCTCAAATCAGATGTCACGATATAAGACAGGTAACGGATGGAAAAAAACACGCTTTCTCAGGACTCCGAGCTGCTGACAGAAATTGCGGTGGCCTATTATCAGGACGAAATCACCCAGGAGGAGATTGCGCGTAAGTTTGGGATATCCCGCATTAAAGTTGGCCGACTGCTTAAGCGCGCGCGCGAAGAGGGCATCGTCGAAATTAATGTGCGCTACCATCCGGTATTCAGTACGCGTCTGGAACAACAGCTGCAAAACCGCTTCCCCCAACTGCAACGTGCGCTGATTGCGCTGGATTCGCCGGACGATGAAGAACAACGTCGTCAGGTCGCGGCCCTGGTATCTTCACATCTGTCACAGTCGTTAAAAGACAATGCGATTGTCGCTGTGGGGCAAGGGCGTAACGTCGCTGCCGTCGCCGACTATCCTGGTCAGGTGCCCACGCGCAACTGCCTGTTTATCAGCGGTATTGGCGGGACTCATCGTCCGGGCGATGCGATAAACGCCGATCACATCAGCCGTCGTCTGGCCAAGAAGTTCGGCGGCATCAGTGAAACCCTGTATGCGCCGGCCTATGTCGAGAATCGTGCGCTGCGCGATGCCTTTATGCAGAACGGCACCATTAAAGAGACGCTGGATCGCGCACGTAAAGCGGATGTCGCGCTGGTGGGCGTTGGCGATATGAATGAAAACAGTTATATGGTGAAACTCGGTTGGTTTACGCCGCACGAAATCATTGATGCGCATGTGAATCAGGGTGTGACCGGGGATGTCGCGGGCTATGACTTCTTCAATGCACAGGGACAGCATGTGGATACGGTGATGAATGACCGCGTAATTGGTCTCAGCATTGAAGAACTGCGTAAAATTCCCTGCGTGATTGCCATCGCTTCAGAGAATACCAAAGCAATGGCGCTGCTCGGCGCACTACGAACCGGTGCCATCGATATCGTCGCTACTACCGCGCAAAACATTCGGACGATTTTGAGTATGTCGCAGTAAATCCTATTTCGTGGCTAAGCCATACTGCATGGCTTAGCTAAGTCGTTATTAGCAATACGTCTTTGAGTTTCGCCAGCGCCTCAGTGTGTTTAGATGGCTGCATATTGGATAAATTATGTAATTTCCATCGAACGGCGGGTAATTGCTCAACACCTGTTAATCCCAACAGGGTCCAGTTTGGTGTTCCCTGTTTGAATGTCAGCAGGAATTGGCGCTCCTGCTCGGTAATTGAACGATTAATTGTCTCAATTAATTTGACTCTTGCTGCTTCCAGTTCGTCCCTTTGGACATCAATCTCCGCCATATTACGAAACTCACCTTCATACACCGCGGAAATATCTTTTAACTGCGGCCTTAACAATTCTGATAATGGGCGAGGGTGGCTGACCAAATAGACCAGCAGTGCCTTGCGCAATTCATCTGTTAGCCCTTCATTATCGAGCAAAAACTTAACATCAAACAAATCACGTGGATGTTGGCGATCCAAAGCAGCACATATTTTTCCCGCATACAAATCAGCAAAAGCAACCACGCGCGTTTCTGCGAAGCCAAATTCGTCCTCAACGGAAGCACTCACTGAGATAACTGAGGGTTCATAAACCGTGCCACGCAAAACGGGAGATAACTCAATTTTTATCTGTACGCCACTTCGCGTGACCGTGAGTCGTAATGCATCCATTTTGTCTTCATAAGATTTAATCACCTTGCTGTCAGCTATTCTCGTGCTGATGTCCTTTGTGATTTCATCCAATTTAGAACGGATAGTCATGAGCGATTGCTGACGATCCATCACCGGCAGAAAAACCAGATCAATATCAACTGATAAACGGGGTAAATCACGAATAAAGAGATTTATCGCCGTGCCGCCTTTCAGCGCGAAACAGTCATGCTGTGAGACAATCGGCAGGACCTGCAGCAGTAGCTGAACTTGCTTGTAATAAACACTCTGGCGGTCCATTAATTCGACTCCCTGGGAACGGTAATATTCCATGTTTTATCCAATCTGCCGCCACGTGCTATTTCACGTTTACCCACACCCAAATCATATTCTTCCGGCTTAAGGTATTTAAACCAGGCATGATTATGCTGTTGAGACAGCCATAAAAATAATCGTTTGCTCTTAATGCTGGAACTGGCGCGCAAAAGGGCATCCACTTTTTTGGGCGACAGAGTGGATAAGCCTTGCATAAGCTGATCGGCATGCTCAAAGCTTACGGCTGTTGGCACACCGGCTAGCGCCTCCAGAATGGCTTTTTCAGGTGAGGAGTAGAGCAAAGGCGGTAGTGGCTCTCGCCAGTGATCCTCACGAAGATATTTTGTCTCCTGCATCAGGGAGGCAGGCCACAATCGGCGGGTGCTATGCCACTCAAAATGAAGAGATGCATCGAATTTATTCAGCCATGCAGGCAATGCATTTTCTGCATATAGGTCGATGTGAGTATGTTTACTGCGCAATTGATAATGTGCGAGTCCTTCCTGATCAAGTGCGCTCAGGCCACCGACATGCACGGGGAATAGACTCATTCTTTGCAATGAGGTGACAACGCCTTTCCAGTTAACCCGCGATGTTTCACGGACATACACACCTGGTGTTAGCGCCTGGAGCGTTTGACTTTTGACTGCATTATCAATGAAATGAGGATTTAAACCCTGTGCTACCAACCAGGGTTTAGTAGCGAGTAATCCCGTAGGCAACAACAGTTTCAGCGTTTGACGGCTCTCGGCGTTTAACATGTTTCTTGGTTTATATTGTTGTCATATGACGGCAATTATCGCCGTTAATTTTAAACTACGCAAACCAGATCGGTCTTCAGGTTTGTAAAATATTAAATTAGCGGCAATTATCGCCGCCATTTTAGTGATTTATAAACCAGGAAGTTGCACAGCCGGATATTCATATAACTGATGGTTGTCCACAGCCAGTCACTCAACCGTCACTCCAGTAACATAAATCCTTCATTTCCCTAAGCTAGCTTACCGCCATTCTATTCCAGGACTACCGATGCATGAGCCATCTCTCGCTACATCACATCACAAAAGCGTGGGGCGAAAAAAATGCCCTCAATGACATCAGCTTTGAGGCCGCGGAGGGCAGTTTCGTCGCGCTACTTGGGCCTTCAGGCTGCGGCAAGTCGACGTTACTGCGGACCATTGCCGGACTGGAAACGGCCGATCGTGGCGCGATCCACTTCAAACAGAGTGATGTCACTGATTTGCCACCGTCGCAGCGCAAGCTGTCCATGGTGTTTCAATCCTATGCGCTGTTTCCGCACCTGAATGTACGCGAGAACCTGTTATTTGGCCTCAAGGCGCGCGGTGAAGATAAGCAGACGTTTGCGAGTCGCCTTGATGATGTCAGTAAGCTGATGGAGCTGGATAAGCTACTCGACCGTCTGCCATCGCAACTTTCGGGCGGGCAGCAGCAGCGCGTGGCGTTGGGCAGGGCGGTGATCGCCAATAACAATCTGTGCCTGATGGATGAACCGCTGTCGAATCTTGATGCGAAACTGCGCCAGAGCATGCGTCGTGAGATTCGCGCGCTACAGAAAAAGCTCGGCCTGACCATGCTGTATGTCACGCACGATCAGACCGAAGCGATGAGCATGGCGGACAGCATCATCCTGCTCAATGACGGCCGCATCGAACAACACGGCACGCCAAATGAACTCTATAACGATCCCGCGAGCATCTTCACCGCTCAGTTTATTGGTGCGCCACCGATGAATATTCTGCCGTTGCACGCAAAGGGCGAGCATCACTATCTCAGCCATCTGCAGGCGCCTGTGGTGGAGAATTGCGACGAAGTGGCACTCAGTCTCGGGCTGCGCGCCGAGGACATTCAATTGATATCCCCTGACCATGCCGCGTTAACAGCACGGGTGATCAGCTACGAATATATGGGTTCCGACACCCTGCTGGCGTGCCAGCTTGCCGGATTGGCCGACCTCGTCACTGTGAAAGTGCCTGGCATGCAGCGTTATGACGAGGGCAGTCAGGTCGGTTTGCAGTGGTCCGCTGCCCGCCAATACCTTTTTACCACCACAAACGGCAAACGCTGTGCGTCAGCTGAGCAACAGATGTTTGCCTCACAGAAAAAATACGCTGTTTAACCGTTGTTTTTCGCCCAAGGGATAATCATGTCTGCGATTCGTTACTCACGTTTGGCCTCTGCTTTATTACTCTGCACCACCGTTTCTGCGTTTGCGGCCGATCCCGTCAAGCTGCAGATGTACTATCCGATCGCGGTAGGCGGCAAGGTCAGCCATACCGTAGACGAGCTGGTGGCTGATTTCGAAAAAGTGCACCCAGAAGTGAGCATTCAGCCGGTGTACACCGGAGACTATGCGACAACCGTCACTAAAGCGCTGACCGCGTTTCGTGGTGGTAATGCCCCTCAGCTGGCGGTGATCGGTGACATCGAGGCGTATTCCCTGATTGATGCCGGTGCGATTGTCGCCGCCAGCGATTTGGCAACCGGTGATGAAGGCAAAAAATGGATCGACGGTTTCTATCCCGCGTTTCTGCGTCACATTGATGGCAAAGTCTGGGGCGTGCCGTTCCAGCGCTCAACCGTGGTGATGTACTGGAATAAACAAGCCTTCGAAAAAGCCGGCTTGAATGGCGACACCCCGCCGGCCAACTGGCAGCAAGTGGTCGAATTCAGTAAAAAACTGACGGTGAAAGATGCCAACGGCGTGAGTCAATGGGGTATCGAGATTCCGTCAACGCCTAACGGTTACTGGAACTTCCAGGGGCTCTCTGCCACCAATGGCGGTCGTCTGGATAACGGTAAAGGCACCGCAGTCAACTTCAATACGCCGGGCAACGTTGAAACGCTGCAGTGGTTAACCGACCTCGGACAAAAAGAGCAAGTCTCACCCAAAGGCGCGATTGCCTGGGGCACCACGCCACAGGATTTCATCAGCGGCAAAACCGCCATGATGGTCACCACCACCGGCAACCTGACCAACGTGCGTGATAACGCAAAATTCCCGTTTGGCGTGGCGATGCTGCCTGAGAAAACCCAGCGCGGCAGCCCGACTGGCGGCGGTAACCTTTACGTCTTTAAGAATGCCTCAGCGGAACAGCAAAAAGCCGCGATGGAGTTTATCCGTTGGGTGACGTCACCGGAACAGGCCGCTCGCTGGAGCATCGCGACCGGCTATGTGGCGACCTCTCCGGCTGCGTGGGACACCACGGTGATGAAAGACTACGTGAAACAGGTGCCTCAAGCTCTGGTGGCGCGTGAGCAGCTGAAGTATGCCCAGCCAGAACTCTCAACCTATAACAGCGTGCAGATTCAGGATGCATTGAACCACGCGGTTGAAGCCGCCGTCACGCAGGCAAAAACGCCGGCTGAAGCATTAGAAGGCGCGCAGAAGCAAGCCGATCGCCTGTTAAAGTCATACCAGTAACGGAAGCGCTATGAGCACGATTCTTACCAGCACGCCACGCCGTTGGCCACGATTATGGTCGATGCAGCTTTATGGGTATCTGCTGATTTTACCGGCGCTGTGTTTTTTGCTGCTGTTCACCCATTATCCGGCGGTCGCGACGATCTGGGAGAGTCTGTTCAGCGCTTCACGTAATAATCATCCGGCCCATTTTGTTGGGCTGGATAATTACATCGCTTTGCTGGATGACGATATCTTTATCCAGTCGCTGTGGAATAACTTGCTGTATGCATTGATCACCATTCCGCTGGCCGTCACGCTGGCGCTGCTGATGGCGCTGGCCGTGAATCGCCGCCTGGCCGGTAATTCACTGGTGCGCGCGGCTTTCTTCATTCCGTCACTGCTGCCCATGATTGCCATCGCCAACCTCTGGCTGTTTTTCTATACGCCGCAATTGGGGCTGTTGAATAAGCTGCTTGAGCTGTTCTCACTGCCTGCGGTGAACTGGCTCGGTGAACCGGGCACCTCTCTGTACTGTCTGATGGCGGTATCAGTATGGCGCGAGGCCGGTTTCTTTATGATCTTTTACCTCGCCGCGTTACAGCAGATTGATCCCCGGCTCAGTGAGGTGGCTGAGATAGAAGGGGCGTCACGCAGTTACTTCTTCCGTCGCGTGCAATGGCCACTGCTGATGCCCACCACGTTGTTTGTGTTGATCAACGCCTCGATGAACGCGTTCCGTATTGTGGATCAGGTCATTGCCATGACCAATGGCGGGCCAAATAACAGCAGTAGCCTGCTGCTGTTCTATATCTATCGTACCGCTTTTAGCTTCTGGGATATGCCCGCAGCGGCAGCGATGACGGTGGTACTGCTGGTGATTCTGGCGTCAATTGCGCTGATCAAATTCAACCTGCTGGATAAGCGAGCGCATTACCAATGAAAACCTCTTTTTCGTTTGGCGGAGTGTGCCTGAATCTCACTATCTGGCTGGCAGCGCTGTTATGGTTTTTGCCGATTCTGGTGGCATTTTGGGTTGCGATTCACCCGGCCTCAGATCAAGCCAGTTTTTCGCTGTTCTCTCCGCTGACCTTTAATAACTTTATCAACGCCTGGCATGCCGCTCCTTTTGCGCGCTATTTCATCAATACGACCTTGCTGGTACTGATGATTGTGGTGGTGCAGCTGATATTGGCCACCATGGCCGCTTATGCGTTGGTACGTTTCAAAATGAAATTCTCCGGCTTCCTCTTCGCGCTGATTTTGCTGCAGTTGATGATTAGCCCCGATGTGTTGATTCTGAATAACTACAAAACCATTGGCGCGCTTGGCTTTCGCGATACGCTGACGGGGATTGCCTTGCCTTATTTTGCTTCGGCGTTTGCCATCTTTCTGCTGCGCCAGACGTTTAAAGGCATTCCACTGGTGCTGGAGGAAGCAGCGATTGTCGAGGGAGCGAGCCGCTTTTATATTCTGCGCAAGATCTACATCCCGCTGGCAAAGCCGATCTATATCGCTTTTGCGCTGGTATCGATTAGCTTCCACTGGAACGATTTCCTGTGGCCGCTGGTGATCACCGATTCCGTGAATGTGCGACCGCTCACGGTGGGATTGCAGTTGTTCTCGGCGCCGGAGCAGGGCGTGCAATGGGCGTTGATTGGTGCCGCCACCTTGATGACGACCTTGCCGTTGCTGGTGCTGTTCCTGATTTTTCAGCGTCAGTTTATTCAGTCTTTTATGCGTGCCGGTATTCGCTAAGGAGTGCTTTCCGTGACTATTCCGCATCCATTGACATCACTGCAGCGGGAATTGCTTGGCGATGTGGCAGAGCTTTATGCCGCCCCTGATTTGCGTGCGAAAGCGTTAGACAGCACGCTGCGTTTTGGCGTGATTGCCGATCCGCAATACGCGGATGTCGCGCCTGATATCGCGAATAATCTTTATTATCGCCATGCACTGACAAAGTTACCGCAGGCAATTGAAGCCCTTAATCAGCAGCCATTAGATTTTGTGGTCACGCTGGGGGATTTGGTCGACCGTGATTGGTCAAGCTATGCCGCCATTTTGCCGCAGTATGATCGTTTAGTGCATCCGCATGCAGTGGTGTTGGGTAATCATGATGCACAGACAATCGCTCAGCATCTCAACCATCGCGCAGCGTTGCCGAAAAGTTATTACGCCTTTTGTCTGGCAGGGTGGCGATTCATTGTTTGTGACGGAAATGACGTTAGCTTGTACTGTAACGCACTGAATGGGGACGATTATTATCAGGCAGAGACCTTGCTGGCGCAGTTACAGTTGCAGCGACAACCGCAGGCTCAGCCCTGGAACGGTGCGGTAGGACAACAGCAGTTATTGTGGATCGAACAGCAGTTGATTGAAGCTCAGCGACTGGGCGAGAAAGTTGGTGTGTTTGGGCATTATCCGCTGGCACCACACACAACGCATATCCTGATGAATGCGAATGTGCTGGTGGAGCTACTCACTAGTTACAACATACAGTTTTGCTTATCGGGCCATGACCATCGCGGCAATACTGCGTACATCGGTCAGACAGGCTTTTATACCATGAAGGGCATGCTCGATGGTGCGGCTGATGTACCGTTTGCCGTGGTGGAATTAGATGATATAGGTGTAAGGATCCACGGCTTTGGCGGAGAAATCAGCCGAGGCGTGATTTAAGATTTCAGCGGTTGCTGCTGCCGGCGCCGCGCAATCTCTTCTGCTCGCTGCAACAACTGCTGTAAATCCTCTTCGTCGATATCGAGAAGCTGACCACTCGCCAGTGCCTGATGCAGATCGTCACGGGTAATGGGAACGTCCAGAGCAACGGGTTTGGATTTGGGCTCATTCGCTGCCAGCGGGTGCGGATAGCGACGGCCCGCAAGGTTGTTGAATATGATCGCCAGCAGGGCAAGACAAGCGGAGTTGAGTAATACCGGCGACAGACTGAAGTGATATCCCAGTTGCTGAACGCCGTTGCCGCCCAGAATAGCGGTAAGCGCCACGGCACCGCTAGGCGGATGCAGGCAGCGGAGCTGAAACATCACGGCAATCGTCAGGCATGCCGCTATCCCACAGGCCACAGCGGGATAGGGCACAAACATCGCCGTGGTTACGCCGATGACCCCGGCGACCAGGTTCCCGCCGACAATCGACCAGGCTGTGCCAGAGGACTGTTTGGCAATCCGAAAAGCAACACCGCAGAGGCGCCCATTGGCGCGACAAACCATAAGTTGACTTCACCGAGCAGCCAATGGCTGGTCAGACTGGTGATCATTAATCCCAGGCCCGCGCCAATACTGGCGATCGCCATCTGTTTTTTGGCCACCGGCAACGGATGGGGCCAGAGTCGGGCGAGGAAAGTCCGCAGCGATGTTATCCCGCTGAAGCGGCGCAGGTGTGTCATGAGGGATTACTCTGTCATAAGAAAAAACGATGGATGGCGATTGTCGCTGATCGATTCTTGCGGAACAACCACAATGTTAGTGTGCTGTTATAAAGGGGTGATGAGATTGCATGCCAGCGAGATGATGTTTAACCGTGGCTTACACAACGTCTAAGGTTGTTGTATAGTCCGTTTTTTTTCGGAGGAACCATGCTGCCCAACTCATCCACGCGCCTGAACAAATACATTAGCGAGAGCGGAATCTGCTCGCGCCGTGATGCCGACCGCTTCATCGAACAAGGCAACGTTTTCATTAACGGCAAACGCGCCACGGTGGGCGCGCAGGTCTTTGCCGGGGATGAAGTGAAGGTTAACGGGCAGTCTATCGAGCCACGAAACGAAGACGATTTGGTGCTGATTGCGCTCAACAAGCCGGTGGGCATTATTACCACCATGGAAGAGGGTGAGCGCGATAACATCGGCGATTTTGTTAACCACAGCAAACGTGTCTTCCCGATCGGTCGTCTGGATAAAGACTCACAAGGCCTGATTTTCCTGACGAACCACGGTGATCTGGTCAATAAAATTCTGCGTGCCGGTAACAACCACGAGAAAGAGTATGTAGTGACCGTGGATAAGCCGATCACCGACGAGTTCATCGCGGGGATGGCGGCTGGCGTGCCGATGCTGGGTACCGTGACTAAAAAATGCAAAGTGAAGAAAGAGTCGACCTTTGTATTCCGCATCGTGCTGGTTCAGGGGTTAAACCGCCAGATTCGTCGTATGACTAAGCATTTTGGCTTTGAAGTCACCAGGCTGGAACGTACTCGCATCATGAATGTCAGCCTGAAAGGCATTCCGCTGGGTGAATGGCGTGATTTCACTGACGATGAATTGATTGATCTGTTCAATTTGATCGAGGATTCTTCATCCGAAGATCAAAAAACGCAGCAAAGTCAGGCGAAAAAGAAACCGGCAACAGCGGCGAAAAAAATCGCTTCGAACGGTGCAAAGCTGCCTGAAAAAACCGTGGCTAAACCAGCAGGGCGCCAGCGCTTTGCACAGCCCGGTCGTAAAAAGAAAGGGCGCTAATCGTGATCGCGGCGGCCCTCAGGTCGCCTTTGACATTACCCTTAAAATACCGCGTTACCCCCTCCAGCATTCAATTTATTCATTACGTTAACCGCTAAAGCTATTACATGGGCTCGCTTGAGGTTCTGCTATTACCATTAGTTAACTAGCCTAAGGAGAAAATAGCATTAGAGATAAAATAACGCTGTGTTAATTTCTGATGTGCGCTGTTTTACACATGATACTCACTGTTGTTATTTATCTTATTTTTCCCAGGGATATAACCAATGAAAAAGCACCGCCTGGCCGGTTTATTGTTAACGTCATTATCGCTGTTGTTAAGTCACTCTCTTCTCGCGCAGGCGGAAGAGAACCCCGCGCTCTCTTTGGCCGGAAAACGCATCGGTATCACCGTTGCTGGCACCGACCATTATTGGGATTTGAAAGCGTACCAGGGACAAATTGATGAGGTGAAACGCCTCGGTGGCACGCCGATTGCCTTAGATGGCGGTCGCAAAGAGTCACAACAAATCGCGCAGATACAGACACTGATTGCGCAGAAACCCGATGCCATCATCGAAACCCTCGGCACTGCCTCTGTGCTGGAGCCCTGGCTGAAGAAAATCAGGGATGCCGGTATTCCTTTATTTACCGTTGATACCGCAAGTCCTTCCAGTATTAATGTGACCACCTCCGATAACTTTTATATCGGTGAGCAACTCGCCTTAAAGTTAGTCAATGACCTGCGAGGTGAAGGCAATATTTTGGTATTTAATGGTTTCTATGGCGTGCCGGTTGTCGCCATGCGTTATGACCAATTAAAAGCGGTACTTAAGTGGTATCCAAAAATAAAAATTATCCAGCCTGAACTGCGTGATGTTATTCCCAATACGGTTCAGGATGCTTACGCGCAAATCAGCCAGTTACTGAATAAATATCCGAAAGGATCCGTGCAGGCCATTTGGGCCGCCTGGGACGTGCCGCAAATCGGAGCGACGCAGGCGGTTGACGCTGCCGGTCGCAGTGACATTAAAACCTATGCCGTGGACGGCAGCCCGGATGTGGTTTCGCTGGTCAAAGATCCCAAATCCAGCGCGGCAGCGGTGGTTGCACAGCAACCTTACGTGATCGGCCAGACAGCGGTGCAGAACGTGGCAAAGTATCTCGCGGGTGATCGAACTCTGCCACCGGCAACTTACGTGCCGGCAATTTTAGTCACCAAAGACAACGCAGCAGAAGCGCAAAAAACACTGGGTCAAACGGATGGCAAGTGATCAGCCGTTGCTGCGGCTGGAAGGGATCAGTAAATCCTTTGACGGTATCGCGGCCCTGCAATCCGTTTCACTCAGCGTTCATGCGGGTGAAGTCCACGGACTGATCGGCCATAACGGTGCCGGTAAATCAACGTTGATTAAGGTGCTAGGCGGGATTCACGCTGCGGATAATGGGCGCATTACGTTAAACGGTGCAACCCTCAATCTCGCTCATCCTGCACAGGCGCAGCAGCAGGGCATTGCGATTGTTCATCAGGAGCGGCTGCTGCCCGCTTCGTTAACCGTAGCCGAGGCGTTGCTACTCGGCAACGAACCCCGCTTACCGGGCACGCCGTTTATTTCGCGCCGCAAGATGCGACAACAAGCGGTGCGGTTACTGCAGCAGCATTTTGGTTTAACGCTCGATCCTGATCGATTAATCGGATCGCTGAGCGTTGCCGAACAGCAGCTGGTGCAAATATGCCGCATTTTACAAACCTCGCCGCGCGTCGTGGTATTGGATGAACCCACGGCTGCGCTGGCGCGACATGAGGTGAACGCGCTTTTTCGCGTTATCGATCGTCTGCGCCAGCAGGGCATTGCGCTGATTTATGTGTCGCACTATCTCGATGAAGTCCAGGCGCTGTGCCAAAGCGTCACCGTGCTGCGTGATGGTAAAGACGTGGCGTCTTTTCGCAGCGAGCAGATTTCTACCAGCGCGCTGGTCAGCGCCATGGTAGGTGACGCGCACCAGACGCTTGCGCCACGTGAGACAAAACAAGTCGGCAAGGTGGTGCTTGACGTTAACAATCTCAGTGCTGCAGGTCGATTTCAAAACGTGTCGTTTAAGGCGCGAGAAGGCGAGATTGTCGGTATTACCGGTTTGCTAGGATCCGGTGGCAAGTCGCTGATCCGCGCGCTGTTTGGATTAGAGCAAGGTGTAACGGGGCAACTCCGGTTTAAAAACCAGGAGGGGATTCCCACCTCCGCACACGACGCAGTAAAGCGCGGTATTGCCTTTGTTCCTGAAGATCGTCGTGCTCATGGTATCGCACTGGATGTGAGCTTGCGTGACAACGTCACGCTAACGACAGTACGCCGTCTGCTGCGCTGGGGAGGTGTTTCTGCGCAAGCAGAAAGCGACTTAGTGGCCAACAACATACAACAACTGGCGATACGTGCACCGGGCCAGTTGGCACCGGTGCGCCAGCTTTCAGGCGGTAATCAACAGAAAGTGGTATTGGCAAAGTGGCTCAACATTGAAGCACAACTTTATTTGCTGGATGAACCGACAGTGGGCGTGGATATCGCGGCGAAAGCGGCAATTTATCAAACGTTGCAGCAGTTAGCCGATCGTGGGGCATTAATCGTGGTGTTCTCCACCGACTTACTCGAACTGCAAACGCTGGCGAGTCGCATCATTGTGCTGGCACGTGGTGAACAGGTTGCCACCCTCGATGCGCAGTCCACCAGCCACGAAGATATTCTTTCCTGGGCTTCAGGCACCGGATCACTGTTGGGGCATGCATCATGAGCGATGTCATTCAACCTGCACACGTTGACGCGAGAGAGCGTGTTCGCCGTCGGCAGTGGCTGCAACACGTTTCTCTGATCATTATCATTGGGGTATTGGCGGTGTTTGCCTGGCTGTCGCCGATCTTTTTAACCCTCACCAATCTGGGTAACGTGCTTCAGCAAACTGCAGTGGTGGGGACGTTGGCGCTGGGCCTGACCCTGGTGTTGAGCGGCGGCGGTGTACAGGGTATTTCAGGCGGTATCGATCTCTCGGTCGCGGCGAACCTCGGCCTTAGCGCCGCCGTTTTCGCCACGCTGATCGCGGCGGGCCAGCCGATATCGGTGGCGCTGCTGTTAACGCTCGCCACCGGTGCAGCTGTCGGATTGTTTAACGCGTTCGCCATTGTGTGGTTGGGCATCCTGCCATTGCTGGCGACACTCACCAGTATGAATATTGCCCTCGGTTTAGAAATGGTCTTAACCGGCAATGCCTCGGTGTCTGCCAGCAGCGACTTGCAAAATAGCCTGATTGCTAACGGTCCTTTCAACGTCTCCTGGCTGGGATGGGCCTTTCTCTTGCTGGCATTCATCGCCATCGCCTTGAGTCGTTTCACCGCTTTCGGCATACGCCTGCAGGCGGTGGGCAGCCATCCGCACGCTGCGAATGCAGCAGGAATAGGCGTTAAACGCTATCGATCGTTGAGTTATGTCTTCTGTGGAATCAGTGCCGCACTCGCCGCTGTGGCCTCGGTATCGCTGCTGAGTGGCAGCTCCCCGGGCGCGAATGACAATTTGTTGATGGTGATCGCCGCTGCGCTATTAGGCGTGGTGTTTTCACGTCGTCTGGTGCCGACCTTAGGCGGTGCATTGATTAGCGCATTTTTCCTCAGCCTGATTGCCAATGGTTTCCAACTGGTGAATATCTCCAGCTATTGGATCAACGGCGTAGAAGGTGTGCTGATTATATTCGTGGTGGCATTGACCGCATTATTGCGTCGCCGCCAGCAGAGAGGGACGCAAGGTGTCTGAATTAACCTTACAGCCACAGTCAAAACAGCAGAGGCAGGCCCGTGTCCTGCGTGGGCTGATTGTTTTCACGTTTATTGCACTGCTCCTTATCTTTATCCTCGGCGCGCCCGGTTTCGCCACGCTGTCTAACATTCGCAGCGTGATGCTGAACAATGTTGCGCCACTGGCGATTGTGGCATTGGCGATGACGCTGGTGACACGTATTGGCGCCATCGATCTCTCCGTGGGCACCGCGATTGATGTTGCCTGCCTGGTTTTTGTCACGCTGATCTTGCATCAATACAGCCTGCCGCTGGCGCTGATGTTGGCGCTGCTCGCAGCGCTGTTGGTCGGGGTATTTAACGCCATTTTGGTCACCCAATTAGGCGTCGAGCCATTTTTGGCCACCCTGGGCACGCTTTTTATTGGGCAAAGTGTTCAACAGCTCTCCTCCAATGGCGGGCAACCGATATATCTGCTCAGTCAGACCTTGCCCGATGGCTTCTCGGCCATAGGACACGGAGCGCTGTTGGGTATTCCATTGCCTCTGTGGATGCTGTTACTCGTTGCGCTGGCGCTGTACCAGCTGCTGCATCGCAGCGCCACCGGTCGCGCTTTAAGCGTAATGGGCGAGCAATACAGCGTCGCGTTGCACTCGGGGATCGCGGTTAAACGCCTGACAGCATGGGCGTTTGTATTGAGTGCTTTGATTGCCGGTGTAGTGGGGTTGATTCTGGCGGCCAACGTCAAAGCGTGGGTGCCGTTATCGGGCAACGCCTATCTGCTCAACGCCATTGGCGCCAGCTTCATTGGGGCCGCCTTTGCCCCTTCACGGCGCCCGAATGTCATCGGCACGCTGCTTGGTGTGGTGTTCTTGAGTTTCATTGCTAACGGTTTGCTGTTAATCGGGTGGAACTTCTACTGGCAGCAGGTCGCCACCGGCGTATTTATTTTTATCGTGTTGGCGGTGGGCGCTTTGCGCAATCGCCGTCATGCCTGATAAGGAACGAAGCATGCGCCGTCAGCCATGGTTGTTGTTTGGTTTTATGATGAACGTACCTGGGCATCTTTCTGCGGGATTGTGGCGACATCCGCAAGATGAAGCCTATCGTTACACCGAATTGCGCTATTGGACGGATATGGCTCAGCAGTTAGACCAGGCCGGGTTTGATGCCTTGTTTATCGCAGATGCGCTCGGTCAGCTTGATGTCTGGCAAAACAAACCGGATGCCGCATTGCGTTTGGCGGCCCAGATGCCGGTGAACGATCCGCTGTTACTGGTCTCGGCGATGGCGGCGGTGACCCGGCATCTTGGGTTTGGCATCACGGTTTCGACCACTTATGAGCATCCTTATCTGCTCGCCAGAAAATTCACCACGCTGGATCATCTGACGCAAGGGCGGATCGCGTGGAATGTGGTGACCTCAATGCTGAACTCCGCTGCGCGAAACCTGGGGCTTTCACAACAAATTCCCCATGATGAACGTTACGATCGCGCGCAAGAGTTTCTCGATGTCACGGGAAAATTGTGGGAGGGCTCCTGGGAAGAGGATGCGGTACGGCGTGATAAACACAACAGCGTTTACAGCGAACCCAGCAAAGTGCACGCCATCCAACATCAGGGCCGCTGGTATCAGGTGCCGGATGCCCACCTCAGCGAGCCCAGCCCACAGCGTACGCCGGTATTATTCCAGGCGGGGACATCCAGCCGTGGGGCGCAGTTTGCCGCGCGCAATGCAGAAGTGATTTTTTAGGTGGCGTCACGGCACAGGCTATCGCCGAAGATATCCATCGCATCCGCGCGCTGGCGGCGACAGAAGGTCGTGAGCCAGGCACGCTGCGTTTTGTCACGGCGATCACAGTGATCACGGCGGAGTCAGATGAGGCCGCCCACGCCAAACTGTTGGATTATCAGCAATACATCAGTGAAGAAGCGGCACTCGCGCTGTTTTCTGCCTGGACGGGGATTGATTGGTCGCAGGAGGATCTGGACACACCGCTGGCGTTTCGCGAAACCGATGCATGTCGTTCGGCATTAGCCAGTCTGACGCGTATCGATGACCAGAAACGCTGGACGCTGCGTGATGCTGCGCGCTACATCGGTATTGGCGGTTTGCATCCGCTGTTAGTGGGCGGGCCGGAGAGCATTGCCGATCAGCTGGATACCTTCGCCGCAGAATCTGGTGTTGATGGCTTCAACCTCACCTTAGCCATCAGTCCGGGGAGTTTTAGTGATTTTATCGAACATGTGATGCCGATCCTGCGCCAGCGCGGGCGCGTACGTGCTCAGCCTGAACAGCCATTTACCCTGCGCGAACGCCTGTTTGGTCAGCCTCGTTTAGGCGCTGACCATCCGGCATCACGTTTCCGTCGCGGTTAACTCCACGCATGACGCGGCGGTGGCGTGCCGTTGAGGTAATAATTCCCCACATGGTAATACTTCCAACGCACCGGATCGTGCAGGGTGTGCGTGCGCGCATTTCGCCAATGGCGATCAAGATTATATTCCTGCAGCGTTGAGCGCGTGCCCGCCAGTTCGAACAGCTTGTTGCCCGCCAGTATTGCGATTTCGGTGGTCAGCACTTTAGCTTCGGCCGTGGCGACGGTGGCCTCTGCCACCTGAACCTCATCGGGTTGTTGCAGTGCGCGATCAATGGCTTCCCCGGCACGCCACAGCAACGCCTCTGCTGCGTGTAAGCGAATCTTCAAATCGCCAACTGCCGCGAGCGTGAAGTGATCGTCTGAAGCCCGCTGCTGGCCACTATCAATCCATGGACGGGAACGTTCACGCACGAACAGCAGCGTATCCTCAATGGTGCCGCGCGCGATCCCGACATCCACTGCGGCTTGAATAATCTGTGAAATTGGGCCGGCAGCGGTAGGGCGCTCAAAGGCCTGATAGGCCGGTATCACCCGCGAAACCGGGGCACGGACATTTTCCAACAGCACCGTGCCGGATGCGGTGGTTCGCTGGCCAAAGCTGGACCAGTTATTTATCACTGTGAGTCCTGGCGTGTTCCGATCCAACACGATGAGGTGCGCACGATCCTGATCGTCAAGTGCCACGGCATGGATGCGATGGGCCAGCAAAGCGCCCGTGGCGTAGAACTTCTCGCCGTTGATGACCACCTCGTCACCTTCGCGACGAAAACGGGTCTGGAAGTCGGCAACGGTGGGTGAGTTTTTCTCCGAGAAGGCATTGCCCCAGCGCAAGCCGGCTAATACCTCACCGAGCAGCAGTTGTTTTTGCGCTTCGCTACCGTCCTCGACCAAATGTGCCACACCTGCGAGGTGGTTCTGCGGCAGTTGTCCAAGCGCAGAATCTGCTGCAGCAATGATGGCGATCACCCTCGCAACCGTGGTCCATGAGACGCCGGCACCGCCATATTGTCGGGGAATGGCCATGGCCCACAAACCGCTTTGCGAGAAAGCATCCAGTTCTTTAAGGGGCAAAATGCCTTCTCTGTCGCGTAATGCCGCATCGCGCGCAAACTCATGCGCCAGACGTTGAGCAATGGCAATCGCTTCAGCATCGTCGCGGATAATATGCGCAGGATTTTCAGGAAGTGGCACAGCGGCTTCAGCCAGCTGCGAATTGACTTTCAAAACAGGCGATGGTGTGAGCGACATGAGAACTCCTGACAGTCATTGAGGGAACTATCTTCTCATGTGCTCGTTGCACCCCATATCTCAATTCAGGCTATGCAAAGTAAGAAACCGTCGATAAGACAAACTGTTACTCGCTGACTTTGACTACGGTTTTACCAAAGTTCTTGCCCTTCAGCATATCGAAGAACGCCTGTGGCGCGTTTTCCAATCCATCAATCATGTGCTCGCGATAATGAATTTTTTGCTGTTCAACTAATGGCGTCATTGCCTGTAAAAATTCCGGATATCGATCACCGTAATCCTGGAAAATAATAAACCCCTGCAGACGAATGCGGCGTTTCAAGATCCCGCTCAGGATTTGCGGCGTGCGGTCCGGGCCAGCGGGTAGGGTTTTGCCACTGTTATAGGTTGAAACCAGCCCACACACCGGCACGCGCGCGGCGGTGTTCAACAGCGGGAACACGGCATCAAACACTTTGCCACCAACGTTCTCGAAATAGATATCAATCCCGTCCGGGCAGGCATTCGCCAACTGTTCAGCAAAATCCTCGCGATGGTGATCGATACAGGCAGAGAAACCCAGTTTTTCAATCGCGTAGCGGCATTTCTCTTCACCACCCGCCACGCCAACGACATGGCAGCCCTTGAGCTTGCCGAGCTGCCCGGCGGTGGCACCCACCGGGCCCGTCGCGGCGGCGACCACCAGGGTTTCCCCCGCTTTTGGCTGTCCAATGTCCATCAGGCCCATGTAAGCAGTGAAGCCGGGCATACCTAAGATTCCCAGCGCCCAGGATGGATGGGGCAGATCGCCGATTTTCGCCACCCCGGTGCCATCCGATACTGCATAACGTTGCCATCCGCTGCCTGCCAGCACCCAATCACCGTTTTTGAAATCGGGGTGCTGCGATTCAACTACCTGCGATACCGTGCCGCCCACCATCGGTTGATCGAGCTGTGCTGGCGGAGCATAGGATTTAGTGTCATCCATGCGCCCACGCATATAAGGGTCCAGCGACAGGTACGCGGTGCGGAGCAGCATTTCACCCTTTTTGATGGAGGGAATAGGTTGTTCAACGAGCCGGAAATTTTCTTTGGCCGGCTCGCCGTCGGGGCGCGATGCCAGTAGCCACGCTTGATTGCTGTCAGATAATTGCGTCATGTAAACCTCTTTGCCTATTTTGATCAGGCAAGTGTAGTAGAAACCTGTTTAATAGTTTTTCGCAATCTTTCAATGTTGCTATATGATAACAATCAGGTCTTTTTCTTGTTTATGTTGCTATATAACAACATTTGGAGGCGTATGCTGCCAGGCATGCAGGATATCGGCATAAAGTGCCAGGAAAAACGTAAAGCAAAAAAGTGGACGCAAGCTACAGCAGCCTCGCATTCAGGTGTCCACCGCACAGTGATCTCACAGATCGAGAACGGCCACTATTCAGGATCTCTTAAAGCACTGACGTTGTATCTCAATGCGTTGGGATTAAAACTGTCTGTGCAGTCAGCAGGCATACCTCAATTAGACGATTTGGAGGCGCTGTTTAGCGACGATTGATGTCACTCCCCTGACTAAATCACTACGCTTATTCCCAGTGAGCCAGCGCACAAACCCACACAAAACTTTACGCTGGGAAAACCGCTAACACCTTGAACTTAAAAGCCCCTTCAACATCTGCACAAACGGTCTCGGGCATTCTCACATAACCGCTCTTTAATCGGCTGCGTATACCTATAACGGTGCTTATAACCCAATAGGTGACGCATGACGGTTCAACAATCTTATGATTTAGCAGCAGATCACGACACGCATATCGCCTCCGCAATCGCTAAGTTTTTCCGTCGCATCATTCCGATGCTGGCGCTAATGCTGATTGTTAACCAGATCGATCGGGCCAATATCGGTTTCGTCAAAGCTGAATTACAAACCGATGCCGGCATCAGTGCGGCCGCCTTTGGTTTAGGCGCAGGGTTGTTCTTTATTGGTTATGCGCTGTTTGAAGTCCCCAGCAATATGATGCTGAAAAAACTGGGCGCGCGCGTGTGGTTGACGCGCATCATGATCACCTGGGGCATGGTGGTGGTGTTAACCGGTTTTGTTAGCACGCCGCTGCACTTCTACGTCCTGCGCTTCTTGTTGGGCGTGGCAGAAGCAGGATTCTTTCCTGGCGTGTTGTTCTATTTCCGCCAATGGGTGCCGAACGCATGGCGCGGCCGGGCTACAGCAATGGTGTTAAGTGCCACCGCCAGCGCTTTCCTGTTTTCCGGCCCGCTGACCGGCGCGATTCTGATGCTGCATGAAGTGAATGGCCTTGCCGGTTGGAAATGGGTGATGTTCCTTGAGGGGGGCGGTTCGATCGTGATCGGTTTGCTGGCCGCACTGGTTCTGGTCTCCAAACCCCGGGATGCCAAATGGCTAAATGACAACGAAAAGCGCGCGTTGCAACAGCAGCTGGCGTTGGAAGATGCCGCGCGTGACGTGCATGCCAAAGAATATGGCCGCTGGGGTTTATTGCGCGATCGCAGCTTGCTGTTCTATTGCCTGATTTTTTTCACCATGACCATGACCGGTTACACCCTGGTATTCTGGCTGCCGCAAATTATCCAGCGCATTCAAGGCTATAACAGCTTTGAAATTGGTTTGCTGACCGCCGTCCCATGGCTGTGTGCCATTGTTGCCTTGTTCCTGCTGGGAAAAACCACCGATCGCTATCGCCACCAGCTTGAAAAAGGCCTGGGTATTGCCATGCTGATCGCCGCCTGCGGTACCTTTATGGCTACCATGGGTTCACCCTGGTTCGGATTTGCGGCGATGATCGTGGCCTGTATTGGCTCAAAAGTCAGTGCGGCCTTTTTCTGGCCGATGCCGCAAAGCGAATTACCCGCCTCCATTGCCGCTCCTGGCATCGCCTTGATCAACTCGATCGGTAACCTTGGCGGTTTCTTTGCGCCCACCGTGTTTGGCTATCTCGAACTTCATACCGGCAGCACCACCGGCGGACTGTATGCGCTAACCAGCGTGTCAGTGATCACCGGCGTATGGCTGCTGCTGCGCCGTAAACCTATTACTCCTGCATTCGCTCACACGGAGGAAAACCATGTCCGACACACCAGTCATTAATGCTATGCGCATCATTCCGGTCGCCGGATACGACAGCATGCTGCTGAACATCGGCGGGGCGCATAATTGTTACTTCACCCGCATTTTGGTGATCCTCACCGATACATCCGGCAACAGCGGCGTGGGGGAAACTCCGTGCCATGCATCAACCCTACACCTGCTGGAGCAGTTTCGTCCGTTGATCATAGGCAGCTCGCTGATGCGCGCCAACGCCACGCTGAGCCAACTGTTTGCCAGCGATGCGCGACAGCAACACACATCGCACACCAACGACATTCATATTCCGCAGATGAATCCAGAGAAGTTTTATAACGCGGCAGCGGCAATCGAAGCGGCGTTACTTGATCTGCAGGGCAAATTCCTCAATTTACCGGTAGCGGATCTGCTCGCCAGCGGTAAGCAACGAGACCGCATTCCGGTGCTGGGCTATCTGTTTTATATCGCTGACCGCAAGCGTACCAATATGCAGTATCGCTCGGGTGATAACGAGCCAGAGGGTTGGTACAACTTACGTCATCAACCGGCGATGGACAGTGCAGCGGTGGTGCGACTCGCCGAGGCAGCGGTAGAGCAATACGGCTTTCGCGACTTCAAGCTCAAAGGCGGTGTACAGCGGGGTGAAGACGAGGTGGAAACCGTTGAAGCCTTGCTATCACGTTTTCCCGATTCGCGCGTCACCGTTGACCCCAATGCCAGTTGGTCGCTGAAGGAAGCGATTCACTTTGGCAAACAGTTGGCCGGCAAAGTGCCATATCTGGAAGACCCTTGTGGTGCTGAACAGGGCTATTCCGGGCGTGAAACCCTGGCCGAATTTCGTCGCGCCACCGGTGTGCCGGTTGCCACCAATATGATCGCCAATGACTGGCGCCAGTTGCAGCATGCCTTGCAGCTCAACGCTATCGACATTCCACTCGCCGATCCCCATTTCTGGACGATGCGTAATGCCAATGTTGTGGCACAGCTGTGTAACGAATGGGGCCTCACCACCGGTTGCCATTCCAATAACCATTTTGATGTGTCATTAGCGATGGTTGCCCATCTTGGCGCCGCCGCGCCCGGCGATCGCCAGACGGCCTTCGATACCCATTGGATATGGCAGGATGGCCAGCAACTTAGTCATCAGCCACCGCAAATTCGCGATGGCTATCTGGAGCTGCCGCCGGGCCCAGGCTTAGGTATCGAGCTGAATATGCAACGTGTCGAGCAGGCGCATGCACTCTACAACGCTTTGCCTGATAAGAACCGCAACGATGCGCTTGGCATGCAGTTTTTGATTGATAACTGGCGTTTTGATGCCAAACGACCGGCTTTGGTAAGGGAAGGAGCTTGAATGAAGAAGACGTTTCAGATGGCCACATTATTGGCGGCGATGGCACTCAGTGCGCCGCTGCTGGCAAAAACCTTTGTCTATGTTTCAGAAGCCGATGACGGCACTATCGCGCGTTATGCGCTTAACGATGAAACCGGTGCCTTACAACTCCTTGGCCGCACCCAGACCGGCGGAAAAGTGATGCCACTGGCGCTGAGTGCCGACCACCAGCATTTGTATGCGGCAATTCGCAGCAAACCCTTGCAGTTGCTGAGTTGGCGCATCGATCGCACTACCGGCGATCTGAGCAAAATGGCGGAAGCGCCCGCTACCGCCAGTTATCCCTATATCAGCACCGACAAACAGGGCCGCTTCCTGCTCGGCGCCTCTTACGATGGCGATGTGGTGCACGTGTATCGACTGGACAAAGAGGGCAAGGTGATAACGCCGCCGGTTGGTAGCTATAAAACCGGGCACGCGGCTCATTCGGTGATCGTTGATGATGTGGGTCAAACCGCCTACGTCGGCAATCTTGGCACGGACCGCGTGTTGCAGTTGAAGCTGAATGAAGAGGGCGAACTCAGCGCGCTGGGCAACGGTTACGTCAAAACCAGCGCTGAAAATGGTCCGCGCCATTCGGTATTATCGCCGGATCAACACTATCTTTATAACGTCGGCGAGATGGGCGGCATCATTACGCAATTCCGCCGTGAGCCGAGCGGTGAACTGGTGAAGGTAGGTGAAACGCCCAACGCAGTGGCCGTCGAGTTTGCTCTGCAGCACGGCAAGGAGCGGCCTGCAGGATACAGTGACACCACACCGCGCATCTGGTCGGCCGATATCCACCTGACGCCAAACGGTCGCTTCCTTTACGTCACCGAGCGAACCAGCAGCACGGTCACCGGTTATCGGGTCGATCAGGGCAGTGGCAAACTCACGTTGATCGGCAGCTGGCCAGTGGAAAAACAGCCGCGCAGCATTGCCATCACGCCTGACGGCCATTGGTTAATCGCCAGCGGTGAGAAAAGCGCGGTGACCGGCAGTTACGCCATCGATGCCGAAAGTGGGGCGCTTAAGCGAGTCAGCGAAGCTCCCGCGGGCAAAGATGCCAACTGGGTCACGGTCGTTAGCTACTGAATATCGAACATGCGATGATCTGGCGCAGGTAACGGCGCCAGATAGCGCGAAAAGTTTTTATGGAGCTGTTGTTATCATTGAGGTTATTTTTAAAAATGTGATCCAGAACACATTTAGACAGCTGAAACAGCACTTAGCAAAATTGGCTTATAAATCAGAGGTGTTAAAAATATTAGCGCGAATTAATTGGCTGGATCATTAGTAACCCTTAATAATTACCCTGATATTGATTGCCGCTCAAAATCACCATTTTTAATGCTGTAACAATTAGACATATTTATCGCAGTGAGTAGATTCATTATTCTGGCACGATACGCCGCACTTAGCGCCGTCTGGTCTCAATACTGTCATGCAGTGGTTTTCAAAAAACGCCGTTTTTTTGCTGTAAAAACCTGTCTGGCCGCCTTTCTGGCATTGTATTTCTCTCTGGAACTCAATCTGGATAAACCCGCTTGGGCCATTACCACGGTGTTTATCGCTTCACAGCTTTACTCTGCATCCACCATTTCAAAGTCACTCTTTCGCATGCTCGGGACGTTGTTGGGCGGCGTATTTATCTTCTTTATTTTCCCTCTCACCGTTGAGCATCCGCTGCTGTTAAGCCTGTGCATCTCGCTGTGGGTGAGCGTGTGTCTGTATCTTTCCTTGCACGATCGTACGCCAAAAAGTTACGTATTTATGCTGGCGGGCTACAGTGCGGCGATCATGGGGTTTCCCGAAGTGATGACGCCACTGTCGATCACCAGCACCGTGCTATCGCGTATTGAAGAGATCGCGGTCGGCACGGCGTGCAGCAGCCTGGTGCACGCATTACTGTTTCCGGTATCCATGCGCAGTTTACTGGAACAGAGCGTAAGTCAGTGGTACCTCAACGCGCGTAAGCTGTGCCACGATCTGCTGTCCGGTATTCCTGGCGATAACTCTCCCGAGCGAGATGAGATCCTAACGCGGATGGCCACCAATCCCCAGCAGGTGGAAATGCTGATCACGCACTGCGTCTACGAAGGCGATGCGGCACGACGTCTAATTCGTCTTGTCAGCGTGCAGTATCAGCATCTTTCGTATTTGATTCCGACGCTGACGGCGATAGAGATGCGTTTGCATCGTCTATCTGCTCAGAGCATTGCCTTCCCCGATAATGTTGCGGTCGCGTTCCGTCTGTTTTTACATTGGCTCAATGATGGTGAAGCCGTCGGTGAAACCAGCGGTATTCAGCTGGAGTTAACCCGTTGTCAGAGCGATATCAATAACGCGTGGCGCAAGGGTGAATTACCGATTGAGCATTGCCTGTTATTCACCGGTTTACTGGAGCGAATGGCAGATTTCGTGCGCATTGCGGGTGCCTATCAAAGCGTTGGCGGGCTGGTCAGTGATTTATCGGGTGATACCACTCCGGCACGCGGCAAACGCACGCACCGTTTTTACGACAAAGGCTTGATCCGGTTATCTGCGCTCACCGCTTTTTGCGCCATCTTTGGTTCTTGCCTGCTATGGATAGGCACGGGCTGGCACGATGGCGCCTCTGCGCCGGTGATGGCTGCTATCCTCAGCTCGCTGTTTGCCAGCATGGATACGCCACTGACCTCGATGAAGTTATTTGTACGCGGCGTGATTGTCGCCATTTTTATCAGCGTGATTTATGTGGCGCTGCTGTTACCGCAGGCGACGTCGTTTGAAGCGTTGATGATCTGTCTCGCACCGGGCCTGCTGTTGCTGGGCCTGATGATTGCACGGCCCTCCACTAATATGATTGGTATCAGCGTTGCGATTCAAATCCCCGGTTTTATTGGCCTGGGGCATCACTTAAAACCCGATCTGGTGTTGTTGATCAATAACGCCATCTCCTCGCTGGCCGGGGTGCTTTTCGCCGTTATTGTCACGGTCTTGATGCGCAACAAGCGGCCTTCATGGACAGCCCGTCGCGCGGTACGCCAGGGATTACGTGAGCTGTTACGCTTCATTAAAGAACTGGAACGTACCGGTTCCTCTCTGCTGGGCAGGCAACGTTTTATCAGTCTGATGCTGGATAAAGTGAATGTGGTGCTGCCGCGCTTACGGCTCGACCCGCAGCCAGATATGTCGACGGCCGGCATGTTGCTGACCGAAGTGTGGCTTGGCGTGAACAGTTTTGATTACTACGCTCGCCATAAAGATCTGCTGGCAAAACACCATCTGGACAGCGGGCAGATGTTTCACGAACTGGCATTGTTCCTTAAACGTCGCCTGAAATCGCTGCAAACGCCGCCGCATCAAGACTTACTGGATGAACTGGATTTGCTGCTGCTGATGCTGGAACGTTTGGCCCGGCACGATGACAGCTTAATGACGCCGCTATTCCATTTATTCAGCGTTCGCTTATACCTGTTCCCGCAGCAGTCGTGGCCGGTAGCCACACCACGTCAGATTGAAATGATGCAACTGCAGGACTACCGTCAACGTTCTTACTAACTCTCTTTTCTCTGTTTAAGCACATTCGGCAGCAACTATGGCATCAGGCTATATACTTGATCCTTTGCCCGATTTTTTCATCAACAGGAGAGAATGATGGTTATGTTTAAACGTGCATTGCTACTGGCACTGCTTCCGGGAACGGTCATGGCGGCGCCGGTATTTACCCTGCAATCGTCGGATTTTAACGACAGTGCGATGCTGGATAAAACCTTCGCCGGCAATAACAAAAGTAACCCGTCGTGTACCGGCGACAACGTGTCGCCTGCATTGAGCTGGTCAAATGTGCCGAGCGGGACGCGCAGTTTCGCATTGATGCTAACCGATCCTGTTGGCGGTAAAGGGCTAGGGGTCACGCATATGGTGGCCTACAACATCGCTGCCGATCGTACTCAGTTTGCGCAGGGAGAATTAAGTAAAGGCGAGGGGTATACCGGAGGTAAAAATTCGCCAGGCACCACCGCGTATTATGGCCCTTGTCCGCCAGTAGGAAGCGGGATGCACCACTACAATTTTGTCATGGTTGCGACCGATCTGCCGGTAAATCAATTACCTGCAGGATTAACCCATGATGAGTTGATTGCTAAACTGAAAGGCCACGCGCTAGGCGCGGCCACTATCGTGGGACGTTTTACCAACGATAAGTAACCGACAATGGCCGCCTAATGCGGCGGCCGTGACAACGTCACTGATTGGGGTAGATAGACTGCACTAATGTGCCGCGACGGTCCAGTCGACGCGCCGCCAGCCACAGCAACGCCGTGACAAACCAGCCGATGATCCACGACACATCATTCCCGGCAAAGATCCAGGTTAACGATCCGTGGTGCAGCGGATTATCAATAAACGGCAGCTGTACCAGCACGCCGAGAAAATAAACCACGATGCCAACCCAGTTCCAGCGTCCATAACGGCCATACGGCTGGGAGAGCGCGGGGACATCTACTTTGCCTTTGGTAATCAGATAAAAATCCGTCAGGCTGATTGCGCTCCAGGGAACAAAGAAGGCCAGTAAAAACAACAGGAAGTGTGTGAACGACTTCAGAAAAGCGGGTTCACTGATCAGCGCAATGATGCAAGCAATCGTGACCATCAGCACCACAAACAGAATGCGTCCGCCACGGCTGAGCGAGGTTTGCTGACGGAAACCAGAAACGATGGTGGTCAGCGACATAAAGCTGCCGTAGGCATTCAAGGTAGTGAAGGTGATTTTGCCGAAGCAGATGGCGAAATAAATCACCATCGCCATTGTCGCGCTGCTGCCTAATCCTACGATGTAACCGACCTCATTCCCGGAGAACGCCTTGCCAGCAATCGCGGCCACAATCACGCCCAGCGTCATCGAAGCTTGAGTACCTAAGACGGTGCCGAAAAATACTGAACTGAACAACTTCTTCGCTGAAACATCGGCAGGTAAATAGCGCGAGTAGTCAGATACATAGGGGCAAAAGGCGATTTGCCACGATGAGGAAAGGGAGACGGCCAGCAGGAAGTTAGCAAGGGTGAAGTGCTGATTCTGCCACACGGTCGCTAAATCGTGGGTGGACAGCAGAGTGATGAACAGATAAGCAAAGGCCAGTACGCCGATCACGCTCGCCACTTTGCCGAGTTTATGGATAACGCGGTAACCCAGCACCGCAATGACCACAATAATGGCGCTAAACAGGATCATCCCGGCGGCGTTACTCACACCGATCAGCTTCGCCAACGCCTGGCCTGCCAGCACCGTGCCGCTGGCAGAGAAGCCGATATACATAATGCAGACCAGCACCAACGGGATTACCGCGCCGAAAACACCAAACTGCATGCGACTGGTGATCATTTGCGGCAGGCCGAGACGCGGTCCTTGAATCGCGTGCAGTGACATGATGGCCGCGCCAACAACTTGCCCGACCAGTAAACCGATCAGCGACCAAACCACATCACCGCCGAGTACTACGGCCAGCGCACCGGTCACAATGGCGGTGATCTGCAGATTGCCACCAAACCACAGCGTAAATTGACTGAAGGGATGCCCATGGCGTTCGCTTAATGGAATGTAATCGATGGATCGTGTTTCAGACAGGCGCTTTTTCTCCGTGCCTAAGTAATCTGCTGCAGGTGATTCGGCTGACATAGTTTCCTCGCTGAAACAGTGAACGCAGTGCGTTATGGTTATTTTTGTTTATTAGTTGTGATTGCAGGTGGCGATACATGTATATACATGTATCGATATTGTCACGCGAGAAAAGAAGATACAAGGCAGCCGGTCATTGGAAAATGTGATGACGCTGGCAAGGTTGTCATCAAAAGGAAAGGGTGAGGAAGTGTTGAAGCACTCGGGTTAATCGCGGCCCTGCGTCCATGGATTAAACGACGGATCGCTGTCGTCTTGCGGAGCTGGCTCTTCCAGGGAATCCAGATACAGCGCTTCAACCTCGGCGCGGGCCCAGGGCGTCCGACGCAAAAACTTAAGACTCGATTTAACGCTAGGATCGCTTTTGAAACAGTTAATGTTAATCAGCTTAGCCAGTTCAACCCAGCCGTAACGGGCGACTAATGCATTCACCACCATTTCCAGCGTGACGCCATGCAGCGGATCTTTTGATGGGTGAGTGGTCATGTTGAATCCTTATTTGCAGGCGGATGATTGGCGGGCAAGATTACAAGAAAGCCGCGCCGGCAGCAATGGTGTAGACTGAGCTTAGCCATTTACTGAGGGAAGAAATGCCATGAGCGATAAGAAAATGATTTCAATCGACCAGTTCAATGAAGCCGAGCGTCTTGAGGTGGATGAAATCTTCAAAAGTTTGATGGAGAAACATCGGCAGCGCAGTGGTAAAGAGCCTGATGCGAAAAAAGAAAAGGAATACACCGCCGACGCGCGCCAGCAAGTGATGACAGTTAAGTTGGCGAAAGAAAAAGCCAAAGCCGATAAAGCAAAAAAAGCACCGCCGCGTCGTAAGAAACCTGAAGCGCAATCGGCAAGTGAAGTCAGTGATTTCAACTGGTCTGCATCGGTCATTAAAGGTCGTCGTTAGTTTTTTTAACTCAGCAGTCCGGCCCCGACATTCACCGACAGTCCGAGAATGGCCAGATTGAAGATAAACGAGATCACCGATTGCAGCAGCGCAAGCTTGCGCATTTCGGTGGTGCCCGTTGCCACATCTGCGGTCTGCGAGGCCACAGCGATAGTGAAAGAGAAGTAGAGAAAATCCCAATACGCGGGTTCGTCGGGTTTTTCAGGGAAGATCATCGGTGTGACGTTTTTGCTACGATGTAAATAGTGCTGATGGGCATAGTGCATCGCAAACGAACTAGGCAGCAGTGCCCATGAGACAATCAGCGTCATGGCGGTCAGCAAAAGATGAAGCGCGCGCGGCGTGCCACTGAGATGTTTCAACGCCGGCAGCTCGCTCATGATCGCCACGATACTGATCATACAAGCCACAATAACCATTCCCAGCACCAGGGCAGCGCTCTGATCTTGCATCTGGGCGATGCGTTTAATTTCTCCAGCATCGGTGCGCAACATGCGAAACCAGATAAACCACAGATAGAGCCACGCCAGCACATTCCAGCCAATCAACACGCGTTGCAAAATCCCCAATTGCGTGGGCAGTAAAAAATAGCAGGTCACTCCGGCCGCCATCGAGATCAACAAGCGTAACCGTGCAAACAAATGCGAAGTCAGAGAAAAGGGCATGATGCTGAATTTTCTGCCAAGGATTGAATAAGTTAACTGTAGTTGATGGCGAAAAAACGCTGGACGGCGGTGCGGAATTCTAGACCTCTGGGCAATGTTGATAACGTTATGCATGGCAATAATCAGTTTATTAGGCGTCGCTACGTGAATTCTGAGATTTTATGTGAGGACTAACCGTAGAAAATCGACGTGGCGCCGTCGCGTTTTGATGGTGTTTTGCGCGTTTTTTCTTGATCGTTATGGGGAGAATTGGCTGATGGGCTGGCTGTGGTGAGCTGATTAAGTACACATGAATACCCCATAAAAGTGGTTTTCATGTGTACTTGACGAAGCCACTCATTTAGTCGATAAAACGGAGCTTCAGGATGAATAAAAAGGTTAACTTTGCCGAACTAGTTGGTAAAGCTTTGGAATCTGCAGAACTTGCAGGCATGCGAAGTGTGGTAGGTTACGGTCGTTTTTTACAACAAAATGAAGCGTTTTTTACCTCAGCCATTTTTTGACAAAACTCTAGGGCGTGCTGAATTTCTAAGTTATGCAGGAGATAGATTAAAGTCGTTATTAGTCGGGCTTCAGAGTGAATTGAACGGCAAAACCCCAGAGCAGCCATTTAAAATGTGAAATTTGATTGTATGTGGTTATCAAGCAATGCTCAGCGAACTGATAAGTCAGAGGAGAGTGGTTGATGATGGCAGCTCAGCTTGGATAGAGTTATCAACACTTAATTTAACATAATCATGATTATGCGCACTTTGGTTGTAGCACCCCAATAGTAATGTCCGCCTGTGGCTCAATAAACATGACCGCGTTATGGTACCTCTCACAGCGTCGTTTTCAGTCAGTAAAACTACCGGGAGGCTTGCCGTGATCGCAGATAGCTCAGGGGTATTTACGTTGAAAGAGATTAATCGCGTCAAAGTCATTCAGGATGTCATCGAGCGCCGCCTTACCACTCACCGCGCAGCAGAACTGCTGGAAGGCAGCAAAAACATATTCCCTGACCTGAAATGCGTAATGACTGCTTTTTAGGTCAGGGTTCATTTTCGAATGAACCGCTATAATCAAAATATCCGTTATAACAATCCAAATAAACATGCGCAGAGTAGTGCCCTTTTTCCCCAAGCACCTTCAATTCACCTGACCAACTGTTGTCGGAAAACGTTGGTTTTGTCTCAAACCGAATGCTGGACAATCCAATCGAATCCATTTCTTCACCCTCAGCGGCCGTTCTGAACCATGACTTGATGAAACTGGTTTTGATTTGTGAGACAGTCAGCTTTGTACATTCTTGTTGATACTCTTTACTTGCCGGAATAGCTTTGTTGAATGCCAGGAGTATGAAAAGTGATACCAGTGTGACAACAACACCGATTAAGATCATGGATATGGGGTAAAGCAACTTCTTCATGTTCACGAAATCCTTGTGAGTTTGTAAAACATTATGACTTGAAATAATTATTGTTAACTTAACGTGCAATGCTGTGCAAGCAAACCACTTTTATGAACCACTAAACGCTGACCCGAATGAACGCCAAGAAGATTCATATGGGTTAACGAAGGAGTGGTAATGTTTGCTAATTGCCAGCGTGGTGGCATCGACCAGGCGGTCGGAGATGTGTGTAAAACGCCCCGCCGCTTACGTTTGTGAACATTGGCTATTCAATTTAGGGGATGGAGTGCAACCAGAAGAAATCGACATCCTCATGAAGGATAAAACAGATTTTAATAAACGACTGAAGTTAATCGCCGTCTTGAAAGCGCAGGAAAGCGATCACAGCATCAAGGCACTGCAATACCTGCTGAATCATGATGTGGTCTATAAAGTGAGGTTGGCAGCCTGGCAAGTGTTGAATGAGAAAGATGTGCAGTGCACCGAACCGGTTACGCGCCCACGTTATGCTGTTGTTCTGGAGAAGACTATCGGCAAGCTAAAACGTTTGGGTGTCTGGTTAATGGATATCACCGAAGGTTTAGATGATGTGGGCGAGAGCTGGCATTCGAGTTGTGCTGATGGCGACACAAGGAACGTGCTGCCGCCTGTGAACCCAAAATGCTCCATTTTTTGACCGATGTTATCAGCGTCTCCGCGCCCTGTGCATCATTTGAAACATGTAAATGGAGGTCGCTTTTGATGGCGGCCTTACTTGCACCGCCGCCATGATTGCAGGATGCGCATTTCTGCGCACCTTATCGGTTTATGCAACCGTCACCGCGCGCGGTTCCAGAAAGGCACTGATACCCCACTGCCCCATTTCCCGCCCCATTCCGGAATGTCCAAAGCCACCAAAAGGAGCGCGGGGTTCGTGCGTCAGCGTATTGATCATCACCCTACCCGCCAGAATCTGCTCACCCACGTCACGCGCATGCTGCTCATCTGCGCCGATCACCAGCGCAGACAGGCCATATTCCGTATCGTTAGCGATCGCAATTGCTTCAGCTTCATCACAATAGCTGATGATGCTGAGCACCGGCCCAAAGATCTCTTCGCGTGCAATGCGCATCTGCGAGTTCACGTCAGTGAACAGCGTGGGCTTGATATACCAACCGTGGGTTAACCCATCCGGTCGTCCTGGCCCTCCGCTTAACAGGCGCGCCCCTTCCTGCTCGCCGAGTCCAATATAGTTCTGAACCCGTTGCCACTGCTTTTCATTGATCATTGGGCCGATGGTGGTGCTGTCATCGGCGGGATCGCCAGAATGCTGTGCCTCAACTTCTGCCGTCAGTGCACGTTCGAACTCGGCTTTGCGGGCTTCAGGCACCAGAATGCGCGTGCCAGCAATACAGGCTTGTCCGCTATTGATAAATCCGGCCTGAACGGCAAGTCTTGCAGCGGTAGGAGCATCGGCATCCGGCAGGATCAGCGTCGGTGATTTACCGCCCAACTCGAGCGTGACGCGTTTGAAGGTCTCGGCGGCCGTGCGCAAAATGGCTTTGCCGGTGGCGGTTGACCCGGTGAAGGAAATTTTTGCTACCTGCGCACTGCGGCTGATGGCATTACCGACCTGATCGCCGCGACCGGTGACGATGTTGAATAGGCCATCAGGCAGCCCGGCGCGGTGCAACGCCTTGGTGATTACCTCGGTCTGGAGCAGGCTATATTCACTGGGCTTAATCACTGTCGTGCAACCCGCTGCCAGCGCAGTCGCCAGCTTATGGCAAATAAAGCCGGCGTTGCTGTTCCATGGGGTAATGAGTCCGGCTACGCCGAGCGGTAGCATCTGGACACGGGCGCGCCGGCTTGCTGTATAAATGGATACTGCTTCAGTTCTTCGATAACCTGGAGAATGACGTCCGCTGGATAGCTTGCCATCCACTGCGATCGCGATGAGGGTGCGCCATACTCTTCAAGAATGGCGGCATGCAGATCCGTCTCACAGCTTTTTACCGCGTCATACATTTGCTCCAGCAGCGTGATACGCTCCGTCACCGAAGTGCGCGAAAATGCGGGAAACGCTGCATGTGCAGCATCTATGGCGCGTTCGGCATCCTGCTCATTTGCCAGACGCGCTTTACCCATAACGCTGCCATCGGCAGGCTTGATAATATCCAGCCATTCGTCGCCGGCAGGGGTAACAAAAGTGCCATTAATGTAGATATGTTCGATAACGTGCATGACTCTGCTCCTAAGATGAATTGGCAGGAAAATTATCATGTCCTGTGCGCGGGAATAATCCGCTAAACCCTGCAAGGGGTATTACGTTAAACGGAATAATCAATGAGCCGAACGGGTATTACTGAACTGGAAATCATGCTGGCTGTAGCGCGGCGTGGCACCTTTAAAGGCGCTGCCAGCGAGCTGGAAATGAGGTAAATACAGAAGAAGCCTGTTGAGCGGAGAAGGCTAGGGCCGCGCCCCGATGTTGAGAAGTATGAGCAGAGTTCATCGACAAGTAATTTAAAATTAATAGAAATGATAATTATTAGCATTATTGTTAAACTGTGACTCAATGATACCGATCAATCCGTTTTTCCAGTGAATTAAGTTGAATGGATTTTAACCAGCAAGTCGCCTTTCCCAAATTTTATGATCAGCTAGTGACTTTGCTGTCTAAACCCTTACTGCATCCGCGATGAGGTTTTCATCTCGGCTCCCATAACAGGTAAATGACGACAACTGATAGTAAGAATGGGGGTGTTTCGAAGGGATTGAAGATGGCTTCAGTGAACAATAATGCAGCACGTAAATCTAACAGCGCCAATGCGCATGCACACTACCGATATATATGTAC
Source organism: Pantoea rodasii (assembly GCF_002095465.1). Classification (GTDB taxonomy): domain Bacteria; phylum Pseudomonadota; class Gammaproteobacteria; order Enterobacterales; family Enterobacteriaceae; genus Pantoea; species Pantoea rodasii. The sequence continues at coordinate 786,590 of NZ_MLFP01000086.1, read as the reverse complement.
TCAATTTGCAAATCAACCTTATTTTCCCCAATGAATCATTTCATCCAGACCGGATAACAGTGCGGGAAAATAACTTTGGTCAATTCCAAACGAATCTTTAACTATCACACTTTCAGCTGAGTTCTCAGGTCGCAAAGTTAGTTCTATAGCGACAGAACCATGGAGAATATTAATAAAATGAATATTCAGTTGGTTTTCCATGCTCTCGAACACAATATCTTGATGGTCAGTTTCGTCGAGTAAGCATTGATACATGGCGCTGAGATCACTTTTTAAATCCGCCAGTTCCCCAGCTGTAAACGATGCTTGAAATTGCGTTTTTAACTCAGGGAGTTGGTACTCAATATAGGTATTGATCCAGTCATACTCTGGCGTATCAGGCGTATTTTCCCTTTCGAAAGGTGAAAGCCTCAAAATTCTGGCACCGCTGACAATTTCAATCATTTAAAATCCCATCACTTATATAGGAAATGCGTTATCGTCCAATCTTTTTCACGCACAATAACTTCTAGCGTATAGCGTTTGTGGGAATAATACCCCTTACGCGACTTGTCTTCTAACAATCGGTACATTGTGGTTTCGTAACGAAACAGCCCCGGAGATTTGCGGGGGTCTGCGGTGCGGCTACCATAGCGTATAGCCTTCTCCTGAATCTGTAAGGGCACATAGCGTCCCGGGTTGTACATGTGCTTTGCTGCAGTTTCCGTCATTTTTAGATTTCGTGCGGATAGTCCAATCTTCAATCTACCACGTAAAAAGTTGACGGTACTTTGGCTTAGTTTGACGGTTAAAGCAGCTCTGACCTCACTTTGCAACAACGCCCTACCCGCAAAGAAAATACGAAAAACACCCGCGGCTAGTAACGCAATATCAATCGGATCAATAAGGGGTTCTTCTAAAGCAGCCTCTTCCAAGCGAACAAACTTGCCCTCAGTGTCATAAATACGCCATAAGCCAGGAGCCTGTGCAACAGAGTAGCCAATACACATGCCGAGTTGGTCATCAGTAATCGGTTTGGCATTATGGGGTAGAGATCGCGGACGAATTTCAAAAAACTCACCCGGCGGCAAGCGTGAGTCAAAGGCATAATAACGACCAATCTCATCAGCAGTTTCAAGTCCCGACGTCATGAAATTATTCCTTTTGAAACAATGGATAACCCTCTCATACAGGCCTTAGAGATGCAAACATATAGCCTATGCGATAAATCTTAATTTCACGTGCCTGCTTCGCATCAGCATATGTTTGATCCTGCAGGAGCGTTGCCCAGGGAAGTTTTAGCTGTTGCAGAAAGGTATGATGTCCGGAAGGTTTACAATCTTAAGAACGATTGGCGGCTCCGAATGCAGAGCCACCAGGCTAATTAAAATTAAACCAGCGTGCCCTTCACGCCATGCGGTTCAGAACGCAAATATTGTGACGGAACCTTGACCTGCGCATTCAGCGCGGCAGCAGCCTGCCATGGCCAGTGCGGGTTGTAGAGCACGGCACGACCCAACGCGACCAGATCGGCGTCACCCTGCTCCACCACCGATTCTGCCTGCTGCGGATCGGTAATCAAGCCCACGCCGATGACTGGAATCTTCACCTGCTGGCGAATATCGCGTGCGAACGGCAGCTGATATCCCGGCCCCACAGTGATGGTTTGCCGTGGCGATAGCCCACCGCTGGACACATGCACATAATCACAGCCCTGCGCTTCCAGTTGCTGGCTAAACACAATGGATTGCTCAACATCCCAGCCACCGTCAACCCAGTCGGTGGCAGAGAGACGCACGCCAACCGGAATCGAAGCTGGCACAGCAGCACGTACCGCCGCAAACACCTCAAGTGGGAAACGTAAACGATTCTCCAGCGAACCACCGTATTGGTCCTGTCGTTGGTTACTTAGCGGCGACAGGAACTGGTGCAGCAGATAACCGTGAGCTGCATGGATCTCAATCAGCTCAATACCTAAACGCACCGCACGTTGCGCGCTATCCACAAATGCCTGTTTGATGCGCACCAGCCCCGCTTCATCCAGTGCGGTCGGTGCATGATCCTGCTCCGCAAAACCAAGCGCTGAAGGAGCAACAGTTTGCCAGCCACCTTCACTCTCCGGCAGTTGATGCCCTCCCTGCCATGGCGCACGGCATGATGCTTTACGCCCGGCGTGGCCCAGCTGGATCCCCAGACGGATTGGTGACCAGGCGCGAATGTCAGAAAGCACGCTGTTTAACGCGGCTTCTGTCTTGTCATCCCACAGCCCGAGATCTCCCGGCGAGATACGACCTGGCGCTTCAACGGCGGTGGCTTCCAGAATCAGCAATCCTGCGCCAGACAGCGCCAATGAACCTAAATGGATGCGATGCCAGCTGCTGGCGCATCCCGCGTCGGCGGAGTATTGGCACATCGGGGCGATCACGATGCGGTTCTCCAGCTCAAGCTCTCCAATCTTTACGGCACTAAACAGTTGACTCATCTTTATCCCTTAACGTTGGTAGCAGCAGCGCTGCGCTGGTTTCACCTAAGTTAACACCATTCAAGTAAGGGTGTTGTCGCCAACTTTATTAAAAGCCCATTATATGCAACCCATCTGAATGACGTGGCAGGCTACCGTTCAGCCCATTATCACAGCCAGTGCTGGGCCCGAACCACTTCGCCATCGGTGAAACGACTAAAACGGAATGCGTGCGGATTCACCGACGGCGTGCTACTGGTCACCAGGTCGGCCATGAGTTGCCCGGCCCCCGGACCGATGCCAAAACCATGGCCAGAGAATCCGGTGGCGAGGAACAGGCCAGGCTGGTTGCCGATAGCAGAAATCACCGGAATGGCATCTGGCAGGGTATCGATATAGCCGCCCCAGCTCTGTTCGATAGGTAATGTCCCCAACTGCGGCAACGTCTGCACCAGGTTACTGGCGATGGTGTTCACCACCGTCGCTTCCGGCTGTGGAGCCAGCACGCGGATACGTTCATAGAGTGAGATTTTATCCGGCGTGCCCGGCTGCCAGCGCGTCAACTCCTGCCAGAAACGGCTGCCGAGACGCAGATTAATATTCTGCCGCTCGGCGCGAAAGGCGGGCATATACTGGCGTGCAAAGCGCAGGCTGTCTGGCGTGATATCGCTGATGCTGGTCGCAGAAGTGGCGACCGTCAGCCCGCCGTCCTGCCGTTTACGCAGCGCGACCTTGCCAAAGCTTACGCAGATGCCAGGGTCGTAATCGGTCGGCCCGGTGCGCAACACGGTGCTCAGCACCTTGAGCTGCGGGAGCGTCAGGCCACAGCCCTGCATCAGGAGCCGCGACCACGCACCGCCGGCGACCACCACGGATTGACAGCGAATAATGCCGCGCTCCGTCACAACCTCACTCACTTTTCCCCCCGCGCGTTCGATACTGCGGACCGCGCAGTGCTGCTGCAGATTAAGCCCCTGCGCTTGAGCCGCTTTCACCATCGCCGGAGCAGCCTTCTGCGGTTCGGCACGACCATCCAGCGCGGTAAACAAAGCGCCGTTAAAATCCCCCTGTAGGCCAGAGAAACGCGACTTCAGCTTTGCCCCATCGAGCAGTTCGCTGTGAATATCCTGCTGCTGCGCCTCACGGCACCACTGCTGGTAGCGCTGCCACTGTGCTTCGGAGCGCGCGGCATAGGCAATCCCGGTGATGGCAAAGCCGGTATCATGCTGCACGCGCTGGTTCATTTCGCCCCACAGTTGCATGCTGAGGTTAATCAGCGGCAGCTCACGCAGGTCACGCCCGGTACGGCGGCACCAGCCCCAGTTGCGGCTCGACTGTTCGGCCGCCACGCGCCCTTTCTCCAGCAAAACCGTCGGGATACCGCGTGATACCAGCGACAACGCGGTGGCTACACCGATAATCCCACCGCCAATCACCACCACTTCTGTCTGCGTCGGGAAGTCCGGCGACGAGCTGACTAACTCTACATTCGGTCCCATATATTTTTGCCTCTAGTACTGGTCTTCAACCGTCCAGTTAACCGGAATTTCTGCGATACTGGCGCTGTTCGGTAGCATCAACAAAGTGCGTACCAGCACGGCAATATCTTCTGGCTGCGTCATTTTTTCCGCCGGAATCTCGGTCAGTGCAGTGCCCATATCGGTGGCGACAAATCCGGGACAGATAGCGGTGGCGCGAATGCCATCCTGATCACCGACCCTGCGCAGGGCGTGAGCCAGTGCCAGTGCGGCAAACTTGCTCATCGCGTAAAGCCCGGACTGCGCCGACTTTACCCGCTTTCCGGAAAGCGACACCAGCATCACCACCCGCCCCTGCCCGCTGAGCGCCAGATACTGCCAGGCTTTGCGGGTGAGACGCATCGGCGCTTTGACGTTGACTGAGAATTGGGTATCGAATTCTTCGTCGCTGGCCTCCAGCACAGAACGTGGGATCATCACTCCGGCGTTATGGATCAACGCATCAATACGGCCAAATTTCGCCAGCGTCTGGGTGATCCAGTCTTCGTCGCTGGTGGGGTCTAATGCGTCATAGCGGCAGTTTATCTGACTGTCTGGTTGAGGATTGCTGACCTCCTGCGGTGCTCTGCAGCCCAGACTCACCGCCCATCCCGCATCAAGTAATTCGGTGGCAATCGCCGCACCGATCCCCCGGCTGGCTCCGCTGATCATAGCCACGCGCTGTGTTGTCGCTACCATCTTTGATCCCCCGTTTATCATGAATAAGGCGGCAACGCCGCTCCTTGTAACTTGCTGCGCAACCAGTCGCGGCTGCGATACCAACGCAGCGTGAGTTGCGGACCGAAACCCATCCAGAAGGGTGCGCGGTGCAGCGGTTCGATTTTTAGCGCCAGCTGGTTTCTGGTATGTCGAGTGCCCACTCGCTGAGGATCGAACCGAGCATGCTACCGGTCGGCACACCACGCCCGGAAAGCCCGGTTACCGCGACAACACCCGGCGCCAACTGGTACAGGCGTGGAATGGTTCGCTGTTGCATATCCAACTCGCCAAACCACAGATAATCCCAGCGCAGCTGTTCTGTTATCTGCGGATGCAACCACTTCAGGCGCTCGCTCATAATCTGGTGCGTCAGCGTCATATCGCGCCCGCGTTGTCCCATCGGAAACATGGAAGCGACGATGCGCCCTTCGGCGTTGTACTTGTAGACATAGATATCACCGCGCCCGTCATGGAGAGTGGTGTTGTCTGGCAATACGCTGTGGCGAGTGGCGGCGCTTAGCGGTTGGGTGGCGGCGACAAATACTTTCATGATCTTAAAACTATGCTCCAGCTGCGGCCAACCCGCCACGGTGTAAGCCCCGGTAGCGAAAATCACCTTCTCCGCCAGCACGCTGCCTTGCGCGGCTTTTACCCGCCAACGCTGACCGTGTTTCACTACCTCGCTGACTGCCGAACCGGTATACACGCGCCCCCCTCCTGTTGCACCGCGCGCGCCAGTCCGCGTGCATAGCCGAGCGGATTAAGGTGCCCACCTTCAGGGTGATACCAGCCGCCGTAAAAGCGCGGGCTGCCGCTCATCGCTTCGGCCTCCTTCGCCGTCAACAATCGGGTGTTCGCTCCAGCGGCGTTATAGTCACGCACCTTCTCAGCAATGGTTTTCAGTGCGCCAGGATACGCTGCCGCCTGAATATAGCCGTTCTGCTGCCATTCACACTCAATCTGATAGCGGTCGATCATCGCTGTCACACGTTGATTGGCCTGCGTCTGGCGGGCAATGAGCCGCTCTGCCCAGGGCGCGCCGAGCAGTTTGTGTAACTGAGGCAGGCTGAAGTGGGTAAAGGTCGGCGTGCAGTGCCCGGCGTTACGCCCGGAACCGCCAAAACCTGCTTCCTGTGCCTCCAGCACTACCACTGTCACGCCCTGCTGCGCCAGTTCCAGCGCGGTGGTCAATCCGGTGTAGCCACCGCCGACCACGCAGACATCGGCCTGCACCTCACCCGCCAGCACATGGCTATCCGGGGCGGGTGCGGCCGTGGCAAACCACAACGACTGCTCAAACGGGGAAAAACGCGCCATGCTCACGATCTCCGATTAATGCTGGCTGCGGCTATCTAGCGCATCACGCAGGCCGTCACCAATACAGTTAAAACAGGTCACCGCGAGGGTGATCGCCAGACCTGGAGCCAGAGCAAGCCAGGGCGCACGTACCAGATATTGTTGCGCCCCGTTCAGCATATTGCCCCAGCTTGGCAGCGGTGGCTGGATGCCGTAGCCAAGGAAGCTAATGTAGGCTTCCAGCAAAATGGCACGCGCCACGGTCAGCGTGGCGGCGACGATAATCGGCCCGACCACATTGGGCAGCAGTTCACGAAACATGATCCAGCGCCCGGAGAGGCCGAGCATTTTCGCCGCCAGAATAAACTCGCGCTCGCGCAGGGATCGCACTTCGGTTTCAACAATGCGCGCCACTTCCATCCAGCTGGTAATGGCGATGATTACAGTGATCATCATTGGGCTGGGTTTGAGAAATGCCGCCAGCGCCAGCAGCAGAAACACGCTGGGGAAAGAGAGAAAAGCATCAACAATGCGCATCAGCACGTTGCCCGTGCGACCGCCGTAATAACCCGCGACGATGCCGATGGTGGCACCGAAGGCGATACTGAGCAGCATGGCGAAGAAGCCGACCAGCAGCGAGATGCGCCCTGCCATCAGCACGCGCGCAAGGGTGTCACGCCCAAGTGGGTCGGTGCCCAGGAGGTGCCAGCCGGTGAATGGCGGCGCAAAGCGATTGCGCAGGTCGATATGCAGATCGTCAAACGGCAGCAGCAGTGGGCCAAATGCGCAGGCCAGCACCATCAGTACGATTAAAATCAGACCGGTGCAGGCCAGCTTGTGGCGCATAAAGCGTTTCAACGTGCGGTTGTGCCACCAGCGTGAAGCGCCCGCATCGGGGTTCATAACAGAAGTTGCAGACATCATTTGCTCCTTAAGCCGGACGGATGCGAGGATCGACCATGGCGGTGATAACATCCGCCGCCAGATTGCCGAGCAGCACCATCATCGCTGAGAACATCAGCAGCCCCATGACCACCGGATAATCGCTGTAACCGAGGCTGTCCAGGAACAGGCGCCCCATGCCCGGCCAGGTGAACACGGTTTCTGCCACCAGCGCGCCGCCGAGAATCATCGGCAGCTGCATCCCGGCCAGCGCAATCATCGGCAACAGCGCGTTACCCACCACGTGGCGCAACAATACGCGCCGTGGTGACAGCCCTTTGGCGCGTGCCGTTTTCACAAAGTCTTGGTTGATGGTTTCCAGCGTGGCGCTGCGCATATAGCGGCTCCAGACGGCGACGTCGACGAAGGTCAGCACCATCACCGGCAGCACCAGGTGGTGCAACACATCGGTAAAGGAGCCATCGCCGACGGTGTACATATTGCCGGCCGGGAACCACTGCAGCTTGAGCGCGAAAATGTAGATCGCCACCAGTCCGAACCAGAATGTCGGGATCGAAAGGGCGATCATCGAGGCCATGGTTGCCACATCATCAAACAGGCTGTAGCGTTTCACTGCGCTTTTCACCCCGACCCAGGCGCCAATACTGACCGCCAAAATGGTCGAAGTGACCATCAGGAGCAGCGTAGCGGGTACGTGAGAAAAGATTACCGTAAGCACCGGCTGCCCATCACGATAGGATCGCCCCCAGTCGCCGCGCAGCAGGTGCGTCAGCCAGTCCCAGTACTGCACCGGCAGCGGGCGATTAAGGCCCATCTGCTCGGCCAGACGATCTAACGCCTGCTGGCTCATGCCCGGCGTCAGCGCGTACTGTGACAGCGGCCCGCCAGGAGCCAGCGTCAGCGCGGCAAAACCAATCAGCGACACCAGAAACAGCAGTATCACGCTCTGGCCCATTCGCCGAAGCAGAAAGCCCAGCATAGAACCTCTCTTATGGCGTTACGCCCAGTACCAGGTAGCGACATTCCAGCTGTCGATGCGCACGTTAACGTTAGGGATGACATTGGTTGCACCCTGCTTGTGGCCACGCACGTTGGCAAACGGGAACAGCGGCAGGAACGGCATATCGTGGCGCACGATCTCCTGGATCTGGTTGTAGACCGCCTTGCGCTCCTCCGGTACAAACAGCGTGCTGCCTTTGGTGAGCAGATCGTCAACCGCTTTGCTCTGATACTGGAAGGTGTTCTGTCCCGCGCCGCCTTTCGCCGGGACCGAGGTCGACCGCAGATAGTCGGAGGTATCCGGATCGGCCCCAGTGAGGAAGCTCATACCGACGATCACCGTATCGAATTTCGACATCATCCAGTATTCGCCCCACATCACCGCCGGTGGCAGATTGGCGATCTTCATCTCGATGCCAATATCCTGGAATGACTGCTGCAAGAACTGTTGCATCTGCTCGCGCAAATGATTGCCCGCGGTCGTGGAATTGGTGAACGCCAGGCGCACGCCATTTTTCTGGCGGATGCCATCGGAACCAGGTTTCCAGCCCGCTTTATCAAGCAGCGCTTTGGCCTTGTCAGGGCTGTACTCGTGTTTCGCCAGATTCGGATTGAAGTAAGCGGATCCGGGCGGCATATAGGTTTCAGTTGGTTTTGGCAGGCCGTAGTAGAGCGAATCGATAATCGTCTGCTTGTCGATGGCGTAATAGATCGCCTGGCGCACTTCCAGCTCCTGGAATTGCGGGCGCCCCAGGTTAAAGGCGAAGTTCTCGATAGTTGAGCTGGAGGAAACGTCCACTATTTTGCCCGGCAGTTTTTTTGCATCGTCATAATGATCAGCCGAAATCCATTGCAGCCCGACCACATCGATATCGCCAGAGGCAAACTGGGTATACATCACATTGAGGTCCGGAATGTATTTGTACACCACTCGCTCCAGCCCTGGCCCACCAGTGAAGTAGTCGGTATTCGCGACCAGTTCAATGTGGTCACCGGGCACGCGCTGCTGCCACTTAAACGGCCCGGTTCCGATCGGCGCGTTGTTAAATGGCGCGCTGTTTTTGTCTTTTACCGGACCGAGAATGTGCTGCGGCACAATAAAGGTGGAAGCGAGGATAGCCGGATAAGGCGCAAACGGCTTATCCATGCGCCAGCTGATTTCAGTCGGCGAGATGACTTTGATGTCGCGTACCAGCTCGTGCCCGGTTTTGCGCCAGCTGCGAAAATCCGGGTCGACAAGTAACTCCAGCGTGAACTTCACGTCCTCGGCAGTGAACGGCTTGCCGTCGTGCCACTTCACCCCTTCGCGCAGCTTGATATGGAACTGTAAACCATCGGCTGAGATACCGCCGTTCGCCACCGTTGGTACTTCCTTCGCCAGAGACGGCGTAAAATCGCCTTTGTCGTTGATGGCAAAAAGCGGGTCGAAAATGCTGAAGTGAATGCCCTCATCGACTTCGATGTGTGGCAGATGCGGGTTGAATACCGTTGGTTCCTGTGAGAAGCCGATCACCATCTGGCCTTTGCGCATGGTGGGTGTCGCGACTGCCGCGGCAAAGGCCTCACCGAAACTGAACATCGGCGGCAGCGCCGCCGAAGCCGCCCCAACCACAAGGTAAGTCAGCGCTTTACGTCGGGAGAGATGCGGCAGCATGTCATCAAACTTTTTAGTCATCTGGATTCCTCTGGTCAGGTTAATGCGGGCGTCAAACGCCGCTGAGAATTTCTATTTTTGAGCCATCTGAAAAACGCGAATAACGAAACGCATGCGGATCAACGATCGGCGAACGCCCCAGCACCAGGTCGGCCATCAAGCGCCCGGCAGCGGGGCCAATGCCAAAACCATGACCGGAAAATCCGGTGGCGATAAAGAAACCGGGTTTGCTATCGACGGCGGAAATCACCGGCACGGCATCTGGCACCACGTCGATGCAGCCCGCCCAATACTGCGCGACCTTTGCCGGTTGAAACGCTGGCAAATGCTGCTGAAGGTGCGCCAGGGCGCGATCGGCCATCGCATAAGAGGGGATAGGATCCAGAACGCGGCAGTATTCAAACGGCGAGGCGCGATCCATCTTCCAGCGGCGATCCAGACGCGCTTCATCGAGAAAGCGGCTACCCAGGCGAAAGCGCAACGAGCGCCATTCGCTTTTTAACGCGGGGAGAAAATCGCGTGCGTAGCGGAACGCGTCCGGCACTAAATCCGAGAGGTTTTCGTGACCAGACGCCACGGTATATCCCCCGTCCTGGCGCTTGCGAATGGCGAATCCATGGCACCACAGCGCCTCGGTCGGGCCCTCTAACGGCGCTGTACGGATCACGCTGTTGATCACCTTGAGCTGCGGCAGACGCAAATCATGGCGTGAGGTAAAAAGTGAAGACCACGCCCCGCCCGCCAGCACCACGCTTTGGCAGGCGATTTCGCCGCGTTCGGTGATGACTGAGGAGACATGCCCGGCAGAAGTTTCAACACCCCGTACCGCACATTCGGTGAGAATAAATGCGCCGTTGCGTCTTGCCGCTTCGGCTATCGCCGGAGCCACTTTCTGCGGCTCGGCGCGACCATCTTCCGGGGTATACAGCGCGCCTACGGCCCCAATGCGGTTATCGGGAAATTTTTGATTAAACTGCCCGGCATCAAGCATTTTCGAGGTGACCGGATAGCCCTGCACCTGCTGCAACCACTGCTGGTTCTGATCAATCTGTTCCTGGTTATGGCAGGCAAACACGATGCCCGCGCGGGTATAACCCGTGTCGGCTTCAATGCGCTGGTCGAGCGACTGCCAGATTGAAAGTGCTTGTGCCATCAAAGGAATTTCACGCGGGTCACGGCGCGAGATACGCACCCAGCCCCAGTTCCGGCTCGACTGTTCATGCCCAATCTGCCCCTTTTCACACAACGCCACGCGCAGCCCCTGCTCGGCCAACTCCAGTGCCGTTGTGGTGCCAATAATCCCGCCGCCAATCACGACCACATCAACACGTTTCGGTAACACTTCATCGCCGTGTACCGGCACTACTCGCGGACCAGGCATTATCTTATTTCCCAGTTTAATATTTCATTGATAAAAGCCGAGAGCCTTCACAGAGTATTTAGCACTCTGATCAAATGAGAGATGAAATAAATAACTCAGCTAAAAAAATCGAATGTCGCTGCGTAGCTGACGATGCCAGCACATTATTTTATTAAACAGATTGAGCATCAGCGTTTTTTCATCCTCGCTGACCATATGAAAGAATTCACGGTCTTGCTGCTGAGTTAACGCCACCACGTTCTGCGCCAGTTTGTGACCCTTGCCAGTCAGATACAGGGCCTGTGAACGCTGGTCTTCCGGGTCGCTCTGGCGCATCACCAGCCCCTGCTGCACCATTTTATCGACCAGACGTCCCATTGAAGAACGGTCACGCATGATCAGGTCGGCAATGGCAGAGGGACGAATGCCTGGATGGCGGGAGACAATCAATAAGGTACTGATTTTCCCAGTTCCCTTAGCCACATCCAGGCCGGAAAGTTTGTTATCGAGATCGCGGGAGACGGCAATATTGATGCTGCGGATATAAAAACTTAACAGGCTTTCGAGGCCGCCCAGGTCATGAAAAGCGGCGGTTTCAGATTCAGTTTCACGGGCAACTTCCGTCATCGTTCCACCTCGCGGGCTTCAGGGCTAACCGGATAATTCGTGACTGCGAATTCAGTATTAATGGATTTAGTGGACAGTCACAACTAATTTTTCCATAGGATTTTGTGATTACTTCCTGAACAGTTAATTTACACCGCACCATAATAAAACGATCTTTCCGGCTACTTAATACCGATGCTAATTTATCTTACCGACCACTTTTCAGTGCGAGAGTATATATGGCCCAGCCTCAGTCGGCTTTATTATCGGTTCGTCATTTAACGGTTTCATTACCCAAAGGGATGGATCGCGCCTGCGCGGTAGAGGATATTTCTTTTGACCTGATGCCCGGGGAGATGCTGTGTATTATCGGCGAGTCCGGATCGGGCAAGTCGGTGACGGCACATGCGGCGATGGGACTGCTACCGCCCGCGCTGGCTGTCACCCAGGGCGAGATGCGCCTTAACGACGTTGATTTGCTGACCGCTTCGCCCGCACTGCTACGCAGCCTGCAGGGCAAATCCATCGCCATTATCTTCCAGGACCCGCTGTCGGCACTGAATCCAATTATGACCATCGGCAAGCAGATTGCCGAGGTGATGGAAGCGCATAATGAAGGCACGCCACCGTTGCGCCAGAAGAAGGTGCTGTCGCTGCTGGCCGAGGTCGGGCTGCCGGAGCCCGAGACCGTGCAGCATCAGTATCCCTTTAACCTGTCAGGCGGTCAGCGCCAACGCGTGATGATCGCCATGGCGCTGGCGCTGGATCCGGATGTGCTGATTGCTGATGAGCCGACCACCGCGCTCGACGTCACCACCCAGGCGCAGATTTTACAGCTGATCCGCACCCTGCAAACGCGTAAGCAGATGAGCGTGATGTTTATCACCCACGATTTTGGCGTGGTGCAGGAAATCGCCGACCGGGTGATTGTGATGCGCAGCGGACAGATTGTGGAAGAGGGTCCGGCTGAAAAGGTGCTTAGCTCCCCCGCTCATTGTTACACTCGACAGCTGATTGCCGCCGTGCCACATCTGCGTCAGGACGAGCGCGTGCGCAAAGACCACCAGCCCATCGTGCTGGAGGCGGTTGACCTGTGTAAGACCTATCGTAAATCTTCCGGATTTTTCACCCGGGGCCGAGAGGTGCGCGCCCTGAATAACGTCAGCTTTATACTGCGCAAAGGGCAGACGCTGGGCGTGGTGGGCGAGTCCGGATCCGGCAAGTCATCGCTCGGACGCTTGTTAGTAAAGCTGCTTGCCGCTGACTCAGGTCAAATCCGTTTTGACGGCCGCGATATTGTGCCGATCCCCGAAGTGGAGTTCCGCCCACTGCGTCCGCTCATTCAGATGATTTTTCAGGATCCTTTCGCCTCTCTCAATCCGCGCCACACCATCGGGACTATTCTCTCCGTCGGCCCGCTCACGCATGGCGGCATGACGGCGACAGAGGTGCGGAAAAAGCGCTATGCCTGCTGTCTTTGGTCGGACTGGAACCCAGCGCCTATGAGCGCTACCCGCATGAGTTTTCCGGTGGTCAGCGCCAGCGCATTGGCATTGCCCGCGCTTTGATGTTTGACCCGCTGTTACTGGTTGCCGACGAATCTGTGTCGGCGCTGGATGTTTCCGTGCAGGCGCAGGTATTAGCGCTGCTGGAAGAGGTGCAGCAGAAAACCCAGGTATCGATTCTTTTTATCACCCACGACCTGCGCGTCGCTAGCCAGATCTGCGACGACATTATCGTGCTGTACAAAGGTGATGTGGTTGAAACGGGCACTCCGCAGCAGGTCTTCAGCGCGCCACAGCACAGCTACACGAAATCCTTAGTCGCGGCGATCCCGGGCAAGGATGTCGCAGGGTTGTAGGGTTATTAAATGAGTTCCTGAATGATGGGCTGGCTTTCGTTTGGGAAATATACAGTCAGCGAGGCGACGGGTAATGATTGTGAAATAAAGGAATTCAATGGTGATTTTGCATGCCAGTTAATCGCGAAATTGGTGATGTTCTAAAATCAATATTGAGTAAAACTTGGTAAAACCCCATTCAACTAATGAATGCTGGCACACTTCGTCGCAGGCAACACAATATGAATGATTTTAAAGGAAACAAAAAATCCCTGCCCGTCCGCTACTGCAAGCAGTGCCATAAGCCCATGACCTGGCGTAAAAAGTGGGAGAAATGCTGGGAAGAGGTGCAGTACTGTTCAGAGCGTTGCCGACGCGCAGCAAAAAGTCACGCGGACAGCGAAGGTTTATAGCACAGCGGATGTCACCGTCTTGTCGGGATCTGCTCATTTTATGGATTGATCCAATGAAATGATGAAAGACAGCCGGTATCTGAATAGATCAGTCGTGCTCTGCGGTTGTCATTCCGCTGAAGTTGAAACCAGTCGAGCGACTCGGCCTGAAAAACCAACACCCCAAAATTGTGCTTACCGTCTCCCCTGTTCTCCTCACTTTCAACATCGCGAGTTTGATCGGGCGAAAACAGTGATTCGTCTCCCGGCGGCCCGCCTGAATAACTCCTGCGCGTCCAAATGGGCAATCCTTCCCACACCTGATTCGCGAGAGCACTTTCCGGTTCATATCGTTTGAAATATCCCTGCAAGCGTAATTGCAGGCGCGATTGCGAGCAGAAACCTAATACCGTTGCGGCGGGGTTGAGGGCTAATTCCTGCCATTTTGCACTACGGATATCGGTGTGAAACTCCAGCCGTCGCTTTACGCTGTCCGTGCGTCTCAACACCATCATGCGAGCCTGTGGTTTCAATTCAGCATCGAGGGTGCAGACGTTCACATAACGAAACCCAGCATGGGGATCCTGCGCTGCGGTATCCAGTTCTCGCCAGGCTATCGCATCAATATTTTCAGATTCTGCTGTCAAAAGTCACCCCTCGATTTCTACGCATGACCTCAAGTATAGAGACTTGTCATCATTCATTGGGATGTAGCAGGGTCATCTTTGCTTGAACGGGGAAACGCTGATGAAGGCTGGAACCTCCGCAGATTAAGCACGAAGGTTCCAGAGGTCAGATTAAGGCAGGGCCTTTCTGTATAGAGAATTTAACCGGCTTAGAACTGGTAATTCGCCGAGATTGTCACGTTACGCGGTTCGCCGTACACGGTATTTCTGCCGACATCGATATTGTAGGTTTTGTCGAACAGGTTGTTCAGGTTAGCCTGAACAGAGAGCTGTTTAGTGACCTGATAGCGGCTAAACAGATCCACCAGCGCATAACTGCCCTGCTCTGCATACAACGTTGAGGTCCCGCCCGGTCCCGCTACGTTATCCCAGGTGTGCGTCTGCCAGTTAACACCACCGCCCACCGTCAGATCCTGCAGCATTGGCAAACGATAGCGGGTGAACAGTTTCAGTGAAGTGCGTGGCTGCGTTGGGTTAAGCGCGGCATCGTCACCATCTTTGGCCACATAACGCGTCGCACCAAATGTCATTTGCAGATTGTCGGTAACCGCGCCGTTGATTTCGAACTCGACACCTTTACTGACTGTGCCATTTTGCTCGTAATAGGCATAATCGGTGCTGCCAGAGACCAGGGCATAATCGGTTGCGCCAAGATGATCCTGCTCGATGCGGAATACCGCCAGCGATGCCGTCACGCGGCTGTTCATCCAGTCACCTTTAATCCCGGTCTCATAGCTTTTACCGGTGACGGGCGACAAATAAGCTCCCTGCGCATTACGATAAGTCTGTGGTTTGAAAATCGAGGTGTAGCTTGCGTAGGCGGAATAGGTGTCGTTGATGTCATAGATCAGGCCAGCATACGGCGTGACATTGTTCTTCTCCATATTCTGCGTCAGCGTGTTGGCATTATATTGGGTATAACGCGCCCCGAGGATCAAATGCAGCGGATCGGCCAGTGAAACGCGGGTGGCAATATACGCAGACTTCTGACGAATAGTATTATCCTGCGACAGCGCCTGGTCGTCCCAATCCGGTTCTGGATAATTGCCCCAGTCATTGAAATCGCCTACGTCTGCGGAAGTGAAACTGGTGGAGGCGCTAACATAGCGATCGTGTTGACGGATATAAGTAACGCCGGCCATTAATTCATGCTGACGGCCAAAGAGTTCATACGGACCAGTCACATAAGCATCTGCGGTGTCTTCTTTGCGCTTCGCGGTGTTATAGCCGGTACCCCCTAACAAATCATAGCCCGCATAAGGGCCGATACCGATGCCGGTTGATTTATCAAAGTAACCGTCGATATACAGCAGCTTGCTGTCCATGGTGGCTTCGGTATGCGAGCCGCTAAGGTTGAGTTCCCAACCGTTATTAAAGGTCTGCTTCAGATTAGCAAAGACCTTTTTGGACTCGCTGTTGTTATAAGCCCAATCTGGTGCGAGGTTGGTGCTGCGTGAGTAATTTGTTTTGCTGCCGTCGACATAGAAAGTCGGTAAACCGCCCCATGTCGCGCCTGAAATGTTGGTTTCCTGATAATCGTAACCGACAGACAGAGTGGTTGAGTCGGTAAGATCGGCAGCAACAGTGCCATACAGGAATTTCTTTTTCGTATGATAGTGATCCAACCAGCTGTCGCCATCCTGATAGCCGGCCACCACGCGACCACGCACATTTCCGGACTCGGTCAACGGACCCGAAAGATCGGCAACGTAACGTTGAGTATCCCAGCTGCCATAGCTGGCTGAGAGATTTCCCTGAAACGTTTTGCTGTCAGCCTGCTTATGCACCATATTCACAGACGCAGCCGGGCTGCCCGCACCGGTCATCAAACCGGTTGCACCGCGCACCACTTCTACCCGGTCATAAACTGCGGTATCCGACAAGGTGTCGCCAAGATTCCAGGCGCTATCAATCAATGCTGGCACGCCATCGATCTGATAGTTGTCGATCATGAATCCGCGCGAGTAGAAATTGCTGCGGTTCGCGCCAGAATTGAATTCACTGATGCCGGTGGTATTGGTTAAAACGTCATTTAACGTCTGCAGCTTTTGGTCCTGCATACGCTGTTTACTGATGACCGAAATAGACTGCGGTGTATCACGCGCGGTCAGCGCTAATTTAGTGGCTGCGCGCGTAACAGGCACGTTGTAATCAGTGTCTTGATTGCTCTCGCTGCTACCGGCTGCCGCCGTGACTTCCAGTGTTTGATCCTGGCTAGTCGTTTCAGCCGCGTAAACTTTCGGGCTGTGTAAAGCCGTCGCGATAATCAGTGCCAGCAATGAAATAACCGGCAAGGCTTGAATAGCACCCGCATGATTACCCGCGTTTAAACTGGCTTGATGTGAAGAACGAGACATTATCATCCTTTGAAATTGTTATTTAATGAGATGACTGGTGGCGTAAACGCCCTCCCCGTCAGGATTTAAGACAGCATTCCCTGTAAAACATATCTTCTGGTCTAACTTTTGAAGGGAGCGGCTTTCGCGTTAATAACGTACACAGCAAAAAGGATCCCTACCCGCCTGGAAGGCGAATGAGAATTATAATTATTACAATTCACTGAGCAAGGCTTTACTTTAATTACCCAAAATAAACCTTATAAGGAGGGTATTTGCACCATCAGGTGACAATTACAGAATGAAATAATAAAAATAAAACCATGACAGGAAATACTGAAAACGTAGAAGCCGCTCTGACTCCTGGGCATTTAATTAACCCATATCCCTTTAATGATTCGAGTGGACTACCAAAATCATCAAGAAATAGTCATTAAATTGCACCCAAACGATATAAATTCGTAATTTAAAAGATGGTATGTGTAAATAAATAAAACCGGGGTGGGTATTAGCTAAGAATCAGCTGAAGATTATTGCCCTAACGAGGAGATGACGCGCGCAACCAGGGTGTCAGAGAACTGCGGGGAATTTAGACTGAAATTCCCATCAGCAACACGCCAGCGATAGCAGTGGACTGCTGATGGGAAAATGCGGGATTACTTCTTTCCGGTTCCGGCTTCCCGCGCTTTCAGGCGGCAAGCTTCTACCACCCAGGCTGAGAAGTTTTGGCTGTTTTCAATCTTCATGTGCTCTTCAATCTGATCAATCAGCAGGTGAGGAAAACGAATATGTTTTCGTCGGGTTTTGGAGTTTGTCATTTTATCCATGGTGATCCCTGGTCAGTTGTCTCACAAATTTTATTTTTGGTTAAATCTAAAAATCCCAGATCCCTGCTCTTGTTATGTTATATCGAGCAGTAACCGACTATCGGCGAGCGACAGTGGCTGGATTTGATGGGTAACCAGCAACGTGGTTTTACCCTTAATGAGGTCTTTCAGGCAATTAAGCACCAACTCTGTATTTTGCGCGTCCAGCCCTTCGGTCGGTTCGTCTAACAGTACGATCGGCGCTTGAGAAAGATAAGCGCGTGCAATGCCAATCCTGCGTGCCTGGCCGCCGGAAAGGCGTCCGCCTAACTCACCGACCAACGTATCAAGACCCTGCGCGAAGCCACGGACTTCCTCGTCTAAGGCGGCTCGTGCCAGTGCATCCCATAATGCATCATCGTTCGCATCAGGTGAGACCAAACGCAGGTTGTCACGAATCGATGCGTTAAACAGATAGGTTTTCTGACCGACCACCGAGATCATCTGACGCAACGTATCTTCAGAAAGCGTTCTGACCGAGCGCCCGCCAATTAACACGTCCCCTTCGGTGGTATCCCAGAACCCTTGCACCAGATTGAGGATGGTGGTTTTGCCTGCGCCGCTGGGGCCGAGAATCGCCAGGCAATGACCTTCCGGCACCGTGAAGCTCAGCTGATCCAATACCTTGGGTGATTCCGGCGCATAACGCAGAGTGACCGATGCGAAAGTTAACGCGCTGTTGTCCGGTACTGGACTGCTTTCAGGCAGCACAATCGGCGGAGTCAGTTCAGTCATTGAGAATAAACGGCGCGCCGCTTCACGTGTTGTGCCCAGGGCAGCAAAAGCGGCAGGCAAACCGGCCACAGCTTCAGTACTGGCGAGCACGGTAAACAACAACATAACAATTTCACTGGCGGTGATACCGCTTGCGTGCTGAGGACTGAACAACAACAGGAAGGCAACAAATACCCCGAGCTGCCCCAGCAGCGCACAGATCGCGCCGCCGCTGGCACTTGTCCACGCTTGTTTGCGCTGCGCGCCAATCAACTGCTGCGAGAATTGACGCAGATGTTCGGTTTGATGACTGACCGCGCCTACCATCTGCAACTCTGGCAAACCACGCATCAAGTCGGTGGATGCTGCCTGCACTGACGAGCGAACGCGGACAATCTTATGGCCGCTGGCTTTGGTCATCGATGCCACCACACAAGGCACAATCACCCCAGCGAGAATCAACACCACCGCATCAATCATTGCCACTGAAGGCGAGAACCAGCAGATCCCGGCCAGGATGATCATCGACGAGATCAACCCCGCAATGGCCGGCGTTAAGATGCGCAGATAGAAATTATCCAGGCTATCGATATCCGCCCGGAAACGCGCCAGCACATCACCATCACGGAAGTCCTGCAATCGCGCGGGTGCCAGCTGGGCGAGCTGCTGATAGAACCAGACGCGTAACACCGAGAGCAAACGCAACGTTGCATCGTGCGTGACCAGCCTTTCCAGATAACGCGCGAATGTACGCAATACCGCGAGACCACGGATTGCCGCGGCGGGCGTGAAAAACTCCAGCGCCAGTGAGCCGATGCCCGCTAATGCCATGGAGGTAATAAACCAGCCTGATAATGCCAGCAGCGCCACGTTAGAGATAATCACGATAACCGAGAGCAATACGCCCAGCGCCATGCGGAAACGCCACGGGCGGGCGAGGCGCAAAAGATGCCAGAGATCATTCATGAGAGGTCCCCTTTTTGCAGTCGCTCCAGTTCAGCGAACACGCCTGCTTTGTCGCGCAGCGCCTGCGGCGTACCCGATTCAATCACATGACCTCTTTCCAGCACGATAACCCTGTCAGCCGTGGCGGCGATTTCGGTGTCGTGGGTAATAATCAAACGCGCGCTGTCTGGCAATCTGTCGCTCAGCGCGGCGATCATCCGCTGCGCCGTCTGACGATCCAGCGCGACCGTTGGTTCATCGAGGATCACCACCGGCGGCGCGCTTAACACCGCTCGCGCCATGGCAATACGCTGTACCTGCCCGCCGGACAGCCCTTTGCCACCGTCACCCAGGCTGTAATCATATTGCGCCGGGAGCGTCTGGATAAAATCGTCGGCCTGGGCAAGCTGTGCGGCTGCTTTGATCGCTGCCGGGCTCATGTCAGGACGTGACAACACAATATTCTCAGCAATCGAACCGGCAAACAGAGTCGGACGCTGTGGGAGCCAACCAATCTGCTGCTGCCAGGCAGGCAGATCAAGGGAAGTAAGATCGTTGCCATCGATCACGATGCGGCCCGCTGTGGGCGTGATGAAGCCCAGCATCAGACGCGACAAGGTGGTTTTACCGGCCCCGCTGGTGCCGACCAGCGCGACAGTCTCGCCACTGAGTAACGTGAAGGAGACATCCGTGACACCGCCGCCCTCTTCATACTGATAGCTCACACCTTCGAGGCGAATTTCACGCGGTGCCGTCGAGAGCAATGTTTGCCCCTGTGACGCTGCCGGAGGTTCAGCATTGAGGATCGCCAGCAAACCTTCGGTCGCGCCAATCGCATCCATACGCGCATGGTAGTGCGCACCTAAATCGCGCAGCGGGCGGAAAAATTCCGGTGCCAGCAATAAGGCAAACAGCCCTGGCAGGAAGCCCATCTCTCCGTAGAACAGACGGAACCCGACGTATACCGCGACCATCGCGGTGCTGATGGTGGCAAAAACTCCAACACCAGAGAAGAGAGGAATGCCAGCCGCAGAACCTTCATGGTGGTCTGACGATAGCTGTCCGAGATCGCCGCGATAATATTCGCTTGTCGGCGCGCCGCATTGGTCTGACGCAACGTTGTCAGGCCAGCAATCACATCAAAGAAGTGCGCACTCATCAGGCTGAGTTTGTGCCACTGCTTGAGGCTCATTTTCTCCGCGCCCTTTCCTACCACGATCATGAACAACGGCACCAGCGGTGCGGTGATCAGCATGATCAGACCGGAAACCCAGTCAAAGGGGAAAAGCGTAACCAGAATGGCGAGCGGCACGATACCGATAATGATTTTTGCGGAAGAAAGCCGGAGAAATAGGCTTCGATGGCTTCAACGCCTTCACCCAGCGAGCTGGCGATACTGCCCGTGCGCTGATTCTGACTCCAGGCAGGGCCCAGCGCCGCAATGCGATCCAGCAACATACCACGCAGACCCTGGCGGATACGTGCGGAGGCTTCAAAGGCAAAGCCCTGGCGCAGCACATCAATGCCCGCGCGCAGCAGCATCACTACCGGCAGTAACAACAGGAAAGGCATCAGTGCGGTCAGGTTTTTACCGCCAATAACGGCATTACTGATCAGCCAGGCTAACAGCCAGCACTGTGCAATCATCAGGATGGCATTGAGCGCGGCCATACTGATCGACAGCGAAAATAACCCGCCCGCCTGGCGACGCAGGCTCGAAAGCCAACGTTCTGCCAGGCGGGCAGCCATTCTACCAGGAGGAGAACTAGCAGACATGATGTCTTAGTGACCCCCGTGACCAACCAGCTTAGAGATACGGCCGCGGAATACCCAGATCTGATACCAGTTGTACATCAGCATCACCGGAACAAAACCGCCCATGGTCATGGTGAAGGTAATCAGCGAAACCTGTGGGCTGGCGCCCGCCCAGATGGTCCAGGTGCCTGGAACAATCCATGGGAACATGGTCAGCAGCATGCCGAAGCCCAAAATGAACGCGGCGGCATTGAACCACAACACGGCGGCGAAATCTTTGTCCTTCAGGGTGTCACGACGAACCTGATCGATACACACCAGCGCAATCAGGCCAAACAAGCCCCAGACCCAGAAGTGTGGACCGAACCATTTAGCACGTGCCCAGTCAAAAATCACCGCGCTCCACACCCAGGTAATCACCACGGCAGCAATCGCTAACCAGAAGATCACGGCGGTCCAGCGAGCAGCATCCTGGCGAATCGGTTCGTTTTTCTCGAAGCGAGCACGAACAAACAATACGCCTGCCAGCGTCATGGCGATACAGGAAGCCACACCGGTCCAGATAGAGAAAGCCGAGATGAAGTTAAATGCACCGCCCACATAGTTGGGAACACCTTGTGCAGGTGAATCCATCTGGAAACCTTGCAGCAGTGCGCCCACGCACATTCCACCAAAGAAGGTGACGGCGAGGCTGGCAACACCAAAGATGCCGTCAGAAAACTTCTGCCAGAATGGCGAGGCCAGATGGCGGAACTCCAGTGCCACGGCGCGGGACATAATGCCCCACAACACCAGCGACATCGGCACCATCAGGTAGCTAAAGGCCGAACCGTACACAAACGGGAAGGTGCCGAACATAATACCGCCGGCGACGATCAGCCAGGTTTCGTTAGCATCCCAGGTGCCGGCCATCGCCGACATAATGGCACCGCGCTCGTCATGGTCGCGGACGAAGAGCGAGAAGATCCCCGCCCCCAAATCGGCACCATCCAGTGCGATATATAAAAGAACGCTGATACCAAACGCTAACCACCAGGCGATGATCAGGAAGTGCTGAGTCGTGTTAAGCATGTCCATGGATTTCTTCTCCCATCAAACCGGACGGATATATTCAGGATGGTCAGCATGACCACTGGCAGGCATATCAAGGTGACCTAAATGCTCATGCCCTTCGCCCGGTATTTTGCTGGTCAAATCAGGACCCATACGCACCACTTTGGCGAGGAACCAGATGGTGCCCGCCACCACAGCGGTTTCAAAGATGGCGAAGCCACCAGCCAGAAGATAGCCAGACCCATGGTCATCGGACTCATACCGTCTTCGGTGCGCATCAGGCCATATACGATCCATGGCTGACGGCCAATTTCACGCGTCCACCAACCGGCGATGATCGCGATATAAGGCAGAACCACCATGGCAACGGCCAGCGCGAGGAACAGTTTATTGCGTGGCGCCAAATCACTGGACATACGACGGCGTGCAATCAGCCAGACGCCCCACAGGCTAACCAGCAGCATCGCACCCGCAGCACCTGACATGGCGCGGAAGGCATAGAACGGCAACACCACAGGCGGTTGCTGATCTTTCGGGAAGCTGTTCAGGCCCGTCACCGTACCGTTCCAGGTTTTGGTCTCAATCAGGCTCAACGCATGCGGAATATCGATTGACCATGCCAGACCGGTACCTTCTTTGTTCGGCCAGCCGAGGATATGCCAGGCGCTGTTGACGTTACCGGCAGAATCGTAGGTATCGTAGTGCCCTTCCATCGCAGCCAGTGCAGCCGGTTTATGTTCCAGCGTGGCTTCACCCAGCACGTCACCCATGTAGATCTGAACGGCGGCGACCACGGCCAGCGCCATCAGCGAGTACTTCAGCGGTTTCAGGAACAGATCAACATGACGTTGCTTGAGGACATACCAGGCACAGGTTGCCACCACGAAGCACAGCGACAGCTCGAAGCTCGCCAGCAGCATGTGCGGGAAGGCGCTGAGTGCATTCGGGTTAAGTATCGCGGCCAGCCAGTCGGTCACAATAAAGATACCGTTGTGCAGTTCAACACCGGTTGGTGTCTGCATCCAGGAGTTGGCGACCAGGATCCACATCGCAGAAAGTGTAGATGAGAGCGCCACGTTAAAGGTCGCAAACAGGTGCATCCCTTTGCTGATCTTGCCCCAGCCAAAAATCATCAGTCCGATAAAGCCGGCTTCATACATAAACGCGGTAATGGTTTCATAGCCGAGCACCTGACCAAAGAACGGTCCGGCAGCCTGTGAGAAGCGGCCATAGAGAATACCAAAAGCCATTTCCATGGTGACGCCGGTGGCCACACCAGCACCGAAGTTAACGATAAACAGCTTTTCAAAGAAGCGACACAGTCGATACCACTTCTCATCTTGCTTCCTGACCCACATCAGTTCAGAGATGAACAACAGTGCAGCCAGTCCAATGGTTAGCGGGGGAAAAATGATGTGAATAGATGAAATTAGCGCGAAGTCAATACGCGTGATCAGCGATGTAAGATCGTTACTTAACATGACTATCTTCTTTTTTTGAGTGACCGAGTTAGTTAACGGCAATCCAGCGCCGTTTCACATGTTATGGAGTGAGATGAAGCAAGCTCGTGCATAACAAGTTGAAATCGGTACCGCACTGTCGTCTTTCTCTTAACCACGAGCAACAACCACAGTATATTTTCCAGACAGGTGACGACTGGAAAATAGGTTATTCACTTCGGCGTTCGTTCCGGAGAAAGAACGGGGAAAATAAATCATGATTGTTAACGAAATGTCTGTCGATAACACTTGCAGGCGTAGGTATCGACACGGCTCGTAATAAGAATTTTTCTGTAAATTATTCTATATTTTCGTTTACACAAAGGCATCCTAATTAAAGGGGCAACTTGTAACAAAAAGAAAAAATTCGCTGTATAAATGAATGATTTTCATGTGAATTAAATGTAAAAAGACAGTTAATTTATGAGGAATCTTTGATTTTAATCAACTTAATTCAAGGTATTAGCGTGGTTTTGAGCGTTAATTATGATGCATTGAAGAGTGAAAGAATCGGCGTGCAACCCGTAATGATGCGATTATCTTATTATTTAGCAGGGTTACAATTACCGTAGACATACGGTCAACATCAATAATACGGAATTTTAACAAGCATTGAGTTATTGTATTTTAATAACAGCCAGAATGATTTAATTTAACAAACCAAAAACAATTATCACTTTCAGAATACGTAATTCCTGCGCCGTTAAATTTTTAAAAACCTCTCTATTAAATATACCGTATTGTAACATTAAAGACACACCGTGCGCACAATTGTCACATTAATAATGAATCAGCCGATATTCATTTAAGGCAAATAAGGGGTCTGGTCAGGCAGTGTGAGTGAGAGCACGGAGTCACGCGTGGAAACGAAGATTTTTGACAGCGGATGGAGAATGCCGACAACTCATGAGGTTGTCAGCATAGGAGAGCGTCAGCGTTTAGGGTATTTGGTGTTTTAGCGTGAGGCTGGAATCGCCACCCGCCCGTCGAATAACAGACGTGCCGTACGTATCAGGCCGCTTTGCGTCACCTTCCCTGCTTCATCACAGGTCAGCATCACGCTAAACTCGCCGCTGGGATGTTCTACTGCCAGACGCTGCTGTCTGGCATCGGAAATCTGCGCTATCCCCTGCGTCACGGAACCGGGGATCAGGCAGGCTGTGGCGACACTCACCGCGCCCAGCACGCCAATGGAGGCGTGACAGCGATGGGGAATAAATGTCCGCGTGGATAGCGCACCGCCATTGGCGGAGGGCGCAATCAGGGTCATTTTCGGCACAGTTCGTTTCGTCACATCCCCGAGGTTCATCAGCGGACCGGCTTGTAAGCGGATGGATTCCAGACGAGCTTTTAACTCAACGTTGCTTTCAAGCTGTTCGCGGGTTTCCTGCCCAGTACATCCCACATCCTCAGCACGCAGGATCACCACGGGCATACCGTTATCGATGCATGTCACCTCAATCCCGTCAAAACGATTAAGGGCCTCACCGGTCGGTAATAACGATCCGCAGCTTGACCCTGCAATATCCTCGAATTGCAGAATTTGCTCTGCGCCAAAACCGGGCACGCCGTCTATCTGCGTATCGCCCTGATATTCCACCGTACCATCGGACGTTGCGAGTTGCGCGACCGCGATTTGCCCGGTGTTGATCATAAAGATGCGCACGCGCGTGATGTCGCCCTGCGCACTTATCAGGCCTTTCTCAATGGCAAAAGGCCCCACGGCGGCGAGGATATTGCCGCAGTTCTGTCCATAATCGACGACTGCTTGATCCACGTTAACTTGGGCAAACAGGTAATCGACATCGGCATCAGGCCGCGTCGAAGGTGAGATAATCGCGACTTTGCTGGTGAGCGGATCGGCTCCACCAATGCCATCAATTTGACGGGGATCGGGTGAACCCATAACCGCCAGTAACACGCGATCTCGTTGCGGTCCCGCTTCTGGCAGATCGCTGGCAAGGAAACAGGCAGCTTTAGAGGTGCCGCCTCGCATTAACACACAGGGTATCAGCGTCTGTTTCATAGTGAGCTCTTTTGCAGGGCATCCAGAGAATCCACATAGCGCAGTCCTTTCTCCGCTAACGTGCCACGCATTTGATAAATATCCAGCCCAAGCTCCCCGGAAGCCAGTCTTATTCGTTTACTCTCCTCATTGGCGACACGCTGTTGGGTTGTCTCGGCAACAGTTTTCGCATCCGCTCGCGGCACAATCACCACGCCGTCATCATCGGCAACCACTATATCGCCGGGATAGACCATCTGGCCGGCACAGATAATCGGCACGTTCACCGATCCCAGCGTGGCTTTTACCGTTCCCTGCGCGAATACCGCTCGCGACCAGACCGGGAAGCCCATCTCACGCAGGGTCTGGCTGTCACGGATACCGATATCGCCCACCAGCGCCACTACGCCACGCGCCTTTAATGAAGTGGCCAACAGATCACCGAAGAAGCCGTCATGGCAATCCGAGGTCGGCGACACCAACAGCACATCGCCAGGCTGACACTGTTCGACTGCAACATGAAACATCCAGTTATCACCGGGAGAAACCAGCACCGTGACCGCGCTACCGGCTACCGAGACACTTTGCTGAATGGGTCTTATCCGCACATCAAGCAGACCTTGCCGCTGTTGCGCTTCGTGGACGGTCGCCACTCCGGCACGAGCAAATTGTGCAATCAGAGCGGAATCGGCCCGCTCAATCTGCGTGACAACGATGCCTTTATGGTTGATCCCACTCATGAAAGATCCTCCGTCACCCGTGGGAATAGACTCTGATAACCTTCGCCGTGAGTGATGACGCGCGTCGAAGCGATCCCCGTATTACGTTTGGCCTGTACGCCGCGCTGCAGCGCCACGCGTGTGTAGTATTCCCACAGGTGTTCCTGCCCGGCCATGCATTGAATCGCCTGATATTTCTTCTCCCAAACCGGGGTGATATCCAGCAGCACATCCGGTTTCCACAGACATTGTTCAGGCTGATGCGGTTCAAAGCAGTAAACCGGCGGTGCGCCGATAATCGGTTCTCCCGGACGATAGCCTTCTGCCTGCGCAATGATGCGCGCTTCCTGGGTGAGATTCGCCGCTAGCGGGTGATCGTAGTTGTAAGGATCGGCAATCGAGTGCGTCAGTACAAAGTGTGGCTGCACGCGGCGAAACACATCGGCCAGGCGGAACAGCGTTTCCTTATCCGCGCGTAGGGGATAATCACCGAGATCGAAGAACTCAATGCTCGCACCTAACACATCCGCTGCCCGTTCGGCCTCAGCCTGTCGATGCTGCTTGACGGTCTGCTCGGTCATGTTGCCTTTGCGCCACAGTTTTGCCGACTCGCCGCGCTCCCCGTAAGAGAGGCAGACAACGTGCACGTCATAGCCGTTCGCACTGTGCAACGCGATGGCACCGCCTGCGCGCCAGACAAAGTCAGCGGAATGGGCACTGACCACCAAGGCACTCTTTTTCACTGTGTTTTCCATTATGTTCCCCTGCTATTGCGTTTTTTTCATCCTGACACGCAGCACCCTGGCCGAATAATGCCTTTCATTGTGCGAGCTATGATTTTTATTTATGTTGTGATCATTATCAGAGGTACAGGGGCAGAGGGAATGCAGGCACAAGAAGACGCTAACCACATCAAAATCATGCAGCTAAGGTCACTTTGTATGATTGCAGAACGGGGAACCGTCTCGGATGCTGCGGAAGATTTATTTCGCACGCAATCGGCGGTGACGCGATCGATACGTGATCTGGAACACACTCTCGCCACGCCTTTGTTTGAACGTCATGCCAGCGGGATGCTGCTCACCGAGAATGGCAAATGTGTACTGCCCCGCGCACAGCGTGCCCTCCAGGAACTCAAACAGATACCTGCACTTCTCGCTCGATTTAAACTGCGCGAGTCGATGCGAGATGATGCCGAACCGATTTGGTTGTTCAACGTCAGACGCCTGCAGATATTCTTAAGGCTGTTTCATTTGCAGCATACGCAAAGCGTGGCCAGTTCGCTCAGTATCAGCCAGCCCGCCGTCAGTGCCGCGCTGAAGGTGCTGGAAAAAGGGGCAAATGTCGTGCTGTTCCAGCGCTCCCCGCGAGGCATGCAGCCGACGGCCGCCGCACGTGAAATGGCGCCACATATCAGCCGTGCCCTGAATGAAATTCGCCATATCCCGGAAGATCTTGCCGCACAGCAAGGTGTTTTGCAGGGCACCGTTCATATCGGCGCGCTGCCATTGTGTCGCAGTGTGTTATTGCCACGCGCGATTACCCGACTGGTGACGGCACATCCGGCGATCAAAGTCGTGACCAACGAAAGTGCGTTTAGCACGCTGATTACCGAACTCCGTGCAGGCGATCTTGACCTGATTGTCGGGGCTTTGCGTCATGACAGCAACGTCACCGATATCGATAATCGGCCGTTGTTCAGTGAAGAACTGGTTCTGCTCGCCAGGCCACAACATCCGTTAGCGGGACGAACGTTGAGCGCTGCCGATCTCGCCGATACACAGTGGATTTTGCCGCGTGAAAACAGTCCGGCCCGCCATCTGTTAGAACACGCCTTTGCGACGCTGGACATCCCGGCCCCCAAACCGGTGGTGGAGAGCGGTGACCTCGCCATCGTGCGCGGCTTATTAATGGACTCCGATATGGTGGCGGCGGTGTCATGGCACCAACTGGAGTACGAATTGAAATCAGGTGCGCTCCAGCCTTTATCCTTCACCCTGCCCGATACGCGTCGTGATATCGGCATCACGTTGCGCGCGGGTGCGCTGCATTCCCCGGCCACATTGGCGCTGATTGAGTGCATCAGCGCCGAAGCGCATCCATCAGCGACCTAAACGAAATTCATACAAAGATTGTACGCCGTTTAGGCATAGGGCTTTCCCACCGGGCGCCACAAACCCGCATTTACGCCGTGGATTATGACAACTCGCTCACAATATAAACGTAACTCATACCGCTAAAAGCCTTTTTTGACAGACAGCCTGCGACACGGTGCTTACCGTGGATCTGGATGAGTTAATCATGACTCGTCATTCAATAGACTTTGCGTGCCCGTAGAGAGAGCGAACGTATGAATACAAATAAGCTGGTCGACATCAAAGCCTGGATTGATTCACGACCCATTTCCGCCTTTCAGTGGCGCGTGTTATTCCTCTGCCTGATCATCATTATGTTCGACGGTTACGATGCCGCCGTGATGGGATTTATTGCGCCTGCGCTGATTGAGCAGTGGCATATCTCACGCGCCGCGATGGGGCCGATTCTGGGGGCAGCGATGTTTGGCGTGGCGATTGGCGCATTGATCGCCGGTCCCTTATCCGATCGCTTTGGCCGAAAAAAATCATTCTGCTGGCAGTCCTGATTTTCTCAGCCTTTAGTCTGATTTGCGCCTTCGCTGCCACGCCACTGCAAATGGCGATGATGCGATTCATTGCCGGGCTTGGGCTGGGCGCAGTAATGCCCAACTGCGTCACGCTGCTGGCAGAATATATGCCTGAGCGCCGTAAAGGCGTGATGATTACCCTGATGTTCAGCGGTTTTAATATCGGTTCCGGGCTGGGTGGCTTTATCGCCGCAGGATTGCTGGCACACTATCACTGGAATGCCGTGCTGATTTTTGGCGGTGCACTGCCGCTGCTGCTGCTGCCCTTCTTAAGTTATCTGCTGCCCGAATCCGCGTTAAATTTGGTGGTACGCCGGGCACCCCGCGCGCAGATTGCCACGCTGCTGAATCGCATGGGCGGCCAGTTTCAGCAGGATACGGCGTTCGTGCTCAACTCCCCCCGGATCCATCGCAACAGCACCATTTCCCAGCTCTTCCACCACGGTTTTGCTCGCGGCACGATCATTTTGTGGGTGACGTACTTTATGGGGCTGTTTGTGATTTATCTGCTTAACGGCTGGCTGCCTACCATCATGCGCTCGGGCGGCATTTCCCTTGAACAAGCGGCGATTCTGGCGGGCTTGTTCCAGTTAGGCGGACCGCTTGGCGGTATTCTGGTTGGTGCATTGATGGATAAATGCAACGCCAGAGTGGTGATTGGCGTGGTCTATCTGCTGGGTTGTCTCTGCTTGTTAGCGCAGGGCATCTTCGCGTTTTCCGGGGTGGCATTGGGCGTATTCATTTTCATTATCGGCATGTGTATTAATGGCGCACAGAATGGTCTGCAGGTTTATTCCCCTGCTTACTACCCTACCGAAATGCGCGCCACCGGCGTGAGCTGGATGCACGGCATAGGCCGCACCGGTGCGATCCTCAGCTCTTCGATTGGCGGATTGCTGATGGGCGCGTTCCCGGCGCAGTCGGCGATTTTCTATATTCTCGCTCTACCCGCTTTACTGGCCGCGATCAGTATTGTGCTTCATCGCAATGTTTCTCTGTCTTTGAAAATAAAGGGCGCAGCGCTGGATGACCTTCCGGCGCTGTCACAAACCCTCAATAAATAGGAATGGCATCATGACATCTCAACCTTCTGAACCCTGCTTCGATATTGCGCATCTTGCTCACGTGGAGCTTTACACCGACAAGTTTGAAGAGAGCCTCAACTTCTTTGTGAATGTCTATGGCTTAACGATCACCGCGCAGGACGACGATCACGCCTGGCTGCGCGCCTGGGATGATTATGAGTTTCACAGCCTGAAGCTTACGCGTCATCACACCACCGGCGTGGGGCACATTGCCTATCGCGCCGCTTCCCAGGCCGCGCTGGAGCGGCGAGTGGCGGCGATTGAAGCCAGCCCCTATGAAGTACTCGGTTGGGTCAACGACGATCAGGGCCACGGGCAGGCATTTCGCTTTACCGATCCCTTTGGCCATATTTTTGAGATCTATTACGACACGGTCCGCTATCAGGCACCCGACGATCAACGCCCGTCGCTGAAAAACCTGTCCCAGCGTTACCATGCGCGTGGCGCCTGTCCGCGCCGTCTGGATCACCTCAATCTATTGGCAGCCGATGTCAGTGAATTCAAGCGCTTTATGGAAACCTGCTTAGGCTCGCGCGTAACAGAGATGATTCAGCTGGATAATGGGCGAATTGGTGGCTGCTGGTTCACCATCAATAATAAAACCTATGATTTGGCCTGTACCGAAGAGCACGGTGGCGGCAATGGACGTTTGCACCATGTGACCTACGCGACCGACACGCGTGAAGACATTCTGCGCGCGGCCGACATCTTCCTGGAAAACGGCGTGCACATTGAAACTGGCCCACATAAGCATGCCATCCAGGGCACGTTTTTCCTGTATGTCTGGGAACCGGCTGGGAATCGTGTCGAGCTGGCCAATTCCGGGGCCAGACTGATACTTGCACCAGACTGGCAGACCGTGGTCTGGACGGAGAGCGAGCGTAAGAAAGGCCAGGCGTGGGGCCTGAAAACCATTGAGACGTTCCATACGCATGGCACACCGCCGATGCCCAAACCGCAAAATCATTAACTCCTCCAACCGAACATCGGATAGCGATGCTGTCCGATGCGTCATTACATTTCTCCATAGTTATCAGTGGAAAAAATCACAGCACAGCGCTTATCGCTCCTCTAGGGTGAATCTCCCCTACAAGGAGAAAATAAACCATGAGCCTTATGACTTCCGGCAACCGCCGGGACTTTCTTTCCGCTGGCATCAAACTGACGGCGGCAGGTACGCTGCTCGGTGCTGGATTAAGTAGCCGTACTGCTGTCGCGGCGGCCTGTACCCCTGAAAACCTGACGCATATCGACGTTAGCCACTATCTGTTGCGCAATGTACGTCTGGAAGAAGCTTTTGTACGCCATCAGGGCGTTATCACCGCAACGCGCACCGGTTTGTTCGACATCGAAGTCAACGGCGCGAATATCGCGGGTATCCACGCGGCGGGTTTCAGCAGCACCCTTCCCGCCTGGGATGCGGCGGGTCATATTTTGCTGCCTGCAACGCGCGATATGCACATCCATCTCGATAAAACCTTCTATGGTGATGGCTGGCGCGCCCCGCTGCCGCGTAAGAGCGTGATCGATATGATCCATCAGGAGGAGCAAATTCTTCCTGAGATCGTGCCGACCTCCGAAATACGAGCCGAAAAGCTGATTGGCCTGCTGCAATCGAAAGGCAGCACCGAAGCGCGCAGCCACTGCAATATCGACCCGATCAGCAAACTGGATGGACTGGCGCACTTGCAACAGGCGATTGCCAACCACCGTCAGGACTTTTCAGCGAAGATAGTCGCCTTCCCGCAGCATGGACTGTTGCGGTCCAGGGTCGAAGGCATGATGCGTGAAGCGATGAAAATGGGCGCAAACTTTGTTGGCGGCCTCGATCCGACCAACGTCGATGGCGCGATGGAGAAGTCACTGGATACCCTGTTCAGCATCGCGCTCGATTTTGCTGCGCCCGTGGATATCCACCTGCACGAAACCGAGCCGCACGGTGTGGCCGCGATACGCTACATGCTGAAAACGGTACGCGAGAATCCGCAGCTTAAAGGAAAAGTCACCATTAGCCATGCGTTTGCGCTGGGCACGTTATCGGGTAAAGACCTTGATGCGATGATCGAGGAACTCAAAGAACAGCAGTTCAGCATCGCCACCACCGTGCCGATTGGGCGCGTGATCATGCCCTTGCCTCAGTTGCGTGCAGCGGGCGTCCCGGTATGGTCCGGCACCGATACCATTGCCGACCACTGGCAACCCTTTGGCAGCGGTAGCATGCTGGAAAAAGCCAATGTCTATGCGCAGTTGTATCGTGGCCCGGATGAGTACTCATTGAGTCGTGCGCTGGGTATCGCCACCAATGAGGTGCTGCCGCTGAACAGTCAGGGAGAACAGCTGTGGCCGAAGGCGCAGGATAGCGCGACGATGATGTTAGTGGCAGCGAGTTGTTCTGCCGAAGCGGTAGCGCATGTAGCACCCGTAATAGCGACCTTCCATAACGGCAAACAGGTATTTGGCCAGCTGACGAAAGTGTAATTGCGGGAATAGAAATAGCAGAAGGCTGGAATTATTTCGTCGCGTATCGACTACGCGACGAAATAGATCAGATAAAAGAATTAACGGCTCACTTCATGACCAATCAAACCACCGATGGCCGCACCGCCCAGCGTACCAAAGGTACTTCCGCCGGTTAATACCGCGCCACCCACTGCACCGACACCCGCACCAATCGCGGTGTTACGACCACGATGCGACATGCCACAAGCGGTCACGGATAAACAGATTAATGCGACAATAGCGATACTGCAGCTGCGTTTTAAAAGCATCGAAATCCTCATTACCATTAAATAATGGAATGCAATTGTTTTAATTTGATTATTGTTTAAGCACCAAATCGTTGGCGACTTGCACTGCTCGTCGGCGCTAATTTATGAGGATTTACGTAACGGCGGAAGGTAAAAATTCCTATTTTCAGGCGGTACTGGAGAAGCGGTGAGAAACAGCGCTGTCCGGCGCAATCCGGCGGTTGGCGGGCGTTTAAACCTGAAGTGCTTTACTGAGGATCCACCGCTTGACTGGCAGCCTACCAACTAGTAGATTAATATTTATTCAGCTGACTTTAGCGACATTTTTTAGGGGGCATCGTGAGTGTCATTCGTTTTCCCAATCAACATCCTGCCTGCCGTCCTTCCGGTTCTGAATCAACGCAAGCGGATAAACAGAAGATTCGTGATTTTGCATTGGATATTGCTGGGCAGTTACGCAACGATCCGGAATTAAATAAGCAGGCACCTTATCTGGTCGATAAAGTGATTCTGTTACTGATGAAAGAGTCGCGAAGTTAAATGGCTGCGAGGCAATCAGCGCGCAATAACCAGCTTGTTAAGCACAGGTTGTATCATTGGTAAGAACAGCTCGGGATGATTAAACGCTCGCGCGGCTATCATTGCACCATGCACCGTCGCCATCAAAGATTTGGCTTCCCTCTCCGCTCCTTCCCGCAGAATAAAGACGCCACGCTTTTCACCTTTATTGAGTACCGCTGTCAGCCACTCGGCAAGGTCGCTGAAATGGCCGGTGACTTCAGCAGCAACCTCTTCCGGTAAGGTCGGCAATTCCACCGCCAGCATCACGCAAATACAGAACGGCGAGCTATTTTCCTTAATGCAGGTCGCCCAAAAGTTTACATAACCGTTCAACTCAGCCAGCGGATCATCGCTGAAATGTTGACTGGTGGCGGCCATGCCGGCCTGCGCCTCCAGACGGTAATCTTTGACTACCGCCAGCACCAGATCGGCCTTGCCCGGAAAGTGATGATGAATGCTGGCTTTACGAATTTGCACGCGTTCTGCCAAATCGGCATAGCTGAAACTTTTATATCCGCCGGAGGTGAGCAGCGTTCGGGTGTGGTTGATGATTTCCGTGGCTTTGGGCGAACGTTCAACGGTCATGCGGGGCTCCGGCAGCAAGGATGAAATGGCTGCAAATCAGTAAATTGGCACTGAACCTACTGACCTGCAGCCGGGATGTCAAGGCGCTTCAGGACGCTTACGGCGACCGGTCATACTTCTGAATACGTTATCACGCAGAATCAACGCATGGAATAGTGCGGCGGCAAGATGCAGTATCACGGTGACGAACAACACTAAGGCAACCCAGGTATGCAGCGGACGCAACCAGGCATACAGATCATTACTGATCGGCGTGATGGCCGGTAGCACGATACTGCCGCCCAGGCTCACCGGATAGCCTGCCGCCGACAGCATCGCCCAGCCTATCAGTGGCTGCGCCAGCATCATGGCGTACAGCGCCCAATGTGAAAGATGGGCCAGCGCTTTTTGCCCGTTTGACAGCGTGGATGGTAGCGCGGGTTTGGCGGTGGTAAAACGCAGCCACAATCGCACCACCACCAGCAGCAAAATCATTACGCCCAACGGTTTATGAATCGCCACCAGCAAGCTGTGCAGTGACGAGACGGTGGCGACCATGGCCACGCCGATAAACAGCATGGCCATAATAGCAGCGGCCATCAGCCAGTGAATGGCGCGCAACGCGGGATGGAAAGTCTCTGTGTGTTTCATCAGTGTGCTCCAGCCTGTTCATGAGTGCGGGCGTTGTAGGATTTGGCATACGCCGATGAACGAGCATTGAGGATCGGGTCATCCGAGGCGGTGATGCCCTCGGGCAGAATCAGCGGATCGTAATTGATGTCGTTACAGGCGCCCTGCTGCTGCGGCGTGGTTTGGTTGATGGTCAGGGTGCCCGCATTGATGGTCTGGCGGTCCGCTGGCCAGGCAATCGAAGCATCGCTGCTTTTATCTTGGGCGTCTGCGACAGTGATGATCAGATCCCACTGCAGCGGCCCTTTGGCAAGACGCTGTTGCAGATCGCTTTGCAGGAAGTGGCTGTCATTTTTATCGGCGGCATTGATCGGCTGATAATCGGTGTGCGGCACCATACTCCAGCGAACCACATGGCTCTTGCCGTCCGAATCAACAAAGTTGAAAGCGTTAAGGCTATTGAAGCGATCGCTCGCCCAGCTAGAGGAAGGAACATACTGCTGCGCCCAGCCGAAGAATGGCTTGATTTCGGGATGCTTTTGGACAAAGGCCTGAATCTTTGCAGGATCGGGCTTCCCTGTCTTGGCATCGGGCAGCGTGGCAATTTGCAGGTCGTAAAACCCTTCCACGCTATTCACTGGGAACATCGGCATGGCATTCATCCCGGTGCGCCATTGCTGACCATCTTTTTGATAAAACGCTAACGCCATGCTGCGCACCGGCACTGCATAATCCGGGGCGTTCGGATTACCACCGGCAATGGCAAAGCGCCCGATGACCGGAGTTTCACCCGGCGCAAACAACCCGGCACGCGACAGCGCGCTTGGCATTGCCGTTAGCGGCAAAGCTGCCGTTGAAGCACACGCCTTTGGCATGATTGCGTCGATAACCGGGATGCTCTCCGCCTGATTTTTGTAGCACGGTGATGAGTTTATCGGAGGTCAACTTATCCGGCGTTAACCAGCCTCCCGCCCAGAGAAATAACGCGATAACTATCAATGGGACCACTGCAATAGCGGCCAGACGGGTGAGTGTCTGGCCGGTCGTAAGAGAAGGCTTGTTCATAGGTTCGCTCAACATTGCATAAATTAAGACAAGGCAGTTACCCGAGCTGAATGGTTAGCGCGTGGCAATCAATTGCACCGCCATCATTCACGGCTGCAGAATTGTCAATCTACTAGTAGGTAGACTGCATTGTCAAACCCATTTGCAAGCAGGCGGTCAACCGACCGCGCCTCAGGTCATCTGAAGGAATGAATCTGAAGGGGAATCAGACTTCTTCGCGCGATCCAGCGTGGGTCTTCATGGGCGCAACCACGACGTTCACTCCCAGATCCTGCAGACGACGCAGCACCGGCACCGGCGTGCCCTGATTGACAATCACCACATCGAACTCGCTGAGATGGGCAAAACGGTGCAGTGCCCGGCGTTCGAATTTGGTGTTATCCATCATCAGAATGCGTTTCTGCGCGGCATCAAACATCGCTCGTTTGGTTTCGACGGTTTCGGCTGACTGATGAAATACCGCGTCATCGATGATGGCTGACATGCTGACGAAGAACACATCGGCGCGCAGGCTGGCGATTTCTTCACGGGTCATGCGCCCCATAAAGGCATTACACCAGTGATAAAACTGACCGCCCAGCCCCATCAGCGTGATATCGCGGCCGTTGCGCAGCTCATTCATCAGCGTCAGTGAGTTGGTGATCACCGTTAACGGGGCGCGCGCCGCTAGCAAACGCGCCATCTGCAATACGGTGGTGGAATCATCGAGGAAGATCGCCTGCCCCGGCTCCAGATAAGTGGCCGCTACCTCGGCAATGGCTTGCTTCTCTTCCAGTTGACGCGTCGCGCGATAGATATCGCTGGACTCCACCAGGCTGGTTGGCGTGGCGGAAACCACCCCGCGAGATTTGTGCAGCAATCCGCGTTCAACCATCTCATCAATATCACGGTGTGCGGTCATCAGGCTGATGCCGAATCGGTCGGTGATATCTTCAATGCGAATGGCGCCTTCTGCCATCACGGCTTCCGCGATCAACTGACGTCGCGCCAGCTGTCGTGCCTGACGGCTGTCGCTGGGCAACGGTTCGGCCATGAAGACGTTTAGAGAAGAGTCCTGCGGGTTGTGCGCCATATTTCGTCCAGGAAAGTGATGCAGAAATGCGGGTTCGAGGTGATTACAACGCGGAAACGCGCCTTTTGCAAATGATGTGAAGTTAGGACGGTTGCAGCGGCGCACCAAAGTGCGCTCGCTGCGCCGTGTGCGGCCCGAGAGCCGCACTTCACGCATTACTGTTTCAGAACAAACGGTGACGCGAAATTACCTGCGTTTTCTTTGGTGATCAAAATGCAGTCAAACAGCTGTTTTTCCGATGCTGCGCCGGTTTTGCCGGTTTTCAGGAAGCTATCGGCCTGCTCGACCGCTTTCTGCGCGAACTGCGCCACTGGCTGCATCACGGTATACGCCAGCGTACCGGCTTTCACGGCATCAACCGCATCCGGGGAACCATCAAACCCACCGACTTTGATCTGATTCAGTTTGCCCGCTTCTTTCAGTGCGGCAATCGCTCCCAGCGCCATTTCATCGTTACCGCTGATCACGCCCTTAATGTTCGGGTTCGCCTGCAGCAGTGACTGCATCTTGTTAAAGCCCTGAGTACGATCCCAGTTGGCCACTTCCTGACCCACTTTCTTCAGCGTGGGGTACTGTGACAGCACGGTATCAAAACCGTTGGCGCGGGTGGCGGCGTTGTTATCCGACGGCGGGCCAACCAGTTCAACGTAGTTAGCGGTATCGCCCACCTGTTTCACCCACTCCATGGCGCCCACCGCCGCGCCCTGCGCATTGTTAGAAACCAGCTGCGCTTTGGCCAATCCGCTCTGATTCAGCTCGGCGTTGATGATAAACACCGGGATGTTGGCCGCGATGGCTTTTTCACCGATCCCACTGAACCGTCGGCATTGGCGGGATCGAGAATGATCGCCTTGGATTTGTTGGTGATCGCCGTATCAATCAGTTGGCTTTCGGTATTGGTATCGCCTTTGTGCGCGCTGACTTTCGCGCTGTAGCCGAGTTTTTCAGCCGCTTTCTGCGCCACCTGACCTTCCGTCAGCCAGTATGGGTTAGAAGGATCGTTGACGATGATGGTCATCAAACCGTTATCCGCCCAGGTGGGTGCAGCGAAAGTGGTGATCGCCATGGCGGCGGCAGCAATAAACAGACGTTTTGTGAACATAGGTGCTCCGTTATTATTTAGGGTACAGGTTTTACGGATAACCGCGCGTTGTCAGACAGCGCGCGTGAGTCAGCGACTGCGCTTGCCGTATTGCAGGGTGTTGAGCAATACCGCCAGCACAATCACGGCGCCAGTGAACACCGTCTGCCAGTAGGCAGAGACGCCGATAATCACTAAGCCATCAGAAAGAAAACCGATTACAAAAGCGCCCAGCAGCGTGCCGCGCACGTTACCGCGTCCGCCGGTTAAGGCCGCACCGCCAATCACCACCGCGGCAATGGCGGTCAGTTCATAAGTGGTGCCCGCCGTGGGGCCAGCTGAGGTGAGCTGAGATGAGAGCACCAGTCCCGCCATTGCGGCACAGATACCCGACAACACGTAAACGCTGATTTTGATGCGTTTCACCGGCACGCCGGAGAGATCGGCGGCACGCTCGTTACCGCCAGAGGCATATAGCCAGCGGCCAAACGCTGAACGGCTCAGCAGAAAACCACAGGCCAGCGCGACCACACCCAACACCAGCACGCCCACCGGGATATTGAAGATGCGATTGAAGCCCAGCCAGTCAAAGCCAGTGTTGCCCAGCGCTTCAGTGCCAGAGAGTTTGTTGTAGGTCAGTCCGTTAGTGATCAGCAGTGCGATGCCACGTGCCACATACATGGTGCCAAGCGTGGCGACAAAAGCCGGAACGCGGAACCAGGCGATCAGCACACCATTCACCAATCCCACCAGCGCGCCAATCACCAGCGTTAAAATCGCCACCGCCCACACCGGCAGATACAGCACCACGCCCAGCGCTTCAAGATTGATGCCCTGCATCATAAAACCGGCCATTACCCCGGCCAGACCCAGCGTCGAACCGACGGACAAATCTATCCCGCCATTGAGGATCACCAGCAGCATACCAATCGCCGGTAAACCAAAAATCGCCACGTGCGATGCCATGGTCAGGAAGTTGGCGCCGGTAAAGTAGTTAGTCGAGAGCAGGGAAAAAGTGGCAATAATCACCAGCAGCGCAATAAAGGCGCGCCCTTCCAGCAGCAGCCGCGCCAGATTAAGGCTTTTATCGGCCTTCTTTTTGCTCGCGACGGGCGGCGAATCCAGCGTGTGTGTTCTGTCTGTCATACCGTTTGCTCCGTTTTTCATGTCATGCCACCAGAGACTCGCCTGAAGCGGCCATAATGCGTTCTTTACTCACGCTGGAATCGAAGATGGCGTTAATGCGCCCTTTGCTCATCACCACAATGCGATGGGCAATACTCAGGCATTCGCCCACTTCCGAGGTGGTGTACACCACCGCCAGCCCCTTTTTGGCGTTCTCCGCCAGCAGACGAAACACCTCTGCTTTGGCACCGATATCAATGCCACGGCTGGGTTCATCCAGCAGGATCACTTTGGGACGGGTGGCCAGCATTTTGCCGATCACCACCTTTTGCTGATTGCCGCCGGAGAGCGAACCGATAGCCGCCTCGCCGCCAGCGGTTTTGACCGTCACGTTGCGGATGCTGTCCGCCACCAGCTGCTTTTCACGTCGCGGTGACAGCACCAGCCCGCGCACAAATTCGCTGATACTGGCGAGCGACAGGTTTTCGCCCACCGACATGGTTTGTACCAGACCGTCGCGCTGCCGATCTTCCGGCACCAGCGCGAGGCCGATTTGAATACGCTGCTGAATGGTTAAGCCGCTGACTTCGGTGTCCTGCAGCAGAATATGTCCCTGGCTTTGATGAATACGCCCGGCGATGCACTCCAGCAGTTCAGTGCGTCCCGCGCCCATCAGGCCGTAGATGCAGACAATTTCCCCGGCTTTTACCGCCAGCGAGAGGTTGTCCACCAGCCGAATGCCGGTTTTGCTTTTCACCGTCAGGTCTTGCACGGTCAGCGCCTGATCGCCAAAGTCATACCCTTGCGGTGGCGAACCGAGGTCAAAGTGATCGCCCACCATATTGCGCACGATCCATTCGAGATCGATCTCATCGCGTTTGGCGTAGGCGGTCATCACGCCGTCACGCAGCACCACCGCGCGATCGGTGATCTCCAGCGCCTCTTCCAGATGGTGGGAGATATACACAATCGCCACGCCCTGACTGGTGAGATCGCGGATCACCTGGAACAGCACCGCCACTTCCGTGGCACTGAGCGCTGATGTCGGTTCATCCATAATCAGAATCTGTGAGTTCACCGACAGTGCGCGGGCAATTTCGACGATCTGTTGTTGGCCTAAACGCAGGTTTCCACCGGCGTCAGCGGATCAATCTCCTCCTCTAACGCCGCCATCAGATGGGCGGTAATGCGCGCTTCTTCCGCGTAATCCACCCCACCCGGCTTCATGATTTCGCGCCCCATAAAGATGTTGTCGCGCACGTTCATGTTGGGAGCGAGATTCAGCTCCTGATGGATGATTGAGATGCCGCAGTCGCGCGCTTCGGTGGCGGAGCGAAACACTTTCTCTTCGCCGTTGTAGAGAATTTCCCCGGATGTTGGCGTAATCACGCCAGACAAAATTTTCATTAGCGTGGATTTACCTGCGCCGTTCTCACCAAACAGCGTGGTGACTTCACCGCGACGGATCTCAAAATTCACGCCCTTCAGTGCATGGGTCGATCCGTAGATCTTGCTGATGTTGCGCGCTTCAAGGATCACTTCGCCTTTCAGCAGCGCCGGATTCACGTTGAACGGTTTCATTTCACCTCCAGACTGACTGGCGTCACCATCCAGTTATTCGGTGTCAGCAGGCGGAACACGCCCACCACCTGCACGGTTTTTCCTGGCAGCGCATCGCGATCCAGCTTGTCGAGCACTTTGGCTTTCATGGCGCGATTGATCGCCGATCCGGCATTTTGATACTCAATCTGGTTGGTAAAATCGCCGAACTGGATTTTGCCGCTGGCGTCACGCAAGTCTGTGCCGGTGATCGCCGGGCCGGTTTGCAGGCGAATCACATTTCCCTCCGGTAAGCCGTCCACTTTCAGCGGGAAGATGCCCATCTGCCCCGGCTGCACCACGCCTTCCAGCTTGACGGGGATTACAGGTAACGGCGAACCCACACCGTATTTCTGAACCGCTTCCTGTTGATTGGCTTTCAGCGCATCGGCGAGCGTTTTCGCCTCCACCGCCCGCGCTTCCACATCCTGCTGGATACCGGGGAAGGTTTTCTCTCCAAAGCTATCCGGCGAGAAACCCTGCTCTT
This sequence comes from Pantoea rodasii, assembly GCF_002095465.1. Classification (GTDB taxonomy): domain Bacteria; phylum Pseudomonadota; class Gammaproteobacteria; order Enterobacterales; family Enterobacteriaceae; genus Pantoea; species Pantoea rodasii. The sequence continues at coordinate 745,607 of NZ_MLFP01000086.1, read as the reverse complement.
GCACATCTTGCTCGGAACCGATTTTCACCACTTTGGTGTCGATGGCCATGGCGGCAATCACCGCAACCACCACAACACCGATAATGCTGTAGCGGCGGATGCGCTTCCGGGAGAGCTGCTGTGCCAGCACTGAGACATCGGACATGACGTGACCTCTCACTGTTATCTGCTGCGATAATCGCCGCATTAAATGTTATAAGTGTGATAACTCTTGTGATGAGAATTGTGCTGATGTGACTAAATTGTCAACAGCAAGCGCACGAATTTTTCAGGAGCGCGATCTGGATCGCTTAATTCCCTCCCTCATACGCATTTGCGCCATAAACACCCGCCATACAAGCCTTCTTCGTGTGATATCTCATTTCACTTTGTGGGTGATAACCTTCATTTTCGTGATCAAACTCGCTAACTGAAGTGAAATTTATTCGTTTTATCGAAAAATAATACATGAGATGTGTTATCTCCATGGGAAGTGGTGTAAGACATTATTTAGCAAATTCATCACAGGGAATTAACACAGCGTGATGAGTCAACTTTTCTTCCCTTAGGAGGTGTACGTGGGTAACAGCGATATCATTCTGGGTCTGGATTCCGGCACCTCAGTGGTGAAAGCGGTGGCGTTTGATCTGGAAGGCACACAGCTGGCGTGCGCCTCCGTGCGTAACCGCTATTACCGCAGCGAAGGCGGTGCCGCGCAGCAATCCATGTCGCAGACCTGGCAAGATGCCGTGGACGCGATAAGGAAACTGGGCGAGCGCGTGGAAAACCTCGCTTCGCGCGTGGTGGCGGTTGCCGTCACCGCACAAGGGGATGGTACCTGGCTGGTCGGCGCCAACAATCAGCCAGTGGGAGATGCCTGGATCTGGCTGGATGCGCGTGCGGCGCATAACGTGGATGCCTTAAACCAACAGGCTCTGGCGGCCGAGCGTTTTAAGGCCACCGGCACCGGGCTGAACACCTGCCAGCAGGGTTCGCAGATGGCGCATATGGACCAGCACTTTCCGGAGCTGCTGGCGAAGAGCGAAGTGGCGCTGCATTGCAAAGACTGGCTTTACCTCAATCTAACGGGCGTGCGTGCCACCGATCCTTCCGAGGCCAGTTTCACCTTTGGTAACTTCCGCACCCAACGTTATGACGATACCGTTATCGCGGCGCTGGGGCTGGAACATCGCCGCTATCTGCTGCCGGAAATTATCGATGGCACGCAAATCACCCATCCATTAACCGCGGAGGCCGCTGCGCTCACCGGGCTGCGTGCCGGCACACCGATCTCGCTGGGTTATGTCGATATGGCGATGACCGCACTGGGCGCGGGCGTGCACACCGGCGAAGCCAATACCGCCTGCTCGATTGTCGGCTCCACCGGTGTGCATCTGCGCAGCGTGACCATTGATGAGGTGTGGCTCAATCCGGCACAAACCGGCTATGTGATCCCGCTGCCGTGGCCAGGCTATGTGACGCAGGTGCAAACCAATATGGCCTCAACGCTTAATCTCGACTGGCTGCTGAACGTGGCGAGTGAATTGCTGAGCGGTTTCGGCTGTGAGATCGATCATGCGCGGCTGGTGGCGCACATCGATCAGTGGCTCAACAAGGCCGAACCCGGCACGCTGCTGTTCCATCCCTATATCTCGATTGCCGGTGAGCGCGGGCCGTTCGTCAACGCTGATGCGCGCGCCAGCTTCACCGGACTCAACTATCAACACAACTTCGCCGATCTGGTGCGTGGCGTGATTGAAGGCATCGGTATGGCCGCGCGTGATTGTTATCAGGCGATGGGCAGCACTTTACCGGGTGAAATTCGTCTCACCGGCGGCGCGGTACGTTCTCAGCCGCTGCGGCAAATTCTCTCTTCCTGCATTGGCGCGCCGGTGCGTATCAGCCAGCGTGATGAAGCCGGTGCAGCGGGCGCTGCGATGATGGCCGCGGTGGCGATTGGCGCTTATCCCTCCATGGCGCAGTGCGTGGAAACCTGGGTACGCCCGCTGCTGGATGCGCCTGAGCCGCCGTCCGCTGAGCTGTCGCAGCGTTATAACCAGCTGTTCCCCCATTATCAGCAGATCCGCAGCGATCTCCCTGCCGCCTGGCATGCACTGAATAAGTTTTAAGGAGTACACCATGAGTGAAAATACGCTGGATCTGTTTGTTATTGGCGGTGGCATTAATGGCGCGGGCATCGCACGTGATGCGGCCGGTCGCGGCTTGTCCGTGATGATGTGTGAAAAAGATGACCTCGCACAGGGCACATCCTCGCGCTCGGGCAAACTGGTGCACGGCGGGCTGCGCTATCTCGAATATTATGAGTTCCGACTGGTGCGTGAGGCGCTGATCGAGCGTGAAGTATTGCTGAATGCCGCGCCGCACATTATCTGGCCGATGCGCTTTGTGTTACCGCATAGCCCGACCGATCGTCCGGCGTGGCTGGTGCGTTTGGGGCTGTTCCTCTATGACAACTTAGGCGGGCGTAAAAAGCTACCCGGCACGCGATCGCTCGATCTGATGCGCGATCCTGAAGGTGCGCCGATCCTCGATAGCTACAGCAAAGGCTTCGAGTACTCCGATTGCTGGGTCGATGATGCACGCCTGGTCGCGCTCAATGCCGTGGATGCTGCGGAACGCGGTGCGACGATTCTGCCGCGCACCCGCTGTGTGTCGGCCAAACGCATCAGCGGCAAGTGGGAAGTGACGATTCAGGATGAGGCCAGCGGTGCTCAGCGCACGGTGTTCGCCAAAGTGCTGGTGAATGCCGCCGGGCCTTGGGTGCTGGACATCGTGAACCAGGTCACTCAGACCAAGAGCAACCGCAGCGTGCGGCTGGTTAAAGGTTCACACATTATCGTGCCGAAATTCTGGGAAGGTCAGCAGGCCTATCTGGTGCAAAACACTGACAAGCGGGTGATTTTCATCAACCCTTATGAAGGTGACAAAGCGTTGATCGGCACCACCGACATTCCGTGGCAGGGTAAAGCGGAAGCCGTCACCGCCGATGACAGCGAGCAGCAGTATCTGATCGATGTGGTTAATCGCTACTTCAAAGTGAAACTGCGCGCCAGCGATGTGATTACGCGATTCTCGGGCGTGCGTCCGCTGTTTGACGATGGCAAAGGCAACCCTTCTGCCGTGACGCGTGACTACGTGTTCGATCTCGACGATCAGCACAACGCCCCGCTGCTGCACGTGTTCGGTGGCAAAATCACCACTTTCCGTAAACTGGCAGAGCACGCCATCCAGAAGCTCGCACCCTACTTCCCGAATATGGGCACAGACTGGACGCGCGAAGCTACTTTGCCGGGCGGTGACATGGCGAATGGCGATTTTGAAAGCTTCCTGGAACAGGTGAAAACGCGCTGGCCATGGATGCCCGCGCCGCTGCGTAAACACTATGCGCGCCTGTATGGCACGCGCATAGAGAAAGTGCTGGGCCACGCCCGTGAGTTGAGCGATCTTGGCCGCCATTTCGGCGCGCAGCTGTATGAAGCCGAAGTGCGTTATCTGGTGGAAAATGAGTGGGCGCAGCAGGCGGAAGATGTGTTGTGGCGTCGCACCAAGCATAAATTGCATCTGACGGAATTGCAGCAGCAGGCCTTTACCCAGTGGTTCGACGCGACCTTTGCTGCGGCCGTGCCGCTGCGTAAGGAGGCGTAATCATGCCTTTAACGCTTTCGCTGAATACCAACCCGCTGGTGAATCGCTTTGCCGATCCGCAGGATCTGATTCACACCGTGGCACAGCAGATCCGCATCCGTGATCTGCAGTTGACCCATGAATTTATTAATCCCGGCTGGCCCGCTGCCACCATCAACCGCATGACACGCCGGATGCAACAGGCGCTGCGAGAAACCGGCGTGCGCGTGACGTCGGGTATGACCGGTCCTTATGGTCGGCTCAACCATTTTGGTCATCCAGACGTTGAAGTACGGCGCTACTACGTTGACTGGTTTAAAACCTTCGCCGATATCACTGCTGAACTGGGTGGCGATGCCGTCGGATCGCAGTTCGCCATTTTTACCCAGCAGGATTTTAACGATGTGGCGCGGCGGGAAGCCTTAATTGATATCGCGATAGATTGCTGGGCCGAGGTGGCTGAACATGCCCAATCCGCCGGATTGAAGTACCTGTTTTGGGAACCGATGAGCATCGGACGCGAGTTTGGTGAAACCATTCCAGCCTGCCTCGCGTTGCAGCAGCGTTTGAGCAGTGAATCCTTTGCCCTGCCAATGTGGATGATGGCGGATATTGATCATGGCGATGTGACTTCAGCGGATCCGCGTGATTACGACCCTTACGCGTGGGCAGAAGCGGTGCCGCGCTACTCGCCGATTATTCATATAAAACAAAGCATGATGGACAAAGGCGGCCACAGACCGTTCACATTGCAGTACAATGCGGGCGGCCGTATTCAGCCTCAGCCGCTGCTGGAGGCGCTGGCACGCGGCGGCGCGCAGGATAACGAAATCTGCCTTGAACTGAGTTTTAAAGAGCGTGAACCCACCGACCGCCAGGTGGTTGCGGATATCGCGGAAAGCGTCGCGTTTTGGGCATCGCATATTGATACGGGCGTGCAGGATTTGCATCTGGCCTCCTAAGCCTACTTATCAGGAAATGAAACATGAAACCGGCTCCTACCACCGCTGAACGCGATGACTCTCTGGCCCTGCGTGCCGCCTGGCTGCACTACGTGGGCGGCCTGACTCAGGCTGAAGTTGCCAAGCGTCTGGGATTACCGTCCGTCAAAACCCATCGCATGATTGCCAAAATGGTCGCGGAAGGTGCGGTGAAGGTGTCGATTGATGGCGATATCGTGGCATGCGTGGCGCTGGAAGACAGATTGCGCGAACAGTATGGCCTGCGTTTTTGCCAGGTCGCGCCTGACCTCGGTGAAGAAGGATTGCCAGTGCGGGCATTGGGGATGGCCGGCGCGGATTACCTGCGAAATCTCCTGACGGCTCAGCCTGCGATTACGCTGGGGCTGGGACATGGCCGCACCCTTTCTGCCGCCATCCACCAACTTCCGCGCATTGACGCCCCGCATATGCGATTCGTTTCGCTGCTCGGTTGTTTGACGCGCAACTATGCGCTCAACCCACACGATGTTATGCATCGCATTGCCGAAAAAACCGGTGCGCAGGCCTACATGATGCCGGTGCCGTTTTTCGCCAACACTCAGGAAGACCGGGATGTGCTGCTGAAACAGCGCGGTGTCAGTGAAGTGTTTGCTATGGCGGCGCAGAGCGAGGTGAAACTGGTGGGGATCGGCACCGTGGAACCGGCCGCGCAGCTGGTAGAGGCGGGCATGATCGATGAGACTGAGATCAACGATATCTCGGCTTCAGGCGCCGTGGGTGAACTGCTTGGTCACTTCTTTGATGCTAACGGACAGATGATTCACAACAGCCTGACGGCGCGTACGCTGTCGGTGGAACTGGACCTGGCCCACCGCGCCGAAATTGTCGCGCTGGTGGGGGGATTAAGCAAAGTCGACGCGATCCGCGCGGTGCTGGCCAGCGGTTTGGTGACCGGATTAATTACCGATGAGTTAACGGCACAGGCGTTGATCGCGGATTAGATGGGCGCCAGTTCGTCCGCGAATAATCCAAACACCCAATCGTCCCGCCACTCACCTGCGAGATGATAACTTTTCCGCAAGGTCCCTTCCTGCTGGAATCCTACTTTAAGTAACGTTCTGCGTGAGGGCTCATTCCCGGCTGTTACGGTGGCAACCAGCTTACGGAAGCCCAGTTTTCTCAGAGCATAACGTGCAATATCGTCTAATGATTCCGTGCCAAATCCTTTGCCCTGAGCCTCTGCTGCCAGCAAAAAACCGACTTCCGCAACGCCTTCACCGCGATCGATAAATCCGGTGACACCTAACGGCGCTGAATACCCCTTCTCCATCATCACCAGGCACAACCAATGGGTGCTGCCTTTCTGCCAGCGTGGCAATCTTATCTCGAACCTGTCACGTCGAATCTCTTCTTCAGGCTGCAGATCGGCCACATAGCCCATCACGCGCTCATCCTGTTGCAGCGAGAGAAAGAATCGCCAGTCATCGGCAACTAACTGGCGATAGTGCAGTCTTTTGGAGGTGATATTGGAGAACATGTAATCCTTAATTATGACAATGATAATTGTGGACGTTGGTGAAAGGTGCCGCTAAATCAGCGTTAACTCCATTGGCTGCTGGCGCAATATATCCTGATATACAGGAGAGAGTTGGCTATCGGTAATAACCTGCTTAAACGGCAGCGTGGGAGCCAGAGCGAAGGGATGTATCTGACCAAATTTCGATGAATCGGTGAGCGCCACAGTGTGGGTTTGCTTTTCCATGATGGCGTTGACCACATCGCAGCGCAGCATGTCGCGGCCGGTAAAACCGGTGACGGCATCCCAGCCGTCAATACCGATAAACGCTTTATGGAAGTTGAGGTGCTGGATGCACAAACGCGTCAGCGGCCCGACCACCGACTCACTGCTTTTTTGGAACAGCCCGCCAAGGATGATCACGTCACCGCCCTTTTCTCGCAGCAATCCTGCGATGTAATGGCTGACGGTAATAATCGTGATATCACCGCGTTCGCTTAGCTCGCGCGCCAGCAAAGCATTGGTGCTGCCGCCTTCAATAAACACCGTTTCACCTGCGTTAACCAGCGAAGCGGCGTACTCCGCCAGACGTTTTTGACGGCAAAACGCGTTTGCATGCGTGCGCCAACATCGTCGCTTTCTGGCGCCACGGCTGAACCGTGCACGCGGCGCAGAAAGCCGCCTTTCTCCAGTACATTCAGATCCTGACGCACTGTCACTTCAGAAACGCCGGTGGTTTGCGCCAGTTCATTGACGCTGACGCTACCGCGTTCGCTGACCAGTTGGATAATGTGCTGATGACGTGCGTTCATAATGCCTGCTTCAATTAAAATTTTATTCAGCTTACCAGAAACTTAATCTAAGCCGAGACTGCGACGACCGTTGCTGTTTAACGCGTCGAGGGTAAAACGATCGCGCCAGTTGGCTTCATAGTCCTCTTTAGGGAAATCACCCGGTGAGGCGCCGGTTGCCAATGCCTGAGCAACCAGTGTGGCATAGGCAGCATTCTTCTCGCACAGAGGTGCAGCCGGAATGTACATCACATTGCCCCAACCTTGCTGATCCTCAACGGGTGCAACCGAATGGATGACATCACAGTGCCACCAGACAGAATCTCCCGCTTCCATTGCCGGAATGGAACACAGTCCCTTGATGAGTTCCGGATGCCACTGCTCTGAGATGGGCAGTACTTTGCCCGGCGCAACGCCGCAGAGTTCATCCTCCGGCACATCTTTCATTAGCGGACGCAGCAACAAATAGGCCATCGCTTCCGGAACCGGCACCACATGCAGCAAGCCCTGGCCGAGTTGCATATCTGACAGCGCAGTCCAGCCCTGGAAAGTGCGGAACACGGAACATTTGGTGGTGGTGCCGGCCTGATATTCATTCACTTCTGTGCGATGTGCCGCATACCAGGGATCGTATTGCTCGAACTGGTTATTGAAAATTTTACTGAACACCTGCTGATAAGCCGGCAGTAACCAGCGTTCCAGCGCGCCAGAATCGGTATGCGCGCCCAGCCCTTTTGATGTTGTACCCGGTAAACGACGGCGAATACGATCCGGATAGATAATGCTGACATCGGGATCGAACCAGCGCGTTTCCTGGGATTCGAAGGTCCACAGGCGATTCAGGAATGACTGTGTTTTTGCCATGGCGTCGCTCTGACGCGCCGACATCTGCGCTTCACTCCAGTAGATTGGATAAATTTCAGGGCGTGAGGCATCGAGACTGCCAAAGAAGTTGTCACCTGGCCCCTTATAGACTTCATCAAAATCATTCTTATCAAGGTATTCGAGCATCGAGGCATCCCAATTCAGCGCCTGTTCACGCGTAAAGGTTTGTTTGACCACTACGCAACCGCGACGACGAATATGATCCTTCACCTCATCGGAAATGCGCCCAGCAGCAATATCCTCCCAATGGATCTGCGGCCATGCGGTGCCGTTGCGCGCTTCTTCCTCACGCGCTGCAGCAATTTCGCTAAGAATTTTGCTTCTGACCTGCTCAAACAGTCCCTCAACATCGCCAATTTGCTCTCTGAGCGCCATCTTCATCAAGCGTATCTGATGCTTAGCATCTTCAGGTTGTTGTACAGAAGTAAAAGATGTATTCATTTTGTCGCTCCAATTGCTTCGAATGAAACTTAATTGAGTTTCACTCATAACAACTGAGCGTCATTTCACCAAACCGCAAGGCGCTATTTTATGAAATGCATCACATTAAATCGTGGCTGAGGCTTTCAAACGTAAGTTCACCGGAGGGAACCTCCGGTGTGAAGAGATGTTGGATTGATCAATGGTGTGCTGGAAGGCAATGACCGGGTGCGCGCTACTCCAGCCAGGCGTGATAGCGTTGATGGAGTTCAGCCAGATTTTTCACATTCAATTTGCGCATTGCAGCCTGTTTTTGGCTGCTAACGGTTTTAATACTTTTATCTTTGGCAACGGCAATATCCGTTACGGTTCGACCGCGATAGATTGAGCGGATGATCGTTCTTTCCGTGGTGCTGAGTGAAAGCATCGCTTCTTCATACATTCTTGATGAGAATAATTGTCGTGGAGATGCCCCCTTTTGCGGCATAGCGTTTTTAGCTTCAAATCCCCAAACTCGATGCTCAAGTACCGCAGTTACCGCATCTTCAACCTCGCGCTGACTGCTTTTTCTGTTTAATATTGCCTGCACTGCCAGTTTTTTATATTTTTGCAACAACCGCATATCAGTAGCACGGGTCAATATCATCACTGATGCCGTAGGCGAATAAGATTTTATTAGCACCGAGATAACATCTGCATTTCCTACCTCAGTGTCGATAATGATAAGATCTAAATCTTTATCAACGATACTGATCTGTTCATCATGCGTTTGGATGGGATGATGGGTAACCGTGACACCATTCAATGTGGTTAACATGGCGCGAATGCCATAGAAAGTGATCGCGCTGGGCGTCATGATAGCGATGTTTTTATTTTTAATCTTATTTGTCGTTATTTTAATGGCGCTATGCATTGTTGATGCTCCTCAATTGTAATCACGTCAATATGCAATCATTACAGATTCATCTGAACGATATGAGATAATGCTATGCGATTAATCTGATGCGCATATTATTCGCCTATATGCGCGCTTTCAATACGCTTACGGAAATGTCACTTGAAAGTCACCGATATGATTATTTTTATCTTATAAATCATGATGTTAACCCTGTGACAAGGTTGTTACCTGCCCGTTCATTGTCGTCAGCACGACCTTTTGTCAGACCGTGTTATAATCAGCTCAATAGAGAACGCGCCTTGATGATGCGCAGCGGGGATTTAGCCGAAGTGACAATGATTTTTTTACCGATACCGGTCTGATCAGGCTGGAAGATAAAGAGATTATCCTTAGCAGGCAAAGTAAAATATGCCTGATGTACCTGTGTGAGCACGAAGGCAATATCGTTTCCAAAGAAGCATTACATGACGCCTGCTGGAAAAAGCATGGCACCGTGGTCTCCGATAATACCGTGCGACAAACCCTTTTTCGCATTCGAAAATCGCTCGCATCACTGGATATTGAAGAAGATATCCTCGAAACATTGGGATACATGGGCTATCGGCTAAAACCCGATTGCATCACGCTGATTTCAGACTCGCAGAACTATACGTTACCGGAACCCCACAGCCCCGCTATAGAAGAAAGAGAATTATCAGAGTTATCTGTGCCGTTAGCACCGGCATCAGACCTAAAAAATAAATCATCAAAAATAAGATTAATTCTTATTACGCTGGGTATTTCCTGCCTGTTTTTTATAGCGGGCGCCCTGTTTCGCGGCCAGCAATTTGTTCATCCACTGAGTTATGGCCAACCCATCCAACTTAACGGGCACACCTTCTTATTTTCGCATTACGTGGAAAATGGCAATGCCGAATCGGCAGCACGCGTTAATTACTGGCTGAATAAAATGCAAATAGCTATCACGCCGCACAGCAAGATTTATATCAATGCCGACCATGGCAACTCGATTAATTTCTTTGTCTGCGATGGCGAACTTGAACTGGCGACATCCACTTGCCAGACATTTGCAGTTATCGGGAGAAACCATCCATGAAGATCGCTGTTTCTGCGGCATGTTGCCTGGTGGCGATGTTCCTTGGCTGGTTCTCGCTGCCCTATTTTTTACGGCCATTCTCCGGCGATTGCCGGGCCGAGACCTATATCATCTACGATGAACCCGACCGCACTGTGGTGAGCCATGGCTATTGGGATATTTTAAGCGGCAGTCGTGAAGGTCATTTAAATGCTTATCTGGCGTTTATGTCGCCGCAGGGTGTGGAAAGCAGGATTAATGTTGATCGCACCGTGAACTTTGATTATGACTATCACCCCGATTCCGTCACGGTTTCCACCACCAAATCTTTTCGCATTGCGGGCCCCGATACGCAGGATCCCGCCATCGGGAAGTATATTGATCCATTGGCCGACGAGAAATTCACTGCCCGAATCTATCTGTTTAAAGTGGGTAACCAGATTATCTCCGGTTTTCATTACCGCCCGCTCAACCGCTGTACGAAGCCCGCATTTTGAACGCGATTCTTTACCGGCCAGTCATTTGTTCTGATAAAGATCCCAGCGGTTGCCGTATAAATCCTCGAAGACCACGACCGTGCCATACTCTTCTTCACGAGGTTCTTCACAGAAAGTGACGCCATTGGCTTTCATCTGATGGTAATCGCGCCAGAAGTTATCCGTTTGTAAAAACAGAAAAACCCGGCCGCCGCATTGATTACCGATAAATCCTTGCTGGCGCTCATTCGATGCCTGCGCCAGCAGCAAATTACAATCGCTCTGCGGATTGGGATTGACCACGACCCAGCGCTTACCCGGTTGCGGTGTGTCTTCGATGAGGTGGAAACCCAGCTTTTGCGTGTAATATTCAATCGCGCTATCATAATCATCCACCACGATAGCGATATATCCCATACAGCGCTTTTGTGTTCTCACTCTTGTCTCCTTTATATTCTGAAGTGAAGCACTTCATATCAGAACCAAAAATAAAGCAGACCGAAGTCTGCTTATTCTGTGTTACGCATTGCCACCAGCGACTTTGCGCAACGCTACGACTTCGGCTTGTTCTAACAGCGGCTCAAGATCCGCGAACAATTTAACGATATGGGGTGCTTTCAGGTGCTTATCCAGCAATTCCTGGCTTGCCCACTCTTCTGTCCAGACGAAGCGGCGCGGATTCTGGCTATCAATGTTTAGCTGATAGGTAATACATCCTTCTTCGCGCAGCGTCTCTTCGATAACACCACGAAATAATTGCTCAGCTTTATCTTCGCAGCCCGGTTTTGCCGTCAGTAATGCCACAACAGGAACAGTCATTTTTATCTCCCTTTTAAATGAAATAAGCCGAGCCAAAGTAACGCAGCTTATTCCTGTTGTCAGTCTGAAAACGTGCGTTGCCTGATAGGCCAGCTTCACGCCATAATCGCAAAAAATAACGCAAGGAGTGTTGCATGCCAGAACTGTCGAGTTGGTTAGCGTTTGCCTTGGTGGCGTTGGGATTGGTGCTCACTCCCGGCCCCAATATGATCTACCTGGTTTCGCGTTCGCTGTGCCAGGGAAAGCGGGCGGGATATATTTCCCTCGGCGGCGTCGCGTTAGGTTTTGTGTTTTATATGCTGTGCGCGGCGCTGGGTATCACCGCGTGGCTGCTCGCCGTGCCATGGGCCTATGATGCGCTGCGTTTCGGTGGTGCACTCTATTTGCTGTATCTTGCGTGGCAGGCACTCAAACCAGGCGGTCGCTCGCCTTTCGCGGTGCGCGATCTTCCCGCCGATAATCCACGTAAATTGTTCACCATGGGTTTCCTCACCAACCTCGCTAACCCGAAAATCGCCATGATGTTTCTGTCGCTGTTGCCGCAGTTCATTAGCCCGCATCACGGTAGCGTGCTGATGCAGTCACTGATATTGGGCGTCACGCAAATTGTGATTAGCCTGACGGTCAATGCGATTTTCATTACTACTGCCGGCCAGGTCTCGACTTTTTTACTGGCTCGGCCCAGTTGGCAACGTTTGCAGCGCTGGTTGATGGGCACAGTGCTGGCGGGAATGGCCGTCAAACTCGCATTGGATGCACGAAAGTAAGTTGCCGTTTAATTGGGCGCACCGGGGCGCGCCCATTAATCCGTTAGTGACCCAACGCCTGAATAATTTTGTCCGCCGCGATAACGCGATCGTCATTCGGGAACCATTTATTCGCCAGCATAATTACCGCGATTTTCTGTGACGGAATAAACACCGCGTAGGTCGAGAAGCCATTGGTCGAACCGGTTTTGTTATACCAGGCCTGTTGAGGTGCAGCCTGCGGTGGCGTTATTAACGTGGCCGCCATCCCTTTCATAATGCGCTGACCGCTGTTGCCTTCCACCAACTGCTGAGACGAGACAGGCAGCGGATAGTATTCCCACATCATCGCCTGCGTGAACGCTTCGGTTTTGTAGTAGCCCTGATGCGTGGTGGCAATCGCCTGCTGCCATTCGGTCGTCACTTTCTGTTCATCCAGTTGGATCGCCAGCCAACGAATCAAGTCAGCTGATGTCGATTTCAGCCCATAGGATTCCGCGTCCAACGGGCCCGGCGTGACACGCACCGGCTTGTCTTGCTTGTTGTAGCCTTGCGCATATTGGCCCATCGCTGACTTTGGCACCTGAACATAAGTGTGCTGCATGCCCATCGCGGGTAACAGTTGCTGCTCCATTGCGCTGATAAACGGCTGATGCAAACTTTTGGCGGCAATCATGCCAAGCATGCCAATCCCCAGATTGGAGTAAACACGCTGTGTGCCCGGCTCAGCTTGTGGCTTCCAGTGTTTGTACCAGTTCATCAGCTGCTGCTGATTGGTCACATCATCCGGCACAAACAGCGGCGTACCCGAGGTGTGGGTGGCGAGGTTGAGCAATGACACCTGATCAAAAGCGCTGCCCTTTAATTCCGGCAACCATGTGCTGGCTTTATCACTAAACTGCAGTTTTTTCTGCTGAGCCGCATAGCTCGCTAAGGTAGCGGTAAAAGTTTTGCTGAGTGACCCGATTTCAAACAAGGTTTGCGCGGTAATCGGCTGTTGAGTTTCTTTGGATGCCACACCGTAGTTGTAAAACTCGGTTTTACCATCGTGCAAGATAGCCACCGCCATGCCTGGAATTTGGTACTGCTGCATCAACGGTTTGATGATGGCGTCAGGTGAAGGGGTTTGTGCGAGGACGCTGCTGCTCGCCAAAAGCGTGAGCGCGGTAAGGGATAAACGCATGAAAATTCCTTTTCTTTCAGTTAGCCACAATTTCAGCGCGTGATTATAAAATCCCGCCACGGTTTCACCTAACCAAATGTTCTGCTATCTGCGGGAAAGTGAAGGAGATCACAACCGCGAAACATTTCATTAACCATTAATTGATCTTTTTTCCGCCAGCTTTTATAGCTTATGAAAATTATTTCATGCATTAGAAATAATTTTCAAAGTGAACCCCGGCTCGTTTTTCCGCGTTAAGTCGTCACGGCTGAGCCCCCAAAATTCAGCGCCTGCTCCGGGGAAAAACATGAAAAAAATCGCCATCCTTCTGGCTAGCCTTGCATTTGCCAGTACATTCGCCAGCACCGCACGTGCCGCCGATGAATCACCACAGTTCCGCTGCAAACCTGGCGAAACCTACTACATGAACGTCATGGTCACCGGGGTTGAATATTGGTTCCCGGTATACGAGATGTTTAAACAGGCTGCGCATCAATTGGGCTGTAAAACGGTTTACGGTGGCACGCCGGCCTACGACGTCAACCAGCAGTTGTCCAGTTTCGAACAGATTCTGGCGCAGAAACCCGCCGGGATTTTCCTCCATCCGATGAACCCCGATCCGTTTATCGAACCGATTAATCGTGCGGCAGAGATGGGCATTCCGGTGGTCACGTTCGCTGCCGACTCTCCCAACAGCAAGCGCGTCGCTTACATCACTTCAGACAACTTCCGTGAAGGTAAAGCCGCCGCCGATGAATTGGGTAAAGCCATGGGCAAAGGCGCGGAGTATGCCGTGCTGGAGAATCCCGGCCAGGATAACCATGACCGTCGGGTAACGGCTTTTATCAATGAGATGAAAACCGCGTTTCCTGACAGCAAGCTTGTCGCGCGTGCCGCCACCAATCAGGACCCGTCTAAAGCCTACAATGCAGTGTTGTCGATGTTGCAAGCGAATCCTAATCTGAAAGGCATCTTCATGCCCGAAGCGAGTTCCGCCATTGGTGCCGCGCAAGCGGTGGTGGAGAATGGTGGCAAAGTGAAAGTGATGACTGTGGATGTCAATGCCAAAGTGCTGGACATGATCAAAAGCGGCGAGGTGTTTGGCGCCATCAACCCCAATCAGGGCATTCAAGGCTACATGGGCTTTATGACGTTGTTCCTCGCCGCACACCCTGAGTTAATCGACCCAATGAACGATGCCAAACGCAACGGCGTAAATCCTTTCTCTTTCCCTATCCTCGATAACGGATATGCCGTGGTAACCAAAGAGAATGCTGATGATTTTCGCTGGGACCGTTACCTGAAACGCCGTGGAACCAAAGGCATCAATGAGTAAGGGGACGATGATGACGGCACTGCTTGAGTTACGCGGCATCACTAAAAGTTTCGGCGCGGTGCGGGCGCTGCAGGACGTTGATCTGACACTAAGGGCCGGTGAAATTCATGCGCTTGCCGGTGAAAACGGCGCGGGTAAATCAACGCTGATGAATATCATTGATGGCATTTTGCGCCCCGACAGCGGTGAGATAGTCTTGGATGGACAGCCCGTAACCATTCGCTCACCGCGTGAGGCGCAGAGGTTGGGGATCGGCCTGGTGCATCAGGAGATAGCGCTGTGCCCGGATATCAGCGTGTATGAAAATATCTGGATGGCGCATCAGCAGCGCGGTTTTCTGTTACCGCATACAACTTTGAGGGATAAAGCGCAGCAGGTTATGAATCGCCTTGCTCCGATTCCAGTGAGTAAAAAGGTCAGGGAGCTATCGTTATCACAGCAGCAGTTGGTGGAAATTGCCAAAGCGCTGACCCTGGACTGTCGTTTGTTGATTTTGGATGAACCCACCGCCGCTCTGACTGAACCAGAGGCGCAGACGCTGTTTACCATCGTGCGTCAACTGCGCGATCAAGGCATCACGGTGGTGTATATCAGTCATCGCATGGCGGAGATTTTCGCGATCTGTCAGCACATCACCATTCTGCGCGATGGCCGCACAGTACACAGTGCCCCGCTGAGTAGTATGACGCCGGACGAAGTGATTACCCGTTTGGTTGGTCGTGAACTGTCGCAACTCTATCCTGATAAACGCCCTCCCCACAGTGCCGCACCGTTGCTGGAAGTACGAGCGCTTAGCGATAGTCAGCGTTTTTACGACATCAACTTCGATCTGCATCCGGGCGAAATTCTCGGCATCGGTGGCTTGATGGGCGCAGGCCGGAGTGAAATTGCTCAAGGTGTGTGCGCATTGCAGCCGGTGACTCACGGCACGGTTCGCATCAAAGGCCAGCCGGTAAAACTGAAGGATTACGCCGCCAGTATTCAGCAGCGCATGGTTTATTTATCTGAAGATCGCAAGGATGCCGGGTTGTTTTTGGCAATGCCGATTGACTGGAATATCTCGCGCTGGATATCCGCGCCATTAGCCACGGCGGATTAACGCTAAGCCCGAGCCGCGAGCGTGCACAGGCGGAAGCGCTGGCGCAGCAGGTAAAACTGAAGCGCGGCAAATTGAGCGACCCGGTCTCGTCGCTGTCTGGCGGTAATCAGCAAAAAGTGGCGCTGGCTCGCGTGCTGTCGGTCCACCCTGAAATAGTCTTTCTTGATGAACCCACACGTGGTGTAGATGTTAGCGCCAAGGCAGAGATCTACCAGATTCTCGCCCAGTTGGCGCACAACGGTGTCGGATTAGCGGTAATTTCGTCAGAGTTACAAGAACTGATCGGTTTGTGTGACCGCATTATCGTGATTCATGAAGGGCACATCAGCGGTGAAGTAACCGGCAATGCGATGACTGAAGAGAATCTGATGAGACTGGCGGCAGGCATCATCCCTGAAGTGGAGGCCCTATGACCATGAATACCACCTTGCCCAATGCAGGCAAATCCCGGCTGTCGTTGTTTGGCGGCCTGCATAAGCAGCGGGAAATCGGACTAATCGTAATCATCTCGTTAATCTTTATCGTGATGAGTTTTATCTCACCTTACTTCCTAACGTGGGCCAATATGAAAGCGATGCTGCTGTCGTTTTCGATTGAAGGCATTGTGGTTATCGGTATGACGATATTGCTGATCGTCGGTGGTATCGATCTCTCAGTCGGCGCCGTGGTTTGCCTTTCTATGGTCGTAGCGGGACAACTGTTCCTCAGCGGGGTCGATCCCTGGCTGGCTAGCCTTGGCGGAATATTTGCCGCCGCACTGGTGGGCTTGCTGATGGGATTAACGGTGACCAAAATTGGCCTGAGTCATTTTATCGCCTCGCTGGCAGCGATGGTAATTGTGCGCGGGCTTTGCATGATCATCACTCAGGGCACGCCGCTGTCGTTGTTTACACTTCCCGTCAGTTTCAAATTCCTCGGTCAGGGCGCGCTGTGGGGCATTCCGTTTGTCATCCTGTTGTTCTTTGTACTTGTCGCCCTGTTCGATTTCCTGCTGCGCAAAGCCGCGCTGTTCCGCAAAGTATTTTATACCGGCAGCAATGAGCGTGCGGCGGCCTATTCCGGCATCAACATCAACCGCATCAAACTGTGGGTCACGGTACTCACCTCAACGCTGGCAGGCGTGGCGGGCATCATTTATATGGCTCGGCTTGGTTCTGCTACTCCAACTTTTGGGGTAGGTATGGAGCTTAACGTCATTGCGGCAGCCGTAATTGGTGGCGCGAGCCTGAAAGGCGGCACCGGCTCGATTCTGGGTGCGGTTTTAGGCGTCGCGCTGCTCTCCATTGTGACCAGCTCATTAATCCTGATTAATGTTTCCGTCTACTGGCAGGACTTGATTAAAGGCTTGATTCTGCTGGCTGCGGTGTCGATTGACCACCTGCTGAATAAATACCGTGCAGCATAAGGACGCAACATCGATGGAATTCGACAGTGAACATCCTGCGTTTCATAGCGCACGTCAGATCTATCAGGTATTGGTGATGTATTACCTCGATGGAAAAAAGCAGTCTGAGATTGCGGTGGAAACCGGATTGTCGGTCGCCAGCGTGAATCGTCTGATTCGTCAGGGTAAAGAGAGCGGCATGGTGGAGATTACCATTAAATCGCCCTGGCTTTCGGCTCACCAACTTGAAAGCGATTTGCAACAATGGGGGCAGCTACAACAGGTGGTGGTGGCACCCAACGTTGCGCGCAGTGACGAGCAGAGCTTACAAATGGTAGGCGGGGCGGCAGCGGACTATTTGTTATCACGTCTGAAAGATGGAGATGTCATTGCGATTACCGGTGGCAAAGGCGTGAGCGCTCTGGTGGAGGCACTTCATCCTTCGCGCAAATACGATGTTCAGGTCGTGCCTGCATTGGGTTGCGTGCAAGGGAAGCATTATACCGACGTGAATCATGTTGCCTCTGAAATGGCAGCTCGGCTTGGCGGCCATGCCTGGCAAATTCACGCCCCGCTCTTCACTGACTCCGCTGCTGAACGTGACATGTTGATGGGCATCAGTGCCGTTGACAGGGTGCTGGATAAAGCGCGTAACGCCACGCTAGCAGTGGTCGGTCTTGGTTCTATTCACAGCGACAGTTCCAGTTACTACGATTTGAATCTGGCCGCTCGTCACGCATCCGCCAGCATTGAAACCAGTGGCGCACGCAGTGAACTGTTGGCCTGGCTTTTGGATGCTCAAGGCAAGCCCGCGCCGTTTGACGCCAATCAGCGTCTGGTTGGACTGACCTTATCGGAGCTACAACGTATTCCCTTTTCTATGGCGGTGGTGGCCGGACGCGACAAGGTGGATCCAATCTACTGTGCGCTGCAAGGCCAGTGGCTGAAAGGCATGGTCACCGACGAATCCACTGCAGCAGGCGTACTCGAAATGGCCAAGAGCCGGGGAGCAACCCATGGAGAATAATGCAACACGCGAGCAGCGACTCAGCGCACTGCGACAGCGCACTACCTCGCCGGTACTCATTGTCGGCGGCGGCATCAATGGCATCAGCACCTTTCGCGAACTGGCATTGCAGGGTATCCCGGCGATATTGGTGGAAAAAGGTGACTGGTGCCAGGCGGCCAGCGGTGCGCTGTCACGTATGATCCACGGTGGATTGCGCTATCTGGAAACCGGCGAGTTTACGCTGGTAAAAGAGTCTGTGATTGAACGCGACCGGCTGCTAAAAAATGCGGCGCACTATGTTTTCCCGCTACGCACCACCGTTCCCATCGACAACCTCGGCGGCGGCTTGATCAATGCCACGCGGCGTTTTCTGCGTCTGAGCGACAAACCCACGCGGCGCGGCGCACTACTGATCAAAACCGGCCTGAGTATTTACGATGTCTACACCAGACAGTTCGGCTCAATGCCCAAACATCAGGTGCGCGGCGAGGCGGCCACGCGCGATCGCTGGCCCGCCTTTGCTCCCTGGGTGAAATACAGCGCCAGCTACTACGATGCGTGGATCTGTGCGCCGGAACGACTGGGCTATGAATTGATTGAAGATGCCGAGCGTGCCTGCCCGGATGCGCTGGCGCTGAATTATCTGCAACTGGTCAGCGCCGATGGCGAATCCGTCACTTTGCAGGATGCGCTCAGCGGCGAGCGCTTTACCCTTCAGCCGCATGTGTTGGTGAATGCCGGCGGCGCGTGGATAGATCAGCTCAATCAGCGTCTGGCGCCCACTGACCAATTCTCCAAACTGATTGGCGGGACCAAGGGTTCGCATTTGATCATCGATCACCCTGACCTGTTACACCTGCTCGACGGCGAGATGGTCTATTTCGAGAATCAGGAAGGCCGCGTCTGCATTATGTTTCCGTGGTTTGGCAAGGTGCTGCTCGGCTCCACGGACATCCGCGTGGACGATCCAGATAGCGTGGTGTGTGAAGAGGCGGAAAAAGCCTACATTCTTGAATCGTTGCGCTTTGTTTTCCCGAACATTGTGGTGCCGGAGTCGTCGATCGTTTACACCTTCTGCGGTGTGCGCCCGCTTCCGGCCAGCGACGCCAAAGTTAACGGGCAGATCTCGCGCAATCACTCTCTGGTGTTGCTGCCACCCGATGCTGCACATGCTTACAGCCTGCTATGCCTGGTCGGCGGAAAATGGACCACCTTCCGTCAGTTTGGTGAAGAAGCCGCGGATCGGGTATTGCGTTTGATTGGCGAAAACGCCGTGTGTCGAGCGGCGAACTGCCCATCGGCGGCGGACGCGACTTCCCTGCACCGTCCGGGCAAACTGCGTGGCTTGCCCAACTCGCCCAGCAGTATTCATTGCCGCTATCCCGCGTGTCGCAGTTAGTCCGGCGTTATGGCAGCCGCGCCCTGCCAATCCTGCAAATTATCCAGCAACAGGGCGAACAGCCGCTGCAACATCATGCGGGTTATAGCGACTTAGAGCTGCGCTATGTAATTGAGCATGAGCAGGTCCAGCAACTTGAGGACCTGCTGGTGCGCCGCACGTCACTGGCGATTTGCGGCGAATTAACTCCCTCGCTGGTGGCAGAAATTGCTGAACTGATGGCCGACCTGCGCGGCTGGAACAGCACGCAACGGCAACACCATCTGCACAGCTGCTGCGCAAGTCTGGCACGTCAACACGGTCTGACCCGTCTCAATCCCACTCTTTTCCAGGAGGAAACACGCCATGTTAGTCAGTAATAAAGTCCGCATGAATCGTCTGTTTCAACACGGCAAGTGCCTTGATGTGGCCATCGATCACGGTATCGCCAACGAGCCTGACTTTTTGATTGGATTAGAGAATATCGAAGGTGTGATGGAGAACCTGATCGCCGCTCAGCCGGATGCCATTCAGGTGAATTACGGCCAGGCCGATCTGTTGCAGCAGGTTGCGGGACGCAAACCCGCGCTGGTGATGCGCACGGATGTCGGTAACGCCTATAACGCCGCGCGCCATCGCGAAATGTGGGCGGTGTTGCACAACCCGGATGAACCGATCCTCGCGGCGTTGCAGATGGATGCGGCTGCGGTGGTGGTCAATCTCTATCTGATCCCCGATGAACCCGGCATTTTTCGCATGTGCGTGGAGAATATTGGTCGTCTGCGCCAAGCCTGCGATCGCTATGCGATGCCGCTGATGATTGAACCATTGGTGATGGCACCGGCCGGACAAGGTGCGGCTTACGGTTCGCTCGGTGATGTAGAAAAAATCGTGCCGCTGGTGCGTCTGGCGCGTGAACTCGGCGCAGACATCATCAAAGCCGACCCCACGGAGAACGTGGAAGATTTTCACCGCGTGGTGGAAGCGGCGCGCTGTCCAACACTGGTGCGCGGGGGTGGCAAAGGCGAACTGGCACCGGTGCTGGCCAAAAGTGCCGCACTGATGGCGCAAGGTGCCAGCGGCATGGTCTACGGCCGGAACGTGTATCAACACGATAATCCGTCACGCGTGGTGAAAGCGCTGATGGCGATTATTCACCAGGGCGCCAGCGGCGCGGACGCATTAGACATTTATCAGCAGGGTTGAGTATTACCTGCACCGGCGCTTAAGCGGTGCGCCGTCTTCGCCAGTCAACGGAGTCGGATATGAGTCAACTTCTCGGCATTGATGCCGGTAACACCATGATCAAGGCAGTACTGTTTGATCTGAGTGGTCGCGTGCTGTCGGTGGCCGAATGCGCGGGTGAAACCCACCAGCCGCAGGAAGGTTATGCCGAGCGTCCAGTGGAAGATATCTGGCACGGCGTCAGCGAAGCGGTGAGTCGGTGCCTGCAACAGGCGGGTAGCGCGGCAAACGAAGTGATCGCCGTTGGCGCGGCGGGTCACGGTAACGGCTTGTATGCGCTCGATAAACAGCAGCAGCCGCTGTTCGGTATTCAATCTATCGATCATCGTGCCATGGACACCGTGCATCAGCTAGAAGCCAGCGGCGTTGATAAAGCGATCTATCAGCTATCGCTGCAAAAACCCTGGCCCGCGGCCACGCCAGTGTTGATCAGCTGGATCAAACAGCATCAGCCGGAGCGCTGGGCGCAGATTGGCCATTTGCTGTGTGCCAAAGACGTTATCGCCCATTTCCTCTGTGGTGCGGTCAGCGCCGACTTTTCTGATGCTGCCGGTGCCGGGCTTATTGATTATCGCCAGCGCAATTACAGCCGCGAGTTGATGGCGCTGTATGGGATCGAAGAGGCGCTTGCCCTGCTGCCGTCGCTGCGTGAATCCTGCGCGGTTGTCGGACATGTCACCTCGCGCGCCGCGCAGCTCACCGGATTACCTGCAGGCATTCCGGTGGTGGCCGGTATTTTTGATGTGGTGGCCAGCGCCATTGGTTCCGGCGTGGTGAAAACCGGAGACGCGTCGATTGTGGCCGGCACCTGGAGTATCAATCAGGTGGTGGTGGATAAACCGGACTATCAGCGCCCGGTGTTCATGAACTCGATCATCGAAAATGACCGTTATATGGCGATTGAAGCCAGTGCCACTTCGGCGGCCAATCTCGACTGGTTCCTGCGTGAATTCGATGATGGCCGCGCGGGAAATGGCGCCGCGCGCAGCAGCGATACCGTGGCGCATGTCGAGCCCAACGCGCAACTGCCGCTGTATCATCCGTACCTCTATTCCGGTCGTAAATCTGAACCCGCCAAAGCGGGATTTTATGGATTGGGCGGCTGGCATACGCGCGCGGACATGCTGTTTGCGTTGTTTGAAGGCGTGACCTTTGCCCACCGTGCGCACATCGATCGCCTGCGGGCGGCAGGGATTCCTTTTACCCATGCAATTCTCTCCGGCGGCGCGGCGCGTAGCTGTATCTGGCCGCAAATGTTTGCTGATGTGTTAGGCATGCCGATTCGTATAGCGGAGTGCAAGGAAACCGGTGCGTTAGGTGCGGCACTCTGCGCGGGCGTTGGTGTGGGAGTCTGGCCCGATCTGGCCGCGGCGGTAGAGCAAGCGGTACAAATTAATCCCGGCGCGTTGCAGCCACGCCCGGAACGCTTTGCATTTCATGATGCGCGCTATCGGGTATTCAAAAGACTTGAACGGGCAATGAGCGAAATGTGGCGCGAAGTGGGTTGAATTTGCTGGTTATTTTTGTGTCAGTCGGTATGTTGTGATCTCGTCGAATTCAATAAGGATAGCGTCGTGCAGATCAATCAACTACCGTTTGGCATTACCGACTGGAGCACCCTCGAAACCGAAAAACATCCGGGTGACAGCGGTTTTGCGCTGTGGCGTACTCAGCGTTTTGGCGATATCCGCGTGCGCATGGTGGAGTATTCTCCGGGCTATCTCGCCGATCACTGGTGCAGCAAAGGCCACATCCTGCTGTGTCTGGAAGGGGAAATGATCACCGAACTGGAAGATGGCCGCACCTTCACTTTGACGCCGGGGGTGAGCTATCAGGTGGCTGATAATGCCGAAGCGCACCGCTCTTCCACGACGCAGGGTGCGAAGTTGTTTATCGTCGATTGATGCCAGTGTTTAAAATGCGGGCGCTGTCATGCAGCGCCCGCATCACTATCACTTCGCCATGCTGTACGCGGCGGTCAGATCGACGCGTTGCCAGAAGGACTGCTCAGCGTTACCCGACAGCGGATAACCGTTTGGCAAGGCGGTTTTCACCATCAAACGACGAATCTGCGCGTCAGACAGTTTAGGCAGCGCGGTTTTCAGCAGGATCTCTGCGCCTTGCGGCACCTGAACCGGCGTGTTTTTCACGTCAGCTTTCGGCAGATTGTAGCTCAGGGTGAAACGATAGAACTGCTTCATATCCGGCGCGCGGTAAGGATCGTCCTTGCCGGTTGAGCGTGCGCATTCAGCCAGCGAAGTGCCGCACTCTTTCTCCAGCGCGGTGCGCAGTTGATCACGCGCCTCTTTAAACAGCACCTGATAGCGGGCGTCGTTGAGGTAAGTCGCCACGTTGCGCTCTGCCACCATGCGTGAACCCATCACGTCCAGCGGATAGTGCACGCCTAATACCAGACGCGAATAACCGTAACGCGCGCCGCGTGTCACTAACGCTTCAAAACGTTCCGGCACCATTTCGGCCATCAGCAGCGCATCGGTATAACCGGTGTTGGTGTGACCGCTCGGAAATGAACCGCCGTCAGCGGTGTAACCCACATTGTCTTTCACCACCACATCATCCGGCACCAGGTGAATGGTGTTGCCTTCATGCAGGAACGGACGCGGATAGTTGAAATGTTTTTTAGCGGCGCTGGTGCTCACTTCACTGGCTTTGATCAGTGCAGCGGCTTTGCTGAGTTCGCCTTTGTCATAAGCAGTCAGGAACGCTTTGCCGAGGCGCGGTCCCATGGCATCAGACAGGAAATACAGCGAGCTGATCGCTTCCGCATCCTGTAATGCCTGATGGCGAACATTCTGCGTGGCGTTGAGGTTGATATCAGTCACGGTAGCGCGGCTGGCATTCAGCACGCTGTCTGGCAATGTGCTAAAGGCAGACAGCAGCGCGATACCCGCCTGCTGATTCTGTTTAACGTTGAAATCGTAACCGCTGCTCTTCAGCCAGGCTTTGTCTGCCTGAGTACTGGTCTGTTTGGCTTTTTCCAGCTGCTCGCGTTTCAGTGTCGCGCTGTCGCCTTGCAGCCAGTCGCGCTGAGCCTGCAGCGACTGCTGTTCCAGCTGCGTATAGCCCGGCGTTGAACCGGTTGAGGTTTGCGCAGCCAGTGCGGCCGCCTGCGGCAGCGTTGTCGCATGGGCCTGTTGAGCCAGCAGTAAAACCGTTGCAATCAGTGTGTAGCGGGTTTTCATTATTTTCCCCTGTTATCAGAATATTACCTTGCCGGGGAAACACGCTAGCACCCTGTTATGACAGATTTATTTCATCTAGCGACACTGGCTCGAACAGTTTTGTACACAAATTTGTGCGAGCGATCCGCAGGCGCTGCCACTGTCATTTTTGCACTGTGATTGCTGCACATAACAGTTTTGCTGGCAGGAAGAGAGGTCACATTTGGCCGCCACCGGCGTCAGTTGCACCACCGGCGCTTTTCTTTCCGGTTGCCACTGGGTTTGCGCCATCGCACCTGCACTGAACAGCATCATCAACACCATTATCCACTTCATGGGAAATTCCTCGCGAAAAGGTTCTAAACAGTATGGCCTCTCCTCTGCTAAACGCCATATTGGAACATTCGATTCACTCTCTGCTTTCACTGCCCTCTTGTTGTGCAAAGTATTGCGCAATAACGGTGCAACATACGCTTTAGGTCATTAAGAATATTAAATACAAATCAACACCTTACGTAAAAATCAGTCATAACAACCCTGATGGTACGAAAGTTGCAAGGAAGTACAGGTAGACAAAGGAGAGAGTGATGAAAGCGATTGTGATTGGAGCGGGCATTGGCGGCATGAGCACGGCGATTGCGCTGGAGAAAGCGGGATTCGATACCGCGGTATTTGAAGCGGTAAAAGAGATGAAGCCGGTCGGTGCGGCGATCTCGATCTGGCCCAACGGCGTAAAATGCCTGAACGCGCTCGGCATGAAACAGCAACTGCAGGCACTGGGCGGCAATATGGCGTTTATGGCCTACAACGATGCGCACAGTGGTAGCACCCTGACCCGCTTCAGCCTGTCACCGCTGGTGCAGCAGGTGGGCGAATACCCTTATCCGGTGGCACGTGCCGAGTTGCAGGCGATGCTAATCGATACCTATGGTCGCTCACGCATCCAGTTTGGTAAACGCGTGACCCAAGTCGAGCAAAGCGCCACAGGCGTTACCGCCTGGTTTGATGATGGCAGCCAGGCTGAAGGGGATTTTCTGATCGCCGCCGACGGCACGCATTCCGTGATCCGCCACTATGTGCTGGGTGAAAATGTTCAACGACGTTACGCCGGCTATGTTAACTGGAACGGCTTAGTCACCATCGATGAAAGCATTGCCCCAGCCGATCAATGGACGACCTTTGTTGGTGAAGGCAAGCGCGTGTCTTTAATGCCGGTCAGCGGCAACCGCTTTTACTTCTTCTTTGACGTGCCTTTGCCCAAAGGGTTAGCGGAAGATCGTTCAACCCTGCGCCAGGATTTGAAAAATTACTTCACCGGCTGGGCCGATCCGGTCCAGCGCCTGATCGACAGTATCAATCCTGACACCACCAATCGGGTTGAAATTCATGACATCGAGCCGTTTAGCCGTTTCGTCAAAGGTCGCGTGGCATTGCTCGGCGATGCGGCACACAGCACCACGCCGGATATTGGCCAGGGCGGTTGCGCGGCAATGGAAGATGCGGTGGTGCTGGCGCAGACGCTGGCCTCGCACTCGTTGGGAATCGAAGATGGGTTGCTGCGCTACGAGGCGCGCCGCGTGGAACGCACTAAGGATTTGGTGTTGAAAGCGCGTAAACGCTGCGACGTGACGCATGCCAAAGATGCCGAAATCACCGCTGCGTGGTATGCCGATTTGAAAAATGAAACCGGCGAGCGCGTTCTGGCCGGCATGTGCGACACCATTGAAGGTGGTCCGCTGGGTTAACGCCATGGCGCACCGCTGGAATGACCCCATACTCGTTGGAACGTCGGGGTTCACTACACGCCGTGCGCCCTGCTTATCACGCCTCTTCTAAACCGCGATTCTTCAGCATCGGACCAATCTCCGGTGCTTTGCCGCGCCACGCCAGCCACAGATGCTGCAGATCGCTGCTGTTACCGCGTGAAAGAATATGATCGCGGAAATGCTGGCCATTCTCACGGCTCAACCCACCACGTTCAACAAAGGCCTGATAACCATCATCGGCCAACATCTGCGTCCAGATATAGGCGTAATAACCGGCCGCATAGCCTCCGCCCCAGATATGACGGAAATAGGTGGAGCGATAACGCGGCGGTACGGTGGTTAACGCGATGTTTTCCACCGCCAGCGCCTGCAGTTCAAAGTGGCTGACGTCCTGCGGGTTGTCATGCGTGGTCAGCGAATGCCATTGCAGATCCAGCAATGCCGCCGCCAGCAGTTCGGTCATGTCGTAGCCCTTGTTGAACTTAGACGCGCGCACCATCTTCTCACGCAGCTCTACTGGCATCGCATCACCACTTTGGTAATGACGGGCGTAGTTGGCAAACACCGCTTCATCGCTGGCCCAGTGCTCATTAATCTGCGAAGGAAACTCAACGAAATCGCGCGGCGTTGCGGTGCCGGACAGGCTCGGATATCGCTGGGTGGCAAACAGGCCGTGCAGCGCATGGCCGAATTCGTGGAACAGCGTAATCACCTCATCCCAGCTGAGTAACGCGGGTTGCCCGGCCTGCGGTTTGGTGTAGTTGCAGACGTTGTAGATCACCGGTTTGGTGCCAAGCAGCGTGGTCTGATCAACGAAGTTGCTCATCCAGGCGCCGCCGCTTTTGTTATCACGCTTGTAGAAGTCGGTATAGAAAAGCGCCAGCGGCGTATCGTCAGCATCAAAGATTTCATAAACGTTGACGTCAGGATGATACACCGGCAGATCGTGTCGCTGCTGGAAGCGGATGCCAAACAGCTGGCTGGCGGACCAGAACACGCCCTTTTCCAGCACATTATTCAGCTCAAAGTACGGGCGGATTTGGCTCTCATCCAGGGCGTATTTGGCTTTTCTCACGTGTTCAGCGTAGAAATTCCAGTCCCAGGCGCGTAGCGGGAAAGTGTGGTGCTGCTGCTCGATGCGTTGCTGGATATCTGCCGCTTCTCGCTCGGCGCGGGCACGCGCAGCCGGAACGATGTTGCGCATAAATGCAAAGGCAGCATCCGGCGTTTTCGCCATCTGATCCTGCATGCTCCACTCGGCGTAAGTATTGAAACCGAGCAGCTTTGCCTGCTCTGCGCGCAGCTGTGCCATGCGTAATACAATCGCACGCGTGTCATTGTCATCGCCCTGTTCGCTGCGCGTGAGTGCCTGATTGAACAGTGCTTCACGCGTGGCGCGCACTTCCAGCGACTGCAACGCGGGCTGCTGCGTGGTGTTTTGCAACGCCAGCAACCATTCGCCGTGCAATCCACGTGCTTCCGCCGCAGCTTTGGCATGCGCCAGCTCTTCGTCACTCAATCCCGCCAGCGCCGCCACACTGCTCACCGTATACGCGCCCGCTTTGGTCGCCGCCAGCAGCTTGTTGCCAAAACGGGTGCTCAGCGTGGCGAGTTCCTGGTTGCAGGTGCGCAATTGCTCTTTATCCGCATCGTTCAGGCTGGCCCCGGCTAACTGGAAATGCTGCCAGGTCACTTCCACCAGGCGCATCGCCTCCGCATCCGGACAGGCTGAACCGCGATGCTGATAAACGCTGTCGAGGCGGGCAAACAGTTGGCTGTTGAGATGGATCTCATCATTTAGCGCCGTGAGTTTAGGCGTGATCAGCTCATCAACTTCCTGCAACACATCACTGGTGTTGGCTGAGGTCATCGCACCGAACACCAGATTAACGCGGCTCAGCAACTGCCCGCTGCGTTCCAGGGCTTCATAGGTGTTGGCAAAAGTAGCAGGTTCAGGATTGTTAGCGATGGCGGCAATTTCCTGACGCTTCTCTTCGATACCCGCTTCAAGCGCCGGGAGAAAATCGGCTTCCTCGATCAGGTCAAAAGGCGGAGTGTGATATGGCAATGAACTGACGGTGAAAAACGGATTGGCTCGTGAAGTCATTATCGCTCCTGATAATCAGCAACGCCGCAACCGGTGCGGCGGGATGCTTCTATCCTGGCAGTTTCAACGCCACTCAACAACCGCTCTGCTGACGCTGATACACACTGATGATCTCGCCCGCCACTGCCACGGCAATTTCCGCCGGCAGTTTGCCTTTCACATCCGGCAGTCCAAGTGGGCAGCGCAGCCGGGCCAGCGCATCCGCAGCAATGCCTTTGCCTTCCAGCCGATAGCGAAAGCGCTGGGCTTTGGTGGCCGAGCCGATAACACCGGCGTAGCGAAAATCGCCGCGCCGTAAAATGGCTTCACTCAAGGCCAAATCCAGCGGATGGTCGTGGGTCATCACAATGAAATAGCTGTCCGGCGCGGCTTCTTTAACGCAATCAATCGGGTCCTCCACCTGACGCACGGTGACGCCCGGCGGCACGTGGCGAAACTGGGCGGCGCGGCTATCAATCCAGGTGATGTGACAGGGTAACGTAGCCAGCAGGTTCACCAGCGCCTGGCCGACGTGGCCTGCGCCGTACAGCTGGATTTCGGGTTGCTGCTGCATCAGCGGTTCAAACAGCAGCGTGGCATGCCCGCCGCAACACTGGCCAAGGCGTGCGGCCAGCGCAAACTCTTCGCTGCGCGGCTCCACACAACGCTGTGCCAGCATGTCGCGCGCCAGCGCAATACACTGATATTCCAGATGGCCGCCGCCAATGGTGAGATAGGTGTCGCTGGCGCTGACCACCATTTTACTGCCACGATCGCGCGGGACCGATCCGCGCTGGCTCAGTACGGTGACTAAAACGCAGCTCTCACGTTTTTCGCGCAGACTGTGCAACACAGCGATCCAGTCATGATAAATCATCATCCGCTCCTGAGAGGCGCTGCACGCCCCAGAAAACGCGCTCCGGCGTGGCGGGGGCATCCAATTGCGGATGCCGGCGATAGTTATCCACGCTGGCAACCGCGTCCTGCAATGCACACCACACCGCAATGCCCAGCATAAACGGCGGCTCACCCACGGCTTTCGAATGGAACACCGTGTCCTGCGGATTTTTACGGTTCTCTACCAGCGTGACGCGCAAATCATGTGGGACATCGCTGATGGCGGGAATTTTGTAACTCGCCGGGCCGTCGGTGAGCAGCTTGCCCCGATCGTTCCACACCAGTTCTTCGCAGGTTAACCAGCCCATGCCCTGCACGAAACCGCCCTCCACCTGCCCAATATCCAGCGCCGGATTGAGCGAGGCGCCAACGTCATGCAGGATATCCGCCCGCAGCAAACGGTATTCGCCGGTTAGGGTATCCACCAACACTTCGCAGCACGCTGCGCCATATGCGAAGTAATAGAAAGGTTTGCCGCGTCCGGCGTTGCGGTCGTAATGGATGCCGGGCACTTTGTAAAATCCAGTGGCGGATAACGGTACCTGATTCAGCCACGCCTGCTGCGCCACCTGCGCAAAGGTGAAGTGCTGCTCGCCGACGCGCACAATGCCGTTGCTAAAGGAGACGGCGTCGGCCGTGCAGTGGTGCTGCTGACACAGCATCTCCGTCATGCGATCGCGCAATATCTGCGCGGCGTTCTGCGCCGCTTTGCCGTTGAGATCGGCCCCGCTGGAGGCCGCAGTCGGTGAGGTGTTCGGCACTTTACCAGTATCGGTTGCCGTGACCTGAATCTGGCTGATATCGATTTGCAGCACTTCTGCCACAATCTGCGCCACTTTGGTGTTCAATCCCTGACCCATTTCAGTGCCACCGTGATTAAGCTGCACCGTGCCATCGGTGTAAATCAAAATTAAGGCACCGGCCTGATTGAGGAAGTTGGAGGTAAAGGAGATGCCAAACTTCACCGGAGTTAAAGCCAGACCACGTTTCATAAAACGGTTGCTGGCGTTAAACGCGCTAATATCCGCCCGGCGCGTGGCGTAATCGCTGCTGGCTTCCAGCTGCTCCGTCATCTCCACCAGCAAATTATCCTCCACCTGCTGATGGTAATGGGTGATGTTGCGCTCCTGCTTGCCGTAATAGTTGCGCTTACGCAGTTCGAGTGGGTCCAGACCGCGCTCGCGGGCGATGTGATCCATGATCTGCTCAATCGCCACCATCCCCTGAGGGCCGCCAAACCCGCGATAGGCGGTATTTGACGCGGTGTGCGTGCGGCAGCGATAGCCGGTGATATGCGCATCACCCAGGTAATAGGCATTATCCGCGTGGAACATCGCACGATCGACGATCGATCCGCTGAGATCGAGGGAATAGCCGCAGTTACCCGCCAGATCGATTTTGACGCCGCAGAAGCGGCCCTCATCATCAAAACCGACATCGTAACGAACAAAGAACGGATGGCGCTTGCCGGTGATGCGCATGTCATCGCGTCGCGCCAGGCGCATTTTTGCCGGACGCCGCGTTTGTCGCGCGGCAATCGCACACAGGCAGGCCACGCCCGCAGCCTGCGTCTCTTTACCGCCAAATCCACCGCCCATCCGACGCATATCGATGGTGACTTTGTTCATGGTGATGTCCATCACTTCGGCCACCAGCTTCTGCACTTCAGTTGGGTTTTGCGTCGAGGAGAAAACCTGCAGGTTGTCATCTTCGCCAGGAATCACTAACGCGGTCTGCGTTTCCAGATAGAAGTGCTCCTGCCCGCCAATGTGGAATTCACCCTGAATGCGATGAGGCGCACGCGCCAGCGCCGCTTCAGCATCACCACGCTGATGAACGTGCGGCTGCTGCACAAAGTGATGCTGCTCCAGTGCGTCACGCACATCCAGAATCGCCGGCAACGGCTGGTATTCAATGATGGCGGCGGCGGCACCGGCGCGTGCGGCTTCAGGTGAATCCGCGGCCACCGCAATAACAATCTGACCGAGATACTCCACGGTATCCATTGCCAGTAACGGATCGCCCGGCTCTAACGGGCCCACATCATTCAGCCCCGGCACATCGCGCCAGGTTAGCACGCTCACCACGCCAGGCACGGCATAGCAAGGCTGCACATCGATATGTGTGATCCGCGCATGCGCATGTTCACTCAGACGCGGGCACAAATGCAGCAAACCAGGCAGATCCGGCCTGTCATCAATATAAATCGCTTCACCCGTGACGTGTTTATCGGCGCTTTCATGCTTCTGACTGCGGCCCACGCCGGTTTTCATTGCGCTGGCAAACTGGCTTTTTAATAACGTTTCGCTGAGTTCGGGTCGGTTATGAGACATAGCGCGCCACCTCGGTAAGGGTCAGTTCGCCACAGGTTTGCGCGTAGTAGCGACGCAACAGATTGCGTGCCACCTGCAAGCGGTAGTCGGCGCTGGCGCGGAAATCGCTTAGCGGCTGGAAATCCTGGCTAAGCGCCGCACAGGCTTGTTCAATGGATGATTGGTTCAGAGGCTGACCGATGAGGGCGGCCTCGGCTGCGGTTGCGCGTTTAGGCGTTGCCGCCATCCCGCCAAACGCCAGTCGCACCTGCTGCACCACACCCTTATCGAGCTGAATGTTAATGGCGATAAACACTGCCGAAATATCGTCATCCAGCCGTTTAGCGACTTTCCATGCCACAAAATTAGGTGACACCGTCACTTTAGGAATCACAATGGTACGGATGAATTCGCCTGGCTGCATCACCGTTTGCCGATAGCCGGTGAAGAACTGATCCAGCAGAACTTCACGTATATTTTCTCCCTGCTGCAACACCAGTCGCGCATTGAGTGCCAGCAGCATCGGCGCACAATCTCCGATGGGCGACGCGTTGCCGATATTACCGCCGAGCGTGCCTTGATTACGGATCTGCAAGGATGCAAAACGCTCCAGCGTGGCACTGAAGGCCGGTATTGTCGTGGCCAGGAAGTGATAGCAATGATGAAGCGGCGCAGCAGCGCCAAGATGAATCTCCTGTTCATCTTCAGTACAGACGCTTAACGCCTCAACCTGTTCCAGCGCGATTAGCAGCGGTAAACGTTGATACTGCTGGGTAATTTGTAATGTGAGGTCGGTGCCACCGGCCAACAGTCGCGCTTCAGGATACTGCTGATACAACGCCGCTAATTGTGCCAGGGTTTTAGGGACGAAACAGCGGCTACCGTTGGCTTCGAGAATTTGTACTTCCCGGTTATTCAACGCCTGTAAGCGCTGAACCAGTGCCGACTCATCCGCCCTAAAATTATCTTCTGCGGGTTGCTCACAGGCTTGCTGTGCGGCAGCCATAATTGGCCGATAACCCGTACAGCGACACAGATTGCCCGCTAATGCATGTTCAGCCTGCTGCTTATCCCAGCCCTGAGTATTTTTTTGCAGGGTAAAGAGCGACATGACAAAGCCTGGCGTGCAGTAGCCGCACTGCGAGCCGTGGCAATCCACCATCGCCTGCTGCACGCTGTGCAGTTCACGGCCCTGTTTCAAATCTTCCACGGTGATCAGCTGTTTGCCTTGCAGGCTGCTAACCAGCGTCAGGCAACTGTTGATGGCCTGATACTGCATACGCCCCGCCACCACTTTTCCCAGCGTCACCGTACAGGCGCCGCAGTCACCTGATGCGCAACCCTCTTTGGTCCCCCGCCGCTGTTGATGGCTGCGCAGGTAGTTAAGCACAGTCAGATTCGGGTCTAAGGCCGTTTCGGTGACCAGCCGATTATTCAGCAGAAACTGGATCATACGATTGCCTCTTCTCGGTCGCGCTGCCACACCGGTTTGCCACTGACCCAGGTTTGCGCAATATTGCGATCGTCTCCCAGCGTCATCATCACAAATAAGCGCTCCCAGATATCTTTGCTGTTGGCGCTACGCAGCTTTTGCAGCGGCGAAACCGCCGGGTCGATCACCACGAAATCCGCTTCTTTGCCGGGATTGAAGTTGCCAATCTTATCGTCGATATCCAGCGCATGCGCACCGCCCAGCGTCGCGTGGTAAAAGGCTTCGCAGGCGCTGAGTTTGTACTGTTGCAGCTGCCCAACTTTGTACGCTTCGCCCAGCGTTTGCAGCATATTAAAGGTGGTGCCTGCGCCAACATCGGTGCCGATGCCCATGCGCACGCCCTGCTGCCAGCAGCGTTTGATATTGAACAGGCCACTGCCAAGAAACAGGTTCGACGTCGGACAAAATGCGATGGAAGAGTCAGTCTCGTGCAGGCATTGCCATTCGTTCTCTTCCAGATGCAGGCAGTGCGCAAATACGCTGCGCTTACCCGTAAGCTGATGATGGTGGTAAACATCGAGATAGCCGTCCCGCTCCGGGAACAGCGATTTGACCCACGCGATCTCCTGCTGATTTTCGCTCAGGTGGGTGTGCAGCCAGATATCCGGGAACTCGCTGCGCAGTTGACGGACTTTTCCAGCAGTTCTGGCGAGGAAGTTGGCGCGAATCGTGGCGTCAGTGCGTAGCTCAGACGCCCACGCTGGTGCCAGCGTTCAATCAGCTCACGCGTGTCCTGATAGCTCTCTTCCGGCGTTTCAGTCAGATACTCCGGTGCGTTGCGGTCCATCATCACCTTTCCGGCAATCAGACGCATATCAAGCTGTTGCGCGGCCTGAAACAACGCATCGACCGATTGTTTGTGCACCGTACCAAACACCAGCGCGGTGGTGGTGCCGTTAGACAACAGTTGTTGCAGGAAGAAGGCCGACATCTGCGCCGCGTGATCCGGGCAGTGATATTGGCTCTCTACCGGGAAAGTATATTGGTTCAGCCACTCCAGCAGCTGTTCGCCAAATGCGCCAATCATCTCCGTTTGTGGGTAATGAATATGTGTATCCACAAAGCCCGGCACAATTAGCTTGCCGCGCAGATCGATCACCGTGGCGGCATCAACGCGCCCTTCCGCGATCTCCCAGCTTTCAAGCGACACCACCTTACCCTCGCGCAACGTCAGCAAGCCGTCTTCGAGGTAGCGCGCATGCGCAGCGATATCATCGGGCTGAGAAGCCAGTGCGGTGAAATCAAAAAAGCTGGCGCGCAGCAGCGTTTCAGAGGCGTAAGGCATAACGATTCCTTGAGAAGTAAGATTGCAGGTAATGGCCTTAAGAATTTATTGCAAGTGGCATGCCAAATATTGAATTGAATTATATTGTTAAATTTCAATGCCTTATCTATGCAGCCACCTTCCGTTCGGCAATTTATCATCGCAATCGAATGCGCAACCGATTGCGAAAAATAGCAAACGGTTGCTAATCCGTTGAGCGCGTTTGATGAGATGAAAATAGGTCTGAATGAGAGAGATGAGGGTCAATAGCCTGCGCTATTGAGGTGCAGTGCTGCACGCTTTTCGTGCGCGAATGTTGAAAGTAAGACGATGCGGGGCCGAAAATTTCGCACAGGGCTTAAAATATGAAAAGGCTGAATCTATTCGATATGAGAGAAAATCGTGCTACCGCCCAGATGTATTAGCTTAAGAACAACCGAATTAAATTCGTGTTGTTAAAACTCAAAAATTAAGATTATTGTCTGCTTTTCCTTTAATACCGTTGATATTAATTGGGATTTCTCTCTATTAAAACTAATATCTGCCCTCCAGGGGACACCATTACTTATGAGCGACATTTATGTTTAATCGCATGATATCAGGAGTGGCCAGTGCCATTCTGTTAGCTTTATCACCCTTAACGCACGCCGCCAGCTCATTAACCACGCCGACAGAAGCCGACTGGACCGCTAAAGAATTTAGCTTTAATAGCGGTGAAAAACTTAAAGATGTGCGCATTCACTACATTACTTTAGGTGATAAGAATAAACCAGCGGTATTATTACTGCACGGAACCAATCAACCTCTAAGCGCATTGCTGGCACCGGGGTTCGCCGGAGAGTTATTTGGTCCGGGACAAGCGCTGGATGCCAGCAAGTATTTTATTATCATTCCGGAAGGCATCGGATCCGGAAAGTCATCCAAGCCTTCTGATGGTTTGAAAATGACCTTCCCGCATTATGATTATGACGATATGGTGACGGCACAATATCGGCTGATTAAAGAAGGTTTAGGCATTTCGCATTTACGCCTGGTGATGGGCTATTCCATGGGCGGCATGCAAACGTGGCTGTGGGGTGAAAAATATCCCGGCATGATGGATGCACTGGTTCCTATGGCATCGCAGCCGAATGAGTTATCCGGTCGCAACTGGATGCTGCGCCGCATGCTAATTGAGTCGATCAAAGGCGATCCTGCCTGGGCAGAAGGCAACTATCAGCAGCAACCTCCTACTCTCAAAACCGCTAATATCATGTTCAGCATTGCCACCACCGGCGGCACGCTGGCTTATCAGCACAAAGCCCCGACGCGGGCGCTGGCGGATAAACTGGTGGATGCACGCCTTGCTGCGCCTGTCACGGCGGATGCCAACGATTTCATTTATATCTGGGGTTCATCGGCAAATTATAACGCGATGCCTGGATTAAGCCGCATTAGCGCGCCGATGCTGATCATTAATTCAGCAGATGATGAACGTAACCCGGTGGAAACCGGCATTCTGCAGAGTGAATTGCCTAAGATAAAGAAAGCAGAATTACTGCTTATTCCGGCCAGTGCGGAGACCAGCGGCCACGGCACCATGATGCAGGCGAAGTTTTATAATCAAAAACTCAAGAGCTTCCTGGCCACTGCCCCAACACCTTAAGCACTCATTTCGTTTCACAGCAGGAAGTCAGCCATACGCTTCCTGTTTTAATAAAAAAGTCATATTCGCCACTACCTTCATCTTTTTCAATTAAACGTTCTCAGGGAATAGTCTATGTTTCGTAGAATAAAGATCCGCACAGCGCTCAGCATCATGGTGTTTTCATTAACGGCACTGTTGCTGTTCGTGGGTATTTTAGGGTTATTTGCCGTGCAGTCCGGCAATAAATCTTTTGCCACCGTCGATACAGAAGTTTTGCCGGGACTGGTTGCGCTCAATGAAAGTTCAGAACTCTTATTACGCGGACGATTGGATTTGCGTTTATATGAATCATTGGTCGGCAGTGGTGACACAGAGAAAGCCAAAGTCGCGCTGGAACGCGCCAGAGGAAAGGTAGATAACGCCAGTGCTAAATGGCAGGAATACCTGAAATATCCGCAATCTCCGGCGGAGAAGCCAATTGCTGCTGAAATGGCAACGACGCGTGAGGCGCTGATGAAGGAGTTTATTGATCCGGCCTTTGCTGCACTTGAAGCAGGAAAACTGGATGAATATCGCCAGCGGGCGGGGAAATCCACCTCACTGTATGGCGCTTTTGATAAAGCCTCCAAAGCGCTGGTGGCGTTTAAAATCAACAGCATTGATGTCGCCTACAGCGACTCCAGCGATCGCGTCAATCGGATGGCGTTAACACTGTATATCTGCATCGCTTGTGCATTAGTGCTAGCCGGACTGGCCTGGTCGGTGATGACCAATCTGATCGTTAAGCCGCTCAATAACGTGATTACCGTATTTGATCGCATCGCCGAAGGAGACCTGCGCGCGCGCATCGACATTTCGGGCAGAAACGAAATCGCGCAGTTGTTTGCTGGCGTACAGCGTATGCGCGAAGGCCTGGTAAACATGGTGCTGATGGTCCGTAGTGGCACGGATGCGATTGGATCCGGTGTGGAAGAGATCGCCACCGGTAATATCGATCTTTCCAGCCGCACCGAACAGCAGGCGGCTTCTCTGGATGAGACGGCTTCCAGCATGGAGCAGATTATGGCCACGGTGAAAAACAACGAGGACAACACGCGCAAGGCCAACGCCCTGTCGCAGAAGGCCTCCGATTCTGCGTCGCGTGGCGCAACGGTGGTGTCGGAAGTGGTGACCACCATGAGTTCAATCGAGAAAAGCTCGGCTAAAATTGGCGACATTGTCGGAGTGATCGATGGCATTGCGTTTCAGACCAACCTGCTGGCCCTTAATGCGGCCGTTGAAGCCGCACGCGCCGGTGAAGCAGGACGCGGTTTTGCGGTGGTCGCTTCAGAAGTTCGGGTGCTGGCACAGCGCAGCGCCACCGCCGCGAAGGAGATTGGCCTGATGATCAATGACTCGCTGAACAATATTGAGCAGGGTTCAGGATTGGTCAAAGATGCTGGCATTACCATGAATGAAGTGATGCTCGATGTGAAGAAAGTGGTCGATATCATGGATGAAGTGATGCTGGCCTCCGGCGAGCAGACCCGCGGTATCTCGCAGATCAATATCGCTATCCAGCAGATGGATGGTGTGACCCAGCAGAATGCCTCGCTGGTGGCTGAAGTGGCTACCGCTGCCAGCTCATTGCAACAGCAAGTGGTGAATTTGCAGCAGTCAGTGACGCAGTTCCAGGTTGAAGAGGACGCCGCGCCATTAACCCCTGACTACGCTTCAGATCGACATCAGATGGCCTTAACACCATTTAGTTAAGCGTCTGTACCTGACCGTCACCGGCTATCTAACTGGGTGACGGTCAAAATCCCCCTTCTTTATTATCCGCTAATCAAAACGCCGTTGTCGTTTAACTCAGTTTAAATTCAGGGTTCAAGGTCCTTGAGACCGCACCCTATTTAAATGTCTTTCGCGCAGCAACGCTATATCCTGAAAAACGGCATGAAATCATTGCTCTTACCCTGTTCAATGCCGCTAGCGTGAAAGCCGCAGCACGTAGCGCCTCGCTTAAATTGACTTGTGCGCTCGCCTTAAGTTTATTTTCCATTTTTGCAGCATTTAAGAAGTGGGAAAACATCAATAGCTTAAAATTAACGCCTTAAGACAATTAATTAAGCGGAGCGGCATCTGTTAGAAAACTCATACTTAACAGTCACGTTGCATTGAATTCTTCTTAATAGTGAGTGTGCGTTTTTTCAGCGAAAGAAATAAAGAGGTATGAGAGTAGGCTTTGATATGTCAGACTGTTTTTTTAAATCAGAGTGCGGGGGCGCGGTGTTAAACGATGATGCCCATATCACCAAGGACATTTTGGCTCTATTAGGCTCAACAATGTCGGAATTTATTCGGAGTGGTCTTTCCTTTGAGGCTCACGACATCTCCATCACTCTCCAGAGGCTCAAAGAGAATGAAGCAGACAGCGTGGTTATTGAACGGTACGAAACGCTGATCCGGTTGTTGTCAAAGATGATGCATTGATCAATAGGCTATCCAGCACAGTTATCAGGGATTAAATCCGGCTCAAACGTTCGGCTAAGTCAGTTTTAGTTAAGACGTGGGTAATATCGCTCATATTCTGAATGATTTTTCCAATATTATTTTTCCCGAACATACGACATCCGCATTTAGCACAATACACTTAATGCTTACTGTTTCTGTCTGAATGCGTCGATTCAGTATAAAGGCGCTGAGTGCTTTTAATTTCTTTATCTGTTCGCTGCCTCGTAGCATCACCTTCTATAACACTTTTTCTGACTTCTGCTATTGTCAGCGCGAGGAGTTCCTGCCGTTCAGGATTGTTCGAGATATCCTTCATAGATTGAAGCTGTTCTAAGAGGGCTCTGAAAGAAATTGGACCCGCTTTCTGTAACAGCGTTAAGGTCGCTTCACCCAGAATCTCATCAATTAATTGCTGACGTTCAATGTTGTTCATATTCTTCTCTTTCACGGCTCAAAATTTGCTATTTCCGTCACTACATCTTCAGACTGCATCTGGCAGCCTGAAGATGTTACAGCGGGTTAATATCACAGCATGCAAATTCGGAGAGGAGGAGCAGTCGATTTTTGCCATAAAATTGTCTATTAATCTTCTCGATCAAACAAAAGACCAATCAGTTGGTGGTAATGGTGCTCTTCTTCGGCACTAGAGGAGACTTCCATTCGACGCAGAAGCTTAGTGCAAAGAGATTTTCGGTTTAAATTTCTACCCTCTCTGAGGATTTCAACAACAATCTGGCCAAGCGTTTCCTGCTGAGATGGCAGGGAAGCTTTACTAAAATAAAGAGCAATGGCTTCAGTTGAGTTCTGAGCATATCCATTTTGGCGCATGTGTTAACCCTCTCAAGTTACTCAGGCAAGCTTGCCTGTAAAGTTGTACAGCCTCACGCAAAGCTGTACAAAATATATAAATCACGCGCCATCTTTTTTTGCAAAAAGTGCTACATCGCCCATTTAAAATTCAGGATGACGAAATCCCTCATGCGACAAGGGCACTGAAATGCTTATGGATCTGCGCGCAGGCAGGATTAATCGCTACTTTTCGCGCAATCTGACCCGATAAGAGATATGCCGTGTTCACCCTGTATAAGTTCACCGACAGGGGAATGATGACTCGGCTCGCCGGACGACAATGGGCGGTAATCATGCAGCCAATCTATTGCTGAGAAAATCGCCTGTTTCTGCAGAATTGAAGCGGCTTCGTCGGCCATGGTGCGAAGTTGAATATTCAACTGCACAACATTGATTTTTTCTCGGCGTACGAGAATCTGGTAAGCAGCTTCGCCTAAAATTTTATCTAAGTTGTCCACCGTTATATCTCCTGAGAATCTGGCTATGCTTCGACCTCAAGCAAAATTGTAGCTCATAGTGGAATATAAACGAAACGCCATGGATTTTTCACTCGTTATATCATGATGTTATCCGCCATCCTGAGTGATGGACTTGAGCGCTATCTATTAACTTCCTTAATCATCCAGCCTCCCGTTAGACGCCTGCTAGAGGTGCTAATCCCATATTTGTCGCAAAGCAGATAGGTCATGAGCAGGCGCTGATGGTTTATGATAGGGTCGGTAAAACGGGAAGCTGAATTTCTGTCTGAACAAGCTAGCGAAATCAGATGATAAACAATGAATGCGATTGCAGCCCTGCGACATTCACAAGAGTTTCATTGTTGGTTTTATATTTAAAATCAATTGGTTAACATTGACGTACAATTGCTTAAGGAACAGTGAGATGATTATTTTTGTTACTGGCGCCACCGCGGGTTTTGGTCAAAGTATTACTCGTCGCTTTATTGCTAATGGCCATAAAGTGATTGCCAGCGGACGCCGCGCTGAGCGTTTGAAAGAGTTGAAAGATGAGCTTGGCGACAATCTGTACACCGTTCAACTGGATGTGCGTAACCGCGCCGCCATCGATGAAGTGATTGCCGCGTTACCGGCTGAATGGCGCAATATTGATGTCCTGGTGAACAACGCCGGTCTGGCGCTGGGCGTGGAACCCGCTCATAAAGCTAATATTGAAGACTGGGAAAACATGATCGACACCAACAACAAAGGATTGGTGTACATGACGCGTGCGGTACTGCCCGCCATGGTAGAGCGCAATGTCGGACATATCGTTAACATCGGTTCTATCGCTGGCAGCTGGCCTTATCAGGGCGGCAATGTTTATGGCGCGACCAAAGCGTTCGTACGCCAGTTCAGCTTGAACCTGCGTACCGATTTGCACGGTACCGCCCTGCGCGTCACCGATATCGAACCGGGCCTGGTGGGCGGCACTGAGTTTTCCAATGTGCGCTTCAAAGGGGATGATGGTCGTGCAGATGCCGTTTACGAAGGCACCACCGCGCTGACAGCAGAAGATGTTACTGAAGCGGTGTATTGGGTGACGACGCTGCCTAAGCACGTCAATATCAATACGCTGGAGATCATGCCGGTGTCGCAGACGCTGGCCGGCTTGAAAATACATAAAGGCTGATGGATATCAGAGGGCGCATATGCTGCGCCCTTCGCTTACGCCCGGCCCCAACCGGCGACAATAATCAACATGCCGCTAAACGCGACCAATGCGCCCACCCAATCCCACGTACTGAGCTTGACGCCATCTATCACGCGCAGCCAAATCAGCGCCGTCACCACATAAACACCACCGTAAGCGGCATACACGCGACCGCTCGCCGCCGGATGTAGCGTCAGCAGCCAGACAAACAGGACCAGACTCACCGCGGCAGGCAGCAATAACCACGCGGTCATCCCCTTCTTCAGCCACAGCCACGGCAGGAAACAGCCAACAATTTCGGCAATCGCAGTTAAAAAAACAGTAAAGTGGTTTTCACCAGCATAGAAAATCTCTCTCTCGCCTAAACAAAAGGCTCACCGCTGGTGAGCAAAGTTGCAGCGATGATATACTAGCTCCCATGGTTGTGACAGCCGGGTTTCTGGCTGTGCTGGTGTTAACTAAAGGAAATCACAATGAAAAATCTGTTTTCTCTCATGCTGACCGTGGCTATAAGCGCCAGCGCGCTGCTGGCCGCACCGCTGGCGTCAGCGCAAACTGACCGCCTGATTATCGAAAATGGCAACAGTGCTTCCAGCAACGAAGCCGCGCGTCAAAGCAAAGAACAGTGGAACGACACAAAAAATCTGCGCAATAAGGTCAATACGCGCGTCGAGAAAGAGTTCGATAAAACCGATAAGGCTTTTGACACCCGTGACAGCTGCGAGAAAAGCTATAACGTCAATGCGTATTGGGAACCGAATACCCTGCGCTGCCTTGATCGTCGTAGCGGTCGTCCGGTCGCACCTTAATTCGCTGTTGCTGCTATAGTTTTCAAGGGAATTCAGAACCAAGGAGAGAGTGATGAAAAAACGTAATGCAGTAATGTTGATGGCGATGCTGGCGCTACCGGTGCTGGCACAGGCCTCTTGTGAAAGCGTCAAAGCGGATATCAGCAAGAAGATCGTCAGTAACGGCGTGGCCGAATCGGATTTCTCGCTGGATATCGTGCCTAACGATCAGGCGGATCAAGCGGGCGGCCAGGTGGTCGGTCATTGCGAAAATGACAGCCAGAAAATCGTTTACAAGAAAAATGGCCGCGACACCGAAAGTGATGTCCCGGCAAGCGCAGGCAGTTCACAGGATGCCCCCGCGCAGTAGTCTGATTAACGGGCGGCTAATGGCCGCCCTTTTCTATTCTGCCTCTGGACGCTGGCGCGGCATCAACCACGCAATCCACAACGTCAACATCGCAATCACCAACGACACCACAAAGACCCAATGCAGCGAGGCGGCGATCTGACTGGTCCACTGATGCAACGTGGCTTCTGGCAGAGATTGACGGCTCTCATGTGACATGATTTGCTGCATCGGATCGTTGGCCTGCGGCAAACGCTGCGCAAGGTTAACGTTCAGAACCGCCCCCATCAACGCAGTGCCGATGGCCGAACCCAGCATGCGGCTAAACATAATTGAGGCGGTGCAGATGCCACGAATGTCGTAATGCGCGTGGTTCTGCACCGACACCAAAAAGGTGGTGCTGGTCATGCCCATGCCGGTGCCGATGACAAAAGCGGTGAGTCCGGCTTGCATGATTGAACTGTCAGTACGCAACAGCAGCAACAGCGCACTGCCGGCAACTAGCAAAAATGCCCCGAGCTGCGCGGTAAAACGATAAGACGTGACCAGCATCAATCGGCCACTCAGCGTACTGGCGAGCGGCCAGCCAATCGACATCATCGCCAGCGCGCTGCCCGCCTGCAGCGGCGTGCCACCGGTGATGCCCTGAATCCACGTCGGCAGAAAAGCACTGATGCCCATCATGGTGGCACCGATAATCAGATTGCCCGCGTTGCCTGCCAAAATTAAACGACTGCGCCAGATAGCCAGAGGAAACAGCGGTGCCTCAGCACGTTGTTCGTGCTGTTTTAACTGCCAGCCCGCCAGCAGTGCTAATAACAGGAAAGCCAACAGCCAATAGCCGAGGGCATCCGCCTGCAACAACGCAACCAACAGCGCGGTGACACAAATCATCAGCCAGCAGCTGCCGGTAAGATTCAGGGTTGCCTCTTTGTGATGCTCACGCGCCGGTAAAAACCGCGCGAGCAGCAGCATGGAAAACAGGCCGATTGGCACGTTGACCCAGAAAATCACCGACCAGTTAAAGTGCTGTACCAGCCAGGCGCCGCTCAATGGCCCAATAATCGCCGCTACGCCCCACACGCTGGATAGCCAGCCCTGAACGTTGGCACGCTCGCGCGGAGAATAGATGTCGGCCACGATGGTGCTGGTGAGCGGCATGATGGCACCGGCTCCGAGCCCCTGAAACGCGCGGAACAGGATTAGCCACGTCATGCTGTGCGCAAAACCGCATAGCACGGATCCGATCAGGAACAGTGATACGCCGATGAAGAACAGTCTTTTGCGGCCCCACATATCCGCCAGCCGACCATAGATCGGAACACTCACCGCCTGCGTCAGCAGATAGATAGAGAAGACCCAGCCAAACTGCGAGAACCCGCCGAGTTCGGCAATGATGGTGGGCATCGCGGTCGCCACGATGGTGACTTCAATCGCGGCCATAAACATCGCTAACATGCAGGCGATGAGTATCCAGTGGCGATGTTCCGTGTTCAATTCTGCAGTTTCAGTCATAGGTCTCCCTTTTTTGTTTCAAGGCTAGCTGATTTTCCTTCACCCCAGTTTCCTCTGCGTGCGCCCTCGTTGTGACAACGTCACCCATTTCGATGAATTTTTTTTATTGTCAGCCAATCCCCTATTTCATGCGGCTTGAGCCGGATTTTGCCACCCTTCTATCTGTCTGATTTTGCCGTAAAAACTGGCGCTCTACACTAAGCATTGCTATAGCTTTTAACA
This sequence comes from Pantoea rodasii, assembly GCF_002095465.1. Classification (GTDB taxonomy): domain Bacteria; phylum Pseudomonadota; class Gammaproteobacteria; order Enterobacterales; family Enterobacteriaceae; genus Pantoea; species Pantoea rodasii. The sequence goes on along the minus strand of NZ_MLFP01000086.1, from coordinate 702,311 downwards.
CCACTTTCCAGTTATTCACTGGAAAAGCAGTATCTAACAGTCATTTTAACTGCAATTTAATGGGTCGAAGGATTTTCGTATGCGGTTATTGTTCGCTACGCCTTCAACCGTGAAATGACATCACACGATCGAACAATTTGTCGAATCAGGGAGACTCTCGCATGCAAAATGCATCGCTCGTCCGTCAGGCCGGGCTGGCACTGATGGCTATCGTCGCGGTGATTGCACTGCTGGTTTGGGGCATCGGATTTAACACACTGCGCGACCGCCAGGAAGACCTCATTTATCTGGGTCAGCAGCATATGTTCCTGGTGTTTTGGTCAATGTTGTTCGCGCTGCTGGTCGGCATTCCCAGTGGTGTGTTATTGAGCCGCCCCTTCGCCCGCCGCTGGGCAGAGTACGTGATGCAGATTTTCAATGTCGGCAACACCTTGCCACCGCTGGCAGTACTGGCATTGGCGATGGTCATCGTCGGCATTGGTGACCGCCCGGCCATCATCGCGCTGTTCCTCGCCTCCTTGTTACCCATTGTGCGTAATACCTTTGCCGGTTTAAGCGCGGTGCCGCCGTCGCTGATCGAAGCCGCTAACGGTATCGGCATGACTAAGTTTCAGCGTCTGCTTCAGGTAGAAATTCCCAACGCCTTGCCAGTGATTCTGGCAGGTGTGCGCATCGCCACGGCCATCAATGTCGGTACTGCACCGCTGGCCTTCCTGATTGGTGCCAGCAGCTATGGTGAACTGATTTTCCCCGGCATCTATCTCAATGACTTCCCGACTTTGATTCTCGGTGCTGTGGCCACTGCGCTGTTTGCACTGATCCTCGACATGCTGCTGGCAGCGTTGGGTCGTTTCCTCAGCCCGCACTCTGCGGCTTAACACAAGGAGCTAAGTGATGGGTAAAACGCATAATTTAACAAGCTGGGTGAAACACACCGCGCTGGCACTGGCCGCCACGCTCGCCATCAGCCAAACCGCTGCCGCAGCAACGCCAATTGTGATGGCGACCAAGAGCTTTACCGAGCAGCATATTTTGTCTGCTATGACCGTGCTCTGGCTGCAAAAGAAAGGTTTCCAGGTGGTTCCCAAGACCAATATCGCCACCACCATTGGTCGTAACGCGATGATCAATAAACAAATTGATATGACCTGGGAGTATACCGGCACATCGCTCATTATCTTTAATCACATCAACAAACCGATGTCTTCAGAAGAGGCTTATAAAACCGTTAAACAGCTTGATGCCAAATTGGGTTTGGTCTGGCTCGACCCCGCGCCAATGAACAATACCTATGCGTTTGCCATGCAGCGTGACCGTGCTGATAAAGAAGGCATCAGCACCATGTCTCAACTGGTTGCCAAACTGGAACAGGTGCGCAAAACCGACCCTGACCACAACTGGAAGCTAGGACTCGACTTAGAGTTCTCCGGCCGTTCCGATGGCCTGAAGCCGTTACAAAAAGCCTACAACATGCCGCTGGATCGCCCGCAGATTCGCCAAATGGATCCGGGGTTGGTGTACAACGCAGTGCGCGATGGTTTCGTTGATGCGGGCTTGATTTATACCACCGATGGCCGTGTAAAAGGCTTTGAACTCAAGGTGCTGGAAGATGATAAGCACTTCTTCCCAAGTTACAACGTCACGCCAGTCGTGCGCAAGGATGTGCTGGAAAGCCATCCGGGACTTGACGCAGCACTCAATCAACTGTCACCGCTGATCACTGACGAAGCGATTACCGAGATGAACAAGCGTGTTGATATCGATCACCAGTCATATCAGCAGGTGGCGCGTGATTTCCTTCAATCTAAAAACATGCTGTAAGGAGGCGTCATGGAGACTTTGCGTTACATTATGAGCAACTGGCACACCCTGATGGCGTTAACCTGGCAGCATACTTGGTTGGTGCTGGTGGCGGTGGGATTCGCCATCATTGTCGGCGTGCCATTGGGCATTTTGATTGTGCGCTTCAAATGGCTGGCGACGCCGGTGCTCGGTATCGCCACCATCGTACTGACCATTCCGACCATCGCGCTGTTTGGTTTGATGATTCCGCTGTTTTCTATGATCGGTCAGGGCATTGGTGCATTGCCTGCCATTTGCGCGGTGTTCCTCTACTCCCTGCTGCCGATTGTGCGCAACACCCATACCGCACTGGAGAACCTGTCGCCAGGATTGCGTGAAGCGGGCCGTGGTATTGGCATGACCTTCTGGCAGCGTCTGCGCTGGGTGGAAATTCCGATGGCGCTGCCGGTGATCTTCGGCGGTATTCGTACTGCCGTGGTGATGAACGTCGGTGTGATGGCGATAGCCGCAGTGATCGGCGCGGGCGGATTGGGCTTACAGCTGCTTGACGGTATCAGCGGAAGTGATGTGCGCATGCTGATTGCAGGTGCACTGATGATTTGTTTATTAGCGATTGTGCTTGATTGGCTACTGCACCGTTTGCAGTCGGCGCTGACTCCTAAGGGGATTCGATAATGATAAAGCTGGAAAACCTGACGAAAACCTTTACGCAAAAAAACGGCACCTCCTTCAACGCCGTGGATAACGTCAGCCTGGAAGTCCCTGCCGGAGAGATGTGTGTGCTGCTCGGCCCTTCCGGCTGCGGCAAAACAACCACGCTGAAGATGATCAACCGCCTGATCCCGGCCAGCAGCGGTAAGATTTTGATCAACGGCGAAGACACCAGCGGTCAGGACACCGTGACGCTGCGCCGTAATATCGGCTACGTGATCCAGCAAATTGGCCTGTTCCCCAACATGACCATTGAAGAGAACATTACCGTAGTGCCGCGTATGCTGGGCTGGGATAAAAAGCGCTGCCGCGAGCGAGCCACTGAGTTGATGAGCATGGTGGCGCTCGACCCCAGCAAATTCCTGCATCGCTATCCGCGAGAAATGTCAGGTGGCCAGCAGCAGCGTATCGGCGTGATTCGCGCGCTGGCGGCTGATCCTCCGGTGCTGCTGATGGATGAACCTTTCGGTGCCGTTGACCCGATTAACCGTGAAGTGATTCAGAATGAATTTCTTGAGATGCAGCGCCAGCTGAAGAAAACGGTGATGCTGGTAAGCCATGATATCGATGAAGCATTGAAACTGGGCGACCGCATCGCGGTTTTGGACAAGGCAAAATCGTGCAGTGCGCCAGTCCCGATGAGCTGCTGGCGAAACCGGCCAATGATTTTGTCGGATCCTTTGTTGGTCAGGACCGTACACTGAAACGCTTGCTGCTGGTGCAGGCAGGCGACGTCACCGATCAGCAGCCAACCATCACCGTGCAGCGCAGCACGCCGTTGCAGGAGGCGTTCGCCACTATGGATGACAATGATATGCGATCCGTCACCGTGGTGGATGAAGACGGCAAGCCGCTGGGCTTTGTTAAACGCCGCGAGGCACGAAATGCCCCCGGACGCTGCGAGGAGATGTTGCATACCTTCAAGGTGACGGGCAAGGCCGAAGAGAATCTGCGCGTCGTGCTATCAAAACTCTATGAGCACAACACCGTCTGGATGCCGATCGTCGATGAGGAAGGTCGTTACAGCGGTGAGATTTCGCAGGACTATATCGCAGATTATCTCAGCTCAGGACGTACGCGCCGCAGACTGAATCCTTAACCAATAGCGCGGCAATACAGCGATGACTGAATTTTACAGCAAATCGCACGACAGCCTGAACCCAGATAAGCCGCGCGATAGCCTGACTTCATGCAAACCGCACGATAGCTGAAACGTTGGAAGAGGCGGCAGAGGATTAAAGCGTCCTGCGCCAGGGATGGCGCGGGACGAGCCCCAGGGACGGTTTACGGCGTCTTTACGATCTGCCGCCTCTTCCGACGTACGCACCGACTCACAGCCAGCGGTTTAAACCCCCACCTCTTCCAACTCACTCACAATTTCAAAAACAATTTTCACACTGACTGAATCTCAGGGCATTTCGCACGACAGCCCGAATGCAAACAAACCGCACAGCCGCTGAAACGTCGGAAGAGGCGGCAGAGGAGTAAAGCGTCCTGCGCCAGGGATGGCGCGGGCCGAGCCCCAGGGATGGTTTATGGCGTCTTTACGATCTGCCGCCTCTTCCGACGTACGCACAAACTCACAGCCATTGGTTTAGATCCCCAACTCTCCCAACGCAAAATCAGTGATTTTCCTTCACCGCATTAATCACTCGCTCATCCCCCCGCTCCGATGGCAGCACAATATTCAACAGCATCGCCAGAATGCCGCCCGTGGTCACCGCATGACCAAACAAATTACTCACCAGCGGCGGCAACTGCTTCAACACCTCGGGCACCGCTTCTACGCCTAAACCAATGCCAAATGACACCGCGACGATCAACATCTCACGGCGGCCCAACGGTGATTGCGTCATCACACGAATGCCTGCTGCCACTACACTGCCAAACATCACCAAGGTTGCGCCGCCAAGAACCGGTGGCGGAATCTGCTGCAACACATTGCCGATCACCGGGAACACACCCAACAGCAACAGCATCACGCCAATCACCATGCCAACATAACGGCTGGCCACGCCGGTCATCTGAATCACGCCATTGTTTTGCGCAAAAGTAGTGTTAGGGAATGCCGAAAACATCGCGGCGAACAAACAGCTAATACCATCTGCCAAAATGCCGCCCTGCAAACGACGCTGGAAACCCTCACCCTCTATCGGTTGCTGCGAAATCAGGCAATTCGCCGTCAAATCCCCTACCGCTTCAATCACGCAAATCACCGACACCAGCGCAATCGGTACGAAAATGCTCCAGCTAAAATCAAAGCCAAAACGGAAAAATGAAGGCAAAACCAGCCAAGAGCTGGTGGCCATCGGTTTGATAGGCAGATGTCCAGTCAGTGCCGCAGCCAGACAGCCCACGGCAATGCCCGCCACCACCGCCACAAGTCGCGTCCAGCGATTAGCAGAACGGTTAAGCACGATAATCACCAGCAACGTCAGCGCGCCCAACGCCAGATTTCCCGGCGCGCCGAAGTCAGCGGCGTTATGACCGCCAGCCCAATCGGTAATGCTCACTTTAATCAAACTGATACCGATCAAGGTAATCACCGTGCCCGTTACCACCGGTGTCAGCACTTTACGCAATGGCGCAACACAACGGCTGATCAGCATCGGGATAAACGCGGCCACGAAGTTGCAACCCATGATCATCGCCATAATCGCTTCCGGTGAACCGCCCTGAGCTTTCACCATCAAGCCACCTGACAGGATGACACCGAGAAAAGCAAAGCTGGTGCCTTGCAGGCAAATCATACCCGCTCCGATGCCCATAAAGCGGCGCGCCTGCAGAAACGTCCCCAGGCCAGAAACCAGTAACGACATACTGATCAGATAGGGAATATAAGCCTGCAATCCGAGGATTGAGCCAATAATCAGCGGCGGGGTAATGATCCCCACCACGCTGGCAAGCACGTGTTGCAGCGCAGCGAAAAAGGCGGGAACCGGTCCAATGCGGGTATCAAGCCCGTACAATAAACCTTTGGGGGAGTGCGACATGTGAGTGCTCCGGCAGAATATTCATCAGCATGGCTGATGCATGATTCACGCCACAGGCAATCACATCGAAAAAGAAATTTATAACCGCATGAAAATAAACTGATTTAAACAGACAAACATCGGAAGCTGAATCCGAAACCTTAGATTCACCAACCGATCATTTGCATCACTTCGTTTCATCATGCCGCAGGCAGTGCACTATCAATGTGCAGCAACGCCTCATCCAGCAGAGAAATATCCAGATAACCACTCAACTCACGCTGCTCGGCACGCGGCAGATAGGGCAATTCACCCAACAGCGGTGCGCCTAGCTTCTCACGCAGAACTTCAATGATTTCAGCGTAATGTGCCAGTCCGGGATTAATACGATTGGCGACCCATCCCACCAAAGGCAGACCATCGCGGGCGATAGCATCAGCAGTCAGTAAAGCATGACTAATACAACCTTCCTTGATGCCTACCACCAGCACCACAGGCAGTTGTTCCTGTTGGACCCAATTCGAAAGCGGCTGCAGGTCATTCATCAGACTGCGCCAGCCGCCCGTTCCTTCCACCACGACGCGTTCTGCGCGATTTTGTAACTGATCGAGGCTGCGGCTCAGTAAGGGATAATCCATCCGCACGGATGCACTGGTGCTGATTTCATCCTCTTCCAGCGTAATGGGATTGACCGCGTGATAAGGGAGTTCGAGACCTGATGCCTGCTGCAACAGCAAAGCATCTTTATTACGCAACCCGTCTGGTGTGTGCTGTGCACTTTTGGCAACAGGTTTAAAACCCGCTGCACAGAGGCCCGCTTTGGCAAAACATTGTAATAGCCCACGTGACACGACGGTTTTACCCACCGCGGTGTCGGTACCGGTGACAAAGATTGTTTTCACCTTATTCCTCCTTCGGTAAAGCGATGTGTAACCTGCGAAGAAGGCAGTTTAAGGAAATGTTGATAACGGCAGATTGCGTTAGCGCAAACTTAAGGCGAGCAGTGATTAACCTTGCAACAGTTTCACCAATAAATGTCCGCTGTACAGCGAGTCTTTGATCAACGCGGCAGCACCGTGAGTACCAGGATCGCTGAAGCTGGTGGGTGTGAGCTGAATTTCATGGCTGTAAGCAGGCAAAGCCTGTTGACGAATGGTACTGCTGACGGCCGGAAACAGCACATCAGCCGCTTGATTCAACGGAGAACCGATAAGGATTTGTTGTGGATTAAAGATATTCACCATCATCGCCAGCATGCGACCAATATGGTGGCCGACACCGGCAATCACATCACGTGCTAGCCGATCGCCCTGCTGTGCAGCAGTACATAAACTGGCAATAGTCAGGGGCTGATGATGCAGCAAACTGTCGGGCTGCGAAGTTAAGCGCTGCGCCGCTAATTGCAATAAACTGCCGGTGCTGGCCACGGTCTCCAGACAGCCATGATTGCCGCAGTAACACTGCTGACCGTAAGGATCGATCTGCGTATGGCCAATTTCAACCAGCGCGCGCCCGCGTTTATGCAGTAATTGACCGCCGCTGATCACGCCCGCGCCCACCGTTTCATCAATCACAATTTGAATCACATCCTGCGCACCACGCGAGGCACCAAACAGCGCTTCGGCCAGCGTCCAGGCGGAAATATCGTGCTGCACAAACACCGGTAATCCCGTGAGCGTCGAGAGGGTTTCACCCAGCGGCATCTCCTGCACGTCGTAGCCCGGCATACGATGCACCACACCGGAAGCCGCATTGATCAAGCCCGGTAACGTGATGGCGATGGCGGTCAAACGCTCGAGTTTGCTCTGATGGCGAATAAAGAAGTCGTTAACCAGATCCTGCAACGTCTGCAGCAGCGGTTGCCCGGCGCTGGCAGGCAGTGGCAGGCGATCTTCCTGTACGCCCGGCTGCTGAGATCGCGCAGCGTAAGCGTGATCTGTCCCGGTTGGATGCGGATGGCAAGATAGTGCCAGGCAAGGGTATCAAGGATTAAGCCAATCGCCGGACGTCCGCGACTGCCGGGATCCTGAAACTCGGTTTCCTGCACCAAATGTGCATCAAGCATTTCACGCACGATTTTGGTGATGCTGGCGGGCGCCAGCTGGGCACGTTTAGAAAGCTCAATACGCGAAATCGGGCCGTAATGGTCAATCAGTCGGTAAACCACACCTGCGTTGGTCTGTTTTATTTGGTCAATGTGGCCAGGCTGACTGTCCAGATTCACGCCCTGCTCCCGGATATTTTCGCGCTTCTAAATAAACAGCAGCTATGGTGATGCAGATTGGCAGGCAGCGTCAAATATTTGATTAGAAATGTGATTTATCGCACATAAAGATCGGGCCATTATTCACCAACTGGTTCAAATCTCGGCATTCATCAACATCAGTTGCATCATATTGTGCATCTGCGCACTGGGTTCACGCGTGGCTGACCAGACCAGCCAGACTTCAGAAATGGCATCATGCTCCTGTAAGGGGATCCACACCACATCGGCCAGTCGAGCCCGTCGAAATGAGGCCGGCAAAATGGAAACGCCCAATCCGGTGGCCACCAGGCCAAGAATCGTCATCGCTTCACCCACTTCCTGAGTAATAAACGGTTTGATTTGATAACGGTGCAGCAGCGCTAGCGTTTCACTATACAAAGCGGTACCGCCCTGCGGATCAAAAAACACGAAGGGTTCGTTGGCCAGTGCCTGGATGGAGATCGATTCTGCATCTGCCAGCGGATGCGCCCAATGCACCAGCGCGCACAACGGCTCACGTAATAGCACTCGATGCTGCAAATCGCTCGGTAGCGGCGTGTTGCGCATCACGCCCAAATCCAGCCGACCTTCATGCAGCGGTGACAACTGCTGACGGGTGTTATTTTCCTGCATCGAAATGTGCACTTCCGGCCAACGCTGGCGGAACTGATACAGCGCATCGGAAACCAGCCCAGTAAACGGTGCCGAGGAAGTGAAGCCAATTCGCAACTCCCCTTCCTGGCCGCTGTGCACACGGGCGGCCCGACTGGCGGCCTGTTCTACCTGCAGCAGAATCGCACGCGCATCCTGTAAAAACAGCTGGCCCGCCGGCGTGATTTGCACACTGCGATTGGTACGCGTGAACAGCTGCGCGCCGATCTCCTGCTCCAGCTGCTGAATCTGCTGGCTGAGCGGCGGTTGGGAAATATTCAATCGTTGTGCTGCGCGGCCAAAATGCAGCTCTTCGGCGACGGCGACAAAATAGCGCAGGTGACGCAGTTCGACATTCATATTTAAAACGTCTTATTTGAGATTATTAATATATTGTACAACCTATTCCCACTTTCCTACAGTAATCAGACCGTTTCTCATCCAAGGATATTCCGTGAGTCGCTCTTCCCAGGCAGTGACAATTCATGAAGACGCGTTGTCCGATAAGCCTGCATCAACCGTAGCTTCTTCAGAATGGATTGAGCGTGGATCGCCGCAATTTATGCGCGTCACGCTGGCATTATTTTCCGCAGGATTGGCCACCTTCGCGTTGCTGTATTGCGTGCAGCCGATTCTGCCCGTGCTGTCACAACAGTTTGGCGTCTCACCCGCCGAGAGCAGCATTTCATTGTCACTCTCAACCGGACTGATGGCACTGGGCTTGCTGTTTACCGGCCCGCTATCCGATGCCATCGGGCGTAAATCGGTGATGGTCACCGCCCTGATGCTCGCGGCAATTTGCACGTTGATCTCCGCCACCATGACCAGCTGGCAAGGCATTCTGATGATGCGCGCGCTAATCGGCCTGTCTCTCAGTGGCGTGGCAGCAGTCGGCATGACTTATTTAAGTGAAGAGATTCACCCCCGGGTTATTGCCTTCTCGATGGGGCTGTATATCAGTGGGAACTCGATTGGCGGCATGAGCGGACGCTTGCTCACCGGTGTGCTGACCGATTTCTTCTCGTGGCGTGTCGCCGTCGGCGTGATCGGCTGCTTCTCATTGGCTGGCGCCCTGATGTTCTGGAAAATTTTACCCGCGTCACGCCATTTCCGCCCCGCCTCTTTGCGCCCACGGAGTCTGCTCATCAACTTCCGCCTGCACTGGCGCGACAAGGGGTTGCCGTTCCTGTTTGCAGAAGGTTTTCTGCTGATGGGCGCGTTTGTGACGCTGTTTAATTACATCGGCTACCGTTTATTGAGCGCGCCCTGGTCGTTAAGCCAGGCGGTGGTGGGACTGCTGTCGGTGGTTTATCTGACCGGATCGTGGAGTTCTCCTAAAGCAGGCGCGATGACCAGTCGTTTTGGCCGTGGCCCGGTGATGATTGGCGCCACCGCGATCATGCTGGCTGGGCTGCTGCTGACAGCCTTCAACACGCTCTGGCTGATACTGCCGGGCATGATGTTGTTTACCGCCGGCTTTTTTGCCGCGCACTCTGTCGCCAGTGGCTGGATTGGTCCACGCGCACGCCGCGCCAAAGGGCAGGCCTCCTCGCTCTATCTGTTCAGCTATTACGTGGGTTCCAGCGTGGCGGGGACGTTAGGCGGCGTGTTCTGGCACAGCTATGGCTGGATGGGCGTGACCCTGTTTATTAGTGTGCTGTTGCTACTGGCTTTGTTCGTCGGCTGGCGTTTGCAGTGCCGAAAACTGTAATACCTTTCATCTTTATCCGGGGCCATTGAGCCCCGCTTCAACCTGACGTCCCCTCCCCAGCGCGATCAATCAGTTCCACTTAAAACAAAACGGTGATTCATCGCTATAATTCATTCTATTCCAACAATAGTTAGATTTTCTTTTTTCACAGCAATGAGGACGTTAGATGCAACTCTATTATTACGTCGATAAGCAAGCCGGCTATAACGACAACCATGTGGTACATGCAACGGGTTGCCCGTTTCTTCCATCCGATGGCGCACGGCGTTTTCTCGGCACTTTTTACACCGCAACCGCCGCCATCCAGCAAGCGCGCAAATATTACACCAGCGCGCTGGGCTGTGAGCATTGCTGCCCGGTGGCGGTAAAAAAAACCTGACCACTCAACATAGCGTGGCGCTAAAACACATGGTGAGACTCTGATAATGCTGGCCTGACCATGGAGTAGCGCTTAAGGGGTTATGATAAGCACCGCTGTCACATCGTTCTAATATAGAAACAGCCGGCTTAATCATCACTGGATCTTAATGCGCTACGCACCGCTTTTTCCCGCGACCCGATTCATTCCTGTCAGCCCATCACAATTGTTAATAACCTCAGGCTATTAACCGGGCCTTTTGCGATAAAAAATAATCAGTAATAAAAACCGCTCTCATGGTTTTCATCCGCTCACTAATGCTCCACAATAGCCACAATTTGTGACACAGGTCACTTAACCGGGTGCGTTTCACCCCCTCACTCGTGTCTGATCGATTTGAACTCCATGCAATCAACTACCGTTTCACGTAAAACAGCCTGGCTACGCGTTGTGCTGTTGGCTATTGCCGCTTTTGTTTTTAATACCACTGAATTTGTCCCTGTTGGCTTGCTGTCGGATATCGCCGCAAGTTACGCCATGAAGACCGCCGATGTTGGCATCATGCTGACCATCTACGCGTGGGTGGTCGCATTGTTGTCGCTGCCATTGATGCTGCTGACGCGCAATATTGAGCGCCGTCTGCTGCTGTCAGTCTTATTTATCCTGTTTATCGTCAGCCACGTGCTCTCCTCCGTGGCATGGGATTTTAACTCGCTGGTGTTATCACGTATCGGCATCGCCCTGGCTCACGCGGTGTTCTGGTCGATTACCGCATCGCTCGCCATTCGAGTGGCCCCAGCCGGCAAGAAAACGCAGGCGTTGAGCATGCTGGCAACCGGCACGGCGCTGGCGATGGTGCTGGGTGTACCGATTGGTCGTATCGTCGGGCAATATCTGGGCTGGCGTACCACCTTCGGCATGATCGGCTTATCCGCGCTGGTACTGCTCATTCTGCTGGTGCGGATATTGCCGCGTCTGCCGAGCGAGCACACCGGTTCACTCAGTAGCGTGCCGATGCTGTTCCGCCGTCCAGCCTTAGTCGCCATGTACGTTCTGGTGACGCTGGTGGTCACTGCGCATTATACCGCTTACAGCTACATCGAACCCTTTATGCAGGTGGTGGCAAACGCCGATGAGAACTTCACGACGCTGCTGTTGCTGCTGTTTGGATCGGCAGGCATTATTGGCAGCGTGCTGTTCAGTACGCTAGGCAACAAGTTCCCATCGGCAATGTTACTGGCCGCTATTGCCATCGTGACGTTGAGTATGGGTTTGCTGGTGTTTGCTGCCGTGCGCCCCGCTGCTATTACGCTGGTGTGTATTTTCTGGGGCATGGCGATGATGATGATTGGCCTGGCAATGCAGGTGCGCGTCTTGTCACTGGCACCGGATGCCACTGACGTAGCGATGTCATTGTTCTCAGGAATTTATAACATTGGGATTGGCGCGGGTGCCTGTTGGGTAATCAGGTTAGCGCACATATGAAAATGTCGGATGTGGGTAACGTGGGTGGCGTCATTGGCCTCGTTGCGTTGTTCTGGTGTATCACCATCTTCCGTCGATATCCGCAACTCCGCTCCAACGGCTAACACACTTCATAACCAGGGGCACACATCGGTGCGCCCCTGCGCCAATTATTGCGCTTTGGTGATTAGTTATAAATTACCGCTGTGCCATTTAGCTTGTTGTTGCCAGAGGTCGAAGTGATGCGGAACGACTTTGCTCCGGCAGCATTCGCCTTCTCCGATAGCTGGTTCTCCAGTGACGTCAGGTTAGTGCTACCTGATGCGCTCACCACACCGATTTGCTGTTGATTCAACGGTGCCTGATTGACTAAGTCGGCAGCCATGCTACCAAACGCGATGGATGACAGTGCGACAGCAGCTAATACCAGTTTAATGCTTTTCATGATCGTCTCTCTTATGCAGATGAAAGGGGCCGGTTGAATTAAGTTAACAACCGTTAATTAAATGCTAGCGCCGAAGTGGGTATCTCGTCAATCATTTTATTAACGGTCGTTATTTTATTTGAAAGTGGCGTGATTATGGGCTTTAGCGCCCTTTTCCACTTATCGATTTGAGTGTTGCGACAGCGGTAAAGCACAAACGGGCAAAGCGGGAAGAAGAGAATGTCGGCTGCGCTTGCATGTTTAGTTAGCGATCGGTAATTTAATCACATGTTCCTGATGCAGCGAGGTGCGCTATGACGCAAATTACCGACACGCTTAATCGAAAAACGCGTGGCCGTCCTAAAGTCTTTGATCGCAACGATGCGCTGGATAAAGCGTTGATGCTGTTTTGGGCGCACGGTTATGAAGGGACATCGCTGTCGGATTTGGTGGACGCAACCGGTGCAAAAGCGCCGACGCTTTACGCTGAATTTGAGAATAAGGAAGGTTTGTTCCGGGCGGCAATGCAGCGCTATATCGATACCTTTAGCGCGCAGCGTAATCAGGTGCTCAATGATGAATCACTCGATGTGAAAGCCGCGATTGAAGCCTATTTTCGTGCCACCGCAGCCTGTTTTACCGAGTGCGATAAGCCCGCGGGCTGTTTCTTTATCTGCACCTCCAGCGCGCTGTCATCGGGTTCAGACGAGATTGCGCAGCTGCTGGCTAAGCAACATCATGCGCAGGAAAACGCCTTGAAACAGTTTTTGGATGTTCGACAGCAGCGCGGGGAATTACCGCCCTGCGCCAACAGCAGCACGCTGGCCAGCTATCTCGCCTGTGTGTTGCAGGGCATGTCGGTGCGCGCCCGTGAAGGCGCAAGTCGTGATGATCTCGATGGCATTGTGGATACGCAGATGGCCATTTGGCCCGCCCTCGCAGGCTACTGCGCGTTGAACGCATGATATCTTGCCGAGACGTAACGTTTTATCACCCTGAAGTCGGGGCGACCTCCCGGCCGCCCCTTAATTGCGCTCAAGCGTAATATTTGCCAGCCTTAGGGCATAAAAAACATCGGTTTTAGCGCGTGGCCAATCGGGCTGTTGTCCGGATTTGATGGCATCAGATCCTTCATCGATGCCCACCAGCGCTGGCACACTTCGGTGTTCGCCACCGCCTCCCAACGCGCTTCCGACTCTATCTCCACGCTGGCGAACAACAAGTCACGTTCAGCATCGAGCCAAATCGCATAATTGTGCGCGCCGTGGGCTTTCAAGGTCTGTTCCAGTTCAGGCCAGATCGGTGAATGGCGACGCAGATATTCATCGTGACAGTGGGCATGCACCTGCATCACAAAGGCTTTACGCAACATCACTGCGCTCCGCATCCAGCGCTGCCTGCCACGGTTTGACGGCGAAGCGTTCACCCAGTGCCACCAGCTGTTCGGTGCTGATGCTCTGGCGAATTCCACCCATCGACAAGGCTTTGACCACCACTTCCGAAGACTTCTCGGCCGTGTCGATCAGACCAAATGTCTCGTCCAGATTCGGGCCAGCACCGAAAATCCCGTGGAACGGCCACATCACCAGGCTGTGCGATGCCATGGCATCGGCGGTGGCCTGACCAATCTGGTCGGTGCCCGGCACCATCCATGGCAGAATGCCAACGCCATCCGGGAATACCACCAGACATTCGGTGCTGCCTTCCCACAGCAAGCGCGTGAAGCGAGCGGAATCCAGATTCACCACGTAACTCAGCGCCATAAAATTGGTGGCGTGGCAGTGCATGATCACGCGGTCAACCCCGTTGGACACCTGCTTACGCACACTGTGCGACTGGAAATGCGCCGCCAACTCCGAGGTCGGCAACCCGCCGTTGCTGAGACCCCAATGGATTTTGTACGACAGCCCTTTATCGTCCACCTGTAAGAGCGCCAGACAGTCGGCCGGATCGAGCTGAACATTGCGGAAGAATTTTCCTGAACCGGTCACCAGGAACCAGTCGTTGGCCAGCGCCGGCGCTGGTTTGGTCAACTCAATACAGCGCGGCTCGGCATAAAAATCAGCTGACCAGGCCTGCGCTTCTTCCGGCAGTAAGCGCAGGCTGACATTGCCGCCATTGCGCTCATCCCAGCCCTTTAGCCACATATCACTGGTGGCTTTCACCATGTCCTGAACAAATGAAGAAGAGAGAATATTTTGCATGGTTGATCCCTTAACGTAGACGCAATGTTTGTTGTTCATAGTGGCGGACGTCGCTCAGCCAGCTGGCATCGGCAGGCACATCATGGCGCAGACACCAGGCTTCCCAGACCGCTTGCCAGGGCAGGGATTTCTGCTCTTCCAGCAGCGCCAGACGCGCGGTGTAATCCCCTTCCTGCTCTAATGTGCGTAATTGATCGCTGGGTTCCAGCAGTGCGCGCAGCAGCGCCTTTTTGGCATTGCGCGTGCCAATCACCCAGGCTGCGATGCGGTTGATTGAGGCGTCAAAGAAGTCCAGACCGATATGTACTTTGTCGAACAGTTTGTGGCGTGCGATCTCAGTGGCGATGGCCTGTGTTTCATCATCGAGCAACACCACGTGATCGCTATCCCAGCGTACGGGACGGCTGACGTGTAACAGCAGGCGCGGCACGTACAGCATGGCGGTGGAGATCTTGTCGGAAATCACTTCGGTTGGATGGAAATGTCCGGCGTCAAGCGTCAGCGCCGTTTGACGGCTGGCGGCGTAACCGAGGCAAAACTCATTGGAGCCCACGGTGTAACTCTCCGCACCGATACCGAACAATTTGCTTTCCACTGCATCGATGTGATGACGCGGATCGAGCTTCTCGCTGATTACCTCATCCAGCGCGCTGGCAAGACGTTCGCGCGGTGCCAGACGATCGATGGTGAGATCTTTCATGCCATCCGGCACCCAGATGTTCATCACCGATGGCGTACCGAGCTGTTCACCGAAGTGCGCTGAAATACGGCGGCTGGCTTTGCAGTGGTCGATCCAGAACTGGCGAATACCTTTATCCACATGGGATAACGTAAAGCCGTCGGCGCTCAGCGGGTGTGAGAAGCAGCTGGGGTTAAAATCCAGTCCTAACTTATTGGCTTTCGCCCATTCTACCCAGCCGCTGAAGTGTTTCGGCTCAATGGCGTCGCGCTCAACCGGCGTGTCACTTTCCAGATAAATGGCGTGCAGATTGAGACGTTTGGCGCCGGGGATCAGTGACATGGCTTTCTCAATGTCAGCGCGCAGTTCATTTGCGTTTCGTGCCCGCCCAGGATAATTGCCGGTGGCCTGAATGCCGCCGGTTAATTCGCCATTTGGGTTCTCAAAGCCACGGACATCGTCCCCCTGCCAGCAGTGCATCGATACCGGGATACCATCCAGTTGCGACATCGCCTGTTCCACATCAATACCCAATGCCGCGTAGCGTTGTTTCGCCAGTTCAAAGGCTTGTTCAATCAGCTTTGTCATATGCAAGTTCCTTAGCAGGTTGGCTCAGCGCCGCAAAGCGAGCCTGATGGGCTGCAAAGACGCTGGCATTCTGGGGTTCAAAGGTTTTTAACGGGAAGTTTTGACTGATGCAGCGGCGTAAATCGGCCACATCGCGCAGTTCGCCCAACGCCATCAGTTGGCAGCCCACATTACCCAGCGTTGAGGCCTCAATCGGGCCCGCCAGCACCGGCAATTCGCAGGCATCGGCACAGAGTTGGTTTAGCAGCGGGTTCTGACTGCCGCCGCCGACAACATGCAGTTGGCGAATGGGGCTATCGCGCAGGGTGCTCAGTTCGCCAATCACCTGGCGATAGAGCAGTGCCAGGCTGTCGAAAATGGTGCGCGCCAGCGCTGCAGGGCTTTGCGGAATCGGCATATGCTGCTCGGCGCAGGCGTTTTGAATCTCCTGCACCATGCTGGCGGGATTGATAAACCGTGGATGATTGGGATTGATCAGAGCACGGCAGGCGGGTTCATTTTCCGCTTCGCCAATCAGTGGGCAGAGATCGGTGATGTGCAATTCGCTGCACACGCGCTGCAGCAGCCACAGACCCATGATGTTTTTCAACACCCGATAACCTTCCGCACCCCCTTCATTGGTGATGTTGGCGTCGAGCGCCGTGCGGCTGACGCAGGGCTGCAGACTTTCAATGCCCATTAAGGACCAGGTACCGGAACTGAGGTATGCGGCATCATCCTGCATCAGCGGCGTGGCCAATACCGCGCTGGCGGTATCATGCGTCGCAACGGCCACCACCGGAATCTTTTTGCCGCTGGCATTGATCCAGTTGCCCACGGTATTCCCCGGCGCTGTGGGTTTACCAAACCAGTCAGCATCTATACCCGCCCACGCCAGCAACTCGCGATCCCACTCGCCGGTTTCAATATTGAGCAACTGCGTGGTGGTGGCGTTGGTGTACTCCCAGTTCATGTTGCCGGTGAGACGGTAATGCAGATAATCCGGGATCATCAGTGCATGTTTGACCTGTGCCTGCCAGTCCGGCTGTTGCTGGTGTAGCGCACGCATTTGATAAAGGGTATTGAACGGCAGAAACTGGATACCCGTGCGTTGGTAAATCGCGGCTTTACCCAGCTCACTGACCGCTTGTGCCATCAATCCATCGGTGCGCGGGTCACGATAACTGACCGCCTCGCCAACGCGTTCGCCTTTGGCATCCAGCAGCACCAGATCCACGCCCCAGGTATCGATGCCGATGCTATCCGGCACGATGCCTTCATCATCTAATTGCGCCAATCCTGCACGAATCGCCTGCTCCAGGCTGTCGAGATCCCAGCAGTCATAACCGGCGCGACGAACACGCTGATTGGCAAAACGACATACTTCACGCAGGGTGATGCGCTGGTCAGCAGAGGTCCATTGTGCGAGCATCACGCGCCCGCTGGATGCGCCTAAATCAATGGCAACAATGTTACGCATACTCATGGCGTTTCTTCCTGTGATGAGATGCCTTTAGCGTATGAATCCTGGCGCCTTGCCACCTTCCCCTTACTGCCAGCGCGTGATAGTGGCTGGCAGGCTGGCAAAGATGATCGTGAGAAAGCTCACAGAACCGAAGGACAGCAGAGTTGTGAGCGTTACCGCAATTCCATCAATCACTTGGCCGATCTTGAATAATTCGCCATTTTCCTGCGCTGGGCGGTTTAAATTTCAAGGTAAGGTGCACAGCGCCTGCGTAGACTCGGTTGCAAAATTGTTAATTGAGAGGCGCATCATGACCGTTCTGCACAGTGCTGATTTCTTCCCTGAAGGAAACTACGCCATTGCCATTGAGCCGCGCGTGCCGCAGCAGGCCTTTCCCGAGCATCATCATGATTTCCATGAAATCGTGCTGGTTGAGCAAGGTTCTGGCATTCACGTGTTTAACGGTCAGCCGCAAACCCTGTGCGCAGGCTGCGTGTGCTTTGTGCGCGATCACGATCGTCATCTGTATGAGCAGACAGAAAATTTGTGCCTGACCAACGTGCTGTACCGCAGTCCGGCCGCGTTTCGCTTTCTCTCCGGTTTACAGTCTTTGTTGCCCGGTGACGAAAACGGCAACTATGCGTCGCACTGGCGTATCAATCACAAAGTGATGGCGCAGGCACTGCAGATCGTGACGCAAATGAAACAGCAGGATGTCTGGTCGCTGGAACGTCAGGCGCATCAGGAGCAGCGGTTTTTGCAACTGCTGGTGCTGCTGCGCGAAGCGGGTCACAACGATCAGGCACAGGGTCAGGAAGCGCGCCTGCATCGGTTGCTTGACTGGCTTAATGAGCATTACAGTGAAGATGTTGAGTGGGATGCGCTGGCCGATCGCTTCTCACTTTCGCTGCGCACCCTGCATCGCCAGATGAAGCAGCAAACCGGCAATACGCCGCAGCGCTATCTCAATCGGCTGCGTTTATTACAGGCACGGCATTTACTGCGCCATAGTGATATGCGCATAACGGACATCGCCTATCAGTGTGGATTCGGTGACAGCAACCACTTTTCCACGCTGTTTCGGCGGGAATTTGGCTGCGCGCCCCGAGCGGAGCGCCAGCAGATGTTGTAATCGGAGTGATTCCCATGTCGCTGATCTTGACGCGCCAAGACTATTTCCCGGCCACCAATCTGCCGATTGCCGTGGCCGAACGCATGCCTCAGCCCTCCTTCCCGCCGCATCGTCATGAATTCAGCGAAATTGTGATCGTCTGGCGCGGTAACGGTTTACACGTGCTCAACGATCGTCCCTGGTTAATCACCTGCGGCGATGTGTTCTATATCCGCGACAATGATTGCCACAGCTATGACAGCGTCAACGATTTAGCGCTGGATAACATCCTCTACTGTCGTGATCGCTTTCGTCTGAGTCTCGACTGGAGCCAGCTACTGCCCCGCAGGACGATGATGCACCCGGCTGCTGGCGCTTAACCACGCGCGGCATGGCGCTGGCGCGCGGGGTGATCAGCCAGCTTGAACGGGAGAGCCGTAAAAGTGATTCATTGTCGATTCAACTCTCTGAAGCCCTGTTCCTGCAGCTGGCGCTGATCTTGCGCCGCCATGGTTATGCAGCCGACCGTCCATGGGCGCTGCCGGAAGGTGAACAGCTTGATTTGCTGATGTCGGCCTTACAGGGTGCGCTGCACCGCCCATTCGACCTGGCCCATTTTTGCCAGCAAAATGAATTAAATGAACGTGCCCTAAAGCAGCTGTTCCGCCAGCAAACCGGCATGACGGTGGGTCACTATTTGCGACAGCTACAGCTGTGCCAGGCAAAATATTTGCTGCGCACACAGGATTGTTTAATCAGTGAAGTGGCCGCACGCTGCGGCTTTGATGACAGTAACTACTTCTCGGTGGTGTTTACGCGCGATACCGGCTTAACGCCAAGTGCGTGGCGCCAGCGTTTTCTCCCTCAGCGCGAACCGCTCATCGAAAATACCAAAGCCTGACGCAACGTGCTGTGCGTCAGGCTCACCTCTCATGGATTGACCATTAGCCGTTGGCCATGCCCAATCCAACGATGTTAGCGGCAATGATGATCACCACACAACCCAGCGACAGCACGCGCACCGGACGTTGCCCTACCGCTTTCCACTCTTTCATTACCAGGCCAACCAAACCGCCACACAGCACATACAGGCTCATGTGCAACATCCAGCTGACAAAGTCGTATTGCGCAGGGATTTTCGCGTGACCCCAGGCGTAGAAGAAGAACTGCAGATACCACATGGTGCCGCCGAGTACGGCGAAGGCCACGTTGGCCAGCAGCATCGGTTTCGCCACTGAGAAATCACGGCGCACCGACAGCTCTGGTTTGATCGCCAGACGGATAAAGCAATAGGCCAAGTTGACCAGCGCACCGCCGCCCATGATGACGACATAACTCGGCAATGCCACGTACAGCGGGTTGATACCCAGATTGGCTGCCGCCTCATGCATCGGTTTCGCCGCATCCATCGCGAACGACATCCCGGCCGAGAAGATGCCGCACAATACCGCCAGCACCAGCCCTTTCTTGAGATTAAATTCTTCCGCGTTGATGCCGAGTGCACGCTCTTTTAACAGCCCGGCACGTGTGACGATCGCTACACCCACTAACGCCACCAGCACGCCTAACAACGTCATGCGCCCGCCCGCCGAGCTGAACAGCTCAACAAAGCGACCCTGCAGCAGCGGCGTCATCAAGGTACCGACCACGAGGGTGATACCGATGGCGATACCAATGCCCATCGACATGCCGAGATAACGCATGGTCAAACCATAGTTGATGTTCCCGACGCCCCACATGGCACCAAACAGAAACACCGGCAGCAGCTGTGAGAGGCTAAAACTGCCGTAATACGCCCAGAAGTTGGGTAGCAGCACGGCGCTGACCGCCCATGGCAGAATCAGCCATGACATCACGCCGCCCACTGACCACATTGTTTCCCATGACCACTTTTTTACCTGCTTAAACGGAGCATAAAAACATGCGGCACTGGCGGCACCCACCAGATGCCATAAAATACCGGCAAGAATGGCACTGTTCATTGTTATTCCTTCGTAAGGTTGAGGCCCACAGGAAACCGACAGTTTCCCGATTAGCAGCAGTCTACGGTGGGCAGCTTTTCGTCAGCCTTTGGATGGCTGCCGGAAAGCGCGCGGTGCTGGCAAAATTCGGCGGGTCTTCAACATGAGGATCACAAAATCGCATTTGCAGGCAAGATTCTGACTGATTTTCATAAGTGACTTATTATTGGGGATATTTTTTATTTTTTGTTGTGTTGATCGACACAGTTTTTGACTGACTGCCAGCCTGCTGTTTAACATGGCAGTCACGCAAAGCCGCCCGATGAGCTTTCCCCCACGTGGCGAATTCCGTATAACGTTGGAAAAATCATCGCAACGAAGGAATGAGATGAATAGCAAAAGGTTAACGCTGCTGCTGTCGCAGCCGGTGAGCCGCGTGATGCTGGACGATATCCGCGCCATTGTGCCGCCCCAGGCGTTGAACGTGTTCATTAATGGATTGGATGAAGAGCGTTACGCCACACTCGACTGCATTCAGAGTGAAGAGAGCTGCGCCCTGCTGGCATCGGCCATCGTGGTGTGGCGCCAACTCGGGCATATTCATCGCATTCGTTATCAGAAAGGCGAGCATCTGCGCGAAGTGGATGACGCCAGCCAATTTCAGCTGTTCAGTATGATGAAAACCCATCGCGCCATTGTTCAACTCGCTTAACGATCAGGATAATTATGAAAATCGGACTGCTCTTCCCTATTGCCATCATCATTGCTGGCGTCAGTTTCCTCGCCTGGTTCATCGCCAGCGGCGCGGCAGTGCCGGGTTCCTGATATTTCTGCATCAAGTGGTGATGAGCTAACACGCTGAATACGCGGCATTTCAACAGGAATGCTGCGTCTGTCGTACCGTTCTTCCCTTCTCTGCCATCCCCTCATCCGCTCTGGCACTGACAAAAAGGTGCTACACCTTGATCTGTTTCACTCTTCTTTCACACCATGCTAACGAAACCGATCGCGGAGACCCTACAGATGACAACACACCATCAACATTACATTAATGGCGCGTTTGTAAACGATCAGAACGACAAGTGGATTGAAGTGATTAACCCCGCAACGGAAGCGCTGCTGTCTCGCGTGCCTGAGGGCACTCAGCACGATGCGGCGCAGGCGATTGCTGCAGCAGAAGCAGCACAGCCCGGCTGGGAAGCCTTACCCGCAGTAGAACGCGGCAACTGGTTGCGCAAAATTGCCGCCGGTATCCGCCAGCGTGAACCCGAATTGACGGCCACGATCGTGGCGGAAGGCGGTAAAACACAGGGGCTGGCGCAAACGGAAGTGATGTTCACCGCGGATTATCTGGATTACATGGCCGAATGGGCGCGTCGTTATGAAGGCGAAATCGTGAATAGCGATCGCCCGAATGAAAATATCTTCGTGTTCAAGAAAGCCATCGGTGTCACCACCGGTATCCTGCCGTGGAACTTCCCGTTCTTTTTGATCGCGCGTAAAGCGGCGCCAGCGTTAATTACCGGCAACACCATCGCCATCAAACCCAGTGAACTCACGCCCAACAACGCGGCGATTTTCGCGCAGATTGTGCATGAGATTGGCCTGCCGAAAGGGTGATTAATTTTGTGTTTGGCTATGGTCCTGAAGTGGGTCAGGAGCTGGCGGCCAACCCAAAAGTCGGCCTGGTGAGCCTGACCGGCAGCGTGGGCGCGGGCATTGCGACTATGCAAGCCGCTGCGAAAAATGTCACCAAGGTGTCGCTGGAACTCGGTGGTAAAGCGCCCGCCATTGTGATGGATGATGCGGATCTGGATCTGGCCGTGAAGGCCATCGTTAGCTCACGCGTGATCAACACCGGACAGGTGTGCAACTGTGCAGAGCGCGTGTATGTGCAGGAAGGCATTTATGATCGCTTTATCACTGCTCTGACTGCCGCGATGAAGCAGGTGAAGTTTGGCAATCCGGCCGAACAAACCGACATCGATATGGGCCCGCTGATCACCGCTGCTGCGCTGGGACGCGTCGAGCAAAAAGTCGCCAACGCGGTGTCTGAAGGCGGAAAAGTGGTGCTGGGCGGCAAACGCGCCGGTGATAAAGGTTTCTACTTCGAGCCGACGATCATTACCGGTGTGCGCCAGGAGATGGAGATCATGCGTGAAGAGATCTTTGGTCCGGTATTACCGGTGATGAGCTTTAAAACCCTCGATGAAGCCGTGGCACTGGCCAACGATTGTGAATATGGCCTGACCTCTTCGATTTACACCCAAAACCTAAATACCGCGATGATTGCGCTGCGTCAGCTGAAGTTTGGTGAGACCTACGTCAACCGCGAGAATTTCGAGGCAATGCAGGGATTCCATGCGGGCTGGCGTAAATCGGGTATCGGCGGTGCGGATGGACGTCACGGACTGGAAGAGTATCTGCAAACCCATGTGGCGTATTTGCAGTTCTCCTGAGTGAAATACCTGGCTGGACAAGCTGTCCAGCCAGGTATCGTCATTGAGCGAAACCGGCGAGCTGTGCAATGGAGTGCACAGTCACGGATTGTCTAAGCTCTTTAAGCTGTTCGCTTTCGGGCAAGGAGCAAAGCTAATCCCCTCAACCGTTTTAAGCGATGCGCTTCTGGCTGCGCAGCAACGCTATCCCACTTAGCACCGACATCGCCATCAGGTAATAGCCTGGTGCGAGACTGGTGCCGGTAGCAGTAATCAGCAAGGTACAAATCAACGGTGCAAAACCACCAAATACCGTCACCGCGACGTTATAGCTGATCGCCATGCCGCTGGCACGGGTGCCAATTGGGAACAGATCGGCCATCACCGACGGTACCGTTGAGAAGTAGATCGATTTCAGCAGCGCCATCCAGCACACCAGAATAATCAATGTGGTTGGCGTGGTGTGATTCACCACCATCTTAAACGCGGGATAGATGGTGATGATCAGCATAATCAGCGAACCCCACATCAACGGCACGCGACCGACACGCTCTGCTAATAAACCCATCAGCGGCGTCACCACCGTCAGAATCA
Source organism: Pantoea rodasii (assembly GCF_002095465.1). Taxonomy (GTDB): domain Bacteria; phylum Pseudomonadota; class Gammaproteobacteria; order Enterobacterales; family Enterobacteriaceae; genus Pantoea; species Pantoea rodasii. Next base: position 678,953 of record NZ_MLFP01000086.1, on the reverse strand, counting down.
CCCCCGCCAACAGCGTTGCGGTGAAGGCAACTGAACCCGGCAGATGCAGGTTTTAGTCGCATAAGTCGGCACATAGTTCAGCATGTAGTTCACGGCGGTGGAGATCACCATCAGGCCAATCGCCAGCAGCATCAGCTCTTTTTGACGTCCGAACAGACGTTTGAGCGGCGCGGCTTCGGGCGCCTGCGCTTCAAAGCTGGCAGGCTCATGCACGTGGCGACGAATATAAATCCCCAACGGACCAATCAGCAGACCAAAGGCAAACGGAACACGCCAGCCCCAATCCTGAATCTGACTTTCGGTGAGGATCTGTGTCAGTCCCAAGCCAAACGCCGAGGCCATCAGCGTGCTCGCGCCTTGCGTGGCAAACTGCCAGCTGGCGATAAATGCCCTGCGCTCCGGGAAATGCTCGACCAGAAACGCCGTTGAGCTACCGAATTCACCACCTGCTGAGAAGCCCTGTACCAAACGCGCCAGCAGAATCAGCAGCGGCGCAATCAGGCCAATACTGCCATAGCTCGGCATAAAGGTGATCACCGCGCCGCCCAGCATCATCAGGTTAATCGACAGCAGTAACGCCTTTTACGTCCGTGGCGGTCTGCATAGTTACCCAGCACAATCGCGCCCAACGGACGGATCAAAAAGGAGACGCCGAAACTGCCAAACGTCAGCAGCATCGACACCGACGGATCGCTGGTCGGGAAGAACGCATGCGCAATGTAGCTGGCGAAGAAGCCGTACACCGCAATATCAAACCACTCCAGCGCGTTGCCGATACAGGTAGCAAACAACGTTTTATGCAGATTCGGTTTGGTGCTGCTCAATGGGGCAGTCGTGTTAAGCGTGCTCATGCGGCACCTCCGGCGTGTTTGCGGTGTTTAGCCACCAGCTCGCTGCCCTGCTCGCCCAAATCCCACAGCAGTCCGGTCATGATTTGCAGACCTTCACGCGCAATCGATTTCAGCATGTGCTCGTTAACACCATGCTGGCCGCAGGCCGGATAGGAGTGCGGCACCCACAAGGTTGGCAGGCCGAGGATCTCCGAGAACACTTCGTTGGGCAGTGAACCGCCCAGATTCGGCAGCAACGCCGGTTTTTTGCCGCTGGTTTCAGCCATGCTCGCCAGCACCCAATCCACCAAGGGATCGGTAGGATCGAGTCGCGTGGCCGGTGAACCGCGCATAAACTCCACTTTTACGTAGCCAAAACCGTGCTGCGCCAGGTGCTCACTGACATGCTGCGCGAGGTTTTCCCAATCGGTGCCGACCACAAAGCGCAGCTGACACACTGCCGTGGCTTCGCCGGGAATGGCGTTCATCGGACGCGCAGGATTACCGGTCAGGAACGCCAGCACTTCCAGCGTATTCCAGCCGTAGAGTCTTTCTGTCGGAGAGAGCGTTGGTTCGCCCCAGGTGGTATCAATCTCTGGATCGCCCGGCATCCCGCCCACTTCAATATCGCTGAGAATATCGCGCACTTGCTGAGTGAGGGAGTTGGGTTTCAACGCCTCAACCTGCAGCACGCCTTTGGCGTTCACCAGGCACGCAATCGCGTTGGCAAGTTGAGTACCTGGGTTGGTCAGCAAACCGCCCCAGTTACCGGAGTGATACGCGTTGTCGCGTGCGGTAACGGTAAGACGAAAGTTAACCGCCCCCCTTGAACCGAGAAACAGCGTGGGACGTACCGCATTGAGACGTGGGCCATCAGAGGCGATAAACAGATCGGCTTTCAGCAGTTCTGCATGGTGCTGACACAGCTGCGCGAGGCCCGGCGAACTGATCTCTTCACCCATCTCAAACAGCATTTTGCAGTTGAATCCGAATCGTCCACCGCGTGCCTTGAACACCTGTTCCAGCGCAGCAAGGTTAACGCAGTGCTGGCCTTTGTTATCCGCGCTGCCACGTGCGTACCAGCGATCGCCCTCTTCCACCAACTGCCACGGCGATAAGCCTTCACGCCAGTTTTCGTCGTCACCGAACACCACATCGCCATGGCCGTAGCTCAGCAAGGTCGGCAGTGCAGGATCTTCGATGCGTACCGCCACGAGGAACGGTCGATGGGCAGCTTCAGGGTTGTCGATAAAGTGCAGCGTGAACCCCAGCGCGATCAGCTGTGGGCCAATCTCATCCTGCAGGTAACGCTGTAATTCGCTATCACGATCCTGGCGCTGGCTTTCGGTGCGTTGTGCGACACGCCGCGCCAGTATTTGTTGGAACTCCCCGCTGTCGAACCAGGCGGTGGCTTGCTGTACCGCGTGTTGTGCTGTCATGTTTGCTTGTCTTTTATTGGAATTATCGTTTTGTCATCTTTACGGAAACGTTGCTTTGCCACAATTATCAATTTATCGAGTATGATTTGCTTTTATGGCAAAGCTCGGCTGCCCGATTTCGAGGCATGCACCAGTATGAGGCATCCGCATGTTAAGCAATGAAGTGCGCTATTTTCTGGCTGTCGCGAATACCGGTTCGCTGAGTGCGGCGAGCGAACAGCTCTTTGTCGCCGTCTCAGCGATCAGTCGCCAGATTCAACGACTGGAAAACCAGGTGGGCGTTCCGCTGTTTGCACGCCACGCGCGCGGCATGGTGCTAAATGAAGCCGGAGAGATTTACGCCCACCACGTACGTAAAAACATGCTCGATATGGAGCACGCCCTGGCAGAAATCAAAGGGTTGAAAGCGGTGCGCCGCACGTTGATTCGCGTGGCCTGTACCGATGGATTGGCCTTTACTCTGCTACCACGCATGATTGCGGCGTTTCGTGAGGACAATCCCGGCGTGCTGTTTGATATCAAAGTGGCGAGCACGCAACGAGTTGCCGAGTTACTGCGCAGCGGAGAATGTGACCTGGCATTGCAATTCAGTTTGCATGCCGAGCGCGGCGTTGATGTGATCGGATCGTGGCCCGCCCCCGTGTTGTTGGTGATGCATCAGACGCATCCGCTGGCCAATGCGTCTCAGGTCACGCTCACGGATATCAGCCACTATCCGCTGGCCTTACCGCAGCAAAATACCACGGTGCGTCAGCTGTTTGAGTTGGCGAGCCATATGAGCGGCAATCTGATTGAGCCCGTCATAACCTGCGATACCTTCTCGACGCTGTTCCACTTTTTGCTGCGCACACCGCTGGCCGTGACGATTTGCAGCGCCTTTACGGTGTTGCACGATGCGGAAACCCATGGATTGATATTGCGCTCAGTAGGGATAGATCAGTTGAGCCAACGTAATTTGCAGCTGCAGGCGCAATCAGGGCGACCACGCAGTGCCGCCCTGAATGTGTTTTTGCAGTTTTTACAGCTGCAGTTGAGTGCATTGGAAGAGCCGTTGCGTCAACGCTGGAAACCGTAACTCACATCGCACTTCCAATCCAAAATGCCGCCTTTAAGTGTAATGCTCGTCAGTTAAACGACGGGTGATAACGCAGTCTGGTGCCTTACAGGGGCTGGCCCGCACTCCAACGTCCTCACCTAAACGAAAAAAGCTGCCACTTTTACAGTGACAGCCTTTGCTGATATGGCCTTAACTGACAAGCATTACGCCTTTAGGCGGCACATTGCCCGTCATCAATTCTTAATATCGACCGGATAGAAAATGTGTTTGCCAAACGGATCGACGCTGTAACCTGTTACCGTTTTGCGCACCGGCTCGAAAATCGTCGAATGGGCGATCATCACCGCAGGCACCTGGTCATGCATCATCTGCTGCGCTTCACGATACAGGGTGACGCGCTTGTCGTGGTTTTGTTCGCCGCGCGCTTCGGTGATGATCTTCTCGAACGGCTGGTAGCACCATTTTGATGAGTTAGAGCCGCCGTTTGCCGAAGTGCAGCTGTAAAGCGGGCCGAAGAAGTTATCCGGATCGCCGGTCGCCGTGGTCCAGCCCATCAGTGCTGCCTGATGCTCGCCGCCTTTCACGCGTTTAAGGTATTCACCCCACTCATAACTGACGATGTTGGCTTTGATGCCCACCTGTGCCCAATCGGCCTGAATCATCTCCGCCATTCGTCGCGCGTTCGGGTTATAAGGGCGCTGAACCGGCATTGCCCACAGCGAGATTTCGGTGCCTGGCTTAATCCCGGCTTCCTGCAACAGCGCTTTGGCTTTCTGCGGATCATAATCGTAATCTTTCAGATCCTTATCAGCGCTCCAGACATCCGGCGGCAGAATATTTTTCGCCACCGTGCCGGTGCCTTTGAAGATCGCGTCAATAATCGCCTGCTTGTTAATCGCCATCGCCAGCGCCTGGCGGACTTTGACGTTATCCAGCGGCGCTTTGGTGGTATTGAACGACAGGAAACCAGTATTGAGTCCCGACTTCTGTTCCAGCGTCATGTCCGGATTGGTGCGCATTTTTTCCAGATCGGCCGGATTGGGGAACGGCATAATCTGGCACTCGTTTTTCTCCAGCTTGGCATAGCGTACTGAGGCATCTGGCGTAATGGAGAAGACGATGCGATCCAGTTTCGCTTTGCCCTGCCAGTAATCCGGGAAGGCTTTATACAGGATGCGAGAGTCTTTTTGGTATTGCACCAGTTCAAATGGACCGGTGCCGATAGGCTCCATATCCACCTTCTCTGGCGTACCGGCTTTTAACATCTGGTCAGCATATTCTGCAGAGTGAATCGAGGCGAAGTACCACGCCAAATCCGCGAGGAACGGCGCTTCCGCATGTGCCAATGTGATGCGCACCGTGCTGTCGTCCACCTTCTCGATGCTCTTAATCAGCTTCGCCAGTTCCAGACTGTCGAAATTGCTGTAGTTGCCACCCGAGACATTATGGTAGGCATTTTTAGGATCCATCTGGCGCATAAACGAGAAAATCACATCGTCGGCATTCAGGTCACGCGACGGTTTGAACAGCTTGTTGCTCTGAAACTTGACGCCCTTACGCAAATGGAAGGTGTATACCGTGCCGTCCGGGCTGATATCCCAGCTCTCTGCCAGGCTTGGCACCAGTTCAGTGGTCCCCGGCTTGAAGTCCACCAGACGGTTGAAAATCGGCACTGCGCTGGCATCCACGCTGGTTCCCGAGGTGTACAGCTGTGGGTTGAAGTTCTCAGGAGAGCCTTCTGAACAGTAAACCAGCGTCTTGGCCGAAACACCGCCCGCCATCGCTAAGCACAACGCGCTGAGTGTGAACTTTGCCATCATCTTTTTCATTGTGACCCTCGTTTTTATTGACTTCCATGAGCCAGCATCGGTATGTATTGATAAATAACACGATTTATCCGAGGTGTGTAATGCACATCGCGCAAAGCCAATAAGGAAATGTGATGACAGACCAACTCGCTCGCCAACTGACTCAGCGTTTTTATCGTTATCTGGCGGTTTCCAGCCAGAGCGATGCCAAATCCACCACGCTGCCCAGCACGCCTTCACAACATGCGATGGCAGAATTGCTGGCGCAGGAACTGCGTGAACTGGGGCTGCAGGATATCGTTATCGATCAGCACGCCACGGTGACGGCAGTGAAACCCGGTAATCGTCCTGATGCGCCGCGCATCGGCTTTATCACTCACATCGATACCGTGGATGTGGGCTTGTCTGCGGATATCCATCCGCAAACCCTGACGTTTAACGGCGACGATTTGTGCCTTAACGCTCAGCAGGATATCTGGCTGCGCGTAGCGGAACATCCTGAGGTTGCGCCTTATCACGGTCAGGAAATTATCTTTAGCGATGGCACCAGCGTGCTCGGCGCCGACAACAAGGCGGCGGTGACGGTGGTCATGACGCTGATGGAGAATCTGAAAGGCGATCATGGCGACATCGTGGTGGCATTTGTACCGGATGAAGAGATTGGGCTGCGCGGCGCGAAAGCGCTGGATTTGGAAACCCGCTTTAACGTCGATTTCGCCTGGACCATCGACTGCTGTGAGCTGGGTGAAGTGGTGTATGAGAACTTTAATGCCGCGGCGGCTGAACTGGTGTTTACCGGCGTGCCGGCGCATCCGATGTCCGGCAAAGGCGTGCTGGTTAATCCGTTGTTGATGGCGCATGACTTTATTTCACGCTTCGACCGCCTGGCCACGCCGGAACATACCGAAGGGCGCGAAGGCTATATCTGGTTTAACGATATCAATGCCAACGCCAGCCGTGCGGTGCTTAAGGCCTCGATTCGCGACTTTGATTTGCAAGGGTTCGATCAGAAAAAACAGCAGTTGGTGGAAGTGGCGGATGAAATTGCCGCGCGGTATCCGACGGGACATGTCGCACTCACCATTAGCGATACCTACAGCAATATCAGTAATGCAGTGGGTGAAGACCGTCGCGCAATTGATTTGATTTTCGCTGCACTCGAACAGGTCGGTGTTGAGCCAAAAGTGATCCCGATGCGTGGGGGAACAGATGGTGCGGCGTTGTCGGCCAAAGGATTGCTCACACCGAATTTCTTTACCGGCGCGCACAATTTCCACTCACGCTTTGAGTTTTTGCCGGTGCCATCGTTTGTGAAGTCGTATCAGGTGGCAGAAGCGCTGTGTTATCTGGCGGCGAAGTAAGCAAGATCTTCATCGGTGCAGTCAGGTCCAGGGCCTGACTACCGCTGAGTGGCTATGCCACCTAGTCCGGCATAAACAAAAAGGCTGCCATTAATGAGAAATGGCAGCCTTATTTCAATCCGTTTTCAACGAAGCCGCGCCAGTGTGGCGCTTGATATTATTTCGCTGCGGTCACATCAATACCTGGGAAGAATTTGGCCGCCAGTTTGGTGATGGTGCCATCCGCCTGAACTTTGGTGATAGCCGCATCCAGTTCACCTTTCAGCCTGGCATCGCCTTTACGCAGACCAAAACCGATACCCGAACCGAGGATGGTGTCATCTTCAACCGCTTTACCAACGAAGGCGAAACCTTTGCCCTGTGGCTTATCGAGGAAACCAGACTGACCGGCCGCAGACATCACCAGCGTGCCGTCAAGGCGGCCCGCGACCATGTCGTTATACACCTGATTCTGATCCTGATAAGAAGTCACGGTTACGCCCTGCGGCTCCCAGTGCTTCTTCGCGTAGGTTTCCTGGATTGAACCCTGCAGTACGCCGATGTTTTTGCCTTTCAACGATTCCGCCGTTGGCAGGAGTTTCTCACCCTGTTTCACGATCAGCATGGTTGGAATACGGTAGATTGGCTTGGTGAAGTCGATGTTTTTGGCGCGCGCTTCGGTGATGTTCATCGCCGAGTTAATCGCATCAAACTTTTTCGCCTGCAGTGCCGGGATCAGCGCATCAAAGCTGCTTTCCACCCACTTACAATCGAAGTTACCCACCTGGCAAATGGCTTTACCCAGTTCGATATCAAAGCCTTCCAGTTCGCCCTGTGCGTTGCGGCTCTCGAATGGAGGATATTGTGATTCCAGACCGTAGCGTAAGGTTTCCTGCGCCAGCGCGTGCGCCGAAGTCAGCATGCCCAGAGCCACAAACAGTGCGTTTAACTTTTTCATTATTCTTCCCCTAATTACCCTTTAACCCGACACAGCGCTTCCGCGCCAGCCTGCAGTGTTGCGTCGTCTTTCGCGAATGACAGGCGAATTAATTTATTGTCAGTGCCGTCCATATAAAACGCCGACAACGGAATGGTGGCCACACCGTGATCGACGATGAGACGTTTTACCATTTCACTGTCGCTTTCGTCACTGAAATGTCCGTAACTGGCCAACATAAAGAAGGAGCCAGCGCTCGGCAGCAGCTTAAACGGCGAATCCTGCATCAACGCCAGCAAACGATCGCGTTTTTCCTGATAGAACGGCGACAGCTGCAGGTAGTTTTGCGGATTCTGCAGATAGTGCGCAAAACCCACCTGCATCGGCGTGTCAGCGGCATACATCATGAACTGATGCACCTTCACAATCTCTTCCATCAGCGCGGCCGGGGCCAGCGCATAACCGACGCGCCAGCCGGTGACGTGGAAGGTTTTGCCGAAAGAGGAAACGATCACGCTGCGCTGTGCCAATTCCGGGTGCGTTGCCATGCCGCAATGGGCACGACCATCAAACAGAATATGTTCGTACACTTCATCGGACAGCACCACGATATCCGTGTTACGGGTTAAGGCAGCCAGCTGTTCCAGATCGGCCGGCGTCAGCACCTGCGCACTCGGGTTGTGCGGCGTGTTGATGATGATCATGCGGGTGCGGGGCGTAATGGTGGCGCGCAGTTCATCCCAGTTGATCGCAAAATCCGGCACCTGCAATTTCAGGCCAATCGGGGTTGCGCCCTGTAAACGCACCACCGGCGCATAGCTATCAAACGCCGGCTCGAAGAAGATCACCTCGTCGCCAGGGTGCACCAGCGCGGAAATCGCCATGTAAATCCCCTGGCTGGCGCTGCCGGTGATCAACACTTCGCTGCCTGCATCGTATTGCTGGCCGTAAAGCGTCTCGACTTTTTCGGCCAGTGCTTCGCGCAGCGCTGGCAAACCGGTCAGGGAGGCATATTGGTTATGACCTTCGCGCATGGCTTTGCTGACCAGTTCCACCAGATGCGGGTCACACGGGAAGTTCGGCGCGCCCTGTGACAGATTGATCGCTTTATGTTGCGCCGACAACTGGCCGATGACGCTGAATATCGTCGTGCCGACATCGGGCTGTTTGGAAGAGATGTTAACACTGCTGTTCAAGGTCATCGTTGCTCCACAATGTTGCATAACCACGTAAGGAAAATAGATTTCTATTCAACGGGGAGTTGCTTGAGTCGACAAGCGAATTGTTGTCATAATAGCCATGATCAAAAATCATAGCTTGAGGTCATTATGTCCCGCTCCGCGCTACCGTTGAATGCCATCCATGCTTTTCTGGTCACCGCTCGCCATCTCAACCTGACGCACGCGGCCAGTGAGTTATGCATCACGCAAGGGGCGGTGAGCCGTAAAATCGCCACGCTGGAAAGCTGGCTGGGATTTCCATTATTTGCGCGCCATGCACGCGGGCTGCACCTCACCGGGCAAGGTGCCGCGTTGTTACCCGAACTGCAGCAGGGTTACACCCTGCTGGTCAATGCCACCGAAAAAGCCAGCCGCAGTAATGCCTCAATTCGCCTGAAAGCACCCACCTGCGCCATGCGCTGGCTGGTGCCGCGTTTAGTGGCGCTGGAGCAGCAGCGTCCGGAGATTCACGTGGCGCTGACCACCACGCTGGATCATGGCTCGCAGTTAGAAAATTATGATGCGGCGATTGTTTTCGGCACGCCACCAGCGGGTTCGATTCGTTTATTCGATGAGCGATTAACGCCGGTTTTCGGCAGTCATGTCACTCCGCCTGCGCGCGTCAGCGATCTGGCGAAATTCACTTTTTTACATCCCACTCATGATGCACGAGACTGGCAACTGTGGCTCGCGGCGCAATCGGATGAGGTGAATATGGCTCGTAATCAGCATTTCGCCACCATGGATTTAGCCATCAGCGCGGCGATTCAGGGTTTTGGTGCAACGGTAGCGGATGTGACGCTGGTGCAGAATGACCTGGTGAATGGACGTTTGATTGCCCCGTTTGCCGATTGTGTGGCCACCGGGGCAGCTTACAGCTTGTTACAGCGAGAGGAGCATAATGCACCACCGTTCCTGCCGGAACTGGTGGCGTGGTTGTGTCAGCCTCAGAACGAAACCCACTCATCGGCGCTGGCCGACTTCGAATGAACCGCTGGTGCACCGCTTAGCACCGGGCGGCGCAGAACGGCGCTGGCTGGCGCGGTCTGGACTTTGCTCACTGGCGCACTATCCGACAGACGGAATTTCGCCACCGAAGCCTGCAACTCTTGCGTTTGACGCTCCAGCGCACTGGCGGCCGCAGAAACCTGCTCCACCAGCGAGGCGTTCTGTTGGGTCACGCTGTCCATTTCCGTCACCGCAGTTCCGACCTGCGAAATACCTTTGCTCTGCTCTTCAGAGGCGGCCGCGATATGCTTCATGATCTCATTGACGTCCTGCACCGACTTGAGAATATCGTTCATGGTGCTGCCGGCGCTGCTGACCAGCGCCGAGCCTTTATCAACGCGTTGTACTGAATCTTCGATCAGCGTGGCGATCTCTTTCGCCGCCCCGGCACTGCGCTGTGCCAGATTGCGCACTTCGCTCGCCACCACCGCAAAGCCACGCCCTTGTTCGCCCGCGCGCGCGGCTTCAACGGCAGCATTCAGCGCCAGGATGTTGGTCTGGAAGGCTATGCTGTTGATCACGTTGGTGATCTCCGCGATTTTCTTCGAGCTGCCAGAGATGCCTTGCATCGTGGTGACCACTTCACCCACCAGTCGGCCACCCTGCTGTGCGGTGCCGGTCGCGGTTTCCGCCAGCGTGCTGGCCTGACGTGCGTTATCGGCGTTGAATTTCACGGTGGCAGTGAGCTGTTCCATGCTGGCCGCCGTTTGCTCCAGCGCGGCGGCTTGCTCTTCGGTGCGTGAGGAAAGATCGTTATTGCCTGAGGAGATTTCTGCCGCGCCGCGATAGATATTCTCAGTCCCGCTGCGAATGGCGCTCACCGCTTCACGCAGACTGTCTTGCATCGCGCGCAGCAGCGGCACAAGTTTGCCGACGCAGTTGCGGCCAAAATCTTCCACGGGCTGGCTGAGATCGCCCTGCGCGATCACGGCAAAATGGTTACGCACGCGTTCCAGCGGTTTCACCAGCATCGCCACCAGATAACGGTCGGTGAACAGCAGTATCACCAAGCCGAACACCACCGCAACCAGGATGATGATTTTGGTAATGTTGGTGAGTTTATCGACGGTAACGCGCGTGTCATCCAGCTTGATACCTGCGGCCTTGTTGAACGCTTCAGCACTGGTGCCAAAGGCGCGGCTCAAGCCGGGCGTCACATTATTCGCCTGCGTACGATACGCCTCAACGGTGCCCTGCTGGGCCAGCGAAACCTGCGGGGCGATGCCCTCATCCAGTAGTTTCTGCCAACTGGCGATGACACTGTTGGCGGTATCACTGTCCATCGGACCCGGTGCCATGGACTTAAACTGCGTCAGCTGCGCCTTCATACTGTCCAGCGCCTGCTGCACCGGTGCAAATGCATCCGCACCTACTGCCGCACCGGATGCGCGTCCTTCCATCACGCGGGACAACCGCGTCACCACACGAAAATATTGGTCGTTGCCTTTGCTCAGTACCGTCATCTGATTAACCAGTTCACGGTCAATCTCATTCCCGTCGCCCAGGGCATTGAGCGAATGAACGCTAAATAACCCGACAGCACACCACAGCAGGCAGAACAGCCCGAGAATGGTCAGCATTACGGCGCGAATAGTGAAGTTTTTTAAGATTCCCATACATAATCCCTTGGTGTGAAACGCGAAGGAGGCCCGATAAAATAGGGCATATTGCGTTTATCGGCAGTGGATGGGGAAAATGTAACGGTTTAATAAGCTAATTAATTGCTGTCTGCTTAACCGGGATAGGAAATGTTGTTGCAGTTAATCAATGGATTAGCCTGGAGTTTGGCTTAAAAAATGGTTTGCACAGTTTCATCATTAGCCTGCTCATCAAAGCTTCACGTGGCTGCGCATCATCAGCCGGAACAAACGCAGTCGCCCACGCATAAAACGCGGCTTCAATACCGATTGCGGTTTACCCTGATGGCCGAAGGCTAAGGTCAGGTCTTCGCGTGGTCGCCACACGGGCCATTCAACCTCGCCCTGCAGCTGGGCACTAAACGCATTGGCATCACGCGCGAAGGTGACCCAATAGGTGCTGACCATCGCGGCAAACGCCTGATCGACTGCGGTGTAAGCGCGCTCCGCTGGCGGTTTTAGCGTGGTCAGCGTGTTGAATACGTAGGGGATTTCGTTACCGTGCCAGGTGCCATGCGGATACAGGTCGCGCGCGTTCTCGGAAACATAATCAAACCAGTAGCGCCATGCTGGCATACCAATACTGTGCTGTGACTGCGCCACCAGCAGCGGCACTACCGTGAACGCCATGTCGCGCGCCACCGCCCGGCCGAGCAGCGTATCGTCGTGGATATCGTACAGCCACTTCATCAGGCTATAGCTCAAGCGGCTTTTGCTGCGCATTTGCTTGAGCACCGCTGCCGCATCCACACCAAAATAGTCCAACACGCTGGCTTCATCGCTATTACTTCCTACCATCAAAGGAATGCGATGCTGTTTACCGGCCATAAAGGTAGCGAGCATCGGTTTCGGCAGCACCGCATCACCGCTGATCGCTACCGGTCCTAATCCTAACGGACGTTGCAGCGGCCAGAACTGATCGGCGGGCAGTTGGCGAAGCTGTTCGGCAGTGGCACTCTCCGGCAGACCAAAATGCGCGACGACCTGTTTGCCAATCTGCTGGGCTTTTTTGCGGGGAACATCCGGTAAGCTGTAGGCGCTCTGAACAATGCCTTTATGGAACAGGCCTTCTGCCAGCGGAGAGCAGCACAGCGACAACACACTGCGCGCACCGGAAGACTCGCCAAACAGCGTGATGTTATGGCGATCGCCACCAAAAGCCGGGATGTTGCGCTGAATCCACTGTAGCGCGGCGATTTGATCTAACAGCGCGAAGTTGTTAACCACCGCCTCTTCCGGATATTCGGCATCCAGTGCGGGATGGGCGAAGAAACCAAAGTGACCAAGACGATAATTAAGCGTCACCACCACCACGCCCTGCGCAGCTAACGCTTTGCCGCGATAGGGATCGAGATTGCCCGCACCGATGGTAAATCCCCCACCATGCAGCCACACCATCACCGGCAATGGACGAGAGGGCTCAACGTCTGGCGTCCAGATGTTCAGGTACAGACAATCCTCACTGAACCGGCCCGGATCGCCACCACCGGCCGCCACGCAATAATCCCGACTTTGCCAGCTGGCATTACCCCATTGCGTAGCATCACGCACTTCCTGCCATGGCGTTACCGGCTGGGGTGGACGCCAGCGTAGCGCATCCACCGGCGGTGCGGCGTAAGGTATTCCCTTGAAGACAAAAAGATCATCGTCAATCAGGCCTCTGAGTTCACCCTCCGCGGTCATGATCCTCAGACGTCGTTCATTTTTCATCTCGGGTTCCCAGATCAAGCATGGTTCCATTATTTGCAGGCCTTGAGCGAATGTCCATGTTCCGAAAGCATTTGCAGATTAAGCCGAATATGCCTTCGATCCATTGAACAACACCATCAAATTTTTTTGGCTAACCCTGGCATGGCAAATTGTTTTAAGGTTGCAAGTTAACCTGGCGAGACGGAGAAGTGCGATGTTTGGTGGAATCAACCAGATGTTTAATCGGATGAGCGATCACCCGGACTTCGGTAAACTGCTGTTGCGTCTGACATTTGGCGGCCTGCTGTTGTTTCATGGCGAATTTAAAGTGATGCATGGCGTCGACTGGATCGCTCACATGCTGGCCGTTAAAGGGATGCCAGGTTTCATCGCTTACGGTGCTTACATCGGGGAAATAGTGGCACCTGTGATGGTGATCATCGGTTTAATGACGCGCCCTGCGGCCTTCATTATTGCGGTGAACATGATTGTTGCGACACTGCTGGTAAAAATGGGCGCGGTTTGGCATCGCACTGATGTTGGCGCCTGGTCTCTGGAAACAGAGGCGCTTTATCTGCTTGGCGCACTCGCCATCATGTTTTTGGGTGCCGGGAAGTACACGCTGGTGCGTGATTCGCGCCTGCAATAATAAATAGAAGAAAATAAGCCGGTCTGCTGAAGTGGTTATGCCACTTCACAGACCGGCTTTCTTTTACGTTATCGGATACCGCACCGTTCCAGACTGCGCTGCTGCATCTGCTGATACAGCGCCATTTCATCCAGCACTGCTGTGCCTAATGCCGTCTCAAAATCTGCCCGACTGGCATTGCCTGCGCTGCGCGCTTGCGCGACATCACCGAGGTTCGACTGAAATATGCCCGCTGCACTGACCGGCAGGAAATCTTCATACACCATCGGCTCTGCCTGCACGCGCCCTGCGGCAAGCAGTTGCTTTAGCGTTTCACCCGCTTGTGGGGGATGCTGAATGCCTTGCTCTGTCAACCGGTAGCGGAACCACGCCAGCGCCTGGTTGCGAAGCGTTTCTTCATCATCAGGGAAATCCCTAAACACCGCACTGAGATGTTGCTGGTGATGCTGATTATCGCTGCCGGTGCCCGCTTCCGCTAACAAACGGTCGTAAAGCATGCGTCCTTTTGGCGTCAGTGCTGCGCCACGCTGCTCAATCTCGCCAAAGCGCGCCGTGTGAGTACCCGGCGTACCGTCATTAAAATGCACCGCCTCTTCCAGCGCTTTAAAACTGGTTTGGCGCAACAGGATCGGCACCTCGCGCCGCGGCGGCCCTTCAATCAAGGTTTTGGGTTCGATACCACGCGTCGGCATTAGCGTCTGCACGCGATCGATATCCAACGTGCGAGGCGTCAGATGGTTAATGTGGCAGCCGCGGAAGCACACCACATCGGCAATCAAACGATGCTGCTGACTCAGAGCGCGATAGGTCACGCTATCCACCGTGGTCTGCGCATGCCAGCGGAAGGTTTCCAGCGCCTCTTTAACAAAAATCGCGGCATCGGCGGCCGTTAACCCTCCCTGCTGCTGATGCTGTGTGATCAAGGCGCGGCAGCCAGGCGTGAAGATATCGCGCGCGGCTAAAATTGCGGCGGCGCGTGCGCGCAGGTCATCGTCGTCAATCAGTTCCAGACGCAACAGTGAGGTAAAAACGCGGAAAGGATTGCGGCGCAAGGCACTGTCGGTTACCGGACGAAAAGCGGTGGAGTGCACGGGGACGCCCGCCTGCGACAGATCATAATATCCCACCGGTTCCATCCCCATCACCGCAAACATTTGACGCAGCGTGCTGAGTTCTTCGGCGGTTCCGACGCGAATGGCACCGTGACGTTCTACGCTCAAACGACTCAGTTCATCGGCAGCCGCCAGGCGGTTTTTCAGCGCGGGATGCGCTTCCAGCGTGCGTTCATTCACGGCGGTGACCAGTTGCGTCAGGGTGCCATATTGCGGCACTTCCTGCTGATACATATTGGACATGGCTTGAGAGAACAGCGTGCGGATGGCATCGCTGGTGAGAAAGTTTTCCATGGTCATCACCTCGGCGTTAAGGGTTGTTGCTAATGTAGATCAACCCTTTATCGCCGTGGAGGAATTTCGTGGAACTGTGATCGCCCTTTCACTCAATGCGCTGCGACGCGTCACCAAAACGACATTTCAGAGCCAGCATAATGGTGGTCAACACCGCCGGTATGGCTAAAAGCAGGAAGATCTGGCTGAACGACCAGCCAAGTGACAAAAGCTCTGCACCGACAAAAGCACTCATGATTGCCCCGACGCGTCCGACACCGTGCATCCAGCTGGAGCCCGTCGCGCGCGCATGCGTAGGGTAATAGCTGGCCGAGAGCGCATTCATACCGGTGTTGGCACCATTGAAGCAGAAGCCGCTGAAGAAGGCGATGGCACTCATTATTCCGACTTCTGCCGGCGAAAACCCCAAAGCGACGATGGCAATACCGCCGCAGAAGTAGATCACCGCCAGGGCAATATTGGCGTTGATGCGATCCATTAGCCATCCGGCAAACAGGGAACCCACGGTACCGCCCGCCTGATACATGGCGGTGACAATCGCCGCTTCCGTCACCGACATGCCGAGGGTGTTAATCAGCGATGGCATCCAGCTGCCGATCAGGTAGACGAGGAACAGCCCCATAAAGTAGCCGCCCCACAGCATCAGGCTGCCAAACAAATAGCGCCGGGACACCACGGTCGCCACCGCACCTCGTCTGACGGCCACCGGTTCCACCGTTTGATAGTGGCTGTCAGGCTCAACCACACCGGGCAACATGCGATCCAGAATCGCATGGATTCGCGCCGCAGGTGCACGGCGACTAATGAGAAAACGTACCGATTCAGGTAAACCGCGCAGCAGAAAGGGCAAAACAATCAGCGGCAACACACCACCCATTAACATCACCGAATGCCAGTCATATCGAGGCAGCAGCCAGGAGGCCGCAAAACCACCCGACGCGGCACCAAAGGTAAAGCCACAGAACACCACGGTGATAATAAAGGAGCGACGACGCTCTGGCGCATATTCAGCCACCAGCGTTCCCACGTTGGGCATCGCGGCACCCAGACCGAGGCCGGTGAGAAAGCGGAACAACATCATCTGATCGATGTTTTGCGCCATGGCGGTGGCCAGCGTCCACAGACCAAAAATCCAACGCTAAGCAGGATCATGACCCGTCGCCCATAGCGGTCGGCCAGCGGTCCGGCCACCATTGCGCCCAGTGCCAGACCAATCAGTGCGGCGCTGATGACCATGCCCAGCTGATGGTTAGTGACTCCCCAGCTGGCTTTAAGCGTCGGCGCGATAAAGCCCATCAGCGCAATGTCCATACCGTCCAGCGCCACCACGATGAAGCACAGGGCAATCAGGCGTTTTTGCCAACGGCTAAGCGCACTCTGATTGATCAGCTGGCGGACATCTACGGCTTCAACGGTGGTCACGGATCAACTCCTGCATGTTCATCGTGTAATCATCAGTTTTGGTAAAAAAACGGCGCTAATGATAGCTCATCGTTAACAATAACGGGCAGGATTTTTGAATGTAACTGAGAATTATTCAAATTTTGCGAGATTAAGCATTTGATATTACAACAGGTGATAATTTACGGAGGGAGCACATTTATCAATATTCGTTTAACTACAGAGAGTTAGGCTTTTGGGTGTTTTTGTTAATATAATTTTGCAGTGAAGTTAACATAATTCCAGTTTGCCGGTTGCCGCCGAGCAGTAAAAGTCATTATGTTGAAGGTTATGGACAAAAATATCCTTTTCAATCAGCGCATTCGCTTGCGCCATTTGCACACCTTTGTTGCGGTCGCGCAGCAAGGGACTTTGGGGCGCGCGGCAGAAACGCTGAATCTCAGCCAACCCGCACTCTCTAAAACCCTTAATGAGCTTGAAGAACTGGCCGGTGCACGTCTGTTCGAACGTGGGCGCCTCGGTGCACAGCTGACCACCCTTGGTGAACAATTTCTGATTCATGCAGTGAAAGTGCTGGATGCGCTAAATCACGCGGGTCAGAGCTTTAACGCCCCGCAACCGGGCCGTCCGGTCGTGATTCGGCTGGGCGCGCTGACCACCGCTGCGATGGGCATGCTGCCACAGATTCTCGACCGTTTTCATGAGCAACAACCGAACACTACCGTTCAGGTCGCCACGTTGCACAATAATGTCCTGCTGGCCGGGCTGCGCGCCGGTGAGTTTGATATCGGTATTGGACGCATGGCAAACAGTGAGATGATGGCTGGCCTGACCTATGAGCTGTTATTCGTGGAATCACTGAAACTGGTGGTTCGACCGGAACATCCACTACTTAGTGACAATGTCACGTTATCCCGCGCCATGCAGTGGCCGGTGGTGATATCGCCGGAAGGCACTGCACCGCGTCGTATTGCACA
The DNA here is from genome assembly GCF_002095465.1 of Pantoea rodasii. Classification (GTDB taxonomy): domain Bacteria; phylum Pseudomonadota; class Gammaproteobacteria; order Enterobacterales; family Enterobacteriaceae; genus Pantoea; species Pantoea rodasii. The sequence continues at coordinate 661,555 of NZ_MLFP01000086.1, read as the reverse complement.
ACATATGCTGGATGAACAAGGCTGTTCACTGCCCGCTAACTGCGTGGAAACCTCTTCCACTTCACTCGCACGTCAGTTGGCGTTGCGTTATGACTACGTGTGGTTTGTGCCGTCAGGTGCCATTAAAGAAGATCTTAGTCATCACGCTGTTGCCGCCCTGCCAATCAACTCGCCAGGGCCGGGTGAACCTGTGGGCATCATTACCCGTAGCGGCACCCCGCTCAGCCTGAGCGCTGAAGTCTTAATGGCGACCATTCGTAAATTCCATACCTGATTAACGGCTGCGTTTGGCGTGACGCTCGCGATTATCCTGTCGCGCCTCATCGGTTTTTCTTAAGCTGACATACAAAGCCCCGGCACCGCCGTGTTGGGGTTGCGCCACGCAGAAGCTCTGAACTTCATCGAACTGCGGCAACCAACGCGCCACATAGCTGCGCACGATATTGGCATGAGATTCATCATCACGGCCTTTGCCATGAATGATTAACAAATTGCGTAATCCCTGTTTTCGCGCCTGCAGCATAAAACTGAACAGCGCCTGGCGGCAGGTTTCCACAGGCTGCCGCAGCAGATTCAAGCTGGCCTCCGGTGGATATTTGCCTAAACGCAATTTATCCAGCACGCCCTGTTGTATCCCTTCAGTTGTATATTCCAATGGCGTCGTTAACGGGACGATATCGAGGAAGCCGCGCGTCAGGAAGTTTTCCTGTTCATCACCTGCTCGTGGCGGTCGGGGTTCCTTGGTGGAAGGTGCACGTAGCCATTGGGTGTTGGCGCAATCTTTGAGTGGCGTTACATCGCCCATGGCATCCCGGAAAAGGTCTTCATCGTCAAGGTTCATGGTTTGTTCTCACGCCTGGTGGTTTGCTGAGCGCAAAATTTCTGTCCAAAGCAAAAGAGTAGCAAAGGATATTTGGCATCACATCTGTCACTTTTTGCGTCATAACAGGTTACGAGCCATTGTAAACAGTGGCAAGAAAACGTTCCAGATCAAGAAACGGCGTAAAGGCCAACCTGCGCAGACACTGGTATACCTGACGTTAGTGGGGTTTTAACGATTAATACTGCTCGGATGAGTTCCCTTAACGCGTAAAAATGTTAAAATTGACCGCAGTCAATAATCATCGAGCGTAACTATATGATCCCGGAAAAACGCAGCATTCGACGTATTCAGTCAGGCGGTTGTGCCATCCATTGTCAGGATTGCAGTATCAGCCAATTGTGCATTCCCTTCACGCTGAACGAGCACGAGCTGGATCAGCTGGATAATATTATTGAGCGCAAAAAGCCCATTCAAAAAGGCCAGACGCTGTTCAAAGCCGGTGATGAATTGAAATCGCTTTATGCTATCCGCTCCGGCACCATCAAAAGCTACACCATTACTGAACAGGGTGACGAACAAATTACCGGCTTCCATCTGGCGGGTGATTTAGTCGGTTTTGACGCCATTGTTGGCGCGCACCATCCTAGTTTTGCTCAGGCACTTGAAACCGCCATGGTTTGTGAGATTCCGTTTGAAACCCTTGACGATCTCTCCGGTAAAATGCCCGCACTGCGCCAGCAGATGATGCGTTTAATGAGCGGTGAGATCAAAGGCGATCAGGACATGATTCTGCTGTTGTCTAAAAAGAACGCCGAAGAGCGCCTGGCGGCGTTTGTCTGGAATCTGTCACGTCGCTTCGGTCAACGTGGTTTCTCACAGCGTGAATTCCGTCTCACCATGACACGTGGCGACATTGGTAACTATTTGGGACTAACCGTAGAAACCATTAGTCGTTTGCTGGGCCGCTTCCAGAAAAGTGGCATGCTGGCGGTAAAAGGCAAATATATCACCATTGAAAACCATGCTTTGCTGGCAGAACTGGCGGGTCAGACTGAACAAGCCGCATGATGTTAAGCCGGGTTGATAAATGTTATTTTATTGATCCGGCAACAACTTTTCCTCTTCTGCCCTGCGCAAACTTAGGCTATCTTTAATCCAACTTGCTTTGGTTTGAGGAGATTGCCTTATGTCCCGGTACCAAAATATTCTGGTCGCGATTGACGCCCAACAGGATGATCAGCCCGCGCTGCGTCGTGCGGTTTATCTGAATCAACGTATCGGCGGAAAAAATCAAAGCTTTCCTGCCTATCTACGACTTCTCCTACGAAATGACTACCCTGCTGTCCCCTGATGAGCGTTCCAACATGCGCAAGGGTGTGATCAGCCAACGCACAGAGTGGATCCGCCAGCAGGCCCACGCCTATATTGAGGCCGGGGTAGAAATTGATATTAAAGTGGTGTGGCATAACCGTCCCTACGAGGCGATTATTCAGGAAGTGATGGCGCATCAGCACGACTTAGTGCTGAAAATGGCCCATCAGCACGATCGCCTGGAAGCTGTGATTTTTACGCCTACCGACTGGCATCTGCTGCGTAAATGCCCTTGCCCGGTGTGGATGGTGAAAGATCAGCCCTGGCCGGAAGGTGGCCGAGCCGTGGTGGCGGTCAATCTGGCCAGTGAAGAACCGCATCATGATGAGTTAAATCAGAAGTTGATTCGTGAAACGGTGCTGCTGGCCGACATGGTGAATCACACTGAGGTGCATCTGGTGGGTGCCTATCCGATTACGCCCATCAATATCGCGATTGAACTGCCCGACTTTGATCCCAGCGTTTACAACGATGCCATTCGTGGCCAGCATTTAGTGGCGATGAAAGCACTGCGGCAGAAATTCTCTATCGGCGAAGAATTTACCCATGTGGCGAAAGGTTTGCCGGAGGAAGTGATTCCGGATATCGCTTTGCATTTGGAAGCCGGGATTGTGGTGCTCGGCACCATTGGCCGTACCGGTCTCTCTGCGGCTTTCCTCGGCAACACCGCAGAACAAGTTATCGATCATTTACGCTGCGATTTACTGGCGATCAAACCAGACGATTTCAAATCGCCGATTGATTATGATGACGAAGAAGACGCCGACGATTAAAACAATAAAGGCGACCAGATGGTCGCCTTTTTTTTCAATCGAGTGACGATTACAACGCGCGCAGGATACCTTCTACACTCGCTTTAGCATCACCAAACAACATTTGCGTGTTGTCCTTAAAGAACAGTGGATTCTGCACGCCAGCGTAACCGGTGTTCATGGAACGCTTGAACACGATCACGTTCTGCGCTTTCCACACTTCCAGCACTGGCATACCGGCAATAGGGCTACGTGGATCTTCTTGCGCCGCCGGGTTAACGGTATCGTTGGCACCGATCACCAATACGGTATCCGTCTCGCTGAAATCATCGTTAATCTCGTCCATCTCCAGTACCACATCGTACGGCACTCGCGCTTCCGCAAGGAGTACGTTCATGTGTCCTGGCAGACGCCCTGCCACCGGATGGATGCCAAAGCGCACTTTGATGCCACGTGCACGAAGCTTCTCGGTGATTTCCGCCACCGGATACTGCGCCTGCGCCACCGCCATGCCGTAGCCTGGGGTGATGATCACTGACGTTGACCCTTTCAGCAGCTCCGCCGTATCTTCCGCGGTGATCTCACGATGTTCACCCTCTTCTTCACTTTCGCCACCGACGCTGACGTCAGTACCAAAGCCACCCGCGATAACGCTGATGAACGAGCGGTTCATCGCCTTACACATAATGTAGGACAGAATCGCACCTGAAGAACCAACCAGCGCACCGGTGACAATTAGCAGGTCATTGCTGAGCATAAAGCCCGCCGCCGCTGCCGCCCAACCGGAGTAGGAGTTCAGCATGGAAACCACCACTGGCATATCTGCACCGCCAATCGAGGCCACCAGATGCCAGCCGAACACCAATGCGATCGCCGTCATCAGCAACAGCGCCACCACTTGTGAAGCGGTGCTATCCGTCTGCACAAACCACAGCATCAGCAGGAAGGAAACCACCAGTGCAGCGAGATTCATTTTGTGGCGATGCGGCAACATCAGCGCTTTGGAAGAAATCTTACCGCGCAGTTTACCAAACGCCACGAGAGATCCGGTGAAGGTCACTGCACCAATGAAGATGCCAAGGAACACTTCGGTCAGATGGATATTTTCCATCACTGCCGGCAGGCCTGGCGCGTGGTCGAGGTAGCTGTTGAAGCCCACCAGCACCGCTGCCAAACCCACGAAGCTGTGCAAAATCGCCACCAGCTCCGGCATTTCGGTCATTTCGACTTTCTTCGCCAGACGCACGCCAATCGCACCACCGATGACCATCGCCAGCAGGATCCACGCAACGTTGCCGCTGTTAGGGCCGAAGATTGTCGCCAACAGCGCAATCGCCATGCCGCTGATGCCAAAGATATTACCCTGCTTGGACGTCTCATGTTTAGAGAGGCCGCCAAGGCTGAAAATAAACAGAATTGCGGCAACAATATATGCTGCAGTCACTAATCCGCCAGACATGGTGAAACCCCTTAATTCTTACGAAACATTTTCAGCATGCGCTGGGTGACGGTGAAACCACCGAAGATATTGATGCTGGCAATCAGTACGGCAACGAAGGCAAGGAACGTCACCCAACCACCGTGGCCCATCTGCAGCACCGCGCCCACCACAATAATGCCGGAAATGGCATTAGTGACGGACATCAACGGGGTATGCAATGCATGACTGACGTTCCACACCACGTAGTAACCGACGACGCAGGAGAGCGCGAAGACGGTGAAGTGGGACAGGAACTCAGGTGGCGCGACGTTGGCGAGGCAGGCAAACAGCACCACCGCCAGAGCCAGCAGCAGATACTTGCGCCATGGCGAGACCGGTTTAGTCTCCACTTTGACTTTTGGCTCGATGGCAGCCTGCGTGGCTTTCGGCGCAGCAGATACCTGAATTGGCGGTGCTGGCCAGGTGACTTCGCCTGCACGAATCACCGTCACGCCGCGAACAACCACATCTTCAAAGTCGACGGTGATTTCACCGTTCTTCTCTTTGCACAGCAGTTTCAGCAGGTTAACCAGGTTTGTGCCGTACAGCTGAGAGGATTGGGTCGCCAGACGGCTAGGCAGATCGGTGTAACCGATAATTTTCACACCGTTGGAGGTGAGCGTAACCTGATCGGCCACGGTCAAATCGCAGTTACCGCCGGTTGCTGCCGCCAGATCGACAATCACGCTACCCGGCTTCATGCTGGCAACCATTTCAGCGGTAATCAGCTTCGGTGCCGGTTTGCCTGGGATCAGTGCAGTGGTCACGATGATATCGACTTCTTTAGCCTGCGCAGCAAACAGCGCCATCTCGGCCTCAATAAAGGCTTCAGACATCACTTTGGCATAGCCATCACCGCTGCCGGCTTCTTCTTCAAAGTCCAGTTCAAGGAACTCAGCGCCCATACTCTGCACTTGTTCTTTTACTTCTGGACGGGTATCAAACGCACGCACGATCGCACCGAGGCTGCCCGCTGCGCCAATTGCGGCCAAACCTGCCACGCCCGCGCCGATGATCATGACCTTGGCCGGGGGGACTTTACCCGCTGCCGTAATTTGACCGGTAAAGAAGCGTCCGAATTCATGCGCAGCTTCGACAATGGCACGGTAACCCGCGATGTTTGCCATCGAACTCAGCGCATCCAGTGACTGGGCACGGGAAATACGCGGTACGGAATCCATCGCCATGACGGTGACGTTGCGCGCCGCTAATTTCTCCAACAGGGCCGGATTTTGCGCAGGCCAGATAAAGCTCACCAGCGTACTGCCTGCACGCGTCAGTTCAATTTCCCGATCGTCTGGCGCATTCACTTTCAACACAATGTCAGATTGCCAGACATCTTGCGTGGTGCTGATGGTGGCACCGGCGGCGATAAAGCTTTCGTCATCAAAGCTGGCACGAATACCAGCGCCCTGCTCGACAGTGACGCTGAATCCCAGCTTGATCAGTTGCTCAACGGTCTTGGGCGTAGCGGCGACGCGCGACTCGTTGGCTAACCGCTCTTGGGGTATCCCAATTAACATACTGTTTCCTTTCAACAATTAAAGGATGAGGTTCTGTAAGTGGCACAAGCCCATAAGGCTGAAACAGCGTTTCAGCTTTTTATGAGCAAAATGCGCAATGTAACAAAGTCTTTATAACCTACTGAAAATGTGAAAAGTGATCCACAGCGATAACGCACACTTATGACATTCACTCAAATATTCAGATGCAAAGAATGAATGCCACCTTTTGCCACTAGTTTTCTGCCGTTATAAAAAATAATCTGCTGCGCAGAATCGTGTCATGTCGAATTAAGTGTTTTAAAAAACCTTTAATTAACAATGCATTAACTATTATGGCACTATGTGTTACCACAATAAGTGGTAAGCCGGTCAAAAAAAGCCATAGCATAGGCAAATGACATGTCGATGAATAACTTGCGGAGATTGTCAATGTTATGCACATAAAATGGCTGAGACAGGTGGATTATTACATGCAATAATCAGCGGCTAATCTGTTATACATCAAGAGTCCAGCACGTTTTCGTACTCATTTTGCGTAAGGCGAAGGATCATTTTTATGAAGCTGAAGAACACCATTCTGGCGACCACCCTGTTATCACTGTTGGCCGCAAATGCATTTGCGGCCAAAGAGTTGACGCCAGAACAAGCGGCCGCGTTGAAACCATTCCAACGTATTAATATCAGCGGTCGTTTCAATGCCATTGGTGATGCCACCGATGCCATCTCCAAAGCAGCCGATGAAAAAGGCGCTGACTCCTTCTATGTACAAGGCATCAATGACACCAATGGCAATGGCGGCAACTGGCGCGTCACGGCTGATTTGTATAAAGCCGATGCACCAAAAGCCGATCAGTCCACTAAATATCGTATGTTTAATGGTGTTAAAGAGCTGCCAAAAGCAGAAGCCTATCGCTTAGAACCGTTTGATACCGTGTCGGTCAATGGTTTCTTCTCCAGCCAGCCAGATGTAAACGAAGCGATTGCTAAACAGGCTAAAGATAAAGGCGCAGCGTCGTTCTTTATCGTTCGTCAGGTCGATGCAAACAACGGCGGCAATCAGTATGTGACGGCTTACGTTTACAAAGCAGATGCTGCAGAGCGTAAAGTGCAGAACGTTTCTGATGCCATTCCTGCCGATTCTGAAGCTGGTAAAGCGGCATTGGCCGCCGGCGGCGTAGAAGCGAAGAAAGTGGCCATTCCAGGCGTTGCTTCCTCTGACACCCCAAGCCGCAGCGTAGGCCGTTTCTTCGAAACCCAGAGTTCTACCGGCGAACGTTACACCGTTAAACTGGCCGATGGACGCAGCGTGCAGGAGATCAATGCGATCACCGCTGCACAGATGCAACCGTTCGATACCATCACCTTCTCCGATCATTTCGGTACGCCGACAGAGATTTCAGAAGCTGTAGGTAAACGCGCAGCGGATAAAGGGGCGAAGTTCTACCACGTCACCCGTCAGTGGTCTAACCAGAGTGGTGGTAACCTCACCGTGACCGCGGATCTGTTCAAGTAATATCGATGCAGGGCGGCGCCTGTCGCCCTGCGTATCTGTTTGCATAGTCTGTGCGCAAATCTGCATAATCCTGCATTGCCTTCCCTTCCCGCTCTCCGTAAAATCCTTCGCCTGTTTTCAGTCTATTCCGTTTTAAACTGCGCTAATCACCACGTTACACTCCAGCGGAATCGTCACTAACCAGCATACTCTGCTGTCCGGGAAAGGTATTTTGGATAAAAAATTAGGTCTCAGCGCGCTCACCGCGTTGGTACTCAGCTCAATGCTTGGCGCGGGCGTGTTCAGTCTGCCGCAAAATATGGCGTCGGTGGCGGGCCCTGCGGCCTTGCTGATTGGCTGGTTAATTACTGGTGTGGGGATCCTGTTTCTTGCCCTGGCGATGCTGCTGTTGACGCGCTTAAAACCCGAACTGGACGGCGGGATTTTTACCTACGCGCGTGCAGGATTTGGTGAGCTGATGGGATTTTGCTCCGCATGGGGCTACTGGTTATGTGCGGTGATCGCTAACGTTTCGTATCTGGTGATTGTCTTTTCGGCATTGAGTTTCTTTACCGATTCTCCGGGGCACGTGGTATTCGGCGATGGCAACACCTGGCAGGCGATGCTCGGCGCGTCGGTGCTGCTGTTGTTAGTGCATTGCCTGGTATTGCGCGGGGTGCAAACCGCTGCCAGCATCAATCTGTTAGCGACCTTGGGCAAACTGGTGCCGCTACTGTTGTTTGTGGTGCTGGCCTTGCTGGCATTCAACTACGATCGCTTTCACTTCGATTTTACTGGCGTGGCTTTAGGGCAGCCGCTCTGGCAGCAGGTCAAGCAAACTATGCTGATCACCCTGTGGGTGTTTATTGGTGTCGAAGGCGCGGTCGTGGTTTCCGCGCGAGCCCGTCACAAGAAAGATGTGGGACGCGCCACCATGCTGGCGGTTATCGCGGCCCTGCTGGTTTACTTGCTGGTTACCCTGCTTGCGCTGGGCGTTGTGCCGCGTGCAGAGCTGGCGCAAATGCGGAATCCTTCGATGGCAGGATTGATGCAGCATTTATTAGGGCACTGGGGCAATACGGTGATTGCAGTGGGTCTGATTATTTCCGTGTGTGGCGCGTATTTAAGCTGGACAATCATGGCCGCTGAAGTCCCTTTCCTTGCGGCACAACAAGGGGCTTTTCCCCGCAGCATTGCACGCCAGAATCGTCACAATTCTCCGGCTGCTTCGCTGTGGCTCACTAACGCCAGCGTGCAGGTCTGTTTGATTCTGATTGCCGTCACCGGCGCAGATTACAATACGCTCCTGACCATCGCGTCAGAGATGATTCTGGTGCCGTATCTGCTGGTGGGTCTGTATTTAATCAAAGTGGTTCGCGGACAAAATAATCCGCTGGCGATGGCGGTGGGATTGGGCGCCAGTGCCTACGGATTCTGGCTGCTTTATGCTTCAGGTCCGCTGCATCTGCTGCTGTCTGTGGTGCTTTACGCGCCGGGATTACTGCTGTTCCTTTATGCGCGACGCGGCGGCCGCGGCAACAAGGTGTTGTCACAGCTGGAGCGCATCGCGATTGTACTGCTGATTGCTGCATCACTGCCGGCTACGTGGCAGCTCACGCAATAATTAGTGGGGCTGGACGGGAATGGATACGCACAGCAGGTCATCCTGCTGTGTCAGATTAAGCGCTTTACGGTATTCCTGATGAATCGCGTCAAGCTGATCTTCTGACAGAGGGTAAGGCAATTGAATGTCGAAGCGGCTGATATGTTGCTGTTCCGCTAAGGTGATCAGTCGCGCGATATTAATCTCGTCACTGACCTGCGTTGAAATGATTTGTAATGCTAATTCTTTCAGGTGCTCATCGCTCGCCGCTAAGCCGTGCGAGGATTTACGTGTCACCATGCCAAAAATCGGCATCACGCCATAAATGGCGTCAACGAAGCTCCAGCGTTTTTTGCAGGAAGCGGAAAGAAAATCGCTGTAATTGAAGCAGATGCGGTCACTGTATCCGGCTGAAGCCAGCTCTTTATCAGACACCCTCGCACTCCTCCTGGTTTTCGTTACGGTTCCGAACCTTGCGCTACAACGCGCCGCTAATAATGGCACATTTCACGGTAAACATACCAGTCAGGCAGGGATATTTCGTGCGATAGCGTAGAGCTCAGGACCAGGAAAAGTTATGCTGCTGTCATTGTCATCACTCGCAGTGAACTATGAACAGAATTGTCTATGTGGAAGATGAGCCAGAAGTTGGTGAATTGATCGCCGCTTACCTTGGCCGCCACGATATTGAAGTGACTGTTGAAACGCGCGGTGACCGCGCAGAAGCCACCATTCTTGCCGCCGATCCCGATCTGGTGCTGCTGGATATCATGTTGCCGGGGAAAGATGGCATGACGGTATGTCGCGATTTGCGCGCGCACTGGTCAGGGCCAATCGTGCTGCTCACCTCGCTCGACAGCGACATGAACCACATTCTGGCGCTGGAAATGGGCGCCAACGATTACATTCTGAAAACCACGCCGCCCGCCGTTTTGCTGGCGCGTTTGCGTTTACACCTGCGTCAGGCTCAGGGTTCTCAGCCCGAAGTCACGCCAGCCATTCAGAGTTCGCAGCGAGTGTTACGCTTTGGCTCATTGACCATAGATTCTCTGAATCGTCAGGTGATGCTGTTTGAAGAAAACATCACCCTTTCTACTGCCGATTTTGATCTGCTGTGGGAGTTAGCCACGCACGCCGGCCAGATTTTGAACCGTGATGCCTTGCTGAAAACGCTGCGAGGGGTGACTTACGACGGCATGGATCGCAGTATTGATGTGGCGATCTCTCGCCTGCGCAAAAAACTTTATGACAGTGCCACCGAACCGTTCCGCATCAAGACCATCCGTAATAAAGGATACCTGTTCGCGCCTCAGGCCTGGGATACCCGTTCTGCATGAGAAAACTCTTTATCCAGTTCTATCTGCTGCTGTTCGTCTGTTTCCTGGTGATGACCTTGCTGGTAGGACTGGTGTACAAGTTCACCGCTGAACGTGCGGGTCGCCAGTCGATGAATGATTTGATGGCCAGCTCGCTGTTTTTAATGCGTAGCGAATTGCGCGAGATCCCTCCGCGTGACTGGAACAAAACCATCCGCAACCTCGATCTCGATTTATCGTTTGAGCTGCATATCGAACCGATGAGCAAATATGAGCTGGATGAGCCGGATATGCGCCGCCTGCGTGCCGGTGAAATTGTCGCGCTCGACGATCAATACACCTTCCTGCAGCACATCCCGCGCAGCCACTATGTGTTGTCAGTCGGCCCTATCCCTTATTTGTTCTATTTGCATCAGATGCGCATCCTCGATATCGCGCTGCTGGCCTTTATTGGCATGTCGCTGGCGCTGCCGGTATTTATCTGGCTGCGGCCGCATTGGCAGGAGATGCAGCGGCTGGAAAAAGCCGCTCAACGCTTTGGTCGCGGCGAGTTGGATGTGCGTACCCATTTCGAAAGCACGTCGAGCTTGCACAGTCTCGGCGTGGCGTTTAACCAGATGGCCGACAACATTAATACGCTGGTGGCCAGTAAGAAGCAGCTGATTGACGGCATAGCCCATGAACTGCGCACGCCACTGGTGCGGCTACGTTATCGACTGGAGATGAGCGATAACCTCAGTGAAGCCGAATCCGCGGCGTTAAATCGCGATGTCGGCCAGTTAGAGAGCTTGATTGAAGAGCTGCTGACTTACGCTCGCCTCGATCGCCCAAGGGTCGATCTTAATCTGCAATCGTTTGATCTGGCTCAGTGGCTGCGCGTGCACATTGAAGATGTGCAAACCATGAATCCTCAGGCACAGATTGCACTGGATATTCCGCAGCTGGAAAACGTCGGCGCGGCGGATACGCGTCTGATGGAGCGGGTGCTGGATAATCTGGTGAACAATGCACTGCGCTATGCTCAGCATCGTTTGCGCGTCAGCTTATGGTTTGACGGCGCCATCGGCAATCTACAGGTCGAGGATGACGGTCCAGGCATTCCACAGGAAGAACGCGCTCGCGTGTTTGAGCCTTTCGTCCGGCTCGATCCCAGCCGCGATCGCGCCACGGGCGGCTGTGGTTTGGGACTGGCCATTGTCCACTCCATCGCGCAAGCATTGCAGGGCAACGTCACCATTGAAAGCAGCCCATTGGGTGGCGCCAGCGTTCGCTTCTGCTGGCCCATTGATCTACCCTTGCGAGACATTTCGCCACGTTTATCGTCATAAGGAGTTTTCATCGTGACATCCGCTTATCAGGAACTGAGCAAAACCTTCCAGCGTCTTTCTCGCTTCGGTCACCTTGGCGCTATTGCTGGCGTCGATATGCAAACCACCATGCCACCTGGCGGCAGTCAGGCACGCGGCGAAGCCCTTGCCGAACTGAGCGTGTTTATGCATGAAATTCTGACTGAAAAACGTCTCGGTGGGCTGTTTGCTGCTGCACAGCAGGAATCGTTAAACGATGTTGAGCAGGCAAATCTCAGTGAAATGCAGCGTGCGTGGCAGCAGGCTACAATCCTCCCGGCTTCATTAGTGGAAGCCAAATCACTGGCAGGCTCTCGTTGCGAACACGCATGGCGTCAACAGCGCCCCGCCAACGACTGGCAAGGATTTTCAGCCAACCTGAAAGAAGTGGTGAAGCTCAGCCGTCAGGAAGCGCAACTGCGCGCAGAAGCATTAGGTGTCTCACGTTATGACGCCCTGCTGGATGTGTTTGAGCCGGGCATGACCAGCGCACAGCTCGACACCACCTTTGGCGAGTTGAAAAGCTGGCTGCCGGACCTGTTACAGCAAGCCGTCGCGAAGCAGCAGCAAACTCCTATCGCTGTCCCCGTGGGGCCTTTTGCCATTGATGAGCAGAAACAGCTCGGCCTCAGCCTGATGAAAACCCTGGGTTTCGATTTTAATCATGGCCGTCTCGACGTGAGTGCCCACCCGTTTTGCGGCGGTGTACCGGAAGATGTGCGTATCACCACCCGTTACAATGAGAACGATTTCCTCAGCGCGATGATGGGCGTGATCCACGAAACCGGTCATGCTCGCTATGAGCAGAATCTGCCGCAGCAGTGGCGCGGACAACCCGTCGCCCATGCGCGTTCCACCGCCATGCATGAGTCGCAGAGCCTGTTTATGGAAATGCAGCTTGGTCGCAGCAAGGCCTTTCTGCAGCACATTCATCCGCAGGTGGTGGCGTTGATGCGCGACCAGCCGGCGCTGGAAGTGCAAAACTTTATTCGTCAGACACAACGCGTTAAGCCGGGTTTTATTCGCGTCGATGCGGATGAGCTGAGCTATCCGGCCCACGTGATTCTGCGCTACGAAATTGAACGCGCCTTAATTGAAGGTGAGATTGAAGTTGATGACATCCCAGCATTGTGGGATGAGAAAATGCAGCAGTCACTAGGAATTGATACGCGGGGCAACTATCGTGACGGCTGTATGCAGGATATCCACTGGACCGATGGTGCATTTGGTTACTTCCCGACGTACACCTTAGGTGCTATGTACGCTGCCCAGCTGTTCCAGGCGGTGAAACGCGCGCTGCCGCAGGTTGACGAGTTAATTCTGAACGGCGAGTTACAGCCAGTGTTTGACTGGTTACAGCAAAATATCTGGCAGCACGGCAGCCGTTTCCCGACTCAGCAACTGTTAGTCAATGCCACCGGTGAAACACTGAATCCGCAGTACTTCCGTCAACATCTTGAACAACGCTATCTCTCTGCGTAAACTGCGCGGCGGCCCCATCGGCCGCCCTTTTCACTTCCTTTACGCCACTTTGTACAATCCGTTACACGCCGATACCAATGCCTCACGGAAAGCCTCAATTGTTTTTCATATAGTTGTCTCACCGGCCCCGCAGTGGGTCACACATGAAAAAATAGTCCGAGGATTTTGCGATGAAAAAATTAGTTGCACTGGTGATCGCCGCTGCTATGGGTATGTCTTCTGTTGCTTTCGCTGCTGAAACAGCTGCTGCTCCGGCTGCTGCCGCAACAACGACCGCAGCACCTGTTAAACACAAAGCGGTTCACCACAAGAAAGTTGCCCAGAAAGCGCAGGCAGCTAAGAAACACAAGAAAGTAGAGAAGAAAGCGCCAGCTGCACAGAAAGCTCAGGCTGCTAAAAAGCACCACAAAAAAGCAACCAAACCAGCTGCACAGAAAGCCCAGGCTGCTAAAAAGCACCACAAAAAAGCAACCAAGCCAGCTGCACAGAAAGCTCAGGCTGCTAAAAAGCACCACAAAAAAGTAACTAAGCCAGCTCAGAAAGCTCAGGCTGCTAAAAAGCACCACAAAGCGAAAAAAGCGGCTAAATAATACGGCCTCTTAGCGCCAACACCGCATTAATGATTGAAAACACCCGGTTATGCCGGGTGTTTATTTACTGGAGTAGCGAAAAATGGTGCGTCGCTATCGCTTCGAAATTATCCTGATTGTGATGATCCTGTGCGGCATCGTTGCAGCCAGCTTTTTTATCTAGTCGTTGTAGCGTGCTGATTACTCCAATATTTCTCCCTTTTTTCCCGCTCTCCGACTATAGTTATCGCTCAAGCGTGATGACAACAATATCCCCTACTTATTCTCGCCATTGAGAGATTTATGCGCCTGGCTACCCTGTTACTTGTTGGTATTTTCAGTTTTAACCTCGCAGCACATGCCGATGACGAAGATGGGCCAAGCCCGGAAGACATCAAGACACTTTTCTTTGGCAAAGATCACCGTAAAGCGATTACGGATGTCAGCGCCGCGCCCTGGGATGCCATTGGTCAGTTAGAGACCGAAAGCGGTAACCTCTGCACCGCCACCCTGATTTCTGCCCATCTGGCCTTGACGGCCGGACACTGCTTATTAGCGCCACCCGGTAAATTTGATAAGCCGGTTGCTCTGCGTTTTATGGCAGGTGCGAAAGGCTGGCGTTACGAAATTCATGATATCGATGCACGCGTCGAACCTTCTTTAGCGCACAGGTTGAAAGCCGATGGTGAAGGCTGGATCGTGCCGCCGGGCGCAGCGCCTTACGATTATGGGCTGGTTATTTTGCATAACCCGCCGTCCGGAATCGTGCCAATCCCCCTGTTTGACGGCTCACGCAGCGATTTAACCGATGCGTTGAAAACCACCGAACGTAAAGTGACGCAAGCCGGTTATCCCGCTGATCACCTCGACACGCTCTATTCACACAGTGATTGCCTGATTACCGGCTGGGCGCAACGTGCAGTGTTGTCGCATCAATGCGATACATTGCCTGGCGACAGCGGATCGCCGCTGCTGTTGAAAAGTGGGGATGGCTGGAAACTGATTGCGGTGCAAAGTTCTGCGCCCGCTCCGGCTGATCGTTATCGTGCGGATAACCGTGCCATCGCGGTGACGTCGTTTAAAGACAGTCTTGAAGAGCTGGCGAAATAAGATTTCGCCACTGAATCGCACACCTTCTTCGCGCCAGGATGCTGCGCGCGTCATTAGCGATATGTTCATTTACAGAGGCGCAAGTCATGAATTGCGCCTCTGTCATTTGTGCAATCAGCCAATCTGTTCCATCGCCTGCAAGATACGCTTGTCAGAGATCGGATAAGAGGTGCCCAACTGCTGGGCAAAGTAACTGATCCGCAACTCCTCCAGCATCCAGCGAATCGCCTGCACTTCAGCATCATCCTGACGTTGGGGTGGCAGTTTATTGCGCCATGCTTGCCACGCCTGTTCGGTTGCCTGCACTTTCAGCATGCGCGCACGGTCGCTGTAAGGGTCGGTCGGCAGTTTCTCCAGACGACGCTCGATACCCTGCAAATAGCGCAACGTGTCGCCCAGATGTTGATAGCCATTCCCAGTGACAAAACCGCGATACACCAAACCGCTCATCTGGTTTTTAATATCAGACAGCGCCAGCGCTAGCGTCATATCGACGCGGCCTTTCAGGAACTTATTGATATTGAACACACAGGTCAGGATCTGCTCGACCTGCTTTGCCACGCTCACCACCGTTTCATTCAGTTCAGCACGCACTTTATCGCGCAGTTGCTCAAAATTATCCTGTTGCCACGCCGGACCGCCCGCTTCCGCCATCAGCTTGTCGACACCACAAGCAATGCAATCATCAATCAGATCCAGCACTTTGCCGTAAGGATTGAAGTACAAGCCGAGTTTGGCTTTGTTTGGCAGCTTCTCGTGCAGATACTTGATCGGCGAAGGGATATTCAATAACAGCAAGCGACGCTGGCCGCGCCACATCATTTTCTGCTGCTCCAGTTCGTTGTCGAACAGGCGAATGGCGACGCTGTCTTTCTCGTCCACCAGCGCCGGCCAGGCTTTAACCTGGTAGCTGCCGCGCTTCTGTTCATAGCTTTGTGGCAGATCGCCAAAGCTCCAGATGTGCAGCCCGCTCTGCTCCAGCCCATCATCCGCGACTTTTGACAGCGTTTCCTGCACTTTCCCTTTCAATACCTGCTTCAACTGATGCAGATCTTTACCTTCCTGCAGCTTGCGGTTGTGCTCATCCACAATGCGGAAGGTCATTTTCAGGTGATCGGGCACCTGATCCCACTGCCAGGCTTCGCGATCAATGGTGACCCCGGTCATGCGGCGGAACTCACGCTCCAGCGCATCTAATAACGGCAATTCCATCGCCTTCACCCGGCCCAGAAACGCTTCGGCATAGTTCGGTGCAGGCACCAGATTACGGCGCGTCGGCTTAGGCAGCGACTTAATTAATGCAATCACCAGCTCACGGCGTACACCGGGGATTTGCCACTCGAAACCACCCTCTTCAACCTGATTGAGCAACGGCAACGGAATATGGACCGTCACGCCATCGGCATCGGCACCGGGTTCAAACTGATAGCTCAGTTTCAGCTTCAGGTTGCCCTGATGCCAGAAGTTGGGGTAATCGAGTTGGCTGACTTTATCGGCACCGTCCTTGATCAGCATCTGCTTATCGAAGCTGAGCAGGTCAGGATTCTCTTTGCTCGCCTGTTTCCACCAACTATCAAAGTGGCGTGCAGAGACCACATCCGCACCAATACGGCGATCGTAGAAGGCAAACAGCGTCTCATCATCAACCAGTATGTCGCGACGACGCGATTTGTGTTCGAGATCTTCCACTTCACTGCGCAATTTAAGGTTGTTGCGCAGGAACGCATGACGCGTTTGCCAGTCACCTTCCACCAGCGCGTGGCGGATAAACAGTTCGCGACTGAGCTGCGCATCGATCTGGCTGTAGTTGACCTTGCGCGCCTGCACAATCGCCAGCCCGTAAAGCGTGACTTTTTCGGTGGCCATCACCGCACCCTGCGCTTTCTCCCAGTGCGGTTCGCTGTAGCTACGCTTGATCAGATGCTGTGCCAGCGGTTCAATCCATTCCGGATCGATACGCGCGGCCACGCGGCCCCATAAGCGGCTGGTTTCCACCAGTTCTGCCACGATGGCCCACTTCGGCGGCTTCTTAAACAATCCTGAACCCGGGAAGATGGAGAAGCGGGCGTTACGCGCACCGGTAAACTCCTGCTTCTCATTATCTTTCTGACCAATATGCGACAGCAATCCGGTGAGCAATGCGCAGTGTACTTCACGATACGGCGCTGGTTCGCTGTTGACCGGCATGCCCAGTTCACGTACCACCTGACGCAGCTGCGTGTAGATATCCTGCCATTCGCGCACGCGCAGATAGTTGAGGAAATCGGTCTTACACTGACGGCGGAAATGATTACTCGACAGCGCTTTTTGCTGCTCCTGCAGGTAATTCCACAGGTTCACGAATGAGAGGAAATCCGACTCTTTATCGGCAAAGCGACGATGTTTTTCATCCGATGCCTGCTGCTTTTCGCTGGGACGTTCGCGCGGGTCCTGAATCGACAAGGCCGCGGTGATGATCATCGCTTCACGCACACAGCCAAATTTCTGCGCTTCCAGCACCATGCGCGCCAGGCGCGGATCCACCGGCAGCTGCGCCAGTTGACGGCCCGAGCCGGTGAGCTTGTAGGTTTCATCTTCACTCAGCGTAATGGCGCCCAACTCTTCCAGCAGGCGCACGCCGTCCTGAATGTTGCGCTTGTCGGGCGCTTCAACAAACGGGAACGCGGCAATATCGCCAAGACCCAGCGCGGTCATTTGCAGAATGACGGAAGCCAGGTTGGTACGCAGAATTTCGGGATCGGTAAACGCGGGGCGGTTGAGGAAGTCGTCTTCGGAAAAGAGCCGAATACAGATCCCCTCCGACACACGTCCGCAGCGTCCTTTACGCTGGTTTGCAGACGCTTGAGAAACCGGTTCAATCGGCAGGCGCTGCACCTTGGTTCGATAGCTGTAACGGCTAATGCGCGCGGTGCCGGGATCGATAACGTATTTAATGCCCGGCACCGTCAGCGAGGTTTCCGCAACGTTGGTGGCCAGCACGATACGGCGTCCGCTGTGTGACTGGAATACGCGGTTCTGCTCGGCGTTCGACAGCCGCGCATAGAGCGGCAAGATGTCGGTATGTGGGATGTCGCGCTTCATCAGCGCATCGGCAGTGTCACGGATTTCGCGTTCGCCGCTCATAAAGATCAGGATATCGCCACGGCTTTCCTGACCTAATTCATCCACCGCATCAAAAATCGCCTGCAGCTGATCGCGATCGGTATCATCGGCATCTTCCACAATCGGTCGATAGCGCACTTCCACCGGATACGTTCGGCCTGAGACTTCGATCACCGGAGCATTGTTGAAATGGCGCGAGAAACGCTGCGGATCGATGGTGGCCGAGGTGATGATCACTTTCAGATCCGGGCGGCGCGGCAACAGCTCACGCAGATAACCCAGCAAAAAGTCGATGTTCAGGCTGCGCTCGTGCGCTTCATCAATAATGATGGTGTCGTATTGCAGCAGCTGGCGATCCTGCTGGATTTCCGCCAGCAAAATACCGTCCGTCATCAGCTTCACCTGCGTGGTTTCGCTGACCTGATCGTTAAAACGCACTTTATAACCGATGGTACCGCCGAGCGAAGTCTCCAGCTCTTCGGCAATGCGGTTGGCCACCGTGCGCGCGGCCAGGCGGCGCGGCTGCGTATGACCAATCAGCCCTTTCACACCGCGTCCCAGCGCCAGACAAATCTTGGGCAGCTGGGTGGTTTTCCCTGAACCGGTTTCACCGGCCACGATCACCACCTGATGATCGCGAATCGCCTCAGCAATCTCTTGCTGCTTCTGGCTGACAGGCAGGTTTTCCGGGAAAGTGATGCGCGGCGTCGCGGCTTGCCGTTGGGCAATACGTTGCTCGGCGGCAGCAAATTCAGGCTCAAGCTCCGCCACAATACCCTGCTGCGCATCGGGATTTTTGACTTTAGCCGCGCCGTGCAGGCGACGTTGCAAACGCTGGCGATCGCGCAGCGTCAGATTATCGAGCCGCGACCAGAGCGGTGCCAAAGGAGATGATGGGGATGAAGACATAATGATGCGTTACCTGTTGTCGCGGCGAGCCTGGCAAAATGCGCTCTATACCGGCTGAAATTTCCCGGCGGATTCAATCAATTATTGCCCGGCATGATAGCACACTCTGGAAAACCTCACCTGACCGGACGTGCGACCTTATTCAATAATTTCGAACATAGGTCTCGAAATATTGCGCTTTTACCTCGCGGAGGAACTCCGTAGAGTGTAACGCATTGAGCGGTAAGCCAACCGCGTCACGCACAGGAAAATACCATGAGCAAAGTTTTAGTTCTGAAATCAAGCATCCTCGCCGGTTACTCTCAGACCAACCAGCTGGCTGACTTCTACGCTGAAGAAGCGCGCGCCAAAGGTAACGAAGTTACCGTACGCGATCTGGCTGCTCAGCCGATTCCGGTTCTGGATGGTGAGCTGGTTGGCGCACTGCGTCCTTCCGATGCGCCACTGTCTCCGCGTCAGCAGGAAGCCCTGGCACTGTCTGACGAACTGATTGCTGAACTGCAAGCGCATGACACCGTGGTTATCGCTGCACCGATGTACAACTTCAACATCCCAACCCAGTTGAAAAACTACTTCGACCTGATTGCTCGTGCTGGCGTGACTTTCCGTTACACCGAAGCGGGCCCGGAAGGTCTGGTGACCGGTAAACGTGCTGTGATCCTGTCCAGCCGTGGCGGTATCCATAAAGATACCCCTACCGATCTGTTGACCCCATACGTGAAATTGTTCCTGGGCTTCATCGGCATCACCGACGTGAACTTCGTGTTCGCGGAAGGTATTGCTTATGGTCCTGAAGTGGCAACCAAAGCGGCTAACGACGCGAAAGATGCCATCAAGCAAATTGTTGCTGCGTAATCATTGAGAACGTGATGAATACCCGAGAATAATGGGTATGATGCCATCATTGCCGGGCCTGAGCGCCCGGCTTTTTTATGCCTGCTAGCTTACTTCTGGACCCACTGGCCGTTAATCCCGCGCACGAACTCACCGCTGCCCGCACGGCTCACCAGCTTCTCACCGGCAATCCGCGCCACTTCACTGGTGGTCAGGTTATTCTGCTGCGCCACACGCTGATACTGTTGTGTCCGCCCCTCATTAATGCGCTTAACCAATGCCTGGGTTTCCGCATCCTGCTGACGGGCCGCGACAAAACCACTGAGTGTTTCACCCACGCGCCCCTGTTGACGCGCCTCATCAAGTGTCAACGCCCATGCGGAAGGTATCAGCAGCAGCGCCAGCATCAGGGCGATCCCTTTGCGTTTCATCATGCCGCTCCTCAAAACAGGCCGCTTTGGTTTTTCAGCAGCGCTTCCACATCTTTATCCACTTTGATGTGGATTTCATGCTCAATCTTCACGTTCATATTGATGGTGATCGGCTCTTTCGGTGCCGCCACTTCAATACGCGGCACGCAACCGACCAGCGGCAGCCATGCTGCCAGCACCAGTAATGCCCTCGGGCTCATTGGGGATCCTTTTTCGATGGCAGGGTGGCATTTTGCTCCACCCAGGATTGCAAATTATCGCCAAAGCGCAAGCTGCGCCATAGCTGGAACAGGTTTTCCTGATGTCGATAGTTAAGATTGATTGACTGTCGGCGATTACTAAACTGGCTGGTGCCCTTCACTTCTGACTGCATAGTGAGATTGCCGAAGTTATCCAGATCCAGGGTGGCCCACGAACGGGAAATCTCCATATAACGCAGCCAGTCCATGGCCGCACCCGCTGCAAAATTATTACTGACGATGGCATCGGCCATGTCTTTATCCATGCGGAATGTCAACGGGCCGCTATTGGCAATCCAGCCCTTCTCAATCAGCCATTGTGGATTGTTCACCCACAGCGGCAGCTCACCGTTCACCTTGCCGGACATCGCGAACTGCTTGGGCTTAATGGCGGTGATCAGTTTGCTGAGATTGATTTCTCGCAGCGAAACCCGTGCAGGTTGATGCTGTGGCATACGCAGTTCTGGCATGCTGACATGGCCGCCGAGCAGATCGAGATTGACGTTGCTGAGCGTCAGCGGTTGGCGCTCGTGCCAGGGATAATGGCCTTGTAAATCGGCGGTGATATTCTGCAGGGCAAACTGATTTTTGACCTCGGCGATACGCAAGGAAACCGGCCCGCGACGGCCCAGTTGCCATTGATGGTCTTTGAGACGAAACGGCAACGTGAAGTCGATGCCGTTGATTTCACTGTCTGGCATCCACACGCCGCCATTTTTTACCGCCCAGAAGCCCCCGGCTTCAAAGCCTTGATCGCTGGCGGCGGAAAACGCCATCTGCGCGCGCAGTTCGCCAGCCTGAATGCGCATCTTTAAATCGCTGCTGAGTAATGGCTGAAATACCCTCAATGACTGCGCCGGCCACCAGGCTTCACCACGCAGACGTTCACCATCCCAGCGCCCATGCACGCGCACCGGACCAATATCTTCAGCGGTTAATTGCCCACGCCAGATAAAGCGACTCGGGTCACTGCCTTTGGCCTCAAAACTCAGTTCTGAAGGCGGTAGCCAGCCGCCATAGCTAAACTGCGTCTGGCCAGACTTGAGCGTAAAGCCCCCGTTAAAGGCCGGATGAGCGGCATCACGCTGCCAACGCACGGGAGCAGTAAGCGTCAGGCGCGGTTTATCCACTTGCACCATGCCGTAAGCCAGCTGATCAAAACCGGTGTTAAGTGTGTCGAGGCTAATCAGCGTGTCTTGCCAGCTGCCAGTTCCTTTAACATCCCATTTGGCGTTCAGGGGTTGCATCTCGCCGTCGCCCCAGTAACGCCAGTTCCAGCGTCCGCTGTCCGGCCAGAAATCGCTGGCGCGGCCATCAAGATGCAGCGTGAATCGGCCAAAGCTGGGATCGTGGGCCTTTAGAATCGCCTGCAATCGTCCGTTGATACCCCGTGAAGCCAGCGTCACACCCGCCAGCGGCCAACGGGCTTCATCCACTTCCAGCGTCGAAAGTAAACGGCCGCGCAAGCGCAACAGCGCGCCCTGTTTCAGGCTGATTTGGGGATCGCTCAGCATGCCATGCAGTAAGCCCGGCATACTGCCAAACAGTTGCAGATCGGCAAACTTGCTATCACCCGTGAGCTGGAACGGCAATGCGCTGTCAGTGAGGCTGAGCGTGCCCGGCCCGACGCTGAGTACCAAATTACCTTTGCCGCCACGCCCCTGTGTCAACAGGTTGAAACGTCCGCTGATTTGCGTGTTTTCTAGTCCCTGCTGCCAGTTGTCCAGCGTGAGCGCCAGACCACCCGACAGCGGTTGCTCGGCTTGCGGCCAACGCCACTGACCTTGAGTAATACGAATTTGCTGCGCATCGACCTGCCACGGCAATTGCAACAGCGGCTGATCGTCACCCTGTTGGTTAACCACCAGCGTGCCCTGCTGTTGCTGCCAGTTAAGCGTCACCGCCAGCGGCTGCGGCCATTGCACCAGGTTGATATCACCGTTGAGTTCCCCGGCAACCGGTAAACCATTAGCGAATGTCGGAAGCGTTAACTCCCCGTGCAGATCGAGCGGTTTGGGTAGCAGAGGATGACTGAGCTGGAGTTGTGCGATTTGCAGTTGCTGACCTTGCAGGCGCGCATCGACGCTGAGGTTATCGCCCTGATAGTGCAGCTGCTGAACATTTTTATCGAGGTTGAGGTCAAAACCACCGGCATACTGCTGCCAGGGTAAAATACTCAACTGTTTCACATGGATATCAGCGCCCGGCAGCATCTGCTGCCACTCCGCCAGGCTGCGCGGTGCACCACCAGACTCGCTCTGCGGCAGGGCTTGCAAACAGTCACTGTTGAGCTGCACGGCCTGCGCACTGAGCTGCCAGCGTTTATGCTGCCAACCCAGCGCCACATCTTTGACATTCGCCAGTTCGCAATCACCGGCCAGATAGCGAACCGCCGGGAAATGCACGCCGCCGTTATGCCAGCGTGGTGAGCCATTAAGCTCCACACGGGTATTTTCTGGCAGCCAGATTCCCGCCAGACGCGGCAACCATTGCGTCAGCGTTAGCAGTAATCCCAACAACAGCAGTATCAGCGCCAGTAGCGCAGCAAGAGTTCGATGGAGGCCCCGCGTCATGGCAGCTAACTATCCTGTTCTTTACGCAATCCTGACGGAGATGATGTCATGTTATGCCCGGCAAATGAAGGTGTTAGCATTATAGCCTGGTTGAAGATCAGCAAAATGACGCAGAAAACGTTATCCTGTGATGATACCGAAGTTGCATTTTTCAGGAGCGAAATAATGAAAGTTGCGGTTTACAGCACCAAACACTACGACCAGAAATACCTTGAACATGTCAATGCCAGCTATGGATTTGAGCTGCAGTTCTTTGACTTCCTGCTGAGCGAAACCACGGCCAAGAATGCAGCGGGTTGCGATGCGGTGTGCATTTTCGTCAATGATGATGGCAGTAAAGGGGTGCTGGAGGAGCTGGCGGCACTGGGCGTGAAAACCATCGCGCTGCGCTGTGCCGGATTTAATAACGTCGACCTTGAAGCGGCTGCTGCCCTCGGTTTGCAGGTGGTGCGCGTACCGGCTTACTCGCCAGAAGCCGTTGCTGAGCATGCGGTGGGGTTGATGATGACGCTCAACCGACGTATTCATCGCGCCTATCAACGCACGCGTGATGCCAACTTCTCGCTGGAAGGCCTGACCGGCTTCAATATGCATGGCAAAACGGCAGGCGTGATTGGCACTGGTAAAATCGGCGTAGCGACTATGCGTATCCTGAAAGGCTTCGGCATGCGGTTGCTGGCGTTTGATCCCTACCCAAGCGCGGTCGCTCTGGAACTGGGTGCCGAATATGTCGATCTGCAAACCCTGTTTGCCGAATCCGATGTGATTACCCTGCATTGCCCGATGACGCCGGAAAATCATCATCTGCTCAATGCGCAGGCCTTTAGCCAGATGAAAGATGGCGTGATGATCATCAACACCAGTCGCGGTGGCTTAATTGATTCGCAGGCAGCCATCGATGCGTTAAAGCAGCAGAAGATTGGTGCGCTGGGGATGGACGTGTATGAAAACGAGCGCGATCTATTCTTTGAAGATAAATCGAATGATGTGATTCAGGACGATATTTTCCGTCGCCTGTCGGCCTGTCATAACGTGCTGTTTACCGGCCATCAGGCGTTTTTGACAGCCGAAGCCCTGACGGCGATCTCAGAAACCACGCTCAGCAATTTACAGCAACTGGAACGCGGCGAAACCAGCCCGAATCAGGTTAAAGCGTAAGGTTTAATGCGCCTGCATTAGCGGGCGCACTGTCCACCCATCAACGCATTTTCATCGCAGCGGCGACCGTTCGCTAACTGACACATACCAATACGTGAACCATCAAGTTGACGTGAAAACGCCAACGTTCCCCCGGCATTATTACAATTCACTTCGGCCATGGATGCCATGATGACATGCGGTTGAACGTGTGCTGCGGTAGCCTGTTGCGGTGGTTCGTCATCACTGTTGCTGCTGCAGGCAGAAAGTAACAGCGCTGCACCGGCCAGCAGTAAGGTAGCGGCTTTCATCGGTCGGGCTCCGGGGAGTTGGGCGTAAAAGAGCCACCAGCATATGTCAGGTGCGTGAAGGGGTCGATAGGCGACACAGCTTTTTACAAATTTTATTATCGTCGTTTGCAAGCAGAATTATCCTGATTGGGCTGACTGGCCCTTTCCTGAGAAAAACCATGTGCTTTATCAACACGTAAGGAGAAACCATGTTAACGGACATGCTCATCCGTATTGCACTTGCCGGAATTCTTGGCGGCTTGATTGGCCTTGAGCGGCAGATGCGGGCCAAAGAGGCCGGGCTGCGCACTCATATTTTGGTGGGGATCGGCAGTGCGATGTTCATGCTGGTGTCGAAATATGGTTTTTCCGACATGCTGAACAGCGACCATGTGGCGCTGGATCCCAGCCGTATCGCAGCACAAGTGGTGAGTGGCATGGGCTTTCTGGGTGCCGGCACGATCATCATTCAGAAACAGGTGGTGAAAGGATTAACCACCGCGGCCGGACTCTGGGTCACCGCCGCGATAGGACTGGTGATTGGTAGCGGCATGTATGAAATCGGCATTTACGGTACGGTGCTGGCGCTGGTGGTCTTGGAAACTTTTCGTCGCATCAGTCACTGGCTGATTGGTCGCCACCACACGCTGATGGTGCACCTGAAACCGAAAAGTGTGCCGCTGGTGTTGCTGGTGCTACAGCAGGAAAATATCCGCTATGGCCACATCGCGGTGGTCAATCGCGATGAAGAGAATGGATTGTGCGAACTGAGCGTAGAAATCACCTTGTCTCGCCACGCACCCATTCACACCATTTACGATAAAGTGATGGAAATCAAAGGCGTTCAGTCACTGGAAATGATGTAAAAATCAGCAATATTAGTTGGCAGTGCGTTCAGCTACCGCCACCACACAGATGAAAAAGTCCGGTTCACACCCTTTGCTAAACTGAATCATTACCCCCGTAAAGTTTCGGGTTTCTCAGCGTAGCAAAGGACGATTTATGATTACCGTCGACGGCAACGGTGCGGTGGCTTCGGTCGCATTTCGCACCAGCGAAGTGATCGCCATTTACCCCATCACGCCCCAGCTCAACCATGGCTGAGTTGGCCGACAGTTGGTCGGGCGAAGGCCGCCGCAATATCTGGGGTGATGTGCCCCGCGTGGTTGAGATGCAGTCTGAAGGCGGTGCGATAGCCACGGTGCATGGCGCGCTGCAAACTGGCGCCCTCTCCACCACGTTCACCTCATCGCAGGGATTGCTGCTGATGATCCCGACGCTGTATAAACTGGCCGGCCAGCTGACGTCATTTGTACTGCACGTTGCCGCACGCACGGTCGCCACACATGCGTTGTCGATTTTTGGCGATCACTCCGATGTCATGGCCGTACGCCAGACGGGCTGCGCACAGTTGTGCGCCTCCAGCGTGCAGGAAGCGCAGGATTTTGCGCTGATTTCGCAAATGGCCTCACTCAATAGCCGTGTGCCGTTTATTCATTTCTTCGACGGTTTCCGGACCTCACATGAAATCAATAAGATCGTGCCCATCAGCGATGAAACCCTGCATGCGCTGATGCCCGCGGCAGCGATCGCAGGCCATCGGGCGCGTGCGTTAACGCCGGATCGCCCGACAATTCGCGGGACTTCCGCTAACCCTGATACCTATTTCCAGTCACGCGAAGCCACTAACCGCTGGTATGACGCCTGCACCGGGCACGTTGAAGATGCGATGGCGGCATTCGGTGCCGATACTGGCCGTCATTATCGTCCGTTTGAGTTTTATGGCCATCCGCAGGCTGAGCGGGTGATTGTGATGATGGGGTCCGGCTGCGGCACAGCGGAAGAAGCCATTGATGCCATGTTGCAGCGTGGCGAGAAAGTGGGCCTGGTAAAAGTACGACTGTATCGGCCGTTTTCTGCTGCACACTTGCTCAGCGCCATTCCGCTGTCGGCAACGCGCATTGCTGTGCTGGACCGCACTA
Organism: Pantoea rodasii; assembly: GCF_002095465.1. GTDB lineage: Bacteria > Pseudomonadota > Gammaproteobacteria > Enterobacterales > Enterobacteriaceae > Pantoea > Pantoea rodasii. Next base: position 635,209 of record NZ_MLFP01000086.1, on the reverse strand, counting down.
AAGAGCCGGGCGCGCTCGGTGAACCGCTGTTTCTCGATGTGATGACCGCGCTGGCAGAAGCGTTCAGCCGTGGCGAACGCGCCACGCTGCCGAAAGTGATCGGCGGGCGTTACGGTTTATCCTCAAAAGAGTTTGCGCCAGATGCCGTGCTAGCCGTATTCCGCGCTCTGCTGCGCGATCAACCGCCCGCGCGTTTTACCGTGGGTATTTACGATGATGTCACGCACTTATCGCTGCCAATGGAAGCGAATATCGTGCCGAACCGGGCTCGGCTGGAAGCGCTGTTTTATGGACTCGGCAGTGATGGCAGCGTCAGCGCCAGTAAAAATAACCTCAAAATCATCGGCAATGCCACGCCGTGGCACGTGCAGGGCTATTTCGTCTATGACTCGAAAAAAGCCGGCGGCCTGACCGTTTCCCATCTGCGCGTTAGTGAACATCCCATCCAGTCGGCGTATCTGGTGCAACAGGCTGATTTTATTGGCTGTCATCAGCTGCAATTTATCGATAAATATTCGATGCTTGACCCGTTGAAACCGGGCGGCATTTTTCTGCTGAACACGCCTTACGCCGCCGATGAAGTCTGGTCACGGTTGCCGCAGGAAGTGCAGAGCCAGCTCAATGATAAACGGGTGCGGTTTTATGTCATCAACGCAGCGCGTATCGCGCGCGAATGCCAGTTAGGTGCACGCATTAATACCGTGATGCAAATGGCTTTCTTCCAGTTGACGCAGATTTTGCCTGGCGATAGTGCGCTGACAGCGCTGCAAAATGCCATATCCCGCAGTTACAGCAGCAAAGGCGAAGCGCTGGTGCAGCGCAACTGGCAAGCACTGGCGATGGCCCAGCAGGCACTGGAAGCGGTGCCGCTGCAGCCAGTTGACCAGCGCAGTCCGCACCGTCCACCGGTGGTATCCGACAGCGCGCCCGATTTCGTCAAACCGTGACTGCGGCGATGCTGGCTGGACTGGGAGATAAATTGCCGGTATCGGCGCTGCCGCCGGATGGTACCTGGCCCGTTGGCACGACTCAGTGGGAAAAACGCAACATCGCGGAAGCGATTCCGATCTGGCAACCGGACCTGTGCACTCAATGCAACCATTGCGTCGCGGCCTGCCCGCATTCGGCGATTCGCGCCAAAGTCGTGATGCCCGAGGCGTTGCAATCCGCTCCCGACTCGCTTGCTTCACTGGACGTCAAATCGCGTGATATGCGCGGCCAGAAGTATGTGTTGCAGGTGGCACCTGAAGATTGCACCGGCTGTAATCTCTGCGTGGAAGTCTGCCCGGCCAGCGATCGACAAGATCCCGATATAAAAGCCATCAATATGCGGTCTCGCCTTGAGCATGTTGAGACCGAAAAAGTCAATTACGATGCGTTTCTTGCCCTGCCGGAAATCACGGCGGAGCAGCTGGAGCGGATTGATATCCGCACTTCGCAACTGATCACCCCGCTGTTTGAGTATTCCGGTGCCTGTTCCGGCTGTGGAGAAACGCCGTATATCAAATTGTTGACGCAGCTGTATGGCGATCGGCTGTTAATTGCCAATGCCACTGGCTGCTCATCAATTTATAGCGGGAATCTTCCTTCCACGCCTTACACCACCAATGCCGAGGGCCGGGGCCCGGCGTGGGCCAACTCGCTGTTTGAAGACAATGCCGAATTTGGTCTTGGCTTCCGCTTAAGTGTTGATCAGCAGAAGCAGCGTGCGCTGCGCCTGCTGGAGCAGTACGCGTCACAGTTACCACCTTCGCTAGTCGAAGCGCTTAAAGGTGACAACGTCACCACATCGCAGCGACGGCAACACATCGCCGAACTGCGCGAGCGGCTGAAAACGGCTTCAGAGCCAGATGCTGATGCATTGCATGACGTGGCTGATGCGATGGTAGAGAAGTCCGTTTGGCTGATTGGCGGGGACGGTTGGGCCTATGATATTGGCTACGGCGGGCTGGATCATGTCATGAGCATGAATGAGAACGTCAACGTGCTGGTGCTCGACACCCAGTGCTATTCCAATACCGGCGGGCAGGCGTCCAAAGCCACCCCGCTGGGTGCAGTCACGAAATTTGGCGAGCACGGAAAACGTAAAGCACGTAAAGACCTGGGCATGGCGACTTTGTTGTACGGGCACGTGTATGTGGCGCAAATCTCGCTGGGTGCGCAGTTGAATCAAACCGTGAAAGCGATTCAGGAAGCGGAAGCGTGGCCTGGACCTTCGCTGATCATTGCCTACAGCCCGTGTGAAGAACACGGCTACGACCTGGCTTACAGTCATGAGCAGATGCGATTGTTAACCACCAGTGGATTCTGGCCGCTGTATCGCTATGACCCTCGTCGTGCAGAACAAGGTAAAGCGGCACTGGCGCTGGATTCTCGTCCGCCAACCTCTGTGCTGGAAGAGGCATTGATGAACGAGCAGCGTTTCCGTCAGTTGCAAACCCGTGATCCGGAAACGGCTACGCAGCTTTGGCACGATGCAACGGAAGCCGCCAATCAGCGCTATCAGCGACTGGCGGAAATGGCCGGTAAAGCAGAGAAAAGTGACTAGATGAATCAAGCCCGGCGCGCTGGCCGGGCTTGAGGATTTAACAGGGCTGAAGCTGAACAATTGCCATCTCAACCGCGCGATTGGGTGAACCGGTTAATTCCCGATAGCGCAGTTGCAGATTACGCAATTCCGTCGCTACCACCTCTTTTTCTGTTGCTGATCCACGTTGCGCCAGCTCGAGATAACATTGCCCGACTAGCCGGCACGCTTCTTCAAAAACCATGTCGTACGTTTGCATCTGCCTCTCCTCACCTTTAGAAACTAAAAAAAACACTTTCTCCATCCTGTCAGGCGCGGATGCGCACAATCTTTACCCAGATTAATAAATGGCCAGATTGTTCTGGCAAAGTGTGCGGTTTTATCGCAGGAAAGCGTGAAAAGAGATCACATCAGACTGGCATTCGCGTGCGCAATCCGTACCATACGCACTCATGTCATAGGGGTTTATTGCCGCTGAAGCTTTATTCAGCCGCCAACGGCCCTTGCCTTCACTCTCAAGCGTGAAAATAATGTCCGAAAATCAAGAAGTAACGAAAAAAGATCAATACAACCTGAACAAACTTCAGAAGCGTTTGCGTCGCAACGTTGGCGAAGCGATTGCTGACTACAACATGATTGAAGAAGGCGACCGCATCATGGTTTGCCTGTCCGGTGGTAAAGACAGCTACACCATGTTGGAAATTTTGCGCAATCTGCAGAAGAGTGCGCCGGTAAACTTTTCGCTGGTGGCGGTCAACCTTGACCAAAAACAGCCGGGTTTTCCTGCTCATATTCTGCCCGCCTACCTTGATGACTTAGGCGTTGAGTACCACATCGTTACCGAAGATACCTACTCGATCGTCAAAGATAAGATCCCTGAAGGCAAAACCACCTGCTCGCTCTGTTCGCGTCTGCGTCGCGGTATTCTTTATCGCACCGCTACCGAACTGGGTTGTACTAAAATTGCCCTTGGACATCATCGCGACGACATCCTGCAGACCCTGTTCCTGAACATGTTCTACGGCGGCAAGATGAAAGGCATGCCACCGAAACTGATGAGCGATGATGGTAAACACATCGTCATTCGTCCGCTGGCCTATTGCCGTGAGAAAGACATCATCCGCTTTGCTGAAGCGCGCCAGTATCCGATCATTCCGTGCAACCTGTGTGGTTCACAGCCGAACCTGCAGCGCCAGGTCGTGGCCGATATGCTGCGCGACTGGGATAAACGTTATCCGGGACGAATCGAGACCATGTTCAGCGCGATGCAGAACATTGTGCCTTCGCATATGGCGGACATTAATTTGTTCGACTTTAAAGGCATTCAGCACGGCGACGACGTGGTGAACGGCGGCGATATTGGTTTTGATCGTGAAACCTTGCCCATGCAACCCGCCGGCTGGCAGCCCGAAGAAGAAGACGCGCCACAACTGAATGTGCGACTGGATGTACTGGAAATAAAGTAACGCCTATCATGCAAAAAAGGCGCAGCGCTTCGGCTCTGCGCCTTTTTTATTAGCGGTGAGGAGGCGGATCGCTAATCGGTGGAAATTCAGGATCGTGCGGCGGATCGGGTTGTGGAATCGGTTGTGGATGGGGAATCGGTTCAGGAATCGGTGGCGGATCGGTTGGGATAGGTTCACTGGCAATGATTGATTGCATGCCCTGCTCCTTGTTGCTGAATGTCTTATAAGCATAGGAAAGGAAACGCGGCCAAGCCAAGCGGGCAAAAAAAAGCCGGCGGATTAGCCGGCGTTGTACGAATCAAATGTGCTATGCAGTAATTCTAAAAAAGGAAGTAAGACAATATGGAGCGCAACGCCCATCGCTTGACGTTGCATTCACCTGCGAGAGAGATTTTGCCCCTGTTAGGCGATCCACTTATTGATATCGATCAGGTTTTTTCCGCTTTTTTACCGGCAGCACCTTATTTAACAGCGGTTTAACGCTTTATAACGTAGTACTTACATTACAACCAGTTGCGCCGCTTGAGCCAGATCGCCACGCCCGCGACCATCGCCAGCAGCAACACGCAGAACGCGGTAAACCCCAGCGGCCAGCTGCCTCCGGGAATACCGCCAAGGTTGACGCCAAACAATCCGGTCAGGAAGGTAGCAGGCAGGAAAATCATAGCCATGAGCGACATGGTATACGTACGGCGGTTCATCGATTCTGCCAGCAAAGACGCGACTTCATCGGCCAAAATGCCGGTTCGTGCTACACCTGCATTGAGGTCATCCAGTCCGCGTCCCAAACGGTCCGCAACGTCCTGCATACGACGACGGTCGTCATCGTTCATCCACGGCAGCTTTTCACTTGCCAGACGGGCATAAACATCACGCTGCGGCGCCATATAACGGCGCATCACAATCAGCTGCTTACGCAGCAGCGCTAACTCGCCGCGCGCCGGGACCTGCTGATCCATCAACGCATCTTCCAGCTCGATAATTTTGTCGTGCATCTCTTCAATGAACTCACTGGCGTGATCGGTCAGCGCATCGCAGACATCCACCAGCCAGCTGCCGCCATCGACCGGGCCGTTGCCGTTCTGCAAATCGGCCAGCACTTCATCAATGGCATACACTTTGCGACGGCGGGTCGAGACGATCAGCTTATCGTTGATAAATACCCGCATCGCCACCAGCTGGTCAGGGCGGGAATCGGCGTTGTGATTGACGCTGCGCAGCACAATCATAAAGCCGTCGCCTAAACGGGTAACGCGAGGACGCATACTGTCGCCCGCCAGCGCATCGCGCACGGAATCCGGGATCAGTGGCGTGTTTTGCAGCCAGTCGGCACTTTGACGTTGGGTGTAATTGAGATGCAACCAGCAGGGACGTTCACAGTTGATGACATCTTTATCTTCGATCGGGATCACCCCGCCTTTGCCATCCAACTGGCAGGCGATAATTGCATCCGAAACTTTTAGCGCTTTTCCTTCAATGACGTTCACGTACTCGCCTCACTATTAAAATCAATACGATACAGTCTAGCGTGACGCAGGCGAGTTGCAATCATCAGGCTGTGAGCAAAAATGACAAGGAAGCGGTTAGCGCCAGGGAAATGTGAGCAGTCGCGGTGCAATGGAATGCGCCTTCCTCACCCGTTGAACCGGGTAATGAGCACGTACTCAATCGCGCCGCTCTGCTGATTGATGCGGTTAAATCAATGCTTTTCGATCCACAGTTCGCGGCTGTACGCGACATCTTCCGGGTTCGTGATCGGATAACCTTTCACAAACGGTTTGATCAAACGCCCGTTGGTGTATTGGTAGATCGGGGCGATCGGCGCCTGATCGGCAATGATCTGTTCTGCTTTGTTGTAATCAGTGTTGCGCGCTGCCACGTTGGTTTCCATGCTGGCTTTGTTTAGCACGGCATCGTAATCAGCGCTGTGGAAACGGGCGATGTTGCCGGTGTGGGTTGAAGTCAGCAGGCTAAGGAAGGTTGAGGGTTCATTGTAATCGCCAACCCATGAAGCACGAATCACATCAAAGCTGCCGCTGTTACGGCTGTCGATGTAGGTCTTCCACTCCTGATTTTGCAGCGTCACCTCAACGCCGAGGTTCTTTTTCCACATGGATGCCACCGCAATCGCAATCTTTTGATGGCTTTCAGAGGTGTTATACAGCAGCGTCAGATGGAGGGGTTTGCCCGGACCATAGCCGGCAGAGGTTAACAGTGCTTTGGCCTGTGCATTTAACTCTTGCTGACTGTGCTGCTGGAGATAACTTTGCTGCGGCGTGAAACCCGCGGTGACATCTGGGGTGAAATGCCAGGCTGGTTTTTCCCCGGTTCCCAACACTTTCTCAGCGATGATGCGGCGATCGATACTCCACGACAGCGCTTTACGCACGCGCACGTCGGCGGTCGGCCCTTTTTCAGTATTGAATGCGTAGTAATAGGTGCCTAACTGATCCGGGGTGTAAACCTGGCCCGGCAGATCTTTTTTCAGCAGCGCATACATGTTTTTCGGGAAGGATTCGGTGATATCAATGTCACCCGCGCGATAGCGTTTGGTGGCGCTGGACTCTTCGTTGATAGGGATAAAAGTGACTTTGGTCAGGACGGAATGACTGTCATCCCAGTAATGCTTGTTGCGCACTAATACAATTTTTTCGTTTACCACGCGGTCCTGTAGTTGATAGGCACCGTTGCCCACCAGTTTACCCGGCGCCGTCCAGCCATCAGGATTTTGCTCAATCACCTTTTGCGGCACGGGATACATGGCCGCATTGGCCACCATACTCGGGAACCACGGCACAGGACGTGACAGCGTCACTTTAAGATGTGTTGCATCTGTGGCGGTAACACCGAGTTTATCGGCGCTCATCTGCCCTTTGGTGATCGCATCTGCATTTTCAATGCCACTGAGTGCGGCGAACCAGGCAAACGGCGAACTGTTTTTAGGCTCGACCAGACGCTGCCAGCTGTAGACAAAATCCTGGGCTGTCACCGGCTCGCCGTTTGACCAGCGCGCATCTTTGCGTAAGGTGAAAATCCAGGTTTTGTTGTCGTTGCTGTGCCAGCTTTCAGCCACGCCCGGCACAATTTTGCCGTGTGCGTCCTGATTGGTCAGCCCTTCGAACAGATCGCGCATGACCTGAATTTCTGGCAGGCCCACCGCTTTCATCGGATCCAGCGAGGCGGGTTCGTCTTTGATATGGCGAACAATTTCCTGTGTCGGCGCTAACTGTGCGCCCGCTGGCACATTTGCGGCAAACACCGGTGAGAAAATACCAGCAATCATTACGGCGGCCAGCGTCTTGCGGAAAGTTAATTTCATCACCACTCCTTAACCCAAAAAATGGCGACTGCGAAGAGGTCTGCGTCGCCAGCGACTGGGGTGACTCTATCGCAAATTGCTGATTGATATATAGCTATTTCCCTGCCCACTGTTTACCGTTATGTTGAGGCTGAATTGTCGGTCACATTTTTTTGCCTGAACAACCATCCATTTCAGGCGCTTCTTGCACGATTTCAGAGAGGAATGTCATGTCGTCACACCATCCACGTCCGCTGCGCGGCAAACTCGACGCAGTCTGGCAACAATATGGCCAATCGGTACTGGGCGCGCCGCTACTGTGGTTTCCTGCCCCGGCGGCCGATGCCGATAGTGGGCTGATTATTGCCGGAACACATGGTGATGAGAACGCCGCCGTGGCCACGTTATCGGGCGCAATGCGTACGTTACCCGAGTCGCTGCGCCGCCATCATGTGGTGTTAGCCGTGAATCCTGATGGTTGTCAGCTCGGGCTGCGCGCCAATGCGAATGGCGTCGATCTCAATCGCAATTTCCCGGCGGCCAACTGGCAAAATGGCGATACGGTTTATCGCTGGAACAGCGCAGCGGATGAGCGCGATGTGGTGCTCTCTACCGGCACCAGTCCCGCGTCCGAGCCGGAAACCCGTGCGCTGTGTCAGCTTATCCACCAGATTAAACCGCGTTGGGTGGTCACATGGCATGAACCTTTGGCCTGTATCGACGATCCGCATCACAGTGCATTGGCACAATGGCTGGCGGCACAAACGCAATTACCGGTCGTGAGCAGCGTGGGCTACGCCACGCCGGGATCTTTTGGCAGCTGGTGCGACGATTTCGGCTTACTCTGTATTACCGCCGAGATGCCGCCGATTTCGGTAGACGAAGCCACTGAGGTGTATCTGGAGGCGATGATTAATCTGCTGCGCTGGCAGCCGCAGGCTTAAGCACGCCGTGGGAGAAATGCAGCGACGGCTCTACATCGGCAGCCAGCCAGGTTGGGCCGTCAAGATCGGCAAATTTTGCGATCGGTGTCAGCGGTAACGCCGCACGGATCGCGCGCGAAGTACACAGCATACAGCCAAGCATCACAGCAAACCCTTGCTGACGCGCCTCTTTTGCCAGCGCCAGGGCCTCCGTTAATCCGCCGGTTTTATCCAGCTTGATATTCACCATCTCATAGCGCCCTTTTAACTGCGGCAACTGATCACGGGTATGACAACTCTCGTCAGCGCAGATGGGCAATGGATGCACAAAGTTCTCCAGCGCGGCGTCTTCTGCTGCAGGCAGCGGTTGCTCCAGCATGGCGACGTTGAGATCCGCCAGCAATTGGCAGCGTGCCGCCAGCCCCTCTGCGTGCCAGGACTCATTGGCATCGACAATCAAAGTGGCTTCGGGAACGGCGGTGCGAACCGCCACCAGGCGCTCACTGATCAGGTGGTTATCGAGTTTGATTTTCAGCAGAGTGGCGCCGTGCTGCCACAGCGCCAGCGCACTGCTGGCCATGGCGTCTGGCGTATCAATACTGATGGTGTGCGCAGTGGCAATCTCCTCCGCCAGCTGTACGTCACACAGGGCCTGCAACGTTTTGCCCTGCTGCTGACGCTCCAGGTCCCACAAGGCACAGTCCAGGGCATTCCGCGCGGCACCCGCAGGTAATGCCTGCTGTAACGCTGTACGCGTCATGCCATTTTGTATAGCGGGCAGTTGACCCGCGATTTGTTGCATCACCGAGGCTTCACTCTCACCATAGCGCGCATAAGGGGTGGCTTCACCTACCCCTTTGATGCCGTCCTGCTCAATTTCCACCACCACCACCTGCGCTTCCGTCCGGCTGCCGCGTGAAATAACAAATGGCGAATGCAGCGGCCAGGCTTCCGGATAACTCTTCACTGTTCTCATTATTTCTCCTTAAATCCGTGGCTTAATTGCGAAGCGGCTGGTTTATCGCGACGAAATGCTCTCGTAAACCCTTCAAAATTATGTCATAAACAAACGCTATATCTGCTCTGGCAGGCAAATTGCCAGACTTTTTTCATCGCTTAAAAGGAAATCGTATGTCTCAGAATGTTCACTTTCAGGGTAATCCCGTCCCGGTTGCTGGTCACTTCCCGCAGGCTGGCGAACAAGCTAAACCTTTTAGCCTGGTTGCTAAAGACCTGAGTGACGTCTCCCTCTCTAAGTATGCAGGTAAACGTAAAGTCTGAACATTTTCCCAAGTATTGATACCGGCGTATGTGCGGCATCAGTGCGCAAATTCAACGAGCGTTCAGGCGAAGCGGATAACACCATCGTGCTGTGCATCTCTGCTGACCTGCCGTTCGCGCAGTCTCGTTTCTGTGGCGCGGAAAACGTCAGCAATGTCGTGACGCTGTCAGCGCTGCGTGGTGCAGAATTCAAAGAAGATTACGGTGTGGCAATTGCTGATGGCCCACTGAAAGGCCTGACTGCACGTGCTGTAGTGGTGCTGGATGAAAACGACAACGTGATTTACAGCGAACTGGTGAATGAAATCACCGAAGAGCCTAACTACGATGCCGCGTTAGCTGCACTGAAGTAAGCCGTATTGTGATGTGATAAGGGCGCACTCTGACTGAGTGCGCCCTTTTTAATGCGATGAGTGCAAGCCAGCTTTATTCGCTTTCGCCACGCTTCTGCCCTAAACCGTATTCACGCAATTTATTGGCAATGGCGGTGTGAGAAACGCCGAGACGCTTCGCCAGTTTACGCGTGCTGGGATAGGACAAATAGAGGCGCGTCAGCACCGAGCGCTCAAAGCGGCTGGTAATATCATCCAACGATCCTTCCATCGCTTCCTCGCCCAGCGTTACATCCAGCGCCTGCTCTGGCAGGATAATGTCCTGAGGGCGTAACTCGTAGCCTTCCAACTGCGTCAGGGCGCGATAAAGAGCATTTTTCAGCTGCCGCACGTTGCCCGGCCAGTTATAGCGCGTCAGGAACGGTGCCAGCTGTGATGACAGACGCGGACGCGGTAGCCCTTGCTCATCGGCAAAACGCGCCACAAACATCTCGGTAAGAGGAAGAATGTCCAGCGGGCGTTCGCGCAGCGGCGGCAGATTAAGCGTTAGCACGTTGAGGCGGTAAAACAGATCTTCGCGGAATTCACCGCGCTGCACCAGCTCAATCAGGTTCTTCTGCGTCGCACAGATCACGCGCACATCGACATGCACTTCGTGTTCTTCACCCACGCGGCGGAACGTGCCATCGTTGAGAAAACGCAGCAGTTTCGTCTGCATGCTCGGCGACATCTCACCGATCTCATCCAGCAGCACTGAGCCACCGTTAGCTTGTTCGAAGAAACCTTTCTTCCCTTCCAACGCATTGGGATACGCGCCCGCAGCGTGACCAAACAGCTCGCTTTCCGCCACATCATCGGGCAAGGAAGCGCAGTTCAGCGCCAGGAATGGCTTTTACCCCGAGCGCTGCGCAGATGACAGGCACGCGCCAGCATGTCTTTTCCGGTACCGGTGTCCCCGACGATCAGCAGCGGCGCATCATGCATGGCTAACTTACGTGCCTGATCGACAACCTGACGCATTTTCGGCGTGACGGCGACGATGTGGTCGAACTCAGACTCGTCGGTCACAGTAAGATTTTGCAGTTGCCGTCCCATGCGCGCGGTGGATTTCAGGGTAATCATCGCGCCAACAGGTTGATCGCTCTGCCCTTCTTCCTCGGCCAGATAAATCGGACGAGCTTCCATCAAAAATCGCGCCCGTGGATCACCACGTGCTGCGCCTGCGCCTCGACGCGTTCGTTTTCGATCCAACGCTGGAAGTTAAAACCGTTAATCAGCGTGGCGGCGTTTTGGTTACGCAGCTTTTGCTCGTCCAAATTAAACAGGTTTTGTGCAGCCGGGTTCGCGAGTTCAACCTTGCATTTAAGATCGATCGAGAACACCGGTTCCGGCATGGCGATCAGCAATGCGCTCAACGCACGATGTTCGCGTTCAGAGGGCATGTAGCTGACAGTGCGCACATCTGTCACGCCAGGTGTACGACGAATTTCCGCCATCAGGGTGCTGAAGGATTCAAATTCCAGTGCAGAAAAGTTGAGATAGATGCGACCGAGCGGCGCAATTTCAATACCGCGCAGGTCGATGTTGCGCGCAACCAGCAGGTCGAGTAGCTCGCGCGCCAGACCGATGCGGTCCTGGCAGAAAACTTCCAAACGCATTGCGATGAGCCTTAGTCAGGTTTTGATTTTAATGATAATACGCTAACTTGCAGCGCCTCAGAAGGGGGCTGTCATGAAAAGTTGACAGTTTGAGGCAGGTGACGCGAAGAAGTGTAACGGAACAACCCGCAGTAATCCCGCCAAATATCACCTTTAACAAAGATAATGTCACCTTTCGCGCCTGTGGCAGCGCGAAAGGTGAACAAAGGGAGTTTATTTAGCAGCCTGCCCTGGTTTATCCCCACTCTTAGACAGGGATTCTTTTAGCTGTGTAAGCAGCTCACGGCGAAAATCGCCCAGACGTGGCTTGTCATCTTCCAGCCACGGCAGCGGACGACACAGCTCCATGGCTTTGATGCCAAGGCGCGCCGTGAGCAAGCCGGCGCCAATCCCCTGTGCGGCACGTGCTGAAAGTCGTGCTGCGATATCCTGTGACACCCAATCCATCCCCACTTCGCGCACCAGTTCAGACGCGCCCGCAAACGCCATGTTCAACAACACCAAACGAAACAGGCGGATACGGCTGAAATAACCCAGCTCGATACCATAAATCGCGGCGATGCGATTCACCAGTCGCAGATTGCGCCAGGCGATAAAGGCCATGTCCACCAGCGCCAGCGGACTCACGGCGATCATCAAGGTGGATTCCGCGGCATGGCGGCTGATTTCGCGATGCGCCTGACGATCCAGCACCGGTTGCACCAGCTGCGCGTAGAGCATCACTATTTCACGGTCGTTATGGGTTTCATGCAGTGCGGCATGCCAGCGCTGCAGGGCCGGGTGTGCCTGATCAAGTTGCGCCTGCTGCGCCAGTTTTCGCAAAACGCACGCCCTTTACCCACACCATGGCTACGCAGCAGTTCCCGGCCAATATCACGCTCTTCAGCGCGCTGGCGCAGTCGGTACAGACGACGCCATTCACCGATCAACGCGCCGGCACCCGCAAACACAATCAGACCACCCGCAACGCCGGTGCCGAGTGAAAACCAGTCTTGGGTGATCCAGGCATCATGTAGCCACTGCACGCCCTGCGCGACCACGCTGACGCCGAAGATGGCCAGCCCAGCGCCCACCATTTTTCGCCATAAGCTCCGTTTTGGCCGCAGCGCAGCCTCCACCACTTTTTCGCCCTCACCCTCTTCAAGCGGTTCGCTTTCAGCAGTTGCAAGGAAGGCGTTCTCGGCTTCGGCGCTAAACGTTTGTGCCGCGCGCAGTTTTTTTGCGCTTCGGCTTCTAAGGGATGGGCAAAATCAATGCGCGGTTTCAATGGGGTTTCGTCGCTCATCGCAATTTATCTCCAAGTAAAAATTCCAGCGCAGCATCCATGCGAATGTGCGGCAGCGGCCGATCGATATCCAACTGCTGCGGCCGGAACTGTTCAAACTGAAATCCCTGCTGTTGCCAGAAGCTGTGTCCAGGCAAGCGCGGCGGCACTTCGCCGGGATAAAAAGTCAGCGCTTCGCCATCGTTGAGTCGATGACCCCGCAATGCAGGCAGCTTTTCGCCACGATGATCGACCAACCCGCTTTCGGTCGCCTGTACTGAGGCCAGCCCCATGCAATCCATGCTGATACCTTCGAATGCGGCGTTTTGCCACGCATCCTGCACCAGCTGTTGCAACAGTGACACCATATTAGCGTGCTGATCGGCGGTCACGTGATCGGCCTTGGTGGCAGCAAATAACAGCTTATCGATCACCGGTGAAAACAGACGACGGAACAGCGTGCGCTGGCCGTAATGGAAGCTTTGCATCAACTGTGTCAGCGCCAGACGCATATCATTGAACGCCTGCGGCCCGCTATTCAGCGGTTGTAGACAGTCCACCAGCACAATCTGGCGATCAAAACGCAGAAAATAGTTTTTATAGAAGCCTTTTACTACGTGCTGACAGTAATAGTTAAAGCGTTGCTGTAGCACCGCAAAGTTACTGCCCGCCGGGGCCTGCAGCAGTTTATTCGCGTGAATCTCATCCACCTGCGGCCACGGGAAAAATTGCAGCGCCGGTGCGCCTGCCATATCACCCGGCAACACAAAACGCCCCGGCTGGATAAAATGCAGTCCTTCGGTTTTGCACTGATGCAAGTAATCTGTCCAGGCGGCGGCCACGTCAGCCAGACGATTTTCATCCGCGGGCGCAAAGGGATCAAGATCCTGCGCCAGATTCTGCCAGCGCGCGGCCCACTGCTGGCGATCTCCTTGCAGCAAGCCCATCATCTGTCGTGACCAGCTGAGATAATCCTGCGCCAGCATCGGTAAATCGAGCAGCCACTCCCCCGGATAATCGACAATTTCCAGATACAGGGTGGCGGTGTCTTTAAAATGGCGAAGCAGCGATTGCTCGGGACGATAGCGCAGCGCAAGGCGCATTTCACTGACGCCACGCGTTGGCGTCGGCCAGACGGGAGGCGTGCCGTAAAGCTGCGCTAGCCCCTCATCGTAGGTGAAACGCGGCGTACCCAACTCACGCTGCGGGACGCGTTTAACACCGAGCAATCGCTCTTCGCGCACCACGGAAAACAGCGGCAATCGGGCGCCGCTGTGCACATTGAGAAGCTGGTTAACCAGCGAAGTGATAAAAGCGGTTTTCCCGCTACGGCTCAGGCCGGTTACCGCAAGGCGCAGATGGCGGTCAACCCCGCGATTCATCAACGCCGACAATTCATTTTGCAGTCTTTTCATCGTTCTCCCTGACGAATCGTGCTGACAGACGTTTGAACGCCTTGCTCAGCAGCGGTTCGAGGGCGGCCGCCAGCAACAGGCGCAGCGGACGGCGCGCCACCGATTTTACTGCCCAGCCAGCTAAACCGCCGGGCCCATAAGTTACTGCACTGATGATGATGAATTTCCCCGCCGACTTCAACGCAGGCGTTGCGCGACGGCGCAGAGCAGTAAAACGCTGATTGTGCATGTCCACCTCTTAAGAATTAGCCGAGAAGCGGACCCGCTGCCGGGTCCGGGGAGAAAATCAGATTTGACGGAAGCGACTGCGCACGCTGAAGGTTTCCGAGGTGACATAACGTTCAATGTCACGCACATTACGCTCATCGCCGCGCAACGATGTTTCCAGTTCATCCAGCAGATCACGCGCGGTCGGTGCGCGCTGGTCGGGTGCATCAGCCGGTTTTTCATCCAGCACAAAGCCGAGAATAAAATAGGCCACTACGGTAAACATAAACAGCCCAAAGAACAGCGACAGCACCACGATGACGCGCAGCAGACGCACGGGAATATCAAGATATTCGGCGAAGCCAGCGCAGACGCCGCGCACTTTGCCCTGCTGTGGAATACGCCACAATTTGCGGCCATTCATCATGGTTGCCTCCAGTTCGGATGCTCAGCATCAAGAATCGCTTCCAATGCTTCAACGCGTTCACGCATACGGCGCGCCTCTTGCGTCAGCTGTTGCAGACGCTGCATCTCGCTGGACGACAGTTCCGCGCCGCCGTTGCGTTTGTTGCTGTAGTGCAGCCATAACCAGATCGGTGCCACAAATAGCACGAAGATCGTCAGGGGTATGGCGAGAAAAGTGCGCTCATTGACTCTCCTTAATCATTAACGTTGGCGCGGGGCTCAGCGTTGAGCCCCTGCTACCGTCACTCGCTGCGGTTCATTTTGGCTTTCAGCGCGGCCAGCTGCTGGCTGATTTCGTCGTCCGCTTTCAGCTCGGCAAATTCCTGGTCGAGGCCTTTAGGCTTACCAAAACGTTGGCTTTCCGCTTCTGCTTCCATGTGATCGATACGGCGTTCAAAAGATTCGAAGCGCGCCATGGCATCATCCAGCTTGCCGCTGTCCAATTGACGACGCACATCGCGTGAAGAAGAGGCCGCCTGATGACGCAGCGTTAAAGCCTGCTGACGTGCGCGGGTTTCGCTGAGTTTCTTCTCCAACTCACCAATCTCACCCTTCATGCGCTCCAGCGTCTCTTCAACCTGCGTAGACTCTTGCTGCAGTGAGGCAATCAAATCGGTCAGTTTTTGTTTTTCGATCAGCGCAGAGCGGGCGAGATCTTCTTTCTCTTTACTGATGGCCAGCTCGGCTTTTTCCTGCCATTCCGCTTGCTGAATTTCAGCCTGCTCGATTCGGCGCAGCAGTTGTTTTCTTTCTGCCAATGCGCGTGCCGAAGTAGAACGAACTTCCACCAGCGTGTCTTCCATTTCCTGAATCATCAGGCGTACCAGTTTCTGCGGATCTTCGGCGCGCTCCAGCAGGGAATTGATGTTAGCGTTCACGATGTCGGCGAAACGAGAAAAATACCCATAATGATGTTCCTCTATTTGTCATGTGGTTGTGCGGTACAGGATTTCTTAATACAAACGCCGTGCCAACTTTTAATTCCTTGTTTTTAATAGAGTTGCATATTTTACATCTGCGGAAGCTTCGATTATGGTAGTGAAATTGATTAACCAGTGGCGAAATTCATCATGGCAAATGGCAACGATAACCTGTTAGGCGAATCGAATAACTTTCTAGAGGTGCTGGAGCAAGTTTCCCGTCTGGCACCGCTGGAAAAACCGGTGCTGGTGATCGGCGAGCGAGGAACGGGCAAAGAGCTGATTGCCAGCCGTTTGCACTATCTCTCGGACCGCTGGCAAGGGCCTTTTGTGTCGCTTAACTGTGCGGCGCTGAATGAAAACCTGCTGGATTCCGAACTGTTCGGCCACGAAGCCGGCGCCTTTACAGGGGCGCAGAAACGCCATCTCGGGCGCTTCGAGCGCGCCGATGCCGGGACATTGTTCCTGGATGAATTAGCAACGGCGCCGATGCTGGTGCAGGAGAAGTTGCTACGCGTGATTGAATACGGCCAGTTAGAGCGTGTTGGCGGCAATCAATCTTTGCAGGTGAATGTCCGTTTGGTCTGCGCCACCAATGAAGATCTGCCTGCGCTGGCCGCGGCAGGAAAATTCCGCGCCGACCTGCTGGATCGTCTTGCCTTTGACGTGGTGCAGTTACCCCCGCTGCGCGAACGTCGCAGTGATATTCTGGTGATGGCGGAACATTTCGCGATCCAGATGTGCCGCGAACTCGGCCTGCCACTGTTTCCGGGTTTTAGCGAACGCGCACAGCTCACGCTGTTGAATCACAGCTGGCCAGGCAACGTGCGAGAACTAAAAAACGTGGTTGAACGCTCGGTCTATCGCCATCACAGCGCGGAAGAAGAGTTGGATAACATCATCATTAACCCGTTCGCCCCACGCAGCGCCCCTCCAGACACTCTCACCGAATCGGCCCCCAGCGATTTACCCGCCCTGCCGCTCGATCTGCGCCAGTGGCAAAACCAGCAGGAGCGCGACTTCGTCGAAGCCAGTTTGCAGCAGGCGAAATACAACCAACGCCGCGCCGCCGATCTGCTGCGCGTTACCTATCATCAATTGCGCGCCATGATGAAAAAGCACGGCATTCAGGCGCGTGATGAGGATTAGTCTTAGCCACATAAGATAAAAAAACGCACCCTGGTGATTATTTGGGAGTACATCGTGGCTTCGCTGCTAGCGGAGAAATTCCCATACCATCGTTTAACCGGTCGAAAGATTTTTTAACGACAGCTCAGGTGTGGGTCGGTTTTCCCTATAGCTTTTGTGCTGATGCAAGGCGGCAAGTGCGCTAATCCCCGGGAGCATACATAAGTATGTGACCGGGGTTAGTGCGCGCAGCCAACGCCGGTATAGATGGTGCAGTTTGCTTTTACCGTTTTTAAAAAATCGCAGAGGTGGTTTTTTCAAACGGGTTTGTGCTGATGCAAGGCGGCAAGCGAAGACAGCCCCGGGAGCATACATCAGTATGTGACTGGGGTGGCTGAGCGCAGCCAACGCCGCAGCAGTGCAAACCAGGAAGAAAAAAAAGCCCGCACGAGGCGGGCAACTTAATACTGGAAGCAATGTGAGCAATGTCGTGCTCTTCTTCGGTAGAGCCACCGTCGAAGCGCAGAAGAATAATAATCATTCTTATTATCATCTGTAAAGCCCTAATTGAGAATTTTTCTCATTTCCACACTAACATTGTGATTACCACGCCGCCATTTTGGTGAAAAACAGCACAGAAACATCACGGATTTGGGGAGTGCGTGACGTTTGGGATACACTGACGCTATTGCCTCAGAATCGTTGAGTTCTATGCCAAAATTATTCCCCTCGCTGCTGCTTGGTCTCAGCGTATTGAGTGCGTCTGCGCTGGCCGCGCCAACCAATAACATCCGCAACAGCGGCTTTGTCTATTGCGTCAATGGCACGGTGAATACCTTTAATCCGCAGATGGTCAGCAGCGGCCTGGTGGTGGATACCCTGGCAGCGCAGTTATATGACCGCCTGCTGGATGTCGATCCTTATACCTATCGATTGATTCCCGACCTGGCGCAGAGCTGGGAAGTTCGTGACAACGGCGCGACTTATCGTTTCCATCTGCGCAAAGATGTGTCTTTCCAGCACACCAACTGGTTTAAGCCCACGCGTAAAATGAATGCCGATGATGTGGTATTCAGCTTTGCGCGCATGTTTGATCGTCATCACCCATGGCATAACGTGAATGGCGGCAGCTATCCGTATTTTGATAGCCTGCAGTTCTCTGACTCCGTGCAAAGCGTGAAGAAGCTGGATAGCGACACGGTAGAAATTCGGCTCAACAGTCCGGATGCCTCATTCCTGTGGCATATCGCCACCCATTACGCACCGATCCTGTCGCAAGAGTATGCCGACACATTGACGGCAAAGGGCCAGCAGGAGCAACTGGATCGTGAACCGGTGGGAACCGGGCCGTTCCAGCTGAGTGAATATCGCACCGGGCAGTATCTGCGTCTGGCACGCAATCCGCAGTACTGGAAAGGTGTGCCGCGTTTGCAGCAGGTGGTGATCGATCTGGGCGTTGGCGGCACCGGGCGCCTCTCTAAACTGCTGACAGGCGAATGCGATGTGCTGGCGTATCCGGCGGCCAGCCAGCTGTCGATTCTGCGTGATGACCCACGTTTGCGCATGACGCTGCGCCCCGGCATGAACATCGCCTACCTGGCCTTTAACACGCGTAAACCGCCGCTGGATCGGCCCGAAGTGCGCCACGCGCTGGCGCTGGCCATCAATAACGAACGCCTGATGGAGTCGATCTATTACGGCACCGCAGAAACCGCAGCCTCGATTTTGCCACGTGCTTCGTGGGCGTATGATAATGATGCGCGGGTGACCGAATACAATCCGGCGAAAGCGCGTGAAGAACTGAAAGCGCTGGGACTGGAAGATCTGCACTTGCGATTGGTGGTGCCGACGACTTCACAATCCTGGAATCCCAGCCCGCTAAAAACCGCCGAATTGCTCCAGGCTGATTTAGCGCAGGTGGGTGTGCGCGTCACCATTGCTCCGGTGGAAGGCCGCTTCCAGGAAGCTCAGTTGATGGCGATGAATCACGATATAACGTTGACCGGTTGGGCCACCGACAGCAACGATCCGGATAGTTTCTTCCGACCGCTGCTTAGCTGCGCCGCTATCCGCTCGCAGACTAATTTCGCCCACTGGTGCTCACCGGCCTTTGACGAGTCACTGCAACGTGCCCTGTTATCGCAACAGCTGTCGGCGCGTATTGATAGTTATGACCAGGCACAGCAAATTCTGGCGAAGGAGTTACCGGTGCTGCCGCTAGCCTCATCGCTGCGCCTGCAGGCCTATCGCCATGATATTAAAGGATTAGTACTGAGCCCGTTTGGTAACGCCTCGTTTGCAGGTGTTTACCGTGATGAAAGCAGCGAGGAATAAGCATGATTATCTATATTTTGCGTCGCCTGCTGTTGCTGCTCATTACGCTGTTTCTGCTGTCACTGGTGAGTTTCAGCCTTAGCTATTTTACCCCCAATGCGCCGCTGGAAGGCGCTTCGCTGTTGGATGCGTGGTGGTTCTGGTCCAAAGGTTTACTCCAGTTCGATTTCGGCGTGTCCAGCACCAATGGCCAGCCGATTGATCTGCAGCTGCGCGAAGTTTTCCCCGCTACGCTGGAGCTGTGTGTGCTGGCCTTTATGCTCGCGCTGCTGGTGGGCATTCCATTGGGAATTTGTGCCGGTGTGATGCGCAAGAAATGGCAGGATAAAGCCATCAGCGCACTGGCGCTGCTGGGCTTCTCTATGCCGGTGTTCTGGCTGGCTCTGCTGTTTACCCTGTTCTTCTCACTCACACTCGGCTGGCTGCCGGTTTCGGGGCGCTTTGACCTGCTCTATCCCGTCCAGAACATCACCGGTTTCGCCTTGATTGACGCCTGGCTAAGCCCTTCGCCATGGCGTCATGAAATGATAATGAGCGCCCTGATGCACATGATTTTACCGGTCATTGTGCTGGCGGTGGCACCGACCACCGAAGTGATTCGTTTACTGCGCAGCAGTACCAGCGATGTGATGGATAAAAACTATGTCAAAGCGGCCGCGACGCGCGGTTTATCCCGTTTTACGGTGATCCGCCGCCACGTGCTGCATAACGCCCTGCCGCCGGTGATCCCACGTCTCGGTTTGCAATTTTCCACCATGCTGACGCTGGCGATGATTACCGAAGTGGTGTTCAACTGGCCTGGCATTGGCCGCTGGTTGATTAACGCCATTCGCCAACAGGATTATGCGGCTATTTCTGCCGGTGTCATGGTGGTGGGCGGCTTGGTGATTCTGGTCAGCGTGCTGTCAGATATTCTCGGTGCGGCGCTTAATCCGTTGAAACACAAGGAATGGTATGCCTTACGATGATATTTATGCAGAGAAGCGGCTACCCAGCCCGTTTCGTCTGTTCTGGCAGCGTTTCTACCGTGACACCACCGGCATGATTGGCCTGTACGGCTTTGGCGCCCTGCTGTTCCTGTGTGTGTTTGGTGGTTTGCTGTCGCCCTACGGCATCGATCAGCAATTCCTTGGCTATCAGCTGTTACCGCCGTCATGGTCACGCTACGGCGATGTCTCCTTCTTCCTTGGCACCGACGATTTGGGCCGCGATGTGCTGAGCCGTTTGTTGAGCGGCGTAGCGCCAACCGTGGGGTCGGCAATTTTGGTCACGGTGTTAGCTGCCGTTGCCGCGCTGATTCTGGGCGTGCTGGCCGGTATTACTCATGGATTGCGTTCAGCGGTGATGAATCACGTGCTGGATACGCTACTGTCGATCCCGTCGCTGCTGCTGGCCATCATCGTGGTGGCGTTTTTAGGACCGCGCCTCGAGCATGCCATGTTGGCTGTTTTGCTGGCGATCATCCCGCGCCTGGTGCGTGAGATCTATACTGCAGTTCATGATGAGATGGACAAAGAGTATGTGGTGGCGCTGCGTCTCGATGGTGCGCGTAACCTGAATATTCTGTTGAACGCGGTGCTGCCCAACGTGTTGCCGCTGCTGGTGAGCGAATTTACCCGCTCGCTGTCGATGGCGATCCTCGATATTGCCGCGCTCGGTTTCCTTGATTTAGGTGCGCAGCTGCCTTCGCCCGAATGGGGCGCGATGCTGGGAGACGCACTGGAGCTGATTTATGTTGCCCCGTGGACAGTGATGCTGCCCGGTGTAGCGCTGATGATCAGTGTATTAATCGTTAACCTGCTGGGCGACGGCGTACGTCGTGCCGTAGAAGCGGGAGCTGAATAATGCCGCTACTTGATATTCGCAATCTGACGATTGAATTCATGACCTCAGAAGGGCCGGTGAAAGCCGTAGACCGCATCAATCTGACGCTCACCGAAGGTGAAGTGCGTGGGCTGGTGGGCGAATCCGGCTCGGGAAAAAGTCTGATTGCCAAGGCGATTTGTGGCGTCACTAAAGACAACTGGCGCGTCACTGCAGACCGCATGGTCTTCGATGACATTGATTTGTTGCGCCTGTCACCGCGCGAACGGCGTCGCATTGTCGGCCACAATGTGTCGATGATTTTTCAGGAACCGCAATCCTGTCTCGATCCTTCCGAAAGCATTGGTCGCCAGATAATGCAGGCGATACCGCGCTGGACCTTTAAAGGCCGCTGGTATCAGCGTTTATGGTTCTGGCGCAAAGCGCGTGCCATTGAATTACTGCATCGCGTCGGCATTAAAGATCATAAAGACATTATGCGCAGCTTCCCTTACGAGTTGACCGACGGTGAATGCCAGAAAGTGATGATTGCCATCGCGCTGGCGAATCAACCGCGCCTGCTGATCGCTGATGAACCGACCAACGCCATGGAGCCCACCACGCAGGCGCAAATTTTCCGGTTGCTGAGCCGCCTGAACCAGAACAACAACACCACCATTTTGCTGATCAGTCACGACCTGCGCACCATGAGTCAGTGGGCCGATCGCATCAACGTGATGTATTGTGGCCAGACCGTGGAAACGGCGCAGAGCGAAGATCTGATCGATACACCCCATCATCCTTATACGCAGGCGCTGATCCGCGCAATGCCCGATTTTGGCAGCGCGTTGCCGCATAAAAGCCGCCTCAACACGTTGTCAGGTGCCATCCCTTCGCTTGAACATCTGCCGATTGGCTGCCGACTGGGCCCTCGCTGTCCCTATGCTCAGCGCAAATGTATTGAGACTCCACGTCTGAGCGGCACCAAAACGCATCTGTTCGCCTGCCACTTCCCGCTCAATGTGGAGGGCCAGTAAGCATGGAAACGCTGCTGGAAGTGCGCAATCTGAGTAAGACTTACCGCTACCGCACCGGACTGTTTCGTCGTCAACACGTTGAAGCGGTCAAGGGTGTGAGCTTTACCTTGCGGGAGAAACAGACGCTGGCGGTAATTGGTGAGAACGGTTCAGGTAAATCGACGCTGGCCAAGATGCTCAGCGGCATGATCGCCCCCACCGAAGGCGAGATGTTGATTGACGATCATCCGCTGGAATATGGTGATTACGGCTATCGTAGCCAGCGTATTCGCATGATCTTCCAGGACCCGTCGACTTCGCTCAATCCACGTCAGCGCGTTAGCCAGATTCTTGATTTCCCGCTGCGCCTGAACACCGAACTGGACGATGCTGAGCGTGAAAAGCGCATCATCGCCACGCTGCGTCAGGTTGGATTACTGCGCGACCACGCTGGTTATTATCCGCATATGCTGGCGCCCGGTCAGAAACAGCGTCTGGCGTTAGCGCGGGCATTGATTCTGCAACCCAAGGTGATTGTGGCGGATGAAGCCCTTGCCTCGCTGGACATGACCATGCGTTCGCAGTTAGTGAACCTGATGCTGGAACTGCAGGAGAAGCACGGCATCGCCTATATTTATGTCACGCAGCACATCGGTATGATGAAGCACATCAGCGATCAGGTGTTGGTGATGCATCAGGGTGAAGTGGTGGAACGTGGCGGCACGGCAGATGTGCTGGCCTCGCCGCTGCACGATCTTACCAAACGCCTGATCACCAGCCACTTTGGCGAAGCCTTAACCGCCGAAGCCTGGCGTAAAGTTCGTTGATTGTTCATCACATCGCGAAAACGCGGTGCGATTTACCGCATTTGAGAGAGACGTGCTAGAATCCGCACGTCGATTAACGTCGGTCGCCTACTATTTAATCAACGCGGCCGCCAACAACAATGACCATAAGGATTACAGCTATGGGTTTTCTTTCCGGTAAGCGCATTCTGATTACTGGCGTTGCCAGTAAACTCTCCATTGCCTACGGTATTGCACAGGCGATGCACAAACAGGGCGCAGAACTGGCTTTCACCTACCAGAACGACAAATTGAAAAGTCGTGTGGAAGAGTTTGCTAAAGATTTGGGTTCTGACATTGTTCTGCCATGCGATGTAGCTGAAGACGAGAGCATCACTGCGCTGTTCACCGAACTGGCAAAAACCTGGCCAAAATTTGACGGCTTCGTTCACTCAATCGGTTTCGCACCTGGCGATCAGCTGGATGGTGACTACGTGAACGCCGTGACCCGTGAAGGCTTCAAAATTGCTCACGACATCTCTGCCTATAGCTTTGTGGCGATGGCGAAAGAGTGCCGTGCGATGCTGAACCCGAACTCAGCCCTGCTGACCCTGTCTTACCTGGGTGCAGAGCGCGCCATCCCGAACTACAACGTGATGGGTCTGGCTAAAGCTTCTCTGGAAGCCAACGTACGCTACATGGCGAACGCAATGGGTCCAGAAGGCGTGCGTGTTAACGCCGTTTCTGCTGGTCCAATCCGTACCCTGGCGGCATCAGGCATCAAAGACTTCCGTAAGATGCTGGCCCACTGTGAAGCGGTAACTCCAATTCGCCGTACCGTCACCATCGAAGACGTAGGTAACTCTGCGGCCTTCCTGTGTTCCGACCTGTCTGGTGGTATCACCGGTGAAGTGGTCCACGTTGATGGCGGCTTCAGCATTGCCGCGATGAACGAGCTGGAACTGAAATAATGTAGCGGCAGCCAGCTGGCTGCCCACGGGCGCACTTCATTCGGTGCGCCCCTATAAACCCTGCCTTATACCGACCTGCTATTAATTATTCCTCTTCATTCTTTTGCCACAGACAGTGCTTCAGCGACGATAAGCTAGCCCTTTGGTGGTGATGTGCTTTTCAGATTTGCCCGTCGCACGCCAAGTCCGTTTTTTGCGCAAGGAATGACCATGGAACAACGCCGTTCTCCCGGCCATGACCACTGGTTTTATGAAAGCCAGACTCGCCCGCACACGCATACAACCGCGCCTCTGGTGCCCGAGGCGGCACACATCGAAGATCGTTTTTTACTTGGCCTGCAACAGGAAGCCAGCGCGCTACAGCCGTTATTTAGCCGCTTTCAGCCTGCATTTCTGGCGGCACGTGATATCAGCCAAATTTTATTTCCCGACGCGCTGAACACCTCCTTAACGCACACGCTGACGCTTTATGATCGCCTTAGCACCGCCCTGACCGTGGCGCAGGTGGCTGGTGTGCAACGGTTGTGCAATCACTACTCGGCACGCCTCAATCCTTTGCCCGGCCCGGACTCTTCACGTGAAAGCAACAATCGCCTGACGCAAATTACGCAATATGCGCGCCAGCTGGCGATGCAACCGGCGTTAATTAACGCCAACAGTATTAGCGCGCTGGATGCTGTCGGGCTCACCGAGCCAGACATCGTCACGCTCAATCAACTGGTGGGGTTTGTCAGCTTTCAGGCGCGCGTGGTAGCGGCTTTACAAGCCTTGATGGGTTTACCGGTGCGTTGGATCCCCGGCGTATCCCCGCCCGCGGATGCCGATGTTGCGCTATTTTCCAATGACACAGCATGGCAGCACGCGCTGAAACCGGTTGAGTTACGCTACGCCAGCGCAGAGCAGTTAGCGGCGATTACGTTTTGTCAGGGCATGGAAGGTTCAGATGATGCTGTCTGGCTGCTGGTGCATGATGCACAAGCGCTGTATGGCTGGGCGACTCTGCAGCAGCGGCTCGCTGAATACTTCGGGCAAGATGAAGCGCTGGCACAGGCCGTCAGCGCGCGCATTCTTGGCTGTCAGCAGCAGTTTGCACAACATGCGGGTGACCAGCGTGACACGCTGTTGCGCGATGTGGATAAAGCCGGAGAAGATACCCCACCGATCAGCGTGAGCGCGCAGCTCGTTCGTTTGCCTGAACGCTTCAGCGCCGCACACCTGCAGCCGTTGTTGAATGCAGGCTGGGGCACAGAGCGCATCTTTACCTTGTTACTGGCGGTGGCGTTTGCCAGTTGGCAGGATCGTGTTTTGATGGCGCTGGGTGAAGCACGTTAATCCGGCAAATGGCGGCGCGCTTCATCGAAGAAATGTTGAGCCAGTGGGGATGCTCTGCCTGGCTCAGCGATCACTAACGCGGCCTGACGCCCCATCGGCGCCATTTCAATCGGCCGTCTTGCCAGATTTTGCAGCATCTCCGGCAATAAATGGCCGCAGGGTGAAACCATCACGCCCAATCCCACTTGCGCACTTTGCAACAGCTGCATAATCGACGCACTTTCCACGATCACCCTTGGCAGCAGGCCGGTTTCGCGCAACTGGCTATCCACATAGCGGCGAAAATAACGCGTAGGTTCAGCAAGACACAGCGGTTGTTGCGCCAGCAGCGTCAGTGAAAGACTTTCATGTTCCAGCAAAGTGGGGAAATGGTGCGGATTGAAAATCGCCTCGACGCCGGGATCTTTTAACAGCGCGGTTTGGAAGTGTAATTCCCGCAGCGAGGTCAGCTCGAAGAAGCCGATGCCACCGTCCACGGTATGGCTGTTAAGCGCTTCCAGCAGCTGGTCCGCGCTCATGGCCGACACGCGATAATCCAACTGTGGATAACGCGTCTGCACCGCTTTCAGCAACGCCGGCAACGCGACACTGCACTGTGGCATCACGCCCAGTCGCAACGTGCCGTTCACACCATGCTTGAGTGATTCGACTTCGAGCTTCAGGCCTGAATAGACTGAGACGATTTCTCGCGCCCACGTCAAAACGCGTTCACCTTCCGGCGTGAAGCCGTCAAAATTGTTGCTGCGATTAATCAGCGATAAGCCTAACTCGCGTTCAAGGTTTTTAGCCGCATCGAAAGCGTCGGCTGGCTGACAAAACTGGCTTCTGCGGCACGGCCAAAGTGGCGTTCGCGCTCTAAATTGCAAAGATATATCAATTGCTTGATGTCGATGTTGGCATCCACCCTGAAGTCACGATCGCGCTATGTTAACAAACTTGCGTGACAAAAAGCACAAAGGCCACCATGCGGCAGCCTGAGTAAAAATAATGCCCCACCCGGCGCTTATCTCCGGCACTCGTAATGGCTTAGCTCTTGAAGGGGCGACGTCATCTTCGCAAATCTCAGTGCTGCGCATTTAACAATGATTGCGAATTTTATTATTAGCATGGTAACTAAATGTGTTAAGCCACGCCCAACGCACTTTTCACCTCATTGGCGATCTTCTCCACCTGCGGACCATAGATCACCTGCACATCGTGATCGCTCACCCGATTAACACCATTCGCGCCGGTGGTCAGCAGCGTTTGATCGATCACCTCTTTCATCTCTTTCACGCGCACTCGCAGGCGGGTGAAACAGCAATCAACGTCTTCTATATTGGCTTCCCCGCCCAGCCCGCTAATGATCACTTTAGTGCGTTCATCGGCCGTGACCTGCGCCCTTTGTGGTTCTTCTTCCGACTCGCGCCCCGGCGTTTCCACTCGCATGCGCGTAATCACATAACGGAAGCCGTAGTAGTAGATCGGGGCATAGATTACGCCCAGCGCCACCGTCCACCACCAATGGGTTTTACTGCCGCCGAGAATACCAAACACCACCAAATCGATGGCCCCACCCTGCACGTTGCCAATCATCAAATGCAGCATCGACATCAGCATAAACGACAAGCCGGTTAACAGCGCATGGAGGATATAAAGCACCGGCGAAACGAAGATGAAACAGAATTCCAACGGTTCGGTAATACCAGTGGTGAAAGAGGTTAATGCGCCCGCCAGTACCAGCGCTTTGACGCGCTGCTTATGTTCTGGACGCGCGGTGTGATAGATGGCTAACGCCGCCGCGGGTAAACCGAACATCATCACCGGAATCTTACCCTGCGCCAGGAACTGCGTGGCCGTGCGCACGGTGTCGTCGGGAATCGCACCCGGATGGGTAAGCGAGGTGTTAAAGATATTCAGTGCGCCAACGATGGTCTGTCCGTCTACCGTCGCCATGCCGCCAATCGGCGTAAAGCGCACGGTCTCATTGAGGATATGGTGCAAGCCGGTCGGTATCAGCAGGCGTTCACCGGTGCCCAACAAAAATGCGCCGTATTGCCCGCTTTTACCAATCATCTGCCCTACCCACGCGATGCCCTGGCCAATCGTGGGCCATATCAGTGCCAGCAATACGCCGATGAGTGGCAACACGATGACGGTAATAATCGGTACAAAGCGGCGTCCGCCGAAAAAGCTGATCGCGGTGGGCAGCTGTTGGGTGTAAAAGCGGTTGTGCAGAGCCACGGTGATCAGCCCGGCAATCACCCCGCCCAGCACGCTCATGTTGTAGGTAAAACGCCCAGCATCTGAATGTATTCTGCTGAGGTCATCATGGCGGTGGTTTGATCCATGCCCGCCTGCTGCAGCGCGTCTGGCGTTGTGGAGGCGGCCGTCAATCCTTTTGCTGCCAGCGTGGCGCTGATACCGACGTTCATTGCGATATAACCAATGACTGCCGCAAATGCTGCGGTGGGCTTCTCAGCCTTTGCCAGGCCTATCGCGCTGGCTACCGCAAAGAACAGCGGCAAATTGGCGAACAGCGCGGCAGCGACTTTACGAATAAAGCCAATAATTAACTGCGGCACCTGCATGTTGGCAAACGCATCGCCGGTTACCGCAGGATTTTGCATCGCGGCTGCCAGTCCGAGAAAGATCCCGGCAGCGGCGATTACCGAAATCGGCATCATTAAGGCTTTACCGAAGGCATGGATTTGGCTGGCCAGATTCTTCATGGTGCACGCCCTTTCATCAATCGAAAGAGCAATTATTAGCCAGGTATCGGAATCACACGTCAAAGCGGGGTAGCACCAGCGAGCAAAGTTTGAACTGCATCACGCTTCTAACCACTTTAGGGCGATAAACTCCACCTATCGCACCATTAAACCAATCAATTAGACAACTTTTGCAGCAAGTCGCACACTTCCCCTCAATAGAAGTCATATTCTGATAACAATTCATAAACAATAAGCCTGCAACGACTATGAAATTTAAACGTAAGATTCAGCCTTACCGCGCTGCTGCTGGCGGCT
Source organism: Pantoea rodasii (assembly GCF_002095465.1). Classification (GTDB taxonomy): domain Bacteria; phylum Pseudomonadota; class Gammaproteobacteria; order Enterobacterales; family Enterobacteriaceae; genus Pantoea; species Pantoea rodasii. The sequence continues at coordinate 607,076 of NZ_MLFP01000086.1, read as the reverse complement.
GGGGCTCTTTGGAAGCAACCACCCGTTTCGTCCTTGATAGTAAAGCCGCGCTGAAAAACATGCGTAATTTGATGCGCATGAACAAAGCACGCGGCTTTGACTGCCCAGGTTGTGCGTGGGGTGATGACAATAAAAGCACCTTCAGCTTCTGTGAAAATGGTGCCAAAGCGGTGACATGGGAAGCGACGCGCCGCGTGGTGGAGCCTGAGTTCTTCGCCCAGCACAGCGTCAGCACGCTGTATCAACAGAGCGATTATTTCCTGGAATATCAGGGTCGTCTGACCCATCCGATGCGCTATAACAACGCCACCGATCACTATGAACCGATCAGTTGGGACGATGCGTTAGCGATGATTGCCCGCCATCTTAAGGCGATGGATCATCCCGACCAAATGGAGCTTTACACTTCTGGTCGCGCCAGTAACGAAGCCTCATGGCTCTACCAGCTGTTCGGCCGTGTGATGGGCACCAATAATTTCCCGGACTGCTCCAACATGTGCCACGAAGCCAGCGGTACCGGTTTGAAGCGCAGTATCGGCGTCGGTAAAGGTACCATTCGCCTGGATGACTTCGACAACGCCAATGCGATTTTCGTCATCGGTCAAAATCCCGGCACCAACCACCCGCGTATGCTGCATAGCCTGCGACACGCTGCCGATCACGGTGCGAAAATCGTGACCTTTAATACCCTGCGTGAGCGTGGGCTGGAACGTTTTGCCGACCCGCAAAAACCGCTGGAGATCGTCACATCGATGGCGGGCACGATTAGTTCTGCCTATTACCAGCCCAATCTCGGCGGTGATATGGCAGCGATTCGCGGCATGGTGAAAACTCTGTTGGAAGTTCAGCGTGAGCGTCTGGCAGCCGGTGAACCGGGGATCTTCGATCAGGCGTTTATTGATGCCAACACCCATGGCATTGACAGCTATCTGGCTGCCGTAGACAACACGCGCTGGGACGATATCGTGCGTCAATCCGGTCTGAGCGAAGCACAGATTCGGGAAGCTGCCGCGATCTATCAGAGTGCTGAACGCGTCATCATCACTTGGGCGATGGGTGTGACACAGCATAAACACTCGGTTGATACGGTGCGTGAGATCACCAACCTGCAACTGCTGTTTGGCCAGCTGGGTAAAAAAGGCGCGGGACTGTGCCCGGTGCGCGGCCACAGTAACGTGCAGGGTAACCGCACCATGGGTATCGATGAGAAGCCGAATAAGCCATTCCTCGATGCGCTGGGTGCCCACTTCGATTTTGAGCCGCCGCGCGAACATGGCCATAACACCGTTGAAGCCCTGAACGCGATGCTGCGTGATGAAGTCAAAGTGCTGATCGCCCTCGGCGGCAACCTCGCGGCCGCTGCACCGGATTCCCCGGTCACTGAAGAAGCGTTACAACACTGTGGTCTGACGGTGCACATCAGCACCAAGCTCAACCGCAGCCATTTAGTCCCCGGCCATGAAGGTTTGATCTTGCCAACGCTGGGACGTACCGAACGCGATCGCCAGGCGAGCGGTAATCAGTACATCACGGTTGAAGACTCCTTCAGCATGGTGCACGCATCCGAAGGTGTGGGCATCCCGATGGCGGAGACACAGCGTTCTGAAACCGCCATTGTCGCCGGTATTGCTCATGCCACTCTGGGCGGCGATAAAATTGACTGGCTGGGCATGGCGGACAATTACGATGTGATTCGCGACCATATCGGAGCCACGATCCCCGGTTTTGCCGACTTTAATACCAAGTGTGATATTCCGGGCGGGTTCTATCTGGGTAGCGCAGCCGCAGAGTTGCGGTTTAATACGCCGACAAAACGGGCCGAGTTTAGCGCCGCGGCCTTGCCAGTTTCGCTGTTCCCACAGTTAGGCAATGAAGTTGCGGTGCCGTTCACGCTGCAAACCCTGCGTTCGCACGATCAGTACAACACCACGATTTACGGCCTCGACGACCGTTATCGTGGTGTGTATGGCCAGCGCGAAGTGGTGTTTATTCATCCTGAGGATATGGCCTCGTTAGGCTTCAGTGAAGGCCAGTTGGTGGATATTGAAACGCTGTGGAATGATGGGCGCACGCGCCGCGTCAGTGGCTTCAAACTGGTTCCTTATAATATTCCACGCGGCAACCTCGCGGCCTATTACCCAGAAACTAATCCGCTGGTGCCGCTATCCAGTTTCGGTGATGGCAGCGGGACACCCACGTCTAAATCGGTACCGGTCAAGCTGGCATTAACCGCCGCTACCACCACCCAACGTATCGCCTGAGTCATCCGCGTTATCAGAAGGTAAAAAGCCGCGTAATGCGGCTTTTTAGCCTGTTTTGGCCTTGCCGCGCGCCCCTGATTCGCGTAAAACTGTCCACCGCTCTTAGGCCACGAAACTAAATATATTATGTTCCAGGATAACCCGCTGCTCGCGCAGCTGAAAGAGAAGCTTCACGCGCAAACCCCGCGCGCCGAAGGTGTTGTGAAAGGCACGGAAAAAAGGCTTTGGCTTCCTTGAAGTCGATGCCCAAAAAAGCTACTTCATTCCCCCTCCGCAGATGAAAAAAGTGATGCACGGTGACCGTATTTCTGCGGTGATCCACACTGATAAAGATCGCGAGAGCGCCGAGCCGGAAACCCTGATTGAGCCGTTCCTGACCCGCTTTGTGGGTCGCGTTCAGAAGAAAGACGATCGTCTGTCCATCGTGCCTGACCATCCTCTGTTGAAAGAGGCGATTCAGTGCCGTGCAGCGCGTGATGTGACGCACGATTTCCAGAGTGGCGATTGGGCGGTGGCAGAAATGCGCCGTCATCCGCTGAAAGGCGATCGCGGTTTCTATGCTGAACTCACCGAATTTATTGTCACTGCGGACGATCACCTCGCGCCGTGGTGGGTCACGCTGTCACGCCATAACCTGGAGCGTGAAGCGCCTGCTGTGGGCTTCGGCGAGATGTTGGACGAACAGCTGCAGCGCGAGGACCTCACCGCGCTGAACTTCGTCACTATCGACAGCGCCAGCACTGAAGATATGGATGATGCGCTCTACGTTGAAGAGCAAGCCGACGGCAATCTGCTGTTGACGATCGCCATCGCCGATCCGACCGCTTATGTGGCAGAAGGCAGCGAGCTGGACAAACTGGCCGCTAAACGTGCTTTCACCACCTATCTGCCGGGCTTCAATATTCCGATGCTGCCGCGCGAACTGTCTGATGACATCTGTTCGCTGCGTCCCAATGTGCGCCGTCCTGCGCTGGCGTGCCGCGTGACACTGACACCAGATGGCAGCGTAGCGGGCGATGCCCACTTCTTTGCGGCCTGGATCGAATCCAAAGCCAAGCTGGTATACGACGAAGTGTCAGACTGGCTTGAGAATAGCGGCAGCTGGCAGCCAGAAAATGACGCCATTGCGCAACAGATTCGTCTGCTGCATCGTCTGTGCCTGGCGCGCAGCGAGTGGCGTCAAACCCATGCCCTGGTGTTTAAAGATCGCCCGGATTATCGCTTCGTACTGGGTGAAAAAGGCCAAGTGCTGGATATCATTTCCGAGCCGCGCCGCATTGCCAACCGTATCGTTGAAGAATCGATGATTCTGGCTAACGTCTGCGCCGCAAAAGTGTTGCAGGAGAAGCTGGGCTTCGGTGTCTACAACCTGCACACCGGTTTTGATTTAGCCAATGCCGAACAGGCCGCTGGCGTGCTGGCCGGTCATGGCATCACGGTCGATCCGCAGGCGATCACCACGCTGGAAGGTTTCCGTCAGCTGCGTCGTGAACTTGATGCGCAGCCAACGCAATATCTCGACAGTCGTATCCGTCGCTTCCAGAGCTTTGCCGAAGTCGGCACTGAGCCAGGTCCCCATTTTGGTCTGGGCCTCGACGCCTATGCCACCTGGACATCACCGATTCGTAAATCGGGCGATATGATCAACCATCGCCTGCTGAAAGCGATTGTTCGTGGTGAAGCTGCCGAACGTCCAAAAGATGAACTCACTACCATCATGAGTGAGCGTCGTCGTTTGAACCGTATGGCAGAGCGCGACGTGGGTGACTGGCTGTATGCCCGCTTCCTTTCTCCTTTCGCCGCGACCGATCGCAAATTCAGCGCCGAGATCATCGACGTTTCACGCGGCGGTATGCGCGTACGTCTGCTGGAAAACGGCGCTGTCGCCTTTGTGCCTGCACCGTTCATCCACGCGGTGCGTGATGAGCTGGTGTGCTCGCAAGAGAGCGGCACCGTGCAGATCAAAGGTGAAGTCGCTTATCGCGTGACGGATATTATTGATGTCACCATCGCCGAAGTGCGCATGGAAACACGCAGCGTAGTGGCCCGTCCGGCTGCCTGAGCATGAAATCTTGCGGGATAACAGCCGTTATCCCGCATTTTTCCCCGCCCGTTTTCTCAATCGCTAAATTTGCCTTCTGCTTCACACTTCTGAACCGATTCCCTGTCGTTAACAATTCATTACATTACTTTTAACTTGTTGTATCCGATCGCTTATTTTCCCGGTCTCTACAAGGAGTTAACTCATGAAAAACGTCAAAACCGGATTGATCTGGTTCGTCGTGGCGTTAATTGGTGCAGGTGCGTTTGCCATGCTGGCGCTGAGCCGTGGCGAACACGTCAACGCCGTTTGGCTGGTGATTGCGTCCGTTGCCTGCTACAGCATTGCTTATCGCTTCTACAGCCTGTTTATCGCTGAACGCATTTTCGAATTGGATGATCGCCGTCGTACACCCGCTGAGCGGCTCAACGATGGTCTCGATTATGTGCCCACCAATAAATGGGTGCTGTTTGGCCACCATTTTGCGGCGATTGCCGGTGCCGGGCCGTTGGTTGGGCCAATCCTGGCGGCTCAAATGGGGTTCTTACCCGGCACCATCTGGATTCTGGTCGGCGTGATGCTGGCCGGTGCGGTGCAGGATTTCCTCATCTTGTTTATCTCCACGCGCCGTGATGGTCGTTCGTTGGGTGAAATGGCACGTCAGGAGTTGGGATCCTTTGCGGGTGTTGTCACCATGCTCGGTGCGCTCGGCGTGATGATCATCATCCTGTCGGCACTGGCGTTAGTGGTGGTCAAAGCGCTGGCCAACAGCCCATGGGGTTTGTTCACTATTGCCGCGACGATTCCGATTGCCTTGTTTATGGGCGTTTACATGCGTTACCTGCGTCCGGGTAAAATCGCAGAAGTGTCGATTATCGGCTTTGTACTGATGATGGCGGCGATTATCTACGGTGGCGACGTTGCTGCCGATCCCTATTGGGGGCCGCTCTTTACGCTGAAGGGCACTGAACTGACGTGGGTGTTGGTTATTTATGGTTTTGTGGCCTCTTCGCTGCCGGTATGGCTGCTGTTGGCCCCGCGCGACTATCTCTCTACCTTCCTGAAAATCGGCGTCATTATTGGTCTGGCGGTGGGGATTTTGTTTGCCATGCCGGAACTGAAAATGCCCGCTGTCACCAAATTCATTGATGGCAGCGGCCCGGTGTTCTCCGGCGCACTCTTCCCATTCTTGTTTATCACTATCGCCTGTGGCGCTATCTCCGGTTTCCACGCGCTGGTATCCAGTGGCACCACGCCGAAGCTGGTCGAGCGTGAAAGTCATATTCGCTTTATTGGTTACGGCGCGATGTTGATGGAATCCTTCGTGGCGATCATGGCGCTGATTTGTGCTTCAGTGCTCGATCCAGGCGTCTACTTTGCCATGAATTCACCTGCCGCGTTGATTGGTACAACCGTGGAGAGTGCCTCACAGGTGATTAACGGCTGGGGGTTCGTGGTTACGCCGGAGATGCTGAGCGGCATTGCGCGTGATGTGGGTGAAAGCACCGTACTTTCCCGTGCCGGAGGCGCGCCGACCTTTGCCGTGGGCATGGCACATATTATTACCGAGGTGTTTAACAGTCGGGTGATGATGGCGTTCTGGTATCACTTTGCCATCCTGTTTGAAGCACTGTTTATTTTGACAGCGGTGGATGCCGGTACTCGCGCCTGTCGCTTTATGGTGCAGGATCTGGTCGGCACTGTGGTTCCTTCCATGGCGAACAACCGTTCATGGTTAGGCAATATGGCGGGCACTACCGTGGCGGTGGCCGGTTGGGGATTCTTTGTGTATCAGGGCGTGGTCGATCCGCTGGGCGGTATCAATACCCTGTGGCCGCTGTTTGGTATCGGTAACCAGATGCTGGCCTCGATGGCGCTGATCCTCGGCACCGTAGTGCTGTTCAAAATGAAGAAGCAGCGTTATGCATGGGTAACGATTTTGCCCACCGCCTGGCTGTTCATCACCTCGATGACCGCGGGCTGGCAGAAGATTTTCCACGAGAAACCTTCTATTGGTTTTCTCGCGCAGGCCAACAAGTTCCGCAAGGGCGTGGATGAAGGCGTGATCATTGCCCCGGCGAAAACGGTGGCGGACATGCAAACCATCGTGTTCAGCAATCAAATTAACGCGGCCCTGTGCGGCTTCTTTATGCTGGTGGCCGTGACCATGTTGATTTCGGCGTTCTTTGTCATCCGTCGCGCCCTGCGCAGCGATCTGCCGACCACCCATGAGTCAGAAGTTTCCCTGCGTAAGGAGGTACGAAATGTCTGAGTCCATTCTTCGCTGGAGAAAACCGATTGGCACCTGGCATATTCAGCAATGCTTACCGATCGCAACCCAGGCGCCTGGGCAAACTCTTAATCGCTGGCAACGGATTTGGCAGGGATTGAAGCAAAGTTTTCGCTTAATGGTTGGCGTGCACGACTATCAAACTTATCTGAAGCATATGCGTGAGCACCATCCGGAACAGACGCCGATGGATGAACGCGCGTTTCACCGATATTGCCTTGATGCGCGTTTTCCCAGCCAGGCAGGCAAGCTCGGCAAGTGCCCTTGCTGAGTTTTTTGAGCCCCGATTTTCGGGGCTTTTTCGTGCCATTCTTTAGTGAAAACAAAAATATATTTGGTTTGCATCTTGTGCTAACGCAGGAGGTTGAATACTGTTGCTAAAATAATGAGATACCGCCTGCTCAGCATTTCCCCGGAGGAAGTTTCCATGACCGATGAACAAGGGCAAACGTTGCTATACACCTTGTTTGGCACAACCAGCCCTCATTGGCGTTTAACTTCAGATAGCGATGCTTTGCATTTTGCCGAAGATGAGAATGCCAATACCAATTTGGCGGTCCCACTGACTCCCGCACAGGCAAGTTTGCTGCGTGCGATGACGGTTATTACGTCCAGTATCAACCTGACGCTCTCCCTGCACGGATCGCCCGTTCCCATGCATTTTGTCGGCCGCAAAGTGAACCAGTCAACCTGGGCTGGCACCTCTTCCGCATGGGGCGATACTTCCTCTGTGGCGCGCGATTTAACCCTGGGTTTGTCCTTTGCGGAACAAGTGGTTTCGGAAGCCAACTCGGTGATTGTGATCCTCGATCAGCGAGGCAATATCCAGCGATTCAACCGCTTAAGCGAAGAGTATACCGGCCTGAAAGAACAGGAAGTGATCGGACGTAACGTGTTTCAACTGTTTATGACCAAACAGGAAGCGCAGGCTTCGCGACGTAACATCTCAGGCTTCTTCCGGGATGGTCACTCCTACGAAGTAGAACGCTGGATCAAAACCAAAAAAGGTCAACGACTGTTTCTGTTTCGTAATAAGTTTGTTCACAGCGGTAGCGGGAAAAATGAAATTTTCCTCATCTGTTCTGGAACCGACATCACAGAAGAACGACGCGCTCAGGAACGCCTGCGCGTGCTTGCCAATACCGACACGGTGACGGGTTTACCCAACCGCAACGCTATCCATCAACAGATTAGTCTGGCACTGGAACTGGCCAATGGCAGTCAAACCGGCGTGGTTTACCTCGATTTAGACAATTTTAAGAAGGTCAACGACGCTTACGGCCATATGTTCGGCGACCAACTGCTGCAAGCCGTGTCGCTGGCGATTCTCAGTTGCCTGGGCAAAGACCAGACGCTGGCGCGTCTCGGCGGTGATGAGTTCGTGGTACTGGCGGAGCACACCAGCCAGGCGGCGCTGGAGGCCATGGCATCGCGCATTCTGGAACGCCTGCGTCAGCCGTTCCGCGTGGGCCTGATCGAGGTCTACAGCGGCTGCTCGATTGGTATCGCCCTCGCCCCGCTTCATGGCGAAGACCGCGAAAGTCTGATTCGTAACGCCGATACGGCGATGTATCACGCCAAAGAGAATGGGCGCGGTAAATTCTGTGTATTCGCCAACGAGATGAATCAGCGCGTTTTTGAATATCTTTGGCTCGACACCAACCTACGTAAAGCGTTGGAGCTGGAGCAGCTGGTGGTCTATTACCAGCCCAAAGTGGATCGCGATGGCGAAGTGCGCAGTGCTGAAGCGCTGGTGCGCTGGAACTCTCCAGAACGCGGTCTGGTACCACCCGGCGATTTCATCTCGTACGCCGAAGAGTCTGGCCTGATTGTTCCGCTAGGCCGCTGGGTGATGCTCAATGTGCTACAACAAATTGTTCAGTGGCGCAGCGAGGGTATTTACCTGCGCGTGGCGGTGAATGTTTCCGCCAAGCAGCTGATTGATCAGAGCATTTACACCGATCTGAAGCAGGCGCTAAGCGAGGCCGGCCTCACTGATTGCCCTATTGATATCGAGTTAACCGAGAGCTGTCTGATTGAGAACGAAGCCGGTGCACTGACGCTGATGAAACAGTTTCAGGAACTGGGCGCTCAGGTTCATCTCGATGATTTTGGTACAGGCTACTCCTCTCTTTCCCAACTTGCTCGCGTGCCAATTAATGCCATCAAGCTGGATCAAAGCTTCGTGCGCAATATCAACAAACAGCCGGTAGCTCAGTCGCTTGTGCGTGCCATTGTGGCTGTGGCCAAAGCCCTTGAGCTGCAGGTGATTGCTGAAGGTATTGAAACCAAAGCCGAAGAAAAATTCGTGATGTCCAACGGTGTTGATGGGCGTCAGGGTTATTATTATGCAAAACCAATGCCCGCAGAACAGCTCGGGCATTGGCTGGCTAAGCATCCTGCCCGCGTTTAACGCTGGTCTCGGTTATCCGGCTTTGCGCAAGGATGCGCTATGACGGTTTTGAAGTTGTACCAGTCGTTCCATGTATGCAATGTCTTTTGGCTCCAGTGTAAAGGCGTAATCTACCCAATCCTCCGTGATGTCCATCAGCTCGGCTCGTGACAGTTGCAGCACGCGCTGACGCGCCTTCAGCATGGCGCGTACGCCATTCAGTTTCGGACGTAAGGTATCGATATAGGTACGCGTCGTACGATACGCATCACCCGGCTGGAAGACTTTATCCACCAGGCCACGCGTCTCGTACCACTCTGCACTGTGCGATTCTCCTTCACAAATCAGCTCTTCAGCCAGCTTCATGCCGGACCGACGCGCCACCAGTGAATAGCCACCCATGCCTGGGAACAGATTAAACGCAATCTCAGGGAAGCCCATGCGTGCACTGTTCTGCGCCAGAATGAAGTGATGCGCCAGCGCCGCTTCAAAGCCACCACCCAGCGCACTCCCTTCAATCATCGCCAGCGTTACGGCTCCAGTATCAAAGCCACGCGCAGCCGAATGGATGCAATCCACACAGGCGCGCGCATAGGCCCGCAGCGCTTCACGACGGTTGTTGCGAATGCACTCCACAAAGAAACGTAAATCCCCTCCGGCGTTGAACATCTGCGGCACCAGCGAACCGGTTACCCAGAAATCAATCGGCAAACCAGAACGTTGAGCGGCATAACTCAGGTTCATGATTTCCTCAATTAATTCGTGGTTGAAACTCGGGCGCGGTTGCGCACGCAGCATCATCCACATGGTGTGACGACCTTCCTCATAGTAAGCCGCCAGCTGGGTGGTTTGTCCGACTTCGGTAAACAATCTGCAAGTTGGTTGGTTAATTACTGTCATAGTCTCATCCTCTAGTTATGTGATGCGTTAAACGCCACATCAGCGTAATCCAGAGTGAGGCCAGACCAAATGAGAGATTGATTTATAAAGTAAAATCCAGAGATATCCCCGACACCCGTGCCAGGGAAAGATTAGCGAGCTTACTTGATGGCTGCGTGCTATCCCACTGCCACATGAGAACGCCTAACGCGTTTTGCAAAGACTGCGCTGAACATCGACCCAATTCAGAAATCACCATAACCGATGGCGCAGTCAGTACAATAGCGATTGGCGCGACCAGTCTTGACTGCGGATCGGATGACAAATCTCGCGCTCTCAGGCAGATATTGGCGGCTGGAGAGATTTAATTTTGCCCGTACCAGGCATTTTTTCCATGCTTACGCAGATAGTGGAGGTCGAGCAGATTCTGCGATATGGCAGGGAGTTCACTGCGTAACTGTTCCGTATTAAGCGCCATATAGGCGACCTCTTCGAGCACCACCGCACTGTGCACAGCGGCATGCGCGTCTTTTCCCCAGCTGAAGGGACCATGGGAGTTGACCAGCGCAGCGGGAATGTCACTCGACTTGATACGACGCTGAGCGAAGGTTTCAATAATGACCTGGCCGGTATTCCACTCGTATTCTTGTTGGATCTCCTCGCGCTTCATCGCCCGCGTGCAGGGAATCGTGCCGTAGAAGTCATCCGCATGCGTCGTACCGAGTGCAAGGATATCGCGTCCTGCCTGTGCCCAAATCGTGGCATGCCGAGAGTGGGTATGCACGATACCGCCAATCTCCGGCCAGGCGAGATACAGCGCGCGATGGGTTGCCGTATCAGATGACGGACGTAGCTCCCCTTCCACCACCTTGCCGCTCGCCAGCTCCACGACCACCATATCGTCACGCTGCATATTTTCGTATTTCACGCCCGATGGCTTAATCACCAGCAGGCCAAGATCGCGATCAACGGCACTCACGTTGCCCCAGGTAAAGGTGACCAGGTTGTAACGCGGTAAATCCAGGTTAGCTTCCAGCACCTGCTGCTTGAGCGATTCCAGCATGATTATTTCTCCTGCGAACTGTGATAGCTGAATTGTGCTGAACCAGGGGAGAAAACGTTATGGAGCGAATCGCTGTAAAAGCAGCGGAAAGTCGCTGAGGCGAGAAAAGTGTGGTGTGAATTAAGAATTATCTATCCACATTGAGGAATGTTTGGCACTTCGGGATGAAGTACTTCATTGCGCAACATCTATACTTACAACGTTGCCTCTGTACATACAATCAAGGAGAAAGAGATGACGACAACAATGAAACGTATGACCGTTGCGGTATTAGCTGCCACGCTGGTTGTTGCCTTGAGTGGCTGTTCGAACTGGTCAAAACGCGACCGTAACACCGCTATTGGAGCGGGTGCGGGAGCAATCGGTGGTTCCGTTCTGACTAACGGTAGTGCACTGGGTACAGTAGGTGGTGCGGCCGTTGGCGGTATTATCGGCCATCAGGTCTCTAAATAACGATAATGATTTAGGCTACGCAGCGCATCTACCTCACAACGGGCCGCACAGTGTGCGGCCCGTTTTTAATTAGCCACCGGCTAATTTCACTTTCATTCCTTTGGCTTCGAGCAGGGTTTTCAATAAATCGCGCTTATCGCCCTGAATCTCAATCACGCCATCCTTGAGCGAACCTCCGCAGCCGCACTTTTTCTTCAGTTCTGCAGCCAGCTTGTCGAGCGCATCGTCATCCAGATCGATACCCGTAATCAGACAGACGCCTTTGCCTTTTCGCCCGCTGGTCTGGCGCTGAATGCGCACAATGCCATCGCCTTTCGGGCGCGGCGCTTTTTCTTCTTCCTGTGCGATGCGGCCAGTTTCAGTGGAGTAAACCAGCCGGTTGTCCTGAGCCATTAGACCTCCTGAAGACTTTGCAGGATTGTGTGCAGTGTCGCAGCCGGATCGTTGGATTGGGTGATCGGACGCCCAATCACCATGTAATCCACGCCAGCCAGTTTTGCCTGCTGTGGCGTCATGATACGGCGTTGATCGCCCGCATCACTGCCTGCCGGACGGATCCCCGGTGTGACCAGTGCGAAATCCTGACCAATCACCTGTTTAAAGTGCGCGGCTTCCTGAGCGGAACACACCACGCCGTGCAGTCCACACTCGCGGGTTAAACGCGCTAAACGTTCTGCCTGCTGAGCCGGGGAAAGCGTGATGCCAAGGCCTTTAAGATCGTCTTCATCCATGCTGGTCAGTACGGTAACCGCAATCAGCAGAGGCGCATCTTTGCCAAAAGGCAGCAACGCTTCACGTGCCGCGTTCATCATGCGTGCCCCGCCGCTGGCGTGAACATTGACCATCCACACACCGAGATCGGCCGCAGCAGCGACCGCATGCGCAGTGGTATTGGGGATATCATGAAACTTCAGGTCGAGGAAAACCTCAAAGCCACGTGATTGCAGTGTTTTCACCAAAGAGGGACCAAACAGCGTGAACATCTCTTTGCCCACTTTTAGACGACACTGGCTCGGATCAATGCGGTCAACAAACTGCAGCGCGCTATTGAGATCATGATAGTCGAGTGCCACCAGAATAGGTGAAGGGGTTACAGGCATAACGTTTCCTCAAAGGCTGGCACCCGCAGGCGCGATGGACAAACGGCAAGCATTCTACCCGTGCATCCCCTTCCCGACAATCTCGCTGCGACGAAACCCTGTTGATTGACTGAAGGGTGCACAATGCTGAGGGCTGCTATAATAATCAAAGCCTATAGTATGTTGTAACTATGTCGCATCAAATATAAAAAAACGGCCATTATTGGCCGTCGAGTCCACGGATCGGTTTCACTGAAGACCAGGCGCGGCAGGATGGGCAATGCCAGTACAATGCATGCGCGGTAAAGCCACATTTCTGGCAACGATAGCGCGGTTTAGTGCGAATCTGTTCACCCACCATATCGCGCAACACCATCAGGCTCTCTTTCGCGCGGCCATCTTCAGCTTCATGCAGGTGGAAGTCCATTAAGCGATGGAACACGCGCATGGTTGGGTGGCGCTGCAACTGGCGATTGATATACAACTGCGCCGCTTCCGGCCCCTGCTGCTGTTCGAGGATATCAGAGAGATACAGCTCGGCTGCTGCACCGGTATTCTCTTCCACACAGCGCTGTAAAAACTGTGCCCACTCCTCAGGCTGATTCAGACGCTGATAGCAGGTTTCCAGCATTGATAAGGTTTCACTCACCAACTCTTTATCTTGATCCAGCACGCGCTGCAGGCGAGACGTTGCTTTGGCGTATTCACCCTGCTCCATAAAGATGCGGCCCATCATGATGGAAACGCGCGCGCTTTGGTGATCGGCCGATTCACCCTTCTTCAACAGGCTCATGGCGCGATCGAGATCGTCACTGCTCAACGCCTGCAGGGCAAGTTCGCAATAGAAATGAGCAATTTCGCCCTTATGCTTGTCTTTACCGAGTTTGATCAGTCTTTCGGCTACCTCAATGGCTTTCTGCCAATCGCTGGTTGCCTGATGAATCAGTATCAGCTGTTGCAGCGCACCGATACGGAAGTCGGTTTCATCAATCAGCTGGCTAAACATGTCTTCGGCGCGATCGTAAAACCCTGCGGCCATGTAATCGCGTCCCAGTTGCTGGATAGCCAACAGGCGCTGTTCGTAACTGAGGGAGGCGCTTTCCATCAACGACTGGTGGATACGGATGGCGCGGTCAACTTCACCGCGAGAACGGAACAGATTGCCGAGCGTTAAATGCGCTTCAACTGTGCCGCTATCCTCCTTCAACATATCGAGAAAGAGATCGACAGCTTTGTCCTGTTGATTGGAAAGCAGGAAGTTTACGCCGGCAACGTATTCACGTGACAGGCGGTTCGCTTCCTGTTGCTTATCCTGATGTGCACTGCGACGGCCCATATACCAGCCATACGCCGCAGCCACCGGAAGAAGCAAAAACAGCAATTCAAGCATCGAAACTTAATCCCGACGACCAGCAGTAGAAGAGTGCGTCACAGCCGTTGATTGTTCGTTCTGTGCCTGCATGCGTTTCAGCTTGCGCTGCGCATGGGCCAGAGAAACACGTATCCGCAACCAGAAAAGACCACATATTGCCCATCCGAGCAGGAATCCAGCACCAAACAGGCTGGCCAGCAATGTTGAAATGCGGAATTCGCCCTGCGCCAGCAGATAGTTAAAAGTGACGATTTGGTCGTTATGCGCTCCCAGTGTGACGGAGATGATAAAAATGACCAAAACCACGAGAAAAATCAGCAAATATTTCACAATGCGTCCTGTCGTGAGGTTATCCAGTAGAAGTATGCCAAAAAAGTGCCGCCGATGCTGCTTATCAGCGCATCACTTGGTGCATTTTCTGTAAGCGCAATCAATCATATGGGGGCGCATGCAGAAATTACAATGCATCATCACGCTGTGCGATCTCCTGCTGCTCTTCGCGTGGAACGGTAAGCGGACCGCAAAAACGTTGCGCCAGCCAGGTCGCCACGGTCACCAGCAGCCAGGAAATTAATGTGGCGATCACTAAATCGCGCGGCCAGTGCATCCCCAGCAGCAAACGGCTCCCCATCACCATGGTTGCCCAGGCAAACAGCACCACCACGGTAATAATGTGACGTCGTGGCCACAGCAAGCCAATCACCAACAGTGCCCAGCTGGCGGCAAACATGGTGTGTCCTGAAGGAAAGGCAAAGCCGGTTTCAAAGGCCCAGTGGTTTTTCAGCCATTGCGGCAGCTGCGTGTCATTAGCCAACAAGGTCGACACCAGCTGACTGCGCCCCTGACGGTTTTGCTGATAAAACTCCGCTTCATCAATGCCGTGGCTTTTCTCCAGCCAAACCACATAAGGCCGGGGTTCCTGAACCTGCTCTTTGATGAAGGATTTAGTGTACTGGCCAGCGAGAATCGCGCCGTTCATAAAGATAATCAGCAAAATGGCGGGTTTTAACCGAAAGCGTAAACACCATAACACCCAGCCACTGAGGATAAGGCTGGTGAGCACCCCCCACGGGCTGGTGACGGTTTCGGTCATCCAAAACAATACCCGTAAAAATGCGCCACTTTCGCCCGGTTGCCATTGCCAACCGGAGAGCCAGACGCCAACCGGCATGATGATTAACAAAAGCATTCCTAGGGTGGTGCGTTGCGCTATTTTAAACATCCGTTTCCTTTTAGATCCGCCCAAAACAGCGCGGCGTGCATAACTTTAGCTGAAAAAAGAATAACATACCCGTTGCAGCTTAGATAATTGTGCTTTATCACTACAATAACTCTGACTGATTAACGGCCCGGGTACAGGTTGTGGCACAATATTGTCAGTTTTGTCGGGCCAATCGGGCCCGTGCGTTATCATGATGATAGCGCATCCTCTGAAGGTTCTGGAGAGTCACATGCAGCTTAAACGGGTAGCAGAAGCCAAACTGCCCACGCCATGGGGAGATTTCCTGATGGTTGGTTTTGAAGAACTGGCAACCGGCCAGGATCATGTCGCGCTGGTTTACGGTGATGTCAGCGACCACAATCCCGCTCTGGCGCGCGTTCACTCCGAGTGTCTTACCGGTGACGCGTTGTTCAGCCTGCGTTGCGACTGTGGTTTTCAGCTAGAAGCGGCACTCGCTGCTATCGCTGAAGAGGGTCGTGGCGTGCTGTTATATCACCGCCAGGAAGGTCGCAATATCGGTCTGCTGAACAAGATCCGTGCTTATGCCCTGCAGGATAAAGGGTACGACACTGTGGAAGCGAATCATCAGTTGGGCTTTGCCGCTGATGAGCGTGATTTCACCCTGTGCGCCGACATGTTCAAGCTGTTGGGCGTCAATGAAGTTCGTCTGTTAACCAATAACCCACGCAAAGTTGAGATTCTGAGCGAAGCGGGAATTAACATTGTTGAGCGGGTACCTCTGGTCGTTGGGCGCAATCCCAAAAATGCGCACTACCTCGATACCAAAGCAGAAAAAATGGGTCACCTGCTGCCAAAATCATAAAGCAGACAGTAAAAGCCGGGAAATCTCCCGGCTTTCTCTTTAGTTCAGCATGTTACGTATCACATAGTGCAAAATACCGTCGTTCTGATAATACGTCAGCTCGTTGCCGGTATCGATACGGCAGCGTGTTTCCAGCGTCTCTTTTTTACCATCGACGCGCGTCAACGTGACATTGACTGTACAACCTGGTTTCAACTGGGAAAGGCTTTCGACATCAATGAACTCCTCACCGGTTAATCCCAATGTTTTACGCGTCACGCCTGCAGGGAATTCCAGCGGCAGAATCCCCATACCAATCAGATTAGAACGGTGAATACGCTCAAACGATTCTGAAATAACGACGCGTACGCCTTGCAAGCGCGGTCCCTTCGCGGCCCAGTCACGACTGGATCCAGATCCATACTCCTTCCCGGCGATCACCGCCAGCGGCACGCCTTCGGCCTGATACTTCATGGCCGCGTCATAAATCGCCAGCTGCTCATTGCTGGGGAAGTGTTTGGTATAGCCCCCTTCCACGCCCGGCACCATTTCGTTGCGAATACGGATGTTGGCGAACGTACCTCGCATCATTACTTCATGGTTACCACGGCGCGATCCGTACGAGTTGAAATCGGTACGCTCGACACCGTGGGAGAGCAAATAGCGTCCGGCAGGGCTTTCCGCTTTGATGCTGCCGGCCGGTGAAATGTGGTCAGTGGTGACTGAATCACCGAGCATCGCCAGAATGCGGGCACCTCTGATATCCTGAACCGGTTCCGGCGTTTTTGCATGTCGTCAAAGAACGGCGATAAGCGAATGTAGGTTGAGCCTTCATCCCAATCGTAAGTCGCCGCTTCACTGACTTTGATTTGTTGCCACTCTGGCGTACCGTCAAAGACTTCAGCGTACTCTTTATGGAACATGTCGCTGGTGACCTGCTGCACCGCAGCGGCAATCTCATCCGGCGATGGCCAGATGTCTTTCAGGAATACATCATTCCCCTGCCGATCCTGCCCAAGCGGCTGGCTTTGCAGGTTTAACTTCATGTTCCCTGCCAGCGCGTAGGCTACCACCAGCGGCGGTGATGCCAGCCAGTTGGTTTTGATCAGGGGATGGATGCGCCCTTCAAAGTTACGGTTACCTGATAACACCGCGCCGACCGTGAGATCACCCTCTTTAATGGCGCTTTCAATCTCATCCGGAAGTGGGCCGGAGTTACCAATGCAGGTGGTACACCCATAGCCCACGAGGTTAAAGCCCAGTTCATCTAAATAAGGTGTCAGTTGTGCCACCGCGAGATAGTCCGAGACCACTTTTGAACCCGGCGCCAGCGAGGCTTTAACCCAGGGTTTGCGCATCAGACCACGCTCAACCGCTTTTTTGGCCAACAGGCCAGCCGCCATCAATACGCTGGGATTCGAGGTATTGGTACAGGAGGTGATCGCGGAGATAACCACCGCGCCGTCTTCTAACTGATAACTTTCACCGGTCTCGCTGTCGAGATAGTTGACCGATTTATGCGCTTTTTGCGCGTGATTCACTTCAAGCTCATTACTGGCGTCAAAGGCAGCTGGGACATCACCTAAAGAGACACGATCCTGCGGCCGCTTCGGCCCGGCAAGGCTGGATTCAACCTCTGCCATATCCAGCGCTAAGGTGCTGGTGAACACCGGTTCATCGCCAGGGTTACGCCACATACCCTGTTTTTTGGCATATTCGCCGACCAGTTCGACCTGCTCGGCATCACGGCCAGTTAACGTCATATAACTCAGGGTCACGTCATCGATTGGGAAAAAGCCGCAGGTTGCGCCATATTCCGGCGCCATATTAGCAATGGTTGCGCGGTCAGCCAGCGGAAGATCCGCCAAACCGTCACCATAGAATTCGACAAATTTGCCTACCACGCCGTGTTTACGCAACATCTGCGTCACGGTTAATACCAGATCGGTGGCGGTGATGCCCGCGCGGAGTTTGCCGGTGAGTTTAAAGCCCACAACATCGGGAATCAGCATGGAAACCGGTTGCCCCAGCATCGCGGCTTCCGCTTCAATTCCGCCGACACCCCATCCTAAGACGCCAAGTGCGTTAATCATGGTGGTATGGGAGTCTGTACCCACTAAAGTATCCGGATAAGCCACTTCCTTCCCGTCTTGGGTTTCATGCCAGACTGATTTTCCGAGGTATTCCAGATTCACCTGGTGGCAGATGCCGGTGCCGGGTGGCACCACGCGGAAGCGATTAAAGGCTTTTTGCCCCCAACGCAGAAATACGTAGCGTTCGTGGTTGCGTTCCATTTCCAGGCGTACGTTTTCTTCGAATGCTTCTTCATCACCAAAGTGATCCACCGTCACCGAGTGGTCTATAACCAAATCGACCGGTGATAACGGATTCACTTTGGCTACATCGCCACCGAGGCGTTTCACGGCTTCACGCATTGCGGCGAGATCCACCACCGCCGGGACGCCGGTAAAGTCCTGCATTAATACGCGTGCTGGGCGATAGGCTATTTCGCGATCGGCATGGGCATCTTTCTGCCAGGCAACCAGCGCCTCGATATCTTCTGCGGTAACGGAATCGCCATCCTGCCAGCGCAGGAGATTTTCCAGCAGCACTTTCATTGATTTGGGTAAGCGATCGATGTTGCCCAGTTGCTGGGCGGCTTTAGGCAGGCTGTAGTAATAATATTTTTTTGCCCGAACGGCCAGCGTATCCTGACTTTGCTCGCGTAACGTAAACGACATAGCTCCTCCTTTTATGGGCCTCTCTTTAAACCTCAATAACCACAAGGTTTAGAGTAAAGATAGACCACATTGTCGTTAACGATTTGATAACAACACGAAATGACACATAAAGGCACAAACAAAAATGCCCCGACGTTTGTCGGGGCATTAATAAAAGTCATTACAATTTGAGTTATTGGATTACATCATCGCCCACACGGCGGCAGCCCAAAATGCAAATGAAAAGGCATATACGCTAAACCATGAAAAAGTCGTTGTATTCATTGAGGCACTCCCTCCCGGATTTCGGGCAAAAAAAGTCCATCGTCTTCAGCTTTGTACTGATGACACCGTTTTTTTAATGCTGAGTGTTAAAGGACGGGCTTTTAAACTGCCCACCGGATAATCCGGCAAAGAGAGGTATAGATGTCTATATATAGAACAGAACGCAAACTGCGTTATTTCGACTTCGGATCCATGAAAGATTCGATAAAGTTACGCTGATTCTCACTCAGTTCCCACGACGCAGGAATCGCCACAGGCTGTTCAGCGCTCTTTACTTCTTTCGCTTTGCACGTTGACGTGTTCGGCTGACGCGCAGAAACCGGAGACTTACGGCTGAGTGTATTTGCCCACATGGCTTAACCCCACATACGCCAAATCATCAATGCCACCACTACCCAGAACAGTGCTGAAGCAGCGAAGACGGTCAACCAAGCTTTGCGACGCACGTTACCTGAGCGTTCAACCTTGGCGGTTTTAGTACGGAAATCTTGTTGTACAGTCAGTCTAGTATTCATAGTTTTTGATAATCACTCTCAATAAAACGATTGTTGATAACGATTAAGATTTAGGACGAATCCTAAACTTGTTAAGTCCGAAAATCCAGTTATTTTTATTGAGCACAACGATTAACGCTATTTATCAAAGCCCGAATAATTGATGAGATAAATTTAATTACTGATCAAACTATTCATCTAATACATACATTGTAAATTTGAGTTAAAACTTAATTAGTACCAATCTAAATTTGAGTTTAATTTAAAGGACCAGTCAAAAAGCCCTTCTTCATCAGTTGTTAACTGGAGTATGGGAATATTCCTGGCGGTCCGCAAAGTAGCAACGTAAAAAATGTGTACTGTTTCTCATTTAAGAAATAACAATGAAAAAACATGTGATCGATGTTTCATTTACAAAAAAATAATGAATTTTTTTGAGAATCTTGTGGCGCTAACCGGGGCGGGATTCAGAAGGTGCCCACTGGACACCTTGGCAAAATAATGACTTAGGGGATTATTTGAAGGGTAATTTGATATCGCGGAACATGGCTTCGATGTCATCATTCGTCCGTAATGCGACCGCGGCATCCACGACATCACGGGTCAAATGCGGTGCAAAACGTTGAATAAAATCATACATATAGCTGCGCAGGAAGGTACTGCGTCTAAAGCCAATTTTGGTTGTACTATTAGTAAAAATTTCTGAAGCTTCTATCCGCACCAGATCAGGATCGGAAACCGGGTCTACCGCCATACTCGCAATGACACCCACACCCAGCCCTAAGCGAACATAAGTTTTGATCACATCCGCATCGGTGGCCGTAAACACGATACGTGGCGTCAATCCTGCCCGGTTGAACGCGGTATCCAGCTCAGAACGGCCGGTAAAACCAAAGGTGTAAGTCACCAGAGGGAAGTCAGCAAGCTCTTCGATCGTGACATTCGATTTACCTGCCAGTGGATGATCGGGCGTCACGACAATGGCGCGATTCCAGTGATAGCAAGGCAGCATAATCAGGTCGTCGTACAAATGCAGTGCTTCTGTCGCAATGGCAAAGTCAGCATTGCCCTTTGATACGGCTTCCGCAATTTGTGTGGGCGAGCCCTGGTGCATATGAAGCGATACGCGCGGGTAGCGCTCGATAAACCCTTTAATCACGCCAGGCAAGGCATAACGCGCCTGAGTGTGGGTGGTGGCAACATACAGTGAGCCTTTGTCAGGCCAGGTATGCTCCCCTGCTACCGATTTAATTGCATCAACCTTTGATAGCACTTCGCGCGCGATACGGATGATTTCTTCACCCGCTGGCGTTACCTGAGTGAGGTGTTTCCCGCTACGCGCAAAAATCTGCACGCCGAGTTCATCTTCCAGCATACGGACTTGCTTACTGATGCCCGGCTGCGAGGTATATAACCCCTCGGCGGTGGATGAGACGTTGAGGTTGTGATTAACCACTTCGACGATGTAACGCAACTGCTGCAATTTCATAGTTATATCTTCCCGGTAGCGACAGAGGAGCAATCCCTGCAGACGTGTTTCCGCCTTGATTAAGGTTTGAGGAGGGAGAGCAGGTCAGCGAAACGAAAAAAAGCTATAACTACTATATCAGTTAAAGAAAGAATGTAGAACGATTAGCTATAAGGATGATGAAAAGGCCAGCAGATGCTGGCCTTGAGGGGAATTACTTCTTCGCTTCCTGCCACTTACCGTCGATATAGAACATCGACCAACCCGTGGCTTTGCCGTCTTTTTCCGAGGAGACGTACTGCTGCTTGGTTTTGCGACTAAAACGCACTAACGTTTTATTGCCTTCCGGATCGGCTGCTGGCGCTTCAGCCAGATACTTCAGCTTCTCAGGCAAGCGGTCAGCAAAGCGTTGCAACTCTTCCACCAGCGGTGCACGAGTTTCACGCGATTTCGGGAAGGTGTTAGCCGCCAGGAATACGCCTGCCGCACCGTCACGCAACACAAAGTAGGCATCCGACTTTTCACACGCCAGCTCTGGCAGCGGCACCGGATCTTCCTTCGGCGGCGCAACGTCACCATTACGCAGAATTTTACGGGTGTTTTTACATTCGTCGTTGGTACACGCCATGTATTTACCGAAACGTCCCATTTTCAGGTGCATCTCGGAACCACATTTTCACACTCAACGATCGGACCGTCATAACCCTTGATGCGGAATTCGCCCTGTTCGATTTCGTAGCCATCACATTCTGGGTTGTTGCCGCAGACGTGAAGTTTACGCTGGTTATCGATCAGGTAGCTGTCCATTGCCGTGCCGCATTTCTGGCAACGACGACGGGCGCGCAACGCATTGGTTTCAGCATCATCGCCTTCCAAAATGTTGAGCACTTCGTTTTCCGGGATCAGATTGATGGTCTGCTTGCAGCGCTCTTTCGGCGGCAATGCATAACCCGAACAACCCAGGAATACGCCCGTACTGGCGGTGCGGATACCCATTTGACGGCTACAAGTCGGGCAGTCAATCGTGGTCAGCACCATCTGGTTCGGCTGCATTCCGCCCTCTTCCGGATCTTTCTCAGCCTGACCTAACTGCTGGCTGAAATCGCTGAAGAAGGAATCCAGTACCGCTTTCCACTGCGCTTCATTATTCGCGACCTGGTCAAGACTGTTCTCCATGCGCGCGGTGAAGTCATAGTTCATCAGCTCACGGAAATTCTGTTCCAGACGATCGGTGACGATCTCACCCATTTTCTCGGCATAGAAGCGACGGTTTTCCACCCGCACATAACCGCGATCCTGAATCGTGGAGATGATTGATGCGTAGGTTGATGGACGTCCGATGCCGCGTTTTTCCAGTTCGCGTACCAGAGAAGCTTCACTGAAGCGCGCAGGCGGTTTGGTGAAGTGCTGGCTTGGCATCAGTTCTTTGAGATCCAACGAATCCCCAACGTTTACCGGTGGCAACGTTAAATCTTCATCGTTCTTGCGCAAGGCAGACATCACTCTGGTCCAGCCGTCGAAACGCAGCGTGCGCCCTTTGGCTTTCAGTTTAAAGTCTGCTGCACCCACCGTTAGCGTCGTCGAATCATACTGAGCCGGCACCATCTGGCAGGCGACAAACTGACGCCAGATCAGCTGATACAGTTTCTGTGCATCAGCTTCCATATCCTTCAGCTGTTCTGACTGGATATTGACATCAGAAGGACGAATCGCTTCGTGCGCTTCCTGGGAATTCTCTTTATTAGCGTAAGTGATCGGAGAATCTGGCAAATACTTCTTACCAAAACTCGTCTCCACAAAGCCACGCGCCATGGCCACCGCATCCTGGCTCAAATTGGTGGAGTCAGTACGCATATAGGTGATGTGACCCGCTTCATACAGGCGCTGTGCCATCATCATGGTTTTTTCACGCCATAACCGAGGCGTGTGCTCGCCGCTTGTTGCAGCGTCGAGGTAATAAAAGGTGCTGAAGGTTTGCTGCTGGTCGGCTTATCTTCACGATCCAGCACATCGAAGCGGGCCTTCTGTAAAACGGCCACCGCAGCGTGTGTCTGCTCACGGTTAACCGGGCGGAAAGCTTTATCGCCTTGATGCGTCACCTGCATCGCCAGATCGTCACCTTTCGGAGTCGTGAAATCAGCGTCGATTTCCCAGTACTCTTCTGGCACGAAGGCTTTGATTTCGTGCTCGCGTTCAACCACCAGACGCACAGCCACCGACTGAACACGACCAGCAGACAAACCACGCGCAATTTTTTTCCACAGCAGCGGAGAAACCATGTAACCCACTACACGGTCCATAAAACGACGCGCTTGCTGAGCATTGACGCGCTCGATGTTCAGTTCGCCCGGCTTTTCAAATGCCTGACGAATCGCATTCTTGGTGATTTCGTTAAACACCACGCGGCTGAAACGCTTTTCATCACCACCGATCACTTCCCGCAGGTGCCAGGCAATGGCTTCCCCTTCGCGGTCGAGATCCGTTGCGAGATAGATGTGGTCGGCATCTGCGGCAAGGCTTTTCAGTTCGGCAACGACTTTCTCTTTGCCAGGCAGAATTTGATAATCCGCTTCCCAACCATGCCAGGGATCAACACCCATACGGTTGACGAGAGCGACCTTCTCATCTTTCTTGACCTTTTTTCCTGTTTTCGCCTTTTCCCCGTCGGTACTTTTACGGGCAGTTGAACCGCTGGTCGGCAAATCACGGATATGACCGACACTGGATTTCACCACGTAGTCATTACCGAGGTATTTATTGATTGTTTTGGCCTTTGCCGGGGACTCAACGATTACGAGTGATTTACCCATATGTACCTTTACCTAATTGAAACGTCCTGATAAACGGGAGAGGATTCGATGCCCCAAAACCCAATGGGTTCAATATTGCTGCCTGCTTTTCACTTTTCAAGGCAGCGGGGGTAATCTCAGGTCAGATTGCATCGACTTATGCAACTTTATGATTAGAAGCGGGTTTTCCATCTGACGACATCACACATCCGGGTGTGATCTCCCTGAAAGCTGAATCGCCCACACTCTACCTGATAAAATCCGTTACGCAACTTAATTAGCATTCTGGTTAATTTTGCGCCAGTTTTGCTGGCAGAGACTGATTTGATGCGCACTGCGACTCGCTAGTAATATAGAAGGAGAACAATTGCTGTCAAAAAAGAGGTGAACAATGTTAGCCGAAACGGAATCCATTTCACGCCAGGCGTTACTGGAAATAGCCAATCAAATGATCAAACAGCATGATGATTATTTAGCCGGCATGGAAGCCAATGATGTGATTCAGCAGGGCGAGGTATTGGTGTTTCGTGGGCCCTATTTCTTAGATAAAGAAGGCCTGCCCACTGCAAAAACCACCGTGGTGTTCAACGTCTTTAAGCACCTCGCCGTGGCGCTCTCTGCGCAATATCACCTGGCATAAAAAAGCCCGGCGTATGCCGGGCTGATTTACAACAGCGGCTTGTCACCGCGCTGCCATATTTTCAGAATTAACCGCTCAGCCGCCAAACTGGCGCTGTTGGTGAAACGGTCCATCATTTTCTTCTTGCGCGCAAAGTGCACGCCCAGCACGTTAAAGCGATCCATCTGTTTGATAATCAGTGCATCGCTGGTGCCGATTTCATCGATCAGGCCTAAATCCAGCGCCTGACGACCGTACCAGTGTTCTCCCGTCGCGACTTTTTCCAAATCTAGGGACGGGCGCATCTGCTGAACGAAGTCTTTGAACAGCAAATGGGTTTCGTTGAGATCTTCCTGGAATTTTTCACGACCTTCATCGGTGTTCTCGCCAAACAAAGTCAGCGTACGCTTATATTGGCCAGCGGTATGTAACTCCACATCTATATCATTGCGTTTCAGCAGACGGTTAAAGTTGGGGATCTGAGCGACCACGCCAATTGAGCCGATAATGGAGAATGGCGCCGCAACAATACGATCGGCAACACAAGCCATCATATAGCCCCCGCTGGCCGCCACTTTATCGACCACTGCCGTTAACTGCAGGCCCGCGTCACGCAGACGCTGCAACTGTGAGGCTGCCAGGCCGTAACCGTGCACCACGCCGCCCGGACTTTCCAGTCGTAACAGGACTTCATCACCCGGCACCGCCACCGCAAGCACCGCGGAAATTTCTTCTCGCAAAGAGCTGACTTCGCCCGCATCCATACTGCCTTTGAATTCCAGCACGTACAGTGTCGGCTTAACCGCTTCGCTCACGCCGGCTTTAGCATTGCGCTTCTCGGTTTTGGCTTTTTGCTTCTCTTCTTTTTTATGTTGCTTCAGCCACACTTTTTGCGCCTGCGGCTTCATCTTCGCCAGCTGCAGATCTTCTTTCATTTCACGATAATCATCGTCGAGATGGGTTAAACGCAGCTGTCCGCCACTTTGGCGTTTACGCAGTGCAGCATTTAGCACAATCAGAACAATAGCTGCGAACGCCACCACCACGGTAACGGCCTTGGCCAGAAATAATCCATAACTGGAGAGTAAATCCATTCTGCCGCCTTATTAAACAGTGAATTACAAACAATGGCTGAGTTTACCCGCTTTATAGACATTCGTCGCCTGAAATGCCCGCAAGCGGCACAGAATGCGAGGCGTGGTGATTGCACCTTGCGGCAAATTGAGGCATAAAGCCAAAAACCCTCTGACTTGCCAAAGGACATCGCTGTGCATTATCAACCGAAAAGCGATCTGCTGGAAAATCGCATTATCCTGGTCACCGGCGCTTCAGACGGCATTGGCCGTGAAGCGGCGCTCACCTATGCGCGCTATGGCGCGCGCGTCATTCTGATGGGCCGCAACGCCGAAACGCTGCAGCAGACTGAACAGGCTATCAACCAGCTCAACAAACAGCCCGCGTCTCATTTGCTACTGGACTTGTCGCACGCTACACCGGAGAGCTGCGCTCAGATCGCCGATGACATTGCCGCTCAGGTACCACGCCTGGATGGCGTGCTGCACAATGCCGGGATTCTCGGTGAAATCGTCCCGTTAGCCGAACTCGATCCTGCGGTTTGGCGACAGGTGATGCAGATCAATCTCGATGCTACCTTCTATTTAACCCAGGCATTGCTGCCACTGCTGCTGAAATCTGATGCCGGTTCGCTGGTGTTTACCACCTCGAGCGTAGGCCGCACCGGTCGGGCTGGATGGGGGGCGTATGCCGTATCAAAATTCGCCACCGAAGGCATGATGCAGGTACTGGCCGATGAGTATAAAAATCGCCATCTGCGGGTAAATTGCATCAATCCTGGCGGCACGCGTACCAAAATGCGCGCCAGCGCCTTTCCGGAAGAAAATGCTAACTTGCTCAAAACCCCTGCTGATTTGATGCCGCTGTACCTCTATTTAATGGGCGACGACAGCCGCCGTAAAACCGGCACCAGTTTGATGCGCAGCCGGGACGAAAGCCGGGGCCAGCCAGCGCATGAGTGATCGTCATCAGCAACGACAGCAGCGTTTAAAAGAACAGGTTGATGCACGTATTGCCGCCGCCACTGAAACGCGCGGCATTTTGATGGTGTTCACCGGTAACGGCAAAGGCAAAACCACCGCCGCCTTTGGCACGGCGCTGCGTGCTTGTGGGCACGGTAATCGCGTTGCTGCCGTGCAGTTTATTAAAGGTGAATGGCCGAATGGCGAACGCAATCTGCTGGAGCAGCATGGTGTTGAATTTCAGGTGATGGCCACCGGCTTCACCTGGGATACGCAGAACCGGGAAACGGACACCACTGCCTGCCAGCTGGTGTGGCAAGAAGCTCGCCGTATGCTGGCGGACCCGCACATTGATTTGGTGATTCTGGACGAAATCACCTACATGGTGAGCATGGATTATTTGGATCTGGATGAGCTGGTGCAGGCTTTAAATCAACGTCCTGGGCAGCAGAGCGTGATCATTACCGGACGAGGTTGTCATCGAACATTATTAGATTTGGCAGATACCGTGACTGAGATGCGTCCGGTAAAACATGCTTTTGATGCGGGAATTCAAGCGCAGCAGGGAATTGATTGGTAAAGATTGACGCCGCATTATGCGGCGTCAAATCGATATCAGGAACCGCGCTTCTTACTGCCGCCGCCGCTGCGACCGGTAGAAGTACCAGCACGACCAGTAGAAGTACCCGCGCGTCCGGTAGAAGTACCCGCACGACCGGTAGAAGTACCCGCGCGAGTGCTGGCAGCGCCGCTGCGGCTGGTAGGGGTGCCACTGCGACCGGTAGTCGCGCCACTGTTATCCTTCGTGCGGCTACTGCTGCTCCCACCCGTACGACGTGGGCTACCGCTCACATTGCTATGGCGTTTAACCGCACGACGGATCTGATTAGCGTTAGTACGACGACGATCCTTCTCAACCGAAATTTTGGTCACCGTCTCTTCCGGCAGGCCCACCAGTGTTCGCAGGTAGTTCACCGCAGGTAATTCCATTTCCATCCAGCCACCGCGTGGTAAGCCTTTAGGCAATTGAATATCACCGTAACGCACGCGCATCAGACGACTCACCTGCACACCCACGGCTTCCCACAGGCGACGCACTTCACGGTTACGACCTTCAGTCAGCGTCACGTTGTACCACTGGTTGATCCCTTCACCGCCGGCAAATTTAATGGTTTTGAACGAGGCAGGACCATCTTCTAACTGTACGCCTTTGCTCAACTGACGAATCTTATCGTCATCCACTTCGCCGAATACGCGCACTGCATATTCACGCTCTACTTCACGGCTCGGGTGCATCAGGCGATTCGCCAGTTCACCATCAGTGGTGAACAACATCAGTCCGCAGGTGTTAACGTCCAGACGGCCAACAGCGATCCAACGTGAACCCACCAGACGCGGCAGACGATCAAACACCGTCGGGCGGCCTTCGGGATCATTACGGGTACACAACTCACCTTCAGGTTTGTAATAGGCCAGCACGCGACACACTTCGGTCGCTGACTCAGCAATCGAGACCTGATGGCCATCAATACGAATTTTTAGGGATTTATCACTTTCGATGCGATCGCCCAGCGTCGCCAGCTTGCCATCAACGCTAACGCGTCCGGCTGAAATCATCGTTTCGATTTCGCGGCGCGAACCGTGACCGGCACGCGCTAATACTTTTTGTAGTTTCTCACTCATGGAGATGCCTCGTTGTCGCCTTCCCAGGCGTCGTGGTAAGAAGAGGTACGATACAGGGATTACCAGTTCCCATATCAGAATCTGTTACCGCCGAGCATCGCTCAAGCCATCTCAGGCGGCCCGCGATTTTACACTAACGCAAGTTTCGTTAACACCTTTTCCTTTGCTGCCGATAATAAAGGCCAAAGGCTGCGTCATCCTTTCAGGGCCATGCGCCTATACATTTACGCAACTGATTAATACACCAACCACACTTCCCATCACCTTGCGCCAAGTCACTGAATTTTTATCACTTGCTGGCGGCACTATCCGCCTGGTGATTATCCCCACTTCAGCCTCGTGATACATTAGCGCTTTTCAAGACTGGTCTGCCAGCATTGCGCACCACGCTTAAGGATAATCTCAAACATAAAACCTAAAGCCAAACCACAAAACAGGATAAAAATCTATTTAACCCGGATAAATAAGCTTCATTACGCCAGTAAATTTAAATTAGCAGTTTATTGGCACTGCAGGTTGGATTAAGTCTGTATTTTCACATTATTTGATTCATATTAAATTTCATGAATTGTTCTGATGGAAAATCTGTGTAAAATTTAAGCCTGAAATCCAGTGTGTCGTATTAATAAAACTATCACCTTTACTATTTACACTCGTTTCTCTAACAAGCTATTAACGAACGCAGTGCAGTTTCGTTGATAATATAAACCGACGCACGCAGGGAATGACGCGTTTATTCATTCACGGAATGAATTTAATTTGCATGTCGAAAATCTTCACCAGGGATTTTACTGACATGCTTAAAAGAAGATAACTATCATGAGAACCTCTCTGCTTTGGCCTGCGCTCGCGGCGCTGGCACTGAGCGGTTGTTCCGTGGGCCACACTGAGTACAGTCGTACGGCGCTTGAACACGTTGATATGAGCGTGACGGGCATCCCGACAGTACTGGGTTTGGGCATCCTCGGCACGACCATTCCACTCACGCCTGAATATAGCCTGACAGCAGCTCACGTTGCCACCACCGCCGTGCAGCGAGTGAAGGCATATCATCCCTATTGCGATGTCGCCATTATCTACCACAAGAATAGCCCTGAGACGCTGGCGAAATTCCGTACCAGCAAAGTCGGTGAACCCATTAAGATGTACGGTTACAGCTTTATTTCAGCCATGCCGGTGGAATCGAGCGGCGTTAATTTAGCGCGCACCGCTATCACCAATAAATGGAATAAAAAACCGTGCATGGCAATGGCATCAAATGCTGGGGTGGTGCAGGGAATGTCGGGGGGCGCGGTATATAATGCTGATCAGACAATTGGCGGCGTGATTGTCGGATACAGCCATGAAATATCCAATGTACGCAGTAAGCAAGTCATCCTGAAAGATGTCTCGCTGTATATTCCGTACGGAGATTTCAGACATTGGCTGGAACAAAATATTGGCCAGACGACCTTAACGCCGCCTGACCACGCGTGATTAGAGGAATGGGCGCGTGTCGCCCACCCCTTCACGTACTACGACGGGTACATCGCTGGTGAGATCGATCACGGTTGTTGGCTGCTGGCCCAATGTGCCGCCATCAATGATCAGATCCACCAGCTTACCAATGCTGTGCTGAATCTCTTCCGGATCGGATTCGGTGAAGTCATTGCCTGGCAACATGAGCGAGGTAGACATCATCGGCTCATTCAGACGTTCGAGCAGCGCCAGCGCTACCGGATTTGACGGCACGCGCAGACCGATGGTTTTACGCTTGTCATTCATCAAACGACGCGGCACTTCCTTGGTCGCTTTGAGAATAAACGTGTAGTTGCCTGGCGTATTGTTTTTCAATATGCGAAACGCGGTGTTGTCCACCTGTGAGTAGGTCGACAGTTCAGACAGATCGCGGCACATCAGCGTAAAGTTGTGATTGCCATCTAACTGGCGAATACGACAGATTCGCTCCATGGCATTCTTCTCTTCCAAACGACAACCGAGCGCGTAACCGGAATCGGTTGGATAGACAATCACACTACCTTTATTGAGATAATCCACCGCTTGATTCACAAGGCGCGGTTGCGGGTTATCGGGATGAATGTGAAAAAGTTGACTCATAAAAACCTCATATCACCTGTCTGCAATAGCCACGGCTGGCGCCAGCGCGGGAAAGCGTTCCCAAACGGGTTCAACGCCGCCCGGCAGCCATAGTTTGCGCCCCAGTTCTATCCACGGACAGGTTGGTGAAAATCGGATCCCTGCGATGCTGCCAGCTGATTGTCACGTGCATAAGTTGCGAGCTGCGTGCGTTCGTTGGGTGCCTGCTGACACTGCGCCACTTCCATTGCATCACCACCGACTTCCGCAAAATGGGCAACCAAACGTTTAAGCCATTTGGCGGACAAACCATAGCGGGCCGGATGCGCAAGTACCGCGACGCCGCCAGAATGATGAATGGCATCAATAGCTTGTTTAATTGTACACCATTGCGGCGGCACGTAGCCGGTTTCCCTCGGGCGAGATAGTTCTTAAACACCTGCGCCATATTATCGGCTTTGCCGATCTCAACCAGATAACGGGCGAAATGCCCCCGGGTGATGACACCGCCCTGCGCCAAACGCTGTGCCCCCGCTAGCGCATCGGGAATGCGTGCCCGGTCTAACCTTTCGGCGATCAACTGTGCGCGTTCTGCACGGCATTGATGCTGGTGTGCCAGAAATGATGTCAATGCCGGGTGCTGGCAATCCACGTTCAAACCCACAATATGAATTTCGTGGTTTTCCCACAGCGTTGAGGCTTCCAAGCCCGCCAGGATACGAATCGGCAGATCCTGTTGCTGCACCACGGCTTGCGCTTCCGCCACACCGGCAACGGTGTCGTGATCGGTAATGGCCAGCACGCCCACTTTCATCTCGACGGCACGCTGCACTAACGCAGTAGGGGTTAACAAACCATCAGACGCTTGGGTATGACTGTGTAAATCGTAAAGGGGAAAACGGGCAATATCCGACAAGGTGACTCCAGCAACGGCTTAACTCGGCAGGCATAATAACGATTTTGACCCTGACTGAAAAAGGGTATTGACTTTTTTCGCCTGAACCAGTTAACTAGTACACAAGTTCACACGTAACGGGTATTTCATCATGGCTATGTTTGGTACGCATGCAAAAGGTTGGTGGCGCGATGTTCCCCTAAACGGGCAACGTCGTCGTGCACATCTTGCGTAACCGCTGTGCAGATACCTGAGCCCGCCACCGAGCGGGCTTTTTTTTGAGCGAAATTCAGAGATTACAATAATGGCAAATGCGAAACCTACATTGAAGTTGATTACCGGTACCGCGCCCTACCGCGAAGATCCGGCCGCAGTGTTCCATCAAATTTGCGGCGCACGTCCGGCAACACTGCTGCTTGAATCCGCCGATATCGACAGCAAAAAGAATCTGAAAAGCTTACTGATTGTGGATAGCGCCCTGCGCATTAGTGCTTTGGGTAACGTGGTGACGTTACAGGCGCTGTCTGAGAATGGCCGCACCATTCTGCCACTTCTGGATGACGCGCTGCCGCAGGATGTCAGAATCGAAGCGCGTCCGGATGGCCGCGTGCTGCATTTCCCGCTGCCTCAGGGTTTGCACGATGAAGATTCACGTTTGAAAGCACTGTCTGTTTTCGACGCGCTGCGCCTGATTCCGCAGCTGGTGAACAGCCCAGAGGAAGAGCGTGAAGCGATGTTCCTCGGCGGCCTGTTTGCTTATGATCTGGTGGCCGGATTCGAAGATTTACCCGCACTGCGCAACGAGCAAAGCTGCCCGGATTACTGCTTCTATTTGGCCGAAACTTTACTGGTTATCGACCACCAGACCCGCACCGCTCGCCTGCAGGCCAGCCTGTTTAGCCCGTCCACCAGCGAATTCCAGCGCCTGCAAAGCCGCATTGAGCAACTTCGTGGTCAGATGGCACAGCCTGCCCCCGCACTGCCAGTGCAGCGTGTTGAACAGATGGCGTTGAGCACCAACCAGAGTGATGAAGAGTATTGCGAAGTGGTACGCGAGATGCAGGAAGCGATTCGCATCGGCGAAATCTTCCAGGTGGTGCCATCACGTCGTTTCTCCCTGCCGTGCCCTTCTCCGCTGGCCGCTTATGACACGCTGAAACACAGTAATCCCAGCCCGTATATGTTCTTTATGCAGGATCAGGACTTTGCACTGTTTGGCGCATCACCTGAAAGCTCACTGAAATATGATGCCACCTCTCGTCAGATTGAGATCTACCCGATTGCCGGGACGCGTCCACGCGGACGTCATGCCGATGGTTCACTGGACCGCGATCTCGACAGCCGTATCGAACTGGAAATGCGCACCGACCATAAAGAACTGGCTGAACATCTGATGTTGGTGGATCTGGCACGTAACGATTTAGCGCGCATCTGCGTGCCCGGCAGCCGTTATGTGGCCGACCTCACTAAAGTAGATCGCTACTCATTTGTTATGCATCTGGTTTCTCGTGTGGTGGGCACACTGCGTAACGACCTCGATGTGCTGCATGCGTATCGCGCCTGCATGAACATGGGCACCTTGAGCGGTGCACCGAAAGTGCGTGCCATGCAGCTGATTGCGCAGAAAGAAGGCACGCGTCGTGGCAGCTACGGTGGTGCGGTCGGATATTTCACTGCACACGGCGATCTGGATACCTGCATTGTGATCCGCTCCGCATGGGTGGAAGACGGCGTTGCCACGGTACAAGCCGGGGCCGGTGTCGTTCTGGATTCACAGCCTCAGGCTGAAGCGGATGAAAGCCGCAACAAAGCGCGCGCGGTATTGCGTGCCATCGCCACTGCCCATCACTGCAAGGAGATTTTCTGATGGCCGATATCCTGCTGCTCGATAACATCGACTCCTTTACCTACAACCTCGTTGATCAGCTGCGTACCTTTGGCCACAACGTGGTGATTTACCGCAACAATGTGCCCGCTGATGTGCTGATTGAACGCCTGCAACAGATGGAAAATCCGGTGCTGATGCTCTCGCCAGGTCCGGGTGCACCAAAAGACGCCGGCTGCATGCCCGCGTTACTGCAGGCGCTGCGTGGTCGTCTGCCGATTATCGGCATCTGCCTCGGACATCAGGCGATTGTCGAAGCTTACGGCGGTCACGTTGGCCAGGCAGGCGAGATCCTGCACGGTAAAGCCTCTTCGATTAATCACGATGGTGAAGGGATGTTTACCGGCCTGAGCAATCCACTGCCAGTGGCGCGTTATCACTCGCTGGTGGGCAGCAACACGCCAGCCGAATTGACGGTTAACGCCAGTTATAACGGAATGGTGATGGCCGTGCGCCACGATGCCGACCGTGTGTGTGGCTTCCAGTTCCACCCTGAATCCATTCTCACCACCCAGGGCGCACGTTTGTTAGAGCAAACGCTGGCCTGGGCGCTGACGAAATAATAGGGAGATTATGATGCAAACTATTCTGGAAAAACTTTATCAGGCCCAAACCCTGAGCCAGGCGGAAAGCCATCAGCTGTTTAGCGCCATTATTAAAGGCCAGCTGGAGCCAACCCAACTGGCTGCCGCGCTGATTGCCATGAAAGTCCGTGGCGAGCGCCCGGAAGAGATCGCGGGGGCCGCCACGGCGCTGCTGGAAGATGCCAAACCGTTCCCGCGCCCCGATTACACCTTTGCCGATATCGTTGGCACCGGCGGTGACGGCAGTAACAGCATTAACATCTCCACCGCCAGTGCGTTTGTCGCGGCGACGTGCGGGTTGAAAGTGGCTAAGCATGGCAATCGTAGCGTTTCGAGCAAATCCGGTTCGTCCGACTTGCTGGCCGCCTTTGGCATCGATTTGGATATGCCGGCTGAAAAAGCGCGCAAAGCACTGGACGATCTCAATGTCTGCTTCCTGTTCGCACCGCAATATCACAGCGGTTTCCGTCACGCGATGCCGGTGCGCCAACAGTTAAAAACCCGCACGCTGTTTAACGTGCTGGGTCCATTAATCAATCCGGCGCGCCCCCCGCTGGCAGTGATCGGCGTTTACAGCCCGGAACTGGTGCTGCCGATTGCTCAAACCCTGAAAGTACTCGGCTATCAGCGTGCGGCAGTGGTGCATGGCGGCGGTATGGATGAAGTGGCGCTGCACAGCCCAACTCAGGTTGCTGAGTTGCGTGACGGTGAGATTACCGGTTATCAGCTGACACCCGAAGACTTCGGTTTTGGCTACCATGATAAAGAAGCCCTGGCGGGCGGCACGCCGGAAGAAAACCGTGACATTCTGGCGCGTTTACTCCAGGGTAAAGGCCAGCCGGCCCATGAGCAGGCCGTTGCGGTCAACGTCGCAATGTTGCTGAAAGTATTCGGAAATGAAGATTTGCGCGACAACGCACAGCGCGCCATCACCGCAATTCGCAGTGGTCAGGCTTACGAGCGCGTTGTTGCTCTGGCAGCGAGAGGATGAGATGAGTATCAAGGGCACCGTTTTAGAGAAAATTGTTCAGGATAAAGCCGTCTGGGTTGAAGCACGCAAGGCACAGCAGCCGCTGGCGACTTTCCAGAACAGCTTGCAGCCTGCAGGACGCCATTTTACGATGCGCTGCGCGGCACGCGCACCGTGTTCATCCTGGAATGCAAAAAAGCCTCCCCGTCGAAAGGTCTGATCCGTGAAGATTTTGATCCTGCGGCCATCGCTGGCGTCTATCGTCATTATGCCTCGGCCGTTTCCGTCTTAACTGACGAGAAATATTTCCAGGGGGATTTTGAATTCCTGCCGATCGTCAGCGCCGCAATTACGCAGCCGGTCCTGTGCAAAGATTTCATTATCGATCCTTACCAAATTTACCTGGCGCGCCATTATCAGGCCGACGCCATTTTGCTGATGCTGTCGGTGCTGGATGATGAGCAATATCGTCAACTCGCTGCAGTAGCACACAGCCTGAAAATGGGCGTACTGACTGAAGTCAGTAATGAAGAAGAGCTGGAACGCGCCATTGCGCTGGAAGCAAAAGTGGTCGGCATCAATAACCGCGACCTGCGCGATCTGTCTATTGACCTGAATCGCACCCGCCAACTGGCTGCACGTTTGGGCCACGGAGTGACGGTCATTAGCGAGTCTGGCATTCACAACTATGCACAAATCCGTGAGCTGAGCCACTTCGCCAACGGTTTCCTGATTGGTTCAGCCCTGATGGAAGAAGCCGATCTCAACACCGGCGTGCGTCGCGTATTACTCGGCGACAACAAAGTCTGTGGCCTGACCCGACCTGAAGATGCGCGCACCGCACACGAAGCGGGCGCCATTTATGGCGGCGTTATTTTGCTGAAGGCTCACCGCGTAAAGTCAGCGCCGAGCAGGCGCAGAACGTAATGGCTGCTGCACCACTGAAGTATGTCGGTGTATTTCGCAACAACTCTGCAAGTGACATTGTCACGCATGCCGCGTCACTTAAACTTTCCGCAGTGCAATTGCACGGGGATGAAGATCAGGCGTTCGTCGCACAACTGCGCAGCGCCCTGCCTAAAGAGGTGAAAATTTGGAAGGCGCTGAGCATCAGCGGCAGCCTTCCAGCACGCGATTGGCCGCATGTTGATCGTTACGTGTTTGATAATGGCCAGGGCGGCAGCGGACAGCGCTTCGACTGGACATTGCTTCAGGGTGAAGATCTGAGCAATGTGCTGCTGGCTGGCGGATTAAGCGCAGACAACTGCGTGGAAGCTGCCCAACTTGGCTGCGCGGGGCTGGACTTTAACTCCGGCGTTGAATCCGCGCCCGGCATCAAAGATGCCAGTAAAGTCGCGGCGGTATTCCGCACGCTGCGCGCCTATTAATTTCGCTCGCCCGCCGATGCGCGGGCCGCATAAGGAAGATGAAAGATGACTACGTTATTGAATCCCTACTTTGGCGAGTTTGGCGGTCAATATGTTCCGCAGATCTTGATGCCCGCTCTGCGCCAGTTGGAAAGCGCCTTTGTGGAAGCGCAGCGCGATCCTGAATTTCAGGCTGAATTCACCGATCTGCTGAAAAACTATGCCGGCCGCCCTACCGCGTTGACGCTGTGCACCAATCTGACCAAAGGCACTAAAACCCGTTTGTACCTGAAGCGCGAAGATTTACTGCACGGCGGTGCGCACAAAACTAACCAGGTGCTGGGACAAGCGCTGCTGGCCAAACGTATGGGTAAAAATGAAATCATCGCCGAAACCGGTGCCGGACAGCACGGTGTGGCTTCAGCACTGGCTTGCGCACTGCTCGGCATGAAATGTCGTATTTACATGGGCGCGAAAGATGTTGAGCGCCAGTCACCCAACGTGTTCCGTATGCGTTTGATGGGCGCCGAAGTGATTCCGGTGCACAGCGGCTCGGCCACGCTGAAAGATGCCTGTAACGAGGCGCTGCGTGACTGGTCTGGCAGCTACGAAACCGCGCACTATATGCTTGGCACGGCGGCGGGTCCGCATCCGTTCCCGACCATCGTACGTGAATTCCAGCGTATGATCGGTGAAGAAACCAAAGCGCAGATTCTCGAGCGTGAAGGCCGTTTGCCTGATGCCATCCTGGCCTGTGTCGGTGGCGGTTCGAATGCCATTGGCATGTTCGCTGATTTTATTGATGACACCAGCGTCGGTCTGATCGGCGTTGAACCTGCCGGTCACGGCATTGAAACCGGTGAACACGGTGCGCCCCTTAAGCATGGCCGCGTGGGTATCTATTTTGGTATGAAAGCGCCGATGATGCAGACCGAAGAAGGCCAGATTGAGGAGTCCTACTCAATTTCGGCGGGACTCGACTTCCCATCCGTAGGCCCGCAGCATGCCCATCTCAATAGCATTGGTCGCGCAGAATATGTGTCGATTACTGATGATGAAGCGCTGTCAGCCTTTAAAGAGCTTTGCCGTGCAGAAGGCATTATTCCGGCCCTGGAATCCTCTCATGCCCTGGCGCATGCGCTGAAAATGATCCGCGAAAACCCAGAGAAAGAGCAGTTGCTGGTAGTTAACCTTTCCGGTCGCGGCGACAAAGACATCTTCACCGTTCACGATATTTTGAAAGCTAAGGGAGAGATCTGATGGAACGTTATAATCAGCTGTTTCAACGTCTGTCGGCGAAGAAAGAAGGCGCCTTTGTGCCTTTCGTGACCCTTGGCGATCCGACCCCTGAACTGTCGCTGAAGATCATCGACACGCTGGTGGAAGGTGGAGCGGATGCGTTAGAGCTTGGCATTCCGTTCTCCGATCCGCTGGCAGACGGCCCAACGATTCAGGGCGCCACTCTGCGAGCTTTCGCGGCAGGCACCACGGTCGCGCAGTGTTTCGAAATCCTTGCCGCCGTGCGCCAGAAATACCCTGAACTGCCGATTGGATTGTTGATGTACGCCAACCTGGTGTTCAGCAAAGGCATCGAGAACTTTTACGCGCAGTGCGAAGCCGTCGGCGTCGATTCGGTGCTGGTAGCGGATGTGCCGATCGAGGAATCTGCGCCGTTCCGTCAGGCTGCGATGCGTCATAACGTGGCGCCGATC
Source organism: Pantoea rodasii (assembly GCF_002095465.1). Classification (GTDB taxonomy): domain Bacteria; phylum Pseudomonadota; class Gammaproteobacteria; order Enterobacterales; family Enterobacteriaceae; genus Pantoea; species Pantoea rodasii. The sequence goes on along the minus strand of NZ_MLFP01000086.1, from coordinate 569,639 downwards.
TTCATCTGCCCGCCGAATGCAGATGATGATTTGCTGCGTGAGATCGCCTCACACGGTCGCGGTTATACTTATCTGCTGTCTCGCGCAGGTGTCACCGGTGCTGAGAATCGCGCCAGCCAGCCGTTGAATCATTTGATTGATAAACTGCGCGAATACCACGCTGCGCCACCGTTGCAGGGCTTTGGTATTTCGGAAGCCAGCCAGGTGAGAGAAGCGATTGCGGCGGGCGCGGCGGGTGCCATTTCCGGCTCAGCAATTGTGAAAATCATTGAACGTAATCAGAACGATCCCGCCACATTGTTAGCGGAACTGAAAGCCTTTGTCAGTGACCTGAAAGCCGGTACACGTTAAGTCCTCAAGACCTTATTCGCACGAGCGGATAAGGTCTTCACTTGGTTATTCCAGCCTGAAAGTTTGCTCATCGCCTGAACCATCCGGATAGGTCAGCTTCATCGTCAGCTTGTCGTTTCTGATTTGCCAGGTGAGCTTCTCGTCTTCGGGGCCATCGCGCCAGCGCCCACTGCTATCCGGATTATCTGACATCCAGATCACCCGGTCTCCCTGCAGTCGGCAGCGCACGGCCCACCGTGAATGGTCGGATGGCCGCAGGTAATGTACCCACGCCACGCCCTGCTCATCCACTTTGTCCAGCTGCATTATCTTGAAGTTGCGTCCAAAGCTGATGGCAGCCGCGGCCTTACATAACGTCCCAAGATGCGGGTTGATCAAGGGTTCTGCCTGCGCGCTCGGCATCGGCAAATTCTGTGAAGCAAACAGCTGGAGATAGGACAGATAGCCAATAGTCGCTATCGTCAGAATGGCACGTTTTTTCATTGTTGTTATTTCCCTGCCAGATGCGTGGAGTGCTACGCGGCGGCTCTTTGTCTTGTTGTTTATCATCACTTTTGCCCTGCACTTTCAGCCTACCGTTTGCCTAACGCCGGTAATTGGATCAATAAGTGGCAAAAGTGGCGTATTTCCAACTTTTTCGCTCTGCGCGATTTGCCGATTTGAGAACTGCATACCACAATTAATCGCACCGTCTCGTTACGGTGAAACACCATCTAAGACAGGGAGATAACCAATGAATTTTTTCAAAGTCGTTGCAGGATTATTGATGGCTGCGGTCATGGCGATCACACTTAGCGCCTGTGCACCCACAGCAACACAGGAAGGTACCGGGGGCTATCTGGATGACACGGTGATCACTACCAAGGTTAAAGCGCAGTTGTTGCATGATGACACGCTGAAATCGACCGAGATCAACGTTGAAACCTTTAAGGGTAAAGTGCAGTTAAGCGGCTTTGTCAGTTCACCGCAGATGGCAAACCGTGCAGTGACGGTGACCCGCAGCGTGGAAGGGGTTAAATCTGTGGTTAACAATATGCAGATTAAGTAATAGCGTCGAGATCATGTCACGGGCGGCCCTTTGGCCGCCCGTTTCGTTTCTGAAGTTGCTTTAGAAACGATAACCCACACCAAAGAAGAACACCCACGGATCGATGCGCGTGTTGATGTTCTGCTGTTCCCCGTTGGCTTTGAATTTCACTTCAGTATCGATATCCATGTACCACAATGATGCGTTGAGCATCCAATCGCGGTTGATTTGATAATCCATACCCACCTGACCTGCCACGCCCCACGAATCTTTTACGCTTAAATCACTCAAGCCCGCATCCTGACCCGTTTGATTGAATTTGGCATCGTAGAAAGTGGTGTAGTTGATACCCACGCCAACATACGGGCGCACCGGGCTTCTGCTATCGAAGAAATAATATTGTGCCATCAGCGTGGGCGGCAACTGGCGCACGGTGGCCAGATTACCGGTGGCGCCAAGGCCGACTTTATGGCGGAACGGCGTTGCTGCCAACAGTTCAACACCAATATTGTCCGTGGCCATGTAGGTAAAAGTTAAGCCGAGCTGGGTATCATTGCTGACGTTAAAGCCGCCCATACCCAGCACATTATCAGAGCCTTCGGTTGGACGGACAGTCGCGCTACCGGCGCGCATAAAGAAATCACCCGCTTGATGTGCCAATGCCAGTTGAGGGATTGCCAGTGCCATCAGCAGCGCGCATTTTGCCAGTTTCATAATCACTCCTTTGCTGAAAAGTAGGGTCTTAATGGGGATCGCGGCACAAGATCTAACCCTTTTTTGATAAAAGATCATCTGCATCAATCCAAATTAATCACTTAAAAAACAATGAATTGATTCAGATCAATTTTGGCTTTGCGCGGCGTGAAAAAAACCGTCATTGCGGGTTTAACGCGGGTTTGGAGGATTTGCTGTTTTATGGAGCGGGTGCGGCGCTCAATTTCACTCATCTTTACCAGAGATGACAGAAAGTTATGGTATTGCGGGTGCCAGCCTGCCCGCAGAACATGTACAATCGCCGGGTTAATTAACCCGGTTCCATCAAGGAGAGTACATGTCTATCACGGCAAGCTCGTTATACCGTGACACAGGAAATTTTCTGCGTCATCAGCTGGTTACTATTTTGCTGATGGCGTTGCTGACGTCGTTCATTACGGTGATTGTCGGTCATGCATTAACCCCTGGCGAAGATCAGTTATCCCTGCTGAGTCAGGCTGACGACAGCGCAACATCACTGTTTGAATTGGTACAGAATATGTCACCGGATCAGCAACGCATCCTGCTGCGCGCTTCCGCAGCCGGCACCTTTGCTGCGCTGATCGGGAATACGTTGCTGCTGGGCGGTATGCTGTGCCTGATTCCGCTGGTCTCAAACGGCCAACGCGTGAGTGCCCTGCGAGCAATTGGTGCCTCCGCGCCACTGCTGCCGAAACTGCTGCTGCAGACCTTCCTGATTACTCTGCTGGTGCAAATCGGCTTTATGGTGCTGATGGTCCCTGGCGTGATTCTGGCGATTTTGCTGTCACTGGCACCGGTGATGCTGGTTAGCGAGAAAATGGGGGTGATTGGGGCCATGCGTGCCAGCATGAAGCTGGCATGGAAGAACATGAAACTGATTGCGCCTGCCATCGTGCTGTGGCTGCTGGCCAAAATTGTGCTGATGTTCCTGATTTCATCGCTTACCGTTTTACCGGTCAATATTGCGTCGGTGGTGATGAATGCCTTGGGTAACCTGGTCTCAGCCATTCTGATTATCTATTTGTACCGACTGTATATGCTGTTACGTTAACAGCAGTGGCGCTCTGCGGAGCGCCATTATTGAACGCTCCTGCCCTAACTGGAAACGCTATGAAGCAGTTACTCGATTTTCTTCCCCTGGTAGTTTTCTTCATCTTCTACAAGCTGTACGACATCTTTGTCGCTTCAGGTGCCTTGATTGTTGCGACCGGCCTGGCGCTGGTGGTGAGCTGGGTGCTGTACCGCAAGCTGGAAAAGATGACCATTTTCACCTTCGCACTGGTGACGGTATTCGGTACGTTAACGCTGGTGTTCCATAACGATGAGTTCATCAAATGGAAAGTCACCGTAATCTACTCGCTGTTCGCCCTGGCCTTGCTTTACAGCCAGTTCTTTATGGAACAGCCGCTGATTCAACGGATGCTCGGCAAAGAGTTGCAGTTGCCAGGTGTTGTGTGGCGTCGCTTGAATATTGCCTGGGCACTGTTCTTCTTCATCTGCGGCCTGGTAAATATCTACGTTGCATTTTGGTTATCACAAGAATTTTGGGTTAACTTTAAAGTGTTCGGTCTGACCGGCCTGACCCTACTGTTTACTCTGTTAAGCGGCGTGTATATCTGGCGACAGATGCCGCAACAAGAACAAAAATAAGCCACTCCGCCCGACAGTGTCGGGCTTCTCTTCACCTGCAGAAGAACTGAGCAATGGACGAAAAACATAAATTGCCGCAAGGCGAGATGGTATCGCGCACCCTGGCGATGCCGGCGGATACCAATGCCAATGGTGATATCTTTGGTGGTTGGTTGATGTCGCAGATGGACATGGGCGGTGCGATCATGGCCAAAGAGATTGCAGAAGGCCGTGTGGTGACCGTTCGCGTCGATGGTATGTCGTTTATGAAGCCGGTTGCAGTCGGCGATGTGGTGAGCTGCTATGCACGCTGCATGCGCACCGGTAACAGTTCAATGACCATTAACGTCGAAGTGTGGATCAAAAAAGTGTCGTCTGAACCGATTGGTCAGACGTATTGCGCCACTGAAGCGGTGTTTGTCTATGTCGCCGTGGATAACACCGGAAAATCTCGTCCGCTACCCGCTGGCAGAGCCAATCTTGCCGATGAACAGCGATAAAAAAAGCGGTCAATGACCGCTTTTCTTTTACCGCATCCACTTTTTACTCAATGTTGGCGCCGCCATTGATGCGGAACACGATATTCATGGTCAGCCCGTTACCCGGACGGCCCGGCTGATAGCGCCATTTTTTCATCGCCGTTTTCACATCACGTTCAAACATATTGCGCGGTGAGGCAGAAATAATTTCCACATTGTCTACGCGACCGTCGCTGTCCACATCGAATTTGACGCGGACATTGCCTTCTACACGCAGTGCCAGCGCACGTTGCGGGTAACCCGGCTTGCTGACATTGACCGCTTTTGGACCATCAGAAACCGTTTGTGTTGGCGCCGGATTCGCCTTAGGGGCGGTGGTCGGGCGCGTCTGCGTGGTAGGTAAATCCTGCTTAACGGGATTTTCCTGCGGCTTCACTTCTTTCCGCGGCTTCGGTTCAACCTTCTTCTCGACCTTTGGCTTAGGCTTCGGTTTTGGCTTCGGCTCTGGCTTAGGAATCGGCACCGGTTCCACTTTAGGCGGCTCAGGCGCCACTTCAGGCTCTGGCTCCGGTTCCGGCGGAGGCGGCGTCACAACCGCTGGAGCAGGTTCAGGCTGCACTTCTGGCGCCACCATGGTCACGCTGATCGGTTGGGATGCTTTCGGAACCTCAATGGTCTGATGAAACGATGCATAGAGAATGCCCGCAATAACCGAACCGTGGAGCACCACGGACAGGATCATAGCTACGGGGGTACGTGTAGGAAGAGGCGTAGTCAACGTCGTCATATCAGTCATATTCATTGAGTGAAGCGCAGATTTTAAATGCAAATAGCAATCAGTTTCAATAAGCGATGTGTAAGCCGCTCGCAGAAAGGCGTTTTTTAGCGTCAATTGCGCTAAATGACGGTGTATTTATCTTTCAATTGCACTCTGATTAACGATCACTTAACGTGTCTCGCAATTTCGGCAAGTCTAACGGGGGTACCCCATCGTGCTTTACGTCATTTATGCGGAAGATACCGCAGATTCACTGGAAAAACGCAACTCCGTACGCCCTGCGCATCTCGCGCGCTTGCAGTTACTGCAGGATGAAGGTCGACTGATCGCTGCTGGCCCACTGCCTGCCGTCGACAGTAACGATCCGGGTCCAGCAGGTTTCTCCGGATCAGTGATCATCGCTGAGTTTTCTTCTTTGGAAACCGCGCAATCCTGGGCCAATGACGATCCATACATTGCCGCTGGCGTGTATGAGAAAGTGGCGGTCAAACCGTTCAAACGCGTTTTTTAATCGATGTGGCAGTCTGTAGTACTGCTGGTGGCGGTGTTTGCGCTCATTGGCAGAGCTTTATGGATTTGGCGTCAGCAAGGCTGGCGCCAGGCCCGGCAGCACATTGTGATGTTGGTCGTGCTCGCGGCGGCATTACAAATCGTCAATGTCTCTCTGGTGTTACGCGGCGCTTGACGGCCGCGTAAGCCATTTACACAATCTGTGTGATGAATAAGATGGAACGGCGATGCTGCTGCGCCACCTGATGACGAATGGTATGGATACGTTTATAGCGACGTGACTGCCCTTCCAACCAGCGTGAACGACGACGGTGTACCTGACGTAACATTCTCCAACGTGCCACTTCATTTCTACTGCGTCTCATCTCATCCTCTCAGACAGGCTAAACTCGCCAGGCATTATAAAGATCTGATTGAAAATGCCAAATCGAAAGCTTCATTGAACTGTCATTCACGATTAAAGGTTTCACTAGTGCAGTTCAGCACGTAAACTTTGCTCATCAAAGCGCGAACGGGATGTCCACTTAATGACCACATTTTATACCCTAATCAGTTGGTTGCTGCTGTTCGGCTACTGGTTGCTGATTGCGGGTGTCACGCTGCGTATTCTGATGAAGCGCCGCGCGGTGACCTCCGCCATGGCCTGGTTGCTGATCATCTATATTCTGCCGCTGGTGGGTATTATCGCGTATCTGTCATTTGGTGAACTCCATCTGGGTAAACGCCGGGCTGAGCGCGCCCGCACCATGTGGCCTTCCACCGCCAAGTGGCTCAACGACCTTAAGCAGTGCCGTCATATCTTCGCCACCGAGCACAGTGACGTCGCACGTTCATTATTTGAACTTTGTCACCATCGGCAGGGCATTGCGGGTGTCAAAGGCAATCAGTTACAGCTGCTCACTAATTCTGACGACGTGATGCACGCGCTTATCCGCGACATCCAACTGGCTCGCCATAATATCGAGATGGTGTTTTACATCTGGCACCCCGGTGGCCTGGCAGATGAAGTCGCAGAGTCACTGATGGCGGCTTCACGCCGCGGTGTGCACTGCCGACTGATGCTGGACTCAGCGGGCAGCGTGGCGTTTTTCCGCAGCCCCTGGGCCAATATGATGCGCAATGCGGGCATCGATGTGGTCGAGGCGTTAAAGGTCAGCCTGCTGCGTGTGTTCCTGCGCCGCATGGATTTGCGACAGCATCGAAAAGTGGTGTTGATCGATAATTACATTGCCTACACCGGCAGCATGAATCTGGTCGATCCACGCTACTTTAAGCAAGATGCGGGTGTGGGCCAATGGATCGACCTTATGGCACGTATGGAAGGTCCGGTTGCGACCACCATGGGCATCGTTTACGCCTGCGACTGGGAGATTGAAACCGGTAAACGCATTCTGCCACCCGCGCCTGATGCCAACATCATGCCGTTTGAGCAGGAAAGTGGGCATATTATTCAGGTGATCGCCTCCGGACCCGGTTTCCCGGAAGATATGATCCACCAGGCGCTGTTGACTGCAGTCTATTCCGCACGCGAACAACTGATCATGACCACGCCCTATTTCGTCCCCAGCGACGATCTGCTGCACGCGATCTGCACCGCTGCGCAACGTGGTGTGGAAGTCAGCATTGTGGTGCCGCGCCATAATGATTCGCTGCTGGTGGGCTGGGCCAGTCGTGCATTCTTCACCGAGCTGCTTGAAGCCGGTGTGAAGATTTACCAATTTGAAGACGGCCTGCTGCATACCAAAAGTGTATTGGTGGACGGGCAGCTCAGTTTGGTCGGCACCGTCAATCTGGACATGCGCAGCCTGTGGCTCAATTTTGAGATCACGCTGGTGGTCGACGATGATGGATTCGGTAGCGATTTGGCCACGGTTCAGGATGACTACATCGCGCGGTCGCGCTTACTGGATGGCGCGCGCTGGGCTAAACGTGCGTGGTGGCAGCGCATCGTTGAACGACTGTTTTACTTCTTTAGTCCTTTACTGTAAAACGAGCGACAAGATTACCGCCTCAGAGCTAGCAGGAATGACCATGGATTTAAATAATCGCCTTACTGAAGATGAAACGCTGGAACAGGCTTACGACATTTTTCTTGAGCTGGCTGGTGATAACCTCGATCCGGCTGACATCATTCTGTTCAATCTGCAGTTTGAAGAGCGCGGCGGCGCCGAGTTATTTGACCCGTCGGAAGACTGGCAGGAACACGTCGATTTTGATCTCAACCCGGACTTCTTCGCGGAAGTGGTGATCGGTTTGGGTGAAGCGGATGGCGAGCCGATTAACGATGTGTTTGCCCGCGTGCTGCTATGCCGCGAGAAAGACCATAAGCTGTGCCACATCCTGTGGCGTGAATAAGCGCTAACGAATAAAACAACGCCGGGCATTTGCCCGGCGTTTTCTTTTCAACTTTATAACGGGTCAACCTTCAGACAGGATACCGCGTGGCGGAAACTGCCCTCCAGCAGCGGCCGCGTTTTCGCACATTCAGGCCCGGCAATCGGACAACGCGTACGGAATACGCAGCCCGATGGCGGATTGATCGGCGAAGGTAATTCCCCTTCCAGCAGCTGAATCTGTTTGTTTTTTCCAGATCCGGATCCGGGATCGGCACAGCTGACATTAATGCACGGGTGTACGGATGCTGTGGATTGTTGTACACCGAATCATAGGTGCCCAATTCCACGGCATGCCCGAGATACATCACCAGCACGCGATCTGAGATGTGTTTTACCACCGCCAGGTCGTGCGCAATAAAGATCAGTGATAATCCCATTTCACGTTGCAGCTGCTGCAGCAGATTCACCACCTGTGCCTGAATCGACACATCCAGCGCCGAAACTGGCTCATCGCAGATAATCAGCTTGGGTTCGAGGATCAACGCACGTGCAATGCCGATACGCTGACACTGACCACCGGAAAACTCGTGCGGATAACGGTTGATGAGGTTTGGCAACAGCCCAACCTTCATCATCATGTTTTTCACCTTATCCTTCACTTCGAGCTTCGGCATCTTCGGATAGTAGGTGCGCAGCGGCTCGGCAATGATATCGCCAATGGTCATACGCGGGTTCAGCGAGGCCAGCGGGTCCTGGAAAATCATCTGGATATCGCTGCGCGCCTGACGCCACTCCTGCTGGCTTTGGCCAAGTAAATCGCGTCCCAGCCAGGCAACGCGACCTTCAGTGGCTTTTACCAGGCCAATAATGGCGCGGGCCAGCGTCGACTTACCGCAACCAGACTCACCCACCACACCCAGCGTTTCGCCTTCATACAGACGCAAGCTGACACCATCAACCGCTTTCAGGGTTTTGGGCGGCTGCCAGAACCACTGCTTGCCATCCTTGATCTCGAAATGCACCTTAAGATCGGCGATTTCCAGCAGAACTTTTTTCTCTTCAATCACGGTGCTCATACTAATTCCTCCACCGGCTTGAAGCAGGCACGCAGACGACCTTCCGCGAAAGGTTCCAATGGCGGTGACTTAGCGCACACATCCATCGCATAGGCACAGCGCGGCTGGAATGGACACCCCTGTGGCAAGCGCAACAGGTTAGGCGGATTGCCGGGAATGGTGGTCAGCGACTCACCCTCTTCGGCATCCAGACGCGGCACCGCACTCAGCAGGCCAATAGAATACGGATGCGCGGGCTGATAAAACACATCGCGTGCGCGTCCATATTCCATGGTACGGCCGGCGTACATCACCAGCACCTTGTCACAGATTCCGGCGACCACGCCGAGATCGTGAGTGATCATGATGATCGCGGTGTTGAATTCGCGTTTCAGCTCGTTCAACAGCGTCATGATTTGCGCCTGAACCGTCACATCCAGCGCGGTAGTAGGTTCATCGGCAATCAACAATTTCGGACGGCACAACAGCGCCATGGCAATCATCACGCGCTGACGCATACCACCGGAAAACTCATGCGGGAACATTTTCATGCGCTTACGCGCCTCCGGCATTTTTACCGCATCCAGCATGCGCACGGACTCTTCAAACGCCTGTGCGCTGTTCATGCCTTTGTGCAGCTTCAGCACCTCCATTAACTGCTCACCCACACGCATGTAAGGATTAAGCGAGGTCATCGGGTCCTGAAAAATCATCGCAATCTGTTCGGCACGCAGTTTGTTCAGTTTGTTCTCCGGCAGATTGAGAATCTCATTGCCGTTGAATTTTGCTGAACCGCCGATGCGACCATTTTTGGCCAGCAGCCCCATCAGCGCAAACGCCGTTTGTGACTTACCCGATCCTGATTCGCCGACAATACCCAGCGTTTCACCGGCATGCAGCGAGAAGTTAAGATCGTTCACCGCAGTGACATCACCATCGTGCGTACCAAAAGTGACGCGCAGGTCTTTTACGTCCAGCAGCAGGTTAGTGTTTCCCGCACGTGCAGCCATCGCTGGCTGAAATTCATGAATGGTCATCGGGAAACTCCTTAACGATCTTTCGGGTCGAGGGCATCACGCAGGCCATCACCGATAAAGTTAAAACAAAACAGCGTAATCACGAGGAAACCTGCCGGGAACATCAGCAACCACGGTGAAACTTCCATCGAGTTGGCGCCGTCACTCAGCAACGCACCCCAGCTGCTCAGGGGTTCTTGCGTACCCAATCCCAGGAAACTGAGGAACGATTCAAACAGAATCATGCTCGGCACCAGCAATGAGGCATACACCACCACCACACCCAACACGTTTGGCACGATGTGGCGCAACACGATATTGAAGGTGGAAACCCCGCCAACCTGTGCCGCTTCAATGAACTCTTTGCGCTTCAGGCCCAGCGTCTGGCCACGCACGATACGCGCCATATCCAGCCATGAGACCATGCCAATCGCGACAAAGATCAGCAGAATGTTACGACCAAAGAAGGTCACCAACAGGATCACGAAGAACATGAACGGGAAGGAGTTGAGAATTTCCAGAATACGCATCATGACGGAGTCGATTTTACCCCCGAGATAGCCCGCTAATGAGCCATACAGCGTGCCCACCAGCACCGCAATCAGCGCGGATGCAATTCCGACCATCAGTGAGATACGACCCCCAATGGCCACGCGGACCAGCAAATCGCGTCCGGATGAGTCGGTACCAAACCAGTGGCCCGACACCGTATCCGGCGCTGCTGACATCATGCCCCAGTCGGTATCGTCATATCTAAACTGCGAAAGTACCGGCGCCAATATCACAAACAAGGTAATGACTAACAACACCAGCAAACTGATCAGCGCAGCGCGGTTATGGATGAAGCGGCGACGCGCATCCTGCCACAGGCTGCGCCCTTCGACTTCCAGTTTTTCACTGAAGGTATCCAGAGCGTCGCTGTTTTTCTTACTTAACATCATGGGCGAACTCCACCATCAGTAACGGATTTTCGGATCGATCACGGCATACAGCACATCAACGATCGCGTTAAACAGAATAGTCAGCACGCCGACCAAAATGGTCAGACTCATCACCAGAGAATAGTCACGGTTCAGGGCGCCGTTAACAAACAGCTGGCCGATACCCGGCAGACCATAGATCGATTCGATGACCATCGAACCGGTGATGATGCCGACAAACGCCGGTCCCAGATAAGACAGCACGGGCAGCATGGCCGGTTTCAGTGCGTGGCGCAGCACGATACGACGCAGCGGCAACCCTTTGGCGCGCGCGGTGCGGATAAAGTTGGAGTGCATCACTTCAATCATCGAACCGCGGGTGATACGCGCGATGCTGGCGATATACGCCAGAGACAGCGCCACCATCGGCAACAGCATGTAATTCCACTGCCCACCGTTCCAGCCGCCGCCGGGCAGCCAGCGTAAGGTGATGGCAAAGACCAGCACCAGCAGCGGCGCCACCACAAAACTGGGTATCACAATGCCCGTCATGGCGACCCCCATCACCGCGTAGTCCCACACACTGTTTTGCTTTAAGGCAGCGATAACGCCCGCCGTCACGCCGAGGATCAACGCCAGGAAGAAGGCTGCCAGACCGAGTTTGGCCGATACCGGGAAGGCGTGGCCTACCAGATAGTTCACGGAGTAATCTTTGTACTTAAACGATGGACCAAAGTCGCCGTGCGCCAGCTGGACTAAATAGCTGACGTACTGTTTGCCGATCGGATCGTTCAGGTGATATTTGGCTTCAATGTTCGCCATCACTTCGGGCGAGAGCGTGCGCTCGCCGGTAAATGGACTGCCGGGTGCCAGTCGCATCATAAAGAAGGAGATGGTGATCAGGATGAAGAGCGTCGGGATCGCTTCCAGAAGCCGACGCAGGATGAATTTTAACATTGCCGTACCTACCAGGCTGTTGCTTCACAAAGTAAAAAAGGCGGCGCCGCAGCGCCGCCACTGTCGATAGCCTGAGTGCTATTAATGTTTAATGATATACAGGTTTTTATCGAGGGTTTTATCCAGCGGATCGTTACCGGTGTAACCACCCACGTACGGCTTAACCAGACGCGCGTTGACGTAGTAGTAAACCGGGACGATGGTGCTGTCTTTATCCAGAATCTGCTCAGCTTTCTGGTAATCCGCGACACGGGCTTTATCGTCTACCGCTTTCACCGCGTCGTGGATCACTTTATCGAAGTCCGCGCTCTTGTAGTGCGAGGTGTTACTGCTGCTGTCGGACAGCATGATGTTCAGGAACGAGGTTGGCTCGTTATAGTCTGCACACCAGGCGGCACGGGAAACATCAAAGTTGCCCTGATGACGGGTATCCAGGAAGGTTTTCCACTCCTGGTTTTCCAGCTTGATGTTTACGCCAATGTTCTTTTTCCAGATCGAAGAGGCCGCGATAGCCAGCTTCTTGTGCAGATCAGACGTGTTATACAGCAGGTTGAAGGTCAGTGGCTTATCCGCCGTGTAACCCGCTTCAGCCAGCAGTTTTTTCGCTTCTTCGTTACGCTTGGTCTGATCCCACTTGAACCAGTCTGGCGGCAGCAATTCCATACCGTCGGTGGCCGGCGGGGTGAAGCTGTAGGCCGGTAACTGACCCTGCGCCAGCACCTTGTTCACCATAATGTCGCGATCCAGACCCAGCTTCAGCGCAGTACGCACGCGAGGATCGTTGAATGGCGCTTTCTGGTTGTTGATTTCGTAGTAATAGGTGCAGAGATATGGCTTCACCATCAACTCTTTACCGTTATCACGCTGCAGCTTTTTGAACAGCTCGATCGGCATGTTGTTATAGGTGATGTCGCTGCCGTTCTCAGAGAAGTAACGGTTAACGTCACTGACTTCCGAGTTGATTGGCAGGAAGGTCACTTTGTTCAGCACGGTGTGCGCGTTGTCCCAGTATTCCGGGTTGCGCACAATGGTAACGCGTTCGTTGATAACGTGAGAGTCCAGTTTGAACGCACCGTTGCCGACCCAGTTTTGCGGCTGCGTCCACTGATCGCCAAATTTCTCTACCGCTGGCTTATACACCGGCGACATCACGGAGTTGATCAGCAGCTTGTAGAAGTAAGGAACCGGCTCGCTGAGGGTGACTTCCAGCGTATGGTCATCAATGGCTTTTACACCCAGATCGGTGATCGGTTTTTACCGGCAATGATGTCATCGACATTCTGGATATGGCCGTATTGCGGATAGCTGGCGTAAGGAGAAGCGGTTTTAGGATCAACTAAACGCTCCCAGCTATACACGAAATCTTGCGCGGTGACTGGCTCGCCATTTGACCATTTAGCGTTTTTACGCAGATGGAAAGTCCAGACTTTAAAGTCTTTGTTTTCCCAGCTCTCCGCCACGCCCGGAACTGGCTTGCCATCGCTGTCGCTAATGATCAGACCTTCATACAGGTCGCGTGCGATGTTGTCTTCCGGCACACCTTCAATCTTGTGCGGATCCAGCGATTGCACTTCATCGCCGTTACCACGGATTAACTCCTGCTTTGCTGCCAATTCAACGCCTGCTGGCACCGCTGCCAGCGCGGCATTCCCTGCCAGCGCGCCCAATGCCGCGAGAACGCCAGCGGCAATCAGGCTTTTTTTCGTGATGTTGTTCATTGTTTCGCTCCAGTTTTATTATCGTCACCGGGTCAGTTAACCGCCCAGCGTACCCCGTCTCCGGGAGATCTCCGCCTGTCTGAACAGAGACCACTACCACCCTTCAGGGTTTACCACGTTAATGCGCCGTCCGACTGTAGCGCCGGATCAACGCATTACTCAATGTTTCTTTATGTAATAGTATTTCAATGCCAGCATATCCTGCGGGTCTTTACCGGTAAAACCCCCAACCCATGGCTTCACCAGACGCACACTGACGCGATAGTAAACCGGCACAATAGGTGAGTCCTTATCCAGCTGCGCTTCCGCCTGCTGATACAACGCTGCACGCTGAGTGTTATCGGCCACTGTCAGGGTTTGCGCCATCAATTTATCGAACGCTTCACTGTGATAGAACGCGGTGTTAATCGAAGAACCGCTCAGCAGCATATTGAGGAAGGTTGACGGCTCGTTATAGTCCGAGCACCAGGTGGCGCGCACCACGTCGTATTGCGCCTGATGACGCGTCTCCAGCAACGTTTTCCACTCTTGATTTTGCAGCGTCACCTCGGCACCGAGGTTCTTTTGCCACATTGAGGCCGCAGCAATCGCCTGGCGCTTGTTCTGTTCAGAGGTGTTATACAACAGCGTGAAGCGCAGCGGATGCTGAGCATTAAAACCGGCTTCTGCAAGCAATTGTTTGGCACTGGCGTTACGCTCGGCCTGAGTTTCCTTAGACCAGGCAGGCGCTTCAGGCGAGATGCCGTGAGTGAATGGCGGAGTCAGCACATAGGCGGGGATCTGACCTTGTCCCATGATCTTGTCGGCGATGATGTCACGATCTAGCGTCAGCTTCAGCGCTGTTCTTACCCTGGCATCATCGAACGGCGCTTTTTTGTTATTCATCTCATAGTAGAAGGTGCAAAGCACGGGGCTGACTTTGACTTGCTCACCCAAATCCTGCTGCAACTTCTTGAATAAATCGGGTGGCACCACGCTGTTAGTCATGTCCGTGCCGCCGCTGCGATAGCGGTTGATGTCACTGTTCTCGGAGGTAATTGGCAGAAAAATGCCCTCTTCGATCACGCTGTGCGCGTTATCCCAATATTGTGGGTTACGCTTCAGGACAATTTTTTCATTCACCACCCAATCAGCCAGCGTGTAGGCACCATTTCCCACATAGTTCTGCGGTTGCGTCCACTGCTCGCCCGATTTTTCAATCGCCGCGCGATACACCGGTTTCATCGCGGTGTGAGCCAGCATATCAATAAAATAGGGAACAGGTTCAGTGAGGGTCACCTGGAGGTGATGTGCATCAAGCGCTTTGACGCCCAGTGATTCAGGCGATGCCTTGCCTGCCAGAATAGCGTCAATGCCAGCGATATGAGCGGCCTGCAAATAACTGGCATAGGGCGAAGCGGTTTTAGGATCGGCCAAGCGCTGCCAGCTGTAGACAAAATCTTGCGCGGTGACGGGTTCACCGTTGCTCCAGCGCGCGTCTTCGCGCAGGGTAAATGTCCAGATACGCCCCTGTTGATTGCTCCATTTCAGCGCAACGCCGGGGACAATTTGGCCGTTGTTATCGGTCTCAACCAGTCCTTCCAACAGATTACGAATAACGTTGGACTCGGGCACCCCTTCCGTTTTTGCGGATCCAGAGATGACACTTCACTGCCATTGTTTATCACGATGCGCTGTGTTGCTGATATTTGCGTACCCGCCGGTATTTGTGCAGCCTGGCTGTTTACCGCTACACCTGTCAAACAGAGCGCCAACATCGATCGCCCGGCCATTTTCGCTACCCTGCTTTTCATCAACACATTTCAACCTTAAATAAAAACCTGATAGCGACTAAGCAAGAAGCGTACACATTTGTCGATATCAGAGAAAAAATTTGCGATGTGCCGAAAATTATCAGAACCGATGCCCGCACGCCAAAGCTAAACAGCAAAAATGTTAGCCAATTCTCTTTTATCATGTCGGTCGCGGCAGCGGAAGTGTTAATTTTTGACCAGAATTATCCACTAAGCGATTGATTACTATTTAATAGATGGAGATTACGTTGATTTTTTCAGCAGCAAAGCCCTGCGGTGACTTTATTTGTCATAAACGCTGGTGATTACGCCACTGACAAGATGAAATGTTATTTCAGCTGAGAATGAATCTATCTAATAACTGAAAATATGTAAGTGGGCAGTTAAATGCACTGTGATAATTATCACATAACTACGGGGAGAAACTGGCTGAGGTGAGAACTATAGTAGCAAAAGTGATGATAGCTTAACTGTATTAAGCGAGTTGAATAATATCACCCTATTGGTGCAATAAAATCTTTCATTGCACAATATGGGTCACATAAAGTTATTTTCAGTGAAAAAACTTCCAGGTTAATTAAGCAAGCCCGGGAATATGGACTTCATGCCGGTCACGACAAACTCAATGCCAAGCGCCATTAATAACAAGCCCATGATACGGGTAATGACGTTAATCCCGGTCTGCCCTAAAACGCGCACCATTAAAGGTGCTGCGCGGAACAGTAACCAGCAGCAGATAGCGAAAATAGCGATAGCGACAGTAAAACCCATCAGGTTTAGCCAGCTGTGATAGCGAGTGCTCCAGACAATCGTTGAGCTGATCGCTCCTGGTCCGGCCATTAACGGTAACGCGAGCGGAACCACGCCGATGCTTTCACGGATGGCGGTCTCTGACTTTTCCTGCTTGTTCTGTTTGTCCTCACCTAACTTACCGCTGATCATCGACATCGCGATGGTCACCACCAGAATTCCCCCGGCAATGCGGAATGAATCAATCGAGATGCCGAACAAGTGAAGAATGGCATCACCGAGGAACAGTGAAGTCCAGAGAATGATCGCTACCGCCAGGTTGGCAGTGAAATTGGTTTTATTTCGTTCGGCTACCGCCTGGTAGCTGGTCATGCTAATGAATACCGGGATGATCCCAACGGGATTCACCAGAGCAAATAAACCGACAAAAAACTTAATGTAGCCGGAAAGATCAAGTAGCACGGGGTTCACGGTGGACTCCAGGAAAATAGTGTTTGAAAATCGCGCCTAATGTAGTGCAAAAGCCGTGCGGAAAACCAGAGGGTGACACCGAAATATATGCTGCTGTTTGCACTTAACACCAGTTTATTCCTCTGGTTTGCTGTCACGGGCAAATCCAGTGACAGACCTGAACAGGCTGACTGGCCCAAATTGCTTACTTTAGTTGCTTAAGTGGGTGCTGAATGGTGTCAGCTTAGCCACAAATTGATCCACATCAAAAATTGCCTACCCCATCAGGGGTAATCTTACCCCATCGAAACTTGTTACTGATTAGCAAGCATCTTGAGCAGGAAACCCTTTTAGTAAGCAACGGCAATCTCCTTGCCACTCTGAACAACATATAAGCATAGCGCGGCTATACTTTTGAACTCAGGCTTGCTTACTAAAAGAGTTTAACTTCCTTCAGGAGAGCACTATGGCCGTTACAAATGTTGCCGAACTTAATGCACTGGTTGAGCGTGTTAAAAAGGCACAGCGTGAATTCGCCAACTTTAGTCAGGAACAAGTTGATACCATCTTCCGTGCTGCTGCGCTGGCAGCCGCTGATGCCCGTATTCCACTCGCCAAAATGGCTGTAGCAGAATCTGGCATGGGTATCGTTGAAGATAAAGTAATCAAAAACCACTTCGCTTCTGAATATATTTACAACGCCTATAAAGATGAGAAAACCTGCGGTGTGCTCAACACCGATGACACTTTCGGCACCATCACTATCGCTGAGCCGATTGGTCTGATTTGCGGTATTGTGCCGACCACTAACCCAACCTCTACTGCCATCTTCAAAGCATTAATCAGTCTGAAAACACGTAACGGCATTATCTTCTCCCCACACCCGCGTGCGAAAGAAGCCACCAACAAAGCAGCGGATATCGTGCTGCAGGCCGCCATTGCCGCCGGTGCACCGAAAGACATCATCGGTTGGATCGATGTCCCTTCTGTTGAGCTGTCTAACCAGTTGATGCACCACCCTGATATCAACCTGATTCTGGCTACCGGCGGTCCGGGCATGGTGAAAGCCGCATACAGCTCAGGTAAGCCAGCGATTGGTGTCGGCGCAGGTAATACTCCAGTGGTGATTGATGAAACCGCGGATATCAAACGCGCCGTCGCCTCTATCCTGATGTCCAAAACCTTTGATAACGGCGTGATTTGTGCTTCTGAACAGTCTGTCATCGTGGTGGATTCGGTTTACGATGCGGTTCGCGAACGCTTCGCCAGCCACGGTGGTTATCTGCTGCAGGGTAAAGAGCTGAAAGCCATTCAGGACATCATCCTGAAAAATGGTGCGCTGAACGCGGCCATTGTCGGTCAGCCGGCGTCTAAGATTGCCGAACTGGCAGGTATCAGCGTGCCTGCGACGACCAAGATTCTCATCGGTGAAGTGAAGCTGGTTGATGAATCTGAACCGTTTGCCCACGAAAAACTGTCCCCGACTCTGGCCATGTACCGTGCAAAAGATTATTACGATGCGGTGGATAAAGCCGAGAAGCTGGTTGCTATGGGCGGTATCGGCCATACCTCTTGCCTGTACACCGATCAGGATAATCAACACGAACGCGTGCACTTCTTCGGCGACAAGATGAAGACGGCCCGTATTCTGATTAACACGCCTGCTTCGCAAGGCGGTATTGGCGACCTGTATAACTTCAAACTTGCGCCATCGTTGACGCTGGGTTGTGGATCCTGGGGCGGTAACTCAATTTCTGAGAACGTCGGACCTAAACACCTGATCAACAAGAAAACCGTGGCCAAGCGAGCTGAAAATATGTTGTGGCATAAACTTCCGAAGTCTATCTACTTCCGTCGCGGCTCACTGCCGATTGCCCTGGAAGAAGTGGCTACCGATGGCGCCAAACGTGCCTTCATCGTGACCGACCGCTTCCTGTTCAACAATGGCTACGCCGATCAGGTAACACGCGTGCTGAAAGCGCATGGCATCGAGACGGAAGTGTTCTTTGAAGTAGAGGCTGACCCAACGCTGAGCATTGTGCGTAAAGGTGCCGAGCAGATGAATAGCTTCAAGCCTGATGTAATTATCGCGCTGGGTGGCGGTTCTCCAATGGATGCTGCGAAAATCATGTGGGTGATGTACGAACATCCTGAAACTCACTTCGAAGAGCTGGCGTTGCGCTTTATGGATATCCGTAAACGCATCTACAAGTTCCCGAAAATGGGTGTTAAAGCTCGCATGATCGCCATCACGACCACATCCGGTACCGGATCTGAAGTTACGCCGTTTGCGGTAGTGACTGACGATGCCACCGGTCAGAAGTATCCGTTAGCGGATTATGCGCTTACGCCTGACATGGCGATTGTCGATGCCAATCTGGTGATGGATATGCCACGCTCCCTCTGTGCGTTTGGTGGTCTGGATGCGGTTACCCACTCACTGGAAGCCTACGTCTCTGTGCTGGCCAATGAGTATTCCGATGGACAGGCTTTGCAGGCGCTGAAGCTGCTTAAAGAGAATCTGCCCGCCAGCTATCGTGACGGTGCGAAAAATCCAGTGGCGCGTGAACGTGTGCATAATGCGGCGACCATCGCCGGTATCGCTTTTGCGAACGCCTTCCTCGGTGTTTGTCACTCAATGGCACACAAACTGGGTTCTGAGTTCCACATTCCGCACGGTCTGGCCAATGCCCTGCTGATTTGCAACGTTATCCGCTACAACGCGAATGACAATCCAACTAAGCAGACGGCTTTCAGCCAGTACGACCGCCCACAAGCGCGCCGTCGTTACGCTGAAATTGCCGACCATCTGGGACTGAGTGCCCAGGGTGACCGCACTGCCCAGAAAATTGAAAAACTGCTGGCATGGCTGGAAGAGATGAAAACCCAATTAGGTATTCCAACGTCGATTCGCGAAGCGGGTGTGCAGGAAGCTGATTTCCTGGCGAAGGTCGATAAACTGGCAGACGACGCGTTTGATGACCAGTGTACCGGTGCTAACCCACGTTATCCGCTGATTGCTGAACTGAAACAAATCATGCTGGATACCTTCTACGGCCGTGAGTTTTCTGAATCCGACGGCAGCGTCGCAGAAGTGGTTGATGAGAAGACAGTAAAAACCGACAGAAAAACCAAAAAAGCCTAAGTGGCTTAAAGTAAAAAACCCGCTGCGGCGGGTTTTTTTATGGCGATATAATCAGGCAGATGGCGTGTGTGAACCGTAAATGGCTTTTAACGAACCTTCATCAATCGCTTGCTTATAGTGTTTACGACACACTGAAATATAGCGCTCGTTACCACCTATCACCACCTGCTCACCCTCGCTAAAAGGTTTACCGTTGGCGTCCAGTCGTAACACCATGCTGGCTTTACGGCCGCAGTGGCAGATGGTTTTAAGCTCGACCAGTTTATCCGCCCACGCCAATAAATATTGGCTGCCCACAAACAGTTCACCGCGGAAATCGGTGCGCAGTCCATAACACAATACGGGAATATCCATATTGTCGACCACATCCGATAACGACCGAACCTGTTCGCGCGTCAGGAACTGGCTTTCATCCACCAGCACACAATGAACCGGTTGCTTCGCGTGTTCGTCTGCTATTTCCTGATTTAATTGAGTATCGGCGTTATATAAAAATGCAGGAGACGAGAGACCGATGCGCGAACTCACCTTACCTGCACCAAAGCGATCATCAATCTCAGCGGTATACACCAGAGTGCGCATACCACGTTCCTGATAGTTATAGGATGACTGCAGTAATGCGGTTGATTTACCCGCGTTCATGGCGGAGTAATAAAAATAAAGTTGAGCCATTGGCAAAATCTCATCGTAACGCAAATCTGATGGCCCGCAGTTTACCATAAACAGCTAATCCTGTAGCGATGCATTATTTTTATCGTTTGCTCAAATTAACGTCACTGCGTCGATGAATGATTCGTCATCGACTTAAAACAGCACGTTTTGACAAAGTACAAGTTGTGCTGAGATTTTATTCAGTGTTATTCCCGCTAAGTGTAAGGATTAGCACAATCAACGCTCACGCGGCGCGGTAAATCAAGGTGTCGGAAGAAAGTAAAAGGTAAAATATATTTGTATTGCGTTATAAAAAGCGATTTCTCGCTTTTACTTTATGTTTTGCTTTTTAATCTGGCTATTGCAGTTATTTTTTAGCCCCACTATTATGAGTCGGCAGAACAACTCCCATTTATTTATATTTTGAGATTAGGACAATGAGCGAAGCACTTAAAATTCTTAATAATATCCGTACATTGCGCGCGCAAGCTCGGGAATGCTCTCTGGAAACACTGGAAGAGATGCTGGAAAAACTCGAAGTTGTGGTGAATGAACGTCGCGAAGAAGATACTCACGCACAGGCTGAAAATGCTGAGCGTAGCCGTAAGCTGGAACAATACCGTGAAATGCTGATTGCTGACGGTATCGATCCTAATGAGTTGCTGCAGGCGCTGTCAGAGACCAAAGCACCGGGCAAAGCTAAGCGTGCTGCACGTCCAGCCAAATATTCTTACGTTGATGAAAATGGCGAAAACCGCACCTGGACAGGTCAAGGTCGTACGCCAGCCGTGATTAAAAAAGCGATTGAAGAACAAGGTAAACAACTGGACGATTTCCTGCTGTAATTTTCCAGTGCTTCGAATTGTGAAAAACACTTACGTTATTTCACTTTACACCGGGTAAGAAAAAGGAAGCCACTGGCTTCCTTTTTTATGCGCGGTTATTGCTGATAAAAGCGGCGATACCAGTCAACGAAGTTCTGTACGCCCTGCTCAACCTCGGTTTGCGGACGGAAATGAATCGCGTCATATAACGGCTGCGTATCAGCACTGGTGCTGAGCACATCGCCCGGCTGCATCGGCAGCATATTTTTCTTCGCCTCAAGACCCAACGCCTTTTCTAGCGACTCGATATACGTCATCAAGCTGGTGGGCTGGCTGTTGCCGATATTATACACGCGATAAGGCGCAGAGCTGGTGGCTGGGGATCCCGCTTCTACCGTCCAGTTTTCATCTGGCTGAGGAATGACGTCCTGCAGGCGCACGATGGCTTCAGCAATATCATCAATATAAGTAAAGTCGCGTGTCATTTGGCCGCGGTTATACACATCTATTTGTTCACCAGCCAACATCGCCCGGGTGAATTTAAACAATGCCATATCCGGACGCCCCCACGGACCGTAAACCGTGAAAAAGCGAAGTCCAGTTGTAGGCAATTGATACAGATGCGAATAAGTATGCGACATCAATTCGTTAGCTTTTTTAGTGGCCGCATACAATGAAATAGGATGATCAACTGAGTCGTCAGTTGAAAAAGGCATTTTACGGTTGAGTCCATACACGGAACTGGATGAGGCGTACAACAGGTGGCCGATTTTATGATGACGGCAACCTTCGAGAATATTGAGATGACCGATGAGGTTTGCATCGGCATAAGCGTGTGGGTTTTCAATTGAATAACGCACGCCGGCTTGTGCCGCTAAATGAATCACACGTTCAAACGCATGGTCTGCGAATAGAGAAGAAATGGCCTGGCGGTCTGCCAGGTCCATTTTCAGGAAAATAAACTCGGGATGTTGAAGGATTTGGTCCAGGCGTGCCTGTTTCAGGCTCACATCATAATAGTCATTCAGGTTATCGATACCGACAACCTGGTGACCGGCGGCCAGCAAACGCTGACTAACGTGAAATCCAATAAACCCTGCCGCGCCAGTAACCAAAAACTTCATACATCCCTCATTCATTACACAATTTGAATTGACGCTCCGCGGCCGATTGCATAATAAGTGAAGCCGCGTTTGCTGATACGCTCCGGATCATACAGGTTACGACCATCAAAAATCACGGGTTGTTTTAACGCGGTTTTGATAACGTCGAAATCTGGCGCACGGAAATTCTGCCATTCAGTACAAATAACCAGGCCATCAGCACCTTGCAGCGCCGCTTCTTTGGTACCGGTCAGCTTCAGGTCATCACGGTGACCGTAAATACGCTGCGCTTCTTCCATCGCTTCTGGGTCAAATGCCTGGATGGTCGCACCCGCTTCCCACAGCGTTTCCATCAGCACACGGCTGGAGGCTTCACGCATATCGTCGGTGTTAGGTTTGAACGCCAGGCCCCACAGTGCAAATGTCTTGCCGCGCAGGTCTTCGCCAAAATGACGCTTGATAAAGCTCGGCAATTTGTTCTTCTGCGAATCGTTCACGTCTTCTACCGCCTGCAACAGGCGCGGTGTGTAACCAATTGACTCGGCAGTGCGGATTAACGCCTGCACGTCTTTCGGGAAGCACGAACCACCGTAGCCGCAGCCAGGGTAGATGAAGTGATAACCAATACGTGAATCTGAACCAATCCCCTGACGGACTTTCTCAACGTCGGCTCCCAGACGTTCTGCCAGGTTAGAGATCTCATTCATAAAGCTGATTTTGGTCGCTAGCATGCAGTTCGCTGCGTATTTAGTCAGCTCTGCACTGCGAATATCCATCAAAATCATACGATCGTGATTGCGGTTAAACGGCTCGTACAGTTCACGCAACAACTCAACCACTTCATCGTTGTCAGTGCCCACGACGATACGTTCAGGACGCATACAATCGTTTACTGCGGCCCCTTCCTTGAGGAATTCAGGGTTCGAGACGACATCAAACGGGATATTTGCATCGCGCTTTTGCAGCGTTTCCGTCATCACCGCTCGCACACGATCAGCCGTTCCGACAGGTACAGTTGATTTGTCGATAACCACTTTATGATCGTTCATGTGCGTTGCAATCGTGCGCGCAACCGCAGTCACATATTTTAAATCGGCAGAACCGTCTTCATCCGGCGGGGTGCCCACGGCAATAAATTGCATAACACCGTGGTTAACACCGTCTTCCGCATTGGTGCTGAACTTCAGGCGACCCGATTCGTAGTTGGACATCACTAATGGCGTGAGGCCCGGTTCAAAAATCGGGATGTTGCCCTTTTTCAGGTTTTCGACTTTCTTTTCGTCGACATCAATACAGAGAACGTCATGTCCGACTTCGGCTAACACCGCAGCCTGAACCAGACCGACATAGCCGATACCAAATACAGTGACTTTCATTGAATTATCCTGTGTCTAATGAATTACTTTTTGTTGCCTACAGCGCCTTCCAGCCATTGAGTAAAGTCTTTACCCAACACCGGATGACGAACACCGTATTCAACGAAAGCCTGCATATAACCCAGTTTGTTACCGCAGTCATGGCTAACACCCGTCAGGTGATACGCTTCCACGGTCTCTTTTTCCATCAGCATTGCGATGGAGTCAGTCAGCTGAACTTCGCCGCCTGCACCTGGAGGGGTTTTTGCCAGCAGAGGCCAGATATCAGCAGACAGCACGTAACGACCGACAACCGCGAGGTTGGATGGCGCTTCAGCCGCTTTAGGCTTCTCTACGACACCAACCATTGGCGCGCTCTGGCCTGGCGCAAGGTCAGCACCTTTGCAGTCGACCACACCGTAAGCGGTAACATCTGCAACCGGCTCAACCATGATCTGGCTACGGCCGCTTTCTTCATAACGCGCCAGCATTTCTGCCAGGTTGTCTTTGGTCGGGTCAGATTCGTACTCATCGATGATCACGTCTGGCAAGATCACAGCAACCGGCTCATCACCAATCAGCGGATGTGCACACATCACAGCGTGGCCCAGACCTTTAGCGATACCCTGACGCACCTGCATGATGGTCACGTGCGGAGGACAGATTGACTGGATCTCATCCAGCAACTGACGCTTAACGCGTTTTTCCAGCATAGATTCCAGTTCGAAACTGGTATCAAAATGGTTTTCGATGGCATTTTTAGATGAGTGCGTAACCAGCACGATCTCGTTAATGCCCGCAGCGATACACTCATTCACGACATATTGGATCAGCGGCTTATCGACCAGCGGTAACATCTCTTTTGGGATAGCTTTAGTCGCAGGCAGCATACGCGTACCGAGACCTGCAACTGGGATTACCGCTTTTCTTACTTTAGACTTATGGGCAGACATCTAAATACCTCTCTTAATAGGCCGTTCAAGTTAATACTTGATATGTCGGTTTAAAAACGAAATGAGTATATCAGTTACTATCAGACGGATTTATCCTGGATGGAGTTAATCCGCGGAATTTAAGACTATTACCCAAGTGTAAAGCTTACCCCTGGTCCTGTCTCCAGCCCGCAAAAAATATAAATCTAACCGCTTATTCTTCAGCCGATAGCATCAAACGCAGTCTGCCTCCGGCGCCCCAGACATGGCATTGCCAGGCGTCAGCACGTTGACTGATTTGATTGAGGTGCGTGCTGCCCATCGTCCCAAGCGGCACGCCATTACTGAGTTGAATCTGATGGGTGTTAATGTGCAATGTGGCGTTGAGTCCAGCGGAAACCAGAATCAGGTTTTTCAGCTGACGGTGATAATAGCCACTAACAACGGGAATTGGCCGGTGAGATTGGCTTGACGTAACAGCATGTTGACCTGACGCAACAGGCCATTCAGTTCCGGCAGGCGCTGCTTCTGACCCGAGAGCTGTTCCTGCAACAGACCATTAAACAAGGCTCGGAGCAGTAAAGCCGCCAGCACACCATTGTCCCCGGCACGCGTGACATCCAGGCAATAGAAAGCCAGGTCCTTGTCGGACAGTGCAGCGATATCCAGCACTAACCCTGGCTGTTCCGCCATGGTCAGTTGCCGATAGTTAATCCGGCAGTTGGCGATAGTTTGCTGCACCGGCGGTTGCAACTGCTTGAGCAGCTTTGACGCGGCGAGTGGATCGCGCACCAGTGCATCCCAGTCCTGAAACAGCTGTTCGTCTTCCTCAACTTTGGAAGTGAACATCGACGGATAAAGGCATTCATACACGGCTTCACGAAAACGTTCGAGATTTCTCAGCGGCTTGAGCAGCACATCCTGAACCCCAAGGCGCAGGACATGGGCTATGTCGGCCATGTTTTGCGTGGCTGAGATGATCAAAATCGGCACCGTGTTGCCACGGCTGCGAATACGTTCAACAAACTGAAGGCCGCCCATACGCGGCATCTCTAAATCGCAGATCACCAGATCGACGGCCTGCGCGGACAGCAAAGTTAAGCCATCGATGCCGTCACCGGCTTCCAGCGTGCTGGCACCCAGCCCCGCCAGCATGTTGTCTAACATCGAACGGAAAACGACCTCATCTTCGACAATGAGTATCTTTTTGCCGATTAGTGGTTTTTCCATTCTCTCCCCCTGCGTACCAGATATTTCAATAGTGGTTCATAAAACGCAGTTGCGCCTTTCAGAATTGACTGAAGTCGCAACGCCTGTGAATGAACAACCTGATTATCTGCCTCGGACCAGCGGTAATAGTTCATCCATTTTTTTCTCGACGGCGGCTTTACCTGCCGCAATGGCTTCTTCTGCACGATGAAAATCCAATGTGGATATCTGCGGACAAAACGGTTGAATCAGGACATCCGGAGGATCCCCTGCCATACGATTACGTTTCAGACGATTCTCCAGAATCTGGATGGAGGTGGACATAATCTCCATGGCACCCGGTGTCTGATTCGCCCGGCGATGTGTCAATCCCAGGATGCGCTGGCGTAACTTCTTACCCCAGCTGAGTGCTTCTGCAGCCGCGGCTTCTTCACCGCTTTGCGGCGTCACCGACAACAGATCTTGCTGCATCAAATGCGCGTCATGCTGCAAATCGACCGCGATCACAATGTCTGCGCCAAGGGCTCGTGTCAGGGAAATCGGCACCGGATTCACCACCGCGCCATCCACCAACCAGTAACCATTGTAGCCAACAGGTGGCAATAAGCCTGGCATACTACAAGAGGCACGCACGGCTTGATGCAAATCGCCCTCGGTTAACCACAACTCACGCCCGGTACTTAAATTCGAGGCCACCACGCCAAACGGCTTGTTGCACCCCTCAATGAATTCGTTGGGGATCAGCTGACGAATGTGGCTGAATACCCGGTCGCCACGCAGCAATCCACCGCGCTGCCACGACAGATCCATCAACCGGATCACGTCCCAATAGCGAAATGCACTGACCCACTTTTCCATCACGCCCAGCCGACCATTCACATAGGCCGAACCCACCAGCGCGCCGACCGAACAGCCTGCAACCACATCAATTTCAATGCCTGCACGTTCCAGTGCATTGATGACCCCGATATGCGACCAGCCTTTGGCAGCGCCTGAACCCAGGGCCAGCCCGATCCTTACCTTTCTCATCGCGCCTCGTGATTAGTTTGGTACGTAGCATCCCGCTCAGCAGTCGGCTACCATAGCGCACACTTTAATTAACTTTAATCACTCACAGGAGATGACGTGTCCGAAAAGTGCCCCTGCTGCAGCGGAGAGCAGTATAGCCTATGTTGCCAGCCCTTTCTGACTGGCAAGGAAATCCCCGCTCGCGCTGAACAATTGATGCGCTCACGCTATACCGCCTATGTTGAGAAGAATGCCGCTTACCTGGCTTCGACCTGGCACTCCAGCCAGCGTGTGGCCGACCTTGAGACGTTATTATCTGAAAGTTTTTCCGCCACTGAATGGCTGGGCCTGAATGTAACCCGTTGTAATCATGGAAGCCATGAGAATGAAGCCTTTGTGACTTTTTTTGCGCGCTATCGCGAAAAAGAGCGCACTTCCTCTATCTATGAATGTTCACGCTTTCTTCGTGAGGATCAACGCTGGTACTATATCGACGGAACGGTGCCCGAGCTGGGGCGCAACGATCGCTGTCCTTGTGGCTCCGATAAAAAATACAAAAAATGTTGTGGTTAATCTGGACAGATGCACAACGGCTTTACCATTCATCGCTTTGACAGGACTCTGATCGAGATGCAAGCGCAAAACACGCAACGAAAAGTTTTACGGACCATTTGCCCAGATGCGAAAGGCCTGATCGCCAAGATCACCAACATTTGCTACAAGCATGAACTTAACATTGTGCAGAACAATGAGTTTGTCGATCACCGTACCGGGCGCTTTTTCATGCGCACAGAGCTGGAAGGCATTTTCAACGACAACACCCTGCTGGCCGATCTCGATAGCGCGCTGCCGGTAGGTTCGGTGCGTGAACTGCAGAGTGCTGGCCGCCGTCGCGTGGTGATTCTGGTGACCAAAGAGGCGCACTGCTTGGGCGATCTGCTGATGAAATGCGCGTTTGGTGGTCTCGATATGGAGATTTCCGCCGTCATCGGTAACCATGAAACGCTGCGCTCGCTGGTTGAACGTTTTGATATTCCGTTTGTGCTGGTCAGTCATGAAGGCCTGACGCGCGAAGAGCATGACAATCGCATGGGCGACGAAATCGATCGCTACCAGCCTGATTACGTGGTGCTGGCCAAATACATGCGCGTGTTAACACCGGCATTCGTGCAGCGTTATCCGAATCAGATTATTAATATTCACCACTCGTTCCTGCCCGCTTTCATCGGCGCACGTCCTTATCATCAGGCCTATGAGCGTGGCGTGAAAATCATCGGCGCTACCGCGCACTACGTGAATGATAATCTTGATGAAGGCCCGATCATCATGCAGGACGTGATTAACGTCGATCATAGCTACACCGCGGAAGAGATGATGCGTGCCGGGCGTGATGTCGAGAAAAATGTCCTGAGCCGTGCGCTGTACAAAGTGCTGGGCCAGCGCGTGTTCGTTTACGGTAACCGCACCATCATTCTTTGATGCCTCCTGGCGCTGAAATTGTGCAACTCTTCAGCGCCACGGATGAAAAGTGGGCAAACGATTCATATTTTTGTTTTCAGCGCTTTACAGTCAGAGCGCATTTGGTATGATGCGCCCCGCTTTCAGGCACATTAATTCAGGCCAGTGGCGGGATTCCCGAGCGGCCAAAGGGAGCAGACTGTAAATCTGCCGTCATCGACTTCGAAGGTTCGAATCCTTCTCCCGCCACCATCTGAATTATCTCCTCGCCTGAATCGTTAAGAGCTTATATCCCTGGCGGGATTCCCGAGCGGCCAAAGGGAGCAGACTGTAAATCTGCCGTCATCGACTTCGAAGGTTCGAATCCTTCTCCCGCCACCATCGCTTTTCCTATTGCTTTCATCGTTATTTCTTCCCTATTCAATCCATGACTTTTCGCCTAAAACTCGTTACCATCCCGGCATACTTTTGCGGATAAGAATGGCAGCGAAATGAAATTCATCTCTTTCAATATCAATGGTTTGCGCGCACGCCCCCATCAACTTGCAGCGCTGGTTGAACAGCATCAGCCCGATGTCATCGGTTTGCAGGAAACCAAAGTCCACGACGACATGTTCCCGCTCGAAGAGGTCAGCAAACTGGGCTACAACGTGTTTTATCATGGTCAGAAAGGTCATTACGGCGTGGCGCTGCTGACCAAGGCACAGCCAGTTTCGGTGCGTCGTGGTTTTCCCGGCGATGATGAAGATTCACAACGCCGCTTAATCATGGCGGAAATCCCTAGCCCGATTGGCGACATCACCGTGATCAACGGCTATTTCCCGCAGGGTGAGAGCCGTGACCATCCGACTAAATTCCCGGCCAAAGAGAAGTTTTATCGCGATTTGCAGGATTATCTCGAACAACAATTAGCGATCGATAAACCGGTGCTGATCATGGGTGACATGAATATCAGCAGTACCGATCTCGATATCGGCATTGGGGAAGATAACCGCAAGCGCTGGCTGCGCACTGGCAAGTGTTCATTCCTGCCAGAGGAGCGTGAGTGGATGGATCGTCTGCTGCACTGGGGCCTGGTGGATACCTGGCGCGCGAAATACCCGGAAACAGCCGATCGCTTCTCCTGGTTCGATTACCGTTCAAAAGCCTTTGATGATAACCGAGGTCTGCGAATCGACCTGTTGCTGGCGAGCCAACCGCTGGCCGCGCGTTGCATTGAAAGTGGTATTGATTACGAAATCCGCAGCATGGAAAAACCGTCAGATCATGCACCGGTCTGGTCGACGTTTAATCTGGAAAAATAATTCAGCGGCGTGGCGTGAAAACGCCACGCCGCTTTATTTGATGATCTTCCAGATTAATGGATTAGTTCCCATCACTTTTTTCATCCCGCCCACACTGCAGCAACACCCCTTCCGCTTTCACAACCGCCCCTTCGGAATAACTGCGATTCTCATAGGTGCAGCATTGTAAGCAGTTGCTCTGCTGATTATTCTGACCTTGTGTCCAGACTTCGGGTGGCATATCGACCACCACATCGGTATTGCCCATGCGACTGTTCTCGGGCTGGCGGTTAGCCAATGCCGAAGCCGAGCACAGCAGCAGCCCGCTAAGCGCGATCAGGATATAACGCATCACTCTGTCTCCTTGGTTTTACGCCGGGTCGATTTCGGTTTTGCTTTACGTTTAGCGGCCGGTGCGGCAATCCCTCTAAAAGAGTGCAACGAGGGCCGCTGACGCGCTTCGCCAATTAACGCAATCAGTGTCGTGACCAGCGGCTGCATAAACTCATCGTAGCGGCAGGCCTTTTCACTGATACGCGTCAAGGTCGATTCCCACTGAGCCGTCATATCCGGCCGGGCGGCCATTTCAGGTAACGCATGGATCAGCGCCCTGCCCGCATCGGTAGAGTGAATATAGCGGCCTTTCTTGACCAGGAAGGTGCGGCGGAACAACAATTCGATAATGCCAGCACGCGTCGCTTCCGTTCCTAAACCATCGGTCGCACGCAGCACTTTCTTTAATTCTTTATCCTGTACGAACCGGGCGATGCCGGTCATGGCGGATAATAGCGTAGCATCGGTGAAGGGACGCGGCGGTTGCGTCTGTTTGGCGAGCACTTCACCGCGCTCACACAGCAGCTCATCCCCCTTCGCTACCACAGGCAATGGGGTGCCATCATTCTCTTCATCGCGTTCTTTACTGCCTAGCAATGCGCGCCAGCCTGCTTCTGCCAAAAGCGCGCTTTTGCAACAAACTTGCCGCCACCAATGTCGAGATCGATTACGCACTTGCGAAACACCGCGTCCGGGCAGAATTGCATCAAATACTGTCGCGCCACCAGGCCGTAGATGTTGGCTTCATTTTCCGTCAGATTCACTTTACTGGCGCGGGCGGTGGGAACGATGGCGTGGTGCGCATCCACTTTCTTATCGTCCCAGCAGCGGTTCTTTTGTTCGGGATTGAAATCTGCGGGCGGTGTCAGATTGGGCTGATGCGCCTGAATGGCATTCAACACCGCGTGCCTGCCGGCAAAGTGCTCATCGGGCAAATAACGGCTGTCAGAACGCGGATAGGTTATCAGCTTATGGGTTTCGTAAAGTCGCTGGCAGCAATCCAGTACATTTTGCGCGCTAAGCCCAAAACGCTTCGCGGCTTCAATCTGCAGGCTGGAA
The DNA here is from genome assembly GCF_002095465.1 of Pantoea rodasii. Classification (GTDB taxonomy): domain Bacteria; phylum Pseudomonadota; class Gammaproteobacteria; order Enterobacterales; family Enterobacteriaceae; genus Pantoea; species Pantoea rodasii. The sequence goes on along the minus strand of NZ_MLFP01000086.1, from coordinate 538,775 downwards.
AGCGAAAATGGCAGTGGCGCGGTATCGGATTCCCGTTTGTCGTTATAACCGGTGACCATCGCCGGTTTACCGTTGATGCGCTCTAAGACGTGATCGGCCAACGGACGATGCAACAACCGCCCTTCTTCATCCTGCCACGGTTCACAAGCATCACTTGGAACCCAACTGGCAATGAAGCGTTCATCTTTCGGCGTCACAATATGCGCTTTGACTTCGAAATAATCCTTCGGGATGAAGTTCTCGATCTCCTCATCGCGTCGTACCACCAGACCGAGCACCGGTGTCTGTACGCGCCCTACCGACAACACGCCATCATAACCGGCATTACGGCCTAATAACGTCCACGCACGGGTCATATTGATGCCATAGAGCCAATCTGCACGGGCGCGAGCCAACGCGGAGACACACAGCGGGATAAACTCGCGGTTCTCACGCAAACGGCCCACCGCACGTTCCACGGCAGAAGGATTGAGATCGTTAATCAGACAACGCTGCACTTTCTGCCGCTTTTCCGGCGCGAGCTGCAGGTAGTCCAGCACTTCATCCACCAACAACTGACCTTCACGATCCGGGTCACCCGCATGCACCACTTCGCTCGCCTGTTGCAGCAAACCTTCAATCACTTTGAGCTGTTTCGCCACCGAGGGACGCGGCTGCAAACGCCACTTTTCCGGGATAATCGGCAAGTCGGCAAGATTCCAGCGTGCATAGCGGCTGTCGTAGCTGTCCGGCTGCGCCTGCTCCAGCAAATGCCCGACACACCAGGTGACCATCTGATCGTTGCCACAGGCAATAAAACCATCTCCGCGTCGATGCGGTTTGGGCAACACATCAGCAATGGCGCGTGCCAGGCTGGGTTTTCAGCAATAAACAAACGCATGTATGGCGTCGTTCCTTCTACGTCAGTTCATAACGGTAATTAAGGGACAGGTCGGATCGGCAGCCAGTAGCTCACCAATGGCGATCGCCTGCACGCCAGCCAATGTCGCACACTGCTGGAAAGCCTCGACTTCGCTGGGTTGCACCGCCACCAGCAAACCGCCCGAGGTTTGTGGATCGCACAGCAGCGCACGCGTAGCATCATCCATCGTGGAGATCAGGGCGCCGTAACTGGCAAAGTTGCGCTGGGTGCCACCGGGCACCGCACCTGCAGCAATGTATTCATCAACACCCGGCAATCGCGGAACCTGCGTGGCGTTGATTTCCGCGCGCACGCCAGAACCCTGACAAATTTCACTCAGGTGCCCAAGCAAACCAAAACCGGTGACATCCGTCATCGCACTGACGCCATCCAGTTTTGCGAACGCCGCTCCGGCTTTATTCAACTGGCACATCACGTCTGCCGCTAAAGATTGGTGCTCTGCCAGAAGAATGCCTTTCTTTTCTGCCGTGGTCATAATGCCGATGCCGAGCGGTTTGGTCAGAAAGAGCAGGCTACCGGCCTGCGCAGCGCTGTTCTTTTTCACCCGAGCCACATCAACGATGCCGGTCACTGCCAGGCCAAAAATGGGTTCAGGGGTATCTATCGAGTGCCCGCCTGCCAACGCAATACCCGCCGCCTGACATGCCGCACGCCCACCTTCAATCACTTGCTGCGCCACTTCCGGACTCAGCACATTCACAGGCCAACCTAAAATGGCAATCGCATGATCGGTTTGCCCCCCATGGCATAGATATCACTGATGGCATTGGTAGCGGCGATACGGCCAAAGGTATGGGGATCATCGACAATCGGCATGAAGAAGTCTGTGGTGCTGACCACTGCTGTGCCGTTGCCAAGATCGTATACGGCGGCATCGTCACGCGTTTCATTGCCCACCAGCAATTGGGGATCGTGAAAAGGGGTCAGTTCGCTATGAAGAATGGTTTCCAATACCTGTGGCGATATTTTGCAGCCGCAGCCAGCGCCATGGCTGTACTGCGTCAGACGAAGAGGTTCGCTCATGGCGGGTTCCTTATGCGCTGATCAGAAGGCCGTATGGTAGCCTGGCTGCCAGCCGGTGGTAAGTGCTGCGCGACCTAACCTCGATCTTTCGCACACGCAGTGTGCAATCTTTGCAACACGGCTCACCCTGCCGCAGAAACCCGCCAATGTCTGTCAGAAATAACTGACAAATTGAGCGGTATCCGGTGCCACTACCGTGGTGTTCGCTTTGAGTTGCGGCGTACCGAGATACAGGAATCCGACAATCGCATCCTGCTCGCGGCACCCAAAGGCTTCGCGTACCGAAGGATGGTCAGTCCATGGGCCGCTGCGCCAGATGCCGTTGAAGCCTTGCGCGACCGCAGCCATCTGCATCGCCATTACCGCACAGCCTGCTGATACCAACTGCTCCCAGTGCGGGACTTTGGCATGCTCTTCACAGTGCGCCACCACGGTGATAATCATCGGCGCGCGGAACGGCGCAGTAGCGGATTTCTCAATCGCTTTTTCATCAAGGTTGCTGTCACGCGCCGCTTGTTCAAGTAATTTGCCGAAACGTTCACGGCCTTCATTCTCTACAATAACAAAGCGCCATGGTTGCAACGTACCGTGATCCGGCGCGCGTAATCCCGCATGCAGAATGTTTTGCAAGACCTCGCCCGCTGGCGCCGGTTCTGCCAGGCGTGATGCCGAACGGCGGTTAATTAATAAATCCAGTGCATCCATCATTATTCTCCCGTGAATAAATAGCGTGGGCTAATCCTGGCACAGTGAGATCTTTTGTAACAGTCTGGCGCGATTTCCTGCTGACATTTCGCACGCTGCTCATTAGGATGAACCCGACATCGGGGCAGACCGCGTGGCGACTGCCCTGTTACGTGAATATGGAGAGTTTATGCGCACATTGTGGCGAATTATTGCTGGCCTGTTCCGCTGGAGCTGGCGGGTGTTGAATTTTATTCGGGAATTTATTCTTAATTTATTCCTCATCGTCTTAATTGTGGCGGGCGTCGGTATCTGGTTGCAGATTTCCAGCGCCAGCAGCAGCGAGCCAGTGCAGCAAGGCGCACTGAAAGTGGATTTGAGCGGTGTATTGGTGGATAAACCCTCCGTCAGTAATCGTCTGAGTCGCATCAGCCGTGAGTTGCTGGGCGCCAGTAGCGACCGTCTGCAAGAGAATTCATTGTTCGACGTGGTGGACGCGGTTCGTCAGGCGAAAACCGATAAAAACATCACCGGTATCGTGCTCGATTTGCGTGATTTCGCCGGTGGCGATCAACCTTCATTGCAATATTTGGGCAAGTCGTTGCGTGAATTCCGTGATGCGGGTAAACCGATATACGCCATCGGCGACAGCTACAGCCAGGCGCAATACTACATCGCCAGTTATGCCACCAAGGTCTATCTATCGCCGCAGGGCACGGTTGATCTGCACGGTTTCGCGACTAATGGCCTCTACTACAAATCGCTGTTAGAGAAGCTCAAAGTCAATTCTCATGTCTTCCGCGTGGGCACCTACAAATCTGCCGTCGAGCCATTCCTGCGTGACGATATGTCACCGGAAGCGCGTGACGCTGACGGTCGTTGGATCGGCCAGCTGTGGCAGAATTACCTGAATACGGTTTCCGCGAATCGCCAGATTACGCCAGACCAGCTGTTCCCAGGTGCCGCCGGTGTGATCAGCGGCTTGCAGGCCGTCGATGGCGATACGGCGAAATATGCGCTGAATGCGAAGTTGGTTGATGTGCTGGATAGTCGTGCAGCGGCCGACCAGGAATTGGTGAAAACCTTTGGCTGGGATAAGGCCAATAACGATTACCGCAATATCAGCATTTATGATTACACCGTGAAGCAGCCTCAGCAGGATCAGGACGGCAATATTGCGGTGATCTTCGCCAGCGGTGCAATCATGGACGGTGAAGAAACCGCCGGAAACGTCGGCGGCGATACCACTGCTTCGCAGATTCGCGATGCGCGTCTCGATCCGAAAATCAAAGCCATTGTGCTGCGCGTTAACAGCCCTGGCGGCAGCGTATCGGCATCGGAAGCGATTCGTGAAGAGTTAGCTGCAGCGCATGATGCCGGCAAACCGGTGGTGGTTTCCATGGGCGGCATGGCGGCATCCGGCGGGTATTGGATTTCAACGCCGGCAGATTACATCGTCGCTGCGCCAAGTACATTGACCGGTTCGATTGGTATTTTCGGGGTCATCAATACCGTTGAAAACAGCCTGAGCAGTATTGGGGTGCACACTGACGGCGTGGCCACTTCGCCGCTGGCTGATGTGGCGACCACCAAAGCATTGCCAACGGAAGTGCAGCAGTTGATGCAGCTGACGATTGAAAACGGTTATCGTAACTTTGTTGGTTTGGTGGCGAAGTCACGTCACAAAACGCCTGAACAGATCAACGATATTGCCCAGGGCCACGTCTGGACCGGTAGCGATGCCAAAGCCAACGGACTGGTGGATGCATTGGGTGATTTTGATGATGCCGTCGCCAAAGCCGCTGAATTAGCGAAAGTCGCTAAGCCACAGCTCAGCTGGTATCAGGATGATCCGGGCATGATCGATCTGCTGCTGAACCAGATGAATGCCTCTGCACAGGCGATGCTGCCAGCGGCCCTGAAAGTGTGGTTACCTGCACCGATGCTGGATGTGATGAGCGCGGTGAAAGGTCAGCCCGGCCTGATGAATAATCTCAACGATCCGCAAAATCGTTACGCCTTCTGCCTGACTGCGGCAACGTACGTTAATCTTTACAGCCCGGCCGCTGGTCGGGCTGCTTTTCGCTGTTAATCCCCTTATACTGCGCGTTTTACGGCAAGTCTGAGTTTATTCATGCAAAAGAAAAATATCTATGTAGCCTACACCGGCGGTACCATTGGTATGCAGCGCTCGGCGCAAGGCTACATCCCGGTTTCGGGTCATCTGCAGCAGCAACTGGCCAACATGCCAGAGTTCCATCGGCCTGAAATGCCGAGTTTCACCATTCACGAATATCAGCCACTGATGGACTCGTCAGACATGACGCCATTGGATTGGCAATCGATTGCTGACGATATTAAGCAGAACTACGATCTTTATGATGGCTTTGTGATTCTGCACGGTACCGACACCATGGCGTTTACCGCCTCAGCCTTGTCGTTTATGCTGGAAAATCTTGCGAAGCCCGTCATCGTCACAGGTTCGCAAATTCCGCTGGCAGAATTACGTTCGGATGGTCAACAGAACCTGCTGAACTCGCTGTATGTCGCCGCGAACTATCCTATTAGTGAAGTGGCGCTGTTCTTTAATAACACCCTGTTCCGCGGCAACCGAACCACCAAAGCCCATGCCGATGGCTTCAATGCCTTTGCATCGCCGAATCTTTCGCCGCTGCTGGAAGCCGGTATTCACATTCGCAAGCTGAATACACCCCCTGCCCCGCAAGGCAAGGGTGAGCTGATTGTGCATCCCATCACCCCTCAACCTATTGGCGTGGTTACCATTTATCCGGGTATTTCCGCTGATGTGGTGCGCAATTTCCTGCGTCAGCCGGTGAAGGCACTGATTCTGCGCTCCTACGGCGTGGGCAATGCCCCGCAAAATGCAGAATTCCTGGCTGAACTTCAGTTAGCCAGCGAACGCGGTATTGTGGTGGTGAATTTAACGCAGTGCATGTCTGGTAAAGTCAATATGGGCGGTTATGCCACCGGTAATGCGCTGGAGCATGCCGGCGTGATCAGCGGTTTTGACCTCACCGTTGAGGCTACATTAACAAAACTGCACTTTTTGTTGAGTCAAAACCTTACCAGCGCAGAAATTCGTGCCAAAATGCAACAGAATTTACGCGGCGAACTGACCGACGACTGATACGGAGCGAGATGTAATGAAGCGGGCATTGATAATCATCGATATTCAGAACGATTTTTGCCCCGGCGGCCCAATGGCGGTGCGTGAAGGTGACCAAACCGTTGCCGTTGCCAATCGTTACGCACGCGAGTTCCGCGATCGGGGTGAATGCGTGGTGGCATTACAAGACTGGCATCCGGCCGATCACGGCAGCTTCGCTTCAGTTTCTGGCGAACCGGTGTATACATTGGGTGAATTAAACGGTCTGGCGCAAATCTGGTGGCCCGATCACGGTATCGAGAATTCAGTGGGTGCGGATTTTCACCCCGGACTGGATCGTACACTGATTGATGCGGTGTTCCACAAAGGCGGCGATGTTGACGTGGATAGCTACAGTGCCTTCTTCGACAATGGTCATCGTCGTAAAACGGAGCTGGACAGTTGGCTGCGTGAACGTGGTATCAGCGATCTGGTGATGCTGGGTCTCGCCACCGATTACTGTGTGAAATACAGCGTATTGGATGCCCTGGAGCTGGGCTACAACGTTGAAGTGGTCAAAGAGGGTTGTCGCGGTGTCAATCTCAACCCCGATGACAGCGAAATCGCCATCCAACAGATGGAAGCGCAGGGTGCGGTAATAATCTGAAAATGAGGGCTGGCGAAATCCAGCCCTTTTGCTTTTTAGTGCAAGTTAATGCGCGTCACGTCCGGCTCAATACCAAACTCTTCCTTAAGCTGCTTCTTCGACTTCATCACCATTTCACCACCTTTACCGATGGTCATATGCTGCGGGTCGTCGTTGTGGCGCGCCTGCCACAGCATCACCAGCTGCAAGCTGTTGTCGCGCTGTTCCTGCGTGAGCGCGACACCATCTGGCCATTTACCGGTTTCAACGGCACTGGCTAATCGTTGGTAAACCTCTGGCGTCATCGCCGCCAGCATCGCTTCCAATTCTTGTTTCATGCTTAGCCCTCTTGCTGTTTGCCCTGCTCATCGGTAAAGCTCAGCGATGCAGAGTTCACACAGAAGCGTTCACCGGTGGGCTGTGGACCGTCCGGGAACACGTGTCCCAGATGCGCATCGCAGCTGCCACAGCGAATCTCCACGCGGTGCATACCATGAGATTCATCTTCCAGATAACGAATCGCTTCATCGCTGTAAGGCTGGTAAAAGCTCGGCCATCCGCAGCCTGAATCGTATTTGGATTCGGAGAGGAACAGCGGTGAATTGCACACTAAACAGTGGTAAATGCCTTCCTGCTTGTTGTGCAGCAGTGCGCCACTGAAAGGGGGTTCCGTGCCGCGATGTTGAGTGACATAACGCTGCATCTCAGAAAGCTGCGCGATTTTTGCCTCGGGTGCGGTGTCTTTAGCCATTTTAAGTTCCGGAGTGTCATTCTGTAAAAATCGACTAGTATTCTAACAAACGAACAACATCTTCAGGGTCTTTTTTCGTGCGAACCTGTTCGACACGACTGCCATAGCGCAAAATTGTGACCTTGATCACCCTTTGAAAAAGTCATCCCTTTTCGGCCGCTATTCGGCGTAACATAGGCGCGCAATAAGGGTGCTGCGTAAGCGATTGCGCAACGAATTATTCCTGGCGTTGGAATTGACCTGTCGCAACAATTGACACGATTCCGCTTGACGCCTGGTAAGGTTTTTGTAATTTTACAGCCAACCTTTTATTCACTAACAAATAGCTGGTGGAATATATGACTATCAAAGTAGGTATCAACGGTTTTGGCCGTATCGGTCGCATCGTTTTCCGTGCTGCACAGCAGCGTTCAGACATCGAAATCGTTGCAATCAACGATCTGCTCGATGCGGACTACATGGCATACATGCTGAAGTATGACTCTACGCACGGTCGTTTTGACGGCACCGTAGAAGTGAAAGACGGCGCGCTGATTGTTAACGGCAAAAAATCCGTGTTACCGCTGAGAAAGACCCGGCTAACCTGAAGTGGGACGAAGTGGGTGTTGATGTTGTTGCTGAAGCAACCGGTATCTTCCTGACCGACGAAACTGCACGTAAACACATCACCGCTGGCGCCAAGAAAGTGGTTCTGACCGGTCCTTCTAAAGATGCGACCCCAATGTTTGTTCGTGGTGCAAACTTTGAGAAATATGCTGGTCAGGACATCGTTTCTAACGCGTCTTGCACCACCAACTGCCTGGCTCCACTGGCTAAAGTTATCAACGACAACTTCGGTATCGTTGAAGGTCTGATGACCACCGTTCACGCAACTACAGCGACTCAGAAAACCGTAGATGGCCCGTCTCATAAAGACTGGCGTGGCGGTCGTGGCGCAGCGCAGAACATCATCCCATCTTCTACCGGTGCCGCTAAGGCTGTAGGTCTGGTTCTGCCAGAACTGAACGGTAAACTGACCGGTATGGCGTTCCGCGTTCCTACTCCGAACGTGTCTGTTGTTGACCTGACTGTACGTCTGGAAAAACCAGCAACTTACAAAGAAATCTGTGCCGTCATCAAAGCTGAATCTGAAGGCAAGATGAAAGGCGTTCTGGGTTACATCGAAGACGACGTTGTATCAACTGACTTCAACGGCGAAACCCTGACTTCAGTATTCGATGCCAAAGCCGGTATCGCACTGAACGACAACTTCGTGAAACTGGTTTCATGGTACGACAATGAAACTGGCTACTCACACAAAGTTCTGGATCTGATTGCACTGGTTGCTGCTAAGTAAGCGACTGGCGAAACAGACAAGGGGTGACTTCGGTCGCCCCTTTTTTTTCATTTGGAAGAAGAGAAGGTCTGACGATGCAAGATACGCTTTATGCTTTACCGGTGGTGAATCAGATCACCCCTTACCTGTCACAACGCCAGATGGGCGATTTACCGATCGTCGTGGTGAGCCATCCCAAAGTCCGTGCGGCCATTGCATTGCAAGGCGCGCATCTGCTCTCCTGGCAGCCGAGCGGCCAGCAGCCGGTGATTTGGTTAAGCGAAAAAACACCGTTTGCCACTGGCAAAGCGATTCGAGGCGGTGTGCCGATTTGCTGGCCGTGGTTTGGCCCTGCAGGTGAACCCGCTCATGGCTTTGCGCGTAATCAACCATGGACGCTGACCGCGCACGATGAGAATGAAGACGCCGTGCTGCTTACCTTCACGCTTGAGAGCAACGCCCAGACGAAAAAATTGTGGCCGCACGATTTTACGCTGCTCGCCCGATTCCGCATCGCTGAACATTGTGAAATCGAACTCGAAGCCTGGGGCGACTATGAAGCCACTGCAGCGCTGCATACCTATTTCCAGATTGCCGATATCGCTCAGGTCGAAGTCACTGGCTTAGGGAACCGCTATATCGACAAAGTCGCTGCAAATGTAGAAGGTCATTCTGCGGATGGTAAACAGACTTATCCGGACCGCGTGGATCGTATTCACACGGCGGCTGAAGATTGCAGCGTGATTCATGATAAGGGCGGGAAGCGCCAGATCGAAGTCTATCATCATTATCAAAGTGACGTTGTCACCTGGAATCCAGGACCTGAACTTTCTTGTAGCATGGCGGATATGCCGAATGAAGGGTATAAAACCATGGTGTGCGTAGAAACGGCTCGTATTAATAAGCCTATGAAGAGCGCCGGTGAATCCCCTGCCCGACTTGGCACTACGCTGCGCGTGCGCAACAAATAAGGGTTGGCGGCAAAATCCTTAACAGAACGGGTGATTGCACCAAATCTGGGCCTTATACCTTATATCGGTGCAGTGTAATAAAAACGCCTCATAAAGAGGCGTTTGAGCAAACCATCAGAAGCTGTAGCTAATGCCGGTCCAAAGAGTAATTTGTCCGCTTTTGTCCACCATCGGGCTGTCTTTGATTTCGCTGTCAAAACGGGTGTAACGCCCAGATAAACTGGCGTTCCAGCTGTCGCTAATCTGGTAGCTGGCGTTCATTTCAACATAAGGAGACCAGCTGTCATCCGGCTGATATTGCGCAATGCCGGTTCGCGCGCTTTCATGCGATGAAACACCGTAATAGTAGCGGTTTTGGTTGGCGCTGTTCCACATCGCCCCGATACCTGGCGTCAGGCTAAATGCGCCAAAATCGAAGCGATACAGATAAGTAAGATCCCAGATAATGCCATTGCTGTTGTTCAGGACATCGCCGAGCAACGCGGTGCGCACGATACCCCAGTCCGCCACATGACGATAGCTGGCCCCGGCCATTAACGTCATCCGGCGCTTATCCAGCGCTTTCATATCGCCCAGATCGTTGTCCTTGGGATCATATTGCTGTGGAGAGCCCAACACGGTTAACGACAGCTGATTTTGCGGATCTTTCCACAGGTAATACCCGCCCTGCAGGCTGCGGAACCAGAAATTCTCGCCTTCATAATTAATCACTGGAATCGGCAGATAACGGTCTTGTCCGCCCCGATACGGTGACTGGGCATAAATAACCGAAGCCCCGAGAGATAAGGGTTCTGCATGAGTGCTGAAAGCCGCAAAATAACAAGGAACAACGAGAGCAAGCGCTTTAAGTTTGAAATGGTTCACAATTTGTTCAGTCCATTAATATAACAATCACACGCAGAGTCTAACTAAATTTTTGCTTTGGGTTAACGTTAAATCAGGATTGTTTACCACGCCAAAGGAATTGTCTGAGGCAGGACGCGGCCGCAGTCGCTCAGTCAAATCGCCTCAGTGCTTATGAGACTTTGTTATTGATATATCGCTAAATAAGGAGAAAAGTGGCTGCAGGTTTTCTGAATGCCTTCTACAGTTAAAAGTAAGCCGAGACTTTTTGTACGAGCGGAGTAACCATAAGAATTGTGTATCCCGATAAAAAAACGTCAGGTTGGCATAAGGGTTGCTGTACTCAATAAAGAATATCTTCCGGGAGCTGCAAACGTATCTAATTTCGCTCCTTTACCTGTGCTAAAAACGAAAGGACGGGCATCGCTATGAATATATTCGATCACTATCGTCAGCGTTATGAAGCTGCCAAGGATGAAGAGTTCACACTGCAGGAATTCCTCGCCATCTGTAAGCAGGATCGCAGTGCATACGCCAACGCTGCAGAACGACTATTGATGGCTATCGGTGAGCCGGTGATGGTTGACACGGCGCAGGAACCACGCCTTTCCAGAATCTTCTCCAACCGCGTCATGGGACGCTATCCTGCCTTTGAAGAGTTTTACGGTATGGAGGAAGCGATTGAACAGATCGTCTCTTACCTGAAACATGCTGCGCAAGGTTTGGAAGAGAAGAAACAAATTCTCTATTTACTGGGCCCGGTGGGCGGCGGTAAATCATCGTTGGCTGAACGTCTTAAAGCCTTGATGCAACGCGTTCCCATTTATGTGCTGAGTGCCGATGGTGAACGCAGCCCGGTTAACGATCATCCTTTGTGCCTGTTCAACCCGCAGGAAGACGCCAACATTCTGGAAAAAGAGTATGGCGTACCGCGGCGTTACCTCGGCACCATCATGTCGCCGTGGGCAGCAAAACGTCTGCATGATTTTGGCGGCGACATAACCCGCTTCAAAGTCGTCAAAGTCTGGCCATCCATTCTGGAACAGGTTGCCATCGCCAAAACCGAACCGGGTGATGAGAACAACCAAGATATTTCTGCACTGGTCGGTAAAGTGGATATCCGTAAGTTGGAAAACCACGCTCAAAACGATCCCGACGCCTACGGTTACTCTGGCGCACTGTGCCGCGCCAACCAGGGTTTGATGGAATTCGTCGAGATGTTTAAAGCACCGATTAAAGTGCTGCATCCCCTGCTGACCGCAACGCAGGAAGGTAACTATAACGGGACCGAAGGGATCTCTGCCCTGCCGTTTAACGGTATTATCCTCGCGCACTCCAACGAATCAGAGTGGGTGACTTTCCGTAACAACAAGAACAATGAAGCCTTCCTTGACCGTGTGTATATCGTCAAAGTGCCTTACTGCTTGCGCGTGTCGGAAGAGATTAAAATCTACACCAAACTGCTGGATCACAGTGAGTTGACCACCGCGCCTTGTGCACCGGGCACGCTGGAAACGCTGGCGCGCTTCTCTATCCTGTCGCGTTTGAAAGAGCCGGAAAACTCCAGCATTTACTCAAAAATGCGCGTCTATGACGGTGAAAGCCTGAAAGACACCGATCCGAAAGCGAAATCCTGGCAGGAGTATCATGATTACGCCGGGGTCGATGAAGGCATGAACGGTCTCTCTACCCGCTTTGCCTTTAAAATTCTTTCTCGTGTATTCAACTTCGACCATGCCGAAGTGGCGGCCAACCCAGTGCATCTGTTCTACGTGCTGGAGCAACAGATTGAACGCGAACAGTTCCCGCAGGATCTGGCAGAGAAATACCTTGAGCATCTGAAAGGCTATCTGATCCCGAAATATGCGGAGTTCATTGGCAAAGAGATTCAGACCGCTTATCTGGAGTCCTACTCTGAATACGGTCAGAACATTTTTGATCGCTACGTGACCTACGCCGATTTCTGGATTCAGGATCAGGAGTATCGCGACCCGGATACTGGACAGCTGTTTGACCGTGAATCACTGAATGCTGAACTGGAAAAAATCGAGAAACCTGCCGGGATCAGTAACCCGAAAGATTTCCGTAACGAGATCGTCAACTTTGTGCTGCGTGCACGTGCGCACAATAGTGGTCGCAATCCAAACTGGACCAGCTATGAGAAGTTGCGCACGGTCATTGAGAAGAAAATGTTCTCGAATACCGAAGAGCTGTTGCCGGTCATTTCCTTCAATACCAAGACCTCGACAGATGAACAGAAAAACACGATGATTTTGTCGATCGCATGATGGAAAAAGGCTATACCCGCAAGCAGGTTCGTCTGCTGTGCGAATGGTATCTGCGCGTGCGTAAATCGTCATAATCATCACCTGTAAGCGACGCGGCGCCTCGGCGCCGCAACACGAGGCCGGAATGTTTCCGGCCTGGCTTACACTGTAGTTTGGGGGATATGTATGGCCTATTTTATCGATCGGCGTCTGAACGGTAAAAACAAAAGCGCCGTCAATCGGCAGCGCTTTCTGCGCCGTTACAAGTCGCAAATCAAGCAGTCGATCTCCGAGGCCATCAATAAGCGTTCGGTCACCGACGTGGAGAGCGGCGAGTCTGTCTCGATTCCAATCGATGACATCAATGAACCGATTTTCCATCAGGGACGCGGCGGCAGCCGTCATCGCGTTCATCCGGGTAACGATCATTTTGTGCAAAACGACCGTATCGAGCGCCCACAAGGCGGCGGTGGCGGGAGTGGCAGCGGCCAGGGCAACGCCAGCCAGGATGGTGAAGGTCAGGACGAGTTTGTTTTCCAGATTTCTAAAGATGAATATCTTGATCTGCTGTTCGAAGACCTTGCGCTGCCGAACCTGCGTAAGAATCAGCATCGTCAGTTGAACGAATACAAAACGCATCGTGCAGGATTTACCTCAAATGGCGTGCCAGCCAACATTAGCGTGGTACGTTCATTGCAAAACTCGCTGGCACGCCGTACGGCAATGACGGCGGGCAAACGACGCATGTTGCATGAGCTGGAAGCCACACTGACGGAAGTTGAGAACAGCGAGCCTGCACAGCTGCTGGAAGAGGAACGGTTACGCAAAGAGATTGCTGAGCTGCGGGCGCGTATTGAGCGCGTGCCGTTTATCGACACCTTTGATTTACGTTACAAGAACTTTGAGAAACGACCTGAGCCTTCCAGCCAGGCGGTGATGTTCTGTCTGATGGACGTGTCCGGCTCGATGGATCAGGCCACTAAAGATATGGCGAAGCGTTTTTATATCCTGCTTTATCTGTTCCTGAGCAGAACCTATAAAAATGTCGACGTGGTCTACATTCGCCACCACACCCAGGCGAAAGAAGTGGATGAGCAAGAGTTTTTCTACTCACAGGAAACGGGCGGTACCATTGTTTCCAGCGCACTGAAACTGATGGATGAAGTGGTGAAAGAGCGTTATGACCCAGCGCAGTGGAATATTTACGCAGCGCAGGCGTCCGATGGGGACAACTGGGCAGATGATTCGCCGCTGTGCCACGAGATTCTGGCCAAGCATATCTTGCCGGTAGTGCGTTATTACAGCTATATCGAAATCACGCGCCGCGCGCACCAGACGCTGTGGCGTGAGTATGAACATCTGCAGGCGATGTTCGATAACTTCGCGATTCAGCACATCCGCGAGCCGGAAGACATCTATCCGGTATTTAGAGAACTTTTCCACAAACAGGCTGCAGAAGCCTGATCATCAAGCCGGTCATTGACCGGCTTTTTCTTTTCCGCGCTGTCTCTCATTTAGCTGAAATTCCCGCTGATTTTTCACACAAATTTAGCCATCTATGGGATAGTGCTCCCCAGATTGAAAAAATGTACAATTAAGCGCTGACAAGCTATTGATAAGGCATTATCTTTTCACCTTGTCTGTGTGAATCCCCCCGCAGTTTGATTATCCGCCCGTCACCGCAGGAGAACGCCGTTGAATGCCAGCATGATTTACAGTTTGTTTATTATTGGTTCCGTGCTGGTTGCAGCAAGTATTCTTCTGAGTTCATTCTCTTCACGCCTTGGCATCCCGATTTTGGTGATTTTCCTTGCTCTTGGCATGTTGACCGGCGTGGACGGTATTGGTGGCATCGCCTTTGATAATTATCCAGTGGCTTATCTGGTATCGAATCTCGCGCTGGCGATTATCCTGTTGGATGGCGGCATGCGTACCAAAGCCAGTTCATTCAAGGTGGCGCTAGGACCGGCATTATCGCTGGCCACGGTGGGCGTCATGATCACCGCCGGTTTAACCGGTCTGGCGGCGGCCTGGCTGTTTAAACTCGATTTAATGCAGGGCTTTCTGATTGGCGCGATCATTGGATCAACCGATGCCGCTGCGGTGTTCTCGCTGCTGGGTGATAAAGGGCTCAATGAACGTGTCAGCTCGACGCTAGAAATTGAATCAGGCAGCAACGATCCGATGGCGGTGTTTCTCACCATCACATTGATAGACATGATCCAGCAGGGACAATCTGGCCTGAGCTGGATGTTCGTCGTCCATCTGGTGCAGCAGTTCGGTCTCGGTATTGTGCTGGGGCTGGGCGGCGGCTGGGCATTACAGCAGCTGATTAACCGCATCAATCTGGCGCAGGGCCTGTACCCGCTACTGGCGCTGAGTGGCGGTATTATCGTCTTCGCGCTGACCACGGTGATGGAAGGCAGCGGAATATTAGCGGTTTATCTGTGTGGCTTCCTGTTGGGTAACAGCCCAATTCGTAACCGACACGGCATTTTGCAAACTTTCGATGGCATGGCGTGGCTGAGCCAGATTGGTATGTTTATCGTGCTCGGTTTGCTGGTGACGCCTTCCGATCTCTGGCATATCGCGGTGCCGGCGATGATTTTGTCGCTGTGGCTGATTTTGGTCGCGCGCCCGCTGTCGATTCTGGTCGGTCTGCTGCCATTTAAAGGTTTCACCGGTCGCGAGCGCATCTTTATTAGTTGGGTTGGACTGCGCGGCGCGGTGCCCATCATTCTTGCTGTATTCCCAATGATGGCCGGCCTGGAAAACTCCAAGCTCTATTTTAATATCGCCTTCTTTGTTGTGCTGGTGTCACTGATGTTGCAGGGCACCTCGCTCGGTTATGCGGCAAAACGTGCAAAAGTGGTGGTTCCCCCTACCGCATCGCCTATTAGCCGGGTAGGACTGGATATCCATCCTGAAAATCCATGGGAACAATTTGTGTATCAGTTAGGTGCGGATAAATGGTGTGTGGGCGCCGCGCTGCGCGATCTGCAAATGCCACGTGAGACACGAATCGCCGCCCTGTTCCGTGATAACGCGCTGATGCACCCGAACGGCAGCACGCGCCTGAAAGAAGGCGATGTGCTGTGCGTGATTGGCCGCGAGCGTGACTTACCAGCGCTGGGCAAAATGTTTAGCCAGTCGCCGCCGGTGGCATTGGATCAGCGTTTCTTTGGTGACTTTATTTTGGATGCCGATGCACGCCTGGGCGATGTAGCGCAGATTTACGGCCTTGAGCTGGATGAAGAGACCAACGAACAGCAATCACTCGGCCAGTTAGTGAAAGGGTTGCTTGGCAGTACTCCGGTTGTGGGCGATCAGGTTGAATGGAACCAGCTCACCTGGACCGTGGCGGAAAAAGAAGACAACCAGATTGTCAAAATTGGCGTACGCGTCATGGAAGACAAGGATTAATCCGACACGCAAAAGCGCCAAAACTGCGTGTGAGCGACTATGCTCACTATTCCAACCCAGCAAAACGGGAGATGAGGATGGGACACGTGGTGAAGATTGGTCGTTACGAGATCGTTGATGCAGAACTGGATGCTGACAAGCTGGAAACCGTCAGTATTCCCTGCAATACCAACCCCGGCCTGAGTTACCAACTCGATGGCTGGGATCATGAAACCAGTGTGCCGGCGTGGATTGACGGTAAACCCGTTGATTTGGAGATCGGACACTATGACAAGCAACAAGACCGCTGGGTTTTGAAAAAACCGGCCTGATAATCCCTCACCGCCATTCGCTTCGTATGGCGGTCATTCCTAAAAGCAGTCTTAAAATGAAGCGTTATATCGGCGCTTTTTTTACTTTTAACCTTACAATTCAATTCACTAGCTCACTATTTCATTAAGCATTTATTTCCTTTTAAGACTATTTCCATATTAACTCCGTCAAATAACTCCTGCATACTCTTAAACGTTGCTGCAGCTTTTCGTGACGTGCATCACGTCTCAAACGGTCCTTTCCTCGCAGCGCTTATGGCAGCATTGACTCATATCGCACTGAAAAAGCATCTGTTTTTATTTTCAGTAGACTACTCCTGAGCGCGCACTTGATTCTGGTCAGGCCATCTTTTACTTAAGAAAAGAGAGCAGGTTTTATGGCAAGTACATTAGTAATGAATGATGCAACCCGCTCCTGGAGCGGATTGCGTAAAATCTTATCGCAAAAGTCGCACTGAGCTTTTCTGATTTAATTGCCCTTAATCTGGCTTTGTTTTTATCCGCGGCGACCGTTCAGGGTATTTGGGGAGAACTGGACACCTTTATTCCGCCGCAGCAGATTGAATATCGTTTTATCGCTCAATTAGGTCTTTCTGTGCTTTGCACCGCCTGGTTTTGGGTGCGCATGCGTCATTACACTTACCGCAAACCGTTCTGGTTCGAGTTAAAAGAGATCGTTAAAACCCTGTTCGTGTTTTCGCTGCTGGATCTGGCGCTGATTGCCTTCTCCAAATGGGATTTCTCACGCATGGTGTGGGTGTTCAGCTGGACTTATGCACTGCTGCTGCTGCCTCTGATGCGTGCAGTGGTAAAACGCGCCATTAACCGTGCAGGCCAATGGCAGAAGGAAACTATCATCATCGGCTCTGGCAAAAATGCCATGGAAGCCTATGCTGCGCTGCAAAGTGAAGAAATCCTCGGCTATAACGTGCAGGCGTTTATTTCACTGGAAGATGAAAATCGGCCAGAAAACGTCAACGGCGTACCGGTGATTACCTGGAAAGATATCAACTGGCAAACCATGGATCGGGACAACACACAATTTATCGTTGCCACCGAATTTGAACAGCAAGTGGTGCGCGATAAATGGTTGAAGTTCCTGTCCAAGATGAAGTGTCGCTCAATTTCAGTGATCCCGACGCTGCGCGGCGTGCCGCTGTACGGCACCGATATGTCCTTCATTTTTAGTCATGAAGTGATGATTCTGCGCGTCAGCAACAATCTGGCAAAACGCTCCTCACGTTTCCTCAAGCGCACGTTCGATATTGTTGTGGCCTCTATGCTGCTGCTGTTCCTGGCACCGGTGTTTGGTCTGCTGTGTGCGATGGTGAAACGTGATGGGGGTAATGCGATTTATGGTCACGAACGCGTTGGCCAGGATGGCGTAAAATTCAAATGCCTGAAGTTCCGTTCCATGTGCACTAACTCACAAGAAGTATTGCAGAAATTGCTGGCCACCAGTGAAGAAGCGCGGGCTGAGTGGGATCGTGATTTCAAACTGAAAAACGATCCGCGCGTGACCAAAATCGGTGGCATCCTGCGCAAGACCAGCCTCGATGAATTGCCACAGCTGTGGAACGTTATTCGTGGTGAAATGAGCCTGGTTGGCCCACGTCCGGTGATCGAAGCGGAGCTGGAGCGTTATGCCGGTGATGTGGATTACTACCTGATGGCGAAACCGGGCATGACCGGCCTGTGGCAGGTCAGTGGTCGTAACGATATCGACTATGATACCCGCGTCTATTTTGACTCATGGTATGTGAAGAACTGGGCACTGTGGACTGACATTGCCATCCTGTTTAAAACGGCTGGCGTGGTGTTCCGCCGCGATGGTGCTTACTAATACCCTCAATGCGATGTCTGTGCCAGCCCAGCAGACATCGCTTTTTTATTCCTTTCTTTTTCTCCGCTAAGTCTTTACCCTTCCCGCTTGTTCAACAGGACGTTTCTGGTTATAGATGCAAAAATTTACCCTGCTGCTGTTAAGCCTGGTGCTGCTGGCACCGCTTGGCATCGATCTTTATCTCCCTACACTCCCGCAAATCGCACAAGGCCTTAACAGCCCAGTCAGCTTAATTCAGACCACCATTCCGCTGTTTTTGCTGGTGATGGGGATTGGTCAGCTGGTGACTGGACCGTTGGTGGATAACTTTGGCCGTAAGCCGATTGCGCTGATGGGTCTGGCGCTTTACATCGTGGGTAGCGCCGTTGCGGCCACCGCCACCGTATGGCCGATATTCTTCCTGGCACGCCTGATTCAAGGCTGCGCAGTCTGCTGTACGGCGGTGGTGGCGTTCAGTGGCGTGCGCGATCGTCTGAGCGGAGATGAAGCCGCGCGCGCCTATGGCTTCCTGAATGGTGCGCTTAACATTGTGCCTGCGCTGGCGCCTTTACTCGGCGGTATCCTCGCTGAGGCCTACGGCTGGCGCGCGCCCTTCTGGTTCCTGTGCGGCTACGCGGCTGTCATCGGTTTGATTGTGGTGTTTTTCCTGCCGGAAACCCGTCCTGCCGACACGCTGCGGGTGAAAGGTCTACCGCTGGCGCAATATGCGGCAATCGCACGTGAACCGCGTTTCCTCGCCTTTGCGTTTGCCAACGCCGGTGCGCTTGGCATGGTGCTGACCTATGTTTCACTCGCACCGCACGTATTGATGACCGAAGGCGGCCTGACGCCGCTGCAGTTCTCCTTTGCCTTTGGTGCCAACGGCTTTTGGATCATGCTGGTGAGTGCGTTTGTGAATAAAACCATTCGCAAAGCCGGCCGGCCGTTTTGTCTGGCAATGGGCTTTGTGACGATGCTGCTGGGCGCCATTCTGTTGGTGGCGGGTATGGCGTTGTTGCCTGCTGCGTGGCAGACGCACTGGGCGCTGTATATGATCCCTGTCGGCGTGTCTGTGGCTGGCCTGGCGTTTACCGTAGGCCCCGCCACCAGCTACGCTCTGGAACCTTATAGCAGCAGGCTGGCGTTGCCGCCGCCTTGCAGGGGTTCATTCAGATGGCATGCGGTGCGGGAACCAGCCTCATCATTGTCGCCTTGCCGATAGCGGAAAAATCAGCACTGGCCTTGATGATGGTGTTGGGCGCAGCGCTGGCCTTGATCGCCTGGCGCTGCAGTAAGCAGATGCACGGCAGCGTGACCGCGCTTAAATAACCTCAACCGGTACGCGGGGCGCGAGCGCGCACATCAGCTCGTAACCCACCGTGCCGGCGGCTTTCGCCACCTCATCAATTTTCACCTGATTGCCCCACAGCTCGACTTGTGAACCTATTCCCGCCTGCGGGCAAGGTTCGAGGTCAATCATCATCATATCCATCGAAATCGCGCCCAACGTGCGGGTACGAACGCCATCAACACTTACCGGCGTGCCGGTCGGCGCATGGCGCGGATAGCCATCGGCATAGCCACAGGCAACAATACCGATACGCTGTGAGGCGGAGGCGTGATAACGATAACCGTAGCCCACGCCATCTCCGGCCGTGAGCTGCTGCACGCCAATGATCTCACTGCTAAGCGTCATCACCGGTTGCAAGCCGGTGCTGGCGATATCCTGCCAGTCGCCACTGGGTGAAGCGCCATACAAAATTATGCCTGGGCGCACCCAATCAAAATGCGCTTCAGGATGCCATAGGGTTGCAGCAGAGTTAGAGAGTGAGCGCGGGCAATCCAGGCCTTCAGCAGCCCGCTCCACGCGCTTGAGCGGTTCAGTCAAACCTTCCGGGTTTTCCGCGTCAGCAAAATGCGCCATCAGCGTCATCTCACCTACATTTGGCAAAGCACGCAGTTTCTGCCACGCCGCATGGACCTGTTCCGGACGGAAACCCAACCGGTTCATGCCGCTGTTCATCTTCAGGTAAATATCAATCGGGGCGGACAGCTCCGCTTTTGCCAGTGCCTGAATCTGCCAGTTGCTGTGCACGCTCGTGGTAAGACGATAACGGTCGATTAGCGCTAAATCTTGCGCTTGAAAAAAACCTTCCAGCAGCAAAATCGGCTTTTTCCAGCCCTGCTCGCGCAGCAGAATCGCCTCTTCCATATTGAGCAGCGCGAAACCATCGGTCTCCGCCAGACTTTGCCACACGCGAGCCACACCGTGCCCATAAGCGTTGGCCTTAACCACGGACCAGATGCGTGAATGCGGTGCCGCCTGACGCACAACTGCCAGATTGTGGCGTAGCGCCTGTTGATTGATCGTGGCACCAGTAGGACGTGACATGCTCTTGCTCTCCCTGAGATGTTATCGTGCCGCGTTTGCGTTACGCAGCGGCGACGAATGGGGTTCGAATCCCGGCAGGTAGCGCAGTACGGACAAATCATCTGCGGCAATCGCCGGTTTCTGACCGGAAATCAAATCGGCCAGCAACTGACCGGATCCACAGGCCATGGTCCATCCCAACGTTCCGTGACCGGTATTGAGATAGAGATTGGAGAGCGGCGTGCGCCCGACAATCGGTGTACCGTCTGGCGTCATAGGGCGCAATCCGGTCCAGAACGTGGCCTGTTCTACAAAACCACCTTCAGGATAGAGATCGCTGACCACCATCTCCAGCGTTTCACGTCGTGCAGGGGTCAGTTTGGTGTTAAAACCAACAATCTCGGCCATACCGCCCACGCGAATGCGATCGTCAAAGCGCGTTACCGCCACTTTATAAGTCTCATCAAGGATGGTCGATACAGGCGCCGCGTCCGGATTTTTAATCGGGATAGTCAGGGAGTAGCCCTTGAGCGGATAAACGGGGATCGACACGATATCTTTTAGCAGCGCGGTGGAGTAAGAACCAAAGGCCACTACATAGGCATCTCCTTTGATCACCTCATCCCCACACTTCACACCATAGATACGATTGCCCTCACGTAGCAGTTGATCGACGGAAGTATCGTATCGGAAAGTTACACCCGCCGCGGCCGCCATGGCTGCCAGGCGTTGAGTAAACAACTGACAATCTCCGGTTTCATCATTCGGCAAACGCAGGCCGCCGGTGAGTTTGTGTGCGGTCGTGGCCAGCGCAGGTTCCACGCTGTGCAATTGATGCGCTTCCAGCAGTTCATAAGGCACGCCCGCCTCTTTTAAAACAGCGATATCTTTGCTGGCACTCTCGAACTGCTGCTGAGTGCGGAACAGTTGCAGCGTGCCGCCCTGACGCCCCTCGTAGGCGATACCGGTAGCCGCACGCAGGGTTTTCAGGCAATCGCGGCTGTATTCCGCAATCCGCACCATCCGCCCTTTATTTTCCTGATAATGGCGCATGTCGCAATTGCGAAGCATGTTCCACATCCACTCCAGCTGGAATTTGCTGCCATCGAGACGAACGGCCAAAGGCGCGTGGCGCTGGAACATCCATTTCACCGCTTTCAACGGCACACCCGGCGCCGCCCAAGGCGCTGCATAGCCTGGAGAGATCTGACCGGCGTTTCCAGCACTGGTTTCCAGTGCAGCAGTCGGCTGACGATCTATTACGGTGACTTCATGGCCAGCTTGCGCTAGATACCAGGCACTCGCCACCCCGACAACCCCACTTCCAAGAATCACTACGCGCATAAGCCCCTCGCCGCGGCAAAAGCATAATCAACCATGAATATTGCCTGCATTAGCATATCCAGGCATCTGTTTTCATCTTACATTCGACAGCGGTATTTCACATGTTTTTCACCTTTCTGCACACAAAAATCATGAGGCAGTGCAAAAATCAGGATTTTTTATGCCGTAAAACCATTAACCAGCAATTTATTATGCGAAAGGCAGTGCTTTTCGCTAATTTCAGGAGAAAGCGCCGCAGTCATACAATCCACTTATAAACAGAATTTTATGCTGCCATTTCAGTCAAGGCCCGTATTTGTCATTGGCAAAGGCTTAAGCAACGAATTTTCAATGATTTTGTGCCAAAAAAATTCGATTGAGTTCCGGTTTCGGATAAGCGACAGTGGACTATCATTGATGTGTTCGCTCAGTTTTATTGGGCTGTCTTTCTCAGGATGAAGCCTTAAACGATCGTGACAGGTGACAATCCGTTGCCTGCCGCTTGCAAAACAGAGGTGCGCTATGACGACAATCTTTGACGAGCCAACCCGAAGCAGTAAACGACTCAGTGATGGGCCCGACTGGACATTCGAACTGCTCGATGTCTACCTGGCGGAAATTGACCGCGTAGCGAAAAGCTACGGCCTTGACACCTATCCGCATCAAATCGAAGTCATCACCTCCGAACAAATGATGGATGCCTACTCAAGCGTAGGTATGCCGATTAACTATGCGCACTGGTCGTTTGGTAAGAAATTCATTGAAACCGAACAGCGCTATAAGCACGGCCAGCAAGGTTTAGCGTATGAAATCGTCATCAACTCTAATCCCTGTATTGCCTACTTAATGGAAGAGAACACCATGACCATGCAGGCGCTGGTGATGGCACATGCCTGTTATGGACATAACTCTTTCTTTAAGAACAACTATCTGTTCCGCAGCTGGACCGATGCCAGTTCCATCGTCGATTACCTGCTGTTTGCGCGTAACTACATTACTGATTGCGAAGAGCGATTTGGTGTAGAAGAAGTGGAGCGCTTACTCGATTCCTGCCATGCCCTGATGAACTACGGCGTCGATCGCTACAAGCGTCCGCAAAAAATTTCGCTGCAGGAAGAGAAAGCGCGGCAGAAAAGCCGTGAAGAGTATCTGCAGAGCCAGGTGAACACCTTATGGCGTACTCTGCCGCGTAAAGAGAAGGAATCGGTGCACGTTGAAGCCGCGCGCTACCCTTCTGAGCCGCAGGAAAATCTGCTGTATTTTATGGAGAAAAACGCCCCGCTGCTGGAATCCTGGCAACGTGAGGTGCTGCGTATCGTGCGTAAGGTCAGCCAGTATTTTTATCCACAGAAACAGACGCAGGTGATGAACGAAGGCTGGGCAACGTTCTGGCATTACACCATCCTTAACCATATGTATGACGAAGGGAAAGTGTCGGAACGCTTTATGATGGAGTTCCTGCACAGCCACACCAATGTGGTGTATCAGCCGCCGTACAACAGTCAGTGGTACAACGGAATAAACCCTTACGCGCTGGGTTTTGCCATGTTCCAGGATATAAAGCGGATCTGTCAGACGCCAACGGAAGAAGATCGCTACTGGTTCCCGGATATTGCCGGTTCTGACTGGCTGAAAACCCTGCACTTCGCCATGCGCGAGTTTAAAGACGAGAGTTTCATCAGCCAGTTCCTGTCGCCGAAAGTGATGCGTGATTTCCGCCTGTTCACGGTGATGGATGATGACCGCAATAACTTCCTCGAAATTGCTGCGATTCATGATGAAGCGGGCTATCGCGCGATTCGTCAGCAACTGTCGGCGCAATATAACCTGAGTAATCTGGAACCCAACGTTCAGGTCTACAATGTGGATCTGCGTGGTGATCGCTCACTGACGCTGCGTTATGTTCCGCAGCAGCGAGCCCCGCTGGATAAAAGCCGCCGCGAAGTGCTGAAGCACGTGCATCGTCTTTGGGGTTTTGATGTGATTCTGGAACAACAGAATGAAGATGGCAGCGTTGAACTGCTTGACCGCTCGCCAACGCGCGGCCCCGCGCTGTAAAACAAAAAAACCGGACTGTTCAGGTCCGGTTTTCTTTTAACGCTTGCTGGCTAAATCGTCGGGCATGGTTTTTTGCATGCTATGCCAGATCTCACCGCTGCGACGTCCATACTCACGGACGCTGTCGACAATCTGATCCTGCGTGGGATTCACACCACACAAATCCGCCAGCTGGCGGTAGAAGCTGCGTGCCTGCTGACGCGCCTCAGGATTAGAGAAATAGTGGCGACCGACGCGGATATACAGCCCTTTCAAACCATTCAGAATCAGGCCGTAAATAGGGTTGCCTGAAGCAAATGCCAGGCCACGGAACACGCGATAATCGAGTTCGGTATAGGCATCAGCCTTGTCCTCTTCACTCAGTGCGGTTTCCAGCACTTCGCGCGCCTTGTCGGGATGATGACGCAAAGCACGACTGATGAAGATCGAGGCGATATTGGTGCGCACCGACAGCAGGTTATCAATCAGTTGCGGTACGCTATCGTGATCGAGTCGGGCAAGCGTTTCGAGAATATTTAGACCTGAAGTTTCCCAGAAATCGTTAACACGCGTAGGTTTACCGTGCTGAATGGTCAACCAGCCATCACGTGCCAGACGCTGTAAAACCTCACGCAGCGTGGTGCGCGTGACGCCAATCAATTCAGAAAGCTCACGTTCAGCAGGCAGAATGGATCCCGGCGGGAAACGACTGTTCCAGATGCTTTCAATAATATACTCTTCAGCAAATCCTGCGGGGCTTTGCGCCTTAATCACCATAGCATTTATTTCTCGTTGCTTTCTTTGTCGTAATGGCACTCATCATACCAGAGCGGCTATAGCGGAAATAGCCTGGCAACTGATTAAAAGCGCGCGCTGGCGCAAAATTCAGCCGAGTTTTTAAGCTCTCAGGCGTCAACGCACTCGTTTGCGTCGTGCTGACCTTGCACCCCATCCCTTTGATCAGTAAATGCGATTTTTATGGCCTGGATCAGGCTTAAGTCATTTTTGTACATGATTTTTTCCCGTTACCTGGCTGGCACGGTTACGCTTTTGGTTTACACTGCGAAGCATTAACGGTTACAGGATAAGCAATATGTTGCGATATTTGAATCAATGCTCACGAGGTCGTGGAGCATGGTTATTGCTGGCTCTGACAGCACTGGCTTTTGAACTGACTGCACTCTACTTCCAGCATGTCATGGGCCTGAAACCCTGTGTGATGTGCATTTATGAACGTGCCGCGTTGTTTGGCGTGATGGGGGCGGGGATTGTGGGTGCCTTCGCGCCGAAGTCTCTACCGCTGCGTTGGGCAGCTATCGCGATTTGGCTGTATAGCGCTTACAAGGGCTTAATGCTTTCCATTGAACACACCAACATTCAGTTACACCCGAATCCGTTTGTTACCTGTGATTTTGCCGCGCGTTTTCCGAGCTGGCTGCCGCTGGATAAATGGCTGCCATCGGTATTCGTCGCCAGCGGTGACTGTGCCGAACGTAGCTGGACATTCCTGACCTGGAGTATGCCGCAGTGGATGATTGTGATTTTTGCCGCTTATCTGCTGGTTGGTGCACTGGTGTTGATTGCGCAGCCATTTAAACCCAAACGCCGCGATTTGTTCAGCCGTTAATGAAATAAAACAGGCAGCTCGCGCTGCCTGTTATCACTTCAACCGTTACGATCGGGCCGATCGATAATGTGATCTTCCCAGTCACGCACTTCACTCTCACGCACCGCAATAAAACGCACTGAAATACGCTGCGCATGCATCACTTTCTTCGAACCAGCAACCAGCGGATGCCACGCGGGCAACGTTCCCCCTTCGCCTAACAAACGATAGGCACAAGTGCGCGGAAGCCAGTTAAACGTCGTGAGGTTCTCACGCGTGAGTTTGATGCAGTCTTCTTCATACTCAAACCGACGCTCGTAATTACGACACTGGCAGGTTTTGATGTTGAGCTGATTGCAGGCCACGTTAGTGAAGTAGATTTCGTCGGTGTCCGCATCCTGCAACTTGTTCAGGCAGCACTGGCCGCAGCCGTCGCACAGTGATTCCCACTCTGCATCGTCCATTTGGTCAAGGCGTTTTGTCTGCCAGAAAGGTTGTTCAGTCATGATCGCGGTCCGGGTTGTGCAATAAGACCGCACCTTATAAAGGGTTAGGTGCGGTGATGCAAGTTTTACAGTACGCGGGTGGTAATACCGTGACCGGCTAGCGAGATTTCGAGCTTATCGCCAGAACGCATCGGGCCAACACCTTCCGGGGTGCCAGTCAGGATCACATCGCCCGCGCGCAGCGTAAAGTACTGGCTCATGTAGGCAATCAGCGGCAGGATTTTGTGAATCATATCTGCGGTTGAACCGTGCTGGCGGACTTCGCCATTCACCACCAGTTTCAACTCGGTGTCCTGAGGATCGCCGCTAAACTCAGAAACCGGAATGAAGCCAGACAATGGGCAAGAGTTATCGAACCCTTTGGATTTTTCCCATGGCTGCCCGGCTTTTTTCAAACCGGCCTGGACATCACGCAGTGTCAGATCCAACGCCACACCGTAGCCGGCAATCGCCTTCGCCACATGCTCTTCCGTTGCCTGCTTCAACGTCGAACCAATCAACACCGCCAGCTCGACTTCATGGTGCACTTCACCAAAATTAGCTGGGATAGAGAGCGGCTGGCGCAGATCGCACACTGCCGTTTCGGGTTTGATAAACACCACTGGTTCTGTCGGCGTGGCACTGCCCATTTCCTTGATGTGCTTCGCATAGTTGCTGCCCACGCAAACCACTTTGCTGACGGGATAATCCAACAAAGCGCCTTGCCAGTTACGATGCTGATACATGCTATTCCCCTGCATTAGTTGTGTTTGATGCCAGTCTGACTGGCGGATAGGTCAGGTTCAGTGCCGGAACGCGGCAAGCTGAGGAGGATTATATTAGCGGTTTTATGGCGGCAGACGTGGCGGAAATTGTCAAAAGTCGTTAATCAAACACAACAAACTTCATTCTTAACAGAGATTATTGCCCGCAATAAAGCTTTATGGCGGGCAATTAATTAATGCAAATAACACTGAGGATTTTTACAGGATATATTTACAGATGAATCCGAATTAATCTTTTTACCGTGATCAAGGTGAATGTTGAGCAGACTTTCTACCGGTGGTGGGATCTGCAAATAATAGCCATTATCGCTCAAACCTTGCTTAACTTTATTGATATCGGCATTAGCCAGCTTGTCGCGTTTGTCCAGCGACAGCACCATCGCCAGCTGAGGTTTACCGAAGCCGCGCAGCAGTTCTTCCGGTACGCGTGAGAAATCGTCTTTTTTTCAACATAGAGATAAGTTTGCTCACGTTGCGGGCTTCTGTAGATCACACAAAACATATTTTTTACTCGAATTAACTGATGGCGTCACTTGCCTGTATATAGCAGTAACTATAACATGCTTGCAGAACTTCGAATATTGACCGTTTGATGTTAATGATGATTTTATCACTGTACATCTTAGGGTCGTAAAACAGGACTGAGTCAGGACAGATGTCGCAAACGCCAATCGAATTCAAGGGAAGCAGTTTTACCCTGTCAGTGGTTCATCTGCACCATTCACAACCCGAGGTGATTCGTCAGGCGCTGCAGGACAAAATCGACCAGGCACCCGCGTTTTTGCAGAATGCACCGGTGGTGCTCAACGTGTCAGCACTGAACGGTGACATCAACTGGAAGCAGATGCAGCAAGCGGTCATTGCGACCGGCTTACGCATTGTGGGTGTCAGCGGCTGTAAAGATGAAGCCCTGAAAAAGATGATCGCCCGCGCGGGCTTGCCGGTGCTGTCTGAAGGCAAAGAGAATCGCAAGCGTGAAGAAGCGCCCGTGATGGAAGCCGCGCCGCCTGTGAT
The DNA here is from genome assembly GCF_002095465.1 of Pantoea rodasii. Classification (GTDB taxonomy): domain Bacteria; phylum Pseudomonadota; class Gammaproteobacteria; order Enterobacterales; family Enterobacteriaceae; genus Pantoea; species Pantoea rodasii. The sequence continues at coordinate 511,070 of NZ_MLFP01000086.1, read as the reverse complement.
GGCTCCCGTGGCTGAGGCAAGTAAAACCCGCATCATTAATACGCCGGTGCGCTCGGGCCAACAGATTTATGCGCGCAATGCTGACCTCATCGTCACCAATAGCGTCAGCGCAGGTGCTGAGTTGGTCGCAGACGGCAATATTCATATTTACGGCATGATGCGTGGCCGCGCGCTGGCCGGTGCCAGCGGCGAACACGATAGCCAGATTTTTTGTACCAACCTCGCAGCCGAGTTGGTCTCCATTGCCGGGGAATATTGGATGATGGATCAGATTCCGGCGGAATTCTTTGGTAAAGCCGCGCGCCTGTGCCTTAAAGAGGGCGCGCTCACCATTCAGACACTTTATTAGGCCCCTTTTCTTTCGTTAAGGAAATCAACATTTATGGCACGCATTATTGTAGTTACATCGGGTAAAGGGGGCGTTGGCAAGACCACGTCAAGCGCGGCCATCGCAACCGGTTTAGCGCAGAAAGGCAAAAAACTGTCGTTATCGATTTTGATATCGGTCTGCGTAACCTCGATCTGATCATGGGCTGTGAACGTCGTGTGGTGTATGACTTCGTCAATGTTATCCAGGGCGATGCCACACTGAACCAGGCGTTGATCCGCGATAAGCGCACGGAGCAGCTCTATATTCTGCCGGCATCGCAAACCCGTGATAAAGACGCTTTAACCCGCGAAGGCGTGGAAAAAGTGTTGAACGACCTGGCCACGATGGAATTCGATTTCATCGTGTGTGATTCACCAGCAGGTATCGAAACCGGTGCGTTAATGGCACTGTACTTCGCGGATGAAGCCATTATCACCACCAACCCAGAAGTCTCCTCCGTACGAGATTCAGACCGTATCCTCGGCATCATCTCTTCTAAATCGCGTCGTGCTGAAAACAGCCAGGACCCGGTCAAAGAGCATCTGCTGCTGACGCGTTACAACCCGGGTCGTGTGACGCGTGGTGACATGCTGAGTATGGAAGACGTACTGGAAATTTTGCGCATTCCACTGGTGGGTGTCATCCCAGAAGATCAATCCGTGTTACGCGCCTCTAACCAGGGTGAGCCGGTGATCCTCGACGCTAACTCTGACGCCGGTAAAGCTTACTCAGATACCGTAGATCGCCTGCTTGGCGAAGACCGCCCCTTCCGCTTTATCGAAGAAGAGAAGAAGGGTTTCCTGAAACGCCTGTTCGGGGGATAACCAATGGCATTATTAGATTTCTTTTTATCCCGTAAGAAGAACACAGCCAACATAGCCAAGGAAAGGCTGCAGATTATCGTAGCCGAGCGCAGAAGGGGCGACAGTGAGCCCCACTATCTGCCGCAACTGAAGCGCGATATTTTGGAAGTGATCTGTAAGTACGTGAAAATTGACCCGGATATGGTGACCGTTCAGCTGGATCAGAAAGGGGATGATATCTCCATCCTGGAACTTAACGTCACCTTGCCGGAGACGGAAGACGAGCCTAAATGATCGTAGCGGTATCCTGATTTTCCCCTGCGTTATTCGCAGGGGAAAACGTCTGGCTTACAATGCCTGCAGGATTTCATCAATACGTTTTTGCAGTAATTCCCCGCGCCAGCCGGTCAGCAATTCTGGTGTACGGCATCCGCTTTTCAAGCCCCAGTAAACACTCAGCACCTGATTAATCTGACGGCGCGAAGCCAGCAGTTCCTGACTAAAACCCGTCTCTTCACTGACTTGCAGCACCAAAGCTTTCATCGCTTTAAAGGCCTGTTTGTAATGCGGATGGTCGATCAGATTTGGCAGCGGCTGTGGTAACGTTGCTTCATCCTGTTCCTGAGCTTCAGCCACCAGCGCCACCATGCTTTGCCGTGGAAGCGGATTTCGTGACCGTTCAGGCCCAGATGATCCAATTCACCCAAGCTGCCGGGCATAAAGCGCGCCACTTTCCACAAATTCTCTTCACGCACCACAAAGTTCACCGCCATATCTTTCTGACGGGCAATATTCAAACGCCATGCCGCTAAGCGTTGCAGCGCTGCCAGCTGGCGTGGACGCAACTGCCATGCATTGGTGATGTCGCGCCATGCATCCTCTGGCTGCAGGACGTCAAGACGACGCTGGCACAGATTATCGCATTCGCTCAGCGCCGCAGCCATGTTGCCCGCGGCTTGCGTTTGCTCGACTAATTGGTACGCAATCGGCAGAAGATATGCGACATCCGCTGCGGCATAGTCGCATTGTCGCTCGGTGAGCGGGCGCGCCAGCCAGTCAGTGCGGGATTCACTCTTATCCAGCTCGACCTGGTTAAAGTGGTTGACCATCGAGGCGAAGCCCCAGGACAACGGTTGCCCGGCAAAGGCCGCCAGAACCTGGGTATCGACCATCGGGTCAGGCAGGCATTTGAAACGATGCAGGAACACCTCAAGATCTTCGCCGCTGGCGTGCAGGAATTTCGTCACCTGCTTGTCTTGCAACAGCGCGATAAACGGCGTCCAGTCACTGATATTAAGCGGATCGATCAGAACCAGTTGTTCACCATCAAACAGCTGGATCAGTCCCAACTGCGGATAGTAAGTACGAGTGCGCACGAATTCAGTATCCAGCGCCACTGCGTCATGCTGGCGCGCCTGTTCACACATGGCAGCCAACTGACTGTTTTGGTCGATCAAAGTGTAATTCACGTAGTCATTCTCGCTGCGGCACACTTCGCGCAGCGCTCCATGTTAAAAGCAATAAAAACGCCGGACTGTGCCGGCGTTAACCTAAGGGAAAAAGCAGGTTACTGCCCTTCTCGCTTCGCCTCGTCACGCAATTCGCGGCGTAAAATTTTGCCCACGTTGGTCTTCGGCAGCTCATCTCTAAACTCGATAATCTTCGGCACTTTGTAGCCGGTGAGCTGACGGCGGCAGTGATCCAACACTTCCTCTTTAGTGAGTGAGGGATCCTTTTTAACAATGCAAACTTTAACCGCTTCGCCTGAAAGCTCACTCGGTACGCCAATGGCAGCAGCCTCGCGCACTTTCGGATGCTGCATCAGCACATCTTCGATTTCGTTAGGATACACGTTAAAGCCAGACACCAGAATCATGTCTTTCTTACGATCAACGATGCGAATAAAACCTTCACCATCAACGGTAACAACATCACCGGTGTGCAGCCAGCCATTTTTCAACACTTCTTCGGTGGCATCCGGTCGTTGCCAGTAGCCCACCATCACCTGCGGGCCGCGAATACACAGCTCACCCGGCTCGCCGGGAGCGACATCCTTATCTTCGTCATCCACAATGCGCACATCGGTCGAAGGGACAGGAAGTCCGATGCTGCCGGTGTGGCAGGTAATGTCATAAGGATTAACGGACACCAGCGGAGAACACTCGGTAAGGCCATAGCCTTCGAGCAGATAATGGCCGGTAAGTTTTTCCCAGCGCTCGGCCACGGCCTTTTGCACCGCCATTCCGCCACCCGCAGATAAACGCAGAGTGGAAAAGTCGAGCTTATTGAAGTTCTCATCGTTTAGCAGCGCGTTAAACAGCGTATTGACGCCGGTAATCGCCGTGAAAGGAAACTTGCTCAGTTCTTTAACAAAACCCGGAATGTCACGCGGATTGGTGATCAGCAGATTGGTGCCGCCGAGGTCAAGGAACAGCAGGCCGTTTACGGTTAACGCAAAGATGTGGTAAAGCGGCAGTGCCGTGACCACCTGTTCTTTGCCTGCGCGCAGCAGTTTGCCGTACGTGGCTTTGGTCTGCTCCAGGTTAGCCTGCATGTTACCGTGCGTCAGCATCGCGCCTTTGGCAACGCCGGTGGTTCCGCCTGTGTATTGCAGGAAGGCCAGATCGCTGTTGGTCAGCGTCGGACGCTGATAACTCATCTGCGCGCCCTGTTGCAGCGCACTGCGGAACGGCACCGCGCCGGGCAGATGGTATTTCGGCACCAGCTTCTTCACATACTTAACCACGAAGTTGACCAGCGTGGCTTTCACCGGAGCAAGTTGGTCACCCATACGCGTCAGCATCACGTGCTTAATGGACGTTTCAGCGACCACTTTTTCCAGCGTGTGGGCAAAGTTAGAGACGATAACGATCGCACTGGCGCCACTGTCATTCAGCTGATGTTTGAGTTCACGCGGCGTATACAGCGGGTTAACGTTAACCACCACCATGCCAGCACGCAGTACGCCAAACAGCGCCACTGGATACTGCAGCAGGTTTGGCATCATCAGTGCTACGCGGTCGCCCTGCTTGAGGCCCAGACCTTGCTGCAGCCAGGCCGCAAAGTCGCGGCTTTGCTTATCCAGCTGACGATAAGTCATCGGCTGGCCCATATTAATGAACGCCGTGTTATCGGCATACTGCAATGCTGCGTGCTCGAAAAGTTCAACCAAAGAGGTATAACGGTCCGCATTAATCTCCGCAGGAACGTCTGCCGGATAGCGTTTAAGCCAAACCTTATTCAAAGAATCACCCCGACATTCTTGTTGCGTAGCCATCGCCGCCTCTGCAATCAGTGTTGTTAACAATATTTTAACTGATTGTACCAGTTTGCCTGTTTTGGCATTTTCAGGTTGCGAAGCGCATCACTAAATTTCACGCATCGGTTGTGCGCCCAATAAAAAAGCCCGGTCGCGAGCGCCGCGATCGGGCCATTAATTCATGAAGATGGGTTACTCGGTAAGGATGGTTTCCACCTGCGCGGGGCCGGTGTTCATGTTCATCCCCCAATAGGGATTCGGTCCCCAATAACCCGGATGACGGCGCGTCGGGCCATACCAGATCCAGGGATCGATTGGCTGCGGAGGCGTCATCACCTGTTGTGTCAAGTGCCAGCGCTGATAACCGCGCACATCCACCACCACAAAGTTGTAGCTGGCTTTACCAATTTCACCTTTTTCGATGCCTTTGATATTACCCAACACCGTGACGTACTGATTGTTCAGATCCACCGGGTCGACAAAACCGCGAATGTCGGCAAAAATTCGCCCAACCGATGCGGAACCTAAACGCGGCCGCGCACTGTCATCCAGCGGTTGAGTAGCGATCTCCAGGCGCGTGACGCCCGTCAGATTGGTGACTTTCACCACTTTACCGCCGAAACGTGACTCCTGGCCGACATACAGCTGTGGCGCATTCATCACGCGTAATAAATCTTGCTGTGGAAGTTGAGAACTCCCTTTAATGGAATCTGGCACCGAAACGCAGCCGCTGAGCAACAACGCGCAGGCTAACAGAGCGCCAGACATCCCTTTACGACTTATTGGCATAGCACTTCTCCTGTTATTTCTCAGTTAGACTGGGCGCTTACGGAATAGTTGCGTGACGCTTATCGGCCTGGCAACTTTTTCCATGCCACTTCATTACGCAGGTAAACCGGCTCGGCATTTTCCACCGCCACCGACTCATCGCGCTGCCAGGCACTCAACGCCAGCGGCAGCATATCTTCTGCAGCGGGCAGCGTGACTTCAGTACTGACTAAGGTTGCACCAGATGAAGTGAGCAGCTGCGGATAAGCCTGCCAGCCGGTGCCCACGGTTGCCCATTCGCCGTTCAACTCAGCGATGCGTGCCTGGGCGGCTTCTGGTTTGAGCACGGCTTCTGTTTCTGCACCGTGCCATTCACCGTTGGCATCACGCTGATATTCAGCCCAGTAAATTTCACCCATGCGCGCATCGATTGCCGCCAGCACCCGCTCGGCTCCGGTTAAACGCCATGCGCCTTGCGCCATAGTGGTGAGTGAAGACACGCCAATCATCGGTAGATTAGCGCCCAGCGCCAGCCCTTGCGCAATACCAATGCCAATACGCACGCCGGTGAAACTACCCGGCCCACGGCCAAATGCCAGCACATCGAGCGCGGTCAGTTCCAGCTGTTGCGCCTGCAACAGATCTTGAACCAGTGGCAAGATGCGTTGGGTGTGATCGCGCGGGGCGATTTCAAAGCGGGCATCGATCTGCTGCTGATTGAGCAGCGCGGCAGAACAGGCTTCTGTCGCCGTGTCCAGAGCTAAAATTCGGGCGGACATAACAACCTCTGAGAGTCAAAATGGCGCGCATCTTAACACAGCCTGGCAGAAATTACTGATTCTCAGGCTGACGCACAAATGCAATGGCGCGTTGCAGGTCGCGGGTGCGCGGCGTTGGCGGCAAACTGTTGAGGAACAGCCCGCCATAGGGACGAGAAACCAGACGCTGATCGCAGATCACCAGCACGCCACGATCGTCCGTATCACGAATCAAGCGACCAACGCCCTGTTTCAGGGTGATGACGGCATCCGGCAATTGCACATCATTAAAGGGATCGCCGCCGCGTAAACGACAATCTTCCATCCGCGCTTTCAGCAACGGATCTCCTGGCGAGGTAAACGGCAGCTTATCGATAATCACCAGTGACAGCGCATCCCCGCGCACATCAACGCCTTCCCAGAAGCTACTGGTCGCCACCAGCAACGCATTCCCGGCATCGAGAAACTGTTTGAGCAGTTGACCTTTACTGGTTTCACCCTGTAACAGCACCGGCAAAGTCATTGAGGCGCGGAATTCGGCGGCCAGTTCGCGCATCATCTTGTGTGAAGTACACAGGAAGAAGCAGCGTCCTTTATTGGCATCGATCAGCGGTTTCATCATGCGCGCCAGCTGACGGGCTCCGCCGGGTTGATTCGGCTCCGGCATGTTGCGCGGCACACACAGCAGCGCCTGTTGCGTGTAATCGAACGGGCTGTCGAGAATCATGGTGGTGGCTTTATCGACGCCCAATCGGCTGGAGAAATGGCTCATCTGCTCATTTACCGCCAGCGTGGCCGAAGTGAATACCCATGCTGCTTTACGGTTGTCCATCACTTCACGGAAACGCTCGGCCACCGACAGCGGCGTTAGCGCCAGCGTGAAGTGGCGGCTGGTGCATTCATACCAGTAGCTAAAACCAGGTTCATCAATGGCGCGCAGACGTTTAAGGCGAGTGCGATACAGCGCGGCACGTTCAAACGCCGCATCCAACAGCGCCGAGCGCCCCAGCGACAATTTGATAACGTCGTAGCAAAGTTCCAGCGCATCATCCAGCAGAGTCAACATACGCATGATGTTGTTGTCGCTCAGCAGATCGCGCAGGTTACCGCGAAAACCCGGCTCACCGAGCGTTAAGCGGAAATCCTGAGCACATTGCGCCAGTCGATCTGCCGATTTCTGCAGCTGCTGGACGTCACGGACCTCAGTGCGATAGGCAATAATGATGTCTTTGGCGAGATCCTGCAGCTGGCGGCTGGAGAGTTGCTGACCGAAATATTGGCTGGCGATATCGGGTAACTGATGCGCTTCATCGAAGATCATCACATCGGCTTCTGGGATTAACTCGCCAAAGCCGCCCTCTTTAACCACCAGGTCGGCGAGGAACAGATGATGGTTTACCACCACCACATCGGCGTCCATGGCTTTCTTGCGCGCTTTGACCACAAAGCAATCTTTGTACAGCGGGCAGTCACTGCCAAGGCAGTTATCGTTGGTGCTGGTGACAAACGGCCAGATGGGGCTGTCTTCGGCCACGCCGTAACAGCTGCTGACGTCGCCATCCGAGGTTTGATTTGACCAGCTGCGCACGTTAATCAAATCCCCAAGAGCCTGCACCGTCAGATCACCACCGGTTTGATTCTGCTGCTCCAGACGTTCGAGGCATAAATAGTTGGAACGCCCCTTTAGCAAGGCCGTTTTACCGCTGAACTTCAAGGCACGGGCGATGGTGGGCAGATCGCGATTATACAGTTGATCCTGTAAGGCTTTAGAACCGGTCGAGATAATGACCTTTTTTTTCGCACGCAATGCAGGTGCCAGATAGGCATAGGTTTTACCGGTCCCGGTGCCCGCTTCGACCACCAGCTCACCGCCCTTCGTTACCGCTTCCATGACCGCTTGCGCCATTTCACGCTGCGCGGCACGCGGTTTAAAACCTGGAATGGCCTGCGCTAACGCGCCATCAGTTGCAAAATCGTCTGCCACACATCCTCACCGATTGCTCAAAAACACTGTAATTATGTCAGGATTCCCCTGAGGCGACCACAACAGATGACAGCCGCCCATGGGTTATGGCAGGCTAGCGCAGCGAAAATAAAGGAGAACACTATGACCATTACACGTATTGATCCAGCACCCCGCATGTCAGAAGCCGTTGTGCATAACCAGACCGTGTATTACACCAGCGTGCCAGAAAACCTGGATGAAGATGCCGAAGCGCAAACTGCAAACGCGCTGGCGGTAATTGATGCAATTCTGACCCGAGTAGGATCAGACAAAAGCAAAATCCTTGATGCCACGATTTTCCTGGTCGAAAAAGCCGATTTCCCGGCGATGAACCGCGCATGGGATGCGTGGGTATCTCCTGACAACGCGCCGGTGCGCTGCACGGTGCAAGCCGGTTTAATGAATCCAAAATATAAAGTGGAAATCAAAATCATCGCAGCGCTGTAATCCGGTCGGGCGTTATTCGTCTTCTTCGTCTTCTTCGTCGTCTTCGAACATCGCCCGAATTGCTTCACCCTTGTAGTTCTGGCGGATCTCTTGTGCCACCTGCGCAATCGCCTGACCACTTGCCATGCCACCCGCCATCAATTCCTGAATACGTTCCACAGCTTGCTGTTGCTGTTCATGAGATAACGCTGGAAGACCTGTAAACATCATTTGCTCCTGGTGCAAAAGGGGACGCATTATTCCACGCGGAACAAACAGGTGCCAGCACCAAAAAAATATGCCAGGCTAGTTGCCTGCTTGCTGGATTAATTAGCCCGATGATCGTAAAAACCCTGAACCTGAAGTATACGCCGGATACGCTATTGCAGCGCTTTTCTGCACTTGCCCATCGTCCCTGGGCGATGCTGCTTACCTCTGGCCACGCCGACCACGCTGACAATCGCTTTGACATTTTGACGGCCGATCCGCATGCCACGCTCACCACGCGCGGTGAAATGACCGAGATTGAGTGTGACGGCAAGGTGATGCTGTCAGCTGAAGACCCACTGCGCCTGGTTCAGCAACAGTGTGAATCCCTTGGCGTGGCTCCCGCATTTAATGCCGGCTTGCCTTTCCAGGGCGGTGCGCTGGGCTTGTTTGGTTACGATCTTGGACGCCGCTTTGAAAGCTTACCGCAGCGCGCGCAGCAGGATCTCACTACGCCCGACATGGCGGTCGGTATCTATGATTGGGCATTGATCGCCGATCATCATCTACAACAGCTGACGCTTATCTCGTTAACCGATGCCGAACAGCGTTGGCAATGGCTACAGGCGCAAGCTATTCCACGTCCCAACGCCTTTGCGCTCACCAGCGACTGGCAGTCAAACCTCAGTTTTGAACAGTATGCCGAGCGTTTCGACCGTGTTCAGCACTACATTCAGGCCGGTGACTGCTACCAGGTGAATTTGGCACAGCGGTTCCAGGCGAGCTATCGCGGGGATGAATGGCAGGCTTTCCTGCGTCTGAATCGCGACAACCGCGCGCCATTCAGTGCGTTCATTCGCTTGCCTAAAAGTGTGGTGCTGAGCCTGTCACCGGAACGTTTTCTTTCGTTGCAGCAACAAGAGATTGAAACCCGGCCGATTAAAGGCACCCTGCCGCGTTTAGCCGATCCCATCGCCGATGGTTTACAGGCCGAGAAACTCGCTAATGCAGAAAAAGATCGCGCCGAGAATTTGATGATTGTCGATCTGCTGCGTAATGACATTGGTCGGGTAGCCGAACCCGGCAGTGTTAGCGTGCCAGAACTCTTTGTAGTAGAGCCTTTCCCGGCGGTGCATCATTTGGTCAGTACCGTGCGTGCACGTTTGCCGCAGCACCTGACTGCGACCGATCTGCTGCGCGCCTGTTTCCCTGGCGGCTCCATCACCGGCGCACCGAAAATTCGTGCCATGGAAATTATTGAAGAGCTGGAACCGCAACGTCGCAACGCCTGGTGCGGCAGCATCGGGTATATCAGCCTGTGTGGCCGCATGGATACCAGCATCACCATTCGGACGTTAATCGCTGAAAATCAGCATCTTTATTGTGCTGCGGGCGGTGGCGTGGTGGCAGATAGCGATCTGGAACTGGAGTATCAGGAGACCTTTCATAAGGTCAATCGCATTTTGCCCAGTCTGAGTAACGAGGGTTAAATGAGCCTGACGCTGGAACAGTTCCTTAACCGCTTTGTCATGCAACCCCCGCTCAGCGCAGCAAAAAGCGCAATCAGTGGACGCCGTGCGGCGGTGCTGGTGCCGGTGATTGATGGTGCGGAACCCGGCTTGCTGTTGACGCGTCGCTCATCGCATTTGCGCAAGCACGCAGGCCAGGTCGCCTTCCCCGGCGGCATGCAGGATGCCACGGATGCTTCATTGATTCACACCGCATTGCGCGAGGCTGAAGAAGAAGTCGGCATTCAGCCAGATTGGGTAACGGTGGTGGGCGTTTTACCGCCGGTCACCAGCAGCACCGGCTTTGCCGTCACGCCGGTGGTAGGTATCATTCCTGCTGGCCTGCCGCTCAATATTAATCCGGATGAAGTGGAAAGCACCTTCGCCATGCCGTTGGCGGAAGCACTGCGCCTCAGCCGCTACAGTGGGCTCACCTTACGTCGTGGCCATCGCCAGCATCAGGTGTGGTTATCGTGGTATGAGGATTATTTTATCTGGGGCATGACCGCAGGTATCATTCGTGCCTTGAGTCAGCAAATCGCCCTTCCCTGAGTTGCGCACAGTGCGTCACTTCCGCCATAAACTCGATCCACTTCACAACAGCAGAATGGGATAACTATTTCTGTCGATTATAATTAGTTTATTTCATGCGAAAAGCTGCTCGCTCCATCCCGCAGACGATTACTATTAGCCGCATAAACGGCTTCAGCCGTACAGAATAAGATTTGTGAGGAGTGTCACCCGTGATTAGTGTTTTTGACATGTTCAAAGTGGGCATAGGCCCATCCAGTTCACATACCGTCGGTCCGATGAAAGCGGGCAAGCAGTTTGTTGATCTGCTGGCCGAACAGGGCAAGCTGCAAGACGTGACGCGCGTAGCCGTCGACGTTTACGGCTCACTGTCGCTCACGGGTAAAGGACACCATACCGATATCGCCATCATCATGGGGCTGGCCGGTTTTGAGCCCGCCACCGTGGATATCGATAGCATCCCCGCCTTTATTAAAGACGTCGAACAGCGTGAACGCCTGTTGCTGGCCAACGGTGCGCGTGAAGTGGATTTCCCACGCGAAGGCGGCATGGTGTTCCGCAGCGAAAACCTGTCGTTGCATGAAAACGGCATGACGGTTTTCGCCTTTGCCGGCGATCTGTTGATCCTCACCAAGACCTACTACTCCATCGGCGGTGGTTTTATCGTTGATGAAGAGCATTTCGGCCAATCCGTTTTGGATGAAGTCTCGGTGCCGTATGCGTTCAACTCTGCCAAAGAGTTGTTGAGCCACTGCCATGAAAGCGGGTTGTCGCTTTCCGGTTTAGTGATGAAGAATGAGCTGGCGCTGCACAGCCGGGAAGACATTTATGCCTACTTCGGCAACGTGTGGCAAACCATGCAGGCTTGTATCGATCGCGGTTTAAATACCGAAGGCGTATTGCCTGGTCCACTGCGGGTGCCCCGTCGCGCTGCCTCGTTGCGTCGTTTGCTGGTTTCTTCTTCCAAGCACTCCAACGATCCAATGAACGTCATTGATTGGATCAACATGTTTGCCCTGGCGGTCAATGAAGAGAATGCGGCTGGCGGACGTGTGGTCACTGCACCGACCAACGGTGCCTGCGGTATCGTGCCGGCCGTGCTGGCCTACTACGATCACTTTATTGAGACCGTTACGCCGGACATTTTCATTCGTTATTTCCTCGCTTCAGGCGCTATCGGCATTCTGTATAAAATGAATGCTTCGATTTCCGGCGCTGAAGTGGGATGCCAGGGCGAAGTTGGCGTAGCCTGTTCAATGGCCGCGGCGGGTCTGGCCGAATTACTCGGTGGCAGCCCTGAGCAGGTTTGCGTCGCTGCTGAAATTGGTATGGAACACAACCTGGGACTGACCTGCGATCCGGTCGCGGGCCAGGTGCAAGTGCCGTGTATTGAACGTAATGCCATTGCCTCGGTGAAAGCCATTAATGCGGCGCGCATGGCGTTGCGCCGCACCAGCGAACCACGCGTCTCGTTGGATAAGGTGATCGAAACCATGTACGAAACCGGTAAAGATATGAACGCCAAATACCGCGAAACTTCACGCGGCGGTCTGGCGATCAAAGTTCAATGCGACTGATCCGATGCGTTGAAAAAATAATCAGTTAAACTTTTTTCTGCATCTCTCACTACCTCCTCGTGAGTAAACCAGATACATTAATTTGCGCGCGGCCCTTAGTGGCCGCGCTGTTTTTTAGTGCCGTTTTTTTATTAGCCGCACGCTAAACCTGGCCGCCTCAATGCCGATAACCTACACGTTAATTTGGCTTCAATCTTTGTTTTGCAAGGTGGTTACTGATGCTCATTCCCCAGCAATTTGTCGGTCAATTTCGCCGTAAGCGCTTGCTTATTGCGTTAGTGATCGCGGCGCTGGTTCTCATTCTCACGCTGACTTTTCGTTATATCGAAGAGAAATCGCGTATTGAGCAGCAGTCATTGAATTTCGCTACCCGCGCGATTGAACGTTTCGATCGCATGTTCTCCCCCCTCGACGTGTCCGCCAATAACACCCTTGGGCTGGTCGGCGTGCCCTGTGCGCAAGTGCGCTATCCGCTGATCGAGAAGATCTCGTCACTGCAAACCGTCCGCACCATCCTGTTGGTGCAGGATGACAGTATTTACTGTTCCAGTATTTATGGTCCGCGCAATATTCCATTTAGTCAGACCTATCCTGAACTGGCGATTAATAATCAGCGCATGATGCTAACCACCGACAATTACCTGCTGAAAGGCTCGCCGGTATTGCTGCTGTGGACGCCAAAATCGCTGGATAATCGGGATGGCCTGCTGCAGGTGATCAACGTGGAGTTGATGACCAACTATTTGCTGGAACCCCAGCTGCCGTGGGTAGAGCGCGCGATTTTTAACGTCGGCGGACAGAGCCTGGAATACGGCAATCCTCTGATTGAACCCACCGAGCCTTCGGAAGATGAAGTCGCTTACGATCAGTCCTCGCTGCGGTATCCTTTTAGCATCACCTTGTACGGCCCTTCTCCGGCGCGGTTAGCCCTGCATACGCTTCCATCACAGCTCCCGCTCGCCGTGCTGTTGAGTTTACTGATGGGCTATATTGTCTGGCTGGCGACAGCAAACCGCATGAGCCTGAGTTGGCAAATCAGTTATGGCATCACGGCAAATGAATTTATGGTGTATTGCCAGCCGCTGATTAATGCCAAAAGTGGTGAATGTGATGGCATTGAGCTGTTGCTACGCTGGCATAACGCGCGTCAGGGCTGGGTTGCGCCGGATGTATTTATTCCGTTAGCTGAGCGCCAAAATCTGATCGCGCCACTGACGCGTTTCGTGCTGGCAAAAGTCGTTGATGAATTGCCAAACCTGCCACAGTGCTCTTCTTTCCATATTGCGATAAATGTGGCTGCCAGCCATTTCCGCGATCGGGCGATTGTTGAAGACTTACAAAGTATTTGGTGGCCAGCGAACCCTATACCGAAGCTGGTGGTTGAATTAACCGAGCGCGATGCGTTGCCGGTGATCGATCAATCTGTGGTGTCGCAGTTGCATGAGATCGGCGTGCGTCTGGCGATTGATGATTTCGGCACCGGGCACAGTTCCCTCGCCTATCTGAAAGACCTGAAGCCGGACGTGCTGAAAATTGACAAGATTTTCACCGCGGCTATCGGCACAGATGCCATCAACGCCACGGTGACAGATATGGTGATTTCGCTGGCACAGCGTCTGAACATTTCATTGGTGGCTGAGGGTGTCGAAACCGCTGAGCAGGCCCATTATCTGCGGGAGCGCGGCGTGGATCACTTGCAGGGCTATTACTACGCCCGTCCAATGCCGATCGAAGACTTCCCTGTCTGGCTGGAACAGCACCATGCGCATTTGAGGGCCTGATGGTGGGTTGCTGTGTCTGATGTTGGGGTGCTGTGCCTGTGGTGCGTTCCAGCCGGTAAAGGGGGATGTTCCTTAAAGACGGCGTGAATACATCCCTGTAGCCTCGGACGCCGCATCCATGCGGCGTACGCTTTACTCCTCATCCCCTTTTACCGACTTCATGTGGCATTTTTGCGGTCTGTATAACGCTGTCCCTGGAATAGTTCAATCGCGTGGAGCGTTTAACATACTCGTTCATTATCTATTTCTCAGTGAGTGAGTAAAATCTGTCAACGCTATTCAGGACGGTTCGATGCATAAAGAAAAGGCCGACATCATGGATGTCGGCCTTTTTGGTGAAGATTAGCTTAACGCTTAGGCGTCATGCTCTTCATCGTCATGCGGCTTGTCTTTGGTCACACGCACCAAATCAATCCGGTAATCCGTGGCTTCGATGATTTGGAAATGCAGTGGCGGCAAGTCGATGATTTCACCCGGCAGCGGCAGCTGACCTTTCTGGGCAATCAGTAAGCCCGCCAGCGAGGCGTGATCTTCATCGCGATCGACCAGCTCGTGGTGATCAAGCAGCTGCTGCAGCGAGTGCAGGTCGGTCCCACCCTTCACTAACCAGCCATCGCCATCGGCAATGATATCCGGCGTTTCATCTTCATCCGGGAACTCACCGGCAATCGCTTCCAGCACGTCCAGCGGGGTAATCAGGCCCTGCACCACACCAAATTCGTTGGTGACGATAACAAAGCTGCCCTTAGCACGACGTAACACGCCCAGCAGGTTGATCGGGTCCAGCGTTTCCGGCACGACGATGGCTGGCGTGTTCGCCGCAAAGGTCGCCACATCCATGCCGTGCTCCAGTGCCACCAACAGCTCTTTGGCGCGCACCACACCGATGATCTCATCCAGTTCGCCGCGACATACCGGGAACAAACTGTGCGGCGTGTCCAGCAGCTGAATGCGGATTTCATCCAGCGGTCGGGAAACGTCTACCCACGAGATATTGCCACGCGGCGTCATGATGCTGCGGATTGAACGCTGTGACAGCGTCAACACACCGTTGATCATGTAACGTTCTTCGTCCTTAAACGCTTCCTGCGGCATCGCCTGGGCCAGCGACGCTTCCTCATTAGTGGCAGGCTGATTACGCTGGCGACCGCCCATTAAACGCAGAATGGCTTCGGCGGTGCGCTCGCGCATCGGCCGATGTTCCTGATGGCGTATAAAGTTACGTCGCGCAATCTGGTTGAACAGTTCGATAACGATGGAGAAACCAATCGCGGCGTACAGATAGCCTTTCGGGATGTGGAAACCAAAGCCCTCTGCCACCAATGACAAACCGATCATCAGCAAGAAGCTCAGACACAACACCACCACCGTTGGGTGCTCGTTAACAAAGCGCGTCAGCGGTTTTGACGCCAGCAGCATCACACCCATAGCAATGACCACGGCGGTCATCATGACCGGCAAATGGTTCACCATACCGACAGCAGTAATTACCGCATCAAGCGAGAACACCGCATCCAGCACCACAATCTGAATCACCACCGCCCAGAAGCTGGCGTAACCTTTATTACCCTGATGATCCATGCCCCGACTTTCCAGCCGCTCATGCAGTTCCATGGTTCCTTTGAATAACAGGAACAAGCCACCGAACAACAGAATTAAATCTCGTCCGGAAAAACTGAAATCGCCTACGCTGAATAGGGGCCGTGTCAATGTGACGATCCACGAAATCAGCGACAGCAGGCCAAGTCGCATCACCAGAGCGAGTGACAGGCCGATCAGGCGTGCTTTATCACGCTGCTTCGGCGGCAGTTTGTCCGCAAGGATGGCAATGAACACCAGGTTATCAATACCGAGAACGATCTCCAGCACAATCAGCGTCAGTAATCCCGCCCAGATTGAGGGGTCGAAGAGAAATTCCATCAATGACTCCTTACAACACAGAGGGGCGAACGAGATTGAGCCTGCGTCATAAGACGAGACGTGAGGTCGTTAGCAAATAAGGTCACGCTGAAGAGCGTTGAGGTGTGCGCCAGAAAGCGCTGAGAACATGTTGAGCGACGTCGGTGACGGTCCATAAAGGTGAGCTGAAGCCCGATACTCCTGAATATTAAACAGAACGCTAATGTATCAGTTACATCAACAACGTCAAAAAATTTTATTACATTTACATACAACTGCACAAACGCAGGAATAACGAACATAAATGCAATTTTGCAGCGCTACGCTCGAAATAGCTGACAAACATCACATAAATTATTTTTTCGCGCACTAAAATAAATCGCGACCTTACTGCTGTGCAGCGGACAGTTTCGGAATATTTATTGATGCACTCTTCACTTTAGACCAAAACGATCCACCTGAATCAACAACGGTAATTCTCAATGATTCCCGGCATTGCCAGAGAATCTCTCATGCGAACGGAGGTAGCAAGTGACCATTGCTATTGTAATTGGTACACATGGCTGGGCGGCAGAACAGTTGCTTAAGACAGCAGAAATGTTGTTGGGTGAGCAAGAAAATGTCGGATGGATTGATTTCGTGCCCGGCGAAAATGCAGAAACGCTGATCGAAAAGTATCAGGCGAGACTGGCAGAACTCGACACGTCGAAAGGCGTGCTGTTCCTGGTCGATACCTGGGGCGGCAGCCCATTCAATGCGGCCAGCCGCATTGTGGTGGACAAGCCGGATTATGATGTCATTGCCGGCGTCAATATTCCGATGCTGGTTGAGACCTTAATGGGTCGTGATGACAATCCCTCATTCGAAGAACTGATTCACATTGCCGTGGAAGCCGGTCGTGAAGGCGTCAAAGCCCTGAAGACCGAAACGCCAACGCCGGAAGCTGCAGCACCTGTTGCCGCAAAAGCCCCGGTGCAACCGCAAAAACCACTCGGCCCTGGCGAGCATATGAAGATCGGGCTCGCCCGTATTGATGACCGTCTGATTCACGGCCAGGTGGCAACCCGCTGGACCAAAGAGACCAACGTAACACGCATCATCGTCGTCAGTGATGAAGTGGCAAACGATCATGTGCGTAAAACACTGCTGACACAGGTCGCTCCTCCCGGCGTGACCGCTCATGTGGTGGATGTCGCCAAGATGATCCGCGTGTGGAACAACCCGAAATATGGCCGTGACCGCGTGATGCTGCTGTTCACCAATCCTACCGATGTGGAACGCATTGTTGAGCAAGGCGTTGATCTCAAGTCGATCAACATCGGCGGCATGGCGTTTAAGCAGGGTAAAACCCAGGTCAACAATGCGGTATCTGTCGATCAGAAAGACATTGAGGCCTTTCGCAAATTGAACGAACGCGGTATCGAACTGGAAGTGCGTAAAGTCTCGAGCGACCAGAGACTGAAAATGATGGACCTGATTGCCAAGGTCAATCCGTAGTTCGCTTTTGCCTGCGCTGGCGGGCGAATACTTGTGACCTTGCTGAGGAGAAAAGCAATGGAAATAACCACGCTACAAATCATCCTGATATTTATTGTGGCCTGTATTGCCGGGATGGGTTCGATTCTTGATGAGTTCCAGTTCCACCGTCCATTGGTGGCCTGTACTTTGATTGGTGCGGTTCTGGGTGACATGAAAACCGGTATCATCATTGGTGGTACGCTGGAAATGATCGCCCTGGGTTGGATGAACATCGGTGCGGCCGTTGCACCTGATGCAGCGCTGGCGTCAATCATCTCTACTATCCTGGTTATCGCCGGTGGGCAGAGTGTCGGTGCAGGTATCGCACTGGCGATTCCTCTGGCCGCAGCGGGTCAGGTTCTGACCATCATCGTGCGTACCATCACCGTGGCCTTCCAGCACGCAGCCGATAAGGCCGCCGAGAAAGGCAATCTTAATGCCATCAGTTGGATTCACGTTTCCGCGCTGGTGTTGCAGGCGATGCGTATCGCGATTCCGGCGTTGATCGTGGCAATCTCCGTGGGTACCAGTGTGGTACAGGAACTGCTGAGTTCGATTCCAGAAGTGGTGACTAACGGCCTGAATATCGCCGGTGGCATGATCGTTGTCGTGGGTTACGCGATGGTCATCAACATGATGCGCGCAGGCTACCTGATGCCGTTCTTCTACCTCGGCTTCGTCACTGCGGCATTCACCAACTTCAACCTGGTTGCACTGGGCGTGATTGGTGTAGTGATGGCGGTGCTGTATATCCAGCTGGCGCCAAAATATAACCGCACCGCGGGCGCTGCGGCGGCCGGTCCTGCGCACAATGACCTCGACAACGAACTCGACTAGGAACAGGTGAAATCATGGTTGATACAACGAATACTCAAAAGAAACTCACCCCAAGCGACGTCCGTGCTGTGTTCATCCGCTCTAACCTGTTTCAGGGTTCGTGGAACTTTGAACGTATGCAGGCGCTGGGATTCTGCTTCTCCATGGTGCCGGTGATTCGTCGCCTGTATCCTGAGAACAACGACGACCGTAAACAAGCGATTAAACGCCACCTTGAGTTCTTCAACACGCACCCGTATGTGGCCGCGCCAGTTCTGGGTGTGACCATGGCGATGGAAGAACAGCGTGCCAACGGTGCCGCGATTGATGATGCGGCGATCAACGGTATCAAAGTGGGCCTGATGGGTCCGCTGGCGGGTGTAGGTGACCCGATATTCTGGGGTACTGTACGTCCAGTGTTTGCTGCGCTGGGTGCAGGTATCGCGATGAGCGGCAGCCTGCTCGGACCGCTGCTGTTCTTTATTCTGTTTAACGCCGTGCGTATGCTGACGCGTTATTACGGTGTAGCGTACGGTTATCGCAAAGGCGTGGATATCGTCAGCGATATGGGCGGCGGCTTCCTGCAGAAACTCACGGAGGGGGCGTCGATTCTCGGCCTGTTTGTTATGGGGGCCCTGGTCAACAAGTGGACACATGTCAACGTGCCGCTTGTGGTGTCGCGCATTACCGATCACACCGGCAAAACTACGGTAACCACCGTTCAGTCGATCCTTGATCAGCTGATGCCAGGTTTGATTCCGCTGCTGCTGACCTTTGGTTGTATGTGGCTGTTGCGCCGCAAGGTCAACGCACTGTGGATTATCGTGGGCTTCTTCGCCCTGGGTATCTTTGGTTACTGGATCGGCCTGCTCGGTCTGTAATCATCCGGTCGGGGGCTTCGGCTCCCGGCTGTTTTCAGCGACGTTACCTGAGCGCCAACGTTGAGGTAAATTCGGTTGAGGAAGAAAATGTAATGTCACTGACTGACGCCCTGATTGCCCTGCTGATCATCGCTTTTGCCGCTTTCGCCATCTACGATGATGCCATTCTGCCGCGCCGTAAAGGTCCGACCAGGCTGCGCGTTGCGTTACGTCGTCGTCATAAAATCGACAGCGGTATCTTTATCGTGTTGCTGTTGATTTTGCTGTGGAATAACGTCAGTAATCACGGCCCGCAGTTGAGCACTACCCTGCTGATGGTGCTGTGTTTTATGGCAATCTGGCTGTTTTGGCTGCGTACGCCAAAATTATTGATGAAAGCCGAAGGGCTGTTCTTTGGCAGCGTGTGGATAGACTACCGTCGCATTCAAAGCATGAATTTGTCAGAGGATGGCATCTTAGTGATGCAACTGGAACAGCGTCGTCTGCTGGTCGCGGTGAAGCAGCTCGACGACCTCGAACGCATCTACAACACGCTGGTGGAAGCGCGTTAACCGCGCTGCCATAGCGTCAGGACAAAATCCGCGTCGCAGCTAAAGGTGTTGGCTGCCGCCAGCGCCTGCCACACCTCTTCACGTGCCCGCCAGGCAAACGGCGTCATTTGCAGCAGACTCACCGCTTCGGCCCCGCTCAATGTCATGTCGTAACGCAGATTGTGTTGAGCGATCTGGGTAAAACCTTCGTAAGCCTTCTCTTCTGCCGCGTGCAGCTGTACTTCACGATAAATCAGCGCTTTGAACTGCTGCAGATGGTGCGGACCCGGCGTCACGGTTAACAGATAGCCGCCCGTTTTGACCACCCGGCTCAGCTCGGCTTCGTTGCAAGGGGCATAAATGCGCACAATGCCTTCCAGCGATGCATCGGCAAAGGGTAAACGCTGGCTGGAGGCGACACAGAACTTCACTGCACGATAGCGTTTGGCCGCCATGCGAATGGCCGCTTTCGCCACATCGAGGCCAAAGAGTTGCGCCTGCGGTAAGGCATCGGCCATCGCGGCAGTGTAATAGCCTTCACCGCAGCCGATATCCAATACTTGTGTAGCCTGATCATTAAGGTGTTGCGCCAGACTCTGCGCGACCGCATCGCGTAATAGCTGATAGTGTCCGGCATCGAGAAACGCACGACGCGCCAGCAGCATCTCAGCACTGTCACCGGGTTCGCGAGAGCCTTTATGCTGCACCGGCAGCAAATTGACGTACCCTTCTTTCGCCTGATCGAATTGATGGCCAGCATCACAGCGAAAGCTGTTGGCTTGCTGGTGCAAATTTTGCTGGCAAAGTGGGCAAATCAAAGACATAGACAACTCCGGGTTTACGATTCGCGCGCAGTTTACCCTGATCATCTGGCAACAGAAAGGACAAAAGAAAAGCCCCGGCCAGAGACCAGGGCTTTACGATTCGTGTCAGCGGTGCATGGCACCGAGCCTGAGAGCGAAATCAGATAGCAGTAACGTTTACTGCTGCTGGGCCTTTCTGGCCGTCCTGAATTTCAAACTCAACAGCCTGGCCTTCAGCCAGAGTTTTGAAGCCGTTACCCTGGATTGCAGAGAAGTGAACGAACACATCTTTGCTGCCGTCAGCAGGAGTAATGAAACCAAAACCTTTAGACTCGTTGAACCACTTAACCTGACCTTTAATCTTTGCCATTTTTGCAAATTCCTTTGATTGTTTATATTGCCCGAAGGCAGTCTTACAGATAAACCAGAGACATTACTGAATGAGGCACTAATTTAAGGTTCGGCAAGGAAGCGGAATTCAACGTCAACGTCTTTACTCGTAACTTCTTTACTGAAGATGCCATACATAAACAGAACTGTACCTCGTTTGACCCAAGAGTCGTTATCACATATTCGCAATTTAATGGCAAGCCATTTTTAAACGGTGATCGACGTGACGCACATAATTGGCTGTTACCCGCTGTACTTTGTTGTATGCCATATTGACAGGCGGGCAATTAGCTGCGCAAAAAAAGGTTATGCGTCAGGGTAGTTAGCGCCAGCACGCACAATAGTCAAGCGCAGCGGCTCCGGGCAATCCAGCACAATTAAAGCGGTTTAGATTACGCAGAAAATATTGCATTAATATGGCATAGGTAAAATATTCCGGCAAAAAATTAACCCTGAATGCAACAATCGTGCATTGTGTAAAACTTGTACAACAACATTTATTAAGTACAACTCATTAATTGTTTTGCACCAAAATCAGGAAAGTAAAACCGCGCTTGCCCCAAATATATGCACTGCCAATTTGGCGGTTATCTTATTTTTAACTAACCAGCCAACAATTAAATGTTAAAAAAATGCCCTGGATCACTTGATTTAACAAAATGGGCTTAGGACTAATCTGAATCGTTATTCTACCGGCTCAGGCTCTCGCCTATTTCATGGGCCGCACATCGCGATTCAAACTCACCTATTGGCTGAATTGCCGTTGCTCATGACGAGGGCCGTTCATCGCAGGACTCGTCCGCGTGGCTGG
The DNA here is from genome assembly GCF_002095465.1 of Pantoea rodasii. Classification (GTDB taxonomy): domain Bacteria; phylum Pseudomonadota; class Gammaproteobacteria; order Enterobacterales; family Enterobacteriaceae; genus Pantoea; species Pantoea rodasii. The sequence continues at coordinate 489,429 of NZ_MLFP01000086.1, read as the reverse complement.
CCTACGCAGGTGGACCGCCGATGATCCGTTTTGGTGCAAACAGGCCATCCGTTTCGCTGTGAGAGAAAATGGCCCCATGCATTGATCTTGTCGCAAATCCCCTGGCAATCGCAACGCCTGTGCGACGTTGTGATTGCCTTTTGGCTAAATCGTGCCAACGCTGCGACATACCAGGAGTTTGCAAGGCGATGACTACGCCCTTTCTTAACGCTCTGGAATCATCCGAATGAAATCACGTTGTTCTACAGCGTCTTCGTCTTCTTGCTGTTTTGCTGTGGCTGGCTGAGCATCCGCAAGGCGGCGCAACAGCTGATTCTGTTTTTTCTGCTCGTCCAGTAATGCTTGCAGTAAACGGATCTGCTCACTGGCGCGCACGCTGGCCCGGTTAACGAAGAACCAGGCTATCAAGGCCACAACAATAATGATGGCCAGTACGCCATAGCTAAACAACGGACTGGTATTTGCGGCTAACTCATTCATAACTGCCTCTATTGTCAAACTTAACACACTTACACCGCGGTGATTCTACTCGTTGTGCAGGGAAAAGATAATGGTTGCCGGTGGAAAGCAGATTATCCCGCATCCTGGTGGCTTTCAGTTATCTCTGATCGCTTTACGCGAAAGGACACGGCATGCTGCAACTATAGAAATGGCAGCGACTTCGGGATAGCTGCGTTGTGTATCACAAGGAGATAAAATGAAACTGTTCATTCGGGCGATTATCGTTATTGCAGTGGTGTGGTTGGGGATGCTGTTAACCGGCTATGGCGTGTTGGCCGGAAGCAATAAAAATGCGGCAGGGCTGGGCTTGCAGTGTAGCTATCTCACTGCACGCGGCATGATCACCGCGCAATATTTGCATACGGATAGCGGGATTGTGGGTGTTACAGATTGCCCGCTGCTGAAGAAAAGTGGCGAAGTGGTAGACAATTAATCATCAAAACGGGCTGGCAACAGCCCGTTATGCTATTCAAAATGGGTAACTGTGGTAGCCCATCTGATCTGAAATATTGCGCGCGGCGCGATGTAACATCGCCACATATTCCTTTTTCGCATCTTCGGAAAAACGAATGGTGGGGAATGAAATGCTCAATCCCGCAATCACCACACCAAAGCGGTCAAAGACGGGTACCGCAATGCAGCGTAACCCCTCTTCCTGCTCTTCATTGTCTTCACCGAATCCCTGCACTTTTACCTGATCAAGTACCTCAAGCAGCGCTTCTGCACTCACGATGGTATTCGCCGTGCTACGACGAAACTCCACTTCGCTCAGGACCTCTTTGACTTCACTGCGATCGCGCCACGCCAACAGCACTTTACCAATGGCCGTAGTATGCAGCGGATTACGACGGCCAATGCGCGAGTACATCCGCAGGTTGTAGAGTGAGTCGATTTTGTGGATGTAAACAATGCTGTCTTCTTCCAGCGCGCCGAGATGAATGGTTTCCCGGGTCAGACGCGAAAGCTCGCGCATTTCGACATCAGCGCTACGAATCAGGTCGACGTTTTGCAATGCCTTGGCACCCAACTCGAATAGCTTGAGCGTGAGCGAATACTTCTCACTTTCGCCTTCCTGAGCCACGTAACCCAACGATTTCATGGTTTGCAGAAAGCGATAAACGGTGCTTTTGGACATCATCACTCGCTGCGACAGCTCGGTGATGCCGTGGTCGCGATCTTCGCCCAATGCCTGCAGAATGCCGAACACTTTCATCACGGAAGAAACGGAGTCTGGCTGTTTGTCGTTATCACTGCTCGCCATTGCGCGCATCCTTTTTTGACGGTGTTTCAAAAAAACGGAACATGAGCGGCAGTATATGCGTATCAGCCCGGCGGCGGCAACGACTGGGAGACAGCGACACATTCCCTCGTAATTTTTTGTCAATCAATGCGGTGCTTTCCGTTACAAAATTGATTAGCATGATGATATTCACTTCCTTCACTTATTCCTTTTATGTCCCCTACAGTCTCTCAGGATGGTTTACCGGTTCCGCAGCGGTACGGCGCAATCATTACTATTGCGCTTGGTATCATGATGGCGGTGCTGGATGGCGCAATTGCCAACGTTGCCTTACCCACTATTGCGCGTGAACTGAATGCCAGTCCCGCGGAATCAATCTGGATTGTTAACGCCTATCAGATCGCGATTGTCATCTCGCTACTCTCCCTCTCTTTCCTGGGTGATATGTTGGGTTACCGTCGTGTGTATCAGGTAGGTCTGGCATTATTCATCGCCACGTCGCTGTTTTGCGCCCTCTCCTCTTCACTCAATATGCTAACCGTCGCGCGCATCCTGCAAGGGTTTGGCGGCGCTGCCTTGATGAGTGTAAATACCGCGCTGATTCGCATCATCTATCCGCAACGTTTCCTTGGTCGGGGTATGGCGATAAACTCGCTGATTGTGGCCGTCTCCAGTGCAGCAGGCCCAACCGTGGCCGCGGCGATTCTCTCTATCGCCAGCTGGAAATGGTTATTCCTGATCAACATCCCGCTCGGCATTGTGGCGTTGTGGCTAGCGCTGCGCTTTCTGCCGGATAATACGCAGAAAGCCAAACAGCAAAAGTTCGATATTCCGAGTGCCATCATGAATGCGCTGTTCTTTGGCTTGCTGATTTCCGCGCTAAGCGGCTTTTCGCAGGGTCAGGACCGCTGGTTGATTCTCGCTGAAGTGGTGGCGTTGGTGCTGGTCGGTATCGTGTTTGTGCGCCGTCAGCTGTCGATGCCAGTGCCGCTGTTACCGGTGGATTTGCTGCGCATTCCCATTTTCTCGCTTTCGCTGTGCACCTCGATTTGCTCGTTCTGCGCGCAGATGCTGGCGATGGTCGCGCTGCCGTTCTATCTGCAAAATGTGTTAGGACGTGATGAAGTCGCCACCGGATTGCTGCTTACGCCGTGGCCGCTGGCAACCATGGTGTTGGCACCGATTGCCGGACGTTTAATTGAGAAGTTTCATGCCGGGTTGTTGGGAGGGTTGGGGTTGGCCATGTTCGCGGCTGGCTTATTCCTGCTGGCGCTGCTGCCTGCTGAACCTTCCAATCTTGATATCATCTGGCGCATGATGCTGTGCGGTGCAGGCTTTGGTTTGTTCCAGTCGCCGAACAATCACACCATCATCTCCTCAGCTCCGCGTCATCGCAGCGGCGGCGCCAGTGGGATGCTCGGTACTGCCCGCCTGGTCGGACAGAGCAGCGGCGCGGCGCTGGTCGCGCTGATGTTTAATCTGTTCCATGACAGCGGCACCCATGCCTCACTGGTGCTGGCGGGAAGTTTCGCCACCCTGGCAGCGGTGGTCAGCATGGCGCGTTTAACGCAATCTCGCGCGGTATCTGACGCTTAAAACAACAAGGGCGCCGTCAGGCGCCCTTGTCACTTCTACATCCATCCAATTACTTCAGATAGTCGCCGTTACGCAGTGCTTCGATACGCTTGTCCAACGGCGGGTGCGACATAAACAGCTCGCTCAGTGACTTACTTTTACCGTTGATACAAAACGCCATCATGCTGCTGGGTTCCTGCGGTTCGTAGCTGGTTTTCAGACGCTGCAAGGCGGCAATCATCTTCTCACGCCCAACCAGTTTGGCTGAACCTGCATCGGCGTGGAATTCACGGTGACGTGAGAACCACATGGTAATGATGCTGGCGAGAATACCGAACACCAGTTCCAGCACGGTCGCCACCGCAAAATAAACCAACGGGTTGCCGTTGCTGCTCTCTTCGCCGTCACGGTTACCGGACAGGAAGCCGGATGCCACCTGAGCGATAATACGTGAAATGAAGATCACGAAGGTGTTTACCACACCCTGAATCAGCGTCATGGTGATCATGTCACCGTTCGCGATGTGGGCAATCTCGTGCGCCAGCACCGCTTCCGCTTCATCTCGACTCATGTTCTGCAGCAAACCGGTTGAAACCGCGACCAGCGAAGCATCACGACGTGCGCCGGTAGCAAAGGCATTAATGTCTGGCGCGTGATAAATCGCCACCTGCGGCATCGCAATGCCGGACTGTTGAGCCTGGCGACTGATGGTGTCCATCAGCCAGCGTTCTGTCTCGTTACGGGGTTGTTGAATCACTTCACCGCCGACAGAGCGTAACGCCATCCATTTAGACATCAGCAGTGAAACAAACGCACCGCCAAAGCCAAACAGACCTGCCATAATCATCAGACCCTGAACACTGCTTGACTGGATTCCTGTCAGACTCAGAATCAGTCCGAATACCAACATCACCGCCAGGTTGGTGACCAGGAAAAGCGCAATACGCATCATAAACGTTAATCTTCCTCAGTTGTGCTCGCGCTCATGCGCGGATATACATCCTATGTCCATTGCGCAGCTTTTCAAGCAACCTTAATCTTTAAGTGTCTAAAAAGACATAACTTTACATTTGGTAATGACGCGGGCAAATCCGCTCATCAGCCGCAGTGAACAATGTTTTTTGTGCAAAAAAAAGCACCGCCGAAGCGGTGCTTTTGATTCAGCTGACGGTTACTTCGCGCCTTGAGTCGCTGGCTGAGTTTTCTCAACCTGCGCCATGTCGTTGGCGATCTTCACCGTTTCGTCCAGATACGGGTCTGGCTCTTTATAATCTTTCGGCAAATCTTCGATGCTCTTCAGCGGCGCTTTACCTTCCGCCTGATAGCGCGCGTTAATGCGTTCCAGACGCAGTGCATCATCTTCGTGGTTCTCTTTCTCGCGCTGGCCAAGATTGAGCGACACGATATTGCGTTTGTCTTTCATCGCATCAAAGCGTGCAATATCTTTCATGATGTACTGGAACTCACGATCTTTAGCGATACGATCGGCGTGTTCTTTGGTCAACTGCGGCACCAGCGCGGTGATATCACCGGTTTTGGTGTAGGTCGCGGCATTCACGCTATCCCATGGCAGTGCGTTGTCCTCAAACTTCTCACCGGTTTCCGCCGCTTCTACGCCGGTTGGCATCAGCAGATCTGGCGTGACGCCTTTACGCTGAGTACTGCCACCGTTAATGCGATAGAACTTCTGGATGGTGTATTGCACTGAGCCCAGCGCCGGCCATTCAGGACGCAGCATCTGATCGTAGATACGGTTCAGTGAACGGTACTGCTGCACGGTGCCTTTACCAAAGGTTGGCTCGCCGACAATCAGTGCACGACCATAATCCTGCATCGCAGCGGCGAAGATTTCAGAGGCCGAAGCACTGAAACGATCGACCAACACCACCAGCGGACCTTTGTAGTAAACAATGCCGTCGTTATCGCTGTCCTGACGCACGCGACCGTTGTTGTCACGCACCTGAACAACCGGACCGCTCGGGATAAACAGACCAGAAAGTGATACCGCTTCGGTGAGAGCACCGCCGCCGTTGGTGCGCAGGTCAATCACGATGCTGTCGACATTCTGCTTCTGCAGTTTTTGCAGCTGCACTTTGACATCGTCCGTCAGACCAACGTAGAAGCCAGGAATATCCAGCACGCCGACTTTCTCTTTACCGACGTTATGCACCGTGCCTTTCACCGCACGATCTTCCAGACGGATCTTCTCACGCGTCAGCGTCACGGTACGGGTTTTGGTACCTTTGCCAGCAGGCAGGATTTCGAGGCGCACTTTGCTGCCTTTTGGTCCTTTAATCTTGGACACCACATCATCCAGACGCCAGCCAATCACATCTTCCATTGGCTTACCTGGCTGAGCCACACCGACAATGCGGTCGCCCACGCTGATCGATTTGCTCTTAGCGGCCGGGCCACCGGCGACCATGGAGTTGATCACCGTGTAGTCGTCATCCATCTGCAGCACCGCACCGATACCTTCCAGTGACAGGCTCATCTCGGTATTGAACTGCTCGGTGTTACGCGGCGACAGGTAGTTGGTATGCGGATCGATTTCGTGTGCAAAGGCGGTCATCGCCAGCTGGAACACGTCTTCGCTGTTGCTCTGAGCCAGGCGGCGAATGGCAAAGTTGTAACGCTTGGTCAGCGTTTCACGGATTTCTTTGTCATCTTTACCGGCCAGTTTCAGGCTCAGCTCATCATATTTAACTTTGGCATCCCACAGCGCGTTCAGCTCATCGCTGTTTTTCGGCCATGGCGATTTTGCCCGGTCAATGTCGATGGTGTCATTGCCGGTAAAATTCATCGGGCGGCTCAGCACGCTCAGCGCGTATTGATAGCGCTCAAAGCGGCGTTTCTGCGCCAGATTATAGAGATCGTAGAACACATCCAGCTTACCGCTGCGCAGTTCATCACCGAGAGTGGTTTTCTTATCGGTGTATTGCGCAATGTCCGATGCCAACAACACGTTGTGGTTGTAATCGAGCAGATTCAGGTAGCGATCAAAAATTTTCGCGGAGAAATCCTGATTCAAATCAAACTGGCGATAATGGGAACGGGTAAAACGGGATGTTACGCGTTCACTGACGGTAGGGTGCTGTGGATCTTCGTGCAACTGCGGAATCTGATCGGCGCGGGTAATGTTATCTGCGCCAAAGGTGGGGCCTGCTAGCAGCAGGCCCGCGATCATACCGATCTTTAAAATGTTGTTCATGCCAGGGTCAGCCTCCGTTTCAGAACTGCAAGTGTTCTGCGCGCACAATCATTGCCATGCCGGAAGCGAGCTGCACCCGAACGCCATCCTTGGTAATTTCAAGAATGGTGGCGTCCATTGCACTTTTGCCTGCTTTAACTTTGATGTTCTGGCCGGGTTGCAAAGTTGAGGTGTCAGTGACAGGTATCGCTCGCGGCGGGCGCGGTGCAGCAGTACGTTCAGCAGATGCGGCACGCGGTGCCTGTGGACGAGGCTTGCGTGGTGCTTCGCCTTCAGCCGTTTTACGTGGAGCAGGCTTACGCGGACGACGCTCAGCGGTGTCTTCACCGGCTTCACGCTTCTTCGCTTTTTGCTGCTCACGCTGCGCCTGAACGCGCGCTTTGGCTTCTTCCAACTGCTTACGCGCATGTTCAACGTGTTGCTCATCCAGCACGCCACAGGCGTTGCCATCGAGATCGACACGGATTGCACCGGCTTTAATGCCGTACAGGTAACGCCAGCTTGAGGTATACAGGCGCAAGGCTGAACGCAGTTGCGTCTTGCTCAGGTTGTTTTCACCCTGAACGCGCTCAACCAGATCCTGGAAGATACCGATTTTAAGCGGACGCGCTTCACCTTCGGCGCTAAAACATTGCGGAAAACGTTCCGCCAAAAAGGCGATCACTTCTTTACTGCTATTCAACTTAGGTTGATTTTCCATGAAATTTCCTGATTACTACGGGTTTGCCGACCAGAGCAGGCATGAACAGGCGACATTATAATGACAACATCGCCAAATGCTATGTGATCCAGTCGATTAGCTGCGTGACAGTTGAAGAAATTTTTCGATGTCACTGTCCGCCAGCACTTCACAAAGCCCGTCGGTAAGGCCCACCAGCCCCGTTTCATCCTCACTGTCAAAGCGAGAATAAACCGTACTATCAATATCTAACACACCTACTACGGTGCCATTTACTTTCAGAGGAATCACGATTTCCGCGTTGCTGGCCGCGTCACAAGCGATATGGCCTGGGAACGCATGCACATCTTCCACCAACTGAACTTTATCCTCTGCCACCGCGGTACCACATACGCCTTTGCCTACGGGAATACGTACACAGGCAATTTTTCCCTGGAACGGACCCAGTACCAACGTATTCGGCTCGGTCAGCAAATAGAATCCTGCCCAGTTCACGCCTTCAAGACGTTCAAACAGCAGCGCGCTGCAATTACCCAGAGCGGCAAGGAAAGAGGTTTCACCCGCTAACAGCGCACGGACATCGCGATTTAAATCCTCGTAAAAGGCTTTTTGTTCATTGTTTAACCATAACTCGTCACTGTCGTGAGCTTGTTGTCACTCAGTTGTTAAAATAAGCACTAATAATCCAGCCCCATCAGGTGAATCATTGTGTTAGTTACTATACCCTTAGCAGTCGGTGGTTAAGACTATTCTTGTACCACAGAATGTTGCAGGCAGATTGCTCTGCTCAGCATGCCGGTAACCGTAACGAACGATGGGCCACTTGCGTCACCTATGAAAATTCACGCTATCAGCCAGACGTTGCCCCACGCACGTTATCAGCGTTGTCCGCAATGCGATACCCTTTTTTCCTTACCGGATGTTAAATCGCATGAGGCTGCGCACTGCCCGCGCTGCCATGCCCAAATTCAAAGCGGCCGCGACTGGTCCATGACGCGTCTCACCGTGATGGCGGTGACCATGATGGTGCTGATGCCCTTCGCCTTTAGCCTGCCGTTGGTGGATATTCGCCTGCTCGGCATGCGCATTAATGCCAGCCTGATTGAAGGCGTGATGCAGATGGCGCAGCAGGGAAACACCCTGACGGCCTCAATGGTCGCGTTTTGCACCGTCGGCGCGCCGATCACGCTGGTGGCAGGCATCTGCTATTTATGGATTGGCAGCGCGCTCGGCATGAACCTGCGTCCGGTGTTACTGATGCTGGAAAAGCTGAAAGAGTGGGTGATGCTGGATATCTATCTGGTCGGTGTGGCTGTGGCGGCGATAAAAGTGCAGGATTACGCCGCGCTGGAAGTCGGTTACGGCTTGGTGGCCTATATCGCGCTGACGGTGCTCAGCCTGCTCACGCTGATTCACCTCAACGTGGAAGAACTGTGGGAACACTATTATCCGCAGGCGATGCCAACCTCACCGCCTGAGCAGTGGCAGGTGTGTCTTAACTGTCATCAAACCGGCGTACCGGACGACCGTGGGCGCTGTATGCGCTGCCACACCCCGCTCGATTTTCGCCGTCGCCACAGTTTGCAGAAATCCTGGGCCGCGTTGGTCGCCTCGATTGTGCTGCTGATCCCCGCCAACCTGCTGCCGATTTCAGTGGTGTACGTTAATGGCGCACGCCGTGAAGACACCATCTTTTCTGGCATTCTGGGGCTGGCTTCGGGCAACGTGCCAGTCGCGGCGGTGGTGTTTATTGCCAGTATTCTGGTGCCCTTTACCAAAGTGTTAGTGATGTTGACCCTGCTGGTCAGTATCCATTTTAAATGTGAACAGGGTTTAAAAACCCGCATCCGCCTGCTGCGCGCCATCACCTGGGTAGGACGCTGGTCGATGCTGGACCTGTTCGTGATCGCCGTAACCATGTCTTTGGTTAACCGCGATCAACTGCTGGCTTTTACCATGGGACCTGCCGCCTTCTATTTTGGTGCGGCAGTCATCCTGACCATTATGGCTGTAGAGTGGCTTGATAGCCGCCTGATCTGGGATGCACATGCAACAGGAAACGCCGACTACACCGACTAGCGCAAATCTGCGTAACAAACGCAAGATTTCGCCGTTCTGGTTATTGCCCATTATTGCCCTGCTGATTGCTTGCTGGCTGTTATGGACCAATTATCAGGAGCGCGGGACCACCATTACGATCAACTTCCAGACTGCGGATGGCATCGTGCCCGGCCGTACGCCGATTCGCTATCAAGGCGTGGAAGTGGGTACCGTGCAGGGTATTGTGCTGAGCGATGACTATCACAGCATCCAGATCAAGGCCAGTATCAAGAGCGACATGCGCGATGCGCTCAAGGACAACACCCAGTTCTGGCTGGTAACGCCGAAAGCCTCATTGGCGGGTGTTTCCGGGTTAGATGCGCTGGTCGGCGGTAACTACATCGGCATGATGCCGGGCAGTGGCAACCCGCGTGAGCATTTCACCGCGCTGGACACGCAACCGAAGTACCGCGTTAACACCGGTGAACTGCTGATCCACCTGCACTCCCCTGATCTCGGGTCGTTGAACACCGGCTCGCTGGTTTATTACCGTAAAATTCCGGTGGGACGCGTCTATGACTACAGCATCAACGGCAACACTGATGGCGTAACGGTGGATGTGCTGGTTGAACGCCGCTTCGTCAACCTGGTGAAAAACAGAGCCGTTTCTGGAACGTTTCCGGTGTGGATGCCGACATCAGCCTGAGCGGTGCCAAAGTGAAGCTGGAAAGCCTCGCCGCGCTGGTTAATGGGGCCATCGCGTTTGATTCGCCTGAAGAAGGCCAACAGGCTAACAGCGACGAGAACTATCAGCTTTATCCCGATCTGGCACGGAGCCAGCGAGGCGTGCAAATCAGCCTGGATTTACCGAGCGGCGACAACCTCAAAGCAGACAGTACACCGTTAATGTACCAGGGACTGGAAGTCGGCACGTTAACTAAACTTAATCTGCTGCCGGGCGGTAAAGTCACCGGTGAACTTACGGTGGATCCGTCGGTAACGGGCCTGATGCGCAGCGGTACGCGTATTGAGATGCGCGCACCGAAACTGAGCCTGACCGATACCAATCTCAGCAGCTTGCTGACCGGCAATACCCTGGAATTAGTCCCGGGTGAAGGCCCAGCTCAGGATCACTTTACCGTGCTTCCGGCCAGCGAAACCCTGCTGCAAGCCCCGGATGTGTTAACCGTCAAGCTTGGCGCCCCGGAGACCTACGGAATCGATGCCGGTCAACCGGTGATGCTGTATGGCATGAAAATCGGCCAGGTTATTTCACGTCAGCTGGATGAAGATGGCATCAGTTTCGCGGTGGCGATCAATCCGGAATATCGTCATCTGGTTCATGCAGACAGCAAATTTATCGTTAACAGCCGTCTTGATGTGAAGTTTGGCCTTGATGGCATGCAGGTGTTGGGTGCCAGCGCCCGTGAATGGGTGGATGGTGGTATTCGCCTGGTGCCGGGCGCGAAAGGTAATCCTTCCGCGCGCTATCCTTTATATGCCGACGCCGAGCGTGCGCAGGAAGGCATTATTGGCGATCAACCACCCACCACCCTGAAATTGACCGCGACCAGCCTGCCCGATGTTCAGGCGGGTTCGGTATTGCTGTATCGTAAATTCCAGGTCGGTGAAGTGGTGGATGTAGTGCCACGAGCCGATGCCTTTGAGATATCCATTCACGTTGAGCCGCAATATCGCAAATTGCTCACCAGCGAGAGCGTGTTCTGGGCCGAAGGTGGCGCGAAAGTGCAGCTGAACGGCAGCGGCTTGACGGTTCAGGCTTCACCGCTTAACCGTGCGCTGAAAGGCGCGATCAGCTTTGATAACCTCACCGGCGCGCAGGCGGCAAAAGGCGTGAAACGCGTACTTTACGCGTCTGAAACCGCGGCTCGTGCGGTGGGTAGCCAGATTACCCTGCACACCTTTGATGCCAGTAAACTGGCCGCCGGTATGCCGATTCGTTACCTCGGTATTAACGTCGGCCAGGTTGAATCGCTGGCGTTGAGTCAGGATAACAATCAGGTGGTGGCAAAAGCGGTGTTGTACCCGGAATATGTGCAGGACTTCGCGCGTATCGGCAGTCGCTTCTCCGTGGTATCACCCGAAATTTCCCCAGCGGGCGTCAACCACCTCGAAACGCTGCTTCAGCCTTATGTCAACGTCGATCCAGGTAAAGGCGCACAGGCGCGGACATTCGAGCTGCAGGAAAGCACGATCACCGATTCGCGTTACCTCAACGGACTCAACATCTATGTTGATGCCACCGAAGCCGGTTCGCTGTCGTTGGGCACGCCGGTGCTGTTCCGTGGCGTAGAAGTGGGCACGGTAACCGGCACTTCGCTGGGCAATATGGCGGATCGCGTGCAAATCGCGCTGCGCATCAGCAAAAAATATCAACATCTGGTGCGTAACAATTCGGTGTTCTGGCTGGCATCCGGCTATAACCTCGACTTTGGCCTGATTGGTGGCGTCGTCAAAACCGGTACCTTCCAGCAGTTCATTCGCGGCGGCATTCAGTTTGCTACCCCGCCGACCGTGCCGCTGGCACCGCAGTCGGGTGCGGACAAGCACTTCCTGCTGCAGGATGAAGCGCCGAAAGAGTGGCGCAGTTGGGGAACGGCGATTCCGAGTCCCAATTAAACAATCGGGCAGCCTGCGGGCTGCCCGATTCATTTCCACGTGATACACTTCGCGCTCAATTTGTTACCCCGGTAAATGTCCGTGTCCGATCGCTTCCCCGAAGACTTCCTTGCGCTTATGCGTGCCAGCCTCGCTGACGAAAATGAACTGCAACGTTTTCTGGCAATCAGCCAGCAACCGCTTCGCCGCAGCCTGCGCGTCAATACGTTAAAAATCAGTGTTGATGATTTTCTGGCGCGTACCGCCCATTACGGCTGGCGCTTAACGGCGGTTCCCTGGTGCGCAGAAGGATTCTGGATCGAACGGGAAGATGAGACATTGCCGCTGGGCAGCGTAGCCGAGCACCTGAGCGGTTTGTTTTATATTCAGGAAGCCAGCTCAATGCTGCCGGTCACGGCATTGTTCGATGCGGCACCCGAAGCACGACAGGTGATGGATGTCGCCGCCGCGCCGGGCTCCAAAACCACACAAATGGCCGCGCTGATGCGTAATGAAGGCGCCATCCTCGCCAACGAATACTCAGCCAGCCGCGTGAAAGTGCTGCACGCCAATATCAGCCGCTGTGGTGTCAGCAATGTGGCGCTGACACACTTTGATGGCCGCGTCTTTGGCGCCGCCCTTCCTGAACAGTTTGATGCCATCCTGCTGGATGCGCCCTGCTCTGGCGAAGGCGTGGTGCGCAAAGATGCCGATGCCCTGCGCAACTGGACGCTGGCCAGCACCGAAGAGATCGCCGCCACGCAACGCGACCTGCTCGACAGCGCGTTCCATGCCTTACAACCCGGCGGCACGCTGATTTATTCCACCTGCACGCTCAACCAGATTGAGAATCAACAGGTGATTGCCTGGTTGCAACAGCGCTATCCCGATGCAGTCGAGATTTTGCCGCTGAATGATCTGTTCGTCGGCGCAGAGCAAGCACTGACGCCAGAAGGCTTCCTGCACGTTTTCCCACAGATTTTCGATAGCGAAGGCTTCTTCGTTGCTCGTCTGCGTAAAACCGCCAGCATACCAGCGCTACCTGCACCGACTTATAAAGTGGGCAAGCTGCCCTTCTCGCCTGCCAGCCGTAAGCTGATTGCTGAAGTGCAACAGGCGGCAGCGAAGGTGGGTATTGCGTGGGATGACCATCATTCGCTGTGGCTGCGTGATAAGGAACTGTGGCTGTTCCCGGCTGCGCTGGAAGGCTGGCTCGGCAGAGTGCGTTTTTCACGTATCGGAATGAAGCTGGCGGAAACCTTCCCGAAAGGCTATCGCTGGCAACATGAAGCGGTGGTTGCACTGACACAACCGGGCAGCGTGCTGGATTTCGAACTTACCGAGCGGAAGCCGAAAGTTGGTATCGTGGCCAGGACATTCGCCCAGACTCACTGCCCACCCGTGACGAAGTGATCGTCACCTATCAGCAGCAACCGCTGGGATTAGCGAAAAAGGTCAGCAACCGCATCAAAAACAGCTATCCACGTGAACTGGTGCGTGACGGTCGCCTGTTCCGCTAACCCTTACTGCAACTGAACCAGCGTTAAACGATTACCAAATACTGCGCCGGTGTCGATGTAATGCTGGTTTGCCACATTTAATGGCTGTTCGAGCGGCGTGTGACCGAAATAGAAATCGCTCGCGCCATCGATACTGGTTGAACTGCCGCGATGATGACGTCCAAGGCGATCGCGGCTCCACACCACCTGATGCCAATCCACGTCCTGGCCTAATTCATAATGGCTGGCCGGATAATCGGCGTGCGCTATCACCACCACGCGATCGGCTAACTCCAGGTGCAGAATCAGCGGAAGGTCGGCACAGCGCTTAATGGCATGGCGCGCTGCAATCAGCTCGGCTCCTTTCAGCTGCCAAAACCAGTCACCGCCGTTCATCATCCACAGCATCGGATCCTGACCTGCCAGCGCTGACAACGCCATTTGTTCATGATTTCCCCTTACGCAGCGAAACCACGGCTCCTGCAACAATTGCAGGCAACCAGGACTGTCGGGACCGCGATCGATAAGGTCGCCCACTGACACCAGCAAATCCTGATCCTTGTCGAAGTCATGCAGAATCAGTTGAGAATCAAGCTGGGCGCGGCATCCATGTAAATCACCGACCACCCAAATGTTACGCCACGTTTTGGCACTCACCGTCTGGTAAAACATGTAATCTTCCCCGGTTGACTGGAAGTTTAGTGAACCCGGCATAAAGTATAGTCCGGTAAGGTTTAGCCAGCGGAGGGAACAGCATGAGCAGCCGTAAACAATTCATTGGTGTGTTGGTGTTTATATTCCTCGGCAGCCTGTTGCTGCTGGAATCACTTGCGCGCCTGGTGCATGTGCTGTTTGTGGGTTAACCGCTATTTCCTGCCGCGCTAAACGCCTAAACTCCTTTCGATTCATATAAAGGAGCCTGTATGAGCCAAAATATTTACGATAACCCCACCTTCTTTGCCGGTTATGCCACCTTGCCCCGTTCGGTAGCAGGATTGGATGGCGCGCCCGAGTGGCCCGCACTGCGAGCGATGCTGCCCAGTCTCAAAGACTTGCGCGTGCTTGATCTAGGCTGCGGATACGGCTGGTTTTGCCGCTACGCGCAGCAGCAAGGCGCACGCGAAGTTTTGGGCATTGATGTCTCAGAAAAGATGCTGGCGCAAGCCGCTGCCATGACTTCCGGACAAGGCATTCGCTATCAACGTGCCGATTTAGAGACTCTGCAGCTCAATGAAACCTATGATCTGGCCTATAGCTCACTGGCGTTGCATTACCTAAGTAATATCGAGCCGTTGTTGACCACACTGTTCGATGCATTAAAGCCTGGCGGCATGCTGGTTTTCTCCTGCGAACACCCTATTTATACCGCTCCGCTTCAGCAGCAGTGGATGGTCGATGATCAGCAGCAACGCAGCTGGCCGATCAATCATTATCAGCAGGAAGGTGAGCGCATCAGTAATTGGTTTGCTGATGGTGTGAAGAAGCAGCATCGGAAATTAGCCAGCTGGATAAATGCGCTGATTGGTGCCGGATTCGAGATTGTGCATCTTGATGAATGGGGGCCTGCCGATGAGCAGGTCAAACAGAATCCGGGCTTAGAGGAAGAGCGCGACCGCCCGATGATGTTTTTATTGTCTGCCAGCAAACCACAATAAATTTCAACAGTGGCTGCGTCCTGCAGCCCTGATGAAAGTCCCGTCCGGCGCTTATCTCCGGCGCTCATTGAAGGCGTTAGCTCTGTGCGGGACGGCGGTCACTTTACCAACTCAGACAATTCCGAACAAGTTAAATGATATTAACTATCATTCTCATCATTACTTTTTACGCTTCGCTTACATAAGTGATGATTATCTCATCAGAGAGGGCTATCTGGCATCTAACGCCACATCGCTTGCAGGGTTTTTGCTACGCTTAAAAGGCGTATTTATAAAAGGAGCGAGGCAATGAAAGACTATTATAAGATCGACCTGGAACTTTTCATGCAGAATAACGCGGAGTTAATTCGCGAAATTAAAAGTAAAGCGCCGGTTTATGCGGATGAATTGGGATTAGAAGTGGTGCAATATATTAACCGCGAAGTAAAACAAGCTCACCTCGATTATATCGAAAGTCTCGGCGTGCGCGATCCCTATGAATATTATGTGTCGCAGCATGAAGAAGATCGTCAGCTGGCAGACACGCTGCTCGCTCAGCATCGCACCGCGCTGCATCACTCCGCTTAATCAACTGATTTGCCACACAAGCCGTGTGGCAAACGGCATGATCTAGTGCGAAAGAAAGAAAATCGCCAGCAGGAAGAAGACCCACAATCCAGCAAAGGTAGCAAAACCTACGCGTGGCGTTTTCGTCCGCCCTACCACAACACCAATAAAGAGGCTCAGTAACGTTAAGGTGCCAACCATTACCCAGAGAAGATATTGCGCATTTGCCATGAAGGATCCTTATTAATCGGCAATAAAAACAGTGCGCACTCTTATACCATTTTTCATGCAAGCTGGCTGCTGCTAAATGTCCGCATCTTTCGTGCTGGCTTGAATTGATTACGCCGTTGGGTGGCCGCAACGCGCGGATTTTAATTGTTCCAGCTCATTTAATCGTGTCGAGGCATGCTTGTTGGCGCTCGCCTTAGCGATACCGTTACCAATGCCAAAATCACCGATGAAACCCATCACCGTCAGCGCATCAAACTCCCCGGTTTTATCGATCTGCTGTTGGACACTGTGGGATTTGGCGATCTCCTGTTCCAGTGCCGCACAGTTGTAGGTTTGCGCTTCTTCGTCACTGACTTTGGGTGATTGCGAATATTGTTTCAACGCGCAGCCGCTGAGCAGCAGGATTGTGGTGAACAGGACAGCAGGTTTTAACATCTCAAGACTCTCGTTTTGGCTGGCAGGGTTTGCGGGAAGCTGAGTGGAAATGTAGCACGTGAGTCGTGACGCGATTGGCTGAACAAATGGGCGATTTACGGGTATTTTGCGCAAAGATTGGGTAAGGATCGCGGGATGGGGTTTGGGCCAAATATAAGGATTCAAGAAAATCTATGGGGAATATAAAATTTAAGACGATAAATCAAAAGCATAAAAAAAGACCCAACACGATTCCTGTATCGGGTCCAGGGAAATGGCTCTTTGAGAGCCGTGCGCTAAAAGTTGGCATTTTTGAAGGCGAGTTCGCCTTGCCATTTAAAGGTAGTCCAAGGGTGATTATTTTCCAGCCAACCGTCACGATGCGGAAAGGAAGCTGCCAACTCTGTGATCGTGCTGACACACTGGAGAAGCAAGCGTAGCGGCAAAACTGTGCGCTACGCCCGTTTTGCAGGGATTACTTATCGCACAGCTGTTGTGCACGATCGACGATCGGCTGCAGGCTCATTTTTTGCCCCGGATGCGCTTTGTCTTCCGCCACGATGGTGTCGATAGATTGCTGTGTACCTTTGCCTGCACCAGCGCGAGCGAGGGCTTTATCATTCAACGGATACTGCAACAACGTGCTCGGATTGATGGCAAACAGCGCGCCGTCTTTCTCGCAGGTCAGCATCACCTCTTCGCGGGTGAATGGCCATTTGTCTTTGCCAATCTCAAAGCGGCTGACAGTAATAATCTGCGCGGCCATCGCCTGGCTGCACAATGCCATCAGAATGCAGGCTGGAATCAATTTCTTCAGCAAAATATCGACCTCATTTTCTCTTTAATAACAATTCAGGCCGGTGACAGCGTGGCAAACACGCTGACCAATCCGACAACTACCACGGCCAACAGCAGCTCAAGCTGCGTCAGGCGAATAAACTGCTGCGGCGCGTGACTACCCGCGACGCGAAAACCTGGCACCATCACATAACGATTGATTAGCGCAATGCCCACCATCATCATCACCAGCATCACTTTGACCACCAGCATCGCACTCCACAGCGTGGTACCCCAATTGAGCGGCGTGCCGCCAATTAAAAGGCTGTTGATCAGCCCGGTGAACAGCGCCAGTGCGACAGCCAGATGCCCGTAGCGCGAAAAGCGCATCATGCAGCGAATCGCATCGGTACGATACGCAATCTGGCGGGCCTCACGCATCAGCAATAAAAGGGGCAGTAAACCGCCGGTCCAGAATGCGGCGGCAATCAAGTGAAGCGCGTGATTGATCTGCTGCAGCAAACCGGGTAAACCATCGCGCATGGCGGCGTGCCCGACGCCTGCCAGCGCCATCAGCTGTAACAGCCCACTCACCAGCAATATTTGCTGGCGCAATGTGCCACGCAGCAGTAAAGCCAGCGTGCTAAGCAGTGCGAAGCCCAACTCCCAACGCCACACCGCGCCAAAGCGCGTCGCTAAAACAGCCTGCCAGGTTTCCACGTCAGCGACATTACGCCAGTCGCCGCTCATCAAACCGGTTTGCGTGGCCAGCATCAGCAGTGCACTGAATAAGCTCAACAGCGCTGACGTGACTAAAATTTTGTGCAAACGTTGCGCCAGCACCGGGCGATAACGTCGCGGTGCCAGCAGAGCCGTATAGAACGCGCTGCCAGCCAGCAGTAACACCGCAATAAAATGCAGGGCGCGCAGGACGATCCACAACGTGCTCAAACCCATAGGTTACTTCACGCTAAACGCGTAGCTTCCCTTGGTTTTGTGTCCATCCACCGACAACACATGCCAGTTCACCTGATAGTTGCCGGAAGGCAACGGCTGGCTAATCGGTACGATCAGCTGGTCATGCTGCTTATCATTTAGTTTGGCTTTTTCCACGGCCATTGGCTGCTTCTGTGCATTCAGCACTTCAACACCGCTGAAAGCCGGTTCCACATCTTCGGTGAAAGTCAGAGTGAGATTCTGAGGAGAGCTGTCGATTACCGCTTTGTCGGCGGGAACCGGCGTTTTCAGGTGAGCATGGGCCAGAGCAAACTGGCTGAAGACCAACGTGGATGACGCCAGCAACAGCGCCACAACCGGGTTTAACGCAGTTTTCTTCATCACTTCTTCCCTTTTCAGTGCGACACTCTGCCGCAAACGTGGCAGCAGGATACGCCGCTGGTTAAAGCGTGTCGAGACTTGCGGTGCGATCCAATTTCCTTGATCCGTAAAGGGGAAACCATTACTTTTGCCCCTGTTTATCAGGAGAAATGCATGAGCCAAAACCTTGCCCTGTTGTCGCAGGAAGAGAAAGACAAAGTGAATGTCGATCTGGCCGCCGCAGGCGTGGCGTTTAAAGAGCGCTACAACATGCCCGTGATTGCGGAAATGGTCGAGCGCGAGCAGCCGGAAGCCCTGCGCGAGTGGTTCCGTCAGCGCTTGATGGGCTATCGTCAGGCATCACTCAGCCTCTCTCGCCTGCCCTACGAACCCAAGCAGAAGTAATATATGTTACGTGTTATTGATACCGAAACCTGCGGATTACAAGGTGGCGTGGTTGAAGTGGCGTCAGTGGATGTCATCGACGGCCAGATCGTCAATCCGATGAGTGATTTGATTTGCCCTGACCGCCCGATCAGCCGTCAGGCGATGGCGGTGCACCGCATTACGGAAGCGATGGTTGCCGATAAGCCCACCATTGAAGAAGCGATTGGTCGCTATCATGGCAGCGCGCATTACGTGGCGCACAATGCCAGTTTTGACCGCCGTATGCTGCCGATCATGCCCGGTGAATGGATTTGCACCATGACGCTGGCGCGCCAGCTGTGGCCGGGCATCAAATACGGTAATCAGGCATTGCGTCACAGCCTGAAGCTGGACGTCACGCCACCTGCTGAACTGCATGCGCACCGTGCGTTGTATGACTGCTATGTCACTGCCGCACTGCTGATCCGCATTATGGAGACCTCCGGCTGGAGCGTCAGTGATATGGTTGGCCGCTGTCAGCCTGCTGAAGTTAGCGGAGATGTGTTCCCGTTTGGCAAATATCGTGGGCAGAGCATTGGCAGCATTGCGCGCAAAGATCCCGGCTATCTGCGTTGGGTGCTGGAAAATGTGCGCGATTTGCGCCCACCATTACGTCAGGCGCTGCGCAAGTACGTTAAGACAGATCAGTAATCGACGCGGTCTGGCAAGCTGCCCTGTGCCAGACCAATCAGGAAGGTAAACTCCTGCGCCACGCCTTCATACGCTTTGAAACGCCCCGATTTACCACCGTGCCCGGAATCCATCTCGGTACACAGCAGTAACAGCGTGTCATTGGTTTTCAGCTCACGCAGTTTCGCCACCCACTTCGCCGGTTCCCAATATTGCACCTGAGAATCGTGCAGCCCGGTGGTCACCAACAGATGCGGATAAGCTTTAGCTTCGATGTTGTCATACGGGCTGTACTGCCGGATGGTGTGGTAATCCGCTTCATGTTCCGGATTGCCCCACTCATCATATTCGCCGGTGGTCAGCGGGATCGTCGGATCCAGCATGGTGGTGACCACATCAACAAACGGCACTTGTGCCACTACGCCGTTGAACAGGTCGGGCGCCAGATTGATCACCCCACCCATCAGTAAACCACCAGCGCTGCCGCCCATCGCATACAGCTGTTGCGGATCACCCAATCCTTTCGCCACCAGTGCCTGCGTCACATCAATAAAGTCGGTGAAGCTGTTCATCTTATTCTTCAGGCGGCCATCGTCGTACCACTGTTGGCCCAACTCGCCACCACCACGCACGTGAATGATCGCGTAAACAAAGCCACGCTCCAGCAGGCTAATGCGACTGGTGCCGAAGCTGGCATCCATGCTACTGCCGTAGGCGCCATAGCCGTAAGCCAGCAGTGGATTACTGCCCGATTTGAAATGCTTGCGGTGATAGACCAGCGACACTGGCACTTCAGTGCCATCACGTACCGTGATCCAGTGATGTTCGCTTTTGTAGTCGTCTGAGTTGAAGCCCGGCACCGGCGTCTGTTTCAACACCCGGCGATCGCCGGTCTCCATATTGAGTTCAAACAACGTTGTTGGCGTGGTCATGGATGAATAGCCATAACGCAGCGTGTCGCTTTCCGGCGATGGATTGTAAGCCAGCCAGGTGACGTAAGCCGGATCGTCAAAGGCGATCCCGATGCTTTCACCGCTTTCCCAGTTGATCTGGCGCAGCGTGTTGACGCCGCGCTGGCGCTCTTCTACCACCAGCCAGTGGCGAAATAGCTGGAAATCCTCCAGCACTACATTATCGCGTGCCGGAATCAACGCCTGCCAGCGGTTCTCCGCCAGCCACGCGCTGCGGTACAGGCCAAAGTTTTTGCCATCACGATTCGAGCGAATATAGAACTGGTGATTGTAATGATCGATGCTGTACTCGTGATCGCGGCGACGTGGACAGAACACCTGTGGCTGCGCATCCGGATACTCGGCATCAATCAGCTGGATCTCGCTGGTGGTGGTGCTGTACATCGCAATCAGGATGAAGTGTTCGGAGGTGGTTTTATGCACGCTGAGATGGAAGCTCTCATCCTTCTCTTCATACACCAGCTGATCGTCTGATTGCGGATGGCCCAGCTCATGGCGCCATACCTGATACGCCAGCAAGGTTTTCGGATGCTTGCGCACGTAGTACAGCGTGCGGGAATCATTGGCCCACGCCACGCTGGAAGAGGCATTGCTCAGCACTTCCGGATACCAGCTACCGCTCTCCAGATTGCGGAAGCGAACGCCGTACTGGCGACGTGAAAGGAAGTCCTCGGCCAGCGCCATGACCTGGTTGTCAGGCGCGATCGCCAGTGCGCCCATGGTGTAAAAATCACTGTGCGAGGCACGCTGATTACCGTCGATCAGCAGCTGCCAGGGCTCATCGGCTGGCGCGTTGACCGGCTGGCGAAAATAGAGCGGATATTCGTTCCCCACCTCATAGCGACTCTGATAGCGATAGCCGTTCTTCACATAGGGCACGGAGTGGTCCTGCGCCGGAATGCGATCAACGATCTCTTTGAGTACCCGTTCTTGCAGATTCTCTTGCGACGCCATCATCGCTTTGCCGTAGGCATTCTCGGCGTGCAGATGGTCCAGTATCTCTGGATTTTCCCGCTCGTCATCGCGCATCCAATGATAGTTATCGGTACGCGTTTCACCGTGCAGGCTCATGATGTGGGGGACTTTTTTTGCTTGCGGCTGATTCATTCTGGCTCCTTTCCCTGAAAGACAACATTCAGCAAGCGTGGCACTTATCACGCGGGAAGCCAAGCAGCAGCGCACAGGAAGTGTAGTTGAGGGCCCAGGCAAGGCCCTCTGTTCAATTATGCGGCTTTCTCCGCCTGAATATCGCGCTGAATACCTTCGCGCACATCCTGTGGGATCTTCAGGGCATCACCCAGTGCGGAGAGATAGCTACGCTCCATAAAATGATCCACATCGATAGCGGCGCAGCTGAGGAAGTAGAGTTCTAACGCTTCTTCTTCATTTCTCACATCTGCTGCTAACCAGTGGGGATCGAGTGGACGATTCATCGCTTGCTGGATCAGCGTTTCCGCCTGCGAACCATAACCCGCCTTATGGATGTTCTGCTCAATGGCCGCGCGTTCGCGATCGTCAATATGACCATCACTTTTGGCCGCAAACACTAACGCGGTCACCAGACGTTCAGCGCGCTGGTCAACGGGCGTCTGCAGCTGACCAAATCCCGGCTCATCCTGATGGGTTTCACGCACACGCTGCTTGTACTTATTCCACAGCACGGCACCGGCTGCCGCACCGCCGCCGACCAGCAATGCCTTACCGCCGTATTTGGTCAACAGGCTTCGCGTGGACTTGCTGGCCACCAGCAATCCCGCTAAACCACCCAGCGCGCCAGGTGCCAGCATATCGCTCAAACCGCCGGCTTTACCGTCGCCGCCCTTCTTCGCCAGCACCGACTGGATTTGCTGCAACCAATTGCTCATCGTTTAACTCCTGTTTAAGTTTTCGCGTTCCATGCTGCCGTAGCGAGTGTCAGGTAACGTCAGAGCGGGAAAAGTATGGCAAACCTGTTTGAGCCGAATGCGTGAGTACGCAAACGTTTTCGTTTATACTGCGCGCGCATTTTGACTGCTAAGGTGAAATTATGACGACTCTCGGAACCGCGCTGCGCCCTGCCGCAACGCGTGTGATGCTGTTAGGTTCAGGTGAATTGGGCAAAGAAGTGGCGCTGGAGTGTCAGCGTCTGGGTGTGGAAGTGATTGCCGTAGATCGTTATGCCGATGCACCGGCGATGCACGTTGCCCACCGTAGCCATGTGATCAATATGCTGGACGGTGATGCGCTGGCTGCGCTGATCGCGCTGGAGAAGCCGCACTTCGTGGTGCCAGAAATTGAAGCTATCGCCACTGAAAAACTGCTGGAACTGGAAGCTCAGGGCCAGAAAGTGGTGCCCACTGCCCGTGCCGCGCGCCTGACCATGAACCGCGAAGGCATTCGTCGTCTGGCGGCAGAAGAGTTGTCGCTGCCTACCTCAACCTATCAGTTCGCTGACAGCAAAGAGAATTTTGTCGCGGCCGCCAATGACATTGGTTTCCCGTGCATTGCTAAACCGGTAATGAGTTCGTCTGGCAAAGGTCAGAGTTTCATCCGTGAAGCGAGCCAGCTGGACAAAGCCTGGGATTACGCACAGCAAGGCGGTCGTGCCGGTGCCGGTCGCGTGATCGTTGAAGGCGTGGTGAAGTTCGATTTCGAAATCACCCTGCTGACCATCAGCGCGGTAGATGGCATTCATTTCTGCGCGCCGATTGGTCATCGTCAGGAAGACGGTGATTACCGTGAATCCTGGCAGCCACAGCAGATGACCGATTTGGCGTTGCAACGCGCACAAGACATCGCATCTAAAGTGGTGAAAGCGCTGGGCGGATACGGTCTGTTTGGCGTTGAGCTGTTTGTATGCGGTGACGAGGTGGTATTTAGTGAGGTCTCTCCGCGCCCACACGATACTGGCATGGTGACGCTGATTTCTCAGGATCTGTCAGAATTCGCACTGCATGTGCGCGCGTTCCTCGGCCTGCCAATCGGTGGTATTCGCCAGTATGGCCCGGCAGCCTCAGCGGTGATCCTGCCACAGCTGGACAGCAACAATGTGCAGTTCGTCAACATCGAAGCGGCATTAGGTGCTGGTCTGCAGCTGCGTCTGTTCGGCAAGCCGGAGATTGTGGGTCAACGTCGTCTTGGCGTGGCATTGGCGACCGGTGAGAATACCGATGAGGCGATTGCGCGTGCCGTGGCGAGTGCCGCAGCAGTGAAGGTAGAGGGATAATCTCCTCGCCTGCCATTTGTCTGTAGAGACAACGTATAAGGGCGGCCTTCAGGCCGCCCTTTCAGTACGCGTGATTCGCATCGTGGCAAATCGGTAAGTGCGTTACTTCGCGCCTTCAACTGCCTCACGCGCCAGACGCGTAATACGATCCCAGTCGCCACTTTCCAGCGCATCATTCGGCACCAGCCACGAACCACCAATACACAGCACGCTTTTCAGCGCCAGATAATCACGGTAGTTGGCCGGTGAGATACCGCCGGTTGGGCAGAAACGCACCTGCGGGAACGGGCCGCCAATCGCTGACAGCGCTTTCACACCGCCATTGGCTTCCGCCGGGAAGAACTTAAATTCGCGCAAGCCATAATCCATGCCCAGCATCAGCTCGGACACGGTGCTAATGCCCGGAATCAATGGCACCGGCCCCTCAACTGCAGCTTTCAGCAACGGCTCGGTTAGACCTGGGCTGATCACAAACTGCGCACCGGCATCGGTGACTTCTTTCAACTGCTGAGTGTTGATCACCGTGCCCGCACCGACAATCGCTTCCGGCACTTCTTTGATCATCGCACGCAGCGCATCCATCGCCACCGGGGTACGCAGCGTCACTTCCAGCACGCGCACACCGCCCGCCACCAGCGCTTTGGCCATCGGCACTGCATGTTCCAGTTTGTTCACCACAATCACCGGCACAACCGGGCCCGTTGTCATGATCTGTTCAGCAGTGGTTTTCCAGTTCTTCATCAGGTTTCCTTAGTTGCATCAGCCCGACTTACATCCGGCCGTCAATGTTTGGGCTCTACCATACAAGATTGGCTGGAGCGGCGTCCATCGGATATCAAAAATTATTGAAACTCTGGTTCAATTTTAAGAAAAATGAATTTTGGGCACAAAAAAGCCCGCTCATTTCTGGCGGGCTTCGATGTTAAGGCTTATTCAAACTCATTCCACGAACGGCCATCGCGCGTAATCATCGCGACGGAAGCTACCGGGCCCCAGGTACCGGCCTGGTATGGCTTAGGCGCTTCCGCATCGGCGTTCCACGCATCGATAATAGAATCGACCCAACCCCAGGCGGCTTCCACTTCGTCACGACGCACAAACAGTGCCTGAATGCCGCGCATGGTTTCCAGCAGCAGACGCTCGTAAGCATCGGCCAGATGCGACTGGTTGAAAGTCTCGGAGTAGCTTAGATCCAGCTTGGTGGTCTGCAGTTTGTGCTTGTGATCCAGACCTGGCACTTTGTTCAGGATCTCGATATCCACACCTTCGTCCGGCTGCAAGCGAATGGTCAGCTTGTTCTGCGGCAGTTCAGCGTAAGAATCTTTGAACAGGTTCATCTCTGGGTTCTTGAAGTACACCACAACCTCAGAGCATTTGGTCGGCAAGCGCTTACCGGTGCGCAGGTAGAACGGCACGCCCGCCCAACGCCAGTTATCGATATCGACACGGATCGCCACGAAGCTCTCGATGGCGCTCTGCTTGTTCGCGCCCTCTTCTTCCAGGTAGCCCGGTACTTTTTTGCCCTGCACGAAGCCCGCGGTGTACTGGCCACGCACGGTTTTCTCACGCACGTTGGTCTGGTCGATACGGCGCAATGAACGCAGCACCTTCACTTTCTCATCACGGATTGCATCGGCACTCAGGTCGGAAGGCGGTGACATGGCGATCATAGTCAGAATCTGCAACAGGTGATTCTGGATCATGTCGCGCATCTGGCCGGCTTTATCGAAGTAACCCCAACGGCCTTCGATACCCACCTCTTCTGCCACGGTGATCTGCACGTGATCGATGGTGCGGTTATCCCAGTTATTGACGAAGATCGAGTTAGCAAAACGCAGCGCCAACAGGTTCAACACCGTCTCTTTACCGAGATAGTGGTCGATACGGAACACCTGGCTTTCTTCGAAGTACTTGCCGACGCTGTCATTGATCTCTTGCGAGGTCGCTAATGAGGTGCCGAGTGGCTTCTCCATCACTACGCGCGCCGGTTTAGCATTCAGCTTGGCTGCGCCCAGACCATCACAGATAGCACCAAAGGTGCTTGGTGGCATGGCGAAGTAGTTAATGGTGACACGATCTTTCTGGTCAAGCATCTTGCCCAGTTTGGTGAAATGCGAGGTGTCGGTCACGTCGAGGTTACAGAAGTCGAGACGGCTGCTGAGTTTGTCCCACAGCGCTTCATCGATCTTCTCTTTCATGAAGGTTTCCAGCGCTTCACGCACCACTTTGGTGTAAGCGTCTTTGTCCCAATCCGCACGCCCCACGCCGATGATGCGTGTGGTGTCGTGAATCTGACCGGCTTTCTCCAGCTGATACAGTGAAGGCAACAGTTTCCGGCGTGCAAGATCGCCTTTGGCACCGAAAATAACCAGATCGCATGCCTGGGCTGTTTGTGTTACCGCCATTTTCCTCTCCTCGTTGCAGGATATACCCGGTTTGAGCGTCCTCATCATCCCGGGTCCTTATTGTAATTTTCTTACAGCACAATGTACTTTTTTCCCCGCATCGGAACAACCCAGACGCGGTGTGGCATTAGCCATTACTTTGAACATGATGGCGAACAAAGGTGTGTTGTGGTGTGCGCTTGATGCGCTTTTTCTGTTTCGATGTTTGTCAGGATAAAACCCGGCAACGATCAAAGTATGACAAAAAAATCGCGTTTACATTTGTCCGCTGCTGCGTGCGAGGGCGTATTACACGGTATATTCTTGAGAAATGGCAGCGATTTCATCAAATGATGGTCGTGATGTAAGTGATTAAGGCTCATCAGGTTAACAACATGCTGGAACAGATTCAGGCGCAGCTTGATGCGCTGAGTAAATCAGAACGTAAAGTGGCCGAGCAAATCCTCGCCGCTCCGCAACAGGCCATGCATTCCAGCATTGCCACGCTGGCGCGTGCCGCCGATGTCAGTGAGCCCACGGTGAATCGCTTTTGTCACCGCATGGGCACGCGGGGTTTTCCCGATTTCAAACTGCGCCTCGCACAAAGTCTGGCGAAAAGCCCAAACTGGGTCAGCCGCGACGTGGAAGAAAATGACAGCGTCGAGAGCTACAGCCACAAAATTTTTGATTCCGCGCTGGCGGGATTGAGCCGCGTTCGCCAACAGCTGGATATGCAGGTGATTGATCAGGCGGTTCAGGCGTTGACACAGGCCAACAAAATCGCCTTTTTGGCCTTGGCGCCTCGGCGGTGGTGGCGCACGATGCCACGAATAAATTCCTGCGTTTTAATCTGCCGGTCATCTGGTCGGAGGATATTGTGATCCAGCGCATGAGTTGCATAAATAGTGGACCAAATGACGTTTTTGTTCTCATATCACATACTGGGCGCACCAAAAATATGATAGAACTGGCTCGCCTGGCGCGTGTAAACGCTTCCACAGTGCTGGCTATCACCTCTCCGGGTTCACCTTTGGCGGCAGAAGCCACTCTCGCTATCACGCTGGATGTGCCTGAGGATACCGATATCTACCTGCCGATGGTCTCCCGCCTGGCGCAACTCACCGTGGTTGATGTTCTGGCAACGGGTTTTACCCTTGAGCGTGGCGCCGCTTTCCGAGAGAATCTTAAGCGGGTGAAAGAGGCGCTTAAAGATTCGCGCTTAGAAAAGCGAGTGCAATAAAACAATGCACTGTAAAATAATTAACATCACATTCACAATGTGAGTCGAATCACAGCCCATCGATCATATAGAATATGCGATTACACCGTGTCCCCTTGAGAGTGACACGAACCTTTGTCAACGGAGTCCTTCATGTCAAGACGTCTCAGAAGAACCAAGATCGTTACTACCCTCGGCCCAGCCACCGATCGCGACAATAACCTCGAAAAAATCATCGCGGCGGGCGCTAACGTTGTGCGACTCAACTTCTCTCACGGCACCGCAGAAGACCACCAGCTGCGCGCGAACAAAGTGCGTGAGATCGCGGCAAAACTTGGCCGCCATGTGGCTATTCTGGGTGACCTGCAAGGCCCAAAAATTCGTGTATCGACCTTCAAAGAAGGCAAAGTCTTCCTGAACGTTGGCGATCGCTTCCTGCTGGATGCGGATATGAGCAAAGGCGAAGGCGATAAAGAGAAAGTCGGTATCGACTACAAAGGCCTGCCAGAAGACGTGGTGCCGGGCGATATCCTGCTGCTGGATGATGGCCGTGTGCAGTTGAAAGTGCTGGAAGTTCAGGGCGTGAAAGTGTTCACCGAAGTGACCGTTGGTGGCCCGCTCTCTAACAACAAAGGCATTAACAAACTCGGCGGCGGTTTGTCGGCTGAAGCGCTGACTGAAAAAGATAAAGTGGATATCGTCACTGCGGCGAAAATCGGCGTGGATTATCTG
The DNA here is from genome assembly GCF_002095465.1 of Pantoea rodasii. Classification (GTDB taxonomy): domain Bacteria; phylum Pseudomonadota; class Gammaproteobacteria; order Enterobacterales; family Enterobacteriaceae; genus Pantoea; species Pantoea rodasii. Next base: position 461,558 of record NZ_MLFP01000086.1, on the reverse strand, counting down.
GCCGTCTCCTTCCCGCGCAATGGCGAGGACATGAACTATGCTCGCCGTCTGGCGCGCGATGCCGGTTGTGATGCCAAACTGGTAGCCAAAGTTGAACGTGCGGAAGCCGTTGCGTCTCAGGAAGCCATGGATGATATCATTCTGGCCTCTGACGTGGTGATGGTGGCGCGTGGCGACCTCGGCGTTGAGATTGGCGATCCAGAACTGGTCGGTATCCAGAAAGCACTGATTCGTCGTGCACGTCAGTTGAACCGCACCATCATCACTGCGACGCAGATGATGGAATCGATGATCACCAACCCGATGCCTACCCGTGCCGAAGTGATGGACGTGGCGAACGCCGTGCTGGATGGCACCGATGCTGTGATGCTGTCAGCTGAAACCGCTGCTGGCCAATATCCGGCCGAAACGGTTTCTGCCATGGCGAAAGTGTGCCTTGGCGCGGAAAAAATCCCCAGCGTTAACGTGTCTAAGCACCGTCTTGAAGTGCAGTTCGACAACGTAGAAGAAGCGATTGCGATGTCCGCGATGTATGCCGCCAACCACCTGCAGGGTGTTTCTGCCATCATCACCATGACCGAATCGGGCCGTACCGCGCTGATGACTTCACGTATCACTTCAGGCCTGCCGATCTTCGCCATGTCACGTCACGAACGTACATTGAATCTGACCGCGCTGTTCCGTGGTGTGACGCCGGTGTTCTTCGACAGCAACAATGATGGCGTTGCCGCCGCGCATGATGCCGTTAACCTGCTGCGTGACAAAGGTTTCCTCGTTTCTGGCGACCTGGTGATTGTCACCCAGGGCGACGTGATGGCGACCACTGGCACCACCAACACCAGCCGTGTTCTGCGCGTAGACTAAACGCTCACGCACCACTGACAGCGGCTGTAACAACATGGACAAACGCGACTGCCTGGCAGTCGCGTTTTATTTTTCTCTGACAAGGAGGCCAGATGGCCCGCTATCAGCCTATTACTCATCTCACCGGGCGCGTGCTGCTGTTCCCGCTCGCACTGGTGCTGTTTGAATTCGCAACTTATATCGCCCATGACATGATTCAGCCCGGCATGTTGTTGGTGACGTCTGAATTCAACGTCGGCCCGGAATGGGTATCGACTTCTCTTACGGCTTATCTGATGGGCGGCGTGGTGCTGCAATGGCTGCTCGGCCCGCTCTCCGATAAATATGGCCGCCGTCCGGTTCTGCTGTTCGGCATCCTGTTCTTTGCCGCTGCCTGTATTCTGACCACCTGGGTGAGCAGTATCGAACAGTTTGTGACGCTGCGCTTTATCCAGGGGATCAGCCTGTGCTTTATCGGCGCGGTGAGTTATGCCGCGGTGCAGGAAGCCTTTGATGAAGCGCTGGCCGTGCGCATGATGGCGCTGATGGCCAACGTGGCGCTGTTAGCACCTTTGGCTGGTCCGCTGGCGGGGGCTGCGTGGTTAACCGTCGGTGAATGGCGCAGTATGTTCTGGCTGTTTGCGATTTGCAGCGTGGTGTCTTTTGTCGTGTTGTGGCGCATCATGCCGGAAACCGCAGGCGATCGGAGCCACTCCATCGCCCTGCCCAATCTGGCGCGCGCCTATGGCCGTCTGGCACGCGATCGTCAGGTAATGTACGGATCCTTTGCCATTGGTTTGGTGTTTATTCCGATCCTCACCTGGGTAGCGCTGTCGCCCGTGATCCTGATGCACGATGAAGGATTGTCCCGCATGGAGTATGCGCTGCTGCAGCTGCCGGTATTCCTCGCGATGATTGCCGGTAATCTCACGCTGGGCAAACTGGCGGGACGCGTACCGATTGAACAGCCGGTGAAATTTGCTGCCTGGCCGATTCTGCTGGGACTGAGCATTTCGCTGCTGGCTAACCTGCTGGATAGCCATACCTATCTGTTGCTGACCGCAGGATTGAGCCTGTACGCCTTTGGCGCGGGTATGGTCAATGCAGGTTTATATCGTCTGACCCTGTATTCCAGCAATGAAGGCAAAGGCAGCGTAGCGGCTATGCTGGGGATGATCAGCATTCTGACGCTGGCCATCGGTATTGAATTGGCAAAGGCAGGCTACTTCAGTGGCGGCACGCCGTGGTTCAGCGGCATCAACTTTGCGGCGGGTGTGCTGTGGTTTGGATTGGTAACGCTGTTCCTGCGTGAGCGTAAACGACGCAGTCATGTTGAAGCGGTAGAGTAAAACTCGTCGCTACCGAGTGGACAATATTCAACACTCGGTAGCGGCGCCATTGATTGCGGATAAGGCTATTTGCGCGGATAGAGTTCGTCACGCGAATAGGGTTCAATATCCCCTTCTTTGCGCGTTTTCAACAGCTTCAAAATCCAGGTGTATTGCTCCGGATGTGGTCGGACAAACACCTCGACTTCTTCATTCATTCGACGCGCTAGCGTGTTGTCGTCAGCATCCAGTAAATCATCCATCGGTGGATGCACATAGATATCCAGACGATGCGTATCACTGTTATACACCGGGAATAACGGCACCACGCGCGCACGACACACCTTCATCAAACGCCCCACCGCAGGCAATGTGGCTTTGTAGGTGGCAAAGAAATCCACAAACTCACTGTGTTCCGGGCCATGATCCTGGTCCGGCAGGTAGTAGCCGTAATAACCCTGACGCACCGAGGCGATAAACGGTTTAATGCCATCATTGCGCGCATGCATACGTCCGCCAAAGCGACGACGCACGGTGTTCCACACGTAATCCAGCAGCGGATCGCTCTGATTATGGAACATGGCAGCCATCTTCTGCCCTTCCGAAGCGAGCAACATCGCCGGAATATCCACGCCCCAGCCGTGCGGCACCAGGAAGATCACGTTCTCCTGGTTAGCCTGTAAAGCTTCAATGATTTCACGACCGTGCCAGTCCACGCGCTGACGCACGCGCGCAGGGTCACGCATACCCAATTCGGCCATCATCACCATCGCCTGCGGCGCGGTGGCAAACATACGATCAGCAATCTCTTCGCGCTGCTCTTCACTTAACTCCGGCAGGCAATAGTAAAGATTGATCAGCGCACGACGACGCGCACTTTTTGCCAGCTTGCCGGCAAACCGCCCCAATCCGCCCAGAATCGGATCGCGTACTTTGGCAGGCAGCAGCGCCATACCCGCCAGCGCACCAATCGCCAGCCAGTTGCCCCAGTATTTCGGTTTTAAAAAAGAACGTTGAAAAACGGGGATAAATTCACTGTTATTTTTCTTTCGGGTTTCCATGCACTCGCCTCTGACAATGACGGGACAATGATAGTGACGGGAGTTAATTTTGCAATCATCATGCGTCAGATAGCAAAAAACCGACGAATAAATCGTCGGTTTTTTCGTTACGGCCTACAGAAAGGCGCTATTTCAATGCCAGCTGCGGCAGATAGCTCTTCACATTGGTGAGGTAATCACTGCGATCTTTACCCGTCAGACCTTCCATCCGCGGCAGTTTCGCCGTCAGTGGGTTAACCGCCTGATTGTTGATCCACACTTCATAATGCAAATGTGGGCCGGTAGAACGCCCAGTGTTGCCTGACAACGCAATACGGTCACCACGCTTCACTTTCTGTCCCGGCTTGACCAGCGCTTTGCTCAGGTGCATGTAGCGGGTCATATACTGGCGACCGTGACGAATCGCGACGTAGTTACCGGCCGCGCCACCATTCTTAGCCATCACCACTTCACCATCACCAACGGCAAGCACTGGCGTACCGATTGGCAGTGCGAAATCGACACCTTTGTGCGGCGCGATACGTCCGGTCACCGGATTAAGGCGACGTGGATTGAAATTAGAGGAGACGCGATACTGCTTCACGGTCGGAAAACGCATAAAGCCACGCGCCAGGCCAGAGCCACTGCGATCGTAGAATTTGCCATCTTCCGCGCGGAAGGCGTAATAATCTTTGCCGCCGGTACGCAGATGCACACCCAGCAGTTGGCTTTGTGCACTTTTGCCATCCAGCATTTCACGGGACATCAACACGCTGAAATCATCACCGGCACGCAGTTTGCGGAAATCCATCTGCCACTGCATCGCTTTGATCACATTGCTGGTTTCAGCACTGGATAATCCGGCACGCTGAGCACTGGCGCCAAAACTACCGCGCACTTCACCTTTCAGCACACTGTTCTGCCACTCACCCTTTTGCATCTCCTGCTGCATCTTGAAGCTGCCATTTGGCTGACGCGCATAAGTACGGGTTTCGCGGCGATCCACTTCCCAGGTAAAGTTCTGCAGTTGTCCATCGGCATCCAGCGTCCAGCTGAGCTGCTGACCCACCCGCAGATTGCGGAAGTCTTTATCGCTGCTCACCAGTGCATTGATATCACCCAGGTCGATACCGTATTGGTTGAGCGCGCTACCGAGGGTGTCACCTGAAGAAATGGTGTAATCGTGGACGTTCGGGTTGTCCTGAACATCTTTATCGATGTCATCAGCCGGAATCTCTTCTTCCGGTTCCACCGTAGTCTGATCGATCGGCTCACTGGCTTCTGGCAACAGCGTACGCAGTTCGTTTTTGTCCAGCGTGATGTCTTTCACGATGGGGGCAACGTCATGAGGATGGTAAACATAGGGCCGCCAAACCGCGACGGCCAATGTTACAACAGTTAATGAACCCAGCATTACGCGGTGGGGGCGCGGCAAATTATTAAATGCGAGGGCGACAGAGCGGGCTATCTGCTGCACTTTTACTTATTCCTCTATGCTCCATTCAGGCAGCTCGCATACTGGCTCGATAACTGTGAGAGGAACTTCACATAGCTATCTTTGGTTAAGCTGATTCCCATGCCCAACGGATCGAGGGTGCCTTTTCGCACGCTGGTTCCGCGAGACACGGCATCGATGACGGCCGGCCTGAATTGTGGTTCAGCGAAAACGCATACGGCTTTCTGCTCAACCAACTGTGTTCGTATTTGATGTAAACGCTGGGCGCCCGGTTGGATCTCAGGGTTGACGGTAAAGTGTCCAGCAGGGGACAAACCGTAGTGTTTTTCAAAGTAGCTATACGCATCGTGAAAAACGAAATAACCCTTGTTCTTAACCGGGGCAAGCTGCGCGCCAATATGCTTATCAGCATTGGCTAATTCTGCCTCAAACTGCTGCAGGTTAGCGTCAAGTTTGGCTCTGCTTTGCGGCATAAGTTCCAATAATTTTCCGTGGATTGCAACCGCAGATTGGCGCGCAATCTCTGGGGACATCCACAGGTGCATATTAAACTCGCCGTGATGGTGATGATCATCACCTGCATCATGGTCTTCAGACTTTTCTGCACCATGGTCATGATCGTGACCATGCTCATGTTCTTCTTCCTCTTCACCGCCGCGAATCAACAGCGGTTTGACGCCTGGCATTGCGGCGATTTCGAGGTTTTTGGTCTCCGGTAAATCGGCGGCAGACTTGGTCAGAAAGGCTTCCATTTCTGGGCCTACCCACACCACTAAGTCCGCGTTTTTAATACGTTTTACATCCGATGGACGCAAAGCATAATCGTGTTCTGAAGCGCCATCAGGCAACAATACTTCCACCGGAGTAACGCCATCGGCAATCGCCGCTGCGATAAATCCGATCGGTTTGATTGAAGCCACTACGGCTGAGTGCGCGGGCGTTGCGCAGGTGGCTGCCAATGCGACAGCAGGAAGAGTGAAAGCGAGGCGCTGCTTAATGTGTAACATAATGCGTCATTCCATCGTGACCCGTTGATGGAATGTGATATTATAACATTCGAAATTCAATGCAACCTGTAAATAATATGTCGTCACTTGTTACACTTGAAAACATTTCAGTGAAGTTCTCCCAGCGCCCCGTGCTGGCAGGCATCAGCCTGTCGCTAGAGCCAGGAAAAATTCTCACGCTGCTTGGGCCGAACGGCGCAGGCAAATCGACGCTGGTCCGCACGGTGCTGGGTTTACTCGCGCCCACCAGCGGCACCGTCACGCGTACGCCCGGCCTGCGCATCGGCTATGTGCCGCAAAAACTGCATATCGATCCGACCTTGCCGATTACCGTTGAGCGGTTCATGCGTTTGACGCAGGGCAGCAAGCGGGATGCCATTCTGCCTGCTTTGAAGCGTGTGCAGGCGGGTCATCTGATGCAGGCTCCGTTGCAAAAACTCTCGGGTGGTGAAACCCAGCGCGTGTTGCTGGCTCGTGCCCTGCTCAATCAACCGCAGTTACTGGTGCTGGATGAGCCGACACAAGGCGTCGACGTCAACGGCCAGGTGGCGCTGTATGATCTGATTGACCAGCTTCGCAGCGAACTTAACTGCGGCGTGTTGATGGTTTCTCACGATCTGCATCTGGTGATGGCCAAGACCGATGAAGTGCTGTGCCTCAACCATCACATCTGCTGTTCCGGCACGCCGGAAGCGGTGTCGCAGCATCCCGAATTCATTGCCATGTTCGGCCCGCGCGGCGCACAGCAATTGGCTATCTATCGCCATAATCATAACCATCGTCACGATTTACAGGGACGTATTGTTCTGCGCAAAGGAAATGGCCCGTCATGATTGAATTGTTGTTACCTGGCTGGCTCGGTGGCGTTTTGCTGGCGCTGGCGGCCGGTCCACTTGGCTCGTTTGTGGTCTGGCGCCGGATGTCTTATTTCGGCGATACCCTGGCGCATGCTTCTCTGCTCGGCGTGGCTTTCGGTCTGCTGTTGAATGTGAATCCCTATTACGCGGTGATTCTGGTGACGGTGTGTCTGGCGCTGGGGTTAGTGTGGCTGGAACGTCGTCCGCATCTGGCGATAGATACTCTACTCGGTATTATGGCGCACAGCGCGCTGTCGTTGGGCCTGGTGGTGGTGAGCTTGATGCAGGGCGTGCGCGTTGACCTGATGGCGTACCTGTTTGGCGATCTGCTGGCGGTGACGCCGGATGATTTATGGCTGATGGGCGCTGGTGTAGCAATCGTGCTGGCGGTGATGGCGTGGCAGTGGCGTTCACTGCTTTCGATGACCATCAGTCCGGAACTGGCGCAGGTTGATGGCGTCAATATTCAGCGTACGCGATTGATGCTGATGCTGGTAACGGCGTTGACGATTGGCGTGGCCATGAAGTTTGTCGGCGCGCTGATCATCACGTCATTGCTGATCATCCCGGCAGCCACGGCGCGACGCTTCTCGCGTTCGCCGGAACAGATGGCCGGTTATGCGGTCATCATCGGGATTCTGGCTGTCACCGGCGGGTTAACCTTCTCCGCCACTTACGACACGCCAGCCGGTCCTTCGGTGGTGCTCTGTGCCGCCGTGCTGTTTATCCTCAGCATGGCGAAGAAACCGGCGGCGTAACGCCGGTTTTACACTTCGCGACTTATACCGAAATGCTTGTAAGCATGCTGCGTGGCCATGCGGCCGCGCGGGGTGCGTTGAATGAATCCCTGCTGAATGAGGTAGGGTTCAATCACATCTTCGATGGTTTCCCGCTCTTCTCCAATCGCCGCAGCCAGGTTATCCAGCCCCACTGGGCCACCTGAGAACTTATCGATAATCGCCAGCAGTAACTTGCGGTCCATATAGTCAAAGCCCTGATGATCGACGTTGAGCATATCCAGTGCGCTGGCAGAGACTTCACCACTCATCACACCGTTAGCTCGCACTTCGGCGAAATCACGCACACGGCGTAATAAGCGGTTCGCGATACGCGGAGTACCACGTGCACGACGCGCCACTTCTAATGCACCTTCGTCACTCAGCGGCAGACCTAAACAGGCCGCGCTGCGACTAACGATATGTTGTAGATCCGGCACGTTATAGAACTCAAGACGTTGCACAATACCAAAGCGGTCACGCAGCGGCGAGGTCAGCGAACCGGCACGCGTGGTGGCACCAATCAGGGTGAACGGCGGTAAATCGAGCTTGATAGAGCGCGCGGCGGGGCCTTCACCAATCATGATATCCAGCTGATAATCTTCCATCGCCGGATACAGCACTTCTTCCACCACGGGCGACAGACGATGGATCTCATCGATAAACAGCACATCGTGCGGCTCAAGGTTAGTCAACATCGCCGCCAGATCGCCTGCCTTTTCCAGCACCGGACCCGACGTGGTACGCAGATTGACGCCCATCTCATTGGCAACAATGTTAGCCAATGTGGTTTTACCCAGTCCCGGCGGGCCGAAAATCAGCAGATGGTCGAGCGCATCACCGCGCAGCTGTGCCGCTTTGATGAAGATTTCCATCTGCTCACGCACCTGCGGCTGGCCCACATACTCTGCCAGCAGCTTAGGACGAATGGCGCGGTCGAGGCTCTCTTCTTCAATTACAGAGCCACCCGACACCAGGCGATCGGCTTCAATCATGCATTACCTCAAATAGCTGCGCGCAGTGCTTCACGAATCAGGGTTTCGCAATCTGCATCCGGTTTACCGACTTTGCTAATCATCCGACTGGCTTCCTGCGGTTTATAACCCAGCGCCACCAGTGCCGCAGCGGCCTCTGCTTCAGCATCGTTGCTGTCTGGCGTTTCGGAAGGCGTGGTCAGCGTAAAGGTAGAATCACCACCAAACAGATCGCCGTGCATGCCTTTGAAGCGGTCTTTCATCTCGACCACCAAACGCTCGGCGGTTTTTTACCCACGCCAGGCAGCTTGATCAGTGAGACGATCTCTTCACGTTCGACCGCCGTGACAAACTGCTGCGCCGACATGCCAGAAAGAATGGCCAGCGCCAGTTTTGGCCCCACGCCATTCACTTTGATCAGCTCACGAAACAGTGCGCGCTCTTGCTTATTGTTAAAACCAAACAACAGCTGCGCATCTTCACGCACTACAAATTGGGTGAAGATAATCGCTTCCTGATTGATCTCCGGCAGCTCATAAAAGCAGGTCATTGGCATATGTACTTCATAACCGACACCGTGCGCCTCAATTAACACCAGCGGCGGCTGTTTTTCCAGAATGTTGCCTCGTAAACGACCAATCACCTGAGCAGTTCCTTAATCTGTAAGTTAGCCAGTTTATATACCATAAAAAAAGCTGGATGAATATCCAGCTTTCATTGTTAGGGTTCGTCTTAGCCCGATCGTAACCGACCACGCGTCATCACCAGTTTGCTCTCACTTATCCGCGACGCATTTTGGCTCAAGTGGCAATGGGTAATGGCGATGGCCAGGGCATCGGCGGCATCCGCCTGGGGATTCGCGGGCAATTTCAGCAAGGTTCGCACCATATGCTGAACCTGACTCTTCTCCGCCCCACCGGTGCCGGTGACCGTTTGTTTAACCTGGCGCGCAGCGTATTCAAATACCGGCAAATCGAGGTTCACGGCGGCAACAATCGCTGCACCACGCGCCTGCCCCAGCTTCAACGCGGAGTCCGCATTCTTGGCCATAAAGACCTGCTCGATAGCAAAATAATCGGGCGAGAATTGGGTGATGATTTCGGTAACACCGGCGTAAATCAGTTTGAGGCGTGAGGGCAAATCGGTGACATTGGTGCGGATACAGCCGCTGCCTAAGTAACTCAGCTGGCGGCCGACCTGACGAATCACACCGTAACCGGTGACGCGCGAGCCGGGGTCGATCCCGAGAATTATCGCCATAGCGCGTCTCCAGTTTGTGGCAATACGATCAACGCCATTACAGCGTTTCCGCGACCTCATCAGAAATTTCACCGTTATGGTAAACTTCCTGCACGTCGTCGCAGTCTTCCAGCATATCAATCAGACGCAGCAGTTTCGGTGCGGTTTCCGCATCCATTTCCGCTTTGGTTGATGGGATCATGGCGACTTCAGCGCTGTCCGCTTTCAGTCCACCGGCTTCTAGCGCATCACGCACTGCACCCATCTCTTCCCACGCGGTGAACACATCAATCGCGCCATCGTCGTAGCTCACGATGTCTTCAGCACCCGCTTCCAGCGCCGCTTCCATCAAAGCATCTTCATCCTGTCCCGGCGCAAAGGAGATCACACCCTTCTTGCTGAACAGGTAAGCCACCGAACCATCAGTGCCGAGGTTGCCGCCCGTTTTAGTGAAGGCATGACGCACTTCGCCCACGGTACGGTTACGGTTGTCACTCAGACACTCGATCATCACGGCTGAGCCGCCAGGACCGTAACCTTCATAGATGATGGTTTCCATGTTGGAATCATCTTCGCCGCCCACGCCGCGTGCAATCGCACGGTTCATGGTGTCACGGGTCATGTTGTTGGACAGGGCTTTGTCCATTGCAGCACGCAGACGCGGGTTGGAGTTGGCATCGCCGCCACCCAGTTTTGCGGCGGTCACCAGCTCACGAATGATTTTGGTGAAGATTTTGCCGCGCTTAGCGTCCTGCGCCGCCTTGCGGTGCTTGGTGTTCGCCCACTTACTGTGTCCAGCCATCTTTACTGTTTCTCCGATCTTTTATTTCGCACGAGCTATCTTACTTGCGATCTCGATTCCCGGCAGTGCTCGCAATCCTCACGTACAAAAGTACGCTCCGGTTGCTGCGCGCTGGCGGTAACCGACCTCGCTGCGCCGATAACGCTCGACTGTTCAATATCAGGGCGCAGGGTTGAAACTCTGCGCAGAGTATATGAAATCTAACTGATTCGTCGCCGGAAAAACGCGCGGCGGCGGGCATTCAGGTAAATTCTTCGATTGCCTGGCGGTTACTCCAGGACTTAGTCAGGGCTGCGGCAGCGGCGGGCTCGAGCCAGCGCGCGGCGAGATGCTCAGTGAGCAGCAGGTCGCGCTCTTGCGGAAGTGCCAGCCGGAACCAGTGTTCGCGGTTGTGGCAGGTGCCGGGTGCGTAGCGGTGGCGATAGTGTGGGAAGATTTCAAACTCAATGTGTTTGTGGCAATCATCCAACACCAACTGTTCACCCACAACGTCGATACCCAACTCTTCTGACACCTCACGCTGTGCAGCCTGACGCGGGCTTTCACCCGCTTCGAGGCTGCCAGTCACGGATTGCCAAAAGCTCTCGTCGTCACGTCGCTGCAGCATTAACACCCGGCCAGTATCTCGCGCAAAAATCACCACCAGCACAGAAACCGGATGTTTATAGCCCATTACTTGTTCTCTGACTTTTCTTTCTTCGGTGCCACCAGAATACCGAGATCCAGCAGCGCCGCCGGATTGGCTTCGCTGGGTGCTTCGGTCATCAGGCATGCTGCAGCGGTGGTTTTCGGGAACGCGATAACATCACGGATGTTGTCGGTGCCAGTCAGCAGCATGGTCAGACGATCCAGACCAAATGCCAGGCCCGCGTGCGGTGGTGTACCGTATTTCAATGCGTCCAACAGGAAGCCAAACTTCTCGCGCTGCTCTTCCTCGGTAATACCGAGAATGCTAAACACGGTCTGCTGCATTTTCCCGTTATGGATACGCACTGAACCGCCACCCACTTCGTAACCGTTGATCACCATATCGTAGGCATTAGCCACCGCCTGCGTTGGGTCAACAGCCAACTGTTCTGCCGTCAGTTCTTTTGGTGCGGTGAACGGGTGGTGCATTGCGGCCAGGCCGCCCTCTTCGTCCGCTTCGAACATCGGGAAGTCGATGACCCACAACGGTGCCCAAAGGGTGTCGTCGGTAATTTTCAGGTCGCGACCCACTTTCAGGCGCAGTGCACCCAGCGCATCCGACACCACTTTGGCACGATCGGCACCGAAGAAGATCAGGTCGCCATCTTGTGCGGCGGTGCGGTTCAGAATCGCTTCCACGATTTCCGGCGTCAGGAATTTCGCGACCGGGCTCTGAACCCCGTCAAAACCTTTAGCACGTTCGTTGATCTTCATCCACGCCAGACCTTTGGCGCCGTAGATCTCAACAAATTTGGCGTATTCATCAATCTGCTTACGCGTCAGTGCAGCACCGCCTGGCACACGCAGTGCGGCAACGCGGCCTTTTGCATCGTTAGCCGGGCCAGCAAACACCTGGAATTCCACGCTTTTCAGCAGGTCAGCCACGTCCACCAGCTCCATCGGGTTACGCAGATCAGGCTTATCAGAACCGTAGCGATTCATCGCTTCAGCGAAGGTCATCTGCGGGAAGTCACCGAGATCCACACCTTTAACATCAATCCACAGCTCACGAACCAGACGCTCCATCTTTTCACGTACCTGTTCGGCGCTCATGAAAGAGGTTTCGACGTCAATCTGGGTGAATTCTGGCTGGCGATCAGCACGCAAGTCTTCATCACGGAAGCACTTCACGATCTGATAGTAGCGGTCAAAGCCGGACATCATCAGCAGCTGCTTGAACAGCTGTGGAGACTGCGGCAACGCGTAGAATTTGCCTTTGTGCACACGGCTTGGCACCAGGTAGTCACGCGCACCTTCTGGCGTGGCTTTGGTCAGCATCGGGGTTTCGATATCGAGGAAGCCCTCGTTATCCATAAAGCGACGCACGAAGCTGGTGATTTTCGCACGGGTTTTCAGACGCTGTGCCATTTCCGGACGACGCAGGTCGAGATAGCGATAGGTCAGACGCGCTTCTTCGCTGTTGATCTGGTTGGAGTCCAGTGGCAGCGGTTCAGCACGGTTGATGATGTTCAGCTCATGGGCAAACACTTCGATATCGCCGGTCGCCATATCGCTATTGCGGTTTTTCTCTTCACGTGCACGCACAGTGCCGGTGATCTGGATACAGAATTCGTTACGCAGCTCAGAGGCCAGCTGGAAAGCTTCCTGACGATCGGCGTCGAAGAAGACCTGAGCGATGCCTTCACGGTCGCGCATATCGATAAAAATCAGGCTACCCAGATCGCGACGGCGATTAACCCAACCGCAAAGAGTGACTTGCTGACCCACGTGAGACAGATTGAGCTGTCCGCAATATTCTGTACGCATAACGTATCCTTTTGACTTCGCCGCTGCTGCAAGACAACATCAGGCCGCGTAACCTTCTGAGATGCTGTCGCAAAAAAGGCGGCTATTATAATGGAAAAACCCAGGCAGGATAAGTAGAGCCAGATCAAAGCGGACAAAACATTGTGGATTATCGCGCGGTTTTCCTGCCGACATCAAAACAGGGTACATTACCCGACGCTTTCCCGCCCGCAAAAGGATTCAGGAGCACGCGTTTGACACTTCGCATCGGATTACCGCAATGGCAACATGCTCGCTGGAAACAGTATGGCCTGGAAACGCTGGCCGATTACGCTCAGCTGTTTGACTGTGTCGAGGGCAATACCACATTGTATGCCCTGCCCTCGCCCGAAGTGGTGCTGCGCTGGCGTGATATGACGCATGATGATTTCCGCTTCTGCTTCAAATTTCCGAAAAGCATCAGTCACACCGCCGCATTGCGAAACTGTGATGAACTGCTGAATGAATTCTTCCGTTTGCTCGATCCGTTGAGCCAACGCATTGGGCAGTATTGGCTGCAACTGCCAGCGACCTTTTCACCCGCTCAGCTACAGGATTTGTGGCGATTCCTCGACAGCCTGCCGCGCGGTTTCAGCTATGGCGTTGAAGTTCGTCACGAACAGTTTTTGCCAAGGGCGAAGCGGAGCGTGCGTTCAATCGCGGCTTGCTGGAGCGCGGCGTGAATCGCGCGATCCTCGATAGCCGTCCAGTGCATGCATCCACCTCGCAAACCGCCGCCGCAGTAGATGCGCGAGCCAAAAAGCCGCGCGTGCCGCCACATGCGGTGCGCAGCGGTTCACAGCCGATGGTGCGCTTTATCGGCAGCGACAGCGTGCAAGAAAGCGTGCCGCTGTTTCAGCCGTGGCACAGCAAGCTGGCAGAGTGGCAGGCGGATAGCGATCCAATGCTGTTTATCCATACGCCGGATATGGGCGAGGTGTTTCCGCTGCTGCAGGCGCTGTGGCCTCAACTGCTGCAGCTTGAACCGTCACTGCGTAATCTGCCCGACTGGCCGCAGCAATCCAGTCTGTTCTAAACTCAAAGCGGGTGCAGCCTGCATGAGTTTCTGCCAGAATAGCGCCCTTTCCGATTCCTCTCTCCGGACTTTTCATTATGTCTGACCGCGATACGCTGTTTTCCGCACCCATCGATAAGCTGGGTGACTGGACCTTTGACGAGCGCGTGGCTGAAGTGTTTCCCGATATGATTCAGCGCTCGGTGCCGGGTTATTCCAACATCATTTCGATGATTGGCATGCTGGCAGAACGCTTCGTACAGCCCAATAGCCAGGTTTACGATCTCGGCTGCTCGCTGGGTGCCGCCACGCTTTCCGTTCGTCGCAACATTCACGTGCCGGGCTGCCAGATTATTGCCGTGGATAACTCTCCGGCGATGGTTGAACGTTGCCGTCGTCACATTGATGCGTTCCGCGCCGATACGCCGGTGCAGGTGGTTGAAGCCGATATTCAGGACATCCACATCGAGAATGCTTCAATGGTGGTGCTGAACTTTACGCTGCAATTCCTTGAACCCCCTGCGCGTCTCGAATTGCTGAAAAAGATCGCCAAAGGATTGAATCCTGGCGGTGCATTGGTGCTGTCAGAAAAATTCAGTTTTGAAGATGCTGAAGTCGGTGAACTGCTGTTCAACATGCACCACGATTTCAAGCGCGCCAACGGCTACAGCGAACTGGAGATCAGCCAGAAACGCAGCATGCTGGAAAACGTAATGTTGACTGACAGCGTAGAAGCGCACAAAGCGCGGTTGAAAACCGCCGGATTTGCCCACGCGGAATTGTGGTTCCAGTGCTTTAACTTTGGTTCTTTGGTAGCGTTGAAATGATTGATTTTGGCCGTTTTTATCAGCAAATTGCCACCGGCCCGCTGGCGAGCTGGCTGGAAGTCTTACCCGCACAAGTGGCGGCCTGGCAGCGCGAAAATCTGCACGGGAAATTTCGCGATTGGGAAAAGTCGGTGGATTATCTGCCGCTGCTGACCCCGCAAACGCTGGATTTGGTGCACAGCGTCACTGCCGAAGTGGATGACCTCACCGATCGCCAACGTCTGGGGATTGAGAATCTGCTGCGTAATTTAATGCCGTGGCGCAAAGGCCCCTATTCCCTTTACGGCACCGGGATTGATACTGAATGGCGCTCGGACTGGAAATGGGATCGCGTACTGCCGCACATTTCTCCGTTAACCCATCGTACAGTGCTGGATGTCGGCTGCGGTAGCGGCTATCACATGTGGCGCATGATTGGTGCAGGCGCGAAGCTGGTCGTGGGTATCGATCCGATGCAGCTTTTCCTGTGCCAGTTCGAAGCGGTGCGTAAGCTGCTGGGTGACGATCGTCGCGCACATTTACTGCCGCTCGGCATTGAACAACTGCCCGCATTACAGGCGTTCGACACCGTGTTTTCCATGGGTGTGTTGTACCACCGCCGCTCGCCGCTCGATCATTTGCTGCAGTTGAAAAATCAGCTGGTCAGCGAGGGTGAGCTGGTGCTGGAAACGCTGGTGATTGAAGGCGATGAAAACGCCGTGCTGGTGCCGGGTGAGCGTTATGCCCAAATGCGCAACGTCTACTTTATTCCGTCTGCTGCCGCGTTAAAAGGCTGGCTGGAGAAGTGTGGTTTTGTTGATGTACGCATTGCGGATTACGCCGTGACGTCGGTGGAAGAACAACGCCGCACCAGCTGGATGACCAGCGAATCGCTGGCCGAGTTCCTTGATCCCAACGACAGCAGCAAAACCGTTGAAGGTTATCCCGCGCCGCTGCGCGCCGTGCTCGTGGCACGCAAGCCGTAAAACCTATCGCCGCGACAGCGCCAGCTTCGCGGCAAAACCGATAAACACGCACCCGGTCAAACGATCCATCACTTTCAATACTGCCGGACGACGCAGATGCGCCGCGAAGTACTGGCTGCCACCAATCAGCACCGCATTCCATACTAAGCCAATCAGCATGTGGGTTAACGCCATCAAGGTGCACCACAGCGCCACTGACGCACCGGCGGGAATAAACTGTGGCAGGAAAGTGACATAAAACACCCCGACTTTGGGATTCAGCAGATTGCCGAACAGGCCGCGCGAGAAGCAGGCGAAATAACTCTGCTCTTTACTTTGCACGCTGTGTCCCTCTTCCGCCTGCGTACGGGGATTCAGCAATAGTTTGACGCCAAGATAGAGCAAATAGGCAGCACCCACCCATTTCAGTAAGTTGTACGCCATTTCAGAGGCCAGCAGCAGCGCACCAAGGCCCAATCCCACCGCTACGCCCCATACCAAACAACCCATGGTGACGCCCAACGCGGTGGCCGAGGCGCGCTTCCAGCCTTGTGCGGCGGCGGACCGTAGCACTAACGCGGTATCAAATCCTGGCGTCAGCGTCAGAATAGTAATGGCAAAAAGAAAAGAGAAAATCAGTGTCATGGCCAGCTCCCTGTCAGTTCGCCGCTATCTTAACCTTGTCGTAACATCTTGACGATAGTTACCTTCCGTCAGCAATTGATAATAATTCTCAACTTGCCAGTAATGGTTAAATCTCCGTCATTTATCTGTGTCACTTTATCGGCAACGGCTTTTCTCACATCAAGGAGTTGTCACTATGAGTAAATTCATTTTTTCTTCTCCACGGAAGTATGTTCAGGGTGCTGGCGTATTGGATGAGTTGGGCACCTACGTTGCCGAACTTGGACAACATGCGTTTCTGGTGGCGGATGAGATCGTCTGGAAGCTGATTGGTGAACGCACGCAGAAAACGTTGCAGGCGGCGGGCATTGAATTCAGCCGCGAGCCGTTTAACGGTGAAGCTTCCAGCAATGAAATCAACCGTCTGACGCAATTGGCAAAATCGCGAGGCAGTAACGTGGTAGTGGGCCTTGGCGGCGGCAAAACGCTGGATACGGTCAAAGCCATCGCCGATGAACTTAAGCAGCCGGTGGCGATTGTGCCAACCGTTGCGTCAACCGATGCGCCCTGCAGCGCCTTGTCAGTGATCTACTCAGACACGGGCGTGTTTGAAAGCTACCGCTTCTACAGTAAAAACCCTGATTTGGTGCTGGTGGATACCGCCGTATGCGCCAGCGCGCCGGTGCGTCTGTTTGCCTCAGGCATTGCAGATGGCTTAGCGACATGGGTTGAAGCGCAGGCCGTATTGCGCTCTCACGCGAAATCCATGGTGAATGGCGATCCCACCATCGCCGGTACAGCCATCGCGCGTGCCTGCGAAGAAACACTGCTGACGTGGGGTTACAGCGCTTACACCGCAGTCAGTGAAAAGCGTGTGACGCCGGCGGTAGAAGCGGTAGTTGAAGCGAATACGCTGCTCTCAGGCCTGGGCTTCGAGAATGCCGGTCTGGCGGGCGCGCATGCCATTCATAACGGCTTCACTGCCATCGATGGCGAAATTCATCATCTGACGCACGGTGAGAAAGTGGCGTATGGCACCCTGACGCAGATGGTGCTGGAGCAGCGTCCGGACGAAGAGATCGCACGTTACATTCGCTTCTATCGTTCGATTAACATGCCGACCACGCTGAAAGAGCTGCATCTGGAGAACGAATCCTGGGAGAATCTGGTGCGCGTTGGTGCACTGGCAAACAGCGAGGGCGATACGCTGAAGAACCTCAACCCGAATCTGTCACCGGAAGATATTGCCAATGCGATTGTGGCGGTGGATGCGTTCAGTAAAACCGTGAAGTAATATCGTCAGACAGCGCACCACGGTGCGCTCCTCGATAAATCGTTATTCCCCATCATCCGCCATGCCCGGGGGCCGATCCCAATACTGATATTTGTAAGCCGAGCTCAGGTGACGCTCAATGGTGCCTTTGGCGAACACTTCAGTTTCATGCAAATAGCTCAGCGTGCAGTTACCCACTTCATCCCACAACTGACACTCATCAATTGAACTCAGCGTACTCACCGGTGTGGTGGCGAAGCCATTGAGGCGCAATTCACGCCATTGTGCATCGTAGCTGTAGTTATCCTTACTGCGGGCATTAGACGATGAAATCACCAGCCCCTGAGGATTCCAGCGCCAGGTATTTTCACCATTGGTTAACACATCACTGCCGCGTGCCACGCTCTTTTCCAGCCGGAAACGTTTATCGTAGCGGTACGTGGTATCAGTAAAACCGTCCTTGCCCATGCTGGTGAATTTATCGGAAGAGCTGATGATGTTGCCGTGCTGGCCTATTTGCCAGCTAATGGTGCCCTGGCGATTATCCACCACTTGCTCGTTGCCGGCTTTCACCACCTTCACCAGATAGGCATATTCCGCCACCCAACCGCGCTGGACGCGAGCGATGTGCTGCTCCATGGTCAGCACCACGTTACCTTCGTTTTGTCGTAAGTGATATCGGCCACCATCAGACCGCCGCACTGATCAAATTGCTCCAGCACACGTTTTTGCGAATCGACATCTTTACCGAATTCCCCCGCCACTACCTGACGCACCGCGCCTTTGGCATCCCCACCCAGCATGATCCAGTTGTTGCTGCTGGTGATGTTTTTGCTCATGGGCGGGCAGGCCGTTGTCGCCGCGAGGGCAACATTTGCGAAGGGGAATAGCAGCACTAAAACAGCACAAGAGTAGGATTTCATGAATGTTATCCGCGCTAAGCCATAAACTAATCAAAGCATCTTTTTTAACAATGCGCTATTAACGGCTGATCTACGGACAAAAAGAACCCCAGCAAATTCGCTGGGGTTTGGTACTTGCAAACATCACGTCAACGTTTTGGCGTGCTGCGCGGCAAAACTGGTGTGCGTTCAGGCAACGCGGACGGCGGTCATTTCCATCATACTTTTCATGGCTTCGACCACATCGCCATCAACGCAGGTGCGGCTGAATTCGTCGGTTTCCGCTTCGGAGCACATGGAGACACCGGCTTTACGGTAGCGCATCGGCGAAGCGACTAAACGGCTGGCGGAGCTGTGCACTTCCTGCAGACCACTGTCGATAAACTTCTGCAAATTGCTTAAACGCACGCCAGCGCCGGCCATAATAATTGGACCCGTGCTCACATCATTTAGTTCCCGCAATAATGCAATTCCGGTTTCAGCACTTTGCTGCTGGCCGGACGTCAAAATGCGCGCGATGCCCAAATCCGCCAGCGCTTCCAGCGAACGCTTGGGGCTATGGCACAAATCAAAGGCGCGGTGAAAGGTGACCGCCATGCCATCGCATAACGCCATAATCTGCCGCATGCGCGTGATATCGACGTGGGCATCTTCATCCAGCATCCCGATGACCACGCCGGGGAAGCCCAGCTCACGCATCAGCGCAACATCGGATTTCATCACTTCAAATTCCTGGGCGGTGTAACAAAAATCGCCGCCGCGTGGACGAACAATCGGGTGCACCGGAATCGATAATTCACGTTGTGCGGCTTCCAGCACGCCAGCCGACGGCGTCAGCCCGCCTTCACGCGGAGCACTGCACAGTTCCACGCGATCGGCACCGGACTGCTGTGCAGTTATCGCACAGTCGATGCCGTAGCAACAAATTTCCAGTTTCGTCATACCTTGCTCCTTTTCATGACTTCTGGCTCGGGAGAGTGGCTTAAGTTAGTCTGCTTAGTTGGACAGTTTACGTGGAAAGCTCACTATGGCATTCGATTTTGATCAATGGATAGACCGTCGTCACAGCGATAGTTTGAAATGGCACAAATATGGCGATCGCGATGTGCTGCCTTTATGGGTGGCAGACACCGATTTTCGCTCGCCGGAGTGCATTGTTGAGGCCATTAAAAAACGCGCCGATCACGGAGTGTTTGGCTATGGTGCAACGCCCAGCGGATTGATTGATATCACTGTTTCTCGCTTAGCGCAGCGCTACAACTGGGCTATTCAGCCGGACTGTATTGTCATGCTGCCCGGCGTGGTCAGTGGCCTTAACCTTTCGGTCCGGGCTTTTACCGAGTCCGGACAGCGCACGGTGGCGCCTACTCCTATTTATCCGCCGTTTCGTGCCGCTGCAAAGCTGGTCGAGCGTGAACAAACCCATCTGCCACTGCGTCTGCAGGATGATCGTTGGGTCATTGACCTTGATGCTGACCTGATGCAGGGCAACGAAAGATTACTGATGCTGTGTAACCCGCAAAATCCCGGCGGCACCGTGTACCGTCGCGCGGAGCTGGAAGCCCAGCTGGCATTTGCTCAGCAACACGATCTGATTGTCTGCTCGGATGAAATCCACTGTGATTTGATTTTGTCACCCGACGCGCACCACATCCCGTTCGCCGCATTGAGTGAAGATGCCGCACAGCGCAGCATCACGCTCATTTCACCGTCGAAAACGTTCAATATCGCTGGACTGGGCGCGTCGATGGCCATTATTCCCAACCCGGAATTGCGCAGACGTTTTAAGCAGGTGCGCGAAGGGATCGTACCGGGTGTGGATATTCTGGCGTTTGTGGCCGCAGAAGCGGCATGGCGCGAAGGCGACGAATGGCTGGCGGCTCAGCTCGGCTATCTGCGAGCCAATCGCGACTGGCTGGTGACGCAGGTCAATGCGCTACCTGAGTTGCAGATAAATACGCCGGAAGCCACCTACCTCGGCTGGATTGATGCCAGCCAGTTGGATGTCGCCAGTCCGGCGCTGTACTTCGAAAAGCACGGCCTGGGTTTCTCACCCGGCCGCGATTTTGGCGATGACAACTTTGTGCGCTTTAACTTCGGCTGCACGCGCGCCACGCTGGAACAGGCGGTGACGCGATTACAGCAGGCGGTAATAGCTCGTCGCTAATCCTGCTCGCTGGCGACGATCTCTTCCAGCCGCCACGGATGAAACTTGATAGTCGTTTGCCCATCCGTCACCGCCAGTGTCGGATTGGGCAGGCGTTCATTCTCGCCTTTGGGCGCGCTGGTTTTAAATGAAATGCCAGGTTGCGTCAGCGCATCATCTGACAGCAATGCCATCGCGCGCATTCCCAATGTTTCCGGTTCCCCGCGCAGCACAATCTCAACATGCTCCCAGCCTTCATGGCGATACAATTTCTCGCCCGGCCAGGGCAGTTCAATCACCTCAATGTGCCAGCCGGCCAGCACTAACGGCTGATGCAGTTTGAACAAACAGATCGGGCGGCCATTGATGGTCGCTTCCGAAAACTGGCTTCCGATTTGCAGTAAACCGGCTTTCCAGCGCTCAGCTGTCACAAACTGGTGACAGCGAACGGCCACGTGATCGGCTTCATGTTCAGACAAGCGCAGCCCTAATCGTTCAGCAAATTGCTGTAATGCCTGCTCAAAACGAGCCAGGTCTTGTTCTAAATCACTCAGTTCTGAAGGAAAATCCATCCCTTTACTCCTAAAACGTCAATATCAGTTCAGTTATTTTAATCAATTTAAAAACCGCAGCGCCGTCGAATCCGCTTGACAATATCGTCGGATTCCTCCGATTTCATCATGGAAAATGCCTGAAACCGCATAAATAGCCCATCTCTTTAGGATTAATCGCGTAAACAGGTCCAGAAGTTACTTTATGAAAGTGGGTTAAACCACTGTTATTGTTAACGATAATTAATACAATGAGATAAATCTTATTTCAGTTGCAAACAATTGCAGCTTGATACCCTTTCTTATAAATTTGTATTTCACAACTACAAGGAATGGCTATATGTCTATGCTCATTGTTGTCGCGGTCCTGATTGCATTGATGGGATTTGCAATTTCCCGCCACTGGAAGGTGCGTGAAGACAAAAGCGTCAAAAATCCTCGTCGTCACCCGCGCCGCCGTTAATCGGCGCGCGGGCTGATGCCTCCCGCTATTGCGCTGCGAAAAGCTGACGCACCTTAACATTTCACGTATACTTCCCCTCTTATTTTTCCGTCCCGCCGCGCAGTTGCGGGATGAAGACATCGGCTCGCCGCCAGTGGCGGGCCTTTTCAGCATATGAAGGTAACGCGGTGAATATTCAGGCTCTTCTTTCCGATAAAGTCGGTCAGGCAATGGTAGCGGCGGGCGCGCCAGCGGATTGCGAACCTCAGGTTCGTCAGTCGGCCAAGGTGCAGTTCGGCGATTACCAGGCGAACGGTATCATGGCTGTAGCGAAAAAGCTTGGTCAGGCACCGCGCCAGCTGGCTGAGCAAGTGATCCAGCATCTTGATCTCGACGGCATCGCCAGCAAAGTAGAAATCGCCGGTCCCGGCTTCATCAATATCTTTCTCGATCGCCACTGGCTGGCGGCGCAAACCGCTCAGGCACTGCAGCTGCCACGTTTAGGCGTGAGCAGTCTCGCCCCACAAACTATTGTCATCGATTACTCCGCGCCGAACGTCGCGAAGCAGATGCATGTGGGTCACGTGCGTTCCACCATTATCGGTGATGCCGCTGTGCGCACGCTAGAGTTCCTGGGTCACAAGGTAATCCGCGCCAACCACGTCGGTGATTGGGGTACGCAGTTCGGTATGCTGATTGCCTATCTGGAAAAGCAGCAGAACGAGCATCACGAAGATATCGCGCTGGCCGATCTGGAAGAGTTCTACCGCGCAGCCAAAGTCAATTATGACGCCGACGAAGCCTTTGCCGAGCGCGCGCGTGGATACGTGGTGAAGCTGCAAGGCGGCGATGAATACTGCCGTGCTATGTGGAAAAAGCTGGTTGATATCACCATGAGCCAGAATCAGGAAGTGTATGACCGCCTGAACGTGACGCTGAGCCGCAAAGATGTGATGGGTGAAAGCTTGTACAACGACATGCTGCCAGGCATCGTCAGCGATCTGCGTGAAAAAGGCCTCGCGGTGACCAGCGAAGGCGCGACCGTGGTGTTCCTTGATGAGTTTAAAAACAAGGAAGGCGAAGCGATGGGCGTGATCATCCAGAAGAAGGATGGCGGCTATCTCTACACCACCACGGATATTGCCTGCGCCAAATATCGCTATGAAACGCTGCATGCTGACCGTGTGCTTTATTACATCGATTCGCGCCAGCATCAGCATTTGCAACAGGCGTGGACCATCGTGCGCAAAGCGGGCTATGTGCCGGAATCTGTGCCTTTAGAGCATCACGCCTTTGGCATGATGTTAGGCAAAGATGGCCGCCCGTTCAAAACCCGCAGCGGCGGCACCATTAAACTGGCTGACCTGCTGGATGAAGCCGTTGAGCGTGCACATGCGTTGGTCAGTGAGAAGAACCCAGAGATGTCAGCGCAGGAACTGAAAGATCTGGCGGAAGTGGTCGGTATCGGCGCCGTGAAATACGCTGACCTGTCAAAAAGCCGCACCACCGATTACATCTTCGACTGGGATAACATGCTGGCGTTTGAAGGCAACACCGCGCCTTACATGCAGTATGCCTACACGCGCGTGTTGTCCGTATTCCGTAAAGCCGGTATTGATGCTGAGAGCCTGAGCGGTGACATCGTGCTGACAGAAGAACGTGAAGCACAGTTAGCCACTCGTCTGCTGCAGTTTGAGGAAGTGATCACGCAGGTTGCGCGTGATGGTACGCCGCATGTGATGTGTGCTTACCTGTACGATCTGGCAGGCCTGTTCTCTGGCTTCTACGAACACTGCCCAATCCTCTCCGCTGAGGACGCTCAGGTGCGCAACAGCCGCCTGCAGCTGGCGGCGCTCACCGCCAAGACCTTGAAGCAAGGCCTTGATACGCTGGGCATTAAAACCGTCGAACGTATGTAAATAACAAAAAACCCGCTGCGGCGGGTTTTTTATTGGCTCTTTATTGATAATTCACCGTGACCTGGCTGCTCACCACCCGCAATCCCGGCGGTAACGCGCCCTGCCCTTGAAAACCAAATGCCAGATGCAACGTCTCATCCGCCGCAATCGTCGCCAGACTGCGGGTTGAACCGCTGCCCCCTTCAATCTCCACGCAACGCTGACCCGCACACAAGCGCACAATTAATCCCGATGGCGCGGGCCGGCTCAGCTGATAACGCCAGTTCACCACGGTAATCGTCCCCGACGCGGATGACGGTGCTTGCAACGCCGGCGTCATCCGCCAGTTGCCGCGCACGCTGAGCGTCGGCCCACTGACGCTGTCGCTCCAGGCACCGGTAGCGGCATCCACGATTAACGGCAGCGCCATCATTGGTAACATCATCAATGCCCAGCACCAGCGACGACGCATCTGTTATTTGCCTCCGATAGTGGCGGTCATACGAATCTGACGGTTTTCGGTCAGTTCCATATTTGATAACACCACCAGCTGCGGCAGATTGCGACGCAGGAAGCGAGCCAGCAGCGCACGCAGCGGATGGTTAACCAGCAGCACCGGCGGTGCACCGGTCATCTCTTGCTGTTGCAGCGCACCCTGCGCCTGCACCAGCAGACGGTCCGCCAGACCAGGCTCCAGACCGCCTCCGCCCTGAAGCGCTTGCAGCAGCAGACGCTCCAGCGTGGCATCCAGTCCGATCACCTGCACCTCGCCTTGACCTGGGAACCACTGTTGGGTAATCGCTCGACCCAGCGCCACACGCACCACGCTGGTCAGTTCTTGTGGATCGGTTTGCACCGGCGCATGTTCCGCCAGGGTTTCAATGATGGTGCGCATATCGCGAATCGACACACGTTCAATCAACAGATTTTGCAGCACCTTGTGCAGCGTGGTCAGGGTAATCACGCCCGGCACCAAATCTTCGGTGAGTTTCGGCATTTCCTGCGTCACACGATCTAACAACTGCTGTGCTTCCTGACGACCAAACAGTTCGCTGGCGTACTGACCAATCAAATGATTAAGGTGCGTGGCAACCACGGTACTGGCTTCCACGACGGTGAAGCCCTGAATCTGCGCCTGCTCTTTCAGCGCGCTATCGATCCAGATGGCAGCCAGGCCAAAAGCAGGGTCCACGGTCGGCTCGCCCGGTAACGAACCAGCGGCGGTGCCTGGGTTGATCGCCATCCAGCGGCCTGGATAAGCATCCCCGCTGCCAATTTCCACTCCTTTCATCAGAATGCGATAGCGTGCGGGCGGCAGCTCCATGTTGTCGCGGATGTGCACCACCGGCGGCAGGAAGCCGACTTCCTGTGCCACCTTTTACGAATACTGCGGATACGCCCGAGCAGTTCACCGTTTTGCAGGTGATCGACCATCGGAATCAGGCGATAACCGACTTCAAGACCCAGTGAATCTTCCAGCTGCACGTCGGTCCATGAAGCTTCGACCGTGGCGGGTGTCTCCTGAGTTTTGACCAGGCTCGACGATTCAGGCGCGGTTTTAGGTTTCATTTCACGACCACGCAACCACCAGGCAAGACCCAGCAGTGCCGCAGTGAACAGCAGGAAGACAAAGTTAGGCATGCCGGGCACCAAACCCAGCAGGCCAATAACCCCGCCGCTCAGCATCAGCACGCGCGGATTACTGAACAGCTGGCTAACCATCTGGTCGCCGACGTCCTGGTCGGTGCTGACGCGCGTCACAATCACACCCGCTGCGGTGGAGATCACCAGCGCCGGGATCTGTGCCACCAAGCCGTCACCGATGGTCAACAGCGTATAGGTTTCGCCCGCGTGACCGAGATCCATGCCGTGCTGCACGACACCGACTAACAGGCCGCCGATCACGTTGATCACCATGATCATGATTCCGGCGATGGCATCACCGCGAACGAACTTACTCGCACCGTCCATTGAGCCGTAGAAGTCGGCTTCCTGAGTCACTTCAGAGCGACGACGTTTGGCTTCCTCTTCACCAATCAAGCCGGCATTGAGGTCAGCATCAATCGCCATCTGTTTGCCGGGCATCCCATCTAGCACAAACGCGCGCCCACTTCGGCGATACGTCCGGCACCTTTGGTGATAACCATAAAGTTGATGATGACGAGAATGATGAACACCACAATACCGATAGCAAAATTACCGCCTACGAGGAAGTGGCCAAAGGCTTCAACCACGCGTCCGGCGGCATCCGCACCGGTGTGGCCATCCAGCAAGATGATTCGGGTTGAAGCGACGTTCAGCGCCAAACGCAGCAAGGTTGAGAACAGCAGAATGGTGGGGAACGCGGCGAATTCCAGCGTGCGCTGAGTAAACATCGCCACCAGCAGCACCATGATCGACAGCGCAATGTTAAAGGTGAACAGCAGGTCGAGTATGAACGCGGGTAACGGCAGCACCATCATCGACAGGATCAACATGATCAGTATCGGTCCAGCCAGCACCTTCCACTGCGTGTCTCTAAAGTTGCCCGGTAAACGCAGCTTTTCGGCCAGATTAGCCATCGTTTTTGTTCTCTCCTGCAAAGTCCATGTCCGCCGGAACCGGCAGCTGTTTTGGTTTGGTTGGGATCAGGCCGCCTTCACGCTTCCAGCGTCGCAGTTGCCATACCCAGGCCAGCACTTCCGCCACCGCCGCATACAGCGCGCCGGGGATGAACTGACCAATTTCCGTGTGTCGATACAACGCACGCGCCAGCGGCGGTGCTTCTAAAATCGGTATGCGATGCTCTTTCGCCAGTTCACGTATTTTCAACGCGATATCCCCGGCGCCTTTGGCCACCACTTTCGGCGCGCTCATCTTGCCTTCCTGGTACTGCAGCGCCACCGAGTAGTGCGTCGGGTTGGTGACGATCACGTCGGCTTTAGGCACGTCGGCCATCATGCGCCGACGGGCTGCAGCACGCATCGCCTGACGAATACGCCCTTTGACGTGCGGGTCGCCTTCGTTTTGTTTATGCTCGTCACGGATTTCCTGACGCGTCATTTTCAGCTTTTTGAAGTGGCTGTGGAGCTGCCAGAACACATCGAAACCCACCATCGGCACCAGACCGAGCATGATCAGCGCACAGCTCACCGCCATCATTTGCAGACCGTGGTGCAACGCTTTGACCGGTGACTCGCTGATCAGCCGCAGCATCTCCTGCCAGTGCGACCAGATGTACCAACCGGCCACCAACCCCACCAGCACTGCCTTTAAAATGGCTTTCAGCAGTTCCGCCCAGGTTTGGGAGGACACCATGCGCTTTAAGCCTGTCAAGGGATTAAGTTTATTGATATCCAGCTTGATGGATTTGCCGCTGAAATTGATGCCGCCGAGCAGCATCGGCGCGGCAATCGCCACAATCACTAATCCGCCCATCAGCGGCAGTAGCGCCATCACCGCTTGTCCAATCAGGTTACTGATGTGAGCGATGATCATTTTATCGTCCGTCACCATTGCATGATCAAAACGAAAACCGGTTGCCAGCATGCTAGCGAGGCGTTCTGCGAAGATTTCGCCGCCCATCCACAGGATCATTAAACCCGCCAACAGCATCAGCACCGATGTCAGCTCGCGCGATCGCGGAATCTGCCCCTCTTCTCGCGCCTTTTCTAGTCGGTGCGCCGTGGGCGATTCTGTTTTGTCCTCGTCGCTCTCTTCAGCCACGATATACCTCAGCTGGCAGGAATTCTGAGCATAGGATGCCAAAACCCGCCAAGGCTAAAGCGTGGATTAAGAGGGGAAAATGCGAGTTTATTTAGCCATAAGTGAAATCAACACCGCATTGAATAATACCCGGCAAGAAATAACGGTGGCCCATTACTGCGCAACCAAGTCGGAATTGACCTCAGAATGGCGAAAACCGCGACTTAAGCCCTGGATACGCCTACTGCAAAAAGAGATAAAAAAAGGCGTCCTCCCTCATGTCGAAACAACATGGGGCCGGACGCCTTTATCCAAAGCACTCGTTTCACCGCTGTTGGCGAAATAAATGCGCGATGTATGTATTTTACTGCAAAGCCTGTGCCATAAAATTTTGTCGCAGAACCCACATGATTGGCCAACAGAAGCATGAAATAGAGCGAATTTGCACTGCGTTGACGCACAATACGCACAGGCTTTGTGCAATCACCACTTGTCGGCTAAGTCCTTTGGGTAGCCGACAGCGGAACCTTCCAGAACCGGTAACGCTCTCATCGCTCACTCCCGCTGAAAGAACGGTCAGATAGCGCACGGTGTTAAGCAAAAGCCGTGCCGGACTGAGCTTTAATCGGGCGGGAAGAGGCACGGAAATTCCGAAAGTCAGAAAATTGTTTAGTGGCGCAATCTTTTTTTAACTGGAAAAAACGGTTAGCATATCTTATGTTTTTTACTTTACCCTACAACAGGCCAGTGGCGTTTTCGCTCAGATATATCCCTCATGCTGGCAAATAAGTAAATTCAGCTTATCTATCACTGATTGCACGCGTTTTTTATCACCACCCTATGAGCTATTTTCGCCCGGTAGCACGGGTTTTCTCGCTATGCAATGGATTGAATTCTCAAAAGTCTTAGGTAGACTGAGCACAGCACTATCTTTCTGTAATCTGACTGTTTTTAGATGGCTTTCTTGCTGCATACTCTGCCCGCCTTAACCGCGTGTGCCACACATTAATCTGCAGCTAATCTGATGAAATTTGAGGTTCATGGTGAATAAGAGTCTGTTGCTTACTCTGCTGGCGGTCTTGACGTTGGCGGGTTGTAAAGCGCCACCACCGCCGTTAACTGACGACACGTTAGTCACCAGTGAAGTGAATGGCGTCAAACTGGTTCACCGTAATGCGGTGGCAGCACCAGGCGAATTCACGCCGGTCAATGAAAGTTATCGCGCACTTTATGCAGCGTCAGTGATGACCTCGCCAGATTACGGCGGCAAAATTGTGCGCTATCTCGATAATGCAAAACCTTTTGAAGTGCTGGGCCGTGTCGAGCACAGCTGGTTAGCGGTTGCCGATGAACCTAATGGGCAGCTGATTGGCTATATCCCACCGAAAGCCGGGGTAGAAAGCAGCCGTTATGACGCCACCTTGCGTAGCGATCGTCCACGTCCCCGCCGCACTAAACAGGTCTGCGTGGCCGTTGGGGGCGCCAGCAAGGCATGTCGCACCAACGATACCGCGACCTGGATCTTAGACTGATAATGCAATACGGCGCAGATTGTCCACAGCAAGGTCGCACTCTGTGGACTGCGAATAGCGCCATTGCCAGGAAAAACGATATTTAATGACCCAGGATTCTGTTGCACGCGATGGCATTGTCGCGGGCAACGATAACCTTTTGCTTAATGCCGCAGCACCGATCCTGAATGCCGTTGTCCGTATACGGCAGGCCGCCACACATGACGATCCCGCCGGTTTACGCCAGTTATTGATTGATGAAATCCGCCACTTTGAACAACGCTGTAAACAAGCCGGCTTGCCGTTTGAGATGATCATTGGCGCCCGCTACTGTTTATGCAGCGTACTGGATGAAGCCGCGGCTCAAACGCCGTGGGGCACGCGTGGCGTGTGGTCCGGCAATGGCATGCTGGTAACGTTCCATAACGAGAGTTGGGGCGGAGAAAAGGTTTTCCAGCTGCTGTCACGCGTCTCGCAAAGCCCGCAACAACATCTCTGGCTGTTAGAACTGATCCATTATTGTCTGCTGCTGGGCTTTGAAGGCCGCTATCGCGGCAGTGATGCGGGTCGGGCGCAGTGTGAAGGTATTCGTCAGCGCCTGGCGCAGTTAATCCAGGAAACGCGTCCTTCC
Source organism: Pantoea rodasii (assembly GCF_002095465.1). Lineage (GTDB taxonomy): Bacteria > Pseudomonadota > Gammaproteobacteria > Enterobacterales > Enterobacteriaceae > Pantoea > Pantoea rodasii. The sequence continues at coordinate 432,316 of NZ_MLFP01000086.1, read as the reverse complement.
ACTGCGAATCCTGCCGCACCGCTGGTTGAAGTGCATCCGCTGGTCAGCACTCTGACACGCCCCATGGTGCCGTTGTGGGCCTGCATCATGCTGGCCACGCTGATTGCCTGTTTAATCTATAGCGGCCTGAACTGGCGACTCGGCAATGCGGCAGAACCGCTGCTGCGCGCCATCTATCAAACCCCGCTGCCACAAATCATGCCGGGACGTCGCCCGACTTCACCGCAGGCGCTGCTTGATTTGCACCAGCGCTTAAACGATGTGATCGCCGCCGGTCAGCTAGAGGTGAGCGATGGCGCATTCGGCAGCAAAGTGATCATTCCAGCGGATAAGTTGTTCTCTTCTGATGGCACCGTGGTCAATCAGGTGGGCCGTGCGCTGCTGGCTCACGTCGCCAGCGCCATGAAGACCGTTAAGGGCACGGTTTTGGTGTCGGTGTATACCGATAACAGTCCAGTCGATGGCCGTTTTGCCTCCAGTTATGAATTCTCATTTGCTCGCGCCCGGGCGGTCACGCAGTTGCTTAACCCTCAGCTGGCGGAAGGCCACAGCGTTAAAGCGGAAGGCCGTGGCGACAGTAATCCTCTGCTGCCGAATGACAGCAATGAGAATCGCGCACGCAATCGCCGTGTGGAGATCACGCTGTTTGCCGCACCGGAAACCCTTGGCAATCATCCGGGAGGTGAGTGATGCGCGCATCGCTGCAACATCTGTTAACCCATCGCCTGCTGTGGAGCCTGATTGGCATCACCGCGTTAAGTTGCGTGCTGTGGATGCTGGGTCCCTTGTGGAGCTGGGGTGATACTCGTCCGCTTGAACCGGTACTCCCGCGCCAACTGGTGGTGGGCTTGCTGTTCCTTTGCTGGATTCTGTTTCAGTTTATCCCCGCCATTTGGCGTGGCTGGTTCAACAGTAAGCTGCTGAACCGTTTACAAGAAATGAGCAGCGAAGAACTGTCGGACCGTCAGGCTACGGATACATTGCTGGCGCAACGTTTCAGTGAAGCTGCGCTGCGCCTGAAGCGCACGCAGTTTGGCCGCCGTCATCAGCAGAGCTGGCTGGCCCGTTTTCAGAGCCACTATCTCTATCAATTACCGTGGTACGTGATTATCGGTGCGCCGGGCGCCGGAAAAACCACCGCCTTGCTCAATGCCGGACTTGAGTTCCCCCTGACCGATAGCCTCGGCAAGGCGGCGATTCGTGGCGTTGGCGGGACTCGCCACTGTGACTGGTGGTTCACCGACAGCGCGGTGATGATCGACACGGCGGGCCGCTATGCTTTGCAGGAAAGCCAGCGCGCACGTGACGGCGCAGAGTGGCAGAGTTTTATTAACCTGCTGAAACGCTATCGCACGCGTCAACCGATCAACGGCGTGATCATGACCATTAGCGTGGCCGACCTGTTGACCGATTCTGCCGAAGCGCGCCACGCTCAGGCCAGCGCACTGCGCAGCCGCATGCAGGAGTTACATCAACAGACCGGCATTCACTTCCCGGTGTATGTGATGGTCACTAAAACCGATCTGCTGAAAGGTTTTATGAGCTTCAATGCCGGCCTGAGTAAGCCACAGCGCGACACCATTTGGGGCTTTACTTTCCCATGGGAACCGGGCAAACCGCATAAAGATGACTGGCATAACAGCTTTAGTCAGCAATATCAGCATCTGGAACAGCGTCTGCAGCAGCAGCTGGCAGGCGTGATGGCCAACGAACGCGATCTGACCCAGCGCGCCGACTGTTTCCTGTTCCCGCAAGAGTTCAGTTCACTGCGTCCGCTGCTGAATGAGTACCTGGATGTGGTGTTCTCGCGTCACGAGGATGAAATTGCCTGGTCTGCGCGCGGCCTGTTCTTTACCAGTGGCACGCAGGAAGGCTTACCGTTTGACCGCATCATGGGCGAACTCAATCGCAAACTGCAGTTGCCGCATACCGGTGAAAGCAGTTTTTCGACCTGGGACAGCGTGACCCGTAACAACCCTATCCCGGGTAACAAAGGTCAAAGCTTCTTTATCCGCGATCTGCTCAGCGATTTAGTATTCCGCGAAAGCGGCCTGGCGGGAAGCAATCGCCATTGGGAATATCGCAACCGGTTGTTCCACTGGATCGGCTACGGCGCCCTGACCGGCGCGCTGTTGTTGCTCTCGGGATTATGGCTGGCGAGTTATTTCCAGAACCAACATTATCTCGATCAGGTCACCGCGCGTATGGGGTCTATTACCACGCAAAGCCAGCAGGTGATCCATCAGCCAGCCGATAATATCTTGGATCTGCTACCCTTCTTAAATAACCTGGTGAAACTGCCAATGTCGGAGCGCTTTTCCCTCGACAATCCGCCGCTTACCATGCGCGTGGGGTTATATCGCGGTAACCAGGTAAGCGATGCGGCATGGGTGCTTTATCAAAATGCGCTTAAGTCTTTGCTGCTGCCGCGCGTGGCGCAGCAAATCACTAATTTGCTGCGTAACGATCCTGGTAACGACAATGAATACAGCCGCAATGCGCTGCGTGCCTATCAGATGCTGTATCAACCGCGTAATTATGACGGCGAGTTTCTGCGTGGCTGGCTGATGCAAAATCTACAGCGCAATCTGCCAGATGATGTCAGCGCACGCGATTTGCAGCAGCTTGACTGGCATCTCAGCCAGCTGTTGGATCAGCAGATTCAGTCTTCGCCTTATGCGCGCGATAACGCTCTGATGATGCGCAAGCTTGCGGAGAATCTGAAAAATGCTGGTGAGAATGGCAATACGCTGGCGATTGCGCCACTCGCGCGATCGCAGCAATTGACCGGACACAGTGAGTAATGGTGAGGTAACGATGGCGACGCATACCGCGCCGGGTTGGTACGGCAAATTGCCGGCCACCGGTGATTTTCTGCGCCAGCGCCTGAGTGAGAGTACCGTGACGCCCTGGAGCCATTGGTTTCAGCAGGGGCTGATGCAATGGCATCAGCAATCCGGTGCCAGCACTCAGCTTTTTCTGCGCGCGCCGGTCTGGAATTTTGTTCTGCCGCTGTCGCCGCTGCGCCAGCAGGTGCAGATGGGCTGTTTGCTGCCCTCATGCGATCGCGTGGGACGCAATTGGCCACTACTGGCATTGCGCAGTTTTCCCCTCAGTCACTGGCACAGCGCGCAGTTAGCGATGTCGGGTGACTGGTATCAGGACCTGGGTTCGCTGTTGTTGCGTGGGGTTCGCGAGCGGCTCAATCCTGATGCACTGGAGCAGCAGATGCAACGCGTTGCTCCGCTGATGGTGCCGGATAAACAGCGCAGCGACATTATGGATGTGATTGGTTTTGACGATCTTCCCTGCACGCTGAGCTGGCGTGAGGTGGCGGATAAATTTGATCCACAGCAGCACATTAGCTACTGGTGGAGTAATCGCAGTGACGGTTTTGCCCACGCCACCCATAAACACAGTGGGCCGCTCACCGCGCAACTTTTTGCGTTACTGTTTAACCCGGCGGCAGGTGCACAGCCGGGACGCAACGGCCTCTATCCACCCATGTTTGAATGAGCCGCAGCGTTTTCCTTGTTAACAGGATGACTCATGCAATTTACCATTGTGCAGTGCAATACGGATGTGCCGGAAAAGACGGTTGCCTTTAAACCGCCAGGGGGAACCATTGGCCGCAGTCAGGATAACGACCTGGTGCTGCCCGATGAATCGCGGGCGATTTCGCGTTTGCAGGCGTTGGTGCATTTGTCACCCGAAGGGGAATGCCGTCTGACCAATCAAGGCAGCGTAACCTCCGTGGTGTTGAATGGCGTCGCGCTGCAGCGGGGTTCTCAAGTACGGCTCCAGCATGGTGATGCACTGCAAATCGGCGATTACGGTCTGGAAGTGCGTGACCCGGCCTGTCAGAACGCGCAGCAGGACGATCCGCTGGCATTTTTCGCCGACAGCGCCGCCGATCCGCTTGGAATGCAGCAGGAACATACCTACATTCCTGAAGCCGCGTCCGCGCGCCAGGAGCGCCGCACCGACCCACGTTTGGCTATCGATCCGCAAAGTGATTCGCTCGCCGTGCCCGCTACATTGGCTCAGCCCGATCAGGACAAGCTGATCGCCGCGCTGCTGGAAGGCATGGGCCTGAATAATGGCCATCCCACTCCGTTTACGGAAGAGCAGATGCGTATTACCGGCCGTATGCTCAGCCTGTTTTCACAAGGCACGGTTGCCCTGCTCTCTTCACGATCGATTCTGAAACGCGGCGTGAAAGCGGACATGACCATGATCCTCAATGAGGCCAACAACCCGTTCAAAATTTTGCCCTCCGGTAAAACGGTGCTGATGCAGATTTATCAGAGCCAAATGCCGGGCTTTATGCCGCCGGAAGCCGCCGTTCGCGATGCGCTGGTCGATCTGCAAGCGCACCAACTGGGGATGATTGCCGGTATCCGCGCGATCATCGCCGCGATGCTGCAATCGTTCAATCCGCAGCGGTTGGAAGAAGAGGCGCGGAAAGATGGCATGCTGCCGAAATTTGCGTTTAACGGTGGGCGTAAAGCAGCGATGTGGGACTATTTTTCGCGCCACTATCAACGTACTGCGGGTGAAATTGAAGATGACTTCCACACCTTGTTTGGTGAAGCCTTCCTGCACGCTTACGATATGGAAGTGAATCAATATAAAGATTCCCAGACACGGACTGAAGACGCATGAAAATGATGTTTGCCAGCCGCTGCCAACAGGGAATGCGCGATGAAAATCAGGATCGCACCGGTACTGAGTTTGATGAACAAAAAGCCTGTTTTCTGGTGTGCGATGGCGTAGCCGGTTTGCCTGGTGGCGAGATGGCAGCACAAATAGTGCGCGACAGTTTACTAACGCAACTGCACAACAGCGTGGAATTCACCCCAGAAAGCACCCGGGCAGCGATTGAACAGTGCCAGCAGGTACTGCTCGACGCGCAGGGAAAAAATCCGAAATATGCCCGTATGAGCACCACGCTGGCAGCCCTGTTTATTGATCGCGAAAAGCAGCGAGCATGGTGGGCGCACGCTGGAGACAGCCGGGTTTATCACTTTCGTCACGGGGTATTGAGCCAGGTGACGCGTGACCACAGTCTGGCCCAGCAGTTGCGTGAGGCAGGCTATGAAAATACCGGAATTAACAGTAATTTACTTTATAATGCGCTCGGCGTTGAGCCCGCTCGTCCTGCGACCTTCAGTGAAGTGATCTCGCTGACCGATGGCGATGCGTTTCTCGTCTGCACCGACGGATTTTGGCTCAATCTGACCACCCACGAGATGGAACAAGCCCTGCGCATGGTCAACGCCTGCGAAGAGTGGCTGACTTTGATGGAACAAGCCGTTAACCGCAGTGTAAAAAACGACAATCTCAGCGCTCTGGCCATCTGGATTGGCGAACCGCAGGAAGCGACGCTGCTTTACTCCCAGGCTGATGCGGCACGTTTTCTGCCGACACGTTATTGATCCCAAGGACCTTTATGAAAGTGTGGTTGCCGGGCTTAGCGACCCTGTTGCTGGCTCTGAATGCGCAAGCTGATGACTATCGTGTGGTGTATTCGCCGAGTCTGTCGCTGGAAGTGTATATCGATAACGTGGCGAGCAACTCGCCTAACGACTGGTGCAAAGAGACGCTGCCGCTGCGCATTGTTTCCGGCAAGAGTACCGACTCCAGCATTCTGACCAGCTTCCTGCCGCGCGTCGGTACGCTGCTGGCCAATCAGTGTGGCACGCTGGATGAAATCCCGTGGCAAATGACCAACAAAGACGGCAGCGTATTGGCGAACGGCAGTGCGGCTAAATTACAGAACTGGCGCCCAATCGTGATCAACGATGCGACGGCCAGCGCCAGTGCCAGCAATGCCGCCCCGCTGGATTTATCGCGCCCGGCTGACAATACCCCACTGCAGCATTTTGCTTTACCTGCAGGTTGTCACTTCCGTACCTCGTGGGATGAAAACGGCGATTCGCTATTTATTCCGGACAATCCGCAACAGCACTGCTCCACCGAAGGCTGGCTGGAAGGCCCGAGTGAACTGTCGCTGATGAGCGGAGATAAAACCCGCTCTCTGGCGGTGAATTTCTATCAAGGCTATCCGATTGCTAACCTCAAATTGAGCGGCCCCGCATTGGAAGTGGTCGCAGTGAATAAGCAGCGCATGATTGTCACGCGCCCGGATGCTGAGGATAGCTGGTTGGTGCTGCCGTTTGACAGTCAGCAACATGTCTGGCGCTTTACAGGCAACCTGCTGATTAAGATGGATAAGACCGTTGGTCAAGACAGTGACGCGGTAAAGAGTCGGGTTGAGACTTTACGCGGCGTTTGGTCGTCGCAGTTTATGCCACAGCAAAAAGTGACTGTGTTACTGATTGACACCCTGCATGCGGATCTTGCGGATCCGGCGATTGGTGCCTGGCGTAACATTAATTAATTAGCGGTCGTCGCCTGACGTCAAACAGACTGGCAGGCGCTACAGGACGTGTTCAGAGAGTTCACTATGTCGGCAAACGAAAACCACACACCGAATGCCCTGCCTGCGGGTTACCGGTTTAATGAATTTGAAATCAAGGAAGTGATTGGCGGCGGTGGCTTTGGCATTGTTTATCGTGCCTGGGACCATCAGCTGGAACGGACTATCGCTATCAAAGAGTACATGCCGGTTTCACTGGCGGTGCGTGCGGATGACCTGTCGCTGGAGTTACGCGGTGAGCGCTTCCAGAAACTGTTTAATGCCGGTCGCAGCAGTTTTATCCAGGAAGCCCGTCTGCTGGCGCGCTTTAATCATCCCGGTTTGCTGCATGTGTTGCGCTTCTGGGAAGAGAATGACACCGCGTATATGGGCACGCTTTATTACAGCGGTATGACGTTGAAAGAGTGGCAGGTTACCAGCCCGGATAGTATCGATGAAGCCTGGATTCGTCGCCTGTTACCGCCGCTGTTTGGTGCCATCAACACCATCCACGCCGCCGGTTATCTGCATCGTGATATCTCGCTGGATAATATCCAGATTCAGGAAAATCAGCTGCCGGTATTGCTGGATTTTGGTTCAGCGCGGAAGGAAATCGGTAATCTCTCCGATGAAACCGAGATCATGCTGAAACCCGGCTTTGCGCCGATCGAGCAGTACAGCGAAGAAGGTGAAATTGAACAAGGGCCGTGGACTGATATCTACGCACTTGGCGCGGTGCTGCACAATCTGATCGCCGGTCACGCGCCGCCGGTCAGCGTGGTGCGCTGCATTGAAGATAACTATCAGCCGCTGGTAGAACGTCAGCCCGAAGGTTACTCGCTGCCGCTCCTGCATGCGATTGATTGCGCGCTGGCGATGAAACCTGCCGACCGCCCACAGAGCATTGATGCCTTCGCCAGTTTGATTGATCTGCCGGTCAGCGACGTTGAAGCGCTGGTCACCACCTTCCCGGTGGCAGCAGAAGCCCCTGCGGCTGAGCCGGTCGCCATTGTCGTGCCTGAACCGCAGGTTATGGCGGTGAATCATGCTGCGGCCGCGATTGAACCCGTGACACCACGTAACGTGCGCCGCCTCTCGCCGGGCCTGGTGGCCGCTGCCGCAATTGCTATCCTGGCGGTGGTGGTCGTGGTGTGGAAAACCAACCGCCACAGTGAGACCGCGCCAATAGCCGCCGCGCCTTCTGCGTCAGCTCCGGTAGCCAGTAATAATGCAGCAGGCAGCGCGCCAAGCCTGGCGACCGTTTATCTCCGTTTGCAGGAGGGCGAAAAAGTGCTGCTTAACGGCGAAGCGAAAGATGTAAAACCCGCCAGCAGTGGTTTTGCTTCACTGAACCTGGCGGCGGGAAATTATCGTATAGAAGTGCATAACGGCAGCCAGGTGCTGAGCCAGTCGTTAACCATCGACAAGCCGGGAACCTGGCTGATTAATCCGGGTAAGCCTTGATTAGCGCGCTGTAGATTGCTGCAGCGCCCTGACTTCCGCCGCCAGACGCGTTAACGCGTCTTCCTGCATGCCGCGTTTCCCCAGTTCCTGCTCTAGCGAGTACAGGTATTGTGCATTGGTCCCCAGCGGTCCGCTGGCCTGGGCGATCAATGGCGCGATAGTGCTACGACAGGAATCCGCTTCATACAACGGGTGGCGCGGGTCCATGATAAACACCAGCGCCGTGACGGTGCGGTCATCATCCAGCTCCAGCTCACACCATGTCGGCAGATAGCAGCCGGTGATCATCTCGCGCTTCCACAACAGTTCCAGTTCGTCGTGCAAACGCGCCTCCGGCAGGCGAAAAGCCAGCCCACTGGTGGAACCCCCTTCTTTCAGCGCCAGCATGCGGCCAGGTGCGGAGACGGTGCCGCGTCCTGCGGTGAGACGCAGGCAGAACGCACGGTGCCATCCTTCCAGGCGTCCGGAAGAGACTTCTTCAGCTTCAAATACTGGGTTCCACATCAGGGAACCGTAGCCAAAAATCCACACCGGGCTTTGGTCAGGGCGACAGGCAAGCGTGGCAGCCAGCGATGCGGCGCGCTTTTCACAGCTCCACAGCAGCGACTCGTCGATATCACCAAATGACGTTTTACAATCGGCTTTTAACAGAAATTCCCGGGTTAACAATGCGACCTCCTCTACTGCGCTGACATCCTGTCGGTTCGGCTCCTCAAAAAAGATGTCTTACAGGCAACACGCGTTCGTCGACTTAAGAGAAGACATTAATGCATTTTTAACAATAGTTTCAAGATTGACCCCGATCACAAAGGGGAAATTCTTTGTAAATAGCATCGGCTGCCTGGTGAAGAACTTAAATAAAGTGAAGATCGAAGGTCAGATTTTACGAGCGAATGAATGATCTGATCCGTCCCTTTTCGCCTCCCAGTCCAAGCCAGGGCGATAAACACGTACTTTACTCAATCCACCTTCATCAATTCAGTCATAAGCAGAATAAAGACTATTAATCCTCACAAATTTTGGCTTTATTCACGAAGATAATAAACTTTAATTATTTCTCAACTCGATGAATTTAGCCTGTTATCGTGGGATAACTGACACTTTCACTGTGTTAGCGATAAAAAGGCACTAAAGTAAAGTCGCGTAAAAAGCCTGCAACACAATTGTTGAAAAGTTACACTGCGTAGCGTCATAAAAGTCATTATATTTATCAGGCACTGATCGCCTGTTTTTGTTGTTTTTGCCGGAGAGGATGGTGAATGGCTACACATGAGAAAACCCGACACACCGAGTACTCGCTGATTTTTCCTATTATTGCCCTGACCGTGCTGAGCTTCTTTGGCGGTCAAACGTCATTGATGCCCGTTATCGGCATCAACCTATTGGCGCTGGTAGCCATTCTTTGCAGTGCATTTAGCGTGGTGCGACATGCTGACGTACTGGCACACCGCCTGGGTGAACCCTATGGCTCACTGATTCTCAGTTTATCTGTGGTGATTCTGGAGGTCAGCCTGATCTCCGCGCTTATGGCCACCGGCGATGCCGCACCGGCCTTAATGCGCGACACGCTTTACTCCATCATTATGATAGTGACCGGCGGCCTGGTCGGTTTTGCGTTGCTGCTGGGCGGCCGTAAATTTGCCACGCAGTACGTCAATCTGGCGGGGGTTAAGCAGTACATGATCGCCATTTTCCCGCTGGCGATTTTAGTCCTGGTATTCCCTAACGCACTGCCGGGCGGCAATTTCACCACCGCGCAGGCACTGATCATCGCAGCGATTTCCGCGGCCATGTACGGCGTGTTTCTGCTGATTCAAACCAAAACGCATCAGAGCCTGTTTGTCTACGAACACGAAGATGAAGGTGATGATGGCGATCCGCATCATGGTAAGCCATCAGCGCACAGCTCGTTGTGGCACACCGTTTGGCTGATTGTGCATCTGATTGCCGTTATCAGCGTCACCAAAATGAACGCCAATACGCTGGAAAGTTTGCTGACTGAACTGAATGCACCTGAACAGTTCACCGGTTTCCTGGTCGCGCTGCTGATTCTCTCGCCAGAAGGTTTGGGAGCGATTAAAGCGGTATTGATGAATCAGGTGCAGCGCGCCATGAACCTGTTCTTTGGTTCGGTGCTGGCGACAATATCTTTGACGGTGCCTGCCGTGAGCATCATCGCGACGCTGACCGGCCAGGAGTTAGTGTTTGGTCTTGAGCCGCCACAGATGGTGATCATGAGTGCCGCACTGATTCTGTGCCACATTTCATTTTCGACGGGCCGTACCAACGTGCTCAACGGTGCCGCGCATCTGGCACTGTTTGCGGGTTATTTGCTGACGATTATGCTGTAGCGTCCCAACCCTGGTTTTGATGCCATAAAAAAGGCGCCTGTCGGCGCCTTTCTCACATCTGCACTCAGCAATTAGTTGCTGGTATCCAGCTCTGGGAAGTTCTTCACCAGGTCATCGATGGCTTTCATCTGCGCCAGGAACGGCTCCAGCTTATCCAACGGCAACGCGGAAGGACCATCGCATTTAGCGCTGTTCGGTTCTGGGTGCGCTTCAATAAACAGACCCGCAATGCCAACTGCCATACCGGCACGTGCCAGTTCAGCTACCTGCGCACGACGGCCGCCTGACGCTGCGCCAAACGGATCGCGCGTTTGCAGCGCGTGGGTCACATCGAAGATCACCGGGCTGTTGTTGGTGACGTTCTTCATCACGTTGAAGCCCAGCATATCGACAACCAGGTTGTCATAACCGAAGTTGCTGCCGCGATCGCACAGGATCACTTTGTCGTTACCGCCTTCAGCGAATTTGTCGACAATGTTACCCATCTGGCCAGGGCTGACGAACTGAGGTTTTTTGATGTTAATGACCGCACCGGTTTTCGCCATCGCTTCTACCAAATCGGTCTGACGCGCGAGGAACGCAGGCAGCTGAATCACATCCACCACATCCGCCACTGGCTGCGCCTGTGAAGCTTCGTGCACGTCAGTGATGATTTTCACGCCGAAAGCCTGCTTCAGCTCCTGGAAAATCTTCATGCCCTCTTCCAGACCCGGACCACGGTAGGATTTGATCGATGAGCGGTTGGCTTTATCGAATGAGGCTTTGAACACGTAAGGGATACCGAGTTTGTCGGTTACTTTTACGTAGTGTTCGCAAATACGCATGGCGAGGTCGCGCGATTCCAGCACGTTCATACCACCAAAGAGAACAAATGGCAGATCGTTTGCGACCTTGATATCGCCAATATTCACTACTTTCTGAGTCATGCCCTTTCCTTTTTATCGAGGGACGCTTAGTGCAGCGTCACCTGTTTCTGTTCAATTGCGTGAATCTGCACTTTAATCATTTCGCTGACCGGGTCCTCAGGACACTGCTCAACGAAGTAGGTCAAATCGGTGAGCGCGATATGCTCGCACTCCAACTGAGCGTAGATTAAACCCCGATCGCGTATTTCATAGGGATCATCGGGATCAATCTGCAGTAACACCTGGCTGACATTCAGCGCCAGTTCCATCTGCTTCTCTTCCATCAGCGCCGCTTTCAGCGTATCCAGCATTTTACGCATTACGTTGATGGTCTTAGCTTCATCAAGATCATCATTGTAGAGCTTGGCGGTAGGGCTAATATTGCCTTTCAGCCACACTTCCAGCGTGTGGGTATCCAGCGTTTCACCGTTGAACGGATTGATCAGCCACATTTCGCCATCCAGCCAGTCTGCACGCAAAATCAGCTGGGTCGGGAAAATCACCGGCATCAACGGCAGTTCCAGCTCATCCGCGATGTGCAGCAAAATGACTCCCAGCGATACAGCAGTGCCCTGACGGCTCTTCAGCACTTTATCGATCCACAGCGCGTCGGACAAATTGTAGACGCCGCTGGCGCCGCCAAATCCCCATTCACGATAGAACAGTTCAAGCAGCTTGCCTAACTGCAGGTCGGCATCTTGTTCGTTGCTGACATACTCGCGGGCTTCTTCTACTAACGCCGCTAACTGTTGCTGCACAGAGGGCGCGGAAAAATCATTGCGTATGGCGCAGGTCGCACCAATCACCGCTTCACTCAACGGTGTTTCATTGTAATCAAGTTGCTCTGGCGAGGTCATGCTATCCCCAATATCGGCATTTTGGTCATCGCCAGCTTAATCACAATCAGCAGTGCTACGATTGCAACCAGGCAGGCGATCCAACGTGTCCCCATCTTGCGCGGGCGACGGCTCAATGCCACGGAACCTAAGGCGATGTAGATAATAACCCCTAACAGCTTCTCAGTCAGCCAGCTTCCTTGCAGTGAGAACGGATAAAAGTGGGTGATCAGCACCAACCCCACGCCGCTCAATAGCAGGAAAGTGTCATTGATGTGTGGCGCGATACGCACCCAACGACGCTGCAACATCGCGGAACCGGTGGTTAACCAGTAAAAACGCACGAGAAACAAGCTGATGGTGAGGGCAACCGTCAGGAGGTGAAAATGTTTAATCAGCGGGTACCAGCTTGCCATCATGCTTCCTTAAATCAAAAAAATTGCCCAAGAGTGACGCGCGGATTGCCGCCATAATCGTTAACGCTGCTGACCTGCTGATAACCGTGCTGCGTCATAATGGCGCGCACCGCTTCGTCCTGCTGCCAGCCGTGCTCCAGCAACAGCCAGCCGCCAGGCTGCAACCATTGAGGGGCACTTTGAATAATAAAGCGGAGATCGGCCAGTCCGGCATCTTCGGCAACCAACGCGCTGAGCGGTTCGAAACGCACATCGCCCTGCTGCAGATGCTCATCGGTGGCATCGATATAAGGAGGATTACTGACAATCAGGTCAAAACGTTGGCTGGGGAGTTCGCTGAACCAGTGGCTGAGCTGGAAACGGGCGTTGCTGATGTGCAAACGCTGGGCATTTTCTTCAGCGAGGGTCACGGCAGCAGCAATACGATCACAGCCGATCACCTGGCAGTCGGGACGTTCGCTCGCCAGGGCTAACGCGATGGCACCGGTGCCGGTGCCGAGATCCAGTATCGAGGCCGGTGCGGCGGGCAGATGCGCCAGCGCCTGCTCCACCAACACTTCAGTGTCAGGGCGCGGGATTAAGGTGGCATCATTGACGCGCAACGGCAGCGACCAGAACTCGCGTTCACCCACCAGATGCGCAATCGGCTCACCCGTAACACGACGCGCCAGTAACGCATCGAGTTGAGCCAACTGAGCGGCGTCGAGTTCGGTGTCATCAAACGCCACCAGCCAACTGCGCGACTTTCCGGTGACGAAACCCAGCAGGATTTCCGCGTCCCGTTTTGGGCTGTCTCCGCCACAGAGCACAACCACCGCTTGCTTCAGCCAGTGGCGAATCATCATCAGTCTTGTCCAGCCAGCGCCGCCAGCTGATCGGCCTGATACTCCTGCACAATCGGCTCAATCAGCGTATCCAGCTTGCCTTCCATCGTCTCATCCAGACGGTAAAGCGTCAGGTTGATACGGTGGTCGGTAACACGACCCTGTGGGAAGTTGTAAGTGCGGTTACGGTCTGAACGGTCACCGCTGCCCAGCAAATTGCGGCGCGTTGACGCTTCGGCTGCGTTGCGTTTGGCGGTTTCGGCGGCATGAATACGCGCACCCAGAACGGCCAACGCTTTGGCTTTGTTCTTATGCTGCGAACGCTCGTCCTGACACTCCACCACAATACCGGTTGGCAAGTGAGTAATACGGATCGCGGAATCAGTGGTGTTAACGTGCTGACCGCCCGCACCCGATGAACGGAAGGTGTCGATCTTCAGATCGCCTGCGTTAATTTCCGGCATGTCTGCTTCTGGCAGCTCCGGCATCACCGCTACCGTGCACGCCGAGGTGTGAATGCGGCCCTGTGATTCGGTTTCCGGTACACGCTGTACGCGATGGCCACCCGATTCAAACTTCAAACGGCCATAAGCGCCATCGCCAATAATGCGCGCAATCACTTCTTTGTAACCGCCGTGTTCACCTTCGTTGGCGCTGATGATCTCCACCTGCCAACGACGGGCTTCGGCGTAACGGCTGTACATGCGGAACAGATCGCCGGCAAAATGGCGGCTTCATCCCCGCCGGTACCGGCACGGACTTCGACAAACAGGGACGTTCATCATCGGGATCTTTCGGCAGCAACAGTACCTGCAGCTGCTGTTCCAGCACTTCACGTTTCTCACGCGACAGTTTTAATTCTTCGCTGGCCATTTCGCGCATTTCGGGATCGTCGAGCATCATCTCAGCGGTTTCGACATCTTCCTGCACTTGCTGCCACTCTCGGAAACAGTGCGTTACGTCGGTCAGCTGCGCATATTCACGTGACAATGCGCGAAAACGTTCTTGATCGCCAATCACGCCGGCATCGCCCAGTAACGCTTCCACTTCTTCGTGGCGTTCCTGGAGGGCTTCCAGCTTGGCAACAATAGAGCTCTTCATGTAATTGTGGGTATCCCAGTGATAGGTCGTGACAGACCAGATTACTCTAATCCGAGGCTGTCACGTAAGATCTGCAGGCGTTCGCTGTCGCCATCGCGCGCGGCCTGCTGGAGTGATTTGGTGGGTGCATGAATAAGACGGTTGGTCAGCTTATGCGCCAGGTCCTGCAATACTTTTTCGGCATCCGCGCCCTGACGCAGCGCGGCAATGGCACGCTCCTGCAATTCAGCACGGACGTCGTCAGCCTGCGAGCGGTATTCACGAATGGTGTCGCCGGCGCTTTGCGCACGCAGCCACGCCATAAATTCACCGCTCTCCTGCACCACAATACTTTCGGCTTGCACGGCGGCGGCTTTACGCTGCGCCATATTCTGCTCAATGATCGCCTGCAAATCGTCAACGCTGTACAGATAGGCGTTAGCCAGTTTGCCCACTTCAGGTTCGACATCGCGAGGAACGGCGATATCCACCAGCAGCATCGGCTGGTTACGACGCGCTTTTAACGCGCGCTCCACCATGCCTTTGCCAATAATCGGCAGCGGGCTGGCGGTCGAGGAAATAATGATGTCGGCATCCGCCAGGCGCGTTTCGATATCGCCTAAACCGATCACTTCTGCGCCAACTTCGTTGGCCAGCAGTTGGGCGCGCTCACGGGTGCGGTTGGCGATCATCAGCTTCTGCACTTTATGCTCACGCAGATGACGCGCCACTAACTCGATGGTTTCACCAGCACCCACCAGCAACACGTTGACGGTGCTGAGTGATTCAAAGATTTGACGGGCCAGAGAACAGGCCGCGAAGGCCACCGAAACGGCATTCGCACCGATTTCGGTTTCGGTACGCACCCGTTTCGCGACGGAGAAGGTTTTCTGGAACATGCGCTCCAGCTCACTGCTCAGCGCATGGTCACGCGAGGAATCCGCATGGGCTTTTTTAACCTGCCCGAGAATCTGCGGTTCGCCTAGCACCAGCGAATCCAGACCGCTGGCAACGCGCATCAGATGGCTGACGGCGGCGTTGTCCTGATGCCAGTAAAGGCTCGCACGGACATCCTCTTCACGCAGATCGTGATACTCACATAACCAGCGCACCAGTCTCTCCTGCAAATCCGTCTGTTGCTCTACGCTGAGGTAGAGTTCAGTGCGATTACAGGTTGAGAGCACCACACCACTCTGCACCATCGGCTGGGACAGCAGGCTGTTAAGCGCCTGATCCAGCGAGTCTGGCAGAAACGCAACGCGTTCGCGCAGCGCAACAGGTGCGGTCTTGTGGTTGATTCCGAGAGCTAGCAGCGTCATGGTGATCGGCTTGGGATGTCCCAATGATTGTCAGGGTTTTGTGTTGCGCATTCTACAAGATGCCACAGATCAAGAAAAGCCATACAAAGGCTATGACTGTAATAAGATTAAACTGATCGTGCGCAATTATCCTTACATCAGCATTGACGGCGCAGAATTGGATGGTTAGCGTTGTCGGTTAGGAATTAAAAACGTGTTGAGGAGACGACCACGTGATGCATTTGCCCCCGCGCCAGCTGTTGCGCCTTTTGCCCCTTGCCAGCGTATTGCTGGCTGCTTGTAGCATCAACAAACCACAAGGTCCCGGCCCCAGCACCACGTCACCCCAATGGCAGCAACATCAGCAGGCCGTTGAAAAAATCACGCAGTATCAAACGCGCGGTGCGTTTGCTTATCTGTCTGATAAGCAAAAAGTGTATGCGCGCTTTAACTGGCAGCAAACCGCCGCCGATCGCTATCGCCTGCTGTTAACTAACCCGCTTGGCAGCACCGAGTTGCAGCTGGATGCCCAGGGTTCGGTGGTGCAAATCGTCGATAACAAAGGCAAGCGCTACGTCAGCAACGATGCCGAGAAGATGATCTCTCAGTTAACCGGTATGGATATCCCGCTGGCAAACCTGCGTCAATGGATGATGGGCCTGCCGGGTGATGCCACAGATTATCAGCTCAACAGCAGCTATCAGTTGCAGAGCGTAAACTACAGCCGTAATGGCCAGCAGTGGAAAGTGAATATCTCGGATTACGACAGCAAGGTTAATCCACCGCTGCCTGCAAATCTGGAGCTGACCGAAGGCGGCCAGCGCATCAAGCTGCGGATGGATAGCTGGACCACGAAATGATCACCACCTGGCCCGCCCCGGCGAAACTGAACCTGTTTCTCTACATTACCGGTCGTCGTACTGACGGCTACCACAATCTGCAAACGTTGTTTCAGTTTCTGGACTACGGTGATGCGTTAGAGATTACGCCGGACAGCAGCGATGCTATTACGCTGCTGACACCCTTACCCGGCGTGGCGGATGAAGATAACCTGATTGTGCGCGCGGCGCTGATGCTAAAACAGGCCGCCGCCGCACGCGGAACGCTACCCCATCACGCCGGCGCGAACATCGCGCTGAATAAACGCCTGCCAATGGGCGGTGGTTTGGGCGGCGGTTCTTCTGATGCGGCAACGGTATTGGTCGCACTGAATCATCTGTGGCAAACCCAGCTCAGCGTGGATGAGTTAGCCACGCTGGGGGTGGCGCTCGGTGCCGATGTGCCTGTTTTTGTGCGGGGTCACGCGGCGTTTGCGGAAGGGGTTGGCGAGCAGATACAACCCGCTGAACCGGCGGAAAAATGGTATCTGGTCGCGCATCCTGGCATCAGCATTGCCACCCCCGATATCTTTCGCGATCCCGACTTGACGCGCAATTCACCAATACGCACATTAGATGAACTGTTACAGCGTCCTTTTCACAATGATTGTGAAGCTGTGGCAAGAAAACGTTTTCGCGAGGTTGATGCGCTGCTTTCCTGGCTGCTAGAATACGCGCCGTCGCGCCTGACCGGGACCGGATCTTGTGTATTTGCTGAATTTAGCACCGAATCCGCTGCTCGTCAGGTGCTGGAGCTTGCCCCGAAATGGATTTGCGGATTTGTGGCGCGCGGGCTTAATATCTCGCCGTTGCATCGCACCCTTTCCGGGCTCTAAGCGTATGCGTGACAGTGCCGCCCTGTTCCAGGCACTGCACGACGCGCATTAACACACCCGTATGAATTGCTTCAAAAGTATTCGCCGGTTACTTTTGAACCGTTCATTCTCTGGACGCCAAGCCTGAGGTTCTGCTCGTGCCTGATATGAAGCTATTTGCTGGTAACGCCACCCCGGAACTAGCACAACGTATTGCCAACCGCCTTTACACTAGCCTCGGAGACGCTGCTGTCGGCCGTTTCAGTGATGGTGAAGTAAGTGTACAGATCAACGAAAATGTACGCGGTGGTGATATTTTCATCATCCAGTCCACCTGTGCCCCCACCAATGATAATCTGATGGAGCTGGTTGTGATGGTCGACGCATTGCGTCGGGCTTCTGCTGGTCGTATTACTGCTGTAATCCCTTACTTTGGTTATGCCCGTCAGGACCGCCGCGTGCGTTCTGCTCGTGTGCCAATCACCGCCAAAGTGGTGGCTGATTTCCTCTCCAGTGTGGGTGTTGACCGTGTTCTGACGGTTGATCTGCACGCCGAACAGATTCAGGGCTTCTTCGATGTCCCGGTTGATAACGTGTTCGGTAGCCCAATCCTGCTGGAAGATATGCTGCAGATTGGTCTGGAAAATCCGATTGTGGTTTCACCAGATATCGGTGGTGTAGTACGTGCCCGTGCTATCGCCAAACTGCTCAACGACACTGACATGGCTATCATCGATAAACGTCGCCCGCGCGCGAACGTTTCTCAGGTGATGCACATCATCGGTGACGTTGCAGGTCGTGACTGTGTACTGGTCGACGATATGATCGACACCGGCGGTACGCTGTGCAAAGCGGCTGAAGCACTGAAAGAGCGCGGCGCGAAACGTGTCTTCGCTTACGCGACTCACCCAATCTTCTCTGGCAACGCGGTGGAAAATCTGCGTAAGTCAGTGATCGATCAGGTTATCGTGTGCGATACCATTCCGCTGTCTGACGAGATGAAAGCCCTGCCAATCGTGCGTACCTTAACGCTCTCTGGCATGCTGGCCGAAGCGATTCGCCGTATCAGTAACGAAGAGTCTATCTCCGCAATGTTCGAACATTAATACATTGCATGGAACCGGGCCTCGCGCCCGGTTTTTTATTGCCATCAATCAGCTTCATTTACCGATTAAGCCGCTTTCGCCGCAGATATTTTCGCGATAAATTTCGTTAAAACCCGCTATTCTCCCTGCCTTACACTCTTTTCAATCCACATGCGACGCTGCGCTTTAGCGGGCCATTGATTAGTGGTATTTTTCTCCACACTTTTTCTGAGAACTCCGACCACTATGACTCTCGACATCTACACGCTGTTTGTTTGTGAGCTCTATGTGCTGGGGTTTTTGAGCATTATTTTGGTGTTCGCCTGGGTCGGTGCACAGTACGATCGCGTATTGGGCTGCACCACTTTGGCACTGATTCTGACGCTGGGCGCCGTGTTTCTCAGCAGCCTGCGCAGTGCCGGATTTATCTTCCTGCCGATTGCGGTGGGTAACGTGCTGATGTTGCTGGCCTACGGTAACTTGCTCAACGCCTTTCGCGTCTTTTGCAAGAAACCACTAGGATTCAGCTGGTTGGCCGGTGGGTTGTTGTGGGCTATTCTCTGCGTCTTCCCTGCCTTTTACGACAGCCAACCCAAGCGTGTGCTGGTGATGTGCCTGCTTTGCATCATCTATACGGGCGCGCTGATCCGCCTCTTATGGCAATCTCGTGATGCGTTACAAGTCACCTTTTGGCCCGCGCAGATATTGTTGTGGATCCATCTGCTGTTTCACGTCGCGCGCATCTTTCTTGATGATGCTGTCGCCACACCGGTGCGGGGTGCCATCGCCGGTTCCAGCTTCTCGGTCTACGTCATCCTTGAATCTATTCTGTTTGTGATTGGCCTGACTTTTACCATTTTGGCGATGGTCAACGAGCGCACGCAAATTGCTCACAAGCGGGCATCACTTCACGACCCATTGACCAGCGTGTGGAACCGTCGCGCCCTGTTCGAGCAGGCAGACAGATTAGTGATACGCACCGCGCGTCTTCCCCAACCCTACGTTTATACGGCGGTGCTGTTCGACCTCGACCATTTCAAAAGCATCAATGACCGCTACGGCCATCAGCAAGGCGATCGGGTGTTAATCGATTTTTGTCACGTGGTACAGGCATTGTTACCCGCTGGGGGGCATTTTGCCCGTCTGGGCGGCGAGGAATTTGCGGCGATTTTGCCCGGCGATAGTGAGTATGCGGAGCGGGTGTGTGAGCGTATCCGACTGGCAGCACAGCTGTCGCAGCCCAATGACGTCTGCTATACGGTGAGTATCGGCTTTGCTACTGCCAATCATCTTGATCATACTTTCCCGATATTACTCGGGTTAGCGGATGAGGCTTTGTATCGCGCCAAAGCAAGTGGCCGTAACCGCGTCGAACATTACTTCACGCAGTTACAGCCTGTGCAAGAAGCGGCGCTCACCTAATGTGAGGAGTGGTCTCTGCGGCAACGTTTGTCACCATAATGACGATGCCAGAAGTAACGATCTTCTACGCGCTCACGTCCGCTGACGCGCGCGCCCACCAGCCACAGCAGCGCGCCTACAAAAATACTGAACATGGCACCGTGCGCGAGGAATTGCGGCAGATTTAATGCAGGCAGTTGATTAATAATGGAATAACCGACGCCCAGCACCATTGTCAGTAAACCCAAACACATCAGGCCATTACCTACAAAGCGGCATTGTTGACGTTTCATGATTCACCTCCATCCTTATGAAAAAACAAAACAGCACGTATGGTTAACTTGCCATAAGTTTAGGCAATGACGGCGGGTTAAGTTGCGGACAGGATCACACATCCTTCACAATCTCTGACATTTCTTTACTGCCAGGGGCTTGATTTCGATAGAAAATGATTAATCACTTAGCGATATCATCGCCTCACAGCACCCTTTGTCATCCCTGCTTGCAGGCAGTAAACTATCGCCCTTTCCGTAGCAAGACAGGATAAACATCGTGAGCAGCATTAAACTGATTGTGGGGCTGGCCAATCCCGGCGCTGAATACGCCGCAACGCGTCATAACGCGGGTGCCTGGTATGTGGATTTGCTGGCCGACAGAAACAATCAGTCGTTGAAAGAGGAGCCGAAATTTTACGGCTACACTGCGCGCCTGTCGCTGGCGGGTGAAGATGTGCGTCTATTGGTGCCGACCACCTTTATGAATTTGAGTGGCAAAGCAGTGGCTGCGATGGCGACGTTTTACCGCATTACGCCCGAAGAGATTTTAGTGGCACACGACGAACTGGATTTGCCGCCGGGAGTGGCGAAATTTAAACAGGGCGGCGGCCACGGCGGCCACAACGGCCTGAAAGACATCATCAGCAAACTGGGCAACAACAATAATTTCCACCGTTTGCGTGTCGGCATTGGTCATCCCGGCGACCGCAATAAAGTCACCGGCTTCGTGCTGGGTAAACCCCCGGCCAGCGAGCAAAAGCTGATTGATGATGCCGTGGATGAAGCGGTGCGTTGTACCGAGTTGTGGCTGAAAGAAGACAAAATCAAGGCAATGAACCGCCTGCATGCGTTCAAGGCTGGCTAAGCCCAATTCCCGCGCCGCAGAAGGCAATTCTGTGTATAATGCGCGAAATTTTTTGAATCTGTCGTCGCTGCCTGTCAGCGCCGCACACTCAGTGATAAAGGTAATCAGACCATGGGATTTAAATGCGGTATTGTGGGCCTGCCGAACGTCGGTAAATCCACCCTGTTCAACGCGCTGACCAAAGCGGGTATCGAAGCAGCCAACTTTCCGTTCTGCACCATCGAGCCGAACACCGGTGTGGTGCCTATGCCCGATCTGCGCCTCGATCAGCTGAGCGAAATCGTTAAGCCACAGCGCGTTGTCCCTACCACCATGGAATTCGTCGATATCGCCGGTCTGGTGAAAGGCGCGTCCAAAGGTGAAGGTCTGGGCAACCAGTTCCTGACCAACATCCGTGAAACCGAAGCTATCGGCCACGTGGTGCGCTGCTTCGAGAATGACAACATCATTCACGTTTCAGGCAAAGTTAACCCAGCCGAAGACATTGATATCATCAATACCGAGCTGGCGCTGTCGGATCTCGACACCTGTGAACGTGCGATTCAGCGTTGCCAGAAGAAAGCCAAAGGCGGCGACAAAGATGCGAAAGCTGAACTGGCCGCGCTGGAAAAATGTCTGCCGCACCTGTCTGAAGCCGGCATGTTGCGTGCACTGAAGCTGGATGCCGATGAGAAAGCGGCCATTCGCTACCTGAGCTTCCTGACCCTGAAGCCAACCATGTATATCGCCAACGTCAACGAAGACGGTTTTGAAAATAACCCGTTCCTCGATCAGGTGCGTGCGATTGCGGAAGCCGAAGGTTCTGTGGTGGTGCCCGTGTGCGCAGCCGTTGAATCAGACATCGCAGAGCTGGATGACGAAGAACGTGATGAGTACATGGCGGAGTTGGGTCTGGAAGAGCCGGGTCTGAACCGTGTGATCCGTGCCGGTTATGCGCTGTTGAACCTGCAAACTTACTTCACCGCAGGCGTGAAAGAAGTGCGTGCATGGACCATCCCAGTGGGTGCAACCGCGCCACAGGCAGCCGGTAAAATCCACACCGACTTTGAGAAAGGCTTTATCCGCGCGCAGACCATCGCTTTTGATGACTTTGTAGCCTACAACGGTGAGCAAGGCGCGAAAGAAGCCGGCAAGATGCGCTCAGAAGGCAAAGAGTACATCGTGAAAGACGGCGACGTGATGAACTTCCTGTTCAACGTCTAAGGTCTTAACGCCATAAAACGAAACCCACGCCTCTGCGTGGGTTTTTTATTTACTGCGCGATATGCACCCGTTTCTTAATATCTTTCAGAAACAGCGTGATGGTAAAGGTCATCATCACCAGCAGTGACCATGCTCCCCACTTTCCTACATGCACCGTGGCCCACGCGCCAATCTGGTTGGGATATTGCCATACACCAAAGAATGTCCCGATGTTTTCTGCCAGCCAAATGAAAAAGCCAATCAGAATGAATGCCACTAAAAGCGGCATACGGAAAGGGCGATCGTAGGGGGTAAAAATCACTTCAGAACGCGCATACAGTCCCAACGCGACCGCGGCGATATACCAACGATAATCGCCGATAAAATGGTGAGTGAAAAAGTTAGCGTACAAAGCCAGTGAAAGCAGGACTGCGAGAGCGATCGGTGGATGGTGGCGAATCTTCAAATCCATCAAACGCCAGCACTGAATGATGTAACTGCCTACGGCGGCGTACATAAAACCGGTAAACAGCGGTACACCACCCACTTTACTCCATGCGGCTTCCGGGTAGTGCCAGGATCCGATCGCGGACGAGGTTTTGAATAGCTCCAACCCAAAGCCCAGCAGGTGAAACAAGGTAATGGCTTTGAGTTCATCCCAACTTTCCAATCGGGCGGCGACCATGATGAACTGAATGGCTAGCGCAATAATCAGCAGCACATCGTAACGGGCCATACCGAACAGGCCGGCGCGCGGAATGCAGAAGATGGAGAGAAAGAACAATCCGGCGAACAAACAGGCACGCGCTTCTTTTATGCCGAACCACAGAAATTCAACGCTGAAGCGTTCAATACCTTGCAAACGCATCGCGGGCGGATGCATGAGAAAGGCATCAAGACGGTTATTCACTTTTCACTCCTTGAAAAATATTTACCCTGGCGCAGAGCATAAACAAAAACCCACGCAGCGTCGCGTGGGTTTTCTTCAGGACGTTACTTCAGCCGCAAGCTCCTTTGCGGATGTGAGGCGGGCAGTTTGCTCTCTTTACCAAAGATCTTCTCGCGCAGCGTGCCCTCTTTATAAGCCCGCTGCGCCAGGCCGCGTTTTTGCAGCACTGGCACGACGTGCTCAACCCACTCATCCCACCAACCCAATGTCGTGACCGGCACCACGTTGAAGCCATCGACGCCTGCATCGGCAAACTGCTGAACTCTGTCAGCAATCTGTTCCGGCGTACCGGCGAAACGTCCCGGCAGTAGAGCGTGCTCAATGAGATATTCACGCCAGGTGAGTACACGTCCTTGACCATAATCCGCGTCCACCGCGATGCGGAATTTCGAACGCATATGTTGGCTAAACTCCTCACGGCGACTCAGTTCGGTGAGCGGCGTGTCGGGATCGATATTGGCGAGGTCGATACCCGAGCCACCGCTATAAAAACCTTGTAACGCATTAATATCGATATTATCGAACAGATACTGCTGCTTGCGTTTTGCCTCTTCTTCCGTCGAGCCAATCACCGTGGAGAGCATCACCAGCTTTTTCAAATCCTCTGGTTGCCGGCCGTAATCCACGACATCGCGGTTCAGGATGGCAATATCCTTTCGCGCGGTTTCAGGTGTCTGCGAAGGCAGGAAAGTGACCTCCGCATTGCGTGCCGCAAAGTGACGTCCCGCCTCTGAATTGCCTGCCTGGAAAAAGACCGGGCTGCGCTGTGGCGAAGGTTCGACAATATGCGGCCCTTCAACGCGGTAGCGCTTACCGGCATGGTTAATTTTGTGGATTTTATCGGCATCGAAAAAGCGATTAGTGGCGGGATCATGCAAAACAGCCCCGTCCTCCCAAGACAGTTCCCACAGTTTGTAGGCGACATCCAGATATTCCTGCGCCCACTCGTAACGCTCATCGTGCGGCACGATTTCATCGAAGCCGTAGTTGCGGAAGCCATTAGAGAGGTAGGAAGTGACAATATTCCAGCCGATGCGCCCGCGCGTGAACTCGTCCAGCGTGGAGATCTGGCGAGCAAACGAGAAAGGATGGGATTGGATTACGTTACTGGTGACGACCAAGCCTAAGTGCTCAGTGACCAGGCCCAACGCCGATAAAATAGTGATCGGGTCTGGTTCAGGAAACTGGGTCCCTGCACGGATCGTGGTTTTGCCATCGCCATATTCGATGTCATAGACCCCGACCACATCAGCAATAAACAACGTATCGAACAAGCCTTTCTCTAAGGTTTTCACCGTTTTGACATAGGCATCCAGCTGGTTATAGCCATACTGTACCTGCCTTCTGGGGTACGCCAGTAGCCGTGGCTATGATGGTTAGGCGTCAGGTGTAAAAAGCCGTTATAAATCAGTTCACGAGACATACTCTCTCCGTTTCGGTCAGGCTAATTCCGCCACACCCAGTCGGGGCAGCGAGGCAAGGAGTTTCTGGGTGTACGGATGGCGAGGGCGATAAAACACGTCATCCGCCTCGCCCTGCTCAACCGCGATGCCGTTCTGCATCACTAACACGCGGTCGCTCATATGGTGGATCACGCCAAGATCGTGAGAAATAAACAGGTAGCTCACGCCCAGCTGTGCTTGCAAATCACTGAGCAAGTCGAGGATTTGCGCCTGAATGGTGACGTCCAATGCTGATACCGCTTCATCCAGCACAATGATTTGCGGGTGGGTGGCGATGGCACGCGCAATCGCCACACGCTGGCGTTGTCCGCCTGACATACGGGCGGGCCACTGCTGCAAGTGCTCGGCAGTGAGCCCGACGGATTGCAGCAGGCTGATGGCGCGTTCGCGCGGCGTCTGCGTGGCGGGATGCGGGTCAAGCGCGATGACATCCAGCAAATGTCCGATACCCGCCAGCGGGGATCGAATGAGGAGAGCGGATCCTGATAGACCACCGCAATTTGGCGGCGAGTCGCGCGCTGCTGCGCCGCTGTAGCATGGCTCCAGGCTTTGCCGCGAAACAGCACTTCGCCGCTATCAGGCCTTTCCAGCGCCAGCGCAATACGTGAAAGCGTGGTTTTACCCGATCCGGATTCACCGACAATGCCCAGCGTTTCACCCCGTTTCAGCTGAAACGAAACATCCGCTACGGCGGTATGCCCACGAAAGCGTTTAATGATATGGCGCGCTTCGAGCAACACTTCATGATCTGCTACGACCGACGCAGAAACCGGCTGAGGCGATCCCCCTGAAAGTCGCTGCCCTTTGGTGTGCTCACTGGGGATGGCGTTAATCAAGCCTTGGGTATAGGCATGCTGAGGCTGATGTAAGACCTGTTGCGCGTCACCTGATTCCACAATGCTGCCACCCTGCATCACTAAAATGTGATCGGCGATTTTGGCCACCACTGCCAGGTCGTGGCTGATGAGGATTACGCTGGTGCCGCGGTCAAGCATCTGGCGCAACACCTCGATTATTTGCGCTTGTACCGTGACATCCAGCGCTGTGGTCGGCTCGTCCGCAATTAACACTTCGGGATGAAGGGCAATGGCGGACGCGATCAATGCGCGCTGACGCAGCCCGCCTGACAGTTCACCCGGCCGCTGCGAGGCACGAAAAGCCGGCTCGGGCACGCCGACGTCTTCCAATAGCGCGTGCACTTTTGCCTGACGACTGGATGCCGTGCCCCAGCCATGCAGGGCCAACGCCTCGGCAATTTCTTTCCCGACGGGACGCAACGGATCCAGTGACACCAGTGCATCCTGCAAAATGAAACCGACCTTGCCGCCACGCACCTGCTGCCACCAGCGGTCGCTGCGTCCCAACAGCGTTTCGCCTTGCAACGTTAGCGCTTCGGCTTGCACCTGAAGTTGCTCACCCGCCAATCCCACTAGCGCACGCGCCGTCACACTTTTACCCGAGCCAGATTCCCCCACCAATGCCAGACACTGGCCGCGTTGCAGACTAAAACTGACGTTCTTCACAATATGTCGCGGAGCTTTCTCATCGTTGGCGGCCCAGATATTCAGTCCACGAACTTCAATCACGTTGTGACTCATGCGCGGTGCTCTCCCTCTGCTCGCTGCTGGATGTAGCGCCCTAATTGCGTAAATGACAGTGCCACCAGCACGATGGCGATCCCCGGTAGCACCTCCAGCCACCAGGCCACCGTGACATTGATTTTTCCGGCTTCCAGCAACGCCCCCCCATTCCGGCGAGGGCGGTACCACGCCTAAGCCTAAAAATGACAATCCGGATGCCCACACCACGGACTGCCCAATACCTAGCGCAACCAGCGAAAACAATGGGCGAAAGACGTTGGGCACAATATGTTGCAGGAACAGTCGCGGCGAAGAGTGTCCCAGCGCGCGGGCGGCTTCCACGTAACCAGATTGGCGCACCTGTAAGGCCTGCGCGCGCACCAGTCGGGCATAGCCCGGCGCGGTGCCGATGCCCACGGAGATCAGCAAGCTGCTGGCAGATGGGCCTAATAGCGCCACAAACAGCAGCGCCAGCAGTAACGTCGGGAATGCCAGCAAAATTTCCAGCAGACGATTAATCGGTTCCGCCAGCCAGCGTGGACCGAGCGCCGCGCTGAACCCCAGCACCACGGCGCCAAACAACGCAATGCCCATGGCGCCGATGCCAATCAACAGCGACTGGCGAGTTCCCCAGATGATGCGACTGTAAAGATCGCGGCCAATATCATCCGTACCCAGCCAGTTAGCCAGTGACGGTGCCTGCAAAGCGCGATAGAGATCGGTGGTAAAAGGGTCATGCGTCGCCAGCCATGCCGGGGCAATAGCCGCCACAATAAAGAACAGCGCCACCCACCCCGCCAACAGCACCGAGAACGGAATCCCGCCGCTGAGCCGCCGCAGCTGTTGCCAGAGGGAACGCCGGGATTTCAAGCCGGCATAATCAGAGAGATGAGTCGTCATGATTGACCTCGCAAACGGGGGTCGACGATCAGGTAAATCAGATCGACCACCAGGTTGATGATGATGTAGAGGAAGCTGATCAGAATCACGATGCCTGAAACCAGCGCGAAATCTTTGTTACTGACGGCATTGACCAGCACATTGCCCAGTCCCGGACGTGCGAACACGGCTTCCACCAGCACCGCGCCTGACAGCAGGTTGCCAATCGCCCATCCGCTGAGGGTAATGGCCGGAATAAGGGCGTGTCGCAGCACATGACGCAGGCGCACGCTGGCCAGACTCATGCCGCGCGCTCTGGCGGACAGTACAAACGGTTGCTGCATACTGCGTTCGAACTCTCCGCGCAACGCATGGCCAATAAATCCGGCCAGCGGGATGGCCAGTGTAATAGCGGGAAGAACGGTACCCCACAGCGTGGTGCCGCCCACCACCGGAAACCAACGCAAACCGATGGCGAACACGATCAGCAACAGAATGCCAATCCAGTACTGGGGTAATCCCGC
Source organism: Pantoea rodasii (assembly GCF_002095465.1). GTDB lineage: Bacteria > Pseudomonadota > Gammaproteobacteria > Enterobacterales > Enterobacteriaceae > Pantoea > Pantoea rodasii. The sequence continues at coordinate 404,825 of NZ_MLFP01000086.1, read as the reverse complement.
CATGATGGTTTCCACGGCTGATCCCAGCGCACCCACTTTGCGTCCGCGTCCGGCGGTAAACAGCGTCCAGGGGATCGCTATTAGCCATGCCAGCAGCAGCGCTGCAATGGCCAGACTAAAGGTGGGCAACAGCTGCTCCGCGATGATGTGCGTGACCGGGCGTTGCAACTCAAAGGAAAAGCCGAGGTCACCCTGCAACAGCTGCGAGAAGTAGTGGAGATACTGCTGCGCGATAGGTTTATCAAAGCCGTATTGGGCATTGATCGGGGCAAGCTCCGCGGGCGTGCGCTCAATAACCTGCCCGGAAGTAATGTTGAGCAGGATGGTGGCGCGATCGCCCGGCAACACCGAGAGCACCAGAAACGTGACGGTAATGGTGCCCCACAGCACAAATAGCGCGGATGCAATGCGAACGGCTATGCGGCCCGGCAACGCGCGCGACGGCCCCTGGAGTTGTGGTGAAGTAACATCACTCATGGTTTCTCCTGCACAAAATATGCATCGTTAAAGTTGAGTAAGCCATTGCCCTGGTCTTGCCAAAGCCCCCGGACGTGATGGGCAATCGCCACGTTGTAGGTGAAGTTGTAGCCGCCGATGGCGATCGCCTGGTCATCAAACCACTTTTGCAACACATCAAACTTTTGCTGGCGGCGTTGGGGATCGGGATCGCGCTGCGCATCAAGGATCTGCGCTTCGACTTCGGCATTGTTGAAGAAGGTGGTGTTATTGCCGTTGAAGGCGCCATTCAGCGTATGGTTGTAAACAATGTCGAGGATATTGGGTGACGGCCACACCCAGTAACCAAAGCTGATCTCTTTGTCTTCCGGGCGCGAACGTGCGCCAGCAAACCCTTCGGTCTGCGTGAGCGGAATCAGCACCAGTTTGATGCCAACACGTTTGACCTGATCTTGCACCGCTTGCAGCATTAGCGCGCCTTCCTGATCGATAATCGCCTGGATAAACGGCAGCCGTGCCGCCAGCGTTTTGCCCTGTTTCGTGCGATAGCCGGCCGCATCGCGCCCGGTCCAGCCGGCGCTATCCAGCAGCTGATTAGCTTTGGTGAGGTTCAGTGCATAACGATCGTTAACATTGAGGTAAAGCGGTGTGCTTTGGCTAAGTGAACCGTTGCTTCATAGGGAACCGCACCCTTAAACACCGTTTTGACGATTTGTTTGCGGTCCAACGCATAGGCAAAAGCCTGGCGAACCCGTTGATCAGTAAACGGTCCACGCTGCACGTTGAATGAGAAGGCTTGTGGCCGTCCGGTCGCCACATATGAAAGGGTCTGATAGTCACGTTGCAAGGCTTGCCATTGGGCGGAAGGCGGCTGATAAATGACATCCGCGCCGCCGCTCACCAAAGCGCCCCAGCGCGTGGTGGCGTCAGGCACAAATTTCCACTCAAGATGTTTGATGTAAGCAGGACCGTTGTGCTGTGCATTGGGCGGTGCCCATTGATAATCATCGTTGCGCACGAAGCTGATGCCTTCTCCCCTCACCCAACGTGCGACTTTCCACGGCCCGGTTCCTACAGGACGCAGGCATTTATCTTCGCTACTGTTATGTGCCAGTGAATCCGGCGATTGAAATCCATAATGACCATTTGCCAGCACATTATATATTTCAGGGTTAGGTTCGGATAAATGAAGCGCTACGGTGTAATCATCGACTTTGGTAAATCCCGTCATGTAGGTAAAACCGTGCCAGCCAATACCTTTCTGCCATGCTGGATAATTATCAATAACCGCATCGGCATTAAAAATATCGCCATCGGTAAATTTGACATCATGGCGCAAATGAAAAGTAATCGTTTTACGATCGGCCGATTCACTCCAACGGGTTGCCAGCCACGGGCGTATTTTTCCGTTATCGTAACTCACCAAATAATCGAATACCTGACGAGCCAAATAGGCCTGTTGCACCCAGCCACCCCACAAGCAGGGAGGCTCTTGCTCATGCAGGTAAACAAGAGTGCCATCACTGTACTGGGGTGTTTGCGCCTGAGCTATGGGTTGCCCAATCGCACTGACCAATAGCGTGAAAATGGGCATTACTAATCGACGAACGGAAATTCGCATCATCTCTCTTTGGCTTCCCTTAAAAAAGCCAGACATCATTCTCAACGTGGACCTAAATCTACGAATAAGAAATTATCTGGAAATTTTAATTCATGGTTTTTTTTGGAATCGTTTCTGAATAGAACATAGAAAAACGGTCGGGCAAAGACCATTTATGGCAATGGTTAGTCAGAGATCATTTTCTGTTCCAGATACTGGAAACAGAAATACTTTATTCCTGCGTTAATATACTTAGCAGAAATAAACATTAAAATGGCCGCGTCAGGGAAATGCATAGTGCCTGTCATCACACGTTGAATTCAGATGGAGGCAAGCAGCATGTCGCAGACCGAATCAGGATGGGGCACCGGCCCTTCAGCACAGTATGAACAACTGGCAGAACGCTTTCGTCCCCTGTTTGCCCGTATTCGCGCCGGTGCCATTGAACGTGAATTGCATCGCCAATCCCCGGCAGAACAAATCGAATGGCTGAAACAGAGTGGCTTCACCGCCCTAAGGGTGCCAACCCTCAAGGGCGGACAGGGCGCGACGCTGCCCGAGTTGTTTAATCTACTGATTGAGCTGGGTGAAGCGGATTCCAATTTGGTGCAATCCCTGCGTGGCCATTTCGGTTTTGTCGAGAATGTGTTGAGCAGCCGCGATCCTGCGTTTAAAGAACAATGGTTAGCCAGGATTGGACGTGGCGACATCATTGGACCGGCCTGGAGTGAAACCGGCGAGGCGCGGCAATCAGTGTTCACTACCCGCATTCAACGCAACGGCGACCACTGGCGTCTGGAGGGGAAAAAGTTTTATACCACCGGCTCACTCTACTCAGAATGGATCAATGTCGGCTTGACCGATGAACATGACCAGGGCGTTTCGGTCACGGTTTCCCGCACCGCACCGGGCGTCACCGTGCTGGATGACTGGAACGGCTTTGGTCAAACGCTCACCGCCAGCGGCACAGCGATCTTTGACAATGTCGCCATCCAGCAAGCTGATATCAGCCAGGAAGCGCATTTTGGCTATTCCCCCGCGTTCTATCAATTAATCCATTTGGCCACGCTGGCGGGCATTGGCCGCGCCCAAAGCGGTGAAGTTGCGGCCCAGGTTGCTGCTCGAACGCGTACTTACAGCAACGGCAATGCGCCGCGCGCGGCGGAAGATGCACAGGTGCTGCAGGTGGTCGGTCGGTTACGCAGTGCGGCCTACACCAGTGGCGCTATTGTTCTGCATGCCGCGCAAGCCCTACAGCGTGCCTTCGATTCGCAACAACAAAACGATCCGTCGCAGCTTGCCCATGCTGTCGCCCTTGCTGAACTGGAGGTATCACAGTCTCTTAACGTGGTCACCGATTTACTGCTGAACGCCAGCTCCACACTGTTTGACGCGCTGGGTGCCTCCGCCACGTTAAAACCGTTGGCACTTGACCGATTCTGGCGCAATGTTCGCACGCTTTCGTCACACAACCCGCGCATCTATAAAGATCGCATTGTGGGTGATTTTGCCGTTAACGGGACACTCCCCCCGGAGCAGTGGCGAATTGGTATCGCCGATACCGTGACATCTGGTCAAAACCTCGATTGAGTGGTTGCGCATCATCACGTTCCCAATGCCGCCTTCACCGGCGGCATAAGGGATTAATGACTACGCATGCGCGGCTCTGTCGGCGAGCAACCGATCAACAAAGGCCACCACTTCTGGCTGGTTCCGCTCAATTTCAACGATTTTATGCGCAAAATTCGGCAGATACGCTTTGTGCGCATACAGCAACTGGTCCAGCACCTTAATGGCGGTATCGCCCGCCGGGATCAACGGATTGATGGTGAAAGCGTGCAGTGCAGCACCATAATCCCCGCTGACAGCCGCTTCAATGACCGTTTCTTCCATGGCTTTCATCAACTGGATCATGCCGCGCGCCGCAGGCGGTAAGGCTCCCCAGCGCAGCGGTTCGGCACCGTGTGAGGTGATAGCCGCCGTCACTTCTACCACGCAGTCAAAGGGCAAATCGGCTATCGCGCCATGATTGCGCGTTGAAACCACCATCAGTTTGCCGCTGTTGTTCTGGATGGAGGCAATTAAATCGCATGCCGCATCGCTGTAGTGCGCCCCGCCCCGCTGACTCAACTCTTCAGGCTTATAGTTTAAATTCACATCCTTGTAGAGTTCGAACAGACGCGCTTCGGTTTTCTTCACCACCTCAGCGCGGGTCTCATAGTTATCGAACTCTTCTATGGCGTGCGCCAGCATCGGTTCCTGCAGGTAGTAATAACGGTGATAGCCACAAGGCAGCAGGCCGAGATGTTTCACTTGATCAAAGTTGAAGGGAATTTGGTGAATATTTTTCAGACCTTCATCGCTTTTTTCCTGCTGGTCTGGAGAGTAGATTTTCTCAATCAATTCTGCGGTGCGTTCATTGCCCTGCCGATCCCAAACGCGGTGCCAGTGGAAATGATTCAGGCCGGCGAATTTGAAATAGAGATCGTTTTCGTTGGCAGCGAGTACGCTACAGGCTTGCGTGATATGGCCAAACGGCACATTACATAGCCCAACGGTTTTCTCCCACTTGCCATAGTTAATCGCCGCTTCCGTCACCATGCCCGCCGGGTTGGTGAAATCCACCAGCCAGGCATTCGGGCAAAGTTCACGCATGTCTTCGATAATCGCAAGGATCACCGGAACCGTGCGAAACGCTTTAAATATTCCGCCCGCGCCGTTGGTTTCCTGACCGAGCATGCCATTGGCTAAAGGAATCACTTCATCTTTTAAGCGCGCATCCAATAACCCGACGCGGAATTGGGTGGTGACATAATCCGCATCCTTTAACGCTTCCTTACGATCGAGAGAAAGATGCACCTGCCAGTCCAGTTTGGCAGCCGCGATCATGCGCCTGGCCATACTGCCAACGATTTCCATTTTCTCTGCGCCGTCCTCAATATCCACCAGCCACAGCTCCGCAATCGGCAACTGATCCTTGCGCAGGATGAGTCCTTCAATAAGCTCTGGCGTATAGCTGGAACCGCCACCGATAGTGACAATCTTGATCTTATTTGGCATAGGATGTAACTCCCTTAGGTTTCAATCAGGTGGGCCGAAAACACTGTTTCAGGCAGCATCAGGCCTCACCGCGTGGATGATAGGGGTTGCTGGTTGGTGCTGAGAAATTGAAATCAATCCGGCAATGCCGATCGGAATGGAGGGTGACTGCCGGATGTCTTGTGTTGGACCTCAGTGTTAACCCGGGCATGGCGCCCGGGCACAGAGGATTACAGCGTTTCACCCTGGCTGGCAATTACGTCCTTATACCAGGCAAAACTCTTCTTCTTCGAGCGGGAAAAATCCCCGGTTTGATCGTCGTTGCGGTTCACATAGATAAAGCCATAGCGTTTGCTGTACTGGCCGGTGCCGAACGACACGCAATCGAGACAGCCCCACGGCGTGAAGCCCATCAGGTCGACGCCATCCTCCAGCACTGCTTTTTTCATCTGCTCGATGTGCTCACGCAGGTAGTCAATGCGATAGTCATCATTGACCTCACCGTTTGGCTCGCGTTGATCCACCGCACCAAAGCCGTTCTCAACGATAAACAGCGGCTTTTGATAACGTTCATACAATGCGTTGAGCGTGTAGCGCAGGCCAACCGGATCGATCTGCCACCCCCAGTCAGATGCTTGAACATGTGGATTTTTACGGCTGCCAGGGAAGGCTTCCAATGCGTTATCAGCACGGTTGGCACTCGCGAACTCCACCGCGTTACTCATGTAATAGCTAAAGCCGAGATAATCGGTGCAGCCGTCACGCAGGGTTTGCGCGTCTTCCGGCCTCATTTCGATATTGAAACCGCGAAGTTCCCACTCTTTCAAAATGTATGAAGGATAGGCACCGCGCATGTGCACGTCGCCAAACAGATAGCGTTCCTGCATCGATTTTTGCGCATACATCACGTCGTCAGGGTGGCATGACCACGGATAGAGCGGCACCATCGCCAGCATGCAGCCGATTTTGAAGTCGGGATTAATCTGGTGACCGAGCTTCACCACCTTGGCGCTGGCAACAAACTGATGATGCAGCACCTGATACATCACCTCTTCCGGCTTCTCATGGTCGGTGAAAATCACGCCGGAGTTGCTGTAACCAAACAGCGGGCGACGCCAGTTACGCTGGTTATTGATCTCGTTAAAGGTCATCCAGTATTTCACTTTGCCTTTGTAGCGCTTCATCACGACTTCGCTGTAGCGCACAAAGAGATCGATCAATTCACGATTGAGCCAGCCGCCGTATTCCTGCACCAGATGCAGTGGCATCTCGAAGTGCGAAAGCGTAATCACCGGTTCGATGCCGTATTTCAGCAGTTCATCGAACATATCGTCGTAGAATTGCAGGCCCGCTTCGTTGGGATGCAGCTCGTCGCCGTTAGGGAAGATGCGTGTCCAGGCAATCGAGGTGCGGAAACATTTGAAACCCATCTCGGCAAACAGCGCGATATCTTCTTTGTAGTGATGGTAAAAATCGGTGGCCAGATGGTTGGGATAGTGCTTGCCGTCAACAATCCCTGCGGTGATTTCGCGCTCGATGCCGTGTGCGCCGCCGGTCAGCACATCTACAATGCTCGGCCCTTTGCCGCCCTCGTTCCATCCGCCTTCAACCTGATGAGCGGCAACCGCGCCACCCCAAAGAAAATCTGCCGGTAATTTAGACATAATCGATCCTTAAATGTGATTCACCGCGTCTTACTGCATCTGTGTTTTTGATAATTCCTGCACCTGACGATGCAGATAAATCAGCTCTTCTACCAAATCACGGCACAGCATGGCGTTCATCAGATGATCCTGCGCATGCACCATGATCAGGTTGACGGGAATTTTGCCGCAGCCCTCATCCGCACCGATTAACGCGGTTTGAATTTTGTGGGCCGCGCGTGCGGCGTCACGCGCACTCCCCAGCAGCGCATCGGCTTCCTCCCAATTTTGTTTTCTGGCTGCTTGCAGCGCCTGCATCGAAGACGAACGCGCTTCCCCGGCATGGATAATCAGCTCCATGACCGTGCTTTCCATTTCTTGTATCTCTTGCATTACTTCATCTCCTCAGCCAATTTTTCGTGCGCCATTTCTTCTTCCTGCGCCAGCAGCTGGCGTTCATACATTTTGAAGAACGGGTAGTAAATCAGCGTGGATAAACAAATCAGGAATGCCACTAACACCACGGCACGCCAGTCCCATCCTGTTGACCAGGCCGCGCCAATTGGTCCCGGCGTGGTCCACGGAGCCAGAGAAATGACATGATTAACCAGATTGGTGCGGGTGGCCGTCCAGGCGATCACCGCGTTGATCAGTGGCGTAGTGATAAAGGGAATAAACAGCAGCGGATTCATCACCACCGGCGAGCCGAAAATAATCGGCTCATTGATGTTGAACATGCTCGGCACCAGGCCAAGACGGCCGATGGAACGTAAATGCGCTGAGCGGCTGCGCAGATAGAGAATCACCAATCCCATGGTGGCGCCCGATCCGCCGACAGTAATGAAGAATTGCCAGAACGGCTCAATGAAGATTTTGGGGATCTCCTGGCCGGCGTTTAACGCTTCCTGGTTCAGACCCAAATTGCTGAGCCAGAATGCCTGCAGGATACCGCCGACAATCGCGGCGCCGTGAATACCGGCAAACCACAACAGATGACACAGCAGCACGGCAATCAACACCGCAGGCAGTGAATCGGCTGCCGAGATAATCGGCGCAAACACCGACATGATGGCCTGAGGAATTAACAGGCCAAAGTGACTCTCCATAAACAGATTCAGTGGATAGAGTGTGAGGAAAATCACCATGATAGGAATCAGCAAATCAAATGACTGACGAATCTTCGGTGGCACCTGTTCAGGCAGTTTGAAACCGATGTTGAATTTCACCAGCCAGTGCATGACTTCGGTGCAGTAAAGACTGATCAGAATTGCGGTGAAGATCCCTTCCCCGCCCAGCGACGCCACGGACAATGCGCCATCTTTTTGCGGCGCCGCCACCACCAGAAAGGTCATGAGCGACAACAGCGCCGCCATCAAACCATTGAGTTTGTAGCTTTGCGCCAGGTTGTAAGCAATCGCGCTGGTAATAAACACCGCCATGATGCCCATGGTCATGTTATAGGGCATCATCAGCTGGTCGTTGTACTGTTTCACCATGCCCAGCCACCATTGGGCGAATCCCCACTGGCTGTCTTGACTGAATGGCGGATGGGAGAACAGCAGCATAAATGAGCCGACAATCAGGAACGGCATCGAGGCAATAAAGCCATCTTTAATTGCCACCACATGCCGCTGCGAAGAGAGCCGCGCGGCAATGGGACTAATACGGTTCTCAATCACGCCAAATAAAGAGTCAGCCAGTGTACTCATCATGCCCCCTTATTGGCATCAATCAGGGCGAGCGCCGACTGCAAAATCTTTTCGCCATTCAGCATGCCATAATCCATGGTATTAATGACGGTAACCGGTTTGTGATATTCCTGCGCCTGACGTTCAAAATCAGCCAATTTATATTTGATCTGCGGGCCCAGCAGGCAACAGTCATACTCGGCGATTTTTTCACTGAACTCTTCCATGCCAACGGCATCAATTTTGGCTTCTAAACCCAGCTGCGTAGCGGCTTTCTGCATTCTTTGTACCACCATGCTGGTTGACATACCTGCGGAACAACACAATAGAATTTTCACCATGACACCCTCCGTTTTTTTTAAATAATTACGCTTCGATGCGCCACTCTGCAACCGGTTACAGATTCATTTGTTCTTTTTGTGATCCATAACTCAAACCGTTGGATTTTTATTTAACACGGCGATAACGGTATAATCTGATACCGGTTTCATATTATTGTTAACTTCATCGTGATAATAATTCACTTGTCATCTAGGGTTATTATTCTGAATAGCATTTAAAAAGTTCAACAAGGCGTGAGTGAGGTTTTCAACGGTGTTTTTTGCGTTACAATGCACAGGTACGCTGAAAAGGAAGCGAAATGACTACAATGCTTGATGTTGCTAAACGCGCTGGCGTTTCAAAAGCAACCGTGTCCCGCGTGCTGGCTGGGCATGCTTATGTGTCTAAAACGGTGCGGGATCGTGTGATGCTGGCCATAGACGAGATGGATTATCGCCCGAATCTGCTCGCGCGCAATCTGGCCACCAGCCGTTCCCATAGCATTGGTTTGATGGTACCCAACACGCTGTATAACGGCCCGTTTTTCACCGAGTTGTTATTTCAGGCTGCTACCATGACGGAAAAACTTGGGTCACAATTGGTGCTGGCCGATGGTAAGCACAATGCGCAGCAAGAGCGTGACGCGATTAACTTTCTGATTGATAGCTGCTGCGATGCGGTGATCATCTATCCGCGCTATTTAAGCGTGGACGATATTGATGCCCTTATTCCTGCTATGAGTAAGCCTTTAATCGTTTTAAATCGTCGCCTGAAGAAGCATCCGCAATATTCTGTCTGTGCCGACCACGAAAATGACACGCTCAACGCGGTGAACCACCTTATTGCATTAGGGCACAGAGACATTGCGTTTATTAAAGGGATGGGCAGTTCACATACTGGGTTAAGCCGTCATAAGGGGTTTATTTCCGCGTTGATGGATAATCAACTCGAATACAACGAAAACCTGATGCTGGATGGATGCTGGACCAGCGTCAGCGGCCAACAAGCGGTAGAAGAACTGTTACGCCGAAAAGTGCCGTTCTCCGCGCTGGTGGCCAGCAATGACGATATGGCCATTGGTGCGGCTTGCGCGTTGCACAATGCAGGATTGCGCGTGCCAGAGGATGTTTCCCTGCTGGGATTTGATGATATTCCCGTCGCCCCGTTTCTTATCCCCGCGTTAACCACGGTCCATGTTCCGGTGGCCGAGATGGTTTCCAGTGCGCTCATGCAACTGACCAAAATGCTGGATGGAGAAGCCATTACCCCGCTCTCGTTAATGCCGGGCAGGTTAGTTAAGCGCAACTCGGTGGCGCAAGGGCCTTATCACAACCAAACGTAATCAGGATGTGCGATAATCTGGCTTAATTTGTTTTATGAGTCAGGTTACGCCATGAAAAACTTCCTCGTTATCGTTCCCGATGGCGGTATGCTGTTCGAAGCGGCAGGTATCGCCGATATCCTGATGCATGCCAACATGCACTTGCCGGTCGGCATCGACCAACCGCGTTATCGCGTCAGTATTGCCACCACTCAGTCTCATCAAGTGATCCACGGTCAATCAGGCCTTAATCTGCTGGCCGACCTCAAGCTGGCGGAGTTAGATCCCCGCCAGGCCTGGGACACCATCATGATCACCGGTCGCGGTGACAGCGTCGAAGAAGGCACTATGGTGGTGGATTTTATCAAGCTGGCCGCTCCGCAGGCGCGCCGCGTGGTCTCCATTTGCGGTGGCGCAATGCTGCTCGCCGAGGCCGGATTGCTGGATGGACGCCGTGCCACCTCGCACTGGCGACTGCTCGACACGCTGCAATCACACTATCCTCTCGTGCAGGTGGAGGGGGGGCCGCTCTATGTTCAGGATGGTCCCATCTGGACTTCCGGCGGCGTCAGTTCTGGCTTTGACCTGACGCTGGCGCTGGTTGAAGAGGATTTTGGCTTCAGCGTGGCACGCGATATTGCGCAGGATATGGTGATGTATCTGCGTCGTCCTGGCGGCCAAATGCAGTTCAGCCGCTATCCGTTGCAGCCTACCGGCACCGGCCCGATCAACCAATTGCAAAGCTGGATACGTGCTAACCTGGCTGAAGACTTGTCGGTTGAGAAACTGGCTGAGCAAGTTGCCATGAGTCCGCGTAATTTCACCCGCGTGTTTACCCGTGAGACCGGCGCCTCGCCTGCCCGTTTCGTGGCGGAAGCCCGCCTGGCAGCGGCGCGTGAAATGCTGGAGCAGAGCCGCGATACGCTGGATCGTATTGCCATGGAAACCGGCTTTGGCAGCAGCATCAATTTGCGACGCAGTTTTGAGCGCCAACTGCATCTCACGCCCGGTGAATATCGCCAGCGCTTTCAGTGTCGTAAATTGGCGTAAAGTGATCCTTTTTTGTCGTTTACGCCATCACGGCATCAGCCTACATTGACTGCAACCACTTCGGATAAGGAGTCAATGATGATCAAGTTAGGCATTAACGGTTTTGGCCGTATCGGACGTAACGTGTTCCGCGCCGCGCTGGGCAGTGATGATATTGAGATCGTTGCTATTAACGATCTCACCGACAGCAAAACGCTGGCGCATCTGCTGAAACACGATTCGCTGCTGGGCAGATTGCCCGCAGAAGTTGAAGCAGGTGAAGGTGAACTGCGTATTGATGGTAAGCCCGTGCGCGTGTTCAGCGAACGCGATCCGGCCAATATCCGCTGGCGTGACGTTGGCGTAGACATTGTGATTGAGGCTACCGGATTCTTTACCGACCGCGATAAAGCGGCGGTGCATATCACCCGCGGGGGTGCGAAACGCGTGATTATCTCCGCGCCAGGCAAGAACGATGACCTGACAATTGTGCTTGGCGTGAACGATCAGCGTTACGATCCTGAGCAGCATTTTGTGGTGAGTAATGGCAGCTGCACCACCAATGGCCTGGCGCCCGCAGCCCAGGTTTTACATCAGGCATTTGGTATTGAGCACGGCTTGATGAACACCACTCACGCGTACACCAACAGCCAGGTGCTGCACGATCAGCCGGAGAAAGATTTGCGCGGCGCTCGCGCAGCGGCCTTATCGATAGTGCCTTACTCCAGCGGCGCGGCTAAAGCGCTGGGCCGCGTGATCCCCGAACTGGATGGCCGTTTGACCGGTTACTCGCTACGCGTGCCGGTGCCGGTGGTATCGATAGTCGATTTAACCGTGACGCTGAAACGTGATGTGACGGCTGAAGAAGTGAACAGTGCTTTCAAAGCCGCGGCCGCTGAAGGTCCATTAAAAGGCATTTTGGGGTACAGCGATGAACCGCTGGTCTCCAGTGATTATCAAGGCGATCCGCGTTCATCGATCATTGATGGGCTGTCTACGCTGGTGATTGGCGGCAACCTGGTGAAAATCCTTGCCTGGTACGATAACGAGTGGGGCTTCTCTAATCGACTGGTGGATTTAGCGCGCCTGATGGCCCAGCGCGGATTGTAGTCCGACTTCTTCTTCAAACAAAAAATCCCCGCTGTTGCGGGGATTGTCGTGGCTGCTGGTTGCGGTTACTGAATACCCATTGCATCCTTCAGCGTGAAGAACAAGTCCGTCTGATCGGTCAGGCCTACAACGTTTGCCGCATGTGGACCGTAGGCCGCAATACGAATCTGCGTGCCGGTATGGCCCTGCGAATCATCTTCAGAGTTACCGTAGCTAATGGTCATCACCGCGCCGTCTTTGGTGTTGACTGCCTGCGTCAGCCCCGGCGCTTTGCTGCCGTTTTCAATAATCTGGCTGCTGTGCGCGTGATCAGCGGTCACTACCACCAGCGTATCGCCGTGTTCACGGGCAAAGGCCAGCGCCTGCTGCACCGCTTCATCTAAATCCACCGTTTCGCCAATCTGACCGCACGGGTTCGCGGCATGATCTTGCTTATCAATGGATGCCCCTTCCACCTGCAGGAAGAAGCCCTTTTCATTGGTGCTTAGCAGGTCGAGCGCTTTTTTGGTCATCTGCGCCAGCGTCGGAACCGAGGCCGGACGCTCTTTATTCACTTCACAAGTGACGACCGGCTTATCGATATTGCCGTGATAGCTGGCTTTTGGCCCCTGCCAACGCACCGGCATGTTGCCATCGGAGAACAAGCCCAACACCGGTTTGCTTTGGTCGGCCTGCTGAATGGCGTTCATTCCTGCCAGGTTATCCACCAGTTGGAAGCCCAGCGCCTGCGCCTGGTCGCGCAACGTTTTGCCCTGATACTCGCCGGCTTTCGCACTTTCGCTAAAGGATTTTCCACCGCCGCCCAGGGTAACATCGGGACGAGTTTTCAGCATCTGCTCGCTGATAGATCCTTTACCGCCCTGCTCCAGCGCATTGGCTGGACACAGCTCGCTGGTTTTCTCCGGGCCATAACATTTACGTGAGGTAACGTGGGCCATCAACGCGGCAGGCGTAGCATCCTGCAACTCAGCGGTTGAGACGTTACCGGTGGCTTTACCGGCTGCTTTTGCCAGCTCAAGAATCGTGACCTGATCTTTGCCATTTACATCCACGCCAATCGCCCCATTATAGGATTTGGTGCCAGTGGCCCATGCGGTCGCAGATGCCGCAGAATCCGTCACATAGTTCGGCTTGTGGGTTTTCTTATCCAGCGAATAGTGAGTGTACTGACCGGTCAACGGCAGTGCATCGAGGCCAGGGAAGAAGCCACCTGCGCCCATCGCCTGATTACGCGCGGCGGTGATTTCGGAATCCCCCATACCATCGCCGATCAATAAAATGACGTTCTTAGCGGTGGTATTAATTAATGAAGCTTTTAGCGCTTCAGTCTGGTCACTGCTCAGGCGACGTGCGCCACCGTGTTCAGTGATATCACCGGTTGCGGCGCGTGAATAGGTTGCCGTCTCAGCCACTGCAGAGGTGGCGATGAGTGAGGCCAGCAGAGAAACCGTGAATAGAGGTATATGTTTCATTTATAAGCATCCTTATCAGTAAATATAACCAAATGTTTCCGCAGACAAGTCTGCGACAGTCTGGTGACAGTTTTGTGGCAGAGAAGGAAAAATTTGATGACAGAATGCGCAGTTCGGTGAGAGTTGCAGCAAGCTGCACAGAGCTTAAGCGGATAGAAGAAAAGGAGAAAATAGGGCTTGACCGTTTTCAGGTTACTCCCTATAGTACCGCCCCGTTGACCCAGTGCGGTTAGCAAAAAATTTGGTGAGGTGTCCGAGTGGCTGAAGGAGCACGCCTGGAAAGTGTGTATACGGCAACGTATCGAGGGTTCGAACCCCTCTCTCACCGCCATCTTTGAAGAAGAGCCTGAACGAAAGTTCAGGCTTTTTTTGTCTGCGCTACATCCCCTGCACGATACCCAAGAAATTGTCCCTCAGCGGGTCTTTGATCTGTGCGTTCCAGGCCACGCCAGTTTGCCAGCGTGTGTGTTCGCCCTCCAGCGGCATTAACCTGACTCCGGCTGGCAGAATATGCACCACGCTCGCGGGCAGCAGTGCGACACCTTCGCCCGCAGCCACCAGCGCCAGTAACGTCTGGATGTCATCAGCGGCAGCAACGGTGCGGGGTTTAAGGCCTTTAGCGATGAGAAACTGCTGCGCCTGAGTCATCAGTCCGGCTCCCCGATCGGGAGAGAGCTGAAGCAGCTGATTGGCTTCTATTCGTGCCGTTGCCTCTGCTGGTGCTGAACATCTATCACTCACCGCCAACACCAACTGCTCTTCTTCCAACACCCTGCTGTGCAATGGCTCAGGCACCGGTAAGCGTACAAAACCGACCTGAAGCCGCCCTTCACTGAGTTGCTGAACCTGCACGGCTGACGGCATATCATTCAGTGAAACCTGCACGCCGGGATACCGCGCACGAAAAGCTGCGACTCGCTCGGGCGCCAGGCGGAATGAAGAGATGCCAAATCCCAGAGTAAGCCTGCCGGTATCGCCCTTTTGCCGTGCGGCAACGTCCGCGCAAAACTGCACATAGCGATCCACTAACTCGCGGGCGCCCGGCAGCAGTTGTTCACCTGCCACAGTGAGGCGTGCGCCATGTCGTCCGCGCTGAAACAGTGTCACTCCCGCGAGGTACTCCAGCGTCTGAATTTGCTTACTCAGTGCAGGTTGAGTGATGTAAAGCGTTTTGGCCGCTGCGTGATAGGTCCCCTGGTTTGCCAGCGTAACGAAAGCGCGTAACAGTTTAATATCCATTCCATTTCGTTATCAAAGTGGGAGAAATCGTGATTATACACGGCTGATGGCTCTCTGCTGAAATAGTGTCCAACCTCCCCCATCGAGAAAACCAAAATGGACCACAGCCTTCGCGTTGCCACCGTGCAGTTTTGCCATCGCGCCAGCGACAAAGCATACAATCTTTCTGTTATGGAGCGCTTTATCGCGCAGGCCGCACAGGAAGAAATCAAGATATTGGCCTTCCCTGAAATGTGCATCACCGGTTACTGGCACGTACCGGAACTTCCGATTGCAGAGATCGAAGCACTGGCTGAACGCACCGATGACAGCCCTTCTCTGGCGCGCATCGCCGCGCTGGCGGAGCAGTATCAGATGGCGATTGGTGCCGGCTACATCGAAAAGCATGACAACGGACAACTCTACAATGCCTATGCGGTGTGCATGCCAGATGGACAGCGCCATGTGCATCGCAAAATCCACGCCTTTGAGCACCCGGCCATTGCCCAGGGGAATGCCTTCACCATGTTTGATACGCCATGGGGCGTGCGTGTTGGCATTTTAATTTGCTGGGACAACAACCTGACTGACAACGTGCGCGTAACCGCACTATTGGGGGCGGATATTCTGATCGCTCCCCATCAAACCGGCGGCACTCATTCTCGCAGCCCGTTTGGCATGAAACCGATTCCGGTGAGCCTGTGGGAGAATCGACACGATGATCCAGCAGCGCTGGAGATAGCACTGGCGAGTGACAGCGGCCGAGCGTGGCTGATGCGCTGGCTGCCCTCGCGTGCTCATGATAACGGGCTGTTTATTCTGTTCAGTAATGGTGTCGGGCTGGATAACGGTGAGATCCGCACCGGTAACGCGATGGTGATCGATCCTTATGGACGCATCATCAATGAAACGGGCTCTTATCAGGATGCGTTAGTGAGCGCGGATTTGGATCTGGCCTTGCTGGCCATGTCTACGGGTCGACGCTGGATCCATGGCCGACGGCCTGAACTTTATCACCTGCTGTGTGAACCGCAGGGTTATGAACGCGATGCGCGCACGGCGAGGTTTTCAGAAGAAATACCCTGCTTTGGCTCACACGATAACGACAAAGACATTTAAAGATAAAAAATAACGCTGCATCCGATGTCATTCTGCCTCGCGTTTTTAAGCCCTGCCGGAGAATTAATAATAAATTTAAAAAAGGATAAATTATAAATGAAAGGATTACTCTACTCCGGGATTCTGTTCTGCACGCTAAGCACCGTTTCTTTAGCCGAAGCAGTAATAGCAATCCCTTTCACGTTGGATGAAAGTGCAGTTCCTATCGCCACCCTGAGTATTAACGGCCAGCAAGGCCAATTTATGCTGGATACCGGTTCGTCATTCGCTTTCCATTTTGACCAACAGTTTATACGGCAAGTCCCGTGGTTAATTCGCCTCAAGGAGAAAGTGCGCACCACCGATCTTACCGGCGAGGTATTGCTGAATGATCACTTCAAGTTTCACCATGTCTCGGTGAATGGTATGAGCTTTGAACATGTTGAGGGTGTTTCCCTGAGTTCATGGGGATTGGCGCTGCAACCGGGCGGTAAGCGCCCGGAAAGCATGGTCATCGGTTTGGGGCTGTTCAGGCAGAAGGCACTGATGATTGATTATCAGCAAAGCCTTTTTACCGTGGCCAATCGGCTGGACGATTTACATATCGATCGCCATCAATGGCTAACGCTACCTTTAAAGTTAACCGAGGAAGGCATCATTATCGAGGCAGTAAAGCACAACGAAACCTATAATATGCTGCTGGATACCGGTGCTACACTCTCAATGATATGGAATGAAAATCTTAAGAGAATAGATAATGTGTTTCCCTGTAGAGAGATGATGGCTGAACTGGATGATGAAGATTGCCAGGCCACAAATATAACATTAAAGCATGCCACGCGCGGAAAAGTGAATATCGATGTTGTTCTGTTAAATAATGAAGTCGAACAAATGACGGCGGATGGAATATTAGGCACCAACTTCTTACAACATCATCGCGTCCTGATTGATTTTCCTAACCAGCAGTTATTGATGCGCGCCATTGAACCTGGCTAAGCGGCAATAAAAAAACCCGGCTTGCGCCGGGTTTTGCTTCGCTACACTCTCAATCTACTTCTCAATGGGTTAACCGTAAGCATGCAGCGTGCGCTGGCACAGGGCCGAGCGGACGCAGTCTTCTTTGCCGAAACGCACAACGCCGATCATTTCGTCCTCTTCGAAGCGCGCCAGCGCATCGGCAAGACCTGATTTGGCATGGGACGGCAAGTCACACTGGGTAATGTCGCCGTTGACGATAACCGTCACGTTTTCGCCTAAGCGAGTCAGGAACATCTTCATCTGTGCTGCAGTGACGTTTTGTGCCTCATCAAGGATCACTACCGCATTTTCAAAAGTACGTCCGCGCATATATGCGAAGGGCGCAATCTCTACCTTGGCAATTTCAGGCCGCAGGCAGTACTGCATAAAGGAAGCGCCGAGACGTTTAACCAGAACGTCGTATACCGGTCGGAAATACGGGGCGAATTTCTCGGAAATATCTCCGGGGAGGAAACCGAGGTCTTCATCCGCCTGCAGAACCGGGCGCGTCACAATGATCCTTTCGATATCCTTATTGATCAGGGCCTCAGCCGCTTTGGCTGCGCTAATCCAGGTTTTACCGCAACCGGCTTCACCGGTGGCGAATATCAGCTGTTTCGTTTCTATGGCATTAAGATAGTGCGCTTGAGCTTCATTTCTGGCTTCAATCGGACCGCGATCGCGTGAATCACGCGCCATGCCAATTGAATCCAACCCACCCATCTGCACCAGCGAAGTGACCGATTCTTCTTCGCGCTGACGATGACTGCGAGAATCACTACGTACGACTCTTCTGGCTTCACGACGCGCTTTGATCACTGCTTTCTGTCTTCCCATAGTGGCACCTTACAGTTGGTTTCATTTATCGCGGCGGATCACCCGCGGCGATGACTTGAACGCTTTAGAGGTTTGTTTGGCTTCCTTGTAAGCCGGGTCTGGCCATTGAGAATGGTGTGCAACAACGACGAAGCGCTGTAGCGCACCGGTAAAGAATTGGCGATAGTTCAGAAACGAAAATTGAAAAGTGACGAGGATACTTTAGAGGGAAAGAATCCCCCGCAGAGTGCTGCGCTAGCTGAAGTGTATTTAACTGTCCGTAGAAGGACCGGGTCATGCGCGAACTCCAGTGGACTTAGCCACACAACTGACAACGCTTATGAGTAAAGTGCATCAAATTAACCGTGCTTTGCAACAGTATTTTTACTTCGCGCCAAAGAAAAAGTGTTAAGCGAAGCATGAGAATTTTAGTCTTAAATTAAATTAACAATACTTTTCAATAAGATGGATTATTTGCCCAGTGCCGAAGTTTTTCAGAACATTCGGATACGGCTGCAGCCGGAGGAAAGTTTACTGCTGACCAAAAAAACGCCTGCGCACCCCAGAGGAGGTGCAGGCGCTGTACATTTATTAATCAGGCCTGCAGTAAAGGCTGGCCAAGGTAATGTTTTTCGTTGGGAACGCCCGGCAAAACGAAAAAGTAACCGCCGCCTATTGGGCGAATATATTCTTCCAGCGCTTCGCCATTCAGACGTTTCTGCACCGTGATAAAACCTTTGGCTAAATCATGCTGATAACAGACGAACAATAATCCCATGTCCAACTGCCCGGCCCCGGTAATACCCGAAGAGTAGCTATAACCCCGGCGCAGCATCAAGCTGCTGTCGGTTTCTGCCGTACGGGGGTTGGCAAGGCGAATGTGCG
The DNA here is from genome assembly GCF_002095465.1 of Pantoea rodasii. Classification (GTDB taxonomy): domain Bacteria; phylum Pseudomonadota; class Gammaproteobacteria; order Enterobacterales; family Enterobacteriaceae; genus Pantoea; species Pantoea rodasii. The sequence continues at coordinate 386,112 of NZ_MLFP01000086.1, read as the reverse complement.
CATCCAGCGCGATGACATCACCATCCGGATCTTTCGCGTAATCCGGTACGTCGTGTTCTTCTTTCATGCCCAACGGCGCACCGGAAAGCTTTTCGCGACCAAAAATGGTTTGCTGCTCACCCAGCGGGGTGCGATCCCACATTTCCACGTGGAAACGAATGATGCGCACCGCCTGATAACTGCCGCCCTGCGTCCACGCGGGTTCTCGCTGATTTGCAGTAACCCACAGCAGCTGATCCATCAGCGCAGCATTATGGGTATCAGGATTGGCGGTGCCGTCTTTAAAGCCCAGGAGATTGATCGGCGTTTCCTGTCCTTTACTGCGTGCGGCGTGGTCGGCAATAAAGCCATCGCGGCGCCAGCGTACGGCCAGCAGGTCAGGCGTGTACTTTATGATGTCCCGCAGCGCGTGGATCACCGTGTCCTGGGTGTTGGCACAAATTTGCAGCAACAGATCGCCATGACACTGCTCAGCGTCCAGTGAATCATTCGGGAAGCGCGTCATGCTTTGCAGCTGTGACGGTTTATGTGCGCTTAATCCATAGCGCTCATCAAACAGCGAGGTGCCGACTGACAGCGTCATGGTGAGATTATCCGGTGCGATATCCGCGCCCAGAATGCCAGAATCCATCGGTGGCAATTGCGGATTAGGCACCGTCGGCGCGGCACCGCCTTTGGTCAAAAAGGCGAAGCGTTGAGTCAGTAAACGGAACAAGCGCTCGAGATCGCTTTTATCGCTGGCTAACACATCAAAAGCCACCAGCATCATTGAGGCTTGTTGCGGGGTGATGATACCGGCCTGATGCGAGCCGTAGAAGGGTTGCGCCTGTTGGCGCGCATCGGGTGCAACCGTGCCGGGAGAGAAGCTGTCAGCCGCGGCTGCCGTGTGAAACGGGCAGCCACCGCTAAGGGCGGCCGCGCCGCCCAACATGCCTAATCCCTGCAATAAACGACGACGCGACGGCTGCGCCGCGTCATTTTTATGGCTCATGATTAGTCGAGACCTAAGGTTCCGCGCAGCAGGGAGAGATCTTCCGCCAGTGTGGTGATCGGTCCTTTCAGCGCATTACGGTCAGCGGTGGTCAGCTTCTCGTAAGATTCAAAACCATCTTTAGTGCGGTATTTGCTGAGGATGCCGTCCACTTTTTGAAGTTGGCATCCACTTTCGCCAGCAGCTGTGGATTGGCTTTTTGCAGCTGAGGACGCAGCAAATCAACGATTTTCTGCGCGCCATCGATGTTTGCCTGGAAGTCAGACAGATCGGTACGGCTGTAACGGTCTTCTTCGCCCGAGATTTTGCTCGAGGCCACTTCTTCAATCAGACCCGCCGCGCCGCCAACCACTTTCGCCGGTGGGAACGCCAGCTCGCTGATGCGGGTTTGCAGATCCAGCACATCCTGGTTCAGCTTGGTAGCAAACTCTTCCGCGCCTTTGGTGGTTTTATCCGCCCACAGGATTTTCTCAATACGGTGGAAGCCGGTGAATTTCGGATCTTCAGCTTTCTTCTCGAAGTCATCTTCACGGGCATCGATGCTGCCATCCAGATCGGAGAACAGTTCAGCAATCGGTTCGATACGCTCGTAGTGTGCACGCGTTGGCGCGAACAGTGCTTTGGCTTTTTCGATATCGCCCGCTTTCACCGCATCAGTGAAGGCTTGGGTACCCGCGACCAGCTCTTTGACTTCGCTCATCACATAGGCTTTGTAGTCGGTGATCGGGCCAGCCAGCTGCAGCAAGTCAACTTTGCCTTTCGCGGCTTTCGATTCACCGGTTACCACCAGTTTGCCTTTTGGATTGGTCAGCAGGCCGCAGGTCATGTCATATTCGCCCGCTTCGAGGTTCGCGGTGAGTTTCTGCGTGAAGCCCGGCGCGATGTTTTCACGCTCTTCCACCACCATCACCCCTTTCAGGATTTCCCACTCCAGCGCTTTCTGGCTGTTGTTTTTGATGATGAACTGGGTTTTTCCCGCCTGCACATTGAGTGACATCGGTTCGCACTGCTTGTCGGTGACGGTAACCGTTACCTGAGGGATGGATGCAGCAGAAGCGGCACCGGAGAGGGCCAGCATTGAAACCAACAGCGCCTTGCGGCGGAAGCGAATCGTCATAGTGATATCCCTGTTACATGGAAGAACAGGCGCGCAATCGCGCCTGATTTAATTTCAGCGTGTGGAGCGTGCGGCACTGGCCGTGGGGCGTGCCGGCAAGAAGAACAGCAGCAGTGCCGGGATCAGGTAGATCAGCCAAACCGCCACTTCACTAACGCTTGGAGATTCCTGATAGCCCAGAATGCCTTCCAGCAAGGTGCCAAACACCGAATGGGTGGAGAGCGTGTTGCTGAGATCGAACGCGACGTCCTGGAAGTGATTCCACAATCCGGCTTCATGGAAAGCACGGATAGCACCGGCCGCGAGGCCTGCGGCAACGAAGAGAATGAACAAGCTGGTCCAGCGGAAGAAGTGCGCCAGGTTGAGGCGGATGCCACCGTAATAGAGCAGCATGCCAAGCACGATCGCCGTCAGTAAGCCGAGCACCGCACCAATGGGTGGGCCATAGCCGACATCCTGGGTGAAGGCAGCCAGCAGGAAGAACACCGATTCCAGCCCTTCACGCGCCACCGCCAGAAACACCATCAGCACCAGCGGGAAGCCGCTGCCGCCCTGCTTCTGCAATGCCTGATCGACTGAGCGTTCCAGTGTGGCTTTGATGTTGCGCGAGACTTTGCGCATCCAGAATACCATTGAGGTGAGGATGACCACGGCCACTACCGCCACGATGCCTTCAAACAGTTCTTGCTGTTTTTGCGGGAATTCGCCGGTGGTTTCGTTGATGAAGATGCCCAGCGCCAGGCAGAGCGCAGCGGCTATGAATACACCAATCCACATCGCAGGGAACCACTGCGTGCGCTGGGTGCGTTTCAGGTAGCTGGCAATCAGGCTGACGATGAGTGCTGCTTCAAGACCTTCACGCAGCATAATGAGAAACGGTACGAACATCACCAACCTCTTGAATGTTAAGGAGGGTAAACCTTAGGTAAAAAAACGTAAAGTGCGAACGATATCGATTATCATTATCGTGAGGCAAAATTCAAGTCACTGAATGAAATTATTTCTCATTTGCGGCGTGGGAGACAGATTCTGTGAAAGTGGGTGATGGGGATTTCAGCGATCAGATAAATGTTCAGTGCTGGTGTGTCGCTGCAAGCTCAGTGCGGGGATATCGCTGCAGGTTCAGTGCCGGGTTTCCGCTGCACGTTCGGTGCTCTGCCCACTAAAGGCCATCCCGATCGCGAAGAAATCACGCATCCCTGCAAATCGGCCGCGCCGTCCATGGCGCGGACGCTTCGCTCTTCGGCATGGCCTTTATTGGACGTTTAGCTGTGTCATTGCTTTGGCGAACTTCGTTGAAGCATGGTCGATTGAACTTAAAATTATACCCCGTTGCGGACACCATTTCTGACGCTGTGATATTCGGGATGGCCTTTACTGGGCCCTTAACTATCTCATTGCTTTGAACATCTATTGGCAATCGTGCATAAAACCTAATAAAAAAGCCCGCCGTTTGCGGGCGGGCTTGATGTATCAGAGACAAATTACTTGGTGTTGAATTCTGCTTCTGCAGCTTCGAAACGCGCTTGCGCTTCTTCTGATGGGCCTTTACCCGTCAGGCTAAACACCACAATTGCGATGCTGGAGAAGATGAAGCCAGGAATGATTTCATACAGTTCGGTGTAACCGTACTGTTTCCACAGCAGCACCGTCATGGCACCAATCACCATACCGGCCAGCGCGCCGTTGCGTGTCATGCGCTTCCAGCACACACCGAACAGCACCACTGGACCAAAGGCTGCACCAAAGCCAGCCCATGCATAGCTCACCAAGCCGAGCACGCGGTTTTCCGGGTTAGACGCCAGCGCGATAGCAATCAACGCAATCAACAGCACCATTAAACGCCCTACCCACACCAGCTCTTTCTGGCTAGCATTTTTACGCAGGAAGCCTTTATAGAGATCTTCTGTCAGGGCACTTGAGCACACCAGTAGCTGGCAGCTCAGGGTGGACATGACCGCCGCCAGAATCGCTGACAGCAAGATGCCGGCAATCCATGGGTTAAACAGGATACGCGCCAGTTCAATGAATACGCGCTCGCCGTTTTGGCTCACGCCTGCCGCTTGTTCAGGATGGTTCTGGAAGTAGGCGATACCGAAGAAGCCGACCGCCACGGCGCCGGCCAGGCACAGGATCATCCAGGTCATGCCGATACGGCGTGCCGCACGGATCGAACGGTGTGAATCGGCTGCCATGAAGCGCGCCAGGATATGCGGTTGCCCAAAGTATCCCAGACCCCAACCGAGCAGCGAGATTACCGCGACAAAGTTCAGTCCTTTCAGCATATCGAGGTTTTCGAGGCTTTTGGCTTCAATCACCGCCAGAGAATCATCCAGACCGCCTACCGCGATAATCACAAATACCGGCGTCAGAATCAGCGCGAAGATCATCAGGCTGGCTTGTACGGTATCGGTCCAGCTTACGGCGAGGAAACCGCCCACCAGCGTATAGAGAATAGTGGCAGCAGCACCGGCCCACAGTGCGGTCTGATAATCCATCCCGAAGGTGCTTTCAAACAGACGTGCGCCGGCCACCACGCCAGATGCGCAATAGATGGTGAAGAAGATCAGGATTACCACGGCGGAGATGACACGCAGCAGCTTGCTTTTATCTTCGAAACGGCTGGAGAAGAAATCCGGCAGGGTTAAGGCATTATCGTGATGTTCCGTCTGCACGCGCAGACGACCCGCGACAATTTTCCAGTTCAGCCAAGCACCAATGGTCAGGCCGATGGCAATCCAGCTTTCAGAAATGCCGGAAAGGAAGATGGCGCCGGGCAAGCCCATCAGCAGCCAGCCACTCATATCGGATGCGCCCGCTGACAGCGCGGTTACCACGCTGCCTAAGCTGCGTCCGCCCAGTATGTAGTCGTCGAAGTTTTTGGTTGAACGGTAGGCGATAAAACCAATGAGCACCATTCCCAGGATATAAATTACAAAGGTCACCAACATCGGTGTGCTTACACTCATACTCTCTCCACTTATTATTTAATCCGTTAAGAGAAATCTCTCCTGAGCCATCGGAACGTGATGGCATCAGGGCTTTACCGCATCCAGAGAAAGCGATTTCTCTTAAGGCGCGGTATCCTGCCGCAAAGGGGCGGCGCGCACAATGCATTTAACACAGCTGTCACAATGGTTTCACCTGACTTCGCTGTTTTAATGTCAATAGGTTGCACATGCTCACACTTTAAGTTGCACCTTATTCAACATGAGAGTGCTCTCGTTGACCGGAGTTGCAACTTTGGCGAGCTTCTTGCAGCAAGTTTTGTGCCGCTTTTACAAAGCAGTCTTTAAAGCGGTTAACAAGGTGCAACTGAGGTCACATTTAACACGGTTGCACAAAGTTGCAACATGAGTGATAGTGCAGCCCACGCTGATGTCGATTCATATTTTGAGGACGAGGAAATCATGGGAACCACCACCATGGGGGTGAAGCTGGATGAAGCCACCCGCGATCGCATTAAACTGGCGGCAGGTAAAATTGACCGCACGCCACACTGGCTGATTAAACAGGCGATTTTTAACTATCTTTCGCAACTGGAAGCCGGTGAGTCATTGCCAGAAATTCCTTTGCAGCTTGCCGATGCAGCCAGTGAAGACGGCACGCCAGACGAGGCGTTCCAGCCTTTCCTCGACTTCGCCGAGCATATTTTGCCGCAGTCGGTGACCCGTTCGGCGATCACCGCCGCGTGGCGCCGCCCGGAAACCGATGCAGTCCCGATGCTGCTGGAGCAGGCGCGTCTCCCTGCCCCGCTGGCTGAGAAAACGCATCAGCTCGCTTATAGCCTGGCGGATAAGCTGCGGCACCAAAAAGGTGCAACCGGACGCGCTGGCATGGTGCAAAGTCTGCTGCAGGAGTTCTCCCTCTCCTCTCAGGAAGGCGTGGCGTTGATGTGTCTGGCGGAAGCGCTGTTGCGTATTCCCGACAAGCCAACGCGTGATGCGCTAATCCGTGACAAAATCAGTAACGGCAACTGGCAGTCGCATCTGGGCCGCAGCCCGTCGATGTTCGTCAACGCCGCGACCTGGGGCCTGCTGTTTACCGGGCGTCTGGTGTCCACCCATAACGAAGCTAATCTGTCGCGTTCACTCAACCGCATCATCGGCAAGAGTGGCGAGCCACTGATCCGCAAAGGCGTGGATATGGCGATGCGCCTGATGGGCGAACAGTTTGTTACCGGTGAAACCATTGCTGAAGCGCTGGCCAACGCGCGCAAGCTGGAAGAGAAAGGCTTCCGCTACTCTTACGATATGCTGGGTGAAGCCGCGCTAACCGCCAGCGATGCCAAAGCTTATTTGCTGTCTTATCAGCAGGCAATCCACGCGATTGGTAAAGCCTCCAACGGTCGCGGCATCTATGAAGGTCCGGGCATTTCCATCAAGCTGTCGGCGCTGCATCCGCGTTACAGCCGTGCGCAATACGATCGCGTGATGGAAGAGCTGTATCCCATCCTTAAATCGCTGACGTTGCTGGCCCGCTCTTATGACATCGGCATTAATATTGATGCCGAAGAAGCGGACCGTCTGGAGCTGTCGCTCGACCTGCTGGAAAAACTGTGCTTCGAGCCAGAACTGGAAGGCTGGAACGGCATTGGTTTCGTGATTCAGGCCTACATGAAACGCTGCCCGTTTGTCATCGATTCACTGGTGGATTTGGCGCAGCGCAGCCGTCGTCGCCTGATGATTCGTCTGGTTAAAGGCGCGTACTGGGACAGCGAAATCAAACGTGCGCAAGTTGAAGGCCTGGAAGGCTATCCGGTTTACACCCGCAAGGTGTACACCGATATCTCCTATCTGGCCTGCGCGCGCAAACTGCTGGCGGTGCCGAACCTGATTTATCCGCAGTTTGCGACCCATAATGCCCACACGCTGGCCGCGATTTATCAGCTGGCGGGCAATAACTACTATCCTGGTCAGTACGAGTTCCAGTGTCTGCACGGCATGGGCGAACCGCTGTATGAGCAGGTGGTTGGCAAAGTGGCCGATGGCAAACTGAACCGTCCGTGCCGTATTTATGCGCCGGTGGGCACGCATGAAACCCTGCTGGCGTATCTGGTGCGTCGTTTACTTGAAAACGGTGCCAACACCTCCTTCGTCAATCGCATCGCAGATAACACCCTGCCGCTGGATGAGCTGGTTGCCGATCCGGTTTCTGCCGTCGAGAAGATGGCGCTGAGCGAGGGCGCGGTCGGTTTACCGCATCCGAAGATCCCACTGCCGCGTGACCTGTATGGCGAGAAGCGCGCCAACTCTGCGGGTCTTGATTTGGCGAACGAGCATCGTCTGGCCTCACTCTCCAGCGCCCTGCTGAGCAGCGCCAGCCAGCCGTGGATCGCGCAGCCATTGATTGAAGGTGAGCTGGGTGAAGGCGTCAGCCGTCCGGTACTCAACCCTTCCGCACCCGCCGATGTGGTGGGCAGCGTGCGCGATGCCAGCGAAGCTGAAGTGTCTGACGCATTGGATGCGGCAGTGAATGCCGGGCCAATCTGGTTTGCTACGCCACCGCAGGAGCGTGCCGCCATTCTGGAGCGCGCGGCGGAAGCGATGGAAGGCCAAATGCAGCAGCTGATTGGCTTGCTGGTGCGTGAAGCGGGCAAAACCTACAACAACGCCATTGCCGAAGTGCGCGAAGCGGTCGATTTCCTCTACTACTATGCCGGTATGGTGCGTGATGATTTCGATAACGAAACCCATCGTCCGCTCGGACCGGTGGTGTGTATCAGTCCATGGAACTTCCCGCTGGCAATCTTCGCGGGTCAAATTGCTGCGGCACTGGCTGCGGGTAACAGCGTGCTGGCGAAACCGGCTGAGCAGACGCCGCTGATTGCCGCGCAGGCGGTACAAATCATGCTGGATGCCGGCGTGCCGTCAGGCGTGTTGCAACTGCTGCCAGGTCAGGGTGAAACCGTTGGCGCACAGCTAACCGGTGACGAGCGCGTGCGCGGAGTGATGTTCACCGGCTCAACCGCCGTTGCCACGCTGCTGCAACGTAATCTGGCCGGTCGTCTCGATCCGCAAGGTCGTCCAACGCCGCTGATCGCCGAAACCGGCGGCATGAACGCGATGATCGTGGATTCATCAGCGCTGACAGAACAGGTGGTGATCGATATCGTCGCCTCGGCATTTGACAGTGCCGGACAACGCTGCTCGGCGCTGCGCCTGTTGTGCATCCAGGACGATGTAGCAGAGCACACGCTGAAAATGCTGCGTGGCGCGATGGCAGAGTGCCGCATGGGGAATCCTGAGCGCCTGTCGACCGATATTGGTCCGGTGATCGACAGCGAAGCCAAAGACAACATCGAGCGTCATATTCTGGCGATGCGCAACAAGGGCTTCACCGTCTATCAGGCGGCGCAGGACAATCCACAAGACAGTAAAGAGTGGAAAAGCGGCACCTTCATCAAACCCACGCTGATCGAATTGGGTCAGGTTAGCGATCTGGATAAAGAAGTGTTTGGTCCAGTACTGCACGTGGTGCGCTTTGCGCGGACTCAGCTGCCGCAGTTAGTCGATCAAATTAACGCATCCGGTTACGGTCTGACGCTCGGCGTGCATACCCGCATCGATGAAACCATTGCGCAGGTCACGGCTGGCGCGAAAGTCGGCAACCTGTATGTGAACCGTAATATGGTCGGTGCGGTAGTGGGCGTGCAGCCGTTTGGCGGTGAAGGCTTGTCCGGCACCGGTCCCAAAGCGGGTGGCCCGCTGTATCTGTATCGTCTGCTGGCAAACCGTCCGGATGGCGCACTGCGTAAGACCTTCGACCGTCAGGATGCTGAACGTCCGGTTGATATGTCGGTGCGCGCAGAGCTGATGAGCGGCCATCAGGCATTGCAGAGTTGGGCGCAGGATAAGCCTGAGTTGCTGGCACTGTGTCAGCGTTACGATGAACTGGCGCAGGCCGGCACCGTGCGTCTGCTGCCGGGCCCAACCGGGGAACGCAACACCTTCACGCTGTTGCCGCGCGATCACGTGCTGTGCATTGCCGATAACCAACAGGATGCATTGACGCAGTTGGCAGCCGTCACCAGCGTGGGCAGTCAGGCGCTATGGCAGGATGATGAGCTGCATCGCGAACTGCGTAAATCGCTGCCTGCCGCAGTGCAAAAACAGGTCGTGCTGGTGAAAGATGTGCTGGCGGCTGAGTTTGATGCGGTGATTTACCACGGTGATGCCGATCAGCTGCGCGGCCTGTGTGAACAGGTTGCGGCGCGTGACGGTGCGATTGTCTCGGTGCAGGGCTTTGCGCGGGGTGAGACCAATCTGCTGCTGGAACGTCTGTTGATAGAGCGCTCTCTGAGCGTGAATACTGCAGCGGCGGGCGGTAACGCCAGCTTAATGACCATTGGTTAAAGCAAATCAGATGCGCATCTGAGGATGTAAGGAAGGGTCGCCAGTGATGGCGACCCTTTTTTTAAGCCGCAGACTTATTGCGCTTCAAGCCAATCAACGTCGGGAAGACAAACAGCGACTGCCCCAATCCTCGGTTGGTCAACGACCACACTGCCACAGAACACAGTGAGCAGATCCCCACGATCGCAATCGGATAGAAACACGCCCACAATATCGAGAACCAGGCATAATCAAACAGATGATGGCGCTGCGCGAACAGAATCGCTGACATGCCAAAGAACTCAATGAAGATGCGGTGGATCACGTAAATCTGCAGCGTATTGCGTCCAATCCAGTTGAAGTAGGTCATTTTAAAGTGCGCGTTGAGCCAACGGCAGGCTGCCACGCTCGCCAGCACGGCGATGATGCACAGGAACAGGCTCTTATCCAAACCAAAGATGACGTGGATACCGGTTGCCGCAGCCAGCAGAGCCCATGGCACGATATTCTCGCGACGCCATTCGCTCATACGCAACATCAGCGGACTCCAGAATGCGCCCAGCAAGAAGAACAGGAAGTACTGCGCGACACTTTGCGGTCCCCAGTAGGGAATGATCTTCTCCACCGCCAGATAGTTAAGCGCAATCGCCACCACCAGCAACGCCACCTTCTGTTTATGGAAGATCTTGGCGCACAGGAAATAGAGCGCTAATCCATACAGATACCACGAGGTGCTCATCGCCATAAATGTCAGCTTGAGGAACTCAAACAGCGAGCCCGCATAGGCGGCATTCAGGTTTTGCGAAATACGCTGGCCGGTGATTTCTGTGGAGATACCCACAATCGACCACCATTGAATAAAGCCCCACAAAATATACAGATAGAACAGATTGGTAATGCGACTAGTAAACACCTGCTTCCAGGGGCGATTTAAAATGCCATTGGTTGCCAGCAGGCCAGAGACAAAGAAGAAGGCTGGCATACGCAGGGGTGATAAAACGGTATTAAACTGCACCCATATTTCTGCCGGGATCCAACCGGCCGTCAATAATTTCACCGTTCCTTCAAATCCGGGTAATACGGTGTGATACAACACCACCAGCAATATGCAGGCCCCCTTAAGGGTATTCACCCAAGCAATATCTTCTTTCCTGGCGTTATTCATCTGATTAACTCCCGCGGCTGTGTAGGTCTAAAGGAGAAGTATGAGGAAATAATCAATAATGCATTTCTGGTTATTCAACGATTATTAAACAAGCAGCAGCGGGATGACTCTAGCGAAAGTCCTAAAAGTTTTTTTGTGGCCCTGATATAACAATACTTTACAGTTCCAGACATTAATCAAATGCTAAGCAGACTAAGAATATCTTCCCTAAATAGAGTGACTAAAAGCCATTCGCCGGGAAATAACAGCGGGGTTTGATGCAAGGAAATTAAGAGCAATCCGCACTCTAAAAACCAAACTTAAATCAAATCTCTTTCGGATTATTATTAAATGTGGCAAATGGATAAGCGGGAATATTAGCGTTGTGCTAGCGGTAATTAATTAGGGCCAGTTAACTGGCCCAGAAATGATTATTGCAACGGTGCTGGTTTCGCTTCTGCCGTGGATTTACGCAGTAAGCGCGGGTAAATAAATAACATCCGCCCTGGACCGCGATTCAGCAGCGTCCACACCAGCAGTGAGACCGTCACACACACCGCCACACCAGTGATTGGCATCAACAGCGCCCAAGCCCAGCTGAAGGCGGCATTGCCAAACCAACCGTAGTGCAGCGCAATCGCAATCGCACCCAGGCCCAACAACTCGATAAAGATGCGGTGCAACACGTAGATTTGCAGCGTATTACGGCCAATCCAGTTAAGCCAGGCCATGTTCAGGCGATCGTTGAGAAAACGACATAGCACAATGCCAAACACAATCGTCAGCAGGCTGTAGAAAGGATTTTGTAGATGCCGCCGATATGATGCGCCACCCCAATCACCGCAATCCCTGCCAGCAGCAGCCAGTGCTGACGTTTGAGCTGGCTGATCTCAATGAGCGACTGGCTAAAGAACACCCCGAGCAGGAAGTACAGATAGTTCTGCGCCACGCTGGCCGGTCCCCAACCGGGGATCAGGCTAAACTGCGCAGCGTAGGTCGCCATGACCGCCAGCACCACCAGCGCAATCTTCTGGCGATGGAACAGCTTGGTGAACAGAAAGAAGCCCGCCAGCGCGTAGAGATACCACAGGCTGGTCATCGAGGTCAGTAGCAGCTTGACGAACTCAAACGGCGTATCGGCATAAGCTGCATTTTTGGTGCTGGAAAGACGCTCGCCAAGGTGCGTCGAGATGTAATGAATGCTCAGCCACTGAATCACGCCCCACAGCAAATAGAGGTACACGATATTGCTGAACTTTTTGGTGAACACCTCTTTCCAGCTTTTCTTCACGATGGAGCTGGCGGCCAGTAAACCGGAAACAAAGAAGAAAGCCGGCATACGCAGCGGTGAAAGGTAAGTGTTAAAGGTGACCCACCACTGTGCGGGCACCACCCCGGCGGTGAGGTGATGGATTGACGGAGCGAAGGTGGTGATGATCGAGTGATGAAGTACCACCAACAAGATACACGCCCCTTTTAGCGTATTGATCCAGAGGACTTCATTTCTGGCATTGCTCATTGTTTTATCCTGATTGCGCCATGAATTTGTAAAGAATTATTTATATTTACAAAGATGTCTCAATCGGGCGGCTCTTAAAAATCGTCTCGCCTATTGCCATCAGAATTTATGACAATTTAATGTAATGAAATTCATCAAGTTAAGTAAGCGCAGCGTTAAACTTTTCAGAGGATACTGAGGTGCGGAAAATCGCGAGAAAGGAGGAAAGCGTCGTCAGTGATCGACGACGCTTGAGGCTATTGATTAAGAAATTTGTCGAGAAATTGCCGGGTGCGTGGTTGCTGAGGATTGCTGAACAGTTCTTTGGCCGCGCCCTGCTCCACAATACGTCCTTGATCCATGAAAATCGCGCGATCGGCGACGTCACGCGCAAAGCTCATCTCATGGGTGACGATCACCATGGTGCGCTTCTCCTGCGCCAGCGCGCGAATGGTGTTTAGCACCTCGCCCACCAGCTCTGGATCCAATGCGGACGTTGGCTCATCAAACAGAATCACTTCCGGACGCATCGCCAGCGCCCTGGCAATCGCCACGCGCTGCTGCTGACCACCAGAAAGACGACGCGGAAAACTCTCTTCTTTGCCGTGCAAGCCCACTTTCTCTAGCAGACTGCGCGCACGCGCGATCGCTTCCGCTTTCGGTTCACCTTTGACGATCACCGGCCCTTCAATAATGTTCTCCAGCACCGAGCGATGCGGGAACAGATTGAAGTTCTGGAACACAAAACCGACCTGCTGACGCAAGCGCCGTACCTTATCCTTCTGCTTATGCAGACCCACGCCCGCATCAATGGTGATCTCACCCACCGTGACGCGGCCGCTATCCGGCACTTCCAGCAGATTGATACTGCGCAGCAACGTGGTTTTACCCGAGCCGCTCGGCCCGATAATCGCCACCACTTCACCGGGCGCCACATCCAGATCGATGCCGTGCAGCACCGTCTGACCATGAAACTGTTTCACCAGCTGACGAACTTCAATGGCACTCATTTCGCCTCCCGATCCTGTCGATTCACATGCGCTTCCAGGCGGTTTTGCAACGCCGACAGCACGGTCGCCATCACCCAGTAAATCAGTGACGCGGCCAGATACATGGTGAACACTTCCAGCGTACGTGAGGTGATGAGCTGCGCTTGACGGAACAGCTCAGGCACCTGAATCGTGGCTGCCAGCGAGGTGTCTTTCACCAGGCTGATAAAGCTGTTACCCAACGGCGGCAAGGCGGTGCGTGCCGCTTGTGGCAGAATCACACGATGTAAAGTTTGCCATGGTGTCATACCAATACTGGCCGCCGCTTCCCACTGCCCTCGTTCAATAGCCGCGATTGCGCCGCGCAGTGATTCCGAAGCGTAAGCTGCAGTATTCAATGACAGACCAATCATCGCGGAGGGGATCGGATCCAGCTCGATACCAAACTGCGGCAGACCGTAATAGATCATAAACAGTTGGGCGATCAGCGGCGTACCACGGAATATCGACACATAGATGCGCGCCAGCCAGTTAACCGGCCAGAAGTGCGACAGGCGCATCAGCGCCAGCACGAAACCGAGGATCAGGCCGAAGAACATCCCGCCGATACTCAGCTCCAGTGTGAACAGCGCGCCTTTCAGTAAAATGGTGCTGAATCCAGCACCAGTTGTAGGCTTTCCTGCATTATTTAGTGACGTCCGCGCCGAACCATTTCTCAGAGAGTTTGCTCAGCGAACCATCTTTCTGCATATCAGCAATCGCTGCATCAATGGCTTTCAGCAGGTCATCGTTGCCTTTACGCAGCGCCACGCCCGATTCCAGACGAGAGAATGCCGGGCCAGCCACCGCCATGGTGTTGCCGGTTTTCTTCACCAGATCCAATGCCGCTAAGCGGTCCACCAGAATGGCATCAAGACGACCTGAACGCAGATCCTGATATTTGGTTGGGTCATCATCATAGGTGCGGATATCGACGCCTTTAACGTTGTCGCGCAGCCACTGCTCGTAGTTTGAGCCCAGGCCCACACCGACTTTCTTACCGGAAAGATCGTCTGGCTTGGTGATGCTGCCGGCATTTTTCTTCATGGTCAGCGCCTGCACGCCAGAGACGGTGTATGGCGTGGAGAAGTCATACTTCTTCTTGCGCTCAGGTGAAATCGTCACCTGGTTGATCACCACATCGATACGCTTCGAGTCCAGCGCCGCCAGCATGCCATCCCATTTAGTCGGCTTGAGATCGGCTTTCACGCCAAGATGCTTCGCCAGCTCCTGCGCGAACTCCACTTCGAAACCGGTCAGCTTGCCGCTTTCATCCTGGAAGCTGAACGGCGGGTAAGTGCCTTCCAGACCGACGCGCAGCTCGCCTTTGCTTTTGACCTGTGCCAGCAGATCGTCTGCGGCAAAAGATTTTCCGCTAACGCCCGCAACCAGTGCGACCGCCATCATGCCCATCACCAGTTGGCGACGAATTGGAGAGAAAGTCATATTGACCCCATTTATTGTGATGTGTTGTGTGCTATGAGGCAGCGAAACCGGGGTTTGCTGCCTTTTCGTTATTGGCGCTGCATCCATGACTCGTGTGAGATATGAAGGCAGCTGCCGGATTATAAGCTTTTTTTGTTCGAGCCTTAGACCGAAGGATGATAAGCAAATAACGCCGGCGCGCCACCTGTATGAACAAACAGCAGTGGCCCTTCACGACGGAAACGGTTCTGCGCAATGCCATCGATCAATCCGGCCATCGCTTTGCCGGTGTAGACCGGATCGAGCATGATGCCTTCCAGACGCGCCAGCAATTTCACCGCCGCCATGCCTTCATCGTTGGGTTCACCGTAACGCGGCGCAAAATAATCGTCCCACAGGGTGATCGGCGCGCGCGTTTGCACTTCCAGCTGTTCGGCCAATGCCGTGCGGATACGCTCCACCACCGGCAGCTGCGCGGCGACTTTACGCGATACGGTGACGCCAACCAGCTCAGTATCCGGTAACAGATGTTCCAGCCCGACCGCGAGGCCCGCATGGGTACCCGCGCTGCCTGAAGCCACCACCACCGCAGCAAAATCCACCACGCCTTCGCTTTGATGGGCAATCTCTTGCGCGCACTCCACGTAGCCGAGCGCACCCAATGCGTTGGAGCCGCCAACCGGCACAATATAAGGACGGAATCCCTGTGCTTCGAGTTGTTCCGCCTGTTCGGCCAGTTGTTCAGTGGGATTGTGCAGCGCATCGACCATCACCACTTCGACGTCCAATAGATCGAGCATCAGGCGGTTGCCGTTGGTGAGGTAATTTTCAGAGGTGGTGCCAATCGGATTTTCCAGCAGCGCCACGCACTTCAGGCCAAGGCGCGCCGCCACTGCAGCAGTTTGACGCACGTGGTTAGATTGGATTGCGCCCGCTGTCAGCAGCACATCCGCGCCTTCGCGCAGCGCATCGGCCGCAAGGAATTCGAGTTTACGCAGTTTATTGCCGCCTAACGCGACAGGCGTGAAGTCATCGCGCTTGATAAAGATATCGCGACCAAGATAGTCAGAAAGCCGTGGCAAATGCTCAAGCGGCGTCGGTGCACCCAGTAATTCAAGACGTGGGAACTGGTGCAGAAGATGTAAGGACAATGCAGCCTCCATTCGGGCAATAGGCAATTATCCATACAGTGTTGCAGAAGATGAGAAAAGTCGCACCCGGAATTCAACGTGTGCGGCCCTTGTTGCCGCTATGCTCAGCAACAACAAGGGCAGGATCACAATTAGCCCTGCTGCCAGCCTAAAAACTGGTCATATTTACGCAGTGCGATGCGGTAATTATTATTACCGGCATCCGGCAAATCATTCTCCAGACATTCATGCCAGCTATTGCCCCGTAATCTATCGGCCGGGAAATTTTTCGCTTTCAGCATGTCATCAAGACGACGCAGCCGCACCACATACTCGCGAATGGTGCTGTGACTCATCTCGGTTTGCTCAAACAGGTATTGTTTGAACGCCATAATGTCGAAGTAATTAGGATGGGTATTACAAAAAATATCACTGCAAAAACGGCATAACGCGGTCAGTTCCGGCTGGAGTTTCATCCACACCTGATCATCAATCATCTGGTCCATCCGTGCGATGGCCTCTTTATTGATAATCTGTCCGCGAAACACTAACGCCATACGGTCTAAAACTTTGCCACAATGTGAACAGTTGCTTTGGCTGTGTTTATAGTCTTTAAGATAACGACTTAAAGGTCTGGCTTTGGCTTTGGCTCCCATTGCTGAGTCCCCGGTATTATTATTTTTTCGATTCCAGGAACTGAGTCTGTCAGCGCGCCCCCGCTAACCGGGCACGCAGGCGTTTTATTGCCTGACTGTGCAGCTGACTGACGCGGGATTCCCCCACTTCCAGCACTGCGCCAATCTCTTTCAGGTTCAGTTCTTCCTGGTAGTACAGTGTGAGCACTAATTTTTCACGATCGGGCAATGCTCGATGGCTTCAATTACGCGATCACGCAGGCTTCCTTCCATCAACTGGTGAAGCGGGTTGGCTTCTTCATGCCCTTCCGTCACCAGCTCCGCACTGTCACCGTGCTCTTCCCGATACTCGTCGTACGAGAAGAGTTGACTGTTATTGGTATCGAGCAAAATCTGCCGATACTCTTCCAGCGAAACATTCAACTGTTCAGCCACTTCCTGCTCAGAAGCCGAGCGCCCCAACGCTTGTTCTACCTGATGCATAGCTCCGGCCACTTCGCGCGCATTACGACGCACGCTACGAGGTGCCCAGTCGCGGCTGCGCAGTTCATCCAGCATCGCGCCCCGGATACGCTGCACGGCATAGGTGGTAAAGGCGGTGCCTTGTAGCGCGTCGTAGCGCTCCACGGCATTTAATAAGCCAATTCCACCCGCTTGCAGTAAATCGTCAAGCTCGACGCTGGCCGGCAGACGTACCTGCAAGCGCAACGCTTCATGTCGCACCAGAGGAACGTAGCGCTGCCAGAGCGAATGTTTATCCATCACGCCGTCTGGCGTATAGAGATCGTTCACGATGACTACCCTGCGTTAATAAAGTTATCGGCATGATTATCCAATTCTGTAGGGGTTTCGATTGGCAGAATAGGCGGGCAAAAGCGAGGTTATTTCAAATTTGTTATGGATGGCGGTGAAATACACCGCCATCGTTAGTGTCTTTAGCGCAGGTTTTTCAGCCGTTGCCGCGTGCCAGGCGGCACTGCGTCCCATAGTGCGCAAGTTTTACCCTCAAGTGTCTGATAAAAATCGCTTATCGGCGAATCTGTTTCGAGTGCCGGATTAAACAGCACCTGCCCGTTTTCGGCGTCGATGCTTATCATTTTATTGATAAACAGCCGCTGTAAGTCGCTGCGCAGGAACAATCCGTTATCGACGCTGTTATCGGCGAGAAAACCTTCTTCATTTTCTTGCGTATCGATATAGCAGGCTTCCACCCACGGCCAGCTGTGCCGTTCCGTGAGCTGCGTGCCGGTAATAATGCAGGCACCATAGCGTGCTTTCACCGCCGAACTGAACTCTGCCTGGCTGGCGCGCTGGAACACTCTGGCTTTCACACGACGCCCCACTTCCGCGCCCGGCATCACCGCCGTCGGCACTTTATGCTGCGGCGTGCTCAGCACCACCAGGAACTGGATCTTGCGCGACAACGGGAAGCAGGGATGCGCATGGGGATCGAACAGCTGCCAATACTCTTCCTCTTCTGTCTGGCGCATCAACACCAGTTTGAAGCCCCGGCTAGAGAGCAGATTTTGCGCCTCCGCCGAATTGGGATCCAGCATGGCGTAAACCTGGGTTTCCCCCACCACCTTCCAGCGCCCCTCCTTCTTTATGGCATCGTTACGACGGAAATAAAGGAAGGCTTGCTGGCTCTTTAAATAGTGTTCAAAGCGGCGCAGATAGTTTTTGCGCTCATTATCCTCCGAGACGAACAGCAGATCCTCTAACGGACTGTTGATCTCCTCCTGCGCAAACACCGCGCGAATAACCAAATTGCGAAAGCTGGTCGACGGGCTCAGCAACCCACGGGCGGTAAGCTCTTTCTCATCAGGATGCTGCTGCGCATAGCGCAACGCGATCTCTTCGAAGGTCAGTAGCTCACCTGGTAACAAGTCATAATTGAAGCGCATAGACACCCCAGAAATAGAAAAAGTCGTGCGTAAAAATGGGAATGATTCTGGGGAAGTTATCGGCAAAACTACGCGGGACTGTAACAGGGTGGTTACTTTTCGGGGGTTGTAAGGTGCAAGGGCAAATCATATCGAAGTAAATAATCGGATTTGTTTTAATGCAGAAGAATTCACCGTATTCAATAAGGCCCCCAAACTGCAGGGGGCCGAATTCAAGTTTAATCAGCACTCCAGGCTTTTACCCATCCGCGCACGTTATTACCCGTGAGCATCCAGTCGTCACGGACTGCAACTTGTAAAGCTTCCCCCATCCGCGCGCTTGCCTCTGGGTCGGATAAGTGCATACGAATTGCATCGCGCCAGTCGATAAATCGATTACTGATGCGGGTTACTGGCAAATCGTCACCACGATAGCAAGCAACATCACTACAAATAACTGGAATACCGCATGCCCCATATTCTAAGAGACGTAAATTACTCTTGCAGGCGTTGAAGATATTATCTTCAACTGGCGCCAAGGCCAGATCAAGATTTAACGCGGCCAAAGTTTCAGGATAAAGACTGATATCAACGCCGTAATGCACCTCGTGCACAAATGGACGCAACTTTTCAGGGCACATTCCCATAAATACCCATTCAACTTCATTGGTGAACTCTTTCACCACATCGGCGATCATCTCCAGATCACCGCGATGGCTAGATCCACCCGCCCAACCCACTCGTGGTTTACGTCCCTGATTACGCAAGCTCTGCAACTGCCCCCATATATTCACTGGAAGGCGGTTCTTAACCACCATTATATTAGGGTGCATATCGCGCATGGCTTCAGCTAAGGGTTCTGTTGAAACGACAAAGCGATCAAAAAAGCTCAGGCTTTTACGCATCAATCCCGTTGTTTCCTGCTTGAAACTGGTCCGGCGGTAATGCTTCATCGGAACATTAAGTATGTAATCATCAAGCTCGAAGACTTTGAATACGTCGTGCAACTTACCCGTGCGCTCAATCCAATTATGAAATGCTGCAGAATAGCGACGCTGAATGATCAAGCTATCAGGCTTGAATTGCCCCATTTCACTCAAAGTCAATAGCGTCATACCATGCTTGCCTTCAGCCAGACCCTCATTCAACATTGCTTCTAATGGTTTCATGATGCGGTAATAACCACAGCCAGAGATATCGGCGTTGTGTGCAAGGAATACCGGTAAATTCTCGCGCTGAGCAGGCCGCCAGGTTATTTCGCTTTCGCTAGACATATCGAAATGACGACTTTTCAAAGATAAATTTGCGTTAAATGCGGGATCATTAGCGATCAACGGCATCCAGCGTTGATAAAGTTTATCCTCTTCCAGTTGTTTAAGCTTACTGGAACTGTGTACGGTTTCACCTGGGAAAGGGTTTTGACGTGCTGCAGGACGATGAATTCTAGCGTAAGGTGTCCAGATGGTCATATAACCTTCGTTACGCGCACGCAAGCAGAAATCGACATCACCATACAGCGGTTGTTCGGCATCAAAGCCGTTTAAGGTTTCAAACACAGATTTACGCACCAGCATGAAATCACCGGAAACAGCGCTGTAATTTTGATCTAAACTTAGGCGACCTAAATAGCTCGGCTGATTATCTTCTAGCCCGCGAAATACTTCTCCCGCAGCACCATTCATGCCAAGGATATAACCCGCATGACGTACTTTATTGTCTGAAGACAGTTGCTTTCCTCCTACAACGGCGACCTCTGGACGCAAACCGTGATTTAATAAATTATCCAGCCATTCACCATCGGTCACCGCTAACTCGCAATGCATGAACGCGAGGTACTCTCCCTCTGCATGCAGCGCTGCCAGATTCCCCATCCCACCGTGACTATAAGTGTGGGGATAATTCAATATCCGAATACGTTGAGGGTCCACATCCGCTAACGTCGCTAACCAGTTATCACGTTCTGCAGAACGTTGGCCATCAGCAACAATCAGCAACTCGTAGTTGAGATAACTGGTTTTTTCCAGAATGGTTGTGACCGAGGTAATCAAAGAAGGTAGATGCCAGTTAGCCAGAATAATAATAGATATTTTTGGTTTGTCGGCATGCTGATAGCGCAATCGGTAATTATAAAAACTATCCAATGCAATCTGTGCTTCTGGATAACCTCGATTATTCAGATGGCGCTCAATTATTGCAGCGTCCTCAACAATAGCTCGATTTTTAAGCCTTGATGTGATCAGAGGCTCAGCCAAATGCCCAGTACAATTAAGCCCCTGCGACTCCAACATTTTTATGATGAGATCAAACTCAGCTGCAGCTGAATACTGCTTATCAAACCCTGCCGCAGCTAATAGCAATTCACGACGGAACAACCAATGTTGAGCCATGGTTTTGGGTGAACTGAGTAAGAGATCAAGGTTTAGATCTGGTCGGAAAATAACGCCTGATGGGTCTTCTCCCATGTAAAAATACTCATCGGCGTAGATAGCCAGCAGATTGCTTGCCTGCGGCAGGGTAGTAGACAGTGCAACCAAACCTGATGGCATGAAATAGCTACCCGCGTCGATAAAGATAAACCACTGCTCATCCCGTTCACACATCAATCTATTGATAATATCAATACGACTTTCTGTTGCCGTTGAATGTTTTTCTACTTTATTAGGAATTTTTTCAACGGCACCAATTAGAATAGGTATAAGTTGCAGTGTACTCAGACCTTCATGAGACAGGGAAGCTAAGGTTTGTTCAACATGAAATACGTTATCTTCTGCCACATCAATAACGACACCAATGCGTATCGTCTCTGGGTTATCAATAGCCATTTGCTGGAGTCGTGATTTCTGAAAAGGTTCAAGCTTACGTATGCGATTCCACCACTCTAGTCTGTTCAGATTTAGATAGTGGTATTGATGGCTAAGAAGATTTCTGCTAGAAAATTTATCGGGTTGCTCAAAAGGCGCCACACGCACTTCATTTACATTAAAATCGCTGTACCACTCTTCGCTGCGAATAGCATTTAGCACTATATCCCGTGCTTTTTTTATGCCTTCTTCACTATCCCTTTGATGAGGTTGCTTGTAGACCTCCGAAGCACGCACCGAACAAAGTTCTTCTGGAAACCAAACTAAATCGGTACTGGCTAATAACTTGCTATATAACAACATTCCTTCAACGCCAAGAACAGGCTCGTTGTTAATAGTGAACAGTGACGTATCATCAGGCATTAAATCTATAACATCGTCGCGATAGAACAACGAAGCAGTCAACTCCCCGATCAAACTATAGCTCACTCGACTTTGTGCACGCAGTAAATCACGCCCATTTATAATACTTTGGCTATCAACCAATGCGCATGTTGATATTAGATCTGGTAGCAGTTCACCTTTAGGACCCATTCGGCGACGTTTCGATGCAGCTACACGGCACTTTTTGTGCGACTTGAGACCAGAAATCAGCGTGGTAATACAAGACGGTTCGAGTATCTCCGCATCGGAAACAAACTTGATATAGCTGCCACGGGCTTCGCGGATGGCTGATTCAAATATGCCTTATCATTCTTGTCGAATATCAAATGGCGAATTTGATGACGGGGAAGATTGAGATAGGGTGTAAGTAAATGGGGAATATATTTATCACCACCACTGTCGGCAATAATAATTTCACAATATGGGTAATTTTGTGCCAGTGCACTTTCTAAA
This sequence comes from Pantoea rodasii, assembly GCF_002095465.1. Taxonomy (GTDB): domain Bacteria; phylum Pseudomonadota; class Gammaproteobacteria; order Enterobacterales; family Enterobacteriaceae; genus Pantoea; species Pantoea rodasii. Next base: position 364,229 of record NZ_MLFP01000086.1, on the reverse strand, counting down.
GCCGTAGTAAACCACGTAGGTATTTGGGCAGTTAAGATGATACTAACCAGATCGGGCTGAGTCATAGCAGGTCATTCCCTCAGATGTTCTAAACTCGCAACGTTGTAGCTCAGAACGAATACAATTTTGCTTTAGCATAGCCAGAATGGCGTTAGTCAATCGCGTAAGCAGGAGGGAAAAATATGGCTAATCCGATATATCAATTTTGGCTATTATAATTGCCAAAAAATGGCAATAAAAAAACCCCGCCGAAGCGGGGTTTGATAAGCAAGAAGCGAAGAGCGATTAGCCCTGCAGCAGAGACAGAACCTGCTGTGGAACCTGGTTAGCTTTAGCCAACACTGAGTTACCTGCCTGCTGAATGATCTGTGCTTTAGACATGTTCGAAACTTCAGTAGCGTAGTCAGCATCCTGAATACGTGACTGTGCTTCAGACAGGTTAGTAGTGGTGTTGTTCAGGTTAGTTACCGCTGAATCCAGACGGTTCTGTACCGCACCCAGGCTTGAACGGAAGGTATCAACCTGAGCAATAGCTTTGTCCAACAACGCCAGTGGGTCGTTAGTTGAAGAACCACTGAATACGTTGGCGTTAGCAGAATCCGCGATATCGGCAATATCAGTGGTGCCAGTAGTAGTAGTGTTACCGCCGTTGACGATAGCTGTTGCATCAGTTTTGTAATCTTTGCCCTGAACGGTAACGAAACCTACTGCACCGCCAGTTGAGTCGCTGCCAACCTTGATAAATTTGCCTGACATTTCGCCAGAGGTCACACCATTATCAGTATCCGTGTAAGAAACATCTGTGGTGTTCAGAGTGATTGCACCGCTTGCACCAACAGAAACAGAGTAGTTATCGCTACCAGATGAAACTACATAAGTATCTGTTGCAGCACCACCAGAGGTCAGCACGTTGTGCAAGGACAGGCCGCTTGCATCAACACCCAGACCGCTTGCAACTGCACTCAGGTCAACTGCAGAAACTGTAGCACCTGAATCAGAAGCGTCACCAACAGTCGTAACCGCGTCGCTCAGTTTCAGGGAGTTGCCATCTACGGAGAAACCTTTCAGACCCAGTGTAGTAGAGTCAATTTTCTTCAGGTCGATATCGATGGTCTGGCCATCGTTAGCGCCAACCTGGATAGACATTTTGCCGTCTTTAGCCAGTACGTTCACGCCGTTGAACTGAGTCTGACCAGATACGCGGTCAATTTCGTCCAGACGGGATTTGATTTCGTCCTGGATTGAAGACAGGTCAGAATCAGAGTTGGTGCCGTTCTGAGCCTGTACGGTCAGTTCACGAACACGCTGTAAGTTGTTGTTGATTTCTGACAGTGCGCCTTCAGTCGTCTGCGCAGCAGAGATACCGTCGTTGGCGTTACGAGCAGCCTGAGTCAGGCCGTTGATGTTAGAGGTGAAACGGTTGGCAATTGCCTGACCAGCAGCGTCATCTTTAGCGCTGTTGATACGAAGACCAGAAGACAGACGCTCGATAGAAGTAGACAGAGCAGACTGGTTCTTGTTGATGTTGTTCTGAGTGATCAGCGAGAGGCTGTTGGTGTTAATTACTTGGGCCATGGTTTAAGTTCCTATTAATCAAGTCTTTGGTTATGGTTTGGGCTTCAACCCGCCGGCTTCAGCGCCGTCAAAGTTGTTATCGTCTGTGCTTAAACAACCTTTAGATATTTTTTAGTACCAGGCGAAATTTTTTCTCTTCAACCTGTCACGCTTATCATTATCGCCACCCTCTCGGACTTCTTTAGTGCCAAACCAACACTTTTCTAGCGTCAGAAATACCCTTCTCTATAGGTGTTATTCGCTTTATCACTCGCTGGTAAATAATTTTAAACTTTGCCCATCAAAAGCCGATAACCCGGGTATTCACTCTCCGTGTCGATATAAAAGGAAACAACATGGCTAGTATCTCTACCCTCGGTATCGGTTCAGGACTCGATTTAAGTACCATTCTGGATAGCCTGACCACCGCCGAGAAAGCATCATTAACACCGATCTCGACTCAGCAAACCGCTTATACCGCCAAGCTGAGTGCCTATGCCACGCTGAAAAGCTCGCTGTCTACGTTCCAGACCGCCAACACCGCGCTGAACAGTGCTGACCTATTCTCTGCCACGTCAGCCTCTAGCAGCTCCAGCGCGTTCAGTGCCACAACATCAGGTACTGTGGTGGCCGGTAAATACACCATTAGCGTGTCGCAGCTGGCTCAGGCACAAACCCTGACCTCAGCCGTGCAAACCAGCAACACCACCGCGCTGGGTGACAGTTCCGCCAGCAGCCGTACCTTGAGCATCGCGTTAAAAGACGGCACCAGCAAAGACATCACCCTGACCAGCGATCAAACCTCGCTGACCGGTATGCGTGATGCGATCAACAGCGCTGATGCAGGCGTCTCGGCCACCATTATCAAAGTGGGTGATGGCAGCTATCGTTTATCGCTGACTTCAAGCGAAACCGGCAGTGATAATGCAGTGAGTTCAATCAAAGTCACCGGTGATGACACCCTGCAAGGTATTTTGGGTTACGACTCAACCGCCAGCAGCAACGCGATGACCGAAAGCGTCACCGCGCAAAATGCCAAGCTGACAGTGAATAACGTTGAGATTGAGAACAGCAGCAACACCATTAGCGATGCGCTGGAAGGCATCACGCTCAATCTGAATGACACCACCACCGGTAACCAGACGCTGACCATCACCCAGGACACGTCGAAGGCTGAGAGTGCCATTAAGACCTGGACAAATGCTTATAACACCCTGTTGGATCAGTTCAATACCCTGACCAAATACACTGCGGTAGATGTGGGTACAGACGCACAGGATTCCAGCAACGGTGCCTTAGTCGGCGATAGCACGCTGCGTACTATCCAGACCCAGTTGAAAAGCATGCTGACTAATGCGCAAAGCTCATCAACCTATAAGACGTTGGCGCAGATCGGTATCACTACCGATCCAACCAGCGGCTCACTGGAACTGGATTCAGACAAGTTAGAAACTGCCCTGAGCAGTGATGCAGATGGCGTGAAAGAGATGATCGTCGGTGACGGTAAAACCACCGGTATTACCACCACTATGGCGACCAATCTGACGGGCTGGCTCTCATCTACGGGAATTGTGCAGGCGGCTACCGATGGCGTCAGCAAGACGCTGAACCAGCTGACCGATCAGTACAACGAAATGAGCACCCGCATCGACAACATGGTGGCGCGTTATAAGACCCAGTTTACCGCCCTCGACGTTCTGATGAGTTCGTTGAACCAAACCAGTAGCTATCTGACGCAGCAGTTCGAGTCTTCAAGTAGCTCAAGCTCCAGCAGCTCATCGTAATAAGGAGTGATCATGTACAGCGCAAATGGCACTAAAGCCTATGCAAAAATTGGTGTGGAGAGCGCTGTCATGAGCGCCAACCAGCAGCAGCTGGTCTCCATGCTGTTTGACGGCGCGCTCAGCGCGCTGGTTCGTGCCCGCCTGTTTTTGCAGGATGGCAATATTGAAGGCAAAGGTTCATCGCTGTCTAAAGCGATTAACATCATCGAAAACGGACTTAAGCAGGGTCTGGTGGAAGGTAGTGGCGATGAGCTCACCGATAATCTGGTGGGACTTTACGCTTATATGGTCCGCCGTCTGCTGCAGGCAAACCTGCGTAATGATGTAGAAGCCATCGAGGAAGTCGAAGGCCTTCTGCGCAATATCGCTGACGCCTGGAAAGAAGTCGCACAACCTCAACACCTTCAGGACGCCGTTTAATGAACAATGCACCGCATCTGATTACCGTTTACCAACAGTTACTCGATCTCAGCCATGGAATGCTGCGCCTGGCCGCAGACGGCGAATGGGATGACCTGATTACAAAGGAAGTGGATTATGTCAGTGCGGTGCAAACCCTGGCCCGCTCGACCGAAGCGGCGCCGCCCTCCAGCCAGTTGCAGGATCAGCTGCGTCCGGTACTGCGCCATATCCTCGACAATGAGAGTGAAGTCAAACGTCTGTTGAAATTGCGTATGGATGAACTGACGCTGCTGGTGGGCCAATCATCGAAACAAAAGTCAGTGATGAGCGCTTACGGCAAGCAAGGTAATGTGTATCTGCCACAGAATTAATTGGCGGCGGGCTGAATGAAAAACGGGTGAGCATTGTGCTCACCCGTTTTTTTATGGCGGCCAACAAGATTACTTCTGCGCAGGCACCGAAACCGGCTGCATAATCTGTGGCTCAATATCCTGAATCACCGCGTCTTTCGGACGCTTCGCTACGGCTTCCAGCGCCTGCTGGCACTCAACGGTTGGGCGCTCAACTCTGCGCATGCGCAAGCCATCATAACGCAGTTCACCGTTTTCCAGCGTTATGGGCATCACGCGGACCTGACGCGTCACGTTGACCCACTCATCGCTCAGGCGTGCCAGTTTGCCCGGTTTAGCAATCACGCGCTGCCACTGACGACAATCCAGCGTATCGCCCTGCGCACCAATGATCAGGCTGCCCATCGCCTGTCCGCTGATCAGCTTGCTCTGTGGCCCAACGGTCTGCCAGTTGCCCTGCAACTCGGCCGGTGCCGGGGTTTTGACTGCCTGATCATAACTGCTGATTTGCGCACATCCGCTTAAGCCCAGCGCGGCCAGTATTATCCACTTTTTCATTATCGGTCCCTACACTCGCATCAATGGCGGCTACGTTATAATTTTTCGCGTAAGTTGCGCAAGGCATCTTGCTTAAAACCCTGAAGCTCCTGACAACGTCACCCGCGCACGTTACACTAGCGCGCAATTAGAGAAGCAGGATTTCCGCATGAAAACCCCAGAAGAGTATTACGCGCAAGCACGTACCATGTTTTTTGCCGCGCACGCCGATTTTCAAGCCGCACTGGATGAACTCACCGAGAGTGATGCGCGTGCGGCTAATCTGTCTTTACGCCAGCTGCGTGAATGGCATGCCGAGCGGATTTATGCCGCGTTCCTGCGCCAGAAGAAGCTGGATGGCATGCTGTTTTCGATTCAGTTAGCCGAGCAGGATAAAGCTGTGGCGGCGGACGCCATCGAAAGCTATCTGAAATCTCATGCGGAAGCGTTGGGGATGACGTGGGAAGCGTTCTGCATCAAGAACGAACTTTAAGCGCAGCGGCCCTAAAAATATATCTCAAACACACCTCCAACCACACAAATCACCAAGGAAAAAGTTGTACAACTTCAGCAAAGTTGTATAACTTATCTCTTGCGGCTTAGGTCGTAGATTGTCCTTGAACGAAGGTGCTGTTGCACCGCCTCTGGAGGAGTTGCTGGATTTCCCCTCCAGAGGTTGTATTTTTTTACGTTACCCTTCCCGCTCAATTCCCCTGACTTCGACATAGCTCGCAACCGCCAGCAGCCGATTAACATGCGTCAGTAATAGATCCACATCCGACTGCAGAAAATCCGGTGCTGAACGTGATGCGGTGACAATCGCATCCTGCACGGCGTCAGAGATGGTTAATGCGTTTTCTTGCTTCGCCTGAATCAGCAAAGCCGCAATCAGTAATGACTGCGCTTCGACCTGCGCCACCAGCTCTTTCGCTTCCACATCCATTTTTGCCATTTTTAATAAGATATCGATAACCAGTTGACGCATATTGACCTCCAAATGAGTCCATTTCCCTGTGTAACGCTGTTGAGTATCAGTAAAAATTCAGTGCTCAGCTTGCCAGAAACAAAAAAATTTCGCTGCGCAACCGTTCACGGCTTGCCACTGTTTTTATTTACAGTAATATGACGCACCTTGTTTGAAAATGGAATGGCCTGATGTTTGTGGAGCTGATTTACGATAAACGCAACGTGGCCGGTTTACCGGGCGCGCGTGAAATGATTTTGGAGGAATTGGAGAAGCGTGTGCAACGGGTATTTCCGGATGTAGAGGTGCGCGTGAAGCCAATGGAGCGTAACGCCATTGATACCGATTTGAGTAAGAACGAAAAAGCCACGGTGGCACGCATTGTTGAAGAGATGTTTGATGAAGCCGAAATGTGGCTGGTGGCCGAGTAAGCCACCAGCGCGGAGGGAACTTAGCTTTCCTGCTCGCTGTGATTAATGGCGATCTCTAAATCCTGAATCGCCTGTTCAATATCATCTAACAGCTGTCCCTGCTTGTTAAGCAGCGTGTCAAAACGTCCTGCGTACTCTTTGTCTTTGTACTCGCCTGCATCAAATGCCAACCAGTGGCCGGATAGCGTCTCAGTATTGGTCTGCGCATAGTGACGCATCTCTTTAAGCTGGGAGGTGACATCACGCAGGTAGTCAGTTTTGGTTTTGATTGCCTCTGTATCACTCATGCTATCTTCCTTTTCGCTTAATAAGCCAGTTTAAATAACGCTTGAATCATTAAAGGTAGTCGAAAATAGCGAGGCCGCATTAAGAATAATCGGAAGATGATAGCGGGCGACCTGAAGGTCGCCCGTGCGTTTACAGATATTTCCGCGCCAGCGCAATTAGCTCATCCTTTGCTGCGCTGCCCAGTCTCTCTACGCCCTGCTCCACAAAGTTAAACGCCTGGCTAAAGTCCCTCACGCTGGCGCTAATATCCTGGCTCACCGCATCCGCTGGAGCGGCGGCTGGCACCGGTGCTGCTGCACTGACGTTATCAGTCGCTGCTGGCACCGCATCCGTTGCAGGTGCTACTGCGCTGGCGTTGTCAGTGACTGCCGGTACCGCATCCGTTACGGCTGCCGCCTGTGGTTGTGCACTGACGTTATCGGTGGCTGCCGGTACTACATCCGTTGCGCCTGCCACCGGTGCTGCTGCACTCACATTTTCAGTAGCTGCCGGCACCGCATCCGTTGCGCCTGCCACCGGTGTTGCTGCACTGACATTGTCAGTAGCTGCTGGCACCGCATCCGTTGCACTCACCACCGGTGTTGCTGCACTGACATCATCGGTTGCTGCCGGTACCGCATCGGCTGCGGCAACTGCCGTTGGTGGTTCAACAGCTTGCACCGGCGTGCTGCTGACTGCCGGTGCCGCGATCTCATTGGCAAAGCTCTCCAATGGCGAGACGGCGCTGCTCTCTGCCGGCGTACTGACGACAGTCGGTTCAACTACAGTTTGATCGCTCATAACACTCTCCTTCTTGCTTAATAAAGACCACAGTTGGCCGAGGCCGGCTGCAATCCGCTCAGTAATTCTCATCTGTGCCTCCTTAATGCGTGGGTTCGGATGGCGTTTCATCTCCCACCGCCTGTTTCACCTTGTCTGCGGTTTTACTGGCGGTACGATCCGGCAAACCATCGAGCTTTTTCTGCAACGTCACCAGTTGGCTGGTCAGTTCGGCGACGCGGGCTTCACGCCGGTCGGAAATGGCCCGGTACTGCTGGCGAATCTCCTCGACCCGCTGATTGGCGCTGTTGTTGACGAATAAGAACAAGATGGTCATCGCCACACACAGCAGTGACAGCACCAGCAGCAGGCCACCGAGCAATAACTGACGCCGATGGTTTTTAACCCTAAACTCACTGTTTATCTGCACCATCGCGACTCTCCTCAAGGGTGGTGATCAGTTGATTGATCTGACTGCGAAATTTATCGCTGTGGTCAGATTCGGTGGTGGCCAGTAAAATGCTCAACGCGTTCTTAATCAGCCGCAGATCGGTTTCCAGCGAAGAGATGCGCCGCAGGTTTTTGTCGTGCCGGATACGCAGGTCATCATTTTCCCGGCGCATCAACGCATGGCTCTCTTTGAGAAGCATCACCTGCTCTTTGTAACTGGTGATGATCTCGCCGCCGGCGCGATTGCTGGTGACGATAGCCGCGATACCGGCCATTAAGGGTTTCCAGAACACAGCTGCCGCACCGCCGCCGAGAAGCAGCGCACCGACGCTGGTCACCAAACTACTTTCCATGCTGCACCTCTCTTCACTGGCAAGGGTCCGCCCGAGAAACACGTTGACCGCCCTTGCCAGTTGCGCGGCCAACATCAGAATTTAAGTTTACTTTAATTAATGAATTTAAGTATACTTAAGACAACAGCAGAGGAGTTGTCAAGATGATGAAAAAAGAATCGGCGGGTGAACGCATCCGCAGCCGACGTAAAACGTTAAAGCTCACGCAGCAAGTCGTGGCCAGCGGCATTGGTGTGTCACATGTGGCTGTTTCACAATGGGAAAAGGATGAGACGGTCCCGCGCGGCGAGAACCTGTTACGGCTGGCAGAACTGCTGCAATGCACGGCGGCATGGATCATTGATGGCGATGGCGAAGTGTTCGCCGCACCGCTGAGGGTCAGTGACGTCAGTACCCTGCCATTGATAAGCCTGACGCAAGCGGCCGAGTGGTTACAGGAGCAGCGTTTAGTGATTCAGCAGCAGGCCACGCGCTTTTTATACAGCGATATCAAATTGAGCGATCGAGCGCTGGCGATCACGCTGGAGGACAGCGCTATGCAGCCTGACTATCGGCCTGGCGATACGCTGATATTCGATCCTGCGGTGGTTCCGCAGCCGGGTGATGTGGTGCTGGCTCGGGTGAACGGCGTGGTGCAAGTGCGTATTTACCGCCTGCTGGCTGAGCAACACGACGAGCAAATTTTCTCGTTACGGCCATTAAACGAAGATTTCCCTACGCTGTTATCGTCTGAGAAAAAGATTGAATTGATCGGAACACTGCTGGAAATGCGTCGCTATCGGGAAACATCGGCCACGCAAAAAACCCGCTAATCAGCGGGTCAAATCAGGCAAAACTACGGCAAATCTTACAAAACGTCGGTCAGATGATCGACGACAACCCTCCCGTGCACATCCTTCTGCGTAATACGATAGTTAACGCTGTAAGAGCGGCGGTTGCAGAGTTTATCAAACAGCGTCACGCTGCCTTTTTGCATGCCGTCTGCGCTAACAATATGCCATTCAGTGACATCTTCCTGACCGCGATTGTTGAGTCTTATCACGCTCTGTTCAATTAAACGGTCGCTATCATCAATCTTTAAATAGTCGCGTAACATTATGCTCACCTCTGGTTAACGAGGGCCAAGATACGCTTTTTATTTATCCATTCAATCGAATATTTTTATCGAAGATGCTAAGCCAGTGCGATTAATTAACAATTCGACTTGACGCCGTTTCGCTAGCCGCTTCGGTTAAGCTTTTATTTTAAAAATAGTTTACGCCAACCCTGCTTTCCGCTGGACAAGCCCCAGCGCCCGCCTGCTAATGTAGTGCCACAAAAAATAGACTCACAGACAATCTGATGCTAACGACAATCATTTATCGCAGTCACTTGCACGATCATGTGCCCATCAAACACCTGCAAGATATGGTGGCGAAAGCCAATGCCAAGAATCGCTCTGCCGATGTCACGGGCATTCTGCTGTTTGATGGACGACATTTCTTCCAGTTACTGGAAGGTCCGCGTGATGCGGTACAGGGAATTTTTGACCGGATATGCCAGGACGCGCGCCATCACAATCTGGTGGAGTTAATGCACGACTTCGCCCCCGCGCGTCGTTTCGGCAAACTGGGCATGGAACTGTTTGATTTACGTGAGCATGATAAATCAACGGTGCTGCAAGCAGTGCTGGAAAAAGGCACATCGCGCTATCAACTCACCTATGATGACCGCGCACTGCAATTTCTGCGCACCTTCGTGATGGCCCGCGATAAAGAGAATTACTTTGAAATTCCTGCGGCCAGCAGCTGGGAGTTTATTGCGGATGACGTCGCCCGCACCGTGCAGGATGACATCAGCGATTCGCTTAAAACCTGTCGCTTTGCTTTCCAGCCGATCATCGATCCCTTCGCGCGTCGCGTGGCCGCTTATGAAGCGTTGATCCGCACCCCAAACGGCGGTTCGCCCGAAGAATATTTCTCCGCTTTTGGCGGTGAAGCGGTATATCAGGCGGATATCCAGTCGAAAAAATCGCGTTCGAAATGGCCCGCGCGCTGGATATTGGCGATCACAGCCTGTCGATTAATCTGTTGCCGATGTCGCTGGTGACGGTGCCCAATGCAGTGGAGTTTTACTGGCGGAGATCGCGGCCAATGGCCTGGTGCCCGAGCAGGTGATCGTTGAAGTCACCGAAAATGAAATCATCTCACGGGCGGATGAATTCACCGCTCAGGTAAGAAAACTGAAGGCCGCAGGCATCAGCTTAGCGCTGGATGATTTTGGTGCCGGTTTTGCCGGATTATCACTGCTGTCGAAGTTCCAGCCAGACAAGATCAAGATCGATCGTGAGATCATCAGCGATGTGCATCAAAGCGGACCGAAGCAGGCGATTCTGCACGCCATCATAAAATGCTGCTCATCGCTTGAGATTGCCGTGATTGCCGAAGGCGTAGAAAAAGCTGAAGAGTGGATGTGGTTAGAAGCGGCGGGGATCAGCCAGTTCCAGGGCTATCTATTTGCGCGACCCCAGCTGAATGGCTTCCCGGCGATTGCCTGGCCTGAAATCGTCTAACGACGGGTCAAAAGTGAATAAAAAAAACCGCCGGCACTCAGGTCCGGCGGTTTTTAATTTAAAGCGGCGTGAAGCCTGGCGGTAATAATCGATCGCTGATGACTTGATAGTTCATCAGCTTAAATGAACTCAACGTAATCGGCACGGCAACGCAGGGACGGTACCAGCCATATTGCTTTATGTAACGCCACACTTCCGGTGGATTATCACTATCTCTAACCCAGTAAAAACCTTCTTTCATTCGTACACGCTTCTTGTCGCTGCAATAACATAGACATTGATGAACGATTGACGTGATACGCCTGCGCGCACCGAGATCCCTGCTCTCATCAATGCTTACCTAACGCGCACACTTTATCATACCGATGGCAGATTTGATCAGTAAGTGGTTGTTTTATTTAGCGCTTCGCTTATTCAGCTTGCTGGCTGGCGGTTAAAAAAAGCCGCATTCGCGGCTTTAACTTCAAGGTCAGTAATACACCACTTCTATGGTGCCGTGTTGCTTATCCACGATCTTGCCACTGTCATCTGCCGTCTCGGTATCACAATAATACGGCACATCGTTTTTATACTTGCAGCGGGTGGAAACCGTTTTGCGTTGATTGTTTCTTTGCACGGTGGTGACGACATCGGATATTTTTTTAATGTCCGCATCATGTTCAGCGCTGGCGCGCGAAACTTCTTCGTCGCCCTTGGTAATACTGAGCACCGTCATATCACCGCGTTGATTGTAGGCCAGATGAAATTTAACGTCAGAGGCCGGAGAGGAAATTTGATCGACCCATCCCTGCGCGTTGTAGCCAATATCTACCGTCATCGCGGGCGTGACTTTTTTACCAGCGCACAGTGCTGATCCAGCGTGACCACCACAGCCTGATCGTTTTCCGTGCCGGTGAGTTGATCGCCCTCGCGCGTCACTTCCGTAATCTCACCGGATTTGCCAATGGATTTCACATGAGAAATGCAGCCCTGAGAATCAAAGGCTATGTCGACGTCGAAGATCGGCGTGCCATCTTCAGCCATTAAACGCTGGTGGGTGCTTTTGACCTTACCCGGAATGGCTTCGAATTGATAAAGGTAAGCGTAGTTCTTCATCTGCGGCGCAAAGTCCGCGTTTTTGTTATCACAACCCGATAGCAAAACGATGGCCATCAGCAGTAGCAAGGTGTGCTTCACGTGAGAGTCCTCTTCCCGATAAAAGCCGCGTGTCAGGCCAGCATCATGCCGCTGTTGAAGGGAAAGATAAATCGTTTCCCGCCCAACACCGCAACCTTCAGTGCAGCCACTACACCTGCATATTCATAATATCCGTATAGGCTGACACCATTTTGTTACGCACCTGAATGCCCATCTGCATGGAAATGGAGGATTTCTGCAGATCGACCATCACATCATTTAGCTGAATGCCCGGTTTGCCCATTTCGAAATCCTGCGCCTGGGTGCGAGCCGCGGTTTGCGTGTCGCTGATTTTATCCAGTGCGGCTTTCATGGTGGCGCCGAAATCCACCTGATTGGTTGACTCGGCCTGCTTGCCGCTGGCCTGCAGGGACGTTAACTGCAGCTGCTGCAACACACCATCAATTGCCTGAATCGACATTGCCTGTACCTCATTAAAGAAGGGTTTAAAATTTCACGCTGCAAAAGTTAACACACTGTCAATAGGACAAAGGCGCTAAATAAACGTAAAAACCCCGGCTTATCCAGCCATCGAAGTGACCCGATTCATCAATAATGCCAGCCATAAGATTGGAAATTCATTTTCATTTGTTCCTCAAAACAGTTCGCATTGCTGCAAGGCGGCAAGTTCGCGAATCCCCAGGAGCTTACTCAGGTAAGTGACTGGGGTGAACGAACGTAGCCAACGCTGCAGCAATGCGAAATGTGAAGAGGAAAGTCAGGGAGTCTGTTTTGTCACCACAACTTACCCGGTCAATTATGTCAGGCAGGAATCGGTCATGAATGCGAGTGCAGCCGCCACACAAGATACCGCAAAGAAAGGCTTCAGTGACCTTCTGGCCCGCCTGCGCGCCAATCCACGCATTCCCATCATCATTGCTGCCGCTGCCGTTATTGCAGTGGTTTTTGCCATGGTGCTGTGGGCCAAAGCGCCGGACTATCGCGTTCTCTATAACAACCTCTCTGATGAAGATGGCGGCGCGATTGTCACGCAGCTGACGCAAATGAACATCCCTTACCAGTTTGCCGAAAACGGCGGTGCCCTGATGGTGCCGGCCGATAAGGTACATGAACTGCGTCTGCGCCTGGCGCAACAGGGGCTGCCGAAAGGTGGCTCTGTTGGCTTTGAGCTGATGGATAAAGAGAAGTTCGGCATTAGCCAGTTCAGCGAGCAGATCAACTATCAGCGTGCGCTGGAAGGTGAGCTGGCCCGCACCATCGAAACCCTCGGTCCGGTAAAAACCGTGCGCGTGCATCTGGCGATGCCAAAACCGACGCTGTTCGTGCGTGAGCAGAAAGCCCCTTCCGCTTCTGTCACGCTGAACCTGCAACCGGGACGCGCCTTAGATGAAGGTCAGATTCAGGCGATTCAGCACATGGTGTCGAGCAGCGTCGCCGGACTGCCGCCGGGCAACGTGACCGTGGTGGATCAGACTGGACGCCTGCTGACCCGTTCCGACAGCGAAGGCCGCGACCTGAACGATGCGCAGCTGAAGTACGCTTCCGAAGTTGAAGCGCGTTTCCAGCAACGTATTGAAGCCATCCTGAATCCGATTGTTGGCCAGGGCAATGTTCACGCGCAGGTGACAGCGCAGATTAACTTTGACCGCAGCGAACAAACCGACGAGAAATATCAGCCAAACGCCGATCCTAATAACACATCGATTCGCTCGCGCCAGACCAATACCAACCAGCAGAATGGCAGCCCGTATCCGGGCGGTGTGCCGGGTGCGCTGTCGAATCAGCCTGCCCCAGCGAATACGGCACCGGTTAACAATCCGCAGCAGCCAAACAATGCCAACGGTCAGAATGCCAATGGCCAGAACAACGCGGCTAACAACAACGGCACCACCACCAGCACGCAACAAAGCAGTGGCCCGAGCAATTCAAGTCGTAACGATACCGTGAACTACGAGCTGGACCGCACCATCCGCCATACCAAGGTGAACGTGGGTGATGTGCAGCGCCTGTCGGTCGCGGTCGTGGTGAATTACCGCGATGACGGCAAAGGCAAAGCGGTTGCACTGAACGATCAGCAGATTAAACAGATTGAAGACTTAACCCGTGAAGCGATGGGCTACTCGCAGAATCGTGGCGACAGCGTCAACGTGGTGAACTCGCAGTTCAACATCACCGAGCCGACCGGCGGTGACCTGCCGTTCTGGCAGTCGCAAGCCTTCTTCGACATGTTGATGAGCGGTGGTCGCTGGCTGCTGGTGGCACTGGTCGCCTTCATCCTGTATCGCAAACTGGTTCGTCCGCAGCTGATGCGTAAGAAAGAGCAAGAGCAAGCGGCAGCAGACGCAGCGGCAGCGCGTGCGGAAGCCGTGGAGTCTGAAGAAGCCTACAGCGTGCAGCTCAGCAAAGACGAGCTGGATCAGGAGCGCAAGTCCAATAACCGCATGAGCGCCGAGGTGATGAGCCAGCGTATCCGCGATATGTCTGAAAACGATCCTCGCGTTGTGGCGCTGGTTATTCGTGAATGGATGGGTGAAGAACTATGAGTCTGACCGGAACAGAAAAAAGCGCCATCCTGATGATGACCATTGGCGAAGAGCGCGCAGCCGAGGTGTTCAAACACCTCAACCAGCGTGAAGTACAGCACCTGAGTGCGGCCATGGCCAACATGAAGCAGGTGTCGCACAAACAGCTGACTGAAGTATTGCGTCAGTTTGAGACCGATGCCGAACAGTTCGCGGCACTCAGCCTCAACTCCAATGAGTACCTGCGTTCAGTGCTGATTAAAGCGCTGGGCGAGGAGCGCGCCTCGAGCCTGCTGGAAGATATTCTCGAGAAGAACGAGACCACCAGCGGCATGGAAACGCTCAACTTTATGGAACCGCAAGCGGCGGCCGATCTTATTCGCGACGAACATCCGCAGATTATCGCCACCATCCTGGTGCACCTCAAGCGTGGCCAGGCAGCGGATATTGTGGCGCTGTTCGACGAGCGTCTGCGTCACGACGTGATGCTGCGTATCGCCACCTTCGGCGGTGTGCAGCCAGCGGCGCTGGCAGAACTGACCGAAGTACTGAACGGCCTGCTGGATGGCACCAACCTCAAGCGTGCGAAGATGGGCGGCGTAAGAACCGCAGCCGAAATTATCAACCTGATGAAAACCCAGCAGGAAGAAGCGGTTATCGAAGCCGTTCGCGACTTCGATGGCGAGCTGGCACAGAAGATCATCGACGAGATGTTCCTGTTCGAAAACCTGGTGGAAGTGGACGACCGCAGCATCCAGCGCCTGCTGCAGGAAGTGGAATCCGAGCAGTTGCTGGTGGCATTGAAAGGCTCCGAACAGCCGCTGCGCGAGAAATTCCTCAAGAACATGTCGGCACGTGCGGCCGATATCCTGCGCGACGATCTGGCCAACCGTGGTCCGGTACGTATGTCTGCGGTGGAGAACGAACAGAAAGCCATCTTGCTGGTGGTACGCCGCCTGGCCGAATCTGGCGAGATGGTGATTGGTGGAGGCGAGGAAACCTATGTCTGATGCCTTTTCCGCCCGTGCGTGGCAGCGCTGGCAGCCTGATGATTTAGGCAGCACGTTTAAATTAGCAGAAGAACCGCAGCGGGAAGAACCGGCGGCGGCGGATATTGAACTCAGTGCTGAAGATGAACAACAGCAAATGCTGGAGCGCATGCAGCAGCAAATGCGCAAAGATGCGCAGACGCAAGGCTACAGCGAAGGTTATCAAAAGGGCTTTGCCGAGTCGCAGCAAAACGGATACGACGCCGGTTTTCAACAGGGTCTGGCCGATGCCCAGCAGCAGCAGGCACCGTTGCAGGCGCGTATGCAGCAGCTGGTCACCGAGTTCCACCACACGCTGGAAGCGCTGGATAGCGTGATTGCATCACGCCTGATGCAACTGGCGCTGGAAGCGGCACGAACGGTGATTGGCCAGGCTACACAAGTGGATGGCACCGCCCTGCTGCGCCAGATTCAACAGCTGATCCAGCAGGAACCGATGTTCAGCGGCAAACCGCAGCTGCGCGTACACCCTGATGACTTGCAGCGAATCGAGCAGACACTCGGCCCAACGCTGGATCTGCACGGCTGGAAACTGCTCGCGGATAATTCCCTGCATCCGGGCGGCTGTAAACTCAGCGCCGAAGATGGCGATCTCGATGCCAGCGTGGCAACCCGCTGGCAGGAACTGTGCCGTCTGGCCGCGCCGGGGACACTGTAATGACGTCGTCACGTCTTTCTCGCTGGCTTGGCGCGCTCGATGCTTTCGAAGATCGTATCTCGCAAGTGCAGACCGTTCGCCGTTACGGTCGCCTGACCCGCGCCACCGGTTTAGTGCTGGAAGCCACCGGACTGCAGCTGCCGCTCGGTGCCACCTGCATTATTGAACGTCATGACGGTCAAAATATTTCTGAAGTCGAAAGTGAAGTGGTGGGATTCCACGGCCAGAAACTGTTGATGATGCCGCTGGAAGAAGTGGATGGCATTCTGCCCGGTGCCCGTGTTTACGCGCGTGCCAGCGGTGACAATGCACAAGGCGGCAAACAGCTGTTGCTCGGGCCGGAATTGCTGGGCCGCGTGCTGGACGGCGCAGGCAAACCGCTGGATGGCCTGCCCGCGCCGGATACCGGCTATCGCGCGCCGCTGATCACTGCGCCTTTCAACCCCTTACAACGTACGCCGATCCACGATGTGCTGGATACCGGCGTACGAGCGATCAATGCCCTGCTCACCGTGGGACGCGGCCAGCGTATGGGCCTGTTTGCCGGCTCTGGCGTCGGTAAATCGGTGCTGCTCGGCATGATGGCGCGTTACACCAAGGCCGATGTGATTGTGGTTGGCCTGATTGGTGAGCGTGGCCGTGAAGTTAAAGAATTTATCGAGAACATCCTCGGTGCGGAAGGTCGTGCCCGTTCGGTGGTGATCGCCGCGCCAGCCGACGTTTCGCCGCTGCTGCGTATGCAGGGTGCGGCGTATGCCACGCGCATCGCGGAAGATTTTCGCGATCGTGGCCAGCACGTGCTGCTGATCATGGATTCCCTCACCCGCTACGCCATGGCACAGCGTGAGATTGCCCTCGCCATTGGTGAGCCACCGGCCACCAAAGGCTATCCGCCTTCAGTCTTTGCCAAGCTGCCCGCGTTGGTAGAACGCGCTGGCAACGGCACGCACGGCGGCGGTTCGATTACCGCTTTCTATACCGTGTTAACCGAAGGCGACGATCAGCAAGACCCGATTGCCGACTCAGCGCGCGCCATTCTCGACGGCCACATTGTGCTGTCGCGCCGTCTGGCCGAAGCCGGGCACTATCCGGCAATCGATATTGAAGCCTCAATCAGCCGTGCCATGACGTCGCTGATTGATGACACCCATTACGCACGCGTGCGTCAGTTCAAACAATTGCTCTCCAGTTTCCAGCGCAACCGCGACCTGGTGAGCGTAGGCGCTTATGCCGCCGGAAGCGATCCGATGCTGGATAAAGCCATCAAGCTCTATCCCGAAATGGAAGCCTTCCTGCAACAGGGTATTTTCGAACGCAGCGACTATGACGATGCCTGTCTGCATTTACAGGCGATGTTCGGCTAGCGCGTGCTCAAGTGAGGTAAGCGATGAAAACTGCCAATGCTATCGATACGCTGCGCGATCTGGCGGAGCAGGATCTTGAACAGGCCGTGATTCATTTGGGTGATATGCGCCGTGGCGTGCACCAGGCAGATGAACAGCTCACCATGCTGCTCGATTATCAGGACGAGTACCGCAACAAGCTCAACACGGATATGTCAGGCGGCATCACTAGTATGCGTTGGACCAATTATCACCAGTTTATTCAGACGCTGGAAAAAGCCATCGAGCAGCATCGGCAGCAGCTTAATCAGTGGAATCAACGTCTGGATCAGGCGTTGAGCAACTGGCGAGAAAAGCACAAGCGCCTCAATGCCTATCAAACGCTGATCACCCGCGCTGAGGAAAATGCATTACGACAAGAAAACCGTCTCGACCAGAAACGGATGGATGAATTTGCCCAACGGGCCGCAATGAGGAGAGGCGAATGATTACGCTGCCAACTTTGGTTACGCAAACCTCTAAATTAGGAGACGCAGACAGTTCAGTGACATCGGACAATCTGCAGAGCACAGACACGTTGCCACAGGGTTTTATCACCGAGCTGGGCAACCGCTTGCTGACGCTGGCTCAGCAACAAGGTGTTAACACGCAATCGACTGATCTGACAGCAGAAGTCGATGCAAAAGACGTCAAAAAAGCGTCATTAAGCGCGTTATTGCAGGCACTGGACAAACCAGAGGCGTTAAACGCACTTTTACAACCGGAAAACACTAAAGCCACGCTGAAATCAGCCGATGATAAAGACAAGCCTGAGGCAAGTTCGTTAAGTGCCAGCGACTTACAGAATGTGCAGGCGCTGTTCGCGATGTTACCGGCTGCCGTAGAAGCGCGGAACAGCCAAAGCGCCGTCAGTAGCAGTACTGATAAGAGTGCAACGGATGCTGAGACAACGCTGAACAGTGCATTGTTAAGCCGTACGTTGCAGAGCGCATTAAAAGATGAGCAGGACACGCCATCAGATAGCGCGCCGCTGAAGAAATCCAGTGATGTGCTGAGCGGCTTGAGTCGCGAGGCGAGTACGGTGCAAACCACTACCAGCGCCGCAACCGCCAGCAGCACGGCGAGTAACAGCACCGCGACGCTGTCACTGGATGAAAGTTTTAAACAGGTGCTGAGTACGCTCAGCAAACCGGAAGAACGTCGTGATACCTCAAGCGACACGCTAACGGCTTTAACCAGCGCCCCGGTCAGCAGCAGTAGCACACTGACCAACAGCACGGCGACGACCAGTACCACTCCGTCGACGCCGATGCTGAATGCCCAACTCGGCAGCAATGAGTGGCAGCAGGCGTTAAGCCAGCAAATCGTGATGTTTAGCCGCAACGGTCAGCAAAATGCCGAATTGCGCTTACATCCGGAAGATCTGGGTGCTATCCAGATCAGCCTGACGCTCGACAAAGATCAGGCACAGTTAAGTATGGTTTCCAGCCACAGCCAAGTGAGGGCCGCGCTGGAAGCGGCTCTCCCTCAGCTGCGTACAGCGCTGGCGGAGAGCGGAATAAACCTGGGACAGAGTAATGTCAGCAGCGACGCCTTCGCACAAAGCCAGAATTATCAGGGCCAGCAGGAAGGACGTCGTGATGGCCAGCACGGCAGCTTTGCTCTCTCCCAGGACAGTGAAAACGAGATAACGCCTATTGCCGTCCCGGCAGCCCTTCAGGCGCGCGCGACCGGCAACGGCGCTGTCGATATCTTTGCCTGACAGCGGCTAAACGCTGAAGGTAAGCGTAAAACCCGCGTCTTTTCTTCCCATTGTTTGACTTAAGACGCGGGATAATCTGTCCAGGCAAGCCGAGAGGCTTGCCCATAATTCACAGGAAGTAACTGCAAACATGTCTGATAACGCGAAAGCTAAAGGCCGCAAACGTTCACTACTAATACCGGTGTTACTGATTGTAACGCTGGCCGCTTGCAGCGTGGCAGGCTATGCAGTCTGGCGAATGATGAATAAACACGAGGGTGACAAACCGGAAGCGGCGAAAGTAGAGCCACCGGCCGCCCCTGTCTTTTTTGCAATGGATACGTTTACGGTTAACCTGGTCAATCCTGACAACGATCCTGACCGTGTGTTGTACGTAGGATTTACCCTGCGTCTGCCCGATGAGGATACCCGTCGTCGGTTGAACGATTACCTGCCTGAGGTACGCAGCCGTTTACTGCTGCTGCTCTCACGTCAAAGTGCCGCACAGCTTGCCACCGAACAAGGCAAGCAAGCCCTGGTTGAGCAGATCAAACAGGCGCTGGCACCTCCGCTGGTAAAAGCTCAACCGCCACAGGTGGTCAGTGACGTGCTGTTTACCGCCTTCATTTTGAGGTGATTTAATGGGCGATAGCATTCTCTCCCAGGCTGAGATTGACGCGCTGCTTAATGGCGACAGTGACAGTGCGGAAGTAGAGAACAGTTCCAAAGGGACCGATGGCGATATCCGTCCTTATGATCCCAATACCCAGCGTCGTGTGGTGCGTGAGCGCCTGCAAGCGCTGGAGATCATTAACGAGCGTTTTGCCCGTCATTTTCGTATGGCGCTGTTTAACCTGCTGCGCCGTAGCCCGGATATCAGCGTCGGTGCGATCAAGATTCAGCCGTACCACGAGTTCGCACGCAACCTGCCGGTGCCAACCAACCTGAACCTGATCCATTTGAAACCGCTGCGCGGTACCGCGCTGGTGGTGTTTTCACCGAGTCTGGTGTTTATCGCCGTGGATAACCTGTTTGGCGGTGATGGCCGTTTCCCGACGAAAGTGGAAGGCCGCGAATTTACCCATACTGAACAGCGCGTGATCCGTCGCATGCTCAAGCTGGCGCTGGATGGTTACAGCGACGCATGGAAAGCGATTTATCCGCTGGATGTGGAATACGTTCGTTCTGAAATGCAGGTGAAGTTCACCAATATCACCACCTCACCGAACGATATCGTGGTGAATACCCCGTTCCAGGTGGAGATTGGTAACCTGGTCGGTGAATTTAATATCTGTATTCCGTTTTCAATGATTGAGCCGCTGCGCGAGCTGCTGGTCAATCCACCGCTGGAAAACTCCCGTCAGGAAGATACCCACTGGCGCGACAATCTGGTGAAACAGGTGCAGCACTCGGAGCTGGAGCTGATTGCCCACTTCGCGGAAACATCGATGCGCCTGTCACGTATTTTGCAGCTTAAACCGGGTGACGTCCTGCCCATTGATAAGCCGGACCGCATCATTGCTCATGTCGATGGCGTACCGGTCTTGACCAGCCAATACGGCACCATTAATGGCCAGTATGCGCTGCGTGTAGAACATTTGATTAACCCGATTTTGAATTCGCTGAACGAGGAACAGCCCGATGAGTGACAGCAAAAAACCGTCCGATGACATTTCCGCGGACGACCTGTGGGCTGAGGCAATGAACGAGCAGACAACCACCAGCACGCCGGATCCGACCGAGAACGTGTTCAAATCTTTCGATAGCAATGGTGCCACTGGCGCGCTGCAGGATATCGATTTGATCATGGATATTCCGGTCAAACTCACGGTGGAACTGGGCCGCACGAAGATGACCATCAAAGAACTGCTGCGCCTGACGCAGGGTTCCGTGGTGGCATTGGATGGGCTGGCCGGTGAGCCGCTGGATATCCTGATCAACGGCTACCTGATTGCCCAGGGCGAAGTGGTCGTGGTCAACGACAAATATGGCGTGCGCATCACCGACATTATTACGCCATCTGAACGTATGCGTCGTCTGAGCCGTTAAGCATGTTAAAGAACGCGCAAATTGGTCAACCGGTACATAGCCAGCCGGTGGTGTCTACCGGCTCAGTGATTGGACAAGTCAGCAGCGTGCTGGCGGTGATTGTTCTGTTGATCCTTGCCTGTGGCTGGCTGGCAAAACGCCTCGGGTTTGCCCCGAAAACCGTCAACACTCAGGCGTTGAAGATCAGCGCCAGTGTGCAGGTCGGCCGCCAGGAACGTGTAGTGATTGTCGATACCGCCGATGCGCGTTTAGTGCTGGGCGTGACCGCACAGCAAATTACGCATCTGCACTCACTGCCGCCGGTGCCACCGGAAGAGTGGGTGAGCAAAAACGTTGCGCCGCAGGATTTTCGTCAGCTGTTGCAAAATCTGGTTAAACGTCCCGGAAAACCCCAATGATGCGTCGATTGCTTCCCCTTCTGCCGCTGCTTTTACTGGCACCGGTTGCCCATGCGCAATTACCCGGTCTGGTGAGTCAACCGCTGGCCAACGGCGGCCAGAGTTGGTCACTGCCAGTGCAGACGCTGGTGTTTATCACCGCGCTGACCTTTATTCCGGCAGTGTTGCTGATGATGACCAGCTTCACGCGCATCATTATAGTTTTTGGTCTGCTGCGTAACGCCCTGGGCACGCCTTCTGCGCCGCCCAATCAGGTGTTGCTTGGCCTGTCGCTGTTTTTAACCTTCTTTATTATGGCGCGACCTTCGACAAGATTTACAGCGACGCCTATTTGCCGTTCAGCCAGGACAAAATCAGCATGGACGTGGCAATTGAGAAAGGTGCACAGCCGCTACGTGAATTTATGCTGCGCCAGACGCGCGAAGCGGACTTAGCATTGTTTGCACGTCTCGCTAACACCGCGCCGATTGCCGGTCCGGAAGCCGTTCCAATGCGCATTCTGCTGCCGGCTTACGTCACCAGCGAATTGAAAACCGCTTTCCAGATTGGTTTCACCGTGTTCATCCCGTTCCTGATCATCGACCTGGTGGTCGCCAGTGTGTTGATGGCGCTGGGGATGATGATGGTGCCGCCCGCGACCATTTCCCTGCCGTTCAAGCTGATGCTGTTTGTATTAGTGGATGGCTGGCAGCTGCTGGTGGGTTCACTGGCACAGAGTTTCTACTCCTGAGTGGCTCACGCCCTCACCTTTTTTGTCACAGGAGCGCAGCATGACCCCCGAATCCGTCATGGTCATTGGCCAGGAAGCGATGCGTATCGCCCTGATGCTCGCCGCCCCGCTATTGCTGGCGGCGCTGGTCAGCGGTTTAATCATCAGTTTGTTGCAAGCGGCAACGCAGGTAAACGAACAGACGCTCTCCTTTATCCCGAAAATTCTCGCGGTTGCCGCCACTGCGGTGATTGCCGGTCCGTGGATGCTAAACCTGGTGCTGGATTACATGCGTAATCTGTTTACCAACCTGCCTTATATCATCGGTTAATGATTAATCTCGATAGCAGCCAGCTGATTCATTGGGTCGCACAGTTTTTCTGGCCGATGGTGCGACTGTTGGCGCTATTCGCCAGCGCCCCGGTGCTGAGCGAAAAATCCATCCCCAAGCGTGTGAAAGTCGGCCTTGCCGTGCTGACCACATGGATTGTGATTCCGGTGCTACCGCCGGTGGAAGTCACACTATTTACCCCCGCTGGTTTCTGGATCCTGCTACAGCAATTGTTGATTGGTGTTGGCATTGGCCTGACCATGCAGTTGGCGTTCGCCGCCGTACGTATGGCCGGTGAAGTGGTGGGTTTACAGATGGGATTATCCTTCGCGACCTTCTTTGATCCGGGCAGTCGTCTTAACATGCCGGTGCTGGCTCGTTTTCTCGACATGCTGGCAATGCTGCTGTTTCTCACCTTCAATGGACATCTGTGGTTAATTTCGCTGCTGGTGGACAGTTTTCATACCCTGCCGATTAACGATCAACCTCTCAACGCCAATGCTTTTATGGCGCTGGTGAAATCCGCCGGATTAATTTTCCTTAATGGCATGATGTTAGCGCTGCCCTTAATAGTTCTGTTGCTCACGCTAAACATGGCACTAGGTTTGTTAAACCGTGTTTCACCTCAGCTGTCGGTTTTCGCCATTGGCTTCCCAATTACCTTAACGGTAGGGATCCTTAGCCTGGGTATGATGATGCCGTTACTTGCCCCCTTCTGCGAACATCTCTTCGGCGAAGTCTTTGATTTACTCGCGCAGTTTGTGTCAGAACTCTCCCGCGCCAGCTAATTAACCATTCTGCAGTGATTCTTATGCAATAGTTAAGTATTCAAAATCAATCTGTGCATTTTTCGAACCATATTTCTCAGAAATCAACTGAGGTTATTCTGATAAATGCGCATTTCAGGTGAAAATTATTCTTATTAAACGGCGCTTCGCGTATTTTAGTCAGACGATTCCTAAGGTGGTAAACCTTGAGAATTGGTTGAAAAAATGCTCAAAGGGCTGTTTTTAAACAAAAAAATATTACAGCGATTTTTCTTGTCTAAATCCCTTTTTTCCGGCATTGTCAACACTCGCTGAAACGTCACACTTTCGCGAATCAAATGTTTTTAAGAATTGTCCTATCAGATTTGTCTGTGACTTGCGCGATAGTGACAGGGCTCTCAAAAACAGAGCGATTTACACACTTAATGCAAACTCCCGGCGATTCCCACTATCGCGGGGACAAGAGTGACGTGGAAGTAACACAAAAAAACTTCGCAGCAGGGTTCAGGGAAGAGTCATGATGGCGCACGGATATCATTCGCCAGTCTGCCGAGCAGAATAAAAAAGTGTCTTTGGAAATCTCTCTCGTACCGCAAACGCGTATTCATCGTTGATTTAAACGGATAACAAATTGGTGAGGGTCGCTATAATGCCAACGATTATTATGGATTCATGTAACTACACACGCCTGGGATTATCAGACTATATGTCGGCCAAAGGAGTTAAAAAGAAAAATATTACTCCGGTCTCTGATATTGAACAATTGCAGCAAAGATGTGAACAGCTTAAACCCGGTGTCGTTTTATTAATGAAGAGTGCTTCATTCATGAATCCGATTCCAGCGATCGTATTCGTGCCATTATTATGCAGCATCCAGATACGCTATTCTTTATCTTCATGGCGATCTCGAATATCCATTTTGAGGAATATCTCTACGTTCGTAAGAACCTGATTATTACATCAAAATCGGTAAAAACCTCGACTCTGGATTCACTGTTAGGCACCTATCTGCAAAAGAAACTCAATGCCTCTCCACGTATTTCCGCTGGACTGGATATTCACCCACTGACATTAAGTCAGACTGAATCAAATATGCTGAAAATGTGGATGTCAGGACATGACACCATTCAAATTTCAGACAAGATGCAAATTAAAGCAAAAACGGTATCGTCACACAAAGGTAATATTAAACGAAAAATTAAGACACATAATAAACAGGTTATTTATCATGTGGTGCGCCTTACCGATAATGTAACCTCAGGGATCTATGTCAACGTGCGATAATCCCTCTGGTAAACCGACTGAGTAAATAGCCGTAGCCGGCAAAGGGCCAATTCGCTGATTGGCCCTTTGCCGTTTTAGTGCGTTTTGCGAGCCAGATCTCACTTCGTCGCCTAATCCTTTGCCGCCTTTTGCCGATGGTTGTTCTCAGAACACCTACCTAAAATGAGAGCAAGGATATGAAAACAGCATCGATTGATGGGCAATATAAGCTCAGCATCTGGCAGAACCTGCGCCTGATGCCTCTTTTCAGCATGATCTTTGGTGGCATTCTGCTGCTTTTTGCCCTGTGTATTGGCCTCGCCAGTTACTTCTTAATTCAGAGTAATAATTCCCTGAACGATGCCACGGATGAAATTCAAATTCGCATGGGCATTTCGAACAGTTCAAACCATTTACGCACTGCTCGCCTCAATGTGCTGCAATCAGGTGCGGCCGCGCGTATCGGTGAGATGGATGGCTATCGCGCCGATCTGGCTCGCACCGAAACACGCATTAAGCAGGCGCGAGACGGTTTCAAAATCTATATGGATCGCGAAGCAAAAACGCCAGAAGATATCGCGCTGGATACCCCGCTCACCGCAGCCTTCAATGACTATATTGATAAAGGCTTAAAGCCGATGATTGAATCGGCTAAACAGGGCAGCTTTGAAGGCATCGTGGCACAGGAAACTGACGTGACGCGTAAGTTGGATGATGCGTATAACGCGGTATTATTGAAAGCGATCAAGATCCGTACCGACCGCGCGGATGCCATTAATGCCGCTGCCGCCCATCAGTCTCGCGTGGGCTTTATTGCCATGGCCGCGGCTTTTGCTGCTGCTTTGGTATTGGTCTTGCTGACCTTTATCTTCCTGCGTCGCGTGGTGATCACGCCTTTACGTCTGTCGGTTGAACGCATTGAACGAATTGCTCAGGGCGACCTGACGGCACCTGAACAGGCCTATGGCCGCAGCGAGATCGGCAGCCTGCTGCATAACTTACAGCTGATGCAGGCCGCACTGGTGCGCACGGTTGGCACGGTGCGAGAAGGTGCCGTGGCGATCTATCAGGGTTCCAGTGAGATATCTGCCGGCAACACCGATTTGTCCTCGCGTACGGAAGAGCAGGCTTCGGCGCTGGAGCAGACCGCCGCCAGCATGGAGCAGCTAACCGCCACCGTGAAACAGAATGCTGAGAACGCCCATCATGCCAGCCAGCTGGCAGCAGATGCCTCCGGTAAGGCGCGCAGCGGCGGCGAACTGGTGCACGGCGTGGTGAAAACCATGAATAATATCTCCGGCAGCTCGAAGAAAATTGCCGAGATCACTAACGTGATTAACAGCATCGCTTTCCAGACCAATATTCTGGCGCTGAACGCGGCGGTAGAAGCGGCGCGTGCCGGTGAGCAAGGACGTGGTTTTGCCGTGGTGGCGAGTGAAGTGCGTAATCTGGCGCAGCGCAGTGCTCAGGCGGCGAAAGAGATTGAATCACTGATTGCGGAGTCGGTGGCGTTGATCACCAACGGTTCGCATCAGGTGGGTGAAGCCGGTACAACCATGGGCGAAATTGTCGAGGCCGTGCGTCGTGTGACCGATATCATGTCTGAAATTGCCGCCGCTTCTGATGAGCAGAGCCGGGGTATTCAGCAGGTGAGCCTGGCGGTTACGGAGATGGACAACGTCACGCAGCAAAATGCCTCATTGGTTGAAGAGGCCTCATCCGCTGCGGCTTCACTGGAAGATCAGGCGGGCCGTCTGACTCAGGCCGTGGCAGCGTTTAAATTAAACGATTCGCCAGCTTCGCGTTTGGTGACGTCCGCAACAACGGCATTGAAATCCCCCACGTTAGCCCCGCGTCCAGCTTTGGCTGCACCGGGCAATAATGATAACTGGGAAACCTTCTGATTCGGCTGAGTCGCCATAAATAGCGACAAATTGGGATATCAACAGGTGCGCAGTTATGCGCACCTGAATGACGTGCTAACTAGACTTCAACGTACGGCTCGACAAACACCCCTTCTGCGTGATCGCTTTCATTGAAGAACCAAATTCCCAACGGATAATCCTCCAGCGCCACCAGATACATGGTGCCTTCATTAAACCCTTCCACCGCCAGCACGGTTCCCACGCGACGCGGTCCACCGTCAGTTTTTACCGTTACACGATCATTGACCTGCATTGATCACTCTCCAGAAATTGTCCTGAACACAGTGTAACGGAAGAAAATCATGGCTGCCTGATCGGGATCAGCGTCGAGCGATTACCCACACGGCGTGCACAATGCCCGGAATATAGCCGCACAGCGTCAACAGAATGTTGAGCCAGAAAGCGCCGCCAAAGCCCACCTGCAGAAACACACCGACCGGAGGCAACAAAATCGCAATCACAATTCGAATAAAATCCATACTAACTCCCTGATATCACTTATTTATCATTAATCTGTAAGCATAGCCGCTGTTTTGATAAATGTGATGACAGGCGGGTAAAGTTCTGTCAAATCAGAGCTTTTCACTTTCTTAACGTTACACAGAGAGACTTCTGACGCGGGCAACTCGTACACTTCTCCGTACTGCACCAACCCCAAAGGCGCAGTCAACCTAAAAGTAACAAGGATTTTTGCCCGCGCAGCGCGGGCTTTTTTTGTCTGAAATCCGCCCTTTCCGCTCACACTCCCGCATTGTCTATACTGATGATGAATCTCATTGCCTCTGGGAGGCCCACTATGACCACCGCCAAAGAGTACAGTGACAACGTGCAGCGCGAAGTGAATATCGATGTGGATGCATTGCTGGAAGCCATTCAAAAGAAAACGTCCGGCGAGGTGAAAGAGTTTATGGAGGCGGAGCACGCCCATCGCGTCAAAGTGAACGGTGAAGCATACGATTCGTATACTGAACTGGCAGAAGCGTTTGAACTCGATATTCGTGACTTCTCGATCAGTGAAGTGAACCGATGAAATCGATTACATAAAAAAATACCCGGCTGGATGGCCGGGTAAAATAAATCAGTAAATTCGTTACACCAGGAAATTCTTAACACCTGAGTCAGACTACGCTTTAGTCAACACAAGACAAGTCCCAATCTTGCGTGTAAAACGAACAAATATGCATGACCTTCCCCATTTGTTACCGAAAACACCGCGCACCTGCTATGTTTCCCTGTGCACAAAATACGCATGCCCCACTTTGTGACCGTTTCTATTTAAGATTTATCCTGGATTAGCTGGCAGATAAACCTCGAAAAAGTGTGATCGCGATAACCCTATTATACTGATATCTCTTTGCTTTACGGATGCGCCCAGCGTAAGGAGTGTGAAGATGCTCAGACTGAATTCGTCGCTGATGATAATCACCGACCTGGATGGTTCGCTGCTGGATCATCATGACTACAACTGGGATGCGGCAACAGAGTGGTTAGCACGCCTGAAACAGCATGCCATTCCGCTTGTCATTTGTTCCAGCAAAACGGCGGCAGAAATTGTGCCGCTACAAAAACGCCTTGGCATCAGCGGCTCACCGTTTATCGCCGAAAACGGTGCCCGCATCGCGTTAGAGGGTGAACTCAGCGTGGCTGATGAACCCGGGGAAGACTACCTCGCGCTGTGTCATTCGCTAAAAGCACTGCAATCCCACTTCCGCTTTAGCGGCTTTCATGATTTCAGTGACGCAGAAGTGGCGCGCTTCACCGGTCTAACGCTGGCGGAAGCCAGCCAGAGCCGCCGACGCGATGCCTCTGAAGTGGTGTTGTGGCGTGATGATGCCGATAAACTGGATGCATTCCGCGAGGCGCTGGCAGAACAACATCTGGCGCTGACGCAGGGCGGCCGCTTCTGGCATGTGATGCCCGCAGGCTGTGGCAAGGGTGTCGCTCTGCAACAGGTGCAGCAGCATCTTGCACAGCGTGAAGGCAGCAAGCGCATCACCATTGGCCTTGGGGATGGCCCCAACGATGCGCCGATGCTGGAGCACGTCGATTATGCGGTGGTGATCAAAGGCTTCAGTAAATCTCCGGTGGTCCTGACCCGTAGCGATCAACAAAACATCTATCACACTGCACATGTTGGCCCGCTGGGCTGGCGTGAAGGGCTGGACTATTTTCTGGCGCAACCCGACTAATCGCCTGACCAAAGGATGAGAAGATGAGTGATTTTTACCAGAATGGCGTAATAACTAATTTTCATAATCTCACCCATCGTAGCGTTGAATCGCTGGAAAAAGAGATGGTGCGTTTCGCGCGTAAACGCAAAATGGGGCTGATCTTGCCTTCGCTATTTTCCGAGCTGGAAGGTCCGGCGCTGGACAACATCGTCAACGAACTGGCAAAAGTGCCCTATCTTGACGAAATCGTTATTGGTCTCGATCGCGCCGATCGCGATCAGTTTCTGTTTGCCCGCGAATTCTTTTCCCGTCTGCCACAACGACATCGCATCCTGTGGAATGATGGTCCGCGTTTAAAAGCGCTGGATGCTGAACTGGATAAAGAGGGTTTGTCGCCGAGCCAGCCGGGCAAAGGGCGCAACGTGTGGTTCTGTACCGGTTATACGCTGGCCTCGGACCGCACCCAGTGTGTGGCGCTGCATGATTGCGACATCGTCACCTACGAGCGCAGCATGCTGGCGCGCTTGCTTTATCCGCTCGCCAACCCCGCGTTTCAATATGAGTTCTGCAAAGGGTTCTACGCCCGCGTGGCGGACGGCAAGCTGAATGGTCGCGTGGGTCGTTTGTTGGTGGGGCCGTTACTGCGCTCGCTGCAGAAGGTGTATGGTCATTCCGAATACCTCGATTACCTCACCAGCTTCCGTTATCCGCTTTCCGGCGAATTCGCCATGCGCACCCATGTGCTGAACGGCATTAAAATTCCCGGCGACTGGGGACTGGAGATTGGCGTGCTCTCGGAGATTTACCGCAACTACACCACGCGACAGACCTGTCAGGTGGAGATCGCTGATAACTACGATCACAAGCACCAACCGCTGGCGGAAGAAGATGGCACCGGCGGCCTGAAACGCATGAGCAATGATATCGTGCAGTCGCTGCTGCGTAAGCTGGCGACCATGGGCGTGCCGCTCACCAGTGACTCGTTCCGCGTGCTTAAAGCCACTTATTATCGCAATGCGCTGGATATGATGGAGATCTACAATCACGAAGCGACCATGAACGGCCTAAAGTTCGATCAACACATTGAGGAAGCGGCCGTCGAAATGTTCACCCAGGCGATACTGGATGCCGGACAGGCGTTTATTGAACGGCCGAATGAGAAGCCGTTTATTCCCAGCTGGAGCCGCGTGCAATCCGCCTTCCCGGACATCCTGCAGCGTATTTATCAGGCGGTGGAAGAAGATAACGACGGCAAAGTTTAACCTTCCGCACATACCCGATTACGGCCGCCGGTTTTCGCCAGATAGAGACGTCGATCGGCACTGGCTTGCAGGCTTTCGGCATGGTAATCGCCCTGCTCTTCGCTGCCGGTGACACCCGCCGATAAAGTAATACTGAAGGTGGTGCTGGCGTTAACCAGGATAGTTTTCGCCGCCAGCCGCGCACGGATGCGCTCTGCCACCGCGCGGGCATCGGCCAGGGTGGTTTCGGGCAGCACGATGCAGAACTCTTCACCACCAATACGTCCCGCCACGTCATATTTGCGCAGCGTGTGGCTAATCACGCCCGCCACCCGGATTAATGCCTGATCGCCCGCCGCATGTCCCCAGGTATCATTGACCTTTTTGAAGTAGTCGACGTCCAACTGAATCACCGCAATTGGCGTCTGCTGTTGCTGACTGCGCGCCGCCAGCAGGACAAACTGCTCAAAGAACGCATTACGATTGAGCAGCCGCGTCATGCCATCATAATTGGCGCGCCAGGTGAGTTTGGCTGAGAGATCATCCATGCGCCGCACCAGGCGGATGATCACCTGATGCGCCACCAGCAGCAGTAAAACAAACAGCAGCCACATAGCCAGTAAAAATAGCGACACGCGGCCCAACTCCTGCGACATACCCTGCTTCAGGCTCTGGATGTTGACGATATAGGCATCGACATTTTTCAGCTTGCTCCAGCTGGCAAACTGGGTGCCAAGGCGCATCACACCGCCAGGCAACTGCCGCATACGGCTCTCCAGCCGATCCTGCTGTTCCGGCGTCAGCGGTTTATCGTCAGGCGCATGCAAGCGGGTGATTTCATGCATCGAGCGGTCCACTATCAGCAACTTGCCTTGTAGCAAGCTGTGTCGAGCTTCGGTCATCAATGCCTGTATTCGCGACTGGGTAAAATCCATCGACAGCACACCATACCAATAGCCATTACTGACGATCGGTGTGCTCACCGTCATCATTAGCCCTTCGTTGAATTCGCCCTGATAGGCTTCGCTCCAGCGCAGCCGACCGTGCAGCGGATTATTCGGGTCCTGCTCGCGAAAATAGGGACGCTGCGTCATGGTGCCATAACTTTCTTCCAGCTCCTGCGGACTTTGCGGTGGCCTTGAGCTGATAAAAAACCGGCGCGCGAGATATACCAAAAGCGTGAGTGGAAATCCTGAGCCGGATCGCCAAACTGCATGATAAAACTTAACTCCAGCGCGGCACGCAATTCCTCGTTGATTTGATCGTTATTACGCACCAACAGCGGATCGCGCGCTAGCCAACTGTCACTGACGCCATTCAGCGGCATACTGCGCAGGCTGGCCAATGTTAATTGCCAGGTCGTTTGCTGCCGCTGCTGCTGAAAGCGGGCAATCACTTCGCGCGTGTGACTCGAATCCAGTGGATGCATCAACGCATAGTTGAGCATTTTCTCGTAAAACATCAGCTCATCAATGCTTTCCTGAAACTGGCTGTCGAGGTTTTCTGGATTTCAGCCAGCTGCGCCCGTTGACGCTCTTCATAGTTATTCTTCAGTTCAACCGCTTCGTGCACGGTGAGAAAGGCAGAAAACAGAAAGACCGCCAGAAAGCAGAGATGCACCGGCAGAAACGGATTACCTGCGCGTGGCGGCAAAAGCGAAGTGGGCATTGGCAACCGGTTATCGGTAAGGGGTGAATGCGAAAAGTGTAGTCAGCGGAAGAAAAAGCGTACAGGCAAGGATCAAAGGAAAATCAGATAGGTAAAAAAGCAACGGGACGGTGGAAACCGTCCCGCAGGCGTTAGCTGGCCAGTTGGCGCGCTCCGGACAAGTGACTCAGTTCGTCACTGCGGAACGCCTCACAGCGCACGCTATAGCCATCATACCAACGACACTCTACCATTCCGCTGGCATAGCCGGTCACCACCATCGTGGGTCCGCCCTCTTTATGCTGAACTTCGTCACTGATCGCAAAGGTCATACCGCGCCCTCCCTTTTTCCGTTGAATGAACGGATAAAGTTATAGCAGCTGGGCAGCTTTTACGCCTATAGGATAATGCTATTACTGTGACGAAATCGGAATAAGCAGTGTAAAATGTTGTTTATAAAAAAAGCCGATAAAATTTATTATCGGCTTTGAAACGTTTCCCGGGTGGGAAATCAGATTTTGCAGCCTTCGCAGTCCGCTTCATCGCTGATCTCTGCCGGTACTTCATTGGCTTTCTCAGCGGCTTTGGCTTCAGCCTGCTCCAGCTGCGCATCGATATCAAATTCAAACATATCGTCGTTCATCATCGTTCTCCTGACCCGTGATTAATAAATTTCCTGCGCTTTATACCGATTTACCGCGTGCCTTCGCAACCAGATTTACCGCCAACAGCACGATCGACCCAATGATAAAGCCAAGTACCAGATTGGCGCCGTTGCTCAAAAAGGCCGAGACCACGCCATGGAAGCCGCTGCTGTATTCGCTGATCGCGTGATGCAACGGCGCAATACCGTGCACAATGATGCCGCCGCCCACCAGGAACATCGCAATGGTGCCGACCACTGACAACACCTTCATCAGCCACGGCGCCAGCGCCAGCAACGCGCCGCCGGTGGCTTGCGCTAACGTTGAAGATTTCTCACGCAGCCAGTAACCGAGATCGTCGATTTTCACGATCATCGCCACAATACCGTAAACGCCAATGGTCACCAGAATCGCGATCCCCGCCAGAATCAATACCTGATTCAGCAGCGGTGCCTCGGAGACGATGCCCAGCGTAATGGCGACAATTTCGGCGGAAAGAATAAAGTCGGTGCGTACTGCGCCTTTGACTTTATCTTTCTCAAACTGGCGCGCATCCTGCTGTGCCAGCTTATCAAGACGCTGCTGTCGCGCCTCCGGGCTGTCTTCCGCTTTATCGTGATTCAGGCTATGTAACACCTTCTCCACGCCCTCGTAGCACAGGTAAGCGCCGCCCAACATCAGTAACGGTGTGATCAGCCAGGGCGCGAACGCCGAAATAATCAGCGCCAGCGGCACCAGTATCAATTTATTGAGAAAAGAGCCTTTTGCAACGCTCCAGACCACGGGTAATTCACGGTTGGCTTTTACGCCGGTTACCTGCTGCGCATTGAGTGAAAGATCGTCACCCAATACGCCCGCGGTCTTCTTTGCCGCGACCTTGCCCATCACTGAAATATCATCAAGCAGCGTCGCAATGTCATCCAGAAGCGTAAGTAAGCTGGTTCCTGCCAAAATATTTATCCTTATTCCGGTTCGTGATCCTGACAACAGGGGCAACGCTCAACTGCCGTCACTGACATATCGGCGATGCCCGCACAGTCCCATTCGACGCGAAGTGTCTGCCCAGCAAGATCCCCGGCGTGCACATATTTGCTCACCGGACTTTCCGTCATCCCACTGATCTCTTCAGTGGCCACCAACTGCTCGCCAAGGTAAATACGTGCCGTCGCGTGGGTGTTCACCATCCGCTCATCGCGAAGTTGATACAGGCGTTTGACCGTCAGTTTGATACTGCTCATGGCTCGATTCCGCGTCCCAGAGAAAGAGGTGATCTAAACCGTTATGGCGGCTAAAAGCAACAATCACGCGCTATTCAACGCGATAGTGATGCAAGCCTTGATGATCCATTTCGCCACTGTGCATGGCTGCCAACAGCCACTCTTCCAGCCGTTCTATCAGCGCCACATCCTCCAGCCGCAATTTACCGCGTAGCGCGCATTCCCAAACTATCAGCACCTTCCACCCACTTTCTTGCAATTGCTGGATGTAACGGCGGTCACGCTCAACGTTACTGTTGATTTTACCGTTCCAGAATTCGGTGCGCGTGGCGGGCATTTTGAACAAGTAACAGTGATGGCGATGCCAGAAACAGCCGTGGACAAAGATAATCGCCTTCTCCTGTGGCAACACAAAGTCAGGCCGGCCCGGCAGCGCTTTGTCCTGTACACGATAATTAAAGCCGCGATCTTTCAAAATCATCGCAATACGCTGCTCGATCGCCGTGTCCTGACTACGAATGGCGCGCATATTTTTGCTGCGGATATCTTGCGAGTGGACGTCTGCCATGGCGTCTCCTTTTTATTGGGGCTCCTTCAACTTTAGCGGTTTGGCGCGAAAGCGAAAGGCACGCGCAACAAGTGTGTGAAGGCGCGAGGAGTGTTAGCATAGCGGCTTCACTGTTAAGGAAAAACGCATGCTTGCTATCGATCCCGCCGCGACCGTCTCGCCCTCCCCGTTTACTGCTACTCCGGATGACACGACATCGCTGTTACTGCAGGTTCTCGATATTTATGCCGCACGCGATGTGGTGCAGACCTTAACCGACGCCGGTGGACGCGACTGGAGCGTGCCGCGCCTGAATCGCATTCGCCAGGGCAAGAGCGTTGCGCCCGCGCTTTCCAGTGATGAAGTCGCTGGTCTGCAAGCGTTGCTGCCTTCGCGCCCCGCGCACTACGCCACACCAAAATTCCAGTTTGTCGATCTGTTTGCCGGTATCGGCGGTATTCGTCGTGGCTTTGAGCAGATTGGCGGCCAGTGCGTGTTCACCAGTGAATGGAATAAAGAAGCGGTACGCACCTATAAAGCCAATCACTATAGCGATCCGCAGCAGCATCAGTTCAACAGTGATATTCGATTGGTGACCCAGCCCGCAGGACTGTCTGACGAACAGGCGATTTATCAACACATCGATCAGACCATTCCCGATCACCAGGTGCTGCTGGCCGGTTTTCCCTGTCAGCCCTTTTCACTGGCGGGGGTGAGTAAGAAAAACGCCCTCGGCCGTGCGCACGGTTTTGAGTGTGAAGCACAGGGCACGCTGTTCTTCGATGTCGCTCGCATTCTTGCTGCGAAAAAGCCGCCGTTTTTTGTGCTGGAGAACGTCAAAAATCTCAAGAGCCACGATAAAGGCCGCACGTTCGCCATCATCATGGCGACGCTGGATGAATTGGGATACGATGTCGCCGATGCTGCCGATAGCGCGACGCCGGATGCAAAAGTGGTGGATGCGCGTCACTTCCTGCCACAGCATCGCGAACGTATTGTGCTGGTGGGCATTCGTCGTGACTGTGGGCTCAGCAACGGTTTTCACTGCGCGCGCTCTCTCAACTCTATCCGCAACAAGTGCCCACACTGCAAAGTCTGCTGGAGCCGGCTCCCGAGCCGAAGTATATCCTGTCGCCGACATTGTGGAATTACCTGTATCAGTACGCCAAAAAGCACAAAGCCAAAGGCAACGGTTTCGGCTTTGGCCTCAACGATCCGCGTAATCCCAACGTGTGCGTGCGCACGCTATCGGCGCGCTATTACAAAGACGGTTCGGAGATTCTCATCGATCGCGGCTGGGATCAGGCGCAGGGTGAAGCGGATTTCCAGCACGCCAGCAATATGGCGCAGCGACCGCGACGTTTAACCCCGCGTGAGTGCGCCCGTTTAATGGGATTTGAGGCACCGGGTCAAACCACATTCCGTATTCCGGTCTCTGATACTCAGGCTTATAAACAGTTTGGAAATTCAGTGGTGGTACCGGTTTTTGCTGCTGTCGCGCAGTTACTTTTGCCGCTTATCGAACAGCATCTTAGCCAAAACACCTAGCGTCACAGGTCCGCAATTTCCTTTAGGGACGCGCTTTATGCTGTTTTGCGCTGAATCGCGTCCACTGTCACCAAACTGTCATGCCCGCTCCCAATACTCCTTTTTATTTTTGGGGGCTGTTAGATGTCACTCCTTTCTGTAATCTCCTTGCCACTGCGCTTACGCCCGCGATTTCGCTGGCGTATGCCGCTATGGCTGACCAGTCTGCGCAACCAGTTTTTGCTGTTTATCGTGCTGTTCTGCCTGCTGCAATTTGCCGGGGTGCTGCTGCTTAGCAATCATGTCAATCAGACGCAAACCTCGCTGCAGCAAGCTAACCAACTGCGAGAAAGATTGGCCCTGCTGGATAAAGCACGTATCGAATTGCTGACCGCCAGCGATAATAGCCACCGCGCCGGTATCTATTTAATGCAGGATCAGCAAAGTGGTTCAGTCGACAGCTGGAAAAGCCTGGCCGCCGCCTCCGATGACTCGCTCAAGAAAGCGCAGACGCTGTTCACGGCCTATCATGCCAGGGCCGATAGCCCGCTGGCTCAGGGCTTTGCGATGTTAGCGGAAGGTTTGCAAGAGCAGCTGAAAGGGTTAGCGTCCAATGACATTAATGCTTTCTTTATGGT
Organism: Pantoea rodasii; assembly: GCF_002095465.1. Classification (GTDB taxonomy): domain Bacteria; phylum Pseudomonadota; class Gammaproteobacteria; order Enterobacterales; family Enterobacteriaceae; genus Pantoea; species Pantoea rodasii. Next base: position 328,282 of record NZ_MLFP01000086.1, on the reverse strand, counting down.
GCCGATGCAGGCCTTTCAGCAGCAGTTTAATGACGCCTGGTTTAGCGAGATTGAACAAGCCAACCATCAGTTGAGCAGCGTGAATCAGAATACGCTCAGCACGCTGAAACAGAGCCGCAATATGTCATTGATTGTCAGTGCCATTCTGATGGCGCTGCTGGTGTTGGCCTCCAGCCTGCTAATGCGCGGTGTGCTGCTGCCGCTGCGCCGTGCCAACCGCCAGCTGGAACAGATTGCAACGGGTGACTTAGTCCCAAGTCATGATACGCCGCGCCGCCAGTGTTTAGAGACGCGCCAGTTGTTTCAATCGATCGAATCGATGCGCTTCGGTCTGCAACAGATTGTCAGTGACATTAATACCGTCGCCGTGAGCGTTGCGGCCGGTGCAGAAGATATGCAACAGCATAATGAACAGGTTATGCAGCAGCACCAGGCGCAAAATGCCAGCTTCCATCACCTGTCACAGCGATTGCATCGTGTTTCTGAAGAGGTGGAAATCGGGGCACAGTTCTCCCAGCAGGCCACGCAGGAAGCCCAGTCAGCCGATGTTCTGATGCGAAACTGCGCCGTGGAAGTCGATAGCATGGAGCTCAAAATGCAGCAGATCGTTGCCGCTTCGGGCGACATCGCCGGAATTGTGGGAATGCTCGATAGCCTGTCAATGCAGACGCGTTTACTTTCGCTTAATGCCGCGATTGAATCGGCTCACGCCGGATCTTACGGCCGCAGTTTCTCAGTCGTGGCAAAAGAGATGGGACTGCTCTCGCAAAAAAGTGGTGAATCAACGCGCCAGATTGATGGTTTGATTCAGCACACTCAGCAGCATGTGAATGATGGCTTTGACAAAGTGAAGGCTCTGGAAGTGTTGTTCACGCAGATCAGCGGGGCGGTGTCGGGCGTGGTGACACAGTTGGATGAATTGCAGCAAAACACCACCGCACAAAGCCATCGCGTCAGCAAAATTGCGCATGAAGTGGTAGAGATGAGCCATCAACTGCAGCAAAACGAAACGCTGAATGCCCATCAGGTCAATTCCGCCAGCCAATTACGCGAACTGTCCGATCGGCTCGCACAACGGGCGCAGCAATTCCGCGTCAACGCCGCTTAGATTGCTGAAATAAAAAACCCGTCAATTTTGACGGGTTTTTGCTATTCGCTTACTTCTTCTTTTTGCCTTTCTTCAGCAGCGCACGTACCTGCTTCAGTTCTGTCACGGAAAGCTGTTCTGCCACCGCTTCTTCAGTATTCAGACTGTCTACGGCCGGTTGCTCAACAGCATGTAAACTGGCCTGCAGGCGGTTAACGATCTCCTGACTCATGGAGATTTGGTTATCGGCGGCCAACTGTTTGATGTGCTCTTTCAGTGCCGGGTCAATTTTAATAGTTAAGTTAACGGTCTCAGTCATCTTCATACTCCCTTTTGATTTACAACAACGTAGCGGAAGAAGATGAAAGTTAACAGACTGTCATAAAAATTTAATATTACGAGTGTATAGGGCTGAAATCCCTTAAAACGGACTCATCAATGCTGGTTAAATTACCCTGCAATTCCGCGCATAACTTGCCCATATAATGCACGAGGAAATCCGCATTATGTTCCGCTAGCAGGCGCCCCGCTTCGGTTTGCATGGTTTCCGGCAAGCGTAAAAGCTTCTTCTGGAAATGGTCCAGCGTCCATTTCACATCGTCTAATTCGCGTTCTTTTCCTAATGGATCTTCGCTGTCAAACAGCGGCCGTCCCAAGGCACCTGCCGTGTAGAAAACGCGTGCGAGGCCGATAGCACCTAAAGACTCCAGGCGATCGGCATCCTGTACAATTTTTGCTTCCAGCGTCAGCGGGGTGATGCGCGCGCTGAAGCTGTGCGCCTGCACTGCATGGGCGACGCCATCCAGCAGCTCTGGCGGGAAATCGGGGAAGTCCTGCTGCAGAATACGACGCGTTTCCTCAGCGGCATACGTGGAGGCCAGATGGCGCTCTGGGTGGTTTTTGGGCAGGTTAACCACGTCATGGAAGTAACAGGCGGTGAGGACCACCATCGGATCGGCTGAAGTGTGCTGCATAATGCGCGTCGCGCTCATCCAGACGCGGCGCAGATGCGCGATATCATGGGCTTTATCATCGTGCAGCCAGTTCTGCTGCAGCCAGTTCTCGTAGCGTTGTTGCCAGCGGGTGAGTGACATCGTGCTTCTCCTTATTGCTGTTATAAAAGCACCGCCAAATCAGGGTGCTGCTCCTGGGGATATCATGCGGCCTGGTCGTGACACTTTTTTACATCCATCCTGGATGTGCAAAGCGTGAAAATGCGATCCCGATCTTGTTATAGCGCTGTTAATGGCGCTTTCCCAGCAGAGATCACGTTTTAGGTATTTCCTTAGCGTCATTTCAGTTAAATAACTCTGTTAAACAGGCGTAATCTATTTTAACCATCAACAGTATTCACGCTATTGAATGATTCCAGTTAAAAATGCTGACTAATGGAATGTAAAAGCGATAAACACCCACAGGAAAATCTGAAAAGATTCCCATCCTGGCCGTTATAACGTACTGTATAGGGGATATTTCTGGCTCTCCACCGCCTGTGAAGGCATTTCCAGCATGCATTTTGCTTAAGAGCCATTTTTAAAACCGGAATATGCAGCAATAGCCTGATACTGAGGCGACAAATTATTAAGCAAATTGATTCAAACCCATTATGCTAATTCTCTCATCTGCTGATGCGGGTGTTTCGTCGAAGTTTTCCGGGTGAGTAACACTACATGAGGTACGTAATGAAAGAACGGCCGATTCTTTTTTCCGAACAGCGGGTCCGCGCCCTGCTCGTTGGCCAGCAAACGCAAACCCGGCGCATTATGAAAACTCAGGCCTTTGGTCCGGGTCAGGATCATCACGAAGGTGTGCATGCGTTCGACGTTAGCGCCAACCATTTGCACGGCTATAAATTAATGTCGATGGCAGATGTCAGCTCTCACTGTCCTTTTGGACAAGCAGGCGACCGATTGTGGGTGCGTGAAACCTGGCGCGGCCCGATTGTGCCAGAAGAGCAACTCGCCGAATATGAACGCGATCCTCTGCCTTTCCGCAGCCCGGCATTTTGTCAGTATCGTGCTGACAGCAACGAATTGGGTCAGCTGGATGAAGATGTGCAGCACGCCGAGCAGTTCGGCTGGCAAACCGCCATTCATATGCCGCGCTGGGCCAGTCGTATCGATTTGGCCATCACGTCGGTACACGCTGAAAAGATTCAGGACATCAGCGAAGATGACATCATGGCTGAAGGCGTGCAGACCGATACGCACTTCCTGAATAATTTCTTCACCATGAACATGAATGCCGAATCGCCGAAAGAAGCCTATCGCAAAGCATGGCAAAAGCAGTATGGCGCCACCAGTTGGGAAGTGAACCCATGGGTATGGGTGATCGCCTTCCAGCGCGTCGAACGCGAAGGATAATATCCTCCACCCTCGCCCATTCGGTGCGAGGGTGATTTTCCTGCTTTGCCATCTAAATCACAGAAAAACCCTACAGTAACTGCTTGAATAGTCGGCTTTGATTCCGCGCTGGTAATTTTCTCCTTGCCGCGTCAGGATAATCCCTTCCGCCCTGCAGAGTGAGTCGCGCGATGTTCAAATGGCCATGGAATGCGCAGGTAGATGCAACCGTCACGGCGCTCCCCTGGCAACAGGCGCTGGCGCAGCCGATCTTTTCGCTGCTAACGCCTGAAGAGCACAGCGACCTTACCGCGCTCGCCCAGCGCTTCCTGCAACAGAAAAAAATCTCTCCGCTGCTGGGATTACAACTCAACGAACTGCAACTGGCACGGCTGGCCTTACTGTTTTGCCTGCCTGTTTTAAAGCTTGGGCTTGAATGGCTGGATGGTTTTCATGAAGTCATTATTTACCCCGAGCCGTTCGATGTTGACGACCGCTGGGAGGATAGCAACGGATTAGTGCACCATGCGCCCGCAGTGCATGCCGGACAGAGCTGGATGCAAGGCCCCGTGGTGTTAAATGCTCTGGATATTCAGGACTCCTACGATCTCTCCGGCTATAACCTCGTCATCCATGAAGTCACGCACAAACTCGATGCACGCGGGAGCGGCTACACCAGCGGCATTCCCGCCATTCCATTGCGTGATGTCGCGCTGTGGGAGAAAGACCTATTACAGGCGATGGAAGAGATTGAGGCTGAGGTTGAACTGGTAGGAGAACAAGCGGCAACCCTCGATCCTTATGCCGCCAGCGATCCCGCCGAATGTTTTGCGGTGTTATCGGAGTACTTTTTCAGTGCTCCTGATTTACTGGCGCAGCGCTTCCCAGCGATGTATCGCCATTTACAGCAATTTTATCGTCAGGACCCGATGGCGCGTCTGACTGCGGAATCTGCTTAATTCGCGATCGCTTTGTACTATTGCTAGCCAGTTGAATACAAATGTATTTTAAGCTGTTGACACATTCGGGGAGCGCCATTAATATTCGCCTCGTTCACACGATTCCTCTGTAGTTCAGTCGGTAGAACGGCGGACTGTTAATCCGTATGTCACTGGTTCGAGTCCAGTCAGAGGAGCCATATTTAGAGAAGCCCGCTCAGGGAAACCTGAGCGGGCTTTTTGCTTTTCAAATACTGCGCCCCGCCAAAAAATTTAGTCTGATATATCCTCGCCACATCTATCGTCACGCTATCGAGAATATGCGTTATGAAATTGGATCAAAGGTTCATTTTTGAACCTTTCTGGCATTTCTTGGCTAGCCGATGGCAGCATGCAGCCCTAATAACATCCTAAAGGTTCAAAAATGAACCTTGATGAACTTAAAAATTCTCTTTGAAAATCTTCCTGAGACTGACAAACAGAAAATGGTGCAACAGTGGATGTTAAATGCGCGAAGTGGGGCTGGGGCTATTCGCGAACCCGAGTCTCAAGGGGAACCGGTTATGAGCATGTTAGCGTTCTCAGCCCTGCCACACATTTTGGCGAGTAAACTCAAACAACAAAACATCACTTATGAAGAGATGGCGATGCAAATAGGCGTCTCAATCTCAACCTTCAAACGAATGATGGCGAGACCCTCTGCTGCTAAAGCCATCAACCTTCATGCATTGCTCAAAGAGCTGGGAATGAAAGTATGGCTCGAAAGATAAGTGTCTGGCTTTACAATCAACCCATAGGGACCTTGAGCGAGGATCCAGCGGGCTTCGCTTTTTATTATCGGTTGAATTATAACGGCCGTGCCCTCTCGCTAAGCATGCCGGTTAGGCCAGAACCTTACCTAAGTGAGGATCTGCATCCTTTCTTCAAGGGATTAGCCCCAGAGGGTTGGTGAGGTTTGTAAGGAGATGAAAAACCGCGCATCGCGCGGTGAGCAGATTACACTTCAGTCCAGCCGCGCAGCAGGTTGTGATACATATTCAGCAATGAAAGCAGCTCCTCACTATCACCGTGACGCGCCTTGAGGCTTTGGATGTTGCGGTCCAGTTCAAACAACATTGCACGCTGCTTATCATCACGCACCATCGACTGGATCCAGAAGAACGACGCAACTCGGCCGCCACGCGTAACCGGTGTTACACAATGCAAGCTGCTGGAGGGATACAGCACCAAATGGCCAGCAGGCAATTTGACCTGATGCTGGCCATAGGTGTCTTCAATGACCAGTTCGCCACCGTCATAACTCTCGGGTTCGCACAGAAACAGCGTGGCGGAGAGGTCAGTACGCATCCAGCCAGCAGCGCCGTTATGCCGGACTGCGCCGTCCACGTGAAAACCGTAGGTTTCACCCTGCTCATAGCGGTTGAACAGCGGTGTTGAAATGGAACGTGGCAGTGCCGCAGAAAAGAACAGCGGGTTGTTGTTCAAAGCCTGCATCACTGCCGCTTGCAACTGGTCATACAGCGGCGATCTCGTATCGATCTGCTGATTATTTTTGACCGTAGCGCCCTGACTGCCTACCGTCGCTCGCCCGTCAATCCATTCAGCCTGTTGCAGTAGCGCACTAAAGTTCGCCACCTCTTCTGGAGCCAGCACCGCAGGAATGTGATACATCATCGCGTTGTTCTCTCAAAAATGTGGGGCGCGTACGCCCCACGTTAATTCTTAGAAATGCACGTTTGCCGTCAGCAGGAAAGTACGTGGCTCACCCGGATGATAGCGGTAACCACTTTTGTTGATCGAAGCAACATAGTGGGTATCGAAAATGTTGTACACGTTCATCTGAAGATCGAGATTATTGTTTACTTTGTAGCCCAGTTTCGCGTCCGCTACCCAATATCCTTCAGTATGGTCCGGCGTACCCACCGCGCCATCGCTGCCGCGACGCAGGCTGCCAACGTAACGCGCCCCACCGCCCACGGAAATTGCGTCGGTGGCCTGATACTGCGTCCACAAGGTGAAGGCGTGCTTTGGTGTGTAAGCAATGGCGGATGAACCATCCTGAGCCACCGCCGCTCCTTCTTTGACTGAAGCGTGCTGCTGGGTGTAACCCGCTATCACTTCCCAATCTGGCGTGATGTTGCCAGTAGCGGAAAGCTCATAGCCTTCAACACGTTTTTTTTCCGGTTTGCGAGTAGGTGCCATCATCGTTGGCATCCACTTCATTTTCGATATCAGTACGGAACAGTGCGGCATTCAACAACAGGCGCTTATCCAGCACCTGCCATTTGGTGCCGACTTCGCTCGACTTGGCTTTCTGCGGTTTGAAATCAGTACGGTTAGCACTGTTTCCGCTCCCCCCCGCTGCCAGCGCAAAGCTGCTGCCACCCGGCGGCTGCTGGGAAATCGCATAGTTGATGTAAACGTTGCCCTGCTCGGTTAGTCGATATAGCGCACCCGCTTTCCAGTTAACCAAATTGCCCGATTTCGCCGTATCGACTGTCGTCAGCGGCGTACCCGGAGCAACGCCCGCAGGGCATGCCAGCGCGCCGCGTCCGGTGCCACCACAGGCTGTGGCGCTGTCATATTCGGTATGATAACTGTCGAGACGAATGCCGCCATTTAGCTCAAAGTTTTGGGTGATCGCCAGAGTATCGAAAGCATAAATACCGGTGGTATCCGTTTGGCCATTGGCATTCGCGCCATTACGATCCAGCCCGCCGACCGAAATACTGCTGATAGGATGGTAGATGTTCACCGCCGGGGCGGTTAGCGCATTGACACCATAGTTGGTCTGATTCTCACGCGTGAACTCGACGCCAGCGCTGATATCGTGCCCGACTGAACCGGTATAGAACTTAGAGGTGATGTTGGTTTGGTTAGTCAGGATGCGGTTACTAACATCCTTCAGGTTCGCATTACGCGTCCAGGTCCAGGTGCCGACATCATCAGGATTTGGGGTGGTAATGGTGCTGCCCATCACCGCCGTCAGCAAATACTCCTGCTTAACACGCGACCAGCGCGTGGTGTTGCGAATCGTAGTGCTGTCGTTGAGATCGTGTTCGAAGCGAATCGTGCCGCTTTCGGTGGTGGACTTGTCAAAATCCGAATCGGTGCCGTAGTAATTGCTGGTGGCGACTTTTCCGGCATTGTTGAGCGCAGCGGTCGCCGGTGTCGGTGATGAATATCCAGGCAGGCCAATGGTCGGGATGCCACCATCTGGCGTATTATTTTGATGCACGTGCAAATAATTCAGATACAAGCGCGTTGAGGTATCAAGGCCGAAAGCGAGCGCGGGTGCGATACCGTAGCGTTCATTTTGCACATTATCACGCGCTGCATCGTGGGTTTTCTCCCCCATCAGATTGAGGCGGAATGCACTGTTATCATTGATAGCCTGGTTATAATCCAGCGTGCCACGTCGCATCCACGCACTGCCCACACTCACCGACGCATCCAGGCCCGTATCCAGTCGCGGCTGTTTACTGATCATGTTGATCGAACCCGACGGCGCGCTGCGACCATAATCGGTGCCGGATGGCCCTTTGATCACTTCAACCTGCTGGGTATTAAAGGTGTCGCGCGTCACGCTGCCGATGTCACGGATACCATCGACATAAATACTGTTAGAAGTATCCATCCCGCGCATATATACGGCGTCACCCGTGGAGGAACTGCCATTTTCCCCGGCATAAAACGCCCCGACGCCTGGCACGTTTTTCAACGCATCGGTCAGATTATTGACGCCCTGATCTTTAATGACCTGGTCGGGAATCACCGTCATAGTACGAGTAGTATCCACTAGCGGACGGCTGAATTTGGGATCGGCGGAGGCATTGGGCGCATACAGCGAAGGTGACTGCGCATTGACCACTAAAGTATCGTCTGATTTTTTGGTGGCATTGTCAGCGGCCAATGCAGCAGCCGGAGAAATAGCCATACAGAGCCCGGTAAACAAGGTCAGCGATTGAAAGCTGCCAAACGGCAAGTTGCGATTTTTATCCATTTTAAAGGGGGGAGTTTTCTTATCGTTGTTAATGCGCTCATCGCATCCGGCAGAATCAAAGCATTTAAATCCATGATCACCACAGCCTGTGGATGCAACACCCAAATGATAACGCCAATGGTTATCATTTACTTTTTATTCTTGCATGAGCGGAGCGGCTTGGAAATACATTTCTTTACGGTGCCCTTACATAATTAATACAATCAGCACCAGAGAGAAGTTTTTGTAAGGTTTGACTTAAGATCGCGTAAGAGGTGGGCGAATTTCAGGCAAAAAAACCCGCTGGACATGGCAGCGGGTTTTTATCGAAGCGTGCACAGCTCATTCCAGTAGCTGTACCGAATAGCGTGATGAAGGCGTTCATCTCTCATAGTAGCGGTACACCGACGGATGAAACTCGATGCCATAAAGTTGGCTGATGGGGATCAGTAGATCAATGTGGTTACTCAAATCAAATTCACGCTCTTCAGCGGGCGTGGATTCGGCGCTGAGTAAGCGAGTGAACCATTGTGACAGCATCGTTTTCATTGTCAGGCTCTCCAGTAATTGTTGACCCTGACAGTAAAGCGCACCTTGCTATATAACCAAAACGATTAGATGTGCGATGGAATCCCAATTAATGCATATATGGATGTTCGCTGGGGAACGCGCCCTGAACGGCGCGCCCCGGCATCAAATATCATCCGCTAGGTCCGAATCTTCGCCATCATCCGGCGATAATTGTTAAGCCATGTTCCGCTGTTTAAACGCCACCAGAAGCACACACCGCGCACTGTCCAGTCGAGGAACATGCCGAGCCACACGCCCACGACTCCCATGCCTAACATAATACCGAGAACATAACCGGCCACGACGCGTGCGCCCCACATGCTGAACATCGAAACATACATGGTGTAGCGCGCATCACGTGCGCCCTTGAGCCCGGCAGGCAGCACCCAGGAAGCGGTCCAGATTGGCATAAAGGCCGCATTGAGCCAGATAAGATGTTTTGTCACTTCAATCACTTCAGGATCGCGGGTGTAGAATTTTGCCAGCGTGCCGGCCAGCGGCACCGTGATAAAGGCCAGCGTACATAACCCAATCATCGCCAGCCAGAACACATGTTTTATCTGCCGCTCCGCCTGCATCACCTGATTTTTCCCCAGCCGCTTACCGGTAATAATCGTCGATGCTGAGCCCAGGGCGTTGCCCGGCAGATTTATCAGCGTGGCGATTGAGAAAGCGATAAAGTTACCGGCAATTTCATTCGTGCCCATACCGGCAACGAAAATCTGCGTGAGCAATTTACCGCCGTTAAACAGCACCGATTCAATACTGGCGGGCACGCCAATCCCCAACACTTCCATCAGAATGTTGCGATCCCAGCGGCGGAAATAACTGGCGATGGTGATTTTTAGAGCCGGAGTGATGCCACGATAGAGCACATAAATGGCCGCTGCTGCACCGATATAGCGTGAGATGGTTAAACCCAGCCCCGCGCCCACAAACCCCATCCCTTCCCAGCCCATCGCGCCATAAATCAGTACGCTACTGATCACGATATTGAGGATGTTCATGCCACCGTTGATCAGCATGGGAATTTTGGTATTTCCCGCACCACGCAATGAGCCACTGCCGATCAATGCTATCGCCGCTGCCGGATAACTCCACGCCGAGGTTTGCAGATAGCTGAGCGCCAGCTCTTTCACTTTGGGATCGGCGCTACCGGCAATGACATCAATGATCAGATGCCCCCAAATCTCAATCACGATCACCAGCACAAACGCCAGCACCGTCATCAATCCCAACGATTGTCGTGTCGCGGCGCGGGCACGTTTGCCGTTGCGCTTGGCGAGGCTAAAGGCCACCACCACCGTGGTACCGAGATCAATCGCCGCAAAGAAGGAGATAATCACCATGTTGAAGCTGTCGGCAAGACCGACGCCCGCCATCGCTTCTTTGCCCAGCCAGCTGACAAGGAAAGTACTGAGGACGCCCATCAGCATCACACACAGGTTTTCGACAAAGATGGGCACGGCCAGTGGGGTAATTTCACGCCACAACAGCGTGCGATAAGAGCGGCGTTTCGGATACCACGCCGTATTTCTGACCGCACGCATCACTGCTACGCCAGGATTTTGCAAGGGAGTACCAAATCACTTTGGAGAGGAAGAAGAGTAATAATGATGATAGGCCACTGAGAAATATGCAAAGTGTTTCCCATCACCATTTAATCATTATTACAAACTTTTTGTCGCCACCACCGCAGGATCCGCTGCACCACCGAGATAGGCACTTCGCACTTCCTCATTATTTAGGAGTTCTGCCCCGCTGCCGCTGAGCTTGATTTCACCATTCACCATCACATAACCCCGATCGGCTAACTTCAGCGCATGCCGCGCATTTTGTTCCACCAGAAACAGCGTCATGCCTTGCTGAGTCAGTTCGCGCAGAATATTAAAAATCTGCTTCACCACAATCGGTGCAAGCCCGAGGCTGGGTTCGTCGAGCAACAGCAGCTTTGGACGGCTCATCAGCGCACGCGCAATCGCCAGCATCTGCTGCTCACCGCCGGAAAGGGTCATCGCCCGCTGTTTGCGTCGTTCCAGCAGGCGTGGAAACAGCTGGTACATCCGCTCCTTATCCTCTTTGACATGACGTTCTCCCACGGCGATGGTGCCCATCAGCAGATTCTCTTCGACGGTCATATCGGGAAAGATGCGCCGTCCCTCTGGCGCCTGCGCGATACCGCTGGCAGCGATAAAATGGGTGCTGCGCTGACTGATCGATTCGCCACGCAGCAGAATGTCACCGCTGGCAATGCGCGGCTGGCCGAAAATCGACATCAGCAGCGTTGATTTTCCTGCCCCGTTGGCACCAATCAGCGCGACGGTCTCACCCTGATTGACCGTCAGTGACACCTGTTTTAATGCCTGCACCGGGCCGTAAAACACGTCCACCTGTTCAAAGCTCAGCATGGGTTCAGCCATGGTCGCTCTCCTCATCAGCACCCAGATAGGCGGCAATCACTTTGGGATCGTGCCGGATTTGCTGCGGCGTGCCTTGCGCAATCACATCGCCGTGATCCAGCACCACGATGTGATCGGAGATGCGCATCACCATCGGCATGTCGTGTTCAATCAGCAGCACGCTGATACGGTGGTCGGCGCGCAATCGATGCAAAATCTGACTGAGCGCATCGGTTTCGACCGGGTTGAGCCCAGCGGCAGGCTCATCAAGACAGATCAGTTCTGGTCGCGTACACATGGCGCGTGCAATCTCCAGCCGTCGCTGCTGGCCGTAAGAGAGCGTGCCGGCCAGGCGATTGGCGCTGGAGACTAAATCCACGCTCTCCAGCCAGTAAAACGCGCGATCCAGTGCCCGGTTTTCAGCTTCACGATAACCGCGCGTATTCATTACCCCAGCCAGCAATTGGCGATTGACCTGCATATGCTGAGCCACCAGCAGGTTCTCCACCACCGACATCTCGCGAAACAAGCGGATATTTTGAAAGGTGCGCGCCAGCCCGGCACGGTTCACCAGATGCGCGCCGCCGAACATTTTGTACCAAATGCGTGACCCCAATCGCGTGGGATTGAGCCAATCCTGTGGATGGATTTTCTGCCCCAGCACCTGAATCACATCGGTGCTGCGCTGATGGGCGTTCAGCATAATGCGTCCGCCCGTTGCGCGATAAAATCCGGTCAGGCAGTTAAATACCGTGGTTTTACCTGCCCCGTTTGGGCCGATCAGCGAGGTCACCGAACCGCGTTCCACTGAAAGCGTGACATCATTGAGCGCCTTAATACCGCCAAAGCGCATCATCAGGTTATTCACTTGCAGAATGGCATCACTCATGGCGCACTCCTTTTCGCAACGGTACGCCCACGCGAGCCGTTCGCACTAATCCACGCGGCCGCCAGATCATCATCAACACCATCAGCATGCCAAACAGCAATACACGATACTCCGCAAAGCTGCGCAGCAGTTCTGGCGCGACCGTCAGCACAAAAGCCGCTAATACCACGCCCAGCGTCGAACCCATTCCGCCGAGTACCACAATCGCCAGAATCAATGCCGATTCAAAGAAAGTGAAGGATGTGGGATTGACAAAGCCTTGATAACTGGCGAAAAACACCCCGGCTATACCGGCGGTCGAAGCGCCCAACATAAAGGCCGACAGTTTCACCAACACGTGATTCAGCCCCATTGCACGGCAGGCAATTTCATCCTCACGCAAGGCTTCCCAGGCGCGGCCGATTGGCATACGCGTCAGACGATGTTTGATAAACAGCACCAGTAACACCACCAACACCAGCACCACATAGATGAAGATAAACTTCATGTTGGGGTTGTAATCGAGGTGGAAAAACTCGTGGTAAGGCACACCGCCGTCTTTGGCTCGCCGGGCAAATTCAAGGCCAAAAAAAGTCGGTGAAGGTATCGAGACCCCATTGGGTCCACCGGTGAATGACACCCAGTTGGTTAGCACCAGACGGATGATTTCACCAAAGCCCAGCGTGACAATCGCCAGATAATCGCCGTGCATGCGCAGCACCGGAAATCCCAGCAGCGCGCCGGCAAACGCCGCTAACAGGGCAGCGATAGGCAACATGCTCCAGAAACCCAGGCCAAGGTATTCATAGCCCAACGCCAGCCCGTAAGCACCAATTGCGTAAAATGCCACGTACCCTAGATCAAGCAACCCTGCCAGCCCCACCACAATGTTGAGACCCAACCCGAGCAGCACATAAATCAGCCCAAGAATGGCAACGGTTAAAAGGTATTTACTGGAGATAAAGGGAAAGGCGAACGCGACGATTAACAGCAGTGGCAGAATCCAGCGTAACCGCGAACGGTAGTCAGGTTCGCGTACATAAACTCCTTCATCCTGCCCTTCAAATTTGCGTTTATAACGTTGGCCCCATGCTGAATGCAGAAACAGGCTTATCAGCAGCCGACCCACCATCACCAACCCCACTAGCAGGGCGACACGCTGCGGCGAAATTTTGAAGCTGTAACCATCCAGTACTACGCCCACAATCGGGCCAAACACCACCAGCGCGATCACCCCGGCCAGCAGCGTGTCGAGCAATGCCTCTCGCACGCCCGCTTTTTGCGTCATTGCATTCATCGTGGCTTCCTCACACTTTCGCAACCAGCGGACGTCCCAGCAGCCCCTGCGGACGGAAAATTAAAATCACCACCAGCAGTGAAAACGAGAACACATCTTTGTAGTCAGAGTTCACCAATCCGGCGAACTGGGCTTCAGCCACCCCGAGCAGCAGCCCACCCAGCATTGCGCCCGGCAGCGAGCCAATGCCACCTAACACCGCTGCGGTAAAAGCTTTGATACCGATGATAAAGCCAGCATAGAAATCAAAGGTGCCGTAGTTCATGGTCACCAGCACCCCCGCCAGCCCAGCCATTGCAGCGCCGATCACAAATACCAGCGAAATCACACGATCGGTGTTGATGCCGAGAATCGATGCCATGCGACGGTCCTGCTGAACGGCACGGCAGATGCGTCCCAGTTTGGTGTACTGAATAATCCAGGTCAGCAGCGCCATACCACAGAATGCGGCAATCAAGATGAACACCTTCGTCCAGGTGATCTGAACGATACCGCCATCAATCTCCATGCGCAGCACGCCGGTCAGCAACGTTGGGATCCCCTGTTGGTTGGGCCCCTGACTGAGCTGCACGTAGTTTTGCAGGATCAGCGACATGCCAATCGCCGAAATTAACGGTGCCAGACGTGTCGAATTACGCAGGGGACGATAGGCGATGCGTTCGATTGCCCAACCATATGCGGCAGTGACAATAATGGTGAACAGCAAGGTGCCGAAAATCAGCAGTGGGAAGGAGTGAATACCGAAGAAGCTCAGCAGTGATAAGCCAATCGCGCACAGATAGGCGGATATCATATACACCTCGCCGTGGGCGAAGTTGATCATGCCGATGATGCCGTAAACCATGGTGTAGCCAATGGCGATCAACCCATATACCGCGCCCAGTGTCAGGCCGTTGATCAGTTGCTGTAAGAAGAAGGCGTCCATAGATCAGTCTCGCACGTAAAGGGAGCGCATACTTCGCGCCCAATCGCGAATGGCCCCGCTGTGCGGGGCCGCGTGTCGAACTACAGCTGGTGATATTTGCCTTTGTCATCCCACTGATACACGACGTAATCCGAGACTTTCAGATCGCCTTTGCCATCCCAGGCTTTTTTGCCCATTACGGTATCTACGCTATTAGCTTTCAGCCAGTCACTGGCTTTGGCGTTGTCTTTGCCTGCAGCTTTGTAAGCGGCGGCAATCGCCTGAACCGATGCGTATGCGTAGAGGGTGTAACCCTCTGGTTCGAATCCGCTGGCGCGGAACTTCTCAATCACCGCTTTGCCATCAGCAATATTTCGGGGATCATTACCGAAGGTCATGTAAACGCCTTTGGTGTACTGAGGACCACCCGCTGCCGTGACCATCTCTTCGGTCACGATGCAGTCACCGGAGAAGAAGGCTGCATTCACGCCCTGCTCACGCATTTGACGCACCAGCGGACCGGCTTCCGGGTGACAGCCACCGAAATAAACCACGTCAGGTTTGACTGCACCAATTTTGGTCACCAGCGCGTTGAAGTCTTTCTCACCGCGAGACAGCCCTTCATACAGCACTTCTTTCACCCCGCGTTTCTCCAGGGCCGCTTTGGTCGCATCGGCAAGACCCTGACCGTAAGTGTCTTTGTCATGGATCACCGCCACTTTTTTCGCTTTCAATTTGTCGATAATGAAGTCGGCAGCAATCGCGCCCTGCTGATCGTCACGGCCACACATGCGGAACATGGTTTTCATGCCGCGCTCGGTGATTTGCGGATTGGTGGAACCGGGGGTAATCGCCAGCACACCGGCTTCGTCATACACTTCCGAGGCGGGCATGGTGGAAGAGGAACAGAAGTGACCGACCACAGCCATCACTTTGTCCTGATCGACCAAGCGGTTAGCCACCGACACCGCCTGTTTGGGTTCACAGGCATCATCACCCTGAACCAGCACTATTTTTTCACCGTTAATCCCGCCAGCAGCATTGATGTCCTCTGCCGCCTGGCTTGCGCCCTTCCAGTATTGCGCCCCATAGGTCGCATTCGGGCCGGAGAACGGACCCGCCACACCAATCTTGATATCTGCCTGGGCGTAAAACGCCACACTCAGGCAACCTGCAAGTACCACCTTCACTGGGTGTTTCATGAATTTCAAAGACATGCTTTCTATCCTCAACGGGTCAGGAACGGAGCCATACCACGGCCTGGGAGAAATCAATTTCTGAAAATTTTGCAGCGCATTGCGTGTGGCCAGCAGGGCCACGGTTAAGAATCAAGCAAGAAACTCGCCAAAGAAGACGGTCGGTGGCAGCTTTTTGCAGTGGCATCGCGCCAGGGCAGATGAGGCGCGAAGTGACATCCCTGCTAATCATAAACATAGCCAGAGTTGCGCCGCGCACCAGCACCGTGATGGTGCAGAATGCGGTCGATCACAGATTCTTCATCGTGCGGGGAAGTTTATCCGCTATGCTCAGGTCAAATCGGTCCACGTTTCCTGAAGGAGAACCTATGAATACGCAACGGAACGGATTGAGCAGCCAGCAGGCATTGGATGAACTGGAGCGCTTGTTTGACAACGCAGTGGAGGCCATGCGCAATGCAATCCGCGATTTCACTACACAGGGCACGTTGCCAGACGAAGCCGCGCGGCAACATGGCCTGTTTGTGTACCCGGAATTGCGCATCACCTGGCTGGGCGAAGGGCCACAGCAAAACCGCACCCGGGCATGGGGACGTTTTACCCACACCGGAAGCTACAGCACCACGATTACGCGCCCGGCCTTGTTGCGCCACTACCTGAGTGAACAGCTGCAAATGCTGGAAAAAGAGTATGACGTGCTGATCGAAGTGGGCCCGTCGCAGCAAGAGATTCCTTATCCGTATGTGATTGATGGTTTGTCGCTGGATCGTTCAATGAGCGCCAGCATCGCACGGCATTTCCCGACCACTGAACTGTCGCAGATTGGTGATGAAACCGCAGATGGCCTGTTCCATGCCAATGCCCTCTTCCCGCTCTCACACTTTGATGCGCTGCGCACCGATTTTTCGCTCGCGCGCCTTCGCCACTACACTGGCACCGCTGTGGAACACTTTCAGCCGTTTGTGTTGTTCACCAACTACACCCGTTACGTTGACGAGTTTGTGCGCTGGGCGATTGAGCAGGTGCAAGATCCCTCTACGCCTTATGACAGTCTGGCCTGTGCCGGTGATGTGGTGATCACCGCTGACACTCAAGATCCTACAGCCATGATGTCCGACCTTGCGTGGAAGAAACATCAAATGCCTGCCTGGCATTTGACCTCGCCCAACCGTCGTGGCATCACCCTGGTGAATATTGGTGTAGGTCCTTCCAATGCCAAAACCATCTGCGACCATCTGGCAGTGATTCGCCCCCACGCCTGGTTGATGATTGGCCACTGCGGCGGCCTGCGTGAAAGCCAAACCATCGGCGATTATGTGCTGGCGCATGCTTATCTGCGTGACGATCATGTGCTGGATAGCGTACTGCCACCGGATATCCCTATCCCAAGTATTGCCGAAGTTCAGCGTGCGCTGTATGACGCCACTAAGGCCGTCAGCGGCATGCCGGGTGAAGAGGTGAAACAACGCCTGCGCACCGGTACGGTGGTCACCACCGATGATCGTAACTGGGAACTGCGTTATTCCGCTTCTGCATTGCGCTTCAATCTGAGCCGCGCAGTGGCGGTGGATATGGAGAGCGCCACCATTGCGGCGCAGGGATATCGCTTCCGAGTGCCTTACGGCACCTTGCTGTGCGTATCAGATAAACCTCTGCACGGTGAAATCAAGCTGCCGGGCCAGGCGAATCGCTTCTATGAAGGGGCGATTTCTGAGCATCTGCAGATTGGTATCTGCGCGGTTGAACTGCTGCGGGCTGAAGGCGATAAGCTGCACTCCAGGAAATTGCGCACCTTTAATGAGCCGCCGTTTAGATAAATGCTTCATTCCGGTCCCAATGGGGCCGGAATGACATTGGATTTCAGGTCAAACTTTAACCAACAGATCTTTCACAAACCAAGCCAGCACAGCCAATATGGCGGGCACCATAATGGACCAGGTTAGTCGATCATTGAGCTTTTCAAATTTCACATTGAGCTTTTCAAACTTCTCATCAATCCTGACAAACTTTTTATCGAATTTTTCATCCATGCGTTCAAACTTCACATCGATGCGTTGTTCCATTTTGTCCAGCTTGTCGTCGATGCGCAGTTCCATTTTGTCCAACTTATCATCGATGCGCACCTCCAACTTTTCCAGCTTGTCGTCGATGCGCAGTTCCATTTTGTCCAGCTTATCGTCAAAGTGCAGTGCCATTTTTCCCAATTTATCATCGAAATGCAGCGCCACTTTTCCCAATTTATCATCGAAATGCAGCGTCATTTTTCCCAGTTTTTCATCAAAATGCAGCGCCATTTTCCCTAATTTATCGTCAAAGTGCAGCGCCATCTTTTCGAACTTGCCATCGGTACGCTTTTCCGACTGCCCCATCTCCCCCAGCAATTCGGTACGCAGAGTGCCGATATCGGCCTTGGTAGCAAAATTCTCCGATCGCGCGGTTAGGACGGCAACATCCTGTTGAATTTGATGCGTGGTTTTTTCCAACAACCCAACTCGTTGAGTTAACTCTTCCATTTTTGAATCTCCGATATTCCTGACGACGTAGATAGTGGGTGGAAGAAACGGGGCAGTACGCATGGCGTATTCCATTACAAACCTCCAGATAGTCCCGGCTATCTCTTCACCTTGCCGCTTAGTGAAACAGATTCGAGCCGATTAAACATTCCACGAACCCGCCATTGACGGCAAAAAAGATCAGGTAGGCATCGATACGCCGCACAGGCTAAAACTGGCAGAGAAATAACAGAAGGAGCCTTCGTGAAGGATTGGGAGGCATCGCTCAGAAAATATTTGCGGGGGATGAAACAGAAAACACGGAAGCCCGAGCGGGCTTCCGTAAACCAGAACTTAAGCGCTCAGCCAGCCCAGTTTGATGACAAACAGAATCGAGAGGATCACCAACGCAGCGTTGATCTCTTTGGTGCGACCACTCAGCAGTTTTACCACGGTCCAGGTAATGAAACCGAAAGCGATACCGTTGGCAATGGAGTAAGTCAAAGGCATGGTCAGCGCCGTCACGGTCACTGGCGCAGCCGTGGTGATGTCTTTCCAGTCGATTTCAGCCAAACCAGAGGCCATCAGCACCGCCACAAATAGCAACGCCGGTGCGGTGGCGTAGATCGGAACGCTACCCGCCAACGGCGCGAAGAACAGGCTCAGCAGGAACAGCACTGCCACGACAATCGCCGTCAAGCCAGTACGGCCGCCAGCACTCACACCTGCAGCAGATTCAACATAACTGGTGGTGGTTGACGTCCCCAGCAGTGAACCAAACAGCGCAGCTGCACTGTCAGCAATCAGCGCACGGCCCATTTTCGGCACGTTACCCTGCTCATCCGCCAGGCCTGCACGCTTGGTCACACCCAGCAGCGTGCCGGTGTTATCGAACACATCCACAAACAGGAAGGCGAAAATCACACTCACCAGACCCACGTTGAAGGCGCCCGCGATATCCAGTTGCATAAAGGTCGGTGCAATGGAAGGTGGTGCGGAGAACACACCACCAAATGGCGTCAGACCAATCCCCATCGAGATAAAGGTGACAATCAGGATGCCGATCAGCACCGCACCGGTGACACGACGCGCTTCCAGCGCCACGATAATGAAGAAGCCCAGCAGCGCCAGCAGTGGACCCGGCTTGGTGAGATCGCCCAGGCCAACCAGCGTGGCAGGATTATCGACCACGATGCCCGCGCCTTCCAGGGCGATCAATGCGAGGAACAGGCCAATACCGGCCGCGATGCCCGCGCGCAGCGGCAGCGGAATACTGGCAATAATCCATTCACGAATTTTGAAAATCGACAGCGCAAAGAAAATCACCGCAGAGAGGAACACCGCACCGAGTGCAATCTGCCAGGTGTAACCCATGTGCAGCACCACGGTATAAGTAAAGAAGGCGTTCAGACCCATACCCGGCGCCAGCGCGATCGGGTAGTTGGCGATCAGGCCCATCAGCACACAGCCGATAGCCGCCGCCAGACAGGTCGCGACAAACACCGCGCCTTTATCCATACCGGTTGCGCCGAGAATACTCGGGTTAACAAACAGGATGTAGGCCATCGCCAGGAAGGTGGTGATACCTGCAATGATTTCCGTGCGCACGGTTGTATTGTGCGCTTTCAGTTTGAAGAGTTTTTCTAACATCATCATCTCTCATGAGCGGAGACGGCACGGATGCGCGTTCTCTCTTGCCAATGTGGTTGAAACACTATTTATTTTTTTGATGAAAGCGATTACAGCCGGACGTAAGGCAAGAGCGCCTTCCGCTTTCCCCTGTCCATATAGCAATAGCTATGCCATCACCGTACGCAATCGTTTACGTTTACGTTTGCGCTGATGATTAAGATAATTCTGAACCAGAACGAGGCGCGATTATGGTGCATTGCACCATCGTTGCGCAATCGTTTTCCCTA
Organism: Pantoea rodasii; assembly: GCF_002095465.1. Lineage (GTDB taxonomy): Bacteria > Pseudomonadota > Gammaproteobacteria > Enterobacterales > Enterobacteriaceae > Pantoea > Pantoea rodasii. Next base: position 308,288 of record NZ_MLFP01000086.1, on the reverse strand, counting down.
CATCGACGTGACGGCTGAAAATATTGCGGCACCGCACGGTTTCACACTCTGACTGGCGATGGCGCTCACGTTTCTGCTGCTTCAGGCAGCAGCTTAAAAACATCGGGTTACACTGCTTTTTAACCCTTCCGTAACCTAAGAGACAGCGCAATGAAGCCCGCGATTTTAGTCGTTGATGATGATCGTGCCGTGTGTGAATTGCTGCACGATGTATTAAGTGAACACGTGTTTACCGTTTACAGCTGTCACCAGGGGAAAGATGCCCTCGCGCTGCTCTGCCAGCATCCTGAAATCTCACTGGTGATGCTGGATATGATGTTGCCGGACACCAACGGCCTGATGGTGCTGCAACAGATGCAGAGACAGCGTCCTGACCTGTTGGTGATTATGCTCACGGGCATGGGTTCTGAAGCGGATATGGTGGTGGGATTGGAAATGGGTGCCGATGATTACATCGCGAAACCGTTCAACCCACGCGTGGTGGTGGCGCGAGCGCGAGCGGCACTGCGTCGCTGTGGCCGTCTGGCCCAGCCTGAGCTTTACCAGGACGACGGCTGGCAATTCAATGGCTGGCGATTGGATGATGCGCGTTGCCAGCTGTTTAATCCGCAGCGCGAAAGCGTTCCGTTAACGCAAGGCGAATACACACTCTTGCGGGCTTTGGTGGGCCATGCGCGCAAAGTGCTGACGCGCGATCAACTGCTGGAACTGACGCACAGTGAAAGCCTGGAAGTTTTTGATCGCACCATTGATGTGCTGATTATGCGTCTGCGACGGAAAATCGAAACCAATCCACATCAGCCAAGCCTGATCCGTACCATCCGCGGCCTCGGTTATGTTTTTTCTGCGGATGTGATGCGCCCCGCTTCAGCAGCTCGTGAAACGCAGATTGCCTGATCCATCCAGCGCTGCATCTCGGCTAACGGCCGCGTGCCGTCCAGCGCATTGGCCGCATGCAGATTAAAACAGGCGCAGGTATGTGCCAGCTTCAGCGTATCCAACAGCGACCAGCCTTCATGGCTGGCATATAACACCCCAGCACAAAATGCATCACCCGCTCCTACGCTGCCGACAATTTCCTCCGGTGCCAAACACCAAGCAGGTTGCCAGTGCCCTTCGTCCGCACGCTCTTGCCCCCACGCCCCTTCTGGCGCGTGAATCACCACGCGCTGGCGAACTCCCTGCGCCATTAACCACGCGGCGGCTTGCGCAAACGCGGCGGGTGCCGCCAGTCCAGACTCGCTGCGCAAGGTCACCCCGGTGAGCGACTGCGCTTCCAACTCGTTTATCACCAAATAGTCGAGCCAGCGTAAAGCCGGCATCACCAGCGGACGATACTCGCCCGCACGAGACACCAAATCCAGCGACGTGAGGTAGCCACGCTGCTGCATCTCAGCCAGCAAGCGAGCACTGCGCGTGCCGTATGCCTTGTCAGGCAGGTCCAGGCTGTCCAGCAGCAGCAAATAGCCGAGATGAAAAATACGGTGTTCGGTGGCAACCTCAGCAAAATGCGGCAAATCAAGCTGGGCATTAGCGCCACGCGCATGAAAGAAGGTGCGCTGCCCATCTGGCGTGGTCATCACCTGCGTCATCGCCGTGGTCACGCTGCGCGTGCGTTGTACGGATTGGCGGTCAATCTGGTGATCGTCCAGCAGTTGCAGAATGTAGTCACCGTCGCTGTCTTCACCAATCATCCCCACGCCAGCCAGTGGCAGATTCACCCGCATGCGCGCCAGCGTGAACAGCACGTTCAGCGCCGCGCCACCGCTGCATTTTTCGCTGTGAGTAATCTCTGCCAGCCAGCCCTGCTCCGGCCAGTGGCTAATACGCTGCACGTGGTCCACTAACATGCTGCCCGCGCCGAGAATGCCGCTGCGTTGCGCCATTTCAGGCCCTCCCGGCGCTGCCAAAGACCTGCATCTGCTGCGCGACCACATTGGCGATATCGTGCTCCACCGCCATTAGCAGTCTGCGAAAGAGTCATAACGGGCATCGCGCTGGGTAATCTGCGTTTCGATGGCGCCCAACGCCGCCTGCGACATGCCGGTGTAAAAATTGATTTTATGAATGCCGAGACTGATGGCGTGACGAAAATCCGCATCGCTAATACCGGAACCGCCATGCAGTACTAAGGGAATGCCGGTTGCCGCACGGATCGCCGCCAGTCGTTCGAAGTCGAGTTTAGGTTCACCTTTATATTTGCCGTGCGCGTTGCCAATAGCAACCGCCAGGCAATCAATGCCGGTGGATTGGACAAATTCGGCCGCCAGCACTGGATCGGTGAACTTGTTGCTATCTGCTTCACCAAACAGCGCCCCACCTTCATCGCCGCCCACCGCGCCAAGCTCAGCTTCCACCGATACGCCAATCGCGTGGCACATCTTCACCACTTCACGCGTCTGACGCACATTTTCGTCGTAGCTTAGCGTGGAGCCATCAAACATCACGGAGGTGAAACCCAGGCGGATCGCCTGCATCACCGCATCAAAATGCAGACCGTGATCGAGATTCAGCACGACCGGAATATCATGCAGCGCCGCTTCGGTGCGCACGGCCGCAATGAGATGGTCGAGGCTGACATACTTAAAATGCACCTCGGCGATATTGATGATAAACGGTGAGCGCTGTTGTTCTGCTGCCTGAAACAGGGCGCGCAGAAAGTGGGTATCCAGCACGTTGAATGCGCCCAGTGCATATTGGTGCTGCTGCGCGTGGGCCAAACCCTGCGCCAGAGAAATCAGTGCCATAGTGAACTCCTGTTATGCCAGCCAGCGGTGATATTCGTTACACAACAGCCAGCGCGGCTCTTCATCCTCATCAATCGGATTGAAGCGCGCCAGCGGGGTGAGAAACACGTTGTCATGCTCGTCGTCGTTGGGCATGGAGACTTCACCCACCAGCACATCGCCATAGCCCTCTTCGCCCCAAAAGCTGTGCCAGATGCCTGGCGATAAGGTGACGCTTTCGCCGGGTGAAAGGCGCAACTGCGATCCCGCCGCGTGCGTTTGCTGGATGCCATCCAGCGTCACGTTCACCGGCGCATCACCGAGCTGATTGCCTTCACGGTTATGCAGCGTCACGATCAGATTACCGCCGCCGCGATTGATGATGTCCTCCATCTTCTGCGGGTGATAGTGCATAGGCGTGACCTGCCCATCGCGCACGTGCATGATTTTTTCGGCGTAGGGCTTGCCCCACGGCTGACCGCCGCGCGAACCGTTGCGCAGGGTAAACAGCGTTAATCCGGTTTGCTGAAAATCCTCCGCGCCAAAGCTGGTGACATCCCAGCCCAGATGCAGCGCCAGCAATTCGTTGGCGCGGCTTTTGTCCAGCGCGCGCCACTGGTTGAGACCGTAGTCGGCCCAGGGCGGCAGGTGCACATCCTGACGCATAAAAAATTCGCGAGTCAGTTGCAGGATGGCGTTCACTTCGGATCGATGCATGATTCCCTCTACCTGTCAGGGCGAACATTGGCGTGCCCGGTTTGACGAGCGGCCTTGAGGCCGCCCCCACGGCGCGTTATTTCACCGTCCAACCCTTGTAGCTGCTGACGGTATTACGATCGATCATCGTGACCGGGATCAGCACCGGTTTATCCGGTGCCGGTTTGCCCTGCAGAATGTCATAGCCAATCTCCACGGCTTTCGCCGCCATCACCTGCGGGTCTTGCGCTGGGGTGGCAACAAACAGAGAACCTTTACGCTTCAGCGCTTCTTCACCGTCTGGCGATCCATCGACGCCGACAATAAAGAACTCGCTGCGCTGAGCTTGCTTGGCGGCCAAATCGGCACCGATCGCCGTCGGATCGTTAATCGCAAACACCGCATCAATTTTTGGATTGGCTGACAGCAGACCGGTCATCACTTCCAGACCTCCATCACGACTGCCTTTCGCGTTCTGGTTATAGGAGAGCAGCTTGATATCCGGATGGGATTTCAGTTCAGTCATGCAGCCTTCCACCCGGTTTTGTACTGCCGAAACGGGCGGTCCATTGATGATCACCACGTTGCCTTTCTCTTTCAGACGATCGGCAATGTATTTACAAGCCATGGCACCGGCAGCGGTGTTATCGGACGTTATGGTGGCGTTGGCGCCATCGGCCGCCACGTCAACCGCGACCACCACGATCCCTGCATCACGCGCACGTTTCACCGCAGGCGCGATGCCTTTGGAGTCCGCGGCATTAAGGATGATCATGTCCACTTTGGCGGCGATAAAGTTATCAATCTGCGCCACCTGCTGACCCAGATCGTAGCCGCTGGACACCAGCGTCACGTTGACTTTGTCGCCCGCCAGTTCACGCGCCTTAAGCTCCGCACCTTTGGTGATTTGCACAAAGAACGGGTTGGCAAGATCGCCGACGGTGACACCAATGGATTTGAGTTCTTTTGCCTGCACCAGTGGCGCACTCAACAACGTCGCCGCCAGCAGTCCGGTCAGAATCGGATTAAAACGCATAGTCGATGTTCTCCTGCTTTTTGGTTATGTTGGCGATCCAGCAGATCGCCGTTGTGTGACAGCCTGTTCTCAATTAACCGAGTTGAGGGGCGTTATTGTCGCAGCCAGTTTGCCGACGGCCAGCGCACAGCAACCGGAGCGTACTGAAGTACGTGAGGATTGCGCGCACTGCCCGGGGGTAAAATGGCAAGTAAAATAGCCCCTTAACCCACGTGATGACGCGTACGGTACTTATCGATCAGCACGGCGATAATGATCACCCCGCCTTTAATCACCAGTTGCCAGAAATAGGAAACGCCCATCAGCGTCATGCCGTTGTTCAGTGTGGCGATAATCAGTGCACCGATCAGCGTGCCGGTAATGGTGCCTATACCACCGACAAAACTGGTACCGCCCAATATCACCGCCGCAATCGCATCCAGTTCATAGCCGACCCCGAGGTTGCCGTTGGCGCTGTACAGGCGTGAGGCGCTCATCAGTCCCCCTAACCCCGACAACATGCCGCTCATGCCATAGACAAACACCAGCACCATACCGACCTTGATCCCGGTGAGACGTGCTGCCTGCACGTTGCCGCCTACGGCATAAATGTGCACACCCAGGGTGGTGCGGCGCAGAATGAACCAGCACAAAGCAATCACCGCAAACGCAATGATGATCAACCAAGGCACCGACCCGAGATAGCCATTGCCGATCCACTCAAAATTGATATCGGAATTAATCACCGTGGTGCCATCTGCCAGCAGATACGCTGCACCGCGCAGTGCGGTATAGGTCCCTAGCGTGACGATGAACGGTGGCAATCCTGCCCCGGCCACCAGAATGCCGTTGAACAGCCCCATGATCAGACCCGCACCCAGCGCCGCCGGAATGGTTAAGCTGGCAAAGGCCGGGTCTAGCGACACCACCATCGCCACCACCGCCGTGGTACCCAACATCGATCCCACTGACAGATCGATCCCGCCGGTGAGGATCACGAAGGTCATACCCGCTGCCAGTACAATGTTGATTGATGCCTGACGCGTGATATTCAGTAGATTTCCTTCGGTAAAGAAGTTCGGGGCAACAAAGCCAAACACCGCCACGATAAGGATTAAAATCGGCAGAATACCGACCGTTTGCAGCAGATCGCTCATTAAGGCGCGTTTGAGCGTAGGGCTTTTAGTGCGAGCGCTTTCACTGGTCATGTCGGTCTCCTTAGGCCTGAACCGGCTGTGCGCCGGTGGCCAGTGTCATAATGTTTTCCTGGCTAATGTGTTCACCGCTTAACTCACCGGCAATGCTGCCCTCGCGCATCACGTAAACGCGATCGCTCATGCCGACCACTTCAGGCAACTCGCTGGAGATCATTAAGATCGCCACGCCCTGCTGTGCCATCTGTTGCATCATGCGGTAGATTTCGCTCTTGGCACCGACGTCGACGCCGCGCGTCGGTTCGTCCAGCAGCAGAATGCGCGGTGCAATCGCCACCCAACGTGAGATCAACAGCTTCTGTTGATTTCCCCCTGACAAGCCGCCCGCTCGCACCTGGGCACGCGGCACGCGGATGTTGAGGGATTCGATGGCATCGCCGGCAATCTTCTGTCCTTTACGTCGATTGAGCAGGCCGTAGCTGGCGTCACGCTCCAGCGTCGCCATCACAATGTTTTCTTGTGCCGCCATCTCAAGAAACAGTCCCTGCTCTTTACGGTTCTCGGTGAGGAAGCCAATGCCACGCGCAATGGCATCACGCGGGGAGTGAATCTTCACCTTTTCGCCGTCGATCCAGATCTCCCCGCCTTTGGGTTGATGCACGCCAAAAATCAGCTGCGCCAGTTCACTGCGTCCGGCACCCACCAATCCGGCTAATCCAACAATCTCACCGGCACGCACGGCCAGACTGCTGGGATGCACCTTGCGGTTATCCGTCAGGTGATTCACCGCGAGGCGGATCTCGCCAAGCGGGATGTTGCGGTCTTTATTGAACAAATCGCTGAGCGGACGCCCGACCATCATGCGCACCAGTTCACTGGCATTGAGCTGGTCTCGCGTCAGGCTGCCGACATACTGCCCATCGCGCAGTACGCTGACGCGATCGGAAAGCTCATACACTTCCGCCATGCGATGGCTGATGTAAATGATCGCCATGCCTTCGCTGCGCAGCCGTTTAATCAGCGCAAACAGCTGTTCGGTTTCGCGGTTGGAAAGCGCGGCGGTGGGTTCATCCATCACTAATATGCGGCTGTTGCGGTGTAGCGCGCGGGCGATTTCCACCTGCTGCTGTTCGGCAATGCTGAGCCGACTGACTAAATCGGTGGCGCTGAACTGTGCGCCGAGGCGGTTGATCACCTGCTGTGCTTCTTCCGCCATCTGCCGGCGTCTCACCAGCCCGCCACGCGTAATCTCACTGCCAAGGAAAATGTTCTCCGCCACGGTGAGATTCGGTGCCAGATTGATTTCCTGATAAATCAGGGTGATCCCCGCCGCCAGCGCCTCTTTTGGGCCCTTAATGGCATAGGGTTGACCATCGATAAGAATTTCCCCGCTGCTGGCGGTGTAGGCACCGGCCAGAATCTTCATCAGCGTACTTTTTCCCGCACCGTTTTCGCCCATCAGCGCATGTACCTCGCCGGGCCACACGGTAAGATCAACGCCTTTCAACGCGTAAAAACTGCCGAAGCGGCGGGTGATTTCGCGCATTTCTAATAGGGGTGTCGCCGCCATCGCCGGGCTCCTGCTGCCAGAGGTTGTCGCCGAGTTTTGCAACGCCAGATAAATGGAAAATGTCAGCAGCCGTTCATATTTGTCATATTGCGCCTGAGCCGCGCTTCTATACTCGCCGTGAGTTGAGGGGTAAGGAGTGGCCGTAATGAGTCAGAGTCTGCACTGGCACGCCGGCGCACGAGGTCGCCTGCTGCTGTTTAACCTGCTGGTGGTCAGCGTCACGCTGGCGGTGAGCCTGGTGGCTATTTTTGGATTTCGCCACGCCGGTCACATTCAGGAACAGGCGCAGGCACAGACACTGGCCGATATGAACGGCAGCCTGGCGCTGGCGCGCGATACCGCTAACGTGGCCACCGCTGCGGTACGTCTGGCGCAGGTGGTTGGCGCGCTGGAATACCAGAGCGAATCAGTACGTTTGCAACAAACGCAGCAGGCGTTACAGCAATCGTTATCACTGTTAGCGCATGCACCGTTGGCCGCGCAGCAACCGGCATTGCTGGGGCGCATTCGTGAACGCAGCCAGATGCTGGAACAGAGCATCAATCAGCTGTTACGAGAAGGCCATCAGCGCCATTTACAGCGTAACGTGATGCTGAGCGGCCTGTGGCAAGCACAGCTGTTACTCGATCGCATCAACACCCTCGCTACCGACACCTCTTTTCTGCCGCTGCGCCAGCAAACCGATGCCCTGTTAAAAGTGGCGATTCAGTCCACCGCCCCGCAAACCGCCGAACAGCAACTGCAACAGGTGTTGCCGATCTGGTCCGCTTTACCCTTGCAGGATGCGCTGGCAATGCAGCGCGATCGGCTAGTGGAGACCACACGCAGCTTACAACCCGTGGCAGAACAGCTGGAGCAGAGTGATATCGCGATCGCTTACGCCACCTATCGCATCAAAGCGCTGGTGGCGATGCTGAATGGCGACATTACGCACTATGTGCAACTGGTGGCGCTGCAGAGCGATGCACGCAGCGCGGCGACACATCAGGAACTGGATTCGATTATCGGTTTTATCGGCTTGTTTATGTTGCTGGCACTGCTGATCACCGGTTACGCCGGCTATTACATTTATCGCAATCTCGGCTCCAGCCTCACCGCTATTGCCCATGCCATGACACGGCTGGCACAGGGAGAAAACAGCGTTAACGTGCCGGGCCTGGCAAGACGGGATGAGCTGGGTGATTTGGCGCGCGCGTTTAACGTCTTTGCACGCAATACCGCCTCGCTGGCGCACACTTCTCGGCTGCTGAAAGAGAAAAGCAATCAGCTGGAATCGACCTTCCTGGCGATGCGCGATGGTTTTGCGCTGTTTGATAACAGCGGCCAACTGGTGGTGTGGAATGCCCAATATGCCGAGTTATTGGGCATTCCGCCGCGCGAGCTGCATCGTGGTTTGCACTATCAACGTTTGCTGGCGCGGCTGGATGTGCAGCTCACCAGCCTGCACGATGCGCAGGAAATCCGCCTGCCTGACGGTCGCACGCTGGAACTGCGCTTTAGCCCGGTACCACGCCGTGGCATGGTGAACACGGTGCTGGAACGCACCACGCGTAAGGCGCTGGAAGAGGCGCTGCTGCACAGCCAAAAGATGAAGGCGGTGGGACAGTTGACTGGCGGCATCGCCCATGACTTCAACAACCTGTTAGCGGTGATCATCGGCAGTCTGGCGTTAACCGTGGATCAGTTACCGCCCGGCACGCTCGCCAGCCGGATTGAACGCGCGCGGCTGGCTGCCGATCGTGCGGCACAACTCACTCAGCGACTGCTGGCGTTCTCGCGTAAACAGGCACTTTACCCGCGTGCGGTTGCGGTGGTCGAACTGGTGGATAATCTGCATTCGCTGCTGCAGCATTCGCTCCTGCCCGGCCAACAGCTGGTAGTGGACGCGCAGCGCCCAGGTTGGCCAGCATGGATTGATGCCGGGCAGCTGGAAAATGCCCTGATGAACCTGGTGGTCAACGCGCGCGATGCGATGGAAAAGCAAAGTGGTGAAATCCGTCTGCGCATCTGGAATCAGCGATCCCAGACCGCCGACGGCAAACGCGATTCCGTCACCATTGAAGTGATTGATCACGGCAGCGGCATGTCCGCTGAGGTACGTGAACAGTTGTTCGAGCCGTTTTTTACCACCAAAGCGATTGGCAGCGGCAGTGGACTGGGTCTGTCGATGGTTTATGGTTTTGTGCGGCAATCCGGCGGGCAGATAGAAGTGGAAACCGCGCCCGGTCAGGGCACCACCGTGCGTCTGTTGCTGCCTCGTGCCGCGGAGGTGGTTCAGCCTGCGCCTGTTGTGCCCGCGCGCGTACCGGGAATCGTCAGCGATCGTTTAGTGCTGGTACTGGATGATGAACCGGCCGTGCGCCAGACGTTGTGTGAACATCTGCATCAACTCGGTTATTTAACGCTGGAATGCGGCGATGGTGAATCCGCCCTGGCGTTACTCAGGCAACGCCCGATATTGAACTGCTGATTTGTGATTTGATGCTGCCCGGTCCCCTCAATGGAGCCGATGTGATTCGTCAGGCGCAACAGCAGTGGCCTGCACTGGCCACGCTGCTGATCAGCGGGCAGGATTTGCGGCAAAGCCAGGTCACTTTGCCGCTGTGTGAACGGTTGGCAAAGCCTGGCAGCCATTACAGTTAGCCCAGGCGCTGGAGCGCGCCTGGCAACGCAGCGAACGGCTCAGTCGCGCACGGCAGGCTGCCACAGCGGCAACGGTTTCCCCGTGATGTAGCGTTTGCGCAGCTTGCTAGAGATAACGTCCATGATCATCACCACGCCCACCAGAATAATGGTCAGGAACATCACGACATCCCAGTTCCACAGGCGCATATTTTCGGCGTAAACCAAACCAACACCGCCCGCACCCACGAAACCGAGCACCGCTGCAGAGCGGGTGTTGGACTCAATCTGATACAAGCTCAGCGCCAGGAACGTCGGGAACGATTGCGTAAAGATGCCGTAACGGTGTTTCTGCAGACTGTTCGCGCCTACCGCACTCAAGCCACGGCTCGGTGAACGTTCGACCGCCTCGTGTCCTTCCGCATACAGTTTGCCGAGCAAACCGACGTCCTGCACAACAATAGCCAGCACCCCGGCCAGCGGTCCCATGCCCACTGCACGCACAAAGATCAGCCCCCAAATCGCCATATCAACCCCGCGCATAACATCAAGCAGCCGACGCACCACCAGGGAAATCGGGCGTGCAATCGGATCGTGCATGACGTTACGTGCAGCAAGAAATGACACCGGCAGCGCGATGGCTGAGGCCGTCAGGGTGCCGACGAAGACAATCGCCAGCGTGATACCGATCTGAGAGAAGTAGTAAGCAAACGGCCAATTCATAAAGTCCTGCCAGACAAACATGCGCAGGAAGTAACGACCGAGTTGCTGGCAGCCAATGAGAAAACGGCTCCACTCAATGCCAAAAAATTCAAAGAAGAACAGGTAATAGAGCACCACGGCGAGCGCCACTATAGCCACCCGGCGCAGATAACGGTTTTGTGCGGAGAAGAGTGCAGGATGTTCCTGCTTCAGTTTCGCCACATCCGGTGCTAATGCGATCATTTCATTTCCCCTTCCACCACGTGACGACGCAACCAGCCGGAGAGCGTATCCAGCAGCGACACCACCACGATAATCAACAACAGCGTCATGCTGACCTGATCATAGCGATCCAGTTTGATATTGGTCATTAGCTCCTGGCCAATGCCACCTGCCCCCACCAGACCGAGAATGGTGGAAGAGCGGAAGTTCACTTCAAGGCGCATAAAGCTGTAAGAGAGAAACGTCGGTTTGACCTGCGGCCAGAAGGCAAAGCGCATGCGCTGCAGCTTGCTGGCTCCACAGGCCGCCAGACCGCGCACCGGTTTGTCCGATGCACTCTCAATCGATTCATAAAACAGTTTGGTCAGGCTGCCCACGGTGTGCAGCGCCAGCGCCAGAAAACCGGGAATCGCCCCAATGCCCGAATGCCATCACAAACATTACCGCCCACGCCAGTTCTGGCATGGTACGCAGGAAAGCCACAAAGGCGCGGATGGCGAGTCGCAGGCTGCGCGGCGTTTGAGTATTGTCGGCGGCGAAGAACGCCAGCACGCCGGCTACCATCACCGCCACAATGGTGGATGACAGCGCCAGCTGCAGCGTTTCCCAGATCAACGGCAACTGGAAGTGCAAACGATAGCCCCAGTAAGCCAGCGAGCCTTCGGTTTTCACATCGGAAAACAGCACCGACAGATGCAACACCGGCATGGTTTCGCCGATGTAGTCGAAAAAGTGTGGCAGCGATTGCCAAACGGTGAGCAGGTTGAATTCCGCCATCTTGCCCGCAGCGAGATAGAGCGCCACCAACAGCAGCGACCACAGCACAGTGTCGCGCTTTTGCTGGCGGCGGATGCGTTGGTAGTAGTGTTCGAAATCGGTCAAGGGGGATGTCCTGTTTTGGAGGCAATATTGCGTGGCACAACTCTGTAGCGGCGCGATTCATCGCGCACTAATACCCGCTCATCTGCTGGTCAAAATCGCGCGATGAATCGCGCCGCTACAGTTTTCTGCAAGTTCATCAGGCAGGTACGCTTTTCCAGCACACCTGCCTCGCAGGTTAAATTAACCGCGTGAACCTTTCATCAGATCGCGTTTCATATCGATGATGTTCTGATAATCAGCCACGGTTGCCGGACCGATGTGCTGGGCACCGCCCACCGCTTTAACAAAGCAGCTGTGGTCTTCTTTATCCAGTTTCTTGATCGCGGCCATCAGCTTCTGTTTGAAGTCAGCGGGCAGGTTGTTGCTCACCAGAATCGGGCCGTTAGGGATCAGCGGAGACTGCCAGATGATACGAATTTTCTTCATCAGATCAGGCTGGTCCATACGCATCATGCGGGTGAACGCGCCAGAGGTGTAACCCTTGTCGTAATCACCGATCATTGAGGTCCAGGTGACTGCACCTTCAAACTGACCGTTCAGCACGCCAAGGACGTCCTGCTCGTGGCCGCCTGAGAAGGTCACGCTGGAGAAGGTGTTGTTGTACTTGTCGTCAACCGTGCCGCCGAACTCTTTCTTGAACGCCTGGTTTGGCATCAGGAAGCCAGAAGTTGAATCTGGATCGGCCATACCGAAGGATTTGCCTTTCAGGTCTTCCAGCTTTTTGTACGGGCTGTCGGCTTTCACGATCACCACAGAGTGGTAGCCCTGCGAACCGTCTTTGTCATCCACCACGATGCCGACCACATCAACCGCTTTCGGGTTCTGCAGATAGACGGAAGCGTAAGATGCTGGAGACATGCTCAGCACCATATCAATTTTGTTACCCAGCAGGCCCTGAATTACGCCTGAGTAGTCAGACGAGTTACGCATTTTGGTATCGACATTCAGTTCTTTGTCGAAGAAATCTTTTACGCACTGGTTATCGCCGATCTGCTGAGTGGCGTTCTGTCCACCCAAAATCCCCAGATTCAATTCTTTTGGTGCATCCGCTGCGTTAACGCCAAAAGTCATTGCAACAGTCAATAAAGCTAAAGAGGTCAGTTTCATTCGTCGTTTTTCTCTTGCCGTGGGAGTTAGTGGAGCTGGTTAATTTCGTCGCCATACAGCTCGTGCAGCAGGCCGTCGGTCAACTGAGAAGGATTTCCGTCAAACAGCACTTTGCCGCGCTGAATGCCGATCACGCGGGTGCAGTACTGTTTCACCAGTTCAATCGAGTGCAGGTTCACCATCACGCTAATGCCCTGCTCGCTGACCTGACGCAGCACATCCATGATGCGCTTGGTGTTTTTAGGATCGAGTGAAGCCACTGGCTCGTCCGCCAGCAGAATGCGCGGGTTTTGCATCAACGCACGGCAAATCGCCACGCGCTGCATCTGTCCGCCTGACAGGTTCTCCGCACGCTGCAGCGCCTGCGGCAGCATGTTCATCCACTGCAGCAGCTCAATGGCACGTGCGCGGTCCACTTCGGAGAACACTTTGAAGAAGGATTTCAGCGTCGAGGTTTGGCTCAAACGACCCAGCAGTACGTTGGTCAGCACATCGAGACGCGGTACCAGGCAGAAGTCCTGGAAAATCATGCCGCATTCGCTGCGCCACTCGCGCATCTGGCGGCTGTTAAGCGTCACCACATCGCGATCCGCTTCACCCGCACGGTTGCTAAGAATCGCGCCCTGTGAAGCGCTGATGGTGCCGTTCAGCATATGTAACAGTGTCGATTTGCCTGCGCCTGAGCGACCAATCACGGCCACCAGCTCGCCCGCATGCAGATCGAAGCTGACATTATCCAGTACGCGGTTTTCGCCGTACGCCTTGCACAGTCCCTGTACCGACAACACCTTGTTGCCTTGCCCGGCGTGCGGAACGTAAGGATTGTCGATAACGGTTTTCAGTAATGCCTGTGCCATGTTGCACTCCATCTCTCTGAGGTCTTGATTGCCCGTTATTACGGGCAAATCCGATGAAGACTTGATGACAGTAAAATGATTAAACAGTGACAGCGTGTGAGGAACCGACCGTGATGGTCTGGCCGTCAGTGGCCGCCAGCACATTGTCAGGTAAGCGATTATGGAGTAACCAGCCGTCCATCTCATGACTGAGGTGAATAAGCCACGCCTGGCGCGGTGCCAGCTGTTCAATAATCTGCAATGCGCGCGTCACATCGTTATGATTGCGCACGCTTTCTCGCGGGGGATCGTTGCAGTCAATCACCAGCTGATCCAGCGGTTGACCGTCAAGAAAATCTGCTGTTTCCGGGGGTAATCCGCAGGTATCGCACAGCCAGGCGAGCCGCGTGCCTTGCCAGTCGAACAAGTAACCGTACGTGATTTTTGAGTGCTGTAGCGGCAAAGGTGTCACCTGCAACGCGCCGAAGCTGTGCGGGACGAAAGGCGTGAGGGCGGAACGGAAATCCAGTATGCCAGGATGCTTAAACAGATCGTCGCAGCCCTTCTCATCCGGTGGCGCCCACACTGGAATCGGTTCACCCAATCCCCAACGTAAACTGAAGAGTCCTGCCACATGGTCCATATGAAAATGGGTGAGCAAAATGCGGCTCAGCTCGCCAGGGCGGAAGCGCTGATGCAGGTCGTGGCGTCCGGCATCCAAAAGAATACGTTCGCTGCCGGTATCAATCAGGGCGCTGGTTGCGGCCCGAGCGTAGCGCGGTTCACGCCGTGCACGTTCACAGGCGTGGCAGTCACAACCAAACAGCGGCGCAGACTGCACGCCGCCGGTCCCGAGAAAAGTGAGTTTCATGGCGGATGCTCCAGCAGTTGGCGCAACCCGTTAAGCGTATCGCTGAGTGCGCCATCGTTATTGAGCGGATGACAATGCGCTGGCAGAGGTTCTGCCGCCCGCGCCAGCCGTTTACCGATCTCTGCTTCACTTTCACGTCCACGCTGCCGTAAGCGCGCCTCCAGCACCGCAGGCGAGACTTGCAGCACCAGCGGCAACAGTTGCGCGCCGTAATGTTGCTCAACAATCGGCAGATGCAGACGTGAACCGTTGACCAGCACATTCAACCCGCGCGCCAGCCAGTGATCGATCTCTTCGCCCAGCCCGTAATACAGGCCGTGTGCCTGCCAGCTGATGGAAAACAATCCCAGTGTCTGGCGCCGCCGAAATTCGGCCTCGCTCAGTGCCACATGGTTTTCACCTCCGGCATCGGCCGGGCGCGTAATGTAGCGATGGGCGATCACCAGGTTATCCGGCGGGGCTTCGCGCAGCGCATTCAGCAGACTGTCTTTACCCGAGCCCGAAGGCCCGGTTAGCCAGATCAGGCGCGCCATCAGAACACCAGCCTGCCCTGCGACCAGACGTGGCGAATGTGTGGATGTCCATGCTCGGTATGCGCCAGCACCAGATCGGCACGCATGCCTTCGCCAATCACCCCGCGATCGTGCAAGCCGATAGCGCGAGCCGGATTACGGGTCACCAGCGCGGCAGCTTGTGGCAACGTCAGGCTGTTGCGTTCATCCGCCACTAAGCGGAACACCGCATCAAGCAGGCTCGCCGGATAGTAATCCGATGACAGAATGTCCAGCAGGCCATGGCTGGCCAGCTCCCAGGCGGCCACGTTGCCGGAATGCGAACCGCCACGCACAATATTCGGCGCGCCCATCAACACCTGCATGCCGCACTCGCGCGAGGCGCGTGCCGCCTCCAGCGTGGTAGGGAACTCAGCAATGGTGCTGCCCACCTCATGCGATTCCGCGACATGGCCCGCCGTGGCATCATCGTGGCTGGCAATGGGAATACCGCGCGAACGGCACAAGCTGGAGATGGCATTACGGTTGGGCGTTGAGAACTCAGCGGCCAGCGCCAGTTGCTCACGCTCAAACAGATCCATCTGCTCATCATTCAGCGAATATTTGCCCTGATAGTAGGTGCGATACATCTCCAGCGAGGCGTATTGACGCTGGCCAGGTGAATGATCCATCAGGGATACCAGCGACAGCTCCGGCGTACTCATCAGCTTTTCAAACAGCGGCAGCGTGGTGTTATGGGGCAACTCACAGCGCAGGTGCAGATGGTGATCGACACGGTTGATGCCTTTGCGGTTACTGTCCTGAATGGCGTTGATCATCTTGCTCAGGTTCTCGATGCGATGACCACCGTCGCGCACATCGCCGACACCAATCGCATCCAGCACCGTGGTAATGCCGCTGGCGACCATCAACGCATCGTGGCTGCTCATTGCCGAATGCGCGGGCCAATCCACTTTCGGACGCGGCGTGAAGAACTTGTCGAGGTTGTCGGTATGCAGCTCGACCAACCCAGGCAGCAGGAAGGCGTTTTCGCCATCCAGTGCGCCCGCTAATTGACTGGTACTGTCACTGAAGCTGGCAATGCGACCCTCACGAATCTCCAGCGAACCGGTGACAACCTCATGTTCCAGCACCAAACGGACGTTATTGACGATCATGCTTCTGCTCCTGTTTTAACCGGCTGCATGACGTGCAGGCGATCGGCCACGCGCTCGCGCACCGCTTCGTCATGGAAAATACCGACAATGGCGGCACCTCGAGTGCGTGCCTGTTCAATCAATTCGACCACCGCTGCGCTGTTGGCGCTGTCGAGGGAAGCGGTAGGTTCATCCAGCAGCAGCACCGGGTAGTCGGCGATAAAGCCGCGCGCGATGTTGACGCGCTGCTGTTCTCCGCCGGAGAAAGTGGATGGCGCGAGTGACCATAAACGCTCCGGCACATTCAGCCGTGTTAGCAGATCTTTGGCGCGCTTCTCGCAAAAAGCACGATCCACGCCGCGTTCCAGCAGCGGCTGCATGACGATTTCCAGCGTTGGCACGCGGGGGATCACCCGCAGAAACTGGCTCACCCAGCCGACGGTTTCGCGGCGAATCGCCAGGATCTGTCGCGCAGGGGCCTGCGCCATGTCGATCCATGCGCCCTGATGTTGCAGCCAGATATGGCCGCTGTTGGCCTGGTAGTTGCCGTACAGCGCACGCAACAGGGTGGATTTGCCACTGCCGGAACGGCCATGCAGCACCACGCACTCACCGGCGCACACTTCAAGTTTGGCATCCTGCAGTACCGGCAGCTCGGCGCTGCTCTGGTTGTGCAGCACGAAAGTTTTACTGAGTTTCTCTACGCGCAATAAAGGTTGCATGTTGATGTCCTGATGAAATTAAGCCAGCACCGATGAAACCAGCAGCTGCGTGTATGGATGGTGCGGATCGTCCAGCACCCGGTCGGTCAGACCGCTCTCCACCACTCGGCCCTGCTTCATCACCAGCAGACGGTGCGCCAGCAAGCGCGCCACGCCGAGATCGTGGGTGACGATCACCACCGCCAGATTGAGTTCACGCACCAGCGTGCGCAGCAGATCCAGCAGTCGCGCCTGCACCGACACATCCAGACCGCCGGTCGGCTCATCCATAAACACCAGCGTCGGTTGCGTCACCAGGTTGCGCGCAATCTGCAAACGCTGCTGCATGCCGCCGGAGAAGGTGGTGGGAAAATCGTCGATGCGATTGGCGGGGATTTCGACATCCTGCAACCAGCGCATCGCTTCTTTACGGATGTCACCGTAATGACGCTGCCCGACGGCCATCAAACGCTCGCCGATATTGCCGCCCGCCGTCACCTGCGGACGTAATCCATCCAGCGGGTGCTGATGCACCACGCCCCACTCGGTACGCAGCAAACGGCGGCGGTCGCTTTCACTCAGCTGATAAAGGTCCTGAGCGCGATAAAGAATGTTGCCCTGCTGCGGTGCCAAACGCGCCGACAGGCTGCGCAGCAAAGTGGTTTTACCGGAACCCGATTCACCAACAATGCCCAGCACTTCACCCGGATAGAGTTCAAAACTAACATCTTCAAAACCTTTGCCTGGCGCATAAAGGTGCGTCAGATTGTTGACCGCAAGCAGCGGCTGTTCACTGTGCATGCTGTTGTTCCTGCTGCTGGTGGCAAAAATCGGTATCGGAGCAAACAAACATGCGCGTACCGGCATCATCCATCACCACCTCATCGAGGTAGCTGTGGCGCGAACCGCACAGTGCACAGGGCTCATCCCAGCTCTGAACGGTGAACGGGTGATCGTCGAAGTCGAGGCTTTCGACTTTGGTATACGGCGGCAGCGCATAGATGCGTTTTTCACGCCCGGCACCAAATAGCTGTAGCGCGGGCATCATGTGCATTTTCGGGTTGTCGAACTTTGGAATCGGCGACGGATCCATCACATAGCGATCGTTGACCTTCACCGGATAGGCATAGGTGGTGGCGATATGGCCGTAGCGGGCAATATCTTCATACAGCTTCACCTGCATGATGCCGTACTCTTCCAGCGCGTGCATGGTGCGGGTTTCGGTTTCACGCGGCTCGATAAAGCGCAGCGGTTCAGGAATCGGCACCTGGAAAATCAGCACCTGATCTTCCTGCAATGGCGTTTCTGGAATGCGGTGGCGCGTCTGGATCAGCGTGGCGTCTTTGGTGGCTTCAGTGGTCGCCGCCCCGCTGACACGCTGGAAGAAGCGACGGATGGATACCGCGTTAGTGGTGTCATCCGCGCCCTGGTCAATCACCTTCAGCACATCGCTGTCACCAATGATGCTGGCAGTGATCTGAATGCCGCCGGTGCCCCAGCCATAAGGCATCGGCATTTCACGTCCGGCAAACGGCACCTGATAACCTAGAATCGCGACCGCTTTAAGGATCGCGCGGCGAATGGTGCGCTTGGTCTGCTCATCCAGATAGCCGTTGTTATAGCCGGTTAACTCACTCATCGTTTTGCTCCTGAACCTGTTCACGCAGGCGTTTCAGCAACTCCAGCTCCGCCTGGAAATCGACGTAGTGCGGCAGTTTCAGATGCGAAACAAAGCCCGCCGCTTCCACGTTGTCGGCATGCGACAGCACAAACTCTTCGTCCTGCGCCGGACCGGCAATTCGTTCATCGTAGTCCGGGGCTTGCAGGGCACGATCCACCAGCGCCATCGCCATCGCTTTACGCTCCGTGCGACCAAACACCAGCCCGTAACCGCGAGTAAAGTGCGGTGCGCCCTCGGTTTGCGTGGTGAAACCGTTGACCATTTCACATTCGGTCAGCAGGATCTCGCCGATCTCAATCTCAAATCCCAGTTCTTCCGGGCAAATTGACACGCTGAGATAGCCGGTGCGGATCTCGCCAGCAAACGGATGGTTGCGACCGTAACCACGCTGCGTGGAATAACCCAGTGCCAGCAGAAAACCTTCATCACCGCGCACCAGCTGTTGCAGGCGGGCAGCGCGCGTCGCGGGATATCCCGGCGGCTCGCGGGTGATATCGCACGGCTCGCTGCCATCATCCTCTTCGCGTGCCGCCAGACCTTCTTTGGTCATCATGCTGAACACGTGCGGACAGCGCTCGGGCAACGCCTGGTCGTCACGCGGTGCCGCCGGCGTTTCGCCATTGGCCAGCAGGGTGAAATCCAGCAGGCGATGGCTGTAATCGTAGGTGGGACCCAGAACCTGGCCGCCCGGTAGATCTTTATAAACCGCCGAGATACGACGTTCGATGCGCATTTCATCGGTATCCAGCGCCAGGCTGTCGGCCAGACGGGGAAGCGTGGTGCGATAGGCGCGCAGCAGGAAGATCGCTTCCACCAGGTCGCCGCTGGCCTGTTTAATGGCGAGTGCCGCGAGCTGCGGGTCGTAGATGCCGCCTTCGGTCATCACGCGATCCACCGCCAAACCCAACTGTTGCGCAACCTGATCGCAACCGAGTTCTGCGACATCGCGGTCGCCACGGCGCAAATCAGCCTGTAGCTCATGGGCGCTGGCTATCGCCTTCTCGCCCCCTTTAACCGCAACGTACATCAGCACACCTCCACGTCGGTGGTGCGAGGCAAGGCCATCATCGCTTCACCGCAGGTGAAAATCAGATCCACGCCCAGCGGGAACGGATGTGGACGCTCGCGCAGATAGGTCAAAATCGCTTCCGGCAGCTGTGGGGCGATGGCGCGCGATTCACGCAGGCCAGGACCGGACAGACGCAGCGTTAACCCGCCGTTGAGCGAAGGCACTTCAATGATCAGCGTGGTGCTTTTTCCGGTGACATATTGTCGCCCGGCGCAAACTGCGCAGGATCCGGATTTGACGCTGCATGGGTTAAGGCAAACGGTGCATGACGATCTTCAACAATCGGCACGCCGGTGTGAAAACGCAGATTGCTGCGGACGGTTTCACTGTCCACTCGGCTATCCAGCCACAGTGCACTCTCCTGATCGACCAGCGTCAGCAGGACCGCCGTCGCGGCAGGAGACAGATCGCCCCAGCCCTGCTCCAGTGGCAGTGAGACCATCACGCCCGGCTCGCTCATGGCTTTCAGGATGCGACGAAAAGCACGCTGTGAATCGGCAACCGGATGGTTAAAACTGGCGAGTAATGTCATTAGTTATCTCCGCGAACCAGCGTAAAGAAATCCACTTTAGAGCTGGCGATTTCACGTGCACGCAGCTGACGCTGCTCTTCACGCAGGGCCGCCAGCGGGGCAATCAATTTTTCCTGCAACAGCGCCTGGGTCTCTGGCTGTTGCAACAGTGCGTCAATCACCGCACAGCGTTCGGCGTGGGCTTTATCGCGCCCTAACACATAGCTAAAGCCGAGGGTGCCGTCGTGCAGTTTCACTACCGCACGCGTCACCGTGGCATCGCCCATCACGAAGCGTTTACCGCTGCCGCCCATGCGCGCTTGCAGGCGGGTTAAACCGGTTTCGGCTGGACGGACAGATTCAAATTGCGTATTCAGGTGCAGCGGCTGCCAATGCGCATCGAGCTGGCTGGCTTCGCTGTGCGCGAGGACCGACAGCCAATGCTGGCGCGCGGTTTGCTGTTTCATTCATGCTCCAGAGTCAGTTCAATCATGTCGCCACGCGTCAGGCTGACGGAGTATTCCGCTACCTGACCGTCGCGGTGTTTATTCAGGGTGCGCACGCACAGCAGCGGCGACTGCAGTGCAATCTCCAGCTGTTTACACTCTTTGGCCTGCGCGCGGCGGGTGCTGATACGGGTTTGCGAACGGGTTAAATCCAGACCGAGGTGCTGCTGCATAAAATCGTGCAGTGAGCCGTTCTGGAACTGCTGCATTGTCGGCCACCAGCTCAGTTCCGGCAGGAAGTGGTTGATGACGCACACCGGCACACCATTCACCCGGCGCAAGGTGCGCAGATGAATCACGTTATCGCCTTCATTGATGGCAAGAGCGCTGGCCACATCGCTGCTGGCCGGACGCAGCACCGCCAGCAAACGCTCGCTGGTGGGATGACTGCCCTGCTCCAGCAGGTTTTGGCTAAAGCGTGCCTGAGCATGCAGTGGGTAATCATAAGGCCGCATCAGCACCAGAATGCCGACGCCGTGGCGGCGTTGCAGCAGCCCTTTATTCACCAGTTCATCCACCGCACGGCGCAGCGTGTGGCGATTCACTTCGTAGTGATCGGCTAACTGTTGTTCGGAAGGCAGATAGTCACCACAGCGATAGCGCTCTTGCAGTGCCTGCTCCAGTTGGGCGGCGACCGCCTGATAAACAGTGGTCGGATGTCTGGATATCTCCATCACGTTCAATACCTCATTCGCTACAGGTTGAGGAGCGCAGCGACAAGTGCTGCGAGATGGCGACTACAGTGCGCGAGCCAGATGACAGTGCCGTGACGGCTCAATGACGTGAGGATGAATTTGCTTTAGGGCAGCAGGATCGAAGCGAAACGGCTGTGGTTTTAATAAAATATTTTTAACTGTTGCCTTTGTGACAGTGTTCAAAAAATTATCGCTTATTTTCACTCATTTATCGCTAGCCTTACGGAGTGCAGCTTGCGCAAAGTCTGCTAACTTAATTAATGAGCCCTTCTTGTTACGCGAACCCTGAAATGATTAACACAATAAAACTGTCCGACGGTTTTCGCCGCAATTTTGTGCGGGAAGTGATTTTACCGCTGCTGGCCATTTTGCTTCTCACCTTTGCCGGAGCAGGCGCAGGTCTGTTTTGGGGTACGTCCCTGTCTAATGAACAGGCGCGCGATCAGCAGCAGCGCATGATTGAAGCCTCCTTTGCGCAGAGCCTTGGTGAACATTTACGTCAGCTACGCAGCCTGACGCGCTGGTCTCCGCTCGCCAATCAGCTGGCCTCAGGCTCACCGGATCAAAACTGGCTGGATCAAAATATCGGGGGCTGGCTGTTTGATATGTTTGATCATCAGTTGATTCTGCTGGTTGATCGTAACAATCTGCCGCTGGCGGTCTGGCGTAACGGGCAACGCGTCTCAAGTGAGAGCATCGGTCATTACTTACAGGACATGCTGAACAGCCCTTTAGTGGTGAATAGCGATGTGGTGGCGGGCCCCAGCGATCGCGCTGATTTTGTGCGTATTGGCCAGCGGGCAGCCGCTCTGGCAGTCGGGGATATCAGCAGCACGCGTGAGGCGGGACGTTATCGGTTAGTGAGCATTAAATTCCTTGATGACGGCTATTTGCGTAATCTGGCGGATCGCAGCCAGCTGCGTCAGTTGCACTTCAGCGATGGTGCGCCACAGCCGGGAAAAGACGCGCTGTATCAACTCAATTCACAACAGGGTGATGCCGTGGGCTACCTGAGCTGGCAGCCCGATAAACCCGGCGCACAGATGCTGCGCATGCTGGGTCCATCGACGCTGCTTTCCGTGGTGTTGATCACCTTGCTGTGCTTGTTTATGGTGCGCCGCATCTGGACCTCTTCACTGAATTTATCGCAGTCACTGTTGAAGCTTGGCGCCAGTGAAGCCCAGGCGCAGCATCTGGCGTTTCATGATGTCCTCACGGGGCTACCCAATCGTGCGCTGGTTGAGGACCGTCTCTCTCAGGCACTGGCCGTCTCGGCACGCCACGATCAGCGTGTGGCGCTGCTGTTGCTGGATCTCGATCGCTTCAAAAATATCAATGATACCTATGGCCACCACGCGGGTGATGAGCTGATCATCGAGGTTGCGCGACGTCTCAATCACATCCTGCGCGCCAGTGATACGGTGGGCCGCATCGGTGGCGACGAATTTATCGTGGTGATGCCGGATGTCGATAACATTGGTCAGGTTCAGGCGCTGGCGAAACGCATTATCAGTGAACTGAGCGAACCTTATGAGCTGCAAGGCAGCGAAGTATGGGTCGGCGTGAGTATCGGGCTGGCGCTGGCACCGAAAGACGGCATTGACCGTCTGGAGTTGATGCGCAAAGCGGATATTGCGCTGTATGAAGCCAAAAATGGCGGGCGTGGACAATATCGTCAGTTTGAACGCGTGATGGATGAATCCCTGCGCACGCGTCAGCAGATGGCGACGGATTTACGCCAGGCGCTGGTGAATTTCGATGGCCTGCGCGTGTGGTATCAACCGCTGATGGAGATCAGTGGGCAGCGCGTGGTGGGCCTGGAAGCCCTGCTGCGCTGGCAGCATCCAATACGCGGTGACGTCTCGCCCGGTGATTTTATTGCCATCGCCGAAGAGACCGGCATGATCATTCCACTTGGCGAATGGGTATTGCGTGAGGCCTGTAAAACCTCCATCAAACTGCCGCAGGTGATCGTCGCGGTGAATGTGTCTCCGGTGCAGTTCCGTGCCAGCGGCTTTGTTGAACGCATTATTGAGATTGTGCGTGAAGAAGGTGCCGATCCGCTGCACATGGAGTTGGAGATCACCGAAGGAGTGCTGATTGAGGATGAACACGAGGCGCGCAATAACATTATCGCGCTACGTGAAGCCGGTTTCCGCATCGCGCTGGATGATTTCGGCACCGGTTACTCCAGCCTGAACTATCTCAGCACCTTCCCGGTCGACAAAATCAAAATTGACCGTTCTTTCACTCAATCGCTTGGCGTGGCGCAAAACTCCACTGCGATTGTGGAATCGGTGGTACGTTTGGGTCACGCCATGGGTTTAACGGTGACCGCCGAAGGTGTCGAAACCGAAGGCCAGAAAATGGCGCTGGCCGATGCAGGCTGTAATCAGCTGCAAGGATATCTTTTCAGCCAGGCCGTGCCGTTCGAAGAGATTGAAAAGATGATGTGAATACCTTCGTAGGGTGCCGTTTATGGCGCCCTCCAATGCCAGAGGTGCATAAACGGCCTCTACGAAAAATACCTAATGCGCAGGGACGCTATTTATGGGCCTCTGAAACAGGTTAAGAAGGAAAATCCGTATCAATCGACGTCTGCTTCCAGGCCTCGATCTGCGCCAGGCGCTCTTTCAACTTGTTGGTCACCGCATCATAACCCCATGCGCCCATCACCAAATGGCGCGGTGGATTATCGTGTTCTGTGATGGCTATCATCGCCGCTGCCGCGCGTGCCGGATCGCCTGCCTGGGTGCCGCTGTATTCGGAAGTGGCTTTCATGCGTGCCGCCGCCGTGTCGGCATACTCCGGTAAGGTGCTCGGCGTCTGGTGCAATGAACGCCCCGCCCAGTCGGTGCGGAATGGCCCCGGTTCGACACAGGTGACATGAATGCCTAAAGGTGCAGCTTCCACCGCCAGTGAATCAGACCAGCCTTCCACCGCGTGTTTGCTGGCCGAATAATAGCCCGAGCTGGCGAAGCCAATGAATCCGGCCACCGAGGTGATATTGATCACGTGTCCACGACGCTGTTTACGCATCGCCGGTAAGACCGCGCGCGTTAAGGCAAACAGGCC
Source organism: Pantoea rodasii (assembly GCF_002095465.1). Lineage (GTDB taxonomy): Bacteria > Pseudomonadota > Gammaproteobacteria > Enterobacterales > Enterobacteriaceae > Pantoea > Pantoea rodasii. Next base: position 283,999 of record NZ_MLFP01000086.1, on the reverse strand, counting down.
AAAGACGTTAGCATCGAATTGAGCGCGGATCTCGCGATCATCCCCCTCTTCGACTGAACTTTGATAGCCATAGCCGGCATTGTTCACCAGCACATCCACGGTGCCGAATTTATCCAGCGCGGCTTGAACGGCTCGCTCGATACTCTGCGCATCGGTCACATCCAATGCCACCGCAAGGGCATTGTCGTGCCCCGCCACCAAATCCTGCACTTTCGCCGGGTCACGCGCAGTCACCACGGTATGAAAGCCGCGCGCAATGGTCTGCTGCGCCAGCTCACGGCCAAAGCCGGTTGAACAACCAGAAATAAACCAAACGGGCGTGTTTGCTGAAGCCATAGTGACATCCTCTTAAGTGCGCCCGATGAAACGTCATCGGGCAACAAAAGACTATGGCAAAGCCTGAAGCTGAATATTAGCGCTTAGTGCGACCGGTTCATCATCGCCGGATAGCGTTGTTGCAGATGGTGGAAGATAGCCTGCATCTGCACCTCAAGTGCGGCCGATTGTGCATCCGCTGTGACGGCCTCAAGTGCTGACGATTGTGCATTCGCTGTGACGGCCTCAAGAGCCGCCGATTGTGCATCTGCCGCCACGGCGTCAAACACCTGTTGCTTGAGGAAGTGTCGCCAGCTGACCGGTGCGGCTGCCAGAAATGCCGTCAGTAACACATAGCGTGCCGGTGTCCACTGTTGTTCAAACGCCGTGCGGGCCGCGCCGTGATCAAAATGCTGTCGCGCCTCGGTGCACATCTCAGCGCGTAAACGGGCGGTAGCAGCCTGATCGACTTCGCCAGCGACAATCGCGACACCATAGCGGTCTCGCGCCACCTGCGCGGTGACGAACCCGCAGCGTACATCTTGCAGTACGGCAGCGGAATCACGCTCCACCGGCAAGCCATAACCCCCCGCGCCCGGACCGCGCACCTCAACGATATCGCCCGGCTGGCAGTGGATCACATCGGTATTACCGTGCTCGATGGCTTGACCCTGGCGCAGCGTGCGGAAGTGCGACAGCGCACCGGATTCACCGCCCAGCACGCCTGACGAAGCGAACACTGAACGGTTACGGTTGCGCGCCGTTACGGTGGTGTTGGGCGCAAAGATCTCAAACGCCATTTCGGTGGCCAGGCCGCCGCGATAGCGTCCCGCTCCAGCGCTGTCTGCGGCTAAGCCGTAGCGATGGAAATGAATCGGCACTTCCGCCTCGTTAATCTCAATCGGCGTGTTTTTCAGAAACGCCGACAAGCCGCCCGATCCATCCGGGCCATCGTGACGTGGCGTACCGCCTGCCCCACCCCCCACCGGCCCCAACGAAGCCACCACATTACGATTCTGGCTGTCGCTGGTGCGGATATTCATGATCGAGTTGCCGCCCGGCGAGTTAGCCGGTAAGCGATCCGGCAGCGCCTGTGAGAACACGCCGAGGGTGGCAATCTGCGACAGCGCACAGGTCAGCGAACGCATGCCCACCGCCGCGGGTGCTTCACAGTTCATCACCGTGCCCGGTGGCAGAATGGCACGCGTGGGGCGCAAAGTACCGGCATTGAGCAGCAGATTGCGATCCAGCGTCGCCAGCACATAGGTGACGCCGACCAGCGCCAGCGGATGACGTTCGCGCCCGCCAGTCGGCATATTCAGCGATGAGGCCAGCTGTGGATCGCTGCCGGTATAATCCAGTTCCAGCGTGTCGCCGGTGATACGCAGCGTGATCGCCACGCGGCACGGAAAACCGCCCTCGCCGTCCTCATCAGCAAAATCGGCATAAAAGTATTCCCCATCGGGAATAGTGGCGATCACGCTGCGCGCCTGTGCTTCAGCATAATCAAGGATGCCTTCAATACCCTGCAGAAAATCGTCAATGCCAAAACGCGCGATGATGTCGTGAATTTTACGCTCCCCGACATTTACCGACGCAATTTGCGCTTTAAAATCACCCCAGTTTTGATCCGGCACGCGCACGTTGAGGCGCATGATGCGTGCCACTTCCTCATTTAATTCACCGTTGCGCACAATCTTCAGCGGCGGAATACGGATGCCTTCCTGCACGATGTCAGTGAGCGAGCGTGAAAGCGAGGCCGGCACTGCGCCGCCCACGTCGGTGTTATGGATATGCCCTACCACAAAGCAGACTATCTCACCGTTATGGAACACCGGTTTCCAGATATGGATATCCGGCGAGTGGGTTGCCACATTGCCCGCATACGAATCATTGGTGATGCAGATATCGCCCTCTTGATAGCTGTCGATCAGCGCCAACACCGGGCCGTAATCAATGCCGCTGTACCAGGGCGCGCCAAAGCTGCGCGGTGAGGCGAACGCCAGGCCGTCACGGCTGACGATCTGGCAGGAAAAATCTTCGGTCTCTTTAACAAAAGTCGAGTGCGCGGTGCGCATCAAGGTAAACGCCATAGCGTCTGCCGCGGCGGCGCAATAGTTGGCCAGAATCTGCAGGTTACGTCCGTCAATTGCCATCTTAGTGCGCCTCAACTGGGGTGATCAGCAGGTTGCCAAAGGTATCCACATCCACCTGCATATGCGGTGGAACACAGGTGGTGCAGTCATCCTGAGCGATGATCACCGGCCCGGTTAAATGATGGCCGGCACGCAGGCTGGCGCGCACCACCACATCCACCTGATGTGATGCGCCGTCAATCCAGGCGCTAACCTGGCTGGCGACCTCAGCCGGTAGTGTGGCGGCAGGCAACCGATTCAACGTGGGTTTAGGCGTCGGTGAAGCGATAACCAACCGCAGATTAATGATCTGCACCGGCGCACTGGCATCAAAATGGCCAAACAGCTGTTGATGCTGGCGATCAAAGGCATCGTGCAATGCAGCGACATTGGCCTGCGCCAGCCATGCAGGTTCCAGCGCCACTTCAATCTCAAACGACTGGCCGCGATAACGCATATCTGCACTGTAGTGCAGCGTATACGGCATCTGCGCACCGTGTTGTTCAGTCAGCCAGGCTCGCGCACGTTGGCTCAGCACCTCCGCTTCTGTCGCCAGACTGTCGGCCAGGCTCATATCCAGATCGCTGTACAGCGTGCGGATAAAGTCATTGCGAATATCCGCCACCAGACCTCCCAGCGCGGATAGCACGCCCGGCGTTGGCGGCACGATCACCCCTTTCATATTGAGTTCACGCGCCAGGAAGCAGCCCATCATCGGTCCGGCACCGCCAAAGGCGAGGAACCAAAATTCACGGGGATCGAGGCCAAAGCGCGACAGTAATCCGCTGGTATCCCCGTACATGCTGGAGATCGCCAGTTCGATGGCGGTTTCGGCCGTCTGTTCTACCGAGATACCCAAGCGGTCTGCCAGCGGCTGCCAGGCGGCGCGAGCCGCCGCCACATCCACTTTCACCGCGTTGTAGCCGAGATCGCCGTGGCCGATCATGCCGCAGGCAGCGAAAGCATCCGTAGCGGTCGGTTGCGTACCGCCGCGCTGGAAGCACACCGGACCCGGCAGCGATCCGGCGCTGTCAGGCCCCATCTGCAACACGCCCTGATTATCGATCCATGCCAGCGATCCGCCGCCCTGCCCGACCGATGTCACGGCTACCGACGGAATATAAATTGGGAAATCACCGATGATTTCCCCGTTGCCCTGCGCCACTTGCCCCTCGACGATCACAGCGACATCTGCGCTGGTGCCACCGATATCGAGACTCAGAATTTTGTCAAAGCCACAGGCGCTGGCGAGGAAGCTGGCGCCGATTACCCCCGAAGCGGTGCCCGATAACACCATCTGCACGCATTCACTTTTCGCCTGCTCCACGCCCATCACGCCACCGTTGGATTTGGTGATACGCGGCGGTGACACCACGCCCATGGTGTGCAGCGCGCGCTCAAAGGATTCCAGATAGTGGATCACCATCGGCTGCACATAGGCATTGATGGTGGCGGTGATGGTGCGCTCATATTCGCGAATGATTGGCCAGATATCGGCGGAACAAGAGGTGAGCAGCTCTGGAGCCACCTCATCAATGATGGCTTTGACGGCCGCTTCGTTGTGGCGATTGCGATAGCTGTGCAGCAGCGATAACACAATGCCCTGGCAACCTGCGGCCCGCGCCTGTTCGATGGCCGCCACCACACTTTGCCGATCGACTGGCAGCAATACGTTGCCGTGGCGGTCAGTTCGCTCTTTGATGGCAAACACCCGGTCGCGCGTGATCAGCGGCGCTGGCCGCCGTGAGAACAGATCGTGAATATGCGGAATCTTGAGACGCGCCAGCTCCAGCACATCACAAAAACCTTCTGTGGCAAACAGCGCCAGCTGCACGCCACGCCGTTGGATCACCGCGTTGATGCCCACGGTGGTGCCGTGGGTGAAGTAGTTGATGTGCTGCGGATCAATACCGTCGCGCTGCTGTAATTGCGCCAGACCGGTGAGAATTTCGCTGCCCGGCTGATCCGGACGCGACAGCACTTTTAACGTATGAATCTGATTAGTCTGTTCATTCAGCACGGCAAAATCGGTAAACGATCCGCCAATATCCACGCCAACGCGGTAACCCATGGTGAGAAAACTCCAATATCAGGAGAGAGGAAATTCCATCAGTTTTGCGGATCCTGCACCACGCGCCAGCCAAGGCGCTGATACAGCTGATGGGCATCATTGGTGGAGAGCATCCAGCGGTGCACCGTGGCCAGCTCCGGGTGCGCACGCACACAGGTCGCCAGCCAGCTACCCAGACCATGACCGCGCCAGTGTTCATCGATCATCACATCGCACAGCCAGCCGAATCGGGTGTAATCCGTCACCAGCCGCGCGAAGCCAATCTGCTGTTGCTGGTGATAAACACCAAACGGCAACGAGCCGGCAAACGCGCGCTCGGTTTTCGCGCGAGGCTGTGCGGTGGCCCAGTAAGACTTCTCTGTCAGCTGTTGGTGAATGTAATCCATATCAAGGCGCTGACGTTCAGTGGAGATAGTGAAGTCATCGCGCTGCCACAGGTGATCGGCAAGGGTTAAGGCGGTCATGGCAACTCCTTGTAAAGCGATAAATTGAGTGTACGGATGAGTAGGCACACGGCGCGCGTGAAGCCACGGCCGGAACAGTAAAGATAAAGGGAATTTAGGGCGAGGAAGAAATTTTATGCTGTGAGGTTTTGCGGACGAAAACGGTAGCGGCGCAAATTACTGGGTGCTTTCCAGCGTTAAAGTTGCTGAATGAAACCCGCGCGATAAATCGCGCCGCTACAGCTAAAGGTGCAGGTCAGTTACACACTAAAATCTACCGAATTATGCTTCGCAATCAGCGAGCGCAACGGCACGGTGCTTTTCATGATCGGGGATTTAATCACGATATAACTAAAGTACTTATCGATACCGATCTGTGCATCGAGCATTTTCTCAATCACTTCCTGATAATGCTCAATGCTGCGGGTAATAAAGCGCAGCAAATAGTCGTAGCCGCCGGTGATCAGGTGGCACTCCATCAGCTCATCCACATCACGAACCGAATTTTCGAATTTCATAAAGTCTTCGCGGCGATGGCCGGAGAGCGTGACCTCAGTAAATACGGTAACGGAATCGGTAATTTTGGTGAGATTAATATGGGCTTCATAGCCGGTGATAAAACCCGCCTGCTCCAGGCGTTTCACCCGTTGCAGACATGGGCTGGGTGACAGTCCTACGGCGTCGGCGAGATTGACGTTGCTGATACGGCCATCTTTTTGTAGTTGCACCAGGATGTTGATGTCGATGCGGTCGAGTTTCATTAAGCCGTTCATAGCACCCCTCATTGTTGACCAATCGCGCAGGTTGTTACGATGGTATATCACGCTTTGACGTGGCGGCGCCAGTGACTTCCGCGCGCCACGTCTTTCATTGGTCGAGTCAATAATTCCAAAGATATCAATGAGGAAGCCGGATTTATCCCAGCCGACCGCTGGCGCGAGCCAGCGCAATATCAAAGATATGTAGCGCTTCTTCGAGCTGAGAATCGGTGGTCACCAAAGGTGCGAGGAAGCGCACCACGTTGCGATGCAGGCCGCACTTGATCAGCAGCAGGCCTTCCTGACAGGCGCAGTCGAGAATTTTCTGCGTCATCGCCGCGTCAGGCCGTTTGGTTTCGAAGTCGATGATCTCCACCGCCTGCATGAAACCCACGCCGCGCACTTCACCGATACAGGCGTATTTCTCCGCCAGCTGTTGCAGGCGTGCATTAAGCTGCTCGCCGAGCTGATTGCTGCGTGCCAGCAGATTATCGTTTTCCAGCAGATCCAGCACCGCCAGCGCCGCTGCGCAACCCAGCGCATTACCGCCATAGGTGCCACCGAGACCGCCAGGCAACGGCGCATCCATGATGGCTGCTTTGCCTACTACACCGGAAATCGGCAACCCGCCGCCCAGGCTCTTCGCCACCGTGACCAGATCCGGCGTAATGCCCAACTGCTCAAAGGCGAATAAGGTGCCGGTGCGACCAAAACCGGTTTGCACTTCATCGAGAATCAGCACGATGCCGTGTTTTTCCGTGATACGACGCAGCGCCTGCATAAAGTTCGCCCCTGCAGGCAGGAAGCCGCCATCGCCCTGCACCGGTTCAATGATGATTGCGGCCACGCGGTCTGGCAGGATCTGCACGGCAAACAGCTGCTCCAGCGCTTGCAGACAATCATCATCGCTTACACCGTGGTAAGCGTTCGGGTACGGTAAACGGTAGACTTCTGACGCGAAGGGTCCGAAGTTCTGCTTATAAGGCTGGCTCATGCCGGTTAGCGTGCATCCCAGCAGCGTACGGCCGTGGAACGCGCCGTCGAAAGCGATGATGCCGCTGCGATTGGTATGTGCGCGTGCAATTTTGACGGCATTTTCTACCGCTTCTGCGCCGCTGGTGAAGAACACGCTTTTGAAATCTTCGCCCTTACCCACCAGCGCATTCAGGCGCTTTGCCAGTTCGATATAGCCCGGATAAGCAACGACCTGGAAACAGGCATGTGATACCAGTCCGAGCTGCTTCGTCACCGCATTCACCACCGCCGGATGGTTGTGACCGACATTCAGCACGCCAATACCGCCAACAAAATCAAGGTAACGATTGCCTTCCACATCCCACACTTCACTGCCTTTCGCCCGCTCAATCACCAACGGATGCGCGGTGACGACACCACGTGGCACATGCTGCTCACGTGCGTCCAGTAACAGGCCGTTATCGCTATACGTTTGCTGCTCCGCCATGACATTCTGCATTTTCAAAAACCCTCATCCACGTAACGTTCGGTTGGCTCAAGTATCGCAACCCGTTGGTTTCTCACGCTGCTGTAATCAGCTGAGCAGCGGCATTTCCTGTCAAAATCGTCTGCCAATCAGCGGGGAAATTTTGCACACTTCAGGGAGGAGAAGACGTGCAAAGCCCGCCGCGCAGCAGCTCACTATTACTGTTGCCGGTTAATATCCCCGGTTGCGATCGATCACACCGACCATCGGTTCGCCACGTTGATAGCGGCGCAGGTTATCGAGCAACGCGGCCACCGCGCTGTCGGTTTGCGTCTGACTGGCGATGTGTGGGGTCAGCCAAATAGCAGGATGCTGCCAGAAGGGATGCTCAACCGGTAAGGGTTCGGGATCGGTCACATCGATCACCGCGGCACTCAGCTGCCCGCCGTTCAAGGCCGTGAGTAAATCGTCCGCATTGAGCTGCGGGCCACGTCCAACCTGCACCAGCGCCGCGCCGGTGGGCAGTTGTGCAAACAGTTCAGCGTTGAGCATGCCGCGTGTGCTGTCGGTCAGCGGCAATAGGCACACCAGAATCTCACTGTGCGCCAGAAAATCGCCCAGCTGTTCTGCGCCATGCCAGCAGCGCACGCCGTTGAGTTCACGCGGCGTGCGGCTCCAGCCTGCGCAGTCAAATCCCAGCGACACCAGCTGTCTCAGCGAAGCCTGCCCCAGTTCACCCAATCCCATCACGCCGACGCGCCGTTGATGGGCGGTGCGAATGGGATGGGTTTGCCACTGTGCGGCTCGCTGCTGCTGGAAGTAGCGCGGCATATCCCGGTGCAGCCCCAGCACGGCAAAGGTGACGTACTCCACCATGCCCTGTGTCAAACCGGGTTCGATCATACGCACCACCGGCAATTCAGGCGGGAGCTGGCCGAGATCGAACTGATCGGCACCGGCACCGACCGACAGCAGGGCCTTCAGATTCGGGAAAGTGGCCATCACATCTTCCGGCGGCTGCCAGGCGATCAATAACTCGACCTGCGTGGCATCGCCGATGTCTGGCCAGATATGCATCTGCACATCCGGCGCATGCTCTGCCAGCCAGCGCTGCCAGTGCGCGCCACGTGTGGCTTCGGATTTATAGACGATATGCATCAGGCCATCGCCTGGGTCATCAACCCAAACGCCTGCATCTCACCCTCTTGTGGTGACCATGGCGTTCCCCAGAACATGGTGGTGGGCGCATCCACTTTTGCCAGCCCTAAGCTTTCCAGCCAGGCCGCCAGCGGCAGCGCGCCATCGGTATCGATACGCACGAACTCACCGCCGAGTCCTTGCATCAGCGCCGCAATCAGCGCCTGCGCCACATCAAGGTTGAGCGCGATCACCGGGCCAATCGCCCAGCCGTGACCAAAACGCCGCAGGCTGGCAAAACCGTGCACCCGCTGTTGGGCATCCTGCAATAGCACCGTTTGATGATCGGCAACCAGCGTTTGCATCAGCTGCGCGCGCCACATGCCGTGCGCCTGATGATCCAGTTCAATCAGTAATTCGGCATCAGCAGGCTGCGCATTACGCAGGGTTAAACCGGTGGGAATGTTCACCGCCGGCACGGCAGCCAGTTCACGTGTCTGATGCTGTTGAATGGTGCCCGTGACAACAAAACCGAGCTTTTCATACAGCCCTTTCCCCATTTCCGTGGCGTGCAGGCGGATATGGTAATCCGGGAAGGTTTCCAACACCGCCAGCATCAGTTGTTTGCCGATGCCGCGCCCCTGGCACGCCGGATTGACCACCACCAGGCCGATGGTGGCCCGCTGCTCGCCCCAACGCCAGCCAAAGGCGCTACCGACAAATTGTCCGTGCTCTTCAGCCACCACCCCTTCGCCCAACGCCAGCGCCTGCTGCCAGTCTTCGCGACGGTGCGGCCACTTCAGCTGCTGGGTGATGGCGTAGCCATGTTCAATATCGTCCTGCGTCATGGCGCGTAATGTGATCATTTGCTGCTCCTTTCTTGTAAAACACACCAGCGACGTAGCGGCGCAATTTATGGCGCGAACGGTTTCGCCATTGAGATGCGCGAGGAATCGCGCCACTACGAATGCCGTGATTTTTATTCTGCCCTAAGCACTTCTTCATGCTCATCCAGCCAACCTTGACGCAGCTCCGGCACCGCCCGTTTAAGACGCTCGAAGTACAGCTCACTGGTGGGTTTATCATAATCAGCACGGGAAATCTGCGTCACGATGCGACCGGATTTCATCACCACAATATCGTCGCACACCGCGCGTACCGCGTGCATATCATGGCTGATAAACAGCACCGACAGGCCCAGCTCACGGCGCAGCTCACTGATGAGATCCAGCACCGCCGCAGCCACCACAGTGTCCAGCGCCGAGGTCACTTCATCACACAATATCAAATCGGGCTCTGCCGCCAGCGCGCGCGCCAGATTGACGCGCTGTTTTTGTCCACCGGACAGCGTCCATGGACGCCGCCACAACACCGAGCGCGGCAGTTTGACCAAATCCAGCAGCTGATGCAGACGGCGCTCGCGTTCGGCGCCTTTCAGCCCGTGAAACAGCGCCAGCGGACGCGAAAGAATGCGCTCTACGCTGTGCGCCGGGTTAAGCGCGGTATCCGCCATCTGGAACACGTACTGGATGCGGCGCAGCTCGTTATCCGGGCGTTTGTGCATGTCGCCATTGATATAGTGACCGTTAAACAAAATATGACCCTGGCTGGGTGCATTGAGTCCGGCAATGGCGTGCGCCAGCGTGGTTTTACCGGAACCCGATTCGCCAATAATGCCAATCGCCTGGCCTTTCCACAGCTTGAGATTGATATCCTCAAGGATGAGAGTCTTTGGCTGGCCATGTTTGTCACGCGGGCCGTATCCGGCGCTGAGATCGCGCACCTCCATCAACGGTTGCTCATTGGCCTCGGCACAGTGCCAGCTGCTTTCGCGCTCTTTCTGACGGGCCGCGTCCATCAGCAGTTGAGTGTACTCCGCTTGCGGTGCGCCGATCAGCCGTTCGGTGGTGCCATATTCAGCCATTTTGCCGCGTAGCAGCACCAGAATGCGGTCTGCCATCTGTGCCACCACCGCCAAATCGTGGCTGACGTAGATCGCCGTTACCCCGCGCTGTGCGACAACACGACGAAACGCTTTCAGCACTTCGACCTGAGTCGTGACATCCAATGCCGTGGTTGGCTCATCGAGGATCACCACATCTGGATCGCCAATCAGTGCCATGGCGGTCATTAAGCGTTGCAGCTGGCCGCCGGAAACCTGGTGCGGAAAGCGATCGCCAATGGTGTCAGGATTGGGCAGGGCCAACTCGCGAAACAACGCAATCGCCTTCTCTTTGGCCGCCTTGCGTTTCATGGTGCCGTGGATCACCACCGGTTCGATCACCTGGTCAAGAATACGCATGCCGGGATTGAACGATGCCGCCGCACTTTGCGCGATATAAGCCACTTTGTTGCCACGGAACTCACGCAGCTGGCCGGGTGACAAGCTGCGTACATCGGTGCCTGCCAGATGAATATTACCGTCGGCGATGCGGCAGCCGTGACGCGCATAGCCCATCAGCGCCATGGCAATAGTGGTTTTACCAGAGCCGGATTCACCAATCAGCGCCAGTACTTCGCCTTTCTGCACGGTAAAACGGATATCGGAAACCAGATCGATCTCTTCGCCTTTATCGGTCTGCGCAGTGACGCGCAGGTTCTCTACCGCGATAACCGGCATTGCCGTATGTGGCGTCACGTTCATGCTCCCTCCTTCACCAGCGTCAGCGGGCGCATTTGTTGCAGGCTGTCGATAAACAGGTTCGCGCCAATGGTCAGGCTGGCAATCGCCACGGCCGGCATCAGTACCGCTGGCGAGCCGTTAAACAGGCCCTGCAGGTTTTCTCGCACCAGCGTTCCCCAGTCGGCATACGGCGGTTGAACACCGAGACCGAGGAAACTCAAGCCGCTGAGCAGCAGCACGATGTAAACAAAGCGCAGACCGAAATCGGTGAGCATTGGATGCACCATATTCGGCAAGATGTCGTGAATCGCCACGTACCAGCGGCTTTCGCCACGCAAGCGCGACGCTCGCACGTAATCCATATTGCGCAAACTGCTGGCCATGGCGAAGGCGATACGGAACGCACCGGGCCAATAGGTGAAGATAGCGGTCAGGATCAGCATCGGCAGGGAGGAACCAAACACCGCCACGATCATCAGCGACAGCACTTTACCCGGTAGCACTAACATCGCGTCGTTGATACGCCCCAGCAGCTCTTCCAGCCAGCGCCCGGCCACCGCGGCCAGCAACGCCAGCAAGGTGCCGATCAGGCTGGCACCCAGCGCGGCGGTCAGCGCCAGTCCAATCGAGAATTTAGCGCCGTACAGAATACGACTGAGAATATCGCGGCCGAGATAATCGGTGCCCAGCAGGTTATCTGCCGTGATCCCCCCAAGCATCGGTCCACCGCCGATATCCTCCACGCTATGCGGGGCCAGCTGGTTGCCGAACAGCGCCATCAGCACCCAGAACAGGGAGATCAGCAGGCCAATGCGACCCGAGATCGACAGCGACTGAAAAATTCGTACAGGAAGCAGCAAGCTATTCATCAGCTCCTCCATTTCGGGTTAAAGGCGATCGTCAGCACATCGGCAATCAGCAACAGCACCAGATAGCAGGCGGCAAACATCATCACGCACAGCTGTACCACCGGTAGATCGCGATTGCTCACCGCATCCACCAATGCACTGGCGAGACCGGGATAGCTGAAGATGGATTCAATAATGATCACACCACCAAACAGATACGACAGGCTGAGCGAGATGGCGTTAGCAATTGGCCCGACGGCATTGGGCAGCGCATGGCGCAACACCGCGCGCAGTGGCGATACGCCTTTCAGCAGCGCCATTTCCAGATACGGGCTGTCGAGCTGATTGATGATCGCGGAACGTGTCATGCGCGCCATTTGAGCCACCAGCACGCAGCACAGCGTCATCACCGGCAGCGCATAGGCTTTGAGGTAGCTCACCAGGCCCATATCCGGGCTGCCAAACGACATGGCTGAAACCCAGTGCAGTTTCACTGCGAAGATCAGCACCGCTACCGTGGCCACCAGAAACTCCGGTACCGCCACCGTGGCCATGGTGCTGATCACCAGAAAACGATCCAGTGCCGAGCCACGCTTCATGGCCGCAACAATGCCGATCACCAGCGCCAGCGGCACACAAATCACCGTGGTGATACCGGCCAGCTCCAGTGTGGCCGGTATCCGCTGTGCCACCAACTGCGTCACCGGCAGATGACTGGCAAACGAGGTGCCAAAATCGCCCTGCAGCATCCCCGCCAGCCAGCTGAAGTAACGCACTAACAAGGGCTGATCGAGCCCCAGCTGTTGACGTAACGCCGCCACCGTTTCCGGCGTGGCGTTTTGCCCCAGAATCATCTGCGCGGCATCACCGGGCAGCAGGCTGGTGATAAAAAACACCACCGCCGAAACGATAAGCAAGGTCAGGATGCCAGCGCCTGCGCGTCGGGCGATCAGGAACATCATGTATCGGTTCATCGGCGATCTCCTCAGGGTGTGAATCAGGCTTTCAGCCAGGCGAACTCATGGAAGCGATAACCCATCATCATGCCGCTTGGCCAGGCCTCAACGCCGCCGACTTTTTGCTGTAGCCATCGGTAGAGCTGATAAAGGTCGGGATCAGCGTGCCGCAGTGATCGTAAATCAGCTTCTGCATATCACCGTACATCTGCTTGCGCTTGCCCTGATCGCGCTCGCCGCGCGCGGCCACCACCAACTGGTCAAACTGAGGATTTTTCCAGCCAGATTCATTATTGGAAGCCGAGGAGAGGTAGAACTGAGAGAACAGCATATCCAGCGTCGGACGCGGGTTGATCGAGCCATAGCCCACGGGATCTTTGGTCCAGTGCGTTGACCAGTAACCGTCGTACGGCACGCGTCGTACTTTGATGTTCAGGCCGGTATTACGCGATACCTGCTGGATTAACTGGCCACCTTCCACGGAACCTTCAATGTTCGGCGTGGTGATGATCTCCACCGTGGCGCCTTTCATGCCGGCTTTTTCGATATGGAATTTGGCTTTCTCGGCATCCAGTGGACGCGGTTTAAGATCGGCGTTGTACATCGGATGCCACGGTGGCACCGGCGTATCGTTACTGACATCGCCATAACCTTGCAACACGGTTTTCACCAGAATGTCGCGCGGCTGCAGGTATTTCATCGCCAGCACGAAATCTTCGTTGCTGCCGGGCTTCATGTCGGTGCGAATAATCAGGTTGGTGTACATGCCCGATTTACTCTCCAGCACTGCAAAATCCGAGGTGGCTTTGATGCGCTTGCAATCGGCCGCGCTCAGGGTCGAAACAATATGCAGATCGCCGGACATCAGCGCATTGACGCGCGCGGCTTGATCGGTGACGCCCAGCAGTTCGATTTCATCGAGATGCGGCAGGCCTGGCTTGAAGTAGTTAGGGTTCTTCACGCCAACTGAGCGCACACCGGGTGAGAACTCTTTCAGCTTAAATGGCCCGGTGCCGATGCCTTTGCTGAAGTCTTTGGTGCCATCCTGCACAATCAGGAACGGCGCACTGGCCAGCATGTAAGGCACGTCAAAGTTAGCACTGCTCAACTCCAGCATGACTTCATTGTCATTCACGGCGGTAAAGGTTTTGAACTGATCGGCCAGCTTAAAGGCGTTGGAGGCTACGGCCGGGTCTTTGTGGCGGCTGAGTGAGTAAATGACGTCTTTGGCGGTCAGCGGTTTGCCATCGTGGAAGGTCACGCCTTTGCGCAGCTTGATGTGCCAAGTGACACCGTCAGTGGACTCTACCGATTCGGCTAAACCGGGTTGGATAGCCAACTTTTGATCCAGTTCGGTCAGGCCGCTGTAAACCATAAACTGGCGGGTGTAGTCGCCGCTGTTGTTGCCTTTAGCGGGGTCGAGGGTGTCAGTGGCGGAGGCGTTGGACATGGCAGCCCGCATCTTGCCGCCTTTCACCGGTGTTTCTGCCGCAAAGCTCATCTGCGGAAAACCAATAAGGCCGCTGCTCATCACCGCACCGGCAGACAACAACTTCATCAAGCCGCGACGTGACATTGACCCTTCAGTCAACATGCGCGTCAGGGCCGGATTCCCAGCGTCAGACTCTTTATTAAATTTACTCATCTGCACACCCTCAATATGAAAAGTTGTTTATTTCGAAAATCATCATTGGCTCTGTGCGGCCTGAGGCAATGCGCAATAAATTGCGCCGCTACGGTAATGCGCGTGACACGCCTCTACCGAAGAATCGCACCCTTACGTAGCGGCTTGATTTATCGCGCTTTCGGTCGCAGCCAATGATCAGGAGAGCCGATCCTTAGCCTTGTAATACAGCCCTGCCAGAGGCAAAAACCACGGTTTACCGTGGTAACCGGGCAGCGCGGGCCAGCCATCGCGCTGCCAGGGGTTTTCATTACGCTTTTCTGCCAGCAAATCAGCCATCACGCGGCCCATCCACACCGACATCTGGGTGCCGTGGCCGCTGTAACCCAGTGAATAGAACACCCCATCGTGCTCACCCGCATGCGGCAGGCGATCGGACGTCATATCCACCATGCCGCCCCAGCAGTAATCGATGCGCGATTTACCCAGTTGCGGGAACAGCGCTGTCATCGCGGCACGCAGTACATCGCCGCTGCGCGAATCTGAGGTCGGATTGCTCACCGCGAAACGTGCACGCCCACCAAACACCAGCCGACGATCGGCGGTGGTGCGGAAGTAGTTGCCGATATTCAGCGAGGTCACGTAGGTGCGATCGCGCGGCAACACCTGCTCAACCAGCGCCTCACCCAAAGGTTCGGTCACCACGATAAAGCTGCCCACCGGCACAATTCGGCGCTGGAACCACGGGAATGGCCCTTCATTTGAAACACCGGTCGCCATCATCACTTTCTCCGCGATGATCTCGCCTTTGGCGGTGGTCACGCGATGGCGATAACCTTCGAGACGCGTTAACCCTGTCACCGCGTGATGGGGGTAAATCTTCACGCCAGCCTGCGCGGCGGCGTTCGCCAGGCCGATGCCGAATTTACCCATGTGCATCTGGCCACCGCGTTTTTGCAGCAGGCCGCCGTGGAATGCATCGCTGCCCACTTCGCGACGAATCTCATCTTTGCCGATCAACTCAATTTCCGGATCCACGGTGTCACGCATCAGCTGCCAGGCACTGCGCAAGCCGGGAAAATGTGAGGCTTTACTGGCCAGTTTCAGCTTGCCGCACAGGCGAAAATCGCAATCGATCTGCTCTTCACGCACCAGTTGTTCGACATAGCTCACTGCATCGTCATAGGCGCGATAGAAGCGGCTGGCCTGCTCGATTCCCTGGCTCTCCACCAGTGAGGCGAAGTTCTGCGCCACGCCGGTGTTGCAGTGCCCGCCGTTACGCGCCGACGCCTGGCTCATCACCTCGCCGCTTTCCAGCAGCACCACATTGATGCCGCTGCGCGCCAGGTTGAGCGCCGTCGAGATACCGGTAAAGCCGCCGCCAATCACCACCACATCTGCCGTCGATGGCAATGCGCCACTGGCCGCTCCGGTGAAAGCAGGCGCCGTGGCTTGCCAGAATGATTCGAGTTTCATCGCTGCCTCCGGGCTCAGAGTCCAACCACAGCGGGCAGTCCGCCGATGTCTTTAATCTCGGTGTATTCGTAAGCCGGGTTCGCCGGATCGTGACCACGGTTGACCCACACTTTGTTTTAATGCCCATGTCGTAGCAGGTCATCAGGTCATAACGCAGGCTGGAGGAGACATGCAGAATCTCTTCCGGGCCGCAGTTGAGCTTGTCCAGCATGTATTCGAAGCCCTTCATCTGCGGCTTGTAGGCGCCCACTTCTTCTGCGGTGATGGTCATGTGGATCGGCGCACCAAGACGCGGAACGTGATGGGGAATCAAATCGTTCATCGAGTTAGTGAGCAGCACCAGTGGGAACGCTTTCGCCACTTTAGCGAGACCCGCTGGCACGTCTGGGTGCGGTCCCCAGGTGGCGCAATCGGTGTAGATAAAGTCGCTATCGGCTTTGCTCCACTGCACGCCCCATTTTTTACAGGTGCGTTGAATCGCGTTGCTCACCACCTCGTAATAAGGCTGCCATGCGCCCAACACTTCATCGCGGCGATAGTGGGAAAAGTCCGTGGTGAATGCCAGCATCTGCTGCGGTGACACGCGATCGTGGAAACAGCGCTGTGCTGCACCTGCCATGTCAAAGTTGATCAGGGTGCCGTAGCAATCAAAGGTGATGAATTTCGGTTTAAACAGTGCCATGACGCGACCTCGTCGTTGTCTGATACGTAAATTTAGAAATCGATTAATACACTCTTCTGGCGTTGGCAGGCCTGAAATGCCTGACGACCCAGATCCTTGCCGATACCGGAGCCGAGGAAGCCGCCGGTGGGAATAATGAAATCACCGGAGCGCCCGTAGCGATTGATCCACACGGTGCCGGACTCTATGGCGCGCATCGCTCGCATGGCACGTGGCAGGCTCAAGGTATGTACGCCGGCGCACAAGCCGTAGGTGTCATGCGCTGCCAGCACCAGCCCCTCTTCTTCGCTGTCAAACTCTTGCACGGTAAGCACCGGGCCGAAAATTTCCTGCTGAACCGCCGGGTTATCGGCTGCCACACCGCACAGCAGCGTCGGCTGCCAGAACCAGCCTTCGGCGGTGTCGGCAAAGCGTTCGCCGCCCACTAACACTTCTGCGCCCTGCGCTTTGGCTTCGGCGATCACTGAAGCGACCTTGTTACCCTGACGCTCATCAATCAATGGTGCGTAGCGGCTACTGTCCTGCCAGGTCACGCCAGGACGCGGTTGCTGACAGAGCGCCACCAGACGATCCAGCAACGGTTGGGCAATGCCGCGTTGCACGATCAAACGGGTGCCTGCCACGCAGGCCTGGCCGCCGTTGGCGGTAAAACCGCGCAGAATACGTTGCGCCAGCACGTCAATATCTCCGGCATCATCAAACACCAGCTGCGGGCTCTTACCGCCCAGCTCAAGCGTGACGGGTTTCATACCGTGCTGTGCGGCGTCGCTCATGATGCGCGCGCCAGTGGCGGTTGAACCGGTGAACGAGACTTTACGCACCAATGGATGAGTCACCAGCGCCGTGCCGGTGACGGCACCACTGCCCTGCACAATATTCAGGATGCCCGCCGGTAAGCCGGCCTGCACCGCCAGTTCCGCCATACGCACGGTGGAGAACGGCGTCAGCTCGGAGGGTTTCAGCACGACCGCATTTCCTGCTGCCAGCGCTGGACCGCATTTCCACGACGCCATCGACAGCGGGAAATTCCATGGCGTAATCGCGCCAATCACGCCATATGGCTCCGATATCAACATCCCAAGGCTGCTCTCCTGCGTCGGGAACAGGTCACCACTGTATTTGTCGGCGCACTCGGCATAAAAACGAATGGCTTCGGCGGTAAAGGGAATTTCATGCTGCACCACATCGCTGATGGGGCGCGTCGAACCCAGCGCCTCCAGCTGAGCGAGTAAGGGATCGTTTTCAATCAGATCGGCCCAACGACGTAAAACCTTGCCACGTTGACGTGGTGGGCAGCTGCGCCAGCCGCTGGTTTTCAGCGCCTGATGCGCCAGCGTGACAGCATGATCGACATCCGCCGCCTGCGCTTCGCTCAGCTCGGCATAGACTTTGCCATCGGACGGGCGTTTCACGGCGAAACGCGCACCTTGTGTGGTGATATGTTGACCGCCAATATAATGACCGGCGGGGAGAGACACTTTTTCAGGGTCGAAACTTAACATGGAAAATTCCTTATTTGTTACACCCATCACATGTGCGCTAATTAACGATTTGCACCACATTTATCTGTTACGTTAATAAGCTAATGCAGAAAGTATGCCAGCCCAGTAAAAAATTAAAAATGCGTAAAAAACAGCCCAAAAAAATTTTCTGCCGTATTGCGTGGCGAAATTTTGCGGAATTGCCGAAGGAATAAACAGATGATTTACTTCACAAAATCTGTGCATCGCAGCGGTGCATCTCGCATGAAACTTGCACTAAAACAGGGATAGGCGGGAAAAGTATGACCAAGCGCACAAAATAAAACAGCGCCGATGACCTGAGGCCAGCGGCGCTGCTTTTAAACCTTGCACGCGTTAATGTGCGCTTTGCGGTAGGGTCGCCATTAATGGCGACGATGTTTATAAACTGCCAATATGAAACGTTTTCTGCTCAAGGTATTCTTCAATACCATATCGCGATCCTTCACGGCCTAATCCGGATAATTTAATTCCACCGAAAGGAGCCGCGTCTAAGGATATCGCGCCGGTATTAAAACCAACCATGCCAAATTCCAGAGATTCCGCGACCCGCCATGCCCGACGAATATTCTCAGTAAAGAAATAGGCCCCTAATCCGTAAGGCGTGTCATTCGCCATTTGAATAGCTTCATCCTCCGTGTCGAAGACGAACAGCGGTGCTACAGGTCCGAAGGTTTCTTCATGTGCAATACGCATACTGCTGGTGACGTTGCCTAACACCGTGGGTTCGACAAAAGTGCCGTTTGGCTGGCTGATGCCGCCACGCAGCAAGGTCGCGCCCTGGCTCAGCGCATCGTCGATGTGACTGTTCACCTTTTCCACCGCACGCTCATTGATCAACGGCCCGATGGTGCTGCCGGGCGCAAATCCATCGCCCACTTTGAGCGTGGCTACCGCTTCCAGCAGTTTCTCGCTAAAGCGCTGGTAGATGCCGCGCTGCACCAAAATACGGTTCGCACAGACGCAGGTCTGTCCGGCATTACGGAATTTACTCGCCATCACGCCAGGAATGGTGATATCCAGATCGGCATCATCAAACACGATCAGCGGTGCATTGCCGCCCAGCTCCAGGCTAAGGCGCTTGATGCTGTCGGCGCTTTGCTGCATTAACAACTGACCAACACGAGTTGAGCCGGTAAAGGATATTTTGCGCACCGTGCGGCTGGCGGTTAGCGTGCTGCCAATCTCGGTGGGCAAGCCGGTGAGCACCTGCAATACACCCGATGGGAAGCCCGCGCGCTCGGCCAGCACCGCCAATGCTAAAGCCGAAAGCGGCGTCAGCTCTGAGGGTTTCACAATGATCGGGCAACCGGCGGCCAGCGCTGGTGCCACTTTTCGGGTGATCATCGCAATTGGGAAATTCCACGGTGTGATGGCGGCGGCAACGCCCACCGGTTGTTTCAACACCAGAATGCGGCGGTCTTCGCTTGGTGCCGGAATAGTGTCGCCATAGATGCGGCGCGCTTCTTCGGCAAACCACTTCACAAAGCTGGCGCCGTACAGCACTTCCCCTTTGGCTTCTGCCAGCGGTTTGCCCTGCTCTGCGGTCATGATGATCGCCAGGTCATCAGCGTGATCGACAATCAGCTGGTACCACTTATCCAGCAGTGCGGCGCGCGAGGCATTCGGGGTTTTCCCCCAGCTGGCACGCACTGACTCGGCATAATCTATCGCCTGTTCGGTTTCAGCGGCACCCAGCGCCGGAATGGTGGCAATTTGCTGCTGGGTTGATGGATTGATGACCGGCAGCGTGGCACCTGCGTGTGCATCTTGCCAGCGCCCGCCAAACAGCGCCTGCTGGCGCAGTAGCGCCGCATCGTTTAATTGAATTCGCGACATTTTCATCCCCTGTGTCCTGTTCATTTCACTGTAACGTGGCGCAGCAGTGCAGGATGTTTTTCTACGAGGTGGAAGCCGATTCGGAAGGTGTTTTGCGACGGGAAAAGAAATTTTATGCCGTGCCGGGTGCACAGCAATATGTCATCGTTAATTACGCAGGTTGCATCCTGGTGCGCACGAATGCGCATCAGGGAAATGTAGGGTCGCCCTTTAGGCGACCGCTGTATCAAATCTGGAAATCGATAGCCGGTTCAGACTCCGTTTCATAGGAGAGCGCCTGACGTTTAATCTCTTCCAGCGACAGATTCGCATTACACAGTTCCAGGAACTGCCAAACGTAATTGCGCTGCAGCTGGCCGCGCTTCAATCCCAGCCATACGGTATTGGCATCAAACAGATGATGGGTGTCGATTTTCACCAAATCTTCACCTTCATAGATATCGCATGCCTGATCGGCGAGGATACCCACGCCAAGCCCCAGCTCAACGTAGGTTTTCACCACGTCGGAGTCCTGGGCGCTGAGAACGATATCCGGCTTGATGCCTGCCGCCTGAAACGCGCGATCAACACGTGAGCGACCAGTGATCCCCTGACGATAAGTGATCAGCGGATAGCGGCTCAAACTGGCCAGCGTGACCGGCTGATGTTGCAGCAGTTCATGGTCATGCGGCACCAGCAGTGAGTGATGCCAGCTGAACCAGGGAAATGCGGCCAGACTACTGTTGTTCACCAACTGCTCAGAGGCGATACCGATATCGGCTTCACCGGCCAGCAGCATGGCAACAATCTCCTGCGGCGAACCCTGATTAAGCTCAAGACGGACGTTCGGATACAGCTGACGAAACGCTTTGATCACGCGTGGCAGGCTGTAACGTGCCTGAGTATGGGTGGTGGCGATGGTCAGCACACCGCTGGTTTCATTGGTAAACACATCCGCCAGGCGACGTACTTTGCCCGCTTCATCAAGGATGCGTTCAGCAATGGTCAACAGCGCTTTGCCCGGTTCGGTCATGCCTAATAGTCGCTTGCCACGACGAATAAAGATTTCAACACCGAGTTCATCTTCCAGATCGCGAATATGGCGGCTAACCCCAGATTGTGAGGTAAACAACGTATTCGCCACTTCTGTCAGGTTGAATTCGCAACGTGCCGCTTCGCGTATAATTTTAAGTTGCTGGAAATTCACACCCTTTCTCCTGTTTCCTGCCCTGTTTTGTCCATGTTATGAACTTGGCGTCATTGCAGGAAATAATAAAAAACGGTGTGTTATGCGGAATAGTAATAAGGAGGGTTTGCTATTTCGACGTGGGCGCGGGGATTAAAGCTTGATGAGTTTACCCCAGCCGTTGAAAGCTGGGGTAAAGAAGAAGTGATTAACCAACCAGCATCAACTCACGCTCTTCCGTCATCGGCTTATTCAGCAGTGACAGCAGAATGTTTTTCACAGCCTGCGCGGATGGCGACAGCGGCAGACGTGCTGAGATGTTCAGTGACAGTGGCAGATTCAGCGATGGGCTATTGATACGTGCCATCCACGCATGGGTTGAACTCACCAGGGCGCGAGCCGCTGATTCCGGCAGCACGGTCACACCCATGCCGCTTGATACTGCTGCGGTCAGCGTTGAAATCGATTCAATTTCGCCGATGATCTTCGCGCTCAGACGACGCAGTGAAAACGCTTCGTCAACGCGTTTGCGCACGGCGCTATAGTCGCGAGGCAAGAACAGGTTCATCTGCGCCACATCGGCCAAATCGATGGTAGCGCCCGGACATGCCGTAGCACCGACCAGATATAACTCTTCTTTCATCAGCGGGATACTGTTGATACCTGCCGTCGGAGCGCGGTCGTACAACACCGCCATATCCAATTGGCCGTTCATCACTTTTTCATTTAATGACGTACCGCTGTTCTCATGCAGATACACCAATACATCCGGGAACTGTTCACGCACGGTTTGCAGCAGCGGCATGGTCAGGGAAGACGCCGCAGTACCCGGTGCCAGACCAATCGACACCTGGCCATTTAATGCCTGACCTGCATTGATCACTGCGGTTTGCGCCTGCTCACACTGGCGCAAATGGTCCGAGCATGTGCATACAGAATTTTGCCTGCTTCGGTCGGCGTGACGCCACGTTTGGTGCGGATCAGCAATTGCTGATCGAGTTCATTTTCCAGCGTCGCAACTTGCTGGCTAAGCGCAGGCTGCGCGATATGCAGCACTTCTGCTGCCTGAGTCAGGCTGCCGATATCGACGATTTTTACAAAGTACTTCAGTCGTCTTAAATTCATATTGCCTCCGTCAATCCCCGAATGCCCAGTATCTGGGTGTCTCAGCCTGCTGGCTTGTATTCATGAAGTTGCAATATGCAGGCCAGGTTTATTCGTGGCGTAAAAAAGCAGGGCCAGAATATTCCTAACGGCACGGAAAATAAGCCTTTCTGATTACCTCAAAAGAGTTAATAAGCGGAATGCATGACGCAGGATGATTAAAAACAAATCGAAACGCACCACAACAGTGCACAGAATGCGAGGCAGGTGTGCAAAAAAGTGATGACCCAAAGCGTCGCCTTGGTGCAGAAACCACAGAAATTGCACATAAATGCTCATAACGAAAGCAAACGCGGGGAAAGGAACAGGATCAACCAGTGGGAAAACTTATTGTGGGAGGCGTTAAGCGCTAAGTCATTCGCGCTGTAACAAGGCGGCAAGATTGTTTAGCCTTGGGAGCGTAGATAACCGATGGACGTGAATGTAAAAATGAATCATTTCACAACCAACTCAAAGCAGATACGCGAAATAATTCGCGCTGTAGCAAGGCGGCAAGCCCGTTTAGCCCTGGGAGCATAGATTACCAGGGTAAACGGGCGCAGCAACGCAGCTACAGTGTGAAGTATGAAGCGTATCAGCGCTTTTTACGGTTTCTATGCATATCGATGGACACCGCTGCCACTATGATGATGCCTTTAATAATGTCTTGCACGTAAGCATCGACACCGACGAAGGTGAATCCGCTTTTAATCAGACCGAGGATCACCGCACCAATCAGCGTACCAGTGATGCGACCCACGCCGCCCATCAGGCTGCTGCCGCCGATAACGGCTGCGGCAATGGCATCCAGTTCGTAGGCCATGCCCATGCTTGACTGGCCGCTGCTAACACGTGCCGCCAGCACGACACCCGCCAGGCCAGACAGTGCACCGGCGATGGTGTAAACAATAATCAGATACTTGTTAACGTTGATACCTGACACTTTGGCAGACGTCATGTTGCCGCCAATCGCGTAGACATATTTACCGTAACGCGTGTGCTTCAGAGCAATGTGGAACAGGAATGCCACCACCAGGAAGATAATCACCGGCATCGCGCCCTGTCCGATGGAGGTAAAACCATCTGACAGGAAGCTGATTGGATTACCCTGGGTGTAATACTGGGCCAGACCACGTGCCGATACCATCATGCCCAACGTGGCAATAAAAGGGGGAATACCGGTTTTAGTGATCAAGAAACCGTTCATCACCCCGCACAGCAGCCCGACGCCAATACCGGCCACAATCGGGATGACCGCAGGCAGGTTCACTAAAGAAGGATACATCGGCGTTAGGCTATCAGAGGTTTGTGCCAGACTGGCCGCCACCACCGCCGTCAGTGCTATCACCGAACCGGATGACAGATCGATACCGGTAGTGATAATGACCTGCGTCACCCCCACCGCAATGATGCCGATAATGGCAACCTGCAGCACGATCAACACCAGACGGTTGGTATTCATCAGGAAAGATTGGTCACGTACATACCAACCTGCTATCTCAAAAATCAATGCAATACCCAACATCACCACAAAGATGCCGGTATCCTTCGGCATTTTGTGACGCAGGTTACTAAAGAAAGAGGTTGATTCAGCGGCCTGGGGGGCCGTAATTTTAACGTTACTCATAGGTGTCTCGCGCCTCACTCGGATGCCAACGACAAAATGGATTCCTGATTGGCCTCTTCTTTATCGAGGATGCCAGTTATACGTCCGCCGTGCATAACCATCACGCGGTCGCTCATACCGAGAATTTCTGGCAATTCAGACGACACCATAATGATGGCGACGCCACGGTTTGCCAGTTCACTGATTAGGCGATAAATCTCGGCTTTTGCCCCAACGTCGATACCGCGCGTTGGTTCGTCGAGGATCAGAATCTTCGGTTGTGCCAGCAGCCAGCGTGCAATCAACACCTTTTGTTGATTACCGCCGCTGAGGTTATTGATGATCTGATCCATGGTCGGCGTTTTAATGTTGAGTTTGCGGATCTGCTCCATGCAGTCCTGCGCCATCTTCATGTGGCTAACGAAACCGCTTTTACCGATGTAATCCGGCATGTTGACGATGCTCATGTTCTCCATCACCGACAACACCAGGAATAACCCGGACTTTTTACGGTCCTCGGTCAGGAACGCCATGCCCTTTTCAATCGCCGTGGAAGGCGAATCGATCTTGGTTGGCACACCGTCGATCAGCACTTCACCGCTGTCGAAGCTTTCCATTCCGAATAAACTTTCCATAACCTCACTGCGCCCCGCTCCCACCAATCCTGCCACGCCAAGGATTTCGCCTTTACGCACGCTAAAACTGATGTCGGTAAAGCGGTCTTTACTGGTCAGGTTACGTACCGTCAGCACTTCATCGCCAATGGCACTGTTGAATTTCGGGAACAGTTGAGTCAGTTCTCGCCCAACCATCTGCGTGATCAGCGACTGACGGGTATATTCGCTGGTGCTATTACTGCCCACCCAGGTGCCGTCACGGAAAATGCTGACTTCATCGGTGATGGAGAAAATTTCATCCATCTTGTGGCTGATATAGATGATGGCTTTACCCTGCGCGCGCAGGTCCCGGATGATGGTGAACAGATGTGCCACTTCGGTTTCCGTCAGGGCCGAAGTCGGTTCATCCATAATCACGATGTCGGAGTTCCATGACACCGCTTTGGCAATCTCCACCATCTGCTGGGCGGCGATACTCAATTCGCCGACCATGCGATCGGCTTTCAAACGAATGTTGAGTTTGTTGAGTAACTCCTGCGTCTGCTTATTCAGCAACGCGTGGTCAACAAAGCCGTACTTCATCGGTTCGCGACCTAGCCAGATGTTTTCGGCCACGGTCATATAAGGCACCAGATTCAGTTCCTGGTGGATCATCGAGATCCCAGAACGCAGCGCGTCCATTGTGTCCTGAAACTGTACTGGCTCCCCTTTAATGCGAATGGTGCCCTTATCGGGACGATACATCCCGATAAGGCATTTCATTAAAGTGGATTTGCCCGCGCCATTTTCACCCATCAGGGCATGTACCGACCCCGGTTTGATACGCAGTGAGACATTGTCGAGTGCCTTCACTCCGGGGAAGAACTTGCTGATGCCTTCGGCTTCAAGCGCAAATGCGGTCATACATCACCTCCGTACGGCTAAGTCGGGAACGTTTATTTCTGATTACGAGCTTCGAATTGTGCCATGTTGTCTTTGGTGATCAGCTGGTAAGGGATATTGATGACCTTCTCAACTTTCTCGCCATTTGCCAGTTTGACGGCAGCCTGAACTGCGCCTTCACCCTGACCTTTTGCATCCTGGAACACGGTGGCGACCATCTTGCCGTTTTTCAGCATCTGTAACGCATCCGGGGTACCATCCACACCGGCAATCAGGATGTGGTTGGGGTTTTTACCCAATGCCTGCAGTGCGCCTATCGCCATTTCGTCGTTGTTCGAGGCAATCGCCTGAATGTCATCACCTGCGGTCAGCCAGTTGCTCACAACATCGACGGCATCATTACGGGTGAATTTCGCGGTTTGCTTCTGCACAACTTTGATGCCTGGATATTTCGCGACCACGGCTTCAACCCCTTTGGTGCGGTCACGCGTGGATTCATTGGCCAGATCGCCCATCAGAATCGCGACGTTACCTTTGCCGTCCATCGCTTTCGCCAGCGCTTCCATTTGCAGACGACCGGCCAACTCAGAGTCGGAACCGACGTACGCCATTTTGTCAGTCAGTTCGCCCGCGGGTTTACGGTTAACGAAGATCAGCGGTACACCGGCTTTTTTCGCGGCATCCATCAGCGGTTTGACGGCATTGGTGTCCACCGGGTTGACGATAATTGCGTCTACGCCCTGACCAATGAAGTTCTGAATTTGTTGCAGCTGCTGGGAAACGTCGCCTTTCGCATCTTCAACCTGGCCTTTAACGCCATCTTTCGTCATTTCTTTCTGCATCGCGGTGCGCAGAATAGTGAGGAAGTTATCGTCAAACAGCGCCATTGAAACGCCCACCTGAAGGTCTTTTGCCATGGCTGCGGCAGGTAACATGCAAACTAACAGGGAAGTCACTAACGCTTTTTTGAATTTCATAGGTAACCCTTTTTATTCGTTAACATGCACAGGTTGGCTGATACGACGAATGAAAAATATCTTTTACATTCACTCAACGGCGCTGGCGTTATTTTTCTGTTTGTAGAGGTAAGTCATCTGGTCTAACGCTATCGCTTCGGTACAACTTTTTTCTGCAACTATCTACTTATCAACATGTTATTTTCAAAATACCGTTTCAGACACCAAAACTGATTTCACCCGTGATGATAAGCAGTTCATTTGTTTCATCTGATCGTCATTTGAAATTTTCATCATAAAAGCACTGAAATGATTGTTTTAAAATCGGCAAATAACAAAACTTTGACACGCCTCTAACATCTCAAAGGAATTGCGCTTAAAGTGAGATCTTGCTGGCAGTTTGAAATCTGCACACTCAAGGCAGAAAAACAGCATTCCGCTGCTTTTACGCGCACTTAAACCAGAAGTGTGCGATCGGGCTTTGACATTGGGGATCGGCATCGCTAATATGCGCCTCGTTCACACGATTCCTCTGTAGTTCAGTCGGTAGAACGGCGGACTGTTAATCCGTATGTCACTGGTTCGAGTCCAGTCAGAGGAGCCAAATTTAAAAATCCCGCTCAGGGAAACCTGAGCGGGATTTTTGCTTTTATGCTATTCACTGCAGTTTCAGTTAATAATGGCTTCTAGTCGGGCCAGCACTTCATTTACAACAGCTTCGGGTATACGTTCCAGACGCTTACCGTTCCGGGCGCCCATATCAATCGTTCTGGGCTGGTCGCAGCGAATGACGCCCGTGGTTTTTGTTCCCACGCCGTCCAGTGAGACGGTAAAACCGGCTGTACGGGCGAAGTTTCCGCCGCTGGTGACGGGAACAACAACGGGTAGCCGGGTCAGCTTGTTAAATGATTCCTTCGATACGATAAGCACCGGGCGTTTTCCGCTTTGCTCATGGCCGGCAATCGGATCCAGTGAAACGAGCCAGATTTCCCCTCTGTCCATTTACAGGAGCTCCTTGCCCGTCGCAGGCGCATCAATCCATTCCCGATCTTCTTCGCTCATTTCGGCATGCGGATCGCATTGAGCCAGCAGTTCTTCAAGCGTATAACGGGGCCGGTTCTGGGGTTCAATAATCAGGCAGCCATTATTAATGGTCATACCCACTTCGCTGTCCGTCGACAGCTCCAGCGTTTTCAGCACGGCGGGAGGAACCGCCAGCATGATGGATCCGCCGACCTTTTTCAGGCGAGTTGTATACATAGCGCACCTCCTAATATTATATTTTAATATAACATCTGTAGCAGGCGATGCACAATTATTCATCAGATTCATTGTGATTCCCTTAGCGTAATAATATGTGAAGAAGGCCTTAATCCATGGAAGGATGGATCCGGCCGTTTTTAAAGGCGGCATTGCCGGTAACACGGCGACCATCCTGATACATCAGTCGCTTCTTTCAGGTCATGATGCATTTCGTGCAGGCAGGAACTGAGTTCATGGCAAGAAGGCCGATAATAGAAAACTGTTTTTTCGGTTCAAAGGATTATGGCGGATCGGATAACCGAAATGCGGCGTAGATTCCGGATAGGGACTGCATCGTAGAGACATCTGACCTGTTTGGATGATGTCACGAAGGAGTGCCTGACGATCACCACTACTTTCGGTATTTCAGGCGTTCAGCTAACGCGTATTAAGGCGATCCCAGTCAGAGGAGCCAAATTTAAGAAGCCCGCTCAGGGAAACCTGAGCGGGCTTCTTGCTTACAAAAAAGGCCCCCCGCTAAGGACGCGAGGCAAACCTTTTATCTGTTGAAATAGTGCGGAGGTCTAATGAGCCGCGAAGTCGCCACCTGCCAATTCCTGCTCCAGCTGCTCGATGCTGGGTAAACTGGTTTGCAGTTCTACCGGAAGGGATTCAACTAATTTATACTCAGCAATACCCATCGGCTGGGATTTATCCCCTAAGGCATATTCGGCAACCACTTTGTTTTTACTCTTACAAAGCAAAAGACCTATGGTCGGGTTGTCACGTTCATCTTTTACCTGCCGATCCACCGCCGTCAGATAAAATCCCAATTGCCCAAGGTGCTCTGGTTTGAACTTACCTCCTTTAAGTTCGATTACCACATAGCAGCGTAATTTGAGATGGTAGAACAAGAGGTCGATAAAGAACTCGTCACCACCTACATCCAACAGTACCTGTCGCCCAACAAAGGCAAAGCCTGCACCCAGTTCCAGCAAAAACTCGGTCACATGCTTTACCAGCGCGTTTTCCACTTCCCGTTCCTGAGCTTCTTCAGTTAGTCCCAGGAAATCAAAACGGTATGGATCTTTAAGTGACTCACGCGCCAGGTCAGACTGCTCATGAGGCAGGCTGACATCGAAGTTAGTTACAGCGCTACCGCTACGCTGCAGTAAACCGGTTTCTATTTGCATCACTAATATGTTGCGCGACCAGTTATGCTCGATGGCTCTGGCAGCATACCAGCGACGTTCTTCCTGGCTATTGAGTTTATCCAGCAGGGCCAGCTGATGGTACCAGGGTAATTGTGCAAGCACCGCTTGCACAAATTCCGCATCCGGCCAGGCTTCGGCAAAAGCACGCATATACTTGAGGTTACGTGGTGAGAATCCCTTCATTTCGGGGAAGGCGGTGCGTAAATCATGCGCTAGACGTTCAATGACTTTGGCCCCCCAGCCTTGATCAGCCTGACGAGTCAGGATGTCCCGACCTATCTGCCAATATAACCCCACCAGTTCTTGGTTAACCGCCAACGCAGCACGCTGCTGGGCGCTATGAATGCGCCCTTTCAGGTCACTTAGCCAGTGAGCGTAGTCGCTGGGCATTGGGGCCAGTGAAGCCGGGCGCTCTGGTGTCATTCGCTATCTCCATTTTAAGTTCCACAACTTACACCAGCAATTTGCCAGAGAGAAGATTTAAATCAGGCGCGTTTTCGCTTTCTGAGCTTTTCCTGTAACGGACTATCTAGCTGAAATAGCGTCGAAACTTTGATATATCGCGCATAAATGAATATTTGCTCGTTAATGTCTGGAACTGATAAGTGAAAAGTCATTGATATGCTGGACTAAATTGCGAACATTACTCACCCATGCATAGCATGGGTAAACTACGACTTACCACTGGTTAATGACGCAAACATTGATTTTAAAAAAATAATAATACTTAATAGAGAAGCCTGGAAATGTCACGCCGACATCCCAGAAATGAATAAAATACGAATTCAAAATGATGCAAAAAAATAAATCATTTTCAACCAAAAAAAATTAAATAAAGTTTGATTTATTTTAGTGAAAAACTAAAAATAGCCCAACATGAAAGAGTGCAACTTGATATAAGCGCGCAACCTTCAAGACATCATAAACAGGGAAGTAAAATCCGTGGCGACAAACCTTGATATTAGAAAGTTAACAAAAGAAGTACTAACCATCGTTCCATTTCTCTTAGCACTTGGTTACTTTATTTTATGGCTTTATTTAGACAGTATTGGTCAACTAGGGCTTCTTCCATCAATTTTAGATGACAAGGGCCCCTCATTCGCCTTGATATTGTCATTTACTATTATATCATTAGGATTGATTTTTGCTTTTTCTTTACCGAGTATGATTTTATGTCAGATTTTCTTATTAGATTGGAATAATGAACTCTCTAGAGTTATAAAAACCAATAAAATCCCTTTAATTTCCTTCAGCGTATCAATATTATACATTGCAAGCATAATGATGATTTCTTTGATTAACCGCACGCCGCAATACATCAAAGATCATATATTCATAATAACATTTTCCATATTTTCATTTATTACTTTTCTCATAGTTCATATTCTTTCTAAAAAAAGAAAGAAACTTCACATTTACTTCAAAAAAGGGAAGGAAATTAGAAGTAAAAACTTTATTAAAGAGAAATGTATCATTTCTGCGATTTCCTTACTTTCGGGGATAACCGCAATAGTTCCTATGTCATTCTTTTTACGCCTTAGCACTGCAGAAAGTAATGCCGGGGTATTAGTATTTATTGGCGTCTCTATTACTTTGATTTTTATTTCACATTTGCCAGCCATATTATTTTTCACCGAAAAAAACCTAAAAACTAACATAAAAAACAACATCCTAATATCTTCAACGGCTTCAATATTATTTTTCTTTATAATAATGCTAACCCTTCCAAACTTCTCAAGCATTGTGGTAAGAGGTGCTTTAAAAAACATCGGCATCATTGAAAGCGAACCTCATACTTATTCATTGAAAAGACAAGGTTATACAAATGATATGTTCCCACCTTCAGTTTGGAATCATGTAAACGTGACTAATGAAAAATACTTATTTATAAAAAGGCACTGTTATTTTCTCTCTGGGTAATGAGGTGTTGATTTGCCCTGAGTTTGTAATTAAGGCTCAAAATAAATACAGAAAATACAATCTCGATAACTTGCTCACTATTGATAAATCAGGCTTCCAGGATAAATATTTGAAACAAGCCATTAAAAGCTGCGCATTAATAAAAAAACCTGACATTACCAAATGGGATGGAGCTATGGATGGAATGAATTCTTTAAACTTATAACCATTGCAACTAAAAATAAATCATTTGTCATTAAGCTAAGGAAAGCTATTAAAAAAATGGGTAGACTGCACATTTAGTTGTGAGAAAATCAAATATCACCATTTAACAGCCTGTCCAGATTTCCCGACTAACCCTATAAAGCTGGATATCCAACTGAGTAAGGTGCCGCCCATCTACCTGAACAGGCATTTATATTTCTAATCTTTAATCTTACTACTACCGCGCCAGTGAAGCCGCCTGACTCAGTGTCATGTTGCGCGTCTCCGGTGCCAGCCACACCGATACCAGCAGGCCAATAAAGGACACAATCGCGGCGGCATACATGGTGTATTCGATGCCGAGGTTCTGCAGGGAAATCGGTACCAGCCAGGTGCCGGCCGCAGAACCGATACGTGACATGGATGAACCCATACCGACGGCGAATGCACGAACTTCCGTTGGGAATAGCTCGTTGGGATACACCAGTTCCAGCACCTGTGCTCCACCGATAAACACCGCGTAAGCACCAAACATCACCAGAACCAACATTTCTGACCCGTGCGAGAACATCCCTAACGCCAGCAGTGCCAGGCTTGACCACAAGAAGCTGTGGATGATCAGACGGCGACGGCCCATGCTATCAATCAAGCGTGTTGCAATAATACAGCCCACCACAAACAGCAAAGTAATGGCTATTGAACCCAATGATGCCCATTCACCGTCCAGATTGAGCGCCTTCAATACCACGGGTGCGAACGAATACACGGCAAACATCGGTACAACCGCCGCACTCCAGAACACTGAGACGAACAGCATGCGTTTGCCGTAGCCGGAGCGAAGCAGGTCTTTCAGCGTCACCTTGGCTTCAGCTGATTCGGTCGGCACGTTCTTCAGTGAAAACTCCGGGCCGTACACTTTCTTGATGATCTGCTCGGCTTCGCTAAGACGGCCTTTGCTGATTAACCAGCGCGGGGATTCTGGCGTGCCGATGCGCAGAACGAACAGTAATACGCCCAACACGGCCGGACTGGCTAACACGATGCGCCATGCCGCATCACCGCCAATCGACAGAATCAGATTACCCACGATATAAGCCAGTGCCGCACCGGCGAACCAGAGAATCGTCAACCCGGCCAAACGCTTGCCACGATGCTTTTGCGGTAAGAATTCGGTGAGTAACGAACCGGCTACCGGATATTCCAACCCAACGCCGACGCCCACCAGGAAACGCAGCAGGAACAGTGTGAGCGCCGATTCCGCCCAGAACGTTCCGACTGAACCGAGAATAAACAGAATGGGCCCGACGAAGAACAGACGACGGCGACCGACAATATCGGTCAGCCATCCACCGAGAAAGCCGCTGCAGAAAGTACCAAGCATCGCTGAAGCCGCCACCATGCCCTGCCAGAATGTATCAAGCTGCATGTGCTGAGAAAATTGCACGATCGCTACACCGATGATACTCAGCACGTAGCCATCCAGGATCCAACCGCCGCCTGCACGCAGCGACATTAACTGGTGAAAATTATTAAGTGGGACATCTTCAATGGATATATTGGTGTTGCTCATGACAGGGTCTCTCCTGAATTATTCATTTCTCTGCAGGCGCAGCGATCTGTCCAAATCAAAGTTCATTTGGCGGAACGTAAAGAAACAGAAAAAAACATCACTGACTGGTTTAGGTATTTCCTTAATCAGGAAATTGACCTCAAAACTTAACAAACCCTGCGTTTAATCCCTGAACATAAATAATGAAATAAAGGATGACCTGTTGGGAGGTCGTCTGCATTCACTATAAATAAGCGGTGTGCTGACCCAAAATGCATTTGTTCGCTTTTGTCTGTTAATCACAGGTTAACTCCATGTTCAAACTATGCTGATTTTCAGGTGGTGTAAACATGCCCAGCACACCCAAAACTTGAGATTGTGATCATCTCCAAAAATCATTCAGAAAAATAATTCGAAAAAGTTATACGTACAAATAATTGAAATTTAACCAATTAAATTTTTAATCAGGTAAATTCATACTACTTAATTGTATTTCCTTTGTATTTTTCATGTATGCAAAAAGTTACATCTGGGATGCGTTTTTGTTGAGTGGGAAGTGAGAAGAGACGAGTCAGCAGGCGTGCATGAGAACGAAACAGTGCGTGAGGTCGCACTGTTTATTGATCGGCAGAAAATGAGAGAAGGGAATTAAACGACAAACTCATAATGCGAGCCATCGGGAAGTTCAATGTTAAGACGGAGTTTTCCGCCCGCCGCTTCAACATAGCGCTTTAGCGTCGAGAGTTTTAAATCACGGCCTGGTTTTTCCATTCCCGCAACGGTCGGTTGTTTTATATTTAATGCCTGCGCTATATCTACCTGAGTTTTTTTCACTCTTTCGCGTAATTCAGCAAGGTGAATATTCAGCAGCACCTCTTCAGCCATGGTGTTGGCTTTGCCGACAACTTCAGGCTTCTCAGTCGCAAGAATCTGTTCAAGTGTTCTGCCCATACCGTTACTCCTTTCTCTCTTTGCGATGAAGATGATGAGTGAATTCTTTATCTGCGAGCGGGCTCAGCTCGGCATAAAAACGCTTTTCATTGCCACTCTTGTGTCCCGCACAAAGCAACACACCGCTGCGCCAGGGATCAAATGCATAAAATGCCCTGATAGGGACACCTCTGCTCTGAATGCGAAGCTCTTTCATATTGCTGAAGCGAGAGCCTTTAAGAGTATCGGCGTAGTGCCTGCATAACGCCGGGCCTGCTTGCTGCAATACGATCATTGCGGACAAAACGCATGCTCGATCAGTGTCGTCTTGCGCCATAAGCCAATCATCAAACGTGTCCGTTGTTATTATCTGCCACATGATACACTCCTGGTTATATAGGTCAAATACTATATAGGTTAAAGCCGATAATCAGTGTGGCGAAGCATGGCTCATCACGCACTTAATCTGTGATGACGTGTCGATAGGGATTCCAAAAAAATGCCCGCTCAGTCATCCTGAACGGGCATAGCTTTCAAAACGTAACGCTAATCCACGGCAGGCGGTAAAGGTGCCAATTCCAGGCTACTGCGGAAATCGCTGCCTTGATAGTCGCTATCCAACAGGTTACGGCGGCGCAGTTCGGGCAACAGTCCGTTGAGCAGCAGATCTTGCTGATCCGGATTTCCCAAACCGTGTAACGAGATCACGTCCAGAACACCCGCCTGATAGCGCTGTTCAATGGCATCAGCGAGTTGTTCTGGCGTGCCGGCGACAAACCAGTGTCCGGTCTCTTCCGCTTTGATGATCAGCTCACGCAGCGTCAAGCCTTCCAGCGCGTATTGACGGAAAATGGCAGCACGGCCCTGGCGGCGATGCACCTGTTCCAGCTGCGGAATCAACGAAGCCGGCAACGGTTGGTCGAGCGGCACGTCACGCAGATCGACTTCCCCGCCCAGCATATCCGCTACGCGCAACCTTCCCTGCTCAACATTGATGCGCTCATGCTTATCGCGCAGGCGGCGTGAGACATCGGCATCACTGTCGCCGATGATGGCGTGGAATGAATTCATGATCAGCGGCGGGTTATGCTCACGGCCAAAACGTCGCGCGCGCTGCTGTACATCCGCCACAAACGTCTGTGCCGCTTCAAAGGTTGGCTGAGAGGTGTAAATCACCTCGGCATAGCGTGCGCCTAGCGTGACACCCGCGTCGGATTGTCCGGCCTGGAACTGCACCGGTCGGCGCTGTGGCGGCGGCGGTACATTAAGCGGCCCGGCTACCTGGAAGAAATCACCGCGATAGTCGATAGGATGCAGTTTTTGATGGTCGAGACGAATACCCCCACTGGCCGTGCGCTGCACCGCCCCACGCTCGTTGGCGTCATACAGCGCATTCATCACCTCGATAAACTCCGTGGCGCGCGCGTAGCGTTCCTGCGGCGGCGGCAACTGGCTTTCACCAAAGTTCTCTTCACCCACAGAAGAGGTCACGGCATTCCAGCCTGCGCGGCCACCGCTGATGTGATCCAGCGTGGCGACCTGGCGCGCCAGATTATAAGGATGCAGCCAGCTGGTGCTGACAGTGGCGATCAAGCCAATCCGCGACGTCACCTGGCTCAACGCCGCCAACGCAATCAGCGGGTCCTGCGTGCCGGTGGTGCCTGCTAAGCCAGCGGGATCGGCCTGCAGCAAATCCGCCGTGAACAGCCCGGTGATTTTCTCGCGTTCCGCGATTTTTGCCAGCTCAATGGCGCGCGCAATGCCCACGCCCGGTTGGTCATCGTTGCCCGCGGAAATCACGCTGCTGGCACCCACTAATGTTTTCAGTTTTCGACGATAGGTTTGTGACACCACAATCTCCTTTAGGCCTGGCGTATGAAATCCGCTTTAACAGCATGAAGTGCGTCCGCATCAATCAGCAGACGTAACCCGGTGCGTGCCAGCACGCGTGCGCCAATCAACAGCGCCTGATAACCGCGCTCAGAATTGGCGGCTTCACGGAATGGCACCGTGTGGAAAATCAAATCATCCGGACCGATTTTCAACCACGGGTGCGCGGTGGGTACCGCGTGGCTGATGTCACCGGCATCGGTTGAGACTTTATTGCGCTGCGGCGACAGATCAACCTGCTCACCCGCGGCACGAAACTCCTCCAGCAACACCGCGTCCAGTGCCGGATTGAGTTTGAAATCACGCGGACCGATTTGATGGTCGATCTCCACACGCGTGCCAGTGGCCAGCGCCACACCTTCTGCAATCGCGCGCAGGCGGGGTTCCAGCGACTCCACGACCTCGCGGCTGTCAGCGCGAATGTAGTAATGCGCCGAGGCATATTCCGGGATCACGTTCGGTGCCTGCCCGCCATTGGTGATAATGCCGTGCACGCGCACGCCATCAGGCAACTGCTGGCGCAACACGCTGATGCCGTTGTACAGCAGCACCAGCGCATCCAAAGCATTGATGCCTTCATGGGGCGCACTGGCGGCGTGCGAAGGTTTGCCATAGAAATGGAAGTAGAGATGGTTGTTCGCCAGCGTCGCTTCGGTAAGCCGCGTTTTGCCGGACGGATGCACCATCAGGGCCACATCGACATCGGCCAGTAATCCGGCTTCGACAAAGCGTTTTTTCACGTTGCCTTTGGGTCCACCCGGACCGGCTAAACCGCCCTCTTCTGCGGGCGTCCCCAGCACCACCACGCGACCGCCAGTTTGCTCCAGCACCTGCGACAGGCTGATGGCTGCCGCCACGCTGGTGGTGCCAATCAGGTTGTGACCGCAAGCGTGACCAATACTGATTAGCGCATCGTACTCGGCGAGAAAGGCGATGGTCGGCCCCGGTTTGGTACTGGCTTTGACCGCGTAAAAGGCGGTTTCATGACCGGCAACGTTGCGCGTCACCTCAAAGCCTTGCGCAGTGAGCAACTGTGTTAGCTGCTCACTGGCAAAGTATTCATTGTTACCGGTTTCCGGCCTGGCAAAGATCGATTGCGCCACCGCAATATAGTGGGCGCTGTGCTCTTCGAGATGGTTTTCCAGCGTGAGCTGAAGCGTGTTCAGCGGCATAACGGATTCTCCTGAATCAAGGCAAGGTATTGCCATCACTCTAAGCGCGTTAGCTGCTGATGTTTAAAAAGAAATAGTGATAAGGATTGCGGGAAAAAGCACAACTCTGACGACAGTCAGAGCGCGATAAATCGCGCGCCTGTTTTAATGCCGTTTATCAATATGCTGCACCAGACGATCGCCCACCCATTGGATACCGCACACCAACACGATCAGCACCGCAATCACCGCGATCATCACCGAGGTTTCGAAACGCTGGTAGCCATAGCGGATCGCCAAATCCCCCAGCCCGCCGGCTCCGATTGCACCAGCCATCGCCGAGGCGCCAATTAATGCCACCAGGGTCACCACAAACCCGGAGAGAATGCCGGGCAGCGCTTCCGGGATCAGCACATCCCAGACGATGCGTAACTTGCTGGCACCCATAGCGCGTACCGCATCAATCAGGCCACGATCCACATCGCGCAGCGACACTTCGGCCACGCGGGCAAAATACGGCGTTGCGGTGATCGACAGCGGAACAATCGCCGCCCACGTGCCCAATGAGGTGCCGACCAGAAACCGGGTAAACGGAATCAGCGCCACTAACAAAATAATGAACGGCAGCGACCGAAAACCGTTGATCACCAATCCCAACACCCGGTTAATCCCACGATGTTCCGCAATTCCCCCGGCGCTGGTCATCACCAGAATCAGACCGAGTGGTAACCCGGCCACCAGCGAAAACAGCCCTGAAATCACGGTCATTAATACCGTTTCGCCCAACGCGTTGAGCAATAAATCAATCATCACTGGCGACATAACCGACTCGCTCCACCTGTGCTTGCTGCGCGCGCAGCCAGTTTAGAATTTGTTGCTCGTCGGCAGCGTTGGCGGCCGGAAGCGCGATAAAGAAACGCACCACCGCGTAGTGCTGGATGTGATCGATGCCGCCCTGTAACAACCGAAATTTACCCGGTAGCGCCGCGGCAAAGCGGGTCAACAGATCGCCCTGCGCATCCTCGCCCGCAAAGTGCACGCTGTAAATCACCTCGCCCTGCGGCTGCTGGCTGATGCGTGCGGCAAGTGCATCCGGCAGCTGTGGCAGCAAACCGCGCAGTAAGGTCTGAGTCAGATTCGACTGCGGATGCGCAAACACCTGCCATACCGGGCCTTGCTCGATAATCTCTCCGGCATCAATCACCGCCACGCGATGCGCCACCGATTTGATCACCTCCATTTCGTGCGTGATCAGCAGAATGGTGATGCCAAGCTTTTGATTCAGTGATTTCAGCAGCGCCAGAATGGATCGGGTGGTTTCCGGATCAAGCGCGGAGGTTGCCTCATCACACAGCAACAGTGCCGGACTTGCCGCCAGCGCACGGGCGATACCGACGCGCTGTTTCTGCCCGCCCGACAAGGCCGCCGGATACTGCTGCGCCTTATCGGCCAATCCCACCAGCTCCAGCAGTTCGCTGACGCGTAGATCGCGCTGCGCCTTATCCATGCCGGCTATTTTCAGCGGTAACGCCACATTCTGCGCCACGGTTTTCGCCGACAGCAGGTTGAAGTGTTGAAACACCATGCCGACGCGGCTACGCACCGTTTGCAGCTGTTTTTCCGACAGGCCGGTGATGTTCCGGCCTTCGATTTCAATGACGCCTTCGTCAGGTTGCTCCAGCCCATTCAAACAGCGGATGAGCGTCGATTTCCCCGCGCCGCTGCGGCCAATCAGGCCAAGGATTTCGCCCTTCTGCACCGTCAGTGAAATATCGCGCAGCGCCTGCGTTTTACCAAAACGGCGAGAAACACCCTGCAAGCGCACCACGCTGTCGCTTTCACGTGCGAAGCGTTCACGATCCTGCGCATTTTCCACCACGCCTCGCGTTACCGCGTGATAAGGCGCTTCGGCTCCTGAGAATATCGTCATGTTGATTCCTTACCAGGCAGTTTCGCCGGTGCCCTTGTAGACCTTATCAAACACGGTTTTCACGGCATCGTTCTGGTAGGAGGCCACCAACGTTTTGACCCAAGGTGCATCCACGTTCTCTTTCTTCACGGCGATGAAGTTGTTGTACGGGTTGCCTTTGACCGGCTCCTGCGCAATGCGATCAGACGCCGTCAGGCCACTTTTCAGTGCCCAATCGGTATTCACCACCGCCGCGTCCAGGTCGGGGACTGAACGGCCGATGATGCCGGAATCCAGCTCTTTGATTTGCAGGTGATGCGGGTTAGCAGTGATATCAGCAGTGGTTGCGGCAATGCCCACACCCGGTTTCAATTTGATCAGGCCCTGCTGTTCCAGCAGAACCAGTCCACGCGCTTCGTTGGAAGGATCGTTCGGCACGCCGATCACCGCTCCGTCTTTCAGCTCAGCCGCCTTCTTCACTTTCTTCGAGTAAAGACCAATCGGCCATACCGCCGTGTCACCAACGCGCACGATATCGTAATGGTTGACCTTGATTTGGTTATTAAGGAACGGCTGATGCTGGAAGGCATTGGCATCGACTTCACCATTTTGCAGCGCTTCATTCGGCTGGTTGTAGTCGTTGAAAATCACGGTCTTCACCGTTAATCCTTTGGCGGCGGCCTGCTTAATCACTTCGCGCCAAACGTCTTCATCTTCCCCACTGATGATGCCAACTTTAACCGAGGTTTTATCCGCGGCGTGTGCCAGTGAAAGCGGCGCCAGAGTGGTGCTGGCCAGCAGCAAAGCGCCAGCGGTTAACAAGAATTTATTTTTGGCAGATGCCAGGCGTGTGTGCATAAATTATTTCCTAATCGTTATCATTGTGGTGGTGAAAATCCACAGTCGTGATGAACTGTTAGCCGCAGTATACGCAGATGCTTATTCCTGCATTATGATTTATCCGGGAATGCTATTCCTGAAAAGAATAAAGACGCACAGCCGCTCGCATCGCCACAAGTGAGAAGGCGGCTGTGATACCATGCCGTTTTGAATGACCTGTTATTGAGCGCTATGTCGGACACTACAACGAAACGTAAAAATGACCCGGAAGGGCTAAAAAAACGCATCCTTGCCGGTGCCCTGAAAACCTTCGCCGAATTCGGTATGCAGGGTGCGCGCCTGGAACAGATCGCCGAGCACGCGCAAACCACCAAACGCATGGTGGTCTATCACTTCATTAATAAAGAGAAACTGTATATCGAGGTGTTAGAGCAGGTGTATCAGGCCATTCGTGAACACGAAACCGGACTGAATCTGGCTGAGATGGAACCCGAGCAGGCGATGATTAAACTGGTCGAAGCCAGCTTCGATTATCACGCGACGCATCAGGATTTTATGCGCCTGGTGTGTACCGAAAACCTGTTGCGCGGCCGCTACATTGTGCAGTCAGAACGCATCAAGGCGTTGAACAAAAGTACACTCGATCTGCTGGATGACATCCTGACGCGTGGCCAACAACAGGGCATCTTTATCGATGGCCTGAACACCGTTGATGTGCACCGTTTGCTGAGCAGCATCTGCGTGCATCACGTCGCCAATCGCTACACCTTCCATTTCCTGTTTACGCCGGAAGACAGTGAAGAAGACAGCATTCGCCGTAACCGTCAGCTGGCGGTTACCGCTACGCTTCGCTATATCCGCAAAGCGCCTTAATCTGCGGCGGCGTTGTGATGGTCTACGCTTACCAAACGGGACCGTCACAGACCTCAGATTAAGGAACGCCGTAGTGAACAAAGACTCCCTTCTCTATCCGTTACGCAACACGCACAACACCGAGCGCGATAGCGCCGTGTGGAACTGGGCGCAGAACAGCGTGGTCGGAGAGCGCAATCAACTTAAGCAACCGCAGAACGAAGCCGAGCTACAGCAACTATTGCGCGATTCTCAGGGCAAAGTGCGCGTTATCGGTAGCCGTTTATCACCCGGGCGTATGCTGTGCGTGAATGCCGAAGACCTGCTGCTTGACCTCAGTGCCTTCAACGGCATAGTGGCGCAGGATGCCGAGAGCATCACGTTTGCAGCGGGAACCCCCCTGCAACAGGTGTTTGACACGCTCACTGAGCAGGATCGAATGCTGGCCTGTTCGCCAGGGGTGATCGCCGTGCAGACGCTGGCGGGCGCCATGGCCACCGGCACGCACGGCCAGGGGTTGGCACAAAGCTCGCTGGCCGATGAGGCATTACGTATCCGCATGGTGCTGGCCGACGGCAGCGTGCGAGAATTTCTTCGCGGCGAAGCGGATTTTCCGGCGGCACAGACATCGTTAGGTGCGCTGGGCATTGTCACCGCCATCACGCTGCGCACGCAGCCCTTCCGGCTCTTTACCTGCCACAAATTTGCCGTCTCGGCGGATTCGCTGGAGCAGGATTTGCCAGCGTGGAACCAGCAATTTGAATTGAGTAAAGCCTGGTGGTTTGTCGATGACAATCTGATGCACGTATGGAATGCCAATCCAGCTGATGAGAGCGATGTGCAGGCGTGGTACGCGAATCAGCGCGACGTGATTGAGCATGGCGACGACACCGACAGCAGCCTGAACGACACCATCGATCAAACGCTGGCGCAGATGCATCGCGATACCCAAATCCACGGCAAAGGCGGCAAACAATTCCGCACCGTCTCGCGTTTCCGCGACTTCACCGATATCAGCGGCGACATCTATCAGCTGTTTTGCCGTGGTATCGCGGTCCCGCAGATCAACGTCGAGATTGGTGTCCCGTTAGATAAAACGCCGCACATCATCAGCAAAATAAAAGCCTGGTACGCGGAAAATCATCCGCATATGCATTATCCGATCATCCTGCGTTGCACCGGCGCGTCAGACGCCTGGCTCAGCCCAGCGCATCAACAGCCGACCTGCTTTTTGGTTTTGTGGTGTATTACGCGGATGACGGTTCGCTGTCACAGGATGGTCTGCACTTCCTTACCGAAGTGGAAAAACTGTTGGCGGCGGAAGGCGGACGGCCGCACTGGGGCAAATATTACGACCCTCAGCGTTATAGCTGGCGCGAGATTTATCCGCAGTGGGATGCGTTCCGCGCGGTTCGGCAACAGCTCGATCCGCAGCGCCGTTTTAGCAATGACTATGTCACCGCTTTGTTTGATTAATTTTACGGGGAGAAGCCATGTTTGCCTGGGTAACGCTGCTCACGCAGCCTGACTATTTTATTGGCGTCAAAACGCTACATCGCTCGCTGAAACGCAGCGAAACCAAGTGGCCGCTGATCGTCATGGTCACCGATGCTATCGATATTGAAACCCGCGAAGCGCTGCAGGCGCTGGGCTGTGTTATTCATCCGGTTGAGCCGCTGAAGCCAAATGCGGAGCTGGAGCAGCATTATGCTTCAGCGCAGTTTGGTGAGGTGTGGAGCAAGCTGCGCGCGTGGGAACTCACAGGCTGTCAGCGCGTGGTGTTTCTGGATGCCGATATGCTGGTGCTGCGTAATATGGACGAGCTGTTCACGCTGGAGTTGGGCGATAACGCGCTGGCCGCCTGTCACGCCTGCCGCTGCAACCCCAATAAAATCGCCAGCTATCCTGCCAGCTGGCAGCCGGAGAACTGCCATTATACCTGGCAGGATCGTGGCGAAGCGGCACCGACCACGCTGGATCGTTATCTCAACGGCGGTTTTCTGGTGCTGGAACCGGATCAAGAGGTATTCAACTGGCTGCAACAGAAAGTCGCCGCCATCACGGATTTACGCCGCTACCCCTTCTCTGAACAAGACTTGCTGAATGAGGTGTTTGAGAATCGCTGGCTGCCGCTGTCGTACATCTACAACGCACTGAAAACGCTGCCGTTCCAGCACAGTGCGATGTGGCGGGAAGAAGAGGTGAAGAATCTGCATTTCATTCTGGCCAAGCCGTGGAAGCGTGACCTTAATCAACCGGAAAATGAGCGAGACCGCTATTACGCGCTGGATAAGCTGTGGTGGGAGTTAGGGGTTAATTAACGTTAACTGAGTCGCTGCCTCACAACGCTTGAGGCAGCTACTCATTGACGTGAACCTCTGCAAAACGCTGAGGCTATTAATCTGCCAACACGTTATCAACGCGTTTTGGCAATACGCTCCAGTGCCACCTGAGCCAGAAAACCCGAACGAGTTTTAAATTCAGGATGGGTAGCGACACAACGGTCAATACGGTCAATCAACAGCTTCGGTAGAGTGACATTAATCTTCTCTGAACCACCTAAAATACGCGTCACATCCACTTCCACCAGCACCCAAACATAACCTGTATAGGCGGGATCTTTCATCACGCTTTTAAGTTCTGAAACTGCCGGAATATCCTGCTCCAACTCAACCATTAACTCCAGATGCCCGATGATGGCCTCTTTCGCGTTTTTCACCGCGTCTTCCAGCGTATCTCCAGCAGAAAAACAGCCGGGTAAATCAGGGACCGTGACACCGAACGCCGTGCTTTCATCACCCGCTTCAATCGCAATCGGATAGAACATTGTTAATACCTCTCTCAATTTAATGGACTGCAAGCCCGGCCTGTTTGCGGATGCTTTTTACCGTTTTTATCGGCAGATCTTTTTTAGGGTGCGGAATCGTCACTAAACCTTTCTTAGTGGGATGCACAAAATGATGATGGCTGCCGTTAATCCGTATCAGCTCCCAACCATCGGCCTTGATCTCAGCCATTAATGACCTGCTATCCATGTCCATGCTCTGTTTCGTCCTGAAAGCAGAAAGATAACCCCAGCAACCCTAAAAATCAAGAAATGGAGTTATTGGGGTTCCCATTTAGTCCTAACTGATATTTGGCCACTTCTTCTCTCAGCCATTTGATGAACACCTTTTCTTCTGGCGCGGCCTGCCGATCCTGACGTGTGACTAACCAGTAAGGCCATGGATAGTCAGAGCTGATAGACGTGAGTTGCACCAGATCTCCCCGCTGGATAGCGTCATGGACCAATGAAAGACGTTCCAGTGCGATGCCCTGGCCGAGCAGGACTGCCTGCAAAACCAGGTTAGAATCATTAATCACGATTCCTCTGGCTGTGATGGGTTGCGACAAACCTGCGGCTTCACACCAGTCACTCCAGGACTCGAGGGTAAACATGATTTCGCTGGCGGCAATTTGCTGTGGGGTACGAGGCAAGTCG
Organism: Pantoea rodasii; assembly: GCF_002095465.1. Lineage (GTDB taxonomy): Bacteria > Pseudomonadota > Gammaproteobacteria > Enterobacterales > Enterobacteriaceae > Pantoea > Pantoea rodasii. The sequence goes on along the minus strand of NZ_MLFP01000086.1, from coordinate 240,601 downwards.
CCACCATTGAAGTGCGGAGCCGCCACGACCAGCAAGCGATCTGTAAACAGATGCTCGCTGTGCAGACCCGTCCATTCACCTTTGCCCATACGAATAGCGATGTCAGCGCCTTCCTGTTGTAAATCGTTGACGCTGAGACTGGCTTGAATGCGTATATAGATATGAGGGTAATGGGCGCGAAAACGGGCCAGCCGCGGCATCAACCAGTGGCTGGCAAATGAGGGCACCATAGAAAGCGATAGCTCAGTTCGCCTTGGCCTGACCTGAACCTGTCGGGTGGCATCTGCAATACAGAACAAGGCTTCGCGGATTTGTAGCGCATAGAGCCGCCCTTCTTCGTTGATTTGTACGCCACGCACCTGGCGGGTAAAGAGACGCACACCCAATAGTTCTTCTAACGCCTTTATCTGCTGGCTGATCGCCGAGTGGGTAACATGCAGTTCAGTGGCTGCCAGTGTCAGACTGCCTAACCTCGCCACGGATTCAAAGGCGCGCAGCATCGCAACCGGTGGATAATCTGACATGATAAGTTTCCAGTTCACAGGCAAGAAGCCTCAGCCTGCCATAACAGGTATAAGTTTTACTAACAAAATAGCTTACAAGCCGTTGCTGGTTCGCTGGTTTACAACGGGTTAATGTCATTCGCTCAGAGAGTGAAATGAACAAGGAGTTGTGATGAAACTGATCGGTATGCTGGATTCGCCCTATGTCAGACGCGTGGCCATCTCGCTGGCCATGTACGGCAAAACATTTGAACATCAACCGCTTTCTGTATTTGGTGATTACGCACGCTTCGCCGATATCAATCCGGCGGTTAAAGCTCCCACACTGGTGCTGGATGACGGCACGGTGTTGATGGATTCCAGCCTGATTTTGCACTATCTGGAAGCCAATGTTCAGAGTGGCAATAAGCTCCTCCCTTCAGATGCAGCGGCGCTGGCGTTAGACACCCGTTTGCTGGGTCTGGTACTCGCTGCCAGCGAGAAAGCCGTTCAACACGTCTATGAACATCATTTGCGCCCGGAAGAAAAATGGCACCAGCCATGGGTTGATCGCGTTACGCAGCAATTGTTAGCAGATTGCGACTGCTGGAATGCGGCGCTTGAGGGAAGAGAGGCGAAGCGGGATCAAGTGGCGATAACCAGCGCCGTGGTGTGGAGTTTTATTCAGTTGATGGTGCCGCACGTGGTGCAAGCTAATGACTACCCACATCTGCAGGCACATACGCAGCGGATGGAGGCGCTACCTGAATTTATTGATTATCCGATGCAATAGAAAGGAGTGGTAGCAGCACAATTCATTGCTTTTTGGTCAGCCCGAGCTGAGAACAACGCAATAAATCGTGCCGCTACGGTTAAATGCCGTTAGTACATTAACGCCAGCCCAATTCCGGTGCCACGTGAGTCAGGATGCTTTCCATCACGTGCGCACAGTAATCCACGCCCAGCTGGTTCGGGATGGTGAGCAGCAGCGTATCGGCTTCGGCAATGCCCTCATCCTGCGCCAACTGTTTGATCAGCTGCTCTGGCTCTGCGGCATAGCTGCGGCCAAAGATGGCGCGGGTTTTCTCATCGAGGAAGCCCACGGAGTCCTGATCCTGTCCGCTGCGGCCAAAGTAAGCGCGGTCAATATCGTTGGTCAGCGCGAAGATACTGCGGCTGACTGACACGCGCGGTGTGCGCTGATGACCCGCTGCTTCCCATGCCTGACGATAGGCACGAATCTGCTTCGCCTGCTGAACGTGGAACGGCTCGCCGGTTTCATCATCTTTCAGGGTTGAACTCTGCAGATTCATGCCCTGCTGTGCCGCCCACACTGACGTTGCGTTGGAACCGGAACCCCACCAGATGCGCTCACGCAGACCTTCCGAAAACGGCTCCAGACGCAGCAGGCCTGGCGGATTGGGGAACATCGGCTGCGGATTCGGTTTCGCAAAACCTTCACCCCGCAAGACTTCCAGCAGTTCTTCGGTATGACGGCGGCCCATATCGGCATCGGTTTCGCCCTCTTTCGGGTTAAAACCAAAGTAGCGATAGCCTTCAATTACCTGCTCCGGGGAACCCCGGCTCAAACCAAGCTGCAAGCGTCCATTGGAAATCAGATCGGCTGCACCGGCATCCTCCGCCATGTACAGCGGGTTCTCATAGCGCATGTCGATCACGCCGGTACCGATTTCGATGCGGTTAGTTTTCGCCCCGACCGCCGCCAGCAGCGGGAACGGCGAGCTGAGCTGACGGGCAAAGTGATGCACGCGGAAGTAAGCACCATCAGCACCCAGTTCTTCAGCCGCGACCGCTAAGTCGATGGATTGCAATAACACATCCTGCGCGGAACGGGTGGCTGACTGTGATGACGGGGTCCAGTGACCGAAAGATAAAAAGCCAATCTTTTTCATGGTGAAATTCTCCTCGTGGACCGCACTGGCCCGCACGTGATGATGTAAGTTTCGATAGAGAAAGGTTACGCCAGGAGAGAGGTGACTGATAGCCAATAGTTTTCGCGCGCTTCATCAACATTTTTGTATAAGTCATAAAAACACGGTCTTTGTGTTTAGCACGGCGATCCCTCATCTTGCGGAGCATTCCTCCCGATTCGCAGGGTATTCACGTCACCATGGCAAATGGCTACATCGATGCGCAGCAGCGCGCAGTGCTCCAGCAGCTCGCCCGAAGCTGGCTGTGGCGCAGTGAGCTGCCGACCTGGATATTAATGGTGGCCGTGTACAGCGGCTGGTTTGCCTGCGTGATCTACTGGCAAACGCTGGGATTGTTAGCTACCACGCTGCTGCTGATCGTGTTCACCACCTGGTATATGTCGTTACAGCATGAGCTGATCCACGGCCACCCGACGCGTTTTCCGCGCCTGAACCAACTGTTCGGCACCCTGCCGTTAGCGGTGTGGTATCCCTATGGTTTGTATCGCGATTCGCATCTGGCGCATCATCGCAATCATACTTTGACCGATCCTGATGAAGACCCGGAAACCTATTACCTGTCGCCAGCGCGCTGGGCGCAACTCAAGCCGTGGCAGCAACAGCTGATTCATCTGCGCAACACCTTTCCCGGCCGCTTACTGCTGGGGCCGCTGCTGGATATTCTGGCCACGTTAAAGCTGATGGTGCAGGCACGGGATCGCGCCTCAATCGCGATGTGGTTAATTCATCTGACGCTGCTGGCCGGGCTATTTTATTGGATGCACCAGCAAGGGTTATCCCCGCTGTGGTTTGTTGCGGCGGTGAGTTATCCGGCGTTGGCGCTTACCAAGGTGCGATCATTCTATGAACATCGCGCAGAAGAGGAGCCGCTGGCACGCTCGGTCAACAATGAAGCCGCTTGGCCGTGGCGTTTGCTGTTCCTGAATCTCAACTATCATTCTGTACATCACGATCTGCCTGGTTTGCCGTGGTACGGCTTACGCAAAGTCTATCTGAGCTGGCGCGAGGGCTATTATCAGCGTAACCAGGGATTTCGGGTCGCCGGTTATGGCGAATGGTTCACGCGCTTCTGGCGCAAACCGGTCAACGTTAATGCCCATCCGGGAACGCACAAGGATGCACAGAATGCCGATCCTTTCATTACCGATGTACGACATCCATCACCCCACGACGCTGGCCTTGACCGCAGCGCTAACGACGCTGCTGGCGCAACGCGGCGTGCAGGCTGAGGTTGAGTGGCACAGCGAACTGTTGCCGCACTGGCGCGATGAGGATTTGCTGCTGAGCCAGACCTGCGGCTATCCGCTGGTGCAACTGCTGCCCGACGTACAGCTGGTGGGCGCGTTTCAGTCAAGTGCGCAAGGCTGTGAAGGTCTGCGCTATCGCAGTTGGCTGGTGGCGCGCAAAGAGGATGAACACCTCAGCCTGAGCGATTTTCGTGGCCGCCGCGCGGTGTGTAACAGTGACGATTCGCACTCGGGTTATAACTCACTGCGCTATGTCACCGCTCCACTGGCGCGCGATGGCACCTTTTTTAGTGAAACGCTGCTCAGCGGCAGTCACCGTCAATCTTTGAAGGCGTTACGTGAAAAGCGTGCGGATATTGCGGCGATCGATTGCATTACCTGGGCGCTTTTGCGTGCTTACCACCCTGAAGAACTGGCCGGGTTAGAGATTATCGGCGAAACACCGCTGTGTGCCGCATTGCCGTTAATCACCTCCGCGAAAACCGACGCCAAAACGCTTGAGCATTTGCGCAGCGCCCTGACCGAACTCACTACCGACAAACACTATCAGCAGTTACTGTCAGCGAGCCTGATCAGCGGTTTTGCGGTACCCGAACGCGCGTTTTACGGTGAGGTGCAAGCGTGGGAAGATCAGGCGGCGGAATATGGTGTGACGGCGCTTTAATGGCCTCTGCCGTTTTTTTTGACGATGCAAGCCTGCAATCCACAGCACCTTTGTTGATGAAAAGATGCTGTGGACAGAACGTGGGTGCTCCTTTGTTCACCTGAGCTGCGGATTCACCTGTTACGCCACGATTTGCTGGCCGCGCTGTGCAGCAAACTGGTTTTCCGGCTCCGGTAAGCCGAGGTTTTCCCGCAGGGTATCACCTTCATATTCGGTGCGATAAATGCCGCGCGCCTGCAACAGCGGGATCACCTGCTCGACAAAATCATCAAACGCATTCGGCGTGCCGCCACGCACGATAAAGCCATCGGTGGCACCCGCGAGGAACCATTCGGCTAAACCGTCGGCCACCTGCTGTGCGCTCCCCAGGAAGCTCGGACGCGGTGTGGCTTCTTCCAGCGCCGCCTGGCGCAGGGTTAATCCTCGTTCACGCGCGTTATGCTTGATCTTATCGGTGGTGCTGCGGAAGCTGTTCTCGCCCAGACCGCCAATTTCCGGGAAAGGTTCATCCAGCGCGTACTGGCTGAAATCGTGATGCTCGAAGTAGCGACCAAGATACTCCAGCGCTTTGTCGATGGTGACCAACTCGGCGGTCTGCTGATAGCGTTGTTCCGCCTCCTCCTCACTGTCGCCGATGATCACGCTGATCCCCTGGAATACCCGGATATCATCCGCCTCACGCCCGCGCGCCACTAACCGGCGGCGCACGTCCTCACGAAACGCACGCGCTTCTTCAATGGTTTCCTGTCGGGTGTAAATGGCATCGGCCGCTTCAGCCGCAAACGCTTTGCCTGCTTCAGAAGCGCCCGCCTGGAATACAATCGGTCGTCCCTGCGGTGAGCGGCCCACATTCAGCGGGCCCTGCACGGCAAAGTATTTTCCTTTATGGTTCAGGGTGTGCAGCTTGTCGGCATCAAAGAACTGACCGCTGGCTTTATCCCGCACAAAGGCATCCTGCTCCCACGAATCCCACAGCCCTTTCACCACCTGCAGATACTCACTGGCAACGCGATAGCGCTCATCGTGCTCGGGATGGGTAGCGCGTGAGAAGTTTTTCGCCGATCCTTCCAGCGGCGACGTCACCACGTTCCAGCCGGTGCGGCCATGGCTGAGATGATCAAGGCTGGCAAACTGGCGCGCCACGGTGAATGGCTCGCTGTAGGAGGTAGAAAGTGTCGCCACCAGACCGATTTTCTGCGTCACCAGCGCCAGTGCCGACAACAAGGTAATTGGCTCAAAGCGGTTCAGGAAATACGGAATGGATTGCGGTGTGATGTACAGCCCATCGGCAACGAACAGAAAATCGATTTTTGCCTGCTCGGCTTTACGCGCCAGATCCAGCACATAATCGACGTTGATGCTGGCATCCGCCACCGCATCAGGATGGCGCCATGCCGACATGTTGCCGGATACGCCCTGAATAATCGCGCCCAGCCGCAGCTGACGTTGTGTCTGACTCATGCAATGCTCCTTTTATGCGTGTGCGGGCTGCCAGTCGGGTATCACCGGCAGCGCCTGAAGTAGTTTTTGTGTCCACGGATGCTGAGGGGCGGCGAACACTTGCGTCAGCTCACCGCTCTCCACGATGAGTCCGTTTTGCATCACCAGCACGCGATCCGCCAGATGCTGGATCACACCGAGATCGTGCGAGATAAACAGCAGAGCGGTGCCGTGTTCGGCCTGCATATCCGCCAGTAAATCCAGCACCTGCGCCTGCACAGACACATCAAGTGCACTAACGGGCTCGTCGGCCACCAGCAGCGCCGGGTTGGGGGCAAACGCGCGGGCGATGGCGACGCGCTGGCGCTGACCGCCAGAAAGCTGTTGCGGATAGCGCTGCAGGAAACGATCGCCGAGCTGCACTTCATCCAGCAGTTGCCGCACGCGCTGACGCCGCGCATCGCCGTAAATGCCCACGCTGTCGAGGCTTTCGCCGATGATTTTTCTACCGTGTAACGCGGATCGAAGGAGCTGAACGGGTCCTGCGCAATCAATTGCAACCGGGCACGCCGGGCGCGACGCGCTTTTCCGGCAGGCGATCCCAGCGTTCACCTTCCAACTGCAGCGTGCCGCTGTCGGGTTCGGTTAAGCCCATCACCACTTTCACCAGCGAGGTTTTACCTGAGCCGGATTCGCCGACCACGCCCAGGGTTTCACCGGCGTGCAGGGTGAAGTTGATGTTGTTCAACACCTGGCGATCGCCATAGGCTTTGTTAAGGTTGATCCCTTCCAGCAACGGTTGTTTGCCCGGCTTCGGACGCGGCGGTAACGGTGTGGGTTCCGCTGCACTTAAACGCAATCCACGGGTAGCGGGCGTGGGCACGGCTCGCAGCAGACGTTGGGTCCAGGCATGCTGCGGACGGTTAAGCAGCGGCGCGCTGTGCCCCTGCTCGACCACCTCGCCATCACGCATCACCAATACGCGATCCGCGAGTTCTGCCACTACCGCCAGATCGTGACTGATCAGCAGCAAGCCATGGCCGTCTTGTCGGCGCTGGGCCAGCAGTTGCAGGATCTGGCGCTGCACGGTCATGTCCAGTGCGGTGGTGGGTTCATCGGCGATCAACAGGGTTGGACTGCCCGCCAGGGCGGTAGCGATCAGCGCACGTTGTCGCTGGCCGCCAGAGAGCTGATGCGGATAACGCGCGAGGCGACTTTCCGCATCGGCAATGCCTGCCGCTTTCAGCAGCGCCAGGCTTTTATCCTGCAATCCTTCGCGGTGCCCTGCCGCGCTTAACGCGTCGGTTAACTGTTGACCAATGCGGCGCAGCGGATCGAGCGATACCAGCGCATCCTGCAAGACATAGCCAATACGGCGTCCGCGCAGCGCCTGCCAGTCACTGCGGCGCGCGTCACGCATGTCACGCCCATCAATCACAAAACGGTCGGCGGTCAGCGTTGCGCCGTCGGGCAGTAACCCTAACAGGCTGCGTGCCGTCAGGGTTTTGCCCGATCCGGACTCCCCCACCAGCGCCACCGATTCGCCCGGCCACACTTGCAGAGTGAGGTTTTTCACCACTTGCTGAGGACCAAAACGGATGGTGAGATTTTGGATATCAATAAACGGCTGACTCATGCGTTTCTTCCTTCAAAACGGGCCTGCCAGTGGCGACCGAGCGTATTAACGGCAATCACCGTCAGGGTGATAAACACGCCAGGCCACACGGCGATCCACCAGGCGTTACGCAGATAGTTGCGCCCTTCTGCCAGCATCAAACCCCATTCTGCGGTGGGTGGCTGCGGCCCCATACCGAGGAAGCTCAAACCGGCGGTGCCAATAATCGCCGTGCCGAGGCCCAGCGTGGCCAGCGCCGGCACTTGCGCAATGGCATGCGGCAAGATATGCCGGGTGATCAAGGTAAAGCGCGACAGGCCAAAAGTGCGCGCCTGCTCGACATAGCCGGAGGTCATCACGCTGTAGGTTTGTGCTCGCACCACGCGGGCGAATCGCGGCACCGAGGCCACGCCCAGCGCAATAATCAGGTTGTTGGTGCCGGGCCCGGTGAAGGCAATCAGCATCAGCGCCAGCAGCAGATCGGGAAACGCAGAGATCACATCCACCGCACGGCTGAGCAGCTCATCTATCACACCACGTGACAGCGCGGCGGCCAGGCCCAGCAGGGTGCCGAACAACACCGCTAACGCCATGGCAGCCACGCTGATCAGCATTGAATAGCGGCTACCGTAAATCACGCGCGTCAGCAGATCGCGTCCCAACTGATCGGTACCGAGCCAGTGTGCGGCCGAGGGCGGCAGCTGCGCGTTAACCGGATCGGCCAACAGTGGATCGCTGTGAGCCAGCACGCCGGGGGCAATCACCGCAATCGCCAACAGCAGCAGATAAAGCATCGCCAGCCACACCGCACCGGGCAGCGCAGCGGGTAAACGTTGTAGTGCTGCAATCATGATTTGTTCTCCTCACGCAGACGCGGATCGATCCACAGCGACAGGATGTCAACCAGGGTGCTCATCACTACGTAGATCAGCGCCGAAAGGATCGCAACGGCCAAAACCACCGGCAGATCCTTCGCCAGCACCGCATCAACGGTGAGTTTGCCGAGGCCGGGACGACCAAACACCTGTTCAGTGATCACCGCGCCGCTGAGTAAACCGCCCACCAGCCAGCCGGTTAAGGTCACGGCCGGTAAAGCCGCATGCCTCAGCGCGTGGCGCAGGCGAATGGTGGTTTCACTCACACCCCAGGCGCGTAGCGTTAAGGTAAAAGGCGCATCCAAAGCGCGTTCCAACTCGCGGCGCAGTAACTGCGCCACCACCGCGCCTTGCGCCAGGCCCAACGCCAGCGCCGGTAATACCAGCGATGACAACGAACGGTCACCTGCCACCGGGAACCAGCGCAGCGTGAAGCTGAAAATAAACAGCAGCACGATGCCCATCCAGAACGAAGGCGTTGACGCCAGCAGCAGTTCCAGCCCGTTGGCGATACGACGGCCAATGCGTCGGTGCGCGGTCGCCACGGCGATCACCACCGCAAACAGAATGCTCACCCCCAACGCTGCCAGCGTCAGCTTGATGGTGGGCCACAGCTGGGTCGACAGCAGATAACTGACGTCGGTATTGAGAATGTAGGATCGGCCAAAATCGCCGTGCAGCACGCGCCACAGGTAGTGCAGATATTGCCACCACAGCGGTTCATTCAGTCCCCACTCGGCACGGATCGCGGCTTCAATCGCCGGCGTGCGCAGCTGTTCGCCAATCAGCAAACTGACGATATCGCCGGGTGCCAGATGCACGCCGAGAAACGCCAGCGTCACGGCAGCCCACAGCACCAGCACGCCACCGAGCAGGCGGCCGACAATACGACGCGACAGCTCGCTGCGCCAGATCGAAGGCCGACGCGGTTGCGGTGTGCGGGTAACGATGCTTTCCAGACTCATCTTCGCCTCCTGATTAATGGTCGCTGAGCCAGATGTCGTATGCGTTCTCCGGCATCTGCTTGTAGCTGCGGAAGCCGGCTCCGTGCACATAGCGCGCGGTAGCAATCTGGTCTTCGGGTTCATACAACGGGATAGCCAGCGCCTGTTGCGGCAGTGCGTACTGCTGTAGCTGGCTGTAGAACTTACGACGATGATTGATATCCAGGGTGGCCGCTGCCTGATCGAGCCAGCCATTGATTTCAGGGCTGTTGACGCGGCTGTAGTTGATCGGCCCGCCGGCGTTGACCGGACGGTAGTGGTTTTCGATATCGATGCCATCCGTTTCGGTGTTCGAGTTCGCTATCGAACCAAAGTGACCGCTGTTGCGCACCTCGGCATAAGTGCCGGAATCGACGTAGCGCAATGCGATCTCCACGCCGAGCCGCTGGCGCGCCTGAGCCTGAATGGCCTGCAACAGCACATCGCGCTGGTCGCGCACCGTGGCCTGGGCCTGAATCACTTCAATGCGCAGGCGCTGGCCGTCTTTACTGCGGAAACCGTCGCTGTCACGCGTTTGCCATCCGGCTTCATCCAGCAGCTTATTTGCCGCTGTGGGGTTATTGCCGTACTGGCCTTCAAGATCGTTGTTGTACAGCGGGTCCACCGGCGAGGTAATGCCCCATGCTCGGGTGCGTTCGCCGCGGTACACCGACTTCAGCAGCGGATCGATATCCAGCCCCTGCAGCAGCGCCTGACGCACTTTCACGTCCTGCGTTGGGCCATATTCCACGTTGAGGAACAGCGAATACGGCGTGCCGGTATTGAGGGCGTGCTGGTAGGTAAAATCGCTGTTGTCTTTGAACTCGCTGGCATCGTTACCTGAGATGCCTTCAATCACATCCAACTGACCCGATAACAGCGCGCCGGTGCGTACTGAGGACTCTGGCAGGAAGCGATAGGTGACGCGCTCGAGGTAGGCCGGACCTTGATGATGCGCAGTGGCTGGCGCCCAGTGATAGTGCGGATTGCGCACAAAGGTCACCTGCTGCCCTTTTTCGTAGCTTTCGATGATAAACGGCCCGGTACCGGCGATCTCTTTCCCCCCCGCCTTCAGCTGCGGTGACTGCCAGCTTGCCGGGGCCAGAATCTGCAATTTCGCGGCGAACGAGAGGAATGGCGCATAGCCTTGTTTTAGCGTGATCACCACGGTGTTGCTGTCCGGCGTATCAACGCTGGCAATGCGGGCGCTCAGGGCACAAATGCTGGTGCCAGCGCAGTATTTCGGGTCCTGCACATGACGGAAGTTCTCCGCCACGGCGTTGTTGGCATCTAATTTTTCGCCATTCGAGAAGGTGACATCGCGGCGCAGCGTGAAGCGATAGGTTTTGCCATCCGCGCTGACGTCATAGGCGGTGGCCAGCCACGGCACGAAGCTGCCGTCGGTGCGACGGGCCAGCAGTGACTCCCATACATTACGCAGCGTGACTTCCGCTTTCGACTGACCGTTGAGCTGTGGGTTAAACGGCACCGGCTCGGTTTCCACACCATAGGTGAGTGAGCCGCCGCTGCGCGGTTGCTCGGCGGCGAGGGCACTGGTACTGCCCAGCAGGCACGCCAGCCCCAGTGCCAGCGTGATGGAATTCGCTTTCATAATGTCCCTGTTATTTTAAGGTGTGAGTCAGGCAATTTTGGCGATGGGCGACGGGTGAAATTCCTTTTTCAGGAACACCAGCGCTTCGCCCAGGGCATTAGTACGGTGATGAAAAGGCTGATAACCGCGACGCAGATACAGCTCACTCAACCACGGATGTTTAATCGCGGTGGCCAGATAAACACCCGGCGCTTTCAGGGTTTCTTTCAGCAACGTTTGTTCGGCATAACTGATGATGTCCCGACCATAGCCCTGCCCTTTGTAGTCCGGGTCCACGGCGAACCAGTGGATAAACGGCAGTGACGACGGTGCGTCCTGATCCTGCTGCCACGGAAACCGTACCGTGACGGTCGCGACCGCGCGTTTCCATTTGCGCAGCACCAGCACGGTTTCATTTTCGATGACCCGGCGGACCTGCTCGACGTTGCCCTGTGAAATGGTGAAATGCACATCCAGCGCGACCAGCGAGGCATAGGCGCGTTGTAATAGCGCAAAGATTTCTTCCGCGTCGTCGGGCTTAGCGACCTGAATGGACTGGCTCATGTTGGGTGTTCCTGAATTTATCTTCAGGGAATTATTGAAATACAGCGAAATAAAGTAAAACGAGAATAGTGGCAATCGATTTGTTGATTGTGGGATTCGGGCAGGCAGATACCGCAATAAATAAAGGTCGTCATAAATGACGACCCTGGAATTAATGATCACGATGTTCGTCGCGTGCACATTTATTATGCATCGCGATTTTTATTAATGCTGGCTTACCCACACATCATAAACACTTTCCGGCATCTGCTTATAACTGCGGAAACCGTAATCATGCACGTAACTGGCAGCGGCAAGTTGATCTTCCGGCTCATACAGCGGCACCGCCAAGGCCAGCTGCGGTAACGCACGCTGTTGCAGTTCGCTGTAGAACTGGCGACGTTGATTGAGATCCAAGGTCGCGGCGGCTTTATCCAGCAACGCATTGATATTGGCATCGTTGACGCGGCTGTAGTTAATCGCGCCGCCTTGCGCTATCGGACGGTAGTGGTTTTCAATATCTACGCCATCCGTCGGCGTGTTGGAGTTGGCGATGGTGCCAAACTTACCGCTTTTACGCACATCGACATAGGTGCCTGAATCAACATAATTCAGTTTGAGATCGATGCCCAAACGCTGACGCGCCTGTGCCTGAATCGCCTGCAGCAGTACGTCGCGCTGGTCACGCACCGTGGCCTGCGCCTGAATCAACTCAATACGCAAACGCTCACCGTTTTTGGTGCGGTAGCCTTCGCTGTCACGCGTTTGCCAGCCTGCCTCATCCAGCAGCTTGTTGGCCGCATCCGGGTTGTTGCCGTATTTCCCTTCCAGCTCCTTGTTGTACAGCGGATCCAGCGGCGAGGTGATGCCCCATGCACGGGTACGTTCACCGCGATACACCGACTTCAGCAGCGGATCGATCTCCAGCCCCTGCAGCAGCGCCTGACGCACTTTTACATCCTGGGTTGGGCCGTATTCTACGTTGAGGAACAACGAGTAAGGCGTGCCGGTGTTGAGTGCATGCTGATAGGTGAAATCCGCGTTGTCTTTGAATTCACCGGCATCATTACCGGAAATGCCTTCGATAACGTCGACCTGGCCGGACAGCAGTGCACCGGTGCGCACCGAGGATTCAGGCAGGAAGCGATAGGTGACACGATCAAGATACGCCGGTCCTTGATGCTTCGCGGTAGCCGGTGCCCAGTGATATTTCGGGTTCTTGACGAAGGTCACCTGCTGGCCTTTCTCGTAGCTGTCGAGAATAAAAGGCCCGGTCCCGGCGATATCTTTTCCGCCCGACTTCAGCTGCGGTGATTTCCAACTCGCCGGGGCCAGAATCTGCAATCCCGCGGCAAACGACAGGAACGGTGAATAGACGTCCTTGAGCGTGATCACCACGGTGCGATTGTCCGGTATTTCAATTTTGTCGATGTGCGATCCCATCAAGCACAGACTGGTTCCGGCGCAGTACTGTGCCACCTGCGTTTGGCGGAAGTTGTCCGCCACCGCGTTGGCATCCAGTTTTTCGCCGTTAGAGAACGTGACATCCTGGCGCAGGTTGAACCGGATAGTTTTGCCATCGGCGCTCACCTCGTAACTCTGTGCCAGCCAGGGAACAAAACTGCCATCCGGGCGGCGTGCCAGCAACGATTCCCAGAAATTACGCAGCGTGATCTCGGCTTTGTCCTGACCATTAAGTTGCGGGTTAAAGGTGGTAGGTTCGGTTTCGACGCCCACCGTCAGGCTACCGCCGCTCACGGGTTTCTCAGCGGCGTGAGCATTGATGGCGCTGCCGAGCAGGCTGATGCTCAGCGCCAGAGTTATCGCATTAAATTTCATATAATCCTTGGTGATTGCAGGTGTTATTTTAAATGGCCATATTCAGGCCTGATTTTAATTCCCGCTAAATTATTAAAATTTGGACAAATAAATGTAAAACGACAATATTGGCAATCGATGTGATGAAATGATTTAAGGACGAAAAAAAGCGCAATAAATTGCGCTGCTACGAATCAAGTATCAATGGGTAGCGGCACGATTCATCGCGCATTATTTTAATACGGCATCCCTGCCGCCAGCCTGTTACTCCGCACGTTTCGCGATAATACTCTCGGCCACATTGCGTGGCGCCTCAGCGTAATGCGCGAATTCCATACTGTAAGTGGCGCGGCCTTGCGACATGGATCGCAGCGTGGTGGCGTAGCCAAACATTTCCGACAGCGGCACCTCAGCGCGAATAATGCGCGCACCAAAGCGTTCGTCCATGCCCTGCAGCGTACCGCGACGCGAGGAGAGATCGCCCATCACGCCACCGGCATACTCTTCCGGCGTTTCCACCTCCACCTGCATCAGCGGTTCCAGAATCACCGGTTCGGCCTGTTTCGCGGCCGCTTTGAAGCCAAAATCGCTGCCATGCGGAATGCCATTTCCGAGGAATCGACGTCGTGATACGAACCGAAGGTCAGCGTGGCTTTCAGATCCACCACCGGATAGCCGGCCAGCACGCCGCTGTTCAGCGCTTCACGAATCCCCTTCTCGATGGAAGGAATAAACTCGCGCGGCACCACGCCGCCTTTGGTGGCATCTTCAAAGGCAAAACCAGTACCGGCCGCCTGCGGTTCCAGCGTCAGCACCACGTGGCCGTACTGCCCTTTACCGCCCGACTGCCGCACAAACTTGCCTTCCACTTCGCGTACCGTCTTACGAATGGTCTCGCGATAGGTGACCTGTGGGCGACCGATATTGGCTTCCACGCCAAATTCACGCTTCATGCGATCAACGATAATCTCCAGATGCAATTCGCCCATACCCGAGATAATGGTCTGGCCCGACTCTTCATCGGTGTGCAGGCGGAACGAGGGATCTTCCGCCGCCAGTCGCTGCAGCGCCAGGCCCATTTTCTCCTGATCCGCCTTGGTTTTCGGCTCAATCGACAGCGAGATCACCGGGTCCGGGAACTCCATGCGTTCCAGGGTGATAATGGCATGCGGATCGCACAACGTTTCGCCGGTAGTGACCTCTTTTAAGCCGACACATGCGGCAATATCACCGGCACGGATCTCATCAATTTCGATGCGGTCGTTGGCCTGCATCTGCACAATGCGACCGATGCGCTCTTTACGCCCTTTCACCGCATTCCACACGCTGTCGCCTTTACGCAGCACACCGGAATAAACGCGCACAAAGGTCAACTGACCCACGTAGGGATCGCTCATCAGCTTGAAGGCCAGCGCCGAGAACGGTTCTTCATCATCAGCATGACGTTCGTCGTGCTCGCCCTTTTCATTCACGCCTGACACGGCAGGGACATCCAGCGGTGACGGCATCAGTTCGATCACCGCATCGAGCATGCGCTGCACGCCCTTGTTTTTGAACGCACTGCCGCACAGCATCGGCTGGATCTCGCCAATTAAGGTGCGTTGACGTAATCCGGCGATCACCTCGTCTTCACTGAGGTCGCCCTGCTCCAGATAACGGTCCATTAGCGTGTCGTTGGCTTCTGCGGCTGCCGCCACCATGTTTTCACGCCATTCGGCGGCCAGCGCCTGCAGTTCATCCGGGATCGGCGCGTAGCTAAACGTCATGCCCTGGCTGGCCTCATCCCAGTAGATGGCGCGCATCTTGTTGAGATCCACTACGCCCGCAAAGTGCTCTTCCGCACCAATCGGAATCACAATCGGCACCGGGTTGGCATGCAGACGGTCTTTCATCATCTGCACCACGCGGAAGAAGTCCGCACCCTGGCGATCCATCTTGTTGACGAACGCAATGCGCGGTACGTGATATTTGTTGGCCTGACGCCACACGGTTTCCGACTGCGGCTGCACGCCACCGACGGCGTCGTACACCATCACCGCGCCATCCAGCACGCGCATGGAGCGCTCCACTTCGATGGTGAAATCGACGTGTCCGGGAGTATCGATGATGTTGATACGATGCGGCGTGAAGCTGCCATCCATGCCCGGCCAATAGCAGCTCACTGCCGCCGAGGTAATGGTGATGCCACGCTCCTGCTCCTGCGCCATCCAGTCGGTGGTTGCCGCGCCATCGTGCACTTCACCCAACTTGTGACTCATCCCGGTGTAAAACAGAATGCGCTCGGTAGTGGTGGTTTTACCGGCATCGATGTGCGCGGAGATGCCGATGTTGCGATAACGTTCGATAGGTAGGGGTCGGGGCATGATGCGTCCTTAGTCTGTTCGACTGAAAAGTGGGCGAGCACCGTTGCCCGCCGCTGCGCAACAGCTTAGACCTATTGTACGAGTAAATACGAACAGTTTGAGCCTTTTATAGCCATCGGAAAAATCTTGTGACGGTTTCAGCATTTCCGGGCTGGCAAGCTTATCCCTGGCGATTTATGGTAAGGGTCTCACTCTCAACGGGAAATCTAACCATGCGCATTCTGGTTGTCGGCGCCGGTGCCACCGGCGGGTATTTCGGTGCACGTCTGGCGCAAGCAGGACGTGATGTGACTTTTCTGGTGCGCGAGCGCCGTTTTCAACAGCTGCAACAAAGCGGTCTGGTGCTGAAAACGCCGGGCGGTACGGAAGTGATTCAGCCGCAGCTGGCGCAAACCGGCCAGCTTAAAGGTCAGTTTGATCTGATTATCCTGACGGTGAAAAGCTTTGGTCTGGATCAGGCGATTGAAGATATCGCGCCAGCCGTCGGGCCTGACACTTTGATCATGCCGATCCTCAACGGCATGCGCCACATCGATACGCTGCGCGCGCGCTTTGGCGACAAAGTGATTGGCGGCCTGTGCAAAATCAACGCCACGCTGGGTGAACAAGGTGAAGTGGTGCAGATGACGCCGCTGCATATTCTCTATTACGGCGCGCTGGAGGGCGAAAACGATGCGCGTCTGCAACGTGTCGATGAAATGCTGAAGGTGGCGCAGTTCGACAGCGTTTTTGCTGACAACATCATCAGCGAGCTGTGGGAAAAATGGCTGCTGCTGAGCACGTTGGGTGCGGTGTGCTGCATTGCACGCGGAAACACGCAGCAGGTGTTGCGCTCTCAGGGCGGTGAAGCGTTGTTGCAGGGTATTTTCGCTGAAGTGCTGTCGGTGATCGGTGCCGATGGTTACAAAGAACGCCCAGCGGTGACCGCCAAGATTTATGAAACGCTGAATAATCCGCAGGTGGCGATGACGTCGTCGATGTATCGCGATTTAACCCAGGGTTATGAGATTGAAGCGGACCAGGTTATCGGTGATTTGCTGGTGCGCGGCGCGCGCAATGGCGTGAACACACCGTTGCTGAATGCGGTGTATGTGAATTTGCAGGTGTATTTGCAGAACCGTTAAATCGCGGGTTAATACCGTTGCGGCGCGATTTATCGCGCGAATCTGAGAAGGCTAATTCGCTGATTAATGCGCAATGAATTGCGCCGCTACGGGGTTATATGCGTGTTATCCCAGACGCGTTTGCACGCCGGGCAGCTGCATCAATCGCTGCCAGCCTGCTTCGACGTCATCGGGTATATCGACGTGTCCGATGAATCCCTTACCGCGCGGGCCGTAGCCGTTTTCATCATCACGCAGGCGCTGGATTTCCCCCATCAGCAGCGACAGAAAACGCTCCATTGACCACAATCCCTGCGGTGGCGCACCGATGATGCGCAGCATACCGGCATCCATCATCACCTGCGGGGTGAATACCGGCCAGCTGATAAACTCCGGCGCATCGGCACGGTCGCGCCACTGATAGCGGAAGGTTTCCCAGCTACGGCGTTGCATCAGCGGGTCCTGCACCAACAACACGTGCTGCGGATGCCAATCCTGCTCATCGAGCAATTTCTGGCTGAAGATCGCATTCTCGCCGCCGTTGCGTGAGGCGGTTTCCAGCAGCAGCTGCTCGTCCGGCAGCGCAGCAAACACCCGCGCCATATCGGCCAGCAATTCCGCTTCGCTTTTCGCATGCGTAGAAATCTGACGATACAGCGGATGATTAGCGATCATCTCCGCCAGTAAGCCGGTGGAGTGACCGATGCCACCGCTGATCAGCAGCGGCAGCTGATACTTTTTCGCCAGCGCAATCACCCCTTCGACATTCGGCAGTACCGCGTGACCGGCAAGAATCGCCA
Source organism: Pantoea rodasii (assembly GCF_002095465.1). Taxonomy (GTDB): domain Bacteria; phylum Pseudomonadota; class Gammaproteobacteria; order Enterobacterales; family Enterobacteriaceae; genus Pantoea; species Pantoea rodasii. The sequence continues at coordinate 223,125 of NZ_MLFP01000086.1, read as the reverse complement.
AATCCACTTCTACTGTGCCATCCACCGGCATGTGGTCGAGCGCCAGCCAGGCGGCAATGATATTAATATCCTGAATCTGTTGGTCGTTGAGCTGCATCGCGTTCTCCTCGCATTGACACTGGCAGTGTAGCGGCTTAACTCGGGGCCAACAGAGAAAAATTTGCTACACTCGCCGCTATCATATTCAGGAGAGTTTCATGACTGCGCGTTCCGTCACCCTCGACGATGTTGCCCAACTGGCCGGGGTTTCTTATCAAACCGTTTCCCGCGTGCTTAACCATTCCGTGCAGGTTTCTCCGCGCACGCGCGCCAAAGTGGAAGCCGCCATGCAGCAGCTCAATTACGTGCCAAACCGTGTGGCGCAGCAGCTGGCAGGCAAGGCCACGCGGACTTTGGGGCTGGCGACCAGCGATCTGGCACTGATGGCGCCCGCGCAGATTGCCTCGGCGATCCAGCAGCGCGCTGCCGCGCAGGGCTATCACCTGGTGATCGCCATGGCGCATGCTGCGGGTCACGCGCAGGATACGGTGAATGAACTGCTGGCGCAGCGCGTCGATGCGCTGCTGATTAATCTGCCGTTGGATGCCGAACAGGCGGCGCAGGTGCAGCAGCAGTGCGGCAACAAACCCACGCTGTTTCTGGATGTCGAGCGCCAGGCCGAGGTGGCACAGTGTCAGTATCAAAGCGAGTCAGGTGCGTGGCAGGCGGTGGAACATCTTATCGCGCTCGGTCATCGTCAGATTGGCGTGCTAAACGGGCCGGAAAGTTCGGCATCCGCGCGAGCCCGGTTCAGCGCATGGCAGCAGGCGCTGGCATCACATCAGTTGGTGCCCGAGTGTGTGCTTTACGGCGACTGGAGTGCGCAATCAGGCTATCAGGCATTGTTAACGTTATTGCCCGATCGGCTACCGCAGGCGCTGTTAGTCGCCAACGATCAAATGGCGCTGGGGGCGATGCGTGCGCTGCATCAACACGGCGTGAGAATCCCGGCTGAGATCTCGATCATCGGCTACGACGATACTGCTGAAAGCGCATGGTATCAGCCGCCGCTCACCACCGTGCGACAGGATTTGCAGCAGTTGGGTGCCGTCAGCGTGGATCGCTTACTGGCTGTGCTGGAAGGGGCTGATGCCGAGGAAACCGCGCTGGAGACGGAACTGGTGCTGCGTGAAACCACCGCGACGCCGTTGCAAGACGGTGTGGATGTGGCGGAGATTGCACAGCAGTTGCAGGCACTCGCGCGCGCATTAAAAAAGTCGCCATAAATGGCGACTCTTCGGGTAGAAAGCCTGAGGTGCGCCTGGCTGCGCACCTGGAAAATCACTGTGGCTTTGGCTCGCCCATCGCTTTCAACTTCTTCGACAGCTCGCGACGCTCTTTCGACAGATCAGCGTTTTTGATGATGTACTCATCGACGCGGTCTTCATAATCCACACGCATTGACGCAATAATTTCCTGAATCGCTTCAACGCTCATGCCTGGTTTGATGTACTCGCTCAGGTTGTCCAGCAGCAACACACGTTTCTGGTTATCACGGACTTTCTTCTCGTTATCCACGATTTCGCGCTGCAGTTTGTTTTTACGACGAAACATACGCACAAACTCCAGAACGTCCTGAAACGATTGCTTGGCATTTTCCATGTTGGCACCTTTCTTTGAGCCTGCCGCGGCAGGCGGAATAGTCATGAGCTACAGCTTAGCGGCTGACTTAATGTGAAAGCAATTTTCACAGCTAAATTCGGACTGGCACTTATCTTAGCGCAAAGAATGGGTGATTCACATTAAGTCATTGCCTGAGAAAACTATTTGCGCAATGCCAGGCGAACCAGGTCCGTTATACGCTCCAGTTGACGCGCCTGTTCCAGGCTCAGCCACACGTAGCCGTAGATCGCCGTGGTCTCTAAGCGGCCGCTGCGATTGGCAATCAGCTGCTCCAGTTCCTGAGTTATCTCTTCCAGCTCATGACTGTTAGCGATCACCTGTTCCGTCTCCCCTTTCACCATCAGCGTGGCCAGCGCGTTCAGGGTGTCTTCGGTCATCTTCTGGCTACGGCGCAGCGTCGGGGCGTTTAACAGCAGCAGATGGCTCTCACGCGATGACCACCATGCATCAATTTGCATCTGCATGGTGTTAACCATATTACGGTTGATGGTCTGAATCGCTTCAAACACCGATTTCGGAATACGCGTCTCTTTGCTGGCCGGTTCCAACAGCGAGCGCATCTTGATCACGCTGTTGAGCTGTTTCTGGAACGGTTTGTTGAGTCGCGGTTTTTCCAGCAGGTTGGCGGAAAAACCGGTGTGGTGCAGTTTCGCCATGGCGATAAACGAATCCGACAGCTGAATGCGCCAGTGGGTATAAGCGCGCTGCGCCAGAATGGCACTGAACAACAGCGCCATGATCGAACCGAGGATCACATCGCCGCCGCGCCACAGCGCCACGGTAAAATCCCCTGCTGGCGCACCGACCACCACGCCGAGCGTGATGCCAATCAGCAATGCCATATACGGGTGTTTTCCCAGCGTCAGATAGCCGCAGATGATCATCACCACAAAACACCATGCCAGCATCATGGGCAGCGAAATCAGCTCCAGCTTGAGGGCAATCAACCCGGATGCCAGCCCGGCAAAGGTGCCGCTAATACGCTGAATCACGCGGGGGAACACATTGCCCCAGGTTGAGATCGGTCCCATCACCACCACCAGCGTAATCAGCGGCCAGGTCCCTTCCGGAATGTCGGTCAACCGCACAAACACGAAACACAGCACAAAGGCGATAGCGATGCGCACGCCGTGGACGGCGCGATAATGGCGGTAGAACCAGAACTCAATGGTGGAGATAGGTTTGTCGGCGCGTAACATGGTGGTCCGGAAACGATAAAAATTTGCGCGCTATGTTACCCTGGCGCAGCGTGAACATTGAGTGCTGCTCACCACTTTTCCCTTCTTTTTTTGCAATTCAACAAGTGCGCTACATCTGGTTTTCGCTTGTGAAACATCGAAGTAACGCACTGGTGATATTAGTCGGCTGCGCGTACCGGGATGTACATATCCACCAGCCAGTCGCCGCTGTCCGTGCCATCAGAAAGATAATGTTCAAAGCACGGACGATTATCCACCTGCCAGTCGGATTGCGTCTTGAGATGATCAAACAGGCTACGCCAGGCGGTAATGAAGTCGTTATTCGCTACTTCCATACGCGCGTGGAAATACTGGCCGCCGGGCAGCAATCCTTGTTCGATATCGTCGCCATAAGAAGGCACGGCATCGGTGGGTGCGGTGATCACCGTTTCAACACGCAGTTCTTCTGGCGGTATAACTTCCGGATTCCCGTAGTAAATCGCCAGCCATTCGCCGATGACGCCGTGTTGCTGGACCCAACTTTTCAGCTGATTGAAACCACGCGGCACCGTTTCCTGCCACGGCCCCTGCAGATGATAGCCCAGCCAGCTTTGAGGATGACGCTCAACGATTGATGCTTTCATGCTTTTGCCTCCGTTCAGCAGCAGAAAGCCTTTCAATGCCACTCCCATGCCGTTAAGGACGGGAGCGGCGATGCCATCCGCTGCGGTTTACAGTTTCTGTTTCACGTAGTCGCTGATGCGCGTGATAATGCCGGCTTTATCCACGCCTTGTAAGGCATACAGCGGATAACTCGCCAGCTGCTTGTCTTTATCCAGCACCTGAATCTCACCAATCTGCTCGCCCGCTTTCAACGGCGCTTCCAGATCTTTGCGATCGATCACATACTTCGCCATCACGTTTGAGACTTCAGTGCGCGGCAGCGACAGGAAGATATCCTGCGTGGTGCCGACATCCACCTTATGCGGATTGCCGTACCAGACGTTCTCGGTGCCAATCTTCTTTCCGGCATGGAACAGCTGCACAGTGTCGAAGTTATTCTGGCCCCACACCAACAGCTTACGCGCCTGCTCTTCACGCCCTTTCGAACTTTTACCGCCCATGATCACGGCAATCAAGCGATGACGGCCGACCACATTTGACGCGATGATATTGAAGCCTGCTGATTCAGTATGGCCTGTTTTCATGCCATCAACATGAAGGTTTTGATCCCACAGCAAACCGTTACGGTTGTTCTGCGTGATGCCGTTCCAGCTCAGGGTTTTCTCGGCGTACATAGCATAGAAATCTTGCTCGCCGCTGATAATGGCGCGTGACAGCACCGCCAGATCGCGCGCGGTGGTGTGTTGACCCGGTGCATCCAGACCGTGCACGGTTTCAAAATGGGTGTGCGTCAGACCCAGCTTCTGCACGTAGCTGTTCATCATATTGACGAAGCTGTCCTGGCTGCCCGCCACATAATCGGCCAGCGCCACGCAGGCATCGTTACCGGAATCGATGATCACTCCGCGCATCAGATCGCGCACGGTGACTTTATCACCCGGCTTGAGGAACATCAGTGAGGAGCCTTTGAACACCGGATTGCCCGCCGCCCAGGCATCTTTGCCCACGGTGACGTAATCATCACGGGTGATTTTTTTCTGATCGACCGCGCGATCCACCACATAGCCGGTCATCAGCTTGGTGAGGCTCGCCGGGTTACGCTCTTCATCGGGATTGCCCGCGGTGAGGATCTGGCCAGTGGTGGCGTCCATCAGCACCCATGAGGCTGCATCAATCGGCGGAGGCGTCATGGGGAATGGCATGCTGTCGTCAGCCTGCGCCAGCGATGCCCAAACAATCAATCCAGATACAGTTACCAGCAGACGCCTTTTCAACACTTCTTCCTCAAATCAAAAAAATGAATTTACCGCCGCACGTTTTACGGCAATTAGCGTCGGGATAGTTGAATAAATTGAAAAAAAGTATGAACTGCGGACAAATGCTGCGCGCCTGCCTGCAGCAATGGCAAACAAGGTTGTGCTCCACCCGGCACGCGACTATTCTGTGCGTTGATTTTCAACAGCCAGGATACCGCCGTGCCCGCCTCTGAGTTCACCTTCTTGTTTCACGATTACGAAACCTTCGGCAAAAGTCCTTCGCTGGACCGCCCGGCGCAGTTTGCTGGCCTGCGTACCGACAAAGATTTCAATGCGGTGGGTGAACCGCAGGTGTTCTACTGCCAGCCCGCTGATGACTATTTGCCGCAGCCGGAAGCGGTGATGATCACCGGCATTACGCCACAGGTGGCTAAAGCGCGTGGCGTGACGGAAACAGCGTTTGCTGAACGTATTCATGGGCTGTTTACCGAGCCGCAAACCTGTGTGATTGGTTACAACAACGTGCGCTTCGATGATGAAGTGACGCGCAATATCTTCTATCGCAACTTCTTCGATCCTTACGGCTGGAGCTGGCAAAACGGCAACTCGCGCTGGGATCTGCTGGATGTGATGCGCGCCTGCTATGCCCTGCGCCCGGAAGGCATTGTCTGGCCGGAGAATGATGACGGCTTCCCAAGCTTTAAGCTGGAGCATCTCACTAAGGCTAACGACGTGGCACACGAGCAGGCGCACGATGCAATGTCCGATGTGTATGCGACCCTGGCGATGGCGAAACTGGTGAAAGAGAAGCAGCCGAAGCTGTTCGAGTTTCTGTTTAGCCATCGCAACAAGCAAAAGTTGATGAACCTGATTGATATTCCGCAGATGAAACCGCTGGTACACGTCTCCGGCATGTTCGGCGCGGCGCGTGGCAATACCAGTTGGGTGGTGCCTGTGGCGTGGCATCCGGATAACCGCAATGCGTTGATCGTGGTGGATCTGGCGGGCGATATGCAGCCACTGCTGGATCTGGATGCGGATGAGCTGCGCGAGCGGCTGTATACCAAACAGAGTGAACTGGGCGATCGCACGGCGGTGCCGATCAAGCTGGTGCATATTAATAAGTGTCCGGTGCTGGCACCGGCCAATACCTTGCGTCCGGAAGATGCTGCGCGGCTGAATATTGATCGTGAGCGCTGCCTGGCGAACCTGGCGCTGCTGCGTCAGCATGCCGAAGTGCGTGAAAAAGCGGTGACGCTGTTTGCGGAAGCCGAGCCGTTTAAGCCATCGGACGATGTCGATGCACAGCTGTATGACGGTTTCTTCAGCGATGCGGATCGCGCGGCGATGAACATTGTGCGTCAGACGCCACCGCAGAATTTACCGGCGCTGGATTTAACCTTTGACGATAAGCGTATCGCGAAGCTGCTGTTCCGCTATCGTGCGCGTAACTTCCCCGGCACGCTGGATGATCAAGAGCAGCAGCGCTGGCTGCAGCATCGCCGCGAAGTGCTGAATGCCGATCGTGTGCAGTCTTTCTTGCTGGAACTGGAGTCGCTGGCGAGTTTGCATGAAGGCAATGCAGATAAGATGACACAGCTGAAGGCGCTGTATTTGTATGCGCAGGAGTTGGTGTCGTAACTGCCATCAATCAATCGCGCGGCTACAATAGATTTTCACCCTTGCCGCCGCGCGATGTCATTCAGTTTAAATCAATCCCCACACCATCCAGGTGAGTGCAAAACCGCTCAAGCCCATCAGCGTGGTCAGTACGGTCCAGGTCTTCAGACCATCCGCAACCGACAGCCCCAGATAGCGCGTCACCACCCAGAAACCAGCATCGTTAACGTGGGACAAGCCCAGGCCACCAAAGCATGCCGCCAGAGTTACCAGTACGCGCTGCATATCGGTCACATCGCCTACCGCCTGGCTCAACAAGCCGCTGGTGGTGAGAATCGCTACCGTGGCCGAACCCTGTGACGCGCGCAGTGCCAGAGACAGAATAAAGGCTGCAGGCACCAGGGGCAGATGCAAGGTTTCCAGCGTAACCGCCAGCGCTTTACCCACGCCAGATTCCACCAGCACTTTACCGAACGCACCGCCCGCACCCGCCACCAGAATCACACTCGCGGAACTAGGAATCGCGCGACCGGTCAGATCTTCCAGCTTCTCTTTACTCCAGCCACGACGCACACCGAGGAACCATGCCGCCAGTGCCAGGGCGATTAACAGCGCAATCGGCGGGTTACCAATCACTGTCATCACATCACGCAGAATACTGCCTTCCGCCAGCATGGTATGCGCCAGCGTTCCCAGCACGATCAACACAATCGGTACCACAATCAAACCGGCGATGGTCATCGCGCCCGGCGGTGGAACGTCGTTTTTGGGTGTGCCTTCTGGTTTTGCCAGCTGTAACTGCTCCAGAACCTTCACTGAAAGATGGTACTGGCGCAGGTTCATCGCTTTCGCGACGTAATAGCCGACAATGCCTACCGGAATGGAGATCAGGATGCCGAGCATCATCAGCCAACCCATATCGGTATGCAGAATACCGGCCGCCGCGGCTGCGCCGGGATGGGTTGGCAGCGCCACATGCACGGTTAACATCACGCCTGCCATCGGCAAACCAAACTTCAGCGGCGAGACGCGCGCGACTTTGGTGAAGCCGTAGATCAGCGGGATCACAATGATGAAGCCGACCTCAAAGAACACCGGGATACCGAGGATAAATGCGGCCATGGTCAGCGCGGCCACGGTACGTTTGATCCCGAGCGACTTACTGAAGCGCTGCGCCAGCGATTCGGCACCGCCCGAGGCTTCAATCACCGCACCGAGCATCGCCCCCAACACGATGATAATGGTGATATGACCCAGCAGGTTGCCCATGCCGCTAAAGATGGTTTCCATGATCTTATCAGCCGGGATACCGGTGCTGATGGCGACGATCAAACTGACAATCAGTAAAGCAACAAACGGATGGACTTTGGCTTTAATCACCAACAGCAGCAGTATCACAATGCTGGCAGTAGCGATGGCTAACAGCAACGCGGTAGACATGATAAACCTCTAATTCAATTTCCCCCGTCATACTTCAAGCTGCAGGTGCGTGGGGTCCGTGCAGCTCGAATTATTTAGGGGGTGCTTGGGTATATTTTTAATGTTTTATGAATTCAGGTAAGACTTCGCCCGCACAGGGCGCAACGCGCTGTGCTGGGCGGTACAACAAAGGTTATTTCGCGTAAGGCGCGAACCAGCCGAGGCCCGCTTCGGTGCGGCCGCGTGGGAAGTATTCGCAACCCACCCAACCGTCATAACCCACTTCATCCAACAGGTTGAACAGGTACGGATAGTTAAGCTCGCCTTCGTCCGGTTCATGACGATGCGGCGCAGAGGCGATCTGGATATGGCGATAACGTCCGGCGTATTCGCGAATCAAGTGGCTGAGGTTGCCATCCACCAGTTGCGCATGGAACAGGTCCAGCTGCGTGAACACATTCGGACGATCGATACGTTCCATCATCGCCAGCGTCTGATACTGACTGGAGTAGAGATAGTTCGGTTTAGTCACCGGATTGAGTGCTTCCAGCAACAGGCGAATACCGTGCGGCGCAAACCGCTCCGCGGCGTAATGCATATTGCGCACAAAGGTCTCTTCGTAAGCGGCACGATCGGCCCCGTTCGGTACCGTTGCCGCCATTACATGCACCTGTTGGCAGTTGAGCGCCAGCGCATAGTCCAGTGCACGATCGATATCGGCACGCGCTTCGGCTTCACGCCCAGGAATGGCAGAAACGCCCCACTCTCCCGCCTGCACGTTTCCGGCTGCGGTGTTGAACAGCACCAGCTCCAGCTGATGATTTTCCAGCTCAGCTTTAATCACTTCGGCCGGATAGTCATACGGAAACAGGAACTCAACGGCACGGAAACCGGCGTTGGCCGCGGCGGCAAAGCGTTCAATAAACGGCAATTCGCCGAACTGCGTGGATAAATTGGCTGCAAACTTAGGCATCAGTAATTCCTCAATTCCGCCACTTCGCTATCCGACAGATAACGAATCGAGCGGTCGCCGAGCGTGAACATCAGACGCGCGGTCTCTTCCAGTTCTTCAGTGTTATTCGCCGCTTCACGCAGCGATTTTCCTACCACTACCGGGCCGTGATTGGCCAGCAGGAACGCGTTGTAGCGTGGCGCGAGCTGAGCAAGATCTTCAGCCAGGCGATCGTCACCCGGCTTGTAGTACGGCACCACCGGCACATCACCCACGCGCATCACCACGTAAGGCGTGAACGGGCGGATGCAGTTTTCGCTGTCGAGATCGTTGAGGCACGAAAGCGCCGTCAGATAGTGGCTGTGCAGGTGTACCACCGCTTTACAGGCGAGATTGTTCAGATACAGCGCACGGTGAAATGCCACTTCTTTCGAAGGCTTGTCACCCGAAATCCACTCACCCTGCATCGTTACTTTTGACAGGCGATCGGCCTGCAGTTCGCCGAGACAGGAGCCGGTAGGCGTCGCCAGCAGGTTGCCATCTTCCAGCAACAGTGAAAGATTGCCTGCTGAACCGGTGGCGTAACCGCGCTGGAAAAAGGACGCGCCCAGCTGCACCATCTCTTCGCGTGCTTGTTGTTCGGTCATGCTGAAAACTCCGTTTGTGCGCGGGCAAAGAATTGTTCGTCGCCAAAGTTGCCTGATTTCAGTGCCAGCGACAGCGGCTGATGAATGTCGCGCACCCACGGCACGCCAGGGGAGATCATCGGGCCGATGTGGAAGGCCGTGACACCCAGGCTCTGCGCGACTACGCCAGAAGTCTCACCACCGGCGACAATAAAGCGCTGCCATCCGCGCGATTTCAGCTCACGGGTCACGGCGGCAAACAAGTGCTCAACCGCTTCGCTGCTGCGCGCTGCACCGTACTGCTGCTGAATCGCCTGCAGTTGTTGCGCATCGGCGGTGGCGAACAGCAGTGGTGCCAAAGGCTGCTGGTGATTCGCGGCAACCCACTCGCACAATTCTTGCGCGTAACTTTCCGCATCATCGAGGCAGCGCTCCACCAACACTTCGTGCGAAGGCGCCTGCTGGCGATAAGCCTGTACCTGACGGTTGGTCATCTGCGAGCAAGAGCCAGAAATCACCACCGCACGCTCGCCTTGTGGGCGTCCGGCTTGCTCGGCATCACTGTTTTGCTGCTGGGTTGCCCAGGCGCGTGCGATACCGATCGCCAGACCAGACCCGCCGGTCACCAGCACGGTTTCTTTCAACGCTTCGCCCTGCGTCAGCAGATGCTGTTCGTTGAGCGCATCCAGCACCACATAGTTGATGCCCTGCGCTTTCAGCACGCCCAGCTGTTCACGCACCGCTTCTGCGCCTTTATCCAGCTGCGCCGCGTTAATCACTGCCGCCTGCCCTTTTGCCTGGCGCGTCATCAGGCGCACCAGGTTGCTGTCGGTCATTGGCGTCACCGGATGATGACGCATGCCCGATTCAGACAGCAGCTGGTCAGCAACAAACAGATAGCCCTGATACACGGTGCGACCGTTCACCGGCAGCGACGGCGAGATCACCGTTTGCGTCTCGCCAAGTGCGGCCAGCAACGCATCGGTGACGGGGCCAATGTTGCCGTGCTCGGTGCTGTCGAAGGTCGAGCAATACTTAAAGTAGAAACGATCACAGCCCTGCTGTTGCAGCCAGGTCAGTGCTGCCAGAGACTGATCAATCGCCTGTTGCGCCGGGCAAGAGCGTGACTTCAGGCTGATGACAATCGCCTGCGCGCTCACATCGTCATGACTTTCCGGCACGCCGTTGAACTGAATGGTAGGCAGACCGTTCTGCACCAGGAAACTGGCAATGTCCGTTGCACCAGTAAAGTCGTCTGCAATCACGCCTAAACGCATGGTTACTTCTCCTTTGACTCTGGCAGCGTAATGCCGCTGAAAATCTTGATCACTGCGCTGTCATCTTCACGACCGTGGCCGGCATTGCTGGCTTCGGTAAACATGTTGAGTGCGGTCGACGCCAGCGGCAGTGGGAAATGCAATGATTTGGCGGTGTCTGTCACCAGGTTGAGATCTTTCACAAAGATATCGACGGCAGATTTCGGTGAGTAGTCGCCGTCCACCACATGACGCATGCGGTTCTCAAACATCCACGAGTTACCGGCGGCGTTGGTCACCACGTCATACATGGTGTCGAGTGGGATGCCTGCGCGAGCGGCCAGCGCCATCGCTTCAGCACCCACCGCAATGTGCACGCCCGCCAGCAGTTGGTGGATGATTTTAACGGTTGAGCCGAGGCCGATTTCACTGCCCACGCGATACACTTTGGCGGCCACCGCATCCAGCACCGGCTTCAGCAGCGCAAAGGCTTCATCGCTTCCTGATGCCATGACTGTCATCTCACCGACCGCGGCTTTCGCTGCACCGCCTGAGACTGGCGCATCCAGCATCAGCAGTTGGTGTTGTGCCAGCTGCTGTTCAATCGCCTGCGCGTCTTGTGAAGAGATGGTGGAAGAGACCATCACCACCGTGCCCGGCTTGAGTTGTGCCGCCAGACCGGTTTCACCAAACAGAATCGCTTTGACCTGCGCGGCGTTCACCACCAGCAGCAGTACGGCATCTAACTCTGAGGCAAAGCTGGCAGCGGAAGACTGTGCGTCACGCGCACCGGCCTGACGCAGTGTTTCCAGCGCCTGCGGATTTAAATCAACGCCCCAGGTGTTCAATCCAGCGCGAATACAGGACTGCGCTGCGCCCATGCCCATGGAACCCAAACCAATGACGCCAATGTTATTCACGGTTGCTGACACAGCACACCTCCGTTGTTAATTTAAGTGATATTTTGTTCAATGGTGTTAATTCTGCCGCAGTTACTGGCGGATAAACGTGCGGTAAATCACAAAAATTAACTTACCTGCACAGCGTATAACATCGATTCACACCCTTAACGCCCTCGCCAAAGCCCGTGGAACGGGGGTTTAGCTCACAATTTGTCAGAATAAATTGTGCTGCAGGTTGTGAATCGATGCCTTACAATGTGAAAAAATGATAAATCAGGGAGAGCCATGTGATTCCGGTAGAACGTCATCAACAAATTTTAGCGCTGGTTGCCGAACGCGGCGTGGTGAGCATTGCCGAGCTGACCGAGCGTCTGGGCGTTTCACACATGACGATTCGTCGCGATGTGCAAAAGCTGGAGGAGCAAGGTGCCGTGCTCTCGGTTTCTGGCGGCGTGCGATCGGCCGATCGGCTGGCCGCTGAGCCTTCGCATCTGGCGAAAACCAGCATGTACAGCAGCGAGAAGATGGCAATTGGTCAGTTTGCGGCACGCCATATTCCGCGCAACAGCTGTATTTATCTCGATGCGGGCACCACCACGCTGGCGCTGGCCCGCGAGTTGGTCGAGCGCGAAGATTTGCTGGTGGTGACCAACGATTTCGTGATTGCTCGCTTAATGATGGAGAGCAGCGACTGCAAGCTGATCCACACCGGCGGTACGGTGTGCCGTGAAAACCGTTCGAGCGTGGGCGAAGCGGCGGCGCGCAGTTTGCGTATGCTGGCGATTGATATCGCGTTTATTTCGGCCTCTTGCTGGGGACCGCGCGGCCTGTTTACGCCGGATGAGGACAAGGTGCCCGTTAAGCTGGCCGCCAGCGATGTCAGCAGCAAGCGCGTGCTGCTAAGCGACAGCTCGAAGTACAACAAGATCGCTACACATCTGGCGTTGCCGCTGGAGCGCTTTGATACCTTGATTACCGATACGGAACTGAGTAAAGCAGGACGCGAAACGTTAAGTGCAGGGAATTGGGAGTTGGTGCTGGCGGGTTGAGTTTGCTGGTATCAATGCAAAAGGTCGCCATATTGGCGACCTTTTGCGTACGACACGAAGTCTTTATTCGATGCGCATAATGCGCAGCGAAAATTACACTTCTTCGCTGAACTGCGGAACCGGATTGCGGAACGTGCGGGTAACAAACGCCAGGTAAATAATACCGATGGCTGCCCACACCAGGCCGAGCACCATTGAGGTCTCTTCCAGGTTGATCCACAACGCGCCAACCGTTAACGCACCCAACACTGGCAGCACCAGATAGTTGAGGTGGTCTTTCAGCGTCTTGTTGCGCTTCTCGCGGATCCAGAACTGCGCAATCACTGACAGGTTCACAAAGGTGAACGCCACCAGCGCACCGAAGTTGATCAGCGCAGTGGCAGTGACCAGGTCGAAGTTAATCGCCAGCAGCGCCACGCCGCCCACCAACAGCACGTTCAGCGACGGCGTGCGGTATTTCGGATGCACGAAGCCAAAGAATCGCTGCGGGAACACGCCATCGCGGCCCATCACGTACATCAGACGCGATACGCCTGCATGCGCGGCCATACCGGAAGCCAGTACCGTCACCACAGAGAAAATCAGGATGCCGATCTGCAGTGCTTTACCTGCCACGAACAGCATGATTTCAGGCTGTGAAGAGTCCGGATTCTGGAAGCGCGAGATGTCCGGGAAGTACAGCTGCAGGAAGTAAGAGACACCCATAAAGATCACACCACCGATCAGCGCGGTCAGGAAAATCGCGCGCGGGATGGTACGTTCAGCGTCTTTGGTTTCTTCCGACAGCGAACTGATGCCGTCAAAGCCGAGGAACGAGAAGCACAGAATGGTCGCACCGGTAATCATCGGCACCACATGCGCGTTCTCAGACCAGAATGGCTTAGTACTGGTCAGCGTACCGGCGCCAACACCGTTTGCCACACCATAAATAACCATGCCGGTAATCGCGACCATCACCACAACCTGCAGCACCACAATCACGCTGTTAAAGTTGGCAACGGTTTTGATTCCACGCAGGTTTGAGATGGTCATAAAGGCCACCAGCAACACCACGAAAATCCACGACGGAATGCCCGGCACCAGCGTCTCAAAGTAGCTTTTCGCCAGCAGGATGTTGATCATCGGCATGAACAAGTAGTCCAGCAGTGATGACCAGCCCACCATAAAGCCGACGTGCGGACTGATTGCCTTCTGAGCATAGGTGTAAGCGGAGCCCGCAGATGGGAAGCGGCGTACCAGCTTGCCGTAGCTCACGGCAGTAAACAGTATCGCGATCAGCGCGAAAGCATAAGCGGTGGCAACGTGGCCGTCGGTCAATCCAGACACGATACCGAAAGTATCAAACAGGGTCATTGGCTGCATATACGCCAAGCCCATCATGACAACCGGGATCAGGGTCAGGGATTTTTTCAGGTGTGCACGCTGAGGTGCGGCAGAGGTGTTAAGCGACATGGTTCAGGCCCCCGACAGAGGTAGTCTGCGGGATACTGCACAACGTGCTGCAGTGAGAAGTGAAATCAGTGTTTGCGATTGTCGCCGCGCCGTAGTCATCACGAAAGCGAGAACCAGCTTGCGCTGGTGCAATTGTAAACAGCCCCATCTTTGTTTTCCTCAAATCTCACGCACAACGCGTGTTGTCAGTATTTATCTATCCGGATGCGAGTCCGGCCTCGGTAATTTGTGTGTGTACTGCAATCTGCAAAAAAATAACCGACGGTATAAGCGTCGGTTATGTTTCGAATTTTGCAGGGGACGTATTCTGCCCCAACTTATGCCATCGGCACAAGACGTTAGCGAAATTCTTCTGCGAGTCAGGCGTTCTTCAGCATCCAGTCGATTTCAGTGGCGGTGATAAGCCGCTCAAACTGCATTAACTCATTCTGTTTGCAGCTATGCCACACGCCGCTGAAGTGTTCGCCCAACAGTTTCTGCAGAGGATAGCTATTCTCAAATTCGTACAGCGCATCGCTCTGTCGCACCGGTAATGCCAGCCCTTCCGCCTCGTGTCCGTTGCCCTGCACCGCATGCGGTAAAGGTAGCTGATTATCCAGACCGTGCAAAATACCGGCAAGAATTGTTGACACTACCAGGTAAGGATTTGCATCTGCACCGGCCACGCGATACTCCACGCGATGGTTGTCTATATCACCACAGGGAATACGCAGCGCAACTGTGCGATTGTTATGTCCCCATGAGGCCTGCAACGGCACGTAAGCTTCCGGTAAAAAGCGACGATAGGCATTGACGTTCGGTGCCAGCAGCGCCATCGAAGCCGGCATCAAATCGATCATTCCCGCCAGCGCGCGTTTTAGCAGTGGTGAATCACTGCCGTCATCGAGTGAGAAGGCATTGTGATCGGCCGCGTCCAGCATGCTGATGTGCACATGCATACCGCTGCCCGCGTATTCTTCATAGGGTTTCGCCATAAAGGTCGCGGTCATGCCGTGGTTTTCGGCCACCTGGCGCACCAGACGTTTGAGCAGAATGGCGTGGTCGCAGGCTTTTAACACGTCACGCGTATGATGCAGGTTGATTTCAAACTGGCCCGGCGAAGCTTCCGCCAGCGCGCCATCGGCAGGAATGCCCTGCTGTCGGGAAAGATCGTCGATATCACGCAGAACGTCAGCGAAATGGTCGAGATTATCCACCGAATAAACCTGGCTCTGCATATTTCTTTCATCACTGCCCGGCGCACACGGCGGCTGAATATAACCTTCCGCATCGCGCTTTTTATCCACCAGATAGAACTCCAGCTCTACCGCTACCACCGGGAACAGTCCTCGATTGCGCAGTTGCTGCCACAGCCGATTGAGGACATTGCGGGGCTCAACGTCAAAGGGAGTGCCATCTTGGTTACACATGGTGAGCAGGAGTTGCGCAATGCGTTCAGGATCGGCGGCAGAAGGAATCAGGGTTCCGGGAACCGGAATACAGAGGTTGTCGGGTTCGCCCAGGGACTGTCCGAGTCCGGCTTCTTCGACGGTATTTCCGAGAATATCCATGGCGAAAACCGAGGCCGGGAAATAACACCCTTTTTCCAGTTTTGCCAATGCAGAGATGGGAATGCGCTTACCGCGAAACACCCCATTTAAATCATTAAGAAGAATATCGACATACTGCGTTTCAGGATGGCGTTCCAGCCAGGATTTCACCTCCAGCTGGAACGCGCTTGTTCGTTTCTCTTCACTGTGCCGCGTGAAGTCTTCTACTTCTACGAGGTTCGTCATGTTCCCACCCGCCCTTTACCGTTTAGTATTGGTTCGCGCAATGCTCAAAATAACATCCACTCTTCTAACATAGCCCTAACGCAAAAAGTGTGCAAATGTAACAAATCTGTTGGAAGAACGAACAGACGGTTGCTAGATTGACAATATATTGCACACTTTTCAGACCGTACGCGCAAAAACGGTGAAAATATTGAACAGCAACGCGGAGACGTTATGGGCATTATTTTTGACAAACCCTTGATTGGCGTAGTGATGTGTCAGAACCACATCGGCAGCATCTCGGACAAACGGTTCACAATAAGTATCTCGATGCCATCGTGCTTGCCGGTGGTTTGCCCTTGCCTTTGCCGCATCAACTGATGCATGCCCCTCATCTATTAGAAAACAGTATGACGCTGCTCGACGGTCTTCTCCTCACCGGCAGCCCAAGCAATATCGAACCCTGGCATTACGGCGAAGCAGGCAAAGAGGAACATGCCGATCCGGCGCGCGATCGCCTCGCGTTTGGCCTCATCACCCACGCGATAGGTAAAAAGATGCCGATATTTGGCATCTGCCGGGGCTTGCAGGAATTGGTGGTGGCCAACGGCGGTGCCTTGTATCGCCAGCTGCATGCGACGCATCTGTTTCAGGAACATCGAGAAGATGATGCGCTGCCGCTCGATCAGCAATATGCGCCGGTGCATGAGGTTCAGCCCGAAGCGGAAGGTTTATTGAGTCAGGTGCTGGGAAGCGCGCAGGCCTTTGCCGTCAACTCTCTGCATGGGCAAGGCATTCGTGAGCCGGGCCCGCAGTTGCGCATTGAAGCGCGCGCGCCTGATGGGCTGATTGAAGCAGTGAGTTTGCGCCAGCATCCGTTTGCTCTCGCAGTGCAGTGGCATCCGGAATGGCACTCCGATCAAGACCCGATTTCGCAACGCCTGTTTGCGGCCTTTATCCACGCAGCGGTCTGCTATCACAAGGAAAAACAGCCATGAATGATGCCACTCTGGCGCCCGGACGACGTTTATCGCAGATCCGGCAGGAGATGGGATTGTCTCAGCGTCGCGTCGCTGAGTTATCAGGATTAACGCACAGTGCCATTAGCACCATTGAACAGGATAAGGTCAGCCCGGCGCTGAGTACCTTGCAGAAACTGCTGAAGGTGTATGGGCTGTCGCTGTCGGAGTTTTTCTCAGAACCGAAAGTGAACAGCACGCCGCGCGTAATTGTGCGTCCGGAAGAGTGCGTGGAGATTGGCAGCCTCGGCGTGTCGCTGCGTCTGGTCGAGAATGGTGCGGAGAAAAAAGCGCTGGCGATGCTGCTGGAGCGCTATGAGCCAGGTGCCAGCACCGGCGAGAAACTGCGTCATCCCGGTGAAGAGACCGGCACGGTGCTGGAAGGGGAAATCACGCTGGTGGTGAACGGCCAGAGCTATCACCTTTATTGCGGCGAGAGCTATGTGATCGATACCGGCTTGTCGCACAGCTTTACCAATACGTCTGAGCTGCCGTGTCGCATTGTCAGTGCGCACACGCCAGCGAATTTCTGAGTTCACGCGCTTAAGGAGGATGTGATGCAACATGTGGGAAGTTATTACGCAGCAACCGCCAACGCGCATGAGCCATGGCCTGAACTGCAGGAATCGGTGCAGTGTGACGTCTGTATTATTGGCGGTGGTTTTACCGGCCTCTCCTCCGCGTTGTTTCTGACCGAAGCCGGTTATGACGTGGTGCTACTCGAAGCAGCAAAGATTGGCTTCGGTGCCAGCGGTCGTAACGGTGGCCAGGTGGTGAACTCTTACAGCCGTGATGTGGATGTGATTGAACAGCGCTACGGCAAAGACGTGGCGAAAATGCTCGGCAATATGATGTTCGAGGGCGCGGAGATTATTCGCGATCGTATCGATCGTTATGCCATTGCTTGCGACTACCGTCCCGGCGGGATTTTTGCGGCACTGAATCAACGCCAGATGGGCCACTTGCGCAGCCAGAAAGCCAGTTGGGAACGCTATGGTAACCATGATTTAGAGCTGCTGGATGAGCGCGCGATTCGTCGTGAAGTGGCGACCGATCGCTACGTCGGCGGCTTGCTGGATAAGCGCGGTGGGCATCTGCATCCGTTAAACCTGGCGCTGGGTGAAGCAGAAGCGATTCGTCGTCACGGCGGACGTATCTATGAACAATCCGCGGCGCTGGAAGTGAAATACGGCGAACCGCATCGGGTTAAAACGGCTAAAGGCGAAGTCACCGCCACCTTTGTGATTTTTGCCGGTAATGCTTACCTCCCTTCACAACTGGAGCCGCGCCTCAGTCGTAAAAGCATGCCGTGCGGCTCGCAAATCATTACCACTGAACCATTAAGCCGCGATCAGGCGTTAGGGCTGTTGCCGAATAATCACTGCGTCGAAGATTGTAATTATCTGCTGGATTACTTCCGCCTCACCGCCGATAACCGCCTGCTTTACGGCGGCGGCGTGGTGTATGGCGCACGCGAACCGGATGATATCGAAGCGCTGATCCGACCCAAGCTGTTACGCACCTTTCCCCAGCTGAAGGATGTGAAATTCAGCCATCGCTGGAGCGGGAATTTCCTGCTAACGCTGTCACGTATGCCGCAGTTTGGGCAGATCGAGAAGAATGCGTTCTTTATGCAGGGAGATAGCGGACATGGCGTGACTTGTACCCATCTGTCGGGGCGATTGATTGCCGAAGTGCTGCGCGGGCAGGCGGAGCGGTTTGATGCGTTTGCGAAACTACCGCACCTGCCATTTCCGGGTGGGAGACGCTTTAAAGTGCCGCTGACGGCGATGGGCGCGGTTTGGTATGCGTTGCGGGATCGGTTGGGGGTTTGAATTATAAATAAATAGCCGTAACTATACTTGTTACGGCTATTTAAATATCTATGAGTACCTTTTTAAGACAAGTTTTATCATCTTTTATATAGGAAATATTTACTTGAGATAAAATTCGCCAACATACCAGCGATACTACCTACTGCGACGGCTAGAACAGGCCATTCTCTCATCCATTCAATGGAGCTAATCATCAAGTAGTAGGTACCTAGATTGATACACCCTCCTACGATCATTAGCGATAAATAATGTAAAAATTCAGCCACCAAACTCATATGAGCGCTATTTTTTTGAACGTTACATTCCTATTGAATAACCACGTTACCATTACAGCCAAAAAGAATGATATTAATCGACCAAAATAAATGCCAACAAATGGCTTGGCCAGATAAAGAGCACCTGCATCTATTAAAAACCCAAGCACTCCCGCGACACCAAAAAAAACAACTCCTTAATTGCTTTCATGGCGTTCTTTTGGTTTAGTCTGAGGAATTGAAAGATATATAAGCCGCTTCGTTTCATTTCGTCCCAATGTGACTGTGCTCAGCACTAGACCACTAAAGAAAGATATTATCGCCGATAGCATCAATCCAACAGAAAGAATTGCAGTTGGTAAGCGGGGCACTAACCCTGTATCAATAAACTCGATAAAAACGCCACTAAATAGAATTAACGAGAGCGCCACTAAAAATAACGAAACCAAGCTGAAAAATATAAAAGGTCTTTCGCTAACATATAAATTTATAATTGTACGAAGAATCTTAATCCCGTCTTTGTAAGTCGACAGTTTACTGGTTGAACCTTCTGGTCGGGAGCCATAGGGTGTAGCGACTTCATCGTATGGCATACGAAGTTCAAGAGCATGAACAGTTAATTCAGTTTCTGTTTCAAAACCTTTTGCCAGCGCAGGGAAGGATTTGACATAACGGCGGGAGAATACTCTATAGCCAGATAACATATCTGTGAATTTCCCACCAAAGATGCTCATTACTGCCCCAGTTAACATACGGTTGCCCCATCTATGTCCCTGACGATAGGTGGCAGCAGTTCTCTCTCCAACTTCTTCTCGCTTTCCAACCACCATGTCTAATTTGTCGTCCAGCAACTTATCAATTAATTTCTTAATTGAAGGCGCATGATAAGTATCGTCGCCATCAGCCATCACGTATATGTCTGCCTCCACGTCGGCAAACATGCGTCTAACCACGTTCCCTTTGCCTTTATTTTTTACAGAATGAACCATCGCACCCGCTTGCTGAGCTAACTCGATTGTATTGTCAGTAGAATTATTGTCAAAAACATGTAGTTCCGCTTCTGGAAGGGCTTCTTTAAAATGTTTTACAACCTGTTCAACAGCAAGCGCTTCGTTGTAGCATGGAAGAATGATAGCAATTTTATTTCCACGATAAGTCAAGCTACTAATTTCATTACAAATCATTTTATTTATCACCAGCGTAATTGATTTTGATTTTTGCACCCAAGTTAATTAATTTGCGATCATTCACTGGAAACTTACTTAAATCATCAGAGTTTAGTGTTGCATAAATTGCGACAGGATGTGTTGCATTACGCAAGGAATAACTATACTCAATTACATCTCCTTTATTTACTGAAGTAGGCGAAGTTAATTGTATTTCAGCATACTGATTATCTAAGCTATCTTTAAGAGATATATTTCCCTTTTCACAAATTCCTTTAATGCAAAGATTTAGATCTAAAAAACCGTCAGAGAGACCATTATAAGTTCCAATTAAAACGGAAAATGAAATCATTTCACCTTGAACTCGAGAAATGATCTTTCCACTTAACCTTTCATCATTACTAACATTTACAACCTTTAAATTAGTGTCTGTATCACTCGGATAAAAATCAACTTTTTTAAATAATGACATAGGTATTACTACTACATCAGGCTGCGGAGAATAAGGCTCACTAACCCCTGCTAATCTAATATGTGAATAACGATTAAAAATCCTGTCAAATTCGCCCTCTGACATTTTCGGGAATTTGCTTCTCCACATCCCAAGGTCAGGTACTGCTGTAACATGACTTACGGATTTATAGCCTAAACCATTTAATGTGGCACCATGATATCCTTCAATTGCTAACACTCCGGTTTGCCTATCAACTGAAGAATCTAATAGTCTCTTAGCTTTTACATGTGGTGCGAAAATAGCATCGGCTGATTGTAGTGGGTTAAAGTTAAAGAACACAATTAAAGATGCCAAAAGTGATGGCATCAAAAATGCTTCAATAGGCTTGCATGAAAAACACCTAATTAAAACATATGATATAACGAGAGCTAAAATTAAGTAAAAATCAGTATAATTATGAGAGAAACCACCAAAACCTCTTAAATCTTCAGCTAAGGGCCGGTACTTCATCAAATACCATACAGCAATAACCAATGCCGAATAAGATATAAATCTCAATGGACTGGTTTTAAACTTAAGGTTTTGAAAGAAAAGTAAAGATGTCATCGCTAATAATATGCCTGCAGCATATACCATCCGATTGGGGCTTACGTTATTCCAAAGGAAAAGACTGCCAGCCCAACTCGGTACCGGTGCAATGAGCCAAAGATTACAGAGAACAGTTCCTATCGTTAAAATTTTAACCTTATAATAATCTTTACTATTAAAAGAACTCTTTTTAATTGAATTATAATCAAGATGTATAAACATCAATATTACGAAAGCGAAACCTGTCACCCCAACTTCACATATATTGCTATTATATATCGTTTCAAAGTGTGTATTGAAGGTTGCGAAAGGAAAGAACTGGGATAACCACTCCCCCCAACCAACGCCTCCACCACTGAAAGAACGATGCCCTGGATAAACAGTATTTGAAGTTTTTATTAAATAATCTTTAAGGTACAACAGAGCTGTAAAAATAACTGCCATTGAAGAAATCGCTAAGGCAAGAATAGATTTTATTGATTTCCAACTCTTCAGATCAAAAAGGAAAAGCAAAGCACCAATGAATGCAAGAGATATAACCAATGGCGGATAGAAATTAGTAATTAGCCACGAAGTACCTACCCAATAAAATAACGCCAATCTAAGATAGATATTCCCTTTAGATATTAAAAAATATACAACCCATGGGAAAATTGCATAAACGGGTCCTTTTTCATCCCACCAAAACTGAGTGCCACCCGTCAAAAAAGAGAAAAGCTTAAAAAGATTGATAACCTTTTCTCAATGCCAATCTCTTTGAATATCTTGAAGTAACCAATAATAAAAACACAAAACGTGAGATACCACTGCAATGAATATGCTTTAGCAGGGGAAAGGAACAAATAACCCCACATGGTAGGTTTAAATACCATACCCCAGTCAAATATAGGCAACCCATAGTTTATTCTTAAATCCTCACCATAAAATGAGGTTTTATTATAACGTTCGAAACCGTTATTTATAGTAGCTTGAGTTAACGGTGTAACTACTGCCCATTCATCAGAACGAATTCCTCGCGGTTCGCCCCAAATAACACCTGTATTTTGAGTGTCGATTTTTTTTAAAAAGAACCCATATGACGAAGGGCTCCATGAATTAAAAACATATAAAACGCCTAGCAAAAAAAGACCTATATAAAGAATCTTCTCAACTGATTTTTTGGGAGTAGTTAGCATTTATCACACAAACCTAAGTATTAAATTATTTCAATATTAACAAAAATGCAAATTTTTGTAAAGCAACCGCAAGCCAATATTTGACATTAACTGCAATCGATTGTAATAGTTAAACACCACGAAGAACCGTTGAATTAATTCCTTACTGTTTAGAGTCTGGCGTAATGAAATAAGCTGCAAATCGATTCGCCACACAGCCAATAACGTTTAATACAAACAGCAATCTTCTTTATTATAATTTTAAAGTTATTATTCACTGGAGCCAATGTATTAATTTTAATGAGTTTTATATTATCCCAGCGGCATTTTCATCGGGTCATCGTAGCTGTACTCAAATCCCAGCTCATTGCAGATCTTCGAGCCATCCACCACCTTGCCTGCCTCTCGCTGCGGCTCGTCAACAAACGTTGGTGCCACCAATCCCAGCTGTTTCGAGACAAACGGATAAAAATCATCACGCGCGGGGTGTTTCGACGCGCACAGGTTATACACGCGTCCACCTTTTGGCGTTTGCAGCAGCAGCACTATCGCATCCACCACATCATCGAGATGCACCAGATTCACCGCATGACCGCCATTTTCCAGCCCGGTTTTCCCGGCAAGAAAGCGTCCCGGATGGCGATTCGGACCCACCAGTCCCGCCAAACGCACAATATCCACGCTGGTGCCCGGCAGATCGTGCAGCCAGTTCTCCAACTCCACCAGCGTTTTACCGGCCACGCTCTCTGGCTGCAGCGCGCTGCTCTCTTTCATCACGCCCGAACCGGTGCCATACACCGATGACGAGCTGGTGAAGATGATGCGCGGGACTTTGTGCGCCAGTGCGGTATCCACCACGTTTTGCACCGCTTGCATATAGTCTTCGCCACCCTGCACGGTGCGGCTGGCAGGCAAGGTCACCACCAGCGCATCCACCTGCATCAGCGTGGCTAATTCATCCGCTTCACACGCTATTTCTGGGGTCAGCACCAGTTGGAATGCTTCAATACCACAGCGACGTGCCGCATCGACGCCATCAGGGGACGTTTTGCTGCCACTCACCTGCCAGCCGCGTGCCGTCAGCGCCATTGCCAGCGGCATACCCAGCCATCCCAGACCTACAATCGCGACTTTTTTCATATCGACTCCTGCTTTACTGCGCTAAGACACTTCATCTTAGTCCTACAGCTTGTGCCAAACCAGCGCAAACTGTTGCGGAAGGTTCTGAGAACTGACGTTAAAAAAGGGTTGCCAATCGGCGTCATCTTCGCTAGGTTAATCAGCACGCAAATGAATACTCATTCAGCAACGGAATTTACTATGACACGCGTTCAGTTCAACCACCATCATCACCATCACCCTGACTAGTCTTTCAGGCGATGTGTGCTGGGAGACGATTAGGATCTTCCAGTGGTGCGAACGCAAAGAGAGCCCCCGGAAGATCATCTTCCGGGGGTTTTTTTATGGGCGAACGCAACCCAACTGAGTTCAGACAGGATTGAATAAGAGGACAGGAACCATGTTAGATAACACCCGTATTCGCATAGCTATGCAGAAATCTGGCCGTTTAAGTGATGAATCACGCGAATTGCTGGCCCGCTGCGGTATCAAAATCAACCTTCAGCAGCAGCGTCTGATTGCGTTTGCGGAGAACATGCCTATCGATATCCTGCGTGTGCGTGATGACGATATCCCGGGCCTGGTGATGGATGGCGTGGTGGATCTCGGTATCGTCGGTGAGAACGTGCTGGAAGAAGAGCTGCTGGATCGCCGTGCACAAGGCGAAGACCCGCGCTACTTCACCCTGCGTCGTCTCGATTTCGGTGGTTGCCGTCTGTCGCTGGCGATGCCAGTGGATGCGGAATACACCGGTACGCAATGCCTGCAGAATTCACGTATCGCCACCTCTTATCCGCACCTGCTGAAGAAATACCTCGATAAACAAGGCGTTGCCTTCAAATCTTGCCTGCTGAACGGTTCGGTAGAAGTCGCGCCGCGTGCGGGTCTGGCTGATGCAATTTGTGACCTGGTGTCCACCGGTGCCACTCTGGAAGCTAACGGCCTGCGCGAAGTCGAAGTTATCTACCGCTCTAAAGCGGTGCTGATTCAGCGCGATGGCGAACTGCCTGCGGCCAAACAAGAACTGATCGACAAAATGATGACGCGTATTCAAGGCGTGATCAAAGCGCGTGAATCCAAATACATCATGCTGCACGCGCCAAGCGAGCGTCTGGAAGAAGTGATCGCCCTGCTGCCAGGTGCTGAGCGCCCTACCGTGCTGCCGCTGGCGGGTGATGTTAGCCGAGTAGCGATGCACATGGTGAGCAGCGAAACCCTGTTCTGGGAAACCATGGAAAAACTGAAAGCGCTGGGTGCCAGCTCGATCCTCGTACTGCCAATCGAAAAAATGTTGGAGTAGTAGCATGAGCACAATCATGACCCCGATTGACTGGCAACAGTGCGATGAACAACAGCAGCAAGCGCTGCTGATGCGTCCGGCAATCTCTGCCTCGGCGAGCATCAGCGAAGTGGTGCGCGACGTGCTGGCGAAGGTAAAGGAAGAAGGCGATGACGCACTGCGCGAATTCAGCGCACGCTTCGACAAAGCGCAGGTGGAAAACCTGCGCGTCACGCCAGAAGAGATTCAAGCCGCCAGCGATCGCTTAAGCGACACGCTGAAGCAGGCGATGGCAGTTGCCGTCGGTAATATCGAAACTTTCCATAACGCGCAGATTCTGCCCGCGGTGGATATTGAGACGCAACCGGGCGTGCGCTGCCAGCAGATTACCCGCCCGGTGAAATCTGTCGGGCTGTACATTCCCGGTGGCTCTGCCCCGCTGTTTTCCACCGTGTTGATGCTGGCCACGCCAGCACACATTGCGGGTTGTGGTCGTGTGGTGCTGTGCTCGCCCCCGCCGATTGCCGATGAAATTCTGTATGCGGCACAACTGTGCGGCGTGAAAGAAGTGTTTCAGGTCGGCGGCGCACAAGCGATTGCTGCGCTGGCCTTCGGCACCGAAACCGTGCCAAAAGTGGACAAGATCTTTGGCCCAGGCAACGCCTACGTCACTGAAGCCAAGCGTCAGGTGAGCCAGCGTTTAGATGGTGCCGCGATTGATATGCCGGCTGGCCCATCAGAAGTGCTGGTGATTGCTGATGAAGGTGCCACGCCAGAGTTTGTCGCTTCTGATTTGCTGTCGCAGGCGGAACACGGCCCGGATTCACAGGTCATCCTGCTGACACCTTCACTGAAGCTGGCTGAAGGCGTGGCGCTGGCCGTGGAAGAGCAGCTGGCTCAGCTACCCCGTGCGGCCACCGCGCGTCAGGCACTGGAAAGCAGCCGGCTAATCGTACTGCGCGATTTGGCGCAGTGCGTGGAAATCTCCAACCTGTACGGCCCAGAACACCTGATCATTCAGACGCGTCAACCGCGCGATCTGGTAGATGCGATCACCAGTGCCGGTTCGGTATTCCTCGGCGACTGGTCACCGGAATCAGCGGGCGATTACGCTTCAGGCACTAACCACGTATTACCGACTTACGGTTACACCGCCACCTGTTCCAGCCTGGGGTTAGCCGATTTCCAGAAGCGTATGACGGTGCAAGAACTTACGCCACAAGGCTTCCTCAATCTGGCCGCCACCATTGAAACATTAGCGGCTGCTGAGCAGCTGGAAGCCCACAAAAACGCCGTTACCCTGCGTGTTGCCGCGCTGAAGGAGCAAGCATGAGCATTGAAGATTTAGCCCGCGCCAACGTGCGCGCGTTGACGCCGTATCAATCTGCGCGTCGTTTGGGTGGTAACGGTGATGTATGGCTGAATGCCAATGAATTTCCGCTGCCGGTGCCGTTTGAGCTGTCACAACAGACGCTGAACCGCTATCCAGAATGCCAGCCGAAAATTGTGATTGAGCGTTACGCGGCTTATGCCGGTTTGACGCCAGAGCAAGTGATTGTCAGCCGTGGCGCCGATGAAGGTATCGAACTGTTAATGCGCGCCTTCTGCGAACCGGGTAAAGACGCGATTCTGTTCTGTCCGCCGACTTACGGTATGTACAGCGTCAGCGCGGAAACCATCGGCATTGAGTATCGCACCGTGGCAGCACTGGATAACTGGCAGCTGAATCTGCCTGCCATTGCCGAACAGTTAGACGGCGTGAAAGTGGTCTACATGTGCAGCCCGAACAACCCAACCGGTAACCTGATCAATCAAGACGATATCCGCAAGCTGCTGGAGATGACCGCCGGTAAAGCGCTGCTGGTCGCGGACGAAGCCTATATCGAGTTCTGCCCTGAAGCGACGCTGGCAGGCTGGCTAAAAGCGTATCCACATCTGGTGATCCTGCGCACGCTGTCGAAAGCCTTTGCGCTGGCAGGCCTGCGCTGTGGTTTCACACTGGCCAACAAGCCGGTAATCGATTTGCTGATGAAAGTGATCGCCCCTTACCCGCTGCTACGCCGGTTGCCGATGTGGCAGGCCAAGCCCTGAGCGAGCAAGGCATTGCGCTGATGCGTCAGCACGTCGCCGAACTTAACGCCAATCGTGCGTGGCTGTTTGAACAGCTCCCACAGCTGAGCGTGGTGCAGCAGGTGTTCCCGAGCGAAACCAACTATATTCTGGCGCGCTTCACTGATTCGCCAAAAGTGTTTAAAACGCTGTGGGATCAAGGCATTATTCTGCGCGACCAAAACAAAAACCCCGGCCTTGCGGGATGCCTGCGCATCTCTATTGGCACCCGTAAAGAGTGCGAGCGCCTGATCGCCGCGCTGCAAGCCTTATCAGTGGAGTAAGCATGAGCCAGAAGACCCTTTTTATCGACCGCGACGGCACCATCATTTCTGAACCCCCAACGGATTATCAGGTGGATCGTTTGGAGAAGCTGGCGTTTGAAAAGAATGCCATTCCTGCACTGCTGGCGTTGCAGGAAGCGGGCTATCAGTTGGTGATGATCACCAATCAGGATGGTTTAGGTACTGACAGCTTCCCACAGGCTGATTTTGACGGTCCGCATAACCTGATGATGCAGATCCTCAGCTCACAAGGCGTGAATTTCAGCGACATCCTGATCTGCCCGCATATGCCGGACGACCACTGCGATTGCCGCAAGCCGAAAACCAAAATGGTCGAAGCCTGGCTGGCGCAGGGCGCACTGGATACCGCGAACAGCTACGTGATTGGCGATCGTCTTACCGACATCCAACTGGCTGAGAACATGGGCATTCAGGGCCTGCGTTACGGCAAAGAAGGCATCGATTGGGATGCGATTCAGGCGCGCCTGACCAAGCGTGACCGCCACGCGCTGGTGCAACGCGACACCAAAGAGACGCAGATCAAAGTCGAAGTGTGGCTGGACCGCGAAGGCGGCAGCAAGATCAACACTGGTGTCGGCTTCTTTGACCACATGCTGGATCAGATTGCAGTTCACGGCGGCTTCCGCATGAACATCGACGTGAAAGGCGATCTCTACATTGACGATCACCACACCGTGGAAGACACCGGTTTAGCACTCGGCGAAGCGCTGCTGAAAGCCTTGGGCGATAAGCGCGGCATCGGTCGCTTTGGCTTCGTACTGCCAATGGACGAGTGCCTAGCGCGCTGTGCGCTGGATATCTCTGGCCGTCCGCACATTGAATTCAAAGCCGAGTTCAGCTATCAGCGTGTCGGCGATCTCAGCACCGAGATGGTTGAGCATTTCTTCAGCTCCCTCTCCTACGCGATGATGAGCACCTTGCACCTGAAAACTAAAGGCAAGAACGACCATCACCGTGTGGAAAGCCTGTTCAAAGCCTTTGGCCGCACCTTGCGCCAGGCAATTCGCGTGGAAGGCAACACCCTGCCGAGCTCGAAAGGAGTGCTGTAATGAATGTGGTGATTCTCGATACCGGCTGCGCCAACCTGTCATCGGTAAAGTGGGCAATTGAGCGCCTCGGCTATACGCCAGAGGTGAGCCGCGATCCGGATGTGGTGCTGCGTGCCGATAAGCTGTTGCTGCCAGGCGTTGGGACCGCGCAGGCCGCCATGAATCAACTGGAAGAGCGTGATCTAATCGATTTGATCAAAGCCTGTACCCAACCGGTGCTGGGGATTTGCCTCGGCATGCAGTTGCTGGGCCGTGGCAGCGATGAGAACGGTGGTGTGACCACGCTGGGCATTGTCGATGAGCCCGTCACCTTGATGGATACCCAGGCATTGCCGCTGCCGCACATGGGCTGGAACCAGATCACCTCGCAGGCGGGTAATCACCTGTTCCGTAATATTCCCGACGGCAGCTATTTCTATTTTGTACACAGCTACGCCATGCCGGTGAACGCCGCCACCATTGCCCAGTGCGATTACGGCCATCCGTTCACCGCCGCCTTGCAGAAAGATAACTTCTTCGGCGTGCAGTTCCACCCGGAGCGTTCTGGCAAAGCAGGCGCGCAGCTGCTGAAAAACTTCCTGGAGATGTGATGATTATCCCCGCATTAGATTTAATCGACGGCAAAGTGGTGCGTCTGCATCAGGGCGACTACGGCCAGCAGCGTGACTACGGTAGCGATCCCTTACCGCGTCTGCAGGATTACGAACGTCAGGGCGCGGAAGTGCTGCACCTGGTCGATCTCACCGGAGCCAAAGATCCGGCCAAGCGCCAGATCTCTCTGCTCACCACCCTGCTGCGCGGCGTCAATGTGCCGGTTCAGGTCGGTGGCGGCATCCGCAATCGTGAAGACGTTGCGGCCTTACTGGCAGCCGGCGCGACCCGCGTGGTAGTCGGTTCCACCGCCGTGAAGCAGCCGGAAGAAGTGAAAAGCTGGTTCAACGAGTTCGGGGCGGATGCCATTGTGCTGGCGCTGGATGTGCGCATTGATGCTAACAATCGTAAAGAAGTGGCGATCAGCGGCTGGCAGGAAGCGGCGGGCGTAACCTTGGAAGAAGTGATTGGCTGGTATCAGCCGGTTGGTCTGAAGCACGTACTGTGCACCGATATCTCCCGCGATGGCACCTTAAGCGGCTCCAACGTGGCGCTGTATAAAGAAGTGTCCTATGCCTTCCCAGACATCGCGTTCCAGAGTTCCGGCGGTATCGGATCGCTGGAAGATATTGCGGCCTTACGTGGCAGCGGCGCGCAGGGCGTGATCGTTGGTCGCGCATTGCTGGAAGATAAATTCACCGTAGCGGAGGCGATTGCATGCTGGCAAAACGGATAATTCCTTGTCTCGATGTGCGTGACGGGCAGGTGGTCAAAGGCGTGCAGTTCCGTAACCACGAAATCATCGGTGACATCGTGCCACTGGCGCAGCGCTATGCGCAGGAAGGCGCTGACGAGCTGGTGTTCTATGATATCACCGCCTCTTCTGATGGCCGCGTAGTGGACAAAAGCTGGGTATCGCGCGTAGCGGAAGTGATCGATATTCCTTTCTGCGTGGCGGGCGGAATCAAAAGCGAAGAGGATGCCGCGCGCATTCTGCAGTTCGGTGCAGATAAGATCTCCATTAACTCTCCCGCACTGGCTGACCCGACGCTTATCACCCGTCTGGCGGATCGCTTTGGTGTACAGTGCATCGTGGTGGGGATTGATACCTGGTTCGATGAAGCCACCGGCAAGTATCACGTCAATCAATATACCGGAGACGAATCACGTACTCGCGTCACGACCTGGGAAACCCTCGATTGGGTGCAGGAAGTGCAGAAGCTGGGCGCGGGCGAAATCGTGCTGAATATGATGAACCAGGATGG
Source organism: Pantoea rodasii (assembly GCF_002095465.1). Lineage (GTDB taxonomy): Bacteria > Pseudomonadota > Gammaproteobacteria > Enterobacterales > Enterobacteriaceae > Pantoea > Pantoea rodasii. The sequence goes on along the minus strand of NZ_MLFP01000086.1, from coordinate 193,188 downwards.
CGTGCGTAACGGCTACGATCTGGTGCAGCTGAAGAAAGTGCGTGACGTGTGTAAGGTTCCCCTGATCGCTTCTGGCGGCGCGGGCACCATGCCACACTTCCTTGAAGCCTTTGAACAGGCCAACGTCGATGGCGCACTGGCCGCTTCAGTGTTTCACAAACAAATTATCAATATCGGCGAGTTGAAAAACTTCCTGATCGACAACGGTGTGGAGATTCGCGCGTGTTAACTGCAGAACAACTGGCCAAACTGGATTGGGCCAAAACCTCAGGCATGATGCCTGTTATCGTCCAGCACAATGTTTCTGGCGAAGTGCTGATGCACGGTTATATGAATGAGGAAGCGCTGCAAAAGACGCTGACGGAAGGCAACGTCACCTTCTTCTCTCGCACCAAAAACCGTCTGTGGACCAAAGGGGAAACCTCCGGTCATTTCCTGCAGGTGGCGAGCATCACGCCGGATTGTGATAACGATACGCTGCTGGTGCTGGCGAACCCGATTGGACCGACTTGCCACCTCGGCACCTCAAGCTGCTTCTCACCGGCTGCACCCGATTGGGCGTTCCTGTACCAGCTGGAGCAGTTGCTGGCATCGCGTAAGAGCGCCGATCCGGAAAGCTCTTACACCGCGAAACTGTATGCCAGCGGCACCAAGCGTATCGCGCAGAAAGTCGGTGAAGAAGGTGTGGAAACCGCACTGGCTGCCACGGTGAACGATCGTCACGAACTGACCAACGAAGCCTCTGATTTGCTGTATCACCTGATGGTGCTGCTGCAGGATCAGGAGCTGGATTTGAGCACGATTATTAATAATCTGCGGGCGCGTCATAAGTAACATGATTCCCAGCTAATGCTTAGGCGCACTTCGGTGCGCTTTGTTGTTTCTACGTCAGGCAGCATTGCCCACTTATAATGGTAACGTGATGAAAATAATCTGCTAATTGCCATGGCGGACCGTGATCGGTACTCTGCGTTATCCCACATCACGAAAAAGAAGACCGATATTATGGCAAGTTCTCGTTTTACTGCCCGCCTGCGTCAGACGCTGGCACTGGCTGTACTAGCAGGTTGCGCGTTTGGCGCACAGGCAAAGATTGATCAGGTACGCTTCGCGGTTGATCCAACCTACCCTCCTTTTGAATCCAAGACCCCACAGGGCAAACTGGTTGGTTTTGATATCGACCTTGGCAACGCACTGTGCGAGCAGATGCAAACCAAATGCGTGTGGGTAGAGAGCCAGTTCGATGGCATGATCCCGGCTCTGAAAGCCCGCAAGTTCGATGCCATCCTCTCTGATATGGGCATTACAGAAGAGCGCTTGAAACAGATCGATTTCACCGTGCCACTGTATGACACCAAAACTCAATTGGTTGCGCGTAAAGGTTCCGGCCTTCTGCCAACGGCTGAATCGCTGAAAGGCAAAACCGTGGGTGTTGAGCAGGGAACCGTGCAGGAGCGTTATGCGCTGGCTAAATGGCAGCCACACGGCGTGACAGTGGTGCCTTATGGCGATCAGGCACAGGTTGAGAGCGATTTAATTTCTGGCCGTCTGGATGTGGTGTTCACCGATGCAGCTCAGGCAGCAAACGGCTTCCTTAAACACCCACAGGGCAAAGATTTCGAGTTGGCTGGCCCGATTGTGGAAGATCCGATTATCGGTCCAGGAACGGCGATTGGTCTGCGTAAAGGCGACGAAGAGCTGAAAACTGCCCTTGATAACGCCTTTGCTGAAATCAAGAAAAACGGCACCTTCGATAAGATCCAGAAGAAGTACTTCGCCACCGACATCTCGATCCAGCATTAATCCATACAGAGGCGGCCTCAAGGCCGCCCTATTCGCGCCGCTAACATGAGCGAGCGCAAATTTAGCGGCTTCATTTCCGCTCATTCTCACAGCAGCACTATAATTCCAATCAATAAAATTAATCAGGCACGACGTTCAACGTGCCGTAGATACAGGACATCGACCTCGTCATGCAACAACAACATCATCCTCTGTTAAGTGCTTCCCTTGGTACACAGCGCGAAATCGTCAGCTTCCATTTCGGTACCGATTCACAGCAGCGTGTCTATATTCAGGCGGCACTGCACGGTGATGAGCTGCCGGGTATGGCGGTGGCGTGGTATCTGAAACACAAACTGCTGGCGCTGGAATCTGCCGGGCAGCTTAAATCCAAGATCACACTGGTACCGGTGGCGAATCCGCTGGCGATGGGCCAGCACTGGCATGGCAGCCATCTTGGTCGCTTCCATACGCTTTCAGGTCAGGATTTTAATCGTCGCTTTCCGGCTTTAGGCGATACCCTGGCTGAAGAGCTGGCCGGTTCCTTGACGCAAAGCGAGTATGAGAACAAACGGTTGATTCGTGATGCTATTGATCGCCACTATCGCGATCGCATTGCTCGTACCGAACTGGATGCGCAGCGCTTTACGTTAATGCGTATGGCGAGTCAGGCTGATTTGATGATTGATTTGCACTGCGACTGGGATGCGTTGCCGCATCTGTATACCACGCCGCACGCATGGCAGGACATTGAGCCTTTAGCGCGTTGGTTAGGTAGTGAAGTCCAACTGCTGGCGCAGATTTCAGGCGGCGAGCCGTTTGATGAAGCCTGCTGCGAGCCGTGGTTAACGCTAGCCGAGCGGTTTGGTAGTGAGTATCCAATGCCAAGGGGTTTGTTGCCGGTGACGCTGGAGCTGCGTGGTGTGGCGGATGTGTCGCCTGAACAGGCGGAGAAGGATGCGGATGCGATTATTAACGCGCTGATTGAAGGTGGCTACATTGCGGGTGAAGGTGGTGAGTCTCCTGCCCTGCTCAATCCTGCAACACCATTGGCAGGGTGTGAGTATATTCATGCACCGCATTCTGGGCTGCTGTTGAATCGTCGTGAGTTGGGCGAGTGGATTAAGCCCGGTGAAGTAGTGGCGGAGATAGTGGACCCGATTACCGACCAGGTGACGCCGCTGGTGGCTGAGTTTGGTGGGGTGCTGTATGCACGGAACTTGCTGAAGTTTGCTACGGCGGGGATGCTGGTGGTAAGGCTTGCAGGGGAGAATGCGGGACGTGAGGGGGAATTGTTGGTGGTATAATGCACTTAAAACGCCTGAACATGAGCTTCAGGCGTTTTATTTAATACTACGCAATCAATACATAGAAATTAGTTAGCACCATAGCGCTGGTAGAGGTTTTGAGCTTTGATGCGAGCGGCTTCTAATTTAGGCTGAATCTGCATGGTTGCAACTGAGCGCTGAATTCGTTCAACAGAGTATTTATGAATTAACGCTTTCATGCCCTCATCCATCAAACGTACTCTCTCATCACTTGCATAGCTTTTTGATTTGGCATGATAGATATATGTATTAGTCAGTACTGCCAAGTCTAATCCCGCATCAGCAACACGGAAGCAAAAATCATTTTCTTCCCCGTAACCATGCGGAAAACTTTCCTCATCAAATAAGCCAATAGCCTCAAAAACACAACGCTTAACCATAAAACAAAAGCCGTGCACTAAAGGTACTCTTACTAACTCATAATCCCATTCATCTTGAAAATAAGCGTCGATGACTGTTGGAGTTAACTTATTAGGCAATGCGTTAATAGCTGTCTGACCAACTGTTCCTTTTATAGACGGAACTGATTGAGTGCTTGCAGCATTCGACAATGGACCAACCACACCTAAATTGGCATTACTATCCAAGGCAGAACAAAGCTTATTTAGAGAGCCTTTAGGAACAATAGTATCACTGTTCAAAAGGAGAACATTTTTACTTGTGCCCGAACGAATACCATTGTTCGAAGTTTTAGTGTAACCCAAACGGTTATCTTGCCGTATTAGTTTCACAGGCCTTTCGCTAGCATACACTTCAAGGAATTGTTTAGTTTCTAATTCAGAGGCATCATCAACAATTATAACATTGGAATTAAGAAGATTATCTTCAAGTGAATTTAAACAGGCACGCACATCTTCTAAAGCATTGTGAACACAAATGACTATATCTAAATCAAGTTTTTCATGTGAAATACTTTCATATTCAACAGATGCCCTACATATATCCCCAACTTTTTCTACAACAGGGGAGTGCCAAGAAGAATAAATGTGGGGTTTAGGGCCCCAATCGTTGATACCGTGGCGATATAATGCAAATTCATCTGAATCGCGAGTTGATTGCTGTTCATCAAGAAGTGGCTGCCATGTAACTTCAGCTTCATTCAATGCGTAAGCTATACTGAGTTGATCCCTACGGCTGTGGTTATTGATTTCATTCCACCACAAGCGCATAAATTTATGGATTTTTTCCTCTCGTGCATCCAAAACTAATACATTGCTTTCAATAAGTGATGCTGTAGTTAGACTCTCGATAGACTCATAGCGTTTGATTTGCTTTCTGACTACTGCTGCATCGTCTAAATCCCACGCGATGATTTCATCTGACTCTTCAAACAAGGTATCTCTAACAGGATGTTGGATGGCACCCATTTTATGAGTTGTTGACGAAACACGGAGCACTAACTCGGAAACTTTTACATTTAGCTCAACATTTGCATCAATCCAAACAACATAGTCATAATTTTTAATATACTTAAGAAGATTCGTTTTAATGTATCGTGCAGTGCGACGAGGATCCGCATCAATATAAGGCGGTTTATGAATATGGAATACACCATAACCGTCAAGAAGGGTGTCACTGAAACAATGATAATCAACATCACCTTCAAGATATTTAGGTAACATTAACGTATCAAACCCTCCAACTATGGCTGTTACTAGTGCAACACGAGCTTGTTTCCCCTCTCTTCCAACGACCTCATGCTTATATGATGAAATTTCAGAAGTGCGATCCAACTCAAAATGAGGCAACGTATTTGTAGGCAAACTTGCAAAACGCTCCTTGTCAAAATAGTTCACCAACCGATAGTCTCGATCTACAAAACTCATTTTTGTCGAATAATTTTGCAGAAAAGGAAGCACTCCAAATAAACGTTCAAAGCCATGCGCAAGCGTTCCATCGAACTGGCCTTGCTCACTGTCGAAATCTTCTAATCGGTAATTACCATCAAACAAAGGTTTATAAGCTTCTGGACGAGCCCAGAAAAACGATCCTGCCGGATAATCAGGACAATAAGTCATATCCATCTTGAAGCCAAGTCGGTTTAATTGCTCTTCGACAATGGAACGGTTACTCCCCCAAAGTGGCTGACGGGTAGTCGCATGAAAATAGGCAGGGAAATAAGCACCTAGTCGAGGATCATCAGCGAACGCATTTAATATTTGTGTCGTTATAGCTTTACTTCCAAGAGTGTAATGGAGGAGAAATCTTCGCCACCCTCGAGTTTTTGATTGTGGAGATTTTTTTGAATGAATATGGAGGATGATATCATATGTTAGAAGTTCCTGACCAAACTCAACAACAAATGGATAAATATCTCTACCAACATTTTCTGTTTCACGTACAACCAGTTTATTTAAATATTCCAAAGACGTTCGAAAGGTGTTTTCACAATCAATTTTATTATATTTACCTTTGGGAATCGATATGTACAGATCAAACTTCGCTGGAATATTGTTAAGATACTTTATAAACTCATTCGACAAATCAAGATAATAAAGGTGAAGATGAACACCAATTGATTGTGTGAAATTTTCATTTAATCCAATGTCAGAGTCTATTAAAAGCGGTTTGTCTCTGGCACCATATTCAGATTGCCCATAACGGAAGTATGGAACTGATAGCATGCGCGGCATCTCACAAGGCTTGCGCCCTTCTGCATATCCATGCAAGAGATAATGTTCAAGAGGTTCAATATCTGACTTTGCAACATCTGGATATTGCTTTAAATACCATTGTTCATCAAAATCCTGCGCAAACAGTCGAGCAAGTGAAGAGAATCGCCCCTCGGCACGCCCGTAATGGATGTAATGATGCAGAGCAGTCAACCCTGCAAGTTTTACATCGGTATAAGTTTCAAGATACCAGTTCTCATCTAAATCAGGCGCAAGCACCTTCTTATATTCATTCTCTGAAGAGTACCGACCTTCTGCTTGCCCATGTTCGATGTAATGTTCATAGGGATCAATACCAGAATCTTTAATATCAGTATATGTCTCTAAATACCATACTCGGTCAAAATCAGAAGGTGAAACAGGAGATACTGAGTAACTATTTTTTTATTAACATCCTTTAAAAAAAGTCTCTTCCACCTCCTAATCACATATCTGATGACACGCTTTGCAAAGCGTAAAGGCAATGTTAGCCGCCACGATGTTGAATTCAGGATTTGGTTTATCTCGTGCTGCCTTTGTGAAATCAGTTCATTAACTGAAGTCATGTCGCTAATCATCTGGGAATTTTCAAATCTTAAACGTTCATTCTCAATCTGGTATTTTTTTAAATCACTTTTTAAAACTGAAGATTCCGATAGGTGTTCTATATCAGTTTTCTTTAATTCTGTGAGTTCATTAACCGACACTTTTAGTTCATTTTTATTATCGGCAACGATTTTCTTAAATGCTTCAACAGCGTATTCATTAGAACATGATTTCCCCAATCTTGAGAAAACTTCTTGAATATGTCTGATCCTTCTCTCATCGTTATCAGCTTCAAAGAGATTAAGCATTTCTTTACTCTGTTCGGCACCGACTCCAACGATAGTTAATCCGTGACCATGAGAGAATTCAAAACAAGGATATGTTTGGCGTAATTCTGCTACAAAGCGGTAAACTCCGAAATCTGCTTTTCGCACATTGCTATCATGAATAATAACTACTGCACGGCTCGATAACTTAGGGAGCCAACTATCAAAATCATTTTTAACAGCATCGTAAGTATGGAAACCATCGATATGGAGTAAATCAACTTCTCCATCCTTGAAATATTTGACACCCTCATCAAAAGGCATACGCATGAGTGTAGAAAACTGCGAATAAAGGTGGTTATTATGATCTTGTACTGAACTATATACATTCTCGCCATAGAATCCTGCATGATCATCGCCTTTCCACATGTCGATTGCATAGCAGCGTGTTGATAAGTGTAAATGATCTATTGCCTGACAAAAAGAAAAGTATGACGAACCATAATGTGTACCAAGCTCAACTAATACTTGTGGCCTATGCGCATTAATTAACCAAAATGCGAATGGGATATGCTCAAGCCACGCTGATTGAGTTAACTTTACTGGTTTCAGAAAAGAAATTGAATTTATTGAAATATTCTGAAATGGAGAGGGTTCAACTATTTCAAGATCTTGATTTCCAGAAGAATTGTATGCATTTTCATTTTTTAAATTGGAAGTTTCTTTTGAAGAACTCATTTTATCCTCGAGAGCTTATTATCAATCTTTGAAAACCAACACCAATATAATCCAATATAAATTGTTAAAAATGATCGCTTATGTCGATAATTTTAGAAACGAAACTAAATATATAGAGCATGGTAAACCCAAATATAAATATTAAGAAAAAATCAAAATTTGGAGAAAAAAAAGGCTTCCAAAGGAAGCCTTATTAAATATCAATCCAACCACTCAGTATGGAACACACCGTCTTTATCAATACGCTTATACGTATGCGCACCGAAGTAGTCGCGTTGAGCCTGAATCAGGTTCGCTGGCAGAACTTCTGAACGGTAGCTATCGTAGTAAGCGATTGCTGCAGAGAAGGTCGGCGTTGGGATACCATTCTGAATCGCGTATGAAACTACATCACGCAGTGCTTGCTGGTATTCATCAGCGATATTCTTGAAGTATGGGTCAAGCAGTAGGTTAGCGATGTTTGCATCTTGGGCATAAGCATCAGTAATTTTCTGCAGGAACTGCGCGCGAATGATACAGCCCGCACGGAAGATTTTAGCAATTTCGCCGTAGTGCAGATCCCAATTGTTTTCTTCAGAAGCAGCACGCAGTTGTGAGAAGCCCTGTGCATAAGAGACGATTTTGCCCAGATACAATGCACGACGTACTTTCTCAACGAACTCAGCTTTGTCGCCGGTGAACGCTTTAGCCTGAGGGCCGCTCAGCACTTTTGAAGCCGCAACACGCTGTGACTTCAGAGAAGAGAGATAACGAGCAAACACTGATTCAGTGATCAGTGACAGTGGTTCACCCAGATCCAAAGAGCTCTGGCTCGTCCACTTACCAGTGCCTTTGTTCGCTGCTTCGTCAAGAATCACATCAACCAAATATTTACCGTCTTCATCTTTCTTAGTGAAGATATCTTTGGTGATGTCGATCAGGTAGCTGCTTAGCTCACCGTTGTTCCAGTCATTGAAGGTCTTAGCCAGTTCTTCATTGTCCAGACCCAACGCGCCTTTCAACAGAGCATAGGCCTCTGCAATCAGCTGCATGTCACCGTATTCGATGCCATTGTGCACCATCTTCACATAGTGACCGGCACCGTTTGGACCGATGTAGGCAACACAGGCTTCGCCATCTTCAGCACGCGCAGCAATCTTATCAAGGATTGGCGCAACCAGTTCGTACGCTTCTTTCTGGCCACCAGGCATGATAGAAGGACCTTTTAAAGCACCCTCCTCGCCACCAGAAACACCGGTGCCGATAAAGTTGAAGCCTTGATCAGACAATTCTTTGTTACGACGGATAGTATCCTTGTAGAAGGTGTTACCACCGTCAATCAGGATGTCACCCTTGTCCAAATGCGGAGTCAGAGAAGCGATAGTCTTATCAGTAGCCTCACCAGCCTGCACCATCAGCAGAATACGGCGTGGTTTTTCGAGGGATTCAACGAACTCTTCAACGGTGTAGAAAGGGGCCAGTTTCTTACCCTGACTATCAGCGATGACTTCATCAGTCTTTTCGCGAGAACGGTTGAAGATAGACACTGTGTAGCCGCGGCTCTCAATGTTAAGAGCCAAGTTACGGCCCATGACTGCCATACCGACAACACCGATTTGTTGCTTGGACATTATCTACTCCTGTCTGAAGTTACCATCACAAACTCAGATTTGTGATTAAAGTGGCAAATATGTTAACTCATCTACCATCACTTTAGGTAGTGAATGGTGCGATGCTAAAACACACAATAAAAGTGGATGATTACGCGTCGGTTAACAAATCGCCTCTTTGAATCTTCGATTTGAAATACAGCGGAAGAACTTCCTCGGGCGTGCCATCCATTTTCACTGTGCCATGTTCCAGCCAAAGAATTCTTGTGCAGGTCTTTCTTAACAATTCATTACTATGGCTTGCCAAAATTAATATCTTGGTGGCATTAATGATGTTAGTCAGACGGGTTTCTGCTTTTTCTTTAAACCCTTCGTCACCTACGGATAACCACTCATCCATTAACAGAATTTCGGGTGTAAAAATGGTGCTGACACTAAAGCCTAAACGCATTTGCATACCTGAAGAATAGGTACGCACTGGCATATCAATAAAATCACCTAAATCCGTGAAATCTATGATTTCATCTATTCTTGCATCAATTTCTTTCTTCTTAAGACCCAAAAGAGCCCCGCGAATGTAGATATTTTCTCGACCAGTAAACTCCTGGTTAATGCCTAAAGAAATTGAAATTAAGGAGCCAATGTCACCTTCAATCGTTGCACTGCCACTTGTTGGGTGATAAACCTTGCTGAACATACGCAGTAAGGTCGTCTTACCCGCACCGTTATGCCCAATCAACCCCACTCGCTCGCCGTCTTTGATTTCAAAATTAAGATTATTGAGGGCAGAAACGACGACCTTGCCATCATGCTGGCCAACCTTGCCGCCAGTGGCAAAATTGATAAAATTCTTTTTAATCGATCTTGCCTGCGCGTTGAATATTGGGAAATCAATGCCGACATTTTCAAACTTGATAATAGCCATAATATTAAACCCAATAAGGAACGCGGTATTTATATTTACTGGTCATTGCAATCGAGAATGACAACCCTACTACCGCCATGACAGCAGCAATAATGTAACTGCTTGTCATCGGTATTTCACCCAACAGCGGGCTTCTCACTAAGTCAATGAGATGGTAGAGCGGGTTGAAATTGAGGAGTACAGCAGCTGAACTGTGTGAAAGCAGCTTAGGCATCCAAATAATAGGTGTCAGGTAAAAAATTACTTGCATGATGCTAAGTATAATTTGTGTCATATCGCGAAAGCGTGCACAAATCATTGAAAGTACCATTAGCACCCAAGTTAAATTTAACACAAGCAGTAAAAATCCAGGTATTGCCAGAACTACTGTCCAACTAATACTTTTTTGTACAGCAAGTAAAACCAATGGAAAAATAACAATATTGTGCAGGAAGATAAGGAAGTTCTTCCAAATCACACGCATAACATGAACATGTAATGGTACCGGCAATTGTTTAATTATGCCTTCTGATGAAATGAGCGCATCACACCCTTCAGATATACAACTTTGAATGAATGTCCATGTAATAAGACCTAAGGTCAGATAAGGCAAAAATTCCTTAACGTTAGTCTTAAAAAGATTGCCGAAAACCAATCCCATGGTGGTAATCATGACAGCCATACTGATGGTTATCCAAAACGGCCCCATCTTAGACCGTTTGTATCGCATACGGATGTCTTGTCCACCCATCACTTTCACAACATGAAAGTTTCTTAATGCGGAGGTGAAATCATCCCACCCCACAGACTTCAGTTTATTAGTCATTACAAAATTCCAAATTGGTACGCCAGTCGATTCAAACCGACCAAGAACTTATCACCACACAGACGCGCCAAGATAAGTGTCATAAACTCTTCTTTTTGCGACTCTTCAAGCTGATCTCGTAGCTTAATAATATCATTCATGCTGCAGACGCATCGGAACATCAAATCCAGCTTTATGATTGGTAGACCAGAATGATGTAAGGCAAGACAATTAACGTGGATTTGTGAACCCATGGTGAATTCATCAAGATACAGTGCTACAACACGCTGCTTGAATTGGCTGTTTAAGAAAACCTCTTCATTACTATATGTCCTGAAGAAATTAACAGCTTCAAGATAATCAACGCTGCTTGCTTTAAGTAACGATTTGTTTTTATCAACAATTGTAGATGACGATTCAGACTCACTTGAAAATAAAGGTTTAACAGAGTGACTTGTTTGAATCAAATATTGATTATAATATGATGATAAAACTTCGTCATTTGCCAGCAAACCCGTAATAGAGCGATTAGACCATGCTCTAACGCCCTCTCGGCGATGATAGTAGTAATTCTTGTAAAACTCTAAATCGTTACTTAATTTACGTTCCATAAAGGAAACGTTAAATAAAGATTTGAAATTCTGTTCAGAACTCACCAGAGATTTAAGCAACTTGCTTAAGCCAAACTCTCCGCGTTTTATTACTAAAGGTCTTACATTAGAAGATTTGTAATTAAACCAGAAGTTCTTAAATTTTGCGTTACGAACAATTTTACCCGCAACTGAGATACAAAATGATCCTAAATGATGAGAGTGCTGACTATTTTCGGTCGCACCCAGCACTTCAACATCTGTATTGAAGAGATTATGAACAAACTCTGGCAGGCCATGCTTTGAAAAAAATACGCTATCATTGATAATCAGCAGGCGTTCACACTTATCATGAAACCCTTTATCAAAGAAATACTTCATACCCGCTTTGTAGCTACCGAAATCGCGGCCGTAGTTGTCGCGCTCTATATATACATCCACCAGTTCTGATGGATAATTTTGCTCTTCAAGCCTTAACGTGTTCACAGCAACAACGAATACATTATTCCGCTTTGCTTCTTTAATTAACTCTAACGTATCATTTCGAAGAGATGATTTCTCATAGAGAGCAAGAAGCATAACCTTACCACCGGTAAAGTCATTTTTAATTTTCACTTCAGCATACTTTTTTGTTTTAATGTCATCTCGAATGGAGAGGACACCATAGTACAAATAGATTACAATTTTCAGAAAGAATCTGACAATCATAAAAATAATACGTTTCATTTTTACACCATCGATGGTTAGACTAATTTCCTAAAGACATTCATAATGAAGAAAGCGCATGTCTCAATAAAGTTCTGCCGATAAAATCCACCAATAATAAAATTAGCAACTCTATTTGTCAGACCACTATTCAGAGCATTAAACCTCTCATAGTCTAGTTTATTCTCTGTTGGCATTTTGTGTTTAATGCACTCAAGCGCCATGCTGTTCGTTTTACTCCAGGATTTAAACTCCCCTGCAAACAGTCGATTAAAACGCGTGACTTTGGACATCATTCCAGTATTACTGCCCACAAGATTCTGATCATGTTGTCGGTAAAGTATATAGGGCTGTTGATCATAAATTACAGTCCCATTCATAGCACTACAAACGATATACATAATCCAGTCGTGAGAAACAATTTTCAAATCTGCTGGAAGTGTTTCAAAAATCGATTTTAGCTCCCGATTGAAAACCATGGTGTTACCACCCGCATAACTCTGTAATAATGCATTCTTGAAATGAAATGCTTTTAAGAAGCAGGGTGAAAAGCCAATGCTGTTCTCGTTAGAATCAATCAATTTAGTGCGAGAGCCGTAAAGTCTGTACTTGTTCAATGAATCTAATTCAGAGGTTAACTGGTTCACAGCAACTTCAAGTTTGTCCTCAATCCAGATATCATCCTGATCACAAAAAGCATAAAATTCAGAGTCAATATCCTTACGATTTAGTAAACTAAAGAAATTAGCAGCAAACCCTTTCCCAGGCCCTGTAAGCAAAATGACTTTATTATCTGGATATTGTTGGGCAAACTTCTCAATTAGTTCACAAGTTTGATCCGTTGAACCATCATCCGAAACAATCAGTTTCCAATTTTTATAAGTCTGATCAGCAATTGACTGCAATTGCTGCTCTATATATTTCTCACCATTATAAGTACCCATTAAGATACTTATTGTTCCTTTATCGCTCATCATCATCAGCTACATAAAAAAGGATGAGTAACATCCTCATCCTTAGTTTTAGGAATCAATCAAAGGTTACTGCGTGTGATAATGGTGTTCCCTCTTTATCTTTCGCGGAAAGAGCAGGACTATCACCTTCAGAGATCGGCCAGTTAATACCTAAATCTGTATCATTCCAGAGTAATGAATGCTCATTCTGCGGATTATAATAATCGGTACATTTATAGACAAACTCTGCACTTTCAGACGTCACATAAAAACCATGAGCGAACCCTTCAGGCACCCATAATTGACGTTTATTGTCAGCTGAAAGGTACACACCTACCCATTTTCCAAATGTAGGCGATGACTTTCTCATATCCACGGCGACATCGTAAACTTCACCGGAAACAACACGCACGAGCTTGCCTTGGGTGTTAACTGTCTGATAATGCAGACCACGCAAAATACCCTTTGAAGACTTTGAATGGTTGTCCTGCACGAAAGTACGAGGAGATACCTGCTCTTCAAATTTCTTTTGCTGCCAGGTTTCCATAAAGAAACCGCGCTCGTCACCGAATACCGATGGCTCAATGATTTTGACGTCAGGAATTTCAGTATCAATAATCTTCATTATAATTTCCCGTTGTACAATGCCATCAAGTATTTACCATAGTCATTTTTCATCAGCGGCTGAGCCAACTCTTTAAGTTTTTCGGCATCAATAAAGCCCATACGATAAGCAATCTCTTCCGGGCAAGCCACTTTCAAACCCTGACGGGTTTCGATGGTCTGAATGAAGTTATTTGCTTCAATCAAGCTCTGATGCGTACCGGTATCAAGCCAGGCATGACCACGTCCCATGATGGAAACGGATAACTCGCCTTTCTCAAGATACAGATTGTTAATGTCAGTAATTTCTAACTCACCACGTGGTGAGGGCTTAAGATTCTTAGCCAATTCAACCACACTGTTGTCGTAGAAGTAGAGGCCGGTCACCGCATAACTACTTTTAGGTTCAGCTGGCTTCTCAACTAATGAGATCGCTTTACCTTCGCTATCAAACTCCACCACGCCGTAACGCTCTGGATCATGCACATGGTAAGCAAATACCGTTGCGCCCTCTTTCTTGTTAGAGGCTTCTTCCAGCTGCTTATGCAAGTCGTGGCCATAGAAGATATTGTCGCCGAGAATCAACGCGCAGTTATCATCGCCGATGAACTCTTCACCCAGTATAAAGGCCTGAGCCAGACCATCAGGACTTTCCTGGACTTTGTATTGGATCTTCAAGCCCCATTGCGAACCATCACCAAGCAGGCTTTCAAAACGTGGCGTATCTTGCGGGGTACTGATGATCAGGATATCGCGGATCCCCGCCAACATCAGCGTGCTGAGCGGGTAGTAAATCATTGGCTTATCATAAATTGGCAATAACTGCTTACTCACTGCCATCGTTACTGGGTAGAGGCGTGTTCCTGAACCGCCAGCAAGGATGATTCCTTTTTTACTCGTCACAACGTTATCCTTCAATTTGTTAATCTGACTCTATGATCACTCAGTGATAAATTTCATCTAGCATGCGAATAACCCCAACCTTCCATTCTGGGAGGGTTAAGTTAAATGCAGTCGTGAATTTACTGGTGTTCAGTCTGGAATTTAGTGGGCGTTTCGCCGGCGTCGGGAAGGCGGTGGTATCAACGGTATTAATGGCTGTAACTTTAATCGGTAAGCCTTTATCACGCACATGTGTAATCACGAAATCTGCATAGGCATGCCAGGTGGTGACACCCGAAGCAATCAGGTTGTAGATTCCGCTCTTTTCAGGTTCAGCCAATGTGGTTTTGATGGCATGCGCTGTACAATCCGCGATTAATTCAGCACCCGTTGGTGCGCCGAATTGGTCATTAATCACTGACAAGCTTTCGCGCTCTTGCGCCAGCCGGATCATGGTTTTGGCGAAATTATTGCCTTTGGCGGCATAAACCCAACTGGTGCGGAAGATGAGATAGTTTGGCGCATGCGCAACAATCGCTTCTTCACCCTGACGTTTGGTTTTGCCATAAGCATTGAGCGGAGATGTCTTATCATCTTCGCTCCACGGACGCTCACCGCTGCCATCAAATACGTAGTCGGTCGAATAGTGAACCAGTAAGGCGTTCACATCACGTGCCGCAATCGCCAGCGCTTCAACACTGACGGCATTGATAAGTTCAGCATTCTGTAGATCGCTCTCAGCTTTATCCACTGCGGTATAAGCGGCAGCATTGACGATCACATCGGGCTGGATATCGCGTACTGATTTCGCGATACCTTCTGGATTGGTCAAGTCACCGCAGAAGTCCACCGAATGACGGTCTAGTGCAATCACCTCACCCAAAGGTGCCAAGGCGCGTTGGAGTTCCCAACCCACCTGACCATTTTTACCCAATAGCAAAATTTTCATTAGCTACGTTTCTCGTAGTTTTGTTCAATCCAATTCTGATAGGCACCGCTTTTAACGTGCTCAACCCACTCATGGTTGTCGAGATACCATTGAACGGTTTTGCGTAAACCCGTTTCGAAGCTCTCTTGCGGTTTCCATCCTAAATCTTGCTCAATTTTTGATGCATCAATTGCGTAACGACGATCGTGGCCTGGGCGGTCAGCAACATAAGTGATTTGTTGTGCGTAAGGCGTGTCTTTCGGGCGCAGTTCGTCCAGCAATTCACAAACTTTGTGAACCACTTCGAGATTCTGCTTCTCGTTATGGCCACCGATATTATAGGTGGTACCCGTTTTAGCCTTGGTCACCACGGTATAAAGCGCACGTGCATGATCTTCGACATACAGCCAGTCGCGAATTTGGTCGCCCTTGCCATAAATCGGTAAAGGTTTGCCTTCCAGCGCGTTACTGATGATCAGAGGGACTAACTTTTCTGGGAAGTGGTATGGGCCGTAGTTGTTGGAACAGTTGGTCACCACCACCGGCAAACCGTAGGTGCGTCCCCAGGCGCGAACCAGGTGGTCACTTGCGGCTTTGGTTGAAGAATATGGGCTGCTTGGCGCATAAGACGTTTCTTCAGTGAACATCGGCAGCTCGCCTTCCATTTCATCAGGATGCGGCAAATCACCATAAACTTCATCTGTGGAGATGTGGTGGAAGCGGAATGCGCTTTTGCGCTCTTCTGGCAATGCCATCCAATACTGACGGCTGGCTTCAAGCAGGGCGTAAGTGCCAACAACGTTAGTCTGAACAAATTCCGCAGGTCCGGTAATGGAACGATCTACATGGCTCTCTGCAGCGAGATGCATAACAGCATCCGGCTGATGTTCAGCGAAGACTTTGGCTAGAGCAACCCCGTCGCAAATGTCGACATGGCAGAAGGTGTAACGTGAGTCGTCACTGACCGTTTTAAGCGATTCGAGGTTGCCCGCATAGGTCAGTTTATCGACGTTAATCACCTCATCACTGGTGTCATTGATAACGTGACGGACCACAGCTGAGCCGATAAAACCTGCACCACCAGTAATTAAAATCTTCATGACGTTGGACTGTTCCTGACATTGCGACCGATATCCCGGCCAGAGGAGAAATAAACATCCCACATCAGCAATAGACAAAGCTACCGCCCTTGGGTTGCAGCTCCCAACATGCTGATATGTGAAAAAACCATCTTTAAGCATAGTGCGCTTTAAGCAAACTGAGCACTATCTGCTTGAAATAATTTTAATTCTTTAGAATTAATTAGAAAGAATTGATTATTTCGGAACTTGAATTTTACCACCGTGGTCGGGTTAACACGAACGAAATGGCCTTGGGCATTAAGTGATGGTTCAATAATTAACCAATCGTGCGGTGGATGCATTGAGGGATCGTCTACCGGAGACCAAACTGACGCAATCAGAAAGTGACTAAAAGGAGGAGTACATCAAATCAGGTGCAAAAAAAGCGGACAAAAAGTCCGCCTTCATCGTATTACTTAAACCCATCCGGGTTCTTACTCTGCCAGTTCCACGTATCACGCATCATCGCGTCGATCCCACGTGTCACACGCCAGTCCAGCTCATGATTAGCGAGCGTCGCATCCGCCCAGAACGCCGGCAGATCGCCGTCACGGCGTGGCTTGAACTCAAACGGAATCGCCTTACCGGAAGCCTTCTCGAACGCCTTGATCATCTCCAGCACTGAGAACCCTACGCCGCCGCCAAGGTTATACGCTTTATAACCAGTGACTTTTGGCAGGTGGTCCAGCGCCTTCAGGTGCCCTTCGGCCAAATCCACCACGTGGATGTAATCGCGCTGTGCGGTGCCGTCTGGCGTATTGTAGTCATCACCAAACACGCCCAGCTTCTCCAGACGACCAATCGCCACCTGCGCGATATACGGCAGCAGGTTGTTAGGAATGCCGGTTGGGTCTTCACCAATCTCACCAGACTCATGCGCGCCAACGGGGTTGAAGTAGCGCAGTGCGATGGCTTTGAAGTTTGGATCGGCTTTCGCGAAGTCGCGCATCACGAATTCGGTCATCAGCTTCGATGTGCCGTACGGGCTAGTGGTGCCACCGATTGGCGTGGTTTCCACGTAAGGAACCGGTGCATCGGCGCCGTAGACGGTTGCTGAGGAGCTGAAGATAAAGTTCCATACGCCCGCAGCGCGCATCTCTTCCAGCAGCACCACGGTGCCTGCGACGTTGTTCTCGTAGTATTCCAGCGGCATACGCGTGGATTCGCCCACTGCTTTCAATGCTGCGAAGTGAATCACTGCCGAGATGTCGTTAGCAGCGAACAGGTCACGCAGGCAGGCGCGATCGCGGATGTCGCCTTCAACGAACACTGCTTTTTTGCCGGACAGCTTTTCCACGCGATTGATGGCTTCGCGCGAAGCATTGCAAAGGTTATCCAGGACCACAACGTCGTCGCCGCGCGCTAAGAGCGCCAGCACCGTATGAGAGCCGATGTACCCTGCTCCGCCCGTTACCAAAATAGCCATGTGTACTCCTTTAAACCGCGCAAGCGGCGCGGCATGAGAATGGATTATTTCGCCAGGATTTTCTGGATAGCTTCGCGGAAGTCACGGCCCTGCGCGTTATTACGCAGACCATAAGACACGAATGCCTGCATGTAGCCCAATTTTTTACCGCAGTCGAAGCTGGTACCGGTCAGCAGCTGCGCATCCACCGGCTTTTTCTTGCTGAGTGAAGCAATCGCATCCGTCAACTGAATTCGACCCCAAGCGCCCGGCTCGGTTTTTCCAGTTCTTGCCAGATATCTGCAGACAGCACATAACGACCGACCGCAGTCAGGTCTGAATCCAGCTGGCCCGCTTCAGGTTTTTCGATGATGTTGGTGATAGTGCTGATGTCGCCTGGGTTATCGATCGGCTGGTCAGTTGTCAGAACACCGTATTCGGTCAGGTCTTCGCCCGGCATATGTTTCGCCAGCACCTGTGAGTGACCGGTTTCTTCGAAACGCGCCACCATCGCAGCGAGATTGTAGCGCAGGTGGTCAGCAGTGGAGTCATCCAGCAACACGTCTGGCAGCACTACCACGAACGGGTTATCACCGATCATTGGACGTGCACACAGCACAGAGTGACCGAGGCCCAGCGGGTTCGCCTGACGCACGTTCATAATGGTGACGCCAGGAGGACAGATTGACTGCACTTCGCTCAGCAGCTGACGTTTTACGCGTGCTTCAAGCAGCGCTTCCAGCTCATAGGTGGTGTCGAAGTGGTTTTCCACTGCATTTTTGGAAGCATGGGTGACCAGCACAATCTCCTTGATGCCCGCAGCCACACACTCGTCAACGATGTATTGAATCATTGGTTTGTCGACGATCGGCAGCATCTCTTTCGGGATGGCTTTCGTTGCGGGGAGCATATGCATACCGAGACCCGCAACCGGGATTACTGCTTTAAGCTTGGTCATATTTATTCCATTTCATGAAGTGAATACGTGGGGTCGATTATGCAGGATCGGCCGGTGCAGCAAGTATAATCTTTATCTGAAAATCCGGCACTAACTCTCTGTCACACCATCAAAAATCGGCAAAACGCCCACCTACCGCTTCGCCTGTTCGAAGCAAAATGCAGGGGCTAAACTGCTGAAAAACAGTGGGAGGAGAGTGAAAAAGTGGCGGAGGTTAAGACCAGTGGTTTGCAGAATGAATTCAGGGGGATTTTTTCGTAGTGCGCGCGGGTAGATGGCACCGCTACGGATGCAGACCAGCGGGAAAACTTAGCGGCGCGATTTATCGCACATGTCGGCAGCATCACTGCGGCCAGGACGTGCCATAAATGGCACCGCTACGGCTTTTTGCGAGGATTGATGGCAAAACTTACAGCCAGCCCTCAAACCACTCCGGCATCACAAACAAGTTGAAGTGATTCACCAGCAGCATCAGGCCGACAAACACCACTGATACCGAAACCCACTGACGGGCATACGGCATAAAGCGGATGCCAATGACTGGCTTGATGAAGAACGGATGGGCAAAGGCAG
This sequence comes from Pantoea rodasii, assembly GCF_002095465.1. Taxonomy (GTDB): domain Bacteria; phylum Pseudomonadota; class Gammaproteobacteria; order Enterobacterales; family Enterobacteriaceae; genus Pantoea; species Pantoea rodasii. The sequence continues at coordinate 173,861 of NZ_MLFP01000086.1, read as the reverse complement.
AGATCAACACCTGCGAGATGGAGAGCGTTAGCGCCACATACAGCACGTTTGGCCAGATGTAGGTTGTCGCTAACACCACCACCACCACCAGACTGGCGACGATATTCCAGTAGAACTCGACGTTAGTCTTGCCGTTCGCCTGTGAAATCGCCCCGGTCAATCCGCCCATCGGACGCAGCATGCCAAACAGCAGCATCAGCGGGATCAGATGATAAACCTGCTCATGCGATGCGCCATACAGCACGCGCACAATCACCGGTGACAGAATACCAATCGCCAGATACATCACGCTGCTGAACAACATGATGACGAAGGTGCCCTTCAGGAACAGTTTTTTCAGCTGCTCAGGATCGTGCTGCTTCTCGGCGAAACGCGGCAGTGCCAGACGGTTAATCACTGGAGACACCAGTTTGAGCGGCTGCAGAATCAGCTCTTTCGCCAGCGAGTAGATCCCCAGCATCTCGGCGCCCATCACTTTCCCGACGATTAGTGCATCCGCCTGAGTACGCAACTGGTTGATGGTCTGCGAACCCAGCTGGTAGATACCGTAACGCACCGCGCTGATGAAGGTTTTCCCTTCAAACTCCCACGTTGGACGCCACGATTTCTCGCCGAAGTAGATCATGCACAGGATGCGGGTGAAGGCGTTGATGAACAGCCCAAGGATCGCCGCCGCCACCGTGAGCGAAGTGTAATAGAGCATCGCCACGGTACAGATAAACGCGAACAGCTTGGTCGCCATCTCAATTTTCGCCAGCGAGACCATGCGTTTGGATTTCACATAGTGCGCCTGATACTGCGACAGGTGTCCCAGCACGAGGAAGTTAAGGCTGGTGAGCATAATCAGCCCGGTCAGCTCTGGCAGGTGATAGAACCACGCCACCGGATACGCGATAGCCAGCATGATCAAGCCAGTGCACAAACTGAGCGAGACGTTGACCCAGTAGATGGTGCTCTGCTGGCGGCGATTGATGTCCTGGCGATGCACGATGTAGCTGCTCATCCCCATATCCTGCAACACCGTCGCCACCGCCAGAATGGCGTTGATGATCGCTAATAAACCTAACTCATGCGCTTCCAGCTTGCGCGCCAGTACGCTGAGCTGTAACACCTGCAGCAATGCCGCGAAACAGGTACTGCCAAACAGCCAGACGGCCTGTTTTTTTAATCCACTCACACCATGCGCTCCAGAATTTTGGCCAGCTCGCCATAGGCGATGTGCTGATTGAACTCGGTTTCCACTTTCTGTCGCGCGGCAGCCACCACCGGTGCCACATCCACATCACCACGCGATAAGCGCAGCAGCATTTCTGCTAACTCCTCAGCGTCGTTCTCGGAAACCAGCCAGCCGCTGACGTTGTTCTGAATCAGCTCTGGAATGCCACTGTGATAAGTCGATACCACTGGCAGCCCCACCGCCATCGCTTCCATCAGCGCCACCGGAATGCCTTCCATGTCGCCATCAGCGGCGGTTTTGACGGCAGCAGGAAGATATCGGCGTCATTCAACGCCTGACGAATCTCCTCCTGCGGCTTGAAGCCCGGCATGGTGACGAACTCTTCCAGGCCGGCGCGTGCAATGTGTTCACGCATCATGCCGTCCTGCTCACCGTTACCGATAATGGTGAACTGGAACTGTCCGCCGTTATTACGCAGGATTTCACTGGCCTTAACCGCCACATCCAGCCCTTTCTTCTCGGTGAGACGCGCGACAGAGACGATGCGCAGCGGCTGATGGAATGCTTCACGCGGGCGGAAGTTAAACTTCTCCGGTTCGATGCCCATACGTGTCACATGCACCTTCTCGCGCGGACAGCCCATCTCGATCAGCTTGTTCTCCCACAGATGGCTGATAGGCAGCATCAGTTCGCTCTGCTTGAACAGGTTGATGTAGTCGAGCTTGTGCTCTTCGAGGATGTGACGGCGCGAGATATCCGCGCCGTGGAACACCGTAGCCTGCTTGCCTTTCAGCACGCCCAGCTCACGCAGTTTGTTCGCCAGCGCACCGGCATAGCCAAAGTGCACCAGGAACACATCGGCGGTGAAGGTTTGCTTCGCGTTAGCAACAATCGCCGGCAACAGCAGCTTTTTCGCCTGCTGACCGTAGCGCCCAACGTTGAGCGATTTGAGCAATGCCGGCTTGGCGATTTTCGGCAGCATCAAGCCAATACGTTGCGTCAGCTTATCGAGATTCGAAACTTTCTCTTCCGGCAGCAAATAGTGAGTTTTTGCTGCCAGATTGTAATCATCGAACGCGGCATGGCGATTGATCATATCGCCTGGAAACACGGAGATAATCTCCACGTCATAGCCTGCGTCGATAAAATGCGTCACCTGATTGAGGACAAATGTCTCAGAGGCAACCGGAAAACGCATGGTGAAAAAGGTCAGCTTCATCACTTACCCCAGCACGTTGAGAATTTCTGCCGTAATGCGGTTACCAATCTCACGCTCCTGCGCCACCGCGGTGTCCACTTTGCGCTTCACGTTGTCATAATCGGCCAGCACGGTTTGCACTTTGTCGATCAGCGAACCGTCCATCAGGCTCTGCACATCGGTGGCCATTTGCGGCAGGCCAAGCTGCTTCATCACGCCGAGTGACTTGTGCTCGTAGTTGATGGCCACAGCCGGAGTACCGAAGTTCATGGAGATGATGGCGGAGTGCAGGCGGGTGCCGATTGTCAGGTGACAATGGCTCAGCAGGATACCGAGTTCGAGGTCGTTGAACTCGTCCATGATGACATGGTAATGCTCGGGATGGTCGACGTGGTCGCGCAGCGTCAGAGCTACCATGCGGTCGTCTTTGGCGTAACTGTCGATACCGGTACAGGTAGAGAAAGCCACCACCTGATAACCCTCGGCGATCATCGCGTTGATCACTTTACCAAACGCGGCTTCATACTCTTTCTGCGTCACGCCAAGACGCTTATCGAACGGCGCCAACTCACGCACGGTGATCGCGATGGTTTTACGGGCGCTGATGATATTTTTCCAGTGCAGCAAGTTGTGGCTTGGGTTCTCCACATCACGCGCTTTCACCAGGAAGGCGGTATCGACGCCCTTCTTCACGCGGCGGGTGGTGACGCCGTCTTGCTTCAGACGATCGTGGCTGACATCTTCACGCAGCACCAAACTGTCGACGCGATCAAACACGAAGTTAGCCAGCGCGTTGACGCGTGGGTTCTCAAACGGTCCAACAGAGTGACCGATCATGTGCAGCGGCTTTTTCGCCATCAATGCACAGAGCGCGTGGTCAAACTGGGTCACGCCGTAAAGATCAACGAAAAACGAGCCGCCAACCTGAATGATCGCGTCATATTGCGCCAGGCTTTTGGTGAACTGCGCCAGATGCGGCGGCACGGAAAACGATTTGTACAGCCCACCTTTACCGAGGTGCGCCATCATGATTTCAGGCATCAAACGGTTCGCCACTTTACGTTTGACGCTGCCCATCAGCCCTTTGGCTGATTTGCTATTGTGCAGGAACAGGGAATCCTGCTGGATGTCCTGTTGCAGTAAATATCCGGAGCTTGTTGGATAACGACTAATGACATCGATATCGAGGTCGCCACGTGCCGACTGCAATGAATCGATCAGTCCACGTAAAATCGCGCCATCCCCACGATTTCCACAGGTATGGTTTCCCACCAATAAAATCTTCATAAATACTCCAGATAAATTTTTTTAATTTTTACAAGCCACGCCATTTCCTGAACGGGCAAAGTGAACTCTGTGATAAAAAACTGCAATGGGAACAATGCCCAAAATAAAAAAATCTGTCCCTGAACGGGCGGCCTAAAGGCCGCTCCTTGCCGACTCATTAACTGCTTTGGCAGGGGCGCCTTGCTGCACCCACTGCCGGTTAATCACCTCAAGATTTCACTGCAAAATACGGCATTGCTACTTGTTCGCCGTTGATCACCACTGACACAAAACCTTTGGGTTCTCGCGTATCCACCTGTTCCGCTTTCAACGCGCGTGAGGCGAGCAGCAGATCGCCCTGCTCATTGCCGCCAATGCCCGCTTTGCCATTGTGCAGGCTGAAGCGCTGCGGTGCCTGCTGGCTGCCGCTGGCAGGACTGCCCTGCTCCATGGTGGCATCCACACGCGCACAGCGACCGGTGAGGAAGCGATCCTTGGCGGTGCTTTTAATCAAAATGGCGGTGGTTGGCGTCCAACCGGCCAGCTTGACGAACACTTTTGTGTCCGTCTCTGTACGCGGTTCAAAGCGCACATCCACCACCGGTGAGCTGCCTTCGGCTGACCAGCTGGCTTCCGCATTTTTGGTTTTGCGTTGCAGATGAATAACCGCACGGCCGCCGGTGCCTTTGCCATCAATGACATCCATCATCGGCTGATTTGCAGTGCCGTTATTGAATTGCGACTGGCCAAACACCTCGATCTCCCAGCTGTCTCCCACCGTAGGTGAGTAGAAGTTGCCGAGTTCAAACCAGGTTTCCTGATTAGTGTTATTCGCCAGGCGAAAGCGCGAAGTGATGTAGTTGTATTTCAGGCTGCCATCGATGGCGACACCGTAAGACTCCACGCGCGTCGAACCCATCTCCCAGATATTGAGCCAGCGCTCGCCTTCCATTGAGTTGTCGATCCAGCTGCCCGCTTGCAGGTTGGTCTGGCGCATGTTCAGGCGCGAGTTGTGCGCGATCAGCGGATTTTTACAGTCTTCAATGCTGAGCGCATCGATAATCCATTGGCCGTTAGAGATGTCACCGGGAAACTCGCTGTGCTCGATCCAGCCGTTATGAATGATCGACTGGCTGCAACGTGGCAGATTCAACACCTTGCCGCCTTTACAGTGCTGGGCGTTGAAGTTGGAGAGTTCAATCGCGGTGCTGTGATCCCAGGCGCCGGCCTTTTGGCCTGACCAACTGGCTTTGATCACATCGCCGGTACAGGCATTGGCGTACCACTGGTCGATTTTACAATCCAGCGTGTCCAGTAAGCTCAGCGACACCCCGCCAACCTGATTGAAGCGCAGGCAGGCACCACGGAAAAATTGCCCGCCGGGACAGGTATTGCGGAACAGCCCCTGCTTGTTGGGGCGCTTGTCGTTTTGGCCGTTGAAAATCAGATTGGAGATTTCAGTCCAACGCGCGTTCACCTGGAACAGGAATTCAGAGCGACCGTCGGACGTCAGCGTGGTCGCCGGGAAATAGCCAAAATTGACCATCGCGCCGGAGATACGGAAGAAACGTCGCCCTTCATTACCGAAATCACACTCGGTGACGAAGAAATTACCTGCTGGGAACTGCACGCAGATCTGCTGATTGGCATCAATTGACCACTGATACATGGCTTTTATCGCTGGCGCGGCATCAGTTTTGGCATCGGCAATCGCACCAAAATCGGACAGCGTCAGGCGGTTAAAATCTTCAACCACGCGACGCCAATAGAAGCCTTTACCGCTGAAAATAACGCCGCCATCATCTTTGCCGTCACCAAACACGCCAACGAATTCGCCGCCGCCCACTTCTAAGCCTTCATGCCAGCTTTTCAGCTTGATTTTGGCACCGGCGAACAGCGGACGCGTTTTACGTAGTTCCTCAACCGACGGAATTTCACCAATCAGCTGATAGCCATTCGGCTGCGCCAGACGCTGACTGAAGTTGCTCTGGTTCGGGCGCGAGACATCTGCAATCGAAAACAGCGTATTACCCTGATCGTCTTCCACCACCATAGAGTGAGCAGGATTGGCAATTAACGCCGCATTATCGTGGATAAACTGCGCGAAGTTGCCCTTGTTCAGCGCAATAGGCTGGCTTATTTGTGACACTTTGCCGCTGGCATCGCGCAGGAAAACCGGAATCTGGTTGCCCGCTTTGCTGGCATCCTGACCGGCCTGGCCGATCCACAATTTGCCCTCAAAGTTCTGCCAGAACTGTGGTGGCATGGTGTAGACATTTTCCGGCGTCAAAATCGGCACATCGCCCTGCGGCACGCTGGACGGATCGACAGCTTTCAAAGCAGGTTGACCACTTTTTGCCGCATAGCTGGAAAACGCACTCACTGAAAGCGCGGCAACAATGGAGGAGGCTGCGGTTTGCAAGACTTCTCTTCTTTTCATGCTCTAAATCCCGTGGTCATGGGCTGCGTAACAGCCATAAATGTGATCCCGGAGGCATTTAGCCGTCATACTTCACGCCACAGGGGCGTTGGCTGCCTGCCTTCGCCCCTGTCACTTACTAGAGTAAGCTCACGGGGACTCAAGCACTTGCCGCCTTCCTGCGGCATGAATTATTTGGCTAAACCAAGGCTAGCCAGCTTTGTTTGATCTGATTGCCGTCAAACTTCAGCGCAGTTTCTTTGGTTTTTTCGCTCATGGCGTAGAACAGGCTATCGTCGCTGGCCAGCTGTTCCATGCGCGCCAGGAACGTTGATTTGTCATTCATCGGCACCAGGAAACCGTCTTCACCGTGATTGATGATTTCCTGCGGACCGGTTGGACAGTCATAGGCCACCACCGGCAGTGACCAGGATTTCGCTTCCAGCAGCACCAGCGGCAAACCCTCATAGCGTGAAGTCATCAACGCCATGTCGCTGTCGCGGTAGTAATCGTTAATGTTGCTGACCTTGCCAACAAAGTTAACGCTGCCGTTGATACCCAACGCGGTAGCCTGATCGTGCAACTGCTGGCGCAGTTCGCCATCACCGGCAATCACCAGCTTCCATTCAGGATGGGTTTTACTGAAGTCGGCCCAGATATCCAGCAGCAGATCGAAGCCTTTTTGATTATCGAGACGACCGACCGCCAGCGCCTGACGGCTGCGGGTTTGACGTTGAAACGCCTTGTACACCACCGGATTAGGAATCTGCTTGCTGGCGATATTCCAGCGATTGAACACCTGATGATCTTTATCGGTAAGGACGATGACCTGGTCGTAATAGCGCAGTAGCATCCACTTCAGTGCTTTAATGGGCTTGCTGAAGGAGTTAATCGCAATGTGTTCGCAGGCGTAGGCTTTAAAGCGTTTTTTCTTCATCGCCATCAAATTCCAGAAGGCGAACATCACGCTCAGGCGGCCCATGCTGATCAGGAATACGCTGTCGAAGCCTTCCTGATGAATACGTGCCACGGCGCTTTTAATCGGGTTGCTGTGGCCTTCAAAGCTGACGATTTCTTTAACACGATCGAACGGGTAAAAGGTTTTACCCTGCCCTTCCAGCGAGAAAATAGTGACGGCGTGCTGCTCACCCAGGCACTCCGACATGAAGTTGCAGATGTTCTCGGTGCCCGCGTAGGAGTAGGCATCTTTAATCACTAAAACAATCTTTTTCATGAAACGCTTTCCACCTCAATAAAGAACAAAACCGCTGGTTAGCGATGCTTAAGGGCGAAAAGGACGCCATTCACCATATACCAGGTGTAATAGTAATAAATTTTTAACGGATTGTTTTATAGATAATTCTTAATAATTCGAGATGCCATTTCGCCGCTTTATTCTTGTTGCGAGACAATGAATCGCCCAGCTCGTAATAGTTGACCAGCGTTTTCTGGATCACCCGAGCTTGCTTGTAGCGGAGGAACAGTTCGTAGAGGAACAGGAAATCTTCATGCCCTTTACGCTGGAAGAAGATGCCCTGAGGGGGACGGCGGAAACATACGGAAGAGAAGCAGACACGATACTGCTTCTTCACGAAGTTTTCCTGCTGCAGATAGGGTTTGCTGTAGAGAATATCGTGGTCGGCGGTTTTGGTTTTGTAGTGATAATGCGTGATGACAAAATCATCACCCGCCGCGATCGCTGCGGTCTGTTCGGCGAGTTTATCGGCGTGCCATTCGTCGTCACTGTCGAGAAACGCGATGATCTCTTCTTTCGCGGCACGCAGACCCACGTTACGCGTTTCCGCCGCACCGAGGTTGACTTCATTGTTCAGAATGGTGATACGCGCATCCGTGCAGTGTTCGCGCACATAGGCCAGCGAATCATCAGTGGACTGATCGTTAACCAAATAAAGATGCCAGTCGCTATAGGTCTGATTGACGATCGACTCAACCGCACGCAATACCGTTTTACGCGCGTTATACATCGGCATCACAATACCGACGGTGCCAACATGATTTGTCATTTGCATACCCGGAGTGTCAGGAACCAAAAAATTGCTCCCGGTGCGGGAGCAAGTGAAATTTTTATAAAGTGAATCAGGAGACGGCTCGCCCGCCCGAGAAGCGCGACTTCACCTTATCGAACAGTCGATTCAGGAAATAAGCCCGGTTATCACGATTGGTCAGGAAGAAGTAGCGCGCGAAACTGACGCTCGCCTGCAGAGATTTGCCATCCATCTTGTAGCGCAGCGGCAGCTTGAACGCTTTATAGGTATGGACATCACGTGCCGTGAGGTGCGGCTTCATGGTGTCCAGCCAGAAGAAGGAGTACTTCACCGACTCGCCTTTGTGCTTGGAACCAAATTTGGTCACCAGATGGTAGGTCGCGAGCGGCTTATCAATCATCACAAATTCATAGCCCATGCGGTCAGCACGGATGCAGAAATCGTAATCCTGATGGCGAATATAACGCGCATCAAACCGGATTTTATCGGCATCTTCGCGCTTCAACACAATGGTGCTGGTTTGAATGAAGCCATAACAGCCAAACAGATATTCAGCGATGGTTTCATTCTTGCCCGGTTCCTGCATCGGCATCACCTTGAGGAAACGGCCATCCTGATGAATGTTCACCTGGCTGAAAATCAGATAGTTCGACTTACCCTGTGCTTCAAGGCGGGTGATGGTGTCATAAACGGTGAGCAGCTTATCGACGCTCCACTCATCATCTGCATCGAGGAAGCTGATGAAATCGCCCTCAGCCAGTTCGATACCTTTGTTGCGGGCACCGGCACCGTTGAGTTTTACCTCAGACAGCTCAAGTTTGATGTCCAGATCCTGATAACGCTCACTGCGCACCACCTGCGCCAGTTCAGCGGCATCAGCCGATTTGTCATCCACGATGATGACTTCGAAATTGCGATAGGTTTGCGCTTTGACGCAATCCAGCGTCGTGACAATCGACTTCGACGCGTTATACGCGGGAATTACAATTGAGAAACGAATATCCTGCATTGCCAGTACCTCTAAAAACTTCTGGTTAACAGTAATACGAATATTAAGCGAAGGTAATCAGTCAAATTCTTAATTTTCGGCTGCTGCTTTGGTTGCTGCTTTAGACTTACCGCCACTGCTACCGATAAACGGTTTTTCCACCCAAAGATAGGTCATTTTTGCGACATAAAACGCCGCAACAAAGAACAGTGTTGATAACAGCGTGAACATCCAGTAATTATGCGCATATAACGTCGGCGGGATTTGCTCAATACCGTACAGCACCACGCCATGAATCAAATACAGGCTGTAGCTCACTTCACCAATCGACATCAAGGTCTTATTTTCCAGCAGTCCCATCAGCGAATTACCGCTGCTGACAACAAAGAAGATCACCGTCAGGGAAATCAGGAAAATGACATAGAAGAAGGTATTCGACGTGAAGAACAGAGAGAAGACGGCCAATCCAAGACTGAGGAATGCCGCACTGCGGGAATGGCGTAGACCAACAAATCTATCGCGGTACTTATATGCAAAATACCCCATCGCAAAGCCGAGCACCGGGCGCGGATCGGTATAGGTTTTGCCATACAAGCGCAACGCCACGGCAATGATGAAAATAACGCCGATAGACGAGAGGATCAGCAGGGTTTTGTATTTCCCGCGCGTTAAACGATTGAGGAAATAAATCATGGGAATAGACAAGTACAGCAGCCATTCCAGACGCAGCGTCCACTCCACGCCGGAGTTCACCACCGCCGTAGACAGCTCGCCAACGTTGTAACTGCCAATGAACAGCAGCCATAAAACGGCATCTTTCGCTGCTTGCAATGGCGGCACCAGCGCACCTTGCAGCGCACCAATGGTAAAAATAACGAAACCTGAGAACCAAAACATCGGGACGATACGTCGGACGCGTGAACGCCAGAGTTTCCCCGTCAACTGCGCAGGGGTGAGCGTGTCGTTATCCAGCCAGCGATAAAAAAGGAAAGCCGAAATCATAAAGAACAGCAGCACGCCGAACTTACCCGAGTTCACAAAAAAGTTGCCCTCAGAGAACCAGGCAAAATAGTTTTTATCATAAATCCACGGTTGATCCAGCCCGTAGATATAATGAACAAAATGAGAAAAGGCGACAATGCTGGCAAGAAAAGCACGCAGGCCCGAAATACTCTTCACGCCTTTATCATTATAAATACCGCGATGATAGGAGCAGGCATGTAAAATTAGCAACGCAAGACAGAATGAAACCACCATAATCATGATGTACATATCAGGATCCCTTATAAAATCGACACAACAAGGTTAGGGGCTTTGCTGCGCAAGACTTTGCTGAACAAGTGGGCTAACAATACTAAAGGTACGATCCGCTTTGGCTTTATACAGTGACTCCAGCGGATGAATACAGTCGTCGGACATTTGCGACTGCCAATCACGATCTTTTTTAATCACGCTATACTGCTGAACCACGGCAACCTGTTGCTGTTTAGCCACCTGGTTGAGCTGCCAGACGTAGGGCCAAACATTCCAGCGTTCCGCTTTGCCGCAAATCGGATTCGGCTCCTGCAAAATAACCTGTTTATGGTTCTGCTTCGCCACTTCAACCAGGCGCGTGATAATCCGCCCATACTCTTCAGGGCTTTCAAGGTGCACATCCTTATCCTTGAAAAAATAGTGTCGGGCATCGTTGATGGCATAGTTGATCAGAACGATTTTGGCCGGGGAGGTTTTCATTAAATCCTCCCAATGGCTTTGATCATCGCCACCATGCGGATACAGCAGCTCAGCGGCCTGCGCACCGGGAACGCCGTGGTTTTTCACCACGATGTTGACCCGATCGCCATATTGCTGTTGCAACATTTGCGTCAATTCACCGATTTCACTGGCTTTGGTGATGCTGCTTTTACGGTCTTTGCTGATGACACCGGCAGTGGTGGAATCACCAAATGCGTCAATCTGCAGCGTGCTTAAACCCGGTGCCGCCAGCGCCGCAAGGGGCGCCAGCGCGAGGGCTAAAACCATTAATTTTCTCGTCATGTTACCTCTCCATTACCTAAAGATTTTGAACTCCTGCGCCACCTCGTAGCCGACAACGGCCTGTTTCTGCGAGATGGTGTTGTAGTAGAGGTAATAAACCAGAAAGAAACTGAACATCGCGAACATCGCCGGTTTTAATAATTGCCGCGATTGATAGATCAACGTGGTCAGTAGAATGGGTTCAACTTGCAACAGGTAGTTGGAAAGCCTTGCCCCGGATGAATAGTTATAGAAGAAGATCCTGATTGCCCCGCCCAGCGCGAAGGTCACAATCATGAGATAGTTAAAACGCCACTGCTCAGAGTTGTTGCGTTTCAATTCATCGGTGAGCATGAAATAGACAAAAATACACACCAGCATGATGTTTTTAAGGTTAGAAACCGAGAAGATGCTGCCATCCGCAGTATTCGATGTTTCAGCACTGTAGCCTTCCGCCCTCTCCCCCATTGATCCCATATGCGCACTGATCAAGCTGATAAAGCCTGTCCCGCCGAACTTCGACATCGGGATGCTCAGCAGGATAATCAGCACCGGCCAATAACGCCATTGACGGATAAATAGGAATGGCAGGACCGTGACCACCATAATCCCGGTGTTGTGGCTGAAGAAAGAGAGCAGGAAAAAACCGAACGCTCCCCAGTAACGCTTCAGATACAGACACCAGAGCACACCCAAAAACAGCGCAGAGCTGAGACCAAAGCGAATCTGGTTCATGTCTTTGTTGATGTAGATGTGGGCGGAATACAGTGCCAGCGCGAGGATCGGATACGGTGACATTTTACGGAAGAACACCGCATTGGTGACTACCGCCAGGATACTGAATACAAATAAGAAAGTGTCAGCATTACTGGAAACCAGACTGGTTAGCCAGGCGATGGCAAAAATCAGCGGCTCATAACGGAAGAGCGCGATTGTGGCGCTAAAGCCGTTGATCTGCAGACTCTCAATGAAGCCGGTATAAAATGACCGATACTGCTGATCATCCATGCCAGTACCTAAACCTCGAATCCCGGCAAACACAATCAGGATAGCGGTTGAGATACACAGCAGGTAGAGCATCAGACCCGAAGTGCGCTCATCTTTTTTGACAATAAGCTCACTCAATGAAATCAGAAGCAACAGTCCGGATATAACCCAATAGGGTGCCATGGTGTCATTCCTTACGCAAAAAGAGGCGGCAGATGCCGCCTCTAAGTCAATAACAGGGTGCGTTACACTTTCTGTTTATATTCGTAGTTGTAATAGTCGTAGCCATAACCGTAGGAGTTCGCCGCTTTACGCACCACGGCGTTGAGGATGACACCTTTAATCTCAATCCCGTTCTGTGCGAAGCGCTTGTAACTGACATCCAACTCTTTGGTGGTGTTGGTTTCGAAGCGCGCCACCATCAGGGACGTGCCGGCCAACTTACCGATGATTGAGGCATCGGTAACCGCCAGGATAGGTGGTGTATCAATCAGCACCAGGTCATAGTTTTTGCTCGCCCAATCCAGCAACTCACTCATGCGACGATGCATCAGCAGCTCAGATGGATTCGGTGGTACCTGACCGCGTGGCAGGAAATCAAAGCCGTAGACGCCCTTCTGAATCATGTTCGGTGAGAATTCACTCTTACCGGACAGCACGTTAGACAGACCCGATTTGTTTTCCGCACCCAACAGCTCGTGGGTATAGCCGCGACGCATATCACCATCGATAAACAGTACGCGCTGACCTGCTTTCGATACCAATGTCGCAAGGTTGGCACAGATAAAGGTTTTACCAATGCCCGGACTCGCACCGGTGATCATCAGGATATTGTTTTTCGCTTCCATCATCGCAAAGTGCAGGCTGGTACGCAGACTACGAATCGCTTCGATAGACAGGTCAGTCGGGTTACCCAGTGCCAGCAGCGTGTGGTGTGGGTCACTCTTCTCTTTGTGACCACGACGCGCCAATGCTTCGGTATCTTTCTTACGCTGCCATTCAGACAGAGGGACACTGGCGTAGACGTTCATGCCCAGCTCTTCCAACTGCTCTGGATTATCAATGCCGTGATGGAACATCGCTTTCAGCAGCACCAGACCAACCGACAGAATCAGACCCAAAATCAGGCTGGCGGCAATGATCAGCGCTTTCTTCGGTGCAACCGGGCTACCGGCGGTTTCTGCACCATCGATAATGCGCACATCACCCACGGTGCTGGCCTTACTGATACCCAACTCTTGCTGGCGGTTCAGCAACTGCATGTAGATTTCCTGGCCTGACTGCACATCACGCGTCAGACGCAAGATATCTTGCTGAGTTTGCGGCATGCCGGATATTTTCTTGTTGAGTTTTGCTTGCTCATCTTCCAGCGTTTTGCGTTTTTCTAACAGCGCACGGTAAGTTGGGTGATCTTTGGTAAACAGCTGCGAAACTTCAGCTTCTTTGAAAGTCAGTTCGTTGAGCTGGCTCTGCACGCTGACAGAAGAGTCGAGAGCAGATTTAGCTTCCAGCGACATATCAACCGATTCATTCTGGCGGCGATAGGTGTTCAGCTTGTCTTCCGCGACGTCCAGACCGCTACGTACTTGTGGCAGCTGGTTACGCAGAAACTCAAGGCTCTTCTCCGCCTGCTCAGATTTACGCTCAACGTTTTGCAGCAGATAGTTGTTCACTATCTGGTTCAGAACCTGGCTGGCACGCACAGGATCTTCATCCTGATATTCCAGACCCAGCACACCGGTAGTTTTGCCTTTATCGGCAACGGTCAGCGCGCCCAACACTCCTCTAATGGCCTGCAAGTCAGTGAGTTTGGTGACGTTGAAGCTGGTACCTTCATCGGCCTGGATGCCGCTGACCAGCATAGTAACTTCACCGTGCTGCTCCAGCTGACCCACGCGGCCTTTGAACAGCTCATCACCATCGCTGGTAACGGTATAAGTCTGCGGGCCAGTCACTTCCACCTGCACCGTACGCTTATCGATGGTGCGCGGAATTTCCAGGCGAGAAATAGCGATTTCAGATGGCTTGGTGCCCATCAGGCGCGACAGGCCTTTACCAATCACCGGGAAATAATTCTGCGCCACCACGGTATCCAGACCTAAGTCATTGACCGTTTTGCCCAGCACCATACGCGATTCGAGGATTTGAATCTCAGTGTCGGAAGCAGGTGTCGTTGGAATCACATCCTGCAGTTCATTCAGCACGGATGCGGTGTTCTTCTGCTCAACCTGCACCATGGCATCGGCGCTATAGATCGGTGTAGCAAACAGTGTGTAGAGCGTTCCTGCCAGCATGAAGAAGGCGGTGACGGCAACGATGATCCAGCGATGATCAATCAGCTGTCCCACAAGATGCGCCAGATCCCATCCATTCGAATCTTCTTTTGGCGCGGTCATAACCTTGTTTTTAATATTCATGGATATTCCCAACTATCGGCTTAGTACGTTAACCCATTTCTGGGTAGCGTTTTCCAGTAACCCGTAGACCTCTTCAAAGGCCTCGCGACTTTTTTTGTACGGATCCGCAATTTCCTGTTGGTTGAGCCAATGCCCAAGCAGCATGGTTTTTCCGCGAGCGGCTGGGTCAATGCGATTAACCTGCTCAACGTGACGCTTCTCCATCACCAGAATCAGGTCATAGTCACGGCACATACTGGCCGTGAGTTGTTGAGCCTGATGCCCCTCCAGCGACACGCCGTGTTTGGCGGCGACATCGCTGGCGGTCTGGTCTGCCGGGTAACCTTTCAGGGCTCCGAGCCCCGCTGAAGCCACCCGAGTTTTAGGCAGTGCGCGTTGAAACAGACGCTCCCCGGTTGGGGAGCGGCAAATATTGCCGACACAGACGACTAACACGGACTTAATCATGCGGAAACCTTAGTTACCCCAGTTACGGAAACGTAGCGTTGCCTCGCTGGCATCATCGATACCTACGATGGTCGGCAACAGTGAGGAAATCACACGGTTCCAACGGGTAATTGGCGTCGCAGTGACGTAAACGATGTCGTACGGCTCAAGTTGGAATTCGGTGCCCATCACCATCGATGCCGCATCTTTGGTATTCAACTGATAGATGTTGGCAATCTTGGTGCGGTCGGCGCCGCGATTCGGACGAATAACGAATACGCCAGTCGCATCGGAGGTGGTTTGATCCATACCCTGTGCGTTGCCCAGCGCTTCAGCCAGCGTCATGCCGCTGCGGTCCATCTTCAGCGTGCTTTGCTGCTTCACTTCGCCCATCACGAAGACTTTCAAATCATCGTTACGCGGGACGTAGAGAATATCGCCCGGATAGAGCAGATGGTTCTGGCTCAGGTCGCCGTTTTGCATCAGCGCCTGCAGTGAAATACGCTGCTCTTTGCCTTGATGCGTCAGCACCACGTTGCGCCAGTCGGCATCGGCGGCTAAGCCACCAGCGGCGTTAACGGCATCCAGCACGGTGAGCGGGATGTTGGTAATCGCCTGCTGACCTGAAGTGGTAACCGCACCGGTCACGTAGGTTTTTTGCGAGCGGAAGGCCGCAATGTTGACGTCGACCTGTGGGCTCTCAATGAACTGAGCAAGGCGGCGAGCAATCTCAGCACGCAGCTCCGTCACGGTGCGGCCAACAACGCGCACTTTACCAATGTACGGATAGAAAATAGTGCCATCGGCCTGTACCCAGTTACCGGTGTCACTGGCGCTACGATACTGTCCCGCTGGGGTGGTCAACTCTGGGTGATCCCAGACGGTCACGTTCAGGACATCGCCGATGCCCACGCGGTATTCGTAGCTTTGTACTTCGGTTTGCAGCGCCGGGTTGGCCTGCGCAACCAGTGGCCTAGGACGCATCTGTTCAACCAGACGCGGCGTCAGCGGGAAGACGTTTACATACTTGTCGATGTCAAAGTTGCTATCCTGTTGCTCAATGACATCTTTTCCGCTAGTGGAAAGGTGCGAACCTGGTTCAATGGTGCACCCGGAGAGAAAAGTCGCGGATACCAGTAAAGGTATCAATTTAATTTTCATTATCATCTGATTCTTCGCTATCAGTTAATGATCGATAGAGGCGAAAACGCCGCTGTGTAGCGTCTTAAAAAAATAAACGTGACGGATTAAACACTGAAACTGTGGGTCATTATTATTCGCTCCCTTGGTTTTATGTTGTCACCGTGCCCTGAGACGACATCAATTAAAGTGGATCATCAACCAACCGTTAACCATCCACTCTATTCAGGCTCGATAATGGCAGTTGTCAGTTAAGGCACTCCCTGCACCGGCATTTTCAGACGGGGATAATGACTTCGTCCCCTGCCCTTTCACTATCAATAAGCGCCATCGCGTTTCAGCACGACACCCACGGTCTTAAACAGAATCGCGATGTCATTCCACAGCGACCAGTTTTTCACATACCACGAGTCGAAATAGACGCGCGTTTCATAGTCAACGTCGTTACGACCGCTCACCTGCCACAATCCCGTCATACCCGGTTTCGCCATCAGGTAATAATCAACATCACCGGCATAACGACACAGTTCGTCTTCGATCACTGGACGCGGGCCCACCAGGCTCATGTCGCCGCGCACCACGTTCCACAGTTGCGGCAATTCATCCAGACTGGTTTTACGAATGAAATGGCCCACTTTGGTAATACGCGGGTCGTTTTTCAGTTTGAAATCTTTATCCCACTCGGCGCGTGCCACCGGATCGGTGCGCAGCACTTCTTCCAGCACTTCTTTCGAGTTAATCACCATCGAGCGGAATTTCAGGCACTTGAATTTACGGCCATTCATGCCGACACGTTCGTGGCCATAAATTGGCGGGCCGCCGTCACGTCCGACCAAAAAGCCCAGCACCAGCAGAGCAGGTGACAACGCGAGGATGATGCCAAGCGCGCCGACAATGTCGAAAGCACGTTTCACGAAGCGCGAGGTGCGTTTCGCCAGATTGTTATTAACGCGCAGAATCATCACTTCATGGCTAAAGATGTAAGCCATGTCGGTGCCGTAAAGCGGAACACCGCGCAGGGTTGGGATCACTGAGACAGAGCGGCAATTGTGCTTCGCCAGCATTTTCAGCCAGTTGTCGCGATGCTGGCTCTGTTCAAATTCCACCGCCACGATGAACTGGGTTTCGCTGTTGGTCAGCTGCCACAGCTCTTGTTCATTGTGCAACACCGGAACGCCAGCAATGCTCGCCTGCGGGCAGCTGCCATCGACATCAAAGAAGGCAATCACGTCAAAACCCATCACCTCTTCACTCTGCAGCGCCTGCCAGGCTTCCTGTGCATTACGGCTGCTGCCAATGATGATGGTTTGTTTCTTCCACATACCGAGATGATTCAGTACGCGCTTAGAAATGGCGCGCGCCAGTGGAAGTAATATCAACGCCAGAATCCAGGTAGTGACCCAAACAAAGCGCGACATCTGCCATTGTGATAACGCTGAAATTGACAAATCGATGACAGAGAAAATAAGAATGGTACGAAAGATCTCTTTGAGTTCGAACCAGAATGGCTTGCGATAAGTGTAATGACGCAGACGAACCCAGAACCAGCCTACACAAATAAGGGAAAGACAGACATGTGTAGCGATTTTTAAATGCAGGTACTTTTCAGAAATATCTGCCAGTGGAGAATCTGTGAACGAATTAACCAGCGCTAATGCAATAAACAACGCTGCGTTGAAACAAATTAAATCCGAGCACGCCAGTAAAATTTTTGTGAGGAGACTTTTATATGTAATTTCTTTATCGCGCATATTTAACTCTTTTATTTTATTTCCTTAATCCCTAACGCCCCAGCCTGTGTAATAAATGAGCGATACATCCACTGCATTGGGGAGGCAATCTGCGGCGAACTCTCCGGTGTTTACGCCAATTCCTTAATTAGTAAAGCCAAAGAATTGTAATAAATACCAACAGATTAGTCTGACTTCCTTTGCCACAATTCCAGACCTATTCTGAACAGAGAAAAGCACTTCAGGCACGCTACCGCCCTTGGCTGTCGCTGCCAATACCGCTGCAAACACATCTATTTCTATCGCGCACACTGAGATTATTCTTAGCCAGAAGCAGACTTATCCCGTGCACGATCACAATTCACAACATTAGGAAGCTAAACAGCGCGCTAATAACAACATCGGCGCAGACATTTACTAACACGTTGCTATACTAGTTATTACTGGCTTGTTTACAAGTAGGCCCCGTGTTCCCTGCACTATTTTAGGAAAAAGACTACCAGCCATAAGTATTGATGCCATCCCTTTCAGCCCATTCCGGTGTAAAATTCAGATTAATTCGATACTCTCCCTCAGACCTCTTCGCTTTAAAAATGGTCACTTGCGCCTGTTGATTACAATTAATAGTGACAATCGCGCTGCTGAGATGTTTATCCATACTTTCATCTTATCGACAAAATTACCGCGATCAGAATATGCCTAAAACCCAGGGCAACGCGTTAGGTGAAGGCAATGCCGCCAATTTGAACCTTGGGCAGCGATTAACTATCATCAGACAAAACGCATTTTCAGACATTCAGGTGATGAAAGCATGATGGAGTGGATCCTCGATCCGTCGCTGTGGGCAGGGTTAGCCACGCTAATCGTTCTCGAACTGGTGTTGGGTATCGATAACCTGGTTTTATCGCCATTCTGGTTGAAAAATTACCACCAGCGGCGCGCGACCGTGCCCGTGTGATTGGTTTGCTGTTGGCGTTGCTGCTGCGTCTGCTGTTACTGGCGTCGCTTTCATGGCTGGTGACGCTCACCCAACCGTTGTTTACTTTGTGGCAGCACAACTTCAGCGCGCGCGATCTGCTGCTGTTATCCGGCGGCCTGTTTCTTCTTTATAAAGCCACCACCGAACTGAACAGTCGGCTGGAGGGCAGTGACGAAGATGAAGGTCAAAGTAAAAACGGTGCTAAATTCTGGCCAGTGGTAGCGCAAATTGTGGTGCTGGATGCCATCTTCTCGCTGGATGCGGTGATTACTGCGGTGGGGATGGTTAACGAGCTGCCCGTGATGATGGCGGCGGTGACCGTGGCCATATTGCTAATGCTGCTGGCCAGTAAGCCGCTGACCCGCTTTGTGAATGGTCATCCGACCATTGTGATCCTGTGCTTAAGCTTCCTGCTGATGATTGGCTTTAGCCTGGTGGCTGAAGGGCTGGGCTTTATTATTCCGAAAGGCTACCTCTACGCCGCCATCGGCTTCTCCATTCTGATCGAGAT
The DNA here is from genome assembly GCF_002095465.1 of Pantoea rodasii. Taxonomy (GTDB): domain Bacteria; phylum Pseudomonadota; class Gammaproteobacteria; order Enterobacterales; family Enterobacteriaceae; genus Pantoea; species Pantoea rodasii. The sequence goes on along the minus strand of NZ_MLFP01000086.1, from coordinate 154,601 downwards.
GTTTAACCAGCTGGCGATATTCAATCGCCGTCGCTACCTCACTGCCGGACGCCCGCTGCGCCAGCGCACTTCAGAAGCCGTGCTGCGTATCCTGCGCGGTGAAGCACAGCACGCGGAACTGGACGCCGATACCGCCTCATTACTCAGCGACAGTGACGAGGGTGCATTATTCAACCGCCAGGAACGGCGCATGATTGCACGCGTGCTGGGCTTAGGGCAGCGACATATCAGCAGCATCATGACCTCGCGCCACGATATTGAGCATATCGACCTGAGCGAAGAGCCGGCCGCCATCATGACAAAACTGGATAACAATCAGCACACGCGTATCCTGATTACCGAACGCGGTCAGGATCCGCTGGGCGTGGTCCACGTCATCGATTTGCTTCATCAGTCGCTGCACAGCCGTTCACTGGATTTGCGATCGCTGGTGAAACAGCCGCTGATCTTCCCTGAGCGTCTGACCTTATTACAGGCGTTGGAGCAGTTCCGTCATGCCCGCACGCATTTCGCCTTTGTGGTTGATGAGTTTGGTTCGGTCGAAGGCGTGGTGACGTTAAGCGATCTGATGGAGACGATTGCCGGGAATCTGCCGAATGAAGGCGGGGAGATTGATGCGCGCTACGATATTCAGTCATTACCTCACGGCGGCTGGATAGCGAATGGGCATATGCCGTTAGAAGATTTAGCGGCCTACGTGCATTTGCCGCTGGATGAGAAGCGCAATTATCACACCCTTGCAGGCTTGCTAATGGATAGCTTGCAGCACGTCCCCGCGGAGGGTGAAGAATTGCAGGTGGGCGATTATCTTTTGCGTACCTTGCAGGTGGAGAATCATCGGGTGCAGAAGGTAGAGATCGTGCCAGGGCCACACATGGCGCAATAAATTGCGCCGCTGCGGATGGCTCGCAAAACGATATGCAATAAATTGCGCCGCTGCATACAGATGGGTCACAAATTAATGTGCAGCAGAATTTACGGCTGCTTCGCTGGCTGCTGGCGATCCAGCCACTCATTCAGACGAGACTTCGCCTCACTCTGCAACTGCTGACGCACCACATCGTCCACCGGCAGTGAGTACTGCAGATTATTCCAGCCGCCAAACATACGCAGTGGGATCGCCTGATCGTTCAGCACGCCCGCCAGCTTATCGTCACCCTTCCAGCCGCGCAGCATCATATTCATGGTCACATCCATCTGCTGATTCACCACATCGATGCTGCCTTTGGTCTGTACCGCCAGGCGATTACTGCCGCCCTGCAGGTCCGGCATCACAATTTTGCCCTGACTGAGGCTAACGCGACCGCTTAACTGCTGGATGCCCTGATCGTCAGGCTCATCATTACTGACGCGATTACTAACGCGTGCCACCGCACGGCGCACCATCTGTTGCAGATTCAGCTGCGCCAACTGCAGATTAGTGGCTTCCAGTTCTGCCTTGCCCTGCCAGTTACGCTTCGCCTCTTCCACGCTTAGCCCTGCCCCGCTCACCTCACCCTTCAGTGACACGGTGCCCTGCAGGCTATCCGGCAACTCCAGCGCTTTTAATAACGGCGCAATCGCGATGTTTTCGATTTCCGGTTGCAGGGCCACCTGCGTCACCGGCTGACGAATATCAATGCTGCCCGGAACGGAGAAGTGGCCCTCGCCAATTTTCCCCTGCAGCCTGGTCAGCGTCATCAGACCTTCCTGATTGCTGGCATCAATTTGCAGGTTGCTCAGCGTCAGGCCGCGCCACACGCTGCTATCCGCATTGAGACTCAGCGTGAGATCCATCAGATTCAGCGGTGAATCCGCATTGTCACGCATGCGCGGTTCAGCAATCACCGGCGTGCGCGTCACGCTGGCGTGCTGCGCGGTGCTATTGTCGCTGGCTGGCGCGCTGGCCATCAGATTATCAAGATTGAGTGTGGTGGCATGCAAAGCCAGATTCAGCTGCTGTGGAAGGGTTAAACGCCCTTCGGCGCTGCCATCCAGCGTGCTGTCATTGGCCGTGAGCTGCATTTTCTGCAGCGAAAATTGCTGCTTGTCACCGTTCCACTCGCCCTGACCGCTCAGCGAACCTTTAATGCCCTGCGGAGGAAGATTGGCACCGTCCAGCGTGTAATCCATCTCATCCAACTGCCCGACCAGGCGATGTGGATATTGCGCTACGTTCATCTGCCCTTTGAGATTGACGCTGACATTGCGCTGATTGCGAGAAATACGCGTGGCGAGTTCGATGCTGGCATTTTTGCTGGCATCCTGATCGAGGTTGAGATTGAGATTACGGAAGTTATATTCTTCGCCACCCGGCTGCTGCCAAATCAGCAGGCTATCGGCAACACGCAGTTTGCCAATATCAAATGACCAGCCCGTATTGCCGCCGGCAACGGGATCGGCATCGACCGGGCCGACCGGTGAACCGGTGGGCTTTTGCGCGGCACTGTCCGGCGTGGCGCGAATCACTGCGTTCTTTAGCATCACCTGGCTGACGCTCAGTTGATGCGACAGCAGTGGCCAAAGATTGACATCCAGGCGCATGTTTTCGGCGGTGACCATCGGTTGACTGGCACCAGGCGCGGTCAGGCTCATGCGCCCGGCGAGTATGCTGAGCTGCGGCCAGACGTGCCAGCGCAAATCACCGCTTACCTCAAGCTGATAACCACTGCGCTGTTGTACCTGCTGCACCATATAGGTACGAAAGTCGTTGGGATTGACCAGCAACACCAGTGCTGTCATGCCCGCCACCACCACCACTAACAGGATGGCCAGCGTAGTTATCACTCTTCTCATAATCCCTCATCACCGTCATTCTTCATGCTGCAGCGGCGTTGGCTGCGCTCATTCACCTCAGTCACTGACGTATGTCGCTTCTGAAGATTCACTTTTTTGCCGCCTTGCCGCACCTTGAATAATGTAGGCGAACATCAGTCTTTGTCGATACGGCTCGCGTCTGCACCCTGCTGGCCGCGATATTTTGCATCTTCGCGACGGTTGTAAGGACGTGCTGCCGGGCCAGACAAGGGCTCAAAGCTTAATGCACCGATTAACATTCCCGGACGCAGCGCCAGCGGCAGCTTACCCGAGTTATAGAATTCCAATACGATACGTCCCTGCCAGCCCGGATCGATACGGTGCGCCGTGACGTGCACCATCAAACCCAGACGCGCCAGTGAAGATCGACCATCCAGCCAACCCACCAAATCATCAGGAATCGTGACCGACTCCAGCGTGACTGCCAGCGCCAGTTCGCCTGGGTGCAGGAAGAACGCTTCGCCTTCCGGCAACACAATCTCATCGCTCATCACACGATCCAGCGCAGCACTGACTTCATGCTTAGGACCACTTAAGTCGATGAATGGCGCGGTATGGCCGCTAAAGGTGCGGAACTGATTGCCGAGGCGGACATCCACGGTGGCGCCATTTATGCGTTCGACCGGCGGACGGGGATCAATCACCAGTTTACCGTTGTCGAGCCAGGCTTCAATGTCGCGGTCGCATAATCTCATCGCTGAGTCTCCATGCTTTAAGTGTAGCGAAAGGTCGCCGCTGTTGTGACAACCTTCACGCGTCACGTCCATCCGGACGCAGTATTTTCAGAGATATTGGTTAATCTTGGCTTTGAGAATATCGATGGCGATACGGTTTTTCCCACCGCGCGGCACGATAATGTCAGCGTATTGCTTTGAGGGCTCGATAAATTGCAGGAACATCGGACGCACGGTCTTCTGATACTGACTCATCACGGAATCCATTGAACGGCCACGCTCATTCACATCGCGCTTCATGCGGCGCATCAGGCAAATATCCAGCGGGGTATCCACGAAGATGGAGAAGTTCATCTCCTGACGCAGACGCGCATCGGTCAGCAGCAGAATGCCTTCAAGGATAATCACTTTTTCGGCTTGAGATGAATACAGTCCGTGGTGCGCGTATGCTCAACATAGCTGTAAACCGGTAACTCAATATCCTGACCTGCCTTTAAAGCGCGCAGATGCTGCAGCAGCAGATCGTGGTCCATGGCGCTAGGATGGTCATAGTTGGTTTTCACCCTCTCTTCCATGGTGAGGTGGCTCTGATCTTTGTAGTAGGCATCTTCGGGGATCACACCGATATGCTCGTCACCGACCTGGTCACGGATTTCACGATAGAGCGTGCTGGCAATGAGACTTTTTCCGGATGCGGATGCACCTGCGATGCCAACGATCACGCACTGATGAGACTTGTCAGTCATACTTTTTTAAGACCTGATAACTGGAGCCAATTGAAGCCGAAACTGCAATGGGCCGATTGAGAGGGTTTGTTGGCGGCAATTATAGGTATTTCACCGGTTTGATGCCAGAGAAATGGGCCAGCGGCTTTTCAGAATATCCCCTTTTGCAGCCAGACGCTTAATCGATACACTGTTCACCTGCCTGTGCTCTGTCCAGCGCAGGTTGATAAATGAAGCCGCAAGGAAAAGTATGAGCTGGAAAACCCTGACTTATTTTGGCGACAGTATGCTGCTGATCCCGACTGCGGTGATCATCGCACTGGTATTGCCATGGAAAAGCGATAACCGCCAAACCGTCTGGTATTGGTTGTTGGCCTTTGGCCTCGCTGGCTTGCTGGTTAGCCTCTCGAAAATTTTGTTCCTTGGCTTCGGAATTGGTAGTGCCAGATTCAACTTCACCGGCTTTAGCGGCCACAGCGCCATGTCTGCCACCTTGTGGCCGGTAATGATGTGGCTGGTATCGGGACGATTTCCCACCTTTTGGCGCACCCTCACCATCGGCATTGGTTATGCCATCCCGCTGATGGTTGGCCTGTCACGGCTGGTAATTCATGCGCACTCCTTTAGCGAAGTGCTGGCGGGTCTGATGCTGGGCTTTACCCTGAGCAGCGCCTTCCTGGTGACGCAGCGACGTACCGCACTCAAAGGGTTTAGTCTGGCGCAGGTGTGTGTCGCGTTGCTGTTGCCGCTGGTGTTAATGGGACACGGGCGGGTCGCCACCACCCAGCAATTCCTCGAACGATTTTCTGCCAATCTCGCCGGGCTGGAAAAGCCCTACACGCGCGCCGACCTGTTTCGGCAGTAGAAATTTTGCGACAGAGACCCATCAATGGGTTGAATACCCGCTAAAATAGATTTCTGCACAGACATCTTATTGAGATGTGCTAGCATGCAAAACAGAGAATGATTGGCGCATTTTTCGTCGTGTAGCGAATGCGCGCGGCTGGATTCGTGCATGACCCTAGAGATATTGACCTCCCCGGATAGATCGCAAAGACATTGGCTTAACGCCTTGTTCCTTGGCGCTTTAGCCTTTTTGCTGACGCTATTTTGTCTGGAACTGATTGTCGTCAGCGGCCGCATTTCCCCGCTTTGGTATTCCACGGCCTTAATGACGGTGGTGGTTTTTCGTGCCCCTTCAAAGCACGTGCCCTTGCTGCTGCTTGGCTGCGTGATTGGCACCTCGCTGGCTAATTTGCTGGTGATTGGTCCGGCACTAAGCAACCTTAAATTTGCCATCCTGAATATGGTGCAAGCCGTTTTGGGTGGCTTGATGCTGCGCGCGTTACTCGATCGTAAAAACCCCCTAAATTCGTTGCTCGATTGGGTGCGATTCGCCCTCTGCGCCGGTCTGATTGCCCCCCTGATCGGCGGCGTGGTCGCAGTGTGGATGCTTCAGGTCGGCCACCGCGCCTCACTACCGTTCTTTTCTACCTGGGTTATTTCCGAGGTGATTGGCGTGCTGGCGTTTGGCCCGGTATTGCTGCTGTGGCCGAATAAGCCCCTGCGCCAGTTGATCACGCCGGGACGCCAGCTGGAAACTTTGCTGACGCTGTTCGTTACCCTGCTCGCCAGCTACTTATCACTGCGTTTTCTGCCGTGGCCGTTCACCTTTATTGTGGTGATCCTCTTTTGGTGCGCGGTGCGCCTGCCCAAGTTTGAAGCCTTTGTACTGTTCTTCCTCAATGCCAGTTTTATCTCGATTCTGCTGGCCTTCAATTGGGTTAACCTGGCGCAAAATGAATTGCTGTTTGGTCAGGTCAGCACCTGGCTGCCATTCCTGCTGGTGCTGCTCCCCAGCCACGTGATGGCGCTGGTGATGGATGCGTTCCAGCGTGAAAAGCATCATATCAGTGAGAGTGAAACCCGTTTTCGCAACGCAATGGAGTATTCGGCGATCGGCATGGCGCTGGTCTCGCCCAACGGCGGCTGGCAACAGGTGAATCATTCGCTGTGTCAGACGCTGGGCTTTCCGGCGGACGAGCTGAAAAAACTGACCTTCCAGCAAATCACCCATCCCGACGATCTCAACAGTGATCTGCAACAGCTGGAGCGATTGGTGGCAGGTGAAATCATGACCTACACCATGGAGAAGCGCTATTTCCGCAAGGATGGTGAGATCGTCTGGGCGCGCCTGACGGTTTCCATGGTGCGCGATGCACAACAGCAGCCGTTCTATTTTATTGCGCAGATTGTCGATATTTCTGAACTCAAACAAAGTGAGCAGGTGAATCGTCGTCTGATGGAACGTATCACGCTGGCTAACGAAGCTGGCGGTATCGGCGTGTGGGAGTGGAACCTGCTGAGCGGTGAAATGCTGTGGGACAAGCGCATGTATGAGCTGTTCGCGCTGGGGCCACATCAGGTGCCCACCTATGATGTGTGGTTACATTTGCTTGATCCTGCCGAGCGGGAAACTGCGGCGCTGGCTATTCAGCAGGCGATTGAACGTCGCAGCGCGTTCCATCTGGAATACCGTATTATTCTGCCCAGCGGCTCACGTTTTATCCGCACCGAGGCGAATCGCATTCTCAGCCAGGATGGCCAAATCGAACGTATGCTCGGGATCTGCCAGGACATTACGCCACTGCGTGCGCTGAACGAAGCGCTGTTCCAGGAAAAAGAGCGTATGGCGATCACGCTGGATTCCATCGGTGAAGCGGTCATCAGTACCGACGATGAAATGCGCGTCACCTTTATGAACCCGGTAGCCGAAACCCTGAGCGGCTGGTCACAGCAGCAAGCTGCGGGCGTCGCCATTACTGAATTGCTGAATATCACGCGAGGCGCAACCGGCATGCGCGTGGAAAATGTCTTGCTGTGCCGCTTACCGGATGAAAAACCTCTCCGGATCTGGAAGAGGAGCTGGTGCTGCATACGCCGGATGGCACTCAGGTGGAAATTCACTACAGCATTACGCCGCTGAAAACTTTAACCGGCGCCAGCATTGGTGCCGTGATGGTTATTCAGGACGTCAGTGAATCGCGCAAAATGATGAAGCGCCTGACCTACAGCGCCTCACACGATATGCTGACCCGTTTGCCGAATCGCCACAGTTTTGAACAGCAGCTCAAGCGCATGGTCAACGATGCCGCAGCCAACAACACCCAGCACGTGCTGGTGTTTATCGATCTCGATAAGTTTAAAGCGGTGAATGACAGTGCCGGACATGCAGCGGGCGATGCGCTGTTACGCGAACTGGCGGATTTGATGCAAAGGCATCTGCGCAGCAGCGATGTGTTGGCGCGCCTTGGCGGTGATGAATTTGGCGTGTTGCTGCCTAATAGCGAAGTCGATCAGATGCGCGATGTGGTGCAGCGCATTGTCACTTCGGTCAATGAATACACCTTTGTCTGGCATGATCATCCCTATCACGTCGGGGCCAGCGCGGGGATTACGCAGATTGATCAGCATAACTGCATCAGTAACGTGGTGATGTCACAGGCGGATGTCGCCTGTTATAGCGCAAAACACGCGGGCCGTGGTCAGTATCACGTTTATCAGGAAGTGCAGATGTAAACTGCCACACTGCTTATTGCCAGCCCGCGCTGGCTGCGCTAAAGTCGCCCCCTTTTTTCTGGCATGGGGGATAAAATGTTCATTGGATTCGATTACGGCACGGCCAACTGTTCAATCGCAGTCAGCGAGAACGGCACACCGCGCCTGCTGACACTGGAGAAAGGTCAGCGCCTGCTTCCCTCCATGATTTGTGCGCCAACGCGCGAAGCGATCAGCGAATGGCTGCATCGTCATCATCAGGTGCCAACACCGGACGTTGAAGGCACTGCGCTGTTGCAGCGTGCATTACGCTATAACCGCGAAGAAGATATTGAGGTCACGCCAGGCAGCGTGCAGTTCGGCCTGACGGCGCTGCAACAATATATGGTGGACCCGGAAGACGTGTGGTTTGTGAAATCACCGAAATCTTTCCTTGGCGCTAACGGCCTGAAACCACAGCAAATCGCCTTCTTTGAAGATCTGGTGTGCGCCATGATGTTGCACATTCGCCAGCAGGGCGAAACGCAAACTGACCGCCCGATTGAGCAGGCGGTGATCGGCCGCCCGATTAACTTCCAGGGCCTTGGTGGCGAAGACGCGAACCAGCAGGCGCAGGGTATTTTGCTGCGAGCGGCAAAGCGTGCCGGTTTCCGAGACGTGGAGTTTCAGTTCGAACCGGTCGCGGCCGGGCTGGACTTTGAAGCCACGCTGGATAAAGAGACGCGCGTGCTGGTGGTGGATATCGGCGGTGGTACCACCGACTGCTCGATGCTGCTAATGGGGCCGGAATGGCGCAACAAAACCGATCGTCGTGAAAGCCTGTTAGGCCACAGTGGTTGCCGCGTGGGCGGTAACGATCTGGACATCGTGCTGGCGTTCAAAACCCTGATGCCACTGCTGGGCCTTGGCGGTAACACGCAGAAAGGCACCGCCCTGCCCGCGCTGCCGTGGTGGAATGCCGTCGCGATTAACGACGTTCCGGCGCAGAGCGATTTTTATTCAGCGGCGAGTGGCAAACTGCTGCGTGATTTAATTCGCGATGCCGAAGAAGGTGAGAAAGTGGCGCACCTGCTGAAAGTGTGGCAGCAGAAGCTGAGCTATCGTTTGGTGCGCGCAGCGGAAGAGAGCAAAATTGCGCTGTCTGAAGTGGCTGAAACAGACGCCTCGCTGGCATTTATTGCCCAATCATTGCAGGCTGAAATCAGTGCCACGCAGCTGGAAGAAGCCATCAATCAGCCGCTGGAGCGGATTCTTGAGCAGGTTCATCTGGCGCTGGCGACCTGTGAAACCAAGCCGGAAGTGATTTATCTCACCGGCGGCAGCGCACGATCACCGGTGCTGCGTGCGGCATTACAGCAGGCCTTACCGGACACGCCCATTGCCGGTGGCGATGATTTCGGCTCGGTTACCGCCGGTCTGGCGCGCTGGGCGGAAGTGATGTTCCGTTAATCTGCAAAAAATGGCGGCCCATCTGGCCGCCATTTTCGTCTGCATCCGCGAATCAGAAATTAATGTTCGCCGCGATACCGCCAACAAACGCATCTTTCACTTCACTCACTGCACCCGGCGCCACCACATACTGCAGGTTCGGACGCAGCTGCAGCCATTTGGTTAGCTGCGCGTTGTAATAAACCTCGTAGTTATATTCCGAGCCATCCTGAATCGGCAGATAAGTTGGGCTGTTGAAATCAGTTTCGCCGTTGGCATTGTTCTGCTCACGCAGCGAGCGGGTATAAGCACTGTTGACGTGAATACGCGCCGCACCAACCCCGATCTCATCCTGTGGACGCGCATCAAACGGTCCTTTCCAGGTAAAGCTGATGGATTGGTAATTGTCGGTTTTCGAGGTTTTGTGGTCGTTCATCACCGCCTGAACCGTCACGCCCAAACCACGGCTGGCATCGCCACCTTGCGCCGTCAACTGCTGTTGCAACAGCACATATCCGCCGTAGGCGTGATCCTGGCTCTGATAAGCCCCATCGCGCCAGCTGCCGTAGTTATCGCTGTTGGCTGACGAGTAGTAATACCCGATACGGTAGTTACCCGGCAGTTTGTCGGCACCCAAGGTTGGTTTCCAGCCCAGTTCCACCGGCACCATATTGCCTTCGGAGTTGCTGGTGTCGAGACGGAAGCCATCGCCGCGATCGTAGTTCGAGCTGTTCTGGTTATAGAAGCCGACCTGGAAGAACACTTCCGGCGTGATGTTGAATTTCACACGACCGCCCCATTGGGATACCGGCCAGTTAAACCAGCGATCGCCACGCCAGTTACCCGCCTGGCCGCTACCAAAGGCAAGGTTCTGGAACTTACTGTCGAAGTTATCGAAATCTTCACCGACGGTGACACGACCGGCTTTCAGGTTAACCGCGTCATCGAACAGGCCTTTGCTTAACCAGAACTGCGTCAGGCGCCAGGTTTGTCCACGGCCATACACTTCCTGCGTCGAAGAAAGCATCCCGGTGCGGCGATCGGCCACCTGATCGGAGATGTTCTGCCCATTACGATCGGTAATGGTCATCTGGAATTGTGCGTCCTGCCAGTTCAGCAGTTTTTCCAGATCGAAGTTTGCGCCAAATGCCCACTGATCGCTGTAGCGCATTGAGGTGTTGGTATCAGCGCCACCAGCAAGGTTAGACGCGCTCTCCATGGTGTAATTGACGTCGAATTTTATGCCGTCATTTTCCAGCTGCGTTCGGGAACCACCCCAATCGCCGAACATATACGGTGAGTCATAGCTAAATGCATCAGCCGCCATTGCTGATGTACTTAACATCGCAAACATCAGGGTGCCCGCTGCCAGACGGGGCATATGCTGCACTGCTTTTTTCTGTTCATGATCATTATTCTTTTGTGGAGTGACTGGAAAGGATCGAACAGAGGATAGTGCTGGGGATATGTCAGTTTTTGCAAATATGTGCGCAGTGAATGCAAGGGTGATAGTTAAATAATGCAATTGTGACAGTGGTCTATGAATGAATATTTTTTTACAGAAATGGCATTTTTTGCATGGCAAAAAAACAAAATAATGCGGGACGCCGTAGCGCCCCGTGGTCACTATGCGTTACTGGCGCGCGCCAGCTCTTCAATTTCCTGCTTGCTCAGCTCTAACTCAGTGGCTTTCACCAGCTCATTAATCTGTTCAAGCGAGGTCGCACTCACAATCGGTGCAGTGATGCTCGGACGGGCAATCTGCCACGCCAGCGCCACCTGAGTAGCAGACGCATCATGCGAAGCCGCCACATCCTCCAGCGCTTCGACAATGCGTTTGCCGCGCTCGTTGAGATACTTCTCGACGATGCCCTGGCCGCGTTTACTTTTGCTGGCGTCTTCCGGCTTTTTGTATTTGCCGCTCAGGAAACCACTGGCCAGCGAATAGTAGTTAATCACGCCCAGGCCATTTTTAACCGCCACTTGTTCCAGCCCACCTTCATAATCCTGGCGGTCATACAGGTTGTATTCCGGCTGCAGAGTTTCATAGCGCGCCAGACCCTCTTTTTTACTGATATCCAGCGCTTCCTGCAGGCGTTGCGCTTTGTAATTGGAGGCACCAATCGCACGCACTTTGCCTTCTTTAATCAGTGAATCGAAGGCTTTCAGCGTCTCCACCAGCGGCGTATCCTGATCGTCGCGGTGCGCCTGATAAAGATCGATCACATCGGTTTGCAAACGGCGCAGCGAATCTTCTACCGCCTGACGGATATAAGCCGGCTTCAACCCGGTTTTCTCCGGTGACAGCTCCATCCCGACTTTGGTTGCCAGCACAATACTGTCGCGCTTGCCGCTCTTTTTCAGCCATTTACCGATGATGGTTTCGGATTCGCCCCCTTCATTGCCGGGAGCCCAGCGCGAATAGACGTCGGCAGTATCGATAAAGAATAGCCCCTTCTCCACCAGCGCATCGAGCAGCGAGAACGAGGTTTTCTCGTCGACCGTCCAGCCAAAAACGTTGCCGCCAAAAGTGAGAAGCGGAACCTGAATACCACTGTCGCCAAGCTGACGGGTTTTCTGTTGACTCATTTTGTTCTCCTTATTGAAACGAGACATGACTGCCTTTGAGCTTAGCAAAGGAAATCGCTGCGCTTATGCGTTTTCCTGCCAAAATGTTTACGTAATATGAATACTTAGCCCGCTAGCGGAGATATTCTTAATTCCTTCAATTTTGCCGGCCCGGCGTCTACAATCATTTCGTTTGCGAAACGGCCATTTTGCTTTCGCATTTGGGGAATACGAAACCGCTGGAGAGCAACATAGCAATGAACAGCCGAATGAAAAAAAGCCTGATAACCGTTGTCGTGATTGCCGCACTGGCGGGTGGATATTATTGGTGGCAGCATCCTGCGGAACCGAGTAAGCAGCCGCAAGCCGAGGGCCAGCAGCATCATGGTCGGGGCGCTGGCGGGGCCAATCGCCGTCCGCTGGCACCGGTGCAGGCCGCAGCCGCAACCACCCAGAGCGTGCCCTATTATCTCAGCGGGCTCGGCACCGTCACCGCTGCCAATACTGTCACCGTGCGCAGCCGCGTTGACGGCCAGCTGATGGCATTACATTTTCAGGAAGGACAGCAGGTCGAAGCGGGTGCGCTGCTGGCTGAGATCGATCCCCGTCCGTATCAAGTCGCTTTAATTCAGGCGCAGGGCCAGCTGGCAAAAGATCAGGCTACGCTCGCCAATGCACGACGCGATCTCAGTCGCTATGAAAAACTGGCGAAAACCTCGCTGGTGTCGCAGCAGGAACTGGATACTCAACGCTCGCTGGTGAGTGAAACCCTCGGCACGATTAAAGCCGATGAAGGCAACGTTGCCAGTGCGCAGCTCAATCTCACCTACAGCCGCATTACCGCGCCGATCTCCGGTCGCGTAGGCTTGAAGCAGGTCGATGTCGGCAACTACATTACGTCCGGCGATACCACTGGCCTGGTGGTAATCACCGAAACCCATCCGATTGACGTGGTATTCAGCGTTGCAGAGAACAACATCAGCCAGATCCTCAAGGCACAAAAAAGCGGCCAGCCACTGATTGTTGAAGCCTGGGATCGCAGCAACAAGACCTTGCTCACCAGCGGCACGCTGCTCAGTCTCGACAACCAGATTGATGCCACCACCGGCACCATTAAACTTAAAGCGCGATTCGATAATCAGGATGATGCGCTGTTCCCCAATCAGTTCGTTAATGCGCGCCTGAAAGTGGACACGCTGCAGGATGCGGTGGTGATCCCAACCGCCGCGCTGCAAATGAGCAACGATGGTCACTTTGTCTGGGTGGTGAACAGCGAAAACAAAGTGAGTAAAAAAAGCGTCACCGCCGGCTTACAGGACAGTCAGAAAGTGGTGATCAGCGCCGGTCTCGAAGCGGGTGAGCGCGTGGTCACCGACGGATTGGATCGTCTGACCGAAGGTGCCACCGTTGAAGTGGTATCGCCACAAAGCACCGTCACACACGGCACGCGGGCTGCTCAGCCGGCGCGTGGAGAGCGTCAATAATGCAGGTGATGCCTCCAGACAGCAGCGGCGGGCCCTCACGCCATTTTATTTTGCGCCCGGTGGCGACCACGCTGCTGATGATCGCCATTCTGCTGGCGGGCGTGCTCGGTTATCGTTTTCTGCCGGTATCAGCGTTGCCCGAGGTGGATTACCCGACGATTCAGGTGGTCACGCTTTACCCCGGCGCCAGCCCGGATGTGGTGACCTCCTCGATTACTGCCCCGCTTGAGCGCCAGTTCGGTCAGATGTCGGGGCTGAAGCAGATGGCATCGCAGAGCTCTGGCGGTGCCTCGGTGGTGACCTTGCAGTTCCAGCTGACGCTGTCTTTGGATGTCGCCGAGCAGGAAGTGCAGGCGGCGATCAACTCCGCCACCAATCTGTTGCCCAGCGATCTGCCGAATCCGCCGGTGTACAGCAAGGTCAATCCCGCCGATCCGCCGATCATGACGCTCGCCGTCACCACCACCAGCATGCCGCTCACCCAGGTGCAGGACATGGTGGAAACGCGCGTGGCGCAGAAAATATCGCAGGTGACCGGCGTCGGCCTGGTGACGCTGTCCGGCGGGCAGCGCCCAGCGGTACGCGTGAAAATGAACACGCAGGCGCTGGCGGCGTTAGGCTTAACCAGTGAAACCGTGCGCACCGCTATCACCAACGCCAACGTCAACTCCGCCAAAGGCAGTCTCGATGGCCCGACACGCTCGATCACGCTGGCCGCCAATGACCAGATGACCTCCGCCGAGGATTATCGCAAGCTGATCATCAGCTACAACAACGGTGCGCCGGTGCGTTTGGGTGATGTTGCCACGATTGAACAAGGTGCTGAAAACAGCTGGCTCGGCGCGTGGGCTAACCGTCAGCAGGCGATTGTGCTCAACGTGCAGCGCCAGCCTGGCGCCAATATCATCGCCACCGCAGACAGCATCCGTGCACTGCTGCCGTCCCTCACCGCCACGCTGCCAAAGTCGGTGGACGTGAAATTGCTGACAGACCGCACCACCAACATTCGCGCATCGGTGGCCGATACCCAGCATGAACTGCTGCTGGCGATTGGCCTGGTGGTGATGATTATCTATCTGTTCCTGCGTAACGTCCCGGCGACGATTATTCCCGCCGTGGCGGTTCCGCTCTCGCTGGTCGGTACGTTTGCCGCGATGTATTTCCTCGGCTTCTCGATCAACAACCTGACGCTGATGGCGCTCACCATCGCCACCGGCTTTGTGGTCGATGACGCTATCGTGGTGATTGAGAACATCTCGCGCTATATCGAAAAAGGCGAGAAGCCGATGACGGCGGCGCTGAAAGGAGCGGGAGAAATCGGCTTCACCATTATCTCTCTCACCTTCTCGCTGATTGCGGTGCTGATCCCGTTGCTGTTTATGGGCGATGTGATTGGTCGCCTGTTCCGCGAATTTGCCGTAACGCTGGCGGTAGCGATTCTGATCTCCGCCGTGGTGTCGTTGACGCTGACACCGATGATGTGCGCACGCATGCTAAGTGCCGAATCGCTGCGTAAACAGAACCGTTTCTCGCGCGCCAGTGAAGTGATGTTTGATCGGGTGATTGCCAGCTATGGCCGCGGCCTGACGCGCGTGTTGCAGCACCCGTGGATCACCTTATCGGTGGCGCTCGGCACGCTGCTGCTGACGGTGTTGATGTGGATCGCCATCCCGAAAGGCTTCTTCCCGCAGCAGGACAACGGCATTATCCAGGGCACATTGCAGGCTCCGCAGTCGGTGTCTTACGCCAGCATGGCGGATCGCACGCGAGATGTGGCATCGATCATCATGAAAGATCCCGCGGTGCAGAGCATGACCTCGTTCGTCGGCGTTGATGGCACCAACGCGGCACTCAACAGCGCGCGTTACAGATCAACCTCAAACCGCTGAGCGAACGTGACGACCGTATTCCTGCGGTGCAGAAACGTCTGCAACAGCAGATTGACCGCATACCGGGCGTGTCGCTGTGGCTGCAGCCGGTACAGGATTTGACCATTGAAACCCAGGCGAGCCGCACGCCGTATCAGTTCACGCTGCAATCGGGCTCGCTGGAATCACTCAGCACCTGGGTGCCGAAGCTGCTGGAGCAACTTAACAGCCTGCCGCAGCTGCGTGACGTCAGCAGCGACTGGCAGGATCAGGGGCTGGAAGCCTTTATCCGCGTCGATCGTGATAGCGCCAGCCGCCTTGGTATCACCATGGCGGATGTCGATAACGCGCTGTATAACGCGTTCGGCCAGCGCCTGATTTCCACCATTTACACCCAGGCCAATCAGTATCGCGTGGTGCTGGAGCAGAACAACGAGCACACGCCGGGACTCGCCAGTCTCGACGGCATCCGTCTGACCAGCACCGACGGTGGCAGTGTGCCGCTCAGCGCCATCGCACAGGTGGAAGAGCGTCATGCGGCGTTAAGTATTAACCACCTCGATCAGTTCCCGTCCGCCACCTTCTCGTTTGATGTCGCCGAAGGCTATTCACTGGGCGAAGCAGTGAAAGCGATTAGCGCAGCAGAAGATCAGGTCGGCATGCCAGCCGAGATGATGACGCAGTTCCAGGGCAGCACGCTGGCGTTTGAAGCGGCGCTCACCAGTACCGTCTGGCTGATTATCGCGGCAGTGGTGGCGATGTATATCGTGCTCGGCGTGCTGTATGAGAGCTTTATCCATCCGATCACCATTCTCTCCACGCTGCCGACGGCGGGCGTGGGCGCGCTGCTGGCGCTGATGCTGAGCGGTAACGAGCTGGATATTATCGCCATCATCGGCATCATCCTGCTGATTGGTATCGTGAAGAAAAACGCCATCATGATGATCGACTTCGCGCTGGCCGCCGAGCGCGAGCAAGGCATGGCACCGCGTGAAGCCATCTATCAGGCCTGTTTACTGCGTTTCCGTCCGATTCTGATGACCACCATGGCGGCACTGCTCGGAGCCTTGCCATTGATGTTAAGCACCGGGGTTGGCGCAGAACTGCGTCATCCGCTGGGCATTGCCATGGTCGGCGGCTTGATACTCAGCCAGATCCTGACGCTGTTCACCACGCCGGTGATCTATCTGCTGTTCGATCGCCTGGCGCACGCCACGCGCCGTCGCTTCAAGCGTTCTGAGGCGCAGCCGTGAAGTTCTTCGCGCTGTTTATTCATCGCCCGGTCGCCACTACGCTGCTGACGCTGGCGATTGCGTTGGCCGGTATTCTCGGCTTCCGCCTGCTGCCGGTGGCGCCATTGCCGCAGCTGGATTTCCCGGTAATCGTGATCACCGCCTCGCTGCCCGGCGCCTCGCCTGAAACCATGGCGGCTTCGGTGGCGACACCGCTGGAGCGTTCATTAGGGCGCATTGCCGGCGTCAGTGAGATGACCTCCACCAGCTCACTCGGCAGCACGCGCGTTATTCTGGTGTTCGATTTTGACCGCGATATCAACGGTGCAGCGCGTGATGTGCAGGCGGCGATCAATGCGGCGCAAAGCCTGTTGCCGACCGGCATGCCGAGCCGCCCGACCTATCGCAAAGCTAACCCGTCGGATGCACCGATCATGATCCTGACGCTGACCTCAGATATTTATAATCCCGGTCAGCTGTATGATTACGCCTCAACGCAGCTGGCGCAGAAGCTGTCGCAGATTCAGGGCGTCGGCGATGTCACCGTGGGCGGCAGCTCGTTGCCTGCGGTGCGCGTTGACCTTAATCCGCAGGCGCTGTTTAACCAGGGCATTTCGCTGGATGCGGTGCGCACCGCCATCAGCAATGCCAACCAGCGTCGTCCACAGGGCGCGATTGATGATGTGCAGCAGCGCTGGCAGGTACGCACCAACGATGAACTGCAAACCGCCAGCGAATATCAGCCGCTGGTGGTGCATTACAGCAACGGCGCATCGGTGCGCCTGAGCGATGTGGCCAATGTGCAAGATTCGGTACAGGACGTGCGCAACGCTGGGATGACCAACGGCAAACCGGCGGTGCTGCTGGTGGTGCGCAAGTCACCGGATGCCAACATCATCGAAACCGTGGATCGCATCCGCAGCGAGATGCCACTGCTGCATGAAGTGATTCCGGCCGCCATCGATCTGCAAATTGCCCAGGACCGTTCCCCCACCATTCGCGCCTCACTGCAGGAAGTCGAGCAATCATTAATGATTGCGGTGGCGCTGGTGATTCTGGTGGTGTTTGTGTTCCTGCGCGACGGCCGCGCCACCTTAATTCCGGCGGCGGCCGTGCCGGTTTCGCTGATTGGCACCTTTGCCGCCATGTATCTGTGCGGATTCAGCCTCAACAACCTGTCGTTGATGGCGCTGACCATCGCCACCGGATTTGTCGTTGATGATGCGATTGTGGTGCTGGAAAATATTGCTCGCCACGTCGAAGCCGGGATGAAGCCGTTACAGGCGGCGCTAACCGGCGTACGCGAAGTCGGCTTTACCGTATTGTCGATGAGTCTGTCGTTAATCGCCGTGTTCCTGCCGCTGCTGATGATTGGCGGCATTATTGGGCGCTTCTTCTCAGAATTTGCCATTACTTTATCGGTAGCGATCCTGATCTCGCTGTTTATTTCCGTCACCCTGACGCCAATGATGTGCGCTTACCTGCTGAAACCACAGGAAAAGCGCAGCCAGCCGCGCACCCGTGGTTTCGCCAAAGTGATGCTGAGCGTACAACACGGCTACGCGCGTTCATTGGGATGGGTGCTGAATCACGCCATCTGGGTGCTGATGCTGCTGCTCGCCACCGTTGGGCTGACGGTATATCTGTTTATCTCGATCCCGAAAACCTTTATGCCGGAGCAGGACACCGGGCGCTTAAACGGTTTTATCTCGGCGGACCAAAGCATCTCGTTCCAGGCGATGCGCGGCAAGCTGCAGGACTTTATGAACATCATCAAGGCCGATCCGGCGGTGGATAACGTCACTGGCTTTACCGGCGGTTCGCGCACCAACAGCGGCTCGATGTTCGTGTCGCTCAAACCGCTGTCCGAGCGCAGCGAAAGCGCCCAGGAAGTGATTGCACGCCTGCGCACCAAGCTGGCGAAAGAGCCCGGTGCCAACCTGTATCTCAACGCGGTGCAAGATATTCGCATCGGTGGACGTGAATCCAACGCCAGCTATCAGTACAGCCTGCTGTCGGATAATCTTGCCGACCTGCGCGAGTGGGAGCCGAAAATTCGCCTGGCGTTTGCCGCGCTGCCGGAACTGGTGGATGTGAACTCCGATCAGCAAGACAAAGGCAGCGAAATGGACCTGACCTACGATCGGGAAAGCATGGCGCGGCTGGGGATAGACGTGTCGGCTGCCAATGCGCTGCTGAATAACGCCTTTGGTCAGCGGCAGATCTCCACCATTTATCAGCCGCTGAATCAGTACAAAGTGGTGATGGAAGTCGATCCGCGCTACACCCAGGATATCAGCGCGCTCGATCAGATGTTCGTGATCAACAGCGAGGGCAAAGCGATTCCGCTCAGTGGATTTGCGAAATGGCAACCGGCCAACGCGCCGCTGTCGGTGAACCATGAAGGTTTGTCTGCCGCCTCAACCATTTCGTTTAACCTGCCGGAAGGCGTGTCGTTATCGGAAGCTTCGGCGGCAATTGAGCGCACCATGACGGCGCTCGGCGTGCCCTCCAGCGTACGCGGCAGTTTTGCCGGTACCGCGCAGGTGTTTGAGCAGTCGCAATCCAACCAGCTGTATCTGATGCTGGCGGCAATTGCGGCGGTTTATATCGTGCTGGGGATTTTGTATGAGAGCTATGTGCATCCGCTGACCATTCTTTCCACCCTGCCCTCAGCGGGTGTCGGTGCGCTGCTGGCGCTGGAGCTGTTTAATACGCCGTTCAGCTTGATTGCGCTGATAGGGATCCTGCTGCTGATCGGCATCGTGAAGAAGAACGCCATCATGATGGTGGATTTCGCGCTGGAGGCGCAGCGCAATGGCAATCTCAGCGCGCGTGACGCGATTTTCCAGGCGTGCCAGCTGCGTTTTCGCCCAATTTTAATGACCACGCTGGCGGCGCTGTTTGGTGCATTGCCGCTGGTGCTAACCAGCGGTGACGGCGCGGAGCTGCGTCAACCGCTCGGGATCACCATCGCAGGCGGTTTGCTGATGAGCCAGCTCCTGACGCTCTACACCACGCCAGTGGTGTATCTGATGATGGATAAGCTGAGCCGGCGTAAAAAAGCGGCATTGATTACCGAATGACCATGCTATATACCTTTGCCATATAGCATTAAGCGAGTAAACTTTACCCAGTCACTATGAAGGAGGTTTATATGTCTCAAGGTACAGTGTTTACCAATAATCGTACGCAAAACGTGCGTATTCCTGCTGACGTGCGCTTTCCAGACAACGTGAAAAATGTCACGGTGCGTGCGATTGGCAAAGAGCGCATTCTCACACCAATAGAAAACGCCTGGGATAGCTTTTTCCTCGATGGTCCCAGCGTAAGCGATGATTTTATGAATGAACGTGCGTCACAGGAGCAATCTGACAGGGAAGATTTTTAATGCATCGCTATATGCTGGATACCAACATCGTTATCTATGTCATCAAACGCCGCCCGATTGAGGTTTTAGAACGCTTTAATGCCAACGTCGGGCGCATGGTCATCTCATCGATTACGCTTGCTGAACTCGTTCATGGTGCGGAGAAAAGTGCTTTTCCTGAAAGGAATCTACGCACTGTTGAAGACTTTATTTCCCGTCTGGACGTACTCAGTTACGACCAAAGGGCAGCATTCCATTACGGGTCGATTCGCGCTGACCTGGAAAAGAAAGGCACACCCATTGGTCTAAATGATTTACACATCGCTGCACACGCGCGAAGTGAAGCGCTAACACTCATTACCAACAACCTGCGCGAGTTTTCACGGGTGAACGGGTTAATCAGCGAAAACTGGCTTTAATACAACGGTACTCTCCATGAACTCGCAAAACGCCACCGTGCGCTGGCAGCTGTGGATCGTCGCCTTCGGCTTCTTTATGCAGGCGCTGGATACCACTATCGTCAACACCGCCATCCCTTCGATGCGCGCGATCTCAACGTCAGCCCGCTGAATATGCACTCGGTGATCGTGTCGTATGTGCTTACCGTGGCCATTACGCTGCCGATCAGCGGCTGGCTGGCAGATCGTTTCGGCGTGCGCAACATCTTCTTCTGCGCCATCGTGCTGTTCAGCATCGGCTCGGTGCTGTGCGCCTTCTCCACTTCGCTCGATCAACTGGTGATGGCGCGCGTGGTGCAAGGCGTGGGCGGCGCGATGATGGTGCCCGTGGGACGTTTGACGGTGATGAAAATCGTGCCGCGCGAGCAATACATGTCGGCGATGACCTTTGTTACCACGCCAGGGCAAATCGGTCCGCTGCTCGGCCCGGCGCTGGGCGGGATTTTGGTGCAGTACGCCAGTTGGCACTGGATCTTCCTGATCAATATTCCGGTGGGGATTATTGGCGCGATTGCCACGCTGACGCTTATGCCCAATTACACCAT
Organism: Pantoea rodasii; assembly: GCF_002095465.1. Classification (GTDB taxonomy): domain Bacteria; phylum Pseudomonadota; class Gammaproteobacteria; order Enterobacterales; family Enterobacteriaceae; genus Pantoea; species Pantoea rodasii. The sequence continues at coordinate 133,895 of NZ_MLFP01000086.1, read as the reverse complement.
GCAAACCAAACGCTTCGATTTCCTCGGCTTTGTGCTGCTGGCGGTCGGCATGGCAACCTTGACGCTGGCGCTCGACGGCCAGCGCAGCACCGGTGGCTCCCCGCTGCTGCTCGGCGCGCTGATTCTGGTTGGCGTGTTCTCCTTATTGTTCTACCTGATGCACGGCCGCAACAACGACAACGCGCTGTTTAGCTTGAAATTGTTCGACAACCGCATCTACTCGATTGGCCTGCTCGGCAGCTTCATCGGCCGTATCGGCAGCGGCATGTTGCCGTTTATGACGCCGATCTTTCTGCAGGTGGGTCTTGGCTACAGCCCGTTCCACGCCGGATTAATGATGATTCCGATGGTGCTCGGCAATATGGGCACCAAACGCGTGGTGGTGCGCATCGTTAACCTGTTTGGCTATCGCAATGCGCTGGTCGGGGCGACTATCGCACTGGCGCTGGTGGTGTTGCTGTTCCCGGCCGTGGCGCTGCTCGGCTGGGTGTGGATGCTGCCGGTGGTCCTGCTGCTGCAAGGGATGGTGAATGCTATCCGCTTCTCCTCGATGAACACCTTAACGCTGAAAGAGTTGCCGGATGATCTGGCTTCGAGCGGCAACAGTCTGCTCTCCATGATCATGCAGCTGTCGATGAGTATTGGCGTCACGGTGGCAGGATTGCTGTTGGGGTCGTTCGCTCACGGTGCCGTCACCAATAGCGCGGCCGCTCATCAAACCTTTATTTATACCTATCTGTGCATGGCGTTAGTGATTGTGTTACCAGCACTGGTGTTCTGGCGCGTACCCAAAGATGTGAGTAAAAACGTGGATCTCAGAGGCAGGAGAAAAGCATGAAGCAGCCGTTGAAACTCGGCATTGGTGCCAAGTTGTTTGTGGCGATTTTTCCACCTGCATGCTGGTGATCATTACCATGCACTGGGGCGTGCGCCTCAGCTTTGAGCATGGTTTTGTCGATTACATCAAAAAGGGCAATGAGCAACGGCTAACCCTGTTAAGCGATGCGCTGGCGGACCAGTACGAGCAGCACGGTGACTGGGATTTTCTGCGCAACAACGATCGCCTGATTTTCACTATTCTGCGATCCATGGAGCAAAACCCCGGCAGCAGCACTCAATTGCCTCCGCACGGCTGGCGCACCCAATTCTGGATTATCGACCAGCAGTATAAGGTGCTGTCCGGGCCGCATTCGCCGGTCCCGCCGGAAGGCACGCGGCGCAACATCACCACCAGCACCGGCAAAGTGGTGGGTTGGGTGATCGCCTCGCCTGCTGAGCGGCTGACGCGCAGTACCGATATCAACTTTGATCTGCAACAGCGGCGCACCAGCTGGATGATCGTCACGCTCACCACACTGCTGGCGGCGCTGGTCACCTGGTTACTGGCGCGCGGTTTACTGGCCCCGGTGAAGCGGCTGGTGGATGGCACCCATGAACTGGCGGCCGGCAAATTCTCCACGCGGGTCGAGGTGGTCAGCAGTGATGAAATCGGTCAGCTGGCGCGCGACTTTAATCAGCTCGCCAGTTCGCTGGAAAAGAACGAAAGTAACCGCCGCGCCTTTATGGCCGATATCTCCCACGAACTGCGCACGCCGCTGGCGATCATGCGCGGTGAGCTGGAGGCGATGCAGGATGGCGTGCGCAAGCTGACGCCGGAAGCCATCACCTCATTACAGAGTGAAGTGGTGGTGCTGACCAAGCTGGTGGACGATCTGCATCAACTGTCGCTGTCTGACGCGGGCGCCCTCGCCTATCGCAAACAGCCCGTCGATGTGGTGAATCTGCTAGAAGTGGTGGCCGGCAGCTTCGGTGAACGCTATCGCAGCCGTGACCTGAAGTTGAATCTGGCGCTGCCGACGAAGGCAGAGAGCTTTGGCGATCCCGATCGTTTAATGCAGTTGTTCACCAACCTGCTGGAGAACAGCCTGCGTTACACCGATGCCGGGGGCGAAGTGCAGGTGAGCCTGCAGCAAAACGGTGAATATTGGCAATTACGCTTTGCCGACAGCGCACCTGGCGTCGATGCCGGGCATCAGGCACAACTTTTTGAACGTTTTTTCCGTACGGAAAGCTCACGCAATCGCGCCAGCGGCGGCTCTGGATTAGGCCTGGCGATCTGTAAAAATATTGTTGAAGCACATAGCGGCAGCATTTCTGCGGATCACTCTGATTTAGGTGGACTGCAAATCGCGCTAAACTTGCCGTATGTTCCTCACCAGAAATAACTTATGAGCCCGGATAATCACGATCCCCTGATCCTTATTGTTGAAGATGAACCCAAGCTGGCGCAGCTGATGATTGATTATCTGCAGGCGTCCAACTATCGCACCCACCATATTGCCGACGGCAACGAGGTGCTGGGCTATGTGCAGCACTCGCCGCCGGATTTGATGTTGCTGGATCTGATGCTGCCAGGCCGCGATGGCCTGACGCTGTGCCGTGAGATTCGCCGTTTCTCCGAGCTGCCGATCATTATGGTGACAGCACGCATCGAAGAGATTGACCGCCTGCTGGGGCTGGAGATTGGCGCGGATGATTACATCTGCAAGCCCTTTAGCCCGCGTGAAGTGGTGGCGCGCGTGAAAACTATCCTGCGCCGCGTCAAGCGATCGCCGGAAGAGGCGCAGCTGGCCTCGCACCTGCTGATCGATGAAGGGCGTTTCAGGCCAGCTGGCGCGAACAGCAACTGGAGCTGACGCCCGCTGAATTCCGCTTGCTGAAAACCCTGGCGCTGGAGCCGGGTAAAGTGTTCTCGCGCGAGCAGTTGCTGAACCATCTTTATGACGATTATCGTGTGGTCACCGACCGCACCATTGATAGTCATATCAAGAACCTGCGTCGTAAGCTGGAAAACCTTGATGCGGAACAGCCATTTATTCGTGCGGTGTATGGCATGGGATATCGCTGGGAAGCGGATGTCTGTCGCCTGATGTAACACTTAGCTTGATGTAGATCAATTTACTGCGGTACGGCCCTGCCTACAATTCCCCACCTTTTGCAGGGCCGCCTGATGCGGCTTTTGCACCTGCCATCGCCGATGGCATGCTGACCTGACATCAGTGAGAATTCCCTCCATGTTTAAACCCGAACTCCTCTCTCCAGCGGGATCGCTGAAGAATATGCGCTATGCCTTTGCCTACGGTGCTGACGCGGTGTATGCCGGCCAGCCGCGCTACAGCCTGCGCGTGCGTAACAACGAATTCACCCATGAAGTCCTGGCCAAAGGCATTGATGAAGCCCATCAGCTGGGCAAGAAATTCTACGTGGTGGTCAATATCGCACCGCATAACGCCAAGCTGAAAACCTTTATCCACGATCTGACGCCGGTGGTAGAGATGCAGCCCGATGCGCTGATCATGTCCGATCCCGGCCTGATTATGCTGGTGCGCGAAGCCTTTCCGGATATGCCGGTTCATTTGTCGGTGCAGGCCAATGCCGTCAACTGGGCGACGGTGAAATTCTGGCAGCAGATGGGGCTGACGCGTGTGATCTTGTCGCGCGAGTTGTCGCTGGATGAGATTGCTGAGATTCGCCAGCAGGTGCCAGATATGGAGATTGAGATCTTCGTGCACGGCGCGCTGTGCATGGCCTATTCCGGCCGCTGCCTGCTGTCGGGTTATCTCAACAAACGCGATCCTAATCAAGGCACCTGCACCAACGCCTGCCGCTGGGAATACCAGGTGGAAGAAGGCAAGCAGGATGAGATCGGCAATATTGTCGGCTTTCACCAGCCGGTTAAGGTGCAGGCGCCCACGCTCGGCATCGGCGCAACCACCGATCGCGTATTCCTGCTGGAAGAGAAAATGAAGCCCGGCGAAGTGATGAGTGCCTTTGAAGATGAGCACGGCACTTACATCATGAACTCGAAAGATCTGCGTGCGGTGGCGCACGTTGAGCGCCTGAGCCAACTGGGCGTGCATTCGCTGAAAATCGAAGGCCGCACCAAATCCTTCTACTACTGTGCCCGCACCGCGCAGGTGTATCGTCGCGCCATTGATGACGCCGCAGCGGGCAAGCCGTTCGATCCCGCTCTGCTGGAAACGCTGGAAGGTCTGGCGCATCGCGGCTATACCGAAGGCTTCCTGCGTCGTCATACTCATGACAGTTACCAGAACTATGAACAAGGCTTCTCGGTCTCCGATCGCCAGCAGTTTGTCGGTGAATTTACCGGCGAGCGTCGCGGTGACTGGGCGCAAATTGCGGTGAAGAACAAGTTCCTGCTCGGCGATTCCGTGGAGATCATGACGCCGCAGGGCAACCTGAACTGTACGCTGGAATCAATGCAAAATGACAAAGGCGCGGCGGTAGATGTGGCGCCCGGTGATGGGCATCGCGTGTGGATCCCGGTGCCGGAATCGGTGGATCTGGCCTTCGCCCTGCTGATGCGTAATTTTACCGACGGAAACAGCACTTACGATCCGCACGGAAAAAAACGCACATTTTGAAACAAATGCAGCGAAGTTAGAACAGGATCACAGACCGCCGCTGCGCCTCGCTTTAGAATCCCGCCTGCTGCTAACGAGTAACAATAAACAGCAGGTAGTACCAGGAACCACCTCATTCACCCGCCCGGCTCCCCCGTGCGGGTTTTCTTTTTTCATCGCCCGCCGATAAAGATCCTGCCGCAGCTATGCTATAACCACTGCATCGTATTTCGCATCAAGGAACTGATTATGCAAAACAAACCGCTCACGCTGCTGATCCTCAATGGGAAAGGCGCGGGTAATGAAGATCTGCGCGCTGCGGTCACGACGCTGCGTGATGAAGGTTTTAATTTAGCGGTACGCGTCACCTATGAAAAAGGTGATGGCGACCGTTATGTCAAAGAAGCGGTGGAGTTGCAGGCTGAGACCGTGGTGGCTGGCGGTGGCGATGGCACCATCAATGAAATCGCTACGGCGCTGGCCGCGATTCCTGCAGAGCAACGCCCTGCATTAGGTATTCTGCCGTTGGGCACCGCCAATGATTTCGCCACCAGCGTCGGTATTCCGCCGGAGATGGAACCTGCGTTACGCCTCGCGGTGCTCGGCAAGGCCAGCGCGATTGATTTGGCGCGCGTGAATGGCGATCGCTACTTTATCAACATGGCGACCGGCGGCTTTGGTACGCGTATCACCACGGAAACCCCGGAGAAGCTGAAATCGGCTTTAGGCGGCGTGTCGTACTTTATTCATGGTTTGATGCGTGTCGATGCGCTGAAGCCGGATAGCTGTGAGATCAGCGGTCCGGGCTTTGAGTGGCAAGGCGATGCACTGGTGATTGGCATTGGCAATGGACGTCAGGCAGGTGGCGGACAGAAGCTGTGTCCGGATGCATTGATCAATGATGGGCAGCTGAATTTGAGTATCGTAACGGCCCAGGAGCTGTTGCCGACGCTGCTGCATTCCCTGACGCGTAACGACGAGAACCCCAATATTGTCACCGCGCAGCTGCAGTCGCTGAGCATTCGCTCACCGCATGAGATGACATTTAACCTCGACGGCGAACCGCTGACCGGCAGCGAATTTGAAATTGAAGTGATGCCAGGCGCGCTGAGCTGCCGTCTGCCGCCGCAGTGCCCGCTGCTGGCGTGATGTTTGTCAGTTAGAGGCGGGAGAAATGCAGTCCGGGGGGCTAGGTTGCTGTTGATGACGTTGCGGGGATTAGGCTGCCTGAGTTGCAGGCGATAACGCAGTCTGGGGCCGCTTTGGGGCTGGCGGTCCTCGCGCCGCTAACGCGGTGCCTTCACTTCACTCGTCAGCCGGGCGGACCGGCGCAGACGGAACATCCCTGTTCCGGCTGCGCCTTTCGCCAGCATCCATGCTGGCTCTCCTGGCTTCCTCATTCCGTTCAGCGCTGCGAAATGCCATCCCCAAAAGCGGCCCCAGCCTGCTCATTAACTTTAATGCATGCTTTCAGAGGTGCTGCCTGTTAGACATTGCGCTCATTGGCTAACTTTGGCTGTTGCCATACACACTCTTTAAGGCTGCGAAATGCCATCCCCAAAAGCGGCCCCAGCCTGCCCATTAGCTTGATTGCGTGCTGCAAGAAGACCGTTACACCTTCATCCAGCGACGCTCTAATGCTGATACCGCGACCGCTTCCAGTACCTTCTGCACCTGCAAGCCTTCGGCAAAATCTGGCCACATGCGATCGCCTGCCGCGATGCCGTTGATCAAATCACGGATTTCCACGGTTTTCTGGTCGTTAAAGCCAATACCGTGGCCTGCTGATACGCAGAAGTTGGCGTAATCCGGATGGGCCGGGCCAGTCAGAATGGTTTTGAAGCCCTGACGTCCAGCCGGTTCATCATGGATATACAGCTCAAGCTCGGCCATGCGTTCCTGAGTGTAGCGCAGCGTGCCTTTGGTGCCGGTGACCACGTAGGTCAGGCCCATTTTGCTGCCGCAGGCGATACGCGAGGTTTCGAACACGCCGTGCGCACCGTTTTTAAAGCGCAGCAGCGCGCTGGCCTGATCTTCGTTCTCGACCGGCAGCAGACGTGAGTGATCTTTTGGATCGGGACGCTGGTTAATCACCGTCATCATATCGCCGCTGACTTCTTCGATGTCGCCCACCAGATAGTGCGCCATATTGACGATATGCGCCGCCAAATCGCCCAACGCACCTAAACCTGCCAGCGCTTTCTGGCAGTGCCAGTCGAGCGGGGTTTCCGGACGTGCCAGATAATCTTCGTTGTGAGTGCCGTAGAAATGGATCACTTCGCCAATTTCACCGCGCTCAATGATTTCACGCGCCAGCTGGCTGGTCGGGTTTTTCATATAGTTGAAGCCGACCAGGGTTTTCACGCCTGCCTGCTGTGCAGCCTGCACCATCTCTTCTGCATCGGCCACAGACAAGGAGAGCGGTTTCTCAGAGTAAACGTGTTTGCCGTTACGAATGGCTTCCAACGCCATCTCTTTGTGCAGGAAATTCGGGGCGCAGATATCGACCACATCAATGTTGGGATCGCGCACCAGCTCACGCCAGTCCGCCGTTGAGCGGGAAAAACCAAAGGTTGCCGCCTGTTTAGCGGCCAGTTCCGGATTCACCTCTGCCAACATTTCACGCACGATTTCACCTTTCAGCGCGAAAACAGTAGGTGCCTGAGCGTAGGCAATTGCGTGACAACGACCAATGTAACCACTGCCAATCATACCGATTCTGACTTTGTTCATGCTGCACCTGGAGTTGTGGGTAGAAATTGATATGGAATATATGTTTCGTTTTTCGCCCACACAACGGTGAAATGAAATAACTGTGATCAAACATGCGAGGTATCTGACAAAATCGACAAATCAGAATGTAATTTTGCATAACATTAGTGACTTACATCACAAATAAGCACCGCTCGTACGTTGCCCCAACGCTAAATGGCGTGGCAACCTGCGGAATTGACGCTTTATTCAGCAGTCAGTGAAAAATGTGGAAAAGGCCTTTGACAAGCCGATGGCCGCTCGTTACTATGCGCCCCGTTCCAAACAATTCCTCTGTAGTTCAGTCGGTAGAACGGCGGACTGTTAATCCGTATGTCACTGGTTCGAGTCCAGTCAGAGGAGCCAAATTTAAGAAGCCCGCTCAGGGAAACCCGAGCGGGCTTTTTGTTTTTCCGTGTGCCTTCACATCATCACTGCGTCCGTAGTGAATCCAATCAGACCGGCTGCTCCGCAAAAAGCCACGGTGCCCGCAGGCGGCGTTTCTTTTCCTGATACTGCGGATCGGGAAAGGGAATGCTTTCAATCAGTGAACGGGTGTAATCGCTCGCAGGCTGTGAAAAAAGTTCACTCACTTTGCCCTGCTCAACCACAAGGCCATTTTTCAGCACCAGCGCCGAATGACACAGACTGCGCACAACAGTCAGGTCGTGACTGATAAACAGACAGGCAAACTGATATTCGCTTTGCAGGCTGCGCAACAGCGTGAGGATACTCTCCTGGATCGAAACATCGAGCGCCGAAGTGGGTTCATCGGCAATCAGTAGCTGCGGGTTTAAGGCCAGCGCGCGCGCAATCGCAATACGCTGACACTGCCCTCCTGAAATCTCGTAGGGATATTTTTGGTGCCATACAGCGGGAATCCCGACGTGATCCATCAAAGATGTTATCCGTTTGCGGATGGCTTGCTCGTTGAGGGTCGAGTGCGTGCGTAAAGGCTCGGCAATTGACTGGCCCAGCGTCATGCGTGGATTCAATGAACCCAGCGGGTTTTGAAAAATGGCACCTATGCGGGATTTCATCGCTTTACTGCGCTGGCGGTTAGGGTCATAAATTGCTGCGCCAGTTAGCGTAATCGTCCCTCGATCCGGTTTGATGATGCCGAGCAGACTGCGGCCAATGGTGGTTTTGCCTGAACCGGATTCGCCCAGCAGACCGAGAAACTCGCCCTTTCCGATGGTAAACGAAACTCCATTCACGATGTTACGTCGCTGGCCAAAACCGGCTGGATAGCTGATGTGCAGATCGTCCACTTGCAACCCCGCGTCACCCTCCTCCTTAACCGCGACATAATGAGAAGAAGTGGATGGGATCGCCGCCAGCAGCTGACGGGTATAGGCACTTGCAGGCGTATGAAACAGGCTTTTCGTCGCGCTGTTTTCCTCAATTTTCCCCTGCCGCATCACAATCACCCGTTGTGCAATATCGGCGACCACCCCCATATCGTGGGTGATGAGCAGCAGCGCCATACCGAACTGGCGGTTAAGATTGAACAGCAGATCGAGTATTTCTTGCTGCGTCGTGACGTCCAGCGCGGTAGTTGGCTCGTCGGCGATCAAGATCTTAGGCCGACCCGCCAGTGCCATCGCAATCATTAGACGTTGGGTCTGGCCCCCTGAGAACTGATGCGGATAATCCTTTAATCGCTTATCCGCCTGTTGAATGCCGACCTGTGTCATCAAAGCGATGACGCGCGCGCGCCGTTGTGTGGCATTAAGAGCAGGCTCACACAAGGCAACCGTCTCCTCCAGTTGCATGCCAACAGAGAAGACCGGGTCCAGAGATGATGTCGGGTCCTGAAAAATCATGGCAATTTCCCGCCCTCTCAAGGCGGAAAGTTCAGCGCGATTTAATGTCAGTAGGTCTACGCCCTGATACAAGATCCTGCCGCTCACGCTGGCATTAGCCGGTAACAAACCCGGAATTGCTTGCGCAATAGCAGATTTACCGGCGCCCGATTCGCCAATGATAGCCAGGATCTCTCCGGCTGCCACACTCAGGCTGACCTGATCCACTGCCGTTACGTCAGCGCCCTGCCCTGGGTAACGCACAGAGAGCCCTTCAATAAAGAGTAAGGGCGCGTCAATCTGCATTATCGATCAAACCTTGTTGCAGCCAGCTGTCCAAACGCGGAATGGCCGTGGCATAGACTTTAAACGCGCGTTTCAGGTTTTCGATTGAAACAAACTCGTCAGGGCCATGCGGCGATCCGTGCCCCGCAGGGATAAAGTCAGGACGACCGTTGACGCTTTCACCGTTGAACAGGACCGACGCATCCCGGCCAAATCCTGGCCCAAAAGTGATGGAGTTAGGTAACACGCGGGCATGCGTGCCACCACCCATGGTGTAAGGCTCGGTTTTTGCCTCCGCTATCGCATCATAAGTTTGCTGCAAGCGCTTAACTAACAGGCTTTCTTTGTCGACATGCATCGGCGCATCGTCACGCAATATCGTTAACTTGCCGCCGAGTGGCGCAATGGCCTGCTCCAGCGTGGTCAATAACGCCGCCTTATCAGTCAAAATCGGATAACGAATATCCAGATAGATCGCCACACCTTGCGAATAGGGAATCGCTAATCCACCGTTCAAGGTCAATTTGCCAGTTAGCTGATCTTCAAAGCCGATCCCTGCGCCGTGGCCCCAGGGATCCGCCAGTAGCTGTGCAATCAGCGTTGCTGCGGTGAGGTCAGCATCTGCCAGTAATCCTGCGTCCACGGCGGCACTAAGCAGCAGGGGAATGGCATTTTGCGTGTTTTCAGGAAACGCGGCATGGCCGGATTTTCCATGGGAAACCAGCAGGACATCACTCCCCTCAGGCGTTATCGACAGCGTTTCTCGTTGCCCGGACGGCAAGTTGGCCAATGCGCTTTCAACAGCAGAGACAGTCGTTGCGTTAAAGCGCAGTGTCGCGCTGGCCGGAACGGCGTTTTCAGCCACGCCTGCCGACAATTGTCTCAATACCGGGCCTGTTGGGAGATGTAATATCAGATTCAGCCCCCCTTTTTGCGCGTAATTGACCGGGAACGCGCCGTCGGTGATAACGGAAAAGCGTGGAACCGGCCCGTGTTGGGCGAAATATTTCATATCGCCCATGCCAATTTCTTCTGCTCCCCCGTAAATAACGCGCAGTTTATGGTGCAAGGACAGCCCAAGATCGCGAAAGGCCCGCAACAGATAGAGGTCCAGCAGCGCCGGGCCTTTGTTATCCGATGCACCGCGACCAATGACAAACCCTTGCTGGTAGAACGGTTCGAATGGCGCAAAAGTCCAGTTATCGCCAGGCGGCACCACATCAAGATGCGAGATCAGCCCTAATTCCGGCGTGTCGCTGCGGCTATCAGAAATCACAGACAGCGCATGGCCTTGATGTTCTTCTGTGGAAATCCCAGTTTCTCCGCTTGCGCTTTAACATGCTGGAAAATCTCCTCAACCTCGTTGCCGTAGGGCTTGCCATCCTGCGCACGCTGTTCATCGGCAATGCTTGGGAAAGCCACCCACTGCAACAGATCCTGAATAAACTCTTCGCGGTGTTGTTCAAACCACTGCTCAATCTTCTGCGAGAAAATGTTCTCCTCTGCCGAGAGGTAGCCGGTAAAATCATGTTCCTGTCGTGATTCAGTCATGCGCCTTTCCTTTTAAAAAATCTCAACGAGTTGAAATGGATATCTTTGATGGGCACAGCGGGTCGCGGGTTTAACACCCGGGCAAGGCCTTCACCGATAAAGTTAATCGCCAATACCATCAGTACAATGGTCAAACCCGGCGGGATCCACAGCCACCATTCGTAATCAATGACTCGAATACTTTGTGCCGCTGAAAGCATATTGCCCCACGATGGCTGCGGCTGTTTTACGCCCAGTCCAATAAAGCTCAGCGCGGCTTCAGCAAGAATGGCATTTGCCACGGCGAGGGTGAGATTCACCACAATGGGTGCATAAGCATTTCTCAGCAAATGCCGCCAGACAATCGTAAAACTGCCCACGCCCATTGATTTTGCGGCCTGAACATAGCCACTTTCGCGCAGGGAAAGTAATTCTGCTCGCACCAGGCGGGCGATACCCGTCCAGTGAAGCACGCCGATGATAAGCACGACGTTCCAGAAACTGGCCCCCAATAGGGCCGCAAGGGAAATCGCCATCGCGTAGAAGGGAAAACACATAATGATGTCGGTTATGCGCATAATGATCATATCCGCCACACCGCTTTTATAACCGGCGATACTGCCCAGCAAGATGCCGAGTACTGCCTGGAAAAATACCGCAGCCAGCGCGACGGTAATCGAAACACGCCCGCCGTAAAGCAGCCTGGATAAGACATCACGACCAATTTCGTCCGTACCCAGCCAGTGTTCACTGCCTGGCGGCGATTCGATGTTGTATAAATCCATATCGGCGGGGCTATAGGGCGTCAGCCAGGGTGCAAGCAGAGACAAGGCCGCAAGCATCATCAGCAACATAAGCCCACTGACAAAGTATTTATCTTTCAGCAGAGGAGGGAGATAGATTTGCGAGCGCTGAGAAATATCGCCGTTATTGTGACTCATCGGGCCAGCCTTACGCGCGGATCGGCGAGCGCGTAAAGGATATCCGACAAAATATTAATCGCTAATGTAATGACCGCAAGGAAGAGCACCACTCCCATCAGCAAGGGATAATCGCGAGACTGGACAGCATCAAAGCTCAGACGACCGAGTCCTGGCCAGTTAAAAATAATCTCGGTCAGCAGTGTTGCTGATAACAGCGCCGGGATTTCCATGCCGACCACGGTAATCAGCGGTTTGGCCGCATTTCTCAGTAAGTGCGGATAGATAACCGCCGACCGTCTCACGCCTCGGGCAAACAGCGCCTTGATAAAGTTCTGATTAATCAGCTCACTGATACCTGAACGCAGATAGCGGCTAAAAATAGCAATGTTGCCTAATGCCAGGGTTATAGCGGGTAACGTGAGATGCCTGATGACATCGATTATATGATCAACGCCGGTAAAGTGGCTGCCGAGCGTGGTTACGCCTGAGACAGGAAGCCAGCGCAGGTTCATGGCAAAAAGTTTGACGAATAAAATGGCAATAAAAAACACCGGAATCGACATGATGACAAACGACAATAGCGAGACCGTGACATCGGCGGCTGATCCTCGGCGTAAACCAAGAAAAATACCCAACGGCAGCGCGACAATTAGGGTGATGAAAAGTGAACTGCCTGCTAATAATGCCGTGTTGAATATACGTTCACCGATCAGCGTAAATACCGGCACTCCACTCTGGAGCGAATAACCGAAATCACCCCACATTGCTCGCGAGGCCCAGCGAAAATATTGTTGCCATAGGGGATCAAGGTATCCGGCCTGGCGCAGCATTTCTTGTTTCTGTTCGGGTGTGGTTTCCGGTGAGATCATGCCTACCAGCGGGTCGCCGGGCTGGAGTTGAATCAAAAAGAAGACCAGCAGCGAGATGCCGATCAGAACCGGAATGGAAATCAGTACTCGGTGAAAAATAATCCTTAACATGAGAAATCCCGTACTGAAGTGAACGGGTCTTACAGCGTTTATACTCTGTAAAACCCGATGCTATGCAATGGGTTACTGTTTCACGGTCCAGTTAGCCACATCGGCGAAAGGTTCATAAGGGTAGGAATGATAGTGAGTCACTCGCTTGCTCAGGGCGTAACCGATATTAGGAATGTAGAGCCAAACGTGAGGCGCTTCTTGATTAATGCCTTTTAGCCAACCGTCAATACTGGTCTTAAGACGTTCAGGATCGATGGTGGTGGAAAACTCACTGGCGAAAGTATCCAGCTGTGGCGTTGAAAATCGTTCCCACCAAAAATTATTATCATATTCGCCAGGTCTGAAAGTCCCGCCCATCAATACTCCATCGTAGACTTTGGTTTTATCCTGCAATATGGAGAGCGTGGCGTTAAAATCGGCGACGTTCAGCACCACATTGATACCGATCTTTTTCAGGTTTTGCTGAATAATTGGCGCAGTTAACTCACGGGTGCGATTCCCTGTGGGGTAATTGAGGGTAAGGGTAAAGTTTTTGCCGTTCTTATCAACAAAGCCATCGCCGTTGCTGTCTGTCCACCCGGCCTCTTTTAATAATGCCTGCGACTTTTCAGGGTTATAAGCATAATCATTCAGCACCTTGGGATAGTAAGGGCTGTGTGGGTTATCCTTGGTATTGAAAACCTGACCGTGACCGTAAAGTAATTTATCAACAATCGACTTTCGGTCAATGCCATACACCAGTGCTTGTCTGACGCGTCGATCCGTCAGTTTTTCATTACGGGTATCCAGTGACAAATATTGTGCGCCTACGCCCGGTTGCTCAATGATTTGAATACCGGCATTTTTGTAGGTCTGTAAATCGCGGTTATTCCATGATGAGAGTTCGGCGATATCAACATCACCATTAATAAGCTCATTTTGGACCGTCTGCGCGCTCGAAATTTTAAATATCAGCGTCTTCGTTTTCGGAACCCCACCAAAGTAATCATCATTTCGTTCAAGTTGAACGTACTGGTCTGGCAGAAATGCCACAAACTTGTAGGGGCCTGTACCGACAGGATTTCGTAATAGCGCAGTGGCTTTGTTCCACTCCTTCACCGGGACTTGACTCCAGATGTGTTTAGCCAGCACAGGGCGGTCGGCAAAATGAGAAAACGCCGCCGCATACGGTGCCTTAAAGGAGAAACTGATGGTTTGCGGGTCGATCACCTTGATGCCAGCCAGATGGTCGGTCTTACCTGAATGGTAATCTTCATATCCCACCAGGTGCTTTACAAAGCCGGGGGTATCTTTGGGGAATCCCGCATCAGCCTCCGTGGCATAAGTAAAATAGACGTCTTCGGCGGTAAAAGCCGCGCCGTCATGCCATTTCACACCGGGTTTTAAATGCAGCGTTAAGGTCTTGCCGTTATCAGAATATTCATAATTTTCGGCGAGAGAAGGCTTTGGATTTTGTTGCTCATCCAATGTAAACAGGCGACCGAATAGGGTGAATATAATTGAGCGATCGTAGTCAGTGAAATACAGCGTCGGATGGAAATTACCGCTGGGATTACTCCATATTGCATAACGGATTATTGAATCAGTACTGTTATTTTCTGCGGCTGTTACGTTGAATAATGTCAGACTCATTGCAACAAAAACGACTGATTTTGAAAATACTTTCATTCCCACCCCAGATAACGTTGCCATAATTCACTCTGTGGATGTCAGAGTTGAATTAAAGAATATGTCCATCGCTGATACGATAATTTTTGCAACGTTACTGTTTGAAACAATTACAAGCAAATATAATGATTAGTAATGGTTATCTGATTATGTCGTAAGACGTGTATCTTCAGTCATCCACCTGTTTTCACCCACTCTGTGACTCTCTTCACAACTCTGCAACGTCAACTTGTATGGTAGTATTTGAAAGCGTATTTTTTCATCATTGCATTCCCGTTGATGCCACATCCACCGATTGAGCGTGCGCTGGCAAGGAGTAAATGATGAAAAGTGTCGTAATTGAACAACCGGGTGAACTGGTGCTGGCGGAACGTCCCTTGCCAGAACCTGCCGCAGGCGAAGTGCGCGTGAAAGTGCAGTTTGCCAGCATCTGCGGTTCTGATGTGCACATCTGGCACGGCCACAACCCGTTCGCCAAATACCCGCGCGTCATTGGTCATGAGTTCTTCGGCCTGATCGATGCGGTAGGTGAAGGCGTAGACGCTGCGCGTATCGGCGAGCGTGTGGCGGTGGACCCGGTCGTCAGCTGCGGACACTGCTATCCCTGCTCCATCGGCCGCCCGAACGTGTGCAAAGAATTGCAGGTGATCGGCGTGCATCGCGATGGCGGCTTCAGCGAATTTGCGGTGGCGCCGGCGAAAAACGCTTTCTCTCTGCCCGCTTCCATTCCGGACAAACTCGCCAGCCTGGTGGAACCGTTCACCATCGCGGCGAACATCACCGCCTTCCTCAAACCGCAGGCCAATGACGTAGCGCTGATCTATGGTGCAGGTCCGATGGGCTTAACCGCCATTCAGGTGCTGAAAGGCGTCTACGGCGTGGAAAAAGTGCTGGTGGTGGATCGTCTGCCGGAACGTCTGGCGCTGGCGCAGGAAAACGGCGCTGACCAGGTCTTCAATAACAGCGACATCCCATTGGCCGCGCAGCTGGAAGGCGTGCAGCCAACATTGATCATCGATGCCGCCTGCCATCCGACCATCCTGGCCGAAGCCGCTGCCCTCGCCTCTCCGGCGGCACGTATCGGCCTGCTGGGCTTCTCCGGTGAACCTTGCAGCATCACGCAGCAGGCGTTAACCAGCAAAGAGCTGTCGCTGTTCACTTCGCGTCTTAACAGCAATCGCTTCCCGCAGGTGATTGAGTGGATGGAGAGAGGTCAGATTCAGCCAGAAAAACTCGTCACGCACTATTTCCCGCTGGCTGAGATTGAAAAGGCGATGACGCTGTTCGAAAAAGATCCGCGCACTTGCTGCAAAGTGATTCTGCACATGGGTTAAGTTAACCTTTACACCAGGTGTCCTTAATTCGGTGCGTACCCGCCGGCCAATATAATAATCCCCTAAATAATTCAGTGTGAAGTATTAAGGGGAAACGGAGTTTCTATGTTAAAGAATCTACGCTGGACCCTCGTACTGCTGTTGTTCCTGGTTTATATGATCAACTACCTCGATCGTATTGCCCTGTCTCTGACTGTCCCTTTGGTGGAAAAAGACCTGATGATCAACGCCGAGCAGTTCGGCATGATTTTCGGCAGCTTCTTCTTTGGTTACGCGCTGTTTAACTTTATCGGTGGCCTGGCGACCGATAAATTCGGTCCGACCATCGTGTTGGGTACCGCCGTTGGCATGTGGTCGCTGTTCTGTGGCATGACCGCACTGGCGACCGGCTTCTGGTCGATGATGATTCTGCGCGTGCTGTTCGGCATGGCGGAAGGCCCGATCTGCGCCTCGGCGAACAAAGCCATCAACGGCTGGTTCCCGAAAAAACAGGCGGCTACCGCGATGGGTTTACTCAGCGCCGGTTCACCGTTGGGTGGCGCCGTCGCGGGTCCGATTGTGGGCTATCTGGCGCTGTCATTCGGCTGGCGTCCAGCATTCGTGGTGATCTGCGTGATTGGCCTGGTGTGGATGGGTCTGTGGTTCTTCTTCGCCGCTGATAACCCAGCACGCAGCAAAAAAGTCTCTGAAGAAGAGCGCGCGCTGGTGGAGAAACTTAAAGCTGAAGAACCGGCTGATGTGATCGATGCATCAGGCAAACCGCACGGTATGGGCTTCTACCTGCGCCAGCCGATCATTCTGGTCACCGCCTTCGCCTTCTTCTGCTACAACTATATTCTGTTCTTCTTCCTGAGCTGGTTCCCGGCTTATCTGGTGCAGGCGCATGGACTGGATATCAAATCCATGAGTATCACCACCATGATTCCGTGGATTGTCGGCTTCGTTGGCCTGGCGCTGGGTGGCTGGATCTCCGATAAGATTTTCAATATCACCGGTAAATTGCTGTTATCACGCAAAATCGTCCTGGTGGTGTCATTACTGGCAGCCGCAATTTGTGTGGCACTGGCGGGCACCATTAAAGAAGTGCACTCGGCGGTGATCATGATGTCGATCTCCATCTTCTTCCTGTACATCACCGGCGCGATTTACTGGGCGATTATTCAGGATGTGGTGCACAAAAGCCGTGTCGGTAGCATCAGTGGCTTTATCCATCTGATCGGCAGCCTGTCTGGGATTGTAGGTCCAATTGTCACCGGATTTATCGTGCAGAATACCGGCAAGTTTGACAGTGCCTTTATTCTGGCCGGTGCCGTGGCGGCGGTGGGTGCGATACTGGTGCTGTTTGTCATCCGCGAACCGAAAACCAACGATAAACCGGTCGCCGTTTAATCGTTTGATGTGGATGGGGCGCTCAGCGCCCCATTTGAAAAAGGAAAACGCATGTTAGAGCTTGATCGCCTTCCCGCCGACGTCCAGCGTCCCGCTTATGACCGCAGCCAGCTTAAAACCCGCATGGTACATATCGGCTTTGGTGCCTTCCACCGCGCGCATCAGGCGCTCGCGACCGATAAACTGGCGGCAGATGGCAGCGACTGGGGCTACTGTGAAGTGAATCTCAACAGCGGCGCGCTGATTCAGGCCCTGCGCCAGCAAGACCTGCTTTATACCCTCACCGAGATGGCCGATAGCAGCCTGCACACGCGGGTGATTGGCGTGGTGACGCAAGCGCTGCACGGTAAAGGCGACGGTATTGATGCGGTGATTGAAGCGATGAGCCAGCCGGATGTGGCGATTGTCTCGATGACGGTGACCGAGAAAGGCTATTGCTACATGCCTTCCAGCGGCAAGCTCAATCCGGATCATCCCGATATCGTGCATGACCTCGAAAACCCCACGCAGCCGCGTTCGCTGCCGGGCCTGATTCTGGCGGCGATTATACGTCGTCGCGAACGTGGATTAACGCCCTTCAGCGTGATGTCCTGCGACAACATGCCGGAGAACGGCCACGTCACGCGTAACGTCATCACCCAACTGGCAGAACGTCACAGCCATGAGCTGGCGGAGTACATCCAAACGCACATCACCTTCCCTTCCACCATGGTGGACCGCATTGTTCCCGCCATGACCGATGCGGCGTTTGATGCGCTGGAAGCGCGCTTAGGCAGCAGCGATCCGGTGGCGGTGGAAGCAGAGCCGTTCTTCCAGTGGGTGATCGAGGATAACTTTGTTAACGGTCGCCCAGCGTGGGAAAACGCCGGTGCTGAGCTGGTGAGTGATGTATTGCCGTTCGAAGAGATGAAGCTGCGCATGCTGAATGGCAGCCATTCGTTCCTCGCCTATCTTGGCTTCCTCGCCGGGTACGAGCACATCAGCGATTGCATGGCCGATAACCACTTTCGCACGGCGGCGCGCGCGCTGATGTTGCAGGATCAGGCCCCGACGCTGCGCACTCAGGGCGTGGATCTTGAAGCCTATGCCGATTCATTGATAGCGCGCTACGAAAACCGCGCCATCAAGCATCGTACTTATCAAATCGCCACCGATGGCACGCAGAAACTGCCGCAGCGGTTGCTGGACAGCGTGCGCTGGCATCTGCGCAACGGCACCTCTTGTGATTATCTGTTGCTCGGCGTGGCGGGTTGGATGCGCTATGTCAGCGGTGTCGATGAACAGGGCCAGACAATTGAGATTCGCGACCCGCTAAAAGATCAGCTGGCGAGCATCGTGTCACACAGTGAAGATGGCGCCGAGCGTGTGAAAGCGCTGATTGGCCTGAAAGCGGTGTTTGGCGATGATCTGCTGCATCAGAGCGCTTTCGTCTCGCGTGTGACTGAACTCTATCAGCAACTGGTCGCACAGGGCGCACGCGCCACTGTGCACGCCCTTGTGACGCAGGTATAAGCGCGTTCACAAATGTGTAGCGCAGATGCAGCGTGCTGATTAGACTGAACCTTTCTCATCGGGCTGGCATTAGCCAGCCGTAATACGGATATTGCTGCATGTCGATTGCCTATACCATAACTACCAGCGAACCCGTCAATCAGCAGATCTATCGCTATCTGCGCAGAGATATTGTGACCTGCGCCATTCATCCGGGCTCACTGCTCTCGGAGAAGGAAGTGTCGGCGCGTTTTAACGTGTCACGCCAGCCGGTGCGCGAAGCCTTTATTAAACTGGCGGAAGCGGGTTTGGTGCTGGTATTGCCGCAGCGTGGCACTTTCGTGCGCAAGATTTCCGCCCAGCGCGTGGCCGACGGTCGCTTTATCCGTGAAGCGGTGGAAATCGCCGTGGTGCGACGTGCTGCACAAGAGATCAGCCCCGAGGGATTGATGGCGCTGGAGCATAACTTGCAGCTGCAGCGTTTAGCCGCTGAACGCCACGACAGCCAGGCGTTTTTAGCGCTGGATGACGAGTTTCATCGCCTGATTGCGGAAGGGATTAACTGCCTGCTGGCATGGGAAACGGTGGAGAACATCAAAGCCACCATGGACCGCGTGCGCTTCCTGACCCTGAGTGAAGTGTCGCCGCCGGAAAGCCTGATTCAGCAGCATGAAGACATCTATCACGCGTTAAAGGCGCAGGATGTTGAGGCGGCAGAAGCCGCTATGCGTCGCCATCTGCAGGAGATGATTTTGACCATCACGCCGATTGCTGAACGGAATAGCGAGTGGTTTGAAGCGCCTTAACTTATTGACCACCCACCGGATTAAACCGTTGGCGGCGCAGGCAGTTCGCGGACGGCCAGCGCACAGGCCCTGGGAGCATACATCAGTATGTGACCAGGGACGCGCACTGCCCGCCCGCGAAATGGCAAGTAAGCCAGGTTTAATTAGGCAATCGTGACGTCTTTTGCCAGATAGACATCCTGCACCGCATTAATCAGCTGCACGCCCTCTTTCAGGGACTTCTTAAACGCCTTGCGACCCAGAATCAGCCCCATACCGCCCGCGCGTTTGTTGATCACCGCAGTACGCACCGACTCAGCAATATCGGTGTCCCCTGCAGACGCCCCACCTGAGTTAATCAACCCGGCACGGCCCATATAGCAGTTCGCTAACTGGTAACGCACCAGATCAATCGGGTTCTCTGTGGTCAGCTTGCTGTACACACGCTCATCGGTATGACCGAATTTCACCGCTTTGTAGCCGCCGTTGTTCTCGGCCATCTTCTGCTTGACGATGTCTGCACCAATGGTGGCCGCCAGATGGTTGGCCTGGCCGGTTAAGTCAGCGCTGGCATGGTAATCCACGCCGTCTTTCTTGAATCCATCATTACGCAGATAGGCCCACAGCACGGTCACCATGCCCAGCTCATGCGCACGCTCAAAGGCGGCCGAGATCTCTTCGATCTGACGACGTGACTGCTCTGAACCGAAATAAATCGTCGCGCCCACCGCTACCGCGCCCAGATTGAATGCCTGCTCAACACTGGCATACAGCGTCTGATCGTACTGGGTTGGATAGCTCAGGGTTTCGTTATGGTTGAGTTTCACCATAAACGGAATACGGTGCGCATAACGGCGTGATACCGAGGCCAGCACGCCATAGGTGGACGCGACGCAGTTACAGCCCGCTTCAATGGCCAGCTCAACGATGTTCTTCGGATCGAAGTAAGCCGGGTTGGCGGCAAAAGAAGCGCCCGCAGAGTGTTCAACGCCCTGATCGACCGGCAGGATCGACAGATAGCCGGTGCCCGCCAGGCGACCGGTGTTGTAGAGGGTTTGCATATTGCGCAGTACGGCAGGAGAACGATTGTTGTCGATCATTACGCGATCAACGAAATCCGCGCCCGGTAAATAAAGGCTGTCCGCTGGAATGGTCATGCAGCGATGTTGAAGAAGTGAATCCGCTTCTTTGCCCAATAACTGTACGATGTCCGTCATGTTGGCTCCTGAAATAAATGGCTGGAATGGAACCGGCAATGGCCGATTCGCCCCCAACAGCCTGGACCGTAAAGCGCCAGACTGGCAAATTGCTGACTCCATTTTTCAGACGGATACGCAGTAAAAAAATTCTGCCACCTTGCACATGGGCGGCCTTCAGATTGAATCCTGTCACGCGGGGGCACGCCTTAATGGCAGTTTTGCCTTACCACCATTGATGGAAGTGGTGCACCGGACCAATGCCCTTACCCACTTCCAGCGAGTCTGCGTGCAGCAACGCCTGCTGCAGCCAGGCTTTGGCCTCAGTCACCGTGTCAGCCCAGTTATCATGACGCGGGCGCAGTGCCGCCAGCGCGGCTGACAGCGAGCAGCCGGTGCCGTGGGTATGACGCGTGTTGACGCGCGGTGCAGTGAAACGCTGACGGCCTGCGCGGGTGATCAGCCAATCCGGGCTTTCGGCATCACTCAGATGCCCACCCTTCATCAATACCGCTTCGCAGCCGAGATCCAGCAGCGCATCGCCCTGCATTAACATGGTTTTCTCATCCTGCGCCATATCGCGCCCCAGCAAGGTGGCGGCTTCGGGCAGATTGGGCGTGATCAGCGACACCTGTGGCAGCAGCAGTTCACGCACGCTGGCCACCGCATCGGGCGACAGTAACGGATCGCCACTCTTCGCAATCATCACCGTATCCAGCACCACAAACGGCAGGCTGGCGCGTTTCAGCCGCTCGGCCACCACTTCGACAATCGCGGTTTCAGACAGCATGCCGATTTGGCGGCATCGATACGCACATCGTCCAGCACTGAATCCAGCTGCACGCCAACGAAATCGGGTTCAATGCGATACACCGACTGCACGCCGCAGGTATTTTGCGCCACCAGCGCGGTGATCACGCTGGTGCCGTAAGCACCCAACGCGGAGAAGGCTTTCAAATCGGCCTGAATGCCCGCGCCGCCGCTCGGGTCGGTACCGGCAATGGTTAACGCGTTGATGCGCTTCATGCCGCCACCTCCAGCGTCCATAATTTGTCGAGGAATGCCGCGACAAAACTGCCCGGTCCTTCAACGGTGCGCGCCGCCTGCTCACCCGCCAGCGACATCACACGACACGCCGCGGCGACATGCTGCAAGCGGTCGCCCGGCAAGCTACTGAACGCGGCGACCACAGCGGAAAGCGCACAGCCGGTGCCGACCACTCGCGTCATCAGCGGGCTACCGCCAGGGATGGCCAGTGTGCGTTTGCCATCGGTGACGTAATCGACTTCACCAGTGACCGCCACCAGCGTGTGATAATCCTGCGCCAATTGCTGTGCCGCACTCAGTGCGGCATCGGCCTGATGCACACTGTCCACGCCGCGTCCGCCCGCAGCCTGGTTAGCCAGCGCGAGAATTTCCGAAGCGTTGCCACGAATCGCGGCGGGATGCAGGCTCAACAGCTGCTGGCAGAATTCGGTGCGTAATGAGAGTGCGCCAACGGCGACCGGATCGAGCGTCCAGGGCGTGCCGACTTTAGAGGCGGACTGCACCGCCGCCAGCATCGCATCACGGCGATCGCGGGTTAAGGTGCCGACGTTGATCAGCAGCGCATCGGCAAAACTCACGAACTGCGCAGCTTCTTCGGCATCGATCACCATCGCAGGAGAGGCCTGTAAAGCCAGCAGCACATTGGCGGTAAAGGTTTGCACCACGTCATTGGTCATGCAATGCACCAACGGTGACTGCTGACGCAGCAGCTGCAGGGATTGCGCGAGTTGCGCGGAGGTAAGAAGGTCAGGCTGTGTCATAAAACTCCCAACCGGCGATCAAGAAGGCGAATGCGGTCAGGCATCTGACTTCCCTACGCTGGCATTATCCAGATCAGGTCAGCGGGTGTATCTCAGCCCTGTTTACCAGGGGCACCCCGAGTCATGGCATGGTGAACATGCCGCACACAGGATAAGACGCGCGTGAAGGATTGTAAATCGGGGCGATGTGCAGAGCGCTAAAAATGGCACTGAATCAAAATAATGAAAATAATTCGATAGGGTGAATTTAAAAAAAGGCCTGTCTCGATCAATTGTTATCAATATTCAACTTGCGACTGGATCTGCCAAATTTATTCTGCTCATTGAAAAATCGACTAATAAACACGCGCCCTCGCATTCATTGATGCACATCAACGCCCGGCCCCGTGTTGCAAGGCCTAATCCCCCTCCGGACTTGAACAGAGTCACTGCCTATCCAATTCCGGAATCGATAATGACCTCAAAATTATTCAGCTTTATTCCGCACGCCCATAAATGGCACGACATTCGTATTTCGCGCAAAGGGGCGATATGCCCTACTGGTCGCCACTATTTTTCTACCCATGTAGAAGCTCAATGCAAAGGTTGCGGCGAACGTTTGCACAAAGTTTATTATCGCGACATTAGCGATGATGAGGCACGCCGTTGGTTGGGATGAAAAACAGGCAAAAAAAAGCCCCACAACATGCGTTGCAGGGCCATTGCGTGGCTATTGCAGAAACTTATTCAGCCGGTTGCGTGCGGATCAGGTAATCGAACGCGCTGAGTGAGGCTTTCGCACCTTCACCGCTGGCGATGATGATCTGCTTGTACGGCACCGTGGTGCAGTCACCGGCCGCGAACACGCCTTTCAGGCTGGTTTCGCATTTGGCATCGATGATGATCTCGCCCATTTTATTACGTTCCACCGCGCCTTCGAGGAAGGTGGTGTTTGGCAGCAGGCCAATCTGCACGAAGATGCCGCTCAGGGCGATCTCATGGCTGGTCTGGTTGTTGCGATCGATATAAGCCAGACCGGTGACTTTGCTGCCGTCGCCTTTCACTTCGGTGGTCTGCGCATTCAAAATCACATCAACGTTTTTCAGGCTGCGCAGTTTGTCCTGCAGCACTTTGTCGGCGCGCATTTCGCTAGCGAACTCCAGCAGCGTCACGTGCTCAACCAGACCTGCGAGGTCGATAGCCGCTTCAACGCCGGAGTTACCGCCGCCGATAACTGCCGTGCGCTTGCCTTTGAACAGCGGACCATCGCAGTGTGGGCAGTAAGTCACGCCTTTGGTGCGATACTGCTCTTCACCCGGCACGCCCATGTTGCGCCAGCGTGCGCCGGTAGCAATGATGATGCTGCGTGATTTCAGTACTGCGCCAGAAGCGGTTTCAATCGCATGCAGACCGCCCTCTTTCGCCGCTGGGATCAGCTTGATGGCGCTCTGAGTGTCGATAACGTCAACATCGTAATCATCAACGTGGGCACGCAGTGAACCGGCCAGCTTAGCGCCTTCGGTTTTCTGTACTGAGATGTAGTTTTCGATGTCTACGGTGTCGAGCACCTGGCCACCAAAGCGCTCGCCCATCAGGCCAGTACGGATACCTTTTCGTGCAGAGTAAATCGCTGCCGCTGCGCCCGCTGGGCCGCTACCGACGATCAGCACTTCATAGGCTTCACGCTTGTTCAGCTCTTCTGCTGCGCGCTTCTCTGCGTTGGTGTCCACTTTGCCGACGATTTCCGCCAGGCTCAGACGGCCCTGACCGAACTCTTTGCCGTTCAGGAATACCGCAGGCACACCCATCACGTTGCGTTCGGTGATTTCGTTCTGGAACATGCCGCCGTCAATCGCGGTGTGGCTGATGCGTGGGTTCAGCACCGCCATCAGGTTCAGCGCCTGAACCACGTCAGGACAGTTGTGGCATGACAGCGAGTAATAGGTTTCGAAATGCAGGTCGGTATCCAGAGCAACCACTTGCTCCAGCAGGCTCTGCGACTCTTTCGAAGGGTGTCCACCGGTCTGCAGCAGGGCCAGCACCAGTGAAGTAAATTCGTGACCCATTGGCGAACCGGCAAAGCGAGGGCCGCTTTGGCTGCCTGGGTTAGTGATCAGAAAAGAGGGTTTACGAACCGGACGATCATTCTCTTCACGGAAGCTGACTTTTTCTGACAAGCTCGCGATATCGGCTAACAGAGAACGGATCTCCGCAGATTTAGCGCCATCATCCAGAGTGGCAATCAACTCAACCGGTTTCGTTAATTTCTCAAGGTAGGCCTTGAGCTGTGTTTTTAAATTGGTATCGAGCATAGTGAGTTCCTGTCATGAAAATCGGGTGCCGTAGCACCCGATTGAGAAAGATCGAATGGCTGGGTGTTGCTTAGATTTTGCCAACCAGGTCCAGAGATGGAGCCAGTGTTGCTTCGCCTTCTTTCCATTTAGCTGGGCATACTTCACCTGGGTGAGAAGCCACATACTGAGCCGCTTTGATTTTACGGATCAGGTCAGATGCGTCACGACCGATGCCTTCAGCGGTGATTTCGATAGCCTGGATGATGCCCTGTGGGTCAACAATGAAGGTACCGCGATCTGCCAGACCTTCGTCTTCGCGCATGATTTCGAAGCTACGGGTCAGTGCGCCAGTTGGGTCGCCGATCATCGCATATTTGATTTTTGCGATGGTGTCAGAAGAACCGTGCCAGGCTTTGTGGGTAAAGTGCGTGTCGGTAGAAACAGAGTAGATGTCTACGCCCAGTTTCTGCAGTTCTTCGTGATGGTCTGCTACGTCACCCAGTTCAGTCGGGCATACGAAGGTGAAGTCAGCCGGGTAGAAGAAGAAAACACTCCATTTACCTTCAACGTCTTTCTCGGTTACGTCGATGAATTCGCCGTTTTTGAACGCTGCGTTTTTAAATGGTTTGATTTTGGTATTAATGATGGACATAGGTGACCTCCGTTAAAAGATGTGATGCAAGTTACAGTTTTTCGGGCCAACTTCTAATACGCAGACGTTATCAATCAGATAATCAAAAGCTATCAAAACGCTGATGCCAGATTCCATGCGGCTTGCCGCGGCATTCTACACAGAAAGCTCGCTGATTTGACAGGCTTTATCTTTTTGGTCGGCTACTGTTACCCGAGGTCGCCATTTATATCGACCGTCACGAATGGCAAAAGGTACGCATAAATGCGCACCCTACGAAATCCTGCTTTGTTGTAGGGTTGCCATTTATGGCGATCGTCACGCGACATCCCCTTTTTATGCTGGAGCCCATGCTTGGAAATTCGATTATTTGAGGAAGCCGACCGCCCTTTTCTGCGCACGCTGTTTCTGGCGGCGCGGCGTCATAACTGGACCTGGCTGGATGGCGATGACTGGACGCTGGAAGATCTGGATGGGGTGATATTGGGTGAAACGGTGTTAGTGGCGCTCGTTGAGGGCCACCGTGCCGGATTTGCCGGCATCCTTCCTAACGATAACTTCCTGCACAGCCTGTATGTCGATCCTGAATTTCAAGGTCGCGGCGTCGGCAGCGCCTTACTGGAGGCAGTGCAGCAGCGCTTTACCTCAACTGGCGTGCTGAAATGTTTGATGCTGAATGAGCCCGCGCAGGCGTTTTACCTGAAACACGGCTGGCAGCGGGAAGCCACCGGTGAGAGCGAACAGGGAAAATATGTGCTGATGCATTTTCCGCTGACGGCGCGCGCCAGCGGAAAAAGCGTGCGCTAAACCGCGCGGAAAGAGATATCGGCGGGAATCACTTCGCCCTGCCAGTAAAGCTGTGCCGCCACGCGACCGGCTAACTGACGATACAGTGCGGTGAATTCGCTGTCCGGACGGCGGATCACCGTCGGTTCACCATCATCCAGATCCTCACGCAGATGAATGTGCAGCGGCAATTGCGCCAGCAGTTGGGTGTGATAATCCGCAGCCAGTTTTGCGCGCCACCGGTGCCGAAAATCGGCTCGTGGTGGCCGCATTCGCTGCAAATATGGATGCTCATGTTCTCCACCACGCCCAATACCGGCACGCTAACCTTCTCAAACATCACGATGCCTTTGCGCGCATCAATCAGGGCGATGTCCTGCGGCGTAGTGACCACCAGCGCGCCGGTGACCGGTACGTTTTGCGCCAGCGTCAACTGAATATCACCGGTGCCCGGCGGCATATCAAGAATCAGGTAATCCACATCCGGCCACATCGTCTCGTTCAGCAATTGCATCAGCGCTTTGCTGGCCATGGGGCCGCGCCACACCATGCATTCTCGTCGGTGACCAGATAGCCAATCGAGTTAGTCGCCAGTCCGTGCGCCATGATCGGCGCCATATGCGTGCCATCCGGCGAGGTCGGACGCTGGCTTTCGGTGCCGAGCATATTGGGAATCGACGGGCCATAAATATCAGCATCGAGAATCCCGACTTTTGCCCCTTCGGCAATCAGCGCCAGCGCCATGTTCACCGCCGTGCTGGATTTGCCCACGCCGCCTTTACCGGAACTCACCGCAATGATGTTTTTTACGCCTGTCGCGCCAGGATGATTTTTCACGCGCTTGAGCGTGGCGATGTCGTGGCGTAAACGCCAGTCGATAGCGCTGGCATGGGTTAAGCGCAGCAGTTCGGCGCTGACTTGTGCCTTCAGCTCTTCAAAGGCTGAAGCCCACGCAAACGGCATCACCAGTTCGATGTGCAGCTTGCCGTCGAGTAACGCCACATGACGCAGCGCTTTGAGGGTAGTCAGATTGTGATGCAGCGTCGGATGTTCAAAGTCACTCAGCACGCCGATAACCACAGCGCGTAATGCTTCGGGTGAATGATGTTCCCGGGATTGTGAAGTCATCCCAACTCCTTGTGTTTTCATAACGCCAGATATCGGCGGTGTGCTTTCAATAATATCAGATGCCGTCCAGTTGTGTTTACGCCAGAGGGTGCTTCGGGTAACATCTAAGCCCGATTTTTATTCACGGAACGCTACGCAAACTATGACTCAAGTCGCTAAAAAAATTCTGGTAACGTGCGCACTGCCGTACGCAAACGGTTCAATCCATCTCGGTCACATGCTTGAACACATTCAGGCTGACATTTGGGTCCGTTACCAGCGAATGCGTGGCAACCAGGTTTACTTCATCTGCGCAGACGATGCCCACGGCACGCCGATCATGCTGAAAGCACAACAGCTGGGTATTCCACCTGAGCAGATGATTGCCGAGATGAAGCAGGAGCACGAAACTGACTTCGCCGGCTTCGACATCAGCTACGACAACTATCACTCCACGCACGGCGACGAAAACCGTCAGCTGTCGGAGTTGATCTACGGTCGTCTGAAAGAGAACGGTTTCATTAAGAACCGCACCATTTCACAGCTGTACGATCCGGAAAAAGGCATGTTCCTGCCGGACCGTTTTGTGAAAGGCACCTGCCCGAAATGTAAGTCACCGGATCAATACGGCGATAACTGCGAAGTGTGCAGCGCGACTTACAGTCCTACCGAGCTGATCGATCCGAAATCCGTGGTATCTGGCGCGACGCCGGTGCTGCGTGATTCCGAGCACTTCTTCTTTGATCTGCCCTCGTTCAGCGCGATGTTGCAGACCTGGACGCGCTCGGGTGCGTTGCAGGAGCAGGTCGCGAACAAAATGCAGGAGTGGTTCGATTCAGGGCTGCAGCAGTGGGATATCTCCCGTGATGCGCCTTACTTCGGTTTCGAAATTCCTGACGCGCCGGGCAAATACTTCTACGTGTGGCTGGATGCGCCAATCGGTTACATGGGTTCCTTCAAGAACCTGTGCGACAAGCGCGGCAACATCGATTTCGATGAGTTCTGGAAAAAAGATTCTTCTACCGAGCTGTATCACTTCATCGGTAAAGACATTGTTTACTTCCACAGCCTGTTCTGGCCAGCGATGCTGGAAGGCAGCAACTTCCGCAAGCCGACCAACCTGTTCGTGCACGGTTATGTGACGGTGAACGGCGCGAAGATGTCCAAATCGCGTGGCACCTTCATCAAAGCCAGCACCTGGCTGCAACATCTGGATGCGGACAGCCTGCGTTACTACTACGCGGCGAAACTCTCTTCACGCATCGACGACATCGACCTGAATCTGGAAGATTTCGTGCAGCGCGTGAACGCCGATATCGTCAACAAAGTGGTTAACCTCGCGTCTCGTAACGCCGGTTTCATCACTAAGCGCTTTGGCGGCAAACTGGCGAGCGAATTGGCCGATCCGGCGTTGTATCAGACCTTTGTCGATGCGTCTGAGAAGATTGGTGAAGCCTGGGCGAGCCGCGAATACAACCGTGCAGTGCGCGAAATCATGGCGCTGGCCGATATTGCCAACCGTTATGTGGACGAGCAGGCACCGTGGGTGGTAGCGAAACAGGAAGGCCGCGATGCTGACCTGCAAGCGATCTGCTCAATGGGTATTAACCTGTTCCGCATTCTGATGACCTGGCTGAAGCCGGTGCTGCCTTCACTGACCGCACGCACCGAAGCTTTCCTTAACGCTGAACTGAGCTGGGATGCGATTGCGCAGCCGCTGCTGGATCACGATGTGGCACCATTCAAAGCCTTGTATGGTCGTATCGAAATGGCCAAAGTTGAAGGGCTGATTGAAGCGTCTAAAGAAGATGCGGCTGCGGCCAATAAACCTGCGGTAACTGGCCCGCTGGCAGATGCGCCGATTGGTGACACCATCACCATCGACGATTTCGCCAAAGTCGATATGCGCGTGGCATTGATCGAGAAAGCTGAGCTGGTTGAAGGTTCTGACAAGCTGCTGCGTCTGGAGTTGGATCTCGGTGGCGAGAAGCGCCAGATCTTCTCCGGCATTCGCGCAGCGTACCCGGATCCATCGGTACTGGTCGGCAAAATGACCATCATCGTCGCTAACCTGGCGCCGCGTAAGATGCGTTTCGGCGTGTCAGAAGGCATGGTGCTGTCAGCCGGTTCTGGCGGTTCAGACCTGTTCGTGCTGTCCGTTGATAGCGGCGCACAACCTGGCATGCAGGTGAAGTAATCGAACAAGCCGCCTAACGGGCGGCTTTTTTAATTGTGCCTTATTGATGGAGCCCGCCGTGCTAGCTGCTTGCTGGCGCTATATACGCGCCTTTGTGATTATTTATGCCGCGCTGTATGCCGGAAACGGTATTGCTGCCCTGCTGCCCATCACCATTCCCGGCAGCATCATCGGCATGCTGCTGCTGTTCACCTTGCTGGCGCTGCAAATTTTGCCGGTGGCGTGGGTGAAACCGGGCTGCCATTTGCTGATCCGCTACATGGCCCTGCTGTTCGTGCCAATCAGCGTTGGCGTGATGGGTTACACCGATATTCTCACCGCGCAGTTCGGCCCGATTGTGGTTTCCTGTTGTGTCAGTACCTTTATGGTGTTGCTGATTGTCGGACTGAGCGCCGAGCGGTTACAGCGCCCAAGGGAGCAGCCTCATGATTGATGCCTGGTGGTCATTGCCGCTCACCGTGGTGGCGTATCTGCTGGCGCGTAAGCTGGCGGCTAAGATTAATATTTCGATCGTCAACCCATTGCTGGTGGCGATGGCGATTGTCATCCCGATCCTGCTGCTGACGCACATCCCGTACACCCGTTACTTCGCTGGCAGCGCGTTCCTCAATCAGCTGCTGCAGCCTGCGGTGGTCGCGCTGGCATTGCCGCTGTACGAGCAGATGCATCAGATTCGCGCGCGCTGGAAAACCATTATCAGCGTCTGTTTTATTGGCAGCATTACGGCGATGGTGTCCGGCACGGCTATTGCGCTGTGGATGGGTGCCACGCCAGAAATTGCGGCGACGATTATGCCGAAATCGGTCACCACGCCGATTGCCATGGCAGTATCCGGTTCGCTGCACGGCATTCCCGCCATCAGCGCTATCTGCGTGTTGATTGCTGGCGTTCTCGGTGCGGTATTCGGTCATATGCTGCTGAATCTGTTTAAGGTGCACAGCAAGTCGTCACGCGGCCTGGCAATTGGCAACGCCTCACATGCTTTGGGCACCGCACGCGCGGCAGAGATCGATTATCAGGAAGGCGCGTTCAGTTCACTGGCGCTGGTGATTTGCGGCATTATTACTTCGCTGCTGGCACCGTTCCTTTTTCCGCTGCTGATGCACTGGTGGGGCTAAAACTTGCGAGAGATCTCGCAAAGTTGAAACAACTCAATCAGCTTGCATTGTCACAGCGACACAGATCACATATAACCCCTCAGGCGGCGCATCGCCGCTAACGCGTTAATGAGGTCACCACATCATGCATCCACGATTTACTGCTGCTTTCCCCGCCCTGCCCGCTGACTTGCAAACTGCGATTCAACCCTTGCTGGATTCGGCTGATTTTGACGGCGTACTGCGCCCGCAGGACGTGGCACGTCTGAAGCAGGAAACGGGGCTGGATGAGGATGCGTTAGCGCTGGCACTGCTGCCGATTGCCGCCTGCTGCGCGGTAGCGCCGGTGTCTCATTTTAATGTGGGAGCCATTTCACGCGGGGTGAGCGGTCACTGGTATTTCGGTGCCAATATGGAGTTCGAACACGCGCCGTTGCAGCAAACCGTGCATGCGGAGCAAAGCGCCATTACTCACGCCTGGCTGCGCGGTGAAGAGAAGCTCGACGCGATTACCGTCAACTACACGCCTTGCGGTCACTGCCGTCAGTTTATGAATGAACTGAACAGCGGGACGGCGATCCGCATCAGTCTGCCAGGCCGCGCCATCAGCACGCTGGGCGATTATCTGCCAGATGCCTTTGGCCCCGCCGATCTGAATATCACCGAACGTCTGTTAACGCCTATCGATCACGGCTTCACCGTGCAAGGTGATGACCTGCAACAGGCGGCGATTGATGCGGCGAATCACAGCCATGCGCCTTACAGTCACAGTTTTAGCGGCGTGGCCCTGCGCAGTGAAAGCGGCAAAATCTTCAGCGGGCGCTACGCCGAAAATGCTGCGTTTAACCCGAGTCTGCCGCCGTTACAGGCCGCATTGATTCTGATGAATATGAGCAATGAAACGCTCACCACGATTCAGCAAGCGGTATTAGCTGAGTGCCAGGGCAGTACGCTGAACCAGTTGGATGCCACGCGTGCGACGCTTT
Organism: Pantoea rodasii; assembly: GCF_002095465.1. Taxonomy (GTDB): domain Bacteria; phylum Pseudomonadota; class Gammaproteobacteria; order Enterobacterales; family Enterobacteriaceae; genus Pantoea; species Pantoea rodasii. The sequence continues at coordinate 102,449 of NZ_MLFP01000086.1, read as the reverse complement.
CGGCGCTGGGCTGTGAAGATTTTTCACTTACTTTAGTTTCGAAAACATCAGTTTAGTGATCCTTTCATCGCTTTTGTGACCAGCTATTAACAAAAGCTGTACATCCGCAGGAAAACTCATAGGATCGGGCGCCAGAACCATTTCATACGAAACAGGTCTGGCGTTACCTTTTCCCGGTGTCACGTCAGAAAATACTGCAACCGGAGCAAACACTGCATGGAACTCGACTACGAAAGTAAACGTCCGCTGTATATTCCTTACGCGGGCCCGATTCTGCTGGAATTTCCGCTGTTGAATAAAGGCAGCGCGTTCACTCTTGAAGAACGCAACGAATTTAACCTCAATGGCTTGCTTCCTGAAGCCGTTGAAACCATCGAAGAGCAGGCAGAGCGAGCCTGGCGTCAGTTCCTGGATTTCAAAAACAATAACGACAAGCACGTCTATCTGCGCAACATCCAGGACACCAACGAAACGCTGTTCTATCGCCTGCTCGATAATCATCTGGAAGAGATGATGCCAATCATCTATACCCCGACGGTTGGCGCTGCCTGTGAACACTTCTCTGAAATCTATCGTCGCGCGCGTGGCGTTTTCATCTCATATAATAACCGCGACCGCATTGAAGACATGCTGCAGAACGCCACCAAGCAGAACGTGAAGGTGATCGTGGTGACCGATGGCGAGCGTATTCTTGGCCTCGGCGACCTCGGCATCGGCGGCATGGGTATTCCAATCGGTAAGCTGTCGCTGTACACCGCGTGTGGCGGTATCAGCCCGGCGTACACCTTGCCAGTGGTGCTGGATGTCGGCACTAACAACCAGCAGTTGCTGAACGATCCGCTATATATGGGCTGGCGTCATCCGCGCATCACTGGCGAAGAGTATGCTGAATTCGTTGATGAATTTATTCAGGCGGTCAAACGTCGCTGGCCGAACGTGCTGCTGCAGTTTGAAGACTTCGCGCAGAAGAACGCCATGCCGCTGCTGGAGCGCTATCGCGACGAAGTGTGCTGCTTCAATGACGATATTCAGGGCACCGCTGCCGTCACCGTTGGCACCCTGATCGCCGCCAGCCGTGCGGCAGGCAGCCGTCTTTGCGAGCAGAAAGTGGTGTTCCTCGGCGCGGGTTCTGCCGGCTGTGGTATCGCTGAGCAAATCATCGCCCAGATGAAATCAGAAGGCCTGAGCGACGATGAAGCGCGTGCGCGCGTGATGATGGTCGATCGCTTCGGTCTGTTGACCGATAAACTGCCAAACCTGCTCGATTTCCAGAGCAAGCTGGTGCAGAAGAGTGAAACCCTGAAGAGCTGGGATGTGACCAGCGATTCGATTTCACTGCTGGACGTGGTACGCAACGCGCAACCGGATATTTTGATCGGCGTGTCAGGCCAGCCGGGCTTGTTCACCGAAGAGATCATCCGCGAGATGCATAAACACACCAAGCGCCCAATTGTGATGCCGCTGTCTAACCCAACTTCACGCGTGGAAGCCACGCCAGCCGATATCATCGCCTGGACCGACGGTGAAGCGCTGGTCGCCACTGGTAGCCCGTTTGCGCCAGTGACCTGGAAAGGTAAAACCTACCCGATTGCCCAGTGCAACAACTCCTATATCTTCCCGGGTATTGGTTTGGGTGTGATCGCCGCCGGTGCAACGCGTATCACCGATTCGATGCTGATGACTGCCAGCCGTTCGCTCGCTGACTGTTCGCCGCTGGTGAACGACGGTGAAGGCCCGGTGCTGCCAGAACTGAAGCACATTCAGGGCGTATCGAAGCTGATCGCGATGGAAGTGGGTAAAGCAGCACAGTTAGCTGGTGTGGCCGTGGTCACCTCAGAAGATGTGCTGTCGAAAGCTGTGAACAATAACTTCTGGCTGCCGCAGTATCGTCATTATCGCCGTACTTCTATTTAATTCAGCACTCGAGTTGCAGGACATAAGCGTCATCTCAAGCTTATGTCCTGCGCTTGCGCTGGCTTGCACGTCTGATCACGCGACAACTGCTGAAATCCCGGGACGTTTGCATAAATCAGTGACTGCGGCGCATTCACGCAACTCATGCAGCTGCCGTTTGAAGTATGTCGAGTAGCGTTAGTACCGGCTTCGCTTAAAATATCGCCAGCTAACCCGCGTAAACTTGCTTCGCGACTCCGCCTCAAGTAGCCTTTAGCCATCCTTTTTTTCGCCAACTGAGTGCTTACGCGCATGATTAAACGCGTTTTCTTTGGTCTGTTTTTCATCATCTTATTGATGGTGGCGACCGCACTCGGCCTGGATCGCTGGATCAGCTGGAAAACGGCCCCCTTTATCTACGAAGATGTTACCTCGCTGCCGCATCGTCAGGTCGGCGTGGTCTTAGGAACCGCCAAGTATTACCGCACTGGCGTAATCAATCAGTATTACCTTTATCGTATTCAGGGCGCGCTTAACGCTTATAACAGCGGCAAGGTGAATTATCTGCTGCTGAGCGGTGATAATGCGCTGCAAAGCTACAATGAACCGATGACCATGCGCCGCGATCTGATTAAAGCCGGTGTCGATCCTGCCGACATCGTGCTGGATTATGCCGGATTCCGTACGCTGGATTCGATAGTGCGCACGCGTAAAGTATTCGATACCAACGATTTCATTATTATCACGCAGCGTTTCCACTGCGAACGCGCGCTGTACATCGCCCAACATCTGGGGATTCAGGCGCAGTGTTTTGCGGTGCCTTCACCGAAAAATATGCTGTCGGTGCGTTTCCGTGAAGTTGGCGCACGCTTGGGCGCGCTGGCAGATTTGTATTTGATGAAACGCGAACCCCGCTTCCTCGGCCCGCTGGTTCCGATTCCAGCAGTACATGAAGTGCCGGAAGATGCGCAAAGTTATCCGGCGGTGACGCCTGAGCAGCTGCTGGATTTGGAAGAGAAGTTGCAGAAGTGAGTGTTTTTTAGCCGCTGAGTTTGCAGTGATAACACCGTCTGGTGCCGCTTCAGGCTACTGCGATAACGCTGTCTGGTGTCGCTTTCGACTGCTGTGATTACGCTGTCTGGTGTCGCTTTGGGGGCTGCCGGTCCTCGCGCCGCTAGCGCGGTGCCTTCACGCCGTTCGTCTGCCTTACGGAACGGCGGGGGATGGCACATCCATGTGCCGCCCCGCCTTCCGCCCGCATCCATGCGGGCTATCCTGGCATCCTCACTCTGTTCAGCGCTGCGAAATGCCTGCCCCCAAAGCAACACCAGCCAGCTCCTAAACTTTATTGCGTGCTGTTAAAAAAGGACACGCAGCCTCAGGCCAAAGTCGAACACTTGCAAGGGCTATGCTCGGATGCCGTGCATTTGGTCTCAAGACAGGCACAACGATGTTGCTTTCTCTCTTTACCACCGCAAAAGCCATCTGCAAAAAGTACAGCATCTGTTCAATTAACGTGCACAACGTTTGGGAACATAGCCCTCTCCTGCTTAAAAGACTATCCGCAGAAGAAACGAATACAACGTTTGAGACCATAGCTTTTTGCTGCTGAAAGGGCTATCCGCAGAAGCCGCATATTTTTGAAAAAACGGGCACAACGTTTGAGGCCAAAGCTCCTCTGCTGCTGCAAGGGCTATCCGCAGAAGCCGCATATTTTTGAAAAAATGGGCACAACGTTTGAGGCCAAAGCCCCTCTGCTGCTGCAAGGGCTATCCGCAGCGCTAAGGCTTTTACGTTGGGCCAGGAGCCAGTCGCATGGATGCGGCTGGCAGTTCGGGTTGGCCTGGATGGCCTTACCCGAACGGTCCGTAGGCACGACGTGGAAGCCGAGGGCACCGCGTCAGCGGCGCGAGGACTGCCCGGCAGCAGCAGAGGGGCTTTGAGCCCTCACCGCACCCGCCCTTGGCCCTTGCCCTCAGCCCTCAGCAACCTACAAAAATAAAAAGGCCACCATTCATAAAATGGCAGCCTTTTGCAGTGATGTTTTGCTGTGTGCTAAGTCTTATTTTTTACGTGCGTACTTCAGTGAATCCAGTGCAACGGCGAAGATGATAATGCCGCCCTTGATAATGTACTGCCAGTAAGGGTTCACGCCGATGTAGGTCAAACCGTAGTTAATGACGGTAAAGATAATCACACCGGTCACCACGCCTGCAACGGTACCTACACCACCGGCAAACGACACGCCGCCCACCACACAGGCCGCAATCGCATCCAGTTCATACATAAAACCGAGGTTGTTGGTGGCGCTACCGATACGGCCCGCTTCCAGCATCCCGCCGAAGGCGTAAAACACACCTGACAACGCATACACCAGAATCAGGTTCAACGGCACGTTAACACCTGACACGCGTGCGGCTTCCGGGTTACCGCCGATGGCAAAGATATTCTTACCGAAGCGCGTTTTGTTCCACAGAATCCAGACGAAAATGATGGCAATAAACGCGTAGAAGGTAATGAACGATAGCTTGAAATCACCGAAACGCAGGAAGCCCTGAGCGAAGGTGGAGAAGCCAGTGTCAAAACCTGCCACCGGTGATGCGCCTACGTAGTCGTAATACAGCGAGTTAATGCCGTAAACGATAATCATGGTGCCCAATGTGGTGATAAACGGCGTCACCTTCAGATAAGCAATGATCACGCCGTTCACCAGACCAATCACGCCACCAATGATGCACACGGTCAGGATCACCAGTGGAATCGGAACGGTATCCAGATGTGGGAACACCTTGTTGGCGTTATCCATGGATTGCAGCAGGGTAGCCGCAACCACCGCAGCCAAACCGACCTGACGACCGGCTGACAGGTCAGTACCCTGCGTGACGATCAAACCGGCCACGCCCAGCGCGATGATAATACGCACTGAAGATTGGGTCAGAATGTTACTCAGGTTCATCAAACTTAAAAACGTCGGATCCTGGAAAATAATAATAGCCAGCAGTACCAACAGGACAACGTAGATGCCGCCCTCTTTTAACCAGGTTAGCGCATTCTTTTTAGTAGTCGCTTTCATGTTAAAGCCCTTGCTTCATTAAAGGTGTAATGACGCTAAACGCAGGATTTCATTCTGCGAGGTCGTTTTGGTCTCGACAATGCCCGCTACCAGGCCATTACTCATCACTAAAATACGATCGGTAATCCCCAGCAACTCTGGCATTTCAGAAGAAATAATAATGATGCCCTTCTCTTTCTTCGCCAGTTCGGAAATAAGCTGATAAATTTCAAACTTAGCGCCAACATCAATACCGCGCGTCGGTTCATCCAGCATTAAAATTTCAGGCTGGGTTAATAACCAACGACCGATAATAACCTTTTGCTGGTTACCACCGGAAAGCGAACCAATTTGAGTGTGATGACCTGGCGTTTTCACGCGCATCGAATCAATCACCCACTGGGTATCACTTTTCATGCGTTTATTATCGAGCAGGCCAAGGCTGGATTTATATTTTTAATATTGGAAATAAGCGAGTTAAATCCAATATCCAGATAGGCATAAATCCCGGTTGAACGACGCTCTTCCGTCACCAACGCAAAGCCGTGGTTAATGGCTTCATTGGCGCTGTGATTATTGATCGTTTTACCGTGCAGTTTAATGGTGCCGCCTGACTTCTCGCGGATACCAAACAGGGTTTCAACGATATCGGTACGTTTAGCGCCCACCAATCCCGCTACGCCAAGAATCTCACCTTTGCGCAAGTCGAAGGAGATATCGCGAATCGACGGCTGACGCAACGAGGTTAAATGGCGCACCTCAAGGATGGTTTCGCCCGGCACGTTAGTCTTGTCAGGGAAACGCTGGTTCAGTGAACGGCCCACCATCATGGAAATAATCTTATCCATATCCAGCCCTTCCAGCGGCTGGGTGGCGATCCACTGCCCGTCACGCAAAATAGTAATCTCATCACACAGCTGGAAAATCTCTTCCATTTTATGCGAGATATACACAATGCCGCAGCCACGATCTTTCAGCTTACGGATAATGGTGAACAGGTGGTTCACTTCTTTTTCGGTCAGCGACGAAGTCGGTTCATCCATGATGACGATTTTGCGTCATAGGAGAACGCCTTGGCAATCTCAATCATCTGCATTTGCGAAACAGAAAGATTGGCGACCTTATCGCGCGGATCGATATCAATATCTAATTCATCAAAGATCGCTTTGGTATCGCGATACATTTTATCCTGATCGACAAACACGCCTTTACGTGGATAGCGGCCAAGCCACATGTTATCCATCACGTTGCGTTGCAAGACCAGGTTTAATTCCTGATGCACCATCGACACGCCATTTTCCAGCGCTTCTTTGGAGCTTTTATAATCAATCTCTTCACCCTGAAACAGGATGCTCCCCGTATCTTTTTTATAAATGCCAAACAGGCATTTTAATAATGTGGATTTTCCGGCACCGTTTTCGCCCATTAAGGCATGGACGGAGTGCGGCCGCACTTTCAAATTCACATTATCTAAGGCTTTCACCCCTGGAAATGATTTCGAGACATTCGTCATCTCCAGCAGATATTCTCGCTGTGCGGTCGGATTCTCACTGGCCATAATTTACCTGGCTAAATAAAACGTGGGTCAGATGCAATAAGGCGCGGCGTACTGCCGCGCCCGGAACGTATTACTTCACAAACTGAGACAGGTTTTCTTTATCAACCGGTACGTAAGGAACACGTACGATTTTGTTTTCCATCTTGAAGTTAGTGCCAGCCGTTGGCTCTTTGCCATCTGCCAGGTTCTTCGCGATATCGATAGTGGCTTTCGCCTGGTTTTCCGCATCGTTCAGCACGGTACCGGCCATTGCGCCAGATTTCACCAGTGACAGCGCTTCTGGCAACGCATCCACACCAAACACTGGAATGCTGGTTTTGTTGTGCGCTTTCAGCGCTTCAACAGCACCCATTGCCATGGCATCGTTGTTGGCGATGATCACTTCGATTTTGTTGCCGTTCGGGCCAGACAGCCAGGCGTCAACTTTGTCTTTTGCCTGTGCGGTGTCCCACATCGCGGTATCCATCGACAGCTGCTGGGTTTTGAAGCCATCAGTGTTCAATGTTTCAATCACGTATTTGGTACGCGCTTCGGCATCCGGATGGCCTGGCTCGCCTTTCAGCAGGGCAAACTGAATCTGACCATCTTTGTTCAGATCCCATGCTGGGGTCGCTTTCCAGTGCTTCTCAATCAGCTTGGCCTGAATGATGCCTGACTCTTTTGAATCGGTGCCCACGTAGTAAGCTTTCGGATAGCTGGCCAGCACTTTGGCGTTAGGTTCTTTGTTGAAGAACACCACTGGTACATCGTTGGCTTTTGCTTTGTCGATCACCACTGCCGCAGCAGCAGGGTCAACCAGGTTGATCGCCAGCGCTTTCACGCCTTTGGCCATCAGTACGTCAATCTGGTCATTCTGGGTAGACTGGCTGTTCTGCGAGTCATTCATCAGCAATTGAATGCCGCCCAGTTTTTTGGCTTCGCTGTCGATGTCCTTGCGAACCATAGACATGAAGTTGTCGTCGTATTTATAAATCGTCACGCCAATGCGGGTATCGGCGGCGTGCGCAGTTGCACCAAACATCATGCTGGCAACCAGTGCTGTGAGCGTGAAAACCTTCTTATTCATGGTATCTCCGGTTTTTATGTAGGGCATATCATCGCGCTGCGTTACCTGCGGGCAACCAGCGCAGTCGGTTCAAACTCATTCACCATCGCAATCCTGACTTCCCTGTACGTAAACGCTTCCTGAAGAGTGTTGTGAACTATTTCAATCGGCTACTGAAACCTGACGGGAGAAGGAGAACCCGGCGTTACATGATGTTTCAGTCCGGTAAGACGCTGCCATCATAGTGAGCGCCATGTTAATTAACTGTGAATGTAATCACAGATTGGAAACGGTTACACAGCGCTATCGCCTGAATTAGTGACCGACTCCACAATTTGCCGCTGGGCCACCGAATGACGACGCACTAAGGTCGGCATAAAGCAGTGTGAAGCCAGAGGATCGAGTTCGCCCGCGGCACCTTTCAATGCCAGTTCGGTGGCTAATTTAGCCATGGAAACAATAGGATAACGAACGGTTGTTAGCTGCGGGTCGGTGTAACGTGAGATAGGAATGTCATCAAAGCCGATGACAGAGAAGTGTTGCGGCACCTGAATGCCATTGTCTTTCAATGCCGTCAGCGCACCCGCTGCCATGCCGTCACAGTAAGAGAAAATGGCGGTTAAATGCAGGTTACGGCCAAGTAACTCCACCATCGCCGCTTCGCCGCCCTGCATGTCCGGTTCACCATGGGCAATCCAGGACTCTTGCGGGCGAATCCCCTGCTCTGACAGGGCTTGCAGCCAGCCTTCACGCCGCTGGGTGACATCTTCAATCGGATGACTGGAGCTTAGATAACCAATGCGCTGATGCCCCTGTTGTAACAGCATGCGCGTGGCCATCAGCGAACCCGTTACATTATCAAGACAGACACAACGATGTTCATAACCGGGAATTGTGCGGTTTATCAATACCATACCGGGAACCTGGTCCATAAAACTGGCCAGTTCAGCGTCTGAAAGCGTTTTCGCGTGCACCACTAATGCGTTACATCGCTGACGGATCAGCACCTCAATCGCATGGCGTTCTTTCTCTTCCTGATGCCAGGAATTGCTGATCAATACGTGTTTGTGCACGCGCTGAGCCACGGTGTCTACGGCTTTCACCAGCGCGCCAAAGAAGGGATCGGATACGTCCATCACCACCACGCCGATGGTATCGCTGACCTGGGTTGCCAGTGCCTGCGCGTTGGCGTTTGGCCGATAACCCAGCGCTTCCACCGCCAGCAGCACGGCTTCGCGGGTATCAGGGGTGACTGCACTGCTGTTATTGAGCACACGTGAGACGGTGGCAACTGACACACCGGCCTGACGGGCGACATCTCGAATCGTTATCATGCAGCTGTTCCACAGAGGAGAAAATGCGCGACAGGCGCGCAACGGCGCTATTCTGTCAGGGCATTTTGTTTAGCTGCGTGAATCACGTCACACGGATGAAAACGGTTACATACAAATCTGCAACCTTTGTGATGAACATCATTATCTGCGCGGGGTGGTTTTGTCTGGTTTCCCTGCGGCAAGGCGGGTGAGCTGACGCCAAATCCACTCCAGCGGCCCCTGAGGGAAGAAGCGCAACCAGAGCACGGAAAACAGGATATTAACCAACCAGATAGCCGGCACAAAGGCCAGCAGATGCAGGCGGTCAAATTTCATAAACAGGTTAAAGCGATAGAACAGCGTGGTGCAGATCAGGGTCTGTAACAGGTAGTTGCTCAACGCCATACGACCGACGCATTGCAAGGCATAGCTGAAACGTGTTTCACCGATTTGCGGCCAAAAGCCAAAGCACAACGCAGCGTAACCGAGACTGATAAATGGACTGGCCAGATCGCGCGGTAGTTGCAGGAAGAATCCGCTCCAACGGAATTCCCAGCCCAGCAGCCACTGCGCCACAATACCCGGAATGGCGATCAGCCAACCGATGGTCAGCAACAAGGCAGCGGAACGGCGATAATGCTGCACGCTAAACTCACCTTTCAACCAGCCGCTGCGCATCAGCGCCGCACCAATGAGCATCAATCCCGCCAGCTGCCAGCCATATTGCGACGCCAGCGCCATCAGACCGGATGAAAGATGATCGAGGCGATTCTGGATCGCTTCCGCACCGCCCACCAGCTTCCAGTAACTTTCATACTCAAGATCTGCCGCGCCCGGCAGCCACGAACGGCCGGGCTCCGGACTGGAAATTCCCCAGAACACCAGCAGCACGCCGCAGCCAATCAGGTACAGCAGCGCACCGGTTTGCAGCAAGGCTTTTTCCGAGGGGACTTCACGCAGCATGCGCCAGATGATCAGCCCAATCAGGCCGTAATCCAGCAGGATATCCCCTTCCCAAAAGAAGAGGCCATGTATGAAGCCCAGCAAAACCAGCAGGGTTAAACGCGCCGACATCCAGCGACTGCCACGCGGAGTTTGCAGATAAAGCCCGGCTCCGAACAACAGCGCAAACAGCGTGAGGAATTTCAGCTGCGCCAGGCCATCCATGATCGCCCAGGTCCAGGCATCAGAAAGCGAGATATCGCCCTGCCATGCCGGATTGAGGTAAGCCGCCGAGGGCAAGCCAAAACCGACAATATTGAGCAACAGAATGCCGAGGATGGCGCAACCACGAATGAAATCCAGCGCAAGATAGCGTTGCATCGAATGACCTGACGGAAAGAGAAAACGGGCGGCGATCTGCCGCCCAAAGAATTAGCTGTGACGTACCGCGCGCAAAAACTCCTGGCGCGTGTTCTGGCTGGATTTGAACAGACCACCCAGAGATGTGGTGGTAGTGGCGCTGGTGGCATCTTTCACGCCACGCGCTTTCACGCAGTAATGCACCGCATCAATCGATACCGCTACATTGTTGGTGCCCAACAGCGTTTGCAGTGCCACCAGCACTTGCTGGGTTAAGCGCTCTTGTACCTGTGGACGCTGGGCAAAGAACTGCACGATGCGGTTGATTTTCGACAGGCCAATCACCTTCTCTTTCGGGATATAAGCCACGGTCGCTTTACCGTCGATGATCACGAAATGGTGCTCACAGGTGCTGGTCAGCGTGATATCGCGCACGGTAACCATCTCATCAACCTTCATCTTGTTTTCGATGACGGTGATTTTCGGGAAGTTAGCGTAATCAAGACCTGAGAAGATTTCATCCACATACATCTTGGCGATGCGGTGCGGGGTCTCCATCAGGCTGTCATCTTCCAGATCCAGATTCAGCAGCTGCATGATTTGCGTCATATGACCAGCAATTTCATGCTTGCGGGTTTCGTCATCCATCTCGCGCACCGGGGCGCGTAACGGCGTTTCCAGGCCACGCGCCAGCAGCGCTTCGTGAACCAGGGCGGCTTCCTGACTTAAGGTGCTCATCGTACTCTTTCTCCGGCAGGTGATGCGCCCGCAGATCGTCGCCTGCGGGGGAAATTCTGAGCGCGTATTGTGAAACACAACGCGCGCGTAATCCAGCAATCAATCCAATCGGAGATGAAAGCTTTTCATGGTGTCGAACGGCGTAGCACCAGCAAGCCCGCCAAAATCAACGCCCCGCCAGCCACCCATAAGGCAGGATCAAGACGATGCCATAACAGGCTGGAAATCCACGACAGCAGCGGACCGCCCAGCTGCCCAACCGCGTAACCGGTGGTCAGCAATCCGGCCAGGTAGCGCGCGTGATGCGGCGCCAGTTCACGACCATATTGCAAGGTCAGCTGCACCACACATAAGAATCCGCCGCCCACTAACAGCGCGCTGATCAACAGCCCATCCAGCCCCGGCAAAACGATCGCCGAAATCACGCCCAAAGCCTGCGCCCAGAGCACCACTGCCAGCCGCGCATGGCTGCTGCCCCAGTGCCGCGTCAAAATACCGAGCACAATACCGATCACCGCCGCACCGCCAAACACCGGCCAGACAAACTGTGCCAGCGCACTGTCCGGGAAACGCGCGGCTGTCATTTGAGACAAAAAGGTGGCAGGCAGAATGTAACCAAAACCGGCGAGGCTGTAGCTCAGCACCAGGCGTTTCAGGTTACCGTTGAGCACCAGCGGCGCAGGGGCTTGATCGGGACGATGTAACTGCCCGCTGCGCGGTAAAAAGCGCGCAATGGCAGCGATGAAGATCAACGCCAGTAAACCATAAGCCGCCCAGCCCAATGCCGCACTGGCACCGCTGGCATGCAGCACAACCGCTAGCATACCGCTGATGAAAATACCGGTGCCGGGCCCGGCAAACACCGCCGCCGAGAGTCCAGGACGTCCATGATGCAGCAGCTGTTCATTGCTCCATGCCGCAATCAACACCATGGCCCAGCCGCTGGCACCGCCAATCACGAAGCGGATCAATCCGTGCAGCCACGGTCCACTGACGCAGGCTGAGAGCAGCGTTAACACGACCGCACCCCAAACGCCCAGCTGCAAACGCCACTCCACGCCCTTTCGTGCGCGCATGGCATCAAAGGATCCACACAGATAACCTAAATAGTTGAGCGCAGCGACTAAACTGGCACTGGTCAAGGTTAATTGGTGGTCCTGGATCATCAACGGGACCTGCGGCGTGAAAGCAAACCGCCCAATCCCCATCGCAACCACTAAACTTAAAAACGCGCTCAACGCGACACGAAACGCCATTTCAACTCCAGTTAAGATTCTATTAGCACTTGTCATCAGCATGCATGACGTTTAGACTCACGAAAAGTGAATAATACTAACCAAGTTGTTTACGGAAAGAGAATATGGATTTAGTACAGCTCCGCATGTTCTGTTCTGTGGCCGAGACCGGTTCGCTGGCGCGCGCCGCAGAACTTCTGCATCGCGTGCCCTCCAATCTCACAACGCGTCTGCGCCAGTTGGAAGAAGAAATCGGCGTTGATCTGTTTATCCGTGAGAAGCAGCGCATTCGTCTGTCGCCAATGGGGCACAATTTCCTGAATTATGCCCAGCGCATCCTCAGCCTGAGCGATGAGGCGCTGAACATGGCGCGCGCCGGTGAACCGGGCGGTAATTTCGCCTTTGGTTCGATGGAGAGCACCGCCGCCACGCGCCTGCCGGGTTTGCTGGCTGCCTATCATCAACGATTTCCCACTGTGGCGCTATCGCTGGTGACCGGCACGTCTGGCGATATCATCGATAAGGTGCGCGCGGGCACGCTGGCGGCCGCGCTGGTCGATGGCCCGGCAAGCCATGACGATCTCAACGGCTGTATCGCCTTCCGTGAAGAGATGGTGCTAATCACCAGCCTTGATCACGGACCGATTCACAACGCGCGTGATACCCAGAACGACACGCTGTTTGCTTTTGGCAACAGCTGTTCCTACCGCACCAAGCTCGAGTCCTGGTATCGCGAAAGCCAGACCTCGCCCAAAAGCGTGATGGAGATTCAGTCTTATCACGCGATGGTGGCGTGCGTGGCAGGCGGCGCGGGCGTAGCGATGATTCCGGCCTCAGTACTGACGCAAATGCCGGGCGCCGCGCGCGTGCAGGAACATACCTTACCCCCGGCATACCGCGACACGGCCACCTGGCTGATGTGGCGCCGCGATGCTTTCACGCCAAACGTGGAAGCACTGAAATATTTGATTATTGAAATGTTTGACGACCGCCCACTTAACGATGAGTTGCTGCATCCCCTGCAAGCCGCTGAGTGAGCTTTTTTGACTTGTATCGAATCACGACATCTATAGGAAGAGAGACCGCATGAACATGATTAAAACCCGTGCCGCCGTTGCCTGGGCAGCTGGCGAACCACTGAAAATTGAAGAAGTGGATTTGATGCCGCCGCAAAAAGGTGAAGTGCTGGTGCGCATCGTCGCCACTGGCGTATGTCACACCGATGCTTACACCCTGTCAGGTAAAGATCCGGAAGGCGTGTTCCCGGCGATTCTGGGCCACGAAGGCGGCGGCGTGGTGGAAGCGGTCGGTGAAGGCGTGACCAGCGTGGCGGTCGGCGATCACGTGATCCCGCTTTATACCCCAGAGTGCGGTAAATGTAAGTTCTGTCTGTCAGGTAAAACCAACTTGTGTCAGGCAATCCGCTCCACACAAGGTAAAGGTCTGATGCCAGACGGCACCACCCGCTTCTTCAAAGACGGTAAGCCGATCTTCCACTACATGGGCACCTCAACCTTCTCTGAGTACACCGTGGTGCCGGAAATCTCACTGGCGGTGATCAGCAAAGAAGCGCCACTGGAAGAAGTGTGTCTGCTGGGCTGCGGCGTCACCACCGGTATGGGTGCCGTGATGAATACCGCCAAAGTGAAAGAAGGCGATACCGTGGCGATCTTCGGCCTCGGCGGCATTGGTTTGTCGGCGATTATCGGTGCGAAAATGGCGAAAGCCGGTCGCATCATCGGCATCGATCTGAACACCAGCAAATTCGATCTGGCGCGCAAACTGGGTGCCACCGATCTGATCAACCCGAAAGATTACGATAAGCCGATTCAGGATGTGATCGTTGAACTGACTGACGGCGGCGTCGATTACTCCTTTGAGTGCATCGGTAACGTGAACGTGATGCGTTCTGCGCTGGAGTGCTGCCACAAAGGCTGGGGCGAGTCAGTGATTATCGGCGTGGCCGGTGCCGGTGAAGAGATCTCCACGCGTCCGTTCCAGCTGGTGACCGGTCGTGTATGGCGCGGTTCGGCGTTTGGTGGCGTGAAAGGTCGCACCCAGCTGCCGGGCATCGTGCAGGATTATCTCGATGGCAAGTTTGCACTGAATGACTTCATCACACACACCATGCCGCTGGAAGAGATTAACGAGGCCTTTGATCTGATGCACGAAGGGAAATCTATTCGTTCGGTTGTGCATTTTAACAAGTAAAAGGAGGCGTTATGGCATCCACTCTGGAACTGCTGGAAGAACATCGTATCTTCGGCGGCTGGCAGCAGCGCTGGCGTCATCAGTCGGCGGTGCTGAACTGCCCGATGACCTTCAGCATTTTCTTGCCGCCACCGCAGGATGACACGCCGCCGCCGGTGGTGTGGTTTCTCGCCGGGCTGACCTGTAGCGATGAGAACTTCACCACCAAAGCCGGTGCGCAGCGCGTTGCCGCTGAGCTGGGTCTGGTGCTGATTATGCCGGACACCAGCCCGCGCGGCGACGAAGTGGCCAACGACAGCGGTTACGATCTTGGTCAGGGCGCAGGTTTTTACCTCAACGCCACGCAGCAGCCCTGGGCGGCGCACTATCGTATGTTCGCTTATCTCAGCGAGGAGTTGCCGGCCCTGGTGGCGGACAACTTCAAAGTGAGCGATCGTCAGTCGGTGATGGGCCATTCAATGGGCGGACATGGCGCGCTGGTCCTGGCGCTGCGACTCGGTGGACGTTTTGCCTCGGCGTCAGCGTTTGCGCCGATCGTGAATCCTGCGGAAGTGCCGTGGGGACAAAAAGCGTTCACCGCTTATCTGGGAGAAGATCGCCAAACCTGGCGCGAGTGGGACAGCTGCCTGCTGATGCAGGACGTGGAGCATCGCTTGCCGATTCTGATCGATCAGGGGGATAGCGATCAGTTCCTCGCCGATCAGCTGCGTCCGGATCGCCTGGAAGCAGTGGCACGTGAACGAGGTTTCCCGCTGGAGCTGCGTGTCCAGCCGGGTTACGACCACAGCTACTTCTTTATCGCCAGCTTTGTCGAGGACCATCTGCGGTTCCACGCGAAGCATCTGTTGGTGTAGCTCACGTTAATTGATGTAGATAACAGTAAGGGCGCACCAGGTGCGTAATGATCGTCAGTTAAGCTGACGGATGATAACGCAGTCTGGTGCCGTTCAGGGGCGGGCGGTCCTCGCGCCGCTGCGCGGTACCTTCACTTCATTCGTCTGCCTGACGGAACGGCGGGGATGGCACATCGTGTGCCGCCCCGCCTTTCGCCCGCATCCATGCGTGCTCTCCTGGCAGACTCATTACGTTCAGCGCTGCGGATTGCCCGCCCCTGAACGTCACCCGCCTGCTCTGAAGCTTCAGTGAGTTTTGTTCAAAAGGGCACGATAGTGAAGGCCAGATTGAGCCTTAGCGTCTTATCCGGCGGTTAAACCAGCGACTCCGCCACCAGCCCATCGATCATCACCTGCGGCATCCCCTGCGAGCAATGTTCAATACGCCCGCGCACACCATATACCTGCGCCAATGTATCCGACGTAATCACCTGAGATGCTCGCCGTCAGCAAGTAAGGTGCCTTCTTTCAGCATTAATGCATGGTCGGCATGACGCAGTGCGATATTGATATCATGCACCACCACCACCGTAACGATATTACGCAGGCGAGTTTCACGACGTACCAGATCCATCACGTGGAACTGGTAGTTAAGATCGAGCGCGCTCAGCGGTTCATCCAGCAACAGCAGTTCGGGACGACGAATCAGCGATTGGGCTAAGCCCACCAGCTGTTTCTGACCGCCGGACAGCTGATCCAGATAGCGCATCGCCAGATGGGCAATGCCCAGCTGTTCCAGCAGATGCATGATCTCGGCTTCGCTCGACGCGCTGTGCAAACCACCGGAGGCACGCTGCGCGACAATGATCGATTCCAGCACGTGCAGATGCACTCCAGCGGGTAAGCTTTGCGGCAGATAAACCACGCGCTGAGCACGACGCGCAAACGGCTGGGTCATTAACTCTTCGCCATTCAGCCACAGCTCGCCCTGCCCTTTGTTCAGACCGGCCAGCGCACGCAGCAGCGTCGATTTCCCGCAGCCGTTGGGTCCCAGCAACACAGTGATTTTGCCGCGCGGCAGTGCCGGGACGTTGAGATCTTCAATGACTTTACGCTTCGGATAACCGGCGTAGAAATGGCTGAGACGCAATCCCTGTTCCATTACACCGTCCCCCGATGACGCAGAATAATACTCAGGAAGAACGGCACGCCAACCAGCGAGGTCACAATACCAACTGGAATGATCACGCCTGGAATCAGGTTCTTCGACGCTACTGAGGCCAGTGACAGCACCAGCGCACCGACCAGTGCACTGGCTGGCAGATAGTAGCGGTGATCTTCACCAAACATCATGCGGGCAATATGCGGTGCGACCAGACCGATAAAACCAATCGGCCCAACAAAGGCTACCGCCAGCGCGGAGAGAATACTGATACGCAGCAGCGTTGCGAGACGCAGACGACGCACGTCGATACCAAAGCTCACGGCGCGATCTTCACCGAGGCGCAGTGCGGTCAGTTTCCAGCTGCTCAGCATCGAGAACGGAATCAGGATGGCGAAAGCGCCGTGAGCACGCCGAGTTTTTCCCACGAGCGCGCGCCAGGCTGCCCATGGTCCAGAACACCAGGCCCTGCAGAGTATCTTCGCTGGCGATGAACTGCATCATGGAAACCAGTGCATTGAAGGTGAACACCAGCGCGATGCCGAACAGCACCACACCTGAAGTCGATACTTTGGTCCAGCGCGTGACGCCATCCAGCATCAGCGCCGCAAACAGCGCAAACACAAAGGCGTTAGCGGAGATAAACCACTGGTCCGGCACACCGGGAATTCCGATACCGAGAATAATCGCCAGCGCCGCGCCAAAGGCTGCCGCTGAAGAGACGCCAAGCGTAAACGGACTCGCCAGCGGGTTATTGAGGATGGTTTGCATCTCAGCACCGGCCAGACCCAGCGAGAAGCCGACCACCACCGCCATCAGCGCATACGGCAGACGAATATCCCAGACGATCACGCGCGTGCCCGCATCTACCGCATCGGGATGGGTGAGCGTTTGCCATAGCGTGTCGAGGGATAGCCCGGCCGGGCCAAGGGTGAAATCAAGAATCACTGACGCCAGAATCGCCAGTACCAGTACACCAATCAGCATTAAGCGCTGACGTAATACCTGACGATATCGCGTCATGGTATCGGCTTCGCGGTTATTTTCCGCCAGCAGCGCGGAATCCGTGGTCTGCATTGTTCTACCTGTTTCTTGTCGAAATCATAACGGCAGCCACAATAGTGCAGGTGATAATAATTATCAATTATATCTGTATGACAAAGCCCATAACGTTGTAACGCGGTTCATCTTTGCCAAAAAAAACGCCGCTACCCAAAGGCAGCGGCGTTATATCATCCACGTTTAACGCATTACTCTTTAAACGTCGGGAATTCCATTTCGCTGTACTTCACGAAGCGTGAGCCGCGTGCCAGCTTATAACCCAGCCAAATCAGCAGGAACAGTGGAATACCGATGTAAGTGGCGGCAACGCCATACCAGTCAATGCGGTCCGCCAGGAATGCCTGATAGTTCTGGCCCAGGGTAATAATCAGGCACAGCACAAAGGCAAATATCGGTCCCAGCGGGAAGAAGCCAGAGCGGTAAGGCAGCGCGGCTAAATCCAGCCCCTGCGACACGTAACCGCGACGGAAGCGATAATGGCTGATCGCGATGCCGAGCCAGGCGATAAAGCCGGTCATGCCCGAGGTATTCAGCAGCCACAGATACACTTCCTGGTTGCCAAATTTTGAGCTGAGGAAGCACAGTCCCGCCACTACCGTGGTAGCAATCAGCGCGTTACGCGGTACACCGCCTTTCGATAATTTGCCAAAAATACGTGGGGCTTTCCCTTCGCGCGCCAGGTTAAACAGCATACGCGTTGACGCATACATCCCGGAGTTACCCGCTGACAGGACGGCCGTCAGGATCACCGCGTTCATCACCGCCGCCGCCGACAGTAAACCGGCATTCTGGAACACCAGCGTAAACGGGCTGATGGCGATATCGGTGACATCGTTGTGCAGCAGCTTTGGATCGGTGTACGGCAGGATCAGGCTGATAATCAGAATGGCGAAGATATAGAACAGCAGGATACGCCAGAACACCTGACGCACCGCGCGCGGAATGTTTTTCGCCGGATCCTGTGATTCACCCGCAGCGATACCGATCAATTCCGTGCCCTGGAATGAGAAGCCGACAATCATCGCCACGCCAATCATCGCCGCAAAGCCACCGGCAAACGGAGCATCACCGACGGTCCAGTTGTGCCAGCCGGCATTTTCCGCGCCGCGCATGATGCCGGTGATCATTAACACGCCGACCACAATAAAGATGACTACCGTCACCACTTTGATCAGCGAGAACCAGTATTCCGCTTCGCCAAAACCTTTTACGGAGATGTAATTAAGCAGGAACATCAGGCCGAGGAACAGCGCACTCCAGATCCAGCCGGGCGTGTCCGGAAACCAATAGTTCATCACCAGCTGCGAGGCAACCAGATCGACGGCGATGGTCACCGCCCAGTTGTACCAGTAGTTCCAGCCCAGCGCGAAGCCGAAACCTTCTTCAACGTATTTGGCGCCGTAAGTGGCGAAGGAGCCGGAGACCGGCATAAATGCCGCCAGTTCGCCGAGGCTGGTCATCAGGAAGTAAACCATCAGGCCAATCAGCGCGTAAGAGAGTAATGCGCCGCCGGGGCCTGCCTGAGAAATGGTGGCACCTGAAGCGACAAACAGGCCAGTGCCGATTGAACCGCCAATGGCGATCATGGTGAGATGGCGCGCTTTTAATTCACGGCGCAGCCCAGGTTGTTGTGTTGTTTTTGAGTCATTATGCATGTGTAAACGCTATGCTGGATAAAAATAAGGCGCGATTGTAGCAGCTAACCCCAAGCTGTATAGCATTCACGTCGGGTTATTAGTTACCTTCATAATCGCCGCGAAATTATTAGCCAATCACGTAATAGAAGCCGCGATCACTCGCGGCAATAGGAGAGAAAACGGGTTAACGCTTTCGACAAATGCTTCTGTCGATGATGGATGCGATAAAGGGTGCGCGTCAGGCGTGGCAGCGGCACAATCACTTCAACCAGCGTGCCCGCTTCCAGCAGATCGTCGATTACACGACGTGATAAACAGCTAATGCCCATGCCGTGTCGCACTGCATGTTTGATCGCTTCGGAGTTGCCTAACTCCATGCCGAGTTGAAATTGTGGCAGATGCGACAGCAGCAGGTAATCAACAATTTCACGCGTGCCTGAACCGCGTTCACGCAGGATCCACGGCGCGGCCGCCAGCGACGCCAGCGTAATCGGCTGTTTGAGAATCTCAGCATCTGGCGCAGCAAACACCACCAGCTCATCTTCCAGCCACGCCTCGCTGACGATATCAGGCTCATGACACGGCCCTTCTATCAACCCGATATCGACGCGAAAATCCGCTACCGCATTTATCGCATCCTGGCTATTACCAACGCTGAGTTCGAGCGGCAGCGTGGGGAAATCACGACGATAAGCGGCAATCATCCCCGGCAGCAGATAGTTACCGATGGTGCTACTGGCGAACAAGCGGATTGCACCATTATCCTCTTTGAATAATTGCTCAATCTCGCCCGCTTGCTCCAGCAAACCGACCGCGCGCGGATAGAGCAGACGACCATGCTCGTTGACCACCAGCCTTTTCCCTACACGATCAAACAATTGCACCCCGAGCTGACTTTCCAGGTCGGCCAATGCGGCGCTGACGGCCGACTGTGACAGGGCCAGCACCTGAGAGGCCTGGGTAGTGGAACCGCTTTTTAGTACTTCGGTAAAGACTTCAATCTGACGCAGCGTGATATGCATGCGCGCTCCTCACATTGCGTAACGGTGCACAAGATAAGCCACCACCGCTAACCAGACGATCACCGTCAGGCCAAACCCGGCCCAGCTCACGATCTTCTTGCCACGCGCCCGCTGTACATCTGCACGCTCTGCACTGCTGATGCGGATTTCCCGTGGCAGTAAGCGCAGCAGAATGATCACGCCCAACGGCACAATAATGGCATCGTCGAGTAAACCGATGATGGGAATGAAATCAGGAATGAGATCGATGGGGCTAAGTGCATAGGCAACAATGCCAAACGCCATTAATTTGAACCACCAGGGCGTACGCGGATCGCGGCAGGCAAACCACAGTGTCAGCACATCGCGTTTGATCAACCGTGCCCAACGGCGCAGGCGCATGAACATCCCCACTCTCCCTTATTAGTTATTCTGGTCAATCGACAATATATTATCAATTTAACCTTTAAACCAGTCGGGTCTTCGCGAGGAGAGGCTGCCGAGGGTAAAATGAGGGGGTCAGGCTCTCATCCCAATCAGTTCTTCCAGTTCGCTGTCACAGGCAGTGAACTCGTCGGTGATGGTGCGGATGAGCCAGTCTTGATAACCAAAGTTTTCTCTGCGCGAATAGAGGCATTCGGATCGATACAATTTTTTAGGATCGCTGTTATTGACGCCATAACGATAGAAATGCACCAGAGAGTTGTCGGTATCCGGTACAGCGAGCGTAAAGCCTACCGCGCCATTTCCATTATAAAAAAGCGTGACTGCGTTGCTTTTACCTAAAGTTAATTTATGGATTGCATTGATTTTTTCATGCTGAAAAGCGGTATCCAAAGTACTTCTATAAGCTGTTTTCATGGTTATAGTTAAAAGTTTCTAATTTGTTAAACTATAGTTAACCTGAAAAAAAGTGCACCTGCTAATTTTGGTAGGTGTTTCGTTGTGCCGTTTTTCCTCTGCCAGGCACTGCAACATTTCATGGTGGTAACGCATCCGCTATGATGTGCGCTTTGCAGCAGCCATCGCCAACCAGGAGAGCGGCATGAAATATATCGGCGCACACGTCAGTGCATCAGGCGGCGTAGACCAGGCAGTTATCCGTGCCCATGAACTCGAAGCCACAGCTTTTGCACTGTTCACCAAAAATCAGCGCCAGTGGAAAGCCGCCCCGCTTTCGGGTGAAGTGATTGATGCTTTCAAAACTGCCTGTGAAAAATATAACTTCACCTCGGCGCAGATTCTGCCGCACGACAGCTACCTGATTAACCTCGGCCATCCGGTGATGGATGCGCTGGAGAAGTCACGCGAGGCGTTTCTTGATGAAATGCAGCGCGCCGAGCAGCTCGGTCTGACGCTGTTGAACTTCCACCCTGGCAGCCACTTGAAGCAGATTGAAGAAGAGGCTTGCCTGAAACGCATCGCCGAATCAATCAATATCGCACTGGATAAGACGCATAACGTGGTGGCAGTGATCGAAAATACCGCCGGTCAGGGTAGCAACCTTGGTTTCCGCTTTGAACACCTCGCGACCATCATCGAACACGTCGAAGATAAATCACGTGTCGGCGTGTGTATCGATACCTGCCATGCGTTTGCCGGCGGTTACGATCTGCGTACTGAAGAAGCCTGCGTGGAGACCTTTGCCGAATTCGAACGTATCGTTGGTTTCCAGTATCTGCGCGGCATGCATCTGAATGATGCCAAAAGCGCGCTGGGCAGCCGCGTTGACCGTCACCATAGTCTGGGCGAAGGCAACATTGGCAAGACGGTGTTCAGCTGGTTGATGAAGGATAAGCGTTTCGATGGCATCCCGATGATTCTGGAAACCATCAATCCGGATATCTGGAAAGATGAGATCGCGTGGTTGAAGTCGGAACAACAGGCGTAATGCAGACAGCAAAAAGGGAGCCGAAGCTCCCTTTTTCATATCCAGTGAAGATTACGCGGCTTTCGCCAGCTCTTCTTCCGGACGTTTCAGAATCGCGTAGCCCAAACCTGCCACTGCGGTACCAATCACAATCGCCATCAGGTAACCCAGCACCGGAGTGATTGCGCCTGGAATCAGCAGCACGAACAGACCACCGTGCGGTGCCATCAGTTTCGCGCCAATCGCCATGGAAACCGCGCCCGTTATCGCACCGCCGACGATGCAGCAAGGCAGCACACGCATTGGGTCACGCGCCGCAAACGGAATCGCACCTTCAGAGATGAAGCACAAGCCCAGCACCAGTGCTGCCTTGCCGCCCTCCTGCTGACCTTTGTTGAACTTACGGCGTGCAACAATCGTTGCCAGACCCATCGCTAACGGTGGCACCATACCGGCGGCCATGATCGCGGCCATCGGTGCGTAAGTTTGCGAACTCAGCAAGCCTACACCAAAGGCGTATGCCACTTTGTTCACCGGACCACCCATATCGGTACACATCATGCCACCGAGGATTGCACCCAGCAGGACCGCGTTGGCGGTGCCCATGTTCGCCAGCCAGTGAGTCAGTGCGCTCATGATACCGGCGACAGGTGTACCCACCACGTAGATCATCAGCAGACCGGTGATCAAACTCGCCACCAGCGGAATGATCAGAATCGGCTTCAGCGCTTCCATACTTTGCGGCAGTTTGACTTTGCTGCTCAGCATCTTCGCTGCGTAACCGGCAATGAAACCGGCGATGATCCCGCCAAGGAAACCGGCGTTAATACTGGTGGCGATCATACCGCCAATCAGACCTGGGGTCAGACCCGGACGGTCGGCAATCGAGAAGGCGATAAAGCCTGCCAGCACCGGTACCATCAGCGCAAAGGCACTGCCGCCACCAATCTGCATCAGCGCAGCCGCTAAGGTGCCCTGCTCTTTAAACGCGGTGATACCAAAGGCGAAGGAGAGCGCGATGCTCAAACCACCCGCGACGACCATCGGCAGCATGTAAGACACGCCGGTCAGCAGATGACGATAGGCACCGGCTTTCTCTTTGCTGTCGCTCTGCGTGCTGGCAGAAGCGTTGCCGCTTGGTTGATAGGTTTTGGCTTCCGCCTGTGCTTTATCCAGTTCCTGCGCGGTTTTCTTCAGCGCCAGGCTGGTTGAGGTGCGGTACATCGGCTTACCGGCGAACTTCGCCAGGTCCACATCGATATCCGCCGCCACAATCACCAGATCGGCCGCGGCCACTTCTTCCGGCGTAATGGCGTTGCCTGCACCCACAGAACCGCGGGTTTCCACTTTCACCCACCAGCCGCGCTTGGTGGCTTCTGCCTGAATCGCCTCAGCCGCCATAAAGGTGTGCGCCACGCCCGTTGGGCAGGCGGTCACCGCGACGATACGTTTCTGACCGGTGCTCTGTGCGGCAGCCGGTGCAGCAACCGCCGCCGTGGAGTGCCAGACTTTGGCACTGGCTTTAGCCTGATTAATCGCCGCCAGCGGATCGCGCAGCGCTTGCTGCACATCGACCAGCGCCACGGATTTTCCTGCCAGCTGCGCGTCGTTCGGCACATCATGGCCAGCAACCAATACCAGTTCAGCATCGGCCGCGTTGTCGGTCAGCGTCAGATCGGCCTGTGCCGCGCTCGCGCGCAGACGTTCTAAAGCCAGATGTCCTGATGCCAGTCCCAGTGAAGAATCTTTTATCAGCAGCGTTTTCATTATCGCTCTCCTGCTGTTAGTTAACGGGTTGTAAGTCGACGCGCGCCATCATCGCGGCCAACTGGGTACGATCGGTCACACCAACGTTGCTCTGGCTCACCGCCATGGCAGCCACTGCCGTGGCAAGACGCAGCGTATGCTCGCTGGATTCGCGCATCAGAAGCCCATAAATCAGGCCACCGACCATCGAATCTCCCGCGCCTACGGTGCTGACCACTTCACAGGCTGGTGGTTTGGCGATCCATTCGCCAGAGGCGTTGACCCACAGTGCGCCTTCTGCACCAAGGGAAATCACCACGTGGGCAATGCCCTGCTCACGCAATTCATGCGCGGCGCCAATCACATCCTGCAGCGTAGGCAGTTTGCGGTCGGCCCAGATTTCCAGTTCGCGACGGTTCGGCTTCACCAGCCACGGTGCCGCTTTCAGACCGGCCACCAGCGCTTCGCGGCTGCTGTCGAAGATGATGCACGGGCAAAGTGCACGCAGATCGCTCATCCATTTAGTGAACGCTTCCGGTGCCACGCCCGCCGGCAAACTGCCGCTGACGCACACCATGTCGAACTGACCGAGCCAGGTCAGGGAATCAGCGGTAAAGCGATCCCAATCCTGCGCCGTGACGTTGAAGCCGGAGAAGTTAAGGTCGGTGACTTCGCCGTCTTTTTCCGTCAGCTTAACGTTGATGCGGGTACGGCCCTGCACCACCTGAAAACGGTTGGCGATACCCAGCTCGCTAAACAGCTGCTGGAAACCGTCCTGATTTTCTTTACCGAGGAAACCACCCACGGTGACGTCAATGCCAAGATCTTTCAGCACTTTAGCCACGTTGATGCCTTTACCTGCTGCGTGCAGGCCGGTGGTTTTCACCAGGTTCACTTCGCCACGTTCAACTTCTGGCGTGTAACCCACCAGATCGTAGGCCGGGTTCAGTGTGATTGTGGCAACGCGGCGGCTCATGCAACCCCCTCGCCCAGACCGGCATTAATGGCTTCTTCAATCGCATTCAGTGCCTGCTGCGCATCTTCGCCGCTGGCGGTAAAGCGCAGACGGTGACCTTTCTTCACGCCCAGCGCGACCACTTTCATCAGGCTGCGTCCGTTGGCCGGTTTGCCGCTGCCATCAAGGTTGGTGACGGTGATGTCACTGTTGAACTGTTTGATCACCGTGACCAGCGCAGTGCCCGGACGTGCGTGCAGACCGTGCTCGTTGCGGATGGTGAACTCTGCCACCAGCTGATCGGCGCTTTCATCCACTTCACTGGTCAGCAGCGCCAGAATGCCCGCCGCATCGGCTTTCAGCAGACGTTCAGCTTTGTTGTTCAGCAGCAGATTGCTCAGGTAACCCAGCACCGTCAACGGACGATCATCGGTGGCCGCCACCGTCAACAGCAGTGCGACGTTTTCGCCCTGATGCACAAAGGGTGCCGCCGCACGGCTGATGGCCACCGCGCTGTTCAGGTTGCCATTGGCGCTGTCGCTCAACCAGATGCCCTGACCGAGGCTCAGTGGGGTGCGAGACACCACATCGGCGATAAAGCCAGCATCAACAGCACCTGCCGCTTGCAAACGACCGGCATTCAGCGCTTGCAGGGTAATCAAATCGCTGGCCGCCACATCCACGGCAATCAGTGAGGTGTCGAATTTGAATTCAGCCGCCTGTTTCTCACCCATCAGCAAAGCACGCAGATCTTCCGCTGAGGCGGTTTTGAGCTGCTCGGCGATGCTCTCATCGCTTAACACATGGGTGAGCTGGCGCAGCAGTGCGAGGTGCTCATCAGATTTCGCCGCAATACCAATGGCGATATATGCCGTTTGCCCGTCGCCCCACTCCACGCCCTGTGGGAATTGATACACCTGAACGCCGGTGTTCAGCACCAGGTCGCGCGTGTCGGTGGTGCCATGTGGAATGGCGATACCATTGCCGAGAAAGGTGGTGGTCTGCTGTTCGCGCGCCAGCATGCCATTAACGTAGCCTTCCGACACATTGCCTGCTGCGGTGAGCGCAGCGGCAACCTGACGAATAGCCTCTTCTTTATTCTGTGCACTGGCACCGGTATGTATGGCCTGAACGTCGAGCTGGAACATATTTCTCCTCGCTTGCTGAAATTGAATCGTTTCAGCTTAATGGCGAAAAATTACGCTGCACGCTACGGACTTAACCGTGTCGACAACGCTGAAACGTTTCAGGGAATATGGTACAGCTGAGCAAAGCAGGCAAGAAAATGCGCGATCGGCGTAGCAGATTTTTGACGTCCCGCACACTTCAGATTGGATTTAAGATTTTTCACGCCCGCACGGCTGACGTTTTTGCTGTAACGCATTGGTCACATAAGGCAAATTCTTCAGCACGCCGTCAGCAAATCAGGGCGCAGTGTCCGCTTCCAGTTGTAAAAGGAAGGTCATTGCCGCATCACGACTGCTGCCGCACATCTCTGCACTGGGCTGTAAACCCGCACAGACCGCAGGACGTAGCGGTGATCCGAAGATTTTACAGCGCTGCCGATCATCAAGCTGAACGCAGCGCGTATTGGCCGGCTTGCCATTGGGCATGCCAGGGATTGGCGAGGAAATGGAAGGGGCTGTGCAACAGGCACCGCACTGGTCACGACAAAACATCATGCGCTCCTGTATTGAATTCGCCGCGACAATAGCAGCCCGGCGTCGTGAATGCCATGTGCGGGCAACAATTTTACACTGCCTCACTTGCCTGTTTTTCGCGGCGCGAGTAACGTGGCGCGCATTAACCTTCTCACAGCGAGTCACACATCATGCCAAAGGCAAATGAAATCAAAAAAGGAATGGCTGTCACCTGGAACGGCAAACTGTTGCTGGTGAAAGACATTGATGTCCAAAGCCCCAGTGCACGCGGCGCCGCCACCCTTTATAAGATGCGCTTTACTGATGTCCGCACCGGCATGAAAGTGGAAGAACGCTTCAAAGGTGACGACATTATTGATGCCATTCAACTCAGCCGCCGTGCGGTCACCTTCTCTTATATAGACGGTGATGAATACGTCTTTATGGATGACGAAGACTACACGCCTTACAACTTCAAAAAAGATCAAATTGAAGAAGAGCTGCTGTTCATCCCTGAAGGCGGTATTCCGGGCATTCAGGTGATGACCATGGATGGCCAGGTGCTGGCGCTGGAACTGCCGCAAACGGTAGATATGGAAATTGTCGATACGTCACCGGGCATCAAAGGCGCTTCCGCCAGCGCACGCACCAAACCTGCCGGCATGAGTACCGGATTGTCGATACAGGTGCCGGAATACCTCAGCAACGGCGATCGCATCCGCATTCATGTGGCAGAACGTCGTTATATGAGCCGCGCAGACTAAACGCACGATTTTATCCGGCCGCTGGAGGTTGTTATACTATAACAACGTCGTGCGCGCCGGATGTGTTGTCCGCGCGCCTGAAAATGGAGCCTATAATGACGCGCGTTAATGTAATCACCGGATTTCTCGGCAGCGGTAAAACCACCACCCTGCAGCATCTGTTAGCCCACAAACCGGCCAATGAAAATTGGGCGATTCTGGTCAACGAGTTTGGCGAAGTCGGCATTGACGGTGCACTGCTCGCCGATCGCGGTGCCACGCTAAAGGAAATCCCTGGCGGTTGCATGTGTTGCGTCAACGGCCTGCCGCTGCAGGTTGGGCTCAATATGCTGCTCAAGCAAAACAAGCCCGATCGCCTGATCATTGAGCCCACCGGCCTTGGCCATCCCAAACAGCTTCTCAACATGCTTCGCGCTGCGGTGTATCAGCCGTGGATTCAGGTTGATGCCACTCTGACGCTGCTCGATCCACGCCAGTTAGCCGATCCTCGCATTGTCGAAAATGAAAACTTCCGCGATCAGCTGACGGCCGCCGATATTATTGTGGCGAATAAAAGCGATCGCTGGAGTGAAGAAGATCGTCAACGATTACACGTGTGGCAACAGCAGTTTCTTGCCGATCGCCAGCTGGTTGAATCGGCATGGGGCGAGATCGATCCGGCGCTGCTGAGCCAACCCGCGTTGGCGGATCGTGCGGTTCCTGATGCGGCACATCATCACCACTCTTCACGTCCACAAGGCTTGGCAGCGCTGAAACTTGAAGGCTCTGCCCGCTGGCGTCGCTCGGTAAATGAAGGCCAGGGATATGCCGCCTGCGGCTGGATTTTTGATGGCGATACGGTATTTGATACCATTCCCGCGCTAGAGTGGGCGCGGCTTGCGCCGGTGGATCGCGTGAAAGGTGTGTTGCGCAC
Source organism: Pantoea rodasii (assembly GCF_002095465.1). Lineage (GTDB taxonomy): Bacteria > Pseudomonadota > Gammaproteobacteria > Enterobacterales > Enterobacteriaceae > Pantoea > Pantoea rodasii. The sequence continues at coordinate 74,519 of NZ_MLFP01000086.1, read as the reverse complement.
GCCGGAGGGTCTGGTGAACATCAATCGCCAGGGTGACGATTTCTTTATGGAAACGCGAACCACCACGCCACCGGACAGCCGCATCGAGTTAATTCACCATCAAACTGTCGACTGGAACGTTTTGCAAACCACTTTGTTGAAGATTCGTTTAAAATAGCTGCGTTAGGTTGCCCCGTTATTTTTCTTTTTGAGTCTATTTTTTATGCGCGCATCTCGTTTAATTACCATCCTGTTGCTGAATGCATTGGGGATCATGCTGTTCTTCTCCTGGTATCTGCCGCCGGACCATGGGTTCTGGTTCGGTATCGATAAAGCCATCTTCTTTAGCTTCAACGATAAGATGGTGGACCACCACGGCTTTGCGCTGTTGGTGGCGATCACCAATTTCCGTGGTTTTGATGCCATCTCGCTGCTGGCCATGGGCCTGTTGTATCTGTGGTTCTGGCGCCGTGAAACGCCGCAGGGCCGCCGCCGCATGCTGGCAATCGGTATTACCATGCTGCTTACCGCCGTGGTGCTTAATCAACTGGGGCATTTGATTCCCGTGCAGCATGCCAGCCCAACGCTGTTCTTTGACAACGTGCATCGTGTCAGTGAGCTAACAGGGATTCCGGCTAAAGACGCCTCCGCGAATAGCTTCCCCGGCGATCACGGAATGATGCTGATTATTTTTGCCTGCTTTATGTGGCGTTATTTTGGCTTCCGCGCATTCCTGGTGGGATTGGTCATCGTGCTGGTGTTTTCCCTGCCGCGCGTGATGGCCGGTGCTCACTGGTTTACTGATATTGCCGTGGGTTCGATGTCGGTTATTCTGGTGGGATTAAGCTGGTGTTTATTGACGCCCGCCAGTGACAAACTGGTTAACTGGCTCAATCGCACGCTGCCGGGGAAATATAAGCCGCGCACATAATTGTTAAGCGCGGATGACAATAATCATAAAAGTCGATCATCCGCGCTTATCGAATTCCGCATTAAATTATTAGCAAGCTAAGGTTTTCCTATCAAAAGAAAACATTATGATGCAAAACGCTTAACAATCGCCCTTTTCCTAAGCTGTCCAGCCAGAACCCTCTTAAAATCAGGCCTAGCGCCAGAATTAGCCCCTGTTAACCCGCCTTATTGGCTATTAAATCGCTGCCAATCGCTGATAAAGTAACCATTGTGTTATAGATTGATTTCACATCATTAAAAGCTATAAAAATTTATATAAAAGCACTCGCCACGCGGTCTGTAATCGGTTAACCTCAAATCCGATTAGTAACTCCGCAGCATAAAATTCGGTGCCTTAAGCAACAAAAATGTGTTCATTAACACATTTTAGTAATTAAGGAATTGTCTTAAGCGATGGCTCTTATTAATCTCAAACCCGTTTTGTCATCTGGCTGGCGACATTGTGTCGTAAGGACATCAAAGGAACACACGTATAATGGTCAAGTCTCAACCAATACTGAGATACCTCAGGCGGATCATTCCCGCAGTAGCATTAGCAACACTTTTGTCAGCATGTAGCAGTACGCACAATGGTCAGAACGCGAATAACGAGAATCATGAAGTTAACAACCAGAATGGTTTTTTACTTCAGGCGTCTCAGGACGAATTTGAACAGATGGTGCAGAACGTGGACATCAAGTCCCGCATCATGGAACAGTACAGTGACTGGAAAGGTGTACGTTATCGCTTAGGCGGCGACACCAAACGCGGCATTGATTGTTCTGCTTTTGTTCAGCGCACCTTTCGCGAGCAATTTGGTTTAGATTTGCCACGTTCTACGTCAGAACAGCAGGATACCGGCCGAGAAATTTCACGCAGCAAACTGCGTCCGGGTGATTTAGTGCTGTTCCGCGCCGGTTCTACCGGCCGCCACGTTGGCATTTATCTGGGTAACGATAATTTCGTACACGCGTCCACCAGCAGTGGTGTGATGATTTCCAGTTTAAACGACAGTTACTGGAAAACGCGTTACCGCGAAGCCCGTCGGGTTTTAGCTAAAAACCCCAGCTAACGTATCCTTTTGAAGATCCTCTCAGCCAGAGAATCAGAAAACGCTGCCCAGGCAGCGTTTTTTTTCGCCTGTGCTTTCTTAACGCAAATCCGAAAGATAAAAAGTAATTGAGAATCAGAAATATAACGAGACTTTTCGCGCGACCTCGTTATATTCTCGTTTGCTTACTGGACGCAACAGATGCGGTTACAGCAGGGTGGAAAAACCCGCTGTGATGCGATGCTGAGCGCCAGACACCAGCGAGCAGTAGTGCACGATGTATATAATAAAAATGGCGCCACAAAGGGGAATGCACTCCATGCCACTGTCGGGGACGTTAAAACGTCATGCAACCTATTCGCGCCGTATCGCCTGGAGTAGTGCGATCATTGGCGGCGTGTTCTTTCTGTTGTTTGTGATCGTACTGCTGACGCTAACCTGGCAAAAACGTCTACAACAACATGAACAGTTGCTGATTCATAGCCGCGACGATTTACAACAGGTGATGTCAACCCTGGTGGATACCCTTTATCCTTTGCAGCAGTACACGCAACTGGAATGCAACAGTGTCAGCCGCGAACTCACTTCACGCGCCGCCTTTGCGGGTAATATCCGCGCGATTTTGCTGGTGCGCAACAGCAACGCCTATTGTTCCTCCGCTACCGGTGCCTTTTTACTTCCTGCTAACGATATTTCGCCGCAAACGGAGCTGGAGCGCGATCGCGATCTGCGTTTAATGGAAGGCACGCCGCTGCTGCCAACCAAACCGGCGCTGGCGCTGTGGATGAAAAACCCTGGCTCGGCCGAAACCGGCATTCTCGCCACCATGAATATCAGCCTGACGCCGTATCAACTGCTGGCGTCGTATCATCCTGAAATTACCGGGATGGCTTTGGTGATTGATAACAAAGCGCTGCTGAGCGGCAAAAATCAGGTGGTTAACGTCAGTGACTTGCCGCCTGCACTGGTAGACATTAGCTTTAAAGATAATGGCATGCGCTTTGTTTTGTACGGTACGACGCTGGCGCAACGCGATTATCACCTGATTTTACTCACCGGCCTGCTCTCCACGCTGTTTATGACGGCGGCCAGCTGGCTGCTGCTGACGCTGTATCAGCGCCCCGGTAAAGAGATTCTGCAGGGCATCAAGCGCGGTCAGTTCCATGTGGAATATCAGCCGCTGGTCACCGCTCACGATGGTCAGCCTTATGGTGTAGAAGCCCTGCTGCGCTGGACGCATCCTACGGAAGGAATGATCCCGCCCGATGCCTTTATCAGCAACGCCGAAGCGCAAAACCTGATCATCCCCCTTACCCAGCATCTGTTTAAGCTGGTGGCGCGTGATGCCAAGTTTTTGTCTCAGCAGCTGCCGCGCGGCACACGCATGAGCCTTAATTTGTCCCCTCTTCATCTGGCGTCAGAACACTTCCGCCAGCATGTTCAGGAGTGGATTGCAGAAATGCCGGCTGACCATTTCAACTATGTGTTCGAAATCACTGAACGCACCATTGTTGGCGAGAAAAATGCCGGCGAGATCTTTGCCTGGCTGCACCAGCACGATATCAAAATTGCGATTGACGACTTTGGCACCGGCCACAGCGCACTGATCTATCTGGAAAGGTATCCGTTTGACTATCTGAAGATTGATCGCGGATTTGTACAAAGTATTGGAACCGAAACCGTCACCTCTCCAGTGCTGGATGCCGTGCTGCTGCTGGCGAAAAAACTCAATTTGAAAACCGTGGCTGAAGGCGTCGAAACCGGCGATCAGGCTGCGTGGCTGGTCAATCGCGGCGTAACGCATTTGCAAGGCTATCTGTTTAGCCGCCCACTGCGCCCGGAAAACCTGATTAGTTATTACCAGCGACAAGCGGCGCTCGGTTAACGTCACGCAACCGTCACCAAACTGCTACCATACAGTGCGGAATTTCTGAGGAGAGCGCCCTACTTATGCTGCTGCGTCTTGTCACAGCATTGCTGGTCTGCATTGCCACTGCACCACTGCATGCTGCAACCATCAATGAGAGTTATGCCTTTGCCAAGCTGAGCGAGCCGAAGTATGCGGTGAATTTCAGCCATTACGATTACGTCAATCCTGCGGCACCGAAAGGCGGCAAGATGACCCTCGCCGTGGTCGGTACTTATGACAACTTCAACCGCTATGCCTCACGCGGGAACCCCGGCGCGGGAACCGATACGCTGTATGACGGGCTGTTTACCACCTCCGATGATGAACCCGGCAGTTATTATCCGCTGATTGCCGAATCCGCGCGCTATCCCAGTGATTATCACTGGATGGAAGTCTCGATAAATCCGCATGCCCGCTTTCAGGATGGCAGCCCAATTACTGCCAAAGACGTCGCCTTCACCTTCCAGAAATTTATGACCGAAGGCGTACCGCAGTTCCGCGTGGCGTTTCGTGGCGTGGAAGTGAAAGCCATCAACAATCTCACCGTGCGTATCGACATGCCGAAACCGGACAAGGACATGATCCTGAGCTGGCTTACGCTGCCGGTATTGCCGCAGGCTTTTTGGCAGAATAAAAAGTTTAACGAACCGATTGGCTATCCCCCGCTCTCCAGTGGTCCGTATCGCGTCACGTCTTATAAGCCAGGCCAGTTCATTCAATACAGCCGGGTAAAAGATTACTGGGCGGCTAATTTGCCGGTGAATCGCGGACGCTTCAACTTCGATACGCTGCGTTACGATTACTATCTCGACGACAATGTGGCATTTGAAGCCTTTAAAGCGGGCGCATCCGATTTGCGTGAAGAGGGATCGGCCAAAAAATGGGCCACGCAATATCTTGGGCGCAATTTTGATAACCACGCCATCGTAAAATTCACCACGCCCAACACCGTTTCTACCGACACCCGCTGGCTGGCGTTTAACAACGAAAAGCCGCTGTTTGCCGATCGTCGGGTACGCGAGGCGTTATCGCTGGCGTTTGATTTTGAATGGATGAACAAAGCGCTGTTTTACGGCGCCTATAAACGCACTGACAGCTATTTCCAGAACACCGCTTATGCTGCCAAAGGTTATCCTAAAGCCGAGCAGTTGATTCTGCTGGCACCGTATAAAGCGCAGTTGCCCGCCGAAGTCTTCAATAACGAATACGCACCGCCGCGTTCAGATGGCAGCGGATTCGATCGCGGCAATCTGCTGAAAGCCATGACGCTGCTTAAAGAAGCCGGCTGGCAGATTAAAAATCAGCAACTGGTGAATGAGAAAACCGGGCAGCCCTTCCGCTTCGAGCTGCTGATGCGCAGCGGCACGCAAAATGACTGGGCGCTGCCGTTTCAGCACAGCCTGCAGCGTCTCGGGATTCAGGTTGAGCTGCGCCAGATCGATACTTCGCAATATCTACGTCGCTGGCGCGAAGGGGATTACGATATGATCCCGACGCTTTATCAGGCCAATCCGTGGCCCTCCACCAGCTTACGCACCAGCTGGCAATCGCAATACATTGACTCCTCCTGGAACACGCCACGGGTGAAAGATCCCATCGTGGATCACTTCGTGCAGGAGATTGTCGATCATCAGGGCGATGAAAAAGCCTTGCTGCCGCTGGGTCAGGCGCTGGATCGCATTCTGTTGTGGAATGCCTATATGATTCCAATGTGGTACAACGCCGAGCAGAGGCTGGCATACTGGGACAAATTTTCCCGTCCTGAAATCAAACCAGCGTACGCGACCGGGTTAGATAACTGGTGGTATGACGTGAACAAAGCCGCACAATTGCCGGCCGATAGACGCTGAGGAGAGCGGTTTGAGTTCCTATTTCCTGCGCAGATTGCTGCTGATTATTCCCACGCTGTGGGCGATCATCACCCTGAACTTTTTTATCGTGCAGATTGCGCCGGGCGGTCCGGTGGATCAGGCGCTGGCTAACGCCCAATTTGGTCACACCACCGGGTTTTCCACCAGCAGCGGTGCAGATATCGGCGGGCGCGGTGCGCTGGCACATGACAATCCGGGCGACAGTCAGTATCGCGGCGCGCGCGGTCTCGATCCCGAGGTGATTGCGGAGATCAAACACCGTTACGGCTTTGATAAACCACTGCTGCAGCGCTATGGGGAAATGCTGTGGAATTATATCCGCTTTGATTTCGGTGATAGCCTGTTCCGCAGCGCCTCGGTGCTTCAACTGATTAAAGAGAGCCTGCCGGTTTCGATCAGCCTTGGCTTATGGAGCACGCTGATTATCTATCTGGTGTCGATTCCGTTAGGGATTAAAAAAGCGGTGCGCAATGGCAGCGCTTTCGATATCTGGAGCAGCACCTTTATCATCATCGGTTACTCTATTCCGGCATTCCTTTTCGGCATCATGCTGATTGTGCTGTTTGCCGGGGGCAGCTATCTCGACTGGTTCCCACTGCGCGGCCTGACATCGCCGCAGTTTGATACGCTGCCGTGGTACAGCAAGATTGGCGATTATCTCTGGCACATCACGCTGCCGGTGCTGGCCACGGTGATTGGCGGATTTGCTACGCTCACCATGCTGACTAAGAACTCATTCCTCGATGAAATCCGGAAGCAATACGTGGTGACCGCCCGCGCCAAAGGGCTGGATGAAAAACGTATTTTGTATGGCCACGTATTCCGCAATGCCATGCTGTTGGTGATCGCCGGTTTTCCCGCCACCTTTATCAGTATGTTCTTTACCAGCTCCGTCCTGATTGAAGTGATGTTCTCACTCAACGGCCTCGGGTTGCTGGGCTACGATGCCACCATCCAACGCGACTACCCGGTGATGTTTGGCACGCTGTATATCTTCACGCTGATTGGCTTGCTGATGAATATTCTCAGCGATCTGACCTATACGCTGGTCGATCCGCGCATCGATTTTGAGGGGCGCTAATGAGACTCTCATTGATCAACCAACAGCGCTGGCAGCGCTTTCGCCATAACCGTCGCGGGTACTGGTCGCTGTGGATTTTTTTAGTGATTTTTATGTTGTCCCTGGGCGCCGAGTTGCTGGCCAATGACAAACCGCTGATCGTGCATTATCAACAACGCTGGTACGTGCCGCTGCTGTTTAACTACAGTGAAAGTGATTTTGGCGGCGACTTTGCCACTCCAGCAGATTACCAGGACCCGTGGCTAAAACAGCGTATTGACCAGCAAGGCTGGGCGCTATGGGCACCGATTCGCTTCAGTGACAGCACCATCAATTTCGCCACCGACGTGCCCTTCCCTTCACCGCCTTCGACACAGAACTGGCTGGGTACTGACGCCAATGGCGGCGATGTGCTGGCGCGTTTGCTGTATGGCACGCGTGTCTCCCTGCTGTTCGGTATCTTGCTGACGCTGTTTTCCAGCGTGATCGGGATTGTGGTGGGTGCGGTGCAGGGTTACTTCGGCGGACGTGTCGACCTGGTGGGCCAGCGTCTGATTGAGGTGTGGTCTGGCATGCCATCGCTGTTTTTGCTGATTCTGCTTTCGAGCGTGATTCAACCCGGATTCTGGTGGCTGCTGCTGGTTACCGTGGTGTTCGGCTGGATGAGTCTGGTTAGCGTGGTGCGTGCGGAGTTCCTGCGCACGCGCAACTTTGATTATGTGCGTGCGGCACGCGCACTCGGCGTCAGTGACGGACGCATTATGCTGCGCCATATGCTCCCTAATGCGATGGTGGCCACGCTGACTTTTCTGCCCTTTATTTTGTGCGGTTCGATTACCACGCTGACCTCGCTGGATTTCCTCGGCTTTGGTCTGCCGGTGGGTTCCCCGTCGCTGGGCGAGCTGCTGTTACAGGGCAAGAATAATTTGCAGGCACCGTGGCTGGGGCTTTCCGGCTTCTTCGCCCTTGCGCTGCTGTTGTCGCTGCTGATCTTTATTGGGGAAGCGGTGCGTGATGCCTTTGATCCCAGCCGGGGAGTGAAATGAGCCTGTTAACCGTCAATCATCTGGCCGTGGCCTTTAATCAGCGCCGCGTGGTGGAAGATATCTCACTGCACATTGATGCCGGTGAAACGCTGGCGCTGGTGGGCGAATCTGGCTCAGGCAAAAGCGTCACGGCGCTCTCGATTATGCGTCTGTTGCCGCAACCGCCCGTGACTTATCCGCAAGGCGAGATCCTGTTCAATGGCCAAAGCCTTCTGCAGGCCAGCGAGCGTGAGATGCGCGGCCTGCGCGGCAATCAGATGGCGATGATTTTCCAGGAACCGATGATGTCGCTTAATCCGCTGCATAACGTTGAGAAGCAGCTGTATGAAGTGCTATCAGTGCATCGTGGTATGCGGAAAGAAGCCGCGCGCGGCGAAATCCTTAGCTGCCTCGATCGCGTGGGGATCCGCAATGCGGCATCGCGCCTCGGCGATTTCCCGCATCAGCTTTCCGGTGGAGAACGCCAGCGCGTGATGATTGCCATGGCCCTGCTCACGCAACCCAAACTGCTGATTGCCGATGAGCCCACCACCGCGCTCGACGTCACGGTACAGGCGCAGATACTGCTTTTACTGCGTGAACTGCAGCGTGAACTCAATATGGGCATGCTGTTCATTACCCATAACCTGAATATCGTGCGTCAGCTGGCACACCGCGTGACGGTGATGCGCAATGGCCGGGAAGTGGAGCACAATCTTTGCCAGCCGCTGTTCAGCCAGCCGCAGCATCCTTACACGCGTGAATTAATCGCCGCCGAACCGGATGGTCAGCCAGTGCCGCTTACCGATTCACAGCCACTGCTACAGGTCAAAAATCTGCACGTGGGCTTTCCGATTAAACGCGGATTGCTCAAGCGCACCGTGGCAGAAAAAACCGTGCTTAACGATCTCAACTTCTCGCTGCGCCGTGGCGAAAGCCTCGGATTGGTGGGGGAATCCGGTTCCGGTAAAAGCACCACCGGATTGGCGCTGCTGCGTTTGATAGCCGCGCAGGGTGAGATTTGGTTTGATGGTCAGCCACTGCATCGCCTATCGCGTAAGCAGCTTTTGCCGCTGCGTCCGCATATTCAGGTGGTGTTCCAGGATCCTAACTCATCACTGAATCCTCGCATGACGGTACAACAGGTGATTGCGGAAGGGTTGGCGGTGCACCGTCCGCATTTAAGCGCTGCCGAGCAGGAGGCTAAGGTGATCGCGGTGATGCAGGAAGTGGGACTGGATGCCGAAAGTCGTTCACGCTATCCGGCTGAATTTTCCGGCGGTCAACGTCAGCGCATCGCGATTGCCCGCGCATTAATTTTGGAGCCGCGCTTGATCGTATTAGATGAGCCGACTTCATCATTGGACCGCTCAGTGCAGAAGCAAATTCTTACCCTGCTGCGCCGTTTGCAACAGCAGCATCAGCTGGCCTATCTGTTTATCAGCCATGATTTGCAGGTGGTGCGCGCGCTGTGTCATCAGCTGATTGTGCTGCGTCAGGGAGAGGTGGTGGAACAGGGGGAATGCGAGGCGTTGTTTAACGCACCTGCCACTGAGTACACGCGCCAGCTTTTAGCATCTGCGCAGGGCAAGCCGTTAAATCAGTGACCTTCAAAGGTTTCAGCGATGGCAACACCCTGATTTTTCAGGCAGCAGTTAGTGGTGCTTTCATCCCCGCGCTGAATCAGCAAGCAAGGCTGCCCTTCACATAGGGCAATTTTGCACTCCACCTGAATCTGGGCCAGCGTCTCTTTTAGCTGATGCAGGATCTCCAGCGCCGGATGACCGTCGTGGCTCAGCAGACGCAGCGCGACCAGATCTTCATCGTGCACACCGTTTGCCGCTTCCTGACGTTCAATCTCACCAGCGTGATCGGAAGACCAGCGGTAATGTTGCGGTAAGCGATGCATAACCGAAAGTTGTAGCATAAATACAGTCCCCAGAAACGTTAACGCCTATTCACGCCGATGGTCATCACGCAGTGAATCCCTACCTGGTTATCTCAGAATACGGACGTCAAGGTTTGCCTTCTCGTTTTAAGCACAAAGCATGTAGTAAAGTTATTATTTGCGAGTCTTCTCGCATTTATGCCTATGTGTACCTTGTTCGGCGGCAGTTAACAATCATTTTAGACGCAATGTCGTTACTTTTTTATCTCTTAATTTTCACATTATGGAAACATTAAGCATAACGAATATGTGGGGATTCGCGAGTTTCGATTGAGGTGGCCTAACGAGGGATCATCACCGCTGGCAAGCCGTTCAGTCATGTACTGGATAAGAAGCGATGGCAGAGATGTTGATGAGCTGAAAACGCATTCTAAAGTGCGACCCTAAGGCCGCACTCCAGGATTTAAGCGGTGTGACGTGGGCGGGCTGCGTAGCTGAACAGGACGATCGATACGGTGGCGCACAGCGCGATGGTTGCGACCATCGGCCAGGCACTGTTGATGCTCACCAATGACAGCAATGCGCCAACCAGCGCCCCGACGCCAAAGCGCAAGGTTCCGGCTAATGATGATGCCGTTCCCGCCATATGAGGAAACTCATCAAGAATCACCGCCATGGCATTGGAAGAGACGGTTGAGACACAACCGATAAACATCGCCACACCAAACACCAGCGACAGGAAACCTAAATCCAGCGCACTGGAAATCAACAGCCAGATGCCCATGGCAAACTGGATGATCAGTCCGAGACGAAACATCGCCAGCGGGCCAAATCGACGCACCGCGCGGCTGTTAATCAGCGTCATGACAAACAGGAACACCACGTTAAGGCCAAAGTAATAGCCAAAGTTTTGTGGTGAAACATGATTGACTTCGATGTATACGAACGGCCCGGCATTAAGGAAAGTGAACAACCCGGCAAACGAAAAGCCGCTCGCCAGCATGTAACTAAACGCCCGCTTATGACGCACCAGCGCCACAAAGTTGCTTATCGTCGTGCGTAAATGGAAACGCTGCCGCTGCTCCGGCTTCAGCGTCTCGCGGATCTGCGTCACCACCAGCACGGTAGTAATTAACGCGGCCACCGCCAGCGTCCAGAAAATCGCGTGCCAGTTCCATAACAGTAATAGCCAACCACCAATGATCGGCGCCAGTAATGGCGCAATGGTGGTGACCAGCATCACAAACGACATCATGCGCGAGAAGTCCTCTTTCGAGTAGCTATCACGCATCAGGGCGTTAATCACCACGCTGGCGGCGGCGGCGGATAAGCCGTGCAGGAAGCGCATAAAGATCAGTTGATCGATGGTCTGCGACAATGCGCAAGCCGCCGCCGCGCAGGCAAAGATCAGGGTGCCCAGCACAATCACCGGTTTACGTCCGTAGCTGTCTGCCAATGGGCCGTATACCAGCTGACCAATTGCAAACCCAAGGATGTACAGATTGAGTGTCATCTGCACGCTGCCAGCCGATACGGCAAATTCGCGCGCGATCTGCGGCATCGCCGGCAGATACATATCAATGGACAGCGGCATCAGCATCGCCAGCAATCCGAGAATAACAACCAATCCTACCGGTGAATTCTTTTCCTTACGCACCGCTATCTCCTGCTATTTGCGCTGTTTAAGCTCGTCTGGCAGGCCAATGCTATCGACCTCTTCTTGCGTGAGTTCACGGTATTCACCTTCCGCCAGATCGTCGTCCAGCACGATGCCACCAATGCTTTCACGGTGCAGCGCGGATACATGGTTGCCCATGGCGGCAAACATACGTTTTACCTGGTGATAGCGGCCTTCACTGATGGTCAAACGGGCGGCCTTCTCATCAAGAATCTCCAGCACCGCTGGCTTGGTCAGATCTTTTTCGTTATGCAGCTGAACACCCGCCGCAAACTTTTCCACCAGCGAGGCGTCAATCGGTTCTTCCACTTCAACCAGGTAGGTTTTTCCAGGTGATGGCGTGGTGAGGTAATACGGTGTGACCATTGACCATCGTCCGTCAACAGCACCAGACCGGTGGTGTCGATATCGAGACGCCCCGCCGCGTGCAGTTTGAACGCCGCAGGTTCTTCGATGAAGAACAGCACGGTAGGATGATCGGGATCGTCGGTGGAGCAGACATAACCCTGCGGCTTATTCAGCATGAAGTAGCGTGGACCCGTCTGTACCGCCAATGGATTACCGTCGTATTCGATTTCGTCGTCTGGCAACACTTTGTAGCTGGCGTCGCGGACGACTTCGCCGTTGATGGTGACTTTTCTGGCGCGGATTTCGCGGCCAGCGATGGCACGGCTGACTTCCAGCTGCTGAGATATGAATTTTTCGAGTCGCATGAATTCGTTTTGCCTGTTACTGCGGAGGGAAACTGAAACGGCGTTTTGTCCGTTAAAAAAGTGGGGTCAGTATAGCTTGAACCTTCGCCTGCTAACAGTACCGATCCTGTGTTTCAGATGCTTTCATGGCATAATACGTACCCGTTCCAGAAAAAGTTTGCTGCAATGTCTTTCACCCTACGCCCGTACCAGCAAGAGGCGGTTGACGCCACTCTCCATCACTTTCGCCGCTACGCTGCCCCCGCGGTGATCGTGTTGCCAACGGGTGCGGGCAAAAGCCTGGTGATTGCCGAGCTGGCGCGTATCGCTCGCGGGCGAGTGTTGGTGTTGGCCCATGTCAAAGAGCTGGTTGAGCAGAACCACAGTAAATATCAGGCATATGGGCTCGAAGCCGATATTTTCGCTGCTGGGTTACAGCGTAAACAGAGTGAACGCAAAGTGGTGTTCGGCAGCGTACAATCCGTGGCACGGAATCTGGACCGCTTCGACAGCGCTTTCTCGCTAGTTATTGTCGATGAGTGTCACCGTATTAGCGACAATGAAGAAAGCCAGTATCAGCAACTGTTTGCGCATCTGCGTCAGCACAACCCGCAGCTGCGTCTGCTCGGCTTAACCGCGACACCCTTCCGCCTCGGCAAAGGCTGGATTTATCAGTTCCACTATCACGGCATGGTACGCGGTGACCAGCATGCGCTGTTCCGTGATTGCATCTATGAATTGCCGCTGCGCTATATGATCAAGCACGGTTTCCTGGTGCCGCCCGAACGGCTGGATATGCCCGTGGTGCAGTACGATTTTAGCCGACTGATCCCGCAGAATAATGGCTTGTTCAGTGAAGCCGACCTCAATCGTGAATTGAAGCAACAAAATCGCGTCACGCCGCACATCATCCGCCAGATTGTGGAATTCGCGGAAGACCGCCGTGGCGTGATGGTGTTCGCTGCCACCGTGGAACACGCGCACGAAATTCTGTCTTTGCTGCCGGCCAACAGCGCACTGGTGTCCGCTGAAACGGCGGTGAAAGATCGCGACCGCCTCATCAGCGAATTTAAAGCGCAGCAGCTTAAGTTCCTGGTCAACGTGGCGGTCCTGACCACGGGATTTGACGCGCCGCACGTGGATTTGATTGCCATTTTACGCCCGACCGAATCGGTCAGCCTGTATCAGCAAATTGTCGGGCGCGGCTTACGACTGTCACCAGGCAAAACGGATTGCCTGATTCTGGATTATGCGGGCAATCCGCATGACCTGTTCACTCCCGAAGTGGGCGCACCAAAAGGCGCCAGCGATAATCAACCGGTGCAGGTGTTCTGCCCGGCATGTGGTTTCGCCAACACCTTTTGGGGGAAAGCTACCGAAGAGGGTCATGTCATCGAACACTTTGGCCGCCGCTGCCAGGGCGTGCTGGAGGATGACGAGGGTCATCGCGAGCAGTGTGACTTCCGCTTCCGTTTTAAAAGCTGCCCGGACTGTGGAGCAGAGAATGACATCGCCGCCCGGCGATGCCAGCAATGTGAGCGCGTGTTAGTCGATCCGGATGACATGCTGAAAGCGGCACTAAAACTCAAAGATGCGCGCGTGATACGCTGCGGCGGCATGACGCTGGAGCAAGGGCGTGATGATAAAGGCGAGTGGCTGAAAGCGACCTATTTTGATGAAGATGGCACCAGCGTCAGCGAGCGATTCCGTTTGCAAACGCCGGCGCAGCGCAAAGCTTTTGAGCAACTGTTTATGCGTCCACATCAGCGTGCGCCGGGCGTGGAACTGGGTTGGCAAACCGCCGCCGACGTGATGGCTTTGCAGCCATTATTACGCCATCCCGATTTTGTTGTCGCGCGTGCGAAAGGCCATTTCTGGCAGATCCGCGAAAAAATGTTTGATTATCAGGGACGTTACCGACGCGCCAATGAACTGCGATAAGCGGCGGAATCATTTGCCGCTCCCCCTATTAAGGCTATAATGCCGCCCGCTTTTGCATCCGTAAAAGCGTTTGAATAACCGTCTGTTGCTGGGTCGCCTGTAGCAGAAATGATGAATGAGATATCAAATGTTAACTATTAAAGCTGAAGTACGTAAAGAGCAGGGTAAGGGTGCGAGCCGCCGTCTGCGTGTAGCAAACAAATTCCCAGCCATCATCTATGGCGGAACTGATGCACCAATCGCTATCGAACTGGATCATGACACCACCATGAACCTGCAGGTTAAGCCTGAGTTCTATACCGACGTGCTGACCATCACTGTTGATGGTAAAGAAGTTAAAGTTAAGGCGCAGGCGGTGCAACGTCACCCGTTCAAGCCAAAACTGCACCACATCGACTTCGTTCGCGCTTAATCGCCAACGAGTTGAAAAGAGAACGCCGCATTAGCGGCGTTTTTTTTTGGCTGAAAATCAGTTACCGCCAGTACGGCGCTGCAGCTGATCGCGCAAATTAGGCGGCGTGCCTTTGATCGTTAACGTGTCCGTTGCCGGATCCCAGAAGATACGTTCGCCCAGCAGCATGGCATCAAAATTCAGGGTCAAGCCTCCACCGCTGCCAGCAAATTTGGTTAACTGGCGGAGCGTGCTGCGATCGGCAGGAAAATGTTCTTCCAGCTCGTAACCCTGCTCCTGAGTAAACGCCTGGAAGGTTTTTTCGCTCAGTGGCGGTAACTCACTGGAGAGATCCTCCAGCGCAATCTCTTCACCGGCCTTTAATTGATCGTTGCAGTAGCTATAGACCTGCTGACGATAATTCTGACGCTCGTTTTTATCCAGATTCGACTCAGCGCAATAGTCATCAACCGCCTGCAATAAGCCTCGGTTCTGCGCTTTGGTGTCGAGACCGACGCTGGCACCGAGGAAATCCATGAAGAAGTCGGCGACTTTACGCCCCACGCGACCGCGCAGGAAGGTGAGATAACGGGTGGATTCAGGATTGGTTTCCCATTCTGTGAGATCAATACGCGCCACAATATCGGCGTGATTGATATCCAGATAATGGGTACTGCTGATATCCAACTGTTCATTGACCAGCATGCTGGACTGGCTGCTCAGCATCGCCACCAGCAGATACTCTACCGCCAGATAACGATAATGCAGGAACAACACCACGCCGCTTTCGGCAAACGGGTATTTACCCAGCTCATCACGCAGGCGGCCGGTTGCAGCACGGCTAAAGGCGAGGAAATCGTCTTGCCCTTTGCGACAATTGCGCAGCGCATCAGCCAATTCGCTGTCTTCATTAAACAGGCCATAAGCCTTACTTTTGGCGCTGTAAACCCGATGTAGCTCTTCCGCCATCTCCACCACCGCACGGTTGGCAGGCAATAACGTGTCGCGCAGGACCAGCTCAAGCTGGTTTTCATCACGTTTAACTAACTGATGCAGGGCAATCTGGTCAATATCCAGACTCATGGTCGATTCTCCTATAAGCACAGGCGCGTATTCAAACACCGCCTGCGGCCGCTTTCAACTGCACGCACAAACTGATCGTTCTACTTGCGATAAAATTGCGGAAAAAACTGCGTTGTTACGGTAATATATCGCCTTTTCACACTTGATTAGTCGACGATATGCCACAATCATCCCGTTATAGCGACGAGCGCGTAGAGAAGCTTCTCGCGCAGATGGCGCAGATTCTTGAAAAAGATAAAGCGCCAACCGACCTTTCCCTTATGGTGTTAGGTAACATGGTAACTAACTTGATCAACACCAGTGTCTCGCCGGCCCAGCGCCGCAGCCTGGCGAAATCTTTCGCGGAAGCGTTGCAGTCTTCCGTTCGCGATGACAACGCCCACTAAATTGCAGATCTGACCTCATAAATATGGTAACCAACCGGCAGCGCTACCGCGAAAAAGTCTCCCAGATGATCAGCTGGGGGCACTGGTTTGCCCTGTTTAACATCATCTTCGCGCTGATTTTAGGCAGCCGCTACCTGTTGGTCGCCGACTGGCCCGCATCCCTGGCGGGCCGTATTTATGCCTATACCAGTTGGATAGGCCATTTCAGCTTTATCGTGTTCGCTGGCTATCTGCTGGTGATTTTCCCGCTCACCTTTGTGGTGATGTCTCAGCGATTGCTGAGGGTGCTGTCGGCGATTATCGCCACCACCGGCCTGACGCTGATAATGGTCGACAGCGCGGTGTTCAACCGTTTCCATCTCCACCTTAATCCGGTGGTGTGGGAGTTGGTGATCAACCCCGATCAAAGCGAGATGGCGCGCGACTGGCAGCTGATGTTTATCAGCGTGCCGTTGATTTTCCTGGTGGAGATGCTGTTTGCCACCTGGAGCTGGCAGAAACTGCGCAGCCTGAATCGGCGTTCGTTCGGTAAGCCATTGGCCGCGCTATTTATCAGCGCCTTCTTTGCCAGTCACCTGATGTACATCTGGGCGGATGCCAATTTCTATCGCCCGATTACCATGCAGCGCGCGAATTTACCGCTCTCCTATCCGATGACCGCGCGACGCTTCCTTGAACGCCACGGCTTGTTAGATGCACAGGAATATCAGCGTCGTCTGGTACAACAGGGCGATCCCGAAGCGCTTTCCGTGCAGTATCCGCTGAGTGACATTACCTTCCGCGACGGTGGCACACGCCATAACCTGTTGCTGTTGACCGTTGATGGTTTAAGTAATGACAACCTTGATAAAGCGCTGCCGTCGTTGAATCAGTTTGCCAGCGATAACGTGCGCTTTACGCATCACTTTAGCGCCGGTGTTCAGCCGGAAAAAGGCGTGTTTGGCCTGTTCTACGGCATCTCTTCCAGCTATATGGATGGCGTGCTCTCCGCCCGTATGCCTTCTGCGCTGCTGAACGCTCTGAATGCACAAGGTTATCAGTTTGGCCTGTTCTCCTCGGATGGTTTCAGCCAGGCGCTGTACCGTCAGGCGCTGTTAGCCGATTACAGTCTGCCAGAGGCGCAAACTCAGCCCAACAGCACCACGGTGAATCAGTGGCAGAACTGGTTGAACGGTCAGAAATCTGACAGCGCGCCATGGTTCTCCTGGATCGCGCTCGACGGTGTGACGGTAAATGGTGACAGCACGAAAGTGCGCCAGCGCAGCTATCTGCGTCAGGCCTCTGCTGTTGATGAGCAAATCGCGGCGGTGCTGCAAAGCCTGCAACAGCGCGATTTATTGAAGAATACCGTGGTGGTGATTACGGCCCAGCGCGCCGTCACGCTGGATAATGACGACAATCCAGGTAATCGCGCCACGCTTCAGGTGCCGTTAGTGGTGCACTGGCCCAACACGCCAGCGCAGACCATCGATCGTTTGACCGACCAGCAGGATGTGATGACCACGTTGATGCAGCGCCTGCTGCATACCCGCACCAATCCAGCCAACTATTCGCAAGGTGAAGATCTGTTTGCTGCCCAGCGCAGTCACAATTGGGTCGCGAGCAGCGAGGATGGCAAGCTAGTGGTGACGACGCCAACGGTGACGCTGGTGTTAAACAATAACGGCAGTTACAGCGCCTACGATGCGCAAGGGAATAAGCTCAAGGACCATAAGCCGCAGCTGGCATTGCTGCTGCAGGTGCTGACGGAAGAAAAGCGCTTTACCGCAAACTGATTAATAATGAGGCAGTTAAAACCTGCGCATATTGCAATCCCGAGCGGAACCAGTAGACTACTTTTCCACGTTCGGCACGTAGCGCAGCCTGGTAGCGCACGGTCATGGGGTGTCCGGGGTCGGAGGTTCAAATCCTCTCGTGCCGACCAAAATCCCAAAAAAAGCAGCCTCTATGGCTGCTTTTTTGCTTTTCTTAAGGTCGCTAGCCTTTATCACGCTGCGCCAGCCACTCTTCACGCGTCAGCTCCCAGGTTCCCGCCGGCAGTTCGCCCTCCACAAAAGTTTTGCGATAGGTCTCGACTAAACGCATGCCGGTGCGTTCTGAAATGCGCCGAGAAGCCAGGTTATCCATCGCCTTTGGCACGCGCAGACGCGGTTGTTCGAGGTCGAGGAACCAAAATTCAGTGACCGCAGCACAGGCTTCACTCATCAATCCCTGTTTCTGCCATTCAGGCACCAGCCAGAAGCCACGGCTATCTTCAGCACCCAAACGCAACGAGATCATGCCAATCAAGGTGTCAGGATCAGATCGGTGGCGAAGACTCCAGTGCCATGCCTGCCCTGCTCTCATCGCGGGCAGCGCCATGCCCTCGATATACTGGCGAGCACCCTCATCAGGATAAGGCCAGGGTACGGAACCGATCAGATGGCGCACAATTTCCCAGCGTGGGAAAACCTGCTGCACCTGTATCGCATCTTCACTTTGCAGCGGCTGAAGCAGCAAACGGGGGGGTCTCCAGATGGGGTATTTGCATGGTGTCCTCCTTGGTTAACCTTTTCACTCTTAGCGGAAAATGACCCACGCTGAAAGGTTTTCTGACAAAATTTCAGTCAGTTACCGAAAGCAATTAAAGCGGAGCGGGATCACATTTTTAGTCAAATATGACAGCATTTCACCAAATTGAAACAAAACTGTCATACAGTTTAATTACTCTAATCCTTCCTGTTTTTCGATGGACAACTATTATGGTCATCAAAGCAAAAAACCTGCAGGATGCGGAAGAACTCCTGCACTCAGGTATCAATAAAGTGGAACTGGCTTACGATATCGGCAGCGACGATTTCTTCCGCCTGGCTTCGCGCTGGTGCGACCGCGGCGCGCGCATCACCAAAGGCAATGAGCACTTTATCGTGCAGATTAAAGGCATGTCTATTCCGCCAAACCGTTAAGCATGGGTGAGCCCCTTTGGCTTGCTCTCCTCGCGGCTGACTGGTAAAACTAGCGTTTTACCCTCGGCCGTGATGCTTAATGTTTGCTTCTGAAATCCCACTTGTCTTGCCCCCCTCAACCTTTATCACCGCTGCGGCGATCGCGTCGTCTCCGCTCCCTATTGCCTGGTGCGCATTCAATCAGCAAAACTGGCACAGCGATCTGCATCAGCAATGGCAACTCCCACTGCCATCAGCGTTACACAACGCAGTGACCAAGCGCAAAGCCGAGCATTTGGCCAGCCGCTGGCTGGCGCAACAGATGCTGATGCGCTTTGATATGCCTGATTTTGTGCTGCGTAATGCTCCCGATCGCTCTCCCCTGTGGCCTGCAGGTATTCAAGCTTCACTGTCGCATTCACAACAGATTGCGGTGATCGCAGCAACGCAGCAGCCTTTGTGCATCGGGGTTGACGTCGAGCAAGTGATGGCAGAAAGCACCGCAGAGGAAACTGCAGAGATGTTGATGAGCGCTGCCGAACGTCAGCGGTTACACGCCACAGCATTGCCCTTCGCATCCGCCGCCACGCTGCTGTTTTCGTTAAAAGAGAGTTTGTATAAAGCGCTATGGCCACAGTTGCATCAGCCGATGGATTTTTTGCATGCGGAATTACTGGCGGTGGATGGGTTACGCGGCTGCGCCACTCTTAAACTGACGCAGGATTTTTCGCGCGACTTCAATATCAACACGCATCTGCAGGCACATTTCTGGCTGCAGGATCAACGCGTGATCACGCTGATTGCTCACCCGTTTCCCGGCCAATAAAAACCGGCTCAGAAATAGCCCGAGCCGGTGACAACACAAGACGACGGAAGTGTTCCAGGGAGACAGAGACGAGGAATCTCTGTTGAAATCCACCTTACCTGCCTGCCAACACTTTGCCCAATAAGGGTTTTCGCTAAGCTTTCCCGCCTGACGTTAATGACCGGTATCGGTGCGTTTCACCGCATCCAGCGTTGCCATCTCACGTTCATTGCCGGTCAATTCACTGAGCTGGCCTTCGCGCATCTCCAGTAATCGATCGGCATGCAGGAAGTAGTGATCATCGTGGCTAATGGCAAACACGGTTTTACCCGACTCCTGTAGCCACGGCAGCAATTCGCGATAGAAGATGCGACGGAAATGTGGATCCTGATCGGCCGCCCACTCATCCAGCAGCAGGATATCGCGCTCCTCGGCCGCTGCCAGCAGCAGCGCCAGTCGCTTGCTCTGGCCTTTGGACAGTTGCAGATTCAATACCTTGTTGCCCTGCAATTTCAATTTATCCTGCATCTTTAAGCGTTCCAGCCACTGCTGCACTAACGCAGGATTTGCGGGCTGGCCGCCGTGCGCGATCAGGCGGTCAAATAAGTGCACATCGGTAAACACCGCCGAGAAATGTTTACGATAAGCATCGAGGTTATGCCAGTCGACCACTTTGCCATCCAGCAGCAAGCTGCCGGACTGCGGCTGATACAGGCCAGTGAGCAGCATCGCCAACGTGGATTTGCCGCTGCCGTTGCCCCCAATCAAAAACACCAGCTCGCCGCGACGTAGCGTCATGTTTATAGGACCGACCTGGAAACCGTGCTCACCATAGTGGAAACAGACATCCCGCAGCTCCAGCGTTTGCCAATCACTCACCTGCGGCAGCGCTTTGAACTGCGCATCGTAAGGCGCAAGATCAAAGGTATTAATCTTGCGGAACGCCACCTGAGCACTCAGCAACGTGGGCAGCGCACCCACTGCAGCCAGCAGTGGCGTGCGCAAAAACAGCAGCGTCAATGAGTAAGTCGCCGCCACCGCCGTGTTCGCCCAGCCCAGCCCATTCGCCATAAAGAACACGATGCCAATGGCACCCAGCATCATGATATTTGACCAGTTAACCGCGCTGAGGTGGAAGGTATCGG
Source organism: Pantoea rodasii (assembly GCF_002095465.1). Lineage (GTDB taxonomy): Bacteria > Pseudomonadota > Gammaproteobacteria > Enterobacterales > Enterobacteriaceae > Pantoea > Pantoea rodasii. The sequence goes on along the minus strand of NZ_MLFP01000086.1, from coordinate 53,740 downwards.
CGCGGACGATGTGGTGGCGATAGCTTTTGGCGTTTTCCTGATACACGTTGTCGTAAATCTGCTGGGCGCGCTCACGGTTCAGCTGCAACTCTTTGCGCCCTTCAATAATGGTCTGGAAATCGCGGTAAAGATCATCTTCAACTTCACGCAGTTTCGCCATGTGCTGATACACGCGTGAGACCAGCAGCCAGCCACCAACCAGCGTGACCACCAACCACAGCGAGGTTATCAGCAGCATTTTCGGTGACAGCCAGGCCAAATAGAGCGCGGAACCCAGGGTAATGATGATGCCCTGAATCAGTTCCGGTAGCCGGACAAACGCGATGGTAATGGCGCGGACATCGCTGGTGAGGCCAGCCAAAAGCTGCGCGTTGCCGATCTGTTCGATGCGTTCGACGCGCGTGTCGAGAATACGTTTGATGAACTCGCCACGCAGACGCCAGACAAAATGGTGTCCAAGCTGGGTCAGGGCCAGCTGCGATCCCAGCGTCACGGCCATCAGAAGGAAGAGTTGGCCGAGAAAACCAGGCAGCACGGAAATGGAGGTGTTAACCGCAACGATCAGCTCGTTATTAATGTAGGCAATCAAGCCGATACCGAGCGCGGCACTTAACAATGTAAGAAGAATGACGCCAATAAAAGGCCAGCGATACTGGCGATACACCACATGCAGCAATGCCATTAACAGATTCCGAAGGTCAACCAAGCAGCCTGCAGTTTAATGGCGCACTGGACGATAGCAAGATTAATTCTCATTCACCGCGCCGTTAGTGGGCGCGGCGGAAAGTAAGGTTGTAACGGAAGGCACCGGCATCGGGATGGATACCCGGTTTGAGCGGCAGAATGCCGTGATAACGCAGCCGTGACGGGCCGCCCCACACCACGATATCACCGTGTTCCAGCAGCACGCGTTGCGTGGCATCTGCGCGGTCGAAACCACCAAACTGGAACACCGCTGGCAACCCTAAGGACACTGAAACAATCGGCTGACGCAGATCCTTCTCATCTCTATCCTGATGCAGCGTCAGTTTGGCGCCGGGTTCGTAGCGGTTGATTAAGCAAGCATCCGGGTTAAAGCCGGAAAATCCTGCTTCCTGAGCGGTATGCTGCGCCAAAGTGCGGAATAGCGCCGGCATCGGCGGCCATTTGTGCCCACTGGCGTTATCCTGTTCCGTGTATTGGTAGCCGCGTGAATCCGTCGACCAGCCTAAATCACCACAGTTGGTCATCGCCACCGACATGCGATGCCCGCCCGGCGTAATGCGATGGGCAAACGGATTCTGCGCGGCAATCTCATGAATCGCCGCCAGTAGCGCATCCGCGTCGTCACGAGCCCGGCGGCGTAAGATCACCGCCCCTTCCGCTAACGGTTCCTGCCATGGCGCTTCATCACTAAACAGATCCAGCATCTTCGCCTCCTGCCGTTATTTGCTTTCCTGATCGATCAGGAATGATTTGAATTGGGGCGACATCCAGTGCGTAAAGCCATCACCCTGTTTGCTGATCAGATAGACTGCCAAATGCTCCTTCAGTGCTAACGCCTGTGCCCGCTCGCTGCCTAGCACCATTAAACCGGTGTCCCAGCCATCGGCCTCTAAGGCGGTAGTGGCGATCACCGTAGCCGAAACCAGCTGATGTTCGATAGGACGCCCGGTCGCGGGATCGATCACGTGCGAGATGCGCTTGCCGTCCAGTTCATAATAGTTACGATAACTGCCGGATGTGCTGATGCCGTGCCCCTGTAAGTCCACGCGCGCTTCGACAGCGTTCTCACTGTCAGTGGGCTTTTGGATGGCGACGCGCCACGGCTGATGGCTGGCATTCAGGCCGCGACTCAACACCGCACCCCCCACCGACACCAGATAATCCGTTATCCCCTGCTGCTCCATCAGCCGCGCCAGATGATCGGTGGCATAACCTTCCCCCATGGTGGAAAGATCAACATTCAGCGCAGGCAGATCTTTTTGCAGCCACTGTCCGTCCGCCCGCTGAATCACCTGCAGGTGTTGTAAACCGGTCTGCGCTTTCGCCGCCGCAATCTGCGCCTCATCCGGCGTATGCGCGGGCTGTTTAGTGGGCCCAAAACCCCATAGATTGACCAGCGGTCCGACGGTAATATCCATCGCCCCGCCGGTTTTTTTCCCGATGCGTAATGCTTCCACCACAATATCCGCCATATCAGCACTCACCGGTTGCGGCTGAGTGCCTTGATATTGGTTGAAGCGCGACAGCACCGAATCCTTTTTCCAGGTGGAGAGTTCATGATCATCTTGATCAAGCTGCTGCTGAATGCTCTGTTGTAAGGCGGCTTTACGTTGCGGATCAACGCCGGCAAGACTAACGCGCCACACCGTGCCCATGGTTTTACCTTCCAGCACCAGCGCGGATTGGGGCGTGGGTTGATCGCAACCGCTTAAGCCGAAAGCTAACAGGCCAATTAGCAGAATATTCTTAACGCTCATCTCGTCCTCAACTGTAACGCCATAATTCATCTCATTTCAAAGCATAAACCGCTTGTAAAACAGGCTAAAGCCGCTTGAAGATCATCCATGGCTGTCTCAGGATGATGCGTTCCAGCACAATAACCGCACAGGAGCGACAGATGATTTTTATGATTCTTGCTGTATCCGCCGTTCTGTTTATCTTCGGTAGCTTCCGCGGCTGGCAGCATTATCGCCATCGCCTGATTCAGCACTATCCCTCGCGCAGACGTTAAATTTCTGCACCATGGAAATGTCACCCTGCACCGCTTCAGCGCTGGCGCAGTGTAACAAATGCCGCTAAAGGCGCGTGGCGCTGAGAGCGGTGAACTGGCATGAATTCTGCACTGTTTACTCTGAGTTGAACATGAGCGAGGTGCAGAATGGAAAAGACGAAAACACAAACCTGGCAGCATTGGCTGCGCTTCTCCGCGTTTACGCTGGCGGGCGTAGCAATGGAAGGTAGCGCGCCAACGACAAACACGTCGCTGGCGCCGGCACCTAAAGCCAAAAAATGGCGCCCAGTGCAGTAAAAGGTTACAGCCCCAAATCGCTAAGGCCCGGATGGTCATCCGGGCGTCTTCCCGCAGGCCAGTGAAACAGGCGTTGTGGCGCGGTTATCGGCAAGTCGTTGATACAAGCGAAACGCTGCACCATCAAGCCATCCGCCCCAAACTGCCAGTTTTCATTGCCATAGCTGCGAAACCAATTGCCGCTGTCATCATGCCATTCATAGGCAAAACGCACTGCCAGCTTGTCTTCATGCCACGCCCAAAGCTCTTTAATCAGGCGATAATCCAACTCTTTCACCCACTTGCGTTGTAAAAATGTCACGACATCAGCACGACCGTTAACGAATTCGCTGCGGTTGCGCCAACGCGTATCCTCGCTGTACACCTGAGACACACGCAGCGCATCACAGCTATTCCAGGCATCTTCCGCCATGCGCACTTTCTCTAAAGCCGTCTGTTGATTAAAAGGGGGCACCAACATAATGATTCTCCATTGCATGTAGACAGGTCTGTCTACTTGATTCATCCTGCCGGATGTAGACAATCCTGTCTACCTTAAATGACAGGAATTTACTGATGCTTGAACCTCTGGTCTTCGATGCCAGTGCCGCCGCGCGCGATCGTATTCTGCTCTGCGCACAGCAGCTGTTTTACCAACAGGGGATTCGCGCCACCGGTGTGGATAAGGTGATTGCCGCCGCGGGGGTGACTAAAGTGACCTTTTATCGCCACTTCCCGGCGAAAAATGTGCTCATTCTGGCATTTCTGCAAGCGCGTCATCAGCGCTGGATGGCCGCTTTTCGCGCTGGATTGCAACAGTCCGATGATCTGACCGCTGCCCTGCCTGCAACGTTGCTCAGTTGGTTTAACGATGCTGATTATCGTGGCTGTGCATTTATCAATACGGCCGCAGAATTAGGCGATACGTTACCGGAAGCGACTGCGCTGATCCGACAGCACAAACGGGAAATGGCACAGGCGATCGCCGAAAGGTTGCCGGCGACACTGCAAGTGAAAACCGCTCAGATTGTGTTGCTGGTTGAAGGTGCCATCGTGCAAGTGCAGATTGGGGAAGATGCAGAAGAGAGAGTTGAGGTATTGCGCAGTGCGCTGATGCAGTTGCTACCGTAGCAGCGGCACTGAGGCCGCCGAAGGGCGCACCGTGGTGCGCCCTACAACGTCTGCAACTTAGAACTGATAAACCAGGCCCAGTGCTACAATGTCGTCGGTGTTGATGCCGGCTGCATTGGTGAAGTTGTTGTCGTCCAGCAGGTTGATCTGGTAATCAACATAGGTCGACATGTTTTTGTTGAAGTAGTAAGTCGCACCCACATCAACATATTTTTCAGGTTCTGGTCGCCGTAGTTCTGCACATTACCGCGTGAAGAGACGAAGGCCAGTGATGGACGCAGACCGAAGTCGAACTGGTACTGTGCCACCAATTCCCAGTTGTCTGCGGTATCCGCATAACCGTATGAGGTCGCATCGCTTGAACCAAAGCGGGTCGCGTTATAAGAACGGGTGTACATCGCGGCCAGATACACGTTGTTCGCGTCATATTTCAGAGCGCCTGTATAGGCATCTGCTTTATCACCACGGCCCAGAATCGCACCAGTGTTTTGGTTGTTAGTACGGTCAGACTGGAACATCGCTGCACCAATACCGAAACCAGAACCGATGTCATAGGTGGTGCTCAGGCCATAACCGTCACCGTTCTCACCCAGTACATCACGTCCGGTGGTGGATTCGGTTGGGTTATCATTTTTGCCCTGATACTGAACGGCGAAGTTCCAGCCATCCACCAGGCCAAAGAAGTTGGTGTTACGGTAGGTCGCCATGCCGTTACCGCGCTGGAACATGAAGTTATCCGCGCCGTAGGTATCGCCACCGAACTCTGGCAGAACGTCAGTCCAGCCTGAAACATCATAGATTACGCCGTAGTTACGACCGTAATCGAATGAGCCGGCATCACCGAATTTCACACCTGCAAAGCCCACACGCGTAAAGCTGTTGGCGGTGCCTTCGCTTTCTGAGGTGTTCAGTGCTGCCTGGTATTCCCACTGGCCGTAACCGGTCAGTTGGTCGGAGATCTGAGTTTCACCTTTGAAGCCGAAACGCAGGTAAGACTGATCACCGTCTGAACCTGAGTTGTCAGAGAAATAGTGCAGACCGTCGACTTTACCGTAGAGGTCTAATTTGTTGCCATCTTTGTTGTAAATTTCAGCTGCGCTTGCTGAACCTGCTACCAGCAATGCAGGGATCATCAGGGAGAGAACGCGACGTTTCATTTTATTACCCTCTTTAATGTGCCTTTATTTATGCCACTGCGAACTGAACGATTAAAAATTCAGCCGGCAAGCCATTGTTATTTTATACGGGGCAATAATCTATCACGAAAATGATACTAAATTTCCAAAAGTGTTTCATTGTATTAAATAGTTATTTCTAAATGTAAATATAGCGGAACTAATAATCAGCACAGATCAACAAAAATACCGCACACATTGATAAACCAATTTTAACTCATTTAAAAACAACGTTTTAAATTGCAATTTCATGCCGCACTGAATGATAAAACAAAACGTCATTCAGCGCATACAATTACTCCCGCTATCATCATTTATTTCATTATTCCCTTCATTCACCCCGAATGAGTTGTTTTACCCTAATTCCCGCCGGACACGATTGTCCGGCATTTTTTTGCCTGCAATTTATCAGTGATGCGTAATTTTAAGTAAAGTTAGTTGATTGGGTTAAATTAACACTATCTTCCCTTCCCATTATTAGCTCTTTTTCGCACTTTTTGTTCAATCCTTAGCCTTAATCCGATAATGTTAATTTCTGTCCGCAACTAAGAAAGCTGGAATATTAACCGGTCCAAACAGCTCGCCATATCATAATATTTGTTTGCTCTATTTCAGTTGTTTAAGAAAAATCCCCCCGCTCATTTATTACCGAAGTTGACCTTAGGTTCTGCTTTTACGGCAAGGAAACGGGGCTTTTACCCGCATCAAAACGGCCTGCAGGCTGAAATCAACGCCAGGAAAGTTCTGGAAAAGCGTCACGCCTGGTCAAAACTCGGTAATATGCCTGTTTCTGGCATTCCTTTACGGCATACAAAACTGTTCTGACAGCGGTGTGACGCACGCTTTAATGCTAAACTTCGCCGCTTTGACGACTAATGAAAAAACGACTTTTATGACTGCACTGGACGCCGCACAGCACAACAATTTGCATCACCGTGTCAACATGGGAACCCGTATCGTCTTTCTGATCGCCGGATTGTGCATGTCGGCGTGGGCACCCCTTGTGCCGTTTGCCAGCCAGCGCCTGGCGCTGAGCGGGGCCTCACTCGGTGGACTGTTGTTGTGCCTGGGTATGGGATCGCTGGTGGCGATGCCGATTACCGGTGCGTTGATTGCCCGTGTCGGTGGCCGTCGGGTGATGATGTGCTCGACGCTCATCGTGTTAGCCATCCTGCCGCTGCTGACCCTGCTTAACCAGATGTGGCTGATGGCGCTCGCATTGATGATTTTTGGTGCCGGGCTCGGCATGCTGGATGTCGCCATGAATGTGCAGGCGGTTGAAGTTGAAAAAGCCGCGCGCAAACCGATGATGTCGGGTTTCCACGGCTTCTTCAGCCTCGGAGGCATCATTGGGGCCGGTAGCGTCAGCTTATTGCTGGCCAGTGGATTGACGCCATTGCATGCGGTCGCAGTAGTCATGGTGTTGATCGTGCTGCTGCTGATGGTCTGCTTGCCTACGCTGATGACGGAACGCCTGCATCAGCCCGATCAACCCTGGCTGGTGATCCCACGTGGCTGGGTCGCTTTCCTCGGCTTGCTCTGCTTCATCCTGTTTCTGGCTGAAGGTGCCGTGCTTGACTGGAGCGCCCTGCTGCTGTTGCAGAGCGCGCAGATGGACGTGGCTCACGCGGGTTTGGGCTATGCCATCTTCTCGGTGGCCATGACGATAGGTCGCCTGACTGGCGATAAAGTGATTCAGCGTTTTGGTCGTTATCCGGTGATGGTGACGGGTGCGCTGGCTGCGTCGGCAGGCATGACGCTGGCGGTTTTACTGCCGTGGCCGCAAGTTGCGCTGCTGGCTTTCCTGCTGGTGGGATTCGGCTTGGCCAATACCGTGCCGATGCTGTTCAATGCGGCAGGGAATCAACACGATATGCCGTCGAATCTGGCGATTTCTGCCATGACAACATTAGGCTATGCAGGTATTCTTTCAGGTCCGGCTTTAATCGGATTTATTTCCCAGTGGCTCAGTTTGAGTGGCGCATTTTTATTGATCGCCCTACTGCTGCTGGCCGTTGCCGCCAGTGCTCGCCTGGTGGCGCGCTAATCGCAGGATCCTGAGACACTATGCTGCCTTACAAATTTCCGCTCACCTCTGGTAACGTCACCCGCTTCTTTGTGGTGTTCAATCTGGTGCTATTTCTGGCGCTGGGTGCCATGGTGCACAACAGTGTCAACGCCTGGATAACCGAGAAACGCTACGCCATGACCGATTTGGCGCGCGCCGTGCAAAAACGCATTGATGCCTCTCGCTTCGCCACCTGGCAGATTTATGAAAATCTTGCCACCAGCGCCGCCGGTTCGGCACCCAATAGCAATCTGCAGGAAACCCGCCTGCGCCCGGATGTTTACTATCTGGAGAAGACGCGTCGCAAAACGGAAGCGCTGATTTTTGGTTCCCACGACAGCAGCACGCTGGATATGACCATGCGCATGTCCAATTACCTCGATACGCTGTGGGGCGCGGAGAATCCGACCTGGTCGATGTATTTCCTCAATGGTCAGGACAATAGCCTGATCATGATTTCAACGCTGCCGTTGAAAGACATGGCAACGCGTTACAAAGAGAGCGCCATCAATACGCTGGTGGATAGCCGCCGCGCCGAGATGTTGCAGCAGGCGAATGCGCTGGATGAACGCGAAAGCTTCTCCCCGCTGCGCCATTTTGCCTGGCAGAACGATCACTACTTTACGCTGCGTACCACCTTCAACCAGCCGGGCCACTTAGCCACGGTGGTGGCGTTTGATCTGCCGATTAACGATCTGATTCCACGCAGCATGCCGCTGGAGAACTTCCAGCTGATTCAGGATGCCACACAGTCTTCGAGCACCAGCACCGATGATGCCACCAGCGAAAGCACCCGCGTGACGCTGGCTAATCCTAATCTGGAGATTGCAGCATCGCTGCCGAGCACCTCGCTGCAGCTGGTCTACCGCGTGCCGCTCACCAGTTTGGCGCTGGATACGCTGCACAATTTGATGTGGCCGCTGTTGATCAATCTGGTGTTACTGCTGCTCTCGATTGCGGGCATTACCTTGCTCCGTCAGCAGTCGCTGCGTCCGAATGAGAACCAAAGCGCCGAGCTGGATTCGTTGCGGATGTTGAATGAAGAGATTGTCGCCAGCTTGCCGGTGGGTTTGCTGGTGTACGATTTCGCCACCAACCGCACCTTGTTGAGCAACAAGATTGCCGAACATCTGTTGCCACATCTTAATCTGCAAAAAATCATCAATATGTCCGATCAGCATCAGGGCGTATTGCAGGCCACCATCAACAACGAAGTGTATGAGATCCGCCACGCCCGCAGCGTATTATCGCCGCACACTCAGCTGTTTATGATGCGTGATCAAGATCGCGAGCTGCTGGTGAATAAAAAGCTGCAAAAAGCGCAGCAGGTGTTGGATCGTAATCATCAAATGCGCCAGCAGTTGATGCAAAACCTTGGACATGCCCTGAACCGCCCGCTGGAAGGCATGGTGGCGCAACTGGTGCAGCTCAGCCAGCGTGACGACGACGAGAGCGTGCTGGATCTGCTGGATGAGAGTCAGGGACTGGCGCGTTTGGTTGATGACATCGTCTTGCTGAATCGCCTGGAAGCCCATGACTGGTCGCCGGATGCCAGCGTGTTCAATTTGCAGGAGCTGCTGGACGAAATCGCGCTGGAAAGCCTGCCGCTAATGCGACGCAAAGGCCTGGCGCTGGTGGTGAATAACCATCTGGCCAACGATGAGATGCGCTTTGGCGATCGCCGTGCGCTGCGCAAAGTGCTGACCACGCTGATGCACTATGCGCTGACGACCACGCAGTGGGGCAAAATCACGCTGGAAATTAAGACCAACGAAAACAAACCTAACTCGGTGCTGTTGCAGTTGGTGGATACCGGTTCGGGCCTGAGCGTTGATGAACTGGCCAATGTGGATTTCCCGTATCTGGGCGAAACCACCCAGGATCGCTATGGCCAGGCATCTGGCATGGCATTTTTCCTCTGCAAACAGCTGTGCAAGCAGATGGGTGGCCAGCTTGAGATCATCGCCAAACCCGATATCGGTACGCGCTACAACATCCAGTTGCCGCTCGCATTAGAATTGCAAGGTGAGCAGGAAGAGAAGCTGCTGGAAGGCGTGACGGCATTGGTTGATATCGCCGTCGAAGATGTGCACAAAATTGTTTGCCGCCAGTTGGAAAACTGGGGAGCGAATTGCCTGACGTCTGACGAACGTTTATCAGGTCAGGAACATGATGTGCTGATAACAGACGATCCCGCCCGCCTGAATGGCTGGGCGCTGTTATTAGCCGGTGACGAAATGGGTCACCACGCGTTAAACGATCAGCAATACCGGGTCAATTTCAATCTCAGTAATGCGCTGCTTGACGCGCTGCTGGCGCTGATTGAAAAACAAATGGCTCATGATTTGATGGAGGAAAGTAGTGAAGATGAGGCTGCCACGCCGTTAATGAGCGGAGGCTATTTCCAGCTGTTTACTGAGACAGTACCGCCTGATGTGAAGAGACTGTATACTGAGGCAGCAGAGAAGGATTATCCCTCGCTTGCTCAGACAGCACATCGCCTGAAAGGCGTGTTCGCCATGCTAAATCTGGTTCCAGGTAAACAGCTTTGTGAAGAGTTAGAACAACACATAAAAGTATGTGACGATTTAACCATTATAAATACCACCAGTGATATTGACGCATACGTCAACCAACTGCTGCAGCAAGGTAACCCATAAGATGAATAACCTGAATGTAATTATTGCCGATGACCATCCGATTGTTCTGTTCGGTATCCGTAAGTCTCTGGAACAGATTGAATGGGTCAACGTTGTAGGTGAGTTTGAAGACTCAACAGCACTGATTAATAGCTTGTCCAAACTGGATGCCAACGTTCTGATCACCGACCTCTCCATGCCAGGCGAGAAATACGGTGATGGCATCACGTTGATTAAATACATCAAACGCCACTATCCGGATCTCTCAATTATCGTTCTGACCATGAACAATAACCCAGCGATCCTGAGCGCCGTTCTGGATCTGGATATCGAAGGGATCGTACTGAAGCAAGGTGCCCCGACCGACCTGCCAAAAGCGCTGGCAGCCCTGCAGAAAGGCAAAAAGTATACGCCTGAAAGCGTGGCTAAACTGCTGGAGAAAATCAGCGCTGGCGGTTACGGTGACAAACGTCTGTCGCCGAAAGAGAGCGAAGTTCTGCGTCTGTTCGCCGAAGGTTTCCTGGTGACTGAGATCGCCAAAAAACTGAACCGCAGCATCAAAACCATCAGTAGCCAGAAAAAATCTGCGATGATGAAGCTCGGTGTGGAAAACGATATTGCACTGCTGAACTACTTGTCTTCCGTGAGCGCGACTCAGGTTGAACGAGATTAAGAAGTAAAAAGGCGCACTTCGGTGCGCCTGTTCTGCTGAACTACCCTTCCCTGCTCTTTCTCACCCGATCTGCATAAGTTGCCAGCGTCACTTTCAACACATCAAGCGTAACGGGCTTGGATAAACAGTTATCCATACCGGCATCCATACAACGCTGCTTCTCTTCCGCCAATGCATTGGCCGTCACGCCAATCACCGGGAACGCATGGCCCAGCTGGCGTAAACGCTGCGTCAGGCGATAACCATCCATATTCGGCATGTTCACGTCACTCAACACGATATCAATATGATTGCGGCTCAGCACATTCAGCGCATCAACCCCGTCCTGTGCAGTTTTGGTTTGGTAGCCCAGCGTGCCCAACTGCTCGGACAGCAACATACGGTTGATTGGATGGTCGTCAACAATCAGCACCATAATGTCATCGTAATTTTCGGCAGCTTGCGGAGCCGCTAACGACAACGGCGTGCTGGTTTCACTGTCAATATTGATGCGATAAATGCGGCCCAGCAGCAAAGGTAAATCATGCAGCATGGCGCTGCTCTGCACCCACTGGCCCGGTGCCGTTTCTTGCGGCATATCAATGTGCTCACCGCAAATATGGATCTGCGCGCGCACCGGCTGCGATACCGTTTCCTGGTGGTCGCTGATGATCACATCATCACTGCTGGCACTGCCCTGATAACGGGCTATCGTAATGCCCTGCTGCTGCAGTAAACGCAGCAGGAAGACAGCAAGATAGTCGTTACGCATATCCAGCCAGATGGCTTTTTCCTGTAATCCATCCAGCAGCGGCGGCGCGGGCTGCTGCCCAGAGTAGATAGGAATACGAATGATAAACTGACTGCCCATGCCCGGCTCAGAGTCGACCTCAATATCACCGTCCATCATGTTGATCAGCTTTTCACAGATTGCCAGGCCCAGCCCGGTTCCCTGGAAGTTGCGCTGCACGCCAGAACCCACCTGGAAGAAGGGATCGAACAGACGTGTGACTTCTTTTGCCGGAATACCGACACCGGTATCGCGCACGCGGAAGGCTAAATAGCCATCTTTCACATAGGCATGGAGAATAATGCAGCCGGTGTGCGTGAATTTGATGGCGTTATTGAGCAGGTTAGAGATCACCTGCTGCAGACGCATCGGATCGCCATCCAGCGTCAGCGGCACATCGTTTTCAATAAATACATACAGCGTCAGACGTTTACGCACCACCAGCGACAGATAGTTGCTGGTAATGTGATTGACCACCTCACGCGGCGAGAACGGACGCGGCTCAATTTTCAGCTGCTCCGACTCAATTTTCGAGAAGTCGAGGATATCACTGATGATTTTCAGCAGCAGGCTCGATGAGTTGTTCATCGCCGTCACCAGCGATTCCACGCCTTTCGGCAGCGACTTGGTTTGTAGCAGGTCGAGGTTCCCGATAATGCCGTACAGCGGAGTACGCAATTCATGGCTGACGGTGGCAAGGAACATCGATTTCGACTGGCTGGCTTGCTCTGCCGCGTGTGCCATCTCCTGCAGTGATTGCTCCATGCGCACGCGCGCCGAGACATCCACCAGCACACAAATCGCCACATTTTCATTACGATAGCGCGAATGCACAAAGCTGATTTGCAAGTTGGTGTTGGTGCCGGTGAGGACATCGACAAAGTTGACCTGCTGCCCACCGATGATCTCATTCAGGCGCTGGCGATCTTCTTGCGTCAACAGCGTCAGATAGTTGTGCGCCAGCTCATTGCTGAGAATATTGGTGCCGTCGCTGGTGCGCAGAATACAGATGCCGACCGGTGCCGAGGCAACGATTTTACGGTTGAACTGCTCGTGTTCTTCCAGACGATGCGCATTGTCTTCCGCGGGCAGGAACATGCGGCGTTCAAATACCCACGCCAGCGTGAACAGGATCAGCGCGCTAAGGATGTTGAGCAACAGAGCATTGATTAACATCAGCTTGAGCTGATCCACCAACACGTCGGTTGACAGTGACCACACCACGTTGAGATTGGAGGGCGGCAGCGGTTTCTTCAGCACCAACTGGCGATAGCTATCCAGATAACCAAACCAGGTGCTGTCATCCGGCAGATCGTCAAAGGAGTAGCCGGGTCCACCGCGACGCGAACTCAACAGCGGACGGTAGTTCTCATCAGTGATGGTCGCAACCAGCGGTAGACCACCCGGCTGGATGAATTCATCGAGACGGATATTTTGTTCCACGCCCAGCAACGCTTGCAGCTTATTGGCGACATACACCGGCATCACCATGTAGAAATTTCCGACGCCGGGCTGGCTGCTCGGCGTAATCCAATACATAGGATTACGGCGTTCGTCTTCGTTGCCGCTGCGATAATGCATTACACGTTCTCGTAATGCCTTCAGGCTGCGTTCGCGATCGACCGAGTTGTTGTTGCCAATGGTGAAGTCCGCCAGGCACTGATTCTCTCCGCCAATAAAGAACACGCGGTTGAGTTCGTAAGCCGACGCGAAATTACTTTTCCAGTAATTAATGAAGTAGCTGAGCGAGTCGAGTGAGTTGCGCCAGGTGTTGCTCATCGAGGTGCAATCACCGTCAGAGAACAGCGGCGTAAATTGCGGCATGGTGCTTTTGCTGGTGGGCAGTCCATTCAATACATCCAGGCCGTTAGCACTGTTACTCAGGCGATTTTCGGTGATGTATTTTAGTTCTCGCATGACATCGGCTGAGTGGCGCACATACCACTCCGCCTGGCCGTAATTGGTCGCAAATTCCTGACGAACCGCGTTCTCTTTTTCATGCAGTACGTTGATGATGAAGAAGGTGGTCAGCAACGCACCCAGCGTCCAAAGCAGCAGCGCCAGCGCACGGAAAAGATAGCGCGAGATGCGAAGCGTGGTGCGAAAGGAGACGAGATATTTCAAAAGAGGCTCACTGGCGGCAAGGGGTTGTCAGGAAGTTGAAAAGCTCTCATACACTAGCTTTATCGGCCCTAAAAAGCCAGTTAGCGCGCGACTTTGGGAGTAAAACTCAGATAAAAAAACGGCAGGTCGGTTGCCCTGACCTGCCGTTGATCGTTACTGCTGCGGATTACTCTTCTTCGTCCGCTTCTGGCGCATCATCGCTGTCCACTTCCGGCGCGATATCTTCTTCGCCTTCCGCGACGCTGCCGTCGATGGCGTCGAGTTCTTCCTCTTCCACCGGCTCAGCGACACGTTGCAGACCGACAACATTTTCGTCTTCTGCGGTACGGATCAGGATCACGCCTTGGGTGTTACGCCCTACTACGCTAACTTCCGACACGCGAGTACGCACCAGCGTACCGGCATCGGTGATCATCATAATCTGATCGCCATCCACCACCTGTACCGCGCCAATCACTGGCCCGTTACGTTCGGTGACTTTAATCGAGATCACACCCTGAGTCGCACGCGACTTAGTTGGATATTCGCTGTTAGCGGTACGTTTACCGTAACCGTTTTGCGTCACGGTGAGGATCGCGCCCTCTTCACGTGGCACAATCAGCGACACCACTTTGTCGTTTTCAGCCAGCTTGATACCGCGGACACCGGAGGCCGAACGGCCCATGGCGCGAACCGCAGTCTCAGCGAAGCGCACCACTTTACCTGCCGCAGAGAACAGCATGGCTTCGTCGCCACCGTTGGTCAGCGCCACACCGATCAGCTCATCATCTTCACGCAGGTTGATGGCGATGATACCGGCGCTACGTGGACGGCTGAACTCCTGCAGGGCCGTTTTCTTCACGGTACCGTCAGCGGTCGCCATGAAGATGTTGAAGCCTTCCGTGTATTCACGCACCGGCAGAATGGCGGTGATACGCTCGTTGGCTTCCAGCGGCAGCAGGTTGACGATCGGACGACCGCGCGCACCACGGCTCGCTTCTGGCAGCTGATAGACTTTCATCCAATACAGACGGCCACGGCTTGAGAAGCACAGAATGGTGTCATGGGTGTTGGCCACCAGCAGACGGTCAATAAAGTCTTCTTCTTTAATACGTGCAGCAGATTTGCCTTTGCCACCACGACGCTGAGCTTCATAGTCTCTCAGCGGCTGGTACTTGACATAACCCTGATGCGACAGCGTCACCACAACATCTTCCTGAGTGATCAGGTCTTCGATGTTGATGTCGGCGCTGTTGGCGGTGATTTCGGTACGACGTTCATCACCAAACTGGTCACGCATCGCCACCAGCTCTTCGCGGATCACTTCCATCAGACGATCGGCGTTTTGCAGGATGTAGATCAGTTCAGCGATTTGATCTAACAGCTCTTTGTACTCGTCGAGCAGTTTTTCGTGCTCAAGGCCGGTCAGTTTCTGCAGACGCAGATCCAGAATCGCCTGAGCTTGCTGTTCAGTCAGGTAGTACTGACCGTCACGGATACCAAACTGCGCTTCCAGCCACTCTGGACGTGCAGCATCATCGCCCGCGCGCTCCAGCATGGTAGCCACGTTGCCGAGATCCCATGGCTGTGCCAACAGGCCCGCTTTCGCTTCCGCAGGTGTGGGTGCACGACGAATCAGTTCGATGATCGGATCGATGTTAGCCAGCGCAATCGCCAGGCCTTCAAGGATGTGCGCGCGGTCGCGTGCTTTACGCAGTTCGAAGATGGTACGACGCGTCACAACTTCACGACGATGGCGCACGAAGGCTTCAATGATGCCTTTCAACGTCATGATCTTCGGCTGGCCCTGATGCAGGGCAACCATGTTGATACCGAACGAGGTCTGCAGCTGCGTCAGTGAATAGAGGTTGTTGAGAACCACTTCACCCACTGCATCGCGTTTGACCTCAATGACGATACGCATACCGTCTTTATCGGATTCATCACGCAGGCCGCTGATGCCTTCAACACGCTTCTCTTTAACCAGCTCGGCAATTTTCTCGATCAGGCGCGCTTTGTTTACCTGATACGGGATTTCATTGACGATGATGGTTTCGCGGCCGGTTTTAGCGTCGGTTTCAATCTCACCGCGTGCGCGGATGTAAATTTTACCGCGACCGGTGCGATAGGCTTCTTCGATACCGCGACGACCGTTGATGAAGGCCGCAGTCGGGAAGTCCGGACCGGTGATGTGTTCCATCAAGCCTTCAACGGTGATGTCTTCATCTTCGATAAAGGCCAGGCATCCGTTGATCACTTCCGTCAGGTTGTGTGGCGGAATGTTGGTGGCCATACCCACGGCAATACCGGATGAACCGTTCACCAGCAGGTTAGGGATTTTGGTCGGCAGCACTTCAGGAATCTGCTCGGTGCCATCGTAGTTCGGCACAAAATCGACGGTCTCTTTTTCGAGGTCCGCCAGCAGTTCGGAAGAGATTTTCGCCATACGTACTTCGGTATAACGCATCGCTGCGGCGGAGTCGCCATCAACGGAACCGAAGTTACCCTGACCATCTACCAGCATGTAGCGCAGGGAGAACGGCTGGGCCATACGAACGATACTTTCGTATACCGCGGAATCACCGTGTGGGTGATATTTACCGATCACGTCACCGACCACACGGGCCGATTTCTTATAAGCTTTATTCCAGTCGTTACCCAGTTCGCTCATGGCAAAAAGCACACGGCGGTGCACCGGCTTCAGGCCATCACGCACATCGGGTAATGCTCGGCCAACGATGACCGACATGGCGTAATCAAGGTAAGAGTTTTTTAGCTCTTCTTCGATATTGACCGGTGTAATTTCTCTCGCAAGGTCGCTCATGGAGCCGCTATCCCTCTACATAATGCCGGTTTTTAATGGTGCGAAAGTATATCACAGTGGTTGCCCTCGGTGAACGTAAAGCAGGGTTTAATGCCTCTTTTCCTTGCAGGTGAGAGATGCGCTGGTGAGAGTTAAGCGTTTATACTGAGGGAATATTTTGCCAGGAGTCGTGATTCAATGAGTGAACAACCGCAGGAAAGCCGCCAAAACGTCGACCACGCTGAGATTGCCAAGTTTGAAGCGGTCGCATCGCGTTGGTGGGATTTAGAAGGTGAATTTAAGCCGTTACACCGCATCAATCCCCTGCGTCTTGGCTGGATTGCCCAGCACAGTCATGGTCTGTTTGGTAAGAAGGTGCTGGATGTGGGCTGCGGCGGCGGTATCTTGGCGGAAAGCATGGCGCGTGAAGGCGCTGAGGTGACCGGATTGGATATGGGCGCCGAACCGCTGGAAGTGGCGCGGTTGCATGCGCTGGAGAGCGGTGTGAGCGTGCACTATGTGCAGCAGACCGTTGAAGATCATGCTGTGAGTCACGCCGGGCTTTATGACGTGGTGACGTGCATGGAGATGCTGGAGCACGTGCCGGATCCGCGTTCTGTGGTGTTGGCTTGCGCGCAGTTGGTGAAACCGGGCGGCGAAGTGTTTTTCTCGACCATTAACCGTAATCCAAAAGCGTGGTTGCTGGCGGTGTTTGGCGCCGAGTATGTGATGCGCATGGTGCCGCGCGGTACGCATGACGTGAAGAAGTTTATCCGTCCGGCGGAGCTGCTGAATTGGGTTGATGAGACGCCGCTGCGTGAGATGGGCATGATTGGTTTGCATTATAATCCGCTGACCAATCAGTTCCGTCTGGGACGTGGCGTTGATGTGAATTATATGGTGCATACGTATCGTCAGGAATGATGGGCGTTTGCTGTAGGAATGCGTTGGGTCGATGCTGCGAGATCGGCTAGTGCTTGCGGTGAGATTGGAATGTTTCGCGGTGGAATCAGCTGCGGGGACGGCGCAGGATGGCTGCGGGGACGGCGCGTCGTCCAGTCAAGCCCCGCCCGATCGCAAAGGAAACACGCATCCATGCAGATCGGCCGCCGCATCCCTGCGGCGGACGCTTTGCTCTTCGGGCGGGGCTTTACTGGCCATGAACGTTGGTCATGGCTTTGAGTGGCGTTGCGTTATGCATTGGCTTCATTAGGTTGCCCTCGCAGCCGCTGTCTTTAAGTTAATGCAGCGGCACAATTTATTGCGTTTTTCTTCCTTTTAACCCGCTTTAAGAACATCTCATCATGCTGATACGCGATAGTGCGGAGATGTCCATTCCGTCTCTACGGAAAAATCCCCTTAAACGCGGTTTTCTTTCTTGGTTCGCTCATTAGTGCTTCCAGCGCCTCAACGCACGCCAGGTAATGCGGTGTTTTCTTGTGCGCCAGCACGGCGGCTTCATCGGTGTAAGCTTCATAAATAAAGAAGCGCGTTGCCACGCTGCTGTCCTGCAACACATCAAACCGCAGATTGCCCGGCTCCTCCAGCGCCCCTAAATGATTAAGCTTGAAGACTCGCAGAAATTCGTCGATACAGTCGGGTTTTACGTTGATTTCAACCAGCGTGACTTCCATCGGCATGTCCTTTTTTATCGCGATTGGCAAAGTGGCAATCCTGGTAAAGCTTGTTTAATAAAACTCTCGCAGCGATCACAGTTCAAACTTTCCCCGGTGGGCTAAGCCGTTCATCTGGAGGTGAAAACCCACGCGCACAGCTATCTTTGCAGTAACACCCGTTGGGCCGTCGGTGTGGAGCACTCGTTCCGTTTTTCACAGGAGGTTCGTGATGACACACGCCCCGCATCTGATGGCATTAGACGCTGGCACCGGCAGCATTCGCGCCGTGATTTTCAATCTTCAGGGTGAGCAAGTTGCCGTGGCGCAGGCTGAATGGCGGCATCTCGCCCTGCCCGATGTGCCCGGTTCGATGGAGTTTGACCTGAACCAGAACTGGCCGCTTGCCTGTCAGTGCATCCGTCAGGTGTTGCAACAGGCGCAGCTGCCTGCCAGCGCGATTCGCGGCGTGGCCTGCTGCTCAATGCGGGAAGGGATCGTGCTTTACAACAAAGCGGGGGAAGCCATTTGGGCCTGTGCCAACGTGGATGCGCGCGCCAGTCGCGAAGTGAGTGAACTGAAAGAGATTCATCACGGTGAGTTTGAGCGTGAGATCTACCAGTGCTCCGGGCAAACGCTGGCCCTGGGTGCGATGCCACGTCTGTTGTGGCTGGCGCATCATCGACCGGATATCTATCGCCAGGCGGCCACGCTGTCGATGATCAGTGATTGGCTGGCAAAGTGCCTGAGTGGCGAACTGGCGGTGGATCCTTCCAATGCAGGCACCACCGGCTTGCTGGATTTACACACCCGTAACTGGCGACCTGATTTGCTGGAGATGGCAGGTTTGCGCGGCGACATTCTTTCACCCGTCGCCGAAACTGGCACGCCATTGGGGCATGTTACGGCCGAAGCCGCTCGCCAGTGTGGACTGGCGCAAGGCACCGTAGTGGGCATTGGCGGCGGTGATGTGCAGTTGGGCACGCTGGGGTTAGGCGTGGTGACCGCGGGCGAAACTGCAGTGCTGGGTGGCACCTTCTGGCAGCAGGTGGTGAATCTGCCGCATCCGCAGGTCGATCCTGAGATGAATATTCGGGTGAATCCGCATGTGATCCCCGGCATGGCGCAGGCGGAAGCGATCAGCTTCTTCACTGGCCTGACAATGCGCTGGTTCCGCGATGCCTTCTGCGGAGAAGAGAAATTGTTGGCGGAGCGTCTCGGCGTCGATTGTTATAGCTTGCTGGAGGAGATGGCCGCGCGCGTGCCTGCCGGATCCTGGGGCGTGATGCCGGTGTTTTCCGATGCCATGCACTTTAATAAGTGGTATCACGCCGCGCCCGCCTTTATAAACCTTTCCATTGATGCTGAACGCTGTAACAAGCAAACGCTGTTTCGTGCGCTGGAGGAGAATGCGGCGATTGTCTCCGCCTGTAACCTCGACCAGGTGGCCACTTTTTCCGGTGTGCGTGCCACGCAGCTGGTGTTTGCTGGCGGTGGCGCCAAGGGCAAGCTGTGGAGCCAGATTCTCAGCGATGTCACCGGCCTGACGGTGAAAGTGCCGCAGGTGAAAGAAGCCACCGCACTGGGTTGCGCTATCGCAGCAGGCGTTGCCGCCGGTGTGTATGACAATCTCAGCGAGACTGGACGCAATCTGGTGCGCTGGGATCGAGAATTCCAGCCTAATGCAGAACATCATCAGCTTTATCTGCAGCAAAAAGCCCGCTGGCAGCAAGTGTATGCCGACCAATTGACCTTGGTGGACAGTGGGTTAACTACCTCGATGTGGAAAGCCCCCGGTTTGTAATCCTGCGGCTATCCAGATCAATTTCCTTTTAGACGCGTACCCGCCTTTTTTGTAGGCTGCATTGGTCACAAAAAATTCATAAGCAATTTTAGATAAGTTCGCTACTGGCGGCCTTGTCAGGGCTTTTTTGACCTAAGAAAAATCTTGCGTTGGGGAGGTTGAGCAATAAACACGCGCTCGATCAAATTATGAAAAAAAACTGCTTTGCCGTTGACACGAGTTGCAGGCCTTACGGAATGGGGATCCAGGATTTTCGCCACCCCCCAGGACGCAATTCTCACTGAAAATCAACTCTTGTTAAGAAGAGATTGCTAGCTAAAATACTCACCATATTGTTGTTCAAACTTCCCGCACCCCCTATATATAGTGTTTATCCACAGGCTTACTCACAACGAGCGGCTTGTGTAAAAACCTTGTGCATAGCTGGGGGATAACTCTCTTTTTTGATGGACAGGTAAACACGCGACATGAACCAAAGTCTGCTCGTTACTAAACGCGATGGCCGCCAGGAACGCATTGATCTCGATAAGATTCACCGAGTACTCGATTGGGCAGCTGAAGGGCTGAACAATGTCTCGGTGTCTCAGGTTGAGCTGCGTTCTCACATTCAGTTTTACGATGGGATTCGTACATCTGATATCCATGAGACCATCATCAAGGCCGCTGCAGACCTGATCTCCCGTGATGCGCCTGATTATCAGTACCTGGCTGCACGCCTCGCCATCTTCCACCTGCGTAAAAAAGCCTACGGTCAGTTTGAGCCGCCGAAGCTGTACGATCAGGTCGTGAAAATGGTTGAGATGGGTAAATACGATCGCCATCTGCTGGAAGACTACAGCGTTGAAGAGTTCGAGCAGATGGACGAGTTCCTCGACCACTGGCGCGACATGAACTTCTCTTACGCCGCCGTGAAGCAGCTGGAAGGCAAATACCTCGCGCAGAACCGTGTTAGCGGTGAGATCTACGAGAGTGCGCAGTTCCTCTACATTCTGGTCGCCGCGTGCCTGTTCTCTGGTTACCCGCGCGAAACGCGTATGGATTACGTGCGTCGCTTCTATGATGCCGTGTCTACCTTCAAGATCTCACTGCCGACGCCAATCATGTCTGGCGTGCGTACCCCAACCCGTCAGTTCAGCTCATGCGTCCTGATCGAGTGTGGTGACAGCCTTGATTCCATCAACGCCACCTCCAGCGCTATCGTGAAATACGTTTCACAGCGTGCCGGTATCGGTATCAACGCCGGTCGCATTCGTGCGCTGGGCAGCCCGATCCGTGGCGGCGAAGCTTTCCACACCGGTTGTATCCCGTTCTATAAGCATTTCCAGACGGCGGTGAAGTCGTGCTCACAAGGCGGCGTGCGTGGCGGTGCAGCCACCCTGTTCTACCCAATGTGGCATCTGGAAGTGGAAAGCCTGCTGGTCCTGAAAAACAACCGTGGCGTTGAAGGTAACCGCGTGCGTCATATGGACTACGGCGTGCAACTCAACAAGCTGATGTACACCCGTCTGCTGAAAGGCGAGGACATCACCCTGTTCAGCCCGTCTGACGTGCCCGGCTTGTACGATGCGTTCTTCGCCGATCAGGACGAGTTCGAGCGTCTGTACACCAAATACGAGAAAGACGACAGCATCCGCAAGCAACGTGTGAAAGCGGTTGAGCTGTTCTCACTGATGATGCAGGAACGTGCCTCTACCGGTCGTATCTACATCCAGAACGTCGATCACTGCAACACCCACAGCCCGTTTGATCCGTCTATCGCGCCTGTACGCCAGTCTAACCTGTGCCTGGAAATCGCGCTGCCGACCAAACCACTGGATGATGTTAACGGTGATAGCGGTGAAATCGCCCTGTGTACGCTGTCTGCGTTCAACCTCGGTGCGATTGATAGCCTCGACGATTTGGAAGAGCTGGCGATTCTGGCGGTACGTGCACTGGATGCGCTGCTGGATTACCAGGATTATCCAATCCCAGCCGCACAGCGTGGCGCAATGGGCCGTCGTACCCTGGGTATTGGCGTGATCAACTACGCTTACTATCTGGCGAAAAACGGTGTGCGTTACTCTGATGGCAGCGCCAACAACCTGACGCACAAAACCTTCGAAGCGATTCAGTACTATTTGCTGAAAGCCTCGAACGAGCTGGCGAAAGAGCAAGGTGCTTGCCCGTGGTTCAATGAGACCACTTATGCGCAAGGCATTCTGCCGATCGATACCTATAAAAAGGATCTCGATGCGGTATGCAATGAGCCGCTGCATCTGGATTGGGAAGGTCTGCGTGCGTCCATTACCACGCACGGCCTGCGCAACTCTACGCTCTCTGCACTGATGCCGTCTGAAACCTCTTCACAGATTTCAAACGCCACCAACGGTATTGAGCCACCGCGCGGCCACATCAGTATCAAAGCCTCTAAAGACGGCATTCTGCGTCAGGTGGTGCCGGAGTATGAGCGTTTGAAAGATCAGTACGAACTGCTGTGGGAAATGCCGTCCAACGACGGTTATTTGCAGCTGGTTGGCGTGATGCAGAAATTCATCGATCAGGCGATTTCGTCGAACACCAACTACGATCCAGGCCGTTTCGCCAATGGCAAAGTGCCAATGAAACAGCTGTTAAAAGATCTGCTGACCGCTTATAAGTTTGGCGTGAAAACCCTGTACTACCAAAACACCCGTGACGGTGCGGAAGATGTGCAGGACGATATGGCCCCTTCCATCCAGGATGATGGCTGCGAAAGCGGCGCGTGTAAGATTTAATTACTCGCACACCTCATCTTGTCAGGGCCGGCAACGGTCGGCCCTCATCACTTTTGGACTTAGTCATGGCTTACACCACATTCTCGCAGAACAAAAATGACCAGCTGTTGGAACCGATGTTCTTCGGCCAGTCAGTGAACGTTGCCCGTTTCGACCAGCAAAAATATGACATCTTTGAAAAGCTGATTGAAAAGCAGCTCTCCTTCTTCTGGCGTCCGGAAGAAGTGGACGTGTCACGCGATCGTATCGATTATCAGGCATTGCCGGATCACGAGAAGCACATCTTTATCAGCAACCTGAAGTATCAGACGCTGTTGGATTCCATTCAGGGCCGTAGCCCGAACGTGGCGCTGCTGCCGCTGATCTCTATTCCAGAACTCGAAACCTGGATTGAGACCTGGGCGTTCTCCGAGACCATCCACTCGCGCTCTTACACCCACATCATTCGTAACATCGTGAACGATCCGTCACTGGTGTTTGATGACATCGTGACGAACGAGCAGATTCTGGCGCGTGCGCAGGATATCTCGAAGTACTACGACGATCTGATCGAGATGACCAGCTACTGGCATCTGCTGGGTGAAGGCACGCACGAAGTGGCGGGCAAAACGGTTACCGTCAATCTGCGCGCATTGAAAAAGCAGCTGTATATCTGCCTGATGAGTGTGAACGCGCTGGAAGCCATTCGCTTCTACGTGAGCTTTGCCTGTTCATTTGCCTTTGCCGAGCGCGAGCTGATGGAAGGTAACGCTAAAATCATCAAGCTGATTGCCCGTGACGAAGCGCTGCACCTGACCGGCACCCAGCATATGCTGAACCTGCTGCGCAGCGGTGAAGATGATCCAGAGATGAAAGAGATCGCTGCCGAGTGCCGTGATGAATGTTATGACCTGTTCAAGAAAGCCGCCGAGCAAGAGAAAGAGTGGGCAGAATATCTGTTCAGCGGTGGCTCAATGATCGGTCTGAACAAAGACATTCTGTGCCAGTACATCGAGTACATCACCAACATCCGCATGCAAGGTGTTGGTCTGGATCTGCCGTTCCAGACCCGTTCGAACCCAATTCCATGGATTAACTCCTGGCTGGTTTCCGACAACGTGCAGGTCGCCCCGCAGGAAGTGGAAGTGAGTTCTTATCTGGTCGGTCAGATTGACGCTGAAGTCGGCGAAGACGACTTTAACGACTTCCAGCTGTAAGCATGAGTCGTTCAGTTGTTATTCTGCGCAGTTCCGGCTCCCGGCTGGAGTGCGCAGAAGATCATCCCAATCTACTGACGGCACTGGAAGCGCACAATGTCTGCGTGGAGTATCAGTGTCGTGAAGGCTACTGCGGTTCATGCCGCGTGCGCTTGCTGAAAGGCGAAGTGGCTTATGCGGAAACCCCATTGGCGTTTATTCAGAAGGGCGAGATTCTGCCCTGCTGTTGTCGCGCCAAAGGGGAGATTGAGATCGAGTTTTAAGCGTCAATCCCCGAAGCCGGGCAATTTATTGCGCGTCTTACAGCGGTCCCGCCGCTGCAGGCACGCGCGATAAATCTGGCCGCTACAGTTTCACTGCTTCCAGCACATCAATCCAGCCGTGCCCGGTACTGACTTCACTGCCGTGCAGCCAGCGGCGCAGCATGTTCATCGCCATCATCGCCACCACTTTCTGCCGCGTTTCGACGTTGTGACGTCCATGCGTGAATTTCACGCGCTGGCCCCAACTGGCTTCCGGTGTGTGCAATGCAATCGACACCTCACCCTCCTCCAGATGGCCAACAGAAAGGGCTAATACCGTGCCATGATGCGCGGCCAGCGCGCGCGTCCGTTCAACCTGCGCTTCCAGGTCTTCACGGTTCGGTGGCAAAATTTCTGCAGCACTCAGCGGCACTTCTGCCGACGCCAGCTGCCAGTTCAACAATCCCGCAGTAAACTGTTCGCTTAATGCCAGACGGAAGCCACGCTGCTGTAATTCGCGGGCTAACAGCGCAGGCAGGCCTTCCGTGCCTTCGAAAATGGTGCATTCGGCCAGCAGCAGTCTCACTTGCTGCCACGCTTGTTCCATCGCCACACGCTGGCTGGCCGGTCCGGTGAGTTTGATTTCGATGATCGGCATGGAAGAGCGATACCCCATCACCACCCCTTCTGGCAACGGCAATGGCTCCAGTTCGGCGGCGATATCACTCTCGCCGCGACCAAAGGTGGTCAGGCGCAGACACAGCGGCGGTTCGGGTAAATCAAAACGTGCTTTGAGACGCGGAATGATCTCTTGCTCAACCATCACTTTGAATTCTGACGGCACGCCCGGCGTGAAGAATATCCAGCAGCGGTTGAGCTGCAGCGCGAAGCCACATGCGGTGCCTACCGGGTTATCAATCAGTTCTGCATTGGCGGGGATTTCTGCTTGTTTGCGGTTGCTGGGTGCCATGATGCGGCCCCTACTGGCGAACCAGGCTTCCATTTTCTCCAGCCATTCCTGCTGGATGACTAATTCGGTGCCGCACGCAGTGGCCGCCGCTAGCGCGCTGAGATCGTCGCTGGTTGGGCCGAGGCCACCGTTAACAATCAACACATCAGCAATGTGGCTGCGGCTCTGCAGCGCATCGACCAACGAGGACATAGCGTCACCCACGGTACTGCGGCTGGTCATCGGCAAGCCGTTCTGGAACAACACATCCGCCAGCCACGCGGCATTGGTATCCACTATCTGCCCATGTAACACTTCATCGCCCGTTGAGAGCATTTCAACACGTATCACGTTGCGTTCTCCTTATCCCTGTCGCCTTACTGTAGAAAGCGCGCACGCGAAAAACAATCGCATTGAGGGCGAAACAAAGATTTGAAACAAATGGGCAGCGAAAGGATGGAAAAGAGAGGAATCGGGCACGCACACGGCGCGTGCCCATACAGATTAACGGCGCGCCAGCAGCAAACCCACAAACAGGCCAGCGGCGGCACCAATGCCAATCCCCTGCCACGGTTTTTCGTGCACATAATCATCGGCACGGTAAGCGGCTTTTTTCGCGCGGTAATAATAGCTGTCGGATGCCTCGCTGACGCGGTTCTTCACGTCTTCCAGCGCCTGTTCAGCTTTGAGTTTCAGTTCGATGTACTTCTGATCGGCCGGATCGCCCGACGATTTCAGTACTTCTTCCAGGGTTTCAGTTAGCAGCGCCAGGTCGTCATCCAGGCGGGTTTCGAATTGATCTGTAGATGACACGTTATACTTCCTCCATGCTCGTCACTTATCGTTGTTTAACTATAGTCATAAATTCGGTATTTGCTGTACGCATTGGATTAGGATTACGCTGGGTTTTGCTCAACTCAATGCAAAGTTGCGTAATCCGCGCTGTTGCCGCGTGAATTCTGCTTCGCTTATTTGATTAATCTGATAAATTTTTGTCAGACTGAATTTTTTAATTTCGCGACTGTCGTAACCCCTTGAAGCCTGACGCCATGCGTCTTATGACAGTCACAACACACCAGAGCAGCTAAGGATTAGATTTCCGGCATGAATCGTAGAAAATTTATGAAAGCGTCCATGGCCCTCTCTGCCGCTAGCGGTATGACCGGGCTCTCCTCGCTGTTTGCGCAGTCCGCCTGGGCCGATGATGGTATCGCCGACGGCACCGCAGTGCGCTTCGATTTCGACTCACTGAAAAAGAAAGCCTCCGCGCTGGCGAAACAGCCCTGGGGCGGCGCACCCGGCCCGCTACCCGACACCCTGGCCAACCTGACACCGCAGGCCTACAACGAAATTCAGTACGATGCCAACCATTCGCTGTGGAATAACATTCCCGATCGCGAACTGGATGTGCAGTTCTTCCACGTGGGGATGGGCTTTAAACGCCGCATCCGCATGTTCTCGGTGGATGCCGATAGCCGCGAAGCGCGCGAAATCCACTTCCGTCCGGAATTGTTCAACTATCACAACGCCAACGTTGATACCCAGCAGCTGGTCGGCAAAACCGACTTAGGCTTTGCCGGTTTCCGTGCGTTTAAAAACCGGAACTGGCACGACGCGATATCGTTTCGTTCCTCGGTGCGAGCTACTTCCGCGCGGTCGATGAAACCTTCCAGTACGGCTTGTCAGCGCGTGGTGTGGCAGTCAACACCTTTAGCAACGGCCACGAAGAGTTCCCGGACTTCACCGCCTTCTGGTTTGAAACACCGAAAGCGGATGACACCACCTTCGTGGTGTACGCGCTGCTGGACGGCGCGAGCCTTACCGGTGCCTACAAGTTCACCATCCACTGCGAAGACAAACGCGTGGTGATGGAGGTGGAAAACCACCTGTTTGCGCGCAACGACATTCATCAGCTCGGTATCTCGCCGATGACCAGTATGTTCAGCTGCGGCACCAACGAGCGTCGCATGTGTAATACCTACCATCCGCAAATCCATGACTCCGATCGTCTGGCGATGTGGACCGGTAGAGGTGAATGGATTGCACGTCCGCTGAACAACCCGCAACGTTTGCAGTTCAACGCTTATGAAGATGAAAACCCACGTGGTTTTGGTCTGCTGCAGCTTAATCATGATTTCAAAGATTATCAGGACGTGATTGGCTGGTACGACAAACGTCCAAGCCTGTGGGTGGAACCGATTGGCAAATGGGGTAAAGGCGCCATCAACCTGATGGAGATCCCGACCACCGGTGAAACACTGGATAACGTGGTGTGCTTCTGGCAGCCAACGGAACCAGTGAAAGCGGGCAGCGAGTTTAACTTCCAGTACAAACTGTACTGGAGTCAACTGCCACCAGTGCGCAGCGGTCTGGCGCGTGTGGATGCGACACGTACCGGTATCGGCGGCTTCCCGGAAGGTTGGGCGCCGGGCGAGCACTTCCCGGATCAGTGGTGCCGTCGCTTTGCGATCGATTTCGTCGGTGGTGATTTGAAAGCGGCTGCACCAAAAGGGATTGAGCCGGTGATTACCGTTAATGCCGGCACCATCAAACAGGTTGAGATTTTGTATGTGGAACCGATTAACGGCTATCGCATCCTGTTTGACTGGTATCCAAACAGCGACTCCACCAAGCCGGTGGATATGCGCCTGTTCCTGCGTACCAAAGATGAGACCTTGAGTGAAACCTGGTTGTATCAGTATTTCCCACCGCCGCCAGATCAGCGTAAATACACTGATGACCGGCAGATGACACCGGGCTGATCTACCCTGAATAATTCGAATTTCAGGAAGGCGGCAATCGAGTGAGGCCCGATGAGCTTACTCAAGTAAGTGATTCGGGCGACCGAGAGCAGCCAACGCACCTGTAATTTGAAGTATGACGGGTATAAACGGCGAGGCGCAATTCTCGCCGTTATCCTTTCTGCATACCGATATGCGGGATATTGTCTTCCATGTACACCTCACCGACCGCTTTAAAGCCCAGACGACCGTAAAACCCTTCCAGATGGGCCTGCGCCGATAAATAAATGGTGCGTTGCGGCCAATGGGTATCACAACTTTCCAGTGCCTGTTGCATCAGGCGATAACCCAATTTTAAGCCACGCGCCTCTTCTGACACGATCACCCGCCCGATGATCACCGGGGCGTTTTCCAACATAGGTGTCAGCACGCGGGCATAGGCCAATAATTTACCGTCAAGGAAGCCCAAAATGTGGCGGTTGTCGGCGTTAAGATCCTGGCCATCAATATCCTGATAAGGGCAATTTTGTTCCACGATAAACACGTGATTGCGCAGCGCCAGCAGGGTGTACAGTTGCTGCGCGCTGAGGTCGCTGTGATGGCAGTCAAGCCATTGCATTTCCATGGTGCTTCCTTGTCTGAGCGAAAAAAGTGATCTCTTGAGATTATCACAGTGAGTTGTCATTAATCTGCACGTCCCAGCCTTTGCGAGCCGCTGACCGTGATCGATTTCTCAGATTTCAGGCAAAAAAATCAGGCCCTTGGGCCTGATTCTCTTCGTCACTTCACATTACATCAGCGGCTGTGCCATCTGCACCAGCGAGATCAGCGGCTGCGGGTAAACACCTAGCAGCAGTACTAAAATCGCAGAGATCAGCACCACCACACCACCGGCGGTGAACGCCCAGTTGGCTGGCGTATCACGATCGCGCGTGTGCAGTTCTGGTGGGCTGAGGTACAGGCTCACCGTCACGCGCAGATAGTAATAAAGACCAATCGCACTACCGGCAACCACTGCCGCAGTCAGCCACCACAGGTGCGCATTCACACCGGAAGCAATCACGTAGAATTTACCAATAAAGCCCAGCGTCATCGGGATACCGGCCAGAGACAGCATCATCACGGTCATCACCGCTGACAGAATCGGACGGTGCCAGAACAGACCACGGTAAGAGTACAGCGTATCGGCATCCGGTCCACGGTACGGGCTGGACATCAGGCTGACCACACCGAACGCGCCGAGGCTGCTGAACAGATAACCGGCCAGGTAAACACCGGCGGTTTCCAGCGACAGCTGATGGGTTTTCACCGCAATTAGCGACACCAGCAGATAGCCGAGATGGGCGATAGACGAGTAACCCAGCAGACGTTTGATGTTGCTCTGCGAAATCGCCATCAGGTTACCGAACAGAATCGATACAAAGGCGATCACACCGAGTACGGTGCGCACCGCTTCGCTGTCTGTGACTGGCGCGTACAGGAACAAGCGCATCACCACGCCAAAGATGGCGATCTTGCTGGCGGTGGCCAGGAAGGTTGACACCGGTGCAGGCGCACCCTGATAGACATCTGGCGTCCACAGATGGAACGGCACCAGTGACAGCTTGAAGCCAAGACCGATGATCATCATACCCAAGCCAACCAGCAGTAGCGGCTGGTGCATCATGCTGTCATTCAGGCTCTTGCCCAACTGCACAAAGCTCAGGCTACCGGAATCGGCATAAATCAGTGCGATACCAAAGATCAGGAACGATGACGCCGCAGCGGACAGGATCATGTACTTCAGTGCCGCTTCCAGCGAGCGCTTCTGACGGAAGGCATAACCAATCAAGCCAAACAACGGCAGTGACAGCAGCTCGATACCGATAAACAGCGCTGCCAGATGGTTAGCACTGGCCAGTACAATCCCACCCAGTGCAGCAATCAGCACTAACAGATAGAACTCATCTTTGTTGTCCGGGAAACCGGCCAGCCACGGATAAGCGAAAGTACAGGTTGCCAGACTGGCGAGCAGCACCAGTGCGGTATAGAACATCGAGTAACCGTCAACGCGCAGCAGCGGCGTGACATCCATGGCACCGACATGACCGACAAACCACAGTGAAAACAGCGCAACGTTAAGGCCAATGACCGTCAGCGTGGCATTAACAAAGTGGTTGCGTCGCCACGCAATGGACAGCATCACCACCACCACCGTCAATCCGACGATCAACAGCGGCAGTAACGCAATCAGATGTTGAGGAGTTATTGTCATGGCGAATTACGGCCTTGTAGTTGAAATTGAAGCGGTAAACCACTGCTGAATATTGCTCATCGCAGCATGGGAAGTATCCAGAATCGGCTGAGGATACACACCCAGCAGAACCAGCAGCACCACCAGCACGCCGATCGTCATAAATTCACGCGGTGACATGCCCGGCAGCGGATCTTTCGATTTCGCTTCGCCGTAGTACGCACGCTGCATCATGACCAGCGAATACACCGAGGCAAACACCAGACCAAAGGTGGCAATCACAATAATCACCGGCACCACCTGGAAACTGCCGGTCAGAATCATAAATTCGCCGACAAAGTTACCGGTGCCCGGCATACCGAGGTTGGCCACCGCAAAGAACAGCGACAGTCCTGGAATCCATTTAATGCGCGACCACAAACCGCCCATCTGACGCAAATCACGCGTATGCAGACGTTCATACAGCTGGCCACACAAGATGAACAGTGCTGCGGCGGACAAGCCGTGCGCAATCATCTGGATAACCGCGCCCTGGAACGCCAGCTGGCTGCCGGTGTAGATGGCAATCAGTACGAAGCCCATGTGCGAAACGGAGGTATAAGCAATCAGACGTTTGATATCCGTCTGGGAGAACGCCATCCAGGCACCGTAGAAGATACCCAACAGACCGAGCCACATGGCAATCGGCGCAAACTCAGCGGAAGCATTCGGGAACAGTGGCAGACTGAAGCGCAGTAAGCCGTAAGCGGCGGTTTTCAGCAAGATACCGGCGAGGTCAACGGAACCGGCAGTAGGTGCCTGGCTGTGTGCGTCCGGCAACCAACCGTGTAACGGCACCACCGGCATTTTTACCGCGAAAGCGATAAAGAAGCCCAGCATCAGCAGATATTCAACGTTGTGCGACATCGGGGTTTCAGCAATTCTTCATAGCTGAAGGTCCAGACGCCCGTCGCGTTATAGTGCACAAACACCAGCCCCAGAATCGCAATCAACATCACCAGACCCGATGCCTGGGTATAGATGAAGAATTTGGTGGCGGCACTGATACGGGTTTTACCGTCAGAGGCTTTATGACCCCAGAGCGCGATGAGGAAATACATCGGCACCAGCATCATTTCCCAGAAGAAGAAGAACAGGAACATGTCGATGGAGAGGAACACGCCAATCACACCACCGAGGATCCACATCAGGTTGAGGTGGAAGAAGCCCTGATACTTCTCAATTTCGTTCCAGGAACAGAGCACCGCCATCAAACCAAGTAAACCGGTCAGTACCACCATCAGCAGCGACAGACCGTCGATTGCCAGATGGAAGTTGATGCCAAAGCGCGGGATCCACGGTACGGAGAAAGTGGATTGCCACTGCGGCATGCCCGAAGCCTGCGTCAGTGAATAGCCTCCCTGCAGCCACAACTGCAGGCCGAGTGCCAGCGTCAGACCCATGGTGATCATGGCGATCCAGCGCGGCACTTTTGCGCCGAGGCGCTCTGCTAACCAGCAGAGTAAGCCCCCGACGAAGGGTATAATTATTAGCCAAGGTAATAACACGGCGTACATTCCCTTTTTATTGCCATACATCAGGCAATTTTTGACATTCTAATTGGGCGAGCGAACCCGCCCCGCTCATCAATCTTTAAATCACCAGCATCAGCGCCAGTACCACCACGGCACCGACACTCATGGAAGCCACATACCAGCGCACGTAACCGTTCTCACTCACTACCAACCCTTTATTGCCAATACGCGACAGCAGCGCAGGCAAGTTCATCAGTGAGTTCAACGGATCGCGCTTCAGCAGCCAGGCAATGCCGAGATAAGGTTTTACGAACACCTTGTCATACAGCCAGTCGAAGCCCCATGCCGCGAACCACCAGGTGCCGAAGAAACGGCCCGGCGCGCTGTTGGCGATGCTTGTCACCAGCTGACGTTTGCCTAACCATAGGGCAGCAGCAATCAGGATGCCGGCAATCGCCACCACGCCTGAAGCGATTTCCAGTGTCACTTTGCCGCCTTCGCCAAACTCATTCTGCGGCAGCACACCCGCCAGCGGTGGCGTAATCAACGCGCCAATGAAGGTGGAAAGTACCAGCAGCACAATCAGCGGCAGATGGTGAGTAATGCCTTTACCCGCGTGCGCATGAATTTTCTCTTCGCCGTGGAACACGATGAAGATCATGCGGAAGGTGTAGATCGAGGTCAGGAATGCACCGACCAGACCCGCCACCATCAGATTGATGTGACCATTTGCCAGCGCACCGAACAGGATTTCATCCTTACTGTAGAAACCTGCGGTAATCAGCGGCAGTGCCGCCAGCGCTGCGCCGCCGACCAGGAAGCAGGTGTACACCAATGGGATGCTCTTACGCAGGCCGCCCATTTTGAAGATGTTCTGCTCGTGGTGGCAGGCCAGAATGACCGAACCCGAAGAAAGGAACAGCAGTGCTTTAAAGAAGGCATGCGTCATCAGGTGGAAAATCGCCGCGTCCCATGCCTGTACGCCCAGCGCCAGGAACATGTAGCCGATCTGACTCATGGTTGAGTAAGCCAGCACGCGTTTAATATCGGTTTGTACCAACGCGGCAAAGCCCGCCAGCACCAGCGTAATCGCACCGATAATGCCGACCAGATGCAGCACTTCCGGCGTCAGCAGGAACAGGCCATGGGTACGAGCAATCAGGTAAACACCCGCGGTGACCATGGTGGCGGCATGGATCAGTGCAGATACCGGCGTTGGACCGGCCATCGCATCGGCCAGCCAGGTTTGCAACGGCAGCTGTGCAGATTTACCGACCGCACCCCCTAACAGCATCAGGGTTGCCCACTGCAGCATGTGGTTGTCAGCAGCAAAGTGCGCCGGTGCCAGTTCCACCAGCTCGCGGAAGTTGAGCGTGCCCAGTTCGTTGTAGAGAATGAACAGCGCGAATGCCAGGAACACATCACCCACACGGGTAATGATGAACGCTTTCATCGCCGCTTTACCGTTCTCTGGATTGCTGTAGTAGAAGCCAATCAGCAGATAAGAGCACAGGCCTACGCCTTCCCAACCGAGATACATCAGCATCAGGTTATCGGCCAGCACCAACACCACCATGCTCGCGATGAACAGGTTGGTGTATGCGAAGAAGCGTGAATAGCCCTCTTCACCGCGCATGTACCAGGAAGCGAACATGTGGATGAGGAAACCCACGCCAGTCACCACTGAGAGCATGGTCAGCGACAAGCCGTCCAGCACCAGGTTCACTTTGATATCAAAGTGGCCGACCTGCATCCAGGTCCACAGAGCCTGGGTAGAAGGTTGTTGTCCGTTGCTGAAGAAATCCATACCGACGAAAACGGTGGTCAATGCCGCGAGGCCGACTGAACCCATTCCCACCGCTGCCGACAGGTTCTCCGACCAGCGACCACGGGAAAACGCCAATAGCAGGAAGCCAATCAGCGGAAATAATACGGTTAAATAGAGAAGATTCATCCGCGCATCTCGCTCACTGTGTCAATGTTCAACGTCTGACGACGACGATAGAGCTGGAGCAGCAGTGCCAGACCGATACTGGCTTCCGCTGCCGCGAGGCTGATCGCCAGAATGTACATCACCTGGCCGTCAGCTTGTCCCCAATAGCTGCCTGCCACCACCAGCGCAAGCGCGGCGGCGTTGATCATGATCTCCAGACCAATCAGCATAAACAGCAAGTTGCGGCGCAGCACCAGCGAGGTCAGGCCGAGAACAAACAGCACAGCAGCCAACATCAGGCCGTGTTGTAACGGGATCATGCGTGATCCTCCTTATTCGCTTGTGCGTCAGCGTGGCGACTGCTCATCACTTCGCCCTGACGCTCTTCACGTCCGATATGGAAGGCCACCACCAAACCGGCCAGCAGCAGCATTGATGCCAGCTCAACCGCCAGAACGTAAGGACCAAATAAGCTGATACCCACCGCTTTAGCGTCGATGACCGTGCCATCAATGCCCTGATCCTGCGCGGTGCTGATGGCGTAAATCATCACCGCCAGCAGCAGCAGTGACACGATGCCTGGACCAACCCACAACGACGGCTTGAGCCACTCGCGTTCCTGGTCCTGCTGGGTTTTGCCCAGGTTCAGCATCATCACCACGAACACGAACAGCACCATAATGGCACCGGCGTAGACGATGATTTCCAGCGCACCGGCAAAGTAAGCACCCATCGAGAAGAACACGCCCGCAATGGAAAGCAGCGAGACGATCAGGTACAGCAGCGCATGCACCGGATTGGTGTGGGTAATGACGCGCAATGTCGTCAAAATCGCCACCAGTCCGCAAAGATAAAACGCAAATTCCATACCTGGCTCCTTAAGGTAATAAGCTTTTGACGTCGATGGGCTTGGCTTCGTTTTCCGCTTCGCCCTTCTCTTTTCCGTCGATCGCCATACCAGCCATACGATAGAAGTTGTACTCCGGATATTTACCCGGACCGGAAATCAACAGGTCCTGCTTCTCGTACACCAGATCCTGACGCTTAAACTCACCCAGTTCAAAGTCTGGGGTCAGCTGAATCGCGGTGGTTGGGCACGCTTCTTCACACAGACCGCAGAAGATACAGCGCGAGAAGTTGATGCGGAAGAACTCCGGATACCAACGGCCATCTTTGGTTTCGGCTTTCTGCAGCGAGATACATCCCACTGGGCAAGCTACCGCACACAGGTTACAGGCAACGCAGCGCTCTTCCCCATCCGGATCGCGCGTCAGCACAATACGGCCACGATAGCGTGGTGGCAGATACACTGGCTCTTCTGGATACATCTGGGTTTCGCGCTTGGCGAAGGCATGCATGCCTATCATCCAGATACTGCGCACTGTCGTGCCGAAGCCAACGACAATATCTTTTAAAGTCATCTCAAAACCCCTTACTGCGCGCTGTACAGAATCACTGCGGCGGTTGCCAGCAGGTTCAATAACGTCAACGGCAGACACACTTTCCAGCCGAACGACAGCACCTGGTCATAACGTGGACGCGGCAGCGCAGCACGAATCAGGATAAACATCACCATAAAGAACGCCGTTTTCAGGGCGAACCAGATGAATGGCGGCAGAAATGGTCCGTGCCAGCCACCGAAGAACAGCGTCACGATCAACGCTGAAACGGTGGTGATAGCCACATATTCACCGACAAAGAACAGACCGAACTTCATACCGGCGTATTCAATGTGGTAACCATCGGCCAGTTCCTGCTCCGCTTCTGGCTGGTCAAACGGATGGCGGTGACAAACCGCGACGCCCGCGATGCAGAAGGTGATGAAACCGAAGAACTGCGGAATGATGTTCCACAGGTGCGCCTGACTCTCGACGATGGCGTTCATGTTGAATGAACCGGCTTGCGCTACCACACCCATCAGCGACAGGCCAAGGAACACTTCGTAGCTCAGCGTCTGCGCCGAAGCACGCATCGCACCCAACAACGAGTATTTGTTGTTACTCGACCAACCGGCGAACAGCACGGCGTAAACCGCCAGGCCAGCCATCATCAGGAAGAACAGCAGACCGATATTCAGGTCTGTCACCATCCAGGTCGGCGAAACCGGCACAATGGCAAACGCCAGCAGCAGCGAAACAAAGGCAATCACTGGCGCCAGGGTAAAGATGAAGCGATCGGTAAACGGCGGAACCCAGTCCTCTTTAAAGAACATTTTGATCATGTCCGCCGCGAGCTGCAGCGATCCGCCCCAGCCCACACGGTTTGGACCATAACGGTTCTGCCACAGGCCGAGCAGACGACGCTCGGCGAAACTCATGAAGGCACCACAACCCACCACCACCAGCAAGATCACAATCGTTTTGACGATTTGGAGGAGGATGTCGATAACGTCCGGTGTCAGCCAGCTCATTGCGCGGCCTCCTGCAGTTTGTCAATTTGCGCACCCGAAAGGAACGGCGGTACACCTGGCATGCCCAGCGGCAGCCCCACCTGCCCTGCTTGCAGGGAAGTGGATAAACGCACGGGCAACTGCAGGGTTTCACCGGCACACACCAGTTCAACCGCAGAGCCGTTGTTCACGCCGAGTTTTTCCGCATCAGCCGGGTTAATCACCAGCGTGGCTGGCGACATACGCTTCTGGAAGGTTGGCGAACGCTGGGTCATCTCTTCGCTACCAAACAGCTGGTAGTAAGGGGCAACACGGTATTGCGCACCTTCGACGAAGCTTTCTGGCACGGTGGTAAACCATGGCAGTGAACCTTCACCGGCTTCAAACAGACGCACGCCCGGATCGCCGTGACGCAGTTTACCACCCACTTCAGCCTGGAATTTGTTCCATGCCTGCGGGGAGTTCCAGCCTGGTGCCCAGGCAAAAGGAATCTGCGAACGCGGTGCGCCTGGCTGGTTGTTCCCTTCCATCGAGAAGGCAAACATGGTGTCGTTATCCTGCGGCTGACGCGGTTCATGCACGCTGATGTTGGCACGCATCGCGGTACGGCCACTGTTACGATGCGGTGAACGCGCCAGTTTCTGACCACGAATACGGAAGCTGGCATCCGGAGCAGCATCTTTGATGCCTTTCAACTGTGGCAGCGCCGCAACGGTGGCATCGATGACGTGATCCAGCAGCGTCCAGTCAATCTGGCGGCTTTCGACGGTGCTGTGCAGCGAGTGCAGCCAGCGCCAGCTCTCCAGCATCACAATGCTGTTGTCGTAGTAAGACGGATCGTAAACCTGGAAGAAACGCTGGGCGCGGCCTTCCTGGTTGATCGAGGTACCGTCGCTCTCGGCGAAGCTCGCCGTGGAGAGCACCAGACCGGCTTTCTCCAGCGTGGCGGTACGTTGGTGATCAACCACAATCACGTGTGCGGTGTTGTGCAATGCGGCATCAACGGTGGCTTTCGGCGCGTGGCGATAGAGATCATTTTCCAGCACCACCAGCGCTTCCGCTTCACCTTTATCCAACTGTTGCAGCGCGCTATCCAGCGATTGGCCGCCCATCAGGCCGAGACCAAAGCTGTTAGCCGCGCCCGCCAGGAAGGTAATCCCGACATCGGCACCACGACCTTTCAGTGCTTTCGCCACGTTGGCTGCCGCTTCAATCATCGCGGTGCTACCAGAGTGGGTACCGGAGATGATCAGTGGTTTTCTCGCACCGGCTAACGCCTGTACCACCACATCCAGCTTGCCGTTCAGCTTGCTGTCGAAGCCACTGACGGCCGGGGCCGTTTCATCCAGGGCATTAGCGATGGCGAAGCCAAGACGTGCCTGATCTTCCACCGGCGCGCGATAGCTCCACGCGGCGATGTCATCCAAACGCGTTTCATCGACGTTGGTGACAAACAGCGGATGTTTCGCGTGCTGGCCGATGTTAAGGATGGCCGCGATCTGCCAGTCAGCCACTTTCTGTGCTGCTGCCATTTCACGTGCTTTGCCTTTGACCGCCTGACGCACAGAGAGCGCCACGCGCGCACCGACCTGAGTCAAATCTTCACCCAGCACCAGCACCGCATCGTAACTTTCCATTTCGCGCAGTGACGGCGTGTAGATACCGCCTTCCTGCAACACTTTCAGCATCAGCTCTACACGCGCTTGCTCACCCGCAGGCATACCGGTTGAGAAGTTTTCCGCGCCGACGAGTTCACGCAGCGCGAAGTTGCTTTCAATGCTGGCACGCGGTGAGCCAATCCCGATCACACGCTTCGCCTGACGCAGCACGTCAGCCGCCACATTCACCGCTTGTTCAGCATTCAGGCTGACCCAATCGTTGCCGCGCTTCTGCACCGGATGGCGTGGACGATCCTTAAGGTTGACATAGCCATAGCCGAAACGACCACGGTCACACAGGAAGTAGTGGTTCACGGTGCCGTTGTAGCGGTTCTCAATACGACGCAATTCACCATAGCGTTCGCCTGGGCTGGTGTTACAACCCACGCTGCACTGCTGGCAGACGCTCGGCGCGAACTGCATATCCCATTTACGGTTATAGCGTTCGGAGTGAGTTTTATCGGTGAACACGCCGGTCGGGCAGATTTCGACCAGGTTACCGGAGAATTCGCTCTCCAGCGTGCCATCTTCCGGGCGGCCGAAGTAGACGTTGTCGTGTGCACCGTAAACGCCGAGATCTTTGCCATCGGCATAATCTTTGTAGTAACGCACACAGCGATAGCAGGCGATGCAGCGGTTCATTTCATGAGAGATGAACGGGCCGAGATCCTGATTCTGGTGGGTACGTTTGGTGAAGCGATAACGACGGAAACTGTGGCCCGTCATCACCGTCATATCTTGCAGGTGGCAGTTACCGCCCTCTTCGCACACCGGACAGTCGTGCGGGTGGTTGGTCATCAGCCATTCCACCACGCTTTCACGAAACTCTTTCGCTTCGCCATCGTCGATGGAAATAAAGGTGCCGTCCGACGCCGGTGTCATGCATGACATAACAAGGCGACCGCGGGTATCTTCGGCATTCTGGAATTGCTTCACCGCGCACTGGCGGCAGGCTCCCACGCTTCCCAGCGCCGGATGCCAGCAAAAATAAGGAATATCAAGGCCCAGAGAGAGACACGCCTGCAACAGGTTGTCCGCTCCGTTCACATCATATTCTTTACCGTCTACATGGATTGTAGCCATAGTGAACATGCTTCCGTAAGGCTCGCCCTAAGACGAGCGTTAAACATCTAATTCTGCCCCCCAAGCCGTTAAGGCTCAGGGTGAATTCCGTGTACGGCGGCTGATTACCAGCGCGCTTTCAGCAGGTTGGGCTGAATACCACCGATCGATCGGGTATTGCCAAACACCTGCGGCGCAATGCCGGCTTCAAACTCTTCACGGAAATATTTAATCGCGCTCTGCAATGGCTCTACGGCACCCGGTGCGTGGGCACAGAAGGTTTTACCTGGGCCGAGCTGGCGGCAGAGTTGCAGCAGGGTTTCGATATCACCCGGCTGGCCTTTTTTCTGCTCCAGCGCGCGCAGGATCTTCACGCTCCATGGCAAGCCATCACGGCATGGCGTACACCAACCGCAGGACTCGCGCGCGAAGAACTCTTCCAGGTTACGCACCAGGGAAACCATGCCGATTTCATGATCGACCGCCATCGCCAATGCCGTGCCTAAACGGCTGCCGGCTTTACCGATGCTGGCAAATTCCATTGGCAGATCAAGATGCTGATCGGTCAGAAAATCAGTACCTGCTCCGCCTGGCTGCCAGGCTTTAAACTTCAGGCCATCGCGCATGCCACCGGCATAATCTTCCAGAATCTCACGCGCGGTGGTGCCAAACGGCAGTTCCCACACGCCAGGATTTTCACGCGACCGGAGAAGCCCATCATCTTGGTGCCGGTGTCTTCGCTGGTAGAGATGTTCTTGTACCAGTCAACGCCGTTAAGGAGGATAGCGGGCACATTCGACAAGGTTTCTACGTTATTCACGCAGGTAGGCTTGCCCCACACGCCGGCACTCGCCGGGAACGGCGGCTTTGAACGTGGGTTCGCGCGGCGGCCTTCCAGTGAGTTGATCAGTGCAGTCTCTTCACCACAGATATAACGACCTGCGCCGGTGTGGACGATCAGCTCAAAGTCGAAACCGCTGCCAAGAATGTTTTTACCGAGGTAGCCCGCTTCGGTGGCTTCCGCAATCGCACGGCGCAGATGCACTGCCGCTTCGATATACTCGCCACGCAGGAAGATGTAACCACGGTAGGCTTTCAGCGCGAACGCACTGATCAGCATGCCTTCCACCAGCTGATGCGGCATTTGCTCCATTAGCAGGCGGTCTTTATAGGTGCCCGGCTCCATCTCATCGGCGTTACACAGCAGGTAACGGATGTTCATGGATTCGTCTTTCGGCATCAGGCTCCACTTCAGGCCAGTGTTAAAGCCTGCACCACCGCGACCTTTCAGACCGGAGTCTTTCACCGCGGCAACGATTTCGTCCTGGCTCATGCCTTTCAATGCTTTATCCGCACCGACATAACCGTTTTTACTGCGATATTCATCGATCCATACTGGCTGCTTGTCGTCACGCAGACGCCAGGTCAGTGGATGGGTTTCCGCAGTACGAATGATCTGTTTAATGGTCATTGATACTGCTCCAGCAGTTTGGCGATGCCTTCCGGCGTCAGATGAACGTGGGTATCTTCATCCACCATCATGGTTGGGCCTTTATCGCAGTTGCCCAGACAGCAGGTTGGCAACAGGGTAAAGCGGCCATCGGTGGTGGTCTGGCCCGGTTTGATGTTCAGGTTCTGCTCGAGTGCCGCCTGAATGCCCTGGAAACCGGTGATGTGACACACCACGCTGTCGCAGTAACGGATGACATGGCGCCCCACCGGCGTGCGATAGATCTGGCTATAAAACGTTGCCACACCCTCCACGTCACTGGCAGGAATGCCGAGTACATCAGCAATGGCACCGATTGCACCATCTGGCACCCAGCCACGCTGCTTCTGCACGATCTTCAACGCTTCAATTGAGGCGGCGCGCGCATCTTCGTAATGGTGTTTTTCGTGCTCGATAGCGTGGTGCTCGGTCTCGCTCAGCACAAAGACCTCATCAGGGTCGATAGTGTGAATAGCAATTTTTTGATCGTGCATAATTAGCGGTCCACGTCTGACATAACAAAATCGATACTACCGAGGTACACGATCAAGTCGGATACCAGGCTGCCGCGGATCACCGATGGGATCTGCTGCAGGTGCGGGAAGCTTGGCGTACGCACGCGGGTGCGGTAGCTCATGGTGCTGCCATCGCTGGTCAGGTAGTAGCTGTTGATCCCTTTGGTCGCTTCAATCATCTGGAAGGATTCGTTGGCCGGCATCACCGGACCCCACGACACCTGCAGGAAGTGAGTGATCAGGGTTTCAATGTGCTGCAGCGTGCGCTCTTTTGGTGGCGGCGTGGTCAGCGGATGATCCGCTTTGAACGGGCCTTCCGGCATGTTTTTCAGGCACTGTTCCAGAATGCGCAGCGACTGCCACATCTCTTCCATCTTGAGCTGAACGCGGGTGTAAGCATCACTGATGCCGGCGCCGACAGGGATCTCAAAGTCGAAGTTTTCGTAGCCTGAATACGGGCGCCATTTGCGCACGTCGAAGTCAAGACCGGTGGCACGCAGGCCAGCACCGGTGGTGCCCCACGCCAGCGCTTCGTCCATGTTGTAGGCGGCAACGCCTTTTGAACGGCCAATCAGTACGGTGTTACGCAGTGCGGCTTTGTCATACTCTCGCAGACGCTTTGGCATCCAGTCGAGGAAGTCACGCAGCAAACGCTCCCACCCTTTCGGCAGGTCATGCGCCACGCCGCCAATGCGGAACCACGCCGGGTGCATACGGAAACCGGTAATCGCTTCCACCACGTCATAGATTTTCTGACGATCGGTAAAGGCAAAGAACACCGGTGTCATCGCGCCGACGTCCTGAATAAAAGTGGAGATGTACAGCAAGTGGCTGTTGATACGGAACAGCTCAGACAACATCACGCGGATCACGTTGACGCGATCCGGCACGGTGATACCGGCTAATTTTTCCACCGCCAGCACGTATGGCATCTCGTTTACGCAGCCGCCGAGATACTCGATACGGTCGGTGTACGGAATGTAGCTGTGCCATGATTGACGCTCGCCCATCTTCTCGGCACCACGATGGTGGTAACCAACGTCCGGTACGCAATCGACGATCTCTTCGCCATCCAACTGCAGGATGATACGGAAGGCACCGTGTGCTGATGGGTGGTTCGGACCGAGGTTGAGGAACATAAAGTCCTCATTGGTGGTGCTGCGCTTCATGCCCCAATCTTCGGGCTTGAAGGTCAACGCCTCCATCTCCAGATCTTCTTTCTGCTTAGTCAGTTCAAACGGATCGAATTCAGTGGCACGCGCTGGGTAATCTTTACGCAGCGGATGGCCTTCCCAGGTTTGCGGCATCATGATGCGCGTCAGATGTGGATGGCCATTGAAGGTGATAC
Source organism: Pantoea rodasii (assembly GCF_002095465.1). GTDB lineage: Bacteria > Pseudomonadota > Gammaproteobacteria > Enterobacterales > Enterobacteriaceae > Pantoea > Pantoea rodasii. The sequence continues at coordinate 11,948 of NZ_MLFP01000086.1, read as the reverse complement.
CAAACATCTCCCAGGTTTCGCGCTCATACCAGTTGGCATTGGCGAAAATTTTGGTGATGGTCGGCACATTCAGATCGTTTTCCGACAGCGCCACCTTGAGCATGATGTCGCGGTTGCGTTCAATCGACAGCAGGTGATAGAAAACGGAAAAATCCGCGGCGGGCAAACCGGCGCGGTTGGTACGTAGACGCTCATCGAAACCGTGTAAGTCATACAACATGACATACGGCTTCGGCAGCTTACGCAGGAATTCGACAATTTCCAGTAACTGTTCACGCTTCACCCAAACCACCGGAATCCCGGTGCGGGTGGCCTGAACGGTAAAGGCATCCGGCCCAAAACGGTTACGCAGCTCGCCGACCACTGGATCATCCAGGTGGTCGCGGGTTTGCCATGAAGGCTGAGCGAGATCTTGCGTGGTTAAATCTGTCATACGTTACTCACCATTCCGGCCTGTAATCAGGCGCTAAAAGAAGGCGTCAGGATGGCGGCGCACATTAAATTGTGATGTTCTGCTGCGGCCGTTGTGCCATCCGTGTACGGGAAGCTTAGACTTCGTCAGGCGTTCTCAGGTTAGTGACGGCAATACGCTCACCGCGTTTTCTTTCACGCTCTGGCTGCATATTGGCGCGATAAACACCCTGATCACCCACCACCCACGACAGTGGACGACGCTCTTTGCCGATGGACTCGCGCAGCAACAGCAGCGCTTGCATGTAAGCCTCAGGGCGCGGCGGGCAGCCCGGAATGTACACGTCAACTGGCAGGAATTTATCCACGCCTTGCACCACGGAGTAGATGTCGTACATGCCGCCCGAGTTAGCACAGGCGCCCATGGAGATCACCCATTTCGGTTCCAGCATCTGGTCATACAAACGCTGAATAACCGGCGCCATTTTGGTAAACGGCGTACCGGCTATCACCATGAAATCAGCCTGACGTGGAGAGGCACGCATAACTTCCGCACCAAAACGCGCCACGTCATGCACTGCGGTGAATGACGTGGTCATCTCCACGTAGCAACAGGAAAGACCGAAGTTGTACGGCCACAGAGAGTTTTTACGACCCCAGTTCACCATGTCATGCAGGGCATGTTCGAGTTTGCCCATGTAGACGCTGCGATGAACGTGCTGCTCCAGGGGATCGGTAACAATCTCCTGTTTCTGCAGAGGATAACGATCGTTATCACCGCCGCCGTTCGGGTCTACGCGTGTCAGCGTGTAGTCCATCTTATTGCCTCGCTTTTACTGCTTATGAGGGTTGGTGTGGTTGTGGCTGACCGGGATTGATTTGACCACTACGCGACGACGCGCAGGAGCCCAATCCAGCGCACCGATGCGCACCAGATAAACCAGGCCTGCCAATAGCACCAAAATGAAAATTGCGGCTTCGACAAAGCCAACCCAACCGCTTTCACGGATTGAAGTCGACCATGCGTATAAATAGAGGGCTTCGACGTCGAAAATAACGAAGAACATCGCAACCAGATAGAATTTAGCGGAGAGGCGAATATGGGTATCACCGACGGATTCGATACCCGACTCAAACGGGGTATCTTTGTGGCGCGCACGTGCACGTCCACCTAACAACCAACCGCCGGTCAACATGAAGGCACACAGGCCGAATGCAAGAACAATAAAAACAATAAACGCCCAGTGATGAGCGATCACTTCTGTGGTTGTCGACATACTCTTTGCTTACTCATCAAAAGTGGCGATGGCATCCTGCACTGTCGCAGCAAACACACCACATGAATTCAAGGGAAGGATAAAAAACCTTGTAAACTATGCTGTCATTATCATATAGGCAGCAATTTTATGGGGTTTTTTACTCCTTTCTATAACCTTTTGTCAACTTTGACAAAAGCATCCAAACATTAATTAACACCCGTAGCATATTATTAACAAATGAACCCCATCATACCAGCTAAATCGCTTCAGTTTGTGAGGTTAATTTCAGTGTAGCGGGTATTCACATGCATGGATCGTGCATTTAACAATCATATTTTGACAGGTCTTGCGGGGATTTCCCCCCCCTTATAGGGGGTATTTTTTTGATCCAGAACACATAATGGTGTTTTTTGCTGTAAAAATCGGCGAATGACGCCATTGCTGGGTCAGGGAAAGATGGCACGAAATGATAAAGAAGTTCCACTTTGAGTAAAAATGGAACAATTTTCATTTTTCAGGAAGATAGGAAAATTATCCGTCGCAAATCGCGCCAGAAATGATGATATAAAACGCATAAAAAAAGCCTTAGCTGATGATTATCAGTCTAAGGCTTATTTTCGCAAGTTTTAACAATTAACCGGTATTCCAATCACACCGAATAACCCGCTATTGTTCTCCTTACTCTTCGTCATCCAGCAGCAGTGAACCATCTGTATTTGCCGTCAGATTGTAAGGATCATTGGTCGATTGCATCGCGTTGAAGATCGCCAGCGCCAACTCGTTATCACTGTCTGGATTGCGACACAGCAGGTACTGGGTGTCCGGCAATACCGGCAGACCTTCTGCAGCACCCATCACGCGCAGTTCTGGGCTCATCATCTCAACCGGACGTGCTGTCACACCCAGACCCGCTTTCACTGCCGCACGGACCGCTGCCAGCGTTGAAGCAACATAAGAGATGCGCCATGGGATGCCAGCTTCGTTCAGGTGATCGATCGCCATGTCACGGTACGGGCTTGGCTCATCCAGTAACACCAATGGAATGGCTTCGCCGCGCTGGAAGATATAATCCGCCGCGCAATACCATAACGTTGGAGAAGTACGCAGGACCTGATAGGTGAAATTACCAGGACTGGACGTGGTGACAACCAGATCGACCTCACCCTGATTCAACATTTCCATCATGAACGGGTTGCGTTTAACACGCACATCAATGGCCAGCTTCGGATACACCGACGTCACGCGGTTAAGCAGGAACGGCAGGATAGTATCAGAGGTATCATCAGAAGCGCCGATGGTCAGCACGCCCTGGATGTTGCTGTACATTAAAGAGGTACAGGCTTCGTCGTTAAAACGAAGGATCTTTCTGGCGTAGCCCAGCAACTGGATGCCATGCTCCGTCAGCAGTTTATTACGTCCATGTCTGGCAAACAGCTCTTTACCTACCAATTGTTCCAGACGTTGCATCTGCTGGCTTACTGCCGATTGCGTTCTGCATACTGCCGCAGCCGCAGCTGCAAAAGTATTTAAGTCAGCAACAGCAACAAAAGTACGCAGCAGATCGAGGTCGAGATTCAGTATCGGACGATTTGCATTAGTCATGTTTTTTCTTCACTTATAAGATTTTTTAAAACTACTACCCTGGTGTATTACCTTAGTTATCAAAGAGATAATAGGTAATGGTGCTTAATGACAGCCCTGTGTGGAGCTGTCATGAAAAAATCGTGTCAGGCGGATGCCGACGGATACGTCACTCTGTCAAGCAGAGGAGCGCCGTCTATAAAGACAGAACAACTTCGGGTACGAAGACGTATGTCGCACAGGTGCTGGAAGCTGCGTAGTTGTCTAGTTTCCCGCGAAAAAGGCCTGCGGGTCAAAAAGAGATAACATCATGTTATGGTGATGCGAAGCGGTAAAGTGCATCAAATAATAAATTATACTTAATCATTTTTACGCTTTAAAGGGAAATGTTTTTGTACAAAACATCGCAATTTTTGACCAAATCCCTTTTCCGGCACATCCTGCCACAACGCTGGTCAAATTTTAACCCCCCTGGTTCTGAAACTGCATCACAAGCGTTAAAGTTACAGTGTAAATGCTATTTAACCCGCGATTGCCATCGGAATCTTTCTCGGTACAGGGCTTAATCCTGCCAGCGTAAAGTGAATGAGAATTCGTGACATTTTCTGGCACCAGTCCTGGCTTCAACCGCACTGCACATTTATTCGGCGTCCAACAAGATTCCTTTAACTATTTCATCAGGTCGCTAATGATTTTTTACCCAAGATGTAAATAAAAAATTTCTCAATGGCGCCCCTTACCTATGGATAAAGGGGTTTACAGTCCCATAAGACAACGCCAGCATTTAATGTTACCACAGATAGCATTACTAGTTTTATAGACCAGAATAACTTGTGAGGCATGCTTTTTACGCCACCTGGAATGGGAATGATTGGCAAACGCGCCAAAACCTACGGCTGCCCTTCTTTTGTTACGGTGAGAGGAGTAAATTGGGCTGGTTTGTTTTTGGTGGCAGGTTAAAGGACTCTGCCCGTTAAGGCGGTAACGATGAATTTTCAAATTGATAAATCCGGCAAGCTGGAAAATGTCTGTTATGACATCCGTGGTCCGGTACTGAAAGAAGCAAAGCGTCTTGAAGAAGAAGGCAACAAAGTTCTCAAACTGAACATTGGCAACCCTGCCCCGTTTGGTTTTGAAGCCCCCGATGAAATTCTGGTGGATGTGATTCGCAATTTGCCAAGTTCACAAGGCTATTGTGATTCGAAAGGTCTGTATTCGGCGCGTAAAGCCATTATGCAGCACTACCAGGCGCGTGATATGCGCGATGTTACCGTTGAAGATATTTACATTGGTAACGGCGTTTCCGAGCTGATTGTGCAGGCCATGCAGGCCTTGCTGAACAGCGGTGACGAGATGCTGGTTCCTGCCCCGGATTATCCGCTGTGGACCGCTGCCGTTTCGCTGTCGAGCGGTAAAGCGGTGCATTATCTGTGTGATGAGTCTGCGGGTTGGTTCCCGGATCTGGATGATATTCGCAGTAAAATCACGCCTCGTACGCGCGGTATTGTGATTATCAACCCGAACAACCCAACGGGTGCGGTATACAGCAAAGAGCTGTTGATGGAAGTGGTTGAGATTGCGCGTCAGCACAACCTGATCATTTTTGCAGACGAAATCTACGACAAGATTTTGTATGACGAATCACAGCATCATTCCATTGCTGCGCTGGCCCCGGATCTGTTGACGGTGACCTTCAATGGATTATCTAAGACCTATCGCGTGGCGGGTTTCCGTCAGGGCTGGATGGTCTTAAACGGTCCGAAGAAGCATGCCAAGGGCTATATTGAAGGGCTGGAAATGCTGGCGTCGATGCGTTTATGCGCCAACGTGCCTGCACAACATGCGATTCAAACCGCACTGGGTGGCTATCAAAGCATCAGCGAGTTTATCGCGCCCGGCGGTCGTCTGTATGAACAGCGTCAACGCGCATGGGAGTTGATCAACGACATTCCAGGCGTGAGCTGTGTGAAACCGCAAGGTGCGTTGTACATGTTCCCGCGTATCGACCCGAAGAAGTTCAACATCTTCGACGATCAGAAAATGGTATTGGATTTCCTGTTACAAGAGAAAGTGCTGCTGGTTCAGGGTACCGCCTTTAACTGGCCATGGCCGGATCACGTACGCATTGTGACACTGCCTCGCGTCGACGATCTGGAAATGGCGATCAATAAATTTGGTCGTTTCCTGCAAGGCTATCGTCAGTAATCGCTGACGCGTATACTGGTCGCATTTCGGGGAGTGCATAACTCCCCGCCGTGCGAACAGGAACTCTCCATGACCCAAAGCCACTTTTTCGCCCACCTTTCCCGTCTTAAACTGATCAATCGCTGGCCGCTGATGCGCAATGTGCGCACCGAAAACGTTTCTGAACACAGTCTTCAGGTTGCGATGGTTGCGCATGCCTTAGCCATCATTAAGAACAAGAAGTTTAATGGCAATCTCAACGCAGAGCGCATTGCTATGCTGGCGCTGTACCACGATGCCAGCGAAGTATTAACCGGTGATTTGCCCACGCCCGTGAAGTATTACAACGCGCAGATTGCCCATGAATATAAAAAGATCGAGAAGATTGCGCAGCAAAAGCTGATCGAGATGCTGCCGCCTGAATTGCAGGACGCTTACCGTCCGTTGATCGATGAACATCTGCATAGCGAAAGTGAACAGGCGGTGGTGAAGCAGGCCGATGCGCTCTGCGCCTATGTGAAGTGTCTGGAAGAGTTGGCAGCGGGTAATAATGAGTTTCTGCTGGCGAAGGCTCGTCTGGAAAAAACGCTGGCACAGCGTCGTTCTCCGGAGATGGATTACTTTGTCGAAGTATTTATTCCGAGCTTCAGCCTGTCGCTGGATGAGATTTCACAGGATACGCCACTGTAAGCGATGACATTCGGGCGCACTGAAGCGCCCGGACGTTAACCGTTGACAGCCAATGTGAACGTGCCATTTTCTGCTGATGTCACCACCAGCGGTTCCAGCGTGTTCACCTGGAAAGTGACTTCGTTCAGTCTTGCTGCATCGACGGGTGCGTTGACGGCCACGACAGCACTGCCCGCCTCCAGACCCGCAATAATGCCTGCAGGCGCATCTTCCACCACCACACATTCTGTGGCGGCCAACCCTAGACGTTCAGCACCGAGCAGATAAGGCTCCGGATTGGGTTTGCCCAACTTGATGTTCTCAGCAGTAATAAAGACTTCCGGCAACGGCAAACCGGCGGTTTTATGACGCGCATGCGCCACGGGAATCGATCCTGACGTCACGATTGCCCAAGGAATTTGCAGCTCATTGAGGGTCGCCAAAAGCGCCTTCGCCCCTGGGATGGCTTGCACGCCCTGAGTATCTTCCGCTTCTAAACGCTCAAGCCAGAGAAACTCCGCCTGAATCGCCTCTTCTGATTGGCCAGCCATAAAATGACGCAATGAATTAATCGCCGGCTTACCGTGAATAAAGTTCAGGACTTCTTCCGCTGCCAGCCCGTGGCGCTCGCCCCACAGTGACCACGCGCGGATCACTGCAGGCAATGAATCCACCAGCGTACCGTCTAAATCAAACAGAAAACCCCTGTAATTCACGCATCGCTCCTTAATTCAGGCATTGAGAATCTGCGCGATTTCGTTCGCGCTAAGATGATATTGACGTGGGCAAGTGTGCCACACCGCCAGCATGCGTTGGTATTTTTCCCACATCGGCGTCTGCGCATTAAAGCCGTGGGTACCAGAATCAAAGTGAGTGTAGCGTCCTTCAACGTTTACCATAAAGCGCACATAACCGAGATAGCGCGCTTCGGTCGCGGCATCAAAACCGAGAAACGCCAGGCGGCGCTCTTCAAGGGTATGTGGTTCTTTGAGGTTCGACCAGGAGACATGCAGCGCATGGTGCATTTCCATAATGTCGATGAGCTGGCGGCAGGTAGCTTCGGTTAGCTCACCAAACTCTTTGTCGAGTTCGCGCAGTTGCAGGCCATAACCTCGCTCAATGATGGTCTGATAACGGCGATAGCGCTCGGCGTTTTCGGGCTCCAGCATCGCCATCATTTTGTATTGATTGGAGAGGATGAGTCGTTGTGCATGGGTCATTTCCATGGTTTGCTCCCGGGCCGTCGCGGCCGCTTAAGATTTAAACAATGGATAAATGATTACACATGGAAAGCGATGCGTGTTTGTCCGCATCACTTTTTCTTTGATTTGAACCCGGTTTCGGCCCACATTCCGTCGCAGGAAATGGGCCTGAACGATCAAAGATCGTCGAGGAAAGTGCGATCGAGCTGTTTAAAGGCGCGCTTCAGCACATCGGCCAGAGCCTGGTAAGTCGGCTTCCCGTCGACCGGCGCAATCGCCTGCCCCGCTTCTTCCAGTTTAGTGCGCACTTCGTGGAACCAGTGCAGCAGCGTGGGGGGCAACGGCGTAATCGAACGCTTACCCAGCCACCACAATCCCTGCATCGGCAAACTGCAGGCAAACAGTGCGGTAGCGATTGCCGGGCCCAACTGACCGCCCATGGCGATTTGCCATGTCAGCGTAAAAATCGCCAGAGGTGGCATAAAGCGGATGGCAAAGCGTGTGGCTGTTACGACACGGTTCTCAGGGAACATCGGCGCCAGGCGCTTATCAGCTGGCCAGGTCTTCATGTAACGCTGACCGTTCTGGAACAAACCGAACCAGCCGGGATTACTTGTGTCATTCGCCATGATAGACCTCAACTAAATCTGTAATGTTTAAAATAATATGATAACTACACAACTTTACGTGACATCCTTCAAAAAATTTTGTCTTTGCGGGTGACAGTGGGTATTCTGACGCCGTTTTAGCAACATTACCGGAAGCTTCAGCTCAATAAAAGAGCGGTTAAGAGCCATGTTTCGCTAAGCGGATTTCAAAAATCTGCGTAAAATTACCGAAATTTTTTTGCATGTCGGTGTCTTTTTGACTACCGCATGATGTTAATCATTAATCTACCAGCATTCATGGGCTACGCTGTTAGTCTGATTGCGTTATTTTTAGCCACTCTTTAATCAATAGGTACTTCCATGTCGACGAAGTTAGTACTGGTTCTGAACTGCGGCAGCTCTTCTCTTAAGTTTGCCATCCTTAATCCCGCCACCGGTGACGAATATCTGTCAGGTCTGGCGGAGTGTTTCCATTTACCTGAAGCACGTATTAAGTGGAAACTGGAAGGCAGCAAACAGGAAGCCCCTCTCGGCGCAGGCGCGGCACATAGTGAAGCGCTGAACTTCATTGTTAAAACTATTCTGGCACAAAAACCAGAGCTTTCGGCACAAATTGCTGCAATCGGTCATCGTATTGTTCATGGCGGTGAGCAGCTGACTCAATCGGTCATCATCGACGAATCTGTGATCCAAGGTATTAAAGATGCTTCCTCCTTTGCGCCGCTGCATAACCCTGCGCACTTGATCGGCATCGACGAAGCGCTGAAGAACTTCCCGCACCTGTCGGATAAGAATGTGGCGGTTTTTGATACAGCTTTCCATCAGACTATGCCGGAAGAGTCATATCTTTATGCTCTGCCGTACAAACTGTATAAAGAGCACGGCGTTCGTCGTTATGGCGCACACGGCACCAGTCACTACTATGTGACGCAGGAAGCCGCAAAAATGCTCAACAAGCCAGTGAACGAGCTGAACATCATCACTTGCCATCTGGGCAACGGCGGTTCGGTTTCTGCCATCCGCAATGGTCAGTGTGTTGATACTTCAATGGGTCTGACCCCGCTGGAAGGTTTGGTGATGGGCACCCGCAGCGGTGATATCGATCCCGCTATCGTGTTCTTCCTGCATGATTCCCTCGGCATGAGCGTTGACGCTATCAATAAGCTGTTGACCAAAGAGTCCGGCCTGCTGGGTCTGACTGAAGTGACCAGCGATTGCCGCTACGTTGAAGATAACTACGCGACCAAAGAAGACGCTAAGCGTGCGATGGATGTGTTCTGTCATCGTCTGGCGAAGTACATCGGCAGCTATACCGCGCTGATGGAAGGTCGTCTTGATGCCGTGATCTTTACGGGCGGTATCGGTGAGAACGCCGCAATGGTGCGTGAACTGGCGCTGGCGAAACTTGGTCTGTTAGGCTTCGAAGTGGATCATGAGCGCAACCTGGCCGCACGCTTCGGCAAGTCTGGCTTTATCAATAAAGAAGGCACTCGACCGGCCGTGGTGATCCCGACCAACGAAGAGTTGGTTATCGCCCAGGACGCCGCGCGTCTTACCGCGTAAATACACTTCTCTCCGTCAGCTCAGGCTGACGGAGTTGTTTTGGCTAGTCTGCAACACCTGAGAGGTTTCAATAGTGTCACGTACAATCATGCTCATCCCTACCGGCACCAGCGTCGGCCTGACCAGCGTCAGCCTCGGCGTGATCCGTGCCATGGAGCGCAAAGGCGTACGCCTGAGCGTGTTCAAGCCGATTGCCCAGCCACGTGCGGGCGGCGATGCGCCGGACCAGACCACGACCATCATCCGTAAGAACTCCGCGATTCCTGCCGCTGAACCGCTGCAGATGTCACGCGTTGAGTCATTGTTGGGTTCGAACCAGCAAGACGTGTTGATGGAAGAGATCATTGCTAACTACCACGCCAATGCGCAAGACGCAGAAGTGGTGTTGGTTGAAGGGTTGGTGCCAACGCGTAAGCATCAGTTTGCTTCCTCGCTGAACTATGAAATTGCCAAGACTCTGAATGCTGAAATCGTGTTTGTGACGGCGTTGGGTAACGATTCTCCGGCTCAGTTGAAAGAACGTATTGAAGTCACGCAGAGTAGCTTTGGTGGCAGCAAGAACAAGAACATTACCGGCGTAATCATTAACAAACTGAACGCGCCAGTGGATGAGCAGGGTCGTACGCGCCCGGACCTGTCCGAAATTTTTGATGATTCGAACAAAGCGAGCATCGCCAATATCGATCCTAAGCAGCTGTTTGCTAATAGCCCGCTGCCGATTTTGGGCTGTGTGCCGTGGAGTTTCGATCTGATCGCCACGCGCGCCATCGATATGTGCCGTCATTTGAATGCCGATATCATCAATGAAGGTGAGATTCAGACGCGCCGTGTGAAATCGGTGACGTTCTGTGCGCGCAGCATTCCGCACATGCTGGAGCATTTCCGTCCGGGTTCACTGTTGGTGACTTCAGCTGATCGTCCAGACGTGTTGGTTGCGGCTTGTCTCGCCGCCATGAACGGGATTGAGATCGGTGCCGTGTTGCTGACCGGTGGTTATCAGATTGAAGCGCCGATTGCGCGTCTGTGTGAGCGTGCCTTCCAGACTGGCCTGCCGGTGTTTATGGTGAAAACCAATACCTGGCAGACCTCGCTGAGCCTGCAGAGCTTTAACCTTGAAGTGCCAGCGGATGATACGCAGCGTATTGAGAAGGTGCAGGAGTATGTGGCCAGCTTTATCGATGCCGATTGGGTTGAGTCGCTGACGGCAACCTCCGAGCGCAGCCGCCGTCTGTCACCGCCAGCCTTCCGTTATCAGCTCACTGAGCTGGCACGTAAAGCGGGCAAGCGCATCGTGCTGCCAGAAGGCGACGAACCGCGCACCGTGAAAGCGGCAGCGATTTGTGCCGAACGCGGCATTGCTTCCTGTGTGCTGTTGGGCAATCCAGAAGAGATCCAGCGTGTGGCAGCGGCTCAAGGTGTGGTGCTGGGCCAGGGCATTGAGATTGTCGATCCAGAAGTGGTGCGCGAGAATTATGTGCCACGTTTGGTTGAGTTGCGTAAGAGCAAGGGCATGACCGAAGTGGTCGCGCAGGAGCAGTTGGAAGATAACGTGATGCTCGGCACCATGATGCTGGAGCGCGGTGAAGTAGACGGTTTGGTGTCCGGCGCCGTGCATACCACCGCCAATACCATTCGTCCGCCGTTACAGTTGATCAAGACCGCACCGAACAGCTCACTGGTGTCTTCAGTATTCTTTATGCTGCTGCCTGAGCAGGTGCTGGTGTACGGCGACTGCGCGATTAACCCGGATCCGAACCCTGAGCAGTTGGCAGAGATCGCTATTCAGTCTGCGGATTCTGCTAAGGCCTTTGGTATCGATCCGCGCGTGGCGATGATTTCTTACTCTACCGGTAACTCTGGTGCGGGTAGCGACGTTGAGAAGGTGCGTGAAGCGACGCGTATCGCGCAGGAGAAACGTCCGGATCTGGTGATCGATGGTCCGTTGCAGTATGACGCCGCGATTATGGAAGATGTGGCGAAATCGAAAGCGCCAAACTCAGCGGTTGCAGGTCGCGCGACCGTGTTTATTTTCCCGGATCTGAACACCGGTAATACCACTTATAAAGCGGTACAGCGTTCTGCTGACCTGATTTCCATCGGGCCAATGCTGCAAGGTATGCGTAAGCCGGTGAACGATTTGTCACGTGGCGCATTGGTGGATGACATTGTTTATACCATCGCACTGACCGCGATTCAGTCACAGCAGGCGGAAGGCTAATTTCTTTTTCTTGCCGCTGAATGAGGAGAGCATGAGGTTTAGACCTTGTGCTCTTTTTTGCTTGTGGGTTGGGGGTTGATGGCTGCTGTTGGTTTGGGTGCGTTGGTTGCTATTGGATGGGTGCACTTGTTGCTGAATGCTGGGTGCAACCGACAGGGAAGGCCAGTCCGATCGCGAAGGATAAACGCATCCCTGCAGATCGGCCGCGCCGTCCATGGCGCGGACGCTTCGCTCTTCGCACTGGCCTTCCCTG
>NZ_MLFP01000085.1 GCF_002095465.1 Pantoea rodasii | reverse complement strand
TTTCCTATTACGGAGAAATGAACCGACACGTCGTTTCAATTTTCAGCTTGTTCCGGATTGTTAAAGAGCAATATCTCAAACTCGACGTTACCGTCAGTTTTGAGATATTTCGTGGAGACACCTTTCACCTGTCACCAAGCAAGTGGCGTCCCCTAGGGGATTCGAACCCCTGTTGCCGCCGTGAAAGGGCGGAGTCCTAACCGC
>NZ_MLFP01000084.1 GCF_002095465.1 Pantoea rodasii | reverse complement strand
GCCTGAGACGAAATTACATTCCTCATGCAAAGAATGTAACTCCTGGTGAGTGGTAGTAGTGGTCTCTGCAGTAACTGTATGGGGCTATAGCTCAGCTGGGAGAGCGCCTGCCTTGCACGCAGGAGGTCAGCGGTTCGATCCCGCTTAGCTCCACCATTACAGTGACTCAAAACAATACTTCAGAGCAAACCGGCAACGGTGTGCTGCGAAGTATTATG
>NZ_MLFP01000083.1 GCF_002095465.1 Pantoea rodasii | reverse complement strand
CTCACACGTTTGCTTGTCCCGTTAGAGTACGAGAATACAGCACGTCCCTTGACTACTTCTTCAAAAATAACTGAGTCCAGAGCGTAGCTCAATACAAGCATTGGCTTTCTCTCAACCTTGCCAACCTTAACGTATGGGTGAATAGCTATAACATTCCCTAGGCTTAGTTAAAGGGTGACTGGATACGATTGCAACATTTGCTTTTGCCCTGGCTGTGACGTTTAGT
>NZ_MLFP01000082.1 GCF_002095465.1 Pantoea rodasii | reverse complement strand
GTGAGTTCAATGGCTCGATGCAACGCTATCCTTAATCAAGGGGGGACGTTGCCATGAAACGAAGAACTCGGATTAACTACACGCCAGAGCAGAAGGCGATTATCTGGGATAGATATAAACAAGGTGATTCCCTGCATGATATCGCCAGAATGTTCGACAGATTTCATTCTTCTATCATGCCCACAATCCACCAGACAGGTGGCTACCGTCCTCCCGTTCGAAAGCGGCATCGATTAGCGCTTACGCTTGATGAAAGAGAA
>NZ_MLFP01000081.1 GCF_002095465.1 Pantoea rodasii | reverse complement strand
TCCTTCAGCAGGCTCTCCACCGGGGCCATGCCCATCGAGCGGGCGAGCTCGTAGGCGCGCGGCATGTCGATGCAGTCAATCAGCACCAGCCGTCGGGCTGTGCGGTCACCGGAGGCGGCCAGATACTGCAGGTCGCGGATGAGGCGCTGGCGGTTAGGCAGGCCGGTGACCGGGTCAGCAAACCCGGCGGAGTGCCAGGCCTCCAGAAACGACATCACCAGCGCGGCCAGCAGCTTGAGGGTGGTGACCTGCTCGGCGCCAAACGGGTGCGGTGCGGTG
>NZ_MLFP01000080.1 GCF_002095465.1 Pantoea rodasii | reverse complement strand
TGTGAGTTCAATGGCTCGATGCAACGCTATCCTTAATCAAGGGGGGACGTTGCCATGAAACGAAGAACTCGGATTAACTACACGCCAGAGCAGAAGGCGATTATCTGGGACAGATATAAGCAAGGTGATTCTCTGCATGATATCGCCAGAATGTTCGACAGATTTCATTCTTCCATCATGCCCACAATCCACCAGACAGGTGGCTACCGTCCTCCCGTTCGAAAGCGGCATCGATTAGCGCTTACGCTTGATGAAAGAGAGGAGATCTCCAGAGGACTGGTAGCAAAACTCAGTATCAGGGACATT
>NZ_MLFP01000079.1 GCF_002095465.1 Pantoea rodasii | reverse complement strand
AGAGCAACCAGCGCGTGACTGCCGGGCGAGGTTTTGAGCGTGGCAGCGATACGTTCATCGTCCCGCTGCGTAACATGCCACGCGTCACTGGTGCGCAGCATCGCCATCAGATCGCAATATGATAACATCGCCTGTTCAGTGCAGTCCCGCCACGGCGAGCAGTCTCAGCCAGCGTACCAAGCGTAACGTCAGCGTCAGCTCAACGTGGCCCTCGATCCCTTCAACGCGCCGCGCCAGCTCACTCCACGGCAGACGACCGGCCAGCGTGCTGTTTAATGATTCAGTCAGCAGGACTGAACCCTCTGCGGTG
>NZ_MLFP01000078.1 GCF_002095465.1 Pantoea rodasii | reverse complement strand
TCTTTACGTAACGCCCACTTTTGTCGACTGAACCCCACGTTTTTAGTCACACCACACTATAGTCCACTGGGACTGCAGGTTTTCAGCCACAGCACCCATCTTTGTAAGTTAGGTGGAGTTGCTGAAAGTGCGGTGCTCAGCCCCATAAAGGCCAGCCCGATCGCAAAGTAAACCCGCATCCATGCAGATCGGCCGGGCCATCCATGGCCCGAACGCTTTGCTCTTCGGACTGGCCTTTATTGGGCAGTTGGGACTGGAATTGCTGTAATTAGTGCGAACCTGAATGTTTGATTCAAATTTAGCTCCAAAAAACCGCAAC
>NZ_MLFP01000077.1 GCF_002095465.1 Pantoea rodasii | reverse complement strand
AGTGATCGATAACGAACGCGGCCCCCGTGCGCCGGATGGCCGCAAAATGCGCCGGCGCCTCCTGAACAAGCCCCGTCAGCAGCGGCTCGTCCACCTCCAGGTCCACAAAGGCGGCGTCGCCGCCCGCCGACTCGCGCAGCACGCTTTCCAGACCGGGGCCGGAGAGCTGTCGCGGGAACAGGTTAACGCTGACTCTGAGCTGCGGGCAGCGCACCTGCCACTGGCGGACCTGCGCGAGCGCGGTGCGGATGATCCAGTCGCCGAGCGTGACGGACAGCGGGCTTTTCACCAGCATCTCAATAAAATCAGCGGGCAGCAGCAGGCCGCGGGCAGGGTGCTGCCAGCGCA
>NZ_MLFP01000076.1 GCF_002095465.1 Pantoea rodasii | reverse complement strand
GATTTCGTGCGATGGCCCTCGCCGCATCAATGGCTTGCTTTTGCGTGTCATGTACAGATGTCGCTTTAACGTTACCTTCACCTTTAACTGCCCACTCGCCATTATGAGGTACTACGTGTTGGTTCTTACCCATTTTACAGCCCTCTGGTATTGTGAGGTTTCATTTTAACCTAACGAAGCGGCCACTGGTACTATATGTAGTGTATTTTGATAAAATATTAACTACATATACTCAACCGTCACCACTTCACATAACACGTTAGTACCGTGCCATTGATCCCGGTAAATCGAGGTATCAATCCCACAACCTGCCTCAAGTACATAACCCGTCTGCCCTGCAAACTTACTGTACTTGGTTGA
>NZ_MLFP01000075.1 GCF_002095465.1 Pantoea rodasii | reverse complement strand
GCCGGGCCGATGCAGACGGTTTCGTCCGCCAGCAGCACGTGCTTCAGGTCGCGGTCTGCGGTGGAGTGAACCGCGACAGTCTTGATGCCCAGCTCTTTGCAGGCACGCAGAATGCGCAGTGCGATCTCACCACGGTTAGCAATGACAATTTTATCCAGCATGATTCGCCTCGTTATTCGATGACGACCAGCGGCTCGTCAAATTCAACCGGCTGGCCGCTTTCTACCAGGATCGCCTTCACAACGCCGGATTTATCGGCTTCGATCTGGTTCATCATTTTCATCGCTTCAACGATGCACAGGGTGTCACCGGCGTTCACTTTCTGGCCGACTTCGATAAAGGCTTTGGCATCCGGGCTTGGGGTGCGATAGAAGGTGCCGACCATCGGGGAACGCACGATGTGGCCGG
>NZ_MLFP01000074.1 GCF_002095465.1 Pantoea rodasii | reverse complement strand
CGTTCGTTATCGATCACTACGGGCGGACGCTGGGCGCCATCAGCCTGCTGCGGCACGGCTTCGTCAGCGGCTTCAAGATTGACAAGTCGCTGACCCTTGAGCTCGGCACCAGCATGCGCGTGCGGATGATGGTTCCGGGCCATCGCGGCGCTGGGAAAAGCCTGGGTCTCAGCGTGGCGGCAGAGGGCGTGGAGGATACGGCGCAGCGGGCGTTCGTGACGACCGCCCAGTGCGCCAGCTTATCGAGCAGCAGGAAGGGCAGCGAGCCCAGAAACAGCAGGCCCCGACCGGCCCTGCGCAGGGTGCTGCCTTCAGAACAACCGGCCTCGCCGCTCCTGCTGAGCGTCAGCCGTTCGTAGTTTGCCAGCTCATAGTTGGTGGCGGGCGCCCGGCTGAGAAGCTCTTTCAGGGCCGCTTCCGGGCTTTCGGCCGTCAGGCTGCTG
>NZ_MLFP01000073.1 GCF_002095465.1 Pantoea rodasii | reverse complement strand
AGCGAAAAGCAGACCTTTTATAAAGACTTTTTCATAAAAATACGGCTTGTTCCTTCGGGTTTGCAGTCAATACGCCCAAATTCTTCCCAGCCGTGCTTTTTGTAGAAGTCAGGGGCTTGAAAGCTAATTGTGTACAAGAACGCAGCGGTACAGCCTCTTTTTTTTCCTTCATCTTCGAAGCGTAAAAGGATTTCTGAACCAATCCCCTTACTCCGCAACTCCGGAGGAAGATAAAAAAGGTCAATAAAAAGTAGGCCCAACGATGAACGTCCCTGCATTCCACCTAGAATCTCACCGTTTGTATTTGATTTTATTAACACAGCTAATGGCTGGCGATCACTCATACCCGTCATTAAATCGTTAAAATCGTTCAAACCGTCTTCAATAGGAAGTAATTGTTCAGCGCTAGGATTTACGCTAACTTCTAAAATTATTTCTTCGACAATGCCATTCATTTTAGATGTTCTTGTCAGTTAAAGAGCTGTTTAAATAT
>NZ_MLFP01000072.1 GCF_002095465.1 Pantoea rodasii | reverse complement strand
TTCATCTCGATGAAGTAGAACTCACCGTTTTCGTACAGGAACTCGAAAGTACCCGCACCGCGATAGCCGATATCAACACAGGCTTTCGCACAGCGCTCGCCGATAAAGCGACGCAGTTCCGGCGTGATGCCCGGTGCTGGCGCCTCTTCAACCACTTTCTGGTGACGGCGCTGCATGGAGCAGTCACGTTCTGCCAGATAGAGCGCGTTGCCCTGACCGTCGGCCATCACCTGAATTTCGATGTGGCGCGGGTTCTCGAGGAATTTCTCCATGTAGACCATGTCGTTGTTGAAAGCCGCTTTGGCTTCCGCTTTCGTCATGCCGATGGACTGCTCAAGATCTTTTTCGTGACGCACGACGCGCATACCGCGACCGCCGCCGCCGCCGGAGGCTTTGATGATCACCGGATAACCGATGCGCTTAGCGATGGCACGGTTTTTATCCATGTCTTCGGTCAGCGAGCCATCCGAACCTGGCACGGTCGGGACGCCGGTTTTTTTCATCGCGGTGAT
>NZ_MLFP01000071.1 GCF_002095465.1 Pantoea rodasii | reverse complement strand
AGTATCCTGACCACCCTGCGCTGAAGGCCGCGCGGGCGCTGCTCACGCTTGAGGGGGCCAGCGAGTCGGTACAGGCCATACGCCACCGGATGGAAATCTTTCATCATCCGTACGTGGCAGAAAGCTTTACCGGCGCGCCGGGCCTCAGCCTCAGTACGCTCCGGCAGCGGCCCGGGCAGGTCATCTTTCTGACCCCCGACATCCGCTGCATGGAGAGTGAGGACCTGACGTCGGTGTACGGCTTCCTGATGAGCGCGCTGCAGGCGATGGCGGCGCTCCATCACGTGACCTTCGCACTCGCAGAACCCGTCCTGACCGCAGAAGGAGAACCGCTGTGAAAGACAATGACTTCGCCGTCCGTGAGGACGGCGCTAAAGCCGCGCGCCTCACCGCGAAGCGCGCGGGCTGGATAGCCCTGAACGTGGTGCTCCCGGCGTGGGAGGTGTCCAGCGTCACGCACCACGCGGGACGCAACGTCTCGCGCCTGTGGCAGCGCCTCCGGGAGGTGACGGCGGGACGTGGTCACGGCGACTACCGGCCCACGTACTGGG
>NZ_MLFP01000070.1 GCF_002095465.1 Pantoea rodasii | reverse complement strand
GCGCGGTCGGCGTGGCGGTACATCTCGCGCAGCGTCAGCGCGCCGTAGCTGCCGGCCAGCGCCACCACGGCCAGGGAGAGGATCATCATCCACAGCACGACGCGGCGGATGGTAAAGTGTCTGAGCAGCTGCATGAGGTTTTCCCCGGTGTTGTTATTATTTTAAAATAATAAGAAGCATTATCGTTTATATTAATTGCGTGCGTGATTAAGTCGCGCACTACATTTATTTGAGGAGAGTCTGGCAGGAATAATTAAAAAAGGACACATCACGGCGATAAAATAAAAGAATCGTGCTGCAGCAATTAATTCGCTAAAGAAAATAAACCTGACATCAGACCAGATAGCGCCTATAGTGAGCGCCATAAGAAAGTTGTCATTGCTTTTCCCTTTCGCAGAAATTGTCTTTTATACCGGTTTATAACCGTACACTTTTTTCTTTTTAATTTCGCACCGGAACCAGACCGGGGCGGAGGAACCCATGCTGATGAATCTTACCGGCGACGACGATCGCCGCGCGCGGGCGCTGAAGGCGCTGCGCAGTCCCGACGACAGCCGCGACGA
>NZ_MLFP01000069.1 GCF_002095465.1 Pantoea rodasii | reverse complement strand
ACCCATACTGCCCACCGTATGACCTATGCCCGCCTCTTGGGTAATGTAAACGACAAGGATGAAGCTTAATGAAAAAGGACCCTTTTGTTGTTCCTATTGCCCCTCAGGAAGCGGATCACGGGGTGATTACCTCTCCCTGGTTTGTTCAGAATACGGAATACCCGCCAGCCCTGGCGACCTACAAGCCGCTGGTCAATGGTGAAGAGGCTTTTGCTGCGGTTCATCACGCCATTGCGAATGCGAAGAAGTCAGTGGATATCATCTGCTGGGGTTTCCAGCCTTCAATGTATTTTATCCGCGACGGGCGGGCTCCCTCGATTGGAGAGTTACTCGTAGACGTTGCGAGAAAAAACAACGTGGAAGTGAGAGTGCTGGGTTGGGAAATGCCACTCAATACAGCAGGGGGAGCAGGTGAAGCCAATCTGCCCGGCAAAGGTATTGTTCGTATAAAAGATCGGGCAGGACAAAGCGCGACGGAGGAGCAATATGCGAATGACAGGAAATGGTTTGCAGAGTATGCACTGTTTAATACGATTAAAGAGATTTCAGTCGGTCTCGGAACAACGCCAAAAAGATT
>NZ_MLFP01000068.1 GCF_002095465.1 Pantoea rodasii | reverse complement strand
GGCGGAGCTCGCGGACGTCGGAACCGACCGCGACGGGCCGGTATAAAAGCTGATTTCCCAGAGGATACTCCTTCAGAGGTGCGGGCCGGAACGGACCGGCAGGGCGACAATAGCGCGGCGGGTGCAGCGGATGATAAAGAACCATTACATTATCTTAACTTCCATGGCCCGATGCAATGCGCGCGCCGCGGTATTTACTGATGAGCGACTCCCCCGGGAATAAATAAATCACCGTGCCGGTTCGCCTTATTTATTCCACGCCAGAGTTTTATTTCCCACGCCGGCCCAGGAATGCTCTCCTTTTTTACGAAATCCTGACACAGGGATTATTCCGGTATTTTCCGGATAATTATTCGCCAGGATAGGCAGGGCTTACCGGTGGCCATATTTATCGCGCCGCCACACCCTGTACCGATAAAAAGGATAACCTGATGAAAAACCGTGATTATATTCAGCGGCGGGTGCCCGCGACCTGAGCCGCATAGACGTCCGGGAGCAGTGGCAGATTACGTTCTGGACGCTGGAGCTGCGCACAACCCAGGAGCGTCTGACCCGGGCCGTGCGCGAGGCGGGCCCGGAAGCCGAGCGCGTGCGCG
>NZ_MLFP01000067.1 GCF_002095465.1 Pantoea rodasii | reverse complement strand
AGAGTGCCTGGTACTTCCCCTGCCCTGCCTTTCCCCGGAAACTTCCTTCATCTACAGGGAGTTACGCGAGTTTTAGTTCCGAAAGCGTTGCCGATCGCCCCGCTTTTTATTCCGGTCCGTCCAGGTTATTCTCCGTATACGGGAGAATAGCCGGAAAACCGATCCGCAGAGGATCCGGTGAGGATCGATTTATTCCCGTGGTTTTCGCTGGACAGACGCGCGAAAATACGTTCTCACCCGCCAGACGACGGAGATTTAAATTCTGAGTACTTTACCCCGCGAAATCCCGCAGAATTCGCACAGCGCTGTCACTGAGCATAATCTGCACGATCATGGCGCCGCGCGCTACTTTGACTACGAAAGCGCGGTGGCGCTGCGCAACCTCGCCGCCGCCTACGGCACCGACATGCCCCGCTACCTGCTGGCGCCCGAGGTGGCGGTGCTGCTCGCTAAGGTGACCGATCTCCGCAAACGGCTGTTCATCGACGCCCTGTGGAATACCGGCGGGCGGCTGAATGAAATTCTGCCGCTGGCCAGAGAGGACTTCGTGCTGGACTCCCCGCTCACCGGCGCCCCGCTGTCCTCGCCGTTCGTGGTGCTGCGCACCCTCAAGCAGCGCGGGCTGGAAGAGGCCGCGAGAAACGCAGCCGCCGGCGCGGCCGCCCGACGAAGG
>NZ_MLFP01000066.1 GCF_002095465.1 Pantoea rodasii | reverse complement strand
GGAAAATATTGTCTTAGCAACCTGTTCGTATTTTCATTTGAGCCACGTTGCCAGGGAGATTGAGGATCACAGAAGTAAATCTGGATGTCTGTTGCTACAGTAAACCGGGTGTGGCTGGTCATTTCAGCTCCCCGATCCCAGGTTAATGTTTTATATAGCTCAACAGGTAATTCCCGGGCTTGTCTGATGAGTGCAGATATAACCGTTATGGTCTTGTTGTCCCTGATTTTGGCTAACATAACAAAGCGGGAATGGCGTTCTACGAGGGTGACGATATAGGAGTTTTTCGAGCCCTGGATCAGATCACCTTCCAGTGACCAGGGATGGCTCTGTCTGAGGCTTCCGGTGGCCTTTCGCTGATAGGTATCGCATTCGGGATTTTCCCTAATCCTTTCCCTTTAAGTGATGACGTTCGGGATCTACGAACCGCTCTTCCGCTTCTGAGGCATTGCTGCAGCTCTTTTTTTAATGCCCCCCGGGTTTGTATAAAAAGCGTTTTATAAATCGTTTCGTGTGACACATGCATTTCCTGATTATCCGGATAACAGCGTTTCAGCCAACCGGCGATCTGTTCCGGCGACCAGTCCTGATGCATCTTCTCTGCAATGATTTTACACAATGTGGGGCTTTCAATTAGCTTGCAAGGTTTTGGTCTCAGAGCATTTTCCCACGCAGCAGTATCGGCTTTTGCTGCACGGTATTGCTTGG
>NZ_MLFP01000065.1 GCF_002095465.1 Pantoea rodasii | reverse complement strand
CGCCACTATGCGCACGTTGACTGCCCAGGCCACGCCGACTATGTGAAAAACATGATCACCGGTGCTGCGCAGATGGACGGCGCGATCCTGGTTGTTGCTGCGACTGATGGCCCTATGCCACAGACTCGTGAGCACATCCTGCTGGGTCGTCAGGTTGGCGTTCCTTACATCATCGTGTTCCTGAACAAGTGCGACATGGTTGATGATGAAGAGCTGCTGGAACTGGTAGAGATGGAAGTTCGCGATCTGCTGTCAGCTTACGACTTCCCAGGCGACGATACTCCAATCGTACGTGGTTCTGCTCTGCAGGCACTGAACGGTGTTGCTGAGTGGGAAGAGAAGATCATTGAGCTGGCTGGTCACCTGGATAACTACATCCCAGAGCCAGTACGTGCAATCGACCTGCCGTTCCTGCTGCCAATCGAAGACGTATTCTCAATCTCAGGCCGTGGTACTGTTGTAACCGGTCGTGTTGAGCGCGGTATCGTTAAAGTGGGCGACGAAGTTGAAATCGTTGGTATCAAGGCGACTGTTAAGTCTACCTGTACCGGCGTTGAAATGTTCCGTAAGCTGCTGGACCAGGGTCAGGCAGGCGAGAACTGTGGTGTTCTGCTGCGTGGTATCAAGCGTGAAGACATCCAGCGTGGCCAGGTTCTGGCTAAGCCGGGTTCAATCAAGCCACATACCAAGTTCGTATCAGAAGTGTACGTTCTGTCTAAAGACGAAGGCGGCCGTCATACTCCGTTCTTCAAAGGCTACCGTCCACAGTTCTACTTCCGTACTAC
>NZ_MLFP01000064.1 GCF_002095465.1 Pantoea rodasii | reverse complement strand
TACGACGGGGCGGGGCCCGCGGGCAAAGACCCGGAGCTGACCTTCACCCAGGCGCAGACGGACGCGGCCATGGCCTACGTAAATAACTCAACTAAACTTGATGCAGGGCGCACGCCGGGCAGGGGCGAAATCCAGACCGCCACCGGGCAGGAGTATCAGGGCCTGCTCACGCAGTACAAGGCCATGCAGAGCGCCGCGATGCAGCCGCAGCTGGACATGGTGGCGGCGAGCCAGCCGCAGAACGCCACGCAGGCGGCCCTCACCGAGGCCCGTCAGGCGCCTTCGGCCGAAAGCTACTTTCAGCAGACCGCCTCGGCGCAGGCGAAGCAGACCGGCACCATGAGCGAGCGCGAGTTTGAGGCGTTTGAGGTCGGGCGGCGCTACGCCAACACCGCGTGGGTCACCGACCTGCAGGCCATGGACGGTGACAACCTGACGCGTGAGGTTGCCCGTCAGCTGGCCGCGGCCAACTGGCTGGCGCTCGGTATCAAAAACGAGCTGCGTCAGGCCAACATCATCAGCGGCCAGCAGCTGGCGCTGGCGGCAAAAAATGAGTACGCCCCGCAGCTGCAGGCGCTGTCCTCGCAGATGAGCGCCGGCGTGAGCGCACAGTAACCCCTCCCGGAGTATTTCATGACAACAAGCGGTACCTTTGCGCCGGACGCCGGCGCGCTTTCATCCCTGCTCGACGCGGGCACCGGGCCGGTGCTGGTGCTGGACCTCTGCGGCGTACTGTGGGAGGCCTTCTGGCAGTCGCCGCGCTGGAAAAAACTGTGGCAGGCGTGGCGACTGGCACCCGGTCAGACGCAGGAGGGTGACGTCTGGGGACGTGCTGGCAGCGATGCGCAGCGTCCGCGCGGAGGAGGGCAGCGGGCGGCTGGCTGCGGCGCTGTTTCCGGCGGACAGCCACAGCGACCTG
>NZ_MLFP01000063.1 GCF_002095465.1 Pantoea rodasii | reverse complement strand
CCACCGGGTGGCAAACGCGGTAGCTTCAGCCAGGTTGAACATAACCGCCCCACCCCGCCCCCGTCGGCGGGCAGGCAGCGCCATGCCGTCCAGTTCGCCGCCGGTGCGCACTGCATGCACAAGCGCGCCGGGCCTGACCCGCAGCAGGCTGGCAAACACATCAAGTCGTATATGCATCATTCCCGTCCTCCGGAAATAATTATGCATTCAGCAGGTTCCATAATCCGTAAACGACGCAGGCGCTGAGCAGAGGAAGGCTCAGCACCGTCAGTCGCCAGACAAGCGGCTCCGCCATAAACATGGCGAAAGTGCGCCGCTCACGGGTCATAAAGTCCGGCAGCAGCAGGTCCACGGCGGCGGCAAAGGGCTCAAGCGCGTCCGCCGCTGCGCCAGACGCCTGCAGGCGCCCCTGTAACACGTTCAGCGCCCCGAGCACCATATAGCTGAGCTCGCCGGCCCTGAGGCTTTCCCCCCGCGCGGCTTGCCCGCCGGGCGCTGTGCAGCAGGTCCATGATGCGCTCGCGCTCGCGACCCGGCGCTAACGGGTCCAGCAGGGTAATAGCCCGGATAAGCCGCTGTTCGCGTTTTCTGTTTCGCATGCCTGTTCCCTCAGAGCAGGCCGCCGCTCAGCGCCTGCCGGCACCAGCGCGTTTCCTGCAGGTAAGCCTGAAAGCTCCCGTTCTCTGACGCCGATACCCGCTTTTCCGTGAGCTGCCACAGGCGGTAGCCCGAGGCCAGCGCCTGCACGAAGCCCGTTGCTGAGAGCAGCATGAGCACGAGCGTGACGCAGCCCACGCGCAGCCAGCCGGTTCCGCCAATGCTACTGCCTGCGGCCATCAGCGCAAACAGGAAGCCCGCCACCGGCAGGCCGGTGAGCCACATCAGTCCCCACCAGAACCAGCGGCTGAGGCGCAGGTTCCGAGCCAGCCGTTCCG
>NZ_MLFP01000062.1 GCF_002095465.1 Pantoea rodasii | reverse complement strand
GGCGCCTGCGCCCCCGCCTGCCGCGGCACCACCGACGGCGATACGCGGTCGATCTTCTCCAGCGCCGCGGCGGCCTTGTTCTCGATGACGCTGTACACCGCGCCGCGCAGGTCGTCGCTGAGCTGGCGCTTAATTTCCTTCATCACCGCGACGTCGATCGGGCTGCGCTCCTGCAGCAGGCGGAACGGGGCGCCGCTTTCCGGCGACTCGAGCTGGGCAACGTCACCCACCATCACCGCCCGGCCGTTGCCTGCCGCGATGGCGCGCAGCGCCTCCGCCGTGTCCTGGTTGCCGAGCATGGAGGCCTCGTCGATCAGGAACAGCGTGTTGGCATAGCTGACCTTTTCGCCCGCGGCGGTACGCTGCTGCCAGTCAACGAGGAAAGACTTCATGGTCTGGCCCTCGATGCCGATGCTACGCATCTCTTTGACCGCGCGGTGCGTCGGCCCCAGACCGATAACGACCGGGCGCACGCTATCCGGCAGCGTGTCGATCGCGGTCTTCACCGCGTCGAACTGGGTGGTTTTCCCCACCCCCGCATAGCCCTGTACCGCGGTGAAGCGGTCGGTACTCTGCAGAATAAGCCCGGAGGCCGCGCGCTGGCCGGCGGTAAGGCCGGCAGACAGCACGGCGGAGGGATCTGCCAGCAGGGGCGTCTGCGTATTTTTACCCGCCTCCACCTCCCGGATGATGGCCTTCTCCATTTCCCACGTGGCGCGGGCCACGTAGCGCACCTCGCCGCCGTAAGGCACCTTAATCAGGTCGCCCGCCTGCTCCAGCCGGGTGATTTCGCCGCGGATCCCCTGCAGACTGCCGAGGAACTCCGCCGCCTTTTCGGTAAGCTGTGCAAACGGAAACGCCACCTCGCGCATGTTGGCCACCGCGCGCGACACCGCCTTCTGCGCGTCATGCTGCAGACCGGCCTTCAGCGCGTCCATCGCCTCACCGGCCTCTTCGCGTCCGCCGAGCTGGCGGACCAGCTCCAGGGG
>NZ_MLFP01000061.1 GCF_002095465.1 Pantoea rodasii | reverse complement strand
GCAGCGGACGTTTGCAATTGCTCCCGCATTTGATGGCGCATGTTAATCAACAGGGAACGATAGTGGTGTATCAATTAATAGCGTAAAATAAATTTAGAGTGTTGTTACTTAAGACTATTGTTAAGTTTCGAAACGAAGTTTCTATATAGAACGCTAGTTTTTGAACTCAGCGAGCTTACGGTCCACAATCTCATGGGAGGAATATTGAGTTTCACAAATCGAGGAAAAGAATGCCGTTAAAAAAATGGATAGCAAAAGGCTTTATCGCAATCATTCTAGCAGTGGGAGGTGCCTGTCTGGAGGCAAGCTCAGATATCATTAAGAACAATTTTGAACCAGTACTTGTGTCAGCAAGAAATTTCTTAGAGGATCGGTTATCCCCTATCCCGAGCAGCGCGCTTATTGGCATCAATCTCACCTTTTATTTATCTTCTGCTGATGCTGGAGAAGCATATGCGGAAGGAGTATCAGCAACGATACCTGGTTCCCTATGCTTGGCATCAAATGGACATAACATTGTACGCCCTTTTGAAGAGTCGGCTAACGGGTATAAAACGAACGTAATAATGCATATCGCTTGTAGACCCTCTGGTCGGATTTCCATAACTCTTTCACCTCAAAATGGCCAAGGCTTCAAGGTATATGAGGGTAGACTTAGTGACGGAGACAAAGTGGCTTTTTCCGGCGTGCCGGGCAGCTACAATGCAGGCATAGTAACAATCTACCGGCTGGATGCGATTGAACCTCAGGGACCTTGGGTACCAGCAAATAAATGTCTGCGTTCTAATACATGTGAAGATTCCGACTTTTCCATCTCAGAATAAAGTCTCAAGGATAGGATCAATTCTTATGCATTCAGGCTAGTCAAGTTAACAGCTTGCTCACATTGGCCGACTTTTACCTATGGTCAAAATGAGGGAGCAGTTATGACCTGCCCCCTATTGATTAAAACACAACATTGATAGCATTTTCCGCTTATGTCACTCAGCTGAAAAGCCTGTGGCGCAAAAGGTCTACTTTGAGC
>NZ_MLFP01000060.1 GCF_002095465.1 Pantoea rodasii | reverse complement strand
CGTTCTGCACCCACGACGACAGCGAACGGGTGAAGTCCGCCCGCACAACAGGTGAGCGCATCGCCTCGTCCACCGCGAGCGCTGCCAGGCGTGGCGGTGCAGTTGCGCCTTTGCGCAGCAGCTGCTGGCTGAGGTTCGCCAGGCTGTCGCGCCCGGGATTGAGATGAAAGCCCGTATCAGGCGTAAACAGGCGACCGGTCGCCGGGTCTTTCAGCGCGGTCACCGGGCGGGTGGTGTTGCCGTAAGGCTGCTCAATGGTGACCTGCAGATCGGCTGACGACTCCACGCCCACCGGATGCCGGTCAACCTCGGCCTGCGACAGCGCCACCACGCGGCAGCGGCAGTTATAGCCGTTCGGCGGAAAGAGGGTGTCCCATATCGGATCGTCCCAGCGAAAAATGCGCCCGTTGAGCGCCGCATGGGCCGGACGGGTGCGACGGTCCATGACGGCCACGTACTGCCAGTAAGGACGCGCTTTGACGTTGGCACGCATTTTCTCATAGCGGCCCGCCATGTAAGCGGACTGCATATTGGTGCGAAAAATGGTGTCTAGCCGGTACGGCATCAGCTTCCGGCCTTCCAGCACGCCGTCCGCGTCCGCCTTCAGGCCGCTGCCCATCCAGCCCCGACGGGTAAGCTGCGGGATAAGGTTATCTTTAAACCATGCGGCGGTCTGGCCGTCCTCCAGCGCCTTCGCCAGCGCGCCGTGCACGTCCGTCAGCACATCCTGTTTCAGCATGCCGCTCACCACAAACGAGGTGGCGTGCGCGCGATCCTGCATCTGGCGCGTATCAAAGGCGATTTTAATGCCTTTTGAACGGAAGTAGCGGATCGCCGCCTCCGGCTTCAGGGTCATGGCGAAGCCGAGATCAACCACGCACGCGCCCCCACAGGTCCGCCACGAACAGCGCGTTTTCAATCAGCTGGCGCATCGCTTCGCCGTCAAGCTGCGGATAGGCTGCATCAATGATGGCGGGCAGCGCCTCCGGGGACTGGCCCTCACTGAGCGCCGCGACCAGCGGGGCAAGCAGCGTTTTCATTGCC
>NZ_MLFP01000059.1 GCF_002095465.1 Pantoea rodasii | reverse complement strand
TCATGATTTCCCTGCTGATAAAGCGTTCCCCGTGGATACATTCCACCTTCA
Organism: Pantoea rodasii; assembly: GCF_002095465.1. Lineage (GTDB taxonomy): Bacteria > Pseudomonadota > Gammaproteobacteria > Enterobacterales > Enterobacteriaceae > Pantoea > Pantoea rodasii. Next base: position 1,056 of record NZ_MLFP01000059.1, on the reverse strand, counting down.
GCGAGTGGAAGAAGCTTTCCGCGCAGGCATTGTCGTAACAACATCCTCTGGCACTCATGCTACCGTGCAGATTATGCCGCTTCAGCAGCGCCTGATAGTCCGCCGAACAGTATTGCCCACCACGATCTGTATGGACAATGACATTTCCCGGTCGCTTACGTCGCCAGAGTGCCATCTGCAGCGCATCGCAGGCCAGCTGCGCTGTCATCCGCGACGACATCGACCAACCGATGACAGCCCGCGACCACAGGTCAATCACCACCGCGAGGTACAGCCAGCCGTCGTCGGTGTGAAGATACGTGATGTCTCCTGCCCACTTCTGATTCGGGCCACTCGCGTAAAAATCCTGTTTCAGCAGATTTTCAGACACCGGAAGGCCGTGTTCTCTGTAGCTGACCGGGCTGAACTTCCGGGCAGCCTTTGCACGAAGTCCCTGACGTCGCAGGCTGGCGGCAATCGTTTTGACGTTGTACTCAGGCAGTTCGTCAGCGAGACGAGGCGCACCATAACGCTGTTTTGCCTCAGCGAATGCCTTACGGACAGCAGTATCACAGACGAGTCGGAACCGCTGACGGGGTGTTATCTGCTGACGGCGCAGACGCCACGCATACCAGCCGCTGCGGGCGACCCGCAGTACCCGGCACATGGCTTTGATGCTGAACTCAGCCCGATGATTTTCGATGAAGACATACTTCATTTCAGGCGCTTCGCGAAGTATGTCGCGGCCTTTTGGAGAATGGCCAGTTCCTCTGCCTGTTCCGCCAGTTGGCGTTTAAGACGGGCAATTTCAACGGACATTTCCTGCTCACGTTCGGAAGCGCTTCGGGCATTGTTAATCTGACTGCGCCATGCGTAGAGCTGGGATTCGTACAGGCTGAGTTCCCGGGCAGCGGCAGCAACACCGATACGTTCCGCAAGCTTCAGGGCTTCGTTACGGAATTCAGGCGTGTGCTGTTTGCGGGGCTTCTTATTGGTTGATGCTGATTTTGTCATGAGTCACCTCTGGTTGAGAGTTTACTCACTTAGTCGTGTGTCTACTATTAGCGGGTAGGATCA
>NZ_MLFP01000058.1 GCF_002095465.1 Pantoea rodasii | reverse complement strand
GGGTCTTCCCCGATCATGGTGGGAGACCTACTCAGAACGCCATATTCAGCTTTCCATAATGGAACATGACGCCCAGCTTAAAGCGTTCTCGGTTCCGGTATCCTCTCGCTTTTATCCTCAGCAGCCTGATCTTGCTGTTCAGCGCCTCAGCGTTACCGTTCGATACCCCATGCCGCATCGCATTCAGTATCCCATACAGCCGTTTACGGATCGTTTTAGCCACATTTCTCATCAGGGCAACGTCACTGCTTTCGGCAAGCGCTATCCAGCGCTGCCAGTCAGTCCGGCGGGACTCATTCCAGGGGCGATTCCAGATATCTCTCGCCAGCTCTTTCAGCGCCCAGCACTGGCTGGTCTGCTGGATCTGCTCACGCAGCCATGTCAGCTTTTCCTGCCGCGAGTCGGTCATCCATTTTTCACTGTACTGCCACAGGAAGCGGGTGCCCTTCGCCTGACGGCGGCTCTCTGCCGTCAGGCGGGGATGTTCATTCTGACGGGTTTTATCCACCACCTCGCCCAGCTGTTTCGCGACATGGAAGCGGTCGAACGCGATTTTTTCCACCGCTGAAGGCAGGTGGATACGGGCCGCCCTGATGTAACCTGCGTTCATATCCATTGAGAACGTTTTGATTGAGGCCTGCTGCCTGTCTGTCAGCGAACGGAGATAACGGGCAAGACTTTCAGTCCCGCGGTCATCGTTCAGCGCCAGCGCCCGACCTTCACGATCGGAGATGACCGTGATGTACTGGTGGCCTTTTTTGAACGCCACTTCATCCACATTCATATGCCGGGATGACAGGGGCGTTTTTATCCGCGCCAGTCCCCGCTTGACGGCCCGCATCATGATACCGTCAACCGCATTCCAGCTGAGGCTGAGTTGTTTTCGGACCGCATCAACGGTGCTGATTTTCAGCCAGGAGAGCACGAAGGATTCGAACAGCAGCGTGTAGCGACTTCCTGCCCCAGCCCACGGAACCGTCAGGCAGCCATGCTCAGGGCACATAACCCGCGGCACATCCGCTTCAACCAGCGTGGTGAACTGACAGGTATCAAGATGCCGCCATTGACGCTTTCTGTGGTCGTGCACCGGGCTGGCCTGACCGCATGCCGGGCAATGCAGTTGAGCACTTTCGGTGACAGCCACAACGACGGTGACAAAGCCGGCTTTATCATCAAGGGAAAGTGATTCAACTACCCAGGGTGATGACAGGTTGAGGATGTGGGCATAGAGGGATTTCTCGTCCATGAAAGCGGTCTCTGGTGATGAAAAATGTTGCTACATCATGCACTCAGCCACCACAACAGGGGAAGACCC
>NZ_MLFP01000057.1 GCF_002095465.1 Pantoea rodasii | reverse complement strand
CAGCGCCATACCGGCATCGGTCAGGGTCCCGGTCACGTGCGTTGACCTGACCCGCCCGCCGGAAAGCTGCGTGGAGGTGGCGTTATGCAAGCCCATCAGCAGCGCGAGCGTGACCAGCACCTCGCCGTTGTTGCGGATGCTGTACCAGCGGATTTCAACCAGCGAGGTCGCCAGCAGCAGCACGCCCTCACACAGCAGCACCAGGCAGAATACCGTGCGCACGTTACGCCGCAGGCCAAAGGCTACGGCGAGGCGCGCCAGCGTGGCGCCCGTCACGAAGGCCAGGATCAGCACCGCCAGAAAAAGCAGGCCGTGCAGGTCATAACTTCCCGCCTCCGCGGACAACTGGGAGGTGTTACCCGTCATGTGGGAGGGGAAGAAGCCAAACGCGCCGAAGGCCATGGCGTTGAGGACGCCTGCCGTGGTGGCAAGCGTAAGGGCGAGCAGGCGATCCTCACCGTGGGTACGGTGTTTTTTCTCCTGAGGAGCATACGGTCAAATCCTGATGATAAACGGAGCTTTATTATGAGTAATCATGCGCCGTTAGCAATCAGACCCTTACGCCGGCCACCGCCTTTTTTCCGCCGGGCGCACGTTCCGCATACCGGCCGTCCCGCCTTCGTTTTGACTTGACGGCCTAGACGACGGGCAGGAGCTCGGCCAGCATCCATACGCTGGCCAGCCCCGTCACCAGCGTCGTGAGCAGCAGCGGCAGCGGCGACCGCTCAGGCGGCAGAAACTGAACCTGCAGACGGGGCAACGCCAGGCGGGACCGCCGCCGGCACCACCGCCGGATCTTTGCACCCAGACTGATCCAGAGATAAAGGTTCACCGCCGCGAGCCCGGCCATCAGCAGCAGGTCCGTCAGCGTCACAAAATTCCGCCAGTCCGCTATCACAGGCGCCCCCCGGGCAGCAGCAGTGAGCGTGCCTCAGCCGGATCCATCGAAAACCGCACGCCGAGCTGGCGGGTCACGTCCAGCGCAAACACGCGCGTATACCACTCGGTGGACTTCGCGTCCTTGTGCCCCATCAGCGTCTGGATCACCTTCTGCGGCACCTGGTGCTGCACCAGGTGCATCGCAAACGAGTCCCGGAACGTTTTGGGCGTCACCGGCCGGATGGAGAAGGTGACGCCGTCACGCTCGGCGGCCGCGACCGCCTGTGAGATCCAGCTGCGCGCGGTATCCTCGCTCCTGATATCCCACAGCCGGGTGCCCGCTGGCAGGCTCACCGTCGCAAACCATTCTCTTAACCGCTGCACGAACCCCGGATCGGTGAGCGGCACCGCGCGCGGCGGGTTGTCCCGGATCTCCG
>NZ_MLFP01000056.1 GCF_002095465.1 Pantoea rodasii | reverse complement strand
AGCCCCTTTGCCTGCTCCAGCGCCGCGATGTCATCGGCCACGGAGGCCTGTGCCAGCACCGGCAGCAGCACCGCAGCCGCCAGCAGAACCTTAAGCCTCATGATGACCTCCGGGTCCGCGGCGCGCGCGGCGGTACGCCATGACTTCCGTGAAAATACCCAGCGCCATCAGGGCAAAACACGCCACCGACACGACGATTAGCACGTCATAGGTCAGGCTCACGGAATACGCCAGCAGCTGGCGCAGGCAGTTGAGGATGATGCCCGCCATAAACAGCGTGACAATAAGGGGGAGTCTGTTCATTACGTTTATCCTTGTGCACGGCGACGTAGCGCCCACGTCGCCAGGCTTACGGTGAGAGAAAGCAGCACGCCACACTCATACAGTGACAGCAGCGTGCCGTCAGTCCGCGCCGCCCACGCCTCTGCACTAAGCGGTGACTTAATGCAGGGTGCAGGCATCGTGTCCGTCTGTAAATCTTCCGGCGCAGGCGCCCCCTGAGGAAGTGTAGTCGCAGGCGGGGTCTGCGAAGCGCAGTCCCACACCTGCCCCGGCGGCGCGTTACGCACCAGATTTTCAGCGGCGTTAAGAAGCATTCTGCCGGCGCTGCCCGCATTGTGTGACATCAGTAAAAACAGCAGAAAGAACAGCAGCGCCGGGTGGATAACCAGCGTCTGCAGCAGCAGGTTCGGCAGCCCCCGGGCAGCGCGCAGCCGCCCGTGCCAGACGGGTGAAAACGTCAGCATCACTCAGTCCTCAGAAGTTAGGTTTAAAGCCGGTGGCCACGTTGAGAAAGCGCTTTGCCAGATCGTCCTGCGTCATAAAGCCGTAGGCGAGCGGGCGGAAGCTTTTTGACTTCGGGTCAACCAGGAACAGCGCGGGGAAGTGGGTGATGCCCATGCGCGCGCTCTGCCCGCCGTCCTGACGGCTTTCGGGCACCTGCGGCGACACCGTGCCGTCCACGCTCACCGGTATCAGCGAGACGTGGCGCAGGCGGGCAAAGTCCGCCACCACCCCCGCCATCTGCGCGTCTATGGGGTCCCCGCCCCGGTAGAAGTAGAACAGACCGTACTGTCCGGCGAGTTCGCTGATGGCCTGCGTCTGCTCCTCCTGGTCACGGGCCTGCTGCAGCGGCGCGGTGCTGTTGTAGTGCGGGTGCTCGAGGTTGTAGTCGAGGTCCGGGTGGTCAAGCTGCGCCACCGCGAACGACTGGCTGAACATCGAGGCCCGGTCGGTCCAGAACTTCTGCCAGCGCAGGAAGGTGGCCGTGTTCTCCGCTGACGGGTGCAGGATGGCGTTGTTCAGCGCCTCCTTCGTGTAGCCTTTCAGCACGTCAGCCTGCTCCGAGGGCGACAGCCGGCTGAAGTCCGGCACCCGCGGCGCGGGCTGTGGCTTCGGCGCGGGCGGGTCCGGCTTTTTCTTCGGTTCGTTGTACCAGTGCCAGCCGGTGAACGGATCGGCCGGCGTCAACCACGCGTCGGCGGGCGGCGCG
>NZ_MLFP01000055.1 GCF_002095465.1 Pantoea rodasii | reverse complement strand
GCGAGCTCCGCCTGGCCGCCGGCCTGTCGCAGGAGGCCGCCGCCGAGCGGTTTGAGCTCAGCCTGCGCGTCTGGCAGATGAAGGAGGCGGCAAAAATCCCGCCCCCCTGAGCCAGGGAGAGTACGAACTCCTGCTGCTGCTCGCCGGGCGACACCCGCACTATGCCCTTGTGCCGCAAGCGAAAAAGTAGCAGGCTCTGTCCGCTGACGGCCCGCTGAAGTTCAGCCGGGCACGGCCGATAAGAGGATAAGGACATGAGCGGTAAATACTACTACGCGGCGCGACGCGGACGCCCCGCGATCGAAGAGGTACACTGCGCGGGCTGCGGCGAGCTGGCTGAGGCCGGCGGGGGCCGCTTTCTCGGCACGTTTTATTCCCTCAGGCACGCGCTTCAGTCCGCGCGCCTGCGGCACCCCGACTGCGTTATCTGCCTGCGCTGCGCCTCCCTTCAGCGCTGAACGCGGCCAGGAATGGTCCTGAAATGACGTTTTCGTGATGCCCGTACTGCAGGGCGTCACTGTATCCCTGACCCCGCCCGCGGCGACGGGGCAGCCTGACGGACCTTTCTTCCGGCGGCGGGGCGGCAGGCATTTCTGCGGCCCCGTCTGATTGAACGTGTCCCCTTTTTGCTGTGTCATGCCGGCCACAGCTCTTATCACCTGGGGGAACGACCCTGAAACGCCCGACATCAGACCACGAGGCCGCCCGCCTCGCGGCGCTGGCACCCTATCAGCAGGCGGATGCGCTGCCGGAAAACGCACTCGACCGGCTCACCACGCTCGCCGCACGCCTTTTTCGCGTGCCCACCGCCTTCGTCTCGCTGATTGACGACCAGCGCCAGTTGTTCTCGTCCCGCTACGGTCTGAACATCACCGGCACCGCCCGCAGCGTCGCCTTCTGCGACCACACGCTGGCGCAGGGGGAGATCCTCTGCGTACCGGATACCCTGGACGATCCGCGCTTTCACGACAGCCCGCTGGTGCACGGCTACCCGCACATCCGCTTTTACGCGGGGATCCCGCTGACTACCCCGGACGGGCACCACATCGGCACCGTGTGCCTGACCGACACGCAGCCGCGCCCGCCGCTCACGGACGATGACCGCCAGCACCTGGCGGACATCGCCGCACTGGTGATGGACCGGATGGAGGTCCACCGGCTGGAACTGCTGCGCCACGCCAGCCAGCAGCGGCTGGAGTCCATTTCGGCCACCTCCCCGGACGCCATCATCTGCACCGACCTGCGCCGGGGCATTACCTTCTGGAACCCGGCCGCCACCGCGATGTTCGGTTACGGTCCGGAGGAAATGGCGGGCCAGTACGTGGCCGGGCTTATTCCCGAACGCTGCCAGACCGACTACCGCAACGAGCTGGATCGCCTCACCGGCGCGGAGGCGGCGATTTCACTGCCGCGCACGCTGCAGATATGGGGGCTCAGGCGCGACGGCCGGGAGTTCCCGGCCGACGTATCGTTCTCGGGCTGGCGGGAGGCGGCGAACGCCTGGTGGGAATGATTATCCGCGACGTTACCGCCCGGCACGAGAGCGAGGCGAGGCTCTGCGAGCTCGCCTCGCTGGACATGCTGACCCGCCTGGACAGCCGCGGCGCATTTATGCAGCAACTGGGGCAGCTGACGGAGGCCGGCGTGCCGTACACCCTGCTGATGACCGACCTGGACGGCTTCAAGGAGGTCAATGACACGCTCGGACACGCCGCCGGAGACGCGCTGCTCTGTCACGTGGCGGAGC
>NZ_MLFP01000054.1 GCF_002095465.1 Pantoea rodasii | reverse complement strand
CGCTCTTTAACAATTTATCAGACAATCTGTGTGGGCACTCGCAGGATTGATATCAGCGTCTCCGGACGTAAAAAATATCAAGTCTCACGAGTGAACACATAATGAAATTCATTATGACGTTTTACAGATGAGCATCGCTGAACTTGTTTCAGCAAATCAAACTTAAATTGAAGAGTTTGATCATGGCTCAGATTGAACGCTGGCGGCAGGCCTAACACATGCAAGTCGAACGGTAGCACAGAGAGCTTGCTCTTGGGTGACGAGTGGCGGACGGGTGAGTAATGTCTGGGAAACTGCCCGATGGAGGGGGATAACTACTGGAAACGGTAGCTAATACCGCATAACGTCTTCGGACCAAAGTGGGGGACCTTCGGGCCTCACACCATCGGATGTGCCCAGATGGGATTAGCTAGTAGGTGGGGTAATGGCTCACCTAGGCGACGATCCCTAGCTGGTCTGAGAGGATGACCAGCCACACTGGAACTGAGACACGGTCCAGACTCCTACGGGAGGCAGCAGTGGGGAATATTGCACAATGGGCGCAAGCCTGATGCAGCCATGCCGCGTGTATGAAGAAGGCCTCGGGTTGTAAAGTACTTTCAGTGGGGAGGAAGGCGATGTGGTTAATAACCGCATCGATTGACGTTACCCGCAGAAGAAGCACCGGCTAACTCCGTGCCAGCAGCCGCGGTAATACGGAGGGTGCAAGCGTTAATCGGAATTACTGGGCGTAAAGCGCACGCAGGCGGTCTGTCAAGTCGGATGTGAAATCCCCGGGCTCAACCTGGGAACTGCATTCGAAACTGGCAGGCTAGAGTCTTGTAGAGGGGGGTAGAATTCCAGGTGTAGCGGTGAAATGCGTAGAGATCTGGAGGAATACCGGTGGCGAAGGCGGCCCCCTGGACAAAGACTGACGCTCAGGTGCGAAAGCGTGGGGAGCAAACAGGATTAGATACCCTGGTAGTCCACGCCGTAAACGATGTCGACTTGGAGGTTGTTCCCTTGAGGAGTGGCTTCCGGAGCTAACGCGTTAAGTCGACCGCCTGGGGAGTACGGCCGCAAGGTTAAAACTCAAATGAATTGACGGGGGCCCGCACAAGCGGTGGAGCATGTGGTTTAATTCGATGCAACGCGAAGAACCTTACCTACTCTTGACATCCAGAGAACTTAGCAGAGATGCTTTGGTGCCTTCGGGAACTCTGAGACAGGTGCTGCATGGCTGTCGTCAGCTCGTGTTGTGAAATGTTGGGTTAAGTCCCGCAACGAGCGCAACCCTTATCCTTTGTTGCCAGCGGGTTATGCCGGGAACTCAAAGGAGACTGCCAGTGATAAACTGGAGGAAGGTGGGGATGACGTCAAGTCATCATGGCCCTTACGAGTAGGGCTACACACGTGCTACAATGGCGCATACAAAGAGAAGCGACCTCGCGAGAGCAAGCGGACCTCATAAAGTGCGTCGTAGTCCGGATCGGAGTCTGCAACTCGACTCCGTGAAGTCGGAATCGCTAGTAATCGTAGATCAGAATGCTACGGTGAATACGTTCCCGGGCCTTGTACACACCGCCCGTCACACCATGGGAGTGGGTTGCAAAAGAAGTAGGTAGCTTAACCTTCGGGAGGGCGCTTACCACTTTGTGATTCATGACTGGGGTGAAGTCGTAACAAGGTAACCGTAGGGGAACCTGCGGTTGGATCACCTCCTTACCTGAAGATACTTCCCGCGTAGTGCTCACACAGATTGTCTGATAGAAAAGTAA
>NZ_MLFP01000053.1 GCF_002095465.1 Pantoea rodasii | reverse complement strand
CAGGCTGTGTGAAAACTCATAGCTTTAAGTAGCCTAACAATATTTCTCATCTGTGTTTTGAGAATACTGTTTAAGTTGACGAGGTAAGCTGTGATTTTATTCGGGTGTATCAGAAGTTTTTATTGCGGGAAAGAGCCTGATATTTGTTACTGGAGGATAAAACGGCCGGAACCGTTAGCCGTATTGTTCCTGAAGCTGAAATATCAATCCTGTAGTACCCCATATCGATATCATCCTTTTCAGGTTATAAGACAATATATGTAGACTCATTTCCGTACTGACATTTTTAAATTTCCGCATCAGAAAGTGCGTTGCACCCATCCACATTTTAATTGTCCCAAACGGATGTTCTACCGTTTGCTTTCGCATGACTACCGCCTGAGGAAATGACTCAAGCCTAGCATGCATTTCTTCCATTTCAGCTTCATGAACCCAACGCCGTATACGCCTTGGTTCACGTTTCGATGTAGTGCATCTGGAGCGCTGACTGCAATCGCGACAGGCAATATTGTTAAAGTACAACTGTTGCTCCAGTCCGTCCTCTATTGAGGTAAAACGATTCTGAAGCTCATTGCCCATTGGGCATACATAAACATCTTTTTCCCTGTTATATCTGAACATTGAGCGATTATAGAGCCCCTTACGTTCAGCACCAGAGGTATCTCCTTTAGGCACTAACGCTACGGCTCCGCTATCCAGAACCGTTTTAATATCGCTGCGACTGTAATACCCTTTATCGGCAAGTACTGTTATGTCCTTCCGGCCAACAGCTTTCTGAGCCAGTGTTGCTACTGAACCAAGTTGCCCGTTATCTGTTGTGTTGGTGACTTCATGCGCAACAATCAAATGGTTCTTCGTATCCACAGCTGTCTGGACGTTGTAGCAAACTTGCCGATTCATATTATTTGTTTTCATTAACCGGGAGTCAGGGTCGGTTAAAGAGAGTTGTTTATCTGGCTGTTGTGCGACGGCTTGTTGGATCTCCTGAAGCTCACGTAAACGCTTTTTTAGCCAGGCCAGTTTAGTGGCTGTTAACTTTGCGTTTGCATCGGGCTCAGCATTCTTGTCGGCTTCATCCAGCTTATTTAAATAATAAGTAATACTTTGCTCAACGCGCTCAATGTGGTCTTTGGCTTTCTGAGATGTGAAGTTATTGGGTTTGCTGTTTACTGCTTTAAATTTGCTACCGTCGATGGCTACAACGACATCAGTGAACATTTGCATTTGCCGACACAGGCCAATAAAGGCCCGACAGGCATTCCTGATACCTTCACCGTTATCTTTTCTGAAGTCTGCAATGGTTTTGAAATCAGGCGTTAATCGTTCAAGTAACCACATCAGTTCAACGTTCCGATGGGCCTCTTTTTCAAGTCTACGGGAGGACTGAATTCGGTTGAGATATCCGTAAATGTACAATTTCAGTAGAGTGGCAGGGTGATATCCGGGCCGTCCGGTTCGCTTTGCATCAACTCTTCTGAAACCAAGAGAATCGAGCTTTAGTCCATCAACAAAGATATCAACCACTCTGACGGGGTTATCTTCAGTGACAAAATCATCCAGTGCGTCAGGGAGCAATGTCACCTGAAGCCTGCCTTGTCCTTGAATGTGATTGGCCATGTCGGTATCCGCAGTATCCATTTGTATGTTTTTAATTTTAATGAAAAATTCAGTCCGTTGCATGGGTTTATCAAGAATGGTTGATCATATGAAACCATCGCTTAGACCAAAAAGTGATCAGGAGTTTTCACACAGCCTGAGCA
>NZ_MLFP01000052.1 GCF_002095465.1 Pantoea rodasii | reverse complement strand
CTGGAGGATGCGCGATACAACATCGATGCCTGGCGCATACACTATAACCAGAGTCGCCCTCATTCTGCACTGGGCTTGATGACCCCGACCGAATTCGCCAAAAAATCTGCCGGTTGCCAGAATTAGCAACCAACCTGAAGCCGGTTATTCCTGACTATGCCTGGATCATATTCGGGGTCAGTGTCACCAACCGACATTACTAACTAGAAGTTGTATCAAATACTAGGGGCTGATCAATTGCACCACATTTAGAATTTAATGAATCGTAAAAACACAAAGTATTTTTCAACGCTAGGCTTTATTCTAACACTCAGTATTTATAATTATGTTACGCTAATATAAATTAATGTTAAAGAGGTTGTTTGGTTTTCATCTAAAATTATGAGGTTGATTAAAATCAGACTTGCTTTAGGTATAATTCTTATTTCATAAAGAATATCATTTATTGTGATGTTTTTTATGTATAATTTTTTTGTTTTCCGGGTGTATGTATGCTTGACCAGGGCTGCAACAAAAACCAAAAATAATGCAAGAATTGATATATAAATCATAATCTTGAGACCTTCTGTGAAATTGTTAATAAAAATTTTAAATTTTGCTTTGATGAAATAAAAGTGTATTAATATCTTTAGTCTCTAGGATGAAAGGTTGATAAGGAAATGGAAAGAAACGTGCTTTTTTTATATACTAACAATACATACCTGTCCATAGGTTTAAGAGGCCTGAATTTTAGAAATTTGCATTTTAAGTCTTTTTCAATAAATGCGATTTCAAAGCATGATGCAGACCCAAATTCTATCATTCTTATAGATTTAGATTCTCTTGAGAAAGCGAGGGGGATCAAAACGAGCTTATTGAGTGAAAAGTTGAGTAAGTTTCCTTATATAATATTAATAGGAGGGGGGAATCTCAGGTATTTTTTACATATGCTATTACCTGAATCATCAACCATCAGAAAAAATAGCATGCTGTTCTTTTTAAGAATGCTTGATGAAGGGGGGCGGTACAATTTAATAATGGATAATCTAAAAATCCAGCCTGAGCAGAAGTTAACTAAAAGAGAGTTTCAAATAGTTTTACTTTTTATGGAGGGGTGGAATCAATTTGAAATTTGCAACAAATTAAAAATAAAAGAAAAAGACTTTATACTGTCATACTAGCTCAGCATTAGGAAAGATGGGTGTGAGAAAACTATCGCATATAATGATGTCATCTAATCTTATTAAGTTTACTCTACTGCATCAATAGCTAAATGCTAGAGAGTATGTTTTTAATGAGCACTTTGCCATTTTTATTTGCAGTGGTTACTCATTTATTAAAAAAAGGAAATATTGCATTGATAGTATTTGCCCTTTCTGAAAGGCCTATTAAATTAAGTATATCATTGGGCTTTCAATTATTATATCAAACTTTGATTTTACACATTTGATAATGAATTTCTGTGTGTTTTTAAATATTCACTTATTCCTTATACTGTTACTACTTTTTAATTTTTAAAGTATACCTAAGAATAGGAGATTTCTTTATCGTCATGGTTGTCCCAATTATCCAGCATCAGAGCAATACAGAGATACGTTTCCAGTTCTATTCCGTTTGCTTTCGCACGACAGCTGTTTGTTGCGATGCATCAAGCCTGCCTTGCATGTTTTCCATTTCTGCTTCATGAACCCAGCTCCTTATACGTTTTGAATCGTTTTTTGATTACGGTGACGTCCGGATGAAGATGCTGATGCGCCGGCAGAACTGACGTTCTCCGCGAAGTTTCTCTGCAGCGCGCGTGGCGTACTGGCACAGCGCCTGCTGCATGGCCACCTTTGAGGTGATGCGTTCGCCAAAGGACCTGGAGCAGCAAATCTGCTGTTTGGCCGGGGGCAGTTCCTCGATCGGGATACAGGATTCGCCGTTCAGTTCGCGCACGGTTCTCTCAAGCACCACGTTAAAGTCTTTTCGGATGAGGGCAGGGTGCGCGCGCGCCAGCTGCAGGGCGTTACTGATGGCCATGACGTTCAGCCTTTTACCGATGCGGCGGCCCACGCCCCAAACCTCCTCCACGGGCTGATTGGCCAGCAGCGTTTCGGTGCGTTTCGGATTACCCTGCGTGAGCGCCAGCACTCCGCGGAACTGCTTCCACTTTTTGCTCGCCCACTGCGCGGATTTCGCCAGGGTTTTGTCAGTCCCATGCCGACGCCTACGCGTCAGGCCTGTGGTGGCCAGTACGTGCGCGCGCAGGCGCCGGCCAAAGTCCTCGCAGCCATCGATGCCGGTCAGATCCAGGAAAATCTCATCGATGCTGTACTGCTCGACACGGGGCGTCATTTCCTCCAGTGCCGTCATAACTCTCTGGCTAAGACTATGATTTATGTGGAATGGAAAATCTACAGGATTAGTTCGGATTTGAATGGCTGCTATGAGCTGTGAGTTCAACTGATGGACGCAACACACTTATTGAACCGTTCTGCGGGTGATTCATAGTCTAGCGTTTTTCTCGGTCTTTCGTTGAGCTGTCTGGCAACGT
>NZ_MLFP01000051.1 GCF_002095465.1 Pantoea rodasii | reverse complement strand
AAAATATCAGGCAGCACTGCATGCCCTTGATAAAGACATCAGTAAAATGACCGTAGCACTTCTGGCGGCGACAGCCACTCATCACCAGAAAACAGTCCTGGTTGATTACGAATTACCGGAGCATGCGGTAGGTTTTGTGATGGGCCACAACATGCTCGATGAGTACTGGGATACAGATGACCATTCATCCAGGCGTCGGGCAGGCAGCGTGGATGCGTATGCACCCAATATGGGAGCCAGCGGGTTTCTCCCGCGTCAGGATATTTCAAGCCAGGTAACGGGCCCGATACTGGAACACCTGCATGAGAATTTTGCTAAGGCGTGGTGTAAGGAAACGCATCAGGATCTGCTGGCTTTGCGTAATGCAAAGAAAGTGGCGAAAGAACTGAAGCCCCGCCCTGAATACGGCACGCCGATTATGGCTCAACTGCTTCGTACTCAGGCACAGGAACAAAAACGGGATATCGAGACGCTTTATTTGCAGGCGGTCAATAATGCCACTCAGTTTATCTATATTGAAAATCAGTATTTCCGATGGCCGCCGATGGCTGAGTTGATTAATAAAATTGCAGAAGAACAGACAAGCAAAGGGCGCGACCTGAATAAGCATGGTGCTTTATATTTGTTTGTAGTGACCAACGCCACAGATGAGGGTATCGGGTCGGGTACCGTCAATACCCAGCGCATGCTTGAGACGCTGGGACGGGCGGAAATAATCCCGGGTATCACAAAACAAATGCAGATTGATAAACTCCGGAGAGAAGCAGGAACAACGCCTGTTTCTGCGATGTATACCTCTAGAGGTGCTGAAGAATTTTTAAAGAAACAGCGAGAGCTGGACGCAAAGATACTTGAAATTGAAAAAGTACGATTATCCCCGAGCCCCGGCCTGGTTTAAACATCCATGTCTGCTCTCTTGTTGCACTGGACTCTCCCCCCCGAGAACTGGATGCCAGTTTATATCCACTCCAAGTTAATGATTGTGAATGACGTATTTACTACGCATGGGTCCGCCAATATTAATACCCGCAGCATGCAGGTGGACAGTGAAATGAATATTGCTCACGAATGGGCCAGTGTGACTCAGGATTTAAGGAGGGGGTTATGGAGGCTTCATACCAATGGTAAAGGGATGCAAGATGATTCTGAAGATGCATTCAATTCATGGGGGAAAATAATTTCAGATAATGAGCGGATGATGATTGATAAAAATAAACCTGTCGCGCCACTAGTGGGTTTCTTATACAGCAAATCAAAACTCAAGGATTGGGATTAATGCGTGCATTGTTACTGATTGCCAGCTTACTGGTCACGGCCTGTGACCAAAGTAATGCCGCAATTGTCGGCAACAAGGAAATGTTTATGGATTCAAGTATTAATACGCAACTGGCCTTTACCTGCAAAAAAGAACTCCTTCCAGGGCAGGAAGCTGAGGCTGATGTGCTGTTCAGATACGCCCGCTGGCTGCAGGTGAACAACAAGCTGAAGCAGGACAAAGAGGTCGATACGGAGGTCGGGCGCCTCTACCGGATTGCAGCGGAGAACGGGCATGCCAAAGCCACCATCAATCTGCAGAATGGGTCGCTGCGCGGGCACTTTGGGCTGACAGCCTCTGAAAGACGCCGCTTCAGCCAGCAGCTTATCGATGAAGGGGTTGCCAGCGGCTACTATTTTATCGCCATCTATCTGCAGCACGGTGCTGCGGGGCTGAAGCAGGATGAGGAAATGGCGCTGCGTTACTATCGTAAAGCAGCTGATGAGGGGAGCGCTCTTGCACAGGTATATCTGGCCAAAAAACTTGAGCCGGTTGATATCGCACCGGATGTTGCCAGGCAGATGTATCTCTGTGCTGCTGAGCAGGGTGATGGGGAGGCAGCGAAGATAATGGGTATTATTTACAAGCATCGTAAAAATTACCAGGAAGCGGTGCGTTTATATCAGTTAGGGGTAGCCGCGGGGGACTCTATTTCGGCAAGTTATTTGCAAGAAGGATTTAATGGACCATTAGCAGATGACGGTCTTGACTATTTGTATTTGAAAAAAGACCCAGAGCGTTCCCGGCGTTACAGGGCTATTTCACGAATATTGTTAAATTACTCCTACGCCCAACCCACCGTACCCGAGATCAACGACATCGTTCCGCTACCGCCCGCGCCTTTGCCGGAATGGGACGGCAAACTGAAGTGGGTGGAGGCCCGCAAAGCCAACATCCCGCCGGAAAAACCCGGTGAGGCGCTGATTGCCCGGCTGGCGAAGAAGAAGCACCTGAACCCGGCAACCGGCAGGCCGCTGCCTGAGTCACCGGACTTTGATAAACAGAGCGCGTCGCTGCTGCTGTGCCACAGCGGTGAGCCCTGCCCGAGAAGCGGCTACTGGCAGACGGCCTGGATACCGGACAGCGGAACAGGTGCGGAAGAGGTGCGTTACTTCAGGGAGGGGGAAACGATGCCGGCCGACCGCATAACGCGCACTCAGTCCCGCCCCTGGCCCTTGCGTGACAGGCACACGGAGGAAGAGCACCCCGTGACGTGGCGTTATCTGGGA
>NZ_MLFP01000050.1 GCF_002095465.1 Pantoea rodasii | reverse complement strand
GCCCAGATAACGCCACGTCACGGGGTGCTCTTCCTCCGTGTGCCTGTCACGCAAGGGCCAGGGGCGGGACTGAGTGCGCGTTATGCGGTCAGCCGACATCGTATCCCCCTCCCTGAAGTAACGCACCTCTTCCGCACCTGTTCCGCTGTCCGGTATCCAGGCCGTCTGCCAGTAACCGCTTCTCGGGCAGGGTTCCCCACTGTTGCACAGCAGAAGCGACGTACTCTGTTTATCGAAGTCCGGTGATTCCGGCAGCGGCCTGCCGGTCGCCGGGTTCAGGTGCTTCTTCTTCGCCAGCCGGGCAATCAGCGCCTCGTCCGGTTTTTCCGGCGGGATGTTGGCTTCGC
This sequence comes from Pantoea rodasii, assembly GCF_002095465.1. Taxonomy (GTDB): domain Bacteria; phylum Pseudomonadota; class Gammaproteobacteria; order Enterobacterales; family Enterobacteriaceae; genus Pantoea; species Pantoea rodasii. The sequence continues at coordinate 2,214 of NZ_MLFP01000050.1, read as the reverse complement.
GGGCCTCCACCCACTTCAGTTTGCCATCCCATTCCGGCAAAGGTGCGGGAGGTAATGGAACGATGTCGTTGATTTCGGGCACGGTGGGATGGGCGTAAGAGTAATCTGCAAGTATTCGCCTGATAAGCTTATAGCGGCGGACACGTTCGGGATCTTTTTGCTGGCCAAGAAAATAGAGCCTGTCAGTGGGCTCAGGGCCATTAAATCCAGATTCTAGAAAACTTGCGGAACTTCTATCCCCGGCAACAACACCTAACTGAAATGCCTCGGCTGCCTTAAGGAATTGTTTATTCACGGCTAGCATATTTCCCAGTTTATTAGCCGCATCTCCTGATCCTTGCGTTGCTGCACAAAACAGCATCTCTTTAGCTATGTCTGGAGCCATCCCTTTTGGAGATAACTTGCCGCCTATATAAGCCTGTGCCAGAGCACTTCCTTCATCAGCCGCTTTACGGTAGTAACGCAGCGCCATGTCCTCATCCTTCTTCAGCCCTGCGGCGCCATGCTGCAGATAGATGGCAATAAAGTAGTAACCGCTGGCAACCCCTTCATCGATAAGCAGCTGGCTGTACCGTAACTGCTCTGAAGCCGTTAAATTGAGCTGTCCACGCAGCGAGCCATTCTGCAGATTAATATTAGCCTTCATATGGCCATTTTCTGCCGCAATACGATAGAGGCGAGCCACTTCCGTATTCACTACTTTGTCCTCATCTAATTGATTGTTTTTTTGCAGCCAGCGTGAGTAGTTAAAAAGCAATTCGGTATCAGGATTAGACTGCGGAATAACTTCAAATTTACAGACAAAAGTCAGATGGGCATGTATTTCATCTAAAGATGGCATGGAATGATCCCTTGGTGAATCGCCTTCAGTATTCACATTAATATTCTGATCGCAGCCGATAACACTAAAGCAAAAAAGAAGTAACGGTCTCCACATCAGTCCCAATCCTTAAGTTTTGAATCATTGTAATAAAATTTAACAAGAGGTGCAGATGGCTTATATTTAGCAGCATCCTTGAGCGCTTCATTTCTGTTAATTATGTCTCCCCATGAATTGAATGCATCTTCAGAGTCATCTTGCATCCCTTTACCATTGGTATGAAGCCTCCATAGCCTCCTCCTTAAATCCTGAGTCACACTGCCCCATTCGTGAGCAATATTCATTTCACTGTCCACCTGCATGCTGCGGGTATTAATATTGGCGGACCCATGCGTAGTAAATACGTCATTCACAATCATTAACTTGGAGTGGATATAAACTGGCATCCAGTTCTCGGGGGGGAGAGTCCAGTGCAACAAGAGAGCAGACATGGATGTTTAAACCAGGCCGGGGCTCGGGGATAATCGTACTTTTTCAATTTCAAGTATCTTTGCGTCCAGCTCTCGCTGTTTCTTTAAAAATTCTTCAACATCTTTAGGTGTATACATCGTTGAAACAGGTGTTGTTCCTGCTTCTTTCCGAAGTTTATCAATCTGCATTTTTTTTGTGATACCCGGAATGGTGTCCGCCCGTCCCAGCACCTTAAGCATGCGCTGGGTATTGACGGTACCCGACCCGATACCCTCATCTGTGGCGTTGGTCACCACAAACAAATGCAAAGCACCATGCTTATTCAGGTCGCGCCCTTTGCTTATCTGTTCTTCTGCAATTTTATTGATCAACTCGGCCATCGGCGGCCAGCGGAAATACTGATTTTCAATATAGATAAACTGAGTGGCATTGTTGACTGCCTGCAAATAAAGCGTCTCGATATCACGTTTTTGTTCCTGTGCCTGAGTACGAAGCAGTTGAGCCATAATCGGCGTGCCGTATTCAGGGCGGGGCTTCAATTCTTTTGCCACTTTCTTTGCATTACGCAAAGCCAGCAGATCCTGATGCGTTTCCTTACACCACGCCTTAGCAAAATTCTCGTGCAGGTGTTCCAGTATCGGGCCCGTTACCTGACTTGAGATATCCTGACGCGGGAGAAAACCGCTGGCTCCCATATTGGGTGCACAGGCATCCACGCTGCCTGCCCGACGCCTGGATGAGTGCTCATCTGTATCCCAGTACTCATCGAGCATGTTGTGGCCCATCACAAAACCCACTGCATGCTCCGGTAATTCGTAATCAACCAGGACTGTTTTCTGGTGATGAGTGGCTGTCGCCGCCAGAAGTGCTACGGTCATTTTACTGATGTCTTTATCAAGGGCATGCAGTGCTGCCTGATATTG
>NZ_MLFP01000049.1 GCF_002095465.1 Pantoea rodasii | reverse complement strand
GCCCGGGACTCGGCCCCGCCCCCCCCTGCGCTCCGGTGGGCCTGAAGGCAGGCGGGCAGAGCCGGTATGAACCGGCGCCAGTGGAAAAGTCCGTCACGGCACACCATACTCATCAGGCAAAAAGTTGATTTACATTCAGTCTGTTCAGGGTGATACGCTGCGCTTATCTGCGTTATCATTGCCTTCTGCATTGCTATCCCACCATTGAGAACAACCATGACCCGAACCGAATGGCTGCTGAAGTTCCGGCGATACCAGAATCTGGACACGCTGGAGAAAGTTTACGAGCACCTGCAATACACCGGTGACGCACAGGAAGAGTTTGCGATGACGTCGGCCTATGACCACCGCAAAGCCGAGTTCGCCGCCGGCAAGCTGTTTGACCGCGTGCCTAAGCATGTCTGGCAGTACGTGAAGTAAAGCCTTCTGACCCCGCCTTTCACCGGGCGGCGTCCGCCCGCCGGTGCTTCACCGGCGCACTGAGAGCCCCCTGTCATGTTGAACAAAACACTGAGCGTCATTGCCCGGGTGGGCATGGCCGTCTTCTTCATTTACGCATTGTGGCCACACATCATTACTCTCCAGGACCACGCACAGTCGTGGGAACATGACACCGGTGGAATGGATGGTGCTGACTGGTTCTCTGCTCTTCGCCGCCTGCTTTGCGCTGGCGCTGGTTGCCGTCGCGATGCTCGTTGGGTTCAGCGTGGTTTCCGCTGGCGCCCGTGTGCTGAAACATCATCTCGCCTTCATCCTTCGCGACGCAGCCCCGCTGCGGTGCAGTCGCTGATAACGCCCTAATACCGCCGCATTGCGGCCTTCACTTATTCCATCCGGTCAGCTCCTGACCCGCAGGTAATCCATGAAGCTACTGACAAAATTCAGGCGGCGGCTCTGCTGTGCGCCGCGTCCTGCCCGGCGCTCGCCAACGGCGTGGACTATCAGACCATCAGTGACGCCGCCAGCAAGACCGGGGACCTTTCCCGGCAGGCGCTGGTGATGATATTCGGGGACGTGGTGATATCGCCGTTCCAGCCCGGGCAGGCCACGCTCATCGGCTCGCTGTTCGCGCTGCTGAACGGCGTGCTGTGCACGGTGGCGCTGGTGTGGTTCCTTATCGTGACGCTCAAAACGCTGTTCAAGGGCGGGCAGGACGGTAAGGTGTTCAGCGCCGGACGCTCGATGCTGCACCCCGTGATGAGCTTTGCCGGCTTTATTACGCTTATCCCCACTGCATCCGGATGGTCGCTGTCGCAGCTGGTGATGCTGTGGGCGGCCTCCACCATGGGCATCGGCAGCGCCAACCTGCTGACCGACAAGGCCGCCGACATGATAAGCAGCGGGATGTCGCTGGTCGTACAGCCCACGGCGCCCTCCACGCGATCGGCGGCGCGCGCGGTGCGGCAGCGCCCGCATCCCGGAGACATCAACGGGCGTACTCGACAGCCTGTTCGGCTCGGCGGTGAACACGGCGAGCGTGACCACGGCGCAACGTTCCGCACTTGATACGATGCAGTCCACGCTCGATGCCGCGGCGCAGGCGTATGTCGACGCATACCTGAGCAGGCGTGACCAGGACACCGGCACGCTGAACGATCCGGAGACCACGATTCAGAATGCGGCCGCAGCGTATGAAACCACGGTCAACAACGCGCTGAATCAGCTCAACTATCAGGACTCGCTGCAGAGCCAGCTGACGACGCAACTCAAAACTTACGGGTGGATTTCGCTGGGCGCCTGGTACAACACCTTTGCGACGGCCAACAGCAAAACGAACGAAGTGGCCAACGCGGCCCCGGTGACGTCAGGGGCAAGCATGCACGGTGAAACCGACACAGGTGACCTGTATCACCAGGTGTTAACGGCCTACCGTTCGCAGGTGCAGAACAGTACTTACACCGCGCCTCTGGGCACGCAAACGGCTAAAGATGATGGTGGTGCAGCGGCAAATGCTGCTGATCCGGATGATATTTTTTTGTAGGTTTGTTAAGAAGTCCTATGCAGAGGCTTACGACTGTTTTTGCAACGGGAATGACAGGGACTGAAGCTAATTTCTCTAATCAAGTAAATCCACTAATTAAAATGCAAACTGTAGGCGACTATACATTAGGCTCGACAGAGGTCGCCCTTACTGCGTTTGTCAGTGCTTATGGGGCAGCAGCTGTAGATCATTCTTTGCTTGGAAAATTTGGTGAATTAACACAAAACCCAGCCGGAACTATTAAAGATATTCTGGGCTTATTATCGCCTCCATTTTATTTTCTAATGTTGTTACTATTCGCAGTTGGATTTTCTCTGGCCGTATTCCTGCCTGCAGTTCCGTTTCTTTACTGGATGGTAGGTGCGTTCAACTGGTTTGTCAGTGTGATGGTTGGATGTGCTGCGGGTCCGATGTGGTCTGCGACACACCTTGGTGCAGAAGAAGATAAGGGTAGCCGCAGCGCGTACGGCTATATTTTCCTGATTGATATGATGCTTCGCCCCTCACTGATGGTGCTGGGATTCTTTTTTGCCTCTGTCGCCGTTATGGCGGGCGGGACACTGCTGAATCTGCTGTTTGGAACAGCGCTAGCTAATACGAACGCTGATTCAATAGTGGGATTAGTAAAATTGGTTGGTTGGCTAATGGTTTATGCGCGTATTGCAACCTTTGGCGTGACGCGAGTTTTTGGGCTGCAGGCTACTTTGGCTGATTACGTGATCACGTTCCTGGGAGGTGCAGGAATAGCTGGCATCATGGGTGGAATGGTTGATGACGTCAAAGGGATGTTTGCAGCAGCGGGGGGAGGCTCATGTAAGGTTCCTGGGTTGAAAAACATGCCTAATCGTAACGAGCCATCCAAAGAAGACGGTGTGAAGTAATTACACCTGGATTTATTT
>NZ_MLFP01000048.1 GCF_002095465.1 Pantoea rodasii | reverse complement strand
CTCTCACCCGCGCTGTTCCTGCCGCTGGCCGAGCAGACGTCACTGCTGAGCGAACTGACGGCCTGGGTCACGGACCGCGCCATCGGCCGCCTGACGCGGCTGCGCAACAGCTGCATTCAGCTTCCCGTCACCATAAACGCCAGCAGCCGGGACTTTGCGCGCGAGGGCTTTGCCGACGCGCTGGAGGCGAAGATGATAAAAGCGAAACTATCCCCCTCGCTGCTGGGCATTGAGTGCCTGGAGACGGAGCGGATTATTGAAAACCCGGCGGCGATGCGCGGGCTGGAGATGCTGAAGCTGCGCGGGTTCGGGATTTCGCTGGACGACTTTGGCACCGGCTACAGCAACATCAGCTACCTGCGGCGCATGCCGCTGGACGTCATCAAGCTGGACCGCACGCTCATCAGCGAAATCTCATCCGATACCGCCTCGCGCATTATCGCCCGCAGCATTATCGCCATGCTGAAGGACCTGGACTACACGGTGCTGGCCGAAGGCGTTGAGGATGCCGATACGGTTACCGCGCTCACGGAGTACGGCTGCGACCAGGCGCAGGGCTTCTTCTATTCCCGGCCGCTGCCGGAGCCGGAGCTTGACGAGTGGCTGTCCTGGAAGCTGCGCGGCCAGTGCTGACCCGCCGCCGCCGGTTGACAGCCCTCAGGCGGGCGTCCTGTAGCGTCTGAATCCCTCCGGCCCGGCGACGATGACCGCGTCACGGCCGGCGCCTTTGGCTTCATAAAGGGCCTCGTCGGCGCGACGCAGAAGCGCTTCCCGGCTGCCACAGTCGGCCAGGGACGCCACGCCGGCCGACACCGTCATGGCACCGACGAACGGGAACATCGTGGTGCTCACCACTTCGCGGATGCGCTCCGCCGTCCGTGCCGCATCCTCCAGCGCCGTCTGCGGCAGCAGGAGAATAAACTCCTCGCCGCCGAAGCGGCTGACCACGTCTCCCGTGCGGCAGGCCTGCCGCAGCAGGCCCGCCAGGCTCACCAGCACCGCATCGCCCGCATCGTGGCCGTACCAGTCGTTAATTTTTTTAAAGTGGTCGATATCAAGTGCAATCACGCACTGCGAGGCATCTTCGCGGCTCCTGTCCGCCAGCAGGCTAAAGCCACGCCGGTTGCCAGAGCCCGGTCAGCGGGTCGGTCATGGCCTCGTCGCTGAGCGCGGCCATGCGGCCTGCCACGGCGTGGCGGTACTCCTCCACGGCCTGCTTCAGGCGGTCGGCCTCAAAGTACCAGGCCTTCACCGACGCCAGCGACGCGTCATTTCCTCCATCCCGCACCATGCCCGCCAGCGTCTCCAGGGGAGAGGCAATGCGCCCGGCCAGCAGGGTCACCACGGCGACCGTCAGGATCACGATGCCCAGCAGGAACCACAGGGCGTTTTCTGCCGTGCGCACCAGGATATGCCGGACCGTCTCAGAGGTCCCGGTGATAAAAATGTTCCAGTCCGTTTTGTGCAGGCTGGCGTAGCCCGTCAGGAACTGCTGCCCGTCCGCCTCCGTGCTGAACCGCCCGCTGTCCGAGGTGGCCAGCCGCTTGCGCAGCGCAGAGTTGAGCGCCATTTTTGTTCCCACGCGGGCCGGATCGTGGCTGAAAATGATAAGGCCGTCATTGCTGACGATGCTGATGGTGGAGCCGCGGGCGTAGAAATGCTGGCTCAGGATGTCGCTCAGCATGCTCTGCTTTTTGAGGTAGATGGTGCCGCCGATGTAGCCCAGGTAACTGCCGTCCGGCGTGAAAAGCGGCTGCGACAGGAACACCACGTAGTTGCCCGTTGCCGAGGTAAAGGGCGACGAAATAAACGGCTTCTGCGTGGCAATAGCCTGGCTGCTCGCGTCGGAATGCAGCTTTACGCCAATCAGGCTCAGGCTCTCAGGCGAAGTCGCCGCGATGATGGCGTCACGGTTAACCACCACCACGGTATTAAAAAAGCCGGACTGCAGCCGCAGGCGGTCGGTCTCGCCCCGCAGAAGCCCCGGATCGGTCAGGCCCTTAATCTGCCCGGCGCTCCAGGCGAGCTCGCGCTGCGCCGTGGCGAGATAACGATCGGTGGTGTCGGCCAGCTTGCGCGCGTAGGCGATGTTGCCCTCAAGCAGACTGTCCTCGATGTTGCCCTTCTGAAAAATCAGCAGCGACCCGAGCAGCAGGCAGGCGGTCAGGATCACCCCGCCGACGGAGAGTGAGATGAGAAGCGTGCGGAGGCGGAATTTTTTCAGCGGCATGGCGTCAGGGGCCCGGTTGAGATGTCATCAGAGTGTAATGCCTTCGGCCCCGGTCAAAAGGCAGAACAGCGCACCTTTTCTGTGCCGCACGGCGGGATGGCGGGAGCCGGCACGTCCGCGCCAGCTTAGCGCACTTCATCCTTCCTAATGCAACTTAATCTGATAATCCCCTGTTTAACGTGATATTCATGGATTAATGTCACGGAAAATGATTAATAAAGCGGTGCCGTCTCACCACGGCATAAATCAACGATTAGCCCGTGAAGGCTTGCGGGCATTTTTTTATCGTGGCGGACGTTTTATTTCATGAAAGCGGGCCGGTGTCATACAGATAAAAGGGATATACTCCCCGCGCTGCACACACAACGCGTCTGCACAGCAAACGAAGAGAGCTGACGTCTCCGCCCTTCTGCACCTGACTCAGGTCCGGACGGCGGGAGGCGTATTGTCCGGTATTTACGGAACGTCCTGACCGCGCACCCGCGCGGTTTTTTTTCGCCGGCGGCGCACAGGCGAACTTATGCACCCGTGCGGTGGATAACCCTGTGGGCAGGGTGCATACACCATCGGCCAGGGAGCGCACCATGCCCGACGGCGGGTGGCGTACAAATTTCATACAGGGGGGCCGTTCATGAACAAGATGCTGCTGCTGTTAGTGCTCATGGCGCCCCCCTTATGGGCGCAGCCGGCAGCCTGTACTCCCGGCTCCGGCACCTGCATCACGGCTTCGGAGGATAAAAACGTGTTTCTGCACGCTACCTGCGATAACGACGGAGCGCTTCTGATTTCGCTGGAGGCGCCGCACGGCAGCCTTTCGGATGCTGACATACATAACCGCGCAGGGCAGGACGGCGGCGGATGGACGTGTGCCAGCGGGGCTGCGGGGCCACTGCAACATTCTCTACGACCGGGTGCCCGGCGCCAT
>NZ_MLFP01000047.1 GCF_002095465.1 Pantoea rodasii | reverse complement strand
TGAATGAGACATGTTCGAGTCTCTCAAATGCTTGCAGTCTGCAGCGTTGTAAAACGCCTGTGGGTTGTGAGGTTAAGCGACTAAGCGTACACGGTGGATGCCCTGGCAGTCAGAGGCGATGAAGGACGTGCTAATCTGCGTAAAGCGTCGGTAAGGTGATATGAACCGCTACAGCCGACGATGTCCGAATGGGGAAACCCGGTGCACTCTGTGCATCATCGCAACATGAATACATAGTGTTGCGAGGCGAACCTGGGGAACTGAAACATCTAAGTACCCAGAGGAAAAGAAATCAACCGAGATTCCCCCAGTAGCGGCGAGCGAACGGGGAACAGCCCAGAACCTGAATCAGTTTGTGCATTAGTGGAAGCGTCTGGAAAGTCGCAGGGTACAGGGTGATACTCCCGTACACAAAAATGCACTTATTGTGAGTTCGAAGAGTAGGGCGGGACACGTGGTATCCTGTCTGAATATGGGGGGACCATCCTCCAAGGCTAAATACTCCTGACTGACCGATAGTGAACCAGTACCGTGAGGGAAAGGCGAAAAGAACCCCGGCGAGGGGAGTGAAACAGAACCTGAAACCGTGTACGTACAAGCAGTGGGAGCCTTCTTTATAGGGTGACTGCGTACCTTTTGTATAATGGGTCAGCGACTTATATTCTGTAGCAAGGTTAACCGTATAGGGGAGCCGCAGGGAAACCGAGTCTTAACTGGGCGTTAAGTTGCAGGGTATAGACCCGAAACCCGGTGATCTAGCCATGGGCAGGTTGAAGGTTGGGTAACACTAACTGGAGGACCGAACCGACTAATGTTGAAAAATTAGCGGATGACTTGTGGCTGGGGGTGAAAGGCCAATCAAACCGGGAGATAGCTGGTTCTCCCCGAAAGCTATTTAGGTAGCGCCTCGTGAATTCATCTTCGGGGGTAGAGCACTGTTTCGGCTAGGGGGCCATCCCGGCTTACCAACCCGATGCAAACTGCGAATACCGAAGAATGTTATCACGGGAGACACACGGCGGGTGCTAACGTCCGTCGTGAAGAGGGAAACAACCCAGACCGCCAGCTAAGGTCCCAAAGTCATGGTTAAGTGGGAAACGATGTGGGAAGGCACAGACAGCCAGGATGTTGGCTTAGAAGCAGCCATCATTTAAAGAAAGCGTAATAGCTCACTGGTCGAGTCGGCCTGCGCGGAAGATGTAACGGGGCTAAACCATGCACCGAAGCTGCGGCAGCGACGCTTATGCGTTGTTGGGTAGGGGAGCGTTCTGTAAGCCGTTGAAGGTGTCCTGTGAGGGGTGCTGGAGGTATCAGAAGTGCGAATGCTGACATAAGTAACGATAAAGCGGGTGAAAAGCCCGCTCGCCGGAAGACCAAGGGTTCCTGTTCAACGTTAATCGGAGCAGGGTGAGTCGACCCCTAAGGCGAGGCTGAAAAGCGTAGTCGATGGGAAGCAGGTTAATATTCCTGCACTTGGTGTTACTGCGAAGGGGGGACGGAGAAGGCTAGGTTATCCGGGCGACGGTTGTCCCGGTTTAAGCATGTAGGCGGAGAGTTTAGGTAAATCCGGACTCTTATTAACGCTGAGGTGTGATGACGAGCCACTACGGTGGTGAAGTAACTGATGCCCTGCTTCCAGGAAAAGCCTCTAAGCTCCAGGTAACACGAAATCGTACCCCAAACCGACACAGGTGGTCAGGTAGAGAATACCAAGGCGCTTGAGAGAACTCGGGTGAAGGAACTAGGCAAAATGGTGCCGTAACTTCGGGAGAAGGCACGCTGGCGCGTAGGTGAAGGGACTTGCTCCCCGAGCTGAAGCCAGTCGAAGATACCAGCTGGCTGCAACTGTTTATTAAAAACACAGCACTGTGCAAACACGAAAGTGGACGTATACGGTGTGACGCCTGCCCGGTGCCGGAAGGTTAATTGATGGGGTTATCCGCAAGGAGAAGCTCTTGATCGAAGCCCCGGTAAACGGCGGCCGTAACTATAACGGTCCTAAGGTAGCGAAATTCCTTGTCGGGTAAGTTCCGACCTGCACGAATGGCGTAATGATGGCCAGGCTGTCTCCACCCGAGACTCAGTGAAATTGAAATCGCTGTGAAGATGCAGTGTACCCGCGGCAAGACGGAAAGACCCCGTGAACCTTTACTATAGCTTGACACTGAACATTGAGCCTTGATGTGTAGGATAGGTGGGAGGCTTTGAAGCGTGGACGCCAGTCTGCGTGGAGCCAACCTTGAAATACCACCCTTTAATGTTTGATGTTCTAACGTAGGCCCGTGATCCGGGCTGCGGACAGTGTCTGGTGGGTAGTTTGACTGGGGCGGTCTCCTCCTAAAGAGTAACGGAGGAGCACGAAGGTTGGCTAATCCTGGTCGGACATCAGGAGGTTAGTGCAATGGCATAAGCCAGCTTGACTGCGAGAGTGACGGCTCGAGCAGGTGCGAAAGCAGGTCATAGTGATCCGGTGGTTCTGAATGGAAGGGCCATCGCTCAACGGATAAAAGGTACTCCGGGGATAACAGGCTGATACCGCCCAAGAGTTCATATCGACGGCGGTGTTTGGCACCTCGATGTCGGCTCATCACATCCTGGGGCTGAAGTAGGTCCCAAGGGTACGGCTGTTCGCCGTTTAAAGTGGTACGCGAGCTGGGTTTAGAACGTCGTGAGACAGTTCGGTCCCTATCTGCCGTGGGCGCTGGAGAATTGAGGGGGGTTGCTCCTAGTACGAGAGGACCGGAGTGAACGCACCGCTGGTGTTCGGGTTGTCATGCCAATGGCATTGCCCGGTAGCTAAGTGCGGAAAAGATAAGTGCTGAAAGCATCTAAGCACGAAACTTGCCCCGAGATGAGTTCTCCCTGACTCCTTGAGAGTCCTGAAGGGACGTTGAAGACTACGACGTTGATAGGCCGGATGTGTAAGTGCAGCGATGCATTGAGCTAACCGGTACTAATGACCCGTGAGGCTTAACCTTACAACGCCAGAGGCGTTTTTGAGAGACGCAGAAGTCGATTTTCAGCTTGATTCATCCGGATAACAAAATTAGCGGAAACGAAAGATTTTGCGCAGGGGCAAGGCGCCGACCGAGACGATGAACGGGAGCATACTGAGGTATGTGACCGGACAGCGCGAGGGAGAGCAACGCAGCCACGGCGTAAAAGATTCGTTTCGTGCACCAAGATTTGCCTGGCGGCTGTAGCGCGGTGGTCCCACCTGACCCCATGCCGAACTCAGAAGTGAAACGCCGTAGCGCCGATGGTAGTGTGGGGTCTCCCCATGCGAGAGTAGGGAACTGCCAGGCA
>NZ_MLFP01000046.1 GCF_002095465.1 Pantoea rodasii | reverse complement strand
GATCCATCGGACTTAGCTTCCACTGCTTCAGCGGATCATGAATGCGGCTCAGGAAGCGCATTTCCTGTTCTTCATCGGTGATGGATATCCAGTACTTAACGATCTGAATGCCGCTGCGCACCAGCATGCGTTCGAATTCCGGCGTACTGTGGAAAAACTCCTCGTACTCCGCATCACTACAAAATCCCATCACCTTTTCAACGCCGGCGCGGTTGTACCAGCTGCGGTCAAACAACACGATCTCTCCCGCAGACGGCAGATGTGAGACGTAACGTTGAAAATACCACTGCGTGCGCTCACGTTCGTTTGGCGCGGGCAATGCTGCCACGCGACAATAGCGCGGGTTGAGCCGCTGCATGATGCGTTTTATGACTCCGCCTTTGCCTGCCGCATCTCGGCCTTCAAAAATCACCACCAGACGATGACCGGTGCGGATGACCCAGTTTTGCAGCTTCACCAGCTCGCCCTGGAGATGCAGCAACTCCATAAAATAGCGGCGACGCCAGGCTAACTCTTGCGGATCGTTATTGGCCGCCAGACCAAAATCCGCTAACTCCATCTCCAGCGACTCGTCATAGCTGTCATAGAATTCCTGTAAAAAGCGCGCATCAAACATATTGTTATTATTCATTTCGTGTGCAGACATCGTCTTATCCCTGTTGAAGCGAGCGTTACAGTGAAGTCATCATCCAGTAGAGCGTGGCGGAGAGCAGCGCGGCGGCGGGCAGGGTGAGCACCCAAGCCAGCACCATATTGCGCAGCGTGCCGAACTGTAAGCCGCTGCGATTAGCGGCCATGGTGCCGGCAATTCCCGACGAGAGCACATGCGTGGTTGAGACCGGCAGACCAAACGCATCCGCTGCGCCAATGGTGCACATCGCCACCATCTGTGCACTGATGCCTTGCGCATAGTTGAGCTGACTTTTGCCAATTTTCTCACCCAGGGTGGTGACAATTCGACGCCAGCCCACCATGGTGCCCAATCCCAGCGCAATCGCCACCGCGACTTTCACCCAGGTCGGAATAAATTGCGTTGCGCCATTCAGCCCCGTTTTCAGCGCTTGCAGATTTTGCTGCGTCGCAGACGGTAAGATCAGCGAGCGATCGGCTTGCAGACGTTTGATGGTTTCAGCTGCCAGATACATCTCATTACGCAGCGCGGGTTTCTGTTCGGCGGGGATAGCCTGTAGCGCGCCAAATTGCTTCAACGTGGTGCTAATGTTGCCGCTGACCTGAGCCAGTGCGGGCACGACATTGGCATCACGTTGACCGGTGCGCAGATAAGTCGCCAGCACATCATCAGGTTGAGCAGGAGCGGTAGCTGCGCCGTATTGCAGCAGCTGAGTCTGGCTGTTTTCGGCCAGTGTAACCAGGTGAGGGATGTCAGACTGTGGCACGGAACGGCTAAGAGAATAGGTAACGGGCAGGGCAGCCACCAGAATCAGCATCATCAGCCCCATGCCTTTCTGACCATCATTCGAGCCATGTGCAAAGGAGACACCGGTGCAGGACAGTATCATCAAACCACGGATCCACATCGGCGGCGCACCTTCGTGTTTGCTAGTGCCGTACAACTCTGGTTTTTGACCACGCGCTTCATTAACAACAGCAACAATGCAGCACAGACGAAGCCGACAATCGGTGACAGGATCAGTGCATTGCCAATGTTGAGTGCCTGTCCCCAGTTGACGCCGCTCATGGCGCTGCGCCCGTGCATCACGGCGTTGGCGATGCCCACGCCAATAATGGATCCGATCAAGGTATGTGATGAGGAGGCGGGAAGGCCCAGCCACCAGGTGGCGAGGTTCCAGATAATCGCAGAGAACAGCAGGGAATAGATCATCACATAACTTTCACTGCTGCCGGATTGCATAATTAACTCAATCGGCAACAGCGAGATGATGCCGAATGCCACCGCGCCAGAGGAGCATAAAACGCCGAGGAAATTGAAAATACCTGACCACACCACCGCTACGGTAGGGGAAAGTGAACGGGTATAAATGACGGTGGCAACGGCGTTGGCCGTGTCGTGGAAACCATTTACGAACTCGAAACCCAGCGCCGCTAACAGTGCAAAACCAAGGAGTATCAGTGGCAGCGAGCTGCTGAAAGTGGCTCCGGTTTGCTGGATATCACCCAATAACTGCGTAGCGGCAAAGAGAATGCCAGCCAGCAATACTGTGCCAAACAGGAAAAGCGGTTTCTTACTGTTTTTTGCAGGAAGCTTAATCGCGGAAGACAAGGGTGTAGCGGCAACATGTAAAGTTTGAGGCGTAACGTAATCGCTCATTAGTGAGAATTTCCTATAGATCGCTAAAGCGGCACAAGCACAACGATTTGTGTGGCTAACATATAGAAAATTTATGAAAGTTTTATGACAGCCCTGTCAAAATTTAGTCATATAAATGCAACTTTTTCAGAGTGTAAAATGAGGTGTTTAACTATTTATTCAATATAAACAAGTGCTTGCTGCGGGTTTTGTTGAAGAGTTGGAATAACGACTACGTTTTATTTCTGCCATAAAATTGTCATATAAGGTGTCGTATTGATTACCATAGATTACATTTACAGCAGTGAATCATTATCTTGCTAATTGGATTTACGAGGATGAAACTCCTCTGTACTGTCAGTGTTCACCGATCAAGACTACGGGTGACGCCTTCTCAATTCCTCAAACAACCATTCTTTGCTGATGGGCCCAGAACTTAACTGCTGGATCATGGCATTATCCGCATAGTTCAGTAGCCATTCCCCCAGTTCCGCCATGCCAGCTTCATAGGATCCATGCACTTCGACAAACTTTTCCGACAGAACCAGTAACTCCATGCGCAGCGCGTTGCTGCGGGTCATAAACTCCAGATAGCCTTCGCGATCGGTTTCATAATCGGGGATCTTCGACAGCACATTGACCTCTTCTTCCTGAATGGGGGTGAGTCAGTGTAAACCGCTCTTTCGTCTATGTGCAGAATAATCATGCCTCACAAGTGAATATTTAATTATTGCGGTTCGCTTATTCCACACTCTTCTTATCACCTGTAAGTGTATTGCCGGGCATTGACTATCCCGTGTATTCCTCAATAGCATAGCGGTTATGCGGCTGCGCATATTTCTGGCGGATGTGGGTCTGTTTAAGCTGTTCTCAACATTCAATGAGAGAGCGACAAATGAACACACTATTTACGCCGATTACCGCCGGACAATTACGTCTCAAACATCGTGTCGTCATGGCACCGGCAACGCGCATGCGCAGCGAAAGCGGCGGCGTGCCGGGTCAGTTGATGGTTGAGTATTATCGACAGCGCACCAGTCCCGGTGGATTGCTGATTGCGGAAGCCACCGCGATTTCGCCCCATGCGAATGCCTATGCTGATGCGCCGGGTATTTTCAATGATGCTCAACAGGCGGGATGGAAGCAGGTGGTTGACGCGGTGCATAAGCAGGACGGCCAGATAGTGCTGCAATTATGGCATCCGGGGCGTCAGTCATTGCCAGAACTGTCGGAAGGTCACCAGCCAGTAGCGCCCTCGGCTTTGACTGCGCGAGAGACATACGGCGTGGGCAAGAACGCTGACGGTACATATGAAGGAAAGTTGTTCCCTGAACCACGTGCATTGCAAGAAGATGAAATTCCACAGCTTATTGAAGCCTATCGACAGGCTGCGATGAGGGCAAAAGCGGCAGGTTTTGACGGAGTTGAACTGCATGCTGCCAACGGCTATCTACCGGAACTGTTTCTGCTGGATGGCAGCAACAAACGTCAGGATAGCTGGGGTGGCAGCCTGGCGAATCGCGCGCGCTTTTTACTGGAGGCGGTGGCAGCTCTGACGGCAGTGTATGGGCCAGGACGGGTTGGCGTCCGAATTTCACCGAGTGGCATTTATGGCGATATGCATGATAGTGACCCGGCAGCGACGTTCAGCTATTTGGCTGACAAGCTCAATGATGCCGCGCTGGCGTATTTGCACATTATTGAGCCGCGCATCGTCGGGCCGGAAGACAG
>NZ_MLFP01000045.1 GCF_002095465.1 Pantoea rodasii | reverse complement strand
ATCGGTGAAATCCACGCTAAAAGCCACGAAAACATCCCACCCGTAACTAACTGATCGGGTAAACTACGGCCAGATAAATCAGTAAAGGCCGTGAAATGTCCAGCCCCAACACTTCTTTAAAAGCATTCAACACACTGGGTCTCGAGGTCAGTGCACAAGCGCTGTATATCGCAGACACACCCAAAGCCATTATTAACGCATGGCAAGCCACTCAACAGGCGAATCAACCTTTCATTGTCTTAGGTGAAGGCAGCAACGTGCTTTTCCTGGAAAACTTTCATGGCGGAGTGATCATCAATGCCATCAAGGGTATTTCACTTGAGGAAAAAGCTGAATCATGGCATTTGCACATTGGTGCTGGCGAAAATTGGCATGAACTGGTTGAGCATACCTTAAAGAAAGGCATTACCGGCCTGGAGAACCTGGCATTAATTCCCGGAATGGCAGGCTCGGCACCAATTCAGAATATTGGTGCTTATGGCGTTGAATTCAAAGATATATGCCAATATGTCGAAGTACTGCATCTCCCAACGCAGGAATTGGTTCGTCTGCATCGTGATGAGTGCCAATTTGGCTATCGCGATAGTATCTTCAAGCATGAGATGAAAGAGAATTATGTCATTATTGCCGTTGGGTTGCGTCTTGCTAAACAATGGAAGCCAGTATTGAGCTATGGCGATTTGGCGAAATTGAATCCGGCGACAGTCTGTGCATGGGATGTATTCAATGCGGTCTGCCACATGCGCAAAAGCAAACTGCCGGACCCGCGCGAAACGGGCAATGTGGGCAGCTTCTTCAAAAACCCTTTGATTACACATGAATTGGCTTCAACGCTGTTGCAGAAGTGGCCTGAAATGCCGCATTACCCGCAGGAAAATGATCAGGTCAAATTAGCTGCAGGTTGGCTGATCGATCAATGTAACCTGAAAGGTCATCAAGTGGGTGGCGCAGCCGTTCATCGCCAGCAGGCGTTGGTATTGATCAATGAGAACCAGGCGACACCACAGGATATCGTTGCGTTGGCTCATGAAGTGCGAAACCATGTGGGTGAGAAATTCAATGTTTGGCTGGAGCCCGAAGTTCGCTTTATCGGTGCTCAAGGTGAACGTAATGCCGTTGAGGTCATTTCATGAAAGATAATAGTGTTCCATTAAAGTTGGTAGCGCTTCTGGCCGATGGGGAATTCCACTCAGGTGAGCAATTGGGTGAAGTGCTAGGCATGAGTCGCGCAGCCATTAACAAGCATATCCAGACGCTGAAAAGCTGGGGCCTGGATGTCTACACGGTAACCGGTAAAGGTTACAGCTTACCTGCACCTATCCAGCTGCTAGATGAAGCAGAGATTCTTTCACATCTGCATCAGCCCAATTTAGATGTAATACCTGTTATTGATTCAACCAACCAATACCTGCTTGATCGCATGGACCAACTGGCCTCAGGTTATGCATGTATAGCGGAGTACCAGCAAGCGGGGCGCGGTCGCCGCGGGAGAAAATGGTTTTCTCCTTTTGGGTCTAACCTTTATCTTTCAATGTACTGGCGTCTGGAGCAAGGACCTGCGGCGGCTATGGGGTTAAGCCTGGTCATTGGAATTGTTATGGCAGAAGTCATCCAGTCTTTGGGTGCGCCAGATGTGCGCGTTAAATGGCCAAACGATCTCTATCTTAACGACCGGAAATTAGCCGGTATCCTTGTTGAATTAACCGGCAAAACAGGCGATGCGGCGCAGATTGTGATGGGCGCAGGGGTCAATCTGGTAATGCGCTCAGAAGGCGCGTCTGAGATTAATCAGGGCTGGATAAATTTGCATGAAGCAGGCGTAGAAATTGATCGAAATGAGCTGGCGGCGAAAATCATTAATAGTCTGCGAGAGGCACTTCCCATTTTCGAACGCGATGGATTGGCTCCATTCTTAGACCGTTGGGGTGCGTTGGATAACTATATCAATCGTCCGGTTAAACTGCTGATTGGCGACAGGGAAGTTCATGGTATTGCGCGAGGGATTGATAAGCAGGGTGGTTTATTACTGGAACAGGATGGTGAAATTAAATCCTGGGTGGGTGGTGAAATTTCTTTGCGTCCAGGTCATTAATCTGTTTTCAATTTAATAATTAAACGTCCTGCCGATGCAGGACGTTTTTTTATTTTCTTAAACGAACACTTTGCACTGCGTGATCGGCAGACTTGGTCATAATCAGACTGGCACGTTCACGGGTTGGAAGGATGTTTTCCTTTAGATTTAACCAGTTAATCTCTTTCCATAATCCACGCGCAATATTCTCTGCCTCTTCTGCTGGCAATTGAGAATAGTGGTGGAAATAAGAGTCAGGATCGCTGAATGCCCCTTCGCGGAATTTAAGGAAGCGATTGACATACCAGCGTTCTAATAACGTTTCTGGCGCATCGACATATATTGAAAAATCGACAAAATCCGAAACGAATACATGATGAGGATCATGCGGATAATCCATGCCGCTTTGCAGCACGTTCAACCCTTCCAAAATCAAAATATCGGGCTGTTGCACCACTTTATCGCCATCCGGAATCACATCGTAAATAAGATGCGAATAAACGGGGGCTGTCACCTGGTTGGCACCCGACTTTAAGTCGGATACAAAATTCACCAGACGATGCATATCATATGATTGCGGAAAACCCTTCTTCTTCATCAGGCCACGCTCTTTCAGCACCGCATTGGGGTGCAAAAAGCCATCGGTGGTGATCAACTCGACTTTACGATGTTCGGGCCAGCGGCTCAGGAGCGCTTGCAGCACACGGGCAGTGGTACTTTTGCCCACGGCAACACTACCAGCGATACTGATGATATAAGGGATCTTTTGCCCATTGGTGCCAAGAAACTGCTCAAGCACCGCCTGACGGCGTAGATTCGAGCTGATATAGAAGTTGAGCAGACGTGAGAGCGGTAAATAGATCTCAGCAACTTCTTCTAAAGAGAGATCTTCATTAATGCCGCGCAGTCGCTCGATTTCACCTTCAGCGAGCGTCATTGGCACTGAGTCGCGCAAAGCGGCCCACTGCTGACGGTCAAACTGCAAATAAGGTGTAGTGAGTGGCGTCGTTTTTTTACTCATAAGCATGCATCTGACCGCAAATTCTGGCTCATCAACACCTTGCAGCGCCAGGCATACAATGATGCGTCGAACTCAGTTGCACGTCGTAGGGGGTAATTTAACGAGAACAATGGGCTGGAGGGTAACACCAGTGTCACTTTAAAAAGAAGCAAAATGATAAACCACAGCACGCTTTCGTAAGCGTGCCCGCATTTTTATTATTGCTCAGTAGCTTGTTGCGGCGGTTTCTGCTGGGCAGGTGCGTAAGCGCTTATAGTAAATTGCTCCTGGATGAGGATGCCCATCGGCGCGTAAAGCATAATCAGGGAGTTCTCCAAGATAGTGATAACCCTGCGCCCTATAGAACGCCTCCACAGGGGAGCCAGCCAGAACATCCAGATAGAGTAACCCACGAGCGCAGCGCCCAGCTTGCTCTTCAAGTTTGTGCATTAGCTGCCGACCAATTCCTTCACGCTGTGCCTCCGAGTGCACCAAAAGATGCAACACCTCGGCTCTATTTTGTCCATCAGGCCGCTGACAAATGCTGAGTTGTACGCTGCCAGCCACACCAATGTCTGTTAATGCAACCCAAAGAAGACGCTCATGGCGCGCCAAACCGTCACGCAGACTATGAAAATAGCGCTCAGCATCCTGATAGCGTTGCCGGCCTTGTGAGGGATGAAAAGCGGAAGTCATATTGTGTTGGATGGCATCCACCATTAGCGCGCCCAGCGCCTGTCGATAGCGTGGCAGTGTTTCAGCATTAAGCTGCACAATATTCATACATCGATCTCCTTCACCAGACCCCTATTTATAACTAAGCAAATTGCGGGCCAGCTAAAAAGCGCTCAATCGGGCACAAATCTGCAAAAATTAATCGTCGATTGCACAACTGAAATGCAGCATGACCTGGAAATGTGCAAAACAAATCATATGACTTTACCCAACGCGGCTTCGTCCGGCGGCGGGAAAATAGACTGTCTTTGGTCGAAAATTCTGCAGAAGATAAGCGATTTGCGAGGATTTGCACAAATAGTAAGCGATAGAACAAATTTGATAATTTTTTTGTTGCATCCTGGGCTCGGTCTTCCCATAATGCGCTCCACTTGATGCCGGCTTAGCTCAGTTGGTAGAGCAACTGACTTGTAATCAGTAGGTCACCAGTTCGATTCCGGTAGCCGGCACCATCAAGTAGGTGGGATTCCCGAGCGGCCAAAGGGAGCAGACTGTAAATCTGCCGTCACAGACTTCGAAGGTTCGAATCCTTCTCCCACCACCATCTCAGCCTCTTGGTTGAGCGTCAGATAAAGTCTTTGTCTGACGGGTGAGTTCATCTCTCTCACCTTCGAATTCAGATTGCAGAGTTACGCAATCAAAGTTGGTCAGAAACTCTGACTGGCTCGAATAATAGAAGGTCTTCTTTTATTATTCATAAGCTACAGAAAGAACAGGTAGCCGAGTTCCAGGATGCGGGCATCGTATAATGGCTATTACCTCAGCCTTCCAAGCTGATGATGCGGGTTCGATTCCCGCTGCCCGCTCCAGATGTGCTGATATGGCTCAGTTGGTAGAGCGCACCCTTGGTAAGGGTGAGGTCCCCAGTTCGACTCTGGGTATCAGCACCACTTCCTTTATCTCTCTCCTGATTCTCTCTCTGTAAACCAAACAGTCAGGCATTGCCTGGTTGATATGACGATATCTTCGATATATCCGTGTCTTAGAGGGACTAGCGATGGCTAAAGAGCAATTTCAGCGTAACAAACTGCACGTAAACGTCGGCACCATCGGTCACGTTGACCATGGTAAAACCACTCTGACTGCAGCAATCACCACCGTTCTGGCTAAAACCTACGGCGGCTCTGCTAAAGCGTTCGATCAGATCGATAACGCACCAGAAGAGAAAGCACGTGGTATCACCATCAACACTTCTCACGTTGAATACGAAACCCCTTCT
>NZ_MLFP01000044.1 GCF_002095465.1 Pantoea rodasii | reverse complement strand
CCGCGCTGGTCATCACGCTCAGCGCGGGCATCAGCGCGCTGGTTGCGCAGGCGGTGCAGCCGGACTACGTGGTGTTTGATATGAAAGGCACCATCGACACCTTCCGCCAGCAGACGGCGCAGTCTGCGCTGGATAAGGAAAAGCTGGAGGCGCTCACGAAGCGCTTCGGCTCGGCGCTGGACGCGAGCCTGTCGGACTGGCAGGCCGCGCACGGCGGCGTCATCCTGGTGAAGGGGGCGGTGGTGGCCGGCGTCACCGACATCACCCCGGTGATTCAGGCCGATATCGTCCGCCAGATGCAGGCGGCGCCATGAGGCGGCTCGCCACAGCGGTTGTTCTGCTCGCTACAGCGGTTGTTTATCCCGCGCAGGCGAAAGAGCTGGGCACTGTCGGGCATCTGTTTCCGATTGCTGAGCCCGACCTGCTGACCTTTATCGGCCAGCGTCTGCAGGGCATGAAGGACAGCGGCGAAATGGACCAGCTGCAGCGTGAGGCGGAGGCGCGGGTGAAAGCCCACGCCGTCAGGCCGGCATCGGTGGCCGGGCTGACGCCGGCGAAAACGGCCCGCGCGTTTCTGTATGACCCGACCTTCACGGTGCGCGAGACCATCCGGGACATGCGCGGCAACGTCATCGCGAGGGCGGGCGATAAGATTAACCCGCTGGATAAGGTCGCCTTCAGCGAGACGCTGTACTTCATTGACGGCGACAACCCGCAGCAGATGGCGTGGCTGAAGCCGCAGCTCGCCGGGCAGCAGAACTTTAAAGTCATTCTGGTGAAGGGCAACGTGCACGACAGCAGCATCACGCTGGACGAGCCGGTGTACTTCGACCAGTACGGCACGTTAACAACAAAATTCGGCTTTGAGCACACGCCGGTGCGCATCACGCGCGCCGACAGGATGCTGAAGGTGGAGGAGGTGGCGCTGAAATGAGTCACAACGCACGGGGGCAGACGGCCCCGCAGAAGGTAAAACGTCACAACGCGCAGGTGCGTCTGGATGACGACGACAAATCCGGCTGCGCCGCATGACCGCAGAGTTCCCGCTGTACTCGGAGTCGATGATTTTACGCGCGGCGCTGCAGACGCTGCTGGCGTGCAGCGGAGAGGTCCGGTCGGCTATCGTGCTGGCGTCGCTCACGGACAAAGACGTGGGTGAGGTCATGCGCCAGTTCGGCATGACGGTCCTGACCGGGGGGCCTCATGCAGAATGAGCGGGTGCCAAACCTGGTTATTGACGGGACGTCTTCTGTAGCACCTTCCACCCAGCCAGACGCAGAGCCAGCTGCGCACCCGGTCCGGAGCGCGCCCGCGCCGCAGACGCACTTCAGCAGGGAGGCCTTCGTACAGAATCAGACGGCGGGTCATGATTATTACCTGAGCGAATGCATGTCAGATCACTGCCAGACCAGCGAAAACGGTGGAGGTATTCCGGGCTATGCCCTGATGATCGTCCTGTTCGTTCTGGCCTGTGTCATCGCCCGGGGAATACTTCATCTTCTGCCTCTCCGCCCATGCAAACGATGCAGGGTTAAACTTTCCGGCCCCGTCATGCACGGCATCCCGGCACCCGCGCCGGCACAGTTTGGCAGTCCGGCAATGGCCGCACTCGCACTCGCGCATGAGCAGGCCGCCTACTGGCAGCAGCTGCTGGCTGCCTTCGCGGCCGCCATAGAGGCGGAAGGTTTTACCTTCGGCACCGATGCAGGGGAAAAAGTGGCGTTGCCACACGACACGCGCGCGCTGGCAGGTGCGGCGATTGTAAAAGCGCGCTCACGCCATATTTCGCCGCAGCGGAGTGAGGGCGATCTGGAAGATTTCCTGCTGCAGGCGGCGAGAGACGGTTACGCGGGCTGCTGGGCGGACTGGTGTCAGCGCGGCGCAGAGGCGGCCGGCTGGTATGTCATCAGGCGTGAGGTGAACCCGCCGGCTGACCGCGGGTCAACGGAGTGAGGAGCAGAATATGACATACACCGAAACAGGCGTTTTATCCGTAATAGCCGTGTTGGCAGGGGGAGGGTTAATTAACCTTGTTAACTTTCTACTTGAAAGTTCGCGCGGTCGTCAAAAGGTTCCTCCTGAAGAAGAGCCCCTTCACCGGAATGGCATGGGAAAGGCCGAAGAGGAATACAACGCGAAGCTACAACGCCTCGGCGTGACCGACAGATGGTTCCGGCACGCGTGGCCGCTCACGCAGATAAGCCTGATGTGGTGCGGGCCGCCTGACTCACTCACGAGCGATATTCCGGCAGCGCTGCGGGCGGCGTCCGGCGAACTGTCGCGCAATGGTGCGAGGGATTTCAGCTGTGGCTGCCTTGCTGACGCGGGAATTGCGCCGGGCCTGATGTGGCATATCGCTTCGCGTGTCACCGAAACGGAACCGTCCGTGTATATGGATGAGTACGGCAGTAAAACCCGCCCCGGGGCCTGGCGCCGCGGGTTTAAATACGTCCTGATGCCCGACAGCCAGGCGTGCGTGGCCATCCTGCTGCAGGGCACCCGGCACACCACCGCAGCGATGCTTTCATTTTATCTGTCAGAAGTGGCAGACAGACTTGAGAAAGGCGACGTAGACGGAGCGGCGCATGCTGACGACAGCGGCTGGGCCTTCCGTACCTTCCCTGCCGAATCTCCGGCAGGCGATACTGCTAACGGGTAACATACGCACTGGCGCATCATCGGATAGGGCAGGATCACGGAATGTACGATAAGGAATGGCACTGGGAATTCAGTTTTTCGCTGACACACTACGCGCTGCTCATTGTGCTGGGCCTGGTGGTGGCCACGCTGTGGTGGCGTGCGGTGGCGGATTTCCGCGGGCTGCGCCGTAAAGAGCAGCGCAACGCGGCCATGCAGAACGGTGACGCGGCCTTCTGGCACGCACGGTGGCGCAAAGATCGCGTTAACGTGGTGCTGGAATTTATCATGGCCATTATCGTTACCCTGGCATCCGCCTGCGTACTGGCGTTTTTTCTTCCGCATTACTGACTGATATTCACCCCGTTTCCTCCCCGCGGCGCGCAGACTGTTCGTTCCTCGCGTGCGCTGCGGTACGCCTCAGCCTGCCCCCCGCAGGCAGGCCTGATTAACGTCTGACCCCGGCAGCCCCGCTGCCGCAACCACGGAATTTCCTCTTATGACACACCCCGCTGAAATATCGGCTCAGCCGGTCGTGCGCGATCGCTGGGGCGGCTGGACGCATCCGGCCTTTTTCTGCCGGCAGACGGCAATGAATACCCACAGCCTGGCGAGTTTGAGGCCTGGCTGAACGCGCATCATCTGCAGGCGGCGACCACCTGGATGGAAAACGACGTCCCGGACTGGATGATGTCGGACTACCGGAAAACCGGTAACTGCGGCGCGTGGCAGCCTTCGGGCCCGGCAGGCGAGGGCTGGTTTACCGGCAGCATCCACGACACGGACGACGGCCCGGTGTGCGTATGGCTCAGACCTGATGCACAGGAGCCGGACGCATGAGGCGCTTTCTCCTGATAATGTGCCTGCTGACGGCGGGCATCATGGCAAAACCGGTGATGGCGGCAACCAGCAACGCCGGCGACGGTCGCTGGGTAAACCCCATCAGCGACGTGTGCTGGAAGTGCCTGTTTCCCATGACGCTCGGCAGCATCCAGCTGGCCTCCGGCGCCCATCCGGACACGCCGAACCCGGCCTCGCCGATTCAGCTGTGCCCCTACGGTATCTTTTACCGGCTGGGGCTGGCCATCGGCTTCTGGGAGCCGCTGGCGCTCACCGACGTGACCCGCGAGCCGGGCGTGATGGTGAACATGGGCGGTTTCAAAATTGACCTCGGACGCACCGGCACCGGGCGCGGGGGTCAGAGCGACGCGCCGACGCCCGGGAGCTTCTACCACGTGCACTGGTACAAGTACCCGCTGATTTACTGGCTCAACATCATCACCAGCGAAGGCTGCATGCAGACCGGCGACATGGACATTGCCTACCTCTCCGAGGTGGATCCGCTCTGGAACGACAGCACGCTGGCGATGATTTTAAACCCGGAGGTGGCGCTGTTCAGCAACCTGCTGGCGCAGGGCGCCTGCGCGGCGGACTCCATCGCCTCCACCGCGGGCGTGCCGCTGGACCCACTGTTCTGGTGCGCCGGTGCGCAGGGCTCGATGTACCCGTTCACGGGCTTTACCAGCAACGAGTTTTCCCCGCTGGAGGCCTCGCTGCTGGTCAGCGAGCGCATGGCCTTCAAGCTGCACCGGGAGGGACTGGTGATGGAGACGGTCGGGGCGGACGTGGCCGTGTGCTACGAATATCCGTCCCCGATCATTCCCAAGTCCCGCTGGCGTTATCAGATGGTGAACATGTACCCCGAACCCTCGGACTGTCACCCGTTCGGCACCACCACGCAGCTGTGGGGATCGGTGCACAACTCCCCGTCGTCGAAGAAGAACTTCGGCTACCTGATGTGGCGCAAGCGCAACTGCGTTTACCTGTAAGGACTCAGCATGAATATTCCACTGACTACGGCGCTGGCCCTCAGCGCCGCGCTGCTCTGCGCGTCCGCGCAGGCGGCAGAGCAGACCGTGATTTCCGGCAGCGACATGACGTACATGAAACAGCAGCAGCGCGAGCTTGAACTGTTCAAAGCCAGCTGCAGGGCACGAACATCACCCTGCCGACGCGCAGCAGGGGCGGGTGGCGCAGATGCAGAATGAGATTGCCGCCGCGCAGGCAGACCAGAACAGCGCGAGCCGCCCGGCGCCGCGCGCGGTGTACTTCGTGAGCCTGGGCATTCCGGAAAAGGGGCTGCTGCCGATGCTTGCGGATGCGCGCCGTTTCGGCATTCCGGCCACGCTGCGCGGCCTGCTGAACAATGACTTCCGCCAGACCGCGGAAAAGATGTTTGAGCTGTCCAAAAAGGACAAGCAGGCGGGCGTACAGATTGACCCCACCCTGTACCATCAGTACGGCATTAAGGCCGTGCCCGCGCTGGTCGTCACCTGCGGCGGGAAGTTTGACGTGCTTTACGGCAGCCTGCCGGTGCAGCAGGCGCTGGAAGAGGTGAAGCAGCGCGGTGACTGCGCCGGAACGGCCGCGCAGATGCTGCAGGGCGCGGAGGGAGCGCGATGAAATGGCTAATCCCATTCCTGGCGCTCGTCGTGGTGCAGCATGCTCACGCCGATGCGGCCAGCGATGCTTACAGCGCCGGGGCGAGCCTTGCAGGCAGCAGCAAGGGGCAGGGAACGGCGGCGGCGAAAAATACCGATCCGTCATCCGTTATCCCGGGCTATACGTCGAGCCCCTCGCAGAGCGGCTACTACGGCGGCGTGCAGGGCGGTGACGGGGGCATCAGCGACAAGGGCCAGACCGAACTCAGTCAGAACGAGGCCGGGCAGGCCATCACCGACTCGTCCACGAAGAATCCGGCGGTGACCATTGACCCGAACGCCGACTTTATTCAGAACGGTAAAAACGCCGAGGCGAACAGCGGCACCATCGTGGACGGCACCAACCAGCAGTGCACCACTAAAGTGGTGTCAAAGTCGGTGTTTGAGAACTACAGCTGCGACCGCGACGTGGCGCAGGTGCAGACGTGTGCGCGTACCGGCAGCATTCAGGTAACGGGGTCAAAGGAAACCTACAGCACGCAGCTTATACTGGACGCCGCAAATTCAACACCAGTCCGTGTGGATGATTACTGGGTACGCTTTGACTTTACTGTTCCGGATTCCGGCGTGGTCAGCGCCGGGACATGGGAATTTCTTTATCCAAAGTCATCAAGCTATCACAGCCAGGATGGTAATCGACTGTGGTACCTCCTGAAAGCCTTCGACTTCACGAAAGATCATGCCCTGGTAAACAATAGCGGCCCGGCGACGATCACCCCGCAGCGCGTAACGAAAGGCCAGATAGTTTCACTGTACGTAAAATACCATACTGACGGCAGCGCGGATTCAGGCCCTGACGGCATAATTTATTCCGTCAGTCACGGAAACTATGTATTCAGGATGACCTTTCCGCTGGCGGCGGAACGAGACACCACAACCTCACAGGTCGTCTGGAGTGAATCCTGCGGCTTCGACAAGTCAAAGGCCACCGGCACGGCGGGCTCGGTATGCACCGATCCGGGCGGAAGCCGGACGGTAAATCAGAACGGCAATGATTATACGCAGAGCGCCTCATGCTGGCAGTACTCAGACGCCTACATCGTGCCGGTGAGCTCAACCGGCAACTGCAGCACCCTGATGGCTAACAAAAACTGCACCGTCTCAGCCCGCAGCTGCACGCAGGCGGAAGGCAGCACCTGCCTGCACGAACAGGATACCTACCAGTGTCAGACCATCTACAGCTCGCAGGGCCTGCTGTGCGGCGGAGACTATATCTGCCAGTCCGGCAGCTGTGATGAAACGAACGGCGCCGGTGACAGCGGCTTTGATACCGCGGTGGCCAAACTCGCCGGGCTGGCCTCGGCGGGCGACGACGTGAAGGCCGACCAGGTGAACGTTAAGGCGTTTACCGGACAGGCCCTCTACTGCCGTAAGGCGATGGCCGGATTCTCCAACTGCTGCGTTGACACCGGCTGGGGTAATAGCGCGGGGCTCGCCAACTGCAACAGCGACGAGATGGCCATCGGCAAAGCTAAAGCGAAGAAAGTCACGGTGCTGGTCGGCGAAGCCTGCAACCGCGCGGTGCTCGGGGTGTGCGTGCAGAAAAAGCAGGCCTACTGCGTGTTCGGCGGCAAGCTCGCCCGCATCATTCAGGAGCAGGGCCGTCGCGACCAGCTGCACGTGAGCTTTGGCAGCGGTGACTCGCCCAACTGCCGGGGCATTACGGTGCCCGAGCTGCAGGCCATCAACTTTGACCTGATTAACTTCCAGGACTTTTACAGCGACCTTGTGGCCAACCAGAAAATCCCTGACTCCGCCACCATGGTGAAGCAGGCGAAAGATCGCATCGCCGCGCAGGTTAACGCCCAGACGGGAGGAAAATAATGAAGCAGACGCTGCTGGCCTGCCTGCTGATGGACCGGCCACC
>NZ_MLFP01000043.1 GCF_002095465.1 Pantoea rodasii | reverse complement strand
CGCCGTCAGCCGGACGTCACGGCGGCGCAGCAGGCCGGGTGCTGCCTTCACGGTGA
The DNA here is from genome assembly GCF_002095465.1 of Pantoea rodasii. Lineage (GTDB taxonomy): Bacteria > Pseudomonadota > Gammaproteobacteria > Enterobacterales > Enterobacteriaceae > Pantoea > Pantoea rodasii. The sequence continues at coordinate 7,264 of NZ_MLFP01000043.1, read as the reverse complement.
CCCCGTCACGCACGCTCCGTTCGCTCAGATCAGGCTGTTCGCTCATCGTTTCACCCTCCACAGTGGATAGGGCATGTTTGTCTTCCTGCATGGTTGATTCCTCTTTTAAGCGGGGGTCAGGCCGGCCCAGCGCTCCAGCTCCAGCATCTCGGCCTGATACATGAACGGCTCGCAGGCCAGCATGTACGCGGCCTCTTCGCTGGTTGCCCCGGCCTTCTGCGCCTCGGTCATGTACTGGTAGTCCTCTCCCCGCGTGCTGAACATTGCGCGCGTCACCGGATCGACGAAGACGCGGTGGAACGAGCTGTTCTCGCCCGTGGAAATCATGACCGAGCTGAAGCCGGTATCTTTGCTGGCTGGAAGCCGCGGATAACCTGCGTTTCCACTTCACTGAACTGATCCGGGTTCGAGTTGAGGTAGGTCTTAAACGCTTGGCGTCCTGCAGCAGCGTCACTTTTGTACCGGAGCAGTCCCACGCCGCGGCCGCGGCCGGCGGGGCCGCCTGGTCCTTGGTGCCGGTGAAGTCCTTGATGCCCTGCGTGATGGTGATAAACGCGCCGCGGTGACGGCGCACCGTGCGGTAGCCGGTTTCGATAAATCGCGCGGCGTGCGGGTTTGATCCGCTGAACAGGCGCCAGGCCTCGTCGATGATGGCCACCTTCTTGAGGCTGCGCGGCGAGTGGTACATCTTTTCCTGAATCGCCAGAATCAGCGAGAACAGGATGGCGGAGAGCAGGTGCGGCTGGTTTTCCAGGCTCAGCAACTCCAGCACCGCAAAACGTGTGTTGCCGTCGAGCGTCGGATTGTCCGAATTGAAGTAATCGCCGTTTGCTCCCCACGTGCACCAGCGGTCCAGCAGCAGCACCAGCTCGTTGATGCGGTTCATGATAGTGGGCTGCTCGCCGTAGGCTTCACGCACTTCAGCAGACGTCATGTAGTACACCACGTCATCGATGCGCGCCTTGTTCTGCTTCGCCTCGTATGCCGCCACCACGCCCTTAAGCAGGATGGTTTCGCTGACCTTATCCAGCGGCTCGTTGGGGCTCGCCAGAACGGTAAGTAACCCCTGAATACCCTCCGCCGACTCTTTAATGTCACGCACGTTGGCAAACGGGTTAAAGCGCAGCGTTGCGCCGTCCAGATACGAACCGCCTGCCTGCCGGCAGAAGTTCTTATAGCTGCCCCCCATGTCGATAACCCAGCCGAAGCCACCGGCGTTCAGCACCTGACGCAGAATCTCCTGAATAAAGAAACTCTTGCCGGCGCCGGTGGTACCAGTCACCGCAATGTTGAAGTTGGTTGCGCCGTTGCTTTCGCTGAACATGTCAAAGAAGGCCAGCGCGTTGCGGTAGGTCGGCAGCGGGCTACCGGACGCCGCCATCTGGCGCTCGGCCACCACCGGCATCAGGTTCACGGCGTTAAAGCTCTTGCAGCGCAGGGTGGCGTTCATGTTTACCATGTCCTCCCACAGCCCCTCCTGCATCACGAACGGAAGCGAGGTCATCCAGTTACGAAGCTGCTGATAGCGGGGAGCGGCTATCTCGAGGTCATTTTTGCGGAACACGTTAATGGCCGATAGCTCACAGCGCTGCTGTTCGCTGTCATTGTCGGGCGTAAACAGCGTCAGATTAAGGTTGAAACTGCACATGGCAATCTCATTGTTCCCCAGTCCCGTACGCAGATCCCGCCACTCCTCGTAGGTGCGCTGCGTATTGGGGAACAGCTTGCCATAGGAGGAGTTGGCCTTCTTCCCCATGTCCTGCTCTTTGCGAAACGCCTCGTTCTGGCTGCTGACCTGCTCTTCGACACAGACCGTCCAGCTCAGCAGGAAGGGACAGGGAATGCCGAGGTCCGGAAAACGCATATTCTGCAGGTTATCTGCCGCCTGCCAGAGCGCGAACTGCTTCGGTACTTTCGTTAACTGCATACTCACAATCCGTGTGCTGACAACAGGACTGTCAGTATCTGCGCTTACCGTCCTGTCGCCTTGCTGGCGGGTAGTCATAAGATGAAGATAGTCAGGGTACACGTCCATTTCGGTACCGATGTCCACACACTGGCGGTGCAGTTCCTGTTCCGGGTTCCAGTGCTCGCTGGCGGCGCTGACCTGGCCGGGGCGGTAGTTCAGCTGCTCGCGGATGACGGACAGAAACTCCGATGGTCCCACGCGGCGCGTGTCCATGTGCGCGGCCAGCATCGAGACGCGCAGCGTTTCGCGCACCTGAGCCACCGCGTCCATTGACTTAATGCCGCCGGTGCCGGGATGCGCATACACCAGGAACACGCGGTAGTTGCGCAGATACAGCGGGTATTCACGCTCGTTGGCCAGCCCCTTCAGCGCCGAGCGCTCCCAGAAGGCTTTGGTAATGGCGTTCAGGCGCGGCGCCATATCGCCTTTCCACATATCGCGGCTCAGGCCATTCTCGAGCATGTCACCCACGCACTTGCTGGCCACCATCAGCACCGTGACCGGCGTTTTACGCGGGAGCTTTTGCGCAGCAGGTCGTCCAGCGCCTGCACCACCTGCTGATTGGCTCCTGCCAGCGGAGCGACCTCCAGAATGAAGCCTACCGAGCGTGCATTAATATAGAGTTCAGATTTTTCATCGAACTCGCGGCACGGCAGCAGGCTGGTCAGCGAAGGATATTTCAGGCTCTCCTGAAGCGTCTGGCGGGCAAGCTTTGCACCGCCCTCGTCCCGGCTGCTGTTGAGAATACCGGCGAGGTGATCGATAACGTTACTGATCATGCTGACCTCCGGCGCGTCCTGTTTTCAGCGCGTCCTGAATCATGGAATGAAAGAGCGCGGATTTTCCGGCGCCGGGCTGACTCCACGCAAAGACGTGCCCGTTAGGGGGCACGTCCAGGAACATCAGTCCGGGCCTGCCCCGGTGATACAGTGCGGACGCAGACGCTGCGGACGCCGGCTGCCCATGCGCAGCGCAGAAAGAAAATCGCTTTATCATTATTCCCCCTCGCTGATGACGCGGAAGTCTTCATCCCAGCGCGATTTCTGCTTCACGAACTCGACCACGGCGGGCTGATGGAAACTGTCCTGCTCGTCGACCCACGGCGCTATCCACAGGCGCTGCGTGGCGTCCGGGATACGGCGGGCGTCCACCTGTCCCGGTCCGCTGTAGTCCCCCGGCGCAACCGGTGCCGCTGTACGAACCGGCACCGTGGACGCGCGGAGGCTGTCTGCGCTCAGCGCCTGACCTGAGACAGGTCGGGGTGTCAGCGTCGCCGCGCTCACGGGTCGGTAAGGGTTAACGGCAGGCTTCACGTTGCCGGGCGTTGCCAGCGCCTCAGCCGCAGGCTTTGGGCCGGCCTCCTTCTGCGCGGTCAGGTCGTCAAGGCTTTTACCTTTCGATGCCAGTTTGCTGGCATCGGACATCGACAGGCACTGGTCGGTGGCGGTTTTATTGCAGTCAAAGTCAGAGTTCATGCCGGCGCAGCCGGTGAGCGCAGCGCACAGCAGTGCGCACGCAAAAAGTTTTGCATGGTGTGATCCTCAGTGGCGGCCGGGCCGCCGCGATATTAAAGGTGAGTGGTGCGGGTTAATCGGATGGTGCGGGTTGCCCTGATGAAGGCGCTGTAATTCTTATTTACGGGATACTTAGCAGAAGTAGTGCAGCATCAGCGTCATGCTGGCGGTGATGCAGGCCAGTACGCTGAAAATTGCGAGTCGCTGAAAGCTCATCTGCATAAAGCCTCCTGCGGCAGGCTGTCAGCGGCCAGATACTGTTGAATCGCCTCGATTTCAGTGAGCATCGCCGCCAGCTGGCAGCTGCTCGCCTGCGTCCTCCATGCTTTCCGGTAGCGGAGCTGCAGCGCGCAGAGGCGGATACGCTGTTCCCTGCGGGTACGTTTATTCATGGCTGCCCCCTGAAGTGAAGGTGAACTCATGACGCTCAGGTTTTATCACCGCCTTCACCTCTTTTTCCAGAGGTTAAGGCGGAACATTTCCAGCAGACAGAGGCTTGCGGGACCCAGCAGCGCGAGTATCCAGAACAGCCACTCCGTGTCGCAGCCCAGCGCAAAAGCATACAGGGCAACCGGCACGGCGTACCAGAACGGGTGCACCCGGTGCGCCCGCGCCGGACGGCGGGCCAGACTGCGCTGACGCAGGCGGCCGATGCGGCGGCGGGTAAGCTGTTCACTGCAGGTACGTCTATTCATGGCTGCTCCCGTTACCCACACAAGGTGAATGACAGCCCGTCCGGTACGCGGCCATCATGCGCATCCGCCTCAGGTGGCGATGCCGCCGCTTTTCCACTGATGTATTCATCTGGCCCCACGGAACAGCATCTGAAGAAACGTGAGAAGCCAGCATATAACCGACGAAAATACCGACGGATAAACCGGCCAGCCGGGGTCCGTCACAGGCAGCTGCCAGTTCCAGAACGCCACAAAGAACCAGCATACCGGCAGCAATGCCCATACAAACGCCATGATGCCGGCAATCATGACCTGTTCAGGGCACTCAGCGCGCCACTGCCACCAGATGACGCCGGCGGAAATCACCAGGGACAGACGCCAGAATGGCCAGCCGGGGAAACCCACCGTTCCCGAGCGCATCCCCCAGGCGACGATAGCCGTATTGATGATCAGCAGCAGGGATATGGAATAAAACGCCGGGCGCTGATACGTTTTGATGCGGCCTTTAAATGTCCGGATCATGCTGCCGCCCCGCGCGCGGTGATGTGAAAGCGCAGGTGGCTTTCCACCGGCACGCGCACCTGCCTGCTTATCAGGGTCAGGAGCAGAACGGCGCGCTTCATGCCGTCCGGCTCACACCATACCGCCTCCAGTCCCTCAAAGGCCCCGTCCTCGATCATCACGCGGTCGCCGTCCAGCGGCGCATCCGTGTCGAGCGGGACGCCCTCCCAGCCAGCCTCCAGTTGCGAGATGACCTGGTCGGGCACCACCGACGGCAGGCCGCCAAAGCTGATGAGAGTGGAAATCCCCCCGCGTGCCCTTGATGGAAGTGGTGTGCACCACCTCCGGATCGAAGCGTACAAACAGGTAGCCCGGAAAGAGCGGCTGCGGCGTCACGCCGCGCACCCTGCCGTTGCGCAGGCGGACGCGGGAGAATACCGGCAGCAGGCAGGTGACGCCCTGTTCAGTAAGATGCTGCTGTGCGTACTTTTCCTGCGCCCACTTCGTCTGTGCCACGTACCAGTTTTCCATCTCTCACTCCTGTCAGTTAATGGTGTCGCCGAGGCGCAGCTGGCTGGCCTGACGCAGAACTTCATCGGGGTTTAACACCGGGGCGCTGTTGCTGCCGCCATTGCTGACCGGCTGGTTCGCCGCGGTCTGCTGCACCACCGGCTGCGGCGCCTCTTTTTTCGCCTTCTCGGCCTCGGCGTCCTCAATGGTTTCCAGGCGGAAGCCCTGCTGGAACACCACGGTCACGGCGTTGCCGGCCCCGATATCAATCACCGGGTGATACTGCTCGGCGCGCTTAATCCAGTACTGGCTCAGCGTGTCCGCCGCCTTGCTGGCGCCGCCGCCGATGCCCTGCTTAAAGATGTCCCCCGCGCCCACTGACGCGCTGCCGCCGAGGCCGACCGTTGGCGTGGCGGCTGACTTGATGCCCTCACCGAAGCCTGACAGCAGGCCGGCCGCCCCGGCGTTGGCGATAATGGCACCGTTACGCATGACCGGCTTGCCGCGGATGCCCACCTTGCCCTGGAAGGACACGTGGCCGTCGAACGGCATGTCGATATGCTTGCCGTTCTTCAGGATGCAGCTGATGTTTTTAGTGCGCACCTCGCCGCGCTCGCTGGAGATATCGCCGTACATTTCCCCGGTGACGCGGCACTGGTCCATATTCCAGGTCTTTCCGTTGGGCATGGAGACGTCCCCGAGCAGGGTAATCACCACCGGGGAGGTGTTCTGCTGACCGGTCACGCTGGCATTGGCGTCGGCGCCCTCAATCATCACCGCCTCGGAAAAGGAGCCGGAGGGTATCCAGGCAGCTTCGTCTTTCTGTCGGTGAGCGAGGCGTAGGTGAAGGTGTCGCGGTTCAGGCCGCCCGGACGCACCGTGCCGGCGCCGGGGTAGAAGCCCTGCCCCTGCGGCTGTCCCTGCGCGGGATAGAACTGTGCGCCCTGTCCCGTAGCCGGTCCGCTGCCCGGGTTATTGATGCTCCACTGCGCCGGTCCGGACGGTCCGCCGGAAACCGGGCCGCCAGCAGGCGGTGTTCCCGCCGGTGGCGTCACGGTCGAGCCGTTCGGCGCCCTGCTTCCCTGTGACTGCTGCGTCTGCAGCTGCGCGATGGCGTCAGCATCGTGCTGAGCTGCTTTTTCAGCTCGTTGTTCTGGTCTTTGAGCGAGCTGGTCAGCGTGCCGAGGTCGCGCTCGAGGCCGGCGGTCTTGTTTTGCTGCTGCTGCAGCGCCGCGGTGGCCACGCCTCGGTAAAGGAGGTGTTAATCAGGCCGCCGGTCAGGTTCGGCGCTGTCTTCGGTGCGGGGCGGTTCAGCTCCGCCTGATGGTGCGAGTAGGCCCAGATGCCGCCGCCCACCGCCAGCATGACCGCAGCGGACACGCCGGCAATCACCCACTGGCGGCGGCGCGTGGCGGTATTGATGTTGCTCATGACCCGCCCTCCGCGTCAGTGGAGAAAATCACCCACACGAAGCCCTCGCCGTTTGCATACAGGGTGCGGGTCGACAGCATCACGCCGCGCACACCTTTCTGCCAGAACTGCTTTTCGCTGAGCGCGCGCGTGACGTAGCCGGTGTTTTTCATGCGGTAGCGCATCACCCGCAGGTGCGAGCCGGCAAGCTGGCGCTCCGGCGTCAGCAACACCCCTGCGGGCGGATTATACGCCGGGCCGCGCGAGGCCTTCACCTCGGTGTAGTTCTCCGGTACGTCGCCGTTGACGACGCTGCGGGCCACGCTCACCAGCGTTTTCTGGAAGGGCTGACTCTCCTCCCACGCTTTCGCGTCCGGGTTGGACTTCAGCGGCACGTCTGCCGGGATCAGGTGCAGCGTGCGGCCGTTGCCGGGTTTGGGGGAAACGTCTATCGAGACGCCGACGCCCCCGGCGGTCTCCAGGAAGATGGTAAAGTCCTGCCCGGTGAGGGGCGTAATCAGCAGCGCGCCATCGGCGGTGTTGGCCTTCGTATAGGCGTTTTCGGGACCGGTGATGCCGGTAATCAGCTCCCCGTCGATGATGATTTTATTGGGGCTGGTGTTGCTCATCTGCGCCTTCAGGTGCGCGTTGTTTTCAAACGGCGTACCGGCCGGTCCGGGCACGGC
>NZ_MLFP01000042.1 GCF_002095465.1 Pantoea rodasii | reverse complement strand
GATCACCTACGCTTTATACTGACCGTTGATGCTTTCTGCCATCGCGTTATCAAATGAGTCACCTGTGCTGCCCGTCGATGCCAGCAGCTCCGCATCCTGCAGGCGCTGCGTGTAGGCCAGTGAGACATATTGCGAACCCTTATCTGAGTGATGGATGGTGCCGGAAGGTCGGCGCGCGCACAGCGCCTGCTCCAGCGCGTCCAGCACGAACGTCGTCTCCATTGACGATGAAACACGCCAGCCCACGATAACACTGGCGAACACATCGAAGATAAACGCTACATACGCAAAGCCCTGCCAGGTGCTGACGTACGTAAAGTCTGCCACCCACAGCTCATTGGGCCGTGCTGCCACGAACTCGCGGTTTACCCGGCCACCTGACGCTGCCGCTTTCCCGCTGACTGTGGTCCGTATTTTTTACCGCGGAGCACCCCGGCCAGCCCCATGCTCTTCATCAGTCGCGCCACCGTGCATCTGGCTACGCTGAACCCCTCGCGCTGTAACTGCCGCCAGACTTTACGGATACCACAGGCACTGTAGTTTTCGTCATATACCCGCCGTATTTCCGGCTTCAGCTGGTCATCCCGCTGATCGCGCAGGCTGCGTTTACCCGGATGCTGGCGGTGCGCCTGATGCCGGTAGTATGTTGACGGGGCGATATCCAGCTCGTGGCATACCGGTCCGACCCCGTGTTCATCGCGCAGGCGGTCCAGAAGCGGCATTATTTTTTCCACAGGCGGTCGAACTCCTCCTTCGCAAAATAAGCTGAGGCCTGCCGCAGGATATCGTTAATGAGGCGCCGTTCGCGGTTCTCACGTTCCAGCTCTTTAAGGCGCTCGCGTTCGGAGGTGGTCAGTCCGCCATCCCCGCCGCCGGTATCCCGCTCATACTGGCGTAGCCAGGTGCGCAGGGTGTCGGTGCTGCAGCCGGTTTTAGGGGCAAGAGAGTGGATAGCAGCGTGTTCGGAGCGATACTCACCGCGCTGTTCCAGCAACATTCTGACAGCGCGCTCACGCAATACAGGGGAAACGGTTAGCTGATTTTGAAGTCATTTCGGGTTTCCTTTTACTGAGAGTTTAGTCTCCCTAGAACCCGGTACGGTTCAGACTCAATGGCGGGAATGTTTATCAACAAGCTCGCAATGACTGACCTCATGCTAAGCTTTTATTATTCCTCGCACCATAAGTAAAAAGAGCTCCTAGCCGGAACTCTTTTCTGTGTTTACCCGGACTTTAACCTCCGTCATTTCCTTATGTTTCTTTTACCCTATTGATAGCAGGGATAATGTCAGGCTTTTACATAAAATTGTCTGCGTTAAGGGATGATGCATTATATAATCTTTAAATTCAATGCAAGGAAGAATTTTAATAAAATTGAAATATAGAATTTAAAAAGGAACCTGACACATTTAAAAATAATAGTAAATACCCAATTGCAAGCTTTTTTCAGACTGCGGATAATTTTTCTTATTAATAAAGTATTTTTTTTGTAGCTGAAGAGACAAATCAATAGACCCAATATGATGCAACAATTCAATGTAACCCAAATCCTTCTTATTCTGAAGATCCCTCAAAAAAATTAAATTAATGTCATAATCTTTATAAACATCTTGCCAGTAAATCTGAGATAAAACAGAATACTTTGAATAACCTGAAAGTGAGTCATTTGAATTTTGTTTTTTATAACCTTTCTCAAGTAAATACAGAGATGACATTTCTGAATTATTTGGCTTACCTGCCTGACCATCATAGTAGGCTTCGAAACGCAAATTCATTTTTTTTTCATTAGCCCAAGACAGACCGATAGCTATCCTGTTTCGCCATGAAATATCTTTATATGTCTCTGGCAAGTATTTTTGCCATGATAGTGGCCTGCGCCCCCCTGCCCATTCTAAGTAACCTAGAGTTGAATCTGTCAGAACACGTGACAAGTCGAAACCAATTTGAGGAGGAGAATTGATATCTTGATAGTAAAAAACCTGAGGATTCAAGTTTTCTGCTAAAATATAACTCCCAACAAAAAGAAAACGATTATTAGGATTTGTAGAAGAAAAATCATATCCGATTCTTTTATATCTACCACTGAGAGCTGGAGAAAATATAGCTGTAAATGAGGCTTTGTTCCAGAAATGCTGTAACCTGACCATAACATTTCCCATGCGTTCAGATTTTTCAGTCTCTGGATTAGTTGAAGAATTATTATCATTTATACTACTCTTTAAGAAATCAGTGGGATTGAAACCGAAAGATAATCCATAACGTGAATTGATCTGACCAAGATCTATAACTGTCTCTGCCGAAGGTTTCAATGTTACATAAGCCTCACGCAGATAATTATATCCAGATAAGAAATTTTCATCTTTGTTATGGGAAGCCTCAATGCGATCAGAAAGAGTAAAACTAAGGATACCAGCAGGTGGCATGTTTACTAAAGAGTGAAAGTGTGAGTCAAGGAATAAAAGATGCCTACCAAGATCACCATAATTATACTTTGACTCAACCCCTGTTTTAACATCAAATTTCCTCTCTTGTGAATCTTGTGATTCAGCCTTATCTGCTAATTGTATAGCATTTGTTAAAACATTTAGTTCCCCACGAGCTAAAGGCATAAATAAACCCAACAAAAACACATAAATCAATTTTGGCCAAGAAGTTTTTTTAAAGACCATATTCAGGTTTAAAATTTGGCAGGTAATCACGTTGCATCCAAGCTTCAGGCACTGAAATAAACTTAAAGTCTGTGTTTTTAATGATAGTAATTTTATCATGATTCATTCCGTCAATGATAATTGCTTCTGTAGGACGTGTTCCGTTAAGGATACGTTCATAATGTCTGTAGAAAGTAGTTTTAAGTAGAGTTCCATTTAAAGCATAAAACTGAACTTTAAATGTTTTGAAGTAATCTTTATCAATCCATATGTCCATAGATGAATAGGCAGCTTCAGCATTACGGGAAGTTAGATGTAAACGCAAAGCATCCCTGGTTTTTAAGTTCCCGTCTTTTGATTGATTCAACCCCGATAATTTTTGCATTATAATCATGAGCCCAATTGGAAGTGATTACATCTCCATTTGACGCCTGTCCAAGTAATCTTTGCTGCGGAGAAATTGGAATGCTTACTTGGCTCGTCGGATCATAAAGCCAGAGATTACGTCCATTTTTTAAAGTAAGTTTACCAGCATCACGCTGAGGAGAAATATACTTCAACAATGTCTGGAACTGTCCAGTATTTGGATCAGGTCGTGAATAAAGAAGCAGCTTGCTTTTTTCACTAACTTTACCACCTTCATAACTTGTAATATTAGTGATCAAACAAAATGAGTTACTGGGGTTTCTGACATGGTCACTTTTTTCTAAAATTTTTTGCGCATCTTCTTCTGCATGTACAAAAAAATAGAAAATATCGATAAAATGAGCGTAGCTATTCTAACTTTCATTAATTCAACCTTGTTTATAATTAATTTTATTCATTGATGACGAAGAGACTCAATAATATTTGTGTTCGATGCTCTTTTTGCTGGTAACCATGAAGACAAAATTGTTGCCGATAGCATAGTACAATCAATGATCGTCATCATCCTCCATTCCCCTCGTAGAATTATTTGTAAAGGCACCGGCTCAATCACCCCGGGCGGCTGCCATGTTAGATTTGAGCAGTTCACGATGAAGGATAAAATGAAGGACATGAAATCACCTGCCACTAAACCTATTAATCCCATCAAAGTACCTTCTAACATAAATAGCCATTGAATATCTTTCTTTTTAAATCCTATAGCTCGCAGAGTTCCGATTTCTGACATTCTTTCTAATACTGTCATACTCATAGTATTACCGACAGAAAATAATGCCAAACATACAATAAGAAAAAGAAAAAAAAGAAAACAAGTTTTTAAACATATGAGTAATTTGATTATACAATGGATTTAACTGAGTGAAGTCATATACAGATAACTGTTCTTTAGTTTTCATTTTACCGATTATTGAAATTATTTCAGAACGAGCCTTTTCTAAATCTGCACTTTTCTTAAGTTGAACCATTATAGCGGTTACGCCAGGATCTTTTTTCGTTTCCAAAAAGTAACTGTTGAGCTTTCTTCAAGTGAATTCCTACATAACTTTCATCCATTTCCCGGGAACCTTGAGACTTAATTCCATCCACTTCAATATTCGCAACATTTGGAGCTCCATAAGCAGAAGGTACAAGCAGTTCCAGACGACTTTTGCCACCAATTTCATTATGCTTACTGGCTTCTTCAGATAGGAGAGTCAGACTTTTAGGCACTAAATCTTCCTGAGATTTTGAATTGCCTTTCGTGGCACTTTTATTATTCAACAAAAAGTATAGTTCACTCCCTAATAGCGCAGAGCTTATGTTTTTTTGTCGAGCATTATCCGGAGAGGAGAATGACCATCCAAATTGTATCCATCCCATGAATTTAACCTTTCCATATCCGCCGCTTCCTCTCCAAAAATCAAAACGGGACGTGATAAATTGTTATTGTTATTGTTAGCAAGACCTGTCATGGCCAATGCCGGCGTTACGACTGAAAGTAGATTCGATATTTTTTTATTCGATTTTATTTTTGATATTATATTATCATAATCTTGAATGCTGTATAGTGCAGGATTTGAACTGCCATATTTATAATAATCTTTATTTTGCACCTGCAAATGGCCGGCACTCCTGACAAAACTTGTTTGTAAGCTGTATTGGATCGAACGGTTATATCCCCCAGACCCGCAACCCCAACCGTGCCAATGATGATTGCACATAAAGTAGACATTGTTCTTCTTTTATTTCTCAACAAGTTGTTGAATGCAAACTTTATTAATTTCATTCCATACCTCACTAATTATATTGTACTCTACCGTCATTAAATTCAAAAACGTGATCGGCCTCTGCAAAAACATCGGGGTCATGAGATGAAAAGATTACTGTTAAGGCGTTATCTCTCTGAATTTTGCGTAATAATCTCAAGATTGCCCTTCCATTTATGCTGTCTAGATTCGCTGTTGGTTCATCTGCCAGCACGAGCTCGGGCCTGTGAACTAACGCCCTTGCTATTGCAACTCTTTGTCGCTGACCACCGGATAATATGCCTGGCATTGAGTTTTCTCTTTCCCTCAACCCCACTTGTGATAACATATCAATGGAAATTTTTTTACGTTCTGATTTACCTATTCCTTTTAACATCAATGGTATTTCAACATTTTCACGCACTGTCATAATAGGTATAAGATTGTAACTTTGAAATATGAACCCTATATAATTGGCTCGAAAATCACTCAATTCGTTATCATTCAGGTTTATAATTGATTTTCCACTTATCAAAACTGTACCTTTATCGGGCTTTTCAAGCCCTCCTAAAACATTCAGTAATGTTGTTTTACCGCTCCCTGATCTGCCGGATAAAACTGTAAACTTCTTTGGCTTAATTTTAATATTCACACTGTTTAAAGCCATTATTTTATCTTGGCCTGTAATAAATTTTTTTTCAATGTTTATCATTTCAGCTGCCCACATTATATAACCCTCTTTTATGCCATAACTCTGTTTTAAATGATTGATGAGTTTTCTTCTGCATTAGTATTTATCACTTTTTTCTTGTTGCATTTAATTACGTCGACGGCGTATAAGTTAAACGAAGGAGATTGCTGTACGCACCAGCATTTGCAATTACAGGCGGAACGTAGAACTCCAGCTTCGACGGCACGCATAAAGACACGCCCTGTACGCCCGGTATGGAAACTTTTTTCAGCAGATCGGGGTTATTTAATCCTGACCAGTTTATAGCAGCGCCACTAGCACCCAAATGATTCACCTGTTGATATTCACCCGTGACAGGATTGAGGATTTTTATTTCATAACCTATATAACTTCTCCCTGAACCTGCAGTACCGTTTCGAAACATATGAAAGGTTTTACTTAGTTCAGTCTTGGTTGTAGAACCAGGGAATTCCCCAGATCCATCTCTGAATATCAACGTCATCGATTTGCTGTCGGAATTACTTCCGTCATAAAGGCACATGTCGACGGTGACTTTTCCTGTCCTGAAAAAATTCGGCCTGCGCGTACTGTGAGAGGATGATGTTCCTGGGGCCGTGTGGGTTGACTCTCCATTAATGTAAAGCGGTATATTTACAGTCGGCGATTTTGTACCGTAAGCGGGGAAGTAAATCTGCTGATTCTGATTATCCGTCACGTGCAGTACGATGTCTGCCGTCCAGTTCGCCAGGCTTATTCCCGGGTCTCGCTGGTACAGATTTTGCTTCAGCGTGGCCCGCCATATTCCGCCATTATTAAGTCTGGCCAGCTCATTCTGATTGATAATGTATGTAAACAGGGTATAGGTCGCGTTCACGAATCCAATTGGATTCCAGGGCGCTTTGTGGCTGTCAGTGCCTCCTGACGGGAAGCTCACCACGTGATATGCCTGGACATTAATATCGACCGTCGTGCCGGTGTTATCCTGAGTAAATCTCAGTTTGATGGCTCCATCACCGTCCGGCTGGCCCCATGCGCCCATTGTTGTCGGGCAGGCACCGTTGGCCGGGTCGCTGTCACTCAGGCAGGTCAGAATATTCGTTGACCATGTACCCTTGGTACCCGTGGGCTTTTCGTCGTCTCTGCCGCCTGACACGGCGTTCCATATCATCACGCTCGAGGGTATCGCGCTGCGGTCAAAGGTGGCGTTAACCGGCGTGTTCAGGCTGACTGGCGGCGCGTATTCCGCGCGACAGCCGGGGCTGACGGACAGTAGTGCCATAACGGCAAGGCTGACCTGCAATAATCGCTTCATTCCACTTCCTTACTGAGCTTCGCCGTTTCGGCGTCTGATGAGCGGGTACCCCGCATAATCGCAACCTGCTGCCGGGCCCGCGGGGGCAGGCTGGCCAGCGCTGCGGGCCGGCAGCGTATTTCTCCTACCCAGCGAATAACGTTTCTGCGCGTTTTTACCGTCACCGGACACTGCCAGTAGCGCTCGCCGCGGGTGACATAAAGCGTTTTCACCGCCCGCGTGGTTCCATGCTGAAACTGCTGCCGCCCAGCGGCGTCCAGGACTCAACGTTCAGCGGCACGGTATCCCGCAGGGGGGCCCCGTTCAGCCCGGTAAGGCGTCCCATCCAGGTATACTGCGCCGTGACCCCGATGCTGCGGCTGTAAACGCGCCCCGGGGTCAGGAAAACCTCGCCTTTTCCTCCGCCCCGGCTGAGACGCTTCCCGTACCCGAATCGCCGGCGGCCTGAGGCTCGCTGATACTGAAAGAAACCGGCTGCCAGGCCGGAACGCTGAACGCGGCGCGACTTCCTGCCTGTACGCGCGCTTGTCCGCCCCCGTCAACCGAGACGCTGACCGGAGCCGGGTCTGCACCGT
>NZ_MLFP01000041.1 GCF_002095465.1 Pantoea rodasii | reverse complement strand
CACCCGTATTCAGGTGGAGCATCCGGTGACCGAGATGATCACCGGCGTGGATCTGATCAAAGAGCAGCTGCGCATTGCTGCCGGTCAGCCGCTGTCGATCAAACAGGAAGACGTGGTGGTACGCGGTCATGCGGTGGAATGCCGTATCAACGCCGAAGACCCGAACACCTTCCTGCCGAGCCCGGGCAAGATCACCCGTTTCCACGCGCCAGGCGGTTTTGGCGTGCGCTGGGAATCGCACATCTATGCCGGTTACACCGTGCCACCGTACTACGACTCGATGATCGGCAAGCTGATCACCTACGGTGACACGCGTGAAGTGGCTATCGCGCGCATGAAAAATGCGCTGGCGGAACTGATCATCGACGGCATCAAGACCAACGTCGAGCTGCAGATGAAAATCATGTCCGACGAAAACTTCCAGCAGGGTGGCACCAACATCCACTATCTGGAGAAGAAACTCGGCCTGCACGAGAAGTAATCGCAGCGCAGAGCAAACAAAGGCCGGTTAATCCGGCCTTTTTCATTTTTGTTGCCTTAGAGGTTACATAATGGATTGGCGTTTTTTACAAGCGAACAAAGAGGCGCGCTGGGCATTTTATCTGACGCTGGCGTATCTCACCGTCTGGGGCCTTTGTGCCTGGCTAGGCGGTAATGAGATCGGCATCACTGGATTACCGCACTGGTTTGAGCTCTCCTGCATTTTCGCCCCGCTGCTGTTTATCGTCTTGTGCTGGTTAATGGTGCATCTGCTGTATCGCGACATGTCGCTGGAGGACCAGGATGGACAGTGAAATCATTCTGCCGCTGTTAGCCTATCTGGTATTGATCGCTGGATTATCCGTCTTTGCTATGCGCAAGCAGCGACAGGGCAACTTCCTCAGCGAATACTTCCTCGGTAGCCGCTCGATGGGCGGATTTGTGCTGGCCATGACCATCACCACCACTTACATCAGCGCCAGTTCGTTTATTGGCGGGCCGGGCGCAGCCTATAAATATGGCCTCGGCTGGGTATTGCTGGCGATGATTCAGGTGCCGGCAGTGTGGCTTTCGCTCGGCGTATTGGGAAAGAAATTCGCCATTCTTGCTCGCCGCTATAACGCGGTGACGCTGAATGACATGTTGTATGGCCGCTATGGC
The DNA here is from genome assembly GCF_002095465.1 of Pantoea rodasii. Classification (GTDB taxonomy): domain Bacteria; phylum Pseudomonadota; class Gammaproteobacteria; order Enterobacterales; family Enterobacteriaceae; genus Pantoea; species Pantoea rodasii. Next base: position 8,754 of record NZ_MLFP01000041.1, on the reverse strand, counting down.
AGCACACTGCTGATCTGGCTCTCCAGTATTAGCTTGTTGGTGGCCTTCATTGGCGCGATGACCGTACAGTTCATTGGTGGCGCACGTCTGCTGGAAACGGCTGCGGGCATTCCCTACGATACCGGTTTACTGATTTTTGGCGGCACCATCGCGTTGTACACCGCGTTTGGCGGCTTCCGTGCCAGCGTACTCAACGATGCGATGCAAGGTTTGGTGATGCTGATTGGCACCTTCCTGCTGCTGTTTGCCGTGATCCATCAGGCGGGCGGGCTGGAAACGGCCGTGACGAAACTGCGCACCATCGATCCTCAACTCGTGTCGCCGGAAGGTGTCGGGAACGTCATCAATCCCACGTTCCTCAGCTCTTTCGCCGTGCTGGTCTGCTTTGGTGTGATTGGTTTGCCGCATACTGCGGTGCGCTGCATTTCATACAAAGACAGTAAAGCCATGCACCGCGGCATTATTTTGGGCACCATTGTGGTGGTGATTCTGATGCTCGGCATGCATCTGGCTGGCGCGTTGGGCCGTGCCATCTTGCCCGATCTCACCATTCCGGATCGCGTCATCCCAACGCTGATGATCACCGTGTTGCCGCCTATGGCAGCCGGCGTGTTTCTTGCTGCGCCAATGGCGGCGATCATGTCAACGATTAACGCGCAGCTGCTGCAATCCTCCGCTACGCTGATCAAAGATCTTTACTTGCGCATTGCACCGCAGCACAGCGAGAACGAAGCGCGCCTGCGTATGCTGTCTGGCACCATCACTTTCGTGCTTGGCATCCTGCTACTGCTGGCGGCGTGGAATCCACCGGACATGATTATCTGGCTCAATTTGCTGGCGTTTGGCGGATTGGAAGCGGTGTTCCTGTGGCCACTGGTGCTGGGCTTGTATTGGGAGCGCGCTAACTCAACGGGTGCGATCAGCGGCATGGTCGTCGGTGCCGTTTGCTACACGCTGCTCGCCAGTTTGAATATTCAGCTTTGGGGCTTCCACCCTATCGTTCCGTCATTGACCTTAAGCCTGCTGGCCTTCCTGGTGGGCAACTTATTTGGCAGCACGCCTGACGCGCGTCACGCTGCAGTGGAATAAAGAGAAACACTATGCCTTGGATTCAAATCAAAATTAACAGTACCGGCGAAAACGCCGAGCCGCTCAGCGATGCACTGATGGATGTCGGTGCCGTGTCGGTGACGTTTCAGGATACTCACGACAATCCGGTTTATGAACCGTTGCCGGGTGAAACCCGTTTATGGGGCGATACCGATGTGATTGGTCTGTTTGATGCGGAAACAGAGATGGACGATGTGGTGGCCGAATTGAGCCAGCATCCGCTGCTGGGATCGAATTTCCACCATAAGATCGAGCAGATCGAAGATAAAGACTGGGAACGTGAGTGGATGGATAATTTCCACCCGATGCGTTTCGGTGAACGTCTGTGGATCTGCCCGAGCTGGCGCGACGTGCCGGATCCTACCGCCGTCAACGTGATGTTGGATCCGGGCCTGGCGTTTGGTACCGGCACGCATCCTACCACTTCGCTGTGTCTGACCTGGCTCGATGGGCTCGACCTGCAAGGCAAAACGGTGATCGATTTTGGCTGTGGCTCCGGCATTCTCGCCATTGCCGCCCTGAAGCTTGGCGCTGCACAGGCCATCGGTATTGATATCGATCCACAAGCGATTCAGGCCAGCCGTGATAACGCCGAACGCAATGGCGTATCTGAGCGTCTGTCGCTTTATCTGCCACACCAGCAGCCTGAAAACCTGCAGGCAGATGTGGTGGTGGCCAATATCCTCGCAGGCCCATTGCGCGAGCTGGCTCCGCTGATTAGCGTATTGCCTAAACCAGGCGGGCATTTAGGATTATCAGGTGTTTTGGCCAGCCAGGCGGAAGGTGTATGTGAAGCCTATGTGGAACGCTTTACGCTGGATGCCGTGGCCGAAAAAGAGGAGTGGTGTCGCATTACGGGTGTGCGCCGCTAAGCCTTATTACCGGCTCGCTGCTGCTGGCCGGTTTGCTGTTTGCCCGGCGAAACAGTGACAGTGGTTGATTGTCTGCCAATGGGTGGCAAATCTGCACTCTGAAAGCAACCAAATTAGTACAATTAATAATCATATCGCCGTCATTTCTCTGGCTAATTACCGGATGTGGCGGTTTTATGTCGTGATTTTGGGCATGTTTTAAGAAAAACTTTTGCTCACAATTTCAGCATAAATTTATAATCATATGAATTATAAAGATTATTAGTTGTAGCATTGCTGTTCATGCCGATTTCTTTGTGGTTTAACGCTGAATTGTTCAAAGTTTGGCCTTTCATCTTCATTAAAAAATGCGTAATATACGCCGCCTTGCGAACAGTTAGGGTCACTTCTTTTTCATGCGCATTGGACATCATCAGTTACGTAATCGACTCATTGCTGCGCCTATGGCCGGAGTATCCGATAAGCCATTTCGCACGTTATGTTACGAGAACGGTGCCGGTATGACTGTCTCCGAGATGCTGTCATCAAACCCAGAAGTTTGGGCGAGTGACAAATCCCGTTTGCGCATGGTGCATAGTGACGAGCCCGGTATTCGCGCCGTGCAAATTGCCGGTTGCGATCCTGATGAGATGGCTGCTGCTGCACGCATTAATATGGCGTCTGGCGCGCAGGTTATTGATATCAACATGGGCTGCCCAGCTAAGAAAGTGAATCGTAAGATGGCTGGATCAGCACTGCTGCAGCATCCGTCACTGGTGGAGTCAATCCTCCGTGCGGTGGTGAACGCAGTGGATGTACCGGTTACGCTGAAGATTCGCACCGGCTGGGACAAAGAAAATCGTAATTGTGTAGAGATTGCCCAATTGGCTGAACGCTGTGGCATTCAGGCTCTCACCATTCATGGCCGCACGCGCGCCTGTTTGTTTGAGGGATTTGCTGAGTACGACAGCATTCGGACAGTTAAGCAGAGCGTTTCCATTCCGATTATCGCGAATGGTGACATTACTGACCCGCATAAAGCCAGAGCGGTGCTCGACTACACCGGAGCCGATGCTCTGATGGTTGGTCGCGCTGCTCAGGGAAGACCGTGGATCTTCCGGGAAATCCAGCATTATCTGGACACAGGGGAGCTGCTGGCACCGAAGCCGCTGGCTGAAGTGAAGCAAATGCTGATTGGACATATACGGGAACTGCACGACTTTTATGGTCAGCGCAAGGGATACCGTATTGCTCGTAAACACGTTTCCTGGTATTTGCAGGAAAGTGCTCCTGATGACCAGTTTCGGCGCACATTCAACGCCATAGAGGATGCCAGCGAACAGCTGGAGGCGTTGGAGGCATACTTCGAAAATCTTGCGTAAACGAAATAAAGAGCTGAAAGAACTATGTTCGAACAACGCGTAAATTCTGATGTACTGACTGTTTCTACCGTTAACTCACAGGATCAGGTGACGCAAAAGCCACTTCGTGATTCGGTTAAACAGGCACTGAAGAACTATTTTGCTCAACTGAATGGTCAGGATGTGAGTGACCTGTATGAGCTGGTATTGGCTGAGGTTGAGCAGCCTCTGTTGGACATGGTAATGCAGTACACCCGTGGCAACCAGACCCGTGCAGCCCTGATGATGGGTATCAACCGTGGTACCCTGCGTAAGAAGCTGAAAAAATACGGCATGAACTAATCGTTCTTTGCTGCGCTAACGCCAACCTTCGGGTTGGCGTTTTTGTTTGTGTCGCGCAGGTAGTTTCCCTGCGTTAGCAACGGGTGAAACAATTGTCGCGGATATGGTAACGATAGTTGCAATTGCATCCGTGATATTCTGCCTCTCTCAGCACCTCACTCTTGCGCCTTTTTGATGCGTGTTTTGTACGTCATAACGCCCGCCCTGCCGCTTCCCCTGTGATCCTGCACTGTTTCAGTCGCAATCCTGCAAACGTATACATTTTATCCTGAGCGATGGCTCACACTGCTTCCATATAGTGAAACTTTTTGCACTATTTGTGATCGTGTCGTCTCGTCATGCTGCCTTTTGGTGCGCGATAGTAGCCAAAATTTCTGGATGCATCCTTTTATTAAAAGATCTTTCCAGTGAATTCAGGATTCTGCAAACCTGGCATTAGCTTTGCAGAGTCGTGGATGGCTCACCGCCACAGACAGAAAAAAGCGCACATTAAAGTGCGCGTAAACATAACAACACACGATCCCGCCACACAGGATGCTTTATGAAAAAGATGATGCTTTCCACCCTGGTCGCTGCAGCCTCGCTGTTCGCCGTTACTCAACAAGCGCACGCAGGCACCACGCTGGATGCCATTAAAAAGAAAGGTTTCGTACAGTGCGGTATCAGCGACGGCTTGCCGGGCTTCTCCTACGCTGATGCGAGCGGCAAATTTACCGGTATCGACGTAGATGTTTGCCGCGCCGCTGCGGCTGCGGTATTTGGCGATGCCAGTAAGGTGAAATACACCCCGCTGACCGCTAAAGAGCGTTTCACTGCACTGCAGTCTGGTGAAGTGGATATCCTGTCTCGTAACACCACCTGGACCTCATCACGCGATGGCGGCATGGGCTTCCTGTTTGCGGGTGTGAACTACTATGACGGCATCGGCTTCCTGACGCATAAGAAAGCCGGTCTGAAAAGTGCTAAAGAGCTGGATGGTGCCACCGTTTGTATTCAGGCTGGTACCGATACCGAGCTGAACGTGGCCGACTACTTCAAAGCCAACAAAATGCAGTACACACCGGTCACCTTCGACCGTTCTGATGAATCAGCGAAAGCCCTCGATAGCGGCCGCTGCGACACCCTCTCTTCTGACCAGTCTCAGCTCTACGCGCTGCGCGTTAAACTCGGCAAGCCAGATGAATTCATCGTGCTGCCAGAAGTGATTTCTAAAGAGCCACTGGGCCCAGTGGTGCGTCGCGGTGATGATGACTGGTTCACCATCGTTAAATGGTCACTCTACGCCATGCTGAATGCCGAAGAGATGGGCATTAGCTATAAGAACGTCGATCAGATGGCGGCTAAACCCACCACTCCTGACATGGCTCACCTGTTAGGTTCTGAAGGTGACTTCGGTAAAGACCTGAAGCTGGATAACAAATGGGCTTACAACATCATCAAGCAGGTGGGTAACTATCAGGAAGTGTTTGACCGCAACGTAGGTAAAGACAGCGCACTGAAAATCGCGCGTGGCCAGAATGCTCTCTGGAACCAGGGCGGTATTCAGTACGCTCCGCCAGTACGCTAATTCTGTCCTGCCAGTCGGGCACCGCACCCTGCGGTGCCCAAGCGTTTTCTTCACTGAGGTTTCAACATGTCACAACGCCCAACCGTAAAGAGGGATTTTTCGTTTGGTAATCCTACGGTTCGCGCCTGGCTTTACCAGATCATCGCGATTGTGGCCGTGCTTGCTGTGGTGGGATACCTGGTCCACAACACAGTAATCAACCTGGCCAATCGCGGCATTACGTCCGGTTTCGGATTTCTTGAGCGCAATGCCGGCTTCGGCATCGTCCAACACCTGATTGATTACACTGAGGGTGATACCTACGCGCGTGTGTTTTAGTGGGATTAACCAATACCCTGCTGGTTTCCGCGCTCTGTATTGTATTTGCCTCCATCCTTGGCTTTGCCGTTGGGCTTGCGCGCCTGTCAGAAAACTGGCTGCTGCGTAAACTCTCCACTATCTATATTGAGACGTTTCGTAATATCCCTCCGCTGCTGCAGATCTTCTTCTGGTACTTTGCGGTATTACGCAACCTGCCGGGGCCTCGTCAGGCGCTGAATGCCTTTGACCTGGCTTTTGTGAGTAACCGTGGTTTGTACGTTCCGTGGCCTGGTTATGCCCCGGGCACCTGGCCGTTCCTGATCGCACTGGCGCTGGCCATCCTCGCTAGCGTGGCGCTGTTTCGTTTTAATCGGAAATATCAGCTCAAAACCGGGCAACTGCGTCGCACATGGCCGGCTGCTGCGGGCTTGATCGTGCTGCTGCCGTTGATCGCACACACCTTATTTGGTGCAGCAACACATTGGGATGTGCCAGAACTGCGCGGATTCAACTTCCGCGGCGGCTTTGTGATGATCCCTGAGTTGGCGGCGTTAACCGTCGCACTGTCGGTGTATACCTCGTCATTTATCGCCGAAGTGATTCGCTCAGGTATTCAATCTGTGCCGCACGGCCAGAGTGAAGCCGCTCGTTCGTTGGGCTTGCCTAACCCCGTCACGATGCGCCAGGTCATCATTCCACAGGCCATGCGCGTGATCATTCCACCATTGACCAGCCAGTATCTCAATATCGTGAAGAACTCATCGTTAGCGGCGGCCATTGGCTATCCGGATATGGTGTCGTTGTTTGCGGGTACGGTGTTGAACCAAACCGGACAGGCCATTGAAACCATTGCGATTACTATGGCGGTCTATCTGATCATCAGCCTGATCATTTCTCTGCTGATGAACCTCTACAACCGCAAAATTGCGCTGGTTGAGCGTTAAGAGAACGGGATCATTATGTCTGTTACCACACATGAAACACCGCCGGTACCCAGCAATCCGTTGGGAAAAGCCTGGCTTTGGGCCCGTAAAAACCTGTTCTCAAGCTGGTTGAATACTCTGCTTACACTGTTCAGCTTCTGGATTATGTGGAGTGTCGTTCCACCGGCGCTGGATTGGCTGGTTTTCCAGGCCAACTGGATTGGTGAAACACGCGCTGACTGCACCAAAGCGGGCGCATGCTGGGTGTTCATCCACGCGCGCTTTGGCCAGTTTATGTATGGGCTCTACCCACACGAACTGCGCTGGCGCATTAATCTGGCTTTGGTGATTGGCTTACTGTCGATCATTCCGATGTTCGTTAAATCGATGCCGCGTCGTGGTCGTTATATTGCCTGTTGGGCGGTGATCTATCCGATCGTTGTCTGGTTACTGCTGTATGGCGGCTACCTCGGGCTGGATCGCGTGGAAACCCGCCAGTGGGGCGGTCTGACGCTGACGCTGATTATTGCATCAATTGGTATCGCTGGCGCATTGCCGTTGGGCATTCTGTTGGCGCTGGCACGTCGCTCTACTATGCCGGTTGTGCGTACATTATCCGTGATTTTCATTGAGTTCTGGCGCGGCGTACCGCTGATCACCGTACTGTTTATGTCATCCGTGATGCTGCCATTGTTTATGGCGGAAGGGACGACCATCGACAAACTGGTGCGCGCATTAGTCGGCGTGATTTTGTTCCAGTCCGCTTATGTTGCTGAAGTCGTGCGCGGTGGCTTACAGGCATTACCGAAAGGCCAAACTGAAGCGGCGGAATCATTAGCGCTTGGCTACTGGAAAACGCAGATGCTGGTGATTTTGCCGCAGGCACTCAAGCTGACAATTCCTGGATTGGTCAACACCATCATTGCCCTGTTCAAAGATACCAGCCTGGTGATCATCATCGGACTGTTCGATCTCTTCAGTAGCGTGCAGCAAGCCACCGTTGACCCCACCTGGTTGGGAATGTCGACTGAGGGTTATGTGTTTGCTGCCATGGTTTACTGGATTTTCTGTTTTAGCATGTCGCGCTATAGCCAGTATCTGGAGAAGCGCTTCCACACCGGGCGTAAATCGCACTGAGGTTTTACATGACACAAATTATGACTAATGCGGCTGACGCCATGATGATTTCGCTCGAGAACGTGAATAAATGGTACGGTCAGTTCCATGTTTTGAAAGATATCAATTTGCTGGTGAAGCCCCGCGAACGTATTGTTCTTTGTGGGCCTTCCGGGTCAGGAAAATCGACCACTATTCGCTGCATCAACCATTTAGAAGAGCACCAGCAAGGCCGTATCGTGGTGGATGGAATTCACCTGAATGATGATGTACGCAACATAGAGCGCGTACGTACTGAAGTCGGCATGGTATTTCAGCATTTCAATTTATTCCCGCATCTTACAGTACTGCAAAACTGCACATTGGCACCGATTTGGGTGCGAAAATTGCCGAAGAAAGAAGCGGAAGAGTTGGCCATGCATTACCTGCAGCGCGTGCGTATTGCGGAGCATGCGCATAAGTTTCCGGGCCAGCTTTCTGGTGGGCAGCAGCAGCGCGTGGCAATTGCGCGTTCGCTATGCATGAAGCCTAAAATCATGCTGTTTGATGAGCCAACTTCAGCGTTGGATCCAGAAATGGTGAAAGAAGTTCTCGATACGATGATTGGTCTGGCTGAAGATGGCATGACAATGTTGTGTGTAACCCATGAGATGGGTTTTGCCCGTACTGTGGCGGACCGAGTGATCTTTATGGATCGCGGAGAGATTGTTGAGGAAGCTCCACCACAGGAGTTCTTCGCCAACCCTAAATCAGAACGTACCCGGGCCTTCCTTTCCCAAGTTATTCATTAATATTCAATGCCTTATAACAACCTCTGCATCGTTTTGCAGAGGTTTTTTTATGCCATTCGCACCGTATTTACGGGGTCCAATTCATGGACACAGTATGATTTTCGCATACAAAAAAGCCCTGAACTTTCGTTCAGGGCTTCTGTGTTTGATGCCTGGCAGTTCCCTACTCTCGCATGGGGAGACCCCACACTACCATCGGCGCTACGGCGTTTCACTTCTGAGTTCGGCATGGGGTCAGGTGGGACCACCGCGCTAAAGCCGCCAGGCAAATTCTGTAATTTACCGAACTCATGCTTTTAAAACTGGTGCTGATACCCAGAGTCGAACTGGGGACCTCACCCTTACCAAGGGTGCGCTCTACCAACTGAGCCATATCAGCACACTTTAAATTGA
>NZ_MLFP01000040.1 GCF_002095465.1 Pantoea rodasii | reverse complement strand
GACACGGTGCAGGCGGCGGGTGACCTGACGCCGGACTGGCTGCGCCTGCCCGCGCTGCTTGCCGCCCCTGACGTGGTGCTGCAGGACGGTGACGGCACGCTGATATACGTGATTCATCAGAGTAATCTGCCGCGTATGGTGAGGGTCATGCTCAGCGGCGACAATCCAGCCATCACGCAGAGCGCGCCGCTGACGGCGCAGGCACTAAAAGCACTGCAGAAGCTGCCGGTCATCACCGGCGCAGGGAGAAACTGATGGAGCCTGACCTGACAGTCACCTTCCCGCCTGAGCTGGAGCAGGCGCTGGCGCGCATGGCCGAACGGCTGGCACATCACGAACCGCTGATGCGTGAGATCAGCGAGCGCATGTATAAGGCGGTGATGGACAACTTCGACCAGGAGGGTCGGCTCGTTAAGTGGCTGCCGGTGGCGCGCGAGGGTAAAATACTGGAGGACTCCGGGCGGCTGGCCAGTTCGGTTGATACCTACAGCGATAACGACCGCGCCGTGGTCGGCACCAACGTTATCTATGCGCGCATCCAGAATCAGGGCGGTAAAACAAAATCGCATGAAATCCGGCCAAAGTATAAGAAGGCCCTGCGCTTTAACGGGCGTTACGCGGCGAGGGTGAACCACCCCGGCTCGGACATCCCCGCGCGCCCGTTCCTGACGCTGACTGATGAGGATATGCAGGACGTGGCGCAGACCATCAATGACTGGCTTGCAGGCGATGCAGAAGGCTGACCGCCTGAGACGCCCCGTGTGCGACTTAACCCCTGCGGGGTACAACCGTATCCCTGAAAACCATTTAAACAAATCTGACGCGATTTAAACGGGTTTTAAATGGGGTTACGTCAGGCGTTTTAGCTGTTAATGTGCTCCACACTGATTTCCCCCTTTTTTATCCCGTCTCACCCCTGAACCTTATCCCCGCTTTTAACCCCCGCTATGCTGCCTGCAGTTTCGACTGAACAGGATGGCTTCGCTTCATGAAATTACGGGTTGGCGCATTAAACGGACTCATAACGCCGCCGCTGGATGGCAGTACACAACGCGTTCAGTTGCTGCCCGCCGGATCCTTCCGCTCGGCAGACGGTCGCCCGGCTGAAGCCGCCTGCTGGCAGCTCAACGCGACGCAGGCGGCGCAGGTCATCGCCGCCGCCAGCGCGCGCACCAACGACTTTATGTTCGACTACGAGCATCAGACCATGCACAAGGAAGAGAACGGCCAGCCTAACCCGGCGGCGGGCTGGTTCAGGCAGCTGGAGTTTGATCCGCAGGCGGGCCTGTTCGCAACCGATGCGCGGTGGACCGAACGGGCGCAGCTGATGATTGAGGCGAAGGAGTACCGCTACGTGTCGGCGCTCTTTCTGTATGACCTGCAGGGCAACATCGTTCAGCTCATCAACGCCGCCCTGACCAATACCCCGGCGCTGGACGGTATGGATGAACTCCTTGCCGCCGCGTCGCTTCTTTACCTCCTGGAGGAAAAAACAATGGATGAAAACCTGCGTCTCGCGCTCTGCTCCCTGCTGGGGCTGGCGACCGATGCTGACGAAGCGGCCATTGCGGCGGCGCTGAATACCGCGCAGGAGAAGCTGCTTAAGCCTGCCGCCTGCAGCACGCTCACGGACCTTATCACCAAAAAGACCAGCAGATTGCGCAGCTCTCAGTAAACCCTGCCGGTGCGCCTGACCCGTCACAGTTTGTGCCGGTGGCGGTCTTCGAGCAGACCCGCGAACAGCTGGCCGCGCTGAGTGCAAAAGTGTCGCAGACCGAGGCGGACGCCTGATAGAGGCGGCGCTGAGCGACGGTCGCATCATGACCGGTGCCGACGAGAAGTGGATGCGCGGTCTGGCAGAAAAGGACATGGAAACCTTCAGGGCCGGTCTGTCCATCCGTAAGGCCAATCCGGCGCTGACGGGGATGCAGACTCATGGCAAAGCGCCTGAAACGCTGAATACTGCCGCACTGTCAGCGGACCAGCACAAGCTGCTGGGCGCGATGGGTCTCAGCGAAAACTTTCTGACTGAAAAGGACGGTGAATGATGGCTGCTATTACCACCTCACGTAACACCCCCTGGCGCGACTGCATCCTGACGCCGGTCCCGGTCGCCAAAGGTGAGGTTATCCCTGAAGGCGCAATTGTCTGCGTCAGCGCTGACGGTTATGCCGTAAACGGTAAAGCGGGAACCGCCCTGAAATACGCCGGTTGTTCCGCTGAGTCCGTGAATAACAAAGACGGCGCGGACGGGGATTGCGTTATCAACGTGCGCTCCCATAAGGCATTCCGCTGGGATAACGATGGCAGCATCACTCAGGCAAGCCTGCTGGAGCGCGCTTATATCCTGGATAATCAGACGGTCACAGCGACAGACGGCAGTGCTGCTGCATCAGATGACGGGAAACGCCCGCGAAAGAAGCGGCTTACAGCAAGGCCGGAACCATCATCATGATTGATGCCGACGGCGTCTGGATCTACTGAACATAAGGACTAACCAACATGGCCGAAGTCAATAAAGCCACGCTTGACGTGCTGTTTCTGGCGCTGAAAAAGAGTTTCAACAACGCGATGATGCGCGCCAACCCGACGTGGAGCCAGATTGCGACGCTCATTCCGTCCACCACGGCGGCTAACTATTACGCCTGGATGGAGCAGTTCCCGCAGCTGCGTAAGTGGGTCGGCGACAAGATGATCCAGCGCCTGCAGCGTCAGGACTACATCGTTCCCAACGATGATTATGAAGCGACCCTCAGCGTCAAACGTAATCATATTGAGGACGATCAGCTGGGTATTTACCCGGTGAATGCTGACGCTTACGGCACTACCGCCGCGAACTGGCCGGATAAGCTGATTTACGACCTGGTTAATGCCGGTTTTAAAAATAAGTGCTTCGACGGCCAGCCGTTCTTCAGCGCGAAGCATCCGGTCGCTAAAACCGCCTACAGCAACCTGCTGACCGCGCCGCTGTCCATTGCGTCGCAGGAGGCGGCGAAGGCTTCCTTCGGCCAGGCCCGCACCATGATGTGGAGCCTGCAGGACTCGCAGGGTGAGCCGCTGAGCCTGAATCCGAACATTCTGCTGGTCGGCCCGGCGCTGTTTGATCTGGCCACCTCGCTCATGAATACCGATCGCCTGGAAGACGGCAAGCCCAATCCTTATAAGGGGGCCGCAAAAGTGGTGATGTCGCAGCGCATCACGTCCTCAACTGCCTGGTTCCTGCTGGACACGACACAGGCGCTGAAGCCGTTCATCTTCCAGATGCGTAAAAAGCCGGTATTTGTGTCGCAGGTAACCCCTGACAGCGACGGCGTGTTTATGCGCGCCGAGTACCTGTTCGGCGTGGAAGCGCGCGGCGCAGCAGCCTACGCCTTCTGGCAGATGGCGGTCGGCTCCACCGGCACCGGGGGCTGATCATGTACGCGTCCCGCGAGGATATGACTGGCCGCTTCGGTGAAAAAGAAGTGCGCGAGCTGACGGACCTTGATGGTGAAGGCGCAATCGATGATGCGGTGCTGGGTTATGGTCTCCGGGCTGCCTCTGACGAAATCGACGGTTATATCGCCGGGCGCTACACCCTGCCGCTGGCGGTGTGTCCGCCCGTTCTTACCGGCATTGCCTGTGATATTGCGCGATATCGCCTGACCGGAACGGATCGCCCCTGTACCGAGGAGATCCGCGACCGCTACCGTGACGGCATCCGCTATCTGGAAAAGGTCGCCAGCGGCAGTGTGTCTCTCGGCGTGGCGGTCTCTGGCGGTGCGGTGGTGCCATCTTCTTCTGTCGGGGTGATGTTTATGGCGGGTGGCAATAACTGGTCCCGCCAGCGCACTCGCGGAGGGGATACTGATGTTTACCGAAGTTGAGCAGGCCATCGTGACCCGCCTGAGCGAGGGGCTTAATACCGGCAAGGGCGGCATGGTACGCGCCGTCACCACCTATGGGGGCCAGCTGGAGGACATCGGGGAGATTCTGGGTGCGCTGCCGGGAATCTGGGTGACCTTCAAGGGCGTAACCGGCTGCAGGCGCGTGAACACCATGCGCCGCCGCTGGCGCGTCACGGCTGACTTTGCCGTGTTTGTGGCGTCGCGCAGTGTGCGCAGCGAGACCGCACAGCGTGTAGGCGGGCCTGTGCCTGATGAAACGGGCTGCAACCTGATCGCGGAGAGCGTGCGCCGCCTGCTGACCGGGCAGGATCTGGGTCTGCCCATCACCGACCTGCGTCCAGGGCGCGTCACCAACCTGTTCCGCAAGGCGTACAACAAAAGCGCCGTTTCAGTGTACGTCTGTGAGTTTGCGACGGAATGGTACGAAGACGCGCTGGATAACGGGCGCTGGCCCGCACCTGAAAGTGATGACGATCCGGATCAGGTCTTCGCACGCTATCTGGGACGACTCGATACCCCATACCCGGACCATGTCACCACCCATGCCGATTACTCCCGCGACGGCGAAGTGGTGGCTCAGGACACCCTCAGCAATCTGCCCACGGAGAGCAACGATGCAGACAGTTAAGGTTATTGCCCGCAAGGGCGTACGCGTGCCGCTGGAGAACAGTAGCCGCGAGTACATTACGGACGCTGCGGCGGTAAACGTGGTGCTGAGCGCCTACTATCGCCGCCGCATTAAAGACGGTGACCTGCAGCTGGCCCCGACCACCACAGCGAAAGCCGTTAAGACCGACAGCGACGAGCCTGTGGTGCAGCGCGTGGCTGAGGCCGCAGCCAGCACTACAACCAAAAAGGAGAGCTGATCCATGTCCGATACTGACGATATTTCCACCTCCACCCGCGTGCCCGGCACCTATGTGAATTACAACTTCACGAACGGGTCGCGCACGCTGGCCGCCGATGACCAGTACGTGGTCATTTTGGCGCAGCGGCTGGCTTCCGGCACCGTTCCGGCGCTGACCCCGACCGATGTCTACAGCAGCGACGAGGCGGCAACGTACTTCGGTCACGGTTCACAGGCCCACCTGATGACGGCGGCGGCCATCCGTGCAAACAACAATATTCAGCTGGCCGTATGCGCAGTGGACGACGCGGAGGGCAGCGTCGCCGCTCAGGGTACGCTGACCCTGACCGGTCCGGCGACCAGCTCCGGGCAGGTGCGCCTGAAGGTGGGCTCTAAAACCGTGTCCATTGCCGTGAAGTCGGGCAACACCGCGGACGACCTGCTGCAGAGTCTGCATGAGGCGCTGGGAGCCGAGGCGGATTTGCCGGTTGAGGTCAAAATAGACAGCGTGGCCAGTAAGGAAACCGGCCTTATCTTTATCGCCAAGAACACCGGCAGTTGCGGTAACGAAACCGGCCTGTCACTCACCATAACCGCCACCGGCGTCAGCGGTGAGCTAAGTGCGCTGTCCGGCGGTCAGGGTGACCCCGACCTGTCGGACGCGCTCAGTACGATCTACAGCGCCGGGCACACGGTGATTGTGATGCCGTGGACCACGGGAGATGCGCTGAGCGTACTGTCAGAGTACCTGAGCAACGTGTCCGGTCCGATCGAACAGCGCGCAGCGGTGGGCGTCTGCGGCTGGAACGGCACGCTCGCCACCGGCACCACGCTCACGGGTAACGCCAACGCGGCCCGCATTACCTGCGGCTGGCATCCGGGATCAGCGCTGTCGAAAGGCGTGCTCGCCTCCGTCTATGCCGCCATTATCGCGGCGCAGAGCGACCCTTCAGAGCCGCTGGACAACACGGCGCTGACCGGACTGGATGTGACCAGCCAGACCAGATGGCCGATGCGTACTGAAATGGAGAAGGCGCTGCATAACGGCCTGTCACCGTTTGATGTGGTGAACAACACCGTTCAGCTCGTGCGTGCCATCAGTACGTACGTGAAAAACAGCGAGGGGATCGCGGATCCGACGCTGCTTGATATCACCACCATCCGCACCCTGGACTACATCCGCATCGTGTGGCGCACCCGCATGTCGCAGCGCTTCCCGAACGGCGGCAAGCTGACCGATCACCGCCTGCGCCAGGTAACGTCGGAGACGCTCGACGTGCTGTACGCGCTTGAGAAACTGGAAATCGTGGAGCACATCGACACCTACAAGGACCAGGTGGTCATCACCCGTAACGCCCTGGATGACACCCGCGCCGACGTGGCCATACCGGCACCGGTAGTACGCGGCCTGCATATTCTGACCGGCACCCTTTACCTGTATTAAGGAGAGCGTCTATGAGCGACGTCTATGTCGGCCCGATTGTGCTTGAGGTGAACGGGACCGAAATTGAGATTGTGAGCGTCAGCCCCTCCGTGGATACGGGGCGTAAGCTGGTGAAGACCATGAACTCCACCGGGCGCGCAAAGGGGCACGTCAACGGCATCGCCACCTACAGCCTGACGCTGGAGGCAGTTATCCCGAAAACCGGCACCCTGGTCTGGGAAAACATTACCGACGCCAAGCTGACAATTTATCCGGAAGACACCGCCAGCGGCGGCCTCACCACCACCTATCAGAATTTCACGGTGCAGACGGTGGGTCGCCAGTACAACGTGGACAACGAAGCCCGCATCAGCATCTCCGGCTTCGCACTGAGCTGCATTGAGGAATAATGATGAACGGAACAAAAACCATCAGCGGCACCCTGGACATCGGCCTGGAAGTCGATGGCCAGCTGCACCGCGACTTTACTCTGCGCCTGCCAACAGTGGGGGATGAAATAGACGTGGCCGACGATGAGTCGGTGCCGGACAGTGGCTATCGCGTCGCGCTCATGGGTCGTTGCATGGTGACGCTGGGTACGCTGACGCCAGAAAAAATCACGTTTGAATTACTGCGTCAGGAGCTGAACAGCGACGACTTCTTGCAGCTTGTCCGGGCAGCGGACGAGCTGAAAAAAAGCGCAAGGCCGCGAGCGAGAGCTCCACGGGTTCCGTTGCGCCTGCCTCCGCCTTGGCTCAAGTGGATACTCAGAAGCCGACGTCCGCGCCCTTAGTGCTGTGAAGTTAGAGGGCGTGTTGAGCGCCCTCGATCATGTTGAAGACCCCAGAGGCTGGCACAAAAGACAGTCCGGTCGGGGGCAGCGAATTGTCAGCAACCGGCGCAGTAAAAAGCGCCGCCGCCATTCCCGCAGGAAATAATCCATGTCCGGACCCTTTGAAACGCAGATGACGATTGGCGTTAAGGATAACGCCAGCGCGGGTATTCAGCGCATTCGCAACGAGACACAGCGCATGCAGGAGGCGCGCGAACGTCTCGGCGTGCGCAGTGAGAACACTATCCGCCGTGCCATTCAGCAGACCGAAGCCGCTATGAACCGCATGGCCCGAAGCGGCACGCTCAGTGCATCTGAGCTTTCACGCGCACAGGAAAAGGCCGCCGCGAAAATTTCCAGTCTGCAGAAAGAGATGGCAGAGGCAGAGGTGCGCAGTTATACCCGGCGCAATGCCGCGCGCGAAGCCTGGGCTGCTCTTGGCATCAGAAGCGAACACAGTATCCGGCGTGAAATTCAGCAGACCGAAGCGGCCTATGGCCGCCTTGAACGCTCTGGCGTGCTTTCCGCACAGGAGCTGCAGCGTGCGCAGGAGAAGAACATTGCTACCGTTGCCCGTCTGCGCCGTGAGCTGGGTGAAACGGCAAAGCAGGAGCGTACGCTGGGCGAGCGCTTTCGCGGGGGGGCTGCCGTTGCCGGTAAAATCGGCGGAGCCGTCTTTGGGGCGGGCCTGCTGCTGCGTGGTCCGATCAATGATGCCTCAGCCTATGACGCCACCCTGCGCAGGGAAGCGAACTTTGCCTACAGCGATCGGGATGTAAAAGGTCGTCAGGCCGGTATGAAGCGTATATCAGACGCGGTGCGTGATGCGGTCGATAAAACCGGTGCATCGCCTGAGGAGGCGTTTTCCGCACTGGAGACTATGTGGCGTTCCGGGGTTATGGGTAAGGAAAAGCCTTATCAGTATCTCAATAATGTGCTGCGCAATGCTGCCGCCACTGGTTCGGATGCAGAGTCTGTCGCCAACACCCAGGCCAGCGCGGTTAATTTTGGCCTCAGTGACAAAGACGCACCAGCGGCGCTGAGCGTGCTGACAACCATGGCGCAGCACGGGCGTATCGACGTGCCGGCTCTGGCACATGAGATGCCGCGTGGCCTGGAATCGGGAAAATCGGCCGGTTTCCACGGTCAGCGCGGCTTCGCGCAACTGGCAGCCTTCTTTGAGGCGTCATCGATTGGGGCGAAAGACCCGCTGGATGCGACGACCAATGCGAACGATTTTCTTGCTGAACTGACCGCAAACAATCTCCAGACCAGCGCTGAACGCATCCGAATCAACGGCCATAAGCTCGATATTCGCGGCATGATGCGCTATGACCTGGCGCACGGCAGAACGGCGCTGGATACCGTGACCGGTGTTATCGGAAAGATGGATGAGAGCGATCCCGCCTATCGACGCCTGAAAAAGCAGCTGACGGGTGCGACCACCGACCAGCAGCGGGAGCAGCTCAGCGCGCAGATCACCCAAATCCACGGGCAACACATTTCCCAGTTGTTCCCTAATCAGCAGGCCCGTAACGCTTACATTAACTTTGACCGCAACCGGGATTTCTTCAACGCGCAGGTGAGTGAAGGCGTTGATCAGTTCAACAGGCCTGATGGCCAGCGTTCAGCCGATCAGGACTGGAAGCTGGTGTCAGATGGCCCACAGTGGAAACAGGATCGCGAAAAGCATATGGCCGTGGTGACC
The DNA here is from genome assembly GCF_002095465.1 of Pantoea rodasii. Lineage (GTDB taxonomy): Bacteria > Pseudomonadota > Gammaproteobacteria > Enterobacterales > Enterobacteriaceae > Pantoea > Pantoea rodasii. Next base: position 1,718 of record NZ_MLFP01000040.1, on the reverse strand, counting down.
AGCAATGACACCATGAAAGGGGCTGCGGGTGTCTGGGGTGATTTTATGAACCACGTTGCCGATCTGGAGGCAAAGTTTCCGGCGCTGGCCACGGCGGTGTCGAGCACCACCTCCGCCTTCCAGTCAATTCAGAACAGTGGCCTGGGAAGCATACTGGGTGGTGCATTAGGTGCGGGTATCTTCAAAAAAATCTTTGGTCGTGGTGGTGCTGCCGTTGCAGATGAAGCAGGCGCAGAGGCAGCAGGTGCAGCGGGCGGGGCCGGAGGTGGAAGCTTGCTGGGAGGGTCAGGACGCTGGTTGGTGGGCGGACTGCGAAGCGCCGGTGGTTCCGTCGTCACTGGCGGCAAAGGCCTTGTGACGGACGGTATCCTGGGTGAGGGTCTGCTCAGTAATCCACTGGCGCTGGCTGTCACCTCAATGGTGTATTCCCCCGGTACAGTGAGTGGCGGTGATGAATCTGCCGAGCTGACGCGCCTGAAAAACCAGAACTACGGTAAAAACAGCCGCCAGACTTCCGCGCAGGCGCTTAACCTCCTGCAGCGACATCCCGGCCGTCATGCCCCGGCAGGCGGACCGGTTATCAATCTGCCCCCTCAGCCTGCGCCAGTCGTCAATGTGCACATGTACGTTGATGGTCAGCAGATGGCGTCCTGGCTCCACGCGCAGATTGAGTACAGTGCCCGGAGGCACGGCGCATGAGCGACTTCATTTCACAGCTGGCCTCGCTCGCAGGCATCGACCGGCTGCAGTCCGCCTCGTTCCGGGGCGTGAGCTTTGACTGTCTGACCACGCGTGACACCCTCGCCCGCGACACAGTAAACTATGCCTACCCTTACCACGACGGCGCGGTGGTCGAAGACCAGGGCATGAAGCCCGTGAACTTTCGCATGACCGCCTTCCTCTTCGGGCAGGACTGGAAACAGCAGTTAAAGGCGCTGTTAACCACGTTTAAAACCGGCGGTCCGGGCGAGCTTATCCACCCGATTTACGGCTCCATTCCCCGCGCCCAGTTCCTTGAAGCCGGGATTGAAAAAGAGGTTGAGCCGGTTGACGCCGTCACCGTCGAACTGGTGTTCATTGAGGCCGGAGAAGAGCAGGCGCTGTTTGCTGCTGCCACCACTGACCAGGCCTCCGAAAGCATCAGCGGCACCGCCAGCAGCCTGCTTGATAAGGCCGCGTCAGCCTTCAGCACCGCCATGGATAACGTGCGCGAGGCGGAGAACGGTATCGAGCGCATCAATACGATTGTGGCGGAGGGTGAATACGTCCTGAGCGGCGTGGAGCAGCAAATCCAGTCAGCCACCGGCAGCGTCACCAACCTGCTGGACACCCCGTCCGCGCTCATCAGCGACCTCAGGGGGCTGCTGGGTACCTTCAGCGATTCGCTTAACCTCATGGGCTCCGGCGTCATGTCCGACTGGCAGCAGGTAGCACATCTGGCCAGCACCGCCGTAACGCTGCCCGCTAAGTACGTCAGCTCGCGCAGTATCACCACCATCAGAAAGGCCTTTCGCCTGCCGCTGAGTCAGGTCACTGCCGTACGCGACAGCGACACGAACCTCGTCATCCGCACCGTCCGGCTGGTCGCCGTCAGCGAGCTGGCCGAAGTGGCCGCCACCGTACTGGCTAACGAGAACACCCTGCCGTCGCTGACCAGCACCGCAGATTGAGGCAATCACGAACAACGTGCGCGCGGAAATCGTCACCGCACTTGCCGG
>NZ_MLFP01000039.1 GCF_002095465.1 Pantoea rodasii | reverse complement strand
GGCGGTGGTGACCTTGTCGGCGTTCTGCACCACGGCCGTGCCGGTTTAACCAGCGCGCCGTTACGCGTCTGACGGATACCTGCGTCCGCCGTCACGCCCTTGCGCTGAAGATAGGGGTGCTCCGGGTCGGCGGGCGGCAGGCGCTCATAAAGCGCCTTCGCTTTGGCCGTCTGCCGGGCGTGCGTGTCGGCCAGCCGTCGCGGAGAGTCATCGCGGGACTGGCGGGCTACCGCCTTCATGTGCAGGCGGGCAACCGGGTCGGACTCGCCGCCGGTGCCCTTCCACTTCGTGATGTCCTTGTGCGTTTTGGCGGTCCAGTAGTTAATGAACCAGCCACCCGGCTTGCTGCCGTTCAGAAAGCCACGGTAGACGCCGTCGCCGTTGCCCTTCGGTCCGTCGATGACCGACACGCGGTGTATCTCCCCGTCCATCACCGGCAGGCCGTCAATAATCAGCCCGGCGTCGGTCAGCGCGTCCAGAAACTCCGTCTGCGGGTCTCAGCCTGTACCTGGTGAAGAGCTCTCTCAGGCAGAAAGCGGCGGGCGGGAACATCCTGGATTGCCCCCTTGTTTCGCCCACCTGATACGCCGCAGCGCTGAAACCAGAACTCCACGTTATCGGCCTGCTGGTTCACCAGCCCGAAGCGCACGGCCGTCCGGAAATGAGCGCTGTGTCGCAGCGCTCTTTCAACCTGCTCAGCAAGCAGCGCCCTGAATGCTTCAGGTGAGGCGTTGCCTTTTACCTTTCGGCAGGAAGGGCACACGGGAACCACTCCTCCTGCGACTAACTTCCGGCAGATTGATTCTGCATGCCAGCCCCGCGCTGGCAGGGGTTCTCCGCAGTAGGCGCAGCGGCCAAGGAACTGCTTTCGCAATGCTTCACGTTTAGATTTTGACAGGTACATATCATCTCCCTGAGGTGTGCGGACCTGGTGGTTAACGTATGAAGAAAGCAAAAAAAGACGTTCCGGGCTGACCCACGCATACGCGTGGGCCCGCACAGAATGCTCTGTGTCACTGAGCGCTTTGTGGGGAAAAACCGTCAGGGAAGCCCGTTCACGACTACACGCAGGTGCAGGGCTAATCTTCTCCAGATACAGGCTGTGTCCGGCGGACCGCGCCGGGGCCTGGTGCAGTTATTGCACCGGTCGAACTGGATACATCGAATTTGTACGTAGGGGTGTCACGGTTGACGCCACAATTCCGACTTTGCGCGGTGCCCGCCAGCAATGGGTGCAGAGCCATTTCCCTGCGTGCTGTTCTCCCGATGTGATGCAGGCCATGACGTAGCCTCCGGACATCTTCCGCGCACGCTAAAGCGTGCCGGCAAGAGAGGACCCTGAGATCGGAAATATAAATACGGGCACGTTGTTAAAGAGCGGAACAGATATTCTGACATCGTCGGTGAAGCATGCCTCCGCGGTGAAAAAAACACCGGTGCGACACTGATTGCGGCCAATGCACACATCAGGACACATTTAAAGGAGGTAATGCGCAAAATTGTGCTTTTAGGAATTAACTCAGTCAAATTGGTAAAACAGATCGTTTTAAGCTTATTGATCGTTATTTACGATCAATAACATCCTGAAAAGATATTTAAATCAATAATATCAATCCATTAGTTTACAAGCAGGTGCTGGCTACAACCGGGAAAGGGCCGGCCGGCCTTTCCTGCGATGAATATAAAAAATAGAGGATAAAATCAGATGAGATTCACCAGTATACGAAAGCTGACGTTGGTCGCAGGATGCTTGCTGCCGCTGCTGGCCTGCGGTGCTGAGCCCCCGGAAAACAGCGGCGCACATGCGCCGGCGGTGACTTATACGCCGGAACAAAAGGCGCAGTTCGGTGAGGTAGTCAGAGATTACCTGCTGAATCATCCGGAAGTTTTGATAGAGGCCGGCCAGAGGCTGCAGGCTCAGCAGCAGAAAAAGCAGCAGGATGAAATGACGGAGGCTGTGGTGCAGAATCAGGCCGCGCTGCTGAACAGCCCGGCTTCCCCTTCTTATGGTCCCGCGAACGCAAAGGTAACCGTGGTCGAATTCTTCGATTATCAGTGCATTTACTGCGCGCAACTGGCGCCGGTACTGAATAAGGTGATAAAGGCAAACCCCGACGTGCGGTTTGTATTCAAAGAGTGGCCCATCTTTGCCGGCCGGTGGAAACGTTCACTGACGGCCGCCGAAACGGGATTACGCGTGTGGCACCAGAAGGGCGCCGCAGCGTATCTGAAATACCATAATGCGCTTTACGCCACGGGAGATAATGAAGGCCGCCTCACTACGGAAGATATCTGGAAAGCCGCTGGCAGCGCGGGATACCGTGATCCGGGGAAAGCCGGCTTGGCGGAGCTCAGAAAAGCGCTGGAGGAAAACAGCGAGCTGGCGCAGCAGATCGGATTTCGCGGCACGCCCGCTGTTGTGGTTATGCCTTCAGCAGACGTAACGGCCGGAAGGATCACCGTCATCCCCGGATACCCGCAGGGTAACGTCCTGCAAAATGCCATCAGCAGGGCGGCAGCACCACGGAATTAAAGCGCAATGCGGGTGCAGGCGGGCGCGCAGGTGCGTTGATCTCCTTATGGACGTGGTAAGTCTCTGTAATCGGGACGCACATTTTCATCGTTCTTTTGCTGAGGTTCAGAATGTTTCAGCTCCGGCCGCACATTGCGATTGCGCAGGCTTTCTTCGGTCGCATGTACGCTGGCCATCAGCTTGGGATCGCTCACCTTAAATACACGCCCGTTATCTTTATTAATGTTTCTCACCACGCCTGAGTACAGTACGCGGTTAATGGCCTTTTGCTCGCCGCTCAGAACCGTATTATCTCCACTTCGCCAGGCTGTCAGTTCAGCCGCGAGGTCATTATTAAAACGATCCGATTTGCTGTCAGGTGCAGGGTAGACTTCGACTCTGTCGCCAAAGTCAGTGACGGCGGGTTTACCGTCGCGAAGATAGCTGACTGTTCCGTCACGAAGCAGTCGCGTCTCATGTTCGCTCGATTTGAACGTTGGCACATCATCACCCGGGCCATAATGAATAACGGCGTTCGGTTCCGGCCACGCATTTTTCTGCTGACGGGCAACGCGTTTCTCACGGTAAGACCAGCCACGCATCTGACTCAGTGCAGCCGCGTTTCCTTTCACTGCTTCACGTTCTACCCATGACTTCCAGCTCAGCGGACGACCTTCCCCGGAATCTTTGAGAATCTGACGCTCTTCACGCAGCTGCAGGCGCAGTTCGGCCATGGCCTTCATCTTTTCAAACTCGGCCACGCGGTACATCAGCTTGCGCATCAGCGGATCCCTCACGCTCTCGCGAACGTGAGCTTTGGCCACCACACAGTGCGAGGCAATCTGACGGAACCGCTCACCTGCGCGCAGGTCTGGTTTTTCCCAGCCACTGCGGTACGCGTCATATCGGGCACGCAGGATATCGCGCGCAATCGCTCGGGCTTCTCTGCGTTCACGACGGGCTTCCTGGTCGCGCACGTGCAGCTGAGGCATATAAAAGTTTTGCATGTCCAGCATGCCGTCTTCAGGACGGTCAGGATTGTAAACGGGAGGCGCTGGCTGATACTTGCCGTGCTGACTGACCATTGAGGTCAGGCTGATGTCCGGATGAACGTCAGACGCTTTCACACTGACGCCTTCCGGGTTCATCAGATCGTAAACGGCAAGGCCACCGCTCTGCTCGCGTAATCCCAGCCCGCGGGTATAGAGAATATTATGAAGTCGGTCCCAGCTCATTTTACCCTGAGCAATATCGTCAGACAGCATCTGACGCGTCTCGCGAACGGCATAGCCGTGCAGGCTTTCTTTATCAGAAAAGATTTCACGCTTAGCTGCGCCGCGTGGGGTTGCTGGCATATCACGGCGGGTACGGTGAAGGTCACCATACGAATCCATATGCCAGCTGCCGTTATCGACGTTAAAGCCGAATTCGCGCTCCAGAACGCGGCAGCACTTCTGCAGCTCGTCGGCGTCGTTCCACATGTTCTGCGCGCGGAACGTCGACGGATGAACGCGGTTAGCCGACACGTGACAGTGGATATTATCCGTGTCGCGATGGATGGCAGCCACGTACTGATGTTCTTCCATGCCCAGCTGTTTGAGGCTGTAACGCACGGACCGGAATACCGCATCGGGTGACGGGTCTTCGTCGCCCTGCCAGGACAGAATAAAGTGATACACCGCATCTTTGCAGTGGCGGTTCTGTGAAGCCGTCAGGTTCATTTCTGACGCGGCGGTATCCAGTGAGAAGCAGTTGGTTTCACACAGCACTTCACCGGAGAGCACGCGCTGAATGCCCTTCGGTGAAATGCTAACGATCTCGGTAACAGGTGTTGCACGCTTACGGCCGACGTAATCAACCAGCTGACCAAATCCCGGTGTGGCGACGTACTCAGAACCGGCGGCTGGAGCCGCATCCTGCGTCACGGCTTCACCCGGTTTCTTTTCCACACGCGTGCTCACGTAGCTGACCAGCTTCTTAAAGCTGGTCTTCTTATCGCGACGCTTTGGCGGGATGATAACGTTCATCAGTCTTTCATGTCCTCGACCGGCACTGGTGTCATGTCCAGCGCGTTAATGGCGTGCTTGATGCTGGTCAGCACCTCAGAAAACTGGTTGCTCAGCTCGGTGGTCATACTCGTCTGCATCTGGGTGTACAGGTGTTTCTGCAGGCCACCCAGACGCAGCAGCTCGTTCATCATGCGAATGTCGGTACGCACGGTAATGCGGCGGTTAAGTGCCGTACGGCGCAGGTACTCAGAAGTCGTCAGTCCGGCGGCGACGGCTTTCTTGTTGATGGCCTCGTACTCTGCCTCTGTGCAGCGGCACTTAACCAGTTTTTCCCTCTGACGCTTTTCGCTTTTCGACATAACTCAACCTTGGCACATTACCCGTGTCTCGGGGCGGAGCCCTGAGCAGGTCGTTTTGGGAATCACTGCCAGCGTGCTGGCGGAGGTCACAAAACATTTCCTGTCCCATCTTTAAATCAACTATTTGTAGTTTGCCACTTAGCTGCTCAGAAGTAAACCAGCGTCATGCGAGGTGATGGGGGTGGAAGTGGTGGTAAAAATCCAGCAAAATCGGGTCTTTACCATTCTGAAGGAAGAAATGAGATGGCGGTACGTAATGTTTTCACGCAGGAGCAGCTTGATGAGGCGCGCAGGAATCTGGAAAATCTTCCGGATTTGACGCCGCAGCGCATCACCAGAGAGGCGGCGCTGGAAAATCTGAAGGACACTATTCTGGTGCTGGCGAAAGAGAAAGGTTACACAGTTTCGGATATCAAGTCGGCGCTGGATGCCATGGAATTTCGTTTCAGTGAGAAGGCGATTTCCGCTGTGGTGAACGAGGGAAGTGGAAAGAAAAAACGGGCTTCGCGTAAGGCTGAGGCAGTACAGCAGAAAACCACGCCGCAGGACAATCAGCCTGCATCATGAAGAATTCCGGCAGGTTTAATGAGTGCCTGCCGGAATTAATTTTACCAGTTGTGGACGCTGAATCCTTCAAGAATGTCAGCATCAGCGTCAAAGTGAATCATCGAAGCCTGTCGCTTATAAGCCAGAAAGGTGACAACGTGGCAGAAGTCATCAGACAGCCCTGCCCCCCTGAGTATCGCAATCGCGTCCGAACTTGCTGACAGGCGGATCAAAAATCCATATCGCGTGGGATGTATCCAGTGACACGCCCCCTCCTCACCGCTCAGTCTGGGTGACAGTGAGCCCAGAATCTCAGAATCTCCCTGCGTCATGTGCGCATTACTGATAACCGCGCAGCGACAGATTTCCGGTTCATTTGGCTGGCTTTGAATATCATTTAATGAAGTCATTTTTGCATACCGTCTGGATGACGGCTCCCGATATTGTGTGATTTTTATTTTTGCTTTGTTCCGTGAGCAGGCTCGATTATTCACCCGCTCACGGCAATGCTTTTTTCTTTTCAGGAGCGCAGAACCGTGAAGCCGATGTCAAAGTCATACACCGCTAACGGGTAGCGAACACCAACGTAAATTTTACGACCTTCCGGTTCCTCGGTGGGCTCATCAATGACGGTCAGTGCCTGAAACTCATGCCCCTGAATGCCGCCCGGTCCGGTGAATACGCCCCAGCGACAGATGTAGTCAGCAAGGTCGTTGAACTGCTCCTGCGTGAGCGGTTTATCATCCACAGTTTCGCTGTTTTCCAGCTGCTGAACCGCATCAGAAATGGCGCGTTCGGTGATGTTATAGATTTGCGTGTACTCCTCACTGCTCAGCGGGCGGCCGAGGCTGAAGGAGACAGAATCAGCAACTAAGTCGGCATAGCTTCGTGTCAACTGTTCATGCCTTCCGTAATGTCTGTGATGGTCATATTCATTTCATTAAGTCCCACTGTGCATGTTCATCGGATTCCTCATCGAAGTGCATACGGGCGGTATTCAATGCGCTGTCAAAGGACATTTCACCTTCATCCGGCCAGCAGTCTGCACATAAGTGCATAAGATCTGTCAGAAGGTCGGTGACGGCAGTCTCTGCCGGTTCGGTGCTGTCTGCGATACCCGTTTGGTACGCGAAGCCCAATAGTGCGGATGCCGCCAGGCTGATGCGGCGGGCGTTATCGTTTACCTCTTCAGAAGCTGAAGCACGCTGTGACAGCGCCTGTAAATCAAGGATGGTGAACGTTTTTTCTGAAGTTGAAGCGGTCTGTGAGTTGATGGTTTTGGATTTCATTGTGAAGACCTCTTTAATGCTGTGACGCTCAGAACGGGACAGAAAAACAACGTCATGAGGCCGGTTTTTCTCCGGCTCCTCTGCGCATCAGGCGCAGATTTTCCGGTTATAAGTCACCTTTAAATCGGTGTATTCGGGACCGTCACGCAGTGGCTCCAGCCGCACCACGTTCTCCGCCACGCCGTTCATGGTCAGCACGCGCTCAATGCCTGCGTGCCAGTCTTCCTCCGCGTTCAGCGGAAACCAGAGGTTATTGTCCATCTCGCTCAGCAGCGGATCGGAGCACACGTGCACGCCGCGACCGTGACCGCCGCGCGGTGCCTGAAAAGCCCTTCTCTGACGCGGGTTTCTTCTTTCCGGTCTGGCCTTTCGCGGCAAAGGGCAAAGGAGCAACGACGAAGTGAAGGCATAAAGGGGCGACGACAAAAAGTTTTTGCGGCCCCTGGCGAAAAGTTTCTGGCGGCGTGTACTTCATCCCTTTCTGCCTGAACCGGCGGTGCTACGACCAGCCCTCCGCGCAAGGGCTGGCCGAAATGCAGGGAAGCGTCAGAAGGGACGTTGCAGACCGCCCCGCGGGCTGGCCTTAAAGGCCCGGCGGGATTTTGCCGGGACGGTGAAAGCGACGGCGAAGCCGGCAGCAGCCGTTGACCTCAGCCATCAGACCCTAGCCGTCAGGCACGGAGCGCGGCCCTTCGCGTTCCGGCGGAGCTTACCGGCTTTGCCGGTTAGCGCAGTAGGGCTCGACGACCCGTCTTGCCGGGGAGCCGAAGGGGGCCATGTTTTTGCTGTTGCTGTTGCTGTTGCTGTTGCTGTTGCTGTTTAAGCATATTTTTATGCGGCGGGAAGTCAGAACTGACTGGAGAAAACAGAAGCTGAAACGGGTCTGGTGATGATGGCCATACGCATCCAGGGGGAGAGGACCGGTGCGCCAGCACCGGATTTCCCGGCCCGCAGGGCGCCGGTGTTGCCGTTCCGGGCTGGCAGAAAGCACAAAGCAAAATCGCGCCAGGCGGCGAGGTGCAGGATAACTTTCGCAAAAATTAATTGCCTGGCCGGTCCTGTGTGGAAGCGGCCTGCACGCCCGGATGCGGGCGAATGAGCATTATCATCTGGCATCTACTCAAGGTGACAAAGCTGCTGTTAGCTACTTAAAGCTGCGCCAGCGTCTGCAGGGTTTCCGGGTTCTGCTGCACCATGCGGATCAGCAGGACGGCCTGAGCGTTAGGCTTAGCCCTGCCCTGCTCCCAGTTCTGATAGGTGGTCTCGCCCGTGTGCAGGTAGTGCGCGAAAACGGCCTGTGACAGGTTAAGTTTTTCGCGCACGTCGCGCAGCTCCTGCGGCGCGATAGTGACGGGCTCGCGCTTGCTGACCTTGTAAGTCTTGAGCGTAATTTTTCCGTCCTGATGATCTTTCAGCTCCTGCATACCCGTCATCAGCTCACTGAAAATGTCGCGTTCAGTCATGTCTCAGCCCCTTTTTAATTACGTTCAGCGCCGATGCCAGGGCGTCGCGCTGCTGTTTGGTCAGATCGTCACGCTGATCTTTATCGTAGATGGTAAACAGGATGAACTGGCCTTTTTCGTTGGTCCAGTAATAGATAACCCTGATCCCGCCACGGGTGCCCTTGTTTCTTCGCTCGTCCCGGAACCGGACTTTACGTAGCCCGCCCGTGTCCGGGATCAGATCACCTTTTTCCGGGGCGGCCAGTAGCATGCTCTGAAACAGCCTGAACTGGTCATCATTCAGATAGTCGGCCCGGTATTTCTCAAAGGTAGAAAGCTCAATAAATAACGCGTGCATGGTTAGTCCCTGTCCCCAACTAGAGGATATTATATCCCCATATTGGGGATAGTACAATATTCATTAATCACCCGTTCCCTGTAAGACTGCGTCGGCAGCTTGTTTGGCACCAGCCAGCGGTTCATGCCCTTCTGCGCGCTGTCCATGTGCCGCGATCGCAGGTGAATTTCTCCCGCGACTTGGCAGGCAACGTCTCCTGCATACGGCTGCAGGGTTACCAGACCGTTCAGCGACGGAAAGCGCCGCGCCCACGCGGCGATCGTGTTATTCATATCGTTTTCCGGCACGCTGTCACACCAGGCGGCGAACCAGCTGCGCAGGGTCTTCGGTGTGCGAAATGCCAGCTCAGTTTCAGCCTGGCGGATGCGGTTCTCCAGCGGGCGCTCACGGTAGTCCGCCGCCTGCCGTTCCCGCCGCGTAGCGTGGCTGACGGACTTATCTGCAGCGTGTTTTGCTCGTTCTGTCCGGCGGAATACGGCCTCCGGAAACAGCGTGGTGGCCAGCTCGCCCGGCAGCGGCAGCGGGCACACCTCACCCCCCGTGCTGAGGAAAGTATCCAGCGCCCCTTCCCACTCCGGCAGCGGCGCGCGCTTTTCGCGCGGGCGCAGGTAAATGCCCCGGATGCGGTTCAGAGCCTGGACGCTGACGCGGCTCCTGCCGCTCAGCTGCTTCATAAACGCGGCGGCGTAGGGATGGCGGGCCAGCCGCGCCCCCCGCTGCTGCGCGTGCTCAACCGCCGCGATGGCCTGCAGGGCGGCCTGACGTTCCGGCAGAAGGGTGACCAGAGAGAGTGATTTCGGGATAATGCGGCGTGCCCTCCCATCCGAAGCGCGGCGAACAGCTCACCGGCACCGGTGAAGCCCGCCCGCGTGTACTCTGCGATTTTTTTAAGCGTGGTGCGAAGCGTCTCAGGTTCAAAGCGATAGCCAGCGCTCAGCGGGATGCGCGACAGGGTGCGCGCATCCGTCAGCACCGCGTACCAAACCGGCGAATCAGCGACGGGCTGAGCAGCTCGACGGCAAGCCCGGCGGCATCGGCGCGGGTCAGCCGCAGGTGTACGGGATAGGCTCCGCCCCACTCGCCGCGCATCTCGCAGTTTGTGCGCCAGCTGTCAGGCAGCTGCAGCGCGTTCAGGACGGCACCGCTCAGGCGCTGGCGAAACGCTTCGCCCCGGTTGCGGTAGGCTTCAAAATCGCAGCCGGTGAAGGCCTGCAGGGTGTTAAGCGTGAATTTTTCTTCCTGGGTCATGATGTTCTGCTCTGTCTCGGGGTTCGGGATTCGGGGTTCGGGGTTCGCACTCAGGGGATATGTTCGCGTCGCATATCATGCGTGGGCATACCTCCTGCCCCTGAGTTCGGGCAGTGCAGCATACTGTTATTCGGGCTCAGAAGAGTCGCCCCTCCTGCTGCTCAAAGCAGTCTGCATGAGTGCCGGCATCGCGGGAATGTCCGGCTCGCTGCTTTCACGCATACTTCGCGCATGACGGTTCATGCCGTGCTCCCGGACTGTCACCGGGACAGTGAAACACCATAATTGAGGCATAATGGAAAAGTGCAGTAATTGTACTTTTTCAGTTTTTTTAAAAGGAGAGAATATGACAGGATGGCATCTGAGGCTGTGGCGCAGGAGTATGCTCTGGAGCCGGGAGCGCGCGGCGGCAGAGCTAGGCGTGAGCCTGCGTACGTATAAAAGCTATGAAAATGCAGAAGAGATTAAACGCGCGGTGGCCCTGGCAACGGTGACGCTTTCGCTTACCGGGATGATGCCTGCATTCAGATCTCAGCAGCTGAGCGCAGAACGCCTGCTGCAGCTCCTCGGCGAGATGACGGAAAGCGTCAGTAAGGAAGTCTGACCGGGCGGCGTGAACTGACCGTGAACGAAGAACAACAAACAGCGGATAAAAAAATCCCGGGCGGCTGGCCCGGGAGCAACAGGAGTGAGCACTTCCGGTCTGAGGCCGGTGATGTTGGGTCCTGAGAACATGTCAGCTATTGCAATACGTCACACTGGTGTCAGCAGAGAAGTCACGCACCTGTTAAGCATATCGGTTTATACGGGATCTATTACCAGGAAGCGTCTGATTCGACAGGGAATGATGCCGGTACGGTTACAGTTTATTAAACGCCCTGGTGAAATTGGGGTGAGAAATTCCGTACCGGCACTGGAAAATTTAGCACACTCACCGCGTTCAGGTATCGCGGTCTCCGGGTAGCGGAACGCCTTCCCGCCACAGCTGCCACATGGCCTGCCTGATGCTCCAGAATCCGGGCGAGTAAAACACGCGCCCAAGTTTCTCTGCGATGGCCGGCGTCACCGGCTTACGATCGCACAGCAGTGACCAGACATCCCGCTGTGCCAGACCGGTTTTCAGGCAAAGTGATTTTACCGTCATGTCATGTTCAGCGAGCAGGTAAGCCAGAAAGCGGCCGGGCGAGGTGCGGCCATCCATAAAGCCCCGGGGGTCCGTGAAGGTGATAGTCCGAGCATAAGAGGACATCGGCAGCTGCACAAGATCTGTACCACAGATTGTGATAAATCCGCAGCAAAACTCACACCGGGGGACAGAGGTGAGATTTAGGTGTGGCGAAAGTGGGATAGCAGGCTGCAGAAACAGAAAGGCCCGGAATAAATCCGGGCCATCTGGAACCAGTGTGGCGTCATCCTGACACCGAGCTTGCGAAATAACTATAGCTGGCGCTGCGCTTTTCATCCGTCAGGATAACGAAAATATTTCATTATCTCTCAATGCACTGAGTGGCTGAGAACCGGTTCATTGCAAAGTCTGACTTGTCACAGAATTCAGCCTCATTAATACTGTGCATATAA
>NZ_MLFP01000038.1 GCF_002095465.1 Pantoea rodasii | reverse complement strand
GCATAACAGTATATTTAATAGGAGGATTTATGTGTCACATCATACTGATTTCAGTTGTTCCGGCAGCGCTCTGCAGAGGGCCGCAGTCGTGAAACCCGCGGAATACGCACCCGGCCTGACTTTGCTCTGGCTCCCCGTTTTCACACCGCGCGTGCGCGTGCCACTCTACGCCGAGCCGTGTGCGGCAGGATTCCCCTCCCCCGCCGTCGATTATGTCGAAAAAGAGCTGGACCTGAACGAGCTCTGCATCCGCCGGCGCGCCTCCACGTTCTTCGTGCGTGCCAGCGGCAGCAGCATGGAGGGGCTTGGGCTTTATGACGGTGACGGATGGTGGCAGCCGCGAGCTGGCGACTGAGGTGCAGACTACGCACATAGAGTGCGACCGTGTCACGCCCAGCGGCAACAGCAGTCTGAGCAACGGAGTGGCAGAAAGCGAGCCAGTCATTGATGCCACGGGCATAGGCATCAACAGTGTTTGGGGCACGCAGCAGGTCTTCCTGCAGGCATACCCACCGGAGTACTGAAGGATCGGCTGCCAGAAAAGGCAGTGTATCCAGCCGTTTTTTCTGCACAGTGCCCCCTTACTAAAATCAGCATGTGTTGTATGAAATATAGTCAATTCCAAATAACATAGACGCCAAAAAGCTCGGCATTAAAATGGGCGCGCCGTGGTTTCAGATAAAGACGCAGGATTTCGCAGAGCGCAAGCACGTCTTCAGCAGTAATTATGAGCTATATCATATCCTTAGCCAGAGGGTCATGACGGCACTTGAGGAAATGACGCCCCGTGTCGAGCAGTACAGCATCGATGAGATTTTCCTGGATCTGACCGGTATTGATGGCTGTGAGGACTTTGAGCACTTTGGCCGGCGCCTGCGCGCGCACGTACTGGCCACCACGGGCCTGACCGTAGGCGTCGGCATGGGACCGACCAAAACCCTGGCGAAATCCGCGCAGTGGGCGAGCAAAGAGTGGAAGCAGTTCCGCGGCGTGCTGGCGATCACGCCGGGTAATCCGAAACGCACCGAAACGCTGCTGGCCAATCAGCCCGTGGAGGAAGTCTGGGGCGTGGGCCGCAGCATCGGTAAAAGGCTGAACGTCATGGCCATCAGTAACGCCCTGCAGCTGGCGCGCGCGCACCCTGCCCTCATCCGAAAAGACTTTAACGTAGTGCTGGAGAGAACCGTGCGCGAATTAAAAGACGAATCCTGTATCCCTATTGAGGAACTGCCCCCCGCCAAACAGCAGATTTGCTGCTCCAGGTCCTTTGGCGAACGCATCACCTCAAAGGTGGCCATGCAGCAGGCGCTGTGCCAGTACGCCACGCGCGCTGCAGAGAAACTTCGCGGAGAACGTCAGTTCTGCCGGCGCATCAGCATCTTCATCCGGACGTCACCGCACGCCGTGAACGAAGTCTTTTATGGCAACAGCGCCGGTGAGAAACTCCCACTGCCTACACAGGACACGCGCGACATCATTGAGGTGGCCATACGCAGCCTTGATCGCATCTGGCTTGATGACCGGCGTTATATGAAGACCGGCATTATGCTCGATGACTTCACTCCCAATGGAGTCAGCCAGCTCAGCCTCTTTGACGACGCGCAGCCGCGGGCCAACAGCGCACAGCTCATGAAGGTGCTCGATGGTATTAACCAGTCAGGGCTGGATAACGTGTGGTTTGCAGGTCAGGGAATAAGTGCCGAATGGAAAATGAAGCGTGAGATGCTTTCACCGGCGTGGACAACCCAATGGGATGACATTCCAGTCGCAAAAGTTCTATGAGGAGGTCTGTCCGTTTATCAGATTTACATCATCATACCGGCGGAAGAGTTAGCAAAAGCCACCATAAATAACAAGATAATATCTTGTTAAGCTAACAATGGATTGAATATCAATAAATTAAATGACACTAAATTATCTTGTCAAGATAACATGTTGTTATTATAATTAATTAATATCTTGTTATCTTGTGAGGTTGTTATGATTATTGTTCTTGGTAGTCAGAAAGGTGGCGTTGGCAAAAGTACCCTCGCGGTTTCTATTGCTTCTTGCCTTAAGGCAGCCGGAAAGTCTGTCATCATCGTCGATGCCGACGATCAGAAATCCGTTCTAACTTGGTATAACAACAGGCCTGAAACATACCCTCATATCCCGGTCACTGGGGCTACGGGTAATATAAAGGCAATGTTGAAGGAGCATGAGAAATCATATGATTTCGTAATTGCGGACTGTGCTGGACGAGATAGTGCGGAAATGCGAAGTGGCCTTATGTCTGCAGATGTATTCATTTCACCTTTAAGACCCTCTCAGATGGACCTAGACGTTGTTCCGCATACTTGCGAAGTTTTCACTGCCGCAAAAGACTTCAATGAAGGGGTTGAAGGATATCTGGTGCTCAACATGGCTCCGACAAATATGTTCGTAAACGAAGCGCATCAGGCCGCGGAAGTCTTGGCTGATTATCCTCAAATGAAACTGGCTCAATCACGAATCTGTGACCGAAAAGCTCACCGAGATGCATGGGCAGAATCTCTGACTATTTATGAAACACAAAACGAAAAGGCTCAGGAAGAAATTTCTGCACTCGTTAAGGAGATCATCCAATGAGAAACAGATCTAATACACCTCCTAAAGACGAAAGTGCATTTATAAACGGCGGCTCTGCAGGGTTAGGCTTGGTCAAAGAGATAAAAACAGATGCTCGGAGTAAAGCGAAACCGGTAAGCATCTCATTTGCCGTAGCCAATTTGAACTCAATCGATAATTGCATAAGAGATGAAATGAATAATTCAGGAACCCGAGTGAATCGCTCGGACATTGTTAGAGCTGCCATAATGAAGTTTGAGAATCTCAACTCAGAAGAGCGGTCCGAATTGATAAAAAAGGCAAAACTTCAATAAGTTAATATGTTGTTATATTAACAACATAACAAGTTGTTATGTTGTTAACTAACTAAGATAGCATCTGGCTATTTGATGAAATTAGCATGATGCCTCACTAAATTAATGAGTTCGTTTTCAAAATTGCCACCGCCTCGTTTCCCGGCATCTGAAACTGCACCCGGTGCCGGGCCGCCACGTCCAGCGCAAACACCCTTGTGTAAATCTCCGTCGACTTCGCGCTCTTGCGGCCGAGCAGGCTCTGCAGCGCCTTGAGCGGCGTGCCGGCGTAGAGCATGTACATGGCGTAGCTGTGCCGGAAGGTGTGCAGGGTCACCGGTACCGAGAAACTGACCCCTTCTGACGCAGCCGCCTCCACCGCCTCGTTGAGCCAGGTGTGCGCAGTCCGGTCGGTGATGTCCCACAGCCGCACCCGCTCCGTGCGCCCCGTCTTTTCGCTCCTGCGCTCAATGGGGATGCGCAGGGTGGCGATCATCATTTCGAGCTGCGTGACGTACTGCGCGTCTGAGAGCGGCACCAGGCGGCGGCGCGGCGTCCGGCCCGGTGCTCCGCCTTATCCTCCCTCTGCTTCAGCGTGGCCAGCTGCACGAACGGGTACTGCTGGCGCAGCAGAAAGTCCCCCCGCGTCAGCGCCAGCGCCTCGCTGATGCGCGCACCGGTGTTCCACAGGGTGGTGAAGAGCATCTTGCGCCGCAGGTCGGGCATAAAG
Source organism: Pantoea rodasii (assembly GCF_002095465.1). GTDB lineage: Bacteria > Pseudomonadota > Gammaproteobacteria > Enterobacterales > Enterobacteriaceae > Pantoea > Pantoea rodasii. The sequence continues at coordinate 9,109 of NZ_MLFP01000038.1, read as the reverse complement.
TGGAGCAGGGCGCTGACCTCCGGCGCCAGAAAGTACTTTGGCAGGTCGTCGACGAGCGCGGCCATCTGGCGCAGCGCCAGCGCGGCCGGGTAGTCGATGGCCACCGGCAGCTGCTGCGCCTGAAACTGCCCCCCAACCTGGAGGTTCACCGGAGACGTTGTCATAGGCCGTCTCCGCAGCGCGGGTTATTCATTGTTTGTTTTCTCAATGCGTTCTTAATCTCAATTCGGGCCAGTTCCTGTCTCCGTAGAATGGCCTCGACTGACCGTCGGTGTCTTTCATTCCGCCAGACTTTCCAGAGCACCCATTGTGCTGCCCAGGGCATGGCGTCCAGTCTGGTGTCGGGAAAACCAGCCTCATTACGAAGACGGCGGGCAATAATCGCTGCTTTGATGCCAAGTCGGGCATACTGATAATGGCGCTCTCTGACGCTATTAAGATGATGAAATGAGTGGTCCATTCCGGCTGAAACGGCCACGGATCTGTCAGCTTCTTTCTGCAGGACAGCCAGCTCGCGGATGCTGTACATCAGCCGGTCGGGAAGGGCACGCCAGTCCCCCGTCACAGCGGCGTAATCGAGGACGGGGCGGGAGACCTGAGGGTTTTTATCGCCGGAGGTGTAATCAAATTCCTTAGTCACGCCGGCGCACCCCACCGCAAACTGCTCCAGCAGGAAGACCAGCTCGGTGCCGATAAAGTACCGCTCCCGATTCAGCTTTTCTTCTGACGCCCTCTTTTCACGACGTGTTACGAAAATATGCGACAGCCATTGGCTGCTCAGTGCACCAACAATACCTGCTCCTGCGCTGATCACCGGCACCCAGACCGAAATCCCCTCAACCATAAACTTATACTCACCTGAAAGTGCTAAATCACGTTCTCAATTACGGTTGTGCAGTGGCAGCTGCTTTTGCTATCGCATCCACTGCTTCCCTGACCGAAAAGCTCAGCCTGTCCTTCGGTGAAAACTGCACCCAGTAGCACAGTCGAGACGTCCAGGCCTGTCCGTTCTTACGCTGCTCGTAATCCACGCTGAACGCGTAAAATCACCCTGTTGCTCAGATCCCACTGCGTGACCTCACAATATCGCGTGTAGAGCGCCTTCAGCTCTCCGAACAATTCGCCATCCTTTACCGGGCCTGAAGCTTTAAGCTCCTCACGCTGATCCATGAAATAATCCACGGCGGCTTTTTTGGAAGCAAACGCCTTCTGACCAATTATTAACGGTACGGCACGTCCCATCCTGAACTCCTTTATGGCCTGAAGGTTAGTAGTCACGGAAATAAATATTACTTTGAGTTATTGATTGATTCATTCTGGAAGTTTTAATTTGAATAATAATACCTCACTTTATAATAAGTAAGCATATATAAACGCTCTTAAATTACCTGACCACCCACTGCGCTGGATCCGCTTTCCGGCCAATATAGGACTTTCCCGGAAGCGTGGCGCGCCCGTCGCGGCGGGTCAGGCGCCGGTTTCCTGCCGGCACTTCCCTGAGGTTATCTGACGCACCCCGTATGTTGTGCCACGAACAGCTGAATCAGCCACTATATGTTGTGGTCGTGGCAGAAAACCGCCCCGCGCGTGCAGAAGATCCGGTTCCGCCTTTTTAAGGATCTTGCCGGTGGGCTTTCCTTAAAACGAGGTGTGATATTGTTTATATTCCTGTTGTATATCCAATATGTATCATGCTGAAGTACATCAACATTTAGCTATGAGGCAAACTGATAAGATCTATGGAAACGTCAAGCGCTGGGTAACTCACCCGCGGTGCGCATACCGGCAGCGTCGTGACATTCGGCGGGGCAGACGCTGGTATTATGATGGCTTCAGCGAACTCACAAGCAAGGATGTTCGCTGCCATACTCTAACTCATAGTATGCATGACGCCAGTGCACAGTCCGGAGCAATGGGATAGATGAATCGTTCCTGAAAACGTTCAAGCGCGACGACGCGTATGCAGATGAGTTACCGTATCACATCAATGTAAAGGGAAAACTGACAGAAGGGGTTAAAGGCGGCAATGAGTGTCATCCCCATAAATGCCTGAAAATGCAGTCACCGACAGAGTACTGAGGTTAACTACTCACTAAAAAATAACCGTTTCCGTCTCATCGGGGCAAACTCATGGATTATTGCAGCGTGGACAGATTTACAGAAATTTCTTCGACTGTATCCTGGCTGAGTAGCTATAATAATAAGCAATACAACCGTCGATTCGCATTAAGTAAATGATTAAGTAAGATGAACACGGTCGCGTCATCAATGGCGAGAGGTGCTACAGATGGCTCTTACGAATTGCCCTGATTTACAGAAGGCATTACCGTGATTTTTCGCATTAAGACATGTAAAAGATGCGGAAAAAAAATGAGCTTTTTCCAGCGGATGATCAGTACAGATGAGGAGGTGTGTGAGGAATGCCTGTTCATAATTTTAGCAGAAATTAGAAGCGCCAGATTGTGGGGCAATATTGATGAAGTCCCATCATATGATAAAAATGATAAAAATGATAAAAAATAGCGTATTTTCACGTCCGGCACAGGTTTGTGAAGCAGGATGGGGTTGTGGTTATGTATACTGCCATCTGTAAGCTGACTGATTGATTAAATGTTTGCAGGTAAACGAGGATTTTCGAAACAGATTGTCGCACACGACAAGAGTATGGTTTTAGTCGTATTTCCTCTGCGTATCGTACTGTTCCCTGAAAGAAAATGAACACTGATAGCGACGATGATTATTCCGCTATATACGCTGGGTCGATACAGCAGGGCAATTCCGTGCAGCGTAAAAGACTCGTGTTCGATAGCCGAGTCGGTCATGCTGCAGAGATTGGGTGAATGCTCAGGACGGGATGGGTAAATCAGAGATCATCAAATCACCCGAACATGAAAAAATGCCAGTTTAATTCTGCTCACTGGCATCCGTGATAATATGGCCATATTAACTACTATTCGTTAACTATGGTTTTCTCAAGTCGATAACCGGCGGGCACCGGATACCAGCCCCAGTTCATTGCGTATGGATATGCGGCCCTGCGATAATTCCAGTAAGGGCCAAAACCATAGTTCCAGCTATCAACTGGAATCATATCCTCTTTAATGTGCCAGATATTATATCCCAGCAAGCTGAGAAGGACGAATTTGTAAGGTGTTTCTCCAATCTTACCGTTTGCACTACCCTCCACATCTGCCAGAACAGTCAGATAATGGTTTTTGAGTAAGAGAGGATCAATGAAACCCTTGTCTTTGACAATCACTCTCCCTTCATAAGAATCATTTATTTCTGGCCTGGCTGAATCATCCAGGGGCAAAACCGCAATTTCAAGTAACGTTTCTTTTTTATGGTTAATAACATTTAATACTCTCCCCCCAATTCTGACCGGATAACCCGTGTACTGATCAGGGTGTTCGTATAACTGATAGAAATTCGCTGACGATACCAGCTTACTATTTCCGCCTATATCTTTAGGTATGCTCGAGCATCCTGTAACGATAAGTACAGGAAGCAACATGAATAAGTTTCCTTTCTTCATCTTGATCCACCTCAGTTTTAAATTAACAATGAACAACCCGGCATTATTTTATGCTGCGCACTCTTAAACACCAGCCAGCATCGCATTAATGATGCAGGTTTATTTTTTTCTTCTGGTTTTACAAACTATAAAAGGAATGCTGATCACAATCAAAAAAGAAATTAGCAATTCAAACAAATAATCTTTTCTTTGCATGTGACCGATAACGGATTCAGGAGGAATAAATGAAACTACGAAGGCAAATAAAGATGTAATGAAACCAACAGCAGCAACTAACAGCCTGCACGCCTTCCCCCCCGGGATGACAAATCCACTGGTTGTTTTTTTCTTTGTGATAACCATTTTTATATAAGATACAAACAGCATAAAATAAGCACAAAGATAAATTAAAACGGTGAGTGAGAGCGCAATGAGAAATGCACTATTGCTGCTACTGCTGATATTAGTAAACAAAACAATAGCGATTGAGGTTATCAGTAGCTGCAGCATAACTAATTTAACAGGCACACCATTTTTGTTTACGCCGGAAAATGATACAGGCAGTAGCCCCTGCTTTGCCGTAACCAGCAACCCTTTAGAAGGCCCTGTTATCCAGGCTGAAATTTCACCCATGACGCCAAAAACGAGAAGTGCAGAAAATATTTTAACGGCCCATACTGCATCATGGGTGACATGTGAGGTGATTTTAGATAATGCCTGAACCAGGCCAGAAGATAACGATATTTCAGAATTTGGCATCACCAAGGCAATTATCAATCCAGATACTGAGCTGAATAAAATCGTACATATCATTAGAATCAGGATCGCCAGAGGATAATTTTTCCGAGAATTATACATTTCATTGGCATGGGTTGCTGAAGCCTCAATACCCATATAGCTCAGAATGAAGGCGACGAAAACTTCAAGACCGCCCTTATCTGAAAGATGTGGCATTAAGCCATCCAGTTTCAGGTCAATCATTCGATGACCGCCGTGATAAAAATACCAGAACGCTGAGAACCACAGCAGTAATACTGGCAGGACTATTCCAAGAAAAAAACCACACTTAGCTATTTTTTGCGTATTTTTTAATCCCCCTAACTGTGTCAGAGCCAGGCTCCATAAAATTAAAAGCGAAATAGCCGTTTTCATCAGAGGATTCGTATTGATTTCGCTGATGCCGGAAATATCACTGACGGCACCCACGATAAAATAAAGCATCGGAATAAATCCAATGGCTATCTGAAGATAAGTAAAGCTGATTGCAGCAAACCCCCATCGCTCTCCTAAATTATTCGAAACCCACGTAAAAATCCCGCCTTCCCCCCCATCCTTCAACCGTCGCCATTTCCGCGGAGCACAGACCAACGGGAATGAACCAGAGCAGCCCTCCTAAGATAAGATATGTTATTAGAGTAAGTCCGGATGTGGCAAAAGTGGGATATTCGTACGCAGTTATGACCATTGAAGCGGTAATTGCAAAAAAACCGGTTACCGACAGGGTTTTAGCGCCATCGCCTTTAGAAATTGATTTCATGAATCCTTCCATATAAAGGGCGGAGCAACGCTCCGCCATAGGATCAGTTATGGTTAAACGCTTTTCTGGAAATTATTTCATGCTCTGTATCAACAGGAACATCATGAAAATGGCTGATGCATGATTTCATATCGTTTATCAGCACCTGTGCAAGATCCATAGTAAAACCTCGCCTGACAACGATTCTCTGGATTACAGTTTCACAACAGTCGTCTGGTAACGAATATGCCGGAATCTGCCACCCTCTCTGTCGGAGTCGGTCGCCGAATTCATACAAGGTATAACCCGAGAGTTTTTGCGGATTTTTCAGCGTCCAAGCAACAGCTGGTAAGCCTTGAGCCTTATCCCCCCGGAAAATGAGGTTGAACAAACCTGTTTTTTGGAGTTGCGACGCAAGATAATGAGCTACCTCATAACAGCTGTTATGCTGACGCTTGTATCCTTCGAAACCATAACGCACCAGATTATAATACTGAGAGATAATCTGGCCCCCGGGCCTGGAGAAATTCAGCGCAAATGTTGGCATCTCCCCCCCAAGATAATTTACATTGAAAATGAGCTCTTCAGGTAAATCACGTGTGCTGCGCCAGATCACCCAGCCCGCACCTAACGGTGCCAGTCCATATTTATGCCCTGAAGCGTTGATCGATTTAACCCTCGGGATTCTGAAATCCCATACCAGTTGTTCAGCACAGAACGGGGCAAGAAATCCGCCACTCGCTGCGTCAACGTGGAGAGGAACATCAATCCCGGTAGTTGCTTCGAACTCGTCTAAAGCTTTGCTGATTTCAAGCACGGGTTCGTACTGGCCGGTGAACGTGACGCCAAAGGTTGCAACCACGCAAATGGTATTCTCATCTACCCGCGACAAAACTTCTTCCGGTGACATGAGCAACCTGTTTTTTGACATGGGTATTTCGCGCAGTTCAATATCGAAGTAGCGGCAGAACTTGTGCCAGCAAACCTGAACCGGACCACAAACAAGGTTGGGTTTGTTTACTGGCTGACCAGCCAGCATACGGCGCTTACGCCAGTTAAATTTTGCAGCCAGCCCCGCCAGCATGGCGGCTTCCGATGAACCTACAGTTGAGCATCCCATCGTAGTGTCCGCCTCTGGGGCGTGCCATAGTCTGGCCAGCATTCTCACACAGCGCTGCTCAATTTCTGCTGTGACAGGATACTCATCCTTATCGATAAGATTCTTATCGATAGCCGCATCCATTAACTGATGGATTTCAGGTTCAAGAGATGTCTGGCAAAATGTAGCCAGGTTGAGACGAGCACTGCCATCCAGAATAAGTTCGTCACTAATCATATTCTTTACTAGTGTGCCGCTGTTCTCTTCAGACGGGATTGCCCGCTTAGGCAAAACGGTTAATGGGTGACAAGGTGTGCCTTGGTTATTTTCCATCATTTCTTTCCAGAAAATTATACGATTATCTTACGGAAGAATTTATGCTCCTTAATTGACTCCTGTGAAATATTATTGAATGGTGTCATCCACTGAATCGGTTTGAACGATGATGCCGTCCTCAGCGTTTTTCAGTGCCGCATTAGCTTCATAATATTTACCAGACTTCAACAAGCTGATGGCTCGGTTCAAATCCTCCCGAGTATGATGAAGCGGCATGAAGGCATGAGACGTTTCGAATTCATATCCGGCTAATTTTAGCGTTTCAAATGCCCCCTTTTTATCACCTGACTTAAGTTGTCTGTTTGCTTTATTTAGTGCTTTTTGCTTTTCTGGTGTTACAGTAAAAGCATCTTTCTGAATAACTGTTGAATCAAGAAGAATATAGTTATCATCTGCTGGTAGACCCTTATCTTTTCTTACTACTGAAATCCATTCCTGGTCTGCTTTATTTAACATTCCATCTGCTTTTACCACCAGATTCTGAGCTTTATCAGGGTGAAGATTGAAAATCTCAAAGCGTGACAGTCGAATATCACCCATTACTCCTTGTGAAATTTTCATCACCTTTTCCTGAAGTGATGAAGCAGTTTTATCACTGTTATTACTGGTTTTTTCTACCACTGATGCTGCCATTGCGCTGGTTGCAGTTGTCATTAAAATGGCAATGGCCAGTGTCATTGTTTTCTTATTCATTTCTTGAATCCTCATTCTCTGGTTTATTAATGCTTTCCTTTACGGCAAAAAAATATTATCACTAAGCCGTTAAAAATGAAGATAAACCTTAATTCACAATGTAAAAAAATCTTAATTTATTTGACCGCCGATTTTTATATAACGCAGATATTTTTGACATAAATCAATAAAACCATTAATTAACAGCCTGACTATACATTCTATTCCAATCATTTATTTTTTGTTTGAGGTGCATGATAACTTTATTACTTAAGATTAACTATCACTCGCATTACCTTTTCCCGAAACACCAGATAAAGGTGCATGTTACTCAAAAATAAGTATCAGTTTTATTTTCATATTTTTATTGGCCAACTACCTCATACCTCCGGGCTTTTTTTCTGCAGGTAAAGACAGATTGCTTGCTTTCCAGTAAACGATTTATTGATAAATTGCTTACATAATGTTTAAGACGTTTATTATTGTCTGCTCTGATGACTCAAAACAGGCAAATTTCAACAGACTTCACTGCCTGCCCGCCGGGGGGGGCCTTCAACATAAAAGCAGAACCGCACCGGTTACCAGGGGATTTTAGGTCAGTAAAATCAGGCTGCCATCCCCCCCGTTTTGATAAAAGTTTTGTACAGTTTTTCAGCTTAAATGGACGAAGCAGGGATAAGACGTTGGAGTCATCTGCGGTGATGGTATCACTCTCGCTCAGGTCAGCGTCGCCTTATTAAACGCATACGGCACATATGCCGTCTTCATTAATAACGAAACCCGCCGCTCCCGTTGACCCCGACGATTAGTCTACATTGCCGCACACGCGAAGCCCTGCCCTGTACTGAAGCCGGTTAAATCTGTCCTTCCATAGGGCCTGTGCTTAGCCATTGACTGACAATTTACCCGGTCAAATGCGACTTCTGTTTCATAACAGATCGTTTTGCGCACTTTTACGCCAACGCACGCTACTGAGACTCATCGCTTTCATCATAAGTCCGGTGGTACATCTGGCCACGCGGAAGCCTTCCCGGCACCACTGACGCCGCTCGCGGCAAACATCGCAAACACCCTGTTTTCATCGTGCGCACGTATTTCATTATCCTTTATCAGCTGTTTGTCACTTTGTTATCGCAGAAGATATTTTTTCGCAGGCTGACGCAGATTATGGCACCAAGAGTATACTGAAGCGCAGAACCCCGGCTCCTGGCATATCAGCCAGCCCCGTGGCCGGCAGAGAGGGTCATCCGCAGCCTGATTTTGTCCACAGACGTTCAAATCTTGCCTTTTCAAATTACGCGGGTACTTACGCATCTCCCGGATTTCCCACTGAGGTTTTTGAAATGCGCGCGTATAAGCAGTAGTCAGCCCCCCGTTCGACGCCTGACGAAACCCGCTGCGTAAAGTAATGGTGTTGCAGCGGGTTTGAGCCCGTAGAAAATTGATAAGGTGTGTTCATGAAAGTGCCCGCTGCCATGATCCCGTAATATCCTGAGGATCCGCTGCAGAAAATCAGGGGAGTGACAGTACGCCGACTGGCGGTTGGTTTTAGTGTCCTTTCACTGAGAGTTCAGTATCCCCGAAACCCGCATAATCTACGGTAATGACAATGATATGTTCGGGTAAGAAGTGCCTGAACGACAGGCTGACGACATGCACGATAGTCATTTCACCGGCAAAGATAAGCTGCTTACAACAGCAGGCAGATGATGCATTTTGCCAGCGAGACTAAGTGCGCAGTAAAGCTATATACCGGCTCACACGCCGAGCACCCAGATCAGGGGGCCCGGCATAACCGTTCAGCGGAAAGAGCATACAGCCAGTTGGTAACCGTACGGGGATGCATTTTCCGGGACGGTAATTGAAAAAAATGGATAAATCAGGTTTTGGATCAGGGAATAAGTACCAGGATTAACCAGGCGCTGGCCAGCCCTGTTACCAGCCCGGCAAGCGGCAGCGGCAGCGGCAGCGG
>NZ_MLFP01000037.1 GCF_002095465.1 Pantoea rodasii | reverse complement strand
CCCTATTTAGGGGCGTAGTTCAATTGGTAGAGCACCGGTCTCCAAAACCGGGTGTTGGGGGTTCGAGTCCCTCCGCCCCTGCCAGAAAACAATCCTTTGCTTCGGCAAAGGATTTTTTTTGTCCAAAATTTGGTATTTACCTCATAAATTCGTCAGTGAAAAGGGTTTGAGTTTCACTGCGCGACACTCAAACCCCTCTCAATTTATGCTTTATTGCGTCAATACTGGGAATTTTAGCAGCTGACGAATATGCGCTTGTTGATCGCTATTCTGCAGCCACACCGCATAGAGTGGCCGAACGGCAACAGGTGTATCTGGAATAACCATCAAATCACTATAAATACTGTGCCATGAGTCCGGTAAAAACGCACAAGCACCGGTGGTATGCAGTAATTCACGCGTCACATGTGCCGAAGTCGTCGTTAATACCGGTACGTCATCACTGGACAGATAACTTTCATGTTGATGAAAATCTGCTCCCCACTCTAGTTTAATGTAATCATATTTTTCACGTTTCTCCGTTTTACGGGCGCGAAAGAGTGCGAGCGATATATGACCAATCTGCTGGCTGGTTAACTCATCCATTTTTGGCGCTTCGGTAGTAATCAACAGATCCAATTGGCGCTCGTGCAACTGCTTTACCAGCAAGTGTCGTTGTGCAATGCGCGCTTCCAGATGGAGGCTTTCCCGATTCTCATAAAGCGTTTTTAACCAAGGGGTTAGGTACGCTTCCCACAACGAAGCACTGGCACCTATCGATAGCTCATGATGCTGTTGTGTATGCGAAACTTCCTTTTTGGCCATCATCCAGGTACTCATCAAACTCTCTGCATAGGGCAATAAACGCTCACCCGCAGAGGTCAGACGAATATTATTTCGATGACGAGTAAAAAGGTTAACCCCCAGCTGATTCTCCAGCTGACGAATGCGAAAACTAACGGCAGATTGCGTGAGGTAAAGCGCTTCAGCAGCACGCCCGAAATGGCGTGTTCTGCTCACTTCGAGGAAAGTTTTCAGTAATTCCGTATCCACAGCATTCTCCCAAAATTTGTTTGTCGTACTGATTTAAATGTTTTGTTTTACACTCTGTCAAGCCTATCTAATACTCCGCGCCATAAATAGCACGGCCATAAGAGAGTCGGGAGCGTGTAAAATGGCGAATAGCTTCGCAACAACAAATCGTTTCTTTGATAACAAACATTACCCTCGTGGTTTTTCGCGTCATGGTGACTTCACCATTAAAGAAGCCCAGCTTCTGGAACGCCACGGTTACGCCTTTAATGAACTGGACCTCGCCAAGCGTGAGCCCACAACAGAAGAAGAGCGTTCATTTTTAGAAGTATGTCGTGGTCTGCGCGAGCCGCAAACGGAAGCTGAACGTGTCTGGTCGAAATACACCGCACGTATTAAGCGCCCTAAGCGTTTCCATACCCTGTCTGGCGGCAAGCCGCAGATGGATACGGTGGAAGACTTTAGCGATAGCGATGATTAAAAAATAACGGGGCTTAAAAGCCCCGTTTTCTATTCCAGGCTTTTATGCAGATAAATCAGTAAACGGTCAATGCTGCGATAGCTCACCGCTTCCTGCAAATGCCGTCGTGAAATCCTCTCCTCTTCGTCCAGATCGGCAATCGTCCTCGCCACTTTCAAGATCCGCTGCCATGCCCGTACCGAAAGCCCCAGCGAGTTCAGCACCGTTTCCAACCACACTGCATCTTCAGCTATCAGCGAACAGTTAAGCGCAATCTCTGGATTAGTTAAGTGTGCATTCACTTTACCCGCTCGTTGGATCTGCCTTTGTCGAGCCGCGAGCACGCGCTGAAGCACTTTTGCACTGCTCTCACTAACCTCTTGTTTTTGGCTCAAGGTACCGCTTGGTAACAGGGGGATTTCCAGCGACAAATCGAAGCGATCGAGAAAAGGGCCTGAAAGCCGGCTCAGGTAGCGCAGCACCTGTTGTGGCGTGCACCGGTTATGACTTCCCTGATAATGCCCTGTTGGGCTAGGGTTCATGGCACCAATCAGCTGAAAGCGTGCCGGATAGGTGACTTTGGCACGGGTGCGGGAAATGGCAATTTCTCCAGACTCGATGGGCTCACGCAGTGCATCCAGCACCTTGCGGTCAAACTCCGGCAGTTCATCGAGAAACAGTACACCATTGTGGGCTAATGAAATTTCTCCCGGCCGCGGCAATGATCCCCCTCCCACCAATGCATACAGCGAACCACTGTGATGGGGTGCTCTAAATGGCCTTCTACGCCACTGATGATGGAGATTGCGGTTGCTGACTAAACTACTGATCGCCGCGCACTCCAGCGCTTCTTGGTCGTTTAACGGCGGCATGATGCTGGGCAGGCGTGTCGCAAGCATGGTTTTTCCCGTACCCGGCGGTCCGATGAGCAACAGGTTATGGCCGCCAGCGGCAGTAATCTCCAGCGCACGTCGTCCTTGCTCCTGACCAATAATATCGCTGAGGTCCTGCTCTCCCTGCTGTAATGCTTCAGGTTGATAGTGAGCAACGGTAAGGGGGGATTGATTATGCAGAAAGGCGCAGATCTCAACCAAATGTTTACCGACCAGCGTTTCACCTTGTTGAATCAACCCTACATCCTGTTGATTCTCTTCAGCTAACACCATTTGCCGACCAGCAAGTATTGCCGCCATTGCGGCCGGAATGGCGGCCTGAACGCCACAGAGCGCGCCGTTAAGCGCTAGCTCCCCCAGGAACTCATAGTGCGCCAGTTTCGCGTCAGGAAGCTGCTCTGAGGCCGCGAGAATAGCAATAGCGATGGGCAGGTCATAGCGGCCACCTTCTTTAGGCAAATCTGCCGGGGCCAGATTGATGGTGACGCGTTTAGCGGGGAAAATGAATCCACTGTTAATAATGGCGCTGCGCACCCGTTCTCGTGCTTCCTTCACCGTGGTCTCAGGCAGACCCACCAATGTTAATGCAGGCAGGCCTTTGCTGATATGCACCTCCACTGTCACCAAAGGTGCCTGCACACCGAGAGCGGCGCGGGTTAAAACTTTTGATAGAGACATCACTACTCCTTGTTCTCTCCATCATGCGAGGTGAAAACGCAGCCTGCGAACGCATTTGTGCAAGTTTCAGCGTTAGATTCCAGAAAATAGGCGATATTCGACGGGTTTTCGTGGTGATTGAGCGCGAGATCGCAAAAATAAACTGACCGTTGCGCCGCGTGCGTAATGAATAATTATCACAACTGTAAATAACCTTTTACTTACAACGTGATAACCGATGCTCGTCGCACACGTCATAAAAAAACATTATGAAAATAATTGTCATCAAGCGGATAACTATGGTAACTCTGTAGGTATTACTTCGAACAATCGAAAAAACAAACAACACATGAAAGCCCTTCTACAAGTGATTAGCCTAGTCGTGATTAGCGTGGTGGTGATTATTATCCCACCGTGCGGGGCATCGCTTGGAGAAAGAAAGGCTTAAAAATCAAGCCCGGAATTCCAAAAACCCCCGCACCGAAAGGTCCGGGGGTTTTTTTTCGACCTGGCTAAATATCAGCGAATCAGCGAGGAACAGATTATGAGCAGTAGCATAAAATTCTGTTGTTCCCCCAGGAATACAGGAGAATAACCATGACAGGTGCACAGTGGGTAGTTCAGGCTTTACGCGCGCAGAGTGTCGACACAGTGTTTGGCTATCCTGGCGGCGCAATCATGCCAGTGTACGATGCGCTCTACGATGGCGGCGTGGAACACCTACTGTGTCGTCATGAGCAAGGTGCCGTGATGGCGGCAATCGGTTATGCCCGTGCCACCGGCAAGACCGGCGTGTGTATCGCCACTTCCGGCCCTGGCGCCACCAACCTGATCACCGGGTTAGCGGATGCATATATGGATTCCATCCCGGTTGTCGCCATTACCGGTCAGGTTTCATCTGCCTTTATCGGCACTGACGCCTTCCAGGAGATCGACGTTCTCGGCCTGTCGTTAGCCTGTACCAAGCACAGTTTCCTGGTTGAATCCCTCGAAGATTTACCTGCCGTGATGGCAGAAGCCTTCGCCATCGCCCAGTCTGGCCGTCCCGGTCCGGTGCTGGTTGATATCCCGAAAGACATCCAAATCGCCAGCGCTGAGTTAACACCACACCTGTTGCCGGTTGAAGAAGCGATCAGCCACTCGCCGGAGCATATCGCGGAAGCTCGCGCGTTGATGGCGCAGTCGCATAAGCCGATGCTGTATATCGGCGGCGGTGTTGGCATGGCGCAGGCGGTGCCAGCACTGCGTGCCATGGCGGAAGAAACCGGTATTCCGATGGTTGCCACGCTGAAAGGTTTGGGCAGCGCCGACGCCAGCAGCGATGTCTACCTTGGCATGCTGGGCATGCACGGCACCAAAGCCGCCAACCTTGCCGTTCAATCCTGTGATTTACTGATTGCAGTGGGCGCGCGCTTTGACGATCGCGTCACCGGCAAGTTAGACACCTTCGCCCCGCACGCCAACGTTATCCATATCGACATCGATCCGGCCGAGCTGAACAAACTGCGCCGTGCCCACGTTTCACTGCAGGGCGATTTGAATCAGGTGCTGCCGGCGTTAAGCATGCCGATGCAAATCGATGGCTGGCGCACCGAAGTCAAAGCGATGAAAGCCGAGTTTGAATGGCGTTACGATCATCCAGGTGAAGCGATTTACGCGCCATTGCTGTTGAAGCAGCTCTCCGATCGCAAACCAGACAGCGCCGTGGTGACCACCGATGTGGGTCAGCACCAGATGTGGTCTGCGCAGCACATGAGCTTCACTCAGCCAGAGAACTTCATCACCTCCAGCGGTCTGGGTACCATGGGCTTCGGTCTGCCGGCCGCCATCGGCGCGCAGGTTGCTCGCCCGGAAGACACCGTGATCTGCGTGTCTGGCGATGGTTCGATCATGATGAATATCCAGGAACTGGGCACCATCAAACGCGGCAAGCTGCCGGTGAAAATCCTGCTGCTGGATAACCAACGTTTAGGCATGGTGCGCCAGTGGCAGCAACTGTTCTTTGATGGCCGCTATAGCGAAACCATCCTCACCGATAACCCCGATTTCCTCACGCTGGCCAGTGCGTTTGATATCCCAGGCCAGCGCATTACCCGTAAAGATCAGGTCGACGCCGCGATAGATGCTCTGCTGAACAGTGAAGGTCCTTACTTCCTGCATGTTTCGATAGATGAGCATGAGAACGTCTGGCCATTGGTGCCGCCGGGTGCCAGCAACGCAAACATGATGGAGAAAACCGCATGAACCAGCATCAATTGTCTATCGAAGCCCGCTTTCGTCCTGAAATATTGGAGCGCATTTTGCGTGTCGTCCGCCACCGTGGCTTCCAGGTGTGCTCGATGAACATGGCATCAGCGTCAAACGCCGAGAACATTAATATCGAGATGACCGTTGCCAGCCAGCGTTCGGTCGATTTACTGTCTTCGCAGTTAAGCAAACTTTTGGATGTCGCCTGTGTCGAGATCCAGCAACAGACATCACAACAAATCCGCGCTTAGTCGCCAAAGGAAATAGCAATGAGTACGAAGAAAGCAGACTTTATTTGGTTCAACGGGGAGATGGTTAAGTGGGAAGACGCCAAAGTTAGCGTGATGTCCCACGCACTGCATTACGGTACTTCTGTGTTTGAAGGCGTACGTTGCTACGACTCACACAAAGGTCCAGTGGTGTTCCGTCACCGTGAACACATGCAGCGTCTGCACAATTCCGCCAAAATTTATCGTTTCCCTATCGCCGCCAGCGTTGATGAGCTGATGGACGCGTGCCGCGAAGTGATTCGCGTGAACAAACTGAAAAGCGCTTACATCCGTCCGCTGGCCTTCGTGGGCGATGTGGGTCTGGGTGTGAACCCGCCAGATGGCTACACCACCGACGTGATCATCGCTGCCTTCCCATGGGGTGCTTACCTGGGTGCTGAAGCACTGGAAAATGGTATCGATGCAATGGTGTCTTCATGGAACCGTGTCGCACCGAACACCTTGCCAACCGCCGCCAAAGCCGGTGGTAACTACCTTTCTTCTCTGCTGGTGGGCAGCGAAGCGCGCCGTCACGGTTATCAGGAAGGTATCGCTCTCGACACCAACGGCTATATTTCAGAAGGGGCTGGTGAAAACTTGTTCGAAGTGAAAGATGGCATTCTGTTCACACCACCGTTCACTTCTTCAGCCCTGCCGGGCATTACCCGTGACGCCATCATCAAGCTGGCGATCGATCTGGGTATCGAAGTGCGTGAGCAAACCCTGTCGCGCGAATCACTGTATCTGGCTGACGAAGTGTTCATGTCCGGTACAGCGGCAGAAATCACCCCGGTGCGCAGTGTTGACGGCATCCAGGTGGGCGCAGGTAAACGTGGTCCAGTCACCACCAAAATTCAGAGCGCATTCTTCGGCCTGTTTACCGGCGAAACCGAAGACAAGTACGGCTGGTTGGATCAAGTTAATCCATAACAAGACAGTTACGCGGGTGCAGCTGCGCCCGCGTCATATTTCAGACTGGAGTAAATAGAGCATGCCTAAGTACCGTTCTGCCACCACCACCCATGGCCGTAATATGGCGGGTGCCCGCGCCTTGTGGCGCGCCACAGGGATGACCGATGACGATTTCGGCAAGCCGATTATCGCCGTAGTTAACTCATTCACCCAGTTCGTTCCGGGCCACGTGCACCTGCGCGATATGGGCAAGCTGGTGGCTGAGCAAATCGAAGCTGTCGGTGGTGTCGCTAAAGAGTTCAACACCATCGCGGTGGATGACGGTATCGCCATGGGTCATGGCGGCATGCTGTATTCACTGCCTTCGCGCGAGCTGATCGCCGATTCCGTGGAGTACATGGTAAACGCGCACTGCGCGGATGCCATGGTGTGTATCTCCAACTGCGACAAAATCACCCCCGGCATGCTGATGGCGGCACTGCGCCTCAATATCCCGGTGATCTTTGTGTCCGGCGGCCCGATGGAAGCCGGCAAAACCAAGCTGTCCGATAAAATCATCAAGCTGGATCTGGTCGATGCGATGATTCAGGGTGCCAACCCGAACGTCAGCGATGAAGACAGCGATAAAATCGAACGTTCTGCCTGCCCGACCTGTGGTTCTTGCTCGGGTATGTTTACGGCCAACTCCATGAACTGTCTGGCCGAAGCGCTGGGTCTGGCACAGCCGGGCAACGGTTCACTGCTGGCGACGCACGCCGACCGTAAAGAGCTGTTCCTCAATGCCGGTAAGCGCATTGTGAGCCTGACCAAACGTTATTACGAGCAGGATGACGTCAACATGCTGCCGCGCAACATCGCGACGAAAGCGGCGTTTGAGAATGCGATGACGCTGGATATCGCCATGGGCGGTTCCACCAACACCGTTCTGCACTTGCTGGCAGCGGCGCAGGAAGGCGAGATCGAATTCAACATGTCGGATATCGATCGCCTGTCACGCAAAGTGCCGCACCTGTGCAAAGTGGCACCAAGTACGCCGAAATATCACATGGAAGACGTGCACCGCGCGGGTGGCGTCGTCGCGATTCTGGGCGAATTGGATCGTGCCGGATTGATCGATGCCACGACCCGTAACGTTCTGCAGCAGTCGCTGCGTGAAACGCTGGATCAGTACGACATCATGCTGACCAAAGATGAAGCGGTGAAGAAAATGTTCCGCGCGGGCCCAGCCGGTATTCGTACCACCCAGGCATTCTCGCAGGATTGCCGCTGGGACACGCTGGATGATGACCGTGTAGAAGGTTGTATCCGCACTCGTGAGCATGCCTTCTCTCAGGATGGTGGTCTGGCCGTACTGTACGGCAACATCTCTGAAGATGGTTGTATCGTGAAAACCGCCAGCGTGGACGCGGAATTGCTGACCTTCAAAGGCCCAGCCAAAGTTTACGAAAGCCAGGATGATGCGGTTGCTGCGATCCTCGGTGGCAAAGTGGTGGCAGGCGACTGCGTGGTGATTCGCTACGAAGGGCCGAAAGGCGGTCCGGGCATGCAGGAAATGCTCTATCCAACCACCTATCTGAAATCGATGGGGCTGGGCAAAGCCTGTGCGCTGATCACCGATGGCCGTTTCTCGGGTGGTTCTTCCGGTCTCTCTGTGGGTCACATCTCGCCAGAAGCGGGCAGCGGCGGCACCATTGCGCTGATTCAGGATGGCGACATGATCGAGCTGGATATCCCGAACCGTCGTATCCATCTGGATCTGCCAGACAACGAAATTCATGCTCGTCGTGAAAAAGAGCAGGCACGTGGCGAAGCGGCTTACACGCCACATAACCGCGAGCGTGTCGTCTCCTTCGCGCTGCGTGCTTATGCATCCCTCGCGACCAGTGCTGACAAAGGTGCGGTACGCGATAAGTCCAAGCTGGGAGGCTAACAACTGATGGCTGAGTCTCAACCGCTACCCGCGTCGCCTAACGGCGCGGAGTATTTGCGCGCAGTGCTGCGCTCGCCTGTGTACGAAATTGCTCAGGTGACACCGCTGCAGAAAATGGAAAAAATTTCATCGCGTCTCGGCAACACCATTTTGGTGAAACGAGAAGATCGTCAGCCGGTGCACAGCTTCAAGCTGCGCGGGGCGTACGCGATGATTGCCGGGCTGACTGAAGAGCAAAAAGCACGCGGCGTGATTACGGCTTCGGCCGGCAACCACGCGCAGGGTGTGGCGCTCTCGGCCAGCCGGCTTGGCATCAAATCACTGATTGTGATGCCGCTGGCCACGGCAGACATCAAGGTTGATGCAGTGCGCGCATTTGGCGGTGAGGTTTATCTGTTTGGTGCTAACTTCGACGAGGCAAAAGCCAAAGCGATTGAGCTGTCCGAGCAGCAGGGTTACACCTTTGTGCACCCGTTCGACCACCCGGCAGTGATTGCCGGGCAGGGCACGCTGGCGATGGAGTTGCTGCAGCAAGACGCGCATCTCGATCGCGTGTTCGTGCCGGTCGGCGGCGGCGGTCTGGCGGCGGGCGTGGCGGTGCTGATCAAACAGCTGATGCCACAGATCAAAGTGATCGCGGTGGAGTCAGAAGATTCAGCCTGCTTGAAAGCGGCGCTGGATGCCGGTGAGCCGGTGGATCTGGCGCGCGTCGGGTTGTTTGCTGAAGGTGTGGCGGTGAAGCGCATCGGCAGCGAAACTTTCCGCCTGTGCAAAGAGTACCTCGATGACATCATCACCGTGGACAGCGATGCCATCTGCGCGGCAGTGAAAGACCTGTTTGAAGATGTGCGTGCGGTGGCGGAACCTTCTGGCGCTTTGGCGCTGGCGGGCATGAAGAAGTACATCCAGCAGCACGACATCAAAGGCGAGCGCCTTGCGCACGTCTTGTCGGGCGCCAACGTCAACTTCCACGGTCTGCGCTATGTGTCAGAACGTTGTGAAATCGGCGAACAGCGCGAAGCGTTGCTGGCGGTGACGATTCCAGAACAGCAGGGCAGCTTCCTGCGTTTCTGTCAGACGCTGGGTGGCCGTTCGATCACCGAGTTCAACTACCGTTATGCGGATGCCGATAACGCCTGCATCTTCGTCGGCGTGCGCTTAACGCGTGGTGCGGAAGAGCGCAGAGAAATCATCAGCCAGCTGAGTGAAGGTGGTTATCAGGTGGTGGATCTGTCGGATGATGAGATGGCCAAACTGCACGTGCGCTACATGGTGGGCGGTCGTCCATCTAAGCCGCTGCGCGAGCGCCTGTTTAGTTTTGAATTCCCGGAAGCACCGGGCGCACTGCTGAAGTTCCTGCAGACGCTCGGCGCGCACTGGAATATCTCGCTGTTCCACTATCGCAGCCATGGCACCGATTTTGGCCGCGTGCTGGCCGCCTTCGAAGCCAACGATCAAGAGCCGGATTTCGAAACCCATCTCACGGCGTTGGGCTACGAATGGCACGATGAGGCAAACAACCCGGCGTTTCGTTTCTTCCTCGCCGGGCAATAGTTACAGCAGGCTCCAGAACGCATTGATAAGCGGCTCACCGAGCCGCTTTTTTGTACGCACACGCCGAGTTCCAGCGGTGCGACCGACTCAATATTCTCCAGCGTCAGCACGCGATTACGCACCGGCTCCGGGCTGTTCTCCAGCACCACATCCGGCAGCAGTGCAATGCCACATCCCAGCGCCACCATCGATACAATCGCCTCATGCCCGGAAACCGTCGCGTAAATCTGCGGATTGGGAATGCGATGGCGACGGAACCACAAATCGATACCGCGGCGTGCAGGCCCTTGTTCCGGCACGATAAAGGGGATCTGTGACCAGTCAGGAACATCCTGTGTGGCCTGACTGCGCACCGGGCAAGGCAGCGCCGGGGCGATCAGCACCAGCGGGATCAGCCCCAGTGGCGTAAAATCTATGCTGGCAGGCAGTGACTCAGGGCGACCGGCAATGGCCAGATCGGCTTCGCCCGACTGCACCATTTCAA
Source organism: Pantoea rodasii (assembly GCF_002095465.1). Lineage (GTDB taxonomy): Bacteria > Pseudomonadota > Gammaproteobacteria > Enterobacterales > Enterobacteriaceae > Pantoea > Pantoea rodasii. Next base: position 2,520 of record NZ_MLFP01000037.1, on the reverse strand, counting down.
TCGCATCAGCCGCATCACCGGTGGTGAGTTTGATTTCCACCTGCGGATGTTCGGCGCGGAAGCGATCGAGTATCGGGGGCAGATGGCTATAAGCGGCGGTCACCGAGCAGAACAGGCGCAGCTCGCCGCTGAGGGAAGGGCCGTTAAGGTCCATCACGTGGCGCAACTGTTGATATTGCAATAAGGTTTGTTGAGCAAATTGTTTGAGACGTTCGCCGGCTTCAGTGAGCGTGACGGTGCGGTTATCACGCAGGAACAGGGCATGACCGACATCTTCTTCAAGACGCTGGATCTGGCGCGATAGCGTGGACGGGCTGACGTGCATGGCGCGCGCGGTGCGGCCAAAGTGGCAGCTTTCCGCCAAATGAAGAAAGAGTTTCAGGTCTCGTAAATCCATGCGTATTTCACCTCAACGTGATGTTGCAAATTCTGCAATGTAACGTTGTTAATATATCAATTTAAGCAACGGATTTCCTGTCATATGATGGGGTCATTCGCGGCACTGAACACGGTGTCGTTACCGAACAAAAGCAAACACAACATCTAACCGGAGTACCCATGTCTAACTACTTCAACACATTGAACTTGCGCAACCAATTAGCGCAGCTGGGCAAATGTCGTTTCATGTCACGCGAAGAGTTCGCAGACGGCGCAAGCTTCCTGAAAGGTAAGAAAGTCGTTATCGTTGGCTGTGGCGCTCAGGGTCTGAACCAGGGCCTGAACATGCGTGACTCCGGTCTGGATATTGCTTATGCACTGCGTGCTGAAGCGATTGCTGAGAAGCGTGCTTCGTTCCGCAAAGCGACCGATAACGGTTTTAAAGTGGGTACTTACGAAGAGCTGATCCCACAGGCGGATCTGGTGGTTAACCTGACGCCAGACAAGCAGCACTCAGCAGTCGTTAAAGCGGTTCAGCCACTGATGAAAGATGGCGCGGCGCTGGGCTACTCGCACGGTTTCAACATCGTTGAATCAGGTGAAACCATCCGTAAAGACATCACCGTAGTGATGGTTGCCCCGAAGTGCCCTGGTACTGAAGTGCGTGAAGAGTACAAGCGTGGTTTCGGTGTACCAACGCTGATCGCGGTTCACCCGGAAAACGATCCAAAAGGCGAAGGCCTGGCGATTGCCAAAGCCTGGGCAGCAGCCACCGGTGGTGACCGTGCGGGCGTACTGGAATCTTCCTTCGTTGCCGAAGTGAAATCTGACCTGATGGGCGAGCAGACTATCCTGTGCGGTATGTTGCAGGCCGGTTCTCTGCTGTGCTTCGACAAGCTGGTGGCGGAAGGTCACGATGTGGCTTATACCGAAAAACTGATTCAGTTCGGCTGGGAAACCATCACCGAATCACTGAAGTTCGGTGGCATCACTCTGATGATGGATCGCCTGTCTAACCCGGCGAAAGTCCGTGCTTACGCGCTGTCTGAGCAGCTGAAAACCATCATGGCGCCACTGTTCCAGAAGCACATGGATGACATCATCTCGGGCGAATTCTCTTCCGGTATGATGGCTGACTGGGCGAACGACGATAAAAACCTGCTGACCTGGCGTGAAGAGACCGGCGCAACGGCGTTCGAGAACGCACCACAGTTCGACGGTAAAATCGAAGAGCAAGAATACTACGACAAAGGCGTTGTGATGGTTGCGATGGTAAAAGCGGGCGTTGAGCTGGCCTTCGAAACCATGATCGATGCAGGCATCATCGAAGAGTCTGCTTACTACGAATCACTGCACGAGCTGCCGCTGATTGCGAACACCATCGCGCGTAAGCGTCTGTATGAAATGAACGTGGTTATCTCCGATACCGCAGAATACGGTAACTACCTGTTCTCCTTCGCGGCGGTTCCACTGCTGAAAGAGTTCATGACCACCCTGCAGCCGGGCGATCTGGGCAAAGCGATTGAAGGCACTCAGGTGGATAACGCGCAGCTGCGTGATGTTAACGAAGCCGTTCGTCAGCACCCAATCGAAGCGGTTGGCCGCAAACTGCGTGGCTACATGACCGACATGAAACGTATCGCGGTCGCTGGCTAAGCCACACGCAACACCGTTTTCAGCACAAGAACAACCCCGGCTTGCCGGGGTTTTTTATGCCTGAACAGATAGCTTCCCACACCCAGTAACTAAAAAAAGCTACTAAGCCGCAATGCTATGGCGTTCACGCAGTCCGTGTGTTTTGGTAAAAGTCAGTTAAGCGACGGGTGATAACGCAGTCTGGTGCCGTACAGGGGCTGGCTGTCCTCGCGCCGCTGCGCGGTACCTTCACTTCATTCGTGTGCCTCACGGAATGGCGGGGGATGGCACATCCTGTGCCGCCCCGCCTTTCGCCCGCATCCATGCGTGCTCTCCTGGCAAACTCACTACGTTCAGCGCTGCGGATTGCCAGCCCCTGTACGGCACCAGCCTGCTCTTAAGCTTCTGTGATTGATGTTCAAAAGGGCACAATAGTTGAGGCCAGCGCGCCTCTGCTGCTGCAAGGGCTATCCGCAGCGCTGAGGCTTTTACGTTGGGCCAGGAGGC
>NZ_MLFP01000036.1 GCF_002095465.1 Pantoea rodasii | reverse complement strand
TTCCGCGCGGCTCAGCGCTTCGCCGGTGTAGATTTCGGCCTGGCTTCCGGACTGCGACAGCGCGTTCATCATGTTGGCGGACAGGTCACGGGCGCCAAGCGAGGCCAGAACCGTACCGGACTCCGCGTCCCGGCTGCCCGGCGCGCTGACGTAGTCGTGAGAGACGTACAGCGGCGCATCCGCGCTGAGACGAAGGGGGCGCTTCTGGCCTGCGCGCTGCACCGTGAGCACGTTGTTCTCCACCGCCGTGACCGTCAGGCGATCGCGCGCTTTCAGCCCCGCCTCTTTATCGGCCGCCAGCGCGAACAGCTGCTCGCCCTGCGCCACGCTCAGGGTTTCGCGGGTGAACAGGCGCCAGTCGCCGGTCAGGGACGCCATCTTCACCCGGCTCAGCACGCCGTCGCCGTCAATCAGGGACAGCATGCGCGTGTCCGCATGCACGCGATCGATGACGTAGTGGCGCGTGTCCTCCTTCTCCGTGCGGTCTTCCAGCACCATACCCGGGCGGTACGTGCCGGGAAGCCGGCGCGCTTTTGCCGTGGCAAACACCGGCGTGCGCGCCTCGATGTCCACCGTGTCGCGCCCGAGCTTGCCGGCGTTCTGCAGCGCATCGCGGATAACGCTGGTCAGCTGCTGCTGCTCGCGGACTCCCACCACCACGGCGGTGACCGGGGTTTCACCTCCGCTGAGTTCCGCATAGCGATCGGCCAGCACCTGATAGCGCTCGCGCTTATCCTGAATGCTCAGCACCTGTGCGGACATCTCCGGCGCCGGCGTGGTCAGCGTCAGGCGCTCCGCGCCCGCTGAGGCCAGTACGGAGAGGGCGTTTGCATTTGACTGCCGGCCGGCGCTGTCCAGAAACAGCAGCTGCGCGTTCTTCTCCCGCGCCTCGCCGGTCAGCACCAGCATCTCCTTGAGGCCGAGCTTTTCCGCCCCTTCGACGATGAGCGTGCTCTGCACCCCGAGGCTGAACGCGCTGTCCAGCACGCGGCTGCGCGACAGCAGGTCGTTCTTCAGCAGCGGGGATTTTCCCAGGCTCAGGGCGCGCTCCGCGGAGCTGGTCAGCACCTTCACGTCACGGCCCTGTTCTCGTGACATTGTCACCAGCTCCTCGGTGGTTTCGCGCAGCCGCTGCAGGGAAGCGGGCGCATTCAGGATAGCCACCGGCGCCCGGGCGGCTTTTTCCAGATGCGGCGCCGGCGTTTTAGAAAACACGCGCAGGTTCGCGACCTTATTTTCCTTCAGGATGTCGGCCGTCAGCGACTGCACGGAGAGCTCATCGAGCAGATGAATGTGCGAGGTAAACACACCTTTCTCCCCGTCCAGCGGCGTCAGCAGGTCTTCACCGATAGCTTGGTCGATGGCCCGGCGCAGCTCAGGCAGCGCCTGCTGCGTCTCCCCCGCCTCATGGGCGGTGAGCAGCAGATCTCCGTAGGTAAACCGGGTCCGGCTGTCGCTCAGCACCGAAATCGCGGTGCGCACCGCGTCCATGGCTTCCGTTAAGGCGGGTTCGGCTTCTCCCGGCGCGGGAAGCCGGGCTTCGCGGACCTTTGCCTCGCTGATGACGGCGCCGATATCAAAACCGACGTCGTCCATCTGGCGCTGCCAGCGCTCCTGCAGGCGCGCCCGGCCGTCGGCGGTTTCGGGCTTCACGATCGGCGCTTCGTTATCCTGCATTGCCGGCGAAGCGGACGATGCAGGCTCTGCGTTCAGTATCGCTTTATCCTGTACGGACGGCGCTGAGGTCCCTTCCCCTGCGGTCGCTGGCGCTTTCTCCGCTGCCGCTGCTGAGCGGTCCGGGACCGGTAGTTCCCTCGCCGGGGACGGCTCAGGCTGCGGGCGGACAGGCGCGGGCTCCTCCCCGACGTAGCGGCTGATATCCTGCTTGCGCTGGCGGGTATCGAGCGCCGCCACGTCGCGGCTTTTCAGCGAGGCGTCTTCTCCGACGCACGCGTGGATCTCCCGGTGACGCGAGGAAAACTCATCAAGCACCGCATCCGTAAAGCCTTTGATTTCCCACAGCTCGTGCCGGCCCCCCGTAGGCACCGTCTCGTAACCGATAGCCTCGGCCTTACCTTTGAGCACGTTACGATAGATTTTGCCGTAGCTTATCTGGTTACGGTAGGCCGTCTCAATAAAGCCGGCGCCGTGAATGGCGTCGGTGGCCAGCGCCTTCCACTTGCCGTCCAGCTCCGTGACGTTGGCCACCACCGCGTGGGTGTGGATCTGCGGGTCGAGGTTGCGCGAGGTGTCGTGCGTAAACAGCGCGGCGACCATCTTGCCGCTGGTGACGATGCGCGTCACGCCCTCTTTCGTATCGCGTGCGCTCACCATCTGCTCCATGATGGCCAGCGTCTCTTTTACCGCGTCGTGATGCGCCTCAAGCAGGCGTTTGTCCCCGCCGGCAAGAATGAGCATGGAGACGCTTTTGGGCGCCGAAAAGGTAAAGTCGTGGCCCGGGCGGTGCACCTGCGCGCCCTGCACCTCTTTACCGAGCGTCACGCCGTTCGGCAGGCTGCCGTGCAGAATGCCCGTGAACGTATCGAGGTCAACCGGCCCCTCAAGGCCCAGCTCCCGCGCGCCCTCGCCCAGCCACTTCGTGGGCATGTCATCCAGGAAGTAATAGTTATCTTTGCTGCTGTAATAGCCGGCAGCGTCGGCGGCGGAAGCCACCGGAGCAACGGTCATCATCGTTCATACCCTCCCGGGTCAAGGCTGTCACTCATCTCCTGGTACGCCTCGTAGTCGTCGCGGTGTCGCAGGATGTTCTTTTCGTCGTCGGCCATGCGCGCGTTGGCATCGCCGCGCTGTGCGGCGCGCTCGTCCTCGCGCTGCTGTTCGGTTTTCCGCGGGCTGATGTGCCGCACGGTAAGGCGGCCGCCGTCCTCTTTTTCTATCTGCATGTGCAGCTCCGGGGCTTCCCCCTGCGCCGCCCCCTCCTGCGGAGCGGCCTCTCCGGCGGCGCCTTCACCGCCTTCCGGTGCGCCGGCACGATGCTTACGGCGTGCCAGCATCTCGAGCGCGCTCGGACCGGCTGGTTTTGACTTCATGACGGGGCGTGTTGCGGGACGCATTGCAGCGACCGGCGGCACTTCAGCGGGGGAAGACGCCGTAACCTGCTCCGGCCGGGGAGCTGGCGTTTCGGCTGATGCACCAGAAGCGGACAGATTTGCCGGCGGTGGCTCTGCGGCCATCTTGTTCACCGGTGCCGGCACCAAGCGCAGCGGGGACGGACGCACGCTGGAGGCAGGCGGCGTCTCACTGACTGACTCTGATGCAGGCGGTACGGTAATGTCGGGTGCAGCGGTAGCGGGCACTGCAGGCTGGTCTGGGACCACGGACAGCCTCGCCTCTCGTACTGCAGCCGGTTCCGGTTTCATCGCGGGGGCGCCAGTTATTGCCGGCGCGGCAGACGATGAGGCAGATGCAGGTTCAACCGGTGCGGGCTCGGGGTTGCGGTCATCCTCCTCCATCAGCTCCTCTCCGGTCGGGAACGTAATGTCCGCCGCCCGGGCGCTGCGCTCGTTGCTCTCAATGATGCGCTCGAGCTCCGGGCTCAGCCGGTCGCGGAAGTCGCGATCCATCAGCGCAGGGTGATACTTCTTCTGTTTCCGGTACTTCAGGCTCAGCTTCACCACCGGATATTCGCCCGGCAGGCGCACATAAAAGCGCAGGTTGGGCATCTTCATAATCTGGTCGTAGTCCACGATGGGCTCGTTGACCTTGTCCTTACTGATGGAGATACCGTCGCGCACCTGGTCAAGGCCGTAGCTGTTCTGCTCGCGCGCCTCGCGCCGGCGCTGATGTCCCAGCTCCTCTTCCACCATTTTGGCCACCTCTGCGCTCGGCGAGCGACCGTAGGCACGGGTGTTGAGCAGGTCAAAGATGGCCTTGGCCATTTCGCGGCCGTAGATGTGCACCAGCTGCGGGATGTTCTGGATCCCCAGCACGAAGCAGCCGCCAAACTTGCGCGCTTCGGCCAGCGTTTCGTTGAACTCCGGTATCTTCTGCAGGCTGGCTATCTCATCGCCGATGAACCACACGCGGCGTTCGCTGTTTTCGCCCATGCTCTGCAGCAGCAGCGTGGCCAGCGACAGCCACATCGATATCAGGGGGCGCACCGCCTTGCGGTGGCGGGCCGTGGTGGAGATAAACAGCCAGCTGCTGTCGTACTGCGCATCGGTCATCCACTCGCGGATGCTGAACTCCGGCTTGCCTTCCTTATCCAGCCCCTGCAGGTAGCGCAGCGACTTGGCGTAGTTGGTCAGCACCGAGCGGATGGAGATGGCGGTTTTCTCGATTTTCTCCTCAACCAGGTTGGCCGACGGGGTGTTTTTCAGAAACTCGCGCAGGCTTTTCAGGTCGATGGAGAGGCAGGTCTTCAGAAACGTCTCTATGCTGCGATCGGGTCGTGAGGCAAACTGCATGGCCGTGTCGCTGAAGATGGTGCGCGATGAGGACACCCAGAACGGGTCGGAGTCGCCCTCGACCGGCATCAGCGCCGCCGTCATGTTCTCGTAGTCCACCACGTCCTGAGCCTCGCGCCACAGCACCCAGTTTTCACAGCGCTTGTCGTGCGCGTTCAGAATTTTGTCCACGCGCTCGTCGTAGTGCGTCTCGATAAAAGTGCCGCCGGAGTCGTAAACAATCGCGCGGTCGCCGCGCCGGCGGATGTAGTCCAGCAGCCAGCGGATGAGCGTGGACTTGCCCACGCCGATGGTGCCGTGGATCAGAAAGTTCATGACCTCGGCGTTCTTCACCATGTTCAGGCCGCCTATCTGCAGGTCGGACTTCTCGCCGGCCTTTTTCAGCAGCCGGTTGACCTCCTTCGGCTTATCGGTGAGCGTCATGCCGGAGATAAACTCGTCCTCGCTTTCCTTCTTACCGATACGGCCCACGTACCAGGCAATGAGGCACCAGATCAGGCTGGCGGTGATGCCGCACGCGGTCGCGATATAGCGCAGGTTCGCCAGAAACTGGCGGCCCATCTCCTGCATCCATGGGTTGGCCAGCAGCTGCGCCGGGGTGAGTTTAATGCTGCACAGCCGCGCGCCCGTTTCGCAGTGCCAGAGGATGTCCCACGTGGCTTCTGCCGCACGCTGGGACAGACTCAGCAGCGAATGCGTGGGCCACGCCGCCCAGTACCAGAAGCCGTTACGCAGCACGTCATCGGGCGTGGTCAGCCAGAACAGCGCGCCGGTGGCCACCACGAACAGCAACAGCATCCAGTGGAATATCCAGTTGCTGACCTGGGCAAACATGCGCAGCCGGTAGGCCGTCATCTGGCCACCCTGCGTCAGGTATTTAGGGGTAAAACTCATGGGGAACTCCGGATAGCACGCAGGCGCAGCCCGCCCGGAAGTCCGGGCAGGCTGTGGCAGAAGGAAACAGTGGCTGAGGGGCCGCTCAGGCCCCGGAGATTACTTCAGGGTGCCCGTTACCGCAGGGCGGCTCAGAAACTTACGGCGCTGCAGCCAGACGCCGGCCATCAGGGGAAGACCGCAGGTAAAGCACAGCAGGTTCCAGCAAACAATCGTGAGGGACGAGAGCACGCCGCCAGCTGTCAGGACCAGCAGTATCAGCAGCGCGGTGATGATGCCCGGAGGCACCATATCGTTCTGTACCATGCGGGAAGCGAGATCGAACGCAAACAGATGGCTTTCGGTCATGATGGTTTTGACGATATCAGTCCCGAACTGCCACAGCACGACCGCGCTCCAGGCAAAAAACAGGGTAAACCAGACAATAAGGGTGCGTGCCGCACCGGTGAACGTGAGCATGGGAATATCCTTCAGTGAGTTAAGAACAGGGGGGTTAAGTACAGCCGTTACATCGCGATCCCCGACGCGCTCCGGGCGCAGCAAACCGCACGCGGAGCGTGATAAAGAAAACGTCAGGGAAATCAGAGCCACGCTTCCGCTACCCCGTGCACCGGGGAGGAAGCTTAAAAAGGCGTCCCGTGAGGGAGGAGGGGGCAGCACCCATGGTGGTGATGGTGCTGCCCCCGATGTCCGGTGCCCGGGGGGCACAGACGGGGGTCGGCAGGCACCCCCGTTGTCAGGAGAGATTGTTATTTCCCCTTAAGGCGCCTGCCGCCGGTTTTAAGGCCGGTGAATAAGTAATACCAGGGAATTCAGCGTTCTGCAAGCTGCCATACGCGTCTGATAACGGCAATCAGCGCAGCGGCAATGGCTACCCCGCACGCGCTCATACTCAGCACGTACAGGAATACCCCTGCGAGGATAAACCGGCAGAAATCACCGGAACTTGCCGCCCGCGGCGCGGCGTCAAAATGCCTGAGCCCGTCGACAAAATGTCCCGGCAGCCAGCTGTCGGTGACGTTCACAAGCAGCACGGTAAATACGGCGCCCGCGAGCATGATGTTCAGGGCCCCGGGCAGCGAGGCTGCCAGCCGGACGATATCTCTGCGCATAAGGTCTCCAGGCATCACCGATCGGTTACATGATGCCGGCAACGGATTTCGCCAGCTGCGCTTCCAGCACCGGCTTCGCCTCTTCAAACTTCAGGTTGACCTTGTTGGCGTTTGAGACCACGCGGGTCTGGTACTTCATACGGTCGCCCGCTTCGCTGCTGGTCTGTACTTTCACACCCGAGGTGCCCTGACGCAGCGCCGCGACGTTATCCGTGGTCACGGTGGCCTTGCTGCGTTCGGAAATCTGCAGATCGGTCACCATCGTAAAGTTAACGTCCTCCACCATCGCATCCGCCGCCATACCGGCCAGTCCGGCTGCCAGTCCTACGCCGAGAATAGCGCCGCCTGAAGAGCTGTTGTAGGCGGTGATGCCGGCGCCCAGCGCGGCGCCGGTGGCAGCACCCTCATAGCCGGTCGACAGGAAGCCCTGCGCCTGGCGTAAATCCATCTTCTCGGCCTTTAAAACATTCGCCTGAATCCAGTAGTAAGCGGCATCCGGATTAGCCGTCACAGTGTAGCCTTTGGCGCGCAGGTCCTGCGCCAGCAGCGGCTCCAGGTCACTCATGTCCTTGTCGGAAGTGTTGCGCACCTGCAGGTACACGGTTTTCTGACTGGACGGCTCCAGCCAGACGGTCTGGCTCATCTGGGTTTTAACGTCGAGGTTGCGTTTTTTGATGGCGGTGCTCATGGCACCACAGCCGGAAAGCATCAGAGAGGCGGCAGCAATCGCTGCCACGAAGGCATGGCGGTATTTCATGGACATATCCTTGTTTGAAAGAAAAAACGGGACAGGCGCGCCCCGGGGCACGCTGTTTTAATCAGGGATTTTGAGAGAAACCCTCCCGTCAGAATGCCGGAAGGGGTATCGGCGGGAGCCGAAAGAACTTAAATCTTTTTAATCAGACTACTAATTTTTTCAAGCGCCAAACCAGCGCCAAGTCTGTTAATTTCAGCTCCAACAATCATATTTAATGCGAACAATAAGACAAACTCTAAGGCTGGAATAGCAAGCGATGCCCAAGATTTGAATAATGATAAAAACGCTGCAACAAACATTAATATCATAAAAATACTTACTGTTCGCTTAGCAATTTTTCGTAAATGACGAAGAATTATTGAAGCATGCCGAGTAGACTCAGGAACAGCCATATATAACATGAGATTGTTATAGGTCATGAGAGCAAAAAGTAGTCCAATTATCACCGTCGGAATTACTACGGCCCAACCATCACTAAAGAGATAAGAGTAATAACCTTGCAGTGAAGATTGGGAACCAAACAAACTCACATAGCCAATTACATCACCCACCAATGCTGCTACCAGAGAGATTACTGGAACTACAAAACTCAGTCTTAATAACTGCAATGATGAGGGGATCAGGCGATGACTTGAACTCAAACTATCCATAAGCATGGAAACGTCAGCATCAACCTTTGCCATAGTAAAATTAGTCATATTCCCTCACCTTAAACAGGATTGTTAAGAGGCTTTTTGCTGCGAAGACCTCAACTTTTCGAGCTTCTGCTTGAATTGCTCTGTTTCTGCATCATCAATTTTTGGCTTAGTCTGCCTTATATCCTCTTCAGTACGGCCTATTTGTTGACTTCTGACCGCCCCCTGATGCTCATCCTTGAGTATATCACTGGACGTCTGAACAGTGGTTTTATTTTCAGCGATTTTACCGTCGTTTTCCCTGACAGTTTCCATCAGGCCAGATCTTTGTGCTGCAACCTTGTTGGCCACATTAGTTTCAATGCCGGCGCCCGATGCCTTATCGCCCACGCGTTGTGAACCACTGCGGAAATCATCGCTCATAGCCTGCGACGGTGTGCCTGCCGGAACGGTGAGATTGCGCTCATTACGTGGAATGCTTGCTTCCGAAGCGCTTACTCTGGCTGATTTATCTGTCTCCGGTTGGCCGGCTGAATGCGTCACTGTACGTATGGCCCCTCCGCTGACAGGACCTTGTGACTCGCCGCCTTCTGCTACACGACTGCCTGACGGAATGCTGTGACTTACCAGGCCCGGAGCACCAGCTGGACTTTCCTGACGCTGCTCACGTACGCCGCCGTTGCTGACATTGCCGGTGTATTCACCTGTCGGAACGCTGGAACCTGCCCCGGGTGAACCGCCCGGCATCGGGCTGTTACCGCTCTGAAGTGTGCCCGGCGCGTCCAGGGAACGGGTTGGCTGCAGAGGCTGGCTGTTCACCTGGTCTGTACGCGCACCGTAGTTGCGCATAATTTCCGGCTCAAGCCGCTCGTGCATAAACTCGGTGGCTGCACCCTGCGCGCTTCGCACGTTGGTCAGGATGTTCTGCGCGTCGCTGCCATACTTTGCCGTGGTCCAGTCCACGAACTCCTGGTTGTAGTTGGCGTCCAGGCTCGCGCTCTGCGTCTGCGACAGCGTGGCCATACGGCTGAACTCCTGGCTGCGCGTGCTGCTTTCGGTGTACTGATGGTACTGGCTTTTCGCATCGTTGAGCGTCGCTGCAAACTGCTGCGCCTGCGAGTTAGACTGGTTGTCGGTGTGGCTGCCGGACTCGCTCAGACGGGTCGACGTCACCATATCCATGCCCTGACGGAAGTCGCGCGCCTCCTGGCTGCTCTGGTCATGACGGTTGTCACGTCCCTCTGCGTGGCTGTCCTGCGTACCGTGTGAGCTGCCTGACGTATGACGCCATCCGGTATTGAGGCTGCCTTCACCCCCGGCGCTGACCCCGGTGGCCCATTTACCCAATTTGCCCGCCAGCTGGTCGCCGGAGTCAAATTTGAGGTAGGCTTTGGCATCTGCACCGGCACTGCCCTGATTAGTGATATCCATCAGCTGGTTATACGCCTGCTGTTCAGAAACGTTGTGCGACTTCGCATAGCTTTCCACCGCCGACTGCATTTTGCTGACGCCACGGCTCACGCTCGTTGCCACGCTGCTGTCGCTGCCCTGCGTCACGCTGTCGCTGTTGCCGCTCTGCTGTGTCAGCTGGTTCATCTGCTGGAAGCCGCTGGTCACGCTGTGGTTATAGCCATCGAGCGAACTCTGGGCCTTCTGCTGCGCCTGACGTGCCTGCTCGGAGAATCCGCTGCTGGCAAGCGAGCTCAGCCGCATGCTCACCGGCAGGTTGGATATCGCCTGGCTGGTATCCACTACCGTATGGCCATCCGCCGTCTGTGTCATCATGGCATTATTGCCGGTCTGGATGCTCTGCGCCCCCGAACGGCGGGTCATGTTGGTGTCAAACTTGTTGGCGTTAACGTTATCCATCGACATGTTGTTGAACGACCAGTTGCCGTCGGCGGTTGTTGAAGCCTGCCCGCCGGTGGCAAACGCTGCCGAACTCATCACGCTGCCCACGGCCTGCGAAGCCACCGACGCCGCGCCTTTGGTCAGGAAGAACGCCAGCACCGGAATCGACATACTCAGATAGCCCGCGATGTTGGCCGCATCCGAGTGCTGCAGCGCCACCTGGTCCTGATTGGCCAGCACCAGCGGCGTCGCCCCGGTTTTGCTCTGCAGATAGAAGTTGGCCAGCGAGTTAAGAATGGCGAACATCACCGGCCACATCTGGAAGTAAATGAACCCGCCCGCGTACAGTTTCAGCGTTTTCAGCCCGAAGATATCGTGATTCACCAGCGCCAGTGCAATCACCAGCGGGAACAGCGCAATCAGGACCAGCATCATCAGGGACTGGAACATCGGCAGCGTGCGCGCGGCAATTACCCCGCCCGCGCCCCAGCTGATGCGCTGCTTGGTCAGGCTCGACTCGGTCGCGAGGTTCAGCAGGTTGGCGGTATCGGACGACCGGGCCGCAAAGCCTTTCCACCCGTCGCGGATGGCCGCGTTGGTGATGTTGTTACGCATGATCTGCGAGGCGCTGAGCCCGCCCGCGTAAAAGAAGTTGTAGCTCTCGTCCATCGCGTTGCCGAGCAGGGTGTCCCCGCTCACGCGGTTGCCGAATACGCGCGTGGCCAGCGCGTGCCAGGTGGTGCCCCCGATGCGCACGTCCGCCCCGATGAGGTTTTTGATCACCGCCGCTGCCTGCTGGCACGTGATGAACTGACGGCCGCTGCCGGTGTCCTGGTACAGGCCGCGCAGCGGGCTCGGGTTATTGGTAATCAGCGTCAGCGGATCGGTGCTGTTGAGCAGCTGCGACACGGTGTACTTATTGTTAAGCAGGATGTCGCCCACCACGCAGTTCTCGACGTAGTCGGTCAGCATCTGCGACAGCTGCGGGTTCTGCGAGCGGAAGTCCGTGGTCTGCGCCACGATCTGCGAGCCGAACAGCATGCCGGACTTCGTGTAGGTCAGCGAGTCCGGGCGCGAGAAGGTATATTCGTACAGCCTTGCTATTGCATAGCCCGTTGACGACGACAGGCCGGCAATGAAGGCGAGGCCCGCCGGCACGTTGTCCACCTCGTACACCGCCGCCGGGTCCGTGGCGTCCAGAATCTGCACGCTGCGCTTGGGCACGAGCAGCACCGACGTTATCACGAAGAAGATGGCCAGCCAGTGCAGAAACACCATCGGATTACGTGACTTGATAAAGCTGAACATCACGCCCAGAACGCCAAACAGCCCGACGATACGCTTCAGCGTGTCATACGTGTCGCTGCCGATGACGGTGACGACGCCGTTAAACACCTGCCGCCACATGTCACCGCCGTAAATGGTCCAGACCTCAGTCATTGCCGGTACCCCACTGATAGTTGCCCTGATAGGACGTTGAGATAATGGTCGACACCTGCTGCTGCAGGTACTGCATGTTGCGATCGATGCCGTCCAGCGCGTTCTGGTCGGCGGTCGACTGCAGCTTCATCTGCGCCAGCAGGGAGGTCGCGGCCTGCACGTTGTTGCGCAGCTCGCCGGCGGCCTGCTCCGGGAAATTTTTACCCGCCAGCGACTGACTCGCCTGCTTCACCAGCTCCTGCAGGTACTGGATCATCATGTCCTGCGCGATGAAGTCCGCGACCTGAATCAGGTAGGTCGGGCTCATGCCCATGCTGCGTGAGTTGGTCAAGTACTTGAGCACCGGCACCGAAGTGGTGTTGATAAAACCCTTTTCCCTGTCTGACAGGCCGGTGTCGGCGCTGAGCTTGCTGTCGATGGAAATCATGATGTTGCGGACCTGGGTGACCAGCGCCACGTCGCTGCTGACCGTGACGTCTGCGGGCATGGGCCCGAGGCACAGGTCCTGCTCGTCGCAGCTGTATATTTTTGCGGTACCGCCGCGCATCAGGACGTTGATGATGTCGCGGTTATCAACCAGCGGGGTCAGGATGGTGACCTGCCCGTCCTTGTTGAAGATGATGGAGCCCACCACGCTCATCACCAGCTCCTTCAGCTGCCGGTTGCCGTCAAACAGATGGTTGCGTCCCAGCGCGTCCCAGATGAGGTTTTTGTTTTTCAGTACCTGGTCCTTATCTTTATCAGAGGCGCGACTGGTGACACTGTCACCCTGCCCGCCCACCGTGCAGCCCTGGCGGGACGCGGCCCAGTCGGAGAAGATGTTGCTCTCGCCGGCGATGTCCTGGCAGATTTTCTGGTTGGACACCTGCGACACCGGCCAGAGGCCGCCGATAATGCCCTGTGCCGCCTGACAGGAGCTCATGTTCATGGAGTTCACGTCCGAGGCGAGCTTCTGCAGGAAGTCTTTGGCCTGCTTGAGCTCCGGCACCATGGTCTGAAGGGCAAGGTCGAAGGCATAGCCGGCGGCGTTGCTCATAATCTGCTTCACGAACCGCTGCAGCTCGGCGCCGTTGATAAAGGAAAACGCCCCGAGGTAGGCGTCGATGCCGCCGCAGCCGGCGTTCAGCGAGGGACCTGCATCGAGATAAGCTGCACCTGCTTGACGGGGTTACGCAGGTAAACCGAACCGCCGGTGATGTACCCCGCGGCCTGACCCTGCCACGCCTGCGCTTTCGAAACGTTGCCGTCAAAGCCGAGGCTGCCAAAGTAGCCGTTAAGGTCGCCCTGCACGTCGGCCAGCGCCGGGCTGCTGATGGCCATCGCCGTGGCGGCGGCCAGAAGGAACTGCCTGAGTTTCATGTGTCAGAACTCCGTAGCGGGCAGAGTTTGAGCTGCCCGCGCTGAATGAGATAAACAGCCTGCGGTTATTTCGCCTGATGCAACGTCACGGCATGGCGTTCGCGGCTGGCGTAACGAAACTCAGCGATCGTCGTGAAGGCGTCCGGGGAAACGTTCAGATCGTCATGCCGCTCCGGACTGCCCGGGACAAGGGATTCCTGTGAGAAGATAAACAGGCTGACGCCCTGCTCCCGGAGTTCGCGGAGCAGCGTGCTGAACGCGTGGCTGGCATGCTGCGGAAAAAAGCCATCGAGGATGAGGACCTTCTTTCTGCTGGCGGCCAGCCGCGCGATGATGTCTGCCTGCTCCGCTTTAAACGCCTCCGGCGACAGCAACTCATAGCTGAAAAAATCAGCCTTAAGCTGTGTGGCCACACAGCGTGCAACGGTCGTCTTGCCGGTGCCGGTCTCGCCCTGCACATAAACGTGCCCTTTCCGCTTGCGCCAGAGTCTGGCCAGCACGCTTATGTGTTCTTCCACGCTCAGCTGAAGCATTTTTTCCGTGGTCAGTGTGAAAACAGGGGTATGCATATTGTTTTCCATTTCAGTCCGTCTCAGTGGGGGTGCGTGTTGCCGGGGTGGTAAGGGCCGCGTTCAGCCATAAATCCGTGCTGGCGCAGCGTGATGCTGACCAGCGCGCCGCAGCCAAAGCCGCCGGCCAGGGCAAACAGAAACAGCAGCGGGTAAAGCTGCAGCCCGCTCAGCAGCAGCGCGTCGGTGCCGTAAGCGATGCCTGCGGGCAGGCCCGTCAGGTCGCAGGCAAGCCAGGCGTAAATCCCGGCCGCCGCCAGCATCGAGGCGCAGACGAGCAGAAGCGCCGTCTCGGTTCGCGAGAGCGTTAAAGGGTGTTCCGTCATGATTTTTTCCGTATGCGGCAGGGCCGCGTGCGTTACTGCGGGGTCAGCGAGGCGCTGCTCGGTACCGGCCCCAGCGTGTCGGGCGGCAGGTGGTCAATGTCCGCCTCGATCATCTGTGCGAGACGCTGGCTGAGGGTGCTCATGTCCGTATCGCCCTGATAGAGCGGGTAAGCCATATTGGTGTTGACGTTAACCATAAAGGTGGTCGGCGTGGCGATGGGCAGCCCGTTCCCGAAGAACGTCAGGATTTCGCCGGCGATAGGCTCGTTCGGCCCGGCCTTGCGCGGGATGAGCGCCACCGGGAAGGACGTGTCGCCGTAGCCGTCCAGCGTGTACGGATACACCTTCACGCCCGCTTCATCGGCCCACGCCCTGAGCTTCGGATCGAACTTCGCGCTGTACTGGCAGCCGCGCTGCATAAACACCACCACCGCATAGTCGTTGAGGTTCACGCGCCGGCCGTCGGTCAGCGTCATCAGGTTCGGCGGCTTGGCAGGGGC
>NZ_MLFP01000035.1 GCF_002095465.1 Pantoea rodasii | reverse complement strand
TGCCAGAAGCAGACCTCTCAGTACGATACGCTGCTATATGAACAGCGTCCGCCTCTGTTCTAAAAAAAATGCTATTTTTATCAGATGTAATTAATTCTCGACCATGCCGTTCTTAAGCATTCATAATGCAAGACTGGCGAGCTTATCCTCGATAATTTTTAATGTAAGTTCAGACGGATCTGCAAAGCCGTGGTTTTGAGCGACGACCTGAATACCTTCAAGAATAAGCGTTAGCTCTTTAGCCAGTATCGCCGGATCCTTTGCGCCAGCCCCCGCACACAACAATTCAAGTCGCTCGTACTGACGCTGTTTATGACTGATAATTAGTGAGCGAACATCTGCATACTGATCGCCTATTTCCGCAAGCGTATTGGTAAAAGGGCATCCTCTCTGCGACGTACCTGACAGGTTTTGAAGGATGAAACGCACAAACCCATCGATTTGCTTAGCCGGATCATCAGTATATTGCTTTGCCAGCTGATCTAATACGTTGCTGTAATCTTCGACCAATAGCGTCACCCATTCCCAGACCAGCACTTCCTTGGACTCAAAATGACGGTAAAGCGTCATTTTCGTTGACTGCGCTTTTTCAGCAATGGCATCGACCGTCACCCGGACGATCCCTTCCTGATAAAAGAGCGCCTCTGCCGCCTGAAGGATGCGATCGCGGGGAGGTAAACGTGGCTCACTGACTCTGGGCATAGTAAATCCTGTTTGCATGGATACCGATCAGTATCGCACGATACCGTAAAGTATCAATTGATACTAACCAGTATATGCCATATGGGCATTGCTGTCATACATGAAACACCGGGATACCTATGAATTTATCTGAATATACGTCTTACGATGCGGTCGGGCTTGCTGAGCTGGTAGCCAATAAGGATGTCACTCCAGCCGAAGTTTCTTCCGCCGCCATGAAGGCTTTACGTGCTGTAAATCCAGACGTTCAGGCCGTTATTGAGTGCTGGAAAGGCGAGGGATACAATCAGTCGGGGCCGATGGCTGGCGTCCCGATGCTGGTAAAAGACCTTGGTATTTCAGTCGCCGGGCGTCTTAATGAACTTGGCAGCCGACTTGCATCAGGTTATGTCTCGCCAAGTGACTCGAATCTGGCCGTAAAAATGAGGCAGGCGGGTCTAATGCTGATGGGACGAACCACCACCCCTGAATTAGCGGCCAGTGTGACAACAGAACCGGTATTCAATGGTGGTACGCGAAACCCCTGGAACACCTGCTACAGCGCCGGTGGGTCCAGTGGCGGTTCCGCCGCTGCCGTTGCTGCAGGCATTGTGCCAGCAGCTCATGCCACCGACGGCGGCGGGTCGATTCGAATCCCGGCCTCCGCAAACGGCCTGTTTGGTTTGAAGCCAAGCCGGGGGCGAATCAGTATGGGTCCCGACGTCGATGAAGTCTGGTCGGGTCTTGCCGTACATGGATTTGTCACCCGCTCCGTCCGCGACAGCGCTGCACTTCTGGATGCTGTTCAGGGCAACTTACCCGGAGACCCTTTTGTTATAGACCGCTCAACGCCGGTGCTTATCGGAAGCGAAAAACGACACCCGGGCACATTGAGAATCGGCGTTTTGGTCCATCCTCTGAACGGCAAGCGAAGTTCACCGGAAGTGGTCTCGGCACTGGAACAAACAGTTAAACAACTGCGGGCGCTTGGTCACCACGTTGAAGATGTTTCGCCGGACATAGGACTCAGCTGGGATGCATTTGTAGAGCTGAACGCACGCTTCTGGGCGGCAAACACGGCGGGATGGATTGATGCGCTGGCTTCAATGAGTAACAGGCCTGCCGATATCGAAACTCTTGAACCATCAAATCTGGCGCTCTGGAAGCTTGGTCATGAACTCACGGCCACAGATTTAGTCGGCGCAATGCACATGAGAAATGCAGTGACGCAAAAAATGGGGGTATTCCATCAGCAGTTCGATATGTTGCTAACACCTACCCTGCCTGATTTGCCAGCAGAACTTGGCTCTTTCAACAGCGACCAGCATAAAATGGATGGTCGGGAATGGATGCATCATGTGTTTAATCACTCCCCTTTTACCGCGCTGGCTAACGTTTGTGGCTCACCGGCTATGTCAGTTCCATTAGGTTTCAGCGATTCGAAAAACCTGCCGATTGGAATGCAGTTTTTGCAGGGTATAACCGTGAGCATAAACTGTTGAGCCTTGCTGGCCAGCTTGAATGCGAGCATCCCTGGAGTGGTCGTCGCCCCAAAATCTGGGCGGGTGCGACAGCTGGCTAAAAAGCCAGTTTTATTTCCTGAGCAGGCCTAACAACTTTTCCGTGGCAATTGCGTGTCGAGGTTTCCAGCGCGCAACTGCCACTCACTCTTTGAATCATTACCCTGTTTGATCTTCTCTGTGCCAGGAGCGGACATTACAAACCCAGGATGTTAGCCTGCAATCTGAAACTAAATGTAGAAGGTGAATTAACCCGATTGTATTTAAGGCTCGAGACAGATGATTGGTAGAATTTATTCATGCACTCGGGATGAGTCTTAACTCACACCCTTAGAGCATTTAAAACCAACCTGAACGCAGGAAGGGCTTGTCTTCGACTCGGATAATAAAGATGGTAACCAGGAAATGTGGGTGACCAGTCCTCAAGTACCGGTATTAATTTTCCCTCTCCGATATATTTTTGCACCACATCCTCAGGAGCATACGCCAGCCCGTACCCTTCCAGCGCCGCCGATAACAGCTGAGGCGAAGTATTAAATATCATCTGGCCGGATACCTGAACTTTCAACTCCTGCCCGTCTTTCTCAAACTCCCAGGCGAACAAGCCACCGTGTGTTGAAAGCCGCAAATTAGCGCAGTTGTGCGAGGTGAGATCATGTGGTGTTAGTGGTTTAGGGCGTCTGGCGAAATAGTCAGGAGAGCCCACGACTATCATCCGAAAATCAGGTGAAATCCGCATGGCAATCATATCTTTTGCAATCTGGTCTCCAATACGGACGCCTGCATCGAACCGCTCTGCGACAATATCGATTAATCCGTAGTCCACGTTGATTTCAAGCGTGATATCGGGATAGTCACCAAGCAGTTTTGAAAGCTTAGGCCATAAGATCGTGGTTGCGGCATGGTCATGTGAGCTGATACGTAACGTGCCAGCTGGTTTGTCGCGAAATTCGCCCAGTGTGGCTAACTCGGTTTCTATACCGTCGTAGTACGGAACCAGATTAGCAAGAAGACGCTCCCCCGCCTCCGTTGCCACCGCCCCACGCGTGGTTCGGCTTAGCAGTCGAACCCCCAGCCTTTCCTCCAGCCCCCGAATGCTGTGACTGATCGCCGATTGTGACACACCAAGATGTGCAGCGGCGCGGGTGAAGCTTTTCTCACGAGCTACCGCGATGAAGACAGCAAGATGATTGAAATCTGAATGGTTCATTATGAATTTACCTCATATCGTTTATCACAGTATGCCACTTCTGTAATGTCGGTTCATTACCTAAAGTAGAGATACGCCACTTATTCAGGCATTGCTTGTGAGGCGTTAGAACCCACATACAGGAGACTCATCATGCAAAAACGACAACTAGGTAAAAAGGGTCTGGAAGTATCAGCTATCGGCCTTGGTTGTATGGGACTGACATTTGGCTACGGCCCGGCAACGGATAAAGCTGAAGCCATCAAACTTATCCGTGCGGCTTATGAACGCGGCGTCACGCTGTTCGATACTGCGGAAGCCTACGGCCAGGTCAATGAAGAAATGGTCGGCGAGGCCGTAGCACCTTTCCGCGATCAAATCGTTATTGCAACAAAATTCGGTTTTCGCGACGGTAATGCAGCCTCGGGTCTCGACAGTCGTCCTGAACGTATCCGTATCGTTGTTGAGCAGTCACTGAAGCGTCTGAAAACAGATTATATCGATCTCTTTTACCAGCACCGTGTAGATCCAAATGTACCTATGGAAGAGGTGGCCGGCGCCGTTCGCGACCTCATTCAGGAGGGAAAGGTGAAGTATTTTGGGATGTGCGAGGCAGGGGTAAAAGCCATACGTGACGCACATGCTGTTCAGCCGCTTTCTGCGTTGCAGAGTGAATACTCTATGTTCACCCGCGAACCTGAGGAAGCCATTATTCCGACCCTTGAAGAACTGGGTATCGGTTTTATTCCTTTCAGCCCGCTGGGTAAAGGCTTCCTGACCGGAAAAATTGATGGTGCAACCACCTTTGCGGAAGGTGACGTCCGTAAAAATCTGCCACGTTTTGCCGATGAAGCCCGTCAGGCTAACCACAATCTGGTGAAGCTTATCGGTGAAGTCGCTGAACGTAAACACGCCACCCCTGCACAGATTGCTTTAGCCTGGTTGCTGGCACAAAAACAATGGATTGCTCCTATTCCGGGCACCACGAAACTCCACCGTCTCGAAGAAAATGTAGGCGGGGCTGCAGTTGAACTCACGACAGCCGATCTGCAGGAGATAGCAGACGTGCTGGCAAAAGTTCCCGTTCAGGGAGAACGCTATACCGCCGCGATGATGAAATCCATCAACCGCTAAGTATTTCATTCTGACCGGCTACATAAAGTCGCTGGTCAGAACCTGCCATTTAACATTAATAGGACATCAAAATGAATGTTCAGACGCTTAAAGACCGTGTTGCACTGGTCACCGGAGGAACAACCGGACTGGGTTTTGGTGCAGCAAAACGCCTGATTGAACACGGCGCCACTGTTTATATAACCGGTCGTCGTCAGGACGTACTGGATGACGCGGTGGGTAAACTCGGCAGTTCAGCGAGAGCAATACGTGCTGATGCCTCTTCCAAAGAGGACATGCTGCGCGTGGCTGCAACCATAAAAGCTGAGCAGGGCCATCTTGATATTCTGTTTGCAAATGCAGGTGGGGGCCACGCCACGCCGCTTGAACAACTGACGGAAGAACAGATTGATAGTGAACTGAGCATCAACATTAAAGGCGTTGTACTCACTGTTCAGAGCATGCTTGACGTGCTCAGTAACGGTTCTTCCGTTGTGCTGAATGCCTCAATTACAGCCGATATGGGATTGCCGGGGTTTGCCGTCTATGCCGCAACCAAAGCGGCGGTGCGCTCTCTGGCACGCAGCTGGACCACAGATCTTAAAAACAGAAATATTCGGGTCAATACGATCAGCCCGGGCGTGGTGCCGACCGAAGGTTACAGCAATGAACAGAAGATGACTGACAACGATATCGCTTCTTATGCCGAGCGGGTTTCTTCTGAAATCCCAGCCGGGCGCGTGGGTACTGCCGAAGACATCGCTGATGCGCTGGTCTTCCTCGTTTCCGATTCAAGTGCATACATTCGCGGCATTGACCTGATTGTCGATGGCGGTATGACACGTGTTTATGCCGGTAAGAACTGAGGATATAACGATGCAGACAACCAAATCAGAAGAGCGCCACATCATCTGTGAATTGCGATGCGCGACAGCGGATCGTGAGCAGGTGAAAGAACTGATCCTGAGGTTCGTTGAACCCGCTCGCCTTGAAGAAGGATGCCTTTATTACGACCTTCATCAAAGTATCGATGATCCTGACACGTTTTATATTACTGACGGCTGGGTCAACCAGAATGCGGTAACAAGCCATGCCGAGAACCCCCATGTCGCCGAAGTGATGCGGGAACTGCAGCCGCTGCTGACCTTTGGACCCTCTATCAGCCTCAGTACTCGCGTCAGTGACTGATTAATACCTCATTAAGTTTTTTTAAATGGCATCGCTGATGCCACAACGATAAGCAGGTGTATGTATGAACGGGACTAATCCTTATATTACGTTGAATAACGGTGTGAAAATGCCTGCACTCGGACTGGGGGTTTTCCAGTCTAAGCCGGAGGAGACAACCGAAGCTGTCAGGACGGCGCTGAATACCGGCTACCGCCTTATTGACACAGCCGCTGCCTATTTTAATGAACGCGAAGTCGGTGAAGGGATTAGACAATCGGATGTTGACCGTGCGGATATTTTTGTCGAAACCAAGTTATGGATTACTGACTATGGCTACGATTCAGCGCTGCGAGCTTTTGATGTCAGTCTGAAAAAATTAGGTATTGAGCAACTGGATCTCTGGTTACTTCATCAGCCACTGGCATCCGAATTTGATAAGACCATTCAGGCTTACAAAGCAGCTGAAAAGCTGCTGAATGAGGGACGTGTGCGAGCAATTGGCGTATCTAATCTCACGCCATCTGAACTCGACAGATTGATGTCAGAGACTGAAATTGTACCGGCTGTTAATCAGATTCAGGTCCATCCCTACTACTCACAGGCTGAGTGGCGTGCCGCTAACGACAAACATGGCATTCTTACACAATGCTGGTCACCACTCGGGGGGCATACACCTATAATAATGCAGAAAAAAATCCCTTCGAAGATTCAGTGATAACTGGCATTGCGAAGAAATACTCTAAAACTCCTGCACAGGTTATTCTTCGCTGGCATTTGGATCACGGTTATTCCGCTATACCGAAATCCGTTAAGCCACACCGTATAGAAGAAAACTTTGACCTGTTTGATTTCAGACTTTCAGTCGCTGAAATTGCCGCGATTGATGCGCTCGAAACTGGCGTACGTGGGGGACCGGATCCTGATTCACTGGATTTGGCTACCTATGGATTCAAAATCCCGGACTGATGTATTTCTTATCCTAAGGCGCTGAAGCGCCTTTTTACTGGCGATAGCGGAGGCAGTCGACAATGAGCTGAAAACCTGCAGAAAGCTGCCGCTGGCTGGGATAATAGAGATGATATCCCGGAAATGTCGGGCTCCAGTCTTCAAGCACTTTGATCAGCTGTCCGGTATCGACATCCGCCTGGATGACATCCTCAGGGATAAAACACAGGCCATGCCCTTCTTTAACTGCAACCAGCAACTGCGGCAACGTATTAAATGTCAGCTGTCCAGACACCTGTACTTCCATTTTTCGCCCACCCTTTTCAAACTCCCATGCATACAGTCCTCCGTATGTTTCCAGACGCAGATTAATGCAGTTGTGGTCGGTAAGGTCCTGCGGGGTTTGAGGTATGTCGTGTGCAGCAAAATATCCAGGGGTGCCCACGACGACCATTCTGAAGGCAGGGGAAATTCTTACAGCAACCATATCTTTAGCGATTTGGTCTCCCAGACGAACACCGGCATCAAATCGCTGGGCAACAATATCAATAAACCCATATGCAATAGAGATTTCCACATTCAATTCCGGGTAATCAGCCAGAATGGGTGAAATTTTCGGCCAGAGGACGGTGTTCGCAACATGATCATGCGCACTGATGCGCACGGTACCACGAGGAGTATTCCTTAACTCGTTCAGAACGTTGAGCTCCTCTTCTATCACGTCATAGACAGGTTGGAGTTTATTAAATAAGCGCTCTCCGGCATCCGTGGTGGAAACACCCCGTGTGGTGCGGGTGAGCAGGCGTGTACCGATTTTCTCTTCCAGACGGCGGATCGTATGGCTAAGCGCAGACTGCGTAACCCCAAGTTGAGCCGCTGCCCGCGTAAAACTGCGCTCTCTTGCGACCAGAATAAAACCCGACAAGCTGTTCAGATCAATACGCGACATATATGAATCTCAGTCATAACGGTATAAAGATTTTACCATCTACCGTCATATCTGTACCCATCTTATACTGCTTTTAACCTCTAAATGACCGATAAGGAATCTGGATGCAAAAGCGCAAATTGGGCACAGCTGGACTCGAAGTTTCGGCTCTGGGTCTCGGCTGTATGGGCATGACGTTTGGTTACGGCCCGGCTATGGATAAAAATGACGCGATCTCACTGATCCGTAAAGCTTACGACCTGGGGGTTACCTTCTTCGACTCCGCTGAAGCTTACGGCGAAGCGAATGAGGTACTGGTCGGTGAAGCGCTTGCGCCGGTTCGCAATAACGTTGTCATTGCGACTAAGTTTGGTTTTAAGAATGGTATTCCGACTGCGGGGATGGACAGTTCGCCTGAGCGCATTCGTATTGTGGCCGAACAGTCACTGAAACGCATGAATATTGAATGCATTGACCTCTTCTACCAGCATCGCATCGATCCGAATGTGCCGATTGAAGACGTTGCAGGTGCTGTGGCTGATTTAATCAAAGAAGGAAAAGTTAAACACTTTGGTATGTCTGAGGCCGGCGTTGAAATGATCCGCCGGGCTAATGCAGTACTGCCGGTCACTGCACTTCAAAGTGAATACTCCATGTTCACTCGCGAACCTGAGCAGGCCATTATCCCGACGCTGGAAGAACTGGGCATTGGTTTTGTGCCTTTCAGTCCATTGGGTAAAGGCTGGCTGGCCGGCAAAATAGATGGAAATACCACCTTTGCTGAAGGTGACGTGCGTAACGTCCTGCCGCGATTTACGGATGAAGCCCGTCAGGCTAATCACAAACTGGTGGCGCTGATTGGTGAAATCGCCAGCCGCAGGCAAGCCACTTCAAGTCAGATTGCTCTCGCCTGGCTACTGGCCCAGAAACCGTGGATCGCTCCTATTCCGGGTACCACGAAACTTCATCGCCTGGAAGAAAATATTGGCGGCGCTTCAGTAACGCTTAACGATGCTGACCAGCAGGAAATTGCTGAGCTGCTGGCAAAAATGCCAGTTGAAGGTGAGCGCTATACCGCAGCCATGCAGGCGACCATTAACCGTTAACTTCACTACTAAGGCTGCGGATATTTCCGCCGCTGATAAGGCTTCCACCTATGAAGATCACAGAACTGACGAGCCGCCAGCAGGCAATCGCCCCTATTTCTGCATTCACGGCTCAAGGCGACCTTTCTAAACTGAAAGCTGTACTCGAGTTAGGCTTGGATGCAGGACTGACTATTAACGATATCAAAGAAATACTGGTACAGCTCTATGCTTACCTTGGTTTCCCGCGTGCGCTGAATGGGCTTGGCACCTTTATGGCCCTTGTGAACGAACGCAAAGAACAAGGTATTGAAGATATCGTCGGCGTAGAAGCCGGCCCGCTGCCTGCTGACAAATCTCGCCTAGAATTGGGCACGGCTGTTCAGACTTACCTGATCGGTGTGCCTGTTAAAGGGCCTGTTCTGGACTTTGCTCCGGCAATTGATGCTTACCTGAAAGATCATCTGTTTGGTGACATTTTCGGGCGGGACAATCTCGGTTATAAGGATCGCGAAATTGCTACCCTGGGCGCGCTTGCTGGCCTGGAAGGCGTCGAACCGCAGCTGATGTCTCATTTCAATATTTCTTTGAACATCGGACTGACCGAAACGCAGCTGAAAGAGGTGATAGCCGCCCTTGAAAGTTCGGTCTCTCCAGACGTTGCTCAACGTGCTACTTCTGCGCTTGATAAAGTTTTGGCAACCAGGAAGTAAAGCAGCTGTAACCTCGCCCGTTAGCTTTCGGGCGATGTATGCCAAAAGTCCAGACTTTTTGGAAAGCAATACGACCAGATTGAATCACGCGTCATAGCTTATTAATACCTGGGCGCAAAGTGAATGCTACCCTCCAGGTAATCTACACAGACATATATTGAGGCGAGACCTGTCAGGTATCAGCCTGATTACCAATTATGCTTCTCAAACCTCTTTCTTCAGCGGAAAGAGGCTTTTATGCGCAGCCGATGTCTCCTTGAAGTCCAACATATTACGGATGCGCCATTACTCTGGAATAGCCCACCTGCTAAGAGAAAATGAATGAACAGAAGATCGCTACTCAAAATGCTATCCGCTGCACCTTTGCTGGCAGCATCAGCACCATTACTTGCTGCAAATAAAAGTCAGGCTCATAACAGCGATAAAAAAACGTTTGTGATGACTCACGGTGCATTCCACGGTGGCTGGTGCTGGCGAGATGTCGCGGCGATTTTACGGGCAAAAGGACATCTTGTTTTTACCCCAACATATACGGGTTTGGGTGAACGTGCGCACTTACTGAATAACGACATCGACCTTAATACTTTTATTGAGGACGTGATGGCTGTCATAGAGTGTGAAGAACTGCAAAACGTCGTCTTAGTCGGCCACAGTTTTGGCGGCTATGTGATCAGTGGCGTCGCTGACCGTATGGGTGATCGCATTGGTTCCATGATTTATCTCGATGCACCTATGGGCAGCAACGGTAAGTCAGTATTAGATGAAGCGCCGCCTGATGTGCGTAAGGCCCGCACTGATGCTGCGGTTAACGTCTTCGGTACTCGTGCTATTGCAACACCTCCGGCAACGGCATTTGGCCTGTCAGTTCCGCAACAAATTGAGTGGGTTAATCGCAGAATGACGCCAATGCCTTTCAAAGCATACGAAACACCGCTCAGTCTCAACGGCGAACCGGGGGGTAATTTCCCGAAGAAATTCATTCACTGTGTTCATCCAGTCTTACCAAATATTGTCCCATCAGCTCTTTATGCGAAAAACCACGGGTGGGATTATCACGAATTACAGACAGGCCATGAGGCGATGATCACGTTGCCTGAACAGGTTGCAGCACTGCTCCTGTCGCCAGTGGTTTCTCACTCAAAAACAGCTGCCTGACGAAAAAGATAATGCGCTGACTTTTTCATAAAAAAAAGAAGAGATATGGCAACGTCAGATTATAAAATTGGCAATGATCGAAATGACTCTCCCAAGAAATCCAGCGCTTCCCTCTGGCCGGTTTTCTGGCTGGCCATGGGGACCTTTGCCATCGGAACTGAAGGTTTTATGATCGCCCCGCTGATGCCCGAAATAGCGAGGGATCTTCAGGTTTCGGTTAGCACCGTCGGCCAACTGGTAACCGTATTCACCCTAACGTATGCGTTCAGCTCTCCATTATTAACCGTGCTGACTGGCAAGCTCGACGGACGCAGGGTATTAATATATGCCATGATCCTTTTCGGGGCCGGGAATCTGGTCGCCGGTTTTTCGACTAATTATACCGGACTGCTGACTGGCCGGGTGATTATGGCTGTAGCCTCCGGTTTGTTCGTTCCTGGCGCAAATGCACTGGCGGCAATTATTGTCGCAGCGGAGAAAAGAGGTATAGCGCTCGCTTTGGTTAACGGTGGAGCATCTCTCGCTCTGGTGCTGGGTGTACCTGCCGGTTCTCTGGTAGGACAGCATTTTGGCTGGCGAACAACATTTTTGTCGTCAGCCTTATAGCCTTGCTGGCTGTTGCAGGAATGCTTGTCAGGCTTCCAGTATCAGTGGGAAAGCATCGCCATGTACCCAGCCTGTCTGAGCGATTCAGGATAATAAAGCGCCCGGGCATCCGTTCAGGTCTGATAGTTACCCTTATGTGGGCCATAAGTGCTTATTCAGTATTTACCTATATATCCCCTCTAGTAGCAGGGACAACCAGCATTCCCGCGGCATGGGTATCCGGACAAATCCTGATCTGGGGGATTTGCGCGGTGCTGGGGATGTATCTGGGAGGGCGGGGAACTGACCACCTTGGGCCGGTAAACGTCTTATTCCCCAGCCTGATGGTTCTCACGTCTGCCTTTGCCACTCTGGCTCTGTGTTCATTGCTGCCTCAGGGGGTGGCCCGTTATCCGTTTATGGTGGCATTTGTATTATGGGGGATTTCCGCCTGGTCATATTTCCCGCCACAACAGACCCGACTTATTGAGGCTGCCGGTGAGGGTAACGCCCCCTTAATCATGTCCCTTAACGCCTCGGTCATGTATCTGGGCTTCTCTGGAGGAGCCGGTTTGGGAGGTCTGTTACTGAGCCAGTTTAACGCATGGACAATACCTACGTTGGCTGCGGGGACTGCAGGAATAGCAACGCTTGTCGTATGGATAACCCGCCGCCATGGCACGCCGGCTTCGGAATAACAGGCTGATAGCCACAGATCCTCGTTTGAAAAGTGTCAAGAAGGCACAGGATGAATAATGCATCGCGATCATTTGTTGAATTTACATACCTTTGCTGTAGTTGCACAAGAAAAAAGCTTTTCGAAGACAGCAGCACTACTGGGAACTTCGCAATCCGCCATCAGCCATGCGATGAATCGCCTGGAAGAACGTATTGGTGTTCGATTACTTAACCGGACAACACGCAGTGTTTCAGTAACGCAGGCAGGTATGCAACTTCTGGAAACTCTGCGACCCTCACTAAAAAATATTGAAACCGTTCTGACTGAACTGGAATCTTTCCGTGACATGCCTAGCGGCCATATCAGGATTGCTTCGCCTGAGCATGCCACACGGCAAATTCTTGTGCCGGTACTGGCGCATATGCTGTCCGCTTACCCTGAGATTTCAATCGAATTAGACATCACCCTGCAGGTGAAAGACATCGTTGAGGAACAATACGATGCGGGTGTCTGTATTGGAGAACTACTGCATAAAGACATGGTGGCTTTGCCCATCGGTCCTAAAATGAGGATGGCCGTTGTGGGTTCACCGGAATATTTTACTAAAAATAGGTCGCCTGTTTCACCCTCGGACCTTAAAAACCATCGTTGCATCGGATACAGGCGGCCAGGAAACGGAACAATCTATCAATGGGAGTTTGAGTCGGACGTTCAGACATTCAGACACAAGCCGGACAGTACGTTAACCGTTAATGAACTTGATACCCTGATTGATTTTGCACTTTCAGGAACCGGACTAATATGCATTCCCGATTTTCACATCCTGGATAAGCTGGAAAATAAAACTCTGATAGAAGCTTTACATAACTTCTCCGCACAATTTGAAGGTTACTACCTTTATTACTCCACCCGAAAAGCACCCACTCAGGCATTCCGGATTCTGCTTGAGTCTCTTAGATTGTGAAAATGTCCACAAAAGCGTATCTGTCAGGAAGCTCTCTTTAAGGGCCCGAACATTAGACTTTATAAATAGAAGGACATCGCATGATCAATCATCAACGAAGAAAGTTACTGGGCACCGGGAGCATTTTAGTCGGAGGGGCGGCGCTTTCGTTAAGCACCAGAGCACTGGGATCGGGAACCGGATTAGCCCCGGATAACAGCCAAAATACTGAAGGCTGTATCATGGGAAATGATTTGACCTTAAATCCTGTTGACGTTCAGTTCCTTTTTGCTGATTTGCAGCCCACGCTGGTCAATACCAGCATAACCAATTCGCCCACGCAGCTTGCTGGCAATGCGGGTAGTCTGGCAAAAGTTGCAGCCGTGCTGAAGCTTCCAATGCTATTTCTGACTGTTGCAAAGGGCGAGGTTATTCCTGAATTAACACCGTATTCAACTCCTCAGAATACACTTTTCCGCACTAATGCTGACCCCTTCCAGGTGCCTGATATCGTCAATGCTTTGGGCAAAAATAAGCGTAAGGCGTTGATTATTTCCGGATATAGTACCGAAGTTGCCGTGCTACTTTCTGTACTGGATGCAATACGGCATGACTATCATGTTCATGTGGTGGTTGATTGCATTGGCAGCCGATCTAACCGTACAGAATCTGCTTCTCTGGTTCAGATAAGTCAGGCCGGGGCAGTCCAAACATCGGTATTAACCGTTGCAGCTCAACTCGCCCCTGAATTTTCAAATGAACCAGGGAAGACCATACTATCCATTATCTCCGAAGTTATGAAACGACAATAGATTAACCGCTAATTGACATTCACTTGTTTGATAAAAAGTTATTAACCAGGTTGTCATTAGCTTATCGCATGCACGTTGCGCTGAGATCTTTACAGCGAGTTTATAAAGCAGGAACGGATTACGAACTGAAACGCAATTGCTCAATAAATTATCGCTCAAGCGTCTCTGATACCACTTTTACGTCCTTAAATGTTGTTATAAACCCCAACGGTTATGTATTAATTGATAAGAATGAAGAATAAGCTCATTAATCGCTTAGTAACGCTTATAAATTTCGGAATCATCGCCAACTATAATGTTGATATTATGTTCCGCAGTGCGCGATTTTACTCTCGCAGACTCTTTTCCCTTGCGGCCGACAATGCCAAGGCTTACGTTCAAATTGATTATTAGTGCTGTGATTAGCAGTTGTTGTCAATCCTGGGAACTGAACTGAACCGTTCAGTGCCATAAGCAAAAATTGATGAACTTATGGTAAACCGGTTGTATTCGCGATAGTGAGCCTGACAGATTGTTATTCGACACGTATCACATCAGGACAACGCCCTGTTGTTGCCTTTTGGAGAATATCACCCAGCCACTTATGATCTCGTTTCCTGCCATATTGCCAAAAAAGCAATATCGTAGCTCCGGGGTAATTTTCGCTATGTCAAGCCTGCGCGGATTCTCAGCTAGCGATACAATAACCTTCGCACTTAATCCCAATTTTTCGGCCGAATACGCAGTAAATCAGTATTATTGAACTCCTTTCAAAAGCTGTGTTACTGAGATGTTGTGTTCAATTCAGAGTGATGACTAAGTCTAAATTTTATAATGTCCGCTGTT
>NZ_MLFP01000034.1 GCF_002095465.1 Pantoea rodasii | reverse complement strand
AGCTGAGCATTTTTATTTATCCTGTTGAATCTATAAGGTTTTAATTGATGGTGAATCAATTTATTACAATTATTACCCCACGAATTACCCCACAGAACAGCGCACAGCAGCAAATGCAGGAAAAAGCATGAGAACCAATCGAGCGCGAGTATACCAGCAGTTAGTGCTGCAATGGAAAAGAGGCGGTAGCTGCATCTTCCATGTGCAGCTATTCATGGTCATTAAATTTAAACATCTCAGCCACTGAGCACCACACGTCATCGAAATGCTTCCAGTTTGTAGCTCCATTAGAGCGATAAACTTTCAATTTTGAACCCTTGAATGGTGTTGTATGAGTCATTGTTACTGAATTCGCGAGAGCCCAAAATGAAGTTAAATCCTCATCCTTTCCACTTAGCGGTACAGGGTAGCGGCCTGACCATTCAATGTAATGCTTATAATATTTAAGAAGTTTTTTTCTCTTGTCATCAACAGGTAGGCCAAGATCATTTGCGAGGGCATTCAAATCGTGCGTCTTTTTCAAAGGTATTTTTTTTGAGTTATGACGGCCTTCATTATCAATTCCAAAGCCAATCCACACAGCATCTGATATACGGGGTAGCAAGCAATACCTAATGAAAAACTACCACCATAACCTATATCTTTTTGAACTTGCTTTGATTCAATGACCAGCCATAAGACATGAGCTGAAGCTCTTAGGTCCGATGCTCTATTGAACCAATGGTTCGGATGACTTTTTTGTTCAGTAAGCGTAGGGCGGCTTCTCTCCCACGCGTCATAATCGAAATAATCTTCACTCATAACCTTCTCCTTATTAGGTGGAGCATATACGAAGAAGATTAAAAGATTATGCTCGAGGAGGAGTTTTTTTCTGCCAATTAAATGACCCCGCCGCCGAACGTGCATAGCTCTCACGCCTGCGCTGCGATGCCATACTGCCCGATACCGTGTTACGGATAATCAGGCGATCAGCACCGTCCAGCTCATGCCCGTCTCGCTTCATGGCTGCTGCAAGCGCTTCAGCAATATCTTTCTGGTTCATGTCCACCTCAAATGCCCGTAAAAGTCGCCAGACGCTGTTTATGTGTATCGCTCATGCTGAACTCAAAATCTTCATGCTCTGCCTGCCAGGTACCGAATGCCATCAGGGCGGCAATAGCAGGGTCTATCTTGTTAGCTGACTTCTTCTTGTTGGGCTTGATGTTGGCGTTTGCATCAGTCTCCATCACCACATTACTGATTGCCCAGGCGAGAACCGGATCGCCATTATGGCGCACCACCTGCCGGTTCACGAATACCTCCAGCGACTTGGCCACCGGACTGAAGCGGGTATACGTCTGCTGGAACGGCTCCACGTCGAGGCCTGCGCCCTGTAACTGAGTTCTGAGGTGTGTGGCATTCCACGTATCGAATCCCACCAGGCTAATACCAAACATCTCCGCATCGCGCAGAATGTCATCACGGATACGGTCATAATCGATGCAGTCACCGGGGGTAGTGCGAATCCAGCCAGCCTTAGCCCACTGCCGGTACACGCTGCGGTTTTTGTTAGCAACGTTGTTCAGTTGCGCCTCTGGAACATAGTGGCGCGTCAGCAGACGCAGCTCATTACCGAAAGGGAAGGTGTAACAGACGCTGGAGATATCGCTGGTTGATGACAGGTCCAGTCCTGCATAGCAGCTCATGCCTTTCAGGTCAGATTCACTGTAATCAGCTTTGCATCCATCCCATGCACCCGCGCCCATCCACGGCGTAGCACCCTGACACCAGATATTGAAACGCTTGGTGAGCATTTCCACCCACTGCGAAGGGATGCCCCGAGCCTTTGCAATAACATCGCCCAGCGCATCACCATCCACTGAGACATTCAAGTTAGGATTGGCCTTTATCCACATGGCCGGGTCATCAATCTCCGCTTCGTCGTCCAGCTCGTAAATGAGCGCGAACTGCGACTCGTTGACTTCTTCACCCTCAAGAATCTGGCAGCAGTAGTCATAATGCTGCTTGCAGGCTGAGATAATATTGCTGCCCGCAGTGGTGATCGCGAATAGCACACCTTCAGGACGAGCGCCCATGCCCAGCTCCAGGGCTGAATAAACTCCGTTATCCGGATGCAGGTGGTACTCATCCACCACGGCAAGGCTGGGGTTTGTGCCCTCAATGGTCGCGGCTTTGGCGGCAAGAGGCTTAAGGAGACTGTTAGATTTGGCGTAAATCATCTTGTGCTGCTGAATAGTCAGGCGCTTGCGCAGTGGCTTAGACAGCAGGCACATCTGCCGCGCATCATCGAACACGATACGGGCCTGATCGCGGCTGACAGCGGCGGTATAAATATCCTGCTGCCCTTCCTCCATCACCAGAAACCAGCTGGACAGCATGGCGGCCACGGTGGATTTGGCATTTTTACGCGGCACCTGAATGTAAGCGCTTTTGAATTTACGGCGTCCGGTTTCCATCACTTTAAAGCCAAGGAGGCACGCAAAAGCGAACTGCTGCCACGGCACCAGCTCTATTGGTTTTCCGCGCAATGGCCCTTTGACGTGCGGACACAGCCGGGAGAACGCTATAAAACGCTCAACTGTGGCGGTATCGAACCAGTAACGCGGATCATTCAGGTCGGAAAAGTAGCGTTCGACGGCCTGTTTTACCCGTTTACAGGCGGGAATTTCGCCCGATTTTATGGCGTTCGCGTAGTTATGCCAGACGGTCAAGCTCATCTTCCTCTTCAGTTTCAACCGGTGTTTTACGGCGGCTGACCGGATCGAATCCAAGCAGCGCAGACATTTTGATCATGATTTTTCGGCGTCAGCTTTCGCACTCAGCGCCGGGTTTCGACTCTCGCCGCCCTGACTGTTAGTGATGCTGAAGCCACGCCGCTCAAGGTCTGCCACTGCTCGGCGGTACATCGAATAGTTCACGCAGTAAAGCTCTAAGCTGTTCCAGTCGGCTGGCGTCAGGTCTCCACGTTCCGCCAGCTGCTTAGCCTTTGCCTTCCATTGCAGGGCCGCAATCTCATCGAGATAAGCTGGCGGTTTCGGAGGTCTGGCCATAAAAAATTTATTTTCCTGCTCGTTTTATTTTCAAAAAAATCACCGTGCGTAAAAATTTGAGGGGGCGGGCGGTGCCTTGGCCTTATGGTTTTGTCCTGAAATACACCCCCACCCCCTCTGCGCTGGCCGTCAGCGGTTGCGCATACATTCCCTGAGCTCTCGATCACGTGGCGTCATGCGTGGCTCAGCGAGGCGCTCACGCGCTCTGTTGCGGGTTTGCATGAAGCTTTCACGGCTGTTCATCAGTGAGCGATACAGATTGGTCACGTCTTTCTCATTCATGGTTAGCCTCATGCATCCAGTCATTGCGGTTAGCTGCACACTCTTCCTGCTCGCGATACATGCCAGCCTTACGGTTTGCTTTGGTGGTGGGGTCCTGCTGCACGGTCTTCTGATTGTGGTGTGTCTGACACAGGCCCTGATGATTCCATGACGGCCAGAACAGCACGTCATCGCCACCATGAATAGGGATGATGTGATCCACCACCTTTGCAGGCACATACAGGCCCTGCCTCAGGCATTCGACGCACAGCGGATTAGACTTGAGGAATTGCAGGCGATACTTCTCCCACGCTGCGGAATAACCACGTTCACGGCGTCCACCTCTGCGCTCGTCCTGCTGGCGCTGTACTGCACGCTTATGCACATCGCACTTACCAGACTTCACACGCTTGTTGCATCCCGGCTCAGTACACCGGCGTAAGGGTTGCCATGGCATATCAGTACACTCCCGGATCGCGGAAAGCTGACCAGAGCGCGGAAATGGCCAATGGAATCTCTTTGGCCTCAATATCGCTGATAGTAGTGCGGTACTCGTACAGTTGAGAGATGTACATCATGCAGCCCACCTTCAGCGCAGGATTAAAATTAATATCCGGTGTGTCGCTGTCGAAGCGTTTGCCAATATGCTTTTGACAGACTTCCAGAGCTGCAGCGATATATGCTTCGATCAGCGTATCTTCATAGTCATAATCATCTTCAATACGACAGTGCCGCTTTACTTCGGCTAGGGTAATCAATTCAGCCATTGAAATGCCCCTTACAAAGCATCTCAAGGCGGTGCTTCATCTCTCCGACTCTCATTTTTCTGTCTCCTTACCGCTACTGACCTTCACTTCCTGCTTCCATGCCTGACTGAACTCATCACCGCCATCACGCGGCGGAAGGCCTTCCAGTAATCGGGCGTTATTAGGGCTCAGGAAGCCATTTTTGATGCCTGTCTGATAGTTCTCGTAGCGCTCTTTTGGCGTGCCACGCAACAGGTCAGCGGTATCAAACTCAACCTGATAGCGGACGCCGGGCACTGAAGGGGAAGCAACGAGCGCCGCTTTGATCTGCTGCTCAAAGTTGGTCAGCCACGGACGCATGGTCATCGTGGCAAAGGCGCGGCTTGCTTCGCTGAAGTTGCTGTATGTGCTGTTGCTGTAGTCCTGCAGGAAGATGGGCGAGACGTTAAACATTCGTGCAATGTCTTCAATGGTGAACCGGCGTGATGCGATCCACTCTGCATCCTGATTGCTCATGCCAAGCTGCTCAAAGTCCATGCCACCCTCAAGGATGGGTGTTTTACCTGCATTTTTTGCGCCTTTGTAACGCTCAAGCGCGTCCAGCGCCTTTTTGCCTTTCACATCATCAAACCACTCTTTGGTTTTCACGACAGATGAGGCCATCAACCCGTTCTTCATGACGCTGGCACCATGACGCTGCTGAGCAAGACCGAGCCCCAGCGCTTCACGGCAGATGGTGATCGGTGATCGACCAAGAAAACCGTCTTCAGTGGCATAGCGCAGATGAAGGATTTCATCCTGAAGGTATACGTTAACTTTTCCCGTATACGGCTCGGTAATGGTGTAACGGAACTTGCGCTCGCCGATGCGCTCTGGCACCACAGAAC
Source organism: Pantoea rodasii (assembly GCF_002095465.1). Taxonomy (GTDB): domain Bacteria; phylum Pseudomonadota; class Gammaproteobacteria; order Enterobacterales; family Enterobacteriaceae; genus Pantoea; species Pantoea rodasii. The sequence goes on along the minus strand of NZ_MLFP01000034.1, from coordinate 10,820 downwards.
CCGGCGCATATGGATAGAGTGATTGCGGCTGACCGTCCCGGCCCCACTTGATCACAGCATAAGCGTTACCGTTCAGCAGGCAGTGACGCATCATCGTGCGCTTGAACTGATAGGCCGTCTGCACCTCATTGGGGTTTTCGTTAAGCAGGAAATCCACGGCGTGATTACTCAGCCATTCCCGCTCTTCCTGCCCGTCTTTATGGCGCACCTGATAGAGAAAGCACGGCATGGTTGCCACGGCTTCACTGATGACCGATATAGCATTCATGACAGCCGGCAGTGATTCCGCTGTGCTGGATGAGACATATTCGCCTGATCCGGTATTAGGGATGCCCATCATCATCATGACTTCATCAGCTGTGAAGCTGCGCTGTTCTTCTTTTCTACGGAATGGCCACATATCACAGCCCCGCTAATTCGGCCCAGCGGCGGCGGTTGTCGGTGTTACTGCGCAACTCGGGATGCTGGATAAAGAGAGAACGCTGCGCTACATCTACGGCGCTTTCCGGGTAGGCAGGCATGCTGGTGACGGTGATTTCAATCAGCTCAGCCGTGGTGATGGTGCGCAGATAAGGCGATTTCCCGATATCCCACGATTCTTTAAGCGCACGAAAGCCGAAGCTCATGCCAGACAGATCGCCACGCTCCACCAGCGTCAGAACATCACGGCCTAACTGTGTATCAGGCGGCGTCAGCTCAAAGCGCAACCCGGTATCGTCCTGCGACAGCTGGAGAGTGCCGGATTTGGTGCGGCCCAGCAGTTGGGTATAGTCATGCTCATACAGTGCACGAACGTCTCCACCAGCAGCCAGGCTGTCAGTGAATGCATTGGGCGCAAACTGCTCGCGGAATTCATCCCAGATAACTTCTGACAGGCTGTTCCAGAGGACGGCATAGCCCACCAGCTTTTTATCGCTGGCGGTGACTTCAGATGTGCGGATTTCAAATTCTTTTTGATTCATTGGTGTGCTCCACAAAGACTGAAAAGGGGCCGAAGCCCCCTCGTTAACTGAATCAGGAACCTGAGCCAGCAATTTCCAGCACTTTGATCGCGTTGGAGTCCACCACGCCGCCACCAACATATTTATCGGTGTTCACTTTGTAGAAGCCCGGCTCAGTGATGTTGTCAGGGCGGGTGCGAACGCCGGTGGTGTGATCCACAACGTAGTAACCGCGCTTGAAATCACCCACAGCCAGAACCGGCTCACCGGCTTCAGCGTCAGACAGGTTTTCGAGGTAGTACACCGGACGGCCCAGCAGGGTATCAGGCGAGCCAGCCACCAGACGATCACGCCAGATGTAATCACCATTGCCATTCTTCAGCTTTTGCAGTGCAGCGGCTGAGTTGGAGTTCATTACCCACACCGCGTTTTTACGGTATTTAGATTTCAGTTTGAACAGGAGATCGATCAGCTCATCAGCGGTAGGCGCAGCACCGGCTGTGACCATTTTTTCCAGCGTGCCGAATGGGCGGGTCTTATCACCAGTCGCAGCGCGTGGATAGCTCAGGAAGCCTTTCGCCTTCTTCACTCCATCGCCGCTGACAAAATCTTCATCTTCAGTGGCGGTGAACGTGTCAGAGATTTCAGAGGTGAGCCAGCCCAGAATATCCACTTCGGAGAAGTCGAGAATCTCCTGAGTGGTTTTCGGATAGGCATAGATGGTGTTCATCTTGATTGAAACTTCTTCCAGTTTCGGAGTCGCGGTCTCGGTACGCTGATCACCTTCAGAGGCATGATTCACCACTGCACCACCTACAGACACCAGCTTTTTATATTCGCTGGTCTTGGTAGTCTTCACGGTAGCGATCTGACGCATGACGCTGTCATCCTGCATCTGGCGCATAACTTCTTTGTCCAGCTCAGGGATAACGGTATAGCCACCATCAGCGCCAACGGCAGTGGAGAGTGCGCGGCGTTCGCCAGTAAGGATATAGGTGCGGAGTTCGTCGTTAGTGACGCTTTTGCCGGTCATTGAGGTGCCAGGCAGATTACGCTCTTCTTCCTGCACGGCTTCAAGGCGGCTGATTTCAACTTCCAGCGCGTCAGCCTGAGCACGAAGCTCTTCAAACTTTTTGCCTTCTTCATCGGTCAGGCTGCGTTTTTCACCATCGGCGACAGTGAGAAGCGTGCGCATTTCGTTCTTGAGGGCGGTTTTCTGCTGACGCAGTTCAAACAGTTTTTTCATGAATGGTTTCTCGTGACAATGAGTAAGTTGAGACGTGAAACCAGCTCGGAAGGGGGAGGCCGTTTGGGAAGGAAGCCCATGTCAAGGCAAGGAAACCAAACGGCCAGTGGCGGCTCACGTCTGAGTGCCACATATCAAGATATACATGTAAGAAACTGAGTAAACAGCGGTTTTTTATCCCGTACAGCCTCGAACGGATACAAACGAATAATTTACAAATCTATTCTTTCGCGCAGTCCATAGCATCCTCAAGGAATTGCCTTTTCGCTTTTAACTGATCGATGAGGATATCAAGTTGCTGCTTACTTGACGCCATCACCTCACCGGAAAACTGGTGGCGAAGGAAGCCGTTGTGATCGACATAGAAGAACGCATCACGCTGTGACATGTCACGGTAATCACTCAGTGGCATAAGCTGCAAATCAGTTTTGCTACCCGGCATGCCAAAGTGATCCTGATGCTCTGCAATTTTCTGAATGAACACCTGTGAGTAAATCTGTTCGTTGGTCAGTTTAGTAGTCATAAAGTCCTCACTTTTGTATATAGATGCAAAACGACTTATCCCACTTGTCCCACTTATCCCAGAAAAAATAAGTCATTGTTTTATTTGAAATCGTTTAAAGAAATTGGGACAAGTCGCCCCGATTTTGGGACAAATCGACCGTTTTTAGACTTATCCCAGCCTGACGGCAGTCAGCATTTATCCCATTTTCATCCCAACTTATCCCAAAACACCCCTGACTTATCCCACTTTCATCCCAGATTTAAATATAAATAACCCTATATATCATTAACTTAATATTTAATAAGTACGTTTGGGATAAGTGGGACAAGTGTTTTTAAACTCGTGTGTGATTATTCATCTTCACCATCTTCCCCACCCGGGGCAAACAGCAGAACGTAAGTCCATGGCCGGGCATTATTCAGGTGCTTAAGGCGCGGCGTCCTTATCTGCCAGTTCTTACCGTTAGGCGGCTTCCTGAGCATGCCTGCCTCATGCAGGATTCTTGCGGCCACGTCCTTATTATGCGTTCCGGCAACATGCTTTTTGAACGGCTCCGGCAGCACGTAGAACAGCATGGGATCGTCAAACTGCTCACCGCTATCACGGTATCCCATCAAATCAGCGATAGGCATATCACGTGAGTCATAATTGAGCGGTGCAAAACGGCCAATACCATAAGCATTCAGAAACGCTTCGCACTGTTCGATGATCTGCTGATGCTCCTTGTTGCCGGTGCCAAACTCTTTCACCCAGGCGTTAAAGCAATGCTGAATGGCATCACGGCTTTGTAGCTCCGTCCATCCGGTGATAGCCGTTCCCATCACTAACGCAGCCTCCAGTATGGCGAAACGCTCACCAACCTGTGCACCTGCTCCCCATAATCAGCGGGTATCAGTGCTCGCCAACGCGCCTGAGCCTCACGCACCGCCTGTTTAGCCTCCTGCTGGTGGAGCGCCAGATAACGAACCCACTCGCGTCCTGCTGCGCCATGATTGGCCTGATATGCCTCTTTCAGCGCATCGGCGTGCTGTTTGCCGTTCTGGTAATCATGGAAAACTGAAGCCTTCTCCATTGGGATATTCAGCAGACGAACCAGTTGCCCGGCTTTAACACGAACACCACCAGCAGCAAGAAACGTCTCGATATCCATTTCACCGGTACTGATCGCTACTGTGCGCCAGCGCTTAAGCTCCCGGTTACCTCCCTCTTTGGCACCCTGCAGCTTTCCTGCACCGTTAAACAGCGTGTATGCCGAAGTGGCTACATCTTTAGCGCTGCTGCCCTGACCAATCTCATCAAGCGGTAACAGGCTGTCATTGTGCGCCTCTGCTTCGTTGGCTATACCCAATGCAGTGCCGTACCACGTCAGGCGCAACGCATCTGGCTCACCCCATAAGCTGCTGGCAATGTTGGCCGTGGTTGTCTTACCAGCGCTCGACTGTTCGAACAGATGCACCCCGAACCCATCAGCGCCCACCAGCCCAATCAGTGGCGCAGAGAGCGCGGCAGCAACTCCCAGCATCATTGACGGGTTACCGCATGCCAAACGTGACACTGATTTCTTCCAGCTGTCAGGCGTTCCCGATACTGCATAGCCAGATGCGGCAGCACTGCGCCCGTTAAATAGGATTGGCGTCTCTGGCTCTCCGATCACTTCACCGTCAGGCATAATGTAAGCGCCATGGTGCCAGCCAGTGGTTTGACTGATGATCCATTCCTGACCGCTGCCACTTTGCTGTAGCCAGTCAGCCAGGATTGCCCGGAATGAACTCTTAGTCGTGACATTCACGCCACCAGCCTTTAACGCTCTCCAGCCGTCACGCTCACCAATATCAGCGCTTGGAATTGGCCGGGTAATATCTTCTTTGCCGCGAGGTGAGCGCCAGCGGAGCACCAGATAACGCTCTGCGCCGTCACTACCTGAACCGACTACCTCAAGAGGCGAACAAAGCCATGCCTCATTGTTTATGATCTCACCGCTGTCTTTATCGACCTTTGGCGTGATCCAGAACAAGCCATCATCCCGGCTCTCAACTCGCGCTTTCAGTTCTTCACCCGGCTCTGGCCTGACGTTCTTCACTGGCAGGCTGATAACAACGCTTTCGCCTTTTTCCGCTTCATCTCTGAGCCGTGGCAGTTGAGAGCTCCAGTCCTCAAGCAGCAGGTAAGCCTCGCTATACAGCTGTGCAGACCTGACACCAGCCAGCGCAAGCTTAGTGGCTATCATGGTTTTCTGAATCTCACTCAGGTTGCCGCCGCGATATACGCTCACGTAATGACGTCCCTCACTGACTATCGTGAGAGAATTGAGGTCATTTAATTCTTTGCTGCTCAGAACTACCGGTGGCGTCTTGTCATTCATCGGGTTTGAGTCCTGCCACGCTTTAGCAAACGTCCAGGCATCATCCCCCGCAAAAATGATTGCTTCTTCACCGGGATCAAGTGGCAGGTGTTTAACGTTGGGGGCTTTACGCAGTCGTGCTGTCATTTTCTCGCCCCTTTGTTTTCACGCTTACTCTGCTCGGTACGTGCGTGATCAGCATTTGAAAGCAATGCCTGTTGAAGCCTCGGGAGGTTGCGCAGCGCAGAACCCGCCAGCGCTAAATCTCGTTTGGCTTCATCTCCTGAATATTCCCCGCTGCAGTCAGCTTCAAAAATCAGGTTTCCAATCAGGCTCAAAGCACTGGTGATACCGATAGCGGCGGCATCGTACTGATCTGCAGCCATGATTAAATCGCTGTCGCTCATTGAGCGAAAATCAGTGCCAGAAATGAGATGGTAAATATCACGCATTATTCGCCCCCTCCAACATGGCCTGATCCATGTCCTGGCTGACGCCGCGAACGATGTTATTAATTCCAGCAATAGCGGCGGTAACGTCATCTCCTTCCATTTCAGTGCTGCCATGCTCCAGAGCAATCAATAACGCGCAGGCTTGATGCAGACCCTGCATTCCGGTGTTGAAACGGGACGAACCAACAGATGTGATGTTTGCTTTAGGCATGTTCCACCTCCGGCAAGTGGCTTTCGGCAAGCAAAAAGGCCGCAACCTGACCTGACAGCTTTTCTGCCAATTCAATTAAGTTCTCACGGTCAACGCTGGATACCTCATCACCGCTACCAGCCAGCACCACCAGAAGTGAGTTCAGCTGAGCTGCTGTGGATGCATACTGCTTGAGTTCATGCTTATGCATGGCTCACCCCCTCATCAATAGAATTACGCAGTTTGCGGCAGCGCTTCAGAACCATGTCCAGCAGTTCAATAGCGGTTTCGTGCTCGCCTTCATCGGTGTGATCCAACTCCATTGACGCAACAAGCAGCGATTCAATGCCGAACAGGGCGTTATCAAGCATGATTGTGTTGTGCTCAGACATGAGTCACCCCCTGCACCTGAGTGAATTCTTTGGTGAATCGGATTTCTGCCCATGTGCAAGGGCATGTGAAACCATCACGAACAAAGGCAACACGATTGAATGCTGCAGCAATTACGGTGACCAGTTCGCCGCGGCTGTTCTTCCGGCGCTGATTGGCTTGAATGCTATGCATTGCGCACCTCCGGAAGTGGTAGGCGTGCAGCAAGCGAAAGGATGAAATGCGGCGCAAGAATACGGCGGGCTTCTCGCTCTGTTGCGGCTTCAATGGACAACCTGCAGGGCTTGGCATTTTTATCGTGCCGATTAATAGCTAGAAAACGCCAGGTGTAGTTATTCCGCCTTGCGGGTGTGTGATATGATCTTGCATAGCTGCCTCGTTACTGTAGATAACGTTGTGGTTAGAGGCCCGGTTAGTGTTGACGCACTTCCGGGCTTCGCTACATGTACACCTTAACTCAAACTTGGTGTGCACCCACCTTACATTTGAGTGTGTACCCACGTCAACAGTTTTAATCGCCATTTTTTTAGTGTATGGTGTGTTCACACCTAACCTATGGATTACAAAGATGGCTACTGGCAACAACAACAATAAATCAGCTAAAAAACACATCAGATTTCCACACGGACTTATTGAAGAAATTGACAGTTGTGTTGAAGGTGAGAAGTCAGAAAAACCAAGTTCAAATTTCTCAGCGTGGGTAATTGACGCTTGTGAGCAGAAGCTAAAAGCATCACAGCGTAAGATTGCCCGCTTTGAATCCAAAAATGATATAAAACAGCGGATTCAGCCTGAGGGGTGTACTGCACTGCAGCACACCCTATGCATGATGTTAAAAAACAACCTAACTTATTGAATTCCCTGACAACCTCAAAATGAGGCGGTGAGTTGCAAATCTGCAACTCGACACCCAAATTTTGGGTGTCAGTGGGTTGGTAATCCCATCCTCCATTGGTGGTTGGGATTTTTCCCCCGGTGGGATAGAAGTTCAGAACTGCCCAGATTATGTGTTGTTTTGGTTGTGAGTGACTTTGGGTCACTCGCAAAGCCTCACCGCTATTAGCGGCATGGCTCAGCGATACGGGAATTACCGTTTCCGAAGCAGGATTTCCAGCTTCACTATTGACCAGATCGATCACTGTGATATCCTGGTCATCCAATTGGCATAAATCAGTACGACATAAGCGGCCCTGCAAGGCCGCTTTTGTTTTATTCAGCGCCTGCATTTTCACCTCCCAGCATTCCAGCCTCCACCAGCTTTTTCGTTAACCACTGCTCCCCCTTGCCGCTCAACATCGTCGTGAATGACGCGCGTGTTTCGCCGTGGGCGTCATAGGTGCTCTGACGAACGGCAAAGTAACCGCGATCGATATAGCGCTGCATTGGCAGGTTATGGCGCTGGCCGTCACTGATGAGAATTCCTTTGTCGCGCATCCACGCAAACAGTTTGACGGGCCCAATCCCCACAGCTTTTGCGTAATTAGGGATCGAAATACCCTTGCTGATATCTGCCACGCGGTCAGCAAATCGATTTTGGTGCAGCCTCGGCAAGCTGGGCTTGTTGGTGTATGGTTTGCTCTGCCAAATCAGCAGCTAATCGCAGAGCCTCCGGCAGTGATGGCAGAGCCTGACCTGCGCTCTCAAGCTCGCGAATGCGTTTAATCACCTTCATGCGTAGTACTGTGCTATAGCCAGTGATCAAACATTCCGTATGTTCGCGGTCCAGGTGATATTCATTCTGCTGGCGATTCATGCTGTCTAAATAGATACAACCAAATTTGGATGCATCTTCTCCGAGGTCGATGAGCATGTTTTCAATATCGCGCTTAACGTGGAAATGCTCTTTACCAGTGAGAACAGCAATTTCTCTGCTGGTCATTTTTAAAGGGCCGGCGCCCTGAATAGTCAAATTCTGCATGACATCCCCTTACGCCAATTTGCGGCTGTATGGGTTGTTCACGTTCTCTACTGCCGGAGGATTTCGAACCCACCAGAGAACATCAGAAAGAAGCCAGGCGCAGCTGTTGCGCCCAAAGTGACAGCGAGTTGGAAAGCGACCTTCATTTTCCATAGTGAAGCGGGTAGAGCGGGAAAGACTGGTGATCTCCTGACATTCACGCTCACGAATACGGCGATCTAATTTAATTCCGTACTCTGCAAGGATGTTGCGGCGTTGTTCAGGTGTGGGCTGGCTGAATAATGTATTTGGCATGAATCCTCCACTTAGCACATTCGTCAGGAATCATTTCCTTCTGTTCTCGTGCTGTGTGGAGCGAGTATTAAATCTGTTTAACTCTTTTAAAATGGCGTCTAGTTATTAGAAAGGGCTTTTTGTTATTAAAGAGGGTGTGATAAAGATTAAAACACCCCTTTTAATTTTTAGAATGGGCTAATCACTTGAATACTTTGCTGATGTAATGAGCAACTTTATCCGCGCTTCTTACTGGGCATTCTTGGTTAGGGAACAGGGCTACCCTGTCCATAACATTTCTTGCCCACGCAGAATAGTTGTAAGAACTATCTTTCTTGATGCACTCTGAGTTGAATTCTTCGCTGTTTTCTTCTCTATATTTAAATGCTGCACTTATAACTATAAGCTCATTTCGTGCGTGCCTTTCTAAAGCCTTTTCAGAACGAATGTTAATTTCAGGTTTGTTCGTTTTTTCAATGTCAAGTCTCTCAACGCTTCCCAAATCAGGTAGAGCATCAAAATCTAATTCCGCTCTGTGTATCCTTTTGAGGTCATAGCTGGTTACCCATAAATCATCATGGCTGGCAGTAAATATGTGGTCTTGAAAATCAAATTTTTTCCCGTTTTTGAAATCTTCAAACGGTTGCGCTGGCATAAGCTGAGCGACAGGAGATTCTCCACCTGTGAGGCAGGGTGAAAATGAAGGGAAAAATCTCTCAACATAATTTGTTCCTTCAAACTGTTCAGGCATGATGCGCCAAAGCCCTGACGCAAAACCAACCCCTGTTACGTGATTGCTTCCTTCCATCTCATTGAATACATCAATCCCGGAAATAAGTTTTTCTGGTTGGTTATACATTGCGTTTGTAAACTCAATCACAGACTGATTGGATATTTCTCTTGCGGTAGCAGCAAGGTAATTCCATCTGCTATTTAATTGAAGCGTACCATACCAATCTTTTACTTCACTGAAGTTTGCTCTCAGGAAAACCCTGCTGTAGAAATGTCTTAACATCATGCAAACTTCAATCTTATTTAGAACTGCTAAGTTTATTAAATCAGTTGGATTAACCCCAAGAATGGATGCGCCTCTTTCAATTTTGCAATACGAAAATGGTAATTTAAGCTCTTTGTCAGCCATTTCCTTACCCTCTGTCTTTGATTTTTTTGGATTCTGATAAAATTACGATGTTTTTATTTTTACCTGAGAATATTTCCAAACGTTCATACCACTTATTTAACGCATCCAGCTTTTCAGGTAGATATTGGCTTCGGTTGTAAACAGCCATAACACCGCCCAATGAGTGCCCAAGTAACAATTCAACAATGTGGGGAGGTATTCCTAAATCGTTCATATAGGTTGAAAAAGAACGGCGCAAATCATGTAATCGCCAGTGCTCATCATGCCCCAGCCTCTTAGCGACATATGCCCCTACCTGGCTAACAGCTGTATTCTTTTTTAGCTCGCCGAGTAGATAACCTGTGTGTCTGTTCTCTTCCACCAGCTGGTTTATCATGGGGAACAATTTGTCAGGGATTGGCCTGATTATCTTCTCACCAGTCTTGCTGTGACTCTCAGGAACTGTCCACAGTCTTTCCTTTAAATCCCACTCTCTGATTTCAGAAAGCCTCAGCTCTACAGTTCGGGCACCGAACACCAGCAGCAGGTAAATAATGTTCTGGTAGTAAGGGGAAAAGAAATCTGTTTTCAGCGCGGTAAGCAGATCACGCAATTCACGATTAGATAGAACTCTCTTACGGCGATTAACCTTCACACCGATATCCTGCATCGTCAGTCCATCAAGTGCGTGATAAACAGCGAACCGGCGCACACGGCAAAATTTGAACGCCTGCTGTGACATTTGGAGCAGCATACCAGCTATGCTCGGCGCTGTTTTCTTTGTTTTGGCGAGGCAGGTTAGCCAGTGGTGCGTTTCACAGTCAGAGAGAGCTAAATCTCCAATGTGGGGAAATATGTGCTTTTCGAAGCGCTCACGGTAGCGGGTATCGTTAACCAGATTGCCATCAACATACTCAGCAAGCCAATACTCAATAGCATCTTTCACAGTGGCTGGCTTGAGAGTGATCTCTCTGTCCAGCTTAAGCATTCTCTGTGGGTCACGGCCTTCAGCAAGCCACTGACGGCACTGATCACGCATTTCCCTAGCCTTGGACAATGAAAGGTCAGGGTAGCGCCCAAGCGTTGCCAGTTTGGCCTCTGTATCACGGCCACCAAGTCGATATTTGAAAAGCCAGGTGATTGAGCCAGATTTAGTAATTCTCACCATCAATCCAGCGCCATCAGATATTTTCGTCAGCCGCTCTGATTCAACGCCTAATAATGAGCGAAGTTTTCTGTCACTTAACTTATTAATTGATGTCGCCATGCCAGAAACGCCGTTTTGTTACCCCACCGATTACCCCACAGTTTGCCGCATAACTGCGCAAACGTCAAAAAGCACTGGAACAATGTACAGTGGCTGAGTTCATGCAACTACATGATAAATAACAAAACAGGGTAAGCATGAGTAAGCATGAAAACCACTAATGAAGATTGTGGCGAT
>NZ_MLFP01000033.1 GCF_002095465.1 Pantoea rodasii | reverse complement strand
GCACAAACCAGACCTTGATGAAGATTCACGCGCCCCTCCTGACCCCACACAGTCGTTTATCCCAGGCTTTTTTAGACTGAAATGCATGCAACCACCCTCCGCCTGTCGGGCTGCGCCGTGACTTCACCTTAGCCGGGCCGCTTCGTCCGCAAGGCAGGCTTCGCCTCATGACTCACCCGTTCCCCGCCGTTCGCGGGACATTCAGTCCGCTCAGGCGGCGCGTGCGGCTTCGTCCTTCGACCCTGCGTCCTGCGCCATAGCCCGGCTGCCGTGACGTCACGGCGCTGATGCCGTGCAACCTGTAGACCGGAGTGACCATGAATCAACCTCTCACCACTGGCCAGCTGGCCCAACAGCTACTGCGCTTTGAACCCGATACACCCTGCGTGGTGCACCTGTGGGTAGCTGATGATTTCGAAGACGTGGCACCGGAGCTGACGCCCGAAGAGGTGCTGGCCACAATCGCGCTGGCCGACGCCTCGCTCGATGCGGATACGAGTCTCAGCTGGTATTTCCTGCGCCACTGTGCCGACACCATCCCTGCCGAACGGGTTGAAACAGACCCCGCCTGATGATCAGAAAACCGGAGGCGGCGGGACAACCCGCCGGACAGGTAATGAGAGCAATGACCGTACTTGAATTCAGGGCGCGGCTGGATGCCCTGGCAGATGATGATCTGTGCTGCGGCACTTTCTGGCTGGCAGAGGACTTCCTCAGCATTAACCCGGCATTGACGCCGGATGAGATTGCGGCGGCCATGGAGTATGCCGAAGACCATCATGATGCAAACGAGGGATTTAACTGGTGGCATCTGGAGATGGCCATCGATGCCATTTTGTTGGAGGGGGAGGGGAAATAGCGCTGCCCGGAGTGCAGCTGCAGATCCTCTGGTGTCGCCGGTCACGGCGGCATCACTTCAGCAATGAAAATGGTTGTCGCTGCGCTCCGCCTTCATGCCGTCCTCCGGCCGGAAAACGGCGGGCGTAAAGTGCCGTGCCCTCACGGTAGCCGGGCGGCCTCGCAAACAAGGGAAGCTGTCGCCGGACTGCTCATCCGTTCCCCGCCGTGCGCGGGACATTCAGTCCGCTCCGGCGGCGCGTGCGGCTTGCGCATCCGCCCCTGTTTGCTCCGCTGTTCGCCCGTCTGTGTGGAGGTCACGGCACCACTACCGGTGCCCCCTTCATACACAGGAGCATCACTATGTCTCGATTCATGCACGGCGACAGCGTACAGGTTATGGGCGGTTTTCCGGACAAGAGCATTGATTTCATTCTCACCGATCCGCCGTACCTCTCGCTTTAAGGACCGTTCCGGCCGCTCAATTGCCAACGACGTGAACAGCGAGTGGGTCCAGCCGGCGAGCAACGAAATGTTCCGGGTGCTGAAAGACAACAGCCTGGCGGTGAGCTTCTACGGCTGGAACCGGATAGACATTTTTATGCAGGCGTGGAAGGCGGCGGGGTTCCGCGTGGTGGGCCACATCGTGTTCACCAAGCCTTACGCCTCAAAGTCGGCATTCGTGGGCTATCAGCACGAAAGCGCCTACGTGCTGGCCAAAGGGCGCCCGGCGCTGCCGGCAAAGCCGCTGCCCGACGTGATGCCTTGGGAGTACACCGGCAACCGCCATCACCCGACCGAAAAGCCGGTCAGTGCGTTGCGACCGCTGATTGAGACCTTCACGCAGCCCGGCGCCATTGTTCTGGACCCGTTTGCAGGTTCTGGCTCGACCTGCGTGGCCGCCCAGGAGTGCGGCCGCCGCTGGATTGGTATCGAGCTGATGGAGCAGTACCACGCCGCCGGCCTGCGCCGCCTGTATGCCCATCGCGACGCCCGCGCGGCCTGATAACCGGAGAGAACACGATGAACGATCACACTATGCACCCTGGTAACAATGCCCTGGCGGCCGACGTCGCCGACCTGGAAGAGTCGCTGTACGAATTTCATCTGCGCCTGCGCGACATGATTGCGCGCCACCTCTGGCAGGGCGCCAGCCGCGAGCAGCGCATGGCCGGCCTGCTGATTGAGGGGATCGATAATGACCTGGTTGAACTGTACCGCCGCGCGGCCGTGATACAAAAACACCTCAGGGCGTGACTGATTAAAAATCGAACAGTGCTCTGCACCCCTGCCAGCGCACGGCAGGGCCAGTTTTATCCACAGGGTTCCGGGGCGGATATGCACCCCGGATGTGGACAAGACGAAAAGGACGTTGCTGCGCGCCTCACTGATGCCGCCTGCGGCGGGGGGAATAAAAACCGTGCGGTCTGCGGCCGGTGCCGTGACTTCACTTTAGCCCGGCCGCTGCGTGTTCAAGAGGCGCAAGCTCACCGTCCTCACCCGTTCGCACTCGCCTCAGCGCGCTTACTTCCGTTGCGTCTCCGCTCATGCTTCGCGTCACCGCCGTGCGTAATCCCGCCTCGTGCTCGCTTGCGCTGCGGCTTCCGGCGGTGCTCATGAACACTCCGCTTTTCGCCGGGCTGTCATTCAGTCACGGCACAGGCCGGAACGGTTTACCACCCTGACTGCGGAGATTTCTGATGAATATTGCCACCCCTGCTTTTGAGTCCGCGCGCGTCCCTGACGGCTACGTGCGACTGCGTTTCCTGCCCGCGCTGTTCGGCGACGATTTTATGCGTGCGGAAAACAACGTGTACCTCTACGCCGATCGTTATCTGGCGGATTACGACGGCGGCGCGTGGGATTTCGCGCTGCTGCCGTCCGGCGGCGGCTTCATGAAGCCCGCAGCGGAGGAAACCTGGCGTTTCGTTAATCCGGCAAATCACAGCGACGTGCGCCTGAGCAGCGAGGCGGCGGGCATCGTGATCACCTCACTGGTGCTGAACCACCGCAGCTGGATGTATGACCGTCACGATGACACGGAGCTGTGCGCGCTGTACTGCCGCCGCCACCGCCAGCTGACCGACTACGCCTTTACCCACCCCGAAGCCGCCGCGATTTTTGCCGCGCTGGACTGATTAATAAACTGACGGGGCGGCGTCGCCGCCCCCACCGGAGGAATAAATTATGCACGGCAGCGTTATCGATATTTGTAAAAATCTGGCCGATGATTTCGGCCCGGAGGAGTCAGTCGCCGTTCTGGTCTGGACAAAAGCCGATGTGATGGACTGTGGCGAATGTATGGAGATAACGGAGGACGAGGCGGGCAGGGTGCTCAGCGCCATTGGTGATGAGGGGTATCACTTTGAATACGGTGTTGGCCAGGATCGTGTGCGTGAGATGCTGAACAACCTGCGCGATGAGGAGGAGCAGGCGTGTGAAGTGAGCGTGTCCGCCGCCGCGCTGGAGCAGGTGCTGCGCGTGGCATGGGGTTTCATGCGGCTTGAGGATGCTCAGGGCGGAGAAGGTTACGCGGCGAACCTGTGGCAATCAGAGCATGAAGCTCTCAGAAAAGTCGGTGATGCGCTGAAGCGCTGACAGACCCGGGGGAAGGGATGCCCGGAATTAAAAAAAAGCCCCACAATCCGGGGCACTTCTGAATAAAACCGGAACGTCGCGAACGGCTTTAGTTTCGTCCTGAAACGAGGAAGAAAATGCAACAATGAGGTTTGTGTCGTGTTGAATTATAGCGCTTTTTTTCCTCTGTCAGCCGCCGCATGAACGGGCGCAAAAAACCAGCCGCCGGGGCGGCGGCCTCGTGAAACGCGCCTTCGGCGCCGTTCACGGTGACTGCCGGCAACCTGAAAATCAATTTATCAGGAAAAAAATAAGAAAGTTTTTAGCCGTTTATTCAGTACATTTTGCAGTCAGTCAGGCACCGCGGCTATTCGTCCGAATTTCGCTGCCAGCCTGTTATTCCTCCTGAAAAAAATCAACGTTTTCAACGTCAAAAATCCACTCAGAAGCCACAAAAACTTCCGATACATGGCCACCTTCGGCTTCCCGGCATGCCGGGTCGTCGAGCCCTACTGCGCTAACCGGCATAGCCGGTAAGCTCCGCCGGATCGCAAAAGGACGCGTTCCGGGCCTGCGGCTAGGGTCTGATGGCTGAGGTCAACCCCTTGCAGCGGGCGTGCGCCCGCGCGTTCACTGGCCACAAAAAGCCGTGGCCGCTGAGGCCCGGACCGGCAGAGCCGTCCGGAACTGCGGCATGTTCATCGCCTGTCGTGCTGTCTTTGTTCTCTGTGCTCCTCCGCCGTGCAGAAACCTGCCACACGGGCGGCCTCACGCAAGGGTCGCAGGCTAAACGGCGGCACCCGGTCCCTTCGGGCTGCGGCTTTGCCGTTTCCCCCTGCGCGATGCCTTTACCCCGCGTGGCTGTTCTGCCCTCACGGCGAAGGAACTCAGAGAAACATCACTTAACCCTGAAGAGGAGAGCAACATGTCGCAGCAGAAC
Organism: Pantoea rodasii; assembly: GCF_002095465.1. GTDB lineage: Bacteria > Pseudomonadota > Gammaproteobacteria > Enterobacterales > Enterobacteriaceae > Pantoea > Pantoea rodasii. The sequence continues at coordinate 12,062 of NZ_MLFP01000033.1, read as the reverse complement.
GTCAACACCCCGGCTCAGGAATCTAAAGAATCATCTCTTTTAAAAGCAAAAGCCCCGCGTCGTGCCGCGAAGGTCCGGACGGATAAGGCTGAAGCGGCGGCGGTAGAGCAGGCGCTGGAGAAAGTGGAAATTGAGATGATCCCGCTTTCACGTCTGACCGTTTCGCCCCTGAACGTGCGCAGCCGGGTTTACGTCCAGTCGCGCATCGACTCGCTGGCCGCCACCATTCAGAACGTGGGGCTGCTGCACAACCTGATCGCGCACGATATGCCTGACGGGATGCTGGGTGTCGCCTGCGGCGGTCGCCGCCTGACCGCGCTGCAGCAGCTGCTGGCGCAGGGCATTTACCAGCCCGATCAGCCGATCCCCGTTAAGCGGGTGTCTGAGGAACTGGCCCGCGCGGCCTCGATGGTGGAAAACGGCGAGCGCGAGGATATGCACCCCGCCGAGCAGATTGCCGGATTTCAGGCGCTGGCCGCAGAAGGCAAAACGCCCGCGCAGATAGCTGACCTCATGGGGTACAGCTCCCGCCACGTGCAGCGCTGCCTGAAGCTTTCCGGCCTCGCGCCCGCCATCCTTGACGAGCTGGCTGCTGACAACATCACGATTGAGCAGTGCCAGGCGCTGACGCTCGCTGACTCCCATGAACGTCAGGTGGAAGTGTGGGAACAGGCCTCCGGTTACTACAATCCGTCAGCGGACGTTATCCGCAATCTGATCACCTCCTCGGAAACGGAAATCCGCCGCTCCCACAAGTTTGCTTTCGTGGGCAAAGACGCTTACCTGGCCGCAGGCGGCACCATCCGCACCGACCTGTTCAGCGGGGATGACGGGGGCTACATCGATACCGCCCTGGTGGACAGCCTCGCGCTGGAAAAACTGCAGCAGACGGCAGCAGCCGTGCTGCAGGAAGAGGGGTTTGCCTGGACGGAAGTGAGAATGGACGGCCGGATGCACGGCTGGGACAGCAAAATTAAGCGCAGCTATGTCGTGCCGGAGGATCGTTGCCCGGACTACACCCCGGAAGAAGATGCAGAGGTCAGCGAGCTGCGCGCGCAGTGGCGTCTTACCGACGATGAAGCGCTGAAGCCGCAGCTGAAAGCGCAGATTGCCGTCATTGAGAACGCAGCGGATAAACGCCGCTGGGCGGCGCTGGACAAGGACAAAACGGGCGCGGTCATCTGCTATGAGTCCGGCACGTGCGTGATTCAGCGCGGTGTGCAGCGCGTGGCTGACCTGCCGAAGAAAACCACGCCCGCCAGCAGGGATGATATGCAGGCGTTGTCAGAGGGCTATTCGGCGGCGCTTGTCCGCGCCATGTCCTGTGAGCGGTCGCTGGCGGTGCAGGCCTCGCTCAGCGCAAAGCCGGATATTTCAGTCGCCATGCTGACCTGGACCTTGTGCCGCACCACCTTCAGCCACGGCAGCTATGACAGCACCCCGATGAAGATCACCCTCACGGATAACAGCGCCGCGCTGGTTTCCGACTCAGCGGCAAAGGAGGAAGGGAAGGCGTGGCAGTTTATGCAGCAGCAGAAGGCTGAATGGCAGGCGCGGCTGCCGGAGAACTGGGCGCAGGATTTCCGCTGGCTGCTGGCGTGGAGCATGGACGACGTGCACGGGCTGCTGGGATTCTGCAGCGCCACGGCGGTGTGCTGCTTCCAGGATCGCGTCTACGGGCGCAGCCAGACCAGTACCCTTGATGCGCTGGAGTCCGCGATGGGGTTTGACCTGGCCGACTGGTGGCAGCCGACCGCCGGAGGGTTCTTTAAGCGCATGAGTAAAGAGCAGATTGCCGGAGCGCTCGCGGAGGCGGGCAAAACGGGCAACGCGAAGGACGCAGAGAAAATGAAAAAAGGTGACGCCGCCGACTTTGCGGAGTCCTGCCTGAAGGGCACACGCTGGGTGCCGCAGTGGATGAAGCCGCTGCAGTCCGATGCGGCGGTAAACGGCAGCGCAGACGCGAACGACAGCGAAAGCTGAAAGCGGCAGACCGCCCGGAGGGGCGGTCATTCAACCCGGAGAAAAACCATGAACATCATCCCCCGATCTCTTTCGCTTGTGCCTGCCTGTCCGTACACGCGTGCGGTCAGCCTGGCGATTGCCGACGTTGAAAAGCGCCTGCAGGGCAGCACACAGCGCGGTGCCCATCCGTATGCCAGCGCGTTTCTGCGTCATTACTGCGACACCCGCACGGTGACATCAGACCATCTGCGCCGCATCGTGCCGGAATATTCCCCGCGCGATCGCTTTTCGCCCGCAGCAGTGGAATACATGACCGCGCTGGATACGCTGATTGCCTCACGGGGTGAGCGTTGCCCGTCACCGCTGCCGCAGGACACCGCGCCCAGATTGTTTCCGGTGACGGCGCTGAGACAGCGCGAACGCCTGGATAAACGCAGCGCACACCGTGTCGACAGGCAGATCAGCCACGAACGCAGGCAGCACGAGCAGAAGCTCAGACGTTACCAGCAGCGCCTCAGACAGTCGGCCATTGAATTACAGTTTCAGACGCCGCTGACGGTGGGCACATGGTATGCGCGGCAGCAGGAGCAGGAGTTCTTTGAATCCGACGTTTTTCACCTGGTAATAGCATGGCTGCCGAAGTTTACCTCCTGCCGCTATCTGGATCCTACCTGGTACCGGGAAGAGCCGCTCTGGCGACTCATGCTGGACATTCAGGCCGAAGTCAATGGCGCGACGGAGGCGGCGCTGGATGCTGACAGGCTGGCGCTGCCGAACCGGCTGATGCTGAAACGCTGAAGGTAACAGTCCCGTGCGCTTTCACAGTGTGGGGCAATCTGTTGAAATACCCTGATCCTGTGAATCAGGAGCCATCTTGAAAAGGACAATCAATGACACACGTATTTGTATATCTCGTTATTGCGACCGGCGTGCACGGTGGCAGCAGCTGGAACGTCACGCCCATGCCCAACATGGACGTCTGCGAACAGTTCAGGGAAAGCATAACTAAACCCCGGGGCATTATGTCCGATTTCCCCCGTGCAGGTATGGTGCGCTGCATCGAGACAAAGACCGATAAGCCCGTTAATCCTTAAACCGGAGTGAGGTATCTGACATGAGTTTCTGGCTTCTGGCCGCCGTGCTGAATGGCATCTGGGTCACCCTCTTTTATTTTGTTTTCCCGCATGCGCTCACCCCGACCGAATACGCAATGGGTATCGTAATTTGCCTGCTGCTGGCGAGGGTGATGGCATCCAGGGCAAATGAACCTGCGGGCGATAAGCTGGCGATAGTGCTGCTGAAAGGGCTGGTCCCGTTGTCCGGGCTGGGGCTTCTCGCCTGGGGTTCCTGGCTGTCACGGAGCGCCGAAGCGCTCACGGACGCAGCAGAGAGCTCGGATACGGTGAGCAGTACATTTGGCGGCGGACTGCCATACGTTGTAATGGCGCTGGGCATCATGCTGCTGGTGACGGGTTACCGGATACTGCGGCGTTAAACCCGACGGCCCTGCGGACCGGAAAACCCGGTGCTGACGCACCGGCTCTCTCCCTTTGCCTGCGCTTTCTCCCGGGGTCTGATCTTCTCTGCGTCTTCTCTTCTTTCTTCCTGCTGCAGTCATTCTGCTTTTGCTTTTGTCTCTGCTTTTTCTTTTGCCGGATGTTCCCCTGAATGACTACCCCCACAAGGTCACGGACCATGGCCCCCTTCGGCTCCCCGGCAGGCCGGGTCGTCGAGCCCTACTGCGCTAACCGGCACAGCCGGTAAGCTCCGCCGGACCGCAAAGAGACGCGTTCCGGGCCTGACGGCTAGGGTCTGATGGCTGAGGTCAACCCCTGCAGCGGGCGTGCGCCCGCGCGTTCACTGGCCACATAAAGCCGTGGCCGCTGAGGCCCGGACCGGCAGAGCCGTCCGGGGTGTGTTCATGCCGTTTTCGCGCGCGGTGGCGCTGTTCCGGCCATTCCAGGCGCGGAGGGCTTTTCGTAGCACCGCCGGTTCGTGCAGAAAGGGGTGAAATGCACGCCGGTAAAAACTTTTTGCCAGGTGCCGCAAAAACTTTTTGCCGTCGCCCCTTTATGCCCTCTCTTCGCCGATGCTCCTTTGCCCTTCGCCGCGACTGGATCGACCGAAACATGACAACCCACCTCAGAGGAGAAATGCCATGAACACACACAACGTCAACGTCAACACCGCCACGCCAGAATCTCCCAAAACATGGGTAAACGGCCAGGGCATTCCGAGCGTCAGTCAGGCGCTGGTACACGGACTGCCGGGTATCGATGGCGAAGCAGCGTGGCAGTCGGCAATGGGTGATCTGCGCCTGCTGCTGAAAGCGGGATATGCGATACACGTGGCGAACGTGCACTAAGCCGGCAGATGCGCAGGAAACAGATTAAAGGGGTAACACGATGAAAGAACAGTTTACCGCCGCCACGCTGGCGGCCAATCACTCAGAAATCCCGGGCCTGACGCCGGGGCTGGCAGAAAGTCTGGCGGCCCTGACGGAGCTGGGAAAGCACCGCCTCAGCGCCAGCGAGGAGCACGAGCACCTGTGGTTCACGCTGCACGATATGGCGCAGCAGATTGCCGATACCGTCCAGGACAGTGCGCTGCCGCTGTCTTCGTTCCGGGCGTGGATTGTGGCGAGCCATATCGTGCACGCGCAGTTCGGCAGCCGGGGTGAGGTGGCCTGGGGGCGGGCGAGCGGCGCACTGGCGGCGCGCCTGACCAACATCAGCCTTCGCCGGGAGCCCGGTAACGTACAGACGTAAAAAAGGCAGGGTTTCCCCTGCCTTCTCTACGGTCGCCAGTATGCGCTGGCGGCCTCATCAAAACCAAAAGCTCAGGAGAGTTATATGAATTTTGACCCGCAAATCGTCGCACAGGCGCAGGCGTTTGTAAAAGGCTTTAACAGCGGTCGCGGAGTACGCGTCCCGAAAATGACGTTCAGCAACTGGCCGCACTTCATGCGCACCGTGCGCCAGCAGCTGGAGGTGCAGTCATGAGCGTACAAAATACCCTGTCCCCGGAGGCAACGCAGAATAACGTGACGCAGGCCGACATCGCGCGTGCGCTGGGCGAATTCTGCTTTATCCGCCTGGACAACGGCGATGAGGCCTTTTATTACAACGGGTTCTGGCTCACCGGTGCGGACGGCGAAAGTAACGAACCGTCCGTGCTGGGTCTCGCACAGCGCACTGCCCGGGCGGGCAGCAAGCATCTGCGCTGCGTCGAGCTGCCGGTGCCGGAAGACAGAGAGTGGTGCTGGGATGACGTGGTGACAGAGCTGGCGCGCTGCGCCGTGACGCGCGAGCTGCGCGGCGAGCTGACAGTGACCGGCAGCGAAACCGGATACGGGCGGGGCATTCACGTGTGCAACGATCCGCTGCTGAGCGGGATTAACAGTAACCTGTGGTTCCCGCTTAATCCGGAGGAAAGCTGGTTTGCGGGCATTGAGCGCGTGCTGATGATGAATGGCGTGGCGGAGAACGTGGTGCGCATCGACTCGCTGCGCGACTGCGCGGCATACCATGACTGGAAAGTGGTGTATAACCGGAACGTTATCGACTAAAGCGAAAAAAGGCAGGGGAGGAGACCCCCTGCCTCCTTTCACCGCCCGCTCCGGGAGTGCCGGGCGGTTTTGCAGCTTACCTTGAGGAAACTTCCGGTGTTCCCGATGCTAACTATAGCACCGGGGCGGACAGACGATGTTGCCGCGATCACAACTGGCCATTTTCGGATGGCAGGAAATCCGCAGAACGCACGAACGGCGCTGTAAAGCATAAGGGGGATGACCCTGCGGGCCGGGAAAAGCCGGTGCTGACGCACCGCCTCTCTCCCTTCGCCTGCGCTTTCTCCCGGGGTCTGGTCTTCTCTGCGTCTTCTCTTCTTTCTTCCTGCTGCTCCTCTGAATCATTAACCCCATAAGGTCACGGACCATGGCCACCTTCGGCTCCCCGGCAGGCCGGGTCGTCGAGCCCTACTGCGCTAACCGGCACAGCCGGTAAGCTCCGCCGGACCGCGAAAGGCCGCGTTCCGGGCCTGCGGCTAGGGTCTGATGGCTGAGGTCAACCCCTGCAGCGGGCGGGCGCCCGCGCGTTCACTGGCCACAAAAAGCCGTGGCCGCTGAGGGCCGGACCGGCGGAGCCGTCCGGGGTGTGTTCGTGCTCATCTACCCTCCGGCTGCGCATGTTCCGGCCAGCCCGTTGCGGAGGGCTTTTCGTAGCACCGCCGGTTCGTGCAGAAAGGGGTGAAATGCACGCCGGTAAAAACTTTTTGCCAGGTGCCGCAAAAACTTTTTGCCGTCGCCCCTTTATGCCCTCTCTTCGTCGATGCTCCTTTGCCCTTCGCCGCAACGAACTCACCGAAACATGGTTTCAGCAACCGAAAACAGGAGGACCAGCATGAACACACAGAACGTCAGAACCGCCGCTGCCGAATCTACCGAAACACGGGTGAAGGGCGAGGATAACAGCGACCTGAGCCCGGCTGAATTTTCGGACCTGTACAGCTGGATCCGCGCAAACGGTGAGTTTACCGGCGTGGCGGGCGTGCACTGGGCGCGATTTGCCGAAATGACGCTGATTGAGGAGCCCACCCCAGAGCCTGAGGCCCTGAAGATTTACGTCCGCAACGGGTATCCCGTGGCCGTCCAGGAATATGACACCGGATTTGTTATTGTCCGCGAATACTACGACGCCGGGCAATAAGCCCGGTTACAGAATTTATTTTTTTTCACTCTCATTTATTTAAGGAATATTACTATGGTCCGTTTATCAACCCGCTACGCTGCTCCCGTTTCCGTCCGTAAAAACAACCCGCTGAGCAATGAAGAATTAATGCGCGTCGTGCCGAGTGCATTTTCCGAAGAGAAACACGATTCGCGCTCAGATCGTTACACTTATATCCCTACCATTACGCTGCTGGATAAACTGCGTGAAGAAGGGTTTGAACCTTTTTATGCCAGTCAGTCGCGCGTGCGCGATCCTGAGCGTCGTGAATTTACCAAGCACATGATCCGCCTGCGCCGTGGAAATAATAACGGCGGCGAAGAAGTGCCCGAAATAGTATTACTGAACAGCCATGACGGCTCCAGCAGTTATAAAATGATCCCCGGTATTTTCCGGAAGGTGTGCAGTAATGGTCTGGTGTGCTGGAAATCGTTCGGTGAAATCAGCGTGCCGCATAAAGGGGATATTGTGTCGCAGGTTATCGAAGGTGCTTATGAGGTGCTGGGCGTGTTCGATAAGGTGGAAAATAATATCGGCACCATGAAAGCGATTCAGGTCAACAGCGAAGAGCGCCGCCTGCTGGGGCAGCTGGCGCTGGAGTATAAATATGACGGAAAAGAGCCGCCGGTATCCGCTGAGCGAATTATTCAGCCGCGCGCCTGGTATGACAAAGGCACCGACCTGTGGACCGCATTTAATATCGTGCAGGAGAATCTGATTAAGGGCGGCGTCTCCGGAAGAACGGCGAAGGGAAAAAGAACCACCACACGACCGGTAACCGGCATTGATGGCGATATTAAGCTGAATCAGGCGCTGTGGAAAATGGCGGAGGAGTTCGCAAAGCTGAAATCATAACGATCATCCCCGGTAGCCGGGGCTATTTTGAAACGGTGTTAACGTCCGCGCTGAGAAAGCTTTCCGGCTCGGGCGTTTTTTATTCTGCTGTGACATCGCGGCGTAAACCTCATCGCGGGCGATCAGAACGCGGTAAATACTTTTGATGATGGCCGCATATTCACGTCGCTGTTTTATCAGCTTCGGACTGGGTCCGGTGTTATACATCCCGACGCTGTCCCAGTTCCTGCCGTACTGCCTGAAGTTACGGGCCTCGATCCATGCGCCGGTGTAAATACAGATGCAGGGATCTCTGAGTAACCTTTCCCGCGTAATATTGAAGCTTTTCAGCTGATTAAAGTGAGAGCTGTTGATCTGCATATTACACACGTCATGCGTTCCGCCGCTGCTTTTCGTATTCAGGGCGTTATTACGCATGCGCGACTCCTGTATTGAATGCGCCATCAGCAGGCGCGGATCAATACCAAAATCCTGACCGGCTTTTGTAAAACACATTTCGGGTGCGGCCTGTGCGCTGAATACAGCGGCAAGGCCGAGAACAGCAAACCATTTCATTCTGATAATCTCACGTGCATGCGCATAAAGCGCTAGGCGGGTTCGTGTGAAAAATACGCGCTCAGATCATCCCTGGCAAGATAATTCGTTACAGGCGCGCACGATGCGCTGACGGGCTTCTGATGAACTTCGTCACGGATATAAAGAATTCAGGAAGATAGCGTTATTTAACAAGCCGCTTTTGAGGGGTAAGATTTCATCACACCCCACGCAAGATGTAATCTTGCAGTTTAGTGTTTTAAAAACATATTCTTAGTTTGAAATCTGAGCTGTATTTAGCGAGTATGAATTAAATTGTGTGCTAATTGACACACTTTTCAGTGCCGGATTGTGTGTCAGTACAGTGCCGGATTGTGTGTTAGTGCGGTGCCTGATTGTGTGCTAATGCAGTGCCGTTTGGTGTGTCAATCCGGCACTGCAAACGGCACTGTAGCGTGTGTTAATTGTGGCTATATAATTTAATCAATAAGTTATATTGTAACTGGCGTGGCATAGTGCCGGATTGACACACATCAAAAGCAGCCATAGTGCCGGATTAACACACATAAAACATGCCACAGTGCCGGATTGACACACATCAAAAGCAGCCATAGTGCCGGATTAACACACCTAAAAACGTGCTGCAGTGCCGGATTAACACACACCGGCCACCCTCACAGTGCCGGATTAACACACCTCCCGGATAAATTAAACAGTGCCGGATTGACACACACTGAAACCGGAGTAAATAATACGGTATACGAGATTATACCGGAATGCAGTCGCTCAGCATTGCTCCCTGATTAAAATACTTCAAATTAAACATAGCCGGCAGGATTAAAATAATCCCGGCTCACAAGGAATACCCGCATGGCGCGCAGGAACATCTACTTTAAAGAAAAAACGGAAAGGGAAGTGCAGGAACTCGTGCAGATTGAACTGCAAAATGGTGCCAGTCACGGTGAGGTTAACTTTTCCTCCGTTGTGAATGAACTCGTCGGCATCGGTCTGATGGTGAAAAAACACCAGGGCGAGGGGAATAAATTCGACATGGAAGAATTTAACCGGGATTTAATACGCCGCGTGGCGGGCACCCGTGAGGGAACCAGCATCATGATGGCCATGCTCACTGAAATGTATCTGCATCTGCGCGGTGAGTCCGGGCCGCAGGCGCTGGAAGAGATGATTGACCAGAACCTGACAGGAATGAGCACGGCTGAAGATAAAGCCGAGAGCAAATACTTTATTCTTGAAGAGTGACATTCTCTGTATAAGAGTTTAAATCCGGTAGCGTAACACTACCGGATTATGCACCATCCGCTGCTCTGGCTGATGAGTGCCCTTGATGGTGGCTTTAATCCAGTTGCACAGGATATTTATTTTTCTGAGCTCTCTCTGATTCATTCACTCCGTAAGCGTGATTATTCGGTGAAATAAAACGATATGGCTTTTTCAGGCGAGGGTGAAGAGTGTGGTGACTTACTCTTTAAGGCTGGAAATTTCATAGCATTGACGTTGAGTCTGTGTATGCCATCCTGCTTGTCAAAAATTTCAGGAAAAGCTTCTTGATAACAGTATCTTTACTCAGGAATGTTAATATTATTCACCTTCTCATGACCCAATGAATTTACTATATACTTATTTATCATGGCCGCCGTGCGTGAATGCTCCCGCTGCGGCGGCAATGCCTCTGGTTTTAAGCTATGCTGTGAGAAATAAAGGGAAGGGATGAACAGGCTGTTTATTAATTTTAATGAAAATCATCAGGTGGTTTTAATCAGGGCTCCTGCTGTTTACCCGTGAGCGGATTCTCGGCCACCACCACTTTTTCCAGAATAAACTCGTCAAATAATAGGGCCAGCTCGCGCAGCCTTCTGACCTCTTCGTTCTCTGGCAGCTGCTGCTCCGTTAAATAATTCAGCGAGGCCAGCAGGCGCTGCTGTATTTCCATGTTCACGCTGCGGCGGTTAAAGCGGGCACTGATTTCCATGTCACGCCGTAAATTCTCCGGAAAGCTGCTGCTGAAGGCCGTATTTTTTCCGGGGTCGAACGGTTTCTTTTCCGCGTTTCCCATTTCATTCTGCTGAAACTCCGCCCGGATAATATCCAGACGAGACTGAATAAACTCATCGAACATCCTGGCCAGCGCAACCAGCCGCTGTCCCTCATTCGTTTTTATGACGTGACGGCGGGGTGAAAACTGCATCGACGTTATTAACCGGCTGATGATTTCATCGTTGGTGGTAAATCGCCGGACGCGCGCCGCCACGCGTAATTCCATCAGCAGATTTTCCGGCAGCCACAGTTTCCGGTACTGCATTTCACCGCGGGCATATTTACGCGGTCGTCCGCGCCCGTCGCCCATCTTTTCTTTTACTTTCATGCGTTATTACCCCCTTTCGAGGCTCACCCTGGACAGGCAGCAAGCGTACGCCACGGCCTTTCAGGATTAATCCTAAAAAAATGCATGAGAGTCCTTAAAAGTGTGACATGCGTCACAGATTTTTTTTTTTGAGAAAATGTACACTTACGACGCGTTACGTCTGTTTACGCACACTGACAGTTCTTTAACTCAAATAGAGGGTTTTACACATGAAAGTTGTCACGTCACACCCGGCACAGGTGCAGGGGTCTGCGGGAGCCTGCCCGGCGCTCAGCGAGGCGGCGCCACAGGGACATATCGGCATCACCCGTCGCGCCTTTAGCCTGCTTTCGCGCCACCGCGCGAACGTGCTGCTGATGGCGCTGGTCATTCTGGCCTTAGCTCTGCCGCACCTGGTCCGCGCCGAAGACCTGCTCTCCAGCCAGAAGCAGGACGCCAAGGATACGTTTGGCCATGGCAGCACCGTCGAGTGGGGGTTGTACATCGCGGAAATCATCATTTCCATCATCACCTTTATCAAAACCCGTAACCCGGCGCTCTTCGTAGGCGGCCTGGCTTTCCTTATTGTTATCACCCGCACGTTCTTCGCCCTGGCCGGTTAATCCCGCATGGACAGGGAATCGCTTCAGTACCAGTTCCCGGAAACCCTCAATCAGCAGAAACGCCTTATCGGACTCCCCACAGAGGAGGCCGTGCTCATCCTTGCGTGCGCCGGTATCGGCCTGCTCTGCGACATGTTCATCATCATGCTGATTGTGGCCGCCGCGCTCTGGCTGCTGGTTCGCCACCTGAAGAAGGGGCAGGGCACCTGGTGGCTCCTGAACCTTCTTTACTGGTACCTGCCCACCGCGCTGCTCCGGCTGCAGTTCCGCCGCGTGCCCGATTCGGGCAACCGGCACTGGATGCAGTAACCCGCGCGCCGCCTCCGGGTGGCGCTTATTAAAAGGATAACGCTATGAAGTATCAGGTCCGGGAGGGGCGCAACCGGGTAATCATTCTGGCCCTGTGCGCGCTTTCGCTGCTCGTGTTTATTCTCGCCGCCAGCACCGTCGTCACGGGCGCGCTGGCGTGGCACTTTGCGAAAACGCAGAGGACCATCACTACTCCGATGATTTTTGACCGCCCGTTCACCTCCGGTTCCGCCTCCGGAGACGCGGCCTTAAACGGCATGCTGGTGCGCTCTTTCATTAACCTCCGCCTCTCCGTCACGCCGGAAACCGTGGACAGCCAGCACGCCGCCCTGCTGCGCTTCGTTCCCGCAGAAAACCGTGACGACATGAAAAAGCAGCTTGCCGCCGAAGCCGAGTACATCAAAAAGAACGGCGTCTCCTCCGTGTTCCGCATCGATGACGAAATGACCGACACCACCACCGGCGACGTCATCGTCCAGGGCACGCTGAGCGCCAGCACCATCAACGGCAACCTGAAGACTTCGCTTCCGGATGCGCACAAAGCCTACCGGCTCAGCGTGCACTACGTGGACGGCCTTATCCGCCTGACGGCCTTCCCCGAGGTGCCCTGGACCCAACCTGAACGCCGCCCGCAACAGGACTGAACCCATGAAAATGACCCTTTCCGCCATCGCCGTTGCCGGCGCG
>NZ_MLFP01000032.1 GCF_002095465.1 Pantoea rodasii | reverse complement strand
CATCTGTTTGAAACAATCAACGTACGCTTTCTGAATTTCCCTCCCGCTTTTCCCAATCAAACAAAAACCACTTATTAAACCGCCATTTATCCACGGTCTCGCCACCTGACCTTTTTCCGAAAACAAAAAATACTAATGCTTTCAAAGCATTTGCTGTTAAGCACACCTGGCGACAACCTAAGCGCATTACGCTAAAGTAATGGCTCATTTTGTGGTGCTCGATGGAGTGACAATGTACGACCAATATGACGCCCTGATTTTCGATATGGACGGCACAATCCTGGATACTGAGCCGACACATCGAAAAGCCTGGCAGCAGGTGCTGAGCCGCTACGGTTTCACCATGGATGAGGAAAAAATGGTGGCCTTTAATGGCGCACCGACCTGGCAGCTGGCGCAGTACATTCTTGAGCAGAACAACGCCACGCACGATCCCCATCTTCTGGCCGCAGAGAAGACGGTGGCGCTTAAAGCGATGCTGTTGGATGATGTGCGCCCACTTCCGCTCATGGAGGTGGTCAAGGCTTACCACGGACGCCGGCCGATGGCAGTGGGAACGGGCAGTGAGCATAGTCTGGCAAAAGCGCTGCTTGAAGCATTAGGCGTTTACCACCTGTTTGATGCTGTGGTCGGTGCCGATGATGTCCAGCGGCATAAACCGCAACCCGATACCTTTTTACGCTGCGCCGAGTTGATGGGCGTGGCACCAGAACGCTGTGTCGTATTTGAAGATGCTGACTTTGGCGTTCAGGCGGCGAAAGCCGCTGGCATGGATGTGGTTGATGTCCGTCTACTGTGAATGAATTTCTGACCTATGGATCGTTATTCGGCAGTAGCTTTCTAAGCGCCACACTGCTTCCGGGAAGCTCAGAAGCCGTGCTGATTGCTTTACTGATCGCCCAAAAGGGTTCGATCTATGGATTGTTATTGGCTGCATCAGTGGGAAACACGCTGGGTGGCCTGACCAACATCATTCTTGGTCGCCTCATGCCGCCAAAAGGGCAGGGGCGATGGCATGACACAGCAATGACGTGGTTACATCGATTGGGACCTGCAGCGCTGCTTTTAAGCTGGCTGCCGGTAGTGGGCGACCTGCTTTGCGTGCTTGCAGGCTGGTTGCGCTTTGCCTGGCTGCCCTCGGTGCTGTTCCTCGCCATCGGTAAAACGCTGCGTTATATCGTTATCGCGACCGCCACATTACAAACAATGCAATGGTGGCATTGATTCGCACAGATTCGAGGCTACGGTTAACATTATGCTGAACAAAAATAAATTATTCGCACAGCGGGAGGTTAATGTGATCCCGGACGTATCAAAAGCACTTTCCTGGTTGGAAGCGCATCCCGACGCGTTGAAGGGTATCGGCCGTGGCATTGAACGTGAAACCTTGCGCGTCAATCCCAATGGTCACCTGGCAACCACCGGACATCCTGAATCTCTGGGTTCAGCGCTGAAGCATAGTTGGATTACTACCGATTTTGCCGAAACGCTGCTGGAGTTCATCACCCCTGTCGATCAGAGCATTGACCGATCGCTGGCATTCCTGCGTGATATTCACCGCCACACTGCGCGTGAGTTAGGTCAGGAACGCATGTGGCCGTTCAGTATGCCTGGCTTCGTCGATGATGTTGAGAATATCGAACTGGCCCAGTACGGCAGCTCCAACATCGGGAAAATGAAAACCCTGTACCGTCAGGGGCTGAAAAACCGCTACAGCGCCCTGATGCAGATTATTTCCGGCGTGCACTACAACTTCTCGCTGCCGCTGTCGTTCTGGCAAGAGTGGGCAGATGTGAAGGATGCGGAAAGCGGCAAAGAGACCATCTCGGCCGGGTATCTGCGCCTAATCCGTAACTATTACCGCTTTGGCTGGGTGATCCCTTACCTGTTTGGTGCTTCACCGGCAATTTGTTCGTCCTTCCTGCAAGGTCGTGAAAGCAAACTGCCGTTTGAAACCGATGGTAAAGGTACGCTGTGGTTGCCGTATGCGACTTCGCTGCGTCTGAGTGATTTGGGCTACACCAACAAGTCGCAAAGCGGCCTGGGCATTACCTTTAACTCGTTAGATGGCTATGTTGCAGCACTGAAAGCGGCGATCAAAACGCCGTCGGAAGAGTACGAGGCAATGGGCACCAAAGACGCAGACGGCAACTGGCTGCAACTGAACACCAACGTGCTGCAGATTGAAAACGAGCTGTATGCGCCTATTCGCCCTAAACGTGTGACGCGTTCAGGTGAGGCGCCGTCTGATGCACTGTTGCGCGGTGGCATTGAGTATATCGAAGTGCGATCGCTGGATATCAACCCGTTCTCTGCCATTGGCGTGGACGCTAATCAGGCGCGTTTCCTCGATCTGTTCCTGATTTGGTGTACGCTGGCGGACGCGCCGGAGATGAACGCGGACGAATTGTTATGCAGCCGCAAGAACTGGAACCGCGTGGTGATGGAAGGGCGTAAGCCTGGCCAGGTGATTGGCGTGGGCTGTAGCGATACCGAACATCCGCTGGTAGATGTGGGTAAAGCCTTGTTTGCCGATCTGCGACGCGTGGCGGAAGTGCTCGACAGCAACTACGGCAGCACGCAATATCAACAGGTTTGCGATCAACTGGTGGCATCGTTTGATGATCCTGAGCTAACCTATTCAGCGCGCATCCTTCATGCAATCAAAGAGAATGGTTTAACAGGCGCTGGCGTGGCATTGGCTGAGCAGTATCGTCATCTGCTGTGTGAAGAGCCGTTAGAGATTCTCAGTGAAGATGACTTTAGTCGTCAGGCGTTAGAGTCGGTGCAGGCACAACAGAAGCTGGAACAGAGCGATACGTTGGATTTCGAAAGCTACCTGGCGGGTCGCGAAGGCTAAAAAGAAAATGGCCACATCATTGTGGCCAAAATTAACATCTCTGTTGTCAGGGATGATGATAACAAATGCGCGTCTTTCATATATTCAGACGTTGGGCGAACGGAAAAGTTTCATCGTTTTAAAAAAAATCTCAAAACAGGAGGTGACGTATGCCACTACTGGATAGTTTTACTGTTGATCACACCATCATGGGCGCACCTGCCGTGCGCGTTGCGAAAACCATGAATACTCCGCATGGCGATACCATCACCGTTTTTGACCTGCGTTTCTGCCGTCCGAATATCGATATTCTGACTGAGCGCGGCATCCATACGCTGGAGCACCTGTTTGCAGGCTTTATGCGTAATCACCTCAACGGTGATGGCGTGGAAATCGTTGATATCTCCCCAATGGGCTGCCGCACCGGCTTCTATATGAGCCTGATTGGTGAACCGGATGAGCAGCGCGTGGCGAAAGCGTGGAAAGGGGCGATGGAAGATGTTCTGAAAGTGAAAGAGCAGAGCCAGATCCCAGAGCTGAATGAATATCAGTGCGGCAGCTACAAACTGCACTCACTTGATGAAGCGCAGCAGATTGCGCGCAACGTGTTAGCGCATGACATTGGCGTGAACCGTAACGAAGATCTGAAACTGCCGGCTGAGAAGCTGAAAGAGCTGCACATCTAGTGGCTGCCTGAGCAGAAATGAAAACGCCGCGATGTTCGCGGCGTTTTTTTGCCATCAAGAACCGATGGAGGATTTCAGTGGATGAAGCGGCGTAATGCGCACCTGCTTCACCATGTTGTCTTGCACGTCGAGGATATCGACATCGTACTTACCGATTTTCACGCGTGTATCAACCAGCGGAATCTCTTCCAACGCTTCCAGCAGCATGCCATTAATCGTCCGCGCTTCATCTTCAGGTAACGCCCAGTTAAAGGCCTTATTGATTTCACGCACGTTGGCGCTGCCTTCAATGAGCACTGAGCCGTCATTCTGAGGCATCACCTCCTCTGCCAGAGAAGGAGACATGGAAGTCGTGAAATCACCGACGATCTCTTCCAGAATATCCTCGATGGTCACCAACCCTTTGATATCACCGTACTCATCCACCACTAAACCGACTTTCTTCTTATTGCGCTGGAATTTTACCAACTGCACATTCAGCGGTGTGCCTTCTGGCACGTAGTAGATTTCATCGGCCGCGCGCAGCAAACGGTCTTTGTTGAACTCTTTTTTCTCGGTCATCATGCGCCAGGCTTCGCGCACGCGCAGCATGCCTACGCTATCGTCCAGCGAGTCACGGAACAACACAATGCGTCCATGAGGGGAGTTGCTAAGCTGACGCACAATTGATTTCCAGTCGTCATTAATATTAATCCCGACGATCTCATTGCGTGGCACCATGATGTCATCGACGCTGACTTTTTCCAGGTCTAGCACCGATAGCAGCATGTCCTGGTTGCGACGTGACATCAGGGAGCGCGACTCATAAACGATGGTGCGCAGCTCCTCTTTGCTCAGCGCGGAGTTGATGGCCCCATCGGTTTTGATGCCTACCATGCGCATCAGAATGCGTGTAATAGTGTTAAGCAGCCACACCAGCGGCAGCATGACGTATTGCAGCGGGCCCAGCAGCACACTGCTCGGATAGGCGACCTTTTCGGGATAGAGCGCTGCAATCGTTTTCGGCAACACTTCGGCAAACACCAACACCACAAACGTCAGGATGCCGGTTGCAATTGCGACGCCCGCATCGCCGTATAGGCGCATGCCGACGATGGTGCCTAACGCGGAAGCGAGAATATTGACGAGGTTATTGCCAATCAAGACCAGACTGATGAGGCGGTCGGGACGACGCAGTAGTTTCTCAACCCGGCGCGCGCCACGGTTACCGCTTTTGGCTTTATGGCGCAGTTTGTAACGATTGAGCGTCATCATGCCGGTCTCTGAACCGGAGAAGTACGCAGAGACCAGCACCATGATGACCAACGTAACGATCAGCGTGGTGGTTGAAACATGTTCCAACGCAAGAATTCCTTTAGTGAGAAGTGAGCAGGTGCTGTAAAACGCGACTGCCGAAGTAGGCCATGGTCAGCAGCAGTGCGCCGCCGCAGTTAAACCAGACGACGCGACGACCGCGCCAGCCTTCATGGTAGTGTCCCCAGAGCAGAACGATATAAACAAACCAGGCCAGGATGGAAAGCACCGCTTTATCGACGTTTTCAGCGCTGAACAGGTTGTGCATAAAGAACAGTCCGGTGCACAGCACCAGCGTCAACAGCACCACACCAATCTGCGTGATATGAAACATCTTGCGCTCAATGCTGAGCAATGGCGGCATATCCTGGGTGAAAGCCAGTTTCTTATTTTTTAACTGATAGTCGATCCATGCCAGCTGCAGAGCATAAAGCGCTGCGATAATCAGCGTGGCATAAGCAAACAGTGACAGACCGATATGAACCATCATGCCTGGCGTGGTTTCCAGATGCGTAATAAAGGCATTCGGCACAAAGGTGGCGAAGGCGAGGTTAATCAAAGCAAAGCCATACACTATCGGCAGCAGTAACCAACCGCGATTACGCGAAGCCACAATAGTCATGATCGCGCAGATCAGTAAACTCACCAGCGAACCAATATTCAGCAGGCTGAGATTTTGTCCGTTATCGACGGCAAAAATGCGTTGCTGCAGTGCAACCGCATGGGCAATCAGTGCCACGCAAGCTGAAAGCACGGCAAAACGACGCCAGCCACCGTTGCGTTTCAGCAGGCTAGGGATAATCAATGCAAGACTGAGGGAGTAGGCGAACAGCGCCACGATCGCGAAAACGAACATAGATCCTTTCAGGTGTCGGTCAGATAAGGAAAAACCAGTATAGCGCCAGCTTCATCAGGCTCCAAACGATCTGACGGTCAATTGCAGAGATCGCTGAGGCTTCGTGCTATAATCCGCCGCATTGTGCCGCCCAGGCGGCCTCGCTACGGTCCTAAGTGAGAGAGCATGTTTGATAATTTAACCGATCGTTTGTCGCAATCCCTGCGCAACATCAGCGGCCGCGGAAGGCTGACCGAAGACAACATTAAAGACACCTTGCGTGAAGTGCGCATGGCATTACTGGAAGCGGACGTTGCGCTGCCGGTCGTGCGCGACTTCATCAACCGCGTAAAAGAAGCGGCAGTGGGTCAGGATGTAAACAAAAGCCTGACGCCTGGTCAGGAATTTATCAAAATTGTTCGTAACGAGTTGGTTACGGCAATGGGCGCAGAAAATAATGCGCTGAATCTCAACGCCCAGCCGCCGGCTGTGGTGCTGATGGCGGGCCTGCAAGGTGCCGGTAAAACCACGAGCGTGGCGAAGCTGGGCAAGTTCCTGCGTGAGAAGCACAAGAAAAAAGTGCTGGTGGTCTCTGCTGACGTTTATCGCCCTGCGGCAATCAAGCAGCTGGAAACCCTGGCCGAGCAAGTGGGTGTTGATTTCTGCCCGTCTGACTTGAGTCAGAAGCCTGTCGATATCGTGCAGAATGCGCTGAAAGAAGCCAGGCTGCAGTTCTACGATGTGTTACTGGTGGATACCGCCGGTCGTTTGCACGTCGATGAAGCTATGATGGACGAAATCAAACAGGTACATGCCGCGATCAATCCGGTAGAAACCCTGTTTGTTGTCGATGCCATGACCGGTCAGGATGCGGCGAACACAGCGAAAGCCTTTAATGAAGCGCTGCCGTTAACCGGTGTGATTCTGACGAAAGTGGATGGTGATGCGCGCGGGGGTGCGGCGCTGTCGATTCGTCACATTACCGGCAAGCCGATCAAATTCATGGGTATGGGTGAGAAGACCGAAGCGCTGGAAGCATTCTATCCAGACCGCATCGCCTCGCGCATTCTCGGCATGGGCGACGTGCTGTCGCTGATCGAAGATATCGAAAGCAAGGTTGACCGCGATCAGGCGGAGAAACTGGCGAAGAAACTCAAAACCGGTGACGGCTTTGATCTTAACGACTTCCTCGATCAGTTGAAGCAGATGCGCAACATGGGCGGCATGGCCAGCCTGATGGGCAAGCTGCCGGGCATGGGCCAATTGCCTGACAACGTTAAGTCGCAGATGGATGACAAAGTGCTGGTGCGCATGGAAGCCATCATCAACTCGATGACACGCAAAGAGCGTGAGAAGCCAGAAATTATTAAAGGTTCACGTAAGCGTCGTATTGCTACGGGCTCCGGTATGCAGGTGCAGGATGTTAACCGACTGCTAAAACAGTTCGATGACATGCAGCGCATGATGAAGAAAATGAAGAAGGGCGGCATGGCCAAAATGATGCGTGGCATGAAAGGTATGATGCCGCCCGGATTCCCTGGTCGCTAAGGCGACTGATACATAGCCAGAAAATTAGCACGCTCAGGTTGCTTTTTTCGCCAAAATGAGTAAAATTTTCGGGCTTTTTTATATTGCGCTCGGGTTCCATCCCTCGATGGGACCCGAGCGCTTTATTAACTAATGAGGATGTTATGGTTACAATTCGTTTGGCACGTCACGGCGCGAAAAAGCGTCCGTTCTATCAGGTCGTCGTTACTGACAGCCGCAATGCGCGTAATGGTCGTTTCATCGAGCGCGTAGGTTTCTTCAACCCGATCGCTTCTGGTCAGGCTGAAGGTCTGCGTCTGGATCTGGACCGTATTGAGCACTGGGTTGGCCAGGGCGCAACGCTTTCTGATCGCGTTAACGCGCTGATCAAAGAAGCAAAAAAAGCAGCTTAATCTGTCACGGTGGTGAGCATGAGCATTAAACCGGCCGCACCGCCTCTCGTTAACCCAATTGTATTGGGCAAAATGGGGGGCAGCTTACGGCATTCGGGGTTGGCTCAAAGTGTTTTCCTCCACTGAAGACGCTGAAAGCATCTTCGACTATCAACCCTGGTTCATCCAGCGTGCCGGAAAATGGCAGCAGGTCGAACTTGAGGGTTGGAAGCACCACAATCAGGACCTGATCATCAAAGTCAAAGGCATTGACGATCGGGACGCTGCAGCACAGTTAACCAATTACGAAATTACGGTTGACTCAATGCAGCTGCCAGCGCTGGATGACGGCACTTACTACTGGAAAGACCTTATGGGTTGCAAAGTAGTGAACCTCGACGGCTACGAAATGGGCAAAGTCATTGATTTGATGGAAACCGGTTCGAACGACGTTCTCGTCGTTAAGGCAAACCTGAAAGATGCATTCGGTGCTCAAGAGCGGTTAATCCCGTTTCTTGATGAACAGGTTATCAAGAAAGTCGATCTCTCTACTGGCACCATTGAGGTAGATTGGGATCCTGGTTTTTGATCTCCGGACAATCCGGTAACGTAACGGCGAACGCGATGTGGATTGGTGTTATAAGCCTGTTTCCTGAGATGTTTCGCGCTATTACCGAGTACGGGGTAACTGGCCGGGCAGTAAAAAATGGCCTGCTCAACATTCAAAGCTGGAGTCCTCGTGACTTCGCGCACGACCGGCACCGTACCGTGGATGAACGTCCTTACGGCGGCGGACCGGGAATGTTGATGATGGTGCAACCCTTACGGGATGCAATCCACGCAGCGAAAGCGGCGGCGGGAGAAGGTGCTAAGGTGATTTATCTTTCACCTCAGGGTCGCAAACTGGACCAACAGGGCGTTTGCGAACTGGCGACCAATCAGAAGTTGATTCTGGTGTGTGGTCGTTATGAAGGGATTGATGAGCGCGTGATTCACACTGAGATTGATGAAGAATGGTCAATCGGTGATTACGTTCTCAGTGGTGGTGAGCTACCTGCCATGACGTTGATTGACTCAGTCGCTCGGTTTATACCTGGCGTCCTGGGAAAACAAGCGTCAGCCGATGAGGATTCGTTCTCGGATGGTTTGCTGGATTGCCCACACTACACCCGACCTGAAGTGTTAGAAGGGATGGAGGTTCCGCCAGTTTTACTGTCGGGCAACCATGCCGATATTCGCCGCTGGCGCCTGAAACAGTCGTTAGGCCGTACCTGGCTAAGAAGACCTGAACTTCTGGAAAACCTGGCTCTGACTGAAGAGCAAGCACGGTTGCTAAATGAGTTCCAACGGGAACATCAGCAGCAACAAAACGATCAGGTGGAAGAGTAATCTTCCCTGACTATCAGTTTACCCAGGATATAGAGATTTAATTATGAGCAACATTATCAAGCAACTTGAACAAGAGCAGATGAAGCAGGACGTACCTTCATTCCGTCCGGGTGATTCCGTGGAAGTGAAAGTATGGGTCGTTGAAGGTTCTAAGAAGCGTCTGCAGGCATTCGAGGGCGTGGTTATCGCTATTCGTAACCGCGGTCTGCATTCTGCATTCACTGTTCGTAAGATTTCAAACGGCGAAGGCGTTGAGCGTGTCTTCCAGACTCACTCTCCGGTAATTGACAGCATTTCTGTCAAACGTCGTGGTGCTGTGCGTAAAGCCAAACTGTACTACCTGCGTGAGCGTACTGGTAAGTCAGCTCGTATCAAAGAGCGTCTTGGCGCGTAAGCGACATCCCAAAGTTAATAGCAAACAAGGGGTTGGCCTAAGGGCCAGCCCCTTTTTTTATGGGCGCTTCACAGGGAACCGTGCTGTTGGGCGGGATCGAACGCGGCAGTAAAACGGCAAAAATCTCTCATGGTTGAAATGAAAGCAATGTATTGAAATTCTAGGTGTAATTAATAATTTACACTATTGGTGTTGCATTCAGTTACTATAATTTATCTAACTAACTGTATTTAATAATTATTTATTAATTAATGTTGGTTGGTTTAAAGTGATGGTAATAAAAGTGTACACACATGGATTGCATCCTGTACATCCTGTGATAAAGTAAGCGCCATCCTCAGTGAGGATCCCAAACCGCATACACGAGTGAAAAAGGATCGCTATCATGCAGAAAGACGCGCTGAACAATGTGCATATCGCCGACGAACAAATCTTAATCACCCCGCAAGAGCTGAAAGCCAAGTTCCCGCTCACTGCGGCGCAGGAAGCGCAAATTGCCGCTTCTCGCCAGACCATTGCCGATATTATTGCTGGCCGCGATCCGCGCCTGCTGGTGGTCTGCGGTCCTTGTTCAATTCACGATACTGAAGCCGCACTTGCCTATGCCCGTCAGCTGCAAACTCTCTCTGCACAGTTGAAGGATCAGCTGTATATCGTTATGCGCGTTTATTTTGAAAAACCTCGTACCACCGTCGGCTGGAAGGGCTTATCAACGATCCTTACATGAACAACTCATTCGATATGGAAGCCGGGCTGCACATTGCGCGTCAGCTGCTGGTAAACCTGGTGGAAATGGGCCTGCCGCTGGCAACTGAAGCGCTGGATCCTAACAGTCCGCAATACCTTGGCGATCTGTTCAGCTGGTCTGCGATCGGTGCCCGTACCACCGAGTCACAAACGCATCGTGAAATGGCATCAGGTTTATCCATGCCGGTCGGCTTTAAAAACGGCACCGATGGCAGCCTCGGCACCGCGATCAATGCCATGCGCGCGGCAGCCATGCCACACCGTTTTGTCGGTATCAATCAGGCGGGGCAGGTTTGCCTGCTGCAGACACAGGGTAACCCAGATGGCCACGTCATTTTACGCGGTGGTAAAGCGCCTAACTACGGTCCAGAAGATGTTGCTCAGTGTGAAAAAGAGATGCTGAAAGCGGGACTGCGTCCAGCCTTAATGATAGATTGCAGCCATGGTAATTCTAACAAAGACTATCGTCGCCAGCCTGGCGTAGCCGAATCGGCTATTGCGCAGATAAAAGATGGCAACCGCTCCATCATTGGCCTGATGCTGGAAAGCAACATTCATGAAGGCAATCAGTCTTCTGAACAGCCACGCAGCGAAATGAAGTACGGTGTTTCCGTTACCGATGCCTGTATCGACTGGGAAACTACCGAAACCTTGCTGCGTGAAATCCATCAGGATCTGCAGGGAGTGCTGTCGGCGCGTCTGTCACACGAGGAATAATGAGTCATGGTGGCTGAACTGACCGCGCTACGCGATCAAATTGATGAAGTCGATAAAGCCCTGCTTGGGTTATTAGCCAAACGTCTTGAGCTGGTAGCCGAAGTAGGTGAAGTCAAAAGCCGTTATGGTCTGCCGATTTATGTGCCAGAACGTGAAGCCAGCATGTTGGCTTCACGCCGTCAGGAAGCAGTAGCACTCGGTGTTTCTCCGGAACTGATAGAAGATGTCTTGCGTCGTTTGATGCGTGAGTCTTATGCGCATGAAAACGACAAAGGCTTTAAAACGCTTTGCCCGACACTGCGTCCGGTGGTGATTGTTGGCGGACGCGGCCAAATGGGCCGTCTGTTTGAGAAGATGCTAAACCTGTCAGGTTATCAGGTGCGTATTCTCGATAAGGGCGATTGGGAACGTTCTACTGAGCTGCTCAAAGATGCGGGCATGGTGATCATCAGCGTACCTATCCATCTGACTGAACAGATCATCGCTGATCTGCCCACGTTACCGGACGATTGTATTCTGGTTGATTTGGCATCGGTGAAGAACCGCCCGCTGCAGGCGATGTTAGCGGCGCATACCGGGCCGGTGTTGGGTTTGCATCCGATGTTTGGCCCAGACAGCGGCAGCCTGGCGAAGCAGGTGGTGGTGTGGTGTGATGGCCGTCAACCGGAAGCTTACCAGTGGTTCCTGGAGCAGATTCAGGTTTGGGGTGCGCGCTTACATCGTATCAGCGCTGTCGAGCACGACCAGAACATGGCATTCATTCAGGCGCTGCGCCACTTTGCTACTTTTGCCTATGGCCTGCATTTGTCAGAAGAGAACGTCAATCTGGATCAGCTGCTGGCTTTATCCTCACCGATTTATCGTCTTGAGCTGGCAATGGTTGGGCGACTGTTTGCTCAGGACCCACAGCTGTATGCAGACATCATCATGTCTTCGGAAAGTAATCTGGCACTGATTAAGCGTTATTACCAACGTTTTGGTGAGGCGATTACCTTGCTGGAGCAGGGTGATAAGCAGGCATTTATCAAGAGTTTTGAAGGCGTTGCGCATTGGTTTGGCGATTACGCTCAACGCTTCCTGGTGGAAAGCCGCAGTATGTTGCGTTCGGCAAACGACAGCCGGCAATAAGAATAAGGCATCCGTCAGGATGCCTTTTCATTTTTACAGTCGCGGTTCGACCGGAACAACATTTTCACCCGGATAGCAGCCGAGCACTTTCAGATACAACGTCAAATCTCGCAGCTCTTTCAACGCTAACTGCATATTCTCTGATTGCAGATTTCCCTGCACGTCGATGTAAAACATCTCTTCCCATGGGTTACCGTTGATTGGGCGGTTTTCCAGCTTGCTCATGATCAGATTGTGATTCCGCAGCACCAGCAATGCTTCAACCAGTGCACCGGCTTGCTGACCGGTTGCCATGATCAGTGTGGTTTTAGCGGGCACCTGACCAGAAACCTCAATGGACTTACGTGCCAGCACAATGAAACGCGTGTGGTTTTGCTGCTGGTTAGCTAAATCACGCTCCAGGACCTGCAAGCCGTATAACTCTCCGCCAGCTTCGCTTCCCAATGCGGCAACCTTAGGGGAATTCATCGCCGCGACTTTCTCCATTGCCGCTGCTGTACTCTCGGTGTACTCAATTTTCCACTGCGGGAAACGATTGATAAATTGGCTGCACTGCTGGAATGGCTGAGGATGACTGTAAACCGTTTCGATTTGCTGCAGATCGGTATGGCCGTTGATCAGAACACAGTGTTCGATGGGAATGGTTAGCTCGCCCACGATGGAGAGAGTGGTTTGCTGCAGCAGGTCGTAAACGTCATTTATGGAGCCCGAGCTGGTGTTCTCAATCGGCATAACTGCGTAATCGGCCTGACCACTCTCTACCTGATGAATGATATCGTGGAATTTAAGACAACCCATTTCCACCATCGAATCAAAATGGCGGGTGGCGTACTTGCGTGCTGCGAGGTGAGAGTAAGAACCTTTAGGGCCAAGAAAAGCGATGCGAGGTGCGTGCGCGTGCGGATGGTTTAAGTTTTTTTGAAGCAGCGCTTGCTGAGTCAACACCGAGTCTTCAATCACCAGTTGGAACAGGCGGGTAATATAGTGCGCATCAAGCTGATGCTTCTTGCCGAGTGAGATCAGATTTTCCAGCAATGCGCGTTCGCGTTCAACGTCTCGAATCGGGCGATGGGTCGCGAGCTTTGCTTGCGCCACTTCAACCGCCAGCGAACGGCGTTCAGACAGCAGCGTTAACAGCTTTTCATCAACGGCGCTGATCTTATCACGTAACGCCAGCAGCGGATTTTCGGGATTCATAGGGCTCACCTGTAAAATGTCCAATAAAAAAGCCTCCCGGTTGGGAGGCTTTGTTGTTCGTCTTCGCATTCATTTTCACATGACGAATCGCCTCCCAATTAGGGGAAGGTAAAAAAGAATGCGAAGAAGAACGGTAGATGTTTCATGTGTGTTTCCTGCGACAAAGTGGATTGAGAGTAACCGCAGTGATTTAAAGCTGTCAATAAAAAAACGCGCCCGCAGGCGCGTTACTGGAAAATGGATGTTTATCCCGCAGGGGTGAAATCTTTCATACTGCTGGTTGCGCGGCGCGCTTCAGGTTTGTGCTGCGCCTTATTAAGTTGTCGCTCCAGCTTGGCGATCAGGTCATTGATAGCCGTATACATATCTTCGTGTTTCGCGCTGGCGACCAGCGTGCCGTTGGGAGTGTTAATGGTGGCATCGGCCACAAATTCTTTCGGCTCTTTCGATAACACGATGTGCGGATTTATCAGGTGAGTTTGCCATTTTTCCAGCTTGGCGAGACGGTCTTCGACATGGTTGCGGATGGCCGCAGTGATTTCCATTTGTTTGCTGGTAATGTTCAGAATCATAGTTAAACCTCTCTGTCATTTCCGTCTGGGTAGGACCAGCATACCGCGTAAATCAGGAAAAAGTGTGATCTAGATCACATTGAAATGTCACTTTTTGTCAATGCCAATGAATTGTGAGAAAGGCTCAGAAAGTCGCGGAAAATGCTTGAAGGGCAGGGATGAAAAGAGCAAGATTGATGAGTTAACCGCAGCGGATAATCAGCAATCTGGCTGAATTTTCGGCAAAAAAAAGCAGCCATCAAGGCTGCTTTTTTATTGGTAGTAAAATCAGGACTGATTATTTGTTGCGATGATTTTCGCTACCTTGTCCGCTTCAGCGGTTAACTGCAATTGGCGGTAAGCATTTTCCATCAGCGGCAGGGCTTTGTGCGTTGCTTCGGTATCAGGGAAATCTTTCATCATCCCTTCAACACGGTTAACAACGGCGACATAGGCACCACGCTTGGTATAGAATTGCGCCACCGAGAGTTCATACTTTGCCAGACGCTCTTTCAGGTAGGCTAAACGCTTCTGCGCATCATCAGCATATTGGCTGTTTGGGTAACCGCGCAGCAGCTGTGAGAAGTCACGGAAAGCATCACGAGCGTGCGTCGGATCACGATCAGAACGATCGATACCGAAGAAGCCCTGCAATGCAGAATCATCCAACGCCATATCCGTCAGACCTTTCATATAGATGACGTAGTCGATGTTTGGATGGGTCGGGTTGAGACGCATAAAGCGTGCAATAGCGGCTTGCGCCAGCGGCAGATCGGCATTTTTGTAGTACGCGTAGATCAAATCCAGCTGCACTTGCTGCGAGTAAGGGCCAAATGGATAGCGGTTATCCAGTGCTTCCAGTTGCTTAATCGCCGCTTTAAAGTTACCGTCCTGCAGCTTTTGCTGGGCTGTAGCATAAATTTCAGACGGCGGGCTGTCCGGGACGGGATCCGATGAGCCGGAACAGCCCACCAGAGCCAGGCTCAGGCTCAATGTGGCAGCAGCCACCAGATGTTTCATACGCGTCATGACGAAATGATTATCCTCAAAGTGTTGTAGCGGAAGCGGTCCATATAGCTCCCGGTTATGACCTGGTACGATAGCACATTATATTAAACGGCATCGCCGTGAAAACCCAACGTTAACGAAGAAGCTGTATATGGCACAACAAGTTCAACTCACCGCAACGGTGTCCGAAGCACAGCTTGGACAACGCTTAGATCAAACTTTGGCAGAATTGTTCCCTGATTATTCACGTTCTCGCATAAAAGAATGGATTCTGGAGCGTCGCGTCAGCGTCAACGGCACTATCATCGATAAACCGAAAGAGAAAGTATTCGGCGGCGAGCTGGTGTCAATCGATGCTGAAATCGAAGAAGCGCAGCGCTGGGAAGCGCAAAACATCCCACTGAATATCGTTTATGAAGATGACGATATTTTGGTGATCAACAAACCACGCGGTCTGGTGGTGCATCCGGGTGCCGGTAATCCGGATGGTACGATCCTGAATGCGCTGCTTTATCATTACCCGCCGATTGTCGATGTGCCACGCGCCGGTATTGTGCATCGCCTCGACAAAGACACGACCGGTTTGATGGTGGTGGCGAAAACGGTTCCTGCGCAAACGCACCTGGTGGAAACCTTGCAGCTGCGCGAAATCACTCGTGAATACGAAGCCGTCGCGATCGGAACCATGACGGCGGGTGGCACAGTTGATGAGCCGATGGCCCGTCACTCAACCAAGCGCACGCACATGGCTGTGCACCCAATGGGTAAACCGGCAACCACGCACTACCGCATTATGGAGCACTTCCGTGCCCATACGCGTCTGCGTCTGCGATTGGAAACCGGCCGTACGCACCAGATTCGTGTACACATGGCGCATATTAACCATCCGCTGGTGGGTGATCCGTTGTACGGTGGCCGTCCGCGTCCACCAAAAGGCGCATCGGATGCCTTTATCACCACACTGCGTGGTTTTGACCGTCAGGCCCTGCACGCTACCATGTTACGTCTCTACCATCCCATCACCGGTATTGAGATGGAATGGCATGCGCCGTTGCCGCAAGACATGGTTGATCTGATAGATGCACTCAAAGCCGATACGCATGAGTTCCGCGATCAGATGGATTGGCTATGAGTGAGTGGATCATGCCTGATTGGCCTGCACCGCAGCGCGTTCAGGCATGTTCCACCCTGCGTCACGGCGGTGTCAGCACGGCGCCCTGGGATTCTCTGAATCTTGGGGCTCACGTGGGCGACGTTGAATCGCATGTCTTGCATAACCGCCAGCATCTGAGGGCTAAGCTGTTGCCTGCAATGCCACAGTGGCTTAATCAGGTGCATGGGCAAAACGTTGTTCGCTTGCCTGCCACCGAAGCGGTACCGAATGCTGATGCCGCTATCACGCGGGAATCGGGCGTGGTCTGCGCTATCATGACGGCAGATTGCTTGCCCGTGCTGTTCTGCAGCGATGATGGCAGCGAAGTTGCTGCCGCACACGCTGGCTGGCGAGGGCTGTGTAACGGCGTACTCGAACAGACTTTGGCGCAATTCAAATGCCCGGCCAGTGAGATTCATACCTGGCTTGGACCTGCTATCGGTCCTCAGGCATTTGAAGTCGGTGCGGAGGTGCGTGAAGCCTTTATAGCGCGCGACGCACAAGCCGATGTGGCTTTTCGGCCTGCAGGCAACAAATATTTTGCGGATATCTGGCAATTGGCACGCCAGCGCTTACAGGCCGCCGGCGTGCATTCTGTCAGTGGTTCTCAACGTTGTACCTTCTCAGAAGCTGAAGATTTTTTCTCCTACCGACGCGATGGAATCACCGGGCGTATGGCAACTTTGATTTGGCTGAGATAGTCTTACGCCGCAAGACGATCCAGTAGCGTATTTTTTGTTCGCATTACAGGTCATTAACCTTGAAAAATTTGAGGCATGACCTCATTTAATCTCCAGTAGCATTTTGACCTGTATTGGAGGAATCATGCGTCTGGATCGTCTTACTAATAAATTCCAGTTGGCACTTGCCGATGCTCAGTCCCTTGCCCTGGGACACGATAATCAATTCATTGAACCCCTTCACTTGATGAGCGCGTTGCTTAATCAGGAAGGCGGATCGGTGCGTCCGTTGCTTAGCGCAGCGGGTGCCGATGTGGCTGGTCTGCGTACCAGTATCGAACAAGCCATCAATCGACTGCCGCAGGTAGAAGGTACGGATGGCGACGTACAGCCTTCAGCCGATCTCATTCGGGCACTGAACCTGTGCGATAAGCTGGCGCAAAAGCGCGGCGACAACTTTATATCATCTGAATTATTTGTTTTGGCGGCCCTCGACTCTCGTGGTTCGCTGGCGGATTTACTGAAGTCTGCTGGTGCAACCACTGAAAAACTCACTAAGGCCATCGAGCAACTGCGGGGAGGAGAGAACGTGAACGATCAAGGGGCTGAAGATCAGCGCCAGGCTTTAAAAAAATACACCATCGATCTGACAGAGCGTGCCGAGCTTGGCAAGTTAGATCCGGTGATTGGTCGTGATGAAGAGATTCGTCGCACCATTCAGGTATTGCAGCGCCGTACCAAAAACAACCCGGTGCTGATTGGTGAACCCGGTGTGGGTAAAACCGCCATCGCCGAAGGGTTAGCACAGCGCATCATTAATGGTGAAGTGCCTGAAGGCTTAAAAGGCCGTCGCGTATTGGCACTGGATATGGGTTCGCTGGTGGCTGGCGCTAAATATCGCGGTGAATTTGAAGAGCGCCTGAAAGGTGTGCTCAGCGATCTGGCAAAACAGGAAGGCAACGTCATTCTGTTTATCGACGAACTGCATACCATGGTCGGCGCGGGTAAAGCCGATGGTGCCATGGATGCCGGTAACATGCTGAAACCGGCATTGGCTCGCGGTGAGTTGCACTGCGTCGGGGCTACCACGCTGAATGAATATCGTCAGTTCATCGAGAAGGATGCAGCGCTGGAGCGTCGTTTCCAGAAAGTCTTTGTGGCTGAGCCAAGCGTGGAAGACACCATTGCTATTCTGCGTGGCCTGAAAGAACGCTATGAGTTGCACCATCATGTGCAAATTACGGATCCGGCAATTGTGGCTGCGGCAACGCTGTCGCACCGCTATATCTCCGATCGTCAGCTGCCCGACAAGGCGATTGACTTGATTGATGAGGCGGCATCGAGCATTCGTTTGCAGATGGACTCGAAACCGGAGTCGCTGGATCGTTTGGAACGCCGCATTATTCAGTTAAAGCTGGAACAGCAGGCGCTGAAGAAAGAATCGGATGATGCCAGCATCAAACGTCTTGAGATGCTGGAAACCGAACTCGATCAGAAAGAGCGCGAATATGCTGAGCTGGAAGAAGAGTGGAAAGCGGAAAAAGCCTCTTTAACCGGCACGCAGAACATTAAGGCGGAACTGGAGCAGGCTCGTCTGGCGATGGAGCAGGCGAGACGTGTGGGCGACCTCGGACAAATGTCTGAGTTGCAAT
This sequence comes from Pantoea rodasii, assembly GCF_002095465.1. GTDB lineage: Bacteria > Pseudomonadota > Gammaproteobacteria > Enterobacterales > Enterobacteriaceae > Pantoea > Pantoea rodasii. The sequence goes on along the minus strand of NZ_MLFP01000032.1, from coordinate 1,328 downwards.
ACGGTAAAATTCCGGAGCTGGAAAAGCAGCTCACTATTGCGACGCAGTCCGAAGGTAAAACCATGAAGCTGTTACGTAACCGCGTAACAGATGTGGAAATTGCCGATGTTCTGGCGCGCTGGACCGGCATTCCAGTGGCACGAATGATGGAAGGTGAACGCGATAAACTGCTGCGGATGGAACAAGAGCTGCATGCGCGCGTGATTGGACAGAACGAAGCGGTAGATGCGGTTTCGAATGCGATTCGCCGTAGCCGCGCAGGTTTGTCTGATCCCAACCGTCCAATTGGCTCGTTCCTGTTCCTTGGGCCAACAGGCGTTGGTAAAACCGAGCTGAGTAAAGCGCTGGCTAACTTCCTGTTCGACAGCGACGATTCGATGGTGCGCATTGATATGTCCGAGTTTATGGAAAAACACTCGGTGTCGCGTTTAGTCGGTGCACCTCCTGGCTATGTGGGTTATGAAGAGGGAGGGTATCTGACCGAAGCGGTGCGTCGTCGTCCTTATTCAGTGATTCTGCTGGATGAAGTAGAGAAGGCTCATCCCGATGTGTTCAACATCTTATTGCAGGTGCTGGACGATGGTCGCTTAACGGATGGTCAGGGGCGTACGGTAGATTTCCGTAATACCGTGGTCATTATGACCTCTAACCTTGGGTCGGATCTGATTCAGGAACGTTTCGGCGCCCTGGACTATCCGGAAATGAAGGATATGGTAATGACGGTGGTGGGCTCGCATTTCCGCCCAGAGTTTATTAACCGTATAGATGAAGTCGTGGTGTTCCACCCGCTTGGCGAACAGCACATTGCTTCGATCGCGCAGATTCAGTTGCAACGGTTGTACAAACGTCTGGATGAACGCGGCTACCAATTGAATATCTCGGATGCGGCGCTGAAGTTGCTCGGCGAGAATGGCTACGACCCGGTTTACGGTGCGCGCCCATTGAAACGCGCTATTCAGCAGCAAATTGAAAACCCGCTGGCGCAGAAGATTCTTTCTGGTGCTTTTGTTCCGGGTAAAACCATCGAAATGGATGTTAAAGACGATGTCATCGTCGCGCATCAGTAATTAGATTTGATGCAAACGGGCCTGCGGGCCCGTTTTTTTGCGTGTTTGAGGCTAATCCGTTGCTAATTTCAACGTATCGACTGAAAAGTGAGCGGTTGTGCAAAAACTTCAAATTAACGCTTGTCAGCCCATCAGAAATCCCTATACTGCGCCACCACTGAGACGGCAAAGCGGCAACGCAGACGACTCAGCAGGGCGTGAAGAGATTCATCCCGCCGGAGAAAAACGCTGAAAAAAGTGTTTGACTCTGAAGGAGGAAGG
>NZ_MLFP01000031.1 GCF_002095465.1 Pantoea rodasii | reverse complement strand
CGCCCAGCGCAATGGCGGACGACAGCGTGCCTCCGCCCCAGGGGCCCAGCGCCGCTCCGCCGCCGCCCAGAACCAGTGATGAGCTGTAGCTGCCGGTGGCGCTGAGTGCGTGTCCGCCACCGGTATGCTGCCAGACGTCGCTGACGGTCAGTCCGCCGTCGCCGTACTGACTGCTTTTGCGCGCCCATACTGAGGCCGTTGATGATGCAGACTGCGCGCCGCTGAGCGTGGCGCCCATCCCCGAGTTGCCGTCATTGCCCGTATAGCGGCTCCAGGCCGCGTTATAATCCAGACGGCTCTGGCCGCTGCGTCCGGACTGCCAGTCAGCGCCCGCCGACGTCACGTCACGCGTTCCCCCCTGACCGGCGGAAGGCCGCGTCAGGGTCAGGCTGATAAGTGCACCGTTGTCCCGGCTCTCTGCGCCGCTGTCGCGGCGCGTGAAAAGGCTGGCGTTTACGCTGGCAATCACCCCCCCGAAGCTGAACGTGCGCGACGCGCCCGCCTGCCAGCTTTCGCTGTGGTACTGGCTGGTGTAGACCTGTTGCCACGGGCCCCGGCATCACGGCGGTCATCCGAGGCCGGAAGAGCCTGACGAAGCACGTAGCGGCTCGAAGCGCTGCCGGACAGCCACCCGAGATTGATGCTCCATTCGCCGGCGGGCACGGAGAGCATCAATGAGGTATTCTGACTGCAGCCGGCAAAGCCGGCTGCCCCCCCGGTGCCGCAGTTTTCTGCCCGCAGGGCCGAACGGTAAAAGGACAGTGAAAAGCCGTCGCTGTAACTGAGCTGTTCAATATCACCCCGCACGTTTCCGCTACCGGTCAGGTAGCTGAAGCGGGAGGTCATCACGCCGTCAAGCATGCCGCTGCTGAAGCCGTGGCTCCAGTCGAGCGCCCCCTCACTGAAGGCGGCGCTCTCCATCAGCGCAGAGCCCGCCGTGAACGAGAGCGTCTGCGTCAGGGGAAAGCGGGCACCGCCCTGCAGCACCCTGCCGGAAGATGAACCATCCCGGGTCTCACTGTCGCGGTTTATCGCGCCGCCCTGAATGAACCACTGGAAGCTGGCTGGCAGAGAGCCGCCCGTGCCGGTATAAGGGAGGGTCTGGGTTCTGACCAGACGGTTATCCTCAAGGACTTTGAGCGTGACCGGGTAGCTTCCGGGCGGAAATGTGCGCGTGTCCAGCGTCTGCGTACCGGCGTTCAGATAAAAGCTGGACAGCAGCTGTTCACCCCGGTACGCGTCCACGCGAGCGTTACGCGTCAGGAACAGAGTCAGCGGGGTGCCGTGAGCCACCCGGTCGGGGTTAATCCAGGCCTGCGTGGAGCCGAGCCGTACCCCGTTTATCTTTCCCAGAGGAAGCTGACTCAGGTTAATACTGCCGCCCGCGGCGCTGAAGATGTCACGGGCGTCCATCACGCCGCCCTGCAGGTAGTACTTTTTAGCAAAGTCCTGACGATAATACGCGTTACTGACATCGGCGCTCTGCTGCATGTCGGAGGCATAGCGCTGCCCCTGCCATGCCCAGTCAAGGTTAAGAAAGCCGCTGCGGGTGACGCCCAGCGTTCCGTTACCCTGAAGCGAGGCGGACTGGTAATTGCCGTCCGCCGTAAAATTCATGTTCTGCTGGTGAATCAGCGCCGGCCCGGTGTCCGCTGGCAGGTCATAGTAAACCGACTGTGTCTGGCCTGCTGGCTCAAAACGGGGGGCAAGGAAAAGCGTGGCAGTGGCGCTGTTTTCGTCATAAACGAGAGCCAGCGTCCGGGTATGTAAAATGCCGCACGCTGAAGAGGTTTGCCCGCCGCAGGCCTGCGCGTCATGGCGCGCCAGCGGCCGGCCGAGGTTTTCTTCAGCACCGCTTCGAGCGCAGGCGTATCACGGTATCGCTTGCGCACCGCCACGCTCAGCGAAGCCGGATGAATAAACCGGATATGCTCAAGGTCAACCTTTGCCTGATGCACGCCAAGCGTCTGACCGTTAAGCCGGACGCTGATCCAGGCAAGCTGGCCGCGGGCAAGGTCTTCAAACCCCGCGGGTACGTTCAGAGCCAGACAGGACAGCGGGGTCAGCAATATCAGGCTCGTCAGAATGATGGCAGGAAGAACACGCATCTGAATTTCAGTCCTTTGAAAAAGGGTCTCCCCCTCTTTCAGGCAGGGAGGCCCCCTGTATTATCGGCCTGTCAGGATTTCGGGGAGGTGGCCTGCGCCAGAATCAGGCTGACGACGCCGGTGTAGGTGCCCGCAGCCAGATTGGTATCTCCTGATGTCTGGGAAATCACAAGCGGCAGAGGGCTCGAGCCATTCGTCGTTCCGGCCGGGAAAATGCTGGCATAGGTCAGCGTACTTGCCGTGGTAGCCAGTGCCGTCCCGTTCAGGGATACCGTCAGCGGAATGGTGTTTTTGCTGTATCGTCGGTCAGCACAGGTAGCGTCGCCAGGCTGACGTTAATATTGTCGGTGTTTGAATTAGTCCAGACTTTTACCTGGTCCTGCCAGGGGATAAGCCCCCGGGCGGGCATGTACTGCATGGCAATGCTGGAAGGCAGGGGGCTCCCGTCGCTCTGAGTGATCCCCACGGAGGAATCAACGTTTGCCGTCACCGTAATATTTTGCTGGACGGCCTGCGCGGCGACTGCTGATAGCAGGCCTGCTGAAGCTAAAGTAATGAGAAATAGTTTTTTCATGAAAACGTCCTTTTAATGACTGAAATGAGAGATTAATGCTTTGCGCCCGGGTTCTCGGGCAGCAGTGATACTTCCTCCTCCTTACCGGTAATCCAGTTTTTGTATTTAATTCGGTAGTGATTTTCAGGCCGGAAATGCATATTTTTCACAGTGAAATGCATGCCCGGATATACCGTTGCCGTGACTTTTTTTTGCTCACATTGATTACTGACATCACAGGTCTCCACTTGCGATAACGGCAGCCTGATAGTCCCTGTATTAATTAATTCGCCCGTTCCGGCCTTATAATTTGCGCGGGCGACGACGTGTTCAGGGGCGACGTGCACGAGCGCTCCCCAGACAATGCTGATCCCAACCTGCGCTGTTTTTGACCTGGCGGCGGTTGCTGGTACGTTATTAAAGGCATCCGCCGTAACACTTTCAAAATAGACCCGCCAGGTCGTTTCGCGCGCAGGGGGAATAATAGAAACCAGCCTGACCACGCGTGTCATTCCCGGCGGGATGGCCATTTTCATGGGTGTCACCGCCAGGTCGTTTTCGGTGAAATCGTTAATTTTCGTTTCTTCTTCTTTAGGCGTGCCGGGATTGATTACTTTACTGACGCTGACGCGCACAAAGTCGGTATCCGTATCGCCTGAGAGAACGTTTACCGTAGCATTGCCGTCTTCACCCACGCCCACGGTCATGGGGTAAACGGATATTCCAGCAGAAGCAGGTGGCGTGAAGAATAAGACTGAGAACGAACCTGATAATATTAAAAGCTGGAAAAAAATAGCTTTACACATACTTCTCTTGCTGACTGAACAATAAAACTTCCTTTTTTCATTCATTCTTACAAACCTACAGATATCAACACAATGCGTTGAGTTAAGAATAACACCGATCGTTGATGACGATCAATATTTATATTTTGATAGTCAAGGGCTATCAATGTACTGCTTATTGATCAGTGATAGTGATTTAATTGAAATAATTTTGTCAAATAGCGTATGAGTAATAACGCATTCGGTTTAAATATCATGCATAAAGAAATTCCATAAATGTCTAAATAACAATTTATAACTTATCATTTTAATCAGATGGAATCATGTAAACCTTGGTTAGAAAAAATGCATTAAATTATCTAACTTAATAATTTTTGGCTGATTAATAAAAGAATGACGCAGATCAATTTTTTTTGATGTGGTTTTATCGAGATTTGAATAGGAGCATTTAATAAACAAAAAAACAAGATGAACATTTGATAACTTTAGATTTTTTAATGCTAATGCCAGAATATTCCTGCTGATTAAACCTAAGTGTTTAAATAAGTTTCAAAATATAAATGAGGTAATTCATAACAATATTGAAAATCAAAATTATATTTAAAATCACAAAGTAGATTTGTTAAATGAAAAGGGGAATAACACTTGATCTATTTGCAAAGGTGAAATATTGAACGACAGGAGAAACGAAGAAAATATTTCAAGACTTCGAGTGTGTCATTAAAGCCTTTAGTGGTTAGACATAGTTCATAATCGATTGCTGGAGATGAAATTCGCCAGAACCAGAGAAAAAGGAGAGTGAAAAATAAGATTATAATCGCTGCAAAAAGAATTTGTCGGGATTTAAGTAAGTCTTTCAAGAAGAATTTATATTTCACCACAAACCTTTTATTTTTCTTGACGTTCAATGTAAAACAGAATGAATTAAAATTTTACATGCATATTATCACGGCAGGTTACAATGTAAAGTTAAATCAGTTTTCAAAAACAGATAAGTCATGAAAAGATAATAAAATCAATGCGATAAGTTTGGTTTGCTCAAGTTATTGAATGCATATATTTCATTCTAATGCAATTAGACATCTGTCAAAGTCAAAAAGAACTTGCTCTACGTCAATTACTGTTTTTTTTGATGTATAGTATACGCACAGGAAAATCAAACGGGTTCCAGTGATGAAAAAAATTGTGCTAATACTTTCAATATTCCTTGCCGCATGCCATTCATATGAAGGTGTGAGACTTTCACATCCTTCTGATCAAAACCTGAATAGTTACTTTATCCTAACACCAGCGATAGGTGCTGGAGACAATATCCGATATGAGTTGATGGATGGAACTAAGCAAGAAGCGGTAGTAAGCAGTGTCAACGGCAAAACTATCAATCTCGTAGACGGCAAAATCGTCCAAATCAGTCAGATCAAGTCTCTGGACAAGAAGGAGTTTTCGGGTGGAAAAACTGCTGCTGTTGTCGGGGGAAGCGCCGCTACGGTTGCGATAATCTGGGTCAGCGTCTTCGCCATCGCAGTTGGTGCAGCAGTCGCGGCAGCTTAATCCTAATTTATAATGTAAAGATTCTTTATAATACCCCTGCATATTTGGCTATGGATGGCCATTTATCCTGTCAGATAAGCCGTCAGCTGCTATGCTTATTTATAACCCCTGATTCTTAGAAGGAATTCATTGTTTTTTATCGGGCGCTTGATACTTAAATCGATCTGTTTTGAAAGTATTGAATTTTTAGATGCAGCTAACAGCCGAAAAAATATTTAATGTTGAACTCTTATGTTATTAATGAATGGATTTTGGTAGCCCCTATCCTCCCTGCTTAGATAAGAAATTAACGTTTTTTGTAATGATGTAATTAACATGGTGTTTTCTTCCTTCTCGTGATTGTTCAAACACTTGGTGTTTTAATAATAATGGATTATAAGATAACGCGCGGCGTTATTTTGAATTCAGTTGACAAAAATCCACATTTCATTAATGATCGCCAAGAAGATAATGCATTCATAAATTCACAGTGCTTAGAATTTTAATTGTTGTGCTTCTTGTCTTTAAACATTTTTGATGACGCCATCAAAAATGCGCCTGATTAATGTCATAGGAATAAAATCCATTTATTATCATAGTGATAGCGCGCATCAAGTCGGTTCCTACTTGGCAGTTTCGGACTTGAAGATTAACTGAATACATTGCCAGGTGAAAAATCCTTCCGGCTAAGATACAATTTTATTTATTGAACCCTTTAGGCGAAGCTTCTCCGGTTGCCCCCTACTGTAACTTCATAAACGATTTCCCTAGGCTAATTCTGATTTTTCACTTTACCATAAGGGGAATTTGTACAGCCATAAAAAATCTAACAAACTAAAACCAGCCTGATTCAATTTTTATTCCTGCAATCCATATCATAATGGTAGGCTTATGAAGCGGCTTCACATAATCTGGGTTCAATGAAACATGTTAAGGCATTTTCATTTAGGCGGTAATTCATCGCCATGTTATAGATAAGCAATTTTACTAGTTTTCTGGTATCTGGAAAGCCTACTATTAATGCTGTGCCAAAAGGAAAACAATGAGCTTACCATTAAATGGCGTTATACGTCACGCAATTGTATAATCGCATTTATTTAGCGGTTGCAACACCGTTTGCAGTGACTACAGTCTGATCCATCAGCCTGCAGAGTCACACAGAATCTGTTTTCTTTTATCTTTTTTCCCCATTTACGCAATAACAGAATAATCATGATATTGGCCACAATTATACTGAACAGACAGAGTGCGCTGTAGGCCGGATGCTGACTGAAGGTCACAATCTGGTAAAACAGCGTTGCAGTGGAAAATGCGGCATTAAGACCCCAGAAGAATGAGAACAGCATCCAGTTCCTGCCCACCTCACGTGCTATCGCCCCCATAACTGACACACAGGGCACATACAGAAGGACGAAAATCAGGTAGCTGTAGGCGGCAGAGTCGCTGCCAAATCTGACGCTCATGGCCTCCATCTGTCCGGCCGTCATCTCACCATCCCCTTTACTGGCTTCGATGGGATTCGATAAGGCTTCAGGCCTGACGGAAGCTTTCAGCCCTTCCCAGGTCCCGGTCAGTGTGCCTGTCAGTTCTGTCAGAAGATTAAACTTCCCCGGGTCAAACCTGCCCTCCTCCATGTCCTCACCGGTGTAAAGGGCATTGAGGGTTCCTATCACCACCTCTTTTGCCATGATGCCTGTTACCAGCCCCACGGTGGCCTGCCAGTTATTCTCAGTCACGCCAACAGGCTGTAAGAGAGGAGTGATTGTTTTGCTGGCGGTCGCCAGTGCAGAATCATTAATGCTGCTCACCGTATTACCACTGAATGAAACGCTGCTCAGCACGCCGATAAACATACTCACGAGAATAATCACCTGCCCTGCCCGGAAAATAAACATTTTAAGGCGCTGCCAGGTCTGAATCATCAGGCTCTTAAAATGAGGACGATGGTAAACCGGCAGCTCCATCATGAAGGGGGAGGCTTCGCCCCGCAGCAGCGTGTGCTTCAGGATTAACCCGGTAACGATCGCCACGACGATACCCAGAACGTATAACGAGAACACCAGGCTGCCGCTGTAATTATCAAAAAATGTTGCAGCAAATACAGCGAAGATCGCCAGGCGCGCACCACAGGACATAAACGGGGCGATTAAGAGCGTAAGCAGGCGCTCACGCGGGGTATCCAGCATTCGGGAGCCTGTCACCGAGGGGACATTACAGCCGAAGCCGACAATCAGCGGAACAAACGATTTTCCCGGAAGCCCCAGCGTCTGCATCAGACGGTCCATCACGAAAGCTGCCCGCGCCATGTAGCCGGAGTCTTCCAGGAACGACAGAAAAAGATACATCAGGCCAATCTGTGGAATAATCTTCAGCACCGTGTTGATACCCGAACCGATCCCCTGAGCCAGGAACACGGTCAGCCACCCGGGAAAATGTAAGGTGTAGCCCAGCCATTGCGAGCCGTGAATAAACAGGGCGACTGAACCACTGTCAAACACCGGCTGCAGCGCAGTGCCGATATTGATTGACAGGACAAACATCGCATACATGACACACAGGAATAACGGAATACCTGCCCAGCGGTTCAGAAAGACTTTATCCGTGTGACTCGTAAGCCGATGGCCTGGCGCTGACTGAAGGATGTTACTGACGGTGGAGCAAAGGCCTGTAATGGCGCGAAAACGATAACCGGCAATCATCGTTCCCGGAGCGATGGTGGCTTCCCTGATGATTTCAGACAGATACGGTACCGCATCCGGACAGATTTTCTGACTGTTGATATCGCCTTCCAGCAACTGTAACGCCAGCCAGTACTGCTTCTGCACCGAAACAGATGATGGCATCACCGCACGCAACCGCGTGATGGCGGTTTCAATTTCATGCGGATACGCCACCCATTTTGATGCAGCGCGACGGTGATGGCTGTCGATGGCCTCCTTCAGTCTGACTATTCCCTCACCACGGGTTGATGTTAGAGACACCACCGGACACCCGAGATGACCGGAAAGGGCTTCGATATCCGTGCTGATGTTCTGGCTGGCAGCAATATCCTGCATATTCAGGGCGAGAATGCAGGGAATACCCAGCTCCAGCAGTTGAACCGTCAGAAACAGGTTGTTTTCTAGGTTTGACGCATCCACCACATTGATGACCAGGTCGGGATGGTCGCTGAACAGGTACTGACAGGCAATGCTTTCATCAATTGCGGCATCTGCTGAAAGGGTTGTCAGTGAGCGCGTGCCCGGCAAATCTATCAGAAGCACATCTGATGACGCGGTAAAAAACTGTCCCTCTCTGCGTTCGACCGTCACGCCAGCCCAGTTACCGACCCGCTGATGCGCGCCGGTGAGCTGATTGAACAGGGTGGTTTTGCCGGTGTTTGGGTTACCGATTAAGCCTACGGTTAACTTTTTCATGCGGTGATTTCCTCAAAGAGGATTTCCGCAAAATCCTGTTTCCTGACGGCCAGACTGATGCGACGTGTGCGGATTTGCACCGGATCTCCCATCGGGGCCACACGTATAACATCAATAAGCGCTCCCGGAATAATACCTAATGCCAGCAGCTTCTGCCTCCAGGCGGGATTAATTGTATTCTTATAGCCTGCAATTCGGTAAACACGGTTCGTTTGAATCTGCATGATTGAATCCAGTGAGTATCTTATTAGAGTTCATCATACGAATGATAATTATTGAGTTATTGATCTAAATCTAATGAGTTGTTAAAACATTAACGCCTGTCAATCAGTTAATAAATTGATCATCGAAAATGACCCGCGACTGTTCTTGACAAGATCCATTGCTATCAGAATGAAAGCGTACTAAAACGAGAAGCCTTAGGTTTAAAATTATTTGATCAAATTTTAAAAAAAAACCTCTCAAAATATTTGTCCTCTCTTCAGAATTCGCATCGAGCCAACCTTTAAAAATACAAGAGCGATGCTTATAATCATTGCAAATCAAAAAAATCATCTTCACCTAGAATCACATTCTCTCTGAAGAATTTAATAATGGCGACTAAAGAATTAACTTTGGCCGAGCATTACGAAGCTAAATTTATTGCTGCATTGTAAACCCATCTCGGCCTGGATATCATTAAAGTTAGTGCAACAAAATCTTTTCACTTAAGCAATATTCATAAGTCAAGCCTTTCCGTGAGTTATTAGCAATATTATGGTTGAAATTGACGGTAATGATGAATGATTTGATTTTAATCAATTTTAGAGCGTAAAAAGAAAATTGCGTTTCAGAAAGGTTTATTAAAAGAGTTTAAAGTGATTGCCGTAAACTTGTAAGTCAAGAAAGAAAAAACTTAAAAGTCTCTATAGTTAGTTAATTTATATTATTTATTTGATGAAAATTTGTCTCGTAATTTAAATGATGACAGATGTAACGTGTAATTTATTATTTTAGGGAAAACTATGTTCTTAGCCCCATTTCATGTTATCTCAGAACCTGGCACTATATCAAACCGTCCAGCAGAGATGAGTACCATATTTTCAAAGAGAGAAGCCAGCCTTCCGATTCCAGTGGGCGGTTTTTTAGCTGAGGATCATGGTTCAGATAACTTCTCAATCGTTTCTAATTCCGGCAAGTCCCGGGTGAATTCAGATCTGCACCGATACAACGGCGTATATATTTCAGGCGAAATTGGTAACACTTCCGGCAACACTTTAAATGGTAACGTTGCATTAAAATCAGAAAATCAATCATTTAAACATTGGGGGAACTACCTCGGCTATATGAATAACACAGCGAGGGTAAATTCGTGGTCGACAGGAAATAACACTGAAAATACTGGGTCAGGTGCTTTTCTGGCAGTGGAAAATGGAGGGGTGGTTGAAAATGTTAATATAAATGGATTGGTTGAAACATATCATGATGCAATATTAAATGCTGGTAAAATTGACAATCTCAATGTAGGTTCTGAACTAAGTTCATTGCACGGCTATTCCATTATCAACTATGATACGGGAGTGATAAAATCATTTAACATCAGGGGTTCGATAAATGGCGCGATTCTTAATGCAGGAACAATCGATGGTAATGTCAATCTTGGCGACAGCCATCTGGTCATTGAGGGTTCCGATTCAGCGAAGTTTGATAATGCAATTAGTGGGACACTAAATTCAACTATTGGTATTGGCGATGATAACTATCAGGGCATTTATACGACCTCAAACAATGCGGCAGTTGGTCGGATTAAGGTTGAGAAGAACAGTGCTCTCAGACTGTTTCATAATACTGAATGGAGAGCTCTTTCAACAGATTATAATGCATTTGACAACGAAGGCAGCATCACAATGTCAACAGGCAGTAAAATTTCCGGTAACCTACTCAATACAGGGGCTCTCATCCTGAATGATACAAATCCAGCAACAGCCAGTGTAAACGGGAACATAACAAACTCAGGAAGTATTTTATTAAATACAAGCGCTGTTCACCCAGGAAATAATTTAATTATTAATGGGAGTTACTCCGGACTGGAAAAAAGTAAAATTTATCTTGGCGGTATACTTGCAGGCGATGCCTCTTTGACCGACAAATTAATTATCAATGGTAATGCAGAAGGACATACAATTGTAGAATTCATAAATAATAATGGCATTGGTTCTAAGACGCTTGAAGGAATTCAGATAATTAAGATTAAAGGTAATTCAGAGGGCGTCTTTTCTCAGGGTAAACGTATAGTTGCAGGAATGTATGATTATAAATTGCAAAAAGGTAATTCTTCAGGTACTGATACCAGAAGCTGGTATCTGACAAGTTTCACCCCAGTGATGCCGACGCCCCAACCAAAGCCCTTCCCCCAATCCGATCGTATGGTTCGACCAGAGGCAGGTGTCTATGCAAGCAACTTAGAAGCCGCACGGACATTGTTCAATCTTCCACTGAATGATATACAAGATCAATATATGTATATTGATCCAACCACAGGAAGAAAACGAGTGACCTCAATGTGGTTACGTACCCTTGGAGGGCACGGCAGATCACGGATGTCTGACATGCAGAACGAAAACATTTCTAACCGCTATGTTTTACAGTTGGGAGGGAATTTAGGAAAATGGAAATCTGATAATCTCGGAAGTCTCTCTATTGGTGCAATGGGAGGTTATGCTACCCAAAACTCAAGGACTCATAATATCCTGACTGGAAATCAAGCAAACGGAAACATCCGCGGTTACAATGTAGGACTGTATAGTAAATGGTTTAAAAATAAAAACCAAAAAACGGGTCTTTATGTAAATAACTTGATTCAGTATAGCTGGTTTAATGATCAGGTAAATGGTGAAAGTCTCGAAAGCGAAAACTATAAAACCCGTGGCTTAAGTGCATCATTTGAGACCGGATACTCATGGGAATTAATGAGTATCATGAATGTTATGAGTAATGAAAGCAGTATCTGGCTACAACCACATGCACAAGTTTCATGGGCTGGTATCAGTGCAAATGAACATACTGAAGCGAATGGGACCGAAGTAAAAGTAAACAGCAACCATGATGTCGAAACTAAAGTTGGTGTCCGCGCTTTACTCAGATTATCTAAAACCAATCAGAATGATAACCACATTATTCAACCTTTTATTGAGGCCAACTGGATACACCGTGCTGATAATTTTGGTGTAAGTATGTCTGACCAGGTTGATAATGTGGATGACATGCATAATTCCGGTGAGGTGAAAGTCGGAGTCATCGGACATGTTACAGAAAAGACGACCCTTGACTTGTCTGTTGCAGAGCAAATGTCGGGTAGGGATTACCGGGATACCGAAGGAATGCTGGACATCAGGTACATTTTCTAGCTTTCAATTGAATTAATAAAATTTTTAGCTAATTAGTTAACAGGCCAGCGGTTTTCATCAGACTGCTGGTTTATTAATAAAATATAAAAAATTGATTAGTGGTTGTTATTAAGTTTGACCGGTGTGTCATTAGGTCTGCATTGATGTCTATAATAAAACTGAAAGTATAATTTTTTAATGCTTTTGTCACGGGTGCTATTAATAATTTTTGCGGTTTTAGTATATTAATGTTTTCTGAATCTGTATTCTAAAAATGCAGTCTGTATAAAAAGACAATAGGCGGATTTTTATATCCATAATAGTTTTAAAAAGGTGCTAAATTTTTGAACTATTTTCATTTAACCAACTCATGAGTACCTTGCCCCTGTTGCCCTCTCATTAAAATGGTTTAAGGATTGATGGTTGTCTTTTAATCTTTAAGTGGTATTTATGAAGCCATCCACTTTTAGTTTTCAAGGTTTTAATATTCAATATTTTTATACTCGCTTCGCTATATTGTTACAGAAACACTACGGCTCGGAGATATGAAGTTTAACAGACCACACTTAATCACCCATACCTAATCCCTTGTTTGAGCATCGAAGCATGCATCAAATATTTAGGATACACCATGAAAAACCCTGCTTTTCATGTTGATTCAACTTGCGGGTTCTGGGGGGTAAAATCAAAAATGTTATGATTTGCACTAACTACCCTGAGTTGAAGGTATTTATCACGCCTTTTGATGCGTTCTTTACATTTTTTTTAGGAGAGTGTATTTAAATGCAATTACGTTTAACTGGCTTTAAATTTTCCGCCATCCTTTTCATCGTTGCGCTTTTTGTTGCTGGCTGTAACAAAAAAACTGAGAACAAAAGCTATAGGGTTTCTGTCGGGGTTAAAACCTTACAGTCTCGTAATATATTACTGTCGAACAGCATGTCTGGACGAATTGTTGGATATATGACAGCCGAAGTCCGTCCACAGGTGGAAGGCATCATTCTCAAAAGACTTTTCGAGGAAGGTGACAATGTAAAAGCGGGTCAGGTTTTATATCAGATAGATGATTCCAGCTATCAGGCCAGTTATGATCAATCTCTGGCACAACTCAGAAGTGCCATTGCGTTGAAGAAAAGTAATGAATTAAAACTTAATCGTTTAAAAACTCTGGTCAGTAAAAAATTCATTTCAAAGCAGGATGTTGATGATGCTGAAGCGGCATTTCTGCAAAATAATGCCATGGTTGAACTATGCCGCGCTTCTCTGGAAAAAGCACAGATAAGCCTGAGCAAAACAAAAATTAAGGCCCCCATTGACGGTATCATTGGTATATCTTCGGTGACGCAAGGTGCTCTGGTGACAACCGATCAGACTACACCACTGGTAACGATACGTGCTCTTGACCCGATTTATGCTGATTTTTCACAGTCTGCCGTTCAGCTATTGAAGCTCAAGCGTCAGCAATGTGAGTTGCATCTGCACGATGATCCTGAGCCTGTTACAGTGCAGATAAAACTGGAAGATGGAAGTAGTTATGCATATTCAGGTCAACTCGAGTTAAGAGGAGTGTCAGTTAATGAGAATACCGATACGGTTAAACTTCGCGCCATTTTCCCCAATCCTCAACATCTGTTACTGCCTGGTATGTTTGTAGAGGCTACCCTGCCTTACGGGTTGAAAAAAAATGCAATTTTAGCACCGGAGCCGGGAATTAATCGGGATGTTAATGGTCATGCCACCGCGTGGATCGTAAACAAAAGAAACAAGGTTGAACGTAGGGATGTTACAACTGACCAAATTATAGGCAACGAGTGGCTGATTTCTTCAGGTCTGACACAGGCGACCGACTCATTGTTGAAGGAACGGAAAAAGTGAAAGCTGGGATGATTGTCAAAGCGGTAGAAGTATCCTCAGGTAATATCGCTACAAAACCAGGGGACAACTGATATGCTGGCCCGGTTCTTTATTGACCGCCCGGTCTTTGCCTGGGTGATAGCTATTTGTATTATGCTATTCGGCATTCTGAGCATTTCAGCTTTGCCTGTCGCACAATATCCCGACGTTGCCCCCCCCCAAATCAGTATCCACGCCAATTATCCCGGCGCTTCGGCCGAGGTCCTGCAAAGTAGTGTTACTCAGGTCATTGAACGGCAACTCACTGGTTTGGATGGACTGATGTATTTCAGCTCCTCCAGTAACGCATCGACTGGTCAGGTAAACATAATGCTGTATTTCAGGCACGGTACAAACCCCGATATCGCTCAGGTTCAGGTGCAGGATAAAGTACAGCAAGCATCAGGCCGCTTACCCGCAGCCGTTACAGCCCAGGGTGTGGCGGTAGAAAAGGCCCAGAATGACTTTCTGATGATCCTTGCAGTGTATGACCAGTCTGATAAAAGCAGTTCGTCCGACATTGCTGACTTTTTAATCAGTAATATCGAGGACCCCTTAGCACGCGTGAACGGTGTAGGAGGAGTTCAGGCGTTTGGTTCTGAACATGCAATGCGAATATGGCTTGACCCTGGCAAGCTGGCAAGCTTTTCACTGATGCCGTCTGACGTTGCTACCGCACTCAAAAGCCAGAATACCTCTGTATCTTCAGGACAACTGGGCGCACAACCATCAGGCGGGCAGCAACAATTGGTTGCAACAGTACGTTCGCGTTCGCTTCTGCAGACGCCTGGGCAGTTTTGCAATATCGTCTTGAAAAGCCAGACGGATGGTGCAGTGGTGCACTTGGGTGATGTAGCGCGCGTGGAAATGGGAGATGAAAATTATGATACCAGCGCACTGGTTAATGGGCATGCTGCCTCAGGTCTGGCTATTCAACTGGCCTCGGGAGCTAACGCAATATCAACCGAGGAACACGTCAAATCAATCATTAATGAATTGAAGACTAATATGCCTGGAGACTATGTAGTTACATATCCTCTTGACAGTACTGGCTTTGTAAAAATATCCCTTCAAGAAGTGGTGAAAACTTTGCTTGAAGCGGTGATTTTAGTCGTCATCATTATGTTCCTTTTTCTTCAGAACGTCCGTGCTACGATTATCCCCGCGATTACGGTTCCCGTAGTATTGTTAGGCACCTTTGGTATGCTTTCAATTTTCGGCTACACGATTAACACCTTTACTATGTTTGGAATGGTACTTGCAATCGGACTGTTAGTCGATGATGCTATTGTTGTGGTGGAAAATGTAGATCGTATAATCCGTGAACAGGGTTTATCTCCACGCCTCGCGACAGCAAAATCAATGAAGGAGATCACCGGTGCATTAACGGGTATCACCCTTATTCTGTCAACGGTGTTTATGCCGATGGTCTTTTTTAGCGGCTCCGCAGGTGTAATTTATCGACAGTTTTCCGTAACTATTGTTTCATCTATGGTGCTGTCGTTGATTGTTTCGCTGACACTGACCCCGGCACTCTGCTCAACTCTGCTCAGGAATAATAATAACGTAAATAAGAGAAACAGTATATTCTCGTGGTTAAACCGAAGCTTTGAGAAAACTCAATCTACATACCGCAGCAGAGTAATTCGTGTTGTGAAAAACCTGTTGTTTATTTACTGGTGTACGGAGTGCTACTGGTTAGTTGTATATTTCTCTACACACATCTTCCCTCTGGATTTTTGCCAACCGAAGATCAGGGTTACTTTATGGTCCAGTATCAACTAGCACCAGATGCTACAGTATACCGTACGAATGAAGTGCGGCGCCAGATTCAAAAATATTTTTCCACCAACGAGAAAAATAATATCAACGTCAGCATGCTTATAAATGGCTTCAGCTTAACAGGGAGTGGGCAAAATGTGGGGATGGGATTTATAGCGTTGAAAGACTGGAATCAGCGTAAGGGCAGTGAAAACAGCGTCAATGCTATTGAACGCCGTGCGAAGGTAGCACTGGCGGGAATTCGCGATGCGCAGATATTTTTATTGTCACCTCCATCTGTTTCCGGGCTGGGGCAGTCTAATGGTTTCAATTTCGAATTACAGGGGGGGGGTAATATAAATCGTGAACAGCTTTTGAAAATCCGTGATAAAATAATTTGTGAAGCTAACCATAATCCGGTTCTCAATGCTGTTCGCGCTAACTCTTTGCCGGATTTGCCGCAATTAATTGTTAAAACTGATGATGCTAGGGCAAAGGCTTTGGGCTTGGAGATAAGTGATATTAATAATACGTTGATTTCAGCTATTGCAGGAACTTACGTTGATGACTTTAACGACCATAATCGCGTCAAAAAAGTTTATCTTCAGGGAGATCAACAATTCCGCAGCAAGCCAGAGGACATTGAACGATGGTACGTGCGGGCGAGCCATGCCGGGAGTAACGCTGTTATGGTGCCATTCTCAGTGTTTTCATCATCAGAATGGGCCTACGGCCCCGACGTTCTTACAAATTTTAATGGACTGCTCTCTTTTGAGATCGATGGTTCAGCCGCGCAAGGAAAGAGTACAGGCGAGGCCATATACGCGATGGAAAAAATGGCCACAAAATTACCGGCTGGGACGACATATTCATGGACTGGACTATCCTATCAGGAAAAACGTTCGGGAAATCAGGCCCTGCTATTGTATGCCGTCTCAATGATTGTGATATTCCTGTGTCTTGCCGCTTTGTACGAGAGCTGGGCTGTACCGTGCTGTGTGATGATGGTTGTACCGCTAGGCATAATCGGGTCTTTACTGGCAGTCATCCTGCGTGGTCTGGAAAATGATATTTATTTTCAGGTTGCACTCCTCACCATTATTGGCTTGTCGACGAAGAACGC
The DNA here is from genome assembly GCF_002095465.1 of Pantoea rodasii. Taxonomy (GTDB): domain Bacteria; phylum Pseudomonadota; class Gammaproteobacteria; order Enterobacterales; family Enterobacteriaceae; genus Pantoea; species Pantoea rodasii. The sequence continues at coordinate 7,107 of NZ_MLFP01000031.1, read as the reverse complement.
AATATTGATGGTTGAATACGCCGACCATCGTTATAGAAACGGTGAAAATCTTCTCATCTCTGTGATTAATGCGGCGCAAATCCGTTTGCGCCCGATCATCATGACTTCTTTGGCGTTTACGGCAGGCCTTATTCCACTCACCATCTCTGAAGGTGCGGGGGCTAATAGTCGTATTGAAATTGGGACTGGCATTGTCGGTGGTACATTGACTGCGACATTGCTGGCAATCTTCTTTGTACCATTATTTTATGTACTTGTTCGCAAATTTTTTGCGAACAAGTAGCTTAATGAGTAATAAAAGGTCAGGTGATTCTTTATTAAACAGCAGGCTGTTAATCTATAACTTAGTGGGAAAATCATGGCCCGGCAAAGTTGTGGAATGACAGCTTTGCGTAAAAATATTGCGGAAGCTACGCTAATGGCTCTTAATTGGGTCTGGTGCTGATTGAATAACGGCCTGAATACGGCCACCCTGACCTTATCTCTGACGAGTGGTAATGAGTTTCTTCAACAAGATTGTATAAGTTCCCATTTTTATATTATAAAAGGATAAAAAAACGCCCCTACAGCGGGGCGTCGTCGAAGTTCGACAAGTTACTGGCACTCAAATCACTTTCCAGCACTCCTTGCTGAGAAATAATTATGACATAATAAAAATAAACCATTTCGCAATGGAATAAAGATAAAAGAGAGTGTATTAAAGAATCGTCTATGGTTAATTGCGTAATCACTATTTTTAATTACAAATAGTTTCTTACATCTCTACAATTTTAAGAGATGTTAATCAATCAGAGGTAATGAATCCAGATTGAATTTTTTATTAGACGCATATTAATTTAAGTACGCTACTTATTCTTTGTTTAAAAAAATTTTTTGGCAAAAATTGGTGGTAATTGTTGCGTTGGAGTGCGAAATCTGCAAGTGGTATGTTTATTCACATTATGAATGGAATTTTATTGCGCACTGATTTAGTAAGTTATTTCTTAATGTATTAATTCTGAGACGGATTCTCTCTTGTGAGTTTTCTAGAAGATTAATTACCTTTCCGCAGATATGCTGTCTCAGCAGTCACTACATTTTCTGGTTATGTGATGATTGCTTCTTTTTTTTACAGGCTATGCAATGCTGTAACATCCATCTTCATACCCCATTTGTATCTGAAGAAGTGACAATCAGTACGAAAAATACAAGACCTTGGAAAAAATGAGAGGCTCACGCACTAGCAATAATAATTATTATTTAGCTTGGAGCTGATCGTTACTTCACTTTCTCATGCCAAGCCATTATAGGACTAACTTCCGAACACCGTCAACATTACGATTTATGGCATCAGCACAGTGAACTGAGATATCGCTCGCCACAAAAAAATTGTGGCGGCGACCAGTAACAGGTTAAAGGGTGTATGAGAATATTTGAGCCAATCCAGAATAAAACAGGTTATCTTGTCAGTAAGTAACAGTCAGGGTAACAATATCCGTGTATTGTCCGGAAGGCTGATTTTCCTGATTAGAGTTTGTTTTGTAATATACAGGGATAGTTTCCAGTTTCCCAGTGCCTGTAAAATTTTTAGTGGATTGCCATGGTGTCGAAAAATTGCTGTCTGAAAAAATACCATAATGAATCTGCTTGGTTTTATCAGCTGAGAGCATCGTAAATACATTCCCATTCTGATTAGCAGAAGTAAAAGTAACGTTAAAGGGAGTGCCGTTGGTACAGGTGATGCCAATATTTTGTACAGCCGACATATCAGAAGAAAAGGAACCATTCAAAATGACGTCTGGAGATGAATCAATGCGGCATGCGGAGACAAAATGCGCGTACACCTGAAGCAGGGGGTTATTATCAGCGGTGATATCCAGTTGGTCCGGGGCCATAAAGAAACTTATACCGGAAGAAACATTGCCATTAAAAAGTACTTTCACGCTATCTTCATAATCACCTGGGACGGGGGGGTTACTATTTTGTCCCGATCAATATACAAATGAACATGTGCAATGTAGTTGTACTTACCCAACAATCCATGTGAGCCTTCGGGGTCGGTGGGATCACCATCTTTCAGTGGCATCAGAAACTCCGGGACAAGTGAAGGTTTTTGACCGTCTCCCCAGTCATATTCAACATGTGAATTCAGATTCTGAAGACATACGTTTGCCTCCTGAGAGCGCAGACCAAGGCAAGCTTCGAAGGGAATAGTAGAGTCCTGATGCTGAGGATCCAGACTGCGCAAGGCGAGATTGTTTCCAGGCGTGGTTTGCGACTGAGCAATTGCACCGATGTGCTGACCGGCATTATTAACGTCATTCACATCATTGTAACACCATACATGCGTTGTGATGTCAACCTGATGGTCAGATTCCATTAAATCAAGCGGGGAAACTTGCGCCCCTTGCATTATGTCCGGAATAACATCATCCCAGTGGATAGAGCAGGCATAGCTCCAGTTCATCGAATAAGATAACGCAGATTTACAAAAAAAAGCGTTCGCGATAATCATCAGGAAAATAATTCTGAAACGTAATTTCATGTTTAACCCAATCATTTAGCCTTAATGCACAAAACATCTTCTACACCAGAATACCTGCTCTTAGGGATTATGAAGCTACACTCGGGCATAGTGTTTTTTCTCACATAGATAGTATCTCCTGATGACTGATCTTTTATCTGCACCAGGCCTGAATAACCGACTAAACCTATGTCATTTCCTGCGGCATCATACATGATAGAACCGACTGGCGGATTGATACCGGATGAAAGTTTCAATCTGAGATTAACAAGGCTGTCTGCTTTCTTCAAATCAAAATAAACGTTATAACCAGCATGGCTCGGTAAAAATACTCTCTCTGATGTATTCTCAGAGAGCACGTCTGATGGAAGTGATTCCGGAGATATTGTTACAGAATTATCCTGATAGGGTAAAAGGTCACTTATGAAGCCATATCCATTGCTATCAGTAACACCCTGTTCTACACCATTAGCGAAATAATGAACGCCTGAAATACCATTCGTGTCAACTTTAACAAAAGAATCACCTGTCTGACGCGCGAATGAAATGGAATTATTCATGAAAACAACACTGCCGGAAAGACTCTCCCAGTAGGACATCTGGTCTTCACCATAGAATCCGCCACCTGCGGTGAATTTGTCACCCTTCCAGTCTGACGAGAAGTTTTTGTATAGCGATCTTCCCTGCAGTTGTGGAGAACGTGTGATGGATCCACTCCAGTCGATTCCTGTTTTATTATTGCTGTTGTGAGACACTGAAGTGGTGTAATTCCCTCCGTACTCTGTGAACTGATTTTGTTGACTGATTACCGTATTCGAGCCGAGAGGAAGTGAAAAACCGACCATAAACACGTCGTTCTTTCTTGAGGACGCTTCATGACTAAATGAAAAAGTAATTGATAAATCATTAAAAAAGACGTTGCTATAGGAGACGTTTAGTATGTTGTGTTCATCAATGTGATCAAAATTTTGATGAATTAAACCCATCCCTAAATATCCATACCTGTCTCCCAGCGATTGTGAATAAAAGACCTGATCGGTAATGGCGTGAAAGTCTGCATCATAATCATAGCTGGCTAAATCTCTGAAGCCTGATACACTATTTATATGGCTCATGCTGACAGAGCCAAAACCGAAGTCTTTGCTGTAGCCTATATAACTTTTAGATGCGGAGCCTTTCCTGTCGTGACTAATCTGGTAAATGGCGTCCAAGCTTCCATACTCGCCTAAATTAAACTGGCCACCAAGAGCGCCATCCTGAAGTCCTGAAGCCTCTTCGGCATGAGTAACTAATGTCAGCCAGTTAATTAACCCACGACGCCAGTATCCATTGACTGCAAAATCTTTATACTCCGAATTTGCCAATCCATAGTTATATCTTAGCCATCCGGTTGATAAATTATAATCATTCCATCCCGGTTTTAGCATATCAGTCTTGACATTAAATGGAATTGTAGTTGAAACCTTCTGGCCGGTTGAATTGTTTGTAACAACGGTCATTGTACCGTTGCCGTTGATAAAAGGAATGTCGTTGATAACATAAGGGCCTGAACCCACCTTTTGCTCTGTTTTACGGTAGCCATTAACAAAAAAATCTAAGGTTGAAGGCGTAGCCGCTGTTCCCTGCAGAGATATTGAAGGATAAGTGACCACATCCGGCCTGAGTGAAAAGTTAGATTTAAACTGTACACCTCCCATATAAACCCCATCAAAACCGTTATTTGATGTGCTTTGCATATCGCCTATAACAATATTCCTGGAATTTTTTCGATCGCTCAACACCCAACTGGTACTTTCTCTGATAAAGCGCTGAAAATCAGATTTTCCCTCTTGTGTGCGAAAGTATCTGCCTGATATATTAAGATAACTGTAATGATTGAAATAGTTGGCATCCAGCCAAGCGGAAGAGTATCGTTCTCCGGTATGATTTTCATTGTATAAATTATAATCCAGGAACATCCCGGGTGTAACACTGGTAGAATAGAATCCCTGAGTCCATGAGTCTTTTAATGTTAATTTATTAACGGGTAACCAGGTTTCTGGTACAGTTATCTTCAGCAAAGAATTTTTGTAATCTACTGTAAATTTCAAATGTTTTATTTCAGCCAGATAAATATACCCCTCCTTTGAGGGTTTATATGGAATATGTAATCTTGTTAGTTCGCTGTTTTTTATTTTTAAGCTACCGCGTTCCGTTCTGAGCATCACAGGCATGCTGATCTGCTCACCATTCTCAATGACATTGAATAAGTAATCATCGGCAGCCAGGTGGTACTGAGGTATTGAGTTAACATAATCCATTTTTATATAGAACTCGCAAATATTAATAGCTGAAAGATTCCTTATAATTACCACTGGATATTTTTAAGTATCCGCTTTCAAATTTATTATTAACTTGAGTTAACTTTCTATCAGAGCCCGGCAAAATATAAGTGACAGGCATTTTTTTACTTTGGCAATTTTGTTTAAGGTTGCATAGTGTTAATTTGTCTACCTTAATATGAGTCACGCCCATATTTTTCAGGTAAAGCTCTCCATCAATTTTTGATATGTCAATTTGATGTTTCTCTTTAGGTATGCCGTCTGATCCGGGCAAAATCAAATTGCTGACGTTATTTTGATAAACAAAAAAAGGGATCACATATTGCATGAGTATACTTATGCTATTTTTTTTATGTTTTTCCACTCCGGAGTAAACGGGCAACTCGCTTATGACTACCTTGTAGGACAACTCTTTTTCTCCTTTTTCTTCTATACCAAAAACCTGACGGGTATCTGCTCAGCGGGCCCAATAACTAAAAAAGAGGGCTGAGGATATACCGCGTTTTGCTCTGAATAGATATCCTCATTTTTTTTTGCTTCCAGTTTAATACCCTTATCTGTAGTGAAGAAGATTTTGTGGACAGGTTTTTTATCCACAATACCGGCGTTTTATTACTTGAGGAGGTCAATGTAACAGGCCATATTTCCAGGTTAGCCTGCGAATACCCCATCACAGGGATTAAAAAACCCATAGCTAAAATGCTGTTAACTAATTTCAAAACTATCACCTTTTACCAGGAGATTGTCATAATAAGATTATCACTATAACTGCCTGGAGATAAATTATATAAATCTGATAAATCTGCAAAAAACTTAAAATTTATATTCCCATAATCAGGTACGGATACTGTTCCGCCATTGATTAGTGATTCGCTCCCATCGTTAATTTGTTCAATGGAATAGGGCACAGAGGTTTTACCGTCTGATTCAGATAACATTCTTCTTGAGCCGGCACCCACAGAATGCTCACCTGCATTAAACGAAATCTTTGCCAGGACTCCCGGTGTACACTTTAGTGCGAAGTTAAGATAAGCGGAGCTATTTTTATCTCCCGCTGATACTTCCGGAAAAGTGACGCTAAGTGCACTTTCGTTAATGAATTCACAACCATTTGATACATTTGCTATTACATTAAAGGTGCTCTGAACCTCATTTGCACTGGCAGAGAAATTATAAAAAATAAGAAGACATATAAACCCTCTGTACATTAATTCTTACCAGCTAATTGTTGCAGTTAAATCATCTTTATAGGTTCCTGTAGCGGCGTTCTGAGGCACGGTAGCAGACGCAAATAGACTCACAATCCCATTATCAAGTGTTAACTGCCCGCCAGGTGCAATTATGTTTTTACCAGCTTCATCACTGCTTATTGTATAAGGTACAATTGTCTTACCATTTTGCATTGACCATGAATCTTTATTATCTGTCAGGCTTACTGCCGGATCCGTTCCATTTGTACATTTAACAGTAAAACTACCTTGCGCTTTCTGAGTAAAATTGCTGCCAGAAAAATTTAGCGACAGGGCTTCACCCGCATTAGCAATTTCCGAATTACTTGAGCTAAATATTGCACAACCCGGACTGACAGTCATTGTTACAGGAATCGTTGCAGTGAGCGTTGTGGTTGATGCTGGATCCGCGAAAACGTGGAAAGGTAAAATTGTTAAGGCAACTGCAGCGGAAACAGCGGACTTTATATTTTGATTCACTATCATAGTTTCATTCCTTTTTGTTTTAACAAATTTTTTCACAAGGTTCATCTTTTTCTTTAGCCTGAATAAATCATATTTAACCTTGCCTGCGATCAATTGTCAAAAACGATCAATTTACACATTGTGATAGTATTACACTATCAATGTAATTTTAATTGATCGATTAAATTGATTTGATTTACCATGAATACTATTTAGGTGTATGAATTGTTTGAAAATTAAAAAATTGCTTAACGTATACTTTAATTTGTTATCCTGCTTATTATTTACTAGGGGATTATACACATCGATTGAAAATATATTGATTTAGATCAACTTAATGTGATTTATTAGTGAAGCCAATTAAGAAAAAATATAAAAAATGTATATTTTGATAATTATCATCTTTTACGTTGGCGCTCATTTTTGAACATTTTCGCCACGTCCTTAAACAAAACCTTTTCTGATAAACGACTTTTTAACTATCCGATAGCTTGCGCAACTGTTATGACCTTTTTTTGATTTTTGCCTACGCAACACTCTTATCTTTGTACTCCTCCAAAAAATTTTTTCTGTACCAGGCAGTCAGCCT
>NZ_MLFP01000030.1 GCF_002095465.1 Pantoea rodasii | reverse complement strand
CCTCGGCTTCCACGTTGTGCCTACGGACCGTTCGGGTAAGGCCATCCAGGCCAACCCGAACTGCCAGTCGCATCCCTGCGCCTGGCTCCTGGCCCTACGTAAAAGCCTCAGCGCTGCGGATAGCCCTTGCAGCAGCAGAGGTGCTCTGGCCTCTACTATCGAGCCCTTTTTTACCACACGCACAAATGCTTCCGAGCAGGCTGGTGCCGTTCAGGGGCTGGCAATCCGCAGCGCTGAACGTAATGAGTCTGCCAGGATAGCCCGCAAGGATGCGGGCGTAAGGCGGGGCGGCACACGATGTGCCATCCCCGCCGTTCCGTCAGGCAGACGAATGAAGTGAAGGTACCGCGCAGCGGCGCGAGGACCGCCAGCCCCTGAACGGCACCAGACTGCGTTATCACCTGTTACTTAACTGACAAGCAACACGCGATTTATAGCGCCGCTCCGGTTCGGCTTAAGAGACAATCCGACCCAACGCCATATGTGCCGCTCGGTCGCACATATGATCAATCACATCGGGATCGTGACTCACCAGCACCATGGTCAATCCGTCATTCTGCTTCAAATCATTCAGCAGATTGAGGATCTCCGCCTGCACTGACATATCCAGCGCCGAAGTTGGCTCATCGAGTAACAGGATCTTCGGTTCCAGCAGCAGGGCGCGCACGATCGCCACGCGTTGACGCTGGCCGCCAGAAAGCTGATGCGGATAACGATCCGCCAGTGCCGGATCCAGCCCAACATGGCGAAAACCCTCATTGATACGATCGTCGATATTATCGCGCTTCAGCATCTTCAACGGCTCGGCCAGAGTACGGCGCAGACGATGGCGTGGATGCAGTGAGGCATACGGGTCCTGAAACACCATCTGCACATCGCGACGCAGCGGACCGGTAAAGGCTTTACCCGGCTGCACGTTGGTGCCTGCCAACTGCATGCTGCCGCTCCAGAAAGGATTCAGTCCGGCCATCACCCACAGCAACGATGACTTGCCGCAGCCCGATGGTCCCACTAATCCAAAACATTCACCCGCCGCCACCTGCAATGACACGTCATGCACCACGGTGCGCAGTTCGTAGCCCTGTTTATGCGACACGCTCAGATTGTTTAACTCAATCATTGCTCGCCTCCAGCGCAGCGCGATCCAGCACCGGTAAGCGTTCACCGTGCGTGGCTTTGCTCGGACGACAGGCCCACAACGTGCGGGTATAAGGATGGGTCGCATTGGATAGCTCTGCCGCAGGCAACGTATCCAGCAGGCGGCCTTTGTACATCACCATGACGCGATCGCAGTGCTCTGACACCTGTTGCAGATCGTGGCTGATCAGCAATAAGCCCATATTGCGTTGCTCCACCAAACGGCGAATCAGCGCCAGCACCTGATCGCGCATCGCATGATCGAGCGCCGAGGTCGGTTCATCGGCAATCAGCAGTTCTGGATCGGTGATCAGGCAATTGCCAGCATCACGCGTTGCCCCATACCGCCAGAGAGTTGGTGCGGATAGCGTTTCATTAGCTGGCGCGGATCGGGTAAACCTACCGCATCCAGCATGTCGCACACCTTCTCTTTGCGTTCGGCACGGCTCATTTTGCGGTGCAGCACCAGCGGCTCTTCCACTTGCCAGCCGATAGTGCGCGTCGGATTCAAAGCGTACTTCGGATCCTGCATCACCATCGCCACTTTACCGCCACGTAGGGTGATCCAGTCACGTTCGCGCAGACTGAGCGCATCGGCACCCACCACCTGCAAACGATCGGCCTGCAACTGCAATGAAGGAGAAAGCAAACCCATCAAAGAGCGGGCAGTCAGTGATTTACCTGAACCGGATTCCCCCACCAGCGCCACGCGCTCGCGGCCAATCTGGAAGGCGATATTATCCACCAGCAGCGCATCATCGCTGCGGATGGTCAGCCCTTGCGCATCAATTAACAGATCATTTGGCATGACGGGTATCCAGTCGGTCGCGCAGGCCATCGCCTGTCAGGTTAAACGCCAGGCTGGCGAACAGAATCGCTCCACCCGGCGCGGCGGCCACCCACCATTGGTCGAAGATCACTTTACTGCCTTCCGCTACCATCGAACCCCATTCAGCAGTAGGCGGTTGCACGCCCATGCCGAGGAAACCGAGTCCCGCAGCGGAGAGAATGATGCCGCCGAGGCTCAGTGCTGCACGCACCACGGCGGTCGGCAAGCACAGCGGTAAAATGTGGCCGAACATCAAGCGCAAGCCGGTAATGCCCTGCATGCGTGCCGCAGCCAGGTAATCACTGCGACGTAATGCCAGAGTTTCGGCTCGCGCCTGACGCGCAAACGGTGGCCAGCTGGTTAATGCCAGCGCCAGTGCGCCGTTCATCAATCCCGGACCGAGCATGGCGACCAGCGCCAATGCGATCACCAGATTCGGCAGCGACAGGAAGATATCCGTGATGCGCATCAGCACGCGTTCGGTCCAGCCGCCCACATAGCCCGCGGTAATTCCGACCAGCAAGCCAACAGGAATAGTCAGCACCAGAATCAGTGACACCAGCAGCAGCGTAGGACGCGCACCGTAAATCACGCGTGATAATAAATCACGGCCAAAGCCATCGGTGCCGAACCAGTGCAGCGCGGAAGGGGCCTGCAAGCGCTGGGCAATCACCTGGGCGTTAGGATCAAACGGGGCCAGCAACGGGGCAAACAGTGCCATCACTACCACAATCACCACCAGCGTCAGGCCGATGGTCAGGGAAGTCACGCGCGCACGGCGACGGCGCGGACGCACGGTTTCCAGTTCAGAGAGTTGTTGAGTCATCGGGTTCTCGGATCGGTTAACCACGTAAGGGCATCGGCTACGGCATTGAGCAGAATAAAGCAGCTGCCAATCAGCAGGGTCGAGCCAAGAATCGCGGGTGTATCAGATGAAAACAGCGCGTTGGTCATGTAACGCCCGACGCCAGGCCAGGCAAACACCGTTTCCGTCAACACCGAGCCTTCCAGCAGCGTGGCGTAGGAGAGGGCGATCACCGTGATCAGCGTGCCCAGCACGTTAGGGAAAATATGGCGCAGCAGGATACGGCTGCGGCTAGCACCCTTGGCACGCGCCAGAATCACGTACTCTTTGCTGCTTTCTTCTAATAGCGCCGCACGAAGCAAACGCGTAATACCGGCCATCGCCAGTAAACCGAGGATCACCACCGGCAGCCACAGGTGGGCAATCGCATTGCGGAACATCTCCGGATCGCCCGACAGCCAGCTATCGATCAGCACAAAGCCGGTTTTCGGCTCCAGCGTGTAGATCCAGATATCGTCCAGCTGACCCGGCCCGGCGGACCAGTGCAGCATGGCGTAAAACAGCAGCAGACCCAGCAAACCCAGCCAGAATACCGGTACAGAGTAGCCGAGTAGCGAGATAAAGCGCGCCACGTTATCGATCACGCTGCCCGGTTTCCATGCGGCCAGCAGCGCCAGTGCAATTCCAAACACCGCCGCAAAGATCATCGCGCAGGTGGCGAGTTCAATGGTGGCGGGAAAAGTGCGCATCAAATCAGCGCTGACAGGCTGATTGGTAAGATGTGAAAGCCCTAAATTACCGTGGGCCAGTTGGCTGATATAACGCCAGAACTGCACCAACACCGGCTGATCGAGACCGAGATCGTGGCGCACCTGGGTATAAGTCGCTTCGCTGGCGTGATCGCCCGCAATTTGCTGCACCGGATCAACCGGTGACAGGTGCGACAGCATGAAAGTGAACGCTAACAAACCGACCAGCGTCACCAGCAGCGATAACAGGCTGGTGACCAGGCGGCTGAAACGTTGCCAGAGCGGCCGGGCGAACCCGGCCTGTGAAGCAGACACTGCCATTACTTAGAAACCTGCGAGTAATACACCATGTCTGGGTTAATCCCCTGCACGTAGCCTTTCAGGTTATCGCGCAGTGCAATCAGGTTGCGCGCCTGCAAGCCAATCACATACGGCGAGTTCTTCAGCACTTCACGCTGCATTGCCTGGTAGAGTTCAACGCGTTTGTTGCTGTCAGCTTCGGCAGTGGCGGCCAGTGTTTGCTTGCTCAGCTCTGGAATGTGCCAGTCCGAACGATAAGCGATGGTTTTGCTGCCATCTTCCGGGTTGTAGGCGAACGAAGCGGCATTGGTATTTGGATCGAAATAGTCCGCACCCCATGCATTCAGTGTCGCTTCGTATTGATGCGCTTTCACGCGGGTAGATACTTCAGAACTCAGCCCCGGCTGCACTTCGACTTTCACGCCACCTTTGGCAAAGCTGCCCTGCAGCGCCTGTGCGATGTCGAGGTACGGCGGCTGGTTGCTGGTGGAGAGCTTAAAGCTGACGTTGGTCAATCCCGCTTTTTTCAGAATGGCCTTGGCTTTTTCCGGATCGTAGGTGAACGGCGTGTCGTTCAGCGCACCGAGGAAGCCTTTTGGCAGGAAGGTCTGATGCACTTCAAACTGGCCTTTCAGCAGGTCGTTAGCGATACCTTTATAGTCGAACAGATAGCGTGCCGCTTCCCACAGCGCCGGGTTCTTCAATACTGGATTCTCACCCACGTTGAACTGGATGTAGTACAGCGAGGCCATTGGAATCGCTTCGGTCTTCACGCCTGCTTTGCCTTTCAGCGCCGCAATTTGGTCCGCGCCGAGGTTACGAGCAATATCCACATCGCCCTGTTCCAGCAGCAGACGGCGCGCAGCGGGTTCCGGCACGTTCTTGATCAGGATGTTCTTCAGCTTCGGTGCGCCCGCCGGTGAGGTTGGGTTGGCGGTCAGCAACACCACTTCATGCAGCACCACTTTACGAATCTGATACGGGCCGCTGCCCGCCGAGTTGGTGCCTAACCATGCATGACCGAAGTCACCGTTTTTCGCATTGGCCTGCGCGGTTTTCTCATCAACGATTGAAGAGACCGGCGCAGACAGCAGGCTCAGCACATAGGCCGGGCTGACGTTGGCGTTCCAGCTAATCTGCACGTGGTTGTCATCGACTTTCTTCAGGAAAGTATCGACGTTGTCTTTATTCCAGCCGAGCTGCGTCAGAATAAAGGAAGGATCGAGGTTGAGCTTCACCACGCGACCCAGCGAGAAGATCACATCTTCCGGACGCAGCGGGTTACCGCTGGCGAATTGCGCGCCTTTGCGCAGTTCAAAGGTCAGGCTGCGGTTGTCACTGCCCGGCGTCCATGAGGTGGCCAGCGTCGGTTTCAGATCGGTAGGGTTGGTCGGATCCGACTGGACCAGACGTTGATAGATGTTAGTAAATGCTTGCACCGTGGTCAGTTCAAAGCCCTGTGCGGGATCGAAGCTATCTGCATCATCAGTCGACTGCGCGATCACCAGCGTATCCTTGGGTGTCGCAGCCTGAGAGGAGAAGGCGGCTACCAGCGATAACGCCAGCAGTGAGGGAATGATTTTTTTCATGTTGTTTCCTTGCCTTAAAAAAGTAACGCGAGTTTACGAGAGCGCCGTAATGAAGAATAGTCAATTTATGGCTATGCATATGCTTTACGGTTCTAAGCGCGGCGGTTCGGTTATAAGCCTGTTAAATATGCAGTTATTGTTACCGCGCGATGCTGTGCTACAGACTCGCTAATTTTGCGCTTTCATCAACCAAATCACAACGGGAATTAAACTCGTTGCTCAACGGAAATAATTAACTTTACTTCGAGGTCTTCAGGAATATAATGGCGCCAACTTCAAACAGGAGAATTCAGTTGGACAGTCACCCTTTAAGATGGCAACACAAGGCAAGCTGACGCGCGAATTCTTTTGTCGCTGCTTGCCAACACGGCGGGCAGCAATCCTCTCTCCTTTCTGATGATTGTTCCCTTTTAACGACAGTAGCGGGTTGATGCCCGTGGGGACTTCATCATGCACATGATTTTAAACGCACTTTTCCCTCCGCCTCGATGCGCGCGCTGATCTTCAGCGTGCAGAATTTTGCTGCGCGTTAAACGGATGACTTCCGTATTACTGCGCGCGCCTGAACATCGAATCTGTTATTCACTCGTTATATTAACGAGAGATTTTCTTCGCGCTTTATTTCCGGGAGGTGATATGGAAATTCCCGACAGGTTAATTTTAATAAGCTAACGCTGAGCCGTTAATTAATTTTCTCCCTGAATGTGTGCTTAACGCACAGGGATATTTATTGCCGTAAAAAAGATAAGAGGAATGTCATCATGACTGACATGAAACTCAACCAGGACAAAAAAGCCTGGAACAACGCACGCCCGCAGCGCCAGAAAACGCCGCGCTATCTGATTGAAGACGAAGCGGGTTTCACCGCTGATGAAACTCTGGTTCGCCTGCGCAGTGATGCGCTGGGCCTGAGCGAACGTGAAGCCGAAGCGCGTCTGGAAGTTTATGGCCGCAATCAGGTGGCACATGATAAAGCGCCGCACGCGCTAATTCAGCTGGTTCGGGCATTCAACAACCCGTTTATTTATGTATTGATGGCACTTGCGGCGGTGAGCTTTTTCACTGACTACGTCCTGCCGCTGCGTAAAGGCGAGGAGACCGATCTGACCGGTGTCATCATCATTGTGACGATGGTAACGCTCAGCGGTTTGCTGCGCTTCTGGCAGGAGTTCCGCACCAATAAAGCCGCTCAGGCATTGAAATCGATGGTGCGCACCACCGCTACCGTACTGCGCCGGGAATCTGCGCAGCAGCCACCGGCAAAACAGGAAGTGGATATCGCGACGCTGGTGCCGGGTGACATCGTTTATCTCTCCGCGGGCGATTTGGTGCCTGCCGATGTACGGTTGCTGGATTCGCGCGATCTGTTTATCAGCCAGGCGATTCTCACCGGTGAATCGCTGCCGGTTGAGAAGTATGACGTCACCGGCAATGTCACCAGTAAAGGCGCCAGCACCGCTCAGGGCGCGTCACTGCTGGAGTTGGGCAGCGTTTGCCTGATGGGCACTAACGTTTCCAGCGGCACGGCGAAAGCGGTAGTGGTGGCAACGGGTGGCGAAACCTACTTTGGCAGCCTGGCAAAATCGATTGTAGGTAATCGCTCACAAACCGCGTTCGACCGCGGCGTCAACAGCGTCAGCTGGTTACTGATTCGCTTTATGCTGGTGATGGTGCCGGTGGTGCTGCTGATCAACGGCATAACCAAAGGTGACTGGCTGGATGCCTCGCTGTTTGCGCTGGCGGTAGCGGTCGGCCTGACACCGGAAATGCTGCCGATGATCGTCAGCTCAAATCTGGCAAAAGGCGCGATTGCCATGTCACGTCGCAAAGTGATTGTGAAACGGCTGAACGCGATTCAAAACCTCGGCGCGATGGACATCCTGTGTACTGATAAAACCGGCACGCTGACTCAGGACAACATTATTCTTGAGCATCATCTGGATTGCGCGGGAGTGGAAAATTCGCGTGTACTGATGCTGAGCTGGCTCAACAGCCACTATCAAAGCAGCACGCCGAATCTGATGGATCGCGCGATTCTGCGCCATGGCAAAGATCGCATCAGTGCCGATATGGGCGATTACTACACCAAAGTCGATGAGCTGCCGTTTGATTTCGTGCGTCGTCGCGTGTCGGTGGTGGTGCGCGATCGCCGACTCAATCAACAGATGCTGATCTGCAAAGGTGCGGTGGAAGAGATGCTGAGCATCGCCACGGCGGAGCGTGAGGGCAAGCTGATCCAGCCACTCGACGAGAAACGCCGCGCAGAATTGCTGGCGCTGGCACATCAGTACAACGAACAAGGTTTCCGCGTATTGCTGGTGGCGAGCCGTGTGCTGGAGGAGCCGGGCTTGCAGCAGGCGCTGAGCGTCGCAGATGAACAAGGATTAACCGTGGAAGGTCTGCTCACTTTCCTCGATCCCCCTAAAGAGAGTGCCGCCAAAGCCATCACCGCGCTGCGCGATAACGGCGTCAGCGTCAAAGTGCTGACCGGCGACAATCCGGTGGTCACCGCACGTATTTGCCAGCAGGTGGGCATCGACAGTGGCGATATCGTGACTGGCGAGCAGATTGCCCTGATGAGCGATGAGCAACTGGCGGAGGCGGCAGCGCACAGCGCGGTGTTCGCCAAACTAACACCACTGCAGAAATCACGTATTTTGCGTGCGCTGCAACAGCAAGGGCATACCGTGGGTTTCCTCGGCGACGGCATCAATGATGCGCCTGCGCTACGTGATGCGGATGTGGGGATTTCAGTCGACAGTGCGGCAGACATTGCCAAAGAGTCTTCTGACATCATCCTGCTGGAAAAAGATCTGATGGTGCTGGAAGAGGGGGTGATGAAAGGACGCGAGACCTTTGGCAACATCATCAAGTATTTGAACATGACCGCCAGCTCCAACTTTGGCAACGTGTTCTCGGTGCTGGTGGCGAGTGCCTTCATCCCGTTCCTGCCGATGCTGGCGATTCATCTGCTCATCCAGAACCTGATGTACGACCTGTCTCAACTGGCATTGCCATGGGACAAAATGGATCGTGAATTCCTGCGTAAACCGCGCAAATGGGATGCACGCAATATCAAGCGTTTCATGCTGTGGATTGGGCCAACATCATCAATATTTGATATCACGACTTTTGCTGTGATGTGGTACGTGTTTGCCGCCAACACACCGGAAATGCAGTCGCTGTTCCAGTCCGGTTGGTTTGTTGAAGGGTTGCTGTCCCAAACGCTGGTGGTGCATATGCTGCGCACCCAGAAAATTCCGTTCATTCAGAGCCGTGCTGCACTGCCGGTACTGCTCACCACGGCGTGTGTGATGATTGCGGGCATTCTGCTGCCGTTCTCTCCGCTGGGACACATGGTGGGATTGACGCCGTTGCCTTGGGCATATTTCCCATGGCTGGTTGCGACACTGTTTGGTTACTGCGTGGTCGCGCAGGGCATGAAAATGCTCTACATCAAACGCTTCGGCCAGTGGTTCTAACCCCATGGAGGCGTTATGCGGAATCGGAATCTTAATAAGGTGGTGTGCCATCTGCTAATAATGATGGTGGTGATTGTTGTGCTAACGTTGGTGTTTCGTTAGTCAAACCAAGGGCAGGTTATCCTGCCCTTTAATCTTTTGAAGTGATAATAAGCCGCCTGGTAAATCCAGCATTCCGCTTGACACCCTTAGGGTCGCCGATGAAAGGCAACGTGAATTTTGGTGAATCGGCTACTACGAGTGTCCAGAGTGTATCCCCAATAAATTGAAATTGTATGTGGTCATTATGGATGTTGAGTGCTTCAAAAAGTCCGGTTGTGTAAGCATTCTCAATATGAACGATTTCTTGCACACCCCCACCACGCTGGCAAAGCACAATGGTAAGGGACTCTTCGTAAGTGATGCCATCCGTGACAAATAGCACATATCTTTTAGGGGCGATTTCGACTGCCGCTTCCAGAACCGATCCGGGGATGATTATGCCACTGGGCTGTTGATCAATAAGGACTTCGCTACGCGCCTGAGCGGTTTCCGTGGCAGCGTGCCGTTCTACCAAAGAAAGATTAAAAACCTGATGCATCATCGCCATATTGCTCCCATCTGCCAGGCGGCAAAGGCTGCGCCCACGAAGCCACCAATCATTACGCATACGGGTGCACCGGGGCCACATGCCAACCCCGCTAGCGCTCCTCCAGCCGCACCACCTGCAATGCCTGCACCATTGATGGCTATCTGCCGGCTCGCCTCTGCAACTTTGTTATCCGCTTGGTAAATCTCGTAAATCGAGATGGCAATTGAGAGGACAATCAGGCCGCGCCCCGCACGCGACAATTGCATCATCTTGAGGTTAATACGGGGATTGGATTTGCCGGCCGATTCGACAACCGCCGCATAGACGCGATCCTGCTGGCTGCTGGACAGTTGATTAAACTGAACCCCGGCACCATGCAATTCGGTGGCCTTTTTGGCGATCAGGGCATTCAGGGTTTTGCCAGACATTTTCATTTGCTCTGCCATCGCGCGGCCAAGCGGTGTACTGCGCGCGCGGATGTCCATGATGAGGTTGCGAGTTTCATGTGCTTCCTGTGCAGCCTTTTCCCACGTAATCAATCCCATGTTGGCTCGTGATCGCAAGTCATCGGCCATTTTCTTAATCAGTTTCGAATACTCAAGTCGCAGGCGGGGATCGATAGAGAGGCGGGCGGCGATGGTTGAAATATCGCCCTGCAAAGCACTGATTGCTTCATCAAATTTTTCACGCCCGTTAGTATCAAGCGATTGCAACAGGGCCACATCCATGCGCATTCCTCACTGTGAACATAAAATGGACTCTAACAAAGCCGTAAACAGTGATGCAAGAATGAGTAATGGCTATGCGGAAGCCTACACAGATAAACCTAATCTAATTTAAATTTATGATTTCATTATAAAATATTAACCACGCATTGACGGTTATTTGACTTAAATTCAAAGGCTGTTGATTACCCACTGATTAGTTATCAGAAAGTTCTGAGGTGAAAATGAGCCAAACAAAACGCGCGTTGATTATTGGTGCTTCAAAGGGGATTGGACTGGCCGTAGTGCAGCAACTGCTGGCCGATGGCTGGGACGTCACCGCCACTTATCGCAGCACCGCCGTTTCCTATCAGCATGAAAAATTGCGCTGGCTGCCACTGGATATCACCGTTGCCACACAGCGTGAGCAGTTACTCCAGCAGCTCAAGGGGGAGCAATTTGACCGCGCGCTGATCAATGCCGGGATTCTCGGCCCTGATTCAATGGAGCTGATCGCCACTTCCGATGATGAATTGATGCAGCTGTTTGTGACCAATAGCGTTGCGCCCGTGCGCATGGCGGAAGGTCTGTTACCGTTGCTGACGGAAAAACAGGGAGTGCTTGGTATTACCACATCTCGTCTGGGCAGCCTGACGGAAAATGCTGAGGCGATTCGTCCGTATTACTCTGCCAGTAAGGTGGCGCTGAATATGCTGAGCCGTGCGCTGCTTCAGCAGATGGAGCAGCGTGGCACAACCTTGCTGTCACTGCATCCGGGCTGGGTGAAAACCGATATGGGCGGTGATGATGCGGATATTACCGCAGTGGAAAGTGCTCAGGGATTAGTGGCGCAACTGAACCGTTTTGCCGGGCAGGGCGGACATCATTACGTCGATTACAGCGGCAGGCAATTAGCCTGGTGATAGTGAGCGCCTGCTGACCGATGCCAGCAGGCGACAACCTTATTCGTCTGGCTGGTAATACTGCACGCCGATCTCAATACGTTCACGTCCGCTGGCCACGCGATGGCGGTTGCTATCGCGCAGTGAGTAGATGCAGCCGCAGTACTCCTGCTGATAGAAACGCTCGCGCTTGCTGATTTCAATCATGCGCGACGATCCCCCACCTTTACGCCAGTTAAACTCCCAATACAGCATATCGGGATAGTGCGCCGCCGCTCGGACGCCGCAGTCATTGATCTGTTTCATGTCTTTCCAGCGCGAAATGCCCAGCGAACTGGTGATCACCGGGAAACCATTTTCATGTGCATACAGCGCAGTGCGTTCAAAGCGCATATCGAAACACATGGTGCAACGCACGCCACGCTCCGGCTCCCACTCCATGCCACGGGCCCGATCAAACCAGTTGTCTTTATCGTAATCAGCATCCACGAAGGGCACACCGAACTGCTCGGCAAAGCGGATATTCTCCTCTTTACGCAGCTCATACTCTTTCAGCGGATGAATGTTCGGGTTGTAGAAGAAGATAGTGTAATCGATACCGGAAGCCAGCATCGCTTCCATCACTTCACCCGAGCAGGGCGCGCAGCAAGAGTGCAGCAGCACTTTGTTCTGGCCGTTAGGTAATGGAATAGGTTGGCGTTTGAAGGTGTCAGACATAAGGGAAAATGGTTAATGAGTGTTGGGCGAAGTGTAAGTCGATATCGCGTCGGACGCAAAAAGACAAAATAAAAAAAGGCCGCGATCGCGGCCTTTCAGTGTTAATCCGAAGGGATTACTCAGTGACTTTCTTCTTCAGGTCGCTGGCACCTTCTTTAGTCTTGTTCCAACCTTTGTTAGCACCTTCTTTGGTGGCATCCCAACCTTTTTCAGTGCCTTCTTTGGTGTTGTTCCAGCCTTTCTGTGCGCCTTCGCTCACTTTGCTGCTGGTGCTGTCACTTTTGCCCTGAACAGCGTGTTTCGCTTTCAGCTGCTGCTCTTCGCCTTGATGCTGCGCCTGATGCAGCTTCTCTTTGGCGGTATTTGCGCCCGCTTGCGCGTTCGCTACGGTTTCGTCAGTTGCATGTGTAGTGGCGGCAAAAGCCGAAGAAGCCAGCAGCAGGGCAGATACAGCAATAGTTGTCTTTTTCATGAATATTCCCTCATCAATCGCTCTATGAGTTTTGAGCGTAGTTAACAATGGCACGCTCAACAGCAATTGGCTCCAGGAATAACCTTAAAGGAATCATTGGGTTTGGATGGGGGGAAAAATGAGCATTTTAAGTCATGCTATGTGCTCAGCCTGAAGGCCCTTCAGGCAAGCTGATGAAAGTTGTGAGTCGCCTCAGCTTTAGTGGATATGACACTGTATCTTTTTCTGGTAAAGGGTAATTTTAGTGCCGCCATAACCACAAAAAATGTCTTAAGGATGAGAGATGAAAAGTAGAGTTGTTGAAATCCTGCAATATCGGTTGAAAACAGATACAGGCAGAACCTTCCATAGAATCATGCGAGATATCAGTGTTCCTCTGCACGTCGAGCAGGGAATTGATGTCGTCGCTTACGGTTGTTCTCGCCATGATGCTGATAGCTATTTTCTTCTTCGTGCATTTGAAAATGAAGAGGAAATGCACGGTGTCCTGGAAGGATTTTATGCCAGCGAGGCGTGGCGTTCAGGCCCGAGAGAAGCCATCGTTGAACGTATTGAACTGAGTCTTAAATCTGTGCTGCTGCTTTCACCCAGCGCAATTGATGAGATGAGAAACAGCTTTTCAGCTTGTCAGTGAGAGAGACGGGATGCACATGTATCTGTTTAGCAGGCGAAGTTTGAAAAATGGGTTCACTAAAACTAAAAGCCAGCGAATCAGGCTGGCTGACTATTCTTCATCCCGCTCTTTAGCCGCGCGCTGGCGATCGTAATACTCATCTTCCGCAGAAATAATTTCATCCAGCAATGAGTTCATATCTACATCATGGACTTCTTCCACAAACAGGCCGGTCAACACGGTTTCAGGCGTTAACTTGCCGTCTTCAAATAACTGCCAGATTTCTTTGGCATAGCGTGTTTCCAGAATCTGCGGCGCAAATTGGCCGTAATATTCGGTGATGTTATTCACATCGCGCTCAAACATCGATTCGGCGTGGTTGTTCGCAGAGGCATCCACCGCTTGCGGCAGGTCGATGATCACCGGGCCATGCTCATCCTGCAGCACGTTAAATTCCGACAAATCGCCATGCACAATGCCGGCACACAACATGCGCACGATATTGCGAATCATGGTGGCGAAGTCAGTGAGTGCTTCCTCTTCCGACAACATCACATCGCTAAGACGCGGCGCGACGGCGCCTTCAGCATCGGTGACCAGTTCCATTAACAGCACACCGTCCAGGCACATATAGGGCTCAGGCACGCGTACGCCGGCTTTAGCCAAACGGAAAAGCGCGTCGACTTCAGCGGTATGCCAGACTTCCTCTTGCTGCTTGCGGCCGAATTTAGAGCCTTTCTGCATGGCACGTGCACTGCGTGAGTTGCGAACTTTGCGCCCCTCTTGATACTGCACGGCTTGTTTAAAGCTGCGCTGTGATGCTTCTTTGTAGACTTTGGCACACTGGACTTTACCACCGCACAGCACGGTGTAGACGTCAGCCTCTTTGCCACTTTTCAGGCGCTGAAGTACGTCATCGATCAGGCCATCATCGACCAGCGGTTGGATTCGGTTTGGAATTTTCATGCGGCTTTATACCTTATTTAAGAGGCTTTCCGCATCAAGAACATGGTGAGTTGCATGGGAAAAAACAAACGAGTATCGATAGTTGCAGAAGCCTGTTACATCATCCCACAAAACCACTGGCACAAAAAAGCCCGTAAGGGTTTCAACGCTCAGGCATTCGGAATTCATAAACTGATTCTGGTGTCGTAGGTGGAGAATCTTGGTGCGGCTGACGAGATCTGTTATCAGCTCCGCAGGACTGAATTCGATAGTGAGCGGATCGTTGTCTGGCTTAGCCAGTAAAAGCACAGTAAGTTACCTTTGCCGCAGGCGCTTCGTTCACAACTTGATATTTTAAATCCAACGTACAAGCGTTATCGATATCTTATTGTTAGCATTGAGGCACGTGATTCAGGAGGTAATCAAGCCTTAGTAAGATGCTGTAGCTGGTTATCATTTTTTCCAAAGCCGATATCGTTAGATGAAAGCTGATTGAAAATGCTTGTGGAACTTTATTTTTAACAATGAAAACTCTTTACTGCTCTAAAATTTCATTTCCTAACAGGGCTAAGCTTTTTTGTCATCCATTTGTCTTAATTGAGTGATGTTCTTGATTCTATCTGAAGAGGTTTTTGCAAATACTAATTATTACGGGCGCGAGGCATAAGTCTAGAGTATATTAATGAAGTGGCGAATATACTTACTGGTCCAATGTTTTTTTGGCAGATTGAAGTAGGTAGCGTGGTGTGGAGTGCAACGATGATTTCTAAAGAAAAAGCAACCCAGATAGCGAAATTATATGCTGAAAAACGGGAGGTGGGGTGGGGCGATCATTATCATGAGGTAAAGAAAATCAATCTAAAAGGAGAGCCGGTCTGGATGGTGTCTACCACTGATATAATATATAAAGACGAACTGCCATGGATGATGGAGCACTTTCCAAACCCAGTTTATTACTATGTCAGCATGATTAACGGCATTTGTATTGCTACAGGAAACAGAAGTAATGAGGTTGTGATGAATGGTGCAAAATGAAATGTGAATGATGACATCATCATTAATAATGATACATTTCGTTAGTGGATGCTTTACGGTTTATTATAAAGAATCACCAATAAGAATTCATTATGCTTATTATTTAATGGTGTCGATTTTTATTTTAATCTCATCTGAATTGCTTTTCATTCCCCCTGTTTATTTTGGTTGCCTTGGGCGAAATATAGATGGGTAGCATTCATCACGAATGTTTTTTTCTGACTAATGTAAGGTGTAGATGTGCCCCCAGACTCATTTTTATGCGTGTATGGCAATAGGGAATGCACACCTGAAGTACCATTTTTTCCATCTATCATTTACCGTTGGGGATGTACGACGAAACAAGCTATCCCCTTCGTCAAGGCTGCTTTTTTTTAACTTAGCTCTTATTGATTATGATTTAGATGTCATTGAGTCGTGGTGACGATTTTGCCATGTTTTGGATCCACGGATTTTAGGCACAAAGATGGGACCTAAACAGAGTGTTAAAGGCGTGGAGCTTATTTGTTCTCATGGAACATTACAGATACAAAAAAGCCCGCAGGGCTGCGCCGTGCGGGCTTTCAGGACTTTAGCGGACGATTCTGGTATCGCCGCGAAAGAATTTTGGTGGCTGGCCGAAAATGCCACCAAATCCTAACTTCCTGATTCATTGTTCAGTATGGCAAGAGTAAATGTCACAGAATAATGGAACATGCTACTAGAACCGAACAAGTAGTTAAGGAGCGTGCTATTTATCGAGTGTCCTTTTTAGTGTTTGGACACGTGTAAACTCTAAAGTTTCCAAAAATAAGTCTGAAAGTTCTTGTCGCGAAATAACAACATCATCACTTACTTTCCATGCGATTCCAATTTCATAAGCAAAGCCGGGATATGCGATTTGATAGTCTGTTTTATTATGAAATTTAGAAGCTTCGAATTTCGCCAATGGAATCCTTAAACGAGTAAAACGATTCTTTGTGGTCTGAAAGCGTTCGAAGACTTCTAAAGGGTCATCGCTTTTTTTCTCTTTAATGTTTTGGGTCAGAGAACGAACGACCTCATATGCACCCAAAATCCACAAATACGATTGTGTAAGATGGCCTTGGATATGTTCGTAGTCTTCTTCAGCATTCCCCCCTTTCAGATACTTTTCGACTAATTCATAATCTTTTTCGCAGAGGTTTGCATCCATTCGCCCTAGGCTTTGCACAAGGCTCATTAAAAATGGATCAAATCGCGCCAGCCCGATTGATACTTTAAGCCAGCGTTCGAATCGCTCCTCATACATCTCACTTTTCATTTGGATAGTTTTCTTTTTAATCAATGAGTTAAAGATATTTTTGAGTTTATCCACGAGGGTTCTGAACATAATACTCGCTCAACCCATCTGTAAATCCTTGATAATAAGCGACGCGTGGGCTTCTATGGCGCACTTCCGCTGCCTGACTTTTCAGGATTGAGTTTAGTGCTGAAGATGCATCTGGTTCTTGATTTGATACCCCAGCTTGGAAACCTAATTCATAAGCACAACCGGCACACTTATGACGGAATGGATAACTTTGATCTTCAGGAAGTGCAGTAAACATGGCGTCATAACGATGTAGGGCTTGGCAAGTGTTCATTAGAATCCTCATGATTATCAGTATCATCCGTTGGTTTTAATGATATTTGGGTGCTGAATTTCCAGTTTCAAGAGGGATGGTAGTGGATTTTTCTTCATTAAATTAAATTGTGATGCTAGTCACACCATAAATCACTGAATAAATTCAACTTCCTGCCAGGAAAGCTATACGGCCACACAGGATCTGGGCAGTACGCACCGACTGAATCAGTAGCAGCAGGAGGGTTTGTAATGGCCCTAAAATGTCCGAAGTGTGGCATCACCGCGCCCCCCCGCACCATCGCCTACGAGTCAGCAATCGTTTCGCGGACCTAGTATCAGTGCACCAACCTTGACTGCTCATGCTCTGCGCTCGAGAGTGTCAATAAAATAATCATGGAGCTGCAGAAGCCAGCAGCATCAGAATCCAAAACGTGAACGCTTAGCGCGGCGCGACATCCTCAAACGCTGGGCCGATATGGTTCTGCCAGTAAACTGTCTAACCGGCCACAGCCACCCACTTGAAAATCGTCTGCTAAAGTCTGAACCGGCCTTCGTGCCGGTTTTTAACGTTCCTTTTTCCTGGCTTGCTGTCATGCTCACGATTGCATGCCTATGCTGTATGAAAACCACTCAATGAGGCGGGCTGGCGTGGCGGGATACGAGTGCGCGCAACATATATGTTGTCACTTTTGTATACCTAATATTTTTAAATTTATAAGTTGGATAAAAGATAATTAAATTAGCAAAATGAAAATGGTTAAATAAATATCAGGTGAATGATTAATAAAAGCGGCCACAGGCCGCTTGGTGTTAGATTTTATTAAGGATCGATTTACGGAATATCTCTGAGCGTATCACTCGGGATTTTCTATTGTTTGTGCCTTGATACATGCATGGATAATATTCTTTGTAAGGAGATACACTGTCTTTAAACTGATAGAGTTCTTTAGAAAAATGATTGAGCAACGCGCTTAGCGTGTCGGCAGCTGGTACATGCTGACTTAAGTCTGTTACACCTGTTTTTTCAGCTTTATCGAATAAATATTTTGATAGTTCGACAAGCAATGTAAAGAAGTTTGATTTTCTAAACCAAACTGAATCAATTGGAAGGTTCATTTTATTAATTAAGTCAAATGTCATTTTCAAGGCTTTAGCCATTTCATCTTTGCGAGGGTATTCCTCATTGTAACGTTCAATCACTCCCTCCAACTCTGAATCTTGCGAATAATACCCACCATTCTCAAGAGTTGTCATTACTAAAAGTATGTAATGTAGGTCAGCCATCCTATCGAGTTCGGAAGTTTTTAAAACGCCGTAGTTCTCAATTTCAACAGCATCAAGTATATTCTTAGCAGTTAGTATAAACTCACCATCATAAATGGCGTTTTGAATTTCTATCGCATCAAGACTGAACTTAGTTAAGTTTATTCTTCTAAATACTTCGCGAATAGTACCTTCCTCTACTTTACCAATATTTCTAACAACCACTTTATATCCTAGGAAAGCCTCTACCTGGTCTTGAGAGAGATCCTTATATTGAGGTGTTTTTTTGAACTGTTCTGTACCTTCACCTTCAATGTATCTTTTTATAGTGGTTAATCTCTGTTGGCCATCAATTACTAAAGTAGTTGAGTTGAAGGTTACAGTATCGATTTCTCCATCACAAATATACACTTCTGGGAATGGAAATCCGTTAAGTATTGTGTCAATAAATTCTTCTTGATGTCTCATTGTCCAAACAAAATTTCTTTGAAATGGGGGTTTGAGAATCAGGGAACCATCTCTAATTTGTCGATAAAGATCTGAGACTCTGGGGGTGATGCTATTAGTTTCAATTTTCATGGGATTACCTTAACTTAATTTTTAATTTATTTAGCCCTGTGAGGGTATATCTTTCAAAGCATTCATAGTTCTTGAAAACACCTGCTGTTACCTTATAGTTACCAGCTATGCAGTTGTCATAGGAGATGCTTTTAAAGAAATCAAACCAGTTATTTCTAAATGTAGATGGGTATGATTTTATTGGGAGCAGATCTGGCCGGATCCATCCCATCGCGGAATATTTAAGAAAGTCGAAATAGTACTCTTCCTGTTTTCTGGACAAAAAAATGCTGCTTTCCCTCAGTGCAATTTGAAAATCGCCGACCATGTTCATTATTTTATCAAAGAGTAATTCTGATATAATTGCTACATCTATATCTGATTCTAAACCGAAGTCGGTTTTTTTAATAAAAGAGAATCCTAGCTTGCCAGAACCTGATATATGTATGCTGTTGAACGGGATGGAGTATTCGGATGCTATTTTTTTCAAGAAGAAATAATAATCGTCTTCTTTATCCTTAAATATGAAAGGCGTCCCATGTATTATTTTCCTTCGACAAAAATCTTTTATAGAATCTTCACCAGCGGGAAGGGATTGAATTTCTCTAACAAATTCCGTGTATTTTTCACTTTCATGCATTTTTTACCCTTAATAATATCCGTATTGATAGGCTTGATATTTATAGCATGTGTTTTCTATTTTCTAAAATATGTTGAAGACTCCGTTACATGCATCCCCACTATTCCATGATTTCAATTCTTTTTCAATATAGGTTGAGCGATTTTATACTCTCCGAACTTCGTTTTGATCACAATGTGTCAGAGCAGCCATAATACCATCGGCATTAACTGCCTTCTCGTTGAGAGCTATGCTAGCAATTGAACGTAATCCATGTGCAACTAATCGTCAACCATAGCCTAAGCGCTTTAAGCCGCATTAGCAGTATGACTGTTCATTGTGAGCTCTGGGTGGTTACGGCTAGGAAAAAGAATGTGTGTTCTACCATTGCTTATAGATATCATTATTTCTAGGACATTTAAAGCTTTTACTGATGAAGGGGCTATATGCTCACCTTTTGACTTCATTCTTACTTTTCGGATAGTTCAGAGCTTAGTAGCAAGAACGATCTCAGGCCATTCACTTCCAGCTGCTTCTGAAGGACGTGCCTAGTTGGGAGTTGCCATTGGATGATGCAACGAGTTGTCACGGTTAGGTTAGACATTTTCATTGCACTCATCAGCTCTTACAGTTTTTCAAGACGCAATGTTGGCATATTTTATTGTTTTGGCAAAAGCCATGCCAATCCCTGATGCAGGATTAAGATCGATTAGGCCAGTGTTTACTACGTATATTATTAATTCGTTTATTCTCTGTAATAATCGGCGAACTGTATCAAGCGCCCCACGTGCTTTCATAGGTTAAAGAGATTCAACTAACACTATGGCCTTAATTTGTTGAACTGTAACTTTACCAATGGCAGGAATGACGTCCTTCTCTATAGAACGCCAGATGTCTTTTGCGTAATCGGGCGTAACAATTTTGCTTGAGGTTTGAATCAGTTTACTGCCACCGTGAAAAATATACTATCAAGAGCAATTTTTTGCTGTTCTTCCACGGTTTCTGCTTGAATCTGGGGATCGACTCCGAGCAAGATAATCTGCTCTCAAACTACGGGCATTAGCAAGTTAAAGGGCAGGGAGGTTCTTAGTCCAATTATTGTAAGCTGCTTTGTGGCCGGAGTTAATAGCGAAAGCGCCATAGTTTTTTGCCACTGGTTTTGATGACTCAGAAAAGCCCATCACCATTACGTAGGATCATATCCTTAGCGCAGCACTTCAGTATTGGATAATGGGCGCGTGATCCTTGATCCTGCGTCAATTGGTATACGTAAGTATCATAAATTCTTCCGTATACTAATGCGTATACTAATTTTCATCGAATTTAGATGGTTCGTAACGGAACGTTATAGGCACAAAAAAGCCTGCAGGGCTTGCGCCGTGCGGGCTTTCAGGACTTCAGCGGACGATTCTGGTATCGCCGCGAAAGAATTTTGGTGCTGGCGGAGTCTGAAAAAGAAAAATAACCTTATGAAAATAAAATGTTTTATTCAATTCAAGTTTCCGTCGTATACCTAAACGTATACCAATTCAGGAAAGTAACAGGTCAAAACTCGAAATTGGGCCATCTTATCTCATCAGCGAAATAGCTGATTTAATATACTCTTCATGAGGTTTAAACCTCGACATATGCCGCACGCACACAACCGGAACCCGGTGGGTGTGGAATTTAGCATAAAAGGCGTATGTGGTGTAATACCCTTTGGGATGGGAATACTTCAACGTACCAGCCTCTCCAAAATATTTGAGCAACAAACTGGCGGCGGACAGTGAGGTCAGCCCATTGCTATAAGCGATAATCACCTCTGGGTTGCAAAGCTGTAGCGTTACATTATCGAAGAAGCCCATTGAGTTTTTCACCAGTTGCTCAACGGATAGATTCTGCTTCAATGCTTCCTTTTGTATGGGTGCTGCATTTTGGGAGCACATCATAATAGCATTAGTGTAAACGACATCCTGCCAATCATAACCAAGCCCTACAGGGATTTGTTGCAACCGCTTCGCGAGGTGAGTTATTCCCCAGGCACCCTCGATTCCGTTCTGAACATTAGAGATGGTGGGGGACTCGAAATCTTTCTCAATAGATTGCGCGTTGGTGATTTGAGCGTCTGCGAGGGAGCCATTGAATCCCATCATTATCACGTGCTTTCTAACTGGAGGGGATGCTAGAAGTTCGAACGCACTGTCGTAAGGCCTTCCTGGTAGATCGCTTAAACCAAAGTCCGCTAAAACATCTAAGATGAATTTTTTTGTTGCTTCCATTTGAATCCCTTCGATGAAAATAATCACTTCATAATACGTAAAAAAGTTTTTTTTGGATTTATCCTTCACAATGTTCACCTTGTGTTTTTTATAATTAAAAACAATGGATTAAGTTATGATTAATTCATGAATGGTGAGCTGTATCGTTCACCGCTGGTGAAGCATAGCCGCAAAAAAACGGCATCCGCAGGTTCTGTTTAATCTTATTGCTATTGAATCATCACATTTCGGCATGCATTCGGTGCCGTGCATCTCCAGCTTGGTGGGTCGCTTCAGGTTGTGATGCGCACCCTCCCGCATGATGCTCTCAAGCGACAAACCAAACATGTTCATACTTTGCGAATTTTTGTAGCGTTGGCCCCCAATATAGGTACCCGCAAAAATCGACTATTGAATCGACGTCTCGTTTGAGGCCTATGGCTTCATCCGAATTTTGCCAGGACGGAAGCGTAACTCTTGCGTACTGTGGCAAGCTGAAATACTGCATAAGCTGGCACATGATGACGGCAAGCTCTCCGCTGATTTTTCTTTTAGCTGCGTAGCGTGCTCGTTTGCCGAGATGATTTCCGGGAAGAGCAGGGTAGCCCGACGGCTCAATGAGCTGCAGCTGTGGTCAGTAAAGCGCATCGGATGTTTGGTAACGGCAAGCATAATCACAGGAATATACCGTGAGTTAACGTCCATGTGCTTCTGATTGACAGACACCGCATCACCGCCGGTAATGGCCTTTAAGCATGCACCATCATCGCTCCATTTCTCCTATTCGGGAAAAGGTATCAGCGAGTAGCTAATCAATGCAGTGGGCCCGCAAAGATTCCAGCGTCTCGATGTATGCTCACACCGCATTATCCCCTGCGGCCAATATGGTCGAGATTTCCGCCATGATGCTTTTGCCGCTGCCTCAGGGACCGGTGACCTTTAGATATAACTGTCAGTCGTAGCAATTCGCCATGACAATAAATAGAGCAGCGAGATGATACTGCGCTTAATTAATCTGCGTCTCGCGATGCGGCCCTGTCACTGTATGAAACTGGCCCGTGAGGTTTTCAGCGTTTAACCTTCTGCCGGGCTCACGTAACCGAATGTCTCAGGGCGTGAAGCGGACATTGAGTATCCCTTACATGTAATCGATCGGAAGTGTTGTTATTCCATAATCGAATAATTTGACGTTACATTGCTATAGCGCTATTAGTATGGTTATTTCTGTCTGTATGGCTTCCTCAATAAGGATTAAAAGATGGTCTCGTTTCGCCCAATGACAGAAGAAGAGTACTCTGCTTATCTTGAATATTTTATTCCGGATTATGCAATTGAGATAGCGTCAAATTATAGAATGTCTAAAAGTGATTCTTTAACGATGGCCAAGCAGGAAATATCAAAATTGCTTGCGGAAGGAGTGAATACTCACGGGCAAATTTTACTGTCAATTTTAGCGAAATTAGATGTATCTGAGAGGCACGTAGGTTATCTCTGGTACAAACCAGATGCGGCAATGCGCACAGTATTTATCTATGATTTTCATATTTTTAATTCATTTCAGGGAGAAGGATTGGGTAAACAGGCTCTTCGCGCTTTTAAAGAGGACCTTCAAGATAAGGGTTTTAAGGAGATTAGACTACGCGTAGCTGGAGATAATGCCCGTGCTTTCCATGTATACGAGAGCAGTGGTTTTGGAGTAACGGGTATCAATATGAGCAAGACCGTCGTGCGTTAGGATATTAAATTACAGAATCAGTAATTGAAAACTACGCCTGCTTTCGCTCGCAGCGGACCTTCACTTCAGTCCGATGGTCCGCTGCGTGACAGAAGCGGACGTTTCTAGTGTTATCTTGAGTTAATTAATGAATGACAGGCAATATCCATAAGTTAAACAATCTAAACTATAGAAAATCATGGATTATTCCACTAAAAATTGCTAATTGTAACCTTACAATGACATACACTACTGGTTGTGCTTTCCATAGCTGGCTATTGACTCTTCCGAGCAACTATTTATGAATTTCATTAAAATGGACTCTAAATGAATAATATGTATACCAAAGAATATATAAATTATTACCTTAGCCTTACGACTGAACCTCAATACGCCATTATGCTTAAAGGTGCTTGGGGATCAGGTAAAACCTGGTTTATTGATAGGGTTCTTGAAGAATATAAGCAGGCACATTCGGAATTCAAATTCCTAAAAGTGAGCTTGTATGGCATCAACTCCATTGAGCAGATTGAAGATGAGTTCTATCGTCAACTGCACCCTGTCCTGTCAAACAAAGCTCTGATTTTTGGCGCAAACGTACTAAAAAAATTCGCTCAAGGCTTCTATCAAGATTGATCTCAATGGCGATAACAAATCTGACTTAGATGTTAACACCAGTGTTCCCACCATTAATCTTAGCGAGTTTAGTAGAAAACCTGATGGCTTTGTGCTGGTCTTTGATGATATCGAGAGATCTGGCATAGATTTACCACTCCTATTTGGATATATAAACCACTTTGTAGAAGTAAACGGATACAAAGCGATCTTGGTTGCAAATGAAGATGAAATAATTAACAGCAAACTGCGGATAAATAATAACGACGAAAAATCCAGCGGTGATTACCTGATAACAAAAGAAAAGCTTGTAGGCAAAACATTTGAAGTGACGTCAGATTTACACAGTGCTTGTAAGGTTTTTCTAAGCGTAATTAGCAGTTCACACGTTGCTAATATATTTAAAGCTGATATGCAGTCAATAGAAGATCTCTATATGTCTGCGAATTATAATAACCTAAGGCATTTGAGACAGTTCTTTCTGGATGTACAACGCATCACTTTTCTTATGGGAGAGAAATATGTCAAAAACGACGATTTCATGAGGGTGTTTTGCCAGCAATTGTTAATTTTCTCTATGGAGTACCGGGGGGGGAACCTTAGTTACGAGGAGTTTAATTCAATCGGCAAGGTTAATTATGGGATGTTCTTAGGTGAAAAAAATATCGCAACTAAGTATGACATGATCGCCAAGAAGTATTCGTCTCCTGTATTAACCGAGAAGCTACTGGATGGAGAGCTCTGGAGGGAGCTAATCTGTGATGGAAAGATAACTGATGCTCTTCTCTCTCAGTTGGATATTACGCGATTTTTAGAAGCACCGATGCCAAAGCATGGCAGTATTTATGGAATTATCGAGAACTAAGTGAAAATTTGCTTAATGAACAGTACTCCATTGCAAGGGATAATCTTTTTTCAGGTAAAATCACTTATTTAGGTGAACTCCTGATGACCGCGAGTATTTTGCTGGAAATGGCGAAAGAAGGTCTAACCACGGACGCTGTTCATGACATCATAGATGAGACAAAACTTCACATAAATAGTCATTACAACAGTTTGGGTCCTGCAGATATACATAAGGAATATGCGCAATGGCATTATAATGAGTTAACGGCATGGTGTGGTATGGGTTTTCTTGACAGGGATAGTGATGATTTTAAAAACATTCTTGAGCATATTAAGGTGGCGAAGAAGAAAAGGTTTGATGCATCACTTCCGGAATTTGCGGCGCAGTTCAGCGATGAATTGAAAAGGGGAAACCTCACGTTTCTATCTGAACTGAGTCGGTCTAATAAAAGAGAGCTCAATCTTCATGACCTGCCTTTTCTACACTTGGTCGATCCTAGTATTTTCATTGAAAGTTATAGGAAACTTGACCCAATCATCATGAGGAAATTGGCGTTTAGCCTGCGGGATCGTTATTCTGATGATTATACCCGAAACAAACTGACCGAAGAATACAGCTGGTTGATCAGACTAAAAGCTACAGCTGTAGATTTCATCGAAAACAAAAACGCATCCAGTAGCGCCTTTCAGGTCTTTCACGTCAAATTTTTTATTGACTACGCACTGACTGACGCAATCGAATTATTTAATAAGGAAACAGATTAACATTCTGTTGATTAACACAAGGCAACATTATATTAGAAGCACCAGGGACGGTCAGAAAAATTATTAACGTCCGCTATTCGCTGTGAGTTC
>NZ_MLFP01000029.1 GCF_002095465.1 Pantoea rodasii | reverse complement strand
CTTCTCTCCTTCAGAGTCAAACACTTTTTTCAGCGTTTTTTCTCCGGCGGGGCGAATCTCTTCACTCCCTGCTGAGTCGTCTGCGTTGCCGCTTTGCCGTCTCAGTGGTGGCGCATTATAGGGATCCGAATTTTTGCACAACCCCTTTTTTCGATCTTTTTAATCGACTGGCGAGTTTTCGTTCTTTTCGCTGAGATCGCGAACGATCCGCTCAAAAATCATCTTGTTTGCCAGCCTTATTAGCCGCAGGCTAGGGTTAAAAGTGCAAAAGGAGAAAGATCATGTCTGTAGCCCTACGTCCTTATAAGAACCATTTCCCACAAACCGGCGATCGCGTCATGATCGATCGCAGTAGCGTGGTAGTGGGTGAAGTCCAGCTCGCCGACGATGTCAGCATCTGGCCACTGGTTGCCATTCGCGGTGATGTGAACAAGGTCGTGATAGGTAAAAGAAGCAATATCCAGGATGGCAGCGTTTTGCACGTCACGCACAAATCCACCAGTAATCCGGCAGGCCACCCTTTAATTATCGGCGAAGACGTTACGGTAGGTCATAAGGCGATGTTGCACGGCTGTCAGATTGGCGATCGCGTGCTGGTTGGAATGGGATCCATTTTACTGGATGGCGTTGTTGTCGAACAGGACGTCATGATTGGTGCTGGCAGCCTGGTCCCGCCAGGTAAGAGGCTGGAAAGTGGCTTCCTCTATTTAGGTAGCCCGGTTAAACAGATTCGTCCGTTAACCGAAGCCGAGATCGCCGGACTACTCTATTCCTCCAACAACTACGTTGGCTGGAAGAATGAGTATCTTGCTCAGGAAAGCCAGATCCAACCTTGATCGTCGATCTCATCCTGACGAATTAACATTTCAGCGTCTTCTTCCAGATCCCAGCGATGCGCGCGAAATAGCGCCATCGCTTCGCCCGAGCCAAACCGGCTATATAACGCTTCAAGCTTAATTGCACAGGTTAATCCCATTCCCTGCAGCAGCACAGGAAAGAGGATCGCCTGGCGCTCATCATCCCAGCTTTCGCGGTCGGGGAAATGGATCGACTGATTCACTACTGCATTGCCTGCTTTAACTGCGCAATGACTGGCGTAATTTCCGGCATCACACCATGCCAAAGCTGGAACGCATGCGCGGCTTGTCCCACCAGCATTCCCAAACCATCTGCCTTATGTTGCGCACCATGCTGTTGGCACCACAACAGGAAAGGCGTCAGACCTTGCTGATAGAACATGTCGTAACAACGAGTCTGAGAATTGATCAACGATTCTGGCAACGGCGGTATTTTGCCATCTACACCACTGGAGGTAGCATTGATGATCAGGTCAAATACCTCACCCGGCAGCTCAGCAAAGCGCATGGCCTGGATATCACCGCTCTGCTGGAAAATCTCTGCCAGTTGTTCGGCGCGTTCAGCCGTTCGATTCACCACCCTCACTGAACATCCTATAGAGAGCAAAGGTAGGATCACGCCGCGAGACGCGCCACCCGCGCCGACCAGTAAAATACGATCGGCAGGGCGAATCAGGTTTAGTCGTTGCAAATCACTTAGCAAGCCAATTCCATCGGTGTTATCTCCGAAGACGGAACCGTCAGCTCTTTTATGCAACGTGTTTACCGCACCAGATAATGCTGCACGTTCGCTAAGTTCATCAGCGAACTCCCACGCCTGTTGTTTAAACGGCAGTGTCACATTTGCGCCTTTCCCGCCAGTAGCAAAAAAGTCGCTAACTGACTCAGGAAATCCCTCTAGTGGCGCGCAAATTCGGCCATATGAATGTGCAATCCCAGTCTGCTCGGCAAAAAGACGGTGAATGAATGGTGATTTGCTATGAGCGATGGGATGACCAAAAACGGCGAAGTGTTCCATATATTAGCCCTGACGAATAAGTTCGCCGCTGATAACGTCGCGAATTTCAGAAGGATTGAGTCGTCCACCCGTTGCTGCATGCAGCACAGGGAACTGGGAGCCAAATTGCTCAGCAACTTCTTTAGCGTTGCGGCACGGCGCCGCGCCGGAGAGGTTAGCGCTGGTCGAGACCAACGGTTTACCAAAGCCATGACATAGCGCCTGAACATCCGGGTGATCGCTAACGCGAATGGCCAACGAATCAAAACGTCCGGTTAACCAGCGCGGCGTATGCGGTGTGGCCGGTACCACATAAGTCACTGGCCCTGGCCAGCTGGCAAACATACGTTCACGCTGCAGCACCGTCAGTTCGCGGTCGGCGATATAGGGTTCCAACTGCGCATAATCCGCGGCAATCAGGATCAGTCCTTTTTCAACCGGACGCTGTTTGAGCGCCAATAAAGCCATTACAGCACTTTCGCTATCGGGATCGCAGCCTAAACCAAACACGGCTTCGGTAGGATAGGCAATTACGGCCTGCTGCTTAAGTTGCTCGATGCAAAAGTCGAGACTTCCCGGTGAATACTGATTTTGCTTCATAATGATTATTCGTCCTGGGCGATGAGCTTGCCACAGCGTTTGCTGGCGCATAAGCGCTTCATGCCTTGTGCGGTTTTCTTCTCTATTAATAAGGGGAACTGGCAATGCGGGCAGATACCTTCCACCGGCGTTGCATTGATCGCGAATTGACAGTCTGGATAGCGATCGCAGGAATGAAATGTTTTTCCATAGCGCGAACGGCGCTGGACTAACTTACCGCTTTGACACTGGGGACAGGCAATCGCAGTTTCATCGGGCTTATCGATGGTTTCAGTGTAATCACATTCTGGATAATGACTACAGCCGACGAACATACCAAAACGCCCCTGACGCAACACTTTGACTGCGCCGCACTGTGGACACGCATGTCCTTCCAGCACTTTTACGACGTGTCCTTCGGCCTGATTTTTCAGCGGACGAACGAAGTCACAGGTTGGATAATTCACACAGCCAAGGAATGGTCCATGTTTGCCACTGCGTATCACTAATTCTGCCCCGCAAGCGGGGCAGGGATCGTTTTTACGCACAGAGAACAGTGCTGATTTACTCATATTTCCGGCTGCATTCATCGCAAATTAATGCAGCATACCTTCATTGACGTCGAATAGCAGTTCTTCCATTTGCTGATAGGCGTTTTCACATCCGGGGATGTTAAACAGCACCATCAACACCACCCATTTGAGATCTTCCAGATCGAATTCCTGCGTATCAAGGGCCGTTACCCGTTCGATGACCATTTCGCGTGTTTCCATATTCAGCACCTGAACCTGCTCCAGGAACAAAATAAAACCGCGACAATCGGCATCTAAACGCTGGCTTTCCTCATCCGTATAGATTCGCATTGAGAGCGGATCGGCAGCCAATTGTACTGGCGCGACCAAACCATCCTGATAGTCCGCTAACCGTTCAAGCCAATTCAACGCATTGGAGATATCTTCACGATGAAAACCCGCATCGGCCAAATCATCGGTCAATTTATCCTGATCAACACGCATTTCAGCTTCGTTGTGGATATAGGTCTCAAACAAGTACATAAGTACGTCGAACATGGCATGCCCTCCTCAATCGGACATAGCCGCCGGGTACAGCTGCGATCCATCCTGCTAACTCCAGCTCCAGCAATTGAGCTGCGATAACTGGCACAGGTTGGCCGGCACGTTCAGCGACGACGTCAACAGGTGTAACCTCATCACCTACGTTAGCCAACACGCTTGCAAATGGCAATGGAACATCGTCACTGTCTTGTGAATATATTGTTTCTGAAGTGCTTGCCGGTAGCCATCGCAAGGTGGAATGCAAATCTTCAAGAATGTTATTGGGATGGGCGACTAATAACGCACCCTGTTGGATCAACCAGTGCGTACCCTCACTGCCATGATTGCCCAATGCGCCCGGCAGCGCATAAACATTGCGATTTTGTTCCAGCGCGCAGCGTGCCGTCACCAGCGAACCGCTCTTCAAGGAGGCTTCAACCACCAGAACTCCATGGCTTAAGCCGCTGATGATGCGATTCCGACGCGGAAAATTAACCGCATGCGGTGCCATATCCAGCGGAAACTCAGATACTAACGCACCATCGTTTTCGATAATCTCCTGGGCCAGTGACTGGTGACTTTTGGGATAGATTTGTTGCAACCCACTGCCCAGCACTGCAATCGTCTTCCCCTGTACTTCCAGAGCCGCACGGTGAGCAACACCATCAATACCGCGCGCAAGTCCGCTGGTAATAGTTAATCCACTGAGCGCAAGCTGTTGTGTGAACCAACTTCCCCACTGTTTGCCGTAGTGTGAACAGTGTCGACTACCGACCACTGCCAGCTGTGGCGTTTGCAATATGTCGAGATTACCTGCCACATAGAGTAATGAGGGTTGTCGGCTGATTTCTGCGAGCGCCGCTGGATAAGCAGCGTCAATACAAGTCACTAAATGATGATTTGGCTGATTCAGCCACTGCTGTGTATATGCCAGCAGACGTGGGCATAAATGATTAAATTGCTCGCACTGAATCTCGTTCAAACCCTGTTCGCGCAGCAACACACCATCCACCCCTGCGCCGCTTTGCAAACCCCGCGCAAGATTGGCAACACGATGACCGCGCAAACCTTTCACATTTGCCAGCCTTAGCATCCCTTCAACTCTCTCCACGCGCCCTCCCTTCAGCCCGCTATCATGCGGTGCAATGCTGTCAATCAGGCCGCAAAAAGTCTACAATATGAGGTAGTAATCTTTTCTTTAACGCATACAGATCTGGATATTTATGTCAGTTTTGCAGGTATTACATTTCCCTGATGATCGCCTTCGCAAAATCGCTGCGCCGGTGGCTACCGTAAACGCAGACGTGCAGCGCATTGTCGACGATATGTTCGAAACCATGTACGCCGAAGAAGGCATTGGCCTCGCGGCGACTCAGGTCGACATTCATCAGCGCATCATTGTTATTGATGTCTCTGAAAACCGAGAAGAACGCTTGGTGCTGATTAATCCCGAACTGCTGGAAAAAAGCGGCGAAACGGGTATTGAAGAGGGTTGCCTCTCCATCCCAGAACAGCGTGCTTTTGTTCCGCGTGCGGAATGGGTCAAAGTGCGTGCGCAGGATCGTGACGGTAAGCACTTCGAACTGGAAACCGATGGCCTGCTGGCAATTTGTATCCAGCATGAAATCGATCACCTTGATGGCAAGCTGTTTATTGATTATCTGTCGCCGCTAAAACGTCAGCGCATTAAACAGAAATTGGAAAAGCTGTCACGCATGAACGCACGCGAAGCCTGAGTGCTAACGAAAGGTTAAACTGTGTCTGCATCGTTAAAAATCATCTTTGCCGGTACACCTGACTTTGCAGCGCGTCATCTTGACGCGCTGCTTGCTTCTGAGCATCAGGTGGTTGGCGTATTTACCCAGCCCGATCGTCCAGCGGGACGCGGCAATAAACTCACCCCCAGCCCAGTCAAAGTGTTGGCACAGGCCCATGATGTTCCTGTATTCCAGCCAAAATCTCTGAAGCCTGAAGAGAGTCAGCAACTGATTGCTGACCTGCAAGCTGATGTTATGGTGGTGGTGGCTTATGGTCTGATTCTGCCGAAAGCAGTGCTTGAGATGCCAAGACTCGGTTGCATCAATGTTCACGGTTCGCTTTTACCACGCTGGCGCGGCGCTGCACCCATTCAACGTTCGCTATGGGCTGGTGACAGCGAAACGGGCGTGACCATCATGCAGATGGATGTGGGCCTGGATACTGGCGACATGCTGTATAAGCTCTCTTGCCCTATCACCCCCGAAGATACCAGCGCGTCCCTGTATGACAAGCTGGCCGGGTTAGGGCCGCAAGGTATGCTCGACACGCTCGAATTGCTGTCGAGCGGCAATGCGCAGCCGGAAGTGCAAGATGAAGCCGCGGTGTCTTATGCTGAGAAGTTGAGTAAAGAAGAGGCTCGTCTTGATTGGTCGCTTTCTGCAGCACAGCTGGAGCGCTGCGTTCGCGCCTTTAATCCCTGGCCAGTAAGCTTTTTCCTCGTCGAGGATCAACCCGTCAAAGTGTGGCAGGCTAGCGTATTACCTCATCAAAACAAGCAGCCGGGCGAAATCCTCCATGCCGACAAAAATGGCATTCAGATCGCTACCGCTGATGGCGTATTAAATCTTCTTTCGCTGCAGCCTGCGGGCAAAAAAGCCATGTCCGCTCAAGACCTGCTTAATTCACGTCGTGAATGGTTTGCCATTGGCACCGTTCTGGCATGATCCCCAGCCCGGTTTTACCGGGCTTTTTGTTTGATGAATGAATATGAAAAAAGCAACTAACCTGCGCAGTCTCGCCGCGCAACTGATCGAACGCGTGGTAGATAAAGGTGAATCGCTAAGTGCCATTCTGCCTGGCGCGCAAAAAACATTAGCGGATAAAGACGGCGCGCTGCTGCAGGAACTCTGCTTTGGCGTGATGCGCACGCTACCTCAATTGGAAGCTCTGATTGGCAAATTGATGGAGCGTACATTAACGGGCAAGCAGCGTGTGTTGCACTATCTGATCATGGTTGGCTTATATCAGCTGCTATACACGCGTGTTCCCGCTCACGCCGCTCTGGCTGAAACGGTTGCAGGTGCCGAAGTGCTGAAGCGCACCAGCCTGAAAGGTCTGATTAACGGCGTACTGCGTCAGTTTCAACGCCAGCAAGAAACCCTGGTTGCGGAAGTAGATCAAGGCCCGCAGCGCTACTGGCACCCAGGCTGGTTGTTAAAACGTTTGCAAACAGCCTGGCCTGAGCAGTGGCAACACATTGTTGAAGCAAATAATCAACGACCGCCAATGTGGCTACGCGTCAATCGTCAGCATCACAGCCGTGATGCATGGCTGAGCCTGCTACAAGCGGAAGACAAAATGGCTTTCAGCGGCGATGCGCCTGATGCACTGCGTCTTGAGTCACCGGCGCCTGTGGGTCAGCTACCCGGGTTCGATCAGGGATGGGTGACGGTGCAGGATTTGTCGGCACAGCGCTGCGCTTTGCTACTTGAACCGCAAAACAATGAAACCATCCTCGATCTTTGTGCCGCGCCCGGTGGAAAGACCACGCATATTCTGGAAATCGCGCCCGAGGCAAACGTGCTGGCGGTGGATATCGATCAACAACGTTTAGCGCGCGTACATGAAAACCTTCAACGTCTTGGCATGCAGGCGGAAGTCCGTCAGGGCGATGGCCGTACGCCTGCGGAATGGTGCGGTGAGCTGCAGTTCGATCGCATTCTGCTGGATGCGCCCTGCTCCGCAACGGGCGTCATTCGCCGTCATCCAGATATTAAGTGGTTACGACGCGACCGCGATATTGCGGAATTGGCCAGCCTACAGCGCGAAATTTTGACAGCAGTTTGGCCGCGCCTGAAGTCTGGCGGTACCATGATCTACGCCACCTGTTCCATTCTGCCGGAAGAGAACCATCAGCAGATTGCCGCTTTCCTGGCGGAACACGGCGATGCGGTTGCGGAGCAATTGCCGGAAGGTCAAATCAATGGCTGGCAGGTATTCCCTACTGTTGATGGCGGTGACGGCTTCTTCTACGCTAAATTAACCAAAAAATAGTGCGCCGCATTCTGACAAGAGCAACTCAACGATGAAAATTATTATCCTCGGCGCCGGACAGGTTGGCGGCACGCTCGCTGAAAACCTGGTAGGTGAAAATAACGACATCACCGTTGTCGATATGGATGCCACTCGGTTACGTGCGCTGCAGGACAAATTTGACCTGCGGGTAGTGCACGGCCATGGTTCTCATCCACGCGTATTACGTGAAGCTGGAGCTGAAGACGCAGATATGCTGGTTGCGGTCACCAACTCCGACGAAACCAACATGATTGCCTGTCAGATTGCGTATTCACTTTTTAATACGCCCAACCGGATTGCCCGTATCCGCGCGGCTGAATACCTGCGCGATGCAGAAAAACTATTTGTTCCGGAAGCCGTTCCCATCGATCACCTGATCTCGCCGGAACAGTTAGTGATCGATAATATTTACCGTCTTATTCAGTATCCTGGCGCCTTACAGGTGGTCAATTTCGCGGAAGGCAAAGTCAGTCTGGCAGTAGTAAAAGCTTATTACGGCGGACCATTAGTCGGTAATCCCTTATCGATTCTGCGCGATCACATGCCGCACATTGATACGCGGGTGGCAGCAATTTTCCGTCAGGACCGCCCTATTCGTCCGCAAGGCTCGACGATTGTGGAAGCCGGTGATGAAGTCTTCTTTATTGCGGCGAGCCAGCATATTCGCGCGGTAATGAGCGAAATGCAGCGCCTTGAGAAACCTTACAAACGCATTATGTTGGTCGGTGGCGGCAATATCGGTTTCGGGCTGGCACAGCGACTGGAAAACAGTACAGCGTGAAGTTGATTGAACGCAACCAACAACGCGCTGCTGAGCTGGCTGAACGCTGCATGACACGGTGGTGTTTTACGGTGATGCCTCGGATCAGGAATTACTCGCCGAAGAGCACGTGGATCAGGTCGATCTTTTTATTGCCGTCACCAATGATGACGAAGCAAATATCATGTCCGCGATGCTGGCGAAAAAAATGGGCGCCAAAAAAGTCATAGTGTTGATCCAACGTCGAGCCTATGTCGATCTGGTGCAGGGCAGCGTGATCGATATTGCGATCTCTCCACAGCAGGCGACGATCTCGGCGCTGCTTGGGCATGTGCGTAAAGCGGATATTGTCGGTGTTTCGTCATTGCGACGCGGTATTGCCGAAGCCATCGAAGCCATCGCGCACGGCGATGAGACCACCTCTCGCGTAGTGGGCCGTTTAATCGAAAATATCAAACTGCCACCGGGAACGATCATCGGCGCCGTAGTGCGTGGTGATGAAGTCATCATCGCTAATGACAATGTGCGCATTGAACAGGGCGACCATGTAATTATGTTCCTGACAGATAAGAAGTTTGTCCCTGATGTCGAACGCCTGTTCCAGCCTAGTCCTTTCTTCCTTTAATCACTGCGGGTAGCTACCCGCGGTGATAATTCTGCTTAATCCACTGTGATAATGGCAATTGCACAAAGGTTTGTTAGACTTTAGCCATTGGCCAAGGCAAGGAGATAACAATGAGTTTATTCAAAGAGTTTCGTGATTTTGCAATGCGCGGGAACGTAGTGGATTTGGCAGTGGGTGTGATCATCGGTGCTGCATTCGGTAAGATTGTTTCATCACTGGTGGCAAATATCATTATGCCACCATTGGGTTTACTGATTGGCGGGGTCGATTTTAAACAGTTCAAGTGGGTGCTGAAACCTGCTGAAGGCGACATACCGGCTGTGGTGATGGAATACGGTAACTTTATTCAAACTATTTTTGATTTTGTTATTGTGGCATTTGCCATCTTTATGGCCATCAAACTGATGAACAAAATGTACCAAAAGAAAGAAGTCGAAAAAGCCCGTTGCGAAACCTTCGAATGAAGAAGTGTTGCTGACAGAAATTCGTGATCTGTTAAAACAGCAGAACAGCGATAAATTGTGATAAAAAAGCCGCCATGTTTGGCGGCTTTTTTGTCTGTAAAGCAGAAGGCCAGTGATAAACTTTTCTGCTTATCACTGGCCTCCCAGTTTCCACCCTTCGCATTTTTATCTTTACGTCGGTAGCTGCCTTTCCCTTTTTGGTTTTTCTCGACGCGCTGACGAAATAGCGGGTCATGAAGCAGTGCCTCAAGAGCGTTATTGTTGATTTTACCTTTTTGATGCTGATA
Organism: Pantoea rodasii; assembly: GCF_002095465.1. Lineage (GTDB taxonomy): Bacteria > Pseudomonadota > Gammaproteobacteria > Enterobacterales > Enterobacteriaceae > Pantoea > Pantoea rodasii. The sequence goes on along the minus strand of NZ_MLFP01000029.1, from coordinate 16,088 downwards.
GTGGCTCATAATGTCCTCCGGTGGATAATGGCGCAACTATAGGCTTTTCATTGCTGAATTCAATCCTTGCTACAACAAATTTCCATTTGGGGTGCTTCGCCTTTTTCTAACGCTTCAAGAATCGAACAACATGCGCTGCTGTGCTGATTGCCACAACAGGTTTCCGCCAGCCGTTGCAGTGAGCGCTGTATAATCTGCAGTTCCGTTATCATGCTATTCACCTCATCCAGCCTTTTCGCCACAATTGCCTTCGACTCCTGGCAAGTGTGATGCTCTGGATCGATGCGGATCGAAAGCAGTCCACGGATTGAATCCAGGCTAAAACCAAGCTGGCGACCATAACGAATGAAACGCAACCGTTGCAGATCATCATCGCTGTAAAGGCGAAAGCCCCCTTCAGTGCGGACTTCATGATCCATCATCTGCTGCTTTTCGTAAAAGCGGATAGTATCCGGTGTGACGTCTGCCAGTTTGGCCAACTGACCAATTTTATACATGTTATCCCTCCCGCTGCAGATGTCGATTAATAGCTTCTTGATATTCTCCGCGCAGAAAATCGGTGCTCATCCCAGTCTGACGCAGCTTGATTTCGAGCAGAGCGAGCTTTTTGTTCAACTCGCATATCTGCTGATCTTGAGGATCCAATTGACGCAGCAGATCGTGGAGTTCTAAAGCTTCACGCCTTAGCGCGAGTTCAGGTGGCAAAAAACCCGAGTTCTTAAGTAAACGATAGGCGCTGCGTAATTCAGGCGGAACAGCACTGTCATCGTCCAGCTGCAAAGGTGAACCTTCGCCAGGCAAATTGCTCAACTCGCCTTTTTCTTGTGCGGCACGGACGTGTTGTTCAACCAACTGGTCGATTAACAACATAATGGACTCCTGCTACAGGCAACAGCGTTCAGCATAGCGAAAGGGGAGGAAATAGGAAGGAATTGCAGGCAATAAAAAACCCGCCGAAGCGGGTTTTCTACGTTACTGCAAATTACTCTGCAGCAGCTTCTGCTTGAGCTTCTGGACGATCAACCAACTCGATGTAAGCCATCGGAGCGTTGTCACCAGCACGGAAGCCACACTTCAGAATGCGAGTGTAACCACCGGCACGGCTCGCGAAACGCGGGCCTAGCTCGTTAAACAGTTTTGCCACGATCTCGTTATCACGAGTACGGGCGAATGCCAGACGACGATTAGCTACGCTGTCGGTCTTGGCAAGAGTAATCAGCGGCTCAACTACGCGACGCAGTTCTTTGGCTTTCGGCAGAGTCGTTTTGATGATCTCGTGACGAACCAGAGAACCGGCCATGTTGCGGAACATAGCCTGACGATGGCTGCTGTTGCGGTTCAGTTGACGACCACTCTTACGATGGCGCATGACCTTATCCTTCTCAGTGAAACCTTAACCTGTGATCTGATTATTCATCAGCAATGCTTGCAGGTGGCCAGTTTTCCAGGCGCATGCCCAGAGACAAACCACGTGAAGCGAGCACATCTTTAATCTCAGTAAGAGATTTTTTACCAAGGTTAGGCGTTTTAAGCAGCTCAACCTCGGTACGCTGTACCAGATCACCGATGTAGTGGATAGCTTCTGCCTTAAGGCAGTTAGCAGAGCGGACAGTCAATTCCAGATCGTCAACAGGGCGCAGCAGGATCGGATCGAATTCTGGTTTCTCTTCTTTCACTTCCGGCTGACGTACATCACGTAAGTCAACGAAAGCTTCAAGTTGTTCTGCCAGGATGGTTGCCGCACGACGAATCGCCTCTTCAGGATCGATTGTGCCGTTGGTTTCCATTTCGATGACCAGCTTGTCCAGGTCGGTGCGCTGTTCTACACGCGCTGCTTCAACATTGTAGGCGATACGATCTACAGGGCTGTAGCAAGCGTCAACCAACAGACGGCCGATTGGGCGCTCATCTTCTTCCGAATGAATTCGGGCAGAAGCCGGCACATAACCACGACCACGCTGAACTTTGATACGCATGCTAATAGATGCGTTTTCATCGGTCAGGTGGCAGATCACATGCTGCGGCTTGACGATTTCGACATCACCGTCGTGGGTGATATCGGCTGCAGTCACAGGGCCAATGCCAGATTTATTCAAAGTAAGGATGACTTCATCTTTACCCTGAACTCTTACCGCCAGCCCTTTCAGATTGAGCAGGATTTCCAGGATATCTTCCTGTACGCCCTCTTTGGTGGAGTACTCGTGGAGCACGCCATCGATCTCAACCTCGGTCACCGCGCAACCCGGCATGGAAGAAAGCAGAATACGGCGCAGTGCGTTGCCAAGAGTATGGCCAAAGCCACGCTCTAACGGCTCAAGGGTCACCTTGGCGTGCGTCGAACTCACTTGCTCGATATCTACCAGGCGCGGTTTTAGAAACTCTGTCACAGAACCCTGCATTGTGTCCTCTCTTTGGTACTAAGCTTTACTTAGAGTAAAGCTCGACGATCAGGTGTTCGTTAATGTCCGCAGACAGATCAGTACGTTCAGGAATACGCTTGAACACACCTTCCATCTTGGTCGCATCAACTTCCAGCCAGGTTGGCTTTTCACGCTGCTCAGCCAGCTCCAGAGCGGCCTTCACGCGAGATTGCTGTTTGGCTTTCTCACGGATGCTAACGACATCATTCGGAGATACCTGATAAGAAGCGATGTTAACAACGCGACCGTTTACCAGGATAGATTTATGGCTAACCAGCTGACGTGCTTCTGCACGAGTGGCGCCAAAGCCCATACGGTAAACAACGTTATCCAGACGACCTTCCAGCAGAGCCAACAGGTTTTCACCGGTGTTGCCTTTCAGACGTGCTGCTTCTTTATAGTAGTTACGGAACTGACGCTCCAGCACGCCGTACATACGACGAACTTTCTGCTTCTCACGTAACTGGCCGCCGTAGTCAGACAGACGCGGTTTACGCGCACCGTGCTGGCCAGGTGGTTGTTCAATTTTGCACTTGGTATCGATCGCGCGAACGCCAGACTTAAGGAATAAGTCGGTACCCTCACGACGGCTCAGCTTGAGCTTAGGACCCAAATATCTTGCCATTTTCTTTCTCCAACTAACCTAAAAACGGGCGTTAAACGCGACGTTTTTTCGGCGGACGACAACCGTTGTGAGGGATTGGAGTCACATCAGTAATATTAGTGATGCGGAAACCAGCAGCGTTCAGAGCACGAATTGTTGATTCGCGGCCTGGACCTGGACCCTTAACCATAACTTCCAGATTCTTAATACCGTAATCTTTCACTGCTTCTGCACAGCGCTCTGCAGCTACCTGAGCAGCAAACGGAGTAGATTTACGTGAACCGCGGAAACCGGAACCACCGGCGGTTGCCCAACCCAGTGCGTTACCCTGACGATCAGTAATGGTAACGATGGTGTTGTTAAAAGATGCATGGACATGAGCCACGCCATCTGAGACTTGCTTTCTTACACGCTTACGTGCACGAACTGGTGCCTTTGCCATTATTTACTCACCCCGATTATTTCTTGATCGGTTTACGCGGACCTTACGGGTACGTGCATTGGTCTTAGTACGCTGACCGCGAACTGGCAGACCACGACGATGGCGTAAACCACGATAGCAACCAAGGTCCATCAGACGCTTGATGCTCAGGGTGATTTCACGGCGCAGATCACCTTCAACAACGAATTTACCAACTGCTTCACGCAGCTGTTCAATTTGTTCTTCAGACAGCTCTCTGATCTTAACATCTTCGGCAATACCCGTTGAAGCGCAGATGGCTTTAGAACGAGTCTTACCAATTCCGAAAATCGAAGTTAATGCGATTACGGTATGTTTCTGATCAGGAATGTTAATGCCTGCTATACGGGCCACTATGCACTCCTATTATTAAATAAATGCGTCCCATGCCGAAAAGCCCGTTTTCAGGATACTCAAATGGTAACGCATCGACATACAAAAGATTGGCTGGCTAATCTAGCCAGCTCAACCCGACTTTGCAAGAAAAATATGTGACAATATCAGCCTTGGCGCTGTTTATGCTTTGGCTCGGCGCTGCAGATCACACGTACGACACCGTCGCGGCGAATGATTTTGCAGTTACGACATAATTTCTTGACGGAAGCACGAACTTTCATTTTTACTCTCCGTAACTTCTCAAGCACCTGAATTAACGGCTGTAGCCTTTCAGGTTAGCTTTCTTCAATGCAGACTCATACTGACTCGACATCATCAGAGTTTGCACTTGAGCCATAAAGTCCATGATGACAACCACTACGATAAGCAGCGATGTGCCGCCAAAGTAGAAGGGAACCTTCATGGCATCACGCATGAACTCCGGGATCAGGCAGATAAAGGTAATGTACAGTGCGCCAATTAAGGTCAGACGGGTCATTACTTTATCGATATACTTCGCCGTTTGCTCTCCCGGACGAATTCCCGGTACGAATGCTCCAGACTTCTTCAAGTTATCAGCTGTTTCACGTGGGTTGAAAACCAACGCCGTGTAGAAGAAACAGAAGAAGATGATTGCAGTCGCATAGAGTAGCACATAAAGCGGCTGTCCTGGTTGCAAATACAGCGAAATTGTTGTCAGCCAGTTCCAACCGGTACCGCCCCCGAACCATGACGCGATGGTTGCTGGGAACAGAATAATGCTGGAAGCAAAAATAGCCGGAATAACACCCGCCATATTCACTTTCAACGGTAAATGTGTGCTCTGTGCAGCATATACACGACGACCTTGCTGACGTTTAGCGTAGTTGACCACAATGCGGCGCTGGCCACGCTCAACGAAAATAACAAAGAACGTCACTGCAAATACAAGAACTGCAACCAACAGCAACAGGAGGAAGTGCAGGTCGCCTTGCCGCGCTTGCTCGATGGTATGGCCAATGGCCGGCGGGAGACCCGCAACAATACCCGCGAAGATAATGATCGAGATACCGTTACCGATACCTCGTTCAGTAATCTGTTCGCCCAGCCACATCAGGAACATTGTCCCGGTAACCAGACTTACAACAGCGGTAAAGTAGAATGCGAAACCTGGATTCATCACCAGGCCTTGCATTCCAGGCATATTCGGCAAACCGGTAGCAATACCGATCGACTGGAATACAGCCAGAACCAGGGTGCCATAGCGAGTGTACTGGCTAATCTTACGACGACCAGCTTCACCCTCTTTCTTAATCTCGGCCAACGCTGGATGAACCACCGTTAGCAGCTGGATAATAATAGAGGCCGAAATATACGGCATAATACCCAGTGCGAAGATTGAGGCACGACTGAGAGCACCACCAGAGAACATGTTAAACATTTCAATGATGGTGCCACGCTGTTGCTCAAGCAGTTTGGCAAGTACAGTGGCATCGATACCAGGGATTGGAATAAAAGAGCCAATACGGAAGACAATGAGTGCACCGATTACAAACAAAAGTCTGCGCTTCAGTTCACCAAAGCCACCTTTGGCACTTTGAAAATCTAATCCCGGTTGCTTTGCCATCTGCTACTTATTCCTCGATTTTACCGCCAGCAGCTTCGATTGCAGCACGAGCACCTTTGGTGACACGTAAACCACGAATCGTTACCGGTGCAGCAACTTCACCAGACAGAATCACTTTCGCGAATTCGATCTGAACACCGATGATGTTGGCTGCTTTCAGAGTATTCAGGTCAACAATACCGCCTTCCACTTTCGCCAGGTCAGACAGACGAACTTCTGCAGTGACCATTGCTTTGCGAGAGGTGAAACCGAATTTCGGCAGACGACGATACAGAGGCATCTGACCGCCCTCGAAACCGCGACGTACGCCACCGCCAGAACGAGAGTTCTGACCTTTGTGACCACGACCACCGGTTTTACCGAGACCAGAACCGATACCACGACCCAGACGCTTAGAAGCGTGTTTAGACCCTTCGGCCGGAGACAGAGTGTTTAAGCGCATCTCTTACTCCTCCACTTTCAGCATGTAGGAAATCGCGTTAACCATACCGCGTACTGCTGGCGTGTCTTCACGCTCAACGGTATGACCAATACGGCGCAGACCCAGGCCAATCAGAGTGGCTTTGTGCTTAGGCAGGCGGCCGATTGAACTGCGGGTTTGTGTAATTTTAATAGTCTTAGCCATCGTGATTACCCCAGAATTTCTTCAACGGATTTACCACGCTTGGCAGCGACCATTTCCGGAGAATTCATATTGCCCAGGCCATCGATAGTTGCACGAACCACGTTAATCGGGTTAGTAGAACCATACGCTTTAGCCAAAACGTTATGTACTCCAGCAACTTCTAAAACAGCGCGCATTGCACCGCCGGCGATGATACCGGTACCTTCAGAAGCTGGCTGCATGAACACACGAGAACCCGTGTGAGCACCTTTAACAGGGTGCTGCAGGGTGCCGTGAGTCAGCGCGACGTTAATCATGTTGCGACGGGCTTTCTCCATCGCTTTCTGGATCGCTGCTGGAACTTCACGCGCTTTACCGTAACCAAAACCAACGCGGCCGTTACCATCACCCACTACAGTCAGTGCGGTGAAGGAGAAAATACGACCACCTTTTACAGTTTTAGATACACGGTTTACCGCGATCAGTTTTTCCTGCAGTTCGCCAGCTTGTTTCTCGATGTTTGACATCTTAGACCTCTACCTTAGAACTGAAGGCCAGCTTCACGGGCAGCATCTGCCAGTGCCTGGACACGACCATGATATTGGAACCCGGAACGGTCGAAAGAAACATTAGTAATGCCTTTCTCGACAGCGCGCTCAGCCAGAGCTTTACCTACGGCTGCAGCAGCGTCTTTGTTACCGGTATACTTCAGTTGTTCGGCAATAGCTTTTTCTACAGTAGAAGCAGCAACCAGAACTTCGGAACCGTTCGGAGCGATCACCTGTGCGTAAATATGACGCGGGGTACGATGTACCACCAGGCGAGTAGCACCCAGCTCTTTGAGCTTGCGACGTGCACGGGTCGCACGACGGATACGAGCAGATTTCTTATCCATAGTGTTACCTTACTTCTTCTTAGCCTCTTTGGTACGCACGACTTCGTCGGCGTAACGAACACCCTTGCCTTTGTAAGGCTCAGGACGACGGTAGGCGCGCAGATCCGCTGCAACCTGACCAATCAGCTGTTTATCAGCGCCTTTCAGCACGATCTCAGTCTGAGTTGGACATTCAGCAGTGATGCCGGCCGGCAGTGCATGGTCAACAGGGTGAGAGAAGCCCAGGGCCAAGCTCACAGAGTTGCCTTTAACAGCTGCACGATAACCAACACCAACCAGTTGCAGCTTCTTGGTGAAGCCTTCGGTAACACCGATAACCATGCCGTTCAGCAGTGCACGAGCAGTACCTGCTTGTGCCCAACCATCCGAATAACCTTCGCGCGGAGCGAAAGTCAGGGCGTTGTCTGCATGCTTAACTTCTACAGCACTGTTGATAGTACGAGTCAGCTCGCCGTTTTTGCCTTTGATCGAAACTTCCTGACCGTTGAGTTTTACCTCTACGCCCGCAGGAACAACGACAGGTGCTTTTGCAACACGAGACATTTTATCCTCCGATTACGCTACGTAGCAGATAATTTCGCCACCAAGACCAGCTTGGCGTGCTGAACGATCAGTCATGACACCTTTAGAGGTAGAAATTACAGCGATGCCCAGACCAGCCATTACTTTTGGCAGCTCATCTTTTTTCTTATAGATGCGCAGACCTGGACGGCTTACTCGCTGAATGCTCTCTACCACAGCCTTGCCCTGGAAATACTTTAAAGTAACTTCCAGCTCAGACTTGATGTCGCCTTCGATTTTAAAATCTTCAATGTAGCCTTCTTCCTTCAGCACGTTGGCAATTGCCACTTTCAGCTTGGAGGAAGGCATAGAGACCGCAACTTTGTTCGCGGCTTGACCGTTACGGATACGGGTCAGCATATCCGCGATCGGATCTTGCATGCTCATCTGTGTTACTCCCGTGATTCAAATGGTGACAATTACCAGCTAGCCTTTTTCAGACCCGGGATTTCACCGCGCATGGCGGCTTCACGGACCTTGATACGGCTCAACCCAAACTTCCGCAGGAAACCGTGCGGACGACCTGTCTGACGGCAGCGGTTACGCTGACGGGAAGGGCTGGAATCACGCGGCAGACTCTGCAGCTTGAGAACGGCATCCCAACGATCTTCGTCGGATGCGTTCACATCAGAAATGATCGCTTTCAGTTCAACGCGCTTGGCGAAGAACTTGTCTGCTAATTTCACACGCTTAACTTCGCGTGCTTTCATCGATTGCTTAGCCATTAAGTAACCCTACCTTACTTGCGGAACGGGAAGTCAAAGGCAGCCAGCAGAGCACGGCCTTCATCATCAGATTTCGCAGTAGTGGTAATGGTAATATCCAAACCACGAACGCGATCGACTTTGTCATAATCGATTTCTGGGAAGATGATCTGCTCACGAACGCCCATGCTGTAGTTACCACGACCATCGAAAGACTTAGCAGACAAGCCGCGGAAGTCACGAATACGTGGAACAGCAATAGTGATCAGGCGCTCAAAGAACTCCCACATGCGCTCGCCGCGCAGAGTTACTTTACAGCCGATCGGATAGCCCTGACGGATTTTGAAGCCTGCAACTGATTTGCGTGCTTTGGTGATCAACGGCTTTTGACCGGAGATTGCTGCCAGGTCTGCTGCTGCATTATCCAGCAGTTTCTTGTCAGCGATCGCTTCACCAACACCCATGTTCAGGGTGATCTTCTCGACCCGAGGGACTTGCATGACAGAATTGTAGCCGAACTCAGTCATGAGTTTCTGGACTACTTCGTCTTTGTAGTAATCATGCAGTTTCGCCATCGTACTACTCCAAATTACTTGATAGTTTCGCTATTAGACTTGAAGAAACGGACTTTTTTGCCTTCTTCGAATCTAAAGCCTACACGGTCAGCCTTGCCGGTTGCCGCATTGAAGAGTGCAACGTTAGAAACCTGAATAGCAGCTTCTTTTTCAACGATGCCGCCTGGTTGGTTCAGAGCCGGAACCGGCTTCTGGTGTTTCTTAACCAGGTTGATACCTTCAACGATGACTTTACCAGAAGTCAGGACGTTCTTTACTTTACCGCGTTTACCTTTGTCTTTACCGGTAATCACGATAACTTCGTCGTTACGACGGATTTTCGCTGCCATTGCTCGCTCCTTAGAGTACTTCTGGTGCCAGAGAGATAATTTTCATGAACTTTTCAGTACGAAGTTCACGAGTTACCGGCCCAAAAATACGCGTACCGATAGGTTGCTCGCTGTTATTGTTTAAAATAACGCATGCATTACCATCGAAGCGAATGACAGAACCGTCCGGGCGACGAACACCCTTCCTGGTGCGCACCACTACCGCCTTCAGGACATCACCTTTCTTAACTTTACCACGTGGAATTGCTTCCTTGATGGTAACTTTAATGATGTCGCCGACGCCTGCGTAGCGACGGTGCGAGCCACCCAGAACCTTGATACACATTACGCGACGTGCACCGGAGTTGTCGGCGACGGTCAGCATAGTCTGTTCTTGGATCATTTTAGTGCTCCGCTAATGTCAACTACTACTTCGGGACCCAAACCTCAGGTCGTTAAAAAGCCCCACAATTGAGGGCGCGGCATTATAACACCGGTTCTCGCATATGGGTAGAAAAAATGAACGGCTCAGACGAGCCGTTCATTTTATTTTTTAGAGGAAACGGATTCTATTACAGAACCGCTTTCTCTACAACGCGAACCAACGCCCAAGACTTAGTCTTAGACAGTGGACGGGTTTCGCGGATTTCTACCACGTCACCAATTCCACATTCGTTGTTCTCGTCATGGATGTGCAGCTTAGTCGTACGCTTGATGAACTTACCGTAGATCGGGTGTTTCACGACACGTTCGATAGCAACAACTGCAGATTTCTGCATTTTGTCACTAATTACACGACCCTGCAGAGTACGGATTTTATCGGTCATTACGCCGCCTTCTCAGTCAGTAAAGTCTTAACACGTGCAACATTACGACGCACTTGCTTCAGCAGATGGGTCTGCTGCAGCTGGCCGGATGCTGCCTGCATGCGCAGGTTAAACTGCTCACGCAGAAGGTTAAGAAGCTCAGTGTTCAGCTCTTCAACGCTTTTTTCACGCAGCTCATTTGCTTTCATTACATCACCGTCTTAGTAACAAAGGTGGTTTTGATAGGCAGTTTTGCTGCTGCCAGCTTGAACGCTTCACGGGCAAGCTCTTCCGGAACACCGTCCATTTCATACAGGACTTTGCCCGGTTGGATTAGGGCAACCCAATACTCCACGTTACCCTTACCTTTACCCATACGCACTTCAAGCGGCTTCTCGGTGATCGGTTTGTCCGGGAATACACGGATCCAGATCTTACCTTGACGCTTAACTGCACGGGTCATAGCACGACGTGCTGCTTCGATCTGACGAGCAGTCAGACGACCACGGCCAACAGCTTTCAGACCGAAAGTACCGAAGCTGACATCCGTACCCTGCGCCAGACCACGGTTGCGGCCTTTGTGCACTTTACGGAATTTCGTACGCTTTGGTTGTAACATCAGCGACTCTCCTTACTTACGGCCTTTACGCTGCTGCTTTTTAGGTTGAGCAGCCGGTTCCGGTTGTTCAACAGCAGCCATACCACCCAGGATCTCGCCTTTGAAGATCCATACCTTAACGCCGATTACACCATAAGTGGTGTGCGCTTCAGAGGTGTTGTAGTCAATGTCTGCACGCAGTGTGTGCAACGGTACGCGACCTTCACGGTACCATTCGGTACGTGCGATCTCGGCACCGCCCAAACGGCCGCTGACTTCAACTTTAATACCCTTCGCGCCCAGACGCATTGCGTTCTGTACAGCACGCTTCATAGCACGACGGAACATCACACGACGCTCCAGCTGTGAAGTGATGCTATCAGCAACCAATTTAGCGTCCAGTTCCGGTTTACGGACTTCGGCGATATTGATCTGTGCAGGAACGCCAGCGATTTTCGCGACGACCGTGCGCAGTTTTTCTACGTCTTCACCTTTCTTACCGATAACGATACCCGGGCGAGCAGTGTGAATAGTCACACGGATGCTCTTAGCCGGACGCTCGATAACGATACGAGATACAGACGCTTTAGCCAGTTCCTTAGTCAGGAACTGACGTACTTTAAAATCGCTGTCCAGGTTGTCAGCGAATTCTTTGGTGTTCGCAAACCAGGTAGAGTTCCATGGTTTTACAATACCCAGGCGAATACCATTAGGATGTACTTTCTGACCCATTGCTAGTCTCCAGAGTCTCAGCGATCGGACACAACCACAGTAATGTGGCTGGTGCGCTTCAGGATGCGATCTGCACGACCTTTCGCACGCGGCATAATGCGCTTCATGCTTGGGCCTTCGTCTACGAAGATTTTCGAGACTTTCAGATCGTCGATATCAGCGCCATCGTTGTGTTCGGCGTTCGCAATGGCAGATTCCAGTACTTTCTTAACCAACACAGCAGCTTTCTTGTTGGTGTAAGTCAGAATATCCAGAGCCTGCGACACTTTCTTACCGCGAATCAGGTCAGCAACGAGGCGGACCTTCTGAGCAGAAGAACGAGCATGGCGATGTTGAGCAATAGTTTCCATCTCTTCCTCCTACTTATTTCTTCTTGGCTTTCTTATCTGCAGCATGGCCGCGATAAGTACGTGTCGGTGCAAATTCACCCAGTTTGTGGCCGACCATTTCGTCGGAAACAAAGACAGGAACGTGCTGACGACCATTATGGACAGCGATGGTCAAACCGATCATGTTAGGGAAGATCGTTGAACGACGGGACCAAGTGCGCAGGGGCTTCTTGTCACCGCTTTCCACCGCTTTCTCTACCTTCTTCAGCAAGTGCAGGTCAATAAAAGGACCTTTCTTGAGAGAACGTGGCATGGCTTATCCTCTAAAATTATTTGCTACGGCGACGTACGATAAATTTATCAGTACGCTTGTTGCTACGGGTCTTCTTACCTTTGGTCTGAACGCCCCACGGAGTTACCGGGTGCTTACCAAAGTTACGACCTTCACCACCACCGTGCGGGTGATCGACTGGGTTCATCGCAGTACCGCGAACGGTAGGACGAACACCACGCCAACGGGTTGCACCAGCTTTACCCAGAACGCGCAGCATATGCTCAGCGTTACCGACTTCGCCCAGAGTTGCGCGGCAGTCGATTTCGACTTTACGCATTTCACCTGAACGCAGACGCAGGGTTACGTAGGAACCATCACGCGCAACGATCTGCACGTAAGTACCAGCTGAGCGAGCAATCTGACCGCCTTTGCCTGGTTTCATTTCTACGTTGTGAACGGTAGAACCCACCGGGATGTTACGCATTGGCAGGGTGTTACCTGCTTTGATCGCAGCATCGACGCCAGATTGAACCTGATCACCGGCTTTCAGGCCTTTAGGGGCCAGGATGTAACGGCGTTCGCCATCTTTGTACAGAACCAGTGCGATATTCGCAGAACGGTTCGGATCGTACTCAAGACGCTCAACAATTGCCGGGATACCATCTTTGTTGCGTTTGAAGTCAACAATACGGTAAGCCTGCTTGTGACCACCACCGATATGACGGGTAGTGATACGACCATTGTTGTTACGACCACCGGATTTGCTGTTTTTTTCTACCAGCGGGGCAAATGGTTTGCCCTTGTGCAGCTCTGGGTTCACCACTTTAACTACGTGACGACGACCCGGAGATGTCGGTTTACATTTAACAACTGCCATTGTCTTTCTCCTCCGACTTACTCAGCGCCGCCGACGAAGTCCAGATTCTGGCCTTCCTTCAGGGTGACGTAAGCTTTTTTCCAGTCGCTACGACGACCGATACGCTGTCCGTGACGCTTAACTTTACCCTTAACAACCAGGGTGTTTACGTCTTTAACTTCAACTTCGAACAGTTTCTCAACAGCAGCAACGATCTCTGCTTTGGTCGCGTCTTTAGCAACTTTGAGAACGATGGTATTGGTTTTTTCCATCGCAGTAGATGCTTTTTCAGATACGTGCGGTGCACGCACTACTTTCAGCAGACGTTCTTCACGGATCATGCCAGCATCTCCTCAACTTGCTTAACTGCTTCCGCAGTCATAACGACTTTGTCGAAGGCGATCAGGCTAACTGGGTCGATACCTGCTGCATCACGCACGTCTACCTTGTACAGGTTACGCGCAGCCAGGAACAGATTCTCATCCAGTTCACCGGTGATGATCAGCACGTCTTCCAGCGCCATGTCTTTCAGTTTCTGTGCCAGCAGCTTAGTTTTAGGCGCTTCTACAGAGAACGTCTCGACAACGATCAGACGGTCCTGACGTACCAGTTCGGACAGAATGCTTTTCAGCGCGCCGCGGTACATCTTCTTGTTAACTTTTTGACTGTGGTCCTGTGGACGCGCAGCGAAGGTTACACCACCTGAACGCCAGATTGGGCTCTTTACAGAACCTGCACGCGCACGGCCGGTACCTTTCTGGCGCCAAGGCTTTTTGCCTGAACCAGTTACTTCAGCACGCGTTTTCTGCGCACGAGTACCCTGACGGGCACCAGCGGCATAAGCAACAACAACCTGGTGAACCAGCGCTTCGTTGAAATCACGACCGAAGGTAGTTTCGGAAACAGTCAGCGCGCTCTGCGCGTCTTTCAGTACTAATTCCATTGCTATCCCCTTACGCCTTCACAGCTGGTTTAACAATCAGGTCGCAGCCGGTTGCACCCGGAACCGCACCTTTGACCAGCAGCAGGTTGCGCTCAGCGTCAACACGTACCACTTCCAGGCTCTGAACGGTTACGCGCTCATTACCCAGTTGACCAGCCATTTTCTTGCCTTTGAACACTTTGCCCGGAGTCTGGTTCTGACCGATAGAACCCGGAACGCGGTGAGACAAGGAGTTACCGTGTGTAGCGTCCTGGGTACGGAAGTTCCAGCGCTTAACGGTACCTGCGAAACCTTTACCTTTAGAGGTACCGGTAACGTCTACTTTTTTAACTTCAGCGAAAATCTCTACACTGATGCTCTGGCCTACTGAGTACTCTTCACCTTCGGTGCGGAATTCCCACAGACCACGGCCAGCTTCAACGCCAGCTTTAGCAAAATGACCTGCTTCTGGTTTGCCAACACGGTTTGCTTTTTTAGCACCGGTGGTTACCTGGATAGCTTGGTAACCGTCGTTTTCCAGGCCTTTGACCTGAGTAACGCGGTTTGCTTCAACTTCGATTACGGTTACTGGGATTGAAACGCCATCTTCAGTGAAGACGCGAGTCATGCCCACTTTTTTACCGACTAAACCAATCATTGTATCAACCTCTCAATCGCTCGATGACCTGATTAACCCAGGCTGATCTGCACGTCAACACCGGCAGCCAGATCCAGACGCATCAGTGCATCAACGGTTTTTCAGTTGGCTCAACGATGTCTACCAGACGCTTGTGAGTACGAATCTCGTACTGATCACGCGCGTCTTTGTTAACGTGCGGAGAGATCAGAACGGTGAAACGCTCTTTGCGAGTTGGCAGCGGGATCGGACCACGTACCTGCGCACCAGTGCGCTTGGCAGTCTCTACGATTTCCGCGGTTGATTGATCGATCAGGCGATGATCAAACGCTTTAAGACGGATACGGATTCTTTGGTTCGACATGAGACCAAGGCTCCAAACATTTTATAAACGAAAAGAATTACTACCCACACCCATTACGATTGATGGAGGAGTGTAATCGTTCAGCATATAACTCCCCAATCGGGAGTATTGTCAGGCGACACATAACTCGCTGTCCCCTGCGATTCTGCTCGAATCGCGCCATACCAATATCGGTAGGCCCGCGCATTATACTTAAATCTATTTAGTAAGCAACCCGTGATGTGTTTTTAACCACATGATTATTGAAATGGGCATAAAAAAGCCCGCTGCGGTCACAAATGCCGGCGCGGGCCTGGATGACATTGCTCAGCTGGCGCGAGATTACCCTGCCCGCTCTTCTTTTAATTGTGCCTGTAGATAATTCTGCAAACCGAGTTTTTGTACCAGGTCGAGTTCGGTTTCGAGCCAGTCAATATGATGCTCTTCTTCACTCAAAATCTCGATCATCATGTCACGGCTTACGTAGTCATGGACTTTGTCTGCATAGGCAATCGCTTCACGTAAATCCTTCGCCCCTTCCAGCTCCAGCGTTAGGTCGGATTGCAACATCTCAGGTACGTCCTCGCCAATGCGCAGTCGACCCAGATCCTGCAGGTTAGGAATGCCTTCGAGAAAAAGAATGCGTTCAATGTATTTGTCCGCATGCTTCATTTCGTCAATCGACTCGTGGTATTCGACATCATTGAGGCGAATCAGCCCCCAGTTTTGAACATGCGCGCATGAAGAAAGTACTGATTAATCGCAACCAGTTCATTTCCCAGCAGTTTGTTGAGATGCGTTAAGATTTTACCGTCGCCCTTCATTTTGCTTCCTCCGCTTCCAGGTAAATAGATCGTAGATGCGGATAAAAAGAAGTCAAAAAAACTGGACAGTTTTTGTGGGTATTACGGCGCGGACGAAAAATGCCTCAAGCTATCTCTTTGTACAACGGCACCTTCTGCAACTCGTCATCCATGATTTCACGTGCAACGCGGATACATTTACCGCACTGTTTTCCGATGGGAACCAGCTGTCGTAAATGTTGGATAGATTTAGGTTGGTAGCGACGCACAACTTCGCGGAGGGTTTTGTCACTCACGGCATTACACAGACAGACGTACATTTACTGCGGACTCCAGTACAATTTCTGATCAAAGTGTAAATGAGAATGGTTTTTATTTCAAACGTAACTTTTGTGTGGGTTTATCTGGCGTGGAATAAAAAAGATAAAAAAAAGAGCACCGAAGTGCTCTCTTTTCGTGCTGCGGTGGCTACCTTAGCAGCCACCGACATTAACGCAATTAAGCGATAACTTCAGCAACAACGCCCGCACCAACAGTACGGCCGCCTTCACGGATTGCGAAACGCAGACCCTGATCCATCGCGATTGGGTGGATCAGCTCAACGGTCATTTTCACGTTGTCGCCTGGCATTACCATCTCAACGCCTTCTGGCAGCTCAACGTTACCAGTCACGTCT
>NZ_MLFP01000028.1 GCF_002095465.1 Pantoea rodasii | reverse complement strand
TGACGTGACTGGTAACGTTGAGCTGCCAGAAGGCGTTGAGATGGTAATGCCAGGCGACAACGTGAAAATGACCGTTGAGCTGATCCACCCAATCGCGATGGACCAGGGTCTGCGCTTCGCAATCCGTGAAGGCGGCCGTACTGTTGGTGCGGGTGTTGTTGCTGAAGTTATCGCTTAATTGCGATAACATTTGACGCAATGCACATGGAAAGGGCATCATTTGATGCCCTTTTTGCACGCTGTTACATAGAACCTGGCTCATCAGTGATTTTCGATCATAATCATTGCTGAGACAGGCTCTGGTTTACGGCGTCGGATACCGAGTACGCCCAAAAGCTCATTCGGTTTGGATGCCTCGCTCTGCGGGGCAGAATTGTTTCTGAATTATTGTGGCAGGTTGGTTTATGAGTGCGAATACCGAAGCTCAAGGGAGCGGGCGCGGCCTGGAAGCGATAAAGTGGGTCGTTGTTATTGCATTGCTGTTAATAGCAATCGTTGGCAACTATATTTATCGTGATGTGACACTGCCTTTACGCGCGCTGGCTGTGGTTGTACTGATCGCTGCAGCGGGTGGCATTGCGTTGCTGACAACGAAAGGCAAAGCAACTGTAGCTTTTGCACGTGAAGCAAGAACCGAAATGCGTAAGGTCATCTGGCCGACTCGCCAGGAAACATTGCATACCACGTTAATCGTTGCCGCGGTTACTGCCGTGATGTCACTGATTTTGTGGGGGCTGGATGGAATTCTGGTCCGTCTGGTATCGTTTATCACTGGCCTGAGGTTCTGAGATGTCTGAAGCTCCAAAAAACGCTGGTACGTCGTTCAGGCGTTTTCCGGTTTTGAAGCCCGCGTAGCGAAGTCGCTGCATGAGCATATCAAACTGCACAACATGGAAGAACTGTTTGGCGAAGTCATGGTGCCGACTGAAGAAGTCGTTGAAATCCGTGGTGGCCAACGTCGCAAAAGCGAACGTAAATTCTTCCCTGGCTATGTACTGGTTCAGATGGTGATGAATGACGCCAGCTGGCACTTGGTGCGCAGTGTACCGCGTGTAATGGGCTTCATTGGTGGTACCTCTGACCGTCCAGCGCCGATCAGCGATAAAGAAGTTGATGCGATTATGAACCGCCTGCAGCAGGTGGGTGATAAGCCGCGTCCAAAAACGCTGTTCGAACCGGGCGAAATGGTGCGCGTCAGCGACGGTCCATTTGCCGACTTCAACGGTGTGGTCGAAGAAGTCGATTACGAGAAGAGCCGCTTGAAAGTGTCTGTTTCCATCTTTGGTCGTGCAACGCCAGTGGAACTCGACTTTGCTCAGGTGGAGAAAGGTTAACCCTTTTGTTCACTTTTTAGCTCTTGCAGAAGGCGCGAAATTTACCTATAATTTCGCGCCTTTTGTTTTTATGCGCTGGCAACAGCGTGTAAATCGTTATCACGGGGAGCCTGTTTTCAGGCGCTATAACCCATTTGAGGAAATATCATGGCTAAGAAAGTACAAGCCTACGTCAAGCTGCAGGTTGCAGCTGGTATGGCGAACCCAAGTCCACCTGTTGGTCCAGCACTGGGTCAGCAGGGTGTTAACATCATGGAATTCTGTAAAGCGTTCAACGCCAAAACAGAATCTCTGGAGAAAGGCTTGCCTACTCCAGTTGTTATCACTGTATACAGCGACCGTTCTTTCACCTTCGTTACCAAAACCCCTCCTGCTGCCGTACTGCTGAAAAAAGCAGCAGGCATCAAGTCTGGTTCTGGTAAGCCGAACAAAGACAAAGTCGGTAAAGTTTCTCGTGCTCAGGTACGTGAAATCGCAGAAACTAAAGCTGCGGACATGACCGGTTCTGACGTAGAAGCGATGACTCGCTCTATCGAAGGTACTGCACGTTCCATGGGCCTGGTAGTAGAGGATTAAGAAATGGCTAAGCTGACCAAGCGCATGAGCGTAATCCGTGACAAAGTAGACGCGACTAAGCAGTACGACATCGCTGAAGCTATTGCTCTGCTGAAAGAACTGGCTACTGCTAAGTTCGTTGAAAGCGTTGACGTTGCTGTCAACCTCGGCATTGATGCACGTAAATCAGATCAGAACGTGCGCGGCGCGACTGTTCTGCCACACGGTACTGGTCGTTCAGTACGTGTAGCTGTATTTGCCCAAGGCGCAAACGCAGAAGCTGCTAAAGCAGCTGGCGCTGAGCTGGTAGGTATGGAAGATCTGGCTGACCAGATCAAAAAAGGCGAAATGAACTTTGACGTTGTTATTGCATCTCCAGATGCAATGCGCGTTGTTGGCCAGTTAGGCCAGGTTCTGGGTCCACGCGGCCTGATGCCAAACCCTAAAGTTGGTACTGTAACCCCTAACGTTGCTGAAGCAGTTAAGAACGCTAAAGCAGGCCAGGTTCGTTATCGTAACGACAAAAACGGCATCATCCACACTACCATCGGTAAAGTGGATTTCGATACTGACAAACTGAAAGAAAACCTGGAATCTCTGCTGGTTGCGCTGAAAAAAGCAAAACCTTCACAGGCGAAAGGCGTGTACATCAAGAAAGTCAGCATCTCTACCACCATGGGCGCCGGCGTTGCCGTTGACCAGGCTGGTCTGACTGCCGTAGCAAACTAATTGCTACTTGAAACGGGCGAAAAATTCATCTAGAATCTTACGCCCGTTGTTATTGTTGAGACTTCAACATAGAACCCAGATTCATAGTTGCTGAAGAGTTAAGTCTAAACGCTTTTCTATTCAGTGGCTTAGGTTGGAGCCAGGCCTTATCCTGGCCTCCGTCCAAGACCGCAGGAGCGGGATTATCTTCGGATAACTTGCTTAATATCCTGCGTAGACGGTGACAGAACCAAAAAGAATTATTTTCTTCGCTGGATTCTGCTCACCGTGTAATAGCGCTCAATATCTTCGGGTAGTTGAGTGAAGTGAGTTCCGGGAAATCTTTCCCGGTCAAATCCAGGAGCAAAAGCTAATGGCATTAAATCTTCAAGGCAAACAAGCGATTGTTGCTGAAGTTAGCGAAGTAGCCAAAGGCGCGCTTTCAGCGGTTGTTGCGGATTCCCGTGGCGTTACCGTTGATAAAATGACCGAACTGCGTAAAGCAGGCCGTGAAGCTGGCGTTTACATGCGTGTTGTTCGCAACACCTTGCTGCGCCGCGTCGTTGAAGGTACTCCTTTCGAGTGCCTGAAAGACACGTTTGTTGGTCCGACCCTGATTGCATATTCTATGGAACACCCGGGCGCTGCTGCTCGTCTGTTCAAAGATTTCGCGAAAGCGAATGCAAAATTTGAGGTCAAAGCTGCAGCCTTTGAAGGTGAGCTGATCACGGCGGCCAATATTGACCGTCTGGCAACTCTGCCGACTTACGAAGAAGCATTGGCACGTCTGATGTCGACCATGAAAGAAGCCGCTGCTGGCAAATTGGTTCGCACTCTGGCTGCTGTACGCGATGCAAAAGAAGCGGCTTAAGCCTCTTTCTTTTCCTTCGTAATTGCTAACGTATAAACTTTTTCTGTTTTTTAGGAACAATCGATATGTCTATCACTAAAGATCAAATTCTGGAAGCAGTAGCAGCTATGTCCGTAATGGAAGTAGTTGAGCTGGTTTCTGCTATGGAAGAAAAATTCGGCGTTTCTGCTGCTGCCGCTGTAGCTGTTGCTGCTGGCCCAGCTGAAGCTGTTGAAGAGAAAACTGAATTCGACGTAATTCTGAAAGCTGTTGGCCCTAACAAAGTTGCGGTCATCAAAGCAGTTCGTACTGCAACTGGCCTGGGCTTGAAAGAAGCTAAAGACCTGGTTGAAGCGACTGGTACTATCAAAGAAGGCATCAGCAAAGATGACGCAGCTGCTCTTGAAGCACTGCTGAAAGAAGCTGGCGCTGAAGTTGAAGTTAAGTAAGACAACCCTCGGGTTGCAGCCTGAGTAATTTCAGGCTGATGGCTGGTGACTTTTTTGGTCACCAGCCTTTTTGCGCTACAGGGGAATGATGGCGTTTCGCACTGTTTGTCCATTGTTTCTCTTCAATATCTTTTTCTATCTACGACTTAATATATCGCTCTCCTGTGAAGGTTCCCTGCCTGCACAACGGTGATGAAATGATTTAAGAGTGATAGAAAGACGTATTGCATGGGGTGTTACGCATCGCATGAAAAACAAAATAGTGTTGCATGAACTGTCCTATCAGGACGGACAGCGTGGTTCGACATGTCAGCTAGCTGAGGAACCCTATGGTTTACTCCTATACCGAGAAAAAACGTATTCGTAAGGATTTTGGTAAACGTCCACAAGTTTTGGACATACCTTATCTCCTTTCTATCCAGCTTGACTCGTTCCAGAAGTTTATCGAGCAAGATCCAGAAGGCCAACACGGTCTGGAAGCAGCCTTCCGTTCCGTATTCCCAATCTCTAGTTACAGCGGCAACTCTGAGTTGCAGTATGTGAGCTACCGTTTGGGTGAGCCGGTCTTTGACGTAACAGAATGTCAGATCCGTGGCGTGACCTATTCGGCACCGCTGCGCGTGAAACTGCGTCTGGTGATCTATGAGCGCGAAGCGCCAGAAGGCACCGTAAAAGACATTAAAGAGCAAGAAGTCTACATGGGTGAAATTCCGCTCATGACAGACAACGGTACCTTTGTTATCAACGGTACTGAGCGTGTTATCGTTTCTCAGCTGCATCGTAGTCCTGGCGTGTTCTTTGATAGCGACAAGGGTAAGACGCACTCGTCTGGTAAAGTGCTGTATAACGCACGTATCATCCCTTACCGTGGTTCATGGCTCGATTTCGAGTTTGACCCGAAAGACAACCTCTTTGTCCGTATTGACCGTCGCCGTAAGCTGCCGGCCACTATCATTCTGCGTGCGTTGCAATTCACCACTGAACAAATCCTCGATCTGTTCTTCGATAAAGTGGTTTATGAAATTCGCGACAACAAGCTGCAGATGGAATTGGTGCCAGAGCGCCTGCGTGGTGAAACCGCCAGCTTCGATATCGAAGCCAACGGCACAGTCTACGTTGAGAAAGCGCGTCGCATCACTGCACGTCATATCCGTCAGCTTGAAAAAGACGGTATTCAGCACATCGAAGTGCCTGTTGAATACATCGCAGGCAAAGTGGTCGCTAAAGACTACGTCGATCTGAACACCGGCGAACTGATTGTTCCTGCAAACATGGAACTGTCACTGGATCTGTTGGCTAAACTGAGCCAGTCAGGTCACAAGCGCATTGAAACACTGTTCACCAACGACCTGGATCACGGTGCGTACATCTCCGAGACCCTGCGTGTTGACCCAACCAGCGATCGTTTGAGCGCATTGGTTGAGATCTATCGCATGATGCGTCCTGGCGAGCCACCAACGCGTGAAGCGGCAGAAAATCTGTTCGAGAATCTGTTCTTCTCTGAAGATCGCTACGATCTCTCTGCGGTTGGCCGCATGAAGTTCAACCGTTCTCTGCTGCGTGATGAAATCGAAGGTTCAGGCATCCTGAGCAAAGACGACATCATCCAGGTCATGAAGAAACTGATCGGTATCCGTAACGGTATTGGCGAAGTCGATGATATCGACCACCTCGGCAACCGTCGTATCCGTTCTGTTGGTGAAATGGCTGAGAACCAGTTCCGTGTTGGTCTGGTGCGTGTTGAGCGTGCGGTGAAAGAGCGTCTGTCTCTGGGCGATCTCGATACCCTGATGCCTCAGGACATGATCAACGCCAAGCCAATTTCGGCGGCGGTGAAAGAGTTCTTCGGCTCAAGCCAGCTGTCACAGTTTATGGATCAGAACAACCCGTTGTCTGAGATCACGCACAAGCGTCGTATCTCTGCTCTGGGCCCAGGCGGTCTGACGCGTGAGCGTGCAGGCTTCGAAGTGCGTGACGTACACCCAACCCACTACGGTCGTGTATGTCCAATCGAAACGCCTGAAGGTCCGAACATCGGTCTGATCAACTCCCTTTCTGTTTACGCGCAGACTAACGAATACGGTTTCCTTGAGACGCCTTATCGTCGCGTTGTAGATGGCAAAGTGGGTGAAGAAATTCATTACCTCTCTGCAATTGAAGAGGGTAACTACGTTATCGCTCAGGCGAACACCAACCTTGCTGATGACGGTAGCTTTGTTGACGATCTCGTCACCTGCCGTAGCAAAGGTGAGTCGAGCCTGTTCAGCCGCGACCAGGTTGACTACATGGACGTTTCCACCCAGCAGATCGTTTCTGTTGGTGCGTCCCTGATCCCGTTCCTGGAACACGATGATGCTAACCGCGCCTTGATGGGTGCGAACATGCAACGTCAGGCAGTTCCGACTCTGCGTGCTGATAAGCCGCTGGTTGGTACTGGTATGGAACGTGCAGTAGCGGTTGACTCCGGGGTAACTGCCGTAGCGAAACGTGGTGGTACCGTTCAGTACGTTGATGCTTCTCGTATCGTTATCAAAGTTAACGAAGAAGAGATGTATCCGGGTGAAGCGGGTATCGACATCTACAACCTGACCAAGTACACCCGTTCTAACCAGAACACCTGCATCAACCAGATGCCATGTGTGTCTCTGGGTGAGCCGATTGAGCGTGGCGACGTGCTGGCAGATGGCCCGTCTACCGATCTCGGTGAACTGGCGCTGGGTCAGAACATGCGCGTGGCGTTCATGCCATGGAACGGTTACAACTTCGAAGACTCCATCCTCGTTTCTGAGCGTGTTGTTCAGGAAGACCGTTTCACCACTATCCACATCCAGGAACTGGCGTGTGTGTCTCGCGACACCAAGCTGGGGCCAGAAGAGATCACCGCTGATATCCCGAACGTGGGTGAAGCAGCGCTCTCCAAGCTGGATGAGTCCGGTATCGTGTATATCGGTGCGGAAGTGACCGGTGGTGACATTCTGGTTGGTAAGGTCACGCCGAAAGGTGAAACCCAGCTGACGCCAGAAGAGAAACTGCTGCGTGCAATCTTCGGTGAGAAAGCGTCTGACGTTAAAGACTCTTCTCTGCGCGTGCCAAACGGCGTTTCCGGTACGGTTATCGACGTTCAGGTCTTCACCCGCGATGGCGTGGAAAAAGACAAACGTGCGCTGGAAATCGAAGAAATGCAGCTGAAGCAGGTTAAGAAAGACCTGTCTGAAGAACTGCAGATCTTTGAAGCGGGCTTGTTCAGCCGTATCCAGGCTGTGCTGATCTCTGGTGGTGTTGAGGCTGAGAAGCTGGACAAACTGCCACGTGAGCGCTGGTTGGAGCTGGGCCTGACTGACGAAGAGAAACAAAACTCTCTCGAGCAGCTGGCTGAGCAGTATGACGAGCTGAAGCACGAGTTTGAGAAGAAACTCGAAGGCAAGCGTCGCAAGATTACCCAAGGCGATGATTTGGCACCAGGCGTGCTGAAGATCGTTAAGGTGTATCTGGCGGTTAAGCGTCAGATCCAGCCTGGTGACAAGATGGCAGGTCGTCACGGTAACAAGGGTGTTATTTCTAAGATCAACCCGATCGAAGATATGCCTTACGATGAGAACGGTACGCCGGTCGACATCGTATTGAACCCACTGGGTGTACCGTCACGTATGAACATCGGTCAGATCCTGGAAACCCACCTCGGTATGGCGGCGAAAGGCATTGGTGAAAAAATCAATGCGATGCTGAAGAAGCAGGAAGAAGTCACCAAGCTGCGTGATTTCATCCAGCGCGCCTACGATTTGGGTACTGACGTGCGTCAGAAAGTTGATCTGAACACCTTCACTGACGACGAAGTACTGCGTCTGGCTGAGAACCTGAAAAAAGGTATGCCAATCGCAACGCCAGTGTTTGATGGTGCAAAAGAAAGCGAAATCAAAGAGCTGTTAGAGCTTGGCGGCTTGCCTTCTTCTGGCCAGATCACTCTGTTCGACGGCCGTACCGGTGAGCAGTTTGAGCGTCAGGTAACCGTAGGTTACATGTATATGCTGAAACTGAACCACCTGGTTGATGACAAGATGCACGCACGTTCTACCGGTTCTTACAGCTTGGTTACTCAGCAGCCGCTGGGTGGTAAAGCGCAGTTCGGTGGACAGCGCTTCGGTGAGATGGAAGTGTGGGCACTGGAAGCATACGGTGCCGCTTATACCCTGCAGGAAATGCTGACGGTTAAATCTGATGACGTTAATGGCCGTACGAAGATGTATAAAAACATCGTCGACGGTAACCATCAGATGGAACCAGGCATGCCGGAATCCTTCAACGTACTGTTGAAAGAGATCCGCTCGCTAGGTATCAACATCGAGCTGGAAGACGAGTAAGTACTCGCAAGTACTGGTTACGGGACGTGCACTTCGGGTGCACGTCCCTGAGAGTTCCACTCCGACGGGAGCTAATCCGTGAAAGACTTACTTAAGTTTCTGAAAGCGCAAACTAAGACCGAAGAGTTTAGTGCGATCAAGATCGCTCTGGCTTCGCCAGATATGATCCGTTCATGGTCTTTTGGTGAAGTTAAAAAGCCAGAGACCATTAACTACCGTACCTTCAAGCCGGAGCGTGACGGTCTTTTCTGCGCCCGTATCTTTGGGCCGGTAAAAGATTACGAATGCCTGTGCGGTAAGTACAAGCGTTTGAAACATCGCGGCGTGATCTGTGAGAAGTGTGGCGTTGAAGTTACACAGACCAAAGTTCGTCGTGAGCGCATGGGCCATATCGAACTGGCTTCTCCAACTGCGCACATTTGGTTCCTGAAATCACTGCCTTCGCGTATCGGCTTACTGCTGGATATGCCACTGCGTGATATCGAGCGCGTGCTGTACTTCGAATCATATGTTGTGATCGAAGGCGGTATGACCAACCTGGAAAAACGTCAGATTCTGACCGAAGAGCAGTACCTTGACGCGCTGGAAGAGTTCGGTGACGAATTCGACGCGAAGATGGGTGCGGAAGCTATCCAGGCGCTGCTGAAAAACATGGATCTGGAGCAAGAGTGCGAACAGCTGCGCGAAGAGCTGAACGAAACCAACTCCGAGACCAAACGTAAAAAGCTGACCAAGCGTATCAAGCTGCTGGAAGCGTTCGTTCAGTCTGGTAACAAACCAGAGTGGATGATCCTGACCGTTCTGCCGGTTCTGCCGCCAGATCTGCGTCCGCTGGTACCGCTGGACGGTGGTCGTTTCGCAACGTCAGATCTGAACGATCTGTATCGTCGCGTGATCAACCGTAACAACCGTTTGAAACGTCTGCTGGATCTGGCTGCGCCAGATATCATCGTACGTAACGAAAAGCGTATGCTGCAGGAAGCGGTAGATGCCCTGCTGGATAACGGCCGTCGCGGTCGTGCCATCACCGGCTCTAACAAACGTCCTCTGAAATCTTTGGCCGATATGATCAAAGGTAAGCAGGGTCGTTTCCGTCAGAACCTGTTGGGTAAACGTGTTGACTACTCTGGTCGTTCTGTAATCACCGTAGGTCCTTACCTGCGTCTGCATCAGTGCGGTCTGCCGAAGAAAATGGCACTGGAGCTGTTCAAACCGTTTATCTACGGCAAGCTGGAACTGCGTGGCCTCGCGACCACCATCAAAGCGGCTAAGAAAATGGTTGAGCGCGAAGAAGCTGTCGTCTGGGATATCCTGGATGAAGTGATCCGCGAACACCCAGTACTGCTGAACCGTGCACCAACTCTGCACCGTTTGGGTATCCAGGCATTCGAACCTGTTCTGATCGAAGGTAAAGCGATCCAGCTGCACCCGCTGGTTTGTGCGGCATATAACGCCGACTTCGATGGTGACCAGATGGCTGTTCACGTACCGCTGACGCTGGAAGCCCAGCTGGAAGCACGTGCGCTGATGATGTCAACCAACAACATCCTGTCACCTGCGAACGGCGAGCCAATCATCGTTCCTTCTCAGGACGTTGTACTGGGTCTGTACTACATGACCCGTGACAAAGTGAATGCGCGCGGCGAAGGCATGGTGCTGACTGGCCCGAAAGAAGCTGAGCGTGTTTATCGCGCTGGCCTGGCTGAGTTGCATGCTCGCGTTAAAGTACGTATCACCGAATACAGCAAAAACGAACAAGAAGAGTTCGTCGCGAAAACCAGCATTATCGACACCACCATTGGTCGTGCGATTCTGTGGATGATTGTGCCGAAAGGTCTGCCTTACTCCATCGTCAACCAGGCGCTGGGTAAGAAAGCTATCTCCAAGATGCTGAACACCTGTTACCGCATCCTGGGCCTGAAGCCGACCGTTATCTTTGCTGACCAGACCATGTACACCGGCTTTGCTTACGCAGCCCGTTCAGGTGCCTCTGTAGGCATCGACGACATGGTGATCCCGGCTAAGAAAGCGGAAATCGTGGCAGAAGCAGAAGCGGAAGTTGCTGAGATTCAGGAACAGTTCCAGTCTGGTCTGGTTACTGCTGGCGAACGTTACAACAAAGTCATCGATATCTGGGCCGCAGCGAACGAACGCGTTTCCAAGGCGATGATGGACAACCTGCAAACCGAAACCGTGATCAACCGTCACGGCGAAGAAGAGCAGCAAGTCTCGTTCAACAGCATCTACATGATGGCCGACTCCGGTGCGCGTGGTTCTGCTGCACAGATTCGTCAGCTGGCCGGTATGCGTGGTCTGATGGCTAAGCCAGATGGCTCAATCATCGAAACGCCGATCACTGCGAACTTCCGTGAAGGTCTGAACGTACTCCAGTACTTCATCTCGACGCACGGTGCGCGTAAAGGCTTGGCGGATACCGCACTGAAAACCGCTAACTCCGGTTATCTGACGCGTCGTCTGGTTGACGTTGCACAGGATCTGGTGGTTACCGAAGACGACTGTGGCACATTCGAAGGCATCATGATGACTCCGGTCATCGAAGGTGGCGACGTTAAAGAGCCACTGCGTGAGCGTGTTCTGGGTCGTGTGACCGCAGAAGACGTGCTGAAGCCGGGTACTGCAGACATCTTGATCCCGCGTAACACGCTGATCGATGAGCACTGGTGTGATGTGATCGAAGTTAACTCTGTCGATGTGATCAAAGTGCGTTCTGTTGTTGGTTGTGAAACCGACTTTGGTGTATGTGCACACTGCTATGGTCGCGACCTGGCACGTGGTCACATCATCAACAAAGGTGAGGCCATCGGCGTTATCGCAGCACAGTCCATCGGTGAGCCGGGTACACAGCTGACGATGCGTACGTTCCACATCGGTGGTGCGGCATCTCGTGCGGCTGCTGAATCCAGCATTCAGGTGAAGAACAAAGGTACTATCAAGCTGACTAACGCGAAGTCTGTAACCAACTCCTCTGGGAAGCTGGTTATC
This sequence comes from Pantoea rodasii, assembly GCF_002095465.1. Classification (GTDB taxonomy): domain Bacteria; phylum Pseudomonadota; class Gammaproteobacteria; order Enterobacterales; family Enterobacteriaceae; genus Pantoea; species Pantoea rodasii. The sequence continues at coordinate 14,648 of NZ_MLFP01000028.1, read as the reverse complement.
GTTTCACGTAACGTTGAGCTGAAGATGATCGACGAGTTCGGTCGTACCAAAGAGAGCTATAAAGTGCCTTACGGTGCGGTTATGGCCAAAGGTGATGGTGAGCAGGTTGCCGCGGGCGAAACCGTAGCAAACTGGGATCCGCATACCATGCCAGTGATCACCGAAGTGGGCGGTTTCATTCGCTTCACTGACATGATCGACGGTCAGACCATTACCCGTCAGACTGACGACCTTACCGGTCTGTCATCGCTGGTGGTTCTGGACTCTGCAGAACGTACTGCAGGTGGTAAAGATCTGCGTCCTGCGCTGAAAATTATTGATGCCAACGGAAATGATGTTCTGATTCCAGGTACCGATATGCCAGCTCAGTACTTCCTGCCGGGCAAAGCGATTGTTCAGCTGGAAGATGGCGTGAAGATCAGTGCGGGTGACACCCTGTCTCGTGTACCTCAGGAATCTGGCGGTACCAAAGACATCACCGGTGGTCTGCCACGCGTTGCTGACTTGTTCGAAGCGCGTCGTCCGAAAGAGCCAGCAATTCTGGCCGAGATCAGCGGTATTATCTCGTTCGGTAAAGAGACCAAAGGCAAGCGTCGTCTGGTGATTACTCCAGTTGACGGTAGCGATCCGTACGAAGAGATGATTCCGAAATGGCGTCAGCTGAACGTATTCGAAGGTGAGCGTGTAGAACGTGGTGACGTTGTTTCTGACGGCCCAGAATCTCCACACGATATCCTGCGTCTGCGTGGCGTCCATGCGGTTACCCGTTACATCACTAACGAAGTGCAGGAAGTTTACCGTCTGCAAGGCGTTAAGATTAACGATAAACACATCGAAGTCATCGTGCGTCAGATGCTGCGTAAAGCAACCATCGCCAGCGCCGGAAGCGCCGACTTCCTGGAAGGTGAGCAGGCTGAATACTCTCGCATCAAGATCGCTAACCGCGAGCTTGAAGCGAATGGCAAAATCGCCGCAACGTTTATGCGCGATCTGCTGGGTATCACCAAAGCGTCACTGGCAACGGAATCGTTCATCTCTGCAGCATCGTTCCAGGAGACCACACGTGTCCTGACCGAAGCAGCCGTAGCAGGTAAGCGCGATGAATTGCGCGGCCTGAAAGAGAACGTGATCGTGGGTCGTCTGATCCCAGCCGGTACCGGTTATGCTTATCATCAGGATCGTATGCGTCGCCGTTCTGTCGGTGAAGCACCGGTTGCACCGCAGGTCACTGCGGATGAAGCCTCTGCGAGCCTGGCTGAATTGCTGAACGCCGGTCTGGGCGGTAACAACGACGATTAATCGTTGTGCTGTCTGACTCATAAAAAAACCCTGCCTCGGCAGGGTTTTTTTCATCTGTTATCAGCTCTTGCGGCAGATATCATTCCGGGTCAGGCCGATGTCGCGCAGTTGTGCGTCACTCAGGTGTGACAAAATCTTCCGCGTTTCACGGCGGGCGCGCCATCTTTTTACTACGCGCAGCGTACCGCGGAAAATATCCAATAAGGTTACATCGAAAGGTTTTGCCGCCCGGTTTTGATCGAATTCCATTTTTATGCCCTCAGTAAGATGTCTGAGTAGCATTGTCTGATTGTTGTGCGTTTCAATACAGATTCAAAAAACACTTATCTTTAACATACAGATTGCGCTCAGTAGGATCTGAATGGTAAAAATACCGTCTATCTGTACTGGTTACATGATGTTTATCGCTTAATGAGGCATACGATGACGCGTTATCAGCATTTGGCTTGCTTGCTCTCAGATCGTATAGAGCAAGGGTTATACCGCGGTGGTGAGCGTTTGCCATCGGTGCGCACGTTAAGTATTGAACATGGTGTCAGTATTAGCACGGTGCAGCAGGCTTACCATCTGCTGGAAGAGAAACAGCTTATCGTGCCACAACCGCGTTCGGGGTATTTCGTTGCCACGCGCAAAGCCGCGCCGCCCGTACCCGGCATAACCCGGCCGGCGCAGCGCCCGGTTGAGATTACTCAATGGGAATCAGTACTCGATTTGCTGAGCAGTCGACACAATAATGACGTATTGCAATTGGGCAGCGGCATGCCTGATTTAACCCAGCCAACGCTTAAGCCGCTTTGGAAAATTCAAAGCCGCATGGCACAGAAGCAGGATCTTGACCTGCTTAACTATGACAGTCTGGTGGGTGTCAGTGCCCTGCGTGAACAAGTTGCCCGCTTAACCATCGACAGTGGTTGCCAGCTTGATGCCGATGACATTGTTGTGACCACCGGTTGCCATGAAGCGTTGTCGATCTCAATCCGTGCGGTGTGCGATGCCGGTGACATTATCGCGGTGGAATCGCCGACTTTTCACGGCACCATGCAAACCCTGCGTGGTTTCGGGATTCGCGCGATAGAAATCCCCACCGATTCAGTCACAGGCATCAGTCTTGAGGCACTGGAACTGGCGTTTGAACAGTGGCCAATCAAAGCGGTGGTTGTGGTGCCTAACTGCAACAATCCTCTGGGCTTCATCATGCCTGAAGCGCGTAAGCGTACGCTGTTGGCGCTGGCGCAGCGCTTTGATGCAGCCATCATTGAAGACGATGTTTACGGTGAACTGGCGTGGGAGTACCCACGTCCGATTACGATCAAGTCACTGGATATGGACGGCCGGGTATTGTTATGCAGCTCCTTTTCTAAAACTCTGGCGCCCGGTTTACGTGTGGGTTGGGTGGCACCGGGCCGCTACCGCGATCGGGTGCTGCACATGAAATATATCAGCACCGGTTCCACTGCCACGCAGCCACAACATGCGGTGGCCGAGTTTATCCGCCTCGGTCATTACGGCCCGCACATTCGTCGCATGCGGCAGGTTTACCAGCGGAATTATGAAACGTTCAATTGCTGGGTTCGGCACTATTTTCCATGTGGCATATGCGTATCGCGCCCGCAGGGCAGTTTCCTGATGTGGATTGAACTGCCGGAAGCGTTTGATGCGGTCAGGTTGAATGCTGAATTGCGTGCCCTGAAAATTCAAGTGGCGGTGGGTTCACTGTTTTCGGCTTCGGGAAAATATCGCAACTGTCTGCGCCTTAATTATGGTCTGCCGATTAATGAGCAGACCGAGCAGGCGATTGCCCAACTTGGCGCCGCAGTGGAACAGGCTATGTTGGCCTGCAGTGGAGAAGATGCGCAAGCTGCCTCACTGATTGAATAACGGGAAGGGCAGGGCTGGGAAGAAATGCAAACCAGCCCTGGCCCACTGCATGCGGCAGCGGGCAGGCACACTTTATCGCGGGCAAAAAACGCGCCAGCCCGATAACCGCGGGCCGCGCGATTGATTCCAGCCAAATTATCTGACTTGCAGCCCGTTACAGAGCTTCTGCAGGCTGGGTTCCAGCTTCAACCAGTTTCAAGAGATCCTGCGTTGCCTGGCGCCAGTCAGCCGCTTGCGTAATCGCGCTGACCACCGCAATACTTCCAACACCCGTTGCCAGCACCTCAGGCACACGATCCAGTGAAATGCCGCCGATCGCTACCGTTGGCACATCCTGCAGACGCGCCAGATGGCGTTTCAGCTCTGCAACACCCTGCGGTGCTGATGGCATGTCTTTGGTTTGCGTGGGATAGATATGACCTAACGCGATATACGAAGGACGCAGCGCCAGCGCGCGATCTAATTCGGCATCGTCATGAGTCGATAATCCCAAACGCAAACCTGCCTGACGAATGGCGTCCAGATTGGCTACGTCGAGATCCTCCTGGCCGAGATGCACGCCATAGGCGTTGTATTTGATCGCTAAGCGCCAGTAATCGTTAATAAACAGGCGAGCACGATACTGTTTACCCAGCGCAATTGCCTCGCGCACGGCATCTTCCACTTCATGATCCTGGCAATCTTTGATACGTAACTGGAGGGTGCGAACGCCAGCCTCCAGTAAGCGCGCAATCCACTCTACGCTATCAACAACAGGGTACAGCCCCAGTTTCGGGGCCGTGGCTGGAAAGGCATCGGTCATACTTTTTCCTCTTTAAGGGCATCGGCGGCGTGATAAAGCTCGCCGCCACGGCTGCGGAAGGCATCCGACATCTGCGCCATGCCAATTTCAATTGGCTGGGCTTCTGCCTGCTGGCGAGCAGCATATTCACGCACTTCCTGGGTAATTTTCATCGAACAGAATTTCGGACCGCACATCGAGCAGAAGTGAGCCACTTTGCCCGATTCCTGCGGCAATGTCTCATCGTGGTAGGCGCGCGCGGTATGTGGATCGAGCGCCAGATTGAACTGATCCTCCCAACGGAATTCAAAGCGCGCTTTCGACATAGCGTTATCGCGGATCTGCGCGCCGGGATGGCCCTTTGCAAGATCGGCGGCATGCGCGGCGATTTTGTAGGTGATCAGCCCCTGCTTCACATCTTCTTTATTCGGCAAACCGAGGTGCTCTTTCGGGGTGACGTAGCACAGCATGGCGCAGCCAAACCAACCAATCATCGCGGCACCAATGCCGGAGGTGAAGTGATCGTAACCGGGAGCGATATCGGTGGTCAGAGGGCCGAGCGTGTAGAACGGCGCTTCATGGCAGTGCTCCAACTGTTCTGTCATGTTGCGGCGGATCATTTGCATCGGCACATGGCCGGGACCTTCAATCATCACCTGCACATCGTATTCCCAGGCAATTTTGGTCAGCTCACCGAGCGTGTGCAATTCGGCAAACTGGGCTTCATCGTTGGCATCCTGAATCGAGCCGGGACGTAGGCCATCGCCGAGTGAGAGCGCTACATCATAAGCGGCACAGATCTCACAGATTTCGCGGAAGTGCAGGTAGAGGAAGCTCTCCTGATGATGTGACAGGCACCACTTCGCCATGATGGATCCGCCGCGCGACACAATCCCGGTCAAGCGTTTGGCGGTCATCGGCACGTAGCGCAGCAGTACGCCGGCGTGAATCGTGAAGTAATCCACACCCTGTTCGGCTTGTTCCAGCAAGGTGTCGCGAAAAATTTCCCAGTTAAGATCTTCCGCCACGCCATTCACTTTCTCCAGCGCCTGATAAATCGGTACTGTGCCAATCGGCACCGGGCTGTTTCGTAAAATCCACTCGCGCGTTTCGTGGATATAGCGGCCCGTGGAGAGATCCATCACCGTATCCGCGCCCCAGCGAGTTGACCACACCAGTTTCTCCACTTCCTCTTCAATCGAAGAACTCACTGCTGAATTGCCGATGTTGGCATTCACCTTCACCAGAAAATTACGGCCAATGATCATCGGCTCGGATTCAGGGTGGTTGATATTAGAGGGGATGATGGCGCGACCGCTGGCCACTTCCTGACGCACAAACTCGGCGGTGATATTTTCCGGTAAATTAGCGCCAAAGCTGTGTCCTGGGTGCTGTTGCAGCAACACTTCACCGCGAATTCGCTCACGGCCCATGTTTTCTCGCACCGCAATGAATTCCATTTCTGGCGTGATAACGCCCTGGCGAGCGTAATGCAACTGCGTAACGCAGCGACCTGCTTTAGCGCGACGCGCTTGAGGCAGATGTTCAAAACGCAGATGATCCAGCCCTTCATCAGCTAAGCGCTGTTGAGTGTAGTGAGAACTCAGCTGGTGGATGGCTTCACTGTCATCACGCTCGATGATCCAGCTCGCACGCAGTTTCGCCAGACCCTGGTGAACGTCGATAGCAGCTTCAGGATCGCCATACGCACCCGCAGTGTCATACACCGGCACCGGCTCATTTTGCTCATACTGCGGATGATCTTTAGAACCACCGATATGTGTGGGGCTGAGCTGGATTTCACGCATTGGCACGCGGATATCTTCACGGTTGCCGGTGATCCAGATGCGTTTTGAATTGGGGAATGCCGTTCCTTGCAGGGAATCGATAAATTCCTGCGCCTGAGCGCGTTGTTCACGACGAGAAGTTCTAGCAGCAGACATAGCAATTTTCCTGAATTAAGGGGAAGTTGCTTGTCCAGAGTTCGGAAGGAGTAACAGAGACGATGCTGGGCGCCAGCATGCACCGATCTGATAATGTCTACTCTTGTTCCCTTCGCAGGTACTAACCTGATCAGGTTCCGCGGATCCCGAATAAACGGTCTCAGCCCCTAAGGGCACTCCGACAAGGTTGAATTTCACGATAGAAGCGACTTTGCTTACCCTTTCACGCCTGGGCAGTGCTCGTGACCGTCACGTACTACGTGTACGCTCCGGTCCCTGCGCGCTGTCCGAGCGCGAACTGGCTACGCACGCTACGCTTATATCGCAAAATTTGATTCTAGATTTTTTCAAAGAGGCGTATGCAAACGTGTAAAGGCCTCAATAAAAAAGCCCATTCAGCATAAGAGGGCTTTTTCGGAATAACAAGTTTTTTACATACGTTATTGTTAAGCGGGGCGGGCAATCATGCTTTCATTGGCAACAGGGGCTCGTGCGAGCTGATTATCCCACGCGAGTTGCACCAGTTTATCTTCCAGCGTAAAGCGAGACTCCAGCACTTCCCCAACTTCAGACAGCGCCTTCTGGAACTCAGCACAGTTGTCGTCGTTGATTGCCTGCTGCAAATGAGTGTCATACAGCTGCATCATGCGGTCGGTATTGGCTTCAAGGGCAGGGTAAATCTGCGCTGCCACGTTCAAAGGGCTATCGCCCTCCATTTCATTGATAATTCGCTCATAAATACTGAAATGACCTGTTGAAAGGTAATCCACTAAACTGTGGCAAAACGCATCCAGTGCCTGTTCATCCAGTGCAGAGAGTGCATCTTTATTCGGCTTCATGCCAATTAACGCGTAATAGGTGACAAGCAACTGCCGGCGCGCGCGCAGCCAGGCATCGACTAATTCATTACCGCCACTTACTCGCTCGCTCAGGTCATTTAACTGGGTAAGCATACGAGGCTCCGGGTGAGTTATAGTTATCCATTACACACTAAACATCAGGATTTCAGCGTGCCATTTGACGCTAAGGACAACGAATAAGATGCAACGTGAGATCTCAAGCGTAGACGCTGGCTGGTGGATTGTCAGCCATGAGCAAAAACTTTGGTTACCGCAGGGTGAACTGCCGCATGGCTTATCCAGCGATTTTGGCCTGGCGGGAAAGACTGCGATTTTGATAGGCGAATGGCAGGCTGAAAATGTCTGGCTGATACGAGAAACACGCTCTGACAATATGGGCTCGGTTCGTCAGCTAATCGACGAAGATGTTGGGCTTTTCCAGATGGTTGGGCGCGGCGTGCAGTTGGCTGAGTTTTATCGTTCTCATCGTTGGTGCGGTTATTGCGGCCATGAAATGCACCTCAGTAAACGTGAATTTGCCTGCCTGTGCCACCACTGCCGCGAGCGCTACTATCCGCAGATCGCGCCGTGCATCATCGTCGCCATTCGTCGCGGTGATGAGATCCTGCTCGCCAACCACGCGCGCCATCGCAACAGTATTTACACAGTATTAGCTGGCTTTGTTGAAGTGGGTGAAACGCTGGAGCAGGCCGTGGCACGTGAAGTGATGGAAGAGAGCAATGTGAGGGTGAAAAATGTCCGCTACGTCACCTCGCAGCCATGGCCGTTCCCGCATTCGTTAATGATGGCATTCATGGCCGAGTATGAAGGCGGAGACTTGCAACATGATGGCAAAGAGTTGCTGGATGCGGGCTGGTATCGCTATGACGATCTGCCGCTGCTCCCGCCGCCGGGCACCGTAGCGCGACGGTTGATTGAAGATACCGTTGCCCTGTGCCGCGCCAGCGCGTCGTGAAAATGCTACACTGGCGGCCTTAGCATGAGAGAGCCCATTATGAGTGAACTGAAGAACGATCGTTATCTGCGCGCCCTGTTACGTCAGCCGGTAGATGTCACGCCGGTATGGATGATGCGACAAGCCGGGCGTATTTGCCGGAGTATAAAGCCACGCGTGCTGTCGCCGGTGATTTTATGTCGCTGTGTAAGAATGCTGAGCTGGCGTGCGAAGTCACCTTGCAGCCACTGCGTCGCTATGCGCTGGATGCTGCGATCCTCTTCAGCGATATCCTGACGATTCCTGATGCGATGGGGCTGGGGCTCTACTTTGAAACCGGCGAAGGCCCACGCTTCTCCAATCCTATTACCTGCCGCGCAGATGTCGATAAGCTGCCGATTCCGGATCCAGAAGACGAACTGGGTTATGTGATGAATGCGGTGCGTACCATTCGCCACAACCTGAAAGGCGAAGTGCCGCTGATCGGCTTCTCTGGCAGTCCATGGACGCTGGCCACCTATATGGTTGAAGGTGGCAGCAGCAAAGCGTTCACCAAAATTAAAAAAATGATGTATGCCGAGCCGCAAACCTTGCACAAGCTGTTGGATAAGCTGGCTGACAGCGTCATTCTTTATCTGAACGCGCAGATCAAAGCCGGTGCACAGTCGATTATGGTGTTCGACACTTGGGGCGGCGTGCTGACAGGCCGTGATTACCGCGAGTTCTCGCTCTATTACATGCACAAAATCGTCGATAGCGTGCTGCACGAGAACGAAGGTCGCCGTGTGCCGATTACGCTGTTTACCAAAGGCGGAGGTCAGTGGCTGGAAGCTATCGCCGCTACCGGATGCGATGCACTGGGGCTGGACTGGAGCACCGATATCGCCGATGCGCGTCGTCGCGTGGGTGACAAAGTGGCGCTGCAAGGCAATATGGATCCTTCCATGCTGTATGCGCCGCCAGCACGTATCGAGCAGGAAGTGGCCACCATTCTGGAAGGCTTTGGTGCGGGAGAAGGCCACGTCTTCAACCTGGGTCATGGTATCCATCAGGATGTGCCGCCAGAGCACGCCGGTGCGTTTGTGGAAGCCGTGCATCGCTTGTCACGCCCTTACCATCAAGGCTAAGCATGGATTTAGCCGCGCTACGGGCTGAACAGTTACAACGCGCTGCTGACGTGGTGCGGCAGGATGATTTTGACGTCCTGCCGCCTCGTTTTATCGCCGGTGCGGACGTCGGTTTCGAGCAGGAAGGTGCCATCACGCGTGCGGCACTGGTGGTCCTGGAATATCCCTCATTGCAGCTCGTGGAGCACCGTATCGCGCGTGTTGCGACCACCATGCCCTATATTCCCGGCTTCTTATCATTCCGTGAAGTTCCCGCACTGCTGGCAGCCTGGCAGCAACTCACGTCTCAGCCCGATCTTTTATTTGTTGATGGTCACGGTATCGCCCATCCCCGACGCCTCGGCGTGGCCGCGCATTTTGGCTCGCTGGTGGATGTTCCGACCATTGGCGTTGCGAAGAAGCGACTGTGTGGGCGTTTCGGGGAATTGGATGCCGAACCGGGGAGTCGTCAGCCGCTGATGGATAAAGGCGAGCAGATTGGTTGGGTGTGGCGCAGTAAAGCGCGCTGCAATCCTCTGTTCGTCTCGACCGGGCATCGTGTCAGCATGGATAGCGCACTACACTGGGTGGAGCGGTGTACGGCGGGCTATCGTTTACCGGAACCCACGCGCTGGGCCGATGCCGTTGCTTCTGGTCGTCCGGCGTTTCTGCGTTGGCAAAATGCTTGTTAACGCTGTTTGCGCGCGGCTTTTGCGGTACACTGCCGCCAGCTAACCTATTGAGAGTAAGTTTGATGTTACAGAATCCCGTCCATTTGCGTCTGGCGAAGCTGGAAAGCTGGCAGCATATGACCTTCATGGCCTGTCTGTGCGAGCGGATGTTCCCCAACTATTGGGCCTTCTGTCAGCAGACCGAATTCGCCGATCCGCAGCTTTATCGTCGCATCCTGGATCTTGTCTGGGAGAGCCTGACGGTTAAAGACGCCAAAATTAACTTCGATAGCCAACTGGAAAAGCTGGAATCAGCGATTCCCAATGGCGATGATTTTGATATCTACGGCGTCCATCCGGCAATCGATGCCTGTGTTGCATTGAGCGAAATGGTGCATGCACAACTCAGCGGCGAAACCCTTGAGCACGCGATTGAAGTCAGCCGTACGTCGATCACCACCGTTGCTATCCTGGAAATGACGCAGGCCGGTCGAGAAATGACCGACGAAGAGCTGCGTGAAAATCAGGCGGTGATTGATGAATGGGATATGCAGTGGGAGATTTTTCGCCTGCTGGCAGACAGCGAAGAGCGCGACCTGGAGCTGATTAAGGGGTTACGTTCTGACCTGCGCGAAGCGGGAATCAGTAACATCGGTATACTTTTTCAGCAATAAGGCGATAAAACGTGACTTCAGGCCTGAATTACCGCGCCTGGAGGCTTCACATCAGCCCCCTGTCTGGTCTACATTTGGGGGGGCTGAAAATTGTGGCTATCTTTGCGTGCAGGTTGAAGAGTGCCAGAATATGGCTTTTCCCTCGCACTCGTTGCTTAGCAAGCGATAAATACACTTTAAGGATAACTTATGAACAAGACTCAACTGATTGATGTGATCGCAGAGAAAGCTGACCTGTCAAAAACCCAGGCTAAAGCTGCGCTGGAATCTACCCTGGCTGCGATCACTGAGTCTCTGAAAGAAGGTGATGCTGTACAACTGGTTGGTTTTGGTACTTTTAAAGTGAACCACCGCGCTGAGCGTACCGGTCGCAACCCACAGACTGGCAATGAGATCAAAATCGCTGCAGCTAACGTGCCAGCGTTCGTCTCTGGTAAAGCTCTGAAAGACGCAGTTAAGTAAGTTTTCCGCATCGCGGTTTAAGCTTTAAAAGAGGGGCGGCATCGCCCCTTTTTGTTATCGGGGCCTGTCATGCTGAACACGATTACTCAGCGCGTCTGCGCCCTGTTACTCGGTGCGCTACTCGCGGGCTGTAGTTCCACTCCTGATCTTCCTGCCTTTACGGCAAGCGGTTATCTGGCCGATCGCGGCACTGTGCGCATCTGGCGCAAGAACAGTGACCATCAAGCTGTTCATCTCCGTACCGTTTATACCCCCTTCAATGGCGATGCCATGGAAACCACTGACTACAACTGGCAGCAGAACCAACTGATCAGCGTTGAGCGCAGTGTAGCGGGCGAGCAACCGGATGATGTGACGCTGCGTTTTGATCATCTCGGCAATCTCAATTTTATGCAGCGCCAGCTGGCGGGGCGTCGTGAAGCGGTAAGCGGCGACACGGTGGAACTCTACCGGTTCGATGCACAACGTATGCTGGAGCAAAGTAATGCGTTGCTGAGTGGCCGTGTGTTGCTGAAGCAGGGGCATTGGCTCGGCGCTACGCAGGTGCGCGACTGTGACGGAAAAGTGATGAATGCCCCGTTTGATAGCGGAATAATTGCCACGTTATCCCAGCAGCAGCGAAGTCAGTCACAGCCGTTGATGGTGTCGTGGTTGGAGGCGCCTGAAGGCGTGCAGTTGTTGCGGGCGACGCCAGAGGATGAATGCAGCTGGCAGCCGAAAGAGAGTGATTTCTGAGGCAGAAAATTAAGGGGCACGCAGCGTGCCCCTTGTTGATTACTTGCGGTTAATCGCGCGGTAACCAATATCCTTGCGGCAGAAGCTGCCTTCCCAGGAAATATGCTTGGCCAGCGCATAAGCATTCTTCTGCGCGGCAGCCACATCTTCACCCAGAGCCGTCACGCACAGCACGCGTCCACCGTTAGTCACCACCACATCATCTTTCATCGTGGTGCCCGCGTGGAACACTTTACCTTCCGGCACTTCTTCCAGCGGCAAACCGTGGATTTGATCACCGGTATTGTAGTCCGCCGGATAACCGCCAGCAGCCAACACGACACCCAGCGATGGACGTGGATCCCACTGCGAAGTTTGCTGATCCAGTTTGCCATCCACTGCGGACAGGCACAGCTCAATCAGATCTGACTGCAGGCGCAGCATGATCGGTTGGGTTTCTGGATCGCCAAAGCGGCAGTTGAATTCGATCACTTTCGGCTGACCGGCTTTATCGATCATCAGACCGGCATACAGGAAGCCGGTATAAGTGTTGCCTTCCGCTTTCATGCCGTTGACGGTTGGCCAGATGATCTGATCCATCACGCGCTGGTGGATCTCATCCGTCACCACAGGGGCTGGCGAGTAAGCGCCCATGCCGCCGGTGTTGGGGCCGGTATCACCATCGCCAACACGCTTATGATCCTGGCTGGTGGCCATGGGCAACACGTTGTCGCCATCTACCATCACGATGAAGCTGGCTTCTTCGCCGTCGAGGAACTCTTCAATCACGATACGATGGCCTGCATCGCCGAACGCGTTGCCTGCCAGCATGTCCTGCACCGCAGCTTCCGCTTCAGCCAGTTCCATTGCGACGATGACGCCTTTACCGGCAGCCAGACCATCGGCTTTGATCACGATCGGTGCGCCTTTCTCACGCAGGTAAGCCAGTGCTGGCTCAACTTCCGTAAAGTTCTGGTATTCAGCGGTAGGGATCTGCTGGCGCGCAAGGAAATCCTTGGTGAAGGCTTTCGATCCTTCCAGTTGTGCAGCCGCCTGAGTTGGGCCAAAGATCTTCAGACCGGCAGCGCGGAACGCATCGACCACGCCGATGACCAGCGGTGCTTCCGGACCAACGATAGTCAGACCGATATTTTCTTTTTGAGCAAAAGCCAGCAGGGCAGGCACATCAGTGGCGCTGATTGCCACGTTTTGCAATGCCGGCTCCAGAGCGGTACCGGCGTTACCCGGAGCCACAAACACGGTCTCGGCTAAAGGAGACTGTGCCGCTTTCCATGCCAGCGCGTGTTCACGTCCGCCATTACCAATCACTAAAATTTTCATCTGTTACTGCTCCAGGCTATTAATGGCGGAAGTGACGCATGTCGGTGAAGATCATCGCAATGCCGTGTTCATCAGCAGCGGCAATCACTTCATCATCACGAATAGAACCGCCTGGTTGAATCACACAACTGATGCCCACTGCAGCAGCCGCGTCGATACCATCGCGGAACGGGAAGAAAGCATCAGACGCCATGGCAGAACCTTTTACCTCTAAACCTTCATCACCGGCTTTGATGCCCGCGATTTTAGCAGAGTAAACACGGCTCATCTGGCCCGCGCCAATGCCGATAGTCATGTTGTCGCGTGCATAGACAATGGCGTTGGATTTGACGAATTTGGCGACTTTCCAGCAGAACAGCGCATCACGCAGCTCTTGCTCGGTTGGCTGACGCTTGGTAACCACGCGCAGCTGGCTGGCATCGACCATTCCCAGATCGCGATCCTGCACCAGTACGCCACCGTTCACACGTTTGAAATCCAGTGCGGCGACACGACCCTGCCACTGACCGCATACCAGCACGCGCACGTTCTGTTTTGCGGCGGTCACTTTCAGTGCCGCTTCGCTAGCGGAAGGAGCGATGATCACTTCCACGAACTGGCGGCTAATGATTGCCTGTGCAGTGGCTTCGTCCAATTCACGGTTGAAGGCGATGATGCCGCCGAAGGCAGAAGTTGGGTCGGTTTTGTAAGCGCGCTCGTAGGCATCCAGAATCGAACCGCCCACGGCTACGCCGCACGGGTTGGCGTGTTTCACAATCACGCAAGCCGCTTCATCAAACTCTTTCACGCACTCAAGCGCAGCATCGGTATCGGCGATGTTGTTGTAAGAGAGCGCTTTACCCTGAACCTGCTGTGCGGTAGCAACAGAAGCTTCTGCTACGTTCTCTTCTATATAGAAGGCAGCATCCTGATGGCTGTTCTCGCCGTAACGCATATCCTGCTTCTTAATGAAGTTGAGATTGAGTGTACGAGGGAAACGGCCGGCAGGTTCTTTGCTGTCACTGTGGTAAGCCGGCACCAGGCTACCGAAGTAGTTGGCAATCATGCTGTCATACGCTGCGGTGTGTTCGAAGGCTTTGATCGCCAAATCGAAACGGGTGTCGAGCGTCAGGGAGTTTTCGTTGGCATCCAGCTCGGCAATGATGGCCGCGTAGTCGCTGCTCTTCACCACAATCGCCACGTCTTTGTGGTTCTTCGCGGCGGAGCGCACCATGGTTGGACCACCGATATCAATGTTCTCTACCGCGTCTGCCAGTGAGCAGTCGGGTTTCGCTACGGTTTGCGCGAAAGGATAGAGGTTGACTACCACCATATCGATTGGGCTGATAGCGTGCTGGGCCATGATCGCATCATCGGTGCCGCGACGGCCCAGAATGCCGCCATGCACTTTCGGGTGCAGCGTTTTGACGCGTCCATCCATCATTTCCGGGAAACCGGTGTAGTCAGAAACTTCGGTGACGGGCAGGCCCGCATCTGCCAGCAGGCGAGCAGTACCACCTGTGGAGAGCAGCTCAACACCACGGCTGGAGAGTGCCTGAGCAAATTCGAGGATACCGGCTTTATCAGAGACACTGAGCAGAGCGCGGCGTACTGGACGACGTTGTTGCATGGTGGTTTTATCCCTTGGCTTTGTTTCGCATAAATAAGAGCGTTACATCAAGCTTAGCGTTTCTTTCTATATAGAAGAGAGCGCTTGCTTCATGTAACGCCCCAAAAGGGGCATCCTTGACGTCGCCGGGCATTGTAGCGAAAACGTTTGCGTGATGCTCGCCTAAATTCATCTACGCCATTGAATGTGGATAACACTGTGTGTAAGTGGGTATAAAGCGGGGTTTTGCTGTGGAATGCAGCGAACGGTTGTTTTTATTGAATTTAGCGGTTGCGCGCTGCGAACAACTCCCTATAATGCGCATCCATCGAGACGGCACAACGGTTTACGAAGTGCGGTGTTGACAGGAAGCTTCGATAAGAACTTCCGCCAGATG
>NZ_MLFP01000027.1 GCF_002095465.1 Pantoea rodasii | reverse complement strand
TGCGGCTCCAGCCCGCAGCCGGAGCGTTGCCAGAGGGGAAAGCCGGGCAAGCATACTCTCAGACTCTCAGCGTCACGGGTGGCACCGCGCCCTATCGCTGGCAGCTGAACGGCGCCCTTCCGCGCGGCCTGAGTTTTAGTGACGGACAGCTTTCGGGAACCCCGCAGGTCTCCGGGAGCAGCACGTTCAGCGTTCTGGTGACCGATGCAACCGGCAGGTCCCTGCAGGCGGGTTACACGCTGGAGATTGGCGCATCGGCGCCGTCCGCTGCCGATCACGCCGCCACGGTTTCCGCCGGCCAGTCGGTTACTGTAAGCCTGACCACTGGGGCGACCGGCGGTCCGTTCACCGGCGCCCGCCTGCAGGTTCAGCCGGACAGCAGCCTGGGTAAGGCTTCAGTCCAGGCTTCCGGCACCGATTATCAGCTCCTGTTCACCGCCGCCGCGCAGGCCAGCGGAACCCTCACACTCCGCTATGTTCTGACCAGCGCCGGTGGTTCAACATCGCCAGCACTTATTACCCTGACCATTACCGCGCGCCCCGACCCTTCAAAAGATGCTGATGTCATCGGCATGGTGAGCGCGCAGTATCAGGCCGCGCAGAATTTCGCACGCGCACAGTTGCGCAACTTTAGTAACCGACTGGAGCAGCTGCACCGCGGGGTTGACCTGCCCTCTGACATGACCGGCGTCCACTTTTCCATGCCTTCTTCCGGGCCGGAGCGTAATGCGGACCAGCAAATGTGGGGCCAGGCCTGGCAGCAGCAGAAATCCGGCCTGAATGACGCGCAGGCCCGGCCAGACGTTCCCGCGTTGTCTTTTGCTCACGGGCAGCAGGCACAGCGGGTGTCGTACTGGACGGGCGGCTATGTCGATTTTGGTGGCGACAATGCGGATGGGGTGCGCTTCAGCCACACCACCGTGGGCGTGACAACGGGGGCCGACTATCGCTTCACCGGAACCTTTACCGGCGGAGCGGGCATTGGCTTTGGCCGCGACGTCAGCGACATTGGTGACAGCGGCACCCGTACGAATGGGCGAGCGCTCAGCGCGGCCATTTACGGCAGCTATCACCCGGGTCCCTTCTTTGTGGACGGTTTGATGGGGCACGGCACGCTGAACTTTGACAGCCGCCGTGCGGTCACGGATTCCGACGCCGTTGCCCGCGGTTCCCGCTCGGGCCGTCAGGTCTTTACGTCGCTGACTTCGGGTTACGAATTTCGTACAGCAGACAGACTGGTTTCACCCTACGCCCGTCTGCAATACACTCGTACATGGCTGGACGGCTTCAGCGAGTCGGGCGCCGGTGCGTTCAGCCTTGCCTACGCACCGCAGACGGTTGCGCAGGTCGTAACGACCGCCGGAGTGCGGGGTGAACGCACTGTGCCAGCCCGCTGGGGCGTAATGCGCCTGCTGGCGCGCATCGAGTATGCTCAGACGCTCAGCGACAGCGGCACCGCGCGCGTCGGTTATGCAGATACCGCCGATGATACCTGGCGCGTGGCGCTGACAGAGGCGAGCAGGCAGGCGATGATGGTCGGCACCGGCATCGATTTTCTTCTGCCATACAGCATCACGCCGGGCATTGCCTACCAGGGAACGCTGGGACTTGATGCGCAGCGCACGCGCGATCAGATGGTGATGATCCGGGTCAACATCGGCTTTTGACCACTGGATACCCTACACGGGCCAGGTTCCGGAAAGTAATCGCGCCCGGTGGCATATCATCACAAAAAACCTGATGACGACAGTACTGCCTTCAGAGGCTCAAAATTCGCATCAGCAGCGGGCAGTTCAGGCCCGCAGATTTTTATTAACAGATAATTTAGTCAGTTTTCAAAACATACGGACGGCATAAGCGCCGTCCGTTTTACTGTAGATTAGTGCACCAATAATGTTTTTGCTGGCTAGTAAGAGCCAGACAGCAATGGCGTAGAGCTGAGCTGAATAACCCACTTAGCCCGGATGGATTGCAGAATGTTGAGCACTTCATCTAAATCATCTCAATCTGCATGGCAGGTTACTGACCTGCATTATCAAGCGTTGAGTTATTCGGTGTTTTGTCGTGTTCTGCATCAATAGCGTTACGGCAGTCTTCCGTAGTTCTTGGTTCGGAAGCTTTTTTGCATAATACCGTCTTAGCCTGACGTTCCTGTTCATGGGATTTATACCAGTCGATACTTTTAGTATCTTCGTCATTACAGCCCGTGATTAACACTGACATGACTAAAAGTGAAAATAATGCTCCCGATTTCATAATGGCTTCCTTTTATATAATGTTTTCATTAGGGAGTATAGACAAGATACGACATAATGTAGTCCCTTGGTCAAATTGAGGTCTTTTTGAGGCGAATTAATGCCACGCTCATTTAAAAAGCATCTTTGATATTATTTTGTTAATAAAAAACACCAGTAAAATAACAGGTAAAAAATACCTTACCTTAAGTTGATTTCCTTTCGATGCATCGCACAAAACTCCTTAATATATAAATTCATGAACCTAGTGAGTGAGCCTTTATACAACATCATTGAAAATATGAAAGCTGAGCCATGCTCATAAAAGGATCAAAGAAAGACAATAGGCTAATTCATGAAGTACTGATTTCATTCGGATGTATGTGCTTAACCGCAGTTAAACTGAGTGATTATTGCTGAAATGCAAAAGTACCCTTCAATCTTATAGTTACATCCATCACCCTGACAAATCATCACGCAGCTCAATTAAATCGCCTTTATTTACGCTGCGCTTAAAATTTTTATTAAATATCCCCCACATTGCGTGACAAACATCACATTTTTGCCAGGCTTAATTAACTCATTAATCATGGAGGTCGAAATGAATTCATTCACTAACAAAACGCTCATTGCTCAGGAATATCCTAAGCCGCCGTTTAAACAGCAGCATCAGCCGGTTCCTGGGCTGGCAAGTGAGATGGATCCGCGCCCCGATCATGGTGAAACCAGTTATCGTGGTACTGGCCGTCTTACTGGCCGCAAAGCGCTTATCACAGGCGGAGATTCAGGTATTGGCCGTGCCGTCGCCATTGCCTACGCACGTGAAGGTGCCGACGTCGCCATTAATTATCTTCCGGATGAAGAACAGGATGCAGCGGAAGTCGTCAAATTAATCGAAGCGGAAGGACGTAAAGCCGTCGCTATACCCGGCGATATTCGGTCGGAAGCATTTTGTCAGCAGTTGGTTAAAGAAGCTGCGTCAAAATTAGAGGGGCTGGATATTCTGGTGAATAATGCCGGACGTCAGCAATTCAACGAATCGATTCGTACGCTTCTACCGAAGATTTTGACGCAACATTTAAGACCAACGTTTATGCCATGTTCTGGATAACCAAAGCGGCTCTTGAATATCTGCCCGCGGGCTCTTCCATTATTAATACCACCTCAGTGCAGGCTTATAAGCCCAGCGCCATATTGCTGGATTATGCCCAGACCAAAGCGGCGATCGCGGCCTTTACCAAGGCCCTTGCCAAGCAACTGGGTGAGCAGCAGATTCGCGTGAACGCCGTGGCGCCCGGTCCGTACTGGACGGCACTACAGGTCAGCGGTGGCCAGCCACAGGAAAAATCGAGCAGTTCGGTGCCACGGCTCCGCTGGGACGCCCGGGACAGCCCGCAGAAATTGCACCGCTGTACGTGACCTTTGCTGAGTCCACAAACAGCTTCACCTCCGGGCAGGTGTGGTGCTCGGATGGTGGCACCGGCACCCTCTGACAGTCATCAGGATTCTGGAAGGACGTGGTCGCATTTGCGGCCACGTTGTTGTCTCAGACTACAGGGATGAAAAATGAATAATCAGGTATTACATTCGCCGATGCGCGAAGAGGGTTTTGCCCGTCTGGGTGACTATGCAGCCATTGGTGAAGGACGCTCGGTAGCGTTAATCGCACCCGATGGCGCTATTGACTGGTGGTGCGCCCCGAATCTCGACTCCCCTCCTCTATTTGACCGCCTTCTGGACCCGGAAATAGGCGGTTTTTTTCAGATCGAGCCTTCAGAGGAGTACCGTACTGAACGGTCCTATCGTGCTGACAGCAACGTGCTTGAAACCCGGTTTATGACGCAGACTGGCAGTGTGCTCATGACGGAATCGTTAAACAGCACGCTGGCCGGCCGCCTGCCCTGGAGCGAACTGGCGCGCCGCATTGAGGGTATTGAAGGAGCCGTTACGCTAAACCTTACGCTCAGATTCGGCACCGTTGCAGAAACCCGTTCTCCCTGGCGGGACAGCACTGAACAGGGGGATGTTTATCATCTGGCTGATTTGATGGCGATGCTGCGTACCAGCGATGACTGGCAGATTACCGAACGCGACGATGGGCTGATCCGCGCCACGCTGAGCACGCGTCCCGAAAGCCGGTCGCTGGTTGCCCTGCTGGTGACAGAACGCGAACCCCTGGCAGTCCCTGATTTGAACGCCATTGATGCCCGCATCGAAACCAGCCACACGGCCTGGCGTGACTGGACCCACAGTCTGAGCTACGAGGGGCGTTATGCCGATCATGTCCGACGCTCTGCGCTGTCTCTCAAATTTCTCTGGTATTCCCCAACCGGTGCGCTGGCCGCAGCGGCCACAACATCATTACCCGAGGGCATTGGCGGTGAGAAGAATTACGATTATCGCTACGCATGGGTACGCGACGCCTGTCTGATCATTAAATCGTTTGTTTTCCTGGGTGCGCTTGAAGACTGTAAGGCAGCGTTTTCATGGCTTTCCAAAACCATCATGCGCCACGGCACCCAGCTTCGCGCCTGTTATACGCTAGAGGGCGGGGAAGTGCCTGCTGAAAGCTACCCGCCTTTGCGCGGTTACATGAATTCCCTGCCGGTTCGCATTGGCAACAACGCACGCGATCAGGTACAGCTCAGCATGTACGGCGATATGCTGGCAACCGCTGAACTGTTTATCCGCGCCGGCCACATTCTGGACCTGGAAACCTCCCGCATGCTGGGTAAACTCGCAAACTACTGTGCAGATCAGTGGCGTCAGAAAGACAGCGGCATCTGGGAGTTACCGGATGAACAGCATTACACCCACTCCAAAATGGCCTGCTGGCTTGCTCTGGACAGCGCAGTCTCGCTGGCTGAGGCCAAACATATTGAACCGACCTGGATGCATCGCTGGCAGCGCGAGCGCGACCGCATCAGTGAATGGGTTGAGGCGCATTGCTGGTCTGAAGATAAGCAGGCGTACCTTTTCTATCCGCACAGTGAAGGCAAGCTCGATGCCTCTCTGGCGCTGGTGCATCACTATGGCAGCACGGTTAATCCTGAACGCATGCGCGCCACGTATCGTGCCCTGCAGCAGGACCTGGGCAATGGCAGTGCGATGCTGTATCGCTACACCGGCGTTGAACAAGAGGAAAGTACGTTTATTGCCTGCTCTTTCTGGCTGGTAGAGGCAATGGCGGCACTGGGAGAAACGGAACAGGCCGAACACGCGATGGAAGAGATTCTGGACAAGCTCTGTCAGCGCGGGAACGTAGAGACGTTTAATGAAATGTTTGACGTACGCAGCGATGAATGGCGCGGCAATATGCCACAGGGGCTCAGCCATCTGGCTCTCATCTGTGCAGCACAGGCGATAACCGACCATGCCTGAAGCTACAGGTCTGTGCGTTAACGGCCACGGCTTCGTCTATAGCGCATCAATACTCATCTGTGGAGCATCCACGTAGCCTCAAAAAAGGAAGACTTTTCATGATCCACGGAATTGAACATATCAGCATCGCCGTTTCTGATTTATCACAGGCTGAGGAGTTCTTTATTGGTGCTCTGGGCGCCTCCGTGCTCTATCGCATAGTCCCTCCAGCAGATACGGATAACTTCATTCCGGGCAAAATATGGCCCCCCTGAATGGCTTTCCAGCAGAACTGAACCTTACCGGACTGTCCATGCTGCGGTTAAAAAACGGCTGTAATATCGAATTATTTCAGACAGAACCGGCCGCAAAAAATCGCTCCGCGCACCCGGCTTCGCCGGGCATCAACCATTTCTCGCTATATGTTGATGACATTCATCAGGCTGCCGAAAGCATGCGTTCGCACGGCGCGGAAATGTTTGACGGCCCCTCTGATTGCTTTGCGCAGGAAGAAGGTACCGGAAATCAGACATGGTTTGGCATGACTCCCTTTGGTGTCCTGATAGAGCTCATCACGCTTCCCTCAGACATCCGGTATGACGCGGACGCCACTGAAAAACGATGGATACCTGAAGCCTGAAATCCACTACCGGAGGTTAAGGATGCAAAGACGTGATTTTATCTCGGGCGCAATAGCGACATTGTGTGTGTCACGATCGGCTTTTGCTGTGGCAGAGTCAGTAATCAAGCCTGAACTGCAGCGGGTTGCGACGTCACCCTGGCTTGCCAACGGTGTCGCTGTGACAGGCGGAGGGACACTGTTCCTTAACTTCCCGCGTTTTAAGGGACATCTCACGTCTCCCTCACTGGCGCGCGTCACGCCAACGGGATTAGTCCCCTTCCCTGATAATCACTGGAACAAATGGCAACCAGGTGATGAGGGGACTGATAGTTTGGTGAACGTTAACGCCTGCCATCATTTTGGCGATAAGCTGGTTTGGGCTGTTGATCAGGGCGCACCTCAGGGCGAAAAACCTGCCCGGGGCGCGGCTAAGCTTGTGGCATTCGACATCGACTCAGGCAAAACAATGAAAGTTATTCGTTTTGATGAAGCGGCGTTGCCTGAAGGCGGTGCGCCAAACGATCTGCGCATCCATGGTAACTCTGCTTATGTCACTGACTCCGGTCTGGGGGGTATTTTGATACACGACCTGGATACCGGTGTGACGATCAGAAGGTTGTCGGGAAAACCCCTGCTGCGCAAACCTGAGAACATCGCTCAGAAGGGCTATCATGGCCGGATCCTTGCGGATGAAATGGGCAAGCGGCCCGCCGTGCACAGCGACGTTATTGAAGTCAGCCCTGACGGCCAATGGTTTTACTATGCCACCCCAACCGGCCCACTCTATAGAATCCGCACGGCATTTCTGAAAGATACCCGCCTGAGCGATGAGGCACTCGACCGGCAGATTGAAAAAGTGGCGGATATTCCGTCCATTGGCGGCTCAGCAATGGATGCAGCAGGCAATATCTATATTTCTAATGTAGAAAAGCGTTCGGTTGATCAACTCCAGCACGACGGCACGCTTAAAACGCTCATAAAGGATGACAGGCTCATTACACCCGATGCGCTGGTTATTTCTGAAGGCTGGATCTATGTACCCGCTCCGCAGATTGAATATCTGGCAGATAACAACCAGGGTAAGGATGACACGCACGCCCCATGGTCAGTATATCGTTTTCCCTTCACCCCAAAAATACGCGCGCTATGATCTTTAGGCTGGTAAAGGGGCATCCGTTCATGACCAGGTGCGCCTTCCAGCCTTTTCACTCATGACATCATCTGTGCCTGATTGAGTTTTCGCCTTTCCCTTCCAGCTGTGCCTTTGCTGTCAATGAAACTCATCAACACGGAACATCAATCTGACGTCTATGCTTAAAACTTCCAAAAACCTTACAAATTGAGGTGCAATTAGCACCCTTCTTTCCCCCTTATGGAGGCCGGGCATGAGCAACCCACGAAACATTAATCATCATCGTGATATAAAAGAACGTACCGAAGTGCATGGCTTATCAGCATTAGAGCAGAACGCTAATCTCGGTGTGACAAGGCGTACCCCGCTGAAGGTGAGCGCCGACACAGCCACCAGCGCTTCGTCAGAAATTGCTCCAGCTAACAGTTTACTCCCATCCACCTCCTCTCCCGATATGTCTGAAGTGACCCTCAAAGTGAACGGTAAAGTTCGGGAACTCAGGGTGGATACCCGAACCACGCTGCTTGATGCATTGAGGGAGCACCTTCATCTGACAGGGAGCAAAAAGGGGTGCGATCATGGCCAGTGTGGTGCCTGTACCGTCATGGTAAACGGCCGCCGCATCAACTCATGCCTGACGCTCGCCGTGATGCAGCAAAATGCAGAGGTCTCAACTATTGAGGGGCTTGGGACGACTGATAACCTCCACCCGCTGCAGGCGGCCTTTATTAAGCATGATGGCTATCAGTGCGGTTACTGCACGCCGGGGCAGATATGCTCATCGCTGGCCGTATTTCAGGAAATCAAAGCGGGAATACCCAGCCACGTTTCTGAAGACTTGCTGGGTGAACCCGTTTTACATGCTGATGAGGTACGCGAGCGCATGAGTGGCAATATCTGCCGCTGTGGTGCGTACGCCAATATTCTCGCCGCGATTGAAGACTATGCGTGAGGGAAGACTTCATGAAATCCTTCACGTATGAAAAGGTCAGCACGCCGGAAGAAGCGGCCACGAGTGCCCTGCAGCGGCAGGGATCAAAATTTATAGCCGGTGGGACCAACCTGCTGGATCTGATGAAACTGGAGATTGAATCCCCCGCCCATCTGATTGATGTCAATGGCCTGGCGCTGGATACGATTGAACTGACACCGGAAGGGGGCCTGCGTATCGGTGCGCTGGTCCGTAACACGGACCTGGCTGCTGACATGCGGGTGCGACGTGACTATGCCGTGTTAGCCCGAGCCTTACTCGCCGGCGCTTCCGGTCAGCTTCGTAATCAGGCCACTACGGCAGGAAACCTCTTGCAGCGGACCCGGTGTCCATATTTTTACGATACCAACCAGCCCTGTAATAAGCGCCAGCCCGGCAGCGGCTGTGCCGCGCTGGAAGGCTACAGCCGTCAGAATGCGGTTGTGGGTGGCAGTGACGCCTGTATTGCGACTCACCCCAGCGATATGGCTGTGGCGATGCGGCTGCTGGATGCGGTGGTTGAAACCGTCAGCCCGGATGGGCGCGTAAGGGCGATACCCATAGCCGGTTTTTACCGTATGCCAGGAACCCCCCACATTGAAACTGTGTTGAACCCGGGAGAGCTGATTGTCGCTGTTGTCCTTCCTGCACCGTTGGGAGGAAGGCATATCTACCGTAAAGTACGCGACCGGGCTTCCTATGCATTTGCTCTTGTCTCCGTTGCGGCGATTGTGCTGCCTGACGGCAGCGGCCGGATTTCGCTTGGCGGAGTGGCCCACCAGCCTGGCGTAACGCCGCGGCGGACAGCGCATTAGCCGATGGGACACAGCCTGTATATGAAAATCTGTTCAGTGATGCCCACCCCACTCCGGCTAATCAGTTCAAACTTACGCTGGCCAGGCGCACTATCGCTTCAGTCCTGTCAGAAGGGAGGGGAAATTCATGAAATTTGATAAGCCAGCCGGTTCCAATCCCGTTGATAAGCTCAGATACGTAGGCCGCCCATTTGATCGCATCGATGGCCCGATGAAAACCACCGGCAGCGCGCCCTACGCTTATGAATGGCATGATGAGGCGCCCGATGTGGCCTACGGCTACGTGGTTGCAAGCCCGATAGCCCGAGGAAAACTGATATCTGTGGATGTTGAAGCGGCTGAATGTGCGCCGGGCGTTCTGACTATCGTAACGGCCAGAAATGCCGGAAAGCTTGGAAAGGGAGATATGAATACCGCCTCGCTTCTCGCGGAATACCGGATTGAGCACTATCATCAGGCTGTCGCTCTGGTCGTGGCCGAAACCTTTGAGCAGGCGCGATCCGCCGCTCAGCTTGTCGGAGTGCACGTCGAGCGCGAAAAGGGTGCCTTCAGTCTCGAAAAGGAAAAAACGACGGTCACCACTGCCCCAGAGGATACGCCAGATAAAATAATCGGTGATCCGGACCATGCCTTCAGCCAGGCCGCCTTCCAGCATGATGCCCTTTACACCACGCCGGACCAAAGTCATATGGCCATGGAGCCGCACGCGTCTATGGCTGTCTGGGATAAAGGCGCAGTGACGGTCTGGACATCAAATCAGATGATCAACTGGTGCAGAACCGATCTCGCTAAAACACTCAACCTTCCGCTGGAAAAGGTCAGGATCATCTCCCCTTATATAGGTGGTGGCTTTGGCGGAAAACTGTTCCTGCGCAGTGATGCGTTGTTAGCAGCGCTTGGCGCCCGTGCTATAAAAAGGCCGGTAAAGGTCATGCTTCCGAGACCGATGATCCCAAATAACACCACTCACCGTCCTGCAACGTATCAGCAGATTCGTATAGGTACGGACAACGCCGGTCATATCACCGCAATTTCTCACACCAGCTGGTCAGGTAATCTGCCGGATGGCACCCCAGAAACGGCTGTTCAGCAAACTGAGCTACTCTACGCAGGTGCAAATCGCCTGACCGCTCTGCGACTGGCAAAACTGGATCTGCCCGAGGGCAATGCAATGCGTGCGCCAGGTGAGGCCCCCGGCTTGATGGCACTTGAAATTGCCATTGATGAGATAGCCGAGAAAACCGGTTTGGACCCTGTCGAGTTCCGTATCCTCAATGACACACAGGTCGATCCTGCCGATCCCGGTCGCCCTTTTTCACGGCGTCAGCTGGTGGAATGCCTGCGTACCGGCGCTGAAGCATTCGGATGGGAACGCCGGAACCCTGTTCCGGCCCGGACGCGTGAAGGGAGCTGGCTGGTGGGTATGGGCGTTGCTGCAGGCTTTCGTAACAATCTTGTGGCGCCCTCCGGTGCACGCGTCCATCTGAATGCACAAGGCATCGTCACTGTTGAAACTGACATGACAGACATTGGTACCGGCAGCTATACCATCATTGCACAGACTGCTGCTGAAATGCTGGGCGTTCCGATGGAGAGAGTTATCGTCAGGCTGGGAGACTCCGATTTCCCGGTTTCTGCCGGATCGGGCGGCCAGTGGGGGGCGAATACCTCAACGGCTGGCGTTTATGCAGCCTGCGTAAAGCTGCGGGAACGGGTAGCAGCTGAACTCCGCTTTAGCCATGAGGACGCTGAGTTTGTTGACGGAGAAATTCGGGCTAACGGCCGCAGCGCAAAGATTGAGACAGCTGCGGCCGGGCAGACCTTAACCGCTGAGGATACTATTGAGTTTGGCGATCTCGACCAGCAGTTCCAGCAATCGACTTTCGCGGGGCATTTCGTAGAAGTGGGAGTTGATGCTGATACGGGTGAAGTACGGGTACGACGCATGCTGGCGGTGTGTGCTGCAGGCAGAATTCTCAATCCTAAAACGGCGCGCAGCCAGGTGATTGGCGCGATGACGATGGGGCTGGGGGGTGCGCTGATGGAAGAGCTGGCAGTAGATACGCGCTTAGGCTTTTTTGTTAATCATGATATGGCGGGGTATGAGGTGCCGGTGCATGCTGACATTCCGGAACAGGAGGTCATTTTTCTGGAAGATACCGATCCTGTTTCCTCGCCGATGAAAGCCAAAGGCGTGGGTGAACTGGGTCTGTGTGGCGTCGGGGCCGCAATTGCGAACGCCGTCTATAACGCCACGGGCGTCAGAGTAAGAGACTACCCGGTCACGCTGGATAAGTTACTTTCAGGCTTGCCTGAGACTGCCTGATGGCTTTGCCTTTCACCCGCTCATTGCAGCGGGTGGAGGGTTCAGAAGATTTTCTACTTACTCCTGTCTTAAACTTACAGATCCTTTGAGGAAAAACGTAGCAGGTCCTCATAAGTGTCGATGTCCGTTAAACATCCCCTGTCATGTAAACTCACGGTGGTCAGAGAAACGGAGCTGAGTAGCCCGCGCGCACCTGTGTCACCGCGTAATGCTATAAGTTGCGGATAAAGTGCCCGGCTAAACCCTACGGGATGGCCAATTATCCCATCAACATCCGCACGCGCCATGGCCGAGACCTGCAGTCCTTTACTTACGGCCTGGAAACTGGAGGGTGAGATAAAAGGCATGTCCCCTAAAGCTATCAGCCATCCATCATAATCCGGCACAGCTCTGACCGAGGCTGCAATGGAATCGCTTAAGCCCTCGCTGGTGTATTTCAGCAAGGATGGGCTCGGCAGAAGCTGATGCAGCTGTTCATCTTCCGGACGTGTCAATACGAACACATCCATACCCGATGCCCTGGCGTTGTCAAAGGCATGCTGCAGCACGGCTTTTCCGTTAAGCATCGCATTGAGCTTATTGCCATGGCCGGTTTCCCTGAATCGGCGGCTCAGCCCCGCAGCCATAATCAGTATTGCTGTGTTCACAGGGAAATGGTCCTTTCATCTTCCTCAGTCACTGGATATGTACGGGTGCTGCTGGCCGCTAATCCGTTCTTGTGTCGGACAATATCCGCCATCACGGATAACGCGATTTCGGCCGGCGTTTTGCTGCCAATATCCATTCCTACCGGCGCGTGTATTCTCGGAAGTTGTTCAGGGGAGACATCACCAAATGTGATCAGTCTTTCCAGCCGCTTCTGACTGTTGATTCGTGAGCCCATCGCTCCGATGTAAAAGGCCGGCAATCTGACAGCTTCCATCAGAGCCAGATCGTCAATGCGAGGATCGTGAGTCAGTGACAAAATGGCTGTTGCGGCATGACAGCCTTCCAGTTCCAGGTACTTAGCGGGAAACTGTTTTATCAGTCTGACACCTTCGCTGAGTAGGGGGGCGTGTGAGATGAATGTTTCTTCACGGTGCTCACAGACAATTGTTTCATAACCTAGCGTCACGCCAAAGTTGGCACAGAATACGGCAACGCTTGATAGGCCACATATCACCAGTCTTGGCGGTGCAGCGAGTGTCATCGTAATCCCGCCGTCTTCAATTCGGGCATGAGTCTGACAGGCGTAATCAATGGCTGTCAGCGCATCACATGGATAAGGCAGCGTCACGCGTTTAGCCAATGCAGTCGCATTACGGAATGCTTCATACATCTGCAAAAAATAGCTGCTGCTCTTGTCACCAGCCTCGAGTCGCTCTACCAGAATGCCCAGACTGCCGCCACAGGGCAGTGACACATCGGGCGTATGCCCACCATCGCCGTAGCGAATCAACTGGCTTGCTGCCTGAAATTCATTTTGTCTGGCACGTCGGATGAAATTCTCTTCCACGCACCCGCCCGAAAGCGAACCCATGTGAAGCCCGTCAGAACGAAGAACCATCATGGCACCGGGTGGCCGGGGTGATGAACCGTAGGTTTTGATTACCGTACACAACCAGATTTCATGAGTCTGTGCCCACTCAAGCCCAGCTTTCAGCACCTGTAAATCCAGACTTTGCATCTTTTCTCCGCCCTACATAGAAGTTCACGATGTCTGGCAAGTTAACAGGAGGGGATGTGCCCCTGATAAGTTTAAGGGCTTAGTGTAGTACAGTCTTAAGCAGTTCATTATTATCAGGCCGTTGTTTAACCCGCCAAAACGTGGGAAGCGCGGCCGGCGCCCCCCTGGATATTCTGGCGTTACGATTTTCGCTTAACCTAAGGTGGTGAAAGTGGAGTGCCCACAGGCCTATGTTGAACTCAAAATTCAAGGTTAGTTACTTAAGGAACGCAGGTCGCTCCATTAGAGAATCCATGTTTATTCATGTATTTCGTCAGACGTTCAACGTGATGTTCGGCAGTCGCCAGTCCAACATAGCCATCCGGCCTGATCAGGTATGCTGCACCTTGTTTGAATCCCTTTAACGCGAATGCATTCTGCCAGGCGTATACGTGTATCTCTACTCCATGAAGTTCACACCAGCCGACAAGTCCAGTTTCAGGCAAGCCATACACATGCAGCTGCCAGCCGATTTTATCCATAAAGTCATAGTTGGACATCCCATTTCCTGGAGCAAATGGCAGACGGTCCCCGGAACTGACAGTCCCCGCTCTGCCTTCACTCAAAGGACTTTCAGCATAATTCATTGAGGTTTGCGATATGAGTCGGAACAGAGAATTTCGTACACTCTCGAACTGATAGGCCCTACTCGCAACAGAGGGTGCTATGTGATTACGAACAAAATCTGCAAGTCGTCCTTCAGCGGTAACAAAGGTAAAAACGCGGTCTGTTGTTTTTACCAGTTTAAGTGCAAATGCCTTTCTCTCATTTTCATAACTATCGAGTAAAGCTTCCGGAGCATTTGCTTTAAGCACCGACGTTAATTTCCATGCAAGGTTGATAGCATCCGCAATGCCGGTATTCATCCCCTGCCCGCCCGCAGGACTGTGTACATGTGCTGCATCACCCAGCAGAAAGCTACGGCCCCGACGAAAATAGTTAGTGACCCGGTGATGCACTTTATAGGTAGAAAACCAGCTTACGTTAGAGATATTGAGCCCTAATCCCCTAATAGCTCTCTTGCTTACATCGTCGAAGGAACGCGCTCTGTCGTCATCATCTTCGCTCTCTACTGTACCTATCAATCGATAACGCTGATCAAGTCCGTAAGGCATTACCAAGACAAAGTCTGACTTATCAAATGCAATATGCCCTTCATCGGCTGAAGAGACACCGTTTGCTTCCACGTCTGCAACATAGAAGATGTGATTGTAGGTACCACCGGAAAAATCACTGCCAATTTGATGACGTACCGGGGAGTGTGCGCCATCACAGCCAGCGATAAAAGCAGCACGAGAACTTTCAATCTTCCCATCGGGCATCCTTAGGGTGGCGACGATATGGTCTTCGTTTTCCTCAAACGACAGAAACTCCGTCTGCCGCTCAACTTCAATCCCTGCTTTCAGTAATCTGGCGACCAGTATCTTTTCATGCTGATCCTGCGGCAAGACAAGTACAAAAGGATATGGCGAGATATCGGCTCCAGCATCGGCAAGCGGAATATTCGCTTTACGCTGCCCTTCCGCCCACATGTTCATTGCCGGCATCTTATAACCCGCAGCAATGATTTCGTCAGCCAGATTTAACTGGCGATAGAGCTCAAGCGTACGGGCCTGTACCGCCATCGCGCGTGATGTTTCACCCGGTCCATGGCTTTTATCAATGATGCGCACATTCACACCCTGGTGAGTTAACCAAAGTGCAAGCACCAGGCCGGTGGGCCCGGCACCAATAATCAAAACGTCGAAGTTGTTCATTGGCCTGTCCAAATGTATTTGAATGGTTGAACTTGATTGATACTATGTCTCCTGGCGCGGTTGCGAGGAAAACAGGACTCACCGCCAGTTCTTCATCTCAGCTTGCTGGCTGATTAACGTTAGAATCGTATAACAGCAAAATCTCACAGTTTGTGTGTCCGGCCTGAGATCTGTGGTGTTATTAAAAAAAGCATAGGGCCATTCCAGACACTCAAGCCTAAAGGTACATGTAGGCTAATTGTCCGATATCTCTCGCAGGAGGTTTTATTGATATTAATAGTTAGCAGAGGAGGTTTGACGGACCGGGAGGTAAGTATTCTCTTGGAGGTATTGATTTGAACCAAATGACGTTGAATTCGCCATAAGTGATTAAGCTAGCCTGGCTTTCCATACAGGCGTTAGCAATGTCCTTCTGGACAAGGATATCGTGGAACTTTGTAAGCGTCCTACCCTCTTCGTTTTAATTGATGGCTGTGGATTTTCCGCGAGAGGCAGGGTTTCAGGAAACGTTAATCCCCCGCTGCTAACCGCTTGTTTACGTCTTCAACTATGTTTTTTTGGAGGATTAATTGTGGAAGTGTTAGCCCTCCAGACTCTCTTTTAATGAGAGTGTGAAAGCGTCTGCTGAAGCGTTTAGATCCCGTCATTTCGTTTTAAACCGTCTAACTGGAATGTTGAGGATAAGCATCTCATCTTCGCATCAACGCCTGACCACCTCCCTCCCCTGCCTGTCTATGCTTATCGTAAACTCACGACATTGGATTAGTCACGCATGTAATGGGGGCATAACATCTTTGTCATTTCGGTAGCGTTTTTCATCCACCTTAAAATCATCATAATGTGGTGTTATCAAAGGATTTTTTCGACTTTTTCAGGCTGAAAATCACCAAAGAATTTAAGTTATCATGACCTGCTCCCCGTTGATAAGTACACCGCGATGTTAGTAATGTCTTCATAAGCCACATGAGGACATCCCCATGAAGAAGCGTTTTTCCGACGAACAGATTATCAGTATTCTCCGCGAGGCCGAAGCCGGAGTTTCTGCCCGCGAGCTCTGCCGCAAGCATGCTATTTTCGATGCCACGTTCTACACCTGGCGTAAAAAGTATGGCGGCATGGAGGTGCCCGAGATCAAGCACCTGAATTCGCTTTAGGAAGAGAACGCACGACTCAAGAAGCTGCTGGCCGAAGCCATAATGGATAAGGAGGCGCTTCAGGTGGCCCTGAGCCGAAAGAACTGACGACAGACCAGAAGCTGGAAGCCGTGGTGTTGATTGTGCTGCGACCGGTCTGTCGCAACGTCGTGCATGCAGGCTTACAGGTTTGTCCCTGTCGACCTGCCGTTACGAAGCGCAGCGTCCGGGATCGGATGCGCATTTTTCCGGGCGCATCACCGAACTGGCACTGGAACGCAGGCGTTTTGGTTACCACCGCATCTGGCAGCTGCTGCGCCGCGAAGGGCTTCATGTTAATCACAAGCAGGTTTACCGGCTCTACCATCTGAGTGGACTCGGAATAAAACGCAGACGTCGTCGTAAAGGGCTGACAACAGAACTTCTGCCACTGCTCCGCCCGGCGGCGCCGAATCTGACTTGGTAGATGGATTTTGTCATGGATGCGCTGGCCATCGGTCGCAGGATCAAGTGCCTGACCTGCGTGGATTACTTCACGAAGGAGTACCTGACGGTCACCGTTGCCTTCGGGATTTCAGGCGTGCAGGTCACGCGTATTCTGGACAGCATTGAGCTGTTTCGCGGCTATCCGGCTACGATAAGAACCGATCAGGGGATGGAGTTTACCTGCCGTGCGCTCGAACAATGGGACTTCGAGCATGGCGTGGAGCTGCGGCTTATTCAGCCCGGCAAGCCGATAAAGAACGGATTTATTGAGAGTTTGAACGGGCGATTTCGCGATGAATGCCTGAATGAACACCGGTTCAGCGACGTCAGCCATGCCAGGAAAACCATCAGTGAATGGCGTCAGGATTATAACGAGTGCCGCCCGCACTCCACTCTGAATTATCAGCCGCCGTCTGAATTCGCGGCGGGCTGGAGAAAGGGTAATTCTGAAAGTGAAGGATCCGACATTACTAAATGAGCGTTGTATCTAATCCTTGGGGCAGCTCAGTCATGCAGCATCATGCTAAGAATCATAGAATCAGTGTTGCTAGAGGTTAATGTGCTATCCAGGTAAGATGTTGTTGCGGCGCTTATCTGAGCCTTATAAGCTCATTCAAATCTCCTTAAGGGTGAAATCAGTGTCCTGTGAAAAATCATGAAAAGCGTGTTGGGCTCTGAAAATTTATCCCCTTCCTGCAGCAAATAATCCTGCGTGGGTAATCCCTTGTAGTTCCTGACTTATCTTTGAAGTCTTACCTATGTCGAAAATTGAATGGGTCGAGTGGCTGAAAATCTCACTAAAACTGTGAATGTTAACCAACCAGAAACCACTCCAACCAATTGAAATAATTCAGTTTTATTTAAATTTTCAGACTGAAAATCACCATGCAGCCTGGAAATCACGAGTTGATTAGTCGAATACTCGTTAAGCCTGTAGTTTATGAGCTGAAATTGCTTCTTTAGGATAGCTTTTAGACTCGGTTAGTGAATGATAACTTTTTCTTTCTTAAGTCGTTGGGATAAATTGCTGATGCCATTAATACGTTTAATGATTTTGATAATGCTCCCTGCAATATTCATTGAAGCTTCTTACTCAGATGTTCTTTAATTATTCTTCGTTTAAAGCATACACTCCGCTACCATCTAAATTTAAGAAAATTTGCTCTTAAAAACTCTCCCGCTTAAAACATATTTATTCAGAAGAATTTAAATCAGCATGATGGGGTTGAGTTAGCGATGATGCCCTGTGCAGAGATATTTGTATTTGATGAACGTAGCTATCCAGGTATTCTTAGCCAGAAATTATAGTACATATGTGTTCAGCATTTGTGCCTAGATAGAAATGTCATTCTCAATTTACCAAACCCAGATTGGGGTGAGCTTTGGTTGAAATGAATAGTGCATTTGCTTTTGAAAAATACCGAATGCGCATTTATGAAATCTTTGACGAGAGGTAAGAAACAAACGAACTTTGCTAGTGGGGAAATTTTGTCGTAGGGAACTAACGAATTTACGATTCCTGAATGATGTCATTAAGAATAATCATGAAAAACCTCACCATTACATCCATCATGAAATCTTCATAACGTGATGTTTTATATGATATTAATCCGTTTTTTCAGGCTGAAAAACACCAAGGGCTATCGTCAGGGGCAAAGTGTTTATCAAGGTCTAGTGCATTCATCGCTCTTCCGGCTAGCGCTCATCTCCTTAATTTAAAAGTATCTTTCATATCAGACGGTGCGGATTAACTTTTATTTATCGAGAAGTGACGTGAGTAGGAGAGGGGAGGGGAGGGGAGGGGAGGGGAGGGGGGATATTTTAGAATTTAAGGGAGTCAGAAAAATTAACACTACAATGCATACATCAAATTACTCTGATGCACTCCTAAGCAACCAACTTATGCTACGACAAAATGGAGAAATTATCTGGGCGAGTATTAACAGGGCTGAATAGCAGATATTAACTTTAAGTGTGAGATACTATATCGGATGGATGCACCGTTAACGTATTTATCCCGAATACCTGTTAATTTGAAGCCGGGTCATGTAGGGTAGGATAAAATCGTTAATTATGGTGCAAAAGCTTTGATAGATTTTTAAACAACAATTTTTTGTGTAACTCTATGTTTTAGAAGCAAATTATTAATATAATCATAACAAACATCAAAATCATTAAAAATCCACTTTTGTTGAATTTCACCAAAAAACTGGCATGCGGCACCTTTTTTAGTACAATGAATCAAATCATTATTATTGAGGTGCTTATGAAGCGTGATTACGGTGACGTGTTTGACATCGCCAACCGTGCGAATGGCATGCTGATCGGACTGAGCAGCCACATCGAGCAACAGCGTCAGGAATTCAATCAGCAGGGCTATTACCATACTTTTACCCGTAACGGCGTCGCCAACTTACCGCTGCTCAGTAAACATGCAGTTGCAGCAGCGATCGGTGAGATGGAAGGGGCAGGGTATACGTTCGGCAGAAAGCAGACTGGCAGCACTTCTCAATATGCGATGAGCATTCAAAATGTTGTTGATATCTATAAGCATCGTAAAGTGCCTAAGTATCGCGACAAGCATAAAGAGCCCTTCGTAGTATTCGTAGTGAATCTTAAAGGCGGCGTGTCCAAGACGGTAACCACGGTGACACTGGCGCATGGTTTACGCGCACACCCAGGACTTCTCCATAACGATTTGCGCATTCTGGTCATTGATCTTGACCCTCAGGCCTCAAGCACCATGTTCCTGAGCCATACCAATAGCGTGGGGTCGGTCCTGGAAACTGCCGCTCAGGCCATGCTAAATGACGTCAGCACCGAGCAGCTGCGTGAACAATTCGTTAAGCCAACCGTTATGCCCGGTGTCGACGTTATGCCTGGATCTATCGACGATGGTTTTGTCGCGAGCGACTGGGATGCACTGGTCAGCGAAAACCTGCCGGGTGTAGCGCCTTCAGAGGTCCTGCGCCGCAACGTCATCGATCGTCTTGCTGAAGATTACGACTTCATTTTCATCGACACCGGTCCTCACCTCGACGCATTTATGCTCAACGCGATTGCCGCGAGTGACCTGCTGTTAACGCCAACGCCTCCGGCTCAGGTTGATTTCCACTCCACCATGAAATACCTGACGCGATTGCCGGAAATGCTGGAACGCATTGAAAATGAAGGGATCGAGCCAAGACTGAAAGCGAACATCGGGTTCATGTCGAAGATGACGACGAAACACGATCACATTACCTCTCACAGCTATGCACGCGAAGTGTTTACGAAATCGATGCTGGACGCGGTATTACCGCGCCTGGACGGTTTTGAGCGCTGTGGTGAGTCGTTTGATACCGTCATCAGCGCTAACCCGACGTCTTATCCAGGCAGTGCTGATGCGCTCAGAAAGGCGAAGCAGGAAGCAGAGAATTTTTCGCGCGCCGTTTTTGATCGTATTGAATATATCAGGAGTACCAAGTGACCGAACCAAAATCACTCAAAAGAATTGGCCGCACTATGGGTCAGTCCCAGATGTCGAGCTTTATCAACAGCGGCAATCAGTCACGGGTGTTTACCCTGAAGTCCGGTAATACGGCCACATTCAGCCGTCAGTTGATCCCGAGTGGGGAAGTGGCGGCAAAAACATTTGTTGATGCCAAGGTCAACGGGCGTGACCAGTCAGCGCTGACGGAAGAGTCTGTAAAAGACATTACACGAACCATAGAGCTGCAGCAGTTCTTCCCGGCGATTGGCCGCCTGGTTGATGATCGCATCGAAATCATGGATGGTTCTCGTCGTCGTGCAGCCTGCCTGTTCGCTGGCACCGGTTTTGAAGTTCTGGTGACCGAGGATGAAATTGATATCAGCGATGCACGCCAGTTAGCCGCAGATATCCAGACCGCAAAGGAACATAACCTTCGCGAGCTGGGACAACGTTTCCTGCTGATGGAAGCGCAGGGCATGAACAAAACTGAAATTGCTAAGGCTGAAGGGATTTCGAATGCCAAAGTTACCCGTGCTTTTCAGGCAGCATGGGTACCCGCAGAAATTATCGAGTTATTCCCGGTGGTTTCAGATCTGAGCATACCGGATTATAAGCTGCTGCTGGACGTGGCTGAGGAAGCCAAA
The DNA here is from genome assembly GCF_002095465.1 of Pantoea rodasii. Lineage (GTDB taxonomy): Bacteria > Pseudomonadota > Gammaproteobacteria > Enterobacterales > Enterobacteriaceae > Pantoea > Pantoea rodasii. The sequence continues at coordinate 7,772 of NZ_MLFP01000027.1, read as the reverse complement.
GCGGAGGGCGTTTCCGTCAGTGATATCGTTGTTCAGGTAAAGAGTCGCATTGATGAAGATCCTGCACTGCTTAATCTGAATTCAGACGAGCAGAAAACCAAAATCCTTTCATTTTTCTCGACTGCGAAAAAGCAGCTGGTTAAGCCTGCCAAAAACAAAAGCGTGCTGACGGAAAAATTTGGTTCCTTCTCGGATCGAGCAGCTTACGCCAAGCGCAAAACCCATGCCGAAAAAAGGCATGTTCAGTATGAGTTTCATCGCTTATCCGCGGCGGTCCTTGAAGAGATCGACATGGCGATCAAATCCATCGTTGAAAAGTCAAAGTAAGCTTTAATTCTTAAATGACGTGAGATTCCTAACTAAGACGCGACTAAAACCGCGTCTTTTTTCGTGAAGTCTGCGCATTCCTGTCTGCATCAAATCATTAAGTCCCTAAATCTTCTTGGAATGGTAGGATCTGGATTCATATACCCCTGAATCTTGCATGAGTGCCACGTAGCGCGGTTAAAGACACAAACCCTAACCAAGTCCATTCGAAAATCCACGGTTTAAAACGGCTCTTCTGGGGCATCCAGAGTGGGTCAAGAGCCAACTCTGGATTAGACGCTAGCTAAACGCCTGATTGGGGGTTAGGAGCCGTTTAATAACGAGGCGAGTTATCCCCTGATACAGATGATGAATTTTAACGAATCAGATGAAGAAAAAGGGCGCTCCCTTGCACCAGTTCATGAGAATGAGTATCAGCGCACTGATTTTTATCCCCTTTATCCACAGGCTAGATCCAATAATTAGATCATTATGAGATCCCATTGAGATCAAATAAGATCCCCGCACGCTGTATCCCTTGCTATCTCTGGCCTGAGAAGGGATCACTAACCGCTATAAGGAGTAAAGTATCCGCTGTAATGAGTAAAACATCCGATGAAAACAGTTAAACAACCGATGAAGACAGTAACTGATAACCGCTATAGGTAGCAGGACGAGGATCAACCTGTGAGTAACTGATTTGCCTGTGAATAAGTTTTAAGCGTAGATGGTTGTAGTTTTATTCAACCAAGCAACAAGGGGCAGCCTTAATCCTTTCTCAGCGTCATTTTTATCCCCATTATTCACTGCTTAGATCAAATAACAGATCAATATAGAGATCCTTTAAGTTCCTGACAGATCCCCGATCGTCCTCAGGCCAGAACTGACAGGGGCTTAGGGTACATCGATAACCGCTGTAGAGAGTAGGTTAACCGCTATAGAGAGCAAATTAACCTTTATAGAGAGTAGTCTAACCGATGAAGTGAGTGCTAGTATCCGCTATAGAGAGTAAACGTGATATGTAACTGTGTATAAATCGGATCCTCAAAAATGCTGGAAAATGATTTAGAAAACAACAAGATAGTTGACGCCTTTTCGGAAACTGATAAACGAACAGGTGAACTTGTTGTCCTCACGCCTAACAGAGATAACACGGTTCAGCCTGTCGCATTGATGAGGCTCGGTCTTTTCGTTCCTACGTTGAAGTCCACAAACAATCGAAAGAACGACACCACCGCCGTTACGGATGTGACGAACGAGCTCAAGCTGCTTTCGATCGTCAAATCTGAGGGTTATGAGAAGATCAGGATCATTGGCCAGCGGCTGGACATGGATAATGACTTCAAAACCTGGGTCGGTATTATTCATGCCTTTGCTAAGTACAATGTCACAAACGATAAAGTGACGTTGCCTTTCGTTGAGTTCGTCAAACTTTGCGGTATACCTTCTTCACGTTCCTCCGCTAAGCTGCGTGAGCGCCTGGAAGCTTCACTTATCCGCATTGCGTCTAATACCATTCAGTTCGGTACCGCTGACAAAGATGAGCTGTACGTGACGCACCTTGTACAATCCGCAAAATACAGTGTCAAAAAAGACACCGTCGAGCTCCAAGCTGACCCTAAACTCTTTGAACTCTATCAGTTTGACAGAAAGGTGCTGCTCCAGCTGCGGGCTATCAATGCTCTGGCGCGTAAAGAGTCCGCACAGGCCCTGTATACGTTTATCGAGAGTCTGCCCTCCAATCCGGCGCCTATCTCCATGGCGCGCCTTAGACAGCGTCTGAACCTGACTTCACGGCCTATCACGCAAAACGCTACCGTGAGGCGGGCAATGGAGCAGCTGAAGGATATTGGTTATCTCGATTACAACGAGGTCAAAAGAGGGAATGTGGTGTATTTCCACATCCACTATCGTCGTCCAAAGCTAAAACCTGCCGACTTGCCTCTCAAGTTGCCTGAAATCTTGGAAGATGAACTTGATTTGGAGGAGGGGATGGATGCCGAAGAGATACCGGAGCAGCAGGGTGAAATGGTCATGTTGTCCAAGGCCGAGCTGAAAATCCTCGAAAAAATCCGCAAAGGCAAAGCGAAGTAATTACCGTAGTGCCCAATCATTTCAACAACCGCTATAGAGAGTGATGCTCTCTATAGCGGTTACTGCATTCGAGTTTCTTCGATCAACTAACTGCCAGACTCCGCTTATCTTGCCCGCAGGATCCTCACGCCCTACGTTTGCTGTCGGGATTACTCACTATAGTGGTTAGTGATAAAGCGTGACGTTATCACTTTTTCATTCAAGACATTTGCAGCCTTAATGCCTAACAGCCTCCTAAAAGTACTAAAATAATTTTAATTCAATTATTTAGGCGATAAATAACCGCTATATAGAGTAAGGTTTGCTCTCTATAGCGGTTAGTATTAACTAAGACCTATTGCACGCCGCTGAGGTTAAGGTCATGCGTTATAAATCATTATTATCATAAAGTTGTACGTCTTAACCTGAAGGGGGCTCGCTCTCATCACTTGAAATGGCACTTCTCTCTATAGCGGTTATGCGTTCGAAGGCGGCCACCTTCTGATCCTCGAAGAACCGCCCGTAGCCAGACACGATTAAGCCCTCATTCCTATAACCGCTATGGAGAGAAGACTTACTCTCTATAGTGGTTGGCTGAAATCCCTTATTATTAGTTAATGACAGTGCTACCAAGGGTTTGAGGGCCAATTCCCTCAGGAAAATGCACCTCATAAAGCGGATAAACAACCACTAAAGAGAGCTGTTACTCTCTATAGTGGATACGAAATGATAATTTAATGCGATAAAGGATCTTCAATTCGTATTGAGGGATCCTTTTGTGCTTGAATCCTTTAGCTGATAACCACTATGAAGAGTAAAACTATCCACTATAGAGAGCAGTTACTCACTACAGTGGTTAGCAGTACACCATCCCCCCCTAGCGCTTACTAACCTGCTAAGCACTGCTGCTATTGATGTTAGTGTTTGCTAACATCAAAATTTCTGCGATGAAAGCTAGATTGGTTGCTTGACTATCCATTATTGAACAAAACGGGTTTCTACTCTCTATAGTGGATAGGAACCACGTAAATGAAAAAGTGGATCCCGGGCTGTTAAATGCTAAACAGCGTTTTTGGCAAGATCGACTCAGTGTTGCGTTTAACAGTTCAGTGGGGAGTTAAGAAGTTTGGTGAGACGTTTGGCGTACCACCAGCAGTATGCGAGTTTGGACCAGGGAGGGCTTTCGCCTGCAAGCGCATTTTACAGACTTTAGCGATGTCGGCTTATGGGCTTCATACAAAGGGTCAGCCAAGAGATTCCGCTATCCCCGTGTAATCAGTAATAGTGAACCCTGAAGCCACCCGGCTTATCGAAAATGGGATCTTTGACTTCGCAGTTTACAGTACGCGCGCTTTTGGTATGTCATCCCAACAGGTAGTCCAAGAGGGGCTGAGCATTTCCCGTTTCATTTTCCACTCAGTGCTAATCCCCTGACCCGCGAACCACAAATTCCCCAGTCCAGACCGATTTATACCGTCTAACACCTTCATCAGTTCTGAACTCTTAGCCCTGGGTTGCATGTCGTCAAAGAAGGTAAGCTGACTGACACTATTGGGCGTGAAATCATCTAATGAGATGCCAGCTTTCATGTAACGACGGCCTTCAAGCCAGATACGATCCAGTGAACGCATGGCCACCTGAATGATGTCACGCGTATCCTGAGTGGGCACTGAAAGTTTCTCGCCTGCGCTGTTTCCATAAAACACTTCGTTGACAGCATGCGGCGAGGTTCTGATACATACCCAGATATGTCGGCAAAACTGCTGCTCGCCACGGAGTTTTTCCGCTGCTCGTGTAGCGTACTGGCAAAGTGCCTGTTGCATCGCTTCCTTTGACGTTATCCGTTCACCAAAGCTACGGCTACACACAATCTGCTGTTTAGCCGGCGGCAGCTCCTCAAGTGGAATACACGACTCACCATTGAGTTCCCTGACTGTACGCTCCAGCACCACCGAAAAATTGCTGCGTATAGATTTCGGATTTGCCTGTGACAACTGAAGGGCATTTTTAATACCCATCAGGTTTAGCCGTTTTCCAATTCTTCTGCCAACGCCCCAAACCTCTTCGACTGGCTGATAGCTCAGGAGGGTGGCGGTGCGCTTCAAATTGCCCGGGGTTAAAGCAAGCACCCCCCGAAACTGCTTCCATTCCTTACTCGCCCACTGGGCGGACTTTGCCAGCGTTTTGCTCGGCCCCATGCCGACGCCAACGGTTAGTCCCGTGAAGTTGAAGACATGCGTTCTGAGGCGACGTCCAAAATGCTCAAAGTCTTCACAACCATCGATTCCGGTCAGGTCAAGAAACATCTCGTCAATACTGTACTGCTCAACCCGGGGCGTAATTTCCTCCAGAGCAGTCATCACTCTCTGGCTGAGATTATGGTTTATGTGGAATGGAATATCACTAATTGTAATGGGCGGAGAAGACGATAATAATTATTTCAGGCAAACATAAAGATGCGGTGTTACTGATGTTGCATGATTATAATTGCGCACAGAATAGTACTGATAACGCCTGCCATTGGCATAAAAGCAAAAAGACCAGTTGACAAGACGCCGCCCCTGGCTGCTGCGGCCAGGGTAGCTGACAGAGCGCATTCCGCTCCTGTTCCGGGCTAAGAGTCCTCACCCTCATGTGAATAACCCACAACAACCTCAAGTGCACAGCGAAGAATGTCGAGCCTGACTACGTCAGTGGTACTTTCCAGCTCTGCTATCAGGCAGAGTATGACATCCTTACGCAGCACGCGGTCTCCGTTAAGCTTCAGGCGATGAATCACCTCGCCGATAATTTCTGACTCTCCGGCCAGCTGGTCGCCATGCTGTTTAAGCACACTGAGAATTTGATCTTCGGTTTTATTCTTATGCATAAGCCATGATCCGATACAGACACCACTCAGGGCCCGACGAAATCAGACTGCACTCTGGCGGCCAAAAAGCAGGCCGATCAGTATGCGGTAGTGCTGCTCTTCCTCCGCGCTGGCGGCCATTTCCAGGCGACGTACAAGCTTTGCGCACAGGGCGGGGCGGTTTAAGGCGGTACCGCTGCGCAGAATTTCAATCACAATCTGCCCCAGCGATTCCTCCTGCGTGGGAACCTGAACGTCAGAGAAGTACAGAGCGATATCTTCTGCGGTATAGGGGGCAGGGCCTTTGTGGCGCATTCAGCGTCCTTGATTAAGGGGTGTTTAAAATATGAACGGGTAATATTGCGCGGAAGGTATATAAAAAAGGAACCCTGTATAGTGATTTATCGGATGCGGAACGATATTCCGGTATCAAAAAACGCTAGCTCATGATTGATAAGCAATTATTCAGGTCAGTTATTTTCAGGCGTGATTTCGGAAATGTGAAGTTTTAACCCAGATCTCCGGCCGGTAGGCGCAAAGCGAGCCCGGCATGAAGCCGTTTTTTCATCGTGTCGCGGTATGCTCCTGGTCATGTCATCGGCCTTTTACCCTACCCGTCATCCAGTCCAGCTCAGCCTGCTCGCGACTGCTGTACTTCCGGAACCCCTGTAGCCAGCGCCTGGCGTCAAAGATTTCCTCCAGCCTGCCGTCGCTGACGTCACCCTCCGCCATCCCGCCCAGTTCCTTTATCAGGGACTCCACCGTGATATCCAGACCGGCGGCCGCCAGTCTGACCGCAGCCTCGCCGATAATGATATGGCCTTTCTCATCGTCGTGATAAAACACAGTACAACCTCCGCCCCGGGAAAGTGACAGTCTCACTGCAACTGTAGCCCCGGATGAGGTTTTAACCAGAACACTTATCTGAATTTTCGTCCCGGTATAAGATTTTGAATTAACAGCAGGCGAAACGGATCCGAAAAAAAGGATATCAGCGGTCATGACAGGGTAGACATCAGAGCCGGTGTATTCTGACGTCAGTCTGCTTCTGACCGTTAGCGAACCTGCTGCTCAGGCGGTTTACCACACGCACGCCGTATTCACCGCGGCTCCTCATAAACCTCAATACGGATGATCATGAGCGGCTCACCGCGGCTTCCGGTGGTGTGATGCCTCTCAGCCGCGCGGATTAACGGGCTGCGGGACTCCAGCAGGTCAGCCAGCTCGCGAAGCCTGTCAGCCAGACAGGAAGGTGATACGGGCTGGTACGAAGGGGGTAAGGCTCGGGCCATATATGCTTATCCTCGTGGGCTATTGCTTTCCTTTGTATCTTCGGCCGGAATGCATTTTTCCTGAGCGCTGCAGGACGTTTTATTTTTTCCGGAGCGGACCGTGCCCCCGCGTCAAAAGCTTGCCTGCTCTGGCCCGGGGCGGACGGCCCGGATCTGAAGCCCGCATCACAGGCTGGCAAAAAACCGCAACCCTCTTGCCAATTTTTTCGGTGGCATGATGTCCGGGCGTGCAGGCATCAGTCCGATGAGCATGCAGCATGATCTTATGCGCTAACCTGATTTAACGTGATTAGATCCATTTAATTTATGACCAGGAATTTTGCCATCAAAATTCCCGTTTATTTAACGCAAATATAATCAGGTATTTTAAGCAACTTTTCAGGGACACCTTTTTTACGCAATCATAACGAAAATAAATAACGCACCGTGAGAAAACAGGTCTATTATGACCGTGTTATTAAAATAATATAAAATCACAGTAGTTTTTCACCCGGGGGTTATATGGTTCACATTGATTTGTGCACCCGTGAAGGCGTGATGAAGGCTTATGCTTTCCGGACGCCAGAGCAGGCTTTAAGTATGATAGATAAGATAAAGGATGATGATTTTCAGTGGTTTAATCTTGACTGGGAGGGCAGGAAGTTCACCTGCCCGAAAAAGTTTATTAAAAGAATGACAAGCTGGTCTTATATTAAAATGATGCGGGGGTTCCTGTAACCTACCTTTTGTTAACAATCCGGAAATAAATTAAATCACGCAGGGATGCGTATTATCTTAATATCCGAATCGTTTCGGTCCCTCTGAAAAGCCACCTCGCGGCAGACGTCACTTTTCCGCCGAGAGGTCAGCGCCCGGCCGTCCGGATATGGCGGTAACGGCGCAATAAGAAAAAGACGCCCCTCATCACATACATCGGAGACTTTACGGGTGTGTGTGCCTCACCCGCCTGATGCCGGATGTCCGTGTCACAGGTCTCACAGTGGCTGATAAAATAATAACGATCCTCCGTGGTCAGAGGTGCACAGCAGCGCCGGCAGCGTACGGGACCCATGGCGTTTGTTTCTCCGCTTAACCTGCTGTATCCCCGCAGTGGTTTAAGCAAAGACCGCCGCTGCCGTTAAGGCAACCGGGCGCGCGTGAATAAGAGGATTCCTGGCGGTGCGGGCCGCGATCACCGGAGGGCGGGGCTTATTGGCAGCGCGCGGGCAGCGCGTCAGCCCAGAGTCGCAGGCTGGCGGCAGAAAAATGCAGGG
>NZ_MLFP01000026.1 GCF_002095465.1 Pantoea rodasii | reverse complement strand
GACTGGCAGTTCGGGTTGGCCTGGATGGCCTTACCCGAACGGTCCGTAGGCACAACGTGGAAGCCGAGGGTACCGCGTCAGCGGCGCGAGGACGTCCCGGCAGCAGCAGAGGTGCTCTGGCCCGCACTCCAGCATTCTCACCCAAACGAAAAAAACTGCCACTTCTTACAGTGACAGCCTTAGCGAATACGCCCTTAACTGTCGAGCTGCGCCACTACACATCTGAGCCTTTCAGTGCGCCATCGCCTGCAGGGTTTCGCTGCGAATCGATTCGGTCACTTCAGCTTTCAGCGCCATAAATTCCGGTGAGGTTTTAATGGTGTAATCGCGCCCATTATTGAAATTCACCGCCACCTCCTGTTTGATGCGGCCCGGCCGGGCACTAAAAATCGCCACCTTGTTGGCCATAAAAATCGCTTCATCAATATCGTGGGTGACAAACAGCACGGTTTTGCGCGATTGCTCCCACACCGACAGCAACAACTCTTGCATCATCACGCGCGTCTGGTTATCCAGCGCGCCAAAAGGCTCATCCATTAGCAGCACCTTGGGATCGTTGGCCAGCGCACGGGCAATCGCAGTGCGCTGCTGCATGCCGCCCGACAGCTGGCGTGGATAGTGCTGGGCAAACCACGTAATCCCACCTGCTGGATGTAATAATCGCTGCGCTCTTTCTGCTGCGCCGCGCCGATGCCACGCTCCTGCAGGCCAAAGCGAATGTTCTCTTCCACCGTCAGCCATGGGAACAGCGTATAGCTCTGGAACACCATGCCACGATCGGCGCCCGGCCCTTCCACGCTTTTGCCGTCCAGCCAGATTTCCCCGCGCGTGGGCGTATCCAACCCGGCGATGATGCGCAGCAGCGTGGATTTACCGCAGCCTGAGGGGCCGAGAATAGTGATGAAATCATTCTCCTCCACCTGATAATGGATCGGCTGTAGCGCCTGAGTTTCTTCCCCTTTCGGCCCGGTGAAAATGCGTTCGACGCCGCGCACGTTGAGTTTGCTGTGTTTCATTACAGGGTGCTCCATGCAAACAAGCGCCGGTTGAGCACTTTAAATAAGTAGTCGGAGATCAAGCCAATACAGCCGATAACAATAATGCCGAAAATGATCTGCCCGGTGTTCAGTAATGCCTGGCTATCGACGATCATATGCCCGATACCGCTTTCCGATCCGATCAATTCAGCAACGATCACGTAAGTCCACGCCCAGCCAAGCACCAGACGCAGCAGTTCGGCAATGCCTGGCGCTGCGCCCGGAATCAGCACACGACGCACGATAGAACGATTGCTACAGCCCAGCGTATAGGCGGCTTCCACCAGATCGCGACGTGCACCGCTCACCGTCACCGCCACCATCAGCACGATTTGGAAGAATGAGCCGATAAAGATCACCAGGATCTTCTGGGTTTCTCCGATACCGGCCCACAGGATCAGCAACGGCACAAACGCCGAGGCCGGTAAATAACGACAAAAGGAGACGAAGGGTTCGAGAAACGCTTCCCAGGTTTTATAGGCGCCCATCATGATGCCCAGCGGTATACCAATCACAGCCGCCAACAGGAAGCCTGCCAGCACGCGCATCACCGTCATGCCAATATCCAGCGAGAAGTTGTACTCGGTGAACAGCACCACGCCCTGCTGCAACATGGTGAGCGGATCGGCCAGAAACGTCGGCGAGACCATGCCGCCCAGCGTCACCAGCGTCCATACCGCGATAAACAGCACAAAGAACGCGACGCCGAGCGCGATACGTAGCCGCAGCGAAATCGCTTTCAGCGGCACCATCAACGGATTGTGCCAGCGCTGTGGCGCATCCGGCAGCGCTGCTGGCGGGGTTATCGGTTGGCTTTTACTCATCTCCATCTCCTTTCTCCCGCTTACTGCACGAAGCTGGCGTCGTACAAGCTTTTCACATCCGGCATTTTCTTGATCACGCCCGCACGCAGCAGCAGTTTGCCCGCTTCATCGCTAAAGGTTTCAATTTCGCCACTGAAGAATTTTTTGTTCTCTTCCGGTCCCTGCCAGCGCAAATAGCTGGCGGATTCAGCGAACTCTTTGCCGGTGGATTTCACCGCCGCACCCATGATCTCGTTGGATTTATCCGGCTGCTGCTTGATCATTTCTAGCGCATCGTAATAGCTGGCCACCAGCGCTTTCGCCGCCTGTGGATGCGCTTTGAGGAAGGTCGGCGTACAGCCAAGCGTGTCCATCACCATCGGATAATCCAGCGTGGTGGCGAGGATCTTGCCGGCTTTCGGCTGATTGCGAATCACCGAGAGATAAGGCTCGTAGCTGACCGCCGCATCATTCTGGCCCACAGCAAAGGATTGCGCCGCTGCCTGCGGTGCCATGGTCGCCAGACGCACGTCTTTCATGGTCATGCCGTTTTTATCCAGCATCCACGCCAGCAGAAAGTAAGGCGATGTGCCTGGCGCATCGACTGCGATGGTTTTGCCTTTCAGATCTTTAATACTGGTGATGTCACTGCGGGTGGCGAGGCCATCTGCACCGTAGGATTTGTCTAACTGGACGATCTGCTTGATGGCAACGCCCGCGGCGTTCCAGGAGATGTAGGTTTCTACTGTGGTGGCCGCACACTGAATGGTGCCGGACGCCACCGCCAGATGTCGGCTGCTCTGCGGGATCATTTTCACATCGACATCGAGGCCGTGCTTTTTGAAAATGCCGGCTTTATCGGCCAGCGTCAGCGGGGCAAATCCGGTCCAGCCGGAGATGCCAATGGCGACTTTGGTGTCGGCGGCCTGCGCGCTTAAAGCGCTGGCGCAAAGTACCGCGGCGGTTAACACACGAACAATATGTTGCACTGGCTTGCCCATCTTCCACTCCTGTTCAAGGTGATGAAAAACAACGGTTGTATAGTCTTATCTATACAAGCCAAGCAATGGCTGTGCCAGATTGTGAAAGCCCGTCGTAACGCGATGGTGTACGGTTATTACGCACTAAGGTGGTGCATATAAAGGGGGCTGTATCCACTCTGGTGCGTAAGAGCAGGAGAAAAGCTGGTGCGAGATGATCGGTATCAGGGCAGCCCAAGGGCCGCCCTTAAAGAGGTTAGCGGACGTTTTAAGGTAACTGTGCGTACGAGTTAACCGCCGCGCGCGCCCACCACGTTGAGACGTGGCTGCGGGTGTTCGGGCTTCAGGTCATACATGCCGCCATAGAATGGATCCACCAGCAGCCAGCCGGGGAAGCCCAATAATGGGATGTTGCCCAACAGATACCACAGGTTAGCGCTGGCCTCGATCGGCAGCGTGACCGGCACATAGCCCGGACTCTCCAGCATCACCTGATAGTGTTTTTTTCCGAAGTAGTTGCCGGTAGATTTCGCCAGCTCAACGGTTTGTGGTGTGTAGCCCTGTGCCACTGCGCGGCCCGTTTCATCCTGCACGGTGAAACGCGCACCTTGCGGCACAGAGTCGATTTTTACCGGCTGCGTTTCTGTGCCGACGATGGTGGCACAGCCACTGAGCAGCAGCGCAGTGGCTGGAAGAAGGTGTCGCAGGTTCATGGCAGGTCCGCTATAGAATCAGATAGGACAGTCTAAACTGCCCTTTCCTGCTTTTCACTCGCCTCAATCGCGCTATCAGTGCTGCTTTTCTGGTCTTTATTGCGGTTGACAACAGGCGGCAATCGCCGCGATATCCTGCGGTGTCGTGCGGCAACAGCCGCCAATCAGTTTTGCGCCCCCCTGCTGCCACTCAGGGAATTTGTCTTGCAGCGTGCAGCCCGACGGCGCCGAGTGCCAGGTTTTGCTGCTGGCATCGTACTGCTCGCCCGAGTTTGGATAGACCAGTAACGGCTTCGCGCACAGCGACTGCAAGGTTTGCAGTGCCGGCGTCACGCTCTCCAGCGCCACGCAGTTGATGCCAATCGCCACCACCTGCGGTGCCGCATTCACTAACTCGGCCACCTGGCTCAACGGCGTGCCGTCGCTGATGTGCTGCGCATCACGCAGGGTGAAGGAGAACCATGCGCTGCTGTTCGGGAACTCCGCCAGCAAACTCACCAGCGCCTGCGCTTCGGCAAACGACGGCAGGGTTTCACACGCCAGCAGATCCACCCCGGCTTCCAGCAGTGCCTTCACGCGCGGGCGATGGAAATCTTTCATCTCGGCTTCAGGCAACGCGTAGTCGCCGCGATACTCGGCACCATTGGCAAGAAAAGCGCCATAGGGACCCACGGAGCCCGCCACCAGCAGCGGTGCGCCACTGCCTGACGCCGCACGATAGTCATCACGCGCACGCTGTGCCAGCTTCACGCTTTGCGTGATCAATTCCAGCGCCTGCGCCTCATTCAATCCCCGCGCGGCAAATCCCTGCGGCGTGGCCTGATAGCTGGCAGTGATTGCGACATTTGCCCCGGCCGCGAAGTAATCGTGATGCACCTGGTAAATCAGCTCAGGATTTTCCATTAACACTTTGGCCGACCATAAGGCATCGGCCAGATTACAGCCACGCGCTTCCAGCTCAGTGGCCAGCGCGCCATCAAGAATTAGCGTGTCGTGTTGGGTTAACGCTTCTGCGACAGGATTACGCGACATCATTGGCCTCCCCGGCCTTCAGGTTACGTCGATGCGTGACATGGTATGCGGCATAGCAGAACAGCACAAATGGAATGCCGCACCACAGCGCAATACGCTGCGACGGATCGAACGCCAGGCCCACACACGCCAACAGACACAGCAGGAAACCGAGAATTGGCGTCAATGGATAGAGCGGTGCACGATACGCAAGCTGTTGCAGCGAGCCGCCCGCGGCCAGATGGCGACGACGGAACACATAGTGCGATGCGCAGATGCTGAGCCACACCGCCACCACCGCAAAACCTGAAATGGCTGACAGCGCGACAAACACCGTATCCGGCGCGATCACGCTGGAGCAAAGCGCCAGCAGGCCGCCGATCATGCTGACGGTCAACGCCAATACGGGAACACCACGACGGTTAACGCGCGTAAAGCAACGCGGCAGCGTATTTTCATTCGCCAGCGACCACAGCATCCGTCCCGATGCATACAGGCCCGAGTTAGCGGCGGACAGGATCGCCGTCAGAATCACGAAGTTAAAGATATCTGCCGCATACGGAATGCCAATCTTTTCAAACACCAGCACAAACGGGCTTTTCACGATCCCGGCCTGATCCATCGGGATCAGCGCGGCCAGCACGAATACCGTCCCAATGAAGAAAATGATCAACCGTGCCACGGTGGTGCGGATCGCCAGCGGTAAGGCTTTCTGCGGCTGCTCGGTTTCACCGGCGGCAATACCAATCAACTCAGTACCCGAGAACGCAAAGTTCACCGCCACCATGGTCATCAGAATCGGCAAGGTGCCGTGCGGCAACCAACCGGAAGCCGTGAGATTACTCAGGCCCGGCGCGGCACTGCCATCTTTCATCGGAATAAAGCCAAACATCGCGCCCGCGCCAAGAATGATGAAGGCGATGATGGTGACCACTTTGATGATGGAGAACCAGAACTCCCCTTCCGCAAAAAAGCGCGTGGAGACGATATTGAGCAGGTAAATGGCGATGCAGAACACCAGACACCACAGCCACACCGGCGTGGTGGGAAACCAGTACTGCATACAGAATCCGGCGGCCGTCAGGCTGGAACCGAGCGCCACCGTCCATGTCAGCCAATAGAGCCACGCCACGGTATAGCCGGTTGCCGGGCTGAGGTAGCGTGCAGCGTAGACATGGAAAGCACCGGTTTCCGGCATCGCCACGGCCAATTCGCCGAGGCACACCATCACCAGCCACACCACCAGCGCGCCAATCAGATACGCCAGTAGCGTGCCCGCAGCTCCGGTGGTTGAGATGATATAGCCGGTATTGAAGAACAGCCCGGTGCCAATCACACCGCCCAGCGACAGCATCACCAGATGCCGCACTTTCATGGTGCGCTTAAAGTTTTCCTGCGAAGGGGTTTCTTGCTGTTGCATGGTTTTTATCCGTATGGACGTCTGAACATCTATATGGACACAGGGTTATACGCGCCAGCGTGCCAATTTGCAACGTGGCGAAAGGTAAGGGTTTGATAAGGGAAGGTGTGCGGCCCCGCGTGAACGGGGCACCACATCAGGCGCCAAACACGCCTTGCAGATAGCGCTCAAGCGCGATACGCGAGCTAAAACCGTGCGGAATACCGTAATGCTCCTGGGACTCACCCATTAAATAGAGCGGAAACTGCGTGTAGTGATTGCAGGTTTTCATCTCAGAAGCGGGCTCAGCAAAGTGCTGGCTTTTCTCTTTCAGCGTAGGGTGAATGATCAATGCGGTGCGGCCCATGCGCGCTTCGCGATTGACGTAGACATAGCTTTCACCACGACGATAACCGTAGATTTTCGGCGTCAGGGTATCCATTTCGAACCCTGCTTTTTCCAGTACGCGCGCTACCTCATCCGGACGTAAATACATGCTTGCTCCTCTCTTCTCACAGCCCCGCAACCTTACAACAGGCCGACCACTCAGGACATTCGGAATTTCCCTAAAGCCTGGCATACGCCTGCGTTTAGTCACGTTTCGTCTACACTTAGTATTACTTGTTAAATCAAAGGGAGCGAAAAAATGTTTAATCGCGTAAGCAAAAACGATGACATTGATATTAATCAGGATGTGAATGAGCTGGCAGATTCGCTCGAAGCATTACTTAAATCTTACGGCAGCGAAGCCAAAGATGAAGTGGATAGCGCACGCAATAAAGCACAGTCGCTGCTGAAACAGACCCGCGCAAAACTGAACAGCGGTAACAGCCGTGTCTCTCAGGCCGCGCGTGACGCAAGTTATCAGGTTGATGCCTATGTGCATGATAAACCCTGGCATGGCGTGGGTGTCGGTGCAGCAATTGGCCTGGTATTAGGTGCACTGTTGATGTCACGTCGTTAACAGTCATTAACGTTTAAGAGAGCCTCGCGATTGCGGGGCTTTTTTGCGCCTGATACAAATGAAAACGCACGAATTTTGACCTAAATTTTGCCTCCCTCGCCTTTACAAAAAATTTTATCGGCCTGCAAGGCGCGTGATTTCTGGCGTTAGCCTTTATCCGAAGAACAAAATAACAAAACCCTATATCTGGTGGGCTTGACCGCCACGACCACTACATCTAGTATTCAACCCATCAACTTGCTACCAGATGTCGTCAAGGATGAAGTTCGCTGCAAACAGGATTTTGCTTCGTATCTCGCATCCAGACCGCAATCAAAGGGAAATACGAATCATGCGCATTATTATTTACACTAAAAACAACTGTGTCCAGTGCAACGCGACAAAAAATGCCATGGACCGTAAAGGTATCGACTATCAACTGATCAACCTCGATACCCAACCGGAAGCCATTGATAACCTCAAATCCCTCGCTATCGCCAGGTACCCGTTGTCATGACGCATGATGACCACTGGAGCGGCTTCCGCCCTGACAAGATTGCCAGCTTGCGCCAGCTCGCTGCTGTCGGGGGATAAGCGATGTTCCCACTGGTGTACTTCTCTAGCCAGTCGGAAAACACGCACCGATTTATCACTCGTCTGGGACTGCCTGCTTGCCGTATCCCCCTTGATGGCAAGCAGCTCCTGCATATCGACCAACCCTTTATTTTAGTGGTGCCGAGCTACGGCGGCGGCAGTGCGCGGGGTGCGGTGCCCAGACAAGTGATTCAATTCCTTAATGATGACGCCAACCGACGCGGTATTCGCGGGGTGATTGCTGCCGGAAATCGCAATTTCGGTGAAGGCTATTGCCTGGCGGGCGACATCATTGCGCAGAAATGTCAGGTTCCTTATCTCTACCGCTTTGAGCTGATGGGAACCCCCGACGATATCGCTAATGTAAAAGCGGGAGTAACCCAATTTTGGCAACGACAGACACCCTGAACAGCACGCAGCTGGATTATCACGCGCTCAACGCGATGCTGAACCTGTATGACGCCGATGGCCGTATTCAGTTTGAAAAAGATCACGAGGCCACGCGTCAGTTCTTCTTACAGCACGTGCAGCCGAATACGCTGCAATTCGCCTCAACCGGCGAGCGTCTGCGCTATCTGGTGGCGGAAGGCTACTATGAAGCGGAAGTGCTGAATCAGTATGACTTTGACTTCTTGTGCCAGCTGCACGAGGAAGCCGATGCCTGGGGTTTCCGTTTTCACACCTTCCTCGGTGCGTGGAAGTTTTACACCAGCTACACGCTGAAAACCTTCGACGGCAAACGCTATCTCGAAACCTTCGAACAGCGCGCCTGCATGGTGGCGCTGACGCTGGCACGCGGCAACGCATCCCTCTCACGCGAATTGCTGGCAGAAATGCTCAGCGGCCGTTTCCAGCCCGCCACCCCAACCTTCCTCAACTGCGGAAAACAGCAGCGTGGCGAGCTAGTCTCGTGCTTCCTGCTGCGCATTGAAGACAATATGGAATCGATTGGGCGCGCGGTGAACTCGGCGCTACAGTTGTCAAAGCGCGGCGGCGGCGTAGCGTTCCTGCTCTCCAACCTGCGTGAATCCGGTGCACCGATTAAGCGTATCGAAAACCAGTCGTCTGGCGTGATTCCGGTGATGAAGATGCTGGAAGATGCGTTTTCTTACGCGAATCAGCTGGGTGCACGTCAGGGCGCGGGTGCGGTGTGGCTGAATGCGCATCACCCCGATATCTTCCGCTTCCTCGATACCAAACGCGAAAACGCTGACGAGAAGATCCGTATCAAAACGCTGTCGCTCGGCGTAGTGATCCCGGATATCACCTTCCAGCTGGCAAAAGACAACCGCGATATGGCGCTGTTCTCGCCGTACGACGTTGAGCGCATTTACGGCAAAGCGTTTGGTGATATCAGCATCAGCGAGCTGTATGAAGAGATGCTGGCCGACGATCGTATCCGCAAGACTTACATCAAGCCGCGTGATTTCTTCCAGACGCTGGCAGAAATTCAGTTTGAGTCAGGCTATCCGTACATCATGTACGAAGACAGCGTGAACCGTCATAACCCGATTGCCGGCCGCATCAACATGAGCAACCTGTGTTCGGAGATTTTGCAGGTTAACAGCGCCAGCGAATTCCATGACGATCTCAACTATCGCCGCGTCGGTAAGGATATCTCCTGTAACCTCGGCTCGCTGAACATTGCGCATGCCATGGATTCACGCAACCTGGCACAAACCGTGGAGACGGCAGTGCGCGCCTTAACAGCGGTTTCAGAGATGAGTGAAATCAACTCGGTGCCGTCGGTGGCAGAAGGCAATCGCCGTTCACACGCGGTCGGCTTAGGTCAGATGAACCTGCACGGCTACCTGGCGCGTGAAGGCATGGCTTATGGCTCAGAAGAAGCGCTGGATTTCACCAACCTCTACTTCTACTGCGTGACCTATCACGCGGTGCGCACGTCGAACCTGTTGGCACAAGAGCGCAAACAGAGTTTCGATGGCTTTGAGCAGTCGCAGTACGCCAACGGTCATTACTTCGATAAGTATGTGGATCGTGCCTGGCTGCCGCGCACCGCGCGTGTGGCGCAACGCTTTGCGGATGCAGGCATTGCGTTGCCGACCCAAGCCGATTGGCAGACATTGCGCGAATCCGTGATGCAACACGGTTTGTTTAACCAGAACTTACAGGCCGTTCCGCCGACCGGTTCGATCTCGTACATCAATCACGCGACATCGAGTATTCACCCGATTGTGTCGCGCATTGAGATCCGCAAAGAGGGTAAAACCGGCCGCGTTTATTATCCGGCGCCGTTTATGACCAACGACAATCTCGATCTCTATCAGGATGCGTACCAGATTGGCCCGGAAGCGATTATTGATACCTACGCCGAAGCCACGCAGCACGTCGATCAGGGCTTGTCATTGACGCTGTTCTTCCGCGATGACGTCACCACGCGTGACATCAACAAAGCGCAGATTTATGCGTGGAAGAAAGGTATCAAAACGCTCTATTACATCCGTCTGCGCCAGATGGCGCTGCAAGGCACCGAAGTTCAGGGCTGCGTCTCCTGCTCATTGTGATGAAAACTATGCAACTTAAACAAATTCAAGCGATTAACTGGAACCGCATCCAGGACGATAAAGATCTCGAAGTGTGGAACCGCCTGACCAGTAACTTCTGGCTGCCGGAAAAAGTGCCGTTGTCTAATGACCTGCCAGCATGGCAGTCGCTGGACCACCAGCAGCAGCAGCTGACCATCCGCGTGTTTACCGGATTAACCCTGCTCGACACCATTCAAAACGTGATCGGCGCGCCGGGGCTGATGGAAGATGCCCTCACGCCACATGAAGAAGCAGTGCTGTCGAATATCAGCTTTATGGAAGCGGTGCATGCGCGCTCCTACAGCTCGATTTTCTCCACGCTGTGTAACACCGCCGATGTTGATGCGGCATATCGCTGGAGCGAAGAGAACGAAGCCCTGCAGAACAAGGCGAAGATTGTGCTGGAGCACTATCGTGCCGAGGACCCGCTGAAGAAGAAAATCGCCAGCGTGTTTCTGGAATCGTTCCTGTTCTACTCCGGTTTCTGGCTGCCAATGTATTGGTCGAGCCGCGGTAAATTAACCAACACGGCCGATTTGATTCGTTTGATTATTCGCGATGAAGCGGTGCACGGTTATTACATCGGCTACAAGTACCAGAAGGCACTGGAAAAAGTCGACGATGCACGCCGCGAAGAGTTGCAGCAATTTGCCATCGATTTGCTGCTGGCGCTGTATGAAAACGAAGTGGTTTACACCGAAGCGCTGTACGCAGATGTGGGTTGGGCGGAAGAGGTGAAAACCTTCCTGCACTACAACGCCAACAAAGCCTTGATGAATCTGGGATATGAGGCGCTGTTCCCATCAGAGCTGACGACGGTGAATCCGGCCATTCTCTCGGCTTTGTCACCGAATGCCGATGAAAACCACGATTTCTTCTCGGGTTCAGGTTCTTCCTACGTGATGGGAAAAGCGGTGGAAACCGAAGATGAGGACTGGAATTTCTAACCTCTCGCCTACAGCACAGGGCGCGCCAAACTGCGCCCTTTCAGCACCTTGATATTTCTGCATTACCCTGCCAAATATTTCCCGGTTATTTCCCTTTCCAAACTTCATTATTTTGTCATTTTAGCGCCATCACTTTATCCATTATATCGCCCTTCTAAGCGCAATTTATTCGCCTTTCATTGAGCATTTGCGGTGAAAGCGGGTTAATTTCACAAAAAATTCAGAAAAAAATGATTCGCGCTCATCCCTTGTGAGCACTGGAATTATCGGCGATCTGCGCTATGCCAGTCACGCCAATATCCCCATTAAGGGTTGTCAGATATTCTCACTATGCTAGGTTATAGGGCGCTTAAATTTAATCGAGATCACAACAAGAAATAGCTAAACATTTAACCGGGAAATTAATTATTGCATGGCAATTAAACTCGAAGTAAAGAATTTATATAAGGTATTTGGGGATCACCCCGAAAAGGCATTTAAGCTGATTGAGAAAGGCGAAAGCAAAGAGAGTATTCTGGCGAAAACCGGTCTCTCCGTCGGCGTAAAAGATGCCAGTCTGGCCATTGAAGAAGGCGAGATCTTCGTCATCATGGGGCTGTCAGGTTCAGGCAAGTCCACCATGGTTCGCCTTCTCAATCGTCTGATCGAGCCCACTCGCGGCCAGGTGATCATTGACGGTGTCGATATTGCGAAAATATCGGATGCCGAACTGCGTGAAGTACGCAGAAATAAAATCAGCATGGTATTCCAATCCTTCGCATTAATGCCCCATATGACGGTGCTGAATAATGCCGCTTTTGGTATGGAATTAGCGGGCGTGCCTTTGCTTGAGCGTCAGGAAAAAGCGCTGGAAGCATTGCGTCAGGTGGGACTGGATAATTATGCTCACTCTTACCCAGATGAACTCTCCGGCGGTATGCGTCAACGTGTCGGATTAGCCCGCGCACTGGCGATCAATCCCGATATTTTATTGATGGATGAAGCCTTCTCCGCACTCGATCCACTCATTCGCACCGAAATGCAAGATGAGCTGGTAAAATTGCAGGCAAAACATCAGCGCACCATCGTGTTTATTTCCCATGACCTCGACGAAGCCATGCGTATTGGCGATCGCATCGCCATCATGCAGGGCGGCGAAGTGGTGCAGGTCGGTACGCCAGATGAAATCCTGAATAATCCCGCCAATGATTATGTTCGCACCTTCTTCCGTGGTGTTGATATTAGTCATGTGTTTAGCGCCAAGGACATTGCCCGTCGCAGCGCTGGCGCGCTGATCCGTAAAGCGGCCGGTTTTGGCCCACGTTCGGCCATCAAACTGCTTCAGGATGAAGACCGTGAATATGGCTATGTGCTGGAGAAACAGAAATTTGTCGGCGTCGTCTCAACCGATTCGCTAAAAGCGGCACTGGCCGCCGGCGAAGGCCTGGATAACGCGCTGCTTGAAACACCACTAGCGGTTCCCGCGGATACCTCACTGAACGATTTGCTCTCTCACGTTGCCCAGGCACCCTGCGCGGTGCCCGTGGTCGGTGAGGATAATCAGTACGTCGGTATTATTTCCAAAAGCATGCTATTGCGCGCTTTAGATCGTGAAGGAGCCTAATGATGAGTGAACAAACAGCCAATCCGTGGGGTAGCGCCAGCCAGACCACCCAGCCACCCGCCGCGACCGATTCCAGCGCGGCAGCCAGCAGTAGCGATCCCTGGGGCGGGAGCGCCGCCCCCGCAGACAGCAGCGCCGCTAACTCCGCAGCCAATGGTGGACATGATGCCGCCAGCAGTACATCCGGTAGCGGTTCAGCTGATGCATGGGGTGATCCCTCGGCGGCCAGCGGTGGCCATGATGCCGCCAGCAGTGCCGCCAGCAGCAGTGACTGGCTCAACAGTGCACCCGCTCCAGCGCCTGAACATTTCAATATCATGGATCCGTTCCACAAAACCTGGATCCCGCTCGACAGCTGGGTGACCGAAGGCATTGACTGGGTTGTCAGCCATTTCCGTCCGGTGTTTCAGGGCATTCGCGTGCCAGTGGACTACATCCTGAGTGGCTTCCAGCAGATGTTGCTGGGCATGCCCGCGCCTGTGGCAATTGTGGTATTTGCACTGATCGCCTGGCAGATTGCCAGCCCGGCGATGGGTATTGCGACTCTGATTTCACTGATTGCAATTGGTGCCATTGGCGCGTGGTCGCAAGCTATGGTGACGCTGGCGCTGGTTCTCACCGCCCTGCTGTTCTGCATCATTATCGGTCTGCCGTTGGGGATCTGGCTGGCACGCAGTGAACGTGCGGCGCGCATTATCCGGCCGTTGCTGGATGCGATGCAGACCACGCCTGCCTTCGTGTATTTAGTGCCGATCGTCATGCTGTTCGGTATCGGTAACGTGCCGGGTGTGGTGGTCACCATTATCTTTGCGCTGCCGCCGATGGTACGTCTCACCATCCTGGGCATTAAGCAGGTGCCCGCCGATTTGATCGAAGCGAGTGAATCCTTTGGTGCCAGTCCGCGTCAGATGCTGTTTAAAGTGCAGCTGCCGCTGGCGATGCCAACCATTATGGCCGGTGTGAACCAGACGCTGATGCTGGCGCTGTCGATGGTGGTTATCGCCTCGATGATTGCTGTTGGTGGTTTGGGTCAGATGGTGCTGCGCGGTATTGGTCGCCTCGATATGGGCCTCGCCACCGTTGGCGGTGTGGGTATCGTGATCCTCGCGATCATTCTTGATCGCCTGACTCAATCGGTAGCGCGTGATAGCCGTAGCCGTGGCAACCGTCACTGGTACAGCTCGGGCCCGGTTGGCCTGCTGCTTCGCCCCTTCAGTAAAAAAGCCTGATTTGTTTGGACGGCCCAGTGTGGCCGTCCGTCTCCGACGCAACACGTAAAATAAGGAATGACTATGCGCAAGACAGCTCTATTCGCCGCCGTCCTGACGACGTTCGCCGCGACGCACGTGTCCGCCGCCGACCTGCCGGGTAAAGGCATTACCGTTAAGCCTCTGCAGAGCACCATCGCAGAGGAAACCTTCCAGACGCTGATTGTCAGCCGCGCGCTGGAAAAACTGGGTTACACCGTTGAGAAGCCAGGCGAAGTCGATTACAACGTGGCGTACACCACTATCGCAGCCGGCGATGCGACCTTTGTGGCCGCCAACTGGAAGCCACTGCATGACGACATGTACAAAGCCGCTGGTGGCGACAACAAGTTTTACCGTGAAGGCACTTACGTTGGCGGCGCTGCCCAGGGTTATCTGATCGATAAAAAACCGCTGAGCAGTACCACATCACCAACATTGAACAGCTTAAAGATCCGAAAATTGCCAAGCTGTTCGACAGCAACGGGGATGGCAAAGCCGACATGACCGGCTGTACGCCGGGCTGGGGTTGTGAGGCGGTGATTAACCATCAGAACCAAGCCTTTGGCCTGGCTGATACGGTGACCGCCAATATGGGTAACTATTCCGCGATGGTGGCGGATACCCTGGCGCGCTTCAAGCAAGGTAAACCCATCCTTTATTACACCTGGACACCTTACTGGCTGAGCGACGTGCTGAAGCCGGGTAAAGATGTGGTATGGCTGCAGGTGCCATTCTCATCCCTGCCGGGTGAGCAGAGTAAAGTGGATACCAAACTGCCTAATGGCAAAAACTACGGTTTCCCGGTTAACACCATGCACATTGTGGCCAACAAAGCCTGGGCTGAGAAAAACCCGGCGGCGGCAAAACTGTTTGCTGAGATGAAATTGCCGATCGGTGATATCAACTCAGAGAACGCGGCAATGCACGCGGGCCAGGCGTCTGAAGCGGATATCAACCGTCATGTAGATGGCTGGATCAAGGGCCATCAGGCCGAGTTCGATAAGTGGATCTCTGACGCGCAGGCTGCGGCCAAGTAATCTGATTCCCCCCAAGAGCGGCTTTCTGGCCGCTCTTTTCTTATCCCCTCACTTTTTGTGCGCTATAACGCACTGGTACGTCCTGTTAATTAACACATCATTGAAATAATTTTTTGGGTTACTATTACCTCTATTGGGTTATCAACGTTTTACTTCCGTGATGAATACTGCCAGACAAATGCTCACTCTCACCTCGCGTGGGGCTCCATCCTCCAAACGAATGCATTCCATCATTTTAGCTGGTACGGTGTCAGGCACGCTGATGTTACAGTTTCGTTAATTAACTCGTTGATTTATTAGCTGAACACCTAAAATAAAAGTGTTTAGAAAACGTAAAGACGGGTCCAAAGCAGTGAGTGAGACTGTTCATTGATGATTGGGTTTGTTATGGTTAGCAGCACAGTTATTCACCATAGTTATTTTTTCTCGCGAAATTATTTTTCTGTAAAAAGGTTTCGCCAGGCGAATTGATGACAATGCAACCATTCTGCCGGATGTATTGTTGGGGCCAAATGCCCTGGGTTATGGAACGACCTGGAACGCCAGATGTTGACAATGTGATCGTGCAAACAATCACTGGCGGAAAATATGACTACGCTTAATCTGTCACCATCCTTACTATACAAGTTGCAACTAAGAGGTTTTTTTTAAAATGGAAAGTTCGTTTACTCCCATTGAACAGATGCTCAACATCCGTGCTAACCGCCATAAAGATTTTCCGTTGCAGGAAATCATCCTGACTCGTCTGTGCATGCATATGCAGGGAAAATTGTTGGATAACCGCAACAAGATGCTGAAGGCGCAGGGAATTAACGAAACCTTATTCATGGCGCTGATCACTTTGGATGCGCAGGAAAACCAGAGCATTCAGCCATCAGAATTAAGCTCTGCTTTGGGTTCTTCACGTACCAACGCAACGCGCATTGCTGATGAGCTGGAAAAACGCGGCTGGATTGAGCGTCGTGAAAGCGAGAACGATCGTCGCTGCCTGCACCTGCATCTGACTGAAAAAGGTAACGAATTCTTACGTCTTCTGTTACCACCGCAGCATCAGAGTCTGCAGTATCTGTGGTCTTCACTCTCCACCTCTGAGCAGGATCAGCTGGAAACGATTACCCGTAAACTGCTTAATCGTCTGGATAAGATGGACGAAGATCAGGTTATCGCTTCCCTGTCGCGCTAATAGCAAGAAGTGCGACACAATCACCTTCCGAAATCGCTATTTTAATCCCCTTTTATCCGGCCAGCGTCCAAAGCGCTGGCTTTTTCGACTCGGGAAACCGTGTTGAAGGATCAACACAGCCCGACTAAATGGAAAACGTGGAGAACAACATGAGTGCGACCGCGGAAGCGCAAAGCCCGCAACAGCCAGCGAATAAAAAGAAGAAGCGCAAAGGTGTGCTGATCCTGCTGGCTATCGTGTTTGTATTGATTGGGGTGGCGTATCTGGCCTACTGGTATTTGGTGTTACGCCATTTCCAGGAAACCGATGATGCCTATGTGGCGGGCAACCAGGTGCAGGTGATGGCGCAGGTTTCCGGTAGCGTGAACAAAGTCTGGTTTGATAACACTGACGTGGTGAAGAAAGGTGACATTTTGGTGTCACTGGATAAAACCGATGCCGAGCAGGCGTTTGAAAAAGCGCAGACCGCGTTGGCCACCAGCGTGCGTCAAACCCATCAGTTGATGATCAATGGCAAGCAGTATCAGGCCACCATCAAACTGCAGCAAACCGCGCTGGATCAGGCCGAAGCTGACCTGAAACGCCGTGAGCCGCTAGGTGCGTCTAACCTGATTGGCCGTGAAGAGCTGCAACACTCGCGTGATGCCGTTGCGACGGCCAAAGCGCAGCTGGATGTGGCTGTGCAGCAATATAACGCTAACCAGGCGATGATCCTGAGCACCAATCTGGAAAATCAACCGGCAGTGAAACAGAGCGCCGCCGAAGTCCGCGATGCGTGGCTGGCACTGCAGCGCACTGATATCCGCAGTCCGATGGACGGTTATGTCTCCCGTCGCAGCGTGCAGGTCGGTTCACAAATTTCCACCAGCACCCCGCTGCTGGCGGTGGTGCCTGCCAATAATCTGTGGATTGATGCCAACTTTAAAGAGACCCAGCTTGCTGGCGTGCGCATTGGTCAGTCTGCCACGGTGATCAGTGATATCTACGGTGATGACGTGGAGTATCACGGCAAAGTCGTCGGTCTGGATATGGGCACCGGTAGCGCCTTCTCACTGCTGCCTGCGCAAAACGCCACCGGCAACTGGATCAAAGTGGTGCAACGTTTGCCGGTGCGTATTGAGTTGGATGCGAAGCAAGTGGCCGACCATCCGCTGCGTATTGGCCTCTCCACATTGGTGAAAGTGGATACCCAGAATAAAGACGGCGCCACACTGGCCAGCAGCGTACGTACGCAAGCGGCCTATGAAAGTAATGCACTGGCTATCGACCTCGCGCCGGTTAACCAGCTGATTACTGACATCGTTAATGCCAACGCCGACTAATTTCGCGGGAGTCTGTCATGGCACAAAAACCGCTTGAAGGTGCGCCGTTAGTCCTGATGACCATCGCCTTATCACTGGCGACGTTTATGCAGGTGCTCGACTCCACCATCGCTAACGTGGCGATACCCACTATCGCCGGTAACCTGGGGGCCTCGAACTCACAGGGCACCTGGGTCATTACCTCATTCGGGGTGGCTAACGCCATCTCGATTCCGATCACCGGTTGGTTAGCCAAACGCGTGGGCGAAGTGAAGCTGTTTACCTGGGCGACGATTTTATTTGTGATCGCCTCCTGGGCCTGCGGGATGTCCGATAGCCTGGAGATGCTGATTTTCTTCCGCGTCATCCAGGGTGTGGTTGCCGGCCCGTTGATTCCACTCTCTCAGAGCCTGCTGCTAAACAACTATCCTCCTGCGAAGCGCAGCGTTGCGCTTTCGTTGTGGGCGATGACGGTGATTGTGGCGCCAATCTGCGGTCCGATTCTGGGCGGCTGGATCAGTGATAACTATCACTGGGGTTGGATCTTCTTTATCAACGTGCCAATCGGCGCGGTGGTGGTGTTACTGACGCTGCAAACGTTGCGGGGACGTGAAACCAAAACGGAAATCCGCCCGATTGATATGGTGGGTTTGGTATTGCTGGTGGTAGGGATTGGTTCACTGCAGGTGATGCTCGACCGCGGTAAAGAGCTTGATTGGTTTAGCTCTACCGAAATCATTGTATTGACGGTGGTCGCGGTCGTGGCGCTGGTGGTGCTACTGGTGTGGGAGCTCACCGATGACCATCCGATTGTCGATTTGTCGCTATTTAAAAAGCGAAATTTCACCATCGGCTGTTTGTCGATCAGCCTGGCTTACATGCTCTACTTCGGCTCGATCGTACTGCTGCCGCAGCTGCTACAGGAGGTCTATGGCTACACAGCCACCTGGGCAGGTTTGGCGTCCGCGCCGGTCGGTATCATTCCGGTTATCCTGTCGCCGATCATTGGTCGCTTTGCTCACAAGCTGGATATGCGACGGTTGGTGACCTTCAGCTTTATCATGTACGCGGTCTGTTTCTACTGGCGCGCGTATACGTTTGAGCCGGGGATGGATTTTGGAGCATCGGCATGGCCGCAGTTTATTCAGGGCTTTGCCGTGGCTTGCTTCTTTATGCCACTGACCACCATCACGCTGTCAGGCTTACCGCCGGAGCGTATGGCGGCGGCATCCAGCTTGTCGAACTTTGTGCGAACGCTGGCGGGCTCGATTGGGACCTCGATCACCACCACGATGTGGACCGATCGTGAATCGATGCACCACAGCTATCTGTCAGAGTCGGTGAACCCGTTCAATCCCAATTCGCAGCAGATGTATGACCAACTGCAAAGCATGGGCATGACGCAGCAGCAGGCATCAGCCTACATTGCACAGCAAATTACCAATCAGGGCCTGATTATCTCGGCGAATGAGATCTTCTGGGCATCGGCGGGGGTGTTTTTAATCTTGCTGGTTCTGGTGTGGTTTGCACGTCCGCCATTTGGCGCGGGCGGTGGCGGCGGTGGCGCGCACTAACGATAGAAACAAAAACGGGCCTTTCGGCCCGTTTTCTTTATGCGTTCTGGCGCCACCATTCGGCGAGCAGAATACCGGTTGCAACCGATACGTTGAGACTTTCAACGTTGCCAGTACCACCAATCGATAGGCTGATGTCGCCCTGCTGGAAAGCGCTGTCGGACAGACCTTCACGCTCCTGACCCAGCACCAGCACCATTTTGGCTGGCAGCTCGGCTTTCGCCAGCGGTGTGCCTTCATGGCTTGAGGTGGTAACGATGGTGTAACCTGCTTTGCGGAATGCTTCCAGTCCCTCAGCAAAGCTTTCACCGCTGATAGCCTGCACGTGTTCAGCTCCGCCTTCCGCGGTACGTACGGCAGCGCCCGATTCCAGTAATGAAGCATCGTTTACCAGCAAGCCTTTCACGCCGAAGTGTGCGCAGCTACGCATGATACCGCCGAGGTTGTGCGGGTTGCTCACATCTTCCAGCGCCAGCACGCAATCTTTGGTATCGGCTTTTTTCAGCCATTCGGATACTTCCATGCCCATGCGCTTTTTAATAATAAAGCACACACCGCCGTGGTGTTCGGTGCCTGACGCTTTGGTCAGCTCAGCGTCTTCCACCACGTGATAGGCTTTGCGGTTAGCCGCTAACCAACGCAGCGTTTCACGGAAACGCGGGGTCACGCTCTGAACAAACCAGGCGCGCACAATGCTTTCCGGACGGCTGGCAAACAGCGCCTGGCAGGCGTTCTCACCGTAAACGCGCGTCTCTTCCTGACGCTGACGGCGAATCTGCTCGGGATCAATCACTGGCTTGTTGCTGGCCGCATCATCAACCTGGCTGTCGTCAGCCACTGGCGGACGAGAAACGGTGCGCCATGGTGAATCACCAAAGCTACGGTTGTCATCAGCACGATTGTCGCGACCACCGAAGCTGCGACCGCGGTCAGCATTGCGGGCATCACGAGCAGGCGTACCACGACCCGCTGCATCACCACGTGCGCCACCGCTACGACCGCCTTCTTCATTATTACGTGCACTGCGAGGACCAGAACGACGATTATCTTCCTGGCGCGCAGCAGGACGGCCGCCTTTGCCGGTACGGGGATTCGGCTTCTGACCGCCATCCTCATCACGTACATACATCACTTTTACCTTGCCGCTTTTGCCTTTAAATTCGTCGTTCATTTGTTCCTCCTGCATTGAGAGCGCGAAGATTACCTGATGTATTGGTGCTTAGCTATCAACTATTGAACCTATTGGGCAATCCAGATTGAGCATAGCACTCAACCTTTTCATAATGTTCGGCAATCATCATATTTACAGGTCCGGTTAGAGGTGACGATGAATACAGTATGTGCCTCCTGTCAGGCAACCAACCGCGTTCCAGAGGCGCGTGTTAGCGATGGCGCCAAGTGTGGCCGCTGCGGCGATGCGTTGTTTAACGGTGAAGTGACAAATGCCACCGCAGCAACGTTAGACAAGTATTTGCAAGACGATCTGCCCGTTGTTGTCGACTTCTGGGCGCCGTGGTGCGGCCCATGCGTCAACTTTGCGCCGGTGTTTAAAGACGTTGCTGATGAACGTCGCGGGAAAGTGCGCTTTGTGAAAGTGAATACTGAGGCCGAACCGGCGCTAAGCTCTCGTTTCCGCATTCGCAGCATTCCCACCATTATGTTGTTTAAAAATGGCGAGATGGTCGACATGCTCAATGGTGCGATGCCCAAAGCGCCGTTCAATGAGTGGCTCGACGAATCGCTGTAGTCATTAAGGCCAGCCGCGTGCTGGCCTTGTGGTTTGCCTTACATTAAAATGGCGTTTTTTCCTGCCTGCGATTCTATGTCTGAAAATGCCGTCCTGCGCTTACGTGCGCAACGTTTAGCGCGCGCCACGCGTCCGTTTCTTGCCCGCGGTAACCGCGTCGTGCGCTGCCAGCGTTGTCTGCTGCCGCAAAAAAACTGCCTGTGCGCCACCTTGCAACCGCAGCAAGCGCGCAGCCGTTTTTGCCTGGTGATGTTCGATACCGAACCGATGAAACCCAGCAACACTGGACGACTGATCGCCGATATCCTGCCAGATACGTTGGCGTTTGGCTGGTCACGCACCGAACCTGATGAAGCGATGCTGGCCGCAGTGAAAACCGACGACTATCAGCCACTGGTGGTGTTTCCGGGTTCGTACGCCGATGCAGGACGTGAAGTGCTGACGACACCGCCCATCACCGGAAAACCGCCGCTGTTTATTATGCTCGACGGTACCTGGACTGAAGCCCGCAAAATGTTCCGCAAAAGCCCCTGGCTGGATGCTTTCCCGGTGATGTCGCTGAACGTCTCCACGCCTTCGCGCTATACCTTGCGTGAAGCCCACGGTGAGGGACAACACTGTACCGCTGAAGTGGCCGCAGCGCTGTTGGAACAGGCTGGCGATGTTGATGCAGCTCAGGCGTTACAGCGACATTTTGAGCATTTCCGTCACGCTTATCTGGCAGGCAAGCCGCATCATCCGGTGCACTATCAGGAAAGCGTGCTGTAAGGATCGCCTGATTTTTTAACACGCCCGTTTGATTTATAGTCGCACATCGCCATGGAATTGGCCCCATACATAAGGATGATGTGCTATGAAAATCTGGTGGTTTGTCGTGCTGCTGCTCACGGGCTGTAGCACGGCCCCGCAATCTGACCGTCCTTTCCCACTGCAGGTGCAATCCGTTAGCACGCGTCCAGGTGACATCATTACCGTTACTGAATTACAGCCCGGTGATTTGTTGCTCTCCTCTGCCACCTCGCCGCAATCCTGGGGCATTCGCCTGTTCAGCTTCACAGGCGTCAGTCATGCAGCAATCTATCTGGGTGATCAGCAAGTGGCGGAAGCCGTAGGCAGTGGTGTAAAAATCATTCCGCTGCAGCAGGCCATTGACGAGAGTAATAATTTACTGGTGCTACGCGTGCCCAGTCTCACTCAAGACCAAAGCTCGCTGCTGCGCGAGTTTGCCCACCAGCAACAAGGCAAAAATACAATTTCAAAGGTATTGTGATGTTTATGCCGTTTATGGTTTCGCGCCGTGTCTGCGAGCTGCCGCTGATGCATGAGAATCTGCGCAGTGCTTGTCTCACTGCATTGGCA
The DNA here is from genome assembly GCF_002095465.1 of Pantoea rodasii. Taxonomy (GTDB): domain Bacteria; phylum Pseudomonadota; class Gammaproteobacteria; order Enterobacterales; family Enterobacteriaceae; genus Pantoea; species Pantoea rodasii. Next base: position 6,463 of record NZ_MLFP01000026.1, on the reverse strand, counting down.
CGCGTGCAGCTCGCCGACGTTGACGATCCTCAAGCCAATCGCTTCTTCTGCTCAGAATTCGTCCTCGCAGGTTATCGCCATGCAGGAGTCGAGCTGCTTCAGGGACAAGCGAGCTGGGTCAGCCCAGCTGATCTCCTGCATCTGCGTGATGGCGATGTTTCAGCATGGTATAGCGAGCAGAGTATGCAGTACATCGGGCATTTAAAGCGCTGGAACCTTAAAGAGATCCTCAGCCTGCGATCGGCGAGTCGGCAAGCGGAGTAAAAAGCGTTTACAATCATGCCAATCTTGATCTCAGGAGTGGATGATGAGCCAACGCGGACTGGAAGCACTGTTACGACCTAAATCAATCGCGGTGATTGGTGCGTCGGTTACACCGGGGCGCGCCGGTTACTTTATGATGCGTAACCTGCTGGCAGGTGGATTTAGCGGTCCGGTACTGCCGGTCACGCCGAAATACAAGGCCGTGAGCGGCGTACTCGCCTGGCCGGATATTGCCAGCCTGCCCTTTCCGCCCGATCTCGCCATTATCTGTACTCATGCCAAACGCAATCTTGAACTGCTGCAACAGCTGGGTGAAAAGGGCTGTAAAGCCTGCATCATTCTTTCCGCGCCCGCCAGTCAGTTGGAGGAGTTGAAAGCCTGCGCCAGCCAATGGCAGATTCGCCTGCTCGGGCCGAACAGTCTGGGATTGCTGGCGCCGTGGCAGGGATTGAATGCCAGCTTCTCGCCGGTGCCCATCGCCAAAGGGCGCATTGCCTTTATTTCCCAGTCTGCGGCCGTGTCCAACACGATTCTCGACTGGGCCCAGCAGCGCAACCTTGGCTTCTCCTGGTTTATTGCGCTGGGTGATAGCCTGGATATCGACATCGACGATCTGCTGGATTTCCTTGCACGCGATGGCAAAACCAGCGCCATTCTGCTCTATCTTGAACATCTCAGTGATGCGCGCCGCTTTGTTTCGGCCTCACGTAGCGCCTCACGCAACAAACCGATTCTGGTGATCAAAAGCGGTCGCAGCCATCAGGCGCAGGCGATGATTGGCACCAACAGCGGGTTGGATGCCGCCTGGGACGCAGCGATTCAACGCGCCGGATTATTGCGCGTGCAGGACACGCACGAACTGTTTTCCGCGGTGGAATCACTGAGCCATATGCGCCCGTTGCGTGGTGAACGCTTAATGATCATCAGCAATGGCGCTGCGCCTGCCGCACTGGCGCTCGATGAGCTATATGCCCGCAACGGCAAGTTGGCCACGCTCAGTGATAAGACGTTGATGGCGCTCGCTGCGCTGCTGCCAGAGGGCGTCGGACGCGGCAATCCGCTGGATTTGAAAGATGATGCGACTCCCGCGCGTTACGTTGCCTGCATCGAGCAATTGCTCAACAGCCATGAATTAGATGCGCTGATGATTATTCATGCACCCAGCGCAGTCTCCCCCGCCAGTGAAACAGCCGAACAGATTATTGCCGCCGTGGCAAAACATCCGCGTGGTAAGCAGGTCACACTATTGACCAACTGGTGTGGCGAATATTCCTCACAGGCTGCACGTCGTGCTTTTACTCATGCCGGCATTCCCACCTGGCGCACGCCGGAAGGGACTGTTACCGCATTTATGCATCAGGTTGAGTATCGCCGCAACCAGAAGCAACTACGTGAAACGCCCGCACTGCCGATCGGCTTGACGCAAAACAGTGCCCAGGCACATCAGCTGATCCAACAGGCCCTGGATAAAGGCATCGATACCCTCGATACTCATGAAGTGCAGCCGGTATTGCAGGCCTATGGCATGTCTACCCTGCCCACGTGGATTGCCGGTGACAGTCATGAAGCCGCCAATATTGCCGACCAGATTGGCTATCCGGTGGCGCTCAAATTACGTTCCCCGGATATTCCGCATAAGTCTGAAGTACAGGGCGTGATGTTGTATCTGCGCAGTGCGGTTGAAGTGCAGCAGGCGGCAGAAGCGATTTTTGATCGCGTGCGTAAACCCATCCTCAGGCGCGCATCGATGGGCTATTGGTTCAGAGCATGGCGAACCGTGCTGGTGCGCAGGAATTGCGCGTGGTGGTGGAGCAGGATCCGCTGTTCGGTCCCATCATTATGCTGGGCGAAGGCGGTGTGGAATGGCAGCCGGATAAGCAGGCGGCGGTCGCCCTGCCGCCGCTCAACATGACGCTGGCGCGTTATCTGGTGCTCCAGGCGATGAAGAGCGGCAAAGTCCGCAGCCGTAGCGCGCTTCGCCCTCTGGATATTGCTGGCCTGAGTCAACTGCTGGTTCAGGTCTCAAACCTGGTGGTGGATTGCCCGGAGATTCAACGGCTCGATATCCATCCCCTTCTCGCCTCTGCCGATGAATTCACCTTACTGGATGTGACGCTGCAACTTGCACCATTTACCGGTGATAACGCAGCGCGATTAGCCATTCGCCCCTATCCGCACCATCTTGAAGAGCAGGTGCAGCTTAAAGATGGCCAGCACTGCCTGTTCCGCCCAATCTTGCCTGAAGATGAACCGCAGCTGCGGGCGTTTATCGCGCAGGTCACAAAAGAAGATCTTTATTATCGTTACTTCAGCGAAATCAATGAGTTCACTCATGAGGATCTCGCCAATATGACCCAAATCGATTATGACCGGGAAATGGCGATCGTGGCGGTGCGGCAGCATGAGGGTCAAGACGAGATCATCGGTGTCACGCGCGCAATTTCAGATGCCGACAACATTGATGCCGAATTCTCCGTGCTGGTGCGCTCTGATTTGAAGGGACTCGGCATGGGCAGGCGTTTGCTGGAAAAGATGATCCGCTACACGCGCGATCATGGCCTGCAACAATTGAACGGTATCACCATGCCGCATAATACCGGCATGATTACGCTGGCTCGAAAACTTAATTTTCGTGTGAATATTCAATTGGATGATGGCATTGCTAGCCTTAATTTACCCCTCGATGAGGCCGACACATGACCTGTACAGAAAGGTAAAAATCCTCCTTATCAGGCCGGTTGGTGTTATTATTTACCGTTAGGATCATGATTTGATGGCAAAAGGCCATGCAATGAACAGAGAAGAAGTGCACTGTGATGTTGTCTAAATTTAAACGCAATAAACACCAACAACACCTCGCACAGCTGCCTAAACTGTCACAATCCGTGTCGGATATGACCACGCTTTACTCGCCTGCCGAGTTCCGTGAAACCCTGCTGACGAAAATCGCGGCGGCTGAAAAACGCATCTGTATCGCCGCACTCTACCTTGAGAACGATGATGGCGGGCGTGACGTTATGCAGGCGCTTTACGCTGCGCGTCAGGCACGTCCGGAGCTGGATGTCAGCATTCTGGTGGATTGGCATCGTGCGCAGCGTGGCCGAATTGGTGCCGCGCGTGGGCTAACCAATGCCGACTGGTATTGCGAGATGGCGGCACAGCATCCGGACATTGCCATTCCGGTTTACGGTATTCCCGTTAACACCCGAGAAGCGCTTGGCGTGCTGCACCTGAAAGGCTTCATCATCGATGACACATTGCTGTATAGCGGTGCCAGCCTGAATGATGTTTACCTGCATCAGCATGATAGATATCGCTACGATCGCTACCAGTTAATCCGCAATCCGCAGTTGGCTGATACCATGTATGCGTGGATCTGCGAGAACTTAAAGCAGTCGGATGCGGTGAATCGTCTTGATCAAACCGAGCGTCCATCAAGTCCTGAGATCAAAAACGAGACGCGCCAGTTCCGTCAGGATCTGCGCAGTTTCAACTATCAGTTTTCGGGTAATGCTGACAACGAGTCATTGGCTGTCACGCCGCTGGTCGGTCTCGGCAAACGCAGTCTGCTAAATAAAACCATCTTCCACTTGATGCCGTGCGCCGAACGCAAACTCACACTGTGTACGCCTTACTTCAATCTTCCAGCAATCCTGGTACGCAACCTGATCCATCTGCTGCGTCAGGGAAAAGAGGTGGAGATCATCGTGGGCGATAAAACCGCCAACGATTTCTACATCCCGCCTGAGCAGCCGTTTAAGATCATTGGTGCACTGCCCTATCTGTATGAGATCAATCTGCGACGCTTCCTGAGCCGCTTGCAGTATTACGTCAACAATGGGCAGTTGACCGTGCGTCTGTGGAAGGACGGTGAAAACAGTTATCACCTCAAAGGCATTTGGGTCGATAGCGAGTGGATGATGATCACCGGCAATAACCTCAATCCACGCGCCTGGCGCCTGGATTTGGAAAATGCGGTACTGATCCACGATCCAAAGAATGAGCTGGCCGCGCAGCGTGAGAAAGAGTTAGCTCTGATTCGTGAAAATACCACGACGGTTCAGCACTTCCGCGAGCTAGAAAGTATCTCTGATTACCCGGCGAAAGTACGCAAACTGATTCGCCGTCTGCGCCGTATTCGTATTGATCGCTTGATTAGCCGCTTGTTATAACCGATGCGTGCGCTCATCCTCTGCGTAGTTTTACTTTGTAGCGGGTGTGCGCACGTGGCGCAAGATAACTGGACCGGAAAGGACAAAGCAGAACACTTCATCTCCTCCGCCGCACTGGCCGCTGCCGGCAGCGAAATATCCCAACATCAACATCAAAGCCGCGGGCAGAATTTACGCTTTGGTTTTTTATTCTCGCTGAGCTTTGGCGTGGGGAAAGAGTTATATGACAGCCGCTCCTCGGGGAGCGGCTGGAGCTGGAAAGATCTTAGCTATGATGTGGCGGGAGCCGCGACTGGCGTTGCATTGTGGAATCTGAGCCAGTAATCACAGTGCAATGCCTTTCCCTTTGCGATGCAACATCAGCGAAATCAGGAAGGCTACTGCCCCCATCGCGGATACATACCAGAAGAAGCTGGTCTCAATACCTTCCTTCTTCAGCAATAACGCCACATATTCCGCTGAACCTCCAAAAATGGCATTGGCTACCGCATACGAAAGTCCAACGCCGAGCGCGCGTACTTCAGGCGGGAACATTTCTGCTTTGAGGATGCCACTGATCGCGGTGTAGAAACTGGTGATGATCAACGCCAGCATGATCAGCGCAAATGCAATCCAACTGCTCTGCACATTCTGCAGCATCATCAGGATTGGAACCGTACAGATCGCTGCCCCGGCACCAAAGATCATCATCGAAGATCGACGACCGATCTTATCTGAAAGCGCACCCACGATCGGCTGAATCAACATGAAGACCAGTAATGCGCCCGTCATCAATCCGCTGGCACTCCGTGCATCCATCCCCGCCGTATTGACCAGATACTTCTGCATATACGTGGTGAAAGTGTAGAAACTTAGCGAACCGCCGGCGGTGAAACCTAATACCATCAGGAATGCGCGTGGGTGGTTACGCAATAAACCCCGAATGCTGCCCGCATCCTTATGTTCCCGGTTCTTTTTCTCGGAAGTTTCATTGAGTGAGCGACGCAGCCACAGTGCGACCACTGCCAGCACGGCACCGATGAAGAAAGGGATGCGCCATCCCCAGCTGCGTAACGCCTCATCGCTAAGGATCTGCTGCAGCACCACCACGGTCAGAACCGCTAATAGCTGTCCGCCAATCAACGTCACATACTGAAATGATGCATAAAAACCCTTGCGGCCCTCTAACGCGACTTCACTCATGTAAGTGGCGCTGGTGCCGTACTCTCCTCCCACCGACAAGCCCTGAAACATTCGCGCCAACAGCAGGATCACCGGCGCAGCAACGCCAATTTCTCCGTAACCGGGTAAGCAGGCGATCACTAATGATCCCAGGCACATCATGCAGACTGAAATCAGCATCGAGCTTTTTCGGCCATGTCGATCGGCAATGTAACCAAACAACCAGCCGCCGATGGGGCGCATTAAAAATCCGGCGGCGAATACGCCCGCGGTTTGCAATAACTGTGTTGTGGTATCGCCCGCTGGGAAGAATACGTGAGCGAAATAGAGTGAGAAAAAGGAGTATACATAAAAGTCGAACCATTCAACCAGGTTGCCCGATGATGCGCCAACAATCGCCCAGATGCGTTGTTTGCTGCTTGCTACTGATGCAGGTGTTACCACTTTTTGTTGTAGTGAGTCGGTCATGTCTTACCTCATTTCCTTGCGATAAATTATTGCCAAAGGATTCAGTAAAGCATGTGTTGGGCGGTTTCGGGAATTGAATACGGCTAGAGGTGGTAAATTGTGATTAATAAGGGGTTTTAGACTGAAATTTTGAGCGATTTTCAGCAAATCACCCGCCAACTTCAGAGCATTTCTCGTGGCTTGTTGCTGATTTACTGGATGAATACGTGATTGCGCTGGCAACCGATGCGGAATTAGCGATTAACATCCCTCTTCTCGATATTAATCAGCCGGTTAACGTGGCTGACTTTATCGAAAACTGGCTGAAAACGCGTCAGTAAGGGGGAGATTTTTGCCTGACTGGCTGAATTTCAGACGTAAAAAGGCCTGACTGCAGACGTAAAAAAGCCCTGAACTTT
>NZ_MLFP01000025.1 GCF_002095465.1 Pantoea rodasii | reverse complement strand
CGCTGCTCGGCACGCACCTCGTGACCATCGTCTCGTTCCTGTCGGGGTGCGTGGCCGGCTATTTTCTTTTCGTCCGGTTTGGCTTCAGCGCCATGGCGGGGCTGGCTGGCCTGCTCATCCTCACCGCGCTAGGGGGCATCGCCCGCGCGCTGCATCTGACCGGCTGGCGTTTCTGGTAGCGGCCGGTACTTTCAGCAACGGCGGTCACGTGGAGATGAAAGCACCCTGACCGTCGGTATGGATCCACGGGCCGCTCCAGCCGGCGGCTGCAGGGCGTGAAGCAGCAGTCAGGGAATGCGATGGATCGCGCCGGCACCTGCAGAACGTCCATTTATCTGCCATCTTTAAGTCTGCCCGCTAAACGGCACTAGCAGCTTCCGGAAATGCTGCTTATCGGATGTTCGTCCTGTATGACATCAATGCTGAGGGATCCGGGCGGGCTGCTTTCGCCTGGGTTCACTGTATACTGTAAAAATGTACACTATATGCACGCTGGCATCTGCTACGCCCCTCTGCATGCGTCTTTTACTCAGATCTGACATTTTCTGAGCGCATTTACTGTTTACAGTGGCTCCCGGATCCGCCCAGACCGACACTCAGGATTGCAGGTACACCTTTGCCGTCCGTGAGCAGCCTGGAAATCTTCACAGCACGTGCGTGGCTGTTCTGCACGGTTTAACCATTTTTTACTCAGCTGAACGTAAGTTGCTGCCGATATTCTCGTCTGGAAGATCTTAATGGCATATGATGCCCGCCCGCTGTAACGGCCAGGCGCTTCCACCGTGCCTGTGCCTGCTGCGGGCGATCCCCTGCTTTAGTGACGACCGGCCGGCATAGCCTTAATGTCAGCCTGCCGGAGCGATTCCAACATATTCAGATAAGAGGATGACAATGAAAGAACTGGTAACCCAGGAACCGGGCTCTGACAGATCAGCCCTGCGTCAGGAAAACGTGCGCAGAGCATCAGCCTCATGCTTAAAGGACTGGGCGCACCAACCGTCGCAGGGCCGGATTCGTTCCGGTACCGCGACTACGACACCGCGCATCTGCGGGAAATGACGGAAGAGTGGAAACCACCTGCCAGAGAGGTGGTCTGCGCCTGGTTCGGCCACTTCCAGGCGTGTGTACCGGAGTATGCCACGGACGACAGGTTAGCCGTTCTGCTGGGCATGGGCGGTGAAGCCTCGCACTTGCTGCATGAGTATCGTCTGGGCTTTGCGTTTGTGCCCTATCACGTATGGCACCGCTTCCTTATCCTTTCAGGACGGGCCGGACAGGACATTGTCCCGGTGCTGCTTAACGTCGACGACAGCAATGGCTGAACCTGACGGCAGGCTGCGGAAACAGGACCAGATTAAACGCGATGAATTGCCTTGCGGCAGGGGGAGATGGTAAAATGTGAATCCGGTCAGCGGTAACTTTATTGTTTGCGTACCGTCTGACCGGATTTCCCTGGTGTTGGCTGTATTAGCTACCTGACCGAAAGGTCAGGTTTTTTTTCTGCCTCAACAACTTACACGCATTGTAACTGCTTGCCTTTCGTTTGTAAGTTATGCTTAAGTATTGTGTGGCCTGTACTTTAGTGCAGGTATGGTTTAAAACCCGCAATACGAAACCACCCGGAGCAGTGATGTTTGCTTTTTTTACTGGAAACAACACGATTACAGATACTCTGCAGGCATACATCCAGAGAAAGCTGCAGCCTTATGGCTCGCCTGAATATGCCTATACCGTCGTTAACAAAAAAAACCTTCAGAAGTTCTTATTATTTCCAGTTATCCGGACGAGTGGGTTCGCCTCTATCGTGCCAACAATTTCCAGCTGACCGATCCCGTAATTCTTTCTGCTTTCAAGCGCACCTCGCCTTTTTCCTGGGACGAAAACATCACGCTGATGTCCGACCTGCGGTTTACTAAAATTTTCACGCTGTCGCGGCAGTACAACATCGTCAACGGGTTCACCTTTGTGCTGCATGACCACATGAATAATCTTGCGCTCCTGTCGCTCATCATTAATGGCTCAGGGCAGGAAGGGCTTGAAGCCCGGATTTCTGCTGAGCAGGGTGCGCTACAGATGCTGCTGATCGACTTCAACGAGCAGATGTACAAGCTCACAGGATCGCTGGCCGACAAAGCGAAAGCATCGGGTGAAAGTGCCGGTGGCGCGATTTTTTCGGTGAGGGAAAACGAGGTTCTTTACTGGGCCAGCATGGGTAAGACGTATGCTGAGATCGCGGCCATTACCGGTATCTCCGTGAGTACGGTGAAGTTTCACATCAAGAATGTCGTTGTGAAGCTCGGAGTCAGCAACGCCCGGCAGGCCATCCGCCTGGGCGTTGAGCTGGATCTGATCAGACCGGCAGCTTCAGCGGCCAGGTAGTGGCCTCCTGAGGCTCACAGCCCGTACGGGCGATAACGGAGCCTGCCAGCTTCAGCTGGTCTTCGCCTGACGCCGGCAGCGTCAGCAGGTAAATCCGCTCTTTTTCGGTGAGGTGTGCTTCCTTTAGCACGGCAATCTGCCACCCTGATCGGCGCAGGATGGTCAGCATGGCCCGGCTTACGATAGTGTGGATGCGGGCATGTCCCCGCTGCTGTGCCCAGTTCACCATGGCCAGAAACAGCACCTGACTGACCGGATAACTCTCGCCCAGCAGGCTGCGTGCGCGCGCCTTGTCCACGAAAAACGACTGGATTCGGTCCCATCGGCTGGCAGCGCTACCGTGCTGAAGCAGTCGCGGAAGGTGTGAGTGATCATATTCGGCTGACTGAGAGCGGCAAAGCGGACGCTGCAGATAAGCTGCCCCTGATAAAGTCCGAGAATGTACTGCGTGCCCGGCCCGTCAAATTCGTCCGATTCCATTCCCTGGCTGCAGACCACGTCCCAGCCCAGGCGGTCACTGAAGGTCTGCTTGCGCAGCCTGTAAAGCTCTGACGCCCGCGTTGTCCTGAGCTCTTCATAGCTCACGTCAAAAAGTTCCAGCATTCCCTATCCCCTAAAACCGCGGCTGATTGCCGCAATACGTCGATTTTACAAATTATCGCGCACAGTTTCAGTGGATTAAGCAAATTTAAGTATTTTCACCGCGGCTGCGCCTGCACAGGCGGGTCGGAATGTGCTTACCAGTCCGGCGCAGGTCATGAGCGACGGGATCCTTCGCGTGCTGCGCTGAACGCCGGAAAGCGCTGCGCTGCCGCCTGATATATATCTGCAATCATTTTACCCGTAAAGGTCTCATGGCCTACAATGCCGGAATGGAACGGCGTCACTCCGGAGGCGCAATCAAAATAAAATCAGGGATAATAAAGATAATCTTAACGTCAGCGACCCTGCCCGGGGCGGCCTTAGCGGCCTGCCTGCAGGACAACCAGTTTCTGCCACGCAGGCTGGGTGCGGCTGTCACGAAGCAACGTTTTTATTGAGAACTGACCAGCGAGATCAGCTGACTGCTGTCGCATGATTATCATAGTTCCGACGGGGCATACAAAGGTTTCGCCCCGTTCCCTTCAGTCGGGTGCTCCGGGATAACATAAGGAAAATTACGTCATGAAAAATGAATTTCACCCACAGCTGCTGGAAGATGCGGCAGCCTGGTTGTTCTGGACGCTGGTATCCCGCGACGGGTTTGAGCTCACACTCAAAAATGTTTTACAGACCCGCGGACAGTCACTCCTCAACCATCCTGAGCGGGAAATCATTTTCCGGCGCTATCCGCTCGGGGAGATGCCAGCATCTACGTTCAGCGCCTTCTGCAGCGCTGTTGCTGAACACGCGCACGCCCGGGCTGTCCGGGAAGAAAATCTTACCGGCATGATTTACAGCGAGGACAGATTCAGCGGGAGGACGTCTTCTGCCGCCGGTATCTCTGCGGCACATCTTGATTTTCCTGTTACGGTCGAGGGTGACAGCTTTCCCCGGTACGGTTCTCTCTGCCTGCGTGCTCCTCTGCCCGCGGTCGTGTTTGCCGATTCACCGCCACCAGAGGGTGTCCTGCGGATTGCGGACACCCGCGCCCTGGGTTTCAGCATGCCGCTCTGGCTGTCACCCCAGATGGTCAGTCAGGTTGAATCCCGCCTGTGGCTTCTGACGGGGATATTTTTTATCCCCGTGCATCCGGAGCTGACAGACCGGCACTGGAAAAAAGTCATACCCAACGGCGTCTGTGCCAGAGAACGGATAATTATGGAGAAGGACGGGGAGGCCGTTAGCCTCGATTTCCACTGGCAAAGTCGTGCGCACTGAGATATTTAGAAGAGTACTGCCGAGAGCATGTGTGCCAGCGGGAAAGTGCTGCAGTGCTGAGAGAGCGCAAAGTAACCGTGCTGAGCCATCGTCAGTCCGGCTGTCGCTTATACGTGGTGCATATATATGAGGATAATCAGGCTGCCAGCTACAGGTGCAGGCCCTTAAGATGTGCGCTGGCGGGATAAGAAGCATGCAAGTGTGTGCTGATGGGATAAGAATACCGAGGATGTGCGCTGGCGGGGGAATGACGGAGTTTTTTCCCGCCAGCGCACATCTTAAGGGCGTTACCAGACTCAGATACGAGGTGAAGAAGAGCCTTTCCCGACAGCACACACGAATGAGCCGATCCTGATCATTCACACGGGTATTCTGCTCCTGATAGCGTGCCCGGCAGCACACACGTTTACTGATAGCCAGATCAGACCCGCCTGTCTCATATCATTGCAGATCTGATGGTTTGAGTTTTGGATTACGTTTATGAATAATAAGGTAATTCTCACGTTCTTTACGGACAAGTGAAAATTCCAGATACCCGATTTTCTGCAACTGCTCCAGCGCTTTTTTGATCGTGCGATTTTGTTCGCTCACCGAACTAGAGAGCGAAAGGCGTTCACGCAGGCGCGCAAAGGCCACGGGTATGGGATGAGCGGGCAGGCTTTCAATAAAGGTATATATGGCCTGGGCTGCCTCTTTCTTTGGAAGCGCCTTAATAGCATGCTGTTGCAGAAGCACGCGATAATCGAGCTGAAAAAGTTCCCAGAGCTTCTCATCGGCTTCAAGCTGAACAATGTCTTTGTCAGCGTCAAAATAGCCGGTTTTGAGCAGGCCTGTCTGGTAGCTGCCACGTACGTCTTTTCCCCGCTTAAACGAGATCGATTTATTACGCAGTTTACCCAGCGATTCATGAATGGCACTGCGCAGACGACTGTCTATGCGCTTGGCTGAAAACCCACACCCTTTTGCAAAATCGCTAAATTTCAGCTCGATTTTATTTGAATTAAGCCCGTGCTTGCTGAATGCATAGATGACGCCAATCCAGACCTTGAAGTCGCAGTCCATATCCAGACGCGGGCCCGCAATGTTGATGTTGTCGTAACCTTCAGCTCTGGCGATTTCCAGCTGGGAAAACAGCTCGGAGGCATCCACAACATTATTTTCCCCCTGCGATTTTGAAGGCTTGGGCACAAAAACGCCCAGTCGCATTAGCGCGACGGGCTGCACGGTATTATTAGAATTAACTGTGAGTTGTTTTTCCTTGCTGATCATGTCGCTGTACAGCGCATCGCCAATAAAAGTGTTTTCTTTCATTTTGTTATGTGAATTCCCTGCGCGTATGTGCTGGTCAAGAGTATGATCCGGGCTCTTCCCGCCAGCACACACAATACATCCCGGCACGACACATTTCCATCCCGCTGGCACACATATTTCACCCGCCAACACACACGAAGATCCCTTCAGTACACATCCGGATATGGCTTCAGGCCAGCGATGGCGGGGTTTGCAGAGGGCCGGGATCTATATGGAACTTAAGGGATCTAAGTGGAACTGTTATTGGATCGCTCCTGTGTATTTGTGGATAAGATCATTAAGGGGGAGCATAGCCTGAGCCCACAGGCTATCTCTGATATCGCTCTGCTGAATGGCTCCCTGCATTTAAGGTATCGGCGTGAGGATTCTGCTGTCTGACATTATGCACTGGCCCTCGCAGGTGACCTGCATGGCATGCATGTTTTCGGTACTTATCCTGGCGTTCGTAGCGGGCGTCACGCTGACGTGCCCCGCCCATCGTCCAGTGGATGGCATTAATGATGAAAAATCATCCTGTCCCTGAGCGGCTAACCTTCATAATTTGTTCGCGCGTGGCCATACGGGTAAGTATGATCGCCAGAATAGCAGTTGCCCCTCCCAGGGCAGTCGACTCAAACCGGTGCAGGGCAATACCTGTCTGAGGAATGCCGAATCCGGAGATCATGAAAACCACCATTGTGGTGATGAGAAAGCTGAAGAGGCCATACGAGCGATTAATCATTGAATAAGAGAAGGTGAAGGCAGCAAATCCGGTGATAATAAAGCCAGCCATTATGAATAACGAACTGCTGCAGTAATCGATAAGGCCGGCTGCCGTAATGCAGCCTGTCAGCGTGCCAAGCACACGTGCCTGCACCCTTGACAACGTATCCCGGTAATTATTTCGCAGGCAGATGAGCAGCGTCATACCCGCCCAGTAGCCATTAGTCAGGTTTAGCAGATGAACTGCCGTCAGCGCACCAGCCATCCCCAGCATGCCGCATATGACTGACCATTGCAGATGGACACGATGTTTGTACTTAACAAGAAAATGCATTAAAAAACGTTTCCACGTGCCCGGGCTGAAATCGCGAAGCTGAAAGTTTCGTCGCTGGAAAATTATTGCAAGAATTATCATCTGTAGTGTTCCGCCTGCGCCGACAAGGCCGGCACGCAGAAGGGCATGCTCCGGGGTTCCGGCAAAGCTGCCCGACACGAGGTAAGTAATTGTCCACTGCTGCAGCATCCACCATGCACTGACATCGATGTTAGCCATCACCACATACAAGCCGGTGTAAAGCAGTGCACCGGCCACATACAGGGAAAATATATTTCCAGTCAGACTACCCAGCCAGGCAGAAAAAATAAGACCCGCCACAGTGGTTGCGAGCAATGACAGTGATGACCCCCCCCATGTTTTGTTTGCTCCGAAAGCAAGGGTAATCGCGCCACCTGTTGCGATACTGGCTGCGGCAACATGGTCGGTCAAATAGCCTGCAACGCTGATAAAGATGATGGCGGGCAGGCAGTAGAGCCCCAGCGTAAGATCGTGTCGGATACCCGGTTTAGACGGCATGAGATCTCCCGTACACAAACAGGGCTGAATAATGACTAAAAATGAGAAATCCGGCTGCGGCCTTCGTTGATAACACTGTTTTCTTCTCCTTTAAAATCCTGTTGGTCGGCTTTTAAAATAATTGGTTTTAAGAGCCACTACGGGCAGCTTTACCTGGACCTTAATTCGGTTCAGCATTTCTGGCCTGCTCCCGATGAGGAGCAGCACACGCGTGCCTGGCGCGGCGTTGAACCGGCCAATGGGCTCCGGGTCGAGCGTAATTTCATCCTATGTCATGCACAGCACGTCAAAATACTCACCACGGCTGCTGTACTGCGCAAATCTTCCACACATGGTGAGCTCCCGCTGTGGCTGTAAGAATAGCGGCTTATACTGATATCAGAGATGTCATCCGGCCTGTACGCGTTGTACACAGGAGCTGTCAGGAGCACGTATGAATTATTATCAGAAGCTGAGTCAGCCCGCCGTCAGAGCGGAAATGGCGCATGACTGGCCGCCTGCCGCCTCGCAGTGGCAGACGCTGCTCAGACGGCCGGCAGCCCACCCCTGGCGACAGTGGATAATCGGGCGCGTAAAATACTGCAGGGCGCGCGCATGTGATATGCCCCCGCGACACTGAATCCGGTTAAACAATGCATGCTCATTTTACCGCGGTTACCTGCTGTCAGAACGGAGACTGTCTATGGCCTTTCAGAGCCCGGCCCAGAATTACAGAGAGACGCGCCTGAACCTGGGTGACCTCGTCAGCCTCTCCCCTCATTCCACCTATCTGATGCGCAGCGACAGCACTTTTCCTGACGCCGGCATTGTGAAAGGTTCAGTGCTGGCCATCGACCGGGCGCTGAGCGCGACGCATGGCCAGCTCATTGTTGCCGAGGTGGAAGGCGAACTTACGCTGCGGCGCCTGCTGCTCAACCCCGTTCCCGCCCTGCAGGCGCCGGATGCGGATGAAACCGTCACGCTGATCGACGTGAGCCAGCCGCTGCCGGTCTGGGGCGTGGTGGCCTATGCCCTCACCGACGTGGCCGGGCTGGGATTCAGCGGACCCGCCGGAGAGTGACCATGTTTGCCCTTGCGGATGCCAACAACTTTTATGCCTCCTGCGAAACCGTGTTCCGTCCCGACCTGCGCGGCAGGCCCATCGTCGTCGTCTCTAACAACGACGGGTGCGTGATTGCCCGCTCGGCAGAGGCGAAGCGGATGGGCATTAAAATGGCCGCCCCGCTGTTTCAGAACGAGCGTTTCTTCCGCGAGAACGGCGTGCACGTGTTCAGCTCCAACTACGAGCTATACGGTGACATGTCGGCGCGCATGATGGCCATACTGGGAGAGATGGCGGCGGGGCAGGAAGTCTATTCCATTGATGAGAGCTTTCTGGACGTGACCGGGATTGGCAGCCTGATCCCACTGGAGTCGTTCGGCCAGCAGATGCGTGCGCGCATCCGGCAGGAAACGGGGCTGATTATCGGCGTGGGCTTCGGCCCGACCAAGACGCTGGCCAAGCTCGCCAACCACGCGGCCAAAAAGTGGACGAAGACAAACGGCGTGGTGGATTTGTCCGAACGGAGCCGGCAGCGGAAGCTGCTGCAGCTGACTGACGTCAGCGACGTCTGGGGCATCGGGCGGCGTATCAGCGTGCGCATGAACCAGCTGGGCATCACCACGGCGCTGCAGCTGGCCGACAGCAACGCCAGCATGATACGAAAGAACTTTGACGTCATCACCGAGCGCACCGCGCGAGAGCTGAACGGAGAGTCCTGCCTGGCGCTTGAGGACGCACCACCGCCGAAGCAGCAGATAGTGAACTCGCGCTCCTTCGGGCAGCGCGTCACGCATCTGGAGGACATACAGCAGGCGGTGGTGCTTTACGCCACACGCGCGGCGGAAAAGCTCAGGGAGCAGGACGCCCGCTGCCGGCACATCAGCGTCTCTATCGCCACGGGCCGGCACGGGGACGGGCCGCAGTACTCGAATACGGCATCGTGCATCTGCGACTATCCGACGAATGATACGCGGGACATTATTGATTCCGCGCTGCGGGGTCTGGGTACTATCTGGCGTGACGGCTACCGGTACGCGAAGGCCGGCGTCATGCTGGGTGATTTTTATCAGTCAGGCGTGGCGCAGTTCGACATGTTCAGCGAGCAGCTGCCGCGCGCCAACGCTGACGCACTGATGGCGGCGCTGGACGGCATCAACCGTTCGGGCCGGGGAAAGGTATGGTTTGCGGGCCAGGGGGCTCAGGACAGCAGCTGGCAGATGAAGCGCGAAATGCTGTCCCCACGGTACACCACGCGACTACGCGATATCCCGGTTATTAAATGATGATCTGTACTTCTGTCGAAGAAATGCTGTTTTGTGAATAGGGCATAATCAAATGTGAGTTTTATCTATTCCCACCAGTGGATCACGACAGTGTAACCGTTTCCTTTCTCAGCGATTTCTTCTACTTGATACCCCGTCATTCGGATGTAATCACACGCAAACTCAGCCACGTCACTGTCTGTCTCAAACGTATAGCTGCATTTACCCCGCCCCGCCATTGCCGCTTTTTCAATTTCAGCGATGACTTTTTCAACGTGAGGTGCCGCCGACCTTGCCAGCGCTTCCTCTGTCAGTTCCTTTTTCCGTGCCTGCGTGGTTCTTACTGCTTCACATGCATGCAGGCGTCTCGGCAGAAGTTCGTGCAGTAATGAATGACTCATATAGTTCCTTTTCTTTTCATTAAACCAGCCTGATAACATCCACAATAAAACATGAAACTATATTTGAAGCAAAATTGAAGGTTATCTTCCGCAGTCGCAGGCATTTGTGCAATTATAACTGGAGTCAGAATTACATCAAAAACTATAGGATAATCTGCATGTTTAATCTAATCATTGGTGGTGAACCTCACAATTTTGAAGGGTGGCCGATGCATGTAATTATGAATGGGAGTGATACGTTTCCGCTTACTCGTATGCTTGAGGGTACTCCTGAATATATTTACGATAAACTCTATCCCGTAACAGCCAAATCACTCAGCTTTATAAGCAACTTGCCCACTTTAATAATGACTGAAGCTTACACGGACTGGGAGAGTGATGATGAAACCAGATATATCAATATAAGATTGGCAGATGTATCAGAAATGCATATCAATAAAAAGGATGTTGTTTTCAATTTTGATATTAAAAAGGATTACGGTAAAAGAGTTTTAGTAGATGAAAAGGTAGTTGAAAATTTTTTAAGCCTTGGTTTTTTTGGATTAAACAGAACTCATTGGGCGGTCAAAGACGGAGACATCAACACTATCCTTGAATCGATGCACCTAGAATCTATGAAGGTTGAACCTGTCAATCCAGAGTTACCTGTACCGCAACATTATTATCCAAGTGTGAATTCCGTAGAATCTTTCCTACACTTGGTGTTCGGGAATGAAAGGGATGAGGATAAAGAAGTATTTTATCGCGGCCATTCGGACAACAAATACAAACTGGAGCCCTCTTTATTCAGACTTAATAAAGAGGGTAACTCACTTCACCTTGAAAATGAATCAACAATGGTTAGGGATATACTGACATCGCAACCGGGTGAATTTCAGAATGATAAGTATATGCTGGATAAGTTGGTAAGAATGCAGAATTACGGGCTTCCGACGCGACTGCTTGATATCACGTCAAATCCTTTGATCGCTTTATATTTTGCGTGTCTTGCAAGCGTAAATGATACGGGCGAAAAAGTCGGTCAGGTAATCTCATTTTCAGTCCAAAGGAATAAAATTAAGTTTTACGAGTCAGATACCGTAAGCTGTATTGCCAATCTTGCAATGCTGCCGCATGAGTACAAATAAAAACTGAATTATGAAAAAGACATTAATGAATTTAACCAGCAGGATGCATGTGCAAAACTTGTTCATTACATCCGGGATGAAAAACCCTACTTCACTAACAAGATTGAACCTTCTGACTTGTCGAAAATAATCTTCGTCAGAGGCAGGGTCAGCAATAATAGAATATCTTCCCAGTCGGGTGCTTTTCTGCTTTTTGGTAATGATGCAATTTTGCCTGATAATGATGAAGGTTTTCCTATTTACCGAATAAACATTGTGAATCAGAAAAATATTCTTAAAGAGCTAAGAATACTCAATATACATGAAGAGACGGTTTATCCGGGCATCGAGAAATCTGCAAGTGAAATTAAACGAAAATATATGGTAACCCGATAGACAGGCACACAATCAGGTACAGATTGGATTTGCGATCCAGCGCGTTTTTCAGCTTGAATAACTTCCTACCTGCCTTGCTGCTCCGGCATTATCCCCTAAACTGTTATCGGCTTCATACTTTTTATGAAATGTCATACACAGCACGCAGGGTACGAGAGAACCTTTCCCTTTCTCTCAATTTTCCCGCCCCGTGCGGGTTTTTTTGCCTTTCGATTTACAGTGATTCCGCCGAATTACTTTGGAGAGACTTAACGCAGAATGTATGATTCTATGCTCTAAGGGACGCCTGCTGGAGAAGTGTTTATGTTTGCTGAAATAAAAGACAGTTCGTACTTCGGTTATAAAAAAGTAGCGATCGTGGAGTTTGAGCGTGTTAAAGACGAACAACTCATTTATGGCGACCGCAGATACAGACTGACCCTGGCTAACTCAAGGGTAACGGAGGTTGTTCTTAACAAGGTAGAGTGGGAAAAACTGGAAGCTGATTCTGTCAGAGTCTTATAAAACCGCTACGCGGCCGCCGTCAGGCGGTTTTTTTACGCCCTCTTCCCGGCGTTCGGGTTTATGGGTGGTTTACCGAATCCGTCCCCTGCCCTGTCGATACCACATATAGTGAATGCGGGGGAACCGGACGGCCAACACCAGGGCAATACGATCCGGTTTCTCCGCTGTGCCATTCGGGTTTACTCCTTAATCAGCAAGTTTAACCGAATGACCGATCACCTTTTGCCGGGGTTTTTGTTCTGCCCTTCCCTGCGTGAGCGGTTTACACTGTTATCTCGCAATGTATGAGGGGAACCCCGTGGAAAAAAAGCTGAAGCACATGGAGCTTAACGCGCTGGAACGCGACATCTTTGCCTCACAGCACAACACGCTGAACCTGAAGCTTCAGCACCTGGCGGAGGAGTACGCGCACCTTTACGACAGCTACGGTAAGGGACTTGCCGAAATGGGCGAGCAGCTGCTGCATCACGCCGAATTTCTGCACCACAACCGCAAGAACGCGGAGGACGTGAGCTGGGCCGGGCTCCTGAAAGAACTCATGCGCCGCAGCGGGTAGGTTAACTCAGGTGGCACTTAACAATATCGTCCGCTAAGACCGTTGAAAGGTGTGATTTGCGCGTCAGGGGACCACAACAGCAGATGGCAGATGAAACGCGATATGTTCTCGCCCGGGTATACGAACCGACTCCGTGATATTCCGGTCATTAAATAATGACTGGTTTCTACCTGACGTCATATTAACAGCGACTGCAGATATGCAACTGAGACCGGCTGTGTCTTTCTGTCGCCAGCGCCCCGGAAAAGAAGACGGGCGCCTTTCTCTGAGGACACGCTGACAGGAAATATTTCAGCGCCGTTGGCCAGAAGCCAGATGGTGCGCGTGATGCCATCTGTAAAACCTGTATGCATCACAGGCAGACCTCTGTCCATTTCATAATGCGCATCGCACCATGCCAGCTGAACGGGATTGTCACGCCCGTGCGAGAACCCTTTTTCAGCATGATGAAATTTATAATCGTCTCTCCAGGCGGACTCATCGCCGGTTGAGAGCTGGCGCTCCTGCCGAGAGCGGGCCCAGGCATCCAGAAACGGATGCTTTCGGACAATCACTATCCATTTATCTGAATCATGCCGAAGCGACATTTTCATCCATGCGTTTTTGCCATCACGGAGAACGACTGAAAAGGTGCAAATTCTGTCGCCGAATCCCCCGTAATCTCTTTCTATGCTGAAAATACCGCATGTAGCAAAAACGGGGTGTTCACTGATAATCAGGTCTGCACTCACTACGATTTCCCTTCATGATCAGCCTGTCTGCAAACACGAATAACAGTGGCCCGGGAGACGCCAGCTAGCCGGGCCGTTTCGTTAATCGATTTCTCCTGAGTGATTCTCAGGTTACGGACCAGCTCATGTTTTGCGAGGTCCGCCACCCTTCCCCGGAATCTGCCCTGCTCGCGGGCTTTGACGATTCCTTCTGCCTGACGTCGACGCCGGTCCTCATAGTCTTTACGGGATATAGCGGCCAGCATATCCAGCATCATGGCATTGATGGCTTTAAGCATGCTGTGTGTGAAGCTGTCGGTCACTGAGTTGTTCAGGGCAAGGTAGCTGGTAGGGAGATCGAGGCTGACGACTGACAGCTGTTTGTCAGCAATCTGCCAACGCAGTATGTTCCACCCTTCATCATCGAGCCTGGAAAGCCGGTCAACCTGTTCAATCAGAATAACGTCACCTGGCTCTGCGTCATCGAGCAGACGGAGCAGCTCAGGCCGATTCATCGTTGTGCCCGAGATATTGTCAACATACCAGCCGGCAACACGCTTGTTGTGCATCAGGGCAAAATCCCTGAGTGCTTTCTTTGCTCGTGTAGCATCCTGTTCTGAGGTAGATGCGCGGAGATAACCGAAAACGTACATCTGAACTCCAAAAGAATTATTTAGGTGGTATCTCAAATAAGGGTATCACATAGGTGGTTCCATATGCGAGATGAGACATGAAAAACCGTAGTGTCTCTAGGGTATACCGGGGGAGATTGACTGCCCGATTTCGCCCTGAATGGATTATCAGAACGCCCGTATTCAGGGGATATTACATGTTTGTCAGGAATGAAATTGTTCAGAACCTGGATCAGGCCATTGCAAGAGATGAAGTTACACTCTGAAGTTCCAGAATGAGCTGATTCGGGCGACGCTTAATACTGCGGTAGCTATCCGGAGTTAAAGCCTCATCTCCGCAGATTAGGCTTTGCAGGTGAGGACGAACTATTTAAGTAACGTTACTGAGAAGGAGATAAAAAAAGGGAGCCAGAACAGTCAGAATAAATCCGCTAAATATGGCATGGCTGATGAAGGTTTCTTCACAGTTTTCTTTGGTAAAAGGTAGTGCAGAATCCAGGTGACTTTGTGGGTAAGGCGAGTGGAATGATTTAACGTAGGTCCGCGGAAAAGTCATCAGCCCCAAATTCTGATACAGGGCTGACAAATATTTTTCAGAAAAACCGGTGCATAAAATTGCCCAGAAGTGCGTCTTCGTAGCAATCATAGTTGTGCTCAATGACCGCCACGCCCTCTGAGAGCAGGCTGTCCTGAAAATCCTGATACAGACGGTGGCAGGCTGAAAACCATTCTTCCCGATCGATACCCCCACAGAAAAATGCCGGTATCTGGCCGGAACTGACCGCAGCTTCGTGGTTCATTTTTGAACGTTCTGCGGGATAATTGAAGTAGAAGACGCAATCGGACTTACGGTTGGCTGCAACGTAAGAATCATGCAGATTTACATGCAAGGCCGTTTCATTATCGCTGAGTAATGATATCCCGTTCAGCAGTTTGCTGAGCATCAGGTCCTCAGTAAATGACCGCTCAATGATGACATTAAAGCCACAGTTCAGCCACGACTTAATCAGGATGTCCCTCTGGGCCATCATATGATTAATAAAAGAAAAGAAATTGGCTTCTGCCTCTCTCACCCCGTAAGGATGCTGAGGATGCCGGAAAGAACTCTCATCGATAAGTATCGTGTAGTTATCCTGCAGAAACAGGCGGGCACCCAGCCGCCGCATAAATGCAGACTTACCCAGATTGTAATTGCCTGACACGGTGATGAGCAGGGGATCGCGGTCCCTGACGTGTCGCACGGATGGAATGTTCCACGGACTGGTCGTCAGAAAATGGAGGTTTTCTGTGGTGGTTATTCTGGTCATATCCGGCTCCCGATTCTGGCGTCAGTAGGTGGAAATAACGCTCATTACGGGCGTCACAACAATCGTCAGCGGGTGGGAACGCTTTCGCAGCAGAAAGTAAGCCTCATCGCCTGCTTCGATAAAGCGGATCACCGAATGGAAGGGAATGTGCTGTACGGTTTCCTTTGACTGAATGACGATGAATCCGGAGTTAAACGATTTAAGGGTCGCGGCGTCTACTTTACCGCTGCTGAAAGAAACCCCAATCTCTGTATCTAAATATTTGGAAAGGATATTTTCCATGCTTGCCTCACATTGACTGTTTAATTAGCAGTGCGCCGTAAATCAGAATCAGGATGAAAATAAACGCTTTTAATTTCTGATGGTTAACATAAGGCGAGACCAGCGTACGTGAGATAAAGTAGGCCGGAACCGCGATCAGTGAATACAACACGGGAGTGATGCTGACGCCGTGGGTGGAATAGAAGGCAAGCTGTATCATCCCCAGTGATAAATACCCACCGGCGATAAAACGTCTGGCGTCTGTGCTTTCGGCGTATCTGGCGGTACCCGTCAGAGACAGCAGCGATCCTCCGAGACTGGATATGGAATGGATAACGCCAATTGCGGTATTCGTAACGGCAGGTCTGACATTCAGCGTTTTCAGGAATCGTTCCCTGACAGGTGGCACAAAACCTACGAGGCCAGTGAGAAGCAGTATGATCCCCGCAGTCAGTTTGCTGAAGCTTAGGCCGATGACCAGGTTCAGATAGAAAAGGAATGCCGTATAGATGACAGAAATGCTGGCGTACGATACAAGATCGGCGCGCCGGTAGTTGCTGCGTTCGGCCAGAACCTGAAAGACGTTGATGATAAGCGAGCCAGGCAGGCAGATGGAAAGCGCGTGATCAAAGGGATACCCGCTCAGAATCAGGGTCGGGAGGCCTATCATGATTAGGCCAACACCCACAACGGACTGACACAGCGCGCAGAGGATTACGACAGTAGTCAGGTAAAACGTTTCGTTGCTCAGCATCGGTGATTTACTCTCTGCAGGAGCCATGCTTCGTCGTTTTCACAAAGTGTGTGACCGAACAGTTATCTATCTGAGTGCAGAACGAGTCTGAACCGCAGTGAAGGCGCAGGATGGTTTTGATGACGCCGCCATGGGTAAATATCACCACGCGGTCGTGCGCAGCAAGCACGTCTGCGAGCGCAGATTTAATCCCGGCCTTAAAATCCTGATATTCACTGCTGACCTTCCCGTCTGCTTCGGGATAAAAATCCTCCGGGAGACTCAGGCCGCCGCGAACATGAAAGGAGGCTTCCCTGAAGCTCCTGTCAAAATAAACCGATGAGAACCGGGCCCGTGACAAGGCAAGACGGCATGTTTCGACAGCCCTGTGCAGGGGGCTGCTGATGATATGGAAATCAGCCAAGTTCGCGTAAGCCGACAGCGTATTATAGAGCCTTCCCGCCTCTCTTATTCCCTGACCAGTAAGGTGACTGTTCCTGTCCCGGGTAGTGCCGGCCTGCCACTCAGAGTGCCCGTGCCGGATAAGAATAAGCTCTTTCTTCATAGTCTGTTCCGCCTGCTGTCTGTGAAAAACTCCTTCACCGCCTGGGTTTCCCTGAGGGCATCCTGGTCGGATGCTGAGAGATGAAGTCCGTTTGTGGTTGGGGTATACCAGCGGCACTGGCTCAGGTGTGAACGAATGCCCCTGCCCTGCCTGCCCGTCTGAACAGGATCCCCCTGTAAGAGGGGTTTAATTTCTGCCCACGACAGCGATCCGCTTCTGCGAATGATGAACAGATGTACAGAGCCCGGGGTTTCAATAAAAAGGCGCCTCTGATGGGGGCAAAAGGGATTAACCACGCGGAGGTCGCCACGCTGAAGGTAATAATTATCTTCACCCATGCGCAGCGCAGGGTTGAGCGGGGAAATCCACTCATGAAAAAGCTGTTCTTCGTCTGCGTCTGAGGCCGTTTTCAGATAAGTAAATCCACCGATCACCTTTCCTGACAGAGGCTGTTGCGCATTGTTCAGCAGCCGGGCATATACGCGATCAAAAATGATTTCTTTTTTATCGCGGTCATGCACCTCACTGTCAGCCTCTATCGACAGGCCATACGCATCGAGATAACGGCGGACCACGCTGAAGTAGTGGGTGCGATCTTCAGACGTAAACTCCGGTTTAAAGAACATAAGCGCCCTGTCAGACATGTTCTTCTCCCGTAATCGGGGAAGAACCGTTTTTTCTAAACCCTTTAAGAATCATAAGGCAGATGACTGACGTCAGGAAAAGCGCAGAAACCGGCAACGATGCGATACCAAAATGCAGCGGCAGAAGCGGTCCGAGCGTTGCACCCAGGCTTCCTGAAACCAGATAACCCGCCTTGACTAGGTCAAAATCGCCGGAAGCAAAGTGCCGGATGAAGAAACCAAATACCACGCCTTCGATAAGGCCCAGCACGAGGATAATCCCTGCGGCTGCTGGCAGGCTTCCGGCAGAAACAAACTGGGTCTGCAGCCAGAGCACAGCGATAAGCCATGCCAGGAATGAGGTGGGGTAGATCCTGCCGGAAGAAACCACCGCATTGGAAAGGAGAATTCCCGCGCCGTTAACCAGCATCATCCAGTAAAGAGGATTGCTGTCAGGATTCGCCAGAGAATAAGTAAAAAGAAAGTTGTTATACACAAATGTAAAAAGAAAAAAGGGTACGGCAACCAACCCGATTTTTCCCAGAATCAGCATCTGAGGCCTTTTTACGCCACCGGTTGCCGAATTGTTATTGCTGACCGGAATCATTATTTTTCTGTTAGCAACAAGCAGGCATGCGAAAAGCATGAGTGAAGGCAGATTAAAAGCGATGGGATCCGGAATATTAAATGCAGCGATCCCGTTTGAAAATGCGAATCCCAGGGCATAAACCAGCCCCCACATGCACATGACAAGTTCAGTTTTCTCGGGGCGGGCATAGCGCGTAAGCGCTACCGGATAAAAATTCATGATATAGGCAAAAACGAATCCTTCGAGGACCCGCTGAAATAGCATAACGGCGTAAACGTCACGGCAGAAATAATTCAGAGCAAAGGCCGTGGCCTGAAATATTAAAACCATTGCGTGCAGCCCGGAAAGCTTTCCCCGGACTGCTGGTATAGATAGCATAGTCAGGCCAAAAGCCAGGCCGCATAAATTAGAAAGGGAAAAAAGAAAGGCTACTTCATGCGTGGGGTAGCCATACGCCTGGTGTAAATAGTTACTCAGGGACTGATATTTTGCCCCGTTCATGACGGCCAAAATGGCAGTGATAAATATTGCTGGAAGCACGGATTACCCCACGGATATTTTCAGTATTTACCTAGCAGCTTCATGCCACGTTGGTACTTGATGTCATAAATAACATGTGTATCGAAGCGGTTAATCAGTGAGTCACGGAGTGCTTCGATAACCAGAACCACGCGGGGGTCACCCTTGATTTCATCAGAAATACGCGGGTAGAGTGAGAGTTCGACTTCACGAAAACTCTTCCAGTTAGTCGGGTCTTCGGCGTCCTTTCCTGAGCGGAAATCGAACACTGATGAGCGGTCAATCGAGCATCGCAGAACGTCATAACCGTCTATCAGCACGTAAAACGTCGTGCGGTGGCCCTTAAGAACCAGCGCCGGGCTCAGGTGCTCAGGAGAAATCCCCGTGGCCATCTTAAGAAATGTACCGGGCTGATCGACATCATGTCGGGTGATTAAGCTCTTGACGATGCCGACAGCCGACGGACCGCTGGGGTCGTTCTGAATGGTGGCTTTCTCATCACCTTCAAATACGTGCCTGCGATCCAGTCGGTTACCGGTCGAATCTTCCGGCATTTTAAAAGCACAGAAGGCGTGGGTAAGTCTGCTGCATGACGTTCTCAGCAGGGCACCGGTAGGCAGGATGTCATAATGGGGTGTATCGTAATAAACGGCTGTGTTGAGGGGCGGGTTTGCCCTCACCCAGTCGCGTTCTTTGAATTCTACAGAAGGAAACCGGCTCTTTAATTCCAGAGGAACTTCATCAAGCCATTTATAATACTCTTCATCGGTAATATGGTCTGCGAATACCTTTACCGCCAGTTGGCGGAATATGTTGTATTCGCCGTGTTTTTCATGAACTGAACCTTCAGTATCAACGACAAGACTCATAGTAAATCCTCAGATTTTATTCAGGGTGTAAGAAAGCAATTCATGAAGTTCATGCGGTGTATACATGGGAACGTTTGAAACCGTTCCTTCACGTGGATAAAATGTGTTGTAGGTATGGGTATAATTCCTTTTGCGCGGGCCCCGTACAAGGAATGATATGATAGGTTCATCGCCCTCCGGAAAAACGATGCGGTGAATAGCTTCGTTGTGCATCGTATACACATTTCCCGGGCTGACCTTCTTTTCAGCTATCTGGTCGAGATAGACATCTTCTTCAAAGAAGCAGTCGTGGATATTACCTGTGTCAGAGGGTAGATATTTGTATTTTTGAAAGCGAACTTTGGTAATTGATTTCTGAGACGATTCGCTGAATATTTCGTGCACCTGCTCGCCGCATAATACATAAGAAGAAAAGCTGAAGCGGTGATCGTGTATCAGTTCCTGACTAATTTCTGCTTCAGTAAACGGCGGTTTCCATATATGCAACGTCAGGCGGCAGTTATCCTGATTGGCATCATTGATAAGAACGACTTTTGAGAAGTGATTGACGTGTTTGTATGAATTTGAAGCGATCTCGGAAAGATAATCGGGATCCTCGAGAATTTCCTGAATCAGCAAAGGTAGTAATTTTTCATCACGTACGAACTTCAGGAATTCGGAGGATTCCTTAAAAAAAGATCCTCGTCATTCTGATAGTTATTAAGTCTGATGAATCGTTTTCTGACTTCCTGCATAGCGGGACGTGACGCGGCTGCAACTTGCATAGTTCATCCTTATACATACTGAATATAATTCTGTATTTTGCGGTGCCGTGTGGCTCCTTTTAAGGGTCACGACGGAGGCGTTTGCTGATTAGAATGATTTACTATTCGCACTGTTATTGGGGTTTTTTTATATAACTACGGTTAAAGTGTTACCAAGCTAGCAAATGTTTCAAAATATGTATAGTGTAATGCTTCGCTTAAATTTGCTTCATATCTCATTGATAAATATAGATATAAAATGTTAAGAATTTGTTTATATATTTTTGTGATTTTGTTTTCTTCAACGATGTGAATTTACTTTGAATGATTTGATCGTTTTTTGCACATATGGCTGCGTAGATACCATAAATTATGTTTATGATATTTACCTGCAATGAAAACGATTAGTCTGCTATGTAATTTGCACCCAAAAATAGCGAATTTCCCGAAATTTTATTCTGTATCAGGAACTGTTTTTTTCATATTTCAGACAGAGTGGTTCTGTTTTTAATGTTGTGAGTTAAATCAAAATATAAAAAAATACTATCGCTCCGGTACAGAAAACTATTATCGGTTGGGAAAAATGAAAAATCTGTAGTGTAATGTTCAGCTAAATAATCGGGAGAGCATAATGCGCACGCAAAAAAGATGTCTGGGGTATGTAGCCGTTGTAGTCGACGATTATGATCGTGCTATAGAATATTACACGTCGAAACTGGGTTTCACGCTGATAGAAGATACGCCACAGCCCGGCAAGCGCTGGGTCGTGGTCACACCCAATCCGGAAAGCGATTGTAATCTCCTGCTGGCACGCGCTTCGAATGAAAGACAGGAAGGTTTTATCGGAAACCAGTGCGGCGGGAGAGTTTTTCTCTTTCTTCAGACGGACGATTTCTGGAGAGACTATAACAGTATGAAATCAAAGGGCGTTCAGTTCTCGGAGGAGCCTCGGGAAGAAGAGTACGGTACAGTAGTTGTGTTTGAAGATCTCTACGGAAACCGCTGGGATCTTTATCAGAATAAGCACAGCTGATAGCCCTCCCGGACGCGAATGCAGAACGCAGCCGGTAGTGAGACTAAAGCACACGCCAGCCATCAGCTAAATTGCACGAATTATCCGCGCATTCAGCGACCCCGTTTCAGTCGTTTTTTCAACAGCGGCATCTATCTCAGAAGCATAGACCTTACAGAAGACGGACCGGAGCTGCGCCATCTGCCGGAGTCGATCGGGTTCGTTAGAACGTAAAATTCGTAAAAGAAAAAGAGGGCGCTACCGGTTCAATCCCCATAACTTTCCTGCTTTTCGGAAGGCTCCCCCGCTTAATGAATACAAATCCTGCATGCGGCGTTAAATCTCTCCGCTATGCAGGTTTTCTTCTTAAAATGACTTTAGATGCCTTAAAACATTTTTTTTCGTCATCTGAAACCCTCCCTCCTTATTCACTGCATTCAGCATGTCTGTGTTTGTTAAATTCTGCAGATACGGAAAAGGGAGGAACCGGATCTTCTACACCCGCGGGGCGGTTTTCTGCCATGACCACAACATATAGTGGCTGATACAGCTGATTATGGCACAACATATGGGGTGTGTCAGGGAAGGTCCGGCAGGCAAACGGCGCCTGACACGCCGCACCGGGCGCGCCACGCTTCCGGTAAAGTGCTATATTGGGCAGAAAGCGGATCCGGCGCAGGAGGTGATGCGGTAATTGAGGTAAGGGAATATAATCATGATTATTAGTGCGTAATTTATCTTTTCAAGCGTGATAATATCTTTTGATATTTTTTTGTTGGCTAACATTCACCTGAGTTTTAGTAGTTGGCGTGATTGTTAATAAGGGGTTAATTTACATTTGAAATAAATAGCACCATTAACTTTAGGAAAAAATATGGCAGGGGAACAGATTTGGGATACGTGTGAAGACGCACTCCACGATCTTCATAAAGAAGGTCACCCTCTGATTCATGAACGAACAACTGAACATCCGGTGATCAAGGGCGTTGGACAGATTGCCCCGGCCAAACACCTTCTGGATGATAAAGGAAATGTAATTGGCATTTTTGTAGGACCTAAAGGAGTCTGGCGGCGTCGCGTTGAAGATGACTGTGTACGTGATGATCCGGACTTCAGAAAGAACTCAATGATTGTCACGCATGACGTAAACGAAGTTCACTTAATTCCGACCGTTGAAAACGGTGGCCGACTTTAATGGTGTCTGGCGAAAAACTTATCGAATACGGGCTGGTTTCAACGGCATCGCATCCATTGACCGTGGAGATTATTGATCACGGGCCTTGGATCGGGGGTAACGTGGTCACCGGGCTTATCACTGGCCTGCTTACTGGCGGGATTGCGTTGGCGGGCATCTGCCTGACACATTGGCTTACGCAGCGGCGGGAGAAAAAGAAGTCAGATGATAATACTCGGCGGGACCGTTATTTTATCGCCACCGAGCTGGTCTTTCTGCTGGAGCAGTTTGCGGTAGGGTGCGCCGGCGTGACTAATGAATTTGATTATACCTCCGGAGATAAAAGCCCTCAGGTCTCCAGTCCCGTCCTCGATTACTCCGCTGTGACGGGGGGCTGGCGTGCCCTTCCCCCACCGGCTGATGTACAGCATCCGCGAGCTGGCTGTCCTGCAGAAAGAAGCTGACAGATTCGTGGTCGCTTCAGCCGGAAGGGACCACTCATTTCATCATCTTAATAGCGTCAGAGAGCGCCAATATCAGTATGCCTGCCTAGGGCTGAAAGCTCTTTTCTTAGTCAGACTGCTACGGAGGTCGGTTAAATTTACCAAAACCCGTCTTAACAGCTCCCCCTGGTCAGCACAGCAGGTGCTTATGGAAAAGTGGCATCATGAAAGAAAAAGACATTCATAGGCCGCCGTCCCGAACGAAAAACTGATACTGCCAGATACTACGTTTACGGGTTCCGGGGCTGATACAGCTGGCAACGGAGGAAATATATGACTAAGTCATTTTTACCTGCGCTCACCGGGGGCCAGTTACAGCCGGCCCAGCTGCCGATCGCCATTGACTATCCCGCGGCTCTGGCGCTGCGCCAGATGGCCGCGCTGGTTGACGACCTGCCGAGATACCTGCTGGCGCCGGATGTCAGCGCCCTGCTCCACTTAATGCCTGACCTGCGGCGCAAAATGCTGTTCACCACGCTCTGGAACACCGGCGCGCGCATCAGCGAGGCGCTTGCGCTCACGAGAGGGGGACTTTCTGCTGCGTCAGCAGTACCCGTTAGTGCAGCAGGCCACGCTTAAGCAGCGCGAGGATAAGGCAGAGCACCGGGCTGGACGCCGCGCCGCCGGCGTCACGCCCACGGGCTGGTGCCACTGTCCGACGCGCAGTACGTCACGCAGCTGGAGATGATGATCGCCACCCTGCGCATACTCATTGAGAGCCGCTGCGAAAAGACGGGGCGCACGGAGCGGGTGCGGCTATGGGACATCACCGACCGCATGGTGCGCACCTGGCTGAACGTGGCTGCTGAAGCTGCGGCGTCAGAGGGAGTCAGTTTCTCGGTGCCGGTCACCCTGCACACCTTCCGACACAGCTACGCCATGCACATGCTGTACGCCGGCACGCCGCTCAAGGCGCTGCAGAGCCTGCTCGGCCACAAGAGCGCGAAGTCGACGGAGATTTATAGGCGGGTGTTTGCGCTGGACGTCGCGGCGCGGCACCTGGTGCAGTTTCAGATGCCGGGCAATGAGGCTGTGGCGATGCTGAGGAAAGGATGACACTGGGTAGGGCTCGTAAATTTGTGTTTCGTTTATCGATGCCTGCATCTTCAGAACATCATTTGAATAAAAACTCATATGTGTTTTTACTCAAATGAGTTTTTACGATTACGTTGCTTTTTGTTATCAATAACATAGTGATGTTTCGTGAGTTTATACTCATTTGTGTTTTTGAGTTAATGTGTAAAAGCACTTTAAGCATGCGCTTTAAGTATCTATACTCATTTACTCATAGATTCATTTGAGTTTTAACGTTGGGATTATCTAATATGAAGGTTATTTCTTTTCTGAACCCAAAAGGTGGTTCTGGTAAGACGACAGCTGTTATCAATGTCAGCACTTCTATGGCCAGAAGCGGGTACAATATTGCTGTAGTTGATACAGACCCCCAGATGAGCCTGACAAACTGGAGTAAGTCTGACAAAGCAACTTTCGATGTATATACAGCTACCTCAGAAAAAGATGTTTACGGAATCCGCAAAGATCTTGCTGAGTATGATTACGTTATCGTCGACGGTGCTGGTTCGCTTTCCGTAATCACCTCTGCTGCCGTGATGGTCAGCGATCTAGTCATAATTCCTGTTACTCCAAGTCCTTTAGATTTCTCTGCAGCTGGCAGTGTTGTTACGGTGCTTGAAGCGCAAGCATACAGCCGAAAAGTTGAAGCCCGTTTCCTGATCACTCGAAAAATCGAGCAGGCAACCATGCTCAATGTTCTTAAAGAAAGCATCAAGGATACCGGTGTCAAATGTTTTCGCACTGCAATAACTCAGCGACAGGTGTATATAAAATCAATTCTCGATGGTGACAGTGTGTTTGAATCCAATGATGGTGCAGCTAAGGGTGAGATAGAAATCCTTACAAAAGAGATAGTTAGTAGTGTTGAGTGATTGAGTATTTACACATATGAGTGTTAATTATACTCAGATACTCAGATACTCAGATACTCAGATACTCAGATACTCAGATACTCAGATACTCAGTGAAATTTTTCCGTGGAGAGTCACATGGCGCTTGAAAAGGCTCATAGCAGCAGTAATAAGAAAATGACTTTTGGTGAAAACAGAGATCTTAAAAATGTAGTCACCACTCCAGTTGTGACTGGAAAAGCTAAGCGTGTAAACGTCAATTTTGATGAGGAAAAGCACCAAAGATTCAAGGCTGCTTGCGCCAGAAAAGGTACTTCTATAACAGACGTAATCAACCTCCTTGTTGATGACTGGCTGAAAAGGAACGATTAAAAGCGATCCCCTGATTAATCTACTGGCTATAGAGTTGCAAGCCATTTGAGAAGATGTTGGGGGCACTGAATCTGAAGGTCACAATGAACAGACTGATCAATTTAATTTTGGGATTTATGGGGCTTATAAAGCTTGATGGAAAAGACAGAAAAAGTGCTGCTGAATGGGGATTCCTGCTGAGTGCGGTATTTATCGTGCCCCTCTTCTTCATGCCGCACGCCAGCGAGTTGATAAAAATCGGCCTGCAGCTACTGTGGGGCGCTTGCGTGTCGCGTGCGGCATTCATGGCCAATGATACCTGGAAGAAAAACAGCTCACGCTGAAGAATACAGCAAAAAAAAGCACCAAGATGGGAATACAGGGTCTATTGCAGCAGACGCTCGGGTATGGAGTGAACCTGCATGGGTTTACTCAGTCAGCCGACATGTTAAAGGGATGGTACTGCCGGCGTCGCCCTGCTTTTGCAGACTGGATGCGTCAACTTTCAAGTGGTGACAAGTTGCCACGCGGTAGTTATTTCAGCGGTAAGAAACCAGGCAAGCCTCTGTATATTGTGGATGAATTCTGGCATTGATTTTCCTGAGAGGGCAGGGTGACGGCAGGCATCAGCTCCAGCTTTCGCTGTCTGCGCATGGCTATTTAACGCGCGCCACGGGAATGTCACTCCAGCGCGTGGTCCATGCCGGGGACAACATCTCCCGTTTCATTTTCCATTCCGTATTTAATCCCTGACCCGCAAACCACAGGTTGCCAAGCCCGGACTGGTTAATACCGTCCAGCACTTTCATCAGCTGCGCGCTGTTGCGCCGCGGGCCGTCCTCATCGAACAGATTCAGCTGGCTGACGCCATTTGGCGTAAAGTCATCAAGCATGATCCCGGCCTTCATGTAGCGGCGCCCCTCCAGCCAGATGCGGTCCAGGCTGCGCATGGCCACCTCAATGACGTCACGTGTGTCCTGGGTAGGCACCTTCAGGATCTCGCCGGCGCTGTTGCCGTAAAATACCTCGCCGGGTGCGTGAGGAGAGGTGCGGATAAAAATGCCCACGCGGCGGCAGAACTGCCGCTCTCCGCGCAGCTTTTCGGACGCGCGTGTCGCGTACTGACAGAGTGCCTGCTGCATGGCCACTTTTGACGTAATGCGCTCGCCAAACGATCGCGAGCAGACGATCTGCTGTTTCGTCGGCGCAAACTCTTCCAGCGGAATGCAGGACTCGCCGTTCAGCTCCCGCACCGTGCGCTCCAGCACCACGCTGAAGTTTTTCCGGATGAGGGCAGGGTGAGCGCGCGACAGCTGCAGGGCATTTTCAATGCCCATGATGTTCAGCTTCTTTGCGATGCGCCTGCCGACGCCCCAGATTTCTTCCACCGGCTGATTCTGCAGGAGCGTGGCGGTCCGCTTCGGGTTGCCCGTGGTCAGCGCCAGCACGCCCTTAAACTGCTTCCATTCTTTGCTCGCCCACTGAGCGCTTTTGGCCAGCGTTTTGGTCGGACCCATGCCGACGCCCACGGTCAGACCGGTTGTGGCCAGCACGTGAGCGCGCAGGCGCTGCCCGAAGTGCTCAAAGTCTTCGCAGCCATCGATGCCGGTTATGTCGAGGAACATCTCGTCAATCGAATACTGCTCGACCTTTGGCGTCAGCTCCTCGAGGGCCGTCATGACCCTCTGCGACATAGAATGGTATAAGGCGTAATTTGAGCTAAATACATGTATTTTTTCATAATATCCCTCATTTTTTATCTGAAACCACGGCGCGCCCATTTTAATACCCAGCAGCTTGGCGTCTATGTTATTTGGAATTGACTATATTTCATACAACACATGCTGATTTTAGTAAGGGGGCACTGTGCAGAAAAAACGGCTGGATACACTGCCTTTTCTGGCAGCCGATCCTTCAGCACTCCGGTGGGTATGCCTGCAGGAAGACCTGCTGCGTGCCCCAAACACTGTTGATGCCTATGCCCGTGGCATCAATGACTGGCTCGCTTTCTGCCACTCCGTTGCTCAGACTGCTGTTGCCGCTGGGCGTGACACGGTCGCACTCTATGTGCGTAGTCTGCACCTCAGTCGCCAGCTCGCGGCTGCCACTATCCGTCACCGGCTGACGGTGGTACGACTTTACTGTGACTGGCTCTGTGAGGAGGGGTTGCGGGAGAAAAATCCGGTCAGACGGGGCATCTGGAAAAACAACGGGAAGGGAAGACCGGGCATCGTACCGGTGCAGCGGCGGCTGCCGTGGATCCCCGATGATGAGGACTGGGTGCATTTTCTGGAGGTGGCGGGACGGGCTGATATCCGGACCCGTTTTATGCTGGCGCTGGCCTACGATTGTGCGCTGCGCAGAGAAGAGCTCTGTAAAATTGCCACAGACGATATCGATCCGGCCCGGCGGCTGCTTACTGTACGCGCTGAGAACACCAAAAACCGCTGTGGCCGCGTGGTGCCTTATTCGTCAGTTACCGGAGAACTCTTTATGGACTGGCTGGCTGAACGTCGCCAGCTCAGCACATCCCGAGGCCCGCTTTTTCTGTCGAGATCACCGCGTAACCGGGCGGAACCCGTCAGCGGCTGGACCTGGTCCAAGATCGTACGCAGTCTTGCGCTTAAGGCAGGCCAGCCATCCATCAGCACCCACACCTTCCGGCATCTCTGCCTGACGGAACTGGCCCGTGCCGGCTGGGACATCCATGAGATTGCTATGTTCGCCGGCCATCGCCGCATCCAGTCAACGCTGCTGTATATTCATCTCAGCGCCCGTGACCTGAGCCAACGCTTCGGGCGCACGGTAGCATCCCTGCGTACCAATACGCTCGCCGTACTACGTGAATCTACACAGTGATGCGCTCCGATAAGCGGGCTCCCTGCCCGGCAGAGTCGTTTGTCTTTCCTGACCCGCGGTGGGATGCGCGATCTGATTTTTGTCAGGTGAACCTGAAGCTCTGGATATGCTAATCGATCACTTTCGGCAAGGTGGAAAAAACTGGCCACCTTGTGCGCTGGAGCCGCTTTCCCGCCTTACGCTGCCGTTACGTCACATACTGACCAGGATGCATACGGCCAGCGCGCCATATAATTCAGCCATTCATGATATAGTCCTTGAGATGCAGCGTACCCGGAAAACGTACTGGGCCTGGTCTGCGGAAGAATGGTCTGCGGTCATCGGCAGTACTGAAGGTGAATTTCGCCGGCGTTTGGTGCGAGCGGCAACTGCCGGCAGTATGTGATGGCGATCGCCTGGCTGTTATGCGGTTTTGACCGGCTGGAGCACTGCGGCGCGTTTTTCCAGTATCGCCTCTGCCTGAAGGTGTTTGGCCGACAGACCATGGAGGCTGCCGTTACCCTGTTTGATGATATGGCCTGTCAGCTGGGGTATGCTGAGCGGGAGTGCAGCGACAGTCGTATCAGAAATGCCCTGTGTATGGCCATGCTAATCCAGCATGAACCCCGCCCGGACAAACTTACGGTGGAGACTTTACAGCGCATTTCTGCAACGGGACCGGCTTATATCCGGTCAGCCTCTGCCACGCTGTCGCGCATACTGGCTGCCTCGGGCATCATTGCGCAGGGCTTTGACCACCGCATCAGGCCACGCCGCCGCCCGCCTCATGAGTACGTAGCGGTCGCTGACGTTCCCGCTGAATGGCTGTCATGGTGCGAACGGTGGAAAGCCACCTCAGTACTGCGTCCTTCTACCGTTCTGAGCTGCTGGTATGTTTTACTGAAATGCGGCCGCTGGCTGGCGGCACGCCATCCGGCTTTACTTTCACCTGCAGACTGGACGCGTGACACCGCCATTGGCTGGGTGACAGCAGCATGCGGCATGAAGATTGGTGACTGGTCAAATCCTGGTGGGATGTATAAGGAACGCCAGGGGATGCTGATGATGCCCGCCGCCCGGAAAGGACTGATCAGGCACGTACAGACATTCTTCCATGACCTGCAGGAATGGGGCTGGATCCCCGTTAAATTTAGCCCGGAGAGGGTGTTCCGCGCTCCGCGCAGCCTGACATCTTTAATCGGCCCTGCGCCTCGCCCCGTGGCCGACGACATCTGGTGTAAATTGCTTCACGCCGGCCTTAATCTTCATGAATCCGATCTGTCGGTCAGTGCAACCTCGCCCTACTATTATCCGCTGGAAATGGTCTCTGCGATCAGTGTTCTCTGGCTTTTTGGGGGGCTGAGGCGGGATGAAATCCTTCGTATGCGCTGCGGCTGTATCAGCTGGCAGCTGCCGGAAGACAATAATTCACCCCGTATCTGCCTGCTGGACGTGCCGGTCAGCAAGACCTGGGCGGCATTTACCAAACCGGTAGATCCGGCTGTAGGAAAATCGATCGAACGGTGGGAGCAGGTTCGAAGGGCGCAACCGGCGCAGGAAGATCTCAAAACCGGCGAAAGCGTGCATTTTCTGTTTATGCACCGGGGAAAATGCGTTAATCCGGGCTACATCAATAAATCTCTTATCCCTTTATTATGCAAAAAGGCTGGCCTGCCGGAGCATGATGCCAGAGGCAGGATCACCAGCCACCGGGCAAGAGCGACCATCGCCAGTCAGCTTTATAACGCCCGGGAGCCGCTGGATATTTTTGAACTTCAAAAATGGCTGGGACACGCTTCGCCAGAGTCTACGCGCCATTATGTCGATATTACGCCAACCAGGCTGGCGGGTTCACTGGAGAATGCAGGCTATTTTGAAAGGAATCGCCGCATGGTTACAGTTCTGATCGATCAGAACGTGATCGCATCAGGACAGTCTGCCGAAGGTAAGCCCTGGCGTTATTATGATCTTGGTCACGGATTATGTAGCTATGATTTTTTTGACCAGTGTCCGCATCGCATGGCCTGTGCAAAATGCGCGTTTTACATGCCGAAATCATCCTCTTCAACCCAATATCTGGAAAGTCAGCAGAGCCTGATACGAATGATGCAGGAAATTCCTTTAACTGATGACGAGCAGGCTGCTGTAGAAAACGACGCTGCGGCAGTGGCTGCCCTGATTAATAAGTTAAAAGATGTTGCGACACCAGATAAATAAACCAGTATTGAAATTCCACATAACCCGCTGAACGTGCAATCACGCAGCCGTCGTTGTTGCTGAGCACCACCACCGGCTTACCGCGCAGGTCCGGGCGAAACAGCGCCTCGCAGCTGGCGTAAAACGAATTCACGTCGGCCAGTCCGAACATGGGCATGTTTACCTCCGGCGCGCACGCGTGCTGTTAAAGAACCAGGTCACAACGCCGAGCAGCTGCAGCTCTTCCGGGTAAATGGTGGAGTAGGCCGGATTCATGGGCAGCAGGGCGAGGCGGGGGTGCAGCTGCAGGCGTTTAACCGTGAATTCCCCGTTGACCTCCGCAATCACGACATCGCCGTGCGATGCCTCCTCGGCCCGGTCAACCACCATAACGTCTCCATCGTACAGCCCCAGCCCTTCCATGCTGCTGCCGCTGGCGCGCACAAAGAAGGTTGAGGCGCGCCGGCGGATGCAGAGTTCGTTCAGGTCGAGCTCGGACTCTACGTAGTCCTGTGCAGGAGAGGGGAATCCAGCCGCACACGGGTCAGCGAACAGCGGGACCCGTACACGCGGCGTAAAGATGGGGGGCCAGAGCAGCATCAGGCCGGGGCTGTACGCTGCCGGTTTCACTGTAAACTCCCGGCAGACGTTGCGGGAGTAAGGGTGGGTGCTGTATGTAATTGGTGCATAAAATCCTCCTCTGATAATACTGTTTATATATACAGTATTATTGAGTGGCATTTATCTGGCAAGAGGCAGTCCGGCAGTTACGCCCGGAAACGGATTTATGTGGCTGAGAGTGGGGAAAAATTTTTCCGCCGCACACTCTCCGGGCATCTATGCTGATACCGGGCCTGGGCAACGTACGGAAGCGTTTCCGGGCTGTACACCAGCAGCCTGGCTTTCCGCGGTCGGGCTCCTTTATCTTTCTTTCCTGATCCCGGCACCGGAGCGTAAGCAGTCTTTGCGGGCATCGGTGACGTGACGCTTCCTCGTCACGACTGTTCGTTCCTCGCGCTGCTGCGGTACGCCTCAGCCGTGACTGCGGCAAGCGTTGGGTTCTGGCAGTTAACGGCAGGTATTTTTTCCGGACCCGTTGTGCAGACCGGACGGAGCGCATTAATCTGGACGAAACCTCTTCATAACCTCCCGGGGTAATCTATCGACGGCCATACCTCTCCCGCACGCTTTCTCGCTTATCTGCTGACTGAGCATGATATCTCCGTGACGCAGCTGTGTGACCGCAGCGGGCTGGACAGCGATATCGCCTGGGCTTTTCTGGCGGGGCGACTGCCGGTGACGCAGACGCTGGCTGAGCAACTGGGGATAGTGTTCCATTCATCCGGATTCTGGCTGACCCGTCAGGCCATCTGGACGCGGGCCGAATCAGATGCTGCCGCACCGGGCGATGGCGACAGGGCGCCGCTGTGCTAAATTAACAGGTGCCGGTACGGGATTATCTTCTCCTTATTCACCAGGGGTAAATAAACTGTAGCCCGTACCGGCGCCAGTCAGACACTGATGTCTGACGACTCTGTCAGCTGCCATTAATGCACCGGATAATGTCAGGCCCCTGATTGTGAACGTTGCCGACTTTTGTCGCTACCGGATGCCAGGTAAAGTCGGTTTCAGGCAGCGCGCTGTCATGCGCAATTTCAGCAGCGCGCGCCGGTGAAGTGTCCTGACTGAGCCATTCCCGGACCGCGTCCGCCCTAAGGACAAGAGGACGGCGATCATGTATGTCCACCATGCCCTGATTGCTGGCAGCGGTGACGATGACAAAACCCTCCTGCCCGTGTTCCCGATCAAAAGGCGGCTTCCCGATGGCCAAAAAAACAACGGTTCTTTGTCCCTTTGATAAATAAAATAGGGCTGTTTTTGGTCGCCGTCTCTTTTCCACTCAAACCAGCCGGATGCCGGCACAATAGCTCGGCCATGCTCCCACAAAGGCTTAAACATACGCCCTGTCGCAGCTGTTTCGCTGCGGGCGTTGATGAGCGGAGGCTTATCCCACCACTCCGGACCATAGCCCCAGTACACGGGGTCAAACTTCAGATCGCCGTTGCGCTCATTAAGTAACAGGACCTTCGTGCCCGGAGACACGTTATAACGGCCGATGGGCTCTGCGTCGTAGGTTAATTCCTCCGAGCCAATGCCCAGAGCTTCGAAAAAATCATTTCTGCTGTTGTATTGCGCAAAACGTCCACACATAAGCACCTCCTGCTATTCAGCATAGGCGGTAAACTTTTATCCGGAGGGTTCATCATGTCACATAACTCTGCATCCCGGTCGAGAAGAGCGCAACCCTATTGACGTGGATTGAGCCGCGTCCGGAGAGCGTCTGAATCTGCCGGTAACCCCGGCAGGGGCAGGGCGCCAGCAGTCAGAAAAGTTAAGTGAGCACTTCATTGAGCGACTGGAAATCTATCGCAAAGAATCGTTGTGTTATCCGGGGAACGGCGTCCCCGTATATCAAAAGAAAGTTGATAATCAGTGTCTGTAGACATGGCTGACAGCGTTGTGTGAATTTACGCGCAGCAGTTCGGTTTAATACTGTTTTTGGCTATTTCTGGCTTTGCTGTGTGGATTTATCTTCTTTTTGTTTTTTATTGGCCACATGATGGCCTACTGCGCATCCTGCCGCTGCTCCTGCAACACCATGATGAGCGACATGACCTGCTACCCCCCCAACAACCGCACCTTTCACGCACCCCTTTGCTTCTGCCTGTGAACTGAATACAACGAGAAGGCTGGCGGCCAGTAAAGCTAATGATAATTTTTTCATGCTGTTACTCCTTTAAATACTGGTATCTTCCAGTGCTAAAAAGCATAACCATAATTTTTATAGCAATTGTCCAAATGCATAAAAATAAAAACTTAATTACCCCTGGAAACAACTCTCTTGGTTTTACCGTGCAGCAGCTACCTGCTCACTACCAGTTTTAATGTGTGGGGGCTGGTCTTTTCCTTAAAAATTATTATGTCTTGATGTCAACAATTTCCGTTTTAGCACTCAGGAACCATCGGCAATCTCTAAGGCAGCTATGAGCGAACAGCAGACCTTTCATAAAGACTTTTTCATAAAAATACGGCTTGTCCCTTCGGGTTTGCAGTCGATACGTCCAAATTCTTCCCAACCGTGCTTTTTATAGAATTCAGGGGCCTGGAAGCTAATTGTGTATAAGAATGCGGCAGTACAGCCTCTTCTTCTTCCTTCCTCCTCGAAGTGTAAAAGGATTTCTGTACCAATCCCCTTACTCCGCAACTCCGGTGGAAGATAGAAAAGGTCTATAAAAAGCAGACCCAATGAAGAACGCCCATGCATTCCCCCTAGTATTTCACCGTTTGTCTTTGATTTTATTAATACAGATAATGGCAGGCGGTCACTCATTCCCGTCATTAAATCGTTGAAATTGTTGAGACCTTCTTCAATCGGAATCAATTGCTCAGAGTTAGGATCTGCGCAGATCTCCAAATTTAGCCCTTCAAAAATGCCATTCATTTAAAATGTCCTTATAAATTCAAGTGCTGTTTAAATATACAGTCATCAAACGCAATCACAAGAGTTTTGTCTTTTATGGGTTGCGTTTAAGCTGCATGATCAACTTCCGCTTATGGCT
>NZ_MLFP01000024.1 GCF_002095465.1 Pantoea rodasii | reverse complement strand
GGGCATTCCCGCTCAAAAGAAAAAAGCCGCCACTTTAACAGCGACAGCTTTTGCAAATATGGCTT
Source organism: Pantoea rodasii (assembly GCF_002095465.1). Taxonomy (GTDB): domain Bacteria; phylum Pseudomonadota; class Gammaproteobacteria; order Enterobacterales; family Enterobacteriaceae; genus Pantoea; species Pantoea rodasii. The sequence continues at coordinate 36,348 of NZ_MLFP01000024.1, read as the reverse complement.
TATCTGATGAGCATTATCCCGCAAAGCGCCCTGCGTACAGCCCCGCAAGGCGCTCACGGCGGCTGCGCTTACGAGAATATCAACCCACCATCCACATTAATGGTTTGACCGGTAATGTAGCGCGCATCATCCGAGGCGAGGAACGCCACCAGTCCGGCGACGTCTTGCGGTTGTCCAGCGCGTTTCAGCGGGATATTTTCTACCCATTCGGCCATCAACTCGCCTTTGCCGTACTGTTTTTTATCGCTGCTAAGGATTTCGCCCCAAACGCGGTCGTTGTAATCCCACATCTCACTTTCGATGATGCCCGGACAGAAGGCATTCACGGTGATGTGCCATGGCGCCAGTTCCAGCGCCAGGCTCTGAGTAATGCCAATGACACCCATTTTACTGGCGGCATAGTGTGGCGTGTAGATAAAGCCCTGACGCCCCTGCCCGGATGAGGTGTTAATCAGGCTGCCGCTGCCCTGCTTCACCATGTATTTCGCCGCCTCGCGACAGCACAGCCACACGGCCGTGGTATTGACCGCCAGAATTTTTTCAAAGTCGCTCTTTGGCATCGAATCAAAGCGATCAATGGTGATCACCCCGGCATTTTGGATCGACACATCGATGGTGCCGAAGCGCTCCGCCGCCTGCTGGTAGAGCTGCTGTACCGCCGTCTCATCGGTCACATCCACCTGTAGCGCCAGAATCTCGCTGCCGTACTGTTCTTCCAGCGCTCGCGCCGTGGTGAATACCCGGTCCGAGTTGGACACCATTACCAGCCGCGCACCGTCGCGGGCAAACCGTGCAGCAATGCCTGCGCCAATTCCCCGGCATGCACCGGTTATCACCACTGTTTTACCCTTAAAATCGCGTGTCATATTGCCTCCTGTTATCCATGTGTTGCTTCAGGCAGGGCGGCCGATTGCTGCTTTTTTCATGTCTGCGCAGCAGCACCACCTTACTTTGTAATTTTTGCTGGAACTGGTCGATCACCACGGCGGTGACAATCACCAAACCCTTGATCACCATCTGCCAGAAATCGCTGACGCCCATCATCACCATGCCATCGGCGAGGAACACGATGACAAAAGCACCGATGATGGAACCCGACACGCGCCCACGGCCGCCGGCCAACGCCGTCCCGCCCAATACCGTTGCACCGATGGCGTCCATCTCAAACATGTTGCCGGTCATCGGGTGTGCGGTTTGCAATTGAGAGGCGACAATCAATCCCACCAGCGCCGCGCACAAACCCGAGAAGGCATACACAAAGACTTTGACCTTGATGATGGGCACACCCGCCAGACGCGCCGCTGATTCATTACCGCCGGTGGCATAGATGTAACGTCCGAGCGGGGTTTTACGGGTCAAATACAGGCCCAGCAGCAGGAAACCCACCATCAGCCAAATCGGGATAAACACACCCAACACGCTACCCGAACCTAAAAATGCAAAACCGGTGTTACCCAGCGCGGGAACGCCCACCAGATTGGCGTAAGTACTGCCATCGTTGAACAGCAGCGCGGCGCCACGTGCCACGTACATCATGCCGAGGGTGCAGATAAAGGGCGCGACGCCCAGCCGGGTGACCACCGTACCGTTGATCAACCCCAGCGCGATGCCAAACAGCGCCACCACCACAATCACTTCGGGCACGTTAAAGAACAGCGTATTGCCACCCCACAGCGGTACGCCATTGGTCAGCAGTGCGCCGGCCACCATGCCGCATATGCCCGCCACCGCACCGACAGAGAGATCAATGCCGCCGGTCAGGATCACCAACGTCATACCAATCGCCAGTAGTCCGGTGATGGCAACGTGCTGTGTCATGATCAGCAGGTTGGAGGGGGTCAGGAAATTCGGCACCATGAAACTGAAAAAGCCGACCACAATCAGTAATGCAATAAAGGTGCGCGCTTTCAGCAAGTACATATACAGCAGGTATTTCTGATTCATTGATTTCTCTCCTGCGGGCTCAATCGTGCGGCGTTGAGGCGCTAATCAGCGCTTCACGCGTTGCTGCGCTGCGCGGTAAGTCGGCGGTGATGCGGCCATCAGCCATCACCAGAATGCGATCGGCCAGTGCCATCACCTCGTCCAGTTCCGAAGAGGAGAACATCACCGCCAGACCTTGCTGTGCGAGATTGCCAATCAGGTGATAGACGTCTGTTTTAGCCCCCACATCAATCCCACGCGTGGGTTCATCCAGCAGCACCACTTGTGGTCCGGTCATCAGCGCTTTCCCCAACACCACTTTCTGCTGGTTGCCGCCGCTTAATGAGGTGATCGGCAGTTCCGGGTCGCTGACTTTGATGGCGAGATGGCCAATCATTTCATCGACGCGACGCTGCTCTTTGTGCGGATTGAGCAAACGCAGTGCCCGGCGAAAACCGCGCAGGCTGAGATCGCTGAGCGTCATGTTGGCGGTGATCGACATCAACTGCACCACGCCTTCGGTCTGACGATCTTCCGGCACCAGCGCGATGCCTTTTTTCAGCCGCTGCTGGAAGTTGCGTTTATCCAGCACCTCACCGTTGAGGCTGACGCTGCCAGACTGGCAATGCATCATGCCAATCAGCCCTTTAAACAGTTCGGTGCGGCCCGCGCCCAGCAAGCCATAAATACCGATCACTTCGCCCTTGCGCAGCGAAAACGACACATCATTGAGCTTGTAGCCGCCATTCTGATGCAGGGCTGTCAGGCCATTGACGTTCAGCACCGTGTCGCCCTGCACGGCGGGGTGATAGTCGAAGTGTTTTTTCTTGTCGCCAACCATCTGCTCGATAATCCAGGGAACCGAGGCATCCCGCACTTCACGTTCGCTGATAAAGCGCCCGTCACGAAAAATGGTGATGTGATCGCCAATCTCCATCAGCTCTTCCAGCCGATGTGAGATATAGATGATGGTGACGCCACGGCGTTTCAGCTGGTCAATCACGTTGAACAGCACCTTCACCTCGGACTGGCTCAACGCGCTGGTCGGCTCATCCATGATCAGGACGCGCGTATCCTTCGACAGCGCACGAGCGATCTCCACTAACTGCTGATGGCCAATCCCCAACTCACCCAGCGCTGCATAAGGATCAACATCCAGCTCCAGCCGCTCCAGCAGGGATTTCGCCAGCGCATACTGATATTTTTCGTTAATGACACCGCGCTGAAAAAACTCGTTAGCGATAAAGATATTGTCCATCACGTTCATGTTAGGAAACAGGTTCAGCTCCTGAAAAATGATGCTGATGCCCTGTTTCTCTGCCTGATGAGTTGAATTCAGCGATACGACTTTGCCATCCAGTAAAATTTCACCCGATGAAGGCGTTTCAACCCCTGCCAGCATTTTCATCATGGTGGATTTGCCCGCACCGTTTTCGCCGATCAGCACGTTCACTTTATTGCGATAGACGCGGTAATTAACCTGATCGAGTGCGGTCACGCCGGGATAAATACGCGACACATTGCGGGTCTCGATGATCACGTTACTTTGAGGATTATTCATGCCCGCTCCTTACTGCCGCACGATGGCAGCAGGTGTGACATTCGGCACTTGCTCAGGCGTATCAAAGCTGCTGAACACCCCTGACAGCTGCACGTTATCGCCCACTTTGGGCTTGAAGGCGCTCGTCATATTGGCCGCCTGCTGATTGATAGCGCGGCTGTAGTCGCCAAACAGCACCTGATCGTTAAAATCTTGATAGCTCGCCCCTTTATAGGCATCGCGTAATACAGTGCCAGGGAATATCGGCCCGATTTGCACCGTTACGTTATCGCCGGAAACATCTTTCACCGTCATGCGGCCGTTACGTGAGGTGGTGTTAACTGCAGTCACCTCCCCGCTCACCTTCACGCTGAACACACAAGGATTTTCAGCCTGAGCACGGTAACCATAGGTTTGGCAGGCGCTGTCAAAATCTTTGGCGGATTTCAGGGCATTGAGCAGTTCCGCGACCGGTTTGGCATCATGCTGGATTTGGGGCACCAGCTGCTGTTGCCAGGTCTGCGCAATATTGGTCATTTTTGGATTCGGGGGATTTTTGAGGTCGGCCAGCTCCTGCTGCGACACAATGCGGCAACCGCTAAGAATCACGATGGGCAGCAGTAACCAGAGTCGTTTGTGCATCACATTCTCCTGGGCGCCTGCCACGCAGGCGCACCGATAATTGATTACGACTTGTAGTTAAAGTCCTGCACGCCTTTCGCATTATCTGGAGTGATCAGAATGCCGCGGAACATCACGCGCTGCTTCTCGGGTTTAACCCCTTTCTGAATGAAATTGTCGAGATCGGCCACGCCCTGCGCCGCAATGGCCTGCGCCTGCAGCATCACAGTGGCTTTCAGATCGCCCTTTTCCACCGCGTCACGTTCGTCGTTACTGCCATCGATGCCCACTACGGTGACATCGGTGCGGCCGGCGGCTTTCAGCGCGGCAATTGCGCCCAGCGCCACCGGACCATTGCCACAGATCACGCCTTTCACATCGGGATGCGCCTGCAGAATGCTGTCCATGATGCGTTTACCATCAATCAAGGTGCCTTTGGCATCCTGACGCGCCACACTTTTCATGTCTGGATACTGATCCAGCACCTGATGGAAGGATTTTGAGCGGGTCACGCAGTTGTTGTCGGCAAGGTTGCAGGTCAATTCGGCATAGCTGCCCTTCTCACCCATCTTCTCGACAAACACATTGGCCACATCAGAACCCGCCTGGAAATTGTTGTGGGTGATCTGCACCAGCGCCACGTCGTCCACCGGGATTTCACGGTTGATCAGCACCACCGGAATGCCCGCATCTTTGGCTTTTTTGATCGCCGCCACGCTGGCGGTTGAGTCGGCGTTATCCAGCACAATGCCCTGCACTTTTTTACCGATTGCAGCATCGATCAGCTCGCTCTGTTTTTTGACGTCCTCGCCATGCGATAGCACGCTGGTTTTGTAACCCAGCTGTTGTGCCTTGGTATTCGCACCTTTGGCTTCTGAGGCGTAATAAGGGTTATCCAGTGAGTTCACCAGAATCATGATGGTGCCTTTATCCGCAGCGACACTGGCTTGGGAGATCAGACAACTGGCAATGGCAGTGAACAACAGGGTACGGGTTTTCATAGGGATGTTCTCTCATTGTTGTTTTTGCAGGGTATGGCCGTTCTGGTGTTGGCGCGGCATTACCAGATGGTGAAGCCGCCATCGATCATTAAATCTGCGCCGGTGATCATGTCGCTGCCGTTACTGGCGAAGAACAGCACGGCAGCGGCGATTTCATCGGTATACGCAAAGCGTCCCAGCGGGATCAGCTTTTTCATCTGTTCGCCCTTCTCACCGCGCCAGGCTTTTTCGCCCATCGGCGTCAGCACCACGGTGGGCGATAAGGTGTTGACGTTGATGCGGTGAGGGGCAAACTCTTTGGCCATCACTTTGGTCATGCCGAGCAGGCCGGCTTTAGCGGAGGTATAAGCCACGTGGTTATCAATGGCGATGGACGCGGCTTGCGAAGCAATATTGATGATCTTGCCGCCGTTCCCGGCGCGCACCATGCGTTTGCCCGCCGCTTGCGAGCAGAGGAAAGGACCGGTGAGATTGACCGCGATCTGCTTCTGCCACTCGGCAAAGTCGGTTTCCAGTACCGGCTGTAACATCACATAACCCGCACAGTTCACCAGGATATCAATGTGGCCGTAGTGCTGTTCAACCTGCTCAAATGCCGCCTCCACCGAGGCAGCATCGGTGACGTCACAGCACACCAACAGCACGCTTTCGGCAGAGAACTGTTCCTGCACCGCCGCAACCCGATCGCTTTCGAATGGAGGATAGAGCAGCGCCAGGCGCGCCCCTTTCTCTAACAGCATGGCGTTACTGGCCATGGCAATACCGCCCAGACCGCCGGTCACCACCGCCACTTTGCCGGTTAAATCCAGATCGATATTCACGCCGTAGCGCAGGTTGACGTCGTATTCCCCACTCATCCTTTCTCTCCTGTGTGCATTCTGGCGGCTCTGGTTATCTCTGGCCGGATGGCTTAGCAGTAATATTGATTTTCGAACAAAAATATAAGCTATCGTTTCACAATGGTTTGTGGGTGAGATCAAATTTCATACAAATGACAGTAATAATTTTTATATCACTGTTTTAAATAGAGTTAACGAAATGACCATTTTCCAGACATAGACAAAGCAGCTAACGGAGCTGTGAGAATTCAATTGCATGGCTTTATCTTATTTTCATTCGAAAACCAATCTTTGTGCGGGCCGCCTCGCAAATCCCTATTACGCAGCGTAAAATCATCACGGGTTTTCTGATGACCAAAAACAGACCGCGATTGGAAAGAGGGAGCATTTCGATTGAAAAGCAAAACTGAGCAGCTGGCTGATATGCAGCAGCGTCGTGAGAAGATCCTGGAGATGATCCGCGAAGACGGCACCGTCACGGTGAAAGCGCTAACCGATACCTTCGGCCTGACTGAAGCCACCCTTCGTACCGATTTGCGCATGCTGCAAAAAGCCGGTCACGTGCAGCGTTATCACGGCGGTGCCACCCTGATCACCGGCAAACAGAACACCGGTGCACTGCTGCTGGAACGTCAGACCCATCTGGATGAGAAACAAGCCATTGGTCGGCTAGCCGCACAGTATGTGGAAAACGGCGACACGGTGATTTTCGATTCCGGCACCACCACGACCGCGATTGCTGAAGCGATTGGGCACATTCGCCGCTTATCGGTGATCACCACTGCGGTGAATATTGCGCTGAAACTTGGCGGAGAGCCGGGGATTAATATTCTGCTGACCGGAGGCACCTTTAAGTTTCCGACGCTCTCCACTTCGGGCGAGAAAGCCGCCTCCTTTTTTGAGAACGTGCTGGCTGAAAAGCTGTTTCTCGCCACCGCCTGCATTTCACCACGACTCGGCTTGAGCTTCCCCAGCGAGACCGATATCAAAGTGAAGCTGGCGATGATTAACTCCGCCAGTACCGTCTACGTGGTGGCGGACTCCAGTAAAATCGATAAGGTGTCGATGTTTGCGCTGCCCTGTGACTGGAGCAAAATCCATTATTTGATTACCGATCGTGGGATTACTCCGGCGCAGATTGCCGCGTTTGAGGCGTTGGGCGTGCAGGTATTAGTGGCAGGCATTGAAGAAGTGAAAAAACGCGCCGCACTGTAGCGGCGCGATTTGGGCGCAGAACGTTAAAAACCTAAGCTATCTAACAGATCATCCACCTGATCCTGGTTCGCGACCACGCCGGGTGCATTGGCATGGATCTGCGGACCGTTCAACAGGCTGCTGGCGTCTTTACGTGCGGCAGCGTTGGCTTCTGGCATATTCTCCAGCAGCACCATCAGCAACTGGCGTTCGATCTCCTGGATCACATCCATCATGCGCTTGATCACCTGACCGGTAAGGTCCTGGAAATCCTGTGCCATCATGATTTCGAGCAGCTGCTTATTGGTGTACGAAGTATGCGACGGCACATCGCTAAGAAATTCGCGCGTATCCGAAACCAACTCGCGTGCATCCGCCAGCTCAATCGGGTTTTCAAACCACTCATCCCACCGGCCTTTAAGCTGGTTGGCGCTGGCTTCCATTTTGTCCTGGTGTGGCTGCGCGGCTTCAACGCAGTTTAGTGCGCGTTCTGCCGCTTGCGCCGTCATCTGCACCACGTAATCCAAACGGTCACGCGCGTCCGGAATCGCTTCCGCCGCTTCGGCAATCGCCTGGTCTAACCCCAATTCGCGCAGGCTGTCACGCAACATGCGCGTCAGCGAGCCGATCCGGGTAATGATGTCGTGTGCCGAGGCTTCTTCGGTTGGTTTCGGAAGGTCGCTCATCACATCTCCTTACATACCCAGTTTTTCGAAAATTTTACCCAGTTTTTCTTCCAGCGTGGCAGCAGTGAACGGTTTCACTACGTAGCCGCTGGCACCGGCTTGCGCTGCTGCAATGATGTTTTCTTTCTTCGCTTCAGCCGTGACCATCAGTACCGGCAGTTTGCTCAATGCCGCATCGGCACGGATCGTTTGCAGCAGTTCCAGACCATCCATGTTCGGCATGTTCCAGTCGGAGACCACAAAGTCAAAACCACCCGCGCGCAGTTTGGTCAGTGCATCCACACCGTCTTCTGCTTCTTCAACGTTATTGAATCCCAGCTCTTTCAGCAGGTTACGAACGATACGACGCATCGTATTGAAGTCGTCCACCACCAAAAAGCGCATATTTTATCAGCATATCTACTCCTGTGTTGTCTCGTCCGGCAGGACGGGCTCGTTAAATTCGCAATGCCTGTCCGGCGCTAATTTTTGCCAGCATGTGCTGACTGATGTGTCCTAAATCGACTACTTCACTGGTGCCGCCCATTGCAATGGCTTCACGCGGCATACCAAATACCACACAGCTGGCTTCATCCTGCGCAATGGTCCAGGCACCGGCGCGATGCATTTCCAGCATCCCGGCCGCGCCGTCATTGCCCATCCCAGTGAGGATGACGCCCACTGCATTTCGTCCTGCATGGACCGCTACGGAGCGGAATAGCACGTCCACCGACGGCTTATGCCGATTGACCGGCGGTCCATCATTCAGCTTCACCACATAGTTCGCCCCGCTGCGACCCAGTTCCATATGCATGGCGCCGGGTGCGATATAAGCGTGGCCGGGCAAAATACGTTCGCCATCTTCGGCTTCTTTCACGGTGATCTGGCACAGCTTGTTGAGACGTTCAGCAAACGAGCGAGTAAAACCGGGCGGCATATGCTGGGTGATCAACAGCGCTGGGCTGGTGGCGGGCAGCGGTTGCAGCACGTGACGAATCGCCTCCGTTCCGCCCGTAGAGGAGCCAATCGCGATCAGTTTCTCACTACTCAGCAACGGACCCGCTTTCAGCATCACTGGCGCAGGCGTTGCCGGGCGCACATGCAGCTTGGCACGGGCAGCGGCACGAATTTTGTCGGCAATCATCTGGCTATACGCCAGCATGCCTTCGCGAATACCGAGCTGCGGTTTGGTCACGAAATCGACAGCGCCCAGTTCCAGTGCGCGCAACGTCACTTCCGAGCCTTTGCCGGTTAGCGATGACACCATCACCACCGGCATCGGGCGCAGGCGCATCAGCTTCTCAAGGAAGTCGAGGCCATCCATACGCGGCATTTCCACATCCAGCGTCAGCACCTGTGGGTTGTACTGCTTGATTAAATCCCGCGCCACCAACGGGTCAGGCGCGGTAGCGACCATCTCCATATCGGCGTGGCTGTTGATGATCTCCGTCATCAACTGTCGCATTAGCGCAGAGTCATCCACGCACATCACGGTGATTTTGCTCATCGTCTTTCCTTGGTCAATCCATAGACTGTCTGTCCACGCAGCCAAAACTCTTTACTGATCTGGCTGAAGTTCTCTGAATGTCCGGCAAACAAGATACCGCCAGGCTTCAGCAGGGGAACGAAACGGCGCAGAATTTTTTCCTGCGTCTCTTTATCGAAATAGATCATCACGTTACGACAGAAAATAGCGTCGAACGGACCCGGCAACGCCCAGTCGTTAGCCAGTAAATTCAGCTGCGAGTAGTTCACCATGCCGGCGAGATCCGATCGCACCCGCACCATGCCTTCGTGCGGCCCGGTGCCGCGCAGGAAAAAGCGCTGCAGCTGTGATTGCGATAAGGTGCGCAGCTCTTCCTGGCGATAAACTCCCGCCACCGCTTTCTCCAGCACTTGCGTATCGATATCACTGGCATGCACCTGGAACTTACCTGGTCCCGTGCCCAGCGTTTCCGCCAGCGTCATGGCGATCGAATACGGTTCTTCGCCGGTGGAGGCGGCGGTACTCCATACGCTGTAACTGCCACTGCGCTTACGCGCATGATCCGCGAGGATCGGAAAATGGTGCGCCTCGCGGAAGAATGAGGTCAGATTGGTGGTCAGCGCGTTGATAAACGCCTGCCACTCTGCACTGTTCTGGTCTTGCTCCAGCAACGCCAGATAACGACCAAAGTCATCGATATTCAGCGTGCGCAAACGGCGCACTAAGCGGTTGTAAACCATCTCCCGCTTGTGGTCTGCCAGCACAATCCCTGCGCGCTGATAGATCAGCTGGCTGATACGACGAAAATGAGTATCTGAGAGCGGCAGGCGCTGCACCATTTGCGAGAGCAGCGTTGTCGCTTCACTTTGATCCAATAACGTCGATTTCTTCATGTCTGGTCACCCGGCAACAAACTGATTAAATTGTGATACTGCGATTACTGCTGTGCTGCCAGTTGGGCCGCCTTGCGGCGGCCACCCGGATTAAAAGGTTTCCCAGTTATCGTCCGCACTACGTGCACCTGCGGGCTGCGCCAGCGCTTTTGCTGGACGCAACGTTTTTGACGCTGTAGATACGTTAACGGCCTGAGCGACAAATTCTTTACCAATATTGAACACCGCAACCGACTGTTTCAGTCGACTGGCCTGATCTTCCAGCGCGGCAGCTGCCGTTGCTGACTCTTCCACCAGCGCGGCGTTCTGCTGTGTCACCTGATCCATCTCGTTCACTGCCAGGCCAACCTGATCGATACCGCGGCTCTGTTCATCCGACGCCGAGGCAATCTCGCCCATGATGTCAGTCACGCGCGTCACGGCATTCACGATGTTGGTCATGGTTTCGCCTGCGCTTTCCACCAGCACCGAGCCGGTATTCACGCGACTCACCGAGTCCTCAATCAGCCCTTTGATCTCTTTCGCCGCCTGGGCGCTGCGCTGTGCCAGACTGCGCACTTCACCTGCGACCACCGCGAAACCACGGCCCTGTTCGCCAGCACGTGCGGCTTCAACCGCGGCGTTCAGCGCCAGGATATTGGTCTGGAAAGCGATGCCGTCAATCACGCTGATGATGTCAGCGATCTTCTTCGAGCTGCCGGTGATCTCTTTCATGGTGCTAACCACGCCATCGACCACTTTGCCGCCATGCTGCGCGGTTCGGAGGCAGTCAGCGCCAGCTGCGACGCCTGACGGGCGTTTCAGCATTCTGCTTCACGGTCGCGGTCAACTGCTCCATGCTGGCTGCGGTCTCTTCCAGAGATGCCGCCTGCTGTTCAGTCCGCGAAGAGAGATCGTTGTTACCCATGGCGATTTCGCTGGCACCGGTGTAAATGGCATCAGATCCATCACGTACGGTACGCACGGTGTTCGCCAGTTCCTGCTGCATGTGCTGCAGTGAGCTGAGTAACTCACCCATCTCATTTCGCACGTTGACATCCACCTGTTGGGTGAGGTCACCGCGCGCGATGTGACGAATGTGCTCGATGCTCTGCTTCAGTGGGCGGATTAACGCGTTACGCATGCCGAACCACACCAGCACAATCACCAGCAGGGTCACCAGCAAGGTGCCGATCACCAGCATGATGGAGTGCTGATAAGCGTTTTCATTGGCATCAATGCCCTGCTTCGCCAGCACGATGTTGTAACCCAGCCACGCGGAGTAATCCTTTTCGAACTTATCCTGCATTCCCTGCGTAGGCTGATCGACAAAGCCTTTGAAGTTCCCGTTACCCAGGAAGCCAATCAGCTCGGCGAGTCCGCCACGGAAGGCGTTGTAGTTGGCCTGCAGGACCTTAACGTTCTCTGCGCTTTTGCCTTTCTCCGACAAATTCGCGTTAAACTCGGCAAAGGCCTGGTCAGCGTTTTTCAATTCCTCACTGGCCAGCGCCACCAGATCTTTCACGGTAGCGCCTGAACCCGCCTGCTGACTGTCCAGCAGATAGCGAATCCCTGCACGGTTCAGCGTATTACGTGCCTGAACCAGCGATACCCAAGAGGTGCCCATCGCCCGTTGCAGCGTGCTAAGACGCTGGTTATAGGCAAAATTCTCTTTATCGGCTTTCACCGTAGTAAAAAACATCCCTCCGGAAAACATCTGCAGCAAGGCAAACAGTGCCAGCACACACAACAACCCGGAAACGACACGAACACGACTAAACATAAACACCTCATTGGTTGGCGGATCGCTCCTGTTATCGGCGTTTGCGGGGGGATCTTTATGCTGCCTGTAACCGGTTGGACCAGCGGGAATTAAGGAGGAATAGGGATAAATTAACCTGTGCCGACAGGGGTTCGGGCGCACCGTAGTGCGCCCGAGTGGAAGAGGTTTAAAACGTTTCCCAATTGCTATCACTGACCAGCGCAGTAACGGCTTTACGTGGTGCACTCAACACCGGCTGTGCGCTTTGTGGCTGACGCACGGCGTGAGTGGCCTGCGAGGCACGCGGTACGCGGAACACCGCCACCGACTGGCTTAAACGGCTGGCCTGTTCTTCCAGTGAAGCCGCCGCCGCCGCTGACTCTTCTACCAGCGAGGCATTCTGCTGGGTGACGCGATCCATCTCGGTGACCGCCTGACCGACCTGATCGATACCGCGACTCTGCTCATCCGACGCCGAGGCAATCTCGCCCATGATATCGGTCACGCGCGTCACTGCGCCGACGATATCGTTCATGGTTTCGCCCGCCGTGCCTACCAGCTGCGAGCCGCTGTTCACGCGATTCACCGAGTCTTCGATCAGCCCTTTAATCTCTTTCGCCGCCTGGGCACTGCGCTGCGCCAGGTTACGCACTTCACCGGCCACCACCGCAAAACCACGACCCTGCTCACCGGCCCGCGCGGCTTCCACTGCGGCGTTCAACGCCAGAATGTTGGTCTGGAAGGCGATACCATCAATCACGCTGATAATGTCAGCGATCTTCTTGGAACTGCCAGCGATGTCATGCATGGTGCGCACGACGCCATCCACCACTTCGCCACCTTTGCGCGCCGTGTCAGAAGCACTGAGTGCCAGCTGGGATGCCTGACGCGCGTTTTCGGCATTTTGCTTCACGGTCGCTGTCAACTGCTCCATGCTGGCCGCCGTTTGTTCCAGCGAAGCCGCCTGCTCTTCGGTGCGTGCCGAGAGATCGTTGTTACCCGCCGAGATTTCACTCGCGCCAGTAAAGATGGCATCAGAGCCGTCGCGCACATTGCTGACGGTGCGCACCAGCGACTGCTGCATCTCATGCAGGCTGGCCGCCAGTTGGGTCATCTCATTACGGCCTTCCACGGCAATCTGTTGTGTCAGATCGCCAGACGCGATATGGCGGATATGGCCCAGCAGCTGATGCAACGGTTGGATCAACACGGTACGCAGGCCAAACCAGCAGCCGACGATCACGAATACCACCACCAGTGCCACGACCACCAGCAGCCACATCATGGTGTGGAATGCTTGCTGGTTTTGCGCCACGCCTTCCGCTGCCAGCGCACTTTGCGCGGTGCGCCACTCAGCATAGGTGGCTTTCATCTTCACCTGTTTGGCTTCGATATTCTGCGCAAACATGCCTTGCAGATCGTTGGCTTTTAAACGCGCCAGCATCGCTTTCAGGCCATCATTGAAAGCGGCGTAGTCCGCTTCCAGTCGATCGCGCAGCGCATCCGGCAAACCTGGCGTGCCCGGCAGATCGTAGTAACGCTGGTAGTGACCGGCGGCGACATCCAGCTGCTTTTCAGTCTGATCAATCAGCGCCTGAAGCTGGCCGCCATTGGCTTGTGCGGCCGCAGTGCCCTGCATGCGCAGCATTGCGCGGTTTAACACGGTGCGGGTCTGGTTGAGTTCAATCCAGGCATCGGACATCGCGCCAACGTTATTGGTCGAGGTTTGTGCGACGGCAAACGCCTCTTTATCTTTTTGTAAGGCTGACCAGAACAGGCCACCTGAAATTAACTGCAAAGCACCAAATACCAGCAAGACAGCGATCAGGCTGGTGACAACATTGATTCGTTTTAACATGGGTTCTCCAAGGAGTGATGCGTTTCGGCTCCCGCTGTTATCGACCGCTATTGTGAATTTTTGAGAGTGCTTAAGCGATTTTACAAAATATAATTCTGCCATTAGGTTTCTTCACAGCGTTTTATAAGTAAAGAAAATTGTCATTAAAAAAATGCGCCTTTATCGGGTTAGCGATAAAGGCGCATTGATATTCCTGAAAATAAAGGGCTAGAGCAGCTGTCGGCGCGTTAAAACACGCCACTACAAACGATTAAAACGTTTCCCAGTTGCTGTCACTGACGGGTGCTGTCACGGCTTTACGTGGCGCGCTCAACACCGGCGGAGCAATCTGTGGATGGCGTACCATCGCGCTGGCGGTTGTCGGCTGTGCCGCGCGCGGCACGCGGAACACCGCTACGGACTGGCTCAGGCGGCTGGCCTGTTCTTCCAGCGAAGCTGCCGCAGCGGCCGACTCTTCCACCAGCGAGGCGTTTTGCTGGGTGACGCGATCCATCTCGGTAACCGCCTGACGACCTGATCGATCCCGCGACTCTGCTCATCAGACGCTGAGGCAATTTCGCCCATAATATCGGTCACACGCGTCACCGCACTGACGATTTCACTCATGGTTTCGCCCGCCGTGCCCACCAGCTGCGAGCCGCTGTTCACGCGACTGACGGAATCCTCAATCAGGCCCTTGATCTCTTTTGCTGCCTGGGCACTGCGCTGTGCCAGACTGCGCACTTCACCTGCCACCACTGCAAAACCGCGACCCTGTTCACCGGCACGCGCCGCTTCAACTGCCGCGTTCAACGCCAGGATGTTGGTCTGGAAAGCGATGCCGTCAATCACGCTGATAATGTCGGCAATCTTCTTCGAGCTACCGGAAATGTCGCTCATGGTGCGAACTACGCCTTCGACTACGCTGCCGCCCTTCTGCGCGGTTTCCGAAGCGCTGAGTGCCAACTGCGAAGCCTGACGCGCGTTTTCTGCGTTTTGCTTCACGGTGGCCGTGAGCTGTTCCATGCTGGCTGCGGTTTGCTCCAGCGAGGCCGCCTGCTGTTCCGTGCGTGCTGAAAGATCGTTGTTGCCTGCAGAAATCTCGCTGGCACCGGTAAAGATCGCGTCTGAACCGTCACGGACGTTACTGACGGTCAGCACCAGTGATTGCTGCATTTCGTGCAGACTGGTCGCCAGCTGGCTCATCTCGTTGCGGCCTTCGATGACGATAGTCTGCGTCAAATCGCCCTGGGCGATATGCTGGATATGCTGGATATTGTCGCTAAGCGGTTTGATTAAGATCTTACGCAAGCCGACCCAGCACAGCGCAATCACGGCAATCACCACCACCATCACCACGCCCAGCAGCCACAGCATGCGCTGATACGCCGCACTATTGGCTTCGACACCCGCCTGGGTTAAACGGTCCTGGTCGGCACGCCACTGGCTGTAATCTTTCAGGAAGGCACTCTGGCTAGGTGCCACAGGTGCTTTGCCCGCCAGCACTAAGTCTTTTGCTAACAGCGCGTCCTGCATCTGGCTAAGTGCGCTGGCATAGGCGCTGTAAGTGCCATCCAGATGCTGATTAAGCTCAACATTCTGTCCTGGGGTATCCGGAACCGATTTAAACAGCTGGTAATTATTCGCTGCGGCTTTCTGGAAGGCTTTGCTGTCATCATACAAGCCAGCGATATCTGGCTCCGAGCCATTCAGTTTGCTGGTTGCCATGCGCAGTTGAATACGGGTCAGCACTACACGGCTCTGGTTGAGGCTCATGTAGGCATCATTGATAGCGGCGGTGTTTTTGCTCGCCAGCTGTGAAACATTGAAACTGTTTTTGTCATCGCTCAGTGCTTTAAAGAACAGCGAGCCGGATGCCAGTTGCAGAAAACCAAAGATGAAGAGCACCAGCAATAAGCTGGTCACAACGCGGATTCTCGTAAACATAGTTTGCCCTGGAAAATGAATAAAAATGATACAGAGCAGTTATCGACCAATAGCCTGAATTATTGAGGGAAAAGCGCAGTATTTTGGGATTTTATTATTGATTTACAAGGAAATTAATTTACTACGGTGACGATAACGGGCCGCGCGTGGCGGCCCGTTTTTATCGCATTATGCGCTACGCAGCGTATCCACCAGCGCCATCTCTTCACTGCTCAGCAGCTTCTCGATGTCGACCAGAATCAGCATACGATCGCCCAGTGCACCCAAACCGGTCAGGTATTCGGTGGACATGGTCACCGCGAATTCTGGCGCCGGGCGAATCTGATCCTGCGTCAGTGACAGCACGTCTGACACGCCATCCACCACGATACCGACCACGCGGTGCTCAAGATTCAGCACGATCACTACGGTGTTCTCGTTGTATTCCACACCTTGCTGCGCGAACTTCACACGCAGATCGATGATCGGCACGATAACGCCGCGCAGGTTGGTCACGCCCTTGATGAACTCTGGGGTGTTGGCGATACGCGTTACCTGATCGTAACCACGAATCTCCTGCACTTTCAGAATGTCGATGCCGTACTCTTCATCACCCAGGGTGAAAACTAAGAACTCCTGGCCCACGGTTTCGCCAGCGATTTTGGTCACGGTTGCCATGTCAGTCATTTTTTTGCCCTTTATTTATCTATTACGCTGCGGCACCGGCCACACGCTTTTCACGGTTCAACGATTGCAGTGCAGAGACATCCACAATCAGCGCCACGCTACCATCGCCGAGGATGGTGGCGGCAGAAATGCCCGGCACTTTGCGGTAGTTACTTTCCAGGTTCTTCACCACCACCTGATGCTGGCCAATCAACTGATCCACCAACAGCGCATAACGACGGCCTGCGCTTTGCAGAATCACCACGATGCCCTGTGTGGCATCGGTCTTGGCATTTTGCACCTCAAACACATTCCACAGCTCAACCAGCGGCAGGTATTCACCACGCACTTCCAGCACTCGCTCGCCACCGGCCAGCGGTTTCAGCTCTTCTGCCGTCGGCTGCAGTGATTCCATCACCGCATTCAGCGGCAGAATGAACACTTCATCGGCGACACGAACTGACATGCCATCGAGGATCGCCAGCGTTAGCGGCAGCAGAATGCGAATAGTGGTGCCTTTGCCCTGCTTCGAGGAGATTTCGACGTGACCGCCCATCTCCTGGATATTTCGTTTCACCACGTCCATGCCCACGCCACGACCAGAAACGTCCGTGACCTGTTCCGCCGTTGAGAAACCTGGCGCAAAGATCAGCATGCCGACTTCTTCATCGCTCATGCTTTCGCTGACCGGCAGGCCAGAAGACAAGGCTTTCGCCAGAATACGTTCGCGGTTGAGACCGGCACCGTCATCGATGACTTCGATGCAGATATTGCCGCCCTGATGTTCCGCCGACAGCGTCAGATTACCCACCGCCGTTTTGCTGGCCGCCAGGCGTTTCTCTGGCGTTTCAATACCGTGGTCGAGGCTGTTACGCACCAGGTGCGTTAACGGATCGATAATGCGCTCGATCAGGCTCTTATCCAGTTCGGTTGAGCTGCCCATCAGCGTCAGCTCCACTTCTTTACCTAGCTTGCTGGCCAGATCGCGCACCAGACGCGGGAAGCGGCTAAACACATATTCCATGGGCATCATACGAATCGACATCACCGATTCTTGCAGGTCGCGCGCATTGCGCTCCAGCTGACCCATGCTGTTGAGCAGGTCGCCGTGTGCCACAGGATCCAGCTCGCCAGAACGCTGCGCCAGCATCGACTGGGTAATCACCAGTTCGCCCACCAGGTTGATCAGCTGATCGACCTTCTCGACTGCAACACGGATGCTGCTGGATTCACTGACTTTCGCCGGTGCTGCCGCACGTTTCGCTTCGCGTTTGGCCGGTGGCGTAATTTCCGTCACGGTGGCGGTTTGCACCGGTGCCGCAGCGGCAACCGGTTCGGCAGCCACAGGGGCTTCCGCTGCTGCGCCTTCCGGGAACTGAATCTGTGCTTCATCAATCACAAAACACAGCACCGCGACGATGTCGTCTTTGCCGACGCCATCAATGGTCACTTCCAGCGAGTTGCTGCCTTTCACGACGTTGGAAACGGTGCCGAGATTGCCCAGCTCCTCCAGCATCAGATCCGGCTCTCTCTCTTTTAAGTCGATCAGTTGCAGGCGCAGACCCGCAGCCGCGGCTGGAGCAATGGCCACCACCTCGGCCACTTTCACGGCTTCGGGTGCAATGCCTTTGGCTTCCAGCGCCAGCTGACGCAGTGCTTCGCAGATATACTTGAAGTTTTCTGCGTTCGGTTCCTGCGCCGTTTTATAGGCATCGAGCTGTTCTTGCATAATATCTTTGGTTTCCAAAAACAGGTTGATGATGTCGGTGCTGAGCTGCATTTCGCCGCGGCGCGCACCATCCAGAATGTTTTCCAGGATGTGGGTGGTTTCCTGTAAAACCGTAAAGCCAAACGTACCGGCTCCGCCCTTGATGGAGTGGGCGGCGCGGAAGATGGCATTCAACTGCTCGGAATCGGGCTCCTGGGGATCCAATCCCAACAGGTGTTGCTCCATATCCGCTAACAGCTCATCGGCTTCATCGAAAAACGTCTGGTAAAAATCGCTGATGTCCATGCTCACGGGATCACCTCGGCTGTGAGGGTTGGTCTGGTGTCACCGCGCCTGCCGCTGGCTGCGCTGCTGGCGCAGGCACCACCGCACTGGCCGGCGAAGCCGGAGTGACGGTAGAACTTGCAGGTGCAGCAGATGCAGCGGGTACGGTCGGTGCGGTAATGTCGGGAATAATTTGTGCCGGGTCAGATATCTGCGCGGCATCGCTTTCAGAGTTCTCTTTCTCAATCGCAGCCTGGGTGTCATGGTTCAACACCAACAAGCTGATACGACGGTTTACTGCATCATTGGCACCACGGTTTTTCAGCTTCATGGTGTCGGCCATGCCCACCACTCGCAGCATTTTCCCCCCATCCAATCCGCCAATCACCAATTCACGGCGCGAAGCGTTTGCACGGTCAGTGGACAACTCCCAGTTACTGTAACCACGATCGCCATTGGCATACTGGAAGTCATCCGTGTGACCAGCCAGACTGATTTTGTTGGGAATATCATTCAGTAGCGGAGCGATGGCACGCAAAATGTCACGCATATAAGGTTCCACGTCCGCGCTACCGGTTTTAAACATTGGGCGGTTCTGGCTATCAATGATCTGAATACGCAGCCCCTCTTCCACCATGTTGATAATCAAATGCGGACGCATCGCTTTCAGGCGCGGATCGGCTTCAATCAGCTGGTCGAGCTTTTCACGCAGGCGATTCAGTCGAATCTCTTCCAACTTTTTCTTCTGCGCATCCATATCAACCACTTTCTTGACTTCGCCGTCTTTGCGCGTGGGATCGTCACCGCCGCCGGGAATCGGACTTTCACTATCACTGCTGCGCTGACCGCCGGTTAACGCCACTTTCAACGGCGTACGGAAGTACTCCGCTATCTGCGTTAACTCTTTGGGGCTGGAGATGGACAACAGCCACATCACCATAAAAAACGCCATCATCGCCGTCATAAAGTCGGCATAGGCAATCTTCCACGAACCGTGGCTGCCATGATGACCTTTATGTTTGCGCTTTTTAACCAGCACAATGGGGCGATTGCCTGCCTTCATGAGTTCTGATCCGAGGTCTGTTTCGCAGGGTTTTTCGCATTACGCACATGCTCTTCCAGTTCGGAGAACGACGGGCGCTCAGCGGAATACAGCGTCTTACGGCCAAATTCCACGGCAATTTGCGGCGCGTAACCATTCAGGCTGGAGAGCAAGGTCACCTTGACGCACTGCATCATTTTGGTGGTTTCGGCGCACTTCTGACGTAACACCGAGGCCAGCGGCGAGATAAAACCGTAAGCCAGTAAGATGCCGAGGAACGTACCGACCATGGCATGTGCCACCAGCGCACCTAATTCAGCCGCCGGGCGATCGGCCGATGCCAGCGCATGCACCACGCCCATTACTGCGGCGACGATACCGAAGGCAGGCAAACCGTCACCCACTGCCGAGATGCTTTGTGCGGGTACTTCGCATTCGTGCTCGTAGGTTTCAATCTCTTCATCCATCAGGGCTTCGATTTCGAATGCATTCATATTTCCGCTGACCATAAGACGTAAATAATCGGTAATAAAATCCACCAACTGTTTATCGGCCAAAATACGCGGATAGTTAGCAAAAATTTCGCTCTGGCTCGGGTCTTCAATGTCGCGTTCTAAAGAGAGCATGCCCTGCTGACGTGATTTCGCCATCAGGCGATAAAGCAAAGCCATTAAATCCATGTATACAGCTTTGTTATATTTCGAGCCGCGCATTAACATTGGCAAGGCTTTTAATGTTTTCTTGATCGACTTGCCATTGTTGCCGACTAAAAAGGCACCAATACCGGCACCGCCGATAATAATCAGCTCGGCGGGCTGATAAAGCGCGCCCAAATGGCCACCGACCATCATATAGCCGCCCAACACGGAGCCGACGACCACGATATAACCCAGAATAATCAGCACAAAAATTCCTTACGTCCGTAACGTGTGGGTGGAAGTTAAGCCAGAGAGCCGCAGGTGTTATTCGTAAATCGTGGGCAAAAAAAAGCAGCGGGCTAAGCCGCTGCTGGATGTTTTCCACGATGCGAACAAACTTAAACGGCGCGTTTAACCTGTTCATCCAGCAGTTGTGGAAAGGTATCGGCAGAATCTGCAGAAAGTTTACGTCTTTTTACGGCGCGTGATGGCGGCTGGCACAGGCTGCAAACAAAGCTGCCTACTGGCTGATGCGCGTGGTTAATAAAGCTCCCACCACAGCATTTGCAGTCAGAAAGTTCCAGCATGCCACTTTCAACGAATCGCACCAGGGTCCATGCACGCGTTAGCGCCAACAGCGGGCCCTCGTCCGATTGCGGACACTGCTCAAGGTACAAACGATACGCTTTAATCACCGCTTCAACCCCTGTGTTCAACCCGGTTTTTAACAGGAACTGCCAGGCATTACAGAACATAGAGGAGTGAATATTTTGTTCCCAGGTCATGAACCAATCTGTTGAGAATGGCAGCATGCCTTTCGGTGGTGGTGCACCACGCAGCTCTTTATACAGTTTAATCAGGCGTCCACGGCTCAGCTGGGTTTCACTTTCCAGCATTTGCAGTCGTGCGCCCAACGTAATCAGCTCCATGGCCAATTGAATGTCGCGCGCTTCCTGAACAATACTTTTTTCGGTCATTACACCGCCCTCTTCTTCGCAGAGACGTCATTTTTTGACGCGCTGCGCAACAAACGGCTGGATAATAAAATACCGGTGTGGATTTGCTGCAAGTCATCCACGCGTGATTCTTGCGTCAAACGATTAATATGGTTGTGGTCGGTAAAGCGGAACTGGCAAACCAGTTGATTGGTTTCCGCCAATTTTACCATTTCAGGTAACGTTAATTGCGACAATGTATCTGCCATCGATTCGTCGATGCCTAAACGAAACATTGCTGAAGCTTTTTCCTGGTTAATTAAACGCTGAGCAAGCAGCAAATATGACAGATTGATGTCATATATATGTTTTAGTAATTCTGATGTACCCATTTTTTTCCATCCTGATAGACGCGACACATATACGGCCACAGAATTTAAATTTCTATGGTTCGGGCTGCTGGTTGGTAAATCTAAAGATGGCAAAAAATAATCAGGCACAAGCCAACGTGTACTGAACTGTTTCACTTCCCGCCGGGACACTGATCAGTAGTAGTCAAAACTCCAGGCCAATCTTTGCTTGAGTTGTAACCATCTTCCGTGACGTCTGCTTACAGTTTTTTAAGACTAATCCGAAAACAAGGCAAATCTATATCGTCTGATATCGACATACAACGTGAGTGGAGCGAAATTTTAGATAAAGTGTGATCTACGTCACACTTTTAAGGCAAATTTTTTCCTGGATGCTTCAGAATTGCTTTTCTGTTGTGCGTTTTTTGAGCGAATTTGAATTGTTTCGCTAATATTTCACTTTAAAATCGGCCACTTTAGCCTGTGCGGAGGATTGTCATGACAATGCGATCTTTTATCTGTTTCGTTGGCTTTAGGTAGGCACATGCAACCACTTCTTAGCCAAAAGGCAGTGGAAAATGCTAATTTAAGAGGAAATTATTTGCTTCTAAATTAATCACTTATAGGGAATATTGCTGAAAGGCACTACTACCAGGCCGATCGCTAAGCGTGAAGACTGGGCGTAGCACGCCTGGGAACTGTTAGGGCTTTGTAGGGAGTGTTTAGTCAACGGCAGTGGATGTAACAGAGCGTTACATTAGGGATATGAATGAATTGGCGATTTTACGTATTGATGTAAGAGAACTATCGGCATGACCAGCCGAATCTTTAGGGTCAGCATGAAAAAAAGGCTTTTTTCCGGTCTGATTGCGCAGATTTTAACCAAAATGTGCTTTTTTGATTGTGCCGTCAGGGAGTTAGGGCATAAGGAAATGAAAACGATTTCGCGGGTTTAGGCTGGAATGTGGAAACGGTGCGCATCACTGCGCACCTGACGTTGGGGTTACGCTAACTTGGGAAAGGTCGCGACCTTGTTCTCCGTGCCATGATCGGCACTGCGTGCGGGTAATGAGTTCAAATCTTGCAGGAAGCTCTCACGCCACTGAGTAATATCCTGTTTGCGCAACACCGCCATCATGTCGTTATAGCGCGAGATACGCTCCGTGCGTGGCATGGTAAGCGCTCTATCGAGTGCAGCGGCCACTTCATCACGATCGTAAGGATTGACGATGAGCGCCGACGTCAGTTCATTGGCGGCCCCGGCAAAGCGCGACAGCACCAGAACGCCTGGGTCATCCGGATCCTGCGCAGCAACGTACTCTTTGGCGACCAAATTCATCCCATCGCGTAATGGCGTCACCAGCCCGACATCGGTTAAGCGGAAAATTTTCATCAATAGACGGCGATCGAAGTGCTGATTGAGATAGAACAGCGGCGTCCATCCCAGCGTGCCGTATTTACCGTTGATGCGCCCGGCTTCCGTCTCCAGCTGGTGACGAATGTCCTGATAGGCTTGCACATCACCCCGTGAAGTCGGTGCGATTTGTGAATAACGGATATTGCCGCGGTGCTGTGGGAAATTCTCCAGCAGCGCCTCGTAAGCGAGAAAACGTTCCGGCAGTCCTTTGGAATAATCCAGCCGCTCACTGGCGATGATATTCTGCAAATCGCCCAGCTCACGTTTCATCGCGGCCATTTTCGGTGGCAGGTGCCCTTCCGCCATCTCTTTGATGCTGTCCGGCTCAATGCCAATCGGATACACCTCCGTCATGAAGGTATTGCCAAAGGCGCGGTGCTTTTTCTCACCTTTATTCTGCAACTGCGTCAGCTGGCTCAGGCTATCAAGGAAGGCCACGCGATCGGATTCTGTCTGGAAACCCAGTAAGTCATAGTCGCACAGCATCTCCAGCAAATCCTGATGCGGTGGCAGCGCATTGAAGATTTCCGGCGTGGGGAACGGGATATGCAGAAAGAATCCGATGCGGTTATTGATGCCCAGCTTGCGCAACTCGGCGGCAAACGGCAGCAGATGGTAATCATGGATCCACAAAATATCGTCTGGTTGCAGCAGCGGTTTTAAGCGCTGAGCCAGTAAGGTGTTCACCCGGCAGTAACCTTCCCAGGCTTCACGCTGGTATTGCACTAAATCGAGACGGTAGTGAAAAGCAGGCCAAATCACCGTATTGGAGAACTGGCAGTAATACTGATCGTAATCGTTCTGGTTGAGCGGAAGGGACGCATAGGTAATGCCATCATGCTCGACCTGCGAGAGTTCCTCTTCTTCCTGACCGGTATATTCGCTGATTTCTCCGTTCCAGCCAAACCACAAGCCTCCGGTAGTCCGCAGCGCATCCAGAATACCCACCGCAAGACCGCCTGCGCTGGCGCTAGTCCCATCTGGAATAGCGATACGGTTAGATACGACGACTAAACGACTCATAACCTTGACTCCTTACCGACGATGTCATGTTCTAGTTGTAATAATAGTTGCGACAGCCAGTGCCATACCGCATCCACGCTGTCGAGACGGTAGTGCGCATGGCTAGCGCCTTCTCCGACCTTTACAGAAATGCCCTGCATGGCGTTCACGGCGAGAAATCCTTTTTCATCTGTCAGATCGTCACCCACGAAGACCGGAATACGGCCAATAAACGGGGCTTCTTGCATAAACTCGCGTACCGCAGCACCTTTATCGATGCCCTGCGGTTTCAGCTCGACCACGCATTTTCCCGGCTGCAATGCCAGCGCAGGAAAGCGCGCCACGGCATCTTCCGCCAATTGCATGATGGATTTTTCGTATTCTGGCGCGTTGCGATAGTGCAGCGCAAACGCCATACCTTTGACTTCCAGCAGCGTGCCGGGCCATTGGTCAAGCGTTTGCTGCAGTTCGGTTTGCAGGGTTTGCGCAACGTCTCCCGGCAACGTCTCCCGGTGCACGCGACCACGGGCATCGCGGCGTTCCGCACCGTGCACCCCGGCTGCGGGCGCTTCCAGTGGCGCAACCAGCGCATCGAGTTGCGCAATCGGACGGCCTGAGACCAGCGCCAGTGCGCCATGACTCAGATTGGAGATTTGTTGTAGATGCTGGCGCACCGATGCGGGGATCGAAACCGACTCGGGCTGCGACTGAATCGCGGCTAGCGTGCCGTCGACATCAAAAAGAAGGCATAAAGACCGCCGCTGAGTGACGGCAAAGTGCTGTTCTGATTAACCGCAGGGGTCACATCTCCTCCTGTTTTCTGGGCTGTAACAGGATGTTCGAAGTCAGGCTGGGTGTTTTCAGTCCAAAGACTGGGGGCGAGGAGGTTGGGTCGAGAACAGGGTATTTCGCTGGGTAACACTCCACAAACTCACTACTTTATTGCCAACACATCAACCTGACTGCGAACATCGTCAGCGTTAAGTGTAGACGGAGATCACAATTTTGCCAGGCGCAGCGGGTTTATGGCGAAGAAAAGCGGCTGTTTTGAGACTTTCAGCGCTAAAAAAATCCTACCCTTCCTTTTAACACGCTTCGCTTTTGCTGATGAGGAATTGGAGGTCGAAAGATCTTTCTGATGATGCACCGCATTTCCCAGATTTTCCTGACTTGCATCCGCGCCGCCGATTGGCTTATGGTGCGTCTACCGCGCAATTTAAGGCGGAAAAAAGGCCGAAAAAGGCCCTATCTGCGTCGTTTGGCGCTTTCAGGCAGGCATTCAGGACGATGAAAATCCGATCAAGTTCACACTTTAGCGATGTCATGGCGGGTGACTGCCGATGATCCCTCAGAGCTACAGTCAGCGCGTTCACTTCTATTACTGCATTCTGGTTGCGCTGAAAATCAATGCAAAATCCCGCAAATCTGGCGGCGTACGCGGCAAGAATAATTTTTTGCTGAAATGGCTACGCAACGCACAGAACAACACCATTTTCCATCCTGATATCACCAGTGAGATTGAATGGCTGCGCGCTAAAATCATCAGCGCCGGACCGGATGCCGATTTAGAACCTATGCTGCAGTACGTCTACGACACCGCAAAACGCGCCGAAGGTATGCGTCTGGGATTGTAATGACGACGGAAAAGACAGCGATAACAACGCTCGCCTGCACGATCATTAACAAGGATGCATAACAGGATGTCTGACATGAATTTCACTATACGCAAGGCTCAGCCCGAAGATGCGGAACTGCTCCATCAGCTGGGACGTATGACCTATAGCGCGCATTTCAAACATATGTGGGTTTCCACCGACGAGATGGATGCGTTTATCGACAAGGAGTATGGCCTTGCGGAGCTAAACAGCAGCCTGGCCGCGGCAAACGAAAGCTGGCTTATCGCGGAGACTGACCACCCGGTGGGCTTCGCTAAAGTGACCTGGAATACCCCGGTGCCGGATTCCGGCATGACCGGCGCAATGCTCAACAAGCTTTACCTCAATCCGGATCAAACCGGCAAAAACTTCGGCAAAATCATGTTTGAAAGCATCATTAATGAAGCCCGTGACAAGCAAGAAGGTTACATGTGGCTGGAAGTGATGGCGGAAAACGTGCGTGCACGTAAGTTTTGGGAAGCGTTTGGCATGCAGCACATCAAAGATATCCCGTTTGTCACCGCCTCGCAGCAGAGCACTCTGCAGATTCTGGGTATGGTGATTTAACCCGATAAGGCGTCGCGAACACCGATTTCGCTGCGCCCTCACCTGCTTCTCTGCATATCGCCCCGCCTTTACCACTTATTCAGGTTAGTTCTAACGATATAATCAGTTTTTCTTTTAAGCCATTCCTCCGCATCATAACGGCAACACAGGAGGCGTTATGGCTGATATCTCAATTCAAAAACATTCACACGGCATCGCGCACTTTGCGCCCGGTTTGCTGCTTACGGCGGTGATTGCGCTGGCAACCGCATGGCTCGCCAATCTGCCCTCAGTCGCACAGCTGGGATTAGGTGCGTTGACGCTGGCCATCATCGGCGGGATTATTCTCGGGAATACGCTCTACCCGACAGTGCACGGTCAGTGCGATGCCGGCGTGCAGTTTGCCAAACAGAAACTGCTGCGTCTCGGCATTATCCTTTATGGCTTCCGTCTCACTTTTCAGCAGGTGCTGGATGTCGGAGTCAGCGGTGTGGTGATTGATGTGCTGATGCTTACCAGCACCTTCGCCCTCGCCTGCTGGCTGGGACGCAAGATATTGAAACTGGATCGTGAAACCGCGTGGTTGATTGGCGCGGGCAGCAGCATTTGCGGTGCAGCGGCAGTGCTGGCGACGGAACCGGTGATTAAAGCGGAGTCCTCTAAAGTGGCGGTCGCCGTGGCCACCGTGGTGATCTTCGGTACCCTGGCGATTTTTCTCTATCCCGCCATCTGGCATAGCCTTTCTCCGCTATTGCCGGGGCTCAGCCTGAGCGAATTTGGTGTTTATACCGGTTCGACCATGCATGAAGTGGCGCAGGTGGTGGCGGCTGGGCACGCCATCAGCCCGGAAACCGAGAATGCGGCGGTGATCGCCAAGATGTTGCGCGTGATGATGCTGGCACCGTTCCTGGTGGTGATCGGTGTGATGATGCGTCGTGGTTCACCCGTCACCCACGGTGAAAAGCAGCGTATTACGTTCCCGTGGTTTGCCCTGGCGTTTATTGCGGTGGCGCTGTTCAATTCCGCGCACTGGGTTCCCGCTTCGGCGATTGCGGTGATTAATCAACTGGATAACGTGTTACTGGCCATGGCGATGGCGGCACTCGGCCTTACCACGCATATTAGCCAGTTAAGAAGAGCCGGCCTTCGACCACTGCTATTGGGCCTGATGTTGTTTATCTGGCTGATTGTCGGTGGCGGCGCGATTAACCTCGCCGTCCATCATTGGCTGGGATAATCTATTTTTTGCCGCCCAACCGGGCGGCAAATCGCCTTATTGCTTAAAGTGTTTTCGCGAATAGATCGCGGTTTGGCGGCGGCTTTTAATCCGGAATTTGGCATGGGAAATCACCGTCATCCACTTCGGATCGACCTTGTTGGTCAAATAGATATTCAGCTGGTTTAACAGCGCTTCCCAATTTTTGGCCTGCCAGGCTTTATCACTGCCAAGGGTCTCTTTCATTTGTTGAATAAGAAGATCCACTCTGGTTTTCACATCGCTCAGTGTTTCTCCGGCCTGATGAGCCGCTGCTAATTTCCGGATCTCGGTGGCGTAATAATGGATATCGATTTCGTTGTCGCGCACGCGAACCTCTGTTTATTATTGGTCCATTTTATTACAGTAACCTATGTTATTGGATTAACATAATCGGCAGAACCTTTCGCCGCTTCGCTATCCTCATGCATCTGCTCTATTTCTTCGCCGTAACGCATGATTTTCGATCAGCGAGCAAATAAAAAAACCGCCCGCAGGCGGCGCTTCACATCACTTTCTGGCCAGGTTATGAAATGGGATTTCATTATTTTTTCGAAATCTTAACATTTTTCTTTCAGTGCCCATCGCAATATCAGAACCATTAGTAATCAGTGAATTAGAACAAATTCACGCACTCAGCATTATGCTTTGATGGTGAATTCCAGCTCACTGAGCTTTTGATATTCCTTCGCCAGTTTTTTTAAGTTGCACCGAGCGCATTTTATCTGCGCGCGCCAGTGCCTCTTCTTCGGTTAACTGAAACTCTTTTTTCTTAAAGAACTGCTCGAAGTTGTACTCGCGATCGCGACGCTGCACAAATAGTTCGCCATCATTTTTGAGTTCACCCTCTGCGATGTAGATACCTCGGGTTAATGCATATTTTGTTATATAGGCTTTTGTCATGCTGTCCTCTCATCGTTCCACACTTGATAATTAAAGCAAAAAAGCCCGGCTTTTTACAGTCCTTACTTAAAATACGGGTAATTCCTGGTTTCTTGCTGGATTATCTTATCGCTGATTTTCACTAAATCAGCCATCAACAAAAATTAAAATCATCAAATTGGCTGCGCATCTAAAATGGGTCGTTTTTTTCGCCCAAATACCTCCACGCTTATCTGGGGTGTCCGCCCTTACTTCGCTACCGGCAGATCCGCATATCGTGTGGTATAGGCCGGGGACAACATCTCGCGCTTCATCGCCCAGGGCTTTCGAATCCCTTGTCCGGCAAACCACAGTTTTCCTGTGCCGCTTTGATTAATGTCATCGATCACCCGCATCAGCGGGAGGCAAGTCACACCGTAATTTCCCCTTGCTTTATTTTTTCAAAAAACACAAAGTTGTCCCAAGTCCCGGGACGGGGGACAACGAACTGGGAGTGGGGATGAAAGGTCAAGATATTTTGTTGTTGTTGAAGCTAATATCGCTGGAGCGTCAGGAAAAGCATCTAAGCGGTGACGAGTACTTACGGCCTGGTCCGGGGCTATGGCGAGACTGGGACATCACCGATGAAGAAGAGTTGAAGCAGCAAGGAATCATTGAATTTAGTGGAATTGAAGCTTATCGGGAGAGTCTTTATACCGTTCGCAGCCTGGAAAGAACTACCGGTGTAAGTAAAACACAAATAGCAGAATCCATTAAGCGATGCTCGGATATTGGTCTGGCTAAGAAAGACCGCAAATATGGCGTACCACGAGCCAACAAGAAATCGCTGCTCGAATTTATCGTTTACGGAATCAAGTACGTCTTCCCGGCCAGGATGGGAGAACTGACGCGTGGGATAGCCACTTCTTTTTCTGCTCCTGTATTAAATGAAAAACTGTTCAGTTCGGGAGAGTTAATTGCAGTCTGGCCAGATGAAAGAGCCAAAAGTAAGGGATTGAAAGTGATACCTTTATTTCATACTGTTCCTTATGCTGTTCGGCAAGATGGTGATTTATATGCAATGCTCGCCTTGGTCGATGCAATCAGGCTTGGAAATCCGCGTGAAGCCAGCTTAGCCGCAAATATGCTGGATAAGATATTTACGGAATAGAGAGATAACCATGGAAGCTAAACAACAACACCGTATGCTGGTTGAAGTAGCTCGCGCATTAGGGCCTGATTTAGTGAAGCAGGTTACGTTTGTCGGAGGATGCACTACTGCACTTTTACTGACAGATGAGCTGACTGCGGAGCAAGTTCGGCATACAGATGATGTAGATTTAATTGTTCATGTAATTAGTTATGCAAAATATCATGCCCTTCAGCAAGAGTTAAGGACAAGAGGCTTCAAGATCGTTGCTCCAGATTTAGATGAAAGCATTCCTATTTGCGCAATGCAACTTAACGAGTTACGTGTAGATATTATGCCCGATGATGAATCTATTTTGGGGTTCAGCAACAGATGGTATAAAGAAGCAGTAGACAATTCTTTTGATTATCAACTTAATGATGAGATAACAATAAAGCTTGTTTCTCCAGGCTACTTTGTTGCCACTAAGCTTGAGGCCTGGCTTGGCAGAGGGAAAGGTGACGCGCTAACAAGCCGTGACATTGAGGACATCATAAACTTAATCGATGGACGTGAGGAATTAATCACCGAACTGGGTAATTCATCAGATACCGTTAAGGCGTTTATCTCAGAGCAATTTAGCCAGTTGATTAAAGACAGTAACTTTGAATATGCTGTGAGCAGTCAAAGCAATAACAGCGCTCAACGAGAGACTATTATCTTTGAACGCATTGAGGAAATAATCACTCGGACTTCATGCTAATGGATATTTCATGGAAAAGCCAAAAAGGATCATCACGTAAGAATAATAATGATTATGTAGCCATCGGAGTGAATGATGGTCACTTTATTGCGGTTATTGTTGACGCATCAGATAAAGGTAAAACACCCTGCCACCTGGCTGAATATTGGGCGAAAACTTTATTGACGAACTACATAAGACATGAACATGAATCAGTCGTGATGCTTCTGAAAGAGATTCACAAAACACTGATCCCTGTCTACCTTACCGAGAGCGCCAGTTATACTCTGATCGATGTTGATTTAAAAAATCGCAGCGGGAATGTCGTTTATGTGGGTGATTGTAGATTGGGAGTAAGTAATAACTGTAACACTCACTGGGTCAACGCCCCACATACTATTATTAATACTTTCCCTGATTTAAATGATAGTTACGCTAATCTTCTCACTCGAGTTCTAAAAGCTCGCCGATTTACCCCGCCAGAACAAGTCAATTTTGCCTGGAAAGACGGAGAGATGTTACTGCTTTGTACCGATGGTTACTGGCGTCCTCAAAGCGATAATCGAGGGTTAAATCACGATGATGTTAGCGTGCTCAAAGTCAGGCTTAACGATTCCGGCTTCACACTCACTGTCGATTCAGATTGTAACAACATCTTTGTGGCCCAATAGAGAAAATGAACTCACAGCTCATAGCGAATTTGGCAATCATTCAGACTTGCAGCTTTGTGCCAAAGGTCGGTGAGAGGTGGTGACGTCCATGTCACACGACACACTTATTCACTTCGCTACCGGCAGATCCGCGTATCGTGTGGTATAGGCCGGGGACAACATCTCGCGCTTCATCGCCCAGGGCTTTTGAATCCCTTGTCCGGCAAACCACAATTTTCCTGTGCCGCTTTGATTAATGTCATCGATCACACGCATCAGCATTTCACTATTCGCCTGTGGCTGGATGTCATCAAACAAATCAAGTTGCGCCACGCCCTGGCTGTAAAAGTCACCTAACAAGACGCCCGCTTTCATATAGCGACACCCTTCCCGCCAGATGCGATCCAGTGCCTCGGTGGCAACACGGATAATGTCACGAGTGTCATTCGTGGGTATCTGTAATTCGCCAATCGCCTGGTTACCATAAAAGACTTCACCCTCCGCATGCGGCTGGTGCGAATAAACACGCCGATCTGCCGGCAATATTGGTGCTCACCACGCAACTTTTCGGCGGCGCGCACCGCATAGTTGCATACCGCCTCGCGCATGTCGGCGTACTCCGTGATGCGGCCCGCAAACGAGCGCGAGCAGACAATCTGCTGCTTCACTGGCGCAAACTCTTCCAGCTCCAGGCACGGTTCACCGCGCAACTCGCGCACGGTGCGTTCCAGCACCACATTGAAGTGTTTGCGGATAACCCAGGTGCTCTGCTCCGATAAATCCAGCGCGGTATTGATGCCCATGGCATTCAACTTTTTGCTGATGCGACGCCCTACGCCCCACACATCTTCCACCTTAACCAAAGCCATCAATTTCTTTTGTCGCTCAAGGTTGGAGAGATCCAAGACGCCCTCGGCTTTGGTCCATTTTTTGCCGCATGGTTAGCCAGCTTGGCCAGGGTTTTGGTCGGCGCGATACCGACGCCTACCGCCAGGTGCGTTTCACGCTGGATGCGATCGCGGATTTCCCGGCCAAACTCTTCCAGCACGCGGCAGTTACGCACGCCGGTGAGATTCATAAACGCCTCATCAATGGAGTAGATCTCAACGGCGGGCGCCATCTCTTCCAGTATCGTCATCACGCGCAGGCTCATGTCGGCGTAGAGCGCATAGTTAGAACTGAACACATGCACGTTATGGCGGCGCAACACCTCTTTGATTTTGAAATACGGGCCGCCCATGCCGATATCCAGCTTCTTGGCCTCGGCGGAACGCGCAATGACGCAGCCATCGTTGTTGCTTAACACAATCACCGGCTTGCCTTTGAGATCCGGCCTGAATACCGTCTCGCACGAGGCATAGAATGAGTTCACATCCACCAGCGCAAACATTACTTGCTGATGGTTTTGATGGCGTGTCTCACGACACCAAAGATCTCGAACTGGTCCGGATCGGGAATGGCAATAATCGCGTGCGCCGCATTCATCGGCTGGAGGTGCAGATACGGCTTCAGCATCAATTTTTTCACGGTAAATTCCCCGCCTAATGAGGCCACCACCACATCACCATGTTCGGGTTTCTGCGAACTATCAACGATCAGCATATCGCCATCGCTGATCCCGGCGTCGATCATCGAGTCACCGCTGACTTTGATGAAGTAAGTGGCGCTGGGGTGCGCGACAAAAAGGTCATTGAGGTCAATACGCTGCTCAACGTAGTCCTGCGCCGGTGATGGAAAACCGCACGGCACGCGGCTGATAAACAAGGGCAAGCTGAGGATGGCGCGAAGTTCCGCGGGTTGATAAAACACCATGGTAATGGCCTTCAAAAGATACTGTATATAAACACAGTATTACTAATCACTCTTGTTTGATCAAGCCAGATCCGTTGCGGTAGTGCAAAACGGTTGGCAGGAAAGGAGATTTAGTTTCGGCTACTTTTAACGGCGGAACAGGATGCGCCAGGGTGCAATAGGGGATTCGTCAGTGGATTGAACCTCTGTTGCCTTATTACGCCATGAGAGGAGATATGATTTGCCGCAATCTCAGGACCAAAGCATGCGTCGAACAGCGTTTATTGCGGATACCACTGCGCTGATTTTATTTTTCACCACGACGGGCATCATTAATGAACGATGGATCGCCGGCATGGCGTGGGATCAGGTGCTGCATGCCCGTTTGATTGGTGCCGTTCTGATGGTGCCGGTTGCCCGCCCCTACGGCTTGTGGCGCGATTGGCTGATGCAGCGAGCAGGATCGGGCCGGGTTTCGAAGCTGCTGTGGGACAGTATCGCGCTGGTGAGTTTTCAGGTGCCGATCTATGCGGCGATCATTGCTTTTAGCGGTGCGTCGGGTAGTGGATTGGTGCGCGGTATTCTCGGGGCAACGTTAATGATGCTGCTATTGGGAAGGCCTTATGGGGCGTTTCTTAATTGGGTGCGGAGACTGTTTGGTTTACCGCCGGGTGGGGAAAAGCCGATGTCGTTGGGGGGATTGAGGGATCGTGACATGCCTCATTACATACTGATATATATGGGGATTTAATTACGCATCAACCCTGCTCTGGGCTGCTGATTTTCTATCGCGCCTCGACGCATGGGATCCACAGGCGTATCCTGCTATTGCCCTGTTCCGATCAATCATTTTAGCTGGAGAGTATGGATGAAGATTACGAGCGCCAAATCACTGAAAAAAGCAAATGAACTCCTGCGAAGCGGTGACTGCCGGGAAGTCATTCTGGACTTTAACATCAGTGCCGATGAGTTTTTCGAACTCGCAGATCGCTGGGCTGAAAAAGGGGCCAAGATCAAAAAAGAAGACGGTAGATTTATCATTAGGCTTGCCAAATAATTCAGCCTCCTATGCTGGGATTATTCCCCTCTCTCCACTTGTGACCTGTTCCCATCGGTTAAATGCATCACGGGGTTCGTTATATATCATAAGATTACGAACTTCCGTTTTGCCTCACCGGTTCTCCAATTTACCAGCAAACAGGTCCAATTTTTCTCATAGAGAAACGGGTCCCCACTTATCTTGTCCGCAGTATGCCAACGACGGACACTGCTGCCAGATAGCTGTTAAAGAACAATGTGATGCTTTCATGTAAGGGGCCAGAAGTTAGAATAAGGTTCGCATATTTTTAATTGCGACAACGGGAAACGTCTTTTATAAAATCGGCCATTATCCGTCCAGCCACATAAGGCCATGCCGTTTTCGCACTCAAGTATGACCATGGTTTTTATTCTTTTTCGGCGTCGTACAATTGTGCCAACGGCAATCATGTTGATGCCTTTTTCGTAAGACCCTTTTCATCAATATCTGCATGCAAAAGCACTGTTCTGACAATGAAATTATTACTACTTCTGAGATCTTCAATGTTTGGCTGAATTTTTCCATATACCCGCATCCCTTCAAGCATCATAAAAATACTGGTTGCCATGACTCTCGCGCTTTCATCCTGGCGGAATACCTTCTGTGCCTGGCCCTCAACTAAAATTCTCTCTAGCTGGTTAATTATTTTTTGGAATTTAAATACAACTTTAGCCTTAACCTCTTCATCACCCGGCAAAAGTTCACTGGCAGCGGAAATGGTAAAGCACCCTTTTTCTCCACCAGGTTCAGATGTTAATTGAGCTACAAATTCGAGTGTTTCACGCAACGCATTTTCAGGCGATAACGCTATGTCTCGCGCATCTCCTCTGGAAACACCTTCATCCATATATTGCTGCAATGCGGCGAGGTAGATAGTCCGTTTATCAGGATACAGTTTATAAATGCTGGCACTCGCCAGACCAGACGCTTTCATGAGATCAGACATAGATGTTGCCCGATATCCCTTTTGCCAGAAGCATTCAAGCGCGGTGTTCAAAAATTCCTCTGGATCGAACTCTCTTGGCCTGCCTACAGACGCTTTCATATCATCCTCCTTAGTATGAATTAATTGTAGATCGATCATTCTACTATTGAAAGCACTTGTTTCATTTACCTGTTCACTCAGCGGTACTTAGCATGATGTTGTTGACTCGACGGTAGCGCGGTTGCTTCTGGCACGGTGTCTGTTGGCACATCAATATGTCTACTGTGTGTCAGAAACGGAGATTGCGTGTGACTCCACGCCTCCTCTACGTTGTCCCGCCTTTTACTTATTCACTTATTCGTGTCGATGGATGATTAAAGCACATGCACACTTCGGCGCCTGCCGAAGCAACATGCCTTCGTCGTCATTAAACTGTTCGAAAATTGACGAGGGAGGGAACCATGATTGCAGTACTTTTTGAGGCAGATGCCCTGCCTGAGGCTCAGGAAAGATATCTTCAGCTGGCTTCGGATCTGAAGCCTCTCTTATCCGATACGCCCGGATTTATTTCAATTGAGCGCTTCCAGAGCCAGACGACACCCGGAAAAATTCTTTCTTTGTCCTGGTGGGAAAATGAAGAGTCTGTAGCCGGATGGAGGCGCAATCTGGTGCATCAGGCCGCGCAGAAAGAAGGTAAGGAATCGATTTTTTCATTCTACAGAATACGGGTAGCCAGCGTATTCCGTGATTACTCTTCTGATAAGGGAACCCATCAGCATGTATGACATTCACGTTATTCTCAAAAATAGCCCGGGGTCACTCGGCTCACTAGGGAGTGTTCTCGGTGAAAACGGAGTGGGACTTGAAGGCGGAGGCGTGTTTACAACACCTGAGGCCGGACATGCACACTTCC
Organism: Pantoea rodasii; assembly: GCF_002095465.1. Taxonomy (GTDB): domain Bacteria; phylum Pseudomonadota; class Gammaproteobacteria; order Enterobacterales; family Enterobacteriaceae; genus Pantoea; species Pantoea rodasii. The sequence goes on along the minus strand of NZ_MLFP01000024.1, from coordinate 1,094 downwards.
TGGTTGAAGACGGTGAAAAAGCCCGTAGGGTGCTGACTGAAGCCGGTTTTGAAGTCTGCAACATATGTCGCCCTCTGGTAAGAAAATTACCTCAGGAACGACCAGGCGAGCTGGGAGAAATAGCTGACACGATGGCCCGGAACGGCATTAATATTCTGGTACAGTACAGCGACCACAGCAACCGGCTCATTCTCATTACGGATGATAATACCCGGGCAGCTGAAGTCACCCGAAAATGGGCAATATATTCTGAATGAACCTCGTCAAAACGCAGCGCGACAGTGAGCCGGATGATGTTCTCGCAACTTCCATGGCAATGGTAGCGTCGGCCCTGTCAGACCCGTCAAGAGTCAGTATTCTATGCGCTCTGATGGACGGGCGCGCGTGGACAGCCACCGAACTCAGCGTAGTAGCTGACATAGCAGCTTCGACGACCAGCGGGCATCTGAACCGACTTCTCAGCAACGGTCTGGTTATTTGCCTGACGCAGGGGCGTCATCGGTATTACAGCCTCGCGGGACGTCATATCGCCGGACTGCTGGAAAACCTGATGGGCGTTTCCATGGGAACGCCTAAGGCACCCATTTCCAGTACGCCCGTCTATCTGCGTTACGCACGCACCTGCTATGACCATCTGGCTGGCGAGCTGGCTGTCAGTATTTATGAATGTATGCTGCGGGAAGAGTGGCTTGAAGCAGATGGCTCGGAACTGACATCAGCCGGCAAAATGCATTTTGAGAAAATGGGCGTTGTACTTAACTCCCGCACAAGGCGCAAGCCCTGCTGCCCCTGTCTGGACTGGAGTGAAAGACGTTTCCATCTCGGCGGTGACGCTGGCTCAGCCCTGTTTACACTCCTCCTGCAAAAAGAATGGGTAACGCGTACACAGGGGTATCGTGAAGTGAACGTAACCGATTCAGGCAAGGCTGCAATTTATCGGCTGTTTAAGCTGAAAATCACCTGATCTTAAGTCCTGTAGCGGTTGATTTGATCAGGTGACTTTAGGTGCTTTCAGCTTACACACCCATTTTTAGGTATATGCGTCTGCTGTTCGTTCAGGGTAGATATTTAGCAATATTAACCAGTCCGCTTTT
>NZ_MLFP01000023.1 GCF_002095465.1 Pantoea rodasii | reverse complement strand
CTCTCAGTACCTGGTATGCGAAGAAATAGCTGCAACGACAAAAACACGCTCCTACTACGTCTCCCCGTAATGATGCTAAAATGTTCGGAAAAATCTTAAAGAGAATAATAATGAACGCTCTGACCGTTTCGCTTGTCGCTATCATGATCCCCGGCGTCATTATGGCATTGATTTATGATACCTACACGCAGCACAAAACCTGGGATTCCTTTCGCTACATTCTGATGTCGATTGTTTTTGGAATAACGACATACCTGGTGATGCAGGGGCTTATTTCGGGATATCAGTTCCTTCATGGAATAAAAGATACCAAGTCTATAGAATGGTATCTGCTTTCAGTATGGTCTGTGGCGAACGGTGAAGAAAAAATAACATTAAATCCGTTGGAAATATTATGGGGTGGATTTCTTTCTGTTCCGCTAGGACTCTTCACTGTGTTTGTGTCAACCCGAAGAACGCTGCATGAGTTTTTGCTCAGGAAAGGCATATCTAATAAGTATGGCGATGATAACGCCTATATCCGCTCTCTTGAAATTCTTCATAAAAACGGCGGGAGTTGTTATGCACTCCTTCATGAAGATAATCTTCTGCTCAACGGAACAATATTTCTTTATAACGAAAGTGACAAAACTCAGGAACTCGGCCTGGAAAACGTAACGGTTTTGCATGCGGAGACTGGAGAAAAGCTCTGGATGACGAATTTTATGTATCTGTCAAAAGAGTACGGCAAAATGGTAATTTTTGAAAACTTTATAGAGGTGTCTAAAGATGTCAAAGGATCAGGATCCGAAAACCCAGCCGCAGAATAATGTTTTTCATGCAGTCGCAATGGATGGTCGTCAGGTAAAAAGTGATGGATATCAGCTGCCTACCTCTGTAAATCAGTTAATGACAGAAGGCGTGCCGCGGGGGCACCGTCAAAACGTTACGGGTCTTCAGCCGAGAGAATACGGGAAACAGACGGCGCCTACGACCTCTCCGCAGCGGACGTTTGCCCCGGCAAACGGGCCGAAAATTCCGCCCAAGAAATCCTGATACTAACCTCTTACTCGCGGATGAAACATAAACATAAAAGGAAGTTACTCATATAACTTCCTTTTCTTATGTAGAGTAAAATTTCACTCACAGGTTTATCACGTAGTGACCAAATCCTGCATGCCCTATTTTTTTATAAACTCAAAACTCGTTTTCCCGGCGGTTATTCCAAGCAACAGTTTCTCTTCAGGTTTTGGATTGCACAGCGTTTCATAATCAATATTCATTAAAGCAATCAACTCTTCCAGATATGAGATCCCATCCTTGATTATTTTTGTCATGTAAATTAAAAAGTGAGTATTATCAGGAGGATAATCGAGAGCGGTTTCACTGCTAAATATTTTATGTGTGCCATCCAGTTTCACGTAGCTGTTAATAGCTGTTTCGAGAATCCATTGGTTATAAAATGCCATTGCGTGGTTATCTGACATCTTATCAAGAAAAAAGCGCATCTCGGGCCGCCACTCAATCGCTTTTTCAATTAACTCAGGTTTTATGTGCCCAACAAATTTGTTTCTCAGATACTTAGCGAATTCGAATTCATTAACAGACTGCCGGTAACGCACCGAAAGTTGAGGGTGTTCCCGATATATTGTCCTTACTGTAAGTTCGAAATCAACAAGGTTCGCAACTGAGATCAGTGCCTGTTTAAAGAGCACCATGGTAAAAAGGTTGCCAAAGCCGCTTTCTTCAAACACGCGATCAATCTCTTTCAGGTCAGCCTGAATAAGGCGGGCTTTTATCAGATTTACAAGGCTTGCTGTCATCGTAGCTCCTTAAAGCTGGTCTCGGTCAGGTTTTTTTTAATTCACAGAGTATGGAATTAGGCCAAATGTGTCTACCGGGCACTCTTGTCTGGATGCCTGGCCGATGGTGGAAAATGTCAAAAAGAGGTTTCAGGCGTATTCTGTAACTCACAGGAAGAAATTCGGGGAAGTGAAATGGGCGAGGAAAAATTCATCTGCCACGGTTGCGTGGGGGATTCGTATGTCAGTAATGAGATAAAGAAAAATGGCAGTTCTGAAGAGCGGTGTAGCTACTGTCATAGCAGAAAAAAACGGTGCCGCTTAGTGAGCTGGTTGAAGCCATGCACAGGGTGTTCCAACTGTTTTATCAATCGCGATCTGACGGTGATATTTATCGCGGATACAGTCTGGGGAATCCAGCTGAAGATACTATTTCCGATGATTTAGAGGTTGAAGGGGATATTGCAGAAGACATTCACGCGGCATTGAAAGAAGAATACAACGATATTTATGAAATGGAAATGACCTATAACGATGATTACGTATATAAAAGAACAGACTTCACTTCAGGTTTACTTGAAAAAAAATGGGATGAAGTAAAGTTTTCGCTTCAGAGTGAAGCGCGTTTTTTTAATAATAACGTAAAGACTTTTTTTGAGGAAATCTTTAGCGAACTGGACACCTTGAGGACAATAGAGGGCAGAAATGCCGTAACCTTCATTGACAGCAGAACGCCTATTTTCAGGGCAAGAAAATTTGACAGCTACGAGGAGGTTGAGAAGGCGCTTCAGCATCCGGAGAAGCACTTCGGACCCCCACCGCATCCTCTGGCAATGTCCGGACGCATGAACGCGCAGGGGATCCCCGTTTTTACGGGGCTACTACCCCGGAAATTGCGACTGCTGAAGTCAGACCCGCCGTGGGAAGTTATGTTGTTGTGGCAAAGTTTATCCCTCTGAGACCACTGCGCATCCTCGAAATGTCCGCCTTGGACGGTCTGGTACAGGTCAGCGGAAGCTTGTTCGATCCCGACATGGAAGAAAAAATGGGTACAGCGTCATTTCTGAGAAAGCTGTCACACAAACTGACGCTGCCCGTTTCGGGAAACGCAGATAGCGAGTATTTGATTACTCAGGCGGTGGCAGAATATCTTTCTGTTTCTGTTGCCTGTGAACTCGATGGACTCAGTTTTAAGTCAACACAACAAACCGAAGAAAAAAATGAGAACTCAAATCCCTTTAATATTGTTCTATTCAGTAAATCATCTTCTGTACAGAATTCAGATCATAACATGCAGCAATATTCGGTAAACCTGTTCGAGTACGAATATGATGACGAAGGATCTCACTCATGGATAGAACCCGTAATTAATAAAATAGAGCATGGTTCAAAAGATATATTTTTAAAAAGAAGTAACAGCTTCAAGTTGAAAGACTATGCATTGCAACTGGATGCCAGTGGGATTGTTTTTTACAGAATCAAAGGTGTGATGTTCCAAACCGCGGAGTATCCAGTTAGACTTGGCCATCCAATAGTCTCTAAAAGCTGACAGCAGTTATGATGCGCTTATTGAGTGCTCTGCCGCGGTAAAACTCACCCTCGGACGCTCGTATTACGTAAGTCTTTGCAGCACCAGGTAGTCTGCGTTGCACACCTGGTATGGAAAGGAATAATATGAACGGATATCACCACGATCAGTCAGAGGTGTGCGCGACAAGTGTCATCCGGGTTGTACTTGCAGGCTACCAACTCGGGTATAATATGACTGCGAGCTTTCCATCTGGCCACTGCCGAAACGAAAATAATGGATTAATATGAAACTTACCAGACTTACGATAAGAGGGATTGGAGGTATAAAAAACCTCGATTTGGAATTTAAGCCTGACATGAACATAATTTGTGGCCCCAATGGAATAGGTAAGTCTACAGTTCTTCTTGCCGCTTCCTTTCCCTTTATCTGGGGGGCATCATTAAAGGTAAAAAAAATATCGGCGCGGATAGGGGGTTGATTGAGTTAAAATTAGAAGACGAAGGGAAGGAGTATGAACGTGTAACAGAAGTGACGAGTTATTTACCGCAGGATCACGCAAACCACCATCACCATGATAGCTTTGAAAGAAGAAAGCTGATTAAGTTTGAAATAAACAGAAATTTTGATTATCAGGGGCTGGGCTCTATCAGTGCTGACAGGCATATTGATGACAGCGAAGTTTCTCAGCAACTGAACACGGGCGTCAACCTGTACAATATTAAAGACTGGCTCGCAAAAAGAATTTTATTTGAAAAGGTTGAGCCGGGATATGCACCTAACATTTTAAAAAATATTGATCTCGCAAAAAAATGCATTTCTATACTTGATATTAATTTTTCATTCAGTCGCGTTGATCCCAGAAGTTATGATATTTACGTAAATACTCCTTCAGGAGAAATATGGTATGAATATCTTTCATCTGGTTTTAAGTCGTGTCTTAGTCTTTTATTAGGCATCATTAAGGAAATTGAGCTCAGATTTCCTGAAAAGGAACTTTATGCTCCTGATTTCGATGGAGTCATCCTTATCGACGAGTTGGAACTACATCTCCATCCTGAGTGGCAAGCCAGAATAACTGACGCTCTGACCACAACATTCCCGTCAGCTCAGTTTATCGTTACGACTCATAGTCCTCATATTGTTCAGAATGCAAAATCACATCAAATCATGGCGTTAGTTTACGCTGATAACGGTGAGGTTTGCATGAAAAACTTACCTGATAATGGTTTTGGTTACTCAGCCTGGACAGTTGAAGAAGTTTTGCTGGATATTATGGGCATGGAGAGCACTCTGAGCAGAAAATTGCAGCATCAACTTGATGATTTTGACAGGTTTGTGGATGCAGAAGATTTCGATGAAGCAAAAAAATCTATGATTATCTTGATGCTGCCTTACATCAGAACAGTGTACTGCGCAAATCCCTGAAAATAAGTCTTATGTCTGTCAAGAGCAGGGAAGGAAAATGATAAAATTAGAAAGAAATTTTACCCCTGAGTTTTTCAGTAGAGAAAACCTTTCTGAATTAACTGATAAATTTAAAAAGAATGGCACTCCGGTTTGGCATCATCCGGAAGTTAAAGATGCCTGTCTTTCTCTTAGTAGCGGTAAATGCGCTTTTTGTGAAGTTATACTTGAAGAAGCAAGTACCTACAATGAAGTTGAGCATTTCAAAGATAAAAAAACTTATCCGGATGATGTTATTCAATGGGAAAATCTTTTGCCGTCGTGCCGTCATTGCAATGGTTCAAAGCACAGCCATGACGTTGTTTTAGAGCCCATTATAAATCCGTGCCATGATGTTCCTTCTGTTAATATTTATATGAGGGGATATCGTATCAAAGGGCGTACCTATTTAGGTGAAATGACAATAAGCACACTAAATTTTAATCACAGAGAGCATAAGTATATTCCGCGCTGCAAGGCTGGAGAAGTTATTGAAAGCAGCCTCGAAGATGCTCTTGAGAAGCTTGAATGGTATCTTCATTCGCCTAGTACTAGGCGCAAAAATAATCTTCAGAATATGGTTGAAGCCATACTGGGTGAATGTCAGAAAACGGCGCAATTCTCTGCAGTTTCAGCAACCATATTGCACGATTCAGATGATTATGAGCAGTTAAGGACTCATATGCAGCGTCATAATCTGTGGACTGACTTCATGCAGGAGCTTCACATTGACTCGCAAGCTATACGTCTTCCAGACCATAGATGATGAGGATACCGGCCAGGCACTTTACTCTGGATGCCTGGTACTGAAAATAATATCACAAGGAAGAGGATGCCTGAGTTCAGATGAACCTGCGGCACCAAGCTGATACCGGTATCCGTTACGGTGGGTGCGCAGTGAGGTGTGCACAGCGGCCACCGGATACTCTGAAACAAGGTGGCACGCCTGATAATATTCCGGCGCTGGCAGATAAAGCTGACTCTTTTTATACCGGACTTTTAATAAAGAACGAAACGTTATAACGGTTTTGATCGATGATAAAAAGAGCCAGCTCATCAATAAGGTGCTTCAATGCCGTCAGAACCTCTGATTTATTATTACTCATCATTTCATTATAACTTTTATAGGTTTTCTTACCCAGGGGCACTTCACCTTCGCCATCGTCATAATCGAGCCTGTCTTCTGATACCTTTTCCAGAGCTTCATTTTCATCAGTAATCAGCGCTCTGAGATCTTCCGTATATGACTCCGCAATTTCAGCCAGATATTCTATGAACCAGGTGTCTTCAAAATTATCTTCATCTTCATCTTCATCTTCATCTTCATCATCGATGATGTCATTCTGAGTTGTCAGGATGATAAATCCAGCGCTCGTCGTGCTCAGCAGGGCACCGATAAATGATTCTGCACTGTGGTTTTTAAAATAATCGATGGTCTGTTCGACCTCATCATCGGCGAAGACTTCTTCCAACAATTTCAGATGGTTATTTATATTCAGGACCTCCCTGACCCCCTGTGAAATGTAACTGCTTACCACTTTAAGAAACCTGGCCTGATTCTCTTTCTGCAGAGAAAGATCCTGTTTTTTCCTTATTTCCTTCCCCATGCCAATGGTTTTCTTTGTACACTTCTTCAGCCCGGCTATGATTTCATCTTTATAGGAAGTGCTGCAGACTTCAAAGATAACGGATTCGCTCATGTCTTCAATCTTTTTTGCAATAACGTGAGTAAAGTCTCTCCCGCCGCCCTCATAATGAAACAAGACTTCATGGTTATGATAGCTGAGCCGGGTATCCTGCAGAGTACTCATGTTTATTGCATCTGCGGTCGAACTGAAGTTCATTGAGCCCATATATAAGGAATCATCAACCTGAAGCAATTTTATGTGTGTATGGGGATTGACGACGATTTTCACTTTAACGTTATTTCTACATGCAAATAAACTTTCAAAAGCCGTTATTACGCCTGTTATCTGCTTTTCAATTTCATATTTTTTGAGGCTTTCGTAATAACAGAAGAAAATACTGATTGAAGGATTACTGGCAGCGTTTTTTATGATTTCCAGTACATCTGAGGAGAACGAGTTCATAACGGTATAAGTCATGACAGTGATTTCTGTTGGCCGGGTCAGACCAGTCTGATTTGCGTCTGGGAACCGGTCACCCATCAATTCTCTCAGGCCCACCCCCATCTGACGAAAGTAAACTTCCGGAGGGGGGAGATCCGGCAGGCGTGACTGATCCTGAACAGATAAATGACGATGTTCGACCTCTTCCTCATAAAACTCCCGGTCCAGCCCCTCAGTTTTGAAATAAAACTTCCAGTCATTCATTCTGCTATTCTCCTGAAAAAATTAACACAACGTCGTTAACCTGACTGCATAAAAACTGTATCTTTCATTTACTGTCGATAACACTGCGCCTGAAAAATACGGATGAAGTGGTTTCATTCTGTACATACAGTTTTTTTAATTGCATTACAGGGCTTTCGCCTTTTAAAAAAGGCATTAGACACAGTAACCTCACATGGAGAGATAACTGTCGATGCACTCTATCACAGCTCTTGACCCACAACCGTTACGCAGAGATGCAAAGACCCGATATGTTGTTATTCCTGAATTTTCAAAAGTAACGTATATGAAAAATGAAGGCCCTGACAATGATGAGGTCATCAACATGCCACCTGGTCAGCTTCCGTCAGATTTTTTTGATAATAAATAAAAAGATCTAGTTAATGATGAAGGCGGCCCCTTCTTTTAGAAAGGGTCGCTCCCACGGCAACGTACATAATCTCAAACAGCCTGCCGATTAATTTATTGATTAAGATAGATGTTAATAATCACATTATAACATTAATTCAGGCTGATTCGTACAAGCTGCCGCGCTTCTTTTGCTACATTGCAGATAATGTCCAAAAAAATTCAGATAAGACAGGAAATAGCAGCTGATCTCAGCGAAATCCACTGCGGCGGCCCGTCGCCACAAGCGAAGCCTAAACAGAATGAGTTTTATGTTTTAGTTAATACTAATGGTTGTGGGGAAATGTTCATCCTTAAAATGATTAATCATCTTTAGGTCCACAATACAAAAATGATTTGAATCGAGGCTGTAATTTCAAAAATATCGCTCGGCGATAACCACGTATTAGAGCAACAAAAAATGGCGCAAAATACTATTTATGTTAAATATCAATAATTTAACTATAATACAGGACACTATTGTAAGACCAGATTGCTTGCCGTTCTGCGATCCAGTGTTAAGACACTTTGTGAATCTGGGCAAGTCCTGCATCCGACCTTATATAAAAAATCATCAGTAAATCGGTGACCTGTTTCCCGTAGTCAAGCCTTGGCTATAGCAATTGCCATGAAAAAAGCCACCCATCCGGGTGGCCTGTCGGGTAACTTACAGTTTGCATCTATACATCAAGCAGTGCGACAGAAGAGGCTGAACCAGAGCTTATTTTCGCTGTTGGGCAGCCACCGTAATTGCTCTTTTTCTGCAATTAGGAATCACAAGTATCTGGCATATGGCCCTAAGAGATAAAGGCTCAGTACCCTGCAGAAGGCGAAATGTCATTACCCAGACAGGTACCACTTTATTACACCAGTGCGCCCTTGACGGAATAAGCTAAAGCTTATAATCTCAGTATCTATAAGCTGTAACTTATAGGACGCACTATGTGGACAGTACTCTTTGGCGATCTCTTTGACGCCTGGCTGGATGAACAGGAAGACGGCCTGCAGGAAAAGGTTCTGGCCGACCTTATTAATTTAAGGACGTACGGCCCGGCTTTGTCCCGGCCTTATGCCGACACCGTCAAGGGTTCCCGTCATAAGAATATGAAAGAACTCCGCGTACAGTATGGCGGTATACCGGTCAGGGCATTCTTTGCATTTGATCCGACCCGACGGGCCATCGTGCTTTGTGCTGGTGACAAAAGTAACGACAAGAAATTTTACGAGCGCATGATTCGTATCGCCGATGATGAGTTTACTGCGCACCTGAACACAATGGAGGGGAAAAAATGAGAACGCTTGACGAAGTAATTGCTGCACGCTCTCCTGAGAGTCAGGCCCGCATCCAGGATATCGCTGACGAGATGATCCTTGAAACCGGGTTACAGATGATGCGGGAGGAATTGCAGCTGTCACAGAAAAACGTAGCTGAAGCCATGGGTATCAGCCAGCCTGCCATTACACAACTGGAGCAGCGTGGAAACGACCTGAAGGTTGCTACGCTCAAGCGGTACATTGAGGCGATGGGAGGTAAACTCAGTCTTGATGTCGAGCTGCCAACCGGGAAGCGCATAGCCTTTCACATCTGATACGCACATTCACAGTCTGGCCTGATTCGGGCCAGACAGATACGCTGAAAACAGTATCAGAAAATAATTAAATTAATATTAATACACATCCATTTTTAAATCATAATGCTATTTCTTTGAGGGGAATTCAGGCATGTAATGGCTCCCATGATCGCCTGACGCTTCCCATTGCCACCACCTGCCAGCACCGTATTCACGGTCGTATATTGCTGCTTTGACCCGCTTACGCTGCAGATACTCCGGTGTGTTCATGCCAAACACTTCCATGGGGAGCGCTTCCGTTCCCGGCACATCGGTCAGCACGAAGTCCGGAAAAACGTCCTCTTCACCGTCGTAGCGCAGCGGTTTGATGAACGCGCGCTTTTCCTCCCACAGCCGTGCCTCGACCATTCCCTCATAGCGGGAGTTCAGCGGAATATAGCGCGGGCTGACGGTCATCAGCGCCGCGTCGATTATCCTGCAGCTGCTGCGCGGCACGTTACGACCGTCTTTGCGGATAAAAGCGGTTTCCGGCGGCTCGGTTTCGCAGATAATCATCACCCGGGCACCCTGGCGCCAGTCTCTCAGCTCACGCGTAAAGCTCCTGCTGAGGCGGGCCCTGACGTCATCAGGAAGGTCCAGTGAGGGAAAGCCTGCAAACAGCCCCAGCGGAAGCGTGTACTGCAGCCGTTCATCGGCCGCATCGCTCCACGCGGCCAGCTGAGAAATGATGATGAGCCGCCGTGAATCTCTGGCGGCTTCCTTAGCAATCCGGCGGTTCTCTGCCACCTGTGGGGAATCTTTCATGGCCATCAGCATCAGCGACTGTCTCAGCGGAATCCGGCCGATGCGGATGCGTCCGGCCGTTTCATTAAGGCGCCAGCTGACCCAGCCGGGATAGCGTTTTTTCCGGTCAAACGCGGGGTGCCATACGTTGATGCCGGACTGCTCCCACAGCAGATGCAGCAGCCCCAGCAGGCGCATCGAGGGCTGCCGTCGTCGCTTAACGGGTCCGGTGCTGACCGGGATCGCTTCCGGTTTTCTTTCCTGAGCGTCTTTCTTCTGCAGGCCGGTGGGCAGGCGGACCACAAGCAGGCCATCCGCCGCGGCTTTTACCACGTCGGGCGCATAGATAGCGGCCTGCCTTTCGTCCGGCCAGACGGAGTAAAAGCGGCAGTCTGGTGCGTGCTCGTGCGTGCTCGTGCCCGGAGAAGGCCCATGAGGCGAGCCAGCACTGGTCCGTTTTCTGTGACAGATGTACCTTAAGGCGCCGGCGCTGCGTGTCTTCCTCACCGGCCTGGCACAGGCAGGTCACTACCGTGGTAGCCTTATTATCGCGCGCGTGTTTCAGCCAGCGCTGCCACTGCTCCGGGTCAGCGGTACGGCACGCCGCATCGCACTCCCGCGTGCCCCGCAGCCCGGCGAACCGGACGGGGTATATTTTCTTTGCCGCCATAAGCTGAGCCTCCCCGCGCCGCAGTCATGCGATTGTCTTTTCACCCCGGTTGATCCGGAAGAGTACAGCGGTCAGCAGCACCAGTCCCGCACACAGTGAGAGAGCCAGCACGTCAGGCTGAGTAACGCTGGCAAGCCCGCGATACGCAATGGCAGCCAGCGGGCCTGCAATAATCTGAAGAATAATCGTCCTGCTTCCTCCGCTGTAAGCGGACAGAATAAAAGGGAAGATGCCGGAGACAATACCGGCGGTCAGGAATAATACTGTTTCATACGTTGTCATATTATTTTCCCTCGCCTGTAGATTTATTTCATTCAATCCGCGGACAGGTCACCGGCAAGGATTCATTCCAGAGCCGGTAAATTCTTCCTGATACAGACGAGCAATAACGGGTTCATCCTGAATGACCAGCGCGTTCTCCGCATTTCTTTTTTCGGCAGAAGACGTGTAATTAAATGAGCCGGTTTCCACCGCGCTCCCGTCGGTCACCATGAACTTATTATGCATGATGCTGTACAAGCCATTAAGGCGGACGTCTGCGTAATTGCATATTACTTGACTACCCATTTGCATTTTACTTGACCATCGCCAACAAAAATTTTCAGCTCCGCTGATGGCTGAGTGATGCCTGTTTGAGGGGCTGCTGTCTGCCAGAAGCGGACGTCACTAAAGCTACATTGGAACTCTTGCTGACTGTTACATAGGATTATTTATCGAACGCCTATTAGGCTCTGTTCCTCCTGTAATAGTCTCTTAGCCGTGAGTATTGCACGTCTTGCTCAAGGTTTGCAGCAGCCTGGATAATGTCATCAAGGCAAGTACCCAACTCTTCAGATAACCATTGGCGTTTCTCACCTGCAATTACGTAACCCAGTAGCAATGCTGCTTCGGCAGGAAAGCGCGTGCACAGTCCCGATTCAAGTAGCCGGTGTACGACATAATATGGATGTTCAACAGGTATCAACCAGTTATGTACGTCATCCAAAGCAGAGGGAAATTCGTCGCCAGTAGCAATGATTAGCCGGGCCAGTGAAACAGTCATTTGAGAAGTGACCAGATCCCGGGATTTCGGCCAGATGTTTTGCCACAATGGCCGGACTCGATTTTTCCAATAATCTTCTCTCTTGTCAGCCGCCCCTTCTTGCGCCTGACAGAGTGCCAGAGCACACTTTTCAAGACCTTCTGACGGAAGTGCGTTAAAAGCGGTACGAAACTCTTCGGTTGTGTAATCCGCTGTCGGGCCTAATGCTGCGTATGTTAAGAAAGTTGCGTATTGCTGACGATGATCGCCGAGTTCTGCATAGTGGTTTGCACTATCAAGGCATTGAGATTTAAAGGCCGTCATCAATGGCTGGTAAAGGCGAGGCGACCAGAGAAAGCCTTCCCAAACGGACTTCGCCTCAAACGGATTGTCCCAGTTGAAGAATGGTAAAAGATATTGTTCTGTCCAGGGGCGGTCTACACGGAAAAGTGCAATTAGCTGTGAACTCAACAACACCCGCCCATGTATAAATCGCTCGATATCAGGATCACACAGCGCACTGAAAATGGACTTGAGATAATCGGGCAGTTGCTCGTTATCATTTGGATCTTGCTTGAACCACAGGTTGACCAGAATCTGAGTAACATGTCCGATGGGGTGATTTATCGCAGCATCGACCGGACTGTAGGATTTAATGCCGTTGCTGACAATATTTGCATCGGTACCAGCTTCAAGTGGTAATGCCAGTATTCTGCGACAGAGTCCGATAAGTATATCTTTGTGGTGGTTTATAACCTTAGAAGCCGTTTCCATCCACCATGCCACACTATGGATAATCTCCTTAAGAAAATGATCAGGCATGGTCTGGACCACAGGTGCAACATAATGCCACGAGAGTGACACCAGACCATCATCAGACCAAGCCTGGAGAGCTACACGCCATCGTTCAGGGGGCCAGATATCACTTTTGGCCAGATCGCAAAGTGCATACGCACTATGAAAGAATCGAGTACGGCAAACATCTCTCCAGGTATCTTCGTAAATAGGTCGTTGTTTAGGTTCGGTTTTTTTGAGCCATATAACCAACTCCTGTCGATTTCGGGGGGCCGGTTCAATGTTCTGGCTGTCCTCATAATCCGGATCGCCTGTCCCACTCATCCAGTGAGAAAACTCGTCACGCTCGTTGTCAGCCAGCTTAAACGCTGGATACCTGTTGGATAATTCTGCCAGTCGTGCCGTTGCCGATTCTCCCAGTTCCAGATCAGAAGTTTTTAGTTTAGCCAGATGCAACCAGACAGAATGATCAGTAATAGATTGCCACCTTTCATCCTCAAGATTATCCCGATACATTCTGCGTGGTGGCCCAGCAAGGATTGCGGTTTCTAGATTTTCCTGCGCGAGTCCGCTCAGATGCCTCCCCTGTAACACAAACAACCTGTTGACTTCCCGTTTGGTCTCAACACACCACAACCACCATGAATCATTGCTCAACAGCCATTTAACCCATTCTTCGGAAGAGATACAGTTATCATGGCTGGCAGCAAAGAGAGCCAGTCGCTTGAAGGTAGGATAAGGGAGTTCAATCCATCCTTGCGCAATGATTGCTGCACGTGGGATGTCATTAGCCCGAACTGCGAGCCATGAATCCCGCAGCAGCGCAATTAGACTAACCCAATCATGAAATCCCCGGTTCTGCCAGTGTGGGGTAATGGATGGAAGATCCCAGTATGAACGATCTCTAAACTCATCAGCCTCACCCAGCTCATGCAAAAGATCCAGCGCATCCCGTAAAAGCTGTTGAAAATCGTTCAGCAGGATAGGTAAAGCTGTATTCCAGTTGCCTTTAGCCTCTTCGTCCAGAGTGGAGTACACATGGTCTGCGGCGAGTACCAGTTCCCAATCAACTAAGTGTCTGATGCTGAGTGGTTCATCAGTGTCACTTACGCCGTAATCCCAACGAATGGGCTTCCTCAATAAAATTTTTGGAGACAGTAACTCGCGCAATTTCAAACGCATTGTAGTGGTTAAGCCGTCTATTTTAAGCCGACTAAACCAGCTATAGAGATCAGAATTATATCCAGCTGATTTTAGCCGCTCACTGAGTAGAAGGTTCCATAAGGTGCACATATGGGGGCCAGGAACAGCTTTAGGGGCATTTAAACGAATTTCATCCAGTTCAGCGACCTTCCCGTTTAGCTTCAGAGTAGCAAGATTGTCTAATTTTTGCTGAATCAGCCACATACAGCGTTCATGAAGTTGTCCTCCTCGCTCGGCTATCCAGATAATCAGTCGGGGGTCGTCCAGATGGCGTATCAGCAACGGGAAATGTGAGTCATCACATCATCCCATTGACTATCGGTCGAGCCCCATGAGGCCAGACACATATATGGTGCGCGTGTGTAAGAAGCGGGGCGTCGGACCAGACTAAATCGAAGCTTCGTATCCACCTTTTCCTGAGGAGGGACACCAAACCGGGCTAGATCTTCATGCCCAAGAGTCTCAAGACTGAATGTCTCCAGTAACCAGTCCAGTGAAGGAACGGGATCGAAATCAGCAAAGCGTTTCGCGGGTAATCCTGATTTATCCGATAACGCCCACAGCATCCGCCCGACAAAATTGTCCTGCCTCGTCGTATCCTGTGGCCGTGCGGGAGCATGTTTGACAACTATCGCTTCTTTTCCCTGGACCCCATCACGATATGTATCTGCCCAGGCATGTAGGGTTTTATGTAAGGCAGAATGGTCTCTGCTACCGGCCGGAACATTATAGAGAACAGGGGTAACACCTTTAGCCTCCCACTCATTGGCTTTTTGCTCTTCCTGTCCAGGTTCACAATCCCCCAGAGCCCAGGCCTGCGGGGTAATTTCACCCAGCATACGGTCAGCCGCTAATGCATCCATCATGTAGCGCAATACAGGGTCATTGATACTGTACCCCACAAAACAAACCACATAGTTTCGGAACAACTCACTTACAAAACGAGCAGCCCAGCGTTCAGTCAGATATGCCAGTCCGAAATCGCCACTGGTAACAACCAGCCGGTTCAGGGCTGTATCATCAGGCTTATCAGGTATCAATCCATGCAAAAAGACCAGTCCATCCCATCGGCTATTTTTGGGAATAGGTAACATAGGGGATGAATATTCGTGGAAGGTTTGGCGAGTACGTTTGGCGGCTACGTGAAAAATACGGTCAAAGTTCGTTGTGACCAGTTTTAGTGACCCTTCACGATTACGTGCCAGACGTAACAGCGCTGCCTGAGTATCTACGGCACCTTTGATGCGGGTGTTTGGTTTCAGTGCACTCACAAGTGCGCGGCGAACGGTAAGTCTCTGACCGGGCAAACGACGTTCAAGAAGATCTAATGTGGCATCATACTGCCCCCGATCCAATACAGCTTGTTCAAGTTCCGAAGGTTTTGTTCCATTCAGTCGGTAAATTTCCTTAACCAACCCTTCAAAGCCCGGCAGACGCGCAGGATATGAGATGCCCGCACCGCAGAAAAATACCACTCGACCTTCCTCATGAGCCTGCAAAAGAGACTCAGGAATGTCAGGGCCGTTTGTTATAAATTGCATTCCTTATGCTCCTAACTCGATCTGCCTTGCACTCTAGCCGAAAATTCTTTGAAACCTTATGAAGGCTGATGCAACAGAAGTAAAACAATATACATAATTGACGAGGAAGGATCTCCACTTCCACTGGTAACCGATCCTCTGACCTGCCCCCTATTACTTCACTCAGAACGCTGTTAGCAATGTCCGCAGTTCGCTAATTGAGGTCCTTTATATTTGGGGCTTAGCCCTTCATCGTCATAGGAATCATGGGCATCTACCCACATCCTCACCAGTGTTCAGAGGATGTTAAAACGTGCCCTTCGTAGTAGTGAAGGTAAACGCCCCACATTTTGGTTTCGTAAAACCATAAAAAACTTGCCCACTAAAACAAAACATGCCGAGGGTTGACGATGGTCTTAATTAGGTCTAAATTAAGACCACCTTCGGGTAACCCATGCGGATGGGGTCACAATATGATGATTGAACTAAAAGCGGCTTAAGTGCCGATGATTTGTTGACCATTTAGCGTCAGCACGGAGTTAAATGATACTCAAATGAAATGAGTTACTTCGTTAAATAGAGGTTTATTAAGAGGAAAGACTATGAGAGTCGAAACCATTAGTTATCTGAAAAAGCACGCCGCGGTGCTTGATCTTGCAGAGCCATTATTGGTCACACAAAACGGTGTGCCCGCTTATGTTGTTGAGTCGTATGAAGAGCGCTTGAAAAGAGATAATGCAATCGCATTGCTGAAACTCTTAACTATCTCTGAAAAGGACAAAAGCGAGGGACGCACGTATAGTCGTGACCAGTTAATGGCAAGTCTTTAATACTTGCTATGACTGGAGGGCACATGCCTAAAAGCAACACAAAAAAAGGTGTTATTTACACCGAGACGTTCAAACTCACTGCTCGCAATCTTTTGAATTTTCTTTCGACCAGTGTTGAAGAGCCAAAAGAAGTACTTAATAAACAACTCGATGAGTTTGAAAAGAAAGTTGTTGTTTTCCCTGAGAGTTGTCAGATTTCACCTGACTTGCTTGAATTAGGCTGTGACCGTTATCGTGAATGTATTACCAGGGATGGTTATCGCATCCTTTACTCCTACGATACAGAACAGGAGGAACTAACTGCCCATGTCATTCTTAGCAAACGACAGTCAGTCATTCAGTGTCTTTTCGAGAGACTAATCGCTTTGTAAAGCAGATGAATGAAGCCACTTTAGTGGCTTTAATTTTATCTGCGATTTTTTAACAGCCGATTGTTAACTTGAGTAGACCTTCTATCTAAGCATAATTTTTAGTTGGTAATGACCAAGTAATTTGCAAACGGGTAGTCAAGTGAATGCAAACACTCAGGACGTCCACGCCAGCTGTCCCACCAGAGACCAGCGGTCACGGCTTTTCTTTTCATCAGCAACCAGCCTGACCTTCACACCTCGCGCGACGGCGTCTGACAGCGCCTGCGCCACCGGACGGCTGGTAAAGTCATAGGCCGCTACGTCGGCGCTTTGTCGTGCGCTACCGGTGAACTGCAGTATCAGAACCAGCGCCGTGCCGCCGGGGGAAAATCCTGCTATCATGGTGGCGCTGGCATAGGGAATAATAAGGAGAAAAAATAACGATTCAGCAGTCAGTATGTATTTTTTTCAACATAAGCCCACCAGTATATATATAGAAATGCATATTTTACCGCCAGTGATATATATAGCACATCCATACTCACCCTTTGAAATAAAATATAACAAGATAGACCCTAAGTTATCATCCCGTGAAACCGATAACATTAAATTATCAGGGAGGGGTAACATGAATGAATTCCACGAAATAAATATGCTGACCTTAAAGGATGATATTAACGGAGCCTTTTCGCTCATCTGCAAATGGAATGAGAACGTAGCCCGTAAAATCATGAAAAAAGCGGCTACCTCGTGACGCCGCATACCGGCCGTGCATTCTGGGCATGGGTTCAGGAAACCCTGACCCGGGCAGCACGGTCTCGGCGATGTGGTTACAGGGCTCGCGCTGAGCGTGAGGCGCCGGTCCGTCTCTGGCAGCAGCAGGTGGCAGAAGATTATGATGCCTACACGCAGATGATGTCTCACGCCCCCTGATAACAAATACTCAGCGCCTTGCCTGCAAGGCAACGCAGTGCAGACGAAACGTTTAAATAATTTATCCTTATACAGAGAGACATACACTGAAATGAAAACAGAGCAGCATGTGCCAGATAATATGATAATAAGCAGCGAAGACAGCGCTTCAAATAGTATTAGAGCCGTGAAAGTAGGAAGGATAAGTAAAGCAACTCTCAGACGTAACGTCGCGATTGTGTGGACTGTACTTCTTGGTTTTATATTTATATTAAGCTTACCATTTTCCCCGGTTGTAATGACCCCTGGTATATTCTTGCTTTGTTTAACTGGTTTCTGGACAGGCCGGTTAATAAATAAGTGGACTGATAAACCGTTTTCTACGGCTTCTGCAGACTCTAAACTGTACTGGTTATTTAGTCGTGCCGCCTACAGGCCCGGCCGTTACGTGGGTATAAAACTTAGCGCTGATATCAGTAGCAGGCCAATGCACGAGTGGGTTGCCGAAATGGCTAAGTTTGTTTTAAAGGAACCCTGCACGCTGTCCCGCCCGCTGATTTTACGCTCACACCTGCTCTCAAACAGGCGGTTTCGTGAACCGCTGACTGAACAGCTCATAGCTGCCGGCATGTGCTGCACGATTCGGCGCGATCTGCCGGTGCTGTTTCCATTCCTGTTAAAATGGTTTACGCCTGCCGTTATGGTGCTTGGGGGGAAGCTCCCCTCTCTGTATGCGCGCGAGGTTGAAATAATTGTCACTCCACGAATACAGGCCAGCTGACAGTGTGCTTCAGCAGTGAACTGAAACAATTTTTTCTGGCCGCGCTGTAGCTGAACCTGAGTCGCCGCGGAAGTTCACTGTACCCTGTAACGTCCGTTACCTTGCCTGCCCTGGCTTCACTCTGCGCTGAAGCCGTCCGCAAGCAGGTGGTGCAGATGGTCATCAGCTCCTCTGGCCGCTTCCCGGCGCCAGCCCGAGCGCTGCAGCAGTTTATCGAGCGCGGGCAGCTCGCCGGTGATGCGCGCGGGCAGGGGTATGCGCTGGCGGCCGTGCTCGTCAAAACCGGCGTCGAGCGCTTGGCGGTTCAGGTAAATGCCCGATACCGAAGGGCTCAGGCGCAGCTGCCTGCGGCCGCCCCATTCGCTTTCTGCCAGCACCATGTAAATCCACCCGGTGAGCTTCACCGCGTGCAGGGCGTGCTGCAGCCGGAACAGATCGTTCTGCCCCTGCAGGTTGCCGCTGCCGGCGCGCCACAGATAGTCGAGTTTACCGGGCAGGTCGGCGCGCAGTCCCTTTTCCCGGCCCTCTTTCAGCAGCCAGCGGATATCACCCGCCATTTCCCGGGGAAAGCGGCGCTGCTTTTCGGCGGTTGACAGCCAGCGAGTGAGAAAAAGATTGTCCTGCGCGGGGGAGGTCGTGATCCCGTCGTGGCGGGCAGTGTGCAGCGCAATCAGCCCGCATCACGCCAGGTGGCTGACGTTAAGGTTGTCGTTATCCATAAGCGGTGTCCTTCGTGCAGGACCACAAAAAACGTGGCCCTGGAATCCGGCATTTTATGACATCATCCGCCCTCAGAGAACCCCGCCATCGCTGTCGCGGTGGAACTCCACCTTATCCCGATCCGGGAGTATCAATCACATTCTGCATGGCCAGCATGATGCCGGGCGACCATTTTCCCGTTATGGCCAGCTCCTCTCGAAAGTAACCGGCAATCCGTAGCCGGGTGGTTTCAAGTCCACGACTGCTCCTGTCATCCGGTAAACCTCTTCTGAATCCTGATGCTGCTGTTCAGTTTCCTGCATAGCACATACCTCTCAGACATAGCCGGACGGGCGAGCAGTGCGCAGCCTGTCCTGTAAATGCCGCGTGAGCGGCATGGAGGCGCCAGAAACCGTTCAGGACGGCACCTATGCCATCGGGCGCCGTGAGCCCGGCAGAGCCGGTTACAGGGACGATGGTGGCGAAAGCCCAACCCCGCCCTGACCGACGCCGTTTAAGCAGCGGCCTGTCAGCAGCTTATCAGTCTGACGGTCGTAGACGAAAGAAAGAAACCGCGGGCCTCAGACTTAACAGCAACACAAACTGGTAGTTACAGCATCCATTTATCAGCCACTGCAGTTCCGGCCCTCCGGGCCGGGGCGGCCGGGGGCTGGTCAGTGGGGGCAACCGGGGTGTCAGGTACGGTACGGGTCCGGGCTGAGACGGGCGTGATGGTTCAGGACTGTCTGACTGCAGTGAACGCTATGTCTGTTGTAACTAAATTCACCTTCCGGGGCCCGCGTAAGCGGGAGGTGCTTCAGATTCTGAGCGGCGCGGACGTTTACGGCCGCTGCGAGCGAAGGCCTTATTTATTCCCGCAGAATGCCGGCATGAACACCTTATTTATCTTTTCTGAATAATTCTTTCTGACGTAAGTCAGGAATGTGTTGCGGGTAATTTCAGGGTCATTTGCAGATAAACCATGCTTTACAATTGCGGGTAATTGTGGATAAAAAATCCGCGACCGGAGATTAACGCGGATGAAGGATTTTTTGCGGGAAAACACATGCCGCAGCGTGCCGGAAACGCGCGGTTTTATCTGCGACACAAACGGCTTTACCGCCAGTCAAGGCGGTAAAATTCACGGGATACGTCAGTGGACGACGTCAGGCGGGGCGGGCTCGTATCCGAGCCCCAGCTCCAGCTGGTTCAGGTTCTGCCACACCAGCCGGTCAAAGGCGTCCGCGTCGGTGTTCATCAGCTCGTGATTGGGCAGCGTACGGATAAGCCAGCTGGCCATCGCCGTGCGGCGATCGTCGAGCGGCAGCTTACTCAGCTTTTGCGGCGCTTCTCTTTGACCGCCTTTTCACGCCGCCTCAGCAGCGTGGCCATGCGCATGTTCTCATACCAGCGCTGGCGCGCGGCGCGCACCGATTCGTGCGTGCCAGGCTCGATGATTCCTTCCGCTTCCGCCTCAAGACGCAGATTGCGCTGGACGTAGAGTTTGTCCATGTTGACGCCGCACAGCTGCCAGAAACGATCGGTGAGCACGATATGTCGCGGCATCCAGTACCCTTCCACCGGATCCCACGCCAGGTCAGGGAGCTCAACCAGTCCGAAGCGCTGCAGTTCGGGCAGCAGGCGCGACAGCCGGCCCGGCTCTACCCGGGTGCCAGGGATGACGTCGCCGTTCTCATCTTTCGGGCTGAGCTCGGCGGCCAGACGGCCCACGTTCAGGGTGACCACCCAGGTGGCCATGTCGGCGCGCTGGACCAGCAGCGGAATAAGAGCGTCGATAAGCGCGCGCCGTTCCGGCCGGAAGTCACGCTCGCGACCGGCCGCGTGACGCAGCCTGACAAAGTAAGGGTTGCGCGAAAGCCGCTGACTCAGGCACAGCTGACCGGTGGATTTGTCCTTTACGACGAGCCGGCGCATGGCGTGACCGAACTCACCCGGCAGCGGGCGATAGGTCTGAGGCGCAAACCACACGGGTTCAGGACACTTGCAGAGGACGGAATGATCGCCGCGATGGCGCCCGTCGGATTTGGGATTCGGGCCGTTTAACCCGATTAAAATCTGGTCATTCACCCTGTCCCGAACTTATGGCGGACAGGGGTTGTCTTATGAACTGCATGCGTTATAATCCTTCACAGGCCAGCGCCTGCTTTTGGACCCCCTGATTTCTGAACCTTCCGCCAAGTTGAGACAGAATTCAGGGGGTTTTTGCATTCAGAGCCCGGTAAATCCCGCGCTCTGTACCCTGGACGTTTTTACGGATACGTCCCATCCGGTTGATTTTTCCCCGCGCCGCGCATGTCCGGCCACAGGTTTTCGCACATCCTCATCGTCGACCACCACAGTACTCAGATAAGGATCAAATAAGATCGCCGCCCGGCGAATTCTGAAAAGAATACCCATCTCAACCGGTTAAATCCAGCACAGATTGCGCATAGCACGAATCGTATGAATAAAAAAAGTTCACCGATAAAATTTCCCGTGACCGTCATCACAGTTCAGGTTTCGCCTGATTCGTGTCCGGCGTCTGGCATAAGACCGAAAATGCATGAAAAAGGTACGGTGGAACATCAGAATATTTGCAGAATATACGGTCGCAAAGGATCGCGTTATAGAAGATGCGCTGAGCTATTTGGCTGAGGCGTACCGTACAGGCACAAGCAACAAACAGCCTGAGCACAGAACTTCTACTGCAGTTCCTGATGAGATGACGGAATGTCAGTACAGAAGTATGACCGTGCCAGTTTGAAGTGACTGAGGAGATAGAACAGGAAATAGCGAAAAAAATCCCGGGCGGCTGGCCCGGGAGCAACAGGAGTAAGCACTTCCGGTCTGAGGCCGGTGATGTTGGATCCTGAGAGCATGTCAGCTATTGCAATACATCACACTGGTGTTGGCACGAGGAGTAACACACGGGATAATCATAGCGCCAGACGCGTCAATATTTGCCAGGAAGCGTCTGATTTAATGAGGGAGATGTCGGTCCGGTTACAATGTATTTAACGCCTTGATGAATTCGAGGTGAGAAATCCGTACCGATAATGAAAAATTTAGCACATTCAATGCGTTCAGATATTGCGGTTTCCGGGTCACTCCGCGCTCTGCCGCCAGAGCTGCCACATGGTCAGTCGTCAGCCACAATCTCCCTACCAGCTACCTTACCCTGAATAATGCAGTATCCTTACAGCAACAGCGGGAGGTCACCATGTATGGAAGATTTGTGCAGTACTGCAGCCGTGCTGAGTATTTTGACGCGCTGGCCTGAATCCGGATGAGATCACGTTCGCCCCTGAGCCCATCGGCCGATATAACGTAGCAACGGACACGCGCGTGCGGCTCCTCAACGAGTAGGACGACGCGCTGCTACTCGATCCGGTACTCTGCCCGGAGTGGTGGGATATGCAGCCGCTTTGGAACCATGGGCGCGCCATCGTGCCCGCTGATGCCTGGTTCGAATGAAGAAGGAATGCGATAAAAGCAGCCGTCCTGCATTTATCACATACAAAATCAGCCCCTGTTTTTGCTGCTATCTGAAGGCAGCCTTACAGGCATGGAAAAAAAAGTTTTTGTGATTGTGACGTCGGCCAGCAACAGGGGCAAGGTTGGTATTCACGACAGGCACCCGCTGGTGATTGCCCCTGACGCTGTTCGCGAGTCGCTGACCTGCCGGCGCCACACGAGGCATACGCTGTACCAGTCGTTTCAGTATGACTCCCCACCCACTTCGTCGTCCGGCTCGCCGCGCAGCTGCTCAATGGCAAAGAGAAGAGAAGGGGGGCATTCTTCTCTTTTCTCAATTAATGTGCCCAGCAGCCGCATCAGCTCGATGGCCAGCCGCTCACGGTTTATTTCTCCGCCCTCGCTGGCGAGCTTCATGCAGCACATCCCGGCCACGAAGCAGGCATCGTGATAAATGTCCTGGTTGGTTTCAATTTCACTCATTCTCATCAGAACTCCAGCTGACGCCGTGTCAGATAATGAAATGCAGGCATTGTAGGAAACTGCTGTCTCAGGCGACGCGAACCGCTGCCTGAGTGGAATTGAACTCAGGTTAACATCGCTGCGGGCTGGCTGCGTACATATTTTGTACAGGTAGTAATTGTAGCGGGTACACAAGGTAAGGTAATTTGATGCACTGCTGCCAGGGCGCACAGGCACAGGCTGATTTCGTTACGTTATGCACTTTCAAAAAACCGGGCTCTCGGAGCACTTCACTGACTTCGTCCAGCAGCTGCCTTAGGGCAACTTTTCCGGGAAGTTTACCCATGTTTTTCCCGTCACATGATGTCCGGGCAGCCCTGTCGGCAAAGGCCATGAAGCGCTCATCATGCCATACCTGCCCAATCATCATCATATTAATGCCAATCTGGGCACTGGCACTCGGGTCATACCCGTATCCCGGGCTGAAGATACTCTCCAGCGCTGGCCGCACGTCATCGTTCATGTGGCTGAAGTCCTGCTCACGATACCAGACCACGGACCGCTTAATCATGATGAGCAAAACATCCTTAAACTCTGCTTCTTGGTGTTCCGTCATAAATCCTCAGCGTGTTTGTCTTCAGCTGGCGCATCCCCCGGTGGCTTGCGGAGCCTCCCGATGCACCCATACGGTGTAGCAGTTCGCGACTTTATCGCGACGAGCAGGTCTCCCCCGCACCTTCAGAAATATCACATGCCCGGGGGGAATTTCATACCATATCAGGCAACTGCAGTGAAAGATGAGCAGGCGGCCTTATGTGCGGCTGTTACTTAAGGGTGACCGCGCTGAAACGCGAATGCAATTGCCCGGATGGGCGCACAGTAGGCGCAGAGTGTATTCACGTTTCAGGGAAGTCCTCCACGAGAAGGTGGTATATCAGCAGGTCTGCACTTCCCACCTTAACCCGGCACCAGAATGAGCGGTTCAGAGGTGTGTCCATAGGAGCCCGCTCGCCAGTGATGCGGGCGTGCTCTGATGTTGTAAAAGCAGATCTGGTTTTAAACGTGAGCGGACATTATCCCCTGACGGGCTGAAGAATTCGGGCACATAGCCGTCCGGCAACCTCATCGAGTTCTCTGTCGGAACTGGCGCGCTCTGCTGCGCTCAGGAAGCCCTGTTCGTGCGCATAACGCGTGGCGTCCGTCCGTATACGGTCAGCATGATGCCATATCATCTCCGTCTGCGATTCTGACAGTTTCCCTGCCTTACGCGCGGTGCCGGCATCGGCCTGAATGGCGTTAACGCGCAGGGAGATATGCGATAAAAGCGGATCACTCTGGCTTGCACCGTTATTATCGCGAAGGTCGTGCTGCAGGCTGATGTCGCAGGAGGGCCAGAACGGTGAGGGTGGAACTGCTGCCGGAACGTGTTTTACAGCTAACAGGATCAGTCCTGCCATCAGGTATTTCATATGTGCTCTTAAGTACTGGTATGTGCCGAGAGTGTAGTGGGGTTTTATAGATCCGCCAGACGGGCTTTCACATCGTTAACAACGGTGCCCTTCGCGTTACAGGCGGTTAAAAAATGGCTAACGCAGGGAGCCATAAGCACAATCAGTCGTAGTATCGGTTATATGTACCCTGATGAGGCACAAATCAGTTATCGGTTCGCGTCGCGATAACATAAGCGCCGCTGGAATTTATTTTCCTGCCCCTTAGACTGATGTCGCATGCGTAAAATAAAAACCTGTAAGCACCCCGCGTTTTTAATAAATAAGCCCCGACAGGGTTAGCCGAACTTACCCGTATTCCCCGGGATGCAGAGCCTGCCACTTCACTTAACCAGTTAAAATATATTATGACTGAAAGGCACATCAACACGATACGAAGCTGAGGAATCACCGGGGCAGGTCATAATATGAATACCGTGTATCGAAGCACTTAGAATAATAATATTTCGGTCCATAACGACAGGGCGGACCTGATGCCCTCATATTCAGCATTACGCTGGCAGTGAGTTTTATCCATCACTGAGTGTACTGCCTAAACAATATATTCTGCGTGGCATGATCCTTAGACAGTGTCCGGTAGTGAGCGCTGGCCAGAACGACTGGCGGTCCGGCTGGTATTTCATACCAGCAATTTATATATCGCGCACCTACCATTTACTGATGGTCAGATAATAATAAAAAGCGAAGAGTAGATAAAAGAAGAAGCAACATCAGTCACTTAATTATATTGGCAAGAGTTCAATGCAACATTCCAACATATTTTATAGATGCGAGCTATTACCTATACATTTTTCAATTCCATGAAGTGCTATAGTATGATGATGACTGAATTTTCATTGAAATAATCAGCGAGGTATAAAGTGATGTGTAGCAAAGATATGACAGGTCATGCAATCATTGGTGAAGCAGCAGTCAGTCTTGCCATGCGTGAAAAAGAAATCACCGTTAGTGCGCTGATCATCGAGCTTGACGCCATGCTCAGGGTAGAAAATCTCAGCGTTCGCAGGCAGTCCATCAGCCACGCGGTTGAATGGCTCGGAGACTTCCGTTCGATAGGTGTCAGGCCGGATACAGCCGGAGCAGAGAGGAGCTGGATGATGCCAGATATGCCGCATTCCGGCTCTGAGGAAGAGAGCGTTATCCGCCTGCAGGCGGACGATAAAGACATGAAATAGTCATAACCGGCGGCGGGGCTCTTCCTACTCTGCGCCGGGTCAGCCTTAAGGCTTTCGGACGATATTCCCGCCCCCGTTTTTTCTGAATATTTCCCCTGCCACCTCGCGCTCCGTTTAGTGCCGTATACTTGATCTTACAGGACAGGAATTTCTACGGCCGGCACGCTCCGGTTAACCCATTTTCCGGCGCCTGTTGCAGTGCGCGAGCAGGCAGGGATGTTCACAGCATGAGAGAGACCAATTCGGTCGCACATATTCAGGCCTGCCTTCTGGGCAATGGCAGCCGCTTTACGACTCAGAAAGAAGCGCTGGACGACGTCATCCGCAGTATTATGGTTCAGGGGAGACCGGTGAGTAATAAAACCATCATGCTGCAGATCATGGCCCGGCTGACGGACGAGACGGACGTACAAAGGCAGGAAACGCTGCGCGTTCTCTTGCAGCTGGTTGTGGGATACACGCCGGACGATCCCGGCATATGAAATCGGGCACTCTGCTTCACGTCAGTTGAGCTTTTTCGCCAGTAACCGGATAGCCCGCTCGCACGATCCCTGCATGGCGCTGTCCTTGCTCGACTCCTTCAGACGCCAGAGGGCGGCGATGAGCTCGTGAACGTGAACGATCCTGTCGGGGCCCAGCAGCTGCTTCAGGCGACTGCCACGGCCTGGTGCATCAGGTCCTGTATTTCATTTTCGGTTTTCAGATGCGCTCCGCTTATTGGGGATATACACAGTGTATCGCGATAAGCGGCGCGCAGATATAAGCACCAAAAAAACCGCCCGCAGGCGGTTAAATCAGCGGGGTGACTCCCCGGTCAGGCGGAATATCTCTGTCGCCCCCCGGCACCTCATCTTCGTGACCGGGTGCGGGCTCATGGTCCGGCAGCGGCGTTGCGTCATCAGGCATCGGCTGGTCAGACATGCTATTTCCCGCCCTTCTGCTTCATGGTATCGCTGTCCCTGGTGTCTTTTTTGTTGCCCGCGGGCAGCTTGCTGTGGTCGGCGTCTTTGCCATCCTTCACATTTTTATCGTTACGGTCAGCCATGGTTACCTCCGTCACCCGGTATCGGGTAACGTTAAGTTTAGTCGCGTGACGGTACCGGATGGTGAATAAATATCTGGTCTGTGACTTAAGCGTAAAAACCGCTCATTACGCGGGCGGTGAAAGCGTGGTGTCCCGCGCTTCAGTCATGCTGTCGTCCACGCACAGCCTGCAAATGCAGGCCCGTATCTTCAGCTGCTGTGACGCAATCTGATACGCGTGCCGGTAGCTGACGGCCGAGCCCAGAAACTGACGCTCCGGGTGGTCCTCCAGTCACACGCAGCCCTTCACGTGCAGCTGGTCCTGCTTATCCATCCTGAGCAGATAGTAAAACTGACACATACGCCTCCTCCTTCCATGCTTAAAGAATCACTGTATGCCCGGATATATCACGGAGGAATTAATTTCTGATGCGATTTAAGCGCGGGATAAGCGGAGAGTGTCGTCCCTGACAGGTTCTCCGGCCGGTACACGCCTGAGCGCGACCGCTGAGGTCATCTTCATCGTCGTCTTCCGGCCAGAGCCGGACTACGTCCTTTGGCGTCAGTTCTTCTCGTCGTTCAGGCCCGCAAGGGTCTGCAGATACGGCACGTGCCGGACGGCCTGCTCCGGTTCGTGGAAGCTCTTCAGCCAGCTTCTGGCTTCGGATATTTCAGTGAGCCGGTTATCGCTGCCGCCGGCCTCCGCCATGTGTCCGAGCTCGGCAATAAGCGAATGCACGCTTATTTCCTTTTCGCCCAGCGCCAGGCTCAGTGCCGCTTCGCCAATAATGACGTGCCCTTTCCCGTCGTGTTGAATAGACAAATTTACTACCTCCGTTTCACGTTGATGACAGCCTCACGTCACACTGTAGCCGCGGATGGTGAAAGCGCCCGGAGTTTATTCTGAAATTAGCCGTATCCGTAATAATTTATATCAGGTAGTGTGATATCGGGACTCTCCGCGCGACGAACTCCTCTCTCAAGCCCGCGCAGTTATACCTTCGGCCCTGCCAGACAGGCCTTCTCCCCTGACGGACGCAATACATGCCGTTTCATACAACTGATACCGTCTGCGGTATCGTGGGCGTGCTGCCTGAAACCCTGCGACGCTGGCGACGGGCAGGCCTCATCCCCTCTCCCTCAAAAGAAGGGTATTCGGACGCCCAGCTGGCGTGTGCACTGCGCGTGCTGGACCTGACCGCCGGAGGCAATACGCTGTTTGACATTCACGCAACGCTGCGCTGGCCGGGGCTGGCGCTCCGGGGCGGCTGGACGTTCCGCGAGGAGGATATGCTGCAGCTGCTCCACCGCCACACCGATGACGACGTGCGCCGGGAAATGCGCATGATGGCCACGGACTACTGTACCGACGACTTCGTCAACTGCTACCTGCGGCCGCTCAATCTGTGGCTGCGCAGCGACGCCAGTGAAGGCGCCACGGAACGACAGGGGCGCTTCCATGCGGCCGTACTGGCGCAGTGGAGCCTGATGGCTTCGGCGTCAGCGCGGCGTGCCGCTATCCCCCTGTTTCTGGAGGCGGTCAGCGTCACGGACAGTACGGAAATCTGGATGGAAGCCATCCGGCTGACGGGCCAGGGGTTCAGGGTGGAGGTTAATGATACATGCAGCGGCATCCCTGCGAACGCCCTGAGGCGCCACGATCATCACCTGATGTGGTGCGGTAACGGCATCAGTGCAGCGATGCGCGACCACTTCCGCCTGAGCCTGGAGCGCGGTAAGGCTATTATGCTGACCGGCGACGACCGGCGGCTGGCCAGCAACGCCGATACGCTGACAGCCGTCGCATAATGTTGTTGCTCTTCTCACAGAGGTATCAGCGGGCAGCGTTCTGATGCCTCCGCTGATACCTCTGCGCGGTGCCGCCTGCACTGACCTGTAACGCTCCGGTACGAGCCTGACCTGGCTACCGGTCCGGTTTGAGAAAGCGCGACCGGCTGCTATGGTGCCTGTGACAATCTGCGGCGATACGGAGCCTGAAATGCTTACAACCATAATTTACCGGAGCCACCTGGCCGATGACGTACCCGTCAGCATTCTGCCGGACATGGTGAAGAAGGCCAGCCTGCTCAATGCCCGCCATCAGGTGACGGGCATCCTGCTTTTCAACGGCACGCACTTCTTTCAGATACTGGAAGGTCCGGAGGACGGCGTGCAGGAAATTTACAGCCATATCTGCGCCGACCGGCGCCACCACAACGTGGTTGAGCTGATGCGCGACTACTCGCCGTCGCGGCGCTTCGGCAATCACGGCATGGAGCTGTTCGATCTGCGCCATCACCACAGCAGCAGCGTGCTGCAGGCGGTGCTTGACCGCGGCACGTCTAAATACCGCCTGACCTATGACGATCGCGGCCTGCAGTTCCTGCGGACCTTCGTGGAGGCCCGGGAGAAAGAAAACTACTTTGAGGTTCTGCCCGCCGACTACTGGGACTTTGTGCCGGATGAGAACGGATCACCGGCCCCCGCGGCGGGCGTGACCTTCCGCCCGGTGGTCGATCCGCTCGGTCGTGAGGTCACGGCGCTGGAGGCCATACCCGATGCTGCGCCGGAGGGGCTCTCCGGCGGAGCGCTGTACGCACATAATCTCGCTGCGGTGACCGGGGCGCTGCACAGAGCCGGCAAGTCGTGCCCCGACGACATTATGCTCTACCTCAGCATTCTGCCCGGGACGCTGGTATCCGTTCCGGATGCCGTTGGTCAGATTGTCAGCGCCATCGACAGCGCTGAACTGGTGCCGCAGCAAATCATACTGGGCGTCAGCGAGACGGAGGTAATTTCTCAGCTGGAAGCATTCTCCGCAGCGGTGCGCCGGCTTAAGCAGGTCGGCATCAGCCTCTCCATTGATAACTTCGGTGACGGCTCAGCCGGACTGTCGCTGCTGGCGCACGTTCAGCCGGACCGCGTGCGCATCGGCGCGGGGATCGTGCGTAATATTCACCGCAGCGGTCCCCGTCAGGCGGTGGTTCACGCGGTGCTGCGCTGCTGCTCGGCGCTGGAAATTAACGTTATCGCGGCGGGCATCGAGCAGCCGGAAGAGTGGATGTGGCTGGAGGCGGCGGGGGTCACTGACTTTCAGGGCACGCTGTTCACCGCAGAGGGCGCGGCCGTTGCCTGGCCGGAGACCCGCGAGGCCGTCTGATGCAGCCGCAGGAGTACAGGGGCCATGGGCCCCCGGGAATTAACAGGATGCGGCCCGGTGTGATGCGAGCCGCGCGCCGACAAACCCCGCCGCCATGCCTGGATTTTCCTGTCGCAGGGTTCTTCCCCGGTTGGCCTTTTCCAGCCAGGTGCGGAAATGCGTCATCATGGCCGACGCGTGCTGCGCATCCGGCGTGCGGTAAATCAGCAGCCGGCCCTTGGTCTGATTTGAGAAGTCGAGGGCATAAATCTCAATGCCGGCGTCGCGCTGCTCGCTTTCAATTGCTGTGAAATGCATGTCAGGCCAGCGGTTCACCTTCAGCATAAACTCACTTAAAATCATTTTTTTCGCCTTTTATAGTTTTAAAATCGGTACTCTTTTCTCTGGACTGGACAGCGTAGAACTGGTTGGAGATTCTGCAAGAAAATAACTCGCTTTCTGGCGTAAATTTTTCGTAAGCACGGGATATGATGGTGTTGTACAGGCATCTACAACCCTGCTGCAGACGCCCGGACAACAGGCTTACCCCCCATTCAGGCAGACAGTGACACCAGGAGGCATCTCTGATCAGCGAAGACAGGCTCCGGCACCTTGCACAGGATCGGGATATAAAAAACAAAGAGGCGGCAGAAATGGCGCAGGAAATCCTGCGGTTACGCTCCGCGATGGCCGTGCCGTGGGCCGTTGTCGAACCCCTGGGCGCAAAGTACGTTGTAGACGGCAGGGCGGCCATGATATGGCCTGCACGCCTGGCAGCGCGCGGCGATATATATCTTTACCGGCTGCCGCATGAGGTACCTGATTTGACTGAGGTTATGAGTGTAATGGCCCCGCAGGGCAGGAAAAAATAAAGCGCGTATTCCT
Source organism: Pantoea rodasii (assembly GCF_002095465.1). Lineage (GTDB taxonomy): Bacteria > Pseudomonadota > Gammaproteobacteria > Enterobacterales > Enterobacteriaceae > Pantoea > Pantoea rodasii. Next base: position 9,483 of record NZ_MLFP01000023.1, on the reverse strand, counting down.
GAAATCTGACGCCCTTTCTGTCACGACGGGATGTTCTGCCATGTGCGGGTCCGGGCCGCTGTGATAAGCTCTGCCGCACAGAATGCTGCCGGATAAGAACATGAAAAGTACTTTCGAAGATAAACTGGCCGACATCATGATTGGTGAAGCCGTGACCGCGCTGCTGGACGAAGACCTGCCCATCAGCCTCGCGACGCTGACGGAGCGCCTGCGCGCAGCGATTGAAGGCGAAAATGATGAGGACCGCGTCCGCGCAGGGCTGAGCGCCATTGAGGAAGTGCGGCGTGAAATGAAAGCGCGGGCGGAACAGAAAGATGCCGCCTGTGCGCACGGGGGTTTACAGCCGGTGATGATTCACTGACGCGTGCCAGCCGCTGAGGTATCTGGAGGGATGTATTTCAGGCATACTGTACAGTTATCCACTACGGACGGAGGTCATATGAATGATGACACCACCGCCGAAGATATCTACGCCGTCATTGGGACGGTCGTGGCGCGCTTCTTAAGCCGGACCAGCACCTGACCCTTCATGAAATCACCAGCGCCCTGCACAGCATGGGCGAGTTGTCTGACGCTGAGGACGTCAGAGGCGTCTGCGCGCGCGCCGTCAGGCTGCTCGCCCGGCAGATGCACTGACGCTTCAGATTATTCCCGTTCTGCCGCGTGGCGCATGTTAATCGCCCCATCCGTGCCACACTGAATGAAGTCGGGCCAGTCATTTATTCAGTTAAACCGGGAGATACTTTTGAAAATCCGGATTGCCGTAGCGATACTCGCCGCCCTCAGCTGCTCCGTGTGGACCTCACAGGGCGGATTTGACTCTTCTGCCGCCCTGTCAGCCCCACACGCTTCACTGCAGGAATGAAATCGTCAGAACCCTTCGTCGTCCGGCGTTTTACCCACCACGATTTCCAGCGCACTGCGCAGCACGTCCAGCTGAACCACATCTGACGTGCTTTCCAGCTCGGCGATCAGATACAGAATGATGGCCTTGCTCGTTACTTTCTTGCCGTGAATAACGATATCGCGAATAACGGCATCCAGTACGGCGGTTTCGGCCGCCAGCGCGTCGCCGCCCCTGCGGAAGTGCTGGATAATATCGAATTCGGTGGTGGCGGGCTGGTTAGTCTGTTGCATAGTTATTTTCCGTTGTGCCCTCACGGGCAGAAGTGCTCAGGCTGTCCCCTGAATGAAATTCAGCCACCTCAAAGTGGCCGGTTGTGCGGGCGTCCTGCCACTTCCGGAGTAGCCGGAAAGGGTTATCCTTCACGTTAATTCTTTTTTCCGCGGCCCGGTGGCTGAGACGGATCAAAGGCCAGAGCCGTCGCATCGCGGCTTTCGCGCGACCGGGAAAGTTCAGCCTGCACTTCACCAAGCGCCAGCATAATGGCCTCACGGCGCGCCGGATCCGCTTCGCCGGTGGCCATTGCCTCCAGCCGGGTGGCGACGGAGGTTGCGGTAAGACTGTCGTCCCGGGCCAGCAGCATCACCACCGCTTCTCCCAGCACGATATCGGTCAGTTTATTCATACGGTTTCTGTGCATACCCGCTTCTCCCGGTAAATGCCGTTATACGGCAGGACCATCAGACCGCCCGGTGTTAAACCGGGCAGCATGCTGCGGGTGACGCCTTTAAAGCTTACAGCGCGTGTAACTCAGCGTTCGAACAGCATGCCGATGAGCATCTGATAGTGACGCTCTTCTTCCTGGCTGGCCGCCACTTCAAGGCGTCGCAGCAGCTTAGTGCAGATTGCCTTACGATTGAGGTTCTTACCCGCGCGCAGAATTTCGACGACAATCTGACCCAGCGTCTCCTGCTGCGTCGGCGCGGAAGCCTTGCTGAAATACTGTGCAATATCGCTCGCGCTGTCGGGAAATTTCGTAACGTTCTGACGCATGGTGAACCTCTGTGATCAGTTTAAAGTCGTCGGCTCTTTCTGAGCGTAAAGTTATACAATCAAATCAAACTTGTACAGCGATTCTGCAAACGTACAGCTTAGCTTTTTTTGCAATACGTGCTAAAGCATAATTAACAGTAACTTACGTTAATATAAACATGCGAATGATGAGTCTGATTATCAGCTGGACGCTGTACAGCTTTGTCAATGACGGGAAGACGGGGTAAGGATGTCTGTTATCTCCCGCGAATGTAGAGAATGCCGCATGTGAACTGCCCCAACAGCGGAGGTGATACACCGGAATCCCCGGTCGCGACAGTGAGCCCGACGGTGACCGGTATGTTCTTCAGCTTCTCCCGGTGGCCCGCTGAAAGTGGATCCATCCTTCCTGCAGATAGCGGTTCTGCAGGCGCGGTTCTTATCCGCGTTACCTCTGTTCAGCGTTGAGGGGGTGCGTGCTGATAACAATCCGTCGCCGCAGGTGGCTTTCAGGCTCCGCGCCCCAGCAGAACGCGGCCCAGTGGCCGCAGAACGCCAGCCAGCTGCGCACCGGGTGCAGGCAGCCGGTCTCGCCAGTGCCGTCCCATACGTATACGTAATGCTCCGGGTCGCGCAGCGCCCAGGCAATCATTCCCTCCCACATTACCTTTGCCGCATTGGTCTGCGCGCTGTCGGTTATGATGATGGACCAGCGATGCAGGAAATGGCGGAAGAACCGGCGCGCCAGTCCGTGTACCGCTCCCTCATGCTGCGGCTGGCGGGTGCGCCAGACCATGACCTGTATGCAGGCACGCTCCGGTGAGGTGAAGTCTTCGGTTTCTTCCAGCCTCACCGCGTAGACGGTCTCCGGCTCAGGCTCCTGGGTGACCAGCCTGTACTGGCGCTCTGCACTGTTCTGCCAGAGGGTATAGCCGAACGGCGTCACAAACCCGGGCAGCGTAAAAGACTTTGCGTCGCCGGCAAGAAATACCCGGGTATCGGCCCGGTTGGTGTCTTCCGGATTCAGCACCTGACTGAAGCTGGTGTCGGGCAGTGTAATGGGCATGCTGTCGTCCGCCGTTATTTTTCTTGTCACTGAGCCTCCCTGATAACCGGAGCGTAAATTTAACTACATGATATTCAGACAGTAAAAAGAAATGCGTTTCTGTGCGCATTACGCCGGTGCATATCTGCTGTACACGCGGCGACGCATCGGTTACTTTGCGCCCGACCTCATTCACCACGCACGGATAATTCATGCGACAGGACGGACTACCGCCGGAAAAAGATGCCGGGCTGACCGGCTACTTCAGCCTGGTCACCCACCCCTGCCAGATTGAGCTGCTGGGCCGCATCACTGTAGAAATTCTGCGTCAGCACCAGCGGCTGACGCGCACCGCCGTGTGCCTGAAACTGATTGCACGCCTGGACGCCTCGGGCGATGAGGACGAGGCGGAACACCTGACGGCTCTGCTCCGGATGCTGTTCGGCCGTTAGACTCACGCTTTCAGAGGCATTCACCTCAGACCCGAATTTCGTGCCCCCACGCTCGTCTTGTGAGCCGGAAGTATATTCTGCCGAAGGGTAGGGTCTTTCCTGCCGGAGCGGCTGTGAAAAGTTTGCGGTGCCGGGTGCCTCCCGGTGATTCAGAAAGGCTACCACCTGAATCGCCACTGTATTCCTGCTGTACTCGTGTAGCCTGGCCCCGTCGCTGGAGGGATTCACCGCGCTATGAGCATAGCATCTGCTGCGATTTTAACTTTCTGCATCCATCTTATTCATCCAGTAGCGTATTTCAGGCTGTCGTTCCCCCCCACCTCAGATCAGAAGATGAAACGGTATGATTCCGGTTATCTGAAAAAATGGGAGGTGCTTTGCGCAATACGCGAACGGGGTCCATATTGATAGCCAGTAAAACGGAGAAAGCATGAACTGGATTGAATACGATGTGGCGAGGCCTGAAGACGGCCAGGTAGTGGCAATTTGCACGCAGGACGGGGTGGGAAGCGGTAAATACGATGCCACCTTTAGCAATTTTATTCACATACTTATGCCAGGTAATGCTGCATTCCGGCAGTACAGAATCACCCACTGGCTTCCGCTGCCAGAAGGGCAAAAAGAGAGTTAATTTTCCGTTTACTTACGATGTCAGAAAAAAACCGGGCCAGCGCCCGGTAAAAGATTCAGTTTTCCATTACACCCAAATCCGGAACGACTCCGGACCGCGGATAACTGTAGACTGCCTTTGAGACATGTCAAAAAATATCTGCAAAAATTCCGTTTTGACGACGAGGCGGCACTGAGGTTCCTGGTGCTGGAAAGCGAACCGGTATCGCCTTTATCGGCATTAAGTCATGATAATTATGTTCCTTTCGGTGCCGGTCTGCCCGTCACAGATAAGAGCTTATGAGGGATCCTGCCATGTGGACTGACATTACCAGATGCGAGCCTGCGTTCTTCCAGCGCATTGTTGTACCCGACGGCATTATGGACATGGAGGCGACCTATCTCGGCTATAGAAGAGTGGGCCAGTATCACGCGAGGACGCGCAATAATAAACCGTTTAATCCAGTGATCCGATATTGGAAGGCAGCACTAACGCCTTTCTGAATGTTCAAAAATCTGGCTGGCCATCATTCTGCTCACTGAATCATACAGAGAGCCACTTTCGTATGGCTTATACGTAACGGTATTGTAATGCGCGACAGGGCATTACTTTTCCTGGATCACAACATCCGTCAGGTTTACCGATTCAGTTTATTCATTTAATCGCCCGAATGCGCTTAAGTCTGTGCTGACATGCGTCATCCTTATAACGTACCTTTTCAGGTTCAGTAATTGTTTGGGAACGACAGTACAATCGCAGACTGGTGAGATGCGTCCATACATCACTAAAACACCGCATTAGCAGTATGTAGGCGCCGGAAAATGTAAGGACGGTTCTTATGCCAATCGGGGCTGCCAGCCCGGATATATGCAGGCGCTGGAGAACCCTGATATCGCTGCGCATCTGGTCAGTGGCATAAGGGCAAAGCTTGACCTGTTCGCTCTGGCACGAGCCTGTATAGCTCCCAGCCGGGACCATAAAGTGCTATCACAGCTACCCATTCTGATGGAGGGCAGGCCCTCTAAGGTTATTTTCTACTACGGAATGTGCCAGCTCTAACTGGTTTCAGGATGGCCGCCCTGCAAGGACGGCGTCAGATGGGAACTACTTTACGTACTGCCAGACGTGCTTTGGTACGCGGTCAAACAGTTTGCCTGCGGCGAGTTCGGCCTTGCGGTGGTCATAAGCCGACGTCATCGCAAATTCTTCATCGGGGTTACCGGTATAGCTCAGGTGCTCGTAAACCTTCTCCAGCGTTTCAAGGTTCTGGTATCGCCGGAACTTCAGAAGCCATTCGGTACGGTTCATCCATATTCCATATGTTAATTAAGCGTCAGCGAAGGGGCCGGATCATGAGGTAATCCGGCAAAAATAAATACTGGCAATAAGCTGATTTACCTTACTTTTTTAGATAAGCAACGTCTGTACTCAGCGGTAAATAATTCAACAGCTGCCGCGGAAAACATCAGCTGACTGCCGTAAGATTTGACCGCCAATGGCAGGGCAATGCCCCGGAGTGGTTTTCCGATACTGGCGGCCTGCCAGAGCGCCAGGGGCGCGATACCGGCATGACGGGCAAATGCTTCCAGTGACATGAGCGGCTCACCGGCATCCGGAACCGGTGGTTCAGATGAACGCGTCTGCCACTGCTTCAGGAAGGCGACAGCCTCATCCTGAAGGAACATTACGGTAGCACCGCGCACCTGACGACGTCGGGGGAGATTAAAGCCTGCCAGCAACCCGTCCGTGCATGTTGCCTGCAGCAGGTCGCTAGGCCGGATGCCGAGCATCTCGGCAAAAAGATCCAGTCGAATATACATGTCTTACCTCTATCTGGTGTGTGTAAGGCAGTCCATCGCGGGTCCCGGGCATACATGCTACGGTGACTGAGAAAAATCCTGGGCGAGAGTATAAATGCCACAGTAGGCAAAGCCAGGCCAGTAAGTGAATGTCACACTACGTAACAACAGCATCAGGCAAGGAGTGGGCACCACAATCCATAAGTAACGTCGGCACAAAACAGGGGGAGCGCACAGTAATACCAGATGCCAGACAGGTGGTTCCTCCATAAACCTCGCGTAAAATCTCAGCATCCAATGTTCAAATTCCTATAGCTGAAGGTTCGACTCAGCGTCTATGACTTCAGCCTCTTCAGTAAATGACTCAGTGATAACTCCGAACAACTCAGGGATAAACCGTCACCACAGCTACTGGCTCCAAAATCGAACAAGTAAAAACTTTGCGGTATGACAGGTGAAGCCTGCTGATCAAAAGAGGGATTATGGTGCTGGATATCCCCATGTGGATTATGACCCTGACGTGAGTACTCAGTCGTCGTAGGTATTTTCACCATATGAAGTGGCGAAAAAATACTATGTTGGTGGGTGAGCGTGAAGAAGCCTCCAGAAAACCCGCACTCATACGACGACGGGCAGAGCGTTCAGGCTGAGGCGTACCGCAGCGGCGCGAGGAACGAACAACCTGAGTGGGATGGGCGTCATGAAGTAAAGGTTCTGGCGGAACTGCCGATACTTCTCATACGGCCGGCGACTCCACTCGCCGGACCGCTTTGATGAATCCATTTTCCCGGTCCCAAGCCGGGATTTTTTTGCTTAGGGTTAATGAGCGTTGCCGGATGCACGTGTAATCGCCTGCTGCAGCACCTGTTCACTGACCACGCCCGGGATGACGGTGGTGTTGTCTGCCGTGGCATTTTCCGCCGGCATCACGACAATGCCAGGCGTACCCGTCAGCCCCAGCATCTCCGCCAGCGCGTCGTTGTTTTCGATCAGACGATCGGAGGCGGCACTGTCATCTCCTGAAGCATCCCCTGCACCGGCGGCCGCAGCCACCTTCTCAATGTCTTCCGCCGTCAGCTTGCCTTCGTTGTGGCCGGTACGGTAAATCCCGTTGTGGTACTCCATATAGGCATCCGCGCCCTGCTTCCTGTAAATACCCAGCCCGCGGTGCGAGGCCTGCGTTGATTCCGGATAGCGGGCGGCAAAAATGGTCCAGTCGCGGAAGGCAAAGCGAACATCGGTGTTAGCGGCCATCACTTTTTCCATCACCGGCGCATCATGCTGCAGGCGATGCATTCATAGTCAAAGAACTCAGTCACAATGACCTTCGAATCCCCCGGTCCTTTAACCGGCACGCCACCGAGCTGCATCAGCAGACGGTGGGCCTTCAGCGCGGACTGTACGTAAGCCTGCTGCTGCATGGCCTGCTGGCGTGCCTGCAGCTTTTTGCTCACCTCAATCAGCACATCGGGGTGCGCCACCAGGTAGTCGGCTGCAATTTCGCCGATGCGGGCCTGCTGTGCCGGGGTAAAGTCTGGGGTCTCCGCCGCATTCGATACTGCTGAGGGCAAAGCGGTGCTCATGGCCAGCGCAAAGGCGGCCATCTTCAGGGTATGTTTCATGATTAATCTCGTATGTCTGCGTGGTGCAGGTGGAAAGTGAGGCGGTCGCACAGGGCGTGCCGCAGTCATTAACGTTCTTTCTGGATATGGCGGGTGATCTCTGGCGCCGGCAGTTCCTTGTCCGGCTCTCGCCCGCGCGGTTCCGGAGGCAGGCTGAGTGGCGTCTGACGCTCAAGTTCGCGGGCTGTATTTGCCAGAACCCCGGGCGTAACAGCGGGCTGCCTGTTACGGATAGATAGCGATGTTTTGCCCAGCTCTTCCCGAACCTGACGGACGACTGTCGCACTCACCGCGCCTTCATTATCTGCTGCTACGGAAACCTGTACTCCTGCGGGCAAGCCTGTATCTGAAAGCGCGCTCAGCACTGCTCGCAGGGCTGCGTCACCCGATGCTGATGTCGTCTCAGACAGTGCGGTGGATGCCTGCCTGACCAGCGCCGCGTAATCCCGAACCGGCTCACCTGGCAGCTGAGGTAGCTTCTGCTTCATCAGCTCACTGATTCGCGCCGCCAGCGCGGAAGACAGCTCTGTTTTTTCTCCATTATTTTCAGCCAGAGGAGGTTTCACTGGTTCACCCGCTGTGGACACATGCTGTACGGCTTTTTTCAGAGCTTCAGGCGTTAAATCGGATGTTGTTTTTTCCTCAGTTTTTACAGACGGGAGTACAGTGGTTTTCCCGAGTGCATCCAGAGCTTCCCGCAGCAGCTGTTGCTCATCCCGGTGAGACTCTGCGGGTGGCAGAGCCTTCAGCATTTCCTGAAGTTCAGCCCGGATAAGATTCATCATCGTCTTATCAGGTCGTCTCATCAGCTCATACCGCCCCCCCGCCACCTTCAGCAGCTGCGCGGACGGCGGCTTCACGCCGCTCGCGAGCAGAACCCCTGCCTCCGGCTTTTCTCGAGCGGCCGTGAGCCCCTGCGCGAGGTCGCTGACGAGCAGAACCTCGCCATTGCGGCTTTTCTGAAGCATGGATGCCTGCGCGCCTTCCGTGGCCAGCTGGCGCGCAGGACCCGGCGTGATGGTGCCCTTTCCGTGATGCAGCGGAACCAGCGTGACCCCGGCAGCCTTGCCGTTCGCATCATAAGCCGGCAGCGCCAGGTGCGGCTCCGGATACTTACGCGTGGGCGGGATGATGCGCGCCGTGATCGGCATCCCGCCAAGCCCGCTACCGTTAAGAAAGGCGCGGCCGATGGCGGTTTTCCCCACCGGCTGCCCCATCGCCCAGATGGCCCTGGCCTGTTTACGCTCCGCCTCCGGCGACAGGGCATCATGGGCGGTTTTGAAGCCTTTTTCCTCCCGGACCAGCGCCTCTTTCCAGCGCTTAACGTTGTCGGTGTAAACCTGCACGTGCTCTTTCGCCCTCGACAGGCTGATATAAACGCGCGCATGCCGCTCATCACGCCGCGCCGGCCCGTCGCACTTTCCAGCGCGATAACAAAGCGGCTGCTCGCCGCCTGCGCGCCGTGGCCGGTCACGGCCCACGCGTAATCAATGTGGCGGTCCGCCTGCGTGTCGCCGGGCGATATCACCTTTTCACCCGCGGCCCCCTGCAGCACGACCTCACCGCTATCGCGCAGCGCCGAAACCCGGTACTGATCGTGCGCCGCGTGGCCCGCCTGCCGCTGGGTTTTGTTCATGCGGAGGCTGTCGCCGGTGCGCAGCTCCAGCGTTTCCTTGCGGAAAACCTCAATTTCAGTGGCGTTCAGTTCGGCCGGCGAGTAGTAACGCATCCGCCCGTCCTCGTCCCGCAGCAGCACGTTCTGCGTGCCGCGGTCCACGCCGGTGACGCTCAGGTAGCGATCGCCGCTCAGCACCACCTGACCGGCCTGCCACGACTCAATGCGGTTAAAGTCGTGGCGTCCGCCGCTGATGCGCTCCAGCACCGGTACAATAACGGGTTTTGCGCCCAGCTCCTTCGCCTCCACCATGGCCTGGTGAATGCCGGCGTTCACCGCGCGCCGGTCGTCGTTGAGCGACACCACGATAAGCGTCTCCGACCGCGCGTCGGGCGTGCGGCTCATGTAATCGGCCACGATAAATCAATGACGCCGGGCGCCTGCCCGCCGTCGGGCCGGGCAGC
>NZ_MLFP01000022.1 GCF_002095465.1 Pantoea rodasii | reverse complement strand
TTAAATATACAGGGCCAATATGTAATCTCAAATGTTTTGTCGTATAGGGTTTGAGTTTAAGCTGCATCATAAACTTCCGCTCTTGGCACAATGCGGCCCGTTTTACCGTTCTGGTTTAAGGGGCAATCTTTTAAGTGCCTGTTCAATTTTATCTGCGTCCTGTTCCACGATGGCTCTCTCATCGGGTGTGAGCGGAACCTCCTCAAGGTAACGTCGAACAGAGGCTTTGCTTTCCAGTATCAGTCCGCGTGCACTCTGTTTTAGCAGATTAAAGTCGCAGCCAATGCAGGCCATCCGGTGCTGACAACTGCTCCAGAAGGGATTCGTGCAGTATGAATCGCCCAAATCATAGTATGTCGCAGGTCCGGTCAGGCTGGCGGCTTCCGGATCATGGTCAATCAGCACGCTTATCATGTGAGCGACACGGTCTGCTTTGACGAACGAGGCGGCCAGCTGAGTCGGGCGAATACGCAGATAATGCATGGTGGACTGAGGCGTTGAGTGCCCCGTCCACTGCATCAGTTCATACAATGACATGCCCTGCGGCACGCTGGCCAGCGCGGTCACTGCTGAGGCCCGCCCCCTGTGGCTGGTTATCGTTCCGCCGCTGTCTTCTAAAGGTACCCCTGCTCGTGCGCACAGCATCGGTATCACCGTGCGGTTGAGGATGGTGCCGCCGGCAGGCTTACCACGGTACTGGAACAGAAGCCTGACTTTCTCACCGGTTCGTTCGTCGGCGAGCATCGCCTGTTCTGACGGGCGTTCATCCAGCCAGATGTCGACGTATTTTTTCACCACGCCGCCACCGGTTTCACAAAGGCTTTTGAGGTTTTCCCAGCAGGGATATGCAGGTAGCACAGGGTACCGGCCGGGATGATACTGCCGTCGTCCTTCACGATATCGTCCGCCTGCGCCGCGATGCACCCGGTGATGAGGCGGAGCAGCTCACTCTTCCTCACCCCCGCATGGGTCCAGATGACAGCCATCGCCTGCAGCATGGCAAGCGGGTAATGTATTTCAGTGAGGAGATCTTCCTGACGCAGATTCAGGCTGGCCCAGATGAGCTTCAGCCAGACCGGATCGTCGATTACCCGGGGATTGACGCCGCGACGGAAAAGGGGCGTATCCGGCGTGGAAAGATGGCGGGCAGGGCTGAAGCGCAGGCGCCCCCAGCCCCAGTTTTCGTAATCAATCATAAACCGGCGCAGTGAATAGATAAAATGCGCCCTGGAATGCGGCATCATGGGCTCGCCAGAGCGCACCGATTTCCGCGTGCCCCTTTCCGTGCCCAGCTGAAGCTCATCCACGTTCATCCGGCCTACCGTAGCGATAAAGCTGGCGCAGGTTTCTATGGTCCAGTCTGCCGGTTCCCGCACCTGCGAATGTTCCTTTGTCAGCCAGAGGCCGCAGCGCAGAATAAAGCTGTACTGGTTTTCACGGGTGCGCGGCCTGAGCACCGATGTTTCCCGCCAGCGCCGGCACCAGTGTACCCAGGCCGGATCGATCCCTTCTACCGGCTTCTCGTACCACTTCGTGTAGTTTCGCATCCTCATCGGGGCGCTGATAATACCCAGCGCAGCGAGTGCGTGCGAAACCGCCCGACATAACGGGAAGTCCCAGCCTCCATGCCGGACTGGACCTGCCACAGCAATTCCGGCGTAAACGTCTCCAGCCGGGGATCCCGGTTCATAATCATCAGCGTGGCCAGTATGCCGGATATGTGATTTTTCTGGCTGGCCGGGGCATAACCCAGCGACAGCAGCGTATCCGTCAGGCGGTGCAGCTCCTGGTGATAAAAAGCCTGGCCGAAGATGGCAGAAGCGTAGAGGGCAGGTTTGCGTATATTGGGGAGGCTGAGAGGGTCATGAAAACCGGCAAGATGCCAGGCAAAGGCGGCCATTAAGGGGCGGCCCTCCCTGACTTCCCGGCAGAGCGTCCGCCAGCGTTCCTGTGTCCATCGCCAGCACGGCATGCCTGAGGAATGCATCTCGCGCAGCAGTCCGGCTATCACCAGCCCGGCGATTTTTTTGCTGCATCCGCTGGCGGCGGCAAGATCTTTCAGCGGCCTGATGAGGTCTAGCGCAGGCTTCACCAGCAGCATACCGGAGCGGCTGTGAGCGCTTTCGAGCGCGACGCACTCAGCAGGCGTCAGCGACGCCTCAAGCCGGTATTCAGTGATGTCGAAGGGACGCCAGCTGCTTTCAGTCGGTTTGTGCGGGCTCATGTTATTTCTCCGGGCTGAAAATAAGGTTCGCCATCCTGATATCTGCCGTTTCAATCGCTCCGGCCATCCTGGCGGCAAGGTCACGGGCCGACAGGTGGATAAATCTGTGTTGTGCTCAGGTCGCGGTGTCCTGCATAGGTGGCAAGCTCGTGCAGCTTACAGCCCGCGCGAGCCAGATGCGTCAGCCGCAGGTGCCGGAAGGTATGAGTTGAGATGTCCGGCATCCCGGACTCCAGCGCCCATTTCCGGACCGTTTTGCTCCAGGTCCAGAATGAAAGCGGCGAGCCCTGATTACGATCGGACGCGGAACGGAACAGGGCCCCTCTGACCATTCCGGTCCGCTTCATCTGCATGAGGTGGGTCGCCAGCGCGGGCACGACTGCCGGGCTGTAACAGACAATACGCTCACGCCGGCTCTTGGTAGTTTCTGCCCGGATGCGGATAAGACGGTGCGCGAAATCGAAGTCTTCGATGCTCAGCGAAGTGACTTCAGACCGCCGCAGCGCACCGTAGTAGGTTAATGCCAGCATCAGGCGATCACACAGCGGGGAAGCGGCGGCATGAAAGAGAAAAGCCTGCCACTGCGCACCGTCAGGAATACGCGGCAGTTTTACAACGCGGGGAACCAGTCCACGGCCGGAACTGAGCATGTCAGGCTTACCGGACCGGGGCAGCGGATTGACCGTGCAGAGGTCCAGATACATGAGAAAGTCATACCAGAGGCGGATTGCCGACAGGCGAAGCTGGAGCGTGGCGCTGGCCGAGGGAAAAGGCATGCCGGGCAGCTGAGGGCTGATGTACGCGGCCAGGTCTTCAAACCGGGCCTTTTCAGGTTCAATCCTGTGCTGGCTGCAGAACGCAAAAAATGGCGGAGGGCACTGCGGTAGGCCGCGAGCGTGGCCTGCGCCCGGCCCAGATTTGATAACAGCTTCAGCTCGCGCTCTGCAAGTACAGAGCATGTTCATCCGGTGGAATCAGCATCGTGTTCTCCTCTGACCAGCAATATCGCTGCACAAAGTTTACTCACTCAATGTTGCATTCCACTTAACTTACTTATAGCATATAATTACTGCTGAAGACGTGCACGCGCTCTGCGAAATCCTGCGTCTTTATCTGAAACCACGGCGCGCCCATTTTAATGTCGAGCTTTTGGCGCCGGCGCTGCGAGCGATCACGCAGCCGTCGTTATTGGACAGCACCACAACGGGCTTACCGCGCAGGTCCGGACGAAACAGCGCCTCACAGCTTGCGTAAAACGAGTTAACGTCCGCCAAGCCAAACATCGGCATCGTTACCTCCGGCGCGCGCGCGTGCTGTTGAACCACCAGGTGACCACGCCGAGCAGCTGCAGCTCTTCCGGATAGATAACCGGGTAGGCCGGATTCATGGGCAGCAGCGCGAGCCGGGGCTGCTGCAGGCGTTTAACCGAAAATTCACCTTCCACCTCAGCGATGACAATGTCACCGTGCGACGCCTCCTCGGTCCGGTCAACCACCATGACGTCGCCGTCATAAAGCCCAAGGCCCTCCATGCTGCTGCCGCTGGCGCGCACGAAGAACGTGGAGGCGCGCCGGCGGATGCAGAGCTCGTTCAGGTCCAGCTCTTTTTCGACATAATCGGCAGCGGTTGAGGGGAATCCCGCCGCACACGGTTCGGCATAGAGTGGTACGCGCACGCGCGGTGTGAAAACGGGGAGCCAGAGCAGCGTCAGGCCGGGTGCGTATTCCGCGGGTTTCACGGCTGCGGCCCTCTGCAGAGCGCTGCCGGAACAACTGAAATCAGCATGATGTAACACATAAACGTGGTTAACGCACCTCAATATCCAGCAGATTATTGATATTCATAAACAGGGCATTAACGGTAATATCCAGGCATGGGGCGATAAAAATCGTATCGTCTCCAGCAATGGTTCCCATGATCCCTTCCGCTTTACCAAACGAATCAAGCATCCTGGCCACCAGTGGCGCGGCACCCGGCGAGGTATTAACCACCACTAAAATATTATTATAATTAACACTCTGTATAAAATTATTAATGTTGCTCGAAATTTTCAGTACATTCAGCTCCGTAGGGATAGAGTACACCAGATCCCCTTTTGCATTACGGCGACGAATCGCACCAAATTTCGTTAACATCCGTGACACTTTAGACTGATTGACCTTCTCATATCCTTGTTCAATCAGATAGTTAACGATTTCATTTTGTGATGTAAAGTTCGCCGCCTGCAACAGCTCTCTGAACTTCAGTTTGAGTGTGGATTTTTCCATTTTATGTACCATAAACCATCAATTCCTTATCGACCGCTACACCCGCGTTCATCACATCCGCTCGACAGTCTTAATTCCCAGCATGGTCAGCCCCGTTTGCAAAGTACGGGCTGTCAGCAATGCCAGCTTTAAACGGCTTTGTTGTAGCGCAGGAGAGGCGGCATTCAGGATCGGGCAGCGCTCATAAAAACGAGAGAAAATACTGGCAAGTTCATACAGATAGCTGGTCAACAAATGTGGATAACCATCCTGGGCAACCGTATGGACAACTTCTTCAAAACGCAGCAACTGCTTACATAGCGCGGCTTCATCTTCGGCAATCAGTTGAATATCCGCATCAAGCGCATCGGTTGCCAGTGGGATACGTTTAAGCAGCGACGCAATGCGCGACCAGGCATACTGAAGATAAGGCGCGGTGTTACCTTCAAAAGAGAGCATGCTGTCCCAGTCAAACACGTAGTCGGTCGTCCGTTTTTTGATAGGTCGGCATACTTCACGGCACCAATACCGATAACTTCAGCCAGAGCATCCAGCGCGCTATCATCAAGATCCGGTTGTTTCTCAGCCACCAGAGCACGGGCACGGGTAAAAGCTTCATCCAGCAGCTCCGACAGTTTAATCGTACCACCCTCACGGGTTTTGAACGGTTTACCGTCTTTACCCATCATCATGCCGAACATGTGATGTTCCATCGGCACCGATTCAGGGACATAACCGGCTCTACGCACAATGCGCCAGGCCTGCATCAAGTGCAGATGCTGGCGAGAGTCGATGTAATACAGCATGCGATCAGCATGTAAGACATCGTAGCGATATTTGGCACAGGCAATATCGGTGGTGGAATAAAGGTATCCACCGTCTTTCTTACGAATAATGACGCCCATCGGCTCGCCATTTTTATTTTTATACTCGTCCAGATAAACGACCGTCGCCCCTTCACTCTCGGTGGCAAGACCACGCGCCAACAGATCATTTACTATCTCTGGCAGCATTGGATTATAGGTACTTTCCCCCATCACACTATCTTCGTTCAGGGTTACATTCAGGCGGTCATAATTACGCTGATTTTGCACCATCGTAATGTCCACCAGGCAGCGCCACATTTCCAGACACCAAATATCACCCTGCTGTAACATCACCACGTAGCGGCGTGCACGCTCAGAAAACGCAGGATCTATCTCATACCGTTTCTTCGCTTCACGGTAGAATGCTTCCAGATCGGATAACTCAAGCGGCTGGGTAGCATTTTGTTGGCTATGTTCCAGCCAGGCAATCAACATGCCGAACTGTGTGCCCCAGTCGCCAATATGGTTTGCACGAATGACCTCGTGCCCCAAAAATTCCAGAGTACGCACAACAGCATCACCAATAATGGTCGAACGCAGATGCCCAACGTGCATCTCTTTTGCCACGTTGGGAGCTGAATAATCCACGACGATGCGTTGCGGCGTCACCTTTCCAATGCCAAGACGCGGATCGCGATAAGCCTGTTCAAGCTGCTGCGTGATCCACTCCGGGTTAAGAAAGATATTGATAAACCCCGGTCCAGCAATATCGACGTTGTTAGCAATAGCTTCCAGTTCAAGCGCCCCAACAATTCGCTCTGCCAACTGGCGTGGCGGGCAGCCGACTATTTTTGCCAGTGCCATGACGCCATCGATTTGATAGTCGCCAAATTGGGGCCGTTCAGCATAACGAACCTGTAATTTACCGGCGCCATCCAGCCCCAATGTCGTTAACGCACTGTGCAGTGCCTGAGTAAGTTGCGCTTTGATATTCACGAATGACCTCTTGTTGTACAGTCGTAGAAACCATCTCCCCTTTGGGGTTGGCCATGAAACCTGTGATGTCACAAAGCCCAGGCACAGCCCGGGCTTTGTATTAACGTTTCAAACACATCACATGATAGGTGCCGTCTTCTTTTTCTGTACCCTCCGTTTCATGTTCAAATCCAGGGAAAGTATCGTCCCAACACTGCAACCCGCGCAGATAACCAATCAAAGGACTATTTTCGTCACCGAAATTCTCACCGGACAACACCATCGGAATACCCGGTGGGTAAGGGATAACGGAGTTGGCAGCGGTACGGCTTTCCAGCTCATAGATGGACACCAGCTCAACATTGTTGGCTACCAGCTGTTTAAACGCATCACGTGGCAACATATCGATTTGCGGTAACAACTCATAAGCCTGATTCAGTTTATGGCTAGGGTTATGCTCTTTCAGGAAGGCGATCATTTTGTCTCCCAGGTCGCGTATTCCCAGCTCGCCGTACAGCTCCGGAGCCGCACTGATCAGCTCTGGAATCACATCTTTTAACAGAGCATTCATGTCGTAATGCTTTTTAAATGCCATCAGGCTATTCATCAGCGTGACCCATTTCCCTTTGGTCACCCCCATTGAGAACAGGAACATGATTTGGAAATCGGTGGTACGGGTTGGCACAATTCCGAGGTTAGAGAGGTACGCTGTCACTAGCGCCGCAGGCACACCGCGATCCTTTAATGAACCGTCATCGTTCAGTCCCGGGGTTAACAGACTCACTTTCACCGGATCCAGCATCACCCAGTTTTCATCCAGATCGCTAAATCCATGCCAGCTATCTTTCGGATTGAGGATCCAGCAACTCTGTTCCTGCATCAAAATGGGCTTTGGCGCTTCCGGAAAGGGGTATCTTTCGCCGTTTTTCGGATCAGTAATCACTTCCGGGTTCCACGGCTTGAAGAACCAGTCATTCTCCTTGTATTGCTCATACTTACGAGCAATCGCCTGACGAAAATCAACGGCCTCTTCAATCACTTCATTGGTCAAATTGACGCCTTGTTTACCATCCATCATCGCCGCCGCCACATCATTCGACGCGGCAATAGAGTAAAGCGGTGAAGTAGTGGCATGCATCATGTAAGACTGGTTGAACTGCGCCGGTTCAATGTTGCCGCGCCCTTCACGCATATGAATGTAAGATGCCTGAGACAGCGCATTGAGCAATTTATGCGTAGAGTGAGTAGCGAAAATAGTCGGAGCATCTTTCGCATGCGCTTTTTATCATCTCGCATCGCGTGGAACCCTTTATAAATCGGGTTAAAACGTGAATACCCAAACCAAGCTTCGTCGTAGTGGATACGATCACAGCTTTCGCCCAGCATGTTCTGAATAATATCGCCATTATAAATCAGGCCATCGTAAGTACAGTTAGTGACAATACTGTAAGCTGGGCGTTTTTCTTCCAGCAGTGCGGCAAAGCGGCTTTCTGCAACTTGCCCACGGATATATTCCGCTGACATCTGCTTTTTCGGGATTGGGCCGATAATGCCGTAAGCATTACGAGTCGGCGTCATATACACCGGCGTCGCCCCGGTTAACATCAAACCTTGCTCAATAGATTTATGGCTATTGCGGTCACAAATCGCGATATTTTTATCTGTCAGACAGGCCTGCATAATGGTGCGGTTCGCCCCGGACGTCCCTACTACCAGAGAGTAAGAGCGGTGCGCGCCAAAAACACGAGCAATATATTTTTCGCTCTCACCGAATGCCCCGGTGTGATCCAGCATCGAACCCAGTGACGCACGCTCAATCCCCATATCGGTACGAAAAATATTCTCGCCGTAGAAGTCATAAAACTTACGTCCCACTGCGGTTTTACAAAAACCAACACCTCCCTGGTGACCTGGCGCTGACCAGGAGTACTCTTTTTCTTTGGCATATTCCATCATGGCGGCCATTAACGGCGGCATCATGATTTTTTCGTAGCGATTAACCGCAGCCTGTAAACGCCCAACGATAAAGTCAGTGGTATCGTCCAGCACCATGAAAGTTTCCGTCACACGGTTCATCACTTCCGCATCGACGCTGGCATTATCACCGGCAGATTTAACCATCAGGAAGACCGGCGTTTGATCGTGGCGCAGGCTCAGGCGTTCAACCAATGTACGAATTTGGGCAATATCGTGCGCATTCCACTCCAGCAAAATACAGTCAATCGCCACAGTAGAAACAACATAAGAGGCAGCGTTCTGATAAGAGTATGAATATTGAACTTTTTCGCCTTTGCTTTTTAAGGTTTCCACAATACGAGCAATCGCAGGATTCGGTTGGCGATGAGTCAACTCATTATTACTAACGATTAAATAGTTTTATCACACATAACCTTCTCTCTGATATTTAATATTTTGTAATCACAGACTTAAGATGATTCTTATATTAGAGAATCACTTAGCCAGATCTTTGCAGATTTGTTAGTTAATAACACTTAAAAACAAGGTTATTAACTTTCACTCATCG
The DNA here is from genome assembly GCF_002095465.1 of Pantoea rodasii. Lineage (GTDB taxonomy): Bacteria > Pseudomonadota > Gammaproteobacteria > Enterobacterales > Enterobacteriaceae > Pantoea > Pantoea rodasii. Next base: position 45,866 of record NZ_MLFP01000022.1, on the reverse strand, counting down.
CAGGCAGTCAATGTGTCGGACAAAAAAGTTAATGATTCGTCGTCAATAACTTTATTGTGGGACGTGCGGTTTTGCTAAAAAATATAGTCGCTCCGATTCGTTTGGCGTTTAGCCACGCGCTCACTGTCGGGCTCATTGGCCGAAGCCTGCCAGCGCCTGTAGCTGCTGCGATGAACTTCAAAAGTCCGGCACAACGCGGAAACCGCGCTCTCAGCCTGTCGACTACCGTGAGCCGTTGAGTGAGTCCGACATTAAGAGAACCGTAGATTTTTTAGGATTTTATTCTCCATTTCAAGACGTTGGATTTTATTCTCCATTTCAAGACGTTGGATTTTTTCTTCATTTCACGCAACTCGAGCTGCTCTGGCGTCAGAGGAAGTTCGGCAGGAGTTTTACCCCGGCGTTCGAGTTTCAGCTTATTAATCCAGCGGGCAATAGCTGAATAGCTGAATAGCTGAATAGCTGAATAGCTGACATTAACCGTCTCAGCGGCCTTACGTAAGTATAGCTTTGCTGCTTCGAGCTTAAATTTTGCCGTGAAATGTTTGGCCATTTGATCACCTGTCGTATTGTTGATATGAACATTTCACCTTCGTTCAGGTGGCCAGTATCAGTGTGCCACTACAATATACCTAATTATTAAAAAGGGAGCCATTGGCTAGTGTGTACATATATTTCGCAACGCGAATAAATTCATAAAAAATCAACTCAACCACGAAATTTTAAATAAATAACTGCATAAAAAATGCAATTATTCATCGATGTATGATGCTACTACCACAGAACAAAACAAAAACGTAAGGTGCCGTTATAAAATGAATAAAAAACAATATATTGATATTGATCAAATTTAAACACCCATTTTATAGCGCGAGAAAAATATGCGCTTACAAACTACATGCGAATAAAAAACACCGTGCTTTTGACTTGCAGATCGAGGTTGTATATCTTTCTCATCGATTCGATATTCTTTTCAAAGCCGGTGTGGCGCGCGCACAAAAAAATGTTTCATTTCTGAATATAAATGCTGCGCTTTATCATTCTCATTGTGTCATACAAAAAAATGGATGTTTTCATAGGATAAAAACAACCCACACCAAGTTATTAAAAATGAATAATTACTTATCTATTAGGAGATGTACCATGGGTACTGAAACAAAAAAAATGGGAGTCCTCGGCCTCACCATTCTTGTTGCCGTGAATATGATGGGATCAGGTATCATTATGTTACCGGCAAGCCTTGCTCAGACTGGGACAATATCTATTTTATCCTGGTTTATTACCGCCATGGGTTCTATGTGTATTGCCTATGCCTTTGCTAAATGTGGTCGCTTTTGTAAGCGTGAAGGTGGCATGTCTGCTTATTCACAAGAAGCGCATGGTAAGTCATCTTTTTTTATCGCGTCTTACACCTATTATATTTGCCTGGTAATAAGCTGTGTTGCTATTGCCGTTTCAGCGGCGGGTTACATTGCGCCGTTCTCTCCCTGGGTAAAATCGACGCCGATCCACACGTTCATGACGGTCGTGGCCATCTTAATTTTAACCACCGTAGCCAATTTTAAAGGGGCCAAGATCACTGAACGAATATCCTCGTTTACCGTATGGGGCATTATTATCCCGGTGGCGGGTCTGTCGGTCATCGGCTGGTTCTGGTTTGACCCAAAAATGTTTATGGATGCCTGGAATCCACAGCATTTGTCCAACGCTAACGCCGTTTCTTCAGGTATTTCGTTAACCTTGTGGGCGTTTTTGGGGATTGAGTCTGCCGGGGCAAACTCCGCCGCGGTAGAGAACCCTGAGAAAAATGTCCCATTAGCTTGCCTGTTCGGTACTGCATTCGCAGCTATCGTTTATATTGCCTCAACCTCTGTCATCCAGGGGATTGTACCGAACGCAGAATTAATGCACTCCGATGCGCCATTCGGCTTGGTCTTCTCTATGATGTTTAACCCGCTGGTTGGTCAAATAATAACCACCCTTGCGGTGATCGCCTGTATTGGTTCGTTACTGGGTTGGCAGTTTACTAATGCCCAGGTTTCCAAATCAGCAGCCGATAGCGAACTGTTCCCTGCTGTCTTTGGCAAAGTGACCAAAGATCAGGCGCCGGTCATGGGTATGCTCATCATGTTAGCCCTTGAATTACTGCTGGCCTGTATGACAATTTCACCTAACTTGTTGAACCAGTTTAATGCCCTGCTTAACCTAGCGGTGTTCATCAACATGGTGCCTTATGTGTTATCGATGACCGGTCTACAGGTGATGCTGCGTAAAAACAAAGTGTCTGATCGCGAATACCGTTTCTCTTCGGTGGTGAGCACTATCGGCGTTATCTATAGCATTTATGGCGTATATGCCTGCGGCAGCAATGCTGTGTTCGGCGGATCCATCATCGTTATGTTCGGCTATATCTTCTATGGCTTCCTAGCCGGACGCGATGTCCAGGAACGTATGATGTCCGGTAAAATGTAACCGTAAACCATCTGCGCGATCTGCTGCCGTGGAAAGTCGATCTCACATCTGCATAAGCGTCAATACGGTCTGGATGTGACGCTTACGTAAAAAGAACATGACCGCATTATAAATGGGGTCATGAATCAGGATTATCTTGCCCGTATCGCCGCGCTGGAAGACGCGCTCCGCCATAAAGACAATCAACTCAGCCTCGTTGCAGAGACTGAGTCGTTCCTGCGTTCGGCGCTGGCCCGCGCCGAAGAGAAACTAGAGAACGAAGAGCGTGATATAGAGCATCTGCGTGCACAGATAGAAAAACTGCGGCGGATGCTGTTCGGTACCCGCTCCGAAAACTTCGCCGACAGGTTGAAGACGCCGAAGCCCTGCTGAAACAGCAGGAGCAGCAAAGCGACCGTTACAGCGGCCGGGATAACGATCAGCAGGTTCCGCGTCAGCTTCGCCAGTCCCGTCATCGTCGTCCTCTGCCTGACCATCTTCCACGCGAAATAAACAGGCTGTCGCCCGCCGAAACCTGCTGTCCGGACTGCGGCAGCGATATGGCATACCTCAGCGAAGTCAGCGCAGAGCAACTGAAGCTGGTCTCCAGTGCCCTGAAAGTGATCCGCACGGTCAGGGTGAAAAAGCCTGCACCCGATGATACTGCATCACTGAAGCGCCTGCGCCATCACGTCCCATCGATCGGGGTATCGCCGGTCCGGGCCTGCTGGCACGTGTGTTAACCGCGAAATACTGCGAACATCTGCCGTTGTATCGTCAGACTGAAATCTTTGCCCGTCAGGGTGTGGATCTGAGCCGGGCTCTGCTCTCCAACTGGGTGGATGCGTGTTGCCGGTTAATGGCCCCGCTGGAAGAGGCTCTTCACCGCTACGTGATGGACTGCCGCAAACTGCATACGGATGACAGTGTGACACGAAGGACGGATCCGGGAAGGTTCCGCCCATGCTGTGTCTGAGATGGAAGATGGCCTTCCGTATTCGCCTTACAGGAGGAGGATACAAACCACCTCAGACTGTTGTGGTAAAGAGCCACAACAGGAAGCGCTGAGGAAAAGGCGGCGAAAAGCCGTCAGGTAGGAGCAGGAAAGATGAACGCGAGTGAACCACTGGACAAGTGCCGTTATGTGTAAGCGTTGTCAGAACCGGGTTCTTGTCGTTCCCCCGGGATAAGGATGGCGGAAACCTGTTTACTGGCTATCCGGCAACCGGTATTGAGGTGGCATGATCTCTGCTCAGGCTCAGATACTGAACGTGTGAACCTGACACGCCGATGCTAAGGGAGAAACTGTGACAGAACACCGCGCAGAAAGAGTACCGATGCGGCGTACAGGGACGGAGTTCCCCGTAGTAGTGACGAAGGCGCTGTAATGGCGGTGGAGCGAAGGGGGAACGTTATTCGGCTTTGTTTAAAGCAACAACTGCTAAAAGGATGATTATTTTGAACAAAGCAAAACCTTATCTGATCGATAAAGCCATTATCTGGAGAGCCTGGCTGGCGGTCAAAGCTAACCGGGGTTCCGCCGGTGCGGATCGGGTGACGATAGAAGCGTTTGAGCATAATCTGGCTCGGAATCTTACAAGATCTGGAACCGGTTAAGTTCTGGCTGTTATATGCCACCGCCGGTGAAGCGGGTGGATATCCCAAAATCAGACGGGAAAACCCGTCCACTTGGTATCCCCACTGTCAGTGATCGGGTGGCGCAGATGGCAGTCAAGATGATACTGGAACCGCAATGGGACCTGTTGTTCAGCGACTCTTCATTAGGTTATCGACCGGGAAAATCGGCGCATGATGCCGTTGCACAGGCAAAAGCGAATTGCTGGAAATACGAATGGGTAATTGATCTGGATATCAAAGGCTTCTTTGATAATCTTGACCATGCCCTGCTGTTGAAGGCAGTGGATCATCTGCATCCGGCCCCATGGGTCAGACTATGCATTGTGCGATGGCTGAAAGCTGAGATCATTTTCCCTGACGGGCATCGTCATTCTCCAGAAAAGGGTACCCCGCAGGGTGGTGTCATCAGTCCTTTGCTGGCGAACCTTTTTCTGCACTACGCACAGGATAAATGGCTGGAGAAACACTATCCAAATAATTCATGGGAAAGGTATGCTGATGACAGCATCATTCACTGTCGAAGCAAAAGGGAAGCGGGTCTGCTTCTCAGCCAACTCAGGGAACGAATGAAAAGCTGCGGGCTAACGTTACATCCGGAGAAAACCCGGATCATGAACTGCCACCCGCTAACCAGACGCAAAAGCGATGGTCATTATTCATTCGATTTTCTGGGTTTTACCTTCCGACGCCGTGCAGCAAGGAAGATTGCAGGTGGTTTGTTCACCGGTTTTCTGCCGGCGATAAGCAAGAAGGCCCAGAAAACCATCGTCCTGACATTCCGGGCATGGAATATTCAGTGGCTGACGAGCCTGTCGGCAGAAGAAATCGCGGAAAGAATTAACCCGCAACTGCGTGGATGGATTAATTATTACGGGAAGTTTTATCCAAGTGAAATGAACAGGTTATGGCGAATACTGGACTGGCGGTTGGTCAAGTGGGTCCGATGCCGTTACAAGCAATACCGGTGGCACCGGAGCCGCGCCAGCGAAGTACTTGAGCGAATCAGGCAGCGTAATAAGTCACTGTTTGCACACTGGAAGTTCATGGTCAGATAAAGTTGAAAACAGGAGCCGTATGAGGTGAGAGCTTCACGTATGGTTCTGTGAGCGGCCGGAGGGGGAGGTTCCCTCTGGTCTACTTGACCGCCGGTGCCGGTACTGGCACCGGGCAGAAAGAAGACGAAAACCGGGCGCATCTGGACGTATGTGCGCGATGACCGGAGCGCGGGATCCCCAGACCCGCCAGCGGCGTGGTTCGCCTTCTCCCCGGATCGACAGGGGAAGCATCCTCAGCAGCATCTTCGCCATTATCATGGCGTACTGCAGGCAGATGCCTTCGCAGGGTACGACAGGTTGTTCAGCGCAGAGCGTGACGGTGACCCGTTAACAGAAGCGGCATGCTGGGCCCACGCTCACCGAAAAATCCAAGACGTCTATATAAGTACTCAGACGGCGACAGCCGGGGAAGCCCTGAAACGTATCGGTGAGCTGTATGCGGTAGAAGAGGAAATACGCGGCCGCCCGGCAACAGAGCGACTTGCAGCCAGGCAGTCCCGGAGTAAGCCGCTGCTGGCATCCCTGCATGACTGGTTGGTGGAGAAAAGCGCGACGCTCTCGAAAAAATCCCGGCTGGGCGAGGCGTTCGCTTATGCCCTTAACCAGTGGGATGCGCTGTGCTACTGCTGCGATGATGGCCTGGCAGAGCCTGATAACAACGTGGCAGAACGCGCGCTACGAGCGGTCTGTCTTGGCAAGAAAAATTATATCTTCTTCGGGAGCGATCACGGTGGTGAGCGTGGTGCACTACTGTACGGTCTGATCGGTACGTGCAGTCTGAACGGTATCGACCCTGAAGCTTATCTTCGCCATATCCTGAGTGTTCTGCCAGAACGGCCATCGAATAAAGTGGCTGAGCTTATGCCCTGGAACGTGAATCTCACCAATAAATAGCCGTCAATACGGCGCTCACTTAAAGTTTACCCATGGAACGTAGAACTCACCAATTAATAATCGTCAATACGGTGCTCACTTAAAGCTTACCTCCATGCCGCTGAAGCGGCATACAGGTTGTTTGAAAACTAACGAGACGACAACATCATGAAATCAAATGAATAAACGATCATTACGGTTCAATCAATTGCCTAAAACTATCATTCATGCCGAAACTGATCGGTAATAACCATTATAAATCAATGGTTATGTGGGGTAGTGTTGCCCTACGGGTAATTTGTGATGAGGCATCGCCATCCGGCCTGAAATCCGGAGCTTCATTCGCCGGTTTAACGATAATTTACTCACTTATCATGCCTGAGAACAGGCCAAGAGCAGGAACCGTGTCTCAGGATAACACCAGCCTCTGGACTACAGTTTTAATGTGGCTTTATGGCAACAGAACCGAATGGGGATATGCCGCAGTCGCGTGCATGTTTTCGCTCCTGCGCGGTGCTTATGCAAAGAACCCGTGGGGCAGGCGGATACTTGATGCCGTTTCCTGCAGTGCGCTGGCCTTCTTTTCCAGCCCTACCTTGGAGGTCACAGGCGCCCTGTTTAACTGGCATGTGCCGGATGCCGCCGCCCAGGTCGCAGCCGTCTTCATCGGCTACGTGGGCAATGACTATATCAGTGTGAAGCTGCACGGCTGGATAAACCGTAAAACAGGAGGTGACAGCAATGCAAATCAGTAATACCGGGCTGAATCTGATTAAAGCTTTTGAAGGGTGCTCACTGACGGCCTATAGGGATTCAGCGGGCGTCTGGACCATTGGCTACGGCTGGACTCAGGCCGTCAACGGCGTGCCAATACACGCAGGCATGACCATCACGCAGGGCAGGGCTGAGGCTCTTCTGCGGGTGGGGCTGGAACAGTATGAAGCTCCGGTTAACGCCAGCGTCACTGTCGGACTGACGCAGTGCCAGTTCGATGCGCTGGTCAGTCTGACCTACAACCTGGGCGCAGGAAGCTTTGAAAAGTCCACCCTACTGAAAAAACTGAATGCCGGGGATATCCAGGGGGCTGCAGACCAGTTTCTGACCTGGTACAAAGCCGGCGGACAGACACTACCAGGACTGGTTCGTAGGCGGGCGTATGAAAGGGACCTTTTCCTGGGTTATTCGTCCTGATGGACCGCCTGACTTACCAGATACTGAAGAGCATCGTTCCGCGAAGATGTGCCGGGTAACGGTCGGGCCGCAGAATGAGGGTTTTTGTGTTAAACATTTTGAACCTTTTCAGAAACGTCTTGCCTCTGTTTGTCATCGCCCTTATCTGCGTTGAGCTGGGCCTGATTATTGACAGTAATTCGCGGCTTAAAACAACCAACCAGCATCTCACCGAAATGCTGGGCAGCAAGGAGGCGCAGGTCAGCGCCCTGCGATCTAAAAATGACGCCCTGGCCAACGGCCTGAACGAACTGGTCACCGCCGTCAGGCAGCAGAATGCGGTGATGAAACAGGTCACCACTGAGCGTGTAGTAGCTTCGCAGGAGAACAGGACATTACGCGATGAAATCAGGAAAAACCTCGTGGGTGACAGGTGTGCGGCGTCTCCTGTTCCCGCTGCTGCTGCTGACCGGCTGCGCGACGCCGCCCGCGCAGCCGGTCGAGTACCGGACCGTCAGACTGCCGCAGCTGAGCCTTCCGGCAGAACTGACCGGCCCCGTTGACGCGCCGGTACCACCGGCGAACCTGACCTGGGGCGACACCCTGAGCCTGAATGCGGAACTTTACGGCCTGCTGGGCCGCTGCAACGCCGACCGCGCAGCCATCAGAAGCGTGGAGGCCGCGCAGAGGCAGGTATCAACGGATAACTGAAAAGTCTTTGCGACACGTTTTTATTCAGTTCCGTTTCATACCGTTGCTGAAAATATAAATGGCAGTAAGAACTGATTAATTCTTAGCGGATTGTATATAAGCTTCAGAAATACCAGTCCCGGAGTACTGCCTGTGTTAAAACACCCCCCGTTCAGCTATAGACAAGAGCGGCTGAACGTGAATAAGTGAAAAACCTGAAAACATCACACCATAATAAGCGACAGGAATCAGCAAGGGATGTTAGCGTGCTGAAAAACTCAATGCCGGTGATGATGACGTCTCATCCCGGGCATTTGGGCGTTATATCCATGCCGGCGGTAAAGCGCTGTTCTGCCTAGTTCGCAGAAAGAAGGCAGAACGCGCACTCTTTCTAACGCGCACTCTTTCTGAAGTAAGTAAGACAGTCGGGCGTATTTCTTTATTTATAAGTATGAAAAAACTGGTGTAAATCAGGAGCGGTAGCATGCTTTTCTCTCAGAGAGAAACCGCATTGACTCAATGTTCCTCATGCAAATAACTTAAAGAATTATTTGCGCCCACCATTCATTGTAATAAGAAGGATTAAACTCATGGCTACTACCGCAGACGTAAGCTTCACAGGTGATGCCTCCAATTAGTAGAACATATATTTTTCGATGAAGGCACCGATGACTTTTTCGTGGATCTCAGCTGAGCGTGAGAAGCAGATTGTTTTACGAGCCAACCGCTTAATGCGGGTGCAGAGCGTCAGGTTATTACGCTCAATAAGTTGGGTGAATATCTTGCCGGTTAGATGCTTATCCTTCGGCATCTCCCGGCTGTAGCTACCCCAGTCGTCGCTGATGATCATGCCGATGGCGAAGGGCTCCAGTAACGCCAGCAGTTCCCGGCAGGTTTCATCGGTTCGGGGACCAAAAGTGTAGTCCAGTACACCGCCTGTTTTGGTGTTGTACGCATACCATTGCCAGTGTTGCCGGGCTTTACTGCTAACGAAGCTCCATTGCTCATCAAGTTCATAGATAAGCGCCACATCAGTATGGGCAACGGGCGAAGACGTTATTCGCTCTGGCGCGAGTTTTTTAAAGTCCGGATGACGGTGTTAATACCAATTTTCAGTATTCTGGCAGTATCGCGAACCCCCGCACCATTGAAGGCCATTTCGGTGATCTGCTCTTTAACGCCCGACTTGAAGGCCTCATAAACGTAAGTGAGCTGAAACACGCGGTGGCAGTCACGGCAGCGAAATCTGTCATGGCCTTTAGGGCTCTGACCATGGCGGTAAACCTGAGAAGACTGACAACGGGGACAATGAACGTTAATGCAGGCCATGAGAGAACCTCAAAAGCCCGCATTTTAAATCAGATTCAACTAATTAGAGGCATCACCCGCAGGAGTTGTAACCTCAGCATTACATGCGTGCAGGAAAGAACGATAGTGCCCGCACTTATCCCCCTCCATTCAGTTAATGAGGATTTACCATGTATCTTACCGACGAAATACTTGACAAGCTGAACGCCAGCACTAATACAGGAAACAGCCTGAAGAAGGCCTCTCCGGATGAAAAGGTCACCCTGCCTGACATCATTGTCCGCTCATTTGCCGAAGTAAAAGAGCTCGCAGGTGACGCGCTCACCTGGGGTGAAAAGAACTTTCTGTACCAGCAGGCACAGCAAGAGCTGAAAGAAAACAAAATGGCAGAATCCCGCATTCTCAGCCGGGCCAATCCCCAGCTGGCGAATGCCGTCCGGCTGGGTATCCAGCAGTCGTCCATGCTGCGCAGCTATGACGACCTGTTTCCACAACGCGCCAGCAGCTTCGTGAAGCCCGGTTCCGTGGCATCGATGTTCTCACCGGCAGGGTACCTGACGGAACTGTACCGGGAAGCCCGGAGCCTGCACGAGGACGCATCACAGTATCACCTGGACACCCGTCGCCCGGACCTTGCCTCGCTTTCCCTGTCCCAGACCAATATGGACGACGAACTGTCCACGCTGTCCCTGTCGAACAAGCTGCTGCTGAATAATATCGAAGCGTCTGAAAAACTGGACTATAACGGCGTCATGGAAATGCTCGCGACGTACAGACAGACCGGTGCCACGCCATACAGTCAGCCTTATGAGGCGGTCCGTCAGTGTATTATATTGCAGGACCCTGAGTTTGCGGCGTTCCGCAACAACCCCACCGTCGCGGCGAAAATGGATACCGCCTCACTGCTCAGTATTCAGTCGGACATTTCATCTGAACTGCGGAAAATCCTGATCGAGGAAATCACTGATGACAATGCGGATGAGCTGTTTAAGAAAAATTTCGGGGAGATTGACGTAACCCTTTTCCAGAACGTCGCCTATCTTGCCAGCTGGTACGGGCTTACCTATGATGAGATCGCATTATTTTTAGATACCATGACAGGTAACAATATATGGACCGGGAATGTGCTGGGTTCTTTTTATAAGACAACATATGGAACACTTGAACCTTACAGTATCACCCGGACGCCGGGGTTAAAGTATGATTCCGAGCTGGAATATATGGATTTATTCCGCGTAGAAAACAATCGGTTTTATGTCAATGTGAGATTTAAAAATGACTATGGCCGTGCATCATTAAAACGGATAGCCACTTCCGGAAGTGATTTTTATATTACTCAGATATGTAATGAGGACAAACTTACTTTGGCAGGTGTAACCTATCAGTCTGCCACATTTACTCTTGATGATGACGCTCTGGCTGGTGAGTTTGAGCTTTATCTGTATCGCTATGGCCCGGATGACTGCGATCCCAAAATATCCTCCTACGCTAATTTTAACGTCAGGGACTCAGGTACAGATAACAACCTTAATCTGACCACCATAACCGATTCGCTTTTACTCAAGCTCAACAAGCTTATCCGCCTTTACAAAGCCACCGGCATCTCTCCGTCTGATATCCGCAGCATTATCGAAAGCAGTAACAGCAATCTTGAGATTAATTCTGATGTTCTCAGCCAGTTGTTCCTGGTGAATTATTACATGCAGCACTACGGCATTGATGTGTCAGCCTCCCTGGTACTTGCAGGCGCGGCCGTCGGGCAGGTGACGCGCGGCAATCAGGCCAGCGCTTTTACCCGGCTGTTTAACACGCCCATGCTGAACGGTACCGAGTTTTCTGCCGACGGCACCACCATCAGGCTGGCTCCGGCCGAAGTCACTGACACCTTCCGCACCGGCGTGATAAAGCGCGCCCTTGGCGTCAGTGATACGGAACTGTACACGCTCTGGACGCTGGCGCAGGGAAACAGCGAGCCGGGAGACTTTATCTGTACGGTTGAAAATTTGTCAGCCCTGTACCGCGTCAGCCTGCTGGCCAGCGTCCACGACCTGAGCATCACCGAACTGGCCGCGCTGCTGTCCGTTTCGCCCTATGCTTCAACCGCTGTCGGCAGCCTGTCCGGCGCGGTGCTGTCAATGCTGGTTGGCTTCACTGACCGGTACACGCAGTGGCTGAGGGGGCAGAACTGGACGGTCAGCGACCTGTACCTGATGCTGACCGACCGCTTCAGCACCACACTGTCGCCGGACATTGAAAATCTGATAGCTACGCTGAAAAACGGCCTTGCCAGCCGGGACCTCAGCAGCGCCGGTGAGTCGGCACTATAACCGCTGCGGCGCCCTTTATTGCCGCAGCGGTCCAGCTTGACTCGGCCGAAACGGCCGCCGCTGTCCTTCAGTGGCTGGGCCAGCTGAAGCCGCAGGGGCTGACGGTGGCGGCCTTTCTGACGCTGGCAGACAAAGACGGCCGGACGGACAGTGAGACATCCACTCTGGTCTCATACTGTCAGGTGATGGGGCAGCTGGCGCTGATAGTACAGAATATCAGCCTGAGCGCCGCCGAGCTGTCCTGGGTGGTTGCGCACCCCACCATTATCACCGAAAACGCCACCGTGCTGAACCACGATATCAGCACGCTGTATGACCTGCTGCAGCTGCACGCGTTGCTTGGCCGCTGCGGCACCCTTGCCGCTGAAATACTTACCTCGCTCAGCGGCAAGGTCGGGTCTGAAAAAACCAATCTGGCGATAAAAACCGTGGCGACGGCGCTGAGTCTTGACGAGCAGGCGGTCACCCAGGCGCTGGCGCAGTGTTCTTCGTACGCATATTTTTACAGCTGGATACATCTGCGGGATGCCCTGCAGTGGCTGGACGTTGCCGGCATCTTCGGTATCACGCCGGCCAACGTGGCGACGCTGGTGAAACTCACGCCGGCCTCGCCGTATGCCGACTGGATTGCCGCCAGTCACGCCCTGCAGGCCGGACTGAACCCGCAGCAGACCGCACGGCTGAGCGCCACGCTGGACGGGGCGCTCAGCATGGCCGCCAGCGCGTACGTGATTAAAAATATTGCACCATCATGGGTGACGGACCGTGACAAACTGTACAGCTGGCTGCTGATTGACAACCAGGTGTCGGCGCAGATAAAAACCACCCGGATAGCAGAAGCGATTGCCAGCGTGCAGCTGTACGTCAACCGCGCCCTGAGCGGTCAGGAAGATGGCGTGGTCAGCGCGGTGAAATCGAAAACCTTCTTTGCCAGCGACTGGGACACTTACAACAAACGCTACAGCACCTGGGCGACGGTGTCACAGCTGGTTTACTACCCGGAGAACTACGTTGACCCGACGCTGCGTATCGGGCAGACCGGCATGATGGACGAAATGTTGCAGTCACTCAGCCTGAGCCAGATCACCAGCGACACGGTGGAAAGCGCCTTCAAGACTTACATGACCCGCTTTGAAGAAATTGCCAACCTCAACGTAATCAGCGGCTATCATGACAGCGTCAGCGACCAGAGCGGCATAACATACATTATTGGTCGCTCTGCCATCGGCGATTATTACTGGCGTTCGGCCGATATCGGAAAAATGTCTGACGGCAAACTTCCCTCCAACGCATGGAGCGAGTGGAAGAAGGTCACCGCCGCACTGACGCCCGTCAGCAACCTGGTTCGCCCGGTGATATTTCAGTCACGGCTTTATCTGGTCTGGGTGGAAAGCCAGGATACAGCCACCACGAGCGGGAGTACGACAACAAAAAGCACGGAATACTTGCTGAAGTATGCGCATATCCTGCATGACGGCACCTGGGGCTCTCCCGCATCCGTTATGCTCAATAGTGGGACACTGCCTCTTTCGGGGGGGGTATTGATGACGCAGGCATGCACTGCGCAAAGGATGTGGAGCAGGAAAAGCTTTACGTTTACTTCTATAAAAAAGCGGACAGCTATTCGGCGTTACCGTCAGGCCTGGCAGGGCTGAGCCTGTCCTCTGATGGTCAGGTTGAAAATATCTCCGTCGACACCGCCGCCCAAATGGCGCGCTATATCTATCTGCAGCTGGACACCACCTCTGCGGTCAGGCTGAGCACGCCCTATAACGCTGACAGCAGGAAGGTCAGCGTTATAGCACGTCAGGTTGAATCTCAGTGGGGTGATGGCTATTACACAGTCCTGTCCGGCGGCAGCGTAACAGGCACCTCTGCGTACGTTGATGGAGACGGTGTCGATTTATGTGTTAATGCCGTCGCCCGCGTGGTTTACAGTGGTTCCGCCGGAACGCGCAGCCGTACGCAGGTTGACATGATGAAGGCTGTCGGCGGCGCAGGCAATGTTTTTTACGTGCCAGAGTTAAAGGTGCGGAGCATTATCGCGGAAATTCATGGCAGGAATTTTGAGTGTGTATTTTATGGTGGTGCATCTTCCACCGGGAAGGATAGTATTGCCATTAAGGTTCTGGATAGCATCTCTCCTGTGGCTGGCGATAGAATTCATGCGTTTGAATCTGGCTCAATCAACTGTTTAGACCACTCAGATAAGGGGGGGCTGGGTACTCTTACCCTGAGAAATAACGATAGTAAACTATGGATTGGAAATTTCAATGGTATAAATGCAGAGAATTATATATGCGCCTTCATGTCGCCAGATGACAGAAAATGGAGCTTGCCGATCGAATTCGTGTTCGGCGATTTTAAAAGAATAGATACAACAATGGACCTGAAACAGGTCAATATTACCATCACCGGAGCGGAAGTTTATGAGACTGTGGCATCCAGAAGGTCAAAATATTCTCTGGATGAGTCCCTGTTTAATTTCAGCGATAGAGCTGTCTTCATCCCCTTTAGTGAATTTAACAATAATACCGCTCATCTAACCGTCAAAATGAGCGCCACTGCTCCCGCCGGCGATGATCGCTTTCTGGGTAGTGAAACATTCAGCCTGACCCTGACCCGGGTTGATGAAAGCTCCATGCCGGTTATTTCCCTTAAACGTACGAATGCCTATGCTCAGTATCTGCAGTATGGTGTCCACCGTATCCGCGTGAACACGCTGTTCGCAAAACAACTGGTTGCCCGGGCAAACACAGGACTGAATGCCGTGCTTTCTATGGATACCCAGCAGTTAAAGGAGCCAAAACTGGGTAAGGGGTTCTATGTTAGCTTCGTTCTGCCTCCTTATGATGTTGCGGTTCATGGTAGCAGTCGTAATTTTACGCTCAATCTTAAGCATGTGGTAGATAACAATACCCACGTGGTGCACTCCGGCGTGCTGACTGACTCAGAAATAAGCGTGAGGCTGTTTGTACCCCTTGATGAAAAACCGCTGAATTCTGACTATTGTGCCAGGATTTTCCTGAAAACAGGTAAAATGGGAGACGACACATGGAAGGGGGCACATTTTAAATACACTGGCAACTCTCAGACGCCAATTGAGATTAATACCAGTTCTGATACCAGCATGTTTGTCAGTGTAACCATTCTTGCTGATACCTCAGAGCTGATGGACTTCAGCGGCGCCAACGCCCTCTATTTCTGGGAAATGTTCTACTATGTCCCGATGATGGTCTTTAAGCGCCTGCTCAGCGAAAGTCGTTTTACCGAGGCCACGCAGTGGATTAAATACGTCTGGAGCCCGGGCGGCTATCTGGTAAATGACCAGCCCGCCACATACCAGTGGAACGTGCGCCCACTGGAAGATGAAACCACATGGCATGCAGATCCACTGGATTCGGTAGACCCGGATGCAGTCGCCCAGGCTGACCCGATGCACTACAAGGTCGCCACCTTTATGTCGTACCTTGACCTTCTGATTGCCCGCGGCGACGCGGCCTACCGCCAGCTTGAGCGCGACACCCTTAACGAAGCCAAAATGTGGTACGTGCAGGCGCTGGACATCCTTGGCGATGAGCCGTACCTGAGCCAGAGCACAGGCTGGCCGTCCCCGCAACTGAGAGACGCGGCGACCGGGACGACGAAGAAATCCGTGCAGCAGGCCTTGCTGCACGCACGCCAGCAGGTTGCCTCCGGCGAACTGCGAGCCGCCAACTCCCTGACGGACCTGTTCCTGCCACAGCAGAACGAGAAGCTGGCGGGTTACTGGCAGACGCTGGCCCAGCGCCTGTATAATCTACGCCACAACCTATCCATTGACGGCAGCCCGCTGTCACTGTCTGTTTATGCCACGCCGGCCGACCCGTCCGCGCTGCTCAGCGCGGCCGTGGTGGCTTCGCAGGGCGGCGGCGACCTGCAGGCGGCAGTTATGCCGGCGTACCGCTTCCCGATGATTCTGGAAAGTGCCCGGAGCATGGTGGCGCAGCTGAGTCAGTTCGGCAACACCCTGCTCAGCATCACCGAGCGCCAGGACGCGGAGGCGCTGTCGGAGCTGCTGCAGACTCAGGGAGCCGAGCTGGGTCTGCAGAGCATTGCCATGCAGACAAAAACCATCGGGGAAATCGATGCGGACAAGGTCGCGCTTGAAGCGGGCCTCAGCGGCGCGCAGTCCCGCCTTGACAGCTATACCTCGTTGTATGACGAAGATATTAATACCGGCGAAAGGCAGGCGATGGACCTTGGCCTTTCCGCCTCGGTGTTATATGCCACCGCCGGCGTGCCTTATGTCGTTGCGGCCGGAATGGATGTGGCACCCAATATTTTCGGTATGGCATTTGGCGGTAGTCGATATGGTGCAATTTCACAGGCGATTGGTATGGGCATAGAAATTGCTGCTGCTTCCACCCGCATGGCGGCGGAGCGCCTCAGCCAATCCGAGATATACCGCCGTCGCCGCCAGGAGTGGGAAATTCAGCGTAACGCTGCGCAGTCCGAGGTGGATCAAATCAACGCTCAGCTTGACGCGCTGGCGGTACGGCGCGAAGGCGCGGTGCTGCAGAAAACCAATCTGGAAACCCAGCAGGCCCAGGCGCAGGCGCAGATGACCTTCCTGCAAAACAAGTTCACCAGTAAAGCGCTTTACAACTGGCTGCGCGGTAAGCTGGCGGCCATCTACTACCAGTTCTATGACCTGACCGTTTCCCGCTGCCTGATGGCACAGAAAGCGTACCAGTGGGCGCTGAGTACGGAATCTGTCACTTTTATCCGCCCCGGTGCCTGGCAGGGGACTTACGCCGGCCTGATGGCGGGCGAGACCCTGATGCTGAACCTGGCGCAGATGGAGCAGAGTTACCTGGAGAAAGACCAGCGGGATAAAGAGATGACGCGTACGGTCTGCCTGTCGGAGGTGTATGCCGGGCTGACTGATAAGGACAGCAAAGGCAACAGCCTGTCCTTTAACCTTTCAGACCAGGTGGTCGCGCTGGTGACCGCCGGCAGCGGCAGCAGCGGTACGGGCGCTAACGGCCTCCGCATGACCAGTGACAAACAGCTGCAGGCCATGCTGAAACTTTCTGACCTGAACATCGGTGATGACTATCCGTCTTCACTGGGTAAAACGCGACGCATCAAGCAAATCAGCGTCACCCTGCCCGCGCTGATCGGACCATATCAGGACGTACGGGCGATACTCGCCTACGGCGGCAGCGTGGCGGTGCCACGCGGCTGTGAAGCGCTGGCTGTGTCGCACGGCATGAACGACAGCGGTCAGTTCCAGCTGGACTTTAATGATGCCCGCTGGCTGCCGTTTGAGGGCATCCCGGTGGGAGATACCGGCAGCCTGGTGCTGAGTTTCCCGGGCGCTGACGGTAAGCAGAAAGACCGGCTGCTGAGCCTGACGGACATCATCCTCCATATCCGCTACACCATCGCCAGCTGATTATCAACGGTATCAGGCTCCCCGCGTGGGAGCCTGTGGGGAATTTATTATGCAAAATTCAGACGGTTTAATCCTGGAAGCGCCGTCGCTGCCCAAAGGGGGTGGTGCAATCAACGGCCTGAAGGGCGATATCGCCGGAGCCGGGCCTGACGGGGCCGCCACGCTAAGCATCCCGCTGCCGGTCAGTGCCGGAAGAGGTTACGCCCCCTCCCAGGTGCTCAGCTATCACAGCCGCAGCGGCAACGGCCCATCAGGTATTGGCTGGGGCATTCAACTACCCGCCATCCGTCGCCGTACCCTTAAAGGAATACCATCTTATGATGAAACCGATGAGTTTACCGGCCCGGATGGTGAAGTGCTGGTACCGGTACTGACCGCCAGCGGCGGGCCGGAAACCCGTACAGCCACCACGCTGCTGGGCGTGGATTTAGCAGGGCGTTTTACCGTAGACGCTTATCGTTCCAGAACAGAAACCACCTTCAGCCGGATGGAGTTCTGGATGCCCGAAGGAGATGTCGGGGCGAACTTCTGGGTAATATATGAACCCGACGGTCAGGTACATCTGCTGGGGCGTAATGCACAGGCCCGCATCAGCAACCCGGATGATGCCACACAGACCTCAGTCTGGCTGATTGAATCGTCGGTGTCACTGACCGGCGAGCAGATTTACTGGCAGTATCGTGCTGAAGATGAGGCCGGCTGTGACGCGGTAGAGAAAACGGCACACCCGGATGCTGCGGCGCAGCGCTACCCCGTTGCAGCCTGGTACGGTAACAGAACGGCCGGTCGCGCGCTGCCCGGCCTTGCCGCTCAGCCGGCCGCCACGGACTGGCTGTTCATCCTGGCGATGGATTACGGTGAGCGCGGCACGGACCCGGCCACGGCTCCGTACTGGCTGGCGCCCGGCAGCGGGAGCTGGTTATGCCGGCAGGACTGCTTTTCCGGCTGGGAATATGGTTTTGAGGTGCGCACGCGGCGCCTCTGCCGTCAGGTGCTGATGTTTCACTGCATCACAGCCCTGTCAGGAGAGGAAAAAGAGAACGATGCCCCGCAACTCGTGTCGCGCCTCCTGCTGAATTACAACGAAAACCCTTCCGTCACTACGCTAAAAAGCGTGCAGCAGATGGCATATGAGCCGGATGGCACGGTACGCAGCCTGCCGCCAGTGACGTTTGACTGGCAGGACTTCACGCCACCTGAGTCCGGCACCGGAGACTGGGAGCAGCGTGATGACCTTGAAAAAATGAACATTCTGCAGCCGTACCAGCTGGCTGACCTGAACGGTGAAGGCATTGCGGGTATCCTGTATCAGGATGGCGGCGCATGGTGGTACCGTGCACCGGTGAGGCAGGTGGGGGGTGGCCCCGATGCGGTGACCTGGGGAAAAGCGACGCCCCTGCCCTCCATCCCCGCACTATGGGAGGGAGGCCTGCTGGCCGACCTGAACGGCGATGGCTATCTGGAATGGGTGGTTGCCGCGCCGGGCGTGGCGGGCCGTTATGAGCGCACCCCTGAGAGGGAGTGGCGGCACTTCACACCACTGTCTGCCCTGCCGGTAGAATACGCCCATCCGCGCGCGCAGCTGGCCGATATCACTGGCGCAGGCATGACAGACCTGGCGCTCATCGGCCCGAAAAGCGTACGACTCTACAGCGGGACCGGCGAAGGCTGGGAAAAGGCGCTGACCGTGATGCAGTCTGCCGGTATCACCCTGCCGGTTCCCGGCACGGATGCCCGCGTGATGGTGGCTTTCAGTGACATGGCGGGCAGCGGCCAGCAGCACCTGGTGGAGGTGCGTGCGGCGGGCGTACGCTACTGGCCGAACCTGGGGCACGGGCGCTTCGGTCAGCCGGTGGGCCTGTCCGGCTTCAGCCAGCCGGCCGCCTCGTTCAATCCTGAACAGCTTTATCTGGCCGATGTCGACGGGTCAGGGACCACTGACCTGATTTATGCCCTCAATGACCATCTTCTGGTTTACCGCAATCAGAGTGGTAACAGCTTTGCCGCCCCGTTCAGCGTGAACCTGCCGGACGGCGTGCGCTATGACCGTACCTGCAGCCTGCAGCTGGCGGATATCCAGGGACTGGGCGTGGCCAGTCTGGTGCTGACGGTACCCCATCCGGTGCCGCGCAGCTGGGTGTGCCATCTGTCAGGGAACAAGCCATGGCTGCTGAATGTGATGAACAACAGCATGGGGGCGAGCCATGCCCTGCATTACCGCAGCTCCGCACAGTTCTGGCTGGATGAGAAGGCGGAAGCAGTAGCGGCAGGCAAGTCCGCCCCTGATAGTTACCTGCCGTTCGCGCTGCACACGCTGTGCCGTACGGAAGTCACTGACGAAATCACCGGCAACCGGCTGGTCAGCACTGTACGCTACCGGCACGGTGCCTGGGACGGACGGGAGCGGGAATTCCGCGGGTTTGGTTTTGTGGAAGTGACTGATACTGACACCACGGCCGGCCCGGGGACGTCAGGGGACATCAGCTTCCCCGCGGTCAGCCGCAGCTGGTACGCTACCGGCTGGCCCGCGGTTGATGAATGCCTGCCGGATGAGTACTGGCAGGGAGATGCGGCTGCCTTTACAGGATTCACTCCCCACTTCACCAGGGGCAGCAGAGAGAGTGAGCAGGCATACACCCCGGATGACGCCACTGCTTTCTGGCTGAACCGGGGGCTGAAAGGTGCACTGCTGCGCAATGAGCTGTATGGTGCTGATGAAGGCAGTCAGTCAGGGGTACCTTACACCGTCACGGAAAGCCGGCCACAGGTACGGATGGTTGAGCGCGCAGGAACATATCCGGTCGTCTGGTCGTGCGCTGCAGAAAGCCGGGCGTACTCTTACGAGCGGGTCAGCAGTGACCCGCAGTGCAGCCAGCAGGTGCTTTTGTTCAGTGACGAATATGGCCAACCGCTGAAGCAGGTGAACATCAGCTACCCCCGGCGTAGTCAGGTACAGGACAATCCTTACCCGGACACGCTGCCGGACGGATTGTATGCCGCCAGCTTTGATGAACAGCAGCAGAGCCTGCGTCTGACGCTTCAGCAGAGCCGGTGGCATACCCTGGCGGATGTGGCTGCGGGAGTCTGGCTGCCGGGACTGGCGGATGCCTCGCGCAGCGATGCCATTACCCTTACGGAAAGCGCCGTACCGGCCGGAGGCCTGACGCTGGAATCCCTTCTGGATAACGACGGCCCCGTCGGGACCGGAAAGGCATATACCTTCGCCGGACAGCAGCAAATCCGGTACCTGGACGCTCAGAGCGACGTGACGGACGGGACGCCGGCTTTTCCGCCCCTGCAGGCTTTTACGGAAACCGCCGTGCTGGACAGTGATATCGTCAGCGCGCTGTCAGGTGACATCAGCGCTGACCATCTGGCAGAGGCCGGATATTCTCAGGCTGAATATCTGTTCCCGCGTGAAGGTGAAACGGATAAAAAGCTGTGGAGCGTTCGCCAGGGGTACACGACATATGGCACGGCTGAGCACTTCCTTCTGCCGGTGACGTTCCGTGAAACGCTGCTGACAGGCGCGGTGGCCGTCACCCGGGATGCACATGACTGCGTGATAACCCGACAGGAGGATGCCGCCGGACTGACCACCACCAGGCAGTATGACTGGCGCTTTCTGATCCCGGCCAGCGTGACTGATGCAAACGACAACGTACAGTCCGTCACCTTCGATGCGCTGGGCCGGGTTACGTCACTCCGTTTCAGCGGTATGGAGAGCGGCGAGGCGGCAGGCTACAGCGATACGGCTATTACCATACCGGAAACGACTGACACCGCGCTGGCGATTGTGGCACCGCTGCCCGTGGCGCAGTGTCTGGTGTACGTGGCCGGCAGCTGGATGCAGGAAGGCGTGGACAAAATGCCGCCGCACGTGGTCACGCTGACCACCGACCGATATGACAGCGACCCGCAGCAGCAGGTACGTCAGCAGGTGGCGTTCAGCGACGGTTTTGGCCGGTTGCTGCAGGCCGCGGCCCGCCAGACTGACGGAGAAGCGTGGCAGCGTGCGGAGGATGGTTCGCTGGTTACCGGGACGGACGGGTCACCGGCCGTTGTGGAAGCGACCTTCCGCTGGGCAGTCACCGGCCGAACCGAATATGACAACAAGGGGCAGGCTGTGCGAACGTACCAGCCGTACTTTCTGAACGACTGGAAGTACGTCAGCGACGACAGTGCCCGCCAGGATCTGTATGCCGACACTCACTTTTACGACCCGACCGGCCGTGAGTATCAGGTACAGACGGCCAGGGGCTGGCTGCGCCGCAGCCTGTTCACGCCATGGTTTGTGGTCAGCGAGGATGAGAACGACACGGCGACAGAAACTGACTGAGCGGTATAACACACATACCGGCAGCCTGACTGCCGGTACTTTCACCTGATACATCCTGAGGTAACCCACCCATGAGCTCATCACTTTACAGCAGGACCCCTTCGGTCACGGTCCTTGATAACCGCGGCCTGACCGTGTGCGACATCGCGTACCACCGCCACCCTGATAACCCTGAGGTGACCAGAGAACGCATCACCCGCCATCAGTATGATACCCGCGGCTTTCTGACGCAGAGCGCTGACCCGCGCCTGCACGAGGCCGGGCTGGCGAACTTCAGCTACCGAACCGACCTGACCGGCAACGTTCTGCGTTCACAGGGCGTGGATAACGGCACCACGGTGGCACTGAACGACGCCGCCGGACGTCCTTTTCGTGCGGTCAGCGCGACAGGGATTATCTGCACCTTTCAGTATGAAGGCACCGGGCTGCCGGGTCGCCCGGTGAGCATCACGGAGCAGAACACCGGTGAGGCCGCCCGCATCACGGAGCGTTTCGTCTGGGCCGGTAACTCTGCTGAAGAGAAGGCGCTGAACCTGGCGGGAGCATGCGTCAGCCACTACGACACGGCCGGCCTGACGGAGACCGGCAGCGTGGCGCTTACCGGCGTCCCGCTCTCCGTCACCCGCCGCCTGCTCAGGGACGCGGATAACCCCGATGTTGCAGCCGACTGGCAGGGGACAGACGCCTCTGCCTGGAACGACCTGCACGATGCTGAAACGTACACCACCCTGTCCACGGCTGACGCCACCGGGGCGGTGCTGACCACTACGGATGCGAAGGGAAACCTGCAGCGGGTGGCCTATGACGTGGCGGGTCTGCTGTCGGGCAGCTGGCTGACCCTGAAGGGCGGCACGGAACAGGTTATCGTGCAGTCCCTGACTTACTCTGCCGCCGGACAGAAGCTGCGCGAAGAGCACGGAAACGGTGTGGTGACCACGTACACCTATGAGGCAGAGACGCAGCTCCTCATAGGTCTTAAAACGGAACGTCCTGCAGGACACGCCTCGGGTGCGAAAGTGCTGCAGGACCTGCGATACGAGTATGACCCTGTGGGCAACGTGCTGAAAATCAGTAACGACGCCGAGGAGACCCGCTTCTGGCGCAACCAGAAAGTGGAGCCGGAGAACGCGTACGTTTACGACAGCCTGTACCAGCTGGTCAGCGCCACCGGGCGCGAGATGGCAGGTGCCGGCCAGCAGGGCAGCCGTTCACCGTCCGCCACCGTCCCCCTCCCCACCGACAGCTCTGCGTTTACAGGCTATACCTGTACTTACAGCTACGACAACGCCGGTAACCTGACGCAGATACGCCACAGCGCACCGGCCACAAACAACAGTTACACCACAAAAATAACCGTCTCTGACAAAAGCAACCGGGGCGTGCTGGGCATCCTGACGGAAAACCCCTCCGACGTGGACGCGCTGTTTACGGCGGGCGGACAGCAGAAACAGCTGCAGCCGGGGCAGAGTCTCGTCTGGACGGTGCGCAACGAGCTGCTGAAGGTGACGCCGGTGGTGCGTGACGGTGATATCGGAGACCGGGAGAGCTACCGCTACGACGCGGGCAGCCAGCGGCTTTTGAAGGTCAGCGTACAGAAAACGGGCAACAGCACGCAGGCGCAGCGGGCTCTGTACCTGCCTAACCTGGAGCTGCGGACGACAAAAGCCGGCGATACGCTAACGGAGAGCCTGCAGGTGATAACCGCGGGCGAGGCGGGCCGGGCGCAGGTGCGGGTGCTGCACTGGGAGAGTGAAGTACCGGAGGATATCAGCAACGACCAGCTACGCTACAGCTACGACAACCTCACCGGGAGCTGCGGGCTGGAGCTGGACGGCGACGGGAACGTTGTCAGCATGGAAGAGTACTACCCGTATGGCGGCACGGCGGTCTGGACGGCCCGCAGCGCGGTGGAGGCGAATTACAAAACCGTACGCTACTCGGGCAAGGAGCGCGACCCGACGGGGCTGTACTACTACGGGTACCGGTACTACCAGCCGTGGGCGGGAAGATGGCTGGGCGCGGACCTGCGGGCACGGTGGACGGGCTGAACCTGTTCAGGATGTGCAGGAATAATCCTGTCTCGTTACTGGATCCTGACGGAACCGCCCCCCTGGAATGGCTCAATTTGGCACCCAAAAAGAGCTCATCAGATGTTACCGCTGCAATATATAGTAATCGTAATACGGAATATGGATTGCCGGCTAACGTCGGAGCTTATTACGGAAAATTTAATGCAAAAACCCAAGGCATCCTTCAAATAACAGCAAACAATGAAAGTGAACTTGATAATATTAAACAGGAAGTGATAAGTAAATACTCTAAAGCATCATCAGCTGATGCTGAAAAAAAAGCGCAAACTGCTCATTCAAAAGCAGCGGATAAAATGAAGTTTACCAGATCTAAGTTAAAGAAATATGCGGCACACGCAGGTTATGCCGTCATAAATAATTCAACGAATGAAGAAAGCGGACAGGGGAGTGAAGGAGCACCTACGTATCGGGATTCGTTTTTAAATCTGGAGGGATCACTTGAAAAGAAAAAAACCTTCCCAGGGGTGACATTGATTAACGAAAACATAAAGTCAGGATTTGAAGAGTATTCACCAGATAAACTTAAAAAATTAACCGGCCCAAGAAGATGGAAACCCGAGGCAAGTCTTGGTTATTATGTTGTCACCAATATTGAATCTTTCATATCAGGCATCAGGAAACAATACAGCACAAAAGATTACCCGCTTCACCCAGTAGTTGAAAATAGAATCAGGGAACATGTTTCAGGTAATAATGGCATATTACCCAAAATGGCTGGCATTGCTGGACTGCATGCAGAGGTACAGGCTTTAAATGCTATTCTTTCCTCCTCAAAGGATGGCGCATATTCTCACTCTCTCAGTCACAGTTACATATTCACGCAAAGATTAGTTGGAGCAGGTCAGGAAAACCCGGCAGGAGCAGACTTTCCAGCATGTTTTAACTGTTCAGGAATTCTTTCTGGTCTTGAGCATGTGATGACAGGCAGGGTTGAACATCATTCACGACTGCGCCGCCGAAAGTCATTTTAAGCATGGGTACTTATGTGGCATTTTTGCAAAGGTCGTGGTGATTCAGATGCATCTTATGCTCCATGCCAATCATTGATTTATCTGGTTCTGTCGCATCAAGGCGTAGTCAGGTAACATGCTGTTTTTTTCTAATGTAGCCTGACCATGCCTCTGATCTGAAAGCTTTTGAACACCTGCATTATCCCGTTGATATTATTACTCAGTGCGTCCGCTGGTACTTGGCGTATTCACTCAGCCTGCGTAATCAGGAGGAGATGATGGCAGAGCGTGGCATCACTGTTGACCATTCCACGCTTCACCGCTGGAACATCCGCCTGATGCGTAAGCATCCTGTGAACTAATATTGACAAAACGCTGAGACCTGTATCAGGTTTCATGGGAGGCGTTAGGGTACTGTTGCAACGTTCGCGATAAGGTAGCCTGTAGCTTTATTGAAAGTCCTTATATTTCAAAAACTCTGATCACCAGACGCATTTCGCTCAGGGGATCTCCATAATAAAATGACGAGGTCTGGCCTTTGAGTAGTGCCCGCATCACTTCAAGGGGTCCGCTTGGAAAACGGAAAATATCCTACGTTAAGCCTGTTTTTAAGCAGGCATGACAGGTCAATCATATTCTTAATGCTAAGTATTTTACTTTTTAATGGTTACTCAGGAAATTTTTTAGGCCATCAATGAAAACTCGCACCCGAAGAGATAGGTGTCTGCGGTTGGGGTAAATAGCATGAATAGCAACTTCTTCACCTCGCGTATCTGCCAGCAGTTGCACCAGGCGGCCTGCCAAAATATCCCCGTCAATCATGAACGACGGCAAATAACCGATTCCCAATCCTGCTATGGCGGCTGTGCGTATGGCATCGCCACTGTCAAACCTGACATGATTCCTGCCGTTCAGCGTTATTTGCCTATGATCCTTATCAACTAAAGTCCATGCGGTAGAAGCCGATCCTAAACCAAAAACCAGACGGCGATGATCCTTAAGATCAGCAAGTGAGTCAGGCTTACCCCATTGTTTGTTATATTCCGGTGATACGCAAAGCCGTGTGCATGTTCGGTCGATCACCTGCGTGATATATTGATGACTCGTGGCCCCACTACCTACCCGAAAAGCAAGATCGAATCCTTCTTCAACAAGATCAACAACCCGATCGCTGAAGCTGACTTCGATGCTGATACCCGGTGAGCTCTGTAAAAATACCTGGATATAAGGAAGGATAACCATTTTGCCGTATCCCTCTGACACAGTAAGTCTGAGAATGCCTTTTGGCAGAGGTGAATTCTGCCTGATGCTGGCTTCGGCTTCTTCTAAGTCTTCCAGTAGCCTGCAGCAACGGTGATAGAATTCATGCCCCTCTGTGGTCAGAGATAACCGACGAGTGGTGCGCTGAAAAAGCCGTGTCTCCAGGTAATCTTCTAACCGCGTTAATGCTTTACCCGCAGCAGAACGCGTTAACCCCATTGCCTTACCGCCCGCAACAAAACTCCCTGCTTCTGCAACAGCGACGAAGATCCGCATTGCACTGATGTCCAGGACTGATGCTGCAAGTTTCGTCGAAGCGATTTTCCTACCCGTCATTAGGGAACCTTTTTCGTCAATATGTAATTTAAAGTGCCATTGTAGAATCTCACTTAATAAGGTTACAACGATGTTGTCGGAAAACGCTCAAAAGGTTTTGAATGGATGGATAGCTGCTGCTGGCCCGGTTGTTCAGAAGCTCTATGGTAAGTCTGAAGATGGCTGGCCTGAGGTTCGTAAACACTATATGCAAGGCCTTGAAGAAATCTTCCCTGCTATCGAGGGTGTTTCATATAAGACCCTCCCGTTAGGCAATGCGCCGGCAATGCTCAGCGAGATGCATGAACATGCTGGAAGCAGAGTGGTTCTTTACATTCATGGCGGCGGCTATGTGCATGGCGGTGTAGAAGCGTATCGGGGTTTAACGGGACGTATTGCCACGGCATTAAAAGCCAGAGTCTATACCCCGGACTATCGGCAGGCCCCAGATTTCGCTTTCCCGACGCCAATAGATGATGTCTTTTCAGCTTATCGGGCACTACTTAATAGTGGGATTAATGCCAACAATCTGGTTCTCGTAGGCGATTCTGCAGGTGGTGCAATGGTTGTTACGATGATGCGGAAGGCGCGTGACGTGGGTATCCCGCTGCCAGCAGCGGCAGTGGCTATTTCACCCTGGGCGGATCTCACCCATAGCGGTTTGTCAGCCACCACTCGTGAGGGAATTGATCCCATTTGTAGCGTCGATTTTCTCAACATATTAGCAAGAGAGTTTCTTGCTGGTGAGCTACCAACACATCCTGATGCCTCCCCTGTTTATGCGAATGTTCAGGGACTTGCCCCGACGCTGATACAGATCGGCGAAAATGAGGTCATGCTAAGTGGGGCGATTCAACTCGCTTCAAATTTAGGAGAAGCGCGTGTACGCACAACGCTTGAAGTCTGGCCAGGCATGTTCCATGTATGGCATCTGCTGGCAGGCACTCTGCCAGAAGCCGATCGGGCTTTACGCAACGCGATTCGTTTCATGGAGGATGCTTTAACAGAGGATTGACCTGCTCACCATAAATCAACGCAGCCACAAGAAACGTCCTCTTGTGGCTGTGAATTCAACGGACCGTTCAACTCAGGATTATTGCAGCCCTGCCTTTACCCGGAGTATGGTTTGCCGGGTAGTATTAAATTCCCGTGCAATGGCGCTGATACTGATCCCGGCGTTAATCCGTACAATAACCGTAATTTGCTGTTCTTCATTCAGTACTGAAGGACGTCCAAATCGCTTTCCGGCTGCTTTTGCTCGCGCAATACCAGAGTGCGTACGCTCAAGCAGCAAATCTCTTTCAAATTCCGCCACAGCAGAGATGACCTGCATGGTCATTTTTCCTGCCGGGCTGGTCAGATCAACTCCACCCAAAGCGAGACAGTGAACGCGAATATCTGAAGCAGCTAGTTGTTCCACCGTTTTTCTGATATCCATCGCATTACGCCCCAGTCGGTCTAGTTTGGTAACAATCAGCACATCGCCATTTTCCATACGGTCGAGCAGTTTTGAGAAACCTGGCCGCTCACTGGCGGCAACTGAGCCGCTGATGTGTTCTTCAATCAGTCGCTGAGATTTAACCGCGAAACCGGCCGTCTCAATTTCTCTTCGCTGATTTTCGGTTGTCTGCTCCAGGGTCGAGACACGACAGTAAGCAAAAACACGTGACATAGTGATATTTTATGTACGAAAAGGATGTACGAATTATAGCGTATGTACGATAGTGAATTCACTGACTTTCGGACAGTATTGAGAATAGGTGTACGAAACCGGTCGGTTTCGGTCAGTGTAAAGCAATAACTAAAATAAACTATATGCATAGGAAGCATTTATGCCACGGAGACGAATACTCAGCAGTGAAGAAAAAGAACGCTTGCTGGTTGTACCGGATGATGACGTTCTTCTGACTCGCATGTGTTTTTTGAGTGAACATGACCTCGCTCTCATTAATAAACACCGCAGACCCGCAAACCGTCTGGGTTTTGCTGTTTTACTCTGCTATTTGCGAGGGCCGGGATTTCCTCCCGACAAAAATATGTCCCCTCACGACGGGGTGGTTTCCCGGCTTGCGGCTCATTTGAAGCTTCAGCCTGATTTGTGGGGCGAGTATGCATCAAGAGAGGTCACCCGCTGGGAACATCTGGCTGAACTCTACCGCTATCTGGAATTATCCCCCTTCAACCAGGCACTGCAAAAAACCTGCATTCACCACCTTTACCCCCACGCCATGCGGACAGACAGAGGCTTTTTACTTGCGGAGGAAATGCTCTCCTGGCTCCACAATAATAAGGTCATTTTCCCCTCTGTTGATGTCATCGAGCGAACCCTGGCCGAAGCAACAACGCTTGCAGACAGGGCGGTATTTTCTGCGCTTACCGCGCAGCTTGAACCGGTACATAAAGCGGCTCTGGACAGCCTGCTGATCTCTGAGGGTGAACAACCTTCACGGCTGGCCTGGCTGCTCCAGCCTCCGGGTAAAATTAATGGTAAAAATGTCCTGCAACATATCGATCGGTTAAATGCCATCGAGTCGCTGACATTGCCTGAAGGTATTGCGCTTTCCGTTCACCAGAACCGGCTACTGAAACTGGCACGCGAAGGCAGGAAAATGAGTAGCCGGGACCTGGCTAAATTCACGAATGTCCGCCGTTATGCCTCGCTGGTTTGCATCATATCGGAAGCCAGGGCTACCCTGACTGACGAAGTTATTGATCTGCACGAGCGTATACTGGGTAGTCTGTTCAGCAGGGCAAAACGCACGCAGGCCGAACGGCTTCAGCAAACGGGAAAGCTGATTCAGAACAAGCTGAAGCAGTACGTTACCGTCGGGCAGGCATTACTTCACGCCAGAGAATCCGGTGAAGATCCCTGGGCCGCTATAGAAGACGTCCTTCCCTGGCAGGAATTCATCAACAGCCTGGAGGAAACGCGATTCCTGTCACGTAAGGACAACTTCGACCCACTTCATTTGATCACAGAAAAATACAGTACGCTGCGTAAATATGCCCCCCGGATGCTGTCCGCGTTGCAGTTCAGGGCTGCGCCCGCAGCAATACAGCTCAGTGATGCGCTGGATACCATCCGAGATATGTATCGAAAACAACTCCGAAAAGTCCCGCCTTCCGCGCCAACCGGGTTCATCCCGGAAAGCTGGAGAAAGGTTGTGATCACGCCCTCCGGCATTGATCGTAAATATTACGAATTTTGCGCGCTGAATGAGCTGAAGGGAGCCTTACGTTCTGGTGACATCTGGGTAAAGGGATCTCGCCGCTACAGGAATTTTGATGATTATCTGATCCCGTCTGGTGATTTTGAAAAATCACTCTGGAATAACCAGCTACCTCTTTCTATTCCGACCGATTGCCATGAATACATCGATAACCGTATGACGCTTCTGGCATCGCGTCTGGAAGAAGTGAATGCGATGGCGCTGGCCGGTGATTTGCCCGATGTTGATATATCAGATAAAGGCGTGAAAATTACCCCGCTGGATAACAGCGTCCCTTCAGCAGTATCCCCTTTTGCCGATCTGGTTTACGGCATGCTGCCTCACCCTAAAATTACAGAAATGCTGGATGAAGTGGACGGCTGGACAGGTTTTACCCGCCATTTCACGCATCTCAAAAATCATCACGTCAGACCGAAAGACCGAAAATTGTTACTGACCACCATCCTAGCCGATGGTATCAACTTGGGGCTGACAAAAATGGCCGAATCCTGTCCGGGAACAACAAAATCGTCACTCGAGGGCATTCAGGCCTGGTACATCAGGGATGAAACCTATTCATCAGCACTGGCTGAGCTGGTTAATGCTCAGAAACAGCGGCATCTGGCGGCATTCTGGGGCGATGGCACAACGTCTTCGTCCGACGGGCAGAATTTTCGGGTAGGTAGCCACGGGCGTTATGCGGGTCAGGTCAATCTGAAATACGGTCAGGAGCCAGGCGTGCAGATTTATACGCATATTTCGGATCAATACAGCCCGTTTTATACCAAAGTCATCAGCCGCGTGCGTGACTCCACTCATGTACTTGACGGATTGCTTTATCACGAAAGCGACCTGGAAATCACAGAGCACTACACTGATACTGCTGGTTTTACAGAGCACGTTTTCGCGCTGATGCATTTGCTTGGATTCGCTTTTGCGCCAAGGATCCGGGATCTTCATGACAAGCGGCTTTTTATTCATGGAAAGGCTGAACAGTATCCTGGGCTTCAGTCTGTTATATCCGCAACCCCACTGAATTTTAAAGACATTGAGATGCACTGGAATGAGGTACTGCGCCTCGCAAGCTCGATAAAACAGGGGACAGTTACCGCATCTCTGATGATGAAAAAACTGGCCAGTTACCCTAAACAGAATGGCCTTGCAAAGGCATTGAGGGAAATCGGGCGCATCGAACGGGCACTGTTTATGCTGGACTGGTTTCGCGATCCATCACTGCGCCGACGCGTACAGGCGGGGCTGAATAAAGGTGAGGCCCGCAATGCCCTTGCACGAGCGGTCTTCATGCACCGGCTGGGTGAAATTAGAGATCGTGGACTGGAGAATCAGAGCTATCGTGCCAGCGGTTTGACGTTGCTGACTGCGGCGATCTCACTGTGGAATACGGTATATATAGAAAGAGCCATCGATTCTCTCAGACGAAAAGGGATTCCAATTAATGAGCAACTGATATCTCATCTGTCCCCGCTGGGGTGGGAACACATCAATCTGAGCGGGGATTACGTCTGGCGAACAAACCTCAAGCTGGGACAGGGGAAATACCGTTCATTACGCTCAGTAGATAACAGTCTGTACAAAAACAGGCTTAGCGTAGGATATTTTCCGTTTTCCAAGCGGCCCCCTTCAATATCCTTTATTGTGGCGTAAGCGTCTTCATGGATTTAAATCCCAGCGTGGCACCGATTATCCTTTTCAGCTTGCCGTGATCGCATTCAATGACGTTATTGTGGTACTTAATCTGTCGGTGTTCAACGTCTGACGGACATCGGACATCGGCCTTCGCGTTTGAGCAGGGCAAGCGCACGGCCGTAGGTGGGCGCCTAATCCGTGTTAATAAATGGCGGGTTCTGCCACTTCTTCACGTTGTTGAGGATTTTCCCCAGGAACCGGTATGCAGCTTTACTGTTACGGCGCGGGGAGAGATAAAAATCGACGGTGTGCCCCCTGCTGTCGACGGCCCTGTAAAGATAAGCCCACCGGCCATTCACCTTCACGTACGTTTCGTCAATGTACCACGGGTTCAGATCGGAAGGTTTACAGACGGTCAAACTCCGCCTACGCAAAATACGCTGAGTCCTGAGCAGGGTGTCGGTGCTGCAGCCGGTTTTAGGGGAAAGAGTGGACAGCCGCGTGTTCGGGGCGGTACTCACCGCGCTGGTCCATCAACATTCTGACAGCGCGCTCACGCAATTCAGGGGAAAAACGGTTAGCTGATTTTGAAATCATTTCGGGTCTCCTTTCACTGAGAGTTTAGTCTCCCGAGAACCCGGTACGGTTCAACCTGGCAGCCCCAGGCGTAAGTCGGAGCCAGGAAATGAAATCAGTGGCGGATGTGCGCTAAGTCATCTTCGGTCAGACCGGTCATTTTCAATATGGTGTTGCGGTCAATGCCGTTCTGCAGCATGGTACGGGCAACTTCTAGCTTGCCTTCATTGCGGCCTGCATTGCGGCCTTTTTCAATACCACGCTCTTCACCGAGCTGGATTCCCTGCTGCAGGCCCTTCTCGATGCCCTTCTGTTCAAGCTGCTGTGCGATAGTCATAAGTGCGTCTCCGTGTTGCGGCACACGCTGTGCCAGTTCGCGTACAAAGGCTTCGGCGTCGGCTGTCTCGCCTGCCTGTACAATATAATGTACCAAAGATATCACAAGGGATGAAGACAGGTATTCGGCCAGCAGAATGGGGGCCAGACGGTCGACCAGTTCAGCAAGATCCCGCTGATGGATGTGCTTCTGCAGCAGGGTCAGGGCGGCCATGCTGCGGTGGCTGGCAATGTCATCATCCGGGATAACGGTCACGTCGGCCAGCGGGAATGCGCTGCTGTACAGTCTTCCGGCCAGCGCCGGGACGTCAAACTCATCCAGCCAGCGGGTGGAGTACGGATACGGGCTACGTTTACCGGTATAGAAGAGAACAGGTATCACCAGCGGCAGTTTTTTATGGCCCGCCTCAAGGTGGCGCTGCATGGCGGCCACAGCATAGCGCATCAGTCGAAAGGCCATGTGCCGGTCCGGAGAGGACTGATGCTCGATGAGGACGTGAACATACCCTTCCCCTGCGGTGGTCTTCAGGCTGTAGAGCACGTCGCTGAAATACTGGCGGAGATCATCCTCAACGAATGAGCCGGATTCCAGCTTCAGGGTACTGAGGTCGCAGATGGCTCGCAGCTCTGCTGGAAGGTGAAGCTCCATAAAGTCGCGGGCGACGTCGGGCTGCGTCAGAAACTGCCTGAAGATGGCATCATGGGGCGTCGGTGTACTGTTTTTCTTCTTCATTCGTGCTGACTCTCTAAGTGATCCCGTCATGATATCACAGATGTGGCCGTCTTCAGATGTCAGGGATCATGCCGTTCCGCAGACGCATAATGGTCTGGCGCGACGTACTGAATTCGCGTGCGAACGCGCTGACCGTCACGCCCTCTCCGAGTCGCCGGCGCGCTGCCTTCTGCTGTTCTGAGTTGTGTGACCGTAAGGATTCGTTAATTTGTGGCAAGAAGCCAGAAAGTTATATCTAAATATTTTATATAAGGTGTCTGAAGCCCGATCGTACACAAACGTACGCTGAATACGGATGTGTACGATCGGGCTTCAGACACCAACAAGGCTTCAATCAGCGAGGGCAGCAAAGTACGGCGCTTGTCGACCGCCAGCGATTTGGCGAGCGATACTTTCCGGGCTTTGGTTAGTTCGGCTTCGATTCGCCGCAGAAGGTGCGTTTTCGCCGCCCCCACCAGGCCGGAGACCACGACAAGCCTGCCGGTCTGAATAGCCGAGCAAACCTCGCGAATGAGAGTACGCTGATGTTCGGTCTCGAAGTTGCCCACCCCCTGGAAAGGTCGGTCGAGGTCATAACTGGACTGGACGTCTGAGAGTATCATTCTTCCCGCCTTCGCAACTGGAATCGTTCGCGGATACGGGCCGCGATCGTCTTTTTATCGAGTGTTTCCGCAAGCAGTTCATCAATGAAGGTGCGCTCAACAGTACTCATCGCGCCTATCGGCCGGCCGAGTTGGGCGACAATCGTCCCATGGGCTGCAAGAGCCGCTGGCCAGGCAGTTTCTCGCCCAGTCCAGCCGTGGTTGGGGACGGCGACGGCAATGGACGGTCCCCGCCGGTGACGGCGCCGCTGGGGAGCCCAAGCTGGTCCGCCAACCGCACCACTTTGTCGAGTCGTTCTTCGGTCCGGATCTTCTGATATTTGCGATAGCGAAAAAGAGTAACCGCACCGCGCGAAGGCTGGAACGGCCCGAAGCGTTTACCCGCATGCTCGATGAACAGCTCCTAGTCGAAAAGGACCCAGAGCAGCGTCAACGTCTCTCCTGCAAGCTCGGGCTCCACCTTATAGGCAGCTCCCTCAACTGATAAGGTAGCATCGCCTGCAACCGTTCGTCGTTCGGATTCGCGGGCAAAGGCGCAGAACCGCGCCCATGAGCACATGGCCCGGACGCCGTCATGGGGGCTGGTGTCGCAACCAGTCCTCAATGCGCGCATGAGATTCAGTACGGTGTTCTCCGTTGTTGTAGGTGACCAGTGCGCGTCTTAACCAAAGATTGGCTTCCTCTTCATATTTCGGTTTGTGAAAATGGTAAGGGTTTCATACACTTCCTTGATCGTGCGAAACGGCCGCTCGACCTTGCCTTTCGCCCGCGCCGCTCCATTGTCAGATAAGTCGGGCAGAAATTCCCTATGTTTGCGAGCAGAGGCCATTATGTTGGCAAGCCACGACACCTATTAGGGCCGAAAATTATCCCCACAGGCGATCCCGTGGGGATGGGACTTATGCCACAGCAATATGCATCTGTGAGAGCATATCGCTATTTACACCTACCAGCGTGACGCTGCTGTCAGCATACGTCAGCAGGGCACTATCGCCTTCAAACGAAAGGTGGTTAAGATAACTGTCATTATCGGCAATACTTTCGTTAGCCATGAAGACTAGGCTGTCGGTGGTTGAGAGGTTGTAGACAGTGTCGTGGCCAAAATCACCATAGAAAAGAAGCGTATTGTCGCTGCCGTTCAGGTGAATCGCGTCGTCGGCATAGCCTGAAACCACGTTGTTGTTGTTACCGATAACGCTGATATCGCTGTCATTGTACCCTGTATAGAACCAGCTATCATTGCTGGCGGTAGAAACGGTAAAGCTGTTCTGCATGTCAGCATAATAGCTGTTGGCATAGGCGAGGGAGCCGCTGGTGCCTTCGAACCCGTAATCCGTTACTTCCCATGTCGCGTTCTGATTGAAATCGATGTCAAACAGGCTGAATAAGGTGTAGTCAGCATTAACGTACTGGATATCTTCTGCTCGGGTAATATCCCCGGTAGAATACTTAAAGTACAGCGCTCCCTCAGCGTCGTGGCTGAAGGTAAAATCGGCGACATTACATTCTGTGACGTAGGAATTGCTGCCCGCTCCGCCATAAATGACGTTATATCCACTATGATCTTTAAAGCTATCATCTCCACCGCCACCGCAGAGATAGTCGTTACCTTTACCCCCTTGTAATAAATCGTTTGTTTCGGTGCCTACAATAAAGGTTGATCCAACATGGCTAGTAGATTTATTCAAATCGGACACCCAGGTTGTCGAGCGGTATTCCTCAGAAAGATTGGATACGATGATATTTGAATTCTGATGCGTAAAATCATAGATTTCAGAATTTATTATGCGTAAAGCGCCGTCGGTATACCCCTGGCCGGAATGTCCGGCCCATGCCGCCATATTTGCGATGGAGAAGAACTGTAAATCATCGGTCAGGCCTGCATAATAATCATTGAATGAAACTATATTATTGGTACAGGTCTCAAGCGGGGTGTCATGATTAAACAAGCTGTCCAGCGATAAACTATGGCCTGTTAAAACGCGAAACACCGGGTCGTTCTCGTAGCCGATATTCAGGACTTTATCATCGGCAAGGTTTTGGGTAGGAGAAGCGAAAGCGACGTAGCTCGACTGCTCATAAAAACCGCCCCATTGACCCTGGGCGGAAAGGGTTGCCATACTGTTAACCGCCAGTCCGCCAAGGCTATGACCGGTAATAATTACGTCGTTACCCGTCAGTCCATTCTCTGTCGCAAATGCGGCCACTGAACTCATAAGGTTTTTATAGGCGTTGAGCACATAGTTATCCGCATAGCCGTCGATAACCGCCGATAAGCCATCGCTTACGGTATCCATCACCGTGTTAATCGTATGCAGAATCGACGGGGCGCTTGCATAGGTGCCCGTCCCCCAGAAGCTGATACCAATATTGACAAGCTTACCGTAGGCATCATATTTCCCCACCACGTTGCATTCGGCGCTGGATTCCAGAAGACTTTCGCCATAAAACGCGCCATAGGGGTTAGCACAACCCGAATAGTTGAGCGTTTTACCGTCTAACACTTTCCAGCCATTCTCTACGCTATAGGTATAATCAGGGTACGTCGTCGCACCAAAATTAATACTCTCTATGGTCAGCGTATCCTTAATAAGTTGCGTGTTTTTCTCATCCTGATAACCAAATACAGGCATGGTCTGTCCCTCTTTTTTATTTTACAATTATTGAGCGAAATAGGTGTCAAGTAACATGACGTTGTCATTATTTATTTCGCCCGACTGCGCGAGCAAACTGACCCATGCTTTAATGACAGCATGTTTTTCAGCAGTAAGCTCAACGTTGGTTTTATAGAACGCGTGTTCGGCGTTAAGTAAATCGATATTCATGCGCTGGCCCGCCTGAATACTTTTTTAGTGGCGTCAATTTGCCGCCTCGCGGCCTCCACCGCCGAGGTATAAGCCGCAAAGCGTTCAGGCGCATGCAGGCATTTATTCAAGGATTTTTTAATTTCGCTGTAGGTTTTCAGGCGCTGCGCGTCGTGAAGGTATTTGGCCTGCTCATAGCGTGCAGCAGCCTGCCGGACAGACGCTGACACGCCTCCACCGGAAAACAGATTCACGCTAACGCGCAGACCAACGCTGTCGGTACGGTATTTTTGATTAATGGTGTTGTCATTGCTTGAGTCATTCTCCGAATGCATCGCGTAAAGCTGCACCCGGGGCAGGGCACCCGCTCGGCTACGCTCGATCTCATAGCGTTTTTCCTCAACACTCTGCCCGGCAGAGAGGATCTCGGGATTATGCATGGCAGCCTTTTGCTCCCAGTATTGATAGTGGGTGGATGCCAGAGGTAGCATCAGCGGCTTTTCGCTGAGGGTTGGCAGCGCGGTGGTGTCAGGCAGACTGATGCCCACGATCGCCGAAAGCGCAACGGTGGCTATATCCAGCGCATCGCGCGTTTCAACCTCATCAGCAACCGCCAGACTGAGCGCCGACCGGGTCTCGGTGACGTCGGTTATCGAACCTTGACCGGACTCAAACTGTTGCTGTGTCTGCTTTTGCTGCTCTTCGAGTACCTGACGATGCAACGCCGCAAGCTGCAACCGCTGGGACGCCTCGGCAACATCCAGCCAGGCCGTGATGTAACGGTTTTGCAGATCAACCAGACTGCTTCGGTAGCGTTCGTCAGACTGCATTTTTTTGATGATGCCGATGCGATAGCTGGCATAAGCGTCGTAATCAAATAGCGGCTGAACCAAGGTCAGCGATCCAGAATAGCTATCGTATTGTTGGTGTTGAACCACTTCGGTGCGCTCGCCCAAAAAATTTGACTGCTGATACTGCTGTCGTTGCCAGTTACGCGGCGCACGCTGGTAGCTGACGCTCAGTTTTGGCAGCAAACCGGCCCGGCCTATGGGGATGTATTCTTCCCCGGCAAGCTGATCCTTAACCGCTGCCAGATACTGGGGGTCGTTGTCCAGCGCCATAAACCAGCCCTGTGAAAGGGTTAATGCGCCTGTTGAAAACGGCGTAAGCAGGGCGATAAGCGCTAAAACTCGTTTTAATTTGCCAGTGAACACCATTATTCCTCTATAAATGACTGTGACGCACGATCCAGGATCGGTTTCATCAGATAGCTCAACAGCGAGCGCTCCCCGGCTTTGATAAACACCTCGACGGGCATGCCGGGTTTAACATCTTCTTTTTCCAGTTTTTTCATGCCGTCGGGTGAAACCGTAATCTGAATTTTGTAATAGGGTTTTTGTGTGGTGGGATCGGTCTGACGGTCCGCTGATACCAGCGACACTAGGGCCGGAATTTTGGGCGTTTTTTGCTGATTAAAGGCGGTGAACATCAGGGTGACGGGCATACCCTTGTAGACTTTATCGATAAGCGAGACATCGAGTTGTGAGTCGACAATCAGAGAAGAGGATTGCGGCACCAGCTCCATCAGTTGCTCCCCGGCGCTCACAACGGCGCTTTCGCTGGCAAGCGCGAGGTTCATGACAACCCCATTCTGCGGGGCAACGACCCGGGTCTGAGAGAGATCGACATCCGACAGCGTCAGCTGTTTTTTACTCTCGCTGATTTGCAGGCGCAACTGGTCAAGCTGGGTTTCTATCTCTTTTCGGTTGTCGGCCAGGCGCTGCTGCATGCTGCGTTGAAGCTGTGCGATCTGATTGACTGACTCCACGATGCGGCTGCGGGTTTCGCCCAGATCGCCCGCCAGCGATGCAAATTGCACCTGAATGTCGAGATAGCGGTTACGTGGGAAATAGCCCTCGGCCATCAGCGGCTTCAGGTCTTTCAGTTGACGATTAAGCAGCGCGAGCCCGCTTGCTTTGGTCTTGGCAGTTCGGACAAACGTATCGCGCTGGCGCTCTAGCCCGGCGATGGCCTGCACGTCGTTTTGCTGCGCGCTTTCCAGCGCCTCTTTCCTTGCCTCCATGAGCTGGCGTTGCTGAACAAGAATGGGATGGATAATCGCCTGAAGCGCCTCTTGTTGCGCTTCAGGCGGTAGTTGCAGCTCACCGCCTCCGGCCAGTTCTGCCCGGAGGCGGCTTTGCGTGATAAGAGCCGTCAGGTAATGCAGGCGGGCGGCGCTCAGTTGCGCAAGCGTCGATCGCTGGCTCAGCAGCACCAGAAGATCGCCCTTGTGTACCGTCTTGCCCTCTCTGACGGCGATGTGCTTCACTACGCCGCCAGTGGGGGCCTGAATGGCCTTACGGTATCCGTCGACCATCACCGTCCCGGAGGCAACCACGCCTTTGTCCAGTGGTGCCAAGGCAGCCCAGAGCAGGAAAGTGCCCAGACCGGCCAGTAATACTGTCCAGCCAAGGCGGACAAACGGGTGAACGTTAACGGCTGGCGTCAACAGCACCTCGCGGTTATGCATGGGCTTCTCCTTGTCCTGCAGGTGCTTTTTTCTGCTGATTCGCCGGTCGGGATACGTGCTGTAAGAGCTGTGATGTCGGGCCGCAAAGCTTTTGTTTTCCGCCTTCCAGAACCAGAAGGTGACTGGTGAGGGGGAGGATCCCCGGCCGATGCGAGATGACCACCACTGTTTTTTCTGCTGACTGAGCTGGCGGATGACCTGCTGCAAGGCCAGCTCACCCTGTTCATCAAGGCTGGCGTTAGGCTCATCCAGTATCACGAGTGCGGGATTGCCATAGAGCGCCCGCGCCAAGCCAATGCGCTGCTTTTGCCCGCCCGAAAGGATCGTACCCTGTTCGCCGATCAGGGTGTTGTAGCCTTCGGGCATGCGCAAAATCATCTCATGTACACCTGCCAGCTTTGCGGTGGCGATGAGCAGAGGCGAATCGATCTCGCCAAAACGCACGATATTCTCGGCGATGGTGCCGGTGAATAGCGACACGTCCTGCGGCAGATAGCCTATTCCCGGCCCGGCGTGTTGCTTCTGCCAGAGATAAATATCAGCGCCATCCAATCTGACATCGCCTTCGTGGGCAGGCCAAACGCCGCATAACACTTTGGCAAGACAGGATTTTCCCGATGCACTGGCCCCCACAATACCCAGCACTTCTCCAGGTTGTACCTGCAGATTGATAGCGTGCAGAATGGGGGGATACATGTTTCCGGGTGCGCTGACGGTCAGGTTCTCCACCGTAAGAACGCCCTGAGCCGCAGGCAGACATACACTCTCCTGAACCGGAGGATAGTCACGGATCAGACAAGACATGCGCTCCCAGGCCTGTCGGGCAGACCGATATCCCCGCGCCACGCCGATGAGTTGTTCAACCGGAGCCAGCGCTCTTCCCAGTAAAATGGAGCATGCAATCATCATGCCCGGTGAAATGTCACCCTGAATCGCCAGCCAGCAGCCAAGCCCAAGCATCAGGGACTGCAGCGCCATACGCACCGTTTTGGTGATGGCAGACATTAGCGCAGCCCGTTCGCTCGCTGCGCCTTGGCAATACAGAAACTGTTGATGCGTCCGCCACCAGCGAGATTTAACGTTGTCCGTCATCCCCAGCGCCAGCAGGATCTCGGCATTTTGTAGGGTGCTGTTCGCCTGATGGTTAGAAAATAGCGCATGGCTCCCCGCTTCGTTTAACAGCTTACGGGTCATTTTTTCGTTAATAAACGCCAGGCCCAACAGAAGAAAAGCCCCTGCAAGCGAAAACAGGCCAAACCAGATGTTAAACAGAAAAATGATGCCGATATAGACGGGAAACCAGACTGAATCGAAAATCGCAAATAGCGCCGGGCCGGTAATAAACTGACGTAAGGTCGTCAGATCGCTGATGGCCTGGCCGGCGTTCGGGCTGCGCTTAATCAGATTTTTTTCGCATGCAGCGGTATAGAGTGCTGGCGAAAGGACATTATCAAATTGATTACCTAACCTAATAATGACGATGCCCCGGACATAATCCATGAGTGCTATAAGGCCAAACATAAATATCACCAGCAGAGTCAGCATAAACAGGGTCGCCGTATTCCCTGAGGGCAATGCCCGATCGTATACCTGCAACATATAAATGGAAGGCGTAAGCATCAGAATATTTATTACTGATGAGAAAAAAGCAACGGTGATAAATATCCGCGTGCGTTGATGTGTAAAACTCTTAAATATCTCTAAGTCTTCATTCATTTTTTAATGACTCTAATTTTATTTCTTGATGCATGTAATCTGGGGATAGCTGTAAAGCGATATAAATCCATAAATAACCACACTTTTTTTAAGGATATTTAATTTATATCATATATAAACCAGACAAGCGAGCAGTGCGCAGCCTTCCTCTGAATGCCGCGTCAGCGGCATGGAGGCGCCAGAAGCTGTTAAGGACGGCTCTGAAGTCATCGGGCGCCGTTAACCCGGCAGAGCCGGTTACAGAGCGTTATGTTAGTGCAAGCCCAACCCCCCCCTGCCAGACGCCGTTTAAGCAGCGGCCTTTCAGGCTCGCATAAGCCTGATGGTCGCAGACGAAAGATACTAACCGCGGGCCTCAGACTTACTGCCACTCCTGACTTTAAGTACAACATCCATCGATAAAGCGACTCTGTTCCGGCCCTTTGGGCCGGGGCGGCGGCGCTTTTCAGGTGGGTTTCGCTCGATGC
This sequence comes from Pantoea rodasii, assembly GCF_002095465.1. Taxonomy (GTDB): domain Bacteria; phylum Pseudomonadota; class Gammaproteobacteria; order Enterobacterales; family Enterobacteriaceae; genus Pantoea; species Pantoea rodasii. The sequence goes on along the minus strand of NZ_MLFP01000022.1, from coordinate 5,340 downwards.
TGAGTGGATTTCGGATCTGATAGTTGTACGCTCTGTGAAAAGGGCAGAAGTATTTAAAACACTGCGGATCTTGCCCGCCGTTTCTGGCGGGAGCTACCCCTGACGCGAAGCGGCTGAACCGAACCGGCGCGGACGCAGTCCGCTGCAAGGGCGGACATTATTCACCTGTCCACAGGACGGGTGGCGAATAGGTTTTATTTTTAAAGGTAAGTCATACCAGTTATTTAAAAGAATAAAGATCGGGTGTTTAAAAGGAACAGCGCGGTTTGGAAAAAGTCCGGACAGCAGTTAACTGACTATCCGGTCAGGAGTTATGAAACCAGACCTCTCGCGGTTAATGTGGATAACTTAAATACGTAATTACCGGCGCAGAATCTATGCGCCGGATCCCATTCGGGTGGCCGGAGCAAGGGGCTGATGTGGATGAATTTTATCTGAATGGCTTTCTGCAGACGTGCGAAGGCCTCCGGCGCTAACCGGATAGCTGAAAACGGAGCTGAGTAAGGGAAATAACGGCCGTTCTGGCCGGATGGCGGGCAGGGAAAAGCCGGCGCTGCTGCGCCAGTGAGTTGCGTGAGGTCTCTGCGGATGTCAGGTCGTGACCAGCAGATCGTCGTCCAGTCGGGCGTAGCGGCCGCGTGAAAGCTTCATGCGCTCGGTGACGCGCCGCTCAATCTCGGCTTTCACCGCGTCCAGACCGCCGAAGAAGCGCTCGTGACGGATTTCTTTCTGAAGCTGCAGGCGGACCAGCTGCTCAATGTCCTTACGGGTGCGCGGCGCGTCTTTACGCGCGCGGTGGCGCTTCATGCCGTGCTCGCGGCGGGATTTCTGGTACTCTCGGAAGCGCTCACGCACGAACGACCAGGCGGCATTGATGAGCTCGCCGGCATCGGCGCGCGGCAGGCCCTTCTTCTCGCGCTGGCTGTTTTCCCACTCGATGCGGCTGCGGCGCGCGGCCGCGACGGCTTCTTCCGACACGTCCAGCACCTGCCACATCAGGGGCGCGAAGGTGATGTCCGTGGGAATGTTGCAGCCGATGTCTTTGTCGTATTCGGTGGTGTAGGTGAGGAGCTTCAGCTGCGCCAGGAACTGCACGGCGCCGGTGAAACGGGTGATCGAGAGGCGTTTTTTCTCCGTGGCCAGTCCGCAGCGGATGCTCATGGTCGTGAGCGAGGCCCCTACGCGGTTGGCCAGCGGATTGTAATAGTGGCAGAGCGCCTGCAGCGCAGCTTCCAGCGCGCGGATGCGGAGCTCAGGCGGACGCCGCTTGCGTGCCCCGTGGGCGATTTCCATGGCCACCAGTGCCTGAAACTCGATGCGACGGGTAAAGCCCGCCGCCTTCTCACGGATCTTTTCGCAGAACGGCAGGGTTTTCTTTCCTTTTTCCGGGACAAATTCCGGATTCGGATTTTTACCTGCCGGTAAAATGATGATTTATCAGGTACCTGTTCAGTCACGCCTTCCTGCGCTTATGTTGCACAGAAGGAGCAGGCACCGAAGGTATTGCAGTTTTTCGGGCATGAATCTATACTCCCCGCATAGAGCAACAGCTTCTATGCAGTTTCTAGGGCCCCGTTAGTCTTCGCCTCCGTCGCCAAACTGAGGAAGATTATCGGGGTTTTCTTTTTTCTGGCTGCCAGTATTTTTTACCTTGCCAGACTCCTGCCACCTTTCGGCGTGGCTAACCAATAAATCCTTGAACGTTCAGCAATCTATCACCCGAAAGAGAAAGGATCAAGAATGTAAATATTTACGTTCCTAATTTTCTGCGTTTGTACTCATTTTCAATGATGATTTCTAACATCTGAGCCTGTGTTAAACCCTCTTCAGAAGCCAAAGTTTCAAGCTTTTCTTTCTGAGAATTCAAAATAACCGCATGCAAAGCTTTATGCGTATCACTACGTCGCTCAAGAGAGGCTTTCTGCCTTTCACGTGGCGGTAAAGGGTTACCTTTACGGTATGTACGTTTACTTTTGGATGAGGAAGCTTCTGAACTAGCTGATTGCGACATCTCTTCACCCTCACAAATTCGGACTGAATTTTTGCTGAGAATACTACAGATCTCTTAAATCAGCGACTTAACTTTATACAGAGACGTGAGATCCGTTGGCGCGCGTATCACCGCGTGGGGAAGAAAGTCTGATTTCGGATATCAGTAAGTGGAGCGCCAGTCTGTGCCACCGTCCCAGCGGGACTGCCAGTGCGCCAGATAACTCTGCGCCAGCGACAGGACGCCGCGCACGACCACCGCGTTTTCCGAGTTGGACTCTGCGGCGCTGCGGGTGTAGTTAAATGAGCCCAGCTCCACGTTCTGCCCGTCCGTGATGATCACTTTGTCGTGCATGATTTTGTACTGGTCGTTGGTGCGCAGCGGTATGCCGGCATTCACCACGACGTTCATCGCCGCCTGGCTCGCTTTACTACGGTTGCCCTTGTCATCCACAACCACCCTGACGTCTGCGCCGCGGCGCTTTGCCGCGACCAGCGATTTGATGACCTCGGGTGAGGTAAAGCTGTAGCCCATCAGGCGGATGCTCTCCCGGGCATCGTCCAGCGTCCTGAGCACCAACTGCTGCGCCGTGCCCTCGGGCGAAAATCCGACGTCTATTGAAGGCGAGGCCACTGCCACACCGGTAGAGAAGCTCAGCCAAAATGCTGTGGCCACGATCGCGCGTTCACTCTCATTTCAGTTCCTTATTAATCCGGGCAGGCCGGACAATCAGTTCAAAAAAAACAGGATTCAAAGTCGTTGTGCGTTATTGCCGCTTCACAACGGTCGATACAGACGTCCCCGTAGCCGCCGTCGTGAGAGGCCGCGTACCGCGCAATGGCCCGCGCGTCCTGCAGCCCCGCACGGTCGGCGGCCTGACGGTCGTCCTTGCGGATTTGTGCGTGATGTTCGCATGACCACTGCAGCGCACTCAGCCAGGCAGACTCGCTGATGTCGCGAGCGATGAGGTCAATCGCAGCGAGCACCTCCGTGCTGTAAACGCTCAGCGGTACGCCTTCCACGTCATCGTCTGTCACCACGAGTGCGGCCATAAGCAGGGCATGCTCCGCGTCATCGCACAGCAATCCCTTCAGCCGCATTATGGCTCGTGAAACCATCAGGTTACCTTCGCGCCAGGAAAGCAGACGCAGCGTTTTCCAGGATAAACGGGTTGCGTTCACGGGCAGTCACTCCCGTCCCACAGGACGACATGGAGATTGCAGGCGCTTCCGGTTGACGCGGCGGCGGCCCTGATGGCGCGCAGGCTTTGCTCTGCTGACAGGCCGCCGGTGCCGGCACCAATAAGAGGCATGGCCATCGAGGCAAAACCCTGGCTGTCGGCCAGCGCCAGTGCTGCCGCCGTACAGCGGAAAACAATCGCTTCCGTACTGCGCCACAGAAGATTCAGCCCGGCCACGTGAATAAGGGGTTTATTCAGCCGCCCGCCGGAGGTCAGGACGGCGCTTCCCGGACGCATCCGGCCGTGGCGGGCCAGCTCGCGGAACGGTGACGGACCCGCCGCTTTTTTCAGCTGTCGCGATACGCCCGCAGGCAGAAGCAGCCAGTGGGGAAAAACATTCATGTTCCAGGGGTTCACGATGCAGGCAGCGTCATGCGCCAGCAGATTGCCGGTGACAATATTCATATTGAGTCCTTGAAGGGAAAGGGCGGGGTCCGGCGGAACAGGCAAAAAAAGAGGGCCCCGGAGGGCCCCGCTAAACAGCTATCAGGGAAAAGTATGTTGTTATCGCGTTATATTTCCGGTTTCCCGGCTGGCACCTTGTATCGGCCAGCGCCGGCAAAACCTTAGCGGCAGACACATTGTAACGTCAGCCGTGCGCGTATTTTTCCTCCAGCCGTTCCGCATCGCGCTCTGCGTCCTCCACTTCCGTCAGCAGCGCGGCGAGGTCGTTGACGTTTGCCTGCGGGTTGCGGCAGGCGCGCCGGTAGCGCAGCCGCAGTGCAATCGCACGAATAAGGGATTCACGGTAAGGCGTTGCGCCGGTTCTCATCAACACGTCTCCTTTTGTCAGGCTTCCTGTGAAGCTGCCTTAAGAGGGGCCAGCGTCACATAGTTCTGTGCGGCTTTTTCAATCGCCTCGCGCCACGCGCCCATCAGGCGGGGTTCGCGCAGGCGAACCTTATAGCCCCTGCCCCGCGCCGGCAGGCTTTCCATGACCATGTGCCAGAGTACTGCCGAACGCACCGCGGCTGAAGGGGTTCGCTTCCAGCTGTACTTGCATTCGAGATCGAACTCACAGACTGCGGCCAGCGCCGGGTCGGTCAGCATCAGCCGGCGGGTATCCTGCCCGCCCGGAGGCGCGTCCAGCACCTGCAGAATGTGCTGTACCCGGTCGGCCCGCACGAAGCTGCGGCGCCGGCGGTAAGGCATCGTCGCCAGCAGGCGGGCTTCAGAAGGCGGGCTCACCTCCATAAAGCGGTTAATACGCAGCTTCTCCTTCGTAAACTTGTCGGCGTCCTTGATATAAAGTGAGCTGCCCCGGATAACATCCCCTTTGAAAAGGGTAATATTTTCCCCCTCCTGCAGCGCCTGTACCTCATGTACGTCGACCTTTTTCTTTTCGCTCACCTGCAGGCGGGGATCGTCGCTCAGGCCGCTGCCGAGGATGCTGCCCTGCTGTACCATGGCGCTCATGTGCGCCCGGTATTCGGTTCCGGCCATTGCCTGCAGAATCTCCAGCGTGTCTTTCGGGTCTTTTATGATGCCGGTGAAACGTATGCCCATGTTGGCGATAAGCGTCCACACCGCGTCGCCCGCCGCTGACTTGAGGCGCTGGACATCCTGCCCGGCCAGCAGCAGGCAGTAGCCCAGTGAGCGAACCTGGGTGGCCAGCTCACCGAGCTTCTCGCTGTAGCCGGCGCCCACCTCGTCGATTATCCAGAGAAAAGGAAAACGGTCCTTAAACTTCCGCACCGTCATATTATCCTCCGGCCGCCCTTCCAGCTTCTCGCCGAGGTCCTGACTTAAAATCATGGCCAGCTGAGACTGATAGAGGCGACCCAGCGTGCTGCTCTCCGTGGCGGACAGCTCCAGCGCGGGGACCAGCACGACCAGGATGCGGTCGTTGTGCACCACGTCATGGAGGTCGATGTCGCCCGCGTCGCGCGCAAACACGTGCCCGTAGGTGTCGTTAAACAGGCTCAGCATGCGCGTGTACTGCTGCATCAGGCAGCTGTGGTCTGCTGCAGTGGTAACGAAGATTGCGGTTGCGGGCCAGGGCGCCCGGATGGCGCCTCATTTGTCCGGTACGGCTTCCCGTCCGGTACGCCCGCCTCAGGAGCCGTGTGGCGGTCAGGTACGGCCACTGGGTGAAACACTGTACGGGTAT
>NZ_MLFP01000021.1 GCF_002095465.1 Pantoea rodasii | reverse complement strand
AACGTCCTCACCTAAACGAAAAAAAAGCTGCCACTTTCACAGTGACAGCCTTTGCATATAGGGCGTTAACTGACGAGCATTAGGCCTGAGCCGGGTGCCTCATATCAATCTGCAAACATCAAACTGCGTCGTACAACGTCTGGTCACGCGTCTCTTTACAGGCAATCAGCGCGATTAGCGTGAGAACCGCCATCGAAGCCAAGTAGAAGCCTACTGCCTGCAAACCATAATGGGCGTTCAACCAGGTCGCAATATATGGCGCAACAGACGCACCGAGAATCGACGACAGATTGTAGGAGAAGGATGCGCCGGTGTAGCGCACTTCAGTCGGGAACAGCTCTGGCAGCAGCGCGCCCATTGGGCCAAACGTCAGCCCCATAATGCTCAGGCCCAGCAGCAGGAAGCCCATCACCAGAATCTGCGAGCCAGAACCCAACAGAATCGGGAACATCAGCGCAAAGGCAATGATCATCAGGGTAATGGTGATCATGGTGCGACGACGGCCATAGCGATCCGCCAACAGACCAGCAATCGGCACCATCACACCAAAACCAATCACCGCCACCATCAGCATCCACAGGAAGCTGTTACGCGAATAGCCCAGACCTGCAGGCGCAGGCGCCGTACCGTAGCTCATGGAGTACACGGTCATAATGTAGAACAGCGTGTAAGTGGCCAGCATGATGAAGGTGCCGAGAATAGTGGCGGTCATATGCTTGCTCAGCAGCGTACCGATTGGCATTTTGACCTGCTTATTCTCCTTCTGCACTTTGGCAAACACCGGGCTCTCATGCAGTGAAACGCGCACATACAGACCAATTAATACCAGCACCGCAGACAGAATAAACGGCACACGCCAGCCCCAATTCATAAACTGCTCATCGGTCAGCAGCCAGGAGAGCAGCAGGAAGGTGCCGTTGGCGAAGAAGAAGCCAATCGGTGCACCGAGCTGCGGGAACGAACCATACAGCGCACGTTTTTTCGCTGGCGCATTCTCAGTTGCTAACAGTGCGGCTCCGCCCCATTCGCCACCTAAGCCCAGACCCTGACCAAAACGCGCCAGTGCCAGCAGCAGTGGTGCGGCAACGCCAATGGTTTGATAGCTCGGCAGCAGGCCAATCAAAACAGTGGAGACGCCCATGGTCAGCAATGACGCCACCAACGTGGCTTTGCGGCCCACGCGATCACCAAAGTGACCGAATAGCGCAGAACCAATCGGGCGCGCGACGAAGGCAATGGCGAAGGTCGCCAGCGACTGCAATGTAGCGACGGTTGGATCACCCTGCGGGAAGAAAATATGCGGGAAGATGATCACTGCCGCAGTGGCATAAATATAGAAATCGAAGAATTCGATCGCGGTGCCGACAAGCGATGCCACAACCACTTTTCCGCGTGAGTTTACGGGTGTGTCGTCGTGTTTATTGTCGAGTGTTTCTGTGATGGAGGCTTGCATAACTGTTTCTTAATTGTAAATGTAGACAGAGAATCTTACGCACCTGTTTTGCGGCATTCAATGGCGAAAACCCGCGTCAGAACAGGCATTTTCGGCGAAAAAGTGGATAATCTCTGTGTTGCGGCAATCGGCGGGGGATGGGAACGGGAAGTGTCACTTTTTTGGCGGGAATCTCTGCAAAAGGGCCAAATTAAAGTGACCCTTTAGCGTTTCCTGCTGGTTTTTGCTGAAATAATAGCCAGCAGGAAACATTTTTAGCTGTTACGGCAAATGTAACAAATATGCGGCGTTATTTTCCCTGATGCGGCTGCGGCATCTCCACATCATCTTTGTATTTTGCCGTGGCGATCCACGCGGCGCAGAACAGCGTCAGGCGGGCAAAGAAGTAGAAAAATGCCATCAGTCCCAGCACTGAGCCAAAGGCGGCGCCGGACGGTGAGGTCGCCAGTTTCGGCAGCGTCAGCGTCATGACAAATTTGATCACTTCAAAGCCGATTGCCGCCAGCAGCGTGCCACGGAACAGCGCTTTTTTGCGCGGCTTATGGCGCGGCAGAATCCAAAAGATCCACAGGAACAACAGATAGTTGGCGAAGATGGAGATCGACAACGCAATAATGGTCATCGCGGGACGCAGCCACTCAATATCCTCCAATCCTAGCGCGTTAACGATGGCTGCCTGCGCGGCACCGGCAATTGACGTCAGCGACAGGGTAATCACCAGCGCCAGCATCAAACCCAGCAACGACAACAAATCACGTGCATATTTCTTCCACAACTTCTCCTGATCGTCCGGCTTGCGCTCCCACACATCGCGCGACTGTGCACGCACCGCCTCGCGCAGATTGCCCATCCAGTTGATGCCGGAGTAGAGCGCCAGCAGCAAACCGGTCAATCCGACCGTTGCACGCTGCTGAATCGCGGTGTTCACGGTGTTCTTCAACGTGGTGGCCAGTGTCGGATCGCTGATGCTGTTAACGATTTTGTTGATCAACTCGGTGAGCAAATCCTGATTCGACGCCAGCACAAAACCGACAGCCGCAAAGGAAACCATCAAAATCGGTATCAGAGAAAGGAAAGAGAAGTAGGTGATCGCCGCGCCAAACTGGCTGCCGAGGCGATCGTTAAAGCGATCCAGCGCGCGCATAAAATGCGCCACCGCCGGGATGGCCTGAAACCAGGCCGCAAAACGCGACACGTTCTGGATCGAGCCATCCACGGTTTTGTTGCCGGTCTTAATATCAATCAGCGGCTTCTGTTCAGCCGCGGGTTCTTTGTTAGGTTTGTCTGTCATAGACGATAAGCATCCTGTTCACTGCGAAATTAAAATTATAGCTTGTCAGGTGACATACTCCTGCAAGACATGGCTTAACCACTCCATAAACACCCGCACACGACGCGCCACGTTGCGGCGATGCGGATAGAGCAACGAAATCGGCATCGGCTTGGCCGGGAAGTGGTGCAGCACCTCGACCAACTGTCCCGATTCCAGCAGTGGCTGCACGCCAATCGCCGGCACCTGAATAATCCCCAGCCCGGCAATGCAGGCAGCGCGATAGGTTTCGGTGCTATTCACCGTCACCACGCCGCCGGTTTGAACGTAATGGCACTGCTTACCATCAAAATATTCAAATCCCAAAGAGGGCTGTCCGAGCTGCTGGGTGTAATGCACCATCGCATGCTGCGCGAGATCTTCGAGGCGCACCGGCATGCCGAAGCGGGAAAGGTAGTCGGGACTGGCGCAGTTAATCAAGGCATGTGATCCGATTTTACGCGCGATCAGGCCAGAATCTTTCAGCTCACCCACGCGGATCACGCAGTCAAAGCCTTCACGAATCACATCCACCTGACGATCGCTGCTGCTAAGCTCAATCTCAACGCCGGGATAATGCTGCAGAAACTCTGGCAGACGCGGCAGGATAAAACCGGTGGCCATCGCCACCGACATATCAACGCGCAGCTTGCCGCTTAAGGTGGCGGGATCGTGCTGGAACAGGCTGTCCATGTCATCGAGCATCGACAATAAGTCGAGACAGCGATCGTAATACACCAGCCCATCCTGCGTCAGATGCACGCGGCGTGTGGTGCGATGTAACAGGCGCGTCCCCATTTGATTTTCCAGCGCCTGTAACTGGCGCGATACGCTGCCTTTCGGTAAGCCGAGGCTCTCTGCCGCACGGGTAAAACTGCCCATTTCTGCCACCCGCACAAAAACCTGCATTGCGTGAATTTTATCCATGTTGTTCACCGATTGTTGTTGTTAGTGAAACAGTGCTGCGTATTCCTCTGAGTTTATAGATCAATTTATAGCGAATATCCTTATCCCGTGTTCAATTTTCCATCTGGAGCGAAACATGAGTCATAAAATTGCATTGATTACCGGCGGTAACCGCGGTTTGGGCAAGAATGGTGCGCTGAAACTGGCAGCCAAAGGCGTTGATATTCTTTTTACCTATCGCGGCCATGCTGAAGAAGCGCAGGCGGTAGTGAAGGAGATCGAAGCGTTGGGCGCACGCGCCGTGGCGCTGCAGCTGGATGTGGGTGACAGCAGCACCTTCGACACCTTCGTAGCGCAGGTGAAATCGACACTGCAAAATACCTGGCAGCGCGACAACTTTGATTATTTAGTGAACAACGCCGGACACGGTCACTACAAGCTGTTTGCGGAAACCACGGAAGAGGAATTTGATGCGCTGATCAATGTGCACTTTAAAGGGCCTTACTTCCTGACGCAGAAGCTGCTGCCACTGATTATCGATGGTGGCCGCATTCTGAACGTCTCCAGCGGATTAACGCGCATGACGCTGCCGGGTTCAGGCACCTATGCCTCGGTGAAAGGGGCGATGGAAGTGCTGACGCGCTATCAGGCCAAAGAGCTGGGCGAGCGTCGTATCCGCGTCAACATCCTGGCGCCAGGCGCGATTGAAACCGACTTTGGTGGTGGACGCGTGCGTGATACCAAGGATCTCAACGATCACATCGCCTCGGTGACCTCTCTGGGTCGCGTTGGCCAGCCAGATGATATTGGTGATGCCATCAGCGCCATTCTGAGTGAGGAAACCGGCTGGATCACCGCGCAGCGTATTGAAGCTTCAGGTGGGCAGGCGTTGTAAGAATGCGCGATAAATCAATCGCGCCGCTACGCAACCGTGCGGATGGCCATAGCGGTGCAATATATTCCGTGATAAATCGCGCCGCTACGTAATCGTGTGGATGGCCACTGCGGTGCAATATATTGCGCGATAAATCGCGCCGCTACGTAACTGTGTGCAGATGGCCGTAGCGGCGCAATTTATTGCGCGTGTTTTAGATCTCAATCGTCCCGTCAATCACCGTCACCGTCTGGCCGCCAATCCAAATGGTCTCGCCGCTAAAACTCACCTGAATCCGTCCCTCACGCTGAATGGCGCTTCCCTGACGTGCGCGATAATCCTGCGTTTTCCCCTGCGCGGCAAAGTAACGCGCCAGACAGGCGTTGGCGCTGCCGGTCACTGGATCTTCGGTCAGGCTGCCGTTCTCAACCAGCAGCGCGCGTACCTCAACTTGCTCGCCGCAATCCTCTGGCAGCGGACCAAAAATCGCGGTGCCATTCACATCAGCGTGCTTCTGCAAACGCAGCAGATCCGCCGCGCTGGCTTGTACCTCCAGTACCGCCTGCGCGCTGTTCATTGGGATCAGCAGCCAGCGAATGCCCATATCGACAACGGTCGGCGTCTGGCTGGCATCAAAGGCTTCGCTGTTCAATGCGCTGCTCATCAACGCATCATTAAAGGGCGTCAACGTCGCATTGGGTGCCGCGAAGGCCAGCGCACCATTCTCGCTAATCCGTACATCCACCAGGCCAACGCCGCACTCTTGCACGATCTTGCCTGGCGTTTTCAGCGTCCAACCGGCTTCCAGCAGCGCATGGGCTGTACCGAGTGTCGGATGCCCGGCAAAGGGCAATTCTCCTTCGGTGGTGAAAATACGCACCCGGTAATCCGCTGCGGCATCTTGTGGCGGCAATACAAAGGTGGTTTCAGACAGATTGGTCCAACGCGCGATGGCTGCCAACTGCGTGTCACTTAATCCTGCGGCATCCATGATCACGGCCAACGGATTACCTTTAAACGCCGATGAGGTAAACACGTCCACTTGTTTAAATGCGACCTTCATTGTCACTCCTGCTTGATTAAGGGTGTATTACATCTGGATTTACATCCTGCCGATTGCTAATGACAGCCAACAGGACTATGAATAGATTAAGAATTCTGGAATCGGAGTCCGCTATGTTAAAAGTGCTTGGTCGTACATCTTCAATTAACGTGCGCAAAGTTCTGTGGCTGTGTTCAGAACTGGATCTCGCCTATGAGCTTGAACCCTGGGGTGAGACCCGCAATCATTGCACTCGGTGGAATTCATGGCGCTCAACCCGAATGCCATGGTGCCGGTGATCATCGACGATGATCTCGTATTGTGGGAATCCAATGCCATTCTGCGTTATCTCGCCAACAGCTACGGCGGCGACTGGCTCTACCCCGAGAATCCACGTGCGCGAGCGCCGGTGGATCAGTGGATGGACTGGCAAGCCACCGAACTCAACACTTCATGGCGCTATGCGTTTATGTCGCTGGTGCGCAACTCGCCGGCACATCAAGATCCGCGCCTGCTGGCCGCGGCAGTGAAAGGCTGGACGCACACCATGAACATTCTTGATCAGCATCTGCAAAAAAACGGGCGCTATGTCGCAGGACGTAACTTCTCGCTGGCGGATATTCCGGTCGGACTCGCCGTCAACCGCTGGTTCGAAACCCCGCTGGAACATCCCACTTTCCCGGCGGTGCAAACCTATTATGAGCGTCTGACTGAGCGCGAGGGTTACACCACCTGGGGCCGCAACGGCAAACCCTGATCCTGTCCCGGCGCAAGGCCCGTGATTTCGCAGGCCAGCGCGCCGGTGCGCTTCAGCGCCCACGTATAACGTTCATCAAACGGATAGCAGCACGAGAGGCGCAGCGCGTGTTTGTAACGATCGCTCAGCGTGTAGAGCGCGCCCGGCGTGACGCAAATCTGCTCCTGCAATAATCGATGGAACATCTCCACGGTGTCCACTTTACCCGGCAACTCCACCCAAAATACAAAGCCACCTTTTGGCAGCGTCGCGCGCGTTCCCTGCGGAAAATGGCGCGCCATGATGCCGCGCGCCGCATCGAGATTGGCGGCATAGCGGCGGCGCAGCGAGCGCAGATGATGATCGTACCCGCCGCTCGCGAGGAATTCGGCGAGGGTTTCACATAACAGCCGCGATTCAGACATCGAAGAGACGGCTTTCAAACGGGCAATGGTTTGGTGGAAGCGACCGGCCGCAGTCCAGCCCACGCGGAAATCCGGCGCCACGGTTTTGGTAAAGCTGGTGCAGTAAATCACCCAGCCATCGCTGTCAAAGGCTTTCACCGGCGGTGAGAGTGGCCAGTCAAACTGCAGCTCGTCATACAGCCCATCTTCCAGCATTGGAACATGGTAAGTACTCACTAACTTTGCCAACCGCTTCTTATTCTCCAGTGGCATCACATAGCCGAGCGGATTCTGCGCGCCGGGCATGGCGATCAGCGCCTGAATACGTTTTTCCTGTAACAGCATCTCCAGCGCATCCAGCGACAAGCCTTGCTGGGGATCGGTGGGAATCTCCAGTGCCTTCAGGCCCAGCGACGCCAGCAGTGGGAACAGAAAGAAGTAGGTGGGCGACTCCAGCCCAATGCAGTCACCCGGTTTCGTTACGGCACGCAGCGCCAGTTGTAACGCTTCCATGCAGCCGTGGGTGAGGGTGATCTCTTGCGCGGTCAGGTTGATACCGTTATGCAAACTGCGGCGCGCTATCTCCTCCCGTAAGCGCTCACTACCCGGCGGAAGCGCGTAGCGTCCGATAATATCGGGGTTATGGCGTAAAATGCCTGAGGTAATTCGCCCCAGTCGCGCAGCCGGATAGAAGGTGCCATCCTGCGGGCAGGCCAAAGAGATGTTGGTGTAATCGGCATTATTCTGCGCGGCAAACACCTGCTCAATCAGCTCCAGTTTCTGCGTGCTGGGATCGTTAATTTTTGCTGGCAGCGGTTTGACCGGGCGCGTCACGGCGGGCATCACGCCACGCACGTAGTAACCCGATTGCGGGCGGGCTTCAATCAAACCGCGATCTTCGAGAATTTGCCAGGCATTGAGCACGGTATTAACGCTGACCTGATGCGATTGCGCCACGCGTCGGATAGCGGGCAGCCGTTTTCCCGGCTTCAGGGTGCCCTGATGAATCGACTCGGCAAAGCTGTCGGCCAACTGCTGATACAGCGTTTGACCGGATGAGAGTGGAAGGGACACAAAAGCCTCCGCGCGCGATGGGTACAATCGAAATTAACATTAACTGTATCCATCACAATAGTGGTTTTGTGTCTCTGTTTCCATTGGCGTGTACGCATTAGCATGATGTTAACTTTGGACCATCAGGAAGCGCATCATGCTCGACCCTTCATTCTTCAGCTACGTCACGGTGATGTCGATCACCCCCGGCCCGAACAATCTGTTGCTCGCTACATCGGGCGTCAATTTTGGTTTCAAGCGCACGCTGCCAATGCTGTTTGGCATTCTGCTCGGCTGTGCCATACAGATGCTGTTGGCGAGTATGGCGCTGGACGTGCTGCTGCACTGGATGGCGTCGATTCGCCTGCCGCTGACGGTAGTGGGGTGCAGTTACTTGCTGTGGCTGTCATGGAAAATCTTTCGTGCCGCAGCGCCAGAAGCGCGTGAACGTCCGCGCCCAATGACGCTGGTGGGCGGCATCTGTTTTCAGGCGGTGAATCCGAAAGCCTGGCTGATGGTCACCAACGTGGCGCTGATGTATGCCAACAGCAACGGTGTCATCACCGTGTTGCTGGGATTCGCCGCGTTGAATTTGCCGTGCATCCTGATCTGGGCTGCCCTGGGCGATCGTCTGCGCACTCACCTGCAGGTAGCATGGAAACGCCAGGCGTTTAACAGCCTAATGGCACTGTCGCTGGTGGCCACCACAGGATGGATGTTGTATGACGCGGTGCTGCTGAGCTGAAGCCAGACATGCAGCAAGCAGCAAAGGGTCGCCAGAGTTGGCGGCCCCTGTGTATTAAAGACCCACAAGGCTCTCTAAAGGAATGCCAAACTGCTTGTGCAGATTGCGAATCATCTCCAGAGACAAAGAGCGTTTGCCGTTTAACACTTCATAGACGCGATTACGTCGGCCTATGGCAGGCTCCAGATCTTTGGCGGTTAATCCCTGTTGTTCCATACGAAATTTAATCGCCTCAATCGGATCAGCAGCTTCAATGGGATAGTGCTCTTTCTCCCACGCTTCAATCAGCATACTCATCACAATCATATAATCGCTTTCTGGTGTGCCCAGCTCAGGGACATCATCAAAGAGCGGAGAGATGGCCTCAAGGGCCGCTTCGTAATCGAGTTCGTTGTGAATGGGTTTAATGGTCAGTGTCATTTACGTTGCTCCACTGTGTTTGCGTCAATGGCATCGTACTCCCGGTGTGTGCCGATAAATTTTATAAAAATCAGCTTCTGCGGGTAAGCGATGGCCGCAACCAGTCGATAATCATTTCCCTTAATGTTAAATACCACGCGACTGCCTTTCAAAATGCTGGCGCTGCGGTATTGATCCTTGATGTCTGCTGGATTTGACCAGTTGGCCTTTTGCGCTTCATCAATCCAGGCTCTTAACGGCTGAGCTGAGTCGGGGTTCGCCGTCATGAACTCCCTGAGTGTCCGTACCGATATGATTCTCATGTCGCGCATCGTAGTCCCGCATTGGGACTATAGCAAACTTATATCCCAATTTGGGACATTTCTCGCATTTAGCCATAAAAAAAGGCCGCTTGCGCGGCCTTATCATCATTCATGGGCAATCAAGATTGCCTTGTTACTTTCCCACCACGTGCGCCGTCTCGCGGGCTTCGTCGTTGGCCGCATCTGGCGTCACGATCGGTGCGTAGTCGAGTTGCAGTACACGGCTGGTTTCCGCCAGGATTTTCTCGGTCAGTGCCACATCACCGTTCATCTTACGGCCCCAGGTTGGGATCACCGTACGGATTTTGGTCTGCCATTCCGGTGAACGCATTTGCTCCGGGAAGGCTTTCGCCATCAGCTCCAGCATAATTGGCGCCGCAGTCGATGCACCAGGTGAAGCGCCGAGCAGGGCAGAAATCGAACCATCTTCAGAGGTCACGACTTCCGTGCCTAAGCGCAGTACGCCGCCCTCTTTCTCATCGTTCTTGATGATCTGCACACGCTGGCCGGCAGTGACTAAACGCCAGTCTTCCTGCTTAGCCTGTGGCACGTAGGCACGCAGTGCTTCCATGCGATCGGCTTCACTTTGCAGTACTTGATCGACCAGATATTTCACCAGGTCAAAACTCTTCAGGCCAACCTGCATCATCGGTAACAGGTTGCTGCCGTTCATCGCGCCGAACATATCCAGCAGCGAACCCTGTTTCAGGAATTTGGTTGAGAAGGTGGCGAACGGGCCAAACAGCAGCACCTGTTTGCCATCCAGCACGCGGGTATCGACATGCGGTACTGACATCGGCGGAGCGCCAACGCTGGCTTTACCGTACACCTTCGCCATGTGCTGCTGCACCACTTCTGAATTCTCGGTAACGAGGAAGGAGCCGCCCACCGGGAAACCGGCATAGCCTTTCACTTCCGGAATACCGGATTTTTGCAGCAGTGGCAGCGCTGCGCCGCCCGCACCGATAAACAGCTGGCGGGTGGTCAACAGGCGATTTTCGCCGTTGGCCAGATTATGCAGCGAAACCTGCCAGCGACCATCGCTCAGGCGCTTAATATCACGCACTTCCTGACGCAGGCGCAGGCGGAAATTGGCTTTCTTCTCTAACGCAGCAATCAACTGGCGTGTCACTTCACCGAAGTTCACGTCGGTGCCCATGTCGGTCCAGGTGGCGGCCACTTTCTGTTTGCTGTCACGGCCGTTCATCACCAGCGGGATCCACTGGCTGATCTGGTCGCGATCTTCTGAATAGTTCATGCCACGGAACAGGGTGCTTTTTTGCAGCGCCTGGAAACGTTTGCGCAGGAACTCAACGTTATCGTCGCCCCAGACAAAGCTCATGTGCGGCGTACTGTGGATAAAGCTTTTTGGATTGCGCAGGTTGCCTTTCTGAACGTGGTACGCCCAGAACTGACGGGAAATCTGGAATGATTCGTTGATCGCCACTGCTTTCGCTATGTCGATGCTGCCATCCGCCTTTTGCGGCGTATAGTTCAGCTCGGCCAACGCGGCGTGGCCGGTACCGGCATTATTCCAGCCATTGGACGATTCCACCGCGACATCGTCGAGGCGTTCCACCATCTCAATCGACCAGTCCGGCTCCAGATCCTGCAGCCATGCGCCTAAGGTGGCACTCATCACGCCTGCGCCGATCAGCAGTACGTCGACATCCTTTCGTTCCTGAAGGTTTGCGCTATCCATACCAGCGGCGGCGAGCGCCAGGTTTACCGCAGTAGTGCTCATGAGGCGACATCTCCTCTCTCTGTTGACCTGAAGCTCAACAGGTTCGCAGGCGAAACAGCCACGCTTCTTTCGAGCGCGTCGCGCTATTTCTCAAAGGTTAAGACTCAGGTTTAAGTCATAGGGACGATAACGGTTAACTGCACGTTATGCATATGCATTTGAATATAACATTCTCGTATCGGAATTAAACGTTTGTTTATTTTTTAAAGGCGGAAATGATTCAGCATAAGAATTAATCAGCTCAACCCCGCTGTCATAAGGGATTTTTATCCCTTAATCAGAGAGTTATGGTAATGCAGTTGTTGCGATATTGTGAGAGGGATAAGCCGGGGAATGCGCAGGTAGTGAGCTGCGTCACATCTTAAGTTCATGATAAGGATAAGTTTGTGATGAATTGATTATTTATGCGGTTTTTATGTTGCGTGATATTTCGCCAGGTCGTGTAAAATTAATGTTACATTTTTGTGGGTTTTAATTTCCCCGCCGCGACACAGAGAGGCCAGAGGAAAAATGCATTACGCGGCGGTGAGGGATCACTTCTTCGCGAGCAGACGCCATGCAAAACGAATCACAAAAAACTCCACCGCGCCCAGCAACAGGAACCACAGGCAAAACACGATAGTGTAGAGCTGATTAAGATCCTGCAAATGCATCATCTCCTGAATCCGTCTGGACAATTCCAGGCCAAACTGAGGTGCAGGCAGCAGTAGCGCAGAAAGAAAGCCCAGCAGCAAGATGCCACCAGGAATAATCAGCGTTTCAAACGGGTTTTTCATCGCAGCATTCCATATCAATAAGCGTGAGCATTAGCGCATAAAACCGCGCTAACGTGCAATCCCCGTGCCGAGCAGGCATAAGAAAATTCTTCTATTCCATTCACTTAGCGCAATAAATAGCGCCAGTTAAGAGTTATAGCCTTTGCTATACTTAAATCCCTGATTTTACTGTCTTTTTTTGGTGGTTTTGCGTGCTAGACTGCGCGCACTTTTTCATTACTGAACAATAGATGCGGAAAATCGCTGGTTTGAACGCTTTTTCTGTAGCATTGATTGAAAACCCATGACATTTATCGCAACTCTGATTTTGGCCTTTGGTATGTCGATGGACGCCTTCGCCGCAGCACTGGGCAAAGGCGCATCCCTGCATCGCCCGAGTTTCAAAGAAGCGCTGCGCACCGGTTTGATCTTTGGTGTGATTGAAATGCTGACGCCGCTGATTGGCTGGGCGATTGGCCTGGCTGCCAGCCGTTACATCATGGCGTGGGATCACTGGGTGGCATTTGGTCTGTTAACGGTGCTGGGCGGCCGCATGATGATGGAAGGTTTCCGTCAGACGGCTGAAGAGCCGTGCGAAGCGCCACAGCGTCATGGTTTTATGGTATTGGCCATGACCGCCGTGGCAACCAGCCTTGATGCGCTGGCGGTCGGCGTCGGCCTGGCGTTCCTGCAGGTCAATATTGTACTCACCGCGGTAACGATTGGTGCTGCCACTACCATTATGGCCACCACCGGCGTGATGGTCGGACGCTTCATCGGCCCCGTGATGGGCAAATGGGCCGAAGTCTTGGGCGGAGTCGTGTTAATTAGCATTGGTTGTACCATTCTCAGCGAGCACCTTGGCCTGTTCAGCTAGTTCAGGCATCTGCCAAAACCTCATTTTTGTGATCTGGCTCAAAAATAATTGCGTGAAAAACGCGCGTTAGTTATACTTTTCGCGTATTTCTTCAACAATTTTTGAGCCAGGTATCCAATGAAACGTTTTTTCCGCTATGTGTTTCGTGCATATGTTGAGACTTTCAAGCACGTGCCGCCCGGTGCGCTGAATTAAGTCCCAGTAATACCCTCGATAATCGCGGTCAGGGATCGACCTGTGGTTATCAATGATTTTCTTATCTCCCCCGTTCAAAAACGCCTCGAATTTTCTCTCTATCAATAGCTTAGTACCCTTAACCATCAGTTTTCGATCTGGCTATAACCTGATGTTATACCCCGCCACCAAACAAGCATTCGTCACCTCTTAACCCGCATGGAATAGTCAATTCAGGCCCTATAACCCGTCTGAAACGAGAAACATCATGCTTATCCCACAACCCTATTTGCTCTTCCTTGGCGATGTCACCGATCCACTGGCTGCTAAAACCGCTCGCGGCATTCACGTCTGGCGACCAGAACAGTGCGTGGGCGAAATCAAACTGCCGGGCTGTACTGTCAGCTTAGGTCTGGACGTGCTCGACATCGCTACGGCGAAAGAGCGTGGCGCAAAAACGCTGGTGCTCGGCACCGCCAATGCCGGTGGTTATTTGCCAGAGCATTGGCTCGACACCGTTAAAGGCGCAATCAAAGCCGGGATGAATGTGGCGAGCGGTTTGCACCATCGTCTGGTGGATGAGCCAGAGCTGGTGGCGCTGGCCGAAAAATTTGGCGTTGAGCTGTTTGACCTGCGCCATATGCGTCCAAAACTGAATGTCGGCAGCGGTAAGAAGCGCACAGGTAAGCGTGTACTTACTGTCGGTACAGATTGCTCAGTCGGTAAGATGTACACCTCGCTGGCGCTGGAAGCGGCGATGCATGAACGCGGCATGAAAGCCGATTTCCGTGCCACTGGCCAAACCGGCATTTTGGTGGCGGGTGAAGGTATTGCCATTGATGCCGTGATTGCCGACTTCATCGCGGGCGCGGTCGAAGCGCTGTCACCGGCCAATGACGCCGACCACTGGGATATCGTTGAAGGTCAGGGTTCGCTGTTCCATCCTTCTTACGCGGGCGTCAGCATGGGCCTGATTCACGGTGCACAGCCGCACTGGCTGGTGATGTGCCACGAAATGGGCCGCCCTCATATGCGCCACCTGCCGCATCAACCGATGGTCAGCCTGAAAGATTGCGTGGAAGCCAACCTGCGCGCGGCGCACGTCACCAGCGACAACGTGCAGCTGGCCGGTTTCGCCATCAACACCTCGAACTACAGCGAAGCAGAAGCCCGTGCGTTCTGTGCAGAAGTCAGTGCCGAATTTGGCGTGCCCGCTACCGATCCGGTGCGTTTTGGTATCGCCGATATCGCTGCGCTGCTGCAGGAGCGTGGCTAAGATGCGGCGCATGCAGATTGAAGTGATCGAGCTGCCGCTGGCGCGCCCTTTCGCCATCTCACGTGGCACTCGTACTGCCGTCACCGTCATTCGCGTCACGCTGGAGCAAAACGGCTTTATTGGTCGTGGCGAGTGCACACCGACGCCGCGCTACGATGAAACGCCAGACAGTGTGCAAGCGCAACTGGAAGCGATGCGAGAGGATGTGGAAGCGGGCTTGAGTCGACTCGATCTGCAACGCCGTTTATCTGCCGGTTCAGCGCGGAATGCGCTGGACTGCGCGCTGTGGCGCCTTGATGCCGCGCTGGCGAAGCAGACGCTGTGGCAGCAGTGCGAACGCGCTGCACCGCCATCGGTGATCACCGCCGAAACCTTAAGTCTCGATTCCATCGAAAACATGGCCGCTGCCGCCGCTGATGCGGTGTCGCGCGGTGCCATCCTGCTAAAAATCAAACTCAACCGTGACGAGATTTTAGAGAAGGTGGCGGCCATCAGAAAGGCTGCGCCACGTGCCACCCTGATCATTGACGCCAACGAAGCCTGGTCTGGCGTCGATCTCCAGAGTCTGCTTACTGCTCTGCAAGCCTTCAACATTGCCATGGTTGAACAGCCGCTGCCTGCCGGGCAGGATCAGGACCTGCAACGTTTTGCCCATCCTATTCCCATCTGTGCTGACGAGAGTTGCCACACGCGTGAAGACATCGCCGGGCTGCGTAATCGCTACGAGATGATCAACATCAAGCTGGATAAGTGCGGCGGTCTGACCGAAGCGCTGGCGATGGTGGAAGAGGCACAAAAGCTGGATATGCGCCTGATGGTGGGCTGCATGCTGGGCTCTTCACTGGCGATGGAAGCAGCGCTACCTGTGGCGATTGCTGCGGAACATATCGATCTGGATGGCCCGATTTGGCTGGCTGCCGACAGTTCCCCCTTCCTTTCTTACTCTCAGGGCCGAATCTGGCTGTAACCGCAAGAGGCAACGATGACGGACACTTTACTCTCTCCCAACGCCGCCAGCGTTGCCGGTTCCGCGCCGGTACTCGCGATTCAGGATCTCAGCGTCTCGTTTCGCGGTCGTAGCGGCGAAAACCAGGCGCTTAAAGGCATCAGCTTTGCCATTCACCCCGGTGAAATTGTTGCTGTGGTGGGTGAAAGCGGCTCGGGCAAATCGGTCACTTCTCTGGCAGTAATGGGCTTACTGCCGGCGTCAGGCCGTATCGATCGCGGCAATATGCAGTTCCGCGATCGGCAGGGCAAAGCACACGCGCTGGAGAAGCTGGATGAAAACCAGCGCCGCACCTTGCGCGGTCGTGAAATGGCGATGATTTTTCAGGAGCCAATGACCTCGCTCAATCCGGTGCTGCGCGTGGGCGATCAGCTTACCGAAGCCCTGCGCGATCAACAGCTGTGTGACAAACCTACTGCCATTGCGCGAGCACGTGAGCTGCTGCGCCAGGTGCGCATTGCCGATGTCGATCGCGTGATGAAAAGCTATCCGCATTCACTGTCAGGCGGCATGCGCCAGCGCGTGATGATTGCCCAAGCGCTGGTGTGCGATCCGCAACTGCTGATTGCCGATGAACCGACCACCGCACTGGACGTCACGGTGCAGGCGCGCATTTTGCACATCCTGCGCGATCTGCAACGTGAGAAGCAGATGGCGGTGCTGTTTATCACCCATGACATGGGCGTGGTGGCGGAAATCGCCGACCGCGTGGTGGTGATGCTGCGCGGTGAAGTGGTGGAACAGGGTACGGTGACAGAGATCTTCAACGCCCCGCAGCATCCTTATACCCAGGCGTTACTCGCCGCAGTACCGAAACTGGGCGATATGCGTGAACACGCATGGCCACAGCGTTTTCCGTTAGTCGGCGCGCAGCCCACCGATAGCGGTGAACAGCGCACGGCACGTTACGACGAAACACCGTTGCTCGATGTGCGCGGTTTAAAAGTTTATTACCCGATTCGCAGCGGCATCTTTTCGGCGCTCACCCATCAGGTGCATGCGGTGGAGCAGATCGATTTCAGCCTGTGGCCGGGCGAAACCCTGGCGATTGTCGGTGAGAGCGGCTGCGGCAAATCCACCACTGGCCGCGCGCTGATGCGCCTGATTAACAGCCAGGCCGACAGCATTCATTTCCAGGGCAGTGAAATCGCCAACCTGAAAGAAGCAGAATTCCAGCCGCTGCGTCGTGAAATTCAGATGGTGTTTCAGGACCCCTATGCGTCGCTCAATCCGCGTCTCACCGTCGGTTTCACCATTGCCGAGCCGTTAATGTTGCACGGTCTGGTGAAGTCACTGGAAGAGGCCACGCCACAGGTTGAAGCCTTACTGAAAAGCGTGGGCCTGCTGCCCGAACATGCGCAGCGCTATCCGCACGAATTCTCTGGCGGTCAGCGCCAGCGTATCGCCATCGCTCGTGCCATGGCGCTGAAACCCAAAGTCATCATTGCCGATGAAGCCGTTTCGGCGCTGGATGTGTCGATTCAGGCGCAGGTGGTGAACCTGATGATGGACCTGCAAAAGCAAACCGGCGTGGCGTGGATTTTCATCTCGCATGACATGGCGGTGGTGGAGCGTATCGCCAATCGCGTGGCGGTGATGTATCTCGGGCAGATAGTTGAACTCGGGCCGCGTCAGTCGGTGTTCAACCAACCGCAACATCCTTATACCCAACGTCTGCTGGCCTCCGTGCCAGTGGCCGATCCCCAGAACCGTCAACCCCGCACTTTCGAAGACAGCGAAATTCCATCGCCGCTGCGCAAGGTGGGTGAAACGGTCATTAAACCCCGTTACCGCCAGGTTGCGCCGCAACACTGGGTCGCTGACGACATTGCATCGCGTTAACACTCAATACCAGGAGATTTCATGAAATCGATTTTTCGCCGTTCGTCACTGGCTGTTGGATTGACCCTTGCGCTGGCTGTTGCCGCGCAAGCGCAGGATCTGCGCATTTCGATGTATGCCGATATCACCGGCCTCGATCCGCACGACACCTCAGATAACGTCAGCTATTCCGTGCAGAGCGGGATGTTTGAGCGTCTGTTCCAGTTCGATGCGCAGATGAAGCTGCAACCGTGGCTGGCGACCAGTTACACCAGCAATGACAGCGCCACCGAATTTACCCTGACGCTGCGCAAAGGCGTCACCTTCCAGGACGGCACGCCGTTTGATGCTGAAGCGGTAAAAACTAACCTCGATCGCCTTGCCGATCAGACCAAAGGCCTGAAGCGTAACAGCCTGTACAAGATGATTGCCAAAGTCACGGTGCTGGCACCGGATCAGGTAAAAATCGATCTCAACCAGTCATTTGGTGCCTTCATCAACACCCTGGCGCATCCGTCAGCGGTGATGTGGAGCCCGGCAATCCTCAAACAGTATCCAGAAGAAGCGCAGCTGCGCCTGCATCCGGTCGGCACCGGTCCGTTTAAATTTGTGCAGTGGCAGCCGGGCAAAGCCGTTTCATTGGTGAAGTACGACGGTTACTGGCAGAAGGGTTGGCCGAAGGTGGATAACGTGACCTTCTCGCCAAGCCCGGAAGATGCCACGCGTGTTGCCGCACTGAAATCAGGGCAGGTTGATGCGATCTGGCCGCTGCCATCGGATCTGATCGCCACTGTACAGAGCGACAGCAAATTAGCGATCCAGCGCGATCCCAGCATTTATCTCTACTACATGGCGATCAACACCCAGCACAAGCCATTGGCGGATGTGCGCGTGCGTCAGGCAATCAACTACGCCATCGACCGCAATCTGTGGTTGAAAGTGGCGTTTGCTGGCATGGGTAAACCGGCTTCTTCCGCGATGCCGGAAGGCGTGCAGTTCTACCAGAAGCAGAGCGAGCCGAATTATCACTACGCGCCGGATGAAGCCAAAGCGTTGCTGAAAGCCGCAGGGTATCCGAACGGGTTGGATCTGAAACTGTGGACCACCAACACCACCGCCAGCGTGCGCGCGGCGCAGGTGCTGAAAGCCCAGTTGGCCACCGTCGGCATTCGCGCCACGGTGACGCCGATGGATTCCGGCACGCGTAACGCCAAGCTGTGGGGTGTGAAGGATCCGAAAGAAGCAGAATTCGACCTCTACTACGGCGGCTGGTCAACCTCGACCGGTGATGCGGACTGGGCGCTGCGTCCATTGTATGCCACCGAATCTTGGGTGCCGACCTCGTATAACGTCTCGTACTTCAGCAATCCGGACGTGGATAAAGCGATTGCCGGTGGATTAGCCACCGCCGATCCCGCTAAGCGCGGTGAAGCCTATGCCGAAGCGCAGAAGCTGCTGTGGAAAGATGCGCCGGTCGCGTTCCTCGGCACGCCAGATAACCTGGTGGGCAAGCGCAGCAACCTGAGCGGCGTATCGATGCTGGCAGACGGCAATTTCATTTATACCCTGGCTTCATTCAAGTAACGAGATGCGGTTATGGGTCGCCAGAAATGGCGGCCCTACATTGCAGGGTGCGCATTTATGCGCGCCTGGATACCCATCGAAAAGGAACCGCATGTTTTCATACATCATTCGCCGACTGCTGGAGATGATCCCAGTTCTGCTGGTGGTCTCGCTACTGGTGTTCGGCTTTATCAAGCTGCTCCCCGGCGATCCGGCGCGTATTTACGCCGGACCAGACGCCCCGATCGAAGCGGTCGAAGCCGCACGCCAGCATCTTGGCCTCAACGATCCGTTGCCACAGCAGTACGTCAACTGGATTGGTGGGCTATTACGTGGCGATCTCGGTGTCACCTACCGCACGCAACAACCGGTGTTGGAGGTGATTAAGCAGGGCTTTATGCCAACGATGTGGCTGGCGCTGGCGGGCTTTGCGTGGTCGGTGATTCTCGGCTTGTTTCTCGGTGTGCTGGCGGCGCTGAAGCGGGGGAAATGGCAGGACTGGACGCTGATGAGCGTGGCCGTCGGCGGCATCTCGATGCCGACCTTCTGGCTCGGCCTGCTGCTGATCCAGTTCGTCGCCATGCCATTTGGCCTGTTCTCGGTGAGCGGTTTTAACAAAGCCAGCGACATCATATTGCCCGCTATCACGTTGGGTTCTTCCGTGGCCGCCGTCATGGCGCGTTTCACCCGCTCGGCGTTCCTTGAGGTGGCGCAGGAAGATTACGTGCGCACCGCCAAAGCCAAAGGACTGCGCAACCGTCTCGTGACGTGGAAACACGTGATGCGCAACGCGCTGATCCCGGTGATCACCATGCTCGGTTTGCAGTTTGGTTTTCTGCTCGGCGGATCGATCGTGGTGGAGAGCGTCTTCAACTGGCCCGGTTTGGGCTGGCTGTTGATCGAGTCGATCAAAGCGCAGGATCAACCGGTGATTCAGGCGCTGGTGATGCTGTTCGTGTTTGAATTTATTGTGATTAACCTGCTGGTGGATCTGCTGTACGCCGTGGTCAATCCAGCCATTCGCCTGCGACAGGAGTCGTGATGAGTACACAATCTCTCTCTGCCGCGTCGTCACAGACCATTCGCTCGCCGTGGCGCGATTTCCTGCACGCTTTTGTGCGCAATCCGCTGGCGCTGG
Source organism: Pantoea rodasii (assembly GCF_002095465.1). GTDB lineage: Bacteria > Pseudomonadota > Gammaproteobacteria > Enterobacterales > Enterobacteriaceae > Pantoea > Pantoea rodasii. The sequence continues at coordinate 60,152 of NZ_MLFP01000021.1, read as the reverse complement.
TCTCGGGCGGTTTTGTCTTATTGCTGGTGCTGGTGGCGATTTTCGCGCCGTGGCTGGCTCCGTGGGATCCAATGGCGCCAGACTGGATGGCGTTGTCCTCGCCGCCGTCAGCCGCACACTGGATGGGCACCGATGATTTGGGGCGCGATCTGCTGAGCCGTATCATCTACGGCGCACGCATTTCACTTTATGTCGGCGTGCTATCCGTGACGCTGGGCATGGTGGTGGGTGTGCTGCTCGGCTTGCTGGCGGGGTATTACGGCCGCTGGGTCGATATGCTGATCATGCGCGGTTCCGACGTGCTGTTCGCCTTCCCGGGTATGCTGCTGGCGATTGCGGTGGTGGCGATTCTCGGTCCGGGACTGAATAACGTGATTATCGCCGTAGCGGTATTCAGCGTGCCGGTGTTTGCCCGCATCGTGCGTGCCTCAACGCTGTCACTCAAACAGGCTGCGTATGTCGAAGCGGTACGCTGCGCCGGTGCACCGGATCGCGTGATTATGCTGCGCCATATTTTGCCGGGCACGCTCTCGAATGTGATTGTCTATTTTACCATGCGCATCGGCACCAGTATTCTCACAGCGGCAGGCCTGAGCTTTATCGGCCTTGGTCCTGAACCGGATGTGCCGGAGTGGGGCAATATCCTGGCAATGAGCCGCAGCATGATGATGGCGGGTTTATGGCACGTCAGCGTGTTCCCCGGCCTGGCCATTTTTATTACCGTGCTGGCGTTTAACCTGCTGGGTGATGCACTGCGCGATACGCTCGATCCCAAACTGAAGAGCTAAACATGGATTTTCAACAACTGCAGCGCGATCTGCTGCTGCAACGCTGGCGCACGGAGCGCCAGCTCGGGCAACCGCGCAGCGCCTGCGGGGACACCAATCGTATCAGCGATGTACCCGGAGTGCGCGTCGGTCATCACACGCTGGCAGACGGTGAACGGCAAACCGGCGTCACCGCGATTGTGCCGCCGGGCGATAACCTGTTTTTACATCCGTTGCCCTGTGGCGCGGCGGTATTCAATGGCTTTGCCAAGCCGGTGGGGTTGGTGCAAATCGAAGAGTTGGGCGTGCTGCAAACGCCGATTCTGCTCAGCAACACGCTGGCGGTGGGCACGCTGTTTACCACGCTGGTGCGCGATGCCATCAGCCGTAATCCAGAGTTGGGCCGCAGTCTGCCGACCGTCAATCCATTGGCGCTGGAGTGTAACGACGGCTGGCTGAATGACATTCAGGCGCTGGCCGTTACCGAAACCATGGCGCAGGACGCGCTCGATTCTGCACAGGCCGATTTCGCCCGTGGCAGCGTCGGTGCCGGGCGCGGCATGAGCTGCTTCAGTTTGAAAGGCGGCATCGGCAGCGCGTCGCGCTTAATTCCTTCACTGAATGCCACGTTGGGCGTGCTGGTGCTGGCTAACTTTGGTGCACTAAATGCGTTAACGCTGGATGGCGTGCGACTCGGCGAGTTGATTGGGCCGTTGTTGCCAGAACTGACGCCGCAGCGCGATGCCGGTTCCATCATCATCATTATGGCTACCGATGCACCGCTGGATGCGCGCCAGCTCAAGCGCATAGCCAAACGCGCGGGGGCGGGATTAGGCCGTTTGGGCAGCTATTGGGGACATGGATCCGGTGATATTGCTGTGGCGTTTTCCACACAAACGCAACCAAATCCGCCGGAAGATGCGGCACTGGAACCGCTGCTCGCCGCCGCCGCCGATGCCACCGAACACGCGGTGCTGGATGCGCTATTAAGTGCCGAATCGGTCACGGGTTTTCGCGGCCATCATCGTCCGTCACTGACGCAGGTGCTGGATGAATTAATCAAACCGTAGCGGCACAATTTATGGTGTGTCTTTTAGCAATGCTTGCAGCCGGCTTAAAGTTGTCCCTGACGCACAGTTACCCGTAGCGGCGCAATTTATTGCGCTTATGACAGCGACTCAGCGGCTGCAAAGATGCGCGATAAATCGCGGCGCTACAGTATGTGCGGTTAACCCGTACAGGGTTTAACTCACTACCCGCATGGAATTTACCTAACTCATGAAAATATTCATCTCTGCTGACATTGAAGGTATCGCGGGCGTGATGCGTCCGGAACAGTGTTCACCTGGCCATGCGGAACACCAGCTGGCGCGTGGGCTGATGGAACAGGAAGTGAACGCCGCCATCGAGGGCGCGTTTGCGGGCGGAGCCACCGAAGTGGTGGTGGCCGACAGCCATGCGCAAATGACCAACCTGCGCGCGGAAAACATCGACCCGCGTGCGCGCATGGTGCAAGGCAAACCGCGTGGATTATCGATGGTAGAAGGCATTGAGCAGCAGCCTTTTGATGGCCTGTTCTTTATCGGCTATCACAGCGCGGCGGGCGAACCCGGCGTGCTGGCGCATACCATCAACGGCCGCGCGTTCTGGCGCATCCATATCAACGGCAAAGTGATGGGCGAAAGCGATATCTACGCTGCCGCCGCCGCCGAGCAGGGCACACCGCTGTGGCTCGTAAGCGGCGACGATCAGCTGCAAGGGTGGATCGGCGAACACTATCCGTCTGTGGATTACGTTTGCGTCAAACGCGCGATTTCCCACACCTGCGCCGAATCCATCAGCCCGCAAGCGGCACAAAACGCCCTTCGCGCTGCTGCCACCGCTGCGGTACAGCGTGCGCGGCAGATCAGCACTACACGTTTGACCGCACCTTATGAGATGCAGTTACAAGCCAGCAAACCGGTACTGGCGGATCTGTTCTGTCTGATTCCCGGCGTCACCCGGATTGATGGCGTGACAGTAGGCTATCGCGCCGAGCAGATGGGCACGCTGATTAGCCTGTTAAGCGCATTCTCCTATCTGGCCAGCACCCAGTCGTAATTTTTGTGCGCATCAATGCGCACCCTACAAATGCTCGGAAGGCTGCCATGACTGCACACCTAACGGATGTTTGCAGGGTTGCCATGGATGGCAATCAATAGATCAGCGATCACGCATCAACGCTTAGGCACATTATTGGCAGGTCGTACCGCATTTCCTGCTGGCTTTTGGTAATCTGCGCGCAATTTATATATAACAACGAGGCAGTCATGCAGCTCTGCAGTTTTTATCTTATTGACCAGGAAAGAAAAAGTTACGGAATCGTGTTGGAAGAGGGTGTGATTGATGTCGGTTCGCGCCTCGGTGCGGAATGCCCGGACCTGAAATCTTTATTACAACGCGGCGCGGTCAGCGACCTGCAAGCCTTTAGCTCACTGCCAGCGGATCACCCGTTCAGCGCTATCCGCTTTCTGCCGGTAGTGGAAAATCCTGGCAAAGTGTTCTGTGTCGGCATGAACTACGCGGACAAGCGCAAAGAGTTTGCTGAGACTATCGAAGCGCCGACGCTGTTTGTGCGCTTTGCCGATTCCCTGGCAGGACACGAGCAGCCACTGTTGAAACCGGCCACCACGCAGGAGTTTGATTACGAAGGCGAACTGGCGGTGATCATCGGTAAAGCGGCCTATCAGGTTAAAGCAGCCGATGCACTGCAACACGTTGCCGGTTACAGCTGCTTTATGGATGCCACGGTGCGTGACATGCAGTTCACCTGGTTCACCGCCGGAAAAAACTGGCAGCAGACCGGTGGCTTTGGTCCGTGGATGACCACCTCAGATGAGATCCCCGATCCGCAACAGCTGGCGATCAAAACCTGGCTGAATCAGCGTGAAGTGCAGAACGATACCACTGCCAGCATGGTGCATCCGGTGGCGAAAATCATTGAATACATCTCGGCGTTCAGCCGCTGTCAGCAGGCGATGTGATCATCACCGGTTCACCGGGTGGCGTCGGTAAAAAACGCACGCCACCGCTGTTTATGTTCCCCGGCGATGTGATTGAAGTGGAAATCGAGAAGATTGGTCGTTTGCGGCACCACATTGTTTGATCATTGGCGCTTAAATGAACCGATTGCCATTTAGGTGAAATAATATTTCATTCTGTGGCAGGTGATAACGCCGTCTGATGCCGCTCAGGGGCTGGCGGTCCTCGCGCCGCTCACGCGGTGCCTTCACTTCATTCGTCTGCCTGACGGACCGGCGGGATGGCACATCCTGTGCCGGCCCGCCTTTCGCCCCGCGTCCGGCGGGCTCTCCTGGCATACTCATTCTGTTCAGCGCTGCGGATTGCCAGCCCCCTTACGGCACCAGCCTGCTCTGAAGCTTCAATGCGCGTGGTGAAAAAGGGCACAATAGTTGAGGCCAGCGCACCTCTGCTGCTGCAAGGGCTATCCGCAGCGCTGAGGCTTTTACGTTGGGCCAGGAGCCAGTCGCAAGGATGCGACTGGCAGTTCGGGTTGGCCTGGATGGCCTTACCCCGAACGGTCCGCCCGGCGCGACGTGGAAGCCGAAGGCACCGCGTCAGCGGCGCGAGGACGGCCCGGTAGCAGCAGAGGTGCGCTGGCCCGCACCTCTGCATTCTAACCCAAACAAAAAAGCTGCCACTTTTAACAGTGGCAGCTTTTGCGAATGTGATTTTCATCGACCAGCTTCACGTCATCAAGGGCGACCGCTTATCGCGTAAAAGTCACCACGCGGCTGCGATTCAACAGCAGCCGCACTTTGTCGCCTTCCCGCGCTATCACAAAACGTTTTTCCCACGGTCCATCCTGCGCGGTGGCGAGCACGCGATCGCCGCCCAGCGATTGCAAACTGGCATGAATCGCCGCCGGGCCGATGCCCATCACCAAACGGTCACCCTCAATCACCATTTCACTGCGCCACGGCTGTGCAAACCAGCGGCCTTGCAGGTTATCAAGGCTGGCGCTGTCCGCCTGCACTGGCACAAAACGGCGTGCCGCATGGCCAATCTCACCAACAATCGCTTCACCCTCATGGCGTAGCGTGATCGGGAAGGTGCTGGAGAGCGACACCGCATCGCCGTGCGGATCGGCGCGCCACAGCGTTTCCCCGGCACCGAGCCAGGTGGCGGTCACACCCTGAATGTCCAGCCAGTCGGCGGCGTTTTCCGCCACGTATAAGCCTGGCGTCAGATCGTGACCCTTCTCTGGCAACGTGCGATTGAGCAGCGCCGCCATCACCCGCAAGGCACTTTCCGAGGTCGCCACATCTTCACGGTTAGCGACAATCGCCACGCCCAGCTTCAGCTCGGGATGCAGCAGGAAATAGCTTTTATAACCCGCGTGCGATCCGCCGTGCCCGAACAGCGTCTGGCTGCCCAACGTGGAACTGGTGATACCCAGTCCGTAACCGCTGGTGCGGCCATCGTTGAGGTTGCGCGGGGCGCTCAGTCGTTGCAACACGTCCGCGCCGGGTCCGCTGTCCGCCAGCAGACTTTGCAGCCAGCGCGTCAGATGATTGACGCTGCCGGTGACACTGCCCGAGGCGGAAAGATGTAATCCAGCGCTGGAGAGCTGCCACTGCGCGCCGTTTTGCCAGTAACCCGGCACCAGTCCCGGCACAATATCGAACCAGGTTTCCGGCGCGATCAAGCTGATATCCAGCGGCTCGCAAACATACTGTTGCAGCAGGTCGTTGAACAACACGCCTTTGGCTTTCAGCGCCTCTTCCACCAGACGGTAACCGGTGTTGGTGTATGAGATCTCGCTGCCCGGCGGATAGCTGAGATCGCCTTCCTGAGCGACAAAATCCAGCAGTTCGGCGGCGCTGGTGGCGTTGTACACCGACAATCCCAGCAGCGACAGGGTTTCACGCACGTCGGGCAAACCGCTGCTCATATCCAGCGCCTGGCCGACGGTGATCTGGCCGTTGGCACCCGTGAGTTGCGGCAGATGCTGCACCAGCTTGTCGTCGAGTTGCAGATAGCGGCGGCCCGGCCCGGTGACCAGAGCGGCAAATAGATGCTTGGTAATCGAGGCAAAACGCACCACGCTGTCGGCGCTGAACGGCGTTTGCTGCGCCAGATCGGCCAATCCGGCGCAGTGCGTAGCGTGAATCTGATGGGCATCAAACAGCACTATCGCACCACCCGGTGCGCCGGGCTGCTGCCAGCCCTGGGTAATGTGCTGCGCCACCTCGGCGGCCTGTTGCCAGTTCGCGGTCATGCCGGTTCCTCCAGCGTCATGCTGAGATCAAACAGTTGAGCGGTATGCGGATGCTGGATGCGCCGCGCACGTAAATCCTCCGCGCTCAACTGCTCCACCATCTCACCATGCTGCATCACCCCGATGCGCTGGCACAGATGCGTCACCACCGCGAGGTTATGCGTCACCATAATGTAGGTGAGTTTGCGCTCAGTGCGTAGATCGCTGAGTAAATTCAGGATTTCCGCCTGCACCGACACATCCAGCGCCGATGTCGGCTCATCCAGCAGCAGCACTTCCGGCTCGGCAATCAATGCGCGGGCAATTGCCACGCGCTGACGCTGACCGCCGGATAGCTGGTGCGGATAACGGAAGCGCACGGCGGCCGGTAAGCCGACTTCGCTTAGCGCCTGGCTGATGCGCTGTTCCGCGCGATCGAGTTGATGCACCAGCAGCGGCTCATGCAGGATGCGGTCGATGGTTTGACGTGGATGCAGCGAACCAAACGGGTCCTGAAACACCATCTGCACCTGACGATAGAACGCGCGGCTGCGTTTGGCGCCCAGTTCCATACCGCCAAATTTCATGCTGCCCTGCCAGTCGGCATTGAGCCCGGCGAGGGCGCGCAGAATGGTGGATTTGCCTGAGCCACTTTCGCCGACCATGCCAAAGCTTTCGCCGTTGGCCACCGCGAAGCTGACGTCTTTCACCACTGTATGCGCACCAAAGGCGATGCGCAGGTTATCGATTTCAATCATAAATTATTCCCGCCACGCCGCATCGCGCTGTAATACCGGTAAACGTTCGCGTGGATGTTTTAACGAGGGCAAACAGGCCAGCAGCCCGCGCGTATACGGATGCTGTGCCTGCTGCAATTGCCCGGCGTCCAGTAACTCAACAATGCGCCCGGCGTACATCACCGCTACGCGATCGCAAAAGTGCGACACCAACGGCAGATCGTGGCTGATCAGGATCAACCCCATGCCGCGCGCCGATACCAGATCGTCAATCAGCTTGAGGATCTCCGCCTGCACCGTGGCATCCAGCGCGCTGGTGGGCTCATCGGCGATCAGCAGTTCCGGATCCGGTGCCAGCATCATGGCAATCATCACGCGCTGGCCCATCCCGCCGGAAACTTCATGCGGATAGCGTTTCGCCACGGCAGCAGCATCACGAATTTTCACCTGCTCCAGCAAATCAATCGCCGCCAGCATCGCGGCTTTCCAGCTGCCGCCTTTGTGCTCACGCCAGGCTTCGGCAATCTGTTGACCAATGGTCATCACCGGATTGAGTGAATATTTCGGGTCCTGCAGGATAAATCCAACGCGTTTACCGCGGATTTTACGCAATACTTTTTCGCTGGCGCCGCGCAGATCGATACCGTCAAAACGCAACACGTCGGCGGTGACTTCGGCATTGCCTGGCAGTAATTGCATCAAACAGCGTGCGGTAAGTGACTTACCCGATCCACTCTCGCCGACAATGGCAAACTTCTCGCGGCCAACGCTAAAACTCACGCCGCGAACCGCTTCAAAGGTTTCCGTGCGACTGCGAAAGGCAATGCGCAGATTTTCAATTTCCACCAGCATTTAGCGCTCCTTAGGGTCCAGCACGTCGCGCAGACCGTCGCCGAGAAAGTTAAACGCCAGCGAGGTCAGGAAGATGGCGATACACGGCATCAGCGGCACCCACCATTCGCTGAACAGGAAGCGGCGCGCGGTAGCAATCATCGTGCCCCACTCTGGCGACGGCGGCTGTGCGCCCATGCCGAGAAAGCCGAGGCTGGCGGCGGTGATGATGATGGAACTCATGTCCAGCGTAACGCGCACAATCAGGCTCGGCACACACAGCGGCATGATGTGGCGCAGGATGATGCGCAACGGTGACGCTCCGGTGAGTCGGCTGGCGGCGATAAAATCGCTGTGGCGAAACTGCAAGGTTTCGGCACGTGCCAGACGCGCATACGGCGGCCATGCGGTTAAGGCAATCGCCAGAATCGCGCTCTCGATACCGGGTTTCAACGCGGCAACAAACGCCAGCGCCAGAATCAAGCGTGGAAAAGCGAGGAAGATATCGGTCAGGCGCATCAGCGCTTTATCGACGATCCCGCCTGCGTAGCCCGCGATGCAGCCAATCAGCAGGCCGAGCGGGGCGGTGAGCAGCACCACTGCGATCACCATGCCCAGCGTGGTGCGTCCACCGTAGATAATACGTGTCCAGACATCACGGCCCAGCTCATCGGTGCCCAGCCAGTTGGCCATTGAGGGCGCAGCCAGACGATTTTCCAGATGCTGTGCACTGGGAGTAAACGGCGTCAGCCACGGGGCAAACAGCGCGAGGAACAGCATGACGGCGATAACCGCCAGTCCCGCCATCGCCAGCGGATTGCTGCGCAGGCTGAGCCATAAGCGATAGCGTCGGCCCCACACCGCCTGACGGCGATTGGCAGGCGTATCGTCCAGCAGCCAGTCACGAGAGAAGAAGATCATTTTACGCGTGGATCCCAAAGTCGATAAAGAAGGTCAGCCAGCAGATTGAGCAGCACATACACGGAGCCCACCAGCAAGGTTGCGCCGGCCACCGGGTTCATGTCGGCGTTCATTAATGAGGTGGTGAGGTATTGGCCAAGGCCCGGCCAGGCGAAGACGTTTTCGGTTACCACCGCGCCTTCCAGCAATCCGGCATAGGTCAGCGCCAGCACCGTCACCAATTGCACCGCCACGGTGGGGAAGGCATGCCGCCAGATAACCCGACGCGATGACAAGCCTTTGGCGCGCGCAGTGATCACGAACTCACCGCCCAAGGCGTTTAGCATGAAAGTGCGCGTCATGCGCGTGATATAGGCCATGCTGAAGTAGGCAAGGATCAGCACCGGCTGCGCCATGTGTGCCAGCGCATCCCAGAAGGCGTCGGTTTCACCGGCTAACAGCGAATCGATGGTAAGAAAGCCAGTGACCTGCGGCACCATATCCTGCCAGATGATGTCCTGCCGCCCTGGCCCCGGCGCAATGCCGAGTACCGCGTAGAACACCAGCAGGCTCAGCAGCGCCAGCACAAACACCGGCAGCGAGTGTCCTGCCAGGCACACCACGCGAATCGTTTGATCGACCCACGAACTCTGCCGCAACGCCGCCCATACGCCCAAAGGAATGCCGATCAGCGCCGCGATAATAATCGCCGCGGTCGCCAACTCCATGGTGGCCGGGAAGAAGCGAGCAATATCGGTCGTCACCGGATTCGAGGTGAGAATCGATTTGCCGAGATCGCCGTGCAGCAGCTGATTGAGGTAGTGGCCGAACTGGATGTAGAGGGGCTGATCCAGCCCCATTTCCACCCGCACCCGATCGACGACCGACTGCGGTGCGTTATCACCCACCGCCGCCAGCACCGGATCGGTCGGCATCACCCGACCAATAAAGAAGGTCAATACCGACAGACCAAACAGCGTCAGCACCAGGCTTCCCAGGGTGCTGACGATTTTCTTCAGTAAAGGCATCAGGCTTTTTTCACCTGATCGTATGGCCATTGCTCCAGCACGGTCATGTGCACATCCGCGATGTTTTTGCCGCACGCGACATTCTTGGTCTTTTGCATCATGTAGATGAACGGACTTTTCTCGCGGCCTAACTGCTGAATCTGCTGATAAAGTGCAATACGTTTTGCCGGATCCGGCTCATGCAATGCCTGCTCGGTCAGCTTGTTGAACTCTTCATCTGACCAGCTGCAGCGCCAAGCCAGCGTGCGGCTGCGGGCATTTTCGCTGTTGTCGGTGTTCACGCAGAAGGCTTCGGTGTTGGAGTTTGGATCGAAATAGTCCGCACCCCACACGGTCAGCGCCAGCTGATGCTGACGGGCACGCATTTTGGTCAACACCTGACGGTTTTCCGCCGCGATCAGTGACACCTTGATGCCAATCGCGCCCAACTGCGTCTGGATCGCCTGAGCGATATCGGGATAAGGCTGCATAGAATAGTGGTCGAGGGTGATCTCGAAGCCATCCGGATAACCCGCTTCCGCCAGCAGCGACTTGGCTTTGGCCAGATCTTTGTGGAACGGCGTGTCATCCAGCGCTGCCGGGAAACCGCTCGGCAGGAAGCTTTGATGGGTAATAAAGCTCATCGATAGAATGTTTTTCTGAATGCTGTCGTAGTCCAGCGCCCACTTCAGGGCCTGCCACACCTGTGGCTTTTTCAGGTATTCATTATTGGTGTTGCATGACATCAACATGATGGCCGACAGCGACTGATTCACCAGCGACACGTTGCTGTCATTTTTCACCTGCAGCAGCTGCTCGGTGGTGAGATCGTAAGCCGCATCCACGTCGCCTTTTTTCAGCATCAGCGCCTGCGCCGCCGGGTCAGCGATGTGTTTCAGGATCACGCGCTTAATTTTGCTCTTGTCGGCATACAGCGGGCTCAGTTCCAGGATCACCGTTTCGCTGGCTTTCCAGGTGCGCAGCGTGAAGGCACCTGAACCGGCACTGTGCTGCTTCAGCCACGCATTGCCGAAATCGTTGTTCTGCTGGTTGGCTTCACAGGCTTTCTTCGACACGATGCTGCCAACGGTGGCGGAGAGGCAATACAGCAGGAAGGTTTCGGCGGCTGGTGCGCCCAGTTTCATTTCCACGGTATGCGCATCTTTCGCGGTGACCAACTGCGTCACGTTGTCTTTAGTGAAGCCGAACTGGTTGATGATAAAGGCCGGGCTTTTATCCAGCTTGACGATACGTTCAATCGAATAGGCCACGTCTTCCGCCGTCAGCGGCGTGCCGTCGGCGAATTTTGCCGCCGGATCAAGATGGAAGGTATAAGTGCCGTTATCGCTGCTGACATCCCAGCTTTTCGCTAGCTGGCCAATCACTTTATCGGCTTTCTGCGGGTCCGGCGTGACTAAACGCTGATACATATTGCCGCAGATCTGGCCACCGGTGGCTTCAAAGCTTTCATGCGGATCGAGGCTGGTGATGTTGTCCAGTTGCATCGCCATCACGAACATACTCGGTGGCGTATCGGCGAAGGCGGTATTGAGACTCAGATAGGATAAAGCAGGGACGGCGGCGCATCCTGCGAGAAAATGTCTTCTGGTTACCATGACAACTCCAAGTTATTGATTATTAATATTAAATTTAGTTATTTTGCTGTTTTTTGTCTTGACTTTCCCCTTGTGCGAGGGGATTAATAACGGAATTAAGTCATTTGTTTCATGCGTGAAGCTTTGCCTCTTTTTGGTGCAATTTGCCCCGCCAGCTGGCAGTGCCTGCGCTTTCTCCCGAATATGGAACCGACACAACATGTCTGAAATCATCAACATTCCAGTCTTTGACGGTCATAACGATGTGCTCAATAAACTGTGGCAGCACCATCAACCTGACGCGGTACAGGCCTTTTTGCAGGGCACTGGGCGCGGTCAGATGGATTTTCCCCGTATCCGTCAAGGCAATATGGTAGGTGGGATATTTGCCACCTGGGTGCCGTCTCACCCTTTGATTGCAAGAAGTGCGCCAGACCTCTCAGATTTTCCTCAGGAAATTATTGGCGCTGCGCGTGATGCCACTTTTTCGATGCTGGCATTGCTGCTGCGCATCGAACAGGCTTCGGCCGGTCAGGTGAAAATTTGCCGCAGCGTGCGCGATATTCGTGACTGCATGGCTAAGGGCGTGCTGGCGGTGGTAATGCACGTTGAAGGGGCAGAAGCACTGGATACTGACGGCGAGCTACTGGATATCCTGTACGCCAGCGGCCTGCGCACCTTGGGTCCGTTATGGAGCCGTCCCAATCAGTTTGGTGAGGGCGTGCCGTTCCTGTATCCGTCATCGCCGGATGTCGGCAACGGCTTAACGGCGGCGGGTAAACAACTGGTGCGGGACTGTAATCAGCGCCGCATCATGGTTGACCTGTCGCACATGGATGAGAAGGGCTTCTGGCACACGGCCGAGATCAGCGATGCACCGCTGGTGGCGAGCCACTCCAATGCCCATGTGATTAGCGCCCAGTCGCGCAATCTCACTGACCGCCAGCTGGCGGCCATCGCGGAAACCCACGGCTTTGTCGGCGTGAACTTCGCCGTGCCGTTCCTGCGTGAAGATGGCGATCGTCATGCGCCGACCACCGTGGATGCCATCGTGCAACACGTGGAATATCTGCTGGAGAAAGTGGGGGAAGATGGCGTCGGCTTTGGCTCCGATCTGGATGGCGCGACCATGCCGGGCGACATGAAAGACGTAGCCGGATTCCCGCTGGTGGTCAACGCGCTGGCGGCACGCGGCTATTCGCGTGAGCTACTGGAAAAAATTTGTCACGGCAACTGGCTGCGCGTGCTCGAAGCCACCTGGGGCGAGTAACGATGCGATTGCGACACATTGAAGTTTTTCAGGCGATAGTGCAGACCGGCAGCATCAGTGCGGCGGCGCGTTTGCTGAATGTGTCGCAACCGAATGTCAGCCGTGTTTTGACGCACGCCGAGCAGCAGTTAGGTTTTGCGCTGTTTGAGCGCCGTGCACAGGGCATGGTGGTCACGGCCGAAGGGCGACGTTTGCTGCCGGAAGTGGAAGATCTCTATCAGCGTTTGCAGTCGATTACCCAACTCACCGAGCAGCTACGACGCGGTGAAGGGCAAATGGTGCGTGTCGGTGCCGCTCATGCCTTTGGCCAGATGGTGTTAGCGCCTGCACTGGTGAACTGGCGGCAACAGGCGGCATCGGTGAGCGTGGAGTTGGTCACCGAGCACTTCAGCACGCTGTGCCAGATGATCATGGATAATCAGCTCGATTTCGCGCTGGTATTTGGTCAGCAGGTGGATGCCGCTTTGCTGGCCGAGCCGCTGTTTCAATCGTCGATGGTGGCGTTATTGCCGCAGCAGCATACCCATAACGAACCCGCCACGCTGGAGTGGCTGTGCGCCAACAACCTGCTGATGATGCAGAATCAGGACCCGCTCGGGCGCGTCTTGCATCGCGCATTACGGGATAAGGGGCTGGACCCGGCGGTGTCGCTGTCGATCAAAACCTATTCGGTGATTGCCGATATGGTGCTGGCGGGCGGCGGTGTGGGCGTGGTGGATCTGTTTACCGCCTGTCGCTATGCCGACCAGTTAAAGCTGCTGCCGGTGGCACAACCGCTGCCGTTTGAGGTGATGTTGATCAGCCGCCGCGACCAGCCGCAATCCCAATCGACCCTGCAGTTAAAACAGGTGATCCGCAATAAGCTGTGGGAGATCGCGCGGCAGTGTGAAACGCGTTTTTTTACCTTGTAAATGACGGCGAACTGACCGCGAACAGACTGCAAACAGACTGCGAACTGATTGCGCAATAAATTGCGCCGCTTCAAAAAACATGCACCCTGCCGTAGCAGCGCGATTCATCGCGCTATTGACGACTTACACCCCATCCGTAATCGGTTTACGCACCAGCAGCAGATAAGCCAGCGCACCGACCACGGTGACACCTGCACAAATCATCAGCGCCAGGCTAAACGACTTGGTGGTGTCCAGCACCCAGCCGGTGATCACCGGCGCAAACGAGGCAAACACAAAGCTGGCGAAGTTTTGGATACTGCCCACCGATGCCGTCATGCGCGCTGTCACGTTGGCGTGAATTAAACCCCAGCAGGAAGTCCCGGCAAAGTGGATACAGAACAGCGCCATGCCAATCAGTGCGACTGCGCTGGAGGTATCAGTGGCTCGTGTCACCAGAGTGGTGAACGCGGCTGACAGCAGCATGCCGCTGACAATCGACACTTTACGCACTTTCACCGCATCCATGCCGCGACGCACCAATGCATCTACCACGTAACCGTTCAACAGCATGCCCGCCGCGCCAAACAGGAACGGAATCGCCGCCAGCAAACCGGTGCTTTTCAGATCCAGATGATAGGTCGATTGCAAATAACCCGGCAGCCACGCGATGTAGAGCCACGCGGTGTAGTTGATGCCGCTAAAGCCAATCATCATGCCCCACATGGTGCGCTGCTTGAACAGGCCGCGCCACTCGGCAAAGCTCAACGGCTCTTTGCGTGATGCCACGCTGCCCGCCTGCAAATAGTGAATCTCTTCACCGCTCAGTTGGCTGTTATCGCGGTTGCGGTACATCAGATACCAGCCAATGGCGAGGAACATCCCGAGCACGCCGATGGTCACGAACATGCCGCGCCAGCCCATCACCAGCATCATCGCCGCCAGAATCGGTGGCGCAATCGACAGGCCAATCATCGATGCCGCGTTAAACATCCCCATCGGCATACCGCGGTCTTTGATGTTGAACCAGTCGTTGATCACTTTGACGCCGCACGGGTTCATCGGCGCTTCACCGATGCCCAGTCCGATACGCACCAGCACAAACTGAGTGAAGTTATGCACCAGACCCGCCGCCGCCTGAAACAGTGACCAGACAAACATGCCAAGCGCCAGCATGATGCGCGGTCCTTTGCGATCCAGCAGCGCACCACATGGCAGCTGCGCTAAGCCGTAGGCCAGCGAGAACGCCGACAGCAACACGCCAATCTCGGTGGCTGATAAGCCCAGCTCGCCGCGAATGGTCATGTTGGCCACCGACAGCGAACTGCGATCGAGATAGTTGATGATGGCGGCAAACAGCAGCAGCAACATGGCGGTAACCTGAATCTTTCTAATGCGCGGTGAGCGCACCACATCACTGCGCGCCGGGACAAAGTCTTGTCCATCGGCGATCGGTGCTGGCGCGGCGTCACGGCCACGTGCAGATGTATTTTCCATTGCAACCTCCCAGGTCTGGGGTCTTTTCGTTATCGAGGGTTGGGGTCCTGCGGCAGCGAAACGGTGCTGCCACAACGGATTGCTTTGGAGACTAGAAGTAAACCGATCGGGATGTTGCGAGGATGTTTCAGATTCGTGCGGGCGCTTAAGAATTGTGGTTTTTAATCGGTTTTTAATTGTATTGGCGGATGCAGCGGATCATCGATGATTTAGCGGTATCCAGATGATTATGCAAGGCGCATAAGGCTTCAACATCCTGCCGGCTGATCAGCGCGGTGAGGATAGCCATGTGCTCCTCCAGTGCCACGATATTACGCTGCTTCAAATCTGTTTCATCCCATTGATAATGCGAATGAAAAATCACGGAGATAATCTCCAGTGACTGATTGAAGAACGGATTGTTAGCTGCCGACAGAATCAGCGTGTGCATCTCTTTATCCAGCGCGGCAAAGTGGCGATAGTTGCTGGCAATGGTGTCACGCATGGAACGATGGCGATCCAGCAGGTCACGCGCCTGAATCCAACGTTCATCACTGGAGGGCAGGTTGAGAAAGCGGGTAAGTGCATGTGTTTCCAGCATTTCACGCAGTTCGAACAGGTTCTCAGCATAGGGCTGATCAAACTTCTTCATACGCCATTGCCCGCGTTTAACCGGCTCCAGCAGATCGTAACGCATAAAGCGCAGCAGAAATTCGCGTACCACCGTCGGACTCACGTTGACCTGCTGCGCCAGCTGTAACTCGCTAAAGCTGTCGCCAGGCATCAGCTGACGTTGGTTAATCAAATTAAAGAAGGTCTGTTCAAACTGTCGCGCCTGCTGATCAATCGGCGGCGCTAAGGCGCTAAATCCGTCATCTTCGCTGGGATCGCGCACGATCACGTAGGTTTCATCCACCTTTTCCAGCACGCCACGTTGATGCAGATGCTGCAGGGTATGTCGCACTGTGGTACGGCTGATATTGAACATTTCAGCCAGCGCGCCTGCGGCGGGAGCGGAGAGCGGATGTGGCGTTTGGCGATGCCTTCCAGCATTTGGTTGATGACGTTCTGGCGCAGGTTCAGGCTTCGGCTCATGCGGTTCTCCGGTTTTTTATTCATTAAAAACCACACAAAGCCCAAAAAATTGTCCTGCCTCACACTTCAGGATGTGCAAACGGCGGTTAAGACCGGTTTTCGCCATAACTGCGACATCAGCACAGGAGAATCCCATGACAACAATGAAAACCCTGGTGGTTGCCGAACCGCGCAATATGGTGTGGCAGCAGCGTGAAAAACCGACACCGGCCGCACAGGAGGTGGTGATTAAGCCAATTACCGCCGGGATATGCGGCACCGATATTCATGCCTGGGCGGGTAATCAGCCGTTCTTTAGCTATCCACGCGTTTTGGGTCATGAGCTGTGTGGTGAGGTAGTGGAGCTGGGCAGCCGGGTAACGGGTTTCAACGTGGGGCAGCGCGTGGCGCTGATTCCTTATGTTGCTTGCCAGCAGTGCGATGCCTGCCTGAGCGGTAAAACCAACTGCTGCGAGACTATTTCGGTGATTGGCGTGCATCAGGATGGCGGTTTCTGCGAGTTTCTCAGCGTGCCCGCCAGTAACCTGCTGGCGGTGGATGATGTGGCGCCGGAAGCGGCGGCACTGATCGAGCCTTTTGCGATCAGTGCACATGCGGTACGTCGGGCGGCGGTGGCAGCAGATGAGCAGGTGCTGGTGGTCGGCGCTGGACCGATTGGCCTTGGCGTGGCGGCGATAGCGGCATCGGCAGGTGCGCGGGTTGTGGTCGCCGACACCAGTGAACCGCGACGCGCGCATGTCGCAGAAAAGCTCGGGCTCGCGACCATTAACCCGATGGCAGAGGACTTCGAAGCCTCACTGCGGGCGGAATTTAGTGGGCGTCTGGCGGCAAAAGTGATTGATGCCACCGGCAGCCCGGCCGCAATGAACGGTGCGGTGAAGCTGATTCGCCATGGCGGCACCATTGTGTTTGTCGGACTGCACAAAGGGGATTTGGTGATCCCGGATATCGAGTTCCACAAACGTGAAGCCACCTTGATGGGCAGTCGCAATGCCACGCGCGAAGATTTCGCGAAAGTGAGCGAACTGATGGCTTCGGGTCTGCTTCGTGCCGACATCATGCTCAATCGGCATTACGCGTTTTCCACCCTGGTGGAGACCTTTGAGTCAGAGGTGATTAATAATCGTGAGCTGATTAAAGGTGTGATTCATTTCGCGCAGTAGTCGGTGCGCCTCACTGCGCACCGGACAGAACACAGGGAACCCGTAGCGTCGCCATTCATGGCGACTCCCAATCTCATGCCTGCAGTGCGGCAAAAAATGTTCCCGCACCGCTTCGGCATCCACGCCGAGGCTCAAGCGCTGTGGGCGCAATCCGGCAAACGGATCTTCACGTGAGGCGAGGGCGCTCAGGCGTCGTACCGTCTGACCGCGGCTGATGCCTTCTGTCACCACGCGCACCGGCGCTTCGGTGACTTCAAACGCCTGCGGTAACGCCAGCCAGGAGAGCGTGAGCGTGTCGTGCAGCGCCATGCCATCAAACCCCTCCTTTTGCAGACTGTACGCCAGATACGGACGGCATATCGCGCTGAGTACAGGCTGATTTAACTGCCGCACTTCATCGCCCGTAATCAGCACCTTGTGCGTCACATCCAGCGGCAATACGACTACTGGCAGCGCCGAGGCCAGCACCTGATCGGCAGCATGCGGATCTTTCCAGATATTGAACTCGGCAAACGGCGAGACGTTGCCGGAATGGCCGTCGGTGCCAAATGCGCCACCCATGATCACCAACTCTTTCACCAGTGGAATGATATCCGGCGCCTGATTAATGGCGCTGGCGATATTGGTTAGCGGCCCAATCGCCACGATGGTGATGGCATGCGGCTGTGCGCGTACACTATCAATAATGAACTGCACTGCGCTGGGGGCTTCTTCGCTGTGTGAGTTCTCGAACGCATCGCCTAATCCATCCCGGCCGTGCAGCGTGGCCGGTGCAGAAGGCGCCAATGCCAGTGGCCGCGAGCAGCCGCGATACACCGGTGCTTCGATCCCCATCTTCTCGCAGAACAGCCGGGCATTTTTCACCGCCTGCCCGACAGCCACATTGCCAAACACCGTGGTAATCCCCAGCAACCGCTGCGTCCGCGCCGCATACGCCAGCGCAAAGGCATCATCCACGCCGATATCAGTGTCAAAAATCAGGGTACGCATCGGGATCTCCAATTTTGTGTAAATGGAAGTGAAGCAAAAATATCAAGATGATGAATGTGCTATAAACGCGAAAATTAATCAGGAGTAAGCATGATAATAAAATCGCTGATATTCATTGCGCCATCAGGTCATGGCCAGCGTTATCAAGAACGCTGTGCTTTACTCACCTTACTTGCTCTCTCAGAGAAAGATAAAGCGGCAAATACGGGAATGACGCGCGAAGAGTTATTGAAAGACCTTATCCAGGCCACGACGGGTTAACTCTCCGATATTGTCACCCCCGCTGCGCCAGCGTATTATCGTGCCGCTAAGGTGATGGCGTGCCACCTTCCCCAACCGCCGTTCTGGCAACAGACGGCTGATGACGCCTGACAACACTCTTATCCCTGCGCGGGAGACGGCGGTGTGTCAGGCGTTTTTCTGTCCTGCCGCGGCCCTGCGCGTAACGCAATTCAGGAGCTCCAAATTATGGTGAAGTCGTTATTGGCAGTGGTGCTGGGCGGGGCTGTCGGCTGCTCGCTGCGCTGGCTTATCTCCCTTCGTTTCAACGCGCTGTTTCCCAATCTGCCACCGGGCACTTTAATGGTGAATCTGGTCGGCGGTTTTATCATCGGTGCAGCGCTGGCCTTCTTTGTGCGCAATCCCCATATCGACCCTTTCTGGAAACTGCTGATCGTCACCGGTTTATGCGGCGGCTTGACGACCTTCTCCACCTTTTCAGCGGAAATTGTCGGTTTGCTGCAAACCGGTAAATACCTCTGGGCGATGTCGAGCGTGATGGTGCATGTGATTGGCTCACTGCTGATGACCTTCGCCGGTTTTGCAGTAGTGAACCTTCTGGGATAAAAGCCCGCTGCATCACGGGCTTGAAATAACTCCTAAGAGGTAGATACTGGTCGGGATTCTGTGCGCGTGACGGACAGAATCTGTCACCGATTTATCCGGACGCTTAAGGAGCCCGTTGATGCGAAGTAATCCCACATTCCTTAACCTGGTGTTGTTAAACGGTGAACCTGAGCAAAAACTGCGTGCTGCGCGCGCCGCAGGGTTCGATCAGGTGGAAATCTGGCGGGAAGATGTGGAGGCCAGCACACCGCAGCTGGCCCAACAATTAAATATCGGCTTTACCAACTTGCAGGTGCTGCGTGATTTTACCGGTACGCCAGATCGCGAACGCCTGCAGAAACGCGAAGAGCTGCGGCAGTTCATCCACATCGCTCAGACCATCGGTTGCAATACCATTCAGGCGCCCGCCACCACGCGCGAAGATTGCGTGGCAGAACGTATTGATGAAGACTTACGCTGGATGGCCTCCGAGGCGGCGCGCTACAACATGCGCATCATGTATGAACCGATGGCGTGGTGCAGCGTCGATAACACCCTGCCGCTGGCGTGGGAACGATTGCAGCGACTGGATCAGCCGAATATCGGATTGGTGGTCGATCTGTTCCACATCTGTGCCTTGGGCGGCGATGCGTCGCAGCTGGATGGCATTCCTGCCGAGCGTATTTACGAAGTGCAGTTGTGTGATATGGCGGAGATGCCACCGCAGGAGAAGGGCGCGCTGAGCGATTTTGCGCGTCACCAGCGGTTACTGCCCGGTGACGGTATTATCGAAGTCGAGCGCTTTGTCGATAAGTTGAAAAGCGGTGGCTATCGCGGTCCGGTCGGCATTGAAGTGTTTAACGATGAGCTAAAAGCGCAGCCGCCGGAAGTGGCCGCGCAGAAAGCCTGGCACGCACTAAACCGCTACTGGCCTTAGTCCTGCAAACACTGGGCAATGAACGTCGCCGCCTGCATCGCACCCTGTGAAGAGATGGTATGGCCGGTGGCTGCCTCAAAGCGCGCTTCCACCGTCACGCCCGCGGCTTGCAGGCGCTGCGCGGCGGATTCACTCTCGCTGTACGGGATCACCCCATCCGCTTTGCCGTGAATCAGCAGGGCTGGAATATGCGCTTTAGGCGTTAATGCGCCGTCAAACGACAAGCGTCCGGAAAACGCCACCACGCCTGCCAGCGGATGGCGACCCTGTGCCAGTGCATCCAGCGCCATGATCGAACCCTGAGAAAAGCCCACCAGAATCACTTTATCCCACGCGTCCGCCATGCCGTGCTGCGCCATCAACTGTTGCAGTGTCTCATCGAACGCCGCACGGGCTTCACGCACTCGCGCTGGACGATTTTCAGGGGTAATGCCCGTCAGGCTAAACCACTGATAGCCCATCGCATGTTCAAACGGATAGGGCGCATTCGGCGAGGCAAAAGCCACATCCGGCAGCAGGCTGGCCCAGTGCTGGCCAAGTCCTGCCAGATCGTCGCCATTGCTGCCCACACCGTGTAAAAAATCACTAACGCTTTTGCCATCGTACCGCTCCTTAAAGTCCGTAATCCGCCATATCCGGGCCAACCGGCACAATGCCGTTCGGGTTAAGCGCCTTAATCGAATAGTAGCCCTGTTTGATATGGTCGATATTCACTGTCTGACGCACACCGGAAACCGCCAGCATACTCTTCAGATAGCGATCGAGCAGCGGATAGTCGCGCAGACGGCGCAGGTTACATTTGAACAGGCCATGATAGGCAACGTCAAAGCGCACCAGCGTCACGAACAAGCGAATGTCGGCTTCGGTCAGGCGCTCGCCCAGCAGGAAGGTGCGGCCATCTTTCAGGCGTTGTTCCAGTTCGTCCAGCTGACTGAACACATCGTTAAACGCCTGCTGATAGCTGACCTGCGTAGTGGCAAAACCGGTACGATACACGCCGTTATTGAGACGCGGATAGATCGATTCGTTGATCGCGTCGATCTCAGCGCGCAGATCCTCAGGGTAAAGATCAAGGCTGTTGTCCGCCAGATCGCCAAAACCGCTGTTGAGCATGCGCAGGATGTCAGCTGACTCATTGTTCACTATGGTCTGGGTTTTTTATCCCACAGCACCGGCACAGTCGCGCGGCCGGTAAAGTCGGCATCAGCACGGGTATAGATTTCGTGGATATACTCGGCTTTGTTGAGCCAGTCACGATCGGAGCCAGGATAGTCACCGAAGTGCCAGCCTTGCGCACCCAGTTGCGGTTCCACCACCGATACGCTGATCACTTTTTCCAGCCCTTTCAGGCTGCGTGCGACCAGCGTGCGTGAGGCCCACGGGCAAATCAGCGCCACATAAAGATGATAGCGATCCGGCTCGGCGGAAAATTCGCTGGAGCCGTCTGCGGTAATCCAGTGGCGAAAACTGGAGGTCTGACGGACAAATCCGCCCTGTTTATCGGTGGCCTGAACCGGGTGCCACTCTGCGCTCCACTTACCGTTTACCAACATATGCTCGACTCCTCTCTGGTGATGGAGTGAGCATACCGCGCTGCCGGTTAGGTGATAATCCGGGCAAAACGGCTTTCATTGCTTCCAAATTGGAAGGAATTAGCCGGGCGGATGCTGCTGAAAATGGTCGGCAAGGAAGTCGATCAGCAGGCGGGTTTTCTGCGCCAGATGGCGGGCAGGGGGATAGAGCGCAAACAGGCCCATCGGCGGCGTGGAAAAATTTTCCAGCAACGAGACGATATCCCCGCGCTGCAACGCGGGTGCGGCGATAAAACCGGGCAGACGTGCGATGCCCAGTCCGGCGATGGCGGCTTGTAAACAGGCTTCGGTATTGGAGAAACACAGGCGGCCGCGAATCGGCATGGAAACGCTGTCGCCGCACGGCGTAACAAACGGCCAGTGCCACGGATCGCGGAAGTTGGTATCGCTAATACATTGATGCGTCGCCAGGTCGCGCCAGTGCTGCGGGGTGTTGTGCTGCAGCAGATAGCCGGGCGATGCCGCCACGCGGATGGGCACATCGCCGAGTCGGCGCGCAATCAAACTGCTGTCATCCAGCTTGCCGATGCGAATGGCCATATCAAAGCCTTCATCAACAATGTTCACCGCGCGATCCGAGAAATTTACATCCAGCTCAATCAGCGGATAGTGACGGGCAAATTCCACTAACACGCTGGCCAGCACCGCCGTGCCAAAGGTGCCGGGCGCGCTAATTTTTAATCGACCTGTCGGCGTTGTTGCATTTTCGCGCACCGTGGCATCCAGCGTGTCGAAGGCTTCCAGCAGGGTTTTCACCCGCTCGTAATAGGCGCGGCCCACTTCGGTGGGTGATAACGCACGCGTGCTGCGTTTAAACAGCTGCACGCCGAGTTCCTGCTCCAGCCTCGAAACCAGCTTGGATGCCTGACCGCTGCTGGTGCCCAGACGCTCCGCCGCCCCGGCAAAGCTGCCCACTTCCAGCACCGCAACAAACATACGGTCACAATCGAGACGATCCATGGCGGTTCCTGAACAGCGAAAAGGGTGAGTATACACATTCGTCAATGAGGCAGGATAAATCGTGCCGCTATCACTCGTTGCTAAACGCGACAATATGTCGCACAATCTTATCTATTGTACGTCTGGCAATGACGTATCGATGGAACCCCCCTCACAACAACGTATCGGGTGACGACAACAAGAGGTTTAAATATGGCAACCAGCGTCCGCTTAGACGATGATTTTGTTGAAGATGTGAGAACACATGCAGAAGCCATGAGCCGCAGCGTGCCAAAACAAATTGAGCATTGGGCGAAGATTGGCCGCATCGCAGAGGATAATCCCGATCTGACGTTCTCCTTCATCAACGAAATTTTACTGGCTAAAGCAGAAATGGATAACGGCAAGGTCAAAAAATATGTGCGCAGAAAAGACCGGACAGGAAGTTGAGATTTATCAGACTCGCCGTTTTGAGAAGGCTTTTAACCGCCTGACGGAACAGGATCAGGAGGCGTTGATGGGGAAATTGACCGCATCATTGCCAATCCTGAGATCGGTGAACGCAAAAAGGGCGATCTTCGTTATCTTTGGGTGCATAAGTTTTACCTGAGCAAGCAGCAATATCTGTTGGGTTACAGCTGGGTCGATCAGAGACTGGAAATCTATCTTCTGAGCCTGGGTACGCATGAAAATTACTATGATGACCAGAAGCAACATCGTAAAAACGACCTGAAACTCATCGGCTAACAGAATCGCTTCCTTATGCGGTGGAAGCGTCCTTTCCAATCCAAACGCCCCTCGGCGAGATTCATGCCAATAGACTGCCGATGTACATTCAGTGCGCCCCCTCTTTTCCCCTGCCACAAAACCTGTTGAACTAGCTGTTCGCCTTAAGCTGGCCGGGAGCCATGCATGTCTTTGCTTCACCTGTCATCGCTGGCGGAGATTTCCGCCCTCGAATGGGATGCGCTGTTACCTGACGATCAACCGTTTTTACGCCATGCCTTTCTTCTCACGCTGGAAGAGAGTGGCAGCGTGCGGCCGGAAAACGGCTGGCAGCCGGACCACTTACTGTGGCGCGAAAATGGCGTGCTGAGCGCCGCGCTGCCGGGCTATCGCAAAGGAAATTCTCAGGGCGAATACGTATTTGATCACGCGTGGGCGGATGCCTGTCACCGTGCCGGCATTCAATACTATCCAAAATGGCTGGGGGCGATTCCGTTCAGCCCGGTTACGGGTGCGCGTTTATTGGGTGAGCAAACCGCCGTCAGCCAACTGCTTGCAGCGTTGCCCGATGCACTGCTGCAAAACGGCCTGAGCGGTGCGCATATCAATTTCACCACGCCGTTTGCCAACGATGTGATGGAGCAGCAGCCCGACTGGCTGGCGCGTCTCGGCATCCAGTATCACTGGCACAACAAAGGCTACCGCGATTTTCAGGATTTCCTCGACACATTGATGTCGCGCAAGCGTAAACAGCTGCGTAAAGAGCGCGAGCAGGTGGCAAACAGCGGCTTTGAGTTCAACTGGTATCGCGGTGACGAACTCAGCGAAGATCAGTGGGATTTCGTCTACACCTGTTACGCCAACACCTATGCGGTGCGTGGTCAGCGTCCTTATCTCACCCGTCAATTCTTCAGCCTGCTGGCCGAACGCATGCCGCGATCGATTCGCGTGGTGATCGCCACACTGCAGGGCCATCCGGCCGCTATGGCGTTCTATTTGGTGGATGGTAACTCGCTGTACGGACGTTACTGGGGCTGTCTGGCGGAGTTCGATCGCCTGCATTTTGAAACCTGTTTTTACCAGGGCATGGATTTCGCCATTGCCGAAGGATTACAGCGTTTTGATGCGGGAGCGCAAGGCGAGCACAAACTGGTGCGCGGCTTCGAACCGCAGATCACTCATTCCTGGCACTACCTGTGCCATCCGGGATTGCGCGAAGCCGTAGAAGAATATTTGGTGCAGGAGCGGGCAGGGATCCGCGCCTATGCTATCGAAGCGCGCGAAGCCCTGCCGTATCGGCGCGGCGATTAATCCTCGCCGACAAAACCACCGGTCTGATGCTGCCACAGGCGCGCGTAAAGTCCATTGTGCGCCAGCAGTTCGCGGTGGTTGCCCATCTCAACAATCTCGCCTTTATCCAGCACCACCAGTCGATCCATTTTGGCGATAGTAGAAAGACGGTGCGCGATGGCAATCACCGTTTTGCCCTGCATCAGCGTTTCCAGGCTCTCCTGAATCGCCGCTTCGACTTCGGAATCCAGCGCGGAAGTCGCTTCATCCATGATCAGAATCGGCGCATCTTTCAGCAGTACGCGCGCGATGGCGATACGTTGACGCTGACCGCCGGACAGTTTCACGCCGCGCTCACCGACATGTGCATCCAGCCCAGTGCGGCCCTGTGGATCGGACAGCAGCGGGATGAACTCGTCAGCGCGGGCGCGGATAATCGCCGCCTGCAGTTGTTCTTCGGTGGCATCCGGACGCCCGTACAGCAGGTTTTCGCGGATCGAACGGTGCAGCAGCGAAGTATCCTGGGTGATCATGCCAATCTGACTGCGCAAACTCTCTTGCGTCACTTCGGCGATGTTGTGATCGTCAATCAGGATGCGCCCGCCGTTGATGTCGTATAGCCGCAGCAGCAGGTTCACCAGCGTCGATTTACCGGCACCGGACGGGCCAATCAGACCGATTTTTTCACCCGGTTTGATATTCAGGTTGAGACGATTGATCACCTGGCGGCTGCCGCCATAATCGAAGCGCACATCTTCGAAGCGGATCTGACCCTGCGTTACCTGCATCTTTTTCGCCTGCGGCTCATCCTGCACGCTGAGCGGTTGCGCAATGGTGTTCAGGCCATCCTGCACCATGCCGATATTTTCAAAGATGCCGTTCACCACCCACATGATCCAGCCGGACATGTTCACTAAGCGGATCACCAGGCCGGTGGCTAATGCAATGGCACCGACGCTGATCAGCGACTGGCTCCACAGCCACAGCGCCAGTCCGGAGGTGCTGACAATCAGCAGGCCATTCAGCGTCGACAGCGTGATATCCATGGTGGTGACCATGCGGCTGGCGTGCTGGGTTTTGTCGGTCTGCTCCTGAATCGCTTCACGCGCGTAGCGTTTTTCCAGATCGTTGTGCGCGAACAGTTTGATGGTGGCGATATTGGTGTAGCCATCGACGATGGTGCCCATCAATTTAGAACGCGCTTCGGAAGAGACCACAGAACGCTGCTTCACGCGCGGCACAAAGAAGCTCAGCGACACGCTATACGCGACAATCCAGATGATCAGCGGAATCATCAAACGCCAGTCGGCCTCGGCAAACAGCACCAGCGAAGTCACCGCGTAAATCACCACATGCCAGATGGCATCCACCAGTTGCACCGATGAATCGCGCAGGGAGTTACCGGTCTGCATGATGCGCTGAGCGATGCGTCCAGCGAAATCGTTCTGGAAGAAGTTCAGGCTCTGACGCAGCACGTAGTTGTGATGCTGCCAACGGATCATGCTGGTCATGCTCGGGTTAATGCTCTGATGCACCAGCATATCGTGGGCAGCAATCACGATGGGCCGCAGAATCAGCGCGACAAATCCCATCCATAACAGCACCTGCCAGTTGTCGGTAAACAGCGTGGCCGGAGTCGAGTGATTGACCAGATCGATGATGCGACTGAGATAGCTGAACAGCGCCACCTCAATCAGCGCCTGTGCCAGCCCGACAACCAGCAGGGCGACAAAGCTCGGCCACACCTGACGCAGGTAGTAGAGGTAGAAAGGCCAGACGCTGGAAGGTGGAGAATCGGTTGGTGCATCCTGGAAAATATTGATAAAACGTTCAAAACGACGATACAACATAAAGTCACTCTTCCGTTTGGTGAGAGTTAACAGCTTAGTGCAATTGAATAGGGATTACCGACATGGATCTGATCATTCGCGGTCGCGAACCGGCCGATGCGGCCGCTTATCAACGTCTTTACAGCCACCCCGAGGTGTATCGCTGGACCACGCAGCTGCCGTTTCCCAGCGTGCAAACCTGGCAGAAGAAGTTCGAAAACATGGATGCGGCGGGCTATATCGGTTTCGTGGCGGAGATTGATGGGCAAATGGTTGGCGAGCTAACGCTGTTTGTTGAACAGCGCCCGCGAACGCGCCATAGCATCAGTTTTGGTATTAGCGTCGATCCGGCATTTGGCGGTCGTGGTATCGGTGAGAAACTGATTCGCAACGCCATCGACTATGCGTTTAACTGGCTCGGCGTGGTGCGCATTGAGCTGGAGGCGTTTCATGACAATGCGCGTGCGATACGGTTGTACCAGCGCCTCGGCTTTGAGCAAGAGGGCGTGAAGCGTAAAGCCTGTCTGCGTGAAGGCGAGTATCACGATATCGTGGTGATGGCGAAACTGCGGGAGTGAGTTTTATGCCGTTTATGGGCAGGTGCGCATAAATGCGCACCCTACGGTGTAGGGTCGCCATTTATGGCGACCGTGAAAACCTTACTGGCTCTTCTCCACGTACTTCTGCATATTCTCTTTGGTCACCAGCTCAAACGGGATCCATACGTGTGAATCCACTTTCTCGCCTTTGATCAGCTTTTGTGCCACATCCACTGAGGATTTACCCTGGCCCACGGCATCCTGAAACACAGTGACCTGAATTTTGTCCTGCGACAGCGCTTTCAGGCCATCTGGCGTGGCATCAATCCCACCCACCAAAATCTTCTGGTTGCTTTTGGCTAGCGCCATCGCCGCACCAATCGCCATTTCGTCATTGTTGGCCGCGACAATATCAATGGCCTCGCCGTTGCCGATCCAGTTGAGCATCAAATCCATGCCTTCATTACGCGCATAGTTGGCGGGCTGTTTCTGCACCACTTTCATGCCCGGATATTTCGCCACCACTTGCTCGACATCTTTAGTACGTTGCAGCGCACCTGCATCGGTCAGGTTACCGATCATGATCGCCACGTTGCCTTTGTAGTTGGCCATTTTCGCCAGCGCTTCCATCTGCAAGGTGCCGGATTGACGCTCATCAGAACCGACAAACACCACCCCGCCGGCAGGGTTTTATCGCCCGGCGTGCGGTTGACGTACACCAGCGGAATCTTCGCCTGCTGTGCCAGTTTGGTCAGCTGTGGCGTACTGGCGGAATCCACCGGATCGACGATGATGGCGTCCACGCCTGCACCGATAAAGCTCTGCACCTGATCGGTCTGACGGCCGACATCACCGCGCGCATCTTCAAATTGCACATCGAGCCCGCGTGCTTTGGCCTCTTTATCAATCGACTGGCGAATCAGGGTTAAAAAGTTTTGGTCGAAATAGGCCATCGATACGCCGATTTTTTCGGCCAGCGCGGAAGCAGAACTGGACAGCAGGCCGAGCAACAGTATCGCCTTGAGGGTTTTCATCGCGGACTCCAGAGTAAGATTGTTATTAGAATGAAAGTTTCAATGATGTAAAAACGGATCAAAGAAATCATTTTCAGACTACGAGGCGACTTTGGCGCTGACAATCGTGATGATGTGAATTTGCTGAGAAGCGCACACTTTGCGCGTGGGTAGAGGATACTTTGCGACAGCAAATGGCGCGCAGGCAGAGGATGCTTTGCAGCCTCATAGTGATGTTGCGAAGCTTTTTCTCAGAGCTGGCGCACATTCCGGTGCGAAAGCCTCCGCTTATTTAAGCTTCTGTGCAGCGCCGCACCCTGCTTTGTGGCAGATGCCAAAACCAGCGCAAATTAACCGCGCGGATTCCTCCATTCGCACAATGACCAACGTGTATCTGGCTCTCTATAGTGGCTAAACAGTGAAATTAAAGCGGTATTCCTGCAGATCATCGCTTCGGAGCAGGATGCTCCTCCATCAAGAGGTTCAGCCATGTTACAAAGCAAAAACCGCAATCAGAACAGTCATGTGCGTATCTGGATCCTCTGTCTGATCCTGTTCCTGTCGGTGGTGGCCTATGCCGACCGTTCGATCCTGTCGATCTCTGGATCGGCGATCAAAGATGAGTTTGGACTGTCGGCGATCCAGTTAGGGTTGATCCTTTCGGCGTTTAGCTGGGCCTATGTGATCGGCCAGATCCCCGGCGGTATTTTCCTCGACCGTTTCGGCACCAAAAAGTCTACGGCGTGACACTAGCGCTGTGGTCCGTTTCCACCATTTTGATGGGATTTATCGGTGAGTTTTCCAGCGGCATGACCATGGCGCTGACATTGATGTTTGTGCTGCGCTTTGCGCTTGGCCTGATTGAAGCACCGAGTTTTCCGGCCAACGCCCGTACGGTGATCATGTGGTTCCCGGGCGCTGAACGTGGCCGGGCATCGTCACTGTTTGCTTCAGCGCAGTACTTCGCGGTCGCCATTTTTTCTCCGTTATCCGGCTGGCTGGTGTCACGCTTCGGCTGGGAGTGGCCGTTCTTTGTGTTGGGCGGCATTGGCGTGGTGGCGGTGTTCGTTTGGGGCTGGTATATGCGCAGTCCCAGGCAGCACCCGCAGGTGTCAGCCGCAGAGTTGAAATACATTGAGGAGGGCGGTGCGCTGGTGGATATCGACTCGGCGCAGACCCTGAAAGCCCGTGCGCCGCTGAGTAAAGCGATGTTCAAGACATTGCTCAGCAATCGCATGCTGTGGTGCGCTTATATCGGGCAGTATTGCATCATTGCGCTGAGCTACTTCTTTATCACCTGGTTCCCAATCTATCTGGTGCAGGCGCGCGGCATGAACATCATGGAAGCGGGCTTTGCCACCATAGCCCCGGCACTGTTTGGCTTTGTCGGCGGCATCAGCGGCGGTTACATCTCGGACAAGCTGTTGGCCAGCGGCTGGAGCCTGTCCTGGGCGCGTAAAACGCCGTATATCGTGGGTATGCTGATGGCCGCCTCGCTGATTCTGGCGGCGGTGATCCCGACCAATGCGGGCATTATCGCTATTATGTCGTTTGCTTTCTTTGGCAAAGGCGTGGCAGCGGGCGCGGGCACCTGGACCATTGTCAGCGATACCGCACCGAAAGAAGCCGTTGGTCTGGCGGGCGCGATCTTCAATGGTATCGGCAATATGGCCGGATTTATCACGCCACTGCTGTTTGGCATTATCGTCGGCTTGACCGGCAGCTACAGTATTGGATTAGTGTTTGTTGGCGCGCATTGTATCGTCGCGGCGCTGCTG
Organism: Pantoea rodasii; assembly: GCF_002095465.1. GTDB lineage: Bacteria > Pseudomonadota > Gammaproteobacteria > Enterobacterales > Enterobacteriaceae > Pantoea > Pantoea rodasii. The sequence goes on along the minus strand of NZ_MLFP01000021.1, from coordinate 30,703 downwards.
TTCCTGCTGGTGATGGGCCCGATTGAACGTGTCGGTGACGAGCAGGATTCGTCTGCAACATCTTACGAAACTCAGGGGAAACAAGATGGGATCAAAGCCGTTTAACGTATTGCTGAAAGGGCCGCTGTTGCCGCAGCGGCTGCAGGATAATCTGGACGCGCACTTCACCACCTCGCGCTTGTGGCAGCAGGAAGATCAGGCGGCGTGGCTGGTACAACACGGCGCAAGCATTGATGCGCTGGTGACCAGCGGCAATGCGTTGATGGGCGCGAATGCGGCATTGCTGGCGCAGTTGCCTAATCTGAAGGTGATTTGCAGTAACGGCGTGGGCTATGACGCGATAGATATTGCCACCGCCGAAGCGCGGGGCATCGTGGTGACTAACACGCCGGGCGTGCTGAACAGCTGCGTGGCGGATACCGGCATGGCGCTGCTGCTCGACGTGGCACGGCGCATCAGCGCATCGGATCGTTATGTGCGCGCCGGTGACTGGCAAGCGAAAGGGCGCTATCCGCTGACCACCAAAGTGGGTGGTAAAGTATGCGGGATTGTCGGTCTGGGCGGGATTGGCAAAGATCTGGCGAAGCGCGCGCAGGCGTTTGATATGGATGTGCATTTTTACAACCCGCGTTCGCGCCCGGATGTGCCTTACACCCGCCATGAGTCGCTGTTGTCACTGGCAAAGCAGGCGGATTTTCTGGTGCTGACGTTACCGGGTGGCGCGTCTACGCATCATCTGGTGAATGCCGACGTGCTGCGTGCGCTGGGGCCGAAGGGCTTTTTGATTAATATTGCGCGCGGCAGCGTGGTGGATGAGCAGGCGTTGATTGCCGCGCTCGAAGCCGGCGAGATTGCGGGTGCCGGTTTGGATGTGTTCGAGCATGAACCGGCGGTGCCTGCCGCGCTGCTGCAGCGTGATGATGTCGTGATCACCCCACATCTCGCCAGCAGCACCCATGAAACCATGGCGGCGATGGCAGATTTGGTGTTTGAAAACCTGCTGGCGTTTTCGCAAGGTGAAGCGGTGTTAACGCGGGTGGTATAGCTTCTGTCGCAAGATAAATCACGCCGTTATAGTTAATTTCATTTTCAGATTGAGCTTCAAATCAAAATTCCTTTAAAATGTTAATAAATGCACTCCTTGTGAGTGCATGAAATCGGATTAAAGGGATATTATGAATCAGGCAAAACGTAAACCCACCAGTGTTGGTGATGTGCTGCAGTATGAGTTCCTCGAACCCCTTCACCTCAAAGTGAATGACCTGGCAGAAATGCTGAATGTGCACAGAAACACCGCCAGCGCGATGGTCAATAACAATCGCAAACTGACGACCGAAATGGCATACCGTTTAGCGGCCGTTTTTGAAACCAGCGTCGATTTTTGGCTCAATCTGCAGCGTTATCAGGACCAATGGGAGGTTGAAAACGATGCCCGCATGCAAGAAGAATTAAGTCGTGTCACGCCTTTGAGCACTTTTATGGCACAGCGCGGTATTCAGGTTGCCTGAAGAACTCCGGCAATAGTGCGATGCAGCATTGCGCGACAACGCTGCACAGATAGGCGTAGCGCTACGAATTTATTGCGCTAATCCAAATCCCTCCCCCTCACAGATCGCACAAATCACTCCTGAAGATTATTTGCTCAGCTGCCGATACCTCTCCTTACCATCCACTGATATTAAGGAGAGATATCGTGATAAAGCTGATTACCGTTGACGAACTGCGGCAAGGAATGTTCATCCACAAACTGGAGGTTTGGTGGCTCAAGGACAAACGCATTCGCAACCAAATGCTGATCACCGATAAACGCCAGATCGCGATGATCCGTAATGAAGGGATCCAGCAGATCTGGATCGACATCGATAAGTCGGTGCAGGCACCTGCGAAGCCTGCGCCGAAGAAGGCCATTCCGCAAACGTCGTTTTTCAAAGAGCTGGACCAGGCGCAAGCCATCTTCAATCAGGGCAAGCCACAGGTGCTGGCGATGTTTAACGAAGCGCGTATGGGGCAGGGACTGGAACTCGACTATATGCTGGGTCTGGTGGATGACATTGCCGGGTCGATTACCCGCGAACCGACTGCGCTGCTCAGCGTGGCGCGGCTGAAAAATCATGACGATTACACCTATTTGCATTCGATGGCGGTGTGCGGATTGATGATCTCATTAGGCAAGAAAATGGGTCTCGATGAGCATCAACAGCGGCGCGTTGGCATGGGTGGCTTACTGCATGACGTCGGTAAAGCGGCAGTGCCGCTGGAGATCCTCAATAAACCGGGCAAGCTGACAGAAGAAGAGTTCACTGTGATGCGCCAGCACCCGATTGTCGGTGCGCAGATGCTGATGGAAGCCGATGCCGGTGAAGACCTGTTGGATATCGCGCTGCATCATCATGAGAAAGTCGACGGCAGCGGCTATCCGCATGGGCAGAAAGGGGACGAGATCTCGCTGTTTTCCCGCATGGCCGCGGTGTGTGATGTCTATGATGCGGTGACCTCCAATCGTCCGTATCGCAAGGGCTGGACGCCCGCAGAAGCGATGCACAACATGCTGAGCTGGCGCGGCCACTTCGATAACACGCTGCTGCACGCCTTTGTGCGCACCATTGGCATTTATCCGGTGGGATCGCTGGTGCGACTGGCTTCCGGGCGCGTGGCGCTGGTGGTGCAGGCCGGTGAAAAATCGCTGCTGAAACCTAAAGTGCATGTGTTTTGGTCGCTGCATGCCCAGCGTGAAGTGAAGCCGGAAGAGCTGGATCTCGGTGACTCATTCTGCACCGACAGCATCACCGGTGCCGAAGACAGCGGCCTGTGGCAGAACGTCGACCTTAATCGCATCTGGGCGCTAGAAACCGCCTAATTCGACAGCATTTTTATACTTTCTTTACGCCGGATTCCCGCCTTTTTACCTCTTCTTTATACCGCTCCGCGCATGCTTGCAGCACTACCAAATCCTCTGGAGGTTGCTGTGAGCGTGGGCGTGATTGCCGGCATCGTGCTGGTGTTTATCTTGTTGGGCTACCTGATTTATGCCCTGCTTAATGCGGAGGCATTCTGATGGCGGCGAATGCGTTTTTACTGATTGCGGTCTATCTGCTGGTGCTGATGGTGCTGGCACAGCCGCTGGGGCGTTTTCTCGCTGTACTGGTGGCCGACAAACCGCTGCTGCCGCGAACCGAGCGGGCGCTGTGGCGGCTGGCCGGTGCTGATGGCGAGGCGATGCGCTGGCCACACTATCTGCTGGCGATCCTGTTGTTCAACGCGCTGGGTTTTATCCTGTTGCTGGCCATCCTGATGTTGCAGGGTTCGCTGCCGCTCAACCCGCAACAGTTGCCGAGTCTTAGCTGGGATCTGGCGCTCAACACCGCCGTGAGCTTTGTGACCAACACCAACTGGCAGGCGTATGCGGGCGAAAGCACCGTGAGCTATTTCAGCCAGATGGCCGGTCTCACGGTGCAAAACTTCCTGTCGGCGGCGACCGGTATTGCGGTGGCTTTTGCGCTGATTCGCGGTTTTGCTAATCGCTCACTGGCGACGCTCGGCAACGCCTGGCGCGACCTGACGCGCATCACGGTGTATGTCCTGTTGCCGATCAGCCTGCTGATGGCGCTGTTCTTTGTGTATCAAGGCAGCATCCAAACCTTTGAGCCTTATCACGCGCTTACCACGCTGGAAGGCGCGCGACAGACGTTGCCGCTCGGTCCGGTGGCTTCGCAGGAAGCGATAAAAATGCTCGGCACCAACGGCGGAGGCTTCTTCAACGTCAACTCGGCTCACCCGTTTGAGAACCCGACCGCGCTGACCAACTTTGTGCAGATGCTGAGTATCTTCCTGATCCCGGCCGCGCTGTGCTTCACCTTTGGCCAGCATCTGGGCGATCGTCGTCAGGGTCACATGCTGCTGTGGGCGATGAGCATCATGTTCGTGCTGGCGGTGATCACCGTGATGTGGGCAGAACTGCGCGGCAATCCGCACTTCCTGACGCTCGGTGCGGACAGCGCCATCAATATGGAAGGCAAAGAGACGCGCTTTGGCATTCTCAATTCCAGCCTGTTTGCGGTGATCACTACGGCGGCCTCGTGCGGTGCGGTGAATGCCATGCACGACTCCTTCACTGCACTGGGCGGCATGGTGCCGATGTGGCTGATGCAGCTGGGTGAAGTGGTGTTCGGCGGCGTTGGGGCCGGGTTGTACGGCATGCTGCTGTTCGTGCTGCTCGGGGTGTTTATCGCCGGTCTGATGATTGGTCGCACACCCGAGTACATGGGTAAAAAGATCGACGTGTGGGAGATGAAAATGACCGCACTGGCGATTCTGGTGACGCCTACCCTGGTGCTGCTCGGCACCGCGCTGGCGATGATGACCGATGCAGGGCGCGCCGGTATGGCGAATCCTGGCATCCACGGCTTCAGTGAAGTGCTGTACGCCGTCTCGTCGGCGGCCAATAACAACGGCAGTGCCTTTGCCGGATTGAGCGCCAACACCCCGTTCTGGAACCTGTTGCTGGCCTTCTGCATGTTGGTGGGACGCTTCGGCATCATCATTCCGGTGATGGCGATTGCCGGCTCGCTGGCGGCGAAGAAAATCCAGCCGGTGGGCAACGGTACGTTACCGACCCACGGTCCACTGTTTATCGCGCTGCTGATTGGCACCGTGCTGCTGGTGGGGGCTCTGACCTTTATCCCCGCGCTGGCACTCGGCCCGGTGGCGGAACATCTGCAACTCATTCAGGGATAACGGAATCATGAGTCGTCAACAACTGGCGCTGTTTGATGCAGCGCTGACGAAAACTGCCGTGCTGGATGCGGTGAAGAAACTCGATCCGCGCGTGCAGTTTCGCAACCCGGTGATGTTTCTGGTGTGGCTCGGCAGCGTGCTGACCTCGCTGCTGGCCATCGGCATGCTCACCGGCCACCTGAGCGGCAACGCCGGGTTTACCGCTGGTGTCGCGATCTGGCTGTGGTTCACGGTGCTGTTTGCCAACTTCGCTGAAGCGCTGGCGGAAGGGCGCAGCAAGGCGCAGGCCAACAGCCTGAAAGGCATCAGCAAAACCAGCGATGCGAAAAAGCTCGCCGAACCGCGTCACGGCGAGCAGTGGCAGCCGGTGGCGGCAGACACGCTGCGCAAAGGTGATGTGGTGCTGGTGGAAGCGGGTGACATCATCCCCTGTGACGGCGAAGTGCTGGAAGGCGGCGCGTCAGTGGATGAGAGTGCGATTACCGGCGAATCAGCGCCGGTGATCCGCGAATCCGGCGGTGATTTTTCATCGGTGACCGGCGGGACACGCATTCTTTCTGACTGGCTGGTGATCCAGTGCAGCGTCAATCCGGGCGAAACCTTCCTCGATCGCATGATTGCCATGGTCGAGGGCGCCAAACGCCGCAAAACGCCGAACGAAATCGCACTGACCATTCTGCTGGTGTCGTTGACTATCGTGTTCCTGCTGGCGACCGCTACCCTGTGGCCGTTCTCCGCCTACGGCGGCACGCCGGTGAGTGTGACGGTGCTGGTGGCGCTGCTGGTGTGTTTGATCCCGACCACTATCGGCGGTTTGCTGTCGGCGATTGGTGTGGCGGGGATGAGCCGCATGCTCGGTGCCAACGTCATCGCCACCAGCGGTCGTGCGGTGGAAGCGGCGGGCGACGTCGATGTGCTGATGCTGGATAAAACCGGCACCATCACGCTGGGTAACCGTCAGGCAACGCAGTTTATGCCCGCGCCCGGCATTACCGAGCAGCAGTTAGCGGATGCGGCGCAGCTGGCCTCGCTGGCGGATGAAACGCCAGAAGGGCGCAGCATCGTGGTGCTGGCGAAGCAGAAATTTAACCTGCGCGAACGCGATCTCAGCAGCATGGGCGCGAGCTTTATTCCGTTCTCGGCGCAAACGCGTATGAGTGGCGTCAACGTGCAGGATCGTTTGATTCGCAAAGGGGCAGTTGACGCCGTTCGCCGCCATATCGAAGCCAATAACGGCCGTTTCCCGGCAGAAGTCAACGCCAGCGTCGAAGAAGTAGCGCGCGGCGGGGGCACGCCGCTGGTGGTAGCCGAAGGCGCACAGGTGCTCGGCGTGGTGGCGCTGAAAGATATCGTCAAAGGCGGCATCAAAGAGCGTTTTGCCGAGCTGCGCAAAATGGGTATTAAAACGGTGATGATCACCGGCGATAACCCGTTAACCGCAGCTGCAATTGCCGCTGAAGCGGGCGTGGATGATTTTCTTTCAGAAGCGACACCGGAAGCCAAGCTGGCGCTAATTCGTCAGTACCAGGCGGAAGGGCGTTTAGTAGCGATGACCGGCGACGGCACCAACGACGCACCTGCACTGGCGCAGGCCGACGTGGCGGTGGCGATGAACTCGGGCACGCAGGCGGCGAAAGAGGCCGGGAACATGGTCGATCTCGACTCCAATCCGACCAAACTGCTGGAAGTGGTGCACATCGGTAAACAGATGCTGATGACGCGCGGTTCGCTGACCACCTTCAGTATTGCCAACGACGTGGCGAAGTATTTCGCCATCATCCCGGCGGCGTTTGCGGCCACCTATCCGCAGCTCAATATGCTCAACGTGATGCATCTGCATTCGCCGAACTCAGCGATTTTGTCGGCGGTGATATTCAACGCGCTGGTGATTGTGTTCCTGATCCCGCTGGCGCTAAAAGGTGTGAGCTACCGTCCAATGAGTGCCGCTGCGCTGCTGCGTCGCAACCTGTGGATTTACGGTGTCGGCGGACTCGTGGTGCCGTTTATCGGTATTAAAGCCATCGACCTGCTGCTAACGCTGTTTGGCCTGGTTTAAGGAGAAGAGAAATGAGTCAGTTACGTCCGGCTATTGTATTGTTAATACTGCTGACGCTGTTAACCGGCGCGGTGTATCCGCTGCTGACCACCGGCTTAGCGCAGTGGTGGTTTCCGTCGCAGGCCAACGGTTCGCTGATTGAGCAGGATGGCGCGGTACGCGGTTCCGATCGCATTGGCCAGGTGTTTACCCAGCCCGGCCATTTTTGGGGTCGTCCATCGGCGACCGGCGATGCACCCTACAACGCCCTGGCCTCCAGCGGAAGCAATCTGGCGGCGAGCAATCCGGCACTGGATAAAGCGGTGGCCGAACGCGTGGCTGCCCTGCGCACCGCCAATCCACAGGCTCCGGCTGCGGTGCCAGTTGAACTGGTGACCGCATCGGCAAGTGGGCTCGATCCTGATATTTCACCGGAAGCCGCACTGTGGCAGGCGCCACGTATCGCAGCAGCGCGCAATATGGCGCTGAAGGATGTGGAAGCGCTGATTGCACGCAACACCGAGCGTCCGCTGCTGCCGTTTATCGGTGAAGAGACGGTGAACGTGCTGCAACTGAATATGGCGCTGGATGCGTTGCAGGGATAATTGATTGATAGCGCGATTTATCGCGCTTTTCACGACGGATAACTGATGAACGACGAAATCACCCGCCCCGATCCCGATGCGCTGCTGCTCAACCACAGCGACAGCCATCGCGGTAAGCTGAAAATCTACTTCGGTGCCTGTGCGGGCGTGGGGAAAACCTTCGCCATGCTGCAGGAAGCACAGCGCTTGCGCGCGCAGGGTCTCGATGTGCTGGCGGGCGTGGTCGAAACCCATGAACGGGAAGAAACCGCTGCGTTGCTTATCGGCCTGGCGGTGTTGCCGCGTCGTGCCACCGGGCGTTCACGCCACGCTGAGTTTGATTTGGATGCAGCGCTGGCACGCCATCCGGCGGTGATCCTGATGGACGAACTGGCGCACACCAACGTGCAGGGTTCGCGCCATCCCAAACGCTGGCAGGACATTGAAGAGCTGCTGGAAGCAGGCATCGACGTGATCACCACCGTCAACGTGCAGCATCTGGAAAGCCTCAACGACGTGGTTGGCGGCATCACCGGCATTCAGGTACGCGAGACCGTGCCCGATCCGTTTTTCGACAGCGCCGATGAAGTCGTACTGGTGGATCTGCCGCCGGACGATCTGCGTCAGCGTCTGAAAGAGGGCAAAGTCTACGTCGGCGATCGCGCTGAGCGCGCCATCGAAAACTTCTTCCGCAAAGGCAACTTATTCGCCCTGCGCGAACTGGCCCTCCGCCGCACCGCAGATCGCGTGGATGACCAGATGCGTGCCTGGCGCGATCAGCAGGGCCGCGACAAAGTCTGGCATACGCGTGACGCCATCTTACTGTGCATCGGCGACGATACCGGCAGTGAAAAACTGGTGCGCACCGCCGCGCGTTTAGCCGCCCGTCTCGGCAGCGAATGGCATGCGGTGTACGTAGAAACGCCGCGTCTGAATCGCCTGCCGGAAGCGCGCCGCCGCGCCATCTTGCGCACGCTGCAGCTGGCGCAGGAACTCGGCGCGGAAACCGCCACGCTGTCCGATCCCGATGAAGCCCGCGCCGTGCTGCGTTACGCGCGCGAGCACAATCTCGGCAAAATCGTCACCGGTCGTCAGCCGCAACGGCGCTGGCGGCGCGACAGTTTTGCCCAGCGTTTGGGCCAGCTTGGCCCGGATCTCGATCTGCTGGTGGTGGCGCTGGATGAACCGGTACGCGATGCGCCGCATCCGCTGACCGGCCAGCGCGTCAGCAGCGAAAAGTGGCGGCTGCACTTGCGCGGCTGCCTGATGGCCATTGCGCTGTGCATGCTGGTCACCATTGTCGGCCGCTGGTTGCTGGTGGAATTTGACCCGGCCAACGGTGTGATGATCTATTTGCTGGCGGTGGTGCTGGTGGCGTTGCGCTACGGGCGCTGGCCGTCGGTGTTCGCCACGGTGATCAACATCCTCGCCTTTGACCTGTTTTTCGTCGCGCCGACCGGCACGGTGGCGGTATCGGATTTGCAGTATCTGGTAACCTTCGCGGTGATGCTGGCGGTGGGGGTGATCGTCGGGAATCTCACTGCCGGGGTGCGCTATCAGGCCAACGTGGCGCGCTATCGCGAGCAGCGCGCGCGGCATCTCTATGAGATGGCGAAATCCCTCGGCAGTGCCCTCACGCCGCAGGATATCGCCGCCACCAGCCAGCGGGTGATTGATGTCACCTTGCAGGCGCGTAGCCAACTGCTGCTGCCGGATGAGCAGGGCGAGTTGCAGGCGGTGGGTGACAGCACCATCGGTACGCCGCCGGATCTCGGCATTGCCAAATGGAGCTACAGCAAAGCACAACCGGCCGGTGCGGGCACCGACACGCTGCCTGCGGTGCCGTACCAGATTCTGCCGCTGAAAAGCGGTAATCACTGCCGTGGGTTATTGGTGGTGGAGCCGGAAAACCTGCGCCAGCTGATGATCCCCGAACAGCAGCGTCTGGTCGAAACCTTTACGGTGCTGATTGCCAACGCGCTGGAACGCATGGCGCTGTCGCAAAGTGAAGCCGCTTCACGGTTAGCGGCCGAACGTGAACAGCTGCGTAACGCGCTGTTATCCGCGCTGTCGCATGACCTGCGCACGCCGCTGACGGTGCTGTTTGGCCAGGCGGAAATGCTGATGCTGGATCTGGCCGGCGACAACTCAAAATATGTCGGCCAGGCGAACCAGATTCGTGAACAGACGTTAAGCACCATTCGACTGGTGAGCAATATGCTGGATATGGCGCGCATTCAGTCCGGCGGGCTTAATCTACGTGAAGAGTGGGTCGCGCTGGATGAAGTGATTGGCGGGGCGCTGAGCAGCATGGGGCCGTCGCTTAAAGGGCATGATTTTACGCTCGATCTGCCGCCGGAATTGGTGCTGATCAAAGGCGACAGCGCGATGCTGGAGCGGGTGTTTACCAACCTGATAGAAAACAGCCTCAAATATGCGGGTAATGCCGCGCAGCACGGTATTCGCGCCTGGCGAGACAAAGATCGGCTGGAAATTGCCGTGTGGGATAACGGTCCAGGAATCGCCGAAGAGAATATGACGCGCATTTTCGACAAGTTTGCGCGTGGCGATAAGGAATCGGCGGTGCCGGGCGTGGGCTCGGTTTGGCAATCAGCAAAACCATTATTGAATCCCATCGCGGACGCATCTGGGCGGAAAATCGGCCACAGGGCGGCGCGGCGTTTCGCTTATCGCTGCCGCTACCGGCAGCGCCTGAAATTTCTGAAGAAGCGCTGAAATAACTTCACACAAGTTCGGGTATACTCGGCCACTTGTCTGTTGATTAATGGGAAATTATGGAACGTTTTATCGAGAACCTGATGTATTCATCGCGCTGGTTGCTGGCACCGGTTTACATTGGACTTTCGCTGGGGCTGCTGGCGCTGACCGTTAAATTTTTCCAGGAAATTTTTCACCTGTTGCCCAACATTCTCAGCATTGCTGAGAACGATCTGATTCTGCTGCTGCTGTCGCTGGTGGACATGACGCTGGTCGGCGGATTGCTGGTGATGGTGATGCTCTCTGGCTATGAGAACTTTGTTTCTAAGCTGGATATTGATGAGAACAAAGAGAAGCTGAGCTGGCTGGGCAAGATGGATTCTGGCTCGCTGAAGAACAAAGTCGCGGCTTCGATTGTAGCGATTTCATCGATCCACCTGCTTCGCATCTTTATGGACGCGCGCAATGTCGATGACAGTAAGCTGATGTGGTACGTGATTATCCACCTGACCTTTGTGCTGTCGGCCTTTGTCATGGGCTGGCTGGATAATATGTCGAAGGTGGAAAAGAAGTAAATTCGTGTGCCAGGTGCGCCATTATGGCGCCCTGGACCCTCACCGTACGGGCTGCGTGCCCGCCAGTTTCGGCATCACTTCCCTGATCATCGCGAAAAACTGCTGCATGCGGGCGGGGTAATAACTGGCCCACGGATAGGTCAGCCACACCGGCAGCGGCGGGGCTTGCCACTCGGGCACCAACTGAATCAAATCCCCTTTCGCCAGATCCTCCTGCACCACCCATGACGACACAATCGCCGCACCCATGCCGGCCAATACCGCTTTGCGGATAGCGTACAAACTGTCGCTGGCGAGGCGTGGCGCAATCGGCAGATTCACCGGCTGGCCATCACTCAAACGCTGTAGTGCAAGCTCATTGCGATAAAAGCTGGTCAATGCCAGCCACGGCAGTTCGGTGAGTTGGCTGACGTCATCAATCGACGCATGCTGCGCCAGCAGTGAAGGAGCGGCAACCACAAAACGCGGCACTTCAGCCAGCAGTATGGCTACCAGCGAGGGATCGTTCACTGCACCCACCTGAATCGCGCAATCGACGTTTTCGCTGATAAAGTCGGGCGTGCGATCATTGAGCATCCACTCCACTGTCAGACGCGGGTAGCGCTGTAAATACGCCACCAGTGGATCGATAAGCTGGTCCTGACCAAACGCATGCGGTGCGCGTACGCGCAGTGTGCCAATCGGATCCTCATTAGAGCCGGTCAGCTCATCCTCCAGCGCGTGCCAGGTCGCCAGTAACTGCCGCGCCTGCGCATAACAACGTTCGCCATCATCGGTGAGTTTCAACGCGTGGGTGGTGCGCAAAATCAGTTTCAGCCCCAGGCGTTGTTCCAGCGCCTGTAATCGTCGGCTGATGGTGGGTTGCGTTGTGCCCAACTGCGCGGCAGCAGCTGATAGCGATCCACTTTCGACAATACGAATAAAGGTCTGCATCAATTCGATGCGGTCAACGCTAGAGGAGTTACTCATACGCACCGTGCATAACAGTTCTGTGTTTCAGCAGTCTACCGCGTATGGCTGCAACGCGCTTTAATAAGCGCACTTTCACGGGGGAATCCACTATGTCAGCCATTTCGCAATCGAATGCATTGCCAGCTGAAAAACTGCCAGCGCCGCTGGTCTTTACGCTAGCCGCAGGTGCCGGGCTTAGCGTGGCATCGATTTACTACAGCCAGCCGATGCTGGATATCATCAGTAAACAATTTAACGTCGGGATCGGCAGCGTTGGGATGGTGCCGATGCTGACGCAAGCGGGATACGCACTGGGCATTCTGCTGCTGGCACCGCTCGGTGACCGCCACGATCGCCGCACCATTATTCTGATTAAAGGCCTGATGCTGGTCGCCGCGCTGCTGCTGTGTGGCTTCTCGGGCGGCATCAATGCGTTACTGATCGCCAGCTTTGTCACCGGTTTAACCGCCACCGTGGCGCAGGATATCGTCCCCGCTTCGGCGGCGTTAGCTCCGGAGCGCAGTCGCGGCAAAACCGTGGGTACGGTGATGACCGGTTTGCTGGTCGGTATTTTGCTGTCACGCGTGGTGAGCGGTGTGGTGGCGGAGTATTTGGGCTGGCGCACCATGTATATGGTGGCCGCGGTGGCCGTGCTGCTGATTAGCCTCGCGCTGTGGCGCGTGTTACCGCGCTTTAAACCGGGCACCTCGGTGAGCTATCCGCGTCTGCTGCTGTCGCTGGCGCATCTGTGGCAGCATCACCAGACGCTACGCCGTGCCGCATTGGCGCAGGGTTTGCTGTCGGTGGGCTTTAGCGCCTTCTGGTCAACGCTGGCGCTGATGCTGAGTGAACGCTTCCACTTTGACAGTGCGGTCGCCGGAGCATTTGGTCTTGCCGGTGCGGCGGGTGCGCTGGCTGCCCCGCTGGCCGGCAGTATTGCTGACCGCATCGGTCCAGCGCGTGTCACTCAGTATGGCGCTTCGCTGGTGATGGTGTCGTTTGCCCTGATGTTCCTGCTGCCGCTATTGCCCGTTCCGGCACAGATTGGTCTGATTATCATCAGCACCATCGGTTTCGATTTGGGCGTGCAGGCCACACTGGTGGCACATCAGACCCTGGTGTACAGCCTGGCGCCGGAAGCGCGTAGCCGCCTCAATGCGCTGATGTTCACCGTGGTGTTTATCGGCATGGCAACCGGCGCCGCGTTGGGTAGCCTGGCGTTGGCGCACTTTGGCTGGACAGGTGTGGTGGCACTCTCCACACTCGCCGCTGCGCTTGCTTTGATGATCCGTCTGGCGAGCCGCCATCTGAAAAACTGATCGAGTATCTTGTGCCAGGCTTAAGGGAGAATGTTATTTAAAAACGGAGCGTTATGAACTTCCTGGCCTGGACCGCCGCTACCGGTGGTCTGTTACTTCTCATGTCACTGGCTTCCGGTTGGATTCACCGCGGGCCAGTGACCGCATTTGGACTTTACCTGTTCGCGGGTATTCTCTGCGGCCCGTGGCTGCTGAATCTGCTGCAACTCGACATCCTCGGACACGCCAATCTCGCTGCGCATCTCACCGAAATCGCCATGGCAGCCTCGCTGTTTATTACCGGCCTTAAGTTGCGCTTGCCGCTCACTGCCCATGCCTGGCGAATTGGCGTGCGGCTGGCGTTCCCCGCCATGTTGCTGACCGTGGGCGCCATGACCCTGATTATCCACTGGATCACCGGGTTTGACTGGGCGCTGTCGCTGGCGTTTGGCGCTATCGTGGCACCGACCGATCCGGTATTGGCGAGTTTGATTTCCGTCAACGATGCGCGCGATGATGACTCGCTGCGCGTGGCGCTTTCCAGCGAAGCCGGGATGAACGATGGATCGGCCCTGCCGCTGTTGATGCTGGCGTTGCTGTTGATGCAGTCCGACACGCTGAACATCAGCCACCTGGGCGAATGGGCGCTAAAAGATGGACTGTGGGCGATAGGCGGCGGGTTAGCCATTGGCTATCTGCTCGGCCGCTTGATTGGTCAGCTCGCTACCCAGTTGCGCAGCGCGCACCAGGATATTGCACCGAATGATTTTCTCGCGCTGGCACTCATTGCGTTGAGTTACGCGGCGGCGCAGTCGCTGGACGCTTCAGGCTTCCTCGCCACCTTTGCGGCTGGCGTCGGGTTACGTCGCGCTGAGCTGCGCGTGGTGAAGCACTATCCGCAAGACGAGTTGTCAGAAGAGGAGCAATACCTGCCGGCAGAAGCGCGCGTCAATCCCAATCAACGACTGGCGCACGGTGGCAGCGGTATGGTCAAATCAATGGGGTTGGTGGTCGGTGATGCGTTGTCGTTTGGCGATACCATCGAACGCCTGCTGGCCGCCGGCATGATGGTGGTGCTGGGGATTACGCTGGCACAGCACTGGAATCTCACCGGAATTGGCCTCGCGCTGTTGCTGTTTGTGGTGGTGCGACCGCTCGCCGTTTGGATTACCACCTGGCGCTGCGAAATGCCGTTGATGCGCCGACTGTTAATTGGTTGGCTGGGGATTCGCGGCATCGGCAGTATCAATTATATTGCTTACGCCTGGGTGCACGGTATGCGCGGCCCGCAGGCAGAGCAAATGGTGGATATGGCGTTGACGTTGGTGGTGTGCAGCATCGTGCTGCACGGCATTACGGTGACGCCGTTGTTAAACTGGCGTGCAGCCCGTCAGGCGGCACGTGCGCAACATCATCAAAAGTGATTTTCTGGAAATTACTGGAGCCTGTTATGAAAGCCTTGTTCATTGCCCTTGTGGGGCTCTCACTCTCCGCCAGCGTATTCGCCGCCGAAGGCGATAACAGCAGTGAAGAGAATGTTTATGCCAGCCAGCTGTGTCATCTGGTTAGCACGGAAAAAAAGACCAGCGATCTGGATACTTACACCGAGAAGATGAAGTCTCAGCTGGCTGGCAGCCAGTCTTCCTCGGCGATGGATAAGCCTGAATTTAATGAAGAAATCGCGCAGGAAGTGATTAGCGCCTGGCTGGAACTGGGCGAGGATGAACGCACGCAGCTGCGCCATAATCAGCAGCAGTGCGAGCAAACAGTCATGACCCAATTCCAGCAGCAAGATTAAATCCCCGTCATACTTCAAGCTGTAGCGGCGTTGACTGCGTTTGTTCGCCCCGGTCACTTACTGCAGTAAGTGACCGGGGACTCGCATCACAGCTCGAATTATTTAGGGGATTTCAGCGTCTAGCCAATTACGTGATCTCGTGTGTTCACTTTTCATGTAGCGGCAAAAGTTTTGCGGATTCACTATAAAATAAGCGCCTTTATAGGCGCTTTTTCTATGGATCTTTTGTACAAAATGCGTACATAATCGCCAGCGTTGAAAGTTGACACGTATCACATAACGAGACGCAGCCCACAAGGCTGACATATTTTTCAATACTGGCTACTGGGCATGAAACTTACACGGCGTGGTTTTCTTCAAGCAACCGGGGCAACCGTCCTTTCGATGACCACGGGCAAACTGTTTGCCCGCGATGACATCATCCCATTGTGGCCCGACGAACCGCCGGGTGGCGGCGGGCGTCTGGACTATTGAAAGTCAGTATGAACGGCTCCTGGACCAACATCGTTTCCCCGGCGATTCAGCGTTTTCGCCCGGAGAATCCCAACGGCGAAGCGGTGATTGTGGCGGCAGGCGGTGGCTATCGATTTGTCGGCATGGGTCGAGAAGCCTGGCCCGTAGCGCGCTGGTTAAATGCCAATGGCTACACCGTGTATGTGCTGAGTTATCGCTTGCCGGGTGAGAAGTGGCAGGCAGGTAATCTTGCGCCGCTGCAGGATGCGCAGCGCGCCATTCGTCTGGTGCGTTCCATGGAGAGTAAAGTGCATCTGCTTGGCTTCTCTGCTGGTGGGCATCTGCTCGGCATGGCCGCCGCACGCCCTGATTTCATCACCTATCCCGCGCAGGACCCGCTCGACCAAATCCGTCCCACGGGTGATAGCGTCGGGCTGATCTATCCGGTGATCACCCTTGAAGCGCCGTATCAGAACACCAAAACACACCTGATGATGGTGGGCGAACACGCGACGCCAACCCAGGAAGCCAACTGGTCGGTGCAAAACTACGTCACACGCCAGTATCCGCCGACGTTCCTTGCGCAGGCGGAAGACGATCACACCTCCAATCCGCATAACACCGAAATGATGCGCGATGCCTGCCGTCGTATGCAGGTGCCGGTGGAATTGATTGAGCTGAGCAGCGGTGGACACGGTTTTGGTCTGGGTAAAGCGGGTACGCCTGCCGCGCTCTGGGATCAGGCGTATGTGCGCTGGCTGGATCTGCACAGCTAAGCGCGAGAGTACGCAAAATGCGCCATTCAGGAAATTGCGCATTCCGCGCTTTCAGGAATGCGCATTGATTTGCCCTGCAATCGCTTGTGCGATGTGGCTTAGCCAGCGCTACGTCAAATTAAAATACTTATCCGGCTGGCGCGGTTCCGGCAGCGGGAACTCATCGTTCATCGCCTTCAAATTACGTTCGATATTCACGCACAGCGCATCCAGCGGCAGATGATTGGGCGCGGTGCCGAACGGATCTTCCAGCTCTTCCGCCAGTGATTCCAGCGACAGGAAAGTGTAGGAAATAAACACCGACACCAGCGGCGTCATCAGATGCAAATCCGCTACCAGCGCAAACGGCAACAGCGTGCAGAACAGATACACCGTGCGATGCAAAATCAGGCTGTAAGCGAACGGAATCGGCGTACCCGCCAGGCGATCGCAGCCTCCCAAATATGCCGACAGATGATTAAGATTTTCATCAATGCTCTGCCAGACAATATCCGACACCACACCTTCATCACGCCTCTGTGCCAGCCATTCGCCCATGCACAGCAGTGTCTGCGACGTCGGCATCGGATTATCCACGACCGCACGCTGCCATTTTTCGGGCAGCAATCGTCTCAAATCGGCCTGCGCATCGGTTTGGCGTAAACGGTGTTTTAGCGCCCAGCTAAATGCCAGCTGAAGCCCGATAAATTCCTGCACCTGTTCGGCACGGATACCACGAATGCCTTTGATCTGCCGTAACAGCGAGCGCTGGGTAATGTGCATGTTGCCCCACAGCGTGCGTGCCTCAATAAAACGCGCATAGCTGGCGTTATTGCGGAAGCCGAGGAAGATGGCAATCGACACGCCTATCAGGCTGAACGGCGCGGTGGTGAGGTGAATGCCAAAGGTGGAGTACCACGGATAGCCGATAACGGCGATCACTGACATCAGCAGGTTGAGTGACAGACGAAACACAATGCTGACCAGCACCGAGCCGTGCCAGTCAAACAGCCGGAGGAACCAGTGTTGATGAGGACGTACGATCATTTTGCGATGGTGTTTTTTATGATTTTGTTGGCACAGGTTACGCCCGCTGTTGCAGCGGAAGCAATGTGAAATTCAACTGATTTTAGGCTGAAAACAGCATATATAAGGTGGGTTTTTCTTTGTAAATCAGCCTTCTAAAAACACTTTGAACAAGTTGTAAAATTCTTTGCGTTATCTCTTCATCGCCCCTTTCTCTAAAGTTCATTCCAGCAGCACAACATACAAATTTAAAAACACTTTAGAGGAATACATCATGTCTAAACTCGACCTGCTTGACCCACAGAACTCAGCCCTGATCTTCATCGACCACCAGCCGCAGATGGCTTTCGGCGTCGCGAACATCGATCGCCAGCAGCTCAAAAATAATACCGTCGCTCTGGCAAAAGCGGGCAAAGTTTTCGACGTGCCGGTGATTTATACCTCTGTAGAAACCGAGAGCTTTAGCGGCTACATCTGGCCAGAACTGCTGGCGGTGCACCCGGAATCGAAGCCGATTGAACGCACCTCAATGAACTCATGGGAAGATGCCAAATTCGTTGAAGCGGTGAAGAAAACCGGTCGTAAGAAGCTGATTATCTCTGCACTGTGGACGGAAGTCTGTCTGACCTTCCCGGCACTGATGGCGCTGAAAGAGGGCTTTGAAGTCTACGTGGTGACGGATACCTCAGGCGGCACCAGCGTTGATGCCCACGAGCGCTCCATTCAGCGCATGGTGCAAGCCGGTGCAGTGCCGGTGACCTGGCAGCAGGTGCTGCTGGAGTACCAGCGCGACTGGTCACGTAAAGAGACTTACGACGCGGTGATGGATCTGGTGCGCGAACACAGCGGCGCATACGGTATGGGCGTGGATTACGCTTACACCATGGTACACAAAGCGCCACAGCGTCAGGCTTAAGTCACGATTGGCGCGGCAGGCTGTTTTTCAGCGCATCGATAAACAGCCGCAGCGCCATTGACTGATGTTGGTTCGGTGGGAACCAAAGGGCCATTCCCGCCGACTGCACCCGCCACTCAGCGAGCAGCTCCACTAACTGACCGGACTGCAGCGCGGCTTCGGCGTAGAGCGACGGCACATAGGCAACGCCCAATCCGCTGATGGCCGCGCGGGTCATCAGCGCGTTGTTATCTAACGTCATCGCGCCCGGCACGTCCAGTTCACAGCGTTCTCCCGCTTTTTCAAACTCCCAGCGATAGCGTTTGCCGCTCGGCAGACGATGACGAATGCACTGCTGCTGCAATAAATCCTGCGGCTGCTTAATCGGTGCGTGCGCGGCGAGATAGGCTGGTGAAGCCACGGTGATGAAATTCAGCGGACCACCCAGCGCAATCGCCACCATATCCTGCGGCACATCTTCCATTAACCGGATACCGGCATCGAACCCGGCGGCAGTGATATCCACCAGTTCACCCTGAGCCGCAAAATCGAGCTGGATGTTGGGATACTCGGCGCAAAACCCGGCACCACTTTTTCCAGCAGGATCCCAATCGCCGCGTCGCTGGCACTGATGCGCAAGGTGCCCGCATGCTGCTGGCGGCGGGCGCTGACATCGTGCAGCACTTCGTCCATCTGATTCAGCAGCGGAGCCAGACGATCTAGCAGCTGCTGTCCGGCTTCGGTGAGTGACACGCTGCGAGTGGTGCGCTGAAACAGCTGCACGCCCAGATTATGCTCCAGCGTTTTCACCAGATGGCTGAGTGAAGATCGCTTGAGGCCGAGCATCTCGGCGGCGCGCCGAAAGCTGCGCTGTTCACCCAGCGTTTTGATGGCCTGCAGTTCATGCCACGAAGGTCTTCTCATTGGTGGTATTTCCTCACCGGGTCATGCGCAATTAGGGGGACGATAACCACCAGTAAAGCGATCTACCATCAGGTTTTCAACTGGAGGGCGTAAAAATGAAAACCTGGTTAATTACCGGTGCCAGCAGCGGGCTGGGCCGTTTGATGAGTGAAGATTTACTGGCGCGCGGCGATCGCGTGCTGGCCTGCGTACGTCGCACCGCAGCGATGGCGGATTTGCAGGGGCAATACGGCGAACAGCTGCAGGTGATGGCGCTGGATTTGGCGGACACCGCCAGTATCGCGCCCGCCATCGCTAAAGCGTTTGCACAGGTGGAACGCGTTGATGTGGTGGTGAGTAATGCCGCCTACGGTCTGTTTGGCGCGGCGGAAGAGTTGAGCGATGCGCAGATTGATCGCCAGATCGCTACCAATCTTACCGGCTCAATCCAGCTGATTCGCGCGGTGATTCCACTGTTGCGCCAGCAGGGCGGCGGGCGCATTGCGCAGGTGTCATCGGAAGGCGGGCAGGTGGCTTATCCCAACTTCAGCCTGTATCACGCCAGCAAATGGGGTATCGAAGGATTTGTTGAAGCGGTGCGCCAGGAAGTCGCCAGTTTTGGTATCGATTTCCTGCTGGTGGAGCCAGGCCCGACGGCCACTAACTTTGGTGCCGGGCTGGATATCGCCGACGCGCTGGAGGTTTATCATGACACCGCATCCGGTGATGTGCGTCGCGCCATTTTATCTGGCGAGTTCGCGATCAAAGGTGATGCGGCGAAATCTGTCACGGCGATGATCGCCACGTTGGATCAACCCGCCATGCCGCTGCGCCTGGCGCTGGGCAGCACCGCCTATGACAATATCGAAGCCGCGCTGGAACGACGTCTGGCAGAACTGCGCACGCAAAAAGAGATCGCCTATCGTGCGGATGTGTAAAAGCTGTTCGCATAACCGCACGGAGTAACAGGCAGGGAAGCGGCATCGCTGCCAAACTTAGCGCACAAAAGAAGGCATGCACGTTTCACAGCGGCATGCAGTGTATTGAGCGTTTTGCTAAGGAGAAAGTGGTTATGAAAGCGATGATCCTGAAACAACCCGGCGGCATTGAACATTTGCAGCTTGCCGATCTGCCCGATCCCGGAAAACCGGGTGCCGGAGAGATCCGCGTGGCGATCCATGCCACCTCACTTAACTTCCACGATCTGCTGGTGGCTAACGGATCGATCCCCACCGAGCAAAATCGCATTATGATGGCGGACGGCGCAGGTGTGGTTGAAGAGGTCGGTGCAGGCGTCACCGACTTCAAGCCCGGCGACCATGTGGTGTCCTGTTTCTTCCCTCAGTGGCAGGACGGCTTGCCGTTTGTGCGCGTGGGTAATTTTGCGCGTACGCCGGGTGATGGTGCAGACGGTTTTGCCGCTGAAGTGGTGGTGCGTCCGGCGCATCATTTCACTCTGGCTCCGCGCGGCTGGCGTCATGCGGAAGCGGCGACCATTACCACATCTGGCCTGACGGCTTGGCGCGCACTGGTGGGCGATGCGCAAATCAAAGCGGGCGATACGATTGTGACGCTGGGCACCGGTGGCGTGTCGATTACCGCGTTACAAATTGCCAAAGCGATGGGCGCGCGGGTGATTGTGACTTCATCTTCTGATGAGAAGCTGGCCAGAGCCAAAGAGTTGGGTGCCGATGCGGGCATCAACTATCGCAGCACGCCGGAGTGGGGCAAAGCGGTTCAGCAACTGACGGAGGGCAAAGGTGCGGATGTGGTGGTGGAACTCGGCGGGCCGGGCACCATGGCGCAGTCGATCGAAGCGGTGCGCGTCGGCGGCCATATTGCCTTGATTGGTGTGCTGACCGGATTTGAAGGCGTGATCCCTACTGCGCTATTGATGGCGAAACAGGCGCGCATTCAGGGCTTGATTGTCGGCCATCGTCGTCAGCAGCAGGACTTCGTGCGCGCGTTAGAGCAAACCGGTATTCGCCCGGTGATCAGCGACAGTTACGGGGCGTTGAGCGATCTGCCTGCGGCCTTCCAGCATCAGCAGTCGGCGGGACACTTCGGCAAAATCACCGTGGAGTGGTAGCGAACCAGCCTGTTTCCCATATCGGTAAACAGGCTTTCTGCATCAGTAGTAATCGCCGTGACGATAATCCCAGGATGGGAAGATGTCCGACAGCAGCGCCATGATTTTATCGACATCAAGGCCTTTGCGGATCAATACCGGGCACGGCGTGATTTTACGCTCGCCGTTTTGCTGCGGGATCAAATGACCTTCGCTGTCCACCATCGACACCATCACGCCCTGTTCGTAGCGCACTTTATTTTCGTCGTTGGGTTGAATCGATTTTACGTAATCATTGGCTTCAATAATTAAATCGGCACGCGATTCAATACGTTCGCCAATTCCTTCAACCAATCCACGGTTACCCTGACCTGATGGATTCGCAGAACTGGCGAAAGAGAATTTCCCGTGATCTTCCCACAGGGCTTTCGCGATATTTTCGCCTGGGCGACCAAATTTAATCACGAAGCAGCTGGTCTGGCGGCCATCCATCATCAGCTCTTTTGAACCGTCCGCCGGAATACGCGCCAGTGCATCGTCGCGCCACGGTAAGATACAGCCCAGCAAAATATCCTGATCCCAATGCTGCTGATAAAGCTGATCAATTTCCGGTGTCAGCTGTGCCAAAGAACGCAGCTGCTCCAGCGAGCCACACAGCACCACACCTGGCTTGTTGCGCTTGCGCTGCTTGGCTTCGAACTTACGCTCCAGCCCGGCTTTATCGGAGGTCATGATGATGTAACCCACTTTTGTGGGGCTTACAATCATGCCGCCGTCTTGTGACAAAATCTCGATGGCTTCAGGTTGTAACCCGCCATTCCACGTTATTTGTTTACCGCTCATGGATCTACCCTATCTGCGTATCAATAGATGACGTACAGGAATATTACCTGCAATATAATTAAGGATTTAATTAACCGGATAATTCATCAGGATTAATTGTCTGGTGTAAAACCATGCTGGTGATAATAGTACGATAATTAAAGGCTATGCAACTGATGAAAATAACGATGGAATGAATAGGGGTGATTTAAAATAACACGCGGGAATTGTAGTGTTATTTAAACGGGCGCTGAATAAGTGTTTCAGCGCCAGCGTTAATTAAAATATCAGGGCGTGTGCCACACCGCGCAGTGCAATGCCGAGGATGATGCCCGGCACGGCGAAACGGAACAGGCGCGGGAAACGACTCGACAGGCCAAGGAAGATACCAATGCCCGGCAAATCAAAGGTCTGAATCAACCAACCCGCCGAGGCGTTGATGTTGTGTGCACTGTACACGCCTTTTTCGACCAGCCCAGCCACCACGCCGTAATAGGCGGTGCCGCCCGCCAGGCATTTAGTCAGCGCAGGCAGGATATACACCTCGGAGATGTTGAACCTATCCAGCAGCGGGGAAACCAGTCGGGTGAGCATCTCAATCCCGCCGGACTCTTTCAAAATACCCACCACTGACAGCGAGAGAATCAGCATTGGCAGCGATCCCAGCGCCAGACGAATCGCGTCCGCGCCCGCGCTGTTGATGATGGCAATCAGCCCCATTTTGCTTTCGTTGTTAGCCACCGTTTCATCTTCATTCAGCAGTGACGCGTCGGAAAGTTTGCGGGCAAAGAAATGATAGGTGGTCGCTGCTGCCAGCACGCCGCCGCATATCGAGATCAGTATTGCGGCGCTCCAGTTGAGCCCGGCAGGGATCAGCGGATAAAAGGCGTTGGCCTGGCCCATAGCAAACAGCATCGCCAGCGTCGCCGCCATATGGCGATCGGAGGTGCCGCGCTTCTCCATAATCGCTAATGCCGCCAACGGCGCAGCGAAACTGACGAAGTTAAGCTGAATCAGCGCAAATAACGCCAGCCCAGTAATACCCAAAGGTTTTAATAACGGTGTGGAATGACGTACCACAAAATCCAGCACGCCTTTCACTTCCAGATATTTCATGATGAATAACATCACCACCATGATAGGAATAAGCGTATACAGCGCGACATCTACCGAGGCTTTGCCCGCAGACATAATAATGCTGATGATATTCATGCGGTTGCCTGAACCTCGACCCACTGCGCAATACCGACAAACATGGTGCTCCCCTTGCCTTAAAAAACGCATAAAAATGCCAGCGCGAAGGGCGCCAGCAAAGAGATAAATAGTATCCCGGCGGCGAAGACTTGAGTAGTGGAGAAATTAAATTTTATCTTGCAGGAAATGGCAAAGAGAAATAACAGCGCGCCGACGTTTATGCGGCGCACTGGAATATTATGCGAAGTTTATTCGTTTATCTGGCGAATATTGCGCGCGGTGCTCTGCAATAATTTAAATGCATCATAACGGTGCTGATGCAGCTGGGAAACCGAGGGCTCCGGATGCCAGATATTTTCATCGGTGGTCATATTTTCCATCGCTGAAGTCACGTTGGGATAAATGTCACTGGCGGCGGCGGCAAGAATCGCCGAGCCCAATAACACCGGTTCCGGGCAGTGGGTGGATTGCACCGGGAGTTGGCAACTGTCCGCCAGCAGTTGGCGTACCAGCGAGTGCTGCCCGGCACCGCCGCTGATGACAATCGAGCGCGTGCTTATGCCTTTGCTGGTCTGCGCCTCAATGATTTGGCGCAGGCCGTAGCCGAGGCTGCACAGTCCGGCGATATACAGCGAAATCAGGCTGGCTTCATCATTGTCCATGCCCAAACCGCAAATCACCGCCCGCGCATAGGGGTCGCCAAACGGTGCGCGATTACCGGCAAACTCCGGCACGATATGCAGACCTTCCACTAAATCTACCGTTGCCGACTCGCGGCGAGCATGTTGCAAAGCCTGTTCGGCGAGGTACACCGGCAATGAGAGGCCAGCGGCATCGGCGGCCTGCTGTGCACTCGCAGCGGCTGGATGCATCTCCAGCAGGCGATCGATGGCCGCGCCCGCCGCACTTTGTCCGCCTTCACTCAACCATAGACCTGGCACCATCGCCGAGTAATACGGGCCCCACACGCCGGGCACAAACGCGGCTTCACGCGTCGGCGTCATGGTGCAGGAAGAGGTGCCAAACACGTAGGCCAGTTTGTCTTCCGGGCTGCCGTCCGCGCCCAGCGTACCGACGCCGCCCGCGTGCGCATCAATCAATCCTGCGGCCACCGGTGTGCCGGCAGGTAAGCCAAAGTCGGCGGCGGCCTGCGCGGTTAAACCTGTGCCGCAGGCTGTGCCTGGCTCAACGATCTGCTGTCCGATACGCGCAAACATCTCCTGAGCGAACTCCGGTAAACCGATGGCGCTGAAGTATTCGGCATCCCAGCGCTGTTCATGCGCCAGGTAGTTCCATTTACAGGTGACGGTGCAGGATGATCGCGCCGTATCACCTGACGCGCGCCAGCTGAGATAATCAGTGAGATCGAAGAAGTGTGCGGCGGTCTGGAACGTCTGCGGGTTGTGGGTTTTAGCCACAACAGTTTCGGCATCTCCATCTCGGGTGAGATGCGTCCTCCTACGTAGTCGAGCACCGGATGTTTCGTCGCGTTAATCGCATCGGCCTGCGGCGTGGCGCGGTGATCCATCCACACAATGATATTGCGTTCCGCCTCGCCATCCGGGCTGACGGGCAACGGTTGGCCCTGTTCATCGATCACTACCAGCGAACAGGTTGCGTCGAAGCCAATACCGGCCACCGCCGCCGGATCGATGGCGGCATTAGTCACCGCTGTGCGCACACAGTGGCTGACCGCCTGCCAAATCTCATTGGCGGATTGCTCCACCACATGACCGTGGGCACGAAAAGTGGTGATGGGCTGCTTTGCATGGCCGAGCAAATTGCCTGCGCGATCAAAAACACCCGCACGGGCGCTGGCTGAACCGACATCGACACCAATCAGATATTTTTCATTGCTCATTGCGGCACCTCGGTTGGTTACAGGTCAACGCTGTTAGGCAGGATTACAATATCGCGCACCGTGACACCCGGTGAGCGCGTCACCATAAACAGCACCGATTCCGCCACTTCGATCGGCTGCATCAGGCTGCCATTAGCCAGCGCATCATCCAGTTTCTCCTGCGGCCAGTCATCGAGCAGGGCTGTCACCACCGGACCTGGCAGCACCGCTCCGACGCGCACGCCATACTGCGCCACCTGGCGACGGGTTGAATGCACAAATGCCTGCACCGCAAATTTCGATGCGGTGTAGATGGGTTCCCAGATCACCGGCACCACGCCAGCAATTGAACTGGTGAAAATGATGTCACCCGACTTCTGCGCGATCAGATGTGGCAGCACCGAACGCACGCAGCGGAAGGCCGCGCTGGTGTTGAGTTTCAGTACGCGATCCCAGATATCCGGATCGCCTTCTGCCACGGGCCCGCCAATGTAGGCACCGGCGTTGGCGTGGAAAATATCCAGACGGCCCGTCAGCTTGAGAATGTCGTCGAGAATCCCATCAACCTGTTTGCCGTCCATCAGGTCAATCTGCAGCGGCAATGCCTGAGGGCCCAGTTCCGCCACCAGTTGTTGCAACTTGTCGCCGTCGCGATCGATCAGAACGACTTTAGCCCCGGCTTGCAGCAGCACTTTGCTGCATTCAAGGCCGATGCCGGAAGCCGCGCCGGTAATGGCGGCGACTTTTCCGTTGAGAGGGTTATGCATGGAGAAGAGGTTCGAGTTCATCTTATAATCCTTTATCAATGGCGTTTTAGGTGTAGCTCAATCGATGAAGCACAACTATCACCCCGACTTTTAACCAGCAACAAAAAGCGCAATAAAGGGATGGGTTCTGTGACGGGGATCGGCAAAAACAAGAAAACCACCATTTATGACCTGGCGGAACTCACCGGGGTTTCGGCGAGTGCGGTGAGCGCGATTTTGAGTGGCAACTGGAAGAAGCGGCGCATCAGCGCCAGCACTGCTGAGAAAGTGAGCCGGATTGCGCAAGAGCAGGGCTATGCGCTGAATCGACAGGCCAGCATGCTGCGCACAACGCGCTCGAAAACCATCGGCATGATCGTGCCCAAATATGACAACCGTTATTTTGGCTCAATCGTTGAGAAGTTTGAGCAGATGGCGCGCGATCGCGGCCTGTTCCCCGTCATTACCTGCACGCAGCGCGATCCGGGTTTGGAACTGGAAGCGGCACGCACCATGCTCTCCTGGCAGGTGGATTACATGGTGGTGACGGGAGCGACCGATCCCGATCGCATCACTGCACTCTGCCAGGCCGCAGGCGTGCCGTCGCTGAATCTGGATCTGCCCGGTTCGCTGGCACCTTCAGTGATTTCGGATAACTTTCATGGCGCATTGAGCCTGACGCGCAGCCTGCTGGAGAAGTGCCCGCAGCCGCTGATTTTTGTCGGCGGACGTGCCAGCGATCACAACGGTAAAGAGCGCCTGCGCGGCTTTTTGGCGGCGCATCAGGAGCGAGGTATTTCCGTGCCGGAGGAGAACCTGCTGCTGTGTGGCTATGAACCGGAAAAAGCGCAAACGGCGCTGAAAAGTTACTTTCAGCAGCATGCGGTGGGGCAATTTGGCCTGTTTGTGAACTCGACCATTTCGCTGGAAGGGGTGGTGCAGTTTCTGCGGAACGAGGATTTATTGTCCGATGATAAACATCCGGCGATTGGTTGCTTCGACTGGGACCCGTTTGTCGCGCTGTTGTGCAAAGACATCACTATGGTGAAACAGGATGTGGCAGGCATGATGGAAACGGTGTTCCGCCTGATGGAGAGCGGTGAGCAGGGCGTGGCAGTGGTGGAATTGCCGGTGTTGCAGAGGTGAAAAAGGCAGACTTTACGCCGCCTCATCACTGGTCGCTATAAATGGCGCCCCTTCAAAAGACAGATGCCATTGAATGGGGCGCACTCAAGCAAATCTTTTATCGCATGGTTACAAACTCTTCAGCCGCAGTCGGGTGAATCGCCACGGTGTTGTCGAAGTCTTTCTTAGTGGCACCCATCTTCAGTGCCACCGCGAAGCCTTGCAGCATCTCATCCATACCGTTACCGATACCGTGGATGCCGACAATCTTCTCTTCCGCGCCGACGCACACCAGCTTCATGCGGCACGGCTGGCGGTGCTGAGTGACGGCGGTGTACATCGCTGTGAAGGAGGATTTGTACACTTTCACCTGATCGTCGCCGTACTGCTCGCGCGCCTGCGGTTCAGTCAAACCCACCGTGCCGATTGGCGGATGGGTAAACACCACGGTTGGCACGTTGCTGTAATCCAGGTGCTCGTCCGGTTTATTGTTAAACAGACGCTCAGAGAGGCGACGACCGGCGGCCACGGCCACGGGCGTTAGTTCCACCGCGCCGGTGTTATCGCCCACCGCATAGATGCCTTTCACGTTGGTGTTCTGGAACTTATCAACGTTGATATAGCCTTTCTCGTTCAGCGCCACGCCGGTCACGGACAGGTTGAGATTGTCGGTGGCCGGCTCGCGGCCGATCGCCCACACCAGGCAATCAACGGTTTGTTCATGGCCGCTTTCCAGCTGCAGCGTCAGGCTACCGTCGGCGTTCTTGATCACCGCTTTCGGGATCGATTCGGTGTGCAACGTTGGGCCTTCGGCCTGCATCACTTCTACCAGCGTATCGACAATCAACGGATCGAAGCTGCGCAGCGGCGCATGCTTACGCACAAACAGATGGGTTTCGGCACCCAGCGCGTTAACCACGCCGGCCAGCTCCACCGCGATATACCCTGCTCCGACCACCGCAACACGCTTCGGCAGCGCATCCAGCTCAAAGAAACCGTCAGAGTCGATACCGTATTCCGCGCCTGGCACTTTCGGATGGCTTGGACGGCCACCGGTGGCGATCAGGATGTGATCGGCCGTGATGGTCTCGCCGTTAACTTCCACGGTGTTGGCATCAATAAAGCGCGCGAAGCCTTTGATCACTTCAACGTTGTTTTTACCCAGCACGTTGTCGTACGAGGTGTGGATGCGATCGATATAGGCGCTGCGGTTCTTCACCAGCACCGACCAGTCAAAATTGTTCACGGTGGTATCGAAACCGTAATCCGGGCCATACAGGTGGATGGCTTCGGCAATCTGCGCCGCGTGCCACATCACTTTTTTCGGTACGCAGCCGACGTTGACACAGGTGCCGCCCAACTCTTTGGCTTCAATCAGCGCGCACTTCTGGCCATGCATCGCCGCACGGTTAATCGAGGCGATACCGCCGCTGCCGCCGCCGATGGCGAGGTAGTCAAAATGTCTGGTCATCCGTTGTGTCCATCTGTTGGAAGAAAATTGGCATAGAGTGTAACGCTGCTTGCGCAAGCGGCGCAAAGGTTCAGCCTATGATTATGATAGGGTTAAATCTACGTCCCGCTAACATGGAAGACATTATGCACCTGACTTTTCTCGGCACCGGCGCAGGTGCGCCGAGCCTGCAACGCAACGTTACGGCGATTGCGCTGACGCTGTCGAAACGTGGCGACACCTGGCTGTTCGACTGCGGTGAAGCGACGCAGCACCAGTTTATGCGCTCCGCGCTCAAGCCCAGCAAGCTGGAAAAAATCTTCATTACCCATCTGCACGGCGATCACATCTTCGGCCTGCCAGGTTTGCTTACCAGCCGTTCCATGGCCGGGCTGCTGGAGCCGATGACAATTTACGGCCCAAAAGGCATCAAACAGTTTGTCGAGACGGCGCTCAGTCTTAGTGGCTCTTATACTGGCTTCCCGCTGGAGATCGTCGAAATTGAAGCGGGCGAAGTGCTGGATGATGGTGAGTATCGCGTCACGGCCTATCCGATGAATCACGTGGTGGAGTGCTTTGGCTATCGTATTGAAGAGCATGACAAACCAGGCTTCCTCGACGCGCCGCGCCTGAAAGCGGAAGGGGTGCCACGCGGGCCTTGGTATCAAGACTTGAAGGACGGCAAAGAGATTCAGTTAGAGGATGGTCGCATGATCAACGGCGCGGAGTATCTCGGTCCTGTGACCAAAGGCAAAGTGGTGGCGATTTTCGGT
The DNA here is from genome assembly GCF_002095465.1 of Pantoea rodasii. Classification (GTDB taxonomy): domain Bacteria; phylum Pseudomonadota; class Gammaproteobacteria; order Enterobacterales; family Enterobacteriaceae; genus Pantoea; species Pantoea rodasii. The sequence goes on along the minus strand of NZ_MLFP01000021.1, from coordinate 1,960 downwards.
GATACCGGTCCTACCGACGTGGCACTGCTGCTGGCGGCTAACGCGGATGTGATGGTGCATGAAACCACGATGGAAGCGTCGATGGCAGAGAAAGCCAACGGTCGCGGACACTCCACCACCATTCAGGCGGCCGAAGTGGCGAAGCAGGCAGGCGCGAAACGCATGATCGCCACCCACTTCAGTTCGCGGTATTTGTCGAGCGATCGGGAGAGATTGCTGGCGGAGTGCCAGTCGGTGTTTGCGGCTACCGAGCTGGCACGTGATTTCGCGGTGTTCGAGATTTAGTGCTGTAACGCGGGATAGGTGAAGAACAGCAGGTGCGTCATGTTGAACAGGAAATGGACGCCGGTGGCGACCCACACGCGTCCACTCCAGTGCCACGCCAGACCGTAAATCAGCCCCGCCAGCGTGGCGAAGGCCACCAGCATCATGCCGCCCGGGAAGTGCGCCAGACCAAACAGCAGTGAAGTGATCAACAGGGCTGCCACACCACCGATTTTCTGGCGCAGGCGCTGTTGCACATAGCCACGGAAGAAGGCTTCTTCGGCCAGCGAGACAAAGAACAGGTTTGCCAGCATAAAGCTGCCGAGCCAGTCCGGCCAGTGAGGCTCAATCGCCAGTCCACCCAACAGCACGGCAACGTACAGCAGCAGCGGGATCGCCGCTAACAGCAGCAGCCAGAGAATCTTGTGCGGTGCGGGAAACTTCTGCGCACGGAACAGCGTCGGCAACGCGGCCAGCAGCACAAAGGGAATCAGCGCTTTATCGAAGTTGTAGTAGAAGCTGAACGGCTGGCTGTTGGGGCCCACCTGCAATTCATCAATCTGACGCGGGTTATTAAAGCCCGGCAACAGATGCAGGAACAGGCCACCGGCGATCAGCACCAACAGGGCTTCACTGATCAGCAGCACGGCGCGGTTGGTGGGATTTTCCACCCGCACCCACGCCAGCAGGGCGATAGCACCCAAAATAGCGAGGGCAGGCCAGTCCAATACATCCTGAAATAAGCCCAGCAGTGTTGTCAGTAACAGCAGTAACACGGCGAGACGTTTGGCAGGCGACAGCACGGTGAGTGCGCCAGCCAGAATGATCCACATAACAATAGTCCTTAAGGCTGGCGTGCCTGGTTACTCTGGCACGATCTGCGTGACGCTATAATGCCCCGTACCGGCCGGTACCAGCTTCTTATGCAGCCACGGCAGCAGCTCTTCCATCTGTGCTTTCAATTTCCACGGCGGGTTAATCACGATCATGCCAGACGCGGTCATGCCGCGCTGATCGCTGTCCGGACGCACCGCCAGTTCGATCTGCAGGATGTTGCGAATATTGCTGGCCAGCAAATCTTTCACCATGTGCTTGATCTGCTGGCGCATCACCACCGGATACCACAGTGCGAATACGCCAGTGGCGAAGCGCTTGTGGCCTTCCTGGATGCCTTTCACCACATCCTGATAATCGCTTTTCATTTCGTACGGCGGATCGATCAGAATCACACCACGACGGCTCAGCGGTGGCAGCTTGGCTTTCAGCTGCTGATAACCGTCACCACGGGCGACGCGTGCGCGCGCATCTTTACTGAACTCGGTGCGCAGCAGCGGGTAATCGCTGGAGTGCAGTTCGGTCAGATCGAGTTTGTCCTCTTCACGCAGCAGATAACGGGCGATCAGCGGCGAGCCAGGGTAGTAGCGCAGCGTGCCATGCGGGTTGAGATTGCGAACCGCCGTTAAATACGGCTTCAGCAGTTCTGGCGCATCCGGCTGCTGCCAAATACGCCCAATGCCTTCCAGATATTCACCGGTACGCTCGGCGTGCTCACCGCTCAGCAGGTAACGTCCGGCACCGGCATGGGTGTCCAGATAGAGGAAAGGCTTCTCCTTCTCCATCATTGAGGTAAGGATCAGGCTTTCAACGGTATGTTTGAGCACGTCGGCATGGTTGCCGGCATGAAAACTGTGGCGAT
>NZ_MLFP01000020.1 GCF_002095465.1 Pantoea rodasii | reverse complement strand
AAAGCAATTCCCGCAGTTTGTAAGCAGGGGCTTCAATGTTGATGAACGTGCGGAGATACAATATCAGGCATCACTGCATGCCCTTGATAAAGACATCAGTAAAATGACCGTAGCACTTCTGGCGGCGACAGCCACTAATCACCAGAAAACAGTCCTGGTGGATTACGAATTACCGGAGCATGCAGTGGGTTTTGTGATGGGCCACAACATGCTCGATGAGTACTGGGATACAGATGAGCACTCATCCAGGGGGCGGGCAGGCAGCGTGAATGCCTGTGCACCCAATATGGGAGCCAGCGGATTTCTCCCGCGTCAGGATATCTCAAGTCAGGTAACGGGCCCGATACTGGAACACCTGCATGAGAATTTTGCTAAGGCGTGGTGTAAGGAAACGCATCAGGATCTGCTGGCTTTGCGTAATGCAAAGAAAGTGGCGAAAGAACTGAAGCCCCGCCCTGAATACGGCACGCCGGTTATGGCTCAACTGCTTCGTACTCAGGCACAGGAACAAAAACGGGATATCGAGACGCTTTATTTACAGGCGGTCAACAATGCCACTCAGTTTATCTATATAGAGAATCAGTATTTCCGCTGGCCGCCGATGGCCAAATTAATTACTGAAACTGTAGCAAAACAGATAAAAAATGGTCGCGACTCCAAAAAAGATGGTGTTCTGCATTTGTTTGTAGTGACCAATGCTACAGATGAGGGTATTGGTTCGGGTACCGTTAATACCCAGCGCATGCTGGATTTACTTGGACGGGCCGATACCATGCCGGGTATCACCAAGCTTAAACTGAAAGAAGAATTTCGATACAGCCTGCCCAGCGGTCCCTCCATCAATGCTCCCTATGGAGAGAAGCTGAAATACATTTATGAACGGGATGCTGCAATAAAAGACAAAGAGAAAGAAATAGATGAGAGCATCATTCCCCTTGTGGATATACCTGGTCTAAAAGTGCATGTGTGCTCGCTGGTCGCAATGGATTCTCCGCCAGATAAATGGATGCCTGTTTATATTCACTCCAAGTTGATGATTATCAATGACGTGTTCACCACACATGGCTCTGCCAATATTAACACCCGCAGTATGCAGGTGGACAGTGAGATGAATATTGCTCATGAGTGGGGGAGTGTGACGCGGGATTTAAGAAGAAGATTATGGAATTTGCATACTAACGGGCAAGGTGGTCAGGATAATCCTGAAGATGCATTTAAGATCTGGGGAAATCTTCTTGAGAAGAATCTTGAGAATCAGAAGCCAGAGAATAGAAAGTCGCCAAAAGTTTCATTAATTAAATTTAACTATGATAAACCTAACTGGAGTGATCTGGACTAATGCGCAGACTATTAATATGGTGCAGCCTCCTCCTGGTGGGCTGTGATGGGGGCAATGCTCCGCTAGTTTTAAAAAAGAGTAATTCTATGGACTCACTCAGCTACATCAATGCCCGCCTGGCATTTTCCTGCCAGCATGAAATTTTACCCAATCCTGATGCTGCTGCGGACATTTTGTTTAAATATGCTCGCTGGTTACAGAAAAATAATGACCTTAAGCGGAACAAGTCGGTGGATTTGGACGTTGCGCGTCTCTATCGGATTGCGGCAGAAAACGGGCATGCCAAGGCGAATATTAATCTGCAGAACGGTTCACTGCGCGGTCAGTTCGGATTAACGGCGACTGAGCGGCAGCGCTTCAGCCAGCAACTCATCGATGCCGGGGTCGCCAGCGGCTACTACTTTATCGCCTTCTATCTGCAGCACGGTGCTGCAGGGCTGAAGCAGGATGAGGACATGGCGTTGCGTTACTATCGTAAGGCGGCTGATGAAGGGAGCGCCCAGGCGCAGGCTTATGTGGGCGAAAAGTTATCCTGGCTTGAGAATACCGGGGACATAGTCCGCCTGATGAGGCGTTGCGCAGCAGAACAGGGGGACGGGAAAGCCGCGCTATCGCTGGGAATTAACCTGATGGAAAAAAAGAATTATGAAAAGGCAGCTGAAGCATTTCAGTTGGGGGTAGCTGCCGGTAATGAAAATTCTGCAAGCTTTTTAGAAGAAGGATTTTACGGTCCCGAGCCTACTGACAGTATCTATTATCTTGGCCAGCAAAAAGACCCCGAACGCGCACGGCGCTATAAGGCTATCTGGAAGATACTGTCAGGTTACTCCTACGCCCATCCCACCGTACCCGAAATCAACGACATCGTTCCGTTACCTCCCGCACCTTTGCCGGAATGGGATGGCAAACTGAAGTGGGTGGAGGCCCGCGAAGCCAACATCCCGCCGGAAAAACCGGACGAGGCGCTGATTGCCCGGCTGGCGAAGAAGAAGCACCTGAACCCGGCGACCGGCAGGCCGCTGCCGGCATCACCGGACTTCGATAAACAGAGCACGTCGCTTCTGCTGTGCAACAGTTGGGAAGCCTGCCCGAGAAGCGGCTACTGGCAGACGGCCTGGATACCGGACAGCGGAACAGGCCCGGAAGAGGTGCGTTACTTCAGGGAAGGGGATACGATGCCGGCCGACCGCATAACGCGCGTTCAGCCCCGCCCCTGGCCCTTACGTGACAGGCACACGGAGGAAGAGCAGCCCGTGACGTGGCGTTATCTGGGAGAGGCTTAGGACAGCATAAGCCGTTAAACACAAGGAAGAGCAGCCCATGATAAAAAACTATAGCCAGCGGCACGCCGCTATCGGGATGCTCTGCCTGCTGCTGGCAGGATGCGATAACAGCGCTTCCCCGTTTCAGACAAACATGCGTGGCCTCCCGTCGCCCGGCGGGGCCAGCACCGGGCAGGCCTTCACCTGTAAACACGAGATTATTCCGGGGCCGGAGGCTGAGGCTGATGTGCTGTTCAGATACGCCCGCTGGCTGCAGGTGAACAACCAGCTGAAGCAGGACAAAGAGGTCGATACGGAGGTCGGGCGCCTCTACCGGATTGCAGCGGAGAACGGGCATGCCAAAGCCACCATCAATCTGCAGAACGGGTCGCTGCGCGGGCATTTTGGGCTGACAGCCTCTGAAAGACGCCGCTTCAGCCAGCAGCTCATTGATGCAGGGGTCGCCAGCGGCTACTACTTTATCGCCATCTATCTGCAGCACGGGGCGGCGGGGCTGAAGCAGGATGAGGACATGGCGCTGCGTTACTATCGTAAAGCGGCTGATGAAGGGAGTGCGCTGGCACAGGTGTATCTGGCTAAAAAACTTGAGCCGGTTGATATCGCCCCGGAGGTTGCCAGCCAGATGTATCTCTGCGCTGCTGAGCAGGGAGAGGGGGAGGCCGCGAAGATAATGGGTATTATTTACAAGAATGATAAAAATTACCAGGAAGCGGTGCGGGTATATCAGTTAGGGGTCGCTGCGGGGAACTCTACTTCGGCAAGTTTTTTGAGGTACGGATTTAATGAACCTTTACCAGATGACCCTATTAGCTATCTTGGTTTAAAAAAAGATCCCGAGCGTTCCCGGCGTTACGAGGCTATCTGGAATATACTGGCGGATTACTCCTGCGCCCATCCCACCGTACCCGAAATCAACGACATCGTTCCGCTACCGCCCGCGCCTTTGCCTGAATGGGACGGCAAACTGAAGTGGCTGGAGGCCCGCGAAGCCAACATCCCGCCGGAAAAACCGGGTGAGGCGCTGATTGCCCGGCTGGCGAAGAAGAAGCACCTGAACCCGGCGACCGGCAGGCCGCTGCCTGAATCCCCGGACTTTGATAAACAGAGCACGTCGCTGCTGCTGTGCCACAGCGGAGAACCCTGCCCGAGAAGCGGTTACTGGCAGACGGCCTGGATACCGGACAGCGGAACAGGCCCGGAAGAGGTTTGTTACTTCAGGGAGGGGGATACGATGCCGGCTGACCGCGTATCGCGCATTCAGTCCCGTCCCTGGCCCTTGCGTGACAGGCTAACGGAAGAAGAGCAGCCCGTGACGTGGCGTTATCTGGGCGAGGCATAGGACTGCGTAAGCCGTTAAACACAAGGAAGAGCATGCCATGTCAAACATGTACAGCCAGCGATACGCAAGCATTGTGATGCTCTGCCTGCTGCTGGCAGGGTGCGATAACAGCGCTTCCCCGCTTCAGATAAACATGGGTGGTATCCCATCGCCCGGTGGGGCCAGCACCGGGCAGGCCTTCACCTGTAAACACGAGATTATTCTGGGGCCGGAAGCTGAAGCTGATGTGCTGTTCAGATACGCCCGCTGGCTGCAGGTGAACAACCAGCTGAAGCAGAAGGAAGAAGTCGATACGGAGGTCGGGCGCCTCTACCGGATTGCAGCGGAGAACGGGCATGCCAAAGCCACCATCAATCTGCAGAACGGGTCGCTGCGCGGGCATTTTGGGCTGACTGCATCGGAACGACGCCGCTTCAGCCAGCAGCTTATCGATGCCGGAGTCGCCAGCGGCTACTACTTTATCGCCATCTATCTGCAGCATGGAGCTGCGGGGCTGAAGCAGGATGAGGACATGGCGCTGCGTTACTATCGCAAGGCGGCTGATGAAGGGAGTGCTCTGGCACAGGCCTATGTGGGCGATAAACTTGAACCGGTTGACATTGCCCCCGACGTTGCAAAACAGATGTTGCTATGCGCCGCTGAGCAAGGTAATGGCGAGGCAGCACTATCGCTGGGGATTGGCCTCAAAATAAATAAAAAGTATTCAGAGGCTTTGCATGCATTCCAGCTCGGAGTGGCGGCAGGTAATTCAAACTCAGCGAGTTTTTTAAGGAATGGATTTTCCGGTCCCGAGCCTATAGACAGGCTCTATTATCTAGGCCAGCAAATAGACCCCGAACGCGCACGGCGCTATAAGGCTATCTGGAAGATACTGTCAGGTTACTCCTACGCCCATCCCACCATACCCGAGATCAACGACATCGTTCCGCTACCGCCCGCGCCTTTGCCGGAATGGGACGGCAAACTGAAGTGGGTGGAGGCCCGCGAAGCCAATATTCCGCCGGAAAAACCGGGTGAGGCGCTGATTGCCCGGCTGGCGAAGAAGAAGCACCTGGATCAGGTGACGGGCAGACCGCAGACGCATTAAATGATTTCATCAGAAAGAATATGTAATTCATGTTGTGCTATAGCGGTAATATAACGTCATTCAATCGGTGATTTTTATTTAAGATAATCCTCAAAACCGTTTTATTTAGTGACAAAGCTCTTATTTAACTAATTTACTAAAGGTATATTTAATAATGAAAAATATTATTCGGCTGGGTGATAAACATACCGGCGGCGGCTCTGTATTAAGTGCTTCAATGAAGATGATGTTTCACGGTGTAGGTGCTGCGCGAGTGGGAGATCCTGTTAACTGCCCTAAGCACGGTAAAAATGTTATCGCAGAGGGCCATGCAACCTACAAAGACTACGGGCGACCAGTGGCATTTCATGGGCATCGTTGTGCATGTGGGTGCAGCTTGATATCAAGCCTACCATCAGCAACGGCGATGTAAATATGCCAGTCAATCTCAAATTAATACCATCACCTGCAATTAAACCGGTGGCGCCAAAATGGTGGGTGTGGCTTTTAATGTTGCTCATCATGATAATCGTTGGCATAAATTACGCCATAATGATGAAGATCGCTAAACCGGACATGAAAAACATAATATTTTGGGAGAACGCGCTTGAATTGCCCTTTTTAGGTTGGGCTTTTCTATTGTTTTTCCGTCTGGCCTGGTTTAAGGGACAATCCAATGCAGCTATAAACAGTGATCGGTTACGTGAAAAACAACTCAATCGAGAAATACAACGCGGGCAGCGTTGTTTAAATGTCTATGGATTAAGTCTCCATACTGCTTTTCGCACTGACACTGATACTCAAGGTAACTTACAGTGGGATGCTTTGGGCCAAAAAAGGCGGCATTGAAAACACAGCCATCATGGTTGGGATACCGGGGTGTTCGACACAGTCGTATAAAGAGAAATAACGAGGAAGCTGTTGAGCAATTATTGAAGCGAGGCTTCGCTAATGTGCTGGGAGAACTCAGCCCAATCCTTGCCATGATGTCAGAAGAAACATCTATTGCTGTATTACTTGAGTGCGAGAGCCACTTAAATAGTCATCAGATAGAGAGTACTTTTAAGCAGTGCTGGGATGACAGTAGCATAGCTCAACCCGTTACGCGCATTTCCGGTGCCGGCCTTGGCGTCATTGACCAATGGTTAGATCAAAGCAGTAGTGAAAAAACAATGCTTTTAGTCTTAGCCGCACAGATTGAACCCGGACATCCTGAGGGAACTTCAGAAGCAATTGTCGGCTTACTGCTCGGTCATTCACTACCTATGCCGAATCTACCGATTCTTGCGCGGTTGCATCGTCCGGAACAGTCATATCATACAGACGTTAAAGATTTGGAATATGCTATTGCGCACTCCCTGAAATGGATTCCCATAACGGGTGAAAGGATAGAGTCTGGCTGGCTGGTTGGTATCCATTCGGAACATAATATTGCTGTTGCCACGGCATTAAAAGCTGTAAAAAGTCCAATCAATATCGGGCAGGACTTAAATAATATTGATGCAATATTTGGATATCCTGGTTGTGCTGCTCCATGGGTTGCCGTCGCCTGCGCCGCACAATTCTGCAGAAATGGAAAAGCGCAATTAATCTTGAGTGGTAATCGTACCAACGCACCGTTGTGGGCCACAATGGTTTCGCCTGAGGGGCTATCAACTCAGTCGTGATAAACGAATTAGTAAAGAAAATGGAATGATGAAAACTAATGATTGTGCAACAGGGAATAAATGATGAGCGCATCGGATAAAGGAAATGATAGGCACTGGATAGGTCGTTATGGCGTTATTTTTCTTGTACTCACTGCGATTGCCTGGGGTATTTATCGTTTTGGTGAGAGAATTGGCCTGTTAACGCTTCAAAGCAAGCTTTACGCCTTCATTGGAATGTGTTTTATTTTTTTATGCATGAGTTACGGAGTGATTTTAATTAGAAACATCTTGCAAGAGCGTAATGATGATGATGCCTCTGTTAAAAATAATAAAACCCAGCAAGTGAATAGAAACTCCGCCTCTAGTGTCGCCATATCTGAACTCAAGTTGGCACTAGGCCATCAGTTCGGTCGTTTCTGGCGAAAGAAAGTGACCATTATTATGCTCACCGGGCGTAAGCTGGATGTGGAGCAACTCGCCCCTGGCATTAGCAGTCAGTTCTGGCTAGAGCATCAAGGTACGGTGCTGTTGTGGGGGGGAGATACAGATCAACCTTTGGATAATGACTGGTTCAGCAAGATTAAGGCATTATGCCATCAACCGATTGATGCTTTGATTTGGGTCACATCATCTCTGAGTCGATCTCCTGCTTTGGATTACGCTTCATCCGACTTCACGTTATCATCACAGGAAATAGATACACTCTCCCGAAGAATTACCTCTCGTTATGAATTATTAGGATGGAGACTGCCGTTTATTGTCTGGTCGTTATATCCGGCTGGTGACTGCTCAGGAAGAATTACACAGTCTGTCGGTTGCTTATTACCATTCCGGGCAACATCTGAGGTTATTGAGGCGCAATTACTTACATTGGACGCTAAATTGACAGAGCAAGGAATTCAGCAAATCTGTATTGATCCTCAGTACACATTCTTGCTTGCATTGAAATCTGAGCTCTCCCTGTCAGCGAGGAGTATCAGCCAGTCTCTGACTGAGTTGCTGAATACGCATCGTCCTTTACCCGTTGCAGGGATTATGTTTAGCCCTTCAGCAATGGAGTCTGCCCGAGAGGTTAAACATCATTGGGGAAAAGATACGTGTTGGGATTCGTTACTTGCTTCGCTTTCAATATTACCTGTGGGATTACGCCCGGTAAAACATCGTCTGGGATGGCCTCAGGTATTATGCATTATCAGTTCAGTATTTATGGTGCTCTGGGCTGCTGGGATAATTATCTCGTTTATTTACAATCGTAATATTATTGCTACGACACAGGATCAGATTACTCGCGCGTCCCAAAGTGTTGGGATTGAGCAGCGACTGAGTGCACTCGCTGAATTGCAAGCGGGAATCGAACGCCTGCAAAATCGGTCTGCTCACGGTGTGCCGTGGTATGACTTCACCGGGCTAAATCAAAATGATGCGCTACTCCACGCACTTTCGGAGCGATACAGTAAGATCGCACTGCCGTTGCTGCGTGATGCGGCGGCAATTCACCTTAAGGCCAAGCTGAAAACCATAGCCGCATTGCCGCCAGATAGTCCACTTCGCGAGCAGCTTGCAAGACCCGCTTACACCCAGCTCAAACTATTACTGATGCTGGCGCGACCGGAACGAATGAATGAGGAGTGGTTTAGTCATGCACTGATACGGGATTGGGCGCAGCGTGAAGGCGTGACTGACAGTTATTGGCAGGGAGAAGGTGCACCGCTGCTGGCCTTCTACAGCAAGAGTTTGCGTACCCATCCGCAGTGGGCGCTGAAGATCGATGATGAACTTGTCAGTCAGGTACGCGCCCTGCTGGTGCGCCAGATGGGGGTAACCAACAGCGAAACCCGCCAGTACCAGCGGATGCTCTCACAGGTCGCCCGACAGTATGCGGACATGCGCCTGGCAGACATGACCGGCGATACCGATACGGCGCGTTTGTTCACTACCGATGAAGTGGTCCCAGGGATGTTTACCCGGCAGGCCTGGGAAGACGGCGTGAAACCTGCCATTGAAAAAGTGGCTCGCGAGCGCAAGGAAGAGATGGACTGGGTGCTGGGTGACAATCCGCAGGCCGACCAGGCAGCATCACCGGACGGACTGCAAGCCAGGCTGACCAGCCGTTACTTCTCTGACTACAGCGCCGCCTGGCTGAACTTCCTGAACAGCCTGCGCCTGCAGCCGGCACCGACGCTTTCAGACGCAATTGACCAGCTCACGCTGATGGCGGATGTGCGCCAGTCACCGCTGGTGGCGCTGATGAATACGCTCAACGTGCAGGGACGGACCGGGCAGAGTGGGGATGCTATTGCTGACTCGCTGGTGAAGTCTGCGCAGAACCTGCTCGGTCGGGAAAAGCTCCCGGCCATTGACCAGAACAGCGGCCCGGGCGGCCCGCTGGATGCCACATTCGGTCCGTTACTGGCGCTGACAGATAATCAGGGCAGCAGCAACATGAGCCTGCGCACCTTCCTGACGCGCGTGACTCAGGTGCGTCTGCGCCTGCAGCAGGTCACCAACGCAGCAGACCCTCAGGCCATGACACAGACGCTGGCGCAGACGGTGTTTCAGGGGAAAACCGTGGACCTGACTGACACGCGAGACTACGGCAGCCTGGTCGCCGCCGGTCTTGGACAGGAGTGGAGTGGTTTCGGACAGACGGTATTTGTGCGCCCGATGGAGCAGGCCTGGCAGCAGGTGCTGATGCCGGCTGCGGAAAGCCTGAACGCCCAGTGGCAGCAGGCGGTGGTGAACGAGTGGAACAGCGCGTTTGGCGGCCGCTATCCGTTTAAAAATGTTAGCAGCGAAGTGTCACTGCCGCTGCTGGCGAAATACCTGAACGCGGACAACGGACGCATCACCCGCTTCCTGCACTCGCGTCTGAGCGGCGTGCTGCACCGCGAAGGCACCCGCTGGGTACCGGACAGCATCAACGCCCAGGGGCTGACCTTTAATCCGGCCTTTCTGCGGGCGCTTAATCAGCTCAGCCGGATTTCTGACGTGGTGTTTACCCGCGGCGAGGCCGGGCTGCACTTTGAGCTGCGCCCCGGTACGGCCGCAGACGTGATGCAGACTGACCTGATTATCGACAGTCAGAAGCTTACGTACATGAATCAGCAACCGGTGTGGAAACGCTTCACCTGGCCGGCTGACACTGAAGCGCCGGGGCGTCGCTGAGCTGGACAAGCACGAAGGCCGGGACCCGCCAGTATGGCGACATGCCGGGGAGCTGGGGCCTGATTCGCCTGCTGGATAAAGCGCAGGTTAAAGCCAATCCGGGCACCAGCAGCAGCTGGCAGCTCACCTGGCAGGCTCCCGACGGCCGCCCGTTAAACTACATCCTGCGGACAGAAGCCGGAGAGGGGCCGCTGGCTCTACTGAAGCTGCGCAACTTCACGCTTCCGGGCGACATATTCATCATCAGTGACACAACGGACGTGCCGGATGAAACTTTTGTCAGCGAGGAAGACTAATGCCTTTGCAATCCCTGATTAACGCCTGCGGTGCGGATGCGGACCATCTTCGCGCGCTGGCCACTGAGTCTGTTTCGCTGTGGGAGCCGTGGCTGAAGCCCCTGGCGGACACCCACTCAGCAGGCGAAGACCCAACCTACAACGATGCGTTCCAGCAAATGCAGCAGGAGATGAACAGGTTGTCCGGCGCGGACACGGCACTTATTTGCACTCTGGCGGAACAGGTGCTGACTAAGGAAGCCAAAGATATCCGTGTGGCAGTCTGGTATTGCTGGGCGCGACTGCAACGAGACGGTGAAGAAGGGTTTGCCGACGGTCTGGCCCTGCTTGCCGGCCTGATGCAGCGCTTCGGTGATGCTCTGCATCCACAGCGGGCGCGCAGTCGTGAGGCGGCGCTGGGCTTTCCCGCCAGCGCACGCGTGCTGGATACGCTGACGCTCTATCCTGAAGTGACGACCGCAACGGCGCAGCGAACCGTGGCGGCGCTGCTGATGATTGATGACGTATGCAGATCGCAGGGTGGGGCCGGCCTTGGTGGTCTTTACGGCGCGCTGGAGGCCCGGCTGCTGAGGGCTGGCGGCCCTGATGCGGTGGTGCCCCAGACGGCGGCAGACGGTCCGGCCCCCCAGTCGTCTTCAGCTTCCGCCGCCCCAGCATTGTCGGCTATCAGTTCCGGACGTGACCTGCTGGACCAGGCGCGAACGCTGGCCGCTTATCTGCGCGACCAGCCCGGCGGTTGGCTAGCCGCGCACCGGCTGATGAAAACCATCCGCCATGACACGCTCAGCCAATTGCCACCTTTATCCGGCGACGGCAAAAGCCGTATCGAGCCACCCAAGCCAGACCAGCGCGCACAGCTTAAGCGCCTGTGGCTGCAGCAGAGCTGGTCCGAACTGGCCGAGCAGGCTGACAACCTGTTCAGCCGGGGCGGCAACCACTTCTGGCTTGACCTGCAGTGGTACCAGCACCAGGCGCAACTGCGTTCGGGCAATGCGGCGCTGGCAGCGATTGTTCAGGACGATCTGAAGGGGCTGCTGTCGCGCCTCACCGGGCTGGAGACGCTGGCTTTCAGTGACGGAATGCCATTTGCGGATGAGGTCACCATGGGTTGGATCCAGCAGCATGTGCTAATGCCTGCGGGAGTGTTCGGAACGGAGGCTGTCTCTGTGACTGCTGGCGCAGAAGATGATGTGCTGCAGCTGGAGAGCGAGGCCACTGATCTGGCAGACAGGGAGGGCATTGAAGCTGCGCTGGCCTGGCTGCAGCAGCGGCCCGGCATCACGTCACCTCGCCAGCAGTGGTTATTGCGTTTGCTGATGGCCAGACTTGCCGAGCAATTCGGCCGTCAGGAAATGGCGCTTCATCTGCTGGGCGCGCTGGACAGCAGTGCGGACAGCATAACGCTGGGTAAGTGGGAGCCCTCTTTGCTGTATGAAGTGAAATCGCGGAGGCTGAAACTGCTCCGGGCGCGCGCGGGCCGGGGTGAAACGGATAAAACCCGCGTGCAGTCTGACATGGAACAACTGCTGGCAGGGCTGGTGAGTATCGATGCTGCGCGAGCATCGGTATTGTTTTCTTAATAAGGCCTTACCTCTCCCTTTAATTTAAATACAAATGGTCCAAAGGAATGATGAAATCAATCAGGCACCTGATGTGTGCCCTAGCAATTTTTAGTCTGTGTGGCTGTACCGTGCTGCTGTGGGGTGTTAATCAGCCGACCTCACAAAGAATGGAATACCGAAAGATATCCAGTGATAATATCGCCGGTGTATATCGCTATAAAGGACTTCAGGCCTCAGTGGTCAATAATGGGGTGAACTATCCTGTTGATATTCCGCCTGATGGCCTTGCATTTTCGGGTAAGGAAAATATCTACGTGGTGACTGTGGGAGGAGAGCATCTTCTGGAGACAGATGCATTACACAGCCAATATCACCTTGAACTAAAGGGTAATGATAACATAATAAAGCTGAAACTCGTGTCACCCGCCACAAAGCGAACAGTGGCGAGGTTCGAAGGTGATTTTGATGTTATAGCCCGAAATAAATCGGGAGCGGTCAGCCCCTGTGAAGAAAAGGACATGCAGTCAATCGGCTTTCATTATTCTGATAATGTGTGCGTCAGCAATATAAAAATTAATGGCGTCATCATCCCTGAAAAAAGCCTCAAATTCAGTGACGGCCAGCAGAGTAAAACAGCCAGTCAGTATAAGATTGAATTATGGGCCTATAAGCAGGTCACCGATATTTATGCCGAAAATATTCTGACCAATGTGGTTGTCACCCCTATTGCGGCTGCAGCGGACATTATTTCTTCCCGATATCGCTGAAGTTTTTCAAAGCTACAAATGGTATGGGTTCATATAGATAAGGGCGGCTCGCCAGAATATGAAAGACCTGACTCTACGTTATTACGATACCGAAATGCGCTATCTGCGCGACGCCGCAAAAGAATTTGCCGAAACCCACCCTGACCGTGCCGCCATGCTCAACCTGGACCGGGCAGGCACGCCGGATCCTTTTGTGGAGCGCCTGCTTGAGGGATTTGCTTTTTCCGTAGGTCGGCTGCGCCAGAAGATTGATGATGACCTGCCGGAGCTGACCGAAGGGTTGGTCAGCATGCTCTGGCCGCATTACCTGCGCACTATCCCGTCACTGAGCATAGTGTCGCTCTCGCCTGACCTGCCGAAAATGAAAATGGCGGAGACCGCCCCCGCCGGGCTGGAGGTGTATTCCCGCCCCGTAGGCCCCAAAAAACTGTCTGCCACTACCGCACGACGAAGCCGGTTACGCTTAATCCACTTTCAATCTCGGGCGTGAAGATGGGCACCGAGCCGGACGGACGTTCTGTGCTGCGCCTGCGCATAGCCAGCAGCGGCCAGGCAGACTGGAGCCAGTGTGACCTGCGCCATCTCAGCCTGTGGCTGGGAGAAGACGTGCCCGTCGCGACCGCGCTGCATCAGAGGTTGACCCGTCGTCAGGCTGCGATGTATATCCGTCTGGCCGGACAGCAGGAACGCACCGCGCTAAGCGGCTGGTTCAGCCCGGGTGGATTTGGTGAGGACGACAGGCTGTGGCCAAAGGGTGACAGCGCCTTCAGCGGCTATCAGCTGCTGCTGGAGTACTTCACCTTCCCGGAGAAGTTTCGCTTTGTAAGCCTGAACGGACTGGAAAACATCCAGTTTCCGCCCGGGCTGGCCTGGTTTGATATCGAAGTAGTATTCAGTGAGGCGTGGGAGAGTGATTTGCCGGTGACCGATGCCTCCCTGCGACTGCACTGCGTGCCGGTGATTAACCTGTTCACGCTGGAAGCGGATCCGCTGACCGTAAACGGACTTGAGAGCGAATATCTGTTGCGCGCAAAGCGCCTGCAGGACGGACACACCGAAATTTACTCGGTGGATGCGGTCAGCGGTTCAGGGCTGACCGGTGCGGCTGAATACGTTCCTTTCACCAGCTTCCGGCACCGGGGCGGCATGATGCGACGCCACGCCCCCGAGCGATACTTCCACACCCGCGTGCGTCGGGGCGTCACCGGCCTGCATGATACCTGGCTTATCCTCGGCGGCCAGCAGTGGGAGGAGGGGCACGAACTTTCCCGCGATACGCTCTCGCTGCGCATCACCGGCACCAACGGCCAGCTTCCGCGTCGCGCGCTGCAGAGCACCCTGCTGGACCGCTGCGAACAGGTGTTGCAGACGCCGGTGACGGTGCGCAATCTGACTCGTCCGACGTTGCCTGCCTATCCACCCGCTGAAGACCGCTTTCACTGGCGGGTACTGAGCCACCTCGGTTCCGGTTTCATCAACATGATGAGCAGCGCGGAAGTGCTGCGCGGCACGCTGGCGCTATACAACTGGCAGGATGACGAACTCTGCAACCGCAGGCTGGATGCGATCCTTGACGTACAGCATCACCGCCTGCAGCGGTTTGAGTCGGGTTACCTGCTGCGCGGTCTCGACGTTGAGGTGACGCTCGACAGCAGCGGCTTTAGCGGTGACGGCGACATACACCTGTTTGGCGAGATGCTTAACCGCTTCCTGTCGCTTTACGCGGACATGAACCAGTTCATTCAGCTCTCCCTGATTATCCGGCCTGAAGGAAAATGCATCCGGTGGAAAGAGAATCACAGTCAGCGCCTGCCCGGCTAATCGCGCGGCTGGGCGACCGGCTGCCTTACATGAATTTTTACCGATTCTGTCAGCTGCTGGAAAGGAGCGACCCTGATGCACCCGTGCCGGGCAGCACCTGGCAGGTGCGGCATGAGCCGGTTCGCTTCCGGCCTCATCCCGGCATGGGCTTCCCGGCGGGGGAAATTCGTAGTGCGGAAGCGCCCGCTCATCCTTACCTGCCGCCTACAGTGCGCATTAATTTCATGGGGCTCTATGGCACCGAGTCTCCGCTCCCGACTCACTTTCTCGACGACATTACGCGGAAGCGAGAAGGGCATGAGGCTACACAGGATTTCCTGGATATTTTCAGCCACCGCCTGACAACGCAGTTTTACCGCATCTGGCGCAAATACACCTATCCTGCAACTTTCATCCCTGGCGGTGCTGATAACACATCTCAGTACCTGCTGGGGCTGGCGGGTTTGGGGATAAGCGGCTGCGCACAAAATATCGCAACGCCGGTCTCGCGTTTCCTGGCGTTGCTGCCGGTGATGCTGCTGCCCGGGCGAACTGCGGAAGGCGTTACCTCACTGGTGAGCCTGCTGGCACCGGACACAGGCGCGCAGGTCGTTCCCTGGGACCCCCGTCGTATTCCTCAGTCTTCCCTGCTGAATATGAGCACGCGCCACCCGGTCAGTCTGAAGCACCGCCCGGTGATGGGGACGCATGCCACCGACGTCAACGGTCAGGTGTTGCTGAGACTGTTAACCGATAACCGTGAGGAAGTCCAGGGCTGGCTCCCCGGCGGGCAACTGCACGGTGACCTGATGGCGCTGCTGCACGTCTACCTGGGGGCAAAGCTGGATGCGCGACTGGAACTCTGCGTTGACCGCGCACTGATGCCTGATGCGCAGCTGAGCTGCCGGACAGGCGCGGCAAAGCAACTGGGGCGTACTGCTGTGCTGCCTCTGACACAACCTTCGGGCTCCCACGAGTCTGATCTGATAACCATACAACTCGGTCGCTATCAACGCGTCCGGGTACAACCTTCAAGGACCGAAACCGATGAACAGGGCGACTACCGCTGGTAAAACGCTTATCTCTCTTATGCTGGCGTTGAGCGTCAGCGGCTGTGGTCTGACGCAGAAAGTATCAGAGGGCACCGTCTCCGTAACAAAATCCATTTTTTACAAACAAATACGCACGCTGCACCTCGATTTTCGCGCCCGTGAAGGGGCAAACCGTAACGCGCAGGGCGCAGCGCTCTCAACCGTGGTGCGCATATGGCAACTGGAGGACAGTAAAGCTTTTGACGCGTCAGATTATCCGTCATTGCTGGCTGCTGACAGTCAGGTACTGAAGGCGGACCTGTTGGCACAAAAGGACATCCGCTTACGCCCTGGCGAGTCAGTCAGTATCGATATGCCTATGGACGACAAGGCGGAGTTCGTGGCGGTGGCCGGGCTGTTCCTGTCGCCGGACACTCAGGATGATCAGTGGCGACTGCTACTGACCCGCAATGATCTCGATCCGGACAACGCGCGCGTGATTGAGCTGGGTGACGGTACCCTAACGCTGCTAGCGGAAAAGGCTAAGAGACCATAATGATGCCTTCACTTTACGAGATCCTTTACGGCAATTTTAGTGGCGGGCTGGAACTTGATGCCGTAAGCGAACGGGACCAGGTCATTCTCTCGGTGCTGGATAATCTGCAGCGCATCCTTAACACCCGCGCAGGCTCTATTGCTCACATCCCTGATTACGGTCTGCCGGATATGACCCGCATCCTGCAGGGGATGCCCGGTACAGCACATCAGCTGCTTTCCACCTTTTCAACTGTGCTGCTGAAGTACGAACCGCGCCTAAAGCGTATCGATGTAGCATTGCTGGAGCAAACGATGCCCGGCGAATTGCGCTATGCCATTGATGCCGAACTCACCGAAATCGGCCTGGTGCGCTACGGCACAGAATTCAAACCAGAGGGCAGAGTGCTGCTTCGTCATTTAAAGCAGCAGCAGTTAATCGGCAATGAATCGACGCGATAAACAAGGCAGGTTGTTGAATATGAATCAGGTGATCAAAACCGGAGCAGATCCGCGCACTTTACCCGGCTATGCCCAGTTGCGGGAAGAGATGAACAAGCTGACGCATCCCGCCCGGCCCGATGTTGATTGGGGCAAAGTGGAGACACTCACGCTGGGGTTGTTTGAACAAAATGGATTGGAGTTGCAGAGTGCGGCCTGGTTTACCCTCGCGCGTGCTCATAACACGGGTTTAAGCGGTCTGAACGAAGGTCTGAACTTGATTGATGCGTTGGTGGTGCATCAGTGGTCGGTTTTCTGGCCGCTGGCGATTGATGCGCGTGCCGATATCCTCAGCGTGATGTTTCGACGTCTGCAAAGTCTCTATCGTGGCTGGCAGCTGCAGGGCAGCGAAATGCTGACCCAACTGATAGAAACCGAGCGACTGCTGATATCCCTGCGTGAAGCGCTGTTACGTTTTGGCATCAGGGAATTTGCACAGGCCAACACGTTATTGCATCAGGTCAAACACTCAATGACACAGCTGCAAGAAAGTCTGCACTCGCCGGTGCAGCTTATTCCGGCAGCACCCAGCGGCGTACAGGACAGCCATCCGAGCCGCGTTTATGTTGTTTATCCCGATGCCGATGAGCCATCAGCGATGCGTGCAACCCCGTCATCATTCAAATCATTTTTGAGTGGTGCCTGTTGTGCAATGTTGGCCGGGGCATTGGTGCTTGCCTGCGGCAGTGTGTATCGCCACGCACATCAGCAGCAAGTTGCTGCGGCTCAAGCATTGGTAGAGCAACAGCGCAGAGAAAAACAAGCGATACCTTTGGAGCGGTTGGCAAGCTGGCACCGCGGTATGGCGCAGTTGGAAAATATGGCCGAGCAACTGAACAGTCTGGACAAAACCAAAGGCAAGTATCTGACGGTTAGTGAGTTGAAAACCGGCATATTTTCAGCGATGCAAGCCTTTAACGAACAGATACCGGTTGAAGAGCAACTGCGGCGCTACGCTCAAAGCGAGAATGATCAATTGAATGAGGAAACTCAGACAGGACTGCGGCTGAAGCAGATTATGTTTCGCTTTCAACTTTTGCAGCAGCAGAAAGCGCAGCCCACGCTGGACTGAATTAGCAACCACTCTAAATCAAAGTTGTCTTAGGTAGACGTCTGAAATCGTCATTTGGACGGTAAAACATATTGAATAACAAGGATAATAAAGATAAAAGTTGCACACTGCATCAACAGGCTGAACAGCGATATTGATAACCCTCCTGTCAACGGAGGGCTTTTTTTACTGTTTTCTGAACATAAAAAACCGCCTCAATCTTGCTTATCATGATGCAAAAGGGTGCCACTGCCATGGCAAGCAATCTGCATGGGTCACGATGCAAAAGTTAACTGAGTTTCACCGTTGGCGGAGAAGGGAATGAGCGCAAAAGTTTGGTTAGTGGATAATGAGTTGTCAGTGCGTGAATCGCTGGGTTTTGTGCTGAAAGCCATCGAATATGAAGTGGCTGATTTTGCTGATATCGCGTCGTTTGCTGTTGCAGTACACAGCGATGAGCCCTTGCGCGGTTGCTTGCTGGTGGACGTGCAAACCGCAGACGCAGAGGAACTTAACGTCATGGTGAGTTTAGCCGCTCGCCATACTTTGCTACCGATAGTGATCATGACCGATCAAGACAAGGTTGAGGCTTGTCGTCAGGCGTTTTCTCATGGGCTGTTTGCCATTTTCACTAAACCCCTGGAGATTGAACCGCTACTTGAGACTTTGCATCAAGCCATGCAGGAAAGTGAGAAACGCGCTCAGCCTTAGCGGGCGCGTTATGCACTGGACTTAATTAAGCGCGATATGCTCTCCGCGTACCCGCCTTGAAGCGGCAAAGCACAGCAGCGGCACCGGCAAGGTAAACAGCAGCAGCAACCACAGCAGCACGTACACTGCGTCTACGCCATCATTTTGCAGGTTGTTATACAGCTGAACCGGCATCCCTTGCGGGAAATAGGCGAAAATCATCACAATGCCGAACTCGCCCATTGCACGTACCCAAGCCAATGCGGTAGCGGAAGCCAATCCCGGCGCGGCCAGCGGAACCGACAAGCGCCAGAATCCCTGCCATGATGATGCCCCCAACGTGCGACCCGCATCCAATATATCCTGGGGCACGCCGGCAAAGGCCGATCGCGCGGTGGTGATAAAGTAGGGCAGTGCGCCATACCACTGCGCCAAAATAAAGGCGGCGGGATTGTTCACCAGCGTCCAGCCGATTTTCCCCAGCAGTTCGCCCGGGACGCTATAAGGGCCATAGGCACTCACCAGCAATATTCCCATGGCCAGCGGTGGCGTCAGCAACGGGATCATCACCAGCATTTCCACGATAAAGCGTGCACGGCCTTGTGCTTGCGACAGCCACCAAGCCACCGGTAAACCACTGACAAAAATCAGCAACAGCGCGATAGCCCCTAAACCGAGTGAAGTCTTAATGGCATTGCCATCACCCCAGGCAAGTTGCAAATGCTGCCAATGGGTGATGCCAATAAGCGTCACAAAGGGGACCGCCAGCAGCAACAGTGCTGGCAGCGATAGCCACAGCGCGGCAGTATGACCCTTTTTCATTATGGGTAAACAGCACCGCCTTTCGGCGCAGCATAGCCATTCTGTTTAAACAGCGCCTGACCCGGCTGGCTCAGCATAAAATCGATAAAAGCTTTACCCGCAGCGGCGCCATGGGGGGCATTTTTCAACACCGCGGCGTAATACACCATCGGCTGGGTATGCAACTCTTTGTCCTTGCCGGTGCTGTCTTTCACGCTGAAGCTGACAGTGTCATACCACTGTTTTGCCATGGCTGGATTACTCAGGTTAATCTCATCCGGCAGGGCCACATAAGGCAGGTGTGCCGAGATCACTTCGCTTTCATAGCCCGCAGCAGCATCCACCTGGCCGCTCTCCAGACGCGCCAGCAGGCCGCCTTCGAGATGAGTTTGAGCCGGATTCTGGTAGCCACCGAGGATTTTGTCGGCGATACCTGGCTGATGGTAATACTTCTCAGCCAGCAGCAGGGTAAAGATGATGTTCTGACCTTTCGGATCGTTGATAGGATCGGTGCGACCAAACTTAATGCCTGGCGTGGCCAGGACTTTTAACCAGCTGGCATCGGTGCCTTTGGCTTTTGCAAACTGCTCCGCAAATTTCCCTTTCGGGCTATACGCCACCACCATGCTGGTGCTCGCTACGGGCACGGCATTGTCGATCAATCCCGCATCCTTAAGAATCTGCATCGGGCCTGGTGTGATGGATACAAACACATCGGCGGTGATTTTCTTGCTCGCCAACAGACGCGCCATACCGTAAGCGCCCTGACCCTGACCTTCATATTTGCCATCGTTTTGTTTAGCAAAGGCTGGACCTAATGACTGGTCCATGACCTTACCCATCGAGCCGGCATAGGTGACACGAATATCAGTATTAGCTTGTGCCTGCAGGCTAAGTGCCGCCGCGGAAGTAAACAGCAGTGCTGTGAGGTGGTTAAGGCGCATTCCTTTTCTCGCTATATAATTAGGTAGATAACGATTATCGGAATTCATAGCGTCAGTGCAAGCTGAAATCTGTTGCGAAATATGGGGATAGCCCGCCGCAGCGGGCTGAAGGCGTCAGGCGAGGATGCGCTGCGCCCAGGATTCAATATCGTCACCGCTGCCAATATCCAACTGCACCAGGCCGTTAGTGATAAACGTCGGCGAGACGTGAATGCCGTTCTGACGTGAGTACTTACTGTGCCATTTGATCTCATTCTGCAGCTCAGCACGCAGGAAAGGCGCATGTGCGTCAACGCCGCTGTACTGCTGCAAACGCTCAAGAATTTGATTGGGCGTCGCGTCCATGTTGGGGCCATGGCTATGATCGGTGAATTCAAACTCCTCACGATGATCGGCAACCGCCTGCAACACTTTTTTCGCTGCGGCTTTGCCTTCCGGCAGCGTTGATGCCGCAAGGATATAACGCACAATCAGACCTGAATACATATGCCACGGTTGCGATTGCAGCCGAATCTTCAGCGTCATCTTATCTTCGCCCACCAAGGCCAGCAGCGCGTCGAGTTTGTTAAACGCACGCACCGAGTACGGGCAGGTGGGCTCCAGAAACACTTCGAATACTTTGGGACCCTGGCCCCAAATCAGTGGATCGGCGTGTAAAGCGGTGGTTTGACTCATATTCATTCCCTGTTGCGAGGTTAAACGTTGCTCTACTTTGGCAAAGCACGGCGGCGACAGCCAGCGTGGGATTATGCTTTTTTGTTACAAGGACATTCGGCTTGTGGGATACGACATTCAATAAAAATCGTTTTATAGATCCGCTAGCTACAAGAATGTCAGCTGTTCCACCGTTTGCTCAGAAAATAAACGGCTATAGTTATGCCAGCTTTGTTTCCTTTTTGTGCGGTCTGTGCCGTGCATTGTATTCATTTGCCTGGAGCCAATAGTTAAGCAACGAGGTTAAATGTGTTTGCCGAAATGTCCTGGAAAATCATCCATCAGGTTATCAATCAGACCATTGCGGAGATGGTGGATGAGCAGCAAACGCTGGATGTGTTAACCCTGCGTCGACGACTGCGCGAAATGGCGGAAAGTGAAACTGACGAAGCAATGGTGCTGTGTTATTGGCAGGCCAATAAAGTGCTGTCTCATTTACCATCCACCGTCACCGCCAGCCAACTGATTGATGCTGCTCGCCACGCCTTTCGCAGCCCACTCAATCACGATCCGCTTTAACCCTGAATGCTATTCTGACCTATCGCGGATAATCGATTGATTTATCGTCATAATCCTGGCGTACGCTCTGCTAGACTAGTGGGTCGAAAACGCTGAAACAGAGGACAGTAATGAAAATCAAAAGTTATGCCGCGATGAACGCAGGCGAAGCGCTGGTGCCTTTTGAGTATGAGGCCGGTCCGCTGGCAGCTGAAGAGGTACAGGTTGAGGTCGATTACTGTGGCGTGTGCCATTCCGATCTCTCGATGATTGATAACGAGTGGGGCATCTCGGCGTTCCCGGTGATTGCGGGTCACGAAGTGATTGGTCGCATCAGTGCACTGGGCGATGCCGCGCAAGATAAAGGCCTGAAAGTCGGTCAGCGCGTGGGCATTGGCTGGACGGCAAAAAGCTGCCAGCACTGTAATGCCTGCATCAATGGCGAGCAGGTTAACTGCGAAAACGGCTCAGTGCCGACCATCATGAACAAAGGCGGCTTCGCCAGCCATCTGCGTGCTGACTGGCAATGGGTCATCCCACTGCCAGAATCGATGGATATCACCACGGCAGGTCCGCTGCTGTGCGGCGGGATTACCGTGTTCAAACCGCTGCTGATGCACAATATCAATGCCACCAGCCGTGTGGGCGTGATTGGTATTGGTGGTCTGGGTCATATGGCGATCAAATTGTTGCGCGCGATGGGTGCCGAGGTGACAGCCTTTAGTTCCAACGCCAGCAAAACCGAATCCATCCTGGCGATGGGCGCCGATCGCGTAGTGAATAGCCGTGATCCACAGGCACTGAATGCGCTGGCAGGTCAGTTTGATCTGATCATCAGCACCGTTGCTGTTGATTTGGACTGGCAGCCGTACTTCCAGGCGCTGGCGCCGCACGGTAAATTCCACACCGTTGGTGCAGTGATGAAGCCGTTTGAAGTGCCGGCCTTCAGCCTGATCATGGGTGACCGCGCTGTTACCGGTTCATCAACCGGTTCACCAGGCCAGCTGCGTACGCTAATGAAGCTGGCATCACGCACTGACGTCTCACCGACGGTTGAAGCGTTCCCGATGTCGAAAATCAATGACGCGCTCGATCATGTTCGTGCCGGTAAAGCCAATTACCGCGTGGTACTGAAAGCGGATTTCTAATACTCGCTTAGGTACGACTCATAGCGGCGCGATGCTTTGCGCTTATCTGCAGCGGCAACCTCGCTGACGGATGCGCATTGAATGGCGCCGCTATCTTCCCCATCAATTGAATCTCATGTTTCAACAGCATCCTCCCGCCTAATAAACTGATTGTTCAGCATAAAATTGCCTGCCACTTTGCTAATCTGTTTTCCTCTCAAGCAAAATCCAGGGGACAGTGATGAAGATTTCCAGCTATGCCGCTCTGCAAGCGGGTGAGGCGTTGGTGCCTTTTGAATACGATGCCGGTCCGTTGGCAGCGGAAGACGTGCAGGTTGAAGTCGATTACTGCGGCGTATGCCATTCCGATCTGTCGATGATCGACAACGAATGGGGCGGTTCGCGCTATCCCTTGATTGCCGGTCATGAAGTGATTGGTCGCGTAGCGGCATTGGGTGATGCAGCCCAAAATAAAGGGCTTCACATCGGCCAACGAGTGGGTATCGGCTGGACGGCTAAAAGCTGCCAGCACTGCGATGCCTGTATTGCGGGCGATCAGGTTAACTGCCAGACCGGTAAAGTCTCCACCATCAACAATCACGGCGGTTTTGCCAGCCATCTGCGCGCCAACTGGCAGTGGGTGATTCCATTGCCGGAGTCGCTGGATTTGGCCTCAACGGGGCCGCTGCTGTGTGGCGGGATCACCGTGTTCAAACCTCTTTTGATGCATAACATTAATGCCACTAGTCGCGTAGGTGTGATTGGCATTGGCGGCTTAGGTCACATGGCGATCAAGCTGCTGCGTGCGATGGGCGCGGAAGTCACTGCATTTAGCTCCAACGCCAGCAAAACCGACTCGATTCTGGCGATGGGAGCCAATCGGGTGGTGAATAGCCGCGATGCGGCAGCTTTGAATGCATTAACCGGGCAGTTCGATCTGATCATCAGCACCGTAGCCGTGGATTTGGACTGGAAGCCGTACTATCAGGCACTGGCGCGGCAAGGCAAGTTCCACACGGTGGGCGCGGTGATGAAGCCGTTTGAGGTTCCGGCGTTCAGTTTGATTGTCGGCGACCGTGCGCTAACCGGATCTTCTACCGGTTCTCCCTCTCAATTGCGCGCGTTACTGAAGTTGGCCGTGCGCGTGGATATCGCACCTCAGGTTGAGGAGTTTCCGATGTCGCAGGTCAATGCCGCGTTAGAACACGTGAGAGCGGGTAAAGCCCATTACCGCGTGGTGCTGAAAGCGGACTTCTAAGTGGCGTGGACTCGGTTCGGTGCGCATCCCTGCGCACCCACCTTTATTTACCTTGTGGGTCACTCTCGCCAAGGAAGAAATACCATAACGGAATTGACATCAGTGCGGTGAAAACTGCGCTGTATAAGGCAATCATCATCCCCTGCGTGATGTACATCGAAAGCGACCAGTGGCTGAAAGGAATGCCGTACTGATCGATCACTCCACCAATCATGGCATTACTCATCACCGTGACGACAATCACTGCCAGAATGCACACGCCGCGCAGGAAGTAGCGCATCTCTTTGCGTTTCACCGCAAAGCGAGCGCGAATAATACCGAGCGGAGATTGCTGCGCCGCCATGATTTCGGCTTCAGTCATCGGGATGCGTTGTTGCTTACGCCAGCGCAGGATATCTATCACTAAGAACGCCAGCAAACTCGCGCCCATTACCGGCAGCGCATAGCCCAGCGCCAGCGCCACCATCACGCAGGTACCTTTGGTGTAATGCGGTATGGCAAGCCAGGTTTCGGTTAACGTCTGTGCCGGGCTGGCTTCTGCCTGCTGAGGACGACGGAGCCACCACATGCGGTAACCCAACACGATCATGCTGCACAAACCGAGCCCAAAGAACGCCAGCAGCAGCTGGTTAGGCAGGCCAAACAACACCCCCATATGCGCATCTACTCCCCAGCGCGTCAGTTTTGCCACCAGCGGGAATTGGGCAAAATAGACGTGATCAACAATCGAAAAATCTTGCGGGTTAACGGAGAGGGCATCTACGCGGGTTGGCCAACTGCGATCAATTTCCGTGACCGCCCAGGCTTTGTCGACACTCTTCGGCTGGCGCAATTCGAGCTTGCTGGCGCTCAATCCATCCTGGCGCGCCGCATGAAGCACGCGATCCCAATCGCTGTCAGGCTGGTTAGTAGGCAGCGGTTTCACGGATTGTGCCGTCGGTTTTGCCATTGCGGACATCGACATACCGGACATCGACATATCCGACATATCCATTTCTGGCATACCCGGCATTGCGTGATGATCAGCATGCGGATCGGCGGGTGCAGCGGGCGCTTCACGATTGAGTGCGGTGTTGACCTGCGGCGTCAGCCAGTTCAACTCAGTACGCCAGCGATCAATATTATTTCCCGCCCATTGCGACCAGGTTAAGCCGGTAACCGAAAAGAACACCAATCCCAGCACCAGCGTCAGACCCAGCGTGACATGCCAGTGTCGACTAAAGGCAAAGCCAGTTTTGGCCCGTTTCAGCTGGCGTTTCGGGCGTGTACCCAGCCACAGCAGCACACCGCCCAACGCGGCAACCCACAGCCAGGAAGCTGCAAGTTCGCTGTAGTTGCGACCAAAGTCACCCAGCAACAGGCTGCTGTGTAACAGATCGAGGGTGGTACGCAGCGGCAGCACGCCACTGGTGCCGTACACCGGCATATCGCCTTTCACTTTCAGGCTGTAAGGGTCGATAAACACCGCACGTGACTGTGAAGCACCCAGTGAGGCATCGCTGAACTGCACGCGGGTGGTGTCATTCGCACCCGGCGCTGGACGCACAGCATAGATATGCTGCTTTTCACCTGCGTAAGCACGTGCAGCACTGATCTGCGCAGAAAGGGGCTGTGCATTGCCGTTGGGTTGCACCGTTAACGCATCCGAATAGATGACGTTTTCCAGCTGTGGCGTCAGTACATATGACGTGCCGCTGAGCGCCGCCACGAATATGAACGGTGCGACAAACAGGCCAATATAAAAATGTAAGCGACGAAGTAAATTAAGCACCGCACCGCGCGGTGCTGCAGAGTGAGCAGCAGACAAAGCCGTCTTCCTTCCGGTTAGAGAATGCCGAGGCGCAAACAGGGTTGCACCGCTTGAAAATTAAATCAGCAGGAAAGAAAAACCGGGGGCGCGCGTGTTCGGTGTGTCGGGCTAAAGCGTCGTATCACCGGTGCCTGCCGTCGCGGCAGCGGTGGGGCGCGGGAAATCACCATGATGAGCCAGATGAAGGGGACAAACACCCACATCAGCAGCGGCACATGAACCAACAGGTCACAGTATCCGCAGGCGAATTCACCGTCATCCATCTTATGATGGTCCATGCCCGGCATTGCCATATCCATCATCATCTCGTGATGATGCATCGACATATCAGACGTCATACCGTGTGAAGGCATATCCATCATACGGTTTTGCCGTTCCATCAACGTCTTCGACACGATTGGCGCGACAAACAGCAGCAGCACCGCCACGATGGCGATACAAGCAGTCAGGCGTTGACGAAGTTGATGTGAAAAGGTCATGGTGGCGACGAAAAGATTCAGCAAAAGAGGCCGAAGTGTAACGCCATTGCCGCAGAAGGGTTAAAGAAACTCAGGCTAATTAAGAAAAAATTCGCACCTTTTGAAAAAAGTCACTTAACGCCCAGCATTTGTTAACCTTAGTGCAACCTGATGAGAACAGTACGGAAACATAAACACGGAGACGCGATGAAAATAGTGACGCTGGACGGTGACACGCTGCCGCAACCCCCTGCACGCCCGCAGTGGTGTACTGAGTGGCATTATCGAGGGACGACGTCACTCAGCGAAATTGTGCCTGCGCTGCGCGGTGCACAGATCGTCATAACGAACAAAGTGCCGCTGCGCGCTGAAACGCTGCGTCAGCTGCCGGATTTACGCTTCGTCTGTGTCGCGGCCACCGGTTACGACTGTATTGATCTGGAGGCCTGTCGCGAACGGGGCATTGTGGTCAGCAATGTGCCAGGCTACTCGACCCGCAGCGTATCGGAAGGCGTGATCGCCGCTCTGTTTGCCCTGCGCCGCCATCTGGTGGATTACGCCAACAGTACGCGCGCGCAATGGCCGGCATCGGCCCATTTTTGCGTGCATCGCCAGCCAATTCAGGACATTTTTGGTGCGACCTTAGGGATTGTCGGGAAAGGCGACATCGGCAGCGCGGTGGGTGCTATGGCAGAAGCGCTCGGCATGACGGTGCTGTATGCCGATCGCAAAGGCAGCACCACGCCACGTGCAGGTTATACCCCTTTTGAAGAGGTGCTGGCGCGCAGCGATGTTCTGACGCTGCATTGCCCGCTGACACCGCACACGCACCAGTTAATTAATTTGCAAGCATTGGCGCTCATGAAGCCATCCGTCTGGCTGATTAACACCGCGCGGGGTGGGTTGATCAATGAAACGGAACTGGCTCACGCGCTGCGCCAGGGGGTGATTGCTGGAGCGGCGCTGGATGTGCTCAGCAGTGAGCCGCCTGCTGCCGACCATCCACTGTTACAGCCCGATGTGCCCAACCTGCTCCTGACGCCGCACATCGCGTGGGCCAGCCAGCAGGGGGTGACTAATCTGCTGCGCGGCATCGAAGCCAATCTCGACGGATTTGCACAGGGCAATCCATCGCATGTGGTGAGCTAAGCGATTAAAAAATCGAGCGACCCAGTCGCTCGGTGAGCTTCTCTAGCAGCGCGGTGCCCGCCAGGGAGTTGCCGGAGTGATCAAGCGCTGGCGACCACACCGCGATACACATCTCACCGGGAATCACCGCGACGATGCCGCCGCCCACGCCCGACTTCGCGGGCATTCCTACTCGCCAGGCGAACTCGCCAGCACCGTCATACATGCCGCTGGTCATCATCAGGGCATTCACCTGACGCGACTGACGGGCTGAAATCACCGTCCACTTATCGTGCTGGCTGCGGCCTTGATTGGCGAGATAGAGGAAGGTGCGCGCCAGTTCTTCACAACTCATGGAGAGCGAGCAGTAGTGGAAATAGGTTTCCATCACTTTGCTGACATCATTGTGGAAATTGCCAAACGACTTCATTAGCCAGGCAATCGCGGCGTTACGTGCAGAATGCTCATATTCGGAGCGGGCAACAACACGGTCATAGTGAATATCGTTTTGCTGCGCCAGACGACGCACAATCTCCAGCATGCGCTGACGCGGCGCGGTCAAACGGCCTTCCAGTAAATCGCACATCACTAACGCACCGGCGTTGATAAACGGATTACGCGGCTTGCCCTGTTCCAGCTCCAGCTGTACTAGCGAGTTAAATGCCTGGCCGGAAGGTTCTTTGCCTACGCGCTGCCAGATTTCCTGCTCTTCATACAATGTCAGGGCGACGGTCAGCGACAACACCTTGGAGATTGATTGAATGGAAAAGCGCGTAGAAGCATCACCGGCCTGAAAGTGCTGACCATCGGGCGTGACAATCGCGATGCCGAGCTGATCGGCGTCGACACCGGCCAGTGCGGGAATGTAGTCCGCCACTTTGCCCTGACGTGTTAACGGGCGAACTTCCGCCACGATTTCTTCCAGCAATGCATTAGTCAGTTCAGACACCACAGGCTCCAGTGTGAGTAATTAGCAGGGTGTACCCGCAGACGGCGAGAATGCCACGGGTAACGATGGCGCGGATCATGGTGATTTGTCATTGATGCGTCAACGGGCGCCGTAAAATTCTGTGAGCCTTCCGGGTGAAGCCTGCGTTACAGTGCATAAATCCAGCAAAAACATCAGGCTCACATCATGTTAACGAATCTTTTGCGTGATTTTCCGTCAGCGGCGCAAAGCGGTAGCGCTGAAACCTTCGAAGCGCTGCTGCCACAACCCAATGTACTGATTGAACGTATTGTTTCAACCGGACAGGCCAGTCCGCCCGATTTTTGGTACTGCCAGACGCAAGGTGAATGGGTGATGATTTTACAGGGATCGGCTGGATTGCAGTTGGAAGGCGAAAGCGAAGAGCGCACACTGTTAACCGGCGATTTCATCAATATTCCGGCGGGCTGCCGCCATCGTGTTAACTGGACCGACAGCCAGGGCCCGACGGTATGGCTAGCGGTGCATTATGGTGATCTGCCCAGCCAACCGTAAAATTCTGTTGCTAATGATTGCGTTACGCTAGCGCCAGCTTTGGCTATGCTGACGGCTTTTCGTCGCGGGAAGTGCGGCGCTGATGTTACTGAGGATCTGCATGTCTGTTTCGCAAAATGCCACTCAGCCTGAGAACGCGATGCGCGCCGGGCGCTTTATGCTGTTGCAAAAACTGTTGCGCCGTGACAAAACCCCCGTGGCGTTGTTGTTGCTCGCCGCACTGGTCGGCGTGCTCACAGGTTTAGTCGGTGTTGCTTTTGACCGCGCGGTGAATTTCATTCTGCATCTGCGATTGAACTGGCTGGAAAGCGCCATTACTCATCCGCTATTAAAAGTCGCTGGCGCGTTTCTGGTCGCCGCGCTGTTGGGGGCCATCGGCTACTATCTGGTGCGGCGATTTGCCCCAGAAGCCGGCGGTTCGGGTATTCCTGAAATTGAAGGCGCGCTTGAAGAACTGCGCCCGGTTCGCTGGTGGCGCGTGCTGCCGGTGAAGTTTATCGGCGGCATGGGGGCGCTGGGATCGGGTATGGTGCTGGGGCGCGAAGGCCCAACCGTGCAGATCGGCGGCAATATCGGCGGCATGTGTCTGGATCTGTTCCGCGTTAAATCCTCTGAATCTCGTCACACCTTAATCGCCACCGGGGCAGCAGCGGGTTTATCGGCGGCTTTCAATGCGCCACTGGCGGGCATCCTGTTCATTATTGAAGAGATGCGTCCGCAATTTCGCTACAGCCTGATCTCGATAAAAGCGGTGTTTGTCGGTGTGATCGTCTCCAGCATCGTGTTTCGTTTGTGCAACGGCAATGAAGCCATCATCAACATTGGCCAGTTACGTGATGCGCCTACCAACACGCTTTGGCTGTACCTGCTGCTCGGCATCCTGTTTGGCGGCTGTGGCGTGGCGTTTAATCGCCTGATCTTCCTTGCACAGGATCAGTTTCAACGTTTGCATAAAGGTCGCATTGCTTCCTGGGTAATGTGGGGCAGTGTGCTGGCGGGTTTGTGTGGCGTGCTCGGGTTGTATCTGCCAGCGGCGGTGAGCGGCGGTATCACGCTGATTCCCGATTTCTCTGCGGGAAGTTACAGCGCTCTGGCGCTATTCGGTCTGTTCGCTCTGCGCACGTTGGTCACGATCTGCTGCTTCTCTTCAGGCGCGCCGGGCGGAATCTTTGCGCCGATGCTCACGTTGGGCACTTTGCTGGGCACCTGTTTTGGTCAGCTGTGCATTCACTGGTTCCCGGGTTATGAATTGGAGGCCGCGACTTTTGCCGTGGCTGGCATGGGCGCACTGTTTGCCGCCTCGGTACGTGCGCCCTTAACCGGCATCGTGCTGGTGCTGGAAATGACCAACAACTATCAGCTGATTCTGCCGATGATCATCACCTGTTTAGGCGCAACGCTTGCCGCGCAATTTTTCGGCGGCAAACCGCTCTACTCCTCGATTCTGGCGCGCACGCTGGCCAAGGCTCAGCTCAGCGCTCACGCCAGCACAAAGACACACTAAGGGCGTTTGCCCACGCTGTGCGTCAGCGTGGTCCAGCGCCGCGCCTGTTCACTCAAGCTGAAACCCAGGCCGTGGCGATCGGAGATCAACATGCGGCCATCGCGAAGTTCCAGCTGTTCATTGAACAGCGGGTTGAGCCACTCAAAATGCTCCAGCCAGGGTTCGATGGGATAGGCGGCTGCGAGATGAATATGGATCTCCATCGCGAAGTGCGGTGCCAGTTTACGCCCGTGGCGCGCCGCCAAATCCATAATCTGCAGGAACGGCGTAATGCCGCCGACGCGTGGCGCATCCGGCTGAACAAAGTCGCTGGCGTTGCCGAGAATGAGCTGCTCATGTTCGCGGAAGCTGGTGAGCATCTCACCGGTGGCAATCGGCGTATCCAGCGCGGCAGTCAGCGCGGCGTGGCCTTCCACGTCATAAGCATCCAGCGGTTCTTCAATCCACACCAGATTGAACTGTTCCATCTTGCGGCCCATGCGAATCGCCGTTTCGCGATCCCATTGCTGGTTCGCATCCACCATGAGCGGGAAGTCATCTCCCAGCGTTTGACGCACAGCGGTGAGACGTCGCAAATCTTCAGCGGTATTAGGCTGGCCGACTTTGAGTTTGATGCCGCCAATGCCGTTCTCACGCGAGATCGCCACGTTTTTGATCACCTGATCTAGCGGCGTATGCAGGAATCCGCCTGAAGTGTTGTAGCACTGCACCGAATCGCGGTGTGCTCCCAGCAGTTTTGCCAGTGGCAACTGCGCGCGACGCGCTTTCATATCCCATAACGCAATATCGAACGGTGAAATCGCCTGCACCGCCATGCCACTGCGGCCCACTGACGCGCCTGCCCACAGTAGTTTGGTGTAAATCTTATCGATATCATTGGGATCTTCACCGATCAGCGCATCGGCAATTTCACAGGCATGCGCATAAATTCCCTGGCCGCCCGCACGTTTAGAATAGCTGAAGCCGATGCCCTGGAAACCGTCACGGGTTTCAATCTCGGCCACGATGATCGCCACTTCCGTCAACGGCTTCTGGCGCCCGGTCAGCACTTTGGCATCGCTAACTGGCGTGGCCAGCGGCAAAAATGCCAATGACAGATTGACCCACACGATGCGATCACCGCTTTCAGTGGCGTTGCCAACGGATTGAGTTTTGGCATAGCTAACGGCACTGGAATTCACACTCGACATGATGCTCTCCTGTTAAATGATTGCGCTAACATTCTTGTGCTGGAACAGACTATGCGCCAATAAGCATGATCATTTATGCCTCAGCGATCACAAAAACCATGACTGAAAGTTAAAAATGATAGCACTAACATTAATGCCGTTATGCAGTGGATTTACGCTAATGGCCTGCTATGCTAGCGCTATCTTTCTGCATCCTGAGCCGCCATGAAACAACGAAATCCTGAGCGCAAAACTGCACCCACGCTGGAAGATGTCGCCCGCGTTGCGGGAATCTCGCCCATGACGGTGAGCCGTGCGTTAAATTCTC
Organism: Pantoea rodasii; assembly: GCF_002095465.1. GTDB lineage: Bacteria > Pseudomonadota > Gammaproteobacteria > Enterobacterales > Enterobacteriaceae > Pantoea > Pantoea rodasii. The sequence continues at coordinate 56,653 of NZ_MLFP01000020.1, read as the reverse complement.
CCGAGCAGGTGAGACCGGCGACGGTGGCGAAAGTGAAATCGGCTATCGTTGCGACGGGCTACATTCCCAACGCCCAGGCAGGCAGTCTGGCGAGCAATCGCAGTCGTCTGATCGCTGTGGTGGTGCCGCAAATCAATAACAACATGTTTGTCGACACCATCCAGAGCCTAAATGACAGCTTGAGCGCGCGCGGTTACCACATGCTGCTGTGCGTCACCGGTTATGAAACCGAAACGGAAGCGGAAACGGTGGCAACCCTGCTGTCCCGCCGCCCGGATGGTATTGTGCTGACCGGCATCCATCACAGCGCCCAACTGAAAAAGGTATTGTTGCAGGCGAATGTGCCGGTGGTGGAGATCTGGGATATGACACCCACGCCGATCGATATGCTGGTGGGCTTTTCCCATGAAAAAATCGGTGCGCGCGTAGCGGAATACCTTGCCGAACGCGGTTATAAAAAGCCGGGATTGATCTGGACCGATGACCGCCGCGCACTGCAACGTAAGCAAGGCTTGCAGGATGCGCTGATGACATTGGACATCAAACCGATCGCCGACGTGACGGTTCAGTTACCCGCGTTAATGGCGCGAGGCCGCGAGGCCTGCACCCAGTTGCTGGATCATCACCCTGATGTTGATGTGCTGGTATGCAGTTCAGATACGCTGGCGCAGGGCGCATTGATGGCGGCGCAATCGCGCGGTATTCACATTCCACAACAGCTGGCGGTGATAGGATTTGGTGATCTCGATTTCGCTGCGGCGAATTTCCCCTCCATCTCCACGGTGCGCATTGATCGCCAGCGTATGGGTGAGCTGGCTGCTGAGCAACTGATGAAACGATTGCACAATCAAATGGTAGAAAATCCGATTATTGATATGGGATTCACCATGCTGCCGCGAGATTCTGGCTAACCTCAGCTGAACTGCGATCCTCATCACGTGCGAAAAAAATATTCCATGTTATAAAAAGTGGAAAATTAATTTCACCTTGAGAGGATCCTATTCATGTCCGCACTGCCTTCTTTAGAGACCCTGCTGCAGCAAGAAGCTGAGCACCGTTTACCGCAGTTTGATTTCGATTTGGCGTGGCAAATCGGCCAGAGCCTGCGCGAACGAGGCCGTGAAATGAACGCGCCGATTGCTATCGAAGTGTATGCTTTTGGACAGGTTTTATTCCTTGCTGCGCTGCCTGGTTCCGCCCCCGATAATCTCGAGTGGATGCGGCGTAAACGCAACACCGTGTTGCTGACCGGCCATTCTTCCCTGTACATGGGGTTCTTTAATGAGCAGAAGGGCGAGCGCATGGCGCAACAGCGCAATATACGTCAGGAAGATTACACCGATCACGGTGGCTCTTTCCCATTGCTCAGTCCGCAGGGTGCGATCATCGGCGCAGTCAGCATCAGTGGTTTACCTTCTGAAGACGATCATGCGTTAGCGCTGTGGGCAATTAACCAGCTGCTGCATTAAATCCCGCCAGTCAGGCCAGCGCGCTGTACTTCCCGCATTGGCTGCCCGATAATTCGTCTTTATACGAACAATTAAGGGCAGTGGATGTTGGACAATCACCCGCAGTGCAATGAGATTCGGTTGGAACAGGTGCTGGCAGCGCTCGGCAATCCAATGCGCATGAGCGTCGTCAGCATTCTGGCCGATGGTGGTGAACATACCTGTGGATCGCTGCTGAAAGGCGTCTCAAAATCCACTTTAACCCATCACTGGCGAGTCCTGCGTGACAGTGGGGTGATTTGGCAGAAACCTTCAGGTCGCGAAAATTTGCTGTCGTTGCGTCGTGCCGATCTTAACGCCCGCTTCCCCGGCTTGCTGGATGCGTTCTTACATGCCACCGCACAGGATGCGTTAACGCGCGACACCGTGACGGATTTTCACGGCGACGCGCCTTAATCCGATTTAACCTGTAATAAATAGCCCGTTTGCGCATCACCTCGAATATAGGCAAATCCGGGTTCACCAAAATGCATTCCCGCCACCAGGATATTGTCTTTTAATACACGCTCAACAATCGTTTTGCGCGTGGCTTCCGCCAATGCCGGGTCATGATCAAAGGAGATGGAAACTTCTGGTCGGGCTAATTGGATATGGGGGTAGTGCACAATATCGCCCCAGATCAGTAAACGCTCATCGCAAGAGTGAATCAGATACCCCGTATGGCCTGGCGTGTGCCCCGGCAAAGGGATGGCGCGGATATCAGGATTAATATCTTCTTGTTCAAATAAATATAACGCGGGTTGATACGCGTCCAACGTGCGGCGCACCAACAGTGCATTTCTCTGCGTGCGCTCGCTGGTTGTTTTCAGCCATTCGTCATCCAGCCAAAATGCCGCTTCAGTCTGAGATAAATAGAGTGTTGCATTAACGAAGGCCGCTTGCCCCGTAGGATTCAGCAAGCCGCCTATGTGGTCGGGATGGCCGTGGGTCAGCAGAACGGTATCAATGTCGGCAGGCTGAACACCCAGCTTAAGCAGGTTGCGTTGCAGTTCACCCCCAATATGGTTGATGGCGCCCATACCGCTATCAATCAGTATCGTGCGGCCCTCGCCACGGATTAAATAGCTATAAATATGAATATCACCCGGTGAGGCAATACCGGATTGCGACTGAATCTGTTCAGCTGTCGCCATATCAATGCCTGACAACAATGCCAGACTGGCATTCATTGTTCCGTCACTGATTGCCGTGACCTGATAGTTGCCCACTCGTTGAGTAGAGAAGTGATGACTCACAAACACCGCCTTAAATCATTAACTGGAGAGAATAAAACGCCGACCATTCATTGACCTGCAAGCACGATGAAAATATTGCAGTGAACTGAGTGATGTGACTATCATCATTTTCGACTGAGTTGAGACCGAAATAGCTGTGGACATCAAATTACTGCGATCTTTCGCCACCGTGGCGCTGCTGGAACATGTCGGTCAGGCGGCGGAAAAGCTGCATATCTCGGCATCCCCGCTGAGCAGGCAAATCCAGCAACTCGAGAATGAGTTAGGCGTCACGCTGTTTCATCGGGAAAAAAAACGACTGCGGTTGACGGAAGCAGGGCGAAAATTTCTGGATGAGGTCACGCCTTTTCTGCAACACCATGCGCGTCTCACCGATTACGGTCACAGCCTGACGCAGGCTGAAAGTGTGCGTCTGGATATTGGTTATGTTGAGGCGGCGATTCACTCACGCATACTGCCAAACGCGATTGCCCGGATTGATCCGCAAAGTGGTATCGCTATTCATCTGCATGCGATGCGGTCAAAACAGCAACGCGAACTGCTTGAAGAAAGGGCGCTGGATGTGGCGCTGCTGCATACGCCTCCCGAGAAAGGCGTTCTGTTTTCGCAGAAAAAAGTGCTGACGGAACCGGTCTTGCTAGCCATGCCAAAAGCTCAAGCCATCGCTGCACCCACACCCGCTGATCTACAAAAACAGCGCTGGATAGCCGATCATGCGCATCTCAATCCCGCCGCTCGCGCACGTTTACTGGCGGCATGTGAACAAGCCGGTTTCCAGCCGGGCATCACGTTAGAAGTAAACGGACCGCTGGCTGCCCTGGCCTGCGTGGAAGCGGGGCTGGGTTTTACGTTCATTCAGCAAAGTCTGGCGATTAGCGTGCCTGACACCGTTTCGCTGGTGATGCTGCCGTGGTTACCGCTTGAGATCACGTTATATGCCGTGTGGCGGAAGGACGATGCGAGGCCATTGATTCACGATTTTTTAAAAGCGATAAATCTGGCGGAAGAGTCGCTGTTGTAATTGCAACTGTCCTGCGACACCTGTTGCTGCATTTGCAGCCACATTAAAAAAGAAGATTGGCACTAAACCCTGCAAAATCAGTTCACTTCGCGCCTGGCAAAACTGGCACACTCGCTGCAAGTGCATATATAGCCAAAAGATTGGACTTCGTCATAATCTATTTCATTACGCTATATATCTCAGCTGGAGAAGCCGATGTCAGACTCAAAACCGCTGCAATTTGCCTACTGGGTGCCCAATGTGTCCGGTGGCCTGGTGATCAGCCAGATTGAACAACGTACCCGTTGGGACGCAGAATATAACCGGGAGTTAGCAAAAATCGCTGAGAAGGCAGGATTCGACTATGCCCTGACGCAGATTCGATTTACCGCCGGATACGGTGCAGATAACCAGCATGAATCGGTGACCTTTTCGCAGGATTTGCTGAGCCACACCTCAAAGCTCAAAGTGATTGCCGCGCTGCTGCCGGGCCCATGGAATCCCGTGCTGGCCGCCAAGCAGATTGCCACCATCAGCCATCTTTACGGTCCACGTATTGCCGTTAACATCGTCAGCGGCTGGTTCCGGGGTGAATTTAAAGCGATTGGTGAACCCTGGCTCGATCATGAAGAGCGCTATTTACGTTCTGAAGAATTTATCCGTTGCCTTAAAGGTATCTGGCGCGAAAGCAGTTTCACCTTTGCCGGAGACTTCTATCGGTTCCGTGATTACGCCTTAAAACCGAAACCCCTTTCACCGTTACCCGAAATCTTTCAGGGCGGTAGTTCCCGTGCAGCACGTGATATGGCAGCGCGCGTGTCGGATTGGTACTTCACTAACGGCAATACGCCGGAAGGTGTACGACAACAGGTGGAGGATATTCAGGCAAAAGCGGCCACCAACGGCCATCGCGTTCAAATTGGTTTAAACGGATTTGTCATCGCCCGTGATACAGAGCAGGAAGCGCAGGCCGTCCTGCAGGAGATCATCGCGAAAGCCAATCCGGATGCCGTTAAAGGCTTCCAGCATGAGGTGAAAAACGCCGGCAGCGCTTCACCCGAAGGTGAGGGCAACTGGGCAAAATCGTCGCTCGAAGATTTGGTGCAATATAACGACGGCTTTAAAACCAACCTGATCGGCACTCCGCAACAGATCGCCGAGCGCATCATCGCGTTAAAGCGCGAAGGTGTTGACCTGCTGCTGCTGGCATTCCTGCACTTCCATGAAGACGTGGAATTCTTTGGCCGCGAAGTGATCCCGCTGGTGCGCGAACTGGAACGTCAGGAAAGTCGGGTATCGGCCTGATATCAAATATGGCGGGCGCGGCCCGCCAGTAGCGCCATTACCATCTGAACCAGGGTGACCGCCAGCAACATTATCAGCGGCACCAGCCAGTTGCCGCTGGCGTCGTGCAGCATACCGAAACACAGCGGGCCAAGCGCCGCCAGCCCGTAACCCACACACTGTGCCATGCCGGAGAGTTTCGATGCCTGAAGATGGTCCTGTGTGCGCAGATTAAACAGTGACAGGCTGATCACCAGCGATGCGCCTGCTCCGAGTCCAGCCAGAATCAGCCACAAAAGCGACCATGACGGTAACAGCAGCAAGCCAACCACTGCAGCAAAAATCAGGGATGAAGCGACAAGGCCAATGGCACGCTGATCACGCAGCCGCTTTAGGGCGCTCATGCAGGCGAGATTGGAGACGATGGCAACGATCTGATAGACGAACAGCATGCCACCCGCTTCGATCTGACTGATGCCATTGTCTTGCGCAAACGGCGTGAACCAACCAATCAGGGTATAAAACAGCAGTGACTGACTGGCCATAAACAGTGAAACCTGCCAGCCCAGCGCCGAACGCCAGGGCGAGCGGGTCACGCTGTGGGTTGCTGCCGCGTGAGCTTGCGGCGCCGATCTTTTCAGGTAAGGCAGCCAGGCGAACAACGCGATAAACGCTGGCACTAACCACACCGCGAGCGACAGACGCCACCCCGCTGAGCTGACTTCAGCCAGCGGCACCGCAATGCCCGATGCAATACTGGCTGAAATCCCCATCACCATGGCATACAACCCGATATAGCGCGCCGTGTGCTCGGTAAAGTCACGCTTGATCAGCGGTGGCAACAGGACGTTGGCAGCGGCAATGCCGGAACTTAAAATTAGAGTTCCTGCCCACATGGCATTTTCACTGCCGGTAATGCGCAGTAACGATCCCAGCGTGATCAGCAGCAGTGAGCCCCATAAACTGCGTTCGAGGCCAAAGCGATTACCAAACCAGGCGGCTGGCGGTGCCAGCGTGGCGAACATCAGCAGCGGTAAAAAGTTGATCACGCCCGCGGCACTGGCGCTCAGTCCAAAACTGGCACGAATATTCTCCAGTATTGGTCCGGTGGCGGTAATTGGCGTGCGCAAATTGGCAGCAGTTAGCAGCAACAGAAACAGGAAAAAACCCGCGCGTCGCAGGGCAGGATCTTGGGTTATCACGGTATGGGACATATTTTGCGCACCATAGAATTGAGGCAGAGCGATTCTGCATATGGTGCGTTGATTGACGTTAACGCTTACGCAGCGGTTCATTTCCGCTGAGAGGGGGGAATACTAACGAGGGACGTTTAACATGTAAAGTTTCAAAATCCATCAAAGATAAAATCAATAGAATCTTTGATTCGCTGGCGATAAGGGCGGGCATCCATCACCTGTTTTCCTAACAATGACGCGGGCACGCTTGCCATTTCATGGGTCATGACGAGATAGCCTTCTCCCTCAATTTCGATGACAGGATTAAGTCGTTTTACAGGGTCAGCCTGAAGTCGGATCATTGGATATAAAGGGATAACAATACGCGTCGTGAGTTCATCGATGATATCGCTTTGCACATCGACCAGATAAGGATAAGCACTGTTTTTGCTGGTATTGGTGTAAATCATATACTGCATTTTTAGAACGTCCTGTGTTCATCCGACAGTAAACCGTGTTCTTCCGTTATGCGATTCAGTTCCTGTAAACCGGCGCTATTTTCTCGTTTCCATTTTTCGGCAGCCGCTACCCGTATTTCTTGTCGCAACGCTTCAGTCAGAATTGCGGATAAGTTCAAACCGGCATCTCTGGCTTGTTGCAAGAGCATGGGTTCGACGGTCACGCTAACGGTTTTCTTCTGCTTAACACTGGTATTAGGCATAAATCCCCCGTGTGGAGTACACGTGTTGTGATGTGGGTGAGTATGGATGAAAACTTAACTGCCATCAATCCTGCAAAAATAAACGTTGGTGACTTGCCTCTCCACCCATCCGCGTCCACCTTTATAGCTTCTGTTCTCCAAAAATGGACGCACGATGCTTTGGTTATGGAATACGTTAATCCTGCTGGCTGCAGTGGTGGTGATGGAAGTGATTGCGGCGCTGTCGCACAAGTACATCATGCACGGTTGGGGCTGGGGTTGGCATCTCTCACACCATGAACCACATGAAGGCAAGTTTGAACTCAACGATCTCTATGCCGTGGTGTTTATGTTCATGGCGATTGCGCTGATCTACATCGGCGTAAACGGCTATTGGCCGCTGCAGTGGATCGGCGCGGGCGTCACCTTGTACGGCGCGCTGTATTTCATGGTGCATGACGGCCTGGTGCATCAGCGCTGGCCGTTCCGTTATATTCCGCGCAAAGGCTATCTCAAGCGTTTATACATGGCGCACCGCATGCATCATGCGGTGCGTGGCAGGGAAGGGTGTGTCTCATTCGGTTTTCTCTACGCCCCGCCGCTGCACAAGTTACAGGCGGCGCTGCGTTATCGGCACAAAGCTGCTAGCGCGGGCGCTGCCACAACCCCTCAGGACGTAACTCCGGACGAGTCAAACGCGAAGTCAGCGCCAAGCCAGCGCCCTTAACCAGCAGCGCCAGCTTTTCACTGCTGCTGGTGCGTTGCCGCGCATCCCACGCGTGGGCGCCCGCATGCTGCACCTTGACGCCAATTTCGCGATACACGCCGCGTGCGGTGGCGATGGCCCACGCGGAACGCAGCGGCAAACCGGGTAAACCAGCACGCGCTGAGTGGTAATAGGGTTCTGCTTCGCTCACCAGCCGCGCGGCCAGCGGTGCCAGTGCGGCACGATGTTGCGGATCGGCCAGATTTTTGCCGCTTAAGCCCGCTTCGTCTAGCCAGCTTTGCGGCAGGTAACAGCGCCCGTTCTGCGCATCTTCGACAATATCGCGGGCGATGTTGGTCAGCTGGAAGGCGAGCCCTAAATCGCAGGCGCGATCCAGCACCGCTTCGTCGCGCACCCCCATCACGCGTGCCATCATCAAACCCACCACACCCGCCACGTGATAGCAGTAACGCAAGGTATCATCGAAGGTAACGTAGTGCGCTTCGCGAGCATCCATGGCAAAGCCTTCCAGATGATCAAAGGCCAACTGAGGCGGCAATTGATGAATCAGTGCCACTTCCTGGAATGCTTTAAAGGCTGGCTCATCCATGTGTGCGCCGCTGTAAGCACGACGGGTTTCAATTTGCAGATGCAGCATGCGCGCCTGTGCATCTTCCACAACATGCTGTGTACCGCCTTCGCCCAGCGTTTGTCCATCAATCACATCGTCACAGTGACGACACCACGCATACAGCATCAGTGTGCTGCGGCGTGTGGGCGCATCAAATAATTTCGCAGCGGTGGCAAAGCTTTTCGAGCCCACCGCCATGGTCTGAGTGACTTGCTCAAGCAGAGGTTGGCGATTCATCCAGCGAGATCCTCCCGCATCAACTGGGCAGTGGCTTTCGCCGAACCAATCACACCCGGCACGCCCGCGCCGGGATGTGTGCCCGCGCCGACCAGATACAGATTGGTGATGTCAGCATCGCGGTTATGAGGGCGGAACCAGGCGCTTTGCGTCAAAATCGGTTCCAGCGAAAACGCCGAGCCATGGTGAGCATGCAGCGTGTCGCGAAAATCAAACGGCGTAAACATTCGGTGTGTCACCAGTTGCTGACGTAATCCCGGCATATAGTGCTCCTCCAGATAAGCAAAAATGCGATCGCGTAAACGCGGTCCTTCCTGTTGCCAGTCGATTGCGGCCGTGCCGAGATGCGGTACCGGCGCCAATACGTAAAAGCTGCCGCAGCCTGCCGGGGCCAGCGAAGGATCGCTGGAACAGGGTGCATGCAGATAAAGCGAAAAATCATCTGAAAGCTGGCTGCTGTTAAATATCTCGTCGATGAGTTCTCGATAGCGCGGCCCAAAACACACCGTGTGATGTGCCAGCTGCGGATGCGCATGATTAAGACCGAAATAAAGCACGAACAGCGAGTTGCTCATCCGTTTACGTTTCAGCGCGTTGGCGCGTTTGCTGGCAGCCGGATGGTCTCGCAGTAATCGATCGTAGGTGTGGACCACATCAGCGTTAGACGCCACGGCAACAGCATCAAAACGACGGCCATCTTTTAACTGCACACCGCTGATGCGGTTGCCCTGGGTTTCCAGTTGACTCACTTCGGCGTTGAGTAATAATTCGCCGCCGAGATCGGTGAACAGGCGCGCCATGCCTTGCACCAGCGCGCCTGTCCCGCCGCGCGGAAACCACACGCCCCATTCGCGTTCAAGCGCATGAATCAAGGTATAGATCGAGGACGTTGCAAAAGGATTACCGCCAACCAGTAGCGAGTGAAAAGAGAATGCCTGGCGCAGGTGATCGTCCTGGATAAATTTTGCCACCATACTGTAAACGCTGCGCCACGCCTGCAAACGGCCCAGCTGAGGTCCGGCGCGCAGCATGTCGCGAAAATGTAAAAAGGGCACGGTGCCCAGCTTTAGGTAACCCTCGTTGAACACCTCGCGGGAGTAGGCGAGAAAGCGGCGATAGCCAGCAACATCGCTCGGATTAAAAGTCGCAATCTGTTGCTCCAGCAGCGGCTGATTGTTGTCATAGTCGAGTTGCTTACCGTCTTCCCAACACAAGCGATAAAAAGGCGTGACCGGCATCAGCTCGACATAATCACTGAGCGATTTTCCTGCCAGCGTGAACAGCTCTTCAATCGCGGTCGGATCGGTGATCACCGTTGGCCCGGCATCAAAAGTGAAACCCTGTTCCTGCCAGGCATAGGCGCGTCCGCCGGGTTTATCGCGCTGCTCCAGCAGGGTGGTGGGAATGCCGGCGGCCTGCAAACGGATCGCCAGCGCCAGGCCGCCAAAGCCGGCGCCAATTACATAGGTGCGTGTCATTATTTCTTCCCTGGTTTAGAAGAGGTCATCATCAGTGCGCGCACCGCTTCGCCGATCGGCACCGGCGGTTTGCCACATAAAATGCGCGCTTTATCGCTGAGCCGCAGCTGTCCAGCGTAAAAGCGGCTAACTAATCCGGCATCGAGCCGATAAAAGCGTTGCATCACACGCCAGCGTTGGTCTGGGCGTCCGGCTAAGAACAGCATACGGTTGAGTAAACGGAAAAAGCGCTGCGTGCGCCATTGTTCACGGGCAAACGCTTCAATGCGCTGGCTAAGCGTGTGCGCATCACAAGGCAGCGTGTGCGCGATCATCTCCGCTAGCGCGACGGCGCTGGGCAAAGAGTAGCCGGTGGTGGCGTGAAACAGCCCGGCGCGTAAACCACTGCACGGCTGACCACGCTGTTGCTGCCAGAACGTGTCGATATCCCCACTCAGCGTAATCGGCAACGAACCCTGTTCTTCACGAAGCAGCAGGCTTAACGGCCAGTGATGCGCTTTGGCGTAGTCGGCGATGTTCTGACGCGCGACGCTCTCTGTCAGCGTTGGCTGATTGATGTAATGCGTGTCCTCAATTAACAGGCGGTCCGCGTTGAGCGGTAAGGTGTAGACAAAGCGATAGCCTTGTTGCTGATCGACGGTGGCATCCATCAATATGGGCTGCGTTAAACCGTGTGGCTTCGCTAATTGCCACTCCTGACCAACAAAAGCCTGATAACCCAGTTGCAAATGAGGCGTATGTTGCAGGCCGCGACCATCAATCACCACGGCGGCATGCAGCACGCGATCGTCGGCGAGTGTCACCTGGGTTGGCGTCACGTTGATCACCGGCGAGGCGGTCCAGAGATCGCTGCCCACCGCGTCATACAAGCGCTGGACAAAATCTGCTGAGCTGATGGAACAATATTCCCCGCTCACATTGCGGCGAAACTGCGGGAAACGCACCTGATAGCCCGGCCAGCGATAGGAAATCAGCGGTTGCACCCATGTCAGTTGCTCTGCAGTGAGATCGTCCTGATGAAATGACCAGGTGTGATTACCCGCTGGATGAGCATGACTCTCCAGTAACAGGATGCGTAACTGAGGTTGTTGCTGGCGCAGACGTAGCGCGATCAAGCCGTTGGCCAGACCGGCACCCACCAGGATGACATCGTAGCGCTGCGGCATCAGGTCGCCTCCGCCAGCACAACCCGCTGCTGACCCAGCGCCTGCTCAATGATATCCGCAGCGCGTTCGCAACCGCCCGCTCGCTGGAGCTGCGCCTGAATGGCCGAGATGCGCAGCCGATAGCTGTCATCGGAAAGCAACTGCTGTAAATGCTGTTCAAGCTGATGCACACGACTAAAGCGAGAGGCGCGGCGGCCCACGCCGTGCCACGCAATACGCGCGGCGACGCCGGGCTGATCGAAAGCCAAAGGCAGCGCCAGCATCGGTGTGCCGTATTCCAAAGCCTCTAATGCACTGTTGAGTCCGGCATGGGTGATAAACAGCTGAGCATGCTGAAGCGCGGCCTGCTGATCGAGGAAATCAGTCACCCACGCCGCCCCCGCGCGCTCAAGCTGGTGCACCTGCTCGGCGTTTAGGCCGCCGCAATGCGCAATCACCAGCGAGAGTTGCTGGTTGCGACAGGCTTGCGCCAGATGCATAAACAAGCGAAAACGCTGGCCTTGCAGGGTGCCAAGTGATGCGTAAACCACCGGCGCTGGCAGCGGTGGCCAGGGCGCGTTGAGGCGTGAGGTCGGCGGCGATGATCGTAATAGCCCAACGGCGTGAAAGCAGGCAGGCAGATGCTGGCGAGGAAAATCAAACGCCGGGACGAGTTGACTCATCTGCGCCAGCGGCGACAAGCACTGATGCAGTCCATGTCGGTCAGCTAAACCGAAACGACGCGCATGGTGGCTGATCACATCGCCGTGACGCTGCATGATGCGATCATAAATCCCCTGGCTGGCTTGGAAACGGTGCAGTGACTTCTCATCCTCTCCGTAGCGAAACGGCATCACCGGCAGCGGAATGCCGGGTTCACGATTGACCGGCAACGCGCAGGCTACCGACACAAACGGCAAATTCAACGCTTCGGCCACCAGTCCACCCGCGGCCTCCATTTGATCGGCAATCACGCCATCGATCTGCAATACCTTCAATCGTCCCGGCAGTTCATGGCACAGCATATCGGTGCTGGAGGCGATATCACCAATCACGCGCAACAAGGAGAGCGGCGAAGCCAGATGTTGTAGCACGCTCGTCAGCGAACCGGAGGGATGCGTACGTTCTCCCACCGTGCTGAAACCCACGCGCGTATCGCTTAACAGTTGGCGCGCATCAGCCTGCTGCACGAAGGTGATGTGATGGCCGCGCGCCATCAACGTCCGTGACAACGCCTGTAGCGCTTGAAAGTGGCTATAGAGGGGAGGTGCAATAACGGCAAAATGCCCCATTGGCTGTGCCGCGTTCAGTGAAACATCGCCAGCTGTTGGTTAAACAGGGCGTGCATATATTGACGTGTTGCCATACCACGATGGCAGGCGCAGGCAAGGTGCTCATCGGCGCTGCGCAGGTGATCGCGCAGGCGACGTTCGGCGCCATCGGTGCCCAGCATTTGGACCAGCGTTGATTTACCTTGATCCTGATTGATGTCCTTGCCGGTGTGTTTATAGCCATCCGCCAAATCGTCAAGCAATTGAAATGCCTGACCTAAGTCCTGAGCGAAGTAGCTGAGCTTCTGCCGCATCTGTGGCGTGGCATCTGCGGCGATGGCGGCCATTTGCAGCGTGGCACGAAACAGCACACTGGTCTTCAGTTCATTGGTGAGGGCAATGGCTTCCGGACTGCGGTGCTGCGCGCCCTGATGTAAATCCTGAAACTGGCCCTGAACCAAACCTTGCAAGCCGACTGCTGAAGAAAGTTCGGCAATCGCTTCTGATTTCTGTGACGCGGCTAAACCGGGCGCGGTTGCAATCACTTCAAACGCGCGGCTGAGTAACGCAATCGCCGCCAGAATCGCCACGTTTTCGCCAAATTCACGGTGTACGGTGGGGCGTCCGCGTCGCATCTGCGCATTGTCCATGCAGGGGATATCATCCAGGATCAATGAGGCGGCATGCACCATTTCTACCGCGCAGGCGAGATCGAAGATGCCGTGCTGTTGCACATCACAGCCCATATCCCGCGCGGCCAGTAATAACAGCAGAGGACGGATGCGCTTCCCGGTGCCAACGCGCCAGCACGCATCGCCGCGCGTACCTGATCAGTGGGCTGACCCGCAGGCAGCAATCGCTCAAGGTGTGCCTGCAATGTCTGATGCAGCGGGAGAAGATCATTTTCCTGGTTTGCTGTGAGGTCGACATGGGCGGTCATAGTGGCTTTCCATGGTTAGTTGAATTGTTATGGTTTTTTTAATTAACCGTAGACTGCGTAAGGTGAGTTCGCCAGCGATCGCAACGGGTTGGATTCAACTACTTGCTCAACAATACCGTCAATAAGCGAAACTTTCGCTGCGGTATTAATTTCACTTTCCACGTGATCTTATTAGCGAAAAAAGTAACAACGCTGCCGTAACATGCATTCATCCGGTAGGCTGATGGGAAATATCTGTTCACCGGGAAAATAAAATGACCTCTTCACAACCTCAGATTCTGATTATCCAGCCACTGATGCCGCAGCTGGATGAAAAACTCTCGCAGCAGTTTCATTGCCACCGCTTATATGAGCAGCAGGACCCGGCGCTGTTTCTTCAGCAGCAGGGCAAAGATATTCAGGCCATTGTGACGCGCGGCGATGTGGGTGTGGAAACCGCTATTTTGGAACAGTTGCCGGTATGCAAAGCGATTGCCGTTTTTGGCGTGGGCACCGACCGCATCGACCTGCATTATGCAGCGGCGCATGGTATCCAGGTCAGCATTACCAGCGATATCCTCACCGACGACGTAGCAGATTTAGCCATGACCCTGACGTTGGCCTTTTCACGCAACCTGGTGGCAAACCATCAGTTCGCGCGTTCTGGCGCGTGGGAAACCACCGGCGCATCACTCTCCAGTAAAGCCAGCGGAAAACGTATTGGCATCGCGGGGTTAGGAGCAATAGGTCTGGCGATTGCGCGCCGCGCCGAAGCTTTCGGCATGCAGGTGGCTTATACCGCGCGCAGTGCGAAAGATGTCGCATATCAGCGCTGCGACAACATTGAGCAACTGGCCGCGTTCAGTGATTTTCTGGTGCTGGCGTTGCCGGGTAGCCCGGAAAATATTCAGCTGGTGGACGCAAAAGTGCTGAAGGCATTAGGCAAAGAGGGCGTGTTGATCAACATTGCACGCGGCACGGTGGTCAATGAAAGCGATCTGATTCAGGCGCTACAACAGGGTACGATCAAAGGCGCGGCGCTGGATGTTTTCCCACAGGAGCCGCTTATTCATCCCGCCCTGCGTGAACTGGATAATGTGCTATTAACTCCGCATATTGGCAGTGCCACCCATGAAACCCGTGAAGGCATGGCAAATAATGTGCTGGATAATTTACGCGCCTTTTTCTTAAACGGTAAAATGCTGACCACGGTATAAAGACGTCTTCTGGCTACAGAAGATTTCCTTATATCCTGCGCAACAATGGTTATTTAGCCATTGCAATTTCTGCATGCGGACGCTGTTATGATATGGCATTCATTCAGGAGCCATTCATGACAACTCAAAAGATTGCAATTATTGGCGGCGGCGTCATCGGATTAGCGGTGGCGCGCGCATTAGCGTTGCAGGGTGTGCAGGTCACGATTTTCGAACAGCAGCATATTGGTGCCGGCACCAGCAGTACCACCTTCGCGTGGGTCAACTCTAATGGCAAACAACCCCTCAGTTACCATCAACTCAATGCCCTTTCGATTGAAGAGCACGTTAAATTGCAGCGCTCGCAGCCGAATGGCTTGCGCTGGCTGGAAACCAGCGGGACCTGGGAGTGGGCGGCAGAAGGTGAGGCTCAGCAACGGCTGCTGCAGCGTGCCACTTCACTGCAATCTTTAGGCTATCCGGCGCGCGAAGTCACGTCAGAGGCGTTACAGCGCGAAATTCCTGAACTGCGTGCTCAGGCCGTCAGCGGCAGTGTGTGGCACTTCCCCACGGAATCGGTGCTGCATCCGGCGCTGTATCTGGCGCGGCTGTGGTCAGAAGCGCGTGCCAATGGGGCAATATTGCATCAGCAGCACGCCATCAAAAGCCTCAGCGAACAGGCTGATGGCGTCACTTTGCAACTGGCAAATGGCGAGCAGTGGCAGGGCGATCGGGTGGTGATCGCCACTGGACGCTGGGCCAATCAATTGCTCAATACGTTGGATCTTGATTTAGCCCTGCTCGATACCAGCAAACCCAACGCGGTGGCCTGTAGCTTCCTGGCGCGGACCGCACCGCAGCCGTTGTCTTTGGCGGCTAATTTGATTTCACCCCAGCTTAATGTGCGGCCCGATGGCGGTGGGCGTTTGCTGTTACAGGCGCTGGCGCTGGACGACCTTGCGGATCCGGCTGCACCGCCCTCCACCGAGGGTGACATCGCGCGTCAGTTTCGCCAGCGCTATCAATCGCTGTTTGCGGACGCCGGTGAATTACAGATTGAGAAAATTGTTGTTGGACAACGCGCACGCCCCGCGGACGGATTACCTGCCATCGGTTTCGTGACGCCGCAGCAGCGTGTGTATGTGGCGGTCACGCACAGCGGCATTACGCTGTCGCCTTTGATTGGCAAGCTGGTGGCGCAGGAGTTGGTGCAGGATCACGCCAGCGAGTTGTTGGCTGATTTCCGTCCTCAGCGCTTATTGGGTAAAGACGCCGATGCATTCGCACCGATCAAGCGCAATTTCCCAGCGGCACAATAGAGCCATTTTCTTAAAAAATGATATTTTTGTGCCATTTTGCTGCCAGTAACCGCGTTTGGTTGTTGCGATTATGTTATTAATATCAGCAACCAAGCTATTCATACTCACGCGGAGGCAGCATGAAAATCGGAATTGTAGGCTACGGAACGGGCGGGAAAAACTTTCACGCCCCCTTTATTGCCGCAGCACAAGGGCTGGAACTGGCTGGGATCGTCGCCCGTGCGCCCGCCACTATCGCTAAAGTACAAGCCGACTTCCCGGACGTGCCGGTCTATCCGAGCCTGAGCGCCATGCTGGCGGCGGGCATTGATATCGTGACTATCACCACTCCGCCGCACACGCGCCGCGAGTTAGTGCTGGAAGCGATTGAGGCGGGTGTATCGGTCATAGCCGATAAACCCTTTGCCCCGGATGCCAAAACCGGACGCGAACTGGCGGCAGCAGCAAAGGTGAAAGGCGTGGTGCTGGGGGCTTATCATAATCGTCGCTTTGACGCCGATATGCAGACGCTAAAGAAAGTGATCGAACAGCAGCGTTTGGGCAAGGTTTGGCGCTTACATAACCGTATGGATTTGGACGAGCCGCACACGCTGGAAGGCGGTCCAACCGGCGGATTGCTGCGTGACATGGGCAGCCATTTAGTCGATCAAGCCATATGGCTGTTGGGGCCAGTGAAGTCCGTGTATGCCCAGCTGGATATTGTTGAAGTGGCCGAAGGCCCAACCGATGCCAGTTTTTACCTGACGCTGACCCACGCTAACGGTAGCCACTCATACGTCTCTTCCAGCAAAATCAACCATCTGGCTGCCCGTGAGCTGCGTGTATACGGCGAGAAGGGCAGCTTTACTTCTTACGGAACGGATGTTCAGGTTCGGGCGATCTTTGCCGGTCAACGTCCCGCTGACGATTTGGCTGGCTGGGGCTATGAGGCTGAATCAAACTGGGGCTCGCTGAACACCGCACAGGGCAGCGAGCGCGTTCCTTCGGAGCAAGGAGCCTATCACGCCTATTACGAAGCCTTTGCCGATGCGGTGCGTAATGGCTCTCAACCTCCGGTCACTGCTGAGCAAGCGATCGAAGTGCTGGCCGTGCTGGATGCCGCATTTATTAGCGCGAAGGAAAACCGCGTAGTGGATGTGAAATAAAACTGTGGCGCTGCTGTAAGGCAGCGCGCTTATCTCTCCCACTTTTCACATGGCATCCTGCTAAAATAGCGACCACAAAACGTTATATTTAGAGGTCTGTTGTGTCGAAATTGATGTTCCGCAGTGCCACCCCCGCCGATGTCGATCGTTGCTTTATTATTGAAACTGAAGCCTATGAAGGCGACGAAGCCGCCACGCGCGAGAAAATTGCCACTCGCATTGCGCAGTATCCGCAGGGCTTTATGTGCCTGGAAATTGATGGCGAAATTGCTGGCTTTATTAACGCCGGGTGCGCCTGGGATGTGGTGATGTCTGATGAAGCGTTCAAGGAGTTGGTCGGGCACGATGCCGCCGCACCTAACGTGGTGATCATGTCGGTGGTGCTCGATCCGAACTATCAGGGTAAAGGTTATGCCACACTGATGATGCAGCAGTTTATTGCCATCATGAAAGAAATGAACAAACAGACCCTTCACCTGATGTGTAAAACCCATCACGTCGATTTGTATAAAAAGTTTGGCTATCAGTACATCAAACCTTCGGATTCCGACCACGGCGGTATGGCGTGGCATGAGATGCTGATGACGCTGTGATTATTTTTTAACCTAAATTAATCGACCACCTGATCGCGATCATAAAACGCCACTCAGCGCTGCTCAACCATGGAAGGTAATTCTGATGCGATGAGGAGGTTATGATGCCCGGTTCCCTAATGACCTTGCCGGAGATGGCGCGCTATATTGGCGTACCCCCCGCTACGCTGGCGTGCGCGATCTGCAATCGAGGCACGATAGAAAAAGTGCCACTGCCCGCCGCGGTTGACGATGATGCACCGCTTTCATGCCGCTGCTGGGTGCAACAAGATGTCAGGCAGTTAAGGCATGCGATGCTGAGAGCGCGTCGGCAACGGTAATCTCTGGATGAAAGATATGCTGAGATGTTGGGCAGCGTTGAATACACCGGTTTTACGTCTGGTATGAGCGCGCCTCGGGTGACAGGCGAAGGCGATTATTCGTGACCTGATGGGAATCTCATTGAGATTGTGATTTGAATTTTCGTCAGATCGACGTTTGGTCAGAGCTAAAAAACAGGCACCGAGAAGGTGCCTGTTTGCGACTTAGTTCTGCGCCAGAGTCGGGTGAGTCAGTTTCTGTTGAGAGCCTGTTTGTTTACGCATTTCAGCAACCTGCTGAGGCGTAACTTCACTGGCCTGGTTGCCCCAGGAATTTCTCACATAGTTGAGTACATCCGCCATCTGCTGATCGTCCAGCTTCCAGTCGAAAGCAGGCATGCCTGCAGCCGTTGGTCGCTCGGCGGTGCTCGCGGCACGTGTGCCATTAAGCATTGCCGTTATCATATTGGTCGGGTCGTTCAACATGGATTGGTTTGCCGCGAAGGCGGGCACCATCCCTTTGATACCTTCCCCATTCACACCATGACAGGCGGTACAGTTCACTTCGTAAGAGAGTGCAGCACGGCTCTTACCTTGTGGATCCATGGCGAAACCCGCGGGTGCGGCGGCCGCAGAAGCCGGAAGCTGCTTCAGATAGACGGCTATCGCTTGCAAATCGTCGTTGTTGAAATACTGCATCGAATGTTCAACCGCTTCCGCCATCGGACCGGCGGCGACGCTTTTGCCTTCAGAGCCGGTTTTCAGGTAATCCGCGATCTGCTGATTGCTCCAGTTACCGATCCCAACGTGTGGGTTTGGCGTAATATCCGGTGCATACCAGATACCGAGATTGCCACCCTGCAGATATTTGCTGCCTATCTCACCGCCCAAAGCGTTACGCGCGGTGTGACAAACACTGCAGTGCGCCGGGCCATCCACCAGATATTTACCCCGGTTGATCACATCGAGTTGTTCAGGACTGATGCTTGAGGTCTTCAAAGTTTCAGGCTTGAAACCGCTGTTATCAAAGAACAGCAAATTCCAGCCGACCATGGCAAGGCGGATGTTGTACGGGAAATGCATGCCGCCATTTTCATCAATCTTGTTTTTTACGGGCTTGAGAGTCGACATGTAGGCCCAGAGGTCATGCATGTCTTGATCGCTTAACTTGGCGTATGCCGTATAAGGCATGGCCGGATACAAGAAGCCTTTATCCCCCCGACCCAGACGGACAGCATTGAAGAAATCATGCTCTGTCATGTTACCAATGCCGGTCTCACGGTCTGGAGTGATATTCGACGTTTGTAACTCACCAAAAGGCGTATTGATTTTGTAGCCGCCAGAGAAACTCTGTTCATGACAGGCCGCACAATCGCTCAAGCGCATGACATACTCACCACGCTTGATGGCGTCGGCATCGTTGCTTTTAAAATCAGCCAGTGCTGTTTTGGTCTCGGCCACATCCGAGCGCGCACTGTCCATGACAACCCATAGTCCGCCAAACAGTCCGATTCCGGCTATGACGGCCAGCCCCGCAAGGCTATAGGCAATTTTCTTTTTTGCACTCATCTGATTACGCCTTTACCAACGGAGCAGGATTTTTGATATAGGTCTGATGGATAGCCTGTGCCGCACGAACGGCCAGTGCGCCAACGGTTATCGTAGGGTTGTATCCGCCGTTATTCGGGAATGCGGACGCGCCAACCACAAACACGTTGTGAACATCCCAGCTCTGTAGCCAGGGATTGACCGCCGACGTGGTGGGATCTGCGCCCATCACCGCGCCACCGATGGTGTGTGAACTCTCCTGCAAGTAGGGGTTCCAGCTGGTGTCGGTTTGACGCTCGAAAATGGTGGTAGTGGGCCCGGCCTGTTTCATGATCGCCTTCGCCTTATCCGTGACGTAGTTGACCATGTTGATATCATTCTGATTCCAGTCGAAGGTCACGCGGAGTAACGGCTGTCCGTGGCGATCTTTGTATTCAGGATCGAGATCGAGATAAGCGCCGCGCACGGGCATTGACGTGCCCTGGCAGAATACGGTCGCAGCGGTTTGATAATCGCGCGCGTAACCGGCTTTCCACTCGCTGCCCCAGCGTTTGGTGCCACTGCGCAGGCTATCCATATGCTGGATGGGGCGACCATCGGTGTTGTAGGCCATGATGCCGGCACCGCCGATGAAATCGAGATGGGAGTGATCGAAGTTGTCGCCATTGAAGTCATCAATCTGC
Source organism: Pantoea rodasii (assembly GCF_002095465.1). Taxonomy (GTDB): domain Bacteria; phylum Pseudomonadota; class Gammaproteobacteria; order Enterobacterales; family Enterobacteriaceae; genus Pantoea; species Pantoea rodasii. The sequence goes on along the minus strand of NZ_MLFP01000020.1, from coordinate 36,581 downwards.
ACTGCCAGCGCACCACCGCCAATGAACGGGTTCATGAACTCACCATCAAAGAAGCCCGTGACGGACGAACAACTCTGATAGTTATAGTTGCGGCCAATGGTGCCTTTACCGGTTTCAGGATTATAAGGTTCGCCGATTTTTGACAGCAGCATCATGCGCACGTTATCCATCTGGTATGCGGTGATACACACCACATCCGCCGGTTGGAAGCCTTCAACACCTTCTTTAGTAATAAATCGAACGCCTTTAGCGGTTTTACCATCGTCATGTTTGACGACCTGCAACACTTCCGTTTCAGTCAACACGGTGAAGTTAGGGCGTCGCATTAACACCGGTAAAATACAGGCCTGTGGTGATGATTTACTGAAGTTTCCGCAGCCATGGAAGTCACAGAATCCGCAATACGTACAAGGACCCATGGTGACACCCAGTGGGTTGACGTAGGATTGCGACAGGTTCCCGGCGGGAATGGTGAAAGGATGAAAGCCCATATCCTGGGTGGTGGTGCGGTATTTGCGCAACCAGTGGGTATCTTTCAACGGTGGAGTGGGGTAATCGCGACTGCGCGGTCCCTCAAAAACGTTACCGTTGGGTTGAGCTACACCCTTAAGGTTTCCCGCAATGCCCGAGGTGCCGGCAATTCGCTCGAAGCGATCGTAATAGGGTTCCATTTCGTCATAGGTCACGCCCCAGTCCTGCAACTGCAGATCTTTCATCTTACTCGCGCCATAGCGCTCACGGGTTCGAGTGGCGACTTCGAAATCCCACGGCGTGAAGCGCCATGACATCCCCGCCCAGTGCGTGCCTGCGCCGCCCACATTCCAGCCGAACTGATAAGCGGACCAATTGCGCACCGGGGCCGCTTGCTGCTGGGTGTTATTACGGAAAGTGGTGGTTTCAACGCTCATCGGCTGCAATAACTGACGGCGCGTGTGCCAGCGCAGTTCATCGGGATCTACCGCGACCGGAAAATCGGTAGAAGTATCACGCCAGGCTCCGCGTTCAATGGCGACGACATTCAGACCCGCGCGGGTTAACTCTTCGGCCATCACTGAACCGGCCCAGCCTAATCCGACAATAACTACGTCGGTTTTATTTCTTATTTGCGACATTCACTCAGCTCCGACAATCAATCTTTAGGAATTAGGCTTACAGGAATTAGTTTTAGATTTTCACCGCGACGATCCACGTACTGGCGGTAGTCGTAACGCGCGCCCGGGAAACCAATCATTTTCCATCCCGCCATGGTCTTATTGCCGCCATAGAGCGGATCCGCGAGGTAACTTTCACGCACGTTCTGCAGCATCAGTTCGAAGAAAGCCTGGCTGTTCACTTCACGGCCGAGATTGATTTTTCCCGCTTCCATTTGTTCGAGAAAGGCATCGATGGCTTTGGTGTCCAGGGTGAAGAAGGAGGCGTGATGATTAACCTGAGACCAGGCTTCGAGTGCCTGTAAACCGCTAAGATAACGTTCACGCGGGGAGGTCATAAATTGCGGACTTCCCATTAATTTTTCTTCATTTTCAGGACGTAACGGTCCTTGAAGATAAAGTGCGGCACCGGAGCCGTAATCTCCTGCTAACTGATCGTCGATGAACTCGATGGCGCCCTCTTCGCTGGCCGAAGGACCGAGATCATCTGCGGGAATCAAGCGGTCAAAAATAGCGGACAGATTTTTACGATCGGTCTCATTGGTCAGTACGCGATAGCCCCCTTGCATCGCCGGAACGGGCAGGGCATCAGGCGTTAACTTCGTCTCAAGTGGGACGTTATGGAGTTCTTTAGCACTCAGTTTCGGCGCGACGGTCAGCGTGGCAACCAGAGAACTGAGAGAAAAGAGTGCTTCTCTACGATTCATCTTATTTCCTTAATAGGGAGTCCATGGCCCGGAAAAAAGGCAACAGAAATCCGCCCTGTTAAAAACACGGTATAATTTGCCGATGTAAGGCATTTTTTGGGCACGGCAATTCACTCATGATTAATGATGAGTGAAATTGACATGTGATGCGGTAGAGTGCGGAGGTAAATAAGTCGGTTGAAACAACATTCAACGCAATGATAGCGTTAATGCTGTTAACAAATTCACGACCCTACAACGTATTCGCTATTGTTTTATTTTTATGTTTTCCAAATCATTAACTGAGTCTGCACGTTTCATGCAGACCTTAACATTTTACTTTTTAATATGGCTCCCTCGGAGCAGTAATCGACCTTTACGCCACTGGCTTTCATCACCTTTAGGACCTTTTGTCAGGCGCGAGATGGCTTCATTAACCAATATTTCTGACTGTTGATCATAGGTCGTTAAGTTCCAAACCGGTGAATCGCCTTCTTCTATGCCATCAAAACCGACGATGGCTATGCTGTTGAGCGCATCCGCTTCGTAAAGCGCTTCCATGGTACCGATCGCCAAAATGTCATTTTCGCAAAATAATGCATCAACACGTTTATCGGGAGACGTGACTTCAAGATAATTTTTCATTAGCCGATAAGCGGTTTTACGTTCGTATTTTCCAGCTGTCAGCATTAAGTCTAATTCGTGCTGATGCAATCTCAATTGATGCTGATAACCATCCATGCGTAACAAATGGCTCGAAGGCATATCTGGACCTTTCATATAGCCAAAACGTTGGTAGCCTTGCTCCAGCAACAATTGACCAATTTCACGACCTGCTTCAAACCCATCAATATTGATGATCTCAATATCACGCGCTTGTTCGCTATTACGGCATATTTGAATCAACGGAACCGAATGAACGGTATGCGCAATATCAAGCAAGTCATTACTCAGCAGGTTGGCCATAAACAAAATGCCATCCACCTGCAATTGATCAGCCATCTCGATCACTGACTGGTAATTTTCACCCGCAGTGATGTTCAGTACCATCGCCAGATATCCTCGTGACTGCAAGGATTTGGTTGCCGCATCGAGGATCCTCATCGAATGCGGGTTTTTTAACTCATCAATGGCGATGGCAATAATATGGGTGTTCTTCTTCGTCAAACTGCGCGCCAGCAAATTTGGCCGATAACCCAGTTCCGCAGCGATAGATAAAATCTTATCTTTCGTTTCAGGCGCAACATAAGCACCTGGCGTAAAAGCGCGCGATACCGTCCATTTCGATACGCCAGCCAGTTTGGCAACAGCTGTTGCGTTCACTTTCGACTGTTTTAGCGGCTTTTTATCAATTGTCATGCGTTCACTTTCTCAGGGAATGAATACTTCTCATGTCCCATTGAACGTTAAAACACGGTCAAAAGAAACGCCCAGTCGCGCCCGGTATCAGTATTTCTGCTGAGTGTGTGCGTTTAACCTCAATATCCCGAAAGCCCATGTGTTCGTTGTTGAGATTATGTTAATTCAATGCGTGGTTTGCAAACGCTTTCTGCACCTGGGTGCAGAAAGTTGCAGGAAAGGTGTTAAATTTAATGAATTTAGATATTTTTCAATTAGTTAAATTTTAGTGCTTCTGACAGGTACGACACTATTTCGCACTGAAATTAGCCGTAAAATTGTTTTGAATAATCAGCTTTTTGTATAACAAATGGCGCATACAAATTCGCGCGAGACACACGAAAACGCATAGAACTTTCACCGAGCTGGACGAGTTTCATGCACATGATCTGTCACTGCTTGATCCTGCCGTGCACGTGCGCCCGGAAGTCTTAACGGATAGGGAATAGATGTCGTGTAAGGTGAGGTTTTATCGGCAGTGAATCGTTAAAAAACCGCCATCTGCAGACAGCGGTTTTGATTTTTATTGTGTTATTTCAGGATGTTGAGCGACGAGATTGCGACGCTTATTTTTCAGCTCCTCAATTTTTTCATCGATGTCTTCGATGCGTTGCTCAATACCATCGTGATGCTCTTGCAGCAGCTCCCTGGCTTCTTCAAGCGAGGAGGCCGCAGGCGTAGCGCCATAAAGAGGCTTATTAGCGGTTTCTCGCACGGTAAACCCGGTCACGACGCCAATCACGCCAACCGCCATCAGATACCACGCCGGCATGTAGAGATTGCCAGTGACTTCAACTAACCAGGCGGTAAGGGTTGGGGTGATACCCGCAACCAAAATAGAGATGTTATAGGTGCTGGCTAGCGCGCTGTAACGCACTTCTGTCGGGAACAGGGCGGGAAGGGTTGAGGCCATCACACCAATCAGGCAGTTAAGTATCACCGCCTGAATCAACAGTCCAAAGAAGAGTGCCACTAAGCTATGATGGGTAATCAGCATAAATGATGGTATGGACAAAACCACCATTGCGACGCTACCAATAATGATAAACGGACGTCGTCCAAACTTATCACTGAGTAACCCCATGATAGGTTGGACAAACAGCATCGCCAGCATGATAACGACAATGATCAATACACCACGGTCTTCTGAATAGTGCAGATTATGTGTCAGATAACTCGGCACGTAAGTCAGCAACATGTAGTAAGCCACATTGGTGGTGATCACGATACCGATACAGGAGATCAGGTTGCGCCAGTGCTTACGCGCCACTTCTTTGAAAGGCACTGAAGGGCCCTCGCTCAGGCCCTGTTTGGAGCCTTCTTCCAGCGAATCAACGTGCTTCTGGAATGCCGGGGTTTCTTCGAGGGCATGACGCAGATACAGGCCAACTAATCCCAGCGGCAACGCCATAAAGAAGGGAATACGCCAGCCCCAATCATTAAAGGTTTCCTGCCCGAGTATCGTGGTGAGCAATACCACAACGCCTGCACCACAGACAAAACCCACCAGGGAACCGAAATCGAGCCAGCTGCCTAAAAATCCGCGTTTTCGATCGGGTGAGTATTCCGCAACAAATATTGAGGCGCCGGTATATTCCCCTCCCACCGAGAATCCCTGAACCATTTTCGCAATCAGCAGCAACACCGGTGCCCAGAAGCCGATAGAGGCATAAGAAGGGATGAGACCGATGCTGAAGGTGCTGAAGGTCATTAATATGATGGTGATGGCGAGTATCTTCTGGCGACCGTATTTGTCACCTAACACACCAAAAAACATGCCGCCCAGCGGACGGATGATAAACGGAACGGAAAATGTGCCTAACGCGGCGATGATCTGAATGCCGGGTGATACATCAGGAAAAACACTTTGCCTAATACGGCCGCGACATAGCCATAAACCCCAAAATCGAACCACTCCATGGCATTACCTAACGCGGCTGCGGTAATCGCCTTTTTCAAACGCGCATCATCAATGATGGTGACGTCCTTTAACCGCATCGGTTTAACCTTTTTACGTCTTAAGCTTAGCATTACCCTTTCCCTTTAAATTCAAACGCTTTTACTTGATATCTCGTTATAAAAGACCAACTTACTTGATGAAAAACCCAACCTGCATCGATGGATTCAGATACATCATAGACATAAATTTACAATTTGCCGGAAGAATCACTGGGCTCAGAGACTTTTTGCAGGATGGAGGCTTTGCTACTGACAGAAATTGACGCGGCACATTGCTATCTTCCGCGTAACGCGTCCACTCCGGGCGTACTACAAGGAGAGAGAGATGGTTTCGTTTTTACCTGATGCGCTCGAGGATTTTCTGTCTGGGGATGATCAGTCTGAAGTGGTTATGTTGAATTTAATCAAGTTTAATCCTGAGGACGGCCGTGAGCAGTATCTGCACTATCTAACTATGGCTCAGCCAATATTAAGCCGGTTCGGCGCGAGGATATTATACAGCGGAGATACGCTGCCGATATTGACGACAGGTCACGAAAAAGAGTGGGATGCCGTGACGCTGGTCTATTACCCGCGTCGTGCTGCGTTTAAAAACATGGTAGACGATGCGGAATATCAAGTGGTGTTTCAGACTGGCGCGGCGGCAATCGCTGACCTCGTGCTGCAACCTCTGACAAATACTGAAATTATGCGTGGCCTCTAAGCTCCTTATTGCTCAAAGCCACGCATCATTAAATCTAGAGATTACCAGCGCTGGTGGACATAAGGCGCAATTTTGTGTTGATAAATCTCTTTCAGCGCTGCGAGGGTTTCATTGCTGAGTGCAGGAATATCACTCGCATGCGCATTCGACTCAGCCTGGGATTTATTCTTCGCACCTGGGATGACCACGCTGACAGCCTCGTTCATCAGGATCCAGCGCAGTGCGAACATCGCCATAGTCACATCACCGGGGACATATTTTCTGATGTCTTCAACGGCATCCAATGCAATATCAAAAGGCACGCCTGAAAAGGTTTCCCCTTTATCAAACGCTTCACCGTTGCGGTTGAACGTGCGGTGATCTTCTTTATCAAACACCGAGTCCTTGTTCATTTTTCCGGTAAGCAAGCCAGAGGCAAGCGGAACACGTGCAATGACCGCAACATCTCGCTTTTTCGCTTGCTGGAAGAACAACTCGTCAGGGCGCTGTCTGAAGATGTTATAGATGAGCTGAACGGAAGCCACATTCGGGAACTCAATGGCTTTTAACGCCTCTTCTACTTTTTCAACAGAAACACCGTAACTGCGGATTTTACCTGCATTGACCATCTCATCCATGATGGCGAAAATTTCTGGCGAGTAGTAAATCTCTGTTGGCGGGCAATGTAACTGGACCAAATCCAGCGCGTCAGTCTGCAGATTGGCCAGGGAACGGTCAACGAAGGCGTTGAGATTTTCTTTGGTATAGCCGGATGCCACGTGCGGGGACAGCCTTCTGCCGATCTTGGTGGCGACAAAAGGACGTTCACCACCGCGCTCTTTCAGCACTTCCGCGATAATTTTCTCCGAACGGCCATCACCATAGCTGTCTGCGGTATCAATAAAGGTGACGCCCGAATCAAGCGCAGCATGTAAGGCTGTTTTTGCGTCGTCGAGAGAGACTTCACCCCAGGTTCCCCCGATGGCCCATGCGCCAAAGCCGATTTCTGAAACCTGTCGACCTGAGCGACCAAAATTGCGTGCTTTCATCTGCAAATCCTTATCTATTTTGTTTCACACTGAATGCCCGGTCGGTGGGTTCAGATTCCACGGGCGTTCATTTGACCTTCACAGAGTAGCCTCTTAACGCAGTCACAGGCATGTGATAAAAGATGAATTGGATTCAATCATTCATTTAAAAGGATTCATCTGATGGAAAGAGGTGACCTGGCGGACCTACAAATTTTCATGATTGTGGTGCGTTGTAACAGCTTTAAACTGGCCGCTATCGAACTGGGTTTATCAACTTCAGCAATCAGCCATGCGATCAGGCGCCTTGAAACTCGCCTCAGTGCGCGGCTGCTCAACCGCACTAGCCGCGCGGTGGCCACGACAGCCATGGGACAGGAGCTGGCCGATAAACTGGGGGGCGGGTTTGAAATCATAAACGCAGCAGTGGCATCACTGAATGCACCGGGCAGCGGCAAGTTTGGGGAACTTCGCCTAAATGTTTTCGCTGATGCTGCACATCAGTTGATTGCCCCCGCGCTGGCAGAGTTCCACCGGTTGTGCCCAGAAGTTAAGTTCACACTCGTGGTAGATGACCGTCCGGTGGACATCATTGCTGAGGGGTTTGATGCTGGCGTGCGCTATGGACATTTGGTACCGGAAGACATGATTGCCGTGCCGCTAACTGGATCTCAGCGATGGGTTGCCGCCGCATCACCTCATTACCTCGAACGTCAGGGCGTGCCCAAACATCCTAATGATCTAAAACAGCACCATTGTTTGCAGCTTCTGCTGGGAAGTAATGCCCCTTTCAAGTGGGAATTTGGTTCAGATGAATCAGCCACACACATGAGCGTGCCAGGACTTATCACCATCAAGGATACGCAAACCACCATTGAAGCAGCAAAAGCGGGCATTGGTATTGCGTATTTACTGGAGTCGAGAATTCATCAGGAAGTTCTTAGTGGGGATTTGGTGGTGTTACTAGAGGAACATGCCTCTCCGGGCGAACCTTTTCACATGTATTACAGTGACCGGAGACATGGGCATCCTGCTCTGCGAGAGCTGATTAATATAATACGGCTGCAGAATGGCCTCTCGGCATTGCCACGACTTAATGAAGGGTGAGGGGAGAATAGGGGATATTTGTCACCAGCCATCAAAGTGATATTGATGGCGGTGCGTTCCCAAGCAACACATGTAGGAACTTCCCGCCAGTGTGGGCGGGAATCCGCATGCAGTGAACATCCTCAATCACCGCATGCGGATTTCGAACCTGTTGAAACGTTTAGGCGCCAAATCCGCCGTCAATGGTATGCATGGCCCCGGTCACGAAAGAGGCTTCCGGACCCGCGATCCACGCCACCATCCCGGCCACCTCTTCCGGTTTTCCGTGACGTTTAATGGCCATAAAACCGTGCATGAGGTCTTTCATCGGGCCTTCTGCCGGGTTGATATCCGTATCAATTGGACCCGGCTGAATCACATTGACGGTAATCCCGCGCGGACCGAAGTCTCGGGCCAGACCACGTGCTAATCCCTGTAGAGCCGACTTACTGACGGCGTAAGCCGCGATGCCCGGCATCGGCATCCGGTCGCCGTTGACGGAGCCAATGACAATAATACGACCGCCTTCCGGCATCTGACGCGCCGCTTCTACTGCAGCATGATAAGGCGCATGAATGTTGATGCGGAACAGACGGTCTATTTCATCGCTGTCCAAATCCAGTGCATCACCAAATAAAACCACGCCGGCATTGACCACCAGGACATCCAGCGGACCCGAATCACGCACCACTTCAATTACCGCGTCACGATCGGAACTGTCCGCCTTGACGGCTTTGCTGCCGGTTTCAGTGGCCAGTTATTCTGCTGCTTCCTGCGAGCCAGCGTAACTGAACACGACCGAAGCCCCGTCAGAGGCAAAACGACGCACTATTGCCGCACCAATACCCCGACTACCACCCAAAACCAGAACCGATTTGTTCGAAAATACCGCCATTGGAATGTCCTCAATTGTATTGTAGTGGCCATTACAATATTATTGAGTCAATCAGGTTGTCAAAGGATAATGTAGTAGTGACTACAAAAATTAAACGTGCTCCAGGCCGCCCACGCCAGTTTGATCCGGAGCGAGCGGTTGAAATTGCACAAAGTCTCTTTCATTCAGAAGGTTATGACTCGGTGAGTGTCGGTGATCTTACAAAAGCCTTCGGTATCAACCCGCCCAGCTTTTATGCAGCCTTCGGCAGTAAGCTCGGTCTCTACAAGTTGGTGCTGGATCGCTATACGTTAAAAGGTGCACTTAATATTCAGGCACTTTTGCGGCATGACCGCCCGGTAGCGGAATGCCTTACTGACGTTCTGGAAGAAGCCGCAAGATGTTACGCTGCCGACCCGGAAGCGACTGGGTGTCTGGTGCTGGAAGGTATTCACTGCGACGATCATGATGCGCGTGAAGTTGCCTGTAGTTTCCATACTGCGGCCGAAAAAATGATTTATGCCTACGTCGCAGAGCATTATCCAGATGAAGCTGCTCGGTTGACTGACTACGTGGGGACGATAATGTCTGGGCTTTCGGCCCGCTCAAGACAGGGCGCCAGCGCGGAGCGCCTTCAGGAAACGGCACGAATGGCGGGACATGGGCTGGCGCAATTCATGCCTGTCTGCCATGTCTAAATGACAGACTGCATTTGCTTATGCCAGTTGACGCAGAGAGCGGTCAAGGGTGCCGAAGATGGCCATGCCGGCTTTCCCATTTCGCGACGCTGGGTCTCTGACCGAAGCAAAAAAACTTGCTGAAGGTCATTTAAAGATGACCAGCTTGAGTGGCCCAGTCACTAGACTTTCAGGGCAGCGATGATTACGGCTTCCATTTTCTCCGGGGTGGAGATGGGTGCAAAACGCTTGAGCGGAATGCCGTCGCGTCCGATTAAAAACTTTGTGAAGTTCCACATGATCCGACCACCCAGTAAACCGGGTAACTCTCTTTTTAGATAACGGAATACCGGGTGCGCTGCGGTTCCGTTAACCTCCACTTTCTCGAACATTGGGAAGCTCACACCGTAGTTGATGTGGCAGGTTTGCGCGATTTCGTCAGCGCCGCCGGGTTCCTGCTTGCCAAACTGATTGCAGGGGAAACCCAGTATCACCAGACCATGGGCGTAGTGCTTTTTGTACAGTGTTTCCAGTCCTGCATATTGTGGCGTGAAGCCACAATGGCTGGCGGTATTCACCACCAGAACCAGCTTGCCTGCGAAGTCGTCCATTGCGATACGCTGGCCGCTCAGGCTGGTGGCTGCCAGTTGATGAAAAGAGGTCATGTCGGAATCCTTAAGCAGAACCAGTTTGAAGTAGAGATTAACACGTAGCCCTGTTTTGGTTGATCACTCGATATCCGTACGGATCAACAAATGTTCTGCCCTTAATGTCCCAATATGAATTTAACGAACGGACAGCGCTGAAGCCTGTTTCGATCACCCTTGAGTACGCATTCCCCATTTCACTTGAATCACAAAGTTGTTCTAACCATTACTTAGGATAAATTCATAGCGTTCGGGGCGGATGAAGAAGCGCGAGTTCTCTGCACATTGACCACTTTCAAACCAGGATGTTCGCTCCAGCAGAAAGAGCGGTGCGTTCTTACTGGTCCCCAGAATTTCGGCGAGTTCTTTATCAGCAAAGTCCAGACGGATGGCAATATCGGAACGAGTGATGGTGTTTTTCGTGGCTTTTTCCAGTAGCGCCCAAGTGGGTTGTTGTTCAGTCTCTTCCCAGTTCAGTTCATGTGAAAAGGCAGGGAAATGGCTATAGCCAACTGCAATCGGATCGCGATCAACCAGATGCAGTCTTGAAATAAAAGTCAGGGTTCGCGCTAGTTGGAACATCGTTCGCAACGATTCGGGCGCGGGGACCTGCTCTTTGCTCAGCAAACGCATCGTGGCATTCAGCCCTTGTTGTTTAAGGGATTCATGGAAACTGCGCATGACATTAATTCCATGAGCAACCTTCCTGCCTGAAACGTAAGTGCCTTTTCCCTGCTTGCGCTCTACGATGCCTTGCTCGGTCAAGTACTTGAGCGCGAGTCGAACCGTAACCCGGCTTACTGCAAAACGCTGCTCAAGTGCAGTTTCGGAGGGCAGTTTCCCGCTCGGCTGAAAATGCCCGGCTGCAATTTCCTGCTGCAAGGTATCGGCAATCTGGCGGTAGAGCGATGTCATGTTCTCGCGCACTAGTGTCATTCAGGTTCTATCTCTCGTATTCCGTTCGGATCTAGGTTAGTTGTAAGCGATCTTAGACCAGCTTGTATTAATACGTATTATAACCACATCTTCATTCTACATTCACGTGACGCCTAGCATGCCAATCTCTCAGCCATACGCACTAGCGGTAGACAATATCACTTTCTGCTATCCCGGCGGCGCACCGGTGTTCAGCAACTTCAGTTTCCATGCCCGGCAGGGAGAGTTTGTCGTGCTGCTGGGGCCTTCAGGCTGTGGCAAAAGCACATTGCTTAATCTGCTGGCCGGATTTACGGAACCCGAACAAGGGTCCGTCAAAATTGGCGGGGACCGCACAACGCCAGAAAACAATCAACTGGGCTACGTTTTTCAGCAGCCGCAACTCTTCGGCTGGCTTAGTGCGCTTGAAAACGTCCGATTTGGTTTGCGCATGCAAAAACGTGAGGATGTTGGTTCTCAGCAGGACCGCGCCATGTCCTATCTGCGGCGTGTGGGCCTGGCACACGCCGCGCATCAACTACCGCATCAGATGTCCGGCGGGATGCAGCAGCGTGTCTCACTGGCCCGCGCCCTGGCACTGGAACCAGACGTTCTGTTGATGGATGAGCCTTTTGCGGCTCTTGATGCCATTACTCGTGGAGATATGAACGAAGAAACTCTTCGTCTTTGGTCTGCCATCGGTCAGACAACCGTCTTCATCACGCATGATATTGAAGAAGCAGTGTTTCTTGCCGATCGCGTCATCATTCTGAACCGTGCACCTGGCGGTATACACAGTGAACTTCTCATTACGTTGCCGCGTCCACGCAGTAACCTGGAAACGCGTCAACTTCCCGCTTTTGCGGCTTACCGCAATGAATTGCTGCAGCGTATTACTGACGTGATGCAGCAATCCCACAGTCACTCACTCTAATAAAATGGAACGTAAAATGGGTAAATCATTTCTTGCTGTGCTGATATCAGGGGTCTTTTTTAATGCGGCTAACGCTGCCGAATCACAGCCGCTTCGCATTGGTTGGGTGTACGCGCTGGCTAATGCACCGGCGCTGATTGCTGAAAAAGAAGGCTTTTACAAACAGGAAGGGCTCAATGTCGAACTGAAATCTTTTGGCGATGGACCTGTGATTAGTCAGGCACTGGCTGCACATGAACTGGATGCGGCCTACATCGGAGCAACACCGGTGTTTCAATGGTTCTCCCGTGGCCTCAAAGGCAGATTATCGCCAAGGTCAACAGTGGACAGGCTGGTCTGATTGTTCCCGAGAAAAGCGACATTTCAACGCTTGCTGACCTCAAAGGCAAACGCATAGCGGGGGTGAAGAAAGGGAGCGGAATGGACGTTCTGCTGCGCGGTGTGGTGCTACAGCAACAGGCCGGACTGATTGCCGATAAAGATGTTCATGTGCTGAGTATGCCTGCTGGCAATATGCCCGCCGCGTTACAGCAGGGCGTTGTGGATGCGGCCTTTACCTGGGAGCCCTTCATCAGCGAAGCGCTGTTACGTGGGGATGCAAAACTGCTGCTGGATGTCAATCAAGCGCAGCCAGGCTATCCCTGGTATGTGTTGATGGCGTTACCGGAAGCCTTGAAGGATCGTCCGGATGATGTGGTGAAACTCATCCGTGCGCATCAGAAGGCAGTGAATTTTATTAATCAACATCCGGCGGAAGCCGACCGCATCATCGCGGATGCGTTTAAGCTGCAGGCCATCAAAAATGCTGACGGTAAATCCTTCCCACCGGAGGCGTTGGTGCAGGAAGCGCGCAAACGCATTCAATGGTCCGTATCTCTGACACAGCAGGATGGCGCTTTCTTTGAACAGCTGATGAAAGATTCTCAGGCGTTGGGCTATATGCAGAAGGCGCCTGAGCTGAATGAGTTTGTCGATACCCATTGGCTGACAAAAGCAGGGATCCAGTAGTGAAGTTAACGCCAAACTGGGGTTGGGCATCCCTTCCCGCGCTATTGATCGTCTGGATTAGCGTTGCCAGTCACTATCCGTCGTACGTGTTACCTCAACCCTGGGATGTATGGCGTGAAGCTGTGCGTTGGTTTAGCGATGGTTCCATTTGGGGACAGTTGCAATCCAGCCTGCTGGAGGAGTTCGCCGGGTTTTTGATTGCCGTGATGCTGGCGCTTGTGCTTGGTGTCAGCGCAGGCCTTTCCGATCGCTTTAGGGATTTCCTTACTCCACTGAATAGCCTGTTTATGGCTATTCCGCCCATCGCATGGGCCTCACTGATGCTGCTGATTTTCGGTTTGGGAATTGTTTCCATCGTTGTGGTCATTGTCATCGCTGCGCTTTTTCCAATGTGTCTGACCATCCAGGAAGGGATTCGCGGCATTCGCGGTGGGGAAGTGCGTGCGGCGCGCACACTGGGCGCGCGTCCGGTTCAGCTGCTGCTTTATGTCTATTTGCCGAGTTCACTGCCGTTTATCACCGCCGCGCTGCGTATTGGATTCAGCCAGGCATGGCGTGCGCTGGTCGCCGCTGAAATGTTGGGTGCATCTCAGGGCATTGGCTGGATGGTCGCTATGGGGGGCCAGACAGGAAACAGCAGTCAGGTATTGCTGGGGATCTGCCTGATTGGGCTGATAGCCTGGCTGATGGAAAATATCGTGTTTCGCCGCATAGAACAGCGTTATCAGCGCTGGCGCGCTCAATAATTTAGTGAGGTTAATGTGAGTCAGTTCGATATTCGTGATGCAGGGAATTACATCGCCCCAAAAGGCTTGTATGAACAAAATAAAGCGCGACGGTTTCTTGGAAGTGTGGCCAGTTCTCATAGCCAATTGACGGCGGGAGCCTGGGAAGAAATTAAGCTGGTTTATACGGTGGGCGCTAGCGGTCTGGCAGATGGCGCGTGGTTGAAGCTCGCCTTTAAATTTTATTCGGATTGGGCGCTTTTTCAGACCAGCAATCCCTCAGCCGCTAATTATGTCAGTGCTGAATATCAGGCTGGCCCGCTACTGCCGGGGCAGAGTCCCGCCACGGTGCAGTACTTAAAAGTACGTTTTGATCAGAAAGGGCATGAGCGACCATTCCAAAAATCCATTCTGATCGACATCGTTGATGGTTATATTAACCCCGGAGATACCATCACTATCCGGCTGGGGGATCGACGCCACGGTGGCGGCGGAACTCGCGTACAAAGCTTTGTGGAGAAAGATTTCCGCTTCCGCCTGTTCGTCGATCCCCTTGGAAGTTCAAAATTCGCCGAGGTACCGGGAGATACCCTGTTGGATATTGTTCCCGGCAAACCCGCTTCTCTCTCGGTGATCGCCCCCCGGTTGTTGGCGCCTGAAACACCTTTCTCTGCGATCGTGCGGTTGGATGATCAATGGGGAAATACCTGTCGGGGGTTGCCGCTGGAGGGTCGTCTGACGCTGACTTCAGCGGCAGGAGATGTGCATCACTATGATTTCAAACTGGCTGAACAGGGATGGGCGATCGCGCGCATCAGCGATATACACCTTTCTGCCGATGAGTGGTCAATCAGCGCCACGCTGACAATGTTGCCATTATTGGAGGGCAAAGGGTGGATAACGGTAGAAAAAACCGCCACGGGTCTTCGTCCGCTATATGCCGACCTTCATGTGCATTCAGATGACACAGTCGGTACCAATGACACGTTGTACAACCTTAGCTACGGGCGTGACGTTGCCGGACTGGATATTCTTGGCTATACCGCCAATGACTTTAACGTAACGGAAGCACGTTGGAAGCAGGCGGTAAAGCTAATCAATGAGCTGAACCAGGCAAATAGTTTTGTGTGCTATTCCGGAACTGAATGGTGTGGCAATACCTGTGCGGGTGGCGATCACAACGTGGTGTTTCTTGAAGATGATGAGCCGCAATTCCCCTTTGATAATCAGGGACGACTGGTGCGTTCATTCGAATGGAATGAATTTACTGCTGGCACCATCAAACCCGGGACATGGCCACTAGATGAGCTGTATGCCGCTTACGCGCGCGAACCCCATAAACATTTACTGATCCCGCATGTGGGCGGCCGTCGCTGCAACCTGGACTGGCATCATCCGGAGCTGGAAAGATTGATTGAAGTGGGATCCGCGTGGGGACAGTTTCACTGGGTTTACGCCGAGGCACTTGAGCGTGGCTATCGGCTGGGCGCTACCGCGAACAGTGATGAGCATCAGGGAAGATGTGGAGGTGGTGTACCCGGCACGGCTGTATTTGGCTCGCGCGGTGGCCTGACCGGTGTACTGGCAGAACAATTTGATCGTAAGGGTGTCGCAGCAGCGCTCCGCGCACGACACACTTTTGCTACTACCGGGGAACGCAGCTACGTCGAACTGCGAGCCGGAGATGCGCTTATGGGTGATGTTGCAGAATATCGTTCCGCTAACGCGCTGAGTTACCGTCTGTTAGGTGACTCTGGCTGGGAAGCGATAACGCTCTATGACGGTGAAAAAGAAGTTTGGCATCGTGATTTACATGCAGAGAAGGGGCGTTCGGAACGTCAATTCCGCGTCCGTCTCAGTGGAGCAAGAATCAAAGATCGTTATCGCGGTGCTTACTGGACGGGGTTTATTGAGGTGACCGGGACGCCAATCAATGCATTTTCCCTGACGGGCGCAGACCACCCTGAACAGACCGTTTGGCGTGAAAGTCATACGCAGATTGGATTAAGGACGGACACTAATGGAGATAGTGATACTGTTACCGTGAGTACTGGCGGGATATCCGGTGCGAGAATACGCGTGCATCTGGATATCAGCAGTTATATCAAGGTAGGCGATCCGCTAACACCGCAGGCTCATGCGTGGGCACCCGATTTTGATGCTGAAATTGATGGCAACGCACTACTGCAGTCAGGAAAAGAGACGTTCACGCTCCCCGGCACTGAACTGCAGGTTGAAATTGAACGAGTTACTGAACAGCCGCTGCCTCGCGATCTGCGTGGCGAAATTCTGCTTTCAGAACTTGATTTGCCTGCAAAACGTGAACATGCCTTATTTATGAGCGCAAGGCAAAAGGACCAGTCACGGATTTGGACCTCAGCGCTTTTCCTTACACGCTAAAGATGGGAGGGTGGCAAATAATTCGCCTCCCTCTTTGCATTCTCAAAAGATGACTGTTTTATTTTCAAAATATTTATCATTGAGGCGAAGTCATCAACAAAATAGTCAGGTTGGTTTGATGCAGGGCATCGGTTACTCTGGCACAGCTCAATAGATAACAAGGATGTCATATGCTTAACCCTGGATTCGTTACTCGCAAAGCGCTTGCCGGATGGCAAGATGTTCCCGCATTTTTGCCTCAGTTCCAGTTTTATGAAAAACATCAGACCGTTATTAGGACAAGTTCGCCTGAAAAAATCCTACCGCTGATCGCTGAATTCGACATTCAACAGGATGTCGTTATCCGTCTATTGATGTCTGTGCGGCAACTCCCGCAAAAATTTCGGCATAATCAGCAAAGCCAGGCGGCTAACAGCTTTGGCCTGCACAGCTTCACTCTTCTGGAAAAGTCAGCATCAGCTCTCTGCTATGGCTTATGCGGACAATTTTGGCGTGCAGATTTCGGTCTGGAAAACGTGCCAGATGCCAACGCCTATATGGCGGCCTCCGCGCCGGGCAGTGCGAAGCTTTTACTCCGCTATCAAGTTGCGGAACGTATGGAAGGTCAGTATGAGTTATGCACTGAAACGTTCATCTATTGCCCGGACCGAGCAACTCACTTAAAAATGGCGGCTTACTGGCTGGCAATACGTGCAGGAAGTGGCTGGATTCGAAAAAGAACGTTAAGGGCAGTGCAATCGAATATTTGAACACAGGTTAAGACATCGTCATAAGAAAAGGGGTAAATGCAGCTCGCCGATCGTTGGCCGTCCATTTAGATTTCAATGAGCGAAGGAGTGGCGTCAACGATCTACGACGTAGCAATATTCATTTAAATGATGACCATGCCATGTTTTGGATAACGACCCGATATCCGTCTGGATCAACAAATGTTCTGCCTTTAACCCCCCAGTAAGGATTAAACGGACGGACAACGCTGAAGCCCGCATCAACCATTCTTGTACAAGCCTGCATCCACTCTTTTTCATCTGGGTAATAAAGTACCAGTAGATCCTCCTCCGTTTGCAAAGGGTGAACGGGATGGTTCAAGCAGAAGGTGAATTCAATGTGCCAGTCCAAACCTTCACGTCCCAACATCATTCCATTGAAGCCATCATGATTGTTGAATTCAGCTATTTTTGCAGACTTAATCCCTGGCTGTACATTTGAAAAGATCTTTCAAGGTCAGTGACAGGTTTGGCAATACGCATGTGAGTAAACATCTGGATATACCCCTGGAAAGGTTTTTCTAAGTGTTGAAATCCAGATTAAGTTTACACGTGCTCAAGTTTTGAATTTATCCGTGAGAGCCTGACTAACGCTGCCAATCTTATGACGGGTGATAAAACGAGGGTGGTTGGCCCGTTACGCGCCGGAACATGGTGGCAAAGGATGAACCATTATCGTAACCAAGCGACAGCGCCACTTCGTTCACCGACTTGCCTTGTATCAGACATTCCAGCGCGCTGACCACGCAGGCTCGCTGGCGCCAGGCAGAAAATGACAGGCCGGTCTGCTGCAGAAAATGGCGACGAAAGGTACTGGCGCTCATAAACATCTTGTTGGCCCAGCGCTCAGCAGGATAGTGGATAGTGGGTGCGAGTAAAAATGTCTGGCACAACGTCCGTAGCGCAGGCTGGCGCGGCAGCGGAATATCAAATTCACGTGCCGATGCAGCAGTGAGTTCTAATAACAATAAGTGCATCAGCGCACGTTCGCGCTCGCTGTCATAAAGCGGGGGTAAATCCACCGCATCAAGTAATAACTGACGCAGAAGCGGAGACACTTCAATCACTTCGCAGCCAATGCGGTGAGTTAATCGTGCCGCGCAAGCTGGCGCAATATAAAGACTTCGCGTCGTCACGCCGACAAATTTCACAGCGTGCAGGGTTTCTGGCGGTATCCAGACCGCGTGTTGTGGCGGAACCACCCATTCGCCGTCACGGGTGGAGACATGCATTTGACCGGTTGCGCCATACAGCAACTGCGCCCGACGATGATGATGAGGCGCCAGTGCAAACCCCTGTGCATAGTCATTGCCAATTGCGACAACGTCACGGTCCAGAAAATCAAAATCTTCAATGCTTACGTTGCGCACTTCGCCTCCTTCTGACCGATTGGCAAGGGTAATTGAGCGCTGTGCAAATGGGAAGTGGGGCTCGTGGGAATTAGGCTATGGGTTCTTTTTCACACTGGAAAATCCCCTTGAACGATATTCTGATTATTGCACTAGCAGGTTTCACCACTGGCATCACGACGGTGCTGTTTGGCTTTGGCGGCGGCTTTGTTGTGGTGCCTTTTATTTATCAGTTGCTGCGCCACCAGCCGGCAACCGCAGACAATGCGATGCATATTGCCGTTGCCACCTCAACGGCGGTGATGATTTTTAACGCAGGATGGGTCAGCTATCGAAACTGGCGCGCGGGGCACGTCTCCGTTCAGGCATGTTTTCCACTAATGTGGTTCATTGCCATGGGTGCTGTGATCGGTTCCTGGCTGGCGGGGCTATTAAGCGAAGAGCGGGTACGTTTGCTATTTGTCATATACATGGTGGTCACTATTGGCGATTGCCTACTGCGCAAAGGTTTCTTCAGCGGCAGCATACCGCGTCGTCTGTCGCGGGCAACTGTGACCGGCGGCGGCATACTAATTGGCACCATTGCAGCTTTGTTAGGGGTTGGCGGCAGTGTCATGACGGTTCCACTGTTACGGCGGCATGGCTATGCAATGCGTGACTGCATTAACACGGCCAATCCACTCTCTCTGCCAGTGGCGCTGTGTGGTGCCATGACTTATGCGGTCAGCGGATGGCATTCAATCCCGGCAAGGGGTTTCCTCGGGTTTATTAGCCTGAAAATTATGATGCTACTGGTGGTCACAGGGCTGTTCGGCATTCTCGTTGCACAAAGAAAAATTCCCGCTGTGCCCGATATCTGGCATGCCCGGATCTATGTGCTGCTGCTTAATGCGGTACTGATCGCGATGCTGTTGTAGCCTTACTCCAACCTCTGCCTTTAACACCCAGTTCTATTGAGGCGGTTGATTAATCTGGGAAATTTCACAGATTTCTCTCATTATTTCAGACTGCCTGATCTCTTCCTTATGCTGCGTGCTCATTCATCGCAACAGAGGAAGAAACAGATGAAATTAACTAAAGTCTTCGCGGGTTCGCTGCTGTTTACCGCAGCATTTGCAGCCTTTGCTGCGCCTGAGGCAAGTGTGAAAAATCCGCTTAGCGTCCATGTGCTAAACCTTCAGACGGGCTTACCGACGCCAGGCATCACGGTTGAGCTGGATAAAAAGGACAAAGACGGCTGGATTAAACTATCGACTGGCGTCACTGACGCAAACGGCCGAATTACCGGCCTGTATCCTGTTGAACAAAAAATGCAGGGCGGGAGCTATCGAGTGGTGTTTATGACCGGGGCATTCTATGAAAAAAACCATCAAAAAACGTTCTTCCCGGAAATCCCTGTTGAATTCAATATGGAAGAAAACGCGGGCCATTATCATATTCCCTTACTGCTAAGCCCATACGGTTATTCCACTTACCGGGGGAATTGATAGTGCTGACCGAGTTCCGCTTGAACCCGCTGATTAATATTAACGTGCTGGTGAATAGCCTTCGCTTGCTGTAAATCGTGTGCATTAGGATGTAGCGGGGAACGATGGGTTGAGGCTCCGACAATATGATGAAACGGAGCCTCTGCTGGCAGGTAACGAGGTCTGAGTTACTGCTGACTTTGCTGCTTACTGTCGGCTTCTTTTTGTTTTTTCTTCGCCATATGATGGCCTACAGCACAACCGGCCGCGGCGCCCGCTACGCCATGATGCGCAACATGACCCGCAACGCCCCCTACAGCCGCACCCTTCAGGCATCCTTTTGCATCAGCCTGAGCACTCATCGCAAGAAGGATCCCGGCGGTCAAAATGGCAAACGAAAAATTCTTCATAGTCTTTCTCCATGTAATAACTGGCGTCTTCCAGTAACGCATTAGCTTAGCCATATTTAGCGATTATGATGGCTAAAACGCATGATTTTAAGACTTGCTTACCAATAGTTACCTTTTCCTTAACGTCTGAAATAGTTAGCATTTATTCAATCAAGTTGCAGAAAACTCAAATTTAAAGTGCAGCAATGACTGTGGCTTCTATTTTCTCCGGGGTGTAGATTGGCGCAAAGCGTTTGAGCGGTGTGCCATCGCGTCCGATCAAGAACTTCGTGAAGTTCCACTTGATCCGCCCACCCAGCACGCCGGGCAATTCGTTTTTTAAATAACGAAACACCGGGTGCGCTGCGGTACCGTTGACTTCCACTTTCTCGAACATCGGGAAGCTCACACCGTAATTGATGTGACAGGTTCGCGCGATTTCGTCGGCGTCGCCGGGTTCTTGCTTACCAAATTGGTTGCAGGGGAAACCCAGCACCACCAAGCCCTGGTCGGTGTATTTCTTGTAAAGCGCTTCAAGGCCTGCGTACTGCGGTGTAAAACCACAGTGGCTGGCGGTATTCACTACCAGAACTAACTTGCCAGCGTAATCGGCCATTGAGATAGGTTGGCCACTCAAGCTGGTGGCCGTAAGCTGATGAAAGGTGCTCATGTCCAAATCCTTCAAAGCAGAACCCGTGCGTCAGTGCCAAATAGCGTGGTGCTACCGGTACATGAGTCGTGGGGAAAAATCCTGCGCCCAACTGAATAACACAACCAGGTTTCAGTCGTTTGTGTGGGATACGTAATCAACCATAGAGCCATCATCGGCAGTTCGCAATTGTTCATCATGACAGAAGAAGGCATTAGCCTTAATAGATTGTACTTATCAACTCAGTGCATAAGTCCGGGCAAGAATGAAATATAGAATAATTAAAAATAGCTGGGCAACATCAGCATGCTCTTGTGAATATATATAGTGCTTCCACGTAATATCAACGTATTAGAAATGCCGTTCCCGAAAACGGAAACGGCAATCGTCTGTCACTTATACACGGTCGCAGTGCCTTGTACTTTTCCTTCCACGCGAGCCGAGGTGATCACATAATATTTCCCACCTTTCTCGTCAGCCAGTTTCGATATTTCATCTTTGGCATCTTTCGGGTCGGTGAAAGTGCCGGATGTTGATACCGTACCCACTTCAGTATAATTTTTAGCTTCATCTTTACTGATCTCCTGCGCAGCCATTGCGCCAGCGGATACAAAAAAGATGCCTGCGATTGTCAGTGATTTCATCATCATATTTTTCATCATCTACTCTCCGGTTGTATATTATTTTCGATTACAACATCTTTGAATGGTATGAGCTTTTGGGCATAAGTTTTGAAAAAACATTTTCTACACGTTTTGGATAATTCACAGCTTTTACTGAATATCAGGTCCCATGTGACGACTGATATGCATTTCTTCATGACAATTCTGGACACCAGACACGATCAAGTTGCTGCAGTGCTGGGCAGTTTCCCTCATCCGTGAAATCCTCCTGCATTCAACAGAACACAGGGTTTTGACTTAGGGGGTAACAATGTTGAACCAGAACTCGAAGTTATCCATGTAACCCAGCAACTCGTCCACCTTGGCCGGATTGCCGCTGACTTTGACTTCACCTTTATCTTCAGCTTGTTTCAACGTCTCGTCTTTCAGGATGATTTTGTTCAGGGTGTCACGATTGAGCGTGAGGGTGGCGTCCGGCTTATCAGCCTGAATATCGGCTGAATGGTTAAGGACGCCATTCTCCAGCTCCAGTTTGTATTTGCCGCCATCATCGCCCAGGTCAACGTTGATCACTGCTTTCGCATTACCCGCTTTCACGCCGTCAATATGGACGGCAAGGAAGTCGAAGAACATTTCCGGCGTCATCGCTCGCACGGTATCCGGGCTGGCCGTATTAGGCGTTGGCAGTTTTTGAACGCCATTACGCAGTTCCTGTGCACCGGTAAGATAAAAGTTACGCCATGGACCGGATTCTGCCTGATAACCCATCTGCTCAAGCGCGTCTGCTTCCAGATCGCGTGCGGCTTTATTCTCTGGATCGGCAAAAACAACCTTACTCACCACCTGGGCAACCCAGCGATAGTTCCCCTGATCAAAGTCGGTTTTTGCTTTCTGCAGAATGCTGTCTGCGCCACCCATGTATTCAACGAATTTCTTGGCTGCTTCAACAGGGGGCAGTTCATCCAGCGTTGCCGGGTTGCCATCAAACCATCCGAGATAAAGCACATAGGTCGCTTTCACGTCGTGACTGACGGAGCCGTAGTAGCCGCGGTTTGCCCAGGTATTAGCAAGACCCGGTGGCAGTTTAAAATCAGCGGCAATCTCATCGCGCGTCAGGCCTTTGTTGGCCATGCGCAGCGTCTGGTCGTTGATGTAACGGTAGAGATCGCGCTGAGTTCGTAGAAGTTTGTTGACGTTATCATTACCCCACGTTGGCCAATGGTGCTGGGCGAGAATAATTTCTGCTTTATCACCCCAGAGATTGATGGCGTCATTGATGTATTTTGACCACGGTAAAGGCTGACGAATTTTCGCACCGCGCAGAGAGTAGGTGTTGTGCAGGGTGTGGGTTACATCCTCTGCGGTTTCAATGATTTTCTTCTCTTCGATGTACCACAGCATTTCAGAAGGGGCTTCTGAGCCCGGCGCCATCATGAAATCGTAGGTGAGGCCATCGATGGTGCGCTTTTCACCTGTTTTGGTGATGTAGTCTGTCGGCGCAATCAGCGTCACCGTCCCGGCGGATGTCGTGGTTCCGAGTCCAGCGCCCACCTGACCTTTAGGATCGGCTTTCAGCAGGTTGCCGTACATGTAGCTTGCACGACGGCTCATCACGTTTCCTGCCATGATATTTTCCGACACGGCTTCTTCCATAAACCCGGCTGGAGCGTAGACCTTCACTTTACCGGACTTCACATCAGCTTCATCAATGACGCCGCGCACACCGCCATAATGGTCGACGTGGCTGTGGGTATAAATAACCGCAACAACCGGTTTTTTACCGCGATTTTTATAATATAAATCCATGCCAACTTTGGCTGTTTCTGCCGACACCAGAGGGTCGACGACGGTAATACCTTCTTTACCTTCGATGATGGTCATATTTGACAGGTCAAGGTTACGTATCTGGTATACGCCCTCGGTAACCTCAAACAATCCGCTGATATTTATCAGCTGCGACTGCCGCCATAAACTTGGGTTAACACTATCAGGAGATTTATCACCTTCCTTGATAAAAGCATATTGCTGCGGATTCCAGATCACATTGCCCGATTCACCTTTAATTATTTCCTGAGGTAACGCGGCAATAAACCCTTTGTGCGCATCTGCAAAATCCTGTTTATCTGAGAAGGGAAGCTGATTATAAAGTGCATCGTTAGCACTTTTTGTTGCTGACGCTGCATCTTTTCGGGTGTCATCAGCTGCCTGAGAGAACGTGATTGAACTTAATGAAGCAGCTAGCGCCATGCATACGATGAGTGGCTTGAGTTTCATGATGGTCCTCTGAATGTACCTTGAACGATTAAAAGTCGTTGATCTAAAGCCTTCAAAGCCTGCCAGAAGTGAGTCCATTCTCCTGACAGGGGTACATGGCGAAACGGCTGAAAACAGAAACATTTCGAATTAAAAGCTAGCGTAAACGTTACGTTTAACAAGCGCGGAAAAGTAATTTTTAGATCAAAGTACCATTCAGTTAACTTAGGTTGGTGTTTAAAGCTGTCTTCACAGCATAAAAAACCGAATCTATTTTAGATGGTAAATTCGTTTTATTTCAATCTGTAAGCTTGACGAGAGCCATTTTGCTTTCGCTATTATTTGTGAGCGAACGCATATTTTTAAATTTTTCTACTGGCACTGCTGCAAATAGGTTTCTTTCTGGCAGTGATTGCGACATCAATGACGATTTGCTTCTTTGGCGAAAACCAGGAAGCGTCATTGATGAAGCAGAGGTTACTTTGAGGCCATATTCGGCAGAATATCGTTGGTATCAGATATATATCCGTATTTGTACCGCATAGCATTCTGGTTAAAACTTTTCATTTTTTAAACTGAGTCATGCTGACCAGCGATCACGCCCGCTGCCTTTGGCACGATAAAGCGCCGCATCTGCTTGCGCGATAAGATCCACCGGACGCCAGCGGCCGGAGGTGGCGGCAATGCCTGTACTGACAGTGACAACATCACTGATGTCCGAACCGGCATGCGGTATCGCCTGATGAGAGAGCAGGTGGCGAATGCGTGCCGCTACCACGGCGGCATCCTCCGCGTTGCCGTCGGCGAGAACCAGCACAAACTCTTCGCCGCCATAGCGTCCGACCAGGTCCTGAGGATGGCGTACAGCAGTAGTCAGGACATGCGCCACAGCGGCGAGACAATCATCTCCAGCCTGATGCCCATAATGATCGTTATAGCGCTTAAAATAATCCACATCGAGCATCAATAAGGCGCAGGCGCCTTCCTGCCTTCTAAGCAGCTCAAGGTGCTGTTCCAGCGCGCGGCGGTTAGCAATTCCGGTCAGTGGGTCCTGGCTGGCCAACTGATTAAGTCGGCCAATCAAGAGCTGATTTTCCGCATAGCGTGCCCAGGCCTCGTTAAACCAGCGCTGCAGATTCTGACGGCCATAGGTAAGAATGATTGTCAGAATGATCCACACCACCACAAACCTTGGGTTAATCGAATCGTTCAACCGCTCGCTAATAATAGGCAGTGTCAGCCACAGCGGCAGAATAAAGCAGAGAAGATAGCCGGGCGTATAGTAAAAGGCAGTGAGGCCGGACAAAAGCAGGATGCAGACCAGTGGCCAGCCAAGAGGGATATGCCAGATCGCCACGAAACCATAGGTTGCCGCGCTCCAGACTACGCTCATGATGCAAAGTAATGCGCCGGGCAACCACCGTCCCAGGGGAGTTAACGGGGGGAATTTCATGACAGAAATCGGGAGCAGCACTGCCGCGGCCATAATCAGCATCATGGCCGTATCCAGCCACGGCAGAAGTTCGCGCTCTGAAGGGATAGTGTTATCAATACCTTCGAAAAGCAGGCCGCGCAGAAGCACCATCAGTGCAAAACTTATGTTAACGAAGGCGAACCAGGGCAGGCTTCGTTTTAGGGCATGTAAAACCATGTCAGCGCGATTTTTCCAGCTGACATCGTTCTGACGGGCCTGATGGCTGCTTTCTGTATCCATTCCTGCAACTCCTGATTGTTGTTGAATCAGCTTAGTTCAGGGCGCAGATAAGTCATAAAACAGATATTAACTGGCAGCATTTTCGCTTCCAAAAGAGATCATCAAAAAATGCGTTCAGGCGATGAGGTGAATGTCCGCTTGCGTATCGTGGTCGGCTGCATACGGTAAAACGTAAAACGCTGCCCGGCGAGATTACGCGGGGCAGCGTCAGGTCTTTAGTTGCAGCGCGTCAGTAACGGCGACAGTGTGTCAGCGTTAAGGCCAGGTGCAATTATAACTGAGGGCCAGCCTGGGCAATGCGCGCACCGGCCTCGTTATCACTGTACTGTTTGAAGTTATTGATAAACAGCTGAGCCAGCTTCTCAGCGGCATCATGCCATTCTGCCGGGGATGCCCAGCCGTTGCGCGGATCGAGCGTGTTCACATCAACGCCAGCAATCTCCTGCGGAATAGCGAGGCCAAAGATCGGCAATGTTTCTTCACGCAACGCGCCCGTTTCACCTTCCAGGATGGCGTTGACGATCTGGCGCGTATCCTTCAGCGACAGGCGCTGACCCGCACCGTTCCAGCCAGTATTCACCAACCACACTTCAGCACCGCTCTGCGCCACTTTTTCCTGCAGCACATCTGCATACTGCGTTGGGTGCAGCATCAGGAAAGCCGCGCCGTAGCAGGCGGAGAACGTTGGCGTTGGCGCGGTAATGCCGCGCTCAGTGCCTGCCAGCTTGGACGTGAAGCCTGACAGGAAGTGATACTGCATCTGTTCTGGCGTCAGGCGGGAAACCGGCGGGAGCACGCCGAAACCATCCGCAGCAAGGAAGATAATACGTGAAGGGTGACCAGCGCGAGACACCGGCAACACGATGTTCTCAATGTGTGACAGCGGATAGGACACGCGGGTGTTTTCGGTTTTACTGCCATCGGCATAATCCACGCTACCATCTTCACGGACCACCACGTTTTCCAGCAGCGCGTTACGGCGGATGGCACCATAAATTTCTGGTTCAGACTCTGCCTTCAGATTGATGGTTTTGGCATAGCAGCCGCCTTCAAAATTGAATACACCGTCTGCATCCCAACCGTGCTCATCATCGCCAATCAGCTGGCGGCGCGGATCGGTTGAGAGGGTGGTTTTCCCCGTGCCGGAGAGACCAAAGAACAGCGCCACGTCATCTTTTTCACCGCGGTTTGCTGAACAGTGCATTGAAGCGATACCTTTCAACGGCAGCAGGTAGTTCATCACTGAGAACATCCCTTTCTTCATCTCGCCGCCGTACCAGGTCCCGCCAATCAGCTGGATATTCTCTGTCAGGTTGAAGGCAACAAAGTTCTCGGAGTTTAAGCCTTGTTCCTGCCATTGCGGATTCACGCAACCTGCACCGTTAATCACGGTAAAGTCCGGGGTAAAGTTTGCCAGCTCATCGGCGGTTGGCGCGATAAACATATTTTTGACAAAGTGCGCCTGCCACGCCACTTCAGTGACAAAACGTACCGCCAGACGGGTATCGGCACTGGCGCCACACCAGGCATCAACGATATAAAGCGTTTTCTCCGACAGGTGATCGGCAACCAGGGTTTTCAGGTGCGACCATACTTCAGTCGACATCGGTTTGTTATCGTTACGCCCCAGGCCAGCATCTGACCACCAAAGGGTATCTCGCGTCACATCGTCGCGGACGATGTACTTATCGCGTGGAGAACGGCCAGTGAATTCGCCAGTATCAACCGTCACTGCACCTGACGTCGTTAATATTCCGCGCGCCGGGCCTTCAAGTTCGGCTGACGTTTCATGCTCGAACAGCAACTCATAATCCGGGTTATATACGATCTCGCTGACATCGTTGATGCCAAGGCTTGAGAGATGTTGCATGACAGATTTAATTGCGCTCATAAAATACCCTGACTCATTGAATGATTGGCGAGGCGGCAATAACCGACCCGATTGAGTTGCGGATAGTAGCACTGGCTAAGTGATGCAGAAATTGCATATAAATCATTTGTCATGTAAAAATTGCATAGAAATGGGGGCTGTAATTGGAGCGAAGAAGTGCTAAGTAATCTCGAAGTAAAGTGGTTCTATGATGTGATTGCACTGGAAGAGTGCCGCAGTTTTACCCTCGCGGCAGAGAAACGGAATATTTCGCAATCTTCGTTTAGCAGAAGGATTCAGGCACTGGAATCTACTCTGGGTTTCAGCGTCTTCAACCGTAATGTGAATCCACCCCAGTTAACGCCGCAGGGCAGAATATTTGTCGGTTATGCCAGGAATATGCTGGACGATATGGACTTCCAGATCAGCCGTATCAAAGGTGAAGATAAGTCGCAGCAGAGTATTCGAATTGATGCGGCGCCTTCGCTTTCCGTCCTGCTGCTGCCCGATCTGTTAGCCGAATACCGTGAAAGTCCGGATAAAGTGTTCTTCGTTGAATCGATCAACGTTAATGATGCGGTATTTAATCTGAAAGAAGGGAAAAGTGATTTTATCCTGTCTTTCTATAACGAAGAACTGATGAATTACCCGTTTATCAATCATAAAATTTTCGATTCCGCTCTTCATCTGGTGTCACCCTGCGATCAGCACGGCAAACCGTTATATTCAATAAATGGCGACACGCTACCGTTGGTTAAATATGCCAATGATAGCTATATGGGGCGTCAGGTTAATCAGGTGATTGATCGCATACCGAACACCACCTTTATGCTGACATTTGTCTCTTCCATGAGCGAGTTGTTGAAAAGAATGATCCTTAAAGGCGATGCCGTTGGCTGGCTGCCTGATTACTCTATTCAACGCGAGCTGGAAGAGAGAAGGCTGGCCATTATGGATCACAGTCTTTCGTTGAAGATCTCAGCTTATGTTTATCGCTCCGGCGCGCGTTTAAATCTGACAGCGGAACGCTTTTGGCGCTATGTGAAGGGTAGGGGTATTACGGGTTAACGGAGAGTTTAATTTACGAAGAAGACGCATGGCTTCTGATGTGACAAAGGCGTGTTACCGCCAATTTAAAAGATTTTATAATGCTTCACGGTACTATGATGGACAGGAAATTATGTCTAAAATAGCTCAGTCTAAACAAGGAGGTTAAATGAATACTGCAAATATCCGTGCAATTATCGGAGGGAGTCTTTTAATAGCGTCGTCCTTAATATCGGCGTCTGCAACTATACCCTCAGAACATCCGAACTCGCAGCGTATCTATGTTGAGACGCAAGGCTCGGGAACGGATGTCATATTGATTCCGGGACTGGCGTCTTCGCGCGAAGTTTGGGCCGGTTTATCTTCAAATCTGCGTGTGAGCCATCGCATTCATCTTGTAGAACTTGCGGGCTTTGCAAGCACTCCTGCTGTTGCCAACCCGGATGGGAAGGTCATGGCTCCGGCAGTTGACGCCATCGCTGAATACATTCACTCCCAGCACATCAAAGCTCCTGCGATCATTGGTCATTCTCTTGGGGGAGAAATTGCATTGATGCTGGCTGCCCGCCACCCTGACCTGGTGGGTCGCTTGATGGTCGTTGATGCTTTGCCGTTCTATTCATTGATGTTTAATCCTGCGGCGACCAGTGAAACTGCCGCCGGACAGGCCACAGCGACCCGAAATTTGCTTATGAGCCAGCCACCGGAGCAATTCGTAGAGTTTCAGAAGGCATCTATCTCCCGTTTAGCAAAGACCGAGGCAGTGAGGCCTGCGCTGGTGGCCGCGGGGATCAATTCCGACCGTAAAACCATTGCCGATGCAGTGTATGAAGTAATGATCACCGATTTGCGTCCCGAACTCGGCCACATCAGAGCGCAGATTCAGGTCGTGTACGCGTATGACACTCTATTTGGCGTACCGGCATCCAGCGTGGATGCGATGTACCGTCAAGCCTACGCCTCTGCGCCAGATATCCACTTCACGCGGATCGATGACAGTTTTCATTTTGTCATGCTTGATCAGCCAAAACGGTTTTCCGACGCAGTTGAGTCATTTCTAAATGAAGATGCCACCCAAATGCAGTCGCTAACTGACAGCGACTCCGGGAAATGACGACTGTAATTGTGCCGATGCATCGGTTTAACCGATTGTATGGCACAAACATTGCGAATGGTCCTATCTGGCATGAAATAGATATTCAGACGGCAAGGTCAGTTTTGAGCTTGAAGCTGATAGGTCAGTTGGAAGAAACGTGGCTAACGATTCTGACGATGCGTTCTGAGAGCAAGAAACAATTTATGTTTCTGGTAGGTCAATGATAACCAATGTGCCAAAGCTGCCAATTTCCACTGTATGAGGAACTCCAGCTTTAGCTACATAAAGCTGTCCAGACGTTACAGTTATTTTTTCACCTCCAACACTCAGTTCCAGACGTCCTTCAATAACCAGTAATCCCTCGTCATACCCATGCACCTCTTCCATTATTGAGCGCTCATCCATACGTAAAACTTTGAGGTTTGCTTCCCCAATGCGGCCTAATATTCGAGAGTGCCAGACCTCCGGTAATGCTTGTGCCTCTGTACGAAGGTTATAAAGCGACATAAGACCATTCTCTGCTATATTCGGTTGTGCATTTATGCCATAAAAACTCACTTTCGCCATATATCAAATATGGGAAAATACGTCGCAAAAGAGTCTATACCTTTCCCTAATACACGATTAATTTTAAGACCCCAGAAACAGAGTTAAAATATCAAATCATTCTATGCGGAAAAACATGCCCGCTTAGACCGGACACGTTTTTCACCTGTTGTTGAAGAAATGAATCCGATGAATCAGCCGATATCAACTTTCATGGCGATGTCCCAGCTACCGGCGCCATTTTTAGCTAGACCAATCATCATCAGACCGAGCCACTCAAGTGACCGTGCCATCGGCAACCCACCTACATCTAATGGACGCAGTCCGAGGCTCTCGATAAAGCTAGAAACGCGTGATTTAGCGTCTGCGTCGTCTCCTGCGAGGAACGCGTCCAGATGTTTGTCACTGGCCAGCACTCGGCCAAATAGACTATTAAACGCCTTGATGACATGTGCGCTGGATGGGGCGCATTTGGCTATTTCCTGCGCGCCAGAACTGTCGTGGGGAGTGACTAACCCCGAAAGATCGGAAGCGAAGGGGTTTGTGATATCAATGATCACTTTGCCTTCAAGCGCAGCGCCAAAGTCGGTCATTACCGCTATCGCACTGGCATAAGGCACGGCCAGAATGACAATCTCTCCCGCGGGAGTTGTACCATATTTTCCGGTGACAGCGCCGGATGCGAGCTTGTCGACCAGTAACTGCGCTTTGGCGGGATTACGGTTGATCACTTCGACGGTGTGCCCGGCCCTTGCGATGCGGCCGGCGATAGCAGTGGCCATGCCACCTGAACCAATAATACTGATCGTGCTCATGGGTATTCTCCTGGGTGAATTTGGGTCTTTTTTTCATTTGGCGTGGGTTACGCCGTTGCAATCAGTCAATCCGCCGGTGGCACGGCGACCGGCGTTGAATCCTTATTTTATTTGCTGACAGGGAAGTAATGATCGCCATTGATCGCGGCGAAGAGTCCGGGCTGTGTCGGTTCCCAGCCAAGAGTCTGGCGCGTGATTGCGTTCGATGTCGGCGTGTCGAGGGTGACCAGATTCGCCAGGAAGCCGAAATAGCCAGGCAACATCAGCACATCCGCAGGAATAGGCACGGCTGGCAAATTCAGTCTGTCCGCAATGGCTTCTGCGATTTGGCGGTATGGAACAGCCACGTCGGCGATGGCATGCCAGCATTTGCCCGCATCGCCTTTCTCCAGTGCAAGACGAAATACAGTGGCGAGGTCACGCGCATGCACTGCACCCCAACGGTTGGCACCGTCTCCGGGATAGCCGACTACACCCTTTTCTTTAGCTAACCCGATTAACAGCTGCAAGAAGCCGGCGTTATCGGTATCGCTGTGCATAATCTGAGGGATTCGCACGATCGAAGAACGTATGCCCTTTTTAGCGAGATCGAGCACCGTTGTTTCAACGATGTTACGAACCCTTAAGGTATTTTTGTAGGCTTCGCCGCCCGTAAGGGGAAGATCCTCCTCCGTGGCCGGACGACCCAAGCCTTCCCAACCTGGTGAACCGACGCTGCCAGAGACCACCAGCGGCTTTCCACTTCCAGCTAATGCTTCGCCATAGGCGAGCATAATTTCAACCTCTGCGGCGGCAACGGCATTTATCCCGCCGGTTGGAATCAGGTCCTGCCGGTGTGCAACATGAATGACACCCTCTGAGGCTGCCGCCGCCTCTTTGAGTCCATCGAGATTCTCAAGGTTTCCGCGATGTGCCTTGGCACCGAGTGCAGTCACCACCGCTGCCGCAGAGTCGGATCGAGCAAGTGCAGTAACCTCATGGCCAGCGGAGATAAGTTCGGAAATGATATACGGACCGGAATGGCCGGTGCCGCCGGTAACAAATACGTGCATGTCAGTACTCCTGGTTATAGATGTGGTGCAGAAATAGGTTTGGGAACTTGCCCTTACGAAGGTGCGATCTCAGCCCGTAAGGCTCACACCAATAGCGAAATGGGTGTTTTTGACTGAGTGGGTCATGAGGCCCAGCGACAGCAGGCAAATGTGCTCAAGCGAGCGAGCCATGGAGAGCGAGCCAACATCTAAAGGGCGCATATTGAGGCTCTTGATGAAGGCGATGACCTGGGATTTGGCTGAGGCGTTGTCTGCGGCGACGAACACATCAAGTGGCTGCTCTTTAAAAGAGCCTGCGGCCAGGACGTGTGAGAACTGCGTGTTGAAGGCTTTAACGATATGCGCATCGGCCGGGACGAGCTTTGCGATCTCGCGCGATCCGCAACTGTCGCCAGGGGTCAGAAAACTTTTCAGGTCAGGGCCAACGGGATTAGTAATATCGATAAGGATCTTGCCCGCGAGCACCTCGCCATAGTGAATCACTAAGTCAAGAACAGCGTAATAAGGGACCGCTAAAATCACGATGTCTCCGCGCGGCTTTATGCCGAACTCTCCAGCGATTGCACCATTACCTATCTCCTGAGCCAGCTTGTTTGCCTTCGTCAGATTGCGGCTCACGATTTCAACAGTGTGACCGGCCAGCGAGGCATTGGAGGCGATAGCAGCGGCCATGCCTCCTGTACCGATAATACTGATAGTGCGCATACTTTGAATCCTCATGGGTAGGGCGATGCTTGATAGAACAAGCGATTAACGGCCGTGTTCAATGCGAAGTCATGCTGGCCTTTTCACTTGCATAAAGCAAGTGATCAGAAAAGAATTACTTGTTTTACGCAAGTAATGTTAAAGTCAGCGAATGAAAAAGACACCCAAAGAGGCCATTCGGTCTCACTGCGCAGTGAATTACGGTGTGGAGATATTCGGCGATCGATGGTCGCTGCTAATCGTCCGCGACATCGTGTTTACTGGCAAAAAGACGTACGGCCAATTCCTTAAATCGGAAGAGGGCATTGCAACTAATGTGCTGGCTTCTCGTCTCGCTTTTCTGGAAGAACAGGGGATTTTGTCGAAGAATCCTAACCCCGAGGATCGTCGTAAGGACTTTTACCAGCTGACTGAAAAGGGATTGGACCTCATTCCTATCCTGCTAAATATTATCCTGTGGAGTGCAAAGCACGATTCACAATCCTACGTGCGCCCGGATTCGAAACTCTATGAGCAATTAAGTCAAAATCCCACTCAGATGGCAGATGAAGTGAAGGTGCTACTGCGCGGCGGCGGATGTATCTTTCCAATGGATGCGGCATGAACAAAAAGCGGAAGTGAGCAATGGATCTCTCTGCTCAGGCAGAGAGCGGCTTCCGATATTTTGGTGCGACTCAAAACACACCGCCAAAAATTGGAAATCGGTCTTGAGTCGCAACATGTCAGAGCTGTGCCAGCCCACCATCGACAGCCAGTTCACTGCCGGTCATGAAACTGCTGTCCGAAGAGGCGAGGAAGGCCGCAGCTGCGCCGATTTCTGATGGTTCGGCCATGCGCAGCAGCGGCGTCATTGAGGCGTAAACCTTCTGGCCTTCTTCCCCTAACGCAGCCTTGGCAAGTTCAGTCGCCGTTGCACCCGGAGACAACACATTGACGCGGATTCCCGTGCCCTTCAGATCTGCCGCCCAGGTTCGCGCGAGGTTACGCACAGCGGCCTTGCTGGCACTGTAGGCCGTCATACCCGGTGCTCCCGTAGTACCGGCGCTTGAACCGGTCAGGATAATAGAACCCCCCTGGCCCATGAGCGGTAGCGCCTGCTGCACCGTGAAAATGGTGCCCTTTACATTCGTATCAAAGGTCTCATCAATGTGTTCGGCAGTGATGGTGCCCAGCGCTGCCTGACTTCCTGCACCTGCGTTGGCGAAGATAATGTCGAGCGTACCGCGCTCGGCCTTCACTGCAGCATAGAGTCGATCGAGGTCAGCGAGATCAGAGACAGAACCTTTAATCGCTCGGGCATTGTGGCCAAGTTCGGCCAGTGCTGCGTCGAGTGCATCCTGTCGTCTACCGTAAATGAAGACGAAAGCACCTTCCTCTACAAAACGCTTTGCCGCAGCAAGACCAATGCCTGAAGCGCCACCTGTTATCACCGCAACTTTACCTGTTAGCTTTCCCATAATTCCTCCTGTCGGAATAATCAAACTGTGTATCTGTAGAAATTTTCACGAATACACGCTATTTTGTGGATCACTGCTCCACATTTGAATATTAACATATGGATCACTGATCCACTTGTCAAGGATAAGTATGCGTGCCGATGCCCAAAAAAATTACAATCACGTTTTAACGATTGCCCGACTTGTCGTTGCAGAGCATGGGGCCGATGCGTCGATGCGCGATATAGCCCGCAGAGCGGAGGTGGGATTGGCCACCTTATTGCGCCACTTTCCGACGCGGGAAGCGTTATTCGAAGCATTGTTACGTGAAAAACTGGATGCATTGACGCAAATGGCTAGCGAGCTTGAAGCGACTAAACCGGCAGATGAAGCCCTCATTACGTGGTTTCGTGAAGGGGTCGAATTCGTGCACAGTTACAACGGGGTGACGGCATTGATGGCCAGTGCTCACGAAGATCCGGATTCCGCGCTATACGCTTCTTGTACAGCCGTACACCAATCGGGAGCCCGGTTGCTTCTGCGTGCGCAGTCAGAAGGTACGGCCCGTAAAGACATGGATGGAGTCGATTTATTCGCCCTGATGTCAGCACTTGGCTGGCTTGCCGACCAACCTGCATTTGCCCCCCGTGAAGATCATCTGTTTAAAATTATGTTGAGTTCCATTCTGATAAGTCAGTAAGTCGCTCATGACATTAATCTCCAAACGTTGAGCGTGGTAAATTCTCTAAGTGAATAATCTAGCTAACGATTGTTAGGTCTGGATCTGCAAAATGATATTGTCGATATCTACCTAACGAATGTTAGACTTATTGCTTGAGATACCAGTGGAGAGAAGTGATGAGTAAAACATCTCGTGACGAAATTCTGAATGCTGCCCGGCTGGCGGCGCAGGCGCATGGCTACACCGGCCTAAATATCCGCGGGCTGGCTGACGAGGTGGGGATTAAAGCTGCCAGCATTTACTATCACTTTTCCAGCAAGGCCGAGCTGGGTGCGGCCGTAGCCCGTCGTTATTGGGAAGACACGGCACGTGATTTGGAAATGCTGAGGGAAAGCGAAGGCGATGCGCTGAAAAGTTTGGGCCGCTATCCGCAAATATTTCGCCGTTCACTTGAGAGCGGGAACCGGCTCTGTATGGGGAGCTTTATGTCG
Organism: Pantoea rodasii; assembly: GCF_002095465.1. Taxonomy (GTDB): domain Bacteria; phylum Pseudomonadota; class Gammaproteobacteria; order Enterobacterales; family Enterobacteriaceae; genus Pantoea; species Pantoea rodasii. The sequence goes on along the minus strand of NZ_MLFP01000020.1, from coordinate 1,461 downwards.
GCTGAATATGATGATCTGCCACAACCCGTCAGGGATGAAGTGCAAAATTTTGCTGACATCAACATCGACTGGTTGGCAGACCAGCTACTCGAGGCAGGTATCACAGGGCAAGCCGAGAACAGAGTCCGTGCTGCCTCGATTTTTTCGGCCATTGCCGGCGCACAGCTGATGGCCAGAAGCCGAAACAATATCCAGCTATTTGACGAACTCATTGAGGGCTACAAACTTGCGGGTCTGCTACCGCAATAATAAACCGGGCGGCTGCCCGCTTCAGCTGGAGCGCCTGAAATTTTCTCATAAAATTCATCCAGGCGCACAGCAGCGCTGACATAAAGCCGTTGAGTAAGTCACTCTGCCACGCAGGTGAGCATGTAAATTCAAGTCATCCCATCAGTTGTAAACGCGGTTTATCGCTGAATCGCAACATCAGACAATCCTGCCACTTTAGTCCTTTCATAAATTTTAAGATCATCGTAAATAGAGTGAATAGAAAACCTAACGAACGGAAGGTAGGCATTGACATTTAGCGAGAGTCAGCTCAATCTTGGCTTATAAACTACCTATCGATAGTTAGTTTTATTGTTTTCACCTTGACCCACTCACATTAAGGAATCATCTTCTGATGAGAATCTACGACTGGTATGACGGCCCTTATCCTGCACGCGTTCGCATTGCACTTGCTGAGAAAGGACTCATTTCTGATACAGAGTTTGTTCCTGTTAACTTATGGACAGGGGAACATAAGAAAAACGAATTTCTTGCCATCAACTATTCCGGCACGCTTCCGGTTCTGGAGCTTGATGACGGTACGCTTATCGCAGAGTGTACGGCCATCACACAGTATCTGGATGCGCTGAGCGCGCCACGTACTCTTACGGGTACCACTCCAGCGGAACAAGGCATCATTCATATGATGACAAAGCGCGCTGAAATTGAGTTCCTTGATGCTGTAAGCGTGTATTTTCATCACGCCACGGCTGGTTTAGGCCCAGAAGTTGAGCTTTATCAGAACCCCGAGTGGGGCAACCGAATGCGCAATAAGGCAGTCCAGGGAATGCACTATTTTAACCGCATTCTGCAAACGCAATCCTATGTGGCCGGCGAGACCTTTTCTATGGCTGACATAGCGGTAATTGGAGGAATGATCTTCTCTGCGTTAGTGAATCTTCCGGTACCGTCAGAGTGCGGGGCGTTGAGTGAATGGTATGAGCGTATGCAGGCAAGGCCATCCTTCCAGCAGTGGAAGGCGATGGTTGAAGAGGAGCGCTTAAGGAGGAGCGTGTAATTTTTATACAGGATAAGTATGTTTAACCATCCATACTATCGGTGTGCAGTTACAGGAAGAGCCAGACCAAAAGATTACGGTCATTATGCTACTTCCTGAATAACGTTACTGCACATCGATTATGCCCGCTTTTGGCACACAGCAGTTTTAGGCAAGAACAAGGACAGCTTTGAGCG
>NZ_MLFP01000019.1 GCF_002095465.1 Pantoea rodasii | reverse complement strand
CCGTCCAGGGCCTGCTGGGCGCTGTTATCCGACTGCACGGAGAGCGCCGCGTGCTGGGTAAAGGGCATCATGCCCCGCGCGTCATACAGCGCGCTGAGGGCGGCCGGAATATCTTTTTATTACCGGGCGGCACCAGCAGCGCGTCGCCTGCGGCAGGAACGGGTATGCCGGTGCGCTCATGCGCCCAGGTCTGGCTGACGCTTATACCCGCACTGACCGATGCGCCGATAGCATCCGCCAGCGTCTTCAGGTCTTCCGGTTCGCTGGCATCAAACTCAAAGCGGCACAGGCGGCGCGGGTCAATATCGCAGTAGCCGTTCAGGGATAGCATCGGCCAGAGTAAATCGCGGGTGAGCGTGCCCGCCAGCTGACGGGCATCGCTGGCCAGCAGCTCGTGGCGCACCTCGTTATGCACCTCACCCAGCGCGCGGCTGCCATTGCTTTCAGTCTGCGAAGTCAGGGTGGCACCCAGAATGACCTTACTCTGCGTCCGTTCGCACCACTCAATCATGTAGCGAAACGGGTCGGCCTGACCCTCCGCGGCGTCCTCAAAGTTGATCTCCATGCCCTGAGGCATAATCCCAGCCGCCTCGCGGCCCAGCGTCATCACGGCGCGCATCAGCTCCATCTTCTCGTCGTCGGTGGTGCCGGAGGGGTACTTACCGACGCGCATCGGCAGGCCATACACCTCCAGAAACTCCGCCAGATCGCGCGCGGAGAGGTTTTTGAACAGGTACGTCCAGGCCAGCACCCGAAACAGGCCCGCCTCCGGGAAGCCGCCGCATTTTGCCTTATGGCGGTGGAGTATCCAGCCCGATGGCCACAGTTCCGCGCCATCGGTAGTGCCGTCAATCAGCCGGATATCGTCACCATTAAACAGCGGCGTCTGAAACCAGCGCTGCGGGCGCTTAAAGAACTGGCGCGGAAACCACAGCTTACCCTGTCTTGACCAGTCAATCTCGACCGGCGAGAAGCCGTGGCCCACGGCGTCGGTGAGGTCGAACAGCAGCGACTCGAAGTCCGGCATATCCTGAAACCACTCTGTGACCTGCGTGGCCAGATTCTGCTCGGCGGCGGTGGCGTTGCGCGGTGGCGTGATTTTCCACGGCAGCGTCAGGATGGCGCGGCGGCGCTTGCTCATCTCGGCAAACAGGTGGCCATCTCGCTCTTCCATGTCACAGAACAGATCGGCCTGCGCGGTCAGGTTGCCCTGTTCGGCCTCCTGAAAGATGCCATACAGACGGTTGATATTGATGCCGACGGAGGGATGCTCCGCCCACTGGCGCCGCAGCAGCAGGTTATCATCCGACTGCTGACGCTTCAGCGCCTGTGACTCAAACGGCACGCCGCGCGTGTCCACTATCACACCCATAATCACCATCCTCCCCGTGAATAATCGCGCTGCCAGTCGCGCATTGCCCGCCCGGTCAGGTCGCTGCTGGCGCTGTAAAACTCCATTTTGGGCGAGCTGGTGACCGCCAGCGTCCAGAGCATGTGCAGCGCATCGGGACCGTCATCGTGGTCGGCCTTTGGAAAGTGGCGCAGCTGCTCAATCAGCGTGGTCTGGTCGGCGTGCAGCCGGATACGCCCGTTAGCCATGTGCGGCTGCAGGGACTCGATGCGCAGCAGCTTGTCAGCGTGGGGCATAATGGCCCGCGCCGGGACGGGGATGCCCATCAGCTGGGCGCGCTTGATAAGTTCGGTGCGCAGAAACTCCTGAAACTGCACGGACTCCACGCCCCAGACCAGACAGTTAAAGGTCTTCTGCAATCCGATGACGTCGCTGATGATTTTGTCCGGCAGGCGCTTGCGGATATCTGCGACCACCACGTCGAGCACGCCGTTAAGCCGGTCATAGCCGCCCACCAGAATGGCAGACGGGTCGCGGCTGGCCCCGGCCTTGCCGAGGCTCGGGTCAACGGACCCGAAGTAGATCCATTCCCGCAGCCGGTGCACCCAGAATTTGATGATATCGTTGCCCTGTTCATCCTTCCCGGCAAAGAGCGCATCGTCACCGGCAACCGGATCGTTCTGATATTCAGAGTCAAACGTGCCGTGACCATCACGGGCGCGGATGGTCATCAGGGTGAGCAGCGGGCGCGCCGTCCATGACACAATCGCCCCGGCGTCCATCGCGGCACGCCGGGCCTCATAGAACGCAGTCGCCGCGTCTTCACCCTCGTTACGCAGCAGCGACTCCCACTCATCCCACAGTTTGCGGTCGTCCGGCCAGCGGCGCATCGCCTTAAAGCGCGCTGTGCGCCACAGCTTGTTGTTCAGGGTACGCGACAGCACCGAGTCATAGTGAAGAATGGTGCCGATGTAGACCACGTCGAGCTTGCCGCCCGCCTGACCGAGGGGCAGCACGGTTTTCTTCAGCCAGCCCTCCAGCTTGTCGCGCTGCTCCGGCTTGCGCACGTTCTCGTCGTTCTCGATATCGTCCAGCACCACCAGGTCGGGGCGATACGGTCCGTGGCGCAGGCCGCGCAGCTTCTTACCGCTGCCAGCCACCTGCACCTTGATGTCGTTGCGGGTCAGGATAGTGCCCATCTGCCAGACGCGGCCCTGACCGCAGACATCAGGGTAATCTGTCTGCAGGCGCGGGTTGTAGACCAGCTCGGCCTTGATGGCTTCCAGCATCGGATACGCCTGGTCGATGGAGTCCATGACGATCACCGGATAGTGTTTGATATTGCGAATGATGCACCACAGAACAAACAGCTGGCTGACCAGCGTGGACTTGGCCTCACCGCGCGGCGCAGCGATGGCGTCATTGCAACCCTTCGTGCCGGCCACAATCTGCGGCAGACGCTGAAACAGGTAGACGTGCAGCTCGCTGGGGTCAGCGTGGCGCACATAGTGTGGAAAGTAGGTCTGCACAAAATAACGGTAACCGGTCACCGGGCAGCTCACGGCAGCTCGCCGCTCAGTTACGGCAGAGGCATCGGTGCAAAAGCCGGTACACTCCGCCTCAATCGTGCGGCGGAGTCCCTCCGCCAGCTCATTCATAGCAAGCCGAAGTTTACTTAGCGAGGTCAGGGACATTCTTTAACCATCTTGATTGAAAATCCTGTAAATTACCCCTGCACTTTACAGGGAGTTTAAAATGGGACCTAAATCCGTTAATGCAAATCTCGACAGCATGATGTTACGCGCCGAAGAGGCGCTGTCAGCGGTCATCAGGACCACATCAGCTAATATCAATCGTTACCCGTACCTTGAAGACTGGATCGAGGTTCACCATCAATGCACTGACCTGATGGCCCGACTCAGACATATTCACAAGGCTTTTGCGGACTACCGCTTCACGCAATACCAGTCACGCTCGCTGAAAACAGACCCTTATGATTCCGCGCTTCAGGATAAATTTCGTGCCGTTACTCTGCTGTCCGGTAAAGTTGTTTTCAGAGAAAACGAAGGCTATAACCGCAATGACAGCACGCTGTGGTATTGCCCCCGCTGTATGAAAATCGGGCTTGCCAGCCACCTCAGACCGTACGCCTCTCACTATTCCTGCGCCTGTTGCGGCTTCAGAGTTGAGGTATGGGATCAGGAGACTAAGCGCCGGTAAGACCCGTTTTGTGACTGAAAGGCCTGTTAGCGACCCTGCATCTTTTCAAGCTCCGGCGTGAATGCGTCGATAATTTCCACAAAGGCTGGCAGATGAGTCGGATAGCGGGTCTGAATAAACTGCGACAGTGCAGTCATTATGCTGATGGCCGTGGCCACCCGGTCGGTTTCGGGCAGCAGCTTTTTGCTGGCTGAAATTGCCTTGGTGTACGCATCGGACAGGGATGACAGCAGCTGTACCCGCTCCCTGGCCGGAAGGTCATCTGCTGAACTGACCTTTTCCAGTGCGGACTGGAACTGCCCCATCAGACCATTAAGAATGGCGCGCGCAATATCTTCAGGTGCACCGCTGGCCAGCTGGTTAGCCGTTCGTAACGTATCCCAGCTGTCGCCCTCATCCGCTGAGACCTTTTTCCAGCGCATGGCTGTTGAAAACTCACGCCCTGCTGAGCAGCCAGCAGCTCCAGCGAATGATTGCTGAAGATATATGCCCTTCGCAGGGCTTCACGGGTTTCACGTGGATGCGCCATTCACACCCCCGCCGAAGCGCGCAGCAGAGCCAGTCCGGCAGACACAACCGCACCGGAAATAGCCCCGCTTACCACGCCTGACGCCTTGCCATGCCTGATGCCGCGGCCTTCAAGGGTGATGATACGGGCATTGATTTCGTCAAGTGTTAACTGAATGTCCTGCAGCGTTGACAGCACGTCTTGCAGTGCGGCCTCATCCCGCCGCTCAGGTGTAAGATTCATCCGTGGCCACCTGTCCCGCTGATGAGCCTGTCGATACGCTCCGTCGTGCGCTCCATGGACTGCTTGATGTCGCTCAGCATGGACATAATCTGCTCCTGATCCCTGACCGCGTCCGCTTTCAGTTGAAACGTCTCGCGCATGCGGGCCTGCTCTTCGCGAAGCTGGTTGATGGCGGAATTCAGCCCGCGCAGCCAGATGCTCAGACCGCTGGCGACCAGCGCGAAAAACAGCGCCTGCAGTCCTTCACCAAATTCCAGTGACATTATTGCTCTCCTTTTGCGGGCCAGAAAAACGCCTCCAGCGCCTTTAACTTTGCAGCATTTGACTGACACCATGCACCATAATCCGCCGCGTGGCCCAGCAGCGCGGCGGGGGGCAGTCCTGTGGCTTTACCGGCATACGCTGAGGGCGCAGGGGGCATCACGCCGGGTTCAACCATCTCCCGCGGCGGCGTCACGCCGGGCTCAATGACCGGTGCCGGTGTGACCGTGACCGTAGCCGAGGGCTTCGGCGTAGAGCTGCATGCTGCGAGGACCCAGGCCGTTATAACCACACCCGCCCATCGTTTTATTGTCATCACTCACCGCCTGTCTGATTTGCGTGGCCAGCAGCAGCTTCACCTGCGCCAGTTCGCCGGTTCTGTCTGCCAGACTGGCCGCCAGCGTATCTGCGCGCGACCGCTGGGCCCGTTCATTTCCACGCGCCTTGAGCAGCGCTGCCGTGGTGGCTTCGCTCTCACGCTGGCGCTCATCGGCCCGCGATTTTTTCTCGCGGGCCAGCGCCGCATCACCGGCGCTTTTTGCCGCCCCAAACCCGGACGCATACCCGCAGTGATGGAACCACCATCCGGCACCGCCCAGCAGGGCACACAGCAAAATGCCCGGTAAAATTCGTTTTAAAGCCCATTTAATCAGTGCCGTGGACATCGGGTTTTCCTTCATGCAGGGGGCCACCAGGCGGCGGTTTGTCCGTTCTGCCCTCGTGGAACTTCTGAACACCGGCGTGCGCCACCCAGGCCCCGACGTATACCGCCAGCGCATCGACCGGCGCGTGGTCCCAGTAAGCACACATCAGCACCACTGCAGAACTCACGATGAGTGCAAACAGCGTCGTGGTATCGGTCGTTGACAGCTGACCCTGGCGGTCAGAGACCAGCTCCGGCAGTCGCTTAAGAAAGCCCATCAGCATTACCCCGCGCCACATCAGTTTTCAGGCCTGCGGGGCAGCCGACAGAGCAGCGTTCCCAGCGCAGCACCTGCTACATAAACAAACAGCGCAAGCACAACTGACCCCGCCCAGCTGATACCGCGTATCCAGTGGAAAAACAGCATTTCCCCGGTACAGATTATGCCGGTTGCCACGATTTCAGGGGCGTAGCGGCGCCAGCAGGGGGTAAAAACCTTCTTCATGCCGGATATGCCGCGAAAGGCAGCTGAAAATGCGCGCCGTCTTTAAGGGTGGTCCAGTTACCGCCCCATTCAACGGGGATGGAAAGGTCTGCAGACGCCTGCTTAAACGCGGCGTCAATCTGCTCGTATAGCGCCCACTCCCACGACACCTGACCGCCCACATAAGCCACCACGTCCACAGCATGCCCGGTCAGGTGGCGGCTGTTCAGCGTCTGACTGTGCCCACCGGCCACCATCTCTTTCTGGCGTTCGGCGCTGCGCAGGCCTTCGGTGATACCAAAATCCACCGCTGACACCTCCAGCGCACTGCGGGTCAGTTTTACCAGGTCAGGATGAACGCCCTGCAGGTTGTTCTCGCTACGCTGGCTGAATCTGAAAGAAGACATAAAAAACCCTCACGATGTTGTGAGGGTTATTGTGATCGCATTGCGACAGGGGATGGAGTGACAGGGGTGAGACGGGAACGGTTCAGAATAACTGCCCCTGCGTCTGCACGGTGGGCTTACGACGCCGGTTAATCAGCTCCCATGCCCAGGTGTTTCCGAAACCGTATCTGGGTGCCACGTGTGTCAGCGCCATGCGAAGGGATTCGCCGCTGCTGACCCGGTCGTCCATGTCAGCATAAAAACACCGGTTGCGCCACTCGCGCAGTGCAGCGGCACAACGGGGGATCACCAGCGTGTTTTCACCGCCGAAGTGCTTCACCAGCCTCCGTACGGCATCTTCGCCAATGACCTCACGCAGCAGCGCGAGGCGATGCTCACCGTCACGGCGCACGCCCTTACCAATCGGAAAGCGCGCGCCACCAAACCGCTCAATGAGCTTTTGCGTGGCATCAAACCCAATCACATCCACAATCTGACGAACGGTATCGGGCAGCAGGTCTTCGAGGTCTTTGAGATGAAACTCGCGCATTACAGCCTCCCGTGACGTTTAGTGTCAACTATCAGCATCTGCATGATCTTGCGCACCTGGTCGTCGTTCAGCCATTCGACCGGCTTTTTCTCACCCAGCATTCGCTCCGTCACGCCGTCCAGATATCCCCACGGACGACCCGCTTCGGCCAGTAGAGCCTCAATCTTCGACAACATGCCCTTACGGCCCAGGGCCACGCGCGGACGGCGACCGTATGACGCAGAAGGTGTGAAACCCACGGTGCGCATGTAGGTGACCACTTTCTCCAGCTCCACCTCGTTGCACTCGCTGGCCGAACGGTGCTCCGTCAGGCGCGCCAGTACGTTGCGGTAAGTATCATCATCCCATCCAAGGCGTGACTTGCCGGTGTGGACGGTGCGGATAAGGTTAGATTTCATGGTCACCACTCATTATTTAGTTCTGAACCAGTTAACCAATGTGACAGTCAGGACAATCAGCATAAGTGCTATCAATAAATAACCTAAAGCTAAATCTCCACGCCTGAACATCATGGCTGCGCTAAATCCACCTAAAGCATATTGAAGGAGTTGAGAAAAAATCCTGAGGTCACTGTTCCGGCGTTTCATGCTTACCACCATAAACGAGAAAAGCCCCTCAGTGAGGGGCTTTTAAGGGCTGATTGAAATTGTCACTACCTGTACTGCAGGCGGACATTGGATCACAGCCAGGCGGGGATTGTCAATTCATAAGTCCGGGTAAATCCACCGGCAGATGTACCAGCCTATACTCAGAGTGAAAACGACAAACGCCAGAATGATGAGCATATCTTTAATCATAAGGCTAAGCATTAAACCTGCTCCTTCTCTTTCCACTGCAGCCTCCAGAAGAGCGGATTGTTCATCCATTAATCTGAGGCGATGACGGCGAATATACTTGCGCAGTACCCACGCCACCCATAACACGGCCATCATAAAGGCCCAGACGATAATAAAGAGTTTAATAAACCCTCCCGGAAAATGTTCTCAGCACGCACTTATTTTTAATCTCTGGAAAGCGCGCGGCACCAAATCGCTCAATGAGCTTTTGCGTGGCATCAAACCCAATCACATCCACAATCTGACGAACGGTATCGGGCAGCAGGTCTTCGATGTCTTTGAGATGAAACTCGCGCATTACAGCCTCCCGTGACGTTTAGCGTCAACTATCAGCATCTGCATGATCTTGCGCACCTGGTCGTCGTTCAGCCATTCAAACGGCTTCTTCTCACCCAGCATTCGCTCCGTCACGCCGTCCAGATATCCCCACGGACGACCCGCTTCGGCCAGCAGAGCCTCAATCTTCGACAACATGCCCTTACGGCCCAGGGCCACGCGCGGACGGCGACCATATGACGCAGAAGGTGTGAAACCCACGGTGCGCATATAGGTGACCACTTTCTCAAGCTCCACTTCGCTGCACTCGCTGGCCGAACGGTGCCCCGTCAGGCGCGCCAGTGCGTCGCGGTAGGTGTCCTCATCCCATCCAAGGCGAGACTTACCGGTGTGCACAATACGAATCAGGTTTGATTTCATGGCGACTACCCATTATTTAGATCTGAAAAATTTGACCAGTTTGAAGGTGAGGTCAACAAGCATAAGGACGATCAACAGCCAGCCCAGCCTGCACTCCCCGTGCTTAAGCAACAGGGTCGCAGTTAACCCTCCCAACACATACTGAAGGAGTGTAGATAAAAACCCGAAACAATTGATTCGGTTCATAATTTACCACCGTAAACGAGAAAAGCCCCTCAATGAGGGGCTTTTCAGGGCTGATTTAATTGTGATTACCAATGATGCAGAAGGGCATTGGATCACAGCCGGAGAGGATTGTCAAATCAGACTCCGGGACATAATGCCCCAGAAAATTCCAGCCGAGTGTTAACGTAATAATCACGAATAGCAGAATAATTAGCATGTCCTTAAGAATATTTCTCATCAAAGATGACGCCCTCTAATCCTGACGACACCTGAGTACGTTATTGCATTCCATATCAGCGACGATGACGGCGGATATACTCACGAAATTTCCACGTAATCCACAACAGGGCCATCGTGAAAGCCCACACAATCAGCAAATATTTCAGGTGTCACCTCCCTTAAATGTTTTCGCGAGACTGCCTGTCACGCGACAGAACCTGATGATGGCCTGAAAAACCACAACGATTATCAAACGACGGCAGAAAACATGGGCTTTTTTATTGATCGAGAGCATTGAATCTACGAAAAGGAATTTGAGAAATAAATATCGACATTATTGCCCGGGAAATGCAAATCTGTGCTTTCTTTAGTACTAGCGAATTTTAAACAAAATGACAGCGCTGGTTTGGAGTTGGGGGGGGGAGATTGTGCGAATCGATTTCGAAGAACTGAAAAGGATCCTGACCATTTTTCTCGACTCAAAGGATTCATTCATCACCTTAGGAGACCTGGGCTTTGCGACCGCCACAGGTGAAGACGAGCAACGGCTCATTTTTCATACGCTACTGCTCGTGGAAAACGGACTTATCAGCAACTGGAGGTTACTGACGCGGGATCCCTGCAGCATTGGATTTGTCTACCGTGGGATGAATATTGAATGGCGGAAGGTTCCTATCAGACTGACTCAGGATGGGCATGATTTCGCGATGGCACTTAATCGAAACGCGGTAATGGAACGCATTAAACGTGAACTTGCTGACGCCCCGTTTGATCTTGTTAAGGACGTCAGCAAACAATGGCTAACGAAATTAATCCGCGACAAGATTGGCATTCAGTAAGGCATCTGACAGACACCCACTCAGTGACAATATATCCAGCTGCTCCAGCGACGCAATCGCAACCTCCTGATTGTTCCCGTCAGCCAGTGTGCGCAGGCGACGGGTCAGCCATCCAGCTCCAGGAGACTGAGCCATTTCAAGCCGATGGTCATCAGCTAACACCTTGCGGTTAATCGCCCCCCTGTATCGTTCAGATGTTTTGTCAGCGAGACTACCCGCTCTGATGGATAACCACTTAACAGCAAATCAATTTCAATTAATTCACGCTCAGTAATGTCGACGTAAGATAGGTTTTTCATTGAAAATTACTCCTCTTTTTATGGCGTTCTGCAGCCTGTTTCATTGCAGCCTGCAGGGATTTCTTATAAACACGGTAATTATGGCTATCCCAGCACAGCCATCGAGATACAACAGGCAGATCGCGACGTTCTTCGACCGTACTGCCATCGTTAAGATGATAAATCCTCCGTGCACCGGCATCGTAGTGCTCACAGCTCGTCACGCACAGGTACATCGCCACCCTCCGGGAATATTTCCAGCGGCACCGACAGGGTCAGCCCCTCGATTTTGCGGAATTGATTCACCACCGTTCTGGCTGAGGGAAAAAAGGTCTCCGTTACTTCGTGATCTTTTTCGAGGTAATGACGATTTTCCCTGCGCCTGAGCCACGCTTTACCGCCTCGTTCTTTCGCAATGCTCCGGGCAATTTTTGCCGTCGTATTCACCTGTTTTTTACGCAGGAATATCGCCGAGAGTGGCTGATATCTCTCATGACCCTCTTTGTAAAAGCCAACCAGAGGCTCCCCGTTGTTGACCACGATATAAGCGAGGTGTGTTTCATCAGTCTGGATTTTGGCAACCTCGACCTTGTTACCCTGATATTCAAAGGCAACGCGCGCACCTGATTTGATGGTGCTTTCAATGCCCGACCACTGCTGTTTAGTGATCACAGCTATCACCATCATCTTCTTCGGCGAATGAAAATGGTAATTTTCCCAGTACGCTTAACGCCAGAATGATGCCAATGCGCACACCTCTGGCTTTTTCGCTGCCAGCCTCAATGGAAGGCATTCCATTACCCAGCGATATAGATGCCTCGGGCTTATCCACAATAAGCTGAAGGTCAGCAACGTTTCGCTCATGCCATGACGTTAAATCCTGTATAAACTCAGCGAACTCAAAGTTATTAATTTTCATACCTTTTCCTTAATTAAGGCGTGAGCAGCCCCCTGACGGTTCACGCCATATTTAAATGATGATTAATGTCGGTTTAAATCAGTCGGCTTTTATCCCAGCAGGTGTTAATGAAGTGACGTTCGCGTAATAAGGCTGAACATTAATTTCCACGACCGTCGAACTCATCAGGTCACGCGCAACATCCAACGTACGCACCGGAACACCACCCCGCAGGGCAGAGCAGGACTGATAGATAAAATGGCTCCCCACCGGATAACGCTGGTTAAACTGCTTTGCGTTCACTGATATCAGTCCTCCGCAGGCCGCTGACATACGCGCAGCGGTCATAACGCGCTTCCGCCCAGTGACGATTATCAGCCCCGCACGGTGACGCATAGGCCTTTTCCCAGAGTTCTGCCGCCTGCTTAAACAACCCCTCACGTTCAAGACGGCTGGCACCGATGGCATAACGGGCAAACTGATTCATATGATTAGCTTTAGCTGGATCCCACATGTCACACCCCGGCAATATCAAGCGCCACCGGCGCATACTGGTCTGAATCCACAACACGCTCGTATACGCGGATGTAAGAACGACTGCCCACCACCTGAACCGCTTCCCCGATGGCTTCCATCGCCTTACGCCAGCGGGGATCGTCAATATCGTAACGACGCAGACCCAGCACCGCGCCCGTATTGATATCTCCCTCTTTATCGGTGGAGAACGCGCGACTGATAATGGTGTGGATCTCCGGGCGAGCCCCCTCGGTCCAGTCCGCCAGACACTCGTCAATCAGCGCCTTGGCCGCCTGCAGTCGCTCATCAAACGCGATGCGGTCCTGCATAGCACGCTGGATCTTGTATTGCCCATCGTGCGAATAAAGCGTCACATTGCCTTTTTTACCGCCCACACTCACGCCATATTCATTAGATGAAAGGTCAACAAAGGCCGCGATATCCGCAAACCCGCTCAGCTTAAACTCACTGAGCGCTGCATTCACCGCCTGCGCCCGCTCCACGATTTCGCCAACCAGCTGATCGCGCACTTTGTCCACTGGCTTAATCAGGTGCTCAGGCGTCAGCACGCCTTTGGCATCAATCCAGTAACCCGCAGGGGCAGCAGCTTTGGTAAATTGCTTAATTTCTTCTGACATAATGACTTTCTCCGTTAATTAATTTCGCTTTCATAAACAACTGTTCAAACTGCGCAGCCAGATTCACCGCATAATTCACGGTACTGGTGGCAATATTCATTTCAGACACGGTGTGATTATCAGGACAGACTTTAATTTCAGGGCTAATCACTAATCCCAGTTCATTTAATTCAACGTCAATGCAGATTCGGATACTCATGTACCGCCTCCCGCTCCCGGCTTGCCCTGCAGTCCGGACAACTACACTTTGCAGCACGGCTGTCAAAGTCGCTGACAATAGCTCTGATTGCAGCAACCAATGCCACCAGGTGCGCCTCCTCGCGAGGCGTGCGGTCTCCCGAGCCTTTGATGTCAAATTCCATACGCGCGCTATGCTCGGTGATAATCACTTCAAGTTTTGCCGCCATAATTAACTCCAGATTACCGTGCAGCCTTCAATAACCGAGGTGCGCAACTGCTGACGCACTCCGCCCATAACTTCTATTACCTCGCGCACTGGCCATATGTCGCCTCCACGCGGCGCTATGGCATACACAACGGGCACAGTACGATTACGCGCATATCCTGTGACCCGGCCACCGTGAGTATTAATCTGCACTTTTGCGCGTGAACGCTTGCAGGCAACCTCTGCTGAATCTCTCATACATGCTCACCTTATTGGTTAACTTAATAATTAATGGATCAACATTCCGGCATAACGCTCGATCAATCCCACACTGATGCCCTGATTATTTATTCCACTTGAGCGCACCACGCCTCGTGCCAGCTTAAACATCCGTCGATAGTTCCCCTTTGAGTGCTTCAGAAAGGCCGCAGTTATTTCTTCAGGCACGCTTTCACAATCGGGCAGCAGGCTGATTAAAATCATTTTAAAATCGCTGTGCGACTGATCGTCTTTATAAGTCGCAAGGTCCATTGCCATGCCCACGCGGCTGTAAAGCTGAGCATATTCACCTCTGGAACCCTTGAGGTTAATGAGCAGGCGTGGCATGCCCGCCAGAACGATTGATACTCCAGAACGGTCATGAATGCGACGCAGAACCTCTAATGCGCGGTAGGGCAGCAGCTCAGCCTCATCAACCAGCACTACCCAGCCCGTACCGGTCAGGGCCTGGATACATTCCTCGCTCAGCTCATGAATATTCCCTGTCTTTTTAACCCCTAGCCGGGCGGCCAGTTCTTGCAGCAGCACCTTAGCGGTGTATCCCGGATCGGCCTCAATCAGAATTACGCCTTTATTCTGCGCGACGTACTCACGTAATATCATGCTCTTACCCATGCCTGCCGGGCCGTATATCACACCGATATCACCATCCGCATGAGTATTGCTGATGAGTGCCAGCGCCAGCGTCGCCAGCTGCGTGGGAACAAATCGCTCTTTCACCACGCTGTGCTTAGCCCGATCCTCTTCGCGGCGGAAAAAATCGGTCAGCGCCGCTTCAACATTACCGATATTTCCGTTGTAATTACCTTTTAGATATTGCGAAATAACCGCTGTGCTCAGGCCTGTTTTGGTGGCCACTTTTTTTGGGTGTAGCCTGACCCCTCCAGCATCTGGATTAATTTATTTCTGATATCCATTTAAATAACCTTAGCGGTGATTACCGGCTTTCTTTAAATCCTGCTGATATTCGGATTCGAATAAATAAATTTTCTCAGGCTCTTTATTAATAACGCGTGCGCTAAAGAGGCTGTAGTCCAGATCTGGCCTAGGCTCAACAGGCGGCAGCAGGTGTTCTTTCTTACGCTGAATCTGGCCCTCAAGGTTCTGCACACTGCGTTTAATACTTTTCGCTTTTGCCTGTTCAATGTAGGACTGACCGAATGCTGCAACCCGGTTACCGTTCCAGATCGCATCACATATCCAGGAACCATCCATACGCTGCACAATCACGCTGTCAGGATTGTGTATATCAAAACAAACTCTAACCTTTTCACCTTCGACGCTGGCAAGCGCCTGGCTGAAATAGCGGTTATTAAACAGCTGGATCTCACCACGAATTGCAATACGCTCGACTTCAGGCCTGAACATCTCATGCAGCTCACTGCTTGTGAGGTAGCTGATTTGTTCCCTTTCCGCTTCAATTACGTGTGACCGGTAAGCAAGTGGTGACCAGTGCTGGCCGTTCTCACGCACCGGAAGCTCGTCGTGAGGGCGATGGTTGTACCGCTCTATCTGCTTCTCAATCTCCGCTATTAACTGTTCCCATGATGGAATCTTGCGCATGGCGGCTCTCTGCGTACTGTTAAGCTCCTTGCCTTTCTCAATGGCATTGACTGCTGAACCTATCTGCTTGCGGTATTTGCGCAGCGTCTCTTTATCACCTGACTTACCCACATAAGAGCCAAATGCTTTAGCAACCCGCATCGGGATCTCACGGTTTATACGTTCAATAATACCGCGCCCCTGTGGATTACCCGGACGCCCGGTCGGGTGCTCAATTCCCAGTCGGGAAAAAATACCGGTTATGTCAGCGTCAAATATACGGTTGGTTTCACCGCCGCCGTTATCGGAATAATAAATCAGTGGCAATCCGTAATTAGAGATGGCATGGCGAAGCGCGTCGCCAACCGCAATCTGGCTTTCAGACATTGCCAGACTCCACCCCATAATTACGCGTGAACGGCCATCAATAATCAGCGTGATTTCAGGTCGGAACGGTTTACCCGTATCAGGGTGCAGCACCTCAAGCTTCATGCCGTGGCCATCCCCGATCCAGACCCCGTTAACCGGTATCACAGACCAGTCACGGCGCACGAACGGCATCAGCGACTGCCAGGCTGAACCCGTCACGCGACCGCGCATGCGCTCCGCCTTGGGGATTTTATTAAGCGCATAGCGAACTGTGTCAATCAGCGGCAGCTGGGCCAACATCAGCGCATTACCGGCATACTCATCACGCCAGTCATCAGCAAAGGCTTCATACGCCATTGTCACGCTTGGCTGATTGGGATTACGCCAGTACTGCAGAAAGTGGCCCATCCACGAATACTGCTCAACCTTTTTAGGCCGCACCTGACCCGGTGCCATAATGGCCAGCTTCTCGCCTGACGTTTTAGCCAGATCGTAATCAGTAAACCAGTGCTGCAAACTACTGACCCCCACACCCGTGCGTGTTGAACCCTTGCGCGCATTGGCCACATCTGCCGCTTTTTGTACGAATTCAGGCAACGTACCAGCCTTAGACTCAACCGAAATGTGCGTTACCGCCTGTTTACGATTCATATTGAGACCACCATCTTTTGACTCCTGCATCAGTCGAAGTACCTCACGAACCAAGGTCATGCGTGCATCGGCAATTTTCTTCTGATCGCTTGTCAGCTCACGCAGCTTGTTAGCCAGAAGTGCAGGACAACTGCGATAAAGAGTCAGCAATTCTTTGGTCTGAGGAGAACCTGCATCAGCCTTCACAACATTACCGCGCACAGTAGCCAATTCAGCACCAGCAGACTCAGCCATCAACTGCCGCGCCATGCGAGCCTGCACAGCTTCCCGTACAGCATCGGGGAGACAATCAATGTGATACTCAAAGGCTTTTGTGCCTTCACGGCGGCGTACAAGCTCTGAGGAACTTCCAGCACACTTGTTCAGTGTGAGTCTCAGCCCCTGAGCAGTGCTGGGAAGGCCAGGCAGGCCCATCAACTCATTCACCGTGACAAACATATCAGGACACCTTACGCACATAACTCTCTGTCTTATAACGGCTGGGCCAGATGATTTCCGGCGAAATCCCCAGCGCTTCCGCAACAATCCGCTGCTGAGGCTTAGAGGGGGTGCGCAAAACCGACTTTAAGGCACCCTCTGCATAACCATTTCTGCGGCCAAGCTCCGCAAGCGACAGACCGCGCTTGTGTAAGTTGGCTTTAATGTCTTCAGGATGCCAATCCGCAACCAGATCTTCTTTTTGATTCATCATTCCACTATCCTAAAAAGTTATCCCGAGGGATAAGCCAAAGGGCCTCTCTTCGCATAGAAGTATTGATCCACTATGAGCACAAGTAAAAAAATATTCCGTTTTCTTTTGTCTGTTTGAGGTATCGGCTTACCAGATGTGGAAATGTCACTAAATTCATTAGATTAGAGGAAAAGAAAGTGGTCGAAGGAAAAGAAAGCGAATTTTCTTTTGTCGAAGATGGCAAAGAAAGCATAGCGCACCGTTTGAGAGCACTGATTGGAGAAAGGAGCGTGCGAGAGGCCGCGCAAGACTGGGGTTTGTCATTCTCCACATTAAACAATTATCTAACGCGAGGTACTGCCCCCTCACTCAATGTGGCAATTAAAATAGCAAATGTGGAGAGTGTTTCAGTAGAGTGGCTAGCAACAGGAGTGGAAAGACAAACCAATTCACATAAGGTAGATGTGCCTGCCAATGAGCCTAATGAATTTTTACGCTCTACCTGGATGGCAGCTTTTGAGTTGATGAATAAGTCAGAAGCCGAGGCTTTGTTAAGAATGATTATTAGTGGTGGCGCGCGCGGCCTCATTAAACTTGCTGAGCACGAAGCAAGCCTTGAAGATATATTTATGCTTTTGCCACCTCAACTGAAGGCTCGCGCGATAGAACTTGTGAATGCGCATGTTGAAGCCAAAAAAGGGGCATCTGAAGAGAGTGAGATGAGCGACACAGCCAGCCCTGCACCTGATCAGAAGCAGGCTAGCTAATTGAGCATAGGCTGGTACTAATCAGTTTGTAATATTTTCGGCTTATGCTTAATTTGACTTAGGTCAAGCGCGTGACAGGTTTCTCAAAATCTGTTTAAACGCCTTTCAAACTCGTTCAAACCAGAATCTTTCCATCCAAAATATATTGCAAAAAAATCATTTTCCGGTCATTTTTTTGCGACGAGTCCATAATCCTCAAATCATCTTCAGGCCGCGCCACTAGAGGGATTGCGGCTAACCTGCATGTTCTCCGATTAGTCCAGAAATGATTACCACCCCACATAATGACGCCAGAAGTGGGCGACTCTAGCCCTACCAGCATGCGCGCCAGCGTACTTTTCCCTGAACCGCTTTCTCCCACCACCGCTAATGTTTCACCCCTCGCAAGCTGCAACGAGAGGCTTTTGACCGCGTGAACCTGATGCTGCGCTTTAGCAAATAGACTGCCGCGGCGATGATAAATTTTGCTCAGATGTTCAGCTTCAAGCACCGTATTCATGAGGCCTCCCGGGTTGATGAGTAGAGCTGCGCGACATGCTCAAGAAACGCACGTCCCTGTCCCAGTTTTGGCACGCTGGCGATCAATCGACGCGTATAGTCGTGTTGTGGATGATTTAATACTTGCTGCGTCATGCCGGTTTCCACTATTTCACCGCGCCGCATCACCGCCACCCGGTCGCAGATTTGCGCAATCACGCCAAAGTCGTGGGTGATAAACAGCAGTGTCAAACCGCGTTCACGCCGCAACTGCTGCAGCAACGCCAGAATATGTGCCTGTACGGTGACATCTAAAGCGGTGGTTGGCTCGTCAGCGATGATGATGTCAGGATCATTAGCCAATGCCATGGCAATGCCCACGCGCTGGCGCTGTCCGCCAGACAACTGGTGGGGATAGCTGGAAAAGCGTTGCTCAACATCAGGAATACCTACGCTCGCCAGCAGGGACAGCGCTTTCTGGTGCGCCTGACGATTCGACATAGGCTGATGCGCCAACACCGCTTCGACCACCTGTTTGCCAATGCTCATTTGCGGATGCAGCGTGGTAAGAGGATCCTGGAAGATATAGGCGACGCGTGCTCCCCGCCGTTGCTGCATCTGCGTTGGCGTCAGTGACAGCAATTCTTCTCCCGCCAGATAAATCGCGCCACGGCTGATCACACCCGGTGGTGATGCGACCAGTCCCATGATCGACAGGGCCGTGACACTCTTGCCAGAGCCACTTTCTCCGATCAATCCCAGGCATTCTCCGGAAGATAACGCGAAACTCACGCCTTTCACCGCAGGATGTTTGCCTGACCGGGTAAGAAAATCCACCTGTAAGTCGACGACCTCAAGCAGGGCATCTGGAGCCTGCACTGCGGCGGGTACAGCAGAACGCTGCACATCGGTTGTGGCACTGGCGCGCAGTTGAAGGCCGGATTTCATGCGAGGATCGAGCATGTCGCGAATACCGTCGCCTAAGAGATTAAAACTCATCACCAGCAGAAAAATCATTACGCCCGGCACCAGTGATACGTGTGGTGCGCTGAACATCTGCGCGCGCCCCTGGCCTAGCATCGAACCCAGATCGGCGGCGGGAGGTTGAGCGCCAAGTCCAAGGAATGACAACCCAGCGGTTTCAAGAATCATCCAGCCTACGGTGGTCGACATGGTGACCACGATCACGGGCAATACGTTGGGCAGGACTTCCGTGAAAACAATATTGAGATGGCTTTTACCTGCCAGGCGTGCCGCGTGGATAAAATCACGCTGGCGCAAGCCAACGGTTAGGCCACGAATATTACGCGCAAAGAACGGGATATTGACGATGGCAATAGCGTATAGCGCATTAATCAAACTTGGCCCCAGCACGGCAACAATCACCAGCGCCAGCAGGATATAGGGGAAGGCCATCAGCATATCGATAAGTCGCATCAGCAGACTATCGGTGCGACCGCCTGCATAGCCGGCCACCAAACCAATTATCGTGCCGAAGACCGCAGCCATCAGGGTTGCGCTTACGCCAACAATCAAGGAGACGCGTGTCCCCCACAGTAGACGTGACAGCAGGTCACGACCTAAAGGATCGGTGCCCAACAGATGTCCCG
Source organism: Pantoea rodasii (assembly GCF_002095465.1). GTDB lineage: Bacteria > Pseudomonadota > Gammaproteobacteria > Enterobacterales > Enterobacteriaceae > Pantoea > Pantoea rodasii. Next base: position 74,430 of record NZ_MLFP01000019.1, on the reverse strand, counting down.
GCGAGAAAGGAGGCAACAGGCGATGCAGTAAATCGGTGGCATCCGGATCGGCCAAGGGCAGTAGCGGTGCGGCGATAACTAGTAACAGAATCAGCAGCAATACCCCAAGCCCAATGGCGGCAAGTCGGTTGGCTAGCAAAAGTCGCCACAGCGAAGGGCGCTGGCGAGTCGGTGTGGAAACGGTTATCTGGCTCATGATGCTAACCTCGGATCAAGCAGCGACTGCAGAATATCGGCGCACAGGTTAATTAATACGTAAGCCGCGGCTGCTACTAACACGCCACCTTGCACCAGCAGCAGATCACGTGTGGCAACCGCTTTGACTAACATCGCGCCCAGGCCGGGCCACTGGAAAACGGTCTCGATATACACCGCGCCGCCGAGCACGAATCCGGCCTGAATACCGATGACGGGAATAACCGCGACTAACGCGGACCGAAAAGCGTGATGCCAGATGACTTTACGCTCCGAGAGGCCTTTGGCTCGCGCGGTGCGAATATAATCCTGGCGAAGTACTTCCAGCATCGCGGTGCGCGTGAGACGAGCGATTACGCCAGTTGCGACCAGCGCCAGTGTAATCGCGGGCATAACCAGATGATGCAGCAGGTCGGTCAAGCCACCGCCTCCCCAGATGGCAACCATTCCCGAGGCGGGGAACCACTGAAGTTGCACCGCAAACAGCATGATCATCAGCAGCCCAATCCAGAATGAGGGCATGGAGATGCCTAATAGCACCAGCAGTGTGATGGTTTTGTCTGCCCAGCCAAATTGACGCACGGCGGAAATCACGCCTGCCAGCAAACCCAAGATGCTGCTGATTAACAGTGCGCTTCCACCCAATATGAGCGTGGCACCGAAACGATCCATCACCTCATCAATCACCGGACGGTTAAGTACGTATGAGCGGCCAAAATCACCGTGCAGCATATTTCCGATCCAGATCAGGTATTGCTGATACAGCGGTTTATCCAGCCCCAACTCCTGATTGATTCGCGTCACGTTTTCCGGCGTGGCCCATGCGCCAAGCAGCGCCTGTGCCGGATTACCGGGGATCATCGCCATAATCAAAAACACAATGAGTGACAGGCCAATCAGTACCGGAATCACCGATAACAGCCTTTTAAGCAGGTAAAGCCCCATATTTGGGCTCCTCATCAGCAGTTAGTTTTTCGTTACCCGGTTGAGTAACAGATTGAAATTGGGTTGCAGCGTGAAGTGATCGATGCGCGTCGAGGTCACGGCGTTTTGCTTCCAATTGGCGACGAAAATCCACGGGGCATCCTGATGCACGATTTGCTGTACCTGGCGATAAAGGGCAGCGCGTGACGCGTTATCGGTGGTCAGGCGTGCCTGTTGCAGCAGACGATCCACTTCAGGATTGTGGTAATAACCGGAGTTAAAGCCGCCCTGATCGGGTAGGGCATCACTGCGCAAAGTGAGGAACGGCAGCGTATCGGGATCATTGGTCATCCATGCCATTTCCGCCATCTGCACCTGAGGAGGTAATCCTGCATTCACTTTTGCCAGATAGGTATTCCACTCATAGGTTTCGATTTTGACCTGTAAACCCACGGCTTTGAGATCGGCCTGGATAGCCACGGCCATTGGCAGCGGATCCAACATACCGGAACCGCCTTCAGTGACATAAAACGTCAATGTGGCCCCTTCGGCTCCGGCCTCTTTCAGCAGCTGTCGCGCTTTCTGCGGATCGTAAGGATAGGGCTTCACGTCGTTGTTATAGGCCCAGCTAAAAGCTGAAGGAATTGGGCCAGTTGCGACATCGGCCGAACCCTGCAGAATATTGTCCACCAACGAGGGTTTGTTGATGGCGTAGTTGACGGCCTGGCGGACGCGCACATCATTGAAAGGCGCGCTGCGAGTGTTGAGCATTACGTACCAGACGTGTGGACCGGTGGTTTGATAAAGGCGAAAACGATCAGGCTTTTCTGCAAAAAGTTTGACGGTATCAGGCGGTACTTCCGGCATGGCATCTATTCCGCCGGAAAGCATCTCCGCAACCCGCGTGTTGTTATCCGTAATGGGTCGGAACACCACGTTTTGTATTGCGGGTTTACCGTCCCAATAATCACTGTTGGCGGTGACCACCACGCGTTGGTTTGCTTGCCATTCACCAAAGCGGAAAGCGCCCGTTCCCACAGGATGGCGACCAAAATCTTTGCCATACTTCGCCACTGCGGCGGGGGATACGATCAAGCCGGTTGGCGTAGCGAGGTTGGATAGCAGCGGCGCAAACGGCTCTTTAAGATGAAAAACCACGGTATGTTCATCAACGATTTCGATCGACTTTATTGAGGAAAAAAAGAAGGAAAGCGGGAAAGGGCCAGTATTGTGCGCGGGGTGTTTATCGTCCAGCATGCGCTCAAAAGTATACTTCACCGCTGCTGCATTAAATGGCGTGCCATCCTGAAATGTTACTCCCTGACGTAAGTCAAACCGATAAGTCAGCCCATCTGCGCTGATTGTCCAATGCGTGGCGAGTGCGGGTTCGATATCCAATGAGTCGGCACCGTTACGCACCAGACCATCGTAAATATTCACCAGGATGCGGGCATCATTAGCGGCAGTCGCCACCTGCGGATCGAGCGATTGCGGTTCGGCGACCTGGCCCATTAGCAAAGCATCGGACGGCGTTGCGGCCAGAACGGGTGATTGCCCAACGATGCTTAACGCCAGGCAGAAGGGCAATGCCATTCTGTTGAACGTTTTCCAAATATGCCTCTTGAACATAGCGTCCCCATTCATCTCTGGTGATAATTTCGACGTTGCCTTTATTTAATTTATGCGCATAAATAGAAATCAGTCCAATTATTTATCCCTACAAATTTCTTATGGCTGTGAGATGGCGGTGATATGACCTTTTCAATCGTGGCGCGAGATCCCCTTACGGGGGCACTTGGCGTGGCAACTGCCACGGCCGGCCCATCCGTGGGTGCGCTGGTGGTGCACGGAGATGCTGGTGTGGGCGCAATCGCCACGCAGGCGATGACAAATCCGCTGTTTGGCCTCCATGGTTTAGCCTTGCTGCGTAAGGGGCTGACGGCCGATAAAACCCTGGCGAAGTTGCTTGAACAAGACAATGAACGTGAGCGACGGCAGGTGATGATCATTGATAGCCGGGGAGACGTTGCGCATTGGAGCGGTACATTATGTGGTGAATTTGCAGGCGTTGTTCAGCAGGGAGAGTGCGTGGTGGGCGGCAATTTACTCGCTAACACACAGACGCTCAACGCCATGCAGGTCGGTTTTCATCAGCCAGAAACAAGGTTTGAGATGCGACTGCTGGCGGCACTGAAACAGGGTGCAACTGCAGGTGGCGATCGCCGCGGGATTAAATCCGCGGCACTCAAAATCTGGCACGATCGCGAATATGCTTCAGTAGACGCCCGCGTCGATTGGTCCGACACCCCGCTGACAGCGCTTGAGGAGATATTGCGGCATCAGCAGGCTGCCAGTTATGCCGATTTCTTTGCCAGGATCCCGAAAGGAGAATGTTCTTAATTCACCGGTACTTAGTGGTTAAGTTCCTGCAACAGGCGTGTATTCATATACAGCTTCTCGCGTCCGTAGCTTTTCTCTTCCAATACACCAATTTCCACAAGCTGTTTCAAATAAGCGGATGCCGTTTGACGTTTAGCGATACCACTTTCAACCAGATTTTCGATACGGCAGTAAGGTTGCGCAAACAGCACCTGCATCAACTCGTGGGAGTAGATTTTTGGCAGTTTTTCTCTGACGTACGCCGCCACTTCGGTGATTAGTGCCCGCACAATGGCAATTTTTTGCGTCGTCCAAATGGCGGTATTTCGTACGGCTTCCAGCATAAATAGTATCCAGGCTTCCCATTTACCCTGCTCGGTAACGTCACGAAGCAGCGTGTAGTAGTCATCTCGGTTTTCCAAAATGAACCTCGAGAGATACAGAATGGGCAGCGAAAGCAGCTCGGTTTGAATCAAATACAGAATATTCAGGATACGCCCAGTACGACCATTACCGTCAGGGAAGGGGTGAATGCACTCGAACTGATAATGCGAAATCGCCATTTTTACCAGTGGATCGATCTCATCATCGGCATGAATGAAGCGTTCCCAGTTTGCCATCAAATCACGAATAGCGGTTTCACCCACAGGTGGTGTGTACACCACGTTGTTGTGTTGGTCACGCAACACCGTACCCGGCGTTTTGCGAATATCACTTTGCACGGCGCGCAGCTTGGTACAAAGCGCTATTGCTGTGTTGGTGCACAGCGGGTAAGCATCGAGATGGGTAAAGCCTTCAAACAGTGCCGTGCGATAGCGCAACGCTTCTTTTGTTGAGGGATCGGCGTTTTCATCATGATCGGCATACTGGAAAAGCTGATCGCTGGTGGTCACGATGTTTTCAATGCGCGATGAATCCTTCGCTTCTAACATGGGTAAGATGTTAATCAGCAACCCTTGATCGGGAATCAGCTCCCCGGCGGTTTTCAACTCCGCCACCGCAGCCCTGGCGGTTATGCAAGCCTTTAACACCTTGCGAGTCTCTATGGTTTCGAGGTCAGGCGGCAGCAAGGGCAATGCGTTATAAGGGACTTCAGGATTCCAGACCATATGTTTAAAAAATCCAGTTCTATCGACATATGGCCATAATATGTCGATGCCATAAACATGTCACGGCTATATGTTTAAAAAAACGATTTTATCGACATATCGTCAAAACGTGTCGATGGTGTAAACATATCGAAATCCAGACCTGCATCAAAAATACTCTCTGCCCAGACGGGCTAAGGGAGTGTTCGCCAGACGGTAGCAAACATCGCGACGGACAGTCAGGCCGCCTTATTGAATAATCAATTCAAAAACGAATGGCTTATGTATGAGTCATAAAGGAGTTCTATGCCCCATAGATGAGGCATTGTAAATATTAATCCCGTGAGACATATATCCAGGCAGGGCACGACCTAATCTAAAGTTGGCATTGGTTTCACGTAAAACAACTCTAGTATCAACCGTGAAATCACCAACAGTCTCAATCTGCAGTTGTTATGAGCTTAGAAACAGCATATCTGAAATTAAAACTTCGCAACGCGTCATGCAGCGATTAGGAATGACCTATAAAGGCATCGAACAACATTACGATGTGCCGTGTGTGGTTTATGAATGGGCGATTAAGGAAATCCGTACGCAGAACCCAATCAACAACCATTCATAAACGGCTTTCAATCTGTCCGGTGCCGCAGCGAATAGTGCACGAATTCAAACTTATTTATCGGTAACGTACTCAGCCTCATCCCTTTTCGGAACCTCAGTTGTATGAAAAATCTGTCAAAGCTGGTTATCACTTTAGGCCTGTTTTTAGCCGTCAGCGCTCAGGCTGAAGCGCAAGGATGCCTGAAAGGCGCGATGATCGGTGCCGCAGCAGGGCATGTTGCGCACCATGCTGTGATGGGCGCGGTCGGTGGCTGTGTCGTGGGCCATCACATGGCGAGTAAAAAGCAAAAAGAAGCTGAGGCCCAACAGCAGCAGCAAAAGTAATTGGCAGACATGCGCTTCCGGTTTAACGTGCTGACTGCATGTTTAACCGGAGGCGATGAGCGTCATCGCCGCGCATCAGGAATAGATCGCCCATCATGATTACCATCGAGTCCACCGACCCCTTCGCTCCCGAATCTCAACGACTGATTGAACAGCTCTCTACAGAGTTGGCGGCAATTACCGGGAACAACGGAAAGAGCCACTTTAATGCTGAAGCCTTAGATGAAAGACGCTCCATCTGGGTGTTGGCAAAAGATCAGCAGGGCAGAGCGGTAGGATGTGCTTCACTGCGGCCGCTGTCGGATGACATCGCTGAATTGAAACGCATGTATTCGGACCGCAGCGTATCCGGCGTGGGGGCGGCGCTGTTGGAACATTTGCAGCAGTGGGCGGTGAGTGTAGGCTTCGAAGAAATTCAGCTTTCAACGCGCGCTATCAACACTCGCGCCGTGGATTTTTATCTCAAACACGGCTTTAAGCAGATTGAAAACTACGGCCCTTACGTTGGTCGAACCGAATCCGTTTGTTTAAGCAAAACACTCTGATCTGACGTTATCTATTAGCATCCCATACCCACATCATCTGCGAAATCGCCTTGTTCAGGTCTTCAATGCTGGCACCGTCGCGTGCCTGAATCGATAAGCCAAACATAAAAGTACTCATTGATGCCCCCAGCGCGCGGACATCAACATCCGGCCGCAACTCGCCTGCGGCGACAGCCCGCTCTATCGCGGCGGTGATACCCGCTCGGGTGCGATCACGCGATCGTGTCAGCGGTTCGACCACGGAGGCATGTTCGACGGAGGTGGCGCTCATGGCACCGAGGCCCACCATACATCCGGTGGGATGGTCTGGCTCGCACTGCATCTGCGCGGATCGTCGTAATGAGGTTTCCACGGCTTCGCGCCCCGTCAGACGGGTATCCCACAGGAATTCCGTCACCTGACCAAATGTCGCGAGATAGCGCTGCACGCACTCACGAAATAACGCCTCTTTCGAACCGAACGCGGCGTAAAAACTGGGTGCAGAAATGCCGTTGTTGATGCTGGCCTTGAGCTGAGAAAGCGAAGTCGATTCGTAGCCCTGCTGCCAAAACAGATACATCGCCTGTTCGATCGCCTGGTCTCGATCAAATGTTCTCGGGCGTCCCATTTTCGCCATCGCTTCCTCCGGTTTTACTCGTGCAGTGGATTACTATACTAAACGATACATATCTCGTTGACAAAGCGAACCTGCCTGACTAGTGTATCGATCGTTACATTAATAGAGATTGCTCTCCTAAACGTCGCGGAGTCAATCTCTCACGCCTAAAAATATACCAATCGATACACAAGTAATTTCAGAAGGACTTATGGAAAAAGAACTCGCACTCACCGGTCAAGATAATGCGACAGAACGGCTGCCGATATCGGCTCTGCTGGCGCTGGCGATGACGGGCTTTATTTGCATCATCACCGAAACCTTGCCCGCCGGGCTCCTGCCGCAAATGGCGGCGGGGCTGAATATCTCAAACGCGCTGGCAGGCCAGACGGTCACGGCTTATGCGCTGGGATCACTGATCGCCGCGATTCCATTGACCATTGCGACACAGGGTTGGCGGCGCAGAAACGTGCTGCTGCTGGCTATCGCCGGGTTCCTGATTTTCAATTCCATCACGGCGCTGTCCGCCAATTACTGGCTCACGCTAACGGCACGCTTTTTTGCTGGCGTGGCGGCGGGATTGTCTTGGAGTTTGCTGGCGGGCTATGCACGCAGGATGGTGGCGATCCACCAGCAGGGCAAAGCGATGGCGATCGCCATGGTGGGCACGCCCATCGCCTTGTCGTTAGGGGTGCCGCTCGGCACCTGGCTGGGTGGCGTGATGGGCTGGCGCAGCGCCTTTGCGATTATCTCGGCCTTAACCATTGTGCTGGTGGTGTGGGTGCTGGCCAAAGTGCCTGATTATCCTGGGCAGTCACGCCATGAACGCATGCCGTTGCTAAAGGTGCTTACCACGCCAGGCGTGAGACCGGTGCTCAGCGTGGTAATTGCCTGGATGTTGGCTCACAACATTCTCTACACCTATATCGCTCCGTTTCTGCAATTGGCTGGCTTGGGTTCGCAAGTGGATATCGTGCTGCTGGTGTTCGGGCTGTCGGCGTTGCTGGCGATAGCTGTGACCGGGCGTCTGGTCGATCACCATTTACGCCGCAGCGTGCTGGTGAGTCTGGCGGTTTTTGCCCTGGTTTCATTGGCGTTCATGGGCTTCCCGCACGTTCCAGCGGTGCTGTATTTCGGCGTGGCCGTATGGGGATTGACCTTCGGCGGAGCGGCAACTTTGTTGCAAACGGCACTCGCGGATACTGCTGGAGAGGGCGCTGATATCGCGCTTTCCATGAACGTAGTGGCGTGGAACGGCGCGATTGCGGCGGGCGGCATCACGGGCGGCATTCTGTTGAATCACTGGGGTGCGCAGTCGTTTCCACCGGTTTTGCTTGTGCTGCTGGCGATCGCTTTTGTCATCACATTGCGGGCTCGTGATCACGGGTTCAGTTCCGGCGCGCGCACCGGCCATTAATCTCGACTCCTGCGTTCAACGCTATCAACAGGGTACTAAGATGAATATTGCAATTATCGGACTGGGTGCGATGGGGAGTGCCATCGCACAACATTTTATCGCCGCTGGGCATCAGGTTTCAGGATGGAGTCGCTCCGCTCGTGATGTGCCGGGATTGACAGCACTCACTTCCGCCGCTGAAGCTTTTCAGGCTGATGTGGCGATAACGCTGCTCCCTGACGATGCTGCGATTGAGGATGTGATCATCAATGATGATCTGCTCAGCAAAGCCAGTCCGCCTCTGGTTCACATCGTGATGTCGACAATTTCGGTGGCCTATTCTCATGAGCTGGCGCAACGCCATCAGACTGCCGGCATTGCGTATGTCGCGGCACCGGTGTTGGGAAGGCCGGACGTTGCCGCGCGCGGCGAGTTAAATGTGCTGGCAGCGGGAGAACCTTCAGCGCTCAGCAGAGTGGAACCGGTGCTGGCATTGATCGGTAAACGCATCTGGCATATGGGCGAAACCCCGGCAGCGGCTCACGCGGCGAAGATTGCTTGTAACATGATGATCACCATGGCGATTGAAGCAATGGCGGAAGCCGTGGTGCTCACCGAAGCCAACGGGCTGGAACGTGAGCGCTTCTTTGATCTGATCCTCAATACCTTATTCAGCAGCCGCAGTTATCAGGTCTATTCCGCCAACATCATGCAGGAAGTGTATGAACCCGGCTTCAAGGCCAGCCTCGGGTTAAAAGATCTGCGTCTGGCGCAGGCCGCCGCCGCTCAAGCTCAGGCTGAACTGCCGATGTTGCAGGCGGTGCATCAGCAAATGCATCGGGCGGTGGAGGCCGGTGGCGGCGATCGCGACTGGTCGATCATGGCGGATTACACGTTGCGTTCGTCAGCGCAAAAACGCTAGCACTACGATGCGTGTGGCGTCCCATCAAAAACTGACACAGCATTTGCCACAGATGTTGTGCCGCAGGGGTAAAACGGTGGTCGGCGCTGCGCAACAGATGGCATTGGCTCTCACGGGCGATGCGATGGTTGATCGGCACCGCCACCAGATTGCGCGAACTTAAAGCATCTTCCACCACCTTGGTGGTCATAAAGGCGATGCCCATGCCCGCCTGGCTTAGTGCGATGGCGCTGGTAAAGAGGTTGCAGCTATAAGCAGGGCTGAATAACAAACCTTCCTGCGTGAACATGGCATTCATATAGCTCTGAATCCCAAAGTCTTTATCCATGCCGATCAGGGGATAGTGGACGAGATCGGTAACATCGACTTGCTCGTACAACGCGATGGGATGCTCGCGTCGCACAATGGCGCATATCGGCCCTCGGCTGTAGCTGTGGCATTTGAGTCCTGGCGGGCCAATCGGACCAAAGCCCACGGCCATATCGACTTCCCCCTTGGTGATCAGGGACACGGTGGTTTGCATATCGCCGGACAAGATATTGATGAACACCTCAGGATAGCCTTGTGAAAACGGCTGAAACACGTACTTCACCACCTCATCCACCATTCCCTGGCCCACGCGGATGGTGATGGACCCGCCGCGCTTGTGGCGCAGATCTTTTAGGCGTCGTTCTAAATGGCTTCTGCGCTGGTGCGTTTGGGCATAATCCTCAGCCAGCAGTTTTCCGGCCTCGGTCAGCACCACGTTGCGGCCCCGACGCTCCAGCAACGGCAGCTGCATTTCGCGCGCCAGCTGCGAAAGCTGGCGGCTGATGGCAGCCGGATCAACGTCTAACGCTTCAGCCGCGCGACGAATGCCGCCGTGGATACCCACTTCATATAAGTATCTTATGGATTTATCGGGATAGAGCAGCATTGCCATAGGTTTTTGTTATCTGTTGATCTCCGGTCAACAATAATAGCGTTTTATACCCATTTTTTAAGCCCTATTTTATCCTCATACTCGGGATTCACTTGGTGAGGACAGAAGTAATGAAAAATATAATAAGTTATTTGCAACAGCATTCAGGCGAAATTCTCTCGGATATCAAAACCCTGGTGGCAGCAGAGTCACCGTCAATGAACAAGGCGGCGGTGGATCGCTGTGGCGACGTGCTGCGTGCCCTGTTCGCTGCACGTCTGGGCATTGATGCTGAAATTGATGTACAGGAACATTACGGCAACCATCTCAAGTTCACGCTGGGTTCAGGCAGTGAACAAACCGTGGTGCTGGGCCATTTTGATACCGTCTGGGATGAAGGCGAACTGCCGATGCGCGAGGAAGACGGCAAGTTTTACGGTCCCGGTATTCTGGACATGAAAGCCGGTCTGGTGCAGTCGATCTGGGCGGCGCGAGCCTTAAAAGAACATGACTTGCTGGCGGGCAAACGCATTGTTTTCATGTGCGGCAGCGATGAAGAAGTCGGCAGCCCAAGCTCCAGCGACTGGTTGTCACAACATGCGTTGGGATCATCGCAGGTGCTGGTGGTCGAGCCAGCGGTGGCCGGAACCGGTGCACTGAAAATCGCACGCAAAGGCACCGGACAGTACCAGGTTGCTATCACCGGATTGGCCGCGCATGCCGGTAACAATCCAGAAGAGGGCATCAGCGCGGTGCAGGAGATGGCGCATCAGGTGCTGTTCCTGCATGGATTGAATGCACCGGATCGCGGCACCACCGTCAACGTGGGCATTGCACAGGGTGGCAATCGCATCAATGTGGTGGCGGATAAAGCGGTACTGGGCATTGATACGCGCGTCACCAGCGAAGAAGAAGCCCAGCGCATTCACGCTGAAATCACCCAGATTCAGCCGCACTTAGCGGGCATCAAGCTGGAGATTACCGGTGCACAGTCACGTCCGCCAATGCGCCAGAGCGCTGAGTCGCTGGTGATCATGCAGCGTGCGCAAGCGATGGCACAACAGATCGGTTTCAGCGTGGAAGGGCAATCGGTGGGCGGCGGCAGCGACGGCAATTTCACTGCGGCGTTGGGTATCCCTACCTTAGACGGTTTGGGCGCGACCGGCGCAGGTATTCATGCGCGTCATGAACACATCATCATTGCCGATATTGCTTCACGCACCGCGCTGGTTGCGGGTCTTATGCTGGGAGAGACTCATGTCCCAGGTTAATGTTGAGAAAAATAATGCGATGCAACCGGCGGGTAAAAAGAGCGAGCAGAGTCCTTATTTGCTGCTGTTTATCATTCTGGTTCTGGCAGCGGTAGCCACCTGGATTATCCCGGCTGGCAAGTTTGATCATGAAATCCGTAATGGCGTGACCTTTGCCATCAAAGGTAGCCTGCATGAAGTGGCGCGCACCGGTGTTTATCCCGGCGAGATTTTCATGGCCATCGTGCAGGGTGTGATCAAAGCGGCACCGATCATTTTCCTGATTCTGTTTACCGGCGGATTGCTGGCGGTGATTGAAGCCACAGGGGCGATTGCCACTGCGCTGAACTCGCTGTCACGCAGCACCAAAATCAGCGATACCCGTTTGATCCTGATTTTTGCGGTAATCTTCGCTGTGCTCGGCAGTACTGGCGTGGTGCAAAACTCGGTGGTGGCTTTTGTGCCGATTGGCCTGCTGGTGGCGCGTTCGTTGGGCTTACCGCCGGTTATTGGCATGGCGCTGATCTACCTGACCTGCGCGGCAGGGTTCAACGTCGCGTTCCTCGGCCCGGCGACCACCGGTCTGACACAGCATCTGGCGCAACTGCCGCTGTTCTCGGGCATGTTACTGCGCGGCATCACCAACCTGCTGTTTGTGTTAACGGTGGCGATTTACCTGATCATTACCGTGAAGCGCATGCGTAAAAATGGTCAGGTGCGCGCGGACATTACGGTGGAAAGCGCTGAACCACTGGCGATCACCGGTCGCCATAAACTGATTCTGCTGACCTGCGCAGTGACGCTGATTCTGTTTATGGTGGGCACGGTTCAGCTGCATTGGGCCACCAATGAGATGTCGGCGATGTTTATCATCCTGTCGATTATGGTTGGCTTGATTGGTCGCCTGTCCGGTTCTGCCATTGCTAACACCTTCCTGTCTGGCTGTTCTCAGCTGGTCAAAGGCGGCTTTATTGTCGGGATGGCGGGCGCGATTTCGGTGGTGCTGCAGCAGGGCAATATCCTCGATCCGATCGTTGGCTTCCTGTCAGACTTGCTGGCGCCGGTTCCGCCAGCGATTGCCGCCGTGGGCATGTTTGTTAGTGCCGCACTGATGCACTTCGGTATTTCATCCGGTTCGGGCGAGTCTGCTTTGCTGATTCCGATTTTCTCCCCGCTGGGTGATAACCTCGGTCTGACACGTCAGGTCACGGTGCAAACGGTGTTGTTAGGCGAAGGGATTGTGAACTCCATCAGCCCAACTTCAGGCGTGCTAATGGCCGCGCTGGCCACCGCCAATATCTCGTTCGGCAAATGGCTTAAATTCGTAGCACCGGTGGTGGCGATTTGGTTTGCGATTTGCGTGGTGACGCTGCTGATTGGCGTGGCGATAAACTGGGGTCCGTTCTAAATATTCTCCTCTGATAAAAGGGATGGCCTTTTCGGCATCCCTTTTATCATCGCCACTGATATTTTATTAGCGGTTGCAGCACGGAAATAATGTGGTATGGTAACTGCACGATTAATTTACCGGAGTGAATGTCGCGGACCTGATAACAGGAAATAGGGTCTGTCACCAGATATCATAATGATGAATTCTGACTTTTCTTTTTTCTCCACCTACAACACCCGCCTTCGTTACGCACGTCACTATCTGCAACAGTAATATTCTGATTTTAAACTTTTACTGACAGCCGCATTTCATCTCTCTTTATTGCAGAGACATATTCTGACGCCATTCGCTGGCATCGACCAAAATAATAAGGTTCTTAATTATGACCAGGAAGAAATTACTTGCGATTTCCCTCACTGCGTTAATCAGTTCACCGACACTGTTTGCTGCCGACTTGCCGGGCAAAGGTGTGGCGGTCTCCCCGCTGCAGAGCACCTTGCCGGAAGAGGCGTTCCAAACTGAGCTGATTAACAGAGCGCTGGAAAAACTCGGATACGAGGTTAAACCCACCGAGGAAGTGGACTACAACGTCGCCTATACGGCGATAGCGGCAGGCGATGCCACTTACATGGCGGTCAACTGGGAGCCGCTACAGAATGATATGTATGACGCGGCGGGTGGAGACAATAAATTCTATCGCCAGGGCACCTATATCAGCGGTGCCGCGCAGGGTTATTTGATCGATAAAAAGACCGCCGACAAATATCACATTACCGATATTTCACAGCTGAAAGATCCCAAGCTAGCCAAGCTATTTGATGCTAACGGCGATGGCAAAGCCGATCTGGCCGGATGTAATCCAGGTTGGGTCTGTGGCCAGGTGATTAATGCACAAATTGACGCTTATGGTTTGAGTCAAACGGTGCAGCAGAATCAGGGTAATTATTCCGCGATTATTGCTGATACCTTGACGCGTTATAAAGCCGGCAAGCCGGTGCTCTATTTCACCTGGACACCTCATTGGGTGAGCGATGAATTAAAACCGGGCCGTGATGTAGTGTGGCTGACGGTGCCATTCTCAGCCACGCCGGGATCGCAGAAAAATGAAGATACCGCGCTGGCTAACGGCAAGAATTATGGTTTCAAAGCCAACAACGAGCATGTGGTGGCCAATAAAGCCTGGGCAGAAAAAAATCCTGCCGCCGCCAGGCTGTTCGCCATCGTCAAACTGCCGCTCAATGATGTCAATGCGCAAAACCAGCGCATGCACGCCGGTGAGTCCTCCAGCGAAGACATTCAGCGTCACGTGGACGGCTGGATTCACGCGCACCAGACCACGTTTGATGGCTGGGTAAAACAGGCCGCAGCGGCCGCGAAATAACGTTAGCAACAGGCTTCAAAAGGTAAATCTGGTTCACGCCCTGTGGTTTTGCAGGGCGTGACGCCGTCTCACCTCACCTCATTCACATACATGAAGTGCTCAGTGCAAAAACGATGGTGCGCCAGGATGACCGGTATCGCACTCTGGTCAAAAGACACTTCATCAATCACCATCACCGCTTGCGGCAATTTCAGCTCCAGCAGCGTTGCATCTTCCTCAGTTGCCAGTTGTGCGGTGATTTGTTCTCGCACCGCAGCCACGCGGACATCGTAATGCTCGAACAGGAAGCGATACAGCAACGGCGGCAAGCGCTCCGCAGGGGGGAAATCTGGCAGGCGTGCAGCAGGCAGTATCAGCGTTTCATGCATGGCAGCAATACCTTTCACCCGACGCGAACGTTTCAGGCGTATCACGTCATCCCCCACGGCGATCTGCAGTTTCTCAGCTTCCTGCTCGTGGGCTTTGCCCAACTGATAATCCAGCAGTGTCGTTTCCGAGTGCAGTAAACCGCCGCTTTTGTCATGCAAGCGAAAATACTGGAAGAAGTGGCTGAGGTTATGCAGCGGTGCCCAGCCGGTCACCACCGTGCCGGTCTTGCGACGGCGCATCAACATCCCTTCGGTAGTCAACGCCGCCAGCGCTTTGCGTATTGTCCCCACCGACACGCCAAACTTCGCCGCCAGGCTGTTTTCACTTGGCAGGATCGTGCCCGCAGGGAGTTCACCTTGCAGGATCGATTCGCTGATATGGCGTTTCACCACTTCATACAACGGCGCGCCTTCTCCCTCGCTTAAACGAGAGAATTGGGGAGTGTCGTCTGCGTCATAGTTTTTTGCATGTTTCTGATTACCGATTGACCTGCATCCTTAAATTGCATTATCTATAAACTATATAGAAATACAACAGACGATAATCCTATGTTGCACAATTCTCGCCTTAACAGTGCGTTAGAAGAAATTGCGGACGACATCGCACAAATTACTGACGATATGCAGCGCATGCTGGCAGTGGATACCTGCTTTCCACCGGGCAATGGTTACGCGCAGTTCGCCGATCTGATGACGCAATTGCTGGCACCCATGAACTTCAGCTTTCAGCGCGTCTTAGTGCCAGAAAATCTATGGAAAGCGCCGGATGGCAGTGCGCACGGCGAGCGAGTGAATCTGCTGGCAACGCTTGACTGTGGCGCAGCCGAAAACTGCAATCTCTACTTTCACACTGACACGGTGCCCGCGGGCGATGGCTGGCGATTTCCGCCGTTGGCGTTGACGGTGGCAGAAGGCAAGCTGTTTGGCCGTGGCGCGGCGGACATGAAAGGGACGATAGTGGCGGCAATGGCGGCGGTGCGTGCCGCACAAGCCTTGAATTTGCCGCTGCGTTTCAACCCGGTCTTTCTGCTGTGTACCGATGAAGAGGGCGGACTCTATCCCGGTATTCGCTATCTGGCAGAGCAGCAGCTTTTCGCCGGGCATCTGTTGAGCTTCAACGGGGGCGCAGTGCCGCGCATTTGGGCGGGTTGCTTTGGCAGTATCGATCTCAAGGTGATTATCACCGGGCGCTCTGCGCATTCCGGCGATCCGCTGCATGGCATTAACGCCATCGAAGCCGCGTTACCGCTAATGAACGCGCTCTATCAGCTCAAAGGCGAAGTGGAGCAGCGCACCTCGGCAATGCCAGCACCGCCGCACTATCAAGATAAACCGCTGACCTCACTGTTAACGCTGGCCGCCGCGCACGGTGGCAGCAAAGGCTCGACCATCCCCGAACGTTTTGAACTGTTGATCAATCGACGTTATGCCCCGGAAGAGGCGTTTGACGATGTCTGGCAGGAACTTAACCACTGCATTAACCACGCCATGCATCACAGCCCGGCACTTGATGTCACGGTGCAAATGATTGGTCATCTGGCACCGGTGGCCAATCCAGATGGTCCGCACTGGCCGCGCTGGCAGGCCGCGCTCATCCAGGGCTTTGGTTTTAAAGCGGACGAATTTAAACCCTGGGGATCTTCAACCAGTTCAGATATGGGCTGGGTTCAACAGGCCGGTATTCAGGAAATTTTACTGGGCGGTTTAGCCCGCCCCGACAACCGTATTCATGCCGCCGATGAGTTCACAACGATGGCAGATGTCATAGCACTTTCGCAGTCCATTCTGGCGTATCTCGCCGATGAGTTTCAGCCAACCCAGGGTATTTAACAAACTAACGAGGAAGAGAAGATGTGCGCGATGAAAGGGTTAAACCGCAGACAGTTTATCACCAGCTCTACCGCTCTGACCGGTGCAGCCATGTTGCCCTGGTCGTTCTCGGCCCATGCCGCAGCGGTGGCCAGCGCGACGCCGGGCAACACGCCACGTAAAGGCGGCGTATTACGTATTAGTGTCGATCAGGCGGTCAGCGTGCTGAATCCGCATCAGGTGCGCGTCAACCCGGAATATCTGGTGGCGGAGTTGCTCTACAGCGGCCTGACGCGCCTGACGCAGGAGATGAAAGCCGAAGCAGACTTAGCGCAATCCTGGCAGGCGAGTGCCGATCTCAAGCAGTGGACCTTCACCCTGCGTCCGAACCTCAAGTTCAGCGATGGCACGGCCTTAACCTCGGCTGACGTGGTTGCCAGTTTGCAGGCGCTGCTCGATCCGAAAAATGCTTCTCCGGCACTGCATAATATCGGCCCGATCAAAGCGGTGAGCGCCAAAGATACCAACACCGTACTGATTGAAACCGATGCCCCTTACGCTGACTTACCGGTGATGCTGGCCTATCCTGACGCGAAAATCATTCCTGCCAGCATTGTCCAGGGGCAGTACGACAAGCTCAATAAGGCTTCGCTGGGCGCGGGTCCGTTCCAGCTGGTTTCCTACGATCCTGAACGCAAAATTGTGGTGAAGCGTAATCCGCATTACTACGATCCGGCACGTCCTTATCTGGATGGCGTGGAAGTGGTGGTTTATCCCGATGGCATCGCGGAAAGCTCGGCGCTGATCTCCGGCGATACTGATTTGATGTTGAGCGCACAGTCGAGCGAATTTGCCCGTCTTTCTAAATCGTCCGGTGTATTGCCACTGCGCGTGGCGTCTGGTCAGTTCCTCAATGTGAATATGGGCTGCGATCAAAAGCCGTTTAATGATGTGCGCGTGCGTCAGGCACTGGCCCTGTGTGTGGATCGCCCGGCATCGGTGGATTTTGTTGCCGATGGCCTCGGTTCACCGGGCAACGATACGCCGATCAACGCCGCTTACCCTTACTTCGCCAACCTGGCAAAAAAAGCGGTGGATTACAGCAAAGCCAAAGCATTACTGGCGGATGCGGGTTATCCCAACGGCCTCGATTTAACCTTGATTGCCTCGGATAAACCGGCGACTCGTACCCAGCTAGGTATCGCGCTGCGTGAGATGGCCAAGCAGGGCGGTTTCCGCATTGACGTGCAGACCATGGCACACAGCACCTATCTCGATCAGGTGTGGAAAAAAGGCAACTTCTACGTCGGCTTCTACAACATGCAACCGACGCCGGATGCGGTGTTCTCGCTGCTGTACACCTCGACCGCATCATGGAATGAAACCCGCTGGAACAACGCCGATTTCGATAGCGCAGTCAACGCCGCCGGTGAAACCAACGATGATGCCCAGCGCACCACGCTGTACGGCAAAGCGCAGCAGCTGATGCATGACGAAGTACCTTCGCTGATCCCGACCTTCTTCGATTTGCTGGCAGCCAGCCGCGATTACGTCGGCGGCTATCATCTGCATCCGCGCGGTGCGGTGTTCCGTCTCGACCATACCTGGTTAACTGACAAAGCACCCAAGCGTGCAGTGTAAGGAGCGATCGTGACAGCGAGTTATCTGCTTAAACGCCTGCTGCTGATGATCTACACCTTGCTGGTGGTGTCATTGCTGGTCTTTGGCATCACGCAGCTGTTGCCAGCGGACGCCGCTGTCACCTTGCTGGGTCAAAACGCCACGCCAGAGGCGCTTGCCGCCGTGCGTGAGCGGCTGGGATTGGATGCGCCCGCCTGGTTGCAGTATTGGCATTGGTTAAGCCAGGCGTTGCAGGGCAATTTTGGTGTGTCGATGCGCAATGGCCTTGAAGTGGGGCCGACCTTGTTAACCGCGCTGTCGCGTTCTCTGCTGCTGGCGGTGTGCGCACTGCTGCTGATGCTGGTGATCGCCATTCCGCTCGGTATCTGGGCGGCAGTCCGGCGCGGCAAAACCGCTGATGTGCTGGTTAGCGTCATCTCCTATATCGGCATCTCATTCCCGGAATTTGTCACCGCCACGCTGGTGCTGCTGCTGTTTGCCGACGTCTGGCAGATTCTGCCCGCCACCGGCTATGTGCCGCTGAGTGAAAACTTCATCAGCGGCGTGCAGCACCTGATTTTGCCGTCGATTACCGTGGCGCTGATTCTGGTGGCACACGTCTCGCGCATGGTGCGTTCGGAGATGGTCGATGTGCTGCACACCGACTACATCCGCGCCGCCTGGCTTAAAGGGCTGTCGCGCCGCCGCATTCTCTGGCGTCACGCGCTGCGCAATGGCTTGTTGCCGACCATCACCATTGTGGCGTTGGATGTCGGTTACCTGCTTGGCGGCATTGTGGTGGTCGAGGAAATCTTCGCCATTCCTGGTATCGGTCGTGAGCTGATTGTTGCCGTGCAGGCACGCGATCTGCCCACCATTCAGGCCGGCGTGATGATTCTCGCCGCGATCTATTCAGTGGTGAACTTCCTCGCCGATTTGACCTACGTGGTACTGGATAAGCGGATTTCTTATGCCTGATATTTTAAAACGTTTACTGCGTTCACCGCAGGGCGCGGTGGGTGTGCTGATTATCCTGCTGTCGCTGCTGATGGTGGTGGGTGGCGCGCATGTCGCGCCCTTCGATCCCGAGTCGATCTCAATTCTGACGCGTTACAAACCGCCAAGTGCCGTGCACTGGTTTGGCACCGATCAGATGGGCCGCGACATCTTCAGTCGGGTGATGGTCGGCGCACGCTCTACCATCGTGCTGTCATTACTGGCAACCGCATTAGCCATGGTAATTGGCTCGATACTGGGCACCGCTTGCGCCTATCTGGGCGGCAAGATCGATGAGTTTATGATGCGCACCATGGATGCGGTGATGGCGATCCCCAGCCTGCTGTTTGCCCTGTTGATTGTCAGCACGCTAGGTCAGAGCAGCATGAATGCGGTGCTGGCGATCACCATCGCGTTTGTGCCGGGCATGGTGCGTATTTCACGCAGCGTGGCGCTGGCGGCGCGGCAGCAGGATTACATTAACGCGGCGATTGCCCGTGGTGAAGCTGGGCACTACATCATCCTGCGCGAGATGCTGCCGAATATCCTGGCACCGATCATCGTTGAAGCCACCATCCGCGTTGCCTTTGCCATCATGCTGTTTGCCACGCTGAGCTTCCTTGGTTTGGGCGCACAACCGCCTGAGCCAGAGTGGGGATTGATGGTCTCTGAAGCGCGCACTTATTTCTTCACCGCGCCGTGGATGATGATGATTCCCGGCCTGGCGATCGCGCTGGTGGCGATTGGTTTTAACTTACTGGGTGATGGGCTGCGAGATGTGCTCAATCCAAGGAGCCACTGATGAGTGTGAAACCTGAGCCGGTGCTGTCGGTGGAAAATTACAGCCTTGATTATGCGTTACAAAACGGTGAGTTACTGCCGGTGCTGCGCGACATTACCTTGAACGTGATGCCCGGCGAGGTGCTGGGTTTAGTCGGGGAATCCGGCTCCGGTAAAACCACGCTTGGCTGGGCAATCATGCGCTGGCTGGCGGGAAATGCGCGAGAGAAGTGGGGCGACATCCGCCTCAATGGAGAGAGCCTGCTGAGTTTACCCGCCCCAAAACTGATGGCCTTGCGCGGCGCGAAGCTGGGGATGATTTTTCAGGACCCGAGCGCTTCGCTCAATCCTACTCTCACGCTGGGCGAACAGGTGACGGAAGTGCTGCGTCGCCATCGTGGCTTAACCGCGCGTGAAGCGCAGGCGCTGGGCGAGTCGCTGTTGCATGACGTCGAATTAAAGCATCCAGCGCGCATGATGCGCCGTTATCCACATCAGGTTTCCGGTGGTGAGAAACAGCGCATCCTGATCGCCACGGCTTTCGCCTGCCAGCCGGACTGCATGATATTCGATGAGCCCACCACCGCGCTGGATGTCATCAGCTCGGCACAGATCCTCGATCTTTATGAACGCCTGCGTGAAGAGACGGGCGTGGCCTCGCTGTATATTTCGCACGACCTGGCGCTGGTGGCGAAAGTCGCCGATCGCGTTTGCGTGCTGGAAAAAGGGCGGATTGTGGAGCAGGCCGACACGCATAGCCTGTTTAGCGCACCGCAAAGCAGCTACACCCGCAAGCTGATTAACGCTGTGCCGAATCCGCAGCAGCGTCTGGTACAGGATGCTGCGGGCTTACAGCCGTTACTGACGCTGGACAACCTCACCATCGACTACGGCCATCAAGGCTTTGTCGATCGCTTGCTCAAGCGTGAAGCCAATACCACGCGTGCCGCCAACGCGGTTTCGCTCACCGTGCATCAGGGCGAAATCCTCGGTGTGGTCGGAGAGTCGGGCTCAGGGAAATCCTCGTTGGGCAAAGCGATTACCGGACTGGTGCCGTTCAGCGGCGAACTTGATTTCTGCGGCTATGTGCTGCAGGGCCGGGCGCAGATGGATAAAGAGTATCGTCGCCGCGTACAGATGATCTTCCAGCATCCTGATGCCTCACTGAATCCGCGCATGACCATCGGCGAAATCATCGCACGTCCGCTGCGCTTATACGGTTTGCCACCGGGGGAAACCGAAGCGCAGGCCGTTGCACGTTTATTAGAGGAAGTGCGACTTCCGGCTGAATTCGCCTCGCGCTATCCGCACGCGCTGTCCGGTGGTCAGAAGCAGCGTGTTGCCATTGCACGCGCGTTCGCCAATCCACCGGATCTAGTGATTTGCGATGAGATTACCGCCGCGCTGGATGTGTCGGTGCAAGCCACCATCATCGAACTGTTGCTGGAATTGCGCCGCCGTTACGGCACCGCGTATCTGTTTATCACCCACGACCTCAACCTGATACGTCAGATCGCTCATCGCGTGGCGGTGATGTATCGCGGCGATGTAGTGGAAGTGTTGCCCGGTGAAAACATGACCGCGCTGGCACAGCATCCCTATACCCGTGCACTGCTTGAAGCGGTGCACGTTCCCGACTTATCCCAATCCGTTGCTTAACGAGAAAAGCATGAATCCTGAACAGTTAATTCATCATATCGATCGCGAGTTCTGCCTCTCTTTCCTGGCCAAAATGGTGCAGCACAAGAGCTATAGCGCCACCGACGGCGAACGTGAGTTAGCACGCTACATGGCAGAACAGATGGCGCAGCTGGGCCTGGAAACCGAACTGCAAAAAGTGCCCGGCGATCGTCTCAATGCCATCGGCCGCCTGGCGGGCAGCGGTGGCGGTAATAGCCTGCTGTTCAACGGTCATCTGGACACTAATCCGGTGACCGAAGGCTGGACGGTGGATCCTGGGCGGGAAAAATTGACGACCAGTTCATTTACGGCATTGGCGTCTCCAACATGAAAGCGGGCGATGCCGCCTATTTCTGCGCGCTGAAAACGTTGATTGATGCCGGCGTGAAACTGAAAGGCGATGTGATTCTGACCTACGTGGTGGGCGAATTGCAAGGCGGTATCGGCACGTTGGCAGCGATTGAGCAGGGCGTACGCGCCGATTACTTTATCAATGCGGAACCCACCGATCTCCAGGCACTGACCATGCACGCGGGATCGCTGATGTTCACCATTGAGTTGACGGGCGATACGCGTCATCTGTCGAAACGTGAAGACGCGGTGGATGCGATCAATGCCGCCGTCGAACTGATTCCGCAGATAAACGGCATGGTGTTCAGCGGCGCAAAAAGCGATGAGCATCTGAAGGTCAACCGGGGGCATATCGGTACCGTACACGGCGCACTGGGGCGCGATCTGGAAGAGTGGCGTCCGCCGCAGGTCGCAGACTTCGTGCGCTTGAAAGGTTCAGCCCGCTTTGCACCGGGTCAAACCGTTGAAGGCGTGTTAGCGGACCTGCAAGCGCTGCTGGATACGCTGTGTCAGCGCTTCCCCGGCCTGAAAGCAGAGCTGTTTGATGATGGTATCCGCGACAAGCCAACCATGCTGCCGTTTGAAGTGTCGCCAGAGTCACCGATTGTCAAAGCGGTGAATCGCGGCTGGAAAACGGTGCGTGGCACCGAACAGCCTACTGGCGTCATCACGCCGCCAGCGTTCTTCGGCACTGACGCCGCACATCTTTATCAGCATGCGGGTATGGAAGGTATCGTGTGCGGCCCCGGCGGCAAATACAACACCATGCCGGACGAACGCGTTGAGATCACGGAATTCCTCGATATGGTGCGCATCTATCTGCTCGCGATACTGGAGATCTGCCAGCCGGTCGAGGGCGCATAATGAATGCTGCCGCGCTAAGCCGCCTGCGTGCCGCGATGCAGCAGGCCAATGTGGATGTGATGATCGTCGATCATGGCGAACTGCTGGCCTGGCTGACTGGTTATACCGTGTCGGAAACCCTGTATCGCGCTTGTCTGGTTCCGCTTAACGGCGATCCCTGGATGGTGCTGCGCCAGTTGGATGAAGCACCGTGCCGCGCGCAATCGCCCACGCTGGCGGTAGAAAGCTATCGTGACGATCAGGACCCTTGGTCGGCGGTGGCGCACAGTCTGATTCGACGCGGTTATCAGCGTGCACGCCTTGGCGCGGATTACACCTCCTACGGCATGACGGTGCACAGCTGGCAGCAGCTGTCGCGCCATCTGCCAGACGTGCAGTGGTGCGATTTAACCGGTGTGAGCGATCGGCTGCGCAGCGTGAAATTCCCGGCGGAGCTGGAGGCGCTGCGTCAGGCCTCCGCGATTGCGGATAGTACGATGGATAAGATTGGCAAAGCCGTACAGGGCGGCTGGCGCGTACGCGATGTCGCTGCGCTAGCGGCGGGCGAATTTTTGCGTTTGGGTGCAGACACCGGAGAAACCGGGCCCATCGTCATTGCCAGCGGCGATAACGGTTTTCTGCATGCCAGCGGTCACGAGCAGCGTTTACAGCGTGGCGATGTGCTGCACGTTGAGCTGATCCCCAAAGTGAAACACTACAGCGCGCGCCTGATGCGTCCGTTTATTGTGGGTGAGATTTCCGCCCAGCGTGCTGAGCTGGCGCAGCAGCTCATCGCGATACAGGATGCACAGTTTAGGGCCATGAAACCCGGCGTTAGCGCACGGGAAGTGGATGCGATTGTGCGCGAGGGGTTATTGAATAAGGGACTCCGCGCGGATTACCCCAACATCACCGGTTATGCGCTCGGGCTGTATACGCGCACGCCGCGCCCGAGTGATTTTTCCTGTAGCTTCCATGCAAAAGCGGAGTGGTTACTGGAGGAGGATATGGTGTTCCATATGTATACTTCTGCGCAAAGTCTGGCGTTCAGTGAGACCATCCGCGTGACGCCGCAGGGCGCAGAGCGGCTGACAACGCTGCCGCGCCAGCTATTATCATTGCCGGAACATTGATCAACAGGATAAAGGATGACGCAGGACCTTTTACTCACCGACTTAGCCGCTACTTTTCCGACTTTGGCTTTTGATCTGAAATACGCCACGACCGATAACATCACCGGGCACGCCATTTATTGCGAAGCGCGGGCCTTGCTGCATCCAGAAGCGGCGTGCGCGCTGCAAAAAAGTGTCGAAGTTGCCCGACTGGCTGGCTTAACCTTATTGGTCTTTGATGCATATCGCCCGCAGCAAGCGCAGTGGCATCTGTGGGATGCCTGCCCGGATGCCGACTACGTAGTACCGCCCGCCACGGGCTCGAATCACAGCCGTGGCGTGGCAATTGATCTGACGTTAGTGGATGACGCAGGCAACGTGCTGGATATGGGCACCGCCTTTGATTCAATGGAAGATCTGTCGCATCCGTTTCATCCCGATGTGCCGCAACAGGCGCAGCGGCACCGTTTGATGCTTAACGCGATTATGCTGGCAGGCGGTTTTGTCGGCATGCCAACCGAGTGGTGGCATTTTGAGTTACCGAATGCGCAGCGATATCCGCTGCTGGAAGACCGCTTTGGCTGCGTGGCGCGATAGCCGTTAATCTCGCCGGCATTCACTGACCGCCCGATTAGCGGTGTTGGGCATTTTCAGGTTAAACAGCAGGTAACTCGCCAGCGCCAGAACGCCCACACCTAGCGCGCCATAGGTCAGCACTGCGGAAAAACCGTCGGCCAGCACCTGCGAGGCGATATCGCGGCTAAGTGCAACCTCCGCGCCAGCCGCTATCCGCTCTGCTAAAGCGGCCACATCGCTGGAGGCAGGGATCCGCTGCCGCAAACTGGCGGCGATACCGGCCACCAGCAGGCTGCCCATCAATGCGATGTTGATCGCCAGCGTAATTAAACGCGCACTGATATCAATCCCAGATGCCATGCCGACCCGATTGGCCGCAACGGAACCGGTGGTTGTATTGGTCACAGGTGTATTGGTGAGTCCTAGCGCTGTTCCCGCCAGCAGGGCACCGGGCAACAAACTCAGCTGATACGCAACGGCCAGCTTCATCAACACAAACCCCAAACCGATCGAAAATAGCCCGAGGGGGAATGATGCGGGCAGCGCCAAATCGCAGCACCAGCTTTTCCCCTATCGGCGGCATCAATAAGGTGGGCAGGGTATAAGCAAGCAACGCGATGCCGGTTGCGATACTGCTGTACCCGAGCCCGCTCTGATAATAAACCGGCAGGTAAATCATCAGCGGCCAAAAGCTGAAGTTCATGCCAATCGAACCCATCAAAGCCCCCGAAAAGGAGCGAATGCGAAATACCGAAAAATCAAACATCGGGTGCGGATGGCGCTTCTCCGTTCGGATAAACAGGACCGCGCTAATCAGGATCACCAGTATGATTAGCCGGGCCTCAAGGCTACCCCAACCGATGCTGCCGCCCTGGGTGATGAGATAGGTCACCCCGACCACGCATATCGTCAGCGTCATCAAACCGCCCACATCGAGTTTTTTAGCCTGGCTATCCTGGGATTCCACCACATTTTTCAGCGCCAGCACCAACGTCAGCAGCGCGATAAAGCCGTGCACCAGAAATACCCATTGCCAGCTCAAAACCGCCACCAGTATCCCGCCGATGATAGGACCGAAACCGAGGCCAAAGCCAAAGGTAATCCCCCACGCGGCAAATGCCCGGCTACGCGCTTTTCCCTGGGGAAACTGGAACGACAGAATGGCGATCAGACAGGTCAACATCGCGCCGCCGCTCAGTCCTTGCAGGAAACGTCCCACAATCAGCCAGAACGCACTCCCGGCCAGCCCACACATCACTGAGGTCAGGCCAAAGCCGATGATGCTGATGATAAAGATGCGTTTGCGGCCATAGTTATCTGCCAGCGTGCCGGTCGCCATTAAAACGGCGGTACAGGCCAGCGTATAGGCATTCATGATCCACTGCAGATCGTGAAAATTTGCCTGCATCTCCTTTTCCAGTACCGGTAAAATCACTGGCACGCTGGAGATTTCCAGCCCCGACATCAATGCGGCTAAGCACACCGCCATCAGCGCCAACATGTTTTTCATCCTGAATTCCTGCGTAACGTTTAGAGCGTGCCAGCATGGAAGATTGAGGTAGCAGTGGAAATCCATGCCGATGCCAGATATCGTCAAGATCGTGCCAACATCATGGTTAAGGCTCACATGCAAATCACATCTTATCTGCGTTCCCATCCTGCTGCGCCGAAAACCGGCGGCTGGTGCTCCTGGCATATGAATGCCTCTGTACATTTGAATTTGGTACTGCCGTTGAGGCCTTTGGTCGCGCAGATGAAGTGCTTGGCCATCCGCTGTATGACCTGAGCGTGGCGTCGGTGGAAGACGGCGTGTTTGGTGCGCAGGGCGGCGTTCGTTTGGTGGTGGATGGCGGGCTTGAGTTACTGGAAGACGCCGGAACCATCGTCATCCCCGGCTGGCGCAGCGTATCTGCACCGGCATCTGATGCGCTGATTGCGGCATTACAACGTGCCCATGCTAATGACGCACGGATTGTCTCGATCTGCGCCGGAAGTTTTGTGCTCGGCGAAGCGGGTTTGTTGAATGGCAAGCGTGCCACCGCCCACTGGAACAGCACTGAGATCCTTGCCGAGAGATTTCCGCAGGTGCAGGTGGAACATGGCATGATCTACGTGGATGAAGGCAGCATCATCACGTCAGCGGGCGGTGCGGCCGGCGTCGATTTATGCCTGCATTTGATTCGACGCGATTACGGTATCGACGTCGCCAACCGCACCGCGCGCAGAATGGTGACGCCGCCGCTGCGGGAAGGCAGCCAGGCGCAGCTGATTCAACAACCGGTTCCACAACGCCGCAACAATAGCCTCGCGCCTCTGCTGGACGACTTGCGTAATAATCTGAACGCGCCACTGGTGATTGAGCAGTTGGCACGGCAAGTGGGCATGAGCCGTCGAACCTTTATTCGTCGCTTTCATGATGCTACCGGCACGTCGCCGGGCGAATGGTTGCTCGGCATTCGGCTGGAAAAGGCCTGCGCGATGCTGGAGAACAACGGGCTCAGCATTGATCAGGTCGCTGAGCAGGCGGGGTTTGGTTCTCCCGAAGCGCTGCGCCATCACTTCAGACAACGGTTCAACACCACGCCGACAAAATGGCGCAAGGCGTTCAGTGAGCGAGTTGTGATGGGGTGAATGTTGCTCAGCCTGACGTTCTGCGCAGCTGCCACAAAACCACGGTGCACCGATAAACGCGGTTAACAGCCCGGCGGAGATCGGCCACGGCCAGGCAATATTGCGCCCCAACCAGTCGGCGAGCACCATCAACAATCCTCCCATCAACGCGGCGGCACACAGCTGATGACGCAATAGATTGGCACCCAAGGCTCTGGCGCATTGCGGTGCCAGCAAGCCGATAAAACTCAGCGGGCCGACCAGCAGCGTGCCGGCGGCGGTGAGCAGGGCCGTCAGCAGCAGGATCAACAAATTTGTGCGGCGCAAGGCGATGCCCAATGACTGAGCGGTCGGCTGCCCTAATCCTAATAGCGTCAACCAGCGTTGCATCATCAACGCCAGCGGACACAACACCATCGCGGCAACCATCGCCCCGATGGCCATGCTTGCATCAATGTTGGCGGTCGAACCGGTGCTCCAGTTCAGCAGCATCAGGCTCGCGGGTCGCCACTCAGCATCAATATCATATTCAGCGCGCTGGCGAGGCTGGTGAGGCTCAAACCAATCAGCACCATTTTCTGTGGGTTAAACCCACTGCGTGCGCCAAACAAAAACAGCAACAGCATGGCGAGCAGACTTCCGACCACCGCAGCAGGCAGCATAAAAGTGAGTGGCCAGGAGGTGAACAACACGGTCAATAACACCGCCAGCGCTGCACCGCTGCTGATGCCGGTCAGCTCCGGGCTTGCCATCACATTGCCGGTTAAGCGTTGAATTAACACGCCCGCACACGCCAGCATCATGCCAGCACAGAGTGCACCGCTGATTCTCGGCCAGCGCCAGACCAGCAATTGCGAAGTGATTGCGCCCGGCGGTGTGCGGTTGAGCCAGAGAGACGCCGGCAGGACCAGCAGCAAAAGCAGCAACAGGATCCCCAGTTGACGAGTGTTGAAACGTGGTGTGGCGCTGACCCGCGTTTGCCCGGCCGGAAGATGTGTGGTGCGTTGCCGCATCAGCAGTATCAATAACAACGGTGCGCTTAACAGTGCCGTCACCGCACCTGTCGGAATATCGCCCGCCGCTGGGGAGAATCGAAATGCGAGCTGATCGACCAGCAGCAGTAAGGTTGCACCGGTGAGCATGCTGGCGATCAACTGCTGTGGGAAGCGGCGCAGGCCGCAGGCTTTCACCATGGCCGGAGCCGCCAGCCCGATAAAACTGATAATCCCCACCTGACTGGTGATCATCGCACTCAGCAAGACCGCCACGCCCAGCGCCATAATGCGCACCTGCACCGTGGCCAGGCCCAATGCACGGGCATTTTGTTCGGATAATCCCAGCACCGTTAGCGGCCTGACCAGCAGCAGGCTGGCGATCAGCGCGCAAGCCAGCGTTACCGACAATACCAGGCTGCTGCTCCAGCCGCTTTGCGTCAGTGTCCCGGCCTGCCAGCTAAACAGATCGCTGAGGTAGTCATGATTGAACAGCACCAATAGCGTGTTCAGCGCGTTGCCGTACAGGCTGAGAACCATGCCCACCAGAATCACGCTTAGCGGCGCGAATCGGCGGCCAGCGGTGAGCGCGATCAGGATCAAAATAGCCATCCCCGATCCGATCAGCGCCAGCAACGGCAAGCCGATGACCAGCAGGCCCGGCGCGAACACCAGCGCTGCGGACATCGCCAGATTGGCTCCGGCAGCCACACCGAGCGTTCCCGGCTCGGCCAGCGGATTTTGCAGCACCTGTTGGAATAGCAAACCGGCCAACGCCAGGCCCGCGCCGCACAGCAGGCTGATAGCGATGCGCGGCAGAAAGCTTTGCTCAACCAGCAGTAATGCAAGTGAGACGGGATAGCGTGCCAGCAGCGCGGTGTAATTGACGGTGACCAGCGTCAGTGCCGCAATAAAAGCAGCGCACACCAGCACCATGGCACTAAGGGGTTTCATGATGTGTATTCCAGCACGCGAGTGATATCGTCCGCCAGCCCAAGCGCCGTCGCGAGGCTGCCGAACGGGAAGAAATGATCCAAACGGGTGACACGCCCTTGTGCCACCATCGGCAAATGGTGCCATAAACCGTTCGGCTGTCGGGCGCGCATCAAACGCGTCATCGCCGTGGGTAACTCGGTGTAGAACAGCCAGTCGCACGGCAGATCGGCCAGTTCCTCAATGCGCACTCGCGCCACGTGCGCAGCGTTGACGGACGTTTGCCAGGCGTTGATCAGGCCCAACTGACGTAACACCGCATCAGCCAAACTGCCGCTGCCGTAAAGGGTCGCGTATTTTCCATCCTGATCCAGCACCATCACCAGCACGCGCTTGTGTTGATGATTAACCAGGCGCTGGCGATAAGAGTGCATTGCCGCATCGACCTGTTGCAGCCACTGAGTTGCGCGGAGGGTAACATCCAGGCGCGCGCCAAGTTGCTGGGTCCAGTCATGCAGGGTTTGCCATAAATCACCGGACGTCGCATATGCGGTGACGGTTTCTAGCGGGGCGATGGTCGCCATTTTGGTCATGACGGCCGCCGGGAGTGCATCGCTGATAATCAGTGCGGGGCGCAGGGCTGCGAGCATTTCGAGATTGGGCTCCCAGAAAGGCCCGATATCCTGCACGCTGGCAGGTAATAACGGTCGCGGAATGCGTTGGCGAAAATAGTGGCTATCGGATATCGCCAGCGGTGTGACGCCCAGGCTCAGCAGCGTTTCCGCTGCCGCCCAGTTAATCGCCACGATACGGTGGCGATCGAGATGCACCTGGCCCGCGCGTGCCGCCATGGGCAGCACGACGAGCATTTTAAGGCAGGTGCGACGACTGATGTTGGACATCAGAAGTTCAGTTTCAGCGAGCCTATAAAGGTGCGTTCCTGGCCAGGATAGCAGCTGGTATCGCCATCGCAGGTGCCGACATAGTGATGATCAAACAGGTTCTGCACGTTGAATCCGACCTGAATATTTCTGTTCACCTGATATTTCACGCCCGCATCCACCAGAGTGAAATTCTTCACCGGGATGGTGTTGGCGTTGTCGCCGTACATGCTGCCGATGTAACGCACGCCAGTGCTCAGCAACAGACCATCAAAGATGCCCTGATGGAAGCCGTAGTTCAGCCATGCCGATGCCATGTTTTTCGGCACGTTAGCCTGCTGCTTGCCCTGATCGCCATTGTTGCTTTTGGATATCTCGGCATCGGTGTAGGTGTAGGAAGCCAGCACATCGAGGTTAGACGTCAGCTGGGCCTGCGTTTCCCACTCGATGCCGCGTGAGCGCACTTCACCCGATGCCACCTGATAACCCGTGGCGAGGCCATCGACGATTTCATTGGTGAGCACGTTGGATTTGGTGATATCAAATGCGGCCAGCGTCATCAGCAGGTTGCTGTCCGGCTGATATTTCACCCCAATCTCATACTGATGCGCCTTGCTCGGGTCGAAGGTGCGGTTCTGGCTGTCGGTGCCGCTGTTGGGTACGAAAGACTCAGCGTAGCTGATGTACGGTGCCAAACCGTTGCCGACCAGATAGGTTAATCCCGCGCGGCCCGTCCAGGCATCTTTGTCCACCCATGAGCTGCTGCCGCTCAGGTTGTTCTGCGTGCGCATGCTGATATCGTCATGACGTCCGCCGAGCGTCACCAGCCATTGGTCGGTCACATGAATTTGATCCTGCAGGTACACACCCAACTGGGCGGTGGTTTGATCGTTGTTGTTCACGGCGTTGGTCGGATCGGCAATATCCAGACCGTAAACCGGATTAGTGATGCTGAGCGCAGGCGCAACGGCGCTGAAGCGTTTGGCGTTAGCATCCAGCCAGCTGTAATCCACCCCGGCCAGCAGCGTGTGCGCGACAGACGCCGTGTTGAAATCCATCTGCAGCTGGTTATCGATGTTGAAGGCTTTCATGTGCTCATCAAAACGAATGGCGTTGCGGGACACGGTGTTGGTGGTGAAGTCCGGATCGCCCGGCAGCAGGTTATTCAAAATGGTGTCAGTCTGGCCATAGCGCAGGTTCTGGCGGAACTTGATGCCTTCTGAGAGCTGCTGACTGAACTCATAGCCAACGCTGTATTGCTCCTGACGGAAGCGGTTGTAGTTGTAATCGCCGAGCAGCGTATCGGTGGTTTTGTTGCCTGGATTGGTCAACACTGCCACGGTGCCGCCGGAGGTATCACGCAGGTAATCAGCGCGCAGCGTCAGGCTGGTATCGGCGGAAGGCAGCCAGGTCAACGTTGGCGCAAGGTAAAGGCGATTATCTTCGACGCGCGGTCCATCGCGATACTGGAACTGGGTATCGCTGTCACGTGCAAGACCGACCACGCGATACAGCCATTGACCTTCATCATCGAGCTTATCGCTCATATCAAACTGCGCCTGGCGGCGGTTGAAATTCCCCAGTTGAACTTCGACTTCATGCACGCCGCGTGCGTCAGGCATTTTACTGACGCGGTTCACGATCCCGCCAGCATCACCGAGGCCAAACAGGGTTGATGAGGGACCGCGCACAATATCGACACGTTCGAGCGCGTAGGGCTCGGTACGGAAATAGCTGTAGCTGTTGTTGAGCTGGCGCAGGCCGTCACGGTAATCGTTGGTGGTCAGGGCGTTGAAGCCGCGAATGTAAATCCAGTCATAGCCTTTTGGATCGACTCCGTAGGTTTCGGTTTTCACTCCCGGCACGTAGCGCAACGCTTCGGTGACGCTTTGGACATTCTGGCGGTCCAATTGCTGACGCGTAATCACGGAAACCGACTGCGGCACTTCAAGCAGTGGCGTATCCGTTTTGCTGGCGCTGGTGGTTTGCTGCGGCACGGCGGAAGAGGCGTCGAGCGATTTGTTCACGGTGAGCGTGTCTTCACCGGTAGCGGATGGCGTGATGGACACGGTATCACCGTTCAACCTGGCGTTGAGCCCGCTGCCCGTTAATAACTGGCTCAGCGCGCCTTCTAACGTCATCGATCCGCTGACCGCCGGGGCCATTTTATTGGCAAGGGTAGCGGGTGCCGCAATCAGTTGCACATTGGCCTGGCGCGCCAGTTGATTAAGTGAGGTAGCCAGCGGTTGCGCGGGCAGAGCCAATGACAACGTCGCCGCTGCGTAGATACCCGCAGCCGGTAACGCCGCCGCCAGCGCGACCGCAAGATGCGGTGTACGCAACGCGCGTAAAACAGAAATAACAGCCATTCGTAATCCCCAGATTTAAGATGAATAATAATCATTCTCTTCTGAAGACGACGCGCAGGGTAAAACCCTGACGTCCCTTTTAATTATTTTTTAACGTTTCCATCGATGAGGTGACAATCATCTGATTTTTAACATTTTTTATTTTCACTGGCAGCACGCGTGGCAGCGCCCTGGCAAAGCTATCGACACGTTCGGTGTCAAAACTGCCGCTCACGCGTAATGCGGCGACGCCCGGCGAATTCAGCACCAAAGAGACATCGCGATAGCGGGCAAATTCCGCTAATGCCATATCCAACCGGGTGTTATCCAGCACTATGCGGTCATCACGCCAGGCGGCAATGCTCTCTGCTGGCAATGACGAACGCGATATCAGTCGCCCCTGTGCATCGGTCAATGAACGTTCCGATGCGCGCAGCACGGTGATATGGCGCTGAGCCTGAGGAAGGTGCAGATGCTGCATGGCGCGCCACCAGCGGTTCTGCCAGTTCTCTCGTGGGCCAACGCGCACGGCGCCAGCGCTGACCGCCACATAGGTTCCGTCACCGCTCATGGTGTGTGGCAGGTAGCGCACGCTAAACTCGGTGCCGACCACGGTGACGCGTGAGGGGCCGCTCAACACGTTGAACGGTTGCTGAGGATTGTGCGTAACCTGGAAGAAAGCCTGACCTTGCGGCATGTCCACTTCTCTGCGATTAGCAAAATAGCGCACGTTTAGCCGGGTACCCGCATCCAGCGAGACGCGGCTGCCATCAGGCAATTCAACCGTGCGCATCTCGCCTCGTCCGGTATGCCAGCTCGCGCTGTAAGTGGGTGCCGCAAACTCGTTGCGCAGCGGGAAGTACAGCACCGCTGCCAGCAACAACAGGGCACAGCCAGCCAGCACAGGACGCCATAAGCGGCGAGGAGCGGGTGCCGGGCGAAGATGCGTGACAGATGCGACGGGTATCTGCGCGGTTTGTTGCCACAAGCCGCTTAAATCCTGATATTCCGCCTGATGAGCGGGGATGTTTAACCAGCGCTGGAATGCCGCTTCCTCGGCTGGCGTCAGGCCTTCCTGTTGACGCAGCAGCCAGTGAATCGCCTGTTCGGCAGGGGTCTGTTGATCATCACGCGTCATCATGACTTCCTTGTTGACTGTTCGGCACGCCAGCTGTCACGGCTGGCACGACAGGCAAGCATGGCGCGGATGATGTGTTTTTCCACCATGTTGGTGGAAATGCCCATGCTGGCCGCGACTTCGCTTTGCGACTGCCCCTCAATGCGATGGCGAATAAACGCCTCGCGACAGCGTGGCGGCAGGGTCTCAATGGCGGCAACGATGTGATCCATATAGCGCTGGTTCTCCAGCAGGCTGTCGGGCTGTTCGTGCCCCGGAGCCAGCAACTCATCAGCGGCAATGTCTTGCGAAGGTTCATACTGTTTTTGCAGGCGATAGCGATCAACCAAAAGATTTCTGGCGATATGGTAGAGCAAACCGCGGTGTGAGGAAATCTGTTCCTGGGAAGCCAGCGCGCGGCTGAATGTTTCCTGGGTCATCTCTTCTGCGAGATGCTTATCCCGCAACTTACCGCTTAAAAACCGGAACAGTTCCGTGTAGTAACGCTCAAAGGCTGACAAGGTAGCTTCCCAACAACCGCACACGGCTGCATGCGTGAAAGAGTGACAGCCTGTATTTGAATGAAAATCGTTATCGTTATCAAGATGGGATGAGTGGAAAAGGTAAAAAAAGCGTTGTCGAGGAAGATTAGGGGCGAGGTAGGGAGCTTGAGGTGGAATTAAAAGTCGGGTAAGTGACGAGCCGTGTCCATCTGTTGATGTAAAATTCGGGCAATAAATATCCCATAAGGAGAGGCAGTATAAAAAATGGTGTGCGACTGGAAAACAATACGTTTTACATCCTGCACCCGCGGGTAATCCTGTCCCATCTCAGGCATTTTCGACAATGTTTCAAGAAACTCATCCAATGCGTCGGTGTAGCGATCGGCTTGTGCTTCACCAAATTTAAGCAGGGTGTAGTCATAAATATTGGAAAAGTCACTGTCGGCAAGTTCAGACAGTTTATACACGATTGAGCTTCTTTCTTTCAGCGGCAATCTCACGCAGTGAACGCGGGCTTTCGCCACTTTCCAATCCTTCAACTACGGCATTTCGGACAACTTGATCATGTGATTCCTGTTGTTCCAGCAGCCGCAAAGCCGAACGCATCACTTCACTGGCTGATCCATATCGCCCTGAATCAACCATGCGGGAGATAAAGTTATCGAGTTGTTCACCAACGCTAACTGACGTTATTTTTCTCATTGAACTCACCGTGTATTAACTGTTAATACAAAAGAGCATAGTTTGCTTAAGTCTTCACCTCCAGTCAAATCGACCTCGTTCTTATGGAATGTGCCACGCAACAGGATACTTTGCGCAGCCCCTTAACCTTCACTCAACAACTATAATATTCCCTGACGGTCTGCCCGGTATGGGCACACAGATCATCCCGGCTGTTTACCTTGCTCACTATCATCGGTGCTTTTGCAAAAGGATCACCCATGCGAACTTTTCTGGTGGCGTTGTGTATCTCATTAAGTGTTTTGACCTTCCCGGCCCTGGCGGCGGGCACATTGAGTGACGGCTGGGAATGGCTCAAGCAGGATGTCTCGCAAACCTGGGAGCAGCCACAATATTACGATCTCTATTTGCCGTTCATCAGCTGGCATGCCCGTTTCGCCTACGACAAAGACAAAACCGACAACTACAACGAATCACCGTGGGGTGGCGGTTTTGGTGTATCGCGCTACAACGAGGACGGTGACTGGAGCGCGCTGTATGCGATGGCATTTAAGGATTCGCACAATATGTGGCAGCCGATCATCGGGTACGGCTGGGAAAAGGGCTGGTATCTGGATGAGGCACGCGATGTGCGCTTAGGGTTGGGACTGACGGCGGGCATTACCGCACGTGATGATTTTGCCAACTATGTGCCGCTACCGATCGTTTTGCCGTTATTCTCCGCAGGCTATAAAAATCTTAACGTGCAGTTCACCTATATTCCCGGAACCTACAATAACGGCAACGTGCTATTTGCCTGGTTCCGCTATGGCTTCTGACACGGTGCAGCGTGCTTCTGCGCGTCAGTGGCTGAAAAGAATCATCCTGAGCCTGCTGTCTCTGCTGATTATGTTTTTGCTGATTCGCGGCTATCAGTCTGAGCAGGGGCCGCCGCTGCATCGCTGGCATACCTGGGCGGCTGATGAAATGACGGTGGATCAGATGGATCACGCCAGCTTCGCCGATTACCTGGCGCAGGAAGATGTAATTTTCCAGCAGATGAAGCGCAACGTCACCGATCAACTGAGCGACGAAGAGAAAACCTCGCTTAACCGCTATTACGCGCAAAGCCCCGTCTATCCGGCAGGATTTTCCACTGAATGGAATCGTTCGTTTGTGCTGAAACCCACGGGTGCAATCAAAGGTGCGGCGGTGCTGTTGCACGGATTAACGGATTCGCCCTACAGCATGCGTTATCTGGCTCAGGCTTATCAGCAACAAGGTTATATCGCGGTGGTGCCGAGATTGCCCGGCCACGGCACCGCACCGGGATCGTTAACCAAAGTTGACTGGAAAATGTGGCTTGCCGCCACACGTTTGGCCGTGCGTGAAGCCACGCGCCTGGCGGGCACGCAAGTCCCGTTGCATCTGGTGGGCTACTCCAACGGCGGCGCGCTGGCGATGAAATATGTGCTCGATGCTCAGCAGAATCCGAGTCTGCGCCAACCGCAGCAGGTGTTGCTGCTGTCGCCGATGATTGGCGTCACCGCTTACGCCCGCTTTGCCGGATTAGCGGGGTGGCCCGCGGTGTTCCCGGTGTTTGCCAAAGCCGCGTGGCTGAACATCGTGCCGGAATATAACCCGTTTAAATACAATTCGTTCCCGGTGCGAGCGGCACGTCAATCGTGGCTGTTAACCCAGGCGTTGCAGGAACAGGTGGTGCAACTCGCCCGCGATGGCGAAATACGTGGCTTACCGCCGGTGCTGACGTTCCAGTCGATCCTCGATTCCACCGTCAGTACCCGCGCGGTGGTCAGTGCGCTATATCGTTATCTGCCGGACAACGGCAGCCAGTTAGTGATTTTCGATATCAACCAGGCGGCCAACTTACGCGCGCTGTTCCGGCCTGCGCTGTATTCAGCGGTCAACGATTTACTGCCTGCCGCGCCGCGCCATTACACCACCACGGTGATCACCAACGCCTCACCCACCACTTATGAGGTGGTGGCGCGCATCACGGCTGCCGATCAAACCCATGAGGTGACGCACCCGCTGCAGCTGGCGTGGCCGCAAGATATGTATTCGCTATCGCATATTGCCGTGCCTTTCCCGCTTTCGGATTCGCTGTATGGCAGCGAACCTGGCGAGAAAAATCGCTATGGCATCAGTCTCGGCACCATTTCGCTGCGCGGCGAAACGGCCAGTCTCACCGTGGGTCTGGATACGCTGATGCGCAATACGTCCAATCCATTTTTCGCCTATATGATGGCGCAAATTAATCGGCGCATCGCCTGCAGCCCGCAGCCAGATCTGCAATCGTGCCTCAAAGAGTGATGACTTTTTTCAGCAACGTGATGGAAAGAAACAGTTTTGATATCAGCACCGAAAACACAAAAGTCACCACAATCAGCGTGAGTTTGGTGGCCAGCGAGGTGATCGGGATCAGCGCGGTCACGATGTGAAACACCGAGTAGTGCATGATGTATACCCCGGTCATGGTTTTACTGACGGTGGCTAACAGCGTCTCTTTAAGTGCCACATGGCGACGAAAGCGCACGCCGCTGGCGGCCAATACCAGCGCCACAACCAGCAGGTAAATTTGTGAACCGGTGAGGAGGAAGGCATTGCGGTCGGCTTTAAACAGCGCGAAGAAGAAGTGCTGCTCGTAGAACCAGGTGAACAGGTAAATCAAGGGCAGGGCGAGGGCGGCGGCGAGGGCGGCTCTTTTGCGGCTTAGCCAGTCGGCAATTACCGGCTCACATAACAGTTGGCCGGTAAGGTAAAACAGCAGCCAGGTCCAGATACGATATTGTGGCGCGAGGCTGAACACCCGCACTTCGGGATACAGTACCGACAGCAAATCGTAACCATAGGAAAACAGCAGCAGGGCAGCGACCAGCGCGCAAAATGCCACCCGATGCAGACTGAGCCACGAAAGCAGCGGATTGAAGCTGTAAATCACGATAAACGAGAACACAAACCACGGCTGAATCAGATAGCCACGCTGGTAAGGCTCCCAGAGATAGTAAATCGTCATCCAGAACAGAAACACGATCACCACATTGCGGATCTTATTGAGCTGCCAGCGCAAATCCTGCTCGGCATGGGCATCCATGATGCCGGCCACGACGAAAAACAGCGGTGTAGCGATGGTTGAGATAAACGTCAGAAACGCCAGAATCCAGTGGTAATCATAATCGTAGCGGTCCCAGGTGTTATACAGCGTGAAAAAGGTCACGGCCGCCATGCAGCCGAGTGTCTTGATGACATTCAGCCCGGTGGCATTCATGCTGATGTCGCTTTCTCAGGGCGGTGGAAGCAGGCGTAAATCACCGGCAGAACCAACAGCGTCAGTATCGTCGCAAAGCCCAGTCCGAACATAATCACCACCGCCATGCTCTGGAAAAACACATCGCGCAGCAGCGGTGCCAGGCCTAACACCGTAGTGAAAGCGGTGAGCAGGATGGGACGCAGGCGCGACGTGGCGGCATACAGAATCGCCTCATGCTGCGCTTTGTCCTGCTTCTGTTGCTCAATCTCTTCCACCAGCACAATGCCGTTACGAATCAACATGCCGCTCAGGCTCAGCAAGCCAATCAGCGCCATAAAGCCAAACGGAATGCCGGTGAGTAAAAAGCCTGGTGTCACGCCAATCAGCGCCAACGGCACCGTCAGCCAGATCGCCACCGCGTTTTTCAGCGAGCTGAACATCAGTACGGTAATCACAAACATCACCAGATAGCCCAACGGCAACGTAGTGAACACACCTTGCTGCGCTTCGCTGGAGTTTTCGGCATCGCCGCCCCATTCAATGCTGTAGCCGTGAGGCAGCGGGATGTGATCGATTTGCGGTCTTACCCGCGCCAGAATATCGCCGGAAGTATCGCTGCTGAGCGGGCTGGGATCGGTCAGCACCGTCAGCACGCGGCTGCGATCGCGTCGCAGGATCAGGGGATCTTCCCACTCCAGATTGAAGCCGCTCACCACATTGCTGAGAGGAATGTAGTGCTGCTGGCTTTGGCTCCACACCAGCACGTTATTCAAATGGTTGGCGTCCTGGCGCTCGCTGGCGGGCGGACGTACCACCACCGGCAGCAGATCCGCTCCTTCACGGTATAAACCGACGCGGCTGCCGGA
The DNA here is from genome assembly GCF_002095465.1 of Pantoea rodasii. Lineage (GTDB taxonomy): Bacteria > Pseudomonadota > Gammaproteobacteria > Enterobacterales > Enterobacteriaceae > Pantoea > Pantoea rodasii. Next base: position 36,203 of record NZ_MLFP01000019.1, on the reverse strand, counting down.
GAAATTCATTTGCAGCGCGTTATCGATTTCCTGCTTATCCACGCCCAGCTCGCGGCCCAGCGCCGGATTGAACTGCGGACGGATTACCTTGCTGCGGTTTTGCCAGTCGTTACGTACGCTGTCGGTGGCCGGATCTTGAGACAGGATGTCCCCGACTTCGCTGGCAATCAGCCGCATGCGATCGGGATCGGGGCCTTTGATGCGTACCTCAATCGCGCTGCCGCCAGAAGGGCCAAACATCACGCGTTTGGTGCTGGCGTTGACCTGCGGATAATCGCGGGCGATGTCGTCATCCACGCGGCGTGACAGCGCGGCGATATTTCGCTGATCGTCCATGCGCACCATGATTTGCGCATAGTTGCTGTACTGTCGCTGCCCATTGTAGGTGAGAATAAAGCGCATGCTGCCCTGACCCACGGTGGTCACCGTGGACACTACGCCCGGCTGGCCGGTGATCGATTTTTCAATATCGCCTGCCATTTGCTCGGTGGCTTTAATGTCCGTGCCGTAGGGCAGCCACAGATCAACAAAGAAAATCGGCGTGTTGGAAGAGGGGAAGAAGTTTTGCCGGACGCCGCCAAAGCCCCAGATCGCCAGCGCCAGCAGGGCGGCCATCACCGCCAGCGTGACGGTTTTTTGCTGTAACAACGCGTTCAGCGTGCGTTGGTAGAGCTGATAAAACCCTCCATCATAGGGCGATTTCTCAGCGGCGGGCGCTGCCGTTTTATCCGTTTTAAACAGCCACCATTTGATCAGCACCGGCGTGATGGTTAACGCTGAGAACCAGCTCAGCATCAGCGAAATCAACAGCACCTGGAACAGCGATTTGCAGTACTCACCGGTGGAATCCTGCGACAACCCAATCGGTGCAAACGCCAGTATCGCAATAATGGTGGCGCCCAATAGCGGGAAAGCCGAACGCCGGATAACAAAGTTGATTGCCGAAGTGCGCGATGAACCTTGCTGACGCGCAATCAGCACCCCTTCAACAATTACGATGGCGTTATCCACCAGCATACTGAGGGCGATAATCAGCGCACCCAACGAAATGCGCTGCAGCTCGATGCCCCACAAATACATGATCAGCAGGGTGCCCAGCACATTCAGTGCCAGCGAGAGCGCAATGATGATGCCGCTGCGCACGCCCATAAAGATCAGTAGCACACCCACCACAATCGCCAGCGCCATCAGGAAGTTAGCAATAAACCCATTCACGGAGTGCGCCACTTCGGCAGCCTGATCGTAAAAGGTGGTGATCTCAATGCCGGCGGGTTTTTCCGCTGACATCTGTTGCAGTTTGGCTTCCAGAGCGCGCCCGACATCAATCACATTGACGCCAGGAATAAAGGAGATGCCCATGGTGACTGCCGGACGTCCGCTGGCGTGATAGATACTGGAGGGGGATTCACTTAACCCACGAGACAGCGTAGCAATATCACGTAACCGGGTGGTGGCGGTGTCACCCATCGGGCTGATCAGCAGATCGCTCAGCTCATCGATATTTTCAAACTCCCCGGTGGGATGCAGGCGAATCGATTCGGTACCGGATTTGATTTCTCCTGCGCTGGAGACCACGTTGAGGCGGCTGAGTGCGGCGGAGAGTTGAGCTGGCGTGATGCCGCGCGCTGCCATTTTTGTCAGCGAGACATCAACGTTGATTTGCTGCGGGATCGCGCCGCCTATCGCCACCTTGCCCACGCCGGGAACCAGCACCAGTTCGCGTCGTAACTGCTCGGCATACTGCACCAGCTCCGGGTTACTGAAGTTGTCGCCGGAAATGGCGAAGAAAAAACCAAACACATCACCAAAGTCATCATTGACGAAAGGGGCCGCCACGCCGGGCGGGAAGAAGCGTGCCGCATCACCCACGCGCCGCCGTAGCTCATCCCAGATTTGCGGCAATTCATTAGAGTGATAGCGCGAAGCAATATTCACCGTGATTTGAGACAGGCCGTTAGAGGAAATTGAACTGACATTGTCCAGGTAGGGTAATTGCTGCAGCGCATTCTCCAGCGGTAGCGTCACCTCTTCTTCCACCTGCTGAGCGGAAGCGCCGGGATATTGCGTGACGATCACCGCTGTTTTGATGGTGAAGGCAGGATCCTCCAGCCGGCCAATATTGAGCAGAGCAAAAATACCGCCCAGCCCTAACAGCAAAATGGCCAGCCAAACGCGAATAGGGTTATCAATAAACTGTTTGGAGATGTCCATTACAACCCTCGCTCACGCGTCCAGATGCGTACCCGCTGTTGAGCATGTAATTCATTAACGCCAGCGGCGACCACGCGTTCACCGGCTTTTAACCCTTGAGTGATGACCACGCCGCGATCGGTGACGTCACCCACCGTGACTTTACGATCCTCCAGCGTCAGCTGCTCGCCGCTGCCTTGCACCACCCAGACGTGCGGGTCATTGCGCTGGCTGTTATCCGGGTTGAATACGGCCTCCACCGGCACCACCAGCGATTCGCGATTAATGTTAGCGGGGAGATTAGCCAGATTAATGGTAACGGTGCCGCTCACCCCTCCAACGGCCGGAAAATCGGCGGGGCGCGGCATGGTTAAGATCACCTGCCAGGTCAGGGTATTGCTGCTACTGCTGCCAGTATGCTCTTTGTACTCGGCCTGAAACTCGCGATCCGGCAGCGTGTTGATGCGCACTACCGGGCGATAGGTCATGTTGCGAATATCCAGCGCGGTGAACAGGTTTTCCGGCACGTTAAACACCACATCGAGCAGGTCGGTGCGCGTCAACGTGGCAATGGTCTGGCCCGCCGCAATCACCTGATGATTACGCACGTTAACCATCGCCGCAGTGCCGCTAAACGGAGCGGACAACGTCATCTGGCTTAACTCTTCTCGGGCGATTTGCAGAGTGGCATTGGCGGCATCTCGATTGGCGCGTTGGACGTCCATTTCTGCCTGAGAAATCGCCTGGCGACCCGCCAGCGTCTGGAAGCGTGCAAACTGCCGTTGGGCTAGCGTGGCGGCGGTCTGGCGTTCGTTGACGCGCTGTTGCGCCTCACGTGCCACCAGTTTGGCGATCACTTGCCCCTGCGTCACATTGTTGCCCTGCCGAATTTCCAGTGAGTCAATCTGCCCACCCCGTTTAAAGGAGAGGTCTGTGGAATCACCCGATTCAATACGTGCGGGAAAGATGCGCTGCTGGGATTCACCGGAAGCGACCACGTTGGCCACTTTCACCATGCGCGGCAGAGGGGCAACTTCCGTTTTTTTTGATCGCAACCTGTTGTTATAAATATAACAATGGCGATCAGCGGAAAATAACGCGTCACGAGTTTATCCTCAATCAGCAATGTTAAATTAATTATTGGCGTTATTATTAGCGTGGTGTTTATTCGCCGAGCATAGAAACAACGGCGTAAGTAAATAACCCCACGGCAGAACAGGTTACAATTGCGAGAACCACATAAAGACTCAGGCGGAGCAGACTATAGTCCGGCATCGTTACCTCCATTAACAGTGGGCGAAATAGAGTCATCTCACTGCGGACGGATAGGAGTGACGGTTAAGGTTTGTTTGTTATGCATGAGCATAGCTGCGTATTTCCAAAAATGTAAAGTTTGATAAATGCAATATCTTTGGCGCAACTCATGGAATTTAAATCTGAATTATTTGTTATAAACAGAGTTATAAACCATGATAACAACATAAGAACAAAGTTAAGCTTTTCCCGCTATTTCATTAACATAGGGGCGGTTTAATTTATCGTCATTAAAATTGGCTTATTTATCCTTGGTTTAAAGTCTGCCTGTAAGCTGGTTTTTTATTACGGATAACTTTTCTCATAAAAGCAGAGTGAGTTGAATGGCCTGTGCTACGTTTATAACGTTCATTTCTCTTGTCAAAGTTCGCCGTATAGATTATTTCCCTGCTCAATTTCAATGAGCAGCCATTAATGACATATCTTTCAGTTATAAACGGGACTCACCTCAGGCAGTGCGTGGATGTTTGTCTTTGTATTTGAAGTGGATCTGTTAATAACGCGATGTCACCGCCTTGGCTTCCGAAACAGGATTTGAGGAGAAAGCGATGAATACTGCTAAATCGGACCGGTCGTACTATCAGCTCTCTGTCGATGAAACGTTGAGCCAGACAGAGAGTTCAATCGAAGGAATCACAGGCAGCGAAGCAACGGCACGCTTACAACAATATGGTGAAAATGCCCTGCCGCAAAAGCCTGGCAAGCCTGCATGGCTGCGTTTTCTCGCCCATTTTAACGATGTGCTGATTTACGTGTTACTGGCCGCCGCGCTGCTCACGGCGGTGATGGGCCATTGGGTAGATACGCTGGTGATTTTGGGTGTGGCGGTGGTTAACGCCTTGATTGGCCATATCCAGGAGAGTAACGCGGAAAAATCCCTGCAAAGCATTCGCAATATGCTCTCCAGCGAAACGGTGGTCATCCGCGCGGGCAACCCCGAAACACTGCCGACCACCGCGCTGGTGCCGGGCGATGTGGTGATAATCCGCGCTGGGGACCGTATTCCCGCCGATCTAAGGGTGATTGAAGCCCACAACTTGCGCGTCGAAGAGGCGATACTTACCGGGGAATCCACCGTGGTGGAAAAAACCACCGATGCGTTGTTCGGGGAACTTCCGTTGGGCGACCGCACCAATTTGCTATTTTCAGGGACGACTGTGAGTTCTGGCGGCGGCAAAGGGCTGGTGGTCGCGACTGGCGGAGAGACCGAACTGGGGCACATCAATCAGATGATGTCCGACATCGAAAAACACCGCACACCGCTGCTGGTGCAAATGGACAAGTTAGGCAAAGCCATTTTCCTGATCATTCTGGCGATGATGGCCGCGCTCTTTGTCTTCAGCCTGCTGTTCCGCGATATGCCGGTCTCTGAACTGATGCTGTCGTTGATCAGCCTGGCGGTGGCGTCCGTGCCCGAGGGCTTACCGGCCATTATCTCTATTATTCTTTCGCTGGGCGTGCAGACCATGGCGAAGCAGCAGGCGATTATTCGTAAGCTGCCGACGGTGGAAACGCTGGGCGCGATGACGGTGATCTGCTCGGATAAAACCGGCACCCTGACCATGAATGAGATGACGGTCAAAGCGGTGATCACCGCAGATCATATTTATCGGGTAGAAGGTGATAGCTATGAGCCGGTGGGTGCTATTCACAAAGTGGATGATGCAACCCCCATTACGGTGAGCGCGGGGTCGGTGCTGGAACACTATTTACGCACCATCGATTTGTGCAATGACGGCCACCTTATCAAGGATGAAAGCGGGTTATGGAAAATTACCGGTGGGCCGACCGAAGGGGCGCTCAAGGTGCTGGCCGCCAAAGGGCAACTGCCGGTGGTCACCACTGAATTGCGCAGTAAGATTCCGTTTGATTCGCAATACAAATATATGTCGACGCTGTATCGCATTGGCGATGAGGAGCGGGTGCTGATCACCGGTGCACCGGATGTGCTGTTCCGCCTTTGCCAGCAGCAGCAAACCGAGAACGGGTTGCAGCCGCTCGATATCAGCTGGTGGGAAGGCAAGATTGAAGAGTATGCGCGCGAAGGGCTGCGTATGGTGGCCGCAGCGTGGAAACCGGCGTTGCCGGGTCAAACTGAACTGACGCATCAGGATCTGCAGCAGGGCGTGATTCTGCTCGGTATTGCCGGAATGATGGATCCGCCGCGTCCAGAAGCTATCACCGCGATTCGTGACTGCCTGCAAGCCGGGATTCGCGTCAAAATGATCACTGGCGACCATCCGCAAACTGCGATGAGCATTGGTCAGATGTTGGGAATTGGCAATGCGGGCACGGCCATCACCGGGCGTGAACTGGAAGTGATGGACGATCACCAATTGAGCGAGGCGGCGCAGGCGTATGATATTTTCGCGCGCACCAGTCCGGAGGATAAATTCCGCCTGGTTCAGGCGCTGCAGAGCAAGAAAGAAGTGGTTGGCATGACCGGGGACGGCGTGAACGATGCGCCCGCTTTGAAGCGCGCTGATGTCGGCATTGCTATGGGCATTAAAGGCACCGAAGTCACCAAAGAAGCTGCTGATATGGTGCTAACGGATGACAACTTCGCCACGATTGCCAGCGCGGTGCGAGAAGGGCGCCGGGTTTACGATAACCTGAAAAAAACCATCCTGTTTATCATGCCCACTAACCTGGCGCAGGGCTTGTTGATCATCATCGCGCTGCTGGCGGGGAATCTCATTCCGCTCACACCGGTGTTGATTTTGTGGATGAACATGGCGACGTCGGCCACGCTGTCGTTTGGTCTGGCGTTTGAGGAGGGTGAAAAAACATCATGCGTCGGCCACCGCGCGATCCCAAACTGCATGTGATGGATGGATTCGCCATCTGGCGCGTGGTGTTTGTCGGTTCGATGATTGCGATTAGTGCGTTTGTGCTGGAAGCCTGGTTGCAGCCGCGAGGCTATTCACCGGAGTTTATCCGCACCGTACTGTTGCAGACGCTGGTGACCGCGCAGTGGTTTTATATGCTCAACTGCCGTGTGTCAGACGGCTTTTCACTGAGCAAAGGGCTGCTGATGAACAAAGGCATTTGGATCGTCAGTGCGGTTCTGCTGGTGCTGCAATTACTGATCATCTACGCGCCGTTTATGCAGCTGCTGTTCGGCACCACTGGACTGCCATTCCGCTATTGGGTGATCACCTTTATCATCGGTTTTGTGATGTTTTTGATTGTCGAAGTCGAGAAACCGCTCACCCGCAGATTCAGAACCGCTTGAATCTGTCGCCGCCCGTCGCGCTGATATTAGCGATGCGGGCGGCATCCACCTTGCTTGACACCCCTGCGCGCAACACCCTAGACTGCGGCTTGTTCCAAGGGGTGCCCAGATAGCGGGCTGAGATTCTACCCGCTGGCGTTTTTCACGCTGGCAACGTAGTGACCCTCCGAACCTGATCCGGCTAATACCGGCGTAGGGAGCGGAACACAGGGTGACACTGCGCCCTGATTCCATCTTTGTGCTTTGTAGCGGACAGACTCTCCTCATCAGGCCCGGCCTGAGAGATTTCGCGCAATCGCAACAGGTGGACCCGCTCATGACCGAAGCTGCTTTGATCGACGCCTTGCTGAATTTTATTCAGCGTCAGGACACAACCGACGACGACTTTAACCGCCTGGCGCTCGCCATCTTCGCTTATCAATTCGAACACAATGCCCCTTATCGCCGCTTCGCCATCCAGCGCGGTCGCACGCCGTTTACGGTAAAAAACTGGCGCGCCATTCCGGCGATTCCCATTACCGCGTTTAAGGATCTGACCCTGAGTTGCCATGCCACCGATGACGTCGAAGCGGTGTTTATGACCAGCGGTACTACCGGCACAGTGAAGGGGCGCAGCTATCATCCGACGCTCGATGTATGGAAATGCTCGATGACGCAGAATTTCCGCCAGCGCTTTATGGCGAATGATGAGCGGATTCGCATGGGTATTTTGTTCCCCGATAACCAGACGCTGCCCAACTCTTCGCTGGCGCATTACCTCACCTTAGCGGTTGAGACGTTCGGCACCGCAAAGAGTGAAGTGCTGCTGGATGACAGCGGAATCGCGATGGATCGCCTTTTTGCTGCACTGGAACAGGCGGAATCGCAGGGCGAACCTTATGCGCTGCTGGGCGCGAGCTACAGCTTTGTCCATCTGCTGGACGAGATGCAACGCCAGGGACGCCGCTTTGCGTTAGCGGCTGGCAGCCGCATTCTGGATACCGGCGGGTTTAAGGGGCAATCTCGGGAGGTCCAAGCCGAACAGTTTTACGCCGAACTCAGTGCTGCTTTAGGTGTGCCGCGCACACACTGCATCAACATGTACGGCATGACCGAACTGAGCAGCCAATTCTATGACGAGGGCAATGTTGCCAGCCCATCGGTGAAATCCGGCCCGCACTGGATCCGCACGCGCGTGGTCAATCCGCTGACCGGCGAAGAGGTGCCGGAAGGGGAAGTCGGAGTGCTGGTGCACCACGATCTGGCCCATTTCAATTCGGTTTCAGCCTTGCTGACGGAAGATGCTGGCCGGGCAGTTGCGGGCGGCTTCCATTTGCTGGGCCGGGTCACCGGGGCGGATGCGAAAGGCTGTTCACTGGCGATGGAAGAATTTTTGGCTGCTGCGCAGGGTACGGTGTGAAAGAGATCGCGGGCTATTTGCCGGGATGCTTATCACCGGCAGACGTGCAGTGGCGCACGCTCAGTTTTAGCCATCACGGCCAGCATCTAGATGTTGACGTCCCTGACCTTAATTCGGCACAGATCGCCGCCGTCAGCGCGCATGTGCGCGATCACGCTCGCGCCTATTTAAAGACGCTCAGCGTGGCGAAGATCGTGGCGATTATTGATCAAGCCATTGCGCGTTTACTGGATCGAAGCCATCCGCTGCGCCGCAAAGCCGAAACGCTGCTGCCGATTGTCACCGGCTACGATGCCGAGATGATTCGCCTTGGGCTGACCGGATACCTCAAAACCTTTCGGCAGCCACAGCTCAAGCGATTTCTGGCCGAAGACTTCAACGATCCACAACTGCTGGATGACTTCCAGCCGCGAGCCAATGGCGGTTTCGCGCGGGCGTTTGGCCCCGATCTTCTGCTGCATATCTGGGCTGGGAACGTGCCAGGCTTGCCGCTCTGGAGCCTGATTTGTGGATTGCTGGTAAAAGCGGGCACCGTGGGCAAACTGCCCGGTGCCGAACCGCTGATGGCGGGCTGGTTTGCCCAACTGCTGGCCGAGATTGATCCCCAACTTGGCGAGTGCATGGCAGTGGTGTGGTGGAAAGGCGGAGATGCGGAGACAGAGAAACATTGGTTTACGCAGCCTGACGTGGTGATGGCGTACGGCGGAAACGCAGCGCTGGCTGCTATCAAACAGCAACTGCCGGTGACGACGCGTTTTCTGCCGCACGGCCATAAAATCAGCGTGGGTTTGGTCGCTCGTTCAGCGCTGGACACAAGGCAGGGCGTCGATTTGGCGCATCGCGTAGCCTACGACGTGATGCGTTATGACCAGGCAGGCTGTTACTCACCGCAAATGCTGTTTATTGAACGTGGAGGGCGCATCACGCCGCAGGAAATTGCGGAATATATTGCCCATGAACTGCGTGCGCTGGGGCATAAATATCCGCGTCGTGCGCTGTCATCGTCTGAAGTTAACAGCGTAGCCGCCTGGCGCAGCCGTGAAGAGGTTCGCGCTTTGCAGGGCGATCGCATCCTGTTTGGCGATCCCTCAGACGGTTGGGCGGTGGTGATAGTAGACGGGCCCGAAGCCCTGACGCCCTCGGCACTCGGGCGCACGCTAAAAGTGGTGGCCGTTGACGAGATCGACGACGCCATTGCCCTGATGGCGCAGCAGAAAATCTATCTGCAAACGGCGGCGGTAGCGGCCGAGCCACAAGAACTGTTCCACCTCGCTACACGTCTGGGACAAGCCGGCATTACCCGCATTACCGCCTTTGGCAGCATGACGTCGCCCGCCGCCGGATGGCATCACGATGGGCGCTTTAGCCTGCTGGATCTGGTCACTATCACGGAAATTGAGGCATCTGCCGAAACTGCCGCCGAGCGCTATGCGCCGTATGCGGATTGAACCCATGTCTTTCTACAGGAGGTAACCTATGAAGTTTGCTGATCAAACGATTCTGGTGACGGGCGCGAGCCGGGGAATTGGCGCGGCTATCGCGAAAGCGTTCGCTGCAGAAGGCGCGCTGGTGGTGGTGAATTACCTGCGCAGTGAAGAAGCGGCGATGGAAGTGGTAAAGTGCTGCGAAGCGCTGGGCGGTTCAGCCTTAGCCATTCGCGCCGATGTCACATCAGCGGAGCAGGTGGCGGCGATGATGGAACAGATCGCCCACACCACCGGCCGTTTGGATGCGGTGGTTAACAATGCTTTCGCGCCCTATGTTTTCGATACCGATAATCGACAGCGCTTTTGGGAAACCTCATGGCAGGGTTACCAGAACCAGTTTGAGGGTGCCGTCGGCGCAGCTTATAACGTCTGCCAGGCTGCGTTGCCGCTGATGCGTTCACGGACGCGCGGCAGCATCATCAATCTTTCCAGTGATTTGGTGGCCCGTCCATCGGTGCCTTACCACGATTACGTCACGGCGAAATCTGCGTTGATAGGCTTCAGCCGGTCACTCGCGGCAGAACTGGGGCCGCTGGGCATTCGCGTTAACTGCGTCGCACCGGGTCTGGTGTATCCCACCGATGCCAGTAGTGCCACGCGGGAAGACGTGCGCGAATTTATCACCGCACAAACGCCACTGCGCCGTATTGCCGAGCCCGTGGATGTAGCCGGTCCGGTGATGTTTTTAGCCTCAGAGTGGAGCGAGTTTGTCACCGGGCAAACGCTGTATGTGGATGGCGGGTTGGTGATGGGAGGCTGAGCACAGGAGCTTCCTGCGAGCTGTTGGCGGCTTTTCAACAGCATTCTCACGGAACTTAGAAGCGCTTCGTTTTCGCGATTGATCAGGCAGGTTTGGCAGAGAGTGATGGTGGGAACGGAAGCGAACCAGGCACGAGGGAATGCCTGGTTCTTATTATGTCTTAAGGGATCAGAACGAACTCCAGTTATCCTCGAGTGAGGTACCTGCAGTGGCCGGCACTGACCGTGGTTTAGAGGGAGAGATAACCCGTTTTGTCACGTCACCTGCAAGCCTGGATGACATTGAATCAGCGTTATCCATCAACTTGAATGAACTGACCAGAGAGGCCATCAATGCCGCCTGCTCTGACATCGATTGTGCTGCGCTGGCCGATTCTTCAACCAGGGCGGCATTCTGCTGCGTCGTGGTGTCAATTTGCCCCATCGCAATATTGATCTGACCAATGCCATCACTTTGCTCACGACTGGCATGCGCAATTTCATCAATCAGCTGCGTCATATTCTGAATATCAGACACAATGCCTGCCATTCCTTGATCCGCTTTTACCACCAGTTCCCGGCCTGAAGCCACTCGTGAAACCGTGTCATCAATCAGTGTTTTAATCTCGCGTGCCGCGCCAGCACTGCGCTGTGCGAGGCTACGGACTTCACTGGCGACGACCGCAAAACCTCTGCCCGATTCTCCTGCTCGCGCAGCCTCTACAGCCGCGTTGAGTGCCAGAATGTTGGTCTGGAAAGCAATGCCGTCAATGACCTTAATAATTTCGGACATTTTGTTCGAATCGTTTGAGATTTCCAGTATCCGCGAAGAGACAGCGTTCATCACGGTGCCGTTATCTTTGACCGCTGAAGCCACACCGCTGACAAACTGTCGTGCCTGCTCAGTATTATTTGCAGTATTGCTGAGCGTTGACGTCAGCTCCTCAAGGGTTGCTGCCGTTTGCTCTAAACTTGCTGCCTGTTCTTCGGTACGAGAAGCCAGGTCATTGTTGCCCCCGCTGATTTCTGTTGATGCCAGAGCGATGTTGTTTGCACCTTCACGCACGCGAAGAAGCACTGTCGAGAGTTTACCGACAAATTGGTTGAATGCCGCTGAGATGTGCGCCAGTTCGTCTCCACCCTGAACATCCAGCCGACGCGTAAGATCACCTTCACCTGACGCCACGTCTTCCAATGCATCGCGTAAAATGGCCAGTCTTCTCAACTGCTGATTGAATATCAACCCGGCGATAAGCGCAGTAATCATCAGGCAAACCAGGGTAATAAGAATACTCTCGCGTTGTAAGGCAGAAAGTGATGCCGTGACTTCATTACGATCAACAGCAATGACCAGCGACCAGGTTGTTCCTTTTACGGGCGATGCAAAAACAAACTGCTGTTCTCCACCGATGGTCAGTTCGGCATGGCCGCCATTGCTGGCCAGATTGTGGATGATGTTGATATCCAGCGAAGGTGACAATTCGGTTAATGGCTTGAGGATAAGGTCTGACTGCGGCGCGGCAATCAGTTTGCCGCTATTGTCCACCAGGAATGCAAAGCTCTTTTCGAGTGGATGGATGGCATTAACGGTGTTTGAAACGGTATCAAGGTGCACATCGCTTCCCACCACACCCAATGTTTTGCCATTTTCGATAACGGGTTGAGCAAAGGTAATGGTCAGTTTGCCAGTCGAAGCATCGACATACGGATCCAATAAAACCGGATGTCCGGCTTTCACCGTTTCCAGATACCAGGGACGCTGGCTGCCATCGTACGTTGCTGTCATAGGATGAACGAAAACATGAGAATGCGGTTCTGGATAGACGATATAGGCATCATCAAATTCGCCTGCTTCGATCGCAGCACGAAGAAAAGGCACAGCATCATCGTGACGACCGAAAGCCGTCTTAATCGAGCCGGTTATACGTTGTTTTTCCGCAGCCCAGCCAGCCAGATCAGCCGCATGCACCCGAGAGAGCTGGCCAATCCGTTCATCAATGCTCTCAAGTGTTTTTGCTCGCACCGTTGTGTAGGTAAAAAGGGCAAGAGCGATAAGTGATACTGCCGTGATGACCACGCTGATTGCGATTAAACGCGAGCGTAATGTTTTAAACATGATTTACCTTCCACCCAACTGGAACACAATGAACGTCTACATTTTCCAGCATGCTCCATGCGTCACTGAAAATACCGAATACGGAATTTGTTATCGGTAACCGCATCGAAAACTGTAGGGAGGGTATTTGTATGGGCGCTGATAAATTTAAGTCGCGAATGGTGAGTGAAAATACTTGAGTGAGTTCAGGGGAGGGCTGAGCTGAAAGTGGTGGTTTTGTAATCTCTAAACAGATTATGGGGTAATCGACTTCAAAGGGAATTGTGACGCCAAATATTAAGGCGTCAACATGATGGACTATCTGATGCTGGACCCTCATGAGCGCGACATCACGATACGCTTACTTCGCGTGAATATTCTCCAGTAATACTGAGAGCGATGTACCTGCGATAGTTAATGCCTCGAAACTGCCCGATGCTGCAATATGTCCATTGGCTAATAGCAGAATGCGTTTGGCGGATTTCAGCATCGGGATACGATGCGCGATCATAATAAGGGTGCGGTTTTTGGGAAGAGACGTAAGGGCGGCAAGGATTTGGCGCTCATTTTCCCCATCTAACCCGGCAGAGACTTCATCCAGTATTATCACCGGTGCGTCACTGACTAAAGCTCGTGCCAACGCAATACGCTGCCGCTGACCTCCCGACAAGTTTTCGCCTCCTTTTGTGCAGACGGTTTGATAACCCTGTGGCAATACGCAGATAAATTCATCCGCGCGTGCAAATTTCGCTGCCTGCTCAATCTGGCTAAAGGTGGCATCGGGGCGGCCCAGGCGAATGTTGTTCTCAATGGTATCGTTAAACAGCCAACTCTCCTGCGATACCCAGGCAATCTGCTGTCGCAACGTTTTCAGGCTAAATGCCGACATGTCTGTGCCATCGAGTGAAAGCGTACCTGATGTCGGATCGTAGAATCGCAGCAATAAATAGGCGAGGGTGGTCTTACCGCTGCCCGACATCCCCGTGATGGCGACTCTTTCTCCCGGTTCAATGGTGAAGCTCAGGTTATTCAGCACCGGGGTATCGCTTTGCGGATAACAAAAACTGACTTTGTTAAATTGCAGTCGATGTCCCTGGGGGGTTATTGACGCCAGGCCGTCATGAAGCTGTTCAGGTAGGTGCTGAAGTAAGAAGATGCGCTCGGCACTGGCTCTCAATGCGCCCCATTGCCCACCGACCTGCAAAACTTCCAGCAGAGGAACGATTGCCGCGGCGCCGATACTCAGGATAAACGGCAGCCAGGTGAGCGGCAGGCCCGTGTGGTGATGGGTGTAAAGAGTGGCCACTAGCAATGCAATCAGTGAAAGCGCCATCAGGCCATCGCGTAATCCCTGCTCCAGTCCGCTACGCGCCCCGTATTTGCGTTGCGCGTTGTTTAATCTGGCGTTGGCCTGTTGCAACGTCATGCTGTAGCGACCTTCAGCACCAAACATCTGAATGTCTCTCCAGCCCTGTGCGAGTTCAGCAATATGGCTGTTTAATACGCTTTTGCTTTCTGCGACGGCCTTTCCCTTTTCTTTCGCCCATCGCGCAGTGAACAACGGCGCCACGACAATCATCAACACACAAGGCAAAAAAACCATGCACAGCGAGGGGCTCACGAACAGCAATATCACGAGGCAATGCCGGGCATCAGAAACGCGGTGAGATAATCCACCAGCATGTGCGCATAAAAACGCTCCATAAGCTCGGCATCGCTGGTGGCTGTCGCCGCGACATCCCCCATACGATGCTGATGTGAACGTCCGGGTGTGGCACGTGCGATGCCATCAAAAATGCCCATTTGCAGCGTTTCAATCAGTGCGAAGGCCAGGTCATGTGACAACCACGCCAGTGCCCAGCGGGATAGAGCGGTAAGCACCATGCAGAAGGCCAGAACAGCGGTGAAGAACCACATTGTATCGGGCGATGAACCGCTGAGCACCAGGGTGCAGATCCAGCCCGAGATAATCATGCAGGCGAAGGTTGTGCATTGCGCCACGGTCCCGGCTATTAGCGTGGAGAAAAGCCGGGATTGATGTGCCCTGAGTGGCGAGAGCAGCGCTCGCCAAAGTGATGGGGCAACAGGCGGGATTCTGGTGTTCAATGGGTCGTCTCCTGCGATTGAAGCAGCGAAGCGTAATAGCCGTTTTCAAGCCTCAAACTGGCGGGTGAACCCTGTTCGATGATGTCACCGTCCTGCAGCACCACGATGTGATCGGCTTGCGCAATGGTGTTCAGCCGATGTGCAATGCTAATGAGTGTGCAATGACCGCTGAGTGATGAGATGACCCGTTGGATGGCTGCCTCGTTGACGACATCAAGATTCGAGGTGATTTCATCCAGAATGAGAATGGGGGACTGTTTGAGCAACGCGCGCGCGATGGCAAGCCGTTGCCGCTGCCCGCCGGATAACAATCCGCCATTTTCACCCACCAGTGTATTCAGGCGCTGAGGCAGTGTTTGAACCCATTCTGCCAGTTGCGCTTGTTGCAATGCCTGCCAGATGGCCGCTTCAGTGGCGTCAGGGCGGCCCAACCGTAAATTTTCAGCCAGGGTGCCGTCAATTAAGAAAACCTGCTGCGACACCCAACTTACACGGCGGCGAAATGCGGCAATCGAAAGTTCACTGATCGGCTCATCCCCCAAAAAATTGCGCCTGATTCAGGTGCGATAAACCGGGTGATCAGCTGGAACAGGGTACTCTTGCCCGACCCTGAAGGCCCGATGAAGGCGGTGTGGCGATTCTCTGCAATGGTCAGCGTCAGATTATTGAACAGCGCTTTTGGCTGGCCTGGCCAGCGATAAGTGATCGCCTCTAAACGCAGCGTGTGACCAGCCGGCATCGGGTGGGGAAAATCAGGGTCGTGGACGGTAGCAGTGGAGGCGGCCATTTCCTGTATTGCCGGGCGCATCTCCTGCGCTGCCCACAAGGTATGGAATACCGTTTCCAGCTGAAGGATAGGGCGAAACGCCTCCCAGGTGATAAACAGCGTTAATAGCAACAAGGCGGGATCCACTGCACCCTGCATCGTGCGCCAGGCGTTTATGATAAGAAGCCCGCAAGTTCCTAATAACGATATGAAGCGAGTAATGCCGCCGCGCATCATCGTCACTCGCAGGGTTTTCATGGATTCGTGGCGCAGTGATGCCGCGTGACCTGCCATTTTTTCGCGAAAGCGTGGCACAGCATTACAGGCTTTGAGCGTCAGCATGCCGCGTAGCGCATCCATCAGATCCTCTGCGAAGCGCTGCATGGCCGCAAACACCCCCACAATATGCTGACGTTGCTGACGCATAAACAGATGATCCAGTACCGGGCAAGCCACCATAAACAGCAGCAATATCGCGCCCGAGAACAGGTCAAAACTGGCCAGGGTGATCACCGTGGCGGCACCGCTGAGTAAAGCCAGCAGCAGCGCGGGCAGATAACGGCTATAAAATCCTTCCATCACTTCCACGCCCTCGCCCAGCGTGACCTGTAATTTTGTCGCTGAATGGTGTTGCATGACGTCAAAGCCAGGTGTCAGCAGAGGGCGAAACAGTTGCTGGCGCAAACGGGTGCGCACATTTGCGGCTAACTGCTCGGTTTGCATGGCCCTGAAGCCAATCAACACGGCCCTGAGCAGTGCATTTCCCGCCAGCATCACAATCAGCATCATGAGCGTATTCGATGTGGATGCGTTCAGCCCGATGATCAATTGCGTGAACAGCAATGCCTGAAGCAGATAGCTGGCGGTGATCAATATGCCTGACAGCAGGTTAAGCGACAGCGCGGGCAGGATCTGCGCCGTCAGAAGCTTCGAGGGTGATTTCATCGTGGTTTCCCCAAGGGCAGCGCAATACTGCGCTGCCCTGCAGTGCTTATTTCGCAGGCAGTGCCGTCCAGAATGTGCCCTTCAGCGGCACCGACAACCACTTGCTGGTCACGGTGTTTAGCGTCGACTCAGGATGCACATCAGCAAACAGCGTGGGATGGAACATTTTCGCCATGGCCTCGATCCCGACGAAATAGAGCGGGCTGTCGAAGAAGAATAACCATACGCCACCCGCATGCCCGGCTTTGACCGCCGGTAAATGGGCGATTTCTGGCGCGGTCAGGAGATGCTGACTGCTCTGGGCGACCTGCTTTGCATCGGCTCCGGTGCCGATTTGTAATCCGTCGCGGCTCACGGCGGAGCCACCGCCCATCAGATAAAAATCAGGGTTACGTGACAGGATGTATTCCGGGTTCAGTTTGCCGATTGGCGCGCTCAGCATATCGGCGCCGATGTTATGTCCGCCTGCCGCAGCAATGAAATCGCTCATATTGCTGGGTCCCGAGGTAAAGCAGCAGTCGCCTTTACCCGGATTGAGATGGAAAAATACCGAGGGACGCGTGCTGACATTTGCCAGGCGTTTTGCAACCTCATCCATGTGCTGTTGCCAGAAAGCGATCACCTGTTCTGCCTGCGTTTCCTGACCGAGTAACTGACCGAGCATCTTCAGGCTTGGCACGGTGTTCACCAGCGGCTTACGGAAGAAATCAACAAACACATAGGGAATGTGGGCCGCATCCAGAGCATCGAGCCCCGGTGGAATCGGTCCATACAGGGTGAAGATCACCAGATCGGGTTTAGCCGCGATCGTCGCTTCCATAGAAAAGGTGCCACTGTTCATGGTGCCCAGCACCGGAATGTGGCTGGCCGCGGGATACTGTTTTTTATCGCCTCCCAGGTGGCAGGTGAGTAGCGCTGGAGATCGTCTCCCCAGCCCACCAGATTATGGAAAGGATCTTTCTCCAGCAATGCCAGCGTAATGATGTGGCGACTCTCTCCCAGCACCACGCGTTTTGCAGGTCCAGGCAGAGTCACCTTACGCTGCAGCATATCGGTGACCGTGATCGTTGCCCATGCTGAAGAAGCACTGCACATCAGGCAGATTGCGCACAGCAACATTATCAGGTTAGATTTTCTCATCATGATGTTTTCCTTAACTTACCAGCGATAGGACAAAGTGGCGCTTAACGAGCGGTCATAACCGGTGGTGCACGTGGTGGTTGAGCAACTCACCCAATAATGTTTGTTAAGCAGGTTATTGGCGTTAAGTGCCACATTCAGCCCATGGAGATGGGCGTTGATCTGACCCAGGTCGTAGTGAATGGCGGCATCAACCACGGTGTAGTCCGGTACTTTGATGGTGTTGTTGGTGTCAGCCCAGGTCGAGCCGACGTAGCGCACACCCGCGCCTAAGCCCAGTGAAGCCAGCGGGCCACTCGCGACGGTGTAATTGCTCCAGAGAGAGGCCATGTGTTCGGGCATGGCGGTGGGCGTTTTGCCCTGTGCACCGGCCACCGTGGTCTTACTGGTCTCAAGATTGTTCCAGCTGTAACTGGCAATCAGCTTCCAGTCGTCGGTGAGGTTGGCGGTGGCTGAGGCTTCGATCCCCTTCGAAGTAACCTGTCCGGTCTGAATTTTGTTCAACGAATTGTCAGGATCGGTGGTCTGCACGTTGTCCTGCGTCAGGTCGAACCATGCCAGCGTAAACAGCGCATCGAACTGCTCTGGCTGATACTTCACACCCACTTCCCACTGTTTTCCGGTGGTGGGTTTGTAGGTTTCACCATAGAAATTGGTGCCCAGCACTGGCGCAAACGAGGTGGCATAACTGACATAAGGTGCCACACCAATATCCGTTATCCAGCTTAAGCCCGCCCGCCAGGTGAAGCGCTGATCGTCCTGCGAAGTGTAAGTGTCGTTGAGGCGGTTTTTGGTGTTCACCGAAGCCCAATCCTGACGCGCAGAGAGGTCAAGGTTCAGATGCTGGAACAGCGCGAGGCTGTTAGAGAGGTAAACGCCGGTTTCGTTAGCATTCTGCTGCGTGCTGGTATACGGCGAGGTCGTTGGGAAACGGCCATTGCCGGTTGGCTGGTAAATATCAATGCTGCTGGCCCGGCCATAATTCAGATAGTAATCCTCACCAGTGTGGCGGAACGACACGCCTGCGACGCTGGAGCCGTGAACGGGTCCCGCATCCCATTCGGTCTTGAGGTTGTTATCGGTGGCGAAGATTTTCCCTTTGATACCGAACTCATAGGCCACGCGATTCAGCGTACGCATGTCCGCCGCCAGCGACGCGCCTGAAAGCGTTTGCGTCATCAGGTCAGTTTCGGTGTAGCGGCTGGCGGAATGGAAGGTCCAGCGATCGCCAAAATGGTGGTCCAGTTCGTAACCCAGATTACTCTGGGTCATATGGTTGTCGAGATTGGTCCCATCAAGATAACTGTTGTGGTTAACCTGGCCGTTAGGGTTGCTGAGCAAGGTGCCATAGAGTGGCAGGTAAGGGCGTGGCGGGCCAAATTTATTGCGGCTAACCGAGGCCAAAACGGTCAATGATGTGTCTGCATCAGGGCGCCAGGTCAATGAAGGCGCCAGATACAGAGTGTCATCAGGAACGTTATCAAATTGGGTGTTGCTGTCCCGCCCGACACCCACCACGCGGTAGAGCAGTGTTTTATCATCGTTTAGCGGCCCCGAGGTGTCGAACTGTCCCTGCATGCGGCCATGGCTGCCGGTCTGAATGGCGACTTCATGTTGTGCATTTAAGGTGGGGCGCTTGCTGATGGCGTTGATGATGCCACCCGGCGATCCGGCTCCGTAGAGGAAACCATTGGGGCCACGCAGTACGTCCAGTTGTTCCAATCCGTAAGGTTGGTATTGAACGTAGGACTGCTGAGTCGTGGATCGCAATCCATCCAGCAAAGTCCCGTTCAGTGTTGAATCAAAACCACGGATGTTGAAGTAATCAAAGCGGGAAGAGATCGCAGAGGTTGAGGCAAAAACCCCCGGCGTGTACTGCAGGGCCTGGGTGGTGCTTTGTACGTTACGATCATCCATTTCGCTACGGGTGATCACCGATACCGACTGGGGCGTGGCCAGGATGGATTCATTGGTGCGGCTTGCCGTCGTGCTGGTCTGTGCAACGTAGCCTTTCTCTGGTGCCGTTTTGCTGTCTGCCGTGACTTGTAAGGTATCTTCTGCCAGCGCACAATGTGCATGGACTAACAGCGCCAGACAGGTAAGGGGCGAGGTCCAGCGCGCCCAATTTTTATTATTGTTTTCCAAGGTATTCTCCACAATAGAAGCGACTTTTTTGTCGGCTAAAAGTGTGTCAGTGAGAATGTGGACAGACAATCAGCAACACTTTCGCTTGCCGAACTCTTTCTTTAGAAAACATGCAAAATGAAACTTCCCGGCGTGACCGGGAAGTTTATTTAGGATCTGTGCTGATTCTGCTGCCAATAGACGGTTTGTGTCTCGATATACTAATAGACAGGCATTTACAAAACACTTAGAGTGAGAATGATTATCAATATCACTCATCTCAACGGTAAGGTTAACGATGGTTTCGCAGAAGCTTTCCGCCAGAAAGAATAACCTCAGCCAGCAAGGTGACGGCGGAGTACAGATGTTGTTACGCGGTGATATTTCACTGAGCAGCGGCAGCGTTAACCCGCAACGGGCGATCTGGCAGGATGAGCAGCTGTTTGTGGGTCTGAAAATTATCATCATTGAGAGTGGTGAATTGCTATGCCGCTTCCCTCAGCAAGCAGAGCGGCATATCAAAGGCCCGGCCCTTTGTGCTGTCTGGAGTCAGGATTTAGCGCACGCAAGTCAATGCTTACTGCCTGGTGCCGATCTGAATTACACCGCCGTTAATATCTCTACGCACTCGTTAAGCCAGCATCTTTGCACCGAGTCCATCAACACCCTGACGGCTGGCATGCAGCTCGATTTATCCGCAAATCCAGGCATGCGCATTCAGGCGACGCCGAAATGCCTGAGCGGCCTCAGAGCCCAACTGTTTACCAACCCGTTGCAAGGCGTCGCTCGTCAGCTGTACATGACCGGCAAGGCGCTTGAGATCGTCGCCCACACGCTGGATAGTTTGGTGAGTGAAGACAGGTCGTTACAGCAATCAACGTTACGTTTAAGTTCTTGCGATATTGCCCGGCTGCATGATGTTAAAAACTTGCTCGCAGAACACATTGATACGCCTCCCTCCATTCGTGACCTCAGTGCAAAAGTCGGCCTGAACACGCGTAAACTGACTGCAGGATTTCGGCGCTTGTTCAATCAGAGCATCTATGGCTATTTGCAGACGCTGCGGCTGGAAACGGCCTGGCGCATGCTGTCGACGGGGGAGGTTAGCGTCTCGTCAGTGGCCTATCATGTCGGTTATTCACCCGCACATTTTTCTGTCGCTTTTCGCAAAAATATGGTTTTGCACCTAAAGATATGCGGGGGTGAAGTGCGTGAAAGTGGCATGATTGCTCGATTTCCAATACCCGACTTTAGGCTGAGGAATTGAGTGCCACTTCAACCCAACGCAGGATGGCAAAACCTACGCCAGCCATCCACAATGGTGATCAAGGCTGTTGCTACTTCTTTGGCTCGCTGATACTGGTCGGAATAGCAGCGGTGAGGAGGACAACCCTGGATATGGGTCACGATACCCGAGCCTAGGGTTGTTATCCCAGCAAATCGTCCATGCCGGACTGTTTCATCCTCCATTCGGTGTTCGCCTCACTGTCCTGCAAACCTGATGTTCCCCAATCCTGGCTGATTTATACCGTCTAAATAGAACTCACACTCACCTCGCAGCTTTTCTGGTCGCCAGACGCACCAACTCGGCAATAACATCATCCTCAAGTGGACGGCCGGGTTGAAAACGATTAATTGAAACGCGCGAGGTGATAGCGTCATGTACCGAAATTGTCATTTCTATATCCTGTTCAGTTTAAAAGTAATAAATGTTAAGGAGTGCGGGAAGACGTGCGCTGTACAACCAGTACACTGACCAGCACGATGGCGAATCCGGCAAAAGCCGTGCCGCTGATGACTTGAGAAAGGATTAACCAGCCGAGTAAAACAGCGGTCAAAGGGCTGAGTAGCCCGAGTGACGCGACCGCCACGCCGGGGAGACGTGTAATTCCACGAAACCATAAGCCATAAGCCACAAATGCGCCTGCAAAGCTCAAGTAGGTGTATGCGGCATATTGTGAGGCAGTCAGCGTAGGTAACGGTGCGTCAATCAGCCATGCAGCAGGCGCTAACATCATTCCGCCCAACACCAGCTGCCAGCCAGTCAGCGCCATTACCGGCAAATTTATCTGCCAACGGCGGGTCAGCCAGACGCCAGTTGCCATGCAACCCGCACCCAGCAAAGCAGCAGCAATTCCGACAGGTTCAAATATTGTGTGTGGCGAAAGCAACAATATTGCCATACCGAATACGCCTATGAGTGCTGCCCATAGAGTGATTTTTTCTGGCGTGCGGCGATCAACCGCCCAGCTCAGCATGATAACCAGCAACGGCTGGATTGCCCCTAACACTGCGGCCAGTCCTCCGGGCAACCGATAAGCGGCAATAAATAACAGCGCCTGAAAAAATCCGATGTTAAGTGCGCTGAGAATCAACAATCGGCCTGCATCACGGTATGCAGGCAGGCGACGGGTAAACAGCAAAATAAGAATTCCTGCCGGAAGAACCCTAAGCAGTGCCGCAGTAAATGGCCGGTCTGGTGGCAGAAGCTGAGTTGTCACGATATAGGTTGAGCCCCAGATAGCCGGAGCCAGTGAGGTCAGGAGTACATCTCGCCAGTATGAGAGAGAGAGGGAGGGGTTCATGGTTTTGCATTTACCTTCAATTCAAGATAAAATCAGTCTGTACAGCAATTACCTTGAAGTCAAGATAAATGAGCGATCTGATTAAACCCCCTAAAGATGCAGTTGATGTGATCCTGGAGCAGTGGCAGCGCGAGCGGCCGGACCTGGATTCCAGTCCGATGGGCCCTTTAGGGCGGCTCAAGCGTTGTGCCGCTCTTCTGGAACAGCGGCTTGAGTCAACATTCTCGGAGTCCGAATTATGCATGTGGGAATTTGATATGCTTGCGACGCTGCGTCGCGCTGGTGCACCCTACAGTCTGAGTCCCACAGAACTGTTCTCAACGTTGATGGTCACGTCTGGCACGATGACACATCGACTTAAGCGTCTGGAATCCCGCGGTTTAATCAACCGGATGGTTAATTTGAATGATGCGCGCAGTATGTTGGTGCAGTTAAGTGGCGACGGTCTGGCGCTGATTGACCGTGCTGTAGAAAAGCATATCGAGAACGAAAAACAAATATTGTCTGGGCTCTCTTCCAGCACCTTAGAGGCGCTGGATCATCGGCTGGCGGACTTGCTCCGTTCTCTGGAGAACTCTACCGAAAAATAATCTGCCGTTGCTGCCTAAATGATTTCCCCCGATTTGGATGTGCTGGAGTTGGAATAATGTCCGGTTCTGACATTTAACTTGCCTTAGCCTACATCACGTTAATTTTTGCAGGAATCATAGCAATTAGCCTTTTTCAGGAAGACAGTTTGCTGAACAGCCTGTTTTGATTAAAGCTTCAATATTAAGAAAGCTCTATAGTGACTTTCTGCCAGTTTTTCGCCTGAACATTCAATCACCGTCGTACTCTGTTCTTGCTGTCCGGAAATAGTTGGCGGATGTGATGATCCACGACCATAAAGGTAACATCCGCAGAAGCATGTCTTTCCCCATATCTGTAATTGTATAAACCACCCGGGGCAATTTTTCCTTGTGATCATAGCGGGATATAAGCCCATCCCGCTCCAGATGACGCAATGTTAGTGTTAGCATTCTTTGAGTGACACCGGTTAGGTAGCGGCGTAACTCCCCATAGCGAAGAGGTCCGTTGGTACCAAGAATATGGAGCACGCCAAGCGACCAGCGATTACCTGCATGCGCCAGGATCTCTCGTTTGAGGCCCTCGTCATCGTTGCTTAATTCCTCACAAAACTCCTTAGGAAATTGCAACAACGCTTCCCGTTCAGACGCCATATCACCTCCAGTATCATGTGTGTGCCTAATTGAATAAGGCCATTTCAGCTGTCAGGATGACGTTTTAAGACAACAGGAAGCAACAATGAATTCCGAAAAACCTATAAATACTGTTTTGGTTCTCGGTGCAGGAGAACTTGGTATTCAGGTATTAAGATCGATGAGCAATAAAGCGCATGAACACACCCATGTGAAAATTAGCGTGTTACTTAGAAACGAATCCGCTCATGCTGTTTCTGGTTCACGCCGGACGCGGCTGGATGAACTGATGAAGTTGGGAATAGCTGTGGTAGAGGGCGATCTGCAGGAAAACAGTGTTGATGAGCTGAGTGAGCTATTTGGTTCTTTCGACGCCGTTATCAACTGCAGTGGTTTTGTTGGCGGACCGGGAACGCAAATAAAAATTACGGAGGCGGTATTAAAAGCGGCTGTAGCTCACTACTTCCCATGGCAGTTTGGTGTTGATTATGACGTTGTCGGTAAAGGCAGCGGGCAACAAGTCTGGGATGAACAGCTTGAAGTTCGCCACCTTCTACGCCAGCAGAGCACGACAGGATGGGTCATTGTATCTACAGGTATTTTTACCAGCTATCTGTTTGAGCCCGACTTTGGTGTGATTGACGCACAAAATAAAACTGTCTGTGCACTGGGAGACTGGCAGCACGCGGTAACGCTGACCACGCCCGAAGATATCGGCCATCTAACTGCAGACATTTTCTTCCATCAGCCCACTTTTCGAAACGAGATTGTCTATATTGCAGGTGATACGCTGACTTACAGTGAGCTTGCTGATCTCATGCGTGCCCACTGGGGCACTGAAGTAAACAGAAAATTACTAGACAGGTTAAAGCTTCAGGATGATGTGCGGCACGATCCGCAAGATGTCGGGGCAAATTACCGACTTGCTTTCGCACGCCCTGACGGAGTGGCCTGGAATAAGAGCAATACTTACAATCAACGTCAGGGAATTGATACGACTACGGCCAGTGAATGGCTTGCAAAACAACGTGAAATTAAGCAGTAAGTTACTGTTAAAATTGCAATGCTATTGGTGTATACCAAATCAGAGGCCGACGTCGCTAATATATAGCTCTTTGCCTTGAGCGCATTAAAAACTCACTGACCGCTATGTTGACAAGGTTATTTTCTGACATTTCCTAATAGGTTAGAATTTAAAGTGATAGCCCTAACATGCTTATCGCGGGACTTTGTCATGGGCCATAGTTTCGATGTCCGCCCTTGGCACTGAGCGGAAAGGTCAACGAGGCATTCTGATTTTGTTATGGACAACGCGCATCTCGCATTTCACTTACGCCACGCTCATTAAAAGCATCGTATTTCCTGATATCACCCTTAATTCGTGCCTGCCAGCGACTGACGAATGTCCGAGTGTCTGAGGCCTTGAGATGGCTGCTGAGTGACTCTTCATCTGCCCAGCGTTCAGAGATAAGCAATTTTCCGCTTAAAGGGTCGGCAATTGCCGCTTCGTAAAAGAGATTTCCTTCACGCTGGCGTGTGCAGCAGGCAAGCGAAGAGAAGTCAGCCATAAATGCCTGTAGTTCTGTCGGTGGAACAAACAGATGCCCGGTCACAATGATCACATTCAGTTCCTTTCAAAATACCCCGACCCGTCGGTCTCGGCTGGTCGGGGAGATATCACTCAAACCACTAAAACGATCTTCCCCTGAATGCTGCCTCGGGCGGCGCGTTCGTGCGCCAAAGATGCCTCGGACAGGGGATAAGTGCTGTCGAGCGCAACGCGAAGAGTGCCATCTTCAAGCAGCTCTCCGGCTTTGCAAAGCTGATGTCCACCAGAGCGAACCTGTGTGGTCGATACCGTGATATCCCGCGCAGCGGCAATGCTGTGGCCGTCAAAACCCAGTGGATTTACCAGATACAACGCACCACCGGGTTTAATGATGTTAAGGAAACGTTCCATGTGTGGACCACCGACCGCATCAACGACAAGATCCACCTTTGGCGACACGGATTCGGCTGCCGTCACGGTATAGTCGATAACCTCATCCGCTCCAAGGCTCAGTAAAAACGCCTTATGTCTGCCTGATGCGGCTGCAATAACGTGCGCACCTTTCCATTTAGCGAGCTGAACCGAAAGATGCCCGACACCTCCCGCTGCACCATTGATCAGCACGCTTTTGCCTTTAAGCGCCAAAGGCTGATGTCTGAAAGACTGGAAAGGATTGGGTGCTTCATGACCTGTATCGATTAGGAACTGCCAGGCGGTGAGCAGTGACATTGGTGCAGCCGCGGCTTCGCTATGGGACAACTTGCGGGGCTTAAGCGCGAGTTCAGAAGCTGGCACGCAGACATATTCTGCGTAAGCGCCACTGCCTTTATTCAGATCGCCCGGGAATTTCACCATGGAATAAACAGCATCACCGGGTTTGAAACCGGTAATGCCTTCGCCTACGGCAGCAACAACGCCAGATATATCCGTCCCCAGGATAAGGGGAAATAGGGGGTTGGGGTGCCATTCAGGGGGGAGGGCGCGATACCCATCGCGCAAATACAAGTCAGGCGGGTTGATGCCTGTTGCATGTACTTTTACCAGCACTTCGCCGGCATTTGCCTTTGGGATCGGCGCATCTTCGTAGCACAGCGCCGTCGGGCCGCCGAAGGCATGCAGTCTTACTGCTTTCATCATGTCAGTCATCTTTTACGCTCCGGATAGGTGAACGAGTGAAAGCATAAGATGAATAGCCGTAGTTGATAATTGTGCTGTTTGTCGCTTTAATTGTGCCATGAAGGAACAAATAGGTATTGAAAGCCTGACAGGGCTTATTGCGTTTGCACGTGCGGGGTCGCTTGGCAGCTACACCGCAGCTGCAAGGGTGTTAGCGGTTTCCCCCTCTGCTGTGAGCAAAAGCATCCAGCGGCTGGAGCGGCATCTCGGTTTGGCTTTGTTCACGCGTACCACGCGTTCTCTGAATCTGACGCCCGAAGGCCGCGATCTGCATGAACGTGTGCTGCGATTGTTACAGAATGCTGAAGAGATTGAGCAGGCGGCGAAAGCCGCGCGATCGGAGCCTCATGGCACGCTGCGTATTGCAGCATCATTGCCAGTGGGCTTGCACCTGATTGCCCCGATGCTCATGGAGTGGCGCAAGCAGCAACCTAAAGTCAAAGTGGATTTGCGAATGAGCGATGAGCAAGCGGATCTTGTCGAAGAGGGGGTTGATATTGCCGTGCGTATCGGCGAGCTTCAAGACTCCTCGCTTTTGTCACGGCGTCTTCCTCCCTATCAGCTAGGGTGTTATGCCTCACCCCATTATCTCGACAAATGCGGAACCCCCACCCATCCCAATCAGCTTGTTGAGCACGAGACAATCAACCTGCGCTACAAAAGTTCGGGACAATTGTTTCGCTGGCCCTTCAGGATTGGCGAAAGAGAGGTTGAAATATTGCCCTCCGCGTCATTGGTTATGGATGCAAGTGAAGCCATCCTCTCCGCAATAGCGTCGGGAGCCGGGATCGGTATGGCGTCGAGTTTTATGGTCAAACCTTGGGTGGAGCGAGGCGAGCTGATTCCGGTACTCACTGAGTTTGCAGTAGAGCGGCAAAACCTCACGGTTCTGTGGCCTGAAAGTCGGCGTGCTAATCCCGCGGTGCGTGCTTTTCTGGATATGCTTTTCGATGAAAACTGAGTTTTGCCACTGGCTCAGTTGAGTATTGAGTGAATAATGCCTTCTTTTGCTAAGAAGCTAGCCGACTAACGCTGCATAAATTCCCCAATATTCGCATTAATTATTAACCGGGGTCAGAATTTCTGGTTATTCAAATTGCCAGTAGAGAGGGGTACCGAATACGTCGACAAAGTAATCAATTACGGTCCTTACGTTCAACGGAGGGTGTCGCGCATTAGGGTAGATGGCGGCTATATGCTGAGGTTCTGTTTTAATTGCGCCCTCGTAATCTAACATCACTCTCTCAAGGCCCCCTTTTTTTAGGCTGTCACCAATAAGCCAGTCAGGAAACAGCACCATCCCCATGCCGCCAAGGGCGCTGGTCAGCAAAGACTCTGCGTTATTGGAAGTCAGTAGTCCGTTAACAGGTTGGTGAATCCAGTTGCCCCCGGGTTCTCTGAACAACCACCTATTTGGACCTGATGAACCCCTGTACACCAGACATCTGTGATTATTCAGCTCAGCGGGAAACGCTGGCTTTCCATATTTTTCTATATAAGCAGGAGAGGCTACAAGGTGATAATACTGGGTTCCAAAAACGCGGGCATGAAAAGAAGAATCAGTCAGTGTTCCAATTCTGAAAATAACGTCAGAGGCATCCCTGTGGGGATCGATATAGTCATCAGTTTGCGTTAACTCAATCTGTAGCCTTGGATAACGTTCTGACAGTTCTGTCAGCCAGGGTGCGATATGGCGCTGGCCGAAGAAGACAGGTGCATTGATTCTTATCAGCCCTGCCGGTTCAAGAGACCTGTCCAGCATCTCTTTACGGGCTTCACTCAGTTGCTCTGTCATGGTTCGGGCATAGTCGATAAACAACCTTCCGGCTTCTGTGGGGATAACCGCGCGGGTATTACGATAAAAAAGCTGCTGTCCAAGCGTGTCTTCGAGTTGGAGAATTACCCGCGAAATCATAGAAGCAGAGACACCTTCACGTCTCGCTACAGCTGAAAAACTCTGAGCATCATAGACACCAATAAAAAACAAAAGAGTCCGAAAATTTATCGCACTTGGATCGTACATTATCCTGATTCCTGCAAAGGTGTTTCCTGAATTATACCGTTTTTCATTATTCATGGCTGCTATAGAATCCTCCACCTAAACCACTGGAGACTGTTTTATGCAGCTTTTATTAATATTGCTTGTCGTGGCTGGCGGGATGGGATTGTCCGTTGAAGCCGGATTGTTGGGGCCACTAGGAAGTGAAGTTGGAGATTTATGGGCAACGTTTAGTATTTTTGGCGTCGGTGCAGCGCTGACATTCCTGCTAATGCTGTTCTTCAGCCCTCGTAACAGTCCATCTTTCTTTACTCAACCATCATGGACTCTGTTAGGTGGCATTCTGGGGCCGGTATACGTTGTCATTTTGACCATTGCCGTTCCCAGCATTGGGATCGCGATGACGATGATAGGTATTCTGGCAGGACAGGTTTTGAAAAGCCTGGTGATAGACCACTACGGTCTGTTCGGCACTGCACATCGTAAGATTGACAGCAAACGTATCATTGCTCTGATTTTTATTACTGCTGCTTTGTTCCTCGTGGCAAAAGGCTGAGGTAAATCTGTGAATATTTTGATGATTATTCTGGCTGTAGTGGGTGGCGCCTTTCTGAGTATGCAGGCTGCAATTGGTGGCAAGTTAGGAAGCAACGTTGGTGTTTTTCGCAGTGCATTTCTGACATTCTCTGTAGGCGCACTGGTGACCGCGTTGCTTATTTTCTTCTTCGAACCCAAACAAGCACAAACTCTGCTTGATGTGCCTAAATGGCAGTTGCTGGGTGCACTTTGTGGTGTCCCTTACATCGTCATTATGGTACTTGCTGTGCAGCGAATTGGTGCTGCCGTGGCTACTGTTGCTGTGATCTTTGGTCAATTGGCCATGAGTATGCTGATTGATAATTATGGCTGGTTAGGCAATGAAGCGATTCACTTCTCTGGGACACGCCTTGGCGCCGTAATCTGCCTTGGAATTGCACTCTTTTTCATTTACTCCAGCAGTAAAGCCAAGAATATTCCAGCTGAAATAAAAGAAAGTCAGTCATCAGCCCGCAACTAAGACTGGGGTCATTGAAGAATCTCTCGTTAATTTTCAGTTTGTTAACGATGGCGGATTGAC
This sequence comes from Pantoea rodasii, assembly GCF_002095465.1. GTDB lineage: Bacteria > Pseudomonadota > Gammaproteobacteria > Enterobacterales > Enterobacteriaceae > Pantoea > Pantoea rodasii. Next base: position 7,039 of record NZ_MLFP01000019.1, on the reverse strand, counting down.
AAATTAACGCTGTGAAATATGTTAATCCGCTTTTCAGATAGATGCCTGTTCATAGTGACCTCTCGTTGTAAATTGATGGTGGTGTATCAGGAAGCAATCTATTGTTTGAAGAGTTAAATATACAGGCACTTAATCGTTCAGCGCGCCCTTGAAACTTATCCTTCATGACAGTTAAGTTTGGTGCCATAGCGGCTCGAACCCGTTCAATCGGGCTGCAGAGTTTGGTTATGGTGCTGGGGGATGGGTAAAACCCTTATTGCGAGGAAAGTGAAAGAAGAAAGTTAAGCAGATTTATAAAAATCAGTAAGCACTGACCATACCATTGAGATCGCTTGAATACGCTAGTGAGAGGACTTAATAAACCTCCGCTAATGGCAACGTGAGTTCTACCGAGATGCAGTAGTTAAGTTGAAAAAATATCGGTGCATAAATGCTCATGATAAGCTGAGCATATGACATGCAACGCTGATTATAAGAAAGTCCTCTGAACGAGATAAGTCCATTTTCGTCAGTGATTCGACTTTTCTAATTCGTTGGTAGAGCGTATTTGCATGTATGTCTAAAGACTTTGCCGTATTGTTCACCGAACAACCATGGCCAATATATGCATTTAATGTTTTAAGCAAAACCTGACTCTTCTCACTACCATCAACCAATGGCGAAAGTACATCGTGAATAAATTGTTTGATTTCTTCCTTTTCATGATTAACAAACAATCTCTCAATGCCAGTATTGTTAAATCGCAGGGCACCCTCTTTGTTTCTTTTCTCAAGAACAGCAAGAGTGGTTAAGGCCTGCTCTAAAGATTGTTTAATCCTGATGGTAGGTATTATATTACTGAAGCCTGCCTGATGAAATCCAACATTAACAAACTCCTTTTCAAGTTTAGTAAAAGTGGAGTTAATCTTATCCAAAGAGTTATCAGAGGAGTAAATCATGAACTTTTTTTCATCGTAATAAATAAAGGCATTGCTTCGTACCAAGAGGGATTTTAATTTGTTATGTACGTCCAGCATTTTTACATCTTCACCTCCCTTTGTAGGGTTCGCTAAAGATAAAACTGCGCATCCAATCCATTCCTGAATCATAAAACCATTTTCAGATAGGGTGGACGTTGTGTCTTCGTTGATCCCATTGGACAAAACTTTATTCATTATTGATGACTTTCTTTTGTTTTCAATGAGCAAAGAACTGACTTTTTTCATGATATCCATAATCAAAAAATCGCTCAGTCGAGATAGCATTACTCGTATATAATCACTGGCATCGGATTTATTGACCACAACAAACCCTACAGCCTGTTGATTTTGCATCATAGGCTTAATATAGAGATCATCTCGGATGTATCCTGTTTCACCACTCATTTCGTTTATTTTTATATCGGTCAAAGATACCCAAAGTTTATGAATATTATTCAGCTTTCCATACATCTCTCCTGAAATGTCAATATAGCTTACTTCAATATTTATTTTATTGGATATGGCTTTAATGAATGACTCTATAGTGTTGTTTTTTATGGATAATCTTATCATTTCATTATGAAAATCTAAGTTGCTTCTTAGCATTTCGTTCTGCATTTCAAGTTGCTGTCTGAGAGAGTTAACTTGATTGAAACTTTCAACCTTTTCGTCATATTGTTTTGCATTACGCCACGCCAGGGCCACCTGAGATGCAAAGGTCTCAAGCAGCGAAACTGCAAGGGAATTAAAAACAGAACTGCGATCAAGTGACAGAATGGTTAACGTCCCATAGCAATAGTGCTGGTCTAGCACGGGTACGCATATAAGTGAGTTTGCTATAGGGTTGTTTTCCATAACAGATGCTCGGATTGCTGAATAACGCCTAAAGGATGCAAGGATGTCATCTTTGGAATTTAGTATAATTGGTTTTCTACTTTCAAAAACCTTGCCTGATATTGATTCCTGGGGTGACACAGAGTAATCATAATAATTATCCTTGAATCCGGAAACTGCAACTGGGCGGAGGATATTATGCTCTTCGTCATATATCCTGAAAATTACAGCATCGCTGAACGGGATAGTCTTTAATGCTCCATCCACAACATGTTGAGTAATAATCTGATGAGAGAGTCCTGAAGCCAGGTGCCACGTATTCTCGCTGATTCGCTGGAAAAGCCAGCTTTGCTGCTGGAGGATTTTGGCATAAAGATAATTTTTGACATCGGCATCGATCGTTTCGATTGGTATGGAATCATATGATCTGTCCGGTGCTTCAATCTTTAATGTCAACGACGGAATGTATAAAGAGATGGCATCTAAAATTATACAGCTATCCACTTTGCACAAAATAATAATGAAGTGATCATTGCGGAAGTCATATTTATCAGAATTGTCACTGATAAGATCATCATAACGTTTGGGTGAATATAAAATACTAAAAGTTAAGCGAGGGTGTTTTAGGGTTAGGATTTTTTCTAATTCATTAATATATTCGCTCATATATTCCTGTGTGTGTATGTCTATAAATTAATGTCAGTGTATGTTGGTTTACACATAGATATATAGCATTTTTTTGCAAGGGTAGCAAGACAGTTACGCAACACATCATCATTCGTTCCGGAGAAAGTGCTATGGGCAGCTTGAAATCGAGTACCAGAAATAAGCTGATTATTTTCATCTTGTTTTTATGTTGGGTTGTAGGCTTCATCGACAAAACAGCAATAAATATCGCCATTATTCCTATTAGTACGGATTTCAATCTGGGGAGTGAAGAAACCGGTCTTATTATCAGCGGTTTTTTTCTGGCCTACTCGCTGACTCAGCTGGTAGGGGGTTATTTGGTCGACAGATTTGGTAGCAAAGTGATACTGACTGGTGCAGTCGGTTTCTGGTCACTTGCAACCGCATGTACCGGGATGGCCGGGGGGATCGTTAGCCTTGTGATAGCACGCTTTTTTACCGGCATGGGGGAAGCAGTATTCCCTTCAGGAAGTTCTGTCGTCATTGCTCAGCAATTTGATAAATCCAAAATGGGCCGGGCAAAATCATTCTTACAGTCGGGGGCTTCAGTTGGATTTGCTCTGGGTGCTTTAGTTGTCTCAACACTGATTGCGTTTTTAAACTGGCGCATCATGTTTATTGTTTTGGGTGCAACAGGACTGTTGCTGGCTTTTGCACTTTGGAAAGTTTTAAAAACGACCGATAATTCACAAGAAATCGCTGAAACAACAAAAATTCAGCGTCCAAAGGGCTATGAAAAGCAGCGCCTGAAAAACATCATCACACGCCGTCTTACCTGGCAGATCGCTACCTGTTATTTCTTCACTAATATCGTGTTTTGGGGTTTGCAGTCATGGCTTCCTTCCTATTGGGTCAAAGTAAAAGGAATGAGCATGATCTCCATGGGAGCGTGGTCAATGTTGCCTCCTACGCTTGGTTTTATCTCCTTCTTGACCTGCGGCTGGCTTCTGGACCGCTTTTTTAGCGGCCGTGAAAAGTATCTTATTGCTATCGGCGCAGCAGTATCAGCGGTGTTTATCTGGCTGATGTTCAATGCGACATCCATTCCTGTTGCTTTTGCATGGCTTTCTCTGTCGAACATTTTTCTGAATGCGATCAGCATCAGCGTGTTTGTCACCATTATCAAACAGTTCCCTAAAGATTCAGTTGGCACCGCAACCGGCTTAATAAATTCTTTCGCCCAAATTGGATCTCTGCTTTCACCCATCATCATTGGCTACATGCTGAAAGCAACAAATCAGAACTACTCAAGTGCTTTCATGATGATCGTGGCCTGTGCAGTTATTACGTGCCTCATCGCGCTGACAATCAAACATTCGAGTGCTTCTGCAAATGCGGAGCCTCAACCCACCCCTACGCATTAATGAGAGTTGAATATGGACTATCTAGACATTATTAAACAAAGCCTTAGCAAAGAAGCGGCACGACTTATTTCTGTCAGTGACAAAATATGGGATTTTGCTGAGGTGCGCTATGAAGAAAAGCAATCATCAGCGTTGATGGCACAAACGCTTGAAGATTCTGGGTTTGAGGTTGTTCGAAATGCTGGCGGCATAGAAACTGCGTTTGTTGCAACCTTTGGAAAGGGACAGCCCGTTGTTGCTTTCTTGGGTGAGTATGACGCTTTGCCCGCTCTGAGTCAGGAAGCGAATACAAACTGTTATTCCCCAGTAGAGAATGCCGGTAATGGCCATGGATGCGGTCACAATCTTTTGGGAACAGGAGCGCTGGCTGCTGCATTGGCTACCAAAGCATGCATAGAGGAGCTGGGGCTGAGCGGGACAATAAAATACTACGGCTGTCCTGCTGAGGAAGGTGGTGGCGGTAAGGCCTTCATGGCTCGCGCTGGGCTGTTTGACGGTGTTGATGTTGCGTTCACCTGGCATCCCTGGGATGAAAACCTCGCATACAATGCCCGTATGCTTGCAACAAATCAGATCAAATACCTCTTTAAGGGTAAAAGTACGCATGCAGCCTTCAGTCCTCATATGGGCCGAAGTGCCCTGGATGGTGTTGAGTTGATGAACGTAGGTGCTAACTTCCTCCGTGAACACATTATCCCTGAAGCCCGTCTTCATTATGCCATTACCAATGCCGGCGGAAATGCGCCAAACGTTGTGCAATCTGACGCGCACGTACTTTATAAAGTGCGCTCACCAAAAATGCATCAGGTGCGCGAAATTACCGAAAGAGTCAAGGATATTGCTCGTGGCGCGGCACTTATGACCGGTACTCAGGTGACTATGGAATTTGATGCGGCCTCCGCTGACCTTATTCCTAACGTGACTCTGGCAAGCATGATGGATGAGGAACTCAGTAAATTCGGGCCTGTTACCTTTACCGATGAAGAAAAAGCCTTTGCACAGTCCATTCAGGCAACCTTCTCGGACGAAGAGAAACGCCGGGTTGAGAAAAGCGGAAAAATCCTTTCTGAAGATTTAACTGCCTTCCGTAAAGAGCCTGATTTTCTCAATGGTTCCACCGATGTGGGTGACGTTAGCTGGCTGGTCCCGGTTGGCCAGGTCTATATCGCAACCTGCGCCTGGGGAACGGCTCCTCATTCCTGGCAGATGGTCACCCAGGGGAAATCATCTTATGCTCATAAAGGCATGCTGCTGGCGGGAAGTGTCATCGCGGCTTCTGCTGTTCGCGCATTGACCAACCCTGCATTAATTACTGCGGCAAAAGAAGAGCATATTCTTCAACTGGAAGGAGAAACCTATAATTCTCTTCTGCCTGAAGAAGCACAGCCTCGCCCATTAAATCGCAAATAGAAACATTGAGTGGAGATTTACCTCCACTTATTAATTTCCCAATACATTCTAATTAAAGAGATAGATGATGAAAGCATTTAATTTATCCATTCTAATGGTGGCATTGCTATTGGCGGAGTCAGCAAGTGCCGCTGAAATTTACAATAAAGACAGCAATAAATTAGATCTATATGGCAGTGTGCGCGCTCGACATTATTTCAGTGATGATACAACGGTAGACGGTGACGCTACATATGTGCGATTTGGCTTCAAAGGTCAGACGCAAATAAATGATAAGCTGACGGGGTACGGCCAGTGGGAATATAATATCCAGGCCAATAATTCAGAGGCTGATGGAACGCTTGGCAATAAGACCCGCTATGGATTCGCCGGTATAAAACACAGTACTTTAGGGTCATTGGATTATGGCCGCAACAACGGAATCATATTTGATGTCGGAAGTATCACGGACTATGCGCCTATCTTTGACATCATGACCGATATCTATACTGATGGATTCATGACCGGCCGTTCAAGTGGGCTTCTTACCTATCGCAACAATAACTTTTACGGGCTTAATGATAACCTGAAGTTTGCTCTGCAATATCAGGGTAAAAATGGTGAGGGTAGTAATAACAGCAGTCGGTCAGTTTACGCTTCAAACGGCGATGGTGCGGGTGCTTCTGTAAGCTATGAGTTCGATTGGGGCGGCACCATGCTTGCCGCTTACAGTAATTCAAAACGTACTCAGGCACAGCAGGCTCTTGCATACGGTGACGGTGAACGTGCTGAAATGTGGGCTGTTGGTTTCAAGTACAATCCGAATCAGTTCTATGCTGCGGTGAAATATTCACAGGGAAGTAATATTACCCCGATTCGTGGTTATGGTTATGCCAATAAAACTGAAAATATTGAGATGTACCTGAGATATGTTGCGCTAAATGGGTTCGTTCCAGGCATAGGCTGGTTCCAGTCACAGGGTAAAGACATTGAGGGTTATGGAGATGTTTATTTAATGAAATATATTGATGTCAACATTTCTTACTTCCTCAATAAAAATATGTTTACCTATGCGGATTATAAAATCAACAGACTTAACGATTCGACACCCTTTGGTATTTCAACGGATGATACGTTTGGTGTTGGGCTGACATATCAATTTTGACAAGTTGACCCATACTATAATGTATATGACGCTCTCAGGTGGGTGTTAAGCAGCACACCAACCCTACCGCAGCTGACTGTCCTTGCTGCCACGGCGGTTATACCCGCTGTGGCTGGCTTCTTGTTTATCTATCGCACTTTGGCACTTCACGCAGTAACGCACTCCAGGCAATGCACTGCGACGCGCTTCGGGAATGGCATCCCCGCACTCGTCGCAAAACTCTGCGCTTTCGCCATGGTTGAGATGGCTTCTGGCGCGCGCAATGGCATCATCCACGGTTGCGTCAATTTGCTTTTGCACTGCACCATCTTCAGACCAGCCGCCTGCCATAACTCCTCCTGACGATTGTTGACTGGCTAAAGTATAGTTCAGTAGCTATCGGGTACGATCATGCCCTCTGGCACCGGATGCCGCGCGTAATTTTCATGATGAATGCGGGAGGGCAGTGAAATCTCCGCACCTTCTGCCGCCTCATACGGGACCTGTTGTAGCAGGTGGGAGATGCAGTTCAGGCGTGCTTTCTTCTTATCGACACCTTGCACCACCCACCATGGCGACTCGGCAATGTTGGTGCGCTCCAGCATCATCTCCTTGGCCGCAGTGTAATCTTCCCAGCGACGTCGGCTTTCCAGTGTGAGTTC
>NZ_MLFP01000018.1 GCF_002095465.1 Pantoea rodasii | reverse complement strand
GGCTCCTGGCCCAACGTAAAAGCCTCAGCGCTGCGGATAGCCTTTGCAGCAGCAGAGGTGCGCTGGCCTCAACTATTGTGCCCTTTTTCACTACGCGCATTGAAGCCCCAGTACGGCACCAGGCTGCGTTATCCCCCGTCGCGTAACTGACGAGCATTACACTATGCAGGGCGTTTTGGCTGATGATGCCTTTTGCTAATCAGGTAATGTCCTAATTCAGCCCGGCCTTTCTGCAAAATCGGCAGAATGTGTTAGGGTATTCCAGTACAGTTTTGTGAGCCACTTCAAATTCTAAACTGGATAAAAGCCTGTTTTTGCTATGACATCTGTTTTCTCTGCATTCAAATCACTGCGCATGCTGCCCGCTGCAACGGGGCTGCTTTTCACCGCGCCTGCTTTGGCGCTGGTGACCGATACGCATGTCGCCGATGCGCCCTTTAGCGATCCCGAACGTTTCCAGAAAATGGCCAGCGATCTGCCCGCACTCGGCTATGAAGACGAGAACGCAGCCCTCAGCAAAATCTGGCAACCATCGCCAAGAGCATTGGTGAAGCCAGTCAGGACAGCACCACTGACACCACCTTTGGCCATCAAGCGGGGATTTGGGCGTTCAACCACTTTCGTGATGAAGTGGCCGATCACGTAACTAATGAGGGCCAATCACTGCTGTCACCTTACGGTAAAGCACAGATCGATTTTAACGTCGATATGGACGGTAACTTCACCGGCAGTGGCGCCTCTCTGCTCACGCCGTGGGCCGATCGCTATCAATATCTGACCTTTAGTGAGGTGGGTTTCCACCAAACGGATGATGGGCTGGTGGGCAATGTCGGCTTAGGGCAACGCTGGACGGCGGGTAAATGGCTGCTCGGTTACAACGGTTTTGTCGATCGCATGTTCAACAGCGGATTGCAGCGCGCCTCAGTGGGAACGGAAGCATGGGGCGACTATCTGCGCTTCTCGGCTAATTACTACACGCCGCTTTCAGGCTGGCAGGACCGCGATCCTTTCCAGCAGCAGCGGATGGCACGCGGTTATGACTTCACCACTCAGGGATATTTGCCATTTTATCGCCAGCTCGGGATGTCGGTAAGTTGGGAGCAGTATCTGGGTAATGACGTGGATCTGTTTAGCAGCGGCAACACTTATCACAATCCTTCGGCGCTGACCTTTGGTGTCTCCTACACGCCGGTGCCGCTGGTGACACTCTCTGCCAGCCACAAAACCAGTAATGAAGGTGAAAGTCAGGATCAGCTGGGTTTGCATCTCAACTATCGTTTCGGTGTGCCGCTGAGCCAGCAGCTGAGTGCTGAGAATGTCGCAGAGGCGCGCTCGCTGCGCGGCAGCCGTTACGACATGGTGACGCGCAATAATACGCCGGTGGTGGAGTATCGTCAGCGCAATACCTTATCGGTGTTCCTCGCCACACCACCATGGAAATTAAACGGCGGTGAAAGCCTGCCGCTGAAATTGCAAATCCGTAATGCGAATCCGATCACCAAAGTGGTCTGGCAGGGCGACACCCAAGCCCTGAGCCTCACGCCGGGCGCGAATCCTAATGATCCACAAGGCTGGAGCATTATTATGCCCGCGTGGAACAGCGCATCTGACGCCACTAACAGCTATCGTCTGTCTGTGACACTGGAAGACAGCAAGGGCGGCCGGGTGACCTCCAACTGGATTACGCTGCAAATTCAGGAGCCGTTTAGCATCAATTCTGGTGAGGATAATCGTTTCGATCTGATAACGCCTTAGTAACGGCCATCGATGAAATTCCCGCCACTTCAGTGCATGAACCTGGTAAGATAGCGGCTTATTGTCAAGAATGGATTCTTACTGCATGCCTTCAATTCCGGTTCCGCTGGTTACGCTACTGGTGCTGCTAATTTTAATCGTGACCTTAGCGGCGAACGATAAGCAACGCCACCAAACCACGCTGCTATTTCTAATTGTCTGCTCACTGTTACTGGCGGTGGGAGCATTACGTTGGATCTGGCCGTCAACACCACTCATGGCTTTGCGCGTGTTATTAGCAACGCTAATCCCGGCACTGGCCTGGCACTGTTTCAGCCCGCATACGACTCATCAATATTCACGCTGGAAAATCTTCCCGCCCGCACTGGCCATCATCATTATGCAGTGCTGGCCAGAAGCCATTGATAGCGCGCTATTTGTGCTTTACATCGGATACGGGGCGGCATTGATTCTTATGGGCTTAGGCGGTGGGGATCGATTTAGCGATGCGCGCATCGGTGAAGTCGTCCTGGCGGCAAGAATGGCTCTTACCGCCGGGATATTTCTTTGCTTCTCTGGGATAACCGATTTGCTGGTGGCGCTCGAATTCACTTTGCATCAGGGCAAGCTTGTGCCGCAACTTATCGCGCTACTACAAAGTTTAATGCTGCCTTTGCTTAGTCTGGCGATTGTACTTGCAGCACGTACTCGCCCCCTGGAAGTGAGTATTGAGACAGCAATGCCCGATTCTTCTCCGTTGCAGACGCCTGAGCAGGCAGCCTTGTGCCTGCAACTGGAAAATCGACTGCGGCAGGATGACCTGTTCCTTAATACACAACTCACGTTGAATCTGTTAGCGCGCAAAGCCGGTATTCCCTCGCGTCACATCTCACGTGCGATCAATGCGACTTACCACTGCAATGTTTCTCAGTGGATAAATGGTTTTCGCATCGCTCATGCGCAGCAGTTGCTTCGAAGCAGTTCACTGCCGGTTACGGAGGTGATGCTGGCGTCAGGATTCACCACTAAATCAAATTTCAATCGCGAGTTTTTACGCATTAGCGGACAGACGCCGAGTGCATTTCGTCAGCAGGCGGGTTCAATGCCGCTGTCAGAAAGCGCGTGATACGGGCGATTAACTCCTGATGAATATCGGCGCGGGTGCGGCTGCCTTGATCCCGGCAAACGAAGCCCTCACCAGGGGAAGACTGTTCGATTAACTCAGCACCATGGGGTTTACAGCGCTGCATAAAACTAAAGTGGGTTGCGCCTCTTATACGTGAAAACGATGTCTGTTGCGGCGGAAGATACTGCGCCAGATAGCCGGATACCAGTGAGGCGGGAAGTTCAACACTGTCTTGTTCTGCGGATAACACCAGCACTGGCACAGAAACCCTTGCCAGGCTCTCAGGTGTGAATCCGCGCGCCAGACCAAGATCAAGCGATACGGCCGCTTTAATACGTGGATTACGCAATTGAGCATCTAATAAAGAAGCGGTATTTGTATTGCTGATACCCAAAGTTTCGATTAATTGACAGTCTGCTAGTTGCGCGTGGTTCTGACAATCCTGAACAAATCTGTTCGACGAAAACCGGGCACCGATTAACTCCATTACTGTCCACCCTCCGAGTGAGTGGCCGATGGCGGCGATGCGCAACGAATCGACCTTTCCTGCCAGGTGTTCGTCTGCCAATAACCGATCCAGTACCCGGCTGATATCATCTGGACGCAGCCAAAGTTTCCGGGCAGTAGCAGGATCGAGATTCTCAGTTGTTGTACCGGGATGATTGGGGGCAGCGACGATATATCCCTGCACAGTGAGTGCATGCGCCAACCAGTTGAGGTTACGCCAGCTACCGCCATAGCCGTGAGAGAGAAGGACTAAAGGATGCTGCCCTGGACGAGGCGTTGCATTGCGTAACATCGGCTCACCATAGAACACGGGGTTCTCACCCACATCTTCAAAGACGCCCGTGGCGGCAGTGGGATACCAAAACGCAACATTGAGCGGACGATTGCCCTGACTATCAAGTGTTATCTGACGAAAACCCGTTGCGGCCTGTGCAAGCGACGCACACATCATCAGCATAAGTGCACAAATACAAAATCGAATCATTAGCGTTGTCTCCATGAGTGTAAAATCATGAAGAGTAATAACGGAAACAGTCAGTTATCGCGTCCTCAATCACGATTGAGTACCTGTATAACGACAATAAAAAAGGGCAGCTTGCGCTGCCCCTGGCTCATACCCAGCCGACACTAGCCGGTATGCAATGAGGGAACCATCAGTTAGAACTGATACACCAGACCCACAGCAGTGATGTCATCAGTGTTCAGACCCAGCGGATTATTATCCTTCAACAAGGTGATGCGGTATTCCGCATACGCTGACATGTTTTTGTTGAAGTAATAGGTCGCGCCAACGGAAGCATATTTGATGATGTCTGCATCACCAATGTTCTCGATGTCTTTACCTTTTGAAGAAACGTAACCCACAGATGGGCGCAGACCATTCAGGAACTGGTACTGAGCAACAGCTTCAAAGTTGACCGCTTTGTTAGCAAAGCCGCCGGTGATTGGGGTGGCGTTGTAAGTCTGGCTGTAGATGGTTGCCAGATAGATCTGGTTAGCATCATATTTCAGGCCAGTCGCCCAATGCTGTGCTTTATCGCCATCACCACGTGCTGCCTGGTTTTGGGTGGTAGTGCGATCCAGGCTGGCGTAAGCGCCGACCAGGCTCAGGCCGAAGTCGAAGTCGTATGAGGTTGACAGCGCAAAGCCATCACCGTTTGAACGACGAACGGCGACAGTGGAATCGGTACGGTCGTTTTTGCCTTCATACTGCGCGGCAAAGTTCCAGCCTTTCACCAGACCGAAGAAATCTTTGTTACGCCAGGTCAGCACACCGGTAGAACGGCCTGACAGGAAGGCATCGGTGTAACCTGAATCACCGCCGAAGTACGGCAGCATATCGGTGTAACCCAGTACGTCGTATACCAGACCGTAGTTACGGCCGTAGTCGATTGAACCGAACTGAGCAATTTTCAGGCCTGCAAAGCCCAGACGGGTTTTGTTGCCTGAGTTGGCATCGCTGCCTTCAGAGTTGCTGAGGCTGTACTGGTATTGCCACTGGCCATAACCCGTCAACTGATCGTTGATTTTAGTTTCGCCCTTAAAGCCCAGACGGGTATAAGACGAAACTTCACCGTTCTGGCTGTCGTTATCAGAGAACAGGTGCGAAACGTTGATTTTGCCAGTCAGATCGAGTTTGTTGCCATCTTTGTTATAGATTTCGGCGGCCTGAGCCGAAGAAAGTCCCAGCAGTAAAGGCATCACTGCTGCCAGTAAGGAGCGCTTCATCATTTATGGTTTACCCTGTGATATTTTTTAATTGTATCCCCGTCTTCGGGGTGAAAAGAAAATGACACAAAAGGTTCAAGATCAAAAGTGCAATATATGTAACTAAATATTTCTTATAGGCTTTTTGTGTGATTTTTAATCTCAACTTCCATTATATGGGATTTTACATTGGATAAACTTATCCCAAAAGCAGGTGGAGATTAAGTAATTAAAATACGTAAAATACTGTTTTAAATGCATTTATTTAAAATTAAAAGAAAAGTAAATCACCTGATTTCTTTGTTGGTTAAATAGCACAAGCCTATGCGTTATTGTTCAATAACAAATAAAGAAAACTGCCTAATGATTAGCATGGTAATTATCGAGTTAATCACTTTGTTTCCGTTTATTTCCAGTTTGATAATAACCTTAGTCACTAGATGTCGTTTAAATTTCGTTTAATAAACTTTTCTGTTCAAAATCTATTCAAATCCAACGCCGGAATGTTAATTAAATGCAGTTTTATTCTAATCACTGCCAAATGAGGGTTGCACAACATCGGCGAAATCCTGCACCAGAAATGCACAAAGCGCCCCAAATTGGGGCGTGATACGCGTCTTTTTGGCGAAATATTTCCTGTTCGATCACAAAAGCACTATTTCATTTTGTGAATGCATAAATCTGCTAAATAAATTGCTGCCTGCCCATCTCCATCAGACAAGTATTCACTTTTTATGCATTTAAAGTGAATGGAATGTGCACTTAACCTATTGATATTACGTTACTCGAACCTGTTTATGCATTTTTTCCGCTAGCTGGCACGCTTACTGCACTCTACAGTAGAGCTGCAATACAACAGCGCTTAACAATTTTAAAACAAAAGCTTCACCTGAGGTGAGGCAGGAGAAATGGCTATGTCACTGCAGGTTTCACGTCACGATTTTGATCAATGGATGATGCCGGTGTATGCCCCCGCGGCTTTTGTACCGGTGCGTGCTGAAGGTTCAACCTTATGGGATCAACAAGGAAAGGATTACATCGACTTTGCAGGCGGCATTGCGGTTAATGCATTAGGCCACGCGCATCCGGCTTTGCAGCAGGCTCTGACAGAGCAGGCGGGCAAGCTGTGGCATACCGGCAATGGCTATACCAATGAACCCATCTTGCGTCTGGCGAAGCAGTTAATCGACGCGACCTTTGCCGACCGCGTGTTCTTCTGTAACTCCGGTGCAGAGGCGAATGAAGCCGCTCTGAAGCTGGCGCGTAAAGTGGCGCACGATCGTTTCGGTGCGGAGAAGAATGGCATCGTGGCGTTCAATAATGCATTCCATGGGCGCACGCTGTTTACCGTTACCGCCGGTGGACAGCCGGCCTATTCACGCGATTTCGCGCCGCTGCCGCCGGCCATTGATCATGCCAGCTTCAACGATCTGGCCTCAGCCGCCGCACTAATAAATGATCAAACCTGCGCGGTGATCGTTGAACCAATCCAGGGCGAGGGCGGCGTACTGCCTGCCGATCCGGCTTTCCTGCGTGGCCTGCGCGAATTGTGCGACAAACATCATGCCACTCTGATTTTCGATGAAGTGCAAAGCGGTGTGGGCCGCACTGGTTCACTGTATGCCTATATGCACTATGGCGTGACGCCGGATGTCCTGACCACAGCAAAAGCGCTGGGCGGTGGCTTCCCGATCGGTGCCATGCTGACGCGAGAAGATTTGGCGCTGGTGATGGGTGTAGGCACGCACGGCACCACCTATGGCGGCAACCCGCTGGCAGGTGCGGTGGCAGGTAAAGTGATGGAGTTGATCAACCAACCCGATTTCATGGCGGGTGTCGCAGAGCGTCATCAGTGGTTTGTCGCGGCATTGCAGGACATGAATCAGCGTCTGCCGATCTTCAAAGAAATTCGTGGATTGGGCCTGCTTATTGGTGCCGTGCTGAATGAGGATTTTGCCGGTAAGGCCAAACAATTCAACCTGGCCGCGGCCGAAGAAGGTGTGATGGTACTGATTGCCGGTGCCAACGTGGTGCGTTTCGCGCCCGCTCTGAACATCAGTGAAGCGGAAGTCAAAGAGGGATTGGCGCGCTTTGAACGCGCCTGCTCCCGCGTGCTCACAGGAGCCGCATCATGATGGTGATTCGCCCCGTCGAACGTGACGACCTTGCGCAGTTGCTGTCGCTGGCGGGCAAAACCGGGGGCGGCTTAACCTCGCTGCCCGCCGATAGCGATACCCTTAAAGCGCGTATTGAGCGTTCTCTGCTCACCTGGCAGGGTGCGCTGTCGCGTGCCGAACAAGGCTATGTATTTGTACTGGCCGACAGCGAAGATAATCGTGCTGTTGGCATCTGTGCCATCGAAGTGGCCGTAGGCTTGCAAGACCCGTGGTACAACTTTCGCGTTGGCACTCAGGTGCACGCCTCGAAAGAGTTGAATGTCTACGCCAGTTTGCCGACGTTGTCGTTGAGTAACGATCACACCGGCAGCAGCGAGCTGTGCACGCTGTTCCTCGATCCTGACTATCGTGACGGCAAAAATGGCCATCTGCTGTCGAAATCACGCTTTCTGTTTATGGCGAACTTCCGCGATCACTTTATGAAGCATGTGGTCGCGGAGATGCGCGGCATCAGCGATGACGTCGGCCATTCACCGTTTTGGGACAGCGTGGGCAGCCGCTTCTTCTCGATGGAGTTTAGTGAAGCTGATTTCCTCAGTGGCACCGGGCAGAAAGCGTTTATTGCAGAGTTGATGCCGAAGCATCCGCTGTACATCCATTATCTCAGCGAAGCGGCGCAAAAAGTCATTGGCGAGGTGCATCCGAAAACGGCCCCCGCGCGCGCCGTGCTGGAAGCGGAAGGTTTCCGCTACCTCAATTACGTCGACATCTTTGACGGCGGTCCAACGCTGGAGTGCGAAATCGATCGCATTCGCGCCATTCGTAAAAGTCAGCTGTTGCAGGCTGAAGCGGGCGAAGCGGATGACAGCTGGCCGCTATGTTTGGTGGCTAACGGTGATTACCAGCATTTTCGCGTGGCATTGCTGCCGGTTGATATGGCGAGCGGAAAGGTACGTATCAATGAACATCAGCGCACGGCGTTGCGCTGCGAATATGGCGATGGGCTGCGTGTGGTTACGCTGTGCCGCGAGGAGAAAAAGCATGACGCACTTTATTAACGGTCAATGGCTGACGGGCGGCGCTGAAGCGTTAACCAAACAAAACCCGGTGAACGGTGAAACGCTGTGGCAAGGCCGAGCGGCGACCGGTTCGCAGGTCACTGCCGCTTGTGAAGCGGCGCGCGGCGCCTTTCCCGCCTGGGCTCGCAAGCCCTTTGCGGAGCGTCAGGCGATAGTGGAAGCCTTCGCGAAATTACTTGATAGCCACAAAACCGCGCTGGCAGAAACCATCGCCAAAGAAACCGGTAAACCGCGTTGGGAGACTCTGACCGAAGTACAGGCGATGATCAATAAAGTCGCCATTTCGATAAAAGCCTATCACACGCGTACCGGGGAGCAGTCCGAAGGAGAGAGTTCGCTGCGCCATCGCCCACACGGTGTGTTAGCGGTATTTGGCCCTTACAATTTCCCCGGCCATTTGCCGAACGGACATATTGTTCCTGCGCTGCTGGCCGGTAACTGCGTGGTGTTTAAACCAAGTGAACTCACGCCGATGACGGCGGAAAAAACCGTTGAGCTGTGGGAGCAGGCCGGTTTGCCCGCGGGCGTGATGGCGCTGTTGCAAGGCGCGCGTGAAACGGGGCAGGCACTGGCGCATGAGCCACAAATTGACGGCTTACTGTTTACCGGCAGCGCCGCAACAGGCTATCACCTGCATCGCCAGTTCGCCGGGCAGCCGGAGAAAATGCTGGCGCTGGAGATGGGCGGTAACAATGCGCTGATTGTTGAAGATCCCTCTGATCTTGACGGCGCGGTTCATATCGCCGTTCAGTCAGCCTTTATCACCGCCGGGCAGCGTTGCACCTGCGCACGTCGGCTGCTAGTGAAACGCGGCGCGGCAGGGGACGCTTTTCTGCAGCGTTTGGTTGAGGTCACGGCGCGCTTGCAGCCGGGTGCCTGGAATGCTGAGCCGCAACCCTTTATGGGCAGCGTGATTTCACCGACTGCGGCAGGGCACATCTACACAGCCTGGCAGCAACGTATCGAGCTGGGCGGCAAAGTGCTGCTGGGCATGCACTGGCCCGACCGTGACAGCGCCATCATCACACCGGGCATTATCGAGATGACCGATGTGGCTCATCTGCCCGATGAAGAGGTGTTTGGTCCGCTGCTGCAGGTGATCCGTTACGATGAGTACGATCAGGCGATTCGAATCGCTAACCAGACGCGCTATGGCCTGTCCTGCGGGTTGATATCTCCCCAGCGTGCGCAGTTCGATCAGCTGCTGCTGGAAGCGCGTGCCGGGATTGTTAACTGGAACAAACCGTTAACCGGTGCCGCCAGTTCAGCCCCGTTTGGCGGTGTCGGCGCTTCTGGTAACCATCGCGCCAGCGCGTGGTATGCAGCAGATTACTGCGCGTGGCCGATGGCATCTTTGGAGAGCCCAAGCCTGGCGCTGCCGGGCAGCTTATCGCCGGGACTCGATTTCTCCTCTGAAGGAGCTGAATAATGAAAGCGTTTGAAGCCAATTTTGATGGTCTGGTCGGCCTGACGCATCATTACGCCGGGCTTTCTTTTGGCAATGAAGCCTCAACGCGCAATCAGCTACAGCCTTCTAACCCGCGTCTGGCGGCGAAGCAGGGCTTGTTGAAGATGAAAGCGCTGGCGGACATGGGCTATGTGCAAGGGGTGATCCCGCCGCATGAGCGGCCGAATATCCCGCTGCTGCGCCAGCTGGGTTTCGGTGGCACAGACGAACAAGTACTGATGAAAGCGGCCCAGCAAGCACCACAGCTGTTGTCCGCTGCCAGTTCTGCCTCGGCAATGTGGGTGGCCAATGCCGCAACCGTTTCACCTTCGGCCGATAGTGCCGATGGGCGCGTGCACTTCACGGTGGCGAATCTCAACAACAAGTTCCATCGCGCGATTGAAGCACCGGAAACCGCCGATCTGCTGCGCGCTATTTTTCGCGATCCGCAACATTTCAGCGTCCATGATGCGTTGCCGCAGGTGGCGCTGTTCGGCGATGAAGGTGCTGCTAACCATAACCGCTTTGGTGCCGAGTACGGCGATGCGGGTGTACAGCTGTTTATTTATGGTCGTGATGGGCAACAGCAGGGCGCAGCACCGGCGCGTTACCCGGCCCGCCAAACGCGTGAAGCCAGCAACGCGGTGGCGCGTCTGCATCAACTCCACGCTGGGCGCCCGCTGTTTGCGCAGCAAAACCCGCTGGTGATCGATCAGGGCGTGTTCCACAACGATGTGATTGCCGTCAGCAACCAGCAGGTACTGTTCTGCCATGAAGAGGCGTTTGTCGATCAGCCTGCGTTATTGCAGCAGCTGGCGGCGCGCGTGCCCGGTTTCCAGCCTGTTGTGGTGCCACGCGATCAAGTGTCAGTGGCGGACGCGGTGAACACTTATCTGTTTAATAGTCAGCTATTGCAGCATCCCGACGGCGGTATGCGGTTGGTGCTGCCAGAAGAGTCACGGCAGCATGCGGGCGTGTGGCGCTATTTGACCGAACTGGTGGAGAGCGGTGGACCCATCCGCGAACTCACGGTGTTCGATCTGCGTGAAAGTATGTGCAACGGCGGCGGACCCGCATGCCTGCGTTTGCGCGTGGTGCTGAACGAAACTGAGCGTCAGGCGCTGAACCCAGCGGTACTGATGAACGATCGCCTGTTTACCACCCTGAACAGCTGGGTGGATCGCCACTACCGCGATCGTCTCACGCAAGCCGATCTGGCCGATCCGCAATTACTGCGTGAGGGACGCGCTGCGCTGGATGAGCTGACACAGCTGCTAGACTTAGGCAGTGTCTACGCGTTTCAGCGTTAACCTCAGAAGGCGAGTTAAGCTTCTGAGTTGAAAAGGAGTGTACATGCAGGACTTTTTACAACAGACCCTGTCAGGCAAGCCGCCACAACAGCGGCAGGGCAGCAATGCCCATTTGCAGTGGCAGTGGCACGATGAGGGCATTTTATCCCTGACACCGCACGCACCCACGCAGCAGGCCCTGGTGCTCTCTGCCGGGGTGCACGGTAATGAAACCGCACCGGTTGAGATTCTTAATCTGCTGTTGACCCCGCTGTTGCAGGGTGAGAAACCGCTGGCCGTGCGGCTACTGGTGATATTGGGTAACCCTGATGCCATCCGCAGCGGCAAACGTTATCAGCAGTATGATATTAACCGTCTATTCGGCGGGCGATGGCAGAAGGTCCCCGACTTGCCCGAAGCGCAGCGCACGCTGCGCCTTGAGCAGGCGCTTGAGCATTTCTGGCGTGAGTGTCTCGACCATGAAGTGCGCTGGCATCTGGATCTGCACACCGCCATTCGTGGCTCATACCATGCACGCTTCGGCGTAATGCCACTCAATGTTCAGCCGTGGCCGGACGATTTTCTGCATTGGCTGGCGGCAGCCGAACTGGAAGCCCTGGTGTTTCATCGCTCACCGGGAGGAACCTTTACCCATTACAGCTGTGAGCATCATGAAGCGGTCAGCTGTACCCTGGAATTAGGTAAAGCGCTGCCGTTTGGTGAAAACGATCTCAGCCAGTTTGCTGCAATTCAGCAGGCGCTGGCGGCATTGCTTTATGGGGATCCATTGCCGGAGGTGCGTGAGCCGCCGCGTCATTATCGTGTGGCGCAGCAGATTACCCGTCATGGCGATGAGTTTGTGCTGCACATGGGGCCAGAAACCTTAAACTTCACGGCCTTTCCGCAGGGCACGTTGCTGGCAGAAGAGGGCGACACGCGCTATTACGTGCAGCAGGCGCGTGAGTATGTGCTGTTCCCTAATCCGCATGTCGCTGCAGGGTTACGGGCGGGATTAATGCTGGTGGAAGAAAACGCGCAGACCCAGGCATTGGCGTTGTAAATTCTTGAGGTAACCCAGTTCCGCTATCGGGCGCACTAAGGTGCGCCATAATTCAACAGCCGCAGCGCGATTTTTCCCTTCCGCAAATCCGACAATACCGTTACACTCCTCCTTAATTCCTGCGTATTTCCCATTGATTGTCATACTCTTTTGCAATTCCTCACGCATTTCTTCGCTTTCTCTCCATGATTGCCTGATAACTGTCTTTTATGCTTTCAGGGCTTTACTCAGACTCTGAGTAGTTGACGTTGGGCGTCGTATGCTTGTTTCCGAAGACGCGACACACCTTGTCGTCATGAAACTGAATAGTAAGGACAAATATTATGCGTAAACTCACTTCCCTGTTCCTGGCTACTGCAATGGCTCTTGGTGCTGCCAACATCGTCCACGCTGCGGCGGACAACCTGACACCACCACCAGCCGGTAGCGAAAAACCGATGCACAAGCCGCCAATGCGTCATCACGGTATGGAGATGATGTTCAAAGGCCTGAATTTGACGGATGCGCAGAAAGCGCAGATCAAAACCATCATGCGTGATAGCCATAAAGAGATGAAACGTCCGTCGCTGGAAGAGCGTCGTGCGAATCACAGCATCATCGCCTCTGATTCGTTTGATAAAGCCAAAGCGGAAGCGCAGGCTGAGAAAATGACTGCCAACGCCAAAGACCGTGCGGTGAGCATGATGGAAACTCAGAACAAGATTTACAACGTGCTGACGCCGGAACAGAAAAAACAGTACAACGCCAACTTTGAGAAACGTCTGACAGAGAAAGGCCCGCATGACGGTAAAATGCCGCCACCGCCGGCTGATGGTGAATAAGCCTTTTAACTAATCCGGTTTGAGACCGCCGACGTTGTCCACTGCATCTGATGCTTTGGGCAGCGTCGGCGGTTTTGTTTCTAAAGCTCAATCAGCGGGAAAGTCCCGGACAGCAGCGGGCGGCACAAAATTTTATAGCCGTCGTGGTCAAAACCCTGGCGGGCGCGCTGAAGTTGACGCGCCTCCGCTTCAGTGGCAACCGATCCCAGCCAGAACCAGTGATCGATGACGTGGATCTGCGTCATCGCTGTTCCCACTTCAACCATGCCAACCGGGCCTTGCCACGGCCAGCACACCACCCGCATTTGCTCCAGCGCATCATGCAAACGTTGCTGATGGGCTTCAATGGACTCATTCCCACAGCAAGCCCCGGCGCAACGTTTTAGCGCAGCACGGAAACAGCCGCGTCCCGGCGTCAAACGCTCTAATCCCAGCAATCCATGACACAGGCGCTGTTCATCGGCAATCGCTTTGAGCTTCTCCATCGCGGCAAAACGGCTGCGAAACAAACCATAAAGATTAGGCGAGCAGGAGAAATCGAGATCTTTGGCATACACCACTTGCGGTGCACCTTCGCCAAGTTGCAACGAGCACAGCTGGCGATTTTTGCGCAGGCGCTTATTAAACAGCGGCTGTTGCGTTTTGATCATCTGCGCTTCCAGCAGCTGTGCGCCGAGATCGCCAGCGGTAGGGATCCAACTGACGCGTCGCGCCTGGCGTAACATGCTGGCTTCATCCGGGGTACGAAAATGCGACATCACCCGACTGCGCAGGTTGACGCTTTTACCGATATACAGAGGCAGGTTTTCACTGTCACCGTGAAAGGTGTAGACGCCAGGCTGATTGGGCAAACCTTCCAGCCATTGACGTAAATGTTCGGGATATTGATAAATCGCCGCCGCATCAAACTCCAGGCGGTGAATAGCTGCACGTCTGACCAAAACACACTCCGATTACTGGTTGTCTGTCCAGTATATCAGCGTGATGCTTTTCTCGCCAGTCAGCGGCAGAAGAGGGGCGTTTCCCGCAGCACTGGCGGGAAACGCAGAGCGGTTACTTTTTCCAGAAATCGTCGAACACGGTAATCGGCGGGCGACGTTTATGTTCGGTTTTCAAGTACCAGCCTTCAATGGTTTTGGCGGCAGCAGCATCGATGGTTTTGCCTTCCAGATAAGCATCGATTTGCTGATAGGTCACGCCCAGTGCCACCTCATCCTGCAGGCCAGGACGATCGTCTTCCAAATCGGCCGTCGGATGCTTCAGATACAAGTGTTCCGGGCAGCCAAGGGTTTTCAACAGCTGTTTGCCCTGGCCTTTGTGCAGGCGGAAAATAGGGTTGATGTCACTGCCGCCATCACCGTATTTGGTGAAGAAACCGGTGACGGCTTCAGCGGCATGATCCGTTCCCACCACCACGCCTTTGGTCATGCCGGCAATGCTGTATTGTGCCTTCATACGCTCACGCGCTTTCTCATTGCCGCGTACGAAATCAGAGACTTCAATACCCGCTGCTTTGAGCGCACGTTCACTGGCGAGAATGGCTTCCTTGATGTTTACCACCAGGGTGCGATCGGGCTGGATAAACGCCAGCGCATCCTGACAATCCTGCTCATCGGCCTGCACGCCATACGGCAAACGAACGGCGATAAAGGTGTAATCGTTGTCGCCGGTTTCGTCACGCAGCTCGCGGATGGCGGTTTGTGACAGGATGCCGGTCAACGTTGAGTCCTGACCGCCGCTGATGCCCAGCACCAGGGTTTTCAGGAACGGATTGGCTTTCAGGTAGGATTTCAGAAAATCGACGCTGACGCGGACTTCCTGCTGCGGGTCGATAACGGGCTTTACGCCCAGGGCTTCAATGATTTCCTGCTGCAGTGACATGAACCTCTCCTCAAGTCAGTAGCCTGACGGCACAATACGAATCATCTGCTAAAGCTAACCCCTCCGCTGCCAAACAACAAGCCGCATGGCTTGTTGTCGCACTTATTCGCAGTCTTTTCAGGCGCTTTTCGGTTTTTTTGCCAACAGGGTGAACATCAGAATTGCCAGCATAAAGCAGCCAAAAATCGTGCCGGTCATGCTGGCAACTGACGTACCACCCAATCCGGTAACCGGTACAGCAATCGCGCCCAGCGTGAACATGGTGACACCAATCACCGCCGAGGCGCTGCCAGCACGATGTCCCTGACTTTGCATCGCCAGTGACGAAGCCGTGGTCGCAATCACGCCGTTGCTGGCGATAGTAAAGAACAGCGCCAGCAAGATCACCGGCAGTGGGGCACCGGCCAATCCGGCCAGTAACAGGCAGCTTGAGGCAACAAATGCCAGCGTCAGACCGCCTTTCAGCACGCGATATTCACCCCACAATGGGCACAAACGGGCACTGGTTTGAGATGCAATAATCAGGCCGATGCCGTTGGCTGCGAAGCAGAAGCTAAATGCCTGCGGAGACAAGCCGTAAATCTGCTGCAGGACAAACGGCGAGGCGCCGATGTAGGCAAACATACCGGACATCATGAAACCCTGCGTCAGGCAGAAGCCCATAAATGGACGGTGAGTGATCACCTGACCGAGTGCCGCCCAGGCGGAGAATAGGGATCCCTGACTGCGACGCTCAGCCGGTAGCGTTTCATGCAGTTTCCAGCGCGCGAGGAAAATCAGCAAAATCGCGATACAACCGAGCACCACGAAAATACCGCGCCAGTTCAGCACCGTCATTAACACGCCGCCCAGTACCGGCGCGCCAATCGGTGCCAGACCGTTTACCAGCATCAGCAGAGCGAAGAAGCGCGTCAGCTCATGACCACTGTACATATCACGTGCGATCGCACGAGAAAGCACCGCACCGCCCGCACCGGCTAAGCCTTCGAACAGGCGTGCCACCAACAGTGAATGGATATCTTTCGCCAGCGCGCAGCCAATTGAGGCAATAAACAACAGCACCAGCGACAGCAGCAGAGGGCGGATACGGCCAAATTTGTCGCTCATCGGGCCAAACAGCAATTGACCTGCGCCAAGGCCTAATAAGCCGGCGGTTAAACTTAACTGCGCCGTAGCGGTTTCGGTATGCAGGTCGCGCGCCAGTTCTGGCAAAGCAGGTAGATACAGGTCGATGCAGAGCGGCCCGAGTGCCGCAAGCAGGCCGAGCGTGATGGCATAAACCAGCCGGTTGGAGTGTGCAGGTGTCATTGATCCTCTGTTTTTTTATGGCTTACGATATATTTTGCCGGGGGATTATACGAAGCGTGAAGCGGTAACACAGCATCTTTACGAAAAACTAACGCTTAAGAATCAGCTTAAAACATGGCCATTGATTTGATTAATCTGGATTTATGTTCCAGGCTTGTTGTGACATGGACAAAGTATGAGGAACATAAAGATGAATAAAGTGCTGGGATGTATCGCTGCCGCGATGACGCTGGTAGCCCTGTCTGGTTGTACGACTTATGACAAAGCAGAAAGCTATGTCACTAAGCCGGTGGTGAAGGATGTGAAAAAAGGCATGACGCGCGATCAGGTACGTCAGATTGCCGGTGCGCCTTCAACTGAAATCACCATGGTGCATGCGCGTGGGACCTGCCAGACTTATGTCATTGGCGAACGTGACGGCAAACCTCAAACCTACTTTGTGAGCTATAACGATGTGGGCCGCGTCATGAATTATGGCTTCCAGAGCTGTAAAGATTACGACACCGATCCGCAAGCCGCTCAGTAAGCGTTGCAGAATACAAAACGGCCCGTCAATGACGGGCCGTTTTTCGTTGTGCGCTTATAATCCGTAAGGGCGTGGCACCTCAACGTAGTTACCACCCATCTCGCGCTGGTAGTAGTGACCTTCCTGCACGTAATAGCGCTTGCCGTTGAAATCCAGCACGCGCATCCCGCCTTCCGAGGGCGCTTCAGGCGCCTGCACCACGACGTAATTATCACCTTGACGCTGATAATAGCTGCCGTTGAGCATGTAATAAGTCAGGCCGCCGATCAGTACCGCTGTGGCGGCTTCAGGTAAGAAACGCAGCGGACCGGGACCCCCCCAACGTGGACCACCACCCCAATGTGGACCTGGGCCTGGGCCCCAGCCGTAGGGATGGGCAAAACTAATGGCGGGCGTTAATAAGGTTAACGCCAGCACCGAGGCGATAACGTGTTTCATCGGTGATTCTCCTGCTATGACTGATAGCAGAATTGGCCTTTCGCAGGGAAAACTCAAGTGAAAAATGGCTGATTTTTCGTCTGTTTACCATGCTTAACGCTTTCCTGACGCTAGCGCCACGATTAGGCGGAATTGCGGAGTTTTCACCATAAAAAAACGGCAGGCTCTGCAGCCTGCCGTCGTTTAAGGATGAGGATTAGCGGTGGGCTAATTCAGCGTGTTCATCGCTCTCCAGCACCTTTTTGTCGGTCAAACCGAGCCAGCGGCTGGTGAGTGAACCGGCCGTCATGGAACCATTGACGTTCAGCGCGGTGCGACCCATGTCGATCAGCGGTTCGATGGAAATCAGCAGTGCCACCAGCGTGACGGGCAGACCCATCGCCGGTAGCACAATCAGCGCGGCGAAAGTGGCACCGCCGCCCACACCGGCAACACCGGCCGAGCTTAGCGTCACAATACCCACCAACGTCGCAATCCACATCGGATCAAACGGGTTGATGCCAACGGTAGGCGCAACCATCACCGCCAGCATGGTTGGATACAAACCCGCACAGCCGTTTTGGCCGATAGTGGCACCGAAAGACGCGGAGAAGCTAGCGATGGATTCTGGCACGCCAAGACGGCGCGTCTGAGTTTCGACGTTCAGCGGAATACTGGCTGCACTGGAACGGCTGGTGAAAGCGAAAGTGATTACCGGCCACACTTTGCGGAAGAAGCGCATCGGGTTGATGCCATTCACCGACAGCAGCAGCGCGTGCACGCCAAACATAATCGCCAGACCAAGATAAGACGCAACCACGAAACCGCCCAGCTTGATGATGTCCTGCAGGTTGGAACCGGCGACGACTTTGGTCATCAGCGCCAGTACACCGTAAGGCGTCAGCTTCATGATCAAACGCACCAGCTTCATCACCCAGGATTGCAGGGTGTCAATCGCGACCAGCACGCGTTCGCCTTTGACTTTGTCATCTTTCAATAACTGCAAAGCGGCGACACCGAGGAAGGCGGCAAAAATCACGACGCTGATAATCGACGTAGGGTTCGCGCCTGCCATATCGGCAAACGGATTTTTCGGGATGAAGGAGAGCAGCAGCTGCGGCGTGCTGAGGTCGGCGACTTTACCGACATAATTACTCTGAATCGCACTCAGGCGCGCGGTTTCCTGCACGCCCTGCACCAGACCTTCAGCGCTCAGGCCGAACAGACCGGTGACCATCACACCCACCAGAGCGGAAATGGCGGTGGTGAACAGCAACACGCCAATGGTCAGGACGCTGATTTTACCCAATGACGAGGCATTATGCAGACGTGCCACCGCGCTGAGGATTGAGGCAAACACCAGCGGCATCACAATCATCTGCAGCAACTGCACGTAGCCGTTGCCGACAATGTTAAACCAGCCAATTGAGGCTTTAACGACCGGGCTGTTTTCGCCAT
Organism: Pantoea rodasii; assembly: GCF_002095465.1. Classification (GTDB taxonomy): domain Bacteria; phylum Pseudomonadota; class Gammaproteobacteria; order Enterobacterales; family Enterobacteriaceae; genus Pantoea; species Pantoea rodasii. The sequence continues at coordinate 83,017 of NZ_MLFP01000018.1, read as the reverse complement.
AAATGGTTTGTAACGCCAGGCCGAACAGCACGCCAATCACTAAACCAGTCAGGACGCGCTTCGATAGACTCCAGCTTTGGTTGCCAATGCGATTCAACAGAATCAGCAGCGCCACAAAGGCGACGATATTAATAATGAGGGGAAAATCCATGCTCGACTCCAGAGATGTGCCGCGCAGCAAATCAGGCTGGCGCGGAAAACAGTAAGTTCCCGTCAGGGAATGTCAGGAATGTTACCAGTTCAGGAAAGTGCAGGTTTATACTCAAAAGGAATGGTTTATAACTTTATGGATTGATTTGTCTGTTTATTGCCCGCCTTGGCCATTAACTAACCGACCCACTCCGTTTTGTAGCGTATTAAACAGTTGCTCGGGCCAACCGTTGGCACCAAAAGAGGGCATGCCAGCCGGAAACCACAGAGCGTAACCCACCAATGCGAGGCAAAGTGCCCGCTCCAGTTGATTGCCTTTTTGGCTATTGAGCAGTGGCAGACGAAAGCGCCAGCGGCATGGCCACAGTAAAGGTACGCCAGCCGGCGTCAGCATATCGGCGACAATATGGCTGAGATAGCCCAATGTGAGGCCTTGAAGCACGTCCGCTGGCAGGAACCAGTCAGCGGGCACGTTAATCTGGAATAGCCACAAACTGACGGCCACTGCCAGCAAACTGTGCGTGAATCCACGATGGCCAAACGCGCGCGCGATGGGGTGCGAAATCCATCTTAAACGCTGGCCTAAAACGGATTTGGGATGATCGATATCAGGTAGCAGACAGGTCAACAGCGCAGCAGGCACCAAATGCCACCAGTCGGCGCTGGCCATCACTGGCGTCAACTCCGCACGCTTGGCAAAAATCGCGCTGGCAATGGCAAAAATGATATGGCCTTCGGCCGTCATGATAAAACCTGGCTGCAAAAACTGTCGATGCATCCAGTATAGGGATTTATCCAGTAAAATAGAACGGTGACGCTGTAACGAAGCGTTAATATTTTTCACTTTCCCGCGTCATAATGACGCGGGAAATGAACAGGTTAGCGTGCTAACCATCCACCGTCGACGGCCAGCGTATAACCATTGATATAATCTGATGCGTCAGAGGCGAGGAAAACGATTGGGCCCATCATATCGTCGGGGATGCCCCAGCGCCCGGCAGGAATGCGTCCGAGGATCTCCTCGTTGCGCGACTCATCATTGCGCAGTTGTTCGGTGTTGTTGGTCGCCATATAACCGGGTGCGATGGCGTTGACGTTAACCCCGTGTTTCGCCCACTCGTTTGCCATCAGACGTGTTAATCCCATCACCGCGCTTTTCGATGCAGTGTAAGAAGGCACACGAATGCCACCCTGGAATGACAGCATCGAGGCAATGTTAATGATCTTTCCGCCTTTACCCTGCGCGATAAACTGGCGGGCGACCTGCTGCGACAGGAAGAACAGACTTTTGCTGTTGATGTTCATCACATCGTCCCAATCCTGCTCGCTGAAGTTAAGGGCATCATCGCGACGAATAATCCCGGCGTTATTCACCAAAATGTCGATGTGTCCGGCCTGAGCAATGGCTTGCTCCACAATGTGTGGCACCACAGAGGGCTGGGTGAGATCGGCTTGTATTGACCAAAAGCGGCGGCCCAGCGCTGCAACTTTGGCCTGGGTATCAGCTGGCCCAGCGCGGTTGACGCCAATGATGTCGCAGCCAGCCTGCGCCAATCCCAACGCCATGCCCTGGCCTAAGCCGGTGTTACATCCGGTCACCAGCGCGATTTTACCTTCAAGATTAAATGCGTTGAGAATCATCTTTCGCTCCTGTTAGCGCAGCGCGCTTTGGCGGGCATGAGCCGATGTGCGTGAGGTAAACCGGCAGTATTGACAGGCAGGGTGTGAATGTTTTGACGAACGTCCATCTCAGACCTCTCGAAGTGAAAAGAAGTGCCCCGTAACGGGTCTTTAGGCATCTTAGGCAGGATGGAATTTGAATTCAATAAAAATGAAACGATGTTTTATTTATTTGCGTGAACGATCAATCTCGATGCTAAAGAGCGATGAGATAAGTTGAGAGGGAAGTCTGGTGTGAAGAACAGATTGTCCGTGCCAAAGCTGGCCTGGACAATCTACTGGGATGGATTCAATTGTGCGAACGATCGGGTCTGTCCGGTATGACGGAGAGTCTCAGTTAAACAAATGCTCAGCCTTCAGCTGCGTCAAATCCGCCAGCTTCACATTCGCCAGCGCCCAGCGGGCATCATCACGATATTCAGCGGCAGGCACCACAATCGAACGCATCCGCGCGGCTTTGGTGGCGATCAAGCCATTAAATGAATCTTCCAGCGTCACGCAGTTCAGCGGATCGATGCCTAACTTTGCCGCCGCATCCAGGTACACCTGTGGATGGGGTTTGCTGTAAGGCAGTGCTTCCGCAGAGGCGATGGCAACGAAATACTTGCGCAGATCAAACATCTCAAGCACACGTTCTAACATAAACAGCGGAGAAGCCGAGGCGAGGGCGATTTTCAATCCCTGCTGCTGACACAGCTGCAGCGCCTGCTCAACGCCGGGTAACAGCGGGCGCGTCTCTTCGACCAACGCCAGCGCGCGTGCAATGATACGCTGTGTCACCTCCGCCTGATCCGGACCGCTCCACGGCAAGGCTTCGTACCACATGCGAACGGTTTGATCGATGCGCAAACCCAGCGTATCCGGCAGTTCATGACGGCGCGTGATATCCACGCCCAGGCTGGAAAAAACATCCAGTTCAGCCTGGTCCCACAACGGTTCCGAATCGATCAGCAATCCGTCCATATCAAAAATAGCGGCTAACACCGGGCGACGATAAGACATACAACAGCTCCGTTTGAAATTTGCCCTACCTTACCATGTGCTGTCGGGAAAAAACCGCCTCACGGCAGGTTACGCATTTTTCAGGAAAAAATGCATCAGTGCAGGTAGACTTAGGGCAAAACTATTGTATGTGAAGGGAGACACCATGACTTACCAACAGGCTGGCCGCATCGCCATCCTCAAGCGAGTGGCTGGCTGGGTAATTTTTATTCCGGCGCTGCTATCCACCATCATCTCGATGTTGGGCTTCATGTTTAAACACAGTGAAAAACAGCCCGGTATTGATGCGGTGATGCTCGATTTTGTCCATGTCATGGTCGACATGATCAAGTTCAATACGCCGTTTCTTAATATGTTTTGGCAAAACTCACCGGTGCCGGAGTTCCGCGGTGGCGCCAATATCGGCTTCTGGATCATCTACATTCTGATCTTTGTTGGCATTGCACTGCAGGCTTCGGGCGCACGCATGTGGCGTCAATCACGCCATATCAAAGAAGGTATTGAAGATCAGTTGATTCTGGAACAGGCGAAAGGAACGGATGGCCGCACGCGGGCGCAGCTGGAAGATAAAATTCACGTACCGCGTCATACCATTTTACTGCAAATCTTCCCGCTCTATATCCTGCCGATTGTGATTGCCATCGCCGGATACTTTATCCTCAAACTGTTGGGCATGCTGTAAAGCGTCAGGCCGGTCTGGCCTGACGTTCTTCTGACGCATCTTCATCCAGCAACTGACCAATCGCGAATTGCGCTTCCAGGGTCCAATTACCGGCAAACACGTTTGCGCGGTTCAGCAAATAATAGAGTTGATAAACCGGCTGGCGCTGCGAAAATCCTTCCACCAGTGGCCACACCGCGTGATAACCCTCGTAAATCTGCCGCGGCAGCTCAGCGTAGTAGCTCAGCATGGCAAGGTCACATTCGCGGTCACCCCAATAGCAGGCGGGATCGAACAACCACGGACCGCTGCTGCTGCCTGCGCAGTTGGCGGGCCACAAGTCACCGTGCAATAAAGAAGGCTGCGGATGATGGTTTGCCAGAGTGCGCTGCACACAATCGACGATTAATTCGGTATTGCCGTACTGCACGCCTTTTTCCGCGGCCAGCTGCAGCTGCCAGCCAATACGCTGCTCGGCAAAAATACCGACCAGCGACGAAGCCAGCTATTGGGCTGAGGTGAAGTGGTGATGTTATTGTCGTAATCGAGGCCAAACTGCGGCTGTTCGCTCCACTGATGCAGATGAGCCAGCTGCTGGCCGAGCTGGTAAGCGCTGTGATCGTTGAGCGCTTCAGGCTGAATATACTCCAGCAGCAAAAACTGTTGTCGCGGTCATTGCCTACGCCGTACACCTTCGGCACCCGAACGGTCTGCGTACGCGCCAGCAAATCAAGCTGGTCAGCTTCCCAGCTGAATAATGTGAGCATATCGCGCGTATTGCATTTCACGAATACGTCCAGCTCGCCATAACGAATACGCCAGGCGGGATGGACATCGCCACCGGGCAGCTCATATTTTTCAGTAATTTCGGCATCGCGGCGTGTTCGCTTAACAGACGACTAATGGCTGACCACATTGGGTAATCCTCTTTATTCGCTGCGTAAGTTCGATTGTAGCGCTCAAAACTTCAGCAAAACCAGCGGTGATGCGATTATTTTGACGCGCGTCAGGGTTGAGCTTTCAGAAACGCCTGCAGTGTGGTGACTTCAACGTGGGCTTCACGATGCAGAGCCACATCAGCCAGACCGGCGGCATGCGCTGCCAGTTCATGTTCATCGAGTGCACTAATGATGCCAAAACTGTTGGTGCCCAGTTCGTGAGAATGGCCTTCATCATCATGTAACGTTGTGCTGTATCCGCCACTCACCATCACGCTGTTGAGGGATTGCAGGTCACCCAGGCTCTCATTCGCATAATTTAACGTGACAATGTAACGTTTCAGGTCGTGATCACTCATTATTCACCTCATTGTAATGGAACAGATTTCAGCGTAGACCAGTGCTGGTGTTAGAGCGAGTTCTGTACAATTCGGCGTGGTGGAAGGGTGTAAATCAACGTCAGCTGAGTTAAGAAAATTCTTGTAGCAACTGGGCTGCTATTTCGGTAATTGCCTCTTATAATGCGCAGCGAAAATGGGAACAATCCCATTAAACGAGCGGTGCCAGCGGGTTTCCTGGCTTTTTCGGTGATTTCATACTTTTTTACAATACTTACGGTAAATTGCATTGATTGACCGGGAAAACGCTTCAGACTCAACGTTTTTCTAAACTGTCGTACGGGTTACATTTAATGAAAGCCTTTAACAAGCTGTCCGCTGTTTTATTGCTCTCTGCTGGAGCATTTTGTCACCAGGCATTTGCAGATAACACCGTTTTCACCTCCATGGATGACCCTTCTACGGCGAAAAAACCGTTTGAAGGCAGCGCGTCAGCGGGATATCTGGCTCAAACCGGTAACACCACCAGCTCCGCGCTGAGTGCTGCGACCAACATGACGTGGTACCAGACCCGGACTGCATTCAGTCTCTGGGGTAACGCGGCGAACAACTCTTCAAACGATGAGCGTTCATCTGAGACCTACAACATCGGTGGTCGTTCTCGTTATAACCTCAACAGCGCTGACTACCTGTTTGGTCAGGCGAGCTGGTTGAGTGACCGTTTCAACGGTTACGACTCACGTGATGTATTAACCGCTGGTTACGGTCGACAGCTGCTGAGCGGCCCAGTGCACTCGCTGCGTGCTGAATTTGGTCCTGGTGTGCGTTACGATGATTTCCACGATGGTGGACATGAAACCAAAGCACTGGGTTATGGCGCAGTGAGCTATCAGTGGCAGCTGACGGATACCACCAAATTTATCCAGGGTGTTTCCGTGTTGAGCAGCTTCGGTGAAGACACCACGCTGAACTCCGAAACCGGTCTGCAGGTCGCTATTAACGAACACTTCGCATTGAAGCTGGCGTATAACGTGACCTGGAACAACAATCCGCCGGAATCTGCGCCGGATCGTACCGACACCAAAACCACCATCCAGCTCTCTTACGCCATGTAAGCGAGCCGCGATCGAAAACCCGCTGCCTGGCCATGCCTCGCAGCGGTTTTTTTTATCTCTCTTTGGCTTAGCGCATTTATTGACGGGTTTAGATCGCGGAAGAAAGCTGCTATTATCTCCGGCGCTTTACATTCCTGGCGTCATTCCGACAATGTGGGTCTGACATTACGCCGGGTTACTCAAACAGAACTCAATGTTGCATGTAGGCTTTCGTGTGGCTTACCACTGCAATTAAGGATATGAAATGCCAGTAATTACTCTTCCTGATGGCAGCCAGCGCGTATTTGACCGTCCGGTCAGCGTGATGGACATTGCCCTGGATATTGGACCGGGCCTGGCGAAAGCCTGTATTGCCGGTCGTGTAAATGGCGAACTGGTGGATGCGGTTGATCCGATCACCGAAGATGCTCAGGTGGCGATTATCACCGCCAAAGATGAAGCCGGTTTGGAAATTATCCGTCACTCCTGTGCGCACCTGTTAGGGCATGCGATTAAACAGCTGTGGCCGAACACCAAAATGGCGATTGGTCCGGTGATTGATAACGGCTTCTATTATGATGTCGACCTCGAACACACCCTGACGCAAGAAGATCTTGAGCTGCTGGAAAAGCGTATGCACCAGTTGGCTGAGACTAATTACGATGTTGTGAAGAAAAAGGTGAGCTGGCAGGAAGCACGTGATGTGTTTGCTGAACGTGGCGAAAGCTACAAAACCACCATTCTTGACGAAAACATCAGCCATGACGATCGTCCTGGCCTGTATCAACATGAAGAATATATCGACATGTGCCGCGGTCCGCACGTGCCGAACATGCGTTTCTGCCATCACTTTAAGTTGCAGAAAATCTCCGGTGCTTACTGGCGCGGCAATAGCGATAACAAAATGCTGCAGCGCATCTACGGTACCGCGTGGAGTGATAAGAAGCAGCTGGCAGCTTATCTGCAGCGTTTAGAAGAAGCGGCGAAGCGCGATCACCGTAAAATCGGTAAGCAGCTTGACCTGTATCATATGCAGGAAGAAGCGCCGGGCATGGTGTTTTGGCATAATGACGGCTGGACGATCTTCCGTGAACTGGAAGTGTTCGTGCGTACCAAGCTGAAAGAGTATGACTACCAGGAAGTCAAAGGTCCGTTCATGATGGACCGCGTGCTGTGGGAAAAAACCGGCCACTGGGAAAACTACAAAGAAGCGATGTTCACCACCTCTTCTGAGAACCGTGAATATTGCATCAAGCCAATGAACTGCCCAGGCCACGTTCAGATCTTTAACCAGGGTCTGAAATCCTACCGCGACCTGCCGCTGCGTATGGCGGAGTTTGGTAGCTGCCACCGTAACGAGCCATCGGGTGCGTTGCATGGCCTGATGCGCGTGCGTGGCTTTACTCAGGATGATGCTCACGTCTTCTGTACCGAAGATCAGGTACGTGATGAAGTGAACAGCTGTATCCGCATGGTTTACGACATGTACAGCACCTTCGGTTTCGAAAAAATCGTGGTGAAACTGTCGACCCGTCCGGAAAAACGTATCGGCACCGATGAAATGTGGGACCGTGCGGAAGTGGATTTGGCAGAAGCGCTGAAGGAGAACGAGATTCCGTTCGAGTATCAGCCAGGAGAAGGGGCCTTCTACGGCCCGAAAATTGAGTTTACTCTGTACGATTGCCTCGACCGCCCATGGCAGTGTGGCACCGTTCAGCTAGACTTCTCCCTGCCAAAACGCCTGGATGCGACTTATGTAGGCGAAAATAACGATCGTCAGACGCCGGTTATGATTCACCGTGCGATTCTCGGTTCCATGGAGCGCTTTATCGGCATCCTGACCGAAGAATTTGCGGGCTTCTTCCCGAGCTGGCTGGCACCGGTGCAAGCTGTGGTGATGAATATTACCGACAGTCAGGCAGATTATGTCAGCGAATTGACAAAGAAATTGCAGAAAGCGGGCATTCGTGTCAAAGCAGACTTGAGAAACGAGAAGATAGGCTTTAAAATCCGCGAGCACACATTACGTCGCGTCCCTTATATGCTGGTTTGCGGTGAGAAAGAGGTGGAAGCAGGCAAAGTTGCCGTGCGCACCCGCCGTGGTAAAGACCTCGGGAGCATGGACGTAGATGTGTTTGTTGAGAAGCTGCAACAAGAGATTCGCAGCCGACATCTTCACCAATTAGAGGAATAAGGTTATTAAAGGCGGAAAAAGAGTACAACCAACGCGTCCGAACCGTATCAACGGCGAAATCCGAGCTACCGAAGTGCGCTTAACTGGCGTAGACGGCGAGCAACTTGGCATTGTTACATTGCGCGAAGCAATTGAAAAAGCCGAAGAAGCTGGCGTAGATTTAGTTGAAATCAGCCCGAACGCCGAACCGCCGGTTTGCCGTATTATGGATTACGGCAAGTTCCTTTATGAAAAGAGTAAGTCTTCTAAGGAACAGAAGAAGAAGCAGAAAGTTATCCAGGTCAAGGAAATCAAATTCCGTCCTGGTACCGATGATGGCGACTATCAGGTCAAACTACGCAACCTGATTCGCTTTCTGGAAGAGGGCGATAAAGCCAAAATCACGCTGCGTTTCCGCGGTCGTGAGATGGCGCACCAGCAGATCGGTATGGAAGTGCTTAACCGCGTCCGTAAAGACCTGTGTGAAGACATGGATCTGGCGATTGTCGAGTCCTTCCCTTCGAAGATCGAAGGTCGTCAGATGATCATGGTGCTCGCACCGAAGAAGAAACAGTAGGCCTTCAAGTAATAATGCCGCGCAGCGCTCGCGCTGTGCGGAATTTTATTCGCCTGTCTGATTCATTTTATTAACAATGCGAAGTGGATATTTGTAAAAATGCCAAAGATTAAAACTGTCCGTGGCGCGGCTAAGCGCTTCAAGAAGACCGCTTCTGGCGGCTTCAAGCGTAAGCACGCGAACCTGCGTCATATTCTGACTAAGAAGTCTACTAAGCGTAAACGTCACCTGCGTCCGAAAGGCATGGTGTCTAAAGGCGATCTGGGTCTGGTTATTGCCTGCCTGCCGTACGCATAAGTAAACTTTTTATAAATCTGCCTGAAAACTTTGCGTATCGCAGGGGATAGGGCATCACAGAATATGATATAGGAGAGCTCACATGGCTCGCGTTAAACGTGGTGTAATTGCTCGCGCACGTCACAAAAAATCTTAAAACAAGCTAAAGGCTACTACGGTGCACGTTCACGTGTTTACCGCGTTGCTTTCCAGGCTGTTATCAAAGCTGGTCAGTATGCTTACCGTGACCGTCGTCAACGTAAGCGTCAGTTCCGTCAGCTGTGGATCGCGCGTATCAACGCTGCGGCCCGTCAGAACGGTATCTCTTACAGCCGTTTCATTAATGGCCTGAAAAAAGCCTCTATTGAAATCGACCGTAAGATTCTGGCTGACATCGCTGTATTCGACAAAGTGACCTTCACGGCACTGGTCGAAAAAGCAAAATCAGCTCTGGCGTAAGTCAGATGAAAAAGGGAGCTTGCTCCCTTTTTTATTGCCTGCAACTCACGCAAAAGATTGACATTTTAACCGCTGGGCTTTTCAATAGTGCGGTTTCTATCAAGACAAGGTAACGCAAGCATGCACGCTGCTATTTTCCGTTTCTTTTTTTACTTTAGCGCCTGAAAATCGGGGGCTTTTGCGCATAAGAAAAGAAACGAAAAATCGCGCTGAAAGCCTCCCTCGTGGAGGCTTTTTTGTTTCTGGCGACACTTAATCGGATCGTACGATCCTAACAAGAACTGACCAGCCCGGCTGGAAGAAGAGGAAATCATGTCCCAACTCGCAGACCTGGTGGCCCGTGCCACGGCCGCCATCGACGAGGCGTCGGATATCGTCGCCCTGGACGCCGTGCGCGTCGAATTTCTGGGTAAGAAAGGGCACCTGACGCTGCAAATGACCACGTTGCGTGAACTGCCAGCGGAAGACCGCCCGGCAGCAGGCGCCGTGATTAACGAAGCGAAGCAGCAGGTACAGGACCGCCTGACCGAGCGTAAAAATACGCTGGAGAGCGCCGAACTGAATGCCCGTCTTGCAGCGGAAACCATCGACGTCTCACTGCCGGGACGTCGCATTGAGAATGGTGGTTTGCATCCGGTCACGCGTACCATTGATCGTATCGAAAACTTCTTCGGCGAGTTGGGCTTTGCCGTGGTTACCGGGCCGGAAATCGAAGATGACTATCATAACTTTGATGCCCTGAATATTCCGGGACATCACCCAGCGCGTGCCGACCACGATACCTTCTGGTTTGATGCCACTCGCCTGCTGCGTACCCAAACGTCTGGCGTGCAGATCCGCACCATGAAAAACCAGCAGCCGCCAATCCGCATCATCGCGCCGGGTCGCGTCTATCGTAACGACTACGATCAGACCCACACCCCAATGTTCCATCAGATGGAAGGTCTGATCGTCGACAAAGACATCAGCTTCACCAATCTGAAAGGCACGCTGCACGATTTCCTGAACAATTTCTTTGAAGAAGACCTGCAGATTCGCTTCCGTCCTTCTTACTTCCCGTTCACCGAACCGTCCGCTGAAGTGGATGTAATGGGTAAAAACGGCAAGTGGCTGGAAGTGCTGGGCTGCGGCATGGTGCACCCGAACGTTCTGCGTAATGTGGGCATCGACCCGGAAATCTACTCCGGCTTCGCTTTCGGCATGGGCATGGAGCGTCTTACTATGCTGCGTTACGGTGTGAATGACCTGCGCGCCTTCTTCGAAAATGATTTACGTTTCCTCAAACAATTTAAATAAGGGCAGGTTATCCAATGAAATTCAGTGAACTCTGGTTACGCGAATGGGTAAATCCAGCCCTGGACAGCGCTGCGCTGTCTGAGCAAATTACGATGGCCGGCCTCGAAGTGGACGGCGTTGAACCCGTCGCCGGCGCGTTTCATGGCGTGGTGGTCGGTGAAGTGGTGGAGTGCGGCCAGCATCCGAACGCCGATAAACTGCGCGTGACTAAAATCAATGTTGGCGGCGATCGCCTGCTGGATATCGTCTGTGGCGCGCCAAACTGCCGTCAGGGCCTGAAAGTCGCGGTTGCCACCGTGGGTGCCGTATTGCCGGGCGATTTCAAAATCAAAGCGGCTAAATTGCGCGGTGAGCCTTCTGAAGGCATGCTGTGCTCGTTCTCTGAGCTGGGTATTTCCGACGATCACAGTGGCATCATCGAACTGCCAGCCGATGCGCCGATTGGCACTGACATCCGTGATTATCTGCAACTGAACGACAACACCATTGAAATCAGCGTCACGCCAAACCGCGCTGACTGCCTTGGTATTATCGGGATTGCGCGCGATGTGGCGGTGGTGAACGGTCTGCCGTTGACCGAACCGACCATTGAGCCCGTTAAAGCCACGCTGACCGACACCTTCCCGATTCGTGTCGATGCAACAGACGCGTGCCCACGTTATCTTGGCCGCGTAGTGAAAGGGATCAACGTGAAAGCGGCAACGCCACTGTGGATGCGTGAAAACTGCGCCGCTGCGGTATTCGCTCTATCGATCCCGTCGTAGATATCACCAACTACGTTCTGCTGGAACTCGGTCAGCCAATGCATGCCTTTGATCTCGACCGCATTGACGGTGGTATCGTGGTGCGTATGGCTGAAGAGGGCGAAGTGCTGACCTTGCTGGACGGCACTGAAGCCAAACTCAGCAGCGATACGTTGGTGATCGCCGATCACCAGAAAGCACTGGCGATGGGCGGCATCTTTGGTGGCGAGCACTCTGGCGTCAATGAAGAAACGCAAAACGTACTGTTCGAGTGCGCCTTCTTTGAACCGCTGGCGATCACCGGTCGTGCGCGCCGTCAGGGCCTGCATACCGATGCTTCACACCGTTACGAGCGCGGCGTCGATCCTGCACTGCAATTTAAAGCGATTGAACGCGCCACTCAGCTGCTGCTCGACATTTGCGGCGGCGAAGCAGGCCCGATCATCGATCAAACCGATGCCAGCAAACTGCCGGCACGCGCCACTATTAACCTGCGTCGCGAAAAACTCGATCGCCTGATTGGCCACGTCATTGCTGATGAGCAGGTCACTGACATCCTGACGCGCCTCGGCTGCGAAGTCACCGTGGGTAACGGCGAATGGCATGCGGTTGCGCCGAGCTGGCGTTTCGACATGGCCATCGAGGAAGATTTAGTTGAAGAAGTCGCGCGCGTATACGGCTACAACAACATCCCTGACGTGCCGGTTAAAGCTAGCCTGATCATGACAAAGCACCGTGAAGCTGATTTGTCGCTGAAGCGTGCGCGCAGCCTGCTGGTGGATAAAGGTTATCAGGAAGCGATCACGTATAGCTTCGTGGATCCTAAACTTCAGCAGCTGTTACATCCGGGTGAAGAAGCGCTGATTCTGCCTAGCCCGATTTCCAGCGATATGTCGGCGATGCGTCTGTCACTGTGGACCGGTCTGCTCGGTGCGGTGGTGTATAACCAAAACCGTCAACAGGGCCGTGTGCGCCTGTTTGAGAGCGGTTTGCGCTTTGTTCCTGATACGCAGGCCAATCTCGGCATTCGTCAGGATCTTATGCTGGCGGGTGTTTTAAGCGGCAATCGCTTTGAAGAGCATTGGGATCTGGCGCGTCAGACGGTTGACTTCTATGATTTAAAAGGCGATTTAGAGTCGCTGCTGGATTTGACCGGTAAACTTGATGAGATTTCTTTCCGTGCAGAAGCCAATCCGGCGCTGCATCCAGGTCAGAGCGCGGCAATTTATTTACGCGGCGAACGAATCGGATTTATCGGAGTGGTTCATCCAGAGCTGGAACGTAAGCTGGATCTCAACGGCCGCACCTTAGTGTTTGAACTGCTTTGGAATAAGGTCGCAGACCGCGTCCTGCCTGACGCGCGCGAGATTTCACGCTTCCCGGCAAACCGTCGTGACATCGCTGTAGTCGTGGCTGAAAACGTGCCTGCAGCAGATATCATCGCGGAGTGTAAGAAAGTTGGCGTAAATCAGGTAGTTGGCGTAAACTTGTTTGACGTGTACCGTGGTAAGGGCGTAAACGAGGGCGAAAAGAGCCTCGCGATTAGCCTAATTTTGCAGGATACCAGCCGGACACTCGAAGAAGAGGAGATTGCCGCCACCGTTGCAAAATGCGTTGCGGCATTAAAAGAGCGATTCCAGGCAACCTTGAGGGATTGAACCTATGGCGCTTACAAAAGCTGAAATGTCAGAGTACCTGTTTGAAAAACTCGGGTTGAGCAAACGCGATGCCAAAGAGTTGGTTGAGCTCTTCTTTGAAGAAGTTCGCCGCGCGTTAGAGAACGGTGAACAGGTAAAGCTGTCCGGATTTGGTAATTTTGATCTGCGTGACAAAAACCAACGTCCAGGCCGTAACCCGAAGACGGGGGAAGATATTCCAATCACCGCCCGCCGAGTGGTGACATTCCGTCCGGGGCAGAAGTTGAAAAGTCGCGTCGAGAACGCGACACCCAAGGATGCTGACTAATTTCAGTATGACAAAAAGGCCGCTTAGCGGCCTTTTTTATTGGCTGAAAAACAGGCGTTCTGCGCAATGTTTCCATAATGTCAGGATTTCGTAAGTATCCGGAAAATAGCATGAAAATCGGCCCTCGCTGATAGTGACTGCGCCAAACCATTTGTTATAACAGCGCCATCACATAACAAGAGGTTTTCGCTGATGAAAAAGACAGCACTTTTACTGAGCATGCTGTTAGGCATGCCGCTGCTGGCTAGCGCCAATGTTTCCGTTAACATCAACACACCGGGTGTTTCTATTCATATCGGTGATCAGGATAAGCGTGGCTACTATTGGGATGGCTACGACTGGCGTGCGCCAACATGGTGGAAACAGCACCATAACCAGCGCGTTGGTACGAAAGGCCCGCACGGTTACTGGAACGGTAACGGCTGGCAGTCTCAGCATCCTGGCAATGCGCCGCGTCATGATAATAAGCCGCAGCCGCGTGAGCCGCAGCATGACCAGCGTGATAACCATGATAATCACGATAAGCGTGATAATCACGGTCAGCCGATCCCGCCACACCAGTAAGCGATCCCCCGCGGCACTTCCACAGTGCCGCTTTCTTTTGCCACAATCCCACTACAATCAAATCTCTGTTTTCTCAGCCAATCTTATTTATGACACTGCTGGACCAGCTCGCCCGTCAGGCCGATCGTCGGAGCCAACGCTGGCTTATTGTGCTCAGCGCAGCTTTGCTATTGCTGTTTGTGCTTAGCCTGTGCGCCGGTGACAGCTGGATAGCGCCAACCCAATGGTTCTCGCCGAACGGTGAGCTGTTTGTCTGGCAACTGCGTTTACCGCGCACGCTGGCCGTATTGTTGGTTGGGGCGGCGCTGGCGGTGTGCGGAGTGGTGATGCAGGCGCTGTTTAACAATCCTCTCGCTGAACCCGGCCTGCTTGGTGTCTCCAACGGTGCTGGCATCGGTCTGGTGTTGGGCGTGATGCTGGGTAATGGCTCGCTGTGGAGCCTGGCGCTGGCGGCGATGGCCGGGGCGTTGATGATTACCCTGATACTGCTGCACTTTGCTCATCGCCAGCTTTCCGTCAGTCGTTTATTGCTGACGGGGGTGGCGCTCGGCATTATCTGTAGCGCAGTGATGACATGGGCCGTGTACTTTAGCACCAGCCTCGATCTGCGCCAGTTAATGTACTGGATGATGGGTGGCTTTAGCGGCATTGACTGGCGTTATGGCTGGATGATGCTGGCGCTATTACCGGTCACGCTGCTGCTCACAGCCACCGCGCGGATGCTGAATCTGTTGGCCCTGGGGGAAACCTCGGCTCGCCAGCTGGGTCTGCCGCTGCTGTTATGGCGTAATCTCCTGGTGCTGGCAATGGGCTGGCTGGTGGGAACCAGCGTGGCGATGGCCGGCGCGATTGGGTTTGTCGGATTGGTCATTCCGCATTTGTTACGCTTGAGTGGATTCAGCGATCATCGCTATCTGCTGCCCGCTGCGGCATTAGCGGGAGCCGCGGTGCTGCTGGGAGCGGATATCATTGCCCGGCTGGTACTGACCTCTGCGGAATTGCCAATTGGCGTGGTCACAGCCACGTTGGGAGCGCCGCTGTTTATTGTGCTATTAGTGAAGTCTTCGCGCTAGCTGCGGCTGGCATCTTGGTATCAACAACAGGAATCGACAATGAGCATTTATCAGACCGAACTGGTTACCCTGGACGGCGAAAAAACCACGCTGGCGCAGTATCAAGACAACGTACTGTTGGTGGTCAACGTGGCGTCAAAATGTGGACTGACGGCGCAATATGAGCAGCTGGAGTCATTGCAGAAAGCCTGGCAAGACAAAAATTTTAGCGTGCTCGGTTTCCCGTGCAACCAGTTCCTGGAGCAAGAGCCGGGCAGCAACGAAGAGATCAAAACGTTCTGCAGCACCACCTATGGCGTCACCTTCCCCATGTTCGATAAAACCGAGGTGAATGGCGCTCATCGTCATCCGCTGTATGCGCAACTGACCGCCGCACAGCCAGAAGCTGAGCGTCCGGAAGGCAGTGGTTTCCTCGAGCGCATGGTCAGCAAAGGCCGCGCGCCAAAAGCAGAGGGCGATATTTTGTGGAACTTCGAAAAATTCCTCATTAATAAGCAGGGGCAGGTGGTTGCACGCTTCTCACCGGACATGACGCCAGATGATCCGATCATCCTGAAGCGCGTCGAGCAGGCGCTGGCAGAGTAAATGCTGTTGCAGTGTCAGGGAGCCAGCGTGGCAGGACGGCTGGCTCCCGTTAACCTCAGCGTCGATGCCGGTGAACAGGTGCATTTGGTGGGGCCAAACGGCGCGGGGAAGAGTACCTTGCTGAGTGTGCTGAGCGGATTACTGCCGGCTCAGGGCGAGATTCAACTCGCGGCACAGCCGCTTTCTCGCTTGAGTGGCGCTGCGCTGGCACGATTGCGCGCATGGCTACCCCAGCAACAAGTGGCATTGGGATCTATGCCGGTCTGGCATTATCTGCGTCTGCATTTTTCCTCTTTCTCTCCGCAAGCTGATGCCGCGCTCAGTGACGTCCTGACAAAGCTGAGCGTGCAGGACAAATTAACCCGCAGCCTGACGCAGCTCTCCGGCGGTGAATGGCAGCGGGTGCGGCTGGCGGCGGTGATATTACAGATTCATCCAGCGATTAATCCTGATGGCAAACTGCTGATTCTTGATGAACCGATGACGGCGCTGGATGTGGCACAGCAGCGCGCCGTGGATATGCTGCTGCGAGAATTATGTCACGCAGGTATTACGGTCGTTGCCAGCGGGCATGACCTCAACCACAGCCTGCGTCATGCTGACCGCGTATGGTTGATGCATCAAGGTGAAGTGGTACGCCAGGGGCGTGCCGGGGACGTGTTGACACCTGCTAATTTATCACCGCTCTATCAAACCGCGTTTGAACACATCGACACGCCGCAAGGCCGACTGCTGTTTATTCCCTGAATATCGTTGCCTGCGAAGCAGATTTGCCGCTAAAGTGTCAGCCGGGCGACGGATTTAGGGAATATTCTGATGCGATTGATGGTTTTTATTCTGGCATTGCTATTGGCAGGTTGTAGCAGCCATCGCTCACCGCCGCCTAATGGGCACCTTTCTGATTCGATCACCGTTATTGCTCAGCTCAACGACCAGTTAGGTCGCTGGCGCGGCACGCCCTATCGTTATGGCGGATTAAGCCGCGGTGGCGTTGATTGTTCCGGCTTTGTCTATCTGACCTTCCGCGATAAATTTGATTTGCAATTGCCACGTTCAACCGTTGATCAAACCGGCATTGGAACGCGCATCGATAAACGCGATCTGCTGCCTGGCGACCTGGTGTTCTTTAAGACGGGAAGCGGTGAAAATGGTCTGCATGTTGGTATCTACGATACAGACAACACCTTTATCCACGCGTCCACCAGTCAGGGCGTGATTCGCTCCTCGCTGGATAATGTCTATTGGCGCAAAGTATTTTGGCAAGCACGTCGCATCTAAAAGATTACCATACCAGCATTCAATGCCCTCAATTCTCCATGGATTTAGCCGATTAAATAATTTTGAATTTCTGCAAATAGTTAACTCTCATTTAAAATGGCACTTTACCTGAGGGCGTTTTAATACTAAAAATAAGCCTGAATTTATTTAATGATTATGGATATCCACCCCGGCTATTTGGCTTAAGTTTTATTTATGGCTTAAAACGGTTTAATCAGGCATAAAATTGCGTCTCTTCTAACGTTTGGTCCTATTGCCTGGCCGTTTTCATTGATATACGATGCGCCAATTGCCACTGCTTCTGGCTGTTAAAATGAAAGTCCATTTATCTGCCGACTATCAGTCGGAAACCTGGTTCTATCCAGTTTATACACTGGCGGGCCAGCTGACTGCGGTCGAGCTGGTGACGCAATTCGTCCACGACAGCGCTCCCATTACGCTGCCGCAGGATTTGCTGTTGCCGCAATTGGACGATGCTCAGCAATTACGTTTAATGCAGGGGCAGCTTTCTTTGCTGGAAAAGTACCGCGACTTTTTTGAGCTACATCAAATTACCGCTTTGGTTCGTATTGATGATTCCATGGCGTTAACGCTGCTAGAGAGTGAATTTCTGTTAAGGAAATTTAAACAACTTCCTTTTATAATTCTCGATATTAACGAGACATTCCCGCAATTAGCACGCGGTAAAACACAGCCACTGTTAGCGGCATTGCAGCAGGAATTTCGTTTATCGCTTTCTCAATTTGGTGCGGGAAAAGCACCCGCAACGGCGGTTTACGATAATCTGTTCAGCGTGTTAAAAATGGATAAAACCTTTATTCAGGCGCTGGCGAAACGGGCATCCTTTACGCCTTTTATGCAAACGGTGGTGGATAATTTCTCCGATTATGCCGACCAGCTGATTATTTGTGGCGTTGACGATAATCTGATGCTGGAAAAAGTCAGCACGCTAAACGGTGCGCATTTGCAAGGCAGCCTGTTCCCGGTGGTGAAAGCGGAACGGTTAGGCGATCTTATTTATCCTGATGTGACTCTGCATACCCCTTCACAGCAGTAATCCTTTCATCTGTCATCCATACCGGGTCGGCGTTACACTGGTCGCTACTGTTCATACGCAATGTAGGTGCCAGAAGCCTGGGCACCTCCTGGAGTGTTGATGCGATTTATTAATAGCTGGCAGCAAGAATTGCCGGGATTTTACACCGCGCTGGCCCCAACGCCGCTGGCGGGTGGACGCCTGTTGTACCATAACGCGCCGCTGGCAGCGGAGATGAAGCTGGATTCAGCACTGTTCGACGGTGAGGGACACGGTGTCTGGAGTGGTCGTGAGTTACTGCCGGGCATGGCACCACTGGCGCAGGTTTACAGCGGACACCAGTTTGGCGTGTGGGCCGGGCAACTGGGTGATGGCCGCGGCATCCTGCTGGGCGAACAGCAGTTGGAGAGCGGGCGCAAACTCGACTGGCATCTTAAGGGGGCTGGATTGACGCCATACTCGCGCATGGGGGATGGCCGCGCCGTCATTCGCTCCAGCGTACGTGAGTTCCTGGCTTCAGAAGCGCTGCATCATCTCGGTATTCCCACCACGCGCGCGCTGGCATTGGCCATTGGTGATGAACCGGTGCTGCGCGAAACGCAGGAACGCGGTGCGATGTTGATGCGCATTGCCGAAAGTCATCTGCGTTTTGGTCACTTTGAACACTTTTACTATGGCGGCGAGCAGGAAAAAGTCCGGCAGTTGGCGGATTACGCCATTCGTCATCACTGGCCGCAATTGATCGATGACGCTGACCGCTATGTGCTGTGGTTCACCGATATTGTAAAGCGTACCGCCAGCCTGATCGCCCAATGGCAGAGCGTAGGCTTTGCGCATGGCGTGATGAACACTGACAACATGTCGATCCTCGGACTGACGCTGGATTATGGTCCGTATGGTTTCCTCGATGATTACCAACCCGGGTTCATCTGCAATCACAGCGATTATCAGGGGCGTTATTCGTTTGAGAATCAGCCGATGATTGGGTTGTGGAATCTCAACCGTTTGGCGCACGCTTTGTCAGGGTTGATGAGCACAGACCAGCTCAAGCAGGCACTCAGTCATTATGAAACAGAGCTGATGCGCGTTTGGGGCGAGAAGATGCGCGCCAAACTGGGGCTGCTAACGGCCGACGCAAATGACAACAGCTTACTGACCGAACTGTTATCTCTGATGACGCAAGAGCGCAGCGATTATACGCTGACCTTCCGTTTATTGAGCGAGACGCAGCAACAGCAAATCCGCTCACCATTGCGTGATGAGTTTATCGACCGTGCGGCATTTGATGGTTGGTATGAGCGCTATCGTCAGCGCCTGCTGCAGGATGAGGCCAGCGATGATCAACGGCAGAGGATTATGAGGGCGGCCAACCCCGCGCTGGTATTGCGCAATTATCTGGCACAGCAGGTGATTGAAGAGGTTGAGCAGGGTGAAACTGCCGCGCTGCAGCGATTGCATGTGGCCTTACAGCAGCCATTTGATGATGCGGCCGTCAGCGCCGAACTGCGCCAGCGGCCACCAGAGTGGGGCAAAACGCTGGAGGTGAGCTGCTCCAGCTAATCGGTTCAGAAACGGCTGTCGATCGCGGCAGCCAGTTTCTCTAACACTTCTTCGCTGTGTTCCCAGCTCAGGCACGGATCGGTAATGGACTGACCGTAGTTCAACGGCTCGCCGCTCACCACTTTCTGATTCCCTTCCTGTAAGAAACTCTCAATCATCACGCCTGCAACTGCACGCGATCCACCACGAATTTGTGCCGCGACGTCTTCTGCGACGTCGCGCTGGCGACGATGCTGTTTCAGGCAGTTACCGTGGCTAAAGTCGATGATCAACTGTTCCGGTAAATTGAAGTCCCGCAGGTTGGCGGCAGCGGCTGCCACATCTTCGGCGTGGTAATTAGGTTGACGACCACCGCGCAGGATCACATGACCGTGCGGATTACCGCTGGTTTGATAGATGGTCATCTGACCGTGTTTGTCCGGTGACAGGAACATATGGCTGACGCGTGAGGCGCGAATCGCATCTACCGCGATTTGCACATTGCCGTCGGTGCCGTTTTTGAATCCAACCGGACACGAAAGCGCTGAGGCCATTTCGCGATGAATCTGGCTTTCGGTGGTGCGTGCACCAATCGCGCCCCAGCTGATCAGGTCGGCAATAAACTGGCCGATCACCATATCAAGGAATTCGGTGGCGGTGGGCATGCCGATAGCATTGATATCCAGCAGCAGCTTGCGAGCGATGGCGATACCGCGATTAACATCGAAGCTGCCATCAAGATCCGGATCGGAAATCAATCCTTTCCAACCGACAACGGTGCGCGGTTTCTCGAAGTAGGCACGCATCACAATTTCCAGGCGATCCTGGTAACGCACTCGTAAAACGTTGAGGCGTTCAGCATATTCCAGTGCGGCTTTGGGATCGTGCAGCGAGCACGGACCGATAATGACCAGCAGTCGTGGGTCTTTACCGGTTAAAATGCGTGCAATACGCTGGCGCGCTGCAGTAACAGTGGCAGCAACGTCTGCCGAAAGTGGGTGTTCTTGCGCAAGCGCAGCGGGCGTTAGCAAGCTGCCGATGCGCGCAGTACGCAGTTCATCAGTCTTGTTCATTGGGATTCTCAAAATCTGTTCTTCGCGACGGTGAAATACCGGGAAGTGATGGTGGTCACAATAAACCAATAAGCCGCGAATTCAACCCGCTAAAAAGAAAGGTGAGTGAAACAAGACGGAAGCCAGGCTTTACGGCCTGGCCTGTAAATCAATACATGCTGCGGCGCAGCCCCATAATGTCGAGGATTTTGGTGGCAATCTCCTCGACCGAATAGTTGGTACTGTTGAGGTAACGAATCTGATGCGTGCGGAACAGGGCTTCTACCTCGCCCACTTCCAGGCGGCACTGACGCATTGAGGCATAACGGGTATTTTCTGCGCGCTCCTTACGAATCGCTGCCAGACGTTCAGGATCGATGGTTAACCCGAACAGCTTATGCTGATGAGCACGTAACGCCGGAGGCAATTTCAGGTTATCCATATCATCGGCGATAAACGGATAGTTTGCCGCGCGCACGCCAAACTGCATCGCCAAATAAAGACTGGTCGGTGTCTTGCCGCAGCGCGACACGCCCAGCAAAATGACCTGCGCATCTTCCAGACCCCGCAGCGAGATGCCGTCATCGTGCGCTAGCGTATAATCGATCGCCGCTATACGGGCATCATATTTGCCGAGATTGCTGGCGGTCAGGCCGTGGGTGCGGTGTGCCACCGGCATTGACGATACGCCAAGCTCGCTTTGCAGCGGACCCACCAGCGCTTGCACGATATCCTGACAAAACCCTTCGCTTTCCAGAATGATTTCACGCACATCGGGCGTCACGATCGAAAAGAACACAATCGGACGCACGCCACTCTGCTGGTAAAGGGCATTGATCTGCGCTTTAACTGCCTGTGCTCGCTGGACGTTTTCCACAAAAGGCAGGGTGACGCTGTTGGTCATCACGGGAAACTGCGACAACACGGCGTGCCCGAGAACTTCGGCGGTAATCGCGGTGCCATCAGATATGTAGAACACACTGCGCTCAGTGCTCATAGGCGAAAAATCCTCTCATTTACTTTTGTGTAACAATGTCATTGCCTATATTTCATTTTAATTAAAAATAAAATGAAATATCCATATCGTGGCGGCAATCTGCGATCTATCCAATCTTCTGATGAGCAATATTAGTTGAAATGCTGTTTTGAAAAGTGCTATTTCCCCGCAATTTTCATGATGAAAATAAAATTAAGTCTGAATCCGTTGCGCAACAAAAAGCAATGGCTAACTCTCTGAAAAGGGGAAAAATATCGTTGTGGCAGTTTGTTAGCGCTTAATAAGCCTGTTGCGCAACTCTAATCATCACAGGTACTAATCCGATTTTGCGTTTCTTTTTCTGCTTTAACGATTCAACACTTAGTCTTTATTAATTGATTGTGCCAGGCTGTTTTGGCGAATAGCAAAATGTTCCATGTGCTCCAATCATTTAAATGAAGGATAATCTCAATGTCCAATCAAGACCAACAGTCGCTAGTGCTCTGGTACAACCAGCTTGGCATGCATGATGTTGATCGGGTGGGTGGCAAGAATGCCTCCCTGGGAGAAATGATTACTAACTTGTCGTCACTGGGCGTCTCCGTTCCTAACGGTTTTGCGACGACATCTTACGCCTTTAATCTGTTTCTCGATCAAAGCGGACTGAACCAGCGCATTTATGATTTGCTGGACAAAACGGATATTGATGATGTTGAAGAGCTGGCAAAAGCCGGTAAACAAATTCGTCAATGGGTCGTCGATACGCCATTCCTGCCCGAGCTGGAAGAGGCGATTCGCACGGCTTACGAGCAGCTCTCCTCTGATGATGCCGACGCCTCCTTTGCGGTGCGCTCATCGGCCACCGCTGAGGACATGCCTGATGCCTCATTCGCGGGGCAGCAGGAGACCTTCCTTAACGTGCAGGGTTTCGATGCGG
Organism: Pantoea rodasii; assembly: GCF_002095465.1. Taxonomy (GTDB): domain Bacteria; phylum Pseudomonadota; class Gammaproteobacteria; order Enterobacterales; family Enterobacteriaceae; genus Pantoea; species Pantoea rodasii. The sequence goes on along the minus strand of NZ_MLFP01000018.1, from coordinate 60,625 downwards.
TGCTGGTGGCCGTGAAGCACGTTTACGCTTCCTTATTTAACGATCGCGCCATTTCCTACCGTGTGCATCAGGGCTACGACCATCGCGGTGTGGCTCTGTCTGCCGGTATCCAGCGCATGGTGCGATCCGATCTCGCGTCTTCAGGCGTGATGTTCACTATTGATACCGAATCCGGTTTCGACCAGGTGGTCTTCATCACCTCGGCGTTCGGTCTTGGTGAAATGGTGGTGCAGGGCGCGGTGAACCCCGATGAGTTCTACGTGCACAAGCCGACGCTGGCAGCCAATCGTCCGGCCATCGTGCGCCGCACCATGGGCTCCAAAAAATTCGTATGGTGTATGCCGACTCGCAGGAACACGGTGAGCAGGTGCGCATCGAAGACGTCGATCAGGAACAGCGCGATCGCTTTAGCCTGACCGATGACGAAGTGCAGGCATTGGCGCGTCAGGCCGTTCTGATTGAGCAGCACTATCAGCGCCCGATGGATATCGAATGGGCCAAAGATGGTCACACCGGCAAACTGTTTATTGTGCAGGCGCGCCCGGAAACCGTGCGCTCTAACGGCCAGGTGATGGAACGTTATACCCTGCAAGGTAAAGGCAAGGTGTTGGTCGAAGGCCGTGCGATTGGCCATCGCATTGGCGCCGGTGAAGTGAAGGTGATTCACGACATCAGCGAAATGCATCGCATCGAGAAAGGTGACGTGCTGGTCACGGACATGACCGACCCGGATTGGGAACCGATCATGAAGAAAGCCTCTGCGATTGTTACCAATCGCGGCGGTCGAACCTGCCATGCGGCGATTATCGCGCGTGAGCTGGGTATTCCTGCCGTCGTGGGCTGTGGTGATGCTACCGATCACCTGAGAGATGGCCACAAGGTCACGGTTTCCTGTGCTGAAGGCGATACCGGTTATGTTTATCACGATCTGCTGGACTTTGAAGTCACCAGTTCGCAGGTCGATACCATGCCGGATCTGCCGCTGAAAATCATGATGAACGTCGGTAATCCGGATCGTGCCTTCGACTTCGCCTGTCTGCCAAATGAAGGCGTGGGTCTGGCGCGTCTGGAGTTCATCATCAACCGTATGATTGGCGTGCATCCGAAAGCGCTGCTGGAATTTGATCAGCAAACGCCTGAGCTGCAGCAGCAGATCCGCCAGATGATGAAAGGCTTCGATGATCCGGTTGAATTCTACATCGCCCGTCTGACCGAAGGGATTGCCACATTGGGTGCCGCGTTCTCACCAAAGCGTGTGATTGTGCGTCTCTCTGATTTTAAATCGAACGAATACGCCAACCTGGTGGGCGGCGAGCGTTACGAGCCGGAAGAAGAGAACCCGATGCTGGGCTTCCGTGGGGCTGGGCGCTATGTCGCAGACAGCTTCCGCGATTGCTTTGCGCTGGAGTGTGAAGCCGTGAAACGCGTGCGTAATGAAATGGGTCTGACCAACGTCGAGATTATGATTCCGTTCGTGCGTACCGTCGATCAGGCCGCGGCAGTGATGGAAGAACTTGGCAAGCAGGGCTTGAAGCGCGGTGAGAACGGTCTGAAGGTGATCATGATGTGTGAGATCCCATCCAACGCCTTGCTGGCTGAACAGTTCCTGCAGCACTTTGATGGCTTCTCCATTGGCTCAAATGACATGACCCAGTTGGCGCTGGGTCTGGATCGCGATTCTGGCGTGGTCTCTGCACTGTTTGATGAGCGCAACGAGGCCGTGAAGGCGCTGCTCTCGATGTCGATTCAGGCCGCGAAGAAACAGGGCAAATACGTTGGCATTTGTGGTCAGGGTCCTTCAGACCACGAAGACTTCGCCGCGTGGCTAATGGAGCAGGGCATTGATAGCCTGTCATTGAACCCGGATACCGTGGTGCAAACCTGGATAAATCTGGCGGAATTGGCTGCTGCTAAGCAGTAATCAGGTATCAATTAGGACGCTTTCGGGCTAAATCTGAAGCGTTCCTACTGAAATTATTAAGGCCAGCGCTGCTGGCCTTTTCTTTATGCATAAAAAATGCAAAAAAAAGCCCATCACAGGGGATGGGCAAAGACTACACACAGCAATTCTTCACTTTACTCAGGGGAAAAAGGTTGTTTAAAAATCAGTGGTTTGATCTCAAACTTAGGATTCATGTTATTCATCAGGCCTGCTGGCGTCTTTAAGAATCCTCTTATTAGTTTAAAGCTGATAATCTTTTCTGCGCTTTTTTAACGGTTGCGCCTGATGATTCAGTGCGAAAAATAATCATTCCGTTAGCGAAATCCACCTAAAGCGGCTAAATCTGCGTTTTTTCTTAAAAATCGCTTATGAAAAAAATGAAATGTTGCAGGCAATTATGTGGCGGCGATTAACAAGCATTAACCGCCGTGAGTAAGGCAAATGGCGAGACAAGAAGGGAAGCGGTGCTTATCGCTACACCGCTGGGTTTAGTGCAGTCGCTTACGGCTGTTCTTCCTCATGCTCGGCTAACGCTTCGATGGCGGTTTGCGGGTCATCGTCTGGCGCGGGCGCTTCATGCATCCATACAGAAACCAGACGATAGGATACCGCCAACACCACCGGGCCGATAAACAACCCAATCATGCCGAAGGCAATCAATCCTCCGATTACGCCGGAAAGAATCAGAATCATCGGCAGGTCGGCACCCATACGAATCAACATCGGACGCAGCACGCTATCGAGGGTGCCGACCACGCAACTCCACACCAGTAATATCGTGCCCCAGGTGGTATCCCCACTCCAGTAAAGCCAGATGATGGCCGGAACCAGCACCACCAACGGCCCAAGCTGCACCAGGCACGTCAGAATCATCAGGACGGTGAGTAAGGTGGCATAAGGGATACCGGAAATCGCCAGGCCCACACCGCCCAGCACACCTTGCACCAGTGCCGTCACCACCACGCCCAACGCCACGGCACGAATCGCCTGACCTGCCAGCAGCACGGCCGCATCACCACGGCGTCCGGCCATGCGATAGGCGAAGTGGCGAATGCCTTGTCCGACCTGCTCACCGCGCCAGTAGAGCAGCACGCTGAACAGCAGCATCACGGCGAGGTGGATCATAAAGCGGCCAAAGTGGCCGGCCTGCGCCACAAAGAAGCCGGTGGTGCGGCCAATATAAGGTTGCAGCTGGTTCAAAATCGCCGTACCACCGCCATCGACCATTTTGTGATAGCTGGAGTAGGTTTTGTTGCCGACATACGGAATTTCACGCAGCCAGACAAAATCCGGGAAAACCAGATGACGTTGCGTTGCCCAGGCAATCACCGGCGCGCTGTTATCGATCAGGCTACTCACTAACAGGGCAATCGGGATAATGAACAACAGCAGTAACAGTATGGTCATGGCGATCACCGCCAGCGATCGTCGCCCCCACAGCAGATGCTGCAAACGGATCATTAATGGCCAGGTCGCAATCACCACCATGCTGGCCCAGGCAAAGCCCAGAATAAAGGGCTGTACCACCCACAGACAGGCGATGATCATGATCAGAATGAACATCAACGAGAACAGCAGTTGCGGTAGATCCATACCGCGTTGCAGGCTTTTCATCACAACGTTTTGACCTCAATTAATCCTTCATGGTAGGCCGCTCAGGCCCTGATCAATGATGATCTATTTCCTGAAAATTAAACAGAAAAAAGCCAATGTTGTGGCGGTCTTTCTTGAAAAAACAGCAGGCGATAAAAAAATATGATAAAACCAATGGTTGAAAAAAATAACCACGCAAACGTTTACAACATCTCGGTCACGCAATAATGATCCCACAGATTTCCCAGGCACCAGGCCTCGTTCAACTGGTGCTGACATTCCTGCAGTCATTACAAGAGCAAGGCTTTACCGGCGATACCGCCACCAGTTATGCCGATCGTCTCTCGCTTTCAACCGATAACAGCATTTATCAGCTGTTGCCCGATGCGGCGCTGTTTCCGCGTTCAACCGCTGACGTTGCGCTGATTGCGCGTATGGCGGGAGAGTCGCGTTTCAACAGCCTGGTGTTTACCCCACGCGGCGGCGGCACCGGCACTAACGGCCAGTCGCTGAACCAGGGCATCGTGGTTGATATGTCGCGCTACATGAATCGCATCCTTGAGATCAACACTGAGCAGGGTTGGGTACGAGTAGAGGCGGGCGTGATCAAAGATCAGCTGAATGCCTGGCTTAAACCTTATGGCTTCTTCTTCTCACCTGAACTCTCAACCAGTAACCGCGCCACGCTAGGTGGCATGATCAACACGGATGCGTCCGGACAGGGTTCTCTGGTGTACGGCAAAACCTCGGATCACGTTGAGGGGCTGCGCGCGGTATTACTTGGCGGTGACATTCTTGATACCCGAGCGATGCCGACGGAACTGGCAGAGCAGCTGGCGGCGACGCCAACGGCGGAAGGACGAATCTATAATGTGGTGCTCAATCGCTGCCGTAACCAACGCGATCTGATTCTGGAAAAATTCCCGAAACTGAACCGCTTCCTCACCGGCTACGACTTGCGTCACGTGTTCAGCGATGACCTGCAAACCTTCAATCTGACACGATTGCTGTGTGGAGCCGAAGGGACGCTGGCCTTTATCACCGAAGCTCGCCTCGATATCACGCCGATTCCCAAAGTGCGCCGTTTGGTTAACATCAAATACGACTCGTTTGACTCAGCATTGCGTAATGCGCCTTTTATGGTGGAGGCCAAAGCGCTGTCGGTGGAAACCGTCGACTCCAAGGTTCTGAATCTGGCGCGCGAAGATATTGTCTGGCACTCAGTGCATGAATTGATTACCGATGTGCCAGACAAAGAGATGCTGGGCCTGAATATTGTCGAATTCGCCGGCGATGACGGTGAGTTAATTGAAAAACAGGTCAGCAACCTTTGTGCGCGTCTTGATGAACTGATGATGTCGCAGCAGGGTGGCGTGATTGGCTATCAACTGTGTAACGATTTAGGCGGTATCGAACGCATCTATAATATGCGTAAAAAGCGGTGGGCCTGCTGGGGAACGCGAAAGGGCGCGCCAAGCCGATCCCGTTTGTGGAAGATACGGCCGTACCGCCGGAACAGCTGGCAGATTACATCGTCGATTTTCGTGCCTTGCTCGACAGCCATGGCCTGAGTTATGGCATGTTTGGCCACGTCGACGCCGGTGTGTTGCACGTGCGTCCGGCGCTGGATATGTGCGATCCGCAGCAAGAGATGCTGATGAAGCAAATCTCCGACGAAGTGGTGGCGCTGACTGCTCGCTACGGCGGATTGCTGTGGGGCGAACACGGTAAAGGTTTCCGAGCCCAGTACAGCCCGGAATTTTTGGCGAGACGCTGTTTAACGAACTGCGCGCCATTAAAGCCGCCTTCGATCCCGATAATCGGCTGAACCCCGGCAAGATTTGTACCCCGCTTGGCAGCCACGAGCCGATGATGCAGGTGGATGCGGTGAAGCGCGGCAGTTACGATCGCCAGATTCCGGTCACGGTGCGCAATGAGTGGCGCGGTGCCATGGAGTGCAACGGCAACGGTTTGTGCTTCAACTTTGATGCGCGTAGCCCGATGTGCCCGTCGATGAAAATCACCCGCAACCGTATTCATTCGCCGAAAGGCCGCGCGACGCTGACGCGTGAATGGTTACGTTTGCTGTCAGAGCAGGGGGTTGATCCTTTGCAGCTGGAGCAGGCGTTGCCGCAACAGGGCGCCAGCCTGCGCACCCTGATCCAGCGCACGCGTAACTCCTGGCATGCGAAACAGGGTGAGTATGACTTTTCACATGAAGTCAAAGAGGCGATGTCTGGCTGCCTCGCGTGTAAAGCGTGTTCCACGCAATGCCCAATTAAGATCGATGTGCCCGGCTTCCGCTCGCGCTTCTTACAGCTTTATCACACGCGTTACCTGCGCCCAATGAGCGACCATCTGGTGGCCACGGTAGAGAGTTATGCGCCGTTGATGGCGAAAGCGCCAAAGGTGTTCAACTTCTTCCTTAAACAGCCTTGGGTGCGCGACCTCAGCAAAACGCACATTGGCATGGTTGATTTGCCGCTGCTGTCTTCTCCGAGCTTAAAGCAGCAGTTGGGTGGTCATCCGGCCATGAATCTGACGCTGGAACAGCTTGAAGCCATGGACGCGGCACAGCGTGAAAATTGCGTGCTGGTGGTACAGGATCCGTTTACCAGCTATTACGAAGCACAGCTGGTGACCGACTTCGTTAAATTGATTGAAAAGCTCGGTTATCGTCCGGTGCTTTTACCCTTCTCACCGAACGGTAAGGCACAGCACGTTAAAGGTTTCCTGCAGCGCTTTGCGCGTACCGCCGGTAAAACCGCCGAGTTTCTTAATCGTGTTGCCAGACTGGGAATGCCAATGGTCGGGGTCGATCCGGCCACGGTGCTCTGTTATCGCGACGAGTATCGGGAAGTGCTGGGTGAGCAACGTGGTGAGTTCCAGGTGCAACTGGTGCATGAATGGTTACAGCAGGCTCTGGATGCGCGCGCCGTTCAAACGGCAAGCGGCGAAGCCTGGTATCTGTTTGCGCACTGTACCGAAGTCACTGCGCTGCCCTCTACGCCGAATCAGTGGCAGGACATCTTTGCGCGGTTCGGTGCCAGGCTGGAGAACGTGAACGTCGGCTGCTGCGGCATGGCGGGCACCTATGGGCATGAGAGCAAAACCTCGAAAACTCATTGGGCATCTACGAGCTTTCATGGCATCCGCAACTGCAGAAGCTGCCGCGTCAACGCTGCCTCGCAACCGGCTTCTCGTGTCGCAGCCAGGTTAAACGTGCTGAAGGCAACGGCATGCGCCATCCATTGCAAGCGCTGCTGGAAATGATGTAAACAAATTGTAGGAGTCGTCACAAAGCTGGATTAGAATATCCAGCCTGCGTGGCGGACGAAATCACTCTGCAGGCTGGTGGCCTGGTCCCACTCGCCGCTGAGCGCCAGTTGATGGCACAAACGCGTCAACGACAGGCGCGCCAGTTGATAGGCCTGAATACGGAATAGACGGTCGCGATCGGCATTACCCATCTCCTGCACTAAGCGGTGATGGAGCTTGCCCATGGCATGCAGATAGCTTTGGTCGTCGCCGTTCAGCTCGCAGATTTCTGCCATGTCGAGACAGGTGTCGTTGAAGCGACGCAGTTGGTCGATGGTGCAATCGGTGCGGTTGAGCTTTGCCTGAGCCATATAGAAGTCGACGGTGATATCACGCACCGAAAACTTATATTCATCGATTTTGTGTTGTAACCAGGCTGAGACGGTAAGCGTCATATCGCTACCTTAAATGGGTTAATGATAATCATTATCATATTCAACCGCGTCAGGAATGCAATTCCCGCAGTGAAATTTTATTGATTTCCTTTGCCTGTTACAAAAATCGGCAATAACAATCTCTTTACATCGTAGAAAGGCGTAACCTATCAATCAGAACGATATCGTAAAGTTGGATTTGCAAATTTTACGGCATTTTAATGGGTTACGCGGGCAAGGCGCGCACGGGATTGCCGCTCACAAGCCGGTGTGAAGAGACTATGCTTAATAAAGCAGCAGTAAAAAACAGCACGAGATGATTATCCCTGCAAAACAAGCGGTTGAAGTGATATCTGATATCACTACCATAGGGGGATAGCCTGAAAAGGCCCAGACTTACGAGGTAGCACTATGTCATCAGTAAATGCAGCTTCTTTTTCACCCGAAGATTTCGTCTGGAAAGGGCTCACGCTGACCGAAACGGCAGCGAAACAAATTCTTAACCTGGTTGAGGCTGATCCTGAAGTTAAAGGTCTGAAACTGGGTGTGAAACAGTCCGGCTGTGCCGGTTTTGGCTACGTTATGGATCTGGTCAAAGCGCCAGCCGATGACGACCTGATCTTTGAGCAATTCGGCGCAAAACTGTTTGTGCCACTTCAGGCAATGCCGTTTGTTGACGGTACCGAGCTGGATTATGTCCGTGAAGGCCTGAACCAGATTTTTAAATTCAACAACCCTAAAGCTCAGCACGCCTGCGGGTGCGGTGAAAGCTTTGGCGTCGAGTAAGTAAAATGTCACGACACAGCGAAGCATCTGACGATGTACAAACGTGGGAAGGTAGCCTGAATTACAAAGAAGGCTTCTTTACCCAGTTGCAAACCGACGAATTAGCTCACGGCATCAATGAAGATGTGGTGCGCGCGATTTCGGCCAAACGTAACGAACCTGAGTGGATGCTGGAATTCCGCCTCAAGGCCTTCCGCGCTTGGTTAGAGATGGAAGAGCCACATTGGCTGAAAGCGAATTACACCTCGCTCGATTATCAGGATTACAGCTACTATTCTGCGCCATCCTGCGGCAATTGCGACGATAGCTGCGCGTCTGAGCCGGGTGCGACCCAGGCTTCTGGCAGCGTCGCGTCAAGCGATTACCTGACCAAAGAAGTGGAAGACGCGTTTAATCAGCTGGGTGTTCCGGTACGTGAAGGCCGGGAAGTCGCGGTTGATGCGATTTTCGACTCCGTCTCTGTCTCCACCACTTATCGTGACAAACTGGCTAAGCAGGGAATTATTTTCTGCTCGTTTGGTGAGGCGATTCACGATCACCCTGAGCTGGTGCAGAAATACCTCGGCACCGTGGTACCGCATAACGACAACTTCTTCGCCGCGCTGAACTCAGCGGTGGCGTCAGACGGTACGTTCGTTTACATCCCGAAAGGGGTGCGTTGCCCAATGGAGCTGTCGACCTATTTCCGCATTAATGCGGCAAAACCGGCCAGTTCGAGCGCACCATCCTGATCGCTGATGAAGACAGTTACGTCAGCTACATCGAAGGTTGTTCTGCGCCAGTGCGTGATACCTACCAGCTGCACGCCGCGGTGGTTGAAGTCATCATCCACAAAAATGCCGAAGTCAAATACTCTACCGTACAGAACTGGTTCCCAGGCGGTGAAGGCGAGGGCGGTATCCTCAACTTCGTGACCAAGCGTGCCCTGTGTGAAGGCGACCACAGCAAAATGTCCTGGACCCAGTCTGAGACCGGCTCTGCTATCACCTGGAAATACCCAAGCTGCATTCTGCGCGGTGATTACTCCGTCGGTGAGTTTTACTCAGTGGCTTTGACCAGCGGTCGTCAACAAGCGGACACCGGCACCAAGATGATCCACATTGGTAAGAACACCAAGTCGACCATCATCTCAAAAGGCATCTCAGCCGGTAAGAGCGAGAACACCTATCGTGGTTTGGTGAAAATCATGCCAACCGCGACCAACGCACGTAACTTCACCCAGTGTGACTCAATGCTGATTGGTGCAGAGTGCGGTGCGCATACGTTCCCGTATGTGGAAACGCGCAACAATACCGCGCAACTGGAACATGAAGCCACCACCTCAAGGATTGGTGAAGATCAGATGTTCTATTGCCTGCAGCGCGGCATTAGCGAAGAAGATGCGATCTCAATGATCGTCAACGGCTTCTGCAAAGACGTTTTCTCCGAGCTGCCACTGGAATTCGCCGTGGAAGCGCAAAAACTGTTGGCTATCAGCCTTGAGCACAGTGTGGGCTGATGCCACACGCGTTGCCGGAAGCAATGTGAAGGAAAGAGTATGTTAAGCATTAAAGATTTAAAGGTTAGCGTTGAAGACAAAGAGATTTTGCGCGGTCTGAACCTTGAAGTGAAGCCGGGCGAAGTCCACGCCATTATGGGACCGAACGGTTCGGGTAAAAGTACCCTGTCTGCAACGTTGGCGGGTCGTGAAGATTACGAAGTCACCGGCGGCACGGTTGAATTTAAAGGCAAGGATTTGCTGGAGCTTGAGCCGGAAGAACGTGCAGGTGAAGGCATCTTCATGGCATTCCAGTACCCGGTTGAAATTCCTGGCGTGAGTAACCAATTCTTCCTGCAGACCTCGGTGAATGCGGTGCGCAAATACCGTGAGCAGGACGAGCTGGACCGTTTTGACTTCCAGGACTTCATCGAAGACAAAATTAAACTGCTGAAAATGCCTGAAGATTTGCTGACCCGCTCAGTGAACGTCGGCTTCTCCGGTGGTGAGAAGAAGCGTAACGACATTCTGCAGATGGCAGCTCTTGAGCCAGAACTGTGTATCCTGGATGAAACCGATTCCGGTTTGGATATCGATGCGTTAAAAATCGTAGCAGAGGGCGTTAACAGCCTGCGCGACGGTAAGCGTTCATTCATTATCGTGACCCACTATCAGCGTATCCTGGATTACATCAAGCCAGATCACGTGCACGTGCTGTATCAGGGCAAAATCGTTAAGTCTGGCGATTTCTCGCTGGTTAAACAGCTGGAGGAGCAAGGCTATGGCTGGCTTACCGACGAAGAGTGATAACGCCCTGCAACAGTGGCATCACCTGTTTGAATCACGTGGTGACGTGCGTTCTCTGCAGGCGCAGCAGCACTGGCAGCAACTGATGCGTGTCGGCTTGCCGACCCGTAAGCATGAGAACTGGAAGTACACTGCGCTGGATGGCCTGTTTGCCAATCAGTTTGTGCTGCCAGAAGCGCAAACCGTGACGGCGGAGCAGGTTGCTGAGCTGGCGCTACCGGTGGATGCGATTCGTTTGGTGTTTGTTGATGGCCGCTTCCAGCCAGAGCTGAGCGCGCGCGACACCGAACTGTTCGACGTGCAACACAGCCGTGCGGCTGAACGTCGTCCGTTGCCGGCTGCAGTGCAGCCAGAAGTGTTCCTGCATCTGACCGAAAGCCTGGCGGAAGAGGTGACCTCTATTCGCCTGGCGCGCGGTAAGTCTGCGGCACGTCCGCTGTATTTACTGCACATCACCAGCGGCAAGGCTGATGCGCTGAATACCGTTCATCATCGCCATCACCTTGAGCTTGAGCAGAGCGCTGAAGCGGAAGTGATTGAGCATTATGTGACGCTGAACGGTGCTGCCCACTTCACCGGTGCACGCTTTACCTTTGCGGTGGCCGATAATGCCCAGCTGAAACACATCAAGCTGGCGTTTGAAGAGAGCAGCAGCTACCACTTTGCGCACAATGACATCGTGATCGGCCGTGATGCGCAGGTTACCAGCACCAGCTTCCTGCTCGGTGCCGGCTTGTCTCGACACAACACCAGCGTGCAGCTCAACGGTGAAAACACCCAGCTGTCACTGAACAGCCTGGTGCTGCCGATCAACGCAGAAGTGGCCGATACCCGCAGCTATCTTGAGCACAACAAAGGCTACTGCCTGAGTCGTCAGCTGCACAAAACCATCTCGCGCGACAAAGGCCGTTCGATTTTCAACGGTCACATTAAAGTGGCGAAGCATGCGCTGAAAACTGACGGACAGATGACCAACAACAACCTGTTGCTCGGTCGTCTGGCGGAAGTGGACACCAAACCGCAGCTGGAAATCTATGCGGATGACGTGAAGTGTAGCCATGGCGCGACCATTGGCCGTATCGACGATGAGCAGATGTTCTATCTGCGCTCGCGTGGTATCGCGGAAGATGCCGCACAGCAGATGATTATCCATGCGTTCGCGGCTGAATTGACCGAGATGCTGGAAGAAGAACCGCTGCGCCAACTGGTGCTGGAACGCATTAGTGCGCGTTTCCCTGGAGTTGAGTTATGACTTTCGATCTCGAACGAATCAGAGCGGAATTTCCGATTCTGAAACGTGAGGTCAACGGACATCCGCTGGCCTACCTTGATAGCGCGGCCAGCGCTCAGCGCCCGCTCGCGGTCATCAATGCGGAAAGTTTTTTTTACCAGCACGGCTATGCGGCCGTGCACCGTGGTATTCACTCGCTGAGTGCGCAAGCCACTACCGACATGGAAAACGTGCGCACGCAAGCGTCGCGTTTTCTCAATGCGGCGTCGCCAGAAGAGATTATCTTCGTTAAAGGCACCACTGAAGGCATCAACCTGGTGGCCAACAGCTGGGGCGGCAGTCAGCTGCAATCGGGCGATAACATCATCATCACGGAGATGGAGCATCACGCTAACATCGTGCCGTGGCAGATGGTGGCGCAACGCACCGGCGCTGAAATTCGTGTTCTGCCTCTCAACGATCAGGGCGAATTAGCGTTAGAGCAGCTGAGTGGGCTGATTGACAGCCGCACGCGCCTGCTGGCGGTGACGCACGTCTCTAACGTGCTCGGTACGGTGAACCCGGTTAAAGAAATCGTGGCGCAGGCGAAAGCCGCTGGCGTTATCACGCTGGTGGACGGTGCTCAGGCGGTAATGCATCACACGGTGGATGTGCATGATATCGACTGCGATTTCTATGTTTTCTCCGGTCATAAGATCTATGGTCCGACCGGCATTGGCATACTGTACGCGCGTAAAGCCCTGCAGGACATCATGCCACCGTGGGAAGGCGGCGGTTCGATGATCGATCAGGTGATGTTGCCAACCGGCACGACCTGGAACAGTGCCCCATGGCGTTTTGAAGCGGGTACACCGAATACCGGTGGTATTATCGGCTTAGGCGCTGCACTGACCTGGATCAACGAACTGGGATTAGATGTGATTAACGAGCGTGAGACGTCGCTGATGCGTTATGCATTAGACAAGCTTGCTTCGGTGCCGGATCTGGTGATTTACGGTCCAGCGCAACGCAGTGGCGTGGTGGCGTTTAACCTCGGTAAGCATCACGCATTTGACGTCGGGAGTTTCCTCGATCAATACGGCATTGCGATCCGCACCGGACATCATTGCGCTATGCCACTGATGCGCCACTATGCGGTGCCCGCGATGTGTCGTGCCTCATTTGCACTGTACAACAGTGAAGAAGAAGCCGATCGCCTGGCAGCAGGTTTGACACGTATTCATCGTCTGCTGGGCGGTTGAGCAGATTTCAGGAGTTATCCATGGCGAATTTGCCAGATAAAGAGAGACTGGTGCGCAACTTTAACCGTTGCGCGAACTGGGAAGAGAAGTATCTTTACATCATTGAGCTTGGTGCGAAATTACCAGAATCCTCTGAAAGCTTGCAGCAGCCAGAGCATGTGATTTCAGGCTGTCAGAGCCAGGTGTGGATCCGCATGACCCCGCAAACAGATGGTACCATCGCCTTTGAAGGTGACAGTGACGCAGCCATCGTTAAGGGCTTGATTGCGGTGGTGTTTAGCCTCTATCAGGGACTGAAAGCACCAGATATTCTTGCACTTGATGTCCGTCATTGGTTCGGCGAATTAGCGCTGACCCAACATCTCACCCCGACGCGTTCGCAGGGGTTGGAAGCGATGATTCGCGCCATTCGTCATAACGCTCAAAGCCTCAGCTAAGTTACACTCTTCAGACCCCGGCATGACCGGGGTCTGTTCCATCCGACAAAGAGAAAATTGCATGAAACCAGCGTTACGTTTAGCCGGTGCATTGCTGTTGTCCTGCTTCGGGCTTTCTGCACCTGCATTTGCTACGGAATATCCCCTACCAGCCGATAACAGCCGATTAATTGGCGAGAACACCCTAACCACTGTCCCTGATGACAAACGGCCCTTAGAGAACATCGCATCGCACTACAAGATTGGTATGCTCGGCATGTTAGAAGCCAATCCCGGCGTTGATCCCTGGCTGCCCAAAGCCGGTACGCAGTTAACGGTGCCTTTACAGATGCTGTTACCCGATGCCCCGCGTGAAGGCATCGTCATCAACCTTGCGGAACTGCGCCTCTACTACTATCCGAAAGGAGAGAATCGTGTGGTGGTGTATCCGATTGGTATCGGCCAGTTAGGAGCAGCCACGCCAAGCATGGTCACCAGCATCAGCCAAAAGATTCCTAATCCCACCTGGACGCCTACCGTCAATATCCGCAAACGCTACGCGAAAGAAGGCATTACTTTGCCTGGTGTGGTGCCTGCTGGCCCGGATAACCCGATGGGGCTGTTCGCTATGCGTCTGGCACGTGGCACCGGCCAGTATCTGATTCACGGCACTAACGCTGACTTTGGCATTGGTATGCGCGTCAGCTCGGGTTGTATCCGTCTTCGTCCTGATGATATTGAGGCGCTGTTCAACAGCGTACCAAAGGGGACGCGGGTGCAAATCGTCAACGAGCCGATTAAGTATGCTGTAGAGCCGGATGGTAAACGCTACGTTGAAGTGCATCAGCCGCTTTCACGCAACGATAAAGATGATCCCCAAACCATGCCGATTACCCTGACGGCGAAGATGAAAACCTTCACCAACAGTCAGAAAAGTGATACGGCATTGATTAAAGAGGCGATCGCGCGTCGTTCAGGGATGCCAGTGCTGGTTAGCAGCGGCGAACCGGTGTCACAGGACACAACACTGCCTGCGGTGCTGCAAACGCAGCAGAATGGGGCAGAGGAAGGAAAAGCGACCATCAGTCAGGCGCTGGGCGAGAATGGCACGACCCCTTAGTTAGGAAGGCCAAAATCAGGACAAAAAAAATGGTGCCACATGGGCACCATTTTTCAAACCAGAACTCTTACTTACGGTAAGAGTGAGCCTGGTTGTCCAGACGCTGGTTAGCGCGAGCTGCGTCATCTTTAGCAGCCTGAACGTCAGAACGGATTGCGTTCACGTCGTTGCTCAGCTGGTCAACTTTAGCGTTCAGAGTCTGAACGTCTGAAGACAGCTGATCAATTTTAGCGTTGCTTGAGCAACCAGCCAGCAGAGTTGAACCCAGAATTACCGCGCCCAGTACCAGTTTAGTACGATTCATTATTAATACCCTCTAGAATTGAGTTAATCTCCATGTAGCGTTACAAGTATTACACAAAGCTTTTTGAGTTGAGAATAAATTTTTGATGAGAACATGCTTAAATTTGATCGTTCGCTCAAAGAAACAGCGTTTCGCAGAAGAAGATGAAAATATTTAGCTAAAACAGAGAGATTTAATCGGACTAACCTTAATCATGCGGGATATTGAATAGTTATTATCGATTGGAAAATTCTGGTTTTTGTATTACAGCAAGAATAAAAAAAGCGCCTAAAAAAGGCGCTTTTAAATAAAACTTCAACCAAAAATCAGAGTACGTGGACTGAAGCAGTGTTGGTCGTGCCACTTGGAACCAGTGCACCTGACACCATCACGACCACATCGCCTTTCTGCGCGTAGCCACTTTCCAGCGCCATTTCTTTACCAATGCGGTAGAAATCGTCGGTTGAAGCGATTTCATTCAACACACGCGTTTCAATGCCTTTGCTCAGAATCAGCTGGCGCGCGGTGGTGTGATTGGTGGTCAGCGCCAAAATGGTGGCATCCGGGAAATATTTGCGGATTGCTTTCGCTGACTTGCCGCCTTCGGTAGCCACGACAATCACCGGTGCTTCCAGCTTCTCGGCGGTTTCGACCGCGCCGCGGCACACGGCTTCGGTGATGCGCAGTTTACGTGAATCCTGCAGCTCACCAATGCGTGATTTCATCACACGGTCAGTACGCTCACAGATGGTTGCCATGATGGTAACCGATTCCAGCGGATATTTACCCTTCGCACTCTCACCAGACAGCATCACTGCGTCAGTACCGTCGAGAATGGCGTTCGCCACATCGCCTGCTTCTGCACGGGTAGGGCGCGGGTTTTTGATCATTGAATCCAGCATCTGCGTCGCGGTGATAACCACTTTGCGTGCTTTATTACACTTTTTGATCATCATTTTCTGCGCGAAGATCACTTCTTCTACCGGGATCTCAACACCCAGATCGCCACGCGCAACCATGATGCCGTCAGACGCTTCAAGAATCTCGTCGAAGTTGTTCAGGCCTTCCTGGTTTTCGATTTTAGAGATGATCTGAATGTTCTCACCGCCGTGGGCTTTCAGATGCTCGCGAATTTCCAGAACGTCTGAACGTTTGCGGATAAACGAAGCGGCGACGAAATCAACGCCTTGCTCACAACCGAAGATAAGGTCACGTTTATCTTTTTCAGCCAAAGCAGGCAGCTGAATGGAAACACCTGGCAGGTTTACACCTTTGTTCTCACCCAGATCGCCGTTGTTCAGCACCTTGCACACCACGGTGTTTTCGGTGACTTCGGTTACTTGCATACCGATCAGGCCATCATCAACCAGTACGGTATTACCGATTTTCAGATCTTCGGTGAAGCCGGCATAGGTCACCGCAACGCGCTCGGTGTTGCCAATCACCGACTGATCGGTGGTAAAGGTGAAGGTTTGGCCCGCTTTCAGCGAAACATCGTTACCGCCTTCCAGCTTCATGGTGCGGATTTCAGGACCTTTGGTGTCCAGCAAAATCGCAGCCTGACGACCGGTTTTTTCCGTGACGGCACGCATATTGGTGATGCGCTGACCATGCTCGGCATAATCACCGTGAGAGAAGTTCAGGCGCATGACGTTCATTCCCGCTTCCAGCAGTTGAGTCAGCATCTCTTCAGATTCGGTTTTCGGACCGATGGTACAAACAATCTTGGTCTTTTTCATGTCAGCTTTTCTGTAAGTTGTGATGGATGATTAAGGTTGGGATTCGCGGCGTTTGGCAGCGAAGTGAAAATATGTATGGTGTTGGTTTGGATCGTACAGAGGTAAGAATAGGTGACAGTGGCTAAGCGTGCAGAGAAGTTATGCAGTACGCGAGGGAACTGGTTGGGCAGTGTTGCGCAAATCATTTGAGTTGTTTGCATAGGCACGTTAGCGCTGAAACCTTTCAGGTGGACAACGCGGCATAGTATAGACGCTAAGTATGCGAAAACCAATATAAAAGCGGAAAGAGAAAACGATACAGATCAAGGAAAGGGGTGTTGCGCAAAAGGAGAGAAAACAAAGAGTGGTGCGCTCTAATGGACTCGAACCATCGACCCCCACCATGTCAAGGTGGTGCTCTAACCAACTGAGCTAAGAGCGCATTCAGAAATTTGGTGCGTCCGAGTGGACTCGAACCACCGCCCCCCACCATGTCAAGGTGGTGCTCTAACCAACTGAGCTACGGACGCACTTGGTGCGCTCTAATGGACTCGAACCATCGACCCCCACCATGTCAAGGTGGTGCTCTAACCAACTGAGCTAAGAGCGCAACATGCTGTCAGGGCGACAGCGGGGACGAATATTAACGGTAGGCCGCGATGCTGGCAAGGGAAAAAATGATTTTCCCTGACGACTGACCAGCATCTGCGCGACCCGCTGTTATTTTCGCCATTGAACGGGCAAATATCGGCCCGTTCAGCCACTTAGCGGGCGGCGCGCGCCAGGATCACCTGCGGTGGCGAACGCTGTAATCGACGAATGCGCCAAATCATCATCACCGCTGCGGATGTCAATCCTACGATGAATCCACACCAGAAGCCTGCCGGGCCCAGTTGCGGGACGACCCAATCCGTCAGCGCCAATATATAGCCGACCGGCAATCCCAATACCCAGTAAGCAATAAGGGTAATAAAGAAGATCGAGCGAGTATCTTTGTAGCCGCGCAGGATACCGCTGCCAATCACCTGAATCGAATCTGAGAACTGGTAAATAGCCGCAAGGAGCATGAGCTGTGCCGCCAACGTGATGACTTCCGGATTGGTGGTGTAAAGCGCTGCAATGTCTTCACGGAACGTCACGGTGAAAATCGCAGTAACGGCAGCCATGCTGATACCCACGCCTTGTCCAGTCCAGGCCGCGATGCGAGCCTGTTCGGTGGAGCCCTGTCCGAGACGGTAGCCCACACGAATGGTGGTGGCCACGCCGAGGGACAGTGGGAGGACGAACATCAGTGAACTAAAGTTAAGCGCGATCTGGTGGCCAGCCACTTTGACGATACCCAGTGGTGAAACCAGCAGTGCCACCACCGCAAACAGGGTCACTTCAAAAAACAGCGCAAGCGCCACGGGTAACCCAAGATTGAACAGACGCGAAAGGATGGCGCGCGAAGGGGGAGACCAGCGAGTGTTCATCCGAATATCGCGCATGCTGGCCATGCGCTTTACCCAGAAACGCATCACGATAAACATAACCCAATAAACGGAGGCCGTGGCGACACCACATCCCACGCCGCCAAGCGCTGGCATGCCAAAATGACCATAAATGAACACGTAGTTCAGCGGGATGTTAACCAGCAATCCCAGGAAGCCCAGCAGCATCGCCGGCTTGGTTTTCGACAAACCCTCACACTGGTTACGCGCCACCTGGAAGAAAAGATAACCGGGTGCACCCCACAATAAGGCGTGCAGGTAACCTTCAGCCTTGGCTGCCAGTTGCGGATCAATATCGTGCATCGCATGGATGAGATAGCCTGCATTCCACAGCACCACCATTATCAGCAATGCCACCGCCAGTGCCAGCCAGTAACCCTGGCGCACTTGTTCTGCAATACGATCGCGTCGCCCTGAACCGTTGAATTGCGCAACGGTTGGCGTCAATGCCAGCAGAAGACCATGACCAAACAGAATGGCGGGAAGCCAGATAGAGGTGCCGACAGCAACGGCGGCCATATCCGTGGCGCTCACCGCACCGGCCATAATGGTATCCACAAACCCCATCGCTGTTTGGGCCACCTGAGCAAGGATGACCGGGATCGCGAGGGCCAGCAATTGACGCGCTTCTGTTAAATACTTCTGCACGTAACACCTGCTTGAATTAAGAAGAGATCGGGGTGATATCCCCAAAGAATGCGCGGCATAGTGTAGCGGGAGCGCTGCATTCCACCAAACTTTGTTCGCATTTTGTTAAGCCATTTGTGTAAAGTTTGAACTCCGCCAAATTAAACCGCGCAGCTCAAGCTGTGATAAACTGGGGCAAACTTCGCAGAGGCTGAAAGTATGTTTACTGGAATTGTGCAAGGCACGGCCGAAATTATCGCCGTAGAAGAAAAAAAGCTGTTTCGAACCCATATCGTACGTTTACCGGAAGAGTTGTTACCGGGCCTGGCATTGGGCGCATCGGTGGCGCACAACGGCTGCTGCCTGACGGTGACGGCGATTGAGGGCGATCGTGTCAGCTTTGACCTCATCAAGGAAACCCTGCGCATTACCAATCTCGGGGAATTAGCGGTGGGCGATGTGGTGAATATCGAGCGCGCGGCGAAGTTCAGCGATGAAATTGGCGGTCACTTAATGTCCGGCCATATTATGACGACCGCAGAAATCTGCAAAATCATCCAGTCTGAAAATAACCGTGAAGTGTGGTTTAAATTACAGGATGCATCGCAAATCAAATATATCCTGCATAAAGGCTTTGTCGGCATTGACGGTATCAGCCTGACGGTAGGTGATGTGACCAAAAGCAAATTCTGTGTGCATCTGATTCCAGAAACGCTGGAACGTACCACGCTAGGTGCGAAAAAGTTGGGGCACAAAGTGAATATTGAGATCGATCCCCATACGCAGGCGATTGTCGAAACCGTTGAGCGCGTGCTGGCCCAACGTGACGCTGCGGCCATTGCATTAGCATCGGCCGACAGCGCCGAGTAGCCCGCAAAAAATAAGGCGCCGGCGGCGCCTTATCTCATCATGAGCTGATTAACGCGCGACGCGCAATCCACCCTCTTTGCCGCGACTAAACACCACCTGCCACAACTGAATATCTCGCGCGCGAAACGCGCCAGCACAGGCGTTGAGATAGTAGCCAAACATCCGTTTAAAGCGCTCGCCGTATTTCTCTGATAACTGTGGCCAGGTCATCAGAAACCGCGCATGCCAGGCCATTAACGTGGTGTCATAATCGGCACCGAAGTTATGCCAGTCTTCCATAATAAAATGCTTCTCGCTGGCATCCGCAATCTGGCGCACAGAGGGTAAACATCCGTTAGGGAAGATGTATTTATCGATCCACGGATCGACGTTCATATCGGTGGTGATAGCGCCGATGGTATGCAGTAAAAATATGCCGTCTGGTTTGAGGTTGCGATCGGCAACGTCAAAATAAGTGGCATAGTTTTTCGGCCCCACGTGCTCAAACATGCCGACAGAGACAATCCGGTCGAACTGCAAATTCAAATCACGGTAATCCTGCAGCAGAATGGTGACGTCCAGCCCTTCGCAGCGCTGCTGTGCCATTTTTTGTTGCTCAGCCGAAATGGTGACGCCGTGCACTTTCACACCGTAATGACGCGCGGCAAACTCGGCCAGACCGCCCCAGCCGCAGCCGATATCGAGCAGCGTCATCCCAGGCTCTAGCTGCAACTTACGGCAAATCATGTCCAGTTTTGCGAACTGTGCTTGCTCCAGAGTATCCACATCTTTCCAGTAGCCGCAGGAGTATTGCATGAAGGGATCGAGCATCAGTGAAAAAAGGTCATTACCGAGATCGTAATGTTCTTTGCCCACAATCCAGGCTCTTTTCTTCGACTGTAAATTGGTTAAACGCGCGGCCGCAATACGCAATGTATCTTTAAAATGACGAGGGAGTTGTTTATCCAGATGTTGTTGCAGAACGCGATGGAAAAAGACATCCAATTGTTCGCATTCCCACCAGCCATCCATATAACTTTCACCCAGACCTAACGATCCTTCCTGCAAAATACGTTTGAAAAAATCAGGATGCTTGACCTGAATATCCCAGGGGCGTGTGCCATTGACTGCAACATCAGCGCGTTCCAGCAATTCGTTGACGATGCGAAACCAGTGGTTTTCTTCAAGGCTCACTTCTTCTATACACGATGAACTCATAGCTTCTCCATCACCTTTCCGATTTGAACCTGTGGAAATAATAGTCAATTTCCTTAGGCCTGTGAGAGAACTCACGGAAAATCCGTGCGCCAGATATCCGACGTTAAACAGAGGTATGAATCTGAATAGAATTGTCTGGCACCAATCAGGAGAGGAAGATCGTGCAGACGCCATCCCAGCGACAGAGTCGCTTAAAAATAATGCAATTATGTTATTGATTTGTTGCAGAAATGCTGACCCACCGAGTATATGCTCACGTGGGTCAATATTCAACGAGTTATCGTTAGTTTGCTAACGATAATCGTTGCATCAGTGATTATCTTCGCAGGGACGGGAGGTGTGAGCAATATCACTTTGTGCGTTTAAGCTGCGTTGCCAGGCGAAGCCGGCCCATGCAAGCACTACCGTGGCGACCATCACCAGTGTGGTGTGATACAGCGCCTGTTGTAATCCGGCCGACACCAGCAGGCTGGCGATAAAGCACAGGCCCAATTGCAGCAGGTTTTGTAAGCCTGCGGCTCTGCCGGTGGCGTGCGGGAAAGGGGCTAATGCGCTGGAAACGACAATCGGGTAAATGGCGCCATTGGCCAGCGCCATGCCGCAGAATGGCAGCAGCAGTGTCACCAATGCAGGGGCAGGCAGCATTGCCACCACGAACAAACTTAAAATGCTGATGCTATACAACACCAGCAGCCACGGCAGCAATTGTGTTCCCTGATAACGATTCAGCAGCGCACGGCAGCCAAATCCGCCAATCAAAAAAGCAATGGTCTGCGGGATATAGCTCAGGCCAATATCGGCGGGGGTTAAACCCGCAGAAGCCAGGATAAAGGGCGAACCGGTTAACCAGGCAAAGAAACTGGCAGAACAGGCGGAGTAGATCACTACGTTGCCGGTGTAGACGCGTGTGGTGAGCAAATTTAACCAACTGGGTTGAGAGCCGCTCACGGCGTGAGTTTTTTAGGTGCGGCAAGTTGCAGCGTGCCAATCAACAGCACCACAGTGATGATCGTCAATGCGATAAAGATACTGCGCCAGTGGAAATGTCCCATCAGCCACGCGCCCAAGAGCGGTGCCAGCGCGGGGGACAGTGCTACCAGCGGCATGATTGTCGCGAAAACTTTGTTGGCCTGTGCTTTCGGATAGCGATCAACCACCAATGCCTGCCAGCTTACTGCCGCAGCACACACGCCTACCGCTTGCACAAACCGCAGTGCCAGCATCATGTTGACGTCGGTCACCCACACCATGCCAATGCAACCCAGGGCGAATATGGTCAAACCTGCCAGCAAAATCGGTTTACGGCCGAAGCGGTCCGACAGCGGGCCCCAAAACACCTGCGCACAGGCAAATCCACCCAGAAAAAGGCTCAGGCTGGCGCTGATGGTGCCGGGCGCGCTGGCAAAATCGCGCTGCATATCGCCAAAGGCGGGCAGATACATATCCGTGGCAAGAAAACCGAGCATACTCAGCACGGCCAGGTAGGGCATAAATCCTTTTGACGACAACATAGTGATTCTCATTGGCAGATTGAACGCCGGGGAGTGTAAAAGAGTGCGTCATTCTTTGTGAAACGCTAATATTTGCGCAGTGCTGTGAAAAAATTTGAAGGCAGAATTATGTGGTCTGAATATGCGTTAGAAGTGGTGGATGCGGTGGCGCGCAATGGCAGTTTTAGCGCTGCGGCGCAGGAACTGCATCGCGTGCCTTCTGCGGTCAGCTATACGGTGCGCCAGTTAGAAACCTGGTTGGCTGTGCCGCTGTTTGAGCGCCAACATCGCGAGGTGGTTCTCACCCCCGCTGGCGAGCATTTTGTGCGTGAAGGACGATCTGTTATCAAAAAATGCTGGCAACTCGCCGGCAGTGTCAGCAGCTGGCTAATGGCTGGCGCGGTCAGCTCAGTATTGCCGTGGATTGTATTGTCAAACCGCAGCGAACCCGGCAGTTGGTGAAAGATTTTTACCGCCATTTCCCGGATATGGAGCTGATTATCAGCTACGAAGTGTTCAACGGTGTTTGGGATGCACTGGCGGACGGCCGCGTTGATGTCGCGATTGGCGCCACCCAGGCGATTCCCGTCGGCGGCCGTTTCGCGTTTCAGGATATGGGCGCCCTGAACTGGCGTTGCGTGGTCAGTCCCGATCATCCATTGGCCTCTGGCAGCGAACTCAATGAAGAAGTCCTACGCGGCTGGCCATCTCTGGTGCTGGAAGATACCTCGCGCGCGCTGCCGCGACGAATGACCTGGACTCTCGATAATCAGAGACGACTGGTGGTGCCGGAGTGGGTGACGGGGATGGATTGTCTGCAGGCGGGACTGTGCGTGGGCATGGTGCCTGGGCACCTGGCAAGACCGTTATTGGATGAGGGATTGCTGGTGGAGTTGATGCTGCCGCAGCCGTTCCCGGACAGTCCTTGCTGCGTCAGTTGGTCTGAGCAGCGCGCGTCACCGGCGCTGGAATGGTTACTGGCCTATCTTGGCGATGCTGAAACGCTGAACCACGAATGGCTCAGCGAAAATCAGCATTAACGGCGGTAATCGCGGAATGGACCATCCGCCACGGAGCGACGTTCAATTAGTGTGGGCTGGACTTCGATGGTTTGCGGCTCTTCACGTTTACTGGTAATACGATCCAGCAACATTTCGAGGGCCTTTTTGCCCAACTCCGCTTTCGGTTGATGAACGGTGGTGAGCGCCGGTGTGAAGTAACGGGCGTTGCGCACGTTATCGTAGCCAATCACGGAAATATCCTGTGGCACGCGCAAACCCATTTCATCGGCGGCACAGATCGCGCCCATCGCCATAATATCACCACCACAGAACACAGCAGTGGGGCGTTGCTTTTGGGTGAGGATTTGCTGCATTGCCTGATATCCCGATTCCGGCTCAAAGTCGCCCTGAACCACCCACTCCGGTCGTAAGGTAATCCCGGCTTCGTTCATCGCCTGCAGGAAGCCCGTATGACGGCCGCCGCCGGTGTTGCGTTCCATCTGACCGGGAATGGCACCGATATCACGGTGGCCACGCTCGATAAGGTAGCGTCCGGCCAGATAACCGCCCTGGAAGGCGTTATCCTGCACGGTATCGGTGAAGTCGCCACGTGAAGCGCCCCAATCCATCACGACCATTGGAATATTACGGTTCTCTTCCAGCATCTGCAGCAGGTCGTCAGGATACTCAGAACACATCACTAACAGACCATCGACGCGTTTTTGCGCCATCATCGACAGGTAAGCGCGCTGTTTTTGCAGATCGTTGTGCGCGTTGCCTAAAATCAATGTGTAGCCGCGTTCAAAGCAGTGGTTTTCAACCGCTTCGATAATTTCGGCGAAATAGGGCGCTTCACTGGAGGTGGCCAACAGGCCCAACGTTTTGGTGTGATTCACCTTTAAACTGCGCGCGACGGCGCTCGGTGAATAGTGCAATTCTTTAATCGCTTCCCATACGGCGTTACGCGTCTCTTCTGCGACAAAGCGCGTCTTGTTGATGACATGCGAAACCGTGGTGGTAGAGACACCTGCGCGTTTTGCCACATCTTTAATTGTTGCCATGAAAAAGGTACTCCCCGGCTTATCGCAACTTACTGATAAGTATATTGTTAAACGTTTGCGTCTGCGAAGGGTTTTACGCCCTAAAAGGGGGGCAAATCTGCCTGTTCTGGCAGGGAAAATCACTTCAGCAGGGTGTAAATACGGTGCGTACAAAAGCAGTTGCGCAACGAAAGGCGGCGATTCTAGCAAGCTGGCGCGGATAACACGAGATTTTTGCCCACCGCTGTGCGAAAATTGTTTTAACCACAATAAATGTGTGACTAAGGAGTTGTGATGAGTACCGATCTGAAACTGGCACTAATGACCACGGTTGGCGCACTGTTAATGATTATTGCGTTTAGCTTTACCGCCATTCTTCATTAATAGAAAGCACATTAAATAAAAAAGCCGGAGCTGATTTCAGCGTCCGGCTTTTTATTTGCGTGTTGCGCAACAGCTAGCGAATGGTGCGTGGCGTCATCATACGGCGTGCGCCGACATAGTGTTTTTGCCAATAATCTTCACCCAACGCGCTAATCTGGATGTCTTTCCCGGTGCGCGGTGACTGTATAAATTTTCCATTACCGAGATAAACACCCACATGATCGGCGGTGCCACGGTTGGTGATGCGGAAGAACACTAAGTCGCCTTTCTCCAGCATCTCGCGCTTAATCGGTGAGGCATCATGCAAGTGATACATCTCATTTGCCGTGCGAGGGAATTTGTATTTCACCAGATCTTTATAGGCATACCAGACCAAACCACTGCAATCGAAACCGGTATGAGGGGAAGTGCCGCCCCATTGATAAGGTTTACCCAGCTGCCCCATTAATTTTGTCATCGCCGTTTCACGCGCCTTTTGGTAGCGCTGACGGTGAGATTTGCTCATTTTGATGCCGGTGAGTTCCTGGGCTTCATCATCCAGCTCAGTTGATTTTTTTGTCAGGCGTTGATGGCCGTACTTTTTCACCGGAGATTTAAGCAGGGATTTTTTGCGGCTGGTTTTGTGTAACGCGGTTTCGGTTTTGGTCTGCTTTTTCAGCTTTAGTTTCTGCACCGTTGTCGTCAGGCGAGACTTCTTAGCCGTTGTTTTAACCGGACGTCGCTTGCGGCGCTCATCTTCGCGCGCACCTTTTTTCTCGGCGTTATGCAAACTGGCATTTACCGGGGCATGCTGGGAAGCAGAAGCCACGTTAAAGAACAGTTGCGCAAAGGCCAGTATGAAAAGCGTAATCAGTAAACGCATAGTCCGGTTACAGTTTTAGCAGTCTGGGGTAAAAACAGGCTGCGGCTAAGTAAGAGAAATCTGATCAACGATCAGCGCCGAAGCAATTCTAATCCACTTTTTTTCCAAAAGGTAAGGCCTTTTTCTATTAATCTGTTACCCGGCCGATTGTGTCGGTAAATTAAGCGATTTCAGCTGGTTAACGCAGCGAAATTATTGCTAATTATTAATTGATTCATGCTTATACATGATATGAAAATGTTATCTTTACTGCCTGGACTTAACAAACATGGCGATCTGCAGAACGCGAACGCAAAATCCCGTTTTCAGTGCGGGGCTGAAGTCGCTACAATAAACAAACACGAAGTGAAGGATTAAGGAAGGCAATAATGAGTACTGTTGAAAAAATTCAGCGCCAGATCGCAGAAAACCCGATTCTGTTATACATGAAAGGTTCACCTAAACTGCCAAGCTGCGGTTTCTCTGCGCAGGCGGTACAGGCGCTCTCTGCCTGTGGCGAGCGCTTCGCGTACGTGGACATTTTGCAGAACCCGGATATCCGCGCTGAAATGCCGAAATTCGCTAACTGGCCAACCTTCCCGCAGTTGTGGGTTGATGGTGAGTTGGTCGGCGGTTGCGACATCATCGTGGAGATGTTCCAGCGTGGTGAACTGCAGCCGCTGGTGAAAGAAACCGCTGAGAAGTATAAAGAAGCGGAATAATTGCGAAGGCCGACAAATGTCGGCCTTTTCTTTGCGTGTGTGTCAGGCGGAAGCGTCGTCTTCCGCCTGTTCTTCACTGAAAGCCAGTGGCCAGCCGCCAAGACGTTTCCAGCGATTCACCAGTTCACAGAACAGGGTTGCCGTTTGTTCGGTATCGTACAGCGCCGAGTGCGCCTGCGTGCTGTCGAATTCCATCCCCGCCGCTTTACAGGCCTTGGCCAGCACGGTTTGACCTAATACCAAACCACTTAACGCCGCAGTATCAAAAGTGGCAAACGGGTGGAACGGATTACGTTTCAGGCTGGCGCGTTCAGCCGCAGCCATCACGAAGTTCAAATCGAAGGTGGCATTGTGCGCCACAATGATCGCGCGATTACAGCCATGGTCTTTGGTGCCTTTGCGCACCATCTTGAAAATGGCATGCAGGGCTTCATATTCGCTCACCGCACCCCGTAAAGGGTTGGTGGGATCGATGCCGGTAAACGCCAGCGCTGCAGGATTGAGGATCGCGCCTTCGAACGGCTCAACGTGAAAGTGCAGGGTTTCATCACGGTGTAACCAACCGTCCTCATCCATCTTGAGCGTGGTGGCGGCAATTTCCAGCAGTGCATCGGTTTGCGCATTAAAGCCGGCGGTTTCGACGTCAATAACCACAGGATAAAAACCACGGAAGCGTTGATGAAGAGCGTTTAAGGCGTTCGATTCAGACATCAGGATCTCATAGCTAGAAATGGGGCAGCGCGCATTATGGCAAAAATTACAGGAGGGTGCAGCAGGAGAGGGGAGTCAGCCTGCAAATTAGCAGACTGACTAACGGCATCAGTGACCGAGGCCGTGACCAGCGTGTTTGTTTTCGATCAGCTCGATTTTGTAGCCATCGGGATCTTCGACAAAGGCGATGATGGTGCTGCCACCTTTTACCGGACCGGCTTCACGCGTCACGTTGCCACCGATACTGCGGATACGCTCACAGGTCTCAGCCACGTTGTCCACGCCCAGCGCGATATGCCCATAGGCATTACCCAGATCGTATTTATCCACGCCCCAGTTGTAAGTCAGCTCGATCACCGCGCCTTCGCTCTCTTCGGTGTAGCCAACAAATGCCAGGGTGTATTTGTATTCGGTGTTTTCGCTCTGACGCAGTACGCGCATGCCCAGCACACGGGTATAGAAATCGATTGAACGCTGCAGATCGCCAACGCGTAACATGGTGTGAAGTAAACGCATAACATCCTCTTTTTAAAAGTCATCAGGGAATGACAAAGACTATCAAGTATAGCCAGTTAATGCCCTGAAGAAACACCACTGCCGCACATCCGGTGCGGCAGCTTGATTCTTACAGGCTTGGGTAATCAGTGTAGCCTTCTGCGCCGCCGCCGTAGAAACTTTCTGGGCGCTGCGGATTCAGCGGTGCGTCTTGCTGCAGACGTTCAACCAGATCCGGGTTGGCAATAAAGTCACGACCAAAGGCCACGGCATCGATCAAGCCACGTGCGATCAGGTCGTCTGCTTTCTCTACGGTGTAAGCGCCAGCACCCACAATCACGCCAGGGAACAGGGCACGCACTTTTTCACGGAAAGCGTCGCTGTAAGGCTGACCACCGGCCCAGTCTGGCTCGGACAGGTGCAGGTAAGCGAGACCACGTTGGCCCAGCTCAGAGATGTACCACAGCGCGGCAGCTTCTTCATCGGCACCATTTTCCAGATTCTGGAAGGCGCCAATTGGCGAGATACGGATGCCGATACGATCGGCAGACCAGTTAGCAATCGCCGCATCCACCACTTCCAGCGCGAAACGGCCACGCTTCTCGATCGAGCCACCGTATTCATCGGTACGCTGGTTGGAGTCTGGCGCCAGGAACTGGTGCATCAGGTAGCCGTGGGCCGAATGCAGTTCCAGCAGGTCGAAATCGGCTTCGCGCGCGTTGGCCGCTGCCTGACCGAAATCTTTCACGATCTGCTGAATTTCTGCCACGCTCAGTTCACGCGGCACCGAAGTATCTTCACGATAAACGCTGCCATCTTCAGCACGCAGTGAGGTCCGCGTGCCCGCAGCCAGAGCTGAAGGTGCAACGGGCGCTTTGCCTTCCGGCTGAACGCTATTATGCGAAATGCGGCCGGTGTGCCACAGTTGCACAGCGCTGTGACCCTTCGCAGCATGAATACTTTCGTTGATCACTTTCCACGCGGCGATTTGCTGCTGGGTGTGCAAACCTGGTGCGCCAGCATAACCTTTCGCCTGGAAAGAGATCTGCGTTGCTTCAGTAATGATCAGACCGGCGCTGGCGCGCTGCTGATAATATTCCGCCATCAGCGGAGTAGGAATATCGCCCGGCTCAATGCTGCGCAGACGCGTCAGCGGTGCCATGAACACACGGTTAGGTACGGTAATCGCGCCCACTTTAAGTGGGGAGAACAGCTGTTTACTCGCCATGATGACTCCTATAAGTAGACCAGTCGTCTAGAAAGTGCGGTTTTTAAAAAATCAGTGGCTATTTAACCACTGCTCAATGGTTTCAAGTGCCAGACTAATCGGGCCTGACTCTCGTGAAATCTTGCTCTGCAAACTGGCGCCTAGCCATAACAGGTAACAGCGCTGTGCCAGCTGCTCGGGTGTCTGTCCATACGGCAGCGGTTGTTCCGCGGCGACTTCGCTCAAACAGCGTGCATAAGCCGCGATCATCGCGCTGGCTCCGTGTTGTAAGGCATCGCGCATCGGTTCTGATAAATCGCAAACTTCCGCTGATAACTTCACGCCAAGGCAGCCGACGATATGGCCTTGCTCAATAAACAAGTTGGCGCCATAGCGAAAGTGCGTCAGCAAACGTTCACGCGCTGACAGGCCCGGCTGGTTTAGCTGCTGTTCAACCTGCTGCAGGTAGTTAACAAAATAACGTTCCAGCAACGCGACGCCAAAAGCTTCTTTAGAACGGAAGTAGTGGTAAAACGATCCTTTTGGGACTTCCGCCAGCGTCAACATCTCGCTCAGGCCCATGCCGGTAAAACCGCGTTGCAGACAAACCTGCTCGCCAGTAGCGAGCAGATGTTCACGGGTTTCGTTGCGTTGCACAGTCTTGTTCATGGACCACACAGTATTAGACCAGTCGGTCTAATGCAAACCTTATCCGGCATTTTGGCACGATCTGATCATGTCCAGCTGCGGCTGATACTCCTGCGTTTGAATGTTAAACATGCCCAAAACCGTATGAAAAAGATTGTCTTGTGACACTTTTTCACTCGCGGCCTGCTGGCGTAAACAGGACTCATCAATGTGGTAGGCCGCAGCATAGCCTGGCGACATCCACATCAGCATGGGGATGTGTGTCTGCTGTGAGGGGGCAAACATATAGGGCGCACCGTGCAGATACATACCGTGTTCACCCAGTGATTCACCGTGATCCGAAAGATATACCAACGCCACATTGAAGCGATCGCTCAAGGCTTTGAGTTTATCAATGGTGCGGCTCACCATATCGTCGGTGTAGAGCAGAGAGTTGTCATAGGTGTTCACCAACGCCTGATGATCGCAATCCTGAATCTGGTTGCTATCACAGGTTGGCGTGAAGCGTCGGAATTCCGCCGGATAGCGCTGATAATAGGCCGGGCCGTGGCTGCCCATTTGATGTAACACGATAATCCCGTCATTGTGCAGACTGTCAACGTAGTTATCAAAGCGATGCAGCAGAACATCATCCAGACAGAATCCATCGTGACAATACTGCGATAAATTCCACTGCGTCATATCCGTGTGCGGCACGCGATCGCAGGCGCCTTTACAGCCACCATCATTTTCACGCCACAGCACGCTGACCCCGGCGTGCGCGAGAATATCTAATGCACCCTCCTGGTGATGCGCGAGACTGGCATCGTAATGTTCACGCGGCATGTTAGAGAACATGCAGGGTACGGAAATGGCGGTTTCTGTGCCGCAGGAACTGGCATCGGGATAGTAGATAACCTGCCGTTTTTTTAGCTCAGGATTGGTTTCACGCGCATAGCCTCCCAGTGAAAAGTTCTCCGCACGTCCGGTTTCGCCCACCACTAATACCACCAGGGTTTTCTTTTGTTCAGAGGCAATCAGCGGGCCTTTTTTCGCATCCTGCCCAATTTTCACCAGCGCCTGGCTCCCTTGCAGATAGCGCTGATCAACGTAATGTCCGGTGCCACTGACAATATTGGCCGGGGTGATCATTTTCACCAGACCTTTGTTATTGCGAATCAGCGAGGCGTAATCTTTGTAAAACAGCACCGCCATCAGCAAAATTAGCAAAATGGCACCCAGTGCACCCGCCAGGCGTTGCAGCAGGCTCCACCACCAGCGTTGACCGGTTTTGATGCGCACCAGACAGATCGCGACGACGGGCACCATTCCCATCAAAATCATCCACACCACATAACCACTGTTAATCAGTGCACCGGCTTCCTGGGCATCCGATTCAAACACGTTTTCGATCATATTGGTGTCGATCACCGTACCGAAGCTGTGCATGAAGTAGTTTGCGGCGGCGCTCGCCAGTACCAAGAGGATTAACAGTGGCTTGCGAAGGTACGGCCACGCCAACAGGGAGAAAATAAGATAAAACGCCGCGGCCAGCACCACCGGAATACTGGCGGCAAACAGGTAATCGTGCAGGCGATCGTAGGGAATGATTTCCCAGGCGCGCAGTAAAAATAACGCGTTAAGTACGAGGGCGAAAAACAGAGCGGCAATCAGATTAAAACTGCTGGCATGGCACTGTAACTTATTCGGGAATTTCATGAAAACTCAATGGCAGGATGGAATGTGACAATCGTATGAATTCAACATGAGGAAAACCTTAACGCTTATTAAACAGTACTCAACCAGGGGTTTCTGCGCGGTCATCAATGGTAAATATCCATTTCCGTGGTCATGTCTGGGTGAAATGTGGGCAAACTGCGTATACGCTTTGCACAATGTCACTATGCTGTTATCAATATGAAGTCTGTTGTTAAACCGGAGTGGATGTGGCCGAGCAATTAGAATTCTTCCCCGTTCCCAGCCCGTGTCGTGGCATTTGCCAGAGTGATGCGCGCGGATATTGCCGCGGCTGCTTGCGTAGCCGTGAGGAACGTTTTAACTGGATGAAGTTTACCGATGCGCAAAAACGCGATGTGTTGAGGTTATGCCGTCAACGCTGGCTGCGCCTGCATCGACAACAAAAAGTCGATGAGAATCATGATCCGGAACAACCCTCACTGTTTTAAGAAAACGATGGTTTGCCTTTCCGTTATACTCCCAGCTTCGCTTTCCGCTTTCGCGTTCAAGGGAGTTTACCGATGTTACAACCGCAAACTATTGCCCCGCAGGGACCTCAATTCTCACCGCTGATCGTCGGCTACTGGCGTTTGCTAGAGTGGGGGATGACCCCGCAGCAGGTGGTGGCCTTTATCGAGCATCATCTGTCGTTGGGCATCACCACGGTGGATCACGCCGATATTTATGGCGACTACGGCTGTGAAGCGGCCTTTGGCGCAGCGTTGCGTCTGGCCCCGGGGCTGCGTGAGAAACTGCAAATAGTCACCAAGTGCGGCATTGCGACGCGCGCCAAACCTGAACATAAGATTGGCCATTACATCACCGAAGCCAGCCACATTCGCCACAGTGCGGAAAACTCCCTGCGCTATTTCAACACCGATTATCTCGATCTGCTGCTGATCCATCGCCCGGATCCTTTAATGGATGCGGATGAAATAGCTGAGGCCTTTATGGCACTGCATCAAAGTGGCAAGGTACGACACTTCGGCGTGTCGAACTTTACCGCATCCCAGTTCACGCTGTTGCAATCACGCTTGCCGTTTAGCTTGGTGACCAATCAACTGGAGATTTCTCCCCTGGAACAATCGACGCTGCTCGACGGTACGCTCGATCAGTGCCAGCAAGTGCGTATCCGTCCGATGGCGTGGTCCTGTCTGGGCGGTGGACGCCTGTTTAACGATGCGCATTATCAGCCGCTGCGTGATGAGCTTGAGCAGGTAAAGCAGGAAATCGGTGCGAGCAGCATCGAACAGGTGGTGTATGCGTGGGTGATGAAGCTGCCAAGTCGGCCTTTACCGATCATTGGATCCGGTAAAACTTCGCGCGTCAGCGAAGCGGCAGGCGCCAGCCAGCTGACGCTCGATCGTCAGCAGTGGTTCCGTATCCGCAAAGCCGCGCTGGGGTTTGATGTGCCCTGAAGCGTAAAACTACGTCAAATTACGGCAGCCTGGCCTATTCCGGTCCAGGCTTACAGGGCATTTCAACCGTAAGGAGACGTTATGAAGAGAATCCTCATCGCCACGCTGGCGTTGGCCTGTGCTGCTGGAGCACAGGCCGCCTCTGAAGAGGTGACATTGCATGAGGTCACCGCTCAGGGTATCGGCGCAGCCATTGGCAAAGTCACGCTGAGTGAAACACCATATGGTTTGCAGTTTGCTCCCGCGCTGACGGGGCTAAAACCGGGCGTTCACGGCTTCCACGTGCATGCTAAAGGCAGCTGTGAGCCTGCACAATCTGACGGCAAAACGGTGGCAGCCGGTGCTGCCGGTGGTCACCTGGATCCACAAAACACCGGCAAGCATCTGGGGCCCTACGCCGAGGGTCATCTGGGCGATCTGCCTGCACTTTATGTCACCGACGATGGCAAGGCCGATTATCCGGTGGTTGCGCCGCGCATAAAATCGCTGAGCGAAGTTAAAGGTAAGGCGTTGATGGTGCATGTCGGTGGCGATAACCATGCTGACCATCCGCAGCCGTTAGGTGGAGGCGGCGCCCGCTTTGCCTGTGGTGTGATTTAAATGGCCAGACGGCGGGCAATCTGCCGTCTGCCTCTTTTCACAGCCGGAAAAACTCTGACCCACTTTCCCGCTACACACCGCACAATATCCGTCCTATGATGTTGATCCAGGAATAAAACCTCTCAGGGGCAGGAATGAAAACGCGTGGGATTTTGCTGTTATGTGTATTACTGGCGGGTTGCGATCAACCGAACGAAACGCAGTTGAGGTTAGATGCCAGCCGTCAGTTACAGCGCACCATTGATACCAACCCCTTGCGCGCCAGCTGTGAAGATATTGCCCGAGGTCGCGAATGGCTTACCCCGCACACGCTGGAGCGGTTAGAAGCGCAAGGCTGTCAAAATGTGCTGCGTAGCGCCACCGAATCCAACTTTCTCCATACCGAGTATTTTCACCGTGCATTAACTACGGTGTGCGGCACCATTCGCGGCAAAAGTTTCACCGGCAATTATCTCGATCGACGTTTCATCTATTCGTACGAAGAAAAAGCGCTGGTGATCGAGCCGATGACCGAGCAAGACAAAACGCGTTTTGAAGGGCATAAAACCTTGCAGCAGTTGCAGGACGACTTCAACCGCCAACTCACGCAATATTGCCAGTAGTCAGTCGGGCACAGCCTGACTTAACTGAGCTAATGAACAGCGCAGACGCCACAAAATACCGGCCAGCGTATTGGCTTCACCATCAGGTTGCTGCTGCAACTGGGCAATGATGGCTTCCAGTTCATCCAGCGTGGCCTGCAGCGAAGTGTGGCGTACGCCACGCAAACTCATAATCCGCTGTAAATCCTGTAGGCTGCTGTCACGCATTTGCGCCAGGGTGGTCGAGACCGGTTGCCACTCGCGTAATTGCCAGACAATGTGAGAACAGTTCAGTAACACCACGCCCCAGCGCAGCAGCCAGACGCGCGCCTGCTCATCACGGCTACTGCTCAACTGGCTGATGTGATGATAGATCTGCGATTCAAAGTGGCTTTCGCTCAAGCGTGGATAGCGTCGCAGCTGGTCAAGAAACGCATGGCGTAACGCGCGAATATGCCGACGGCTGCGACGCGCATCAGAACTGGGGCGCAGTACCTGAAAAGCCATCCATGCCAGCAGCACGCCACAGACTTTCGCTAGATTATCATTGAGGAAACTTTGGTAATCCCAGTCCGGTGGATTAGTGACCGCAATGAACGACCCCATAAACACAATAAATTGCCCCCACATCCCGGCACGTTTTTTCTGTTGCAGCTTGAACAGTTGCAAGGTGATGAGCAGCGGAAACAGCACCAGCAAAAATTGCCACAGCGCGTTGATTTGCACCATCAAACCGTATTGCAACAGAAAACTGAACACCGATAGCCACAGCAGCGTTTTCAGCAACAGTGAGACGCTGCCGCTTGGTGACGGGGCGGAGGAGTAGAGCACGCAGGCAATGGCGGTTAAGGTCAGCGCGGATGCTCCCGCATCCCATTGTGTGCCAATCCAGAAGGCGCAGCCCAACATAATCACGCTGAAAGTGCGCACGGCGCTCCAGCCGGCTTCAGCGCTGTCACTTTCACGTGCCAGCGAAGGCACATTTGGCGGTTGAAAACGGGTATCCGCGTCAGCGCGCTCAATCAAACGAATCCAACGATTGACGTTGAGATAGACCCAGCAGAAGTAGCGCAGACGCTGGACAAAGGCGCGTTGACGATAATCACCGGTCGCTTCCGGCGTCACGCTGCGCAATATGCGCGCCAGGCGATACTTATCGCACTGTGGCAATGCGAGTTCAT
Source organism: Pantoea rodasii (assembly GCF_002095465.1). Lineage (GTDB taxonomy): Bacteria > Pseudomonadota > Gammaproteobacteria > Enterobacterales > Enterobacteriaceae > Pantoea > Pantoea rodasii. The sequence goes on along the minus strand of NZ_MLFP01000018.1, from coordinate 26,100 downwards.
GCAACAACTGCTGAATGGCGGTGTAGAGTTCCGGTGGCGCATCCGGCCAGTTCAGCAACATGCGGCGCAGACTGGAGAGGACGCTGGTCAAACGTAACTGCTGGTGCAAAACATAGTTGAGCACATTATTTTGGCGACGATAGCGGTAGTGGCTCCAGAACGCCTGAATCCGCAGCAGGTTCATGGTCAGAATCTGGCTGATGACATTCTCATGCGCGGTGCGCACGTTATCGGTGCTGCTTTGCTGCAACAGCAAAACCGCATGATCGAGCAGACGGGCGTGCATCTGCCGCAGCGAATTCATCAAAGTGTTGCCATCGGAGGTGCTGGGTAAAACCATCATCATCAGCCCGGCACACAGAATGCCTGAAATCACCTCGCAAACGCGCGCCTGAGTGATATCCCACAGTTGGGTCACATCCGTAATGTTGACGCTACTGAAAGCGATGATGGCGGCAGTGTAACCGGCCAGCGAAAACGCGTAGGCGACATTATTTTGGTAATGATTGCTAATCCAGGTGCAGCAGGCTAGCCAACCGGCCATGAAAAAGGCAAACAGCCAGGGCTCGTTAAGAGTGTGTCCGGCAATCAGCAGCGCCGCCGTGGCACCCAACAGGCTCCCGACAATGCGGCCTAAACTTTTGCTAATGGCGCCGCCCACGGTGGGGAAACTCACGACGGCGGCCGAAGTCATTGCCCAGTAAGGTTCATCCAGTTGCAGGGCATAGGCGATGGTCAGCGCCAGGCACATGGCAATGGCGTTTCGCAACGCATAGCGCCATTCGCCGCCGGTTGCTTTGATCCACGGCAGATTTTGCCAGGCCAGCCACTGCAGATTCATCAAGGCCTCAATGCGCGATGGAAATAGTGCAGGTGGTGCCCGCCACCAGCGGAACATCATCCGGTACCGCGTCTAAGCGGATACGCACCGGTACACGCTGCGCCAGCCGCACCCACGGCACGTTAGGTTTGATGTCCGGCACCAATCCGCTGTCCGTCGAAACACTTTGATCGTAAATCGCGCGTCCAATGCTCTCCACTTTTCCCTGAAGCCGCGCGCCATTGCTGTAAAGGACGATTTGCGCGTCAGCGCCGGGTTGGATATGGCGCAACTTAGTCTCTTCGAAATAACCCATCACGTAATATGAGTGGCTATCCACCAGGGCGAACAACGGCGTACCGGCCGTGGCGTAATTCCCCGGACGCAGCATGAGATTGCTGATCCACCCGTCGGTGGGCGCGGTAAGGGTGGTTTGTTGCAGATTCCAGCGTGCCTGATCGAGCGTGGCCTGCGCGGCTTTAGTGGTGGCCGCTGCGGCGTTAGCGGTCAGGCGGGCGGCATCCATATCTTCCGCTGAAATCACGTTGCGCGGCAGACTGGCTCGACGGTTCGCTTCGTGTTGTGCCTTCGCAAGGTCTGATTGCGCCTTCGCCAACTGGGCATCGGCGTTATCCAGCGCGATTTGCCACGGCACCGGATCGATTTTCAGCAAAGTATCGCCTTTGTGCACAAACTGGTTGTCACGTACTGCCAATTCAATGATGCGGCCAGACACTTCCGGGGTGATATCAACTAACTCTGCGCGCACCTTGCCATCACGCGTCCACGGCGATTGCATGTAGTAGTTCCACATCCACCAACCGGCAATCAGGGCCAGGGCAAACACCACCAGGGTTGAAAAGTATTTAAAAGGGTTGAATTTCATGGTGATTTATCCGAGGCTCAGTAACCACAGTGCGCCGGTGACGCACAAAACAAACAGGGAAAGATCCATCAAGGTAGGATGCCAGATGTCGCCGGAGTACATCCAGCCGCGCAATAATGGGTGAATCAGCAACCAGAAAAAGAAGCCCAGCAGCACAGCTTTAAACAGCGGCGGAAAGAACAGCGAGGCACCCAGTACCAGGTCAGTAAGCGGAGCGGTGGTGGAAAGCGCGGTAATGGACACGTGTCATCATCCTTCATTGTCCCAGGTTCTCTCTCAACTTAGCGTAGAAGAGAGCGTGCCGTCTGGCCTGAGATTTGTAATTTGTCCTGTAAACTCGCAGAATAGTGTAAAATCTGGCTTGATAGCTAGCAAGCTAATTATAAGGAGATGAAATGGATACGCCCCTCGGAACAGACCTGTCTCGGCTGGTACGCATCTGGCGTGCCTTGATCGACCAGCGTTTGAAGCCGCTTGAGTTGACACAAACGCATTGGGTGACGTTACACAATATTCATCAACTCCCGCCAGAGCAGTCGCAAATCCAGCTGGCGAAAGCCATTGGTATTGAACAACCTTCATTGGTACGTACGCTGGATCAGCTGGAAGAAAAGGGATTAATCACCCGTGCCACCTGTGCGAACGATCGTCGAGCCAAGCGCATTAAGCTGACCAAAAAGGCCGAGCCGATTATTGAGCAGGTTGAAAGTGTGATTGATGCTACCCGTGATGATATTCTTTCGGGCATCAGCCTGGAGGAGATCAATCAGATGGTAACATTGATTGCACGGCTGGAAAAAACATTCTCGAATTTCAAAATCGCGAGAAATAAAAAACCGACGCGCTGGCGTCGGTTTTTTTATCTGTTGGCTTAGCGTGGTGAAACGGTCACCTGGCTGCCATTGGAGGCCATCACGACGCGCTGACCCACCGAGTAACGGCTGGCCGCTTGCTTCTGTACCACCATAATGGTGTTGCCATCGTCTTTGCGGATCTCCAGTTCAACACCATCAGATTTGTTAACCGCACCTTGTACACCCTGGCCCGCGACGCCGCCAAGCACAGCACCACCTGCTGTTGCCAGACTGCGGCCGCTACCGCCGCCAATGGTGTTACCAAGGAAGCCACCCAGCACTGCACCACCAATCGCGCCAATCACGTTGTTTTCATCGCCGCCCTGGATTTTAACCGGACGAACCGATACCAGAGTGCCGTATGAAACACTTTGTACTTGTTTGGCTTCACTGGCGCTATAGACATCACCGGAAAGGGTGTCGTTGCTGACACAACCTGCCAGCGTCAGGCCGGTGAGTGCCACGGCTGCAAAACGCTTAATCATCAGAAAGCTCCTTAATGCAAAAAAACGCCATGTTCTCGTCCTCTACTGCAAAGAGTATAAGACAGAAAGCTGGCAATTGACTCTAAGTCCGAATAATACGCGGCTGAAGCAGAGCATAGACCATTGCGCCTCAACAAAAATTCAATTTCGTGCCGAAAATATTATCGTGCGGAAATGTCGTGTGCTGTGCAGTTGAAAAGCGGAATTTTATCATAGAATTAGCCGCCGTAATTTGCCAGGCTAAACAAAGATGAATTGCAGACTCGCGTGTGGGTAAGGAACCGCTATGAAATCAGGACGCTATATCGGCGTGATGTCCGGCACCAGCCTTGACGGCGTGGACGTGGTGCTGGCCGCCATCGATTCACATATGGTGGCGCAGCAGGCCAGCTATTGCCATCCCATGCCGCAGGAGATTCGCCAACAGGTGCTGGCAATCTGCCAGGGGCAATCGCTGACCCTTTCGCAGTTGGGGCAATTGGATACGCGCCTGGGTAAACTGTTTGCTGAAGCGGTGCTCACGCTGATGCAGCAGCAGTCATTAGAGGCCAGTGACATCATGGCAATTGGTTGCCATGGTCAAACCGTGTGGCATGAGCCACAAAGCGATGCACCCAATACGCTACAGATTGGTGACAACAACCAGATCGCGGCCGCAACGGGTGTGACGGTCGTGGGGGATTTTCGCCGTCGGGATATGGCGCTGGGCGGTCAGGGCGCACCGCTGGTGCCGGCCTTCCACCAGGCGTTACTGATGGATAACGTTGAGCGCCGTATGGTGCTGAATATAGGTGGGATCGCCAATCTGTCGTTGCTGATGCCCGGCCAGCCGGTGCGCGGTTTTGATACCGGACCCGGCAATATGCTGATTGATGCATGGATCTGGCGCCACAAAGGGTTGCCATACGATAAAGATGCGGGTTGGGCGCGCAGTGGCCAGATCATCCCGGCGTTACTGGAAGAGATGTTAAACGATCCGTGGTTTGCGCTACCGCCTCCCAAGAGTACCGGTCGCGAGTATTTCAACCTCGGCTGGGTCGAACGGCAATTGCAGCGCTTCCCCGCGCTGGCTCCGCAGGATGTTCAGGCCACGCTCAGTGAACTCACCGCCCTGAGCATTGCCCACCAGGTTCAGCTCAATGACGGCTGCGATCGCCTGCTGGTGTGCGGGGGTGGCAGTCGTAATCCGTTGCTGATGGCGCGCCTTGCCACGCATCTTGCGGGCACGGAAGTGGGTAGCACCGATGCAGCGGGGATCAGTGGCGATGATATGGAAGCGCTGGCTTTTGCCTGGCTGGCGTTTCGCACCTTATCCGGGCTGCCGGGCAATTTGCCATCAGTGACCGGTGCACAGGCCATGAGTGTGTTGGGCGCTATTTATCCGGCCAATACCCGACCCACACGTTAAGGAGTGAAAGATGAAAAAAATCGCTATTCTGCTGGGAAGTGTGATGGTGTTAAGTGGTTGCGGAGTGATGCATCAACAGGAGCCGGCACCGCAGACATTACGCTATCAGTGCGGCACACTGCCGCTCACGGTAACACTGAACAATCCTAAGCAGCAGGTGAACTTTATTTTGGACGGTAAACCGCTCACCTTGACGCAAACCGTATCGGCCTCGGGTACACGCTATAGCGATGGCACCTATGTTTTCTGGTCGAAGGGTAATGGCGCTTTTGTTGAGCGTAATGACAAAATCGTGATTAATGATTGTGAATTGCAGAACGCGGATAGCTCCGCCCAGTAACGTAGAATCAAGAGAAACAGCATGAGCGACAGTGACAGCTTGCAAAATATTGCCCATCTGCGTCGTGAATACACCCGCGGCGGGCTGAGACGTAAAGATTTGCCAGATAATCCTCTGGCGCTGTTTGAGCAGTGGCTGCAACAGGCCTGTACCGCTCAGTTGCCTGACCCCACGGCGATGACGGTGGCAACGGTGGACAGCAACGGTCAGCCTTATCAGCGCATAGTGCTGCTCAAGCATTATGACGATCGCGGTATGGTGTTTTACACCAACCTTGGCAGCCGGAAGGCCTCGCAGCTGGCTGACAATCCGCGGATTTCGCTGCATTTCCCATGGCATTACCTAGAGCGTCAGGTCATGGTGCTGGGTGAAGTGGAGAGGCTGAGCCCGCTTGAGGTACTGAAGTACTTCAGCAGCCGCCCACGTGACAGCCAAATTGGTGCATGGGTCTCCAAACAGTCGAGCCGAATTTCCGCCCGCGGCGTGCTGGAAGGCAAGTTCCTTGAGCTAAAGCAAAAATTCCAGCAGGGCGATGTCCCGCTGCCAAGTTTTTGGGGTGGATATCGGGTTAAATTCCATACCGTGGAGTTCTGGCAGGGCGGTGAACATCGCCTGCACGATCGCTTCCTCTACCAACGTGATGCCGATGGCTGGACGATTGACCGTTTAGCCCCGTAAAACTGCGTTTTATCCCCTTTCAACGCTGGCGCAGTTGGCGCCAGCGCTTTATGCTATAGCCCTCATTTTTTTCATATCCGCATCTCAGCGGAGAGCTGTGTACCAGCATAGGTGCAGTCTGATCAATTTGGAGTCAGTGATGACCAGCAGTAACCTGATACAACAATTGCAAGAGAGGGGCTTAGTCGCCCAGGTAACGGACGAGGAAGCGTTAGCAGAGCGACTGGCGCAAGGGCCAATTGCACTCTATTGCGGCTTCGATCCGACCGCTGATAGCTTGCACTTGGGCCATCTGGTGCCGCTGCTCTGCCTGAAACGTTTTCAGGACGCCGGACACAAGCCGGTCGCGCTGGTGGGTGGTGCCACCGGTCTGATTGGCGATCCCAGCTTTAAAGCAGCAGAACGTAAACTCAACACCGCTGACACCGTGGGCGAATGGGTAGAGAAAATCCGCCACCAGGTTGCGCCTTTCCTCAGCTTCGATTGCGGTGACAACAGCGCGATTGCGGCCAATAACTACGACTGGTTCGGCGGCATGAACGTGCTGACCTTCCTGCGCGATATCGGCAAGCACTTCTCAGTGAATCAGATGATTAACCGCGAAGCGGTGAAGCAGCGTCTGAACCGTGAAGATCAGGGCATCTCCTACACCGAGTTCTCCTACAACCTCTTGCAGGGCTATGACTTCGCAGAACTGAACAAGCGTCACGATGTGGTACTGCAGATTGGCGGTTCCGATCAGTGGGGCAACATCACTTCAGGGATCGATCTGACGCGTCGTCTGCATCAGCAGCAGGCGTGGGGCTTGACCGTTCCGTTGATCACCAAATCTGACGGCACCAAATTCGGTAAAACTGAAGGTGGCGCAGTATGGCTTGATGCGAAGAAAACCAGCCCTTACAAATTCTACCAGTTCTGGATCAACACCGCAGACTCTGACGTTTATCGCTTCCTGAAGTTCTTCACCTTTATGAGCATTGAAGAGATCAATGCGCTGGAAGAAGAAGACAAGAACAGCGGTAAAGCGCCACGCGCCCAGTACGTGCTGGCAGAGCAGGTAACACGTCTGGTGCACGGTGAAGCGGGTCTGACAGCAGCAAAACGTATCACCGACAGCCTGTTCTCTGGCAGCCTGAGCGCGATGACCGAAGCGGACTTTGAGCAGTTAGCCCAGGACGGCATGCCGGTGATCAATCTGTCAGCCGAAGACGACCTGCAGCAGGCGCTGGTGGCCGCTGAACTGGTGCCTTCACGCGGTCAGGCACGTACCATGATCGGTTCTAACGCCGTTGCCCTCAACGGTGAAAAACAATCTGACGCCGAGTATCGTTTCAGCGACAGCGACAAACTGTTTGGTCGCTTCACGCTGTTGCGTCGCGGTAAAAAACACTACTGCCTGATTAACTGGCAGTAAGGTTCGAGGGCCGGTTTCCGGCCCTTTTTTATGGCAAGGCAGTACCGGGCAATCAGTACAGGGCAATAATGAAAAATATCCTCGCAATCCAGTCACATGTGGTTTACGGCCATGCGGGTAACAGCGCCGCCGAATTCCCAATGCGTCGTATGGGCGCAAACGTTTGGCCGTTGAACACCGTACAGTTTTCCAATCACACGCAATACGGTCACTGGACCGGCACCGTGATGCCAGCCACTCATCTCACCGATATCGTCAAAGGCATTGCGGCTATCGACCGTTTGAAGACCTGTGATGCGGTGCTGAGCGGTTATCTGGGTTCAGCAGAGCAGGGCGAGCAGATTCTGGAGATCGTGCGTCAGGTGAAAGCCGCCAATCCGAATGCCTGGTTCTTCTGCGATCCGGTGATGGGCCATCCTGAAAAGGGCTGTATCGTGGCACCTGGCGTGGCCGAGTTCCACTGCAAGATGGCCATGCCCGCCAGCGACATTATCGCGCCAAACCTGCTGGAGCTGGAAATGCTCAGCGGCCATGAAGTCGCCAACGTAGAGCAGGCGGTGATTGCCGCGCGGACGTTAGTCGCGCAGGGTCCCAAAGTGGTGCTGGTGAAGCATCTGGCGCGAGCCGGACGCCGTAGTGATCGTTTCGAGATGCTGCTGGTGACTGCCGATGAGTGCTGGCACATCAGTCGTCCGCTGGTGGACTTTGGTGTGCGTCAGCCGGTGGGCGTGGGCGATTTGACCAGTGGCCTGCTGCTGGTTGATCTGCTGCACGGCAAATCGTTGCAGGATGCGCTGGAGCATGTCACCGCTGCGGTGTACGAAGTGATGCTGAAAACCCACGAGATGGGCGAGTACGAATTGCAGCTGGTGGCCGCTCAGGATGCGATTGCGCAACCGACTCAGCACTTTGCTGCAGAAAAGCTGTAACGGCACGATACGCTGGAGGTAACCCTGCGGTTGCCTGCCAGCAGCAAACTATCAGGCGCACGGTTGTGCGCCTGAATCAGGTTAAATCAAACCTTCCGCTTTTAACGCTGCCTGCACCGCCGGGCGTTCTGCCACGCGATTGAACCAGGCTTCCAGCGCTTCTAATCCACTCAGATCCAGCTTGATAGCTTTTGCCCAACGCGTCACCACAAACAGGTAGACGTCAGCCACGGTGTAACGCAAACCCATCAGCCATTGCTTGTCCTGCAGGGCTTCATTAACCACCTGATATTTCTTCTCTAACTGCGCTCGCACGATGGCCTTGTACTCCTCCGGCGTGTCTGGACGAAACAGCGGGGAGAAGGTTTTGTGCAGTTCACTGCTGACAAAGCTCAGCCATTCAATGGTGTGATAGCGCGTCAGGCTGCCGGTAGGTGCCAGCAGATTGCGATCCGGTTTAAGATCCGCCAGATACTGCACAATGGCAACGCCTTCGGTTAGCAGGCTACCATCATCAAACTGCAGCGCGGGAACCTGTCCTTTCGGGTTAATCTGCCAATAATCTTCTCCCCGCTCGGTGACTTTTTTCTGCAGGTCAACATTGACCTGGGTAAAGTCCAGCCCGCATTCACGCGCAACAATGTGCGGTGACAGCGAACAGGCGCCGGGCTTGCAATAGAGTTTCATCATGGCCTCTCCTGAGTGTTGTTGTGATCGAAACAGCATAAATCGGCAAAAAAATTTACCAGTGACCGCGATCAGGAATTGCAGTCGGACTGCGGTTTTCTGCGACAAAGCAGGGCAGTGAAGGCAGCTTTTCAAGGGCGAAATCCCAAAATTGTCGTACCTTCGGCGTCATATTTTTTACCCGTTGAGTGACCAGTTGCACCGGCAGCGGCGCGGGCTCCCACTCGGGTAATAGGCGGACCAGTTTGCCGTCACGCACATCATCCAGCACCTGATAAGAGAGCAAACGGCCGATGCCCTGGCCCCGGCGCAGAGTTTCCAGCTGGCTTTCAATATCATTAACGCGCAGTCGCGGCAAAATCCGCACCCGTAAATCCTGGGCAAAGCGCCATTCCCGCGTATGACGCAGGCTGGTTATCAGTGCATGTTGACTGAGTTCTGAAGGGTGCGCGGGGGTGCCAGCCTGCTTTAAATATTCTGGGCTGGCCACCAGCGTAGAATGTACGCTGCCCACTTTACGCGCCACCATCGAGGAATCCTGCAGCTCACCAATGCGCAGAGCAATATCCAGGCCGTTTTCAATCAGGTCCTGATAGCTGTCACTCAGTATCACTTCGATCTGCATCTCAGGATGCTGCTGAAGAAAAGCATTCACCAGCGGCATGATATGACGACGGCCGAAAGGAACCGGCGCGGTCAAACGCAGCAGCCCCTGCAGGCCACTATGGTGCGCACTATCCAGTGCGCTGTGGTAATCACTCAGTAATTGCCGGGCCTGTTCAAACAGCTGCCAGCCCGCTTCTGTGGGAGCCAGTTGCCGGGTGGTGCGTTCAATTAAGGTGGTGCCGAGGCGTGATTCGAGGGCACTTAGGGTTCGGGTGATCACCGGAGGAGAACGCTGCAGCAGACGCGCAGCACCGGCCAGACTGCCTTGCTGAATCACCGCAACAAACACCTGTAGCTCTTCGAATCGGTCCATGAGGGTTCCAGCAGGGTGAACAGGAAGCCGATATCATGCGGGTAATGGGATAAAAAGCGAAGCTTTGACAGCAGAAAAGGTAAAAGGAGAACGTTGGAACCTGGAGGATCAAAAAAGCCGGGTTATGACCCGGCTCTGTTTTTGACACTAAGGCTTATTGATTGGCGTTAGCGCTTTTCAGTTCAGCCTGGGTGGCATCACTCTGCGTCATGCGGTTGAGCAGTGGCGCGGTGATCAACATCAGGATGGCGATGACACCAGTTGCAATACCAATCTGCTGGAACACATGGCTGTAAACGGCCAGTGAGGCGTGGGGATCGGTCACATCATTCGGCACGGCCATCAGGTTAGCCACTTTACCGGCAATCATCGCTGCACCAGCGGTGGTCAGGAACCAGGAACCCATGATGAAGCCCATCAGACGCTGTGGAACCAGCTGTGCCACCATTGCCAGGCCAAGACCGGAAATCATCAGTTCGCCAATACTCTGCAGCGCATAGCTAATGATCAGCCAGTTAACCGAAACGATACCGGCATCATTGGCAAACTTAGCACCGAACGGCAGCACCAGGAATGCGGCGGAGCACAGCACCATACCAATCGCAAATTTGTGCGGCATGGGCAGTTTGTCACCCAGCTTGTTATAGACCGCGGCCAGAATCGGGCTCGCCAACATGATCCAGAACGGGTTCAGTGCCTGGAACTGCTCAGGCTCAAAAGTGATACCCAGAATGGCATGTTCAACGTTACGAATAGCAAAGAAGTTCAGTGACGTTGGCATCTGCATGTAGAGCACGAAGAACACAATCGCTTCAACCATCAGCAGGAAAGCGACGATCATTTTACGACGCGCTGCACCCTGTAGGGCAAAGGCTTCTTTCGCGAACACCAGTACGATACCGATGGCAATCACACCCAGCGCCATACGTGCAATAGTCTGGTGATGCAACAGCCAGGCGGCAATGGCGACCAGAGCAACAACGCCGACCAGCGTCATCAGCAGTTTGCTGATGTTCAGCGGGGCAAAGTCGGGTTTAGAACCGTAGTTTTTCACCAGACGCTGGCAGAACAAGAAGTTCAGTAAGGTAATCACCAGACCGACAACGGACAGCGAGAACGCCGCGCCCCAACCGTAATGGGCAGCCAGCCACGGCGTCAGCATCATTGAGAACAGTGAACCGATATTGATCGACATATAGAACATGGTGAAAGCACCATCAATACGTGGATCATCTTTCTCGTAGCAGGTCGACAGCAGAGAAGACGGGTTGGCTTTAAACAAACCGCTACCCACGGCAATGGTTGCCATGCCTGCATACACCATCGCGGTGTCGTGACCTGAGAAGGCAATCAGCGCATAGCCTATAGCCAGCACGATAACGCCGAGAACGATCACGCGTTTGGTGCCCAACACTTTATCGCCCAGCCAGCCGCCAATTGCGACCATGCCATACACCAGCGCACTGAACGAAGTGAACAGGGTAATGGAGTCTGCTTCGGTCATACCCAGTTGCTTCACCAGGTAAACCGCCATGATGGCTTGCAGGCCGTAGTAGCCGAAACGCTCCCACAATTCGATGGAGAAGATCAGATAAAACGCTTTCGGTTGCTTGAAGGCGTTGAGGCTTACTGCCTCGTCAGTGTGTTTGTTTGCAGTTGACACGTGTACCTCAGTTTATACATAGCCTGTTTTACGACAGGAATTAAGTCTGCGTCGGGCTGGGTAGTCCCGCGCAACATTGTTATTAGAAAGGAAAAACGGCGCCTAATTTGGCTGAATCAGGCCAACAGGGCAAGCATTTTTTGCACGCTGAAATACTTGTAACAGGTAGGGTTAATGCCGTTATAAGAAGTTGTAAATCAGTGTTAAATATTGCTGAGTGGAATTATACCAGAATAAAGCAGCAATCTGGAGATCCAGGGGATCATTTTCCTGATATAAACCGCTTGTGTGCCTTTTTACAGAATATATCGCTGTCGATGATTATTTATACCAACATTAAGCCCGGGTATGTTCACTTAATAAGCACAATTGCTTGATTGTTGAGCGTAATGCGCAGTCTCGAGTTTCCAGAAGGCTAATTTGTTGATCCTGCGCACAAAAATGCGAATTAATTAAGAACGTAAAAGAAGTAAACGTTTGCGCTGATGACAACTGCTGAATTAATCACCCGCTAAAATGCAGGTTAACCGCATAAAAAGCAGGTATTCACGCTTCTTGCGTGAAAGCGAAACGTACTGATTAGGTGATTTTTTGCCTTTAGACAGCGTTAGTACTTTGCTGTAACCTCGCTTTTTCCCTAAAAGGACGTAACCATGACGCAGTCAGTTCGTGTGGCCCTTGTTGGCGATTACCGTGCCAATGCTGTTGCACATCAAGCCATTCCTCCTGCCGTACAGCTTGCCGCAAAATCCCTCTCGCTCGACGTTACCGCCGACTGGATCGCTACTCCCGACATCAATCAACATCACTGGAACGATTATGATGCCATTTGGGTCGTGCCAGGCAGCCCGTATCTCAACGATGAAGGTGTCTTTGCGACGATCCGCTGGGCGCGTGAAAACCACAAACCTTTCCTCGGTTCATGTGGCGGTTTTCAGTATGCAGTGGTGGAGTACGCCCGCAATGTGCTGGGCTGGGAAGACGCCGGGCATGCGGAAACCGATGAAGGTGGGCGCTGGGTGATAGCCCCGCTGGCCTGTTCACTAGTGGAACAGCGTGGCACGGTAACATTCGAACCGGGCTCAAAGATTGCACAAGCGTACGGCGCGCTTGAGAGTAATGAAGGGTATCACTGCAATTTCGGCGTGAATCCAGAATTCAGCGCTGCGCTGGCGACCAATAATCTGAGGATCACCTCGTGGGATTTGGATCGGGATGTGCGTGGTGTTGAATTGACCGATCACCCGTTCTTTGTTGCGACGCTGTTCCAGTCGGAACGCGCGGCGCTGCAAAATCGGCTATCACCGCTGGTGGTGGCCTGGCTGCAGGCTGCGGCAAAATAGTGGGTAAAAAGAGAGGCTGCTTAGCCTCTCTTCACGGGTCCAGACACAGCATGGGCTTGTGTGCACGGCCTGACTGGTGGTAACACGCAATAGCCTCACGCCACTCGTCTAACGAGAAAATCTCCACCTCGCCACATTCGCTGCTGCGCAACAGTGGCCAAAGTTCTGAGAAAAGCTGCTGCCACTGCGCAGCGCCAATATTGCCCAGGGTGTGACGCACATGAAACCAGTGCAGCGCCGGACGAGCGGCATTGACGCTTATCGGCGTCCCACTTAACACCCCGTAAGCGACACACTGCGCGTGCTCAGGCAGCGCTTGCCAGATGCGCTGTCCGGTCTCGCCGCCGACTGCATCAAACACGATATCCGTTTGCGCGCAGACCGCTGCTATCGCTTCTCGGGCCGTTTCCTGCAGCGCTGTCAGGTTTAGGGCGCGTAGCCTGTCTGCGTGCGCTGAAGCGCGATATACCACCACAACCCGACGAGCACCACGCAGGCGCGCCCACTGGGCCAATAAAAGTGCGCAGGCGGATCCACCGGCAGTGACCATCACGTTTTTACCGCTGACCGGCCACTGCTGCAGCATTAGCAAAGCGGCCAGCGGATTGATATAGGCGCGAGCCGCCAAGGTACTCGCAATATCATCCGGCACCGGAATGGCGAGCTGTGGATCGATATCAATGTATCGCTGCCAGCAGCCTGCGCCACGCAGCGGCAACACGCGCTGCCCCACTAAATGTGAGTAAACACAGGGCGCGGCGACCACGGTGCCTACGCCTTCGTAGCCGGCCACCTGTGGCGGCGCGACACGATGACGATAAGCACCGGTAATGGGGATCAGATCAGACGCGTTGACTGGTGCATAGTGCATTTGCACGCGCAGCATGTCAGCGGGACGTGGGGCTAAAAGGGAGGATTCCAGCGTCAGTACATCAACAGGATCGCCAAACTGCCGATACCAGAGCGCAAGATTGCGATCGGCTATCGGCATGGGCTCAGACTTCGGTTTTGGCGTCGAACTCACACAAATCTTCAATCAGGCAGGAGCCGCAGCGCGGTTTACGTGCCACGCAGGTATAGCGGCCGTGTAAAATCAACCAGTGGTGACAGTCGACTTTAAACGCAGAAGGCACCACTTTAACCAGCTTGTCTTCGACCTCTTCGACATTTTTGCCGGGCGCGAAGCGGGTGCGATTGCTGACGCGGAAGATGTGCGTATCTACCGCAATGGTCGGCCAGCCAAATGCGGTATTCAGCACCACGTTGGCGGTCTTGCGTCCGACGCCGGGCAGGGCTTCTAATGCCGCGCGATCTTCCGGGACTTCACCACCATGCTGCTCGATGAGAATACGGCAGGTTTTAATCACATTCTCGGCTTTGCTGTTAAACAGGCCGATAGTCTTGATGAACTCTTTCACGCCATCCACGCCCAGAGCCAATATGGCGGCGGGGGTATTCGCCACCGGATACATCTTGGCGGTGGCTTTGTTCACGCTAACATCGGTGGCCTGTGCGGATAACAGCACGGCAATCAGCAGTTCAAACGGCGAACTGAAGTACAGTTCCGTGGTGGGATGTGGGTTGTCATCACGCAGGCGCGTGAGAATTTGCAGGCGCTTATCCTTATTCACACTGCTTTCCCGGTTTCACCCTGCGGCGCGGCTTCAGGTTCAGCAGCGCGCAGGGCGGCTCGTTGCTTCATTTTCTGATCGATCAGATATTTACCGGCCAGCAGCATACCTAAACCGATAAAAGCCCCCGGCGGCAGCATCGCCAGCAACATCGGTGAATCAAAATGGAACACTTCAATGCGTAGCGCTTTAGCCCACGGTCCCAGCAGTTGATCCGCACCGTTAAACAGGGTGCCGCTGCCGATTAATTCACGAATCGAACCTAACGTCACCATCGCGCAGGTCGCACCCATACCAATGGCAAAACCGTCCAGTGCCGAGAGTGGAATACTGCTTTTGACGCCACCGCTTCTGCACGACCCACTACGATACAGTTGGTCACGATCAGCGGAATGAAGATGCCCAGTGACTGATACAGGCCGTAAGCGTAAGCATTGATCAGCATCTGTACGCAGCTCACCACCGAGGCGATGATCATCACGTAAATAGGGATGCGGATTTCCGCCGGCACCCAACGACGTGAAGCCGAAATGGCGCTGTTGGTAATGGTCAGCACTAACGTGGTGGCCAGACCCAGCCCAAGGGCATTGGTGGCAGTTGAGGTCACGGCCAGCAAAGGGCACAGGCCCAGCAGCTGCACCAGCGCGGAGTTGTTTTTCCACAGGCCGCCGACCAGCAGGGATTTTGCTTCACTCATGGTGCATCTCCACATTCAGGCAGCGAAGAGAGCTTCGCTGGCAACGTTTCAATCAGTAATGCGGTTCGTTTCGTGGCATTCACTACCGCGCGCGGGGTAATGGTCGCACCGGTAAATTGATCAAATTCACCGCCGTCTTTCTTCACCGCAAAGTTCTTGTCGTCGCACCGTGTACCACTTTGCCGTTAAAACTGTTGATCCAGTCGGAAATACGCAGTTCGATCTTATCGCCCAGCCCTGGTGTTTCGTGGTGTTCCACGACACGAACGCCCAGTACTTTGCCCTGGAAATCGGCACCGACCAGCATCTGAATCGCTCCAGAATAGCCGTCTGGCGCGGTGGTCTCAAGCGCCGCTGCAACAGGTTTATCACCTTTACGTGCCAGATAGAGATGATGCGGCTGGTTATTACCTAATGCCGCCGCATCCGTCACCAGGAAACACTCTTGCTGAATATGGTTGTCATACATATCGGTTGGCACCACCTGATCGAGCAGGTTTTTTGCTGCAGCGCCGTCTGATGTTCCACCGTGGGCTTAGTCACATAGTTCACCACCGCTGTGACGCCGGTGGTGATCACCGCAAACGCCGCCAGCGTCACGGCATTTTTACGAATAGCATCGAACATCTTTAATCCTTGCGATGGCCGTAAACGCGCGGCTGGGTGTAGTAATCAATCAGCGGCACGCAGATGTTCGCCAGCAGAACGGCAAAGGCCAGGCCGTCTGGATAACCACCAAAGCTGCGAATCAGCCAGACCAGCAAACCAATCAGTGCGCCATAAATTAAACGTCCACGATTGGTCGTCGATGCGGTGACCGGATCGGTGGCGATAAAGAACGCACCGAGCATGGTCGCGCCGGAGAACAGATGAATCAGCGGCGAGTTCAGCGACTCGGGTGAGAACAACCAGCCGAGGGTGGCGCACAAGGCCAGCGACACCAGGAAACCCGCAGGGATATGCCAGCGAATGGCATTCTTTGCCAGCAGCAGTATGCCACCCAGCAGATAACCGAGGTTGATCCACTGCCAGCCTAATCCCGCCAGCACGCCGGTATAAATCGGCTCTGCCAGTAATTGCTCAGCACTGTGCCCGGCACGTAAACCGGTTTTAAAGGTATCCAGCGGCGTAGCCTGGCTGACACCATCCACACCGAGCTGTAACTGCTGCATGGTTTCACCGGCCAGCGTGTGATTGGTGAAAATCATGCTGAGGGAATCCAGGAGTCCGGGTTTAATTGCCTGCAAAGTATCCGGCGGCAACCAACTGGTCATCTGAACCGGGAAGGAGATCAGCAGTACCACATAGCCAACCATGGCCGGATTGAAAGGGTTTTGACCCAAGCCGCCATATAGCTGCTTAGCGATAACGATGGCAAATACGGTGCCAATCACCACCAGCCACCAGGGCGCCAGCGGCGGCAGACTGATGCCGAGCAACAGCGCGGTGAGCAGCGCGGAGTTATCAGAGAGTGTCGGAACCACGGGCGTTTTGCGCAGACGCAGAATCACGCCTTCGGTGATCCACGCTGTGGCGGTGGCCAGCAGAACCTGAATCAGGAAACCCACGCCAAAGAAATACCACTGCGCGGCCATGCCTGGCACTGCAGCCAGCACCACCAGCAGCATGATGTTGCCGGTGCTGCGGCGGTTATGGGTATAGGGAGAACTTGCGATACGAAAAGCCATTTATTCCTCAGTCGTCGAAGGCTGCTGCTGCGCTTTACGCGCTTTGGCACGGGCGACCGCGGCAGCAATTGCCGCTTTGCGTGGGTCGGCGGAGTCAGGAGAGGCAGCAGCCTCCACTTCAGGAGATGATTCAGGTGCGACTTCAGCGGATTCTGACGCCTGCTCGACAGCAGCAGCGGCTTTCTTCGCTTTAGCGCGAGCGATGGCGGTTTCAACCGCTGCTTTACGCGGATCGATTTCCGCCGCTGGGGCAGCATCAGCAGGTTCTGACGCCTGTTCGCCAGCCGCAGCGGCTTTCTTCGCTTTAGCGCGCGCAATGGCGGCTTCAACCGCTGCTTTACGCGGATCGATTTCCGCCGCTGGGGCTGCATCAGCAGGTTCAGGCGCCTGTTCGCCAGCCGCAGCGGCTTTCTTCGCTTTAGCGCGTGCAATCGCCGCTTCAACCGCAGCTTTACGTGGATCGATTTCTGCAGCAGGGGGTGCATCAGCAGGTTCTGACGCCTGCTCGGCAGCCGCAGCGGCTTTCTTCGCTTTAGCGCGTGCAATCGCCGCTTCCACTGCTGCCTTGCGCTGATCGGCCTCAGCCGCAGGGGTTTCAGCAACGTCACTGACCGGTTGCTCAGCTATACCAGACTTCTTAGCTTTCGCACGCGCAATCGCTGCTTCGACTGCTGCCTTGCGTGGATCGCCAGACTGGCGGCTCAGCGCCTGCGTTTCTGACTGTTTTTCTGCCTGCTGAGCTAAAGCCTGCGCATGGCGAGCCTCGCGCTCGGCGGTTTCCTGCTCTGGCGTTTTGGCAGCACGCGCCTTCACGCGTGCAACCGCCGCGTCACGTTCACCCTGATCGCTGCGCGCCACACGCTGCTTGGCCTCTTCATGGCGCGCTTCACGCACCAGTTTTTCACGTTCTAAACGTGCCTGACGTGCTTCAAAACGCGCCTTAGCTTCTGCGGTGCGCTTCGCTTCAAGATCGATAGCGCGCAGTTCGGCCTTTTCCTGACGATAATATTGCACCAGCGGGATATTACTCGGACAGACGTACGCACAGGCACCGCACTCAATACAGTCGTCGATATTATGCGCGCGCGCTTTCTCGTGATCGCCACCCTGGCTGTACCAGAACAATTGTTGCGGCAGCAGCTTCGCCGGGCAGGCGTCCGCGCAGGCACTGCAACGAATACAAGATTGCTCTTCTTCGTTATTGCCCATCTCACTGGCCGAAGGCGCCAGAATACAGTTCGAGATTTTCACCAGTGGCACATTGAGTGATGGCAGCGTGAAGCCCATCAGTGGGCCGCCCATAATCACCATCTGACGTGAACCTGGCGTGAAACCCACATGATGCAACAGATGGCTAACCGGCGTACCAAGACGTCCCCAAACGTTACGCGGCTGCGCAATGGCTTCGCCTGTCAGCGTGACGACACGTTCGGTAATCGGCTCGCCATCGATAATGGCGCGCTTTACCGCCCACGCGGTACCGACGTTCTGCATCAGCACGCCAATATCGGTGGAACGACCGCCGTGCGGCACTTCAACGCCGGTAAGAATCTGGGTCAGCTGTTTGGCACCCCCCGACGGATACTTGGTGGGGACAACGCGCACCTGCAACTCTCGGTCGCCACCCAAAGCCTGCTTCAGCGCAGCAATCGCTTCAGGTTTATTATCTTCAACGCCGATCAGTACGCGCTCTGCCTGCAAAACCCAGGCGAGAATACGACAACCCTCCAGCACTTCAGCCGCGCAATCCTGCATCAAACGATCGTCGGCAGTGATGTAAGGTTCACACTCCGCTGCGTTGATAATCAGTGTTTTGACGCCGCGCAATCCACCGCGCAGCTTGGTGGCGGTCGGGAAACCAGCGCCACCTAAACCGGCGACGCCTGCCTCATGAATGCGCTTGACGACATCTTCACGCGACAGCGCACGGAAGTCAGGTTGCGGATCGAGTGTGGTCCAGCGGTCTTCACCATCGGCGCGCAGGAAAACGCACAGTTCAGAAAGGCCTGAAGGGTGCGCGGTCATGTGGGGGGCGATTGCTTCAATGGTGCCCGAGGTTGGCGCGTGCACCGGCAGCATGCGTCCGCCGCCAAAGGTCAGCGGTTGACCACGCAATACGTGATCGCCAGGCGACACGCAGATCTCGCCTTCATGGCCGATATGCTGTTTCAACGGAATAATGAACTGTTCCGGCAGCGGCAACTGGCTTAACGGCGTGCCGTTGGACTGAGTTTTCATTTCCGGCGGATGAATACCGCCCTGAAAATCCCACAGCTTCTCTTTGCGGAACAGGTTTAACAAATTAAGCATGAGTTTCTACCGGGATCACTCGGACAGGAATGGTTTCGAGATCCCACTTCCAGTTGGCCGTGGTGGGGGCAACCGGACGCATTTCAATGCAGTCGGTCGGGCAGGGAGCAACGCACAAATCGCAGCCGGTACAGACATCGCTCAACACCGTATGCATGGCGCGGGTGGCACCGACAATCGCATCCACCGGGCAAGCCTGAATACATTTAGTGCAACCGATGCAGTTGGCTTCGTCAATCCACGCCACGGTGCGGATGGGCTCCTGCACTTCCTCGCCACCATCCAGCGGCTGCGGTTCAACGTTCAGCAGCGCGGCCAGCTTGAGCATGGTCTGCTCGCCGCCGGGGGCGCATTTATTGATGGCTTCACCGTTATTGCCCACGGCATCTGCATAGGGGCGACAACCGGGATAACCACACTGACCGCACTGACTCTGCGGCAAAATGCTGTCGATCTGTTCAACGATCGGATCTTCTTCCACCTCGAATCGGCGCGAGGCGTAGCCGAGCAGGGCACCAAACACCAGCCCCAGCGCAGCAATCGCCACAATAGCAATCCAAATCGCGGTCATTAGAATTTCACCAACCCGGTAAAGCCCATAAAGGCCAGCGCCATCAAACCTGCGGTGACCAAAGCGATCGAGTTGCCCTTAAACGGCGCCGGGACGTTGGCTAATACCAGGCGTTCGCGCATCCCCGCGAACAGCACCATCACCAGCGAGAAGCCGAGTGAGGCACTGAAACCATAAACCGCGGCTTGCAGGAACGTATGGTTGAGATTCACGCTGAGCAAGGGCACACCAAGCACCGCACAGTTAGTGGTGATCAGCGGCAAGAAGATACCCAGCAAGCGGTAGAGCGACGGGCTGGTTTTGCGTACCACCATTTCGGTGAATTGCACCACCACAGCGATCACCAGGATATACGCCAGGGTGCGCAAGTACACCAAATCGAGTGGCACCAGAATCAGATGGTTCACCAGCCAGGCGCAGATCGCCGCCAGGGTGATCACGAAAGTGGTGGCGAGTCCCATGCCAATGGCCGTTTCCAGTTTTTTTGACACGCCCATAAAGGGACATAGGCCGAGAAACTTCACTAACACGAAGTTGTTCACCAGCACGGTGCCAATAAAGAGAAGTAGATAGTCGGTCATTTTTTAACCTGGGAAGTCGAAAGGCGTCTATTATCCGGAATTGAGAGATGCATCTCAACCTCTACACAAAATGTGCGTTAGCCGAGAGCACTCAGAATTAAATTCCTGACGAAACTCACGCCATTATGGCTGGATAAACGTCTGTTTGACCCGTTGGGAACGTTTAAAGTAGGGGACAAACACGGCAGCGGCCAGCAGTGACAGCAGCAGCGTTTGAATCGCTTTGTTGTCCGCCACCGGGGTAAAGGCAAAGGTTTTTAACGCCAGTAACACCGTCAACAGCAGCCACAGGATGTAGTGACGTGGCAAACGGCGCGAGCGTTTACAGAAAATCCAGCAGACCCAAATACTGTAGGCCCAGACCACCGCGGCAGTGAGCAGAGAAATCGACCATTGTTTTACCAGCATGCCATCGTGTGAAAACAGCGTGGTGCGCATTTCGGTGTTAAACAAAGGGCTCAGATACATGGCGACGACCAGCGCACTGGTCAGCATCGTCATAATCAGCCAGGCCAGCGGTAACAACAGCCAGCCAGCAATACGTGGCGGGTTCACCGATTCGGTCATCTTGCGATCCTGTAGCGAAATTTAGAGGGCGTGTTATGTCCAAACGGGGCACGCCCGACATGGACAACGCAATAGTGCAGAAAAAGGCGGGAAAAACCAATTACATTACATAGCGCCAGACAGATTTTGGCACGCGGCCCATATCGAAAAGGCGGCCGCCAGAAACGAGTTCAGCACGTCGATGATCGGCAGCGCGATACATATTGATGATGTCATTATCATCGGTCAGCGAATAATTCAGATGGTCGTAGAGTTTTTCCAGACTATCGAGATTATTCACTTTGCGGAATTTCAGCAGGTAATCTAGCGCAGTCATGATTGCCATTAAAAAAATAGGGAACTCGGAAGTGCCCAAGTATAGGGAGCACGCAGTCAGAGTCCATATGCCAGCGCTAAAAAAATTCAAAAATCAGACAACGTGAGCTAATTCGCTCATCAAAAGACACTTTTTCTTCATTTCATGTTTTTTAACGCGCATTTAATGCGGAATATAAGGCAAATTGCCCCCCGATATTCGCCAGGGTGTGAAAAAATCTCACAGGGTGAATAGCGTTCCGCTTTCAGGTTATTTTCTGCATCAATACGCCTGTTTTTTCCTCGGGCTCGGCAGTGATTTGGCTGGTTTAATCCCATCGGGTCTGCAATCAACGTCTCAGTTGTTGAAACGGGCGATCGCATAGTGTGCGAATAATCACAAAACTGATCATTGCCCCCTGCCAGTACTACATAACCATTCTTTACGCAGCGCCTGTAATCGCTTCCAGTAGCGACAATCATAACCGATTCTCTTTATTACATTTATTTAACCGCCACTGAAATAAATGACAGGTAATTTGTCCATAATGCTGGTACGACTTCTTATTGGATTAATAGCGTAACTCCTTTAATTCATTCTATTTTGTGAGGCATGTCGCGCTTGTTTTCTCGCATTTGCGCCAGGCTTAATCCGCGTTTGTACCCCTACAGCAAACTCCCTTCAGAGGAATGAAATTATGTGGAAACGTTTACTCTTAACCGCCATGGTGAGTTCAGCACTCAGTACGTCGGTACTGGCCGCTGATATGACGGTGGGCTTCTCGCAGGTTGGCTCGGAATCTGGCTGGCGTTCAGCGGAAACCAACGTGGCGAAAAGCGAAGCGCAAAAGCGCGGTATCACGTTGAAAATCGCCGATGGTCAGCAGAAGCAGGAAAACCAAATCAAGGCCGTGCGTTCCTTCATCGCACAGGGCGTTGATGCCATCTTTATCGCGCCGGTGGTACAAACCGGTTGGGAACCCGTGTTGGAAGAAGCGAAAGACGCCAAAATCCCGGTGTTCCTGTTAGACCGTGCCATCGTGGTGAAAGATAAGTCGCTGTATATGGCAGTAGTGACCGCAGACAACGTGCTGGAAGGCAAGTTGATCGGTGACTGGCTGGTGAAAACTGTCGCGGACAAGAAATGTAACGTGGTTGAGTTGCAAGGCACCGTCGGCGCCAGCGTGGCGATCGACCGTAAAAAAGGTTTTGCCGAAGCGATCGCAGGACATAACAACATCAAAGTGATCCGTTCCCAGTCCGGCGACTTTACCCGCAGTAAGGGTAAAGAAGTGATGGAGAGTTTCATCAAGGCGGAAAACAACGGCAAAAACATCTGCATGGTATATGCACATAACGATGACATGGCGATCGGTGCCATTCAGGCCATCAAAGAAGCGGGTCTGAAGCCAGGCAAAGATATCCTCACCGGCTCTATCGATGGCGTGCCGGATATCTATAAGCGATGCTGGCGGGTGAAGCCAATGCCAACGTGGAACTGACGCCAAACATGGCGGGCCCGGCATTTGATGCATTAGAGAAATTCAAAAAAGACGGCACCATGCCGCCAAAAATTATCAAAACCGAATCGAAACTGTACCTGCCTGACTCTGCGCAGGCGCAGCTCGACACCAAAAAAGGCATGGGTTACTGATCCCCGCAACCGCCCTTCGGGGCGGTTTTCATGACGTAAGGCGAGGTAGAACCTGATGAGCACCGCAGATGCATCCACACTCCTGACTCTCAACGGTATCAGTAAAGGTTTCCCCGGCGTGAAAGCGCTGGATAATGTGTCGTTCAGCATTCGCAAAGGCGAGATCATGGCGCTGCTGGGCGAAAACGGCGCTGGCAAATCCACGCTGATCAAAGTGCTGACCGGCGTCTACACCCGTGATGCAGGCACCATCACCCTGAATGGCACCGCCATTTCTCCGCACAATACCGCCGATGCGCAGCAAATGGGCATCGGGACGGTTTATCAGGAAGTGAATCTGCTGCCGAACATGTCGGTCGCGGACAATTTGTATATTGGCCGTGAACCGCGTCGCTTCGGCATGATTGACCGCAAACGCATGGTGCGTGATGCCGATGCGCTGATGCGCAACTACGGTTTTGCCCTCGATGTGACGCGTCCTCTGGGCCATTACTCGGTGGCAATGCAGCAGATCATCGCCATTTGCCGCGCCGTGGATCTCTCTGCGCAGGTGTTAATCCTCGACGAACCCACCGCCAGCCTGGATGCCAGCGAAGTGGAGATGCTGTTTACCCTTATGGCGCAGTTGAAAGCCAAAGGGATGAGCCTGATTTTTGTCACACACTTTTTAGACCAGGTGTATCGCATAACCGATCGCATCACCGTATTGCGGAACGGCCAGTTTATCGCCACGCGTGATACGGCAACGTTGCCGCAAATCGAATTAATCAAACTGATGCTGGGGCGCGAGCTGCTGGAAACCGCCTTACAGCGTCAGGGCAGCACGCTGAAAAGCAATCAACCGGTGGTGTCCTTCAAGGATTACGGCAAGAAAGGCACCATTGAACCTTTCAACCTGCAGGTGCGCCCTGGCGAAGTCGTCGGGTTAGCGGGGCTGCTGGGTTCTGGTCGCACGGAAACCGCCGAGGTGCTGTTTGGCATTCGCCGCGCAGACAGCGGCACAGCCACCATTAAGGGCAAACTACAGCACATTCGCACTCCCGCCAAAGCCTCGCATCTTGGCATGGGCTTCTGTCCGGAAGATCGTAAAACCGACGGGATCATTGGGGCGGCTTCGGTACGAGAAAATATCATTCTGGCGTTACAGGCGCAGCGCGGCTGGCTGCGTCCCATTAAGCGCCGTGAACAGCAGGCCATCGCGGAGCGCTTTATCAAAAGCCTGGGGATTCGCACGCCGCACGCCGATCAGCCGGTAGAACTACTCTCCGGTGGCAATCAGCAGAAAGTGCTGCTGTCGCGCTGGCTGGTGACTAAACCACAATTCCTGATCCTTGATGAACCGACGCGCGGCATTGATGTGGGCGCGCACGCCGAGATTATTCGTCTGATTGAGTCCCTGTGCGCCGACGGACTGGCGCTATTGGTTATCTCCTCTGAACTCGAAGAACTGGTGGGTTATGCCGATCGCGTGTTGATCATGCGCGATCTGAAGCAGGTGGCTGAAATCCCGCTCGAGCAACTGTCGGTGGCCTCGATTGTGAACGCCATCGCCGATGGAGGAGCACAACATGCTTGAATCCCCTATGACACATCCAAAACCCGAGCGGCGTAAGCCGAAATTACCGCCAGGCATGCCGCAGATTGTCGCGCTGATTCTGGTGCTGCTGGTCGATAGCCTGGTGGCGAACAATTTTTTGCCGTGCATATTCAGGACGGCCGCTTGTTCGGCAGCCCAATCGATATTCTTAACCGCGCTGCCCCCGTTGCTCTGTTGGCGATTGGCATGACGCTGGTGATCGCCACCGGCGGCATCGATTTGTCGGTGGGCGCGGTGATGGCCATCGCGGGCGCGACGGCCGCCACGCTGACAGTCGCTGGCCACAGTCTGGCCTTTATCATCCTCGCCACACTGGGCACCGGGCTGGCCTGCGGACTGTGGAACGGCGTGCTGGTGGCGCTACTGAAGATCCAGCCTTTCGTCGCCACGCTGATTTTGATGGTAGCCGGGCGCGGTATTGCTCAGTTGATCACCCAGGGCCAGATTGTCACCTTCAACAGCGATAGCCTCGGCTGGTTCGGCAGCGGTTCATTGTGGTTGCTGCCGGTTCCGGTATGGATAACCTTGCTGGTAGCGCTGTTGGTGTGGCTGCTGACACGCAAAACCGCGCTCGGTCTGTTTATCGAAGCGGTAGGGATTAACCTGCGCGCTGCACGCAATGCGGGTGTGACCGGTTGGTTAGTGGTGATGTCGACCTATGCCATCAGCGGAGTGTGTGCCGCCGTAGCGGGTCTGATTGTCGCTGCCGATATCCGGGGTGCCGATGCCAATAATGCCGGACTGTGGCTGGAGCTGGATGCGATTCTGGCAGTGGTGATCGGCGGCGCATCTTTGATGGGCGGACGTTTTAATCTGGTGTTGTCGCTGGTGGGCGCGCTGATTATTCAGTCGATGAACACCGGTATTTTGCTTTCTGGCTTCCCGCCGGAGCTGAATCAGGTAGTGAAAGCGGTGGTGGTAATGTGTGTGCTGCTGCTGCAATCACCGCGCTTTATCGCGATGTTGAAAGGGAGACGACCCAAATGATTAAACGCCATCTGCCTTTGATGATTACGCTGCTGGTGTTTGTCGCCGGTTATCTGTTCTGTCTGAGCCAGTTTCCCGGCTTTGCTTCCACGCGCGTGATCTGCAATATCCTGACCGATAATGCGTTTCTCGGCATTATCGCGGTGGGCATGACGTTTGTGATTCTGTCGGGCGGTATCGATCTGTCAGTCGGTGCCGTCATCGCCTTCAGCGGCGTATTTCTGGCGAAGATCATCGGCGATTATCATGTCGATCCGATTCTTGCCTTCGCGATTGTGTTGGCAATGGGAGCACTGTTTGGCGCCATGATGGGTTGGCTGATTGATGCGCTGAAGATCCCAGCCTTTATCATTACTCTGGCAGGGATGTTTTTCCTGCGCGGCTGCAGCTATCTGGTTTCGGAAAACTCAATTCCCATCGATCATCCGCTGTATTCCACATTATCGAGCCTGGCGTGGAAGATTCCCGGCGGCGGACGACTTAGTCTGCTGGCGGTGATTATGCTGGTGGTAGTGATCGGCGGCATTATCCTCGCGCATCGCACCCGTTTTGGGAATCAGGTGTATGCCATCGGCGGCAGTCTGACGTCGGCGCAGTTGATGGGCGTCTCCACCCGAGCGACCACCATTAAGATTTATATGCTTTCAACCACCCTGGCGACGGTGGCAGGGATCGTGTTCTCAATCTACACCTCGGCCGGTTATGCGCTGGCGGGATTGGGTGTGGAATTGGATGCGATTGCTTCAGTGGTGATCGGCGGTACTTTGCTGTCCGGCGGGGTAGGCACGGTGCTCGGTACGTTGTTTGGGGTGTTGATTCAAGGTCTGATTCAGACATGGATTAATTTCGATGGCACGCTGAGTTCATGGTGGACGAAAATCGCCATCGGTATTCTGCTGTTCGCATTTATCGCACTGCAGCGCTTGCTAACTGTGATGTGGGACCGTCAAAAGAATGCGCCGGTTAAGCGTATAGCTTCGTAGTCGTTAGTGCGAACCTGAATGTTTGATTCATATTTAGCTCCAAAAAACCGCAAT
>NZ_MLFP01000017.1 GCF_002095465.1 Pantoea rodasii | reverse complement strand
ATCGGGCGTATTAATGTCAGAACTGGCCATCGACGGATGATGATGGAACCCAAGATTAGCCAGTTTGCCCTGCTCCGGGTTACTGTATGCATCAACAACAGGGATTTGATAACGCACACCGTTAGCCATTTCCAGTGTGTACTCTCTGGTCACCACTTGATGGTCAATTGGGAGTTGGCCGCTCTTGTCCAGTACGCCTGATTTAACCAGCGATCCATCTGCAAAAAGGGAATATGGCATGCCAGCCCAGCTTATTTCAGGGGCATTAGGTGCCTGTGGAATATGTAAACGCAGCGATTGTTTTACATTTTCTTGCAGCGCCGGATATTCTGGATGGCTGGCATCCATATTGGCTGGTTCACTGTAAGCAAAGTCGGCGGCTTTAATATTGCAATCACCGTTGGTACCTAATTCAATCTTGTACGGGTCAAGGGTAATGTAGGATCCCCCTGCATTCAGAACGATTTTCTTCTTAGCAACAATATGAATTTCATCTTCTGTGCTGGTTATTTCCAGCCCCTGCCGTGCCAGTAATTGGAGTTGATCATTTTGCGCCTGAATAGTTACGGGGCCTTGGTTAGCGATAAGCTTAATACCTAATTTTCGGACAAACAGACTCATCCCCTGGCCAACCCCCACAAACAATCGTTTTACAATGCCAATATCAGTATCAGCACCAGCGCTGAACGTGAGATTTTGCCGCGCTGCCAGTTGCAAATGCTTACCGCTTGTTAAAGCAATCCCCTCTGGAGCACTCAACACCGCAACGGCCTCTTTCAATTCTTTAATTTGTTCGCGCATGAAAGAAAGCTGCGCCTCTATTTGTGCTGGTTCCGCTTTCGCGGACTGTGCATCTTTAGAGAGGGAGTCCATCTGTTCAGCAGACTGTTTAAGCCTCTCCATTGCCGCCTGCATTTCCAGTATTGGCCCTAGTGCCTTAGGCTGTTTATCTGCAGAGATAAACAATCCGGCCCCACCCCGCACCGCTATGTGCTTGTCCGTGCGAAGTTCAGCACCCTCTCCTCTTAGTTTTCCTGACGCATCTACGTTATGACCAAGATTGAGCTGCGTCTTGCCTCCATACTCAGTGCTGAGCTTGATATGCTCCTCACCACGCTTGTCCTCCATGCGCAGCTTGTTTAGCCCAGCCGTACGGATAATATTTCGGGTGCTGTTTTTCTCGGTGACGTGATCCACATGCCGTGAATCATGCAGCGCATGAGCAATATACGGCTGGTCCGGGTCTCCCTCACGAAACGCTATTGCCACCTCCGTCCCCTGTATCAGCGGGAAGTGGAAGCCGTACATATCTCCACCATAAGGTTTCGCGAGGCGAACGGGCATACTTTCCAGGCCGCGCTCTCTATCTTCCTCGTCCGCATCAAACACCACACGGTATAACCCGGATGCATCCTGCCAGGCATAGATGTCGTTGTCTTTCGCACTGGTCACGCGGGCCGTCATGGTGCCGCTGACTTTAGGACGAGCAAGCAGTGCGGGGCGCCAGCAAAGCGTCTCACTGTAAGGCACAGCATTCAGCGTGGCCTGGAAGGCCGAACGTCGGCTCGCACTGACATTGATTTGGGTGATTAAAACGGGACTCTGCAACTGTGCAGGCAGAGTGGGTATGCCTGTTTCGGTAACCGATAAAACGTGCCCGGGGCTGATAAATGCATCGTTGCAAATACCGGATATCAGCGTCTGCCGGGCGAGAAAACGTTCATGATCGAGACGGGCATAAAAGTTTGCGGTCTCGGTCTCTGGAGCAAACTTATCGCCGCTGTAGGGATGGCGGGGACGATAGTGATAAACCTCCCCGTATGAGATATTTTCACCATCACCCCGCGTCATATCGGCCTTTACTGACCGCAGCACGCGCTGTGCCTCACGGTGGTTGTAATCCTTTGCTATCACACCCGCTTCAACCACGCTATGGGTCAGATTCAGGTTCCAGACAGATTCCTGAGCGTTGTCTTCCAGGCCCGAGGGGCTGTTCAGCGGCAGCGACTTCTGATCGAAATAAGCGCTCTGCGCGTCACCAAAACGGATGACCTCAGTCTGCGTGTCAGGCTGAAGTGTGAAGTAATAGTAGATGCCGATTTCGGACAGCAGACGCTGAATAAACTTCAGGTCACTTTCCTGATACTGGTTAATCTGGTCTCTTCTGGGATAGTTATGCTTCAGGCTGAACTCATATTCCCACCCCTGAAAACCATGCTCATCCAATATCTGTCCAACGACTTCCGGCACAGATTTATTCACGAAGAAGCGATGTGAGCGGTATTGCTTATCCAGAAGCGCAAAGCGGGGTTCAATAATAATGAGATAACTGACCTGGTCGGCGGAACCCGTGAGACGGCGGAAGTCGGTGATAAAACCGTGAACAACCTTCTGCGATTCGGGTTCAAGCAGTGAGCCAGTTCCCATGGTCAGCGTTACCGACTTGCGCAGCATCTGCTCCGGCGAGATGTCTTTATCCGGGCTGGTGAAAAGCACGTCATAGTGATAATTCGCGCTCAGCGCTTCCGTACCGTTCAGACTTTCAACATCAATAACAGAATTACAGGCAGGAATTTGAAGAGAGTAGCGATTCAGGGTAGATGATAAAACCGATGATGCGCTAAGTAACATTTCACTTGGGGTCATTGTCATTCGCTCCGTGATGACGGATGGTTCAATCCCTTTCAGGAATGCGGGTTAGATAAGAATTCAGTTTATTGAGTTGAAACAGTCAGACATTTAATGAAACAAAAAGCTAATATCCCCGACCTATGTAATAGGTGATTTCGTTTCGCTGCAGAGGAACACTGATAATGCCCGTGTTGTAAGCTTTAAAAGCCACGGAAAAGTTCCTGATCGGTTTACGTTTGGTCTGAGTCGTCAGACCAAACTGAGCAACATAAACAATTTCTGAACTGTTGATAATGTCCTCAGTCAGGCAGAGAAGCAGACTGTTATCGGTTCTATATTCTGCTATTTCTGGCTGCTTAACAGAGTTCCGATTTCCTCTTTCAAAGAGGTGAAAATATGAAGATGAATAATTATCAGGTTTTAATACAGTGAAGCATATGCGTCCATCAACTTTGCTGACCAATGTTTTCTGAGAAGGTGTGAATTTATCGCCAATACATCCTGACAATACAAACACCATGAGTAAAGAACAGTTTTTTAATATCAAGGGCACACCTGAAAATAATTACCTTGTTCTTTATGCATTATATAAATTTGATAGGAGGGAGTATTTAAAATCAATCAAATTCTTCTGCCAAGATGATGCACAACCTCATCCTGTTGCAATGGAATATTCACAAAATTTCCATCTTTAAACTCCATCGTCGTGGAGAAAATCCTTAGATTCTGTCGATTCCCACTCTGTTTTACAACAAACCTGACAATAAACTTCCCCTTAGTTAAATCCATGGAAGTAAAATCGTTTAAGCATACATACTCATTATCGACTACCTCCACAGCATTCCTTCCCACAAACTCTCTATTTTCGCTTTGCCCCCGTTTAAAAATTGTTACGTTTCCCACTGTAACATCATCGGCGCGCTTGACTTTAAAACATACTTTATTTCTTTTACCTTCAACTTCAGCTACTTCAGAAAACGTAACCTTGTCTCCAACACAACCCGTTATGATAAAAGCAACAACTACAGGCAACCAATTTATTCTTGGGATAAAATCATCCTTCAACATAGAAAAACTCAGAGAACACATCTATACCTTTCATCGAGAAGAGGCTGGGTAAGTTCGTTTGCTAACGATATTTAAAATTCCGTTTTCCCGTCAACATAATCTCACTCAGAGATAAAGCCTGGGAAATAATATACGCTTTTTAATGGAAAATTATAGACCCGATTATTCTTCAACCTTATGGACGCTACTTTTCTAAAGGATGGAAGCGTTTCCAGCTTGGACAATAGACCATAATGAATAATATATTCTTTTTTTTCTGATGCAGGTAACCAAGATAATGGCATGCAACGTTTATTACTTACTGCTATTAGCTCGCTTCCATTAATTGTTTCCCTAAACCCTGAATCATCTTTGTTCATCACTGAAACCACACTGAAATAATACGCTTTATTTTGGGGGATATTTATACATAGCATATCATTAATAACGATCATGTCGGCATCGCGTTCAAATCCGACAGGATCTTCTCCCAAAGTACACCCGACTATAGCGAAGCAAGTGAATATGACGATGAAATATAATTTCATAGATTTCACCATGGAAAACCTCTTAATTTTTTCATATAAGCTAAACAGGCTTCACGCACACTCAACGCTCTAACAGATTTGACATGGTCATACAACCTTAACTCATTCCATCGGCCAAATCCCCACTCAGTAAGAATATAGTTATCAGCAATTATTTGAGCCTGTTGCTCCATCGAGTATTCACTCAATAGTCGGCCGTCAAGATCATAAGCATAAGTAGCTATAAAACTGAGCATACCGCGACAGATAACGCACATAGCCTGATTACTCATAAGACGAAGAAACGCCCTCTGTATGAAATTAGTGCGAGTCAATCCGTTGATAAACTGAACCGCTAATATCCCCGCCCCATGTAATAACTGATTTCGTTTTGCAGCAGCGGAACACTGACAAATCCCGTTTTTTCAGCTTTGAAAGCCACAGAGAATTTCCGAATCGGTTTACGTTTGGTCTGTGTCGTCAGACCAAACTGCGCAACATAAACAATTTCTGAATCGCTTGCTGTATCCTCAGCCAAGCAAAGAAGCAGGCTGTTATCGGTTTTGTATTCTGCTATTTCTGGGTACTTAACAGAGTTCCGATTTCCTCTTTCAAAGAGGTCAAAATATGAAAGTGTATAATCATCAGGTTTTAATACAGTGAAGCAGATGTGGTCAGCATCTATGCTGAGAGGAGCATTATCTGAAAGCGTGAACCTGTCTCCTAGACATCCTGCCAGGAGAAATACGATTACTAACAAAGCCAACCTGCAACTAATTATTCTCTGAGGTATATTCACCAAGGGAATCCTCTCAACGCATGTTTATATTTCTGCGAAATAAGAGACTCATCCAGGTTGCCGTCCAGCGTGACATAACTACGACGCCGGTACTCCATAAATGTATTATACCCCTCACTCGCCAGTAGAAAACTATCTGCAATAATTTGTGCCTGTTGCTCCATCGGATACTCACTCAGTAGTCGCCCATCCAGTTCATAGCGATAGCTCGCCAGCCAGCTTATGAGCCCCCTGCATATCACGCACATTCCCTTTTGGCGCTGCCATACATGGCTGAGCTCGTGAATAAAAGTATATCTATCGGCAAGGTCACTCTGAGCCGGGTCAGCAAAATCGTTCCGGTAAAGTGGCGGACGGTAATATATTTCGCCCTTTGGCGTCATGGCAACAGCTTCATTTTGCAAACCAAACGGGAGATAGCTGTCTTTGTGGATCCAGACCTTGTGATAATCAATTTTGTCCCTGAACACCTTCCTGGCAAGCATGATTTCCCCTGAACTCATCAACCGCAGGCTACCTTCTTTGGCTGCCGCGTCTCTTTCAGTTTTGTTCATGAATGAAATTCTCAAAAGTCATCAGGACACCATCCTCTTCATCCCAGTCCAGACTGAGACTATTAGGCAACTTCCCGCTGGCCTGATACTGCAAAAGCTGCTGGCTCAACACCGGTAGAATCTGCTGGTTGAGCAGGCTGTCGACGTTGCGTGCGCCGGTGTCCGGCAGCAGGCATGCAGAGGTCAGAGCATCGTACAGCGCGTCCGAAATCTCCGTGCGCAGGCCGTAGTGGCGCTGTAGCCGCTGGCTGACCTGGCCGAACTTCATTTCGACGATGGTGCGCATCGCCTCAGCAGCCAGTGGGCGGTAAATCACCGTCTGGAAGCGCGCCAGCAGCGCGGGCTGGAAATGGTCGCGGATAACCGGGCGCAGCAGTTCCTGCAGGTCAGCTTCACTGGCGTCCGGTTGTTCATCCAGCTTCTGCATCAGCGCGTCGCTGCCGAGGTTAGAAGTCATCAGGATAACGGTGTTGCGGAAGTCAATTTCCCGCCCCTCGCCGTCGCGCATAAAGCCCAGATCGAACACCTGATAGAACAGGTTAATCACGTCGCGGTGCGCCTTCTCCACCTCGTCAAGCAGCACCACGCTGTACGGGCGTTTGCGCACCGCTTCGGTCAGCACGCCGCCCTGCCCGTAGCCCACGTAGCCCGGCGGTGAGCCTTTGAGCTGGCTAACCGTGTGCGCCTCCTGATACTCGGAGAGGTTGATGGTAATCAGCGACTTTTCGCCGCCGTACAGGACGTCGGCCAGCGCCAGCGCGGTTTCAGTTTTGCCGGTGCCGCTGGTGCCGATCAGCAGGAACACACCTTGTGGCCCGTTCTCGGCGGTAAGGCCGGTTTTCGACGCGCGCAGGCGCTGTGCAATGGCGTTCAGCGCCACCGGCTGGCCGACCACGCGCGCTCCGAGCGCCTTCTCCAGTGTCAGCAGCTCCGTCTGCTCGTCCTTCATCAATGAGGAGATCGGCACTCCGGTCCAGTCGGCAATCACCCCCGCCACCGTGCGTGCGTCCACGTCCAGCGTCATCAGCGGCTCGCCCTGCTGCAGCGTGTGCAGGGCGGACTGAAGTTCAGCGCGGCGCGCCTGCTGAGTGGCATCCTGCCGGCTGGCCAGCAGCGTCTGCGTCAGCTCGCGCTCGGCCACCCAGCTCAGCTCCAGCTGTTCGAGACGTTCGTCAGCGCGGGCCAGCTCTCGCAGAATGTCATGCATGCGCGTTTCCTGAACGCTGCCGCCTAGCGCTTCATCATCCAGGATAGCGCGCTTCTCAATATTCAGCGCATCCGTACGGGCACGCAACTGCGTGATGGCTTCCGGCACCGCGTCCTGGCTCATCCGCACACGGGCGCTCGCGGTATCGAGCAGGTCCACCGCCTTATCCGGCAGTTGGCGGCCGGTCAGGTAGCGGCGGGACAGCGTGACGGCGGCACGCACTGCGGAATCGGTGATATGAACGCCATGGTGTTGAGCGTAACGCGACTTCAGGCCACGCAGCATCAGGCAGGCGGTCTCGTCGTCCGGCTCATCGACTTTCACCATCTGGAAGCGGCGCTCCAATGCGGCGTCCTTTTCGAAGTACTGCTTGTACTCGCTCCAGGTCGTAGCGGCGATGGTGCGCAGTTCGCCGCGTGCCAGCGCGGGCTTTAGCAGGTTAGCCGCATCCGCGCCGCCCGCCTGATTGCCTGCGCCTATAATCGTGTGGGCTTCATCGATGAACAGCAGCACCGGCTGCTCAGCCTGCTGCACCTCCTTAATGATGTTCTTCAGGCGCTGCTCAAACTCGCCCTTCACGCCCGCGCCCGCCTGCAGCATGCCGAGGTCAAGGGTGCGCACGCTGACCGTACTTAGGCTGACTGGCACGTTGCCTTCCGCAATGCGCAGCGCCAGCCCCTCGACCAGTGCAGTTTTGCCCACGCCCGGCTCGCCCACCATAATCGGGTTGTTCTTGCGGCGGCGCGAGAGGATGTCCACCATCTGGCGGATTTCATTATCGCGCCCGTACACCGGGTCAATTTTCCCGTCTCGCGCGTCGGCAGTGACGTCGCGGGTGAAACGAGACAGCGCTTCAGAGCCGGCAGCAGGCGTAGCGCCCACCAGCGCAGATGGCTCGCCCTCCTCTGCGCTCAGGCTCCGCAGAGGTTCGTCCGCCTGTAGCGCATCGGGCCGCTCGTCAGACTGCGCGTCCAGCAGCGGACGCAACGCCGTCATCTGGCGCTGGCTCAGGGTGAGGAGGGGCCAGAGTGCGTCACAGCGAGTCAGCGAGTGGTTGCCAACAATGGCTGTCAGCAGGTGCACGCTACGAATGCGATACTCACCATCCACTGAGGCAGCCAGCCAGGCTTCTTTCAGCAGGTGGTGCAGACGGGACGAAAGCTCCGGGCGGCTACGCACCAGGCGAGGCTGACCGTCCAGGAAGCCCAGCAGCCCCTGCCAGACGCCGTCCATGTCCCATTCATAGCGACGCGCCATCACCGTGATGTCGCCCTCTCCCTGCTCCAGCAGCTTCAGCAACCAGTGCTCGGGGAAAATTTCCACGTGTGCGCGGGTCTGGCACAGCGAGGCGGCAGCCTCCAGCGCGCGGGCGCAGAAGGGGTTAAGGCGGCGCAGCAGCGCTGCAGACTGGTGTTCCATAGGTGTTCTCTCCATTTCAGGCACGCTACCGCCCCTGGCCGTTAACCGAGGCCCATAAGGTCTGAGGTATCTGTACATCAGTGTGTTTTTCAGGGCTGCACCCGCACGCAGGCGCACACCTGAAAAGCGGACGGCGAACCGTCCGCACGGGCTTACGCGGTGGCGCGTTCGTTCCAGGAATCGGAATGAATGATGTTGCCGTCCTTGTAGGTCCAGGTGATTTTTTCGTAGCGCAGCTCAATCATCTCCAGATGGTTGTGCTTCTCTTTGGAAGGATCCTTGATGTCGTGCATGACAGGATTCACCTTCACCACCTTCACGTTCTCAAGCTTGGTGTTGAAGTACTCGACTTCCTGGCCTGCGTCGCTGATGCGATACCATTTGAACTCCGCCGACTTCAGGGTCTGACCGGTGGTCACCGCCTTGTAGAGGTATGGGCTGGACGAGTCGATTTCTTTGGTGAACAGGAACGGCGTGTGGATGCGGGTGCCGGTCAGCTTGCCGGTGTTGTTGTCGGTCGGGATGTACAGGTTATGTTCCTGCGCCACCACCTCGATGCTGCCATCACGGTCCTGCACATCTACTGAACCCTTGATGTCCGCGCCGCCGTCGTCCTTCAGCCACAGATAAACCGGAATTGCCATGTTGTTACTCCTTTTCAGACTGAGAATGGCCATCATCCTGTGATGACCGGGTTTGTACGTCCGGCACGCGGCAGGCGTCCGCCTGCGGCACCAGACTGATTTCGACCCGGCGGTTGAGCGCACGCCCTTCCGCCGAATCGTTTGTTGCAAGCGGGCGGCTCTGGCCGTAGCCCTGCACCGCGAAGCAGCTCTCCGGCACATCGCCGGTATCACGCATCCAGTCACGCACCGCTCCGGCGCGCTTCAGCGAGAGCATCTGATTGCTCTGCGGATTGCCGGTGCTGTCGGTATGGCCGGCGACTACAATCAGCCAGCCGGGCCGGGCTTTGATATCCACCAGCGAGCTGACCAGCAGCTTTGTCGAGTCAGGCTTCAGCGCAGACTTTCCAGAGTCAAACAGCGACAGACTGTCGAGCCGCACCGTCTGTGGGCCCTGCATCACCTGCTGAATGACCGGTGCAGGCGCGGGCGGCGGTGCCCAGCGGTGAATGGCCGAGTTGACCGGCGCAATGAGCCGCATCCCCTGATAAAGCCCCACGCCATACCGCAGTGGCTCACCGCTGCGCTGCCAGGCATCCAGCTGCATGCGGTCACGGATAAGCTCTTCGCGTGCAAGCGTTTTAGCCGCAACAGCGCCCTGCGGCAGGCTGCGCCACAGGACAAGGTGATCGGCTACGCTGCGCACGAAGCGCTGGTTATGAATAAAGGAAGCAAGCATGGCCAGCGCCAGAAACAGGCCGAAAGCCAGGCCCGCCAGGCGCGCCGTGCGCAGCCAGCGGCTGATACCCTGCTGCAGTGGGATACCGGACAGCAGCCCATCCGGCATCGGCAGTGCAAGCTGGGATGTGCTGTTTTCAGGCAACAGCGTGGTCAGTTGAGTGGCATGCTGCTGCCACAAGTTGCCCGGTAGCGACGGCACCGGCGTCAGACAGACGCCGATCTGGCAGGGGATCGCTGTGTGCGAACCCGCGAACTGCCCCACATACCACTGCATCAGACTTTGCAGTCTGAGCGCGTGATGAAAATGAAGGGGATCCCGGCTGACCCACTCCGCCAGCGAAAGGCGGGCGTCATTTTCAGGATGAAACTGAAACTGCGGATGGTCTGGCGTAAGGCTGAACCAGTGCGTGCGCTCATCCACAGACGAACCCCATATCACCGTCCACAGTGGCGGCAACCCTTTGAGCACGCGTCGGCACTGTAAAAAGGCCCGCAGCCACCCACTCTGCTGTTGCGTCAATACGTCAGCGGAGGTGTGCTGCCCGGGGATGATCGCCAGCATCACTGAAAGCTGAGGTAACAATGCCGGATACTGCTGTGCCAGCCGTTCTGCCAGCGCGGGCAGTTCAGCTGGTTGGCGCACGTTCAGGTACCACCCTGCCGGGTCTCGCGATGGGTCAGATCACTAAACAGCGGCGATGTATCCCCCGTCACCAGAATCACCGGCCCACGATAGGTTTCAGGCGGCATGTTGGCTTCATTCACCGTTCGGTCATCAGCGACATTGCGCTGCAGACGCCATAGAATAAAACCGGCCACTAAAAGCACCAGCACACAGAGCGCCACCGTGTTCAGCGGCTTCAGTCCCCAAAAACCCACCAGCAGCAGGATCGCGAGCACGGCTGCCAGCAGCGTCAGGCCCTGACGTGAATCGGGTCGGACCATTACTGTGCACCTGCTATGCGCGACACCATCTCTGCCAGAGTTGACTCCAGTAAGAACCAGAGCCCGCCGAGCAGCACCACTGCCGCCACCCAGCTCAGCCAGTAAAAGCGGCGTCCGGTGCGCAAACCTGCTGGGCGTACCACCAGCGGCGCATCTTCCGGCAGCGCAAAAGGCGGCACGCGGGCAGCCAGCGCATTCACAACGTCTTCACGACGTTCATCATCCTGCGCGCGGTAATGTCCGACGAACCCCAGCTGCAGGGTGCGGTAGAAGCAGGTCAGCACGGTGACGTCTGGTGCAGGTTCGTTCAATACGGTGCGGATGCGATCCCAAGCGCTTCACCGCCGTTCAGTGAGCCAAAGAAGCGCACCTGCAGCGGGTCACGGGTCCAGCGCAGCCAGCCATCGTCCTGAGTTTCTCTGTTCAGCACGGCCTCATCCAGCAGCACGCTGAAGGCATACAGCATGTGGTCACGGCTGGCGTCGCTGAATCCGGCCTCTGTCAGCGCCTCGCGGGCTGACTTCACCCAGCCCGCCGCCCGGCGGTAAAGCGCGTCACCGTTTTCAATTTGCTGTCCGCAGCGCAGCTGGCTCACCATCAGCCAGCCCTGAAAAAACAGTCGCTCTGTCAGTGTGTTGGGATTATTCATGAGCGCAGCACCGCGTAGAGTTCCAGTTTCAGCTCACCGAGAGATTCCGGCGTGTAGAAGGTGCAGCCACCGGAGGCCAGCATTGCCCGGGCCGCATCCGTTGAGAGATCCAGCGCGAAGTATTGATTTTCCAGGCGTAACGGGATGGCCGCAGGGACATGTGGCAGCGGGCGGATTGCCATGCCGCTCAGCGCGATATTC
Organism: Pantoea rodasii; assembly: GCF_002095465.1. Classification (GTDB taxonomy): domain Bacteria; phylum Pseudomonadota; class Gammaproteobacteria; order Enterobacterales; family Enterobacteriaceae; genus Pantoea; species Pantoea rodasii. The sequence goes on along the minus strand of NZ_MLFP01000017.1, from coordinate 99,076 downwards.
ACCACCTCAGAAACATCGTCGTGGCTGCCTGCCTTGCACAGCAGCGGGAAGCGCGCCTGAAGTTCGTGATTCGGCAGAGAGGAGCGCACGGAAAGGTAGAAATCCGCCCCTTCGCGCAGGCGCGCATCGTGAAGTTTGCCCTTCCACAGCACGCCTTGTTTTTCCAGGTCGATGGCAATCACGCGGGAAGGCAGGCTCGCCTCCAGCAGCGTATCTAGCAACGTGAAAAGCGGCGGGAAAACTTGCTCTGGCATGTTGTGTCGGTAGGCCGGGATATCGTCCGGCGCGTTCTCCAGGGAAAACGTCAGCAGACTGCCCGCAAGGCGCACCAGCTCTCGATAAAGCAGTTCAGGATGGCGCGACGGTGACTGGTACAGCTCGGTCAGCACCGGCTCAGCGCTGTTAAGCGCATTGAGCAGCCAGAACAGGGAAACGTCTGACACGGCAAAATCCGCCATGCGTTCGTTACTCTCGCGGCGCAGCTGCATCAGACGCTGACGGCGCGCCTGCAGGCGATGAAGCAGATCACCCAGCGCCGCGACCAGCACCGGGCTCGCAGCCAGTGACAGCATAGGTGGAATAAACGTGCCGTCGCGCATCCACTGCCCCTGCGCGTTGCGAACCAGACGGGCAACCGGGCAGGTCAGATACGCCGCGTTTTCCTGATGCGCCAACCGCAGGCGCAGTGCAAAGCGCTGAACCGCAATCTCTGTCAGCTCGTGACCTGCCAGCTCCTGCACGCGCTCACGGGTGGCGACCCAGCGGCGCGGACGCTCGCTGTCCGCACCGTTTTCCAGATTACCGCCGTTGGCGTTAATAAGCGGCAGCGCCAGGACCACCTCTACGCTGTCCCGGTCCGTCACATCATTTAACTCACAGACAGGTGGCAGTGTGTCAGCCAGACGGGTATCAACCAGTGAGCCATCCGCAAAGCGGACAGCCATGCGCGTCGCATTCAGCTTTGACAGCGCCAGCGCGCCATCATCGAACTCTGCGCAAAGCACACCCCAGGGGTGTGCCAGCGTCATGCCAGCAACGGTACCTGTCAGGTGCGCGTCCCACATTGCCTGCTGCTGAAACTGTTGCGGCGTCAGAAACGCGCCGTCTTCCCATAACGGACGGTAAATTTTCATTCCGGATAGCCGCCTTACGCTTTCGCTTTTGGCATCTGCGATACCAGCGACAGATTCACGTCCATGCCTTCCACCTGGAAATGCGGTACTGCGAACAGCTTCACGCGGAAGAAGCCTGGGTTGTCTTCGATATCTTCCACCAGCACTTTTGCATCGCGCAGCGGATGGGAAGCCTGCAACTCATCGCCCGGATCGGTCATCTCCGTCACCAAACCACGTACCCAGGTGTTTAATTCCAGCTCCAGCAGACGGCGATCTTTGGTGGTGCCAATATTTTCACGCTGAATCAGCTTCAGATAATGCGCGATGCGTGACAGCAGGAAGATGTAAGGCAGGCGCGCGTTAATGCGGCTGTTAGCGGTGGCATCGGCGGTGTCATACAGCGCCGGTTTCTGCGTAGAGTTTGCCGAGAAGAAGCAGGCATAATCACGGTTTTTGTAGTAGGAAAGCGGAATGAAGCCCAGGTTAGCGAACTCAAATTCGCGCGTTTCAGGGATCATCACTTCTGAGGGAATTTTCACCTGATTACCGGTGCCGAGATCATACAGATGAATAGGCAAATCCTGCACCGCACCACCCGCCTGAGGGCCACGGATCTGCACACACCAGCCGTTATTGATAAAGCTTTTCACCATGTTGGCGGCGAAGGCGAACGTGGCATTGGTCCAGAGATACTTATCGTGATCCGGGCCTCTCACTTCTTCGACATAGTTGAAGCTGCGAACGGGCACGGTGTCCGGTCCATACGGCAGACGTCCCAGTACGCGCGGCATGGTCAGGCCGATGTAGCGTGAATCATCGGTGTCGCGGAAGGATTTCCACTTAATGTATTCCGCACGATCGAAGTAGTTGCCGATGTCTTTGATGGCCGCCACTTCTTCCATGGTTTCTTTGAGGAAGAATGCCGGCCCTGCCGAACCGATAAACGGCATATGGGCCGATGCAGCAACTTTCGAGATATTACGCAGCAGCGCCATATCCTGCGCAGAGGCATCGAATTCATAGGCGGAGATCACCGCGCCAATCGGTTCGCCGCCCGGCGTGTCGTATTCGGCTACGTAGGTCTGCAGGTACAGACCACTTTGAATGATTTCCGGCGCATCTTCGAAGTCCTGACGCAGGTCTTCCTTCGACACATCAAGGAGTTCCAGTTTAACGTTCTGACGGAAGTCGGTCTTATCCACCAGCGATTTCAATCCACGCCAGACCGATTCCACCTTCTGGAACTCGTCATGATGCATCACCGCATCCAGCTGACGGCTGATTTGATAATCCAGCTCAGCGATATGGTGATCGAGCAATGTTTTATCCAGCTTTTCGACTTTCTCTCCACTGATTTTCAAGCGGTTAAGAAACACCTGCATCGCCGCCGTTACGCGCTCATCGGCAGTCGCGTCTGACATCGCCTGATTGTCTTGCCAGACATTCAGATCGCTCAGTGAGGTGACGGGATGGAGATTAATTTTATCGAACAGCGAGGCATAGACGCCTTCCGCAGCGGCGTTTTCAAGTACGGTGGTTTCACCGGCAGACAGGGTTTCATTCTGAACTGACATCAGCATTCTCTCTTATTTAATCCGTTAAAAGGGTTCAGCCGTTATCGCTGGCGAGCGCAGAAAGTTCCGAGCGCAATTCGTCGCTCAGGGCCGGATCTTTCAGGATGATTTCCAGCTCTTTGCGGAAGGTGACGTTGTCGAGCAGATTGGATTTGAGATCACGCAACAGATTGCGCATCGCGAGCATCGCTTTGAGCTGCGGGATCTGGCGAGCGACCTGTTCCGGTTCGAAATCTTTGATGTTGTTGAAGGTGAGATTGATAGCCTGTTCACTGCCATCAGCAGCTAACGTATCCGCCACAGTCAGGCGTACGGAAGGGGAAAAATCGGCGAGCACGCTGTCAAAGTTGTTTTTATTGACGTTGACCTTTTCACGCTCGCAGAGCACGCGGTCTTCCTGGCCATTGCTGAAATCACCGGTGACCAGCAGCTTGAGCGGCAGCTCCATTTTGCGTGCGGCACCCCCGGTGTGAACATCAAGTTTGATGTTAACGCGCGCCTTGGGTATTTCATTTTGATAAGAATTACTCATTATTCACTCCTGTAAGATAAGCGCGGAAAGCACGCTTTAAGCACACTTTCCTTGTGTGATTCGGCGCGAATATAGCGTAGGAGCGTTTGATATAGCAACAGCTCAAATCGATCTTTGTGATCTGATTTATATAGGAAATTTCTTATATTTGACTTTAAGTCATTGAAGTTATTCTGTGATTACAGCCAGGAGTACTCCTAAAATGATTTTATTTTTGCGAGGCAGTGCGGGTTTTTATATTAGGATTAATCGTAAGAAACATCTTAATATCTAATAAATTACACGATGAAACTTTCCATCTGAAAATGTCGTTAAGGGGGGAATTTAGTCATAAAAAAACCCGCTGGATGCGGGTTTGAAGGGAGTCAGCTATTTCGCTGCAGGTGGCTGGTTACAAAGGTTCGACAGCGTTCTGATAGTGGATCGCCGAAGACCTGCTGTGGTGGGCCAGATTCTTCAATTTTTCCCTGATGCAGGAATACTGCTTTGTTCGACACGTCACGCGCGAAACCCATTTCGTGCGTGACGATAATCATGGTTCGCCCCTCTTCTGCCAGACTGCGGATGACACGTAACACTTCACCCACCAGTTCCGGATCGAGTGCGGAAGTGGGTTCGTCAAACAGGATGGCTTTTGGCTGCTGCGCCAGCGCACGCGCGATGGCCACACGCTGTTGCTGACCGCCCGAAAGCTGCGATGGCCAGGCATTGCGCTTTTCATACAACCCAACTTTATGCAGCAAGGCTTCGGCTTCTTCGAGCACTTCCTGGTGGCTGCGCTTCTGCACATGCACTGGCGCTTCAATAATGTTCTGCAACACCGTTTTATGCGGCCAGAGGTTGAAACTCTGGAACACAAAGCCCAATTGCATGCGCATCAATTTGATGCGGCGCTGTTGCTCACGGCTGAGTCTCTCGTGAGGGTTATCAATGGTCACGACTTCATCACCCACAGCAATTTCACCACCCTGCGGTACTTCCAGAAACGGAATGCAGCGCAGTAATGTACTTTTGCCCGAGCCGCTGGCACCAATCAGCGAAATCACATCGCCGTCCTGCGCCGTCAGGCTGATATCATGCAGCACTTCATGCCCGCTATAACTTTTTCTGAGATGGCTCAGGGCGATAGTGGGTTTGCTCATTGACGTGCTCCAACGTGATAAGGGGACAAACGACGCTCCAGCAGCGCCACGGCTTTACTTACCACCACTGTCAGCAGCAGGTAAATAATTGCTGCGCTGATAAACACTTCCAGCGCACGGAACGTCTCCGACACGATGGAATCAGCGATACCGGTCATTTCCATCAAACTGATAGTGCTGACCAGAGAAGTCGATTTGATCATTGAAATGATCTCATTACTGTAAGCGGGCAATGCCTGACGCACCGCCAACGGCAACGTAATCCGACGTAGCGTCGTGAAGCGCGACATGCCGCTGACTTTGGCCGCTTCCAGCGATTGAACGCTCACTGCGTTAAGGCCACCACGGAGAATCTCCGAGGTGTAAGCCGCGTCGTTCAGCACCAGTGCAATTAACCCGCACCAGTAGGGATCACGCAGCAGAGGCCACAGCACACTCTCGCGCACCGCCGGTAAACTCCCCAGTCCGTAATAGATCATAAAAATCTGAATTAACAACGGCGTGCCGCGAAACAGCCAGACGTAAAAGCGGGCAAAAACGCTACCAAAACGATTCTGACGCAGCAGATTGAGTATCAGAGCCAGTACACCACCACCCAACAGTGATAATACGGCCAGATTGAGTGTCAGCGGCAAGCCGCGCAGCAACGCGGCAAGCGTATGCTGTAAGAACGTGAAATCCATCGTGGCTCCTTACAACCGCGCGCGTTGTTGCCCGCGCATGGCCACTTTTTCCACATAGCGGAAAACAAAATCGGAACAGGTGGTGATGATCAAATAGATCACCGCACCGGCGCTGTAGAAGAAAAACGGCATTTGCGTGGAGTTTGAGGCAGTGGAAATCTGGTTCATGGTTTCCACCAGGCCGGTAACCGACACCAGTGCCGATTCCTTGATCACCGATTGCCACTGATTGCCCATACCCGGCAGTGCGGTGCGCAACGCCTGCGGCACAATCATGCGACGAAACAGCATCAACCGTCCCATACCGGTTACCGTTGCCGCTTCCAGCGTGCCTTTCGGGATGGCATAAAACGCGCCACGGAACACGCCGCTTTGATACGCACCGGAGATCAGACCGATGGCAATAGCGCCAGCGACGAAGCCGTTGACATCAAACGGCCCCTGCAATCCCAATGCTTCTCCCACAAAGGAAACCACCTGGCGACCACCGAAATAAAACAGGTAGATCACCAGCAGTTCAGGTACGCCGCGAAACAGCGTGATGTAACCGTTCGCGAGGCGCTGTTGCCAGCGCGCGCCGCCAATCTGCATCCAACACAGCACACTGCCGAGCACTGCGCCCAGCAGCCATGCACACAATGAAACGGTGACGGTCACCGTGGCGGCGTCAAGCAACACACCGCCCCAGCCTTCATCACCAAAACCTAACAGTTGCCAGTCAATAGTCATAAGCGCTTAGCATTACTCCGCGGGCGCGACGTTTTCGCCGAACCATTTCTCTGACAGCTGCTTCAGCGTGCCATCTTTGATCATCGAAATTAGCGCGGTATCCAGCGCAGCTTTCAATTCTGGGTTGTTCTTCTGAATGGCAATGGCAGAACCCTGTCCTAACACACCACCCGAGAAGCCATAACCCGTGCTGTTGACGGTATCAGTGTGTTTTTTCACATAGGCATTCAAGTTGGTACGTGACGCCATCACCGCATCAACGCGACCGTTAAGCAGATCGGCGAAGGTTTCTGGACCCGCCTGATAAGTACGGATAGTGGCGACATCAGCCAGGTATTTATTAAGGAAATCAGCCTGAATGGTGGCGACTTGCACAGCGATGGTTTTACCTTTGAATTTCGCTTTCAGCGCATCAATCGCTTTGGTCATGCCTGCCTCATCGCCCGCCAGTACCACTTCACCGTTGCCTGGCAAGGTATCAACCGCGCTGCCTTTCAAGGTGACGAAACCCGATACGCTCACGGTGTATTGATGGGTGAAATCCACTACCTCTTCACGCTTAGGCGTGACGGTCACCGCATCGATCACCGCATCATATTTGCCATCGACCAGGCCAGGAATCATGCCAGACCATTTCTGCGCCACGATTTCATATTTAAAGCCCGCGCGTTTCGCCAGTTCAGCCACCATATCCGGCTCATAGCCAACAATCTTGCCGCTCGGCGTGGACTGGTTAAATGGAGGATAAGCCGCTTCGGTAGCGAATTTCAGTGTGCCAAAATCTTTTGCCTGCACCAGTGCAGAAGCAGCCAGCAGCAACATGCCAGCGGAAGCGGTAAACAGCCCTTTACGCATCATCATAAAACCTCAGATTTCATTATTTTAGGAGAGTAAATCGATGGCCAATCGGGCTAATGCCTGAGTGCCTGCATGAATACTGCGCTCGTCGGGTTGGTAATCCGAATTATGCAGATGGTCGTCACGGCCCGGCGCGCCGGATCCAATGTGGATCTGGCAGCCCGGTGCGCGTTCAGTAAACAGTGAGAAATCTTCCGCACCAAAGCTGGCGCTGGATTTAGCCACAATCGGTTTACCAAACTGGTGTGAGAGAATGGGTTCCAGCGCATCAATCAGCGCATCATCATTCATCAGCGGGGGCACGCCACGTTGATAATTCACTTCAATGCGGGTGTTTAGCGATAAGGCCACGCCGGCACAGATACGTTTAAATGCATTTTCGATATGCGCGCGGGCTTCAGGCGATTTAGCACGCACGGTACCCTGAATTAAACAGCTGTCGGAAATAATGTTGTGTGTTGAACCGCCGTGAATATGGCCAATGGTCAGCACAGCAGAATTAGCGGGATCAAGTTCGCGTGAGATGATGGTCTGCAACTGGCTGATGAGATTCACGGCCGCAATAATAGGATCGGTGCCCATATGAGGGCGCGCGGCATGGGTCGATTTACCGTGCACGACCACGTCAAATTCGTCGCTGGATGCAGTGCTCGCCCCGCGTGTCAGGGCAATTTCCCCTGCTGCCAGTTCCGGTTTGTTATGCAACGTAATCGCCAGATCCACCCCCTCCGCGACACCATCAGCGATCATCGCTTCGGCACCGCTTTCAGGCGTCTCTTCTGCCGGCTGGAAAATCAGCCGTGCGGTGCCCCGCAACTGGGTGCGATAGTGCAACAGAATCGCCGAAACACCCAGCAACGTTGCCGTATGGATGTCATGTCCACAAGCGTGCATTTTACCCGGATAAATACTGCTAAACGGCAGTCCTGTCTGTTCATGAATCGGCAGAGCGTCCATATCGGCGCGCAGCAAAACCGTTTTTCCCGGATGATCGCCCACAATATCGACCACCACACCGGTTCTGCCCACACCTGTTTTTGGCTCAAGGCCGAGGCGCAGCAACTCCTGCTCGACAATATTGGCGGTGCGAAGGGTATCGAAACCAAGTTCGGGATGCGCATGAATATCACGGCGGATGGCAATCAGGTGCGCTTCCAAGTTTTCACTTCTAGCGCTGATGTCCCTGGCTAAAACATCTTTAAGGTCGGTCATGATGGCAATGATCTTTTCAGGCGAGCGCCTGGCCTTTATGGCATTTTTATGAAGATTGACCTCGTATTTATTCACAGCCTTTAGCGGATTGCAACGCGCAATGCGCAGGGTTACTTGCTGAAATATCGTGATATTTTGCTAATCCACTGCGTTTGCAGGATAAATGCCCATGATTGCATCTTCAGTCAGTTATAACATTCATGATCTTCCCAGGATCATCAGTTTTACTGATTTTGGCATTGAACAAAAACCGTCCCTTTTTTCATTGATTTATGGCTGTTTTTACTTGTTTCAGCAACCACGCCCGCACTGCTGCGACAGCTGGATGTTCGCGCGGGCGTCGTGGTGACACCAGATACCAGCCCGCATCAACAGTCATTGATTGTGGAAAAGCGGGCACCAGACGACCGCTGGCAAGATCGTTTTGTACAAAATGCGGGCTGGTGAGGGCGATGCCCTGCCCGTTGTTCGCCGCCTCTAACGCCAGCGCGGTCTGGTTAAAACGCGAATGATGCTGATGATGTAGCGTGCTATGCGGGAAGACCAAAGCGAGAAAGGCAGGCCAAAGATGGTGCCCGTCATGCAGCATGACATAGCGCTGGCAGTGACTTTGATCCTGTGGATCGCCCAACTCAGCCAATAAATCCGGACTGACCACTGCCATGACACTTTGGCTGAACAGCAGCGTGGCATCCAGCCCAGCGCCAAACGGCGGGCGACCATAGCGCACCGCCACATCAACGCCTTCATGATGAAACTGCACCAGTCTTTCCGATGCCAGAACGCGAAGATCAATATCCGGCCATGCGGCGGTGAATGCGGGTAAGCGCGGCAACATCCAGCGGCTGGCAAAAGTCGGCGTGACGCTTAAGGTCAAACGATCCGGCTCGGGTCGCAAGGCACGTGTGGCCTCATCAATCAACTCAAACGCCTGGCGAACACTCACCGCATAGCCTGCACCCGCTCCGGTTAGCGCTAACGTCCGCGGCAGCCGTTCGAACAATTTCAGCCCGAGGCTACTTTCCAGTCCACGAATTTGCTGAGCCACCGCGCCCTGAGTCACGCCCAGCTCTTCAGCGGCGAGGCGAAAATTGAGATGACGCGTTACTGCTTCAAATACCTTCAGCGCATTGAGTGGCGGCAGCGTGGGAAATCCCTGACTCATCCTGTAGTTTTCCTATCGTCAATTGCGAATCAGACTGACTCTCTGCAGCTGAATTTAAACCCTATACTGCATTAAATCGACTTCGGAGATAAAAAGGATCTGGATTATGACAGTAGAAAAAGTAGCAGTGATTGTGGCAGGCGGCAGTGGTATGGGTGCCGCAGCAGCGGAAAAACTGGCAGCGGATGGCTATCACGTTGCGATCCTTTCCTCTTCTGGCAAAGGGGAAGCCTTAGCTGAGCGTTTAGGCGGATTGGGTATCACCGGATCAAACCAGTCAGTGGATGACTTACAAAAACTGGTTGAATCCACGATGGAACGCTGGGGTCGTGTTGATGTGCTGGTCAACAGTGCCGGTCATGGGCCGCGCGCGCCGATTCTGGAACTGAGTGATAATGACTGGCAGGTCGGTATGGAAACTTATTTCCTGAATGTGGTGCGTGCCGCGCGACTGGTCACCCCGATTATGCAAAAACAGGGCGGTGGCAGCATTATCAACATCTCATCCGCCTGGACTTTCGAGCCAACGGACATGTTCCCGACTTCAGCAGTGTTCCGCGCCGGTCTTGCCTCATTCACCAAAATTTTCGCCGACACCTACGCAGCGGATAATATTCGCATCAATAATGTGTTACCGGGCTGGATCGACAGCTTGCCTAAAAACGATGCTCGCCAGGATAGCGTACCGCTCAAGCGCTACGGCACCGCAGAAGAAGTCGCCGCCACCATCGCGTTTCTCGCCTCACCCGGCGCGGCTTACATCACCGCTCAGAATATTCGTGTTGATGGGGGAGTCACCCACAGCGTGTAAAATCGTAGTCCCCAGCCGCGTGAAATCCTATTCTGCGCGGCTGCAGGCCCCTCTCCCGCTTTTTTCCCTCGCATAAACAAGACTGGTCTCGTCGATCGCTGTTTAAGAAATAGTCAGAATGTTCCTATCCGCTGCCAGACCTTTCTGAACGCAGCCACTCAATATCCGATTAAACATTCTGACCCGAGGTTTCTATGCAAACGATTTTAGGTGCACGCATCAATGCGCTTTTCAATCCTGAACGCCACCAGATTTGGCAGTGGATGCTGGCAGGCTGTGCGTTATTTTGGATTGTGGCGGTGATTGCCGTGATGGCATTCGTTAAGTGAATGTGCCTGTAGTTGCCCGGTTAATTGCCCAGGCGACAGCGTGGCATGCGATGAAGCGCCATCGACAGATTGATCTGCAGCCAGAAGCGATTGTGAAAGCGCTCAGTTGGGCCATCAACCAGCCTGGCGAAATCGACGCTAACGAAATAACCGTGCGCCCTACTGCCAGTGGGCATGGAGGGAAAATATCTCTGGCGATTTCAGGCTGAAATTCTCAAAAAACGCTGCGGCGTTTCACCCATTAACCGACGAAACATGGAGATAAAAGCACTCGGGCTTTGGTAGCCGAGTTGGTTAGCAGTGCGCAATACCGTCTGACCTTGCGCCAATTGCACCAATGCTTCGGATAAGCGTAGCTGCTGGCGCCATTGCGTAAAGGTGATGCCAGTTTGCTCGCGGAACAAGCGCGCCAGCGTGCGCGAACTGGCACCCACCCGATGCCCCCACTCTTCCAGCGTATCGCCACTGGCAGGCGTTGCCAGTAACTGCTGGCAAATGTTCAACAGACGACGATCGCTCGGCAATGGCAGATTACACACCAATCCATCCGGCGCACGGCGGATCTCATCCAACAAAAGTGGCGAGATCAGCTCCATGCGCCCCATTTCTGGCTCTGGCTGCAACTCGATCTCAACCATTTTTTGCATTAACACCTGCAATAACGGCGAAATCACCATGCTGCGAGCCTGCGGCCAAAACGCGCGTGCCAATTTGGGATCGAGGTACAGGCTTGAGCTACGAATGTCGCTCAGCGCCGTCAGAGCATGGGGCAATGTCCCCGGCAGCCATAGCGCACGCCCGGGCGTCAAAGTCCAGGAGGCACTTTGCGTTTGCACCCGCATCACCCCTTGCAAGCAAAGCACCAGTTGCGCCACTTCATGCGCGTGCCAACGCTCCTCACGACCAGCCTGATAATGCATTTCGCGCGTGGCGAGTAATGGCAGTGCTGGCGTCATTTCCGCCGCAAGTGGTTTCTGCAACACCCTTTCACCCAATCCCGTTAAATTGCCGATTGATGTCTGCTCTGCGCTATTTGCGATTAAGAAGGTGCAAACCCGCCAGCAGGACGCTATCAAATAAGATAGTAATGATTATCATTTGTATCACTATTTGAGTCCATTGGAACATATCGGGGAAAATAAATGCCAGGTCATCGCACCTTTCAGCGCAAGCCACTGAGCGCATTGCTGCTGATGTTAATCAGCAGCGCGCCTGGCTGGGCGGCTGAGAATAATAATTCGAATAATACGCTTACCGTGACGGCGAGCAGCGTCGACAACAACGGCACTGATGCCGATAGCTGGAATCAGGTGGCGACGAAAGCAGATGCGGTGACGAAGAGCACGCGACCGATTATCGAAACACCGCAAAGTATCTCGGTGATCACCGAAGCGCAAATGGCTTCACAGGCAGCATTGAATGTGCCACAAGCACTGCGTTACAACGCGGGAATTGGTGCCGAAGGCGGCGGTGCGGATTACCGTTTTGACGACATCTATATCCGTGGTTTTGCCGCTGATGAATACCTGGATGGCCTGCGCCTGCCAACGGTAACTTACTGGTCGCGTCCGAATTACGACACATTCCTGCTGGATCGCGTTGAAGTGGTCAAAGGTCCAAGTTCAGTGACATTCGGCCAGGCGAGCCCAGGTGGCGTGATTAACCTGATAAGCAAGCGGCCGACCGCCGAACCGATCCACCAGATTTTTGTCACGACCGGCAGCCATAATCTGTTCGAAACCGGACTCGATCTCTCAGGCGCACTGGATAACGACGAACACTGGCTGGGACGCATCACCGGCACCTGGTCGCGTAATGACACGCAAGTCGATTACACCAAATACAAGCATTACGATATCGCACCCGCGCTGACCTGGCAGCCTAACGACGATACGCGCCTGACGTTGCTCGGCCAGTTCCGCAAAGATCCCTACACCGGTTTTTACAACCAGCTGCCGCTGGAAGGCAGCCTGATCAAGCTGGCGCAGGGTAACTACTCTGACAAATTCTACGGCGGCCAGCCCGGCTTTGATTACTATCGTCGTGAGCAGGCCAGTATTGGCTATGACTTTATGCACAAATTCGATGACGTCTGGAGCGTGCATCAAAACCTGCGCTACCTGCACACCAGCAGCGATTATCAGATGGTCTATCCGACCGCGACCATCACCGATGGATCGGCCACCGTAAGCCGCGACAGTATGCGGGTGATCGAGTCGTTCAATGCCTTTGATGTGGATACCAATCTGCAAGGCAATCTGGATACTGGCGCCATCAATCACGCGCTGACGCTCGGTGTCGATTTTGTGCATGACGATTTGCGACAGAACAGCGGTTATGGCAGCGCTTCCGATATCAGCTACCTCAATCCGGATTACAGTACGCCGGTGGAATCGCCGTCGATCGATTATCACAGCCGCTCGTTCATGACTCAGCAGGGCATTTACCTGCAAGACAGCATGAAGTGGAATAACTGGGTACTAAATCTGGGCGGTCGTTATGACAAAGCGCAAACCCGCAGCCAGAACTGGGTCAGCGGCACGCGCACTGAGCTGAATGATTACGCCACCACCGGCCGTGCAGGATTGCTGTATCACTTTGATAACGGCATTGCGCCTTACATCAGCTACGGCACGTCATTCCAGCCACAGGCGGGCACCTCCTTTGGCGGCGATCCGTTTAAGCCGACCAAAGGCAAACAGTCGGAGCTGGGGATTAAGTATCAGCCAACCGGCTTCAATGCGCTGTTCAGTGCGGCCCTCTACGATCTGCGCCAAACCAACGTGCTGACCGCCGATCCGGACCACGCGAACTACTCGGTGCAAACCGGCGAGATTCGTTCGCAAGGATTAGAGCTGGAAGCGAAAGCGAATATCACCTCACGCTGGCTGGTCAACGCCTCCTATGCATTGACCAATCCAAAAGTGCTGTCAGCCAATGATGATACGCAAGGTAAGCAGCCGGTGGCGATTGCCCGCCAGACTGCCGCGCTCTGGACCGAATACGCGCTTCCGGGCGTATTGGATGGCCTGACGATTGGCGGCGGCGGTCGGTACGTGGGTACCAGCTATGCCACTAGCGACAACAGCCTGAAAGTACCGGCTGCGATGATCTACGACGCGATGATGCGCTATCGCTGGAAGGATTGGCAGCTTGGTCTGAATCTGCAAAACCTGACCGATAAACAGTACATCAGCAACTGTAACGATCTGGGCTGTCACTTTGCTTACGCCGACAATTGATCGCCACGGTAAGTTATCAGTGGTAATCCGTCGTCGAACACTGATCAAGGGCGCGCTGGCAGGCGCGGCCCTTTTTTCGTTTCCGCTGCGGGCTAAAACGACGCCGCGCTGGGTGATCCTCGATTGGGGAATCACCGAAATGGCTCTGCTGTTGGGCATCACGCCGGTGGGCGTTGCCGCGCCCGATTGGTATCGCCGCCTGTTTAGCCAGCCTCCGCTCCCCGAACAGGTCGCCGACGTGGGTTTGCTGTTCCAACCCAATTACGAAACCCTGTTTGAACTGCGACCAGACGCGTTACTGGTCACGCCCGCGCACCGTATGGCCGAAGCACAACTCTCCCGTATTGCCCCGTTATCCTATTTTTCGACAAGTGGCCCCTATCCGTGGCAGCAGGCACAGCAGAATCTGTATGCGCTGGCACAGTTGGCTGACATCCGCCCACGTGCTGACGAAGTGATAACAGGTTTACTGCAACGCCTGGAGCGCGCACGACAGCAAGCCATTCGCTTTAAAGACAAACCAATCTATTTGCTGCATCCACTGGATACCCTGAATGTGCTGGCCTTGGGCGCGGGCAGTCTGTTTTTTGACGTGCTGGGATTGCTTGACCTGCCCCACCACACGCCGTTTGCGGTGGGCGCGCAAGGTTATGCCACGCTGGAACTGGAGCAGCTCACGCAGTTGCCGCCCGGTTGGCTGGTGCTGCTTCCTTCCTGGCCGGAGATTGACCTCAACCCGGTGCTGCAGTCTCCGTTGTGGCATACGCTGACGCGGCCGGATGGACATCGGCTGCTGGTGTTACCAGATGGACTTTCGACGGAAGGGGGCGTGCTCACCGCCGTGCGTTTCGCCGAAGCGCTGGTAAACGCATTTAATGAGGCAAATCCATGAGCCGCCATCCTGCCTCTTTGACACTTTTGCTTTTCACGTTAGCGCTGATGCTTTGCCTTGAGCAGCTGACGCAGCAACTGTCGTGGCGCGATGCCTGGCAAGCACTGCACAGCACCGCAATGCCCTCGCTGGCGCAACAAGTCTTCACACTGATGTGGTTGCCGCGTCAGGGCATGGCGATATTATGCGGCCTGGCATTGGGCTTTACCGGAGTGGTGATGCAACAGGCGTTGCGCAATCCGTTAGCTGAGCCGATGACGCTGGGCATTGCTTCCGGCGCAACCTTAGCCCTTTCCCTCACTACCTTAATGGTACCGGCATGGCTGCTGGTGGGTCGTGAATGGATTGCGCTAAGCGGCGCGATCGTCGCTTTTGTGCTGGTGTTTCTGCTCAGTTTACGTCAGGGATTGACTCCGCTGGCGTTAACGCTGGCAGGTATGCTGGTGAATCTGTATTGCGGCGCGGCCAATCTGCTGCTGTCGATCATCTATGATCGCTCGCTGTCCGCCGTGTTTATCTGGGGTGGCGGCTCGCTGGCACAAGAGAACGCGGATGCATTATGGTGGCTATTGCCGCGCTTGCTGATCGCTGCGTTTCCCGTGCTGCTGATTTTGCGCCCTTTGCGCCTGCTAGCATTGGATGAACGCGTTACCCGCTCAATCGGCTTACCCGCCGGGTGGGTGCGTGGCATTGCGATATTTTCTGCGTTATTGATCAGCAGCCTGGTGATCAGTGTGGTGGGCGTCATCGGTTTTATCGCGCTCGCTGCGCCACATCTGGCGGCCCTAGCTGGTGCAAAAAGCCTGCGCCAGAAGCTTCTCTGGTCACCGCTGCTGGCCGCCGGTTTGCTGTGGCTGACCGATCAGTGGGTCAGTCGTCTCAATGGCATACAAGGTTGTTGATCCTACGGGCATGATGACTGCATTGGCAGGCGCGCCGCTACTACTGTGGTTTTGCCGCGCCTGCGCCATCTCTTCCAGCCTGATGTTAACGAGCCTCAGCCTTCACCTTTTCCAACGCGACGTTTTACACGTCTGCCGGTGCTTGCTCTGTTTATTGTGATGCTGGTCGTTGCGCTCGCCTTTGCTCATGGTGTTACTGGCTGGCGCTGGAATTCCTTCACTGAGATCCAGGTGATGTTGCCATTTCGCCTGCCACGTCTGCTGGCCGCTATTGCCGCCGGTGTGTTGCTGGCGGCTGCGGGCGTTATTTTGCAACGCATCAGCCGCAATCCGATGGCCAGCCCGGAATTGCTCGGCATCGGTGCCGGCGCCTCACTCGGCATTACCGTGCAACTGTTAATCTGGCCGATGGCAGGTATGTCGGTGATGATCGCCAGTAGTGCGGCAGGTGCGCTGATCACACTGGGGATAACGTTGTGGCAGGCGCGCCACTATGCCCTCAATCCACAACGCATGCTGCTGAGCGGGCTAGCCATTACCGCACTGTTCCAGTCCGTTGCCGCGATTGTCATCAGTAATAACGGTATGCCCGCGGCCATGCTGCGCCAGCTGATGACCGGATCCACCTATTACGTCAGCACGCCTATCGCCGTGGTGGCTTTCACACTGGCGCTGCTACTGCTGGCGCTCACTCCTCTGCTGCGGCGAGCGATGTTGCTATTGCCACTGCAGGGAATTCCCTCCTCGCTTGGCCTGAACGTCACTCAATCCCGGTTATTGCTGATGCTGCTGGCCGCGGGGATGACCGGCGTTGCCACCTTAATTGTTGGGCCACTGTCGTTTATCGGCTTACTTGGCCCGCAATTGGCCCGCCAACTGGGAGCACGCAAGCCTATGGAACAGATGCTGTTCGCTGCCGTGATCGCGGCCATTTTGATGATGCTGGCTGACTGGGCCGGCAGTAATTTGCTCTATCCACGGCAGATCCTGCGGGTCTGATGGCAACGCTGATGGGTGGCCCTTGGCTGGCGCTGCTGCTGTATCGGCCGTTGAATAGCTCAAACTCATAGGAGATGAGGTGCCAATTTATCTGATGTTACTGCGCACCACTGGTGCACTGTTTTTGTCGCGCTGACTTGCAGCGTGATCGGAGGCTTGAGCAACGCGGCGCTGCTGGCATTGATCAATCAGGGATTGAGCGCCACGGATGCGCAGCGCTGGCATCTGGCGTGGCAGTTTGCTCTGCTGGCGCTGTTGATGCTCGGCACGCGCACCTTGAGTCAGACCTTGTTTATGGCCATGGGTCAGCGCAGCAAAGCCGAGTTGCGCCGCAGGCTGGTTCAGCAGGTGGCAGATGCCGGTTATGCCGACCTCGAACAGCATGGCATGCCGCGAGCCCTCAGCATTTTGACGCAGGACCTCGACCAGGTGGTGGTGTTCTTTATTGCCTTGCCGGGGTTTGTCATGTCTCTGGCGGTGATCATCGGCTGCATGGTCTATCTCGGTTATCTGTCACTGACCGTGATGGTGATTGCGCTTGTCACGGTGCTGATAGGTTCACTCGGTTATAGCGGGGTGCATCGCCGCGCTTTAAAGTTGATGCGTCAGTCGCGCCAGCGTGAAGAGGCGTTAACCGGTGAGGTGGGCGCGCTGTTCAGCGGTGCGAAAGAATTGCGCTTGCACGCACCACGTAAGCACGCTTTTCTGCATAACAAACTTTTCAGCACCATCGAACAGGTGCGCGTAGAGCGTACGCGCGGTTATGTACTGTATGCACTGGCCAACATTTGGGCCAGCGTGTTCTTTTTTACTTTTATCGGCGTGGTAATGTTTTTACTCGCCAACATGCTGGATCTGCACGGTACGGTGATGTCAGGTTTCGCGATGGTCTTTCTTTATATGATCGTGCCGATTGAGACAGCGCTCGCCGCCCTGCCCGGCTTGACACTAACGCAGGTTGCGCTCAAACGCATTCAAGCCATGCAGCAACAGCTGCCACCCGAGCGCACAGCATTTGACACGCCGCCGCTCAGTTTTCATCAGCTGGAACTGTGCAACGTCACCTATCAGCATGAGGCTTTTCAACTCGGACCTGTTTCATTGCAGTTCCGACCCGGTGAACTGGTGTATCTGACGGGCGGAAACGGCAGCGGCAAAACCACGCTGGCGCGATTGCTAACCGGCTTATATCAGGCGGATAGCGGCCAACTGCTGCTTGACGGTGAAGAGATCAACGAGACAAACCGCGCCCGTTATCGCCAGCTGTTCTCAGCTGTATTTAATGACTTTCATTTGTTTGAGGATTTGCAGGGTATCGACAGCACACGCTGGAATGACGAGGCAAACGCCCTGCTGGATGCTTTGCAATTAACCCGTAAAGTGACACTGGTGGAGGGCGCATTCTCAACGCTTGCACTCTCCACCGGACAGCGCAAGCGACTCGCGTTGCTGGTGGCGTGGCTCGAAGACCGACCGTTTTATCTGTTTGATGAATGGGCGGCCGATCAGGATCCCGCGTTTCGCGAGGTGTTTTACCACCAATTGCTCCCCGCACTGAAAGCGCGAGGCAAAACCGTTCTGGTGATCACCCATGACGACCGCTATTTCCACCTCGCCGATCGCTGCTTAAAGCTGGAGCTGGGGCAGTTAGTTAGCGCTTAAGCCTGGCAGCGGCAGCTTCTGTGGCCGCGCGGCGGCGAGCAATAAAGTCATGCATCTGATGTTGCGCCTGTGCCAATCGTTCCGGCGAGGCGCTGCGTGGTGAACCTGAATGAAACGGCGGCGCGGGATCGTACTCCATCTGCAGCTGAATGTTTTCTGCTACGTCACGGCCAAACAGTTCTTCTGCCACGGTGAGCGCGAAATCGATACCCGACGTGACACCCGCGCCGGTTATCCGATTACGATCGCGCACCACTCGTTCAGCCACCGGCGTTGCGCCCAACAGGCTGAGCTGATCCAGCGATCCCCAATGCGAAGTGGCACGATATCCCTGCAACAATCCAGCGGCCCCCAGCACCAGTGAACCGGTACAGACCGATGTCACCCATTGGGCTTGTTCGGCTTTTTGCCGCACAAAATTCAGTGTTTCTTCATCCTCCATCAGCGCGATTTGTCCCGGGCCACCGGGAATGCAAATCAGGTCGAGGGGTGGGCACTCGGAAAAAGTTGTGGTCGGTACGATGGCTAAACCGCGGTCGGACATCACCGGTTGCCGGTCTTTCCAGATGAGATAATTGTTCACGCCGGGCATGCGGGCAAACACTTCCCACGGGCCGGTGAGATCAAGTTGAGTGAGATGAGGAAACAGCAGCAGACCAATGTTGAACGGCGAAGAGACGGCCATGATAGGCTCCGATTAGGGGTCAGAACGGTATCATGGCCAATTTTCGGGATGCCACGCAACAAGCCTTTACAGCCAGCCCGCCTTTTTCAGCCGGGACCACATCAACCCACAGATCATCAGCGTGACGGCCAGCACAATCGGATAGCCAAAGTGGGTTTTCAATTCAGGCATATCAGAGAAGTTCATGCCATACATACTGAAAACGATGGTAGGCACAATCAGCACCGCACCCCAACCGGCGAGTTTTTTATTCACTTCGCTCTGCTGTACCGACACCAGCGCCAGATTAACCTGCATCGCGCTGGTCAACATCTCGCGCATGTCTTCGGCATCGATCATCACGTGATGGGCGTGATCCTGCACGTCTCGCAGATAGGCACGCAGGTTTTTTGGAATGATGTCCTCATGAAAACGCGCCAGCTGGGCGCAGATTTCAGTGACCGGCATGGCGGCATTGCGCAGCGCCAACAGCTCACGTCGCAGATGATAAACATTCTCCAGCGTTTGGCTGTCAAAGCGCGTGGTAAACATACCGTCTTCCAAATCGCCAATGCGTTCGCTGAGTGACTCGGTGATTTTACTATAGGTATCGACTATAAAATCGAGGATGCAGTAAAACGCATAACCCGGCCCCTGGCATAACATGGTGTGGTTTTTTTCTGCCTTGGCGCGAATGCCCGCATAGCCCTCTGATGAACCGTGACGAACGGTGATCAGGAAATTTTTTCCGAGGAAAAAGTGAGTTTCACCAAAGCTGATGCGCTGTAGATCGTCCAGATGCGCGGTCTTCACCACGATAAATACGGATTCACCATACTGCTCAATTTTTGGACGCTGATGTGCCACCAGCGCGTCCTCAATGGCCAACTCATGCAGACCGAATTCCTCTTGAAGCGTTTGCATAAAAGCGGGTTCAGGTTGATTCAATCCTAACCAGATAAAGGCCTTATCTTCTTTCAGTACTTCACTGATGTCAGCGACATCGACATGCTCTTCACGTTTGCCGTGGCGATAGGCCACACAATTAATCACCATTTTGGCGCTGTCCATGTTGTTTTCACTCTTCTAATCATAGCGCCAGCATCATTTCGATGCAGGGGAGATCGGCCTTGGCTAGGGCGGAGGGATACAAAGCCTCGCGCACGGTGCTAAAACCGTGGCGCAGATAAAAACCACTGGCGTTGGGTGTGGCCGCCAATGTCAGTTGTTTAAAACCACGTTGGCGCGCATCAGCAACGATCGCCGTCATAATGGCGCTGGCGTAGCCTTTGCCGTTGCAGGTTGGCAGGGTGAAAATGGCCTCGACACTGGCGTTTTTTAGATCAAGGAAACCCGTGGCCGCTGCGCCGTATTCAGGATCGTCGATGACAAAGAACGGATTGCCCTTAATCGCTTCAAAGTAACCCGACGGCAAAGCATCGGGCGTCCATGCGGTAATCACGTCAGGGGGATAAACCGACTGGCAACCGTGGCGAATCGCGAGATTGCGAATACGCCACAAGTCGGCAGCTTCATGGGGCGAGCTAAACGCGGTGTCATAGATTCTTCTCTGTGCGATAAGTCCAATGCCACACAGTAGCAAAACCTATTCGCCGCGTTTGTTAATTTTGGCTCAGGGTACGCCGAAAAAACGTAACAATGCGGTCATCGCTGCCGCACCGATAATCACCAGAATCAACGGCGCACGGCGCCACGCAAGGAACACCGCGAACAGCACGCCGACAATACGCGCCACGCCTGCAAAATGGCTGCCTTCAAACAGTGCGGTGGTGACTGCAACTGCTAACAGCAATACCGTGGCCGCATCCGAGAGCATGTTGCGCACCGATTCCGACATCTGAATGCGGCTTCCGAGGCGGTAACCGGCAAAGCGCATCGCATATGTGCCGACGGCGAGAACAGCGATGCCGGCGATCACGAGGTTAGTCTGCATTTTTACGCTCCCGCCAGCTCAACAAGCCCAGCAATGAGAACAAGACCGGTATGCCCGCAGGCACAAACGGCGTGGCGATCACTGATAACACGGTGCCAAGTGTGGCAGGAATGCGCGTGCGTCGTTGGCGCAGTGCAGGGAAAATAAGCGCAATCAGGATCGCGGGAAATACGGCATCCAGACCGATCGCGGAGACATCCGGAATAAAACGGCCGATAAACGCTCCGCACACCACGCTAAGTGGCCAGACGGTAAAAATGCCCAATCCACAAACCCAATAAGCAGCGCACCGCTGGGCGTGTTGCTTTTGGGAAATGCCAAATACCACGCTTTCGTCATTCATAATGTGGCAACCCAACAGGCTGCGACCACCCTGCCCGACCAGGTCTTTTACCGCGATGCCAAAGGGTAAGTGACGGGCATTCACCAGCAAACCGGCGGCCGCAGCGGTCAGCGGACTACCACCCCCGCCACAATCCCGATAAACAGAAATTCCGAGGCGCCTGCCAGTACCAGCGTCGACAGCGCGATTGGCACCCATAGCGGGAAGCCATCCGACGCCGCCAGCGAGCCGTACGACAGCCCGACGATACCATCAGCCAGACAGACCAATAAAATCGCTTTTAACACACTGCGATTAAGCGGTATTGCACCCAGACGCATCACAATTTTCTCTCATATCGAACAGGAAAGCCGTTATAATGAACGCACCTGATTTGTTTTACAAGACGAACAAATCGTTCGATATAAAGAACGGGAGTAACTGTGACGCCACCGATTGCTATTATCTCTGCTGGCTTAGTCCGCGAACGTCAGCGTGCCGGACTTTCGCTGACAGAAGTCGCCCGCCGCGCCGGTATCGCTAAATCCACGCTATCTCAGCTGGAAGCAGGCAACGGCAATCCCAGCCTTGAGACGTTATGGTCACTGTGCGTGGCGCTGAATATTCCCTTTGCACGTCTGATGGAGCCGGAAGTGAAGCGACTGCAGGTGATCCGTCGTGGCGAAGGCATGATGGTGTCGGCTGAACTGGCCGATTATCAGGCTGCACTGCTGGCAAGTTGCCCGCCCGGCGGTCGGCGCGATTTGTATCTGATAACCAGCCAACCGGGCGCACCGCGCGCTTCACATCCGCATCCGCCGGGGTCGGTTGAGCACATTATCATTGCGCGTGGACGCGCATTGGTCGGCCCAACTGATGCGCCGGTTGAACTGCATCCCGGTGACTACATTTGCTATCCCGCTGACGAACCGCACATCTTCCAGGCATTGGAAGCCGACACCATGGCCGTGCAGTTATCGGAGCAGAACTCGTCATAACAATTTCCTATATTCAAACCCGATGATCGGCGCGCCTGCCAGTGGCATGCTGTGTTTTTCGTTCGTCGATCATCAGGAACATATGGATATTATTCCCGCCCGTCCGCATCACGCAGCGGCCATTCAGAAAATCTATGCCTGGCATGTGCTTCACGGCACTGCCACCTTCGAAACCGAACCGCCAAGCGAAAGTGAAATGCTGAATCGCATCAAGGATGTGCAGCAGCGCGGAGGATTCTGGCTGGTGGCGCAAGAGGATGAACAGGTGTTGGGGTATTGCTATCTGGCGCCGTATCGTCCGCGCTATGCCTATCGTTTTACTCTGGAAGATTCAATTTATCTCGATAATGCGCAAACCGGCCGAGGCGTGGGTCGCGCACTGCTACAGAAAGCGATCGCTCTGGCTGAAGCGGCGGGGTTTCGTCAGATTATTGCCATCGTGGGTGATAGCGCCAATCAGGGCTCGCTGGGATTACACCGGGCACTCGGCTTTGAGCACACCGGCGTCATGAAGTCGGTAGGGTTTAAACATGGCCGCTGGCTCGATACCGTGGTGATGCAACGCTCACTGGGTGTCGGAGATAGCCAGCCGCCAGAACGTTAAACCTCCTGCATCGCGATGACCCGATGCGTGCCCTTTTCCAGCAGGTCGCGGTCATGACTCACCAGCAACACCGCGCACTGCTGCTCATGCGCCATCTCGGTAATGAGATGCAGAGTTTGTTGCTGCACCAGAGGGTCAAGTCGTGATGTAGGTTCATCGGCGAACAAAAACACCGGTTCAAGCAGCATCACGCGCAATAGGGAAAAACGCTGTAATTCACCGCCGGAAAGAGAGTCTGGACGGCGCGTCAGCAAGCTGGCATCCAGCGCCAGTTTCTCCATCAGTGCATCGCGTCGTTGCCGTACGATGTCATGACGTCGCAGCACGTCGTCAAGGCTTTGTGCCAGCGTGCGCGTTGGCGGGAACAGCGCCGAAGGGTCCTGATAAATCTTCTGATATTTCAGAGCGCTGGCCGCTGTGTGCCGGGTAATCCTGCCTTGCTGCGGTGTTAACAATCCCAGCAGCACATCACCAAAACTACTTTTCCCACTTCCGCTGGCGCCGTGTAACCCGACGATTTCTCCTGCATGCAAAATGAAGTTTTCCGGTACGCCCAGTTGTTTACCTCCGCGCTCCAGCTTTATCCCCGTTGCACTGATCGCTGGCTTGCTGTGTATCACTGTGGTCTGCCGCGCGGGCCAGGCAGCAGGATCGGCCGCCAAAAGTGATTGCGTGTAAGGCTGTTGGGAAGCGTTCAGCACGTACGCGGCACTGCCCTGCTCAATCATTTTGCCTTTGTGCATCACGATGATATCGCCAGCCAATTGACGGGCTAACGCGATGTCATGGGTGATGGTCAGCAATGCGCCACCCTCCGCCACCTCACGACGCAACAGCGTCGCCACTTCATCGCGCCGCGCCACATCCAGCCCTTTGGTAGGCTCATCGGCAATTAATATCGCCGCTCCACCCGCTCGCGCTGCGGCAAATGCAGCACGTTGCGCCATGCCGCCAGAGAGCTGCCAGGGAAATTTATCGACGGATGCCTGCAGCCCGAGTTGCACTAAATCCTCCTGAGCGGCAGCCTCGCTGCGTGTCGGCGTGTGTCCGCGCACATAGCAATACCCTTCCGCGACCTGGGATTGAATTTTCATGGTGGGATCGAGCGCCAGCCACGGCTCCTGCGGGAGCGAGGCCAGGGTATGTCCCCACAAGCCGCGCAGCGCAGCAAGGTCCTGCGGCAGTTGATAGCGTTGACCGTTGATCGTCAGGATGCCGCTTGCATACAGCGTATCCGGTAATATCCCCATAATGGCTTGCGCCAGCAGGCTTTTTCCCGATCCGGTTTCACCTAACAGAGTCAGCGGCTTACCGGGCTGCAAATCGAAATCAACCGGTTCCACTAGCGTATGGTTTTCCGTGCTTACCGTGATGCCAATGGCCTGAATTCCTTTCATACGCGATCCTTTTTCATCAACAGGTTGAGGCTAATCAGCAATAAAAACAGCGCAGCAACTGGCTGTAGCAGTAACCATGGAGCTTCCCAGGCGAATGGCAGCAGTTCAGTCATCATCAGACCCAATTCAGGTGTTGGCGGCCGAACGCCCACGCTGATAAACCCCAATGCTGACACCGCCATAATGGCGCTACTGAATGAAAACAGTGCAACGGTAAGCAACACCGGCGCGAGTGCAGGCCATAAATGTCGGCGAAAACGATAGTACGCCGAGAAGCCGAGCAGTTTTGATGCCTGCATACCCGGCGACTGCACCAGCGGACGCAGCGTAGCGCGTGTCACGCGGAAAAATTCCACCCACAGCACCAGCGAAATGCCGAGCCACAGCATCTGCGGAGAATCCGGCGCTATGGCTGCCAGCAGCAGAACCAGCAGCAATCCCGGTAACGCAAGGCACATATCGCCCAGCATGCCCAGCAGCCGATCCAGCGCACCGCCGTAGATCGCGCTGACTACGCCAGCCAGCACACCGGCACAAATCGCGCTGATGACACAAAGCGCAGCCAGCCCAAGTGACAGTCGCAGTGCGGCGCTCAGGCGCGGCAACATATCGCGGCCAAGGTGATCAAACCCCAACAGATGAGCCGGACTGGGGGCTTGCAGCATGTTGAGTAAGGCTTGCTGCAAAGGATCGCCGTGATGGAACAGCGGTAGCACAAAGGCATAGCTCAGTAATACCGCCAGCAGCAGTAGACCGATCTGGCGTGACGTGATGTTCATGCGCGCGTCCCTCGTGGATCAAGCAAATGACAGCCGGCATCCACCAGCATATTCAGCAGCACGAATAGCAGGCCGAGCGTCATCGCGCTGGCCTGGATCACCGGCACATCGCGCGCAAAGATCGCATGCACCAGCGCATGTCCGATACCCGGCCACGCGAACAGCGTTTCCACTACCACCACGCCTTCCACCAGCCAGACAAATTGCATGCCGAACCAGGTCAGCACCGGCGTTCCTAAATTGCGCAGACCATGACGGCGCAGCAAGGTGGCAGGTGTCAGACCCTTTTGCGCACCCCATTGGTAGTAACCGGCATTGATCACCTGACAGGTGGCTTCACGCACCACACGGACACCCACCGCCGTCAGAGACAGCGCTAAGGTCAACGCGGGCAGCAGGAAGTGGCGCAGTTCGCCGTGCCCGGCACTGGGCAGCCAATCAAGTTGCAGCGCAAATACCACAATCAGGATCATGCCGAGGGCAAAATGCGGTATCGATTTGAGCAGCGACGTCAGCCAAAACAGCAGTCGGTCCAGTTTGCCATCGGCATGGCAGCCTGCCCAGAGGCCGATTGGCAGCGTGAGCATCAACGCCAGCAGCAACGATCCTCCCGCTAACGCCAACGTCTGGCTGAGCTGCCAGCGCAATTCGTCCATTACCGGTTCGCCAGAAACCAGCGATCGACCAAAATTGAATTGCAGCAGATCGGTTAGCCAGTGCAGCAGCGCACCGCTTTGATCGAGCACACCGCCTAACTCCTGCTGAACCCGCGCCACAGCCTCAGCATCAACGCGATCATAACCGTAGCGACCACTGGCAATGCGCCACGCCATATCGCCGGGCAGTGCCTGCACCAGAAACCAGGTAAGCAACCCAACCGCCAGCACCACAAGCAGTGCCTGCATCAGTCGCCAGCAAAGTTGTTGAATCATTTTTGCTCCCACTTCATTTGACGCAGACCAAAGTGGCGCTCAAACGGATCAAGTGTCACTTGCTTTAACTGGCTATTGATCGCCGCAGATTGTTGATACCAGGCGATTGGGATCACCGGCAGATCCTGTTGCAGTGCGGTGGTAATTAATATCCGCGCCTGCGACCGCGCTGCGGCATCAGTGGATTGCGTTAAGGTGTGCAGTGCGGCACTGAATCCCGCTGGATGCCAGTTCATCGCGCCCCAGTCACCGCCTTTCTCGGCATAATCCTGCAGTAACGTGCCGGTTGGATCAGGTGTGAGTGCGAAGTTTCGCGAGAACAGCGCCATCTGCAGGCGGTTACTGTGGTGCTGCGCCGGGATCTCACTGGCGCTGGTGGAGTTGATCTTCACTTCAATGCCAATTTGTCGCAGCTGCTGCTGGATGATCATCGCCATCAACGGCAACTCAGGACGATCGGGGAAGGTCAGCAGCGTCAGGCTAAAGCGCTGGCCTTTGCGTACCAACACACCGTCTGCGCCCGCTTGCCATCCAGCGTCTTTCAAATGCTGCGCAGCGAGTGCTGGCTGATACTGCAGCGGCGGCAATGCTTCGTTGTGCCATTCACCCATATTCGGCGGGAACAGCTGGCTGGCGGCGCCAGAATAACGCAGCACCGCCATCGCCAGCGTGTTACGGTCAATCGCCAGACTGATCGCCTCGCGCACCGGCTGCTCGGTCAGTAAAGGATCGCCGAGATTAAGTTTCAGCATTACCGTGCGTGGCACGGGAATGGCGGGTAATTGCAACGTGGGTTTGCGCGCCAAACGCTGACGGCTGGCCGCATCAAGGTTGAACACATAATCAGCATCGCCGCTTTCAGCCAGCAACGCGCGGGTTTCTGCGCGACCGGAAGAGAGATAGCTGGCCGCGGCGATCTGCGGTTTTCACCCCAATATTCATCAAAGCGACGTACCGCCAGTGACTGCGGTGGCTGGAAAGCCGTCAGCATAAACGGGCCAGTGCCAATAATGCGTGTGATATTGCCTTGTGCGTCCCAGCTGGCCAGCGCCAAAATCTGTGAACGACTTTCTGCCAGCACCGAGAGCAGTGGCGTAAAAGGCTCATGCAGTGTGATAGTGACAACCAGCCCTTCTCCGCTGATCGCGTCTATCGGTGTTTTATCCAGTAAACCCGCTTTGCTTCGCGCCGTATTTAATGACTTCACCACGGCTGCGGCATCCAATAATGTTCCATCATGGAAGCGAACGTTGTTGCGTAGCGTTAATTGCCAGCGCAATCCGTCTTCAGATACTTGCCAGCTTTGTGCCAGCGCGGGGATTGGCTCTCCGCGCTCATTCACTTCCACCAGCGTTTCCACCACATCCATACGTAACAGAATATCGCCTGAGAGCGCGGGATCGGCCCCTTTGATTTCGAAGGGTGCGGCGATGCGCACTGTATTTTCGTGATGTTGTGCTGCTGTTGAGGCGTAAGAAGCCAGGCCGAGCGCCGTGGCGATCAGCAATTTTTTCATTGATTTCATTATGGTTTCCGAAAAATACCGCTACAAAATTCCCAAAGAAATTACGTTATAACATAACAATTCACATTTAAACACAGATTGCCTGCGTGGATAAATGCTTTGGTGCTGGCTTATAACCAATTGACACTGCGCGGCTCGGCCCGAGTGGTTTATGCTGGGGGAAGAAATTCACCCATAAGGAGAGGCCGTTATGCCAGAAATCGTTGTGTATGCTGCGGAAGGGCGTTCGCTTGAGCAGAAGAAAAAGTTATTGAAAGCCGTTACGGCTGCGGTGGCGGATTCGTTTGAAATTGATGCTAATTCGGTGACGGTTTCAATTGTTGAAACGCCAAAGCATCTGAAGTCTAAAGGCGGCGTGCCTTTTGATGAGCGCTGAGTAATCTGATGTGATCAACTTGGGCGGCCTGCTGGTCGCCTTATCTAAAGTGACAACGGCGATTATCCCTTCCCAACCCATTAAATAAGTGAGCACCTACTTACTCTATCAGGCTTATATGCTGGTGGTTTAACGTCATTTAAATACTGTTTTGTAACCTGATGTAGTTTGCAATGTTCACTGTAATCAGTAGAAGCAGGCTGCCAAAGTAACAATAAGGGCGCGTGCCAGGCGCCCTGAAAAACTTAGCGGCGATTCTTCCAAACCGTCTGGATATTGCAGAATTCATGCACACCAAAACTGGAGAGTTCACGGCCGTAACCGCTTTTCTTCACCCCACCGATTGCTACGCGAGGATCTGAGGCACCATTGCCGTTAATGAACACCGCACCCGTTTCCAGTTGCTCAGCCAGTTCATTTGCTACGGATTCATTGCCCGTCCAAACGGTGGCACTCAAACCGAACTCACTGTCATTAGCCAGCGCTAATGCATGTTTGGCATCACGTGCAACGGTAATGGCTGCGACAGGGCCGAAGATCTCTTGAGTGAACGCTGTCATCTCTGGCGTGACATCAGCGAGGATCGTCGGCGCGTAGTAGTTGCCCACGCCGTCGATCTTGTGGCCACCCAGCACCAGACGAGCGCCTTGTTTCAGGGTTTCCTGCACCTGGTTATCCAGTTCATCTCGCAGATCGTATCGCGCCATTGGACCGATGTAGGTTTCTTCACTCAATGGATCGCCCATTTTCAACGCCTGCACAGCCGCGCTGAAACGCGCCTCAAACGCTTCTGCGACGCTCTCTTCGATAATGAACCGTTTGGCTGCCATACACACCTGCCCGGTGTTCTGGTAGCGTCCTGCGACGGCTGAGGCCACTGCAGCATCCAGGTCAGCATCTGCCAGCACGATGAAAGGATCTGCGCCACCCAACTCCAGTACAGTTTTTTCAGGACTGCACCCGCTTGTGCTGCGATTGCCCCACCCGCTCGAACACTGCCTGTCACAGCGACAGCCGCGATACGAGGATCCTTGATCGCTGTTGAAACGCCGTCGTTATCGACGTTGATCACCGTGAAACCGCCTTTGGGAAGATCGGTAGCGTCAAACAACTCTCTCATCAAGTGAGCAGAGCCCATAACGCTAGGTGCGTGCTTCAACACATAAGTGTTTCCTGCCAGCAGCATGCTAACCGCACCACGCAGTACCTGCCAGTAAGGGAAGTTCCATGGCATGACGGCAAGGATCGCCCCGATCGGGCGGAAGGATTGCCATGCCTGCTGATTTTCCACCAGCGTTGGTTTGTCCGCGAGCATTGCAGGGCCGTGTTCAGCATACCAGTCGCAGAGATTGGCACATTTCAGGACTTCCGCCCGTGCCTGTGCGATAGGCTTGCCCATCTCCAGCGTGGCCATTCTCACCAGCTGATCCTGACGTTGGCGGATCTGTTCCGCTAACTGACGTAAAACCAGGATGCGCTTATCCATGCCTGTGGCACGCCATTGTGCAAAGGCTTCAGCACTCTGCTGAAGTGCGGTTTCGAGTTCTGCGTGAGTCTGCAATGGATAGGTTGCGATGATTTCACCGCTGGTGGGATTGCGTGAGATAACGTTGTCAGTCATGAGATGCCTTCGTCATAAGTGAATAGAGTCATGTTGCAACCTACCTTACGCTGGGCTCTGGTTGATGAAAAATGAATAATAGTGAGGAAGTTGTTCTCTTCTGAAGAAAATTTGAGGTGTATTCCGATGGCAGCTTACGATTAGACGCGGTTGGCGCAGTGATTTGGTGGAGCAGCGTATTTATACAGTTTCCGCTGCCGGGCACTGATTCTTCATAGGCTTATTCAGTTATACAGTGAATAGATCTCTATAAAAGATCATAGAGAGATCTTAAAGAGATCCTAAGAGATCCCCGATCGCCGCAAGCCGCACCACACAAGGCCTGAGAAGGTGATCACGTTCACTATAATCAGAAAAACACCCACTATAGTCAGTACATTATTCACTATAGACAGTAGAATGTTCACTATAAACAGTGTTAGTGTTCACTGTAATCAGAAATCGATCCTTTTCATCCACAGAATGAAGATCTCAGGCTATGGCAGATAAAGAGAGTGAAAACAAGGCGTTACTAGAACCTTTTCTGTCGGTGACGAAAAACAGTGGTGAAGTTATTCAGCTCCACCCCAATAAAAATAACACCGTACAACCGGTCGCTTTAATGCGCCTGGGTCTGTTCGTTCCGACATTGAAATCAACGGCACGCGGAAAATCGGGTGCAATGGCTTCAACGGATGCCACGAAAGAGCTTAAGAACCTTTCGTTGGTAAAATCGGAAGGCTATGAAAAGATCACCATTACCGGCGCAAGGCTGGATATGGACAATGATTTTAAAACCTGGGCTGGCATTATCCAGTCCTTCTCGCGTTATCCCTCAAAGGGCGACACCGTGACGCTGCCGTTTATCGATTTCGTGAAAATGTGCGGGATCCCTTCGGCAAACTCGTCAGCGGCCTTACGTAAGCGTTTAGATGCCTCTTTACGACGCATCGCGACTAACACGTTGTCCTTTGAAGGTAATGGCAAAGCGTATCATACCCACCTGGTGCAATCCGCGTATTACGATCGTGAAAAGGATCTGGTCCGTATTCAGGCCGATCCTAAGTTGTTCGAGCTGTATAACTTTGACCATAAAGTTTTACTGCAGCTGAGAGCCATTTCACGACTCAAGCGTAAGGAATCGGCGCAGGCGCTTTATACCTATCTTGAAAGCTTGCCCACCAACCCCGCGCCTATCTCGCTCGCTCGTTTGCGCATGCGTTTAAACCTGGGTTCGAAAACCACGACGCAGAACCACGTGGTCAGACGCGCGATGGAGCAGTTGAAAGAGATTGGTTACCTCGACTATTCAGAAGTGAAGCGTGGACGTTCTGTGTTCTTCATCATCCACAGCAGAACGCCGAAACTCGATGGCATCAGCAATCTTGAGAGCATCGATTCGCTGGATGACATTGAATTCGAGGACTGATTTTCCCGTTCACTGTAATCAGTATCGCCCCCATGGCAGTGTCACTTTATCGCTAAAAGTGACACTTGCCTCATCTGCCTCATTCACTGTAATCAGTTACCCGCCACGCATTCACTGTAATCAGCAACGTTCACTGTAAACAGTATTCAGACATTCAATACTTCCATATCCATTGGCTTTGCTCATAAATCTAACGAATTTCCGGGGACTTTAAAGATAGTAAGTACTCACCAGGTGGGTATTGAGTGCACCTTATTGCCTGTTCGAGCCCCAAATGCTGATTACAGTGAACATTAGCCATTGAGGTAACATCTACTGATTACAGTGAATACGGAAAGAAAGCTCGTTACTGATTACAGTGAACGTAAATATCTAACGCTATGAATTAATTAGAAAACATCCTGATCTGGTCATTTCATTCACTGTAATCAGTGCATTAACTGTACAGGTAACCAGTAAAAGTGACAGGGTTGGTCACCTTCACTGATTACAGTGAATGAATGCCCTGATTTTCGACCGCATTCGACGTCATGACGGTGCATCGACTGCCGGGATTAGCTGCCCGTTTTAACGCGTCACGCTGTCACTGATTATAGTGAACGTGTAGTTGCCCTCCCCTCTTCCGATACCTTTTCCAACTCGATCATGTCTGGCTCTTAGGATCGGTTCACTGATTACAGTGAACGTTGTCATTTGTCATGGCGAGCAACGGTCACTGATTACAGTGAATGTTTGGCAGAGTGAAGCCCGTTCTTCGGCCTGCTATAAGCCTCGACGTGAATCTTAGGGAACGTGATGACTCAAACCATCCCGGCACAAATCTGCTGATTACAGTGAATGATTCGTCGCGATGACATGCCCATTGGTTGGCTACGTTTCTGTTAATCACCACGCCTGAATGTCATCAATCTTCGTCAGTCTGCTGATTACAGTGAATGTTCCAGGGTGTCCAGCGATACCCGATTTACTGATTACAGTGAATGTTATCGCCTCACCGTTTCGGCCTAATCTAAACGTGAAAAAGTGAATTGCGATGAGATTTACTGAATACAGTGAACGTTGCCAGCCACTACTGATTTGGCTTACTGATTACAGTGAACGTTAACCGTGATACAAACCAGCTGCTGATTACAGTGAACGCTTCGGCAAGATGCTACGAGTGAAGTACTGATTACAGTGAATGTTTGAGTGGTTTTAGATCGCTCGAAGAACATTTGCTGATTACAGTGAATGTTAGAGGCAAGCTTCACTTCTCATCGTCTCAGTAGCAATCACCCAGGCGGGAATCAGGCATTCTGATTTCCTCCGGGTGTGGCCCATTCACGCATTGAGATAGCCCAGTGTAGGTCAACGCGCTTTACTGATTACAGTGAATGTTGTGCGCATTGTTACTGACTATAGTGAACCCTCTACTGATTACAGTGAACGTTTACTGCTTATAGTGAATGTTTTGCCGAATACAGTGAACGCATAAAAGGATTTCAGCCGTAATCCCCCTACCCTGATCTTGCTGCGTCATCAAGATTAATGCTGATTACAGTGAATCTTACAACCAAACTGGCAATGAGGCTTTGCTCACACTTTCGACGTTTAACCGACGCTGATTAAATCGTGATCACTGATTACAGTGAATGTTTGGACTAAGCCCCTATTACTCAAGGTGTTTTCACAACACTAAATGTTCCTCATCAGAAGAGATATATTTGCCACGTGTGCAGGATTTCGGTATAAAGTCATAAATCCTACATGTGTGGAGCAAGTATGGCTAACGATGAGAAGCAAGTTCTGAAAGTCGCACAACGTTCAGAAAAAATGCTGATGAGCCTGACCGATCAAATTCAGGCACAGAAAGAAGAGTTGAAAGAAAACACTTTCTATCAGGTTTACGCTAAAGCGGCGTTAGCCAAACTGCCAAAATTAACGCGTGCGAGCGTTGATTACGCTGTCAATGAGATGGAAGAGAACGGCTATCCCTTCGATAAACGTGCAGCGGGCAGCTCAACCAAATACGCGATGTCGATTCAAAACATCATTGATATCTATCATCATCGCGGCGTGCCGAAATATCGCGATCGTCATAAAGATGCCTTTACGCTGTTTGTCGGAAATCTTAAAGGCGGCGTTTCGAAAACCGTTTCTACAGTTTCGCTTGCCCACGCGCTTCGTGCACATCCTCACCTGCTGTTTGAAGACCTGCGCATTCTGGTTATTGATCTCGATCCGCAATCCTCCGCGACCATGTTCCTCAATCATCAACGTTCAGTGGGATTAGTCGAAGCCACCGCCGCGCAGGCGATGCTGCAAAATGTGGGTCGCGAAGAGTTAATTAATGAGTTTATCGTGCCATCCATCATTCCCGGTGTGGATGTCTTACCTGCTTCGATTGATGACGCCTTTATCGCTTCACGTTGGGAAGAGCTGTGTGCTGAGCATTTACCCACTCAGAACGTGCATGCCGTGTTGTATGACAACGTCGTCGCCAAATTGAAGAAAGACTATGACTTCATCTTTATCGACAGCGGCCCGCATCTGGATGCCTTCCTGAAGAATGCCATCGCGGCTTCCGATTTATTGATGACGCCAGTTCCCCCTGCGCAAGTTGATTTCCATTCAACGCTAAAGTACCTGACGCGTTTGCCGGAGCTGATTGGCATTATCGAAGAATCAGGCGCATCCTGCCGCTTGCAGGGAAATATTGGCTTTATGTCCAAGCTATCCAACAAAGCCGACCACAAGCTGTGTCACAGCCTCGCAAAAGAGATCTTTGGTGGTGACATGCTCGATGCCGCTTTACCGCGTCTGGATGGCTTTGAGCGCTGTGGAGAGTCGTTTGATACGGTGATCTCTGCTAACCCATCGACTTACGTGGGCAGCACCGAAGCGCTGAAAAATGCGCGTTCTGCCGCGGAAGACTTCGCGAAAGCCGTATTTGACCGTATCGAATTTATTCGCCTGAACTGAGGTTACTATGAGCGCAAAAAGAATCACGATTGGCCGAACCTTCAGCCAGACACCTTTGCAAACTGAGGATGCTTCAGAAGGTCATTCTCAAACGTTTATCCTGGCGACCGGCAAGCGTGCCTTGTTCACGCTGGAGCACATCACGGCGAAGGACATCGAAGAAAGAACCTATGTGGTGATGGAGACAAACGGCCGTGATCAATCAGGGCTAACGCCAGAATCACTGCGCGACATCATTCGCACCATCAAATTACAGCAATTCTTCCCTGCTATTGGCGTTCAGCGCGGCGATCGCATTGAGATTCTTGACGGTTCTCGCCGTCGCGCAGCTGCCCTGCACTGTAAAACGGGTCTGGACGTGCTGGTGACTGACGTGGCTATCTCTGCCGAAGAAGCGCGTCGTCTTGCTCAGGATATCCAGACTGCACGCGAACATAATCTTCGCGAAGTTGGAATGCGTTTGCTGTCGTTGAAAGAAGGCGGATTGTCACAAAAGGACATCGCGCAGAGCGAAGGTCTTTCTCAGGCTAAAGTTACGCGCGCTTTACAGGCTGCGAGTGTGCCACTGGAGTTAGTGACGCTGTTCCCCAACCACTCTGAATTAACCTATCCAGATTATAAAACGCTATTGCAAGCCTATGAGAAGTTGCAGGAGATTGGGCAGTCGGTAGAAGCATTGATCGATACAATCGGCATGGATGTGGATACCGTTTGTGCTCGCGATGGACTGGCGGAGGATGAAGTCAAGAATGGCATTCTGCGTTTAGTTCGCAATGGTAGCCAGACACTGATTCAATCGCCTGTAAAAGATAAATCTGTTGCGACTCCGTTATGGGCGTTTGCTGATAAAGATCGTTATGCGCGTAAGAAAACGCGTGGCCGTATGTTCAGCTATGAATTCAATCGTCAGTCGAAAGAGTTGCAGGATGAGTTGGATCGCGTGATAAACGAGACGCTCAACAAGTATCTCAATCAGTAAGTGAAATGCCGCCTCCGGGCGGTTTTTTTTGGTTTAACTTCAGCCTTTCGCCAGAGCGATTTCATCGCTAACTGTATGAAATATAACTTCTCAGCGTTGAAATTTCAGGCTGAAATCGCCACTGATTTCACCCCTCCATGATTCAAGATTACATGACTGAACAGGTTTTATACGGTAAGAGTGGAGGCAATTTAACCAGCTGAGTGAGAAATCGACTCACCCATGTAACCGCGAGGAAATGAAGCATGGATAGAAAGAAATTTCATCGCCTCGCCAGCTGGATTTCATGCTTAAAGTTATGATTCGTATGGGGTTTTAAAATGAATTTCAGGCTGAAATCGCCGTGAAATCATGATGATTCCTCTCTGGCTAAATAGCACTAACTCAATTTAGCCAGATGATATTCAACGATTTATCCACAGAAAAGGTGGATAACTTTCACCATGGGTTTATGCCGATAACGATAAGGGCGTCGAGGATTGCCAAACGGCCTCTCGCACTCGAACTGGTTTGTTTATTAGGCCTAACGCATAGAAACGATCGGCGATAGTTTGCTGCTCTTTAATTACCTCAAACACCATGGCACGTGTTTTATGGCTGCGTCGACTTAACGCGCGCTCCACTGCCGACAACTCCAACCCCAACTCCTGAGCGAGCAAATTAGCGGCTTCATGCAGATGGCTATCAATGAATATCCCGGTTTGCTGCAATCTTTCTACCAGCTGCTGGACAACATCATCGTGCTGCTCAACATAAGCACGCCGCGCCAGATAGAACTGGTGATTGCGCACACGTCCTTCGCCGTTAGCAACCACACGCAAGTCAGGATTGGATTCTGCTGCACTAAGCAAAGGGTCCCACATCATCCACGCATCGACAGCAAGATAATCACTGGCGGTGAGCGGATATTTAGGCGGTGCATACACCACCTTAAGCTCGTCGAGAGCAATACCTGCCTCTTCCAGCAATTGCAGCAGTAGCCAGTGAACGTTAGAGCCTTTGTTGACCGAAACCCGCTTGCCACGAAGATCGGCAACGCTGTGAATATCGCTGTCTCGCGGCACAACGATGCCCACGCTGCTGGGTGCTGGAGGTTCCCACGCGATGTAGGTGACAGCATTACCGCTGGCTTGAGCGAAAATTGGCGGGACTTCACCGGTGGTGCCGAAATCGATCTCGTTATTTTGCAATGCGTAGAGCAGTTGAGGCCCGGCTGGAAACTCACTCCACAGCACGCTGACGCCCTGCTGTGCAAAGCATTGTTCAAGGCTTTGACGCGCTTTAAGTACGCCGAGATTACCAAACTTTTGATAGCCAATACGCAGTTCACGCTCCTGACTGTGCGTCGAACCCGATCCCACCACAGCATGGCTGGCAGTTTTGCGCCGGCCTTTGATCATACCTTGATGAGCAAGATGAGTACGTAATGTATGGCGGCTGATACCCAGCAGCGTAGCGGCTTGTGTTTGATTCTGCTCAGTGAGTTCGAGCGCATTAGTAATCAGACTGCTGATGACGCGGTCAAAAAGTTGATGGGGTTCGCTTGAGAGTTGCTGGCGCAGAAAGCTATCCAGCGTTGAGTCCACACTCGAACTAAACCCTTGTTCATTGTAAACAGCCAGCCGCAACTGGGCAGGCGTCAGCGTTTCTTCTCGGCTCAGGAGTACCGCATTGTGCAGGGTGTTTTCTAATTCACGAATATTGCCCGGCCAGCTGTACTCCAGCAATGCTTCCAGCGCATCAGGTGACAGGCGGCGTGCGGGTCTTCCTAAGCGCCGCGCATAAAGCGAAAGGAAATGTTGGGCCAGCAGCGGGATATCATCGCGGCGTTGGCGCAGCGGCGGCAGTGGTACTACGGCGATGTTAAGACGGTAGAACAGATCTTCCCTAAAACGTCGCTCGCGTATCGCCTGCGCTAAATCGACATGCGTAGCAGCAATGACGCGCACATCCACTTTGATCGGCTTGCGCGATCCCACTCGCGTAATCTCACGTTCCTGCAACACCCGCAGCAACTTGACCTGCAATGACAGGCTCAACTCACCAATCTCATCCAGCAACAGCGTGCCGCCCTGCGCGGATTCAAACCAGCCGGGATGGGCCTGTGTCGCGCCGGTGAATGCCCCTTTCTCATGACCAAAGAGTTCAGCTTCGGCAAGGCTTTCGGTCAGTGCACCGCAGTTCACTGCCAGAAAAGGTCCGTGGCGCCGTTGGCTATGATGATGCAAATATCGCGCAACCACCTCTTTGCCGGTCCCTGTTTCGCCAACAATTAATACCGTGGCATCGGTAGGCGCAAACTTATCGAGTAATGATTGAAATGCCAGTGAAGCGGGGTCGACTAAACGCGGCGAGTCAGTATGACTGCTGGTGGAGAGCATAGTTTGATATCCATGAAGAAGCATCATCACACGCTAAACATTGTTGTTCACTGTGAACAGCAGGAAAAAAGCATAAGCAGTTGCATATGCAGCAATAGCTGCGGAATGAAAGTTGCCAATGCAACAATGCCAAATTCCTCTTAAACGCTAAGCTGCTGAAATAACGCCGTAATCGCCAGATTCAAAGCTGGCACGCTTTTCGCTAATAGCCATATAACTAAATAAGCAGTCTGAAATGACCATTTTTTAATAAAGTTATATAGGAAAAGCATAATGGCCGATTCCGCAAACAATAATATCAATGTCTTCTGGTTCCTCCCGACGCACGGTGACGGTCGCTATCTCGGCACCACCGAAGGCGGTCGTCCGGTTGATTTAGCCTACTTACAGCAGGTGGCTTTAGCTGCCGACAATCTCGGTTTCTACGGCGTGCTGATTCCCACCGGAAAAAGCTGTGAAGATTCGTGGCTGGTTGCCTCTGCGCTGGCGCCCATCACCAAACGACTGCGTTACCTGGTTGCCGTGCGCCCTGGATTGCAGCCACCGACGCTCGCCGCGCGCATGGCGACAACCTTAGATCGTCTTTCTGACGGACGTTTACTGATCAACGTGGTGACTGGCGGTGACCCGGTTGAAAACAAAGGGGATGGCATCTTCCTCAATCACAGTGAACGCTACGAAGTGACCAAAGAGTTTCTCGATGTGTACAGCCGTTTAATGCGCGGAGAGAAGGTTGACTATGAAGGGCAACATATTCACGTTGAAGGCGCTGAAGTGTTGTTCCCTCCGGTGCAGGAAAATGGCCCACCGCTCTATTTCGGTGGATCGTCTGATGCAGCCATCGATGTCGCCGCTGAGCAAATCGATACTTATCTGACGTGGGGAGAACCGCCGGAGCAGGTTGCGGAAAAACTCGCGGTAGTGCGCGAACGCGCCGCTGCTCGTGGACGTAAACTGGAATACGGCATCCGCCTGCATGTCATCGTGCGTGAGACCGAACAGGAAGCGAAAGCTGCAGCGGAGAAACTTATCGGGCATCTGGATGAAGACACCATTGCGCAGGCGCAGAAGATCTTTGCACGGATGGACTCAGCAGGCCAGGCGCGCATGAGCGCGCTGCACAAAGGTTCACGCGATAATCTCTATATCGCGCCAAACTTATGGGCAGGCGTGGGTCTGGTGCGCGGCGGAGCAGGAACCGCCTTGGTGGGCAGCCCTGAGCAGGTTGCGGAGCGCATTCGGGAATATCAGGCATTGGGTGTGACCAACTTCATCCTGTCAGGATATCCGCACCTGGAAGAGGCGCATCGTGTGGCAGAATTACTGCTGCCGCTGTTACCGCTGGCAAACGGTCAGCAGCAGCGTGCGCGCACCATTAACACCGGGCCGTTTGGCGAAACCATTGGTGGCGATAAGCGTCCTACGAAACAGACGAGCGCCAGCTAATGCAGGAGAGGGCGATGGCACGATCACACATCATTATTGTGGGTGGCGGATTTAGTGGTACCGCGCTAGCGATTCATCTCGCGCGTCAATCGTCCTCGCCGTTACTGATTACAGTGGTCGAACCGCGTGAGAAGCTGGGCGGCGGCGTCGCGTATTCCACACAGGAGCCAGCGCATCGCATCAATGTTCCGGCATCACGCATGCAACTGAGCGGGGATGAACAGGGCGCCTTTGATCGCTGGTATCGTCAGCAGCCAGAATGTTCACTGGATTCAGTAGCCCATTGCGCGGATGGCTCTGTCTATCCACAGCGCGGTCTGTTTGGTCGCTATCTGGCTGAGCAGTTTGCCCTCGCTGCAGAACAGCATCCGCAAGTTCAGCTACGGCACGTTCAGGCTAGCGCCGCGGCCTGGGAAGGGCAACAGCTGTTACTCAGCAATGGCGAGATGTTGCAGGGCGATGTGCTGGCGTTAGCCATCAGTCACCCGCCACCGTCATTGCCGCGCGCGTTGCAGCCCTTCGCGCAGCATCCGGCGCTGATTGCCAATCCGTGGCAGCCCGGCGTGCTGGATGCGATTGAACCTGACGCTGCCGTGGCCATCATGGGAACGGGTCTGAGTATGGCGGATGTGGTCGCCTCTTTAGGCACCCGCCACCATCAAGGCCCATTAACCGCTTTCTCACGCCGTGGGCAGCTCTCACGTGCCAATCTCACGGGTGAGTGGCCTGAATGGACGTTAGCGCCTCAGAACGCCCCTGGGGTGCGTCTGTGGCTGCATCACATCCGCGATGAGGTTGCCCGTGCGGCACTGCAACAATTACCCTGGCAGCGCGTGCTGGATGACGTACGCGCACAGGGTCAAACCATCTGGCAATCGTTGCCGCTGCGCGAGCAGCAGCGCTTTGTGCGTCATCTGCGTTCGTGGTGGGATGTGCATCGTTATCGCATCGCGCCGCAGGTGTCTGCGGAAATCACCAGACGGCAGCAGCAGGGCAGTTTGCAGGTGCTGGCAGCCAGACTGCACGCCATTACCGCACAGGGCCATCAGCTAGTAATCATCCTGCGCACGCGCCAGGGAGAAACGGAAACCCGTCTGCTCGATCACCTGATTGTCACGACGGGGCCAGGACACGATGCCCTGACGCAAAGCCAGCCGCTATTGCGTTCGCTGAGTGAACAAGGCCTGATTCGTGGCGACTCGCTCGGTTTTGGTCTTGACGTGGACCTGGAATCCCACGCACTTGACTCGCAAGGCCAGCCCAACGCTCGCCTGTTAGTGGTCGGTCCCGCCGCGCGTGCGCGTTTCGGTGAGTTGATGGGTCTGCCACAGGTTGCCGATCACGCCGCTGCCGTTGCTCAGCAAATTCTCAAGGAACTGCATATCGCTCACGACGAGCGATGTCGCCCTTACGCTTCTTAATCTCTCAAACATCCTAAAAACACACTAACGAACGCCGGGTCGTCGCACGATCACGGCCTCGCTATGGAGATTGCTATGCCATCGCAACGTGAAATTCGCTTGAATGCCTTTGATATGAACTGTGTCGGACACCAGTCACCCGGTCTGTGGGCTCATCCACGTGACCGTTCCTGGCAATACAAAGACCTCGAATATTGGGTTGATCTGGCACGCCTGCTGGAACGCGGCAAGTTTGACGGCCTGTTTATTGCGGACGTGCTAGGGATTTACGATGTGCTGAACGGTAACGGCGATGCCGCGATTCGTCAGGCGACGCAGGTGCCGGTCAACGATCCGCTGGCGTTGATCACCCCGATGGCGCTGGTGACCGAGCATCTTGGCTTTGGTCTCACCGCATCGCTCTCGTTTGAACATCCTTATCCGTTTGCACGTCGTTTATCGACGCTCGATCACCTGACTAAAGGGCGCATTGGCTGGAACATCGTGACCTCTTACCTGGAAAGTGGCGCGCGCAATATTGGCCATCAGGCGCAGAGCGATCACGACAGCCGCTACGACTACGCCGATGAATATTTGCAGGTAGTGTATAAGCTACTGGAAGGCAGCTGGGAACAGGATGCCGTGTTGCGCGATCGTGAGCGACGCATCTTCAGCGACCCACGCAAAATCCATCCGATTAATCATCAGGGCACCTTCTTCAACGTTCCGGGTATTCACCTGTGCGAGCCGTCACCGCAACGAACGCCGGTGCTGTATCAGGCGGGCGCATCGAGCCGTGGTAAACAGTTTGCAGCCGAGCATGCGGAATGCGTGTTTGTTGCGGCACCGTCAAAAGTACTGCTAAAGAAAACCGTTGCGGATATTCGTCGCCGTGCAGAAGAGGCGGGACGCGATCCGCGCAGCATCCTGATTTTCAATCTGCAAACGGTCATCGTCGGCGAAACCGATGCCGCGGCGCAGGCGAAGTGGAAAGAGTATCAAAGCTACGTCAGCTACGAAGGGGCACTGGCGCTGGTCTCAGGCTGGACCGGTATCGACTTCGGTCAATATCAGCCGGATCAAGTGCTGAAGTATCTGCACACCAACGCGATTCAATCGGCAGTGGAAACCTTCTCTACCGCCGATCCCGATCGTCAATGGACGGTAAAAGCGCTGGCGGATTGGGTCGGTATTGGTGGTTTTGGTCCACTGATTGTGGGTAGTGCAGAAACCGTAGCCGACGAACTGCAAAGCTGGGTTGAGGATACCGATGTAGATGGCTTCAACCTCGCCTACGCATTGACGCATGAAACCTTTGAGGATGTGGTTGAACTGCTGATCCCTGAGCTGCAAAAGCGCGGCGTCTACAAGAAGGAGTATGCCAGCGGCACGCTGCGCGAGAAGTTATTTAACGCCGGACCACAGTTAACCGCACCGCATCCAGGCGTTGGCTATCGGGTGAAAAGTACGGTATTGCCGGAGGTCATATGATTGAAATTGACCAGCTAAGTAAGCACTACCGCACCGCTGACGGGCGCGTCACCGAGGTGCTGAAAGCCATCAACTTACAGGTCCCGCAGGCCAATATCACGGCAGTTGTCGGGCCAAGCGGCGCGGGAAAATCCACGCTGGCAAAATGTATGAGCCTGCTGGAACAGCCTAACGCAGGCAGTATTCGCGTGAACGGCAGCGATCTCTCGCGACTGAAGGGCGAAGCATTGCGTCGTGCACGTCGTTCGATTGGTACCGTGTTTCAATCCTCGGCATTGCTGCAACGTAAAAGTGCCTGGGAGAACATCGCGCTGCCTTTGCGCTATCTCGGCGTGGTAGAGCGGGACATTGCCGCGCGGGTAGGTGAATTGCTGGAGAGTGTCGGCCTGAGCCATAAAGCCAATGCATTTCCCGGCCAACTTTCGGGCGGCCAGCGCCAACGCATTGGCATTGCCCGTGCACTGGCGCTGCGCCCTTCAGTGCTGCTAGCCGATGAAGCCACATCTGGTCTCGATCCTGAAGCCACCTTAACGGTGCTGGATTTACTGAAAAAACTGCGTGACGACTACAAGCTGGCGATTGTGCTGATCACCCACGAGATGGATGCAGTACGACAGGCGGCGGATGCGGTGGCAGAAATTCGCGACGGGGAAATTGTGCAGTATGGGGTGGTGAAACAATTACTGGCGCAGCCGGATTCGGTGTTGGGTCAGCGCCTGTTTCCTCTGGCGTCACAGCCGGGCGTGGCGGAACTGATATTACAACTCAGTTATCGCACTGACGTTCCGGTAGCCAGTGACTGGATCTCACGCCTTAGCGTGCAGTATGGCCTGCACATCGATCTGCTTGGGGCACACGTTGAGCAGGTCAACGGCATTCAGGCCGGGCGTTTGCAGGTGGGAATTCATTTCCAGCACGAACGCGTGCCGCTGGCGCGATTACTGGCGCAGCTTGAACAGTTTGGTTTGGTCGCCAGCGTTTCCGGCAGTGTGCATCCGTTAAGGGAGGCGGTATGAGCGTCTCAGTCATCAGTCAGGATACGCCATGGCTGGAAATCCCAACGTTGATGCTACCCGCGCTGGGCGAAACGGCGTTGATGGTCGGCATCGTGATGCTGTTCGTGGTGACGTTTGGCGGCGTGGTGGGTGTCGTGCTGTTCAACACCTCAACGCGGGGATTGTTTCCGCATCGTGGCGTTAATCGGGTACTGAGCTGGATCGTGAACATGGGGCGTTCATTGCCGTTTCTGGTATTGATGGCCGCGATTATCCCGTTCACTTTCTGGCTCACTGGCACCACCATCGGTATTCCCGCTGCCGTGGTGCCAATGATTACAGCAGGCATTCCGTTTTTTGGTCGCTTAGTGGATAACGCGCTGCGTGAACTGCCAGGCGAAGTCACTGCGGTGGGTTTGGTGTGCGGCGGTTCGCGCTGGCAGATCATCCGCTCGGCACAGCTCAGTGAAGCGCTTCCGGCCATCGTGGCGGCCATTACCCTCAATCTGATTTCCATGATCGAGTACTCCGCCATCGCCGGAACCATCGGCGCTGGCGGCATCGGCTATTTAGCCGTGGTCTACGGCTATCAGCGTTTCGATAACCACATCATGATCGCCACCATTGTGGTGCTGATCGCGTTAATTCAAACCCTTCAATTTCTCGGTGACCGATTGGTCACGGTATTACGCCATCCTCAGGGGACATCGCTATGACAACACAAGAATTTGAACTTCGTAAAACCCGGCGCTGGCCGTGGCTGCTACTGATTGTAGTGGTCATTGTGCTGGCGGCGGCTGCCTGGTTCTGGCGTAGCCAACAGCCACAGGCCGTGGTTTTTGGCACCACATTACAGATTCACTTTGAACCGGCGATGGCGGGTGAGCAGAAGTTAATTGAGTATGTCGGCGAGCACATCGCACCAGATTATGGCCTGAAGCTGGAAGCCGTGGGCGTGCAGGATCCGGTACAGGCAGACCGCGCAGTCGCTGATGGACAGTATGCCGCCACGGTGTATCAGCACCAGTGGTGGCTCAAGCAGGTAGTGGATGCGAACGGTTTCAAACTGACCTCGGCGCTGCCGCTCTTCCAGTGGGCGTTTGGTGTTTATTCCGATCGCTATAAATCCATCGCCGATCTGCCGCAGGGCGCAACTATTGTGGTGCCGGACGACGGCGCTAATCAGGGGCAGGCTCTGTGGCTGCTGGCGCGACAGGGCTTGATCACCCTCGATCCTAATGTTGAACCGCGCACGGCCAAACTGAAGAATATCGTCGGCAATCCGCATGGCTTTGTATTCAAAGAACTCGATTTGTTGACCATGCCACGCGCGCTGAACTCGGTGGATGCGGCCATCGGCTACGTTTCGCAATTTGAT
The DNA here is from genome assembly GCF_002095465.1 of Pantoea rodasii. Taxonomy (GTDB): domain Bacteria; phylum Pseudomonadota; class Gammaproteobacteria; order Enterobacterales; family Enterobacteriaceae; genus Pantoea; species Pantoea rodasii. The sequence goes on along the minus strand of NZ_MLFP01000017.1, from coordinate 55,618 downwards.
GCCGGAAAAGTGACCCGCGATAAGGGCATTCTGTTCCCACCGGCGCCACGCACTTTTGCATCGCAATTGGTGATTGGCACGCCATATCTGGAGCAGGAAAACATCACCAAACTCAAGCAGGCATTCTCCGATCCTCGCGTGCAGCAGTGGTTAAAAACCACCGATGACCCGTTAGTGAAAGGGGTGTTAGTGCCGGTTTCTGCTGACTAATTTCCACGATTTAACCGGTCACCCGGACGCGCAAAACGCGTCTGGGTTTCTGCGTTTGCTTTTTATTTATGTTATTGTTTTATAAAAATTTAATATCACTAATTGTTGTTTTGGTCCTGAGCGATTAGCGCTTATAACATCCTCACCTGCACGATAAAAAACAATATGAGGCGTTATGAGTTCCGTTCCTTTAGAAAACACCTTACCGGTGTCTGAACCGGTACGTTCGGTCAGTGATGTGGCAAGGCTGATCAACACCCGCAGTGACAAAAACAATTATGCGCGCATGATTGTGTTCCTCGCGCTCGGCGGCGTCTTTCTTGATGCCTACGATCTCACCACGCTCTCCTACGGGATTGACGATGTGGTACGCGAGTTCCAGATTTCACCGTTCATCACCGGGCTGGTAACCTCCTCAATCATGGTGGGCACCATTGTGGGCAATTTGATTGGGGGCTGGCTCACCGACAAATATGGTCGCTACTCAGTGTTTATGGCGGACATGCTGTTCTTCGTGGTATCCGCTATCGCAGCAGGATTAGCGCCCAACGTTTGGGTGTTGATAGGCGCGCGCTTCCTGATGGGGATTGGCGTAGGCATCGACTTGCCGGTGGCAATGTCTTACCTGGCGGAGTTTTCGAAATTCGCCGGCAAAGGCAACAAAGCCGCGCGACTCGCTGCATGGTGCCCAATGTGGTACGCCGCATCTACGGTGTGCTTCCTGCTGATCTTCGGTCTCTACTTCCTATTGCCTAAAGATCACCTCGATTGGTTGTGGCGCGCATCGCTGCTGTTCGGTGCCGTTCCCGCATTGTTGATCATCGCGGTGCGCAGCAAGTTCATGAACGAATCGCCGTTATGGGCGGCTAATCAGGGCGATCTGAAATCCGCAGTGCGTATTTTGCGAGACTCTTACGGCATTCATGCGCATGAGGCGGAACCCGAAGCACCTCCCGCAGAAGCGGCACCGAAAGTGAGTTTCCGCGTGTTGTTCCAGAAACCCTGGCGTGAACGCACCATCGTGGCAGGCGTGATGAACATCTGTATCTCGTTTGAATACACCGCGATCGCTTTCTTCCTGCCCTCGATCCTCGCGCAGTTCCTCGGTGCCGGGGTGTTTGAAACTATCTCCGCGTCGTTGGGCCTGAATGCGCTGTTTGCCTTTACCGGTGGATTGTTGGGTATGCGTCTGGCGTGGAAATATCCGTCGCGTCACGTTGCCATCGCCGGCTTTGCTTTGCAGTTCTTTGCGTTGATTGCCCTGGCGATGATTGGTCATCCCGAAGCCATCGCAGGGATTGTGTTTGCGATACTGATGCTGGGCTTGTGGTTGTTTGCAGAAGGTTTCGGACCGGGCGCGCAGTTGATGGTCTATCCGGCACTGTCTTATCCAACCTCTATTCGCGCAACGGGCGTTGGTTTCAGCCGCGCGCTTTCCGGTGTGGGCAGTGCATTAGCGCTGTTTATTCTGCCGATTCTGCAGGCCGCGCTGGGCACCAATATGTTCTGGGTGGTGTCGCTTGCTGCCATTATCCCGATCTTCTTCCTGCTTGCGGTGCGCCATGAACCGACGCGCCACGACATCGACGATCTTTCTCATCAGGAGTGATTATGAGCCAACTTTCTACAGGCACCGATTATGCTGCGCTGGCCGCGCACTTCCGCCCGCTGTTTGACCGCATTGCGGAAGGCGCAGTGGAACGCGAACGTAGTCGCACGTTGCCCCATGAAGCGATAACCTGGTTAAAAGAAGCGGGCTTTGGCACCGTACGTATCCCAAAAGAGCAGGGCGGATGGGGTGCATCGCTGCCGCAGTTGTTCCAACTGCTGACAGAACTGGCGGAAGCTGATTCCAACCTGCCGCAGGCGCTGCGTGCGCACTTCGCATTTGTGGAAGACCGCCTCAACCAGCCAGACAGCGCAGAGCGTGCTCGCTGGTTCCGCCGCTTTATCGATGGCGAGCTGGTAGGCAGCGGCTGGACGGAAATTGGCACGGTGAAGCTCGGTGATGTGATCACTCGCGTCACGCCAGCCACAAATGGCTGGACGCTCAGCGGCGAGAAGTTTTACAGCACCGGCACTTTATACGCCGACTGGATCGATGTTTATGCCCGGCGCAACGACAATCAGGGCGATGTCATCGCTCTGGTAAGTACTCACCAACCTGGTGTGACGCGTGAGGACGACTGGGATGGGTTTGGACAGCGCTTAACCGGCAGCGGCACCACGCGGTTCGACAACGCGCACGTCGAGCAGGAACACGTTTTCGATTTTGCTACGCGTTTCCGTTATCAAACCGCGTTCTATCAACACGTGCTGTTAGCAACGCTGGCAGGTATTGGACGTGCGGTGGCGCGAGATGGCGCACGGGCGGTGGCCGCGCGCCATCGTATTTACAGCCACGGCAACGGCGATGCATCGCGTCAGGATGCACAAGTGCTACAGGTGATTGGCGAAATTACCAGCCTGGCGTTTGCGGTGGAAGCCACGGTGATCCGCGCAACACATTCACTGCAATCAGCGTATGAAGCGCACTTAAGCAGCGACGAAGCGCAACTTCTGGCAGTGAATGCGCTGGCAGAAGCTGAAGCGGGCCAGGCGCAGGTGATTGCCAGCGAACTGGTGCCGCGTGCCGCGACTGAGTTGTTTAACGCGCTTGGCGCATCGGATACGCGTATCAGCAAAGCGCTGGATCGCCACTGGCGCAATGCCCGTACCGTGTCGTCGCACAATCCAGTGATTTATAAAGCACGCGATATTGGTGGCTGGAAGGTCAGCGGCACGCCGCCGACCGGGATTTGGCAGATTGGGCGCGGGGAAGGTTAAACGAAACAATGATAAGGGCGCTCTCTGGAGCGCCCGATTGACATTACTTCTTATCCAGCGACCAGGTCGCACTGCGCACATCCACTTTCACCGGCAGCAGCCCGACGCGGGTAAAGGTATCCGCCAGCGCCTGCTGTTCATCAAACACCTTTGGCGTCATGCGCGTGGCACCATACGGCAGGCGTTTCAATGTCGTCTGCCAAATCGCTTTATCCAATCCAGTCGATTTCGACAAAATCGCGGCGGCCTCACCCTGATTGGCATTTGCCCACTCGCTCAACTTACTCAATTCATCCACGACTTGCTTAGCGGTGTCGGGATGACCCTCAGCGAAGGGACGGCTGGCAAGATAGAAGGTGTAATGCGGCACCAGGCCTTCTGCGTTGCGGATTTCACGCGCATCAGCATTGGCTTCGACTTCGGCAAGGAACGGATCCCAAATCACCCACGCATCAATCGCGCCTTTCTGGAAGGCAGCTCGCGCATCCGCTGGCGGCAGGTAAACGGGTTTCACATCTTTATAATTCAGGCCCGCATCTTCCAGCGCTTTCACCAGCAAGTAGTTCACGTCAGATCCCTTGTTCAGACCCACACGCTTGCCTTTCAGATCTGCCACACTCTTAATCGATGAATCTTTAGGTACCACGATCGCTTCAGTTTTGGGGTTAGCAGGGGAGTGACCGAGGTAAATCAAGTCCGCTTTGGCGGCCTGTGCGAAGGCGGGCGGTGCATCGCCGGTGGCGGCCAAATCAATGCTGCCCACGTTTAACCCTTCCAGCATCTGCGGGCCTGCGGGGAATTCGACCCATCGGATGTTGATCCCTTCCTTCTTGAAGGTTTCATCCAGCGTGCCGCGGTATTTCAACAGCGCGAAAATGTTGGCTTTCTGATAGCCAATGGTCACGGTTTCTGGATTGGCAGCGAAAGCGTGCGCAGAAAGCAGGCCAAAGCTCAGGGCTAACGCGCTGAGAGCAGGAATTTTTGTTTGCATGATGAGTCCTTAAGGGTTTTTTCTCACCATAGCAAAGCGCTTATATAACCAATAAATAACTAATTTCGATCGCTTATAACCTAATTTTTGTGATCGCGATCATTTACTGTAATCAGTGTGTCATTTCAATTTGCATAGATGCCCAGATAATTAGCACGGTAATAATTTGTATAACAAATCAAAATGTCATATCGATATGCTTCTGTCAGGATAGGCACTTACGTTGCCTGCTACGGGTTTCATTCGCTCTATGAAGTGGTTTTCACAAAGCGCAGTGTTGTTTTCTGCCAAAACTTGTCTTGCCGCCTTTCTGGCTTTTTATATCGCTCTGGAACTCAATCTCGATAAACCGGCCTGGTCACTGACTACAGTGTACGTTGCCTCACAGCTCTATTCGGGATCGACCGTGTCGAAATCAGTGTTTCGCTTCTTCGGCACCGTGTTGGGCGGGCTGTTTACACTGCTGATTTATCCCATCACGGTAGAATCACCGATGTTGTTCAGCCTGTGTATTTCGCTGTGGGTTGCCGTGTGCCTTTACCTGTCACTGCATGACCGCACGCCGAAAAGCTATGTGTTTATGCTGGCGGGCTACAGCGCGGCCATCATGGGTTTTCCAGACGTGACGTCACCGACGGCTATCACCTACACGGTAATCTCGCGTATCGAAGAGATCACCGTGGCAATCATTTGTAGCAGCCTGGTACACCGTTTGATCTTGCCGGTTTCGATGCGGAGCCTGCTGGAGCAAAGCGTCAGCCAGTGGTATCAAAACGCGCGCAAGCTGTGTAGCGAACTGGTCACGGCGATGCCTGCTGAAAAATCGATCGAGCGCGAAGATATTCTGGTCCAAATGGCTAACTATCCGCTTAGCGTGGAAACCCTGATTACGCACTGCGTCTATGAGGGTGATGCGGCGCGGCGCTTAGTGCGCCTGGTTAGCGTGCAGTATCAACATCTTTCCTACCTGATTCCGACGCTCACGGCGATTGAGTCACGCCTTAACCTGTTGGCGCAACAGGAGGTCCGTTTTCCAGAATACATTGCTGAGGCGTTCCAGCAGTTTTTGTTATGGCTGAATGGCGATGATCAGGTTCAGGTTCACGATGTCCTGACCGTCGCGCAAGCGCAGTTAAAACAGGCCTGGCAAGAAGGGCTCCTCAACAGTGAGGAGAGCATTTTGCTCATCGGTTTGCTGGAGCGCCTGCTCAATTTGTTCGCATTGCCAATGCCTACCACAGCGTCAGTGAACGCGTGAGTGAGTGGACACCTACTGTGAAGCCGGGGAAAACCGTGCGCGCTCACAAACACGTGGATAAAGGTTTGCTGCTGCTCTCGTGTTTCACTGCGTTCTTCGCGACGTTTGCCACTTGCCTGTTCTGGATAGGCAGCGGCTGGAAGGATGGCTCGACGGCCCCGATGATGGCGGCGGTGCTCTGCTCATTCTTTGCCGGACTCGACAGCCCGATTGCGCCGATGAAACTGTTCCTCAAAGGCGTGCTGATCTCGATGGTAATCAGCCTGCTCTACGTCACGGTGCTGATACCGCAGGCGGTCACATTCGAGGCGATGATTATTTGTCTTGCGCCTGGCTTATTCGCGCTAGGTTTGGTGATTGCAAATCCCGCCACCAACCTGATTGGCTTGATTGTCGCGACGCAAATTCCGGGTCTGATTGGCATGAGTCACCATTTCAAACCAGATCTTCTTCTTATAGTGAACGCCATGATCTCGACGCTGGTGGGGATTGTCATCGCTCTGGTGCTGACGTTGCTGATCCGCAACAAGCGTCCGTCCTGGACTGCGAAGCGTGCGGTGCGCAAAGGGATCCGCGATCTGCTGCAGTTTATCGCTGCGCTGCGCCTCAATACGGTAACGATGACGGCACGCCAACAGTTCGTGGCGCGCACGCTCGACAGAGTTAACATCATCCTGCCGCGTAAGCGCGTCGATCCTTCACCAGACCTGGTTTCCGGCGGCAATCTGATAGCCGAAGCGTGGCTGGGTGCCAACTGCTACGACTACTACACGCGGCATAAAGCGTTGCTCACCGCTAACGGCATTGAGAGTGCGGCGATGTTTCATGAACTAAGCGTGTTCCTCAAGCAAAGACTTAAATCTCTGCAAACTCAGCCGCATCCGGCGTTGCTCCTCGAGCTTAATCGCCTGTTACTGAGATTAGAGGCGCGCACGCAGCAGGAGCAGGCGCTGTTTGCGCCGATGTTCCATTTGTTCAACATCCGCTTATCGTTGTTTCCTTCAGCGCGTTGGCCGGAAATCCCGTACAGTGCTGAACAGGCTTGATAAAGGATAATCGCAGATGAAAATGATTGGCTTGATCGGTGGAATGAGTTGGGAATCGACGGCGCTGTACTACCGTATTATCAATCAACAGGTGAAGCAGCAGTTGGGCGGATTGCACTCCGCGCGCAGCCTGATGTACAGCGTGGATTTTCAGGAAATCGAGAAACTGCAGGTGGCCGGTGAGTGGCAGCAGGCGGGCGAGATTCTGGCACAAGCCGCACGCAGTCTGGAGCAGGGCGGGGCAGACTTTATTGTGCTGTGCACTAACACCATGCACAAAGTCGCGCATCAGATTACCGATGCCGTCGATATCCCCCTGCTGCATATTGCGGATGCCACCGCGCAACGCATCCAACAAGCGGGCGTGAAAAAAAGTGGGCCTGCTGGCTACGGCGTTCACTATGGAGCAGGAATTCTATAAAGGACGTCTGGCGCAATCCGGCATTGAGGTGTTGGTGCCGGATGCGTCAGGGCGAAAAACCGTGCACGATATCATTTATCAGGAACTGTGCCTCGGCGTTATTCGTGAGGCATCGCGGGCTCGCTATCGCGAAATCATTGCAGAGCTGGTGGCCCAGGGAGCAGAGGCGATTATTCTGGGATGTACCGAAATCACCCTGTTGGTGAATGCGGAAGATGCCAGCGTGCCGCTGTTTGATACCACGCTGATCCATGCAGAAGACGCGGTAAATTTGGCTTTGGCGATAAATTAACTAGCCTGCTAATTATAATTTATGTTATTATCTGTTCATTGAAGGCACAGCGTCTGACCCCACATGGTCGTACAGGGATGTGCCAGAACAGGCTGCCAGAATTGGCAGCCTTTTTTGTGGTCAGAATGCTGTTTCCAGTGAATCTGTGACGCAATAATCGTCATCCACCAGCGGCAAATAACGCCATTTATCGAAGGCGGTACAAGGATGAGAAATGCCGCATCCCACCCAATCACCCGGTTGCAGCGGTTCATCTTCAGGCAGTAGCAGGTACGCATGCTGATCGTTAACGTCGCTGATGCGCAGATGCGTTGCCGCGCGAGGCTCGCTGCCGTCTGCATTGCGGATCCACAACGGATTCGGTAGATCCTGATCGAACGGCACATCGCGTCGGCCAAAATCCACGAATGCCAGCCCCGGTTCAGGACGTGACAACACCCGGCCCCAAATCTCTAGCGCCGCATCAAAATGGTGGCAGGCGCCGGGCTGCGCGAACGGGGCGATGCGTGCATACAAGCCGCTGTCATGCGCCATGTAGGCACCGGAGCGAATCAACGGCGTCATCGGCAGCGGCAGGTTAGCGGCGGTGAAACATGCCGTCACCACGTCAAACCAGGCACCGCCGCCAGCGCTCAGGATAATGTGATCGTCGCTGAACAGCTGTTTCTCTGCCAGCAAAGCAGCGGTATCAATCATCATCTGGCAGTAATCCTTAACGCGCTGAATCCCAGCCTCGTCACGACCCGCGCCGAGCGCGCCCTCATAACCGGCCACGCCCACCAGCTTTAGTGCTGGGCTGGCATGGACGGCATGCGCAATATCCAGCGCTTGCGGCAATGAACGGCATCCGGTACGGCCGCCACTCACTGACATTTCCAGCAGCACGGAAATCTGCGTATCGCCGAGATGCTGTTCCAGCAATTTGACGCCTTGCAGTGAATCGACGTAGCACAGGAAACCGTGATCCGGGTGCTGCTGCTGCCATTGCCCAATCCAGCGAATGCCCGCCGGATCGACCAGTTCATTGGCCAGGAACACATTGCGGATACCAAACTGCCGTAGCGCGCGCACGTGTGCCGGGGTGGCAGCGCCCAGCCCCCACGCACCGCCATCAGTGATGGCGCGCCGCAGAACCGCCGGTGACATCGAGGTTTTACCGTGCGCCGCAAGCAGCACACCGTTCTCGCGGCAAAACGCAGCCAGCTGGCGCAGATTATTCTCCAGCGCCGACTGCTTCATGATCATCAGCGGCGAAAACACCTCGTCACTGCTGAACACGGCGGTGCCCTGAGCGAGGGGCGTATTCCCGGTACCCGCAACCGACTTGAAACGCGGTGCAGATTGCGGCGCATCCAGTAAACCGTCTGCCTGCAGTGGAAAGCGAATCGACATACTTACTCCTTAATGCTCTAGCACGCGCGCTAAAAATTGCTGAGTGCGCGGGTTCTGTGGATTGACGAAGATTTGCTCCGGTGAGCCCTGTTCTGCAATAACGCCCTGATCCATAAACACCACGCGGTCGGCGGTTTTACGCGCAAAGCCCATTTCGTGAGTCACCACCACCATGGTCATGCCTTCGCGAGCCAGACTGCGCATCACTTCCATCACTTCACCCACCAGTTCTGGATCGAGCGCAGAGGTGGCTTCATCGAAGAACATGATTTTCGGCTCCACCGCCAGTGCACGCGCAATGGCAACGCGCTGCTGCTGGCCGCCAGAGAGCTGAGCGGGATAGTAATGCGCACGTTCAGCGAGACCCACACGCGTCAGTGCTGCCATACCGCGTTTGTTAGCTTCCGCTTCAGACAGCTTTTGCGCCTTAATCAGCGCCAGCGTGACGTTGCCCAGCGCGGTTTTATGCGGGAACAGGTTGAACTGCTGGAACACCATGCCGACATGACCACAAATTTCACTGCTGCGTTTACGATCATGCAGCGGCACTTTGTTTACCCAGATTTCACCGCCATCGGCGGTTTCTAATCCGCTCATAATGCGCAGCACGGTACTTTTTCCCGAACCAGACGCACCAATCAACACCAGCACCTCGCCGGGTGACACTTCCAGACTGATCTCTTTCAGCACCTGCGTCGGGCCAAACGATTTTGAAATGCGGCTCAGCGTAATCGCGGATTGGCTCATAATATTTGGCTCCTGGTTTGATGATGTTGAACCCAACGAGAAAGCGGGAAGCAGATGGCGAAGTAGAGCAGGGCAACCAGACCGTAGATCACCACCGGTTGTCCGATACGATCGACAATCGCCTGGCCCTGATGCATCAGTTCAGACATGCCGATCATGCTGACGATCGAGGTGTCTTTGATTAAGGAAAGATACTGTCCAACCAACGGTGGCAACACGATGCCGCGGGTTTGCGGCAGCACCACGCTGATAAAGGTTTGACGCCTGGAGAGGCCGAGGATCCACGACACTTCCCACTGTCCTTTGGGCACCGCTTCAATTCCGGCGCGGAACACTTCGGCGATGTAGGCACCTTGATAGATGCTCAGGCCGAGGATCCCGGCTGCGAACAGGTTAATCTCATAACCGAAGTAAGCGACGCCGAAGTAAATGAACATCAAAGTGATCAACACTGGCGTGCCGCGAAACAGTTCGGTATACAGCACGGCAATCTGTTTCGCGACCGGCAACCGACTGGTACGCAGCACCGCTGCCAGCAAACCCAGCAACGTACTGCCAATGATGGCGGCGATGGACAGCAACAGCGTGATCCCCAATCCTTTTAGCAGGATGGGGAAAGAGCTGATGATTAATTCGCTCATAGCGCATTCTCCCGTTTCACTGGATTAGTCAGCCATTTTTTGCCCACCACCAGGCGGACTTTTTTACCGGGGTCACCAGCGGCGGGTGGAACATGCGCCGTCCTGCCACTGTGCCGAGCCAGGAAAACAGATTGCTCAGCACCAAATACACCAGCGCCACTACGCTAAAGGTCTGGATATAGAGCAGGGTGCGGGCGTTGATCACCGTGGCGGTGCCGGTTAACTCTGGCAGGGCAATCGCCGACAGCAACGAGGTGCCGAGCAGCAGCTGGATCAGGTTATTGATGATTGCAGGCCACACTGCGCGTGCTGCCTGCGGTAACACCACGCTGAGGAAGATCTGCCGACGCGGGATGCCAAGAATATACGCGGCTTCCAGCTGGCCCTTTGGCACCGATTGAATTCCAGCGCGAAAGGTTTCAGACAGGTAAGCGCCCACATTGACGCCCAATGCCAGCACGCCAGCGGTGAAGGCGCTCATGGTGATACCGAGCGAAGGCAAGCCAAAGAAAATGATGAAAATCTGCAGCAGCACCGGCGTATTGCGGATGAACTCAACATAGCAGTGACTGATCCAGCGCAGCGGCGCGACAGGCGAGGATTTTGCCAATGCCGATAACAACCCTAAAGTGACCGCCAGCACAAAGGCCAGCAGCGTCACCTGTAAGGTCAGCCATGCGGCCTCAAGAAACGTATCGGCGTAGCGCCACAGGGTGAGCCATTGATAGTTCATGGTTTGACTCCTTCAAACGGCGCGACATTGATTGCCGCGCCGTAGATCAATCAATATTGCGGATTCAGCGGATAGCGCGGCTTATCGCCAAACCATTTTTGATAAAGCTGAGCGTTTTCACCCGAGGCGTTAATTTCAAACAGGAACTCATTCAAATAATTGGTCCACACCTGGTCGCCCTGTTTCACGCCGAAAGCGTTATATTCCAGCGGCACCAACGCTTCGTTGGTCACGGTCAGGGTTGGGTCCAGCTTGGCCTGATAGGCGAGGAAGTTGTTATCCTCGATCATCGCATCGGCCTGGCCTTGCTTCACGGCGAGGATCGCCGCTTGCGATGAATCGTATTCCTGAATTTTCACGTCAATGCCGAGGTTGCGCACTTCATCACCGTTGGTGGAGCCTTTCACGGTGGCGATGGTTTTGCCTGCCATATCATGAGCAGACTGGATGCCGCTATTTTTACGCACCAGCATCGCTTCACTGGCCACCACATACGGGTTGGTGAAACCGATCTCTTTAGCGCGTTCCAGATTGCGGGTGAAGTTACAGAACACCACATCGACTTTGTTAGTTTGCAGGTTGGGAATACGGTTGGCGCTGGTGGTATTGACCATTTCCAGCTTCACGCCCATCTCTTTAGCCAGTGCTTTCGCCAGATCGACGTCATATCCATCCGGATTGCCGTCTTTGTCATAAAAACCAAAGGGTGCGAAGCTTAGGCAGTCACCGACACGCAATGTGCCGCGTTGCAACACGTTCTGCAGTGCGGATTGGGGAGCGGCGCCAGCCTCTTTTTTCTCTTCAGTTGGTGTACAGCCTGCAACAGCCAGTAATACCAGCGCAGCGGCGACCGCCCTGGCGCTGAATGTCAGCGATGTAGTATTCATTTTTATGCTCTCTTTAAAATTTACACGAGTCGGCACTGAGCCGATATTTCACAGCAAAATGAAAAGCATCAATTAATAACAGGCTGCCCTGGTGTTGGCGAAGAAAGCCATTTTCAGCCTGTTTTAACCGTAATCGTTATTTACGGTCGGCGCGGAAGCATTTGAAATCCACTTCCACTTTGCAGTCGACCACTAAATCTTGCACGCTACAAATACGTGCGGGTGGGTTACCACTGAATATCTCACTGAAAACTTTATTAAAGGAACTGAAATAACGTGCATCGGTTAACACTGCGGTGACGTGCACCACATCCTCCACGCGATAGCCTGCCTCACGCATAATGTCTAGACAGTTATCGAAGGCCAGCTGCGTCTGTTCGATGATGCCGCCTTCCACTACCTCACCGTCGCGCATTGGCGTCTGGCCGGAGATATACAGCCACCCATCGGCCTCTACTGCACGGGCGAAAGGCAACTTCTGCCCGCCGGTGCCGGTTCCGCCTTCAATGCCATAACGTTTAATCGCCATGCAAAATGCCTCATTTCAAGGGTTATCATACTGTCCGGTATACCAGACTTGAATCTGCAATACCGGATAGGGCAAGATTTGCACAGTGGATTTGCTTTTGCAATATGTGCATGGCTATTTAATTTTTTATGATGTCGTCGGGATCGCAAAATAAACGCCAGCGAATGATTGTGTTTAATGAGAGTGTGGCCATTGTCGATGTTTTAATATCTGGATAAATATTCTTTGCGCCAAAATGAGGCACCAAAATAGATCGTCGAAATATAACGGGTGTGAGTATTATTTATTTTTACGGGGATGGGTAATTGTCCGGTTGGGGTGTATGATGCTTTTCTTTTTTAGCGTATTCCATTCGTAACGATGCAACAGGGGAGTAGCGTATGCCGGATGAAAAACCTTCACGGGCACGCGGTGTTGACCGGGTTATTGATATTTTTCGTCAATTGCATACTGCCCGCCAGCCGATGGCGATGCGAGATTTGATCGATGCCACTGGCGCCCCGCGTTCCAGCGTGTATGAGCTGGTGAGCCTGTTAAGTGAAGCCGGGCTGGTGGAGTTAGATGCAGACGGTGCTGTGTTCTTTGGTCGTGAAATGCACTATTACGGTGCGGATTATATGGCACACAATGACCTGATACGCCGTGCTCATCAGCTGATGGTGGAGATCGTGGCGCGCCATGGCGAAACGGTGCAGCTCTGCATGCTGGAAGGCAACAAATACACGGTGGTGCTGTCCGAAAGCAACGCGCATCCGTTCAAAATCACCTCGGATATCGGTGTGCGGGTGCCGATTACCTGGACGGCTACCGGTCGCCTGCTGCTAAGCAACTGGTCGGACAGCGCAATCCTCGATCTGATCCCGGAAGAAGATTATCGACTTGCCAGCGGCCAGACTCTTGATAAGCAGGCGTTTCTGGATGAGATCCATCATGCTGGCAAGTTGGGCTATTGCATGACGGAAGGCCTCTCTGAAAGCTTCACCTGCTGCATGGCGGCTCCGATCCGCTCGCGCAGTGGTCAGGCTGTCGCCGCCATCTGTTTTATGGTGAGCCGTGATACGCCGCAGGAACGCCGGCAAATGCTTTTGCAGGAGCTGATTACGACTGGGCAGAAGCTGTCCGATTTCACCTGAATCCCATTTCCCTGCTGCGGCGTATTGCACGCTGCCAGCGGGGAACGGACAATCCTTCCGCCTTCCGCCTTCCGCCATTCAACCTTTATCACTCAGCATTAATTTCCGGTTACAGCCCATTGTCCTGACGTTTATTTTCGCCCCTTAAGGTTGTGTTAAGGTAATTGATAATAATAACTATTCTTTTTACCAAGGAGTTTTGGGATGAAAACGCGCCTGCTACTGGCAATGGGATTACTGGCTTCAACGGCGGCTTCGGCCACCACTTACCCGCTGACTGTCACCGACATGGATGGTCACACGCAAACCATTAATAAAGAACCGCAACACATCATCCTGCAGGATGGTCGCGATATTTTGACGCTGGCGCTGCTGGATCGTGATGACCCGTTCAAGCGCGTGGTGGCGTGGAATAACTTGCCGAAAAACAGGACACCCAAACCTGGGATCTGCTGAAAGGCAAATGGCCGGAAGCGACCAAGATTGTCGATATGGGCTTCAGCGATCAAGGGCAGGTTAACCTGGAAAGCGTGCTGGCACAGAAACCCGATTTGATGATTGCCCAGCTGCGCGCCAAACCTGCGCTTCAGCAATCCGGTGTGCTAAATACCTTAACTAATCTGCACATTCCAGTGGTGTTCGTGGATTACGAACTGCACCCGGCGCAGAACACCGCGCCTAGCGTGACGCTGCTGGGCAAAGTGTTGAACCGCGAAACGCAGGCTAAAGCCTACACCGATTTCTATCAGCAGAAGTTTGACCGCCTCACTCAAGGCGTCGCCGAGGTGAAAAACAAACCGACGGTCTTTATTGAGCCGATTGCCGGTAACAGCGATAACTGCTGCTTCACCCACAGCCACAATGGCTGGGGCGGATTAGTGGAAGCGGTAGGCGGGAAGAATATCGGTTCTGAGTTATTGCCGGGCAACGTGGGCTTTATCGCTCTGGAAAAAATTATTGCGATGAAACCGGATGTCTACATCATGACCGGTTCGAAACGTCCTAACACCAACGTGCTGCCATTTGGTTACGGCGTGCAGCCTAAAGAGGTGAACGCGACCTTCCAGACGCTGCTACAGCGTACCGGCCTGGCGCAGATTGAGCCGGTGAAAAAGGGTCGTGTCTATGGCGTTTATCATCATTTTTATAACCATCCGTACAACATCGTGGGGATGGAAATTTTGGCAAAAGACCTGTATCAACAACAGTTTGCCGACCTCACCCCGAATGCTGATTTCCGCACCATCGTGAAAACCTTCACCAAGCTGCCGGACCAGGCAATCGATCTGAGCTATCCCGACAATAAGTAACGCTGTCTAACGGGCCGCTATGGCCCGTTAATGCTTCCGCGCCCGGCAACATTTTTCTTCGACGCAATGACAATGGTGAGTGTTATGTTATAACATAACAACTATAACGTTGGCTGTGGCATGTCACCGCACCAACATTTGTCAGGTTGAAGGAGTTGCAATGTCATCACTATCCCCGAATTTTAAAAAGTTGCCGGTTACTGTCCTCTCCGGCTTTCTCGGCGCAGGCAAAACTACACTGCTTAACCATATTCTCAACAACCGCGAAGGTCGCCGTGTGGCGGTGATCGTCAACGATATGTCGGAAGTGAATATCGATGCCGCCCTGGTGCGTGAGGGCGGGGCGGAGTTGTCGCGCACCGATGAGAAGCTGGTGGAGATGAGCAACGGCTGCATCTGCTGCACGCTGCGTGAAGATCTGCTGCTGGAGGTGGATCGCCTCGCAAAAGATGGCCGTTTCGATAACCTGGTGATCGAATCCACGGGTATTTCCGAGCCGCTTCCGGTGGCGGAAACCTTCACCTTTGCCGATGAAGACGGTCAGAGCCTGTCGGAAGTCGCTGCCCTTGACACCATGGTCACGGTGGTGGACGGCTTTAATTTCCTGCGCGATTACGAATCCAACGAAAGCATTCAATCGCGTGGTGAATCATTGGGTGAAGAAGATCAACGCACGGTAGTTGATCTGCTGGTGGATCAAATTGAGTTCTGCGATGTGCTGATTCTGAACAAAACCGATCTGATTGATGAAGCGGAAAAAGCGCGCTTGCTGGCGATCCTGCATTCACTCAATCCACGTGCGCGTATCGTCACCTCTGAATTTGGCAAAGTTGCGCTGAATGAAGTATTGAACACCGGGCTATTCGATTTCGATGCAGCCTCGCAAGCGCCTGGCTGGTTACAGGAGCTTCGCGGATCGCACACACCCGAAACCGAAGAGTACGGCATTCGCAACTTCGTGTTCCGCGCGCGTCGCCCGTTTCATCCGACGCGCTTTGCCAGCGTCATCGAGGGTGATTTACAAGGTGTGGTACGGTCTAAAGGCTTCTTCTGGCTCGCCAGTCGTCCACGCTATGCCGGTTCCTGGTCACAGGCCGGTGGTGTGACGCGTCAGGGCTTAGCCGGTATGTGGTGGGCAAGTGCCCCGAAAGAACGCTGGCCGGAAGATCCGGAAACGCTGGAATACATCATGCAGAATTGGGTCGAAGGCACTGGCGATGCGCGTCAGGAAATCGTGTTTATTGGTATTGAGATGGATGAAGCCCGTCTGCGCAGCCAGTTGGAAAATGCGCTGCTGACTGATGAAGAGATGGCGCAGGGGCCGGAAAACTGGGCCGAATATCCGGACCCGTATGAACCCTGGTTTCACTGATGGCAGGCCATAAATCTTCTTGTGCGTTGATGCATAAAGATTAAACCCGGGCATACAAGTGAGACTTTTAACCCGGCACACAGGTAACACCTTAGACCGGCCACACAGGTAACAGTGATAAGTGCGCGCCCTGCGGTACTCATCCGGGTACTCGTAGGGTGGCCATTTATGCCGACAAAAAAAGCAGCGGCAGCAAGAGGCAACGATGCAAAAAATCCCCCTCACCATCCTCAATGGTTTTCTGGGTGCAGGCAAAACGACGCTATTAAAAAGCCTGCTGATTCAGGCTCACAAACAGCAACTCGCAGTCTGCGTCATCGTCAATGACATGAGCGAACTGGACGTTGACGGCGTACTTATCGCCAATACCGAGATCGTCAATGCCAGCAAACACAACTTCATCACGCTTTCCGCTGATAACATCAGCAGCCGAAGCGGCATTGAAAAACTTCATGCTGCGCTGACACCGCTGATCATTACGCATCGTCCCGATCTGATCCTCTTGGAAACGTCAGGTAGCAGCCATCCACTGCCGTTGATACGCTACTTCCGCGATCATCCTGACGTGCAACTCAACGGGTTTCTATCGTTAGTGGACAGCGTGATGCTGAACGACGATTACCAGCAAGGGGAAACCCTCATCACCCGTTTCCAGGCCAACCTACAGCGCGGCGAGCGGCGCATCGAGAATCTGCTGGCAGAACAAATCATGTTTTGCAGCCATCTGCTGCTCACCAAAAATGATCGGTTGCCGTCTTCCAGCATTACCCGCATTGCACAGGCCATTCATCCGCTCAATCCCTATGTGGCAGTGATGGCGGTATCGCGGGGAAACCTGTCTCTGAGTGAATTAATGGCGATGCCGTCCTACGATTTCGGGCGGATCGCGCAGTTAATCGAAGAATTAGCCGATGAGGTAGATGCCACTGATCCCGGTGCGTGGCACATGACTTCCGAAGTGATTCACGACGACCGTCCATTCCATCCGCAGCGATTGTGGGATACCTGCCACCACTTTATGGGCGCCGGCATCTATCGAAGTAAAGGCTTTTTCTGGTTGCCGACGCGGGATGACCTGGCACTGTTGTGGAATCAGGCCACCGGCAGCATCAGTCTGGAATTTATCAGTTACTGGAAAGCGGGAATTCTGAATCATCGTGATAGTCCGCTCACGGCAGAGGAGCGCGCGGCGGTCGAACAGGCAGTGGCAAAAATGCCGGGGCGATTCGGCGATCGGCGCTGCAGTTTAACGGTGATTGGTGAGCCGGATGAAGTGAAAGCCTTCAGCGCCGCCCTGAAACGCTGCTTTCTCAATGAAGAGGAGATTGCATGGTGGCAAAGCGGCGGTGAATTTGCCGATCCCTGGCCGCAGCGTGTCGCGCGTGTAACGGCCTGAATTAGCCAGCTAACGCACGCATTTGCGTACAAAACGGACACTGGCAGCCGGATACGGGCTTTAGCAGCGCCGCATGCACTTCCGCCGTCGCGAGAGGCTGCGTCAAATCGACGTTTGCCACTGCGGTATCCGGTTTCAATGCCAGTTTTAACGTATCAATCTTTGCCTGAAAGGCACCCGCTTTCGCCGATGCCAGCGCGATAAGCAGTAGAGGAACAGTGGTCTTCATCGCAGCAACCTCAATGAATGATTTTGAAATGTGACGATATAACATTAACACAGGGCTGTTAAGGAATTTCAACATGACCAAACCCACAGCAGCGGAGCAGCAGAACCTTCTCAGTATGCCGCCCGAAGCGTATATGAATGCTCACCAAAGTGATTTCTTTTTGCGCTTATTACGTGTTGAGCGCCAGGAATTGCTGGAACACATCGACTACCTGAAAACGCAACTGCAACGCAGCGAACAGCAAGGTGACGAAGCGGATAAAGCGATCCGCGAAGAGGAGTTGCGCTTATTGTTCCGCCAGATTGATCGCGAAAGCCGTCTGCTACCAAAAATTGATGCCGCCATGCAGCGCATTCACAAAGGCGAATATGGCTATTGCCGCGAGACGGGCGATCCGATTGGCCTCGCACGTTTGCTGTTGCGCCCTACGGCGGAACTCTCAATTGATGCGAAGATTAAGCAAGAGCGGGTCGAAGCCCAGTACCGAAAATGATAGTCACCCAGAGCGCAGGCTCTGGGTACTGATTACTGTGAACGTCCCAACCACATCGACACCTCAACGCCATCGCTAAACGGCAGTGACAGATAACCACGCCCGCTGTGCACGTGTTCGAGATATTCCGGGCTGAAATCGGCATCATCGGCGACGATCAGCGCGCCGGGGCGCAAATGCGGTTCGACCAGTGCCAGGATTTCGGGATAAATGGCTTTCGCGCCATCCAGCACCAGCATATCAATGGCAGCAGGAAGATCGCGGCTCAACGTTTGCAATGCGTCGCCCACGCGCACTTCAATCAAATCACTCACGCCCGCATCGGCAAAATGATTACGCGCCAGCGCGACTTTTCCCGGTTCAAACTCGCTGGTGATGATCTTTCCGCCGCCGTTATCGCGTAATGCTGCCGCGAGATGCAGCGTCGAAATCCCGAAAGAAGTGCCAAACTCCACTATCGACTGCGCCTTGCTGCTGCGTGCCAGCATGTACAGCAACTTGCCGGTTTCACGCGATACCGCCAATGGCACATCTTTCAGGTGGCCATAGAGTTCAAGGTAATCGGTTTTGCTCTGCAGCAGACGGCTTTGCTCTTCGTCAGACATCACACGAAAAGCTTCGTTAGTCGGATGCGCCATATTGTCGGCCAGTTCGAACAGGTAGTTGAGCAGCGGCGCCAACGGCGCGGAAGTTAAGGTGTTCATGATGATTCTCCGTGGATTAATCTGAGCGAACAGAATACGATGAATCATTCGCATTTCACTATTCGTGTTCGGGAGTGACAGGTGGCTGAAAATCGTAACGCTAAGATTTCAGAGAGAAAAAGGCCGCAGCAAGCACGCTCCAGCGAGCTGGTTTCAGCGATTTTGCAGGCCGCTACTCAGGTTTTAGAGCAGGAGGGCGCCACGCGATTCACCACCGCACGCGTGGCGGAACGCGCCGGTGTGAGTGTTGGATCGCTATATCAATATTTTCCCAACAAAGCGGCTATTCTCTTTCGGCTGCAAAGCGAAGAATGGCAGCGTACCGGCGATCTATTGGGATCGATCCTGCGCGATCGGACCGTGCCCGCGCTTGAACGTCTGCATCAGCTCACGCACGCTTTTTTGCATTCGGAATGTGAAGAGGCGGCAATGCGCACCGCACTCAATGACGCTGCGCCGTTGTACCGTGATGCACCGGAAGTGGCGGCTGCGCGGGCAGCAGGAGAGAACGTGGTGAATGAGTTCCTGTGTGAATTATTGCCGCAGCTGGATGATAAAAAACGACTGCGTGCCGCTGACTTAATCAACAGTACCCTGGGGAATGTGGGCAAGCATTTTTCAGAAACGCCGCGCTCTGAGATGGAAATTCAGGACTACGCTGAGGATATGGCTGAGATGTTCAGTGCCTGGATCAGGGAAAAAGGGGCGGATTTGCAGTAAAACATGGCACTGGAAATCTCTGAAAGCGGTTATCAATCTCATCATTACCATTCTCATTATTCCACACCGCGAGTAAGCTTAATGAAAACCTTTTCACAGCCGGATGGAATGCTGGTTAATCGATACGGGAGAGCAAAATGGCAGTAAAAATGATTGCGGTGGATATGGATGGGACTTTTCTTGATGACAACAAGCAGTACAACGCGCAGCGTTTCGCTCGCCAGTACGCATTGTTGAAAGAAAAGGGCGTTCGTTTTGTGGTCGCCAGTGGCAATCAATATTACCAGTTACAACGCTATTTCCCGGAAATCAAAGATGAAATCGCGTTTGTTGCTGAGAATGGCGCCTGGGTTTCAGACAGCAATGAAGAAATCTTCTGTGGTGAATTAGCGCCGGAGCGTGTCCATCAAATCCTCGACATTCTGGCAAAAGAACCTGACATCAGTGCCGTAGTATGCGGACGAAATGGCGCTTACGTTCATACCTCAATGCCCGAAGAAGTGATCGCGATGCTCGCGAATCACTATCATCGTCTGGAAAAGCGCGACAACCTCTACGATATCGATGACACCATCTTTAAGTTCTCGCTCAATCTGGCGCATGAAGGGGTTGATGCCCTGATGGATCGCCTGCACAAAGAACTGGGGGCGATTGAAAACATCATGCATCCGGTCTCCAGCGGTTTTGGCTTTGTCGATCTGATCATCCCAGGCTGCCACAAAGCGCACGGTATTGCGCTGCTGCAGGAAAAATGGGGCATCGACGATTGCGAAGTGCTGGCGATTGGTGACAGCGCTAACGACCTCGAAATGCTGCGCCAGGCCTGCTATAGCTTCGCGATGGCCAACGCCGCTGAAGCCGTTACGGCGGTGTCGCGGTATAAAACCGACAGCAACAACGACGAAGGTGCGCTCAACGTCATTGCCCGTTTGCTGGCGCGTGAAGAGCCGTTTAGTTAAATCACACCAACAAAGCGGCAGGTTTATCACGCCTCTATGCAGCGAGAGCTGCAATCTTAGATGCGAGATAGATTTTGCCGCTATGTTTATCAGTTAGATTCCGCGCCTGGCTAACCTCTTCTCCATACTCTTGACCATTACTGGTAAAAGTAATGCGCTGCTTAGCACCAGTATCAGGAACATGACCGGCAGCGGCGATGCCTCTTCGAAAGTCATGGCAGAAAGAAAAAAGGCGAGAGTGGTGCTCAGTGACATCAGCGCCGTTTGCACAGTCAGGAAGCCAGCACGACTTGCCTTATCGGGAAACTTTGCGGTCACACAAGACACCACCACTAATCGCCCATAAGCCCCACCCAGAAATAGCCCAATAAAAAGTCCACTGACGTGTAGACCTGAAACGGGTAGCAGTATGCTGACCAGCAATATCAAGGTTGAGACAATAGCTAATGTGTAGCCGGATAAGTAGGCCAATAGTTTTCCGGTGAGTTTAGTTGCCATCAAGCCAGCGAGGCCACCAATGAAAAACAGAGTGGGCAGAGAAGCGGTGAGAGCCTGCATGTGTTGGGTCAGCATTGGCACCAAAGCAGGGATGATCAGCATAGGTGTAAATTGCGCGACAGCGTTTCCGCTAGCAAAAAACAACCACTCTGGCGTCAGTGTCAACGACGCTTTATTCACACCATTGCTTTCGACATCAGGAATAAATCGGACAATCAGCAGTAAACATAGCAGACACAGCAAGCCAATAAGTCTTGGTGCACTACTCCAACCAAGATGGGTGCTTAAAAACAGCATCGCCGGCATGCCTGCAATGCTCACTACAGAGAAAGAGGCGATGACGGTGGCAATCATCCGCGCTTGTAACGCCGCTGGCGCGAGGCTGATTAACAAGCTCATTCCTACGCCCATTGTTGTTCCTCCCGCTAATCCCGCCATAAATCGCAGAAGCAAGAGCAAGGTATAACTGCTCGTGAATGTGATCAGTACCGTCAGAACACCCAACAGCGCCATATTCCAAAGTAAAAATCGTTTGGCGCTCACGAGGTCAATCCATTTCCAAACACATAAGCCGGATATCACTGAAGCAAGGGTGTAAGTGCCAGTAACATACCCTGCATAAGTGACAGGCACTGAAAATTGAGAAGCCATATAGACGAACAATGGATTGAACATCATGTACTCAAGTGCATTTGTGAACTGTACAAACGCGATGATGAAAGCGATGCGTATCACGGCAGATGAGCCCGATACAGTGTGAGAGAGGTTCAAAGTTTTCTCCATCTGGTTAGTGGAGGCTTAGTCTATTGCCCGTGCATCACTATGATTAGCGAGATAAAGTAGAATGATTAATTATCAAAAATGGGATGATCGATGCGCAGCAAAATCGATTTAAATGTTTTGAGGGTATTCGTTACCGTTGCAGAGAAGGGCAGTTTTATCGGCGGTGCGCGTGCTTTGAATATGCCTGCATCGAATGTGAGTCGCCAAATTTCCCTGATGGAAGAACGGTTAGGGATGCGACTCTTGCAACGAAGTACGCGTCAAATGAAGCTTACCGAGGCAGGTCAGCTGTTTTTTGACAGCATGCGTCCCCTGCTGGACTCGGTGAATGAGGTGGAAGCCAGGCTAAGCCACGCACAAACTGAGCCAGAAGGGCTGCTACGCGTGTGTTTACCGAATGGAGTAGGGCCGGTAATTTTCGGCAATCTTTTGGCTGACTTTGCACTGCGATATCCCAGAATTGAACTCCATTGTACTACCAGTTTGCAGGGAGCAGAGGCACTGTGGGATGACTGTGATGTCGTGATTGATATCAGTCGCGGCACGCGCGCCAGCAGTGATGTCATTGCTCGACCGCTGGCCTCATTGCCCTGCCTCATTGTTGCGGCACCCACATTGCTGCAAAGGTACACAAGGCCGACACACACCGAGCAATTGCTGGCTCTGCCCTGCATCACGACTGTCAGCGCTCTTCAGGGGCAAGCGTGGCAATTTCTTACCACTGGAAAAGGGTTTCGACATATCAATGTGCCGAGCCCCTTCCGCGTCGATAGTGGAGAGATGGCGATGCAAGCTGCACTGAAAGGCATCGGGTTTGCCATCCTTTCAGCGCAGGCTTGTGAACCTTACATTCGTGATGGGCAGCTGGAAGTGATTGAACTTGAACTCGCTCCTGCCCCTCTTGAGATTGCGCTGCTCTATCAGGAGCGTAGTTTTCTGCCAGCACGAAGCCGCGCGTTTATTGATTTCCTGCAAGAGATGGTGCGGAATCAACGCGAAAAATAACCCACCTCACGCATATCCTGTAGCAATCCGGGGCCGGTGGGCTGCCAGTTAAAGGTTTGACGCGTCCATTCACTGGAAGCGGGGTTATCGATTGAA
This sequence comes from Pantoea rodasii, assembly GCF_002095465.1. Classification (GTDB taxonomy): domain Bacteria; phylum Pseudomonadota; class Gammaproteobacteria; order Enterobacterales; family Enterobacteriaceae; genus Pantoea; species Pantoea rodasii. The sequence goes on along the minus strand of NZ_MLFP01000017.1, from coordinate 32,947 downwards.
GCAAAGAACGCCATCCAGCCCAGCCACTCTTTCGCCTCTTCCAGCGTAAGGCTTTTGACCGGCAGTGATAAACCTGCGCCAATGGTTTCGGCGATCTGACGGAACGCGATGCCTTCCTCCTGAATCGCGTGCAAAATCGTCCCCGCTTCGGCGTGTTCGGCAGCGAGGCAGAACAACTCGGCGGCATCATCCCGGTGCACCGCAGGCCAGCGATTCGCGCCATCACCGATGTACACTGCCGCGCCTTTCTCTTTCGCCATATTGATGATCATCGGCACAAAGCCGTGATCGCCCGCGCCGTGCACCGTGGGCGGTAAACGCACCAGCGAAACACGAACACCCTGATTGGCCAATGCCAGTGCGGCGATGTTGGAATCGGAGCGTGGATGACCGCCCGAGACCGGTTGGGTCTGTTCCATCGCGAGACGTCCCGGCGACACCAGCGCTGTGCCGGTGGTCACCACCAGCGGACGATTGGATCCGGCCAGCACCTCGCCCATCGCCAGAATCGCCTGTTGATCGATTGCCGCGGCATGATCCATGCGGCTGAAATCATGGATATAACCCGCGTGGATCACGCCATCACTCTGCTCAACGGCACTGCGCAGGCTGGCAATATCTTCTAAATCCCCACGCATTACCTGCACACCTTGCTGGTGCAGTTTCTCTGCCGATGCATCGCTGCGCGCCAGTCCTGATACCGTCACACCGCGAGCCTGCAGCTTTTTCACAATGGCGGAACCAATAAAGCCGCTCGCCCCGGTCACAAAAATTCGCATATTCGTGCTCCTATTTCTGGCTGTTGAAGCACTATGATAAGTCTCTGCGGCGCGACGAAAAGTCGTGAGCTTATACAGGTATATGCACTAACAGGATAATGCTATGAACTTGCAAGACGACAACCTGCTCGGCAACTATCTGCGCGAACGACGCCAGCGTCTGGATGCGAGCAAACTTGGCTATCCGCTGTTGCGCCGTCGTACTCCGGGATTGCGTCGCGAAGAGGTGGCGGTGCGCGCCTGCGTCAGCACCACCTGGTATACCTGGCTGGAGCAGGGCAGAGGCGGCGCACCTTCAGAAGACGTGCTGGAACGTTTGTCCAAAGCGCTAGAGCTGAGTGCCGCCGAGCGCGATCACCTATTTCTGCTGGCGCAGAATCGTTTGCCTGGCGTCACCTGGCAGGCGGGCGTGGATGTCTCGCCTTCATTGCAGCGCGTGCTCGACAGCATGACGCACACGCCTGCACTGGTGAAAACCGCTGAATGGCAAGTGGTGGCGTGGAATCGTGCTGCGACAAAAGTCTTTGTGGATTACGCCCAGCTGCCGCCGGAACAGCGCAATATCCTGTTGATGATGTTCAGCAACGAAGAGATGAAAAAACGCCTGCCGGATTGGCATCAGGTCACACGCGGGATGGTGGCGAATTTCCGCGCTGACGTAGCGCGTACTGGCGCCAGTGAACATGTGCGTGCGCTGGTGGAAGAACTCAGCGAGATGAGCGAAACCTTCCGTCAGCTGTGGCAGTCACAGGAAGTGAGCCAGCACGGCGAAGGGATTAAACAGCTGTGGCTGCCGGACGAAGGTGTGCTGGAGCTGGAATACAGCACCTTCGCCGTCGAGGGAAAACCGGGCTTGAGTCTGGTGGTGTTTAATCCACGCTTGCCGCGGGATCGGGAGACGGTGGCGCGTCTGATGTCGCGTCCGTAGCCGCGCGCAAGTTAGCCTCCATCGCATCCAGTGCTGCCTGATTATCCAGTCCCCATTGATACATCTGTTCAATCGGGGCAGCGAAGGTTTGTCCCAGCGGTGTTAAACGATAATCCACTTTGGGCGGGATAACGTCATACACGTGGCGAGCGATCAACCCGCGCTGTTCCAGCTCTTTCAATGTCTGAAAAAGCATCTTCTTCGAAATCCCCTGCAAACTGCGCTGCAACTCGCCGGTGCGCGCGCGCAGTCCCGGCCAGTGATAAAGCGCGTGCAGCACCATGCTGCTCCACTTTAGCGAGAACAGATCCATCAAGCGACGCGGCGGTGAATCCGCATAAAAAACCAGTTTACCGTCAACCCAGGCTGGCATCGGTTCTACTCCTCTATGGTCACCAAATGGTGACTACTATCATTTATGCACCACGTTGACTATAGTCTGCCGCCTTCAACTTAATAACGCCAGCACCTTGCGGAGGCATCATGAAAATCAACGCATTAGTCGCTCACGACGCGGCAAAACCTCTAGTACCCAGCCAGATCGCGCTGCGTCCACTGCAACCGCAGGACGTGAAAATCGATATTCTGTATTGCGGTGTGTGCCACTCGGATCTCCACATGGCGCGTAACGAATGGGCGGTCAGTCGTTATCCTCTGGTGCCGGGCCACGAAATCGTTGGTCGCGTGCGGGAAACCGGCGCAGCGGTCACACACTTCAAGGTCGGTGATGTGGTGGGCGTTGGCGTGATGGTCGATTCCTGCCGTGAATGCCATTTCTGCCAGCAGCAGGAAGAGCAGTACTGCGAAGCCGGCTTTACCGCGACCTATAACGGTATCGACAAACACACCGGTGACAGCACCTGGGGTGGCTACGCGCAGAATGTGGTGGTCGATCAGCATTTTGTGGTGTCAGTGCCGCAGAACTTGCCGCTGGCAGGCGTTGCACCGTTGCTGTGTGCGGGGGTGACGGTTTGGTCGCCGCTGCGCCACTTCAAAGTGCAGGCCGGTGATAAAGTCGGTGTGGTCGGTTTAGGTGGCTTAGGCCATATGGCGGTAAAACTGGCGAGCGCGATGGGTGCAGAAGTGACGCTGTTTACCACCTCACCGGAAAAAGGCACCGATGCACTTCGTCTTGGGGCCAGCCGCGTGGTGGTTTCGCGCGATGCCGATCAGATGGCGGCAGCGCAAACTTCTCTCGACTTCATCATCGACTGCGTATCCGCGCCTCACGATCTCGATCCTTACCTCGCCACGCTCAAAACCAATGGCCGTTTGGTGTTGGTGGGCATTCCGGAGCAACCGCATCAGGCACCTGACGTCACGCCGATGGTCTTCCGTCGCTTGAGCATCAGCGGCTCCTCGATAGGCAGCATTCAGGAAACTCAGGAGATGCTGGACTTCTGCGGCGAGCACAACATCACGGCAGATATCGAATTGATTGCGGGTGAAGCCGTCGAAGATGCGTTCGCGCGTATGCTGAAGGGCGATGTGAAGTATCGCTTTGTGATTGATATGGCGGCGACCCGCTGGTAAAAAAAGTTGGCGATTTCAGGCTGAAATCGCCAGCTTAAAATTACTTCAGTTGCATCCCCACGCGCAGCGAGAAGCGCTCCACCAGCTGCGCCGCGCTAAGATTGTCGTGATGCGATAACCCAGCCGCGACAATTTCCAGCATATTTTCGCCACAGGCAATATTAAGTGGATCGATAGAAATAATGCTGCCCGCTGCGTGCTGATGTGGCTGGGTAGTCACGCGGCTTTTCCACACGATAAAATGCTGTTCTCCCATCAGGCTATACGCACCTGGCCACGGATAAGCGACGCCGCGAATCAGAGCATGAATCTCATCGGCAGACTGATGCCAGTGAATCTTCCCATCCTCAGGCTTTCGTTGTCCCGGTTCGCTGGCGAGACTTTCATCTTGCACGCGTTCAATCAGACTCCCCGCCCGCAGTGCACGCAGCCAATGGGGCAACTGTTCGCGCGTGGTGCGCACCAGTTTGCGATGCAATGAAAGCGCATCATCTTCATCAGTGATGGCGACACGGCTTTGCGCCAGAATTGGCCCGCCGTCTGGCACGTTGTTAATGCGATGCAGCGTTACCCCGGTTTCGCGCTCATTGCGGATAATCACCCAATTGAGATGCGCACGTCCGCGATAGGCGGGCAGTAGAGAAGCGTGCACGTTAAACGCGCCTTTTTTGGCGGTGGCAATTAATGTAGGGGAGAGTGCTTGTCGATGCGACAGTGTGAAAATCGCATCCGGTTGCAGCGATGAGACTTTGGCAATCCATTCAGGTGTATTGATATCGTCGGGGCAGAACACCGGGATCTGTTGTTGCTGAGCCAGCGCTTCAACCGAGTCGAAGAAGCTGTTTTCCTGATCGGCACCCGCATGGGTGAACACACACACCACTTCGAATCCCACTTCCAGCAAACTCTCCAGCGCCGCGCATCCCATCTCGTGATACGCACATAAAACGACTTTCATTCTTCCGCCTGTAACACTGATTAACGTCTGCTGCCAAGCATAGCAGCGGAAGATTATGCCTGGCTTAAACCGCGCAGTTGATCACTGTTAAATCGTCGAAGGTTTGTTTTTGCTCCTGACTCACCGCTGCATCATTAGTCACTAACAAGGCTGCGGACTGCGAGATGACTTATCCGCTCTCTGAAGTGCTTATTTCATGGCGTTGGGAATTGCCCAATCTGCTGGAACAGCGCCATCCAGTCTTCCATATGCCAGGTGGTCGTGACGCGTTCACCGTTCAGTAAATGGAACTCATGCAGGCGCACGTTAATAGGACGACCAGTTGGCGCGATACCCAAAAACTCGCCCTGATGTGTCCCGGTGATTTCAGCACGCACAGCGGCTTTGCCCGGTTCCTGCAACATGTCATGCACGATGATATTGATATCCGGGAAAGCGGTGATAAAACTGGCCAGCACCGGTTTAAAACCCTCAGGGCCGGGGCCTTGGCCCGGTGCTAAAGGGATATCATTCCAATCTTGTGTGACCGCCAAATCCAGCAGATCCGGATTCTTGTCACTGAACGCACGATATAGATTCTCAATTGCTGCACGCTCGGTTTGCAGGCGTTGATTCAGTTGTTGTGTCACAGACATAGCGGAATCCTTCTTTAATGAGTTAGCGGTGCATCTCACCGACTTGTGCAGTATTCCCGAAGCTGCGACTATCAATCCAACAAATGATTGGTATAGAGAAATATACAAAATATGAATTTCGATGGTTTCGATCTCAATCTGCTGGTGGCATTTAACGCCTTAATGCTGGAGCGCAACGTGACGAAAGCGGCGGCACTGGCGGGCGTGAGCCAACCCGCCATGAGTGCTGCGCTGGCTCGATTGCGACGCGTTTTTGATGATCCTTTGTTTATCCGCAGTGCGGAGGGGTTACTACCCACCGTAAAAGCACAGGAAATGGCGATACCGGTGGCCGATGCGTTAGGGCAGGTGCGTCATCTAATGAAGCCGCCGGAAGTGTTTGATCCCAATGATAAACAACGTAGCTTTACGCTGGGCCTCACCGAATACCCGCTGCACGTGTTGTTGCCCGCGCTGACCCAAAAGCTGGCGACGCTGGCACCGAACTGCACCATCCATGTGCGTTACTTTATTGATCGTGATGAGGTGGTTGCGCTACTGGATGCGGGGAAAATTGATATTGCGGTTGGCGTACCGCCGACCAAAGCCGAGAACCGGATTCTTTCGCAACCGCTGCTGCGCGATGGCTTTGTCACGCTGGTGGCAAGCGATCACCCCATCGCGCGTGAAGACATGAACATGCAGGCATTTCTGGCAATGCCACACCTCCTTGTCTCCCCGGAGGGCAACCGTTATGGACTGGTGGATCAAAAACTGCGGGAGCAAGGGTTGGCGCGCAACATCAGCCTGACGTTACCCACGATGTTTACCGTGCCTGATTTACTGCCCGGCACAAATTATGTGGCGACGGTGCTCAGCCGCGTCGCCACCACCTACACGCGTCAGGACCGATTCGTCATCTTTGAACCGCCGCTTGAGCTGCCTTCAATCCCCTTTGATTTGCTATGGCACCGCCGAACGCAGGACAGCGCCGCTCATCAGTGGCTAAGACAGATAATCAAACAAGTGGGCGACACACTTTGAACCGCATTGACAGATCCCTTGCCGCATGCGCTTAAACCTGCCAATTTAAGTCCACAATAAAAATGACGTTTGCGCATTGCGGCTTCAGGCCGCTCGTCGCTGATTAGCATCCAACATCAGGTCAGGAGTCAGAGTCATGCTAGGCATCATCCGCGTCTTAACCCATCCAGATCAGCACTTTGTCGAAGAGCATGGTCGGCTGATTCATCAGGAATATGGCATCAACTCCATCAGCCGGGCGATTCCCGATCAGGACAAAGGCATTTTCGATGATGCCAGTGAAGCGCTGGCGGTGCCTAAGATTGTGGTGCTCGGAAAGCAACTGGAAGCCGACGGCTGCAACGCGCTGTTTCTTAGCTGCGCCGCCGATCCTGGCCTTGCGGCATTGCGTGATGCCGTATCGATTCCGGTGATCAGCGCCGGTTCGGCATCGGCGAGTATTGCGCGCATGCTCAAACGTCCTGTGGCCGTGATGGGCATTGGTGCGGCGGCTCCTGCCCCTTTCCGTTATTTGCTAGGTGAATCCGTACGATACGCGCGTCCGGAAGGGGTGCTGAACACCACAGACTTGTTAAGTGCAGAAGGGCGCGCCAGTGCGCTGGCCTGCGCCGATGCACTCTATCGCGAAGGCGTTGAAGTGATCGCCTTCTCCTGCACCGGTTTTTCAACGATTGCGCTAGGTGAAAGCATTCGTCAGCAGCTGGGGAAAGTGTCGGTGGATGCGGTGAGCGCCGCAGGCCTGTTTATCAGCCAGTTAGCCCCGCAGTCCGCGCGATAACCTGCTCACGCCGCTGCCCGGCGGCGCATAACATCCTGTAATCTCTTTTTTGTGACCTCGACAATAAACAAATCCCGCTTCGCTCCGATAACTCCCTTAGCAGAACTTACAAAAACAACATTCGCAGGAGAGGGAACATGGGGCTGGTATCCCGTTTACGTAATGTACGCATCACCCGAAAATTGTCAGCAGGATTTGGCATTGTGTTGCTGTTAGTGGCGTTAGCCACCGGCATCAGCGTGCAGCGCTTCAACGCTATTCATGACATCTATCAGAAAACTAACCTGATTTATGACATCAACATTGAAGTGTTTCAGGCCAAAATAAACCGCCTCAAATACCTTTATGGTGACGACAAATCGGGCAAAGTGATGGCCGATTATGTGACCCATGCGCAGCAGCTCAATAGCGAAGCCAAAAAACTCTCCTGGACAGACCAGGCACACGGCCTGGTGAACGAACTGGATACTCATCTCGCCAGCTTCCAAAACAGCATCGGTGCGATGACGCAAGCCACTCAGCAACTGAATAGCCAGCGTGCCCAGCTTGATTCACTCAGCCAGCAGGATATGACTGCGCGTTACACCCAGTTGATCCGCACACCGGTGACCAATCCTGAACTGACCAACCAGATTTACGAGCAGCTGTTTGCCATCAGCAACGTGCGCGAAGAAGCCTGGGCGCTGCGATTCAATGTGTCGGATGCCTTACGTAATACATTGCAAACACATTTCCAGCAGGCTGAGCAGGGCATGAAAGCGCTACTGGCTCAGTTGCCACCAGAACAGCAGAGCGGCTTTACCGCGTTGTGGCAGGATACGGAACGTTTTAAAGATCTAAGTCTGCAAGCTGCCGATACCTATGGTCAGCTGCGAACCGCAGAAGACACGGTCAAAGTGGCGGGCGACAAGAGCAGCGCGGCGATCAAAAAGATCATCACCATAGTGAAAGCGCGTAATGATGAACTGGCGAACGGTTCAGCCACACTTTCCCTGCTGATTGGTGGATTTGCCATTCTGTTTGGCGTGCTGGTGGCGTGGTACATCATTCGTCAAATTACCCGTCCGGTGTTCCATAATCTGGAACTGGCGGAGCGCATCGCCAGCGGCGATCTTAGCTCGCATTTTGCCACTGACCGACACGATGAACTCGGCAAGCTGACCTCGGCGATGGGACGCATGAACGAGCGGTTACGCAGCATGATTGGCGATGTGCTTAGCAGCGTCAGCAGCGTATCGCAGGCGGCGAGTGCAATTAATCAGGGCAACCTTGATTTGTCCTCCCGCACCGAGCAACAGGCGGCAGCGGTTGTTGAAACCGCTGCCAGCATGGAACAACTGACGGCCACAGTGAAAAATAACGCTGCCAACGCACGTCAGGCCAGCCAGATTGCGGCGGAAGCCTCGAATAACGCCAACCGTGGCGGGATAGCGGTGCGTGATGTGGTAAGCACCATGGGTGAAATCTCGGACAGCTCGAAGAAAATCGCCGACATAACCGCCGTCATTAACAGCATTGCTTTCCAGACCAACATCCTGGCACTGAACGCCGCAGTAGAAGCCGCGCGTGCGGGTGAGCAGGGGCGCGGTTTTGCGGTGGTCGCGAGCGAAGTGCGTAATCTGGCTCAACGCAGTGCCGGTGCAGCCAAGGATATTGAACGCTTGATCAGTGAATCGGTCAGCCGCATCAGTAATGGGCATCAGCAAGTGGCGCGCGCCGGAGAAACCATGGACCAAATTCTCGGCAGCATTGCCCGCGTGAATGAGATCATGGAAGAGATTTCAGCGGCATCGGATGAGCAAAGCCGTGGCATCGAACAAATTGCCCGTGCGGTGGGTGAGCTGGATACCACCACCCAGCAAAACGCTACGCTGGTCAGCGCATCTTCGCACTCAGCCAATTCGCTGGAAGAACAAGCGATGATGCTGGAACGACTGGTCGCGCAGTTCCGCTTGCAGGGCGCGGGGCGTAAGTTTGTTCAAAGATGGGGCGGCCTGATGGCCGCCCTGGATTGTACCTTACTCAGTGCGCACGGAAGTGGCATCAAACCTGAGGTTGGCGCCTAACCAGAATCAGCGTCAGGCTAAATGACAATATCAGCGAGATGAGCACACCGGTAATGGCATAGGGGAACCAGGGACCAATGTACGCCGGCAAGCTAAAAATGCTGGAAAGGATGTAGCCAAACAACCTCACTCCAAAGAATGCGATAAATGCCGAGGCTATGCTGCTGGCGATGGTCGCAGCAATAAAAGCTCGCTTCTCACGCGTCAACACGCCAAACAATGCAGGTTCGGTAATGCCGAGCAGCGCAGAAATCGCGGCGGAAAGCGTCACTGTGCGGTCATCACGATGGCGATTCTGAAACCAAATCGCAAAGGTCGCCCCCGCAATAGCCATGTTAGCCATACACATCATCGGCATCAGCATGTCATAACCGTGTTCACTGAAGTTCTGTAATGTAATCGGCGTCATGGCGTGATGCATCCCGGTCAGGATTGCTACCGGGCGAATAGCGCCGACAATCAAACCGGCTAGCACTGAGGAGGTGTCAAACAGCCCTTGAATACACCACGCTAATCCTTTCCCTAACCAGATACCCATCGGGCCAATCACCACTAACGCAATGAGCGCGGTGATGAACAGTGTCAATGTTGGGGTGAAAACAGTTCTCAGTACCTGCGGCATGATGCGATCGACCGCACGGTGGATATAACTCAATACCAGCACTGAGAAGATCACCGGTATGACGCTTGAAGCGTAGTTAAACACCGAAACAGGCAAAATACCGGCAAACCAATAAGCCTGCACGGCACCGGGAGCACCACTTGCCAGCTGTTTTGCCGCATCAATTAAACTGGGATACATCAAACACGCCACGACAGCCACGGCCAGATATTCATTGGTCTTAAACATTTTTGCGGCGGAAACGGCGAGGAAAAAAGGCAGAAACCAGAACACGCCACTGGCTATCAGATCGATCACCATCACCGTATCGCTTTTCGCTGATAGCAGATTCATGGCAATAAAACCGGCCAACAGACCTTTGATCATCCCTGCACCCGCAATGGCTGGCACGATGGGACCAAACACGCCAGAGACGGTATCCATAAACAGCGAGACAAGCCCTTTTTGCGCTTTGACAGGCTGCTCACGTTGAGGTGCAGCGGCTACATCACCACTGATTTGTTGATACCATTGGTCCACCTGCGGGCCGATGATGACCTGAAATTGCTCGCTTTGAAGCTGAGCACCCAGCACACCTGGCAACTGGGCAATGGTTTGTTGGTTGATCTTCGCATCATCCACTAAATCAAAACGCAGGCGGGTCATACAGTGCCAAACTTTATTTATATTTTCACGACCGCCAACGGCATGAATTAGCGTATCAATTATGGTTGGGTTACTCATTTTCCCGCTCCTTCTCGGCCCAGATATGGGCAAGGTGATTGCGGTGGAAAGTCTACGGGAAGGTGATGCAAGTAAACAAACCAATAAAAAGTGATGCCACTCACAAAATCAATTCGTACGAGGCCTTATTTACCCACAAGAGATAAATTGGTCAGGTTTTATTGCTTTTTAATCCCCCCCTTCAGACCGAAATAAAAGGCTGGAAATGAGAGTGAAAGCGCGGAAATAATAGTCGCAGAATTCGCTATTTACTCAGCCGTCAGGAGCGACCATGACACCCACCGTGATCACTAACCTAGAATGTTTTATCACCCGCCCAGACCGACACAATTTAGTGTTGGTTAAAGTCACCACAGACAAGAATATTGTGGGCTATGGCTGTGCGACCTTTCAACAGCGCCCGCTGGCGGTGAAGACCATGGTGGATGAATATCTCAAACCATTATTAATTGGCCGAGACGGCAACCATATTGAAGATCTCTGGCAGATGATGCAGGTTAACGCTTACTGGCGAAATGGTCCGGTGATGAATAACGCCATTGCGGGCGTAGATATGGCCCTTTGGGATATTAAGGCTCAATTAGCGAAAATGCCGCTCTATCAACTATTTGGTGGCAAATCGAAAGATGCTATTCCAGTCTACAGCCATGCGGCGGGGGAGAGCATGGATGAACTGTTCCCACAGGTGGATGCGCTGCTAGAGCAAGGTTACCGCTACATTCGCTGCCAGCTAGGTTTTTATGGTGGTACACCACAGGATCTGCATCAAACGCGCGAGCCCACGCCTGGCGCTTATTACGATCAGGATGAATATATAGCGAACACCATCGCCATGTTCAAAGCGTTACGTGAAAAATACGGTCAGCGTTTTCACATCCTGCATGATGTGCACGAACGGCTGTTCCCGCAGCAGGCGATCCAACTGGCGAAAGCGCTGGAGCCCTATCAGCCATGGTTTTTGGAAGATATTGTGTCACCGCAACAGAGTGGCTGGTTGGCGCAAATCCGTGCCCACAGCAGCGTGCCGCTGGCGCTGGGAGAGTTATTTAACAATCCTGCTGAGTGGCATGATCTGATTGTTAATCGACAAATCGATTTTATCCGCTGCCATGTGTCACAAATTGGCGGCATTACCCCTGCACTTAAACTGGCCGTGTTATGCCAGGCATTTGGTGTGCGTCTGGCATGGCATGGACCGCCAGATATGACCCCTGTAGGCGTTGCCGTTAATACGCACCTCAATATCCATCTTCATAATGCGGCGATTCAGGAATTTATTCCGCCACAACAAAACACGCTGGCGGTGTTTCCGAATGCGTTACAGGCAGAGGGCGGTTATATGTATCCTGTTAATCGTCCCGGCATTGGCATTCAGGTCGATGAAGCGGCGCTGGCACAATTTCCCGTGGTCTATCGCGCCCACGAGTGGACGCAGAGTCGGCTGCCAAATGGCGCCATCCACACACCTTAATCTCCACTGCGAAAGCGCAGATTATCGGCGTTGAACGGCGTAACGTAGGTGCATTCGTAGTGGATATCGATCACTTCGCTCTGCACCCACACTTCCCCCCCCCGTTAAGATCCCGCGATTGGTGATTTTCATTGCAGCGGTGCCACGCTTACAACCGAGTTGTGCCGCCTGCACTTTATCCACGTTCACGGCCTGATAATGCGTCAGGAAGTGTGAAGGGATAAAGCCTTTAGCCACGACATAGCGTTGCAAAGAGCTTTCAATCACACGTTGGTTAAGATCGGGAAAACGCGCCAGTGGCAAGCATGAGGTCTCAATTTGCGTACAGCGTTCCTCGACATAACGCAGTCGGCAGAAATACCACAGCCAGGCAGTGTCATCGATACCAAATACCTGTTGCTGTTCTTTATCAGGCAACCGCTTATGCAAATTGAGCAGCTGGTAGCGCATCTGGTCAAAACGTTTTTCAGTAATCGAGTTATAAACAAGCGGATTGCTTCGGGCATTTTCGCTGATATAAATCCCTGAACCCTGCACAATATGAATGATGCCAATACTCACCAGCTTCTTTAATGCTTCGCGGATCGTATAGCGTGATACGCCATACTCTTCTGCCAGCTCGCGCTCCGCTGGCAGTTTATGCAAAGGCTCGCTGGCAGTCTGGTAGATCTTGCTCAGCAGATCCTGCGTAATAAATTCCCTTTTCTTCATGGTTATAACGGCCTGCGATGATCGTCTTTATTCAACGTTAACAGCGCCACGAAACTCACCAGTGCCGTGCCCATCACATACCACGCCGGAATATCGGCATTGCCCGTCTGCTTCATCAGTCCGGTAATAATCAGCCCCGCACAGCCGGAAAACAGCGCATTTGATAGCGAGTAAGCCAACCCGAGTCCGGTATAGCGCACGCGCGTCGGGAACATCTCCGCCAGCATCGCGGGACCCGGACCTGCGAGCATGCCGACTAATGCACCGGCCACAAACACCACCGCCGCTTTAATCAGCATCCCGTTTTGCGGATCCTGCAATACTTTCAGCAGCGGGAAGGCCAGCACCAGTAACAGGAAGGTCGCCACCAGCATCACCGCGCGACGGCCAACCCGATCGCTGATAATGCCTGCGGGCAGGATGGTGGCCGCGAAACCGAGGTTAGAGATGACAGCAATCAGCAGCGCCTGGTTGAAGCCGGTGTGCAGCGCGGCTTGCAGATAGGTCGGCATAATCACCAGATAGGTATAGCCCGCCGCTGACCACACCATCAGTCGTCCAATGCCCAGCACAATGGCGCGCACGGTGGCGCTGAGCGGTGCGCTTTCTGCCTTATCTGTTTTGCCTGTTCAAACTGCGGTGACTCTTCCAGTCCCGAACGTAACCACAGTGCAACCGCCCCGAGCGGCAACGCCAGCAGGAATGGGATGCGCCAGCCCCAGTCACTCATCGCTGCGTCACCGATGAGCAATGGCAAAACTGCCACGCCGGCCAGTAATCCAAATGCCACGGTCAGAGACTGCCAGGCGCCGTAAAATCCGCGTTTTCCCGGCGGCGCAAATTCCGTCATCAGCGATACCGCACCGCCATATTCGCCTCCGGCAAACAACCCCTGCAGGATACGCAACGCAGTGATCAGCAACGGTGCAGCAATGCCGATCGATGCGTAGACCGGCACCAATCCAATCGCGACGGTGGCGAGCGTCATCAACACCAATACAGCAACCAGTATCGGTTTACGCCCATAGCGGTCGCCCAGCCTGCCAAACAATATTGCGCCAAGCGGGCGGAAAAAGAAGGCGATGGCAAAAGCCGCGTAGGTGAGAATCAAACTGGTGATGGCGCTTTCGCCCTCCAACTGGAAGAAGTTTTTAGCAATCAGCGTGGCCATAAAACCGTAAACGGCAAATTCATACCATTCAATGAAATTGCCGACAGAACCGGCGATGAGCACGCGTTTATGTGCCGCAGAAAGGGGGACCGCTGAAGACATCAGGTATTCCTTTTATCGGATAGGCTTTAAACATCCTGCGTTTAAGCCAAAGCAGTGACAACTCATATTGGCAGCGAAGTACTAAAAACCACTGTCAGTTCATAGTTTTAATCGGCAAGGGAAGTTTTTAGGCATCAGGCTGTCGGACTTTTCGGCAGAGTGGGGTCTTTTTGCACTATTGTCTCACTGCAAGGTAAATATTCTTAAAATATTACGACGCGCTCCGCCTTTTTCCCGTTAAACTGCAATTCTTGTCGATCTGATACTTCCCCGTGAATGAATTATTACTCACCTGATGATAGCCACCTGAAGCGGCGTTCGGAGCGCTTCATCCGTCGTATGTTTATCATGCGCCAGCTCGGCACGATTTTATGTTTCTTCCCGATCCTTTCTGTTTTGATGGAACGGATCGCGGAGTAGGGTTCTGCGCCCTGTTGTTTGTTAATGCGTTTATCTGGCCGTGGCTGGCGTGTCGTCGCGCTTTGCGTGCCGAAGATCCGACTGGCACCGAACGAAATAACCTCACCCTGGATGCGGCATTTGGCGGGATATGGGTGGCACTAATGGCGCTGAGTCCCATGCCGTCTTTTGTGATCATGGCGGTGCTGGCGTCAGATCGCTACGCAGCAGGAGGTGCAGCGCAGTTAATTGCTGCTATGCAGGCTTTCCTCTGTGCCTTTGTGATGGTCTGGCTGGTGGATGGTGCGGACGTTCATCTCGCATTCAGTGCGCAAACCGTCTGGCTGACGTTGCCGCTGGCAACCTGCTACATGCTGGTCTTAAGCGTCACCTCGTACAATCTAACCTGGCAACTGCGCAAGCGAAATCGCGAGCTGGAACGTATCGCGCTGATGGATCCTGGCCTGGAAATTCCCAACCGCCGTTTGTTTGAGAGACGTCTTGAGAGTGAATTCCTCAGCACCCGCCGTGGAGACAGCGCCGGTTATCTACTGCTGATGGATCTCGATTACTTCAAATCAGTGAATGATACCTGGGGTCATGAAGCAGGGGATTTTTTGCTGGCGGAGATTTCAGCGCTGTTGCGTAATCACGTGGGTTTGCAGGACATCCCGGCGCGATTTGGCGGCGATGAGCTGGGCGTGATTGTGCATCATGCGAACGATGAATCAGTGGTTGCCCTGGCCGATCGTCTCAAAGAGAAAATCGCGCAGGTACGCTTGCCGGCGTCAGCAGAATTTCGTTGTTCAGTAAGTATTGGTATTGCGTCAGCATCGAATGCCGAGTCGTTACGCCACTGGCTGCGCCACGCAGACGAAGCATTGTATGAAGTGAAACGCGCCGGACGTAATGGTGTGCGGCTGTGGCAGCCTCCTCAGCCGCCACTGGCCGGCGTAGCGTAATCAGGCAAACGTCGGTTCGCAATTCACCGGGAAGTTGAGTGAATTAGCCACGTAACAGGCGTTATGTGCCTGATGATGTAATTCACGCGCGCGGTCCGCATCAGCCGGATCGCGCAGCGTAATGTGGGGTTTCAACGTTATATTCGTGAAACGACCGCGCGCACCTTCCACCATAGTGCCTTCCGCTGCATCTTCATACGTTTCCACCACAATGCCCGCGTCGGCGCACAGATGCAGATACCACAGTTTGTGGCAGGCAGATGCTGAAGCTAACAGCAGTTCTTCAGGATTCCAGCGCGTGGCATCGCCACGAAATGCCGGATCGGCGCTCAGTGCCACGGTGTTTTTGCCGTCGGCCAGCATCTCGCTGTTACGGTCGTAAGCCGTGTAAGAAGAGGTGCCCGTGCCGCGATTGCCGGTCCAGCGAACCGTGACCTGATAATGGTGTTCCCGTGCCATAGCTGAAGTTCCTTTCATGAGTTAAGCGGCGGTCAGTTTACTGCGTTTGCTGTCGCTGCATGAATGCTTTCCTCAGGACCCGCGCGTTAAATCCTCGATATCCAACGTTTCCGTCTGACAAATCGAAATCAAGCTGGCAGCAGCATCGCTGAGTCGCACAAACGTATGGCGCATGGTGCTGTCGATATAGGCACTGTCGCCCTGCGCCAGTCGTAATGGCGCATACAGTTGCGTATGCAGCATCACTTCCCCCGACAGCACATAAATAAACTCCTCACCTGCATGCTGTGACCAGGCTTCGGGCGGCGGCAGTTCGCGGGTTTCTATCCCCATCACCACCGGAATCATCCCCTTTACCAACAATTCCGCCGCGTGAACTTCATAGCGGAAATAGGGATTGGTGAACGACAAACCTTTGCCTGCCAGGGTATAGGTGCGACGGCCCTGAATCGCCGTGGCTGCAACGGATTGTGCGGGCAGGTCATCGGCAAATAACTCCGCCAGCGAGTAATCAAATGCACTGGCAATTTTGGCGATGGTGTCGAACGAAGCCGATACCTGACCTTTCTCAATCTTCGAGAGTGTGGAGATCGATACGCCACTTAACTCGGCAACTTGCTCCAGCGTCAGTTCACGGACCTGACGTATCGTCTTGATGCGTAACCCAAAATCTTGCTCACCGGTTAAGGCGGCCCCCAGCCCGGAGGCTTCATGCTGTCGGGTGGATTTCATCGGAGATCCTCCTCCACTGAGTCAACTGGAAAATCAATTTCTCACATATGATAAAAATTTTCACATAAGAAAATTGTATTGGTCTAAATGTGAGCAGAGTAGCAGTTTAAAAGAAAACTTCTGGGAGCTGCTATGAACATAACCACCATCGCCAGCGTCACTCTGCCCGCGTTTTACGATAAAACCCGCAACCTCAACAATCTGCTGAGTTGGATGGAACATGCGGCACAGGAGGGCGCCGATCTGGTGGTGTTCCCTGAGCAGGTTTTGCAAGGTTATCTACCGGATACGCTCAACTGGAACGGTGAAGCAGTGGCCTGGCAAATGGCGCAAGCCGAAGTGGTGCCAAAGGGTGAGAGCGTGCAGGCAATGCAGAAGCTCGCCACGCAACTGGGCTTGCACGTGGTTTTTGGCATGACCGAACGCCATCCCGAACGTGCCGAAGTACTATTTAACAGCGCGGTGCTATTGGGGCCAGACGGTTTGGTCGGTGTGTATCGCAAAGTGCATCAGCCAGGCGATGAGAAGCATGTTTACTATCCTGGCAGCGACTTCCCGGTGTTCAGTACGCCGATTGGCCGTATTGGTATGTTGATTTGCTACGACAAAGTCTTCCCCGAAAGCACCCGTGAACTGGCGCTGAAAGGCGCTGACATCATGATCATGCCCACCGCGTGGGGTTACGCCGGTGATGGCAGCGCAGGCGATGCCGATCCGATGGTCGATAGCTACACGCTGTTTGGCCGTGTGCGCGCACTGGAAAATCAGTGCTGGATGATCGAATCCAATCTGTGCGGCCAGCACGGCAATCTGCACTATCACGGCCACAGCCGCATTATCGATCCGCTGGGCAATATCATTGCCGACAGCGGCACCACCGAAGGGATGGCGATCGCCAGCGTGGAAGTGCAGCCCGCCATTATGCGCGCACGCAGCAGCGACTATCTCGGCTATCACTTCCTGAAAGATTACGTTCCGGTGCAGGCACCGCCTTCGCCGCTGACGGTTCACAATCGCCACGCGCGACCTTTGGGGGAAAACCATGAGTAAGGTTCTGGAAGCCGCAGGCATTCATAAAAGTTACCCAACATCGGAGGGAGAGGTGACGGTGCTGCGCAACCTCAACTTCCACGCCAATCGCGACGAGTTCGTCTCATTTGTGGGCCCCAGCGGCTGCGGCAAATCAACGTTATTCAACATCATTACCGGTCTGTTGATGCCGGACAGCGGCAGCATTCTGCTGAAGAATCGAGAAACCACCGGCACGCCTTCGCCGGAACTGGGCTACGTGCTGCAGAAGGATCTGCTGTTCCCGTGGCGCACGGTGATCGACAACGTCATCCTCGGGCTGGAAGTACGAGGCACGCCCAAAGCGCTGGCGCGAGCCAAAGCCCGTGAACTGTTCGAACTCTACAAAATGACCGGGTACGAGCAGAAGTATCCGTCGCAACTTTCCGGCGGCATGAGGCAGCGCGTCGCCCTGATGCGCACCATGGTCACCAATCCAGAAATCATCCTGATGGATGAGGCCTACAAAGCGCTGGATTACCCACTGAAAATCTCGCTCGAAAGTGAGTTGCTGAGCGTGGTTAAAGAGCAGCACAAGACGGTGATCTTTATTACGCACGATATCGAAGAGGCGGTCACGCTGTCGGATCGGGTGTACGTCATGAAAGCGCGACCGGGCGAAATTGTGCAGGAGATCGAGGTCGATCTCGGTACGGACAGCCTGTCGATTCCCGAGCGTCGTTTGTCGCCGCGCTTCAATGAGTATTACGAGCACATCTGGCGCAGCATCGGCATCCAGCCTGAGCCGGTTAATTAATGAGAGGATGACATGACAATGAACTCAGTGTCGACGCGCCCAACGGTCAGTGCGACCGCGAACCGCAGCACGCGCGAAACCTTCTTCCGCTCGGCCAACGCGCGACGTTACACGCTGCTGTTTTTGCAGGTGGCAATTGTGGTGATGCTGCTCGGCGGTTGGGAGCTGGGGGTGCGCAGCGGCAGCATCAATGCGTTTCTATTCTCCAGCCCTTCACAGGTGTGGGATGTGCTGGTGCAGCGCTTCCAGACGGGTGAAATGCTGACCGATATCCGCGTCACCGCCGTCGAGACGCTGGTGGGCTTTGCCGTCGGTGCCATCGGCGGTTCGATTCTAGGTTTGCTGCTGTGGTACTCGCGCTTTATCTCCGACCTGGCAGCGCCCTTCATTGCCGCGATTGGCTCGATTCCGGTGTTGGCGATCGCGCCGATGACCATCATTTGGTTCGGCACTGAAATGCTCTCCAAAGTGGTGATCGTAGCGTTCTCCTGCGTGGTGGTGTCGCTCACGACTTCGTATAAAGGCGCGATGCGTACCGATCCTGACCTGATCAACTTATTGCGATCCTTCAACGCCGGGCGCGGCACCATCTTTTTCAAGCTAGTGGTGCCTTCGGCGATGCTGTGGGTGTTGTCAGGTTTACGCCTCAACGTCGGTTTTGCGCTGGTAGGCGCGATTGTCGGCGAATACATCTCTTCCGATAGCGGCGTGGGTCACATGATCCTGCTCGGCAGTTCCAACTTCGGTATGAACATTGTGCTGGCTGGCATCGTGCTGGTCATGCTGATGATGCTGTGTTTTAACGCGCTGGTGGCTTTTCTTGAACGCCTCATTCTCTCCTGGGACAGGAAATAATCATGAAACAATTCCGTTTAGCTACGATCTTTGCCGCAGTCTCTTTGGCTTCATTAGTGAGTGCTCACGCGGCCGAAACGCCAGTGCGCATCAACCAGGCGTTTCAGTCGCTGCTTTATTTACCGCTGTATGTGGCGCAGGAGCAGGGCTTTTTCAAACAGCAGGGCGTAAGCGTCAAAATCAGCACCGGTGGCGGCGGGGCGCAATCGTGGTCGGCGGTGATTGGCGGCTCAGCGGATTTCTCGATTCAGGATCCAGTATTTGTACCGAAAACCCGTGAAAACGGCGGTCAGGGCGTCGTGGTCGCGGGCGTGCAGAATGCGCCGACCATCTTTATTTTCGGCAAAGAGGCCGCTTCGTTACAGGACAACCTGTCGCTGTTAGCGGGTAAGCGCGTGGTCACCAGCCCGCAACCTGATACCACCTGGGCGTTTATGAGCTATCTGATCAAACAGAACAACCTCAAAGACGTGAAGCTGGTGCATGTGGCGATTGGGAATGAGATTCCTGCTGTGGCAGCCGGTCGCGCGGATTATGCACTGGCGGCCGAACCGCAAACCACGATGGCCGAAATGCAGAATGGTCTGCACGTGGTTTATTCGTTCTCGGCGGCGCAGTCCTGGTATCCGTTTGCCTTCTCCAGCCTGACGACCACCCAGCAATACATCGATAAAAATCCACAGGCGGCGCAGGCGGTGGTCACCGCGTTTGAACAGGCCTCGCGTTTTATCTACAAGCACCCGGCTGAGTCGGTGACCATTGCGCGTAAATACTTCCCGGCGCTGCCCGAAGAGGTGGTGAAAACGGCGGTGCAGCGCGAAATCGATGCCAAAGGCTATCCGGAGAACGTGCTGGTGTCGCAAAAGCCTGGGACAACAACATGAACATTTCGCTGTATGCCAAAAACATCAAAGCCTATCCCTCTGAAGCCACGTCTTATCAGAACAACGTGAACACCGTGCTGGCCACCAAAGCCAAAGAAGCGGTGGATGCGATGGGCGATAAATAAACGATATCGATATCCCCACGGGCGCGCTGTTGTGCGCCCAGCATTGAAAGAGGATCTGTTATGGATGCACTCACATTACGTCTGGCCTTGATTCAGCGCCACTGCGCCGCGGACGCGGTTGAACTGGAACATCTGCTCACCGATTGTGAAGCGCGTGCGGCTGGCGTCAGCGCCTTTGCAGCACAGCACTTCGCACCGACGTTACTGCCCGCGAATGCGTGGGTTTCGGCATTACATCCGCCGCTGGAGTTGCCGCATGAGTGAGTTAATTGATGCTTCAATGCTGACGCTGGCACAGCAGTTACGCACGCGGCAAACCAGCGTGCCTGAGCTGGTTGAAGCTTGCCTGGCCCGCGAAGAAATCACGCGCGATCTCAACGCCTTCAACGAGGTTTATCTCTCGCAAGTGCGACAAACCGCTAAAGCCAGCCAGCGCTTACTCGAGCAGGGCTACGATCTTGGTCCGCTTCACGGCATGCCGATAGCCATCAAAGCCAATATCGATCTGGCAGGCGAAGAGATGCATGCGGGCAGTCAGATTCTCAGCGGTAATATCGCGCAGCGCGATGCGGTGGTGGTGCAGCGTCTGAAGCAGGCGGGCGCGCTGATCATTGGCAGTACTAACATGCATGAGTTTGCCTGGGGCGGCACCACTAACAATCCGCATTACGGCGCCAGCAGTAATCCCTGGGATGACACGCGTATTCCGGCGGGTTCCAGTGGCGGTTCTGGCGTGGCCGCAGCGGTGCGCAGTGCCCTGGCGACGCTTGGCACCGATACCGGCGGTTCGATTCGCTTACCGGCTTCAATGAACGGCATCACCGGCTTACGTCCCGGCGTCGGGCGGCTCTCCACTGAAGGTATTTTCCCGCTTGCTACCAGCCTCGATACCGTTGGCCCGCTGGCGCGCTATGCCGAAGAGTGTGAAATACTGTTTAACGTGCTCGATGGGAGATCTCAGCCGCTTACTGCACTGCCGGAACTGGCGGGATTACGCATCGGCCTGTTACCGGATGTGCATCAGCAGGTTCAGCCAGATGTTGCTACGGCTTATGATCAAATGGTGCAGTGGTTTAGCGCGGCGGGCGCGCGTTGCCAGACGCTGAGTTTTACCGGGCTCGATCAGGCCGTCAATGCGCTGGTGCTGATCAATCTCGCCGAGCCGGCTTCGTTGCATGCTCCGTGGCTGGCAGATCGCGCGAACGAATACGGCGCCGACGTGCGCAAGCTGTTGCAGGCAGGACTGAGCATCACGGCCGTGGAGTATCTGCAGGCACAGCGCTTCCGCACCGGATTGCGCATGCAGCTGTTACAACATTTCCATCAGGTGGATGTGATTTTGGTCCCGACGTTACCGTTCACGGCACCGCATAAAGGGCTGGAAGCGATACAAATGGGTGATCGCGAAGAGAGCGTCTTGACCGGCAACATGCGCTACAACGCGCTGGCGAGTTTGTCGGCGCTGCCGGCGATCAGCCAGCCTGCCGGATTTGACTGCGACGGCATGCCGATTGGTATGCAGCTTATTGGTCGTGATGGAGCAGAGCGACAGCTGCTGGCATTCGCACGTCGCTTCCAGCAGGATCACGACTTTCATCTGCACACGCCGACGCGACTGCGCGCGTGAAAGCGGTCTCGCTGCGCGATGTGCTGATTCTGCTTTTGGTGGTAAACGGCTGGGCATTCAACGTTATCGCCATGAAGTTTGGCCTGATGGAGCTGCCGCCGTTGTTTATGCTAACGCTGCGCTTTGTGCTGGTGGCAGCCATATTGCTGCCGTTCCATCGCATTACTCCGCGTCAGTTGCCCGGCATGCTGCTGCTGGCGTTCACCTTTGGCTTTGTGCATTTCGGTTTGATGGTGATTGGCATGCAAACTGCCGATGCCGGAACCACCGCGGTGTTTATTCAGATGGGCACACCGATTGCCATGTTGCTCGCCGCCATCTGGCTGAAAGAGCGGCTCAGCTATCGACAAATCGCCGGCGTGGTGGTGGCTTTTATCGGCGTGATTATCCTCGCCGGCAGCCCGGCGCTAACGCACTGGCAAGGCATGATGTGGTTGTTAATCAGCGCCTGCGGCTGGGCGTGCAGTACAGTGCTGATTAAACGCTTACCGCCGATAGCACCGCTGGCCATGACCGGTTGGCTGTCACTGTTTGCAATTCCGCTGGTGGGCGTCAGCTCGCTGCTCACTGAACAGCACCAGCTGTCGTTACTCTGGTCAGCCGGCTGGCGCGGCTGGCTGGGCGTGCTCTACAGCGCGCTGGGCTCGTCAATCTTTGCCTATTCGCTGTGGTACGGCCTGCTGAAACGCTATCCCGCCAGCCAGATTTTGCCGTGGTCGCTGCTTAGCCCGGCGCTGGCACTGTTAATGGGGGTGGCGATCCTGCATGAAACGCTGGATCACAGCAAAGTGATCGGCACATCGCTGATCGTCGGCGGGATTTTATTGGCGGTGGTGCGGGGAGCTGTATGGCGCAGGCGGGTGATCGCGTAGACGCCGGTACTTTGGTTGAAACATCATTCTTAACGAAGAAACCGTTCCTCAAGCGATGCTTCCAATGTCAGCATTGCCTGCTCTGCATGTTCCATATGCAAGCGCATAACTTTCTCCACTTCAGCGGCGTCCTTGCGGCGCAATGCCTCGATTAACTGATATTGGAAATCGATGCCTTTACGTCGCTCGACGGGTTCAGGGCGTTGGTAGATGTCTTTGCAAACGGCTAAATCTTTGAGTAAGCGTTGTAAGAAGCGACAAATAAATGCCAGCAGCACGTTATCAGAATAGCTGGCGACCACGGCGTGAAAATCCAGTTCTGCCATACGCTGTGCCCAGCGTTCACTGTCATCGGCGGGTTCATGATCGTAAAGGGCGATAAGCTGGTGCAGTTGCTCAAAACCTTGCGCATCCATATTTTCAATCGCACTTACCGCGACTAATGGCTCTAGCGTTTTTCGCAGCGTGTAAATATTGGCGATTGACAGCTCGCGGGTGAACAGGTAATTAGACAGCAAACTCATCGCGTGCGCTTCGCTCATTGGCTCGATAAAGGCACCTCCGCCCGGCCCGGTGCGGGTGCGGATCAAACCCTGAACTTCTAGCGATTTCAATGCTTCACGGACGGTGCTTTTGCCTGCTGCAAAACGCGTGGCGAGATCCTTTTCCTGCGGTAAGCGATCGCCAGGTTGCAGATTGTCCCGCACGATTGCATCTTTGATGGCATCAACGATTTCATCGGTACGTTTACGGCGGATTGGTTCGGCAACCTCGGATAAATCACTTTTCATTTTCATACCTTAAAGGCGCGGCGCACTGGCCAATAGGCTCTGCGTGTAGTCATTAACGGGAGCACGAAATAGAACATCACTTGCCGCGCATTCTACCAAATCTCCGCGATACATGACGGCCACTCTGTCGGAGATGGCTTCCACCACTGCCAGATCATGACTGATGAATAAATAGGAGAGGGCAAACTGCTGCTTGAGCTGCTGCAACAGCAATAGTACCTGTGCCTGTACGGACACATCTAACGCACTGACGGGCTCATCCAATACCAGAATTTGTGCTTCCGCAGCCAATGCTCGCGCGATAGCCAGCCGTTGCGCCTGACCACCGGAAAACTCATGTGGATAACCGTGTAGTGCATCGGCCGGCATATTTACTGCTTCAAGCAGCTCAAGCTTGCGACGTTGTCTGTCGACCGCAGCGTAACCGCATAGGTGTTTTAACGGCGCATCAAGCATCTCAGCAATGGTATGGCGAGGGTTTAACGATGCCTGAGGATCCTGAAATACATATTGGATCAAACGTCCGGGCGCTTTGCGACAGCTCCCTTGAGGTTGCGGTTCCCCCATGACTTTAATTGTAGCGCGGCAAAATATTTTGCACTGTTTTGGAAACTATTTTGCACAGCTTGGGCGGAGTTTGAGAGTGCAAAATAGCTTCCAAATCGGATAAAAAACATTCTAAATCTCTACCTCTCGTTTCTCTCTTTAAAGTCCAATGGACTCGCCTTTCAGGTCGAGTTAGTGTGCGTCGCAGCACATGCTTGTGTGATTTTTCACCATTCAGAAGGAATTTATTGTGAATTTTTCACGTATCCGGCAGACCATGACGGACGACGCCTGCGACATAGTTTCAGCATTAAGCCAGGCACCAGCGCTGTCGCTTCAGGCCATCCTCTTTATTACTAAAGGCAGAGAGTACGCCACCCGCTTTACGCTTGAGCAGATGGCGACATTAGACGTTGCCACCGAGATTAACGGCCTGTGGCGGCTTACAGAGACATTTAAGGCATCGTCTTATCAGGCGACGGCTTAAAATTAGCGATAATAAGCTCAGCGGCTCTAAAGCCGTTATTACCGCCAACTGAGTAAGTCGTTTCAACGCTCATCATTTCAAGCCCGTTAAACACCCGGCGCATGTCTGGGTGGTCATTGACTGAAATTATTACGTAACCTTTGGTCGTTCTGGCCAGCGCAGCCATCTGTTCGTACTGCTCTGTGCCGAACGGTACGCCATAACCTTGTGTTTGCCAGTATGGCGGATCGAGATAGAACAGCGTGCCGGTACGATCATACCTGCGCATGCACTCCTGCCAGTCCAGGTGTTCTATGGCCACCCGGTGCAACCTTAACCAGGCTTCAGATAGGGTTTCTTCCATACGCAGGATATTAAGCCGTGATGGACTGGTCGCACTTGTCCCAAATGTGCGGCCCTTAACCTTTGAGCCGAACGATAGTTTTTGCAGATAGTAGAAACGCGCGGCGCGCTGTATATCGGTTAATGTCTCAGGTGGCGTGTCCTTCAGCCATTTAAACATCTCACGGCTGGTTAAAGCCCATTTAAACTGCTTTATAAATTCTTCCAGGTGGTTCTGGATGACACGATAAAGATTAACGATATCGCCGTTGATATCGTTTAGCACCTCCGCTTTTGACTGCTCTTTCATAAAGAATAAAGCTGCGCCACCGCAGAACGGCTCGACATAACATTTGTGAGCCGGAAATAGCGGGAGAAGATGCTTAGCCAGTTTGCGTTTTCCACCCACCCACGGGATGATACTTGTTTTCATCTATAGCCTCTTTTGATCTTTTAAAACGATCAATTCCCTTTGATAGATCGACGGAAGCAATCATAAAGATGGTGTGAGGGTGCTGGCAGTTACAGGGGTGAGGCGGCAATTACATGACTTTTATTCACTTAACCTCGCAGTGAACCGCTGTAATTCACTGCATCGGTATTAAAATCGTCTCAACTCCTGCATAAGTTTCGCCACTCCGTAAACTTTTATGATTTCTCACATTCGGTGACCCTGTACTTATATTGAGCAGGGGTGCAAAATAACGTCTAATTCTTGCAACGTCTTAAGACATGGAGTGGAGCATGATTCCAGCACTTTCCTCTCTGCCACTGTTAACTCTGAGTTCAGCTATGTTACAGCGCGAGCAAATGGTTTCAGCAACCCGCACGCTTCTGGAGCCTACTCAGGCTTTAGCCAGCCATCAGGCGTCTTTATCCAGGCCGGTCACTCCCTCAATGGCTATGGACCTTATTTCAGGTTCTAAATCAGTTCTTGATGACCTTGAGCGTTGCTGTAGCAGGTGGCTAACTGAGCTTGCCTCTATCCAAGATGATGAAGGCGACCCGGCTTTACAGGGAGATGACTCAGTTTCTGCAGACGAAATCAAACAGCGCATTCAGGCGCATGAGCTTGAAGTTGCTGACATCAATAACCAGCTGGTTATGTTCAGGTTGGCATATCTTGAGGTTGACGTTTCTCCTGAGTGGCAGGCTTATGCAGGTGCTTATAAAACTCTGGGCCGTCAGATATTGCGCGGGCTTGCGCTGATGAGGCGCATTCAGCTGGATATGATTCAGCTTCTTAAGCAGCATTTAGCGCCTGACCCTATTATTCACCACAACACTTTAACTGCAGAGCAGGTGAAGCAGGTTGTAAATCACTCTCACGCATTTTGGGGCATTAAGCCGACTGACAAATGGAACTGATTTAGCATGATCAAAGTGTCTATAGCCCAACGCAATGGTGTCCAGGCAATATCACCGGCTGGTCTGATTTACGTTCGCGCACTTGCATCCTGGTTAAATGGTTATGGTTTATCCCCCTGGCTCGGACGTGATGCAGACTTCTCGCGCAATCGACGAGCTTATGATGAAGGTATGCGCCATTGCCATATACGGCTTATTGAATTAGAGAAGCCATGGAATGAGAAACAGCAGCAGTATCAACGGACCAGCGATAACTTCCTCATATATGCAAGACACTGGATGTTCAGCGATTACTGCCAGGCGCTTGCCATCATTTCTCCTGACGCACATGCATCAATTGATCGCCACCTGCCTAAATTCTGCGATTACGTCGAAAAGCATTTTTCAACAATGACTGAGAGTGATCTCCGGGGGCTGTCATATGTCACTGGATTTTGATTGCAAATCGCTGTTAACAACTGGCGGTGGAGGTGACGGTTTGGAACCAGCGATTTTAGAACACATCAAGATCTCACTAAATGAAATCAGAACGGACCTGCGTGATTTTCAGAAACAATCGTAATCTGCTTTTATCGTATTTTCGGCGCGATAATTGCCGCTGCTCTGGGGCTTACTACGATAATAGCCAAAGGCTTTCAGTGGCTCTGATAAATGAAACGATGGTGATAGCATAGTGTTTGATCTCCATCGTTCTTGCCCTGCATTTTTATATACTATTAACTAAATAAATGCGCCAGTATCGCTGGCGCATTGTTATTACAGAATATTAAACAGCTTCTGCTGGTTGTTTTGCGTTGGCCGCGTCCTGGCCATTATCGATACTGTGCTTGTACTGCAGATTATCCACATAAGTCTGGATCTGACTTTCTACTCCCGATTTATCTGCATCGATGACGGCATCGGCAAGCTTCTCAGCGATACTGTTAGCCTGTTCGGCGAAGGCAGACTGAATCCTGTCGAAGTTATCACCGCAGGCAGTGCGCACCGATGCTTCATTATGCAGGGTCAGGTGATTAACAAAGTCCGTTGCTGCCGCCGTGGCATCTTCTCTGGTCGGGCCGGTATAAACAGATGCCAGAATAATCTGCACGACTTCTTTACTGCGCAGTTGAGTCATTGCTGCTTTCTGAATATTGCCGGTGATATTGATTTCGCTCATGTCATTTACCTTTCGTTGTGTCGGGATAAAAAAATGCCTCAGCCATGCAAAGAATTTCATGGTGGTTTATTGCCTTATTCAGGCCAGGATGAGGGGATGTCAAATTTAATTGATTTAAATCAAATTTAATGCATCCCGATATTTCGCTGTTTAAAGTGTGTTTAGTCGAAAGCTGTAATAGTAGTCGCCGATGGAATGCGACCATCTCCGTGTAATCTGTTGAATCAAACCCTAATCGGTTTTCGATTACGCCCTCTGGTTGGGGGCGTTCTTTTTTACCGATAAGTGTTTGTGAATACACTTCCTCCAGTTGTATTGAGACGACTCATTATCTTTCCGCAGATAACCTGTCTCAGCAGTCACTGCGTTTTCTGGCTCAGCAGTGACTGCTTCTTTATGGCCTGACGGGCCACACAATGGCCTGATATCCAGCCTTATCCTTAATATCCGAAAAATTCAGCGACTCAAGCTTATCCATGTAATCCAGCCAGGTATTCAGCTTTTGTTTCTGCTCATCAGTCAGCGATCTTCCCGCAAGCAGCCTGGTCTGCCACAGTATGATGGTGCTGTTAGCCCCCGATATTAACT
Source organism: Pantoea rodasii (assembly GCF_002095465.1). Lineage (GTDB taxonomy): Bacteria > Pseudomonadota > Gammaproteobacteria > Enterobacterales > Enterobacteriaceae > Pantoea > Pantoea rodasii. Next base: position 5,447 of record NZ_MLFP01000017.1, on the reverse strand, counting down.
CCAGACGACGCCCTTCAGCTTCCTCTGCCCAGGTCTTGTCGGGTTTATCTAAGGGTTTAATACTTCCGCCCCTGTAAACCCACTGACCAAGACACAATTTTTCACCCGCCTCGTCTCCGTCTTTTTCTTCAACCTCTGAAACGGAAAGGCCAGCAGGAAACAGCATTGAGGCATCCAAAGATGCGGACCTGATGATGCCCTCAGCATCATAAGCAATTTTAAGAGTGTCGCTGCTGAACTCTTTTAAAAGGGTATACCAGTCTCTGTCCTTTTCGTCCCTTAAATATATAACTCCCTTAACCTCCGGAAATAATTCTTTTTCCGGCACGTAGCGCGTGAAATTATTAAATGTCTTAAACGCATTATCCATCTGTTATATTCCTCCTACGGCCACCCACGAACCATTTATGAGAATCTGAATCTGTCTCAGGCAGAACTGAAGATTGATGGCATAGTTGGCTGTGGAATGGACCCCTGACAGGACCTGGCCTGAGCCGCCCCAGTCCAACTGACCGTTTCCGATTGTTCCGGTCCATATCGCGCCTCCCAGACGAACGGACTGCACGCGGTTAACCTGGGCATCATTAGCTTTATTCCAGGCATCATCAGCATGATTTGTGATGTTGCGAAGCGCTCCGTTGAGATTGGTTGCACTCCAGTACCCTCTGAAAATACTCTGATCGCCTGCCGCCTCAACGATGTCGCCATTTTCCTGAAAGTGATGTCCACGCCCGCCCCAGGTCAGAGTGACATTTGAATTGACGGTCATTCCGCTGGAGACAAACAGCTCGCCCGTCTGAGCATTTATGCGGATCGGCCGCGAGTCATCCCACGCGCCATCGGGATCTTCCGCTTTTGTCTTGAGGATATAAAAATCGTTGCCGTCAAACCGAAGAAAAAAGGCGCGTTTATTCGCTATGATCCGGTAGCTGTCGGCGCTGGTCGTGCTGAGCTCTCCTGACATCTCACCGCCTGTAAGTGGCACCGCGCCTGTGTCAGAAGCACTGATTTCATCCTTTAAAGCCAGCGCGCCAAGCCCGAGATTCTTTCTGGCCTTATCGGAACTATCAAGGTCTCCAAGATTCCGGGCTTTCTGAAGTGCTCCGCTAACCCGGGTATCATCTGAAGCGAGAAACAATGCTTCCAGCGCGGAAAGCAGCTGATCCTTTTTAGCATCGGCAGGTTTAATGCCCGCAGCGGTCAGTAAAGCGATGATTTCCTGCTGCAGGCTGCGCGTCGCATCCTGCGTTTCATTCATATAGTCCGGCGTAACGACGGTGGCCAGCTCCCCCGTCTGGGGGTCGCGGCTGTGGAACCGGCCGTCAGTGGTGTTGATGGGGTCAATCAGGGGTTTCATGTAAGACTGTCCTCTGAGTATTTAAACAGACACTCGGTGTGCGCGGGCTTCAGGCGCTGAAAAATCTTGTCAAGCCCCGGGTCCCCGGACTCTTCGAGCCGGTCACCCACCGCAGACTCACCCACCCGGAAGTACCAGACGCGTTCGGGCGTCCCGGTGACATTGACTGTCCAGCGCCACATCGGATCCTCAGGTTCACCGATGGTAATGTCATATCCCAGCGCCTTTGCCAGAGCGGTAAAGTACTGACGGCTCAGGCCGCCGGTCTCTGCCAGGGCCGCCATGACGCTCGCGCGGCGCTGCTGAAGCGTGTCGCTTTCATCCGGCATCAGGTCATACACCCGCTCCCAGTCCGTCAGCAGGTGGGTGGCGCTCTCCGGGTCGATTGCGGTGAGCAGCCCTGCAATGACCGCGTCGAGCACGGCCAGCAGCTTAGCCTCTGCGCTGAGTTCGCCGCTAATCTGCTCGCCCGACGGCTCATACGTCACTGCCGGGAGCAGCAGGCTGAGCAGCTGCTGGTAGTCTGCGCGGTTCATGAGGAAGCCATCAGTTGCGTGATGGTCACCTTACCCAGCCGCACCCATTCCACGGTGGTCTCATCCACCACGGGGAGGGTGTTGTTCACGGGCGCGGTAAGGTCATAGTCCAGCACGCCTTCGGTGTCAGCGATAAGCGCGCCAATCTGCGTTTTAATCGCCTCCTGACCCGGGATAAGTGCGCTGAACCACGCAGACTGACTGGAGGTGATGGCCCGGGTCACCGCATCGAGCGAAGTTGCGTCGCTGATGCCCACCGCAGCGGCGATGTCCACGACCTTTTCGGTCGGAGCCATCACCCGGCAGTCTCTGGCGGTGACGGGGCGGACGCTGTCAATATAGGCCTGTACCGCACTGATAGTGGCGGCAGACGGCAGCCCGTTAGCGGCGGTGATAACCACGTCCACCGTGCCCAGGCCGCGCCGGAGCGGGAAAACATAAGCCCGACTGACGCCCTCCACCGACTCTGCCCAGACCTTATAGTCGTGGGCATTACCACCCGCAGGTGGCTGCCGCATCACGTCCAGCAGGCGGGTCAGCAGTTCGTCATCCGTTTCGGTATCGGTCGCGCCGGTCATGCTGACGACCGTGACGGTGCTGTCAATACCGGCAGGCGCGGAGACCAGCGTTCCGGTGGCCCCGGCGCTGAGGTTTCCCGCCGTCCCGGCGGTCATCGCGCGCGCCGCCACGGTCAGGCTGCCCGCATCATCCACCTGACCGGATTCGGTAGTCTGATAAAGGGTGCCGTTCCCTTTCACGCGAAACTGCAGCCCGCTGGCGACGTCCGTTTTTGCCGCCCCGCTCAGGATGATACCGCCCGCTGCAGCGGTAGCCTGCTTGCGCGTGAGGTTTCGGGTCCGTGCGTGCATCACCAGAAAGTCCGTGTCCGCCGTATCCGGGAAGGCCTGACGCAGCTCCCAGCCCGCATACTGATAGACACCCCAGATAACGGAGCTGATGGCGTTCGCGCGCACCGCGTGGTCGCTGTCCTGGGTAATGTCCGCATCAGGCAGCTGGTTAACCAGCTCATCAAGATACTGCTGCGCGATGTCGGCCTGTGCCGGGATGGTCAGGGGCATGTCATCAGCTCACTCTTACCGGATGTTCAAAGGTGGCCACCACGCCGGAGGCCGAAATGAGACGGACAGAAAGCCTGAGCCAGCCGGGACGGTAGCGCGTGGCCGAGACGGTAACCCGCTGCGCGCGAGCGTCGGCAATCAGCGGCTGCAGCGCCTGATAGGCATACTGCTCAGCCAGGGCGCGCGTCTCCTCCGTGTCCTTACGGGGCAGCAGATGCAGCTTCGAACCCAGCGCGGGGGAAAAAGCGTAACTTCCTGCGGGGTTTTGAGGCGCATCTGGGCGGCATTTTCCAGGCCGGTGGTGCGCTCACCGTTATAATCGCCCGTTGCCGGATCAAGCATTCTGTCCATGGCGGGCAGGTTATCGCGCGCGGGAAGCAGGAAGGAGTGACAGGGGTGAGACGGGAAAGCCCCGCGAGTACGCAGGGCCGCTTGAACGTGAGGGGGTCAGCCCGCTTTCATCGGCCCGGAGTCGCCGTCAGGCGTAGGGTGAATGTGCGGGCCAACCCCGACGCCGTTGATTGTAACGCTGACCGAACTGAGCGTCCCGGAGGTGTGATCGATGCTGCCCGCGAACGACGCCACCGCGCCGTTGCCGTCGCCGTTGCCATTAGAAATACTCATGCCGCCGCTGCCGGTGAGCAGACCTTTGACGGTGGCGCGCTTCGTGGCCGTCAGTTCGGGAGTGTCAAATATCGCCGATTCGCTGGCGTTCACCCGCCACGTTTTACAGTCTGCAGTGAACGCGTCGCATTCCGCATGAATCGCTTTGCCGTTCTTCAGGGTAATGCTGGCCCCGTCGCTGTTGTAGATGGCCACCTCGCCGGGGTTCAGGGCCTGAATGCGGTATTCACTGTGCTCTGTGGCCACCACAATGCCGTGACTGGTGAGTCCGCCCAGCGGAATGACGATGGCCATCGCGCCCTCGGGTGGCACGGAGGTAAGACCATAATGCTGAAACACCTCCACCTCCTGCAGCGTCTCGCCCGCCAGCCCCTCAAGCTGCGCGGTCATCACGCCGCCGGTGCTGGTGAGGCGCGACAGCGCCGCCCGGAACGGCAGACGAATGGCGGCGAGCGCTGACGCGATGCGCCGGTTAAGGGTGCCGATAATGTCCATTACGGAATTTCCTCCCAGGTATGATAGGTGGCGGCCTGCGACTTTCCTTTCTTTTTGTGACGGGAACGGGGGTACGCATCCGGTATCCAGACGCCGTCTTCTTTCAGCGTGAGCGTGGTGGTGAGCGGCACGCCGCGCCCCCCGCGCACCTCCCGGCCCATGATGAAGTAAATGGCGTCAATATTATGAATGGCACTTTTCACCGCCACGCGCTGGCCGGGCATCCATGTAATGCCCCCCGGGGTGCGCACGCCCCGCACCACGGCGGTGATGGTCAGCGCTTTGAGGCGGGAGTCGGTCAGGAGCTTGCGCGCGCGGGCAGCGGCTTCTTCGTCGGTGTCGGTATCCCCCAAAACTTCAATGTGCGGGCGGTAAAGCGTAAAGCTGCTGTCTCTCACGGTGCCCTTATGGTTGCGGACGCCGTTGTGTCCGGTCGTGGCGTGCCCCTGCGCCAGCACGGTGACCTCAGAATAGCGCCCCGCGATGCTGGTGTGTTTCGTCAGGTCCAGCAGATTGCCGGTGCCGTTGCGGCTCATAACCAGCGAAGCCACCGGCGCGGCGCTGTAGTCCGGCCCCCCGAGGACCAGCGTGCCGTCCGGTGCAAACCATGGCCACAAACCGCTGACCTCGCAGACCTTCATCAGCGCACTCCAGGCGGTCTCACCCGGGTCGACGGCGAATTTTTTGGGGGCAGCAGGCGTGACGGCCCGGATGTCGATGCGCGAGATGCCGAGCGGCCGCACCACCTTTTCAACAACCTCCGCAAGCGTCATCTCCTGCCGGGTGAACACCGGCGCGCTGCAGTCAACCAGCACGGCGGCTTCATCGCGGCCCGTGAGCGTGAGAATGTGCTGGCCGCGCAGCACGGCGTGATTGATGTCGTCAATCAGCCCCGTCATCAGCACGTCCCGACCCGCGCTCAGCACGGCGCGCGCGCTTCGCACACCTCTGCAGGCAGCGACGCGCTGCGGATGCCGAGGTTGAGCTGCCACTGGCCAGCGGGCGTCAGAAAGTCTGCAGCCACCGAGAAACGCATCCAGTCACTGTGGGATTTACCTCCGACCGTCAGGGTCAGGCGCTCGTCTGTAACGGTAAGAGCGGGCCGGGCGGCCTTGTCATTGCGCGCTGGCATAAAGGATTATCCCGGGCCGGAGGTCGTTGGGATTGGCCAGCGACGGATTAAGTCGCAGCAGTTCGTCCGCGCGGCTGATGTCACCGTACCAGTCAAAGGCCAGCAGATGGAGGTTGGTGCTGCGGGTGACCTCGCGGGTAATCAGCGGCGGACGCTGCTGGATAAGCGCGGCAGCCTGCTGCAGCAGGGTGTATGCCAGCTGCTGCAGTCCGGAAATAATCTCG
>NZ_MLFP01000016.1 GCF_002095465.1 Pantoea rodasii | reverse complement strand
CAGTCAGGAGTGAATACGGGGCCGCTGCGTAAAGTCGCTGTCTCGTCCCTGATCGCTCGACACACGCCATCCCTGGCGTGTAACGCTTTACTCCGCGGCCCCGAATTCCCTCCTTCATCTGATTCTGTGCGCGCTGCTTTTCAAAACAGCATTATCAATGCTGATGTGCGATGGGAAGGCGGCTCGGGGAGCAAAGCGTCCGCCGCAAGGATGCGGCGGCCGAGGCTACAGGGATGTATTTACGCCGTCTTTGCGATCGAGCCGCCTTCCCTGAGCAGCGCACCAAACAAAAGCGATGGTATTTATTCCTAACCCGCTAATTCACCGATCCCATCCGGCAAATCAACCTTACCCGTCATTATTCCCACTTTACGTACTCCATCCCTTACTCAGTCAACCCCGCCTGCTTAATTCGCGACACATTCTTCTTATGACCGCTTTTTGCTTTTTGCTGATTTCTTATGCCATTACCCCAGCATATTTCGCTGCCTGAACGTCATAACGCACGGAGAATCGTTCAGATATTCGACATTTACCAATAACTTTTGTGTGTTTTTTAGCGGTGATAATCACTGTCATTTGGCACCATAGCCAGATAATCACGCGGCATTGAGCGCTTTATCACCTTTTTAAATTTTGGCTGAGCGCAATAACCCTGTTTTTTATCGTTGCTTGCACTTACTCACACTCTGTGTAAATAACCCCACCTTGTATTGACGTTCTTTGCAACTGTTGACAAATTGATGCGTCAATAACATGCAGAGTAGGGCGATTCAGAGAGCCACTGGCTATCGGATGACAAAATAAACCACTCGCATGCTGCCCGAACCGCATAAAAAAATTCAGAGGTCGGGCGACGCACACAACATCACATCACAATGGAGCAAAACATGATCAACTCCCTGGCTAAATCCAGGATGCTGAAGGTCGGTCTAAGCCTGATTGCTTTGACCGTTGCCGCGGGTGTCCAGGCGAAAACCCTCGTTTATTGTTCTGAAGGTTCGCCGGAAGGCTTCAACCCACAGCTCTTCACATCGGGTACCACTTACGATGCCAGCTCCGTGCCGATCTACAACCGTCTGGTTGAGTTCAAAACCGGTACTACCGAGTTGCAGCCGGGTCTGGCTGAGAAGTGGGACGTTAGCGAAGACGGTAAAACTTACACCTTCCACCTGCGTCAGGGCGTGAAGTGGCAAACCACCAAAGACTTCAAGCCCACTCGTACCTTCAACGCTGACGATGTCGTGTTCTCCTTCGAGCGCCAGCTCGACAAAAACAACAAGTTCCACGGTGTTTCGGGCGGCAGCTACGAATACTTCGAAGGCATGGACATGCCTAAGCTGATCGCAAAAATCGAGAAAGTTGACGATTACACCGTACGCTTCACCCTGACGCGTCCAGAAGCGCCGTTCATTGCTGACCTCGGCATGGACTTCGCCTCAATCCTGTCAAAAGAGTACGCTGACAACATGCTGAAAGCCGGCACGCCAGAGAAGCTGGACCTCAATCCAGTGGGCACCGGCCCATTCGTGCTGCAGCAGTATCAGAAAGACTCACGCATTCTGTATAAAGCCAACCCGGACTTCTGGGGCACCAAGCCGAAGATTGATCGTCTGGTGTTCTCCATCACGCCTGATGCGTCTGTGCGTTACGCCAAACTGCAGAAGGGTGAGTGCCAGGTGATGCCGTACCCGAACCCGGCTGACATCGCCAGCATGAAGAAAGATGACAAAATTAACCTGATGGAACAGCCTGGTCTGAACGTCGGTTACCTGTCATTCAACACCGAGAAAAACCGCTGGATAACGTGAAAGTGCGTCAGGCACTGACCATGGCGGTAAACAAACAAGCCATCATTGATGCCGTTTATCAGGGCGCTGGCCAGGCCGCGAAAAACCTGATCCCGCCAACCATGTGGGGCTACAACGACGACATCAAGGATTACGCCTACGATCCGGCGAAAGCCAAAGAGCTGCTGAAAGAAGCAGGCATGCCGGATGGTTTCTCTATCGACCTGTGGGCAATGCCGGTACAGCGTCCTTACAACCCGAACGCCCGTCGTATGGCGGAAATGGTTCAGGCTGACTGGGCGAAAATCGGCGTGAAGGCCAAGATCGTCACCTTCGAGTGGGGCGAGTACCTGAAACGTGCTAAAGCCGGTGAACACCAGACCGTGATGATGGGCTGGACCGGTGATAATGGGGATCCGGATAACTTCTTCGCCACCCTGTTCAGCTGTGCTGCGGCGAAAGACGGTTCTAACTACTCTCGCTGGTGCTACAAGCCGTTTGAAGATCTGATTCAGCCAGCGCGTTCAGAAGCCGATCACAACAAACGTATCGAGCTCTACAAACAGGCTCAGGTGGTGATGCATGACCAGGCTCCGGCACTGATCATCGCTCACTCCACCGTGTATGAGCCGGTGAGCAAGAAAGTGACAGGCTATGTGGTTGATCCATTAGGTAAACATCACTTCGAAACGTCGATATCCAGGAATAACCTTTCGGATTATCGCGGTCTGGGCCAGCGCTGCTGGCCCTCGGGCGGCACCTTTGCCGCCCGGTCTCCGCACTTTTTTTCCGGCTAATTTCTTATATACCCTAAATAATTCACGCTACAGAAAGGCGGCAAGTTCGTGAATGCCCGGGAGCTTACTCAAGTAAGTGACTGGGATGAGCGAACGCAGCTAACGCAGATGCAGCGTGAAGTATGACGGGGATTTTGAAGCGCTTCTTGCGTCGCGGTCGGCTTTGTCGATTGCGTGTTGTGAGCAATGTAGTCCCTGGCGGTAACGCCACGGGAAATGACTGAGAATCCGGCTTATGCTGCAATTCATATTCCGACGTCTGGGCCTTGTCATCCCAACGTTCATCGGTATTACCTTACTGACCTTTGCGTTTGTCCATCTGATCCCCGGCGACCCGGTGCTGATCATGGCGGGTGAACGCGGCATCTCTCCCGAGCGTCACGCCCAGCTGATGGCCCAATTTGGCCTCGACCAGCCAATGTGGAAACAGTACATCACCTATATCAACGGTGTGCTGCACGGCGACCTCGGCATCTCACTGAAAAGCCGCATCCCGGTATGGGATGAGTTTGTGCCCCGTTTCAAAGCCACACTGGAACTCGGCTTCTGCGCAATGCTCTTCGCCATTGCGGTGGGCATTCCAGTGGGCGTGCTGGCTGCGGTTAAGCGCGGCTCAGTATTCGACCATACGGCGGTCGGTATCTCATTGACCGGCTACTCGATGCCGATTTTCTGGTGGGGCATCATGCTGATCATGCTGGTGTCGGTGCAGTGGAACCTGACGCCGGTTTCCGGGCGCATCAGTGACATCATCTTCCTCGATGACAGCCATCCGCTCACCGGCTTCATGCTGATCGATACGCTGATCTGGGGCGAGCCGGGTGATTTTAAAGATGCGGTGATGCATATGATTCTGCCGGCCATCGTGCTCGGCACCATCCCGCTGGCGGTGATTGTGCGTATGACGCGCTCCTCAATGCTGGAAGTGCTGGGTGAGGATTACATCCGCACCGCACGCGCCAAAGGCCTGACGCGTATGCGTGTGATTGTGGTGCATGCGCTGCGCAACGCCATGCTGCCGGTGGTCACCGTTATCGGTTTGCAGGTCGGTGCTTTGCTGGCCGGTGCGATTCTGACGGAAACCATCTTCTCATGGCCGGGACTCGGTCGCTGGCTGATCGAAGCATTGCAACGCCGTGACTATCCGGTGGTGCAGGGCGGCGTGCTGCTGGTGGCGATTCTGATCATCGTGGTCAACCTGCTGGTTGATCTGTTGTACGGCGTGGTCAATCCGCGCATTCGACATAAGAAATAAGGGGGCATCATGACAACTGTTGATCCCGCAAGCGTAAGCGCTGCACCCAAGCCGATGACCCCGATTCAGGAATTCTGGCACTACTTCAAACGTAATAAAGGCGCGGTGATTGGCCTGTTTTACATCATCCTGATGCTGCTGATCGCCATCTTTGCCGACGTGCTGGCACCGCACGCGCCGTCAGAGCAGTTCCGCGATGCGCTGCTCCATCCGCCGGTTTGGCAGGATGGTGGCAGCTGGAAATTTATCTTTGGCACCGATGACGTGGGCCGCGATGTGTTGTCGCGCCTGATGTACGGTGCGCGCCTGTCACTGTTGGTCGGCTGTCTGGTGGTGGTGCTGTCGCTGATTCTCGGCGTGGTCTTTGGCCTGATGGCCGGTTACCTCGGCGGTGTGGTGGATGCGATCATCATGCGCCTGGTGGATATCATGCTGGCGCTGCCAAGCTTGCTGTTGGCACTGGTGCTGGTGGCGATCTTCGGCCCGTCGATTGTGAACGCCTCGCTGGCGATTACCTTCGTCGCCCTGCCGCACTATATCCGTCTGACGCGTGCTGCGGTGCTGGTGGAAGTGAACCGTGATTACGTGACCGCTTCCAGCGTGGCGGGGGCCGGTACGCTGCGCCAGATGTTCGTCAATATTCTGCCTAACTGCCTGGCACCGCTGATCGTGCAGGCGTCATTAGGTTTCTCCAACGCCATCCTTGATATGGCGGCGTTGGGCTTTCTCGGAATGGGGGCGCAACCGCCTACGCCGGAGTGGGGCACCATGCTCTCCGACGTATTGCAGTATGCGCAAAGTGCCTGGTGGGTCGTGACGTTCCCTGGTGTCGTCATCCTGCTCACCGTGCTGGCATTCAACCTCATGGGCGATGGTTTGCGTGATGCACTCGACCCGAAACTCAAGCAGTAAAGAGGCACCGAGATGGCACTATTAAATGTAGAAAAACTGTCGGTGCACTTCGGCGACGAAAAAACACCGTTCCGTGCAGTAGACCGTATCAGCTATCAGGTTGAACAAGGCCAGGTGGTGGGGATTGTGGGTGAATCCGGCTCCGGTAAATCGGTCAGCTCGCTGGCGATTATGGGTCTGATTGATTATCCCGGCCGTGTGAAGGCGGAAAAGCTGGAGTTCAACCAGCGCGATTTGCAAAAGATCTCCGAGAAAGAGCGCCGCCAGCTGGTGGGCGCCGAAGTGGCGATGATCTTCCAGGACCCGATGACCAGCCTTAACCCGTGCTACACCGTGGGCTTCCAGATCATGGAAGCGCTGAAGGTGCATCAGGGCGGCAGCAAACGCACCCGTCGTCAGCGCGCGATTGATTTGCTGGATCAGGTGGGGATTCCCGATGCAGCATCACGTCTGGATGTTTACCCGCATCAGCTGTCTGGCGGCATGAGCCAGCGCGTGATGATCGCTATGGCGATTGCCTGCAAACCCAAATTGCTGATTGCCGACGAACCGACGACGGCGCTGGATGTGACCATTCAGGCGCAAATCATCGAACTGCTGCTGGAATTGCAGAAGCAGGAGAACATGGCGCTGATCCTGATCACCCACGATTTGGCGCTGGTGGCAGAAGCCGCGCAGCACATCATCGTGATGTACGCCGGTCAGGTGGTGGAAAGCGGCAAAGCGGTGGATATCTTCAAAGCGCCACGTCATCCGTACACCCAGGCGTTGCTGCGTGCATTGCCTGAGTTTGCGGCGGATAAAGCGCGTCTCGCCTCGCTGCCGGGTGTGGTGCCGGGCAAGTATGACCGTCCAACCGGCTGTTTGCTCAATCCGCGCTGTCCGTATGTGACTGAACGCTGCCGTCGTGAAGAACCTGAACTGCGTGACATTCCGGGTCGCCAGTCTAAATGCCATTTCCCACTGGATGATGCCGGGAGACCAACTTATGAGTCTTGATAACACTAAGCAGGATTACCTGCTGCAGGCGATCGACCTGAAAAAGCATTACCCGGTGAAGAAAGGGCTGTTTGGCCAGGAGCGTCTGGTCAAAGCGCTGGATGGCGTGTCGTTTAATCTTGAACGTGGCAAAACGCTGGCGGTGGTGGGCGAGTCGGGTTGTGGAAAATCCACCCTTGGCCGTTTGCTGACCATGATTGAAACGCCGACCGAAGGCCAGCTGTACTGGCACGGTCAGGACTTGCTCAAGCACGACCCGCAGGCGCAAAAGCTGCGTCGTCAGAAAATCCAGATCGTGTTCCAGAACCCGTATGGCTCACTCAATCCACGCAAAAAAGTCAGCCAGATTCTCGAAGAGCCGTTGGTGATCAATACCTCACTGACTAAAGCGGAACGTCGCGAGAAAACGCTGGAGATGATGGCGAAGGTTGGCCTGAAAACCGAACATTACGACCGCTATCCGCACATGTTCTCCGGTGGTCAGCGTCAGCGTATCGCCATTGCGCGTGGTTTGATGCTCGATCCCGACGTGCTGATTGCCGATGAACCGGTCTCGGCGCTGGACGTGTCGGTGCGCGCGCAGGTGCTGAACCTGATGATGGATTTGCAGCAGGATTTGGGTTTGTCGTATGTGTTCATTTCGCATGACCTGTCGGTCGTTGAACACATTGCTGACGAAGTGATGGTGATGTATCTCGGCCGCTGTGTGGAGAAAGGCAGCAAAGAGGCGATTTTCAGCAATCCGCGTCACCCTTATACGCAGGCATTGTTGTCAGCCACGCCGCGTCTTAATCCGGATGAGCGTCGCGAACGTATTAAACTCACCGGCGAGCTGCCTAGTCCGCTGAATCCGCCGCCGGGCTGTGCGTTTAACGCGCGCTGCCGCCGTCGCTTTGGCACCTGCGTTCAGTTGCAGCCCAAACTGAAGCAGTATGGCGATCAGCAGATTGCCTGTTTCGCGGTGGATCAGGATGAGAATCAGCCTGTGGGCGTGTAATTAATAACGCCAGAAATGACTAAAGGCTCCTGCGGGGGCCTTTATTTTTTCGTGCGTTATACTTCAGAGTTGCTTACGCGAAAAATGTATCTGCCGACAACGCTTTGAAATGTATTACCCCAGCGCATCAGTAATGGATTGGTCCTGATAAAGTCATTAATCGTTAAGGCAAATTCTGAATAGCGTCAGGATTATGTGAGCATAATCACACGTCTGTTAAATCCGTAACTTATACCACTTCCGCATCATATCAGTAGCTTAGGTGAATGTTTTTGCCGTTATTATTTCAGTTAATCGATATTAATAAATCTCCGGCCTTAAATATCTGCATGCTTTTTGCATTGCCAGATTTTCAATCATATTGATAAAAGTCTTTTGTTGAATGCGCCGTTTTTATAATCAGAATTCTCTCACTCTCTTTTAATGTGTGTGATATATTCGCGGAAAATTCCCTCCCGCTTTTACAGGCTCTGATCATGAAGAATTACGACGATCTGCAGCGTTTTAAAGAAAAGACCAAAACGCTTGATATCGCTTTTAAGGATATGTCTGGGCAATCGCAGGAAGCGGATCACAGCCAGTGGGCGATCATTCGCCAGTTGGCGACCGATAATGAGCCAGAGTTAGGCAGTGGTCAGCGTATTGACCTGCCACAGCCACAGCCAATTCGTGGCGATGAATTTACTGCACCGGCTGCGCCAATGCAGGCTGCGCCTGTGGTGGTTGCCCCGGTTGCCAGCACCTCACGCGGTTCGATTCTTGATAGCCTGGCGGCCACTGCGCCGGTTGAATCTACCCCTGCGACGCCACCAGCGGGCATTTCATCACTGTTCCCGCCTGCTCCGGCGGCTAAATCGGCACCTTCTGTATTGACCCAGGCGCCGAAAGCCACGCACGTTGAACGTCAGGCGACCACTTCACTGTTTCCACCCGCACCGGCAAAACCGGCGGCCGCAGTCGTACCCGCTCCGGCGGTTGCATCTGCACCGATCTTTGCCGCACCGGTTGAAGCGGCGCGCCCGGCTGCACCTGCGCCTGTGTATGCCGCACCGGCTGAGCCAGCGCGTCCTGCACCTGCGCCAACGTTCGCCGCACCAGCAGAACCGGCGCGTCCAGCTGCTGCACCGTCTCGCTTTGGCTCACTGTTCCGCTCACGTCCCGCGGAACCTGCTAATATTTCTAAAGAAACACCCTTAAAACCGCTATTGGAGAAGATTGCGCTATGCCGTTAGTTTGTGTGTGCTCGCCAAAAGGGGGAGTAGGGAAAACCACCATGGCGGCCAACCTTGCATGGAGTCTGGCTCGCGCTGGCAGCAAGGTGTTGGCAATCGATTTCGATGTCCAGAACGCATTGCGCCTGCATTTGGTGTGCCTTTGCACGACGGTCGTGGCTTTGTAGCGCGTTCGGAAGAGCTGGCCGACTGGAGCCAGTCCATCCTCACCACCGGCGGTAATATTTTCGTCATGCCTTATGGCGACGTCACCGAAGAGCAGCGTGAGCGTTTTGAAGAGAACTTAATTAAGGACCCGCATTTCCTGCGTCGTGGTCTGGACACAGTTTTAAATTATCCGGGACTGGTGATTATTGCCGATTTCCCGCCGGGTCCTGGTCCGGCACTTAAAGCTATGCAGGCATTGGCCGATATGCATTTAGTGGTGATGCTGGCCGATACCGCCTCCGTCTCTTTGCTGCCGCAAATTGAAAATGACCGCATGATAGGTCAGCCACTTAATAATAAGCGTGGTCACTATTTCGTGCTTAACCAGAGTGACAATCGCCGCAATATTAGCCGTGAAGTGACGGACTTTATGCAGCAGCGCCTGGGTGAAAATTTATTAGGCGTGGTGCACCGTGATGAAAGTGTCGCGGAAGCGAATGCCTCACAACAATCAGTTTATGATTTCAGCCCGGCTTCTGCGGCGGCATTTGATATTGAACTGGTGGCGAAACGCGTGGCCAATATCCTGAGTATTACCGTGGGTAACGGTGAAGTTCAGGCTCCCATTCGTAGCCATTATTAATCGCCAGACGCTTGTCTGGCGGTATTAGCAATAATAACAACACAGCTTCTCTAGGGTGAATCATGAGTAAACTCGGGTTTTACCTGCTGCTGCTGGTGCTTGCACCTGTGGCCGCGGTAATCGTCATCACGCCTATGGACAGCCAAAAACAATATATTTTTGGCTTAATCAGCATCGGGATGATGTTTTTACTGGGCTTCAGCAAAAGCCGCAAAATAACCGTTGTGATGGTTATCCTTTCTGCGCTGATGTCGACCCGATATATCTGGTGGCGCACCACAGAGACGCTGCAGTTTAATTCCGAGGTCGAAGCGATTCTCGGCATCGGCTTATATCTGGCTGAACTGTACGTCTGGTTGATTCTGATCCTTGGCTTCCTGCAGACCACCTGGCCATTAAAACGTACTATCGAACCGTTGCCGGACGATACCAGCCTGTGGCCAACCGTTGACGTCTATGTCCCGACCTATAACGAAAGCCTCGACGTAGTGCGTGATACCGTGCTGGCGGCGCAGTGCATCGATTATCCCCGCGATAAACTCAAAGTTTATTTGCTGGATGACGGTAAGCGCAGTGAGTTTGCGGTATTTGCCGCTGACGTGGGCGTGGGCTATATCACCCGTGACGACAACAGCCATGCGAAAGCCGGTAACCTCAACCATGCGATGAAAATCACCAAAGGTGAGCTGATTTGCATCTTTGACTGTGACCACGTGGCAACCCGTACTTTCCTGCAGGCGACCGTCGGTCCGTTCCTGAAAGATCCCAAGCTGGCGCTGCTACAGACGCCGCACTACTTCTACTCACCCGATCCGTTCGAGCGTAACCTGCGTGCGGCGCGGACTATCCCGAACGAAGGCGCCTTGTTCTACGGCCCGGTTCAGCAGGGTAACGATAACTGGAACGCGACTTTCTTCTGCGGTTCCTGTGCGGTGATTCGCCGTAGCGCGCTGGAAGAGATTGGTGGCTTTGCGGTGGAAACCGTGACCGAAGATGCCCATACCGCGCTGAAAATGCAGCGTCTGGGTTGGGGCTCGGCCTTCCTGGCGATCCCGCTGGCTGCCGGTCTGGCCACCGAACGTCTGGGTCTGCACGTGGTACAGCGTAACCGCTGGGCGCGTGGTATGACGCAGATTTTCCGCGTCGATAACCCGCTGTTTGGCCGGGGTCTGAAATGGCAGCAGCGTCTTTGCTACCTTAACGCCATGCTGCACTTCCAGTTCGGTCTGCCGCGCGTAGCGTTCCTGACCGCGCCGCTGGCGTATCTGCTGTTCAACCTGAACATCATTCATTCGTCGGCATCGCTGATCTTTGCCTACGTATTGCCGCATCTGGTGATGTCGCTGTACGTCAACTCCCGCATGAACGGTAAGTTCCGTTACACCTTCTGGGGTGAAATCTACGAAACCGTGATGTGCTTCCACCTCGTTATCCCGACGTTGCTGACCATGCTGGCACCGAAGCGCGGGAAGTTTAACGTTACGGATAAAGGCGGTTTGCTGGATCAGGGCTTCTTCGACTTCCACATCGTGCGTCCGCATGTGATTGTCGCGGTGCTGCTGACCATTGGTATCGTGGCGGGCGTGGTGCGTGCTGTCGCGCATGACTACTTTGGCGTGGATCCTTACGTTATTGCCCTCAACGTCGGCTGGGCGGTGTTCAGCCTGATCATCCTGATGGCGGCGATTGCCGTGGCACGTGAAACCAAGCAGGTGCGTAAAACCATCCGTATCGAGGTGCAGATTCCGGCGGTGATTCACTACGCCAGCGGCATCTCTTCCCGTACCCAAACCAGCGATCTGTCGATGGGTGGCGCGCAGCTGGATGCGCCAGATAATCGTCATGAGCACGATGAGATCGAAGAGATTGATCTGCTGTTGAAGTCCGGTGCCATCACCATTCCAGTGAGTAAAATCTCTGGCGATGAGGAATCTATCCGTCTGCGCTTTGGCGATATGCCGCTGTCACGCCGCCGCGAGCTGGTGCGTGTAGTTTTGGCGCGTGCCGATGCGTGGATCCAGCCAGAATACAAAGCGGACAATCCGCTGGTCTCGCTGGGCACTATTATTCGTACCGTATTTGAGCTGTTCTGGCTGACCTGGAAAGATCGCCGTGAGAAGCGTAAGCGTGACAACCAGGCGACAGTGAAAGAGGACAGCGCAGTATGAAGAATTTGACGCAAACGTTGCTGGCAAGCTCGCTGGCGACGGCGCTGCTGCTCGCCCCGGCCTGGGCAGAAACCCCAGCGGTGACGCAGGATAGCGGCGCGCTCTCCAACGTGCCGCCACCGCAAGGTATTCAAAGCGAGGCGGATGCACAGCTGCAACAGGCGGCGGGTGCCACGCCTTATACGCCAGCTGAAAATGCGCCAGCCACTGAAAATGCTGCGCCGGCTGCGGCTGATATGCCTGCAGCTAACTCCCCGAATACGTCGGCACCCGATACGCAGTTGCCTGCTACCACGTCTTCACCAGAGATGGTGCTGCCTGATGTGGCGCCTGCGGCACCGGTTGCTGCACCCGTTGCGGCTTCTGCCATGCTAAATCAGCCGGTGAGCAGCACCATTTCCGTGGCGCAGATGGGCCAGCCGCAGGGCATTACCCTGACCGGCGGCCAGCTGCAATCCGGTATCGTGTTTACCCTGCCGAGCGATGAAGTGATCACCAACGCGCGCCTGAATCTGTCGCTGCGCGTTTCTGCGGCACTGGCGGCGCGTAATACCTCGTTGCAGCTGATGCTGAACGGTCAGCCGCTGGGCACCTTGCCATTGGGATCGAGCGACAGCGATGTCAGCGACTATCAGCTGGATATTCCGGCGGCGATGGTGGTCTCAAGCAACAACCTCAGCTTTAAAATTAACGATGCCGACAAACTGCTGTGTGAAAAAGAGAGCGCGCAGCAGTATCAGGTGTCGATTCTGCCGAAAACCACGCTGAGCCTTGAAGGCCAGCAGTTGAACATCGGCACCAGCCTGCGCAACTTCCCGCGTCCGTTTATGGATGCGCAGCGCATGACGCCCGCCAGCGTGACCTTTGGTTTTACCGCCAACGCCACGCCGGACAGCATCAGCGCTGCGGCATTGGTAGCATCGTGGATGGGTATTCAATCGGATTATCGTGGTATCCGTTTCCCGGTGGTGCGTGGCGATCTGCCTGAGCACAACGGCATTCTGATTGGCCATCCCGGTGACAAGATCGGTACTGTAACCTTGCCTGCGACCAACGGCCCGCTGCTGCAGGTGATTGATAACCCGAACAACCCGATTTACAAATTGCTGCTCGTGGTCGGCGCGGATGATGCCCAGCTGCGTCAGGCGGCCAACCGCTTAACCACCCAGCCGCTGGCCACCGATGCCAGCAGCCTGAACGTGCAGCCGCAGCCAATTGGCCTGCGCAAGCCTTACGATGCGCCACGCTGGATCAACACCAGCCGTCCGGTGCGTTTGAGCGAGCTGCTGCGTAAAGATCAGAGTCTGACCACCACCGGCATCTGGCACGATGCGCTGAGCGTGAACTTCCGCGCGGCGCCGGACCTGTTCATGTGGGATGGCGACACCATTCCGGTGGAACTGCACTATCGCTTCCCGTCAGAAAGCTGGATTGATGAGAACAAGTCATTCCTTAACGTGATGATTAACGGCACCTTCCTGCGCAACCTGACCGTGAATAAAGTCGGCTTGCTGGAAAGCGCCTGGCATCGTTTAGGCGGCGATGCGCGTCAGGAGCATTACACCCTGAAGCTGGAGCCGTATCTGATTTACGGTGATAACCAGCTGGCGTTGTACTTCAACATCAAGCCGAAAGCGGATGCGCCATGCGGTGTGCTGCTGAACAACAACATCAAGAGCCGTATTGAAGATGATTCGTGGATCGACCTGAGCCACACGCGTCACTTCACTATGCTGCCGAACCTGTCGTACTTCGTCGGTGCGTCGTTCCCGTTCTCACGTCTGGCGGATTTCTCGCAGACCACTTTACTGCTGCCGGAAAAACCGACTGATGCGGAGATCTCCACGCTGCTGGATATGTCTTCACGTGCTGGTAACGCCACCGGTGTGCCGCTGTTACAGAATCAGGTGCTGTTTGGTCTGCCGAATGGCGGCACCAATCTGACGCGCCTGCAGGACAGCGATCTGCTGGCGGTGAGCACCACGCAGAACAGTGAATTTAATCAGCAGATGCTGGCCAACACGCCGTATGAAACCAGCGGTAACACGCTGGGCGTGAAAGAACCCACAACGTGGGACAAGCTGCGTGGCTGGCTGACCGGCGACTGGAATCTTCAGCAGCTGGATGCCGATCGTTACTTCTCCTCGAATGAAGCGTGGCGTGGCTTTGTCAGCTACCGCTCGCCGTGGAACGCGGACCGTCTGGTGGTGATGACGGTAGCGACCAGCGATCAACAGCTGTTACGTCTGCATGAAGATCTGAATTCGGCGCGTATCAACGCAGGTATTCGTGGCGATACCGCCATCATCACTGATGAAAACGGTATTCGCAGCTTCCGCGTCGGTCCGCAATTCCCGAGCGGTGAAATGCCGTGGTACATGATGGTGGTGTGGTATGCCAACCAGCACTCGGTGCTGATGGCGCTAGCGGCAGTCCTGCTTTCTGCGCTGGTAGGCGGTAGCGCCTGGGCGATGCTGAAACGTCATGCGTGGCGACGTCTCAACCCGAAAGCTGATAGCAAGTCCGGCAAGAAGTAAGGATAAAAACAATGAAAAAAAATCTGTTAAGTGCCGGTATTCGTCATGCCTTGATTCTGGGTGGGGCACTGACGTTCTCTCAGCCGCTGCTGGCGGCCGAGAGCACCAATCCTGCGTTACAAGCGTTGTTCGATCAGGCGGCTTACTGGCATCAGAAAGCGCATGACGATTTAGCCAAATCTTCGCTGCAAAAAGTGTTGATGGTAGAACCCAACAACACCCAGGCGCTCTATCTGCTGGCGCTGTATTCCCAGCAGAGCGGTGGCACAGCCGAAGCGGCGCAGTGGCGTGCACGCCTGAGTGCGGTATCGCCCAACGATCCGCATCTGAGCGAACTGGATAACGCGCGCCAGCTGCAAACCATTCCACAGGCGCAGCTGTCACTGGCGCGTCAACAGGCACGCAGTGGCAACATTGCGGCGTCGCTGCAAACCTGGCGCAACACCTTTAACGGTAATGAGCCACCGCCGAGCGTGGCGGCAGAATATTACCTGACCATGGCCGGCGATCGCTCGATGCTGCCGCAGGCGGTGGAAGCGCTGCGTCAATTCGCGGCCGACCATCCGCAGGACACTGGCGCGAAACTGGCGCTGGGCAAGGCGCTAACCTATCAGGAATCGACCCGTCGTCAGGGTATTGATTTGCTGGGCACGCTGGCGGATGGCAATAAAGATGCTGACCGTTCACTGCGCCAGGCGCTGTTGTGGTTGGGCCCGCAGGCTTCCGATGCCTCGCTGTACCAAACCTGGCAGCAGCGTCATCCGCAGGACAACGCGGTGCTGGATTACTACCGTAAAAACGTCGGTGGTGCCGAGAAAGGTGCCGGCTTTACCGCGCTCAACAGCGGTGATGTCAGCAACGCGCAAAACAACTTTGAGAAAGTGCTGCAAGCCAACCCACAGGATGCCGATGCGCTGGCCGGTATGGGCTATGTCGCTCAGCGTGCTGGACGCTATGCGGAAGCCGCTGATTACCTGACGCGCGCCGCGCAGATGGGCGGCGATCAGAGCGACACGCGCCAGAAGCAGGCTGCCGATGCTCGCTTCTATGCCCAGCTGGCGACCGCGCAGCAGGCACTGAAAAACGGTGACAGCGCGCAGGCGTTAGCGCTGAGTGAACCTCTGGCGCAGGCCGATGGTGAAAAGGCGTCTCAGCCAAGCTGTTCCGCGCTGACGTGCAGCGTCGCAGCAATCAACTCGATCAGGCGGAACAAACTTATCGTTCCATCCTGCAGAGCGATGCGAACAACCGTAATGCCAAAGAAGGCCTGTTCTACGTGTTGCGTCAGCAGAACCGCAGCGCTGAGGCGAATACCTTACTGGCTTCTCTGCCGGATAGCGTCCGCCAGAGCGTGGCCCCGCGCGGCAGCAGCACCGATCCGATTCGTGCGCAGGCCAAGCGTGAGTTAGCCGCCGGCAACAACAGCGCGGCGATTGCCACGCTAAACAGCGGTATCCAACGCTTCCCGAACGATGGCTGGTTACGTCTCGATCTGGCGCGTATTTATCGCGCGCAGGGCGACAGCATGATGGCCGCCAATATCATGCAGCCAGCGATGCGTACCGGTGCCAGCACCACAGAGCTGTATGCCGGCGCACTGAACGCCAGCGAAAGCGGTGCCTGGCAGCAGGCGAGCTTACTGCTGTCACGCATACCGAACGGCAGTAAGAGCAGCGACATGCGCGAATTAGCGCAGCGCGTGAACTTCAACCTGCAGATGTCTACCGCCGATCAGTATCTGGCGCAGGGCTCCAATGCAGCAGCGGCGAACACCTTGCGTGCGCTGGCGTCATCGCCGCCGTCTAACCCGGTGGATGCCGGTAACCTGGCGCAGAAGCTGGCGAAAGCAGGCGATCTCACCACCGCGGTCTCGGTGGTGCGCAGCAACATGCAGCGCGGCATTCAGGGTAACGCCGGTGATTATGCGGCACAGGTTGCGGTGCTGAACCAGGCCGGCCTGAATACCGAAGCGCAGAGTTTCCTCAGTAGCCCAGAGTTGCAGGCGCGCAGTACGCCAACGCAGCTGGCCGGTATTCGTAACGGTTATGTGATCAACGAGGTGGATCGTCTGCGCGAGCAGAAGCAATACGCTGCGGCTTACGACAAGCTGGTGGGCGCACTGCAACACGATCCACAGAACCGCGATCTGATGTTCGCCATGGCGCGACTGTATCAGTCCGGCAAGATGAACAAAGAAGCTGGCGTGGTGTATGACTACCTGATGACGCAGGACACGCCAACACAAGATGCGCGTACCGGCGCGATCAACGTGGCGCTGGCCAACAACGACGTCAATAAAGCCAATACCCTGACGCGCGGTCTGAACAACGAGCAGTCACCGGATCGTCAGCTATTACTGGCGCGCGTGGCGGAAGCGAACGGTAATCACAGCCAGGCGATGAGCTATCTGCGCAGCGCGCGCGGTCAGTTGATTGGCCTGCAGGGCGCCACCAATGGTGAAACGCCAAGCGTGGGTGGCCTGGCCTTGTCGGATAACCCGTTCATCAACCGTGGCACTTCGCCGGTGGGACGTTCTCCGTCGTCCTATGGCGCGGTAATGCCATGGCAGTCGGCACCGGATGTCATCAGCAGCGCTGCGGGATCTACCCTGGCGAGCAATACGCCAGCGATTCAGCAGAGCCAGACATTGCGTCAGATCGACAACATGATGGATGACCTGCAAGAGAAAACCGGCACCTGGGTTCAGGGCGGCATGCAGATTCGCGGTCGTGACGGCGAATCGGGCCTGAGCAAGCTGACCGAAGCCAAAGCGCCGCTGACCTTCTCGACCGTTCCGTTTGGCGAATCGCGCTTTGACTTCACCATGACGCCAATCTCTCTGACGGCGGGTAGTGCAGGGGGCGATGCGTGGCAACGTTTCGGCACCAATGCGTTAGAGCAGGGCAAAGTGGTGGCAGCAGGCAATGCCAAAATTGATGATGTGCCGACTTCTTCTACCGATTCACAGAAAGCGACAGGCGTTGAGCTGAACCTGGCGTTGAAAGGCGACAGCTACAAGATCGACCTTGGCAGTACGCCGCTGGGTCAGGATCTGAGTACCCTGGTGGGTGGCGTGCAGTGGTCACCGAAACTGACTGACTTCCTGACGCTGATCCTCACCGGTGAACGTCGCGCGATGACCGACAGCCTGCTTTCTTATGTCGGCGTGGAAGACAAAACCAGCGGTAAACGCTGGGGCCGCGTGACCAAAAACGGCGGTAACGCCTTGCTGAGCTACGATAACGGCGATGCCGGTTTTACGTCGGTGGTGGCGCGTACAGCTACATTGGTGAAAACGTAGCAAGCAACAACAGCGTCCAGGCAACCGCCGGTGCTTACGTGCGTCCGTTCCACTACGACGATCGCGAGCTGAAAGTGGGCATGAGCCTGTCGTGGATGGATTACTCGAAAAACCTCAGCTACTTCAGCTATGGTCAGGGTGGTTACTTCAGCCCGCAGAACTACGCGTCGGTCTCCTTCCCGATTGATTTCAGCCGCAAATTTGACGATCTGAAAGTGAACGTTGGTGGTTCAGTGGGTTATCAATCCTACAGTCAGGATAAGAGCGCTTACTTCCCGAACGATCCGACTTACCAGGCACAAATGCAGAGTCTGGCCGATCTGGGCTACGTGAAGAGCGCGTATTACAGCGGCGAGAGTAAAAACGGCATTGGCTATAACTTGCATGCCGGTGCGGATTATAAGATCAACAAAGATGTCACTGTGGGTGGGCAATTAGGCTACGACACCTTTGGCGATTACAACGAAAGCACAGCGAATCTGTACTTCCGTTATCTGTTCGGAGACAACTAAATGAGTGAGCAGGCAACCGCGCGCGTCAACCATCCGCATCAGCCGGGTTGGTTTGATCTGGTCAGCGTGATGATTGAAGGGATGCTGGACAACGCGGGCGAGGAAGCCGAAGGCTTCCTCAACAATGTGGGCGCATCGCTGGCAGCACGCTATCCTTTAGCGGAAGCGCGCACCGTGCAGGATTTGGAGCGCGAGATGAATCTGCAACTGGCGCGCTTTAGCTGGGGCTTCACCCAGCTTCAGCCACTGGAAAATGCCATTTTGATTCAGCATCACGCGTTGCCGCAGGGCGACAGCAACGTGAGTGCAGAGCGCTGGCAGCTGGCGATGAGCGCCGTGCTGGCCGGTGTGTATTCACAGTGGCTACAGGCACAGGGCGGCAGCGCTGCGGTGCCGGTCACCTTTGAGAAGAATGACGGCAACACGCTGCATTACCGTTATCAATAGGAAAGTTTGATGAGAGTCATGCGCTTCTGGCGTCAATGGATGCTGTGTTTCATGGTGATGTTTTTCAGCGCCCAGGCTGCCGCAGATGGCTGGAGCACCTTTAAAGGCCGCTTCATGAGCAGCGATGGTCGTATCAGTGATACGGCCAACAACAATGTCAGTCATACCGAAGGTCAGGGTTACGGCATGCTGCTGGCGGTGGCGAACGACGACCGCACTACGTTTGATTTGCTGTGGAAGTGGACGCGCACCCATCTGCGTAATCCGCAAAACGATCTGTTCTACTGGCGTTACACGCCGGGTGCGGCGAACCCGATTGCAGACAAAACAATGCCTCTGATGGCGATGTGTTGATAGCGTGGGCGCTACAGCGTGCGGGGCAAAAGTGGGGCGGTGATTACCAATCAACCTCTGACCGCATTCAGCGCGCCATCGTGAAACAGAACGTCACCACTTTTGGCGGCCACACGGTGATGTTGCCGGGTGCCCAGGGCTTCAACAAAAACAGCTATGTGGTGTTGAATCCATCGTATTTCCTGTTTGCCGCATGGAAGGAGTTTGCGGAACACAGCCACCTGCGCGTGTGGAACAGCCTGATTGATGATGGTATGGCGCTGCTGGGTGATATGCACTTTGGCAAAACCGGTTTGCCGCTGGATTGGGTGGCGCTGAATGCCGATGGTTCGGTGGCACCGGCGGTGGGTTACTCCAATCGCTTCAGCTATGATGCGATTCGTGTCCCGCTCAACATTTGGTGGTATGACCCGCAAAGCCTGCGTCTGGTGCCGTTCCAGCGCGTCTGGCAGGGTTATGGTCGTCAAACGACTCCTGCCTGGTTTGATGTGCTCGCTAACACCCCGGCGCCGTACAATATGGACGGTGGTTTGCTGGCGATTCGCGATCTGACCCTGAATCAAACCGGTTATCTCAGTGACCACTTAGCGCCGGATCAGAACTACTTCTCCGCCAGCTTGCAGTTGCTGACCTGGCTGGCGTATCAGGAAAAACGCTAAACTATTGCGCCGTTACCACCGCGCGCGATGATTCGTAGCGGTGCAATTTATTGCGCAACCGAAGAGGCCGTACTTCACAAATGAAGTACGGCTTTTTTATTTAAAATTCGCATACGGTTCGAGCGGCTGTGGCGGCATATCCATATCACCGTTCCAGCCAGCCATTGAATAGCGCATGTAGATTAAGCCGTGGCTCGGTGTGTAATCCTTGGCCTGCTGAATATCCATGGCGAGTCCCACTGACCAGTGCGGCGTGACGCGCCGTTCTACCACCGCTTGCAGGGTGTAACCGAAACCGTTGCCGGAGCTGCTGTCGGAGGTCGGGTTGGAATCCAGCGTGAAGCCAGGATTGACCGGATAACGCTGCTGGCCGCTGGTTTGTGATTGTGACCAGGAGACCGAGCCGCCCACATCATATGACCAGTTATCGGTGCGCTGACGATAAGTCACTGGCACCGAGAGCGAGAAGTACTGCTGCGGGCTGTAATAGCCGCCCTGGCCGAAGGTGTAGTCGCTGAGGTCTTTCTGGTAATGCCACAGCATGCTGTTCAGACCGACGGTGGCGCGGCGATTGTCCTCGTTGATCAGCTTGTAGTAATAACCAGCCATGGCACGTTCACGGCTGTTGTCTGCGACATTTTCCCCGGTGATTTGATGGGCGCTGATATCGGCCCATATGCCATTCGCGCCGCCCTGATCGTAACTTAGTCCCACCGAACCACCGGTTGCGACAACGCCGCCCCAGGTTTTTCCGCCATTGGCGGATGGATCGCGTGCACCAGCATACGCCAGCAGCGAACTGGAAATCGGCCGGCGTGACGCACTGAAGGTCACGCCAATATCATCCACATCGGTTTTCCAGCTCAGCCCGCCTACCCAGTTGGTGACTTCGAAGCCGAGCGGCGTGGTGCCAATATCGCCAGACCAGCGATCGTTATGCCAGCCAACGCCAATCGCCGTGCCTTCATCGCGCTGGGTAAAGTCGCGGCTACAGCCACCGGAGTTGTCATCGTTACAGCTGCCAAACCGTTCGTTGTGGCTACCATCGCTGGTGGAAAACGTGCCCGCTGACACCAGCACATGATCAACGCGCACAAAACTGCGCCCGTCGGCCAGCGGCGTTTCCGCCTGCATCATGGTGGTATGCGCGGTGAAATCGGAAATGCCGCCGGTGCCCTTATCGCGCGAATAATCCTGTTCGAGCGTAAAAGTGGTGTCCTGCTGACGATAAAGATCGGCAGCGTCGCTGCGAATACCGCGCTTCAGCCAGTCATCACCGGCGTTATTGCGCGTCAGTTGTGTATAGCGGTCGTTATCCTGCGGCGCGTCGGTGCTGATGCCGCTGGCCGCCATCGCCAGACGATAATCCTGCTGCGCCGCCTCAGGCTGTTGCTGCTGAATTTCCAGCCGCGCCGCATCCCGATACACCAGCGCTTTGCTTTGCGATGGGGCTTCTGTGGCGGCACGGGTTTTTAAATCATTAAACAGCTGCTGTGCGCGCGCCGTGTCGCCACTGTTTTGCCAGGCCAGCGCCACGCGGCGTCCGCTGTTGATATTTTGCTGCGCTACGCTGGTGGGTAAAGCTTGCAGCGCTTTGCGCGCTTCACCGGTGCGCTTCAGGGCGATAAGTGCTTCGATGCGGCCCAGCGCGGCGTCATTGTTGGTGGCATCCTGCTGCAGGACACGTTGGTAACTCGCCAGCGCGGATTTCGCGTCGCCGCGTTCCAGTGCCCAGTCCGCCAGGGTGATATCACGTCGCGTCGAGGCCGGCTGCTGTTGCAGCAGCGCCAGCGCAGCAGATTCATTGCCGTTGGCGCGCAGCTCGGTGGCGCGGGCGTATACCTTATCCTGGGTTAAGCGATCCGCCAGCTCATGCATATTGCTGTCCCAGCGGGTTTCCGGCAAGCGATGAAGTGCCGCCAGTGCCGCATCATCCTGATCGCCGGATGAGAGCCACAGTGCCCAGGCATAGAGTGCGGCGGGTTCCTGCGCGTGTTGGCGCACCATGGCGTCCATCACCTGAGCGCCTTGTGCTTCTTCACCGCTGCTGCGCAGTGCGCCGGCTAAACGGTACGAGAGCCAGATATCGTTGGGATTGTCCTGCGCGGCCTGGCGATATTTCACCACCGCCTGATGCCATTGGCCCTGTTGCGCTAGCGCATCCGCTTCTGCCCGCAGGCTGTCACTGCGCAGCGAGCGCAATGTCTCCGCCAGCGAGCGCTGTTGCGCGGCGGGCAGTGAATTGATAAACGCCATGGCGCGGGCAGGAGACTGCTGCTGATACAGCGCGGCCAGTCGGCGCACGGCGGTAGTATTGCTGCGATCGAGGCGCAGCGCCTGTTGCCAGTACTGCTCTGCCTGCGCGTCATTTTTTCGCGCCTGCGCGACATCGCCGAGGCCAATCAGCGCCCAGCTGTCACGGTTATCGATGGCCTGAGCACTGCGATATTGGCGTTCCGCACCCGCCACATCGCCTTTTTTCAGTGCGTCATCGCCGTTGTTGATCGCCAGCCAGTAGCGGTTGGTTTGCAGCAGCGACTGCCATTTGCCCACTTGCGTGCTGGCCTGTCCGGCCTGAATCGCTTTCTGCAGCCAGCTGATCGCCGCTGCGCGGTTGTTGGCGCGCGCCTGCGCCTGGCCCATCGCGCCCATCAGCTCGGCATCATTCGGATTGGCTTTCAGCGCGGCGCTGAGTGAGGCAATGGCGCCTGCGCCACCGCCGGCATCCACCAGCGCCAGCCCACGCATGCGTTGTCGGTAAGCCGGATCGGCTAACAGCTTCTGCTGCTGCGCCAACTCTTCTGCGCCGCGCTGTTGCGCATCACCGGAAGTAAACACCTGCAGATACTGCTTAAGGCTCGCTACCGTGCCATCTGACACCGGCTGATTTTGAATCTGCTGCAGCCAGAGTTCGGAGGCGGCATCGCGCCCGCCGTCACGATTGGCCAGACGACGCAGCTGCACCAGCGCCTCGCCTGGCTGATTGTTATCAAACGCCATACGCGCCAGCTGCAGTTCAACCCCGATATTGCCGGGATAACGCGCTTCCAGCGCCTGCAATTGGCGATAAGCAGTCGGCTGTTGCCCGGGTAAACGCGCCACCAGCCGCCAGTATTCCAGTTCGGTATTCACATCCGGGAACACGCCGTGGAACAGGGCATCCCAGGCCGCTTTGGCTTCTTCAACACGGCCCGCTGTCGCCAGCAAACGTGCCTGTTGCAGCTGCTGGCGCCCTTCGGTACTCATCAGACGCAGGCCGGTTTCGGATTCTCGCGTAGCGGCGGCATTCGGTGCCGCTTTTTTCAGTTGATCCAGCAGGGTTTGCGCTTTCGCTACATCGCCCTGACGCAGTGCCATGCGAATTTGCGCCGCCAGTACCTGCGGATTATCCGGATCGATTTTTTCCAGGCGATAAAGCGACTGCTGCACCAAATCGACCTTGTTGGTGGATTCGCCGGTGCGAATTTGCATCAGCAGCCAGTCAACCGGTGACACCTGCGGACCCTCGGCAGCGATGCCGGAGCCCGCCAGGATGCTGGTAATCAGCAGCCCGAGTGGCAGTTTATTCATCGTCTTCCAGCTCGGCCAGGCGACGACGGCTCACCATGCGCATCAAGCGCCATGCCATCAGAGCAAACAGAATCACCACTACGACGGCACAAATCGCCAGCCATACCGGATGGGTCGCCAGCATATTCCACAGGCGTTCCCACCATGCAGATGGCCGACGAAGTAGGTATCGCCGACGCGCACGCTGGTGACGCCTGATTCACGCACAATGGTGGCGGAACCGAATACGGCGGCGCGCTTGCCGCTGTCGAGCAGGGCATTGTTCAGCAGATCCCAGCCGCGCGGGCTGTCGGCTAACAGTGCGACCACGCTGCGCTGATCGTTAAACGGCGACTGGAAACCGACTATCGCACCCATCGGTCCGCGTGAGCTGATGCCGGTCTGGCTCTCAACCGCACGATCGCTGGCGGACACCGGCACGTTCTGCGCGGTAATCGGACGGGATGGCATGTTGATCCAACTGCGCGCCGCATCGGCCAGCAGATTGATCTTCTTGTCGTCCTGCAGATCCTGCGGAATGCCGCCGATCATGAGCAGATCGGCGTCTTTGTCTTTCGCCTGGTTCCAGTCATCGCTCATTTGCACGCGCAGTGCCGGATAGCCCGTTTGGGCACCGATAGCACCCAGCGCATTCAGCAGGGTGCTGACTTCGCCGTTGTCCGGTTTCGGTTGCACCAGCACCAGCGTCTGCGCCAGGTCGGCGTAGCGGCTGTAAGGGAAACCGGCGTTGGCGAACGCGCCGAGCGACGGCATCTCGATATAGTGGCGATAGCCAGAGAAGTCGATGCTGGAGTTATCGTCAATCACCACATGATGGCCCACGGCGGTGACCGTTTCGCAGCGACCATCGGCGGTGCCGCCAATAAAGGTATTGGCGTAATCAAAGTTGAAGCGCAGTTGGTTGACCACGCCAAGACGCAGCGCCGGGATGGTTAGCTGGCGGCTGCTGTCCTGCAAGCCTTGCATCAGCGGAATGTGCATCAACTGCTGGCCCGCGGTGTCTTTCATCGTCAGCGGATAGTCCTGCATGAACTGATTGTTCAGGTGAACCGCCAGACGCGAGCCATCCTGCTGGATCGGCGAGGTGTAACGATAAATCAGATCCATATCAATACCGCGCGCGCGCACCAGGAACAGATCCGGTGGCAGATTCAGCGTCAGGCTGATCGGGTTGGGCTGTAAGCCATCGCCCTGCAGCTGGTTCTGATATTGCGTCAGTTCGGCAAAGGTGGTGCGGCGATCGGTGCGCACCCAGTTTGGCGCATCATAGGCCTGGCGCGCTGCCAGCAACTTCACGCTGTCGATGGTTGAGGTTTCACCGCGCAGCAGCAGTTCGCCCTGCGCAATACCTTCGACGGCGGTCAGCAGGTCTTTGTCATCGCGGCCGAGAATCAGCAGCATTTTTTCGTACGGATTGTCCGGCTGGCTGACCATTTCAACGGTCGGCTTATCAACCGGTGGCAAATCTTTCAGGAAGTCGGGACGATGATCGTTGGTGGCAAACACCACCGCATGCTGCGCGTTCGGTAGCTGGTTATACAGCACCGGGAAGGACTGACCGCGCCACTGCGCTTTGCTGCCAAACCATGACGCCAGAATCCCGGCGGCGCGCTGCTGCTGCAGGTTAGGCTGATTGCTGAACACCATCGGCAATTGCAGCGGTCGGCTGTCGCGGGCATCAAAGAACGGTTCCGGGAAATGCGACAGGTCGTTCTTCAGCGGCAGTTTTTGCAGCGTCAGGTCGAGCTTGCTCTCTTTGCCGATATCCATCCAGATGGTGCTGTTGGCCGGGTTTTCACACACGTTGGCGTAATGACCGACCAGTTCGAGGCGCACGCGGTTAAAGTCGCCGATAAAACGCGGATCGATCGGCAGCTGGGTTTGATTTTCTTTGCCCAACTGATCGGCGGTGACGGTGACCAGTCCCACCAGTTCATCGTTGAGATAGACCTTGAGCTGTGACAGCGTCGGGATCAGCGCCGGTGATGGGCGGTAGCTGAGCGTTAGCAAGGCGCGTGTCACCACTTCATCACTGCGTACGCCAAACTCGATCTGGCTGGTGGGCTCGGTGCCGCGCAGCGTCATGCTGCCCGGCGGTGGTGCAACCTGATTAAACAGCAGCTGGCTGTCACGCAGCGGCGCGTTGCTATCCAGCGGTTGACTCACCACCGGCAGCGGCGTTTGGGCACTGGCGCGCGGCGCTTCCGGTGCAGAAGGTTGCGGCGCAGCCTGTGCCAACGTTGCGGTGCCCAGCAGCAGGGCAGTGAACCAGCTCAGTTTTCTCGTCATGGTCTTATCATCAACTTATGAAAAATCGGTTTTGATTGCCGCAGGTGCGCGGCCAATACCCTGTGGCAGCAGTGTGGCCAGCCAGCTCAGCAGGGAAGTCAGTGCCCGGAAAATACGGCGCAGCGGGGCAGGGCCATACTCCGCCAGACGCAGGTAACCTTTGAAACCTAACACCATAATATCGGCCAGGCTTTGCACCGGTTTATCTTCCGGGAAGCCGTCCTGCCACAGCGCCCAGGTATCGGCGCGGGCGAAGGTGCACTGGATAAATTCAATATGCTGTTGGGTAGTGAGCTGATGCAGGCGGATACCGGCGCGACGGCCAAACACGCGTTGCACCTGGCACGGGAAGCTGAACTCCTGCTGGCCACGGCGCAGCAGCAGCCACACTGGCTCATCCTCTTTTAATGCATCGGCTTCGCGCAGCTCAACGCCCACGCCGCCATCTGAATAGTCGCGTAGCGTGCACGGCACCATATGGCCATCTTCACGCGCGATGGCGGCCGGCATGGCGATCTCAACGCGATGCGCTTCACGAATCTGGCGCGCCTCCACCGAAACCGCCACGGCACCGCCGAGAATAATCATGTTGTAAAGCACCCACACCAGACTGACCCAAATGGTGAGCATCTCGTTGGCCGGGCCATACGCCATACGCCAGAACGCCATGCCGATGCCGGCAATGTTGAGCAACACCAGCATCATATACGGCTTGGTAATCACCCAGTCGAGATGACGCTCTTCGACCAGGCCACCTTTGGCCGTCACGTTGAACTTGCCCTTATGCGGATTGAACAGTGCGACGGTGGTGGGACGCGCGATATACCACGCCAGCACCGTTTCATACACTTCACTCCAGAATGAGTGACGCCAGCGGCCCTGAATACGCGAGTTGGTCAGGCTGGTGTGCACCATGTGTGGCAGCACGTAGATGGCAATCGCCAGCGCCGGTGCGTAGATGATGTAGGCGTGGCACAGCAGAAACGCCAGCGGCGCCAGCAGGAAGATCAGGCGCGGAATCCCGGCGAGGAAGTGCAGCATGGCGTTGGCATAACACAGGCGCTGCACCAGTTTTAAGCCTTTGCCCATCAACGGGTTATCAAGGCGGAAAATCTGCACCATGCCGCGCGCCCAGCGTATGCGCTGGCCAATGTGCGCCGACAAACTCTCGGTGGCGAGGCCCGCCGCCTGCGGAATACGAATATACGCCGAGGTGTAACCCTGACGATGCAGGCGCAGCGAGGTGTGCGCATCTTCGGTCACGGTTTCCACCGCAATGCCGCCAATCTGATCCAGCGCGGTGCGGCGCAGTACCGCACAGGAGCCGCAGAAGAACGCTGCATCCCAGGTATCGTTACCGTCCTGCACCAGGCCGTAGAACAGCGAGCCCTCATTCGGCGTCTGACGGAAGCGGCCGAGGTTACGCTCGAACGGATCGGGCGAGAAGAAGTGGTGCGGGGTTTGTAGCATCGCCAAACGGTGATCTTTCAGGAACCAACCCATAGTCAGCTGCAGGAAGGAGCGCGTCGGTACGTGGTCGCAGTCAAAAATCGCCACGTAATCGCTGCGGCAGGCCACTTTCAATGCATGGTTGATGTTGCCCGCTTTGGCGTGCTCGTGGGTAGGACGCACCACGTAATTGACGCCCACGCTGGCGGCGAACTCGCGAAACTCCTCGCGGGTACCGTCATCAAGAAGATAGATGTTGAGCTTGTCCTGCGGCCAGTCGATGCCCATCGCGGCATAAATGGTCGGTTTCACCACGCTCAGCGGCTCATTGTAGGTCGGTACCAGAATATCGACGCTCGGCCAGGAGGTGATCTCCGGCGGCATGGACACCGGTTGGCGATTGAGTGGCCACAGCGTCTGGAAATAACCCAGCACCAATACCGTCCACGAATAGGTTTCAGCGCCAATCAGCAGCAGGCCAAACGTCAGACTGAGCGGATCGTCCCAGTTCAGCGTCTCGGTGTAGCGCCACCACAAGTAGCGGCAGGAAATGGTCAGCGACAGCACAATCAGCATGATGGTGGAGAGGCGGCCCGGCACGCGGCGCACCATCATTGCCAGGCCCCACAGCAGCAGCACGAAGACAAACTGCGTGGTGATGCCAAACGGCTGAGAAATACACAGCAGCGCCAGCAGGCTGGCAATAATGGCGGCGGCGATAAACAGCAACTGGCGCATGCGCGCGGGCAGCTTTTGCAGCAGCTGTTCGCTACGCTGATGAAGACCGGTCTTCGCCAGACGCGCGGGTATACGGTCTAGCCAGTGATAAAGCTGCTGGCGCCAGCGAAACAGCGGGCCAAAGGCGTTAAAGCGTTTACGCTCGCTGCGCGCGCTGTTGTCGAGCGGCAGCACCAGCATCAGCCACAGGCTTTGCATGGCGTAACGCAGCACGTCTAACGGGCGTGGGCGCAGCGGCGAAATTTGGGGGTAGTAGCGCTGGCGCTGCAGCAGCAGCCGTTGCCAGCCGGGGGTTTCCAGCCGCAGTAGCGACCAGGCCAGTACGCACCACAGCAGATGCAGCATTACCGTTAAGCGGCCAGCGCCATGCTGGCGAGCCACGCGGGCACGACTTTGCAACGCCTGCCAGGCCTGCGGCACCAGCAGCCAGCACAACGGATTCACGCTGTCTCTCCTGCCACATGCAACAACAGCCAGTTTGCCAGCGTGTTGATCTCTTCACTGGCCAGCGCATGAGGGCGATACTCGCCGACCGGTTGCTTCATCATTAACGCTTCCGCCAGTGCCTCATCACGATGAACCACCTGCGGAATCAGATTTTTCAGCGTGCGCAGCCATAGCTGATGCAGATCCTGCTGCAGCTGGCTGTTGGCATTGAACTGGTTGATCAAAAACAGCGTGTGGGGCAAAAAGCGCGGATGGTGTAAACGCAGCTGACAGTTGGCATCCAGCGACAGCACCTGCAGCAGGCGATCGGCGGCCAGAGCAAAAGATCGCAGCCACGGCAGCAGATCCGCGGGAAGGTCAAGGATCACCCAATCATAGTACGATTTCAGGGCCGGCAAGGCGTTCAGCAAGGGCGCGGCGAAATGTTCGTCGGCTGCCTGCACACTCAACGTTTGCTGAAGGCTGAGCACGCCGAACGGCAGGAAATCGAGCCCTGCTTGATACCGCTGTGCACACTGTTGCCACGGTTGCTGATCGAGCAGTGCCGGCGCCCAACCTTGCGTATCAGTGAGTGGCAAGTTGAAGTGGGCAGCCAGTTGATTTGTCGCAGAAAAATCGATAATCAGCACTGATTGCTGCAAAGCATTGAGCGCCCAGCCGAGTGCTGCACTGAGTGATGTTGCGCCACAACCGCCACGCAAACCTTGTAAGGCAATAACCGGCATTAGCGTTCAGACTCCTGCGCCGCGGTTAATTCTCGCAGCAGCGGCCAGCGGTTCAGCAGGCTATTCAGCCGCTCTTCGCGGGCAATATCAATGTAGCGAAATGCCTTCAGGGAAAAGGCTTCGCTCAGTGCATTAATGTCATCCTGATCTTCTCTGGTGGAAGCGATCAGTGAAAAGGCATTCTCTGTTTTCATTTCTTTTTGCCAGTAAAAAAACAGCAACGGATGAATTGTGGTTCTATTTTTTGTAAAGTCTAAACCCGGAGAATAGCGGATACTATGCAAAAATCGATATGATTTGAGATAGAGCAGGTTTTATTTATTTCATCAGTTCCAAACGTCGCCGTCTATATTAAACTAGCCTGGATTGTTCTGATCGCGAAACAAATATGAAAAATCGCTATGCGCTTGGCCTACAACAGGTTCAGCAGGAATTAATTACCCTGCAAAATCCAGGGTTTTACTGGATCACCAGTCAGCGTCAGGAAGATGCGCGAATACTGCTGCGTCAGGTGGTGAGCCATCAGCAGGCGGCCACACTGGTCAGTTCAGATGAAAAGCCCCAATCACTGCTCACGCCCGATCCGCTGTCGGGGCCGGCGCGTATCCCGTTATTTTCGCTGCCGGCCAGCAAAGCCAGCTTGCAGCAACTCGAGAGTGATTTTGCACGCGTGCTGAATAGCCGCAGTGGCTTAGTGCTGTTTTACAGCAATGCCGCGCTGTGGAGTAAATTATCCGAAGATGAGTTGACGCTTTGGGTGAAACGCATGCGGCGGATGTTAATCAAAAAACAAATCACGCTGTTAATGATTACCTCAGGTGCGTCAATTATTCACTTGCGTAATCATCTGCAACGTTATTTTCGCCAACTTGATGGTGTCGCTCATTTAGAGTTTCAACAGGATAGCTGGCAATATCGAATTAATTGGTGGTACGCCGCAGACAAATTACTGGCCGACCGCGCGATTCGACTTAGCTGCAATGAGAATCAATTCAGCGCGGCTAATGAAGTGGAACAAACTATTCCGCTGAGCCTGAATGATGAAAATCAGTTTCTCGCCCAGCAAGGTGTGCTCGAAGGCGCGCCGCCGTTATCCAGCCAGTGGCAACTGTTTAGCGATAATGAAGGGGTGTTTTCCCGCGCCCAGCAGGCTAATGCCGCCACCGTCATCTTTAATTTGGCTCATAACCAGGACATCAATACGCTAGCAAAGATGGTCCACAGTTGCGGCGTTCGCGCGGTAATGCCTGAAGATTGTGGTGCGTGAAATCAGTACCAGTCTTAGGTATAGCGATGAACGCCTGCTGCTGGCCTGCGGCGTCAATGCCATCGTGCCTACTGCGGCCACGTTATCTCGCTTCCTTACCACGCTGGAAGGCATTCAGGGGCAGCAGTTTACCCGTCACGTGCCGGCCAACCTCGCGGCGTTGATGCAAGCCTTGCAGCCGTTACAGCAGAAAGGCTATCTGCCGCTGGAAAACTTCTGCGCGGCCGTGCAGCAGTTGATGAGCAATACGCTGCTACCCGAAAATGATAAAGGGCTGATGGTGGCGTTGCGCCCGGTGCCGCAATTGAAACCTGAACAAATTCTGACGCTGTGTAAACCGCGCCGTTTTGGCGATCTGGTGACGTTGATTAACGACCGCATCTATCTGTTCCTGTCGTCCTGTCGCTTTAACGATTTGGATATCGCTTTGAAGTCGATTTTCTCGCTGCCGCACGATGAGTTATTTAGCAATCGCGTGGTGTGGTTCGAGGACAACCAGATTCTTTCGGAAGTGCATAAAATTCGCCAACTGACGCCCGTGGCGCAGCGTGAAGCTCCGATGCCGACGATGGATGCGCCGCAGGACAACCCTGCCGCCGCATCCCACACGCGTGGTGCACAAACGCCGCAGCCCATTATTCTCGATCTGGATGGAGATCGCCGCTGATGGCACTGATGGATTGGGTGCAGGTGGCAATCCTGCTGCTGTTAATTTTGCTGTTCCTTAAATCGCTATTCGTGCGCGGGTTACCGCGCAGCAGCGCCAGTTGGCTGATGCGTTTGCTGCCCGCACGTGCATTGAAGTCGGAAGGGCAGTGGCAACGCAAACCTAATAAAACGGATACCAAACCGTAATGAGTGATAACAAACCTTCGACGCTGCACGGTTCGTGGTGGCGCGGCCTCGGCGGCTGGAATTTCTACTTCCTGATCAAATTTGGTCTGTTGTGGTACGGCTACCTTAATTTCCATGCGCTGAGCAATCTGGTGTTTTTGGCCTGGCTGCTGTTCCCGCTGCCGTCACGCCGTCTGCATCGCGTGCGTCACTGGGTTTCTGTGCCAATAGGTTTCGCGCTGTTTTGGCATGACACCTGGTTGCCGGGGATGGAATCGATCATGAGCCAGGGCAGTCAGCTGGCGGGATTCTCCTCTGCTTATCTGCTTGATCTGCTGGAACGCTTTATCAACTGGGAGATGATTGGGGCCGGCTTTGTGCTGCTGGTGATCTACCTGTTTGTGGCGCAGTGGATTCGTGTCACCGTGCTGGTCTCGCTGATGCTGATCTGGCTCAACGTGCTGACCATTGCCGGTCCTTCAATGAATCTGTTGCCGACCAAAGCGGCGACACCGGAAGTGTCACTCAATGACAAGCCGACTGCGACCAAAGCGCCCGGTGGCCTCGACCAGTCTGCGCCACCCACCAGCGCGAATCTGACATCGTGGCTCAATCGCTTCTACGACAGTGAGCGTCAGCGTGTCACCCATTTCCCGGACGCGCTGCCGGCGGATTCGCAGCCGTTTGATATCTTAGTGATCAATATTTGTTCGCTGTCATGGTCCGATCTGGATGTGGCGCAATTGCGCGATCATCCGTTGTGGAAGCACTTCGATATCTTGCTGAATAACTACAATTCCGCCACCGGATACAGTGGTCCGGCGGGAATTCGTCTGCTGCGCGCCAGCTGCGGTCAGACCTCGCACACCAATCTGTACAAAGCCACCGACCAGCGCTGCTATCTGTTTGATAACCTGGCGAAGCTCGGCTTTAAGCAGCAACTGATGATGGACCACACCGGCGTATTCGGTAACTATCTCAAGGAACTGCGTGAAGAGGGCAATTTGCAGGCGCCGCTGATGTCTCAGGCGGGCATTGCGCCAGAACTGACGTCGTTCGACGGCTCGCCGGTGTTTAATGATGGCCAGCTGATGCAGCGCTGGCTTGACGACCGCAGCAAAAGCAGCGATGCGCGCAGCGCGACGTTCTATAACCTGATCCCGCTGCACGATGGTACGCGTGAACTGGGCAGCACGCGCACGGCTGACTGGCAGCCGCGCGCCAAAGTGCTGTTTGACCAGCTCGATACCTTCCTGACCAATCTGGAGAAATCGGGACGCCGCGTGATGGTGCTGGTGGTGCCAGAGCACGGGGCGGCGCTGCAGGGTGATAAAATGCAGATGTCCGGTCTGCGAGATATTCCCAGCCCGAGCATTACCCACGTGCCGGTCGGCATTAAGTTTGTCGGCATGAAAGCCCCACATCAGGGACAGCCGCTGACCGTCGATACGCCAACCAGCCTGCTGGCGATTTCCGAGATCGTTTCTCGCGTGGTGGATGGCCAGGTGTTCAACGCGCCTAACGTCAATATGTCGGTGCTGACCGACAGCCTGCCGCAAACCCCGGTGGTGTCGGAAAACGATAACGCGGTGGTAATGATGTATCAGGGCAAACCATGGATTCGCCTCAATGGCGGCGATTGGGTGCCTTATCCGCAGTAGCTATGCATGAAAACGGTCGGCTTAATGCCGGCCGTTTCGCCCTTCACATTGTCCTGATGGGGTGTGCTATTCCTAATCACCGGGTTATCTCGCCTTCTCGGCCCTTTTTCGACTTTATCCCGGCGCAAAAAACACTGACCTGCGATATACTCGCTGCGCATTTCATCCTAAAGACACGGTTTAGCTGCCGGGAGAGGTTTTGTTGCGCGTCAGTCGATCGTTAACGATAAAACAGATGGCCACGGTATCCGCGGTGGCGATGGTGACCATCAGCATCTTTATCGTCATCCAGTTATTCCACTTTGTGCAGCAGCGCAGAATTGACTACGCCCAGCAGATGGAAAATATCGCGCATACCGTGCGTCAGCCATTGTCTGAAGCGGTGCTGAAGGGTGATATTCCTCAGGCTGAACACATCCTGAATACCCTGAAACCTGCGGGCATTTTGTCTCGCGCCGATGTGGTGCTGCCCAACGCCTTCCAGGCGCTGCACGCAGATTTCGCCCCCGAGAAGCCGGTGCCACGCCTGGTTGCGCGGCTGTTTGAACTGCCGGTGCAAATTACGCTGCCGCTCTATTCTGTCGAGCGCTCCGGGTTGCCTAAGCCGATAGCCTATCTGGTGCTGCAGGCCGATTCCTCGCGCGTGTATCAGTTCCTGTTGAGCACGCTCTCAACCATGATCACCACCTATTTGCTGTTGGCGCTGATCCTCTCGGTGTCGATCAGCTGGTGCATTAACCGACTTATCGTCCATCCGCTGCGCAATTTATCGCGCGATCTGCAGGAGCTGCCGCCGCAGGCCATTCTCACCCACAAGCTCGATTTGCCGCATAACCATCGCGACGACGAAATCGGTATGCTGATTCGCAGCTACAACCGCAATCAGCAGGTGCTTGAGTCGATTCATGATGAAATGAGCCGCATGACCACCCACTTTGCCGTGACTGACCTGCCCAATCGCGCGCTGTTTTTGGCGCTGCTGGATCAGCACGCCAGCCATCGTCATAGTCGCCAGTCGTGGGGATTGATGGTGATCCGTATTGAAACGTTGCAGGAAGCCAACGGCGTATTGAGTGATGAGCAGCGCGATACGCTGATGCTGACGCTGGTGGAGAAGATTCGTAGCACCGTTGACGATCACACCTTGCTGGCGCAAACCGGGCCAAGTGATTTCGCGCTGTTGATGAAGCGCGCACATAACCCGTTCCGCGCGATGCGGCTGGCGCGTAACCTGATGATTCGTATCAATCAGCCAGTCAACCTGCATCAATTACAGCTGCGGCCTAACGCCAGTATCGGGCTGGCACTGCATGATGACAGTGCCATCGGTGCCAGTGAGCAACTCGACCGGGCCACTTCAGCGATGATGTCGGCGCGCCATCAGGGTAAAAACCAGATTCTGTTTTTTGATCCGGCTCTGACCGAGCGGGCGCAAAAACGTCTGACGCAGGAACACGATATCTTGCAGGGGCTACAGGATGGCCAGTTCGCGCTTTACCTGCAGCCGCAAATTAACATGGCCACCGGCGAGTTAGCGGGCGCGGAAGCGCTATTGCGCATGCGCATGCCAGATGGCAGCTATGGGTTGTCAGAAGAGTTTATTGCCAGCGCCGAAGAGATTGGCGTGATCTCGGCGATTGGACGTTGGGTGTTCGAGGAGTCCTGCCGTATTCTCGCCTTCTGGCAGAAGCAGGGGATCAATATCCCGCTGAGCGTCAATATCTCGGCGGTGCAATTGCGCGATGCCAGCATGGTGAGCCATTTGCAGGGTCTGCTGGAGCGCCATCGCATTGCGCCCGGCAACTTCGTGCTGGAGATTACCGAGACGGCGCAGATAGGTGACGCAGAGCAAGCCATTCAGCTGCTGCGCTCGCTGCAGCAAACCGGCGTGGCAGTGGCCCTCGACGATTTTGGCATGGGTTACTCCAACCTCAACTATCTGCACCAGTTCAAAGCGCTGCCGGTGAACAAGCTGAAAATGGATCGCAGCTTTGTCGCCGCGCTGCCCGATGACGACACCATGGTGCGCATCGTGGCGGCGATTGCCGACATCATCGATCTCGATGTTATCGCGGAAGGCGTGGAGACGGATGAGCAGCGCGACTGGCTGCTGGCGCGCGGAATTACCATAGGACAAGGGTACTTATATTCTGAAGCGCTGCCTCTGCACACCTTCAATCAACGCTGGCTTGACAGCTCGTCACATCCTGAATAATCACCTTGTTTATTGATTTTACTCACGAAATTGAATTGAAGTGCTTTGCTGAAGCGTTTCAGTTCATAGTTAGAGTTTTGTAACTTTTGTAAGGAATGTAAGGGTATATTAATCCTGTTAACGGAGTGTTATTTTCGCGCAATCGGTAAGGTTTTACGCTTCCAGGCGGCTTGCCGCATGCGTTCTCCATAATAATGGCGGTGAATTCCGTCTATACCTGGACACCTGTTATGAAACTGTTCAAAAGCCTCTACTTTCAGGTGCTGGTTGCCATCGGCATCGGCGTCCTGATGGGCCACTTCTACCCTGAGTTAGGCGCGCAAATGAAGCCGCTTGGCGATGGTTTCGTTAAGCTGATCAAGATGATCATCGCTCCCGTTATTTTCTGTACGGTGGTGACCGGTATTGCCGGCATGGAGAGCATGAAAGCCGTTGGACGGACCGGCGCTGTTGCGCTGCTCTATTTTGAGATTGTCAGTACCATCGCACTGATTATCGGTCTGGTGGTGGTCAACGTGGTGCAGCCGGGTGCGGGCATGAACATTGATCCTGCCACGCTGGATGCCAAAGCCGTGGCGGTTTACGCCCAGCAGGCGCAGGACCAGGGCGTTATCGCCTTCTTGCTCGATATTATTCCAAGTAGCGTGATCGGGGCGTTTGCCAGTGGCAACATCTTACAGGTGCTGCTGTTCGCCATCCTGTTTGGCTTTGCACTGCATCGTTTAGGCAACGCCGGTACGGTGATGTTTAACGTCATTGAGAGCTTCTCGAAAGTGATCTTCGGCGTGATCAACATGATTATGCGTCTGGCGCCAATCGGTGCTTTCGGTGCCATGGCCTTCACCATCGGTAAATACGGTGTCGGTTCACTGGTGCAACTGGGTCAGCTGATTATCTGTTTCTACATCACCTGTGTGCTGTTTGTGGTGGTGGTGCTGGGCTTGATTGCACGTTGGGCAGGCTTCAGCATCTTCAAATTCGTCGCCTACATCAAAGAAGAGCTGCTGATTGTGCTGGGGACTTCTTCATCTGAATCGGCACTGCCACGCATGCTGGATAAGATGGAGAAGCTGGGTTGTAAGAAATCGGTGGTGGGTTTGGTGATTCCAACCGGCTACTCGTTCAACCTGGATGGCACTTCGATTTATCTGACGATGGCGGCGGTGTTTATTGCGCAGGCCACCAATGCGCATATGGATATCTTCCATCAGATCACACTGCTCGTGGTGTTGTTGCTCTCTTCAAAAGGGGCAGCGGGTGTCACCGGCAGTGGCTTTATCGTGCTGGCGGCGACGTTGTCAGCGGTGGGGCATTTGCCGGTAGCGGGTCTGGCGCTGATTCTGGGTATCGACCGCTTTATGTCCGAAGCGCGTGCATTGACCAACCTGGTCGGTAACGGCGTGGCGACGGTGGTGGTGGCGAAGTGGGTGGGCCAACTGGATGAAAAGCAGATGAAAGCGACACTTTCTTCAGCGAAAAAGGTCAATAACGCCTCACAAACCAGCGTCTGATCGTCTATTTGCGTTAAATTCCCAAGAAATGCCCGCTGTCGCTTGCCCTGACAGCGGGCATTTGCATAATAAACCCCATTGATTTTTTTCCCGATTTTTTACCTCGTTGCGCGACATCCTGACCTTCCTGTGGTCAAAGAGTCTGTTCTTCAATAAACGTGGCGGCAACTTGCCGCGTCGGCCACCAAAGATGTGGCCGCACATGTCGCGATAACGAGCGTTGATCTGTTTATGTAGGGGTTCACATGCAGGGCACCAGAATTCGGCTTTTGGTTGGCGGATTGATCCTTGCGGCATCCGGCTTCGGCGCACATGCCGAAACACTCCAGCCCGATCCCGCGTGGCAGGAAGGCAAACTGGACAATGGTTTTAACTGGCAGCTTCTGACCACGCCACAGCGTCCAAGCGATCGCATTGAGTTGCGTCTCATCGTTAACACCGGTTCGCTGGTGGAGAGTGCGCAGCAA
Source organism: Pantoea rodasii (assembly GCF_002095465.1). Classification (GTDB taxonomy): domain Bacteria; phylum Pseudomonadota; class Gammaproteobacteria; order Enterobacterales; family Enterobacteriaceae; genus Pantoea; species Pantoea rodasii. The sequence continues at coordinate 78,705 of NZ_MLFP01000016.1, read as the reverse complement.
ACCGGCTTTAGCCACTTAATTCCCCGTCTGGCGATGGTGCATAACGCCGCGCTGGACACTAATCAGCAGCGTGCGCTGTGGCAGCAAGCTATGGATCCGCAGCGACCACTGCCACCGGCGATTTCGTCGTACGATTACACCCAATACAACCTGAGTTTGCCCAATAACCGCCCAGATTTGCTGAAAGAAGCGCTGAGCTGGCTGGCGGCAACCGCAGGGAAAATGACCATTAATGAGCAGGTGGTTTCGACCGCGCTGACCGCGACCGATCCGATCGCCACCTGGCCGCAGAATACCCAGGATGTCTGGTGGCGCTATCGCCTGAAAGGTTCTGCGATGCTGGCACACGATCCAGGCGAGCAGCCGCGCGCGCCGGTGGATATTGCTCAGCTCAACAGCTTCTATCAGCAGTGGTACACGCCGGATGGCATGACCTTATACGTGGTGGGTAACGTTGATAGCCGCAGCATGGCGGAGCAAATCAATAAAACCTTCTCCCCGCTGAAGGGCAAACGCGTAGCGCCGGCGGCACTGCCGACGCTGTCGCCTCTGCCGCATCAGCCCGTCAATCTGGTTAACGGCGGGATGAATCAGGATCGCCTGTCGCTGGTGTGGGATACGCCGTGGCAACCGATTCGTGACTCGCAGAATCTGCAACATTACTGGCAGAGCGATCTGGCGCGTGAAGCGCTGTTCTGGCATGTGCAGCGTGCGCTGGCGGACAGCAAAGCGCAGAACGTGCAGGTCGGTTTTGACTGCCGCGTGCTGTATCAGCGTGCGCAATGTTCCATCAACATGGACAGTCCCAACGCTTCGTTGCCACAGAACATGAATCAGGTGGCGAAAGAGCTGGCGGCGGTGCGTGATAAAGGGCTGCCGCAGGATGAGTTCGATGCGCTGATGGCGCAGAAGCTGTTGGAACTGAACAAGTTGTTCGCCACTTATGCGCGCACTGACACCGATATTTTGATGGGGCAGCGTTTGCGCTCGCAGCAGAATGCGGTAGTCGATATCGCGCCGGAGCAGTATCAAAAGCTGCGCCAAACGTTTCTTGGCGAGCTAACGCGCGAGCAGCTGAATCAGGAACTGCGTCAGCAACTGACCCAGGAACTGACCATGGTGCTGATTCAGCCGCAGGGTGAAGCCGAAACCAACATCAAGATGCTGCAGGAAGGTTGGGATAAAGTGATGAAAGTCCCGGACGCGCCTGCTGCACCGGCGGCGCCGGATGAGGTCAAACCGGAAAGTAACGGCAGCGCGAGCGCCACTGACCCGGCTCAACCCTCGTCATGATGCCAGATGCATTACGTCAAATTCCTGGCGTCTGAAGCCTGATTAGATACCTGAAATCCTCGAAATAATTTGAATCGCAGCAAGGCGGCAAGTGGATAAGTCCCCAGGAGCTTACATGAGTAAGTGACTGGGGCGCATCCACGCAGCCAACGCTGCTGCGGTTCAAAGTATGAAGAGGATCATTTGGCGCGCAGCCATTCGGTGACCAGCATCGGCCAACTGGCGAGGGGCAGATCGGCCACGCCGCGAATGCCAAATCCATGACCGCCTTTCTGATAGAAGTGAATCTCCACCGGCACCTTGTGTTCGCGCAGGGCGCTGAAAAACACCATGCTGTTGTTCACCGAGACGGCTTCATCATCGGACGCGTGAATCAGCAGCGTGGGCGGTGTCTGCGCATGCACGCGCGTTTCCAATGAGTAAGCCTCAATCAACTTTTGATCCGGCCATGCACCTAGCAGACGCGTGCGTGAGCTTTCGTGCGCCAGGCCGTCCCGCATGCTGATCACCGGATAGAGCAGCACCATGGCATCCGGACGTGGCGAGAAGCTATCGGCCTGATCCTGCACCGGATACACTTTCTCAGCAAAGCGCGTGCCCAGACTGGCCGCCACGTGTCCACCCGCTGAAAAGCCCATCATCACAATGTATTTGCCGTTAAGGCACGCTGCGCGCGTTCACGCAGCACGCGGACGGCACGCTGTGCATCGGCCAGCGGCGCATCGGGACCTTCATGATGACCATCGTAAGGCAGGCGATAAGTCATTACCGCCAGCGTGTAGCCCATCGATGTGAAGAAAGTAGCGAGTGCGCTGCCTTCACGATCAATCAGTACACGCTGATAGCCGCCGCCGGGTGCCACCAGTAACGTGATGCCGTTGGAGGTTTCAGGGTGCCAGATCGCCATTTCCGGACAGCGCACGCCGGTGGCGGCGCGGTCATAGGGTTCATACTCTTTGGCGAGATCGACAATTTGCGGTTGAGCGCGCGAATCACTCGCGCCTGGCGCGTCACCGTGCGGCCAGATATTAATGATTTCTGTGTGCATAAATCAGTCCTGAGCGAGTCGTGTTGTCATTATTTTGTTCGCGGCCGGATGAACAGCGTCCTGCTGTTATTGATTAAAACATGGTCTGTTTTCGTGCTGGCGTCCAGCCGAAAACCCGCCATTTTTGCAGTTTCGGACTATGCCTGGCGGCCCGAATTCTTTCCGTAATACATTGAATTTAAATTGATATGGTAAAGATTTCTAAACTGGCGTGGGCGGATAAGTGTTAAAGATGGATGGCTGGCGAGGTTAGTCAAAATTAGCAGTGCAATGTCGGGATTTAAGGCAAATTATCCTGTTCATTGTGTAAGTCGGGATTATCAAATCAACACGGCAAAGTGATCGAGTGGCGCAATTCATCGCGCCAGCGGAGATCCAGCGGCGCCAGGCTCTGTGCCTGAAAGAGCGCCGCTGGGCAGTGCAGTGATTAAGGCTATTACGGCATGGCGCTTAATGGGATGATCGCCCCACGATGCTGGATCACGGTGCTGGCAGTCAGGTGACCGCAGGCGGCGGCGTCTTCCGCACTCCCTCCGGCCAGACGGACTGCCAGATAACCCGCGCTAAACGAGTCGCCCGCAGCCGTGGTATCGATCACCTTCTCTTTAGCCAGCTTGATGGCGGGCACTTCACGCAGTGGTTCATCGCCAATTGCTACCAAACAGGCATCGGCACCGCGTTTGATGGCGATCTCCTGCACGCCCGCTTCACGCGTGCGCGCAATCACTGCCTCCAGCGGCTGTTCGCCCCATAGCAGATGTTCATCATCCAGCGTCAGGAAGGCCATATCGGTATGACGCAGCATCTCTGCGTAAGCTTGCTGCGCGCTGGCTTGATCAGCCCACAGACGCGGTCGATAGTTGTTGTCGAAAATGACCTTTCCACCGTTTTGACGGCAGGCGCTGAGCAGGGCCATCAGCTTCTCGCGACTGGCGGCCGGCAGAATCGCCAGGCTAATGCCGCTGAGATAAAGATAATCGTAATGGGCTAGCTGTTTACAGATCGCCTCAGATTCCGCGCCATCCAGCCAGAAGCGCGCGGCGGCATCGTTGCGCCAATACCAGAATGTGCGCTCGCCGTGATCGTCGGTTTCGATGAAGTACAGGCCCGGCATTTTATTGTCGAGGCGCTGAATCAGCTGGGTGTTTACCTGCTCCTGCTGCCAGGCAGCGATCATCTGGTCACTGAAACTGTCGGTGCCCAGTGCGGTGACGTAATCCACCCGCAGCTGCTGGCTATCTGACTGACGCGCCAGATAAACCGCCGTGTTTAGCGTATCACCGCCAAAACCGCGTTTGATATTCTCACCTTTTTCGGACAGCTCAATCATGCATTCGCCAATGATGGCGATGTTCTTCTGCGTCATGGTCTTCGGCCTGTAGTGAATTCTGCCCACGAGTCTCGCGTCTGGTATGGCAGCTGTCAATGGTTTTTAAAACGACGTTTTAATTTAACTTAAGGTGGTGAATCGCCCCGTCCACGGCGATTTAGCGGCCAAAGCGCCGTTTGTTTTGCCGATTAAGACTGAAACCTGCTGATACACTCAACTGCTCGTGTGGCTGCTGAGACCAATAAAGTTATCGCGTCGATGGCCGATACTTGCCGCTGAGAAGCTAATTGCAGGCACCCACCACCTACCAGGAAAAAACCATGGTGATGAACAATTTGAGTCATCGGCTGCCTATTTCAATTGAACTGGAGCAACAACAGGAAACGCGTTTCTTCTGGCAGCAGTGCCAACGACTCTATACTTTCCAGCCGATTTACCAGGTCTCCGGCCGCTTACTGGCTATTGAATTACTGACTGCGGTGACCCATCCATCCGCACCAGAAAAAAGGTTGTCACCCGAAGCCTATTTTGAAGCGCTGACTATCGCGCAGCGACTTGATGTCGTCGAGGAACAGCTTGAGCTGTTATTACAGTGGTCACACTTTTTCTGCCAGCGTAAGTTGGTTGCATCAGTGAATATTGATGGACCCACGCTGCTGGCGATCGAGCAGCATGATGATATCCGCCAGTTGATCACGCAATTGCCTTGGGTACGCTTTGAACTGACTGAGCACCATGCGCTGCCGCAGGAAGAGATGGTGGCGAAGATGCCTGAATTGGGCCCGCTGTGGCTCGATGACTTTGGCTCAGGCATGGCGAATTTCTCCGCGTTGACGGAACTGCGTTATGACTACATCAAGCTGTCGCGCGAACTGTTCATGCTACTGCGTTCCACCGATGAAGGTCGCTCACTGTTCTCCATGCTGCTGGCGCTGATCAACCGTTATTGCAACGGCGTCATCGTGGAAGGTGTGGAGACCGAAGAAGAGTGGCAGCAGGTGCGTAATTCACCCGCCATGGCCGCACAAGGCTATTTCTTCTCGCGTCCTGTCCCCTTCAGCAAGCTGGAAACCATGGCATTAGAGCTTCCCTGATCCCGTTCCGCAACGTCTCGACTACAGTTAATTGAGACGTTTAAGGGGCAAGGAGGAAGTAGAATGTCACGTACGGGAAAAGTCCTGAGTTGGGTTTTCGGGATTTTATTGTTGCTGGTTGTGGTGGTCGTGGTGATTATCGCCACCTTCGACTGGAATCGCCTGAAGCCAACCATCAACCAAAAAGTCTCCACAGAGTTGAATCGGCCTTTCGCCATCCGTGGCGATTTGGGCGTCGCCTGGGTGCGTAACCGCGAAGAGCCTGGCTGGCGCAGTTGGGTGCCATGGCCACAGGTGCATGCGGATGATGTCATGCTGGGTAATCCCCCCAACATTCCTGATGTCACCATGGTGCATCTGCAGCGCGTAGAAGCCACCATCGCGCCGCTGGCGTTGCTGCACAAACAGGTTTATCTGCCGTGGATTAAAATGCAGTTGCCGGACGCGCGTCTGGTACAGACTGCTGATAAAAAGAATAACTGGACCTTCAACTTAGCCAGCAGTGGCAGCAGCGATCCCAACGCGGCCCCCTCTGCCTGGTCCTTCCGCCTTGATAACATCCTGTTCGACAAAGGCCAGGTGCGCTATCGCGATGCCATCAATAAAGCCGATGTCACCGTGACCATTAATCCACTGGGTAAACCGGTGCCGTACGCGCAGTTGGCGGGCGGCAACGATCAGCAGAAGGGCGCGGGCGATTTTGTCTTTGGCTGGCAGGCGGACGGAACTTATAACGACCAGAAACTTGAGGGCGACGGCAAAATTGGCGGCATGCTCTCATTGCGCAGCAAAACCACGCCGTTCCCGCTGCAGGTCGATGTGCGCAATGGCACCACACGCGTGCGCGTGGACGGAACGTTGCAAGACCCGTTGAACCTGGGTGGGCTGGATGTGCGCCTGCGCTTTGCTGGCGATACGTTGGCAAACCTGTACGGTTTAACCGGCGTGCTGCTGCCGGATACGCCGCCGTATGAAACCGACGGCCATCTGATTGCGCGCTTTAATGAAGAGAAAGGCCCGCTGTTCCGCTACGAAAACTTCAATGGTCACATTGGCGATAGCGATATTCATGGTTCGCTGACGTATCGCCAGGTAAAACCGCGTCCGACTCTGACCGGGGAATTATCCTCGAACCAGCTGCGCATGGCGGATTTGGGCCCGCTGATTGGCGTGAATTCGGGTAAAGGCAGTGAGAAAACCCAACAGGCCAAAGCCCAGCGCGGTGACGCATCGACTCAACCAGCGGATCGCGTGCTGCCGCATGACAAGTTTGAGACCAAAAGCTGGGATGCGATGGATGCGGATGTGAAGTTCAGCGGTAAGCGCATTGAACACAGCAGCAAGCTGCCGCTCAGCGATCTCTACACCCATCTGCAGCTGAAGAACGGCGATTTGCTGCTCGATCCGCTGCGATTCGGTATGGCCGGCGGCAGCATCAACTCGACTATTCATCTGGAAGGGGATAAAAGCCCGATGCGCGCGCGTGCTGATTTGCATGCACGCAAACTGCAACTCCGCCAGCTGTTCCCGGATGTCACCGCAATGCAGCGCAGCCTCGGTCAGCTAAACGGCGATGCCAGCCTGAGCGGCACCGGCAACTCGGTGGCAGATATTTTAGGGACCAGTAACGGTGAGCTGAAGCTGCTGATGAATGATGGCTTGATCAGCCGTAGCCTGATGGAGATTGCCGGCCTTAACGTCGGCAATTATGTGGTCGGTAAACTGTTTGGCGACGATGAGGTGCGCATCAACTGTGCCGCCACCGATCTCAACATCCGCCAGGGCGTGGCCACGCCGAAAGTGTTTGTGCTGGATACGGAAAACGCGGTGATCAACGTGGCGGGCAACGTTAACTTTGCCAACGAAAGGCTGGATTTATCCATTAATCCAGACAGCAAAGGCATTCGCATCATTACACTGCGATCGCCGCTGTATGTGCGTGGCACCTTCAAAAATCCGGATGCGGGAGTGAAAGCCGGACCGCTGATCGCGCGTGGTGCCGCTGCGGTGGCGCTGGGCGCGGTGGTGGCACCGGCCGCCGCGCTGTTGGCACTGATTTCACCGAGCGATACCGATGCCAATCAGTGCAGCAACGTGTTGCAGCAGATGAAGAGTAAAAAGTGATCAGTTACGCCACAGGACTTTGATGATGTGATAACCAAAGGCGGTTTTCACCGGTCCGTAAGGTTGCAACAGCGGGCAGGAGAATGCCGCCTTATCAAAGGCGGGCACCATCTGACCTTTACGGAACTCCCCCAGATCGCCGCCGTTGCGGCCCGATGGGCAAGTCGAATGTTTCTTTGCTAACTGCTGGAAGTTCGCGCCTTTTTCCAGCTGAGCCAGCAGGGATTTGGCCTGCGCTTCATCCTTGACGAGGATGTGTAAAGCCGCCGCGGTTTTCGCCATGATCTTGTCTCGTTGTGTATAATGCGGCCTGCATTATATACCTTAATTCTTCGAAGGGGCGCGCCATGGTGCGCTCATCAGGCGCCTTTGGGTTGCCCCTACTTTTAGCTCTGAGTGATCTTCCGTTATGCGTTTAAACTCCGGCCAACAACGTGCTGTCGAATTTGTCACCGGTCCTTGCCTGGTGCTGGCCGGTGCGGGCTCGGGTAAAACCCGCGTCATCACCAACAAAATCGCCCATCTGATCCGTGAGTGCGGCTATCAGGCGCGCCATATCGCCGCCGTGACCTTTACCAATAAGGCCTCGCGCGAGATGAAAGAGCGCGTGGCGCAAACGCTGGGGCGCAAAGAGGCGCGCGGCCTGATGATCTCGACCTTCCACACGCTGGGCCTCGAGATCATCAAACGTGAATATAAAGCGCTGGGGATGAAGGCCAGCTTCTCACTGTTCGACGATCAGGATCAGCTGGCGCTACTAAAAGACCTGACCCAACAGTGGCTGGAGGAGGATAAAACCTTACTGCAGCAGCTTATTTCCACCATCTCCAACTGGAAGAATGATCTGGTCGACCCGCAGACGGCGGTCGGACTGGCCCAATCGCAGCGCGACCAGATTTTTGCCCACTGCTATCAGCTGTATGACCAGCATCTGAAATCCTGCAACGTGCTGGATTTCGACGATCTGATCGCATTACCTACCTTGCTGCTGCAGCGCAATCAGGAAGTGCGTGAACGCTGGCAGCAGCGTATTCGTTACCTGCTGGTGGATGAGTATCAGGACACTAACACCAGCCAGTATGAGCTGGTGAAACTGCTGGTGGGCGCGCGGGCGCGGTTCACCGTCGTCGGTGATGACGATCAGTCGATCTATTCCTGGCGTGGCGCGCGGCCGCAGAACCTCGTGTTGCTTAAAGAAGACTTCCCGGCACTGGAAGTGGTGAAACTGGAGCAGAACTATCGTTCGACCCAGCGCATTCTGAAGTCGGCTAACATCCTGATTGCCAATAATCCGCATGTGTTCGAGAAGCGTCTGTTCTCCGAACTTGGCGAAGGCAGTGAGCTGAAGGTGCTGAGTGCGAATAATGAAGATCATGAGGCCGAGCGGGTCGCCGGTGAGCTGATCGCCCATCACTTCGTGAATAAAACCGCCTACAAAGATTATGCGATTCTCTATCGTGGCAATCACCAGTCGCGCGTATTTGAAAAGCAGCTGATGCAGAATCGTATTCCGTATCGCATTTCTGGCGGCACGTCGTTTTTCTCGCGCCCCGAGATCAAAGACCTACTGGCTTATTTGCGCGTGCTGACCAATCAGGAAGATGACAGCGCCTTCCTGCGCATCGTCAACACGCCGCGCCGTGAGATTGGTTCCGCAACGCTGCAGAAGCTCGGTGAATGGGCCAACCTGCGCAGTAAAAGTCTGTTCAATGCCAGTTTTGATATGGGGCTGGAACAGACGCTGAGCGGGCGTGGATTGGAGCATCTGCAGCGTTTTACTCAGTGGCTGAATGAGATTATCCAACTGACGGAACGCGAGCCGGTGAATGCAGTACGCGATCTGATTCGCGGCGTTGATTACGAAAGCTGGTTGTTTGAAACCTCACCGAGTCCAAAAGCCGCTGAAATGCGCATGAAAAACGTCAACACCTTGTTCCAGTGGATGACGGAAATGCTGGAAGGCGACGAGCTGAATGAGCCGATGACGCTGGCGCAGGTGGTGACGCGCTTCACGCTGCGCGACATGATGGAACGCGGTGAGAGCGATGAAGATAGTGATCAGGTGCAGCTGATGACGCTACATGCGTCAAAAGGGCTGGAGTTTCCGTATGTATATCTGGTCGGTATGGAAGAGGGATTATTACCGCATCAAAGCAGCATTGATGAGAACAACATCGAAGAGGAACGTCGTCTGGCCTATGTGGGCATTACCCGCGCCCAGAAAGAGCTGACCTTTACCCTGTGCCGGGAACGTCGTCAATATGGCGAACTGATGCGACCGGAGCCGAGCCGTTTCCTGATGGAATTGCCGCAGGACGATGTGGTGTGGGAGCGCGAGAAAAAGGTGATCAGCGCGGAAGAGCGAGTGAAAACCGGACAGACGCGCGTCGCCGGGTTACGCGCGATGCTGGAGAATGCGAAGAAAGGGTAAATCCCCTGCCGTTCATTCAGGCCAGGCCTCTAGCGAGAACCGTTGCGAGCGTAGCGGAGGCAAGGCGAAAAGTTCCTGGCAAAGCGGAGTTTACATGCCGTAAATGAGCATTTGACGGGAGCTTTTCAACGCAGCATCAGCAAGCGCAGCAGGTTTGATCAAAAGATAGTCAGTAGCCAGTGCACATACGACTGATAATGACTCTCTTGTTCCAGCAACTCGGCACGCAGCGGATGCGCTTCGAGCCAGCCATCGGGCAATGTCAGATGCAGTGCATCATCATCCGCCTGTAAACGTACCGCAGGCAGCGTGTCATCGCGACGACGGCTGGAGAAGATAATCGCCAGACGTAATAAACGACTTAAACGCTCGGCCGTACGGGGCGGCACGGCATTCTGCTGCGTCAGTAAACCCAGATCGATACTGCCGCTCTGATTTTGTAGCAGGCAGGCGAGCATTTTTTTCTGTGCGGGGGTAAAGCCAGGCAGGTCGAGATGGCGAATCAGGTAAGCGGCGTGCTGCGGGGCCTGACGAAAATCGACGCTCAGGCCAATTTCATGGATGGAACAGGCGCTCAGGAGCAAATCGCGACATCGATTATCCAGCTTCCAGCTACTGCTGACCTGACGGAAAAAACTCTCCGCCAGCTGACGTACGCGGCCGGCCTGTTCCACATCAATGGAAAATCGGCGCTGGACGTTTTGCAGCGTGCGGCTGCGAATATCGCGATCGATCGGCAGATGCAACATGCCATACACCAGACCTTCACGCAGCGCACCACCGGCCAGCGTCATGCTGTCGATGCTGAGTTCATGGAAGATAGCGATCAGAATCGACAGGCCGCTGGGAAACACCAGCGCGCGCTCTAACGTCAATCCTTCAATTTCCAGCTCTTCCAGCTTACCGCACTGAATCGCACGCTGTTTAAGCTGCTGCAGCTTGCTCAGGGTGATGCGTTCATCCATGCCCTGTGCGACCATAATTTCCTGCAACGCCTGAACGGTGCCCGAGGCGCCAACGCAAATCTGCCAGCCCTTTGCACGCAAAGCAGCGGCCACCGGACGAATGATTTCACGAGCCGCCTGTTCAGCCTGCTCGAAATTCTCTTTCGCCAGATGACGATCGCCAAAATAGCGTTCCAGCCAGGTGACGCAGCCCATCGATAAACTAAATAACGTGTTTGCGTGTGAACCTTCGCCGGTCACTAATTCAGTGCTGCCACCGCCAATATCCACCACTAATCGCTGATCGGAACCGCCGGTGGTATGGGCAACACCTTGATAAATCAGGCGCGCCTCTTCCTCACCGCTGATAACGTTCACCGGGCAGCCAAGAATATCGACAGCTTTAGCCAGAAAATCCTGTGCGTTTTCTGCAATACGCAGCGTGGCGGTAGCCACCACACGGATTTGCTCGGGGGGAATATCTTGCAGCTGTTCAGAGAAGAGTTTCAGACATTGCCAACCGCGCTGCATCGCCTCAGGCGAGAGCTGGTTGGCTTTATCCAAACCGGCAGCCAGACGCACTTTGCGCTTTATTCGCGCAACGGTCTGAATACTGCCGGACACTTCGCGCACCACCAACATATGAAAGCTGTTAGAGCCTAAATCAATCGCAGCATAAAGTGACGATGCGCTTAGCATGGTGTGCTTAACTCGGACGTTTACGGTTGTTGTTGCGCGGTGCACTGCTGCGACGGTTACTGTTGTTTCCGCCACGGCGTGGGCCGTTACCTGAACGACTGCGCTGCAGGCGTTTAGGTGGTGGCAGTTCGCCCAGTAATGCTTCGCTGCTGTACTTGCTCACCGGAATACCGTGACCGATATACTCTTCGATGGCTGGCAGGTTCAGTGCGTACTCTTCACAGGCCAGGCTGATGGAGTGCCCACTGGCGCCGGCGCGGCCGGTACGACCAATACGGTGTACATAGTCTTCACGATCGTCCGGAAGATCATAGTTAAACACGTGGGTGACGGCAGGAATGTGCAGACCACGTGCCGCGACATCGGTGGCGACCAGGATATCGACATCACCTTTAGTGAAGTCATCAAGGATACGCAGACGTTTTTTCTGCGCGACATCGCCGGTCAACAGACCTACGCGGTGACCATCAGCGGCCAGATGGCCCCAGACGTCTTCACAACGATGCTTGGTGTTGGCGAAGATGATGGCGCGATCGGGCCACTCTTCTTCCAGCAAGGTTTGCAGCAGACGCATCTTCTCTTCATTCGAAGGGTAGAACAGTTCTTCTTTAATGCGGTGGCCGGTTTTCTGCTCGGGTTCCACTTCCACGTATTCGGCATTGTTCATGTGTTCGAACGCCAGTTCACGTACGCGGTAAGAAAGGGTCGCAGAGAACAACATACTCAGACGCTGGGTGGCCGGCGGCATGCGGCGGAACAGCCAGCGGATGTCTTTAATAAAGCCAAGATCGAACATGCGATCGGCTTCATCCAATACCACGACCTGAATAGCGCCGAGGTTGATGTGATTTTGTTTCGCGTAATCGATCAGGCGACCCGTGGTGCCCACCAGAATATCGACGCCGTCAGCTAACACTTTCAGCTGTTTGTCGTAGCCGTCACCGCCATATGCCAGACCCAGTTTCAGGCCTGTCGATTTCGACAGCGGTTCTGCATCAGCATGAATCTGCACAGCAAGTTCACGCGTCGGGGCCATGATCAGCGCACGTGGCTGATTAATCTGGCGGCCTTCGGCGGCTGGATGAGAAAGAAGATGATGAAACGTTGACGTCAGGAACGCCATCGTTTTTCCGGTACCGGTTTGCGCCTGACCCGCTACATCACGCCCTGAAAGCGCAAAAGGCAGTGCCAACGCCTGGATAGGCGTGCAGTAAGAAAAGCCTTTAGTATCAAGGGCTTCAACCACCTGTGGGTGCAGGGCGAAGTCGGAAAACTTCTGTTCAGTTAAGTGTGTTTTGCTCATAGTGTGGTAGAATATCAGCTTACTAGCGCTTTACGAAAGCGTATCCGATGAAATAAAGTCAACCTACGTTGGTATATTTTACGCCAATTCGCCAGGCACAATCTTTGGAGTTAAACATGAGCAGCGATAAAATCGTTCACTTGACCGATGACAGTTTCGACACTGACGTGCTGAAAGCCGACGGTGTCACTCTGGTAGATTTCTGGGCAGAATGGTGTGGTCCTTGCAAAATGATCGCCCCCATTCTCGACGAAGTTGCAGAAGAGTACGACGGTAAGCTTACCATCGCCAAGTTGAACATTGATGACAACCCGGGCACTGCGCCTAAATATGGCATTCGTGGTATCCCGACGCTGCTGCTGTTTAAGAACGGTGAAGTGGCTGCCACCAAGGTTGGCGCACTGTCTAAAGGCCAGTTGAAAGAGTTCCTGAACGCTAACCTGGCCTAAGCCCAGCACGGCGTTGTTCCGCAGTGGTGAATTTTTTCGCCACTGCTGGACGTCTCCTTTAAGGCGTGTTAAGTTGACCTCACTGCATTACGCACTTACCTTGTAGTTTGCATCTAAAGTTTTCCCTTGTCAGACCCTGCTCGCATTGAACGTTATCGTGGTTTGGCAATCTGATGACTAGCACATTCGGCATCACCTTTCGACCATCTCTTCGTTTCCTATCGCCACATCAGACGATAATCGTCGAGCAGAGTTGAAAAAAGAGCCATTAACAGGCATGGAATTTTCGCCATACCACTCACGACAATCATTCCGAGAATTACCCCGAGTTTAAGAACCCTCACTATGAATCTTACCGAATTAAAGAACACGCCGGTTTCTGAGCTGATTACCCTCGGCGAAAATATGGGTCTGGAAAACCAGGCACGTATGCGTAAACAGGATATTATTTTCTCTATCCTTAAACAGCATGCGAAAAGTGGCGAAGACATCTTTGGTGATGGTGTGCTGGAGATATTGCAGGACGGATTTGGTTTCCTCCGTTCTGGAGACAGCTCCTACCTCGCCGGTCCCGATGATATCTACGTTTCTCCTAGCCAAATCCGCCGTTTCAACCTCCGCACTGGTGACACCATTTCTGGTAAAATTCGCCCGCCAAAAGAGGGTGAACGTTACTTTGCGCTGTTGAAAGTTAACGAAGTTAACTACGACAAGCCGGAAAACGCGCGTAACAAGATTCTGTTCGAAAACCTCACGCCACTGCATGCAAATAATCGTATGCGTATGGAGCGCGGTAATGGCTCAACTGAAGATCTGACCGCTCGCGTGCTGGATCTGGCATCACCGATTGGTCGTGGTCAGCGTGGTCTGATTGTGGCACCGCCGAAAGCCGGTAAAACCATGCTGTTGCAGAACATCGCACAGAGCATCGCCTACAACTATCCTGATTGCGTGTTGATGGTGCTGCTGATTGACGAGCGTCCGGAAGAAGTGACCGAGATGCAGCGTCTGGTGAAAGGCGAAGTTATCGCATCAACCTTCGACGAACCGGCTTCACGCCACGTTCAGGTTGCTGAGATGGTGATCGAGAAGGCTAAGCGCCTGGTCGAACACAAGAAAGACGTTATCATCCTGCTTGACTCCATTACCCGTCTGGCGCGTGCTTATAACACCGTAGTACCGGCTTCTGGTAAAGTGTTGACCGGTGGTGTCGACGCCAACGCCCTGCATCGTCCGAAGCGTTTCTTCGGTGCAGCACGTAATGTGGAAGAGGGTGGCAGCCTGACCATCATCGCGACCGCGCTGGTTGATACCGGTTCGAAGATGGACGAAGTGATTTACGAAGAATTTAAAGGTACAGGTAACATGGAACTGCACCTGTCGCGTAAAATCGCCGAAAAACGTGTCTTCCCAGCGATTGATTACAATCGTTCTGGTACGCGTAAAGAAGAGCTGCTTACCACGCAGGAAGAGCTGCAGAAAATGTGGATCCTGCGCAAAATCATCCATCCAATGGGTGAAATTGACGCGATGGAGTTCCTCATCAATAAACTGGCAATGACGAAAACCAACGACGAATTCTTCGATATGATGAAGCGCTCGTAAGTTGGCGAAACTGAATCGCTAAGCGAAGCGATTTGTGCGCACAATTTGCCAGGATTTATTGCTAACGCCACGTCTTAACGTGGCGTTTTTCATTTATGGGCATTAGGATTAGCCCAGTCAGGAAGCATTATGAGGATTGTGCCTGAAGGATGCTGGATTTTTCAGCAATCAGACTTTTCGCAGGCATAATTCGGACAAAGGATATACGGCAATGGCAAGAGTCTTGCATATTGTTGTCGATGATTTTAGCTGAGAGCGTTAACGTGAATTTACTCACTATGAGTACTGAGCTTTGGTTTTAGTTTTTCTTTTTACTTTAGTGTTCCTATTTTTTGCCCGTAAAGCCGCTAAAAAAATTGGGCTAGTGGACACACCTAATTCGAGAAAACGACACCATGGCGCCATTCCGTTAGTAGGTGGCATCTCAGTTTATGCAGGGATTTGCTTTGCTTTCGCCATCTCAAATTATTATTTGCCGCATGCGGCGCTCTATTTAAGCTGCGCAGGCGTTTTAGTGCTGGTTGGCGCGTTAGACGATCGCTTTGATATCAGCGTTAAAATTCGTGCGTTGGTTCAGGCGACGGTCGCCGTTGTGATGATGGTCGGCGCCAAGCTCTATCTGCTCAGTCTGGGCTTTATCATCGGCCCTGTGGAGTTGGTGGTAGGGCCCTTTGGCTATGTATTGACGCTGTTCGCCGTCTGGGCGGCCATTAATGCCTTTAATATGGTGGATGGTATTGATGGTTTGCTGGGCGGGCTCGCCAGTGTGACCTTCGCCGCGATGGGTATCATCCTCTATTTCGACGGTCAAACCAGTCTCGCGATGTGGTGTTTTGCCATGATCGCCGCCACCATCCCCTATATTTTGCTCAATCTGGGCCTGATTGGTCGCCGCTATAAAGTGTTTATGGGCGATGCAGGCAGCACCATGATTGGCTTCACCATCATCTGGATTCTGCTGGAAACCACTCAGGGATTGAGTCATCCCATCACCCCGGTCACTGCGCTGTGGCTGATTGCCATCCCGCTCATGGACATGGTGGCGATTATGTATCGCCGCCTGCGCAAAGGTATGAGCCCGTTTTCTGCGGACCGCCAGCATATTCACCATTTGATCATGCGCGCAGGTTTTACTTCACGTCAGGCATTTGTCCTGATCACCGTGGCCGCAGCGCTGTTAGCCGGTATCGGCGTGCTGGGCGAATACCTCGCCTTCATCCCCGAATGGGTGATGCTGGTGTTGTTCCTGATGGCGTTTTTCCTTTACGGCTATTGCCTGAAACATGCCTGGCGCGTCGCGCGCAAAATTCGTCGTATAAAACGCCGCTGGCAAAGCAGCGGCGAAGATAAAAAATAAGTTACCCCGATCAGTACCCTGATAAGGACTTTTGTTATGACCTCTGTGGTTGTGGAGAACGAACTGGATGTGCGCGGCCTCGGCTGCACGCTGTGGCGCGGTAAGCGCTGGATTGTCGGCTTTGCGTTGCTGTTTGCCCTACTGGCATGGCTCGCCTCGATGTTGATGAAACAAGCCTGGAGCACCACGGCTGTCACCGACCGTCCGACGGTGAACATGTTGGGTGACTTCTTCGTGCAGCAGCAATTCCTCAATAACCTCGATGTGCGTACTAACACGCTCAACCTCAACACGCCAGCACCCACGGTGATGGATGAGGTGTATCAGGAGTTCACCATGCAATTGGCCTCCTGGGATACACGTCGTGATTTCTGGCAGCAGACCGATTACTTCAAAAGTCGCAAAAGTGGCAACGCCCACAACGACGCCGCACTGCTCGACGATATGATCACCAATATTCAGTTCACGCCTGCCGATGCGGCGCACAACACGCTGGATAACATCAAGTTAATTGCCGAAACCGCCAGCGATGCTAATAATCTGCTGCGCCAGTACATTGCTTATGCCAGCGAACGCGCGGCGCGTCATCTGAATGCAGAATTAAAAGGGGCGTGGCAGGCGAGAAGCACCCAACTGCAGGCACAGGTTAACCGCCAGCAAGACGTGGCGCAGGCGGTATTCGATCGTCAGCGTCAGCGCATTGAGCAAGCGTTGAAAGTGGCCAGCCAGCAGGGCATTAAAGAAAACCGCGCACCGGCCCTCGGTGAGGCATTGCCGGACAGCGATCGCTTCCTGCTGGGACAGCAAATGTTGCAGGCCCAGCTGGATACGCTGCAGGCCAGCGGACCCGCTTACGATTTGAGCTATGATCAAACAAAGCCATGCTGAGCACGTTGCAGGCAGGCGCGCGGCTGGACAAACCGTTCCAGACCTATCGCTATCTGCGCACGCCAGAGGAGCCTGTGTCGCGCGATAGTCCGCGCCGTCTGTTTATGATGATCATGTGGGGCGTCATTGGCGCGCTGGTGGGTTCAGGCGTCGCGCTGATGCGTCGTCCGCGCCCAACGTCACCAACGAGCCATTAAGAGAAGCCACGTGAAAGTTCTGACCGTATTTGGCACGCGTCCTGAGGCGATCAAAATGGCTCCGCTGGTGCAGGCACTGGCGCAGGATGCTGCGTTTGAGTCACGCCTGTGCGTCACTGCGCAGCATCGCGAAATGCTGGATCAGGTGTTGCGGCTGTTCCAGCTACAGCCCGATTATGATTTGAATATCATGCGCCCGGAACAGGGGCTGACGGAGATCACCAGCCGTATTTTGCAGGGGATGAAAACGGTGCTGGCCGATTTCCAACCCGATTTGGTGCTGGTTCACGGTGACACCACCACCACCTTCGCCGCCAGCCTGGCCGCTTTCTATCATCAAATTCCGGTGGGGCATGTGGAAGCCGGATTACGCACCGGCAACCTGATGTCACCGTGGCCAGAAGAGGCCAACCGCACCTTGACCGGCCATTTGGCCAGCTATCACTTCACGCCGACCGAAAATTCGCGCCAGAATCTGCTGCGTGAAAATCTGCCAGATGCGCGCATTTTTGTCACCGGCAATACGGTGATTGATGCGCTGCTGTGGGTGCGCGATCGGGTGCTGGATGATGCCGATCTTAACGCGCGCTTAGCGGCGCGTTATCCGTTCCTCGACGCTGAGAAAAAGCTGATTCTGGTCACTGGCCATCGCCGCGAAAGCTTTGGCGGCGGTTTTGAACGTATCTGCAGCGCGCTGGCGCAGATAGCGCGTCAGCATCCGCAGGCGCAAATCGTTTATCCGGTGCACCTCAATCCCAACGTCAGCGAGCCGGTAAACCGCATTCTCAGCGGGATCGAGAATATCATTTTGATCGAGCCGCAAGAGTACTTGCCGTTTGTCTGGCTAATGAACCGTTCCTGGCTGATCCTAACCGATTCCGGCGGTATTCAGGAAGAAGCACCGTCATTGGGTAAACCGGTTTTGGTGATGCGCGATACCACCGAACGCCCGGAAGCCGTGGATGCCGGAACCGTAAAATTGGTGGGAACAGATATCAACCGGATTGTCGTTGAAGTCAGCCAGTTGTTGCACGATGACGAAGCCTGGCAGGTCATGAGCCGAGCGCACAATCCGTATGGCGATGGCCATGCCTGCGCACGCATCCTGCAGGCACTCAAACAACACAGAGTATAATTATGCGTTTTGAAACCATTTCCGTTATCGGACTGGGCTACATTGGGCTGCCAACGGCAGCCGTTTTTGCCTCAAAGGGAAAAAAAGTGATTGGCGTGGATATCAGTGTCCGCGCGGTCGATACCATTAATCGCGGTGAGATTCACATCGTAGAGCCGGAATTGGCTGAAGTGGTACGTGATGCAGTGCAAGCCGGTTTCCTGCGTGCCACCACGCAAGCGGAACCCGCTGATGCCTTCCTGATTGCCGTGCCCACGCCTTTTATTGGCGATCATCAACCGGATCTCAGCTATGTTCAGGCCGCGGCGCTTTCGATTGCGCCGGTGTTGAAAGCGGGCGATTTGGTGATCCTGGAGTCCACGTCCCCGGTCGGCGCCACTGAACAGATGGCCGCATGGCTGGCCGATGCCCGCCCTGATCTTCGTTTCCCGCAGCACGATGATGACTGTGACGTGTTTATCGCTTACTGCCCGGAGCGCGTGCTGCCCGGTAAAGTGATGGTGGAACTGCTGGAAAACGATCGCGTGATTGGCGGCATGACGCCCGTCTGCTCAGCGCGGGCCAGTGAACTGTATCGCATCTTCTTGCGCGGTGAGTGTGTGGAAACCAACGCGCGTACTGCCGAGATGTGCAAACTCACCGAGAACAGTTTCCGCGATGTGAATATTGCTTTCGCCAACGAGCTATCGCTGATCTGCGCGGAACAACACATCAATGTTTGGGAACTGATTGCACTGGCGAACCGCCATCCGCGCGTCAATATCCTGCAACCCGGACCGGGCGTTGGCGGACACTGCATCGCTGTCGACCCGTGGTTTATCGTGGCGCAAAATCCTGAACTGGCACGTTTGATTCGCACCGCGCGCGAAGTGAATGATGCGAAACCCACGTGGGTGTTGGATCAGGTCAAACAGCAGCTTGCCGATTGCCTGACTGCCAGCGGTAAACGCGCCAGCGAGGTGACGATTGCCTGCTTCGGCCTGGCCTTCAAACCTAACATTGACGATTTACGTGAAAGCCCAGCAATGACGGTGGCACACCTGATCGCCGAGTGGCACAGCGGGCCGACGCTGGTGGTGGAGCCACACATCACCGAAATACCCGCCCGACTGGCGCATGAGGCCACGCTGGCTTCTACCGCCGAAGCGCTGCAACGCGCTGATGTCGTGGTGATGCTGGTCGACCACGCGCAGTTCCGTGCGATTGATGCAAGCCAGGTCATGCAGCCGTGGATTGTCGATACCAAAGGTGTCTGGCGATAAACTCAAAGGAGCGTCTCCATGCCCGTCCGCGTCAGTATTAATCCCCTTACGTGGGAAAGCGATTTCTTTGGCGTGAACAGCGCGCGTGTCGAACTGGATGGCGATCACTCCCTGGCGGAAGCGCTGCAGCAGCCCGATACGCTATGGCAGGCCAAAGTGCCGGCCGAGCGCACGGACGTCATTGATGCCTTGAGCCAGCACGGCTTTCAGCTGGTGGAAGGAGAGGCCGATCTCGTCATCAATATCAAACGCACCGAGCGCCAGCTCGGCGTGCGCATTGCACGTGAAGCGCAAATCCCAGCATTACGTGAAGCGGCATCGCAGGCATTCCGCCAAAGCCGTTTTCGTGCGCCCTGGTTCAACGCCGATGACAGCGGGCGCTTTTACGCGCAATGGATTGAGAACGCGGTGCGCGGCACTTTCGATCACCAATGCCTGGTGGCCAGCGATGAAAGCGGTAGCTTGCAGGGCTTCGTCTCAATGCGTGAAATAAACGGCGATGCGCGTATCGGCTTGCTCGCAGTATTGCCTGACGCGCAGGGTAAAGGCATCGGGCAACGCTTGCTGTTGGCCGCAGCAGATTGGGGCCGTGTGCGGCATCTTGAGCGTCTGTATGTGGCGACACAACTCAGCAATCTCACGGCGATGCGCCTCTATTTACGCAGCGGTGCCCGGCTGGAAAGCACCGCTTACTGGTTTTACAGGAAAGACTGATGATCCCATTTAATGCACCGCCGATTGTCGGCAGCGAAGTTGAATACATGCAGTCGGCAATGGCCAGCGGCAAACTCTGTGGTGATGGCGGTTTTACGCGTCGCTGTCAGCAGTGGATGGAGCAGCACTTTGGCAGCAAAAAGGTATTGCTGACACCCTCCTGCACCGCATCACTGGAAATGGCCGCGCTGCTGATTGATATCCAGCCCGGCGATGAAGTGATCATGCCGAGTTATACCTTTGTCTCCACCGCCAATGCCTTTGTGCTGCGCGGTGCGGTTATTGTGTTTGTTGATGTACGCCCTGACACGCTGAATATCGATGAAACTTTGATTGAAGCGGCGATCACTGAGAAAACCCGCGCAATTGTGCCGGTGCACTATGCGGGCGTGGCCTGTGAGATGGATAGTATTATGGCGCTGGCGGCGAAGCATCAGCTCTTTGTGATTGAGGATGCCGCACAAGGCGTGATGTCGCAGTACAAGGGACGTGCGCTCGGCACCATTGGCCACATTGGCTGCTTTAGCTTCCATGAAACCAAAAACTACACCGCTGGCGGTGAAGGTGGCGCAACGCTGATCAATGACGCGAAGCTGGTGGAGCGCGCGGAGATCATCCGCGAAAAGGGCACTAACCGTAGCCAGTTCTTCCGTGGCCAGGTGGATAAATACACCTGGCGTGATATCGGCTCGAGTTATCTCATGGCCGATTTGCAGGCGGCCTATTTGTGGGCGCAGCTGGAAGCGGCTGAGCGCATTAATCAGCAGCGTTTGCGCCTGTGGCAGCGCTATTATGATGCGCTGCAACCGCTGGCGGCGGCAGGACGCATCGAGCTACCGGTGGTGCCAAAAAATTGCCTTCACAACGCGCATATGTTTTACATCAAACTGCGCGACAGCGACGATCGCCAGGCGCTTATCAACTGGATGAAAGAGGCGGAAATCCTCACGGTGTTCCACTACATTCCCTTGCACTCTTCGCCAGCCGGTGAACGTTTTGGTCGCTTCCACGGCGATGACCGCTTCACCACCAAAGAGAGTGAGCGCCTGCTGCGCCTGCCGCTGTTCTATAACTTGTCGGACAACAATCAGCGCACGGTTATCAGTTCGCTGCTGAGTTTCTTTGCCTGATGTCGTTAGCCAAAGCCTCGGTCTGGACAGCCTCATCAACGCTGGTAAAAATCATCGCCGGTTTACTGGTGGTGAAACTGCTGGCAGTAAGCTTCGGGCCCGAGGGCGTTGGGCAAGCCGGTAACTTTCGTCAGCTGATTACCGTATTGGGTGTATTGGCCGGCGCGGGCATTTTCAACGGCGTCACTACCTACATCGCCCAGTTCCAGCAACAGCCGGAGCAGCTTCGTGCGGTAACCGGCACGGCATCGAGCATGGTGATCGGCTTTTCCACGCTGGTGGCGCTGGTGTTCTTGCTGGCAGCAGGGCCGATCAGCCAGGCGCTGTTTGGTCATGACGACTATGCCAATGTGGTGAGGATCGTGGCCTTTTTGCAGTTCGGCATTGCCTGGGCCAATCTGACGCTGGCATTGCTCAAGGGCTTTCGCGATGCGCGCGGCAATGCGCTGGCGCTGATTAGCGGCAGCCTCGTGGGCGTTGTAGGCTATGTGCTGTGCTGGTGGCTGGGCGGCTATGCCGGAGCGTTAGTCGGTTTAGCGCTGGTGCCTGCACTGTTAGTGTTCCCGGCATTGCTGATGCTGCGTCATCATCGTCAGGTACTGCCACTGCGCTGGTTAAAACCGACGTGGCATCCTGAGTTAGCGCGCAATCTGGCGAAGTTTACTCTGATGGCGTTAATCACCTCCGTCACGTTGCCGGTGGCGTGGGTGATGATGCGAAATCTGCTGGCTGAGCAGCAGGGTTGGGCGCAGGTGGGATTGTGGCAAGCCGTCACCAGTATTTCTGATGCCTACCTGCAGTTTATCACCGCTACCTTTAGCGTCTGGTTATTGCCGACGCTGGCACGACTGGAAAGCAAACCGCAAATCGCGCGTGAAATAGGGCGTGCCCTGCGTTTTGTTCTGCCCGCCGTGGCGGCAGCCAGCTTTTGCGTGTGGTTACTGCGTGATGTGGCGATCTGGTTACTGTTTTCCCCGCAGTTTACCGCGATGCGTGACCTGTTTGTCTGGCAGTTATGCGGTGACGTCTTTAAAGTGGGCGCCTATGTTTTTGGCTACCTGGTGATCGCTAAGGCGTCGCTGCGTTTCTATATTCTGATGGAAATCAGCCAGTTCACGCTGCTGACGGCGTTCTCTCATTGGCTGATCCCTTTGCATGGTACTGCCGGAGCCGCACAAGCCTATATGGCGACCTACGTGCTTTACTTCGCCCTTTGCTGTGGCGCTTTCATGATTTATTGCCGGAAAAAATGACTCTATTTCACGTGCTGGGATCGGATATCCCACATCACAACCACACGGTGTTGCGCTTCTTTAATGAAGTGATGCCTGCCGAACTGCCGGGTGATGCCCCGCGTCAGTTCATGGTGGTGACCTCTGCGCCAGCGTCTCTGCAGGCCTACACCGCATTGCATATCGAAACTTTTAGCAGCAAGCGCGATCTGGCACAGGCGGTGGTGGCCCGTGCCGCCAATCGTTCGCAACGTTTCTTCTTTCATGGCCAGTTCAATCCGCACATCTGGTTAGCGCTGCTGAGCGGCAAACTGCAGCGTCAGCAGGCGTTCTGGCATGTGTGGGGCGCGGATTTGTACGAAGAGGGACGCGGCCTGAAGTATCAGCTTTTTTATTTGCTGCGCCGCATGGCACAACGTCGCCTTGCTCACGTATTCGCTACGCGCGGAGATCTGCATCACTACCAGCAGCGTCATTCACGTGTGCCGACGTCGCTGCTCTATTTCCCCACCCGCATGCCCGAAGCTGCGGTACCAGCCGCAGCGGCAGGAGAGGAATTGACGCTATTGCTGGGCAATTCTGGCGATCGCAGTAACCGCCACCTGGAAGGCTTGCAGGCGATTCGTACCCAGTTTGGCGAAAACGTGAAAGTGCTGGTGCCGCTCGGTTACCCGGAAAATAATCACGCCTATCTCGACGAGATCGCCGCCGCTGCGCTACATCTGTTCCCGCAGGGGCAAGTCACGTTATTGCGCAACAAGATAGATTTTGACACCTATCTGCGATTGCTCAGTGGCTGCCAGCTCGGCTATTTTATGTTCGAACGTCAACAGGGTATTGGAACGCTGTGTTTGTTAATCCAGGCCAATATTCCTTTTGTACTGAACCGAAAGAATCCATTCTGGCGCGATCTCAGTGAGCAGGGTTTACCGGTTTTATTCAGCGAGGATGCACTGGATGCGTCCAGCGTTGCCGAAGCGCAGCGCCAGTTGGCGCACTGTGATAAATCCGCGATTGCTTTTTTGCTCCTGGCTATCTGGCAGGCTGGCGCAACGCATTGACCCTGAGCGAAAGGGAGAGAACATGAGCCTGATGCAGTTTAGTGGTCTGCTGGTGGTTTATCTGTTCTCGCTGGGTTTCATTTTGACTTTGACCTGGCGGGAATTTAAACGGGTGCGTTTTAACTTCCACCTGTTCTTTACCATTCTGTATTTATTGACGTTTTACTTTGGCTTCCCCCTGACTAGTGTGCTGGTTTTCCGCTTCAATGTGGAAGTGGTGCCAGTGGCATTCTTGCTACAGGCGCTGCTGGCCGCCACCAGTTTCTACGCCATCTATTACGTCAGCTATAAAGTCCGTTTAAGGCCGATTAACGCCACGCCGCGCAAACCCTGGCTGCAGATGAACCGTGTCGAAACCCATCTGACGTGCTTGTTGTTGGCGCTGGTGGCGATTGGCACGGTGACGGTGTTCTTTATGCATAACGGCCTGCTGCTGTTCCGACTCTCTGCCTATAACCAGATCTTCTCCAGCGAAGTGTCGGGTGTGGCGCTCAAACGTTTCTTCTACTTCTTTATTCCGGCGATGCTGATCCGCTATTTCCTCAACCCCACGCAGCGCCAGTGGCTGTGGTTTTTGCTGGTGTCGGTGGCGTTTGGTTTACTGACCTATGCGCTGGTGGGCGGGACGCGTGCCAACATCATTATCGCTTTCGCTCTGTTCCTGTTCATTGGTATTACGCGCGGTTGGATCACTTTATGGATGCTGGTGGGGGCAGGCGTGATGGCGATTGCGGGCATGTTCTGGCTGGCGCTACGGCGTTATAACCTTGATGTGGTGGGTGACGAGGCGTTTTATACTTTCCTGTATTTAACACGTGATACCTTCTCACCCTGGGAAAACCTCGCGCTGTTATTGCAGAATTACGACAAGATTGATTTCCAGGGGCTGGCACCGATTTGGCGTGACTTTTATGTCTTTATTCCGAGCTGGCTATGGCCAGGACGCCCATCGATTGTGCTCAACAGCGCCAACTACTTTACCTGGGAAGTGCTGAACAACCATTCAGGACTGGCGATTTCACCGACTCTACTGGGCTCGCTATTGGTGATGGGGGGCGTCTGGTTTATCCCGCTCGGCGCGATTGCCGTGGGTTGGCTGATGAAAGGGTTCGATAGCCTCTATCAGCAGGGCCGTGATGCTTCCAATCGCTATAGCGGGGCGATCCTGCAAAGTTTCTGCTTTGGCGCGGTGTTCAACATGATCGTGCTGGCGCGTGAAGGGCTGGATGCTTTCGGATCGCGCGTGGTGTTCTTTTGTCTTATTTTTGCTGCCTGCATGGCGGTGGCTAAATTGTTGTACTGGCTGTTAGCGCGCGCGGGGTTGATTCGCGCTCGCAGCGAGCCGGTGGTTCATAGCCTGTCTTAACCTTTGGGAAAATGATTCATGAAAACCGATATGTCGCGCTATAACCTGCGCGGTGTCGATCTTCACGCCTTTAACGATATGGATAGCTTCCTGCACTTCCTGCTGCCGAATGGCCAGCCGCGTTGCGGCACGCTGGTGGCAATGAATGCTGAGAAGATGCTGACGCTGGAAGAAGATGCTCAGCTGCGCGCGCTGATTGCCGAGGCGGAATTTAAATATCCGGATGGTATTAGCGTGGTACGTTCATTACGTAAAAAGTATCCGCAGCTGCAGGTTAACCGCATCGCTGGCGCCGATTTGTGGGAAGCCTTGATGGAGCGTGCGGGTCGCAGCGCTATTCCGGTGTTTCTGATTGGCGGTCGTCAGGCCATGTTAGATGAGACCTGCGCTAAACTGCGTCGCCAGTGGAATGTAAATATCGTCGGCAGTCAGGATGGTTATTTCGCGCCCGCCGAACGCGATGCGCTGTTTGCGCGCATTGCGGCCAGCGGCGCGAAGATCGTCACGGTGGCCCAGGGGTCACCGCGCCAGGAGTTGCTGATGCGTGATTGCCGCGCGTACTGGCCGCATGCACTGTATATGGGCGTGGGCGGCACCTACGATGTGTTTACCGGCCATGTCGCTCGCGCACCGCGTATCTGGCAGAGATTAGGGCTGGAATGGCTCTATCGTCTGATTCGTCAGCCCTCACGTCTGCGTCGGCAATTAAAACTGCTGAAATATTTGCGCTATCATTGGCGTGGCGATCTCTGATATCGCTGTTTTTTTCAGCAATATCATCACTGCAACCAGCAAAACTGCATTAATTATCGACGGAATGCACAAAGCGTAATCAAACGCGTTTTTTTTATAAAAAAGCGCTGGACAGTATGAGGTCAAGCCCGTAGTATGCCCATCCGCAACGGCGCTACGCGCCCGTAGCTCAGCTGGATAGAGCGCTGCCCTCCGGAGGCAGAGGTCTCAGGTTCGAATCCTGTCGGGCGCGCCATTTAGTTTGTGCGCAAGAGCTTCGGTGGTTGGTCTAACCGCGTTATGCAGTGAAAATAGTAAGCAGAGATGCTTACGCACCAGAATTATGGTGGCTATAGCTCAGTTGGTAGAGCCCTGGATTGTGATTCCAGTTGTCGTGGGTTCGAGTCCCATTAGCCACCCCAAATTTTGCTGGGCACGCGATGGTGGCGGAATTGGTAGACGCGCTAGCTTCAGGTGTTAGTGTTCTTACGGACGTGAGGGTTCAAGTCCCTCCCTTCGCACCAGGCAAAATTACGCGGTAGCGTGAAGAAATAAGATACAGAAAAAATCGGCGAGTAGCGCAGCTTGGTAGCGCAACTGGTTTGGGACCAGTGGGTCGGAGGTTCGAATCCTCTCTCGCCGACCATATTCGAAAAGCCTGCTAGAAATAGCAGGCTTTTTTCGTTTCTGCTTTCCCTCTGTTTGACTCAAACCTCAAACCTCAAACCTCAAACCTCAAACCTCAAACCTCAAACCTCACAGCTCACAATTCGTAACTTACAGCCGTAGCTCACAGCCACAGCTCAAACCTCGCAGTTCATATCTCACAGCCCACAGCCTCATTAACCACGCTTCCTGACATTGTCGTCAGAATGAGACTTATAACCCATTGATTTAAAAGTGACTGACAGTTCCTTGCATTGCTTGTCGTTGAGAGGAGACAGCTGAGGGGGGGAAGTGTAGCGATATCACGACGCACCATTAAGCCAGAGATGACGGAACAAAATATCTGACTGATTTTAAATGACTTATCTTGATGAATGCAGTTTTGGCACGAGTTATGCAATAATAACGCTGTAGATGCTCATTCCACCTCTTATGTTTGCTGATGCTACATAAACCTGGGAATGATGCAGAGCCCCTTACGGTATCCGTTGTCCAGCCTGGCAGTATTTGCGCACGCTTTACTGCAGTAAGAAGGACATTACGTTGAGTCGGATACCATCAGTTGTCTGAACGACCTGATCTTACACCTGCTTATGGCAGGTGTTTTTTTATCTGCAATTTGCCAGCTCCTCCTATCCTTCAGGCAAAAAAAAGCCGGGACAAGCCCGGCGTGCACAAAAGTAACAATCGTTAAATCAAGCGTTTGGATTAGTCTTTAAGGTGAGAAGCAGGCCTTCACGGCGCATGTTGGCCGCGTCTTCAGGGCGATGCAGACGATCGTAAACATCGGCCAGCCAGGCATAATCATAGGCATCTGGGCGTTGTGCCAGCGCTTGCTGGAAGGCTTCTGCCGCCTGCTGCCATTCGCCGTGGCGCATCAGCATCTGGCCTAGTGTGCTGTGCAGCAGAGGCGTAGCGCCATGTTGTTTAATCTGCTGGCGCAACGCTTTCTCCAGCGCTTGCGGGTCGCCACTTTTAATACGTGGCATCAGCAATACCAGGCGATCGTCATACTGGCGCTTTAACCCTTCCAGCACGATGCTTTGCGCGGTATCAGGGTCGTCACACTCAATCAGATGTTCAACCATTGCCACCTGCAGCGCCGTTTCCTGACGGGTTTTGCGGCTCTGATTTTGCCACCATTTCTTCAGGCCTTCGCTGCCCTGATCGGCCATCGCCTGATTCATCAGACCCAGCCAGGCCTGCTGCTGCAGCGCATCACGATAGGCTTCATCATTGATCTGTGATTTTTGCATGGATGGCAGAATATCGAGCAGTGCGCCCCATGCGCCAGTGCGAACATAAGCCTGCTCAGCTAAGCGCAGCACTTCCGGATGGCGCGGCGCGACTTCCAGCAAGCGATCGATACCGTGGCGCGCGGCGTGGTCTTCATTGCGTGCCAGCTGCAAGCGCACGCGGGTGATCTCCACCGGAATAGTGTCATTCTCGGACAGCTCAGACGCACGTTCCAGATGTTGATTGGCCCGTACTTCATCTCCGCGCTGTTGCGCCGCTTCGGCTGCCAGCAAATAGTTGGCGACCGGTTGATCGGCGTGATCGGCATTCTTCGAGAGCAGCTTTTCAGCCTGCTTATAGTCGCCTTCAGCCAGCTTCATCAACGCGCTTTGCGTATGACGTTGCGCGCTGCGGCGCTTACGACCAACAAACCAGCCACGGGTGCGCGCGCCAGTGCGTAACACGCGGCGCAGTATCCATTCAATCAGTAAAATGACCAGCAGGCTGAGGATCAAGATGATCGCCAGACCAGTTACGCTGGTTTCCACGTTCCAGTTATCGGTTTGAATCAGTACGTAGCCTTGATGGCCAGCAACCATTGGCCCCAACACCACGCCCGCAATCAACAGCAGGAAAAGCACCAATACTTTAAGCATGCTTAGCCTCCCTGTTGAGCTGCCGGAGCCGAAGGCTGCGCCAGCAGGTTTCGCACACGAGTCTGCATCAGTTTTTCCAACAGCGCCTGGCTTTCCAGCGTATCGGGCACATCCATCGTGATGTTTTGCTGACTCAGTTCATCCAGTTGGGCGAGGAACGCTTTGGTCGCGGCATCATTGGTGTCATACCAGGCGCGTACCCATGTTGATACCGCATCAATCGACTGTTTGTAGATTTCATCCTGATGGCGAGGAACGGCCTGAGCGGCAATCAACAGACGCGAGCGAATGTTTTCGCGCAAATACACGTCCTGATTCGGTGCCAGCAACGGCTGTGCGGTGTTATCACGGCGGCGGATGGTAATGAAATCATCCATGAAGTTGTGCCAGCTCTTCACCAGGTTTTGACGCCATTCGTGCAGCGAGCTGGAAAGCTCTCCGCCATCGGCATCCATCGGCGAATCATCACTGTCATTATCGGCCAGACGCAGATTATCTACGCCGTTCGACAGCTGATTGAGTTTGAGGATGATGCCATCGTAATCGACCTGGCTCACCGTTGAGAGTGAACTGATATCCTGAGTCAGCGCACGACGTACATTCATTACGCTCGGATCGTTCATATCCGCCAGGCTGGTATCGGCGCTTTTCAGCAGTGTAGCCGCGGTGGTGACATCCTGATCGCTCCACAGCTTACGACCCGCCAGTTTCACCAGGTAATCGGCTTGCGCCAACAGCCAGGTGCGGGTGTCGTTGCCGGAAATGGTCGCGACTTTGTCACGCAGGGTTTCCAGCTCTTTAGCGCTGTTATCCTGCTGGGTGCGCGCTTCCTGCAATGCGGTGTTGGCCGCATCAAGCTGTTGCGTCAGCTGTTGTTTGTCGCTGCCCAGTTGCTGCTGCAACGCGCTGAGTTGTTCACTCAGATTCTGGTTAGTCTGAGCCTGTAAATCGGCCTGGTGTTTCCCATTGAGGTAAAGTCCTGCGCCAATCGCCAGCGCAATCACAATCGCCACCGCACTCAGTACTTTGCCATCGCTTTTTTTATCGCGAGGCTTTTTACCGGCTGGCGTGGGCGAAGTATCCGCTGGGGTGGTTTCTTCAACCATGGCGGAGGAGGCTTTTTGTTCCGTCATTATGGCTCATCCCATTGTTAAGTTCAGCGTAACGCGCGCAGCAACGCATCGTTATCGGCACCATCGGCTACATCAATGTCCTGCCAGCCTAATTCGGCGGCTTGTGTAGCCAAACGCTCACTGACGACTACCAGCCGACAGTGCAATAGCCATTCCCGACGGTCAATTGGCGGAAACAGCGCAAACAGTTGTTGTAACATCTCACCACTGGTGACCACCAGCGTAGTAATACCGCGATCGCGCCAGCGGCGCCCTTCAATGGCACCTTCGTATTGTTTTTCACAGCGCTGGTAGCATTCGCAATATTCAACTTGCGCACCGCGCGCCAGCAGCGTTTCTGCCAGCAGCTCACGGCCTGGGCTTCCGCGCAGGATCAGCGCACGTTTGCCTTCAACGCGCTGTAAACGGTTGAGACGCACCAGCTCTTCGCTGGTCTCCCGCGCATGAGGATAGTCTACTTTCAGGTGACTGACGGTATGCAGTGCCAAAGCGGTGCTGCGACCAATGGCATAGTAGTCGAGTTTTTCTGGCCAGGAGAGGCTATTGCGCGCAAGGGCAGGATGGGCAAAAAGCACCACCTGCTGCGACAGTAAAAACACCAAGTCGCCGGGCTGCAGTGACGCCAGCTGTTGCGGCAGATGTTGGAGATCGCGACCCGGTGTGAATTCAATCAGCGGTAAGGTCCACGCCAGTTTGCCCTGGGTTCGCAGGCGCGAAACCAATTCACTGGCGGCGGGTTCCGGTCGGGTCACGAGGATGGTCATGCCGGAGGTTGTCCCTGATAGACGTCACGCAAAATGTCACGCGCGCCGCCATCGAGCAGTTCTTCCGCCAGTGAAATGCCCATCTGTTCAGCCTGTTCACGTGGACCGCGACGTTCACCGACCACCATGTGATGGCCATCTGGCGAGCCCACCAAACCACGCAGCCACAGCTGATCGTCGGTTAGCACCGCAAAGCTGCCGATCGGCACCTGACAGCCTCCTTCGAGCCGCGTATTCATCGCGCGTTCCGCACGCACGCACACATCGGTATCTGCGTGATTGAGTGCCTGAAGTAACGTCATTAATTCGTGATCGTCCAGACGGCATTCAATACCAACGGCGCCCTGGCCAACTGCAGGCAGGGAGATCTCAGCAGGCATAGCCTGGCGAATGCGATCGTTAAGGCCTAAACGCTTGAGGCCGGCCGCCGCAAGAATAATCGCGTCATATTCGCCCGCATCCAGTTTGCCTAAACGGGTGCCCACATTGCCGCGCAGCGAGCGAATGATCAAATCGGGACGACGTGCACTGAGCTGACACTGACGACGCAGACTGGACGTTCCCACAATCGCGCCCTGCGGCAGTTCATCAATGCTGTTATAAAGGTTGGAGACGAAAGCATCGCGCGGATCTTCGCGCTCGCAGATGGTCACCAGCCCTAAACCTTCAGGGAAATCCACTGGGACATCTTTCATGGAATGCACGGCAAGGTCAGCACGGTTTTCCAGCATGGCCAGTTCGAGTTCTTTGACAAACAGGCCTTTGCCTCCGACTTTAGCCAGCGGCGTGTCGAGGATGATGTCACCTTTCGTCACCATCGGCACCAGTTCGACTTGCAGGCCCGGATGCGCCGCCATCAAACGCTGTTGGACATATTGTGCCTGCCACAGAGCAAGGGGACTTTGTCTGGTAGCAATTCTGAAAATTTTGTTTAACATGCTGTTAACCATTTTGATCGTTCATCGATTATCCTATCATTGATAGGGGAATGCTGTCAGTTTCAACGGATTGAAAAGGCCGCGATGTCAGATGTTACGCATTATCTGACGTCTAAGTCCGAAAAAGCAGGGCTACATGGGGAACGTGCTAAACTGTCATGTAGCGCAACTTTCTTTACGGTCAATCCTCCAGGTGTTAGATTGATCACGTTTCCAGCAATAATTTGCCCAATATCTCTATTATTAAGCGGCAGATTTTGGAAACAGGGTGCTTAACACTGGGACAATCAGGCGAAACGTCTTGTACCTCTACATTGAGACACTGAAACAGAGACTGGATGCAATTAACCAGCTGCGCGTCGATCGCGCACTGGCTGCAATGGGACCTGCCTTCCAGCAAGTCTACAGTCTGCTGCCAACATTACTGCACTATCATCATCCGCTGATGCCGGGATACGTTGAAGGTAGCGTTCCGCATGGCGTCTGCATCTTCACGCCTGATGAAAATCAACAGCAACTTCTGCAACAACTGGCTGGCGATCAACCTCTGGATTTCAGCGCGGCGGTCAAAGGCGAACGTCCCATCACCGGCATCTATTCCATGGGCAGTACCTCGTCCGTGGGCCAGAACAGCGTATCCGATCTCGACATCTGGGTGTGTCACCAATCCTGGTTAGATAATGAAGAGCGCCTCAATCTGCAACGCAAGTGTACGCTGTTGCAGAAATGGTGTGTGTCGATGGGTGTGGAAGTCAGTTTCTTCCTGATCGATGAGAACCGCTTCCGCCATAACGAAAGTGGCAGCCTGGGTGGCGAAGACTGCGGTTCAACCCAACATATTTTGCTGCTGGATGAGTTTTACCGTACTGCCGTGCGTATGGCGGGCAAACGCATCCTGTGGAACATGGTGCCAGGTGAAGAAGAGCACCATTATGACGATTACGTCATGTCACTTTATTCTCAGGGCGTGTTGACGCCGAATGAGTGGCTGGATCTCGGCGGCCTCGGCACGCTATCGGCTGAAGAGTATTTTGGTGCCAGCCTGTGGCAGCTGTATAAAAGTATCGATTCACCGTACAAAGCGGTGCTGAAAACCCTGCTGCTGGAAGCGTACAGCTGGGAATATCCGAACACGCAGCTGCTGGCGATGGATATCAAACAGCGCCTACACGATGGCGAAATTGTCTGCTTCGGCCTCGACCCCTACTGCATGATGCTGGAACGCGTCACGCGCTATCTGACCAGCGTTGATGACATGGCGCGCCTCGATCTGGTGCGTCGATGTTTCTATTTAAAAGTGTGTGAAAAGCTCTCGAGCGACGATCACCACCATCATCGCTCAGGCTGGCGTCGCGAGATTCTTTCGCAGCTGGTGAAAGAGTGGGGTTGGGATGAAGAGAAATTAGCGGTACTGGATAACCGTGCGCAGTGGAAAATTGAGCGCGTACGTGAAGCGCACAACGAGCTGCTGGATGCGATGATGCAGAGCTATCGCAACCTGATCCGTTTTGCCCGTCGTAACAATTTAAGCGTCAGTGCCAGCCCGCAGGATATCGGCGTGCTGACGCGTAAACTGTATGCCGCGTTTGAAGCGCTGCCGGGTAAAGTGACGTTGGTTAACCCGCAAATCTCCCCCGATCTGTCAGAAGACAATCTGACCTTTATTCATGTGCCGGAAGGCCGTGCCAATCGTGCGGGCTGGTATCTGTACAACCAGTCGCCGGACATGAGTTCGATCATCAGCCATCAGCCACTGGAATATAATCGCTATCTCAACAAGTTAGTGGCGTGGGCATGGTTCAACGGTTTGCTGACCAGCAAAACCCGCCTGCACATGAAAGGCAATGAGTTCTGCGATCTGCCGCGTTTGCAGGAACTGGTGAACGATGTATCGAGCCACTTCCCGCTGCGTGTACCTGCACCGACGCCGAAAGCGCTCTACAGCCCGTGCGAAATTCGTCATCTGGCGATTATCGTTAACCTCGAGCACGATCCGACCTCCGCGTTCCGTAATCAGGTGGTGCACTTTGATTTCCGTAAGCTGGACGTGTTCAGCTTCGGTCAGCAGCAACAGTGCCTGATTGGCAGCATCGATCTGCTGTATCGCAACTCATGGAATGAAGTGCGCACGCTGCACTTCAATGGCGAGCAGGCGATGATTGAAGCGCTGAAAACCATTCTCGGCAAAATGCATCAGGATGCCGCGCCGCCAGATACAGTGGAAGTGTTCTGCTACAGCCAGCATCTGCGCGGATTGATCCGTACCCGCGTACAGCAGCTGGTTTCTGAGTGCGTTGAGCTGCGTCTGTCGAGCACCCGTCAGGAGCCAGGCCGCTTTAAAGCGCTGCGAATGGCGGGCCAGACGTGGGGCTTGTTCTTTGAGCGTATGAGCGTGTCCGTGCAGAAACTGGAAAATGCGGTGGAGTTTTACGGCGCGATTTCTAACAACAAGCTGCATGGTTTGTCGATCAAGGTTGAATCGAACCAAACGCCATTGCCGCCGGTGGTCAATGGCTACGCCAGCGAAGGCATTATTCAGTTCTTCTTTGAAGACACCAATGACGATCGCGGCTTCAATATTTATATCCTCGACGAAAGCAATCGCGTTGAGGTGTATCACCATTGCGAAGGCAGTAAAGAAGAACTGGTGCGCGACGTCAGCCGTTTCTATTCGTCGTCGCACGACCGTTTTACCTACGGCTCCAGCTTTATCAACTTCAACCTGCCGCAGTTCTATCAAATTGTGCACGCAGGCGATCGCTTCCAGGTGATCCCATTCCGCAGCCAGACGCTGACTCAGCTCTGCGCCACGCAGCCCGACAACGACAACGGCGATTTCCAGCCGCGCTATCAAATGCACTGATCCCGCCAGCGTTCGCGCGGTGGGATTGGCTTTTCCTCTGACCTGCACCCGGATTTGCGGGTATTTCCTGTTGCTTTTACAACGTCAACTGCGATGATAAGCAGCCAAGGCTTAAGGACATGAAGAGCAGACAGAATGAGACGATTGATAAGTCAGCTGGGTATGGCGCTGGCGCTGGTCAGCCTGGTAGGCTGTGGCCTAAAAGGACCGCTGTATTTCCCGCCTAAAGATCAGCCGACCAAACAAAATCAACAGGTCACTGAACAGCAGCAAAAAGCGGCGCAGAATGCTGACGTCAATGGTTTGGTCACCAGCAAACCGGGTACACAGGCGAACTAATCTCTATGAGTAATCCGGCGGAGCAGAAAATGCAGTTCTCGAAAATGCACGGTCTCGGCAACGACTTTATGGTTGTGGATGCTGTGACGCAAAACGTCTTTTTTTCGCCGGAACTGATTCGCCGCCTGGCGGATCGGCATCTGGGGATCGGTTTCGATCAGTTGCTGATCGTCGAACCACCTTACGATCCGGATCTCGATTTCCACTATCGAATTTTCAACGCCGATGGCAGTGAAGTGGCACAGTGTGGCAACGGTGCGCGCTGTTTCGCCCGCTTCGTGCGCCTGAAAGGGCTGACCAATAAAAGTGACATCCGCGTGAGTACGCAAACCGGTCGCATGGTGCTGAGCGTGACCAGCGATGAGCTGGTGCGCGTCAACATGGGTGAACCCAACTTCGATCCGCAGCAGGTGCCACTGCGCGCCAATAAAGCCGAGAGCCTTTACCTGCAGCGCGTGGCGGAACAAACCGTGATGTTTGGCGCGGTATCAATGGGCAATCCGCACTGTGTGATTCAGGTTGAGAGTGTGAAAACGGCTGCCGTGGAAACACTGGGCCCGTTACTGGAAAGCCATGAGCGCTTCCCGGAGCGCGTCAACGTTGGCTTTATGGAAGTGGTCAATCCTGAACATATTCGTCTGCGCGTGTATGAACGCGGTGCGGGCGAAACCCAGGCTTGTGGCAGCGGCGCCTGTGCGGCCGTTGCCTGTGGTATCCAGCAGGGCATTTTGGCGGAGAAAGTCCGTGTCGATTTACCCGGCGGAACCTTGCATATCGCCTGGAAAGGGACGGGTCAGCCGCTGCATATGACCGGCCCAGCCACACACGTCTACGATGGGTTTATTCATCTATGAAAAATGTCGAAGAGCAAACCGACAGTGCGGTTTTGCTGGACGATCAGTCGGTTAGCGACTTTCTGCGCCAGAACCCCGATTTCTTTATCCGCAATGCGCGGCAGGTCGAACAGATGATGGTGCCGCATCCGGTGCGCGGCAGCGTGTCGCTGGTGGAGTGGCATATGGCGCGTCAGCGCAACCACATCCAGCAACTGGAAGAAGAAATCACCCTGTTGATGGAGCAGGCCACGGCTAACCATCAGCTGTTCGATCGCCTGCTGGGGCTGCAAGGCCATCTGGCTGCGGCGGACAGTCTGCAAGAGATGCTCACACGCCTGCATCGCTGGGCGCGCGAACTGGGGCTTGCCGGCGCCAATGTGCGGGTATTCAACGACCAATGGCATATCGGTGCACCCTCTGATTTCACGCAGCTTGGCCTATCGCGTCAGGCATTTGAGCCGCTGCGCATTCAACGCTTTGGTGATGAGCATCATTACCTTGGCAGCCTGAACGGCCCCGAATTGCTGCTGCTGTTACCACAAGCCAAAGCCATTGGCTCTGTCGCGATGTCTCTAATGGGGGAACGCGGCGAGCTTGGCGTCCTGATCTTCAGCAGCCGCGACAATCAACACTATCAAGCGGGCATGGGCACCTTGCTACTGCAGCATCTGGCGCAAATGTTGCCGGATCTGCTTTCACGCTGGGTCGAACGTGCATGAGCAGCGACAGCCCGCTGCTGCCTGCCGTTGAGGGCTTTCTGCGTTATCTGAAAGTCGAACGCCAGCTCAGCCCGCTTACGCAAAAAATTATACTCGTCAGCTGCAGGCGATCATTGCCATGGCTGATGAGATGAAAATCGTCGGCTGGTCGCAGCTGGAACCGGCGCAGGTTCGTCAACTGGCGGCACGCAGTCGTCGTGGCGGGTTAGGGCCGAGCAGTCTGGCATTACGCATGTCGGCGCTGCGCAGTTTTCTCGACTGGCAGGTTAGCCAGGGCATGTTGAGCGCCAATCCGGCCAAGGGTATTTCCACGCCGCGCAACGCCCGCCATCTGCCAAAAAATATGGATGTTGACGAGGTTAACCAACTGCTGGAGATCGACCTGAACGATCCGCTGGCGGTGCGTGACCGTGCGATGCTGGAAACCATGTACGGCGGCGGTTTACGTCTGTCGGAGCTGGTGGGCATGGATTGTCGTCATGTCGATCTCGACGCCGGTGAAGTGTGGGTGTTGGGTAAAGGCAGTAAAGAGCGTCGTGTACCGATTGGTGGAACGGCCGTGACCTGGCTGCAGCACTGGTTGCCGCTGCGTGCGAGTTTCGCACCGCAGGATGACGCCATGTTTGTCTCCAGCCGCGGCACGCGTATTTCGGCGCGTAACGTGCAAAAACGCTTTGCCGAGTGGGGCGTCAAACAGGGCGTGGCCAGCCATATTCATCCCCATAAACTGCGCCACTCATTTGCGACCCATCTGTTGGAGTCGAGCGGCGATCTGCGCGCGGTACAGGAACTCCTCGGCCACGCCAATCTGTCGACCACGCAAATTTATACCCATCTCGATTTCCAGCATCTGGCGACCGTGTACGACGCGGCGCATCCACGTGCTAAACGAGGAAAGTCTGAATGAAGTTCTACCGCCCGCTGGGCCCGATCAAAGCGATCACTTTCGATCTCGACGACACGCTGTATGACAACCATCCGGTGATTCGTAAAACCACCGCCGAATCCCATGCTGCTTTGCAGGCTTTCCATCCGGCACTACGTGAATTCACACCGGCTGATTATCAGGCGCTGCGTGACGAATTGCTGGCGCGCGAGCCGGAGATTTATCACGACGTGTCGGAATGGCGCCGCCGCTCGGTCGAGTTAGCGATGATCAATATTGGCCTGTCCGTTGCGGAAGCCAGCGCCGGTGCCAGTGAAGTGATGAGCGTGTTCCATCAGTGGCGCAGCGAAGTTGACATGCCAGACGAGACGCATCAAACGCTGACGTGGTTGGGTGAGCGCGTGCCGCTGGTCGCGATCACCAACGGCAACGCCTGCCCGGAAAAGCTGGGGATTGATCACTACTTCCAGTTTGCCCTGCGCGCCGGTCCGCATGGCCGCGCTAAGCCGTGGCAGGATATGTATCAACTGGCGGCTGAGCGTTTAAACCTCGCACCTGAGCATATTCTCCACGTGGGCGACGATCTCACCACGGACGTGGTCGGTTCACTGCGCGCGGGTATGCAAGCCTGCTGGATCAACCTGCGTGATGGCAACCTGATGAAGATTGACGATGCGCGTTTACTGCCGCATGTAGAAATTCATCAGTTGGCATCGCTGACCTCGCTGCTATAATGCTGTATGTTCATCCAGCTAATGGCTGGATGATGGCAGGCATGTCCTGACGCACAAATCGTAGCGGCACCCTTCATTTTGCGATGAACAGCGCCGCTACAAATGGTGCGTTGCCTGAATGCTGAGAAACCGCATTTCTCAATACTCCTTTTATTATTTTGGCAAAACGGTGCTTATGGACGTTTCTGAACTGCTTAACGGCTTGAATGACAAACAGCGCGAGGCGGTCGCCGCACCGCGCAGCAACCTGTTGGTGCTGGCCGGAGCAGGCAGTGGCAAAACCCGTGTGCTGGTGCACCGCATTGCCTGGCTGCTATCGGTAGAAAATTGCTCGCCCTATTCGATTATGGCAGTGACCTTTACCAATAAAGCGGCGGCGGAAATGCGCCATCGTATCGATCAACTGATCGGTACCACTCAGGGCGGCATGTGGATCGGCACCTTCCATGGCCTGGCGCACCGTTTGCTGCGTGCACATCATCTTGATGCCAATTTGCCGCAGGATTTCCAGATTCTTGATAGCGACGATCAATTGCGCCTGCTCAAGCGTCTGATCAAAGCCATGAACCTTGATGAGAAACAGTGGCCTGCACGTCAGGGCATGTGGTACATCAACGGCAAAAAAGATGAAGGGCTGCGTCCTAAGCACATCGAAAGTTATGGTAATCCGGTGGAGCAAACCTGGCTGCGCATCTATCAGGCGTATCAGGAAGCCTGCGATCGGGCTGGGCTGGTGGATTTCGCCGAGTTGTTACTCCGCGCCCATGAGCTGTGGCTGAACAAACCGCATATCCTTAACCATTATCGCGAGCGCTTCAGCAATATTCTGGTGGACGAATTCCAGGACACCAACAACATCCAATACGCCTGGATCCGCATGCTGGCGGGCGATACCGGTCGCGTGATTATCGTCGGTGATGACGATCAGTCGATTTATGGCTGGCGCGGCGCGCAGGTGGAGAACATCCAGCGCTTCCTGCAAGATTTCCCCGGCGCGGAAACCATCCGTCTGGAGCAGAACTACCGCTCAACTAATAACATCCTGAAAGCCGCCAATACCCTGATCGCCAATAACAATGGCCGTCTCGGTAAAGAGTTGTGGACCGACGGCAGCGACGGCGAAAAAATCTCCCTGTACTGCGCGTTTAACGAATTAGACGAATCGCGCTTTGTGGTTAATCGCATCAAAACCTGGCATGAGAACGGCAACGCGTTGCAGGATTGCGCCATTCTCTATCGCAGTAACGCCCAATCGCGCGTGCTGGAAGAAGCGTTATTACAAGCCAGCATGCCGTACCGGATTTACGGTGGCATGCGCTTCTTCGAACGTCAGGAAATCAAAGATGCGCTGGCGTATCTGCGCCTGATGGCAAATCGCAATGACGATGCGGCGTTTGAGCGTGTGGTGAACACGCCGGTGCGCGGCGTGGGCGATCGCACGTTGGATGTGGTACGTCAGACCGCGCGCGATCAGCAGCTCACCTTGTGGCAAGCCACGCGGGAACTGCTGCAAATAAAGCCCTGGCGGGACGCGCTGCCTCAGCATTACAACGCTTCTGCGAGCTGGTGGATTCACTGGCCGCGGAAACCTCCGACATGCCGCTGCACGTGCAGACCGATCGCGTGATTAAAGATTCCGGCTTGTGGATCATGTACGAGCAGGAAAAGGGCGAGAAAGGCCAGGCGCGTATCGAAAACTTAGAGGAACTGGTAACGGCGACGCGCCAGTTCAGCTATCAGGACGAAGACGAAGATCTGATGCCGCTACAGGCCTTCCTCTCCCATGCGGCGCTGGAAGCCGGTGAAGGTCAGGCTGATAAATGGCAGGACGCGGTGCAACTGATGACCATGCACTCAGCCAAAGGGCTGGAGTTCACCCAGGTGTTCATCGTTGGTATGGAAGAGGGTATGTTCCCCAGCCAGATGTCGCTGGATGAAGGCGGCCGTCTCGAAGAAGAACGTCGTCTTGCCTATGTTGGCGTGACGCGTGCGATGGAAAAGCTGACGCTGACCTACGCCGAAACCCGTCGTCTTTATGGTAAAGAAGTGTATCACCGTCCCTCGCGCTTCATCGGCGAATTGCCGGAAGAGTGCGTAGAAGAAGTACGTCTGCGCGCCAGCGTCAGCCGTCCAGTGAGCCATCAACGCATGGGCACACCGATCGCGCAGAATGACAGTGGTTTCGCGCTCGGCCAGCGTGTGCGCCATGCCAAGTTCGGCGAAGGCACCATTATCAATCTCGAAGGCAGCGGTGAGCACAGCCGTTTACAAGTGGCGTTTCAGGGCCAGGGCATCAAGTGGCTGGTCGCGGCGTACGCGCGTCTGGAAACGGTGTAGCGCCGTTGCGTTACCTTGACGACTTTTTCGTCTCAGCGTAACATGCGCGCACTATTATCATGAGAGGACAATGCCTTGGACGCGCCCAGTCGATGCTGGCTCAACCCCTGTTTAACAGGAATAACATCTAAGGCTTCCTCTTTACGCGGGTAGCCTTAGCGGTTATCAGCGACCTCCCTTACCACTCTCGTCGCGCGAGTCAGCACTGATTTACCCTTGAAGCGAAAGTTTCCGCGTTCAGGCTTTGCCGTGCCCGTTTTGCCTTAGGCAATTCGGTGTGCCGCCTTGTCCCATTAAGTCTGCAATGGGGAGTATTGCTATGCTGAGCGCCTTTAAACTCGAACGCGATCGCTTGACGCGTATTGAGCTGGAAGACAACAACGACACACTGAACACCTCGGTATGGGTCGATTTAATCGAGCCTGATGACAGCGAGCGTGATCGTGTGCAAACCGAGCTGGGTCAAAGCCTGGCGACGCGTCCGGAGCTGGAAGACATCGAGGCCTCCGCGCGTTTCTTCGAAGATGAAGATGGCCTGCACATCCACTCCTTCTTCTTCTTTGAAGATGCGGAAGATCACGCCGGGAACTCCACCGTGGCGTTCACCATCCGTGAAGATCGCCTTTACACATTGCGTGAGCGCGAGCTGCCGGCTTTCCGTCTGTATCGTATGCGTGCGCGCAACCAGACGTTGACTGATGGCAACGCTTACGAGCTGCTGCTGGATCTGTTTGAAACTAAAATCGAACAGCTGGCGGATGAGATCGAGAACATCTACAGCGCGCTGGAAAAACTCAGTCGCGTGATCATGGAAGGCCAGCAGGGCGAAGAGTACGATCAGGCGCTGTCGCGTTTGGCGGAGCTGGAAGATATCGGCTGGAAAGTCCGCCTGTGTCTGATGGATACCCAACGTGCGCTGAACTTCCTGGTGCGTAAAGCCCGCTTGCCGGGCAACCAGCTGGAGCAGGCGCGTGAAATTCTGCGCGATATCGAATCCCTGCTGCCGCACAACGAATCGCTGTTCCAGAAGGTTAACTTCCTGATGCAGGCGGCGATGGGCTTTATCAACATCGAGCAGAACCGCATCATCAAAATCTTCTCGGTGGTGTCGGTGGTGTTCCTGCCGCCTACGCTGGTGGCATCCAGTTACGGCATGAACTTCGAATTTATGCCGGAGCTGAAGTGGAGCTTTGGTTATCCTGGCGCAATCTCCCTGATGATCCTTGCCGGTTTGGCACCGTATCTCTACTTCAAACGTAAAAACTGGTTGTAACGATTTTGGGGCCGCATTCGCGGCCCTTTAAACTGGCGCTGTTTCACAATTCTGCGTAGGCTGTTGTCACTTCTCACTTTCTGATTTCCACCTTATGGCGCGTTTTTCTTTGCGACAGCAGTGGGCCATTCTGCTGATTGCTTCATTAGTACTGGGGATTATCCTCCAGCTGTTTCACCTTCCCGCAGCACTGTTGTTAGGACCGATGATCGTGGGCACCGTGATGGGCTTGTCTGGCGCGACGGTGCGTATCGATAAGCGTTTTTTCGTGCTGGCACAGGCGGTGCTGGGCTGCATGATTGGCCAAACGCTTTCTCCTGCCATCCTCTCGCCGTTACTCAATGACTGGCCGGTGGTGCTAGCCGTGCTGGTGCTGACGCTGGCGGCCAGCGGCTTATCGGGCTTTCTGCTGGTGCGATTCAGTCACTTGCCGGGGCCAACGGGCGCATGGGGATCGTCGCCGGGCGGCGCGTCTGCGATGGTGGCGATGGCCGGTGACTTCGGTGCGGACGTGCGCTTAGTGGCGTTTATGCAGTATCTGCGCGTGCTGTTCGTGGCCACTGCCGCCGCGGTGGTGGCGCGCATTGGGCTGGGCAGCAGCGGCGGCGCGGTTGAACTGGTGTGGTTTCCGCCGTTGCAAAGCAGCTTTCTCTTAACGCTGGTTGTGATGTTTGCCGGGGCCTGGCTAGGGCAGAAATTGCGCATACCTTCCGGTGCGTTGCTGTTGCCCGCGCTGATAGGCGCGACGCTGCACGGCACCGATGTCGCCACTTTACAGGTGCCGGAATGGTTGCTGGCCTTGGCTTATGCGCTGATTGGCTGGAGCGTAGGTTTACGTTTTACGCGGCCTATCTTCCTGCTGGCGCTGCGCACCTTGCCGCAAATGCTGGTGTCGATTTTCGGCTTGATGCTGCTGTGTGGCGGATTAGCGTGGATGCTGACGCGCGTGCTGCACGTTGATCTAATGACGGCGTATCTGGCAACCAGCCTGGCGGGCTGGATACCGTGGCGATTATTGCGGCGGGCAGCCGGGTCGATATCGCATTTGTGATGGCGCTGCA
This sequence comes from Pantoea rodasii, assembly GCF_002095465.1. Taxonomy (GTDB): domain Bacteria; phylum Pseudomonadota; class Gammaproteobacteria; order Enterobacterales; family Enterobacteriaceae; genus Pantoea; species Pantoea rodasii. The sequence goes on along the minus strand of NZ_MLFP01000016.1, from coordinate 36,870 downwards.
GACCTTACGTCTCTTCACCATCTTACTGACCGGCCCGGCTATCGCGCGCTTTATCTCACGCTATGCGCATGCGAGTGCGAGCTGAAAATGCGACGGCATCGACGATAAAGACGGCGAGCGCCAGCCAGATAAAGCCAAAGGTCACCATCTTGTCCGGCGTCAGGCTCTCGCCATAGAACAGCACGGCCAGCAGGAACATCAGCGTGGGACCGAGGTACTGGAAGAAGCCGACCGTTGACAGGCGCAAACGCGCGCAGGCGGCGGCAAACAGCATCAGCGGAATGGTGGTGATAATGCCGGCGGCGATCAGTTTCAGGTTGAGGCTGAGCGGGTTAGCGCTGAGATGACTGGTGGCGCTGTCGGCAAAACCAAACAGATAGAGGGCCGCCAGCGGGAACAGCCATGCGGTCTCGATCAGCATGCCACTTTGCGCATCCACCTGGATTTTCTTTCTGATCAGCCCATAAACGGAAAAACTCAGCGCCAGGCCCAGGCCAATAATCGGCAGCGAGCCAAATTGCCACAGCTGCACCAGCACGCCAATCGTTGCCAGTAAGACCGCCAGCCACTGCAAGCGGCGGAAGCGCTCGCGCAGGAACAGCATGCCAAACACCACGTTGATCAGCGGGTTAATAAAGTAGCCGAGGCTGGCTTCGAGCATGTGCTGATTGTTCACGGCCCAGATAAACAGCAGCCAGTTGCCGCCAATGGTCACCGCCGTGAGCGCCAGCAACAGCACTTTCTTCGGTTGAGCGAGCACCGTGCGCACCTGTTTCCAGCTGCGGCTCAGAGTGATCAGCACCAGCATAAACAGCGCGGACCAAATCACGCGATGCGTCATGATTTCCGTTGGCGGCACTTCTTTCACCAGCTTGAAGTAAGCCGGTGCGATGCCCCAGATAAAGTAAGCGCCGAGCGCATAGCCAATGCCCTGACGCGTTTGTTGCGTATCCATCATGCTTTCCAAAAACGGTCATTAGCCAATCAAATAGGTGGCGGTGGCGGTAGCGATGTAATCGCCCTGTTGGTTGTGCAGTTCGACGCGCGCGACCGCCACTTTGTTGCCGGCACGCAGCAGGCTGCTGGTGGCGATAAAGCGTTCGCCACGTCCGGGGCGCAGATAATCGACGCGCATATCAATGGTGCCCATGCGCGACAAACGCTGACGCAGTTCCTCTTCGCTGATGCTCTCGTGACGTGACAGCGCCTGACTGACGCACACCAACCCGGCGGCGACATCCAGCACGGAGGCAATCACGCCTCCGTGCAAGATCTGCTGGGCGGCATTGCCGACCAGCATGGTTTTGTTGGCAAAGCTCAACTCGGCGTAATCTGCTTCGAGTCGATCCAGCTCCAAACCGAGCGCCTGATTGAAGGGCATATGATAAACAAAAATTTCGCCAATCAGACGGCGAGCTTCCTGCTGTGACAGCAACGGGGATGACATGTTTCCTGCCTTAAGATGTTAAAGAATTGTGTATATTATGCCGCGTTCGCGCTGCTTTCCAGTTTCAGCAATCGACACTGATCAACCCGTGCCTTTGCGTGTAGAATGGCCTGCTTTTTGCACATAGCCCTAATAATGACAACACCCCGCTCTCTGGAGAATTTTATGCGTAAGCTATACGCGTTGCTGGCCGCAGCCTTGATGATTCCTGCGCTGGCACAGGCTGATGAAGCCACAATAAAAGAGGTGCATGACGCCCCGGCAGTAAAGGGCAGTATTATTGCGAACCTGTTGGAGAAACACGATAACCCGTTCGTGCTTTATCCCTACGAAAACAATTATTTGCTTTACACCTACACCACTGACATGAACAAAGAGGCGATCTCTTCGTACAACTGGGCTGACAAAGCAAAAAATGATGAAGTAAAATTCCAGCTCAGCCTGGCGTTTCCGCTGTGGCGCGGTATTTTGGGTGATAACTCGGTGTTGGCCGCGTCCTACACGCAGCGTTCCTGGTGGCAGTTGTCCAACCGTGGCGCTTCATCACCGTTCCGTGAAACCAACTATGAGCCGCAGATTTTCCTTGGCTGGGCAACGGATTACACGTTTGCGGGCTGGACCCTGCGCGATATTGAAACCGGTCTGAACCACGAGTCGAACGGGCGCAGCGATCCAACATCACGCAGCTGGAACCGCGTTTACGCACGCTTGATGGCGCAGAACGGTAACTTCCTTGCGGAAATCAAACCCTGGTATCGCATTCCAGAAAATGAAAATAACGATGATAACCCTGATATCACCAAATACATGGGCTACTATCGCGCCAAGCTCGGTTATGAAGTGGGCGAAAGTATTTTCAGCGTGGAAGGCAACTACAACTGGAACAGCGGCTTCGGTGGCGCGACATTCGCCTGGAGCTATCCTATCTCTGAGCATGTGCGCTTTTACACCCAGCTGTTCAGCGGGTATGGTGAATCGCTCATCGACTATAACCACCGTCAGACCCGTTTCGGCGTGGGTGTAACACTTAACGATCTGTTCTAACCAGTCAGAAAAACAGGATTACCGTGGCAACATCGGCAGTGCTTAATCAGGAAATGCTGGCGCAGCAGGTATTACAAGATACCTTCGGCTACCAGCAATTTCGTCCCGGTCAGCAGACCATCATCGAAACCGCGCTAGCAGGGCGTGATTGTTTGGTGGTGATGCCAACCGGCGGCGGAAAATCGCTGTGCTATCAGATCCCGGCGCTGGTGCGCGAAGGGTTGACGCTGGTGGTTTCACCGCTGATATCACTGATGAAAGATCAGGTCGATCAACTGCTGGCCAACGGCGTGGCAGCGGCGTGTCTCAATTCTACCCAGACGCGCGAGCAGCAGCAGCAGGTGTTTGCAGACTGTCGTACCGGCAAGCTGAAGCTGCTGTATATCGCGCCTGAACGTCTGATGATGGATAACTTCCTCGACAGCCTGCGCCAATGGAATCCGGTGATGCTGGCGGTGGATGAGGCGCACTGTATCTCACAGTGGGGCCATGATTTCCGTCCGGAATATGGCTCGATTGGTCAGCTGCGTCAGCACTTCCCGGAATTGCCGGTGATGGCGCTGACCGCCACCGCCGATGAAACCACGCGTAATGACATCGCCCATCTGCTGCAGATGGACGATCCGCTGATTCAAATCAGCAGCTTTGACCGTCCTAACATCCGCTACACGCTGGTAGAAAAATTCAAACCGACGGATCAGCTGTTGCGCTATGTGCAAGAGCAGCGTGGTAAAAGCGGCATCATTTACTGTAACAGCCGTGCCAAGGTGGAAGACACCGCCGCTCGCCTGCAAAGCCGTGGACTGAGTGTCGGCGCTTATCACGCCGGAATCGAGAGTGGCCAGCGTGCTCATGTGCAGGAAGCCTTCCAGCGCGATGACCTGCAAATTGTGGTCGCCACCGTGGCATTTGGTATGGGCATCAACAAGCCTAACGTGCGTTTCGTGGTGCACTTCGATATTCCGCGCAATATCGAATCCTACTATCAGGAAACCGGTCGTGCCGGACGTGATGGCCTGCCCGCAGAAGCGATGATGCTTTACGACCCGGCAGATATGGCATGGTTACGTAAGTGCCTGGAAGAGAAAGCGCCCGGTCCATTGCAGGATATTGAGCGCCATAAGCTCAACGCCATGGGCGCGTTTGCTGAAGCACAAACCTGTCGTCGTCTGGTGCTGCTTAACTACTTTGGTGAAGGGCGCCAGCAGCAGTGCGGTAACTGCGATATCTGTCTCGATCCCCCGCGTCGCTATGATGGTTTGGTGGAGGCGCAGAAGGCGCTTTCCAGCATCTATCGTACCGGCCAGCGCTTTGGCATGGGCTATATTGTCGATGTGTTGCGCGGTTCCACCAACCACCGCATCCGCGATAACGGTCACGATAAATTGCCGGTGTACGGCATCGGTCGTGAACAGAGTCAGGAGCATTGGGTCAGCGTGCTGCGTCAGCTGATTCACCTCGGCATGGTGACGCAAAACATCGCCATGCACTCCGCCTTACAGCTGACGGAAGCGGCGCGTCCGGTGCTGCGTGCCGAAGTGCCGCTGATGCTGGCAGTTCCGCGTATCGTCACGGTGAAAAGCCGCAGCAGCTCGCCGAAAGTGCACAGCGGCAACTACGATCGCACGCTGTTTGGCAAACTGCGCAAATTGCGCAAGGCGATTGCCGACGAATCCAATATTCCGCCGTACGTGGTGTTTAACGATGCCACGCTGATTGAGATGGCGGAGCAAATGCCGATTACCGCGTCAGAAATGCTCAGCGTGAACGGTGTCGGTCATCGCAAGCTGGAACGTTTTGGTAAGCCGTTCCTGGTGATGATCAAAGAACATGTCGATGAAGAGTAAAGGAAAGAAACCATGTTGATGTTATTCGCCACCGTCGCGCTGGTGCATCTGGTTGCGCTGATGAGTCCGGGCCCGGACTTCTTCTTTGTGTCGCAAACGGCGGCCAGCCGCTCGCGTAAAGAGGCGATGATGGGTGTGTTTGGCATTACGCTGGGGATTGTGATTTGGGCCGGTGTGGCACTGATGGGCCTGCATCTGATCCTGCAAAAAATGGCCTGGCTGCATGAAATCATCATGGTGGGCGGAGGTTTGTACCTGCTGTGGATGGGCTGGCAGCTGCTGCGCTCGGCACGTCAGCAACATAAAGCCCCGCAGGTTGCTGCTCCGGTGGTAGAACTGCCAAAGAGAGGCATGAGCTTCCTGAAAGGTTTTCTGACTAATCTGTCGAACCCGAAAGCGATCATTTATTTCGGTAGCGTGTTCTCGCTGTTTGTGGGTAATGATGTGGGCGCGATGGAGCGTTGGGGTTTATTCCTGCTGATTATCGGTGAGACTTTTGCCTGGTTTACGCTGGTGGCGGCTATTTTCGCGCTGCCGTGGATGCGAGATAAGTATCAGCGTATGGCGAAGTGGGTCGATGGGATGGCTGGCGTACTGTTTGCCGGATTCGGCATTCACCTGATTATCTCGCGCTAAATCGGGCTACTTGCCATTTTGGCATCGGGCCGTGCACGCGCGCTTTACGTTCAGCATCTGTGCTTCGGAACTTGCGCGCTGACCACTTCGAAAAAACGGCGGCACTGACGGTTATCACCTCAGTGCCGCGGTTTTTAAAACGTCTTAGGCGATTCTGCGGGCACTCGCCAGCAACGCGCCGACGGCCATAAACAGCCCACCAAAGGTGCGGTTCATCAGCTTCATCTGCTTCGGCCCTTTGATCCATCCGGCAATGCGGGTCGCCAGCGTGGCATAACCAATCATCACGATAATATCGACCACGATGGTGGTGACACCGAGCACCAGATACTGCATCAACTGCGGCTGGTGTGGCTGAATAAACTGCGGAAACAGCGCGGCGAGAAACACGATGCTTTTCGGATTGGTGAGATTCACCAGAATGGCGCGCTTGAACAAACGACGACGCGGCATCGCTTTCGCCACAGCATTTAAATCAATCCCGCCTGCGGAACGCCACTGCTGTATACCGAGCCAGACCAGATAGGCAGCGCCTGCCCATTTCAGCACTTCAAAGGCCATGATCGACTGCGAAAACAGTGCACCCAAACCCGCACCAACCAGCACGATGTGAATCGCCAGGCCAAGCTGTAAACCGGTGATGGAAGCCGCTGCACCGCGATAGCCATGGCTGATACCGGTGCTCATGGTGTTAATCGCGCCGGAACCGGGTGAAAGGCTGAGGATAGTTGTGGTCAACAGGTAGGTTAACCACCATTCAATGGTCATGCGTGACATTCCCTGAAGTGAACGAAGTGTGACACAATACGCCAGAATATCGCGGCACGCTACGGAGCACAGGTGCACGATGAGGCTTTTTTTCAGGGGGACGGATGCAGCATCACAAACAGAGTTGGCTCGGGCGTGAGAAAGGCTTTTCCGCCTTTGCTACCGGTCCGCTGCTCGACTTCTGGCGGCGTCGTGAGGAGTGTGAATTCACCGGCGTCGGTAACCTGAATATTCGCTATGTTCGTTTCACCTCACCGCAACATCGCCGTGTCATCCTGATTGTTCCTGGCCGCATCGAAAGCTATATCAAGTATCCAGAACTGGCTTACGATCTGTTCCACTGCGGCTACGATGTGGTGATTCTCGACCATCGTGGACAAGGGCGATCCGAGCGCTTGCTGGCGGATTCCCACCGTGGCCATGTGGTGGAGTTCAGCGATTACGTCGACGACTTAGAAACGCTGTATCTGAAAGAGGTCGTCAGCAACCATTATCAGCAACGCTACGTGCTGGCGCATTCGATGGGCGGGGCGATTTTAGCGCTGTTCCTGGCGCGTCAACCGCAGGCGTTTCATGCGGCGGTATTCTCGGCACCGATGTTTGGCATTGTGCTGCCGCTGCCTGACTGGGTGGCGCACCCGATTCTGGACTGGGCGGAGAAACTGCCCGCCATTCGCGAACGCTACGCGTTGGGCACCGGCCGCTGGCGTGCCAGTCCGTTTGGCATTAATCGCCTGACGCACAGCCGGGAGCGCTATCGGCGCAACCTGCGGTTTTACGCTGATGACCCGGGATTGCGCGTTGGTGGCCCAACGTATCATTGGGTGCGCGAAGGCGTTTATGCCGGGCGCAGCATCATCAGCCAGGCGGCGAAAATCACTACGCCGTCTCTGGTGCTGCAGGCCAGTGAAGACGACGTGGTAGATAACCGCTCGCAAGAAATTTTTGTGCGGCGATGGCTGACGCGGGCCATCCCTGCGAAGGCACCGTGCCGTATGTGATTCAAGGCGCGCGTCACGAGATTTTGTTTGAAACAGACGCCATGCGCGCTGAAGCGCTCAACCTGGTTATCGATTTTTTCGAGCGCCACGTTTAATTCATTTTCCGATATCAATACCAGAGGTTTACATGTACCACATCGTCGCATCCGACCTGGATGGCACGCTGCTCTCACCGGAACATCGGCTGACACCTTTTGCCCGTACCACGCTGCAGGAGCTGGTGGCGCAAGATGTCCACTTCGTTTTCGCCACCGGCCGTCACTATATTGACGTGGGCCAGATGCGCGATAACCTCGGTATTCCGGCGTACATGATCACGTCTAACGGCGCCCGCGTGCACAATGCAGAAGGGGAATTGGTGTTTAGCCATAACCTCGACGCTGATATCGCTAAGGAACTTTACGGCCTGCAGTATCACGATGAGCATATCCTGACGCACGTCTATCGCGACGATGAGTGGTATATGAGCCGCCACCGTCCGGAGGAGCAGGACTATTTCCGCGAGTCAGTGTTCAACTATCAGGTTTACCAGCCGGGTATGCTGGAAACCGACGGTATCAGTAAGGTGTTCTTTACCTGCGAGGATCCGGAACGTCTGGCACCGCTGGAACTGGCAATCGAAGCCCGCTGGGGCGATCGCGTTAACGTCAGCTTCTCACTGCCCACCTGTCTGGAAGTGATGGCGGGCGGCGTGTCCAAAGGTCACGCGCTGGAAGCCGTGGCTAAACAACTTGGATACTCACTGAAAGAGTGCATCGCCTTTGGTGACGGCATGAATGACGTGGAAATGCTGAGTATGGCAGGCAAAGGTTGCATCATGCGCAATGCGCAGCAGCGTTTGAAAGATACCTTGCCGACGCTGGAAGTGATTGGCAGCAACGCAGAGGATGCGGTGCCACACACGCTGCGTAAGTTGTTCCTCGCTTAAAAAAATGGGCCGGTTAATCCGGCCCATTTTTGTTATGCCATCTGTTTCTTGTGCTTGTGCTCGCTGACCATAGTGAGCAGCAAGAGAATCACCGCTAGCACTGACCCTGCAATCATCACCATGAAACCACCATCCCAGCCGAAATAATCCACGGTATAACCAACAATCGCGCTGGCTGCCACGGAACCGCCAAGATAGCCGAACAGACCGGTAAAGCCCGCTGCGGTGCCTGCGGCTTTTTTCGGTGCCAGCTCCAGCGCGTGCAAACCAATTAACATCACCGGGCCGTAAATCAGGAAACCGATGACGATCATGCACAGCATATCGATGCCGGGATTGCCTGGCGGGTTAAGCCAGTACACCACCGTTGCGATGGTCACCAGCGTCATAAAGAACACGCCGGTTGCACCACGATTGCCCCTAAACACTTTGTCCGACATCCAACCGCACAGCAAGGTGCCGGGAATGCCCGCATATTCGTAGAAGAAGTAAGCCCACGAAGACTTATCCAGCGTGAAGTGCTTCACCTCTTTTAAGTAGGTAGGGGACCAGTCGAGAATGCCGTAACGCAGCAGGTAAACAAACACGTTGGCCAGCGCGATATACCACAGCAGCTTATTAGGCAGGATGTACTGCATGAAAATCTGCTTCGCCGTCAGCTCCTGCTCGTGATTGTCGTTGTAGTCTGGCGGATAATCATTCTTGTACGCCTCAATCGGTGGCAGGCCACAAGACTGCGGCGTATCGCGCATCAGGGCAAAGGCAATAATCGCGATGAGGATGGCACCAAACGCCGGCATATAGAGCGCGGCTTTCCAGTCGTTAAACCACGCCATACCCAGCAGAAACAGCAGTGGTGGAATCCCGCCGCCGACGTTATGCGCGCAGTTCCACACCGAGACAATCCCGCCTCGCTCCTTCTGCGACCACCAGTGCACCATGGTGCGCCCGCACGGCGGCCAGCCCATGCCCTGGAACCAACCACACAGGAACAGCAGGACAAACATCACCATGATGCTGGAGGTGGCCCAGGGTACAAAGCCCATAAACAGCATCACCGCAGCGGCAAGGATCAAGCCAGCAGGTAAAAACACGCGCGGATTTGAGCGGTCAGAAACGGAACCCATGATGAACTTGGAGAAACCGTACGCGATGGAAATCCCGGACAGTGCAAAGCCCAGGTCGCCGCGCGAGAAACCCTGTTCAATTAAATAGGGCATCGCCAACGCAAAGTTTTTACGCACCAGGTAGTAAGCGGCATAGCCGAAGAAAATGCCGATGAAAATTTGCCAGCGCAACTTACGATAGAGCGGATCAACACGATCGTCCGCCACTTGCGGCCGATGCGGTGCCGGTTTAAAGATACTCAACATGAGTGTGGCCCTCCAGGGCGCAATATTGTTATGAATTCCCAGCAGGATGGGTCAAACGCCAACTGGCGCTAAAACAGACAGTAAAGTTCCATTTCGCGCAAAGAATAGTGATGGTTTCATTAGGTTGCTGTGATGTGTGACACAATTGTTACAATTTTATGACATAAGAGAGCGATTTAAACCATAAAATGTTGGAATTCGCGCATGAATAGTCGGGATGTTCACCTCTAAAAGGTTAATCCATTGCACGGTAGAAATAAGTTCACGTCATTAGCCATAATCAGCATCGCTTTGACACCGCGTCTCATGATGTTGAGTTATGGAATCCTAACGATCTGTTTGGTTTTATTTTGACCAATCGTCAACCAAATATTTAAGCCCACACACGACAGTTTGATTACACTAGCGCCACTGTTCATTTTGGGATCAATACTGTGCCGTTACTGATCGTTACCACCATTTTGTGGGCTTTTTCCTTCAGTTTGATAGGGGAATACCTCGCAGGCCAGGTCGATTCCTGGTTCTCGGTGCTGATGCGCCTCTCGCTCGCCGCCATCGTTTTCCTGCCGTTCCTGCGCTGGAAGGGTTATCGCGCGTCGACCATCCTGTTGTACATGCTGGTGGGGATGCTGCAACTCGGCATCATGTATCTGTTGAGCTTCGAGGCTTACACCTATCTCAGCGTGTCTGAGTTCCTGCTGTTTACGGTGATGACACCGCTGTACGTCACGCTAATCTACGACTTGCTGAGCAAACGTCCGCTGCGCATTGGCTATGCCTTCAGTGCGCTGCTGGCAGTGGGCGGAGCAGCGATCATCCGCTACGACAAAGTCAGCGACCATTTCTGGTTCGGTTTGATGCTGGTACAGGCGGCAAACATCTGTTTTGCCATCGGTATGGTCGGCTACAAACGTCTGCAGGAAACCCGCCCAATGCCGCAACACACGGCATTCTCATGGTTTTATCTTGGCGCGGTGATCATCGCCATCATTGCCTGGAGCCTGTGGGGTAACCCGAACAAGCTGCCGACCACTTCACTACAGTGGGGCATTCTGGTCTGGCTGGGTGTGGCAGCATCGGGATTGGGCTACTTTATGTGGAACTACGGTGCGACACAGGTCGATGCGGGCACGCTGGGCATCATGAACAACATGCACGTACCGGCGGGCTTACTGGTGAACCTGGCTATCTGGCAGGAAAAACCGCACTGGCCGAGCTTTATTGCTGGGGCGATCGTGATTTTTGCTTCGCTGTATGTACATAAGCGCTGGGTGTTGGGGCATGGTTCCAAAAGTAGTGCCGTATAGCTGAGAAGCTCGTTGCTCCAGTTTGCACAAAAATACTATGTTGGGAAAAAGCAGCACCTAAGCTAGCGGGAAGGTACAGGCCGCTACGAAGAGCGAAGCGTCCGAGCCATGGATGGCGAGGCCGATCCACAGGGATGTGAGATTCCTTCGTGATCGGAGCGGCCTGTATCTGACCTGGTCTCAAAGCGACGCTTAAAGTTCTAAGGAAGGGATAGCGTGGCAGAGGAGCAAAGCATCCGAGCCAAGGATGGCGAGGCTGATCCACAGGGATGTGGGCTTCCTTTGCGATCTGCCACGCTATCCCTGACTGAGCACAAAACCCGCAGCAATTACGCCTTTTTAACCGGCCCCGGACGATGAATCATCGTCAATCCCTTTAGGAAGTTACGCAGAATCTGGTCACCGCACTCACGGAAATTCTTATGCTCTGGATTGCGGAAAATCGCACCGACTTCAGCCTGTGAAATCTTAAAGTTTGCCTTCTCCAGTACCACTGGAATATCCGTGGTCTTCAGCGCAAACGCGATACGCAGCTTCTTAATGAAAATATTGTTATTCATACGGCGTTCAACCGAAGGTGCTGGCGCATCTTCACTCTTACCGCGACGGAAGAAAATCAAACCGTTGAGGAAATAGCCCATCAGCACGTCCGGCAACTTACGAAACGCTGCATCCTCATCCTTCTTCATCCACGCCTGCACATCCTCCAGCGGAACTTCACTGCCCGCTAAGGCAAAAATCTCCACCACTTTGCTATCGCTCAAATCAAGCATATAGCGCACGCTGCGCAGAACATCGTTACTCGTCATGGTGAAACTCTCTTGGTCGCGGATTGAGGCGGCGCATTATAGAGCAGGCCGGGCAGGGATAACAGCACGGGCGATGCAGGTCTCCCGTGGAATCATCAAGAAATGGACTGCAGCGAGCCTGGACGCGCCGCATCACGCACAAACGGCAGATGGTCACAGGCGTGTTGACGGGCGAAGCGCACAAAGGCTTCCAGCACCGGCTGGCGCTGCTCACCATCGCGCACGGCGGCATATAAACGGCTCCACAAACCGTCACCCAATGTCTTGGTCACCACCAGGCCCTGCTTTTCAAAACTCTCAACCACCCAATGCGGTAGTGCGGCAATGCCCATTTGTGCCGACACCATCTGAATCAACAACAGGGTATTATCCACATTCTTCAATGCCGGGCTCACACCCGCCGGCTGCAGGAAATGACGCCAGATATCCAGGCGCTGGCGCTGCACCGGATAAATCATCAGCACCTCATCGGCTAAATCTTCCGGCGAAATATGCTCCAGTTTCGCCAGCGGATGATCCGGGGCCAACACCAGTCGCACCTCATAATCAAACATCGGCGTATAGAACAAACCGCTGCGCGGCAGAATATCGGAGGTCAACACCACATCCAGCTCGCCCTGCTGCAAGGCGGGCTGAGGATCGAATGTCACCCCCGATTTAAAATCGACCACCACTTGTGGCCAGCTCTGGCGGAAATTATTCAGTGCCGGCGTCAGCCATTGAATGCAGCTGTGACACTCAATCGCAATGCGCAGCGTGGTCTGATGCGGCTCGTGGCACGCCTGCAGCGCCTGTTGAATCTGCGGCAAAATCTGCTCGGCCAACTGCAGCATGATTTCCCCCTGCGGCGTAAACCGCAACGGCTGGCTCTTGCGCACAAACAGGCGAAAGCCCAGTCGCTGTTCCAGATCGCTGAACTGATGAGATAACGCCGATTGTGTCTGATGAAGCTGAGCGGCGGCAGCGGCCAACGAGCCGGTATTCTGCAACGCCTGCAGCGTTCTCAGGTGTTTGAGTTCGATCATGAGAGTCCTTCACATCGAGATTGAACAAATTGCGCTTGAGCAACATACAGTACCCGCAGATTATGGCGGTGTAAACATCTGGACGGCTAAACATCTCAGCTAAACGTCACGGCCACGTTACGTTTGTCCAGTGAATGGGTTCAGCGGTCACTCGCAAGATGAACGTCAATGGGTTCGTACAGCTAAGAATATCGGGAGAACAGCAAATGACCATTTTGAACCACACACTCGGTTTTCCTCGCATCGGTCTGCGTCGTGAACTGAAAAAAGCACAGGAAAGCTACTGGGCAGGCAACAGCTCACAGGAAGAACTTCAAGCCGTGGGTCGTGAACTGCGTGCTCGTCACTGGCAACAGCAAAAAGACGCCGGAGTGGATCTGCTGCCAGTGGGCGATTTCGCCTGGTACGATCACGTCCTGAGCACCAGCCTGATGCTCGGCAATGTCCCGGCGCGCCATCAAAATACCGATGGCTCAGTAGATCTTGATACGCTATTCCGCCTTGGTCGCGGTCGGGCGCCCAGTGGTGAACCCGCAGCAGCGGCTGAAATGACCAAATGGTTCAACACCAACTATCACTACATGGTGCCGGAATTCTGCCAAGGCCAGCAGTTTGCGCTCAGCTGGACACAGCTGCTGGAAGAAGTGGATGAAGCCCTGGCGTTAGGACACCCCATCAAACCGGTGTTGCTGGGGCCCGTTACCTATCTATGGTTGGGGAAAGTAAAAGGCGAGCCATTTGACCGACTGTCATTACTGAAAGACATCCTGCCGGTGTACCAGCAAGTGTTGATCGAGCTGAAAAAGCGCAACATCGAATGGGTACAAATCGATGAGCCTGCGCTGGCGCTGGAACTGCCACCGCAATGGCGCGATGCCTATAAAACGGCTTACGCTGGACTTCAGGGTGAGGTCAAACTGCTGCTCACCACTTATTTCGACAGCATTGGTCAAAACCTTGATGTGATTAAAGCGCTGCCCGTTCAGGGTCTGCATGTTGACCTGGTGCACGGTAAAGATGACATCCAGCACATCCACCAACAGATCCCCGCCGAGTGGCTGCTGTCGCTGGGCGTGATCAACGGTCGTAACGTGTGGCGAGCCGATCTCAGCCGCTGGTTTGAACGCCTGCAACCGCTGGTGAGCCAGCGTAAGCAGCTGTGGATTGGCTCCTCATGCTCGCTGCTGCACAGCCCGATCGACCTCAGTGTGGAAACCCGGCTGGATGCCGAAGTGAAAAGCTGGTTTGCCTTTGCATTGCAAAAGTGTGCGGAACTGGCGCTGCTCAGTACCGCACTCAACAATAACGATGATGCTGCGCTGGTGGCGTGGAGTGCACCCATTCGCGCCCGTTCCCGCTCAACCCGGGTACACAATGCGGCGGTCACTGAGCGGCTGGCAAACATTCAGGCTAAAGATGTCGAACGTCCCAGCCATTACATCGAACGCGCTAAAGCCCAGCGCCATCGCTTCAACCTGCCTGCCTGGCCAACCACCACCATCGGATCTTTCCCGCAAACCACGGAGATTCGCGGCCTGCGCCTCGACTTCAAAAAAGGCAACATCGATGGCGGACACTATCGCCTCGGGATTGCCGAACACATCAAACAGGCGATTGCCGAACAGGAACGTCTGGGGCTCGACGTGCTGGTGCACGGTGAGGCAGAGCGTAACGACATGGTCGAATACTTCGGTGAAAACCTCGACGGCTTCGTATTTACGCAAAATGGCTGGGTACAAAGCTACGGTTCCCGCTGTGTCAAACCACCGGTGATAATCGGCGATATCAGCCGCCCTCAACCCATCACCGTCGAGTGGGCGAAGTATGCGCAATCTCTGACTGACAAACCGGTTAAAGGCATGCTCACTGGCCCAGTCACTATTCTGTGCTGGTCATTCCCGCGTGAAGACGTGACGCGGGAAACTATCGCCAGGCAGATTGCGTTGGCGCTGCGAGATGAAGTCGAGGATCTGGAAAAAGCCGGCATTGGGATCATCCAGATTGACGAACCCGCGCTGCGGGAAGGCTTACCGCTGCATCAATCTGACTGGGCGGCGTATTTAAGCTGGGCGGTGGGTGCCTTCCGTCTCAACGCTGCGGTGGCGCGCGACGAAACGCAGATCCACACCCACATGTGTTATTGCGAGTTCAATGACATTATGGACTCCATTGCGGCGCTGGATGCGGACGTCATCACCATTGAAACCTCGCGTTCTGATATGGATTTGCTGGAGGCGTTCAAAGCTTTTGAGTATCCCAACGAAATCGGACCGGGCGTGTATGACATCCACTCACCGAACGTGCCTGACGTAGAATGGATGGAAAATCTGCTGCGTAAAGCGGCGCAGAGTATTCCGCAAGAACGTCTGTGGGTTAACCCGGATTGTGGCCTGAAAACCCGTGGCTGGAGTGAAACCCGCCAGGCTTTGGCGAACATGGTTAAAGCGGCGCAAAAACTGCGGAGTGAATCGGCATAATCGCGGAGAAACAGGGTGGGGCGTAGATCAACGCCCCACTCTTCATTAACTATTTGGCGCAACGCCATACTGTTTAAACCAGGCCAGCATGCGCGCCCAGCCGTCAGCGGCAGAATCCGCATGATAGCTCGGACGATAATCAGCGTTAAACGCGTGACCGGCTTCCGGATAGACCACGATTTCCGCTTTGGCATTAGCGGCATGCAGCGCCTGGCGCATTTTATCAATGCTTTCTAACGGGATGCTCTGATCCTGACCGCCGTACAAACCCAGCACCGGTGCGTTGAGATCCACCGCAACATCAATCGGATGCTTCTGCTGCTTCAGCGTTTTTTCACCGTCTAAGCGGCCGTACCAGGCTGCGGCGGCACGCACCTGAGGGTTGTGCGCAGCAAACAGCCAGCTGATGCGTCCCCCCAGCAGAAACCAGTGATCGCCATACGACGAATATCGCCATCGTGGCGTGCTGCCCAGTTGGCAACATGATCAAGATCCGACAGGACCTGTGAATCGGGCACTTTACTCACCAACTCTTTAAACAGGGTAGGGATATCACTGTAATCAGAGGGATCGCCTTCACGGAAGTAGAGTTCAGGTGCCACCGCCAGATACCCTTCCAGCGCCAGACGGCGACAGATATCTTTAATGTGCTCGTGAACGCCAAAAATTTCCTGCACCACCAAAACCACCGGCAATTTGCTTCGTAATCTTTCGGACGCGCGAAATACGCAGGTAAATTTTCGCCCTGGCTGGGAACGGAAGTCTCACCGGTATGGATCGCGTCGCTGGATGTGGTGATAGTGCTGTCTGCGATGGGCTGAACGGCCGGGGCAAAGCCGCCGGTGGGTGATTTATGTGCCATATTGTCTTCGGTTTTCATTATTCTCTCCGTGCTAGCAAGTGCGCAATCACGTAACTATAGCCTGGCTCAGAAGCAAGGCTGATGTAGGGTTCAGAGGGATAAGTACTTATGTTCTTCTTCTCTATTAACATTGCCGCCCGGACTAGCACAGTACCGCTTGTAGCAATTCAGAATTGCCGAGCCTCAATGTGTGATGTAAGTCGCATAATGTTTTTCTGATAATGTAAGTTTCATTATCGATAGTGAAACTAGTCACATATTTATGCCGCTCTCTGACGTAGAGTGACGCGCACATCCCTTATCTATCAGGAGTCTGTTATGGCCCAGTCTGACGTTTTCCACCTTGGTATCACCAAAGCCGATTTAAAAGGCGCCACGTTGGCTATCGTTCCCGGCGATCCGGAGCGGGTGAAAAAAATCGCTGCGCTGATGGATAACCCACAACATCTCGCCTCGCATCGTGAATTCACCACTTATCTGGCGGAAGTGGATGGCAAGCCGGTGGTGGTGTGTTCAACCGGTATCGGTGGCCCATCAACCTCTATTGCGGTGGAAGAGCTGGCTCAACTCGGCGTGCGTACTTTCCTGCGTGTGGGCACCACCGGCGCGATCCAACCCAATATCAATGTAGGTGATGTGCTGGTGACCACCGCTTCGGTGCGTCTTGACGGTGCCAGCCTGCACTTTGCGCCGATGGAATTCCCGGCGGTGGCAGATTTCACCTGCACCACCGCGCTGGTGGCCGCAGCAGAAGCCTGTGGCGCCAAAACCCACATCGGAATTACCGCGTCTTCTGACACCTTCTACCCAGGCCAGGAACGTTACGATACTTTCTCAGGACGGGTGGTGAATCGCTTCCAGGGCTCAATGCAAGAGTGGCAGCAAATGGGGGTCCTTAACTATGAGATGGAATCCGCTACACTGTTAACCATGTGCGCCAGTCAGGGGCTGAGAGCGGGTATGGTGGCGGGCGTTATCGTTAACCGTACGCAGAAAGAAATCCCGGATGCGGTGACCATGAAACAGACCGAAAGCGATGCGGTGAAGATTGTCGTAGAAGCCGCGCGTCGCTTAATTTAGTGCGCAAGGCAGCGGGCATTTACAGATAGGAAATCACCCTGCTGCCGTCACATTGCGCACGTTTTTCAGCTGATACTGAGAAAACAACTATGCGCAAAATGGTTTCTGCTCCTCGTCCTGTCCTTAACAATGCTCCCGCAGCGGCCCAATCTCGTATAGAGAACGTGGCAGCACGTTTTCGTCAGGCGATGGCGGCCTCTGACTTTCCTGTTGCTCGCCAGTGCTGTGAAGAGGTGCTGCGTGTGATGCCCCACAATATGCAGGTGCTCAGCGATTATGCGCTGACGCTGATGCGCGTGGGCGAGTACAAAAAATCCTATAAAACCTACTTAAAGATCTATCAGGCACCGGCGGCACAGCGTGCGCAGGCATCTGAAACCTGGCTGGATGGCTTAACCGAAGTGTGTGGCTGGCTGGGCAAGTCCGACGAAGTGGCGCGTTATGGCCGCGAGTCGCTGGAACAGTCTGACGCGATTTTTCGTCAGGGTCACGCCGTCGCCTATCCAGCTGATGCACCGCCGCCTTTCAATCCTTCGAATCCAACTGAAAACATCATCTCCTTCAGCCTGTACGGTGGCCAGCCGCGCTACTGTGAAACGCTGATCAAAAATATCGAGGTCGCACGCGAGCTTTATCCCAACTGGATCTGCCGTATCTATCTTGACGACAGCGTGCCGCAACATGTCTGGCAGCGTCTCAAGCAGCCGAATACCCAGCTGGTGGATATGTCGCATGAGAAGACCATTTTCCCCACGCTGTGGCGCTTTTTGGTGATGGATGACCCGAGCGTAAAACGTTACATCGTGCGTGATGCCGATTCGTTGCTATCGGAACGAGAAGTGGGCGCGGTGGAAGCCTGGCTCCAGTCGCCATGCTGGTTCCATCATATGCGCGACTACTTTACCCATACCGAACTGCTGCTGGCGGGCATGTGGGGCGGCTGTCATGGCGTGTTTCACAATGTTGAGCAGCAGATGCGTGATTTCATCGCCCAATACAGCGGCAGTGAGCGCTTTACTGATCAGTACTTCCTCAAAGTGGCGCTATGGCCGACAGTGCGCGAAAGCCTGCTAAATCATGACCACATCTTCCAGTTCCATCATGCCCAGCCGTGGCCCGCACATCCGCCAATTCGCTGGCAAACCGATCGTTTCCACGTCGGCAGTAACGCCGGTTACTCCAGCATGGCGGGAAAAGTGGAAAATGCGGATAACGGCTGGCAGCAGGTTGAACTGACGCACGACGGACAAAGCTGGTGCTATCCCGCCAGAGTAAAAGACAGCGAATGGCTGTTACCGATGCCGTTTTTCCTGATCGATGCCTGGAAGGCAGGGGATTTGACGGTGAAAGCGCTATAACCCTCTGGACATTTATACAGTAGGGACTTACCTTTTCCCTCAGCGAAACGATCCGCGGGGGGATTATGGATCAGCAACTTATCATTAGCGGCGCGCTGGCGTTGGCCGGATTGGCCATTGGCTGGATAGTGGCTCAGCTGCGTGCCGGGCACCAGCACGCCAGCTTCACCACCGAACGCCGCCTGCTGGAAGAGGCGCAACAGCGCCAACAGCAGCAGCTCGAACACCTTCAACAGCAAATTCAGCAGCGCGAGCAGGAACTGCGTCAGTTGCATGGCGCGCTCAGCGGTGCCCAGGAAAAACTGCAACAGCTGGATTACTGGCGTGGCGAGAGTGAACAGCTCAATCGAGAACTGCGTAACCAATTGGAAGTGAATAGCGCTCAGGAAGCCGAGTTGCGTGAAGTCACTATTCGTCTGGAAGAAACGCGTTTCGGGGCGGAAGAGAAGCAGCGCCTGCTCACCAACAGCGAGCAGCGACTCAGCGCGCAGTTTGAGAATCTGGCCAATCGCATCTTTGAAAACAGCGGACGCCGCGTGGATGAGCAGAACCGTCAAAGCCTGAATGGTTTAATCGGCCCTTTGCGAGAACAGCTGGATGGTTTTCGCCGTCAGGTGACCGACAGCTTTGGCCAGGAAGCCCGTGAGCGGCATACCCTGGCACATGAAATCCGCCAGCTGCAGCAGCTGAATGCGCAGATGGCGCAGGAAGCGGTCAATCTCACCAAAGCGCTCAAGGGCGACAACAAAATCCAGGGTAACTGGGGCGAAGTGGTGTTGGCGCGGGTGCTGGAAGCGTCTGGCTTGCGCGAAGGCTACGAATATCAAACCCAGGTCAGCGTGCAGTTGGAACAGCAAGGCAGGATGCAACCGGATGTGATCGTGCGGCTGCCGCAGGGCAAAGATGTGGTGATTGATGCCAAAATGACGCTGGTGGCTTACGAACGCTATTTCAATGCGGAAGATGAAGCCACGCGCGAGCAGGCGATTCAGGAGCACGTGAATGCCATGCGCGGCCATATTCGGCTGCTGGGGCGAAAAGATTATCAACAATTGCCCGGTTTACGCTCTCTGGATTATGTGTTGATGTTTATCCCGGTCGAACCGGCGTTTTACTGGCGATCGATCGCAACCGGAGTTGATCAGCGAAGCGCTGCAGCAGAACATCATGCTGGTGAGCCCGACGACACTGCTGGTGGCGCTGCGCACTATCAACAACCTTTGGCGCTACGAGCACCAGAGCCGCAACGCGCAGCGCATCGCCGATCGCGCCACCCGGCTGTATGACAAAATGCGGCTGTTTGTGGATGACATGAGCGGCATCGGTCATAGCCTCGACAAGGCGCAGCACAGTTATCATCAGGCAATGAAAAAGCTGTCAGAAGGGCGCGGCAATCTGATTGCACAAAGCGAATCCTTCCGTGCGCTGGGCGTGGAGATCAAACGACCGATCAATCCGCAACTGGTAGAGCAAGCGCAGCCGGAAGAGGCGGATGAAGATTGGGCGGACGATCCCAAGCCTGATGAAAATGCGGCAGATTCCTCCAGCGCTTCGCTGCGCCGCATCAACGAATAGCACGGTGGTCACGTGCTCGCGTAGCGCGACTCTGATACACTTCGGCAAGAATTGTTTGTGGAACAGGTAAAACCGATGGCAGATGAATCACAGCAGGAAACTACCCATTTTGGCTTTCAGACCGTCGCGAAAAGCGAAAAGGTTGATAAGGTCGCGGACGTGTTTCATTCCGTCGCGGCAAAATATGACCTGATGAACGATTTGATGTCGTTTGGCATCCATCGTGTCTGGAAGCGTTTTACCATCGACAGCAGCGGTGTGCGTCGTGGGCAGCGCGTGCTGGATCTGGCCGGGGGAACCGGTGATCTCACCGCGAAATTCTCCCGCTTAGTGGGCGAAACGGGTCAGGTGGTACTGGCGGACATTAACAGCTCAATGCTGAAAATGGGTCGCGAGAAGCTGCGCAATATGGGCGTGTCAGGCAACGTCAGCTATGTGCAGGCCAACGCCGAAGCACTGCCGTTCCCGGATAACTATTTCGATTGCATCACCATCTCATTCGGCCTGCGTAACGTCACCGAAAAAGAGAAGGCGCTGGCCTCAATGTTCCGCGTGCTCAAGCCAGGTGGACGTCTGCTGGTGCTGGAATTCTCCAAACCGCTGCTTGAACCGCTGAGCAAAGCGTACGACACCTATTCATTCCACATTTTGCCGCGCATTGGGCAACTGGTGGCGCAGGATGCGGAAAGCTATCGCTATCTGGCGGAATCCATTCGTATGCATCCCGATCAGGAAACCCTGAAGGCGATGATGAACGATGCCGGATTTGAAAATACCACCTACTTCAACATGACTGGCGGTATTGTGGCACTGCATCGCGGCTTTAAGTTCTGATTCATCATGACTTTTACCCCGCTTATTACCGGCGGTCTTGAGACCGCCCTCAATCGTGTTCTCTATCGCGACCGCAGCCTCAAAGCCGCGCGTCAGCGCCTGGTGGGCAAAGTGCTGAAGCTGCGCCTGCAGGAGCTGGATTTCCCGCTGGTGCTGGTGTTCAGTGAATCGCAGTTGGACGTGTTGAGTGACTGGCAAGACAGCGGCGATTGCAGCGTCAGTTTGCGTCTTAGCACCTTGCCAAAACTGCGCGATCGCCAGCAGTTGACCCACTTAATCCGCAGCGGTGAACTGGACGTCGAAGGTGATCTGCAGGTTGTTCAACAGTTCTCCGCGCTGATGGATCTTGCCGAGCTTGATCCGGCCGAGTATCTCGCACCGTGGATAGGCGACATTGCGGCACAAGGCGTTAGCCAGGCGGCACAGCAGGCACTGAAATTTGTGCAGCAACAGGTCACTCGCCGCCAGGATTACCTGGGCCAGGTGTTGACTGAAGAGTGGCGTGTCGCGCCCGGTGCGTTGGAACTGGCGTGGTTCTGCGAGGAAGTAGAAGCGATGGAACGTTCGCTTAATGCGTTTGAAACGCGTTTAGCACAGCTGGAGGCGAAATGACGCTGGGAGAAATTCGGCGCTTATACTTCATCATCAAGATCTTTCTCACCTACGGGCTTGATGAACTGATTCCCCATATGCGCATTACGTTGCCGATTCGAATCTGGCGACGCTGCATTTTCTGGATCCCCAACAAGCACAAAAACGAATCAACCGGTGTACGTATCCGTCTGGCGATGGAGCAGCTTGGCCCGGTTTGGATCAAATTTGGGCAAATGCTTTCCACGCGCCGCGATCTCTTCCCACCGGCCATCGCGGATGAGCTGGCGGTTTTACAGGATCGCGTCGCCCCGTTTGATGGTCTTAAAGCCCAGCAGCAGATTGAGAAAGCCATCGGTGGCCCGGTAGAGACCTGGTTCGATGATTTTGATATCAAACCGCTGGCTTCTGCTTCGATTGCGCAGGTCCACACTGCCACGCTGAAATCCAACGGCCGTGACGTGGTGATTAAAGTGATTCGTCCGGACATCCTGCCGGTGATCAAAGCTGACATGAAGCTGATCTACCGCATGGCGCGCTGGGTCCCGCGGTTACTGCCGGATGGTCGTCGTCTGCGCCCAGTTGAAGTGGTGCGCGACTACGAAAAAACCTTGATTGATGAACTCAATCTGCTGCGTGAATCGGCGAATGCGATTCAGCTGCGCCGTAACTTCGAACAGAGCCCGATGCTGTATGTGCCGGAAGTGTTCTCGGATTACTGCAGCGAGTCGATGATGGTGATGGAGCGCATTTACGGCATTCCGATTTCCGATGTGGCGACGCTGGAGAAACATGGCGTCAACATGAAGCTGCTGGCGGAACGCGGTGTGCAGGTGTTCTTCACCCAGGTGTTCCGCGATAGCTTCTTCCACGCTGATATGCATCCCGGCAACATCTTCGTGAGCTATGACCATCCTGAAGATCCGCAATATATTGCCATCGACTGCGGCATTGTCGGCTCGCTGAATAAAGAAGATAAGCGCTATCTGGCAGAGAACTTCATTGCCTTCTTTAATCGTGATTACCGCAAAGTGGCCGAGCTGCACGTGGACTCAGGTTGGGTGCCGGCGGACACCAATGTGGAAGATTTTGAGTTCGCCATTCGTACCGTTTGCGAACCCATCTTTGAAAAACCGCTGGCCGAGATCTCGTTTGGTCACGTGCTATTGAACCTGTTCAACACCGCGCGTCGCTTCAATATGGAAGTGCAGCCGCAGTTGGTATTACTGCAGAAAACGCTGCTCTACATCGAAGGCATTGGCCGCCAGCTTTATCCGCAGCTTGACCTGTGGAAAACCGCGAAGCCGTTCCTCGAGGATTGGATCAAAGATCAAATCGGCATTCCTGCAATCCTGCGTGCGGTGAAAGAGAAGGCACCGTTCTGGGC
This sequence comes from Pantoea rodasii, assembly GCF_002095465.1. Classification (GTDB taxonomy): domain Bacteria; phylum Pseudomonadota; class Gammaproteobacteria; order Enterobacterales; family Enterobacteriaceae; genus Pantoea; species Pantoea rodasii. The sequence goes on along the minus strand of NZ_MLFP01000016.1, from coordinate 14,521 downwards.
GGAGAAGCTGCCGGAGTTGCCAGAACTGTTCTACGACAGCATGCGCCAGCACAAACGGTTGCAGCACAGTGTCGACAAGCTGGTTACTGACATGAGCGCGCAGCGCACGCGCCATCACAAGGCGCGTTATCTGTTTGGCGTAGGGGCTACACTGTTATTAAGTGGCACCGCGGTGCTGTTAAGTCGCCCTGACTGGGATTTCTTCCCGGCACTATTAATGGCGGCTGGCATCGTCACCTGGCTGATAGGTTGGCGCAAGACAAACTGATTGTTTGCCTGGTGCAAATCGCGTAATGTCGCAAGCTAAAGCCCGAATTCATACGGGCTTTCTGTGCGTTACAATCAAGAGTTTTTCACAGAATATTAGAGGCATATCTCATGGGCGGTATCAGTATTTGGCAATTGTTAATCATTGCCGTCATTGTTGTACTTCTGTTCGGTACCAACAAACTTCGCAACCTGGGTTCGGATTTGGGTTCTTCCATTCGTGGCTTCAAAAAAGCCATGGGCGATGAAGACGATAAAAAGGATCAGCCTAAAGACCAGGATGCTGACTTCAACGCCAAAACTCTGGCAGACAAACAGCAAACCTCGGCGAGCAAAGACGACGCCCGGGATAAGTAAGGGTTAACTGTGTTCGATATTGGTTTTAGTGAACTGGTATTGGTGTTCGTTATCGGGCTGATTGTTCTTGGCCCGCAACGATTACCGGTTGCGGTGAAAACTGTCGTGGGCTGGATTCGGGCAATTCGCTCACTGGCAGCAAATGTGCAAAACGAACTGGCGCAGGAACTGAAACTGCAGGAATTGCAGGACAGCCTGAAAAAGGTCGAAGAGGCGGGTCGTGGCTCGCTATCGCCGGAGCTGAAAGAGTCGATGGAAGAGCTGCGTAAAACTGCCGATTCCATGAAGCGTTCTGTGCAGCAGAGTATCGATATCGAGAAAGCGGAAGATGAAGCTAACACCATTCATCAGCCGCAGCCTGCAGGTGCACCTTCTGCGCCGGTAAGCCAGCCTCCGGTAACGCCAGCGGCGGCGGAGCATCAGGCCAGCGCTCCAGCTCAGGCACCTCAGCCCGTGACGTCAGAGCATCAGGCCAGCGCTCCAGCTCAGGCACCTCAGCCCGTGACGTCCGTGCATCAAGCCAGCGCACCAGCTCAGGCGCCTCAGTCCGTGACGTCCGTGCATCAAGCCAGCGCACCGGCACAGGCACCTCAGCTCGTGACCACCGCCACGGCGGAAACGGCGACACCCGCCCGCACCTCGCAAGAGACGATGCCCACTCCCACCGTAAAAGATGAACGATAAACATGGCCGTTGAAGATACCCAACCGCTCATCAGCCACCTGATTGAGCTGCGTAAGCGTCTGCTGAACTGCATTATTGCGGTGTTTGCTATCTTTTTGTGCCTGGTCTATTTCGCCAACGACATCTATCACTTGGTGGCCTCGCCGCTGATTAGCCAGATGCCGGCCGGTGCCAGCATGATCGCCACCGATGTTGCATCGCCGTTCTTTACACCGATCAAACTCACCATCATTGTGTCGGTGTTTTTGGCGGTGCCGGTGATTCTGTATCAGGTCTGGGCATTTGTGGCACCCGCGCTGTATCGCCATGAACGTAAGCTGGTGATGCCGCTGCTGTTCTCCAGTACGCTGCTGTTCTACGTCGGCGTCGCGTTTGCTTACTTCATTGTGTTCCCGCTGGCGTTTGGCTTCTTTGCCAAAACCGCGCCACAGGGCGTCACCATCGCCACCGATATCACCAACTACCTCGACTTCGTGATGACCATCTTCATGGCGTTTGGCGTGGCGTTTGAGGTGCCGATTGCGATTGTACTGCTGTGCTGGACCGGGATTACCTCGCCAGATGATTTGCGTAAGAAACGTCCTTATATGCTGGTTGGCGCGTTCGTTGTTGGGATGTTGCTCACACCGCCGGATGTTTTCTCGCAAACTTTGCTCGCTATTCCGATGTACTGCCTGTTTGAAGTCGGCGTATTCTTCTCTCGCTATTATGTGGGTAAAGGGCGCAAAGCGTCAGATTCAGAGGATGAGGAACAGAACACCGAATCCTGATGTCCTTTAAGCAGGGCATCCCGCAAGCGAGCGGGATGATGATGAATCTAAGCCGCCCGTTATGGGCGGTTTTTTTATCCGTCATACTTTGAGCAGCTGGTGTGTTGGCTACACTCGTTCGCCCGAATCACTTACTTGAGTAAGTTCATCGGGCCTCTCTCGTTTGCCGCCTTCCTGCTGCTCAAATTATTTAGGATATTGTCTGGAGAGAGCTATGTTTGATATCGGTGTAAACCTGACCAGCACGCAATTCGCAAAAGACCGCGAGCAGGTTGTGAAACGTGCGCGCGCAGCAGGCGTCACCGGCCTGCTGATTACCGGCACCAATGCGCTCGAGAGCCAGCAGGCGCGTCAGTTGGCGGCACAACATGCCGGCTACTGCTGGTCAACTGCGGGTGTGCATCCGCATCACGCCAGTGAATGGTCGGCGGAGACGGCGAGTACGCTGCGTCGTCTGGCGGAGAGTGAACAGGTGGTGGCGATTGGCGAATGCGGGCTCGATTTTAACCGCAACCTCTCCGCACACGATCAGCAGGAATACGCCTTCGATGCGCAGCTGGCGCTGGCGGCCGAGCTGCAGCTGCCGGTGTTTCTGCACTGCCGCGAAGCCCACGAGCGCTTTATCGCGGTGCTGGAGCCCTGGCTGCCGAAATTAACGGGGGCGGTGGCGCACTGTTTTACCGGCACGCGTGAGGAGCTGGAAGCGTGTCTGGCGCTGGGCTTATCGGTGGGAATTACCGGTTGGGTGTGCGATGAGCGACGTGGTCTGGAACTGCGTGAGTTATTGCCGCTGATTCCAGCCGACCGGCTGTTGCTGGAAACCGATGCACCTTATTTGCTGCCGCGTGATATGCATCCGCGTCCGCCGTCGCGCCGCAATGAGCCGTGTTTCTTGCCGCATATCGTGCAGCAGGTGGCGAACTGGCGTGGGGAAGAGGCGGAAACGCTGGGCGCGCAGGTTAATCACAATGCGCGTCAGCTGTTTAAGCTGGCTTAGAGCTTGCGGAACTGCTTGTTATCCACGCTGCGCATCACTTGTTTATTCAGCAGGTTGAGCAGCAGAACCGAGCGGGTTTCGCCATCGGGCTCGGCAAAGATAGCGCGCAGCCCTTCGAAGGTCCCTTCGGTGATGATCACTTCATCACCGCTTTGGGGCGTTTCCGGGTCCAGCATAATTTGCGGCGCATCGGTTTGCAGCGCTTCAATCACTACGCTGGAGACCGTGGCAGGCTGAGTGCCAAAGCGCACAAAGTGGCTGACGCCGCGCGTGCTGCTGATGGTGGTGGTGTGAATCGCTTCCGGATCGAATTCGATAAACAGATAGTTGGGAAACAGCGGCTCACTCACGGTGGTGCGTTTACCGCGCACAATCTTTTCCAGAGCGATCATTGGGCTGAGGCAATTCACCTCTTGCCGCTCAAGATGCTCTTTCGCGCGCAACAGCTGTCCACGTTTGCAATAGAGTAAGTACCAGGATTCCATAACTGCTCCCAAATAATGGACGCTAAGAATAACAAACCTGCTGTCAGAGTTATAGCGCATCGGCCAGCGGAATCGCGGCTGTGAAATAAAAATCACTACGATTTTCCGATTGGTGCGGCTTATTAACGCTTTCTTGCAAGAAAATTGACGGCTGATGACCATCTGTATCAGACTCCTTCTCCATCTTTCGCTTGAATTTGAAAAAGGACTGGCTGATGGAACTGTTCTTATTAAGCAACGGCAAAGTGGCCGATGATGCGCCACTGCTGAGCTACGCTCACCCGCAACTGCATGCGATGATTGCTCAGCGCGGCATCACATCGGCCGTGCTGGTGCCCTATGCCATTATTCGTGGCGATCATGCACAGCGCGCGCAAGACTTGTCTGACTCACTCGGTATCGAAGTGAAAACCGTGCACGAGTTCGCCTCTCCGGTCGCCGCGATTGAACAGGCCGAAATGATTTTGGTGAGTGGCGGCAACACCTGGTTCCTTAACCAGATGCTGCATGAACACGGACTGATCGTGGCGATTCAGCGTGCCGTGCGCGAGCGCGGTGTGCCTTACGTCGGCTGGAGCGCCGGTTGCAACGTAGCCACGCCATCGATTCGTACCACCAACGATATGCCGGTCCGCAGCAGTGTGGTGTTACCCGCGCTGGGTCTGTTCCCGGTGCAGATTAATCCACACTACCTGGATGCGCACGTCAGCGGGCATATGGGAGAAACGCGTGATGAGCGTCTGGCTGAGTTCTGCGCGGTCAATCCGCATGAGTCAGTGATCGCCTTGCGCGAAGCCAGTTTCCTGCACGTCAGTGAAAACCGCCTGCGCTATTACAGCGCGCGTGGTGAGGATTTCAAGGTGTTCCGCCATGGTGAGCCGATTGCGGCACATCACGATGTGCTGGCTATTCAGTCGCTGGTGCCTTTCTCCTGCCAGCCAGCTTGAACCACAAACCACAACACGCCAGCGTCAATCAGACCTATAATGGCCGATTCACTCTGGCTGGAAGCTAACGCCGCATGAAATATCAGGATTTACGAGACTTCCTCGCGTTGCTGGAGCAGCGCGGCGAGTTAAAGCGCATCACTCAGGAAATCGATCCTGAGTTAGAGATGACCGAAATTGCCGATCGCACCCTGCGTGCGGGCGGTCCGGCGCTGCTGTTTGAGAACCCGAAAGGGTATGACATGCCGGTTTTGTGCAACCTGTTCGGCACACCAAAGCGTGTGGCGATGGGCATGGGGCAGGAAGAGGTCAGTGCGCTGCGTGAAGTGGGCAAGCTGCTGGCGTTTCTGAAAGAACCCGAGCCGCCAAAAGGGTTTCGCGATCTGTTCGATAAGATGCCGCAGTTCAAACAAGTGCTGAACATGCCGACCAAGCGCCTGCGCAATGCGCCGTGCCAGGAAGAGGTGTTCAGCGGTGATGATGTTGATCTGTCGCGCATTCCGGTGATGAAGTGTTGGCCGGGCGATGCCGCGCCATTGATTACCTGGGGTTTGACCGTCACGCGTGGCCCGCATAAAGAACGCCAGAATTTGGGCATTTATCGTCAGCAGGTGATTGGCAAAAACCGCCTCATCATGCGCTGGCTGTCACATCGCGGTGGCGCGCTGGATTTCCAGGAGTGGTGTAAAGCCCATCCGGGTGAGCGTTTCCCGGTGTCCGTGGCGCTGGGCGCGGATCCGGCCACCATTCTAGGTGCGGTAACGCCCGTGCCGGATACCTTGTCAGAGTATGCGTTTGCCGGTTTGCTGCGCGGTAACAAACCGAAGTGGTGAAGTGCCTGTCGAACGAGCTTGAAGTGCCCGCCAGCGCAGAAATCGTGCTGGAAGGCTACATCGAACCGGGCGATTTGGCGCCAGAAGGCCCTTACGGTGATCACACAGGCTACTACAATGAAGTAGATAGTTTCCCGGTGTTTACCGTGACGCACGTAACGCAACGCCGCAACCCGATTTATCATTCAACCTATACCGGTCGTCCGCCAGATGAACCTGCGGTGTTGGGCGTAGCGCTGAATGAAGTGCTGGTGCCGATTCTGATCAAGCAGTTCCCGGAGATTGTTGATTTCTATCTGCCGCCGGAAGGCTGCTCTTATCGCCTCGCGGTGGTGACGATCAAGAAGCAATATGCCGGGCATGCCAAGCGCGTGATGTTTGGCGTCTGGTCTTTCCTGCGCCAGTTTATGTACACCAAGTTTGTGATTGTGTGCGATGACGATGTTAATGCACGCGACTGGAACGATGTGATTTGGGCGATCACCACGCGCATGGATCCGGCGCGCGATACGGTGATGGTGGAAAACACGCCAATCGATTACCTCGACTTCGCCTCGCCGGTTTCCGGGCTGGGCTCAAAGATGGGTCTCGATGCCACCAATAAGTGGCCAGGTGAAACCACACGCGAATGGGGCACGCCGATTGTGAAAGATCCGGCGGTGACTGCGCGCATTGACGCAATTTGGGATGAGTTAGCTATCTTTGCCGAGCCGCCGCAGCGCTAATGGCGGCAGAAAACCAAAAAAAGGGCATGTATGACGACGTTAAACTGCAAAGTCACTTCGGTTGAAGCCATTACGGATACCGTGTACCGCGTCCGTTTGATTCCGGCGGCGGATTTTAGCTTCCGTGCGGGTCAGTATCTGATGGTGGTGATGGATGAGCGTGATAAGCGCCCGTTCTCACTGGCTTCTACGCCAATGGAAAAGGACATCATTGAGCTGCACATTGGTGCATCAGACCTGAACCTCTATGCGATGGCGGTGATGGATCGCATCAAGAACGATCGTCAAATTACCGTGGATATGCCGCACGGTGACGCCTGGCTGCGTGAGGACAGCGATCGCCCGATCATTCTGATCGCCGGCGGCACCGGTTTCTCCTATGCACGCTCAATTCTGCTGACGGCGCTGGCGCAGCAGCCCGATCGCGATATCGCCATTTACTGGGGCGGCCGTGAACTGATGCATTTGTACGATCTGGATGAGCTCAATGCATTGGCGGTGAAGCATCCTAATCTGAAGGTCATTCCGGTGGTGGAACAGCCGGCAGACGATTGGACCGGACGCAGTGGCACCGTATTAACGGCGGTGATGCAGGATTACGCGACACTCAGCGATCATGACATCTATATCGCGGGTCGTTTTGAGATGGCGAAGATTGCACGTGAGCGTTTCTGTGCGGAACGCGGTGCGGTTGAAGCGCAGATGTTTGGCGATGCGTTTGCCTTCATTTGAGTAAAAACCCGCCCGAAAGGGCGGGAACACGTGCTTCAACGTATTAAACGCGTTCGAACACCGTCGCGATGCCCTGGCCCAAGCCAATGCACATGGTCGCCAGACCAAACTGCGCATCACGACGTTCCATCAGGTTGAGCAGCGTAGTACTGATTCGTGCCCCCGAACATCCCAGCGGATGCCCCAGCGCAATCGCGCCACCATTCAAATTCACTTTTTCATCGAGCTGATCCAGCAATCCCAAATCCTTAATGCACGGCAGCGTCTGCGCAGCAAAGGCTTCGTTCAGCTCGAACAGATCGATATCCTGTACGCTTAATCCGGCCCGTTTCAGTGCCAGTTTGCTGGCCGGCACCGGACCGTAACCCATGATGGAAGGATCACAACCGACCACCGCCATGCTGCGAATACGTGCACGTGCGGTCAGGCCGAGTTCACGGGCACGGCTTTCGCTCATGATCAGCATCGCTGCTGCGCCGTCAGAGAGCGCGGATGAGGTACCGGCGGTGACGGTGCCGTTAACCGGGTCAAACGCGGGACGCAGCGCAGCCAATCCCTCCAACGTCGTTTCTTCACGAATCACTTCGTCCGTTTCATAACGTTTCAACACGCCGTCCGCATCGTGGCCATACGTCGGCACAATTTCGCGTTTAAAATCGCCGCGCTGTGTCGCGGCCCAGGCGCGTTGATGTGAACGCAGCGCGAAAGCATCCTGCTGCTCACGAGTAATGTGATGCATGCGCGCCAGCATTTCGGCGGTTAAGCCCATCATGCCGGCGGCTTTGGCGACGGTGCGACCCAGACCAGGGTGGAAATCAACGCCGTGGCTCATCGGCACATGCCCCATATGTTCAACGCCGCCAATCAGGCAACTCTGCGCATCGCCTACCATAATGGCGCGTGCCGCATCGTGCAGCGCCTGCATCGACGAACCACACAGGCGATTCACCGTGCTGGCCGGTACGCGGTGCGGAATTTCTGCCAGCAGTGCCGCGTTACGCGCAATGTTGAAGCCCTGCTCCAGCGTCTGCTGCACGCAACCCCAAATGATGTCATCCAGAGACGCGGGATCAACGCCCGGATTACGGCTCAGCAGTTCTCGCATCAGATGCGCCGACAAATCTTCCGCGCGTACCTGACGAAACGCGCCACCTTTTGAACGGCCCATCGGTGTGCGCACGGCATCAACAATGACTACTTTTTCCATTTTCTCCACCTCAGGCACTTTGCAGTGTCGCTTCGTCAATCGGTTGGGCTGCGGGATACCAGCTTTGATGCTGGTGGGCTTTCTGCATTAACAGTTCTGGTAACGCATACAGCGGACCCAGCGCGGTGTAACGTTTGGCCTGATCGACCACATTGCTGATGCCAAGCGTGTCCATATAGCGGAAGGCGCCGCCACGGAACGGTGGGAAACCGAGGCCGTACACCAGCGCCATATCGGCTTCAGCCGGTGAGGCGATAATTTTCTCTTCGAGGCAACGCACCACTTCGTTAAGCATCGGCAACATCATGCGGTTGGCAATGTCTTCATCGCTGAACACGCGTTTCAGCTCGCAAATCGGTTCCAGCAGCGCATCAACAGCCGGATCGGCTCTCTTCTGGGCTTTGCCCTTTTTATCTTGCTCCCACTGATAAAAGCCCTGGCCGTTTTTCTGGCCGTAACGTTTGGCTTCAAACAGGACATCAATCGCGTCGCGGTAATCTTTCTGCATGCGAGAAGGGAAGCCCTGCGCCATCACCTGTTGTGCATGATGAGCGGTATCAATGCCCACCACATCCAGCAACCACGCTGGGCCCATCGGCCAGCCGAACTGTTTCTCCATCACCTTATCGATCTGACGGAAATCGGCGCCATCGCGCAGCAGCAGGCTGAAAGCGGCGAAGTAGGGGAATAGCACACGGTTCACAAAGAAGCCGGGGCAGTCATTCACTACAATCGGCGTTTTGCCCATCTTGCTGGCCCAGGCCACCACTTTGCTGATGGTCGCTTCGGCGGTCTGCTCGCCACGAATGACCTCAACCAGCGGCATGCGCGGCACTGGATTGAAGAAGTGCATGCCACAGAAGTTTTCAGGACGCTGCAACGATTGCGCCAGTTGGCTAATTGGGATGGTGGAAGTATTAGAGGCGAGAATGGCGTCGTCACGCAGGTGCTGCTCGGTCTCAGCCAGCACTTTGGCTTTGATCTGCGGATTTTCGACCACGGCTTCGACCACCACATCGGTGCGCTCGAAACCGGCGTAATCCAGCGTGGGCTGAATCGTCGTCAGGACGCTCGCCAGTTTGGCTCCGTCGATTTTTCCGCGTTCCAGCTGCTTATTCAGCAAGTTACTGGCTTCCGTCATCCCCAGCGTCAATGCCTGCGGATTAATATCTTTCATTTTTACCGGCACGCCTTTCCACGCCGATTGATAGGCAATGCCGCCGCCCATGATGCCCGCGCCCAACACCGCGGCTTGCTGTGGTGCACCGGCTGCGCTGCTGTGTTTCTTCGCCAGGCCTTTGACATACTGATCGTTCAGGAAGATACCGACCAGCGCGCGCGCCACATCGCTTTGCGCCAATGGCACGAACGCAGCGGTTTCCAGTTTCAATGCATCGTCACGACTTAAACCGGCTGCCGCTTCAATGGTCTTCACTGCGGTGATGGGCGCGGGGTAGTGTTTACCTGCGGTTTGCATCACCATGCTTTTGGCAATGGTGAAGCTCATCGCCGCTTCAATCGGGCTGAGTTTCAGGGCGCGAGCTTAGGCGCACGGCGCGCCTGCCAGCTGCCTTGCGCGATGGCATCCTGCAGCATAGTCAGCGCTGCCGCGCGCAGTTTTCACTGCTCACCACAGCATCGACCAAACCGAGTTGTAAGGCGCTGCTGCCATCAACATCTTTTCCGGCGGCGATGATCTCCAGTGCGCTATCGGCACCGAGCAACCGTGGCAAGCGCACGCTGCCGCCAAAGCCTGGCATGATACCGAGTTTGGTTTCCGGTAAACCGATACGAGCCGTCGCTGTGGCGACGCGGAAATCCGTTGCCAGCACGCACTCACAGCCGCCGCCCAGCGCGTAGCCGTCAATCGCGGCTATCGTCGGTACCGGTAAATCTTCCAGGCGATTAAAGATGCTGTTAGCGAATGTAAGCCACTGGCTTAACTTCTCTTCTGGCGCATCAAACAGCGACAGGAATTCGGTGATGTCGGCACCAACGATAAACGCCGATTTGGCTGACGTCAGCAATAAGCCACGGAGTTCGGGCTGTTGCTCCAGCACGCTGAGGGCTTCGCCCAATGAGGCGACTGTTTTGGTATCGAGTTTGTTCACTGAGCCGGGGGCATTGAAAACCAGCTCGGCAATGCCATCGTCAAGCCAGTGAACTGAAAGGGTATCGCCTTGGTAGAGCATGTCCGTCTCCTGAAACCGCGAAAGGTGATCTGGTCATACCAGATGAGTTGGAGTGTGGGCGGCATGTTAATTTTTTGCAAACGAGTCTTTGCTTATTTGATACGCCGATCACAGCGCGTGCAGCACGGCAACGGACTTGAGGCTGTGCTACACTGCGGCCAATTTCGCGATATTGGAGACAAGTCCATGGATTCACTGAAAACCCTGTATCACGCGCATATCAATACGCTGCAACAGCGAGCGCAACAGGTGCTGGCACGGTACAAACTGGATGCCATGTTGATTCATTCCGGCGAGCTGTTGACCGTTTTTCTCGACGATCACGACTACCCGTTTAAGGTGAATCCGCAGTTCAAAGCCTGGGTGCCAGTGACGCAGGTGCCAAACTGCTGGCTGTGGATCGATGGCGTCAACAAGCCAAAACTGTGGTTCTACTCACCGGTGGATTACTGGCACAACGTTGAACCGCTGCCCAACAGCTTCTGGACACATGATGTCGAGGTTGTAGGACTGAAAGATGCCGATGATATTGCGCAGTTGTTGCCTGCTCAGCGCGACAATGTGGCTTATATCGGACCCGTGCCATCTCGCGCTACGCAGCTCGGTATTAACAGCGAGCGCGTGAATCCTAAAGGTGTCATCGACTTCCTTCATTATCATCGCAGCATCAAAACCGACTACGAGCTGGCCTGTATGCGCGAAGCGCAGAAGCTGGCGGTCGCGGGGCATCGCGCGGCAAAAGAAGCCTTCTTCTCCGGAATGAGCGAGTTCGATATCAACCAGGCGTATCTGACCGCAACGGGCCATCGTGATACGGATGTGCCGTACGGCAATATCATCGCGCTCAATGAACATGCTGCGGTGCTGCACTACACCAAGCTCGATCATCAGCCACCGGCAAAGCGCCATAGTTTCCTGATTGATGCCGGTGCGGAGTACCTTGGCTATGCCGCCGACCTGACGCGCAGCTATGCAGCACAAAGCAAATCGCGTTATGCCGAAATGGTAGAGGCGATGAATAAAGAAGAGCTGGCGCTGATTGCGACGCTGAAAGCGGGCGTGCGTTACACCGATTACCACCTGCAAATGCATCAGCGTATTGCCCGTCTATTATTGAAGTTCGATCTGGTGAAGGGTCTGACTGAAGAAACGCTGGTGGCCGAAGACCTGACCGGCCCATTCATGCCGCACGGTTTGGGACATCCACTCGGCTTGCAGGTGCACGATGTAGCCGGCTTTATGCAGGATGACAGCGGCACGCACTTGGCCGCACCGTCACAATATCCTTATCTGCGCTGTACCCGTGTGCTGGAACCGGGCATGGTGCTGACCATCGAACCAGGCTTCTACATCATTGATTCACTGCTGGCGAAACTGCGCGGTGGTAAGTACAGCCAGTACTTTGACTGGCAGGCGATCGACGCATTGAAACCGTACGGTGGTATTCGTATCGAGGATAATGTGGTGATTCACGCCAATCGCGTTGAAAACATGACGCGCGATCTGCATCTGGCCTGATGAATGCGTACGATATTCCCGCTGAGGCCGTGAGCCTCAGCGAGGAAACCATCAAGAAAAGCCGCTTTATCACCTATTTGGCGCATACCGATGGCGCTGATGCTGCACGTGCCTTTGTTCAGCAGGTGAGACAGGAGCATCCTGCTGCCCGTCATCATTGCTGGGCGTGGGTCGCGGGTGAGCCGGATGATTCGCAGCAGCTGGGCTTTTCCGATGATGGAGAGCCTTCAGGCACGGCGGGCAAACCGATGCTGGCGCAGCTTATGGGCAGTGGCGTGGGAGAAATTACCGCCGTGGTGGTGCGTTATTATGGCGGCATCATGCTGGGGACCGGCGGATTAGTGAAAGCCTACGGCGGCGGTGTGCAGCAGGGGCTGAAGCAACTGGCGCGCGGGCGTAAAGTGCCGATGCAATCTTTTACTCTGCAATGTGACTATGCCCAGTTAAGTGATATTGAGCGTCTGTTGCAACGCTTTGACGGCATCATCGAAGAGAGCCATTATCAGGATCGTATCGCGCTACGTCTGGCGTTGCCGCATCCGCAGATTGATGGCTTTCGGCAAAACCTTTCTGATTACAGCCGGGGCGCGCTGACGCTCATCCCGCTGGATAACTAAAAGCATCTGTTTAAAGGAACGGCTGAATGCATTTTCGCGCCATTACCCGCATCGTGGGCCTGTTGGTGATTTTATTCTCGGTAACCATGATCCTGCCGGGGCTGGTGGCCTTAATTTATCGCGATGGTGCCGGACGCGCCTTTAGCCAGACATTTATGATGGCGATTGTGATTGGATCGCTGCTGTGGTGGCCGAATCGCAAAAAGAAAACGGAGCTTAAACCGCGCGAAGGCTTTCTCATCGTCGTGCTGTTCTGGACCGTGTTGGGCAGTGTCGGTGCGATGCCCTTTATCTTTGCTGAACAGCCGCATCTCTCGATCACTGATGCTTTCTTTGAATCCTTCTCCGGGCTGACCACCACCGGTGCGACCACCTTAGTCGGCCTCGATACGCTACCGAAGGCGATTCTGTTTTATCGTCAGATGCTGCAATGGCTGGGCGGTATGGGGATCATTGTCCTGGCGGTGGCCATCTTGCCAATTCTTGGCGTGGGCGGCATGCAGCTTTATCGCGCTGAAATGCCGGGACCGCTGAAAGATAACAAAATGCGCCCGCGTATTGCGGAAACGGCTAAAACGCTGTGGCTGATTTACGTGTTGCTCACCGTGGCCTGTGCCGTGGCACTGTGGCTGGCGGGCATGCCGGTGTTTGATGCGATTGGCCATAGCTTCTCAACCATCGCGATTGGCGGCTTCTCCACTCATGATGCAAGTATTGGCTACTTCAACAGTCCTACCATCAATACCATTGTGGCGGTGTTCCTGCTGATCTCGGGTTGTAACTATGGTCTGCATTTCTCTTTATTAAGCGGTCGTAGCCTCAAAGTTTACTGGCGCGATCCCGAATTTCGCATGTTTATTGGCGTACAGCTGACGTTAGTGCTGATCTGTACGGTAGTGCTGTGGTTTCACAACGTTTATGCCAGTGGCTGGCAGACATTGAATCAAGCCTTTTTCCAGGTGGTCTCGATGGCGACTACCGCAGGCTTTACCACCGATAGCATTGCGCGCTGGCCATTGTTCTTGCCGGTGCTGCTGTTGTGCTCTGCTTTTATCGGCGGTATGGCCGGATCGACCGGCGGTGGCTTGAAGGTGATTCGTATTCTGCTGCTGTTTAAGCAGGGATCGCGTGAGCTGAAGCGTTTAGTGCACCCTAATGCGGTTTACACCATTAAGTTGGGCAATCGCGCACTGCCGGAACGTATCCTCGAAGCGGTGTGGGGTTTCTTCTCTGCTTATGCACTGGTGTTCTTGCTCAGCATGCTGGCGATTATCGCGACCGGCGTGGATGACTTCTCCGCTTTTGCTGCAGTGGCTGCCACGCTGAACAACCTTGGGCCAGGCCTGGGCGTTGTGGCGGACAACTTCACTTCAATGAATGATGTCGCTAAGTGGATTTTGATTTTAACCATGCTGTTTGGGCGTCTTGAGGTGTTCACACTGCTGGTTCTGTTCACTCCGACCTTCTGGCGTGAATAAGGGAAACAGGATTATCTAATGAAAGCATTGATTCTTTATTCCAGCCGCGATGGGCAAACCCGTGAGATCGCGGCGCGTATTGCGCAGACGTTAGCGCCGCACCAGCTGTGTGACGTGATTGATTTACTGGCGGCTCAGCGTGTTGATTGGGCGCAGTACGATCGTGTGCTGATTGGTGCCTCTATTCGCTACGGGCGTTTCCATCCTGCATTAATGAAGTTTGTGACTTTACATAAGGCACAGCTGCAACAACGTGTCAGCGGTTTCTTCAGCGTTAATCTGACCGCGCGTAAAGCGGATAAGTGTTCCCCTGCGACGAATGCCTATACAAGCAAGTTTCTGACACTCTCTCCCTGGCAGCCCGATTGCTGTGCGGTGTTTGCCGGCGCGTTGCGTTATCCCCGCTATCGCTGGTTTGATCGCGTCATGATTCAACTGATTATGCGCATGACAGACGGTGAGACCGATACGTCTAAAGAAGTTGAGTACACCGATTGGAATAAAGTGGCGGTTTTTGCCCAGGATTTTGTGCAGTTACCAGGCAAATCGTTGTGAAATAGAGCGTTGTGGCTAAATTTAGGTCGAACGATCATTTTTTTGCAATAATCCCTTGTCAGCCAGAATCAACTCCCTATAATGCGCATCCACTGAGACGGCAAAGCGGCAACGCAGACGACTCAGCAGGGCGTGAAGAGATTCACCCCGCCGGAGA
>NZ_MLFP01000015.1 GCF_002095465.1 Pantoea rodasii | reverse complement strand
ATGCCGCGATTTCTCAAGCGGCGCGGGATGCGTATATTACGCTTTCCGCATTCTCAGTCAAGCATTTATTTTTGCTTTTCTGAAGGTTGCCTTGAAGACCACCTCCTGAACACTTCGCTTCGTAAGCCGTTGTTCCGTGTCAGTGGAGGCGCAGTATAGGGATTTCTTTTGGGCTGACAAGCGCTAAATGCAATTTAAATTCTGAGTGTTGTTTTTTTCGTCGAAACCCCACTAAATCGCCAGTTTTTCCAGCAGTGGGAAGCCATAGCGCTGCAAAACCGGTGATAATTGCATCACCTCATCATCCATACGCGTGCAAAACGCCACATTTTGATCTGAAGAAACCGCATGAGGGGCTTCATGCTCTAACAGCCACACCGTGCGGCGCGCAATGGCCGCACCCGAATCGACTAAGCGTGTTCCTTCAGGCAACACCATTTGCAGCTCATCGCGTAGTAGCGGGAAATGGGTACATCCAAGCACCACGGTGTCAGGCGGCTCCTTCATACGTAACCAAGGCTGGACAGCGCGACGCACATCGGCCAGCTCCACCTCTTCACCATGCAACTTCGCTTCTGCCAGCTCGACCAGCTCAGCCGAACCCAGCATTTCGATTTTGCACTCGCGCGCAAACTGCGCCACCAGCTCATGCGTATAAGGACGCTTGACCGTGCCGCGTGTCGCCAGTAATCCCACTACACCATTACGCGTGAGACGAGCAGCGGGTTTAATCGCAGGAACAACGCCGACAACAGGAAATTCGAAGCGCTCACGCAGTGCAGGTAAAGAAACCGTACTGGCGGAGTTACAGGCAATAATGACTAATGCCAGCGGAAAGCGTTTTGTAATCGCGTCAACGACGGCAACCACGCGCTCGACAATAAAGTCTTCGGTTTTTTCGCCGTAAGGGAAACCTTCATTATCGAAGGCGTAGAGATAGTGAAGGTCCGGCAGCAATTGCCGGACCTCATCATAGACGGAGAGCCCACCGACGCCGGAGTCAAACACCAGCACGGTGGGACGCGGATCAGAAGCTGTAGCTGGCGCTGAGGTAATACTCCGTTCCTGGAGTTTGATAGCCATACACTGTCTCGTAATCTTTATCGAACATGTTGGCAATTCTACCACGAACGGTGAGCTGTGATGTGACCGGATACGACACTGCAAGATCCCATAAGCTCACGCCGCCTAATTTCACGCGCTGCGGAGTATAAGAGTGGTTGTAGTCGTTATCGTAACGGTCGCCAAGATAGTGATAGGTCACAGACCAGTCAAAATCGTAAATCGTCCAGTCGAGTTGGTATTTCACCTGCTGCTTAGCACGGCGTACCAACTGCTGATTGGTCTCTGCATCACGCGCATCAACATAATCGTAAGAGACTTGATGGCTCAGCGGGCCTGTATCGAAGGAAGCAGTAGCTTCAACACCTTTAATACGTGCTTTGTCGATGTTGTAATAAACGTAGGTGCTGGGATCGCTATCAATCAGATTGTCGATATCATTGCGATAACCCGATACACGCCAGTTTACCGGGCCCGTCAGCCCCTCAAAGCCCCCTTCCCACTGCTTGCTCTTTTCTGGCTTCAGATCCGGGTTACCATAGGTCTGGCTGTACAGCTGTCCCAGATTCGGTGATTTGAATGCCGTACCGTAAGAGGCGAAGACACGGTAACCGTCGACAAACTCCCACGCGGCACTGCTCTGCCAGGTGTTGTGCCAGCCAAACGCATCGTTGTCGTCGCCACGCACCGCCCCTTCCAGCGTTACGCTGCCAAATTGCTGCTGTGCAGTGGCATAAATACCAGTATTACGCTGCTCCTGTCCTTCAATCGTGGAGTTGGTACCCGGTTCCGAGGTCTGTTTCTGCCAGTCCACGCCACCACTGATTGCACCGTGCCCGACTTGCACCGTATTGCCCCATTGCAGGTTGTACTGCTGCACATCATTTAAAGAGGCAGTCGCATCATATTTACCGAGTTGCGGGCTGTAGTTGTAATCTTTGGTATGGCTATAGCTGGCGATTAACTGGGATGAGTAGATACCCTGATTGAAGCGCAGGCCGGTATCCCAGGTTTGGCTATAAAGCTGGCGGGTATCGACAAAGGTGTTTGGTTCTACGTAAGTAGGATAACCATCGTAAGCGGTGCGGTTATCAAAGCCATAGCCGCGTACAAAGCCGCTGAAATCATCACTAAACTGATGCTCCAACGATCCATACAGGGTTTTACTCATAAAACCATCACGGTCTTTTGCGCGGGATCGCCATACACGTCAGGCAAGTTCGCCACGACATCGTAGCCCCTGGTGTAGGTATAGTTTCCCGCCATGGTGAGCTTGGTAGCATCACCCAGCATCTGCTGTGTGGAACCATCATAGCTTTGGTAACCGTTGGAACCGACACCCGCCGTCAACGTTGTACCCGGTTTCCCACGGCCGGTAATGATGTTCACCACCCCACCAATCGCATCCGAGCCATACACCGCAGAACGTGCACCACGGATATATTCGATGCGTTGCACCAGTGACAGCGGAATCTGGCTTAGATCAGACGAACCAGAAATACCCGCCTGATTGAGGCGAACGCCGTCAATTAATATCAGCACATGGCTGGAGTTAGTACCACGGATAAACATCGAGCTGGATTGACCAAGGCCGCCGTTCTGCGCGATATCCACGCCCGGTAAACGGCGCATCACATCCGTCAGGCTTTTCGCCTGCCAGCGATCGATCTCTTCACGGGTGACGACCGTTGTCGGTGCCAGCACCGATGAAACCGGTTGAGCGAAGCGGTTGGCGGTAACGATTTGCGTATCATCATCCTGAGCGTAGCCATACGCAGCCCAGAGTGAAAGCGCCGTTGCACTGAAGGCACACAGCGTAGTGTTGCTTTTATTCATTGTTGTAAGCATCCAAAAGACGAAGCAGGATGCCGCAGGCCTGCGACCGATAGCACGCGATGGTCGTAGTAAATGCGACGTCACACCGGCAGGTCTTCGGGCTGAGAATCATAAATGGTGAAAAACTTCCCATCCCGCAGGACAGTGTTGATAGGTGCACTCACCACGACATTCTTTTACCGCTGCGCGTCAGCTCCAGATTCACACTGGATTCCCTTTTAACTCAAGGAGGCCGGCAGTCGCAGTCTACGGTCAAGAAGGCCGGAAAGCCATCTTACCTTTACAGTACTGGACATCAGCAGGTGAATGCCTACAATCGCCCGGCAAGCAAGCTTATTACCAGGATTAAAGATGACACCCGAACAGCTCCCGATTGAACAATACGACGCGCAACTGGCGGAAAAAGTCAGCCGTTTACAGGCGATGATGGTGCCCTTTGCCGCGCCGGACGTGGAGGTGTTCCGCTCACCCGTTAGCCACTATCGTATGCGCGCCGAATTCCGCATCTGGCATGAAGGTGACGATCTCTACCACATCATCTTTGATCAAGAGACCAAACAGCGCATCCGTGTGGATCAATTCCCCGCGGCCAGCGAGTTGATCAACCAATTGATGCCAAAACTGATCGATGCGATCCGTGATAACAAAGCGCTGCGTTTCAAGCTATTCCAGATCGATTACCTGTCGACCATGAGCAATCAGATTGTGATTTCGCTGTTGTACCATCGCAAGCTGGAAGCGGACTGGACTGAAGCCGCCACCGCGCTACGAGATGCGTTGCGCGCTGAAGGCATCGATGTGCAACTGATTGGACGTGCGACCAAAACCAAAATCTGCCTCGATCGCGATTACGTCGATGAATGTCTGCCGGTGGCGGGCAAAGAGATGATTTATCGTCAGGTGGAAAACAGCTTCACCCAGCCAAACGCAGCGATGAACATTCAGATGCTGGAATGGGCGCTGGATGTCACCCAAGGCTCGCGCGGTGATTTGCTGGAGCTGTACTGCGGCAATGGCAACTTCTCACTGGCGCTGGCGCGTAACTTCCGTCGCGTACTGGCAACCGAGATCGCGAACCTTCGGTCGCATCGGCGCAGTACAACATTGCGGCCAACCAGATCGATAACGTGCAGATTATCCGCATGGCGGCGGAAGAGTTTACGCAAGCGATGAATGGCGTACGCAGCTTTAAGCGTTTAGAAGGCATCGACCTGAAGAGCTATCAGTGCGAAACCATCTTTGTCGATCCGCCGCGCAGCGGGTTAGATGAGGAAACCGTGAAGATGGTGCAGGCCTATCCGCGCATCCTTTATATCTCCTGCAACCCGCAAACCCTGTGCGATAACCTTGCCATACTAGGTGAAACGCATGACGTGTCGCGGCTGGCGCTGTTCGACCAGTTCCCGTACACCCACCATATGGAATGCGGCGTGTGGCTAACGCGTAAAGCCTAAAACAACAACGGGAACCCTGCGGTTCCCGTTGTTGTTTCTAGCTCTTGTTCCTGGCACGACGAAAGCGCGTGGCAATCCAGAACACCAGCGCCACCATCAAAATAGTCGGAATGAAGTTGGAACCGATATCTGGATATTCAGCACGCACTAGCGCGCTATACACCAGAATGCCCAGCAGGAAAAACGCCGCTGCCAGTGAAGGCATGCCATCTGGCATATTGCGATTGAGATAACGTTGATGCAGACACCAGGCCGCGAGGCCAAGTGCAATCAACGGAAATATCGAAAATGGCACAAACGTACTGAACAGCACCGAAAAGGAGCCGTTGATCGCTAATCCGGTGATAAAAGCCAGTAACAGGGTTCCTTTATCGCGCGGGTTTTGCTCAATCATTTCATTATCCTTATCACATTACTCTTCGGGTTTTTCCAGGGTAACCGCCAGACGTTCTTGCTCCCGGCGATACCAGTAATAAGCACCTTTGGCGATCATGCGCAGTTGCAGCACCAGGCGATCTTCCAATTTGCGCCGCTGTTCGATATCCACATCCAGCGCTTCTGCGCCGGCGCTGAACACGATCGTCACCATGGCTTCGGCCTGCGCTTCAGTGAAGCTGCGCGGCATACGGTTTTCCAGCTCAAGGTAATCCGCTAACTCAGCGATAAAGTGCTGAATTTCACGCGCGACTGCGGCACGAAACGCGGCTGATGTTCCAGAGCGCTCGCGTAGTAAGAGACGAAAAGCATTGGGATTGTTCCCGATAAATTCCATAAATGTGGCAACGGAGGTCTTAATGATGCTGCCGCCCTTGGCGATGCGCTGGCGTGCCTGACGCATCAACTGGCGTAACATCAGGCCACTTTCGTCGACCATGGTCAAACCCAGTTCATCCACATCTTTGAAGTGACGATAAAATGAGGTAGGTGCGATTCCGGCTTCACGTGCAACTTCACGCAAACTCAGGCTGGCAAAACTCCTTTCTGCACTCAACTGACTGAAAGCTGCTTCAATCAGCGTACGTCTTGTACGTTCTTTCTGTTGCGCCCTAACGCCCATTTTCCCGGCCTTTTGAGTGATCTGGCAGGCACTATAACAAACTTTTCAGCGTACAGTGGCGCAAAGTTTGTGACCGCCTGTGTACCTCACGCTTTGTCAAAACTGGGGATTTTTCGCTGTTAGAATTCAGAAGTGCGCGGCGAGATGTTAGAATCTCGTTGTAAAAATGTGATAAAAAAATAGGACGTACTGGTATGCAAAAGTCTTACGATTACGATGC
The DNA here is from genome assembly GCF_002095465.1 of Pantoea rodasii. GTDB lineage: Bacteria > Pseudomonadota > Gammaproteobacteria > Enterobacterales > Enterobacteriaceae > Pantoea > Pantoea rodasii. Next base: position 111,072 of record NZ_MLFP01000015.1, on the reverse strand, counting down.
CATTGTGATTGGCTCCGGTCCAGGCGGCGAAGGTGCGGCAATGGGCCTGGTGAAGCAGGGAGCGCGCATTGCAGTGATCGAACGCTACCATAACATCGGCGGCGGTTGTACTCACTGGGGGACGATCCCTTCTAAAGCTTTGCGTCACGCTGTCAGCCGTATTATCGAGTTCAATCAAAATCCGCTTTATAGCGATCACACCCGACTTCTTCGCTCTTCATTTGCTGACATTCTGAATCACACTGAAAACGTTATCAGTCAGCAGACTGCCATGCGTCAGGGCTTTTACGAGCGCAACCGTTGTGAGCTTTATCAGGGCGATGCCCGCTTTGTTGATGCCAACACCATTGAAGTGGAACAGCCAGATGGCACCCGCGAACGCTTAACCGCAGAGAAATTCGTGATTGCTTGCGGCTCACGCCCATATCATCCGGCAGACGTCGACTTTACCCATCCACGTATTTACGATTCCGACTCCATCCTTAATCTGCATCATGAGCCTGGCCACGTGATTATTTACGGTGCTGGTGTGATTGGGTGCGAATACGCGTCGATTTTCCGCGGCCTGAACGTCAAGGTTGATTTGATTAACACCCGCGATCGTTTGCTGGCGTTTCTCGATCAGGAAATGTCAGATTCGCTCTCGTATCACTTCTGGAACAGCGGCGTGGTGATTCGTCACAACGAAGAGTTTGAGAAGATTGAAGGTGTGAGTGACGGCGTAATCATGCACCTGAAGTCGGGCAAAAAAGTGAAAGCGGATTGCCTGCTGTACGCCAACGGCCGTACCGGTAATACCGACTCACTGGCGCTGGAAAATGTCGGGCTGGAAGCCGATGGTCGTGGCCTGCTGAAAGTGAACAGCATGTACCAGACTGCGCAGCCGCACATCTATGCGGTGGGCGACGTGATTGGTTATCCGAGTCTGGCTTCAGCGGCCTACGATCAGGGCCGTATTGCCGCGCAGGCGATCATTAAAGGTGAAGCCACTGCCCATCTGATCGAGGACATTCCTACCGGGATTTACACCATTCCGGAGATCAGCTCCGTGGGGAAAACCGAACAGCAGCTTACTGCGATGAAAGTGCCTTACGAAGTGGGTCGTGCGCAGTTCAAACATCTGGCGCGTGCGCAGATTGTGGGGATGCATGTGGGCAGTCTGAAAATCCTGTTCCATCGCGAAACCAAAGAGATTTTGGGCATTCACTGCTTTGGTGAGCGTGCGGCAGAGATTATTCACATCGGGCAAGCCATCATGGAACAGAAGAACGGCGGCAACACGATTGAGTACTTCGTGAATACCACCTTCAACTATCCAACGATGGCCGAGGCCTACCGTGTGGCAGCGCTTAACGGCTTAAACCGCCTGTTTTAACGACGTACCCATGTAACCCTGCATATGGGTTTTGATTGCTTCTGCCAGCTGCTCATAGCGGCTGCGCAGAGGTGATCCTGGGCGATACACCAAAGCAATTGTGCGCTGTGGAACCGGCTTGTAGCATGGCAGATAGCAGACGCCATCACGCACACGCTCATTCGGCACCGCCAGCGATGGCAGTAAAGTAATGCCGCTTCCTGCCGCAACCATGTTGCGCAGCGTTTCCAGGCTGGTTGCGCGGAAATGGGTGTCTTCATCGGCGCCGGCTTCGAAGCAGAAGCCCATCGCCTGATCGCGCAGACAGTGGCCATCTTCCAGCATCAGCAGCTTTTCACCCGCCAGATCTGACATCGGCACACGATCGCGATCGTGCCACGGGTGATCCTTATAGATCGCCAGCTTCATCGGTTCATCAAACAGCGGCACCTCAATAAAGGCCTCGCTCTCTTTCACCAACGCCAGAATGGCACAATCCAGTTTGCCGCTGTCGAGCTGAGCCAGCAGCTGCTGCGTCTGCGCTTCGTGCAGATACATTTCGAGTTTGGGGAAAGTCTGGTGCAGCATCGGGATGATTTGCGGCAACAAATACGGGCCAGTGGTCGGAATCAGACCAATATGCAGCGGACCGGACATCGCTTCGCCCTGCTGGCTTGCCATCTCCTTCAACACTTTCACTTCACGCAGCACGGTTCGCGCCTGATCCACCAGCAACAGCCCTGCCTGGGTAAATAAGACTTTGCGGCTGGTACGTTCCAGCAGCATCACACCCAGTTCATCTTCCAGCTTACGAATCTGTCCGCTCAAGGTAGGTTGGCTGACATGACAAGCATCAGCTGCACGCCGGAAATGGCGATGCTCCGCAAGCGCAACGAGATACTCCAGATCACGAATGTTCATTGATATCCTCCAAACCACGATAGCCCGTGGCGATAGATAGAATAGCAATGAACGATTAGCCCTATCAAGCGATGAACAGGAATAATACCGGCCATAGCAAGCAATGTTGAAAATGAAGCTGAGATGACATCGAGCATCACCTGCAAGCAGCTCGAAATATCATAGCGTTGGCCGGGAGTGCCAGCCTTTGATGATGTGCCTATAACAATATGTAATTCTGAAGCTAGAGGTTGGCGGGCTACCGAAAAGGAGCCCGCTTTTTTTTAGCCTAAACGCTTTTTCGCTTCAGCGATGGCAAATGCCACTTGCTGAGGAGACACGCCGCCCTGCGCATTACGTTTGTCGAGGCAAGATTGCAGCGACAGGATTGGATAAACATCATCTTCAATCACAGCGCTGAACTGCTTAAGTTGCGCCAGCGTCAGTGCTTCTAGCGCCACGCCTTGTTTGATAGCTTCCACCACCGTTTCACCGACAATGTGGTGCGCTTCGCGGAACGGTACACCTTTGGCCACCAGATAATCTGCCAGTTCGGTGGAGTTAGCATAACCCTGCTCGGCCGCTTCCTGACAACGTGGACGTTTTACCTGAATGCCATCCAGCACCAGTACCGACATGTGCAAACAATCAACCCAGGTGTCGAGCGCATCGAACAGCCCTTCTTTGTCTTCCTGCATGTCTTTGTTGTACGCCAGCGGCAAGCCTTTCAGCGTCATCATCATACCGGTCAGTGCGCCCTGTACACGGCCACATTTGCCGCGAATCAGTTCTAATGCATCCGGGTTTTTCTTCTGTGGCATCAGTGAAGAACCTGACGTCACTTTGTCAGACAGCTCAAGGAAGCCTGCTTCGCCGGTGTTGAAGAAAATCAAATCTTCGGCGAAACGTGAGAGGTGAATCATGCCGATAGAAGCATCAGACAGCAGTTCCAGCACGTGGTCGCGGTCAGACACGGTATCGAGGCTGTTGCGCGTGGCAGATGCGAAGCCTAACCAGCCCGCCAGCTGCTGACGATCGATTTCATACGCGGTACCGGCCAGTGCGCCACAGCCCAATGGGCTCACATCCAGACGCTTCAACGTATCCTGCAGACGGCTTTCGTCACGCGCCAGCATTTCGACATAGGCCAAACACCAGTGGGCGAAGGTCACCGGCTGCGCACGCTGCAGATGCGTATAACCCGGCATCACGGCATCCTGATTCGCTTCAGCGGTAGCAACCAGTGCAGATTGCAGCTCGCGCGTGGCGTCCAACAGCACCGCGACCTGCTCTTTGCACCACAGTTTCAGATCGGTAGCTACCTGGTCATTACGGCTACGGCCAGTGTGCAGTTTTTTGCCCAGAGCACCGACTTTGTCGATCAGCTTGCCTTCAACCCAGCTGTGAATATCTTCTGCATCGCTTTGCAAAATCTGCTCAGGGTTGGCGCGCACGTCTGCCAGCAGTTCATTTAATGCGGCTTCAAGTTGTTGCTGCTCTTCGCTGCTCAACACATTCACGGTAACCAGCGCTTTAGACCACGCTATCGAACCGGTGATGTCCTGCTCCGCCAGACGATAGTCAAAACGCAGTGAGTCGTTGAACTGTTTGAACCGTTGGTCTGCTGCCTGCGAAAAACGTCCGCCCCAAAGTGCCATCTGCTTTACTCCTGAATGCTGTTATAGAAAGGGCGGCCCGAAGCCGCCCTTGCAAAAAATGTTATTTGCTGCGGTATTACTTCTTCTGCTCGTTCAATGCACGAATGCGTGAAGAGAGAGAGAACAGACGGATGAAGCCGCCCGCGTGACGATGATCGTACACTTCGTCTTCGCCAAAGGTCGCAAACTCTTCAGAATACAGGCTGTTGGCCGATGTTTTCTGCGTTGCAGTGGCGTGGCCTTTGTACAGCTGCAGTACCACTTCGCCGTTTACTTCTTCTGCCAGTGATTCGGCAGCGGCCTGGATGGATTTACGCAGCGGCGCGAACCAGCGACCGTCGTAAACCACGTAAGACATTTCATGGCCCAACTGCTCACGCCATTTGAAGCTATCACGATCCAGTACCAGCTGTTCAACCGCACGCAGCGCGTTGACCATGATGGTGCCGCCAGGAGTTTCGTAGCAGCCACGAGATTTGATACCGACCAGACGGTTTTCCACGATGTCGATACGACCCACACCGTGTTTCGCGCCCAGCACGTTCAGTTTTCCAGACACTGGAACGGGCTCAGCTTCTCGCCGTTTACCGCCACCACACGACCTTTCTCAACGGTCACGGTTACGTTTTCTGGCTGATCTGGCGCTTCCAATGGATCAACGGTCCACACCCAGCAATCTTTGTTCGGTGCGTTGGCTGGGCTTTCCAGCACGCCGCCTTCTGTAGAGATGTGCCATGCGTTCTCATCACGGCTGTAGATTTTTCCAGCGACGCGGTGGTCGGGATGTTGCGCTCTTTCAGGTAATCCAGCAGCGCTTCACGTGAACGCAGATCCCACTCACGCCAAGGCGCAACCACTTTCAGCTGTGGAGCCAGTGCGGTGTAGGTGGTTTCGAAACGCACCTGATCGTTACCTTTACCGGTCGCACCGTGGCACAGCGCGTCTGCACCGACTTTCAGCGCCAGCTCAACCTGCGCTTTAGCGATGATTGGACGTGCCATTGAGGTGCCCAGCAGGTAAGTGCCTTCGTACAGTGCACCGGTTTGCAGCACTGGATAAACATATTCGCTGATGAACTCTTCACGCAGATCCGCTACGTGGCACTCAGAAGCACCAGACTGCAGCGCCTTCTTCTCAACGCCTTCCAGATCGGCTGGATCCTGGCCAATGTTGGCGACAAATGCCACCACTTCACAGTCACCGTAGTTCTCTTTCAACCATGGAATGATGGCTGAAGTATCAAGACCGCCGGAGTAGGCCAGAACGATTTTTTTGATGTTTTGCGTGCTCATATCTTAAATCCTTGATTATGCGAGAATCCGGGTGCCAATCGACACGCCGTTGAAAAGGGTTGGCAACTGTTCAGCATGGCGCCAGCTAGCGATATCAACCGGGCGACCTAACGTCCGCGCGGCATCGAGTGCTGCGTTAACTTTAACGATCATGCCATCAGTGATAATGCCCTGGTCGATCAGCTGCTGCGCTTTCTCGGCGGTCATCTCTTCGATGCGTTGACCTTTGCCATCGAGAATACCGCTGACATCTGAAAGCAGCACTAAGTCTGCACCGATAGTCGCCGCCAGCGCGGTCGCCGCCTGGTCAGCGTTGACGTTCATCAGCTCGCCACCGTCGGTGATACCGATAGAGCTGATCACCGGCATATAGCCTGCGCTCAATAAGGTGTTCACCAGCGCCGGATTACCCGGCGTCGCGTTGCCTACATGGCCGAGTTCTTCATCGAACTGCGCCACGTTCACCAGGCCCGCATCGCCAAGGCACAAGCCCACTGCACCGATACCGTATTTCTTCGCCCACGCCAGCAGCGTTTTGTTCGCTGTACCCGCTAAGGCACCGGTAATAATGTCAATCTGATCGGCTGGCGTCACGCGTAAACCGTTCTTCTTTTTCACTGGCAGCGCGAGCTTCTTCATCAGCTCGTCAACCAGGCAGCCGCCGCCGTGTACGATGATCAGCGGACGCTGATGCGCATTACGGTAAGCCAGCAGCGCATCAAACAGTCGGGCCAGCGCTTCTTCGCTATCCAGCAGCACGCCACCCAGTTTAATGATTAATGGATTCATTGCAGTTTCCGTCCGTTAAATCAGTGACAGCGTTTCGGGGAAGCCGAAACGGATATTCAAACACTGAACCGCCTGCGAAGAGGCGCCTTTCAGCAGGTTATCTTCGGCTGCCACCACAATCAGGTGCTCGCCCTGCATGGCAAAACCGATATCGCAGAACGGCAAGCCGACCACGGCTTTCAATGCCGGAACACCTTTGTCATACACACGCACCAGCGGTTTGTCGTGGTAGGCCTTGTGGAAGGCATCCGCCACGTCTTGCTGCGTCACGCCCGCTTTCAGGCGGCAAGTGGTGGTCGACAAAATACCGCGCGGGAAGCTGCCCAGATGCGGAGTGAAAATTACCGGGGTGCCGAGATGCGCCACGATTTCAGGATGATGACGATGGTTGAACAAGCCATACGGCTGCAGGCTCACTTCGCAGAAGCTGGTGCCCACGTTGGCTTTACGCCCTGCACCGCTCACGCCACTGGTGGCATTGATCACCGGCCATTGTGCATCGTTAAGCAAATCGGCTTCGATCAGCGGTTTTAAGGACAGCTGCGCCGCCGTTGGGTAGCAACCCGGTACCGCCACCAGCTGTGCATCTTTAATCTGGTCATGCTGCCATTCGGCCAGGCCGTAAACCGCTTTATCCAGCCATTCCTGATGCTGATGGCTGAAACCATAATATTGAGTATAGAAAGCATCGTCGTTGACGCGGAACGCACCGGAAAGGTCGAACACCACGCAACCTGCTTTGAGGAATTCGGGTGCCAGATCGTGACTGACTTCATGCGCGGTCGCGAGGAACACCACATCGACTTTATCCGCCCACTCGGCAGCATCACTCAGCGGTTGCAGGGGCAAATCGACAATGCCTCGCAGCTGCGGATGCAGATCAGACAGTAATTTTCCGGCATCCGGGCTTTGCGCTGAAACCGCCAAAGCGGTTATGTTCATATGCGGATGGCGATTCAGGTAAGTGGCAAGCTCTACGCCAGCATAACCACTGGCACCAACGATCAGCGTATTCAACATCAGGCTGTAACCCTTATTTACAGTCATACATTCCGGGTCGCGGCTTTGCCCCGTTGCCCACGATGCCGTTTGCAGATGATTTACCCCTTCACATGCAAGCGACGTTATTGTATTTTTATTCACTATTAATGCATGAATATTGATACATCCTAACCCAAGGACCGTCAACAGTGAAGACAAAATTACCACCTTTTATCGAACTCTACCGCCAGCTGATTGCCACACCATCGATCAGCGCCACCGACAGCGCGCTGGATCAGAGTAATGAAACTTTAATCAATTTGCTGGCGGGCTGGTTCCGCGATTTAGGCTTCAGCGTCGAAGTACAACCGGTCCCTGGCACACGTCATAAATTCAATATGCTGGCACGCAGTGGATTGGGCGCCGGCGGCCTGTTGCTGGCGGGTCATACTGACACCGTTCCTTATGATGATGGCCGCTGGACGCGCGACCCATTCACCTTAACCGAGCACGATAATAAGTTGTACGGTTTAGGCACGGCGGATATGAAAGGTTTCTTTGCTTTTATTCTGGATGCGCTGCGTGACGTTGACGTGACCAAACTGAATAAGCCGCTTTATATCCTCGCCACCGCCGATGAAGAGACCACCATGGCGGGCGCGAAGTATTTCTCTGAAACCACTCAGCTGCGCCCGGATTGCGCCATCATCGGTGAGCCAACCTCACTGAAGCCGGTGCGCGCGCACAAAGGCCATTTGTCGAATGTGATTCGTATTCAGGGCCAGTCAGGTCACTCCAGCGATCCTTCGCGCGGTGTGAACGCCATCGAGCTGATGCATGAGTCCATCACGCAACTGATGCAACTGCGCAATACCCTTAAGAATCGTTATAACCACGACGGTTTCGCTATCCCTTATCCGACCATGAACTTTGGTCATATTAACGGTGGCGACGCCGCTAACCGCATTTGCGCCTGCTGTGAATTGCATATGGATATTCGTCCACTGCCAGGCTTAACCCTGAGCGATCTGGATGGTTTGCTGAATGAAGCACTGGCGCCGGTGAGCGAGCGTTGGCCGGGTCGTTTGACCGTGGGCGAACTGCATCCACCGATTCCGGGCTATGAATGCCCGGCCAATCATGAACTGGTAAAAGTGGTGGAGAAACTGCTGGGCGTGCCAACCGAAGTGGTGAACTATTGCACCGAAGCGCCTTTTATCCAGCAATTGTGTCCAACACTGGTTTTAGGCCCGGGATCGATCAATCAGGCCCATCAGCCGGATGAATTTATTGATACCGCATTTATTAAGCCAACTCATGCGCTTATCACCCAGGTTGTGCAGCATTTTTGCCACTGATTAACAATAGATGGGGCAATTCACTGTTAAAACAGTAAATTGCCCGGTCATTGTTCGGGATTTAATAATAAGAATAACTTATCTCGCTTCCCCTCACTTTAATTCTATGAATTTCCGGTAGTTAGCAGCGAATTATCGTCGATTTAAGTCAATTGACGAACAGGAAGAACCGTGGCTAGATAAAAGACGATGTTATGCCCGTTGGGTGTAAGGGTACTTTCAAGACGATAAGGGTGTCAGGGTCAAATGAACGAACAATATTCCGCAATGCGAAGTAATGTCAGTATGCTCGGCAAACTGCTCGGGGATACGATAAAGGATGCACTGGGAGAGAACATCCTCGATCGGGTGGAAACCATCCGCAAACTCTCTAAGTCCTCCCGCGCAGGCAATGACACCGATCGTAAGGAACTGCTGAACACGCTGCAAAATCTCTCAAATGACGAGCTGCTGCCCGTCGCGCGTGCATTTAGCCAGTTCCTCAACCTGACCAACGTGGCAGAACAGTATCAGACCATTTCGCGCAGCGGCGATGGCGCCAACAATCCTGAAATCCTGAAGAAAACCTTTGAGCGTCTGAAGCAGCAGAACGACATCAGCGAAAGTTCGATTCGTCAGGCGATTGAAGAGCTGTCGCTGGAGCTGGTGCTGACCGCTCACCCCACCGAAATCACCCGCCGTACACTGATTCACATGCTGGGCGAAGTGAACAGCTGCCTGCAGCAACTCGATCACAGCGATCTCTCGGATTACGAGCGCACGCAGGTGATGCGTCGCCTGCGCCAGTTAGTCGCACAAGCCTGGCATACCGATGAAATCCGTAAGTATCGCCCAACGCCGATTGATGAAGCCAAATGGGGCTTTGCCGTCGTCGAAAATAGCCTGTGGCAAGGCGTACCGGCTTTCCTGCGTGAGCTGAACGAGCAGGTTGAAGAGACCTTCGGTATTAAACTGCCGGTGGATTTCGTGCCGATCAAATTTACCTCATGGATGGGCGGCGACCGCGACGGCAATCCAAACGTCACCGCGCCGATCACGCGCCATGCGATGCAGCTGAGCCGTTGGAAAGCTGCCGATCTGTTCCTGCGCGACGTGGGTGTGCTGATTTCTGAGCTGTCGATGTCTGAATGCAGCGATGAAGTGCGTGAGCTGTGCGGCGATCCAGAAGCGCTGGAACCGTACCGCATGATCCTGAAGCGTATTCGTGGCCAGCTGATGACCACGCAAGCTTATTTAGGCCGTCGTTTGAAAGGCGAACGCCTGCCGCGCCCTGCCGATCTGCTGGTGTCTAACGAGCAGCTGTGGCAACCGCTGTACGCTATCTATCAATCCCTGCAACAGTGCGGCATGGGCATTATCGCCAACGGTCAGTTGCTGGATACGCTGCGTCGCGTGAAGTGTTTTGGCGTGCCGCTGGTGCGCATCGATATCCGTCAGGAAAGCACCCGTCACACCGAAGCGATTGCGGAAGTGACGCGCTATCTTGGACTGGGTGACTACGAAAGTTGGTCAGAAGCCGACAAACAAGCGTTCCTGATCCGCGAACTGAATTCCAAACGTCCGCTGCTGCCGCACCAATGGGAGCCAGGCGACAATACCCGTGAAGTACTGGATACCTGCAAAGTGGTGGCTGAAGCGCCGCAAGGTTCCATCGCCTCTTACGTAATTTCGATGGCGAAAACGCCGTCGGACGTGCTGGCGGTGCATTTGCTGTTGAAAGAAGCCGGCATTCCTTACGCGATGCCGGTGGCGCCGCTGTTCGAAACCCTCGACGATTTGAACAACGCCAATGACGTGATGACGCAGTTGCTGAGCATCGATTGGTATCGTGGCTTCATCAACGGCAAACAGATGGTGATGATTGGCTATTCCGACTCGGCGAAAGATGCCGGCGTGATGGCCGCCAGCTGGGCGCAGTACGAAGCGCAAGATGCGCTGATCAAGACCTGTGAGAAATCCGGCATCACGCTGACGCTGTTCCACGGACGCGGCGGTTCTATCGGCCGTGGCGGCGCACCTGCGCACGCAGCACTGCTGTCGCAACCGCCGGGCAGCCTGAAAGGCGGCCTGCGCGTGACCGAACAGGGCGAGATGATTCGCTTCAAATACGGTCTGCCAGAAGTCACCATCGCCAGCCTGTCGCTGTATACCGGTGCGATTCTCGAAGCCAACCTGATGCCACCGCCAGAACCCAAGCGCGAGTGGAAAGAGATCATGAACGGTTTGTCAGCCCACTCCTGCGCCATGTATCGCGGCTATGTGCGTGAGAACCCGGATTTCGTGCCGTACTTCCGCTCGGCCACACCAGAACAGGAGTTGGGCAAACTGCCGCTCGGTTCACGTCCGGCCAAACGTCGTCCTACCGGCGGTGTAGAGTCGCTGCGTGCCATTCCATGGATCTTCGCCTGGACGCAGAACCGCTTAATGCTGCCTGCGTGGCTCGGTGCCGGTGCGGCGTTGCAGAAAGCAATGGATGAAGGTCATCAGGATCAGCTGGAAGCGATGTGCAGCCAGTGGCCATTCTTCGCTACGCGTCTGGGCATGCTGGAGATGGTGTTCTCGAAAGCCGACCTGTGGCTGGCGGAATATTACGATCAGCGTCTGGTGGATAAATCACTGTGGCCGCTGGGCCAGCAGCTGCGCGATCAGCTGGCTGCGGATATTAAAGCTGTGCTGACCATCGCCAACGATGCGCACCTGATGGCCGACCAGCCATGGATCGCCGAGTCGATCGCATTGCGTAACGTTTACACCGATCCCCTCAACGTACTGCAGGCTGAGCTGCTGCATCGTGCACGTGCGCAGGAAGAGCGTGGTGATGAGCCGGATGCGCGTGTTGAACAAGCGCTGATGGTGACGATTGCGGGTGTTGCGGCGGGAATGCGTAATACGGGCTAGTTGCGGCACGAGATGATAATTAAGGGGCCGATGGGTCCCTTTTTTAATGGGCACAATATTACAAAGCGGGAAGAAGCGGCAAATGGAGTAAAGCGTCGAGCGCCAGGGATGGCGCCCGCCGAGCGATCAGGGACGAGACAGCGACTTTACGTAATTGCCGCTTCTTTCCCGCGACACGCACAGCTCATAAAAAACAGGGCGCATTGGCCCTCTTCTTCGTGATTCCATTTTAGATAATCAGGCCGTTAAGGTCGGACGTACACCCAGCGTATGACAGATGGCGTAGCTCAGCTCTGCGCGGTTCAGCGTATAGAAGTGGAAATCCTTCACCCCTTCACGCGACAGGATTTTCACCATGTCCATGGCGATGTTGGCGCCGACCATTTTGCGGGTTTCCGGATCGTTATCAAGACCGTCAAACATCGCATTCATCCAGCCCGGTACGCGCACGTTGGTCATGGTGGCGAAGCGTTGCAGCTGTTTAAAGTTCGATACTGGCAAGATACCCGGCACGATTTCCACATCGATCCCCGCCGTTACGCAGCGGTCACGAAAACGCAGGTAACTCTCAACGTCAAAGAAGAACTGCGTAATGGCGCGATTGGCACCGTTATCCACTTTACGCTTCAGGTTGATCAAGTCCGCCTGCGCGCTTTTCGCTTCAGGATGCACTTCAGGGTAAGCCGCTACGGAAATATCGAAATCACCGACTTCTTTCAGCAGCGCGACCAAATCAGCGCCGTACATTTCAGGCTTGCCGCTGCCCGGTGGCAAATCACCACGCAAGGCAACAATGTGGCGAATGCCGTTTTCCCAGTAGTCACGGGCAATGCCGCGCAGCTCTTCAGGTGTGGCATCGATGCAGGTCAGATGCGGAGCCGCTTCCAGACCGGTGCGCTCTTTAATGCCTTTGATGATGCTGTGCGTACGGTCGCGTTCGCCAGAGTTAGCACCGTAAGTCACGGAGAGGAATTTCGGTTTCAGGCTGCTCAGTCGATCGATTGAGCTCCACAGGGTTTCTTCCATTTCACTGGTGCGAGGCGGGAAAAATTCAAAAGAGACATTAATTTGCCCGTGCAACTCAGCCAGGCTCTGATTCAGTGCTTCGCGCTGATTGGCGTGAAAGAAACTCATCCTAATTACCTCGTCGTCACATATCGATTAACTTACGGCCTGCGAACATCCATACGTTTAGACGTCCAGATGCACAAAATGAACCATTCGCGCTTTAGCGTCAACTTAAAATTAATGTACAGGCGTGACAAATACTCAACCAGGTTGAAAGAATTTCATGTTAGCGGAGAGGATGAAAAGCGCAGACGGCGAGCACCGTCTGCGACGAGAAGCAGATTACAGCAGTTGAGCGAGGCGGTTAATATCCGATTGCAGCGCGCCGGCCGTAACATCACGGCCCGCGCCCGGTCCGCGGATCACCAGCGGATTATCGCGATACCAGCGGCTTTCAATGGCAAACACGTTATCGCACGGCAGCAGTGAGGCCAGCGGATGCTCCGGACGCACCGCTTCGACACCCACTCGCGCTTTGCCGTTGGCATCGAAACGCGCCACATAACGCAGCACCAGACCCATCTCTTGCGCCGCTTCAAGGCGTTGCAGCATTTGGTCGTTCAGCTCATCGGCGTTCTCGAAGAAGTGGTCAATTGACTCGCCTTCGCAATCCGCTGGCACCAGCGATTCGACACGGACGTGATCCGGTTCGATGTCATAACCCGCTTCACGCGCCAGAATCACCAGCTTGCGCATCACGTCCTGCCCCGATAGATCCACACGCGGATCGGGTTCGGTTAGGCCTTGCTGCCAGGCCTGATCCACCAGCTCACTGAACGGCACCGTGCCGTCAAACTGCAGGAACAGCCACGACAACGTGCCGGAGAAAATACCGCTAATGGACAGAATGCTGTCGCCGCTTTCACGCAGATCGCGCACCGTATGGTTGACCGGCAAACCGGCGCCGACGGTAGCGTTGTACAACCAGTGACGGCCGGTTTTAGCGAACGCATCGCGAATCTGGCGCCAGCTCTGGCTGCTGGATGCGCCTGCCACTTTGTTGGCGCTGATGACGTGGAAACCGTGGCTGGCGAAATCGAGATACTGCTGCGCCAGCGGTGCGCTTGCCGTGACATCCAGCACCACTAAATCGTCGAACGGATGCGCACGCATCCACAGGAACAGTGACTCTTCATCACGCTCTTCGGCTTCGTCATCAAAGAAGGCCAGCGCACGGCTGGCTTCCAGACCGTCATAACTCAGCAGGCTGCGGCGGCTATCAGCCACGCCGGCCAGCACATATTCAAAACCGGTGCGTGCCGATAGGCTCTCCTGCTCACGTGCAAACAGCTCCAGCCAGCGGGAGCCGATGTTGCCTTTGCCAAACAGCATCAGACCGATGCGTTTTTCCGCGCGGAACAGTGATTGGTGCAAGCCCTGAATCAGGTGCTGCGTCGGTCCCACACGCAGTACGGCAACAATACTGATGTGATCTTCCGACTGCCAGACGAACTCAACCGGCTGGTCTTTGATTTGCTGCCAGAAACGGTGGCTGTGCAGCGGGTTACGCGTCACGCCTGCGCCCACCAGCGCCACCAATGCTAAACCATCGCGCAGTTGCAAATGACCCGGCAACGCAGCGTCCTGTAACAGGTTAAAGGCGCTGTTGACCACTTCTGAGGTGTAGCAAAGTTGCAGCAATCGGCGATCGGGATGGACACCCATCGCCAGCGGACGCAGTTGCGCCCGCTTCAGCAGCAGATCGATCTCTTTCTGCTGTGTTTTAAAATCGTGATTATCCGGGATCTGAATCTCGACCAGACACACGTCATCGTGGCTGGTGACGATGCGCGCTCCGGTACCGGAAGCCAGTACGCGCTCGATGCGCGTTGAACCCTGCTCCGGTTGATAACTGCAACGCAGCTGCAAATCGATATCGCTGTTCGACACCGGCTGCAGTGTGCGCGTATGCAATACCGGCGCGGCGAGGCGTGCCAATTCGCTGGCTTCGTCTAAACGCAGCAGCGGCAGCAAACAAGCGTCAGAGACTTTACGCGGATCGGCGCTATAGACGCCCGCCACATCACTCCAGATGGTGACGCGACCCACGCCCGCCAGCGCGCCAATTTGCGTGGCTGAATAGTCAGAACCATTGCGCCCCAGCAGCACGGTTTCACCGGCGTCGCTGCGGCTGATAAAACCGGTCACCACCAGGCGTTTATGCGGATGCTGGGCCAGCAGGGCCTGCAATAACGGCCAGGATTTACCTTCATCCACCTGCGGTTGCGCCGCACGCTCCGCACGCAGGAAGTCACGTGCATCCAACCATGCGGCTTCAATATCGCGCTGGCTCAGCACGGCGGCCATTAAACGTGCCGACCAGATTTCACCGTGGCCCACCACTTCGGCATACACCGCATCCGAAATCGTGCCATCCAGCAAGGCAGCCAGGCGCTCCAAATCGCGAATAAAGGCCGCCGTTAAGGTTTCAGCAAATTCAGCAGGCAGCAGCGCAGCGATCAGCTCACTGTGATAACGCCGTAATGCCTGTTGCACCTGATGAGCAGATAAGCGATCGCTCTGGCTCAGTTTAAGCCAGCTGATCAACTGATTGGTGGTGCTGCCCGCGGCAGAGACCACCATTAAATCGCCTGGATGACTGTAATCCGCCATGATGTTGGCGACACGCTGATAACAACGCGCGTCGGCCAGGCTACTGCCACCAAATTTGTGCAACTGCTTGTTAGGCGTTCCCGCGCCTGCTGAACTCGTCATGCTTACTCCTCGGCTGCGATCCGGAATGCATTATCCAAATCGGCGATTAAATCTTCGTGATCTTCAATTCCGACAGAAATACGCAGCAGCGTTTCTGAAATACCCGCTGCCGCGCGCGCTTCCGCTGACATGCCTGCGTGCGTCATGGTGGCGGTGTGCGAAATCAAACTCTCCACGCCACCCAGCGATTCCGCCAGCGTGAACAGCTCAAGCGCCTTAAGGAAACGGCGCAGACGCGCTTCGTCAGCGTCGAGTTCGAAACTCAACATCGCACCAAAGCCGCGCTGTTGACGCACCGCATACTCATGTCCGGCGTTTTCCGGCAGAGACGGATGATACAGTTTTTCACCAGCGGTTGTTGCTTCAGGTAATCAACAATCGCCAGCGCATTACGTTGTGCTGCTGCCATACGCGGTGCCAAAGTACGCAGACCGCGCAGCAGCAGGTAGCTATCAAACGCTGCGCCGGTTACACCAATATTATTCGCCCACCAGGCAAGCTCAGTGGCCATCGCCGGATCTTTGGAAATCACCGCGCCGGCGACCACATCAGAGTGGCCATTCAGGTATTTGGTACAGGAGTGGATCACCAGATCGGCACCCAGCGCCAGCGGGTTTTGCAATGCCGGGCTGAGGAAGGTGTTATCCACCACGCTCACCGCACCGGCCTCGCGCGCTGCCTGACAAATACCGGCGATATCCACCACGCGCAGCAACGGATTACTTGGGCTTTCCACCAGCACCAGCTTTGGCTTCTCGGCCAGCGCGGCGGCCAAAGCGGCTTTGTCACCCTGATCGACAAACTTCACACGATAGGCACCGCGTTTGCTCAAGCTGTCAAACAGACGATAGCTGCCGCCGTAACAATCATGTGGGGCAATCAGCAAATCGCCCGGCTTCAGGAACACGGTGGTCACCAGATGAATCGCCGACATTCCGGTATTGGTGAGTACCGCTCCGACACCGCCTTCCAGCTCAGCCAGCGCGCGTTGTACCACATCACGCGTCGGGTTACCGCGACGTGAGTAGTCATGCGCGCGCGGTTCATTGAAGTCGAGGAAGTTGTAGGTGCTGGAAAGATGAATCGGTGGGACAACGCAGCCATATTGCTCGTCATCATTCAAACCGCTGCGTACTGCGATGGTTGCCTGTTTACGCGTCATGGTGCTTACTGTTCCTGAAGAGTAATAAGAAGTGGCAACAGGATAACATTCAGCGCATAGACGTCAATACATCTGGACATCTAAATGTCTTTGCGTATAGATTGAGCAAATCATCAATACCCGCTAAAATTACGCGTCATCGCCTGGTGTTCAGCGCGCTTTCCTGTGAAAAGCGATGCGTAAGCATAAAACCGGCAGTTTAAGCGGTCAGGCACAGAAAAATCGGGCATAATCAACGGATTTCCCCATATTCAACTTTTATTGATTAAGGTAACCCATGGCTGAGTGGAACGGCGAATATATCAGCCCTTACGCTGAACACGGCAAGAAGAGCGAGCAGGTTAAGAAGATAACCGTATCTATCCCGCTGAAAGTGCTGAAAATTTTAACGGATGAGCGCACCCGCCGTCAGGTAAATAACCTGCGTCACGCCACAAACAGCGAACTGCTGTGTGAAGCCTTTTTGCATGCTTTCACCGGACAGCCTCTGCCGAATGATGTTGATCTGCGCAAAGAACGCAGTGATGAGATCCCGGAAGAAGCCAAACAGATTATGCGTGAGATGGGCATCGATCCCGATACTTGGGAATACTGAGTCCAGATACAAAAAAACCCAGCCGAGGCTGGGTTTTTTCTTGCTTCCGAATCCGGAGATTCGACGGCGAAAATCTTATTTCTTGCTGGTTGGCATGCCGAAACGCTTGTTGAAGCGATCTACACGACCACCTGAATCAACAACACGCTGCTTGCCAGTGTAGAACGGGTGGCATTTGCCGCACACGTCCAGGTTCAGGCTACCGGTCATGGTTGAACGGGTGTTGATCACGTTACCGCAAGAGCAGTTGATGGTCACTGCTTCGTATTTCGGGTGAATACCTTGTTTCATGGGAGAACCTCATAAAAGGCCGTGTCGCTCTCTATGCCAGGCGAACCTGCACAGCACCACACGCGGTTAATAATTAAGTGTATCTTTGACGAGCGATCTCATCAAAGGCGGCATAGTATACAGAATTTAAGCGCATCAGGCAAATCGCCACAGCGGATACCCGCTCGCCTTATCAGGGTGTACACTACTTCTCCTTAATTCAGAACCGGATAGAGATCGACATGCCCGTTGTTCAGGTTGCCCTGCCCGTTCCGCTCCCCCGCTTGTTCGATTACCTGCTGCCCGCCGATGCGCCGCAGCCGGTGATGGGCGCGCGCGTCAGCGTGCCGTTTGGCAATCGCAAAATGATTGGCATTGTGGTGGCGATAAAGGAAAGCAGCGATCTCCCTCTGACTCAGCTCAAGCCGCTGGAAAGTGTGCTGGATGACCAAAGCCTGTTTTCACCAGCGCTGTGGCGTATCCTCAATTGGGCCGCCAGTTACTATCACTCCCCCTTGGGTGAAGTGCTGAGCCACGCGTTGCCCGTGCTGCTGCGTCAGGGCAAACCGGCGCAGGAAGCGCCGCTCTGGCAGTGGGTGGTCAACGACGCCGGGCGTGAAGTGGCGATGGAAAGCCTCAAGCGGGCGCCGAAACAGCAGCAAGCGCTGGCGGCACTGCGACAGCAACCGCTGTATCGCCATCAGGTTAGCGAACAGGATCTCACCGACGCCGCGCTGCAATCGTTGCGCGCTAAAGGGTTATGCGATCTGCGTGAACACGCACCGCAGATGCATGACTGGCGCACCACTTTTGCCGTAAAAGGCGATCGGTTGCGCCTCAATACCGATCAGGCGATGGCCGTCGGTGCGATGCGCAGCGAGGACGATCATTATGCGGCGTGGCTGCTGGCGGGCATTACCGGATCGGGAAAAACCGAAGTCTATCTCAGCGTGTTGGAAAATGTGCTGGCGCGCGGCAAACAGGCGCTGGTGCTGGTGCCGGAAATCGGACTGACACCGCAAACCATTGCCCGTTTCCGTGAACGCTTCGATGCGCCAATAGATGTGCTGCACTCGGCACTCAATGACAGTGAACGCCTTGCGGTGTGGCTGCGTGCGCGCAGTGGCGAAACCGCGATTATCATCGGCACCCGTTCCGCCTTATTTACCCCGCTGGCGCGTCCGGGGGTGATCATCATTGATGAAGAACACGACAGCTCCTACAAACAGCAGGAAGGCTGGCGCTATCAGGCACGCGATCTGGCGGTGTTCCGCGCGCATGAGGAAGATATTCCGATTGTGATGGGTTCAGCCACACCTGCGCTGGAAACCCTGCACAACGTTCGCGTGGGTAAATATCGCCAGCTCAACCTCACCAAACGCGCTGGCAATGCCAAACCGGCACTGCAACAGCTGATCGATCTTAAAGGTCAACAGCTCAAAGGCGGCCTCGCGCCCGCATTGTTGGGAAAAATGCGTCAGCATTTACAGGCCGATAATCAGGTATTGCTGTTCCTGAATCGCCGCGGATTCTCTCCTGCATTGATGTGTCACGACTGCGGCTGGTTAGCCGAATGTCAGCGCTGCGACAGCTATTACACGCTGCATCAACATCATCGACAGTTGCGCTGCCACCACTGCGACAGCCAGCGTCCGCTGCCCAATCAGTGTCCGGGTTGCGGTTCAACGCACCTGATGCCGGTCGGCGTCGGTACTGAACAGTTAGAGCAGCAGCTCAGCACGCTTTTCCCCGGCGTGCCGGTTTCGCGCATCGATCGTGATACCACCAGCCGTAAAGGCGCATTAGAACAACATCTGGCCGATGTGCATCGCGGCGGTGCGCGCATTCTGGTGGGTACGCAGATGCTGGCAAAAGGCCATCATTTTCCTGACGTGACGCTGGTTTCGCTACTGGATGTCGATGGTGCCTTATTCTCCGCCGATTTCCGTGCCGCCGAACGCTTTGCGCAGCTTTACACTCAGGTGGCAGGCCGCGCAGGACGCGCCGGCAAACAGGGCGAAGTGTTATTGCAAACCCATCATCCTGAGCATCCGCTGCTGCAGACGCTGCTGCATCGCGGCTATTTCGCCTTTGCCGATGAAACTTTGCTGGAGCGCCAATCGGTGCAGCTGCCGCCGTGGACCAGCCATGCGCTGTTCCGTGCCGAAGATATGGATAATACGCAGGCAGCCGAATTCCTCACGCAGCTGCGCAATTTGCTAGAAGCCAGCCCGCTGAAAGATGAGGCGATGTGGTTGATGGGCCCGGTTCCGGCGCTGGCACCGAAGCGCAGTGGGCGCTGGCGTTGGCAGTTGTTGCTGCAACATCCGTCGCGCAAACGCCTGCAACAACTGCTCAGTAGCTCGTTACCGCTGATTTCCACCCTGCCCGCAGCGCGGAAAATCAAATGGACGCTGGATATCGATCCCACCGAGAGCTAAGCCGCAGCACATCTGCGAGCCAGATCGAAAAAAGTCGCACAAGTCACAATTTTTATGCAAATTAAGTAACAACCTCTCCCGGCGTTGGGTTATCAATAATGCCCGTCCCGGTTGAAGCCCGGCAATGTCTGAAATTAATGCGCTGTACCGCGTCAGGAGTTATACGTTGGACCAGAAGCAACCCTCATCCGCTGCCACCATGAAAGATGTGGCCGAGAAAGCCGGCGTGTCTACCGCCACGGTTTCTCGCGCGCTGATGAATCCGGAAAAAGTCTCTGCTGCCACCCGGCAGAAAGTAGAACAAGCGGTGATTGATGTTGGCTATGCGCCTCACGGGCTGGCGCGCAATGCCAAGCGCGGCGAAACGCAAACCATCCTGGTGATTGTGCCGGACATCTGCGATCCGTTCTTCAGCGAAATTATCCGTGGCGTGGAAGTCACGGCAGCGCAGGAAGGCTATCTGGTATTGATTGGCGACTGCGCGCATCAGAATCAGCAGGAAAAAACCTTTTTGAATCTGATGCTGACGCGCCAAATCGACGGGATGGTGCTGCTGGGTTCACAGCTGCCGTTTGAAGCCGGTATCGAGGACCAACGTAATCTGCCGCCGATGGTGATGGGCAACGAATTCGCCCCGGAAATGGCGCTGCCTACTGTGCACATTGATAACCTGACCGCCGCGTTTGAAGCGGTTAATCACCTGCTGCAACTCGGTCATCGCCAGATTGCCTGTATTACCGGGCCGGAACATATCCCGCTCAGCCAGTATCGTTTACAGGGCTATATTCAGGCACTGCGCCGCAGCAGCATTGCCATCGATCCCACGTTGATTGTGCACGGCGATTTCACCTTTGAAGCGGGTGCCAACGCACTGAAACAGTTGATGAGCCTGCCGCAGCCACCGAAAGCCATTTTCTGTCACAGTGATTTAATGGCGCTGGGCGCGATGAACCAGGCGCGCAAACTCGGCATGCACATTCCACAGGATCTGTCCGTGGTGGGATTCGACGATATCGAACTGGCGCAGTATTACGATCCGCCGCTCACCACCGTGGCACAACCGCGCTTTGCCATCGGCCGCGAGGCGATGCTGCTGCTGTTGGATGAACTGCAAGGCAAACGCGTCAACAACGGTTCACGCTTGCTGGATGCGGAATTGCGGGTGCGTGGAAGTACGGCACCCGCCACAAAACGCGAAAAATAGCCGACGGCGACCTGCATTTTCAGCAGATTCTGAGGGCAGACTCTGCTGGTCAAAGTTCCAGCCCTTGCGTAACATGGCGCATTCCTTACCGGGCGATTAACAGCACATTTACACGCCCATTGGCATTTTTTTGAAGGGTATCAGAACGAAAGTGGCACAGAGAGATTATGTAGGCCGCGGGCGTTCAACAGGGACGCGTCGCAAAAACCCGCAGCGGGCCGCAGCAAGAAAAGCAAAGGCGGCTCCGGCACTTCAAAGTTGATGATAGTACTGGCCGTGGCCGTGCTGGTCACCTTTGCCGGTGGTTTATGGTTCATCTCTCATCATAAAAAAGAAGAGATTGAGGTCATTCCGAATCATAAAGCCAACGGCAACGGCCTTCCGCCTAAGCCGGAAGAGCGCTGGAAGTACATCAAAGAACTGGAAAATCGCCAGATCACCGTGCCGACGCCGACGGAGCCCTCTGCTGGCGGCGGCGTTCAGTCACAAACCCAACTGACGGATGAACAGCGTCAACTGCTGGAGCAGATGCAGGCGGATATGCGTCAGCAACCGACGCAGCTGAACGAAGTGCCGTGGAACGAACAGACGCCAGCACAGCGCCAGCAAACTCTGCAGCGCCAGCAGCAGGTGCAGCAACAACAGCAGCAGATGCAGCGTCAGCAGCAACAGATTCAACAGCAGCAGCGCCAACAACAGATCCAGCAACAGCAGGCCACGCGTCAGCAACAACAGCCTGCGCCGATTACGCGTGAACCGGTACAACAACCGAAACCGCAGGAAACGGCAAAAGCGAAACCTGAAGAAAAAGCCGCTTCGCAACGCTGGATGGTGCAGTGTGGTTCATTCAAAGGCACAGATCAGGCGGAATCCGTTCGCGCGGGCCTGGCATTCGAAGGTTTCGAAAGCCGAATCACCACCGGCGGTGGCTGGAATCGTGTGGTTATCGGGCCGTTTAAAGACCGCAGCAGCGCCGATAGCACAGTCAAACGCTTACACAGTTCCGGCCACGGAAGCTGTATTCCCCTCACTATTGGGGGTTGAAACCCTCTAAACCCACCCCATATCTGGTTGCATGATACCCCGCGCGCTGAGCGCGGAGTTCCTTTTCCACTGCAACAAGGGGTCTGCCCGTGACAACAATAGTAAGTGTACGACGCAACGGCCGAGTCGTGATTGGCGGTGATGGCCAGGCTACGCTCGGCAACACCGTGATGAAAGGCAACGTGAAGAAAGTGCGTCGTCTCTACAACGACAAAGTGATCGCTGGTTTTGCTGGCGGCACCGCAGATGCCTTCACCCTGTTTGAACTGTTCGAGCGCAAATTAGAGATGCATCAGGGCCACCTGGTGAAAGCCGCGGTCGAGCTGGCAAAAGACTGGCGTACAGACCGTATGCTGCGTCGCCTTGAAGCATTGCTGGCCGTTGCGGATGAAAACTCCTCGCTGATCATCAGCGGTAACGGCGACGTGATTCAGCCGGAAAATGACCTGATTGCCATCGGTTCGGGTGGACCTTACGCCCAGGCAGCGGCGCGTGCCCTGCTCGAGAACACCGACATTGGTGCCCGCGATATCGTTGAGAAGGCGCTGAACATCGCCGGCGATATCTGCATCTACACCAACCACAACATCAACTTCGAAGAATTACCGTCTAAGGCTAAGGACTAAACATCATGTCTGAGATGACTCCACGCGAGATTGTCAGCGAGCTTAACCGCTTTATCATCGGCCAGGACGGCGCAAAGAAGGCCGTGGCGATTGCGCTGCGTAACCGCTGGCGCCGCATGCAGCTCGACGAAGAGCTGCGCCACGAAGTGACGCCAAAAAACATCCTGATGATTGGCCCGACCGGTGTCGGTAAAACCGAAATCGCACGTCGTCTGGCAAAACTCGCCAACGCACCTTTCATCAAAGTTGAAGCCACTAAATTCACCGAAGTCGGTTACGTCGGTAAAGAAGTGGACTCGATTATTCGTGACCTGACCGACTCCGCCATCAAGATGGTGCGCAGCCAGGCGATCGAGAAAAACAAATATCGCGCCGAAGAGATGGCGGAAGAGCGCATTCTTGATGCGCTGATCCCACCGGCGAAAAATAACTGGGGCCAGGCCGAACAGAACGCCGAACCTTCTGCTGCTCGTCAGTCATTCCGCAAGAAACTGCGTGAAGGCCAGCTGGACGACAAAGAAATTGAAATCGATCTGGCCGCATCATCAGCCGGTGTTGAAATCATGGCGCCTCCGGGCATGGAAGAGATGACCAGCCAGCTGCAGTCGATGTTCCAGAACCTCGGCGGACAGAAGCAGAAACCGCGTAAGCTGAAGATCAAAGAAGCCATGAAGCTGCTGATTGAAGAAGAAGCGGCAAAACTGGTCAATCCGGAAGAGCTGAAGCAAGACGCCATCGAAGCCGTTGAGCAGCACGGTATCGTGTTCATCGATGAAATCGACAAAATCTGTAAGCGCGGCGGCCAGAATGCCGGCGGTCCTGATGTTTCTCGCGAAGGCGTTCAGCGTGACCTGCTGCCACTGGTGGAAGGTTGCACCGTGTCCACCAAGCACGGCATGGTGAAAACCGACCACATTCTGTTTATCGCTTCTGGCGCGTTCCAGGTGGCAAGCCCGTCCGATTTGATTCCAGAGCTGCAGGGCCGCTTGCCGATTCGTGTCGAGCTGCAGGCGCTGACCGTCAATGATTTCGAACGCATTCTGACGGAGCCAAACGCCTCTGTGACCGTACAGTACAAAGCGCTGATGGGCACCGAAGGGGTGAATATTGATTTCACCGAAGACGCTATCCGTCGCATTGCTGAAGCCGCATGGCAGGTGAACGAAACCACCGAGAACATCGGCGCACGTCGTCTGCACACCGTGCTGGAGCGTCTGATGGAAGACATCTCCTATGACGCCAGCGATCGTAACGGCGATTCCATCACCATTGATGCTGAATACGTTGGCAAGCATCTGGATGAATTGGTGGCGGACGAAGATCTCAGCCGCTTTATTCTGTAAGCGTACTTTCGTTATCCGATGCCCGGCCACTGTGCCGGGCATTTTTTTACGCAGGATATTGATGCAGCGCTTTTTTTAGCGGGTGATGATTTTGCCAACAATCGTCAGATAGCGATATACTTACCGCTCCTGTGGCAAACAGACGATACCCTCATGAAATACGATACTTCCGAACTCTGTGACATCTACCATGAAGAAGTGAACGTGGTTGAACCGCTTTTTTCCAATTTTGGCGGACGCACCTCATTCGGTGGGCAAATCACCACAGTGAAATGTTTCGAAGACAACGGCCTGCTTTACGATCTGCTCGAAGAGAATGGCCGGGGTCGCGTGTTAGTGATTGATGGCGGCGGCTCGGTGCGTCGTGCATTGGTTGATGCACAGCTGGCGCGGCTGGCGGCGCAAAACGAGTGGGAAGGTTTGGTGATTTACGGCTCAGTGCGTCAGGTTGACGATCTGGAAGAGCTGGAGATTGGCATTCAGGCAATTGCCGCGATTCCGGTGGGTGCAGCGGGTGAAGGGATTGGCGAAAGTGACGTACGCGTTAACTTTGGCGGGGTGACCTTCTTCTCGGGAGACCATCTTTATGCCGATAACACTGGCATCATTCTGTCGGAAGACGCCCTCGATATCGAGTAAGCCACAACAAAAACGGGTGCCGCAGCACCCGTCATGGGTTTAAGCGCTGATGTTGAGATCCGGGCTTAAACCTCTTCCATTTTTCCCAACAGTGCACGCAGACGATCCTGCCACACGTGCTGTTCTTCTTTCAGATGCTGGTTTTCACGCACCAGTGCATCCTGGTTGCCGGAGGCCTGGCTGGCTTCATTACGCAGCGTATTATTCTGATCTTTCAGCTCTTCGATTTCCATCTGCAGCAGGGTGATGGTATCAATCGCCTGCTGTACTTTCGCTTCCAGTTTCTCGAACACTTCAAATGACATCTTTATGACCTCTCCTAAATCTCTTGCAAGGCGTTGATGGTGCTGGGACTGCCTTGTTATGGTGCGTCCAGCCACGATGTCTCGATTGTATGTAGCCAAACCCCGCAAGTCCAGCGGCACAAGGCCTGCAGGGGCAGTCTGTAACACTTTTCAGTTAATGCTTAAAAAAAACGCTCACGATCGCGCATTTTTGCGCGCGGTCACGATATTGGACTGAGGGCGGGCAGGGTTAATGGGTCATATAGAAAGGTAAAAGACGCGAAAACGCGCATTTTTATGACGGAGTACACATATTTCGATTTCGCTATTTCTCGTTTATGCTCGTTAACGATAAATTCACATCAGCCCTACATAAGAGCTGGGTGACTCATGGATTGAGAACAAAAACTGATAAAATTTAACCTCGCTTCAGGAATACCATTATGAGTCAGACAACGAACACACTAAAAGGTCAGTGCATCGCCGAGTTTCTAGGCACCGGTTTGATCATCTTTTTTGGTGCAGGCTGTGTGGCTGCACTAAAACTGGCGGGCGCCTCATTCGGTCAGTGGGAAATCTGTATCATCTGGGGTCTTGCTGTCTCCATGGCGGTGTACCTCAGTGCTGGCGTATCAGGCGCGCATTTGAATCCGGCCGTAACGGTCGCTCTGTGCCTGTTCGCTAACTTTGAAGGCCGTAAAGTTCTGCCGTACATCCTGGCGCAGGTTGCCGGTGCCTTCTGTGCGGCGGCGCTGGTTTATGGTCTCTACTACAATTTGTTCTTTGATTATGAAGCCAGCCATCAGATGGTCCGTGGTAGCGTACAAAGCCTCGATTTGGCCGGTATCTTCTCAACCTATCCGAACCCACACATCAGTGTCGGTCAGGCGTTCTTGGTTGAGATGGTGATCACGGCGGTATTGATGGCGGTGATCATGGCGCTGACCGACGACGGCAACGGTGTGCCACGTGGTCCACTGGCACCATTGTTAATTGGTCTGCTGGTGGCCGTGATTGGTGGTTCAATGGGCCCACTCACCGGCTTCGCCCTTAACCCGGCGCGTGACTTCGGTCCGAAACTGTTTGCCTTTGTCGCTGGCTGGGGAGATGTGGCCTTTACCGGTGGTAAAGATATTCCTTACTTCCTGGTGCCGATTTTTGGCCCGCTGGTGGGTGCTTGCCTCGGAGCCTTCGGTTACCGTTCACTGATTGGTCGTCATCTGCCGGTCAATGTTGTGGAAACCAGCAAAGTAGAAAAACCTGTCGCACGCGCTGAACAGCGTAAAGCGTAAGTTTCATCGTTAATCATCAGGAAAATAAAATGACTACGACTGATAAAAAATACATTCTCGCGCTCGATCAGGGCACAACCAGCTCACGTGCCGTGGTACTCGATCATGATGCGAACATCGTCGCCGTCTCGCAGCGCGAATTCACCCAGATCTACCCGAAAGCGGGCTGGGTAGAACACGACCCAATGGATATTTGGGCGTCACAAAGCTCAACGCTGGTTGAAGTGCTGGCCCATGCCGACATCCGTTCCGATGAGATTGCCGCTATTGGTATCACCAATCAGCGTGAAACTGCCATCGTGTGGGACAAAGAGACCGGTAAGCCGATCTACAACGCCATCGTCTGGCAGGATCCACGCACAGCGGACTACTGTAACAAGCTGAAGAAAGAGGGCCTGGAAGAGTACATCCAGCACACTACCGGTCTGGTGATTAACCCGTACTTCTCTGGCACCAAGGTGAAGTGGATCCTTGATCACGTTGAGGGTGCGCGTGAGCGTGCAAAACGTGGCGAGCTGCTGTTTGGTACGGTTGATACCTGGCTGGTGTGGAAAATGACCCAGGGACGCGTACACATCACCGATCACACCAACGCCTCTCGTACCATGATGTACAACATCCACAAGCTGGAATGGGATCAGCGCATGCTGGAGATCCTCGATATTCCGCGCGAAATGCTGCCGGAATTGAAAGGCTCTTCTGAAATCTACGGCCAGACCAACATTGGTGGTAAAGGCGGTACGCGTATTCCAATCGCCGGTATCGCCGGTGACCAGCAGGCAGCACTCTACGGCCAGCTGTGCGTACAACCGGGTATGGCGAAAAACACCTACGGCACCGGTTGCTTTATGTTGATGAACACCGGCACCGAAGCCGTGACCTCAACGCACGGCCTGCTGACCACTATCGCTTGCGGCCCGCGTGGCGAAGTGAACTACGCATTGGAAGGTGCGGTATTCATCGGCGGTGCATCGATTCAATGGCTGCGTGATGAGATGAAGTTGATCAATGATTCAACTGACTCTGAATACTTCGCGCTGAAAGTGAAAGACTCCAACGGCGTGTATATGGTTCCAGCCTTCACCGGTTTGGGCGCGCCTTACTGGGACCCGTATGCACGTGGTGCCATCTTCGGCCTGACGCGTGGTGCTAATGCTAACCACATCATCCGCGCTACGCTGGAATCCATCGCTTACCAAACGCGTGATGTGCTGGAAGCGATGCAGAACGATGCGGGCACCCGTCTGCAATCCTTACGCGTGGATGGCGGTGCGGTCGCCAACAACTTCCTGATGCAGTTCCAGTCCGACATTCTCGGCACGCGCGTTGAGCGTCCGGAAGTGCGTGAAGTCACTGCTCTGGGTGCTGCATACCTTGCCGGTCTGGCAGTTGGCTTCTGGAACGATCTGGATGAAGTCCGTGCCAAAGCCGTGATTGAGCGTGAGTTCCGCCCAAGCATCGAAACCACCGAACGCAACGTGCGCTATGCAGGCTGGAAGAAAGCCGTAGCACGTGCGCAGGCATGGGAAGACGCTGAGTAATACCATTGACCCGCGGCGCCCTGCCGCGGGTTTTTCTCCCCGCCCTACTTTCCCCCTCGTGCTACACTGCCTGCCTGTTTTTTATCAGGTGCAACCATGAAACGAGAACTCGCGATTGAATTTTCCCGTGTGACCGAAGCCGCTGCGTTAGCGGGCTATCACTGGTTAGGACGCGGCGATAAAAATGCGGCCGACGGCGCAGCCGTTCACGCCATGCGCATTATGCTGAATACCATCGATATCGACGGCCAGATTGTGATTGGCGAAGGTGAAATTGACGAAGCGCCGATGCTCTACATTGGTGAAAAAGTCGGTACCGGTCGTGGCGATGCGGTGGATATCGCAGTCGATCCGATTGAAGGCACCCGCATGACGGCGATGGGCCAGGCCAACGCGCTGGCAGTGCTGGCGGTGGGTGATAAAGGCAGTTTCCTGCACGCACCTGATATGTACATGGAAAAACTGATTGTCGGGCCGGGTGCACGCGGTGCTATCGATCTCAACCTCCCGCTCGAAGCTAATCTGAAAAACATCGCCATCGCCCTGGACAAACCGCTCAGCCAACTGACGGTATCGATTCTGGCTAAGCCACGTCACGATGCAGTAATTGCTCAGCTGCAGCAGCTCGGCGTGCGCGTGTTTTCGTTCCCGGATGGCGATGTCGCGGCCTCGATTTTGACCTGTATGCCAGACAGTGAAGTCGATGTGCTTTACGGCATCGGCGGCGCACCGGAAGGCGTGGTGTCAGCTGCGGTGATCCGTGCAATGGATGGCGATATGCAAGCACGCCTGCTGGCACGCCACCACGTCAAAGGCGACAGTGAAGAGAACCGTCGTCTGGGCGAGCAGGAGTTGCAACGCTGCGCTGAGATGGGCATTAAAGCCGGGGAAATCCTGAAGCTTGAAGAGATGGCGCGTAACGATAACGTCATTTTCGCCGCCACCGGCATCACCACTGGCGACCTGCTGAAGGGCATTACGCGTAACGGTAATATCGCCACCAGCGAAACGCTGCTGGTGCGCGGTAAATCACGCACTATCCGCCGCATCCAGTCGATCCACTATCTGGATCGCAAAGACCCGGCGCTGCATCAGTTTATCCTGTAATCGCCTGTTTGCCGCTCTCCGGATGACGTGAGAGCGGCCACCAGCACAGCAGCATCACCAGTGACGTGACGAACATCAGCATGCCGAGCTCGACTGATCGTGCTGCGGCAACAGCGCCGACAGCCAGGCAATCACGCCAGACCCAAGATTCTGTATGCCACCAATCAGTGCGCCCGCACTCCCCGCTAACCATGCATACGGCTCCATCGCGCCCGACGTCGCCAATGGGAACAGCATTCCGGCACCAAAGAAGAACAGCGCCGCGGGCACCAACAGCGTCCAGATATTCATCACACCAAACCATGACGGGATCCACATCAGCAGACCTGCCAGCAAGCAGCTGTTGACGCCGTACCACATCAGCGTATGCCAGGACTTCTGTTCGCGTCCGGCAAACCACGCACCAAAGAACGCTGCTGGAATGGGCAGGATAAACAGAATACTAACGGTGATGCCATCCAGACCGAGCACGCCGCCCATCAGCACGCCACAGCTAGCCTCAAATACCGCAATGCCTGCCAGCGCACCCACCAACAGCAGCAGATAGCGGATAAAATTCCCGTCACCGAGCAAGGTGGCATAACGACGCAGGAAGGGCGTGACGGGTGTATCCACCGGGCGCGTTTCCGGTAGCCAGCGCGCCATGGAAGCTGTAACTCCGACGCACAGCAACAGCAGGAAGGCAAAGCACGCATGCCAGCCAAACATATGCGTGAGCAGTGCGCCAATCACCGGGGCCAGCAGTGGGCTCACCAAAATGCCCATGTTAAGCAGGCTGTTGGCCTGGCGCAGCGCGATGCCGGAATAGAGATCGCGCGGCATGGTGCGTGCCATCACGCCCGCCACGCCGGTGCCTAAGCCCTGCACCGCACTGCCCAGCACCAGAATCTGCAATGAGGGCGCGAACATGGCGATCAGCGCTCCCACGGCAAAGATCGTCATGCCGACAAGGATCACCGGACGGCGGCCAAAGCTGTCTGACAGCGGACCGTAGATCAATTGCGATCCACCATAGGTCATCAAATAGGCGGCCATCACCTGCTGCAGGCTGCCACTGCGTACGTTCAATGCTTCTGCCATGTCAGCCATCGCCGGCACGTAGATGGTTTGCGCCATCTGCCCGACTGCCACCAGCACGATCAGCATGAACAGCAGGAAGCGGTTTTGTGTTTTATTCATCAACATGGAACAAAATGTCTGCCTGAGAAACAAAATAAAAGCAGCACTAAAAAAGGCTGCTGGCGATTTATGGCGGCAAAAATATCAGGATTCAGTGACAAATCGAGAGGTGAGCGCAAAGCGAGGGCGTTGAGGGTGTCAAGAATACGTACCGGGTCGTAACCCGACCGCTACAGTTGATGTGGAGTGCGCAGCATTTGTCGCTGAGAGCCCTTTGCTCTCTGCTGGGCTGGAAATCTTTGAGAGGGCTGGCGATGATAGTGACACGCCTGAATAATCAATAATAAGGAGCGATCATGGCAGAGTGGATCAATGCGGAAGTGAAAGAAGTGAAAAACTGGACCGATGCACTGTTCAGCCTGCGCGTTACCGCGCCAATTGATACCTTTACCGCCGGGCAGTTTGCCAAGCTGGCGCTGGAAATTGATGGTGAACGCGTGCAGCGAGCCTACTCTTATGTGAATGCGCCACAGGATCCGGTGCTGGAGTTTTATTTGGTCACCGTGCCTGAGGGCAAACTCAGCCCACGCTTGCAGGCATTACAGCCCGGCGAGCAGGTGATGATAACCAAAGAGGCGGCTGGTTTTTTGTGCTGGATGAAATCCCGGACTGCAACACACTCTGGATGCTGGCCACTGGCACGGCAATCGGCCCATATTTATCGATTCTGCAACAGGGTGAAGACCTGGAACGCTTCGACAACATTGTGCTGGTGCATGCAGCACGCTTCGCCGATGACCTAAGCTTCCTGCCTTTAATGCAGCAGCTTCAGCAGCGCTATCAGGGGAAATTGCACATTCAGACCGTGGTGAGTCGCGAACAGATCGCCGGTTCACTGCACGGCCGTGTTCCGCAGTTGATAGAGAGCGGTGAGCTTGAACGTGCGGTGGGTTTGCCGATGACCGCTGACACCAGCCACGTGATGCTGTGTGGTAACCCGCAAATGGTGCGCGATACTCAGCAACTACTGAAAGATACGCGTGAGATGCGTAAACATTTCAAACGCAAACCCGGCCATATGACCAGCGAACACTACTGGTAATACGTATGCTGTGAAGAATGTCAGACTTTTCCCAGTGCGGGTTTTGACTTTGGTCGGTAAAAACCGTTCTAATCGTGGGCTAAGTGAATGATTTAGGGCCGAAGCAATGAAGAACCTGCCAGTCGCACTGATCCTCAGTGTCGCGCTGACATTTCCCGCCTGGGCGGAGGACGCGACACCGCAGGATCGTAACGATCACCTGCCTGCCGCCCCTTATCTGTTGGCGGGTGCCCCCACCTTCGACATGACCATCGCGCAGTTCCGCGAGAAGTATAATGCCGCCAATCCAGACCTGCCGTTGCTGGAGTATCGCGCGATTGACAATCGTGACGATAAAAGCAACCTGACGCGCGCCGCCAGCAAGATCAATGAAACGCTTTATGCTTCAACTGCGCTGGAGCAAGGCACCGGTAAAATCAAAACCCTGCAAATCACCTGGCTGCCGGTTCCCGGTCCGGATATGAAGACCGCGCAGGCACGCGCGATGGATTATATGACGGCACTGCTGCGCTTCTTCGTTCCCGGATTGTCCCCTGAAAATGGGCGCAAGAAACTCGATACACTGCTCGCCGCCGGTAAAGGCGCACGCTATTTTGCCAGTACCGAAGGCGCATTGCGCTTCGTGGTCGCCGATAACGGTGACAAGGGGTTAACCTTCGCGGTAGAGCCGATAAAACTGGCGCTCGCCACCCCCTGATCACCGCGGCAAAAATGACGAAAAGCAAAGCCAGCAACACGTTTGATCTCTATACTGTCTGGCAGACATCGCTGCCCGATGGCAGCGCTATTTCATGAATCGCGTTATGCGGAGGAAAGAATGCGACATCCACTGGTTATGGGTAACTGGAAACTGAACGGCAGTAAGAAAGTCACGGCTGAGCTGATCGACGGTTTGCGCAAGGAACTGTCTGGTGTTGAAGGCTGCGGCGTGGCCATTGCTCCACCGGCTATCTATCTTGACCTGGCAAAACACGCCATTTCCGGCAGCCACATTGCACTGGGCGCACAGAACGTAGACGTTAACCTGTCTGGCGCATTCACCGGTGAAACCTCCGCAGAAATGCTGAAAGACGTTGGCGCGAAATACATCATCATCGGCCATTCAGAGCGTCGTACTTATCACAAAGAAAGCGATGAGTTCATTGCGAAAAAATTCGCAGTAGTAAAAGCAGCCGGCCTGGTGCCAGTCCTGTGCATCGGTGAAACCGACGCAGAGAACGAAGCGGGCAAAACTGAAGAAGTGTGCGCACGTCAGATCGACGCGGTGCTGGAAACTCAGGGCGCAGCGGCGTTCGAAGGCGTGGTCGTGGCGTATGAGCCAGTCTGGGCCATCGGTACCGGCAAATCAGCGACCCCTGCTCAGGCTCAGGCCGTGCACAAATTCATTCGTGACCATATCGCTAAGAAAGATGCAGCGATTGCTCAGCAAGTGATCATTCAGTACGGCGGTTCTGTTAACGACAAGAATGCCGCAGAGCTGTTCACTCAGCCTGACATCGATGGCGCACTGGTTGGCGGTGCTTCACTGAAAGCCGATGCGTTCGCGGTGATCGTGAAAGCAGCTGCAGCAGCGAAAAACGCGTAAGTTTTTCGGTCTGGAATAAGGCGGCTAATCAGCCGCCTTTTTTATTGTCTTCAACCGTCCTGAATAGCGTTGACACTTTTTCTCAGTTTGCTGAGGAGAATGTGATGAAACAGAACGTTAAATACAGACATCGCGCTGATTCTCCAGGCCATGTACCAATCTGAAAAGCGTTGCCTGATACCTGAGATTTGAAGGGTATGGGATGAAACAGCACTTCAACACGCTGAGCCTGATCACCCCGTATCCTGGAGCGGTAAGTTTGACGCGGTGATTAATGATTCAAAATCTGGCATTGATGGTCCTGCAACTCCTCCGCAGAACCGCTGTTCAGCATCAGCCAATTCCGCTCCAGCGCCAGCAACGCTAAACGCCCATCCGGCAACTCCACCAATGCCAGACCGAATTTCCCCATCTCACTGCGCGCATTAGGTACTTCCGTTGCCAGACGGATAAAGACACTTCGCTGCGCCAGTTCAGCCGTCGACAACGTACGAATCAAATAACGATGTTTGCGCAGCGTGGCTGGCTGCCACTGTTCGTCGAGCTTAGGGCTTAACGCATCAAGCCGCTGGCGCACATCAGGACGCAGACAGGAGATGTGGATATGCAGCTGATTCTGCGTACGACCATATTGCGCGTTGATGGCCAAAGACAGTGCGCTATCAGCAATCGGTGCACCGCGTTTTTTCGCCAGCAGACTGCGGTGCAGCCAGGCGGCGGCAAACAAATTGGGCGTAGTGGGTTCGAGAATTATCGGGCTTTCCATGCCGGTGATTTTTTCGATCGGCATCAGTAAATATTGCAGTGGACCGTTGAGGTCTTTCAGCGTGACATAGCCCTGTGCCGTATTCACTTGCTGGCAAGGGGCGGGATTGCCACTCCTGGCCTGGTTGGGCACGCACTTCTCACTGATGATCTGCCAAAGGGCATTGGAATTTTTCTGGAAGTGGAAGGCGCTGATAATCAGCCCGACAATCAGCACTAGCAAACACACGGTAAGCAACTTCAGGGTGCGACGACTTCCCTGCATGGCCGAATTCCTCTGTTCATCACCTGCCAGCATCCTCGCCTGCCGCCTGGGCAAAGTCACGGACTTTTACTGCTCCACAATGCAAAACGGCCAGCACAAGGCTGACCGTTTCACTTTAATGACGTTGTGATTAAGGCTTCATCACCTGGTCGTAGCTACCGCCATCGGCAAAGTGGGCTTTCTGCGCTTGAGTCCAGCCACCGAACTTACTGTCGATAGTGAACAGTTTCACCGGCGCAAAAGTGCTGGCGAACTTCTTAGCGACCGCTGGATCGCGCGGACGATAGAAGTTTTCCGCTGCAATAGTCTGGCCCTCTGTTGAGTAGAGATACTTCAGATAATCTTCGGCAACTTTACGCGTACCCTGCTCATCCACCACCTTATCGACCACTGAAACGGTAGGTTCCGCCAGAATCGATTCGCTTGGCGTGACGATTTCAAACTTGTCTTTACCCAACTTGTTGACGGCCAGATAGGCTTCGTTTTCCCAGGCAATCAGCACATCGCCAATGCCACGCTCTACGAAGGTGTTGGTCGCGCCACGGGCACCTGAATCCTGCACTTCCACGTTTTTGAACAAGGCTTTCACATACGCCTGCGCTTTCGCCTGGTCACCGTTGTTTTGATCTAACGCCCAGCCCCATGCGGCCAGATAGTTCCAGCGAGCGCCACCCGAAGTTTTCGGGTTTGGTGTAATCACTGATACGCCAGGTTTGGTCAAATCGTTCCAGTCATGGATGCCCTTCGGGTTGCCTTTGCGAACCAGGAACACGATGGTTGAAGTATAAGGTGCAGAGTTATCTGGCAGACGTTTGATCCAGTTTTTATCGATACGACCACGGTCAGCAATAGCATCAACGTCAGACTGCAGCGCCAGGGTCACAACATCAGCACGAATGCCGTTGATCACTGAGGTCGCCTGCTTACCTGAACCGCCATGAGACTGACGAATCACTACGTTATCGCCCGTTTCCTGCTTATAGTGTGCACTGAACGCTTTGTTGTATTGCTCATACAGCTCACGCGTTGGATCGTAAGACACATTTAACAGCTGGATATCCTTTGCCAAAACACTGGTTGAAGCCAGTAACAGGGTGACACCAATACTCCACTTGTTCATTGCTTGCTCTCCCGAGGTCGTTATAGAACAAGACTGACATAAACCAATCCATAGATTAAAGAATTAAAAATAAGTGGTTATAACTGGAGAGAATATAGGCAGGAATAAAAAAAGGCGCGATTGATCTCGCGCCTTGGTGCAGCTTGATTAGTAGAGTTTTTTCGCGGTATCCAGCCAGTCGCGTTTGAACGGACGCTTCATGTTTTCAATGGCGTCAACGATATCGTGATGCACCATTTTTTCATTCTGAATACCCACGCAACGACCGCCGTAACCCTGCAGCAGCAGTTCAATAGAGTAAGCGCCCATGCGTGAAGCCAGAATACGGTCATAAGCACAGGGGGCACCGCCGCGCTGAATATGACCGAGTACAGTGGCACGCGTTTCGCGTTTGGTTTCTGCTTCGATGTAATGCGCCAAATCGTCGATATCGCAGATGTGTTCGGTAATGGCCACAATCGCGTGTTTTTTACCTTTGGCGATGCCCGCTTTGATCTCTTCGACCAGCTCTTCACGGGTATAAGGAATTTCCGGCAGCACGATAAATTCACAACCACCGGCGATGGAAGCAGCCAGAGTCAAATCACCGCAGTAACGCCCCATCACTTCCACAATAGAGATGCGCTGATGTGAAGAGGAGGTATCGCGCAGACGGTCAATCGCTTCAACCACGGTTTCCAGCGCCGTGAAGTAACCGATGGTGTAGTCGGTACCGGCAACGTCATTATCGATGGTGCCCGGCAGACCGATGCACGGGAAGCCCATTTCGGTCAGGCGCTTAGCGCCCATATAAGAACCATCACCGCCAATAACCACCAGCGCATCAATGCCGCGCTTCTTCATGTTTTCGATGGCAATCTGGCGAACTTCTTCGTTACGGAAATCAGGGAAGCGGGCTGAACCGAGGAAAGTGCCGCCGCGGTTGATCATATCCGACACGCTGTAGCGGTCGAGGTTGATCATACGGTCTTCATACAATCCCAGATAGCCGTCGTAGATACCAAAAACTTCAAGGCCTTCACTCAGCGCGGAACGGACAACTCCGCGGATGGCTGCGTTCATGCCTGGGGCGTCACCGCCGCTGGTCAGTACTCCGATTTTTTGATCATGACAACCTCTGGATTGTTCAAAACTAAGGATTATTCCTGCCTGCCGACCGGTGTAAACCCGCTCACGATCGTGCGGCTTAATAGTTGCAGATAGTATATCAAAGGCTTGATGCTGAATTGATTCAGGTCAGACAAGTTTTCGCTATTTTTTTACAGAGTTGTTAGCGTTACGTCATTTTTATCACGCAACGCCATGATTTTTAACCTCTAAAACTGGAAAAAACCTTGCTGTTTTTCTGGCACCGCTGAGCAAGGATCCTGATGGATGATCACATCGGAGCCGGGAAACTTAAGCCGCAGTGCTTGCTCGATCTGGTCAGCCACCTGATGCGCCTGCACCAGCGGCAAATGATCGTCCATTTCCAGATGAAGCTGAATAAAACGAGTTGGGCCCGATTGGCGCGTACGTAACGCATGCGCGCCACGCACGCCAGGCCAATGACTCACCACATCAATAATTTCCTGCTTTTCTGCTTCCGGTAGCGCGCGGTCCAGCAATGACTGCACGGCTTCATAGCCCATGCGCAAGGCGTTATAGAGGATGTATACGCCAATACCCAGCGCAAAAAGTGCATCTGCCCGGACAAAACCATAGCTGCTTAATACCAATGCCACCAGGATTGCACCGTTCATTACCACGTCCGATTGGTAGTGCAGCATATCTGCACGAATCGCCTGGCTGCGTGTACGTCTGACCACCCAGCGCTGAAACGCAACGAGTAATAACGTCGAGAAAAGGGCGACCACCGTCACGACAATACCCACCAGCGGCGCACGCAATATATTCGGTGATGCCAGATGCTGAATACCGGTGAGGAACAAAAACAAGGCGGAGCCGGAGATAAACATACTTTGTGCCAGCGCCGCGAGCGACTCCGCTTTGCCATGACCAAACGTGTGATCGGCATCGGCAGGCTGCAATGAATAGCGCACCACCAGCAGATTAGTTAGCGATGCGGCGATATCCACCAGTGAATCCACCAGCGCCGCCAGCATGCTGACGGAACCCGTCAGCCACCAGGCGAAAACCTTTACGATCATCAGCAATGTCGCCAGCGTGGTGGCTGCCAGCGCCGCGCGATTGACTAATTTTGCATATGAGGGATCCATGCCATGCCTCGTCGAAGCGAACGCTCAGCACGTCGCCGTTAGTCACATAATGGCTAAAGTTTATCATCGGCAGACGTAAGCTGCGTGAATTGAATATTAAGGTGATGATGCTGAACAGGAATGGCAGATAAAAAAACCCCCGCATCATGCGGGGGAAGACAGGGATGGTGTCTATGGCAAGGAAAACAGGGATACTATGTTACTGGTTACTGCTGGTACTACTCACTGCATGCAGCGGTGATGATGGCTGCAATCCTGAGAGCTGACGTACTTCATTGAGACGTCGCTCGTAATTTTTCTGCAATGTCGCTTGCTGAGCAGGCGTTAGCAGGTGATACATCTGATTACGAACCCGAGCCATCTCGACTTGCAGTTCTATCTGCACGCGGGCTTGTTTTTCTGCCTGCTGCCGAATAGCCGATTCGTTAAATTTGTCTGCAATGACAAGGTCATGCATAGTTTCTAAATCCTGAACGCTCATTGTTGGTCGTTCATGTCGCGCTTGCTGCATCAGGTCTCGCATCTGTTGCCGCTGTTGTTCAGTCAGCTCAATGCCATCGAACATGTGGCTTTGCGGATTTTGCGTCATAATGCCTGTCGTCAATCCGCCGTTCTGATGCATCTCGTCAATCGTCGTCGTGTCTGCTGCTTCTGCGCTGGCGTGACTGAGAACCATCGCTGAGGCAATGACGACGGCGGTTAAGTAGCGCATCGTTTACTCCCAGTTCGTTCCGTTTTGCGATTCAACGAGGACCAGAGTACAGCTCTAGCTGCAAACATCCGTCAGGGGGTGTAAAACTACGTAAAGCGTTGGATTGCAAGTCATGGAACACGGTATTTTGCCTGCGGAGGGCAACAAAAAATGAATAAAATCCTGTTGGTTGATGATGACCGCGAATTAACTTCGCTGCTTAAAGAATTGCTTGAGATGGAAGGTTTTGAGGTGATTGTTGCCAGCGATGGCGAGCAGGCGCTCAACCTGCTGGACAACACCGTTGACCTGTTATTGCTCGACGTGATGATGCCGAAGAAGAACGGCATCGACACGCTAAAAGAGCTACGCCAGCAGCATCAAACCCCGGTCATTATGCTGACCGCCCGTGGTAGTGAATTGGATCGCGTACTTGGCCTTGAGCTGGGCGCGGACGACTATCTGCCAAAACCGTTCAACGACCGCGAACTGGTGGCGCGTATCCGCGCTATTTTACGCCGTTCAAACTGGAGCGAGCAGCAACAACAGCATGACAACAGCTCCCCTACGCTGGAAGTGGATTGCCTGCGCCTGAATCCAGGTCGCCAGGAAGCCAGCTTTGATAGCGAAACGCTGGATCTCACCGGCACCGAATTCACCCTGCTCTATTTGCTGGCACAGCATCTGGGTCAGGTGGTTTCACGTGAACATCTTAGCCAGGAAGTGCTCGGCAAACGCCTGACACCGTTTGACCGCGCGATAGACATGCACATTTCAAACCTGCGCCGTAAACTGCCGGAACGTCGCGATGGTCACCCGTGGTTTAAAACCCTGCGCGGACGCGGCTATCTGATGGTTTCGGCATCATGATTGGAAGTTTGACCACCCGCATCTTCGCCATCTTCTGGCTAACCCTGGCGCTGGTGTTGATGCTGGTTTTAATGGTGCCCAAACTCGACTCACGCCAGATGACAGCACTGATGGAAAGTGAGCAACGACAGGGCACCATGATTGAACAGCACGTTGAAGCTGAACTCTCGCAAGATCCACCCAATGACCTGATGTGGTGGCGCAGGCTGTTTCGCGCCATCGACAAATGGGCACCGCCTGGCCAACGTCTGCTGCTGGTCACCAGCGAAGGTCGGGTTATTGGTGCGCAGCATAATGAAATGCAGGTGATTCGTAACTTTATCGGGCAATCTGATAATGCCGATCATCCTCAGAAGAAAAAGTATGGCCGATTAGAAATGGTGGGGCCATTCGCTGTGCGAGACGGCGAAGATAACTACCAGCTCTATCTGATTCGCCCCGCAACCAGTTCACAACTCGACTTCGTCAACCTGCTGTTTGACCGACCATTGCTGCTGCTGATTGTCACGATGTTAATCAGCTCACCGCTGCTGTTATGGCTGGCGTGGAGCCTGGCTCGTCCCGCCCGCAAACTCAAACATGCAGCCGATGAAGTGGCGAGCGGCAATTTACGCCAGCACCCTGAACTGGAATCCGGCCCACAGGAGTTTCTTGCGGCAGGTTCAAGTTTCAACCAAATGGTGAGCGCGCTCGAACGTATGATGACGGCACAGCAACGTCTGCTGTCTGATATAAGCCATGAATTACGTACACCACTCACGCGTCTGCAACTGGCCACCGCCTTGCTGCGCCGTCGTAACGGTGAAGGCAAAGAACTGCAGCGCATCGAAATGGAGGCCCAGCGTCTGGATGGTATGATCAATGATTTGCTGGTGCTGTCGCGCACCCAGCACAAGAATGCATTAGTCAGTGAAGCCATGAAGGCTAACCATCTGTGGAATGGCGTACTGGAAGATGCCAAATTCGAAGCTGAGCAGATGGGCAAAACCATGGATGTGCCCTATCCACCGGGTCCGTGGCCTCTGTACGGCAACCCACATGCGCTGGAGAGTGCGCTGGAAAACATCGTGCGCAATGCCCTGCGTTATTCTCACACGCACATCAGCGTGAGTTTCTCCGTGGATATTCAGGGTATTACCGTTCACGTGGATGATGATGGCCCCGGCGTCAGCGCCGAGGATCGCGAGCAGATTTTCCGCCCGTTCTATCGCACCGATGAAGCACGTGACCGTGAATCTGGCGGCACCGGATTAGGACTGGCGATTGTCGAAACGGCCGTGCAGCAGCATCGCGGTTGGGTGAAAGCCGATGACAGTCCGTTAGGCGGTCTGCGGCTTACGCTCTGGTTGCCGCTGTACTCCGCTCGCAAATAATTTGCTATGCTTCGGCCCTCGTTTCCGGGGGCCTTATGCTGAACATCGTTTTATTTGAACCTGAAATCCCGCCAAATACTGGCAACATCATCCGCTTGTGTGCCAATACCGGCTTCCAACTGCACCTGATTGAGCCGCTGGGCTTTGCCTGGGATGACAAACGTCTGCGCCGCGCCGGACTCGATTACCATGAATACACCTCGCTAAAAAAACACGCCAATTACGCCGCGTTTATCGAGTCAGAAGCGCCACAGCGTCTGTTTGCACTCACTACTAAAGGCACGCCTGCTCATAGCGCCGTAAGCTATCAGAAAGGGGATTATTTGCTATTTGGTCCAGAGAGTCGGGGGCTGCCAGCAGAGATTCTCAATGCACTGCCCGCAGAACAGAAGATCCGCATCCCCATGATGGCGGAGAGTCGCAGTATGAATCTTTCGAATGCAGTATCCGTAGTGGTGTATGAAGCGTGGCGCCAACTGGATTACGCTGGCGCACTGATCAAAGCTTAGATGCCGTCGCCGTATTCAAAGCCGGCGCCGGTGAAATGCTGATCCATATCCATCGACGGTTTGTCGCTGGTTGGCTTGCCCACAATACGGGCGGGAACGCCTGCGGCGGTGGTATGCGGTGGCACAGGTTGTAATACCACTGAACCGGCGCCAATTTTTGCCCCGCGTCCCACTTCGATATTGCCCAGAATTTTAGCACCCGCGCCAATCATCACCCCTTCGCGGATTTTCGGGTGGCGATCGCCGCTGGTTTTACCGGTCCCGCCCAGCGTGACCGATTGCAGAATCGACACGTCGTTTTCAATCACTGCCGTTTCACCGATCACGATGCCGGTGGCATGGTCCAGCATGATACCGCGGCCAATACGCGCAGCGGGGTGGATATCTACGGCGAAGGAGACTGAGACTTCGTTCTGCAGGTAGACAGCCAGCGCACGGCGGCCCTCTTTCCACAACCAGTGGCCAATGCGATAAGCCTGCAGTGCATGGAAGCCTTTCAGGTACAGCAGCGGGGTTGAGTATTTATCGACAGCAGGATCGCGCAGGCGCACCGCCTGAATATCATAGGCCGCAGAGACAATCATCTCTGGATCTTCGCGATAGGCTTCTTCAACGATTTCACGCACTGCGATGGCAGGCATTATCGGGTTGGCGAGCTTGTTTGCCAGCATGTAGCTGAGCGCGCTGCCAAGGTTTTCGTGCTTCAGCAATGTCGCATGATAAAAACTGGCCAGCATAGGTTCACAATCAGCCAGCGCTCTGGCTTCAGCTTTGATGTTGTTCCAGACCAGTTCTAACTCTTCTGACGACATTGCTCTGTGCTCCCGATAAAAAAGCGCCTGTAAGGCGCTGCAGGTGGTTTAGCTGAGCATCCTGCTTCAGCTTTGGCTGTTTTCGTCCTTCCTTGCACGGCCAAGTAAACTCAATGCTGCCTCTCGCGCCGATTTTTCGCAATACAGTACCTGATAAATCTGCTCGGTAATGGGCATTTCAACACCGACTCTCGCAGCCAATGCTTTGACTTCTTTGGTGTTTCTGTAACCTTCTACAACTTGTCCGATAATGCGCTGCGCCTCATCCACGCTCTCGCCCTTGCCTAACATCATGCCAAAGCGACGGTTGCGGGATTGATTATCGGTACAGGTCAGCACTAAATCACCTAAACCGGCCATGCCCATAAAGGTGGTGGGATCGGCTCCAAGCGCGGCGCCAAGGCGGCTCATCTCCGTCAGCCCACGGGTAATCAGCGCGGTTCGTGCGTTAGCACCAAAACCAATTCCATCGGAAATGCCGGCACCAATCGCAATGACGTTTTTCACTGCTCCGCCAAGCTGAACGCCAATGAAATCAGGATTGTTATAAACGCGGAAGCTTTTACCACAATGCAGTTTCTGCTGCAGGTCTTCAGCGAACTGTGCATCGGTCGCCGCCAGGGCTATCGCTGTTGGCATGCCTGCGGCTAATTCTTTCGCAAACGTTGGGCCAGAAACCACAGCCAGGGGGATGCTATCGCCGAGGATTTCACGTGCGACGTCCTGCAACAGGCGGCCGGTCTCTTTTTCCAGTCCTTTGGTTGCCCAGACAATACGGGAATCAGGGCGCAGATGCGGCTTTAGCTGGATCAGTACATCGCCAAATACATGGCTGGGTACGACCACTAACAGATCGCGACTGGCATTCACCACCGTAGCCAGATCGGCTTCAGGAACAAGATTATCAGGGAAAGGAACATCAGGCAGGAAAGCGGTATTGCATCGGTCAGCCTGGAGCTGAGCCACGCTTTGCGGGTTGTGGCCCCAAAGCAGTACCGGATGGCCGTTGCGGGCCAGCGTGATAGCTAATGCGGTGCCGTACGAGCCGGCACCGATCACGCTAATCGAAGCGTTGAGTGTAGTCATCAGGCATCCTGACGTGGCGCTTCGCCTTCACCTTGCTGCTGCAGATAGTTCATGAACAGGGCATCAAAGTTTACTGGCGCCAGATTGAGCTGCGGGAAGGTACCACGAGACACAAGGCTGGTGATGCATTCACGTGCATACGGGAACAGAATGTTCGGGCAGTATGCGCCGAGGCAATGTGCCATCTGAGTGCCTTCGATACCGCTGATGGTGAAGATACCCGCCTGCTGCACTTCACACAGGAAAGCAGTATCTTCGCCGACGGTTGCAGTAACAGTAACGCGCAGAACAACTTCATACACTTCATCAGCCAGCTGAGAAGAAGCGGTGTCCAGGTCCAACTTCACTTCGGGCTCCCACTCTTTCTGGAAAACCTGAGGTGCGTTTGGCGCTTCGTAAGAAACGTCTTTGGTGTAAACACGTTGAATCTGGAACTGCATTTCGTTAGGGGTATGTTCTGACATGTTACTAAATCCTGTGAGTTAAATTGTCTGACCGAAAAATTATGCCTGGA
The DNA here is from genome assembly GCF_002095465.1 of Pantoea rodasii. Taxonomy (GTDB): domain Bacteria; phylum Pseudomonadota; class Gammaproteobacteria; order Enterobacterales; family Enterobacteriaceae; genus Pantoea; species Pantoea rodasii. Next base: position 68,481 of record NZ_MLFP01000015.1, on the reverse strand, counting down.
GTAAGGGATCAAGTCCCTGACGCCCATCCAGCGCGTAAAGATCGTCACAGCCGCCAATGTGCTGTGCATCAATAAAAATCTGTGGAACCGTTGTACGGCCGCTACGTTGAATCATCTCTTCACGTTTCGCCGCGTTCCCATCAATGGGAATCTCCTGGAACGATACGCCTTTCTGATCCAATAACGCCTTTGCCCGGTGACAATATGGGCAAGTTACTTTGGTGTAAATCTCTACATTAGCCATGCGGTTACCTCTGGGAATTATTTACCGCGTACCAGCGGCAGATTCTCACCACTCCAGCCGCTCACGCCATCTTTCAGCACGGAGACTTTTTCGAAACCTGCGGCACTCAATTTTGCTGCCGATTCACCCGCGCTCTGGCCGGTGGCACATACCACAATTATGGGCTGTGACTTATGCTTTTCCAGCTCGCCGAAGCTGCCTTTTTTAATATCTGCTGCTGCGAAGTTTAGAGCCCCTGAAATGTGTCCTTTGCGGTAATCGTCACGTGAGCGAACGTCTACCACCACCGCGTCCTCTTTATTAATCAGGTGGGTTGCTTCACCACGGCTGATGGTTTTTACCTTAGAGAACATTCCTTTAACGGTGGTCACAATCACCAGAACGAGTAAAGCAACCCATGCCAAACTGAGGATGGGGTGATTGCTTGCAAACTGCATAATTTCTTGCATGAGGGGTAACGACTCCAGACCGGGCTAATAAGCTAAAACAAGGGTTCTGAGTATACCTGCGCCACTTAGCATGTACAGTCGCGAAGCGGCCAGAGTTACAATTTGTGCGTCATTTTCCAAAAAAAGTGTTCTAATCCCAAAATTGAGACAAAGTTTATGCCGGTAAGCTCGGCACCGACATCTTTCGTAAAGCAAAACCCGTCCAGGATAACTGGTAAGCGGCTGTTCATCGTGGAATAATTATCGACTATGAAGGGAAAAGCGACCGTTTCACATACAAGGACCCGTTACAACGGCCCAGCGCATCCGTTGTTATTTCGCTGGTCCGAAATCTCCCTGAGCCTGCTCTGCGCGGGCGCGTTGTTATTGCCTGTTTATGCACACAGCGCGGATGACAACAAAACCCAACTCAAGTCCATTCAGCAAAACATCGCTGAAAAAGAGAAGAGCGTTAAAGCGCAAAAACTGCAGCGCAGTAAGCTCCTGGATCAGTTGCAAAGTCAGGAAAAAGTGATTGCGCAGGCCAGTCGTCAGCTGCGGGAAACGCGCAATAGCCTGACCGCGCTAAACGGTGACATCGCCCAAATCACCGCCTCGATTTCTCGTCTGGAAAAACAGCAAGCTCAGCAGGAAAAACTACTGGCTCAACAGCTAGATGCGGCATTTCGTCAGGGCCAGCATAATGGTTTACAGCTGCTGTTGGGCGGTGAAGAAGCCCAGCGCAGTGAACGCATTCTTGCCTACTTCGGCTACCTTAATGCTGCACGCCAGAAAAACATCGACGATCTGAAACAAACTCAGCAGCAACTGGCTGAGCAGCGTCAAGCGCTACAAGGTAAGCAGGACCAACAAAAATCCTTGTTAGCGCAGCAACAAACGCAGCAAACCAAATTGGAAACAGCCAGTGCAGCGCGGAAGAAAACCTTGACCGTGCTCGAAAGTTCACTGGAAAAAGACCAGGCTGATTTGGTTGAGATGCGAGAAAACGAAAGCCGTCTGCAGGATAAAATTGCCAAAGCAGAGCGGGAAGCCCGCGAACGTGCAGAGCGTGAAGCACGCGAGGCAGAAAAAGTGCGCCAACGTCAGGCGCAGGCGAAAGCCAAAGGATCCAGCTATCAGCCAACGCAGAGCGAACGCGAGCTGATGGCGCGTACCGGTGGTCTTGGTAAGCCCGGCGGGCAAGCCTTGTGGCCAGTATCCGGACGCATTGAACATCGCTTCGGGGAATCCATGCAGGGTGAACTGCGTTGGAAAGGTCTGGTTATTGATGCGCCAGAAGGCACCGAAGTGAAAGCCATCGCCGATGGACGCGTACTGATGGCCGATTGGCTACAAGGCTACGGTCTGGTTGTCGTACTGGAACATGGTAAAGGCGATATGAGTCTTTACGGCTACAACCAAAGTGCGCTAGTGAGCGTTGGTGCTCAGGTGAAGGCAGGACAGCCTATCGCCCTTGTGGGCACCAGCGGCGGCCGCGGCACGCCATCGCTCTACTTTGAAATCCGACGTCAGGGACAGGCCGTCAATCCACTACCGTGGTTAGGAAGATAAGTGTTTTTTCAGCCCTTAAAGCTACCCATTGCGCTCTGCGCCCTATTTTTCACACTTTCAGCTCAGGCGGGCAAACTCTCAATTGTGATCGACGACTTTGGATATCGCCCGGTTGAAGAGAACAAAGTGCTGCAAATGCCCGCTGCCATTTCTGTTGCCGTTTTGCCTAACGCGCCACATGCGCGTGAGATGGCAACCAAAGCGCATCAGGGTGGCCATGAAGTGTTAATCCACCTGCCAATGGCACCGCTCAGTAAGCAGCCGCTGGAAAAAGACACGTTAACCCCCGACATGAGCAGCGAGGAAATCGCGCGCATAGTACGCGATGCGGCCGGTAAAGTGCCCTTCGCGGTGGGTCTCAACAATCATATGGGCAGTAAAATGACCTCCAGCCTGCCCGGCATGCAGAAAGTGATGCAGGTACTAAATCAGTACAATTACTACTTTCTTGATAGCATGACGATTGGGAACAGCCAGTCCATTCCTGCCGCGCAAGGTACGCGCGTCAAGGTACTAAAACGCCGGGTATTCCTCGATGACAGCCAGAATGAAGCGTCAATTCGCGAACAGTTTACGCGTGCCGTAAAACTGGCACAGCGCGATGGTTATGCCATTGCCATCGGCCACCCGCATCCAAATACCGTTCGTGTGCTGCAACAAATGCTGCCGTCACTGCCGGGCGATATTACACTGGTTCGTCCGAGCCAATTGTTAGGTGAGCCTGTGCACCAGGGTAAAACTCCGCCGGCAACGAATAACTCACCAACGCTGAAATTCCGTGCGCCGGGAGTGTGTAAGGTCAGTAAACCGCTGCCGCCAGTGCCACAAAGTCGTGCCGTAGATGTCGTGATCGAAAGTGTGGCAGACAGTAAGTTAATCAATCAGTTAGGTTTACTTTTTTAACCCAATCATCAACGCTTTGAAAAATTAACGTTAGTCCCATTCGGGGCTAGCGTTTTTTTCGTTATCATAACGAAATTAATTCCCGTAACTGATGTCAAATTTGCCAGGTTCTTAGGGTTAATTGTAATAATGAAAAAGCATTGGAAAATAAACGTAATCAATAACGTACTCAGTTTGCATGCCAGACTGAGCCAGATTGACAAACACAAGACGCAGCTGAGCTCAAATCATGAGTTTAAACGTATTGTTATTTTCTCAACGACCGCATTGGGGGATCTACTTTTTAACACTCCTGCGATCAAAGCCATTAAACGTCGCTATCCAGATGCCAAACTCATGCTGGTATCCAGTGACAAAAATCGCGATCTCGTTGAAAAGAGTCAATGGTTCGATGAAGTTGCAATTTGGGACAATAAAATTGTTCGTGCGCCCAACTTAATCAGAAAGATTCGTCGATTTAAGCCTGACATTACACTTTTATTACACTCCAGCTTGGGATACGATATTCTTTGCTCTCGGTTAGGTGGATCACCCTATATCCTTCGTGATAATTTCCGCCATGATAACACCGCATTCAACCATTGGCTGGATAAGTACTCCACCAGTGTAGATGGCCATATTATTCAACGTAAAATGGATTTAATTAGCGTATTAGGTTGTGATATTTCTGATATCACCATGCAATTCCCTATCACGATAAATAAAGAACTTCGAGATGAAGGCAGCCAGATTATTGGCTTTCAAATGGGAGCATCCGGTAAAAATCGCTGCTGGCCAGTTGAACATTTTTCTCAGCTAGCCGAATGCATTTTTTTAAAACATCCGAATGCAAAAATTGTATTAACAGGCGCTGGACAAGATCAGCCAATTGAAAAAGCGTTCTTTGCACTCTTGCCTGAACAATATCGCCATCGCGTAACATCCTATATCGGGAAAACCCGTCTTCCTGCGTTAATTGAGCTTATCCATTCTATGGATGTATTGGTGACAGGTGATACCGGTCCACTTCATATTGCAGTTACCGCTCAGACCCCGACAGTCAGCCTTTATGTCAGTGCCAACCCGAGACATACCGGGCCTTATCAAGACTTATCGATTCATAAAACCATTCGCATAGAGCCGGAAACGGGAGATGATGTTCATTACCCATTACGTAAAATCAGTGTGGAAAGGGTTTATGATGAATTAAGCAGCGTCATTAAAAAGTGATACTTGCTGCCAGTTTCATTGTGCAATCTGGCAGTGAGCTATTGAGGGAAGAGAGAGTCCAGCGTGGATTTTTCAAAGATATCCTCACCCAGCCCGCTGTTTAAGCATAGGTTGTAGGTTTTTATTCCTGCACGGTCCAGCTCTCTACTAGCGTGCAAGAAAGCGGGCTTGATAATATCAGAAAAGTTTGCAGCCAATAAGCTGGGGAGCTTATCACCTTCACTTTCATAAAACCTGGGTGCGGTGAAATTATTCATATCAACACCCGCTAATAAAATGCGTTCTGCTCCCAACCATACGGCAATTTGCAGCGCCCAATAGGCAACCGTGCCCGCATCAAAAATACCCTGACGGATATCCCAGGAAAATCCCGCGCAAGGTTCTGTAGGGAATAAAGTAATGCCATTTTTAAAACGATAATGACGTTCATACTCTGCTGGCATTATTTTTTGGCGAAACACTTTATAACTTAAGTCTTCAATAATGGCCAATCGGCACTTAATATCCGCTAACTTTATACTCCTGAGCATATCATTTAGGCAATGCACAGTGGTAAAAAGTAATAATTGCGAATCAGCAAGCACTTCTCGCACAAGACTCGCACGCTGTTCAACAAAACCACGATCAACAATAACGTAATACGAAAACTTCACATGGTTCCGCAGATGATAGGCACCATTTACGCCAATAAAAGTCGTTCCCGACAGTTTATTCAAATCCAGTGAATTGACCGAAGGCCCAGTGGCTAAAATAGTGATGTCGCCAGACACCCGGGCCTGCAATTGGCTTAGATTTTCCAGCGGCACATTCTGTTTGCGGTAGGTCAACGTCTTAATATGGTCTTCTGCTGCCCGTTGGATCGTAATGTACGGCCAAAAGTTCTCATTGTGCCGCATGATTCTGGCATGAGTATATCGATACAGCTGTTTGAAGAGAGAGTCCATTCAGGACAGCTCCCGCAACTTCAACATCACATCTTCAGCCTGAATGGCCTGCATATTTCCACCGGCACCGCGCAACTCATGCTGATTCTTACCATAACCCCCAATCAAACCCGGATCGGTCGGACCAAAAAGGGTAACATTTGGACGATCCAGCGCAGCGGTCAGATGGCTCAAGCCGGTATCAACAGAAACAACCGCGCGCGCCCTGCTAGTTGCTGTGCCACCTGCTCCAGCGTCAGTTTTGGCAGAACCTCTGCATGGGCAAAACCTTCAGCCATTCTCAATGCACGCTGATGCTCATGTTCAGCTCCCCACGGTAATTTCACTCGCAGGCCGGTAGGTTGTACTAATTCAATCAACTCGCGCCAATGCGACTCTGGCCAATGCTTGTTATCGCGCGTGGTGGCATGCAGAAACACCAAATACTCACTTGCATCGCTGGGCAGCGAGGAGAGGAAATGGCCTGCAATCGCATAATCACCCTGGGTCTCCGGTTTCTCATAACCCAGGCTTTTAGCAAACAGCTCACGCGTGCGTTCTACCGCATGTTGCTGTTTGTTGATTTCATGGCGTTTGTCATACCACCAGCTAGCAAACGGCTCACGCGCGCTGCGGCTATCTTGTCCATGCTTTTCGCCTTTAGCCAGGCGTGTCACCAGTGCGGCGCTTTTGATCAGCCTTGCGCATCAATCACCACATCATACTGGCGGGATTGCAGATCTCGCTTAAACAGCACGCGCTCTTCACGCTGCTGGCTGCCAAACCAATGTTTACGCCAGCGGCGAATCGCCACTGGCAGCACTTTATCGACTGCCGGATGCCAGCTGGGGATCTGAGCAAAATTCTCTTCGACAACCCAATCAAAACGGATGCCGGGAATAGCCTGCATCGCATCAGTCAACGCCGGTAAGGTGTGCAGCACGTCTCCCATTGAGGAGGTTTTGACAATTAAAACGTGCATGGTTACTCCTGCACTGAATGCAGCAGCGCACTCAGTTCCTGATGAACACGAGCAGGCTGAATATCAATCAAACTTTGATGATAACCCTCTTCGGCATCACCTTTACGTACTTTGTGATAGCCCGTGATCAAGCGAATAACACGCGCTTGATGAGACAGCGGCGGCGTAAAATCCGGGCTGCTTGGGCCATACAAGGCGACTAACGGACGGTTCAGGGCGGCGGCAATATGCATCAACCCGGAATCATTACTGACGACGGCCGCGCAATGTGCGATCAAGATAACTGCCTGCTCTAGTTGCGTATCGCCCGCCAGATTTTTGCAGTGCGCTCGTGCTGATTCCGATAACGTTTGGACAATAGTGTCACCGGTTTCGCGATCTTTAGCCGAACCGAACAGCACCACCTGGTAGCCTTTGCCAATCAGTTGTTCGGCAAGCGCCGCATAATGGTAGTGCGGCCAGCGCTTTGCTGGGCCAAATTCTGCACCGGGGCAGAATCCAATAACCGGGCGATCGGCAGACAGCGCAAACTGCCCCGCCGTCATGCGTTTCTCATCTTCATCTACCCGCAACTGCGGCCACAATAATGGCTGCGGCAACTGTTGAGCAGAAGCGATGGGTTGGTCATAGCCCAGCGCAACATAACGCTCCACCATCAGCGGAAAAGCGGCTTTGTCCAGCACACGCACATCGTTCAGCACGCCATAGCGCATCTCGCCACGCCAACCGACGCGGCGTTTTATGCCAGCAAAGAACGGAACCAACGCCGACTTGAACGAGTTAGGCAGCACATAGGCACGATCATAACCGCTGTCCTTGAGGGTTTTCCCCAAACGACGCCGTTCACCCAACGCCAGAGCGCCATGGCCCAACGGCATCGCCAGCGCCTGGTTCACTTCCGGCATGCGTGATAGTAAAGGTCGGCACCAGGCCGGCGCCATCACATCAATCACCGCTTCCGGATGCTCAGCCTTGAGCGTGCGATAGAGACTTTGCGACATCATCATATCGCCGACCCAGGAAGGGCCAATGACCAGAATTTTCATTGCTGGTGCCGGTATCCTTATGCGTTACGATTGAGCCAGTTCATGTATTCACCCACGCCCTGAGCAACGGTTTTAAACGGCTTGTCATAACCGGCTGCGCGCAGATTGGTCAGATCAGCCTGAGTGAACGCCTGATAGCGGCCTTTTAGTTTTTCCGGGAACGGGATGTATTCGATCTGACCTTTCTGATGGAAGTTCAGTACCGCATCGGCCACTTCCTGGAAAGATTCAGCACGGCCGGTTCCGCAGTTAAAGATGCCAGATACACCGTTTTCCCAGCACCACAGGTTCACTGCAACTACATCGTCAACGTGGATGAAATCACGGCGGAAGTCATCACTGCCTTCAAACAGCTTTGGATTTTCACCGTTGCTGATCTGCGTGTTCAGGTGGGATGCCACGCTTGCCATACCGCCTTTATGTCCTTCGCGAGGGCCATAGACGTTGAAGTAGCGGAAGCCACACACTGGAGAATCGGCTTCTGGCAGAATCTGACGCACATAGTGGTCGAACAGCATTTTCGAGTAGCCATAAACGTTCAGTGGCTGCTCGTACTGGCGCTCTTCAATGAAGTTCTCGTTACGGCCACCATAAGTTGCAGCAGAAGAGGCATACAGGAACGGAATTTCACGTTCCAGACAGAAGTGCAGCAAATCTTTGGAGTACTGATAGTTGTTATCCATCATGTACTTGCCGTCCCACTCGGTAGTCGCTGAGCAGGCGCCTTCGTGGAACACCGCTTCGATTGGACCCAGATCTTCGCCAGACATGATGTAAGAGAGAAACTCTTCTTTATCCATGTAATCCGCGATATTCAGATCAGCAAGGTTCACGAATTTGGTGCCATCTTTCAGATTATCCACCACCAAAATATCGGTAAGACCGCGATCGTTCAGCGCTTTAACAATGTTGCTGCCAATCATGCCAGCGCCACCGGTTACGATAATCATATGCTTTGCCTTTAAACAGTTGGGGTGAAACAGGAGGTTTCACGCACGAATGCCTAACATCATAACATTTCAGCCCGAGACAGGCAGCCAGATGACTCCGTAACCACTGCACAAATTGCATCCATCACGTGAACTATGCTGCAAAACAGAGATTTCTCTGGCGGAAATGTCGGCACGATGCTTTTCAATTAGTAATATGTGCCAAAATTTTGCTATCTGAGGAGCAGAATCATGTCCAGTCAGTTTTATTCGCAAATCCGTCAACAGCTTGAGACAACGCTTAACGAGGGATTGTTCAAACAAGAACGTACCATCACGTCGGCGCAGCAGGCTGAGATCAATGTCGCCAATAGCCCGCCGGTGATTAACTTCTGTGCCAACAATTATCTCGGTCTGGCGAATCATCCTGCGCTCATTCAGGCCGCCAAAGAAGGCATGGATTCACACGGCTTCGGTATGGCATCAGTGCGCTTTATCTGTGGCACTCAGGATATCCACCAACAATTAGAGCGCAAGCTGGCTGAATTCCTGGGCATGGAAGATACCATCCTGTTTTCTTCCTGTTTTGATGCCAACGGCGGTCTGTTTGAAACTCTGCTCAGTGCGGAAGATGCCATCATCTCTGATGCACTCAATCATGCCTCGATTATTGATGGCGTACGCCTGTGTAAAGCGCAGCGCTATCGCTATGCCAACAACGATATGTCTGAGTTACGCGCTCGGCTACAGGAAGCGCGCGATAAAGGTGCACGCCACATTTTGATCGCCACCGACGGCGTGTTTTCGATGGATGGCGTGATTGCTAACCTACAAGGCATTTGCGATTTAGCCGACGAATATGACGCGCTGGTGATGGTCGATGATTCCCATGCGGTCGGTTTTGTCGGTGCAGCTGGACGTGGCACCCACGAATACTGCGGTGTGATGGATCGCGTTGATATCCTGACCGGCACATTAGGCAAAGCGCTGGGTGGCGCTTCGGGAGGTTATGTGGCCGCGAAAAAGAGGTGGTTGAATGGCTGCGTCAGCGTTCACGCCCTTACCTGTTTTCCAACTCACTGGCACCGGCCATCGTTGCTGCCTCGCTGCGAGTACTGGACCTGCTCAGTGAAGGCGATGGATTACGCCAGCGTCTGTGGGATAACGCCCGCTTCTTCCGCGAAAAAATGACGGCTGCTGGCTTTACGCTGGCAGGTGCCGACCACGCCATCATTCCAGTGATGCTGGGTGACGCCAAAGTGGCACAGCAGTTTGCCAGCCTGCTGCAAAAAGAGGGTATCTACGTCACGGGCTTCTTTTATCCGGTGGTTCCGCAGGGCCAGGCCCGCATTCGCACCCAGATATCTGCCGGCCATACGCAGGCACAACTTGAACACGCCGTTGCCGCCTTTATCCGTATTGGTCAGCAGTTGGGCGTGATTACAGGAGCCGCAGAATGAAAGCGCTGGCCAAGTTAAAAGCCGAAGAAGGCATCTGGATGGTGAAGGATGCGCCGATTCCCGAACCTGGACATAACGACCTGCTCATCAAAATTCGCAAAACGGCGATTTGCGGTACCGACGTTCACATTTACAACTGGGATGACTGGTCGCGTAAAACTATTCCTGTCCCGATGATTACCGGCCACGAATATGTCGGCGAAGTTGTCGGTATGGGCGAGGAAGTAAAAGGTTTTGCCATTGGCGACCGCGTTTCTGGCGAAGGTCACATTACCTGTGGTCACTGCCGAAATTGTCGCGCCGGGCGCACTCACCTGTGCCGTAATACCGTCGGTGTAGGCGTTAATCGTCAGGGCTGTTTTGCCGAGTACCTTGTGATCCCAGCGTTTAATGCCTTCAAAATCCCCGACAATATCTCTGATGAACTGGCAGCGATTTTCGATCCCTTCGGCAACGCCGTGCATACCGCGCTGTCGTTTGATCTGGTCGGCGAGGATGTGCTGATTTCCGGCGCTGGTCCGATTGGTATTATGGCTGCAGCGGTGTGCAAACATGTGGGCGCACGCAATGTGGTCATCACCGATATCAATGAATACCGCCTTGGCCTGGCGCGTCAGATGGGAGTGACGCGCGCAGTGAATGTGGCGCAGGAAAATCTTCGCGATGTGATGACAGAACTGGGCATGACGGAAGGTTTCGATGTCGGGCTGGAAATGTCGGGCGCGCCTCCCGCATTTCGCACCCTACTGGAAGTGATGAACCATGGTGGGCGTATCGCGTTACTGGGCATTCCGCCGGGCGAGATGGCGATTGACTGGAATCTGGTGATCTTCAAAGGACTGTTCATCAAAGGCATCTATGGCCGTGAGATGTTTGAAACCTGGTACAAAATGGCAGCGTTGATTCAATCCGGGCTCGACTTGACGCCCATCATCACACATCGCTATCACATCGATGAGTTCCAGCAGGGATTTGACGAAATGCGCTCCGGGCGTTCCGGTAAAGTGGTGCTGAGCTGGGATTAAAGATTTCAGGGAGGCTTTTGGGCCTCCCATGAACTCACTTAATCAGTGCCAGATACTGCTGACAGATTGCCGCCGTATCAAACTCGGCAAAGGCATCCGCGGCTAACAGCGGCGGGTGCTGATAGATGTCACACATTGTCTTTGCCAGCGATTCAGGATTGAGATCCGCCAGGCCGCGCGCTAAATCACCTTGCAACAGCCACTCCGGGCCTCCCGGACAACGCGTACTGACAACAGGCGTGCCACACAACACCGCTTCAATCAGCACATTACCAAAACCTTCGCTATCCGAACTAACGATCAGCATCGTTGCCCGGCTTATCCACGCATAGGGGTTAAGCGTAAAGCCCTGAAAAATCACCCGTTCGGCGATACCTAACGCTTGTGCCTGGGCTTCTAATGCGGCTTTCCGCTGTGCCGAACCCTGGCCCAATAACACCAGCGGCTGCTGAATATTGCTTAATGCGTAAGCCTTTAACAGGCGATCATGCCGTTTAGTTTCGTGGAAGCGCCCCACGTGCACCAAAAAGCCAGATTCCGGCACTTCGGCGGGTTCGGCTGCCAACTGCCGAATCAACGCAATATCGAACGGATTGCCAATCACCGCTTCGCGTGCGGGCTTCACAGCAAAGGCCACTTTCAAATCATCCAGCACAGCGGGTGAAACGCCGACCACGTTACGCCCCTGATAAACCTGCTGGATTTTACGCGCCTTTAACCAGCGTGATAATCCGGTGCGATGCCCAAGATAGGAGGCTGAAAAAACGCCATGCAGGCAAAACCAGGTTTTCTTCGCAGCCAGCGCACGGCTTCGACGCACAATACGGTCAGTTTTGTGCAGGTGAGACACAACAAGATCGAATTCACCCGCCGTTTTCTCCGCCTGCTGTACCGCAACGTCCAGCAAACGGGCTCGCCGACTCAGCTCAGTAATTTTGCGCCAGGGGCGACGATTGGTGTCTTCGATGACCTGATAATCCACCCCCTGCGGCAAGGGGTACTCACACACTTTTCGCAGGGAAAACAGCGACACGTGGTGCCCCTGGGCGAGCATACCGGTGACCAACGTCAGGACCACTTTTTCAGCGCCGCCGCCCGGCAAACCATCTATCACCATAAGTATGCGTTTTGACAAAATACCCTACCTGTCTGAATGAAATAACGTGTGAGTGACTGCAGTGCTGGCCTGGATATTAGCGCAGATCCGTCATGTTTTTCGCCTGTTTCATGCCCGGGCAAATAGTTTTGCGTCGCTGAATGGCTCAGCGTAACATTGCGATTTTATTGGCTTCAGGCGGCGAACATGACCCGGCACGCGTTCCTTATCACCATTGACACTGAAGGCGACAACCTTTGGCGCAATCATCGTTCAATCACCACCGAAAACACCGGCTATCTGCCACGTTTTCAGAACCTGTGCGAGCGTTATGGTTTTAAACCCACCTGGCTGACCAACTATGAAATGGCGATGGATCCTGCTTTTGTGGAATTCGGTAAAGATGTCATCGCACGCAAACAAGGTGAGATTGGCATGCATCTTCATGCATGGAACAGTCCGCCTGAAGCCCCGCTCACCGATGACGACTGGCGTTGGCAGCCTTTCCTGGTTGAATATCCAGATACCGTGCTGCGCGATAAAGTCGTTTATATGACTGATCTGCTGGAAGAAAAGTTCCAGACCAAAATGCTCAGCCATCGTGCAGGTCGTTGGGCATTTGATGAACGCTACGCCGCCGTTCTCACCGAATTGGGATATCAGGTGGATTGTTCCGTTACTCCACGCGTGAATTGGTCCTACACGCGCGGTGCACCGCAGGGAAAAGGCGGAACCAACTATACTGATTTCCCGTTCAAACCTTACTTCATCGATCCGCAGGATATCTCACGCAGCGGCGACTCTTCACTGCTCGAAATCCCTATGAGTATTCAATACAAATACTCGCCGTTGATGAATACCTTCAAACAGAGCATGTATCGACTGCGCGGCAAGCAAAAAAGCCCTGCAGTACATTGGTTGCGTCCGTCTGGCGGTAACCTTGCGGACATGCAGCGCGTGGTGGAGATGTCGCTGGCAGAAGGGAACAATTACACTGAGTTTATGCTGCACAGTTCTGAGTTCATGCCAGACGGCAGCCCAACCTTTAAAAACGAACGCGATATCGAACAGCTTTATGCGGATTTAGAGGCGCTCTTCAGTTGGTTAGCGCCCCGTTTCGTTGGTCAGACCCTTTCGGAATATCACGACAGTTTTAAGCTACAGCAGTCCGCACGTTAAGTTTCTGCCAGGCCTGCCAGACCGTTTCCAGTGCGATATCACTGCATTCACCGGAATCGGTCTGCATAATCTGATACTCACCCGACCATGGATGCCACACCGTGGCATTGGTATCGCCAAAGAACACCACCTGATTTTTATGCAGCCCGGCGGCAAGATGCATTTGCCCACCATCGCTACACAAAATTTGCTCGCAGCAATCAAAACCAGCAATGACTTCTCTCACCGATGCTGTTGGATAGCGCGCCACGCGCGATGAATTGACCAACTGCATTAATTCATCAGCACGGGCCGCATCGCCTTTATCATGCGGATCCAGCGTGCCCTGCGGTGACCAAAACACCAGAACACGCGCCTGCTCATCTTCAAGCAGCTTATTGATGAAAGCCGCATAACTGGCTATCGGCCAGCGACGTTTGGGGCTGCGGCTGCTGATGTGCACGCCATAGACTCGCCCCGGCGTGGCGAAGCTTTGTGCGACACGTGCTTTAGCCGCTTCACGCTCTGCATCTGCGAGATAAAGGTTCACGGACGGCACTGCAGGCAAGCTATCAGTCAATGCTGAGAGGTAAGAAAGGTGTGTTCGACCTGATGGCTGCCCTGAAAATCGTTTTTACTGAAGGGATGGTCGAGCTGAACATCGGGCAAAGCAGCACCAATAATATTGTGCGCGCCGGCCATTTTCGCCAACCGTAAACTGTATTTGCACGGCACCGGATTGGCCAAAATCGTGGCATCAAAGCGCGTTTTACGCAGTGCCAACATGATTTTTACGCGCTGCCAGTAAACACCGAGCGTGGTTTCGTTCTTACCGCGATGTTTGGCTTTTTTGTAAACATACAGACGGTCAACGTGAGGATTATGGCTCACCACATCCTGAGCGATCTTATTAACCAGCAGAGTAATTTTTGCGTCAGGAAACGTGCGTTTCAAACCTTCCAGCAGAGGAGTAGTACACACCATATCGCCAATGTTATCGCGTCGGATAACAAGGATGTTTTTCATACTGATGCCCAGAGTAAAAAGGATTGATGCCAAACATTCCGGCCAGAACCGTTCCTAAAAGCGCAAAAATGCTAGCGAGCTAACTAGTTTTGACCATTAATGTCCAAAAAGTTCTGAATTTCTTAGCAATAATTAACGTTAGAAAATCGTAAATAATTCATAAAATCATAAATAACAATGTCGCTTGATAATCCCGCACTCTCCATCATTACCCCCATGTTCAACGCTGGCGCGATGTTCGAGACGTTTATGCAGTCTCTTTTAGCGCAATCGCTGACAGACCTTGAAATCATCATTGTCGATGATGGTTCCACCGATGGTTCAGGCGAACGCGCTGAGGCTTATGCGCAGCAGCATCCGCACGTACAGGTTATTCACCAGGCTAACGGAGGCGTCTCACGTGCACGCAATGCAGGTTTAGCGGTAGCACGGGGAAAATACGTCACTTTCCCGGATGCGGACGACACCATGAGTCCAGCCATGTACCAAACGCTGGTTGAAATGGCTGAGCGTGACAATCTGGATGCCGCACAGTGCAATGCGGAATGGTTTTTCAAAGCCAGCCAGAAAACCAAACCGTTGATTCCCCTGGATCGCTTGACCAGCACTGGAATATTAAGCGGTCCAGAATGGCTGAACACCGCGCTGCAGACGCATCGATACATGCACGTGGTGTGGCTGGGTATTTATCGTCGTGAACTGATTGAGCAAAACAATCTCACTTTCGAGCCGGGACTGCATCATCAGGATATTCCGTGGACCACGGAGTTCATGTTCAACGCCAAACGCGTGCGCTACACCGATCAAATGCTTTATCGCTATTACCTGCACGATGCTTCCATCAGTAATCGCAAGCGCACCGGTCAGCGCAATGTGGAGTATCAGCGTCACTACCTGAAAATCGCTCAGATGCTGGAAGAGATCAATGCACGCTATCGCGATAAAGTTAGAATCTATCCCGCATTCCATTATCAAATCACGCGTGAAGCGCTCAGCGTCTGTCATTCCATTCGCCGTGAACCGGAAGAGATCGCGCGGCAGGCGATGATTGCGGATCTGTTTGCAACGCAAACCCCTAAGCGAATGCTGCGCAATGCACGTGGCGCGCGGCAGTGGTATCAACTGCTGCTGTGGCTAAGCCGGATTTATCGCTGGCGTAACAAATAAGCGCCGCGGCTGGCTTTCGCCCCTTAGGGGTTTGCCCTACAATCAGCTCACTGAAATTTGAGATCATTTGAGTATGGCAAGCCCGATTCCAGCCCAATTTGCACCGAAAAATATTATGCTGATCAAGCTGCGCCATCACGGCGATATGCTGCTGACCACGCCCGCCATCAATGCGCTCCGCCAGCGCTATCCGCAGGCCAACATTGACGTCCTGTTGTATAAAGAGACGCGGCCGATGCTGGAAGCACACCCCGCCATTCGCCAGTTGCACATCATTGACCGCAACTGGAAAAAAGAGGGCGGATGGGAGAAATTCCGTCACGAGATGGCCCTGCTTTCGGCTGTGCGCGCCTGTCATTATGACGTGGTGATTAACCTCGCCGACCAGTGGCGTAGTGCCATTATCACGCGTTTTTCAGCTGCTCCGGTGCGCATAGGTTTTGCCTTCGCTAAACGTGATCACGCCCTGTGGCGCTGGTGCCATAACCATCTGGTTTCGACTAAAAATCATAATCAGCTCCATACCGTCGAGCAGAATATGGCGGCGCTGGAACCGCTGGGTATCAGCGCGCAAGGTGCCAAAGCCTCGATGCACTTCAGTGCGGCAGATAAACAGAAAGTGCAGGATGCATTGGCTCAGCAAAAGGTAAGCGGGCCGTTTATCGTGCTGCAACCAACATCACGTTGGGTGTTCAAATGCTGGGACGATGAGAAAGTTGCGCAGCTGATTGATACGCTCGCCGCCGATGGCCACACCATCGTGCTGACCGCCGCGCCCGACCAGCATGAGCAAGCGATGATTGCCCACATTCAGTCGCTGTGCCGCAGCGCCAATGTGATTTCACTCGCCGGGCAGCTTTCATTGCCGCAGCTGGCGGCGCTTATCGATGCGGCGCAGCTGTTTATTGGCGTAGATTCTGCGCCTATGCACATGGCCGCCGCACTCGATACGCCCTGTCTGGCGCTGTTTGGCCCTACTAAACTGCAACACTGGCGTCCATGGGGCGAAAACAATCGCGTGATCTGGGCCGGTGATTATGCACCGCTGCCTTCGCCAGACGACATCGATACCAAAACAGAACAACGCTATCTCTCGGCCATTCCGGTGGATGATGTGGTGGCCGCCGCAAGGAGTTTTTGCATGACTAAGTTACGCCTGGCGATTGTCCGGCAGAAATATCGCCCGGATGGTGGCGCTGAGCGTTTCATCTCACGGGCGCTGGAAGCGCTCGACAGCGAGCAACTCGATCTGAATATCATCACGCGTAGCTGGCAGGGCACACCGAATCCAGCCTGGCATCTGCACATCTGTAATCCCACTAAATTTGGGCGCGTATCGCGTGAGCGCGGCTTTGCCCGTGCGGCTCGTGAATGCTGGGAGCGCGAAAAATTCGATATCGTGCAGAGTCATGAACGCATTGCAGGCTGCGATATTTTTCGCGCTGGCGATGGCGTCCATCGCGTGTGGCTGGAGCAACGTGCGCGTATCGTTTCACCCTGGCAGCGTTTGAGCGCCAGCCTGAGCCCCTACCATCGCTATGTTCTGAACGCTGAAGCAGAGATGTTTAATGCAGCATCATTGAAAGCGGTGATCTGTAACTCAGAGATGGTAAAGCAAGATATTTTGCGTCATTTCACGCTAGATGCCGGCAAGATCCACGTGATTCACAACGCCATCGACAGCCAGCGTTTCCAGCCAGCCACAGAAGCTCAGCGTCATACCATGCGCCAGCAATTAACGCTGCCGCAAGATGCCACGGTCATGATCTACGTGGGTTCTGGCTTTGAGCGTAAAGGATTAAAAGCCGCCATTGAAGCGCTCGCCAACAGCGATCGTTATCTGGTTGTGGTCGGCCAGGACAAGCAACTTTCACGCTATCAACAATTGGCCAATCAGCTAAACTGCCTCGATCGCCTGCGCTTTGTCGGTGTGCAGCAGGATGTGCAGCCCTATTATCACGCCGCTGACGCTTTGCTGCTGCCCACGCTTTATGATCCTTTTCCGAATGTGGTGCTGGAAGCGATGGCCTGCGGTTTGGCCGTGATCACCAGCACCGGCTGCGGCGGCGCAGAATTTATCCGTGCTGGTCAGGAAGGCTTCGTCTGTGATGCATTAGATATCAAGGCGTTAAATGACGCCATCATCGCCACACCTGCACTTTTGCAGAATTCTGCCATGGGTGAAGCCGCACGTCGCAGAATCGAACCTTTTGGTCCGCAGCGACTGGCGCAGTCGTTGACCTCACTCTATCAGCATGTGCTGAAGAGCGACTGACGAAGTGGTATGAGCAGGCGGCTAGTTTCTGATAACATGCCGCCTTTCATCTGTTTTTTGACGCGAATCTGTCGTAACGATAACTATGACAACTTTATACACAGCCCTGCTCTATTTGATACAGCCACTGATCTGGCTGCGCCTGTGGCTGCGCGGTCGAAAAGCACCGGCATACCGTAAACGCTGGGCGGAACGCTACGGATACTGCGCGGGCAAAGTTGAACCGCACGGCATTGTGCTGCATTCGGTTTCTGTGGGTGAAACACTGGCCGCCGTGCCGTTAGTGCGCGCGTTGCGCCATCGCTATCCGATGTTACCGATCACCGTCACGACCATGACGCCAACCGGTTCTGAACGCGCCCAGTCAGCATTTGGCAAAGATGTGCATCATGTGTATCTGCCCTATGACTTACCCGGCTCGATTAACCGTTTCCTCGATACCGTTGATCCTCGTCTGGTGATCATCATGGAAACCGAGTTGTGGCCGAACATCATCCGTATTCTGCACCAGCGCCAAATCCCACTGGTGATCGCCAATGCGCGTCTGTCAGAGCGTTCGGCAAAAGGTTATAAGAAGCTCGGTGGCTTTATGCGTGATTTGCTGCAACGCATTACGCTGATTGCCGCGCAGAACAACGAGGATGCCGAGCGTTTCCTGAGTCTCGGCCTCAAGCGTTCGCATCTCGCCGTTACCGGTAGCCTGAAGTTTGATATCTCGGTCACGCCGGAACTGGCGGCCAGGGCGATCACGTTGCGCAGACAGTGGGCATCGCGCCGCCCGGTGTGGATCGCCACCAGCACGCATGAAGGTGAAGAGACCATCATCCTCGATGCGCATCGTCGCCTGCTGCAACAGTTCCCCGATCTGTTGCTGATTCTGGTGCCACGCCATCCTGAACGTTTTAAAGATGCCTGCGAGCTGACTCAAAAGCGCGGCTTCAGTTTCACTCTGCGCAGTAGCGGTGAAATTCCGTCTGGCGCAACGCAGGTGGTGATTGGCGACACCATGGGTGAATTGATGCTGCTGTACGGTATTGCTGATATCGCCTTTGTCGGCGGAAGCCTGGTAGAACGCGGTGGCCATAATCCGCTGGAACCGGCTGCACACGCCATTCCGGTATTGATGGGACCGCATATCTGGAACTTCAAAGATATCTGCGCAAAATTACAGCAAGCCGAAGGTCTGATCACCGTTACCGACGTGATCTCGCTGGAGAAGCAGATCGCTAATCTGCTGCAAGATGATGATTATCGTCGCTACTATGGCCGCCATGCGGTTGAAGTGCTGCATCAAAATCAGGGCGCCTTGCAGCGTCTGCTACAGTTACTCGAACCGCATTTACCGCCACGAGCTCATTAACTCATGCCCCAACGCCAACGTCTCTCTGTGGTGATGATCGCCAAAAACGAAGCTGAACTGCTGCCGGAGGCGCTGGCCTCAGTGAGCTGGGCAGATGAGATTGTGCTGCTGGATTCCGGCAGCCAGGATAACACCACAGAAGTCGCCCGTACGCAGGGCGCACAGGTATATCCGTCTGAAGGCTGGGCGGGCTTTGGCAAGCAGCGTCAGCGTGCACAAGCCCATGCAAGTGGCGATATGATTTTGATGCTGGATGCCGATGAGCGTGTCACCCCAGAATTGCGTCGTGCAATTGAAAACGTGCTTGAGCAGCCGCCTTCCAACACCGTGTACAGCCTTGGCCGCAGTAATTTGTTTCTCGGCCGCTTTATGCGTCACAGTGGCTGGTATCCCGACCGCGTGATGCGGCTTTATCCGCGCGCACTCAATTACAACGACAACCTGGTTCATGAATCGCTGGAAACCCAGGGCGCACCGGTGATAACGCTACCGGGCGATTTACAGCACCTTACCTGCCGCGATCTGATCGCTTTTCAACGTAAGCAGATGAATTATGCCGAAGCCTGGGCGCAAGAGCGTTTTCAGCGTGGCAAACGTTGCGGCCTCTTTTCCATCTTCAGCCATACGCTGGGCGCGTTCCTCAAAACGCTACTGCTGCGTGCCGGATTCCTCGACGGTAAGCAGGGCTGGATTCTGGCGGTGGTGAACGCGCAATACACTTTCAACAAATACTCGGCGCTCTGGGCGCTGCATCACACCTCAACACAAGGCCGCGTATGAGCACTAAAGCGATTTATCCCGGCACGTTTGATCCCATTACGCTGGGCCATGTGGATATTGTGGCGCGAGCGGCGCAGATGTTTGACCACATCGTGGTTGCCATTGCAGCCAGCCCAGGCAAAAAGCCGCTTTTCACCCTCGATGAACGTGTCGATTTGGCGCGGCAGTCAACGGCGCATTTATCCAATGTGGAAGTGGTCGGCTTTAGCGATCTGATGGCGAACTTCGCCAAAGCGCAAAACGCGAATGTGCTGGTGCGGGGATTGCGAGCGGTATCTGACTTCGAATATGAACTGCAGCTGGCACAGATGAATCGCCACTTGCTGCCTACGCTGGAAAGCGTGTTTCTGATGCCGTCCGAGGGGTTCTCGTTCGTGTCATCGTCGCTGGTGAAGGAAGTTGCACGTCATCACGGTGATGTGCAGGCATTTCTGCCTGCCGTGGTGCACCGGGCTCTGCTGGCGAAGCTGGCGCAACCCTGATTAATGCTGGCAGCGTGGACACCAGAAGGTGCTGCGCTGGCCGTGTTTACCACTGACGATTGGCGTACCGCAAGCACGACAAGGTTCGCCCGTACGACCGTACACCTGCAATTCCTGAGCAAAGTAGCCGGGTTTTCCATCGGTTTGCAGGAAATCACGCAGCGTGGTGCCGCCCTGCTCAATCGAACGCAGCAACACGGCCTTGATAGTCGCGACCATCAACTCCGCCTCATCACGACTCAAACTCATCGCAGGTCGATCGGGTAAGATCCCGGCGGTAAACAGTGATTCACTGGCATAAATGTTGCCGACGCCGACCACCACTTTGTTATCCATCAGCCACTGCTTGATTACCGTGCGTTTGCCGCGCGACTTCTCAAACAGATAAGCACCATCGAATTCGTTGCTAAGCGGCTCTGGGCCGAGATGAGCCAGTACGCTGCTGCCTTCCAGGTCAGAGGTCCACAACCATGCGCCAAAGCGACGTGGATCGGTGTAACGCAGCACTTTGCCGTTGCTCATCACTAAATCGACGTGGTCGTGTTTCGCGGCGGGCTGTTCGCCCGGCAAGATACGTAAACTACCAGACATGCCGAGATGAATGATAATCCAGCCGTGTGGCAGCTCCAGCAGCAGGTATTTAGCGCGGCGTTGTACGCTCAACACCGGCTGATCGCTTAGCGCATGGATTTCGTGCGAGACCGGCCAGCGCAGGCGCGAGTTACGCACAATCGCATGCATGATGGTCGCGCCTACCATGTGCGGCTCAATGCCACGTCGGCTGGTTTCTACCTCAGGTAATTCAGGCATGTCATCTCCTCAACAAACCGCAGAAACAAAAAACCCGGCCGAAGCCGGGTTTTTCGCAAGAACACTAAAATTACTTAATTTTAGCTTCTTTGTAGATCACGTGCTGACGTACAACCGGATCGAACTTTTTCAGTTCCAGTTTCTCTGGTTTAGTACGTTTGTTCTTCGTGGTGGTATAGAAGTGACCTGTACCAGCAGAGGAAACCAGCTTGATCTTCTCACGAATACCTTTAGCCATGATTCAGTTCCTTAGTACTTCTCACCACGGGCGCGGATTTCGGTCAAAACCGTATCAATGCCCTTTTTATCAATAACACGCATACCTTTAGCAGATACACGAAGAGTAACGAAGCGCTTTTCGCTCTCAACCCAGAAACGGTGAGAGTGCAGGTTCGGCAGGAAACGGCGTTTCGTCGCGTTCATTGCGTGGGAACGGTTGTTACCCGTTACCGGACGCTTTCCAGTTACCTGGCAGACTCGTGACATTTCTATTCTCCAAAAATCAAATCAGCTCGAGCTTTAAAAACTAGGTTTTGGCCGCCTCGTCAGGCCTTAGCCCGCCCAAGCGAGTTCAATGTGAACCCGCTAAGCTGGCCCAAACGCCAAACCCGAGATTCTCAAAGGTGGCGTAGTATACGCCGCTCAGACCGAGTGCTCAAGTCCCGAACAGATAAAGATCCCTATGGATCGCGTAAAAATGCATCATTTCTGCGCAATCGGGTGGATGTTTTACAGCCATCCGCGCTCTGCGAAAGAGGTAAACTCGCCGTGACCGATCACCAAATGGTCAAGTAAGCGAATATTCAGCAGTGCACAAGCCTGACCGACTTTGCCGGTAATATCACGATCGGCACGGCTGGGTTCGGCTATGCCGGAGGGGTGATTATGCGCCAGAATCACGGCGGCGGCGTTAAGTTTTAACGCTTCACGCACAATTTCGCGTGGATGCACTTCAACACTGGCAATACTGCCAGTGAACATCTTTTGCGCCTGTAACACCCGATGCTGATTATCAAGAAACAGCGCCATAAAAACCTCGCGCTCCTGATGTGCCAGCACACTTTGCAGGTAATGCCGTGTCACCTGCGGATTTTCCATCACGTTTTCCCGCGCCAGCTGGCTGGCAAAAAACGTCGCCCCAGTTCAGCAATGGCGTGCAGTTGCGTAATTTTGGCGGTTCCTACGCCTTTAATCACACTCAGTTCTTCTTCACTCGCAGTCATAATGCGATAGAGCGAGCCAAACTCATTGAGCATCTGTCGTGCCAGCATCATCACGGTGGTGCCGTGGCTGCCGGTGCGCAGAAAAATCGCCAGAAGTTCGGCATCGCTCAATGATTCCGCGCCCATGATGGACAGTTTTTCCCTTGGAGCCAGTTCTGTCATAACATTTTTCTCCCTGCGTTGTGGCGATAGTGCGCGTTTGCCAGATTGCGCACCAGCAGGCCGATTGCGATTTCAGAGCCGGCTCGCAAAGGCCGCAGGCAGTGAAAAGGCGGTCTGTGGATTTTGTGATAAAGTTGCCTGCATCTGCCGCATCACAGCGGCAATCCGTTTTGAGTTGAGGCAAAGAACATGACGGGATTAGCCGGAAAAAAATACTGCTTGGCGTCAGCGGCGGCATTGCTGCTTATAAAACACCAGAGCTGGTCAGACGGCTGCGCGATCGCGGCGCAGACGTGCGTGTCATGATGACTGACGCGGCCAAAGCGTTTATCACCCCGCTCAGCTTACAAGCCGTTTCCGGCTATCCGGTGCTGGATGATTTGCTCGATCCCGCGGCCGAAGCGGCAATGGGTCATATCGAGCTGGCGAAGTGGGCTGACCTAATTGTGCTGGCCCCGGCCACCGCGGATCTGATTGCACGCATCACTGCTGGCATGGCAAACGATTTGGTCACCACCGCTTGTCTCGCCAGCGCAGCGCCTCTGGCCATCGTGCCGGCCATGAACCAGCAAATGTATCGCGCGGCAATCACCCAGGAGAATCTCCAGCGCCTTGATCAGCGTGGCGTCATGATTTGGGGACCGGATAGCGGCAGCCAGCCTGCGGCGATATTGGCCCCGGCCGCATGCTTGATCCGCTGGCGATTGTCGCGCATGCGCTGGAGTGGGCGGCGCCCGTCAACGATCTGCAACATCTCAACATTATGATCACCGCCGGTCCCACTCGTGAAGCTTTGGACCCGGTTCGCTACATCAGTAATCACAGCTCCGGAAAAATGGGATTTGCCATTGCGGCAGCGGCGGCAAAACGCGGTGCAAAGGTCACAGTGGTTGCTGGCCCGGTCACGCTAGCTACACCCGCTGGCGTGACGCGTGTCGATGTGAGTAGTGCCCTGGAAATGGAAGCGGCGGTGATGGCGCAAATCAACCAACAACATATTTTCATTGCCAGCGCTGCCGTGGCAGACTACCGGGCGGCAAACATTGCCGCAGAGAAAATCAAAAAACAGGGTGGCGATGATAACGTCACACTGCAGTTGGTGAAGAACCCGGATATTGTCGCAGGCGTAGCGGCATTGCAGAAACATCGCCCTTATGTGGTGGGATTTGCTGCCGAAACCCAGAATGTGGAAGAATACGCGCGGCAAAAACGGGTGCGAAAAAACCTCGACCTGATTTGCGCGAACGATGTGGCGCAGGCAGGACAGGGATTCAATAGCGACACCAATGCTCTTCACCTTTTTTGGCAGGAAGGAGAGAAAATCTTACCACTCAGTGATAAGACGCTCCTTGGCCAACAATTATTAGACGAGATTGTCAGCCGTTATGATGAAAAAAATCGACGTTAAAATTCTTGATGCGCGTGTGGGTAACGAATTCCCATTACCAACTTACGCAACCTCTGGTTCTGCGGGCCTCGATCTTCGCGCCTGCCTTGATGGCGCACTGGAGATTACCCCGGGCATGACCACGCTGGTGCCAACCGGTCTGGCGATTCACATTGCTGACCCTTCACTGGCCGCCGTGATTTTGCCGCGTTCAGGTCTCGGCCATAAGCACGGTATCGTGCTGGGCAACCTGGTGGGCTTAATCGATTCCGATTATCAGGGTCAACTGATGGTTTCCGTCTGGAACCGTGGTCAGGATAGCTTTACGCTGCAGCCTGGCGATCGTTTGGCACAATTGGTCTTTGTTCCGGTGGTACAAGCCGAATTCAACCTGGTGGAAGATTTTGACACCAGCGATCGCGGCGCGGGCGGCTTCGGCCACTCTGGTCGTCAGTAACACGCGACACCTTTCGCAAGCCATCTTTTTACATCTCGTCGCCACGGGACAAACCGCTTGTGGCTGACGAGGCAGTATTGCCTGTTTTTGGTGAATTTCAGGGGTCTTGAAGGTCATGGCAGAAAAAAAAGCCGCGAAACGGAACCGTCGCGAAGAAATTTTGCAGGCGCTAGCGCAAATGCTGGAGTCGGGCGATGGCAGTCAGCGTATCACCACCGCCAAGCTGGCAGCCAATGTAGGCGTTTCGGAAGCGGCACTCTATCGCCACTTTCCCAGCAAAACGCGGATGTTCGACAGCCTGATCGAGTTTATTGAAGACAGTCTGATTACCCGCATCAATCTAATCCTGAAAGACGAGAAAGAAACGCTCGCGCGACTGCGTTTAATCGTGCAGCTGATTCTGGGATTTGGTGAGCGTAATCCGGGGCTGACGCGTATTTTGACCGGCCACGCGCTGATGTTTGAACAGGATCGCCTGCAAGGGCGTATCAATCAGTTGTTCGAACGCATCGAAGTGCAGCTGCGTCAGGTGATGCGTGAGAAGAAAATGCGGGATGGTGAAGGCTTCCAGACCGATGAAACGCTGCTGGCGAGCCAGTTGCTGGCGTTCTGCGAAGGGCTACTTTCCCGCTATGTGCGCTCTGAATTTCGCTATCGTCCAACAGCTGATTTTGACATCCGCTGGCCGCTGATCGCCGCACAGCTGGTGTAGCGATTTATCAGGTGCGCGCATTCACGGGTGCCCGATAAAACGCAGTGGTTTATTACACGGTCGCCAGCGATGGCGACCGTCATAAAACCCGCGGTGTTAAATACCGTACTCTTTACGATACGCCCGCACTTTCGCCAGATGGTCAGCCATCTCTGGCTTCTCTTCCAGGTAATCAATCAGTTCCGCCAGCGTAATGATCGCCGTGACCTTACACTGGTAATCACGCTCCACTTCCTGAATCGCGGAGATATCACTGCGGCCGCGCTCCTGGCGATCCAGCGAAATCATCACACCCGCCAGCGTGGCATTGTGCGCGCTGATAATGTCCATGGATTCACGAATGGCGGTACCGGCGGTGATCACATCATCCACTAGCATCACTTTGCCCTGCAGCGGGCTACCCACCAACAAGCCGCCTTCACCGTGGTCTTTGGCTTCTTTACGATTGAAGCAATAAGGCACATCGCGGTCATGATGATCGGCCAGCGCGACGGCTGTGGTGGTCGCAATCGGAATGCCTTTATAAGCCGGGCCAAACAGCAGATCGAAATCAACGCCGCCATCCACCAGCGCCTGTGCATAGAAACGTCCCAGTAGCGCTAAATCACGTCCGGTGTTGAACAAACCAGCATTAAAGAAGTACGGGCTTTTACGACCCGATTTCAGGGTGAACTCACCAAACTTCAGCACCCCTTTGTTCAGGGCGAATTCAATAAACTGACGCTGCCAGGCTTTCATTTCTCACTCCTCAAATAAAGAAAAGGCGACTCTATGGTCGCCTGTTATATCAATTTGTTAGCGCTGCTTTTTGCGCCTGAATCAACTGCTCAATGCCGCCTCGCGCTATCGCCAGCAGCTGCAGCAATTCCTCGTGGCTGAACGGTTCACCTTCAGCGGTGCCCTGCACTTCAATCATGCGGCCATCTTCGGTCATCACCACGTTCATATCGGTATCCGCGGCGGAATCTTCCACGTATTCCAGATCGCACAGTGCTTCACCGCCCACGATGCCGACCGAAATCGCCGCCACCATGCCTTTTAACGGGCTGGCTTTTAATTTACCCGCAGCAACCAGCGCATTCAGCGCATCAGCTAACGCGACGCAAGCACCGGTAATCGACGCGGTACGCGTGCCACCATCGGCCTGAATCACGTCGCAGTCCAGCGTAATGGTGAACTCGCCCAGCGCGTCTAAATCGACGGCTGCACGCAGCGAGCGAGCAATCAGACGTTGAATCTCCAGCGTACGACCACCTTGTTTGCCTTTGGCCGCTTCACGCGCCATACGACTATGGGTGGAACGAGGCAGCATGCCATATTCAGCGGTGATCCAGCCCTGGCCTTTACCTTTGAGGAAACGAGGCACACCTTCTTCAACGGTGGCGGTGCACAGCACTTTGGTTTCACCGAACTCAACCAGCACAGAACCTTCTGCATGTTTGGTGTAGTGACGAGTGAGGGTGACGGGACGCACTTCAGATGCGTTACGGCCTGCTGGACGCATGGTTTCTCTCCGGCTTGCTTAGGTTTGGCTGCGCATTATACGGACTTCGTGCGCGGCTGTCCTGCCTACATGCGGCACTTTTCCCGGATGAAATTTAGCCTCAGCTGTGGCTAAATGCGCCCTTTCCTCCAAATAAAAAGACAAATGATGACAGCGATACTCCATTTCCTGCTGGCGCTGGTGGTGATCTTCGCCCTTGCGCTGTTGGTCAGCCATGACCGCAAACTGATTCGTCCGCGTTTTATTATTCAAATGTTGGTTGTCGAGGCTGCTCTGGGTTGGTTCTTCCTGCATTCAGCGGGCGGCCAATCAGTCGTGACCGCTGTCGGCGGCTTTTTTGAGACCTTATTGACCTTCGCTGCCCAGGGCACCGATTTTGTGTTCGGCAATATGGCGAAACAGGGACTGGCGTTTATTTTCCTCGGCGTGCTCTGTCCGATTGTGTTCATTTCCGCCCTGATCGGCATCTTGCAGCACTGGCGTATTCTGCCGCTGTTGATTCGTCTGGTGGGCACCTTGCTGTCGAAGGTGAACGGGATGGGCAAACTTGAATCGTTCAACGCCGTCAGCACGCTGATTCTGGGTCAGTCGGAGAACTTCATCGCCTATAAAGGCATCCTCGGCGAGATCTCTGCACCGCGCATGTACACCATGGCCGCGACCGCGATGTCGACGGTGTCACTGTCGATTGTCGGTGCCTATATGTCGATGATTGATGCGAAGTATGTGGTTGCCGCGCTGCTGCTGAATATGTTCAGTACCTTCATCATCCTGTCGATCATCAATCCGACACGCCCGGAAAATGAAGAACACATCGCACTGGATAAGCTGCACGAAGATCAAAGCTTCTTTGAGATGTTAGGCGAATACATCCTTGCCGGTTTTAAGGTGGCGATGATTATTCTGGCGATGCTGATTGGTTTTATCGCCCTGATTGCTGCCATCAATGCCCTGTTCGCCGCGGTGTTTGGCTATAGCTTCCAACAGCTTCTCGGCTATGTGTTCTATCCGTTTGCGTGGCTGATTGGCATTCCAACTGCAGATGCCCTGCAGGCGGCAAGCATTATGGCCACTAAGCTGGTCGCGAATGAGTTTGTCGCCATGATTGAACTGAAGAAAGTCGCTGCCGAAATGTCGCCGCGCGGTCTTGGTATTCTGTCGGTATTCCTGGTGTCGTTTGCTAACTTTGCTTCAATTGGCATCGTGGCGGGTGCCATCAAAGGGCTGAATGAGCGCCAGGGTAATGTGGTTTCGCGCTTTGGCTGGAAGTTAGTTTACGGCTCGACGCTGGTCAGCCTGCTGTCTGCCGCGTTTGCGGGGTTATTTATTTAGCATCCACAAGGGCGGCCTCAACTCGGCCGCCCCCACACTGAGGCTGTTTTCGCGCTTAAAACGACACGCACACCAGCGCATCAACGCGCATCACCGACTCCTGATCGAAGCGCTTTTTATAAACATCGCGCAGCGCATTGATGCTGTCAGAACTGCTTCGGTCCGGCTGGTGAATGAGCATCAGCGCTTTACTGTTTTCCCGCGCCAGCTTGCCCCCCTCTCCCAGCCATTGTCCTTTACCGTCATACACTGAGAGGCCATCTTTAAATCGCGGTGTGACATCATTATCAACGAATTGCTGCCACTCGCTGCTGCTCACCGTGCCGCCTTTCGGCTTGTTCATCCCAAACCACAGTGTGGTTTGCATCATAATGTCTCCCGCGCCGCAGACTGCAACGGGAGCGGTATTGGGTGGGATCTGTTCTCGAGGGGCAGCAGGTGTCTGGCATCCGGCCAGAAAGAAGACGAGCACTAACGGCATCGCCAATTTATTCAGCATCATAGCCTCAGATTGTTTAGGTATCACACAGGACATCATAGGGGGTGAATGGCGGAAACGTCACCCTTTTCACTGAAAGTTGCGCGCTGCGTTAGCTCATTGCGCTTATGCCTATCATGGTTTGGCTGCCGTCACTATAATGCGAGGAACATTCCTGAAAATGAGTACAAGCTTATGATCCGCAGCATGACCGCTTACGCCCGCCGCGAAGCAAAAGGCCACTGGGGCAGCGCCGCCTGGGAACTTCGCTCGGTAAACCAGCGCTATCTGGAAACCTACATCCGTCTGCCGGAACAATTTCGTAGCCTGGAACCGATGATTCGCGAGCGCATCCGCAATCGCCTGACGCGCGGTAAAATAGAGTGCAACCTGCGCTTTGATGCCGATCCCAGCGCGCAAGGTGAGCTGCAACTGAATGAAGCCCTGGCGAAACAGCTGGTGCGATCCGCCAACTGGGTGAAAATGCAGACCGATGAAGGTGCAATCAACCCACTGGATATTCTGCGCTGGCCGGGCGTGATGTCGGCACAAGAACAAGATCTTGATGCGATTAACACTGAGTTAATGGCCGCTTTGGATGGCGCGCTTGATGACTTCATCATTGCACGTGAAAGCGAAGGTACTGCGCTCAAGTCTCTGATTGAGCAACGCCTGGAAGGCGTGTCGCTCGAAGTGAGCAAAGTCCGTGCGCAAATGCCGGAAGTGGTGAAATGGCAGCGTGAGCGTTTAGTCAGCAAGCTGGAAGAAGCCGAAGTGCAGCTGGAAAACACGCGCCTTGAGCAGGAATTGGTGATGATGGCGCAGCGTATTGATGTGGCGGAAGAGCTGGACCGCCTGGATGCGCACGTTAAAGAAACCTACAACATCCTGAAGAAGAAAGAAGCGGTCGGCCGCCGTCTCGACTTTATGATGCAAGAGTTCAATCGTGAGTCGAACACGCTGGCCTCTAAGTCGATAAACGCCGATATCACTGCATCAGCCATTGAGCTGAAGGTGCTGATTGAGCAGATGCGCGAGCAGATTCAGAACATCGAGTAAATCTTCAATTTTGCCTTTCATGATAAGGTCCGATAACTCGGGCCTTATAGTCTGCACTGGCGTGACATAGCGTTTCGCTTATGCACTAGCCCAATTCACTGCCTTTTCAATGTAAAGATTGTGAAAGCTTTGATGATTATGCGTGTCAATTACTGACCAAACCTGACTCTGCATAAACCGTATGGCCTTTCACTATTGGCAAGTAGTTCATTGTTTATAAAGTATAATTTTCAACGAAGTCGGTATGTTTTTTCGGGAAATAACTGCTTTTAATGAAACCTCTCAATCTCAAGGATTGCAGAGATTACGTTTCTTTGAGGGCACTATTTGCTAATCTACTGGTCGTAATTAACACAGTCGTACCGCCAGGAATTCATGGACACCCTTCTTTGCGCGATACATTTATTCTCTCCCTGAAGGCGTTATGAAGAAAAACGGGCAGTTCAATTCCAAACTTTTACACCCCCGCTACTGGTTCACCTGGTTTGGACTCGGTGTGCTGTGGCTGCTGGTGCAACTCCCTTATCCTATCTTGATCCGGCTGGGCGCATCTGCTGGCAAGCTGTCACGTCACTTCCTGAAGCGTCGTGAGCGTATCACCCGCCGCAATATCGAACTCTGCTTCCCGAATATTAAAGAGGAAGAAACAGAGGTGTTGATCGCCGGTAACTTTGAATCACTGGGCATGGCGCTGGCGGAAACCGGCATTGCCTGGTTCTGGTCTGATGCACGCGTGCGTCGTTATTTCCAGGTTGAAGGCCTGCACAATCTGCAAAATGCACAAAAAAACCATCGCGGCGTGATGGCGATTGGTGTGCACTTTATGTCACTGGAACTCGGTGGCCGCATTACCGGGCTGTGTCAGCCAATGATGGCGATGTATCGCCCGCATAATAATCAGGCAATGGAATGGGCGCAGACGAAAGGTCGTATGCGATCGAACAAGGCAATGATTGATCGTCGCGATCTGCGCGGTATGGTGCAGGCGCTGAAACAGGGCGAAGCAGTATGGTTCGCACCGGATCAGGATTACGGCCCGAAAGGCAGCGTGTTCGCACCGCTGTTTGCCGTAGAAAAAGCCGCCACCACCAACGGCACCTTTGTGTTATCACGTCTGGCTAAGCCGGCCATGCTGACCATTGTGCTGATTCGTAATGCCGATAAAAGCGGCTATCAGCTGATCATCCAGCCGGAGTTAGAAAACTATCCGTATGAAGATGAGGCAGCTGCTGCGGCTTATATGAATAAAGTGATTGAGAAAGAGATCCTGCGCGCGCCAGAGCAGTACCTTTGGCTGCATCGCCGCTTTAAAACCCGTCCACCGGGTGAAGCCTCGCTTTACATTTAATCTGATCATGCAGCAGGTGCTCGCCTGCTGCTCCTCTCTGCCGCTCACATTTACCAACCATTCTTAACGAAAAACAGGTTTGTCAAAATTTGCACAGACTCATGTAATGGTCGGCTCTCTCCTCTTCTGACCGAAAACATGACTTTGCTATTTACGACCAAACCGCGCGCCATGCTCGCGCTTGCTGTTGCCAGCGCCCTGCTGGCCGGGTGTGCCAATCCGCACGGCTTACATCCTCATAACTCACTGCTCGATGCTAACTCTCTTCAAGCCAATGAATCGCTGAAAGGCGCGCACTTCAGCGCAGCGAACTGGCCAAAAACAGAATGGTGGCAGAGTTTTAATGATGCACAGCTCAACCGGCTGATTGCCGATGCCATGACATCCAGTCCGGATTTACAGGTGGTGAACGCGCAGGCGGACAAAGCTAACGCACAAGCCATCGCCGCCGATGCTGAACGCTATCCCGATGTGGATCTCAATGCCGGCATCACGCGTTCGCGAGTGGCAAAAGTCGACGACCCACTTCTGCAAGGTAAAACTTACAGCACGCTGCGCACTGCCAATATCGGTATGAGCTACACCTTTGATTTATGGGGCGGTAAGAAAGATGCGGCTGAAGCGGCGCTGGGCCAGGCACGCGCCAGTGAGTTAGACCGCCAGGCCAGCCAACTGACGCTGGCCGTCAACGTGACACGTGCGTGGAACAGCCTGAATCTGGCCTGGTCGAACGCTGAACTGGCAAAACAGAATGCCGATCGTTCCAATGGCATCGCCAAAATTCAGCAGCAGTATGTTAGCGCCGGACTGACGTCAGACTATCAATATAAGCAGGCGCTGTCACAGCAGAAAACTGCTGAAGCGACCCTGACCGAAGCCAAACAGAATGTCACCGATGCGGGCATTCAACTCTCCACGCTGATTGGTAAAGGGCCGGATTACTGGCGCCAACTGAAGCCGGCGAAAATGGATGTCCCGATTGCCGCCACACTGCCAGGTAACATTCCGGCAGAACTGCTGGGCCGCCGTCCGGATGTGGTGGCGGCGCGCTGGCGCGTGGAAGCGGCATCAAAACAAATTGCCGCAACCAAAACCGAGTTCTACCCCAACATCAACCTGGTGGCGGAAGCCGGTACGCGCTCGCTGCTCGGCGATGCGTTCTTTGGCGCACCCAGCCAGTTCTTTAACGTTGGCCCAAGCCTGTCCCTGCCGATCTTTGATGCCGGTAAACGCCGCGCTGATTTAGCAGAAAGTGACGCTAACTATGATTTGGCCGTGGCGCAGTACAACAAGCTGCTGATTGGTTCGCTGGGCAATATCAGCGACACCATCACCCAGCTGCAGTCGATTCAAAATCAGCTGGCGCAGCAGCAGAGCGCAAATCAGTTAATTCACAGCGCGTGGGATGATTTAAACCGCGAATACACCGCAGGATTGCGTCCGTATCTTGATGTACTCACCATTCAGAATCAGCTCATCGAGTCCGATCAAAAACTGGTGGCGTTGCAAGCACAGCAAATCAATCTGGCAGTGGTGCTGATTGAAGATTTGGGCGGCGGATTCCAAAACGCCAAGGGATAAGCTTACGGCTGGCATTCTGCCACTCATTGATGAATGATGGTCCGCACCTTGAATAACCTGCGGACTATCATGATGGAACACAATGCCAAAGCAGGCTGGTTACGGCCTCTCATCGCTGACCGACTGACCCCTTATCTCGAAATTGATGCGGCGCGCCTGCAACGCAATCTGCAACACATGCAGCAAAAAGCCGATACCGCTGGCGTCACACTGCGTCCGCACATCAAAACCCATAAAAGCGTCTGGATTGCACAGCAGCAACGCCAGTTAGGTGCGCGCGGTATCACCGTCTCCAAACCCAGTGAGGGCGTGGCTTTCGTGCTGGGCGGCGAGCGTGACTTGCTGCTGGCTTATCCGGTTGTGCACGCCGATACGCTGACGGAATTACTGACCGTAGCGCAGCAATATCAGGCGCGTATAACCTGCATTGCCGACTGCGATCTCGGTGTTGCGGCCATTGCTCAAGCCCATCAACAGCACTCTGGCTGTGCATTGTCGATCGCCATTAAAGTGGATGTGGGATTGCATCGGGTGGGTATCGATCCACACAGCGACGCCGCCGTGGCATTGGCACAGCAGATTAAACAGGCGGGATTACCTTTTGCCGGTCTGGTCTCTCATGCCGGCCATGCTTATGGCGCGGGCAATGCAGCCGCCATCGCTGATGTTGCGCAGCAAGAAATCATCTTAATGCGCGAAGTTCAGCAGCGGCTGCTTGCGGCGGGCTTTACGCCTTGCCCGATTTCCGTGGGGTCAACGCCTACCGCATTAGCCGCGCCCGTGGCTGAGGGCAGTGAAGAAATTCGTCCGGGGAACTATGCGCTGCTGGATCTCACTGCATGGCGTCTGGGTTTATGCACGCCTGATGCGCTGGCACTTAGCGTGGTCACACGTGTGGTGGCGGTGAATCCACATTTCGCGATTATTGATGCCGGCTCCAAGATGCTCAGTTCTGATAAAGGTCCACACGGCACTAACGCCAGCGGCTTTGGTATTGCCGTTGATGAACAGGGCAACCATTACGATGTGCTGAAGCTATCGGAGGAGCATGGTTTCCTTCAATACGGTGAACATACGCCAGCGCTGGGTGCTCTGCTGCGCATCTTCCCGAATCACAGCTGTGCGGTAGTGGCGCAATCTGATCACTTTGTTTTACGTCATCAGGACGGGACTGCAGAAAACATGGATGTTCAGGGGCGCGGCAAGTTTATCTGATAGCAGGTTTTCACGGGAAACCTCTGTTGCTGCACACTTCCGCGACCGTGACGTTTGCAGCAGAATGCCCATCAGTTAAGGTATTCTTTGCTGTAGGCAGTCTTATTATTCTGTAGGGTGCGGCCTTCAGGCCGCCCGTATTTGATCGCGGCCATCATGTATCTTTGAATCCACCGCTACAGATTTCCTGCCATTCATTCGCTTAACGGAGGTTCCATGCTGCCATCTCAGACAGTTACGCTGACCATTCCTCGCAACTGGTTAGATTTATATGAAACCATCTGGAAACCTGAATGCTTCGCCAAGTGGGCAAGTGGACTGAGCGCCAGCACCCTCACGCAGGAGGGCAACTATTGGAAAGCCAAGGGGCCAGAAGGATCGGTAAAAATCCGCTTCACGCCGCACAACCCTTTTGGCGTGATGGATCACTGGATTGATACTGGCACCGGCAAAGAGATTTATATGCCGATGCGCGTGATCGCCAATGAGCAGGGAGCGGAGGTTGTCATGGTGGTTTATCGCCAACCCCTGATGTCTGATGAGAAATTTGCGCAGGATGTTGCATGGGTAAAACGCGACCTCGATCAACTCCTTCACCTGTTAACCCATTAGAATCAATGCATTATAAATATGTTATTGCTTTAACTTGCGTTGGAAGTAATCGATAAAAAAGTCATCTTTTTCCACGTAATAGCGTTTAACTGTTTCACGATAACCGTTAGCGATTTTCGTGTTAATCACCAGTCTGGCTAAAGTCTCTTCACCAGGAAAATTCCTGGTGAAGATGCAGCCGAGCAAGCTTAGTCCCTCTGATTTATCGGTGTTTTTTTGTTCTTATTCTCACATCGCGTTTACGCTGCGCTCAAAATGTCGAACAGCACTTATAAATAGTCAATCAGCTGCCTTATCTATTCTGATGCATAGTCTGAAACCATTTATTCCTGAAGTTAATTTATAGGAGTTTTCTTATGGTGTTAATTTAATTAAAACACGGTATAACTCATTCACACACAGCAATACCCGATAATAACAACAGCAGGGAAATAACATGGATCGCTCAACCTATCCTTTGTTGTCTGAAAAAGAATTTGTTGAGATTGCCAGGAGGATACTGGCCGGGGAATATAATAACTCAAAGGGATTTTATAATGATCTTGCGGATTTCCTCCTAACAGGAGGAGATACCGCGAAGACAACCAAAACATTATGCGCCAGGGGCATCTTTATACATTCAGAACATCATTTAATTGAATGCATCTTTACGTGGAAAACCCTGAAAGGTATTTCAGGGTTGCGCCAGGAAACGTTGCATTGATGTGCTCTGTACTCTGGGCTTGCGCCCGGGTGAACCCTTAATTGCATTGGTACATGTACCATAACGAGCAGAACATGGCGATAAGAGAAAAAAATTTGGCCAGCGCCAAATGGTCAATTTTGTCATCTATAAAAATCGTCGGCATTGGTGTTTTACAGCTTTCACTTCTGGCACAAATACTTCAGGCAAACGAGTTAGATCTTCTCGCCATTGCTATCGTGATATTATTGATTATTGACACCCTGGCCGATCGTGGATTTGGCAATGCCGTTATTAGAAATAAAAATCTCAATAACAGCGAACTCTCCATTTTATACTGGGGAAATGTACTTAGCGGCATGATGATATTTGCCGTGCTATTTATCGGCAGCGATGTTTACAGCCGTATAATGAATCAGCCTGAAATGGCGATTATGATGGAAATGATCTCGGTGATATTCATTATTATCCCGCAGGGACAACATTATCGCGCCATATTACAGCGTGAGAAACAATTCTCGCGCATCGCCTTCACAGAAACCTCATCGGTGCTGGTTGGCCTGGGTGTCACACTGTTTACGGTATGGCTGACCCCTTCAGTGCTTTGCGCTATCTGGGGCTACCTTGCCATGGTATCCATCAGAATGCTGGTCTACTGCTACTACGGTCGTTCCTGGTTCCAGCCAGAATACCGTTTTAGCCTGAAAAGTTTCGCTAACGTGCGAGCAAGAAACGGATAATAAAAACAAGTCTGTATGGTGGGCTCTGGGCATCTGTAAAGATGCGTTCGCGTGCTGGTCGCCAGCACGCTTTTTTCTTTTGTGTTTTGTCCTACCCTCATCTCTTCCCGCTTCCATAATCTTTCAAGCAAGAACTCTGGATATCGTCACATCACATTTTTTTATGCGAATCCCTAACGCACTCCCGATTTATCAAGCGGATTAAGCCTGTTAGCATGTTCGGCATCAAAACGGCTAATCCGATGGCGCCTGTCATAGAAAATCTCAGTGGTGATCAATCTGGGAAATCTCTAGGCTGCCCGCCAATCTTTTGGAGTGCTCTATGTTATTAACCGTTCTCTACATTATTGGTATTACCGCCGAAGCCATGACCGGTGCGCTGGCTGCGGGTCGTCGCAAGATGGACCTGTTTGGCGTGATCATTATCGCTTCTGTTACCGCGATTGGCGGCGGTTCGGTGCGCGACATCCTGCTGGGGCATTATCCGTTGAGTTGGGTAAAGAACCCGGAATACATCATGATCGTGGCTGCCGCTGCAGTGGTAACGACTTTTGTTGCTCCGCTGATGAATCATTTGCGCAAAGTATTTCTGGTGCTCGATGCGCTCGGCCTGGTGGTGTTCTCAATCATTGGCGCACAGGTCGCACTGGATTCAGGCCATGCGTCAATTATCGCCGCGATTGCCGCCGTGATCACCGGCGTATTTGGTGGCGTGCTGCGTGATATGTTCTGCAACCGCATCCCGCTGGTGTTTCAAAAAGAACTTTACGCCGGTATCGCGTTTGCTGCGGGTTGGCTCTACATCCTGTTGCTTAAGACGCCGCTTCCACATGAAGCCGTGGTGATCATTACGCTGCTGGCCGGTTTCTTTGGCCGTTTATTGGCGCTGCGCTTCCGCCTTGGCCTGCCGATCTTCAATTATCCCCACCCCGAGCATTGAAGATGCAGCAGGGATCTCCTGCTGCTGCAAATAGCGGATAAGCTCAAGCAATTCATCATCCTGCAGCATGTTGACAATCCGCTCAGCCAGCGTACGCCCGACACCGGGCAACTGCTGCCACTCCTCTGCTGAGCGAGCCAGCAACGTTGCCCAGTCATTATCCGGCAAGGCTTGTAATGCGGCTCGGGGTAACGGCAAACCTAATGCGCTCACCCAACGCCGAAAGGGTTGCTGGCGTGTCAGATGGAAGCGCTGCCAGATTTCCTGCGCCCGCGCGGATGACATCCCGCTGGTCTGTGCGATCTCTTCAGGTGTCAACGTCAGCCAGGAGAACAGATGGGTGATCGCGCCACGGTTAACTAGCCGCTGCCAGCCGCTACGCTGCACGCCAGGAATATCCAATACCGCTTTCTGACTGAGCCAGCTTAAGCGTGATAAAAATTGCAGTCGGCAATCATGGCTGAAGTGTAAACAAGACAGCGGGTTAAATTCGCCCTGCTGCGGTGCGGCTGGATAATCACGCCCTGTCACTCGCCAGAGCACGCGTTCTAAGCGGGGAATTCCCTGACCGGCTAACGCCACTATCACCTGATCGCCTGCGATGACATCCAGCTCCCGCCAACGCCTTAGCGAACCGAGATTCACTCTGCGCACGGTTTTATCATCCAGCTGAACGGGAATGAGGTTCAGTACCACAGCAATTTTTCCGGTGCGCCCGATGTTAAAATCCACAGACAACACTTCACTGCTAACCTCAACCGGCTGATATTTCCACGCGGCCGACCAATGTCCCTGGCCAGGCTGCCAGTCTCGCCCGGCGCTGACGGGTGATTGATGGATGACCACACCATCGGTGACGAAAGGCAACGTTTCACGGAACCAGCGATCGCGCCACACTTCGGCCTCCTCTTCATTGTCGATCTGGCGACTCCAGTCCTGTGCCAGACCAAATCCCCATCGCGATAGCTGCGCCAGTCGCGCGGGCATCTGCGTTGGGCCATCTGGCCATGCCCAGATAAAAATGCCGATTTCGGCCAGCAGTGGGGAAGCTTCATGCCGCCTCATTGCGCCCGCAACCTGCGCCCTGGCGTTCCGTCCCCCGTCACGTGCTTGTTGATGATCGGTCATAAGCAGGAACAACTCCCCCTGCAATACCACCTCTTCACGATCGGTATTAATACGCGATGGGATCGCCGAAATATGCCCGGCTTTCGCCAGCCACTCTTCCCCACGCAGACCATCACCGCGACTCACCAGTGAAACCAATTGTCCGCGCCGATACAGCAGCGTCACCGCCACGCCATCCACTTTCGGTTGTATCCACAGTGAGGATTTATCTTGCATCCAGTAAGCCACTGCCAGCTTATCGCGCAGTTTCCGCACTCCGGTGTGTGCCACCGGATGGCGAGTGCTGCCGTCCGTGGTGAGCTGTGATTCATCCCGCTGGCGAGAGGGCGTAAAGCAGCGCTGCCACTGACCCAAGCGATGTTGCAGGCTGTCATAATCCGCATCGCTGATCAGGCTTGTACCCTGCCGATAGTAAGCATCGTCCCAGTGGCGCAACTGGCTTTGCAGTTGCAGGATCTCTTGTTCAGCGCGGTTCGGTGACCAGTTGGGACATAGCGCCTCAGCCCCGCAAGCCGCCGTCATTAGCCAGCAGCAGAGAAACGACCATCCTTTCATTGTTGCTCTCCTTTTTGTCTATTGGAGAGTACGGCAGAGAAGATGACCAGTGTTGCAGGTGAAAAAGCGCAAGCGGATTCCAGACTTTTGATGGCGTTTGCAGCGGCTTACTGCGATGTCTGGCGCGGGTTCACGGAAAAAGAATTACCTTAGCCCAACGGCAAACGCTGCGTGGCGCCGCTAAGCCGTGTATACTGTGCAGGAAATCGACTCCGCTCTTTACTCAATTCAAGATAACCATGGCTCAAGGCACGCTTTATATTGTTTCCGCCCCCAGCGGCGCGGGTAAATCCAGTCTGATTCAGGCTTTATTGAAGACACAGCCACTGTACGATACGCAGGTGTCTGTTTCCCATACCACCCGCGGCGTGCGTCCCGGTGAAGTCCATGGTGAACACTACTTTTTTGTCTCTAAACCTGATTTCGAGACCATGATTGCCGCTGACGACTTCCTCGAACATGCGGAAGTGTTTGGCAATTACTACGGTACCTCGCGCGCCGCGATTGAGCGCGTGCTGGCCACCGGCGTCGATGTATTTCTGGATATCGACTGGCAAGGTGCACAGCAAATTCGTCAGAAAATGCCCGCAGCACGCAGCATTTTTGTGTTGCCGCCGTCGACTGAAGAGTTAGATCGTCGCCTGCGTGGCCGTGGTCAGGATAGCGAAGAGGTTATCGCCCGCCGTATGGCTCAGGCCGTGGCGGAAATGAGTCACTACGCTGAATACGATTATCTGATCGTGAATGATGATTTCGACCTGGCTTTGACCGACCTGAAACACATTATTCGCGCAGAACGTCTGCGTATGAGTCGCCAAAAATCGCGACATGATGCTTTAATCAGCAAACTATTGGCAGTCTGAAGTCACTTTCAGTATTATGCCCAGTCATTTCTTCATCATCTGTGGAGTAGCACACCTATGGCACGCGTAACCGTTCAGGACGCAGTAGAGAAAATTGGTAACCGTTTTGACCTGGTGTTGGTCGCTGCACGTCGTGCACGTCAGATGCAGGTAGGCGGCAAAGATCCGCTGGTTCCAGAAGAGAACGATAAAGCCACCGTTATCGCCCTGCGCGAAATCGAAGAAGGCCTGATCACTAACAAGATTCTGGATGTTCGTGATCGTCAGGAGCAGCAAGAGCAGGAAGCCGCTGAGTTACAAGCCGTTACCGCTATCGCTGAAGGTCGTCGTTAACA
The DNA here is from genome assembly GCF_002095465.1 of Pantoea rodasii. Taxonomy (GTDB): domain Bacteria; phylum Pseudomonadota; class Gammaproteobacteria; order Enterobacterales; family Enterobacteriaceae; genus Pantoea; species Pantoea rodasii. Next base: position 29,293 of record NZ_MLFP01000015.1, on the reverse strand, counting down.
GCACTTCGCAGGTCAACCTTGTATCTGTTTGAAAGCCTCAATCAACTGATTGAAAAATACTTGCCTGAGGAGCAGATTAAGCGCCTCAAGCAAGCTTATCTAGTCGCGCGTGATGCCCACGAGGGTCAAACACGCTCCAGCGGTGAACCTTACATCACCCATCCTGTTGCCGTTGCCTGCATTCTGGCCGAGATGAAACTCGACCATGAAACGCTGATGGCGGCGCTGCTGCATGACGTGATCGAAGATACACCCGCCACCTACCAGGATATGGAACAGCTGTTTGGCAAAAGCGTGGCCGAACTGGTGGAAGGCGTGTCGAAACTCGACAAGCTGAAGTTCCGCGACAAGAAAGAAGCCCAGGCTGAAAACTTCCGCAAAATGATCATGGCGATGGTGCAGGATATCCGCGTCATTCTGATCAAACTGGCTGACCGCACGCATAATATGCGCACGCTCGGTGCCTTACGACCGGATAAGAAGCGTCGTATCGCACTGGAAACGCTGGAGATTTACAGTCCTCTGGCGCACCGCCTCGGTATTCATCACCTGAAAACAGAGTTGGAAGAACTCGGCTTTGAAGCCCTGTATCCAAATCGTTTCCGCGTGATTAAAGAGGTGGTGAAAGCGGCGCGCGGTAACCGTAAAGAGATGATTCAGAAGATTCTTTCTGAAATCGATGGGCGCTTACAGGAAGCAGGCATTCCCTGCCGTGTCAGTGGCCGTGAGAAGCATCTCTATTCGATCTACCGCAAAATGCACCTGAAAGAGCAGCGATTCCACTCGATCATGGATATTTATGCCTTTCGCGTTATCGTGAAAGACCTGGATACCTGTTATCGCGTGCTCGGTCAGATGCATAGCCTGTACAAACCGCGTCCCGGACGCGTTAAAGATTACATCGCTATTCCCAAGGCCAACGGCTATCAATCCCTGCACACTTCGATGATTGGCCCGCACGGCGTGCCGGTAGAAGTGCAGATCCGTACCGAAGATATGGATCAGATGGCGGAAATGGGGGTCGCGGCACACTGGGCTTATAAAGAAGCCGGTGAAAACGGTACGACCGCACAGATTCGCGCCCAGCGCTGGCTGCAAAGCCTGCTGGAGTTGCAGCAAAGCGCCGGTAGTTCGTTTGAATTTATTGAAAGCGTGAAATCCGATCTCTTCCCGGATGAGATCTACGTGTTTACGCCTGAAGGCCGCATCGTCGAACTGCCTGCTGGCGCCACGCCAGTGGACTTCGCTTACGCTGTGCATACCGATATCGGCCATGCCTGCGTGGGTGCCCGCGTCGATCGTCAGCCTTATCCGCTGTCACAATCATTGACCAGCGGTCAAACCATCGAAATCATCACTGCGCCAGGCGCACGTCCTAATGCGGCGTGGCTTAACTTTGTCGTCAGCTCAAAAGCACGCGCCAAGATTCGCCAACTGCTGAAAAATCTGAAGCGCGAAGACTCCGTCAACCTTGGCCGTCGCCTGTTGAGCCATGCGCTCGGCGGCAGCAAGAAGCTGGCAGAGATCCCGCCGGAAAATATTCAGCACGAGCTGGAGCGCATGAAGCTGGCCGGCATCGAAGATTTGCTGGCGGAAATCGGACTTGGCAATGCCATGAGCGTGGTGGTGGCGAAGAACCTGCTGCAAGCCGGCAACGAAGAGCCGCAAAGTAACAGCAAACGTAAGAAGCTGCCGATTAAAGGCGCTGATGGCGTGCTGATTACCTTTGCCAAGTGCTGCCGCCCGATTCCTGGCGATCCGATTGTCGCGCACGTCAGCCCTGGTAAAGGGCTGGTGGTGCATCACGAATCCTGTCGAAACATCCGCGGCTATCAGAAAGAGCCAGAGAAGTTCATGCCGGTTGAGTGGGATAAGGTTATCGACCAGGAGTTCGTCGCGGAAATTAAGGTGGATATGTTCAACCATCAGGGCGCGCTGGCGAACCTGACGGCGGCGATCAACACGGCGGGCTCCAATATTCAAAGTCTTAACACGGAAGAGCGCGATGGTCGTGTTTACAGCGCCTTTATCCGCCTCACCGCGAACGATCGCGTCCATCTGGCCAACATTATGCGTAAAATCCGCGTAATGCCGGATGTGATTAAAGTTCACCGTAACCGTAATTAGTGCATGAACGCTCAACGTTTTGCTCGTATCCAGGAAATGCTGGCCATGCGCCAGCACGATCTCACCGTCTGCATGGAGCAGGTCCATAAACCGCATAATGTCTCGGCGGTGATTCGTACCGCTGACGCAGTCGGTATTCACGAAGTTCACGCCGTCTGGCCTAGCGTGCGCATGCGCACCATGGTGTCCGCTTCGGCGGGCAGCAACAGCTGGGTGAAAGTGCAGACGCATCGTCATATCGCCGAAGCCGTACGCCATCTGAAAGATCAAGGGATGCAGGTGCTGGCCACCAACCTGTCGGCGAACGCGGTGGATTTTCGCGAGATCGATTACACCAAACCGACCTGCATTCTGATGGGTCAGGAAAAACCGGGATTACCGCAGAAGCGCTGGCGCTCGCCGATCGGGACATCATTGTGCCGATGGTCGGCATGGTGCAGTCGCTCAACGTGTCCGTCGCCTCCGCACTGATTCTGTATGAAGCGCAGCGCCAACGGCAAAATGCCGGCATGTACAAACGTCAGCACAGCTTGCTGGATGCTGATGAACAGCAGCGTTTACTGTTTGAAGGTGGTTATCCGGTGCTTGCGCGCGTGGCGAAGCAAAAAGGTCTGCCTTATCCGCATATCAACGCCCAGGGCGAGGTGGAAGCCGATGCCAATTGGTGGGCCACCATGCAATCCACAGGTAAAAAATGAAAGGCCGTCTGCTGGATGCCATACCGCTCAGTACCCTGACCGGCGTCGGCGCCAGTCAGGCGGGCAAACTGGCTAAACTTAGCCTGTTCACCATTCAGGATTTGCTGCTGCATCTGCCGCTGCGCTACGAAGATCGCACCCAACTTTACAAGATTAATGACCTGCTGCCGGGCGTCTGGTCCACGGTGGAAGGTGAAGTGCTGCACAGTGAGATCACGTTTGGCCGCCGCCGCATGCTGGTGTGCCAGATCAGCGATGGCAGCGGTGTGCTGACCATGCGCTTCTTCAATTTCAATGCCGGGATGAAAAACAGTCTGGCGCCTGGTCGTCGCGTTACCGCCTATGGCGAAATCAAACGCGGCCAGCGCGGCGCTGAAATCATCCATCCCGAGTATCGCGTGCAGGGCGAACAGGGCGGCGTCGAGCTGCAGGAAACCCTGACACCGGTCTATCCCACTACCGAAGGTATTCGTCAGGCAACGCTGCGCAATCTTACCGATCAAGCGCTGACATTGCTGGAGAGCTGCCCGATTGCCGAGCTGCTGCCGTCAGAACTGAGCGGCGGTTGATGAGTTTGCCGGATGCATTGCGCACGCTGCATCGCCCGCCGCCCGATTTACGTCTCAGCGAGCTGGAAACCGGTCGCCATCCCGCTCAAAAGCGTTTAATTCTCGAAGAGCTGCTGGCACACAATCTCAGTATGTTGGCCGTTCGCGCTGGTGCACAGCGTCATCATGCGTTGCCGATGTCTGCAAAGCATAATCTGGTGGATCAATTGCTGGCCGCGCTCCCCTTCTCGCCTACCGGCGCGCAAAAGCGTGTGGTTGAGGAGATTGAGCGCGACTTAGCCAATGACTTCCCGATGATGCGTCTGGTGCAGGGTGATGTTGGATCGGGCAAAACGTTGGTCGCGGCGCTCGCGGCGTTGAACGTCATTGCGCATGGCAAACAGGTGGCGCTGATGGCACCGACCGAACTGCTGGCCGAGCAGCATGCCAACAATTTCCGCCAGTGGTTTGCGCCACTGGGCATTGAAGTGGGTTGGCTGGCTGGCAAGCAGAAAGGCAAAGCGCGTGAAGCCCAGCAGGAAGCGATTGCCAGCGGACAGGTGGCGATGGTGGTCGGCACTCATGCCCTGTTCCAGGAGCAGGTTAAATTCAACGGCATGGCGCTGGTGATCATCGATGAACAGCATCGTTTTGGCGTGCATCAACGACTCGCGCTGTGGGAAAAAGGCGAAGAGCAGGGTTTCCATCCGCATCAGCTGATCATGACCGCCACACCGATTCCGCGCACGCTGGCGATGACCGCCTATGCCGATCTCGATACCTCCACCATCGATGAATTACCGCCCGGCCGCACACCGGTCACCACGGTGGCCATTCCTGATACCCGCCGTGGCGATATCATTGAGCGGGTGAAAAATGCCTGCCACGAAGGCCGCCAGGCTTACTGGGTCTGCACGCTGATTGAAGAGTCCGACGTATTGGAAGCGCAGGCGGCGGAAGCCACCTGGGAAGAGCTAAAAGTGGCGCTACCCGGCTTGCAGGTTGGACTGGTACACGGCCGCATGAAGCCAGCAGAAAAACAGGCGGTGATGGCGGCATTCAAAGCCAATGAAATCCAGCTGCTGATCGCCACCACCGTGATTGAAGTCGGAGTTGATGTGCCCAACGCCAGCCTGATGATCATCGAAAACCCGGAACGATTGGGTTTAGCACAGCTGCATCAGCTACGTGGCCGCGTCGGGCGTGGCGCAGTGGCCTCACATTGCGTGTTGCTGTACAAAGCGCCGCTCAGCAAAACCGCGCAGAAGCGCTTGCAGGTGCTGCGTGACAGCAATGATGGTTTTGTCATCGCTCAGCACGATCTGGAAATTCGTGGTCCGGGTGAAATGCTCGGTACGCGCCAGACCGGTAATGCCGAGTTTAAGGTCGCAGACTTATTACGCGATCAGGGCATGATTCCGGAAGTGCAACGCGTGGCGCGCCATATCCACCAGCACTATCCGGAACAAGCGCAGGCGTTAATTGAACGCTGGCTGCCGGAGACTGAGCGTTACAGCAACGCTTAAAGGTGGGCTCCGCTAACCGTGTTCAGGCGTGAGAAATAACGCGCGCCCTCCCGCGTTTAGCCTTACTCGTTACGATCTATCGCCATAAAGTCCCCAACAAACTTCTGCAACAGGCGCGCCAACTCGGTGCGCTCGCTATCCTGCCAGTTCTCAAACAGATGCTGATAAATCTGCGCCCGTGCGGCATCGATTTTATCGGTCATCGCCTTGCCAGTGGCGGTAATGACCGCTTCATTTACGCGTTTGTCTTTGGCATTTTTCTGCCGTTGCGCCAGCCCCAGATCTTCCAGCTTCGCCACCTGACGACTCACCGTGGTGTAATCGCGCCCGGCACGCTCTGCCAGTTCTACCACGCCAATCGGTCCAAAGCGGCCAATCTGGATCAGCAGCGGAAACAACGCGCGATCGAGCTGAATGTTGGATTCTTTTATTAATAATTCATCACGTTGCGGGCGATTGAAGGTACCCACAATCATCAGCAGCGCGTTGTGCAAGTCATCAAACTTCGCACTATTATGTGTATTTTGCACACTTTTCATTGACGTTATCCCGAGGCAGAACTAATGTGTGCATATTACACATAGTTTCCGATTATCTGAAGGAGAAAGCATGAAAGCAGCTATCGTTTCCGCAGCAGGCGAACAGCCAGTGTACGGTGATTTCCCCGAACCGCACGCTGATGAACAGCATGTGATCGTCAGCGTTAAAGCGGCTGCCGTCAGTCAACTGGCGAAGGCTCGCGCTTCCGGCAAGCACTACAGCGCCACCACTCAGTATCCTTTTATCACCGGGATTGATGGCACCGGCACGCTCAGCAACGGCGATCCGGTCTATTTCGTCGCCTTTGATGCGCCCTGGGGCAGCATGGCGGAGAGAACCGTGGTGCCCGCGGTTGCTGTCGTGCCTCTGCCCGCTTCGCTCGATCCGGTGCTGGCCGCCGCCATTGCCAATCCGGGTATGTCGTCCTGGGCAGCGTTGACGCGCCGGGCGCAGTTGCAGCCCGGTGAAACCGTGTTGATCAATGGTGCCACCGGCACTTCCGGTGGATTAGCGGTGCGTATTGCACAGCACCTCGGCGCGGGCAAAATCATCGCCACCGGTCGCAATCGTGATGTGCTAGACCAGCTGCGCGCGCAAGGTGCAGATATCACCCTGACGCTGGATGAATTGCCGGGTGCACTGCCCGCACTGATGAGAGAAGGCATTGATATCGTGCTGGATTACCTGTGGGGCCAGAGTGCACTCGATATCATGCAGGCAGCCGTCGCGGGCGAGGAGAAAGTGGTGCGCTTCGTACAAATCGGCTCGCTGAGTGGCCAGGAAATTACGCTGCACAGCAAGCTGCTGCGCTCATCCGGCCTGACATTAATGGGCAGCGGATTAGGCAGCGTGTCCAATGCGGATTTAATCGCCTGCATCAGCGAAATGCTGAACGCTGCAGCGGAGAGTGATTTTTCCATCGCTTTCCAGATGCGCCCGTTGAGTGAAGTAGCGCAGGCCTGGCAGGAAGATGATAGCCGCAGCCGTACCGTGTTTACGCTTTAAATCAATGCATGTGAAAAGGGGCATTGCAAACGATTGCTTTCACAACGCAACCGTTTAAAATCGCCCCTTTGTTGTCATTGAGAACGCGCACCATGTCCGTCAATACCGCTGAATCTCATCAGTCAGCCCGTCCAAAGAGTGAACTGATTTACCGCCTCGAAGACCGTCCACCGTTGCCACAAACGCTGTTTGCTGCCTGTCAGCACCTGCTGGCCATGTTTGTTGCCGTGATTACCCCTGCGCTGCTGATCTGCCAGGCGCTGGGCTTACCGGCGCAGGACACCCAGCACATCATCAGCATGTCGCTGTTTGCTTCGGGCGTTGCCTCGATCCTGCAAATCAAAACCTGGGGACCGGTCGGCTCGGGCCTGTTGTCGATTCAGGGCACCAGCTTTAACTTTGTGACACCGCTGATTATGGGCGGTATGGCGCTGAAAAATGGCGGTGCCGATGTGCCGACCATGATGGCCGCGCTGTTTGGCACGCTGATGGTGGCGTCCTGTACCGAAATGGTGCTGTCACGCGTCCTGCATCTGGCGCGTCGCATTATTACCCCGCTGGTATCCGGCATTGTGGTGATGATTATTGGCCTGTCACTGATTCAGGTTGGCCTGACCTCGATTGGCGGCGGCTTCGCGGCGATGAGCGATCATACCTTCGGCGCGCCAAAGAACCTGCTGCTGGCCGGCGCGGTATTGGTGGTGATTATTCTGCTTAATCGCCAGCGTAATGCCTATCTGCGCGTTGCCTCACTGGTGATTGCCATGGCAGTAGGTTATGCACTGGCCTGGGCGCTGGATATGTTACCTGCCACCAGCGCTCCGCTTGATCAACCGCTGGTCGCAGTGCCGACACCGCTGTATTACGGCCTCGGTTTTGACTGGAACCTGCTGATCCCGCTGATGCTGGTGTTTATGGTGACCTCACTGGAAACCATTGGCGATATCACCGCCACCTCGGATGTATCAGAGCAACCGGTCAGTGGCCCGCTGTACATGAAGCGCCTTAAAGGCGGCGTACTGGCGAATGGACTGAACTCATTTGTATCCGCATTGTTCAATACGTTTCCGAACTCCTGCTTTGGGCAGAACAATGGCGTGATTCAACTGACCGGCGTCGCCAGCCGTTACGTCGGTTTTGTGGTGGCCCTGCTGTTGATCGTGCTTGGCCTGTTCCCGGCGGTAAGCGGTTTTGTACAGCATATTCCTGAGCCGGTGCTGGGTGGTGCGACAATTGTGATGTTTGGCACCATCGCAGCTTCCGGTGTACGTATCGTTTCGCGTGAGCCGCTGAACCGTCGCGCCATCATGATTATCGCGCTGTCGCTGGCGGTGGGCTTGGGTGTTTCGCAGCAACCGCTGATTCTGCAATTTGCCCCTGACTGGCTGAAAACCCTGCTGTCGTCAGGCATTGCAGCCGGTGGTATCACTGCAATCGTGCTTAACCTCGTCTTTCCACAGGAAAAGTAACCCATACGGCAGGCTACGGCCTGCCTGTTATTTATCCGCTTTTACATCCAGGCTGTTGAGCTGTAACGGTAATTCAGGCATAACAACCTCTTACCGGATAAATATCGGGATGGATGGATGTGATGAAATTTTTAGGCAAGTTTTTCCTTACCTTACTGCTGCTGATTCTGCTGGGGCTGGTTGTCCTGTATGTCTTGCTGCAGACACAGTGGGGCGCGGGTTGGTTTAGCCGTTGGGTGAGCGATAAGACTGCCTGGCATCTTTCCCTCAGCAAGATTGAGCACAACTTCACCTCCCCCTCACATATCATCCTGGATGATTTCAGCTTCGGCCATGATGGTCAGCCCGCGGTGTTGGTGGCCAAACGCGTCGACCTTGGACTGGCACTGGTGCAATTCAGTGACTGGCTGCATTTCGATAGCATTGAGGTGCGCGATGGCGAGATTAATCTCGCGAATCAGACGCCCGATACCACGCTGCCGATTCAGGCCAATCGCCTGCAACTGAATAACGTGCGCATTGATAGCCCGCACAGCACGTTACCGATGGCAGCTCAGCGCGTTAACGGTGGCATTATCCCGTGGAAACCGACGCCGACAGATATGCTGGGCAGCGATGCACAGTTTCAGATGAGCGCCGGTGCGTTAACGCTGAATGGCGTGCCGGGCAATAATGTGCTGCTGCAGGGTAGCGTTAAACAGCGTCGGCTGGTGCTGACGAACATCGGGGCCGATTTGGCGCGCGGTTCCATGACCGGCAACGCCGAGCGCGATGCGCAAGGCAACTGGATGATTGATCAATTACGTCTTAACGACATTCGCCTGCAGACTCATCAAAACCTAAGTGATTTCCTCAACCCACTGCGGAATGTGCCGTCGGTGAGCATTAATCGTCTGGATATGACCGATGCGCGCCTGCAAGGGCCGGATTGGGCCGTAACCGACCTCGATTTAACCCTGAAGAACATTACGCTGCGTGGTGATGACTGGCAGAGCGATGATGGCTCACTGTCGATGAATGCCGGCAACTTCATCAATGGCGGCTTTGAGCTTAACGATCCGATCGTGAATGCCAACTTCTCGGCGCAGGGAGTTGAGCTAGCCCAGTTCAGTTCACGCTGGGCCAATGGCGTGATCCGTGCCAGCGGTAACTGGACGCGCAGTGATAAACGCCTGACGCTTGATGACTTGGCGATTGCCGGTCTGGAATATACTCTGCCGCAAAACTGGCGCGACCGCTGGCAGCAGGCGCTGCCGGAGTGGCTGGACAGTGTGATGCTCAAACACGGGACGGCAAATCGCAATCTGGTGATCGACATCAATCCTGCCTTCCCATTCCAGATGACCGCGCTGGATGGCAGTGCCGATAACCTGCTGCTGGCGCGTCAGCATCAGTGGGGAGTTTGGGCGGGTAAAGCGAGTTTTAACGCGGCGGAAGCGACGTTTAATCGCACCGATTTACGTCATCCATCGATCGCCTTTAACGCTAACGATCAGCAAGTTCAGATAACAGAGCTGAGCGCCTTTAACGGCAACGGTTTGCTGGAAGGCACCGCGAGTGTAGGACAGGATGCGCAGCGCCCATTGACGCTCAGTCTTAAAGGGCAGGCTGTGCCGGCCAATGTGTTACAAAACTGGGGTTGGCCCGCCTTGCCACTCAGCGGTAACAGCAATCTGCTGCTGCAATTGAAAGGCTCATTACGTGCTGATGCGCCGCTGCGCCCGAGTGCCGAAGGGAATTTATCAGTAACCACCGATGCGCAATCAGTGCAGCAGACAATGCATGCGGGGCAGGTTCAGTAGGTTTTCAGCAACCGGTAGCGGTGCGTAGCAATACAACGCGCCGCTACCGCTTGAGGTTCAACAGGTATACAACGTTGTCTACCAGAACTAATTAATACGTGCGCCGGAACCGCCCTCTTCCAGCGGACCTTCTGAATCCGCGGGCAGTACGATGTATACGCCCTCAAACACCGCGCCCAACTCATCATCACCAAACAGTTCGACTTCCATCTGCACTCGCGCCTTACGCCCTCGCGCCAGACGATCAAGATCGCCGCTCAGTGAGCCGAGATCGGCAATCGCGCCAGGACGCCCGCTGATTGGCTTGCTGTAACGAATATGCGCATCGGCAAGGATGATGGTGCCACCCAGATGCCGCTCGCGCAGTAACAGCCAAATCAGCCCCCAGCCGGTGAGCGTGGCCAGTGAGAACAGGCTGCCAGCAAAGAGGGTGTGATGCGGGTTCTGGTTGCCGGTTTCAGGCATGGTGGTGACGAACTTTTGCCCAGTATATTGCAGAATACGCACGCCCATTTTCTCGCTCAGCGGAATATGTTCGTACCAGGCTTGCTGCAGCTGACCACACCAGTCAGCACGATGCAGGATGTCATCCAGCGTCACTACCGGTTTGATCATCAGGAAATGGCGTACCGGCGTGGTTTGTGGCGCGGTGATTTCACCCTGGTTGACGTAACCCAGCTTGGCGAAGAACTCCACGGCATCTTCACGGGCGCTACAGGTGACGCGTTTCGCCCCTTCCTGACGCGCGACGGATTCCAGCGTCATCGCCACCAGCGTGCCGAGGCCTTTACCCTGCACCGAAGGGTGCACGGCGAGGAAGCGGATGGCGGCTTCGTTTTCCGCATTGATATACAGGCGACCTATCGCAACAGGATCGCCCTGCTCATCGACCACCATCTGATGATGCGCCAAAGCGTCCCAGGCGTCTCGCTCGGAGCCCTGCGGCTGGCGCAGCGGTTTACGTAACATTTCCCAGCGAAACTGGTAATAGGTATCCAGTTCTTCCGCTGTTTGCGGCACACGAAGATGATACATAAAGTGATTCTCTCGTTCGGAGCTTGCGTGGCTGATCCCTTGCCGCTCGGCTAAAGACCTCACACCTGCAACCAAAAGGTTACCGGGCCATCGTTAACCAGCGAGACTTGCATATCGGCGGCAAAACGCCCGTTTGCCGTGGTTACGCCCTGCGCCTGGCAGCATTCGCTGAAATAGTGGTAGAGGCGTTCGGCCTCCGCCGGTTGCGCGCCACCGGAGAAGGAAGGTCGCATGCCTTTATTGGTATCAGCGGCGAGCGTGAACTGTGACACCACCAGCACGCTGCCGCCCGCCTGCTGTACGTTCAGGTTCATTTTGTCGTTCTCATCACCGAAGATGCGGTAACCCAGCACGCGCTCGGATAAGCGCTGTGCTTTTTGCTCGTCATCGCCCTTCTCCACCCCTAATAACACCAGCAAACCGGCACCAATTTCGCCCACTGTCGCGTCATCGACCACGACACTGGCGCGACTGACGCGCTGAATCAAAGCAATCATGTTTCCTCTCGTTCTTTTTCGCGTTCCTGCTGTTTTAGCTGGCGATAGTCATCAAGGGTGACGGTGATTTCCGCGCCTAACAACACAATACACCAGGTCCAGTAAACCCATAAAAACAGGATCGGGATGACTGCCAGTACGCCGTAAATTAATTGATACGAAGGGAACATCGTAACATAGAGCGCAAACCCCTTTTTGCCCAACTCGAACAGTAATCCCGCAACGATCGCCCCAATCAGCGCATCCCGCGTCGGCACTCGGCGTGTCGGGACGATGCTGTAGAGCAACCAGAAGGCGAGGATGGCGAGCACCAAAGGGAAGATACGTAACACCTGATCGACAAGGCTGGTTACGCCGGTGACATTCACCCAGCGCAGCGATAACAAGTAAGAGCTGATGGCCAGACTGGCACCGGCAAGTATCGGGCCCAGCGTCAGGATCATCCAGTAGACGGCAAAGGAGTACACCATCGGCCGTGGTTTATCACTGCGCCAGATCGCGTTGAGCGCACTGTCCACCGAGTGCATCAGCAGCAGCGCGGTAACGATCAATCCGACGATACCCACCGCCGTCATCTTATTCACGTTGGCCACAAACTGGTCGAGATAACGCTGAATGATGTCACCGGCTGCCGGCATAAAGTTGCTGAAGATGAAGTGCTTAAGCTGGACGCTGATGTCAGAAAACATCGGAAAAGCGGCGAAAAGGGCAAATACCACGGCAATCAGCGGAACCAAAGCCAGCAATGAGACGTAGGCCAGATTCCCGGCCTGCGTCGTCATGTTGTCTTCATCAACGCGGCGCCACAGCAGTTTGACCCACAGGAAAAACGCGTGCGCCGAATGGCGCAAATGGTTACGTGTCACCACTCAGCGACGGCTCGCAAACCAGTCCGGCACGGTTTTCGCGTCTTCCACCAGCACGCTCTCAATCCCTAAAGCGCGGGCCGCGTCGATGTTGGCGCGATTATCATCAAAAAACACGGCCTGATCGGCGGTATAGCCTTCGTGCTCAAGCACATATTGATAGATGCGGGCTTCCGGTTTGCGCATGCCAATGTCTTGCGACATGTAGACGTGGTCAGCCGCTTGCTGTACGTCAGGATATTGTGTCGGCCAAAATTCAAAATGCAGCTGGTTGGTGTTAGAGAGGATAACCACCCGTTCACCTTTCGCGCGTAGAGCGTTCATGATGGCCAGCGTTTCCGGACGAACATCCACGAACACCGCTTGCCAGCCCGCCGTGAATTGCGGATAGCTCAGTGCGATATCCAGTTGATCACAAATGCGCGCCGCAAATTCAGGATCGCTGATTTCACCGCGTTCATGTTTCTCGAACGCCTCATCCATCTGGAAGCGACTTTGTAAGGTCGCCAGCGGCACACGTCCCAGGTCACTCCAGACGCCGAGCACTCGATTAAAATCGATATCAACAATCACATTGCCTAAATCAAAGATGTACAGCATGACGCCTCTCCTTCTATTCCCTGGATCATTCACTCTAGCGGCAAAAAGCGGTGCTGAACAGGTACGAGGGGGTGTAAATCAGGATTTTGGAAGCGAGGGCAATATTCAGAAAGCGAGTGTTTCAGCGGGTTTCAGGCGTAAAAAAGCCCCGCAGTGCGGGGCTTAAATATCAGACTGTTTCGCTTAGTCTTTGCTGCCGCGAGAAGAACGCTTACGGTCGTTCTCGGTCAGGTGACGTTTACGAATACGGACTGACTGCGGAGTCACTTCTACCAGTTCGTCATCATCGATGAACTCGATAGCCTGCTCCAGCGTCATTTTCTGCGGTGGAACCAGAGTGGTCGCTTCGTCAGTACCTGATGCACGCATGTTGGTCAGTTTCTTACCGGTCAGGCAGTTAACTGTCAGGTCGTTAGAACGGCTGTGAATACCGATGATCTGGCCTTCATACACTTCCGCACCGTGACCCAGGAACAACTTGCCGCGATCCTGCAGGCTGAACAGGGCGAACGCTACCGCTTTACCCTGGCCGTTAGAGATCAGCACGCCGTTCTGACGCTGGCCCACTTCGCCCGGACGAACGTCGTCGTAATGGCTAAAGGTGGAGTACAGCAGACCCGTACCAGAAGTCATGGTCATGAATTCGTTACGGAAACCGATCAGACCACGGCTTGGGATCATGTAGTCGAGACGTACACGGCCTTTGCCATCTGGATCCATGTTTTTCAGGTCGCCTTTACGCTCGCCCATCGCTTGCATCACAGAACCCTGATGGGTTTCTTCGATGTCGAGGGTCACGTTTTCGAATGGCTCTTGCTTACGGCCTTCGAATTCACGGAAGATAACTTTCGGACGGGATACCGCCAGTTCGAAACCTTCACGACGCATGTTTTCGATCAACACTGACAAGTGCAGCTCGCCACGGCCAGACACGCGGAATGCATCCGAGTCTTCTGTTTCTTCAACGCGCAGAGCCACGTTGTGAACCAGTTCTTTGTTCAGACGCTCCAGGATCTGGCGCGAGGTCACGAACTTACCTTCTTTACCGCAGAAAGGTGAAGTGTTGACGTTGAAGAACATGGTTACGGTTGGTTCATCGACGCTCAGGGCTGGCAGCGCTTCCACTTTCTGCGTGTCGCAGATGGTGTCAGAGATGTTCAGCTCGCCCAGACCGGTGATAGCAATGATATCGCCTGCTTCCGCCAGGGTGCTTTCGATACGCTCCAGACCGAGGTGGCCCAGTACTTTACCGACTTTACCGTTACGGGTTTTGCCTTCGCTATCAATGATAGTGACCTGCTGGTTCGGCTTAACCGTACCGCGCTTGATGCGGCCGATACCGATAACACCCAGGTAGTTGTTGTAGTCCAGCTGCGAGATCTGCATCTGCAGTGGTGCTTCAACTTCAACCTGTGGTGGAGACACATGATCAACAATCGCCTGGTACAGCGGGGTCATGTCGTCAGCCATGTCGGTATGTTCCAGACCGGCGATACCATTCAACGCTGAAGCGAAGATGATAGGGAAGTCCAGCTGCTCGTCAGTCGCGTCCAGGTTAACGAACAGGTCGAATACCTGATCAACAACCCAATCAGGGCGCGCGCCCGGACGGTCAACTTTGTTGATAACTACAATCGGCTTCAAACCATGAGCAAACGCTTTCTTGGTTACGAAGCGGGTTTGCGGCATAGGGCCATCCATCGCATCTACAACCAGCAGCACCGAGTCCACCATGGACATAACACGTTCCACTTCACCACCGAAGTCGGCGTGTCCTGGGGTATCAACGATGTTGATACGGTAGTCGTTCCATTTGATGGCGGTGTTTTTTGCGAGGATGGTAATCCCACGCTCTTTCTCCAAATCGTTGGAGTCCATTACGCGCTCAGTCGCTTCGGTACGAGCATCAAAAGTACCGGACTGTTGCAGCAGCTTGTCAACCAGGGTGGTCTTACCATGGTCAACGTGCGCGATGATGGCGATGTTACGCAAATTTTCGATCACAGCTTTGCCTCAGGCATTATAGAAATAACGCGGTATTGTACACGGATTAAGCGAAAGACTGAACATGATCACAGTATTCCCTTAAAGTTTCTCGTAGTGCTGTTTTTTAACACCAATAACGGTGCATTAATCTGCACTGAGATGGTGTTTTGCACCTTTTTAGGGCGCAATTTCATCGATGAAGCACCAAACTGGTGCGCGTCATCCATACTGGTGCAGTGGCCGACTCACTTAAGAGCGCGCCACAGCGCCATTTTCACCATTGTAATAAAGTTGGCACAGAATTCGCTTTAACTATTTTAAGCGAAAACGACAGTTATGAAACGGTTGAAAGAGCTTGCCGAGATCTTGGTTAGGGGTGGTCAGTAGGCGTGACACATTCCAGGCAACGAAGTTCTCTCACCATGACGATTATGACCATTCCAGGAGAGTTTAAGTATGTCCGCTGAACACGTCCTCTCGATGATGAACGAGCACGAAGTTAAGTTTGTTGACCTGCGTTTTACCGATACCAAAGGTAAAGAACAGCACGTTACTATTCCTGCTCACCAGGTTAACGCTGACTTCTTCGAAGAAGGCAAAATGTTCGATGGCTCTTCCATCGGTGGCTGGAAAGGCATTAACGAATCAGACATGGTGCTGATGCCGGATGCTACCACTGCGGTTATGGATCCGTTCTTCGAAGATTCTACGCTGATCATCCGCTGTGACATCCTCGAGCCAGGTACACTGCAAGGTTACGATCGTGACCCACGCTCCATTGCTAAGCGTGCAGAAGAGTTCCTGCGTTCTTCCGGCATCGCGGATACCGTGCTGTTTGGACCAGAGCCAGAGTTCTTCCTGTTCGATGACATCCGTTTCGGTTCTTCTACCTCAGGTTCACACGTTGCTATCGACGATATCGAAGCAGCATGGAACACCGGTAAAGCGTACGAAGGCGGTAACAAAGGTCACCGTCCAGGTCTGAAAGGCGGTTACTTCCCAGTGCCACCGGTTGATTCAGGACAGGACATCCGTTCTGCCATGTGTCTGACCATGGAGCAGATGGGTCTGGTGGTTGAAGCCCATCACCACGAAGTCGCAACTGCTGGTCAGAACGAAGTGGCAACCCGCTTCAATACCATGACCAAAAAAGCTGACGAAATTCAGATCTACAAATACGTGGTGCACAACGTTGCTCACGCGTACAACAAAACCGCGACCTTCATGCCTAAGCCAATGTTCGGCGATAACGGTTCTGGTATGCACTGCCACATGTCCCTGTCAAAAGGCGGCGTGAACCTGTTCTCTGGCGACAAATACGGCGGCCTGTCTGAAGCTGCGCTGTTCTACATTGGTGGTGTTATCAAGCACGCTAAAGCGATCAACGCCCTGGCGAACCCAACCACCAACTCTTACAAGCGTCTGGTCCCAGGCTACGAAGCACCGGTCATGCTGGCTTACTCAGCACGTAACCGTTCAGCGTCTATTCGTATCCCAGTGGTTGCGAGCCCGAAAGCACGTCGTATCGAAGCGCGCTTCCCGGATCCAGCGGCTAACCCATACCTGGCATTCACCGCGCTGCTGATGGCCGGTCTTGATGGCATCATCAACAAGATCCACCCTGGCGATGCGATGGACAAAACCTGTATGACCTGCCACCGGAAGAAGAAGCTGAGATTCCAAAAGTTGCAGGCTCTCTGGAAGAAGCCCTGAACGCACTGAACGAAGACCGCGAGTTCCTGACCCGTGGCGGCGTGTTCACTGATGACGCTATCGACGCGTACATCGAGCTGCTTAAGCCAGATGTTGACCGCGTGCGCATGACTCCGCACCCAGTTGAGTTTGAACTGTACTACAGCGTTTAATTTAAAAAATTTCAGCGCATTTCACGCTGCTGATTGGCGGCGTGAATAACCTGAACGTTTTTTTGTTGCCGTGGAAACTTTAGCCCATCTCCGGATGGGCTTTTTTCACCGCGAATTCATCGTTCGAATGATAGTTTTCAGTCCCAAAAGGCTATAATGCACTAACTTAGTGCAGAGGAACGCTGTATGGCAACTGGCACACTGCCCGACGCGGGGCAGATTCTTAACTCTCTAATCAACAGTATTTTGCTGGTCGATAACGATCTGGTTATCCATTACGCCAACCCGGCGGCACAGCAATTACTGGCGCAAAGCTCACGCAAATTGTTCGGCACGCCATTACCGGAATTAACCGGCTATTTTTCGCTGAATATTGAGGTGATGAGCGAGAGTCTTGGAGCGGGCCAGGGCTTTACCGACAGCGAAGTCACCTTAGTGGTCGACGGCCGCGCGCACATTATGTCGCTGACCGCGCAGCGCTTACCCGAAGGCCTTATTCTGCTGGAAATGGCGCCGATGGATAATCAACGTCGCCTGAGCCAGGAACAGTTGCAACATGCACAGCAGGTTGCCGCCCGTGATTTAGTGCGCGGACTGGCACATGAAATTAAAAACCCGTTAGGGGGATTACGTGGCGCAGCGCAGTTATTAACGCGTGCCCTGCCCGATCCGTCGCTGCATGAATACACCCGAATTATTATCGAACAGGCAGACCGCCTGCGTAATCTGGTTGATCGCTTACTTGGGCCACAACAGCCGGGTATGCACGTGACACAAAGCATTCATCAGGTGGCTGAACGCGTGGTGAATCTGGTCTCGATGGAGTTGCCGGACAATGTCTCGCTAGTGCGTGATTACGACCCAAGCCTGCCCGAGCTGCCACACGATCCCGATCAGATAGAACAGGTGCTGCTTAACGTGGTGCGTAATGCGTTGCAGGCGCTGGGTGACGAGGGCGGCACTATCGTGATCCGCACGCGCACCGCGTTTCAGCTGACGCTGCACGGCACGCGTTATCGCCTGGTAGCACGTATTGATATTGAAGATGATGGCCCTGGCATTCCTGCTCAGCTACAGGACACGCTGTTCTATCCGATGGTCAGCGGACGCGAAGGAGGCACCGGTTTAGGTCTCTCCATCGCCCGCAGTCTGATCGATCAGCATTCAGGAAAAATAGAATTTAACAGTTGGCCAGGACACACCGAATTCTCGGTCTACCTGCCTATTCGCCAGTGAGGTTTCTATGCAACGAGGGATAGTCTGGATCGTCGATGACGATAGCTCCATCCGCTGGGTGCTCGAACGTGCGCTCACTGGAGCCGGTTTAAGCTGCGCCACCTTTGACAGCGCCAGCGAGGTGCTGGATGCGCTCTCGACCAAAACCCCAGATGTATTGTTATCGGATATTCGCATGCCGGGCATGGATGGACTGGCGCTGCTGAAACAGATTAAACAGCGCCATCCGATGTTGCCGGTGATCATTATGACCGCGCATTCGGATCTGGATGCTGCGGTGAGCGCTTACCAGCAAGGTGCGTTCGATTACCTGCCCAAGCCGTTTGATATTGACGAAGCCGTCGCGCTGGTTGAGCGTGCGATCAGCCACTATCAGGAACAGCAGCAGCCGCGTAATCAGCCGGTCAGCGGCCCGACAACCGACATCATTGGCGAAGCGCCAGCGATGCAGGATGTGTTTCGTATTATTGGCCGTTTGTCGCGCTCATCCATTAGCGTATTGATTAACGGCGAATCCGGTACCGGTAAAGAGTTGGTGGCGCACGCGCTGCATCGTCATAGCCCGCGCGCCAAATCACCGTTTATCGCGCTGAATATGGCAGCAATCCCGAAAGACCTGATCGAATCCGAACTGTTCGGTCACGAGAAAGGGGCGTTTACCGGAGCGAACCAGATTCGTCAGGGCCGTTTTGAGCAGGCTGATGGTGGCACGCTGTTCCTCGATGAGATCGGTGATATGCCGCTCGATGTGCAAACCCGCTTGCTGCGCGTGTTGGCCGATGGCCAGTTCTATCGCGTGGGCGGCTATGCACCGGTGAAAGTGGATGTGCGTATTATCGCGGCAACCCACCAAAACCTTGAGCTGCGCGTGCAGGAAGGCAAGTTCCGTGAGGATCTGTTCCATCGCCTGAACGTGATTCGCGTGCACTTACCGCCGCTGCGCGAGCGTCGCGAAGATATTCCACGTTTGGCGCGCTACTTCCTGCAAGTCGCCGCGCGTGAGCTGGGCGTCGAAGCGAAGATTCTGCATCCGGAAACTGAAACCGCGCTGACGCGTCTGCATTGGTCCGGTAACGTGCGCCAGCTGGAAAACACCTGCCGCTGGTTAACCGTGATGGCAGCGGGCCAGGAAGTGTTGATTCAGGATCTGCCGCCGGAACTGTTTGAGTCGAGCACGCCGGATAACCCGGTGCAGTCTCTGCCGGACAGCTGGGCCACCCTGCTGGCACAATGGGCGGACCGCGCGCTGCGTTCCGGTCATCAAACCTGCTCTCTGAAGCGCAGCCGGAGATGGAGCGCACCCTGCTCACCACCGCCCTGCGTCACACTCAGGGACATAAGCAGGAAGCCGCACGTTTGCTCGGTTGGGGTCGTAATACTCTGACGCGTAAACTGAAAGAGCTGGGAATGGAATAGGTGGGAATCAGGGGAGCGACATGCTCCCCTGTTTTTATATCACCCGCGAGAATTGCTGCATCCGTGCCTTTTGGCGCAGATAGCGGTCAAAGCACATACAGATATTACGAATCAATAAACGTCCAATCCCCGTGACCTGCAGACTGCGCCCGCGCCGTTCCAGCAAACCATCCGCCATCAAAGGCGCCAGTAACGCTAAATCGTCCGCAAAATACGTTTCGAAGGTGATCGGCCACTGCGCTTCTATCGCCGCAAAATCTATTGAGAAATTACAGATCAGCGTTTTGATGACATCACGGCGTAGGCCGTCATCATCGCTCAAGGTCAAACCACGCCACAGCGCGTTCCCGCTGTGCTCCACGCTGGCGTAGTAAGCCTTCAGCTCTTTTTGGTTCTGCGCGTAACTGTCTCCCAGCATACTGATCGCCGAGACACCAAATCCAACCAGCTCGGTCTCGCCTTGCGTGGTGTAACCCTGAAAATTGCGGTGCAGTTCACCCGCACGCTGCGCGATCGCCAGCTCGTCATCAGGTTTGGCAAAGTGATCCATACCGATGAACTGATAACCCGCTTCAGTTAAGGCAGTAATGGTTTGCTGCAGAATTTGCAGTTTTTGTTCCGCGCCAGGTAACTCATCATCTTTGATTTTGCGTTGTGCAGCGAACAAGGCAGGCATGTGCGCGTAGTTGAATACGCTGAGACGGTCGGGATTCAGCGCAATCACCCGCTGTAAAGTGAAGGCAAAACTTTCTGGGGTTTGCAGAGGCAGGCCGTAAATCAGATCCAGGCTCACTGAGCGGAATCCTCGCGCACGTGCACGCTCGACCAGCCCAAAGATAGTCTCTTCATCCTGCACGCGATTGACGCGCGCCTGCACCGCTTTATTGAAGTCCTGCACACCCATACTCAGGCGGTTAAAACCTTCGGCGCGCAGATGATCGATCATCTCCAGCTCAATTTCGCGTGGATCGACCTCAATCGACATCTCAACGTCATCTGCGAGAGCAAAATGACCACGCAGCAGTGCCACCAGCCGGCTGACCTGAGCCTGATTGAGGAAGGTTGGCGTGCCGCCGCCCCAGTGCAACTGCGTGACGCGGCGTCCGGCAAACAGCGGCGCACGCTGGCGGATCTCCTGTTCAAGCACATCAAGATAACGGTCAGCCTTGTGCAGCTGGCGCGTCACAATCTTATTACAGCCGCAGAAGTAGCAAAGGCGATGGCAGAACGGGATATGGACATACAGCGACAGAGAGCGTTCAGGGTAACGTTCAACCGCAGACTGGAAGTTTGCTTCGCCAAAGTGCTCATTGAACTCCAGCGCAGTGGGATAGGAGGTGTAACGCGGACCCGCGTAATTGTATTTTTCAATCAGCCGCTGGTCCCATTCAATCTGCTGCGATGACATGCTCACTCCTTACGGTGACGTCGTCTGAGAGAGGGTCGCGTGGCAGAAGAGGAGAGATAGCGGTGAGCCGAACGCCGGCGTAAACGCGACTTCAGACGCGACAGGCGACGAAGTTTAAACAATAACCACAGGAGATAACATGTCAGTAGCAGCGCTAAAATTGATCCAGGCCAAAGCATCAGCGAATACCTGTTTAGCGCGGCATGCGCAAAAGCACATGCCGATCAAAATATGCCTTAGTTGCCCTTCAGCAAGCGCATCATATCCACTTCGGCCTGCTCATCTTCAGCGCCGTCATCCAGGGCGATGCCAAGGGCTTCCATCAGCTCGTCAATGCGATCCAGCGTCTGATCGAGCCATGCCTGATCTTCAGCGCTGAGTGTCTCACCACTTTCCAGACGATCCAGCAAGGTGTCCAGACGCTCGTCATTTTCCAGTTTTGCTAATTCTTCTTCTGGTGTCAGACGGACCTTTTCGGCTTTTGGCTTCACTGTAGCCGCAGGTTTTTTCTCCGGCTGCGTTTTTCCATCGGCCACCAGCGCAACCGGTTTTTTACTGCCGGTACGTGGGTCCGCATTTTTCTGGCCCTGGCCTTTGCCAGCACCTTTCGTTTCCGGGTTAGCACGGTTGCCCGCTTTGAGGCCGCTGTGCTTTTTATCGCGTTTGCGATCGCGCGCTTCCTGGTTCAGTTCTTCACGCGATTTGCGTTTAGCTTTAGCAGGTTTGCCACGCTGGGCTGGTGCAGGTTGCTTCATGATGTCCGGTCTCGGTGATTTTTCTTCAGTATAGAATTGCGGCGAAATCTAGCAGAAAGAAGACAAAGAAAAAAGGCGATAGCCTATGCTATCGCCTTATTTCGCACCTTCTACCGAAGGAATAACGGTATAAATCCTTTACGGCTCACAACGTCCCGGTTGTTCCCTCGCCACATCGCTCCTGCGAGTAATCCTTTTCCCTGTTCGACTCTTGCCTGAATCACGTCCTGCCAAGCTCCTGGTCATCCCCGACACTCCTGAGCGCATCTTCCTGATGGGTGCTGCCGTGCACTGACACCAAATGTAGACCAATCAGTAAAATGAACAAGTGAGGTGTGAGGGTAATTTGAAGACATAATTCATGTCGCAAATATAACCAATTGAAAATAATCAACTTAATAACTTATGAAGATTCTATTAAACGGTAATGGCTGGCAGTAACAATCCTATATCTCTTACAAAATGGCGCGTTAAGACGCCATCGGGCACTTTTGCGCCATAACAGGTATAATCAGCCCAATTGCCGAATCACTCTGCTGGAGTTTTACTTTGTCTGCTTTGAATTATCACATGACCCATTTCGTGCTTAGCGCCCCGGATATTCGCCATTTACCGGCGGATGTGGGCATTGAGGTCGCCTTTGCCGGACGCTCTAATGCAGGCAAATCCAGCGCGTTAAATACCATCACCAACCAGAAAGGCCTGGCGCGAACCAGTAAAACGCCGGGGCGTACTCAGCTCATTAACCTGTTTCAGGTGGTCGAGGGGAAAACCCTGGTCGATTTACCGGGCTATGGCTACGCCGAAGTTCCGGAAGAGATGAAGCGCAAATGGCAGCGCGCGCTGTCTGAATATTTGCAGAAGCGTCAGGCTCTGAAAGGCCTGGTGGTCCTGATGGATATCCGCCATCCCCTTAAAGACCTCGATCAAAACATGATTGAGTGGGCACTGCAGAGCGGCATTCCCGTACTGGTGCTGTTAACTAAAGCGGATAAACTGGCATCAGGTGCACGCAAAGCGCAACTCAAACTGGTGCGCGAAGCGGCATTGGGCTTTGTGGGTGATGTGCAGGTAGAAATGTTCTCATCACTCAAGAAAATCGGCGTGGATATTGTTCGTCAGAAACTGGATAGCTGGTTCAGTGAATTGGAACCGGCGCAGGAAGGTGATGGCGAAGCGTTATCTGAATAAGGTCTAAAGCGGGTTTTCAGCCCGTTTTTTCAGATAAAGCCCAATAAAAACGCCCCAGTCATAAATGACTGGGGCGGCTAAATATTCAGCCAAATCCGATTACGTGAAGTAAAAGGTCTGAAAGATAGAACATCTTACCTCTGTACCCTACGCGATGAACTTTACCTGATTTTCCCCGACCTACAAAGGGTTTTTTGTGGTTAAGTTTCAGGATTCGACATCTTTTTTACCGTATTCGTCACACTTTGGCTTAAGGCATGTAGTTTAATTACTAAAAAAATGCTTAGCCGATAGGCAGTTACAAAACGCGCATTTAACAAGCGGCTTTACCCCGTTGCTGAACCGATTAAGTAAACTTTTTTCTTATGACGTTGCCAGCGGTTTGGATAAACCGCTGACATCATTTTATCAGTGTGCCTGATCCCAGTTATCACCCGTGCCGACTTCAACCTGCAACGGGACATCCAGTTTCATGCTGCTCTCCATCAGCTCACGGATCTTCGCGCTGGCACTCTCCACAGCATCCTTGTGGATCTCAAACACCAGTTCATCGTGCACCTGCATGATCATCTTCACATCGTCACCCTGCTGTTGCAGCAGCCAGCCATCCACAGCAATCATTGCGCGTTTGATAATGTCTGCTGCAGTGCCTTGCATCGGTGCGTTAATCGCCGCACGCTCGGCCGCTTTACGACGAATGGCATTACTGGCGTTGATATCGGGCAACCACAGACGACGGCCATCCAGGGTCTCAACGTAACCCTTCTCCGCGGCCTGCGCGCGCGTTTCCTCCATATAGCGCAATACGCCCGGGTAACGCTCAAAGTAGAGATCCATATACTTTTTCGCTTCGCCGGCGCCAATATTGAGCTGACGTGACAACCCGAATGCGCTCATGCCGTAAATC
Organism: Pantoea rodasii; assembly: GCF_002095465.1. Lineage (GTDB taxonomy): Bacteria > Pseudomonadota > Gammaproteobacteria > Enterobacterales > Enterobacteriaceae > Pantoea > Pantoea rodasii. Next base: position 5,816 of record NZ_MLFP01000015.1, on the reverse strand, counting down.
AGGCCAAAGTTAATCGCCTTGGCACTGCGGCGCTGCTCGCCAGATACCTTGCCAAACGCGACACCAAATACCTCTGACGCCGTCGCGCGGTGGATATCTTCACCCTGCGCAAACGCATCCAGCAGGCCTTTATCCTGCGACAGATGCGCCATGATGCGCAGCTCAATTTGCGAGTAGTCGGCAGCCACAATGCGCTTATCCGCACCGGCGATAAATGCCTGACGAATACGGCGACCTTCATCATTACGTACCGGGATGTTTTGCAGGTTCGGATCGGTAGATGAGAGACGTCCGGTCGCCGTGACCGCCTGATGATAGGAAGTGTGCACACGGCCGGTAATCGGGTTAATCATCAAAGGCAGTTTGTCGGTATAGGTCGACTTCAGCTTAGACAGGCCACGATGTTCCAGAATCACTTTGGGCAGCGGATAGTCCAGCGCCAGTTCAGCCAGCACTTCTTCGCTGGTTGATGGTGCGCCGCCCGGCGTTTTCTTGGTGGGCTTGATGCCCTGCTTTTCAAACAGAATGGTTTGCAGCTGTTTAGTGGAGGAAAGATTAAACGGCTCGCCCGCCAGTTCGTGGGCTTTCAGCTCGAGTTCAGCCAGACGCGTGGTCAGCTCCTGCGAGTGTTTTGCCAGGATATTCTGATCGATTAATACGCCGTTACGCTCAATGCGTGAAATCACTGTCACCAGCGGCATTTCGATATCGGTAAACACCTGCTTTGGACCGGCTTCCTGCTCCAGCTTTGGCCACATCTGTAAATGCAGCTGCAAAGTAACATCAGCATCCTCTGCGGCATAATGGGCGGCCTGCTCAACGGCAATCTGGTTGAAGGTCAGCTGGTTTTTTCCTTTACCGGCAATCTCTTCAAAGGTAACCGTTTTATGGTTAAGCCAGCGCGCTGACAGGCTGTCCATATCATGCTTACCGCCCACGCTGCTGAGGCAGTAGGATTCCAGCATGGTGTCGAATTTGATGCCCTGAAGCTCGATGTCGTAATTCTTCAACACGCCACGATCGTATTTGAGGTTTTGCCCCACCTTCGACGCTTTGGCATCTTCCAGTAACGGTTTCAGCTGTTTCAGTACTTCGTCGCGGTTAAGTTGATCGGGTGCATCAAGATAGTCATGCCCCACCGGCAGATAAGCCGCCTCGCCCGGAGCGACAGCAAATGACAGGCCGACAATTTGGGCACTCCAGCTATCCAGTGAATCCGTTTCCAGATCGAAGGCAAAAAGTTCCGCCTCTTTCAGCTTGCTCAGCCATTGCTTGAAGGTCGCCTCATCAAGAATGGTGACATAGCCATCAGCGGATAACACACTGGTGGTTTCTGCCGCCGCTTCTGCAGGCTCAGAGGTAAGCGATTTCTGCGCCTTCACATTGCTCTTTTTCCCCTGCAGCCATGTGCCATCCTGTAAATCAGTGATCCAGCGCTTAAACTCATAGCGACCAAACAGGCTTTGCAGTGCTTCCACATCAGGCTCGTTAACGATCAGCTGATCGCAGCCCAGTTCCAGTTCAACGTCGGTTTTAATCGTTGCCAGTTGATAGGAAAGGAATGCTACGTCACGGTTCTGTTCCAGCTTCGCCGCCATGGTTTTTGCGCCACGGAACGAGAGATCGGCGACCTTTTCAAGGTTGTCGTAAATGGACTGCATACCACCCAATCCCTGCAACAGGGCCTGTGCGGTTTTCTCACCCACGCCCGGCACGCCAGGAATGTTATCTGAGCTGTCACCCATCATGGCGAGGAAATCGATAATCAATGAAGGCGGCACACCGTATTTCTGCTCAACCTCTTCCGGGCCAAGCACGGTATTCGTCATGGTATTGATTAGCGTAATGCCCGGCGTCACCAGCTGCGCCATGTCTTTATCACCGGTGCTGATCAGCACCGCACGGCCCTGCTTCTCGGCTTCCAGCGCCAGCGTTCCAATAACATCGTCAGCCTCAACGCCGGAGACCGCCAGCAGCGGCAATCCCATCGCTTTAACCATCTCGTGCAACGGTTCAATCTGTGCACGCAGATCGTCAGGCATTGGCGGGCGATGCGATTTGTAGTGCTCAAATAACTCATCACGGAAAGTTTTACCTTTCGCATCGAAGACCACGGCCACATGGCTCGGCTGATACTGCATCAGCAAACTTTTCAGCATGTTGAGCACACCGTACATGGCGCCCGTGGGCTCGCCTGCACTGTTGGTCAGCGGCGGAAAGGCATGATACGCCCGGTAGAGATAAGAGGAGCCGTCTACCAGAATCAGGGGGTTTTCTGCAATTTGCGCCATAGGTTCGTATTTTCTTCGTTGCGATAATGAGGCTATAAGGATGCCACAACCAGAGAAGAATGTTGAATTTGCGCGGGGATGGCGGGATCTTTTTTCGTCGTAACGCGGCACGGATCGCAAGGATCTGTCTGTGGATAACTTTGTGCGTAAAAATCATAACGTATTGTTATTTACGTAAATTACAATCACATTACGAATAAAATCACTTAATATTCATATTGTTATGAACTTACTGTGACGTATTACGCCTTTTTAAAAGTGGGAGTGTCCATGTGGATATTAAGCGGAGGGTTAACAAAGAGATCGTTATTGCAGCGTTAAAATTGGGGTGAAAACGCCGACGGTGTCGGCGCTTTTTGCAGCCTAATTACTTCTTATCAACCAGGAACTTCACTACGTTGGCATAATCGGCAACGAAGTTATCCATAGAGCTGGTATCGAGACCACCGTTGTTAACCATGTATTTACCGTTAACAAAGATAGCAGGTACACCCTGCAGATTAAGATCTGCGGCAGCTTTCTGCTGCTGTGCAACCAATGCTTTTACCGCGAAGCTGTTCCACGCCGCATCATAATCTTCTGACGAGATACCCGCCGCCTCGATGAAGGTGGCTTTCAGGCTGGCCGCATCGGTAACCGTTTGGGTTTTCTGAATGCCGTCGAAGATCGGTGCAGTGACTTTGCTTTCCACACCCAGCGCCATTGCCACAGCCCATGCCTGCGTTACCACTGGACCGAAGTCTCCGCCGAGGAAATCAACGTGATATTTAGTCACTTTGGTGTCCGCTGGCAGGTTCTTTTTCACGGCATCACTTACGTGATAGACGCGTTCAAACTGGTAGCAGTGCGGGCAGAAGAAGGAGAAAAACTCCAGAACTTGTGGCTCGCCAGCAACCGGCTTTGGCAGCGTGACGAATTGTTTACCGTCATTAAACTGTGCCGCTGAGGCGCCAAATGCCAGCATTAAACCTACCAGCGCAAACATAATCTTTTTCATCGTGAAAAAATCTCCTGAGTACTTCATTAAAATTGCGGGCTAAGCTGCAACGGGGGGTAGATGTAACAGCTTCTCCTGCTCGATAAATAGTGCAATCTGTCGGCGCCAGAAATCCTCATCGGTCATCCAGGGAAAGGCGCGCGGAAAAGCGGGATCTTGCCAGCGGCGTACCACCCAGGCCAAATAATAAACCATGCGCATAGCGCGTAAAGGCTCAATCAGTGACAATTCATGTAAATCGAAGTCACTGAATTCATTATAAGCTTCCAGCAGAATATCCCACTGGATCAGCTGCTCCTGACGATCGCCGTTTACCAGCATCCACAGATCCTGCACTGCAGGGCCGTTGCGCGCATCATCAAGATCGACAAACATCGGGCCATCACGCCACAGGATATTGCCTGGATGGCAATCGCCGTGCAGCCTGAGCGGTTGCCAGTTGTTGTGCCAGCACTGCTGCAACGTGCCGCTCAGTTTATCAACGGCGTTCAGCAGCGCATCCTTCAAGGCAGCCGGCACCAGCGTGCTTTGCTCCAGCTCCTGACGGGGTTGGAAGACATACTCTTCCAGACCGAAAGTGGGGCGCTGTTGAAACAGGCTTTGGCGACCCGTTTGATGGATACGGCCGAGAAAACGGCCCACCCATTCCATCTGTTCTTCATTATCGGTTTCATATTGTCGCCCACCCAGGCTAGGGAAAACGGCAAACATAAAACCGGCATGATGATTCAGCGTGCTGCTCTGTAATGTCATAGGTGCCGCCACGGGCACTTCATCTGCGAGCAGGTCGTGCGTGAACTGGTGTTCTTCCTGGATTTGTTGCGCACTCCAGCGCTGTGGGCGATAGAACTTGGCCACATAGCGACGTTTATCGTCATCGCTGAACTGATAGACACGGTTTTCGTAGCTATTGAGGGCGGTTAAGCCGGATTCGACACGCAGACCGGTATCCCAGAGTGCATCAAGGATGACATCGGGGTTCAGCGTCTGGAAATTAAAGGCGGCTTCGCTCATCATTTTGCCTGTATGTTACCGTTGCAAGGAATGCGCAAGGATAACACTACTCATCATCCTTAATCACACCGCGTGCACGTAATAGCGCGGTTTTGAAGTCCACTTCATAGTCCTTTTTCAGCCCGGGAATTTCAGCACTGCTGCTGGCATCACGCATTTTGAGATGGTAAATCAATACATCATCCGTTAATTCACTTAATGGGCCACTGAAGCCGGATTCCAGCGCCAATTTTTGTAAAAATGCCAGCAGGTTAAGGTCGGACTCCTTTTGCCAGGCGGGTTGCAGGAGCTCGAACAGTTCATTAAGGCGATGATATTTCATTATTGATTCCTCTATGCAGTGGTACGCTGCCGTTATGCAAGTATCGTCCAGAATGGTTAAGGAGACGAAAATGACCGCATTTACCGGCGTGATCCTCGCGGGTGGGCAAGGCAGTCGTATGGGAGGTCAGGATAAAGGGCTGCTGGAGCTTCAGGGCCAGCCGCTTTATCAGCACGTTCTGCAGCGATTGGTGCCGCAGGTCAATATTGTGTTGATAAGCGCCAACCGCAACATTGATCGTTATCAGGCTAGCGGCTGTCTGGTTGTGACGGATTCAATGCCTGATTATCCAGGACCGCTGGCGGGCATATTGAGTGGTTTGCAGAACAGTAAGACCGAGTGGGTCGCCTTTTGTGCCTGTGATACGCCTTGGTTGCCAGAGGATTTCGTTGCACGTTTATGGCAGCAGCGCGGCGATGCGCCTGCAGTGTGGGTACGATCCACACTGCGCGATCATCCTGCATTGGCACTGATTAATCGATCCTTGGCCAACGATCTGGAAGCCTGGCTGCTCCGGGGTGAGCGGCGTTTGATGCAGTTTTTACGTGAGCATGGTGGGCATGCGGTGACGTTTGCGGATCCAGAGTCTGCGTTTCGCAACATCAATACACCTGAAGATTTAGTGAATGAGGAAGATCATTGATGGGCGTGCCTTTACTGGCGATTGTGGCATGGAGCGGCACCGGGAAAACTACCTTGTTGCAGCAGGTGATTCCGCTGCTTAAGGCACGCGGTATTCGTTCAGGGTTAATTAAACATACTCATCATCAAATGGATATCGATACGCCGGGAAAAGACAGCTATTTGCTGCGAAAAGCAGGTGCCGATCAAGTGATCGTCGCCAGCATTGGGCATTGATGTGCGAAACCCCTGATCAGCCGTTGGATTTAGCGGAACTAGCCGCACGTATGGACAGTTCAGTGCTAGATCTGGTACTGGTTGAAGGATTTAAAGATGAGCCTGTACCCAAAATCGCGCTGTGGCGGCATGGTGTAAAAGGTGAAGTTGCTGATTTACTGGATGAATACGTGATTGCGCTGGCAAGCGATGCGGAATTAGCGATTAACATCCCTCTTCTCGATATTAATCAGCCGGTTAACGTGGCTGACTTTATCGAAAACTGGCTGAAAACGCGTCAGTAAGGGGAAGATTTTTGCCTGACTGGATGAATTTCACACTTAAAGAGCCCTGA
>NZ_MLFP01000014.1 GCF_002095465.1 Pantoea rodasii | reverse complement strand
TGACGGGGTTTCATATTCAACGTGTGAAGTGTTGATGGTGATACCACGTGCTTTCTCTTCTGGTGCGTTATCGATCTGATCGAACGCTTTAGCAGAGCCGCCGTAGGTTTTAGCCAGAACGGTGGTGATTGCTGCAGTCAGAGTGGTTTTACCATGGTCAACGTGACCGATGGTGCCGACGTTTACGTGCAGTTTGTTACGCTGAAATTGCTCTTTCGCCATGGCGATAATTCCTTACGTTGTGCCTTCATGAGTCATGAAGGCATCAGTTCACAATTTTTAAACCGTAGCTTATTTGCTACGAGCTTCAATAACGGCCTGAGCGACGTTGTTCGGCGCATCATCGTACTTCAGGAACTCCATGGAGTAAGAAGCACGGCCTTTGGTCAGAGAACGCAGCTGAGTTGCATATCCGAACATTTCAGACAGTGGAACTTCAGCATGGATCTGAACGCCAGTAGCGTTAGATTCCTGTCCTTTGAGCATACCACGACGACGGCTAAGGTCACCGATAACGTCACCGGTGTTCTCTTCCGGAGTCTCTACTTCAACCTTCATGATCGGCTCAAGCAGAACTGGAGTTGCTCTTTTAAAGCCTTCTTTGAACGCGATAGAAGCAGCAAGTTTAAACGCCAGCTCTGAGGAGTCGACATCATGGTATGAACCGAAGTGCAGACGAACACCCAAGTCTACTACCGGATAACCGGCGAGAGGACCTGACTTCAACTGCTCCTGAAGGCCTTTATCAACCGCAGGGATGTATTCAGTTGGAATCGTACCGCCCTTGATGTCGTTGATAAATTCGTAGCCTTTCGGGTTAACGCCCGGCTCCAGTGGGTACATGTCGATAACAACATGACCGTACTGACCACGACCACCAGACTGCTTGGCGTGTTTACCTTCGATATCGGTAACTTTCGCGCGAATCGCTTCACGGTAAGCAACCTGAGGTTTACCGACGTTCGCTTCAACGTTGAATTCACGCTTCATGCGGTCAACGATGATGTCGAGGTGCAGCTCACCCATACCAGCGATAATGGTCTGGTTGGTTTCTTCATCAGTCCATACACGGAATGATGGATCTTCCTTCGCCAGACGACCCAGAGCCAGACCCATTTTTTCCTGGTCAGCTTTGGTTTTCGGCTCAACGGCGATAGAGATTACTGGCTCTGGGAATTCCATGCGCTCAAGGATGATGACGTTGTCTGGGTCACACAGGGTGTCACCAGTGGTCACATCTTTCAGGCCGATCGCAGCTGCGATGTCGCCCGCACGGACTTCTTTGATCTCTTCACGTTTGTTGGCGTGCATCTGAACGATACGGCCCAGACGCTCACGGTTTGACTTAACCGGGTTGTACACGGTGTCACCAGTGTTAACCACACCAGAGTAAACGCGGAAGAAGGTCAGGTTACCTACAAACGGGTCGGTAGCGATTTTGAACGCCAGAGCAGCAAACGGCTCGTTGTCGTCAGAATGACGCTCAGCCGGCGTGTCTTTACCGTCGTCCAGCATACCGTTGATCGCAGTAACGTCAGTCGGTGCTGGCAGGTATTCAACTACCGCATCCAGCATCGCCTGAACACCTTTGTTCTTAAATGCAGAACCACAGGTAACCAGGATGATTTCGTTATTCAGCACGCGCTTACGCAGAGAAGTTTTGATCTCTTCTTCTGTCAGCTCTTCACCGCCGAAGAATTTCTCCATCAGCTCATCAGAACCTTCAGCTGCGGCTTCAACAAGCTTCGCACGCCACTCTTCAGCCAGTTCCTGCATGTCAGCTGGAATCTCTTCGTATTCGAAGGTCACGCCCTGATCGGCATCGTTCCAGTTGATGGCTTTCATTTTCACCAGGTCAACAACACCGGTGAATTTTTCTTCTGCGCCGATGGCCAGCTGAAGTGGAACTGGGTTTGCACCCAGACGCGCTTGCATCTGATCAACAACTTTCAGGAAGTTAGCACCCATGCGGTCCATTTTGTTAACGAACGCAATGCGTGGAACTTTATATTTGTTAGCCTGGCGCCATACGGTTTCAGACTGTGGCTGAACACCACCAACCGCACAGTAAACCATCACTGCGCCATCAAGCACACGCATAGAACGCTCAACTTCGATGGTGAAGTCAACGTGTCCTGGGGTGTCGATGATGTTTACGTGGTGTGGCTCAAACTGCTTAGCCATACCAGACCAGAAACAGGTGGTCGCAGCGGAAGTGATGGTAATACCACGTTCCTGTTCCTGCTCCATCCAGTCCATGGTAGCCGCGCCGTCATGCACTTCACCGATTTTGTGGTTTACACCGGTGTAGAACAGAACACGTTCGGTAGTGGTAGTTTTACCGGCGTCGATGTGCGCACTAATACCGATGTTACGATAGCGCTCAATGGGTGTTTTACGAGCCATTTGATTCCTCTGATTCTGAGACGTTCTAAGTTAAAAAAGCCCAGCAGGTAAGTCACTGGGACGCCCGCTGGGTTTATAACGACTACGTAGCTGTTACCAGCGGTAGTGTGCGAACGCCTTGTTGGCTTCAGCCATACGGTGAACGTCTTCACGTTTCTTAACTGCAGTACCTTTGTTCTCTGCAGCATCAGAAAGTTCGTTCGCCAGGCGAAGAGCCATTGATTTATCACCGCGTTTACGAGCAGCTTCAACGATCCAACGCATTGCCAGAGCATTACGACGAACCGGACGGACTTCAACTGGAACCTGGTAGGTTGAACCACCAACGCGACGTGACTTAACTTCTACAGTCGGACGTACGTTTTCGAGTGCAACTTCAAAAGCTTCCAGACCGTCTTTACCAGCACGTTGAGCCAGGGTATCAAGTGCGGTGTAGACGATAGATTCTGCGGTAGATTTTTTACCATCAACCATCAGAATGTTTACAAATTTAGCCAGCAGTTCTGATCCGAACTTAGGATCCGGCAGAATTTTACGCTGACCAATAACGCGACGACGTGGCATGGAAATACTCCGTTGTTAATTCAGGATTGTCCAAAACTCTACGAGTTTATTTTGACATTAAAGTGAAAATGTTTGGCCTTACTTAACGGAGAACCATTAAGCCTTTGGCTTCTTCACGCCGTACTTGGAACGTGACTGCTTACGATCTTTAACACCTGAGCAGTCAAGCGCGCCGCGAACGGTGTGGTAACGCACACCTGGCAAGTCTTTAACACGACCGCCACGGATCAGGATCACTGAGTGTTCCTGGAGGTTATGACCTTCACCGCCGATGTAGGAGGTAACTTCAAAACCGTTAGTCAAACGCACACGGCAAACTTTACGCAGTGCTGAGTTTGGTTTTTTAGGGGTAGTGGTGTACACACGAGTACATACGCCACGTTTCTGCGGGCAAGCTTCCAGCGCAGGCACGTTGCTTTTAGCAACTTTGCGTACGCGTGGTTTGCGAACCAGCTGGTTAACTGTTGCCATTAAATAGCTCCTGGGATTTAGCTTTTTGCTTCGTAAACACGTAATAAATCGCCTCGTATTACTACGAGGAGGCAGAATTTTAGGGCTGTGTCAAAAGGGTGTCAAGAAATAACCAGGTTTTCGTTGCTACCAGGCCACTTGTTGTTGGTGCTTCGCCGTCATCGCAACGAAACCAGTATAGTCCAAACGTGCTACTTTGGTCGAAATTTGCTCAACCAATCCTCGGGCGATAACGTCTTCCTGCAATACCCAAAGCGTGGCAGGTGAAGCACTTAGCGTGATAAACATCTGACTGCCCTCAAGCGCGGCGGTTACGCCATCTTGCAGCAGCAGCAGATCATCCCCCTTCTGCATCAGTCGTAACAGACTTTCGATGTCGCATTGCCAGGGAGACTGCAGCAGCGTGTAAAGCATAGGCGATTCTCAAAAACGAATGATTCGATGATAGGTAGCGAGCTTTTCGCGCAGCGTTTCGGCATCTAACACTTCCGCGTTCAGCACGCGATGGGTTGTCAGGCTTTGCCCACGCGCTAACAGCGACGCCTGACAAACAAAGCATTGGTCGATATCGTAAAGCTCAAGCACGCCGAAGGTCGCGATGTAGTTGCGAGCCAGAATCTGCTCTGGCTGTTGACCGCCATTGAGTTGCAGTACGCCATCACCAATGAAGAACAGCCCAATATCTTCACTGAGGGCGCCGGTGGCCAACACCGCATCCAGCCCTTCCCTGCCCGCGCTGCTGCCGTGTGGTGCCTGAGTAAACAAAAATGCCACGCGATTCATCAGAACTGCACCAGACGATCACAGCTGAGCGCGGCTTCCGCCAGGCGCCTAAGCCGCTCAACGCAAATCCGGGTTGCAGATTGCTTCCCGCCAGTTGCAAACGCGTGGCTTCCTGCGCATCCGTCACGCCACGTCGCAATGCCGCCGCGACGCAAATATTGAGCGCCACGCCATTTTGATCGTGTAATGCCTGCCATTCGCGTACTACATCGACTTCATCGCTGGCCGGGGCACTGAGCTGGTTAGCATTCATCACGCCTTCCCTATAAAAGAAGACGCTATCTAACTGGTGCCCCTCTTTAATCAGCGCGCGGGCAAACAGCAATGCACTACTGGCATGCTGCGTGCCGTATGCCGGTCCGGTGACCAGCAAGGTATAGCGCATTAGCGATCCTGCCCCTGGAAGTCACCGCTCTTAAACTGGCGGATATACAGGTAAACCGTGTGCTTGGAAATATTCAGACGGTCGGCAACTTGGTTAATCGCGTCCTTGATATCGAAGATGCCCTTCTCATACATATTGAGCACGATCTGGCGGTTCTTCGCATTATTCGACACGTTGCGGTCGGCGCTGACTTCTTCAATGGCAAATTCCAGCGTTTGCATCACCAGGTCTTCAACCGAGCTGGCAAAGTTAACGTTTGAATCCACCTGCTGCATTTCTGGCGGCATAAAGGTCGACATGATCTGCGAGAACGGGACATCAAGGTTCATGTTGATACACAGCAAGCCAATCACTCGCTGCTGGCGATTACGAATAGCAATGGTCACCGATTTCATCAGCACGCCGCTTTTGGCACGCGTGAAGTACGCGCGAGACACATTGCTGTCTGCGCCATGCATGTCATGCAGCATGCGTAGTGCCAAATCAGTAATCGGCGAGCCTACTTTACGGCCGGTATGTTCACCGTTGGCGATGCGCACAGCAGAGCATTTCAAATCTTCCAGTGAATGCAGCACGATTTCGCAGTGCGAGCCGATCAGCATCGCGAGGCCATCGACGACGGCTTCGTAAGATTTGAGAATATCGTAGTCGGCTTGTTCGAACGGACGTTGCTCCAGTAAATCGAAGTCAGTCAGTTCACCAGGATTGAATGGATTAGACATCGAAGACATTACCCTAAATGGCTGGAGCCTGTCTCGACAGCTTTGGGGCAGACTCAAATTGTGATTGTTGTGCAGGCGCTAGTCTGGCAAATGTCGGGGTGTTTAGCCAGAGCTTTGTCAGGGGATAGAAATGAAAACGCCGCCCGCAGGCGGCGTTAGAAGAAAATGCAGATTACTGCGCTTTCTTATCAGCAGCGGCCGGAGCCTGTGCTTTCTCGTCGGCTTTAGGTGCTGGTTTGATATCCAGCAGCTCAACGTCAAACACCAGCGTAGAGTTAGCTGGGATGCCCGGCACGCCATTTTTGCCGTAAGCCAGGTTCGGTGGGATCACTAGCTTGATCTTGCCGCCTTTCTTCACGTGCTTCAGACCTTCGGTCCAGCCAGGGATCACGCCGTCGAGACGGAACGACAGTGGCTCGCCACGGGTGTAAGAGTTGTCGAACTCAGTACCGTCGATCAGCGTACCTTTGTAGTTCACGACTACGGTATCGCTGTCTTTCGGTGCATCACCGGTGCCTTCTTTCTCAACCTGATACAACAAGCCAGATTCAGTTTTCTTCACGCCTTTTTCTTTGGCGAATTTGTCGGCGTAAGCAGTACCCTTGTCAGAGTTCTCTTTCGCGTCTTTTTCCATCTTCGCCTGTGCAGCGCCTTTCACGCGGCCTTCGAAGGCTTGCAGCGTCTGCTCAATCTCTTGATCAGACAGCTTGCTCTTGCCACCGAATGCATCCTGAACACCAGCAATCAGCTGATCTTTATCCAGTTTGATGCCCAGTTTCTCTTGTTCCTTCAGAGAGTTGTCCATGTAGCGACCCAAAGAGGCACCCAGCGCATAAGCTGACTGCTGGTCTTCGTTTTTGAAAGCAGCATTCTTCGGAGCCTGCGGCGCAGCCTGAGCAGCGTCAGCCGGAGCGGCGGTGGTTTCTGCTGCCATTGCCAGCGGTGCATTCAGCGCGATGGCCATGGTGGTAGCTAACAATGTGACTTTAAACAGTGATTTCATCCTTTCTCCAAAACCGAAGCATCTAAACCTCGGGAATCATTGCGGACAGTGGCCCACACTATAACTTTACGTGGCAGCGGCGAACACTCCCACAACGTAATTACCCGCTTAACATCCGACCTTTTTTGCATCAGGAAGTTTCACCAGAGATGAAGGCATTAGCGCCGTTTTCAACCATCAAGCCTCATAAAGGTTAAAAATCGGGTGATTCTGGCGCCAAAGACCGTAGAATCACGCCCGATACGCGCCAGGCGCAGCACCGTAACCGGAGAAGAGATGATGCAACAGGAAGAGTGGGAACAACGCCTTGAGGCGCTGGAGAGCAAGCTGGCTTTTCAGGAGCACACCATCGATCAGCTCAATCAAACGGTGACCCAGCACGAGCTGGAGATGAGCAGAATGCGTGAACAGGTGCGTTTGTTGGTGGACAAGGTCAAAGCAGCTGCACCTTCACCGATCGCCTCGCAGTCAGAAGAGACGCCACCGCCGCACTATTAAAATCAAAAGGCCACCCGAAGGTGGCCTTTTGCACATCAAAGCAGATCTTAGTGGCTGCAGCCGCAACCGCCAGTACCACAACCGCCCTGGCCGTGATCGTGACCATGGTCGTGATCGTGGTCATGATGATGACCATCTGCGCCATGCACATGGCCGTGTGCGATTTCTTCTTCCGTTGCTTCACGGATCGCTACCACTTCCACGTTGAAGTTCAGGTTCTGACCCGCCAGCATGTGGTTACCATCAACCACAACGTGCTCGTCTTCCACTTCGGTGATTTCCACCGGCACAGGACCCTGATCGGTCTCTGCCAGGAAGCGCATGCCAACCTGCAGTTCGTCCACGCCCATGAACACGTCTTTAGGAACACGCTGAACCAGATTGTCATCGTACTGACCGTAAGCGTCGTTTGCTGGGATATGCACATCAAACTTATCGCCTACATCATGATTTTCCAGCGCTTTTTCCAGACCAGAAATCAGGGAACCATGACCGTGCAGATAGTCCAACGGTGCACTCACCGGTGACTCGTCAACCAACACACCGTCTTCGGTACGAACCTGATACGCCAGGCTCACCACCAGGTCTTTTGCTACTTTCATGATATCTCCTAACCGTTGAGAACTGAGATCCCGTCTCATTGGTCTATTTTCGTGCAATAACCAACCAGAAAGGTTCAAGACTGAGAATGCCAACAAATGTGTTGCTGCATACTGCTCAGCGTTAATGGCGCCGATTGTAGCGGAATTCAATCCCGCTGTAAGTTTAAGCTTAAAAAAAGCTGCGCCATTCCGCTACTCAGGATGAAAAATGCCGATCACTTGCTCATTGCTGCGCACCTTATCGCGAACTTGTTTGTCCGCCTCACGCATCTGATGGCCGCACTGCACGCACTCCACCACCTCGACATTGTTTTCACGCCACAGCGCCAGCGTGTCTTTTCCTGACATTGCGGACATACCGCACCAGCAATAAAACGTTTACGCATACTCTTTCCTGCCCGCTATTAAGCAACGGATATGTTAAGTGTAGTCCTACTCGTCATCCCAACCGTCAATCTGGCGTTTTCATGCTGCATTTCGCGCTGGAAGATGTCCTCCAGCTCACGACGCGCCTCACGCACGCGTGAAACCTGCGCGCTGTCATCGTGGCTCGGAACCAGTTCACGCAGCATACGCATATCGAGGCGACGGAAATGCTGCTGCGCACGCTGTGCCTGATGCGGATGCATACCCAGCGAGATTAACGCTTTGCGTCCCAGCTCCAGCGCACTGGAGAAGGTTTCGCGTGAGAACAGCGTGACGCCGGCCTGCAACAGTTCATGTGCTTCAACACGACCGCGCGCACGCGCCAGAATTTCCAACTGCGGGAAATGCTGCTGGCAAAGATGCACGATGGTCATTGAATCTTCCGGATCGTTACAGGTGATCACGATGGATTGTGCATTCTCTGCGCCAGCAGCACGTAGCAGTTCGAGCTCGGTGGCATCACCATAATAAACCTTATAGCCATACTTGCGCATCAGGCTGACAGCAGAGATATCTCGCTCCAGCACGGTAATGCGCTTGTTGTTAGCCATCAGTAAACGGCCCACAACCTGACCAAAACGGCCAAAGCGACCACAATCACCTGGGGCTGATCGTCCTCAACAAAAGGCTTCTCACTGTTGTCATCCGGCTCATTGAAACGACGCGCAAGAATTCTATCGACGCTCTGCATCAACAGCGGTGTGGTCATCATCGACAGCGTAACCGTCACCAGCAGCAGCGGCAGCTGATCGCCACTGAACAGTTTGGCGGAAGACGCCGCCGAGAACAGCACGAAGGCGAACTCACCACCCTGACTCAACACGCTGGCAAACTGCAGACGCTCAGAGCTGCGCAGGCCATAAATCCGACCCAGCACGTAAAGCACCAGCGTTTTCACCGCCACCAGAATGACGACGCCAAGGATGATTTCAGCGATATGGGTATAAAGCACGCCCAGGTTCAGTGCCATGCCGACGGAAATAAAGAACAGTCCCAGCAGTAACCCTTTGAACGGCTCAATGGCGACTTCCAGCTCGTGGCGATATTCACTTTCTGCCAACAGGATACCGGCGATAAAGGTCCCCAGCGCCATCGACAGTCCCAGCGCATCCATAAACAGCGCCGATCCAAGCACCAATAGCAACGAAGCGGCGGTGAAAACTTCACGCACGCCCGAAGCAGCAATAAAGCGAAAGATCGGACGCAGCAGGTAACGACCGCCCACCAGCATACCGGCGAAGGCCAACACCTTCATGCCGACCTTCAGCCAGTCAACATGGCCGCTGTCCCCCCCGGCCAGCAGCGGCACTAATGCCAATGCGGGGATCACCGCCAAATCCTGGAACAGCAGCACCGAGAAACCCAACTGACCGGCTTCGCTGCGGTTCATACCTTTATCTCGCATCAACTGCAGCGCCATGGCGGTGGATGACATCGCCAGTCCGATACCGCCAATCACCGCAGCCTGCCAGCTAAAGTCAGTGAGCCACAGCAGCCCACCGAGAATGGCGGCCGAAAACAGCACCTGCGCAGCGCCCACGCCAAAGATTGAACGGCGTAACGCCCAGAGCTTGGCAGGATTCAACTCCAGCCCGATGATGAACATCAGGAACACCACGCCGAGTTCAGAGAAGTGCAGAATCTCATCGACGTCGCTAATAAAGCCTAAACCCCACGGGCCGATAGCGATACCCGCCAGCAGATACCCCAGTACCGCACCAATGCCAAGGCGCGCGGCAATCGGCACCACGATCACAGCGGCCACCAGATAAATGACGCCGGCCGTCAGTAACGTTTGTCCTTCCATCACACCACTCCCTGCGGCAAGGGTGAAGAGAGCCAATCGCGGTAAGCGTGCGCATAATTACGCATCACTTCTGGCGTTTGGCGGCGAGCCCAGTGAATCACCATCGGCGTCATCCAGTGCATGCGGCACATCTGCGCCGTCAGTTCAAATGGACGCATAATGTCGCTCATCGGATAGCGATTCAGCCCACTGTGGTGGTAAGCCGTTTCGGGCTCGCCCGTGGTCACCACGCTGCGCCAGTACTTCCCCTCCAGCGCATTGCCGTCGACACCGCTGGCAAACCCACGAGACAACACGCGATCCAGCCACTCTTTGAGAAGCGCCGGGCAACTATAGGTATAGAGCGGGTGCTGGAAAACGATGATTTGGTGTTCGCGCAGCAGTTGCTGCTCGTAATGAATATCAATAAAAAAATCCGGATAGTGGGCGTATAAGTCATGCACCGTGACGTGGTCCAGTTCCATAGCCGACTGCAGCAAGACTCGATTAGCAATCGAATCCTGTGATTCCGGATGGGCGTAAAGCAGCAATATTTTAGGTGGCTGCGACATCGTTCCCCTCCAAAGCGTCGTCACAGCAGAGGAATTCCGCTACCATGCTCGACGCAACTAACCATTATTGAATTATGTTGCCGATAAATTAACATATTCTGACGATACGGCGCTTATGATTGTCTTTTCCGCTTTACAAATACGACGCGGCACCAATGTGCTGCTGGATAACGCATCCGCCACCATTAATCCCGGCCAAAAAGTCGGTTTGGTGGGTAAAAACGGCTGCGGCAAATCCACGCTGCTGTCTCTGCTGAAAGGCGAAATCAGCAGTGATGCGGGCAACTTTACCTTTCCCAGCGGTTGGGCCCTGGCGTGGGTCAATCAGGAAACCCCAGCATTAAGTAAAGCCGCGCTGGAATATGTTATCGACGGCGACCGCGAATATCGTCAGCTTGAATCCGAATTAGCAGAGGCCAATGCTAAAGACGACGGCAACGCCATCGCACTGCTGCACGGCAAGCTGGATGCGATTCAGGCGTGGAGCATACACGCTCGCGCCTCCAGCCTGCTGCACGGATTGGGCTTTAGCCAGGAACAGTTAATGCGCCCGGTGAGCGATTTCTCCGGTGGCTGGCGCATGCGCCTCAACCTCGCGCAGGCGCTGGTGTGTCGTTCTGACCTGCTGCTGCTGGATGAACCGACCAACCACTTGGATCTCGATGCGGTGATTTGGCTGGAGCGCTGGCTGAAAAGCTATGAAGGCACGCTGATCCTCATTTCGCACGACCGAGACTTCCTCGATCCGGTGGTGGATAAAATTATCCATATCGAACAACAATCCATGTTCGAGTACACCGGCAATTACAGCTCCTTCGAGCGCCAGCGCGTGGCCAAACTGGCGCAACAGCAGGCGCTGTTCCAGAGCCAGCAGGAAAAAGTACAACACCTGCAAAAGTATATTGATCGCTTCCGCGCCCAGGCCACCAAAGCCAAACAGGCACAAAGCCGCATCAAGATGCTGGAGCGCATGGAATTGATTGCGCCGGCCCACGTCGATAACCCGTTCAGCTTCAGCTTCCGCGCGCCAGAAAGCCTGCCGAATCCGTTGCTGAAAATGGAAAAAGTGACGGCGGGTTATGGCGAGCGCATCATTCTTGATGCCATTAAACTCAATCTGGTGCCGGGTTCACGCATTGGTTTGCTCGGCCGTAACGGCGCGGGTAAATCCACGTTGATTAAACTGCTGGCCGGTGAAATTGAAGCGCTGGATGGCAAAGTGGGTTTGGCGAAAGGCATCAAGCTCGGTTACTTCGCGCAGCATCAGCTCGAATATCTGCGCGCCGACGAATCGCCGTTACAGCATCTGGCCCGCATCGCCCCGCAAACGCTGGAACAGCAGCTGCGCGATTATCTGGGCGGCTTTGGTTTCCAGGGCGACAAAGTCAGCGAGATCACGGAGCGCTTCTCCGGGGGTGAAAAAGCTCGTCTGGTGCTGGCACTGGTGGTGTGGCAGCGCCCTAACCTGCTGCTGCTGGATGAACCAACTAACCACCTTGATCTCGATATGCGTCAGGCACTGACTGAAGCGCTGATTGATTTCGAAGGCGCGTTGGTGGTGGTGTCGCATGACCGCCATTTACTGCGTTCAACCACCGACGATCTCTATCTGGTGCATGACCGCAAGGTCGATGTATTCGAAGGCGATCTCGACGATTATCAGCAGTGGCTAAGTGACCTGCAAAAGCAGCAGGCCCAGCAGGATGCCGCGCCCAAGCTGGACAATGCCAACAGCGCCCAGTCACGCAAAGATCAAAGCGCCGCGATGCCGAACTGCGCACGCAAACGCAACCGCTGCGTAAAGAGATTGAGAAGCTGGAAAAGCAGATGGCGAAGTGGCAGAGCCAGCTCAGCGAAGCAGAAGCGCTACTGTCTGACAGTGCCATTTACGATCAGAGCCGTAAAGCGGACCTGACCTCTGCGTTGCAACGTCAGGCCGAAAGCAAGTCCGCACTGGAAGATGTTGAAATGGCCTGGCTGGATGCGCAAGAGCAGCTGGAGCAGATGCTGGCGAGTTAAGCACCGCGCACCCGTAGCGGCGCCATTCATTGCGCGCCGTCTCACACCTCGCGCGATAAATCGCGCCGCTACGGATTTCTTCACGTATGTGTTGCGGCGGGCTGAAACCAGGTAAGCCATGGGATTAAAATTGTATAGCTACCGCTTGACGTGCAAGACGGTAGCCATGAAACGTGCCTGCCGGATATCACCTTGTTCCGCCATTACGAGGTTAAAACGGAACATCCCCTAACACTGTCGCCCGATGCATCACCCGCCGCGCCGGATAATAATCGGCATTAGCATAATGCTGCGTCACGCGGTTATCCCAAATCGCCACGTCATTCTCCTGCCAGCGCCAGCGCACCTGGAACTCCGGTTTCGCCGTGTGCCAGAAGAGGAAATTCAGCAGCGCCTCACTCTCCTTCTCGCTCAATCCCAGTAACCGCGTAGTGAAGCCTTCATTGACAAACAGTGCCTTACGTCCGCTCACCGGATGAGTACGAATCACCGGATGCTGCACCGGGGGATGTTTGGCGACCGCCTGCTGCCAGCGCTGATGCTCTTCTTCCGTCTTGCGATACTTATACTCCTGGAACGATTTCTTGAAATCATGCTCCGCCTGCAAACCGCTCAGCAGCTGCTTAAACGGTTCCGACAGCGCTTCATAGGCCGCAATGCCGGTTGACCATAGCGTATCGCCGCCACTTTCCGGCAGCAGCTTCGACGCTAAAATCGCAATCGCTGGCGGCGTCTCGATAAAGGTCACATCGGTGTGCCAGTTATCGTTATCGGGCGGATTATCCTGATGGGTGTCCAGCACGATAATTTCTTCCACGCCCTCGGCATGCGGATACACCGGATGAATATGCAGGTCGCCAAAGCGGATGGCCAGCGCACGATGCTGTTCCGGCGTGATCACCTGATTGCGCAGGAACAGTACCTGATGGCGTAACAGACCATGATAAAGCTGCTCAAACTGCGCGTCGCTTAACGGGCGGCTGAGATCGAGGTCGCTGACCTGCGCACCGATATACGGGCCCAGCGCGGTAAAGGTGACACGTTCGTTCATTGCTGTTCTCCATTCCAGGGTGTCAGACGGCGCTGCAAGGCGCGCAGACCCAGTTCTAAACTAAAGGCAATCAAGGCAATCACGGCGATACCGGCCAGCACCACATCGGTGGCAAGGAATTCACCCGCCGACTGCACCATAAAGCCGAGACCCCGCGTGGCGGCGATCAGTTCTGCGGCCACCAGCGTTGACCAACCCACGCCAAGACCAATACGTAAACCGGTCAGAATTTCCGGCAGCGCGCCCGGCAAAATCACAAAGCGCAGCAGCTGCCAGCGTGAAGCGCCCAATGCCTGTGCGGCACGAATCCGCACCTGCTGAGCATTTTTCACTCCTGCCAGCGTCGAAAGCGTCACCGGCGCGAAGATCGCCAGATAAATCAGTAAAATTTTCGAGGTTTCGCCGATACCAAACCAAATCACCATCAGCGGTAAATAGGCCAATGGCGGCACCGGGCGATAGAGTTCAATTAACGGATCGAGCAGCCCACGAATCGCCGGACTCAGGCCCATGGCAATTCCTACAGGGATGCCAATCAGCGCAGCAAAGAACAATGCCACCAGCATACGCGCCAGGCTGGCACCTAAGTGCTGCCATAAGGTCGCATCCATAAAGCCTTGCGGGCTGGCGATAAGCAGTAACTTTTTCAGCACCTGCTGGGGCGGGGGCAGGAACAGCGGCGCAACCAAATTGAGCGCCGTCACGCCCCACCACACCAGCAGCAGCATGGCTACACTCAGCAAGCTCAGGGAAAACTGCTGCGAAAAAGGCCAGCGCAGCGTGCGTCGGCGCGTTTGGGTTTTCTCATCAATCACCGCGCTCATACAAATGCCTCCCGCTGGGAAAAGACCTGATTCAACACATATTCGCGGCGCTCGATAAAGGCCGGATCGGATTTGATACTGCGGCACGGCTCGCCGGCGGCGAAACGCTGGCCAAAATCAAGTTTGATGCGCTCCACCACGCGACCAGGCCCCGGCGACAGCAGCACCAGTTCACTGGCAAGAAACACCGCTTCTTCAATGTCGTGGGTAATCAGCAAAATCTGTTTACCGGTATCCCGCCACAGCGTCAGCAGCAGGGTTTGCATCTGTTCACGGGTGAACGCATCCAGCGCGCCAAAGGGTTCATCTAACAGCAGCAACTGAGGATCAGCCGCCAGCGCACGCGCAATTCCCACGCGCTGACGTTGACCCCCAGAGAGCTGCCAGATAAAACGCTTTTCCGCCCCTTCGAGCCCGACTTTGCGGATCAAGCGGCGGGCGATGGCGTGGCGTTCTGCCTTATCCATGCCCGCCAGTTGCAAACCAAACGCCACGTTATCGATCACGTTACGCCACGGCAGTAATCCCTCGTTCTGAAACACCACACCGCGTTCAGCACCCGGTCCCTTTACCGCTTTGCCATCCAGCGTGATGCTGCCTGACTCTAGCGGCAGAAAACCGGCAATCAAATTTAATAACGTGGTTTTGCCACAGCCGGACGGTCCCAGCACCACCAGCAGGTCGCGTTGATCCAGCTGCAGATTGATATCCTGCAACGCGGGTTGTCCGGCGTAACGTGCATTCAAATTGGTGATGCTGAGCATAGTGCCTCCGTTACTTCGCTAAGGGCGCAACAAAGCGCGTGGTGACGTAGCTGCTGTAATCGTTAGCGGCATCCGGGACTTTGCCCTGCTCTTTCAGGAAATGCGCCGTATCAACAATCGCTTTATTCACGGGTTTACCCAGCTGTTCAACTTGCTGCTGTGCGGTCAGGTAGGTATTGCCTTTCACCAGCACCGGCACATCTGATTCCGGCACACCGCTCAAACGCGCAAGCTTGCTAAGGTTATCGGACTGTTTGAGCCACTCATCGGGATTGTTGATGTAGGCCTGCTGGGCATCAATCGCGCTGCGGGCAAAGGCGGTGACGATTTCCGGATGTTGCTGAGCGAAATCTTTGCGCACCACCCACACATCCAGCGTCGGTGAACCCCATTTGCCGACCTGAGAAGAGTCGGTCAGCACCGTGCCATCTTTTTCCAGCTCGTTAACGGCAGGCGACCAAACGTAAGCCCCATCGATATCGCCGCGTTTCCACGCTGCGATAATGGCTGGCGGCTGCAGGTTCACTAACTGCACCTGCGAGGGTTTGATGCCCCAATGCTTGAGCGCAGACAGCAGGCTGTAATGGGTAGTGGAGATGAAAGGCACCGCAATGCGTTTGCCAATCAGATCTTTGGGGTTGGTGATGGATTTTTTGACCACCAGCGCTTCGGAATTACCGAGCTGTGAGGCGAGCAAGAACGCTTCAATCGGCAGTTGCTGGGTTGCGGCGACCGCCAGCGGGCTGGAACCGATATTACCGATCTGCACATCACCCGATGCCAATGCACGCAGCACGCTGGCACCGCTGTCGAACTTACGCCAGTCAACGGTAGCGCCGCTCTCTTTAGCAAAGGTGTTATCGGCCTGCGCCACTTTGGCAGGCTCCGCCGAAGTTTGATACGCCACGGTGACATTCACCGCTTGCGCCTGAAACGCCATCAGGGCCAATGCTGCCGCCACTGCTGTTATTGTTTTTTTTACTGCCATCATCATTCACCCCAATGTTATGTCGTGACGGCAGTTTCTCCAGCGGCAGTAATTTCATAAAGGAATTAAAAATTATCCCTAATGAAAATCTGTTCTTAGATCAACATCGGGCAAGGCTATGCGAAATACGCAAATGCAAAGAAGGCGTAAAGACGGAAATATGTCACACGCTCACATCATGACTGTGCTATTGATAGGTTCCTGATTTTCCACCTCTGTTGGCGGTACTGAAACCCATGTCGATTGAGAAAGTAGCCCATCTTGCTGGCGTATCCAAAGCCACGGTTTCTCGGGTGTTGAACCAACATCCTGGCGTGCGACCGGATACACGCGAAAAGGTGTTGGCGGCCATCAATCACTGTGACTATCAGCCCAATTTGCTGGCCCGCCAGTTGCGTACCTCGCAAAGCCATATGTTACTGGTGTTAATTTCAGACATCACCAATCCGTTCTGCTCACGCGTGGTGCAAGGTATAGAAGCTGAAGCCGAAGCACAGGGTTATCACATCCTGTTATGCAACTCGGCCTCGCAGCTGCCGCGCGAAGCCGCCTATCTGGCACTGTTAAGTGGCAAAGTGGTGGATGGCGTGATTACCATGGATGCCGCGGCCTGTTTACAAGAATTGCAGGGTTTGATTGGTGCGGCGCCCTGGGTGCAGTGCGCCGAATACGATCCAGCGATTCCCGCCTCCAGCGTCACGATTGATAATAAAGAAGCCGCGTTTGAAACCGTGCGTTACCTGGCCAGCAAAGGTTGCCGTCGCATCGCATTAGTGAATTGTGACATGCGCTATCTCTACTCTCATCAGCGTGAACGTGGCTATCGAGAAGCGCTGGAGCAGCTGGAGCTGAATTGGGGCAGCGTGGCGTACGCGGAAAATATTTCGTGTGAAGCGGGCAGTGCCGCACTGCGCGAACTATTGGCCCAGCCGGAACGCCCGGATGCGGTGTTTGCAGTATCGGATGTGCTGGCCGTTGGCGTGATTCATGCTGCGCTGGAAGCCGGGTTACGGGTTCCGGAAGATTTAGCGGTGGTGGGATTCGATGGCATTCCCTTCACCAGCAGCCTCAATCCGCCGCTGACCACCATCGAACAACCAATGAATCGGCTGGGTGCACGCAGTGTTCAGCTGTTACTGAACCGCATTCGCCAGCCGCAGAGTGAGGTGGTGCGTGAAGTGTTGCCGTGGAAGCGCGTCGAACGCGCTTCAAGTTAGGTCCCATTTCATAGGAAATAGTGTTTATTATGGTGAAGAAAAAATCAGCTTCAATACTATAATAAACAGCTATTATTTTCGCATGGAAATATTGAGACTCTGTTCATTCATTAGCCAGTCGACGAAAATTACCCATGAAAGGTTAAATAACCTAACCACTGGCGCCAAAACTTTCAAATAGTGAATTAAGTACTGATGACTGTTATGCGCTCTGAGCATCACATTAATTATGTAGCCATGACTTGATTTTCACTATCTCATCCAACACTTGCCCATAAGTTGTCGAAAAACCATCAAAATAAATCATCACAAGGATTTTTAATTTACAAAAAACAATTCATCATGGTTCATTAAAATAAAAAATTATCATCTCAAACAACTTTAAAACCCCTTCTAACCATGATCTACGCAAAGCACATCTATTTAGTAAATAACCCCCCCACGAGGTTAACAAGGGAACGGCTAAGATGAATTATAAATCCAATCCAAAATCTTAATTAAAATTATAAATTTAGATTTCATGCATTCATGAAAGGGGATTTATATCAGGTAGCATGGCTACCTGATTTTATCACTGATGGGTTCTGGACGCCGAGAGTTCAGCTTCAATCATTGGGAAGATTTGGTTAATTTGGCTTTTTCCAATATGGGTTTCCTCTACAATGACCTGTTTTCCCAGTGGATAATTCGGAGCCCAGATTTTATAGCCTGGTAAACCAGTATCCTTCAACTTTCGCTTGTTATAAACAGATATTAGTGGTCGACTCAACGCATTAGCAATGTGGACAATGGATGTATCAGTACTGACTACTAAATTCGACAATCTAACGATTTCAATAGCGGTATTTATTGTGCTCTTGGGAACAATAATTGCGCCAAAATTATTGTAATGCTTCACTTTATCGTCCTGGCCTATAATTACAATTTTTATTTTTGGATCAATTGACCGAATGAAAAAAATGAGTGAACACACCTGATCTTCCGTGAAATCCTTGTCTTTAGCACCGGAAAAAGGATTCACTGATACGATAATATCTTCGTGAGTAAAGTTTATCGCCTCTTTAACTTTAGCTTGTTCATTACTACATTGCCCAAGTTGATAATTAAATTCAACCCCCTGAACTTCAAATAACTCAAGAACCCGCTTATGACGTTCGGTAATATGATTCTCGGCGTCAATGTAATTGATGTTAAGATTATAAATACCCGGAAGATCTTTATTAAATCCAACATGATGGCTACGCCTCATTCGCCATGCCAGTTTTAAGCGTTCATAATCCTGAACGTCATCAAAATCTATAATCACATCAAAATTCTGAGCACACAGAGAATCTAATGACATTCGGTTTTTGTACAGGACTACTTGGTCCAAGTAATCGCATGTGTTTAGCATTTGAGCACACACAGGCCCGGTTAAAACTGATACTCGGTAACCTTGTTGTGTAAGCAAGAAAGCGGTACCGGTTGTAACGACCATATCCCCGACTTTATCGTCAAGACGAAGCAGTAGTATTTTATGAATATTTTTATGTTCGAACTTGCTATACCTACGCTGAACCCTAAGGAAAGAATGTAGCGTTGTTTTTTTTATTTTCCTGAGTAGTAAATTTTTACTTCTGTTAATGGCTTTCAGAAATTGCATAAATATTTCCATTTAATAAAGTTCAGTCCGTTATAATTTCGGTCAAAAAACCGTTCCTGAACCAATATGTATAATGTCTCTATGCTACCGTTTTTCCTAACGTAAAAAAATCTTTTTACTAAACCGGGCACCAAGTGAAAAAACAAAATATTTGGTCACGATAAAATCTAAAGATAAGCTTCTTACTGAGCTAATCCACATACGTCCCGTTGGGCATGAAAATTATGCTGGACTTGTGCTGGCTGCATGTATAAAACGCCTGCATGACTCATCAGCAGCCGGAATCTAATACGTGAATCAAAATAGTGATTTTTCAACGCGGACCACGTTCCGCAGGCTTATCCCCTACATATCCCCCCATAAAAAAGGGTTATTTGCCGCAAGCTTTGCTCTTATCGTCAACGCTGCAACCGATGCTGGCCTGCTTTCATTGCTAAAGCCTCTTATGAATGGTGTGGGCTTTGGAAGTTTTACACCTGATTCGCTGCGCTGGCTACCTCTTGCCGTCATCGGACTCGTTGCAATACGTGGCTTATCCGGATATGTATCAGATTACTGTATGGCATGGGTATCAGGCCGCGTTGTTATGTCCATGCGCCGTCAGATCTTCAACCATCTTATGGGGATGCCTGTCAGTTTCCATAATCGCCATTCGTCCGGCAGTCTTCTGACAAAAATTACTTATGACTCAGAACGCGTTGCCTCTGCTTCCTCTGATACGCTTATCTCTCTTGTCCGTAATACAGCATCAATAATCAGCCTGATGGTACTTATGGCCTGGAATAGCTGGCAACTATCACTTGTGCTTCTGATCGCTGCTCCAGTCATTGCACTGAGCGTTAGGGCAGTCTCTGGCAGATTCCGCCGCATCAGTCGGGATTTGCAGAGTTCAATGGGTAACGTTGCCGTCAGTACAGAGCAGATGCTCAGGAATCACCGTGAGGTGCGTATGTTTGGCGGTCAGACTGTTGAACGTAAACGCTTTGCTGACACGAGTGATGAGATGCGTAAGCACGGGCTAAAGATGGTTTCTGTTGCTGCACTTTCAGAACCTTTCATACAGGTCATCGCTTCAATGGCTCTGGCTGCGATTCTTTACGCCGCGAGCTTTCCCTCGGTGCTTGAAACACTTTCTGCCGGATCGGTAACCGTCGTTTTCTCCGCCATGTTTATGATAATGCGACCGCTGAAATCACTAACAAGTCTTAACGCGAGCTTTCAGCAGGGAATGACAGCATGCCATTCACTTTTCAGCCTTCTTGATATGCAAAAAGAGCGAGATGAAGGCACTCTTACTGGCGAAGCTATAAAGGGAGAACTTGAATTCCGTAACGTTAGCTTTCGATACGAAAACTCAGAGGACTATGCCTTACGCAACGTGAGCTTTAGAGTGCCGGCGGGTAAAACAGTTGGCCTTGTAGGGCGCTCGGGGTCAGGTAAATCGACTATGGTTAGCCTTATCCCGCGGTTTTATGACGATTACGAAGGAGAAATCCTGCTTGATGGACAGGAGCTTCGAAGCTATCGACTGAAATCGTTGCGGGAAAAAATATCACTTGTATCTCAACACGTGCATCTTTTTGACGCCAGCCTGGCAGATAATATCGCCTATGCCTGCCCGGAACATATTACTCGAGAAGACATCAGGGTGGCGGCATCTCGTGCATATGCAGATGTGTTCATTGATAAGATGCCCGATGGGCTGGATACATTAGCAGGTGAAAATGGCGTACAGCTTTCAGGCGGACAGCGTCAGAGAATAGCCATAGCGCGTGCGTTATTGAAGAAAACGCCTCTCCTCATACTTGATGAGGCCACCTCTGCGCTGGACAACGAATCTGAACACGCCATTAAAGTGTCACTGGATTATATTAAGCAGGAATGTACGGTGCTGATTATTGCTCACAGGCTCTCAACCATTGAGGCTTGTGATGAAATCATTGTTATGGATGATGGCAGAATCAGTGAGCGAGGACATCATAAGGAGCTCCTGAAACAAACAGGTTTGTACAGCAAGCTGCATGAAATGCAATTTTCAGCCCAACAGTAGCTCACAAATATTTAGGTGATTTCATAAACACCTCATGGCTATCTTTCAGCTAGCCTTGATGTGGTAGCGATTAACTTTCGGACAGTAGACTAAGGTGTTTCCGGCTGAAGCGCACTACTAACTAAAACTTGATGACATACAAGTTGAAGTCCGCTTTGCTCTGGGGGAATCCTTACAATCGCAAGAATTCCCCCATTTTAGCCATTTCTTAAAGCACAATCGAAACAGGCTAGCGAACAGCACACTGCCTTCGTCATGTGTGCCTTTAAGATAATTAAATTAACTCAACGCCAGATCAGCAACACACAGGCTGCCGTCAACGCACCCATCGCCAGGTTAAAGATTTTCCACGCACGCGGGCTACGCAGCAGGCGGCCAATCATTGAACCAAACCCCATCCAGATGACGCCAGAGACCACATTCACCAGCGCCATGCCGATACTGATAGCGATCACCGAATGCAGATACGCGTCGCCCGCAAGGCTAAAGCTGGCAACCGCACCTAACGCCATCAGCCAGGCTTTAGGATTGATCAGTTGCAACAAACCACCTTGCCAGAACGGCATTTGTTTTACCGTGGCGTCTTCGGTCTCCAGCTTTTCATACTCAGCGGTGGCAATTTTCCACGCCAGCCACAGCAAGTAGAGGCTACCGACAATCTTCAGCACCAGATGCAGCGAAGGATAAAGTAGGATAAGACCGCCAATGCCAAATGCCACCATCAGCAACATGACTTGCATACCAATCATGATACCAATGAGCAACGGAATGGTGCGCAGGAAGCCAAAATTAGCACCTGAGGCGGTAAGTAACATATTATTGGGCCCTGGCGTGATGGCAGCGACCCAAAGAAAACCCAACATTGATAAAAATAGACTCAGTTCCATGTATATTCGGGTGCTCCTCACCCAGTAAAGCGGACAACCCATCGAAGCTATCAGCGAGTTATGCATCAGACAAGCCTTTACCCAAGCTATTTTGATCGCCTGAACGGCGAGCGATTTACACCGCTGCGCGGATTCAGTAACGCGCATCTGCAAACACTGCTGCCGCGCATACTGCGTCGGCGCGTAACCTTGCGCCCGCACTGGCAACGACTTGACCTGCCGGACGGCGATTTTGTCGATCTCGCGTGGAGCGAAGATCCGGCACAGGCACGCCACAAGCCGCGTATGGTGATGTTCCATGGCCTGGAAGGCAGCTTCCGTAGCCCGTACGCTCATGGCTTGATGCAGGCGTGTCAGGCGCGTGGCTGGCTGGCGGTGGTGATGCACTTCCGTGGCTGCAGCGGCGAGCCGAATCGCATGGAGCGCATCTATCATTCCGGTGAAACCGAAGACGCGACCTTTTTCCTGCACTGGCTGCAGCGCGAATGGGGTACGGTGCCAACTGCAGCAGTGGGCGTTTCACTCGGTGGCAATATGCTGGCCTATTTATTGGGCATGCAGGGGAATGATGTGCCTGTGGATGCTGCCGTCGCGATTTCGGCGCCCTTTGCGCTCGAACCCTGCAGCGAAAAACTCGATGCTGGCTTCTCGCGTTTCTATCAGCACTATTTGCTGACCAAGCTGAAACAGAATGCCACGCGCAAACTGCTGGCCTGGCCCGGCACGCTGCCGGTGGAACTGAGCCAGCTGCGAGCATTTCGCCGTATTCGTGAGTTTGATGATGCGATCACCGCACGCGCGCACGGATTTCTGGATGCCAACGACTATTATCGACGTGCCAGCGCCATGCCATTGCTCACGGGCGTGCGCAAACCGTTGCTGATCATCCATGCTAAAGACGATCCCTTTATGACCGATGCGGTGATCCCGCAGCCGGAGCAACTGTCGCCTTCCATTGAATATCAGCTGACACAAAAAGGCGGCCATGTTGGCTTTGTTGGCGGTACGTTAATGAAGCCGAAAATGTGGCTGGAACAACGCGTGCCTGACTGGCTCTCAACGTATTTGGATGTGTGATCGTGATTATTCCCTGGCAAGAACTTGAAGTGACCACCCTGGAAAACCTGATTGAAACCTTCGTACTGCGTGAAGGCACCGATTACGGCGAGCAGGAGCGCAGCCTGGAACAGAAAGTGGCTGACGTGCGCCGCCAGCTGGAACGCGGCGAAGTGGTACTGGTGTGGTCGGAGCTGCATGAATCCGTCAACATTATGCCGAAAGGCGAATTTCGCGGTTAATGCACCGCGCGGCAATTCGTGGTAACAATGCTCATCGCCGGACTTCACAGGGAGCGCTGTTATGTCAGCCAGGCATCCAATCATTGCCGTTACCGGTTCCAGCGGTGCCGGAACCACCACCACCAGCGTCGCCTTTCGCAAAATCTTCCAGCAGTTGGATTTGCATGCTGCGGAACTTGAAGGCGACAGCTTCCATCGCTATACCCGCCCTGAAATGGATATGGCAATCCGCAAAGCGCGCGATCTGGGTCGCCACATCAGTTACTTCGGCCCGGAAGCCAACGACTTTGGTCTGCTAGAGCACACGTTTAAGCACTATGGGCAAACCGGGCTGGGCGAATCGCGCAAGTATCTGCACACCTATGATGAAGCGGTACCGTGGAATCAGGTGCCCGGTACTTTTACGCCGTGGCAGCCGCTGCCGGAAAACACCGATGTGCTGTTCTATGAAGGACTGCATGGCGGTGTCGTGACGCAGCAGCAAAATGTCGCCGAGCATGTCGATCTGCTGGTCGGGGTGGTGCCGATCGTCAACCTGGAGTGGATTCAAAAGCTGGTGCGCGACACCGGCGAGCGTGGTCATTCGCGCGAAGCCGTGATGGATTCGGTGGTGCGTTCGATGGAGGATTACATCAACTTCATCACGCCACAGTTCTCACGCACCCATATCAACTTCCAGCGTGTGCCAACGGTGGATACCTCCAATCCGTTTGCCGCACGTGAAATCCCGTCGCTCGACGAAAGCTTTGTGGTGATTCATTTCCGTGGTCTGGAGGGCATTGCCTATCCTTACCTGCTGGCAATGATCCAGGGCTCGTTCATCTCACACATGAACACGCTGGTGGTACCGGGCGGTAAAATGGGACTGGCGATGGAGTTGATCATGACGCCGTTAGTGCAGCGGCTGATAGAAGGTAAACGGATTGAATAATCCAGAATTTCTGTAGCGGCGGCACCGTGGCCGCCCGCTGATTCTATTGCTCAATCACTTCATAACTGTGCGTCATTTTCACGCTATTGCCGAGCATGATCGCCACCGAGCAATACTTTTCCGCCGAGAGATCGACCGCACGCGCGACCGCTTTATCGCTTAACGCTTTGCCACTGACGATAAAATGCAGGTTGATTTGCGTAAAAACACGCGGCGCTTCTTCACGGCGTTCTGAGGTCAATTTCACCTCACAATCGGCCACATCATTACGACCTTTTTGCAGGATCGACACCACGTCAATCGCGCTACAGCCGCCTGCCGCCATCAGCACCATCTCCATAGGCTCGGGGCTTTGTCGCCCGAGTTACCGTCCATTAATATCTGGTGACCCGATGAGGATTCTCCGAGAAAGGTCAGCCCTTCCACCCATTTCACTCGTGCCTGCATTATTCTTTCTCCTGAAGAGGCGATTTTGCCGCCAGAGTACGCTTTCAATTGATAAACAGCAATCCAGACACTTCTGCCCTTTGCTGAAGCGAGACAACAGAAGACAGCTTGCAAAAGCTGTGCTACAAACAGTGCTGAAAATATTTTCGTCGTAACAGACGAAGGCGGGAAGAATCAAAAGCGTAGCTTAAGAATTACCCGGAAATAATTTTCCATTACTGGAAACGCTCGACGATTACACCGCCTGACAGGGAAAACTGCCCCCTGTATTTTGGGCACGATTACAACAGAGGATAATAGCGAATGGTTCTCGGCAAACCGCAAACAGACCCTACACTCGAATGGTTCCTGTCCCATTGCCATATTCACAAATATCCGTCCAAAAGCACGCTCATCCATCAGGGTGAGAAAGCGGAAACGCTGTACTACATCGTGAAAGGTTCCGTCGCGGTACTGATCAAAGATGAAGAAGGCAAAGAGATGATTCTCTCCTACCTCAATCAGGGAGATTTCATCGGCGAACTCGGCCTGTTTGAAGAAGGTCAGGAACGTAGTGCCTGGGTGCGTGCGAAAAGTGCCTGCGAAGTGGCTGAAATTTCCTACAAAAAATTCCGTCAGCTGATTCAGGTAAACCCGGATATTTTAATGCGACTCTCGTCGCAAATGGCGCGTCGTCTGCAAGTCACCTCCGAGAAAGTGGGCAACCTTGCCTTCCTCGATGTGACGGGCCGTATCGCGCAAACGCTGCTTAATCTGGCCAAACAGCCAGATGCGATGACTCACCCGGATGGGATGCAAATCAAAATCACCCGTCAGGAGATTGGTCAGATCGTGGGTTGCTCACGCGAAACCGTGGGTCGTATCCTGAAAATGCTGGAAGATCAGAACCTGATCTCCGCACACGGTAAAACCATCGTCGTTTACGGCACCCGCTAATTTCTTATCACCCACGGCGTGATGGCAACATCGCGCCGTTTTTGTTTGCGATGAGCTGATGTGGCGCCGAATCATCTATCATCCTGAGGTCAACTACGCACTGCGGCAAACGCTAGTGCTGTGCCTGCCTGTGGCTTTGGGCTGGCTGTTTGGCGATCTGCAAAAAGGCCTGCTGTTCTCTTTAGTGCCTGCCTGCTGCAATATCGCGGGTCTCGATACACCGCATAAACGCTTCTTCAAACGCCTGATTGTTGGCGGTTCACTGTTTGCCATCGGCAGCTTTCTGATTCAATTCCTCACCAGTTATGCCATTCCGCTACCGCTGATCCTGTTCGTATTGCCGCTGCTGATTGGCGTGACCGGCGAAATCAGCCCGCTGCACGGCCGTTTGCTGCCCGCCACACTGATTGCCGCCATCTTTAGCCTCAGCCTGGTGGGACGCATGCCGGTTTGGGTGCCGCCACTGCTGTATATCGGTGGCACGCTTTGGTACGGGCTGTTTAACTGGTTCTGGTTCTGGCTGTGGAAAGAGCAGCCAATGCGTGAAACCCTCAGCCTGCTGTATCGCGAGCTGGCGGATTATTGCGATGCCAAATACACCTTGTTGACGCAGCTCACCGATCCGGAAAAGGCGTTACCGCCACTGCTGGCGCGCCAGCAAAAAGCCGTTGATCTGATCACTACCTGCTATCAGCAAATGCATATGCTTTCTGCCAATCGTGATAACAGCCACAAGC
This sequence comes from Pantoea rodasii, assembly GCF_002095465.1. GTDB lineage: Bacteria > Pseudomonadota > Gammaproteobacteria > Enterobacterales > Enterobacteriaceae > Pantoea > Pantoea rodasii. The sequence continues at coordinate 90,971 of NZ_MLFP01000014.1, read as the reverse complement.
GCCTGACACGTGCATTCCAGGTGGCGCTCGATTTGCAGGAACACATCTCGGTGAGCCTGCACCAGCCGGAAGAGGTGCAGAAACTGGTGGAGCAGAGTCACGCCGAAGCGGTGATCCGCTGGAATGCGAAAACCATCTCTGCGCGCCTGCGCCTGCTGGCCGATGCGATCCTCTATCATCAGTTGCCTGACCGCTTCCACATGGAGAAGCCGTTAGGTGCGCTGGAGAAGATTGCGCGTCAAAACCCCGATAATCCGGTGGGCAACTTCTGCTATTACCACTTCAGCCGCATCGCTCGCGTGCTGCGCACCCAGAAGCCGTTGTACACCCGTGACCTGATGGCCGATCGCCAGCGTCGTTTGCCGCTGTTCCCGGCGCTGCGCAGCTATCTGTCGCTGAAATCCGCTGCATTGCGCACCGCCGCGCGCATTTCGGTGATGCTGATGTTCGGCAGTGCGCTGGCGCTGTTCTTTAATATCCCCAAACCTTACTGGATTCTGATGACCATCATGTTCGTCAGCCAGAATGGCTACAGCGCCACGCGGGTGCGCATTCAGCACCGTGCGCTGGGCACCTTTGCCGGATTGCTGATCGCGGCCGGCTCGCTGCAGCTGGCGGTCCCCGAATCGGTCACTCTGCTGTTTATGCTGGTTATCACTCTCGCCAGCTATCTGGTGACGCGCAAATATTATGGCTGGTCGATGATTGGCTTTACCGTGACCGCAGTGTATTCACTCCAGCTGCTGTCGCTGAACGGCGCGCAGTTCTTGCTACCGCGCATGATGGACACGTTAATGGGCTGCCTGATTGCCTTTGCGGGCATGATCTGGCTGTGGCCGCAGTGGCAAAGTGGCTTGCTGCGCAGTAACGCGCATGATGCGCTGGATACCTATCAGGAAGCGCTGAGAATGCTGCTGGGGCCGGAGCAGTCGCCAGAGAAGCTGGCGTACCAGCGCATGAAGGTCAACCAGGCGCACAATGCGCTGTTTAACTCACTCAATCAGGCATCCAGCGAGCCAGGCTTTAACGCCCAGTATCTGAAAGACATGCGCATGTGGGTGACGCACAGTCAGTTCATTGTTGAACATCTTAATGCGATGACGATTCTGGCGCGCGAGCACACCATGCTGACGCCCAAACTGGCGGAGCGTTATCTTCAATCCTGTGAAATTGCGCTGCAGCGCTGTCAGCAACGTCTGGCGTATGACGGGCCAGGCAATGACAGCAATATTCTGGAAGCGCCGGAGAATCTGAATGAGGGGCCGGTGACGATTGTGGAACAGCATGTGAAGCGGGTTCTGCAGCATCTGAACGTCATGCACACCATCTCTTCACTGGCGTGGAGCCAGCGGCCACATCATGGCAGCTGGCTCAAAGTACTGCGTCCAAAAAGCTAATCAGGCTGCCAGCACCTTCGCAATGGCTTTGGCGAAACGCGCCATGCCTTCTTCGATGTCAGTCGGTTCGATCACCAGTGACGGCACGAAACGAATCACATCGGTGCCGGCGGTCAGGATCATCAATCCTTCTGCGGCTGACGCGTTGAGAATGTCACGCGCCTTGCTGGCGTGCTGCGGTTTCAGCGCCGCGCCAATCAGTAATCCTTTACCGCGAATCTCGCTGAACAGATCATATTTGCTGTCGATGGCCTGCAGCGCTTCAACGAACTGCTGACGGCGGGCTTCCACGCCACCCAACACTTCAGGAGTGTTGATAATGTCCAGCGCGGTTTCCGCAATTGCACAGGCCAGCGGGTTGCCGCCGTAGGTGGTGCCGTGCACGCCAGGTGCCATCACCGAAGCGATTTCATTGGTGGTCAACATCGCGCTCACCGGGAATCCGCCGCCCAGTGCTTTCGCAGTGGTGATGATGTCTGGCTTGATGCCGTAGTGTTCGTAGCTGAACAACTTGCCGCTACGGCCCATGCCGCTCTGCACTTCATCCAGCACCAGCAGCGCGTTGTGCTCATCGCACAGTGCACGAAGGCCCTGCATAAATTCCTGCGTCGCGGCCACCACGCCGCCTTCGCCCTGAATCGGCTCGACGACAATGGCGCAGGTATGGTCATCAATCACCGCTTTCACCGCATCCAGATCGTTAAACGGCACATGCACGATATCCGCTGGTTTTGGACCAAAGCCATCGGAGTATTTCGCTGACCGCCAACGGAAACGGTAAACAAGGTACGGCCGTGGAACGCATTGTGGAAAGCGATGATTTTGCTTTTAAACGGGCTGTGTTTTTTGCAGGCGTAATAACGTGCCAGCTTGAATGCCGCTTCGTTGGCTTCCGCGCCGGAGTTACCAAAGAACACGCGATCGGCAAAGGTCGCGGCAATCAGTTTGCTCGCCAGACGCAACGCCGGTTCATTGGTAAACACGTTGCTGGTGTGCCACAAGGTTTCGCCCTGCGTTTTCAGCGTTTCCACCAGCGCCGGATGGCAATGACCCAAAGCAGTCACCGCGATACCGCCGGAGAAGTCGATATACTCTTTGCCCTGCTGATCCCAGACTCGGCTGCCCTTGCCTTTTACCGGCACGAACTGCGCTGGTGCATAAACAGGCAAAATCACGTTATCGAATGTTTCCCGGGTTACCGCTAGTTTTTCCGCTGCCATTGCCGACCTCATTGGGTTATTTGTTGAGCTAAAGTGAAAATATAATCACAAAATATGCATAAAAAATCATACAAAGGCAAACATAAGTTACGCGCTGAGGAAATTAGCCAATAGCTGATGGCCCTGCTCGCTCAGGATACTCTCAGGGTGGAACTGCACCCCTTCCAGCGGCAAAGTGCGATGACGGAAGCCCATGATCTCATCGGGCTGGCCATCGCGCAGGCTCCAGGCCGTCACTTCGAATTCAGCGGGCAGCGTATCGCGCGCCACAATCAGGGAATGATAGCGCGTGACGGTGAGCGGATTATTCAGGTCGCGAAACACACCCCGGCTGGTGTGCTGGATAACAGAAGTTTTGCCGTGCATTACCTGACGTGCGCGCACCACCTGCGCGCCATAGGCTTGCGCAATCGCCTGATGGCCAAGGCAAACACCGAGAATCGGTAAACGACCGGCAAAATGGCGGATGGCATCCAGAGAAACACCGGACTGATCCGGCGTGCAGGGGCCGGGCGAAATCACCAGATGAGTGAGGGGCAGCGCCTCCATCTCCGCAAGAGTAATGGCATCGTTACGCACCACGCGCACATCCGCCCCCAGCTCACAGAAGTACTGGTAGAGATTCCAGGTGAAGGAGTCGTAGTTATCAATTAACAGCAGCATAATGCCCTCGGGCCAGTCAATCCGCCGCCATTCTACGCATTTTAGCGCGCTGGACTCACCACTTTTGCAAACTGCGCAGTGAGTGCCGCCAGATCGCCTGAAACCCCGGCTAAGATGGCGCTGCGCCACGTATCGCGATCCAGGTTATCCCACGACAGCAGATAACCAGCATGCAGCGCCAGCTGTTCAAAGAAAATACGTTGAGTACGGCCATTTCCCGCGCGGAACGGATGCAATACGAAGATCTCACAGTAATAATGCGCCAGCCGCGCGACAAACTCATCCTGCGTCAGGTTTGTCAGCTGTTGTTCATCTTCCAGCGCGCTCATCAGCGCATTGCCCTCTTTCTCGATGTATTCGCAGTGGCAATAGGGTGTTTCGTCACGCCAGATATCGAGGGTGCGTAGTTCACCGGCCCAGCTGTAGAGATCCTGAAACAGCGTGCGGTGAATGTGGCACAACCATGGCATGCCAGTGCTACTCGGGCCGAGTTCCAGTGTCGCCAGGCGCGCAGCGCTGAACGCCAGCTCCGCTTTACGCAGTTGTGTTTCATCATGAATATCGAGGCGATTTTTCAGCACCGTATCGTTGTGCCAGACGTAAGGGTCGCGTACCGCCAGACTGTTATCCGCCATATTGCCTCCTCAGTGACTCAAGACGATCATCATTCTGTTCGGCGGTGACATCATTGAGCACATAGCCCGCGAGACGGCAGCTAGCCTGATAACTGGCCATACGGCGCTGTTGCCACAGGGTGGCTTTTTGTTTCTCAGTGAGTTGGCGGGTCATAGGGCCTCCGGCAAACGATTTGCCCTAAGTATAAGAGCAAATTTTAGCTTTGCCGGAGAGCGGCACAACGCGCCAAAGCTGCATGGCGCGTCAGGCGATTAAGGCAGGACTTTCGCAGAGAGGATAACAATCGGTTTTGACGGCACATTTTGATACGGGCCGACATCTTTGGTTGGCACCTGAGCAATCTTATCGATCACGTCCTGGCCTTTCACAACTTTACCAAATACCGCATAGCCGAAATCACGCTGGCCGTGGTCGAGGAAGGCGTTATCCGCCACGTTGAGGAAGAACTGGCTGGTCGCGCTATCTTTATCTGCAGTACGCGCCATAGAGATGGTGCCACGCAGGTTACGCAAGCCGTTGTCAGCTTCGTTCTTGATCGGTGCCACGGTCTGCTTTTGCTGCATATCCGTGGTGAAACCGCCGCCCTGGACCATAAAACCAGGGATCACGCGATGGAAGATGGTGTTGTTATAGAAACCATTGTTGACGTAGTCGACAAAGTTTTTCACCGAAACCGGGGCTTTCTGGTTATTCAGTTCGAGTTCGATATTGCCCGCAGAGGTGGTGAGCAGCACATGAGTATCCCCTTTGGCTGCCAGAGCGGTAGCGGATACAGAAGAGAGCGCTAACAGGGCGACTGCCGCTGTCAAAGTACGTTTAAACATGAAAGATTCCTTACCATGGAGTGCAAGCTCAAAAACGAGATCGATTGTAAAGAGCAAGTTATACAAGAGCCAGCGTTTTACCGATATTTACGCTGATGTTGCAATTGTCATACTTTTTGGACCGCGCAATCATTTGCGTGATTAAAATCACACTATTAATGAAATATTTCCCGCTCGTTACACTCGTTGTTTATTAAGATCACAGTTGCATTTACAATTCATGACACTTTTTGCCAATCCCGGCGCTTCACAGGTTCAGAACATGACAAACCGTAATCGCATTGGCCTTACCTGGATCAGCTATTTCTCCTACGCGCTCACCGGCGCACTGGTGATTGTTACCGGTATGGTGCTGGACAACATTGCCCAATATTTCCAGCTGCCCATCTCAGAAATGAGCAATACCTTCACCTTCCTGAATGCCGGTATCCTGGTCGCGGTATTCCTTAACGCCTGGCTGATGGTGATTGTGCCGTTGAAACGCCAGCTGATCTTTGGCTTTGTGCTGATGATCCTTGCGGTGGCAGGTTTGATGACCAGCCATGATCTGACCATCTTCTCGCTGTGCATGTTTGTGCTCGGCGTGGTCAGCGGTATCACCATGTCGATTGGTACTTTCCTGATTACCCATCTGTACGATGGCCGTCAGCGCGGCTCACGCCTGCTGTTTACCGACTCGTTCTTCAGCATGGCCGGTACAGTTTTCCCGATTATCGCGGGTATGCTGCTGGCGCGCGCACTGCCGTGGTACTGGGTTTACGCTTGCATCGGCGTGATTTACATCGCGATCTTCGTGCTGACGCTGATGGTGGAATTCCCAGAGCTGAAAAGCGAGGCTGCAGCTCAGGGTGGCGAGAAAGAGAAATGGGGCATCGGCGTGTTGTTCCTGTCGGTTGCCGCGCTGTGCTACATCCTCGGCCAACTGGGCTTTATCTCCTGGGTACCGGAATACGCCACCAAATCGATGGGTATGGATATTGCGGCGGCTGGCCAGTTAGTCGGTAACTTCTGGACCGCGTACATGGTCGGCATGTGGGTGTTCAGCTTCCTGCTACGCTTCTTCGATCTGCAACGCATCCTGATGGTGCTGGCGGCCCTGGCCACCGGTTTGATGTACTGGTTCGTCTCCACCCATGATGCCAGCATGCTGCACTGGATCATCATGATTCTTGGCTTCAGCTCTAGCGCCATTTACACCACTATCATCACGCTGGGTTCGCTGCAAACCAAAGTCTCTTCGCCGAAGCTGGTCAACTTTATCCTGACCTGCGGCACCGTTGGCACCATGCTGACCTTCGTGGTCACCGGCCCGATTGTGGCAAGCGGTGGCGCACACGCTGCGCTCTCCACCGCCAACGGCTTGTATGCCGTGGTATTTGTGATGTGTGTGCTGCTGGGCTTTGTGACTAAACATCGCCAGCACGGCCATGTGACGCACTAACCGGAGACGTACAGGGGCGCACTGAACGTTCGCCTCTGTTGCCTGGTACAGTATCAAGAGAGTGCGCATCGATGCGCACTTTTTTATGAAGCGATTATCGCCGGAACGTCACCGCTTCCGCCTCGCCCAAATAAATTTCGCTGCTCGCCGGCTGCGTTGCCGCCACCACGGTTCCCTGACGGACCGAATAGCGCACGGGCACCTGTCTGCGCAGCGCATCAAATCCACTTTCAGCCGGCAGAATAATCAGGCTGGCATTGTCACCCACCGCCAGACCGTAATCCTTCAACTGCATGGTTTTCGCGCTGTTGGTGGTAATCAGACTCAGGCCGTTGTCGATCTGCTCGTAGCCCATCAACTGGCAGACATGCAGTCCCATATGCAGCACCTGCAGCATGCTGGCGGTGCCGAGCGGATACCACGGGTCGAACACATCATCATGGCCAAAACAGACGTTAATATCCGCTTCCAGCAACTCTTTCACCCGCGTGATGCCACGGCGTTTTGGATAGCTGTCAAAACGCCCCTGCAGGTGAATGTTCACCAGCGGATTGGCGACAAAGTTAATTTTCGACAGCTTTAACAACCGGAATAACCGCGAGGTATAAGCGTTGTTATAGGAGTGCATCGCTGTGGTGTGGCTGGCGGTGACGCGCTCGCCGTTGCCATCACGATGCGCCAATGCCGCCACGGTCTCAACAAAGCGCGACTGCTCATCATCGATCTCATCACAGTGCACATCCACCATGCGATCATAGCGGTTGGCGAGCGCGAAAGTTTTGTGCAGCGATTCTACGCCGTATTCGCGCGTGAACTCGAAATGCGGAATAGCCCCCACCACATCCGCGCCGAGGCGCAGCGCCTCTTCCAGCAAGGCTTCTCCGTTGGGATAGGAGAGAATCCCTTCCTGCGGGAATGCCACGATTTGAATGTCGATCCACGGCGCCATCTCCGCTTTCACTTCCAGCATCGCTTTTAGCGCGGTCAGTGTGGGATCGGAGACATCGACGTGGGTGCGTACATGTTGAATGCCGTTAGCAATTTGCCACTTCAGCGTCTGCTGTGCGCGCTGCTTCACATCTTCGTGACTGAGCAGCGCTTTGCGTTCGGCCCAGCGTTCAATACCTTCAAACAGCGTGCCAGATTGGTTCCAGGCGGGCTGCCCGGCGGTTTGCGTGGTGTCGAGATGAATATGCGGCTCAATAAAAGGTGCGCTCGCCAGTCCACCTTCGGCATCCAGTGTGTCACTCTGCTCCACGACTTGCGGCGGCTGCGGACGCAACGCCGCAATTTTTCCACCGCTGATTTCCATCTGCCACAAGCCCTGCTGGCCCGTTAAGCGCAGGTTGTTGATCCACTTCAGTGACCGGTTCGCCATGCCTTCCTCCTGTTTCAAAGCAACAAGTTAAGCTAGCACGAAAATCCGTCAGTCAGCCTCATAGGTTTTCGGGGTCATCATCGGCGGCCCCGAGTGACATTTCACGGTGAAATCGATAATGACCGACGCTGCACAATATCCAACCAAATAAGACACTTACCATTTTCTTTTAAAATCAGTTACATACCTCTAAATAGGTATATGGCGGTGTGCTTGATGTGCATCAATAAGCGCGTGATATAGCGCGCTATCGTGTGCGCAGATACCGCAATTTTTGAGGCAAGCATGAGCAAGCACAGTGTCGTGATTATTGGCAACGGCATGGTCGGCCACCGCTTTATAGAAGAACTGATCGACAAAGCCGAGCCCGACCAATTTGCCATTACCGTCTTTTGTGAAGAACCGCGCGTCGCCTATGACCGCGTCCACCTTTCCGCCTACTTCTCCCATCACACCGCTGAAGAACTGTCACTGGTGCGTCCCGGCTACTACGAAAAACATCAGGTGAAGCTGCTGATCGGTGAACGGGCTATCACCATCAACCGCGATGAAAAACTGATTCACTCTAATACCGGTCGCGCAGTGCATTACGACACGCTGATTTTCGCCACCGGTTCTTACCCGTGGATACCGCCGATCAAAGGTTCCGAAGGCAGCGACTGCTTTGTCTATCGCACCATCGAAGATCTCAACGCTATTGAAGCCTGCGCACGCCGTACAAAACGTGGCGCAGTGATTGGCGGCGGTCTGCTCGGCCTTGAAGCGGCAGGTGCGCTAAAAAATCTCGGCATCGAAACCCACGTTATTGAGTTTGCGCCGGGATTGATGGCAGAACAGCTGGATGTGCAAGGCGGCGATCAGTTGCGTCGCAAGATTGAGCAAATGGGCGTGACCGTGCACACCGGCAAAAACACTCAGCAAATTGTGCATCACGCCAAAGGCGGTAAGACGCTGGAATTCGCCGATGGCAGCGCGTTGGAGGTGGATTTCATCGTGTTCTCTACCGGTATTCGTCCGCAGGACAAACTGGCAAAACAGTGTGGGCTGGAAATCGGCCAGCGCGGCGGTATCACCATTGACGACCGCTGCCAAACCCGCGATCCGGCGATTTATGCGGTCGGTGAATGCGCCGCCTGGCAGAACCGGCTGTTCGGCTTAGTGGCGCCGGGCTACAAAATGGCACAGGTCGCCAGCGATGCGTTGCTGGGGCGGGACAGCGCCTTTTCCGGTGCCGACATGAGCGCCAAACTCAAGCTGCTGGGCGTGGATGTCGGTGGCATTGGCGATGCGCATGGCCGCACGCCGGGTGCGCGGAGTTACATCTGGCTCGATGAACAGAAACACATCTACAAACGCCTGATTGTCAGTGAAGACAACCGCACGCTGCTCGGCGCGGTATTAGTCGGCGATACCAGCGATTACGGCAATCTGCTGCAGCTGGCGCTGAATAATATCGCACTGCCCGAGCACCCAGAAATGCTGATTCTGCCCGCAGGCAGCGGTGAGAAACCGGTATTGGGCGTGGATGCACTGCCAGACAGCGCGCAGATTTGCTCCTGCTTTGATGTCAGTAAAGGCGATATCGTCAAAGCCGTTCAGGGCGGTTGTCACACCGTCGCAATGCTGAAAAGTGAAACCCGCGCGGGTAGCGGCTGCGGCGGATGTGTCCCGCTGATCACTCAAGTGCTTAACGCGGAGTTGAGTCGCCAGGGTATCGAAGTTAACAACCACCTGTGCGAGCACCTGCCTTATTCGCGCCAGGAGTTGTATCACCTGATTCGCGTCGAAGAGATCACATCCTTTGATGCGCTGCTGACGAAATACGGTCAGGGTTACGGCTGTGAGGTGTGCAAGCCCACGGTAGCTTCACTGCTCGCCTCGTGCTGGAACGATTATGTCCTCAAGCCGCAGCTCGCGCCGTTGCAAGACAGTAATGACCTGTTCCTCGGCAATATCCAGAAAGATGGCACTTACTCGGTGATCCCGCGCTCCGCCGGTGGCGAAATCACGCCAGAAGGTTTGATGGCCATTGGCGCCGTCGCACGTGAGTTCAATCTCTACACCAAAATCACCGGTTCACAGCGCATTGGCCTGTTCGGTGCCCAGCGCGACGATCTACCCGCCATCTGGTCCCAGCTGATTGATGCCGGGTTTGAAACCGGCCAGGCGTATGCCAAAGCGCTACGCATGGCGAAAACCTGCGTTGGCAGCAGCTGGTGCCGTTTCGGTGTGGGTGACAGCCTTGGCTTCGGCATCGAGCTGGAGAACCGCTACAAAGGCATTCGCACCCCACACAAAATGAAGTTTGGCGTTTCTGGCTGCACGCGTGAATGCGCGGAAGCGCAGGGCAAAGACGTCGGCATCATTGCCACGGAAAAGGGCTGGAACCTGTACGTGTGCGGCAACGGTGGCATGAAGCCGCGCCACGCCGATTTGCTGGCGGCGGATCTGGATCGCGACACCCTGCTCACCTACCTCGACCGCTTCATGATGTTCTATATCCGCACCGGCGATCGTGTGCAGCGCACCTCACTGTGGCTGGAAAATATGGAAGGCGGCATCGACTATCTGCGCAGCGTGATTGTTGACGACAAACTCAACCTCAACGCGCAGCTGGAAACTGAACTGGCGCGCCTGCGCGCTGAAGTTGAATGCGAATGGGCTGCGACAGTGAACGATCCCCGGCAGCAAATTCACTTCAGCACCTTTATCAATAGCGAACAGCGTGACCCGCTGGTACAACACGTTGCCCAGCGCGATCAGCATCGTCCGGCGCGTCCTGCCGAGCGCATTGCCATCAGCCAGATTGAGGAGATCGACGCATGAGCCAGTGGTATTCCGTATGTGAACTCAACCAAATCCTGCCGGCGACCGGCGTCTGTGCACTGATCAATGGCCAGCAGATTGCCATCTTCCGCCCGCGTGACGATGAGCAGCTTTACGCCTTAAGCAACATCGACCCTTTTTCCGAAGCCAGCGTGTTATCGCGCGGCCTGATTGCAGAACACCAGCACGCGCTGTGGGTGGCGAGCCCGTTGAAGAAACAGCGCTTCCGCCTGAGTGACGGCTTTTGCCTGGAGGATGCCACCCATTCTGTAGCGAGCTATGCGGTGCGCGTCAGCAATCAATGGGTCGAAGTGTTCGCCTGACCGAATTCCTTTACTTTATGAGACGTCACTATGTTTACTGACACCCTGAACACCTGCGCCAACAACGCAGCACGCATTGTGCGTACCGCGCAGCACAGCCCGCTCGCCTTCTGGATCAGCTCGGCGATGGCGGGCGCTTATGTGGGCCTCGCCATCATTCTGATATTCACCCTCGGCAATCTGGTCGATCCGGCTTACCGTCCGCTATTGATGGGAGCCACCTTTGGTATCGCCCTGACGCTGGTGATCATTGCGGGATCAGAACTGTTTACTGGTCACACCCTGTTCCTCACCGTCGGCGTTAAAGCGGGCACCATTAGCCAGGGCCAGATGTGGTGCGTGCTGCCACAAACCTGGCTGGGCAATCTGATCGGCTCTGTATTTGTCGCCCTGCTCTATTACTACGCGGCAGGTGCGATGCTGCCGAATGCCAGCGCCTTGATTCATAGCGCAGCGCTGGCGAAAACTACCCAACCGGCGATGGCGCTGTTCTTTAAAGGTGCGCTGTGTAACTGGCTGGTGTGTCTGGCGATCTGGATGGCGGTGCGCACTGAAGGCACGGCGAAGTTCATTGCCATCTGGTGGTGCCTGTTGGCGTTTATCGCTTCTGGCTACGAACACTCCGTCGCGAACATGACGGTCTTTGCACTGTCGTGGTTTGGTCAGCATAATGCCGATCTGACCTTGAGCGGCATCGGCCACAATCTGTTGTGGGTGACGCTGGGTAACATGTTCTCCGGGATGATATTGATGGGCCTGGGTTATTGGTACGCCACGCCACAGGCTCAGCGACCGCAAGTGGCGACACAAGCCACTGCGCTTAAATCTGTTTAACGTTTTGAGCCCGCAGATTGCGGGCTTTTTTGAGGATGAGCGATGGACTATTTCCCGCTGTTTTGCCGCCTGCAGGGCAAACGTTGTTTACTGGTCGGCGGCGGTGATGTAGCAGAACGCAAAGCGCGCCTGCTGCTGGATGCCGGTGCCGATTTGCACGTCGGCGCACTGGATTTCTCCCCTGTATTTCAGCAGTGGGCCGAGCAGGGAAAGTTGCACCTCATATCCGGCACCTTTGAGGAGTGCTGGCTGGAAGGCTGCTGGCTGGTGATTGCCGCCACCGATGATGACGCGGTGAATCAGCAAGTGGGCGATGCCGCAGAAGCGCGTCGCATCTTCTGCAATCTGGTAGATGCACCGCAGGAAGCCAGCGCTATCATGCCGTCGATTGTCGATCGCTCCCCGCTGATGATTGCGGTGTCATCCGGTGGCCGCGCGCCGGTGTTGGCGCGCCTGATGCGTGAGAAGCTGGAAGCGATGCTGCCACAGCATCTGGGTCAGCTGGCTTCACTCGCCGGATCGCTACGCAATCGGGTGAAGCAGACATTTGCGAGCATGGGGCAGCGCCGGGCATTTTGGGAACGCTTCTTTGCCAGCGATCGTCTGGCGCAAACGCTGGCCAATGGTGACCAGCCACGCGCCGATCATATCGTTGATAGCTTATTTGATGCGCCGCTGTCTCAGCAAGGTGAAGTGGTGCTGGTGGGCGCAGGTCCGGGGGATGCCGGATTACTGACGCTGAAAGGTTTGCAGTGTATCCAACAGGCCGATGTGGTGGTGTATGACCGCCTGGTGTCCGAACCGATTCTCAACCTGGTACGCCGCGACGCAGAACGCATCTTCGTCGGTAAACAGGCCGGTCATCACTGCGTACCGCAGTCGCAAATTAATCAGCTGCTGCTGGAACAAGCGCAGAGCGGCAAACGCGTGGTGCGGCTAAAAGGCGGCGATCCGTTTATTTTTGGCCGTGGCGGTGAGGAGCTGGAGATCCTGGCGCAGCACAACATTCCGTTCAGCGTGGTGCCGGGTATCACTGCCGCATCCGGATGTGCCGCTTACAGCGGTATTCCACTGACGCACCGCGATCACGCCCAGAGCGTGCGTTTTGTCACCGGCCATCTGCAACAGCAGGGTGAGATTGAATGGCAGAAGCTGGCGGCAGAGCAGCAAACGCTGGTGTTCTATATGGGGCTGAATCAGGCACCCGAGATCCAGCGCCAGCTGTTGCAGCACGGCATGGATGCGGCGATGCCGGTGGCGATTGTGCAAAACGGCACCACACCCGATCAACGCGTCGAAACCGCGACGCTGGCTGAACTCAGTTCGCTGGCACAGCAGTTTGCCAGTCCAGCGCTGATTATCGTCGGGCGCGTGGTTAGCCTGCGCCATCAGTTACGCTGGTTTTAAACATAAAAAAACGGCGAGTCATGACAACTCGCCGTTCTTAGGTCAGACAGCTGATTAAGGCTGAGCCACAAAGCCCACCGCTTCATAGACTTTCTTCAGCGTTTCCTGCGCCTGCGCACGCGCTTTGGTGGCACCTTCACGCATGACCTGATTAAGGAACGCTTCGTCGTTACGGAATCGATGATAACGCTCCTGCAGCTCAGTCAGCATGCCGGAAACCGCTTCCGCCACTTCGCCTTTCAGGTGGCCATACATCTTGCCTTCGAACTCCTGCTCCAGCTGCGGAATCGACTTACCGGTGACACCAGACAGGATATCCAGCAGGTTAGAGACACCGGCTTTTTCTTTCACGTCGTAACGCACCACTGGCGGCTCGGCGGAATCGGTGACCGCGCGTTTGATCTTCTTCACTACCGCTTTGGTGTCTTCCAGCAGGCCGATCACGTTGTTGCGATTGTCATCCGACTTCGACATCTTCTTGGTCGGCTCCAGCAGCGACATCACGCGTGCGCCTGACTTTGGAATAAACGGCTCAGGGATTTTGAACACATCGCCATACAGCGCGTTGAAACGGCCAGCGATATCGCGGCTCAGTTCCAGGTGCTGCTTCTGATCTTCGCCCACCGGTACCTGATTGGTCTGATACAGCAGAATATCGGCCGCCATCAGCACCGGGTAATCGAACAAGCCAGCGGTGATGTTCTCAGAATAACGCGCGGACTTATCCTTGAACTGCGTCATACGGCTCAGCTCACCAAAATAGGTGTAGCAGTTCAGCACCCAGCTCAGCTGCGCGTGCTCTGGCACATGCGACTGAACAAAGATGGTGCTTTTTGCCGGATCGATACCGCAGGCAAGGTACAACGCTAAGGTATCCAGCGTGGCTTTGCGCAGCGCAACAGGATCCTGACGAACGGTGATGGCGTGCAGATCGACGATGCAGTAAATGCAGTGGAAATCATCCTGCATCTGCACCCACTGACGCAGCGCACCCATATAGTTGCCAATGGTCAGTTCACCGGAAGGCTGGGCGCCGCTGAAAACGATGGGTTTGCTCATGTTATATCCTGATAATTACAGCCCGAGAGCGGGCAAAAGTTCGCTAAAAGTATCGAGAGTTAAATCGGGTTGGCTGGCGGCAATTGGCTCGCCATAGTTGTAGCCGAAAGTCATACCGATATTCGGCACGCCTGCGGCCTGAGCCGCATGAATATCATTACGAGAATCGCCTACAAACAATAATTCTTTCTGCAGCACGCCAAAGTGACCCAGAACAAGGAAGATCGCCGCCGGGTGGGGCTTTTTCACCACCACATCATCACCGCCAATAATCAGCGTGAAGAAATCGGCAATGCCCAGCGATTGCAGCAGAGGTGCGACAAACGGCGTCGGCTTGTTAGTGACAATCGCCATCGGCAAGCCTTTGGCGTGCAGCGCGGCTAGCGTCTCAATGACCTGCGGGAACAGCGTACTGCCCGCTTCCACCGTTTCGGCGTAGTACTTATCAAACAGCGTGCGCGCATCGCGTTGTTCTTCGGCGTGCGGCTCGCGACCTAATGCCCAGGTCAGCGCACGCGCCATCATCACATCCGCGCCGTTGCCAATCCAAGTGGAGGCCAGCGCCAGGCCCGGAGGCGGCAGCTGTAAATCGCCTAAAGCATGATCGATCGCCTGCGCCAGACCCGGTGCGCTGTCAACCAACGTGCCATCGAGATCAAACGCCAGCGCACGAATATCAGTGAAATGAGCCATTAACTTTCTCCAGTTCGCCGCGCATTTCGTCGATCACTTTTTTGTAATCCGGATGGCCGAAAATTGCCGAGCCCGCGACAAACATATCCGCGCCCGCTGCCGCAATCTGACCAATGTTGTCGATCTTCACGCCACCGTCCACTTCCAGGCGGATGCTGTAACCGCTCTGATCGATCAAACGACGTGCCTGACGCAGTTTGTCCAGCGTGCCGGGAATAAAGGATTGACCACCGAATCCAGGGTTCACTGACATCAGCAGAATGATATCCAGCTTGTCCATCACGTAGTCGAGGTAATCCAGTGGCGTGGCCGGATTGAACACCAGGCCCGCTTTACAGCCGTGCTCTTTAATCAGTTGCAACGTGCGATCAACGTGCTCACTGGCTTCAGGATGGAAGGTAATGAAGGTCGCGCCCGCTTTGGCGAACTCGGGGATCAGCGCATCGACCGGTTTAACCATCAGATGCACATCAATCGGCGCAGTGATGCCGTAATCACGTAAGGCTTTCAGCACCATCGGACCCATAGTCAGATTGGGAACATAGTGGTTATCCATCACGTCGAAATGAACCACATCACCCCCTGCCGCCAGCGCTTTGGCGGTATCTTCGCCCAGGCGAGCAAAGTCAGCAGCAAGGATTGAAGGGGCCAGTAAAAATTGTTTCATCCGATTCTCCCAATTTTGTGCGCCAGCCGAAGCTGGCGTAATGCGTTGGTCGCGGACGAAACAGGCTAGCGGAAAAGCGCCAGCAGTTCGTCTACCTGAGTGCGACCACTTATGCTTCGGCTGATGGAACGCCGGGCTTTGACTACGTGTAAAACCGCATTCTGATACCACTCACGCGTGAGTAACGTGTCGTGGTTGGAAATCAGCACCGGTATGCTGTTTTCATACGCCAGCTTATTGGCCAGCTCTGCCAAATGTTGCTGCTCGCGCAGGCTAAAACTGTTGGTGTGGTAAGCGGTAAAGTTCGCCGTCGCCGAAAGCGGCGCATAGGGCGGATCGCAATAAACCACTGAGCCTGCAGGGGCGTTGTTCAGAGTAACATCGTACGATTCACAGACAAAGGTCGCTTTTTGCGCCCGTTCGGCAAACCACAACAGCTCTGCTTCCGGGAAGTAAGGTTTGCGATAACGGCCAAAAGGCACATTAAACTCACCGCGCAGGTTGTAGCGGCACAAACCGTTGTAACCATGGCGATTGAGATAGAGAAACAGCAGTGCGCGCTGATATTCATCTTTACTGGCATTAAATGCCAGCCGTTGCGCGTAGTAGGTCTCTGCGATGTTACCTTCAGGCGTGAACAGCTGCCGCGCGTCTTCAATGAATTCGGCGGTGCGGTTTTTGACGATGTTGTAGAGATTAATCAGGTCACCGTTGATGTCCGCCAGGTGATAGCGATCATAATCGGTGTTGAGGAATACGGAACCGGCACCCACAAAAGGTTCGATTAAACAGTCACCTTGTGGCAAATGACGACGGATATCGTCAAGCAGTGGGTATTTCCCTCCGGCCCATTTAAGGAAAGCGCGATTTTTCTTCATGCTGTCGTGGTTATTACATCTTAATTATTGGCTGTGGTGGAACCGACAGCAGCTCTGCGCTTTAAACGGGGCCGCGTGACGGCGGCCCCACATCAATTACTGACTTTCTTTCTTCACCTGACTCAACGGTTTTACCCACGGATTCGCCGCGCGTACTTCAGCAGGCAATGACGCCACTGCACGCTTGGCATCGGCTGGCGTGGCATATGCACCACTGACCAACACGTACCACGGCTGACCGTTACGCGTGGTTTTATACACGTGATAACCGCTCAGATTTTGTTTCTTCGCCCAGGCATTCAGGCTCTCTTCTTTCGACGCACCGCTCAGCTGCAGCGTGTAGCTGCCACCGCCTGGCAATGACGTGCTGCTACCGCCGCTAGCCGGCGGATTATGCGCCGCGGTGGTATGCGTTTTATTCTCTTTCGCCACGGCGGCCGGTTTGGTGGTAGCCGGCGTTTTATGCGTAGTGGCGTTGCTGTGCGTCTCACGCGTACCGTTGTTGCTGGTACGTGCTGGTGTTTCAGAACGCATCGCAGGCGGCGTTATCGCCTTGCCATTGCCGCTGACGGTGGCGGGTGCGGTGGGCAATGAACTGTTGCCTTGTGCACCCTGCGCCGCACTATCAACCTGGCCTTGCTGGTTGCTCAGCGCGCTGTTGAGGTCGCCCGGCAGCGTCACACGTTGCTGATTGGCTGGCGTATCGACAGGTGCAGCTTGCGTCGGCGTTGAAGATACCGCTGGCATCGAAATCGCGTTGGAGTCGCTGCCTGCTGGTGAGGATGATGCAGCTGGCGTCTGTGGTGCACTTCCTTCAGCTGAAGGCGCGGCGTTTTGCTGGCCACTCATGGACGTCGAGCCAGAAAGGTCGATGTTCTTTTCACTGCCAGCGGAAGTCGGCGCCACGCTGCCATTGGTGGCCGTTGGCGCTGCGGGTTTCTTCTCATCCGGACCGGTTAATGCCGAACCAATACCCAGCACCACCAGCAATAGAACCAGGATCCCGATTCCCATCATCATATGCTGACGAGATACCGGTACCTTCGCTTTCGGCGCAGAAGACGTTTTGCGAGGCCGCGTGGGTCGGCGGTCACTGGCATCAGGTTTTAACTCGTCTTCCGGTTTGAACTCATCCATCTAGCCTCCTCCGTAAAACGGCACGCTTCCCACGCACCGCATCACCACTCACTGCTTAAATTCAGGGTTTCTGGCAATCGTTAATTGCTGCCAGCACCATATCATGAGCAACACCTGCGCGCACTTCAGAGCGGCCAATTGCGAGAGGCAGCACCAAACGCATTTCACCTGCCAGCACTTTTTTATCGCGCATCATGTGCGGAAGATAGGCTTCAGCCGGCATGCTTGATGGACCGTGCACCGGCAAACCGGCACGCAAAAACAGCGCGATGATGCGATCGGTATCCGTTGACGAGAACTGACCCAGCCGTTCGGCTGTGCGTGCTGCCATAACCATACCTGCCGCAATCGCTTCGCCGTGCAACCAGTTGCCGTAGCCCATGTGCGCTTCAATCGCATGACCAAAAGTATGGCCCAAATTAAGCAGCGCACGCTGACCGTTTTCACGTTCATCGGCGGCAACCACTTCAGCTTTAAGTTCGCAACAACGACGGATGCAGTAAGCCAGGGCTTTCTGATCCAGTGCCAACAGAGCATCAAGATTCTGCTCCAGCCACTGGAAGAATTCCCCATCAAGAATAATGCCGTATTTGATCACTTCCGCCAGACCGGACGACAATTCACGTGCCGGTAGCGTCGCCAGGCAATCGGTATCTACCACCACAGATGCAGGCTGGTAGAAGGCACCAATCATGTTTTTGCCCAACGGATGGTTGACGGCCGTTTTGCCGCCCACCGAAGAATCGACCTGAGAGAGCAATGTTGTTGGTACCTGGATAAAACGCACACCACGTTGATAGCTCGCGGCGGCAAATCCAGTAAGATCACCAATAACACCACCGCCGAGCGCAATCAGCGTGGTATCACGACCGTGCGGTTTCTGCAGTAATGCGGTGAAGACCTCGTCCATCACGGCCAGCGTCTTGTACTTTTCGCCATCCGGCAAAATCACCTGATCCACCTTCACGCCCGCCTGCTTAAGCCGTGCTGACAGCGCGTCGAGATAGATCGGAGCAAGCGTCTCATTGGTCACCAGCATGGCGTTGTCGCCTGCTTTTAGCGGCCAAAAAGAAGCCGGATCGTGAAACAGTCCGGCAGCGATGGTGATGGGGTAACTACGATCCCCGAGTGAGACAGTGATCTTCTCCATGATGACCGATACCTATTGCTGAGCCCTCAGGGCGCTGGATTAATTTTTTTCCAGCATGTTGATGATCTGATTGGCGACAACTTTTGCACTTTGATCGTCAGTGCGAATGGTGACGTCAGCGATCTCTTCATAAAGTGGATTACGTTCGCCAGCTAAAGCTTCCAGTACTTCGCGCGGCGGCTCTTCAACCTGCAACAGCGGGCGCTTTTTATCACGCTGCGTACGAGCAAGTTGCTTTTCGATGGTGGTTTCAAGATAAACGACCACGCCGCGGGCGGAGAGACGATTGCGGGTTTCACGGGATTTGACAGAACCTCCACCTGTCGCCAGGACAATGCCTTGCTTCTCGGTGAGTTCATTAATGATCTTTTCTTCACGATCGCGGAAACCGGCTTCGCCTTCCACATCAAATACCCAGCCTACATCCGCTCCGGTACGTCGCTCAATTTCCTGATCGGAATCGAAAAATTCCATATTGAGTTGCTGAGCTAACTGACGACCAATAGTGCTTTTGCCGGCACCCATCGGCCCAACCAGAAAGATATTGCGTTTCTCTGCCATTTTATCGGTATTACTAAGAATTCGTTGATGATACCCGCGTTCAGCATAGTGCTGGCGGGACAGGAACTGAGACCTCATGAGCATTAACAAGAGTCAGATGGAAAATTATCTCAACACTCATGGCCGTTTGGCAACCGAATAAATTGCCTCCGGCGACCTATTAACAGGACCGGTCTGTGGTTCGCGAGACGGTAACGCCCCTCCTGTTTTCCCTCACACATCAAGCTACAAGCGCGCTGGCTGTGTTTTCGTGTCCCTGAAACTTACCAATATAAGCTTAGGAATTAACGTTTTCACCGCCGTGCATTAACTCGATTTATTTAGGGAAAATATATTCTGACGCCAGTATCGCTTGTGACTGACGCCCATCGGAAGGTTATCCTGCCGCGTTCCGCTACACCGTTTTAAAAATCGCTAAACCTTGTAAGCTAATTCCTGCCCTGCGTCAACGCAGATGGCAAATCAGAGTGAATTTTCCGCTTTATCCGGCTGTAAGCGCTGCTTCCCTGACCAGTCTGGGGGTAATAAAGATCACCAGCTCCTTCTTTTTGTGTTCTTGCGTTTGCTGACGGAACAGACTGCCCAGTAAAGGCACTTCACCCAGCCAGGGCACGCGTTTTTCCGCCTGCATCCGCTGCTGCTGGAAAATACCGCCCAGCGCCAGCGTTTCGCCATCACGCAACGTTACCTGCGTTTCAATTTCTTGCTTATCAATACTCAATACGCGGCTTTCACCCACATTCAGGCTGCGACCCGGCATATTCTGGCTTAGCCGCAGTTTTAACTGAATACGACCATTGCCCAGCACCACCGGCGTCACTTCCATCCCCAATACCGCCTCTTTGAACTCAATCGCCGTTGCACCGCTACTGCCTGATTTCACCTCATAGGGAATCTCGGTGCCCTGCTTGATGGAGGCGGTTTGCTGATGGGAGGTAAAGAGACGTGGGCTGGCGATGATTTCGATATGGTTTTCCTTCTCCAGCGCGCTGAGTTCAAGATTAAGCAGCTCACCGCTCACCTGTCCCAGCGTCACACCGGCACGCAGAGCAGGATTATCCACGGCCAGCGGAATCGCCAGCAGGGGATTACGCAGCGCCGCCGTCACCGTTTGCGCCGGAGATGTACTCCAGTTCACCCCGAGTTCGCGCAGATGCTCTTCATGGATGGTGATGATGTGCGCCGAGAGTTCAACTTGCTCAAGCGGCATATCCAGTGCTTGTAGCCAGCGCGCAGCGTCACGCAGCGCTTGGGCGGTGTCACGGATTAATAAGCTATTGGTGCGGCTATCCACCGTTACGCTACCGCGCGGGGTAAGCAGCGAGCGCTCAGCCTGCAAACTACGAAAGACATCGCTGGCATTGGCGTAATGCAGCGTGATTGACTGCTGCTCCAGAGGGACCTGCTGCTGTTTTTCCTCGCGCTCCGCGTTGGCCTGCTGGACCTGCTGCTGCTGCCAGCTCTCCGGATAGACCAGCAGCACGCCCTCCTCCTGCACCACCGTGAGTTTTGCCAATCGAGTGACCAGCGCCAGTGCACGATCAAATCCCACATCATCAAGGCGCAATGATAATCGTCCTTCAACACCGGGCGCGATCAGCAGGTTAGTTTGTTGATAATCTGCCAGCGCCTGCAAAATACGTTCGACCGGCGCATCATCAAATACCAGGCTCAAACGATCTTCATTTGCCTGTACTGACAGACTCAGACTGAGACACAACATTAGGGCCATCCATTTCATAATATCCTCCTTTTATTAACCAGGTAATTTGCTGTGGCGAACAACTTTGTGCGGCACGTAATAGGAGGCGGTTTGAGGTCAGCTCCGCAATATGCCAGTCGGTTTGGGGCAACGTTTCCTGCGCAGTGAGCCGATGGCTTTTCCATGAGGGGAAACCAGCCAGGCAACAGAATGGGTTGATGTGCCAATAATGCCCTGTAATCGCCAGCCATCAGGCTTAGCGACCTGCGAATGACATCGCACCTCCGAAAGAGGTTGAAAAGGATCGCGTGCCAGCGCGATGCCGCTGTACAGCAATAACAACCATGCTCTACTCCGCATCTTCATCCTCCAGCCACAGCTGAGCCCTCAATTCGCCCTGCTCGGCACGCAGTTCAAATCGAAGTGGCACCGCCAGGTGAGTCATCGCCAGCTCAGTGAACAGCGGGAGAAATTGCCCCAGCCAAGGCGTAGCTGTAACTGCTGTGGCTGAGTGTCCGGCAGCCAGCTTTCCAGTTGATTGCCGCGTGCGGTAATCAGGGCTTCGAGCGTAGATTGCCCAATGATTTCTGCCGCAGGTTGCTGCAAATGGGCAATTTCCTGCTCCAGCACGCTGATGGTGGGGCGTGCCGCCAGCTGCTGCTGGCGCTGACGAACCTGTTGGGCCCTCTCTTCCTGCTGTCGCAGCAGAAGATCGAGCGCCCGTTGCTGCGGGCGCATTAACATCATCCACGCCAACATCATTAGCAGCAGAGCCACCGCCAGCAGGGTTGCGAGGCGCCAGCGGAGTGATAATGTCAGCCAACGCTGCAGTGCATCACTCACCCACGTTCTCCCGTACCCGCGCGCGTAGGGTGAACCGATAATGCCCATCGCCCTGACGCTGCACGCTGCCCGGCTTCACTCTGGCAAACAGCGGTTGCATCAGCAGCTGCTGGCGAAAATGCTGCACGGCCAACATGCTTTGCGCCTGACCTTCCAGCAGCAGAATGCCCTGACGCCGCTCCACGCGATGAAGCCACAGCGTGTCCGGCAGCAGTGTCGGCAACTGCTGCCAAAAATGCTGCCAGCGCTGATGCTCATCCTTTTGTTGCTGGCGGATAAGCTGCGCCTGCAACAGGCCATCGCGTTGCTGTAGCAGCGATTGCTGTAACGCCAGTTGTTGGCGCAGGGCGTCATGCTGCTGGCTGATTTCCGCCAATGCTTGCTGTTGTTGACGCAATACTCCGCTTCCACGCCACCACAACGCCAGCACCATGAATCCGGTGAGCAACAATGTGCATCCCAGCAAGGTAAAACTTTGCTGGCGGCGACGTTGCCGCCGCTGCATGCGCCAGGGCAGTAAATTGACCGCCAGCATCATGCATCATCCGGACGCAGCGCTAAGCCCAGGGCAATAGCAAAGTCCCCCTCATGCGCTGGTAGCGGAGGTTGTCTGTAGTGCAGGAGTGACAAGGGCTTGCAGTGCGACACACTCTGTTCAGTCAGCATGTCGGATGCGGTGCAAAAAATGGCTGACGCCTGCGGGAAGGTATCGCGCAGTTGCGCCAGCGTGAGCGGTTCTGTCGCAGCACCTGACGTGATTTGTTCGCCCGCCAGTGTCCATAACCAATGATCGCTCAGAGGGTGAATCAACAGTTGGTCGCGGTGAAGCGGCAGGCGCATGGCGATCTGCGTTAGCGCAAGGCTGCTGAGTTCAAACACATCGGGGCGCAGACCAGACTGTTTTAAAGGCGTCAGCCACTGCGCAATCACCTCACGACGCGCGGCGGTAATACACAGCTGTGACGCATCGCGTGCCGAGCGGTAATCAATTGACAGGGTCGCGGGCTCAACCGGAAACAGACGCTGCGCTGAAGACGCGACGTAACGGCTCATCGCCGGTTCACTCAGTGAGGTGTCAGGCAGGGGCAAGGTTCGCTGCAATACCAGCTGCGGCGGTAAACCTACACGCAGCGAATAGCGCTTGGGCAGATGACGTTGCCAGCGCGTCAACATCTCCTGTAACAGTGGTGTGGTTTGCAACACGCCGTTGCGTAACGTATCGTGCGGCAGCGGTTGTTGCCACCAATGGCGCAACTGCCAACCATGACGTCGACGCTCAATGCCCAGCGCGCAGAGTTGCCCGTTTTGGATGTCCAATCCGATTTGCCAGCGTTGAAAAGCCATGTACGCGATCTCCTTATCTTTAAAGGGAAAAAAGACGTTTACCCAGGAGACTTCATCAGGCAGCCTTCGCGGCTACCACTTGAAGTATGACGGGTATATCAAAGCGTCAGGCTTGCCTTTATACTACCGCGCGATTGTTTATAAACTGCCCAAACGACAACAGATGGGAATTCTCAGGTGAAGTTCGTAAAGTATTTATTGATTCTTACAGTGTGTTGCATTCTGCTGGGAGCAGGCACGGTTTATGGTTTGTACAAATACATAGAGCCGCAGCTGCCCGATGTGAACACGCTGAAAGACGTGCGTTTGCAAACCCCGATGCAGGTTTATAGCGCGGATGGCGAACTGATCGCCCAGTATGGTGAGAAGCGCCGTGTGCCGCTCACCTTGCAACAGATGCCGCCTGAGCTGATCAAAGCGTTCATTGCAACCGAAGACAGCCGTTTCTATGAGCACCATGGTGTTGATCCGGTGGGGATTTTCCGTGCCGCCAGCGTTGCGCTGGTCTCCGGCCATGCTTCGCAGGGTGCCAGTACCATCACCCAGCAGCTGGCGCGTAATTTCTTCCTCAGCCCTGAACGCACGCTGATGCGTAAAATCAAGGAAGCGTTCCTCGCGATTCGCATTGAACAGCTGCTGACCAAGGATGAAATCCTCGAGCTGTATCTCAACAAAATCTATCTTGGCTATCGTGCTTACGGTGTCGGTGCTGCAGCACAGGTCTATTTTGGTAAGCCGGTTGATCAGCTATCGCTGAGTGAGATGGCGATGATTGCCGGTCTGCCAAAAGCACCGTCAACCTTTAACCCGCTTTATTCGCATACCCGTGCGCTGTCACGCCGTAATGTGGTACTGGCGCGTATGCTCGACCAGAACTACATCACGCAGCAGCAATACACTGACGCGCGAAATACGCCGCTGGTCGCGACCTATCACGGCCCTGAAATTGCTTTCTCCGCCCCCTATCTGAGTGAAATGGTGCGTCAGGAGATGGTGAAGCGCTATGGCGATGCCGCTTACGATGATGGCTACAAGGTGTATACCACCGTCACCCGTCATCTGCAGGAAGCCGCACAGCAAGCCGTTCGCAATAACGTGATGGCTTATGACATGCGCCATGGCTACCGCGGACCCACTAACGTGTTGTGGAAAGTGGGCGAAGCAAGCTGGGATACAAACCGCATTCAAAAGGCGCTGAAAGATCTGCCGACATACGGCCCGTTGAACGCTGCTGTGGTGACGAATGCCTCCGCCGATGAAGCCACCGCGATGTTGAAAGATGGCAGTAGCGTGTCGCTGAGTCTGGCAGGGGTTCGCTGGGCGCGTCCGTACAAATCTGACACCTTGCAGGGCCCAACGCCACGCAGCGTGACTCAGGTACTGCAGACTGGCCAGCAGATTTGGGTACGTAAAGTGGATAATGGCTGGTGGCTGGGACAAGTGCCGCTGGTCAACTCCGCGCTGGTGTCACTTAATCCGCAAGATGGTGCAGTGCGTGCTCTGGTGGGCGGTTTCGACTTCAACCAAAGCATGTTTAACCGCGCCACTCAGGCAGTACGCCAGGTCGGTTCAAACATCAAACCGTTCCTGTATACCGCCGCCATGGACCGTGGTCTGACGCTGGCTTCAATCCTGAATGACGTGCCGATTTCACGTTGGGATGCCGGCGCAGGCGCTGACTGGCGTCCGAAGAACTCACCGCCAACTTATGCCGGCCCTATTCGCCTGCGTCAGGGGTTGGGTGAGTCGAAAAACGTGGTGATGGTACGTGCCATGCGCGCGATGGGTGTGGATTACGCCGCCGAGTATTTGCAGCGCTTTGGCTTCCCGGCGCAAAACATCATCCACACCGAGTCACTGGCGCTGGGTGCGGCTTCGTTCACCCCGATGCAAATGGCGCGTGGTTATGCGGTGATGGCCAACGGTGGCTTCCTGGTCGATCCTTACTTCATTACCAAGATTGAAAATGAGCAAGGTGGCGTGGTGTTTGAAGAGAAGCCGAAGATTGCCTGCCCGCAGTGTAATTTACCGGTGATCTACGGCGATACTAAAAAGTCTCTGGCGTTGAACGAAGAGAGCGTGGAAAACGTCGCCACGTCCGATCAATCGCAAAATCAAACCGTACCACAGCCGGAGCTGGAGCAAGTTCCTGCCCAGCCGCAACCGGCAGGCGATCAGCAATATGCGCCACACGTGATCAATACCCCGCTGTCGTTCCTGATCAAAAGCGCGCTGAACTCTAACGTGTTTGGTGAGCCAGGCTGGATGGGCACAGGCTGGCGTGCAGGGCGCGATCTGAAGCGCAACGATATCGGCGGAAAAACCGGTACCACCAACAGCTCAAAAGATGCGTGGTTCTCTGGCTACGGCCCAGGTGCAGTCACCTCGGTGTGGATAGGTTTCGATGACTCACGCGCGCTGGGACGCTCAACGATGTCAGGTGCGATTGCGGATCAGATTTCTGGCTATGAAGGCGGCGCGAAGAGTGCGCAACCCGCATGGGATGATTACATGAAATCCGCATTGGATGGCGTGCCGGTTCAGCCGCTGACGCCACCGGATGGCGTGGTCACCGTCACCATCGATCGCAGCACCGGTAAATTGGCTAACGGTGGCGGGAATACCCGTCAGGAGTACTTCATTAACGGCACCCAGCCAACGGAGTATTCGGTGCATGATGTGGGCACCACACTCATGGACAACGGCCAAAGCCACGAACTGTTCTGATCAAAAAAGCCGGCGCATCTGCCGGCTTTTTTATTTGCGCGCAACGATCAGCTAGTACGTTAAACGCCCCTGCTTCACCAACCATTCACGCACCAGGAACAGCGCACTGACATTACGAGCTTCACGGAAATCCGGTTCATCCAGCAGCGCCAGCAAATTATTAAGCGGCCAGCGGCGGACGATTAACGGCTCAGGCTCATCCCCTTCCAGCTTCTCTTCATATAACCCTTCAGCCACTACAATGTTCATTTTGCTGGAGAAGTAAGAGGGCGCCATCGTGAGTTTACCCAGTGCTTCCAGATGTTTGGCGCCGAAACCAGCCTCTTCTTTTAGCTCACGGTCAGCCGCCTCAAAAGCGCTTTCGCCAGGATCAATTAACCCTTTCGGAAAACCCAGCTCATAGCTTTCCAGCCCTACGGCGTACTCCTGAATCAGGATGACGTCATCACCGAGGATCGGCACGATCATGACCGCTTCACGGTCGGAAGGCTTCATACGTTCATACACCCGGCGTGCACCGTTACTAAAAGCGAGATCAACTGCTTCAATAGTAAATAAGCGGGAGCGGGCCACCGCTTCCACGTTGAGGATGTCAGGTTTTTTCATAGGTACTTTCATATCAGCCTCAAACTTAGCACTACCTTGTGAATCGCGATGACGCCAGCATACCGAAGCCCGAAGCAATGTGCGACACGCAGCGAGTGGAAAGCAGGATGACACATATTTGCTTACGCCTGCTAACAACATCTTGTTATCTATACACTTAAATTTTCACAATAAGTCAACGGGGTTTTGTTAAATTCAGAAAATACCGATATTTAATTGAGTGTTGTATGGTTAACATCCCATTAAGGAATAATCTAATAAATTATAATTCAATGATTTTGTGCGTTATTTTATCTGAGTTTTTTTCTTGTAAGAATGACTTCCGCTCGCCAAAATTGACGGGTATTGATGGTTTTACCGGGAGTACATCTTAAACGTGAAGGCAGATTTTTGGCTGGACTGAGCATAGCATGAGCACTTTTATTATCATTCTGGCTGTCATGCTCGCCTGCTCATTAGTAGCAGGGGTTGGCTATTGGTACGCTATGCGGCATCGTCCGCCGTTGGCGAAACCACTGCCGTTCATCAGTCCGCCCTGCCGTAAGCTGACCGATGAAGAGCGCCGTGCCGTCGAAACGTATATCGCGTCACTGGCCAAACAACGGCAGCAAAGTTCTGTCCGCTCCACAAAGAAGTCGCGTGAAACGGAAGCTCTGACGCTCACCGCGCAAAGCAATAACGTTTACCCCGTCACCCGTTCCATCACCCGCTATGGCCTCTCAACCGATGATGCGCATCAATGGCGCTACTACCTCGATGAGGTGGAAGTGCATCTGCCCCCACTGTGGGAACAGTACATCGCCGAAGAGAACTATGTTGAGCTGATTCGAACGCAAACATTGCCGCTGGTGATCTCGCTCAATGGCCACTCTTTAGTCAACTACGCCGTTGAGCAACCTGCACTGCCGCCGCTGGTGCGATCCATGTCGACTAACGCCTCCATTCGCAAAGAAGAGAGCGAAAATGTCGAGTTGCTGCAGGTGCGTAAAGAGACCCCCGATGAGTATCGCCTGTCGCGCCCGGATGGCACGCGCGAAGCCGTAGCGATCTGCATTGCCTTCCTGCTGTTTTTCCTCAGTCTGGTGCTGCCCGGCAGCCTGATGTTGTGGATTGCCCTGCCCGCTTGCGCCATCATCGCGGCAAGCCTGTGGATGCTTTACCGTTTCCCAGGAGAAAAAGGGCTGCGTGATGTGCACTGCCTGCGCGGCGCGCCAAAGCGCTGGGGTCTGTTTGGTGAATCCAATCAGGAGCAGAGCAACATCTCGCTGGGCATTATCGATTTAGTTTAT
Organism: Pantoea rodasii; assembly: GCF_002095465.1. Classification (GTDB taxonomy): domain Bacteria; phylum Pseudomonadota; class Gammaproteobacteria; order Enterobacterales; family Enterobacteriaceae; genus Pantoea; species Pantoea rodasii. The sequence continues at coordinate 63,366 of NZ_MLFP01000014.1, read as the reverse complement.
CCATCGCACTGGCAGCCGTATGTGGCGCACGACTTAGGTCAGGTGACGGATATCGATATTTATCTTAACCGTCAGGTGGTGCGCCAGGGTCGTTTCCTCTCCTTACACGATGAAGTGCGTAATTTCCCGGTTCAACGCTGGCGCAGAAATCTGGTGCTGGCGTGCGGCTCACTGCTGGTGCTGGTGATGTTGTTCACCTGGATTCCCCTGAGTATGCCGATCAAGCTCAGCCTGGCGTGGGTGAAAGGCACTGAAAGCATTGAAGTCAACAGCGTCGATAAACTCAACGCGCTGCCGTTGCACATCGGTGACAGCTTAAAAGTGAGCGGTACCGGCATGTGTTCCGTGCCCGGCAACTATCAGAGCAACCGCAGCTATGCGTATATGCCGTTCGACTGCTCAGCAATCTACTGGAACAATGCGGTGCCTTTGCCGCAACCGCAGTCAGACATTATTGATAAAGCTGCTGCCTTGCGTGATACCACCACGCGTCAGCTGCATCCCGAAACCAATACCGATCCCAAACTCAACCCGCAGCTGGCCTCCGCGATTCAAAAATCGGGCATGATCCTGCTGGATGATTTCGCCGATTTGGTGCTGAAAACGCAGGACCTGTGTAGTCAGCAGCAGGACTGTGTGCGCCTGAAAAATGCGCTGGTGAACCTGGGTAATGCGAAAGATTGGGATTCACTGATCCACCGCGCTGACTCCGGCAAGCTCAATGGCATGAATGTTCTGCTGCGCCCGGTCAGTGCAGAAGCATTGGAAAACCTGGTGAATACCGCAACGTCCACCTTCTTCTCGCGTGAAACGCGCCGCGCGGCGGAAAACCTCAACAGTCCCCCGCCGGGTGGCTTCCTGATTATCAGTGATGAAGGCCGTCAGATGGTGACTCAACCGCAACCCTCGGTTTCGCTGTTTGATCTGGATGCGCCGTCGCAATGGCGTGAACTGCAACGCATGTCGGGCATGCTGCTGCATACGCCGTTCGCCGCCAATGGCATCATCACCAGCATCACGACCGATGCCAACGGTACACGCCATATCGCCTTGCACAATGAACCCGATGCGATGGCGCAGTGGCGCTATCTGGGAACCGCATTGCTGATGCTGGTGCTGATTATCTGTGGCGTAACCAATGGCTTACTGGCACTGCGTCGCGTGCACCGCAATCGCCTGCGCATGGTAGAAATTCAGCAGTATTACGATAAGTGCTTCAACCACAATCTGAGCACTATGCAGAGCGTGCGCTCGCTGTTCTGAGCCCTTCCCTTCTGTGCTACCCTGTCGCCCTATTTTTAGGTCGGGGGAAGTATGACGATGACGCTTAACTGGTCCGAGATCGATACCGTGTTGCTGGATATGGACGGCACGCTGCTCGATCTCGCCTTTGACCGCCACTTCTGGCTGGAACACGTACCCGAAACGTTGAGCTGTGAGCGCGAAATCACTCTGGCCGAAGCGCATCAGCTGATCCAGCAAAAATATCAAGCCGTGGTGCATACGCTAAACTGGTATTGTCTTGATTACTGGTCGCAAGAACTCGCCTTAGATATTCGCGCCATGACGTGGGAAAAGCGTCACCGTGCGGCGATGCGTGAAGACACGCTGCCGCTGTTACAGGCGCTGCGTGCCGCAGGCAAACGCACCATCTTGCTGACTAACGCACATCCCTACAATCTTGAGGTTAAGCTGGAGCAGACCGGTTTGGCTGCCCACCTTGATTTATTACTTTCCACCCATACCTTTGGGTATCCGAAAGAGGATCCACGTCTTTGGCAGGCTGTGCAGCAGCAAACCGCATTCGACAGTGCACGCACGTTATTCATTGATGACAGCGAAGCGATACTTGATGCGGCAGCACGCTGGGGCATTCGCTTGTGTTTAGGCGTCAGCAATCCGGATTCTGGTCGGCCCGAACAATCTTTCCAGCGTCATGCTGCGGTGCGAGATTATCGCCAGTTGTGTGAAACGCTGCGCTAAAGCAGGAGCCGCAATGAAAGAGAAAATCAGCGAAGGCGTCCGACTCGACAAATGGTTGTGGGCGGCGCGTTTTTACAAAACCCGCGCGCTGGCTCGCGAAATGGTTGAAGGCGGTAAAGTGCATTACAACGGCCAGCGCAGCAAACCGAGTAAAATCGTGGAATTGCACGCCGAGCTGTCACTGCGTCAGGGAAATGATGAGCGCACCGTAGTTATCACCGCCGTCAGCGATCAGCGTCGCCCGGCAACGGAAGCGCAAACCATGTATGTGGAGACAGCAACCAGTATTGAGAAGCGCGAGAAAACCGCGCTGGCCCGCAAGATGAATGCGCTGACCATGCCGCACCCCGATCGCCGCCCGGATAAGAAAGAGCGCCGCGATTTGATGAAATTTAAATTGTCGGGCGATAAATAAACGTCGCCCCCACGAGAGAAATACTATGTCTGTTCAAGATCAACTGCACCGTTACCTGTTTGAAAATGTCGCCGTACGTGGCGAGCTGGTCAACGTTTCCGAAACCTGGCGCGAAGTCGTTAAAAATCATGACTACGCCGAGCCGGTAAACATTTTGCTGGGCGAATTGCTGGTCGCCACCAGCCTGTTAACTGCAACGTTGAAATTCGATGGCGATATCACCGTTCAGCTGCAGGGCGATGGCCCGCTGACGTTGGCGGTGATTAACGGCAATAACAAGCAGGAATTGCGTGGCGTAGCCCGCGTGAAGGAAGACGCTGAAATCGCGCCGGGAAGCAGCCTGAAAGAGATGGTCGGTAACGGCTATCTGGTGATCACCATTTCCCCGGAAAAAGGCGAACGCTACCAGGGCGTGGTCGGTCTGGAGGCTGATACGCTGGCGGGCTGCATTGAAGATTACTTTATGCGCTCTGAGCAGCTGCCAACCCGCCTGTTTATCCGCACCAGCGATAAAGGTGCCGCCGGTATTCTGTTGCAGGTGCTGCCAGCGCAAGAGCCCAACCCGGATGACTTCAATCATCTGGCTACGCTGACCGAGACGGTGAAGAGCGAAGAACTGATCGAACTGCCCGCGACCGATGTGCTGTGGCGTCTTTATCATCAGGAAGAAGCCACCGTGTTTGATCCTACGCCAGTCAGCTTTAAATGCACCTGTTCGCGCGAACGCTGTGGCGAAGTGCTGAACACGCTGCCGATCGAAGAAGTGGACGAAATCCTTGAAGAGGATGGCAAAATCGATATGCATTGCGATTATTGCGGTTCGCATTATGTTTACGATGCGGTGGATATTGCGGCCATTCGCAATGCTCCGACCAGCAACAGCGATCAAGTGCACTAAGTTCCCCTACGGGCGGTTATGCCGCCCGCATTCCTGTCAGGAATGTATTCATCACTTTTCCGCTAAAATTAACTACTTCAGACTGACTTTAGTTTATTAACTGGCGGATTCCTCTGCTTGTCACGTTCCAGCTCGCATTTTTAACTCTCTTCACTTTTACACCCTGCTCAGACGTGTACACTGCGCGCGATCTGCCCTGCCCGGCTATGCACGACAGGACGCAGAATCCCTCATAAAAATGCTATGAAGCACCGATTTAAGGAGCAGCCACATGCGCGTTCACGGCCTGACATCGCAAGACCTCGCCGCTTTGGGCATCAGCGGCACCACAGAAGTGGTGTACAACCCTGACTTTACTACGCTGTTTCAGGAAGAAACCCGCCCGGAACTGGAAGGTTATGCGCGAGGCACCCTGACTCAGAGCGGCGCCATTGCCGTGGATACCGGCATCTTCACTGGACGCTCGCCAAAAGATAAGTACATCGTGCGCGATGACACCACGCGTGACACTTTGTGGTGGAATGACGTTGGCAACGGTAAAATGACAATCAGCCGCTGTCGCAGGAAACCTGGCAGGCGCTGAAAGATCGCTGTACGGCACAACTCTCTGGCAAACGCTTATTTGTCATCGACGCCTTCTGCGGTGCGAATCCCGACACCCGCCTGAGCGTGCGCTTCGTGATGGAAGTGGCCTGGCAGGCGCACTTCGTCAAAAACATGTTTATCCGTCCAGATGACGCCGAGCTGGCGTCGTTTAAGCCCGATTTCGTGGTGATGAACGCCGCGCAGTGCACCAATCCAGACTGGCAGGCACAAGGTCTGCACTCTGAGAACTTTGTCGCCTTCAACCTCACCGAGCGCATGCAGCTGATTGGCGGCACCTGGTACGGCGGCGAGATGAAAAAAGGGCTGTTCGCCATCATGAATTACCTGCTGCCGCTGAAAGGTATTGCCTCAATGCACTGCTCGGCGAACGTCGGCAAAGCGGGAGATGTTGCGGTGTTCTTCGGCCTGTCCGGCACCGGTAAAACCACGCTGTCCACCGATCCCGATCGCCAGCTGATTGGCGATGACGAGCACGGCTGGGATGACGATGGCGTGTTTAACTTTGAAGGCGGCTGCTACGCCAAAACCATCCATCTCTCTGAGAAAGCCGAGCCGGAAATCTACCGCGCTATCCGTCGCGATGCGCTACTGGAGAACGTGGTGGTGCGGGCGGATGGCAGCGTTGATTATGCCGATGCCGGCAAAACCGAAAACACGCGCGTGTCTTATCCGATTGAGCATATTGAAAATATCGTGCAGCCGGTTTCCAAAGCGGGCCATGCTCAGCGCGTGATTTTCCTCACTGCCGATGCTTTTGGAGTACTGCCGCCGGTTTCACGCTTAACGCCAGAGCAAACGCAATATCACTTCCTGTCAGGCTTTACTGCCAAGCTCGCCGGGACTGAGCGCGGTGTCACTCAGCCAACGCCGACCTTCTCTGCCTGCTTTGGCGCAGCCTTCCTGACGCTGCATCCAACCCAATATTCCGATGTGCTGGTGAAGCGTATGGAAGCGGCAGGTGCAAAAGCGTATCTGGTTAACACCGGCTGGAATGGCAGCGGCAAGCGTATTTCGCTGAAAGACACCCGCGCGATCATCAATGCGATTTTGGCGGGTGAACTGGATGACGTGGAAACAGAGACGCTGCCAGTGTTTAACCTGCAGATGCCAATCTCACTGGCTCAAGTGGAGGATGCGATTCTTGATCCGCGTCGCAGCTGGCCGGATGAGGCCGCATGGCAGCAAGCCGCGCAGGGGCTGGCACAACGTTTTGTCACTAATTTTGAGAAGTACACCGATAACGATGCCGGTAAAGCGCTGGTGCAGGCTGGCCCGCAGCTGTGAGAAAGATGTTGAGGCGCACCTGAGTGCGCCTTCGGGTGGCTTAGCAGCCACCCGACAACATTCATACGTTGTGATGACTACTGATCAATGCCGTACCGCTACTTTCCGGAATCGGTAACCACGCGCGAATGCGTAATCCACCCGGCTCGCTTTCACCTATCTCCAGCGATCCCTCATGCGCATCAATAATACGCTGCACAATCGCCAGGCCTAAACCGGTGCCACTGGTACTGCGTGCACTGTCACCACGGACAAAGGGCTGGAACAGATGCTGCAACTGGTCGGGCTTAATACCCGGACCATCATCTTCCACCTGGAACCAGGCGCGATTAAGTTCCTGACCGCTGCTGACCTTGATCCAGCCGTTGCCATAGCGCGCTGCGTTGACCACCAGATTCGCCACCGCACGCTTAATCGACAGCGGATTGATATCCAGCATCAACTCTTCCGGCATCACCGCGTTTTCAATCTCGCGCTCATAGCCACTCTCTGCGGCGACCACTTCACCTAACACACCATTAAGATCGGCGCGTTCGGTCTGCATCTCCTGGCCCGTGCGCAGATAATCGATGAACTGCTCGATGATGGCATTGCACTCTTCGATGTCTTTGTTAATCGACTCCGCCAGATAGCCATCCTGTTCACTCATCATCTCGGTGGCGAGGCGAATGCGTGTTAAGGGGGTGCGCAAATCATGGCTCACACCCGCCATCAGCAGCGTACGATCATCGGCGAGCTGCTTAACACCTGCGGCCATCTGATTGAACGCACGCGTCACTGAACGCACTTCCGATGCGCCATACTCGCGCAATGGAGGCGGAATGATGCCTTTACCGACCTGAAGCGCTGCATGCTCCAGGTCGACCAGGGGTCGATTCTGAATACGAATAAACAGCCACGCCCCGCCAATCGCCAGCAACATAATCGCCAGGGTATAGCGGAACAGCGGAGAGAAATCGCCTTGATGAATTTCGGTCAGCGGCACGCGCACCCAGATGTCTGGCGACAACCAGGTTTTCAGCCAGACCACAGGAGAATTCTTGTTAACCTCGACACGGACATCGGTCGGGCCACCAAGCTGTTGCGCCATCTGCTCGCTAAGGAACTCGTAATGCTGTGCCCAGCGCAGGCCGCTCTCTTCGGCCGCCGCGTTGGTGTACAACGAAATACCCAGTTCACGATAAATTTCTCGCCGGAATGCCGGTGGCACTTCCAGCTGCGTCCCATCTTCCAGCTGCAGCCGATCGGTCATCAGCATACGCACTTCGTAGGCGAGGACTTTATTGAACTGCTGCAAGCTCGGAAGAATGGCGAAATTCAGCACCACCAGATAGGTCTTACCAGGCTGACAAACAGCAAGGTAACGATCAATAACAAGGTGCGGGCAAACGAACTGCGAGGAGAGAAGCGCAATCGCCTCATGCTTTATTGCCGTCCGGAACGAAGACGTAGCCAAGACCCCAAACGGTCTGAATGTATCGTGGATGGGCCGGATCTTCTTCTACCATGCGGCGCAGACGTGAAATCTGCACATCGATAGAACGCTCCATCGCACTGTATTCACGGCCACGCGCCAGGTTCATCAGCTTATCGCGTGATAACGGTTCACGCGGATGGCTCACCAGTGCTTTCAACACGGCAAACTCACCGCTGGTTAACGGCATCGGTTCATCTTCACGGAACATTTCACGCGTACCGAGGTTCAGCTTGAACTTACCGAAAGCGATAACCGCTTCTTCCTGCGAAGGAGCACCAGGCAGTTCATTGGCCTGACGGCGCAACACAGCACGGATACGCGCCAGCAACTCACGTGGGTTAAACGGCTTAGGAATGTAATCATCGGCACCGATTTCCAGTCCAACAATACGATCCACTTCTTCGCCTTTTGCCGTGACCATGATGATTGGCATTGGGTTGCTCTGGCTGCGCAGACGACGGCAGATGGACAAGCCATCTTCGCCAGGCAACATCAGATCCAGCACCATTAAGTGGAATGATTCACGGGTCAGCAGACGATCCATCTGCTCGGCGTTGGCGACACTGCGCACCTGAAAGCCCTGCTCGGTGAGATAGCGTTCGAGCAGTGCGCGCAAACGCATATCATCATCGACGACCAGAATTTTGTAGTTCTCTTGCATGTTCAACTCCCAAAGGCGCCATTGCCTGAGCCAATATTGTGTAAAAAAGATGCCCGAGTGTGACAGTTATTAATGGTTTATATTCTAGCCGAAATTGTTACAAAGCATATTAAACAGCAGCTTATATTTAATTTAAGCCTTGAAATGCGCGTTGTCTCGCGCTTTTTATCGGGGTTTTCCAGCCGCTTAGCGCTAATCCGAAAATTTCAGCGTTTTTCTTCCCGCATCTGGTTCATTTCAGCGCTGGACGCACGCCATCATGGTATTCCGGGCCATTTGGCTTAAGTCGGCAGGCCAGAATAGCCTGATACCGCCATCAGGGCAGCATAATATCTGGCACTTTCTCTCTTCCGCGCAGATCTGCTCTCGGAACAATACGCTCTGCTGGCTAATCAAGACCAGCGTTAAATAAAGTCAGATTAATCAGTCAGTAATCTACTCTTTCTTCTCGCAGAACGATCTCAGAAACTGCAAGGGTTCCTGCTGACATTGCGCATCTTTGGAGAGAGAAAAATGAAAAAAACTGCGGTCTTGCTGAGTGCACTGGTGCTGGCCAGCCTTTCTCAGGCTCATGCGGCCACCAGCGCGGGCGAAGCGGCTGGCGCACAAGCCTCAACCACCGCCAAGGGCAACTCAGACGCCATCGGCGTGGGTGCGGTTGGCGCTTTGCTGGGTGTGGCATTGGCGACCATGGGCGGCGGTGACAAAGGCACCAGCAGCACATCCACCACCACCGCGACGACCCCTGGCAAATAATCCGAACGTTTAAGGCGCGGCAAGGCTGCGGCGCTTTCCCCTTTTACTGCCAGCCCTTTTCGCCACCGGAGAATAAGTCGCACCCAAGGCTTTTTTACCCAAGCCATTATTCTCCGCCTCTTTTTACTCTGCGTCTTTGACGTACCTGATGCTGTTAACAAACCAGACTTTTTGCCCTTCCGGCGTGTTAACCACCACTTCGTCATCCACCTCTTTCTTGATTAATGCACGCGCCATCGGTGAATCAATCGAGATGTACTCTTTCATCGCCTCACCGTAAATCTCATCGGGCCCGACAATACGAAATCGCTTTGCCTCGCCCTGCTCGTTCTCCACTTCAACCCATGCGCCAAAGAACACCTTTCCTTCCTGCTGCGGCGCATAGTCGACAATTTTCAGATCGGCGAGGCACTTGCGCAGATAACGCACGCGGCGATCGATCTGGCGCAACAGACGTTTGTTGTAGGTGTAATCCGCGTTTTCCGAACGATCGCCAAGGCTGGCAGCCCAGGAAACAATTTTGGTGATTTCCGGACGCTTTTCGTTCCACAAATGGTCGTGCTCGGCACGTAATTTGTTATAGCCTTCGCGGGTAATCAGTTGGGTTTTCATAACGTCTACTCGTGGTAACAGTGTTTCGATGCAGCAAAGAGGCCAACAATAAGCGACTGCTTTGCTATCAGCAAGGTGTGCGCCGCGATGTGCGTGCTGCATTCAGAAAAAGACGGAATCGCCTGTCCCCGGCTGGCAATTTGCTGCCCCAATCCGTATAACTGTCCCCTATTTTCCAACCCTGTGTAAGCATTGTTAATGATGATGAAAGATTCACTGAGCCAGATTATCGCAAGTGAGCTGAAGGCACGCGCCGACCAGGTTGACGCCGCCGTTCGCTTGCTGGATGAAGGGAACACCGTGCCGTTTATCGCACGTTATCGTAAGGAAGTGACCGGTGGACTGGATGATACCCAGTTGCGGCTGTTGGAAAGCCGTCTCGGCTACCTGCGTGAGCTGGAAGATCGCCGCCAGTCAATTCTGAAATCCATCGACGAGCAGGGTAAACTCACACCAGAACTCGCCACGGCCATCAACGGCACGCTGAATAAAACCGAGCTGGAAGACCTGTATCTGCCGTACAAGCAGAAACGTCGTACTCGTGGCCAAATCGCCATTGAAGCCGGCCTGGAATCGCTGGCTGACACCCTGTGGACCGATCCTTCACAGGATCCCGAGTCGCTGGCTGCAGGTTATGTTGATGCCGATAAAGGCGTTGCCGACGTCCGTGCCGCGCTGGACGGTGCACGCTATATTCTGATGGAACGCTTTGCCGAAGACGCCTCGCTGCTGGCGAAAGTGCGTGATTATCTGTGGAAGAATGCTCACGTCGTATCACGCGTGGTGGAAGGCAAAGAAGAAGAAGGCGCGAAATTCCGCGACTACTTCGATCACCATGAAGCACTCAGCTCCGTCCCTTCACACCGCGCCCTGGCGATGTTCCGTGGTCGCAACGAAGGCGTGCTGCAACTCTCTCTGAATGCCGATCCCCAATTCGAAGAAGCGCCACGTGAAAGCCACGGTGAAACCCTGATTGCCGATCATCTGCAGCTGCGTCTGAATAACGCCCCCGCTGACAGCTGGCGTAAAGCGGTGGTGAGTTGGACCTGGCGCATCAAGGTGCTGCTGCACCTCGAAACCGAGTTGATGAGCACCATCCGCGAACGCGCTGAAGACGAAGCGATCAATGTCTTTGCCCGCAACCTCAACGATTTGCTGATGGCAGCCCCGGCGGGTATGCGCGCCACCATGGGACTCGATCCGGGCCTGCGCACCGGTGTCAAAGTCGCGGTGGTGGATGCCACCGGCAAACTGGTGGCGTTTGACACCATTTATCCTCATACCGGACAAGCCGCCAAAGCCGCGTCATCCGTGGCCGCCCTGTGCACCAAATATCAGGTTGAACTGGTGGCTATCGGTAACGGCACCGCATCACGTGAAACCGAGCGCTTCTTCATCGACTTGCAGAAGCAGTTCCCGCAAATCAACGCGCAGAAAGTGATTGTCAGTGAGGCCGGCGCATCGGTCTATTCGGCATCGGAACTGGCCGCGCTGGAATTCCCGGACCTGGATGTTTCCATTCGCGGCGCGGTCTCCATTGCCCGTCGCCTGCAAGATCCGCTGGCCGAGCTGGTGAAAATCGATCCGAAATCCATTGGCGTAGGCCAGTATCAGCATGACGTTAGCCAAAGCCAGCTGGCGAAAAAGCTGGATGCGGTGGTCGAAGACTGTGTGAACGCCGTGGGTGTCGATCTGAATACCGCCTCAGTGGCATTGTTGACGCGCGTAGCAGGGTTAACCCGCATGATGGCGCAAAACATTGTCAGCTGGCGCGACGAGAATGGCCGCTTCCAGAACCGTCAGCAATTGCTGAAAAGTCAGCCGGCTTGGCCCTAAAGCGTTTGAACAGTGCGCGGGCTTCTTGCGCATCAATCACGGTGATAATCCACTGGATGCCTCAACGGTGCACCCGGAAGCCTATCCTCTGGTCGAGCGCATTCTGGCCGCGACGGAACAGGCGCTGAATGAGCTGATGGGCAATCCTGGCGGCCTGCGCAACCTCAGCGCGCGCGATTTTACCGACGAGCGTTTTGGCCTGCCAACCGTTACCGACATCATCAAAGAGCTGGAGAAGCCAGGTCGCGATCCGCGTCCGGAATTCAAAACCGCGCAGTTTGCCGAAGGCGTTGAAACGCTGAACGATCTGCTGCCGGGCATGATTCTGGAAGGCGCAGTGACCAACGTCACCAACTTTGGTGCCTTTGTCGATATCGGTGTCCATCAGGATGGACTGGTGCACATCTCTTCGCTGTCGGATAAGTTCGTCGAAGATCCCCATCAGGTGGTGAAAGCGGGCGATATCGTCAAAGTGAAGGTGATGGAAGTGGATATGCAGCGTAAGCGTATCGCCCTCACCATGCGTCTGGACGAGCAGCCCGGCGAGAGCAATGCGCGCGGCGGTAATAACCGCAGCAGCGGCAAAGAGAATGCGCGCCCCGCGGCGAACAACAAAGCACGCGGCAAACCGGCCAATTCGTCAGCTGGCAACAGCGCCATGGGCGATGCACTGGCCGCCGCATTCGGAAAAAAACGTTAAGTTCCTGCCCTGAATCACGCGCGGAAGCTATCTTGCTTCCGCGCGTTTAAAGTTGAAAAATCCCTTCCCGCGTCTACGCTGAAAAAATCCGTGTGAAAAAATGACCTTCCGCGTGGCCCAACGATCTGATGGACATAATCAACGCCCTACTTGATGAAATTTACGAAGGCCGCTTTCCCGTCGCTGCACGCGAGCGCCTGCTTTCCCACATTCGTGCTGCGCGTGATACCGCTAAACTGCCGCGCAAAGCCCATTGGGATGAAAAAGATGTGGTGCTGATCAGCTATGCCGATCAGTTCCGCGAAGCCGATAAGCCAACGCTTGCCAGCTTCTCGCACTTTTATCAGCAGCACCTGCAGTCCACCTTTAATCTGGTGCATCTGCTGCCGTTCTTTCCCTACTCTTCAGATGATGGCTTTTCGGTAATTGATTATCACCAGGTGAATCCCATTTGCGGCGAGTGGCAACATATTGCGGCGCTGCACAGTGAAACCCGACTGATGTTCGATTTCGTCTGCAACCATATGTCGGCTCACAGCCAGTGGTTCCGCCATTTTCTGGCGCTGGATCCCGGTTGGGATGACTTCTTTATCAGCATGCCGCCCGCCACAGATCTCAGCGCCGTGACGCGCCCTCGCACCTCGCCGTTACTGACGCCATTTGCGATGGCCGATGGCGAGACGCGCTATATCTGGACCACTTTTAGTGCCGATCAAATCGACCTCAACTTTGCCAATCCCGAAGTGCTGATTCGCATGGTGGGCGTATTGCTGGATTACCTGATTAAAGGCGCAGATTACGTCCGGCTCGACGCGGTGGGTTATATGTGGAAGACGCCAGGCACAAATTGCATTCACCTGCCGAAAACGCATCAGCTGGTGAAGCTGTTCCGTGCCATTGCCAATGAAGTGGCGCCGGGCACGGTAATCGTCACGGAAACCAACGTGCCGCACAAAGACAACATCAGCTATTTCGGCGATGGTCACGATGAAGCGCAGATGGTGTATCAGTTTTCACTGCCGCCGCTGGTGCTGCATGCGATTCACTCCGGCTCAGCACGCGCGCTGCGCCAGTGGGCCAGCACCCTGGGCACCGATCGCGTTGGCACCACCTTCTTTAATTTCCTGGCTTCGCACGACGGTATCGGACTCAATCCCGCGCGGGGCATTTTATCCGAGGTGGAGATTGTGGCGCTGGTGCGCGATCTGGCGCTGGAAGGGGCGCTGGTGTCCTATAAAAACAATCCCGATGGCACCACCAGCCTTACGAGATCAACGTCACCTATTTCGATGCTCTCAACCAACAGCAAGATGATGATGACACGCGTCTGCGTCGCTTCCTGCTGGCACACGCGATTCTGCTCACTTTCCCAGGCGTGCCCGCTATCTATATTCAAAGCATCCTCGGTTCGCGAAATGATAACGAAGGCGTACGCGCCGCAGGACACAATCGCGCCATTAACCGGGAAAAATACGCAATGCGTGAGATGGAGCAATGGATCAGCGGCGGCAATCCGTTACGCCAGCAGGTTTACGAACGCCTCAGCGCCTTGATTCAGCTACGTACGCGCCAGAGCGCATTCCATCCGGATAACGCGATGACGCTGCTGGAGAGTGAAAATACGCTGCTGATGCTGCGCCGCCACACGCCGGGCAGTGAAGACGGTTTGCTGTGCGTGTTTAACCTCAGCAGCCGTGAAGTCACCACGCATCTGCCGCAGACGCGACATTTTCAGGATGTGATCAGCGGGGAGAAAATTGATGGCAGCCAGCCCATCACGCTGGCTGCGTGGCAGTTTATGTGGTTGCGTGGATAAACTGCTGTACCTGCTGACAAAATGCATCGGGATGAGAAACAAATGGTGCGTGAGCCGCTTTTTCCATCACGATGGAGTGCGATGTCGGCCAGCGTGCATCCAGCTTTCCGGCAATATTGCGCGGGACGAGTCCATCGAGATAGCCGTAAATACGCAGAAACGGCAACGTTAGCTCATCCAGCGCAGCGCGCAGATCGTCATGGCGCAGTATAGCCAGCCCACCCGCTAACACCTCAACCGAAGGCATCGGCTGCGACAGCACCACTTCTTTTAGCTGACGCGCATCCTGGCGAGCATTTTCCGTTCCCATGGTTTGCAGCGCCAGGAAACGCTCAACCGTACGCTGGAAATCATTGCTCAGCTGCTGCTGGAAGTTCTCCAGCGTCTCGGGCTTGATACCCGGCCAATCTTCATGTGCGGTAAAACAGGGCGACGATGCCACGCTAATCAGCGCCGTGACACGTTCAGGCTGCATCAGCGCAATCTGGCTGGCAACCAGTCCACCCAACGACCAACCGAGCAGCACAGCACGTTCAGGCAGCTGCGGCAGCAGCTGTTGTGCCATTTCGGCTAAGCTCAGTGCGCCAAAGCCCTGACTGCGGCCAAAGCCCGGCAAATCCACCAGGTGCAGACGAAAATGCGGGCTAAGTCGCGGAACAATGTTTTGCCACACTTCGGCATTCAAACCCCAGCCGTGCAGCAGCACAAGATCGCGATCGCCTGCGCCCGTGGTGTGCCAGTAAAGCGAACTCATCGGTTACACTCCCGAAAAGTGAAAAGAGGTCGCTATGCTATCAATCCCGGCCCTGTGTTGGCTATGCCGCCTGCCATTACAAATAGCCCTGCACGGTTTGTGCAGCCGCTGTCTGCAGCAGATCCCCCGCCTGCCGACACTCTGTCCGTGCTGTGCGCTACTCGCCAGTGGCACGCAACCGTGCGGTCGCTGCATACAGCATCCACCGCCGTGGCACACTCTGACCTGCGTCAGTGATTACCTTCCGCCCCTCAGCGACTGGGTCATTCAATTAAAATTTTCGCGAATAACCGCACTCAGAGTGATGCTTGCGCGGCTACTTTTGTTAAAATTGTTAAATTCGCGGCGTGAAAAGCGCCTGCCGCGCATCAATTTAGTGCTGAGTGTGCCACTACACCGCCGTCGAGCCTGGCAACGTGGCTATAATCAGGCCGAGCTGTTAGCAAAACCGCTGGCGCATTGGCTAGGCTGTGAGTATCGCGAAGGCGTGCGCCGCACACGGCAGGGATTAATCCAGCATGTACTGAGTGCTTCAGCGCGGAAAAAGAATCTGCGCGGGGCATTTTCCCTTGAAATACCGGTGCGCGGATGCCATATCCTGCTCATCGACGATGTGGTGACCACCGGAAGCACGGTGGCAGAAATCAGCCGCATTTTGCTGGCGCAAGGCGCGGCCAGCGTGCATATTGGCTGCCTGTGCCGTACCTTGTAGAGCGTCGGCGTTGGGCGTATTATAACCAAGTAATTTAGTTAACTATTGAGCAATCGCCATGATCGTTATTACTGATGCTGCGCAAGAGCACTTCTCAAAATTGCTGTCGAAACAAGAAGATGGCACCCAGATTCGCGTATTCGTCATTAACCCGGGTACCCCAACTGCTGAGTGTGGCGTTTCTTACTGCCCGCCTGATGCGGTGGAAGCCACTGACACCGAACTGAAGTTTGAAAAGCTCTCCGCTTATGTGGACGAACTGAGCGCGCCCTATCTTGAAGACGCGGAAATTGATTTTGTCACCGATAACCTCGGTTCTCAGCTGACGCTGAAAGCGCCAAACGCCAAGATGCGTAAAGTGTCTGACGAAGCGCCGATGGTTGAGCGCGTGGAATATCTGCTGCAAGCGCAGATCAACCCACAGCTGGCTGGCCACGGCGGCCGCGTGTCGCTGATGGAAATCACCGATGACGGCATCGCCATTCTGCAGTTTGGCGGCGGCTGTAACGGTTGTTCTATGATCGATGTGACGCTAAAAGATGGCATCGAGAAAGAGCTGCTGGCGGCTTTCCCTGAGTTGAAAGGCGTGCGTGACCTCACTGAACACCAGCGCGGCGAGCACTCTTACTACTGATACTCCCTGCGGCAGCGCACCCCAGCTGCCGCACGTTTTACTTCTCTTTGCGCCCGTCACTCACTGCTTTCAGCACCTGCTTCACGGCTTTATTGGCAAACATTTCCTCCAGCGTCACACTCAACTTGCGCCGCCAGTTCGGATATTCATCCACTGTGCCCGGCACGTTGACGGGCGATGTCATGCCCAGCCAATCTTCCGGCTGCAATCCCAGCAATGCGCTTTCCGTACGGGCTAGAAAACGGTGCATCGCCACATTAAGCGCTGCCGTGAGCGGCTGTTTTTGCGTCAGCTTTCCCTGACGCGCTGGCAGGGCACCCGCCTGAAGTAATGCCTCCAGCAATGCCTGCTTCTGTGCGGTGCGCTGCTGTTGCAGATCATGCAGAACGCTATCGCGATACATGCCGAGTTTCTCACCCAACGCCAAATCTTCCGCCTGCCAGAAACCGCTCAACGTGGGCAAATCATGAGTACTGGCGCTGGCAATCGACTGGCGCGCATAAGCCGAGGGCAGACGGTAGCGGCCATCGCGCTCCTGCTCGAAGAACAGCACTTTCCACGATAAAATGCCGTGGCTTCGCATCATGCGAACAATGATCGGTGGCACGATGCCCAGATCCTCACCGATCACCATGCAGCGATGCCGCTGGCTTTCCAGTGCCAGAATCGCCATCAGCTCTTCCACCGGATACGACACATAAGCCCCTTTGTCGGCCGTTTCACCGTAGGGAATCCACCACAGTCGCAATAACGCCATCACGTGATCGATGCGTAATGCACCGCAATCACGCATGTTGGCGCGCAGCAGATCGATAAACGGCTGATAACCGCGTGCGCGCATCTCATGCGGATCGAGCGGCGGCAACGCCCAGTTTTGCCCGAGCGGGCCCAACCGATCGGGCGGCGCACCCACTGACGCGCCCAGCTTATACAACTGCGGATCCTGCCAGGTTTCCGCACTGTGCTGCGCCACCCCAACCGCAAGGTCGCGGTACAGCCCAACGGCCATGCCCAGCTGCTGGCTACGCTGCCAGCAGGCCGCGAACTGCTGCTGCGCTAACCATTGCAACCAGCTCCAAAATTGAATCTCGTCCTCATGCGCCGCACACCATTTCAGCACCTCTGGCTGATGAGCATTACGCCAGGCTTCCGGCCATTTCTCCCATCCCCATTCGTGAGTGTTATTTTCTGCTCGTTCAGCGAGGATGCCGTCAAAAGCGGCTTGAAAACGCAGAGGATCGCCACCTTCAGCGACAAATTGCTGGAAATCAGCCTCGGGCTGAAATGCCTGCCAGGCCAGCCGCAGTGCCGTGATTTTCAATGCGGCCACCGCGCGATAATCAACAAAGTCAGTCGCGCGCGCGGCTTGCACATCCTTACGCGTTGCGGCGAGCGTCCACCAGCGTTGCGCCTGTTGGCTTTGGGCAAATGCCGCCACCTGATTGACGTCGATGTACAGCACATTCAGCCAGCGGCGAGAAGTGGGGCTGTACGGGCTGGCGTGTTCGGGTTGCGCGGGATAGAGCGCATGCAAAGGATTAAGGCCGACAAAATCACCACCGTTAGCGGCAATGTGCTGCAACATCTGCGCCAGATCGCCGAAATCACCTATCCCCCAATTATTCTCCGAGCGTAAGGTATAAAGCTGCACTAAGGCGCCCCAGCGTTTTTCCCCCTGCGCTAATGGCTCAGGCAAATAACACCGCGATGGCGCAATGATGATGCGCGTGCTCCACTGTTTTTCCCCTGCTGCAGGGTGAATGCATGGTAGCCCTGCGGCAGACGCGGCGGCAGGGCCAGCGTTTCGCCTCCCTGAAGCGTGCCGCTGAACCCTTTGCCCTGCTCCGTCAGAAGCTGCCAGCGAAACTCGCCTTTCCCCTGTGGAGTGAGCTGGCGCCTGGCGCGCGCCGCAAATACCTGTACCGCCGGCAGCGGAGGTGTTTTACCTTCCGGCGTATTCATCACCGCCAGCAGTGCACGCTTGGTGTCGTCGTTAATACGGACCTGCTCACCGTTAGCGTTGGTAAAATCCACCGCAATGCCCGCGTTCAGCGCGGCTTGATCCAGTTTGCTTAGCGTCATCGCGTCTCCTTGGATGCGGTGCGCATCAATGCGCACCCTACGAAAACCGTACCGAACCCATCTCGGATTGCCCTTAATGGCGACCTGGAAATCAGCGCGCGGCCTGCCAAATACGCTCCTGATAATCGCGAATCGAACGATCGGAACTAAACCGTCCGGTGCGGGCGGTATTTAGGATCGCCGCTTTGGTCCAGGCTTCAGGATTCTTCCACAACGCTTCAACCTGTTGCTGCGCGGCAAGATAAGCGTCGAAATCCGCCAGCACCAGCCAGGGATCGCCGCCTTTGGTCAGGCTGGTGAGCAACATCTCAAACGCCTGTTTATCCCCCTCGCTGAACTTACCCTTCTCCAGATCCTTCAATAACCCATCCAGATATTTGTTCTGCTTGCGCAGCTTTTTCGGGCTGTAACCGTTGGCTTTCAGCGCCTTCACCTCATCCACGGTATTGCCGAAGATAAAGATATTCTTCTCGCCCACCGCTTCGGCAATCTCGACGTTCGCACCATCCAGCGTGCCAATGGTCAGCGCGCCGTTCAGCGCCAGTTTCATATTGCCGGTGCCCGAGGCTTCATACCCCGCAGTCGAGATTTGCTCAGAGAGATCGGCCGCTGGAATCATCAGTTCCGCAGCGGTGATGCGATAGTCAGGGATAAACACCACTTTCAGCCGATCGCCGACTTTTGGATCGTTGTTAATCACCTCCGCCACTTTGTTGATGGCGTAGATAATGTTCTTGGCAAGGTAGTAGCCCGGTGCGGCCTTGGCACCAAACAGGAACACGCGCGGCACGAAATCAGGATTTTTCGGGTCATCGCGCAGTTGGCGATAACAGTGCAGCATATGCAGCAGGCTGAGGTGTTGACGTTTGTACTCATGCAACCGCTTGATCTGCACATCAAACAGCGCGTCGGGATTTACATCAATGCCGGTGACCCGCTTGATATATACGGTGAGGCGTAGCTTGTTCTGCTGCTTGATGGTACGGAACTGCTGACGGAAGGCTTTCTTGCGCGCATAAGGCGCCAGCCACTCCAGCGCCTCCAGATCGTTGGCCCACTCCACCTGCAGCGTCTCATCAATCAAATGCGACAGCAGCGGATTGCACTGTTTCAGCCAGCGGCGCGGCGTGATGCCGTTGGTGACATTGTGGAATTTGTTGGGCCACAATTGGTGATACTCCGGGAACAGATCTTTCACCACCAGCTCGGAGTGCAGCGCAGCCACCCCGTTCACGGCGAAACAGCTCACGACGCACAGGTTTGCCATGCGCACCTGCCCCTCGGCCACCACCGCCAGCTTTTGCCATATCGCACTGTCACCCGGCCACTGTTTCTTCACCAATTTTTTCAAACGCTGGTTAATCTCGCGGATAATCAGCATATGGCGCGGCAGCAGATCGCCCACCAGCGACGCATCCCAACGCTCCAGCGCTTCCGGCATCAACGTGTGATTGGTATAGGCGAAAACGCGGCTGGTGATATGCCAGGCTTCATCCCAACTCAGCTGATGCTCATCCAGCAGGATGCGCAGCATTTCCGGAATGGCGATGGTGGGATGGGTATCGTTGAGCTGAATCACTTCAAAATCAGGCAGCGTATGAATCGATCGCCCGGCAAGATGATGGCGGCGCAGAATATCGCCCACCGCACAGGCGCACTGGAAATATTGCTGCATCAAACGCAGACGCTTACCCTCAACATGGTTATCGTTGGGATACAGCACCTTGGTGAGCTTGTCGGCATCAATACCCGGCTGCTCGGCCTGCAGGAATTTACCGTCATTAAATAATGTCAGGTCGAACGGATGTGTACTGGTGGCTTTCCACAGACGCAGCGGCAGCGTCACGCCATTGCGATAGCCCACCACCGGCAGATCCCAGGCTTCACCTTTGAGATGATATTTGGCACGCCACTGCAACGTGCCATCGCTGTTTTTCTTTACCTTACCGCCAATGCCTACCTGCACATCCTGCGCGGCGTTATGGCGAAACCACGGGTAGCTATTACGCAGCCAGTCGTCCGGCGCTTCTTTTTGCTGGCCATCGTCAAAGGTCTGGCGGAACAAACCGTACTGATAATTGAGGCCATGGCCCATCGCAGCCTGGCCGACAGTCGCCATCGAATCCATGTAGCACGCGGCTAAACGCCCCAGACCACCATTACCGAGTGCCGGATCAATCTCTTCCTCCAGCAGCTCGCTTAGCTCTACCTGATGCTCCGCCAGCGCAGCTTGCACCTCGTTGTACCAACCCAGGTTAAGCAAATTGTTGCCGGTGAGCCGGCCGATAAGAAATTCCATCGACAGATAGTTAACGTGGCGCTGGCCTAAACGTGGCGCGGCGGGTGGCTGTGTGGCGAGCATTTCTGCCAGTACGCTGCTAAGCGCCTGCCACCATTGATGCGGCGTCATTTGCTGGGCGGAAGTGAGTCCAAGGTGCTGCCATTGGCGGGTAAGTGCGGCGTCGAAACGTGTTTTATTAAATTTTTGCTGCGACATATCAATCCCTTCGAGTCCGTTAACGGTAAAGACGGGCGAGCGCATAACCAGAAAGGATAAGTAAAGCCGGGGGCGAAGAAAAAAGCGACAGGGAAATGCGGATGGATTGAAAAAAGTTGAATTTAACGTGGCGCTCAGGCTGCTGCGCCCCTCAAATATTGCGGGCGGCCCAATGGCCGCCCCTTTTGCATGAAATCAGCACAGCTCGAGATGGACTTCGTGCTGTTCAATCACTTTGAGTACGCTGGCAGGCGGTGCCTGATCGGTATACATGTAGTCAATCAGGCTCATGTTACCCAGATTGACCATGGCATTACGGCCGAACTTCGAATGGTCTACCACCAGCATCACGCAGCGAGAATTTTCGATAATCGCGCGTTTGGTGCGCACTTCGTGGTAATCGAACTCCAGCAGCGAGCCATCCATATCAATGCCGCTGATGCCGAGAATGCCGTAATCCAGACGGAACTGAGAAATGAAATCCAGCGTCGCTTCGCCCATGATACCGCCATCACGCGTACGCACTTCGCCGCCGGCGATGATCACACGGAAATCCGGCTTCGCCATCAACAGAATCGCCACATTCAGGTTGTTGGTCACCACACGCAGATTGTTGTGGTTCAGCAACGCATGCGCTACCGCTTCTGGCGTGGTGCCGATATCGATAAACAGCGTGGCACCATCCGGGATCTGGCTCGCTACACGCTCGGCGATGCGCGCTTTTTCCGCTGACCACATCATTTTGCGGTCCTGCCATGCGGTGTTTTCAGAGCTGGAAGGCAGCGCCGCGCCACCGTGATGGCGCTGAATTTTGTTCTGGTCAGCCAGATCGTTCAGGTCACGCCGAATGGTTTGCGGGCTCACCTCAAAGTGGTCTACCAGCTCTTCCGTGCTGACATATCCCTGGCGTCGCACCAAATCGATAATGGCGTCATGACGTTGCGTCTGCTTCACATCTCTCTCCTCGGCTCAGAGCCGTTTTCTTTTTATATCTGCTAACGTCGCGCAACGTTGCGCGTATCGACAAACGCCATCGCCAGACCCACCAGCAAGCCGGTGACGTGGGCAGCGTTAGCAATCGACAGGCCAAATACGCCGTACCAACCAATAATCAGCCATACAATAGCGAAGCCCATCAGGCCGCGCTCCAGATAAATGCCACTTTCGGGATCGCGCTCGCCACGCAGCCAGCAATAACCCATTAATGCATAGACCACACCCGACAATCCGCCGAACAGCACACCGCTGAACTTGGCTTGTATCCAGCCGCTCAACAGCGCGGAAATGAGCATAATCACAAACAGCTTGCCGCTGCCAATACGCTTCTCTACCGCACCACCGAGATACCACCACCACATCAGATTGAACAGGATGTGCAACAGCGAGAAGTGCAGCAGTGCGTGGCTGAACCAGCGCCATACCTGGAAATATTGCGAGGAATCAGCGGGCCATGCCAGCCAATCTAATGCCACATCATCACCCACAATCTGCATCATGATGAACACCGCCACGCAGGCGATCATGATAGTCATGGTGAGCGGACCTGCGCGTTCGCGAATGTTGGTCCAGATGTTGGCGCGCTCATAGCGCAGGCCACTTTCGGTACTGCCGGTATGCCAGCTGGCGGCCTGATAACGCGGATGGTTAGGATCGCGGACAAACTGGGCAAGTTCGTTTTCAACCATCTCCAGCCGCGTTTCATCATCCAGCATAATGACATAGTGGCTTTCGCGCTCAATACGCAGCGTGACGCCGCGCGTTGCCATGTAATCTACAAACGCCTGAGCCATGCGAGGATGGTTAAACTGAGTGATGCGCATCGTGCGTGCTCTCCTTCCTTTATTGTTATTGTTCGTCTCAGAGGCTACCCGTCGCCACCTGCGTGGGGAACGCTGCACGCCAGGCGTCAAAACCGCCATCAATGCTGTACGCGGCGTTGAATCCCTGCCCCAGCAAGAACTGCGCTGCGCCTTTGCTGCTGTTGCCGTGATAGCACATCACCAGCACCGGCAAATCCTGATTCGCCTGCGCGATAAAGTCAGCCAGATTGTCATTCGTGAGATGTAACGAGCCCGCAGCGTGGCCCATGGCATAGCTTTGCGGGTCGCGAATGTCCACCAGCTGCGCGCCTTGTGCCAGGTGCTCGTTAGCCTGCTGAACCGAAATACATTCGAAGTTTTCCATGGTGTCTCTCATAAGGTCGTCACAATTAGCACCTAGTTTAACCTGAGAATCCGCCGCGATAACCTGACAAAAGTTATGGCTATGGATTTTTTTCCTGCAGGAATGTTAGCTATATCACGCAAAAATGTTTTTATTGAGTTAAGCGCTGGCATCAATGTTGGTTTCCGATTATTATTACGCTCGAAAACGAACATTTTAGAACTATTCCGAACATCGGAGGAGATTACGTGGAAACCAAAGACCTGATCGTGATCGGCGGCGGCATTAACGGAGCCGGCATTGCAGTGGACGCTGCAGGACGCGGACTGTCAGTGCTGATGCTGGAGGCGCGGGATTTGGCCTGTGCAACCTCCTCCAATAGCTCGAAGTTGATTCACGGTGGCCTGCGCTACCTGGAACATTACGAATTCCGCCTGGTGGGCGAAGCGTTGGCCGAGCGCGAAGTGCTGCTGAAAATGGCACCGCATATTGCCTTCCCGATGCGCTTCCGCTTGCCACACCGCCCGCATTTGCGTCCGGCGTGGATGATCCGCCTTGGCCTGTTTATGTACGATCGCCTGGGTAAACGCACCACGTTACCGGGCAGTAAAGGCCTGCGTTTTGGCGCGGAATCGGCCCTCAAACCTGAAATCACGCGCGGATTCGAATATTCCGACTGCTGGGTGGACGATGCGCGCATGGTCGTGCTCAACGCGCAGGAAGTGGTGAAACAGGGTGGCGAAGTGCGTACCCGCACCCGCGTTAACCGTGCATGGCGCGAAGGCGGCATGTGGATGGTGGAAGCGGAAGATATCGACACTGGAAAAGTCTTTACCTGGCGCGCTAAGGGCCTGGTCAATGCGGCCGGTCCGTGGGTAAAACAGCTGTTTGATGACGGCCTGAAGCTGAAATCGCCATACGGCATTCGCCTGATCAAAGGCAGCCATATCGTGGTACCGCGCGTGCATCGTGAAAAGCAGGCGTACATCCTGCAGAACGAAGATAACCGTATCGTGTTTGTCATTCCGTGGATGGATGAGTTCTCCATCATCGGCACCACTGATGTGGAGTACAAAGGCGATCCGAAAGACGTGAAGATCGATGACAACGAAATCAGCTATTTGCTGAAGGTGTTCAACGGACACTTTAAACAGCAGCTGAGCAAAGATGACATCGTCTGGACTTACTCGGGCGTGCGTCCGCTGTGTGATGATGAATCCGATTCACCACAGGCGATCACTCGTGATTACACCTTAGACGTGCATGATGACAACGGCCAGGCACCGCTGCTGTCAGTGTTCGGCGGCAAGCTGACCACCTATCGCAAGCTGGCAGAACATGCGCTGGAAAAACTGGCGAAGTACTACCCGAACGCCGGCCCAGCCTGGACTAAGTCCGCTGTGCTGCCGGGCGGTGATTTCTCGGGTTCACGTGAAGACTACGCCGCAGGTCTGCGCCGTCGTTATCCGTTTATTAGCGAAGGCATGGCGCGTCACTTTGCCCGTACCTACGGCAGCCGCACTGAAGAGTTGCTGGCAGGCGCAACCAGCCTGACGGATCTGGGCGAGAACTTCGGTCACGAGTTTTATGAAGCCGAGCTGCGTTACCTGGTTAAAAATGAGTGGGTGCGCGAGGTGGATGATGCGATTTGGCGTCGTACCAAACAAGGTATGTGGCTGACCGAAGCGGAACAAGCGCGCATTAGCGAATGGCTGGCAGTGAACGGCCAGAAACCGGCGCTGTCGCTGGCTTCATAATCCGATTCACGTAAAAAGGCCGTTATCCTGCAAGGGATAACGGCCTTTTTTATTGTGCATCACTGAACTTATAAGCCGGTATTCTCGCGAATATATTTACGCGCTTTCACCGCATACTCGAACGGGTTGGCCAGCGCCGGATCCTGTTCCGCTTCCACCACCATCCAGCCTTTATAGCCGTAATCGTCGAGGATTTTGAACACCGGTTTGAAATCAATCACGCCATCGCCCGGTACGGTAAAGGTGCCTTTCTTCACGCCATCGAGGAACGACAGGGATTTTTCGCGCACTTCCGCCACCACGCTGTCACGCACATCTTTCAGGTGCACATGGAAAATGCGCGGCAGATATTTGGTCAGCACATCCAGCATCGCCTGCTGTGAGCCTTCGGAGTAATAGATGTGGCCAGTGTCATACAGCAGGCCGACATTCTGATTCGTCGATTCCATAAAGCGATCGATTTCCGCTGGCGTCTGAATGCCGGTGCCCATGTGATGGTGCAGGGTCAAACGCATACCTTTCTTCACGGCGATCTCGGCCAGCTCATTGTAGCCTTCCGCCGTCAGACGCCACTCTTCATCGGTGAAGATCGGCTTCTGCTCCAGCACCGCCAGCGTGGTGCCCTGAATGCTCTTACTCTGCTCAGAACAGCCAATCACGCGCGCGCCCATCGCGTGCAGGAAGTTCATGTGATTGGTGAACTCATCGATGGTTTTGGCCTTGTCGCCGTTGGCAAAGAAGGTGCTGAACCACGCGTTGCAGATCTGGATACCGCGAATCTCCAGCATCGGTTTCAACACCGCCGGATCTTTCGGGTATTTGCTGCCCACTTCACTGCCGGTGAAGCCTGCCAGCGCCATTTCACTCACGGTTTGCTGGAAGGTGTTTTCGCTGCCCAGCTCTGGCATGTCATCGTTGGTCCAGCCGATTGGCGCAATCGCCAGTTTTACATTGTCTTTGTTCATTTCAATTCCCTGATTCTGAGAGAGAAGTGTTAGCGCACGGGCTCAGTTATTTGGCGTAAAAGTCTGGACGTGCCGGCATGGTCACCGCTTCGATGGCCCCGCTTTCTTGCGCTTTATGGCACGCGTCCGCTGCCACCGAAGCGGCAAAACCATCCCAGGCAGATGGCCCGGAGAGCGTGCCCGCGGTGGCGTCATTGATGAAGGCTTGCAGCTCAACGTCATAGGCTTCGATGAAACGGTCTTTCCAGTCGGTGAGCAGCGCATTGCCCAAACGCGCGTTTTTGCGCATTTGAATCGCGGATGGTTCAGGCAGTTTGGCAATGCCCTCTTCGCCCACCACTTCACACTGAATGTCGTAGCCGTAGGCGCAGTTCACGAAGATCTCGACATCGATACGAATGCCCTTCTGGGTTTCGAACAGCACGATTTGCGGATCTTTCAATTTGGCGTGGGTCTTCGAGGTGGAGCGCGGGAACACCACCTGCACCGATTTGTAATCGTCTTCGGTCAGCCAGCGCAGCACGTCCAGCTCGTGAATCAGGGTGTTAGTGATCGCCATATCGGTGGTGTAATTCTCACCGACGCTCTGGTTGCGGTGCGCACAGTGCAGCATCAGCGGCTCGCCGATTTCACCGTCAGTGATCACTTTCTTCAACGCGCGATAGCCGGCATCGTACGGGCGCATAAAGCCCACCTGCACCAGACGTTTGCCGTGTTTGATCTCGGCATCCACGATGCGACGGCAGCCATCGGCACTCATTGCCAGCGGCTTCTCACAGAACACCGGCTTGCCAGCCGCAATCGCCGCCAGCGTGAATTCTTCGTGGGTCGGATCCCATGACGTCACCAAAATGGCATCGACATCCGGCGAGTTGATCACCTGATGACCATCCTGATACACCTCGGCTTCGATGTTCAGACGCTGCAGCGCTGCACGAGCCCCTTCCACGTTGATATCTGAAACCGCCACCACCTTCGCGCCCTGCAGAACATTGTTGCAGCGACGAATGTGATCCTGACCAATTGCACCGGCACCAATTACACCAAGTTTGAGCGTCATAGTTACACCTGTAGAGTCGGATAAGTATCCCCTTCATACTTCAAGATGCAGATGCGTTGGCTGCTCTCATTCACCCGAATCACTGACTTAAATCAGCTCATCGGGATTCTTTCGTTGGCCGCCTTCCTGCATCTCGAATTATTTTGGGTATACAGGGTTAATAAAAGCCGACGAACGTCGGCCTAAAGGGTGTTAGTACTTACGTGCTTGTTGAAGATGCACGTTAAGGCCGTCGGCCACTTCCTGCGTGCGCTCGGAGGTGGAGGTTTGCGCCACGCCCACGTGCCACCAGCTGAAGTATTTGTGGATCATGGTTTTTGGCAGCACTTTGATGTCGAACAGCACCGAAACAGTCTGCTTCTGCGCATCAATCAGCGCGGCTTCTAACTGCGCCAGCGTGGTGATGCGATAGGTTTTACAGCCGTAACCGCCCGCAATCGCCGCGAAATCTACCGGCACAAAGCCACCGTCCAGCTTGCCGCCTTCCGGGTTACGGAAGCGGAACTCGGTGGTGAAGCTGTCCATACCGTGTTCCATCTGCAGGTTGTTGATGCAGCCGTTGGTCATGTTATCCAGCAGTACTACGTTGATTTTGGCCCCTTCCTGAATCGAGGTGACCAGCTCGGAGTGCAGCATCATAAATGAGCCGTCACCGACCATGACGTAGACTTCACGCTGCGGCTGCGCCAGCTTCACTCCCAGCGCGGCGTTGACTTCATAACCCATACACGAGTAGCCGTACTCAACGTGGTACGAGTTGTAATCTTTGGTGCGCCACATGCGTTGCAGGTCGCCCGGCAGACTGCCCGCTGCCGCGACAATCACTGCATCCTTTGGGAGCTGCTCGTTTAAGGTGCCCAGCACGCTGCTTTGCGTCAGCACCGATTGCGTCAGGCGCTCGAACTCCGCAAACAGCGCTTCACGGTCGATGTGATCGGCGATTTCAGGAACGAAATCGTCGGTGTTGTAAGTGGCGGCATACACACGCTGCGTCTCTTTCAGCAGCTTGCTTTGTGCCTGTTCAACCTGGCCGCCCCAGTGGTTTTCAAACCCTTTCAGGCCGCTTTCCAGTGCGGTCAGACCTTCACGCGCATCCGCCAACAGCTGCACCGCATCAAGCTTGTAGCTGTCGAAATTGCTGACGTTAAGATTCAAATAGCTCACCTCTGGATTCTGGAAAATCCATTTCGAGGCGGTGGTAAAATCGGTATAGCGCGTGCCGATACCAATCACCAGATCGGCTTCTTTCGCTAACAGGTTGGCCGCCAGGCAGCCGGTTTCACCGACGCCACCGACGTTGAGCGGATGATCCGAGACGATGGTGCCTTTCCCGGCCTGGGTTTCCGCAAACGGAATATTAAAGCGCTCGGCGAACTTCAGCAGCGCAGCGCCCGCGTCGGAATATTTCAGACCGCCGCCGACAATGATCAATGGCTTGTGTTTGCGCGCAATCAGCGACAGCGCATCTTCCAGCTGGGCAGCGGTCGGCAGACGGCGATCCAGACGATGCACACGTTTCTGGAAGAAGTATTCCGGGAAGTCCCAGGCTTCAGCCTGCACATCCTGCGGCAGCGCAATGGTCACCGCGCCGGTTTCCGCCGGATCGGTCAACACACGCAGGGCATTGATACAGGCCGTCATCAGCTGTTCAGGACGGCTGACGCGATCCCAATATTTGCTCACCGCGCGGAAGGCATCATTAGTGCTGATGCTGAGATCGTGGCTCTGTTCGATCTGCTGCAGCACCGGATCCGGCTGGCGTGTGGCGAACACATCGCCCGGCAGCAACAGTAAAGGAATGCGGTTAGCGGTGGCGGTGGCCGCGGCAGTAATCATGTTCGCCGCGCCCGGCCCGACCGAAGAGGTGCAAGCGATAATCTGGCGACGCAGCGACTGTTTGGCAAAACCAATCGCAGCATGGGCCATGCCCTGCTCGTTACGGCCTTGATGCACCACCAGATCGCCGCTGTCCTGCTCCAGCGCCTGTCCCAATCCCAGCACGTTACCGTGACCGAAAATGGCAAAAATGCCTTTCACAAATTTGGTTTCAACGCCGTCAACGTTCAGGTACTGGTTATCAAGAAATTTCACCAGCGCCTGTGCCGTGGTAAGTCTGATTGTGCCCATATGCTTCTTCCTTTACATGCTGGTACTCAGGTGATGAGTACAACGCGGTTCGGGTTTTCGCTGCCGTGAATGGCACCCGCGGATAAGTGAAACGTGTGGCGATTATAAACAAATATTTTTTTCATTAAACGAGATTACAGAAGAAACATTTCATTTTGCGATGGAGATCAAATTCAGCGATGAAACGTGTGCCACCGCAGCGGTAGCAAGAGGGAAAGTGGAACAGTAGAAGGTCAAATCAGTGCTATAACGAAATTTCATTTCACTTCAGTAGCTTCCTTTATTGCCGGGCATTTTCCTGCGACCTGGCTCACAAGCCAGAGCATCAGCGAAATCGGTGCCTAAAAGCAGGCCGCTAACCCACATGGGTCAGAGTTTTACCTGGCTCACAAAATCGCGATGAATGTTTCATTTCATATTGTATTTGGAATTTTCATTCCTCATACTGCAACCAAAGCCAATCAGGCACCTTGAGAACCCGGAAGCATAGCGCTTGATGTTGGGCGTCTTCGCCCCAGTGTCTGCTTATCACAGAAGGAAACCACAGGTATGAGTACACAACAGAAGCGGCTTGATGTGATTTGTATCGGACGCATCGCCGTCGACCTCTACGGTCAGCAAATCGGATCACGTCTGGAAGATATGACCAGCTTTAATAAATATCTGGGCGGTTCTTCCGGCAACGTGGCCTATGGAACGGCTATTCAAGGCCTGAAGTCTGCCATGCTGGCGCGCGTAGGGGATGAGCATAACGGCCGCTTTCTGCGTGAATCGCTGCAGCGCGTGGGCTGCAACACCGACGGGTTGATCACCGATAAAGACCGCCTGACCGGCCTGGTGATCCTCGGTATTAAAGATGAAGATACCTTCCCGCTGATCTTCTACCGCGACAACTGCGCCGATATGGGCCTGGTGCCGGAAGATATTAAAGAAGAGTTCATCACCTCTTCTCGTGCGGTTGCTGTGACCGGTACGCACCTGTCACATCCGCAGACGCGTGCTGCGGTGCTGAAAGCGTTAGATATCGCCAAACGTAACGGCCTGCGCACCGCATTGGATATCGATTATCGTCCGGTGCTATGGGGCCTGACTTCACTGGGTGATGGCGAAACGCGTTTCGTTGAATCCGGTGATGTCACTCAACAGCTGCAAGAAGTGCTGCACTATTTCGATTTGGTAGTCGGAACGGAAGAAGAGTTCCATATCGCCGGCGGCAGCACCGATACGCTTACCGCTCTGAAAAATGTGCGTCAGGCAAGCAAAGCGACACTGGTGTGCAAACGTGGTCCGCTGGGTTGTGTGGTGTTTGAGGGCGAGATTCCAGATAGCTGGGAGCAGACCAAACTGCAAACCGGCGTCCGCGTGGAAGTCCTGAACGTACTGGGCGCAGGCGATGCCTTTATGTCTGGCCTGCTGCGCGGCTGGCTGAACGATGAAAGCTGGGAACAGGCGTGCCGCTATGCCAACGCCTGCGGCGCACTGGTGGTGTCACGCCACGGCTGCGCACCGGCGATGCCAACCAAAGAAGAGCTGGACGATTTCCTCGGCCGCGACAAAGACGTGAAACGCCCGGATCTTGATGCGCGTCTCAACCATCTGCACCGCGTCACCACCCGTAAACAGCAGTGGCCAGAACTCAACGTGTTCGCGTTCGACCATCGTAAACAGCTGGCGGATATGGCGCGCGAAGCCGGCGTTAGCGAAGATCGCATTCCACAGTTAAAAGTGCTGCTGCTGCAGGCAGCGCAGGAAGCGGCCAACGAAGCGGGTCTGAATGAGAAGAGCGGCATCCTCGCAGATACCACTTATGGGCAAAAAGCGCTGAACGCCATCACCGGCCAAAATTGGTGGATTGGCCGTCCGATCGAGCTACCAAGCTCACGCCCACTGCGTCTGGAGCATGGCAACATCGGCTCGCAGCTGATCGACTGGCCGGCGGAACACGTGGTGAAATGCCTGGTGTTTTACCATCCGCACGACAGCGCCGAACTGCGTAAAGAGCAGGATGAGCTGGTGCTGGATGTGTGGAATGGCTGTAACAAAAGCGGACACGAACTGCTGCTGGAACTGATTCTGCCGGAGAGCAATCCAGACCGTAATGAATCGTACTATTACGACATGCTGAGCCACTTCTACAGCCTCGGCATTCAGCCGGACTGGTGGAAGCTGCCACCGCTGTCGGCCCAGAGCTGGCAGGCCATCAGCGGATTGATCGAACAGAACGATCCCCACTGCCGCGGCATTCTGCTGCTCGGCCTTGATGCACCGGAAGAGACGCTGAAAGCCGGTTTCGCCGCGGCGGCGCAGGCTCCGTGGGTGAAAGGCTTTGCCGTCGGACGTACTATCTTCGGCCAGCCGTCACGCCAGTGGCTCAACGGAGAACTGGATGATAAAGCGCTGATTGAAACGGTGAAAGGCAACTATTTACGGCTGATCGGCTACTGGCGCGCAGCGCGCGGCTGATAAGTCTGAATGACAGGCAAAGGCGGCTCGCAAGGGCCGCTTTTTTTATTGGCAGACCCAGACGCCCATTCCCCGCTTTTTGTGAGGCATTTCATAAACCGATGAAATAACCGTCACGATAGCGTCAAACAAATGAAATTTTCCATCCATCTGGTACTATAGCGTTCATTATCCAGCCATATTTTCTTTTTTAACGGGCCGAAGTAATGACCAATAATCCAACCCAACTAACCTTGTTACAGGACGATATCCGTCGTCGCTATGAGACGCTGAGTAAACGCCTGAAGCAGGTGGCTCGTTATATTCTTGATAACAGCAACAGCATCGCGTTCGATACCGTGGCTTCCATCGCGCAACAGGCCGATGTGCCGCCCTCCACGCTGATCCGCTTTGCCAACGCTTTTGGCTTCAGTGGTTTCAACGAAATGAAACAGGTTTTCCGTCAGCACCTGATGGAAGAAACCGTGAACTACACCGAGCGTGCGCGTCTGTTCCGTCAGACGGCTACTGATGACAGTGCCAGCTCACCTGAAAGCCCGGTAGAAATCCTCAACGTGTTCACCATGGTCAACAGCCAGGCATTGCAGCAGCTGGCGATGCAGGTCAATCCGGACCAGCTGAACAGAGCGGTCAAGATGCTCGATGAAGCGGAGAACATTTACATCATTGGCCTGCGTCGTTCATTCAGCGTCGCATCCTATCTGGTTTACGCATTACGCCATCTGGAGCGTCGTGCGTTCCTGATCGACGGCCTCGGCGGCATGTTTACCGAGCAGCTGAGCATGGTGAACCCGAAAGACGTGGTGATTGCCATCAGTTACTCACCGTATGCGCGTGAAGCGGTTGAGCTGGTTGAGTTGGGTGCCAAACGCGGCGCACATCTGATTGCCATCACCGACAGCCAAGTGAGCCCGCTCGCCGCCTTCAGTGATGTGTGTTTTGTGGTGCGTGAAGCGCAGGTTGATGGCTTCCGTTCGCAGGTCGCCTCACTTTGTCTGGCGCAGACGCTGGCAGTTTCGTTAGCGTTGAATAACAACACCACCACCACCTCAATCGGCGACTAAGCTCGCCGAACGTGCAGCATAAAAAAGGGCAGCCACGTGGCTGCCCTTCTGCTTTCTTCGATACGAATTATTTGCTGCGCGGATACTTATCGCTGTTCACCCAGGCGTGATCTTTCTCCCAGGTAAACTTCCACAAGCGCTCCGGACCGGCCATCACGTTCAGATAGTAGTTATCGTAACCCGCAATCGTTGCCACCGGATGGTAGCCACGCGGGACGGTCACCACATCGCGGTTATACGGCGCCATGCACTCGTCGAGTGAACGGTCGTCGGTATACACGCGCTGCATCGCGAAGCCTGGCTCTGGATCGAAACGGTGATAATAGGTCTCTTCCAGATAGGTTTCGTCCGGGCTGGTTTTCTGATCGTGCTTGTGGCTCGGGTACGAGCTGGTCGCGCCCTCGTCGGTATACACTTCCACCACCAGCAGGCTGTCGGCTTCTTTGTTATCCGGCAGAATGTTATGCACCAGACGTTTGTTGCGCCCTTTGCCACGCTGCTCCACGCCGACATCTGCCGGCGCAATCAGACGCGCCGGTAAATTGCCCTTGCCTGGCGCACTGCATACCGCCAGTTCAAGGTCGCTATCGGCGTAGACTTCCACTTCATCATGGTGCGGCACATACACCGAGTACGGTGGAATGCGCTCGAACGGTGACAGTCGTTTACCTAGATTCGGGAACTCCGCATCGCGGGTCTTCACCGAAGCAAAACCGGCCACCAGCACCAGACACAGCTCGTTATCGCCGCTGCTGAGTTTTAGGCTTTGGCCCTTCTTCAGCAGGTAAGCATCAAATCCGACGTACTCCCAGCCCGCACTTTCTGGCGTGACATGCTGGATACGACCGTTGCTATCTGGCTGCTGCGCTTTCGAAATCAAAGACATCATCGATCTCCTAAGTTAAGCGAGATTAGCCCAGCGTTGGCATGCTGAACTCTGAAACAGTCTGCTGACCGCTCGGCCAACGCACGGTGGCGGTTTTCATACGAGTGTAGAAACGTACACCGTCTGGACCGTGCACGTTCAGGGCACCAAACACGGAACGCTTCCAGCCGCCGAAGCTGTGGAACGCCATTGGCACCGGCACTGGTACGTTAACGCCGACCATGCCCGCTTCCACGTTGTGCACAAATTCACGCGCGGTGTGGCCGTTGCTGGTGAAGATGGCGCTGCCGTTACCGAATTCATGGCTGTTCACCAGCTTCAGTGCGCTGTCGAAATCGGTAG
This sequence comes from Pantoea rodasii, assembly GCF_002095465.1. GTDB lineage: Bacteria > Pseudomonadota > Gammaproteobacteria > Enterobacterales > Enterobacteriaceae > Pantoea > Pantoea rodasii. Next base: position 30,816 of record NZ_MLFP01000014.1, on the reverse strand, counting down.
AACGCATGATGCTTAATACCGGTCCGAAGATCTCTTCACGCCAGATCACCATGTCCGGGGTGACGTTATCAAACAGCGTGCCGCCCACGTAGTATCCTTCTTCATGACCTGCGACTTTCACGCCACGGCCATCCACTACCAGTTTCGCGCCCTCAGCTTCACCTTTGTCGATGTAGCCCAGCACTTTCTTCTGGTGCGCGGCAGAAACCACCGGACCCATTTCGTTCTCTTCAGCCCCTTTCTGGATGCCAGGACCGACGCGCAGCGCTTTGATCAGCGGCGTCAGACGCGCAATCAGTTTGTCAGCGGTGTCGTTACCGACCGCCACAACCACGGGCAGTGCCATGCAACGTTCGCCGGCTGAACCAAACGCGCCGCCCATAATGGCATTCACGGTGGCATCCAGATCGGCATCTGGCATCACAATGGCGTGGTTCTTCGCCGCACCAAACGCCTGCACACGTTTGCCGTGGGCGCTGGCGGTTTTGTAGATGTGCTCTGCCACGCCAGAAGAACCGACGAAGCTCACGGCGGCAATACGCGGGTCTTTATACAGCTGCTCAGCATCTTCGTTTGAGGAGTGCACCACGTTGAATACGCCATCTGGCAGGCCTGCTTCTTTCAGCAGCTCAGCCATGCGCACAGAGGCTGATGGATCCAGCGCCGGTGGCTTGAGAATAAAGGTGTTACCGCACGCCAGGGCAATAGGGAACATCCACAGAGGCACCATCGCCGGGAAGTTAAACGGGGTAATCCCCGCCACCACACCCACCGGTTGCATCAGCGAGTAGCTGTCAACGCCGGTGCCGACGGTAGGCGAGTTTTCGCCTTTGATCAGGTGCGGAATACCGCAGGCATACTCGATCACTTCAATACCGCGGGTCAGTTCACCCAGCGCATCCGACCACACTTTACCGTGCTCAGAAACAATCAGCGCCGCCAGTTCTTCACGGTGCTTTTCCATCAGCGCTTTGAAGTTGAACATTACGCGGGCACGACGCAGCGGTGCAGTTTTAGACCATTCCGGGAATGCAGCGTGGGCGATTTCAATCGCTTTCTCAACTTCCGCAGAGGTGCTCTGCGTCAGTTCACGCGCGACTTTGCCGGTGGCCGGATCGTATACCGGAATGGTTTCATTGCTGGCGCTGTGAGTAATCTTGCCGCCGATAAAGTTTCCTACGATAGTCATGTCGTTGCCTCTTTGATGTGAAGTTCCCTGCAGGCAGTCGATTAACACCGCAACACCACCTGACCAGGCAATACGAAAAGCGTGCTATGAAGCTATTACAATGAAATAAATTTTTCAAATACTTCTTTTTGGAAAATTTCCTTTTAGCGGCATGGATCGCATTTTTTTCGTATTTGCCCAATGAGCGCTAAGAATCCCCTGATTGCCTCAATCAGCGGGCGATCAATGAAGCTGTTTCCGGGTAAATTGTCCGCTTCATCGCCCCTGCTTTGCCCCTCAAATCACCCACTAAAAGATGCTTCATGAAACGAAATATGAAATTTTTGCGAGAGAGATCCAATATCTGATATTTCATAATTCACTAACAATGAAATAAATGTTCTCTTTGCAGCATCTTACCTGCACCCTATTACAGGAGCCAAACATGGCCATCGATCCAACCCGTTTCTGTATCAATCGTAAAATTGCGCCAGCGCTTTCCCTTGAAGCCTTTTTCCAGCTGGTTCAGCGCCTGGGATTGAGCAAAGTGGAACTGCGTAATGATATGTCGAGCGGCAAGGTAACCGATGACCTAAGCGCAACGCAGCTGCGATCGCTGGCGGATAAGTATCACATCGAGATTGAAACCATTAATGCGCTCTATCCGTTTAACCGCCCCGATGACGCGCTGCTGAGCAAAGCCGAAGCGCTATTGCAGGAAGCCAAAGCGATTGGGGCCAAAGCGCTGGTGATGTGCCCGCTGAATGAGGGTATCCCCATCGCGCCAGAAAAACGCTGCAGGCGTTACAGATTTTGGCACCGCGTTTTGCTGAATACGGCATTCAGGGTCTGGTTGAACCGCTGGGGTTTCCGGTGAGTTCGCTGCGATCGGCGGTGCAGACACAACAGCTGATTAAGCAGGCGGGCGTACCGTTTAAATTGCTGCTGGATACCTTCCATCATCATCTGTACGAAAACGCTGAGCAGGAGTTCCCGCAGGAGATTGACGTCAACCAGATTGGTTTAGTGCATCTCTCTGGCGTGGAGGATACCCGTCCCACGGCTGAACTGACCGATGATGAGCGCATCATGCTGAGCAACCGCGATGTGCTGAACAGCGTGGCGCAGGTGAAACGTCTGGAGATGCTGGGCTACAAAGGCATTTATGCATTTGAGCCGTTTTCCACCGAGCTGGAGAAGTGGGGCGCGAAAGAGATTGAGCGCGAAATTCGCCAGAGTATTGAGTTGCTGCAAGCCTGAATCAAAACGGTGGCTGAAATCCGCTGCCGCCGTTTCCCCTACCCTTATCTGTGTCCTTAACAAGACGCATTTTGTTAGTGTTAGGCCTCGGTCGGAGGCCCTTTTTTCCGATCCTCGTCATATTTTACGTCATAGCGGCGTTGGCTGCGTTTGTGCGCCCCAGTCACTTACGGACGTAAGCTCCTGGGGACTTACAAACTTGCCGCCTTGCTCTGACGTAAACTATTTAGAGGATGCCTGAGTGCCTTAACAACGTTTGCATACCTCAATCACTTACGAGCGTAAGCTCCTGGGGACTTACAAACTTGCCGCCTTGCTCTGACGTAAACTATTTAGAGGATGCCCGAGCGATTTAACACCACTACGCATTCTCTTTGATTTCTACGTTCACCTCTGCGGGCAGGCGCTTCATCATGCGTAGCGTGCAGAACAGCGCTAAACACACCAGCAGCGCGGTGAGCAGATACACCAGCGATACCCCGGCGTAACTCATAATAAAGCCCGCAATCGGTCCGGTGATGCCCAGCGACAGATCCATAAACGCGGTATAGGTCGCCAGTGCGCTGCCCTGATTCTGCTGCGGCACCACTTTCACCGCCACTACGCCAATCGCCGGGAACACCAGCGAGAAACCGGCGCCGGTCAGGAATGCGCCCATTTTCGCCATCCAGGGATCGAATGAGCCGGCCACCAGAAACAGTCCGATCGCTTCCACGGCAAAACAGATACTGGCGACGCGCAGGCCGCCGAGCTTATTGATGGCGTTGGGGAACAGCAGTCGCGTACCGACAAAGGCGGCGCTGAACATCGTCAACGCAAACGCCGCGCCGTCCCATCCTCTGTCCTGATAGAACAGGGTGATAAAGGTGGCGATAACGCCAAAGCCTGCCGATCCCATCGCCAGAATCAAACCAAAACCGTAGATTTTGCCCAGCACATCGCGAAACGGCAGCGGTTTGGCTTTGCTGCCTTTGACCGGCGCACGCGGTACCGCCAGCGCAATCGCCAGCACGCAGATCGCGATGATGATGCTGGAGAGCAGCAGCAAGCCGCCGCTGCGGAAAATCACCACGCCAAGCGGCGCACCAATCGCCATCGCGCCGTAAGTGACGATGCCGTTCCACGAAATCACCCGGCCAATATGCAGCGATCCGACGCGCGCCACGCCCCACAGTGAAGTGCCGGTGCCCGAGAAGCTTTGTCCCACGCCCAATATCACGCGGCCCAGGCACAGCAAGATCAGACTCATCATGCCCTGACCTTCCGTGAGCGCAGAGAGCAAGATGCAGATACCGCTGATCAGGCAACCCACCAATCCCAGCACCACCACTTTTTTCGGCCCCCATAAATCCGCATAGCGTCCGGCATGCGGGCGACTCAACAGGGTTGCGATGTACTGCAAGCTAATCACCACGCCAGCCCAAAAGGCACTGTAGCCCAATCCGTCATGGACAAAGCCCGGCAGCACGGCCAGCGGCAGTCCGATAGTGAGATAGCTGGCGAAATTGAACTTCACGATAGAGAGGATCAGGAGATTCAGGCGAAGTCGGCCGTGTTCAGGGGCGGCGGCAGGCTGGTCAGGCATGAGTGATTGCGCTCGTGGGTGACTAAATATTTGTATAGAAGGCTAACTATACGCCTTTTCCCGCGCACTGCATCCGGCGATCGCCCTAATTTATGGTCATCATTTCGTCATATCACCCACTTACACTCGCGCCCACTAAATCCCAAAGAGGATATACCCGGCATACTTCGTGCCGTAGCGGCGTTGGCTTCGCGTGCTCACCCCAGTCACTGACTTTAGTCAGCTCCGAGGGATTCACACGCTTGCCGCCTTGCTACAACCCGAATTATTTAGGGTATTGAGGAAAATTAATGATGCTCCTGATTTGCTGTCAGGCGCGCGTGCCACAGTGCTACTCCGTTACCGGAGGTGGCCAGTGACGCATGCCGTGCCTATCGAACTGAAAAATCTCAGATGGTCAGTGAATAACCTGACGATTCTGCACGATCTCTCCCTGACCATTCCCGCAGGCGAAATCCTTGCGCTGCTCGGCCCGAGCGGCTGTGGCAAAAGCACGCTGCTAAAACTGCTGGCGGGTTTGCTGCAGCCCAGCGAAGGCGAATTGTGGATTGGCGATCGCTGTGTCGCCTCTGCCCGCCATTGCGATGCACCGGAACGCCGCAACCTCGGCATGGTGTTTCAGGATTACGCCCTGTGGCCGCACATGACCGTGGCGCAAAACGTCGCCTTCCCACTGCGCATGCGCGGTGTGAAGAAAGCCGCTTCCCGTGAACAAGCCGACGCCGCACTGGCGCAGGTTGGCCTGGCTGATTTTGGCGATCGCAAACCGGCGTTGCTCTCTGGCGGACAGCAGCAGCGCGTCGCCCTCGCCCGTGCTCTGGTCGCCAAACCCGCGATTTTGTTGTTCGACGAACCGCTCTCCAATCTTGACCGCGATCTGCGCGAAACCCTGGTGCACACCATGGCGGATTTACTGCGCAGCGCGGGCATTACCGCTGTTTACGTCACGCATGACCGCGAGGAAGCCAACACGCTCGCCGACCGCATTATTCACCTGGCACAGGGCCAGATTGTTTCCGTTACTCACCTCTCAGGGGACCGCAATGCCATCTCTCAAGTCAGTTAAAACAGGAGCCATCAGCGCGATGATTTTGACCTCCGCTATGATGATCAACGACGCCCAGGCACTGACGGTGTACACCGCTGGTCCGGGTTCGCTATCAAAAAGTCTTGCCACCGGATTCGAAAAGCAAACCGGTATTAAAGTGAATATCTTCCAGGCCACCACCGGTAAAGTGATGGCGCGTTTGGAAGCTGAACAGGCCAATCCGCAAGCCGATGTGCTGATCTCTGCCTCGTGGGATACCGCCGAAGATCTGCAACATCGTGGCTGGCTGCTGCCGTACGAAAGCGCCAACGCGACGAAAGTGCCAGAGCAGTTCAAAACCGCAAACTATGTGGCACAGGGCATTTCGGCGCTTGGCATCGTGTGGAACACCAAAAGCGACACGCCAGAACCGAAAACCTGGCAGGATCTCACCGCGCCCGCGTTCAAAGACAAAGTGACGACTCCCGATCCAGCGCTGTCCGGAGCTTCACTCGATCTGCTGATTGGCCTGCAAAACAGCGAAGGCGAAAAAGCCTGGCAGCTGTTTGACCAGCTGAAAGCCAACGGCATGGTAATGAGCGGCCCCAACGCTCAGGCGGTAACACCAGTGTTGCAGGGCGCGAAAGCGGCAGTGTTTGGTGCGGTGGATTACGTCACCTATAACAACATTGCGCAGGGCGAAAGCGTGAAGGTGATCTTCCCGGAGAACGGCACCGTGGTCGCGCCGCGTCCGATGATGATTCTCAAGAGCAGCCAGCATGCTGATGACGCGAAAAAGTTCGTTGATTATGTGCTGTCGGATGAAGGCCAGGAGCAAGTGGCTAAAGCCTGGTTGATGCCCGCGCGTACCGATATCAAAGCACAGCGTCCGCTGTTCACCGAGATCAAACTGCTGCCCGCGAATAGCGATGGCAGCAGCGAGCGCTCGGCGGTGCTGAAGCGCTTTGGCGCGCTGTTCGGGCAGTAAATAGATGATGTCGCGTGCCCTAAATGGATTGATTTTGCTGGCGCTGATACTGCTGGTGGCGCTGCCGCTGCTGTTTATTGTGCTGCAGGCGCTGTTTCCGCAGTTTGGCGAGGGTAGCTGGAGGGGGGCCTTCAGTGCGTTACCGGCACTGTTTGAGGATCCCCAACTGGCGCCGATGTGGCTGGGCACGCTGAAAATCGGCGGTGGCGTGGCGCTGTGCAGTTTGCTGCTGGGCTTACCGCTCGGCGCACTGCGCGGCCTGTGCCGCTTGCCGGGTGCGGTTCTGTGGGATCTGCTGTTCCTGATCCCCTTTCTCACCCCACCTTATATCGTGGCGCTGTCGTGGACGCTGGCGCTGCAACGCAATGGCTATCTGCAACAGCTCACCGGCATCAACCTCGACAGCCTGCTGTTTAGCAGTACCGGCATGATTCTGGTGATGACGCTGAATATCTTCCCGGTGGTCTATTTTGCGGTGTCGCGTTCGCTGATGGCGAGCGGACAACGCCTCGCCTGGGTAGCCCGCGTGCACGGTGCATCGGCGTGGCGCGCCTTCGCCCAGATCACCCTGCCGCTGACCTTACCCGCGCTGGCGGGCGGCGTGCTGCTGGCGTTTACGCTGGCGATTGAGGAGTACGGCGTGCCTGCGGCGCTCGGTACTCAGGCACATCTGACGCTGATGACCGTCGGCATCGAAACCAAACTGGCGGACTGGCCAATTGACTTGCCGGGAGCAGCCTCGCTCTCATTGATGTTGAGCCTGGTGGCGCTGACCGCCTGGTTCCTGCAACGCAAACTGACCGGCAGCAGCGATGTGACGGCAGTGAACGGCAAACCGGTGGCGCAGGAACTGGCCGAGGGAGGACGTTGGCTACCGCTGATGCTGCTGCCGTTTATCCTTACCGTTTTACTCGCCGTGGTGCTGCCGCTCGGCGCGATGACGCTCAGTGGATTGCTCAATACACTTTCCGGCGGACTGCATCTGGATAACCTGACGCTGCGCCACTTCGGTGCGCTGTTCAGTCAGCAAGGGGATGCGCTGGCGGCGTTCTCCACCAGCATTGGCCTGGCGTTGGGCGCGGCACTATTAACCGGCTTGCTCGGATTCCTGATCGCCTGGCGCGTGTCAGAAGGCAAAACGCGTTTGCTGGCGATGATGGATGGTCTGGCGTTGCTGCCTGCGGCGATGCCCGGCGTGGTGGTCGGCGTCGGTTTGATTTTGCTGTGGAACCGCGGCTTCTGGCCAGTTTCACCGTACAACACCCTGTTTATCCTGCTGCTTTCCTACAGCTGCCTGCTGTTGCCGTGGCCGGTGCGCTATGTCAGCAGTGCGCTGCGCCAGTTGGCCCCGACGCTGGAACCGGCGGCACGCGTGCACGGCGCGTCACGTTTGCAGGCGCTGCGCTTGATTGTGTTCCCGCTGGTCGCCCCCAGTTTACTGGCAGCGATGATGATGGTGTTTGCCGTGGCCTCGCGCGAGCTGGTGACATCGCTGCTGCTGGCACCCGCTGGCACACAAACCGTGGCGATCTTTATCTGGCGGCAGTTCGAGCAGGGTTCGGTGGGGCAAGGCATGGCGATGGCGACCTTGACGCTGCTGGCCAGCCTGACCTTGATGCTGGGCGCCACCGCGCTGATGCAGCGCCAGGGGAAATAGTTAGCGCGATGAATCGCGCCGCTACAAATTAGCTGCACATACCCGTAGCGGCGCAATTTAATGCGCGATACACAGCCCCCTTGCCGAAAAACGCATGCAACGCGTTTCGCTTAATCCTAAACAAACAATCACTTACTTTCGTTCAACTACACTCTTCAGAGCTTTTAATGACTCAGGAGAGTGAATGAACAACCTGCCCCAGGAAAAAATTGGCCAAAACATATTAGTCAAACTGGCCATGCTGGTGATTATTCTGGCGGGCATTCGCGCCGCGTCAGAGATCCTGGTGCCCTTCTTACTTGCCAGCTTTCTGGCAGTTGTGCTGAATCCGCTGGTGACCCTTCTGATGCGCCGGGGCGTAAAACGCAGCCTGGCAATCACCCTGGTAATAACGGTTATCTTCATCGTCATTCTGCTGCTGATTGGCGTGATGGCCAGTTCGGCCAGCGACTTCAGCGATACCTATCCGCAAATTCGCAGCATGCTGGAGCAGAAGCTCGCGGTGGTTCAACATTTCGCCGCACGCTTTCATATCAACATCTCCACGGAAGCCTTAGCCGCGCGACTCGACCCCAACGTGATGATGGACATGGCCACCACGCTGCTGAAACAGTTTTCCGGTGCCATGACTAACGTGCTGCTGCTGATCCTCACCGTGGTATTCATGCTGTTCGAAGTACGTCACCTGCCGTACAAAATGCGCAACGCGATGGTCAACCCACAAATCCGTATTGCCGGATTACACAAAGCGTTGAAAGGTGTGACGCACTATCTGGCGTTGAAGACGCTGGTGAGTGTCATTACCGGCATCGCCGTATGGCTGGCGCTGGAACTGATTGGCGTGAAGTTCGCGCTGTTCTGGGGCGTGGTGGCGTTTATTCTCAACTTCATCCCCAACATCGGGCCAATTATTGCAGGCATCCCACCGTTCATTCAGGCGCTGGTGCTCAACGGGGTTTACGATGCGATGTTTGTGGCCGCGCTGTTTGGTGCCATCCATATGGTGTTTGGCAACATGCTGGAGCCCAAATTGATGGGGCGCGGATTGGGGCTCTCCACGCTGGTGGTGTTCCTGTCGCTGATTTTCTGGGGCTGGCTACTGGGGCCGGTGGGCATGCTGCTGTCGGTGCCATTGACCAGCGTCACCAAGATATTAATGGAGACCACACCAGGCGGCAGCCGATTGGCTATTATGCTAGGCAACGGGCGACCGGGATCGCGTCCGCGTTAATAGCCAGGGGTTTGCGCCGCTACAGCATGTGCAAATCAGCGTCGCGGCGAGAGGCTTCGCGCAAGTTGATGTGCACATAAGTGTAACGGCGCGATTCATCGCGCCGGGTTGGCGCTTATTGCCTAAACACGCTGTTATCGGTAATCGCTTGCACATCGACCTTGTTCGGCAAAATCTTCAGCTCGCTAAACAAATCCGACACCTTCTGCACCTTCGCCACGTCTTCTGCCGTTACGCCACGAATACCGTGTGAAATGCGCGGCGTAATTTTCTGCGCATCCTCCGGCGAGAGCCGCGTTAGCTGGGCATAAACCGCGTTGTACTGCTGCGGATGTTCCAGCGCCCATTCACGGGCTTTCGCCAGGCGATGCGTGAAATCAACTATCGCGGCGCGCTTAGCGGGATCGTCCAGCGAGCTTTGCGTGGCGGTGACAAACGACAGCGCGGTGGTAAGCCCTTTGCCATCGCGCAGCAGGCGCGCACCGTGCTGCTCGGCAATCCCCAGATAGGGATCGAACGTGGCCCAGGCGGCAATCTGCCCGGAATTAAACGCCGCGCTGGCATCGGTAGGCAACACAAACCGCACTGGCACCGCATCGCGTTTGACCTGCGCTTCTTCCAGCGCCTCATACAGCAGATGCTGCGAAATGCTGCCGCGCGCCGATGACACCACCACTTCCTTTCCGGCCAGATCTTTCACGCTGTGGATCGGGGAATCCGCTGGGACGATCACGCCGTTCGACCCGGCATCGCCGACGTTGGTGGCGATGATCTTTAACGGCACGCCGCCGGACGCCGCCATCAGCACCGGCAGATCCCCGGCGTAGGAGGTATCAACCGCGCCCGCACGCTGTGCTTCAAACAGCGGCGCCGCGCCCTGGAAATTCGCCCAGCGATATTGATACGGCGCATCCTTCATCACATCTGCGGCCTCAATCAACGAGCGCAGATTGCGTGCCTGATCGCCAAGCACCAAAGTGACTTTACTCAAGTCAGGTGACGCCTGACTGCTAAACGCCGCGCACAGCAACAGCGTCGAAACTACCGGTTTCAGCCATTTCATCGGGCGTTCTCAGAGTGCGTTGCGATTGAGCTGGCGGATGTAAGCATCCCAGTGCAGCTGATATTTGTGGTTACGGATGCTGTTGTCGAAGGCTTGTGCCGCTTTCTCGGAGACCGCATCAGGCAGGATGATCAAATCCGCACCGCCTGACTGTGCCGCTAACTGCGCCTGACAGGCCCGTTCGAGGTAATAGAGGTTGTAAAACGCCTCTTCGATGCTGCCACCGCTGGTCAGCAAGCCGTGATTGCGCAGGATCAACGCATTGAGATCGCCAAGATCGGCCACGATGCGCTGCTGCTCGTCGAGATCCAGCGCGATACCTTCATAATCGTGATAGCCAAGGCGCTTATGAAAACGGGTGCTGTGCTGGGAAATCATCAGCAATCCATTGCGCTGAGCTGAAACGCCAATGCCTGCTGCGGTGTGGGTGTGCAGCACCGCATGCGCATCCGGACGCGCACGGTGAATGGCACTGTGAATGACAAATCCGGCGTGATTGATGCCAAGCCCGGTAGGGTCATCGATGATATTGCCGTCGATGTCGATTTTCACCAGCGTTTCCGCTGAGATCTCATCGAAGGTTTGGCCAAACGCGTTAATCAGAAAATGGGGCTGATCGCCCGGAACACGCAAAGAGAAATGGGTGTAAATATGGTCGGTCCAGCGTAGTTTCGCCGCCAGATGATAGGCCTGCGCCAGCTTAACGCGCGCCTGCCATTCTCCTTCGCTAATCCGCTGCCGCAGGGACGCCACATCCAGGGTTTCAGTGCTCATTTTCGCTCCTCATTTCAGGTCAATATGCTTTCCCAACATCGTGGCACAGCGCTTTTCCCGCTGGGAAATGCCAATAACGGCAAAACATTGTCAATTAACGCAAAGCGGCACCGATAATTGACCTGAGTCAGTTCAGCGCAAAATCAAAACGCTAACATGCACGGCCCCTGGAAGTGTTATGCTGCTGACGCCGCAGCTTAGCCCTCATCTGCTGCTAAAAATGACCGAGGAAAGTCAGGTGCCTCCGCAAAAAGAAATCGCGATTTTGGCTGGCTGTTAATTGTCTGTGCCGGGTTATTACCTCTGGTACTGGGCATCCTTTGTACAGCCATTGAAGCGCGGCACACGGTCAGCCAGCAGCAGATATCCACCGCCAACTCATTGATCACCCAAGCCGAAAAGATGAGCGATAACGCCTGGGATATGATCACCCAGCTGCGTCAGTTCCATTATCAGCCTTGTGACAAAATCGAAGACCAGCTGCAGCGTGCGGGCACGCTGAACGCCTATTTTCGCTCGGTCGGATTACTGAGCGGTGAGAACATCAGTTGCTCATCGGCCTTTGGGCTAGCTAATGGCACTCTGACGCAGATGATGATGCAACCGCCGCCGATCACCGGCAAAGCCTGGTGGAGCATCTCGATTCGTGGCACTTTCGGTGTGCCGAATCGCCCTGCCGTGGTGTTTGTGCGCCAGTTGCCGGATACCACCGGGTTCTGGGCGGTGATTGACGGCCAGTATCTGATGGACTTTATGCATGCGATTGGTGAGTCACGCGGCTACCAGATGAGCCTGCGCTTTAGCGGCGGCGCGCCGATCACCAGCGGCCCTGCCGAAATCGAACCCGAGCTGTACCTGAAAAGTGAACCCTATCAGGCCGAATCCAGCCGCTACCCGATTAGCGTTAATGTCACGGTGCCCGCCTCCGAACTGTTGAAAGCCTGGCGTCAGGCGCTGTTTATCTTCCTGCCAATGGCGGCGATTTTCTCCATTCTGTTGATGGTGCTGACCGCCAACTGGCTGCGCCGCCGCATTTCATGGGGCGATGAAATTCGCCGCGCCATCCGTAATCGTCAGTTCTCGGTGCACTACCAGCCGGTTTACAGTACTGAGATCGAGCGCTGCAAAGGCGCGGAAGCCTTGTTACGCTGGCAATTGCCGAATGGGGAGATGATCCGCCCAGATATTTTTATCAGCCACGCAGAAGCGGAAGGCGTGATTGTCCCGCTCACCCAGCATTTGCTGGATTTGATGGCGGAAGATATTCAGAGCTGGCAGGTCGAGCCCGGTTTCCACATCGGCCTGAACGTGGCGGCAGAACATTTGCAACATGCCGATTTTGTGCAGGATATTCAGCGCTTTGCCCGTCGGATCAAAGACAAGCAAATGGTGGTCACGCTGGAACTCACCGAACGTAGCCTGATTGATGATGGCGAACTGGTGGCTCGCAAACTGCGCCACCTGCAATCGCACGGCATGAAGGTGGCGATTGATGACTTCGGCACCGGCCACTGTTCACTCTCTTATTTGCTAACCTTCCCGCTGGATTACCTGAAAATCGATCGTGGCTTTATTAATGCGATTGAAGGGATGGATGTGGAAACCCCGGTGCTGGATGCCATCATTAACCTGTGCCACAAACTCAAGCTGGATGTGCTCGGTGAAGGGGTGGAAACCTCGTTACAATTCGAGTACCTGCAACAGCGTGGCGTGGTGCTGATTCAAGCTATTATTACGCCCGTCCAATGGATAATGATCGGCTGCGTGCCTGGCTCAACGAGCAGGGGCAGCGGCCGCTTCTTGTTGAGGAACCTCATGAGCCTGAACTGTCTGATTCTTGATGATTACCAGAATGTTGCCCTGTCTTTAGCGGACTGGGCATCGCTCGCCCCCACCGTTAACACCACCGCACTCACCCAGCATTTCGATAATGAAGACGAATTGGTTCGTCACATTGAACACGCCGATATACTGGTCATCATGCGCGAACGCACACCGCTGACCGCAGAACTGATTGGCCGCTTACCAAACCTGAAACTGGTGGTCACTTCCGGCATGCGCAATGCCTCAATTGATCTGCACGCCTGCGCCGAACGTTACATTGCCGTGTGCGGCACCGCCAGCAGCAGCGCTGCGCCAATGGAACTCAGCTGGGGCCTGCTGATTGGGCTGGCGCGTCAGATTGGCGTGGAGAATCAGGCTCTACGCAACAACGGGCCCTGGCAGCAAACGCTGGGCCTGGGTCTGCAGGGCAAAACGCTGGGGTTACTCGGCTTGGGTAAAATTGGCGGTGAGATGGCAAAAGTGGCGCAGGCGTTTGGCATGCGCGTTTGCGCGTGGAGCCAAAATCTGACCGCCGAGCGCGCTGCAGAATGCGGGGTTGAGCGGATGCCTTCGCTGCATGCGCTGATGGGTCACAGTGATTTTATTTCCGTGCATTTGGTACTGAGCGAACGCTCGCGCCACTTGATCGATCACCAGGCGCTGGCCCAAATGAAACCGGGTGCGCTGTTGATAAACACCTCGCGCGCCGCGATTGTCGATCAGCAGGCGATGATAGCGGCACTGCAATCCGGCCAGCTTGCCGGAGCCGGCCTTGATGTGTTTGAGCAGGAGCCGTTGCCCGCTGATCACCCGCTGCGTCAGTTGCCCAACGTGCTGGCAACGCCACATCTCGGCTATGTCGCCGACAGCAATTACCGCACCTACTTTACGCAGGCCGTGGAAGATATTCAGGGTTGGGTGACGGGCGCACCGCTGCGCTCATTACTCTAAGCGGCGACGTTTCTCGGCGATACGCAGCGCCACTTCAAGGCTGTCATCCGCCAGGGTGGCAGACTGGCGCTGGGCATTAAGGCGTTGGTTGATCCGTTCCAGCGTCGGCGTTAACTGCCCCACCAACTGCTGATACTCTTCAAGCTGCGTAATCGGTTGATTACGCGCAACGCTGGTTTGCGTCAAACGCTGCAACTGACGGAAGCTTTCCGCAGCCTGGCTGGTCAGCAATCCAGCCTGTCGCCAGCTTTTCAAACGCTTCACCAGCTCATCGGGTTGTTGTGCCAATAACGCCAACTGCGCATCAGCCCGTTCACCGCACTCAATCCACCCCACCGGCACCATGGAAACAGGGGCAGCTCGCCGTGCATCGGGCGCGTAATTGATAAGATTCCTTTCTACACTGTCGATTTGCGACAGCCAGGGATTCTCAAACAATCGGGCGTTATCTCTCGACATGAACACTCCACCTGAGCAAGGCGGCAGAGTATTACCGAATGACCCCACGCTGGCAAGCAAAGCTTACCGCCTCGCTTAATGTTAAGATTTTCTTATTTATAAGCGGGGCGTGATTAACTGCATAGTCTTTGCATAGCTGCCAGAGTTTTAGCCATGAAATGGCCCGTTATTAGCGGAAACATGACAAATATCACACTAAATCGGTATACTCTGTCGCGGGGCGTAATCATTTCGCCCCTAATTATTACCGTAGCGACGCCGGATAAAATCGCTTTTCACGGCTATGCTTAAATCTTCTCAACGCCGCGGACTGGCTGCCAAAATGTAGTCTGCAGCGTTGAGGATTTTTCGAATTCCAATACAGGGTTACTTCATGAAATTACGTAGGAAGCGTGTAAAACCTATCGGACTGGATGACGTCACGATTATCGATGACGCCCGTTTACGAAAAGCCATTACCGCCGCGTCTCTGGGCAACGCGATGGAGTGGTTTGATTTCGGTGTTTATGGCTTTGTGGCTTATGCGCTGGGTAAAGTGTTCTTCCCGGATGCATCGCCAAGCGTTCAGATGATTGCTGCACTGGGTACGTTCTCCGTTCCCTTCCTGATCCGCCCACTTGGCGGTCTGTTCTTTGGCATGCTCGGCGACAAATACGGTCGTCAGAAAATCCTTTCCATCACCATTGTCATCATGTCGATCAGTACCTTCTGTATCGGCCTGATACCCTCCTATGCCACCATCGGCATCTGGGCACCGATTCTGCTGCTGCTGGCGAAAATGGCGCAGGGCTTCTCCGTCGGCGGTGAATATACCGGGGCATCGATCTTTGTCGCGGAATACTCGCCAGACCGAAAGCGTGGCTTTATGGGCAGCTGGCTCGACTTCGGCTCCATCGCGGGCTTCGTGCTCGGTGCGGGTATCGTGGTGCTGATTTCCACCGTGATTGGTGAAGCGAAGTTCCTTGAATGGGGCTGGCGTCTGCCGTTCTTCCTCGCGCTGCCATTGGGTCTGATTGGCCTGTATCTGCGTCATGCGTTGGAAGAAACACCGGCATTCCAGCAGCACGTTGAGAAGCTGGAGCAAGGCGATCGCGAAGGCCTGCGTGACGGTCCGAAAGTGTCGTTCAAAGAGATCGCCACTAAGCACTGGAAGAGTCTGTTGGCCTGTATCGGTCTGGTGATTGCCACCAACGTGACCTACTACATGCTGCTGACCTACATGCCGAGCTATCTGTCACACAACCTGCACTACTCTGAAGACCACGGCGTGCTGATTATTATCGCCATCATGATGGGTATGCTGTTTGTGCAGCCGGTAATGGGCATGCTGAGTGACCGCTTTGGTCGTCGTCCGTTTATCATCATCGGTAGCATCGCGCTGTTCATCTTCTCGATTCCGGCGTTTATGCTGATCAACAGCGGCGTGCTGGGTCTGATTTTTGGCGGTCTGCTGCTACTGGCGGTGATCCTCAACGCCTTTACCGGTGTGATGGCATCTTCACTGCCGGCGATGTTCCCAACGCACATCCGTTACAGTGCACTGGCGAGCGCCTTTAATATCTCAGTGCTGGTGGCCGGTTTAACGCCGACCTTTGCCGCGTGGCTGGTTGAGACAACCAACAATCTGTATATGCCGGCTTACTACCTGATGGTGGTGGCGGTGATTGGTTTGATCACCGGTGTCTACATGAAAGAGACCGCCAACAAGCCGCTGCGCGGTGCGACTCCAGCGGCTTCGGATATTGAAGAAGCGCGTGAAATCCTGCAGGAACATCACGACAATATTGAGCAGAAAATCGAAGATATTGATGGTGAGATCGCCAAGCTAGAGGCGAAACGTAAAAACCTGGTGCAGCAGCATCCGGACATCAACGAGTAGTCTTCTCCCACTCCCGCCGCCCGGCGGGAGTTTTCGTTTCCGCACACAATCCTTCATCCCCGTTGGCGAAAAGGGGTAAACTGTCGCCACTTTTTTCACCAGCATAAGTTGTACGAGCATGTCTGAATTCAATCTTATCCAGCGTCCCAGAAGACTGCGCAAAAGCGCGTCAATGCGTGAAATGTTCCAGGAATCCCACCTTAGCCTGAACGATTTGGCCCTGCCGATCTTCGTTGAAGAAGGTGTGGATGATTACGTGCCGATTAACGCCATGCCAGGTGTGATGCGTATTCCAGAAAAACGTCTGGCGTATGAAATTGAGCGCATCGCTAAAGCCGGTATTCGTTCCGTCATGACCTTTGGTATTTCTCACCACACCGATGCCACCGGCAGCGATGCGTGGAATGAGAATGGCCTGGTGGCGCGTATGTCGCGCATCTGCAAAGACACCGTGCCAGAAATGATCGTGATGTCTGACACCTGCTTCTGTGAATACACCAGCCACGGCCACTGCGGCGTGCTGTGCGATCACGGCGTAGACAATGACCAGACGCTGATTAACCTCGGCAAACAGGCCGTGGTGGCAGCTCAAGCCGGTGCCGACTTCATCGCGCCTTCCGCTGCGATGGATGGTCAGGTCAAAGCGATTCGTCAGGCATTGGATGCGGCAGGCTTCACCGATACCGCCATCATGTCTTACTCCACTAAGTTCGCTTCATCGTATTACGGCCCGTTCCGTGAAGCAGCGGGAACGGCGTTGAAAGGCGATCGTAAAACTTATCAGATGAATCCGATGAACCGTCGTGAAGCGATTCGCGAGTCATTGATCGATGAAGCAGAAGGGGCCGATTCACTGATGGTGAAACCGGCTGGTGCCTACCTCGATATCCTGCGTGATATCCGCGAGCGCACTACTCTGCCGCTGGCTGCGTACCAGGTGAGCGGTGAATACGCGATGATAAAATTCGCGGCGCAGGCGGGTGCCATCGACGAACGTAATGTGGTTCTGGAAAGCCTTGGCGCGATTAAACGTGCCGGTGCCGACCTGATTTTCAGCTATTTTGCCCTTGATCTCGCCGAGCAAAAAGTGCTCTGATATCCGTTACGCTTGGCAGTGGATATCGCTACTGCTGCCAGGCGCTTTATGCCTTCGTGGCACCTAAACACCAGTGATGTTGTACCCGAATAATTCAAAATAAAGAGTAACGCGATGAAAGCACCTGCACTGCCTGCGGACGAGTCACATCGTCTGAACCAGTTACGTGCGCTCAACATTCTGCACACGCCTGCAGAAGAGCGTTTTGACCGTTTGACCCGCCTTGCCCGACGTCTGTTCGGCGTGCCGGTGGCGCTGGTTAGCCTGCTGGAGGAGGACCATCAGTGGTTCAAATCTATCGCCGGGCCCAGTGCGGCAACCGCACCCCGCAACACTTCGTTCTGCGGCCACGCCATCTTGCAAGATGACGTGATGGTGGTGGAGAACGCCCTCGAAGATGAGCGCTTCCACGATAATCCGTTAGTGAATACCTCAGAATGCCCGGTGCGTTTCTATGCCGGCTGTCCGCTGCGTACGCCTTCGGGTGCCAAAGTCGGCACGCTGTGCATCGTTGATCATCATGCTCGCGAGTTTAATGATGACGATATGCATACGCTGCGTGATTTGGCGGCAATGGCAGAAGCCGAGCTGGTGGCATTCCAGACCGCAACGTCAGATGAACTGACGCAAATCACCAACCGTCGTGGCTTTATGACGCTGGGCCAGCTTGCACTCAACGAGTGTCAGGCGAAACAGCAGCCGGCCAGCCTCACCTTCCTCGACCTCGATCGGTTTAAAGTCATCAACGATACGTTGGGCCACCGCGAAGGCGACCGCGCGCTGATGGATTTTGCCAACGCCATGAAAGTGAGTTTCCGCCACGCCGATATCTTTGCGCGCCTGGGCGGTGATGAGTTTGTGGTGCTGTTTAACGGCTTACAACAGGCCGATGCCGAAGGCGTGTTGGCGCGCTTCGATCGTTTCCTGCAGCAGCAAACCCAGGATCTGGATCGCCGTTACGCACTGCACTTCTCATCGGGAGTGGTAGAGTTTGATCCTGACCATCCGCTCTCGCTGGAGCAGTTGCTCGAAGGCAGCGATGCACGCATGTACCAAGCCAAAAACGGTAAAAAGCAGCTGGCTCGCTAGTTTAGGGCGCGTCATGCGCCCTTACCTCGCAGGATACGGCCCTCAACGGCCGCTGCAATTTATAACGGGCGCGCCAGATCGCTGAGCAACGTTTGATTGAATTTCTGCGGCTCTTCCATTTGCGGTGCGTGTCCCAGGCCGGGGAATTCAATCAAATGTGCACCTGGAATCATCTTCGCCACCTGTTTGCCCAACACGTTGTAATGCCCTAACTGAGCTTTTACAGCTGGCGGCGCGATATCACTGCCAATCGCCGTGGTATCCGCAGTGCCAATCATCAACGTGGTCGGTACCTGCAGGTCTTTAAATTCGTAATACACCGGCTGGGTGAAAATCATGTCGTAAATCAGCGCTGAGTTCCACGCCACCTTCTTGTGGCCTGGTCCGCTGTTCAGACCCGCCAGCATGTCCACCCATTTATCGTACTCTGGCTTCCACTGACCACTGTAGTAAGTGGTTTGCTCGTACTTTTTAATGCCCGCCGCGTTGAGCTTAAGCTCGCGCTGATACCACTGATCTACCGAACGCCACGGCGCGCCTTTGGCTTTCCAGTCCTCCAGTCCAATGGGGTTCACCAGCACCAGTTTCTGCGTCTGCTGCGGGTACATCAGCGCATAACGCGTGGCTAGCATACCACCGGTCGAGTGGCCGACAATTACCGCCTTATCAACGCCGAGATGCTGCAGCAATTGATGCGTATTCAGCGCCAACTGCTGGAAGCTGTATTGATAGTTCGCCGGTTTTGTCGAGCTGCAGAAGCCAATCTGGTCTGGCGCAATCACGCGGTATCCTTGCTGGCTTAAGGCCTTGATGGTGTCTTCCCAGGTTGCGCCGCAGAAGTTCTTGCCGTGCAGCAGTACCACCGTTTGGCCATTTGCCTGCTGTGCGGGTTTGATATCCATGTAACCCATGCTGAGAGATTGCTGCTGAGAAGAGAAATTAAAATGCGCAAGGGAATACGGATACTGAAAACCTTCCAGCTGCTCGCCATACACGTTAGCCGCGAATGCAGGGGCCGCAGTGAGCAATGACAGTGAAGCCACCATCACGGCAAGTGACTGTTTTACCGGGAAACGAAAAGCCATACCTACTTCTCCTGAGCGAATAAAAACCACCAGTCTGGCATGTTTTCCGCCATAGCGTATTGATGAGGTGTGCCAGCAGCGGCCCTTTTTCAGACTGTTAAGCGCGACAAAGCGATGGGGAATTTGAGTTAAAAATAACGCGAGTGGTTACGCCAAATATTCAACACCCGCTCAACATAAACGGCTTTATTTTCACTAAATGCAAGACCAGTCTTGATGACAAATAATAAAACAGCCAATTCCTTATAAAACTTTACGTTAATCGGATGATTGGAAAGATTAATTATTTTACACTGTATCAAGTTAATGGAGGACCACAACGATGCAGAAAAAATACAACGAAGGGGTTATTGATTCGGTGACCAAATGGATTATGGACAATCTGGATCAGCGTTTGAGTGTTGATGATATTGCCGTGAAGTCTGGTTATTCAAAATGGTATTTACAGAAACTATTCGCCCGCTATCATAATGAAACGCTGGCGCGTTATATCCGTAAAAAGAAACTGGTTTGCTGTATCCGCGAGTTGAAATACAGCAATGCGCCGATAATCAGTCTGGCAGTAAAATACCATTTTGAAAGCCAGCAGTCGTTCACCCGCTCCTTTAAGCAGCTGATGGGCTGCACGCCGCTCTCCTGCCGTAAGCGTCAGTTAGGCTTCGAAGCTCAGCAGCAATTACTGGAAAGCTCAGATCCTTGTGCGATTTGCCGCAAGCAGGAATTTAACAGCAGTGAGCAAGATATTGAAGTCCGCGTACCGACACTGCGCAGTGGAAAATTTCCATCGCGGATTGATTGTGTTATGCGTTAATAAACTGCGGGATTATTTTTCTTATCTCTTTTTTATCTTCAGCAAAATTCGCGTTTCACACGTCTGCGCAAACGACGTAAAAGCGGGTGGTTAAAGACGGCCGCGAAATGTTTTGCGATAGAGCAGCGGTGATGTATTTAGATGTTTTTTAAAATGGCGACGTAACATTAACGGTGAAGAGAATCCGGCTTTTTCCGCAATCAATTCCACGGGTTGATCGGTTTTTTCCAAAAAACGCTGTGCCAGCGCCAGACGCTGATTCACCAGCCACTCACTAAAGCAGCTGCCCGTGGTTTGATTAAACCGTCGGGTAAAACTGCGGCGGCTCATCAACGCTCTATCTGCCAGCTGCTCTAGCGTGAGTGCCTGTTGCAGATTTTCCGTCGCCCAGTTGAGTGCCGACATAAAGCGATCGTTACCCGCTGAGTGATAAACCGGCTGCTCAATATATTGCGCCTGTCCCCCCTGACGATGCGGTGGCACCACCAGCATGCGCGCCACGCTATTCGCCACATCCACGCCACACTGTTCACGCACCAGATGCAGACAGCAATCAATGCTCGCCGCAGTGCCCGCTGAGGTCACAATCTGCCCTTCGTCGATATACAACACATCACGATCAATCGTGACATCCGGATAGAGCCGTTCAAAATCGCTCATCCAGCGCCAGTGCGTGGTGGCGCGCTGCTGATGCAGCAATCCGGCCGCACCCAGCACAAATGAACCCAGACACAGGCCAACGATCTGCGCTCCGCGCTGCGCTGCCTGTTGCAACGCGGCAATCAGCTCCGCTGGCGGAGCCACTGCCGGATCGCTCCAGCTCGGCACCACCACCATATCGGCTTGCGCCAGTTGCTCGAGCCCATGTTCTGCCACAATCGAGAATCCACTGTTGGTTTTCAGCAGCCCGGGATGGGTAGCGCAGATCATCAACTGGTAAAACGCGCGGCCCTCTGCGTTCTCCGCTTTCTCAAACACCGCACAGGGCACGGAGAGATGAAACGGAATGATGTCGTCAAACACCACCACACCCACTTTGATCGGTGCATCGGTGTGTGCGGTTTTTGGCGCAAAGTGAACGTTTTTTGTCATCCGCTGTACTCCTTCACTGTCGGTTAAATCGCCATACTGCTGGGCATCGGAAGTCACCCTGACTTCTTAATGACCCAGGATTATTATCGATGAAAAACATTATTGCTTCAGGAACCTTAGCGTTGGCAATGGCCATTTCCGGCAATGCCTTTGCTGAAGAACGTCGGGCTAACAGCGCGCCAACCATTCGCACAATGAGTGGCGCAACGGCCACCACCCAACTCACGGCGAAGGAAACGGCGGTGATCGTCATTGATATTCAGAATGAATACTTCCCTGGCGGCAAGATGCCAATCCCGGATGGCATGCAAGCGCTGCAAAACAGCAAACGTATTGTTGAGTTCGCCCATAAAAATGGCATGCCGGTGTTCTTCGTGCAGCATCTGGGCGCGGCGGATGGCCCACTGTTCGCCCAAGGCAGTCGCTTTGCCGAATTCCATAAGGATTTACAGCCGGGTAAAAATGACCGCGTCATTACCAAAGCCACACCAAGCTCTTTCGTGGGTACCGATCTGCAACAGCAGTTGGATGCACTCGGCATCAAGCAGTTGATTGTTACCGGCCTGATGACACATATGTGCGTCTCTTCGACCGCGCGTGATGCCGTGCCGCTCGGTTACGCCGTGATTATCCCGGAGGATGCCACGGCAACCCGCGATTTGGCCACTTGGGACAATAACGTGGTCGATCACAAGATGCTGCAGCAGAGCGCTTTGGCCGCTGTAGCTGACGTCTTTGCCGAGATCAAAACCACCGACGCGGTCTTAGCGCTGCCGGTGCACTGATTACTGCACCACTTTACCCGGCAGCAATTTCTCGGACATCACGCGGC
Source organism: Pantoea rodasii (assembly GCF_002095465.1). Classification (GTDB taxonomy): domain Bacteria; phylum Pseudomonadota; class Gammaproteobacteria; order Enterobacterales; family Enterobacteriaceae; genus Pantoea; species Pantoea rodasii. Next base: position 8,945 of record NZ_MLFP01000014.1, on the reverse strand, counting down.
GGCAGGAGAGGCTCTCTTGCCGCGCCTGTTGCTGCTGTTGCGGCGACAAATCCTGCCACACCGTTTGCAGATGGTCTGCAAGACCCGACTGGAAATGGATTTTCTGCAATGCGTAATCGGAATTGCTGCCTTCGATAATCTGCTGCATCGCCTGCGGCGTGTTATCCCGCCCATCATGGGTCAGAGTACAAAACATGGCGATGTAGTAGCCTTTGTCTTCGTCGCTGTAGTGCGGCATCAGCCACCAGACAACCGCACTGATGACGATAAGCACAGGCAGCAGGAATTTGAGTTTGAGCATGGAGTCGTAAGCCAATTAGGAAAAAACGCGGCGATCTTAACAGATTCAACGCTCAACAGCCGCTAAACGCCTGCATCAGCAGCATGACTGGCGAACCCAGCCTGCGTATTCTCTTAAAGTTGCGTTTTCGGCGTTTATTTATTGAGCGGATCGGCGCTGTTTGTTAATTTTGAGCCACTTTTCGGGCCATTAGTGCCTCATTACGCCAGCTGTTTCAGGGCCAGTTTTCGCCTCAATTTGCGGCAAAAGCTGGGATAGCTGACGATCGGGTTACAGGACAACACATGCAGAAGAATAAATTCAAAACCCATTTGGTTTCATTGGGCCTATTAGCGGAAAAAAAGCTGATGGCACGCAAACAGCTGCCTGATTACACCCCATTAGCCGAGCAGGATATTAATTTGCTGGCGCGGCAAAATGCCCCGGCGGCGATCCCGCGTCAAATCTGGATGTACTGGGAAAGTGAAACGCTGCCTGCTGAAGTCCAAATCTTTGTTGATAAGATTGTGCGCGAAAACCCCGGCTACTCACTGACCGTCATCAATAATCTGAATATCAAAGACTATCTGCCGGACCTGCGCTTTGTGCACGCAGACATGCGCCCTTCACACAAAAGTGACGTGATCAGACTGGAACTGCTGCATCGCTATGGCGGAATCTGGATGGATGCCACCATTATTCTGAATCGCCCGATGGATGAGCTGCTGGCAGTGAATGTGGACGATCGCTACGACCTGATCGCCTTCTACCGTGATGGCTCCACGCGGGATAAAGCCTATCCCGTGATTGAATCCTGGTTCCTCGCCGCACCGAAAAATAATGCGTTCATTGGCCGCTGGTTGCATTACTTCCGACCGATTATCGAGATCGGTGCCGAGGCTTTTTTCCAACGACTGCTGGCGCTGCCGGATTACGACACTATCGTCCAGGGCATTACGCCGCCGGATTATCTGGTGGTGTATATTGCGCAGCAGCAGGCGCTGCGGGAGAACAATCAGTACAACTTTTCCTGCGCAAATGTGAAGCCAGCGCGCTGCTTTATCAAAGCCTGAGCGAATGGCGTCCGGTGAAACTCAGCCGCATGCTGATGGTGGATCGCCTGCCGCAGGTACTGCCGCCGCTGACCAAACTCACCGGGTTTGACCGTAAATATCTGGATACCAACCTGAAATATGGCGTGGTGAACAGTGACAGTCTCCTGGGACAGGTGCTGCTGCAAGATAACCCGAGCACGCCCATCCCCGCCGCGACGTTAGCGGGCAAAGCCGCTCGGTAATTCCAGGTGCGCATGAATGCGCACCCTACGATAAACCGCATATTTGGGTTGTAGCGAGGCCATTACGCTGATTCGCGCATTAACCCTGTAGCGTCGCCATTCATGGCGACCGGATAACTTACAGCGCCTGTGCGCACGCCCAGGCCGAACTCCACGCCCACTGGAAGTTATAGCCGCCGAGCCAGCCGGTGACATCCACCACTTCGCCAATAAAGTACAAACCGGGCACGTCACGCGCTTCCATGGTTTTTGACGACAGCTGCGTGGTATCGACGCCGCCGAGGGTCACTTCGGCGGTACGATAGCCTTCGGTGCCATTCGGCTGCACTCGCCACTGATGCAGCGTGGTCACGACCTCGCCCTGCTGCTTGCTGTTGAGTTGCTTCAGCGTGACGTCCGGAATCTGCTTCAGCTCCTGCAAGATTTCCACCAGTCGTTTCGGCAAGATTTTCGCCAGACTGTTTCTCAGGCTGAGATTAGGATGCGCCTCACGCTGCACGTTGATGAAATCATCCAGTGAGGTTTCCGGCGACAGGTTGATGGTGACGAATTCACCTGGCTGCCAGTAGCTGGAGATTTGCAGTACCGCCGGGCCCGATAAGCCACGATGAGTAAACAGCATCGCCTCTTTGAACAGCGTGCCGTCCTGCGCGGTGATGGTGGTGGGCACAGCAACGCCCGACAGCGTATTGAGCTGTTCCAGCAGGGGTTTGTGTAACGTGAACGGCACCAGCGCGGCGCGCGTCGGGAACACTTTCAAACCAAACTGCTCAGCCACTTTGTAACCGAAGGGCGTTGCGCCCAGACCTGGCATCGACAAACCACCGCTGGCAATCACCAGCTTCTCTGCCTGTACCTCAGAGCCATTCAGTTGCAGCGTGTAGCCGTTTTCATCACGCGTTACGCTCAGCACTTCACTGCGTAAGCGCAGCGTCACCTGCCCGGCCTCACACTCTTTTAACAGCAGATCCACGATCTGCTGTGCCGAGTCATCACAGAACAGCTGGCCAAGGGTTTTCTCGTGATACGCAATTTTATGGCGATTCACCAGATCGATGAAATCCCACTGGGTGTAACGCGCCAGCGCCGACTTGCTGAAATGCGGATTATGCGAGAGATACGCCGCCGGTTCGGTGTGCATATTGGTGAAGTTGCAGCGGCCGCCACCGGACATCAGGATTTTACGCCCCGCCTTTTTGCCGTTATCCAGCAGCAGCACCCGACGACCCAACTGTCCTGCCTGCGCGGCGCAGAACATGCCGGCTGCGCCTGCACCTATTACGATAACGTCAAACTTGTCCACAGCACTTCACCCACATGATTGAAAGGCGCTGATTGTAGAGATCTGCGGCTTTTCGCGCCAGCGTCAAAAAAATGCCGTAAATGTGTCATATTGTAACTCGCTTATTTTTCAGCCTTTTTGTCCCATTAAGTCATTCAAATGGCAAATTTAAGACAAAAAGGGACTATATTTTCCTTTCACATCATGCGGGTTGTCGCAGATAATGCGCCGCGTTCATGTCCTCCAAAAAATGGCGTAACGTTTATGCTACATCTGTTCGCTGGTCTTGACCTCAGTACCGGCCTGTTTTTGGTATTAGCTCTGCTGTTCGTATTGTTCTATGAGGCAATCAACGGTTTCCATGACACTGCTAACGCAGTCGCTACAGTCATTTACACCCGTGCGATGCGGGCGCAATTGGCGGTTGTGATGGCGGGTGTTTTCAACTTCTTAGGCGTTTTGCTGGGCGGTTTGAGCGTGGCGTATGCCATCGTGCATATGCTGCCAACAGATTTGCTGTTAAATGTCGGTTCCGCTCACGGCCTCGCCATGGTGTTCTCCATGCTGCTGGCTGCGATCATCTGGAATCTGGGCACCTGGTATCTGGGTTTGCCTGCCTCCAGCTCCCATACATTGATTGGCGCGATTATCGGTATTGGTCTCACCAATGCGTTGATGACCGGCACCTCGGTGGTTGATGCGCTCAACCTGCCGAAAGTGATCAATATTTTCCTGTCCCTGATTCTGTCGCCGATTGTTGGCCTGGTGATTGCGGGTTCGCTGATTTTCATTCTGCGCCGTTACTGGAGCAACACGCCAAAACGTTCGCGTATCCATATGACGCCAGCTGACCGTGAAAAGATCGATGGCAAGAAAAAGCCGCCGTTCTGGACGCGTATTGCCTTGATCGTCTCGGCGATTGGCGTGAGCTACTCCCACGGTGCTAACGATGGTCAGAAAGGCATTGGCCTGATTATGTTAGTGCTGATTGGTGTGGCACCCGCTGGCTTCGTGGTCAACATGAACGCCTCGGGTTATGACATCACGCGTACGCGCGATGCGGTCAATCATCTGGAGCAGTATTACCAGCAGCATAGCGATTCACTCACCCACATCATCCAGATGGCGCCGCCTGCGGTACCTTCACCGGAAGAAGCTGTGGGCGGGCCGCATGAGTTCCATTGCGATAGCAGCCGCGCGCTGCAGGCGATTGACCGTGCGCAGGTGCTGCTGACTAATCTGAACAGCTACGATCAACTGACAGTTGATCAGCGCAGCCAGATGCGTCGCCTGCTGATGTGCGTTTCTGACACCGCGGATAAAGCCGCGAAACTGCCAGAGACCACTCCAGACGATAAGCGCTTCCTCAACAAGCTGAAGGGCGATCTGCTGGGCACCGTAGAGTACGCACCGATCTGGATCATCATGGCGGTGGCGTTAGCACTGGGCATCGGTACCATGATTGGCTGGCGTCGTGTGGCGACCACCATCGGCGAGAAGATCGGTAAAAAAGGCATGACCTATGCACAGGGCATGTCGGCGCAGGTCACCGCTGCGGTGTCGATTGGCGTTGCCAGCTACACCGGTATGCCAGTATCGACCACGCATATCCTGTCATCGTCCGTTGCCGGTACCATGCTGGTGGATGGCGGTGGATTGCAGAGCCGCACCATCAAGAATATCGCCATGGCGTGGGTCTTCACCCTGCCGGTGTGTATTGTGCTGTCAGGTTCGCTGTACTGGATCGCGCTGAAGATTATCTAAGCCGTTATCGGCAAACAAGAGGGCGACTGTTCATCACAGGTCGCCCTTTTTATTGCCGCTGATTAATGCCAGATCGCCAGGCCAATCAGGCTCACCACCACCACAAAACAGAGCCCGCTGGTCAAGACAAATTGCCTGCGCACGCGTTCGCAGCGGCGAATGAATTCGTCGTCGTGATGGTCGCGATAGCGCTTATCCCAGATATAACGCACCAGCCGCACCTGCTTACTCGGCTGGCCATGAGACGTAAAAAATCCCGCCCCATCCACATATTGATACAGCAGCGGATCGCAACCGCGCAGTACAGCCAATAACGAGCGCAATGAAGAGAAATAACGCGCCATATTCACCAGACAAACCACACACAGAGCCCAAAAAAGCGCGATAGTGCTGATCATGTTCCCCTCCCAGCTGGAGCCGCAAAGACGTCGAATGCAGCGGGGAAATGCTGTAGACGCCCCACGGGAAATTAACCAGCCACAGATGAATCGAATTGCATTGTTGTTATGCCAACCCGAGCGCGGCACCCAAACGGCAGTGGCCCTCATTTTCAGTGTAGGAGATCTGTTCAATTTTTTTCCAGCGATGATTTTCGTTCACCGCGAGTGAAAATCACGATAGCGCTTGATCTTCCTCACAAGCGAGCCGTGGATTGCAGCATTTGTTAACAACTCTGGCTATACTCAGGGCATAACAACAGAACGCCTGCAGGGCATAAATTGTGGTTGGTGGCGCTTCATCGCTGTTTTGCGCAAAGGATTTCGCTCGCCGAGCGGCGGAAATTTAGGTTGCCCCAGAATCTTGAGAAGGAGTTTTATCATGGCTTATAAACACATCCTGATTGCAGTAGACCTTTCCCCAGAGAGCCAGTTGCTGGTTGATAAAGCCGTTTCACTGGCCCGTCCATACGATGCAAAAATCTCGCTGATCCACGTTGATGTGAATTACTCAGACCTCTACACCGGGCTGATTGACGTCAATCTGGGTGACATGCAGAAACGCATTTCTGAAGAGACGCACACCGCGTTGAAAGAGTTATCGACCAATGCCGGTTATCCGATCAGTGAAACCCTGAGCGGCAGCGGCGATCTCGGCCAGGTGCTGGTGGATGCGATTAAGAAATATGATGTGGATTTGGTGGTCTGTGGTCACCACCAGGATTTCTGGAGCAAGCTGATGTCATCAGCGCGACAGCTGATTAATACCGTGCACATTGATATGTTGATTGTGCCGCTGCGCGACGAAGACGACGAATAACAACAGGGCCAGCTAAGCTGGCCCTGTTTTTTTAAACCAATGGCGGGTAGATATCAAAGCGATGGCTTTTGGTCACCACCGCCGATTGCGTTGCCACACCCGCTAACGGCGGTGCGTAATCTGGACGTTTCACCACGATGCGTTTCTTCGCCAGACGGCGAGCGGGTTCCAGCAGCGCATCGGCATCCTCATCGGGCCCCACCAGCGACTGAAATACCCGCATTTCCTTCTTCACCATCGCGCTCTTTTGACGATGGGGATACATCGGGTCGAGGTACACCACATCCGGCGCGGGCGTGATATCGCTCAATGCCTGCTGACTCGCCACATGCAGTAACGTTAACCGCTCACGCAGCCAGCCACCGATTTCCACATCGGCATAACCACGGCGCAAACCATCGTCCAGTAAAGCCGCGACCACCGGATGACGTTCCAGCATGCGCACCCGACAACCCAGGGCCGCCAGCACAAAGGCATCACGCCCCAGTCCCGCCGTTGCATCGATCACATCCGGCAGATAGCCGCCTTTTATGCCCACCGCTTTCGCCACCGCCTCGCCGCGACCGCCGCCAAACTTGCGGCGATGCGCCATCGCACCGGTGACAAAATCCACAAAGATGCCGCCCAGTTTTGGCTCATCCAGCTTGCGCAGCTCGAGGCGCTCCGGCGTCAGCACCAGCGCCATCAGCGCCTGATCGTCATGCTGTAAACCCCAGCGCTGCGCCAGATGTAATAAGGCGCCGTCTCCGGCGCCTGATTCATCGATTAAACCGATATTCACAAGCAGGCTTATCCCTGAATTCCGTAGTGTTCCAGCATCGCATCCAGCTGCGGCTCACGGCCACGGAAGCGTTTGAACAGCTCCATTGGCTCTTCAGAACCGCCGCGCGTTAGGATGTTGTCGAGGAACGACTGACCGGTTTCACGGTTGAAAATGCCCTCTTCTTCAAAGCGTGAGTAAGCATCCGCCGCCAGCACATCGGCCCACAGATAGCTGTAGTAGCCCGCCGCATAACCACCGGCAAACACATGGCTAAACGCATGCGGGAAACGGCCCCATTCTGGGCTTGGCACCACGGCAACCTGCTTCTTCACTTCACGCAGGGTTTCGAGGATTTGCGCGCCTTTTTCTGGATTGAATTCGGTGTGCATGCGGAAGTCGAACAGGCCGAACTCCAGCTGACGCAGGATAAACAGCGCCGCCTGATAGTTCTTCGCCGCCAGCATCTTATCCAGCAAATCTTTCGGCAGCGGTTCGCCGGTCTCGTAATGGCCAGAGATAAACGCCAGCGCGTCCGGTTCCCAGCACCAGTTTTCCATAAACTGGCTCGGCAGCTCGACTGCATCCCACGGCACACCGCTGATGCCCGACACGCCCGGCGCTTCGATGCGCGTCAGCATGTGGTGCAGGCCGTGACCAAATTCGTGGAACAACGTGGTGACTTCATCGTGGGTGAACAGCGCGGGCTTGCCCTGTACCGGACGGTTGAAGTTACAGGTGAGATAGGCCACCGGCTTTTGCAGGCTGCCGTCGGCTTTACGCATCTGGCCGACGCAATCGTCCATCCAGGCACCGCCGCGTTTGTGCTCACGCGCATAGAGATCAAGATAGAAGCTGCCACGCAGCTCGCCGCTTTCATCAAACAGGTCGAAGAAACGCACGTCTTGATGGTACACATCAACGTCTTTACGCTCTTTCGCGGTGATACCGTAAATGCGTTTCACCACTTCAAACAGGCCGCTGACCGCACGCTCTTCCGGGAAGTACGGACGAAGCTGCTCATCACTGATGGTGTAGAGATGCTGTTTCTGCTTCTCACCGTAGTAGGTGAGATCCCACGGATTCATCTCGTCAACGCCGCACTCTTTTTTGGCGAAGGCGCGCAGTTGCGCTAACTCTTTCTCACCCTGCGGACGCGCACGTTTGGCGAGGTCGGTCAGGAAGTCGATCACCTGCGCCGGGTTCTCAGCCATTTTGGTCGCCAGTGATTTGTGTGCGAAGGAGTCAAAGCCCAGCAGCTGTGCCAGTTCATGACGCAGCGCCAGCTCTTCCGCCATGATCGGACCGTTATCCCATTTACCGGCATTAGGACCCTGATCGGATGCACGGGTAGAGTACGCGCGGTACATCTCTTCACGCAGCGCGGCGTTATCGCAATAGGTCATCACCGGCAGGTAGCTAGGGATATCCAGCGTCAGCAGCCAGCCCTCTTGCTCTTTGGCTTCGGCTTGTGCCTTGGCGGCGGCCAGCGTGCTTTCTGGCATGCCCGCCAGATCCGCTTCATCGGTGATCAACTTGCTCCAGCCCATGGTGGCGTCGAGCACGTTGTTGCTGTAGGTCGAACCCAGTTCAGACAGACGCGCGGCGATTTCGCCATAGCGCTTCTGCTTCTCTTTATCGAGGCCGATGCCGGACAGCTCGAAATCACGCAGGGCGTTATCTACCGCTTTCTTCTGCGCAAGATCCAGCGCGGCATAGCTGTCGCCCTGTTTCAAATCACGGTAAGCCTGATACAGGCCTTCATTCTGTCCTACCCAGGTGCTGTATTCAGACAGCAGCGGCAGCGTCTGCTCATACGCTTCGCGCAGTTCCGGGCTGTTCTTCACTGAGTTGAGATGGCTCACCGGCGAGAAAATACGGCTGAGCAGGTCATCCACTTCTGCCAGTGGCTGCACTAAATTGTCCCAAGTGTAAGGCGCACCCTGTGCGACAACGCGTTCGACTTCAGCACGGCAGTTGTTCAGCGCTTCGGTGACCGCGGGCACCACATGCTCGGGTTTGATCGCGGAAAACGGCGGTAGCGTATACGGGGTGAGTAACGGATTGGTCATAAGCGCAGTCCTTTCTTCATGGAGTGGGGGTGGCGCGCAATGGCGCGACGCAATCTTTCTAACATGCGGTCAGCATGCCGGAAAATCAATGCTACTGAGAATGGACCAACGAAGAAAAATGCGCGAGAGCCGAAACGTCAGCAATTTTTACGCAGCGCGGCTATAATCGCGCCACACACGATGTTTTTAACGCCTTTGATCCAACCGCGGACCCCTCTTTTTTATGCTGAGTT
>NZ_MLFP01000013.1 GCF_002095465.1 Pantoea rodasii | reverse complement strand
CGCGCCGCTAAAGCGGTACCTTCACTTCATTCGTCTGCCTGACGGACCGCCGGGGGATGGCACATCGTGTGCCGCCCCGCCTTACGCCCGCATCCTTGCGGGCTATCCTGGCAGACTCATTACGTTCAGCGCTGCGGATTGCCAGCCCCAGAACGACCCCAGCCTGCTCTGAAGCTTCAGTGCGTGTTGTTAAAACAAGCATTACGCCATTTATAGCGACCGATTAAATCCCTATTTCAACGCTGCACAGGCTGTCGCAATGCGTTTTCCGGCTTCGCGCACGCTTTCGATATCCGTGGCAATCGACAGGCGGAAATACGGCGACAAGCCATACGCGCTGCCCGCCACGCCGGATACGCCGCTTTCCAGCAGATAATTCAGCACATCCTGTTCGCTTTCCAGACGTTCACCATTCGGGCGTGTTTTGCCCAACAGCCCAGCACAGCGACAGAAGATAAAGAACGCCCCTTCAGGATTCAGCACCTCAATGCCTCCAACCGGACTGAGCTGCGCCATAATCGCATCGCGACGATCCTGATAGGCCGCACGCTGCGATGGCAGGAAATCCAGCCCGCCGTTTAATGCAGCCACCGCCGCCGCCTGACTGATAGCGCTGGCACCGGAACTGTTCTGCGACTGCACCACAACCATGGCATCAATTAGCGCTTGCGGACCGGCACCAAAGCCGATGCGCCAGCCGGTCATGGCATAGGTTTTCGACACCCCACCCACTAGCAGAACGCGTTCGGCTAAATCTGGCGCGACCTGCAACAGGCTAACGTGCTCACGTCCATCAAACAGAATGTGTTCATACAGTTCATCCAGCATGATCCACACATTAGGATGGTCACGCAGCACCGCCGCCAGCGCGGTTAACTCTGCCGCGTTGTAGACCGCACCAGAAGGGTTGCCCGGATTGTTCAGCACCAGCCAGCGGGTTTTATCGGTAATCGCCCGCGCCAGCTGCTGCGATTGCAGCTTGTATTCCTGCTCCAGCGGGCATTCGAGCAGCACCGCGTTCCCGCCGTTGAAACGCACGCTATCGGGGAACGTTGGCCAGTACGGCACCGGCACAATCACCTCATCGCCATCATTCAAGGTAGCGGCGAAGGCGTTGAAGATGATCTGTTTCGCACCGTTGGCGATGCAGAGCTGCCCCAGCGCATAATCCAGCTGATTTTCACGCGCCAGCTTAGCCTGCACCGCTTTACGCAGTGGCGTGGTGCCATTGGTCGGCGTATAACGGGTCTCACCATTATTCATGGCTTCAACGGCAGCATCACGGATGTGCTGCGGCGTATCAAAATCCGGCTCACCGGTAGTGAGATCCAGAATATCCACACCCTGCTCTTTCAGCTGGCGCGTCAATTGACGCGCCGCCGCATTGGCAGAGAGCGACACGGACTGCACACGCTTTGATAAGGTGACCATGTTCAGCTCCTTTAGGGTTTACAGCGCTGGCAGACCGAGGTTCTCGCGCAGCGTGGCGAATTCATAATCGTCGCGGAACAGGCCACGGCGACGCAGTTCCGGGATCACCAGTTCTACGAACAGATCCAGCTGCTCTGACATGATGGCAGGCATGATGTTGAAGCCATCGGCGCCGCCCTCTTTCAGCCACAGCTCAAAGTCATCGGCGATGTCTTCAGCAGTACCGACAATCACGCGGTGACCACGCGAACCTGCTGCCACGGCAGCCAGTTCACGTAAGGTCAGATTTTCGCGCTTCGCCATATCCGTCATTAATTTGACGCGGCTCTGGTTACCTTCACCCAGCGGCACTTCTGGCACGGGACCGTCGAGTGGATACTGGCTCAGATCCATGCTGAAACGCAGCGACAGCTGGCGCAGACCGTTTTCGATATCCACCAGCGTGTTCAGCTCTTTCCACAACGCTTTGGCTTCTTCACGGGTGCGTCCAACAATCGGCATCACGCCCGGCATGATCACCACGTGATGCGGATTACGTCCGGCGGCGATCACCTGATCTTTCTGCGAGCGGTAGAAGGTTTGCGCTTCTTCCAGGCTGGCGGCAGCGGTGAAGATCACTTCGGCGGTTTCGGCCGCCAGTTTTTGCCCATCAGCAGATGAACCGGCTTCGATGATCACCGGACGTCCCTGTGGAGAACGCGTGATATTCAGCGGACCCTGCACCTGAAAGTGCTCGCCGTCATGATTAATCGACTTAATTTTGTCATTAACGAAGTATTCACCGGTCTCTTTGTTCGGCTGCACCGCACCCGCTTCCCAACCTTCCCACAGCTTGTTGGTCACTTCGAGGAACTCACGCGCACGTGCATAGCGCTCGGCGTGGTTTGGCATATCGTTGCGGCTAAAGTTGCGTGCTACATCGGTGGAGAATGACGTCACCACGTTCCACGCTGCGCGACCACGGCTGATGTGATCCAGCGACGAGAAGCTGCGCGCCATGGTGAACGGATCGCTAAAAGTGGTGGAAGCTGTCGCTGCCAGGCCGATACGTTTAGTGTTTACCGCCAGCGCCGACAGCATGGTCAGCGGCTCAAGGCGCGCCATGGTTGAAGGCAGACGGTACATGCTGGTCGCCAGCGCATCACCCACAAAGAACAGGTCAAATTTACCGGCTTCGGCTTTCTTCGCGATGGTGATCAGCCAGTCAATGTCAGTGGGATCGCCGAGTTTTTCCGTCAGACGCCAGCCGCTGACGTGCTGTCCAACCGGTTGTACAAAGAGACCCAAGCGGATGCGTGTTGTTGATGCAGTAGCCATGAAGTTGTCCTGGTCAATAAAAGAGTAAAAGTTAGAAACGGTTCTCGGTCGCCAGCAGCGCCTGCTCTAGCGCATCCGCATGAATGCGGAACGGCAGACGTTCAGCGCTGGCCGCCGGGAATTTAATCTGTTCTGCAATCGTGCGAATCGCCGCTGCACGGTCGCCGGTCAGCGGTGCTAACGTCAGCGGCATCGCGTACTGACGCAGCAGTGCCAGCAGTTCCGCATCGGGCTCGCCGTCGTTTTCAATCAGCGATTGCACCAGCAGGCTGTAACCGACCTTTTCACCGTGCAGCCAATGATGCAACTCGGGCTGATGCGTCAGACGATTATGAATGGCGTGGGCAAAGCCAGGCGTCGGCAGTTGATCGCGCACGCTATTTGCCAGGCCGGCCAGCACGATGTTGGCATCAATCACTTTCACCAACTCCGGCGTGACCTGCTGCTTTTCATTGGCGCTAACGGCGGCTTCACCCAGTTCGCGATACACATCCAGCGCGCGTTGCGCCGTCATCACTTTGAGATCGAGAGCCAGATCGTGTGGGTTATTGCGCAGATAAGGTGCGAATTCGTAATACTTCGCCAGCGCATCCACAATGCCGGCTTTGAGATAGCGCACATCGCTGCGGGCGATCACTTCGCTGTCCACCAGCACCAGCTCCGGCATTTTCCCCAGCGGCTGGCTGCGCACATGGCCGCCCTGCTCGTTATAAATGATGGCCACCGGCGACCACGCGGCGCAGGTGGCGGCGAGCGTGGCAAAGTTGATCACTTTCAGATCCGGTAACTGGCTGCCTACCGCTTTGGCAGCATCCAGCACGCGACCACCGCCCACGGCAAACAGCAGCTCGGCTTGCTGTTGCTCGACATTGTTTTTAAGCGTTTCGATGGCGGCATCGGTGCATTCACCGTGCAGATACTCCAACTCCCAGCGGATACCATTGGCTTCTAAACTCTGGCTTAATTCCGGATTAACCGCCTGCCAGGCGTTGGGAGAAGTGAAGATGCGGATATGTGTGGCATAAGGTTTGATAAATTCACCGGCACGCGCACGCAGGCCGGCTTCATGTGCATAAGCACGCGGAGATTTGATCGCTAACACGTCGTCACCCTGATTAAGAATAAGGCTATAACGAGAAAAGTTATTTTATTTCATGAGGTTAATGCGAAATAGTTATAGCGCTATGTAATTTATGCATACTACGGTAAATCGCGATATAAGCAATGGAAAAGCCGCCATTTCATTTTCACAAATTCGCATTAGCTTAGTTATTTTTCACATATAGAAGCACAAGCCATTACTGATATTCTGAGTTGCTTAGCACGCTGGGTATTTTGTTTTTGGCGCAGATGCGCGTATTTTTCGGGGAACACTATGTCACTTGAATTTCGTCAGGTTAGAGAAGACGAGGTGGATTTTTATCAGGCTCTGATGCATGCCGCCTACGCACCCACGCTGGCTTTGGGTATCAAATTTGATGCTGCGACAGCGGACCGTGAAAAGACGCTGCGCCATCTGCAAAGTCACGGCGTTTATGCGCTTTACGCACAAGGCACCATGGTTTCCTCCGTGACGGTGCGCTATCCATGGGGCCGCTGCCTGGGCCGTTTGGTCTGCCGCATATTGGCTGGTTCGGTGCCCATCCCGACTATCCCGGCAAACAGTATGGCCGCCAGGTACAAGATCGACTGGAGCAGGAGATCTTACTCGGCCAACTGCGCGCACCAGCGGTTTCCCTTGGCACCGCCACCAGCCATCCGTGGTTGATCGAAATGTATAAAAAGCGCGGCTTCCAGCTGATGCACACCACCGATCTCGGCAAAGGCCACATCACCCAATATATGAAGAAAGTGCTGGATGACAGCGCACATGATGCGTGGATGACACGTCAGGCCGCACAACAAGGAAGCAAAGCATGAGTTTTGATGAAAGCACATTGGGCCAGCATTTGATTGCCTTCCGCCATGAGTTACACCGTTTTCCTGAACTCTCTAATGAAGAGTTCGAAACCACCGCGCGTATTCGCCAGCAGCTTGAACAGCACCAAATCCGCGTGCTGGATCTGCCGCTGAAAACCGGTTTGGTAGCGGAAGTGGGTCCCGAAAATGGGCCACTGATCGTGCTGCGTTCCGACATTGATGCACTGCCGATTGAAGAGCAGTCTGACGTCACCTTTCGTTCGGAACGGCCGGGCGTGATGCACGCTTGCGGACACGACTTCCACAGTTCCGCCGCGCTGGGCGCAGCGATTCTGCTCAAACAGCAGGAAGCGAGCTTAAAGGGCCGCGTGCGTATTTTGTTCCAGGCCGCCGAAGAGACCGGCCAGGGCGCGCCGGATGTGATTGCTACCGGCACTCTGCAGGATGCCGTGACGATTTTCGGCATTCATAACGATCCTTCTCTACCACCGGGCGTGATTGGCAGCAAAGCCGGTCCACTCACCGCCGCCGTCGATCGCTTTGATATCAAAATCACCGGCACCGGAAGCCACGCCGCTAAGCCGCATCAGGGCAACGATCCTATTGTGATTGCCGCGCAGATTGTTTCTGCCGCACAAACGCTGATCAGCCGCAATGCGCCTTCTGGCGATAACGCGGTGGTATCCATAACCCAGATCCACAGCGGCAGCACATGGAACGTGATCCCTGACAGCGCGTGGCTGGAAGGCACGGTGCGTTCGTTCTCGCAGGAGACGCGCGATCGACTGGAGCAGCGCTTCCGCGAGATTGTGCAGGGTATTGGCGCCGCCTTCGCTGCCAAAGTTGAGTTCAACTGGCATGCGGGACCGCCGTCGGTGGTGAACGATGCACATTGGGCCGATTTCGCCCTGCAGCAGGCGACCGCCAGCGGCTTTGAAGCCCGCGTGGTGGAAGCCAGCCCGATTGGCGAAGATTTCGCCTTCTATCAACAACAGTTGCCGGGTGCCTTTATGATGATTGGCACCGGCGAACCTTATGCGCTGCATCATCCGGCGTTTCGTATTAACGATGATGTGCTGCTGCCGACGTCACGCTATCTGGCCAATCTGGCTGTGGCAGCGCTGAACAGTGTGGCGCCGCAATGAGTATCACCGCTGCCCTCGCTGAGCTTATCGTCCACAGCCAACCCGATGCCGCTGCACGTGATGCAGCGCGCGAAGGGGTAAAGGATTTTCTCGCCGCCAGCTGGCCGGTGCTGCAAGGCCAGGTGCCGGACAGCGGCTTGCCTGCACTGCGAACCGTGTATGGCGACGGCAGCTCACGCTCGCAAGCCTTGCTGCTCGGTTATGCCGCTCACGCACTGGATTACGATGATTTTCACGCCGATTTTCGTGGCCATCCAAGCGTAGTGATTCTGCCCGCGCTGTTCGCCTGGCAGCAGCAACAGCCTGCGGAAATTGATGATTTTCTTGATGCCTACGCCATTGGTGTGGAAGTTGCCGGGCGGCTGGGTCTGGCTGCCAGCCAGCAGCATTATGCGTTGGGTCATCACAACACCGCGACGCTGGGCACGATTGCCGCCGCCGCCGCGCTGGCGCGTTTACTGAAACTGGATGTCCGCGCAACCGCTACTTTGCTCGGTATCGCCACCACCCAGGCCAGCGGGCTGCGCGCGCAGTTCGGCTCCGCCGTCAAACCCTGCACGCTGGATTTGCGGCAGAGCGCGCGGTCACGGCAGCCCAGCTGACGCTGGCAGGTTTTGATGGCAAACAGGATGGTGTGATCGAGGCTTTCCTCGCGGCCAGCAGCAACGGTGCAGCCCAACCTGAACGATTGATCGCGCAATGGGGCGATCCGTGGCGCATCGTGACGCCGGGGCTGGAGTACAAACCGTTCCCGACCTGCGCCGGGACACACAGCGCAGCGGAAGCCGCGCGCATCCTGCGTGATAGCTGGTTATCCGCGGGTAACTCGCTGGAAGCATTGCTGGATAACATCACGGATATTAGCGTGGCGTTCCCTCCGGGCGGCGATATTGCCGCCTCCGTGACCACGCCCACCAATGGGATTGAAGCGCGCTTTAGCCTGGAATACGTGATCGCCGCGATGTTGATCTATAACGATCTGCGCCTGGAAGATTTCGCTGAGGGAGATCTTAATCGCGCAGTGCTGCCGCTGGCGGCGAAAGTGCGTCGTACGCCTGATGAAAGTGCACCGCCGGATGCGATCAATCCCGCGTTGCGTTTTCATCTGGTGACTCTGACCTTACGCGATGGTACACAGTTGCAGCATCGCCGCACCCGTCAGCAATCATTGGCCGCTGGCGTGGATGTGGAGAGTAAATTGCGTCTGGCGTTGAGTCAGGAATCGGGCGAGCGATTGCAACAGTTGCAGCAGAGCAGCGAATTGCAGACAACGGCTGATCTGGCGTCGCTGCAACAGCTTTTACGAATTTAATATTAAGAGGTGGCGCGCGGACCTTGAACCGCCGCTCACTGCCAGACTCTTCGCTTAGGCACACTCCATGACCAAAACCCAGCGACTACTGGAACTCGTGCAATTGTTACGTTGTCACCGATATCCGGTGACTGCGCAGCAGCTTGCAGAGCAGCTCAGCATTAGCGTGCGCACCGTATATCGCGACATCATCAGCCTGCAGCAGCAAGGCGTCGAAATTGAAGGCAGCGCCGGGTTAGGTTATTTGTTGAAATCGGATGGGCATCTGCCGCCGCTGATGTTCTCGCGCCATGAACTCGATGCACTGGCGCTAGGCCTGGACTGGGTCAGTCGCCACACCGATGCCGAACTGAAATCTGCGGCACAACATGCGTTGGCCAAAATCCACGCCGTATTACCGGAACATTTATCTCACGCGCTCGACCATCAATCGCTGCTGGTTGCCACGCGTGGCGAAGTGCTGTTTGAAACCCATCTGCCCGAAATTCGCCAGGCAATCCATACGCGGAATAAGATCACTTTACGCTATAAAGATCTCAAAGAAGCCTCTTCCATCCGAGTGATTTGGCCAGTGGTGCTGGGCTATTTTGACCGCGTCCGCCTGCTTTGCGGCTGGTGCGAATTGCGCCAGGATTTTCGCAATTTCCGCGTCGATCGCATTGAAGAGATTGTGGTGAGTGAGGAGTATTATCCCGGCACTCGTCACCAACTGCTCAAACGCTGGAAGGATTATCATCAGGTGCGGGTGGAAAATGGTTATCGGGATCCTTGAATATCCCTACGAATGACAATCCTCTACGCCGTTGCATTCAGTACAGTTGCTGAAATTGCGAAAGAAAACTACCCGAACGGCTGATTATCGATCACTCTTCAATACATAGATTCGTGATGGCAACGCTTGTTGCTTAAACTATGTCACCCCTCAAGGAGGCACTATGTACTGGAAAATAGGTTCTTGTTCGCTGCTGGTGATGATCTCGTTTCTCGCGGTAGCGAAATCCCCGTACAGCAACCTGTCCTATGCGCTGCGCGAGCAGCAGATCATCACTGACCTGCGCGCTCACTGCCATCTGGCACAGGATATTCCTGACGATCGCATTAAGCAGGTGTTTCTCAACAGCGCGGACAATCACGATGCCATCGTGAGCGCGGCGGATGCGCTGAAAAAGAAAAATCAGCCTGGCTATCGTCAGCACATCGAACAGGTGAGCTGCCCGAAACTGGCGATGTTTGCGCCTAAGTAATCTGACAAGCGGTTGTTGTCGATCAGCGCAGACTGGGTGGCCAGCATAATGACTACAGCAGCCCGCTGTACAGCACCGGTCCTGTCGGTTGTCCGGTCGGCGATCCGCCTTGAGGTTCAAGGCTGATGGCGATAGTGGTGCCGGCTGGCAACGCTTGCTGGTTCAGCTCAATTCGGGTGGCGGTGTTGTTAGCCAGCAATCCCAAAGACACGGGCTGTTTACCCGCCGGTATCACCCACAGTTGCAGGCTGTTATCTGCATTAACCGCCACCGCCGACAACGGCGCTAACTGAAGATAGCGGCGATCGCTGCTGCGGCTCACGACCCATTGCCCATGCTGCTGCGCGTCGCCCAGGATGATCAGTGGCGCGAACTCATCTGGTCGATGGTTGTAATACGACACCAGCGTGAACGCCGCCAGCCCCGCTGCAACCAGCCAACCGACGTAAGGATTGGCACGTTTGACCGGTGTTTTGGCGGGCAGGCTTAAGGTGATTTTTTCCAGACGCGTTCAGGCGGCGTTTGAGGCCGCAAATGGGTATCTAATCCGGTTAACATCGTCTGCCAGTTGGCGACTTTCGCGGCGAGTTCAGGCTCCTGCTGAAGCCGCCGTTCAAAGCGCAAACGGGCATTGCCGCGCAGTGTTCCCAATGCATATTCGGCCGCGAGTGCGTCATCATGTTGCTTGTTGTTGTTCATAGGCCCACGCACTCCCGAAGATGCTCCATCGCACGACGGATCCAACTTTTCACTGACCCAACCGGCTGTTGTAACCAGGCAGCAATATCGCTGTGCGACATCCCCTGATAGTAAGCCAGCGTGACACTTTGCCGTTGCTCACTGCTGAGGTGCTGCAAGCAATGTTGTAAACGGGCCGCCTGCGAATCATCAAACGGCTGCTCTGTACTATCAGCATCCGTTTCCTGAGTGCTGTCACTGTATTCCTCTGACGCCAATGCTTCACGCGCCTGCCCGCTGCGCAACCAGTCGATACAGCGGTTACGCACAATATGCGTCATCCATGTCATGGGTGCGCTGAGTGCGGCATCATAGCTGTCGGCTCGGTTCCAGATAGTGAGGAAGCAATCATGCAGCACTTCTTCCGCCCAGGCTGGCTGGCGCAAAGTGCGCAATGCAAGTGCAAATAAATGCGGAGAAGTGAGTCGATACAGTTGTTCAAATGCCGGGCGATCGCCTTGCGCAATCGCCCGCAATAATTTCACCTGCTGTTGAGCCAAAACGTTATCCATGTTTTTCCCGGAAGGCATTGAAATGCCTTCCGAGTATAGCCAATTACTTAGGCATCAGGACGGTGTCGATGACGTCGATCACACCATTTTTCTGGTTTACATCATAAGTACTGATATTGGCCACATTGCCCTGGCCATCTTTCAACTGAATATTGTGAGGACCGTTGCTCATAATCCATAAAGGCTGACCGTTAACGGTTTTCAATTCCGCATGACCGCCGCCTTGTTTGATTTTCATTTCCAGCGCTTTCATATCGTATTTACCGGCCACGACGTGGTAAGTGAGGATGCTGGTGAGCTTGGCTTTGTTTTCTGGTTTCACCAGACTGTCTACGGTGCCCGCAGGCAATTTGGCAAACGCGGCGTTGGTTGGCGCGAAGACGGTAAAGGGACCTTTACCCTGCAGCGTGTCGACTAATCCCGCCGCTTTGACTGCTGCGACCAAAGTGGTGTGATCTTTTGAGTTGAGGGCATTTTCAATGATGTTTTTCTGCGGGTACATGGCGGCACCGCCGACCATGACAGAATCAGAATTCATGGCTGCGAAGGTGGTGGCAGTGAACATTAACGCGCCTGAGATGACGGCAGTGGTGATTAGCTTTTTCATCATAAATCCTCGTTGTAGGGGAGCGAAGGAGTTGCTCACAACGGGATATACGTAAGGAGGGGCTTAACTGGATGCAGGCTGGCGAAAATAATTTTAAAAAAATCACAAGACGGCCAAAACAGCCGTCATGTGTGCAGTTACCTGCGGTTAAATCTGGTCTTCAGGCTCAAGCGCGTCCTGAATCGCATCCGCCAGGTTGGAGATCTCATTAGCAACCGCCTGAAGATCCCACGACGCTTTTGAACCGCTGGCGGAGGTTGAGGCACTGACGGATTCCTTCGCCACAGCTAAAGCGGCCGCCACAGCGATGGTCCGCTTGTGTTGTTCCGGCGTCATACCCATTGGGGGTGGTGCAAAGTAGTCATTGACCATTTCATCTCTCCGTTTACAGCGTTCAGTAAAAAAATCCTGTGTGTATTATCAGGATATTGAGCGCGAGTGCGACTAAAAGTTCATACCGGGCTTCTGACAGTTGTGCAGAGTGGCGACATCACTTGCCATACATCCACAAATGAGCTCGCCAACACATTGATCTCTCTTGAGGCTCAATTTAAGAGCCAGTTACATAGATATAATTGCGCCAACAGAGTATCGACGGATGTAAAAAAAGCCGTATCCTCCAGGACACAGCTTTAATTGAAGCCTTAAATGAGTTTTCACGCGCCCTGTGAATGATTTGTTGCAGCGATTTACTCTGGAAATCTAATCTGCCGCACTCAGCGATTAAAATGCTGCCTGCAATAAACTGCTGTCTGTATGCGGCTTTTGATACGGTGTTTTGCGTGCTTAATCACTGCCATCCACATAGGGTGAGCGGTGTTTCTATTAAACTTTTCGAGAGCCGTGAGTAGTTCATCCCATTTCACGACCTGCTGTGCCTTGTCTTTGCCCAAAGTCTCTTTCATATGCTGTATAGTCGCATCCACCTGCATTTTTACTTCAGTAATACTTTTTCCTGACTGGTGAAAAGCCGCCAGTTTTCTCAACTGGACCGCATAAAACTCAACGTCTAAATCCAATGCGTTCAAACGCACCTCAACAATTATTTTTCTGAAATTAAGTTGTAGCTCTTTGTGGGTAATTTGAAAGGCTAACAGGAAAATAAATATCCTCAACATGTTTGTAGCATTGCTATTCAGAAAAACCAAAATTGTATGAACGTACAAACTTCAAGGTCTCTATCGAATAAAGCCAAATTGTACAATTCCGAACTGAATACCTTAAAAATTAACCACTGATAAAAAAAATTATTTTTTCTTTCCAATTCATCATGCGATCCATCAAAAAATGAGATAAAACGTCCATTATCACAACAAATGATTAATATCATTTCATTAAAACAAAAAGGTAAATAGAATACACCTCATACCACTCTGAATTTATCATTTATCGTTGTACAAGTTTAAAAATTCTGTATAAGTTTGTCGTGCGATTTAAATCGCTCGTAACGAATGATGCATTGCATCGCCTCTGTAAGTGTTTTTGGATTTCCACTTACAGAGGTATTTTTACACCGTGCGGTATCTTCGCCCGCCATGTCGAGCGTTTATAAAATTTATTATTTACAGCATGAGGCTTTATGGACATTACTGCGACACGTGAGTCTCAGCTCTTTGAAAACTCCAGTATAAACAGTGGGCAATATCATACCGAACTCGCTGTTTTGCATGAGGTTCGTCTGGAACTCACCTCAAGAAAAAACGCATTACGAATAAGGATATTATCCTTGCTCTTATTCTGAGGCTTGAAACAGAACATGATGAAGCCGTGCAGAATATTTACCGAAATGCACTGGAGATGGTTGTTTTGAGTACTCAGAACGACACCCAATCCTGAGATGTTTGTTGTGTAAAATTTTTAGTGAATAAGGACGTTTGTCTTCTCGTATACCAACAAAATTTGCCCCAGAGAACTGGGGCTTTTTGATCTGATTTAATCACTCATCAATTGCAGGCATCAACGTTCACTAATCCTTAAATAAGATTTTCGGAGCTTGCCGCCATTAAGCATTCCTGGATATTACTCTGCTATCACTTAACTTCGCTTAGCGAGTGTGATGGCAATAAACACGCTCATGATTTCGACTACTGACAGATTCTGTCACAACCCTCTCGTACTCTACAGCGGTAAACACACAAGGAGAAAAACCATGTTCACTGCTGATATGACCATTCTGTACGTCCCGAACGTTGTGAAGAGCGCCGACTTTTATGCATCGCTGTTTGATATCAAGCCAATTAATGTCACGCCCACTTTTGCGATGTTTGTTTTTAACAACGGATTCAAACTGGGTTTGTGGTCGAAATACACCGTTCTGCCGTCTGTGGATACCCAGCAGTTCACGCCCAACGGCGAAATCACTTTCAAGGTGCAACACAAAGCGGACGTGGATTTCCTTTACAACGAATGGGGCGCCTTCCGTGAGATCACCATTGTGCAGTCGCCTGCAGTGATGGATTTTGGCTACACCTTCACGGCCATCGATCCTGATGGACACCGTTTACGCGTGATGTGGTTGCAGCTGGAAGAGTGATGTTCTGGGGCGGCCATGCGGCCGCCCATACTCAAAGCTAACCTTGCGGCGGGATAAATGCCTGCACCGGCGTCAGTTCTCCGGCGTATTTGCGCACCTGAACTACGGTGATCTGTCCACTGCATCCCTGCGTCAGCGAGGACGTGCCAATATCCAGCGTCAGCACATTGGGGTTGCCGTGACGACATAACGGACGCAGCGCGGTGGGATCCACCGGATCGTACCAGGCACCCGTTGGCAACTGCACCACGCCCGGCATCACGCTATCGGTCACGCGCGCACTGGCCAGCACGTGGCCGCGCGGGTTGTACAGTTCGATAATCTCGCCGTCATTGATACCCAGCGATGCCGCATTATCAGGATTCAGGCTGCACACCTCACGGCCATCGCGTTTGCCGCTCAGGCTGTAATCACCGAAATCCAATTGGCTGTGCAAACGCGTGGCGGGCTGATTGGCGATAAGCCAGAACGGATGATCGGCATCGGGCTTTTGCTGCGGCTCTCGCCACACCGGATGTCCCGGACAGTTTTCATAATCAAAACTGGCGATGGTCGCCGAATAGATTTCGATTTTTCCGCTCGGGGTTGGCAGTGGTGATGCCTCGGGATCGGCACGGAAGGCATTCATCATCCGCCCACCGTCTTTGAGCTGCGGCAACTCCAGCACGCCCTGCTGCCAGAACTGTTCGAAATCGGGGATTTCAACCTGATGCATCGCCAGCTTTTGTTGTAACTGCGCGTAGTGATGTTCCAACCAGCCTCGCGTATCGCGACCTTCGGTAAACGCCTCTTCGCTGCCTAGCAGACGTGCCAGCTCGGTAAAAATCGTGTAGTCATCTTTGGCTTCACCGTGCGGCTGCGCGACCGGCTGCATGGCAAACAGATGACGATCGGTGGGCGCCCCGCCGACATCTTCGCGTTCTAAGGTCATGGTTGCGGGCAATACGATATCGGCATGGCGCGCGCTGGCGGTCCAGGCAATCTCATGCACAATCAACGTATCCAGCTGGCAAAATGCCTGGCGGAGTCGCGCCAGATCCTGATGGTGATGGAACGGATTGCCGCCCGCCCAGTAGGCTAAACGAATATGCGGATAGGTTAAGCGGCGGCCATTGTAATCGAACGGTTTACCGGGATTGAGCAGCATGTCCGAGATGCGTGCCACCGGAATCAGGCGATCGATGCCATTTTTACCCTGCGGCAAAGCGGGAAAACTCACCAGATTGTGGTGTTTGCCGTAATGACCCAACGCGCCCAGCGCATAGGTGTAACCGCCGCCCGGTAAACCCGGTTGACCCAGCGCGGCGGCCAGCACCAGCCCGAGCCACACCGGTTGTTCACCATGCTCAGAACGTTGTAGCGCATGCGCAACGGTAACCAGCACGCGTTTACCAGGTAGCTGGCGAGCAAAATCAGTGATAAATGCCGCGCTGACGCCGCAAATCTCCGCTGCCCAGGCGGCATCACGCTGTGTGCCATCCTCTTCGCCGCGGATATAGGCGACCATCTCCGGCCAACCCACGGTGTAGCGGCTGAGGAAGGCTTCATCCGTCAGCTGTTCATCAATCAATACGGATAAAACACCGAGAATAAATGCGGCATCGGTGCCTGGACGCAAGGCCAGCCACTCACCTTTGGCTTCCGCAGGGAGATCACTTTTTAGCGGGCTAACCGAGATAAAACGCGTGCCGCGCTGGGCGGCCTGCTGCATAAAGCCGCGCTCGGTGTGCTCGCTTAATCCGCCGCTCGCCACCTGTGAGTTTTTTAACGCCAGACCGCCAAAGGCGATGACAATTTCACTGTGCTGGGCAATCTCTTCCCAGCTCACGCCGCGTCGTGCAATCTCATTCATGTCGCCGACGATATGCGGCAGCAGCACCGAAGCAGAGCCGGAACTGTAGCTGTTGACGGAACGGACGTAGCCGCCCAGCGTGGTATTCAGAAAGCGGTGCACCTGACTTTGCGCATGGTGAAAACGTCCAGCGCTCGACCAGCCGTATGAGCCGCCAAAAATGCCTTCCGGCCCGTGAGTGTCGCCCACGCGCTTCAGCTCACGCGCCACTAATTCACAGGCTTGCTCCCAGCTCACGGCCACGTATTCGTCGTTGCCACGGCGCTGGTCGGGGCCTGGCCCATCTTCCAGCCAACCACGACGCACCATCGGACGCGAAACGCGCGCCGGATGATTAAGTGCCGTATGGAAATTTTGCAGCAGCGGACTGGGATCGGGATCGCCGGCGAAAGGTTTAATGGTGAGGCGATCGCCCGCTTGCTGGGCATGAAAAGCACCCCAGTGGGCGCTGTGCATTACCGGTTTTGCGTCATCACTGTTCCTGGCTATCAAAAATGAAAAACGGTGCTTAGAGCACCGTTGCAATAAAGTTTCTTACGCGCCCGTTTTCCGGGTCATCGAGGACTTGCTGGGTCGGACCGGCCGCCACGATTTTGCCGTCTTCCATAAAGACAATGTTATCGGCGACCTCGCGCGCAAAGCCAATTTCGTGCGTCACGATTACCATAGTGATGCCAGAGTGGGCCAGCTGTTGAATCACCTGCAATACTTCGCCCACCAGTTCTGGATCCAGTGCCGAGGTTGGTTCATCAAACAGCATTACGCCGGGATCCATCGCCAGCGCACGGGCGATCGCCACACGCTGTTGCTGTCCACCGGAGAGATTTTGCGGCCACTCATCTTCACGCCCTGACAGACCCACCTGCTTGAGCAGCGACAGCGCTTTGCTGGTCGCCTGCTGGCGGTTCTGTTTTTCACACGCATCGGCGCATCAACGATGTTTTGCAATACGGTGCGGTGCGGGAACAGGTTGAACTGCTGGAACACCATGCCAATTTGCGCGCGTTGACGCGCAATCTCACCGCTGCTTAACTCGTGCAGCGCCTGGCCTTTCTGTTTATAGCCAATTATTTCGCCACCGATGCGAATGGTGCCGCCATCCAGCTTTTCCAGATGGTTGATGCAGCGCAGCAAGGTGGATTTCCCCGAACCCGAAGGACCGAGGATCACCGTGACCGAACCGGCGGGAATATCCAGATTCACTTCATCGAGGATAGTGACGCCGGAAAAGCGTTTGGTGACTTTACGTAAGGCGATCGCTTCAGCCATTGCTTACGCTCCTTTCAGGTTTTTGCGCGCTAAAGCCCGGCAAGGATTTAAACAGGCTGCGTTTTTCGCGGCGCGTAACGCCACGGCCAAAATAGCGTTCAACATAGAACTGACCAATCGACAGGACCGAGGTCATCAGCAGATACCACAGTGTCGCCACCAGCAGCAGCGGGATCACTTCATAAGTACGCTGATAAATAATCTGCGCCGAGAACAGCACGTCCTGCAGTGAAATCACTGATACCACCGCGGTGGTTTTCAACTGGCCGATAATTTCATTACCGGCGGGCGGCATAATGGCGCGCATCGCCTGCGGCAACACGGTATGACGAAAAATCTGCGATGGACGATAGCCCAGCGCCCGCGCCGCTTCCAGCTGGCCGTTGCCGACACTCTGGATACCCGCACGCACAATCTCAGCAGCATAGGCTGACTGGTGCATCACCAGCGCGATCACTGCCGCACTGAATGGACTTACCAACGCATTGGATTGGGTGCTCCAAAGCTCGCCCAGTCCTGGGATAGAAAGTGAAATCGTCGGATAGAGCGCGGCGATGTTGTACCACAGGAACAGCTGCACCAGCATCGGTACACCCCGGAAGAACCAGGTGTAGAACCAACTGACGCCCACCAGCACCGGATTGGATGAAAGGCGCATCAGCGCCAACACCGTACCAAAGGCGAAGCCCAGCACCACCGAAATCGCCGTCAGCTGTAGCGTCATGAGAACGCCCTGCAGGATCGATTCGCCGGTGAAGTTTTCCGCAATCACACTCCATTCGAAGCGTGGATTGTTAATCATCGAGTGGGCCATCGCCACGACGCACAACAGTACCACCAGCGCACTCAGCCAGCGTCCGTAGTAACGTTTGCCGACGATCCGCAGATCGTCAGTGTGGTCACGAACATCACTCATTGAAAGATTTCCTGGTTACGTTTGGATTCTTTGACTGCGCCAAAACCGATGCCCCAGTTATCGAGGATCTTTTTGTAGCTGCCATCTTTGATCAGCGAGTTCAACGCGGCCTGCACGGCTGGCTCCAGCGCCGAGTCTTTCGGGAAGGCGACGGAAACCGGCGCGTCATGCACGGTGATTTCGCCGCTCAGCGTAATAGGCTTAATCACCTTCGCCTGCCACAGCAGACCTTCGTACGGGCCCAGGAACATCGGAACACGGCCACTGACTACGGCTTGCACACCGGCTGGACGATCCGGGAAGACTGATACTTTAATCGGCTGTTTACCCGCCGCTTCACAAGCTTTGCTGGCTTCTTCCAGACGCGTCACCTGCGTGGTGCCTGAACCGGCGCCCACTTCTTTACCGCAGACCTCGTCCAGCGTTTTGAATGGCGCAACGTTGGCATCTTTGCGCGAAATAATACCCAGCAGGCTGGCATCGTAATAACTTACGAAGTCGATGATCTTGGCGCGGGTTGGCGTGGCATTGATGTTGGACAGCGCAACGTCATAACGACCGGTTTTCAGACCTGGAATAATGTTGTCGAAACCGCCGGTGTCACGCCACTGGACCTGAATCCCTAAACGTTCGCCCACGGCGTTCATTACGTCGATTTCACGACCGGCCAGGGTTTTGTTGTCTTCTTTATAGAAGGTGGTCGGCGGCGTATTGGGGTTGGTTCCTGCCACGATGTAACCGCGCTTAACCACATCTGCTGGCAGCAGGCTTTTCAGCGCAGGATCGGCCTGAACATGGAGTGAGCTGTCGGTTGGAACGGATGGATCGGCGGCAAACGCGGTGTGCGCACTCAATGCGAGTGCAAGCAAGGTGATACCTTTGGCGAGTTTCACTGGAACCTTCTCCTGATATATATAAATGTTTCCCTAAAGGGAAAAGGCGTTGAGGTAGCGATGTATTTTTCTTCTCTCTCGCCTCACGGCGGAAAGAAATTTTCATCCTCTAAACGTCCCGCAGTCATTCTCAGTAAGATATGCAGCGATCACAAATGCGAAAAACGGATATCTATTGCCAGATTTCGGGAATAGCTCGTGACGCGCAGGATTACAGGGATGACCGCGCCAACGATGGCGCGGTGTCAGGTGAGGTATTCAGAATCAGTCAGGTGTTCAGAGACCTGCTTTAACCATGGCTTATGATCGTTTTCTTCTTAGCAAGACATTATCGTTCTAAGCGTTTGCGTATCGGCTCAAACTCTTTGGTTGCGTGGCGCGGAATGTTATCGGGTAAATTTTGCTCAGCGGCCTGCCAGTATTGCCACGGCACTTTCTTGTCGCCCAGTTCGTAATCCATGCCATCCCAGCTGTCTTCACGAAAACTGTAGAACGCCCAATGCGCCAGCTGCTGATCCAGCACCGTTAACACATCCTCCAGATATTGTGTGCAACCTGACAAGCTGCGTACACAACCGAACTCCCCTACCACCATTTGATGACGTGCCACGCCGTGTGCTTTTGCCCACTCGAACGGCAGCGCTAAATATTCTGCCACGCGTGGTGCATCCCACTGTTGCTGAGCCCCCGCATAAGGCACCTTGCCGGGATAGGGCCACGGCGTTGCCCGTTTGGCATTGGGCGCGCTGGTGGCCGAATAGGGTTCATACATATGCACGCTATACAGCACGCGCTTGTCCTCTAGCGCCTGAGGCCAATAACTGAAGGCATCGGCGGCGGCAAACCATCCGCTGTCCACCATCACCGGGGTGTAGGGATCCACTTCACGGATAGCCGCAATCACACTGCGATAAAACGCCGGTAAATCACGAGCCGATCCCTGCTGCTGCTGATACCAGCTTTTCATGGCGATCGCGGGCGCATGTTCATCGAGGCCGCTCATTTTTTCCGGGGCCGGCTCGTTGATAATGTTATAGGCCGCAATCGCCGGGTGGTCTTTCAACGCTGCCGCCAGATCTCGCCAATAACGCGCGCTTTGTTGCCAAAAGGCTTTGTCTTGCCACAGTCGGTCGTCGAACTGTCCACCGTTGTTTTGTGACCAGCGCATGCCCGGCAGCGATAACGGTGTAATGACGACTTTTAGCCCTGCTGCCTCGGCGTGGTCTAACACCGTTTTCAGCGTGGCCAAATCTTCCGACACAATTCCCTGATAACGGTCAGCATTGCCCAGCAAGAAATCGCGCTGTTGCGTTGGCCATTTATCCCAGGACAGACGTACCCAGGAAGCACCGTAACCCTGCAGCGCTTCGAAATACGGCTGCTGAGGCGGAATACGATTAAAACTGTTTCCGCCATGTTGCGGTTGCAACCAAAAATCCATCTTTTCGCTGGCTTTAACGAGGGAGATTGTCATGGAAATGACGAGCAAGAATGTAAAGGTTTGTATGACAAGGCGCACACTTTCTCCTTAATTATCGAGGATCCATCGCACCCTTTTTGGCGCGGACTCGACGTTAAACTCATTCCCAGATAGTTACTGTGCGTTACCACTGTTTTTAGTGAGCTGATTTGTAAGGAATTGATGACACTGTAATGAACTCCCTTGCCCTGGATTGCTTTCTGACACTTTTCACTCCTCCGCTTTACGTTTCTTCACGCTTCCTGCGCATTTAGTGCCAATCGTGGAGAAATAAAGGAGACGGCCTGTTCGTGGATATACAATGATAAGCATTCTCATTATCATGCGCATTTGCTTACATATGTTAATACTTCAGGGAGAAGATTTAAGTGAATGTAAACTTGTATGTCAGGAAACGTCCAATTGCGCTGTTTGTAGCGACCTTACTCACCTCACCGGCTTTCGCGGCAGAACCAACAGAAAAACTGGCTGACGATGAATCGATGATCGTCACCGCGGAACAGGGTTTGAAACAACAGCCTGGCGTTTCCACCATTACCGCTGAAGACATCAAGAAAAGCCCGCCGGTTAACGATCTCTCCGATATCATCCGCAAAATGCCTGGCGTGAATCTGACCGGCAACGGTGCCAGCGGCAGCCGTGGTAACAACCGTCAGATCGATATCCGTGGCATGGGCCCGGAAAATACCCTGGTGCTGGTAGATGGTGTGCCGGTGAGTTCCCGTAACTCTGTGCGTTACAGCTGGCGCGGCGAGCGCGATTCTCGTGGCGATACCAACTGGGTGCCCGCAGAGATGGTTGAACGTATTGAAGTGATCCGTGGCCCAGCGGCTGCGCGTTACGGTTCTGGTGCGGCTGGCGGCGTGGTGAATATCATCACTAAACGCCCGACCAATGACTGGCATGGATCGCTGTCACTGTTCACCAATCAGCCTGAGAACAATAAAGAAGGTGACACGCGTCGCGCCAACTTCAATTTGAGTGGCCCGCTGGCAGGTGATGCGTTAACCATGCGTCTGTATGGCAACATCAACCGCACTGATGCGGATGCTTTCGACATCAACACGGCAGAAAATGGTTCATACGCGGCCGGTCGTGAAGGCGTGCGCAACAAAGATATCAACGGTGTGTTGTCATGGAAAATCACGCCATTGCAGGTGATTGATTTCTCCTACGGCTACAGCCGTCAGGGCAACATCTACGCCGGTGATACCCAGAACAGCAACAGTAATGCCAGCACCGACGGATTAGTTGAATCACTTTACGGCGATGAAACCAACCGTCTCTATCGCCAGACCTACGGCATTGTGCATAACGGCATTTGGGATTGGGGCACCTCGAAATTAAACTTCAATTACGAGAAAACCAATAACACCCGCCTGAAGGAAGGCACGGCGGGCCGTACCGAAGGGATGATCAATACTGACGAGTATGCTACCAGCCGACTGGAAAGCTACCGTGCAGGTGGAGAAGTTAGCTTCCCTCTGCAACTGTTGGTGGACCAAACCGTGACGCTCGGAGCGGAATGGAACCGTGATGAGCTGAACGATCCGGCCTCAATGCTCACGCAAACCGCCACCGGCGTAACGCTGCCTGGCAGCTCAGGCGATCCGTCGCAGCGCAGCAGCAAAAATGACGCGACCATCAGTTCTCTTTTCTTTGAAGACAATGTCGCCGCCACCGACAGCACCGAGGTGATTCCTGGCTTGCGCTTCGATTATCACGACCAGTTCGGCGCAAACTGGAGTCCAAGCCTTAACGTGTCTCAGGGCTTAGGTGAAAACTTCACGCTGAAAGCGGGTATCGCGCGCGTCTTTAAAGCGCCAAACCTGTATCAATCAACGCCGGGTTATTTGCTTTCGACACGTGGCAACGGTTGCCCAATCGGTTTGACACAATGTTATTTGCTGGGTAATGGGGATCTCGATCCGGAAACCAGCGTTAACAAAGAGATTGGCATTGAGTTCAGCAACCAAGGCTATGTGGCGGGTATCACCTACTTCCGTAATGACTACAAAAACAAAATCGTCGCGGGCACCGATCCTGTCTATTCTGAGGCGGGCTACAACGTGCTGCGCTGGGAAAACGGCGGCAAGGCGATTGTGGAAGGACTGGAAGGCAACCTGACCATCCCATTAGTTGTCGATACGCTGGAATGGCGTACTAACGCGACCTATATGTTCCGTTCGGAAAGTAAGGACACCGGTAATCCGCTTTCTATCATTCCAGAGTTCACCATCAACTCTCAGCTGGAATGGCAAGCAACACAGGATCTGAGTGCCAACATTAACTGGACACAATATGGTCGCCAAAAGCCACGCCAGTTTGCGGAAACTAATACTGATGTAACGAACATGACCACGAAAGAGATCAAGCCGTACTCTGTGTTCGGTCTTAACGTTAACTATGACATCACGAAAAACTTGCGCGCTAATGCGGGTATCAACAACCTGTTTGATAAACAAATTTACCGCGAAGCTACCGGTGCTATTACCTATAACGAACCAGGCCGCGCCTATTACGCTGGCGTCACCATGTCGTTCTAAGCCCTGATGGGCGGCCTTCTCAAGGCCGCCCCAATTTGTTCTTGCGTCTCACATTCCTATCCCTCTGTTAACAAATCAATTACCACTCGAATCCTCACAAATATTTTTTGAAATTTAGCCTGCAAATTTTGATGGTTTTACGTCAAATAACCGCTCGCGGCAGTGAAATCCATCCGTTAATTTCATCGTTATCTCCCCTACAGGACATAACAAATGATCAAAGAAGCGTTTTATCGCGCCGGACAGCCCGCGCCTAAACTGGGCGTCAGCCCACTCTCCTGGGTGAACGAGGTTTTGCATTACCTCGGCGCGGGTACATCCGCCGCCACATGCTTACGCGAGGCCAAACAAGCCGGCTATCAGGGCGTGGAATTGAGTCGCGTATTTCCGCGTGAGCCAGGTGCATTAAAACAACTGTTGGCCGAGCATCAGTTGCAACTGGTTTCCGGTTGGCACGATGGATTCCTCACTGAACGCAGCGTTGAGCAGGAGTTAGATGCGGTGCATAACCATGCTGCGCTGCTGCAGGAAAACGGCGCGCAGGTGATGGTTTACGGTGAATGTGGCTGGATGGCGGATAACGCACTCGATGTGCCGCTGAATACCCGGCGCCTGCTGCCGGAAAATCAGGTCACCGCTTACGCCGCCCGCCTGTCACAGTTTGCCGATGTGCTGTTTGCGCAATACGGGCTGCGTCTCGCTTACCACCATCACCTGATGATGGTGGCCGAAACACTGCCGGAAATCCGTGCACTATTGAGTGCCTGTTCGCCCTCTGTTGGCCTGCTGCTGGACACCGGCCACGCCACCGCCGCCGGCTTCTCCTACACGCAACTGATCGATGAATTCGCCGACCGCATCTGTCACATCCATTTAAAGGATGTGCGACTGGATCGTCTGCAACAGGTGCGAGCCAGCGGCATGACCTTCAACGAAGCGGTGCTCAATGGGCTGTTTACCGTACCGGGTGATGGCGGCATCGACTACCGTCCGCTGGCTGAGTTTATCGCCCGCAGTGGCTATCAAGGCTGGATGGTGGTGGAAGCGGAACAAGATCCGGTAAAAGCGCCACCTCTTGAAACCGTCACTCGCGCGCAACGCTTTGTTGCACAGCATATTTTACCTGCAAACGCATAAGGAGCCGCTGATGGCTGGAAAAACACTGAATGTTGGCCTGATTGGATCAGGCTTTATGGGCCAGGCACATGCTGATGCATGGCGTCGTGCGGGATTACTCTATCGCAACCTGGCGCTACAGCCGGTTCTGCATACGCTGGCGGATGTAACCCCTGCGCTGGCCGAGGAAGCCGCTCGTCGGTATGGCTTCCAGCACAGCACGGCGGACTGGCAATCGATGGTGAACAATCCCGAAATCGATATCGTTGATATCACCACGCCCAATAGCATGCATTTCGACATGGCGCTGGCCGCGATTCGCGCAGGTAAACACGTTTACTGCGAGAAGCCGCTCACCGTCTCGTTGCAGGAGGCACAAACGCTGACGCAAGAGGCCGAACGGGCTGGCGTCAAAACGATCATGGCGTTCAACAACATCAAAACGCCGGCGGCGCAGTTAGCCAAACAGATGATTGAACGCGGTGATATTGGCACGCCGACCCGCTTTCGCGGCTGGTTCGATCAAGGCTTCTTCAACGACCCTAATCTTCCGTGGAGTTGGCGCTGTTCACGTGAGCAAGCCGGATCTGGCTCGTTGGGTGATTTAGGTTCGCATGTGGTGAGCGTGGCGCAATATCTGATGGGCCCGATTAAAAGTGTGGTCGGCCAGGAACAGTTATTTATCGAAACGCGCCCCGCAGCGGGCGGTGGTTCTGGTTACGGCGCTCAGGCGGATAAACAAGCTGCACAGCTCAACGTGGAGAACGACGACCAGTTCCAGGCGCTGGTCACTTTCGAGAACCGAGCAGGAGGAGTGATCGAATCTTCGCGCATCTCAGCAGGTAAAGTGTTTGGTATCGCATGGGAAGTATCGGGTACGGAAGGCACCATCATCATGGACGGCGAACGCTTTAACGAACTCAAGATTGCTCGCTATGGCGATGCGAAACACGATCGCGGCTTCAAAACCATTTATGCGGGCTCGCAAGTGGAGCAGTTTGGTGGCTTTTTCGGTTTCGATTTTGCCGGCGGGGGCCTGGGCTACTTCGATGTCAAAGTGATCGAAATTTACGATCTGATTAAAGGCCTCAGCAGCGACGCCGGTTGTTTCCCGGACTTCCGCTTTGGCCTGGAAAATCAGCAGATCATTGAAGCGATGGTACGCTCATCTGCCAGCGGGGAACGCGTGGAGATCGCCAGCCTGCGCAGTTAAGCAAAGAAGGCGTGCAGTGCCTCGGCCAGCGCCTGCGGTTGCTCATCCGGAATGAAGTGACCGCAGTGCGCGATTTTGATACCTGAAACCTCCGCCGCAAACTCTCTCAACGGGATCGCCATATCCGGAATGGATCCTTGATCGGCACTCACCGCCAACAATGGCACTGTCAGCTTGCCATTATCGCGTAACAGATCGCGATTCTGAGCCGCCGAGACACTCACTTCCCGATAGGCTGCCATGCCGGCACGCAATGCCCCATTTTGCTGGAGTAAACGCGTGTATTCCGCCATATCCTCATCGCCAAACACCATCGGACTGGCGGCTTTACGTTTCAGGAACCACTCAAGATAGATCTCTTCGCGGCCTGCAATCAAAGCTTCCGGCAGATCGGGCAACAAATGAAAGGCAAAATGCCAGGTTTTCCAGGCTTTCTCTGGGGTGGCAGGCAGCGCTTCAGGCAGGGTTACGCCGGGAATGCCCGCATCGAGCAACGCGAGTTTTATCACCTGATCCTGATACAGCGTGGCGAACGGCCAGGCAACCCAGGCACCGACATCGTGTGCCGCGAGATAATAGCGAGTAATCTCCAGTTGCTGCAGTAAACCCTGCACCGTCTGCGCCAGCGAGAAAGTGTCATATCCGCTGTAGGGTTTATCAGAGTCGCCCTGGCCTGGCAGATCCGGTGCCACAATAAAGTAGTGCTCTGACAACGTGGCCATGACGTGACGCCACGCAAACCAGCTTTGTGGAAATCCAGCTAGCAGCACCAGCGTCTCACCTTGTGTGTTTCCCCCGCTGACATAGTGCAGCCTTACGCCCTCAACCGATGCGTATGCGTGGGAAAATCCGGGTAATCCGCTGACGGGTTCAGACCAGCGCGAAGTCTGCTTCAGTTCCGATACGTTCATCCTATTCTCCATACATTTAGGAAATAATCATTTCCTTATTAGATAAAAAATTTAATCGAGTAGTTTTAGCGCGGTGTTTATCAGCTCATCATGCGCCGGTAAATTGTGCATTTTCCCCGCAACGCGCATCCCTAACACAATGCATAAAAGAATGCCGCTTAATGCCTCGACATCACGTTGCTGATTGATGGAGCCGTCTTGCTGGCCAACCTCAAGCAGTGAAATAATACCGCTTAAGTTACGTTGTAACGCCGCTCGTACTAATACAGCCAATTCTGCATCCAAAACTTGCAGTTCAATCGCACTGCCCACCACTAAACAGCCGCGACGTCCTTCAACATCGCTGGCGGATTCCAGGTAGAACCGCAATAGCTCAGCGATTTTCTCGCGCCCATTTGGCTGTTGCTCCAGCCTCTGGCGCAGATGCTGGTTACGCAACGAGGTGTAGCGGGCAAACACCTGCAAAAAAGACCGCGTTTATCGCTGAAGGCTTTATAGATACTGCCAGCGGTGAGATCCATCGCCGCGCCGAGGTTGTGAATAGACGCGCTATGAAAACCTTTTTCCCGGAACACCAGCATGGCGCGATCGAGCGCCCTATCCATATCGAACTGGCGTGGTCGCCCGCGTTCGCGCGGCGGGGTTTGCAACTGTGGCATGCAAAGTACCATTTAGGAAATGATTGATTCCCAAATGGTACAGGATTGCTTCAAGGATTGGCAAGCGGTGCGGATAGTGACTTAACCGTTGAACACTTAGCGCGTATCACGATACTGAACAAAATCTGTCTTCGTCGCCATCTGATCATATAGCGCTCGGGCGCGGTAATTGTTCTCACGCGTCATCCAATACACCTTCGAACAGTTCATCGCCTCAGCGGCTGTGTTCACGGCTTCAATTAGCGCGCGGCCCGTGCCTTTTTTGCGCCCATCGGCGCTGACGAACAGATCCTCCAGGTAACAATAGTCGCCGATGCTCCATGTGTTGCGATGACAAATAAAATGCACCAGGCCGGTCAGCTTGCCCTGCTCTTCTGCCACCAGGCAATACATCGGCTCGCCTTCTGTCAGCAAACGGCTGAATGTGGTGTTGGTGATCTCTTCCGAGATTTCGCTGACATAAAAATCCAGATAATCCTGCCACAGCGATTTCCATTGCGCGTAATCATTTTCAGTCAGTTTTCTAATCATCAAATCCATCTCTTTCTCTCCATTGTTGACGAGTGATCGTGAACATCAAACTGGCGGGGGGATCTTGCGGATTAAACACCCTTTCCCGTAACGTCATGCCGACCTTTTCGAGCACGCGGCGCGATGCGGTGTGATTCTCTCTCACCACGCCGACGATTTCGCCGAGCCTGAGTTCTTCAAAACCATATTGAAGGGCGCGGGAGGCAAGCTCAGTCGCGTAGCCTTTTCCCCATGCATCCGGTTCAAAACGATAGCCGAGGTTATTAATTCTCCGGCCGTTGAATTCGCTGACAAATACTCCACCAAATCCAATCACGTGTTGTGGCTCGCTTTTTTCGGCGATCGCCCAGTCATCAAAACCATGAATGGCCCGGTCTTTAATTCTACGTAATAGCACCTCACGCGCATGACCGATATTCGGATAGGGTCCGCGCGGATTAAACTGGTGCGTTCTGGCATCACCATAGATGCGAAACAGCGCCTGTAAATCCGACCGTATCACCGGTCGGTATAGCAGTCTTTCAGACTCCCAATACATACCATCCCTCGCCGATTTTTGCTGTGCAGCGAAGTAACATAGCACTGCCTCACCTCTCTGACTGTTAAGAATTTTTGTTATGATGTCAGCCTTTCTTTCTAATGATTGAAGCTTAACCATGCGAACATCGGACTCGTTGCGACTTCTGATGCTGGCGGCCATCTGGGGTGCCAGTTTTCTCTTTATGCGTATTGCCGTTCCGGCATTAGGTGCGGTGAATACCGCCTTTTTACGCGTGCTATTGGGTGCGCTGGGTTTACTTATCGTCATGGCGGTTTTGCGTATTCCGCGCCGTTTCGAGGGTAAATTAGGCTGGGCGATGTTGCTCGGCATGATTAACTCGGGTTTACCTTTCCTGATGTACTGCCTGGCCGCTCGGGTGCTGCCCGCGGGCTATTCCGCGATACTCAACGCCACTACGCCATTAATGGGCGTAGTGATTGGTGCGGCATTCTTTAATGAGAAGCTGACGATCAGCAAAGTGCTGGGCATGCTTGTGGGTTTTACCGGCATCATTTTGATCAGTACCACCGGTGAAATGGTGCTGTCGCACGCGCTGGTGCTCGGCATTGCAGCCTGCCTGGTGGCAACCACCTGCTATGGCTTTGCTGGATTCCTGGCCAAACGTTGGATTGGCGCGCGCGGTGGATTGGATGCCACCAAAGTGGCCCTTGGCAGCCAACTCGGCGCGTCTGTTTTCCTGTTGCCGTTCTTTGCCTTCAGTGCGCCGCAAACGCCCGTTGCCAACTGGCAGATACCTGAAGTGTGGGCGTGCATTCTGGCGGTGGGATTTATCTGTACTGCGCTGGCTTACATTATCTACTTCCGCCTGCTGGCTGATATTGGTCCGCTGCGCACCCTGACGGTGACTTTCCTGATTCCGCCTTTTGGTATCCTGTGGGGCTGGATGGTTCTGGGTGAAGAGATTAATCAGGGCTTTATTGGTGGTTCACTGCTCATTGCGCTTGCGGTGTGGCTGGTCACCCGCAGCGGTATCGCCAAAGCGACGACCGCCAGTCTCAGCAGCAAGTAACGTTATTTTTGCTGGTCGGCTTCAGCGATCGATTGAGATCCTGAATGCGTTTCATGGTTTCACCGTTCGCGACGACGTCGCTGAAGCCACCGACAGTATCAACATCTCAAGACACACCAGCACAGTGCCGTGCAGCGGCATGCGGCCATTTTCCCCTCCGCGCGGCACGTTAATGATCACATCCGCCTCTTTGGCGAAAGCCGAATCCAGCGCATTGGTCAGCAGAATCACCGGCATTCCTAAACGCTTTGCCTCTTTCAGCGTGGTGAGCCCTTCTTTGTGCGCTGATTTCTGCGCCATCATGATCAGCACATCGCCACGTTGCAGAGTGATCAACTGTTCCGCCAGGGCGATTCCCGAACGGTTCAATGTCACTGCGGGAATGCCGATGCGCGTAAACAAGCGGGCGCTGTAATCCGCCAATATTCCTGACGCATTGATGCCAAACAGCGCCACCTGACGCGCATCAATCAACATCGCCACGGCTTGTGCCACCGCCTGTCGGTTATGCGGTTCCGATAGCGCATCGCAGGCGCGTTTATGGCCGCCCAGCACAAAATCAATTCCGGAATTAATGTCGCAGGACAGCTCACTGACCGTCGCGCTCATCTTCTCTTCGGAATTCATTGCCGGACCAAACCAGGCCGTAAGCGTGGTTTTTAAATCGCGCAAACCGGCAAAACCCAAAGCCTGAACGGTGCGCACCACGGTGGCATCCGAGGTGTGAGTGGCATCGGCTATTTCCATCGCGGTGGCATCTAATATTGTCTCACGATTGTCGTGGATATATTGCGCCACCGTTTGCAGGCTGGAAGATAATGAGGGTGCACGTGCTCGATATCGTTCGCCTAATACATCTACCCGGTTTTTGATTTTATTCATCGCCATATTTTTCGCTGTTTCCCTTCTCACCCGGTAACGTGCCCCGACGCCTGACCTGAAGATGTAGTGACATTTTTGCATCCTTTCAGGCTTACAATCCGGACTCATGATGTCCCGCCTTGGAACAAATTCACAGGAATTCTCGTAGAAATAATACTAATTTCAATAATTTAAACTTACTTCTCGTGATGGCGAGTCGATAATTTCCGATGGAGCTTTGCTGTAGTATTCACACTTTTATTTCGATTTACTACTACATTTTTTCATGTTTGAATGATTCTCAATAACATTCCGAAGCCCGATTTGGCGCGGGATGATGCGCATAAGAAACAGCATTCAAAGCACATTTCATTGCTGCATACCGTAAACCCTAGCTTCGTTTCACGGACGAAACTTAATTCCGCACCAACACCAGGTTTATTTAAATGAATAACAACAAGCCGTTCGTTTTTAAAACTCAATGCCATCCGGCCATTATTGCCGCGATTTATGCCGTTAGCGTGTTAACCGCCGCCAGCAGTATGGCAGCGGATAACACCCTGACCGTTAATGCTCAGGAAAGCAGCCCACAAGGCTATAACGCCACCAGCAGTTCAGTCGCCAGTAAAACGCCGACGCCCCGCATAAATGAAGCGCAATCGGTTAGCGTGGTGACGCAACAGCAACTGGAGGATTATCAGGCGGCGAATCTTACTGATGCGATGCGTTTTGTCAGTGGCGTTACCGAAGGCAACACGCTGGCAGGCACCGAAGATGGCTTTGTGCGCCGCGGTTTTGGCAGCAACTCTGATGGTTCGATTTATCGTGATGGCATCCGCAGCAGCCAGGGATTGAATTTTGATGCCACCACCGAACGCGTGGAGGTATTAAAAGGCTCAGCCTCCCTGCTCTACGGCATCCAAAACCCGGGCGGCGTGATTAACCTGGTGAGCAAAAAACCCCAGTATGACTGGCACACTAAAATCAGCGGGCGCTCCTCCAGCGAAGGCGGTGGTGCCGGAACGGTGGATGTCACCGGCCCACTCGGCGATGGCTTTGCCTTTCGCTTGATTGCTGAAAAGCAGAATCAGGATTACTGGCGTAATTTTGGCAGTGAAAAACACACGCTGATAGCCCCTTCTCTGCAATGGTTCGGCGAAAAAGCCAGCTTCCTGATCAGTTACGAAGATTATCAATATGACATTCCCTACGATCGCGGCACCGCCTTTATCAACGGCAAACCGATTGATATAGGTTATAAAGATCGTCTGGACGACACAGCCAACCACGCCTGGGCCACAACAAAACCCTGAACGCGCATTACGATTGGCAGTTCAGCGATGACTGGAGCACGCGCGTGACGTTTGGCATGAATCAGCGTCAATATGACAACAACGAAGTGCGCGTGACGGCCATCAATCCAACCACCGGTGTGGTGACGCGTCGTGCCGATGCCAACCGCGGCTTCAACCACAAAACGAAATATGTTTCTTGGGATCTGCTCGGATCGCAACAGCTGTTGGGCATGACACACGATGTGGTGATCGGCACCGACTATGAGATGAACCAGACTTATCGCGCGCATCAGTATCAGGGCAAATCCAATACCGGGTTTAACTTTACCGATCCGCAATGCGATATCCTGTCACCGGTCACGGATAGCAGCACTGAAAACACCGCCAACGCCAATAACCTGAACCGTATCCACAGTCGTTCGGTTTATGCCAAAGACAGCATTTCTTTGACGGAACAATGGATTGCCGTGCTCGGGGGACGCTATCAACATTATGAGCAGCGTGCATCCAAAGGCTTTGATCCGGTGGTGGAAACGCTAAACAGTGAAGGTAATAAGTTTCTGCCACAGGCGGGTCTGATTTATAAAATCACGCCGGACGTTTCGCTTTACTCCAGCGTCAGCAAATCCTTCACGCCATCCACTGATGTCGACGATGACGGCAACGTCGGTAAGCCGGAACAGGGCACGACCTGGGAAGTGGGCAGCAAGTGGCAGATTTCGCCTAAACTGTTCGCCAGCGTTGCGCTGTACCGCATTGATGAACGCGATATGTCGCTCAGCATCAATGGCACCACGCGTGCGATTGATAAAGCGCGTTCTAGCGGTGCAGAGTTCGAACTGAACGGTGAAGTGCTGCCGGGTTGGGATTTGAGTGCTAATTACAGTTACGATAAAGCTGAAATCGTCGATGATGGCATCAATTCCGCGAATAATGGTAACCGTCTGCAAAACGCGCCGCGTCATTCCGGAGCACTGTATCTCAGCCACAATCTGAGTATTAACGGCATTCCAGGCGACTTCCGTGTGGGCGGCGGCGCACGATATGTCGGTTCGCGCGCGGGCGATCCTGAAAACAGTTTCACCATGCCGGATTACGTGGTGGCCGACAGCTTCGTTGCCTGGAACAATCAGCTATTTGGTGAAAAGACGCAGTTGAAACTGAATCTCAACAATTTGTTCAACAAACATTATTACACCTCCAGCGGCGGTAACTTGCGCGTGCGTGAAGGTGAAACCCGTAACTTGATGGTCGAGGCCAGCGTTGAGTTCTGATTCTGTTGTTAAAGCGGGCGCACGGCGCGCCCCTTTCCTGTTAGGACCTTTTTTGCGGGTGTTGGCCTGCTTTTTACTGGTGTTAAGCAGCGCTGCGCTGGCAAAAAACGTCACGGATATTGATGGTAATCAGGTTGAGATCCCCGACCATCCGCAGCGTATCGTGCTGGGTGAAAGCCGTATGCTTTACACCTTAGCGATGCTGGAGCCGGGCAACCCGTTTCAACATATCGTGGCGTGGCCGCAGGATCTGAAGAAATACGACAGCCAGACGTGGAATAGCTTCGCGCGTCAGTTTCCGCAAATGCTGAAGATCCCTTCGCTGGGTTCCGGGGGCCCCAATGCCATCAATCCAGAGCAAATCCTGTCACTCAAACCGGATGTGGTGATCTTACCAAGCCTGGCGCGATACGACGACGCTGACCTGCGCCTGGTTAGCATGTTGAAAGCTGCACATATTCCGGTGGTGAAGGTCGATTTACGCGTTCATTTGCTGAAAAACACCCGTCGCAGCGTTGAGATATTTGGCGAAGTGTTGAATCAGCAGGCGCGTGCACAGGCGTTTAACCGCTTTTATGATGCCCATATGCAGGTGATACGCGAGCGACTGGCGCGCTATGAAGGGCCCAAGCCTTCGGTATTGCTGCAACTTCACCTTGGCCGTCGTAACGAATGCTGCGTGACTGCGGTCAATGGCAGCCTTGGCGAATTGTTGAATGCGGCGGGCGGCGCAAATATCGCCGCGCAAACCCAACACGGGGTGTTTGGTCGCCTGAGTG
Source organism: Pantoea rodasii (assembly GCF_002095465.1). GTDB lineage: Bacteria > Pseudomonadota > Gammaproteobacteria > Enterobacterales > Enterobacteriaceae > Pantoea > Pantoea rodasii. The sequence continues at coordinate 92,436 of NZ_MLFP01000013.1, read as the reverse complement.
AAGAAATGGTGATCGCAGCACAGCCAGACTATTACTTTGCGACCGGATTTGGTGACAGCCACGCCCAGGGATTATTGAAACTCGGCCCCGAGGTTGAGGCACCAGACGTGCAAAGCAGCTTTACTCAACTGACCTCTCAGCAAAACGGTTTACGTGAATTAAACGCACTGCGTAACGGCCACTCGGCAGTGATCTGGATGAATTTCTATCTCAGTCCCTGGCACATCGCCGCCACAGAATTCATGGCAAAAACGCTTTATCCACAACTGTTCGCCGATGTAGAGCCGGAGCAAACGCTGAAGCAAATCTTCCATGATTTCCTGCCGATACCTTACAGCGGGACGTATTTCATGCAGATCCCTGCCACTAAATAGCGCATGCTGATAATCGAAGCGTTAATTACGCTTCGATTTTATTTTGTTTAAATTATTAACACTCAGCAATTCATCCGGTTAACTAATTATATTGCGCTAATTCTTCCCAGCCTGATAAATTCGCTGCCGTCGCGCTTGTTAATATTGCCATCAGCACTAATCTTAATTCTGCAGTCTGGACATAACGTGTGACGTTAACCACGATTATGTAATCGCAATGCATGATGAGGACATTTTATGGCCGAGCATAGAGGCGGTTCAGGTAACTTCGCTGATGATAAACAAAAAGCATCTGACGCGGGTAAAAAGGTGGACAAAGCAGCAGCGGTGGGAATTTTAAAGATGACCGCGAGAAAGCTTCCGAAGCCGGTAAAAAAGGCGGAAAAAGCAGTAACAAAGGCTCGTAAATCCTAAAGGGCAACATCATCGCCCTACCGACAAGGACGCCGGATTGCTCCACTGGAAAAGAATAAGTGCAATGACGATATTTGAATGACGTCTTGCGCTTATTCTCTCACTTCATATTATTTCCATTCATCACCTGACGTAATAACTTCCCTCTTCAATTTCACGCTCATATTTCAACTGGTCAATTTTTGACGTGACATAACTCACATTTATGCCAGGCTTATAATATCAATCGTTCAGAACAAGGAGATCACGATGAGTTCATTTACTAACAAAACGCTGATTACGCATCAATATCCAACGCCTCCTTTTAAAAAACAATTACAGGAATTCCCTGGGCTGGCTAGCAAAATGGAACCTCGCCCGGATCACGGTGAATCCAGTTATCGCGGCACCGGTCGTCTAACCGGTCGTAAGGCGCTGATTACTGGCGGCGATTCAGGTATTGGTCGTGCAGTGGCGATTGCTTATGCGCGAGAAGGTGCTGACGTAGCGATCAACTATCTGCCAGAAGAAGAGCAGGATGCAACCGAAGTCATTCAGCTGATTGAAGCGGAGGGACGTAAGGCGATAGCCATCCCGGGCGATATTCGCTCCGAAGCCTTTTGCCAGCAGCTAGTAAAGGAAGCGGCCAGTAAACTCGACGGTTTGGACATTCTGGTTAACAACGCCGGTCGCCAGCAGTTCAATGAGTCGATTCGTACGCTTTCCACGGAAGATTTTGATGCGACGTTTAAGACTAACGTTTACGCCATGTTCTGGATAACCAAGGCGGCGCTAGAGTACCTGCCAGCGGGTTCATCGATCATCAACACCTCTTCAGTGCAGGCCTATGATCCTAGCGCTATCCTGCTGGATTATGCGCAAACCAAAGCCTCGATTGTGGCTTTCACGAAAGCGCTCGCTAAACAGTTGGGTAAAGATCAGATTCGGGTGAACGCAGTGGCGCCAGGGCCGTATTGGACTGCGCTGCAGGTATGTGGCGGACAACCGCAGGAGAAAGTGGAGAAATTTGGTGCCACTGCTCCGCTGGGACGTCCTGGTCAGCCAGCGGAAATTGCGCCTCTTTACGTGACGTTCGCGGAAACCACCAACAGCTTCACCTCCGGACAGGTCTGGTGTTCTGACGGCGGGACCGGCACGATTTAATTAACTTTTCCGCATGTTGTGGCGGCCCGCAGGCCGCCACATCGGATTATTGCTTTACGGTTTCAACCGCGGTGCACGAAACACCAACATAATCCCCAGCAGTATCGCCACCATCCCAAGCATGCCTGACCACGGTAACTTATTACCCAGCAGCAGATAATCCAGCACCGCCGTTATCACCGGCACCAGATAGAATAAACTGGTCACGTTAACGATGCTTCCGGCACTCAACAGTCGGTACAGTAACAGCTGCGCCACTACCGAAATCATCACGCCAAGAAACAGCGCCGAAATCCAAAAGTGCAGCGTAAATTCAATATGGAAGGGTTTGACGGGGAGCAGCAGCACGCACAGCACTAAGCTCACCGCATATTGCAGCGGCAGTATCTGCGCAGGATGCTGTGAGACTTTTTTCTGCATGATGGCGCCAAACGTCATACACAGCAGCGCCGCCAGCGCGAACACAATCCCGCTCAGGGGCAGTTGCGATGCCGCCAGACTGCGCCATACCAGCATAATTAATCCTGCCAATGCGATCGCTAATCCCAGCAATCGCATGCCCTGCATACGCCTTTCCACCACGCAGAGCGTAAGGATCGGTTGAATGCCCATAATGGTGGCGATTAATCCAGGCGTGACCCCTTCTGCCATTGCCTGGAAGTAGCACACGGAATAGGCACCAATCAAAATCAGCCCGGTGTAAACCACGGTTATACGGCTGCCGGCATCAGGTAACCAACGACGTCGAAACACACCCACCAGCAGCAAAGCCGTGAGTGCCACGCTGAAACGCACAATTAAGAGTGCCATCGGCGAAGCGTTGTCTAACCCGAGACGTGAAAAGATCGCCGCGCTGCCCCAAAGCAACACGAAGCCCGACGTCGCAGCTTGCGACGTCAAAGATGAAGAACGCATGAAAATGCTCCTAAAACAAACGTTGTAAAGTTAAGCGGGAAAAACTTTCGGTTCTTAGCGAACCGCAACGATTGCAGGAGGTGGCGGCGGACAGCAGATCGCATACAGGCCATGTTCGTATGACGTCGAAGGTGCGGCAGAAAGTGTCATTTACGCAGGCCTGTAGTGAAAATGGGGAGTTAAGAAACAAAAAGTTAACAGATCGTCGCAGCCCTGTCATCCATTGAGTCGTGCCGGAAAGACTTCTCGTAGCCAATCGATAAACACGCGTAGCCGTTGGGTTAAATGGCGGTTCTGCGGATAAACCGCGTGAAAAGGATAAGACGCGGGTTGCCATTCCTTGAGGATTTCCACCAGCGTTCCGGACGCTAAACTGTCGGCGGACGCATAACGAAACGTTTGGATGATACCCAATCCTGCTACCGCCGCCGCCAGATGGGCATTGCTTTCGTTAATGCCAATGCGATGATCGATTTTCATTTCCTGTTTTTGGTTGGCCTGCATGAAGCGCAGCGGAAATGCACGTCCGCTTTGTGGGGATAAATAGCTTATCCAGCGATGCCCATTTTTCAGCTCCTGCGGATAGGCTGGTACGCCATAGGTTTTGAGATAGCCGGGTGCCGCGCAGGTGATCATCTCTGCATCACCAAGATGACGCGCTACCAGCGATGAATCACCGAGCGGCCCGCCGCGAATTACGCAATCGACATTGTCGCTGATCAGATCCACAGCCCGGTCGGATACACCGAGGTCGAGGCGAACGTCTGGAAATCGCGCGACAAAATCGGGTAGCAATGGAATAAGCACATCTCGCGCCGTCGAACCTCCGACATCAATGCGCAAGTAGCCACGCGGCGCGCCATTTACCGCGCTAAACGCCCCGTCGATATCTTCTAAGTCCCGCACGATACGCAGCGCTTTGTCGTAATAATCACGTCCTTCAGGCGTGACGGTGACGCGTCGTGTGGTGCGCTGTAACAGGCGAACGCCAAGATGCCCCTCCAATTCCTGCACCAGTTTACTCAACGTGGCATTGGGCATATCCAGTGAATCGGCGGCTCGGGTAAAATTCCCCGCCTCCACCACGCGAGCGAATGCTTTTATAGCCAAAAGCTGATCCATTTTGATTATCCATGTACAGGAATAATGATTTCGATTTTACACCATTTATCACTAAGCCGCGCACGGTTACATTGCCTCCCATGCACTGCAACGCAGTCATCACACACTTAAATCCATTTGGGAGAATACACATGAACACATCATTAAACGGTAAAATTGCGTTAGTCACCGGCGGCACCAGCGGAATTGGTTTAGCTTCCGCTCAGGCGCTGGCAGCTCAGGGAGCGCGCGTGTTTATCACCGGTCGTCGCCAGCCAGAACTGGATGCTGCCGTCACACTTATCGGCGCACAGGCAACCGGTATTCGCGCTGATGCTTCTGTGTTGAGCGATCTGGATGCGGTGTATGCGCAGATTGCACGCCAGGCGGGTCGCCTGGACATTCTGTTCGCCAATGCTGGCGGCGGCGATATGTTACCGCTCGGTGCTATTACTGAAGAGCATTTCGACCGGATCTTTGGCACCAACGTGCGTGGCGTGCTGTTTACCGTGCAAAAAGCGCTGCCGCTGTTAAGCGACAAAGCCTCGGTGATTTTGACCTCTTCAACCACATCGATTCAGGGTACGGCAGGATTCAGTGTTTACAGCGCCAGTAAAGCCGCGGTGCGCAACTTTGCCCGTTCATGGGCGCTGGATGTGAAGGATCGCGGTATTCGTGTCAACGTGGTGAGCCCCGGTCCGGTGCGCACGCCAGGTTTGGGCGATTTAGTGCCCGAAGATCAGCGTCAGGGATTGTTCGATGCGTTAGCTGCTCAGGTGCCCTTGGGCCGACTGGGAGAACCCGGCGAGATTGGTAACGTTGTGTCATTTCTCGCATCCGATGCTTCCAGCTTTATTAATGCCACCGAACTGTTCGTGGATGGCGGCATGGCACAGGTATGAGTTGAAGATGAGGGAAAGACGTCCAGATTAGGGCAATTTTCCTGTAGCGAAGTGCGTAATGGATGACGCGCTTCGTCAGTTAATCCATTTGAATCTAATTATTCCTCGCACCCTTTCACATCCCCGCAAAAACACACATAATTCAGCGCTGTTTGAGCCTAAACAGTTTCAGAATACGCCAGGAAGGCTATCAGGCAGCGATGACTTGCTGTCTTTCAATATTTAGTTTTTGATATCTTTTATTGCCTTAAACCACTAAGGAAAGCGTGCAGTGAAGTTAAAGACTTTTGCGTTTATCGTTCTGTCATTGTGCACCGTGTTCGGCGCTCAGGCTGCTACGCGGGTCGAGTTGCTGGCAGGGGCCAATAATATCGATCTTAACCAGGATGGCGTCCCGGATTTGCTGGTCTCTGCGACCTTTGACAATAACACCTCGCATCCCAGCCAGACGCTATCTGCATTCATTAATAAAAACGGTAACTGGTATATTTTACCAGTCCCGGATGATGATGGTTTTACCTGGTCGGATTTTCGTCTGGCGGGTTCGTCTGACAAAATCATTGGCTTTGAACTGCATAATATTCAAGGCGTTTATTACCTGATTCGCGCGATGAAATTCTCATCAAATCAGGACAATGATGACATGACGGAGGCCGCGAAAATAAAATTCTCTCGCTATCGAGTGGCAGAAAGCAGCGAAGAGCCGGGCGCTCCTGTTTTTTATTGGCAACTGTCTGGCAGTTATACCACCTCACAAACGTATGACGATGTTGATCAGGCTTTCGCACAATTGAAAATAGATGAATTTAAATAGCACAGTACAGGCGTTAATCCGCCTGCTCATCAATCACGCACTTCGTACTGCACCGACAACTCACCCTTCTTTTCTTTCACGCGGGTAATCACGATGTCACCCACTTCGCTGGTGCGCTGCACGTGCGTGCCACCGCAGGCATAAGGTGTGAGTTCGCCCCAGCTGACCATTCTGCGTCCGGCATCATCTAGCAGTACACGCGCTAGATCCTGCGCCACCAGCGCGGCGACATCTTGAGCGAGTGCCTCTTCATCAACGGCTTGCGGCTCGCCCTGCGGTTTGAACACGATACGTCCATTGCCGGGCCGATGATCGCCTTTGTAACCTAACCAGCCAAACTTCTCGCCTGCGTAAGCAATCAGATGGCCCGCAGAATGGTAACGGGTATGCAACTTACGCAGTGCCGCATCAATGTGAATGTGCACGTGTCCCAACGCTACTTCGCGGTCGGTAATATGGATTAATTCACCGTCTTCCTGAATGAGCTGTAGCACGCTGGCATCGCCTATCGTGCCCTGGTCAGCGGGTTGCCCACCACCCTGCGGATGGAATAGCGTGGCCGACAATTGCACACGAAACTGCCCATCATCCTGCGCTTCACAACGCACCACTTCGGTGTCCATCTCCAGCAAATCGCTGAAATAATAGGTTCTTTCCGTCATCTCGACTCCAATAATCACTTAAAAGCTTGCAGCGCGTTAAGGGTTGCCGTGGAACCGCCACAGACGATAACCAACACGTTTTCGACACTCGCTAACGGCAATTTTTGTCCATACAGCAGCGCTAGCGCCGCGCCACAGGCGGGTTCAACCAGCGTGCGATGGTCATCAAGAAAAGCCAGACAGGCATCGACGGCTTCCCTATCGCTCACTTGTGTGCCCACCACAGTGCGTGTTTTGCTGACGTCAAATGCACGCTGGCAGACCTGACGTGCCCCCAATGACGTCGCAATACCGCTAAGATGGTCCACAGCAATGGGATGTCCGGCGACCAATGCCGCGTGATAAGACGCCATGCCAGTAGTTTCAGCGATATAAATCGGCACCTGATGTAATCCGTGCTGTGTTAATCCTTGATCAATCCCCGACAATAAGCTGCCGCCACCTACCGAGAGCACCACCGCATCAGGACGCACACCGCCCTCCACCACTTCATCGATCAACGCCGCAATGCCTTGCCACAACAATGCATCATCAAAAGGATGGATAAATGCGTCCTGTTCGGTCACCCATGACTGCGCCAACTGATTGGCGTCTGCCCAGGTTTTGCCATGGACTTTCACCTCTGCACCTTCCAACGCCAGCAGGTGAAGCGCACGATCGGACGTCGATTCCGGCACCACCACCACTGCCGGTATGCCAAGTTGACGACCCGCATAGGCCACCGCCAATCCCGCGTTTCCGCCCGATGAAGAGATAAAACGCTTCACCCCACGCGCAGCATGCTGCTGACAGGCAAATCCAATACCGCGGATTTTGAAGGAACCAGAAGGCTGCATCGCTTCCATCTTCAACCACACTCGGGTTTGATTGAGTTGGCTGAGCGGCAAAGATTCGAGCAAAGGCGTTTTAATGCTCAGCGATTCAGCTGTTTTCATTTTTGATTTCATCCAGATAGTTGTAGATGGTGTAACGTGTCACGCCGAGCGCCGCAGCGGCTTTCTCAACTCCGCCTTTAATCAGAAACAGCCCCTTCTCCTGCATATGCTTCACCGCGAGCAAATTAGCCCGCTTGGTGTCATTACGATTGTTACCGGGATGCTGTGCGGAGGTGGTGTTGATGATATCGCTCATCAGATCTTCGATAGTGTCATGCTGGGTTTCCGCTGCCGATTCGGCTACAGAGATCTGCACATCGGGTGGACAGATCGCGGTCATGGAGTGCAGCACGCGCAGTGCCTGCTCTATGTCTGCGTTATCGACGTTGATGCAGAGCGCAGCAAAGGGCACTCCGTGGCGATCGCGATAGATTGCTGTGCTACTGCGGAGCGGCTTGCCCTCGCGGGTAAAAGTGGGATAGTCGAGGAGCAGGGAAATGGCTTCCTCTTTTCGCTCCATCGCACTGATAAATGCCCGGTCGGTGCGCAATCCGGCTAGTACGGAATCACCCCGTTTGCGGCCTGTCACGCCAGCATTCACGATCTCAGCAATGGAATATTCCGGCTGACGCAGATCATGCAGTACCACTTCGGCATTACGCTGGATCACGCTGCCGATGACCTTGACTGCGCCAGCCAGCATGCGCATTAAGTCGGCAACATATTGCTCATCGGTAATTGAAGACATCCCGGCACCATTATCTCTACATTTTGTAGAAAAATAGCATTCTGGATATTATTGATCAACTTTTTGTTGATCAATAATTCTATTCCTCTTATTAAAACCGCCATGCCAGAAATAAAACACCGGTTAGCTGATTGGCTTGCTGAGTGACCGGGCTATCAGCTGCATCTGCCTGCAGTCGTTGTGCGCTGACGCGCGCACCTACCAGCCAGGATGGCGTCACTTCATAATCCATGCCGACATCCCAGCCAATCTTCTCAATACCGGCATCAGCCGTGTAACGTGACAGGCCGCTGCGCGCGGACTGTACTGCGGTAACACCATACTGCGTTTGCAGGTAATCACTGTCAGCCCAACTTAGCGTCGGGCCAGTGTAAAACCGCAGATTGTCCATTGGATGCCATTGCAAATGCGCATACGAGGCAAGTTTGAAACCCTGCTGGTTACCGCCAATATCTTGAGTGGCGATAATACCGCCTTTGAACCAGTCGTTTTCGTACGTGGCAGAGGTGAAGGCACGTGGCGTCATATCAATATCGCCAAGCCCGCGCAGATGTTCATCATCGGACTCCTCGCGTGGTGAGATATCCGTCCCCGCGCCCAGCGCGAAGGTCCAGTGTTCGGTTTTCAGGACATCCCAGCCTAAGGCAACCAGATCATCGACCCCACCGACGAATAACGGACCGTATGCCAGTTTGAAAGCAGGAATAAAATCCGTTTTAATATCTTTAGCTCCTGAGTAGTTCGGCTTCACGCCAACACCACCCCCTACGTAGCCAGAGAATTCATGGTTATCGTTTGCGGCTAGAGCAGATATCGGCGTTAAAGAGAGCAGGCAAAATAGCGTCACAGGTTGAGCCAGAGTGAAGCGCATCAAATTCATCCTTTGGTTGCAATAGGGCGTGAGTTAAGCCCAATGATTGCAACACTCCCTTGTAAATCCTGTTTTTATCCCCGGTAAAGTTATGTAACAGCGAGCGGAATGCGTACATTAAAACAGGCACCGCCCCCAGTACGATTCCTCAGTGTGATACTGCCTGCATGGTATACGGTGATTGAGCGAACTAATGCGAGACCTAAGCCGGAGCCGTTACCACTTCGGCTTAAACGATAGAACGGCTCAAAGACCTGCGCATGTTCCGCTTCCGGGATCCCTGGCCCACGATCTTTTACTTGTAGGATAAAGTGACCATCACCGTTGTCATTGAGTTCGACCTGAATATTACGTCCGGCGTAATGCACCGCGTTTTCGATCAAATTTCGCAGGAGACGCCGCAACAATCGCGCATCGACTTCAGCAACAATATGTGCGGCGTTCAATTCAACCTGCGCACGCGCGCACTCTTCAGCAGCAATGGCTGTCACATCAACACATTTCAGCTCACCGTTGATCACATTGGGCGATAACTCAAGGCGGCTTAATGTGAGAATTTCTTCTACCAGAGCATCTAATTCCCCCACGCTGCGTTGTAATTCACGTCCTGGGGCAGAATCAGTTTGCTCTAGCAGGGCTGCTGCCATTTGAATTCGCATCAAAGGCGAGCGTAGTTCGTGTGAGGCATTGGCCAACATGGTTTTTTGCGATTGCACCAGTTGTTCGATCTGGGTGGCAGAACGGTTAAAGCTCTCGACTAACTGCGCGACTTCGTCTCGTCCGGCCACAGACATGCGTGTTCGAAGATCCCCTTTACCCAGCGATTCAACACTGCGCTGCAGGGATTCCAGTCGCGCCGTTAAACGCCGGATGACTGGGAAAGAGATCAGTGCAACGCTGGCCGCGAGCAGCAACAGCATCAGGATAAAAAACCACGGGCGCTTCTGCCGGTCACTACTGAACTGAATGAGCAATACGCGTTTATCTTTAAGCTGCCAGACAAAGCGCATCCCGTACCAATCATCAAACAACCCGCCATGTAAGACACGTTTTGGAAATGACAGCGGGGGACTCAGCGGACGGCTCAATAGCGTGCCATCAGCGGCGAATAGCGCAAAGCGTGTATGAGCTCGTGCGATCCATTGGTCAATGGCGGCGGATTGCACCTCAGGAGAAGCGGTCGCAGGGGGTAAATTTTTCTCCACTAGCTCGGAAAAGGTGGCGAAGGCGTCGATATGGCGGTTGTTATCATCACTCCATAACCAGAGCGCAATAGTACATGCCACAACAAGCAACAGCGCGCAGCTGAAGGCGGTGAAAATTTGCAAATGAATGGGTAAATCGGTGATGCGCTTCATGCACCAGGCAACGCCGAAAATACATAGCCCACACCACGTACGGTGATAATACGTTTTGGCACACGTGGATCGTCTTCAATCAATTGCCGAATGCGGCCAATGTGCACGTCAATCGCACGGTCAAAACTTTCATAGCTTTCACCACGGACTGACTGCCAAATCTGTTCCCGGTTCAACACCCTGCCGGCATTCCGGGCTAATGAAACTAACAGGTCAAACTGCAATGAGGTCAGAGAACAGGTATTCTGATTCAACATGACCGTGCGCGCAGCAGTATCAATTTCCAGTGAGCCAGAACGAATTAAACCTGTTTCACGAACTCCGTTGCCCGACTTAATACGTCGCAGCACCGCACGCATGCGCGCCAGCAATTCACGGGGCTCAAAAGGTTTTGGTAAGTAATCATCTGCACCGACTTCTAGCCCGATAATCCTGTCTGCAGGGTCGCCTCGCCCCGTCACCATAATGATGGCGGGTTCATGCAAACACTGGCTACGAATGTCACGGCAAAGCGCCAGACCGTCAGCATCACCTAGCATCAGGTCTAACAGCACCACATCGTAAGCGTGCTGCTTCATTTTTAACTGCGCATCCTGCGAACTGGCACTGTGTTCAACCTTGAATTCATACTGCGTCAGATACGGCAGAATCATTCCCGCCAGCCTGAGGTCATCTTCTATCAACAGAACCGAGTTCATCGCTCATCACCCAATGTAGGTACACCGATGAGTTACAGACAGCAGTGCCAGTCTATAAGTTTCCTGTTTATCTCTGTACCGCTGGAATCTCATCGATATCGCTGAATATACTCAGCCCCAAATCCCTGGCGACTTGCACATCCTTATCCGCGCCTGTTGAGGCGCCTGGCATGCGTAAAATGGCATCACAGCTCTGAATTAAACGATGCGCAACGGGATAGAGGAAGGCTTCACTGATCTCATCACCGATTTGCTGCGAGCCGGCCGCGCTGGCAAGCGGTAACGCCAGCCACTCACCTATCACGGGAATATGACCTTTTTGATAAACCTGTAATGCCATGTGATCGAGTTTCTGCATGTTTTGCTCAATCAGTTTCAGGTCGCCGTTAGTGCCACTGCGAACCGGTCCTGCAATCAGGATCATCATTGCGCTTTCTCCTCAAATTGAATGTTCAACGCCAGGTGTTGAAGCAACATAATGGTTTTGGCATCTTCGATTTCGCCGTGACGAACCGCCGCCATGGCGCGAGCGAAAGGCCATTCCAATACTTCGATATCTTCCCCTTCTTCCTCCAGACCGCCGCCCGCATGCTTTCTGTCGCCTTCGGTATATTCCGCGATATAGAAATACAGCTTCTCCGTGACCGAGCCGGGGCTCATGTAGGCTTCCATTACCTTTTCAACATTTGTCACTGTGTAACCTGTCTCTTCCTGTGCCTCAGCAATAATGCGATCCTCCGGTGAAGCGTGGTCCAGCAAACCGGCTGCTGCCTCAATCAAAAAACCTTCATGCCCATTGATAAAGATGGGAAAGCGGAACTGACGCGTTAGCACCACCGTCTGTTTGTGGCGGTTGTAGAGAAGGATCACGGCTCCGTCGCCGCGGTCATAAGCTTCACGGCTTTGTTCTTGCCAACTGCCGTCGGCACGCTGTAAATCGAAGGTGTACTTTTTTAAGGTGTACCAGTTGTCGGATAACAGTTGCTCACGAATATTGCGCACTTTTTGCTGCATGTTTAATCTCCCGATGGCTGACAAAACAAACGCTATCATGCATAATCGTGCAAATACAAGCAAAAACACGAACGAGAAAATCATGCTTTCCAGTCAACGCAAACAGCAGATATTGACGATTCTTGCCGATGAACAGCAAGTGATGTCCAGTGAACTCAGCCAGCGATTCAAGGTCTCTGAAGACTCTATCCGCCGCGACTTAAGGGAGTTAGCCAGCGAGGGATTACTGCAACGCGTGCACGGGGGTGCGCTGCCGGTTTCTGCCGCTATCGCCCCTTTTGAAACACGCAAAAACGTGCAAATAAGTTCTAAGCGCCTGATCGCGCAAAAAGCCGTTCAGCTGATTCAGCCGGGACAGCTGGTGATCATCGATGGCGGCACGACCACCGCGGAAATGGTGCAACTGCTGCCCAAAGAACTGGCCTTTACCGTGGTGACGCACAGTCCAGGTATCGCTGTAGCACTGGTGGATTTCCCGTTAGTTGAGGTGATCATGATTGGTGGGCAACTTTATCGTCACTCGGTGGTGGCCGTAGGATCAGCGGTGCTCGAAGCCATCGCGCGCATCAATGCCGACCTGTTTTTTATGGGTGTCACCGGCGTGCACAAAACAGCAGGATTAACCACGGGCAATTACGAAGAAGCGGGTGTGAAGCGTGCCCTGGCGGCTCGAGCGGCAGAAACGGTGGTGATGGTCTCAAAGGAGAAACTCAATTCAGCATCGGCGTTTGCCATTGGCGATCTGTCACTGGCCAGCACGCTGATTGTTGATGGAGAACCTGACGCTGAAATGCAGCAACTGCTGCAACAAAAGCAGATCGCTCTGCTGTAAGCCGCCAGTTTTTGGCAGCCTTTGATGATGATTCCGCACCGCCATTTTTCTATCTGGCCGATGGCGCTCTCATCATTCAGTCACAATGCCAGGATGTAATAGTGGGTTTCGCTGACCCGAAGAGCAGCACAGGATAAACAGGAGAATAGCAACATGTCTGAGTTTCCAACCATTGCCCTTGTCGGACCGGGTGCCATCGGCACCACAGTGGCTGCCGCGTTGCACGAACGCGGGCGCACACCGGTGCTGTGCGGACGCACCGCCCATGCCCAATTACTCCTGCGCCATGATGACGGAGAAGTCGTGGTGCCGGGCCCGGTGCTGACCGATCCAGGCGAGATTGCTCAACCTTTCGATGTGGTATTCCTGGCCGTGAAAACCACGCAGGTCGCCGAAACCGCGCCATGGCTGGCGGCCCTTTGTGATGAAAATACCGTGGTCTGTGCGTTGCAAAACGGTGTGGAGCAGGTTGAGCAGCTTTCGCCCTACGTAAACGGGGCAACGGTGATCCCTTCGGTGGTGTGGTTTCCGGCGCAACGCCAGCCGGATGCATCCGTGTGGCTGCGCGCGAAACCGCGTCTGACTTTACCCGATGTCGCTAAGGCGCAGCCGATTGTGCGGGCATTACAAGACACGCGCTGCACGGTCGAGCTGGAAGTCGATTTCCTGTCGATCGCCTGGCGCAAACTTTTGCAAAACGCGGTCGCGGGCTTGATGGTGTTAGCCAATCGTCGAGCCGGCATGTTTCAACGCGAGGATGTGACCGCACTGGCGCTGGCATATTTGCGCGAGTGTCTGAGCGTTGCCCGCGCCGCAGGAGCCAACCTGAGCGATAGCGTGCCTGAGGAAATTGTCGATGGCTTCCATCGCGCCCCGGCAGATTTAGGCACATCGATCCTCGCCGACCGCCAGGCGGATCGCCCACTCGAATGGGATATTCGTAATGGCGTCGTCCAGCGTCGCGGCAAAGCGCACGGCATCGCGACACCCATCAGTGATGTGGTGGTTGCGCTGTTGGCAGCGGGAAGTGATGGACCGGGTTAATGGTCTGCATGCGTCAGTACAAATAGGTCATTGATTCTGGCGCATGCATTTTTTCAGTAGTGTTTACATTCACAATAGTGGCGCAAGGCTAGCTATCGGGATAAAAAATTTATACTCATCATCTTCAGTTTTGAGCGGGATAAAACCCATTTTTTCACAGTAGAATGGTATAAGGCTTTCATCCTTTGCTTCGACCATCACGGCATAAATCCCGACAGCGTCGGCAGCAGCGTAAGCAACTCGAAGAGCATGAAGCACGAGCTGTGTTCCAAATCCCCTTCCTGCAATACGTTCATCCACTGCCAGGCGGCCGAGCGTAATGCATGCTGTTTCACGATAGGGAACTTGCTTTTGATATTGACGCGTCATGGTGGACTTGGCATAACTGCCCCCCGAAACGGTGTAATATCCCATCACTTCAGGAGTAGGATCATTTGTCACCAGCAGGTAAGCTTTTAACACATTTGCCGTGTGTTGCCGGATAAGTTGTTTTTTTAAAAAAACGTCCAACTCTGGACGTCCGCAACGAAAGTTCTCTACATTAATCTGCATAGTCGGTGAGAACTTCACAATTTCTAGTTTTACCTTTCCCATTCCCAGGTTGACTCCTCACGACTGACAGCGGCCGCGCGACGGAGTCGTTCACTGGGCGCCGGTGGATTCTCAAGTGCTGCCATCACAGCATTCCATGAATCTTCAGACAGCTTAATACGACTGTGTTCGCTGATGACCGATTCTGCACGTTGCGCAGCTGAATCTGCGATGAACTGAGAGACGCTAACGCGGCTCAATTGTGCAGCAGTTTCAATTTCGTTTTTAATATCTGGACTGATACGTAATTCCAGTCTTTCAGTTTTAGCCGATGAGGCCATGCTGTGTTCTCCCGTTGTATCTCGTTTAAACGAGAAATTTTCGAACCGGTAGCATAGCAGGGTTCACTGCCTGTACGGGATAGTTCCGTACAGGCAGTATTGTATGTTTATTACTCGATAATTTCAATCCAGTGACTGATCATCATGTGTGAAGTCACACATCGCTGCGAGCCCTGCCTGAAATTTGGGATCAGATACCGCTAACGAACATTGGCGGGTCGAACGCGGTAATCGCTGGCAAGGAACCTTGCCAAAGCTCAATGTCCACCCAGCAGCTCTGGGCGCTACAGCCTTGTCCTAAGCGCGAGCTGCCGCGATCTTCGGTGAGCACATTGGGATTACCGTGCTTATCGAGTGAGTCCGGCTGTGTCGGGTCTTGTGGGTCGTACCATGCACCGGTGGACATTTGCACCACGCCTGGAAGGATATCTTCACTAAGATGCACGCCCGCCAGAATCGCGCCACGCCCGTTGAACACTTTCACCACCGACCCTTCGGTGATACCGCGCGCGGCCGCATCTGTTGGATGCAGCCACAACGGTTCACGACCCTGTATTTTGCTGCTGCGGCTCAGGCTGCCATGATCGTACTGACTGTGCAAACGGGTGCGCGGTTGGCTGGAGAGCAGATGCAGCGGCCAGCGGCGCGCCGTTTCCTGCTGTGCGATGGCTTCCGGCTCATACCAGAAAGGATGACCGGGACACTCTTCGTAACCGAAGTTAGCGACGGTTTGCGAGAACAACTCAATTTTGCCTGATGGCGTGGTCAGCGGCGCGGATTGCGGGTTGTCACGGAAGTCCTTGAGGAAAATATGCGGCGTTTCGGGGCGGTCATATTCAATCATTCCCTGCTGCCAGAAGTCGTCAAATGCCGGCAGTTCAATGCCGTCGGCCTCTGCGCGTGGGCGCGAAATCTCGTAAATATGGCGCATCCACTCTTCGGCAGTACGTCCCTCACTGAAGCTATCACCGAAGCCCATGTGCTCGGCCAGAGCGCGGAAGATGGCGTAATCATCACGCGCTTCTCCTTGCGCCTCGATGTGCTGGCGCATGGCGATCATATAGCCATCATTGCTGGAGCTACCGATATCATTGCGTTCCAGCGAGGTGGTCACCGGGAACACGATATCGGCAAATTTAGCCTGCGCGGTCCAGTATTGCTCGTGCACCACCACGGTATCGGGCTGGCGCCACGCTTCCACTAAGCGGTTGATATCCTGATGATGATGGGAAGCATTACCGCCGGCCCAATACACCACGCGGATATCAGGATAGGTACAATCTTCGCCATCGAATTGATATGCACCGCCAGGATTTAGCAGCATGTCAGACAGACGCGCCACCGGGATTTTTTCCTTTAAGGCGTTGCTGCCCGCCGGGAAGCGTGGACCGGAAAAGGTACGACGATCGGCGCCCGCAAGGTTGGTGCTGGCATAGGCAAATCCCAACCCGCCGCCCGGAGTGCCAATCTGACCAATCAGCGCGGCCAGTGCCACCGTTGCCCAAAACGTCTGTTCACCCTGGAAGGCGCGCTGCAGCGACCAGGCGATATTGATCATGGTGCGCTTTGCCACCATGCTGCGCGCCAGATCGCGAATCGTTTGGGCCTCCACTCCCGTGATGCTGGCCGCCCACTCTGGCGTTTTCACCACGCCATCTGTTGCGCCCATCAGATAATCACGATACTGAGCAAAGCCAACGGTATGGCTGCTGACAAAACTTGCGTTATACAGCCCTTCATCAATCAGTACCTGACTTAACGCCAGCAGCAGTGCCGTATCGCTGCCGGGTTTCAGCGGCAACCATTGATGGTTGCTGACACCGGAGAGATCGTTTTTCACCGGGCTGATATTGATAAACTTGATGCCGCTGTTCTGCATCTGCTCAAGCCAGTGTTTGAGCGCATGATCGTTAGCCGCGCCACCATTCACCTGTGAGTTACGCAGCGGTAAGCCGCCAAACGCCACAAACTGTTCGCAATGTTCCGCCAGTGAGGCCCAATGCGTATGCTGCTTTTGCAGCACATCCAGCTCACCGATGATATGCGGCAACACGCGCTCACCTGCCGCCAGGCTGTAGGTATTCGTACTATCGACATAGCCACCGAGCTGATTAAAGAAGCGATGCAGCTGACTTTGTGCGTGATGGAAGCGTCCGGCGCTCGACCAGCCATAAGATCCCGCATAAAACGCCTGATTGCCATGCGTCTGTTTCACCCGCGTCAGCTCATCAGCCACCAGCGCAATCGCGGTTTCCCAGCTCACTTCCACAAAGGGTTCTTTACCCCTTCCCTGACGCGCATCACGGCCGTGTTGCAGATAGCCGAGGCGGACCGACGGACGACGAATGCGGCTCGGTCCATCCACCGCACCGACCAGTGACTGACCGATTTTAGAAGGATTACGATCCCATTCAACCGGTTCAATCGCGGTTAATGCGCCGTCAGTCGTTGAGACGCGATAAGTGCCCCAGTGCATTACGGCAAGGTTGTGATGTTTGGTCATGAAGTGATTACGTCGCAGGCTGATTATGGTGTTAATGATGCGATAAATTACCACAACAGAAAATGCGCCGTAATCACCTTCATGGGCTAAAGACCGATTAATACTTAGCTTTCCACATCAACTTGCGAAGCCACTAAAAACGATAATTCACCGTCAGCGTGACATTGCGCGGTTCGCCATACAGCACCTGATTGTAGAAACCGTTCATCACCGTATAGCGTTGATCAAACAGATTATTAATGTTCACCGCCACATCCGCCTGCGGCGTCAGCGAATAGCGTGCCATCAGAGCCGCCAGCGCATAGGATTTTTGTGTTGCGCGCGTGCTGCCTGAAGGGCTGGTGGCGGAAAGCCAACTGCTGCTTTGCCAGTTGACGCCAGCGCCGACGGTCACAGGATAAAAACGCCCCGGTAGCTGCCAGGTGCTGAACAATCGCGCCGTGGTGCGCGGCAACTGTGGGTTCAGACGTGAGCCATCGCTTTCTGAGGCCGCATAATTCGCCAGTCCGAGCGACAAATTCCAACCGGGTAATAGCTCCCCTTGCACATCAACTTCAATCCCTTTTGATGTGGTGCCGTTGACCGCTTTGTAGGCCTGGCTGCCGTCTGGCAGCAGCGCGCCGCTATCTACCGTGGCAACGTTGTCGAGGTGCGTGTCGAACAACGACAGCGAAGCATTTAAACGTCCGTCAAGATAACGCCCTTTTATTCCGACCTCGCGATTGTTACCGCGCGTGGGTTTCAACACGTGGTTGTCACTGTCGCGATAGGTTTGGGGATTAAAGATGGTGGTATAGCTGGTGTAGAGGGAATAGGTAGGATTGAGTGCATAAACCACGCCGACATAAGGTGTGATGGCCCCTTTCTTCTCATCATTAAAATTCGTGCTGCCGTCGCTCTGGTTAATTTTGTATTGGCTGACGCGCGCACCGATAATCAGTTTCACCGGATCGGCCAGTGAGAATCGGAGTGCACTGTATACCCCGCGCTGGGTGATTTCAGTGTGCGTGCGGGTCCAGTTGGCCTGGCTAAAGTCCGGCTCCGGGTAATCACCGTTCCACTGATACAAACTGCCCATGGCAGCGGAAGGATAGACAAAGCCACTGCTGTTCTCGTCGGTAACACGTTTTGAGGCCATCACCCCCATCACCACTTCATGTTGACGTCCCAGCAAGGAAAAAGGGCCGCTGGCTTGCATGTCCAGACTGTTCTGTCGCGAGGTGGCGTTGCTGGCCAGCGCGATGGGAATCACCCCTTCGCCAGTGCTGCGATCGGGATAACCCAGGCTGGAGAACAGCTTTGCGTCCGAGTGGGTGCGTTGCTGCGTCAGGTTGGTTTTGAGCGACCAGCCGTTATCGAAATGCTGATCCAGGCTGGCAAAGGCGGTGCGCAAGGTGTTATTCCAGTGGCTCCAGTCGGCTGCCGAATTGACCGAGCGCGACCACTGGGTTTCTGATCCATCACTATACCAACGCGGCACGCCGCCCCAGGTGGTGCCCGTGGGTTTGATGATCTGCGCGTCGTAACCCACGCTCAGCGTGGTGTTATCGGTGAGATCGGCCTCAATCACCGCATAAAAGGCCTGCTTTTTTTGCTGATAGCGATCCAGCCAGCTATGCCGATCCTGATAACTGCCCACCACGCGCGCGCGGACCCGACCATCCTCCGTGAGCGGTGTAGAGACATCCATCATGCCGCGATAGTTATCCCACGAACCGGCACTGACGGATGCCTGCGCCTGAAAACTATCGCTGGGTCGCTTGCGCACCAGATTAACCGATGCGCCAGGGTTGCCGGCTCCGGTTAACAGTCCCGTCGCGCCACGCACCACTTCGATGCGATCGTAAAACGCGGTATCGAGAAAACTGGCACCGTCGACAAAACTGGTGGGCACGCCGTCGAACTGGAAACTGTCGATGCTGAATCCGCGCGAAAAGAAATCGACGCGCTCGCTGTCTAGCGTCCGTGAAGTGATACCGGTGGTGGCCTCCAGCGCAGATTGCACGCTGGTGAGCTGTTGATCATCCATACGTTGCCGGGTCAGCACTGTCACCGATTGCGGCGTTTCTTGTGGTGACAGCGCAAGTCCTGTCGCCGCGCGCGTTTCGCCGGTGGTATAGGAGAGCGTGTCTTCGGTGGTGGTGCCCAGTGAACCGCTGCCCTCCACCAGCAACGTGTTGTCATCAGCCATCGCCAGTGCCGAACTGGCCAGCAGCATAGCCGCGAGCGGTGCTTTATGCGGTAAATCCCAAAGTTGTTTCATCATTTTCCCGATTGGTGGCTCATTACAATGGTCCATACATTCAAACGAGAATCATTTTCATTTGTGACTGCAGGCGGGTAAATGCCGTGACAAGCACTTGATGAGTGCACCAAACGCACGCTTTTAATCGGATTGTTAACCCGCTGGCGTTCGCGTTAGGATGCGCCTTTCCCCTTTCGTGAGGCTGCGATGAAATACCCGGATCTTAATCTGCTTCTGGCGTTGGATATCTTGCTGGAGGAAGGCAGCGTGGCCGCTGCCGCGCGGCGAATGAATCTCAGTGCTCCGGCGATGAGTCGCACATTAGGACGTATCCGTGACACGCTGGGCGATCCGGTTTTTGTGCAGGCGGGACGAAAACTGGTGCCGACGCCACGTGCGCTGGCGCTACGCGAACAGGTGCGCAGCGCGGTAGAACAGGCCACACAAGTGCTGACGCCGGGTGAACATGTGCAGTTGCAGGAGATCACGCGTCGATTTAACGTGCGCGCCAACGATACCTTTGTCGGGTTGTATTCTGGTCGTTTGCTGGAGGCGATGGCGCAGGAAATGCCGCGCGCCGTGCTGCATTTCTCCCCGGAAGAAGATGATGTTGATGTGGAGACGCTGCGCAGTGGGCGCATCGATTTGTTCATCAGCGCCGCCCGCCAGCTGGGGCCAGAAATCCGCGTTCAGCCGCTGTTCACCACCCGTTTTGTTGGCATGGCTCGTGAAGATCACCCTATCTTTGCGCAGGACATCACGCCGGAGCAACTGACGCGCTGGGGGCACATCAGCATTTCCCGACGCGGCAAAGCCAATGGTCCAATCGATCGTGCGCTGGGAGAGATGGCCCTACAACGGCATGTGTCGCTGATTGTGGCGACCCCTTACAGCGCGATGTTTGCGCTGCAGGACACCGACCTGTTGCTGCCACTGCCTGAACATCTGGCGCGCAGCGCATTGTCGAGCGGGTTACGGGTCCGGCTGTTTGAACTGCCGGTGCCACTGGAAACCGTGCTCCTGACGCAAGCCTGGCATCCGCGATTTCAGCAAGATGCCGCCCACCGCTGGCTGCGTCAAACCATTCGGCAACTCTGTAGCGAGGATGATTGACCACGGGGCTACGCATCCTTGATGCGTGCATCAAACGCACGCATCAATTCTGAAAACCTCACTTTTCTGCATCATTCCCCTTCTTTACAGTGACGCCTCACTCACCAATGAAGGGAAGCCGATGAATAGCGCCCTGTATTTTCCAACCCCTAAAGTCCTTGCGCTGCTCAGGCATTGTGACCTCACGACGCCCCGCGCCACTTACGTGCTGCGCGCCTTACTGGCGGCCAACCTGGCGCTGGTGCTCGCCTATTGGCTGGAGTTAGATATGCCCTATTCGGCTGCGAGCACCGTATTACTGGTGCTGAATCCGGTACAGGGTGCCGTGTTGGGCAAAGGAAAATGGCGTCTGATTGGCACGCTAGTCGGGATGGTGGCGGCGCTGGTGATTATGGCGCTGTTTGCGCAACAGCCGTGGCTGTTCGCCCTCGCCGATAGTCTGTGGCTGGGGCTGTGTGTGATGGCAATGAGCGTGTTACGTCACTTTCGTGCCTCCGGTGCGGCAGTGGCAGGCTACACCATTGGGCTTGCCACGCTCGGCGCCATGCAATATCCCGATCTGGCGTTTGAACACGCCGTGGGACGCGCCTCCACGGTGGCGGTAGGCGTGATGGTGCTCGGGCTGGTCAGCGCGCTGTTTAGCCGCCGTAGCCTGAGCGTAAAGGTCGAAGCATTGCTGTGGCACCTGACGCAGCGCACCGCAATGTTACTCACCCAGCCCGACCGCGATCACGCACAGCGCCAGCTGCTGGCCGAACTGTACGGTGTGGATGACCTGCTGGCCGCGGCCCGTCAGGAATCGGCGTCGCTGGCGCAGCAGGCCCCTGCCATTCGTCAGGCCATGGATTTGCTGCTGGTGATCGCCACCACCGCATCCACAGGCGACTATCCGCACTGGCACAAAGTCTCGGAGGCACTGAGTCAGGGTCACGCGGGAAACGCTGAAGCGCAGTTACATCTGCGCTTGGCACTCCACAATAGCTCGATCCCTTCACAGGAAGCCGCGCAAATCGGCAACCTGCTGCGGGTACTAGCCATCCTCTCCCGCCTGCATCAAACACCGTCGCGCCAATCAACGCCCGCCATGGCCTTTCATCGTGACTGGCCAGGCGCACGACGCAACGGCCTGCGGGCAGCGTTAACGCTGCTGGCGGCTTCCGCACTGTGGATCGGCAGCGGCTGGCCCGCCGGAGATATCATGCTGTTAATCATGGCCCCTTACTTTGCCCTGCTCTCCACCTCGCCTCAACCCGTGGCGGGCGCGCGTAAATTCCTGCTGGGCACGCTGTTCGCGCTGCCGCTGGCATTTATCTGTACTTTTATGCTGCTGCCGCTGATCAACGGCTTGCCCCTGTTATTGCTGGTGTTAAGCCTGTTTTGGTTGCCCGGTATTTACGCCACCAGCATGCCGCAGCACATGCTCAGCGGGCTGGCGTATCTGGTGGGATTCAACACGCTGACGGCGGCTGCCAATCCGATGGTTTACGATGCCACGCAGTTCCTCAACTGGTCGCTGGCCTGGCTGATCGGTTGCGCCCTCACGCTGCTGGCCTTCCAACTGATGCCTCGTAACCCGGATCGTCATGCTGCACGCCTTCAGGCGCAGATTCGTGCCAGCCTGCTGGTGCTCTTCGCCGGAAAACAGGTGTCTGCATCGCGCTGGATCCAGCATCAACAGCATCGCGTGGCGCAACTGGCCGGTTTGCTGCGTGCACAGCCGGAGGTGCAAAAACGCGCCATTGAGCAAGGGCTGTTGGCGCTGAATCTCGGACGCGAATGGTTGTCGCTGGCTGACAGTGTTGTGCCACTGGAACAGCAGCCGTTTATAAAACTCGCCCGGCAGCGCATTGCCCAGCGCCTTCAGCAGCCGACACTGGCGGCGAAACATGCTGCTCGCGCCGCACGTCAGTTGGCAACACATCCATCCCCTGATAGCGCAAGTCTCGCCGCGCGCTTTCGGGCGATCGCCACTCTGCTGCGCAGTGATGCGGAGTACCTATCCGGGAGCAAACCATGTTGAGTGAAGTCGCGATTGCGGGCATCTATTTGCCGCCATTTTTATCTATCTCTGTGTCACCTTCCCGCTCTTCATTGGGGTGCGTTTCTGTCTGTTGCGCTGTGGCGTATTGCGCTGGGTCTGGCATCCCGCGTTAGTTGAATTTTCCCTTTCCTTCATTTTACTGGCGGTACTGATTCTCTATGTCTGATCTCTCTTTTAGCTGGAAAACGTCTTTAAAAGCGTTATTCACATTGGCGATGGTCGCCATCGCGATCATGTTGGCCACACTGCTGTGGCGCGCCTATGTGCTGGCACCCTGGACGCGCGATGGCCGGGTGAGTGCGCAAGTGATCCGCATCGCCCCGGAAGTATCGGGCACGGTGAGTGCAGTCGCGGTAACGGATAATCAATGGGTCGCCAAAGGGGCGGTATTATTCCGCGTCGATCCTGCACGCTTCGATCTGGCCGTGGCCGACGCGCAAGCCCAGCTGAATGAGGCCAATGCCACGCTGCAGCAAAAGCGTGAGGAGGAAAAGCACCGCCAGCAGATGGGCTCGCTGATGGCGGCGGAAGATATGCAACGCGCGCGTGAAGCGTCGTTGGTGGCGCAGGCACAGCAGCAACAGGCCGCAACCGCACTCGCACTGGCCCGACTCAATCTACAACGCGCCACGCTGCGCGCCCCCGTGGATGGTTACGTCACCCACCTGCGTTTACAGCCAGGTGATTATGTCGAAGCCGGCACGCCGGATATTGCACTGGTGGATGCCAACAGCTTTTGGGTGACGGGTTATTTCGAAGAGACCAAATTATCGGCGATGCGAATTGGCGATCGCGTCAATATCCGTTTGATGGGACAACAGGCGCTCCTGCATGGCCATATTGCTAGCTTTGGCCGTGGCATCAGTGACATCAACCAGTCATCGGACAATCAAGGTTTGCCCAGCGTGGAGGCAACCTTCAGCTGGATCCGCCTGGCACAACGCATTCCCGTGCGCATTGAATTCGACGCACTCCCCTCTGATCAATTACTTACCGCTGGCATGAGCTGCAGCATTGCGGTGGCAGACAGCACCACGCCACAAGGTCGTTTAACCTCGCTGCTGACACGCTGGCTCTAACCGAAACAAGGAGAAGTTATGCAACAAACCACCGAGACTTTTACCGTACTCAATGTGAACCGCTTTCCCATGGTGATCCTGAACCAGCAGGCCGTTCGTGATGGCTATGCCGATCAATGGGCGCAGGAAATGAAACAATTAATGGAACAGGGCGAGCCTTTTGTCATGGTTTACGACCACATGCGCGTTGATGAAAGCGATGCCGATCGCGAGCGACGTAGCCGCTGGCTGATACAGCATCGCAAAACCCTCAGTCAAATTTGCCGGGGCATGATCAGTATTGAATCCGATGCACAACGCTGTGAACAACTGGTGAAAATGCGCAAGCTGTTTGGCATTCAGCATCAGGTCGTGAGTTCAGAGCCGTATGCATTGGCGCTGATCCAACAGTGGCTGGCGAAGTAACAGCACCACGCGTTACTGCGCCAGCCAGCCGCCATCCATATTCCAGGCCGCACCGCGCACCTGCGCACCACCTTCACCGCACAGAAACAGCACCAACGCACCCAACTGCTCGGGCGTAACAAACGCCTGAGCAGGCTGTTTCTCAGACAATAACGCCAGGCGCGCGGTTTCAGCATCTTCTCCGGCCGCGATGCGTTTATCGATCTGCTGTTGTACCAGCGGCGTTAGCACCCAGCCCGGACAGATGGCGTTGCAGGTGATAGGTGATTGCGCGTTCTCCAGCGCAATCACTTTTGTCAGCCCGACCACCCCATGCTTCGCAGCAACATAGGCGGCTTTCTCTTTCGACGCCACCAGCCCATGCACGGAGGCGATATTAATAATGCGCCCCCAGTGACGTGCCTGCATGCCGGGTAAGGCGGCACGACTGGTGTGGAACACCGAGGAGAGGTTGATCGCAATAATGGCGTCCCATTTTTCTACCGGAAAAGACTCCACCGGCGCGGTGTACTGAATACCGGCGTTGTTCACCAGAATGGCGATCAGCGGATGCGGCAAACGAATATCTTCTGCCGTTTCTGGCTCATTCTTCAGGTTAGTGCCATAGGGTTCCTGGTTGGCCTGTGCCCGGCGACGTTGCCGATCCAGCCACAGCAATCCCACCACGATAATAAACAGCGTTCCGATCAATCCCAGCCACGGCGCAGCCCAGGCGTTGGTACCAAAGAAAATGCTGGGAATGCTGCATCAGGATTTCATTACCTTGCAGCGCCCTTCGGCGGTGCGTTTGCTGCTTGAGCAGTCACTGGCACAGGCAGGGAGAAGACTCGACGTCGCTTACGAGAGCCATCAATTGGTGACCGTGGGTAAAATGGTCGCCAGCGGTTTGGGGGCCAGCGCGGTGCCTGCGCTTTGTATTCAGCAGATGCGAGAGTTGGGCGCGGTTTGCGTGCCGCTGGTCGCGCCACAGATTGAACGGCGAGTGGGCATTTTGCGCTTAAAACAGCACCAACTCTCTCACGCTGCTGCCGCACTGGCACAAACCATGAGTGATGAATGCCGCTGGCCCGACTTGTAATCAAGGATATTTCAATACCTGGCCTCAACCCGGCCAGGTTTTTGGGTGGTGTTTAACACCTCAGATAAGTAAATAAAGAATGAAATAACCATTAATTATTAACAGAAAACCAAATGCCGAAAATCTAATTTGTTGATAAATCAGGGTAGACACAGTGTTCGCGCATTCAATTTGATTAATTTAATTAACTAAAATTCATACCGGAATGCTAATGAGATGTAAAAATCTTTTAAGGCCGGACATTTTATGATCAAATCCAGACCACATTAAGTGTAAGAATATTCCTAACGCAGAAAAATACGTGCTCTATCCGGTGAGCCTCAGGTTTAAATACTCTCTCCGCAATACACCCAAAGATTAAAGGCAATTTTCATTAGATGATAAACGATAATTCACCCTGCGCACTTCGCTAAAAAAACCAAAGAAAAACACCGAGCATCGCGAAATTATTTAGCAATTAATGCTATCTATTTTTTGATCCCAAAGGCTGAATTTTGTCATTAATCCTGGAGGGTTTAGAAAGTTCTTAACCCAATAGAGGTATGTCGTGATGAATTTCATGCCAAGTTGAGAAAAGACAATGAGATTTAAAATTTCAACATCTCGTGCAACCTAAGACTTTTCTGATGATAAGAAATGACTGAATTTCTTAACTCATTGAATAAGAACATTTATCCTGCCAGGATATCCGCAGCTCTTGAAGGAGCGGATGAGTTAGCTATGAGAAATACAACACGAGAGGACTTACGCTGTGCCAGCTGCCAATATGGCTGCCAGTTGACGAATCGAAACAACGATATTCTTAATCGCTGCCCGATACAAAAAATTGCGGTTTGGCCGGGGAATAATCATTTCCTGATAAAAGGCGTGCTGTCATTAGTGGCCGGTCGCTATGAAAGTATGTTTTGCCGGGGATGTATATTCGTTTGATTTTTCGCGAGAAACTTACGTTATCTCACCAATAATAACTGGATTGATTATTTAAAATCTACCGGACTCACGATCGTTCTGGTATGCGACCGTGCGTTGGCCGCTCTGGCTGCACATTGGATAAAGAGAGAGGGAATCCACTCTGTTATTCATTGTGAAGACCGGTTGGAAGACATCAAGAAGGTAATTAACAGTACCTATTATGGTTTAAAAGGAGGCGCAACAAGGAGAGTTAATGCACTGTCGAGTGAAGAAGTGACCTTTCTGGATTTAGCCTTAAAAGGAAATTCACTGTCTGCCATTTCGATTGCAATGAACCATGAGATGAAAAAGATATACAACATCAAAGATTCTATTCGACGAAAAACCGGTATCAGCCTCAAGCAGCTGATTTCGGGTCACTAAGTAAAAGGATTACACGAAATGACGCAAACACATAAAACGCTGCTTTCACTGGTTATCACCAGTGCACTGTTCTCGGCCTCTGCGGTTGCAGCGTCCGATAACACCATTAACTTCCAGGGTGAAGTCGCTGATGAAACCTGTTCCATCTCGGTGAATGGCAATGCGGCCTCACCGGTAGTGCTGATGCCAACCGTGAGTAAAGCCGATCTGGCCGCCAGCGGTGATGTCGCCGGGCAGACGGCCTTCACTGTCGGTCTGACAGGATGCACCGGTAACTCAGCTTCAACGACAAAAATTTCAACGGTATTTGTCGGCAATAACGTGACGGCCAATGGCAACCTGGCGAACACAGGTACTGCGCAAAACGTTGAAGTCCAACTGGTGGATAGCAAAGATGCAGTGATCAACCTGACCGGAGGCTATACCGGAGATGGCGACCTGACGCTTGCCGCCGATGAAACCGAATCCTCAGCCACGTATAACGCGCAATATTATGCCAATGGTGTTGCCGCCGCCGGAACCGTGGCTGCTTCATTACAATACGCGGTGACTTACCAGTAATAATTAATCAGCGTACGTTTGGCTATCCGGGCGTACGCTGCATGCCATGAGATCGTTTGTATGTATTTACGCAATGCCCTTGGCGCGTTATTTCTCAGCGTGATGTCAGCCACAGCAACAGCAAGCGTTACGCTATTGGGCAGTCGGATTATTTATCCGGCGCCAGCCAGCTCGATTAATATTCAATTTAAAAACGACGATAGCCTGCCATATGTTATTCAGACCTGGTTTGATGACGGCGATATGGATGCCAAACCACAGCAGATTAATCACGTACCCTTTGTGACCACACCACCGGTATTTCGTATTCAGCCGAAATCAGGGCAGGTTGCGCGTGTTGTGGTGAGCCAGCCAGACAAACTGCCTCAGGACAGAGAGTCAGTTTACTGGTTTAACATGCTGCAAATTCCGCCCGCATCCCAGGCTGCCGCCGATAAAAATGCCATGACGGTGATGCTGCGCAATCGGGTGAAATTGTTTTATCGCCCAGCGGCAATAGGCAAACCGGGCAATATTTTAACCGGCATTAAAGTCCGCAGTCTGTTTGATCCCCAAAAGGGCAGCGGATTACAGATCGATAATGCACAACCCTGGCATGCTTCATTTGTGGCGATATCCATGCGCATGACGGGAAAAACCTTTGAGTGTGAACCGGTGATGGTTGCCCCCTTTTCCACGCACACCTGCTGGTTCAGCCATACCAAACAACGCTTACAGGGTGTAGGCAGCGTCAAACTCGACGCGATTAACGATCAGGGAGCCAGAATAAGTGAAAGTTACCCCATCAACTCCCAGTGAATTGAAACTCCCCTTATTCTTTTTGACCGTTTCATTCTATTTCTCAACAGCCGCGCACAGTGAAGAATATTATTTCGATCCGTCGCTATTTAAAGGATCCGCCTTCGGTCAGACATCGCGCAATTTAACCAAAGCGAGTTGCCGGCGGGTCATTATCTGGTCGACGTTTATGTCAATAATAGACTCGTGTCATCCAGCGTGAAGCTGGAGTTTTTGCCCTCGATACAAGGAAAAGAGGTCGAGCCATGCTTGCCCTTTTCACTGGTGAAAATGTTGCAGTTAAAAAATGTCCCTACACAGCCAATAGACCGCGAGTGTGCCCCGCTCGCTGACTGGACTTCCCAAGGCAACTGGACTTTTGATGCCGCCGCGTTACGCCTAAAGATCACCTTGCCCATGTCAGCGCTTAACCGCACGCCGCGCGGTTATATTCCGACCGAACAGTGGGATGGCGGGATGACCGCGTTATTTCTGCGCCATAACACTAACTACACCTGGACGGAAAACAGCGCGGCCGCCTACCGCTATCAATATTTGTGGAGTGGGATCACCGCAGGTACCAACGTAGCCAACTGGCAGTTACGCCATCAGGGCAATCTTCGCTATCTCAACAGCAGCCAGGGGGGCAGCAGTTATCGCTATAACAAGGTGCGAACCTGGGTGCAACGGCCGTTGGCATCGATCAACAGCCAGATTTCACTTGGCGATAGCTACACGGACAGCTCGCTATTTGGCAGCCTGCCATTTAATGGCGTAAAGCTCGCCACTGACGAGCGTATGTGGCCGCAAGGCAGACGCGGTTATGCCCCTGAAATCCATGGCATCGCCTCCACTACGCCCGCGTGGTGGTGAAGCAGCTGAACAAGGTGATCTATGAAACCGTGGTGCCGCCCGGCCCGTTTATCATCGATGACCTGAACAACACCCGCAGCCAGGGGGATTTTGACGTCGAGGTGATTGAAGCCAACGGTAAAATCGCCACCTTTACGGTGCCCTACTCCTCGGTTCCCGATTCGGTGCGTCCCGGTAACTGGCATTACTCGCTGGCGCTGGGCCGTGTCCGCCAATATTACGCCGTTAATAATGCATTTTTTGAAGGCGTGATGCAGCGCGGTGTGAGCAACAGCTTGACGGCAACGGTCGGATCACGGTTGGCAGAAGATTATCAGCCTGGCTACTGGGCGGCGTCTGGGCAACCGGCGCGGGGGCATTAGGCTTGAACACCACCTTTTCGCAGGCTAAGGCAGAAAACGACCAGCGCACCTCAGGCTGGCGCGCAGAGTTGAGCTATAGCAAAACCTTTCAGACCGGCACTAATCTGGTACTGGCCGCTTATCGTTATTCGACCCGTGGGTTTCGCGACCTGCAGGATGTATTTGGGGTTCGACGCCAGCAACAAGCGGGCATCAGCTATTACTCAGACTCGCTCAACCAGCGTAATCGCTTATCGGCCACACTCAGCCAGTCAATGGATAAGTACGGTCTGGTGAGTTTAAGCGCCAGCACCGCCGACTATTACAACAATCAATCACGCATCACCCAGTTGCAGTTCGGCTATACCAACAGCTGGCGCAATATCAGTTACGGCATCAACGTGGCTCGTCAGCGCACGTGGTGGAATACCCAGCGTGATGATCTCAGCGTCAACGATAACCTCGATAGCAGTCGTCAGCAGCGATACAGCGAAAACACGGTGTCTTTCAATATTTCCGTGCCGCTCAACTGGGGCGCCGGTCTCTCGTCCGTGGCCTACAACTACAACCAATCTAAGCAGAGCCAGTCTTCAATGGTTTCGCTGACCGGGTCGGCAGGCGAACAGCGTGATTTCTCCTATTCGCTTTACGGGGGAACCGAACATTACCGCAATGGCGTGAGCGGAGAAGCCAACTCTTTTGGCGGCAACCTGCAACAAAACACCCGTTTTGGCGCCATCCGTGCCAACTACGGACAAGGTGATCGCTATCGGCAGGTCGGTTTAGGCACGTCTGGCACTTTACTGCTGCATCGCGGCGGTCTTACTGCGGGACCTTACACCAGCGATACCTTCGCGCTGATCCATGCGGAGGGCGCGCAAGGTGCAGCGGTACAAAACGGACAAGGAGCCGTGATTGACTACAACGGTTATGCGCTGCTGCCTTCACTCACTCCTTATCGTGAGAACACCGTCAGCCTTGATACGTTGCACATGCGCGCCGATGCCGAACTGAACGGGGGAAGCCAGCGTGTGGTTCCCTATGCCGGTGCCGTGAGTCAGATTAGCTTTGCCACCTTACGCGGCACCGCCGTGTTGATTTCCCTGAATACCACCGAAGGTCGTGCACCGCCGATGGGCGCCGAAGTGCGCGATGCCTACAACACCGTGATCGGCGTTGTGGGTCAGGGAAGCCAGCTGTATGCGCGTGTTCCCCATGACTCCGGCAGTCTGCACATCAGCTGGGATGGCAATGCCCAACGCTGCGCCGTCAGTTATCAAATCACCGGAAAGACGCAACAGGCGCTTATCCTCCTCAATGGTATTTGCAGGACGCTATAACTCGTGAAAATTAAATATCTCCTGGTTGTGCTGCTGATGCTGCCGCTGACGTTATGGGCAAATTGCATCAGAGTCACCAGCACCTCATCACTTTCTGCCGCCGCTAAAGCCGCGGGCTATACCGCATCATCCTGGACGGGTGCCTGTGATACGTGTTCTGGCAACGTGGGATTGCCTTCGGTGATCAGCATTAATAGCGGCACATCCTTTCAGCCCGCAGGATCTTTGCTGGCGAGTTCGGTGGGATCGTTTCTCAGCGCCGCCAGCAACAGCGCTTACAGCCCGAATCAGATCCTCTACCGCTGTGCGATGGCAGATGCGGGCAGTCTGTATGAGATGTACGCCACCAACGGTGACAGCGCTTATGCGGGCATGTATGCCAGCAGCGAGGTTAGCGGGGCTTATTACGATGTGGCAAAAACGTGGCGGTGCGCATGACCAATCTGACAACCGGTGAGTATTACAGCCGCTACTGGAAGTCACGCCAGTTTACCGCCGACAGTTGGTACTCCGACGGCACCTACATTTATATTCCGGCCAGCGCGTTTAGCAACGTGCTGTACGAGATGTTCAAGATCAGTTCCACCTCTTATTACGCCAATGGTGATAACCGTTACAGCGATCTCTGGACACAGCCGCGCGGCTATATTGCGTTTAAAGGCCCGGGTCTGGACACCAACAGTCTGGCGGTAGGCCAGGACAGCGCCAGCTATTGGTACGGATTTTACGGTAACTGGCCCGCCGCCTGGAGCACCTATCGCAACGTGACTTATGTGCGTGGCGCGCTCTGTGAAGTACAGAACTACCCTTCTGTGGTGCTGCTGCCAACCATTAACGTGAACACACTCAAGGCAGGCGGCAGCAGTCAGGTACCGTTTTCCATCTCATTGCAGTGCGAATCGGGCGCACGATCCAGCACCAGCACCTCCACCAGCAGTGCCGCCAATGTGGCGATGGGCTTGCTGGTGAATCAACCCAATGCGGTGTCACAGGCGACACAGCTAGGTTTGACCACCAGCGGCGGCGGATTAACCTGGCTGCTGGATAATCAATATGGCAGCAGCGGCGTGGCCTCTGGGGTGGGCATCAAAATTTACAACGCCAGTGGTTCTGCGATCAATTTACTGCCCAACCTTGCCAGCACCGGCAGCGGAAATACGCGCGGCTGGTATGCCTATACCGATCTCACCTCGCTGGTCTCTTCCGGCAGCAGCAATATTTACAGCGGTGATTTTTTGGCTTCGCTCGAAGCCTTAAGTGGACAAACAGTAACAGCAGGGACAGTCAATGCGCAGTTGCAAGTGGTGGTCAGTTTTCAGTAAAACATTGGCGTTGAGCAGCCTGTTATTGGCTGCTCACGCCATGCCCGTGGTGAATGTGGATAGAACACGCATCATTTTTAATGCTGGTGAAAGCAGCCAGACGCTGAATTTAAAAAATGGTGCGGAATATCCCTCCGTGGTGCAGATCTGGAGCGATGATGGCGATTTGATGCAGTCTCCGGAATTGAGTACTGCGCCTATCTTTGCCATGCCGCCGATGATGAAACTCTCACCCGATGAGCAGCGTGCGATTCGTCTGGTGCTCACTTCGCGACAGTCATTGCCCGAAGATCGTGAGAGTCTTTACTGGTTAAATATTTATCAGATTCCCGCTCTGACCAGGCAAACAGGCGGCGCTGAGCAAAAAATCCTGCTGCCGTTGCGGTTGCGGCTGAAGGTTTTTATTCGACCTGCGGCGCTGGGTGCGCCTCAGCCTGAGGATGTGCAGAAGTTGCGTTTTGTGGTTCGCGATCGTCAACTGACGGTAGAGAATCCGACGGCGTGGTATATGAGTCTGAAATTAAGAATCGCCAATAAGATTAAGGTGAATGATGTGCTGGTGGCGCCGTTTGCAAAGCAAATCATTTTTTCAAAGGAAACAGTACTTCCCAATGAGCAGGTCAGCTATGAAGTTATTGACAATAATGGCAATCCGGTGGATTTTATCACCCGCGCATTTGAACAGAACTAGCTCATTAATTTAGCGTTAT
This sequence comes from Pantoea rodasii, assembly GCF_002095465.1. Taxonomy (GTDB): domain Bacteria; phylum Pseudomonadota; class Gammaproteobacteria; order Enterobacterales; family Enterobacteriaceae; genus Pantoea; species Pantoea rodasii. Next base: position 60,076 of record NZ_MLFP01000013.1, on the reverse strand, counting down.
CACTCTGTCTGCGGACGCTATCGTGCATTCTCGGTGCGCGACAATGATCCGCGTGATGTTTAGTGCACGGATTGCCCGATTAACACGAGCTTCACTAATCATTCTTCACAATTGGAGAAAACAAGCGGTAAAGCCTTAGAATAAAATATAAGTACGAAAAGACATATATTTACGACTACATTCCAAAGGTTGGCCATGTTCACAAAGCCATCATCCATGATGTTAAACAATTAACGTATCAGTTTATATTTATAAGCGATATATTTGTTTAGCTTAAGGCCTAAAGTAATAAATGTCGTTAGCGATGTTATCATGACAACCATCTTAGAGAGTTCATATTGTGGAGTGTAATCAATAATACCTGAAATGATGCAAGCTCCACTCAAAAACCAATTCCCAACGATAATGAATACAAATAAAATAAAGCACTTTGTTAATAAATACATAATCCACCTATTTGCACCCACTCAATGTGAGTGAAAAATTAACAGCTATCGATAACAGGAATTCTCCAATCTTACGGAATTACTGTTTCCAAAAAATTGGTCACCTCCTTCACTCCAAGTGAGAGAGACACTGCAACAACAGTAAAGCATTATTTAATAAGTTCTTGCAAACTAATATTAAATGCAATGGCTTCCATTATGTATAAAATCCAGCCAAAACCTTCAAGAATAAATAACCAAATTATTGATTTTAAGTACTTTTGTCATTATTTATTTACTGGGATAATTTATCCATTTTTGTATATGCATCACAAAACACTCTTTCCAATGGAGATGTAAATGATCACGGAAAATAATTTGCTGTAGGGAGTGCCATATTATACTTACCGATTCCCCTTACAGCGCTCAGTAAAACACCAGTCAATGAAAAACCCTCAACATAACAACCAATCATGGGAATAGCTGCAAAAAACCCTTTATTAAAATCCAATCATTCTATTAACAACGCTCATTCCGTTGGTTTTATACGACAATATTTTAATGAAGATGTTAATAGATTTTGATAGTTAACGTAGGCAAATAACGCATTACATCACTTGGATTGGAAAGACACACCGTCTTCGAGCGCAGGTTGTTGCAACGCGGCCAAAATATTCGGTGCCGTTACCGTTCCCATGCGGATGTGAGAAGCATCACTAACGCCACCAATATGCGAAGAGAGGATCACATTACTGAAGCCCTGCCAGCGGTTTGGTGTGGTTAACGGCTCAGCGCTGAAACTGTCCAGCCCCGCCCAATTTAGCCTGCCGGATTTCAGTGCATCCGCGAGTGACGTCTCATGGATTAATCCGCAGTCTATTGCACTTATTCCGGAGTCACTTGCTGATATTTCGTTGAACGATCGCAGTAGTGTAAATGCTCGTGGTGACTGTTAATTGAATTGTGATCTAAGGTCTTTAAAACGAAAAAACCTGCTTCGCTCCGTTAGGACGCTAAGCAGGTCATTACTGCGGGGACGGGCGGAAAATGCTATTGGCTTTCGGCTACGCCACACCAGCGCACCAGCGTCAGCGCTATGGCTTTGGTGCAGGCCACCAAATCGGCAATCGGTACATGCTCATTAGGCTGGTGTGACATGGCAGGATCGCCCGGTCCAAAGTTGACGGTGGGCGTCTGTCCTAGCGTGCTGGGTAGACCAATGTCACTATGCGCACCAAATCCCGCCAGCTGCGGATTGAGCGCGGCGTCATTCACCCCTTGCTGAAATGCCCCAACAAAAGGATGATCCGCTGGAATCTCCGCGCAGTCTGCATCCAGAATCCACTCCACTTTTGCCGGGTGCTTCGCCAGATACGGATCGAGCGCACATACTTTGGCCACGTGTTCTTCAATTTCGCGTTTCACCTTGCCGCCCAATCCCATCTCGTCTTTTTCGGCAGGGAGATATTGCACATCGATGACGATCTCCGCCCGACCGGCAATCGACGCTGGATGCTCGCCCACTTTCAATTGCGTAACGATGATCTGGTTCGGCATCTCCATCAGCGGATGATTTTTATCGGGCTGCGTTTGCCAGCGACGGTTGAGAACATCGAGACCATCCAGCATCTGACGGCACAGCGTCACCGCATCGACCGGCCCGCTGCTGTCCCAGCTGTTAGGCGTCAGTTCTGCATGTCCGCCAATGCCATCGAGAATAATGCGTGCCCAGAGAATGCCGTGGCAGATCGGTGAAATGCGGTTAGCTGTCGGCTCGGTCATGATACCGGCATCGGCTTTGAAGCCGCGATCCACCATCGCCAGTGAACCCATGCCACCAATCTCCTCATCTACCACCGTGGTGAATACCACGTCTCCTGCGAGGCGTATACCGAGGTCCTGCAATAACTCCACCGCCATCAACATGCAGGCCACGCCACCTTTCATATCGACCGCACCACGCCCGTAGACCGCATTGTTTTTGATCACCGGCAGAAAAGGATCGCTGTGCCAATGTTCTGCCGGACCCGGCGGAACCACATCAATGTGTCCAGTGAGCATCAGCGATTTGCCGCCGCCCGCGCCGGTTAGCGTGCCTCCGAGATTTGGACGCCCCTCAAACGTGCGGCCTTTATTGGCTCCTGGCCGCCCTTCATATTGGGCATACAAGGCCGGACCATCGGGATCCCATAAGTCGGTGGTCATCCCCAACGCGATGAGGCGTTGCTGCAAGTAAAGCTGGCAGTCGCGCTCTCCCGGCCCGGCTTCACGCGGGTCAACTTTGACAATTGAGGGGAAAGCGATCAGGTCGCACAACGTCTGCGCGATGCGCTCGGCGCTGGCATCAACGTGTGCGCCAATTTTTTCAGTCAGGCTCATAAATTATCTCCGATAGATGAAAAGTCGTTGTGCCATTAACACGATGATCAATAACAAGCCCACCACGCCGAGCTGCCAGACGCTGTTCAGTCCCAGCTGTAACATGCAGGTTTTGATGGTCACCAGCATCAGCGCTGCCGCCAATACCCCGACCACGCTGCCTCGCCCGCCGAAGATGGCGACACCGCCAAGCAACGCTGCAGTGAGTGATTCCAGTTCTAAATTGACGCCAATTTCCGGTCGTGCGCTGCCTAGCCAACTGAGCGAGATGAATCCGGCGCAGCCTGCTAACAGTCCACTCAGGCAGTAAACCAGCAGGCGCAGACGATCCACGGGAATCCCGACCAGTCGTGTCGCGTGCTCATTGAAACCACAGGCATAAATCCATTTCCCCCATGCGCTTTTGCTCAGAATTAACCAAGCGATAAAAAAGGCAGGGATGACACAGGTCAGAAACGGCACAGGAATCGCGAAGTTTGCTCCTCGGCCCCATTGCGTCAGTTCTGCTGGAACGCTTGAGATAGCCGCTCCACCGGTTAACGCTAACGCCAGGCCAGAAAACAGATAAAAACTGCCCAGCGTGACGATCAATGGCCATAACCGCAGACGCGCCACCAGCAGGCCATTCAGTGCTCCGGCGGCGGTTCCACTCAACATGCAAATCACTGGAAGCAATACCGGATTGATACCCTGTTGCAGCGCCAGCATGCCGACTACAGCGGAAAGTGACACATTGCCACCGACCGAGAGATCAATACCGCCGCCGCCCGCCATCACCACCAGCGATTGGCCCAATGCCACCAGAGCAAGCAGCGTAGCGAATTGCAGGATCGAGGTGATGGACCATAAAGCCAGCATCTGCGGTAATGCGAAGACAATCCCGATGCCGAGTAGCAGCCACAATGCGACGAGTAAGGTGAGGTCAGGCGATTTATGCATGATTTTCATGCCATCCTCCTGAATGTCAGTATCCGACCACTGGCGGCCTCACTGCTTAACACCAGCAGCAATACGGTGCCGGTGACGACCGTTTGCCATAAAGAGGGCACCCCCACCAACAGCAAACCGTTCTGCAGAATGCGCAGCAGCAATACGCCCAGCAAGGTTCCGAGCAGACTGCATGAACCGCCAGTAATGCGCGTGCCGCCCAGTACCACTGCCGCGATCGCCTCGAGTGCCAGGCTGCCGCCCACCGTCATTTCCACATTGCGATAGGTCGCGATATAACAGGTGGCGGCTAAGCCACACAGCACACCGCTAATCAGGAAAGTGGCGATGCGCACCTGAGTGACCGGGATGCCTGCCAGCCTGGCTTTCTCTTCTGAGTTCCCCGCGGCCAGTAACCACAATCCATAAGGCGTATGACGCAGTGCGAGCCAAACCAGCGCCCAGGCCAGCATGATCATCCATGCCATAACCGGAACACCAAGTAGCGTGTGCATTAGCCCACGGGTCAGATCATCGGGCAGTCCGGATAACCATTGCCCACCCAGCAGCACAAACAAAGCCGTGCGCCAGACGCCAAACAACCCCAGGGTGCCCACTATCGCGGGAATGCGCCCGACCACTACCACCAACGCGGTGAGCAGACCCGCCAGCAAGCCAATCAGCGGCCCCGCAAGTGCAGCCAGCCAGGGCGACTGCAGCATCAGCAGTTGTCCTACGCCCCATGTTGCGACCCCCATCACCACACCAACGGAGACATCCACCCCGCCCATGGCAATCACCAACGTCATCCCCAGCGCGATCAGCAGCAACTCACTGCTGTTGCGTAAGATGGTGAGCAGGTTATCCGCCGTGGCAAACCACGGCGAAAACCAGGAGAAACAGCCAACTGCCAGCAAGGCGATCGCCAATAAGGCAATCTCCCGTGAAGTCATGTGCATGTGTGGCCCCGTCAGAAGTTGAACTGATCGACGTTCTCTTTAGTGAACACGGCCGGGCTGCCCAGCAGCAGCACCCCGGTTTTGCTGTCAAACTTCACCGGCTCTGCAAAGCTCGGCACTTTGTTCTCTGCGGCAAACGCTTTGCCATCGATTAACTGCTTACCCGCCCACACCGTCAGATAACCGAGTTTTTCCGGGTCCCACAGTACGGTGTAGCCAAACGCCCCACTCTTCAGATAGGCACGCGCGGTATTCGGGCTGCAGAAGCCACTGCCGACCACTTTGCCGTTTTTCCCCGCGCTCTCGATGGCTTGTGCCACACCAGGGCAGGTAGTGGAAGCCATGGCGATTACCCCTTTGAGATCTGGATTCGCCGACATCAAATCTGTGGTGATCTGTGCCGCGCGACTGGCTGAGCCACCGGCATACTGCGGTTTAAGCAGCGTGATATGGGGATATTTGCTCTTCACGCGTTGCTGCATAAATCCGATCCAGCTATTGAGGTTGGATGCGGTGGCTTCGCCGGAGACAATGCCGATTTTTCCGTTCTCACCCACGCGCTTCACCATTTCATCGATGATGCTGTCACCCAGTCCTTCATCAGTAGCCTGGGCGACATAAACCGGACGTCCGCTATCGGGCGCATCGCTATCGCTGGTAAAGAGATGCACATTGCTGGATTTCGCCTGCGCCATTACCGGCGCAATACTGGAGGCATCCAGCACGCTGATACCGATAGCGTTGACCTTCTGCGCGATCAGGTTCTGCACAATTTGCAGTTGGTCCATTGGGTTGGTGTCTACCGGGCCGCTGTAAACAAACTCAACGCCCAAATCTTTCGCGGCGCGCTTACCGCCGGCTTCCATGGCCTGAAAATAAGGAATGCCAATGATTTGTGGCACAAAGGCGACTTTTTCCGCCGCCAGTGCACAACCTGAGACCAGCAGTGACAGAGAACAAACAGCCGTAGCAATTCGACGCATAATAATTTCCCCTGGTGTTAGGTGTTTTCAAAAATGCGCGCATCGGGATGCGCGCCAGTAATGAGTGAAACGATTTCGTCAGGTGTGGTGTCGGCATGGCGCCGTTCGGCAATTTTCCGGCCACGACGGAACACCACCATGCGGTCAGCCACGGCAAACACATCGCTGATGTTGTGGCTGATCAACACCACCGCACAGCCGCGTTCCGCCAGACGACGCGTGAGCTGCAACACCTTCTGCGTTTCGGCCACCGCCAGCGCGGCAGTGGGCTCATCCATGATCACTAACTGTGCGTTGAGGTTGAGCGCACGGCAGATCGCCACTGCCTGGCGCTGACCGCCCGACAAGCTGCCCACCGCCGCTTCGGCATCGGAGATATGTGCATCCAGATCTTTTAACAGCTGATCGACCTGTTCCCGCATCGCGCGGCGTTTCAGGAAAGGGATACCCAGTACCCGGCGCTTGAGTTCGCGCCCGAGAAATACGTTTTCAGCAATCGACAAGTTCTCCGCCAGTGCCAGCTCCTGATAAATGGTGGCGATACCGTGTTCCGCAGCCTGACGAGGGGAGGTGAATTTCACCGCTTTACCCTCGATCCACAGTTCCCCCTCGCTGGCGCTGTAGGCTCCCGACAGTACCTTGGTAAAGGTGGATTTCCCCGCCCCGTTATCACCGAGTAGTGCCAGCACTTCGCCGCGATGAATCGATAAATTGACCTGGCTCAGCGCAGTTAATGCGCCAAAGCGCTTACAGATGTTGCGCGCTTCGATGAAGCAGCTATTCATCTTCGCCCTCCTGATAGGCCGCAGTGTGGAAGTCGATTTCCCATTGCAGCACAGTGCCGTAAAGCGCGGAGAGCCGCTGTTTCTCCTCGGTGCTGAGGATTGATGCACACGCGTCCAGCTCGGCTTTGAGCCACAACGCCTGCTGGTGAAACTCCTCTTCGGCATGCATCTCTACCCAGCGACGGACGTCAGCATCCTGCTGGCTTTGCTCGCTGACGCGTTTGCACCAGTGGTAGTACATCCACTCGGCGCCAAACATCAGCGTAATGATCTCGGCATAGTTGCCCTGCTGAGCCACCCGCAGCATGCCATCACGAAACGTGGTGACGCCCGGCAAGTCATCGGGATACTCCTCAGGCTGGATATCGCGTCTGGCCAGCACCGCTTCGAACCAGGCAATCTGCGTATCCACCAGCGCGTTGAGCACGCCAATCAACCAGCGCTGTTGACGAATATCGGGCGCTTTGCTGACGGCCAGCGCAAAGATGGCAATCGCGGTGGCGACAAAGTTACCTTCGAACACCAGATAGCGGTTGAATACGCTGTCGGGCAGTTGATCCTGTTCGATATCCCGCACAAATCGATGCTGCTGCATCTCTTGCCACACCTGCTGATGCTGTTCGAGAAGTTGATCGGTAAAACTGACCATCACGCCTCCTCCAGCGCGGCCTGCGCCACCGACATAAAGTGTTTTACTCGCGCTAACTCCACCTCGTTCCACCACACGCCATCCACTTTCATGGTGCTGGCAACAATCACGCCTTGCGTACGCCCTAAAATCTGGCATACGTTAGCCGGGGTAACGCCCGAGCCCACCAGTAGCGGCAATTCGGTAGCGGCACGGATTTCATCAATTTCACTCAGCGTGGCGCTGTCGCCGGTGCGCTGCCCGGTGGCGATCACCGCATCAGCTTCAAAAAAGTCGACATCCCGCGTCAGTTCCTGGATGGAACGGTCGGCCACAATGGCATGGCTGCCGTGTTTGACATGGCTGTCTGCGAAGACACGAATGTGATCGGCACGTAACTGGCTGCGGTAGCGCAGCGCTTTAGCCGCCGCACCTTCAATAAAACCTTCGTTAGCGATATAGGCATTCGCCACTGATTGACGCGCACGAAACTCGCGCCCCCCGCTAACGCAGTGGCAATGGCGGGAATGGCGGCATTGGCTAATACGTTGATGCCAAGTGGTGCGCCAAAGCGTTCACGAATTTTTTCCGTGATAACCGCCAAAAATGCGGCTGTTTCTGGGCCAATATCTTCAGGTTTGGCAAAGGGAATATCGCCATGGTTTTCAACGATCAATCCATGTACGCCGCCTGAAAGGTAGTTTTCCGCGTCACGCAATGCGCGGTCGATAATATCTTTCACCGGCTTACCTCGATATTTCGGCGCACCAGGAAAGGCATCACAGTGAATAACGCCAATCACTGCTTTCTTACGTGAAAAAATATCTTGTATCGCGTTACTTTTTTCTGCTGATATAGAAGCCATCTCTTTCACCTTATTAACGAGAAACCTATGCGTGTCTATGTTGCAGGTAATATTGTGGTTGATGAAACCTGGTCCATTCATGAGTTGCCACAAAAGGCGCATCCATTCATGGCGTAAAAATATCGCAAGACATCGGCGGAAAAGGCGCCAATCAGGCGATTGTCATTTCCCGCTGTGGTATCGAAACACAATTAATTGCCGCCACCGGTGACGATATTAACGGTCAGTGGATTCGCAATTGCATGCACAACGAAACATTAATGTTACTGCCTGAAAATAATATTGCTGAACACAGTGACACCTCAATTATCTTTACCAGCGATGACGGCGACAATGCGATTATTACCACCATGGCAGCGGCCAATGCGCTGACATTGGATATTATCCTGGCGCACTTAGCGGATGCCTCAGCCGGCGATATTTTGCTGCAGCAGGGTAATTTCTCCGTTGAGAAAACCCGTGCACTCTTTAGCTGGGCGAAAAATCATGGGCTCATCACCGTATTTAATCCTTCACCCGTCAATCCCGACTTCGCCGATCTATGGCCGCTGGTGGATATTGCCGTGGTTAATCAACACGAAGCCGAACTGCTGCAACCTGCAGGTATCGCCACTTTAGTTATCACTCAAGGTGCCGCTGGTGCTGAACTGATCACCGATTCCCAGCACCATTTCTGCCCGGCAACACCGGTTCAGTCAGTGGATAGCACCGGTGCAGGCGATACGTTCCTGGCGGTGCTGCTCGCATCGGCCTTGCTACGCGGCGTCACACCTGATGCGCTCGCACTGCAGCATGCGAGCGCGGCTGCCGCCATCACCGTGAGCCGCACCGGAACATTTAAGGCCTTCCCCACTGAAGAAGAACTCTGTGCACTGCTGGCCGTGGGGCTTTAACGGTGGCCTTTCGGCCACCTCTCGCCATAACGTAATTACTTAAACAGCGGACGATAGGTATCTACGTTCGCTTTGGTCACCACGGTGGCCGGCACCAAAATTGTTTTGTTGACGGTTTTTCCTTCGGTAATGGTGTTAAGTGCTTTCAGCGCCTCTTCGCCCATTTTCTTCGGATCCTGTTGCAGCACCGCCGTCACATAACCGCCGTCAATCCCGCTGATGGCTTTTGCTGTCAGATCCCAACCAAACACCTTGATATCCTTCTGGCGCCCCTGGTTTTCCACCGCTGCAATGGCACCGAGCAGCGCCGGTTCGCCGGTAGCGTAAATCGCGGTGAGGTCCGGATTACCGGTGATCAGGTTTTCTGCGGCTGTCATCGCGTTATCCTGGATATTCTGACCATCCACTACGTCAGCCACGGTGATTTTGCTGTTACTTTTGATGGTGTCCTCAAACCCTTTCTGACGCTGGTTTTGAATCGCTGAGTTCAGCGCACCGACAATGCCTAATCGCGCTTTACCCCCCATCTCTTTTGCTACGTAATCGACAAAATATTTACCGAGGATTTTACCGCCTTCAAGATTATCCACTCCAACCTGCGACGCTTGCGGACCTGCCGGTAATACGGCATCAATCGCAATCACCGGGATTTTCGCCGCAGCAGCTTCTTTAATTGCCGGCATAATGCCGTTAACGTCGATGGCATCGACTAAAATGCCTTTCACGCCCTGTTGAATATAGTTTTCAATGGCATCGTTTTGCGCCACGGGATTATCGTTGGCGTTATAAATCACCAGTTCTTTACCACTGGCTTTAGCGGCTTCCTGAGCCCCTTGATTCATCAGGTTAAAAACAGCGCCTGTTGATTTATTTGTACTAAGGCATAAGTGGGCGCGGCCTGGGCTAATGTAAAAAGCGAACCTGATGAAAGTATTGCAGTGGCCAAAACTATTGAACGCAGTTTTCCGGTGAAAGATGACATCATGTGTTCCTCGTCGGGAATAAATAATAATCAGCGTTTCACAGCGCTATCACGCTGAGAGGTTATTTTGGCTGGCAAATATCGATGAAATAAAGCAGAACACAGCGTTAAGGCCATGTTTTTTCATGCCACCGGGTTCAACTAGTTCGGTATCCCATCCGCTGGGAGTACGGGGTGAAATAGTGTGAATCAGGCTGGGAAGTTATTCCCGGTACTGCGGTAAACGGTTTATACAATTCGCCCAGCCGATTTTTTTGTCAAGCGTTTATTTATCCGCTCGTGAAAAAGGAAAGCGCTGTATCAGTTACGCTTAACTGTGTTACAGATAGGCCACCTGGGGATTGAGGGCGAAATTCATGAGTACAAAACGCGTGTTGTTATCGGATGTCGCGAAACTGGCAGGCCTGTCAAAAGCCACGGTATCACGCTACATGAATCACAGTATTGTGCTGCCTCAGGAGACCATTGATCGAATCGAAAGCGCCATTCGCACCCTTGATTATCGTGGCAACAGTCTGGCGCGTCGTCTGAGCAAAGGCGGCAGTGAAACCTTAGGACTGGTGTTGCCAGATATCACCAACCCGTTCTTTGCTGAACTGGCTGATGCGGCCGAAGAAGCCGCCTCGGCGCGAGGGTACAGTCTGGTGCTTTGCATCACGCGTAATAATCCGGAAAAGGAGGCGCAGTTTATCCGCTGGCTGGATACGCGTCAGGTTGACGGCTTGCTGTTTACCACTAACCGTCCCGACAACGGCGTGTTACGCAATGAAATTCAGCGTCAGCATCATGTGGTATTGCTGGATGAAGATATTCCCGGCAGCACGGTGCCCAAAGTGTTTGCCGACAACGTGCAAGGTGGGCGCATGGCAACCGAACAACTGATTGCTGCCGGACACACGCGGATCGCCTTTATCGGCGGGCCGGAACAGTTGATGAGCGTCCGCGAGCGCTATCAAGGTTTTGCACTGCGATGCAACAGGCAGGATTAGCCATTCCCCCTGAATGGGTGATGTATGGCAACTATGCGCGCGAATTTGGTCAACAAGCACTCAACCATCTTTTCAGCTGCCCGCAGCGCCCTACCGCCGTATTCGCCGCCAGTGATTATTTGGTGCTGGGTTTACTTGATGGCTTACGGGCCAACGGCTTACAAGCGCCGGCTGCACTCTCATTAGTGGGTTTCGATGATGCCAACTACACCGATCTCACGCATCCCCGCATTTCCACTATCCGCCAACCCGCCCGCGAGCTGGGACACACGGCGGTGAGTATTATGCTGCGCCTGCTCAATGACGAAACCGATATCCCGATGGAAACGCGCTTGCCGGTGGAATGGATTGGTCGTGATTCGATTGGATTTGTTAACAGTGTCCCAAAATGATGCAAAAGCGCACAACAATGGCGCAAAAAGTGAGCTGAATTTTTTAATCGCGTTATAGTGAGTAAACCGGTTTACTTGATGATCACGAAACTCATGATGATTTACAACAAGTTAGCCGAAAGTACAGTGCCTGCCATGCAGGCTGGCATGGATGCTGCAATGTCATAACTGGCGAGTAAATATCATTGTAGCGTTTGTCCTGTTGGTTTTGACAAAAGTCTTATCTGGTAGGTAAACCGGTTTACTAGAAGGTAAATCGTGCCGGATCCGCACTTTTCCCAACAGGACAAATATTTCCCACTAGCGTTGATGGGAGTTGTCCAATGCAGCAATTACAAGCTCTTCCAGCCCGGGTCGAGATGGTCAATATCACCAAAACCTACGGTTCGATTCGCTCTTTGCGCGGGGTTAATCTTCAGCTTGCGCCAGGAGAAGTGCTCGGTTTGGTTGGCGATAACGGCGCCGGTAAATCGACACTCACCAAAGTCCTGTCCGGAGCGGTGATCCCCACCAGCGGTTCGATTCGCATCGATGGGGAACAGCAGCATTTCAGCAACCCTGCCGATTCACGCCGCTGCCATATAGAGATGGTTTATCAGGATTTATCCCTGTGCGACACCGTTGATGTGGCAGGTAATTTGTTCATGGGCCGTGAGCCGATGAAATCCGTGCTCGGCATTCCCTTTCTCGATCAAACCAAAATGCATGCGCAAGCACGTGAAATGTTGAAAGGCCTCGGGATCTCCATTCCCGATACCCGCCTGCTGGTGCGCAATCTTTCAGGGGGGCAGCGGCAGGCGATCGCCATTGCCCGCGCGGCCGCGTTCGAACCTAAAGTGCTGATCATGGATGAGCCGACCGCTGCATTGGCGGTAGCAGAAGTGGAGGCGGTGCTGGAACTGATTCGCCGTGTCTCAGCGCGCGGGGTAAGCGTGATTCTGATTACCCATCGTCTGCAGGATCTGTTCCTGGTGTGTGACCGCATCATGGTGATGTATGAGGGCACCAACGTGGCCGATCGGCGCGTGGCAGATACCAGCCTGAGCGACATCGTCAACCTGATTGTGGGTGAAAAATTTACTGCTCATTCAGCGGCAGCACACTGAGGAAACAGGATGAGTATCATGAATCTAAGCAGTTCACGCATGATCCAGCACTCGCTGCCCCGCCGCCTGTTGCACAACCACTCTGGTGTGGTGAGCATTGCGCTGTTTTTTATCTTTTGCTGCGTAGTGTTTTCGCTGATCACCAGTAACTTTCTCTCCAGCACCAACTGGCTGAATATCATTCGTCAAAGCGCCCCGCTGCTGATTGTCGCGACGGCAATGACGTTGGTGATCACCACCGGCGGGATTGATTTGTCTGTAGGATCGACACTGGCACTGGTCGGCGCGCTTTCAGCGATTGCGCTAAACAACTGGGGTCTGCCGTGGCCGGTGGTGTTGGTCGGTGGACTGCTTCTGGGAGGTTTGGTCGGGGCCATTAACGGCTTTTTTATCGCGTTTGAAGGAATTCCCGCTTTTATTGTCACACTGGCAACGCTGGCTGTGGTGCGCGGCATTGCGCTGCTGGTCACCCAGGGTTATTCGATCCCGGTTCCCGCTGACAGCCTGTTCACCTTTATGGGCCGCGCCTGGGTACTGGGCATTCCCATGCCTGCGCTGATCGGCATTGTGATTCTGCTGGCCGGACATATCCTGCTGAATCACATGCGCTTTGGTCGCTATGTCACGGCGATTGGTGCCAACGCAGAAGGCGCGCGCCGCAGCGGCATCAATACCAAAGCAGTGACCATGAAGGTCTACATCCTCAGCGGCATGGCGGCCGCAATGGCGGGCATGATTATCACTGCTCGTCTCGGCAGTGGATCGTCCAATCAGGGTGAAGGATTCGAATTGCAGGTGATTGCGGCGGTGGTTCTCGGCAGCACCAGTTTGTTTGGCGGATTTGGCACCATTATCGGCACCCTATTGGGAGCTTTATCGATTGCGGTGATTCAAAACGGCCTGATCTTGTCGCATATTTCTCCGTTTTATACCCAAATTGCGACTGGCACCATCATCCTGCTCGCCATTTGGCTCAACACCCGCATTCTCAACCCAACCCGCGCAACGGCAAAAGGATAGCTGATGAAAGGATCAATTTTCCGTCATGCCGACCCACTTCCTTTAGGGGTGAGCAGCGGGCATGTCATGACCGTGCTCGGTCCGCTACCTGTGTCAGAGATGGGTGTGACATTAATGCATGAGCACATCCTGTTAGATGCCTCCGGTAAGTGGGTCGCCCCCTGCTGTTGTAGCGATCGCCATATAGCCGAGATGCCGGTCAAGATGGAGAACCTCGGCGAGCTGTCGATGAACCCGTTGATGAGTCGTGATAATTGTCAGTTGTTTGATACTGACACCGCCATCGAAGAATTAATGAAATACCGCGCACTGGGTGGTGAAACGGTGGTGGACCCCACTAACATCGGTATCGGACGCGATCCCAAAGGGTTGCAGCGAATTGCGCGTTTAACCGGTTTAAACATCGTGATGGGCACCGGACTTTACCTGGAGCCTTCACATCCCGAATGGGTCAAAAGCATCAGCGTTGAGCAGCTGACTGACAAGCTCATCTATGATCTCGGTGGAGCAGATGAAAAACCTGACGTCATTGCCGGTTTGATCGGCGAAATCGGTATTTCCAGTCGCTTCACCCCGATGAAGAGAAGTCACTGCGTGCTGCCGGTCGCGCCAGCGCAGCCACCGGCGTCCCCATTCAGGTGCACTTACCTGGCTGGGAGCGGCTTGGCCACAAGGTGCTGGATATTCTTGAACACGAAGGCGCCGATCTGCGTCATACCGTGCTGTGCCATATGAACCCGAGTTTTTCTGATAAACCCTACCAGCGAGAACTGGCTGAACGCGGCGTATTTCTGGAGTACGACATGATCGGCATGAGCTATTACTACGCCGACGAATCCGCCCAATCGCCATCCGATGAAGAGAATGCGCGCGCCATCTGCGAACTGATTGAGGATGGTTATATTCAGCAGATTTTGATGTCGCAGGATGTGTTCCTGAAAACCATGCTGACGCGCTACGGCGGCCACGGTTACGGCTATATCCTCAAACATTTCGTCCCACGCCTTAAACGTCACGGTGTCAGTGGCGAACAACTCGAAACCTTAATGATTGGCAATCCGCAGCGCGTATTTGGCGGATAAACGGAGACGTGTCATGCAGAAGAAAGTACTACTGGTGGGAGAATCCTGGACCAGTACCTCAACCCATGTGAAAGGCTTTGATCAGTTTGCCACCGCTACGTGGCATAGCGGCGCAGTGGATTTTATGGCGGCACTGCAAGAGAGTGATTATGCGATTACCCATATGCCCGCCCATGCAGCCGCCACTGAGTTTCCTCTGGAACTTGAGGCATTACAGCAGTGGGATGTGATTATCCTCTCCGATATTGGCGCTAATACTTTGCTTTTACATCCGGATACGTGGATGAAAAGCCGTCGTACGCCCAACCGTCTTAAGTTGATTCATGATTACGTGGCTGCAGGTGGAGCCTTAATGATGATTGGCGGCTATTACAGTTTCCAGGGCATCAATGGCGGCGCTCGTTATCGTAATACGCTGGTAGAAAAAGTGTTACCGGTACGCTGCCTTGCCTGGGATGACCGCATAGAAACGCCGGAGGGTAGCTATGCAGAAGTGACAGCGTCACACAAAGTACTGACCGGTATTCCAGACGACTGGCCCTGGTTGCTGGGCTATAACGAGGTGGAAATGCAGCCTGAAGGCACACTGCTCGCCACCGTAGCGGGTACGACGCATCCTTTGCTGGCGGTAAGAGAATATCAACAAGGACGGTCGTTGGTTTGGACCAGCGATATGTCTGCGCATTGGTTACCGGAAGAGTTTTCTCAATGGAAAGGCTATCGCCAACTGTGGCTGAATTGCCTCGATTGGCTGACGGAGCGCGCCTGATATGCCACCAAAGTCGCTTGAACTCGCCCAGCAACTGCTGGGCTTTGACACCATCAATCCGCCTGGTAATGAAGTCGGCTGTATGCAGTACCTGGCAGACTGGCTGGCGGAGAAAGGTTTCGACATCACGCTCACGCAATTTGGTGCGGGTCGGGTCAATCTGATTGCCAGTATGGGTGGAACCTCCGCGGGTAAACCGCTCGCGTTTACCGGCCATCTTGATACCGTTCCGCTGGGTAATCAGCCCTGGCAATTTGATCCTTTTGGTCGCGATATCGACGGCGATCGCCTGTATGGGCGTGGCGCCAGTGATATGAAAGCCGCGGTGGCCGCTTTCGCCATTGCCTGCGTGGAGCAAGAAGCGGCAATTCAGGCAGGTTGCGGCGTGGTGTTGATGATTACAAGTGGAGAAGAAACCGGCTGTGAGGGTGCACGGGCGTTGATAACAGCGGGCAACTTGCCTGAAATCGGCGCTTTGATTGTCGGCGAGCCGACGGCCAACTATCCGGTCATCGGCCATAAAGGCGCATTGTGGTTGCGCTGTGAAACGCGCGGTAAAACGGCACACGGCGCGATGCCAGAACTGGGTATTAATGCCATTTATCTGGCGGCAGACGCGCTAGGGAAGATTCGCCACTTTTCTCCCGGTGCACCGCATCCTTTGATGAAGCAGCCCACATTAAATGTTGGGCGTATTCAGGGAGGCTTGAACATTAACTCCGTGCCGGACCGTACTGCCTTTGATGTCGATATTCGCAGTGCACCAAATTTGCAACACGCCACGATTCGGCAGCAGCTCACTGAACTTTTGGGGGAAGAAGTCACAGTGACCACGCTAGTGGATTTGCCCGCAGTGCTGAGTTCGGAAGCCAACCAGTGGATTAAATCGGTATACCAATCTTGCCAGCCGCTGTTTGAACAGCCACTTGAAGCTAAAGTGGTACCCTACTTTACCGATGCGTCGCTATTGTTGCCTGCACTCGGTAATCCACCGTGCATTATCCTTGGACCCGGTGAACCCACAATGGCGCATCAAACCGATGAATATTGTTTGTTGAGTCGCCTGGCTGAAGCTGAGCAACTTTATGGAAAGCTGATTAAAGATTGGGTGTAAGCAACCCACCATTTTCATATTTATGTGACCAATTGTTGCCACGCAATATATTGTGTGGCTTCAGGCCACGGTATTGAGGGTTGAATCGTTTAATGCAAATAATCTTTACAGCATAATTTACTGGCTAATCCACTGACACCGGATAATATGTTGAAAGATTAAATCACCACCACCACCCACAACACAATCAATTATATTGCATTCTATGCACTTTGACAGAATATCCCTTCATCGCTACGCTTTAATGCAACCATATATGTCACAAACTTGCACATCTTAAAAAGATTACCTAAGGTGTCCGCCTTTCAGCCTCTTATAGCTTTCATTTCCATTGGTGAATTATTCGGCTGCGAAAGCTATAAGATCGCTCTATTTTTACTCATGGAGGTTTATGAGCACCGGAACGATTTCTAAACAATCAGACTTAACCGTTGATGATATTACGGTTATCGATAAAAAATTACTTAAACGCGCCGTGAGTGCTGCTGCATTAGGCAACACCATGGAATGGTTCGATTTTGGCGTATATAGCTATCTCGCCGTGATTATTGGCCAGGTGTTTTTTCCCGGCGCCAGTAATACCGCGCAATTAATCGCCTCTTTCGGTACTTTTGCGGCGGCGTTTTTAGTCCGTCCTATTGGCGGCATGGTCTTTGGCCCCTTGGGGGATCGCTTTGGTCGGCAGAAAGTGCTGGCCTTCACCATGATCATGATGTCGATCGGCACCTTCTGTATCGGCCTGATCCCGAGTTACGCCAGCATTGGTATTGCGGCACCGATCCTGTTGCTGGCCGCTCGCTTGCTGCAGGGCTTCTCCACCGGTGGCGAATATGGCGGCGCAGCCACCTTTATTGCCGAATACTCCACCGATAAGCGCCGTGGTTTCATGGGCAGCTTCCTGGAATTCGGTACGCTGGCGGGTTATCTGCTGGGTGCCAGTCTGGTCACCGGGATGATTGCGGTACTGCCGCATCAATCGATGATGGATTGGGGCTGGCGCATCCCGTTCTTCCTTGCTGCTCCTTTGGGCTTATTCGGACTTTATATTCGTCTGAAGCTGGAAGAAACGCCGGCCTTTAAAGAGCACATGGATAAGCGTGAAGAGCTGGAACACAATAAGCCTCAGTTAGGCTTATTACAGATGCTGCGCGTACAAAGCAAACCGCTGATGAAATGTATTGGCCTGGTGCTGTTATTTAATGTGTCCAACTACATGTTAACCGCCTATATGCCCAGTTATTTAACCGGCGTGCTGGGGATGAGTGAATTATCCGGACTGATGCTAGTGATGGTGATTATGTTTATTATGATGCCATTGACGTTGATGTGGGGCCATTTAACCGACCGTATTGGTCGTAAGCCGGTGATTGGATTGGGTGCGCTGGGTTTAATATTGCTGGCTATTCCAAGCTATATGTTAATTGGATCTGGCAATATGATGCTGGTATTTGCCGGACTTGCGGTATTAGGTTTACTGCATACCTGCTTCAGCGGCACCATGCCCGCCACGTTACCTGCGCTGTTTGTGACCGACATCCGCTACAGTGCATTAGCGATTGGTTTTAATTTGTCCGTTTCACTGTTTGGCGGTACGACGCCGTTGATTACCGCATGGCTGGTTGACACCACGCACAACGCAATGATGCCCGCGTATTACATGATGGGGGCTGGAATCGTGGGTTTGCTTACCGTGCTCACACTGAGCGAAACGGCGCGCAAGCCGCTAAAAGGTTCGTCACCGGCTGTCGCCACCAAGGCGGAAGCGCACAAATTGATCGATAAACTGCGCAAGCAGCGTAGCCGTAAAACCCAGCAGCAAAAAACAGCGTAAAGACACAACAGGCGTCATGATCACAGGGGCTCACCACGGTGTGCCCCTGCACTCTTCATCCCCTCTCTTCCTGCCGCACAGATAACCGAAGCGTCAGGCTCCGGTAATTTCCGAAAGCCACCTGATTTCCTTTTGCATGCGCCAGAAAAGCGCAAAATATGGACTATGATTTGTTCTCAGTCCTTTCGTGCCGTCCCAAAGTAAACCGTACTCAGCCAAACATCTTTTAACGGAACGTGAACCGCTTGATGTCGTCCATTGCCCTTGCGTGGGCCAAACGAGGCAATTGAATGGAATTCAGATCATTTGAGAAATCCTGGGGTGCTGAGATGAGGGCGGATGGCAGCGTGCTGTTTCGCCTGTGGGCACCTGGTCAGCAACAGATTACCCTGCAACTCGCCGAGGCTGAGCATGCCATGACAGCCACATCTGATGGTTGGTTTGAACGGCAAATTCGCGATGTTCCGCACGGTACGCCTTACCAGTATCTGCTCGCCGATGGCACCGCAGTGCCCGATCCCGCGTCTCGTGCGCAACAATCCGAGGTGAATGGCCCTTCGCTGGTGTTCGATCCCCACCATTACGCGTGGCAGCACACCGACTGGCGTGGCCGCGCATGGCAAGAAACGGTGGTGTACGAACTGCACATCGGCACTTTTACACCTGAAGGCACCTTCCAGGCGGCGATAGCCAAATTGCCGTTTTTAAGCAGCCTTGGCATCACCATGATTGAAGTGCTGCCGGTGGCGCAATTTGGTGGCGATCGCGGTTGGGGTTATGACGGTGTGCTGCTGTATGCACCGCATTCAGCGTACGGATCACCTGATGATTTCAAAGCGTTTGTCAATGCCGCACATGCGCACGGTCTGTCTGTTGTCCTCGACATTGTGCTGAATCATTTTGGCCCTGAAGGCAATTATCTGCCGCTGCTGGCTCCAGATTTCTTCCATAAAGATCGCATGACGCCATGGGGTGCCGGTATCGCTTATGACGTAGATGCTGCGCGCCGATACATCGTAGAAGTGCCACTGTACTGGTTGCAGGAATATCACCTCGATGGCCTGCGATTCGATGCGATCGATCAGATAGAAGACACTTCCAGCAAACATGCGTTGATTGAAATTGCCGAGCGCATCCGCCGTGACATCACTGACCGGCCGATCCATCTCACCACCGAAGATAGCCGCAATGTCACCTTCCTGCATCCGCGTGACAAACAGGGCAATGCGCCGCTGTTTACCGGCGAATGGAACGATGATTTCCACAACGCGATCCATGTATTTGCCACCGGTGAAACGCACGCTTATTACCAGGATTTCGCCGAAGTGCCGGAAAAACTGATTGCGCGCATTCTCACGGAAGGCTTCGCCTATCAGGGGGAAATCTCACCGCAAAGTGGTCAGCGCCGTGGCGTGCCCAGTGCCGCTCAGCCGCCGGAAGCCTTTGTCGATTTCATTCAGAATCACGATCAGGTTGGCAACCGCGCCCAGGGCGAACGTTTGATTTCGCTGGCCGGTGCCGATAGCACCAAAGTCTTGCTGGCCATGCTTTTGTTGTCGCCGCACATCCCGTTGTTGTTTATGGGCGAAGAGTTTGGTGAAACCAACCCGTTCCTGTTCTTCACTGATTTCCACGGCGATCTGGCTAAAGCGGTGCGTGAAGGCCGTGCGCGAGAATTTACCGGTCATGCAGGACATGATGACAGCGTGCCCGATCCCAACGCAGAAGAGACCTTCAGCCGATCAAAACTCGACTGGAGCAAACCGGACAGTGAAGAAGGCAAAAACTGGCTGGCGCTGACACAACAACTGCTGCAACTGCGCCAGCGTTATATTGTGCCGCTGCTCGCCACGGCGGGCCGCCACAATGGCCAGGTGCTGAAAACCGGCAAAGGGTTCATCGCGGTGAGTTGGCACTTCCCCCAAGGCGAACTGTCACTGGCGCTGAATATCAATAAGCAGGCACAACCTTTACCCACCCTGGCGGGCGAAACGATCTTTGCCTGGCCGCAGGAAAGCGATGTATTGCAGCAGCATACGATAGTGGTGCGGCTGAAACAGGGAGAAAACGCATGACGATTCCTTCAGCGACATACCGCATTCAGTTCCGCAACGGCATGACGTTTGATCGCGCGATTGCACTGCTGCCTTACTTGCAACGGCTTGGCATCAGCCATTTGTATGCTTCGCCCATCTTCATCGCCACCCGCGATTCCACGCACGGATATGATGTTACCGATGCCAATGAGATCGATCCGGCTTTGGGTGGACGAGCAGGATTCGACCGACTGTCAGCTGCATTGCAGCAGGCTAATCTGGGTTTGATCCTCGATATCGTGCCGAATCATATGGCCGCATCGCTGGAAAATGCCTGGTGGCGAGATGTGATCGAACACGGCGAGGACAGCGCCTACGCGCGCTATTTCGATATCGACTGGTCGCGTCGCCTGACGTTACCGTTCCTTGGCGATGATTTTGATCGCGTGCTCGAAAACGGCGAGATAAGTGTCAAACCGCATCCGCAAACCGGTCATCCGGCACTGGCCTATTACGACAGCTTCTATCCGCTGCATCCTGCCAGCTGGCAAGGGCGCGCCGATGAGGTGCTGGCGATAGAGGATTCGGCGGAGATAGCCGATTTGCATCAGCAGCAGCACTGGGAGTTGATTAACTGGCGCGACGCACGGCGCGAACTCTCTTATCGCCGCTTCTTTGAAATCACGGGTCTGGTCGGCGTGCGAGTTGAAGATCAAGCGGTGTTTGACGCTTCACACGCGCTGATTCTGGAGTTGGTACACAGCGGAGCGGTGAGTGGATTGCGTGTTGATCATGTCGATGGCCTGGCCGATCCACAAGGCTATCTCCAGCGTTTACGTCAGGCCGCAGGCGAAGATTGCTATATCACGGTGGAGAAGATTTTGGCGGAAGGTGAGCCGATCCCGCCTGAATGGCCGATTTCCGGCACCACCGGCTACGAGTTCATCGCAGCGCTATCACACGCATTGATTGACGATGCGCAGATCGATGCACTGCATCTGGCCTATGAGGCGCTGACCGAAGAAAGGAATGACGTCAGTGCGGGTCTACGCGCTGCTCGCGAACTGATGGTCGATCGCAATTTCGCCGGTGAATTCGCGCGCCTGCTGGCACTGGCCACCGGCGTGGCGGGTTCTGAGCAGCGCAATTTCGGCGAAGCAGAACTGCATGTTGCGCTACGGGAAATGCTGATCGCCTTCCCGGTCTATCGTACCTACGGACGACCGGCGGGTATGCCGTTAGCAGGTGAGGAACTATTGCAACAGGTGCTGGAAGCGGTGAAGTTCAGTGCTTCGCCCGGTGCGCTGAGTTTCCTGCAAGCGATATTGCTGGGCGCGGTGTCCGAACACAGTGAACAACAGGCCGCGGAATTTCGCGCGCGCTTCCAGCAACTCACTGGCCCGTTAATGGCAAAATCGGTTGAGGATACGCTGTTCTTCCGCAATCACGCCTTTTTAGCCATCAATGAGGTTGGCGCCGAGCCGTTGCCGCATCCTTTTTCGGTTGCGCACTTCCACCAGGAAATGCAGTCTCGATTGCTTAACCAACCCGATGCGCTATCCACCACTTCAACCCATGATACCAAACGCGGGGAGGATGCCCGTGCCCGGCTGTATACGCTGAGTGAAGACCCCGCACTTTGGGCAGAAAACGTGACCCGCTGGCGGGAGATCAACCAGGGCAACGTGGTCAAACTTGGTGAAGGCCCCGCGCCCGAACCTGCAGTGGAGTGGATGCTGTATCAGGCGCTGGCAGGGGTGTGGCCGACCACGCAGTTGCCCACTGACGCCAGCGGATTAAACGCATTGCAAACACGTTTTCTCCCCTTCGTTGAGAAAGCGTTACGTGAAGCCAAACTGCGTACCGATTGGGCCAATGGCGACGAAAGCTATGAGAAGGCGGTTCTGGATTATGCTCGTCATCTCTTGTCGCCAGAAAATCAAACGTTCCTCGCAGACTTTAGCAGTAGCATCCAACCCTTTATGGCTGCCGGGCTGGTCAATAGCCTGACGCAGACGGTGATTAAACTGACCGCGCCAGGCATGCCGGATATTTATCAGGGCAGTGAAGCATTGGATTTCAGCCTGGTCGATCCCGACAACCGTCGCGAACCGGACTTCGCCAAACTGGAGCAGCAACTCGATTCGGACGCCCTTCCCGACTTCGCCCAAGTCTCTGACTGGCTCAGCGGAAAAGTAAAACAGCAGGTGACCGCGCGCCTGTTGCATCTGCGGTTGGATAAACCGCAACTGTTCCGCTTCGGTGATTATCAACCGTTGTTTGCCCGCGGTGCCGAGGCCGACCATGTGATTGCCTATGCACGCCAGGACAGCGACACCATCCTGATTGTGGTGCTGCCCCGCCTGGTATTGAAAAAACTGGATTGGGCGCAAACTTCGCTATTGCTGCCTGAATCGTTGGCACATCGTCATTATCGTGACCTGCTGAGCGGGAAAACCTTGCCGCTCAGCGAACAACTCTCATTGGATCACCTATCGCATCATGCGCCACTGGTGCTCGTTGCCAGTTAATAAAGCTGTATTTCTGTTCATGGGATGGAGAGGAATGAATGTCTAACGGTAAGCCTTTGGAAATAATCGCCGGTTCGGGCCAGGTGCTCGGCGCAAACTATGATGGTGAGGGCGTGAACTTTGCCCTGTTCTCCGCCCACGCGCAACGTGTTGAGTTGTGTCTGTATGATGAAACCGGTCAGCACGAAATTGCCCGGTTTGATCTGCCGGAATATACCCATGAAATCTGGCATGGCTACGTGCCGGGCCTGCAACCTGGCGCACTGTACGGTTATCGCGTCCACGGTCCTTTCGAGCCGGAAAACGGACACCGTTTTAATGCCAACAAGCTGCTGCTCGATCCTTATGCTCGCGAACTGCGGGGCAATATCGAGTGGAATGATGCGCACTTTGCTTACGACCTGCTTCATGAAGATAAAGATCTGACCTTTGATGAACGCGACAGTGCTCCGTTTACGCCAAAGTGCCGGGTGATCGATCCCAATGAATTTGACTGGCAGGATCGCAATCGCCCCGTGATTCCCTGGTCAAAGACAGTGATCTATGAGACGCACGTAAAAGGCTTTAGCCAGCTAAACCCGGCTATACCGCCTGAAATGCGCGGTACTTACGATGGCATGAGCAACAAAGCCACCGTTGAGTACATCAAAAGTCTCGGCATCACCTCGGTTGAGCTGCTGCCGGTGCACTGGTTCCCGGACGATCAGCATCTGCTGGACAGAGGCTGAAGAACTTCTGGGGTTATAACTCACTGGCATTTTTTGCTCCCGCCTCACGCTACTTTGGCCCGCGTGGCATTCAGGGCTTCCGTGACATGGTGCGCGCTTTCCATGATGCGGGCATCGAGGTGATTCTGGATGTGGTCTACAACCACACCGCCGAAGGCAACGAACTGGGTCCAACGCTGTCCTTCAAAGGCATCGATAACTTCTCTTATTACCGCACGCTGCCCGACCAGCATCGCTATTACATCAATGACACCGGCACCGGTAACACCGTCAACACATCCCATCCGCGCGTGCTGCAGATGGTGATGGATTCACTGCGCTATTGGGCAGAATCGATGCATATCGACGGTTTTCGTTTTGATTTGGGCACCATTCTCGGCCGTGAGCCAGAAGGCTTCGACCAGCGCGGTGGTTTCTTTGATGCCATGACGCAAGATCCGGTACTGTCGAAATTAAAACTGATTGGCGAGCCGTGGGATATCGGACCAGGTGGCTATCAGGTTGGCGGCTTCCCGCCTGGCTGGGCGGAGTGGAACGACAAATACCGCGATACGGTGCGTGAATACTGGAAAGGCGATAACGTCTCGACAGATTTTGCCGCTCGCCTGCTCGGTTCCGGTGACCTTTACGATCAGCGCGGACGTCGTCCATGGGCCAGCATTAACTTCCTGACCGCGCATGATGGTTTCACGTTGAACGATTTGGTGTCGTATAACGAGAAGCATAACGACGAAAATGGCGAAGATAATAATGACGGCCACAACGATAACCGCTCATATAATTACGGCGCGGAAGGCCCAACCGATGATGAAGGCATCAACGCAGTGCGCGAGCGGCAAAAGCGTAACTTCCTTGCCACACTGCTGTTTTCACACGGTACCCCGATGCTGTTGGCAGGCGATGAGTTTGGCCGCAGCCAGATGGGCAATAACAACGGCTACTGCCAGGACAGTGAAATCTCCTGGCTGCACTGGGAAAACCTGCCGGAATCCGCGGATGCTTTGCGGGAATTCACACGCCATTTGCTGACGTTGAGGGCAACACAGCCTTTGTTACGTCGCGAAAACTGGCGCGACGGCATGGATATCAAATGGTTTAACGCCGGTGGCGGTTTCCAGCAGGAAGATCAATGGGATGATGGCAGCACGCTTGGCGTGTACCTCGGCCGTTCCGATCTGCAAACCGAAGAAGGCATCTGGCATGACGTGCTGATGCTGTTTAATCCGTTTGAAGGCAACGTGCCTTTCCGCATCCCGCAATTTGGTGAAGGTGGCTGGGTGCTGGAACTCACCACCTCCGATACCGCTAAGAAAGGCTTGGTGATCACCAAAGAGAAGGATTTCGAACTGGAAGGCCGCAGTATGGCGCTGTTTAGAAGGCCTTAAACTTCACAGGGAGACTGGTTTCCAGTTTCCCTGTTAAACAGCAAAAGCGTCAGGGCCTTTTGCAGCGAGCGTATTGAGGATACGTAACGCCGGGCCACTGGGTTTAATTTCTCCGCGCTCCCATTTTGAAACACTATCGACCGTCATACCCAAGGTATATGCCAGCAATGCCTGGCTTAGGCCATATTGTTTGCGCATCAGTTTGATTTCCAGGCCTGTCATGTCATGCACAGCTGCCACACGCTGGCGATACTCACTGGCTGAGATACGGGTGGCAATCTGTACGACATCCTCATTAGAGAGTAAGCCTAATGCTCGCAGTTCTTCTGCATCTTCAATCATCTCATTCAATGTTGCTGGCGTAGTTTTCATCGCAGTTCACCTCTCTGAATGTTCCTCTATTTTTTAGTTGTAACAGATCTGCCGCCGTTGCTTGCAAGTAACCTTTGGCAAGGATTTTATACGTCGCCAAAACATCATCCTCTATCTCTTTAGCGCATTTCTTGTTCATCCCGCCTTTGGACCATCCATCATAAAAAAACAGCGTATTTCCCCTTTTGAAAAAAATCACTGACCGGACTCCCCCACTTTTACCCGCTGTCAGGGCTAAGCGTTTTTTAATCACACCTCCGCCCAGGTCAGCTTCAAACTCTCCTCTTTCAACCTCGGCGGCCGCGTGGCAAAGGTCATCATCATGAAGGCTAGCTTTTTAAAATTCCGATCAAAACGTTTATGAACATAAATCGCCATTCCTTAGCCCTTAATATAAACCCGTAATGATTATTATCATAACCATTACGACTCCTCGGCAACATCAGCTTGTAAAGACTTCTGGGGCCAGCTCACAACACAATTATCTGGTACTGCTTAACATCAATAAATTGGCTAAAAATGTTGCAACTTCGCTATGAGCAATTTGATCGCCATCACCCCTCGATAAAAAATAATTAACTAAATCTCGCATTCTGCCGATGGTTATTAATCTGCCCGACTCCCTGTTTTTCCTGAACCAGGGTGCTTTTAGATTAAGGATAATTAGATGAACATCTCCCAGCGTCTCTTGCTGACCCTTTCCATGCTGTTTGGCGCCATCATTTTGCAGGCGGTGCTTGCCATCTCACTGCTGTCAGGATTTCAGGACCGTTTTGAATTTGTGCAAACCAATGCCATTCCCTCGATTAAGGATATCGGTAAACTGCTCGACCAAAGCAATCAGCTCTCGATTACGTTGTATCAACACCAAAGTCAGCTTCACGACAGCAACATGCCCGCCGTGGAAAAACAGATCGATGAGCAAATCAATGGACTGAAGTCGCTTACCGATTACTACATGGCCAACGATATCTCCAATGAAGAAGATAAGCGCCTAACCCTTGTCGCGCTCGAAAACATTCAACGTGTGGCGACGCAGTTACCGGCTTTTCTCACAGCATCGCGTGCCCACCAAAATGAAGTGAGCCTCGGCTTGCTGGAAGGGAACAATGGTATTGGGGCGGCCATTCGCCAGATGATCGGTGATTTCCAGACTCAACTGACGCTCAACATCAGCGCGGGCGATGCATTGCGCGCCACCAATCGCAGCACCTTCCATTTTGTCTTCTGGGCGACCATTGCTGGCGTCGCGGCAACTGTGGTGATCTTCGGCCTCTTCTCGCTGTTTACCGTGATGCGCATTCGTCGCAGCTTGAGCGCCGTGGGCAAGGTGATGCTGACGGCCAGTGAGAACCTCGATCTGACGGTGAGCGCTGACGAGAGCCGCCGCGATGAAGTAGGCAACATGGCACACTCATTTAATCTCCTGATGCAGCGCGTCTCTGAAGCCCTCTCTTCGGTGCGTAAAGCCTCTCAGTCCGTGAGCAGCGCTTCGGTGCAGATCTCAGCGGGTAACGAAGACCTTTCTTCACGTACCGAACAGCAAGCGGCATCGCTGGAGCAAACCGCCGCCAGCATGACTCAACTCAGTGAGACCGTGCGTCAAACGGCCGACAACACGCGACAGGCGAGCCAACTGGCCGCCAATGCCAGTTCACTGTCGGAGAAGAATGGAACCTCGCTCAACACCATGATCTCGACCATGGATGAGATTCGTGGCAGCTCGCGTAAAGTCACCGAGATTGTCTCAATCATTGAAGGTATTGCCTTCCAGACCAACATTCTGGCCTTGAATGCCGCCGTTGAAGCGGCTCGCGCCGGCGAACACGGCAAAGGATTTGCGGTGGTTGCGGGTGAAGTGCGTAGCTTGTCACAGCGTTCAAGCAACGCGGCGCGTGAGATTAAGGTGTTGATTGAAGAATCACATCGTCTGACTGAATCGGGTGCCACTCAAGCGGGCGATGTGGGCCGCAATATGGACGTGATGAATGATGCCATTCACCAGGTGAGTCAACTGGTGAGCGAGATTGCCGCTGCCGCCGTGGAGCAAAGTCAGGGCATCGGGCAGGTTCAGCAGGCGGTGAATCAGATGGATGATGTCACCCAACAGAACGCCGCATTAGTTGAGGAGGCTGCTGCCGCGTCACAATCGCTGCAGGAGCAGGCAGGTAACCTGAATCAGCTGGTCGGCAAATTCCATGTCAGCGATGCCATTGATATGCCACAGCCCCTCTTGCGAACCCTGCAACAACCAAAACCTCAGCGTCTGACGGTAATCAACGACGCTGACTGGCAAAGTTTCTAATGCCTGACCGTCCTGCGCCGCGCGTGCAGGACGGCTTTCTGCTACCCTTTCCGCTAACTTATGGATGGGGAAAAATATGGATTTTCAGCAACAGCTTCGCGGTAAATGGGCGATTTACGGCCTGATGTTTCTGCCTGGTTTCACCTGGGCTTCTTGGGTAAGCCGCACGCCTTACATGCGCGATATTCTGCATGCTTCCACGGAAATGATGGGCATGATCCTGTTCGGCTTTTCCTGTGGCTCAATGTTATGTGTGCTGCTGGCAGGGAAACTGATTACCCACTTTGGGACCAGTCGCGTAATGCGCTACGGTTTTATCCTGCTGTTGGCCGGAATCGCTGTGATGTTGAACGCCTTACTGCTGCATAACGCTTACGGCGTATTCGCCAGCCTGGTGCTGCTCGGCGGCGGCACCGCGCTAATTGATGTAGTGATAAATGTCGAAGGTGCGGCGTTTGAGCGCCTGATTGGCAAATCGATCATGACCACCATTCACGGCTTCTTTAGTTTTGGCACGCTGATTGGCGCGCTATCAGGCTCGCCATGACCGCAGCAGATATCAGCATCACATGGCATTTCGCCCTTGTGGTGGTGGTGAACGTGCTCATCATATCCACCGCATTACGCCATCTACCCGCCACCAGCGACAGCGAGCGCCATGAACAGGCGCACAGCGGCGGCTTTCTCGCGCAGGTCGGACGCGAACTGCGCGATCGCCAGCTGCTGATCCTTGGCGTGGTCATTTTGGCGATGGCACTGGCTGAAGGATCCGCCAACGACTGGCTGCCGCTATTGATGATCGATGGTCATAACCTCAACCACACACAGAGCACGCTGGTGTACGCAGGATTCACGGCGGGCATGACCGTGGGTCGTTTCCTCGGCGGCTATGTCGTTGATCGCATTGGCCGCGTTTGGGTACTGCGCGCCAGCGCGTTTTCGGCCGCATTGGGCTTATCGATGGTGATTTTCTCCAATAATCAGTGGTTAGCGGCGGCGGCCGTGCTGTTCTGGGGCGTGGGCGCATCACTGGGTTTCCCGCTCACCGTGTCGGCGGCTGGCGATGGCAAAAACAGCGCAATTCGTGTGACCATCGCGGCCACCCTCGGCTATCTGGCGTTTCTCGTCGGTCCGCCAGGGTTGGGCTTTATCGGCGAACACGCGGGGCTGCGCATGGCGATGCTGCCAGTGCTGGTCATGGTGCTGCTGGCGCTGTTCTGCGCGGGGGCTGCGGGATCTCGAAATTTGAATAAGGCCGACCAATCCGTATAAAGATGGCGGCCTTAGGGCCGCCTTCTTTACAGGTGAGCGCCTCTGGCACGTC
Organism: Pantoea rodasii; assembly: GCF_002095465.1. Lineage (GTDB taxonomy): Bacteria > Pseudomonadota > Gammaproteobacteria > Enterobacterales > Enterobacteriaceae > Pantoea > Pantoea rodasii. The sequence continues at coordinate 31,266 of NZ_MLFP01000013.1, read as the reverse complement.
GAAAGGATTAAGATAAACCGACGCTATGCCGCCAGCATCAATGGACCGTGTTCATCGTTAGCGGCGAGCAAGTGCGGATCATTGATGCGATGCACGATGGTTAACAGAGTGCCACCCACCTCATCCGGTTTGACGAGAAAAGTCACATCACTTTCCAGATAGGGTGGCGCGTCATCACGCAACCGATAACGAATCGATTTACCGGGCTCGCAGGCAACGGGTTGCCCATCCGCTAATGCTGCGTTGGGCAGCCAAACTTCACGGTATTCCGCAATACTGATAGCGCGCCACACTTTCTCCAGCGGCGCATCCAGTCGATACTCTTGCACGAGCTGGTTGGATTTATCGACTCCACTCATTGATCCATCTCCTTCAGCAAATTGTTTAGCGCATCTATTCTCGTCGGCCAGAAGGCACGATATTTAGCTAACCAGTTAACCAGAAGCGTCATACCTACCGGGTCGACTTCATAGTTAACAAAGCGCCCTTGCCGCTCTTCCCGCACCAAACCCGCGCCGCGCAATACGGCAAGATGCTGAGACATCGCCGACTGGCTGATCTCCATGCCGTCTCGCAGTGATGTTGCGTTCATGCGCCCCACCGACAATTTTTCAAATATGGCTCGGCGGGTCGGATCCGCCAGAGCTTTGAATATCGCGTTTTCAATCATGCTGATGACATTAGCACTGGCTTATTTAAGCAGCAAGATAATGTGAGGCGATGTCTTGCTCGGTGACGATCACTTTCGATACCAAACCGTATTCCACTGCCTGCTCCGCACTCAACCAGAAATCACGCTGAGTATCTTGCTCAATTCTCTCAATCGCCTGCCCGGTGGCATCCGCGAAGATGTGATTAAGGCGATTTTTCATGCGCACGATTTCGTTGCTGTAAATTTGCATATTGCTGGCGGGGCCTTGCATTCCGCCGGACGGCTGATGCAGCAAGAAACGGGTGTTGGGCAACGCGTAACGATGAGCCTTGTTGGCGGCGGCGAAAATCAACGCCCCTGCGCTGGCCACACAGCCTGAGCCAATCATGATCACTTCGGGTGTGATAAAGCGTATAGCATCAAAAATCATATCGCCCGATTCCGCATGACCGCCGGGAGAGTTGATGAAGATTGTGATGGGTTGATTGTTGATCGCTGCAAGAATATGCAGATGCTGCACCACTTCTTTAGCCATTTTTTCATCCACGGTGCCGGTGATGAAGATTTTGCGGGCGTTGAGCAGATGTTCCATCAAAGATGGGTTAAGTGGCGCAGCAGAAGGCGGCTGAGAAGATTCGGTGTCATGGTAGCGCATGGGATCACTCCGCAAATAGGATAGGAACCCACATACATTAGCAGTCACTTATTTGTTGGGCGAGCAATTATCAAAATAATCAAAAAATTTTGTGGTTTACCATACGTCTTCATCAGGGCACTACCAATGTGCCCTGACTCTCATTTGTCGGGAAAATTATTTCTTGCTGCTGTTGGTGCTCTCGAATTGCTGGGTGAGATAGGTACTGGTGTTGTTTAACACGCTGACCACTTTATCCAGATTGGTGAACTGCGTTTTGTAACGCGCGATCTTGTCATCAATGCGTTTACTGGTGGTGTTGTACTGATCGGTCAGCTGATTCAGTTTTTTACTGATGCTGTCGGTCGCTCCCTGAATCACCCCTTTACTGCTCAGGAAAGCCGTAAAGGTGGTGTCTAACACCGTGGTCACCCCGGTTTTCTTGCCATCACCGGAAAACATGTCACGCACCGCATCCGGTCGGACCTGCAGCGCGCTGGTCAGCTTATCAGCATCCAGCTTCAGTTTACCGTCATTGGGATCGGTGGTAATGCCCGCCTGGCTCAGCGTTTTGTATACGGAAGAACCTGAAGAGTTAGCCAGAATGCTTTTCAGCTGGGTTTGAATGTTGCGCAGCGTGCCATCGCCCAACAGTGCACCGTTTTTGCTGTCCTGATCTTTGCCTGCATCCACCGCCGTGTATTTGGTTAAGGTGCCGATGGTGTCCTGCAGCGAGTTATAAGCATTGACCCATTCGGTGATGGCAGTTTTTGCCTTGCCGGTGTCACTGCTGACCGACAGGGTCTGATTACCGCTGGTTTTGTCATTCAACTTCAGCGTGATGCCTTCCACCGCATCGGTGATGGTATTGCTGCTGCTTTCAATCGCGACATTGTTAACGGTCAGGCTGGCATTCTGCGCCTCCACACTCTGCGTCATGCCACTGTTGGCAGCATCTGCGGCATCGAACCCAATAAACCCGTGCAGCGTGTCATCGCCAGTAATGCTTAACGATTTCACTGCATGTTCAGTTCCGGTGGCGGTTGAAGTCAGTGACAAGCGAAACTCGCTGCTGGATACCTTAATCAGGCTGGCGCTGATGCCCACGTTGGATTTGTTGATGGTGTCACGTAAAGCCGAGAGCGAGGTCTGATCTTTAGTCAGCGTGATGCTCTTCTCTTTGCCATCTGCCGTGACAAATTTCAGGATGCGCGAGTCACTGCCATCGCCCATCGCTGCTTTGACATCCGCCTTAGGCAAGCTGGTCAGCGTTTGTGATTGCGCTAAATGATCCACACTGATGGTGTATTTGCCCGCCAGCGCGCTGCCGTTAGAATCGGCGCTGAATGCGCTGGAACTGGAAGTGGTGCTGGTTGCGGTATACAACCCCGCATCTTTTAGTTTGGTGTTAGCGGTCTGAAAAGCCTGAATCGCGGTTTTAAGTGTGCCGTAAGCAGAAAGCTTCGCCGTTGCGGCGGACTGCTGCTTCGAAATCGGTGCCAGCGACTGTTTTTCCGCAGCGGTCAGCTTGTCCAAAATGGTGCTCAAACCCAATCCTGAACCCACACCTAATGTTGAAATCCCGGCCATGTACGTAACTCCTGTTATTTTGACGTTACGGTACTATCGGCGACTTAAGGCAAACCTTTAAGAAAACCTGATCATTTCTTTACGTTATCCTTACGCAAGGCCTTACACTTTGCACAACATCAGTGCAGACGCGGTGTTAAGGCTATTTTCCTTACTTTTGAATCATCCCGCTGCTTCGCAATAAAACATGACGCGTCTCACATTTAACTGTCAGTATGCTTGTCGGAATCGCTGAGCGGCTTATGATCCAGCCAGATTGTTACTGCGTTCTACGCAGGCAAAACCTGACACGCCGCCCTCCCGGTGGGTCAGGTTTTTTCTTTTCAGGGCAGATAAAAATGAAAATCGCGAAGATCCTCAATAACAATGTCGTGGTGGTGCTGGGCGAGAACGGCAAAGAACAGGTCGTAATGGGTCGCGGGCTGGCTTTTCAAAAACGCGCAGGTGATGAACTGGATGCGCAGCAAATTGAGAAAGTCTTCGCTCTGCAAAGTGACACCCTGACCGGGCGTTTAAGCGAACTGCTGTCTGATATTCCGCTGGAGGTGATCACCACCAGCGAGCTGATCATCGCCAACGCGCGTCAACAGCTGGGACAACCGCTGCACGAAAGCCTCTCGATTGCTTTGTGCGATCACTGTCATTTTGCGATTGAACGCCACCAGCAAGGCATCCCGATTCGCAACGTGCTGAAGTGGGAAATCAAAACGCTCTACCCGAAAGAGTTTGCGCTGGGCATTGAGGCACTGGCATTAATCCACCATCGCTTGGGTGTGGTGTTGCCTGAGGATGAAGCGGGCTTTATCGCCCTGCATTTGGTTAACGCGCAGCTGGGCAGTGACTTTGCTGATGTGTCACACGTGACGCAATTTATGCAGGAGATTTTGCATATCGTGAAGTATCGGTTGCAGCTGGATTACCGCACCGACAGCCTGAGCTATAACCGCTTCGTCAACCATCTGAAATTTTTGCGCAACGCATGCTGGGCAAGCGCGGCGTGTGCAGTGAAGATGAGTCATTGCATGATGTGGTGCGCGATAAATACCCGATTGCCTATCAATGCGCCGTGAAGATCGACAACCACATCCAACAAAAATACCTTTATGCCCTTTCCACTGAAGAGCGCATGTTTCTGACCATTCATATTGAGCGAGTGCGTAAAGAGACGCTGGCGTTGCAGGAAGATGCGGACGAGGCTTAAAACCGGGCGCGACGGCGCCCGGTAACATCGTTTACTTCAATGCTGCACCGTGGCTGCGAATCACGTCCTGATACCAGAAGAAGCTCTTTTTACGTGAACGCTCCAGCGTGCCGTTGCCCGCGTCATCGCGATCGACGTGAATGAAACCGTAACGCTTCGAGAACTCTGCTTTAGAGGCGCTGACCAGGTCAATCGGTCCCCAGCAGGTGTAGCCCATCACATCCACACCATCTTCAATCGCTTCGCGCACCTGCACTAAATGGTCATTCAGATACTGAATGCGGTAGTCATCATTGATGCTGCCGTCGGCCTCGACTACATCTTTGGCGCCCAGACCATTTTCAACGATAAACAACGGCTTCTGATAGCGGTCATACAAGATATTAAGCAGGATGCGCAGGCCTTCCGGATCAATCTGCCAACCCCATTCCGAGCTGGCGAGATGCGGATTGGGCACCATCGACAAGATATTGCCCTGCGCTTTCTGGTTCTCTTCTTCATTGGTGGTAACGCAGCCGGTCATGTAGTAGCTGAAGGAGATGTAATCCACGGTATTTTGCAGGTCGCGTTTGTCTTCATCAGTGATGGTGACGGTGATGCCGCGATCGGCGAAAAAGCGTTTCATGTAGGCCGGATAAGCACCGCGCACCTGCACATCGCCGAAGAATAACCACTCGCGATTCTGCTGCAGCGTTTCCAGCACATCGGCCGGACGGCAGCTGAGCGGATAAAGCAGCGCGCCGAGCAGCATGTTACCGATCTTGCCGTCCTTCACGATTTCATGACATGCCTTCACGGCACGTCCGCTCGCCACCAGCTGATGATGAATCGCCTGATAGATCGCTTGTTGATCGCTCTCTTCTGGCAAGCCGACGCCGGTAAACGGCGCGTGCAGCGACATATTGATTTCATTGAAGGTTAGCCACAGCTTCACTTTATGCTGGAAGCGGGTGAACACGGCACGGGCATAGCGTTCGAAACAATCAATGGTGATGCGATTACCCCAGCCACCGTATTGATTGATTAAGCCGTAAGGCATCTCGTAATGCGACAGCGTGACCAGCGGCGTGATGTTGTACTTTGCCATCTCATCAAACAGGCGATCGTAAAAGGCCAGCCCCGCTTCGTTTGGCTCCGCTTCATCACCCTGCGGGAAAATACGCGTCCAGGCAATCGAGGTGCGCAGCACGGTGAAGCCCATTTCAGCGAACAGTTTAATGTCTTCCGGGAAGCGATGATAGAAGTCGATCGCGGTATCTTTGATGCCAAAATCATCGCCGCTGCGTTCAACGCGTGCGCCAAAAATGCCTTTGGGTTGCAGATCCGAGGTCGACAGCCCTTTGCCGCCTTCCTGCCATGCGCCCTCAACCTGATTGGCAGCGACGGCGCCGCCCCATAAAAATGCGTCCGGGAAACGTGTGGTCATTTGCTTGCTCCTTGGTTATTTCAGCACGGCCAGCAGCGGTGAGCCTTCACTCACCGCGCTGTTGTTCAGGGTTAACACATCAATAAAATCGTCACTGTTACTCACCAGAACCGGCGTGGTGAGGTCAAAACCAGCGGCTTTTATGGCTTCAATATCAAACTCCAGCAGCACGTCGCCCACTTTCACCGGCTGATCGTTCTGCACCTGAGGATGGAAATATTGCCCATCGAGTTTGACGGTATCGAGTCCAACATGAATCAGCACTTCAGCGCCTTGATCTGACGTCAGTCCAATTGCATGTCCGGTACGAAACATCGAAGAGACGACGCCGTTGATCGGTGACACTACGCGTCCGGTTTGCGGCACGATGGCGGCCCCTTTACCGAGCAGACCGCTGGCAAAGGTTTCATCGTTAACCTGGTCTAACGGCAGCACTTCACCGGCCATGGGGCTGACCACGCTTTCACGGCGCGTCAATGTCACGGGCGCGGGGGCGGCTACCGGCTCCTCTACAGCGGGTTGCGGTGCGGTCTCCTGCAAGCCAAACAGATAGGTCGCGATGCAGGCGAACAGCAAAGCGACCGCTGCACCGGCGAAAGATGCCAACACGCTGGCATCAATCCCGGTAGTGGGCACGACCTGAATAAAGGTGAAAATGCTCGGGAAACCGAAGGAGTAAATGGTGGTGTGCCAATAGCCGAGGATCGCCGCACCCAACGCGCCGCCAATACAGCCAAAGATAAACGGCCGACGACGCGGAAGCGTCACGCCATACACCGCGGGTTCAGTAATGCCAAAAATGCTGGCGGTGAACGCCGAACCGGCCATCGCTTTAAGTTTTGCTTCGCGAGTGCGCAGGAAGATGCCTAATGTCGCGCCCGCCTGGCCCAACACCGCGGGCATCAGCAATGGCAGTAAAGTGTCGTAACCGAAGTTGGCGAGGTTATTGAGCATGATCGGCACCAGGCCCCAGTGCAAACCAAAAATCACACAGATTTGCCAGATTGCGCCCATCACCGCACCCGCAATCATCGGGCTAAGGCTGTAGATCCACAGATAGCCTTCAGCCAGTAAGCGGCTGAGCCAGGTCGCCGCCGGGCCAATCGCCAGGAAGGTCAGCGGCACGGTGATTAACAAGCACACCAACGGCGTAGTGAAGTTACGCACCGCTGATGGTGAACGCGGGTGTACCCAGCGCTCAATCAGGCTCGATACCCACGCGGCAAAGATAATGGGGATCACCGATGAGCTGTAGTTGAGGATTTCTAACGGGATGCCAACAAACGTCAGTGGCTTACCAGCCTGTTGTTGTAGCGCATCAAGAATCAGCGGATGCACCAACGCGGCGGCAATCGCCATGCTGACAAACGGATTGCCGCCATATTTTTTCCCGGCGCTGTAGCCAAGCAGGATCGGCAGGAAGTAAAACAGACCGTCACTGGCGACAAACAGGACTTTGTAGCTGCCGCTGGTCGCGTCCATCACGCCGAGCACTAACGCCAATGCCAGCAGACCTTTGATGATGCCTGTGGCGATCATCACACCGATAAACGGCGTAAAAATGCCGGAGACCAAATCAATAAAGCGGGCAAACAGGTTTTGTGGCTCAGCCTCCTCAGCGGCGTGTTGATCATCCAGCGCATGGCGTGCGGTCAGCGCACGATAGACATCCGCCACTTGATTACCAATCACCACCTGATACTGGCCGCCGCTCTCCACCACCATGATCACGCCAGGATTGTTTTTCAAAGCGGCCGTTTGCGCTTTGTTGCTCTGCTTCAATTTGAATCGCAGGCGCGTTGCACAGTGCATTACGCTGATAATATTCTCTTTACCGCCTACGCCCGCTACGATGTCATCTGCCAGTTGCTGATATTCCATCTTCCCTTCTCCTGCAAAACGCCCCGAATTTCGTGCAAAAAAAACCTGAGGCGCGCCCTCTTCAATCGAAAAAGGGCGCGCCTCAGGTTTTGCCTGCCGAACAGTAACAATCCTTAACGCGAGCTATCTTGCTGAGCATTGCCGGAAAGTGGCAAGCAGTTTTCTAAAAGGGCGCTGAGAATTGTGAAGCGCGTCAACAATTTTCAGGAAGGCAACACATGTCCCGACCGTTGCAGTGCCGATAACGCCAGCGCACTGAGCATCACACCGATAACGATCAAAAACTTATAGCTCAGCGTCTGAAGCAGGAAAATACCCAGCACGCCACCGAGCAGAAAAGCCATCACCGTGAAGAAATGCAATTTCAACCGTTCGATGTAGAGCGGTGCGTCTTTTGGGGACTCTTTGCGGCGCAAGACGTCAAACAGCATGGCCAGTTCAATGCCGATATCGGTGGCGGTACCGGAAACATGGGTGGTGCGCACGCGCGCGTTAGAAATGCGCGTCACCACTGCATTTTGTAATCCCATCAAGAAACTCAGGCTCAATATCAACAACACGCCTGATTCACTGAAGCTAAACCAGCTTTCGATTACGCCTAGCGCCAGCAGTGCCAAGCCTTCCAGCAGGATATTGATGGCATAAATACCGCGAATCTGCTTTCTGCGGCCGGAGTTGATAATCAGGGTTGAAACCGAGGAACCCGCAACAAACAGCAGCACAATGAGCAGAAAAAACAACCCCACGTGCAGGTTGGCTTTCGCCAGATGATCGGAGAGGGACGAAACGTTGCCGGTCATATTGGCCGAGAAAAAACCCACCGTTTCAAATGCAGCGGTGTTAAGCGCGCCCGCCACGGCCGCCAGCGTGCAGGCAAGTCGAATATCGGTATTAAAGGTGCGCGTATTCTCAGAAGTGATCAGCATGGCAATTTCCGGCCCTGGCAAAGAGCCACATTTTCCTCCTGCGATCGAAAATGCACAAGCGTCAGGCAGCGCCATCGGTATAGGAACGGGTGACTTTAGCGGAATAGTTCAGCGTGGTATTTAAACAGCTCAAGGTCGCTATTGATGCCAAGTTTTTTCATTCCAGCCTGTTTATGGCCACTGATGGTTTTACGACTGCGCTTTAATTTCTCGGCGATTTGGTTATTTTGCATACCTGCCAGCACGCATCGAATCACTTCGGCTTCACGTGGAGAGAGCTGTGTTTCCAGCCGAGGACAAAGGGGCTGATTTGATGTGCCGACGGGGATAACCCGCTCGGCAGAATCGCGGGCGCGCATAGGTATTTTGGTCAGTTCAATTTGAATTTGTTCTGGAATAAAACGCTGTCCACGACTGACAACGCGAATGGCATGCAAAAAGGTATCCGCCGGTTCTCGTTTGCTCAGATAGCCTTTAACCCCGAGCTGCAATGCCGCACGGATAACCGCAACATGTTCCATGGAAGAGTAAAGTAGGATGTTCAGGTCAGGATGCCGGGAGAGGATTTGTTTGATCAGCGACAGACCATCCAGCTCATCGCTGCCGAGAATATAATCCAGCACCAGCACATCCATTGGATGCTGCTGAAGCGATGTGAGCAGCTCGCGACTGTGACCAAAACTGCCACTCATTTGCATATCCTGTTGATTGCCGATGACGATTTCCATGGCCAGTCGAATCATGGGATGATCGTCCAGTAATGTTACTGTCGTTTTAGCATCTGTTAAGCACATCACCCAAATGTCTCCCGTTAGCCGCTGACTTCAACAATCCCGGCGGTATGATCGGGTTTACATCACCGCAGGGCTAGCGTGAAGCGACGGGAATAGCGTCATCCTATGCTATTTAGCGTGTAGGGAGTGACTGAAGCACTAATATCCAAATGAGTGGATTAAAAGAGAAGAGAAATCATGTTAAATGGGTTCGATTAAAACCATACTGCATCAGCCGCTCATGAAACTGGACATTATTCTCGCAGTGCAGCTTTGAATAGATCGAGCGTTTATAATGGCTGATGGTTTTATTATGCAACCGGACACGCAACGCAATTTCTTGCTGACTGCTAAAACGAGCAAACCATTTTAGCATGTTGAATTCCTGCTGAGAGAGCGCAGGCAAACTGCTGCGTGGCAGCATTTTATGAGGCAGTTCCGTTGTCAGATTTAAGCTACTTAGGATCTTATTCAACGACGCTTTCTTGGTCATTACCTGAACCGCGTTGATTTCATGCGTAAAGAAATTCAGCAGCGCCGCATCCGTTATCGCTGTCAGCACCCGCACCCGCACTTGTGGATAAAGTGCCTGTATCAGGCGCAGAAAGGCGTAGATTGATTCAACGTCATCAACCTCCGTTTTTAACTCAATGATAATCGCATCAATATGTTGATAGATTAAAACTTGTTTCGCCTTACCGAGTGAAGCACATGAAATGAGTTGATGATGAGGTTTTAATAATTCTTGCAGACCCAAAGCGACCCAGTTATTAGCATCAATGCTTAGTATATTCATATTAGTTAGCTGAACGATTAAAAACCCATTTAATCGTGATGACCAGGATTTTAACATCGGACAATAATTCTTTTTTTGTACGATAACGCCTACAAAATTTTAATTCGCCCTCACTGGCGAAGCCGCAACCGCGCACTAGAATTATGGGGTGACTAGCTAGTCCTTATCTCTCACGGAACATTGATATGAGGTCTTCCTATGAAACAACAGAGCTACAGAGGCGGTGCAGGGAATTTTGCCAACGATCCGGCACGAGCAAAAGAAGCTGGAAAAGCGGGAGGCAAAGCCAGTGGAGGCAACTTCAGAAACGATCCTGAACGCGCCGTTGAAGCGGGTCGGAAAGGAGGCAAGATAAGTCGCCGTCCTCCAACAAAGTCTGAGTAAAGCGCTTTAGGGATTTTTTCTGCCAGGGACTGGCGTCTTTACCTTAATGAATGCGGCCTATGCGATTCAGCCTCAACCCGGTTGGCCACTGCCCTTCCTGCTTCTCCATGCTAAACCAAATGGCGACAGCCTTACCCACCAAATTGCGCTCGGGCACAAATCCCCAATAGCGGCCATCGTAACTGTTATTGCGATTATCACCCATCATGAAGTACTCGCCAGCCGGCACCACCCACTCGCCTACCTGTTGCCCCGATTGATGGAAGAATTGTTGGCTAGCAATCACTGAGTCAGGTTTCTGCAAAATGCGGTGAGTGACACCGGCCAGGGTTTCAGTGCGCATCAGCAATCTCTGCTCTGCGGCAGTTTCCTGTCCGAAAGGCCTGACATAAAAGCCCGGTTGCGCCCCGGCAGTTTCAACAAATTCGCTGGGTTTGAGCGCGCTGTAACGCGTAGTTAAGGTCGATGCGCAGGGCTCAGGTCCCTGACAAGCGGGGAAAATGGTCAGTTGTTGCGTGGCTGGATTAAACACCACCTTGTCCCCCGGCAGGCCAATCACTCGTTTAATAAAGAGCTGGGATTCATCCTGTGGGAAGGTGAAGATAGCAATGTCGCCGCGTTGAGGATGGCCAGTGGCGATCAGCGTTTTCTGATTAAACGGATTGCGTAATCCATACGAATATTTATCCGCCAGCACCCAGTCGCCGGTTAGCAGCGTCGGCATCATCGAGCCAGAGGGAATGCGGAATGGCTCCCAACCAAAAGCCCGAACCAGCAATACCACCGCAAGTAATGGAAAAAGTGACGCCGAAGTATCCAGCCAGCCAGGAAGTCGTGCTTTCGCGGTGGGTTTTAAGGCTGCTGAGCCTCGATCCAATCCTTCACTGCTCGTGGGTGAAGCCTTGACCAATACCCGGTAACCCCAGCTCAACCCAGTGAAAACCACGGCAATAGTCAAAATCAGGGCGAAAATGTTCATCATACGTGCGTTCCAAGGGTGCCCTGCAGTGGCGGTAAGTGAATATTCTTCATTAATGTGCGTGCTCAATATATATCAGGCATCATGCGCGGACTCACCCTTACGTGCTTTGCGGCTCGCTTAATTTAGTCGGAAAGCTGAGGCTTGAGTTATACGCATATCAATGCGATATTCTCCCTATTATCAATATCTAATCAATCAATACGTTTATTGCCGGGAGTGATCATGTCAGCTGAAGAGAGAATAAAGGTACTCGAAGATATCGTGCTGCGCTTGAAAGTTGAAACTGATGTACTACGCGAACTCATGATTAAGCAGGTTGCGTTGAATAATATCTCATTCAAGGGCAAGTATGACGAGGTGATTATAAACATGGCGAAGGAGTACGAAGAGCGAGGTCTTGATGTCGCACGTAACCGGGCGATGCATGAAGCGATGCGGCAGTACATTAATGATGATGCTTCACCGAACGATTGACCACGTTAAAACCGTCTGTGCAACGCTGTAAAAGAGCCGCGTTCGCGGCTCGGTTTTAAGAATCAGATAGTGGGTTTTTGATCATCGGGTAAATCCCGACCGTCGTTCTCATTATCATCTTCATCGGGTAAGGGTAAATCGTCGCCAGGCAGTGGCTTAACATCATCTGGACGTTCTGACATATATACCTCCATTCACCCTGATTGGGTCTTTATAGTTTAGTGACGTGATAATTTAACGCGGTGGCGAATAATTCATTCTGTGAATCAAGCGTAAGATATTTTTTAAAACGTTTGCGCCTATAGCCCTGCTGGGCTTTATCAGCTACGGGCTTCGCTTAGTGATCAATAATTCAATAAATTACTCATTGCTGCATGCAGTTTAAACATAATGATGCCCTGCCTTCAGGGTGATGCGTGAGGAAATATTGCCATGCATGCGGAGAGGAATAGAACGATCCCATAAATGTGCGCTTTTCAAATGCCGGGGCCCATTTACAGTGCGTACGATGCAAGTTGCAGCAACCATCAGCGTCTTGTTGGCTAAAAACAAAGAAATCCGTAGACGTTAAGTTCATGGGAGATACCTCATATTGGGAATTAACGGCATCAGCTTGTGATGCTTTGGGTTGCCCATTAGATGAACAGCGATACTCTGAACTGGCATTCTTATTATAGTTGACGAAAACATCATCTCTAATTTTAAGTTGACCTAATCTTCTGATTGCCGATCCGTTTTACGATTCCCGAGCCTTGATGCCAAACGTTTAATTAAGCGAGGCGGTTAAGAAATAATGCCGTTTGATCCCCTTAGTGCCATTGAGATTATTCTTAAATATCGAAGCAGACCGTTCAAAATCCGATTATTAAGTAAACTTAAATCTCAACCAGCCGGGAGGATAAGTCATGGCCAGCTATACCATCAGGGTCGAGTTAAACTCGCCAACACCAGATGCACAATCCGAACTGCTTTATATTATGTTAGAGCACGGTTTTTCTCGCTGTGTTGTTTGTGAGAAAGGCAAAACATTCGTATTACCCTCTAATGAGTTTGTTTATGTAGGGTACGAAAATTTAAGAACTTTAACCGACAGAGTGGCAACACTCATCGATAGCTTCAGCCCTAATCCTCTGGTGCTGGTCACCCAATCCGCAGAGCGCTGTTGGTCGGGTTTAAATGGCGTTAAATTGGCGTGAGGGCTGAGGGCAAGAGCTATCCATGTGCAGGTAGCTCATTTTTTAAGTTTACTTTCATAAACCCTTTTCTTGTTCTTAATCTCCCATTGCCATAGCGAGTGAGTGCTTGTAGCTGTTTTTTTGCGAATTGATGAGCCTTAATTTTATCAAGCACCCCCTCATTCATATAATTCTGGATGAGGTTAAGCCTTCAAGCTTGCGTGATAATATTTCCACATATCGTTTAAAAAAATGGGGTTATCCTTGAATTTATAAAGCCATCAAAATGTAACAAATAACAATATGATATTAACGGCCTCGCTTATTTACCTCCCTGCCAGATTAATCTGTAAAGCTCGCCTGATGAAATAATGGCACCTATTTAAAAGGCAAGGCTGTGCCATACTGTTGGCACCGAATTTAACAGGGAATTGGCATGTTTCACTTTATTTTGTCCCTTTTTAGCAGCCCAGAATCACTGCTACAAGTCATGAGCCAGCAGGATATGCAAGAATCCATTCAGGAAGGTGACAGAATCATCATTGATGAAGATGGTAACGCTTCGGTTAATCCCCTCAGCCCCAAAGTTCAGCGCGATTTTTCCCACCACGTCAAAACCTTGAAGGATATTTAAATGGGCACGGCAATATTTATGGTGCTGATGGTGTGTGGCTATTGGTATACCAGTCGTGACATGTCGAGTCGGTTGAAGATCAAACGCTCCTTTGGCTGGGATGTGTATTTTTTGATCGCCCTTTATGGCTGTATTTTTGTTTTGCAGGGCGTGCTGGCTACCGGAATTGTCTGGCTACTGTTACTCGCCGCTTCTGCCCTCAATAATACGTTTGCATTAAGCAGCCTCGTCCATGCGCGCTGGCATGTGGACTTTATGACATGGAGTTTCTTGGGTATTCAGGCACCGGTGGTGATTATGCTCGCCTTCGCCGTGCTGTTTTGTGTTTATCGTTCAAATTGGGCAGGCAGTGCTCGTTTGACTGCCAGCAGCCGCAGAGACCTGTATCAGCATTTATCACGCTCAAATGGTATTGAGCAGATGCTGTTGCAGTGCATGGAGGAAGGAGAATTGGCGTGGGTTACGCTGAAATCGCGTCGCATCTATATTGGCATGATCCATGCGGCCACCTTTGAGCATGTCAGCACCGCCAACATCGTTTTGATCCCAATGCTAAGTGGATATCGCGATGCCCGCACGCTCAGTCTCGCCGTTGAGCATAATTACAGCCGCTGGTATCACCAACACAGCATTGATTTTATGTCTAAGCCCAAAACGGCGCTGGAGTTTCGGAAGGTGATTATGGTGGACCAAATCGAAAGCCTGTCGCTGTTCGACCCCGCCAGCGCTAGCGCACTGGCGATGAGTGACATAGAGACGGATGACGTGAAAACTGAGGCATCAAGCTAACTTCCATTTTAGCCAGTTATCCAGTTCGCTTTCAGGCAAGGGGCGGGAATGAAAGAATCCCTGCGCCTGATCGCAACCAAACTCTTTTAACGCCTCCAGCGTCTCAATATTTTCCACCCCTTCTGCCAGAACCACATAATCGAGTTCTTTCAACATGCCGATAATGCTGCGTGTGATGATGCGTGAGGCTGTATCCGTGGCGAGCCCACCGATGATTGATCGATCGAGTTTCACCACATCCAGAGGCATTTTGCGCAGATAGCTGATATTGCTGTAACCAGTGCCGAAATCATCCAGTGCAATACCAAAACCACGCAGTTTTAGCATTTCCAGACCCTTAATGGCAGCGGCGCTTTCGATGATGCGTTCGGTTTCCAGACATTCGATACCTAACAGGCTTGTCGGCAAGCGCGCCTTGATCATCTTATGCTCTAACCTGTCGGCAAAATTCTCCTGACTAAAGTCACGCACGCTAACGTTCACCGTGACAGGCAACTGTATAGCCTGTCCCGTAAGCCGTTTTAAACGCTCAATGGTTCGATCAATCACCCATTCGGTGATCTCTTGCAGCAGCGTCGTTTGTTCTGCAAGCGGAATGAACATCGCAGGAGAGAGTTCACCTCGCGTGGGATGGCGCCATCTGATTAACGCCTCAAGACCGATGGGCAAACCGCTGCTCAGGCAGATTTTGGGCTGGAAGACCAGATACAGCCCATGATTGTGCCGAACCGCAGTGGCCAAATCGTTGACCAGGGTGAAATCGTCTGTGCGGCGCTCATCATTTTTTCGCTGAAGCTCATGCAGGGGATCCCACGGCAAATGGCTTCATGCAGCGCGCTGACGGCGCGACGCAGCACTTCCTGAGCAGAGGTTTCCGTAGGCGAAAACAGGGTCTCGCCAGTGCGCGTGGCCAAATCTACCGACAATCCCTCGCCTATCTCAGCGCGAACACCCTCCATACGTTGGGCAACCCACTCAGCGCTGAACTGCGTGTCATGTTTAGAGAGCAGCGCAAAGCGACCGGTAGCCACGGTATAGAGCAGTTCATCTTTGCCAGGGCGAAGCCGTAACGGCAGTAGCGTTGCCATATCTTTGAGCAGCCCTTCAACCGGCGCCATGCCCAGCGAGCGCGCCAATTCATAGGCACGTGGCATATCAATACAATCGATTAACACCAGTCGACGTGAGGAACTGTCACCCGCCGCGCGCAGCGACTGAAGGTCACGCATCAGCTGCTGGCGGTTGGGTAATCCCGTCACCAGATCGGTAAAGCCAACGGAATGCCAGGCTTCGAGAAACGAGATCACCAGTTGGGAAAGCAAGGTCATGGTCGCCAGCTTTTCCGCGCTGAATGCCCGCGGTTCACCATCAACTACGCATAACGTCCCTAATACCAGCCCTTCCCGACTTTTAAGCGGCACGCCAGCATAAAAGCGAACAAAGGGTTCGCCGATAACAAAGGGGTTGGTTGCAAAGCAGGCATCCTGTCGAGTATCAGGAACGACCAGTGGATTGTCTCCTTCGACCACATACTGGCACAGCGAATCAGCACGCAGCGTTTCACCGACGCTAAAGTTATGTGCCGCTTTAATGTATTGGAAGTCATCGTCCATGACCGAGATAAAACTGCTGGGTACATCCAGCGTTTTGCTCACCAGATCGGTGAATTTGCTCAGTACATCATCACGGCAAATATCCGGAGTCCGAAGCGCCTGCAGCGTTATGCAGCCCGGCTTATATTCGTTAATGTCGCTCATAAGCACGCATCCATTCCACTGGCACTGATTGCAGCTGAGAACTTAACAGAATAACTTCATTATCATTAGGGAGAATATCCGCCATTTTGCGTCTATTTTGCTCATTATTAACCTGTGAGTAGCAACATACTAAGCCTGCCGTCACAATTTGTCATGCTTAATTATCCTCACAAAAACCTTACAATAGTGTTGATAAAAACCGTCCCTGAAGGATTTAAAGCGAAGCGTTTTAAAAACATAAATATAAAAATGCAAGAAGTCGCAAAACATAGCAGGCTAATTAATAAACCTTTTGAATTATAACACCGTATTCAATGGGTTATTTGCCTTCCAAACAGATCCAGACGACACATTGCAGATCGAGTGATAAAGGATTATCGCATCATATCTCACAGGTAATTATCCTTACCGCCATCTTCATATTTGCGCTTCGCTTATTATTAGCCCGCGTTTACCCGCTGCACTTTTATTTTAACTTATTATGATCACACCCGAACCTTCATTACTTTACCTGGTCTGACAGACAGAGATATTTCTCTGTAACGAATTTTTTCCCGCCGCGTGCGGGTATTTTTTTGTCCTCAATGTAGGCAAATCTAAGGTGATCACTTTCACGCTTATTAGGTAAGAAATCCGCATTGGCAGCAACGGCTTCAAAATTTCCCTTTCCTCAGTGCACGGCCCGGCGTAACCTATATACAAAACACATGCGTTTCATATACGGACTGTACAATGGGTATCGTAAAAATTTCGGACCTGATGCATGAGAACCTGCGTATCGCCAGCACGGCGTTAAGCCGCTCCATCAACGCGCAGGCAGAACACTGGATGAAAATCGGCATGCTGGCCGAGCTTTATCCAGACCTTAATCTTCAGGAACTGACGCGCCAGCTGATGCGCGTCGAACGTGACGGCGGCGCAGATTTAGCACAGCTGCTCGACCAGCCAACATTAACTTCGCAGGGAATCGCGCAATGACCATCAAACTTCACACCGCACAAGAGATCGAACTGGCTCGTGCGGCCGGACACGCTGCAGCTAAAGTGCTGGAAATCATCACCCCGTTCGTCAAACCGGGCGTGACCACGGATGAGCTAGACGCGATTTGTCATGACTATATCGTCAATCAATTGAAAGTGGTGCCGGCCAATATCGGCTATCACGGTTATACGCGCACCACCTGTACTTCGATTAACCATGTGGTGTGCCATGGCATTCCTGGCGATAAAAAGCTGAAGAACGGCGATATCGTCAATATTGATGTCGCCATTATCAAAGATGGCTGGTACGGCGATACCAGCAGAATGTATTACGTTGGCGAGCCTTCGGTGCGGGCCAAACGATTGGTCGAGATCACCTATGAATCCATGGTGGCGGGCATTAACGTCGTTAAACCTGGCGCCACATTGGGCGATATCGGTGCGGCTATTCAGCAGGTCGCCGAGAAAGCTGGTTTCTCCGTGGTACGTGAATATTGCGGCCACGGCGTCGGTGAGGTGTATCACGGCGATCCTCAAATCTTGCATTACGGCACACCGGGCACGGGTCTCGAACTGCAAGCGGGGATGATATTCACCATTGAGCCGATGATTAATGCCGGTAAAGCGGGCACCAGCGTGCTGTCTGATGGCTGGACGGTGGTGACCAAAGACCGCTCGCTGTCGGCGCAATGGGAACACACCGTTGCCGTGACCGAAACCGGCTTTGACCTGCTTACGCCATGGCCAGAAGGCACCGGCGATTACACTGCGATTTGATATCGCTATCGTGAGCTATGACGATTTGCTCGATATCCACTTCGCGACTCATGACGCGACACAAGAAAACAGCAAAGACGGTGTAATCCGTTCCCGTTATCGCTCCGCGCTGTTTCCCACCAGCGAGGCACAACGCATCGCCGCTGAACAAGGCATCGCTCGCGCCGCGTCTGAACTCGGCAAACCGTTAGTGACGAAATTGGAACCGTTAGCCGAATGGTACGCAGCGGAAGACTATCACCAAAACTTCTGGGAAAAAGAGGGGCAGGAAAACGCCTTCTGCATGATGAATATCCCCGCTAAACTGCAGAAATTACGCAATAAATTCCCAAAAATAGCTTCTGATAGCTAACGCGACATCGCTTCAATGACTTCAGTGAAGCGTTTGCCGCGTGGCATCGACCTTTAATTTATTGCGTGCGCCACATGCGGTATTGGCCCCAGAAGCCCACTTCAGTGGCGTACTCTTGCGGCGTGCCATCTGCAACGATATCCAGTGACTTACGCATGCCCATGCTCAGTACGGTGCAATCATTGCTGACTTTTAACTTATGCAGGCCATTATTTAAATAAGCGGTGATAAATTGATTTTGCTTCAGCATCGCCACATCTTGATTATCAATGTTGATGACAAATTTGCACGTGCCACCACTTCCACCGCCGATAAACTGCTTAAGCCGTGTGACGGTAACCTTCGTTTGTTGCTTGGTCGCATCAGGTGTCACCATTTGGTGATTAATCACCGTATCTGCGGGTCCATAAGGCCTGGCGCATCCTGCGAGAGTTAAAACGGCAAACGCTATCAATAGTTTCTTCATCATTATTTCCCTGTATCCTGCTGCTCCATGCAGCACTACGCGAGACGCTTTATCGGCACGCCTTACAAAATCTTCAGTAACGTTCCCGCGTCCCACGTAAACCGCTGTGGCGGGCTTTGTGCCTTAAGCGCTTTTTTGCAGCGTAAACACGCTAACGCTGTTCACCATGTTCGCCGCCTGCTCACTCAGCATCGCCGAAGCCGCTAAGGACTGCTCTACCAGCGAAGCATTTTGCTGAGTGGTGATATCAATCTGGCTGATCGCCGTGTTGATTTGGCTGATGCCATCCGCCTGTTCGGTGCTGGCCTGATTGATCTGTGACAGCACCTCTTTCATGTTGACCACGTTGGTCATCATTTCCGCCATCAGTTTGTTGGCATCCGCGACCATGTCACGCCCATCGACAATCCGCGTTGATGACTCTTCAATCAGATGACGAATTTCATGCGAAGAGGTTGCGCTCTTTTGAGCAAGCGCACGCACTTCTTGCGCCACCACGGCAAAACCACGCCCGTGCTCACCGGCTCGAGCAGCTTCTACTGCCGCATTCAGCGCCAGGATATTGGTCTGAAACGCAATTGAATCGATCAGGTTAATGATGTCCGCCATGCGTCCTGCTGAGTCATGAATTTCTGCCATCTTGGTCGAAACGTTGTTCATCATGGTGGCATTCTGCCCTACCGCATTTTCCGCTTTCTCTGACAGGTCTGCTGCAAAATGGGTGTTATTACGCGTGTTGCTAATGGTCGCGGTGAACTCCTCAACCGATGCCGCGGTTTGTTCCACCGAACTGGCTTGTTCTTCGGTACGTGCCGCTAAATCATGGGTACCGGACATAATTTCACTGGCCCCACCGGAAATTTGTTCCGCGCTAATGCGAATATGGCTCACAATAGTCGACATCTTTTCCTGCATTTGCTGAATGGCATTAATTAACTGCCCCATTTCATCTTTGCGCTTTTCAACATACCCCGTACTGAGATCGCCATCCGCAACACGACCTAAAAAGGCAATCACGTTTTTTAATGGCACGGTGATAGATCGAATAATAACCCAGCCAATCAGCGCAGAAATAATAATCGCGATAATGAAAATCCCCACCATGGAAATTTTAGTGGTGTGATAGGAACTCATAAAGTGCGTGTAGGAGCCGTTCATTTGTTGCTCTTGCAGAGCGATGAAGCGTTGTACTTCACCCGTATAATCAATTTGCTTACTTGCCAGCGTCGTCAAGTAGTAATCCAGAGCTTTCCCGGTATCATTACTGACAATCTGCAGAAACTCATTTCTCGCCTGTAAATAAGCCTTACGCCTTTCATCCAGACTTTTGAGATACACAATGGAATCATCGTCCGTTGCCAGCGCATTCAGCTTACGATAAATCTCCGTTATCTGCCCTGTCGAGCCCTGCAGGCCATTCATGATGCTCGCTCGCCGCTCAGCATTGATAGGACTGAGCAACAATGCCTGCTGCTGAATGGTGGTATTGATCTCATCGATAAGCTGATTGCCCAACGCAATGGTCGGGTAATCATCCTTCATCATGCCGTTGACACCGGTTTGCGCCAAAAATAATGAATTTAAGCCCAGCGAGGCCACCAGCAGTAACATGGCGATGTTGATGAGTGAAGAAATAATAAGTTTGGTACGCAACTTTATATTACGTGAAAATCCTTGAACTACGTCCATTTAGAAACCTCAATGATTTTTATTGGTGAGTCATAAAATCCAGGTGTTTATAAAACAAAGAAGAGATGACACTGCGAGGCTATGCCGGCAGCATCCCTGCTGTTATCGTCAGCATGTGAATTAACCTTAGTGGTTTTACTTAAATGTAACTTACTTATATAAGACCATTCACTTTGCGAGAGATTAATTAAATAATCAATTTGATCAGTTATATTAAATTGTTTGCAATAATAGTTACCAGAGTGATCATTGTGCTTTACTTATAAAACTGTTTTCAATCCGATTAATCGCAAGCTTGTCTAAGTAAAACCGCTTTTTTATGCAGCTTATGCAATTGTCGTTAGCGAACAATGATTAATTATCCATGTTCATTTCTCTGCGGGCAGCCAGTTGGCTACCCACAGAAAACACTAGATCGCGTCTGATGCTTCTGCTTCGGTAAGCTTATCGATAGACTCGTTTGCCGCTTCCGGCAGATGTAACAGTAACCAATCCGCCATTTGTACTTCCTGTTGCAATATCCGCTGAAAAGCGTTTTTCCCTGCGCTGTCGTCAGCTTGCTCGGCTGCGGCCACCAGCGTGGTGTAAGTGGCGACTTTATAACTACAAAAGACGTACCCACTCACGGCAATGCGTACACCCATCTCATCGCGCAGCATATCGCTAGCCGCCTGCCCAACCGCAGACATCCGGCCCAGCGTATCCTTGAGTATTGACCAACTGCCGTCATAGCTTTTGAGAACATCCTTCACCAGCTGTTGCTGTTCTCGAATCTGTTCAAGATATTGCGTGATACGCATTTTCATCGATGGATGATCGTTCAAACGCTGCACTGCGGCCTTTAACAGTGTTTCGCTATGTAACTCCATCGCGTGAGCATCACGTAGCCAATCCAGATATACCGATTCCCTCATCATTCATTCGCTCCTGGTCGATGTGCTGTTAGTGAACTACCTTAGGGGGTGCATCACAGATGCTTAGCAAGCTAACCGCTTCAACACTGCCGCTAAAGGAATTATCTGGAAATAAGCGAAGCGTTAATTAACAGCCGAGCCATCATCTTAATTAAACGTAGCAAGCAAGTCCCTCTGCGCAAGCCAGACGCAGCAAAAATGAGAACAGCATTAATAGTACAGCCTTACCGCTTCGCTTATATTTCCGCACAACAGACTTTACTCAACAACTGAAATGCGCTAACAATCATTTTTTTGCACTGCCTTCATTAATGTTTCGTTGAAAATTGGCTCATACTTAAACAACTGGCACCCGAATAATAAAACTTAAGATTAATCCTGACTTGATTATGGTAAAAACAACGCTACATTTTATTTTTGCTTTATGTTGGTACAAATATAATGAGGAGAACGCATGACGGACCCTAACAAGCATCCTGAAGAGGAAGAGAAAAAGACGCAACGTCGTGGGGGCACAGGGAACTTCGCCGAGGATAAGGATCGTGCAGCCGAAGCAGGCCGCAAGGGCGGACAGGTGAGCGGCGGCAATTTCAAAAACGATCCGAACCGCGCCGTAGAAGCCGGCCGGAAAGGAGGAAAGATCAGCCGCCGTAAATAACATCATCTTTAATTCAACACAGGGTTACGTTCGCTAACCTGCAACACAGCACTCTTCTGACGTGTATTAGCGCTTCGCTTAAATGCGAAAGTAGCTACGTCAGAAGAGTTATTCCCTTCGTTATGAACAAAAAATCGATCATTTCTTGATCAATCGTGCGCGTTTTACCGCTTCGCTTACCCTGGTTTTTTCCTATATATATTAATGATCAAGTTAGATCCGAGAATAAATAATCAAACACGAATTAACCAACATATTTGTACACTGAAATATAAGTTGTACACCTTAAGGTTAATTAACATTGGTCGTGATTAAGTTAATTACAAAACCTGGAGCGACTGGCCTCAAACACTATTGTCACGCCGTTAATCGCTATTCGACAGGATACAGATAACAAAAAAGGCTGCTATTCCTCACGAAATAGCAGCCCTGGTCAGCCAACAGATTCAGCGTTCAGACATCTGTGCTGGCAGCTTTAGTTGCGCGCGCCCTTTTGTGACTTCATCCGTTGTCACTGGTTTAGCCGCATTCCCCCAGCTATTGCGAAGATAGGTCGCCGTTGCTGCAACCTGCTCATCAGACAACTTCCAGGCAAATGAAGGCATCGCCCCGCTGGTGGGATTGCCATTCGTTACCGCACCGCGTCCGCCTTGCAGCACGGTGGTGATGATTGATGAGGCATCATCCGCTAACAGGCCGGGGTTATTTGCCAGGCTCGCCGCGAGGTTTGGAATCCCTTTACCGTCGCTGTTATGGCAGGCAGTGCAGTTGGCTGAATAGACTTTTTCACCCATCTTCATTTGCGCATTGTCCATCGATATTGGTTGTGGCAACGTCGTGGTGGATGCTGGCACTTGCTTGAGATACACAGCAATCGCGCGTAAATCAGCATCGGTTAAATGCTGCGTGGAGTTGTTGACAGCCTCTGCCATAGGGCCAGAAGCAACCGCTACGTGGTTACTGCCAATCTTGAGGTAATCCACCACCTGCTGCTCTGACCAACTTCCAATGCCAACGTGCGGATTGGGCGTGATATCAGGTGCGTGCCACTCGCCAAGATTACCGCCTTGCAGATAATCGCTGCTGTCGCCGCCAATCAGATTCTTGGCGGTATGGCATGCTGCGCAGTGTTCAGGTCCTTCCACCAGATAGGCACCACGATTCCATTCGGCACTTTTACTGTTGTCGATCTGGAAACCTTCGTTTTTGAAAAACAGCAGGTTCCATCCCATCATCGCCAGACGGATATTGTACGGAAAACCTAAACTGGTTTCCGGCACCTGATAGTGAATGGGCTTAACCGAGCGCAGGTATAACCACAGATCATGCATATCCTGATCGGTCAATTTGACGTAAGCGTTGTAAGGCATGGCAGGATAAAGATGTTCGCCCTCCTTACCCTTGCCGTGACGCACCGCACGGAAAAAATCCCGCTCCGTCCAGTTGCCGATACCGGTTTCCCTATCCGGCGTGATATTGCTGGCGTAAATGCCGCCAAACGGCGTGCTGATGGAGTAGCCTCCAGCCAACGGGAGTTTACTCTCCGGCATGGTGTGGCAGGCAGTACAGTCGCTGGCAACTGCCATATACCGTCCGCGTTCAATCGCGGCACTGTCTGCCGCCGTTGGCGGTTGGCTGGTGAGTACGTTGTTGCTGGCAACATCATCCGCTGACGTGTCGCCATTCATCCACAGCATGCCTGCTGCCACGGCCGCAGCGATCACCGCCACGCCCGCAATGAGTTTGGTCTTTTTCATCTCACACCTTCACCAACGGACCTGGATTTTTCAGGTACTGCTCGATAATGGCTTTCGCCGTCCACAAACTCAGTGCACCAATGGTGCCCGTCGGGTTGTATCCCGCATTGTTTGGGAAGGAAGACGCCCCCAGCACAAACACGTTGTGCGCATCCCAGCACTGCTGATAACGGTTAAGCACCGAGGTTTTTGGATCGGTGCCCATGACCGCGCCGCCAATGGTGTGGTCGCTGGCAAAGTTATAGGGTGAATAGGCACCTGAGGCAGAGTTGGTACCGATAACGGTTTCAGCGCCCATCGCCTTACCGATCTCGACACTCTTCTCTTCAATGAACTTCGCAGAAAGACGGTCGTTATCGTTGTAATCGAAAGTCACACGCAGCAGTGCATTGCCGTTGTTATCTTTGTATTCAGGATCGAGGTCCAGGTAGTAATCTTCGTGAGAGAAGCTGGTGCCCTGGCCAAAAATGAAAGTGGTATTCTGGAAAGCATGGGTATAGGCCTTTTTCCAGTCTTTACCCCAACGCGGCGAGCCGGGAGGAAGTGCATCGGCGTTACCGATTGGACGGGCACCACGCGCCACCACCAAAATCCCTGCGCCCCCGATAAAGCCAAGCCCCGTATGGTCAAAGTTATCGCCGTTCCAGTCATCCACCTGTGAGGACAGAGCACCGGCACCAATATACTGGTTCAGGTTCTCATCTTTAAAGTGCAGTGCAGCGCCCGATACCGTCTGGAAGCTGTAAGCACGTCCGACCACGCCTGTTTTCGTCACCGGGTTGTAAGGCACGCCGATTTTCGACAACAGTAATAGACGTACGTTTTGCATCTGGAATGCCGACAAAATCACAATATCCGCCGGTTGAACCCACTCTTTCTTGTTCTTGTCGAGATAGGTCACGCCGGTAGCGGTTTTGCCGTCTTCTGCCTTATTCACGCGTACTACCGCTGAATCCGTCAGCACCGTGAAGTTCTCACGCTGCATCAACGCCGGGATGACACAAGCATTAGGGCTGGATTTAGAGAAGTTACCGCAACCGTAGTAAAGGCAATAGCCACAATAGGTACACGGCCCCATGCGCACCCCGAGCGGGTTAACGTAGGCGCGTGAAGCCTGACCTGCAGGCACCATAAACGGATTAAGCCCTATCTTTTTTGCACCCTCGGTGAAGATATCGGTCAGGCGCATGCTTTCAAGTGCCGGCAACGGATACTCAGTGCTGCGGTTGCCTTCAAACGGGTTGCCGCCTTCAATGGTTTCGCCATTTAGCTTGCCGGCTTTACCCGAGACACCGGCGATCTTTTCAAAGCGGTCGTAGAAAGGCTCCAGCTCATCGTAGGTCACGCCCCAGTCTTGCAGGATCACGCCTTTGGCAATTTGCTGCTTGCCGTAACGTTTCACCGTCTGGCTGTAGGGCTCAAAATCGAATGGGGTGAATCGCCAAGCCATTCCGGCCCAGTGCGTACCTGAACCCCCCACATTGTAGCCCAGCTCATTCAGGTTCCACTCGCGGGTCGGTAATGCGGTTTGTGCAATGGTATTGCGGAAAGTGGTCGTTTCAACGGCGGGCGGCAGCAGCATACTGCGGCGTGTATCCCAACGCAGTTCATCGGTGTCGACCGACGGCGGAAAATCAGTCGCAGTTTCAAACCACGGGCCACGTTCAATGGCAACGACATTCAGACCGGCGCGGGTCAGCTCTTCAGCGATCAAAGAGCCGCACCAGCCCAGGCCGACGATGGCGACATCAGCTTTTGGACGGACGTTATTCATAGTTTATTGCTCAGCAAACAAATTAAAGGGTGTTATCGATCAGGCTGGTGGGGATGATGTTGAGCTTCTGTCCTTTTTTCGGCAGCAGATCGCGGAAGTCATAGCGAGCACCGGGGAAGCCAATCATTTTCCAACTGGTCATATCTTTGTTGCCACCGTAAATCGGATCGGCCAGGAAGCCTTCACGCACGTTCTGCAGTAGCAGTTCAAAGAACACTTTGGTTTCGACCTCTTCACCGAGATCAAGGCGGTTATTTTCCATCGCCGTCAGAACCTCGTCCTGTTGATCGCCGCTCAGCGCAAGAAAGTCTTTGCCGTACTGTTGCTTTAACGCGTTGTCCAGAGCAGCAATCCCCAGACGATAACGTTGCGCCGGGGTCAGCGATGATTGCGACCCCTGCTCAGGCGTGCCCTTCACGAACTTGCCGAGGCGATAGATCGCCACTGCGTTACCGTAATCACCGGCGAGTTGGCGGTCGATAAAGATGGCGCATCCCGCCTCTTTGCCACTGAGGCTGGTTTCATCGGCCGGGATAAATCGTTCAGCGATGGCACCAACCGTATCAAATTCATGCTGAGTGAGGTATTGCAGCCCCCCTTTCCTGGGCGGCGCGGGCGGCGTCTGGATCTTGCCGGGTTCCCAGGGCTGGCCACCATTCACCACATCAGCCTGCGCCAATGTCGGGATCGTGGAAGCTACCCCCAATGCGGTGATGGAAGTGAGAAATTCTCTGCGTTTCATGTTTTCCCTGCTTTCACATTGCAAACCAGGTCAAATAACAGACGTATTTGTGCCTGGCTTTGAGCCAAATAAATAAGGTTTATTGGATAGATAGTGACGCTGCCCGGTGGGCTTTTATTAGATAAATACTGAGGTAAGTTTTACATTCGAATCACGTAATTAATTAAATATTAACAACGCAGCAAAGAGTAATGACTCACCCTTCGCTTTGAAAGGTTTTTGTTGATGGTTTCCCATCATTTAAGTTTTTAATAAGCACAACTTGACGATGTAGAGTAGGGTTTCGTCTCGCAACATTTAACATCTTGCCAGTTACGAAACGTTGAGCATAATACGGCGAAAATAGACGCCAGGCTGTGATCTGAGGCGCACTCCGCCTTGATGAAAAAGTAGACATGATTTTTTACTGGGGCTTAGAAGAAGAATGAAAAAACTCACCCTGATTAAAGTGGCTGAACTGGCCGGGGTTGGGATCGCAACGGTTGACCGCGTATTGAATGAGCGCGGTGGGGTTCGTCCGGAAACCGTGCGCAAAGTATTACGGGCTGCGCGTCAGGCTGGGTTGCAGCGTTTACTGCCGGATGACACGCAGCATCCCTGGCAGATTGAGGTATTTCTGAGCAGCAATGGCACCTGGTTTTTTCAGCAGTTAGCGGAGGAGTTTGCCAACATAGCCGACCGGCTTGGCTATCGAAAGATTAAATTATTCCGCACGTTGGTGAGTGAAAACCCACCGGAAAAACTGGCGGAAAAGATTAAAAAAAGCGGTGAGTTACGCGACGGTATTATTGTTTATGGACATGACTACCCCGTTATTCATGAAGCCTTATCCTGGTGCAAAGATAAAGGTGTGCCGGTAGTTACGCTGGTTTCTGATTTACCGGATTCGCATCGATTCTGTCATGTTGGAATAAATCAATATCAGGCAGGACGCACCGCTGGCTTATTAATGAGCCAAACCATGACCCACGAGGGTGACGTGATAATGGTCAGTGGACGTTTTGATTTCAGTGCGCATATCCAACGTATTTCAGGATTTCGTGATGCGATAACCCAGCGAGCCCCTTGGTTGCGTTTGCGCGAAGTATTGGCGGGGGAAGATGAACGACATAAAATCCGCACGCTGCTGAATCACACGTTGCAGCAATCGAATAATGTGGTCGGTTTGTATAACTCTGGCGACAATAACAGCGATATCAGTGCCGTGTTGCAGCAACACCAGTTACTGGGCCGATGCTGCTATATTACGCACGAACTGTACGATGTGACGCAAGATCTTCTGCAAACCGGCGCGCTTTCCTACACGCTGGATCAGAACGCCCGCCAACATGCCGTACTGGCAACTGAACTGCTGATCCGGCATCTGGAACAGGGACATATTCCTGATTTGTATAAAGACGGCCGCGTCGAACTGCGAATTGTAACAGCAGAGAATCTCGATTAGTCAGCCATCACGCCTTCAACAAACGCAGCAAACTGGCGCGCTTTCGCCGTGGCCATGCGCCCGCCGGGAAAAACCGCCCACAGGTCGATGTCCGGCAAAGCCCAATCGCTGGCCAGACGCTCGACGGTTCCGTCAGCGATTTCCTGTGAAAACATCCAGTCAGAAGCCACCGTGATCCCCATGTGCGCCAGCACGGCGGAGCGAATACCCTCCGCAGCGCTGAGATGAAGTCGCCCCTTCAACACTACATTTTCAACTTCAGCTGCACGCTTAAACTGCCAGGTATCATTGAGCTGGCTAAAAATCAGCGCCTCATGCTGGCTGAGTTCAGCGGGATGCTGCGGATGCCCATGGCGCGAAAGATATTCAGAGGTGGCCAATGCAGAACGTCTTGAGGTGGCGATTTTACGCGCCACCGCGCCAGAATCTTGCAGTGTGCCCATGCGCAGGCAAATATCGATCCCTTCGGCAATCAAATCGATGGGACGATCGTCGAGTCGAATATCCACCTTGAGTTGCGGATGCTGCTCCATGAATTGGGCGAGATAAGGGATGACATGCAACCGGGCAAAAGTCGGAGCTGCCGCCACGCGCAGAATACCGGTAAGTCCCTTATCCGCACCGCGCGCTGCCATCTCCGCTTCATCTGCCTGCTGCAGGGTAATTCGTACACGCTCATAAAATCGCTGCCCCGCCTCAGTGGGCGTGAGTCCATGGGTGGTGCGCAGCAGTAAACGGACATCCAGATGCTTTTCCAGCTGGGCGATAGTCTTTGATACCGCCGGTTGCCCGATATTCAAAATGCGCGCTGCCGCAGAAAACGACCCCGCATCGACCACCTGCACGTACATCTGCATCGCCTGAAAGCGATCCATGGTATTCCTCCTGGGAATAGCAATTATAGTTTTTGGCCCTCTGCCATTACCCACCGACATTAGCAGATACTCCATATCAACAACAGCGGGCAAGCGTTACTGCCCAGTGAAACAGTCAACTCAGGAGCCGGATAATGTACGAACTTTATGCCTTTGCTACTCCCAACAGCATTAAACCCGCCATCTTGCTGGAAGAACTCGCACAGCCGTGGCAGCTGCGTGCCGTAAACATCCGCCAGGGCGAACAGCACGGAGCAGACTTCTTACAGTTAAATCCAAACGGCAAAGTGCCGGTGCTGGTGGATAGCGACAACGGTGCAGTGCTAAGTGAGTCTGCTGCCATTTTGGTTTATCTGGCCGAAAAGCACGGGGGTTTGTTGCCTGCTAACGGACTGACTCGCGCCAAGGTGTTTGAGCAGCTTTTCTTCCACGCCTCGGGCATCAGCCCCGCTTTTGGACAAGCCGGATTCTTTACCCGTCTGGCGAGTGAACCTCAACCCCTGGCGCAGCAGCGCTTTAGCACTGAAGCCAATCGGCTCACCAGCCTGCTTGAACGTCAATTAGAGAAAACGTCCTGGCTGGCAGGGGATGAATACACCATCGCGGATATTGCGCATTTCGGCTGGATGTGGCGACGCGAGTTCGCTGGCGTCAGCCTTGAAACGCAGCCCAACCTCAGCCGCTGGTTTGCCGCCGTCTCTGCACGCCCTGCGGTCATGCGTGCCATCACCAAATTAAATGCCTTAATCGAAAACTAATCATCCAAAAGGAAATCACTATGTCTCGCTTCGAAAACTATCGTCACAGCTTTAACAACGCCCGCCTTACCCGCTCAACCAGCGGAGTATTGGAAGTGATGTTTCATACCGATGGCGGCTCACTGTTGTTCAATGGGCATACTCACGAAGAATTCGTTGAACTGTTTCATCAGATTGGTTCCGATCCCGATAATCGTGTGGTGATTCTGACCGGTGCCGGTGAGGCTTTTATGGAGAACATCAGCCCGGAAGGTTTTGATTTCTTCACGCCACGCGGTTACGACAAAATTTTCCGCGAAGGCAAAAAAGTGCTGATGAATCTGCTGGATATTGAAGTGCCGGTCATCGCTGCGTTAAACGGACCAGTCCGCCTGCACTCAGAATACGCTTTGCTGGCGGACATCGTGCTGGCAACACCCGATACCGTTTTCCAGGACAAACCCCATTTCGACTTCGGTATCGTCCCGGGGGATGGCGTAAACCTGTTGTGGCCAGAGGTCATCGGCAGCATACGTGGCCGCTATTTCCTGTTAACGCGCCAGGAATTGGATGCTGAAACCGCCAAAGACTGGGGTGTGGTTAATGAAATTCTGCCACGCGATACCTTGCTGACACGCGCTCATGAGCTGGCCGAATCGCTCGCGGCGTTACCTCCACTCACCAGCCGCTATACACGCATCGCGCTGACGCAAAAATTGCGTCGCATCATTGATGAAGGTGCGGGCTTCGGCCTCGCATTGGAGGGCATTAGTGCGGCCGATGTCGCTCTGCAAGCGGCTTCAGCCTCTTAAATCACCCTTAACCGTTTATTCTCTCCGGCGCAGACCTCTGCGCCGGTTTTTGTCGTTTAACGCAGGAGTAAAATATGCAACCGCAAAGAACATTTTTGATTACCGGTGCCAGCAAAGGGATTGGCCTGGCTTTATCACAGCGTCTGTCTGACGCGGGCCATCTCGTGATCGGTATCGCAAGACATCAGCCTGAGCAAAGCTTCCCGGGGCATTTTGTCTCACTCGACCTCGCAGATACGCTCGCGACAAAAAAGAAGCTGGAGCAAATCAATGCGGAGTTCAATGTGGATGGCATCATTAACAATGTCGGTTTAGTGCGTCCGCAGTGGTTACCCGAAGTCTCGACGGCAACACTGGATGAAGTACTGCGCGTCAACTTGCATCCTGCCCTGTTAGCGGTGCAAACCGCCTTACCCGGCATGCAAGCCCGCGGCTGGGGAAGAGTGATCAATATTGCCAGCCTGACCGTCCTCGGCGTTCCGCAGCGTACGTCCTATGCGGCCGCCAAGGCAGCTTTAATCAGCTTCACTCGCAGCTGGGCGCTGGAACTGGCAACTCAGGGGATTACCGTTAACGCTGTTGCGCCCGGCCCGACAGAGACAGAACTGTTTCGCGCCAGCAACGCGCCGGGCAGTGAGGGTGAACAGCGTTATCTCGATAGCGTACCCATGAAGCGTTTCGGCAAGCCGGAGGAGATTGCCGCCACTATCCAGTTCCTGTTATCTGAGGACGCGGGCTTTATGACCGGACAAACACTGTATGTTGATGGCGGTGCTTCTGTAGGGGTTTCTCAGATTTAAGACGTATAAGCCAGTGCGGAACCGCACTGGCTTGATAGTGATTTTAGAGCCTGGAGAAAGGTGATTGAGGCGGGCGTGTATTGATCGAGACAAAAGCGGCCAGACGGCCGCTCCTCTGAGGGTTAACTCGCGTTGTTAATGCGCATACGCTGGAAAATCGGTATAGCCTTTGGCATCTCCACCGAAAAATGCGTCACGTTGATAGTGAGCTAACGGATAGCCATGTTGAATCCTTGCAGGCAAATCTGGATTGGAGGTAAACAAACGACCAAATGCGATCAAGTCTGCCTCACCCGCTTCCAACATCTTTTCCCCCGCCTCAGGCTTGAAGCCTCCCGCCGCGATAAGGGTGCCATGGTAAAACTCACGCAGTTGTCGGCTAGCAACCGGTTCCTCATAGTGCCCGCTTTCCCTT
>NZ_MLFP01000012.1 GCF_002095465.1 Pantoea rodasii | reverse complement strand
GATGCAGCAATGCGGGGTGCGCGTACAGGCTGGTGCTGATTCAGCAATGCGGGTGCGCGCACAGGCTGGTGCTGATTCAGCAATGCGGGTGCGTGCGCAGGCTGGTGCTGATGCAGTAATTCGGGTGCGCGCTCAGGTTGATGCTGATGCAGTAATTCGCGCGCGCGCTCAGGTTGATGCTGATGCAGTAATTCGGGCGCGCGCGCAGGCTGTTGGTGCTGGTGCAACAACATCACCTGCGGATCCTGCACCATCAGCTGTTGCAAATGGTGGATAAAATGGGGAGTGGCGATGGGTTCAGCGACATCTGCCCAGCGCAGGCTGTCGTCATCAGGTTGCGTGGCCCAACCTTGCCACGGTGGCGTCAGTAACAACAACCAGCTTCCCGCACGCAACGTGCCTGCCAAAGCCGCAAAGGCCTCAGCATGAAAGCCGCTGCGCGCATCAAATATCGCATGCTGGAATTCACGACCCAGTAGCGTGCGCAGCGCAGCGGGTGCTACGCGGTGGGGGAAATCATCGCTGTTGCTGAGTGTGAGCCAGTCGCCAGGCAGCGCCGCACGCCATTCAACTGCCTGCCGCAGCGCCCAGTCAGCTTCACCGGCGACGACGCACAGGCGGCGAATACCCGCCCGCTGCATCGCGGCGGTGATGTCAGGTAACAGCATCAGTTGGAGGCGAAGGTGTTACAGTCGCCGGGATTGCCGCTGTCAAAACCGCGTTTGAACCACGTATAACGCTGCTGCGACGTGCCGTGCGTGAAACTGTCTGGCACCACGCGCCCCTGACTTTTTTGCTGCAGGCGGTCATCACCAATCGCTTCCGCGGTATCCAGCGCTTTCTGCAGGTCGCCGACTTCCAGCATATTTTGCTGCTGCACGTAATGGCCCCACACGCCGGCAAAGCAATCCGCCTGCAGTTCCATTTTCACCGACAGCTGATTGGCCTGCGCCTGGGTGGCGCCCTGCTGCATCTGACGCACTTTAGGCTCGATACCCAGCAGTTTTTGGATGTGATGGCCCACTTCATGGGCAATCACATAGCCCTGGGCAAAATCACCGCCCGCGCCCAGCTTGGTTTTCATATCATCGTAAAATGACAGGTCGATATACACGGTTTGATCGGCCGGGCAGTAAAACGGTCCCATCGCCGACTGGCCGCCACCACAACTCGTCGAGGTGTAGTTGCGATACATCACCAGCTTAGGTGGCACATACTGTTTGCCCATTTTCTGGAACAGCGTGCCCCAGGTTTCCTCGGTGGTGGCAAGAATCACCTTGGTGAATTTGGCATCTTCATTGTCCTGCGCCGAGTTAATCGGGCGCTGTTGCTGTTGCGTCACCGGGGCACCGCCTTGTAACAACGCGGTGAGGTCATAACCGTAATAACCCGCCACCGCCACCACAATCAGCAGGATGATGCCGCCTTTGCCGCGCGGTAAACGGATTTGCCGCCCGCCGCCGCCGCCCAATCCGGGTGAATCATTGCGACGATCTTCTACATTGTCGCTTTCACGACGACCTTGCCAGCGCATGGCTCGCTCCTGTTAAAAGGTTTTGCATGATTTTAGTTGGCGGCACCGCGGATCACCAGCGTTGCGAAACGCAAGCGTGTAGCAGCGCAATTGATTGCGCATCATTTAGCGGTTGATGAGCAGAAATGCGCAGTGAATTGCACATCTGGGATTTGAGGGAGAGGCGTCAGCAGACGCAGTTTATGAAAGGAGCACCGGCCAGACAGCGCGATGAATCGCGCCGCAACCGACCGGTGCTGACTGAAACTTAATCCAGCTTCACACCCAGGCGGTGTGCCACTTCTTCATACGCTTCTACCAGGCCGCCGAGGCTCTGACGGAAACGGTCTTTGTCCATTTTGTCCATGGTCTCTTTGTCCCACAGACGCGCGCCGTCTGGCGAAAACTCGTCGCCCAACGTCACTTCACCATTGAACAGACCAAACTCCAGTTTGAAGTCGACCAGAATCAGACCGGCGTCATCAAACAATTTGTTCAGCACGTCATTGGCTTTAAAAGTCAGTTCCTGCATGCGCGCCAGATTGGCTTTGCTGACCCAACCAAAGGTCTCGCAGTAGGATTCGTTTACCATCGGGTCGTGTTTGGCGTCATCTTTCAGGAAGAGATCAAACAGCGGTGGATTGAGCAACATGCCCTCTTCCACGCCCAGACGTTTTACCAGCGATCCTGCCGCACGGTTGCGAACTACGCACTCCACCGGCACCATCTCCAGCTTTTTCACCAGCGCTTCGTTATCGGACAGCAGCGCTTCCATCTGGGTCGGTATGCCCGCTTCCTGCAATTTGGTCATGATGAAATGGTTGAACTTGTTGTTCACCATCCCTTTACGATCAAACTGCTCGATTCGTGCACCGTCTCCTGCTGACGTATCGTTGCGGAATTCAAGTATCAGCAGATCCGGATTGTCGGTGCTGTATACGGTTTTCGCTTTACCGCGATACAACTCAGCTCGCTTTTGCATCTCATTAACTCCAAACATGAAAGAACCCGTGTTCAGCGGTGTTTCACCGCGCGACGACTGCCTGACGCAATCGTTTACTTCGCCGGGCGCTATTATGCCAAAATCAAAACAAAAAGGCCGGAGAATCTCCGGCTCTTTGGCAATTTATTTGTTCAGTGCACCCTGGAACACCGCCACCAGCGCATCATTCTGCGACTGAGTGAGCACGTGGCCCTTAGGATCGATGAACTGCAGACTGCTGCGGTTATCCAGATCGCCGACCTGCAATTTGTAATCGCCGTTCGGAAGCTCAGGATCTTTCGCACCAATCGCGTCAAACGCGCTGCTGCCTGGCTGTTTGTAAGTCACTTTCAGACTGCCCTGCGAGCGGTTGTCATCGGTCACTTCCATGCCCACACGCTTCAGCGCCGCTGGCAAACGCTGCCAGGTGACGTTAAACGGTGAACGCAGCACCAGCATTGGCAAGCCGGTATCATCTGCGCCGCTCTGAACATCAATCTGTCCGGTGGCGCGACCCGCTGCTGCATCGGCGCTGGCGGTATCGATTTTATCCAGACCGGTGCTGATGTCGTTCAACATCTGGCCGGTGTAGCGTTGGATCTGCGCAGGTGAAGTCACCGGCTCACCTTTCTGCTGCAATTCCAGCAGACGAACCGTCAGCACCTGCTGATAGCTCTGGTTCTGAACGCTGATCTGGTAGCGACCGCGATACTGGTTATCTTCATCCGCACGGTTCCACTGCACCCAATCGGTGGTCAGCTGCTGCCCAGCATCATCACGCTGTGCAATCGGGAACTTGTAAGACTGGATCACATTGACCACCTGCGACCAGATAGAACCACGGCTGCTTTCTACCGCCAGCACGGCGGTGTTGCCATTGAACTGTGCACGCGTGCCGTTCAGCAACGCCAGTGGCTGAGCCGGTGGACGAATGTCCAGTTCTTTACCAACGGCACCCTTGGCGACGGTGTGTGGCACATCATAATCACCATTCTGCAGAGGCAGAATCATCCCCGCCGGGGCTTTTAAATCATGCAGTTCAGGCGCCTGCAGGTAAGATTCATCACCGCTGACCTGGCGCTTATAACGCTGATCGCTGGAACAAGCTGTTAGCAGCATCAGGGTGGACAAGCCCACCACGGTTGCCAGCGTCGAGCGCTTAACTGAATAACTCATTGATTCTCCCTAAATTATCGCAGACCCGCTTTAATCAGCGCTTGGGCCGTTTTCGCCTGACCCGCTTCGGTCAGTGGCGTCATTGGCAAGCGCAGCGTGTCATCCGCGATTAATCCTAGCTGTTTCGCTGCCCATTTCACCGGGATTGGATTGGGTTCACAGAAAAGCGTCTGGTGCAGGTGCATCAGACGCTGATTCAGGCGACGCGCTTCGGCAAATTTACCCTGTTGCGCCAGCGCACAGAGTTCAACCATTTCACGCGCTGCAATGTTAGCCGTGACCGAAATAACGCCATTGCCGCCCAGTTGCATGGAATCCAATGCTGTCGCGTCATCGCCGCTGACAATAATGAACTCATTATTAACCAGCTCTTGGATCTGAGTAATGCGTGATAAGTTCCCGGTGGCCTCTTTGATTCCGATAATATTTTTAATTTCGGCCAGGCGAGCCACGGTTTCTGGCAGCATGTCACAGCCCGTGCGCGATGGCACGTTATACAGCATCTGCGGCAGATCGGTGCTTTCAGCAATCGCTTTGAAGTGCTGGAACAGGCCTTCCTGCGTAGGACGGTTGTAGTAAGGCGTCACCGTCAGACAACCCACCACACCGCTACCGGTAAAGCGCTTAGTGAGAGAGATACCTTCAGCAGTGGCATTCGCGCCGGTGCCAGCTATCACCGGGATACGGCCATCAGCCAGTTCCAGGGTCTGCATCACCACATCGCCATGCTCTTCATGGCTGAGGGTGGCAGATTCGCCGGTGGTGCCAACAGAAACAATCGCCGCGGTGCCGCTGGCAACATGATAATCAATCAGTTTTTTCAAACTCTCGCGGCAGACATTACCTTTTTCATTCATTGGCGTAATGAGCGCAACAATACTTCCGGTGAACATGGGCTATCCCCTCGTCAATCAAGTGCCTCATGTTACGTTTTACCTCGAAAGAAAAGCAAGCGAGCCAAGCCATTCACACCCTTGTCAGCAGTTTTTTTTATGTTTACCTTATGGTTATTAGCGAACGTACAGGAAACGCCATTTTGCCGCAGTCACAGCCCCACCATTTGGTGATCACCGCATTGGGCGTTGATCGTCCGGGTATCGTCAACACCATCACCCGCCATGTCAGCAGCTGCGGTTGTAATATTGAAGACAGTCGTCTGGCGATGCTGGGTGATGAATTCACGTTCATCATGCTGCTTTCCGGTAGCTGGAATGCGATAACCCTGATTGAATCCACGCTGCCGATGAAAGGGGCCGAGCTGGAGCTGTTGATTGTCATGAAGCGCACCAACGCTCGCATCACGCCACCGATGCCAGCCACCGTGTGGGTGCAGGTGGAAGTGCCGGATTCTCCTCATCTCATTGAGCGCTTTACCGATTTGTTCGATAAACATCAGATGAATATTGCCGAGCTGGTTTCACGGATTATCCCGGCACAGGATGGCGTTCCACCCACGCTGTATATTCAAATGACGGCGCACAGCCGGATAATCAGGCCAGCGCACCGTTTGAACAGGCCTTCAACAATCTATGTGAAGAACTGCATGCACAAGGCTCAATTCGTCTTTATAGTGTCACCGACGATGCCAACAACACCCTGTAAACTATCGCCGGGTTATTTCTCCACACACTCTGCCACGCAGGCATACCGTGTAGTGAAATAACCCAGAGGGTGACGCCATCTGGTACTTTTCACCGTGATGGTGTATTACCCACAGCATGAAGAAAAAAAATGGAGAGTTGTGATGAATCCACTGAAAGCCGGTGATACCGCACCGAAATTTAGCTTGCCCGATCAGGACGGCGAACAAGTAAATTTGGCCGACTTCCAGGGACAGCGCGTTCTGGTCTATTTCTATCCGAAAGCCATGACGCCGGGTTGCACCGTACAGGCCTGTGGTCTGCGCGACAACATGGATGCGTTGAAAACGGTCGGCGTGGAAGTGCTGGGCATCAGCACCGACAAGCCTGAAAAACTGTCACGCTTCGTCGAGAAAGAAGTGCTGAACTTCACGCTGTTATCTGATGAAGATCATCAGGTCTGTGAGCAGTTTGGCGTGTGGGGTGAAAAAACCTTTATGGGCAAAACCTATGATGGCATTCACCGCATTAGCTTCTTGATTGATGGTGACGGAAAGGTAGAAAAAGTCTTCGACGACTTCAAAAACATCAAACCACCACGATATCGTGCTGGATTATGTGAAGTCGGCATAAAAAATAACGGGTGCACTCTGTGCACCCGTTTTCTTTATCCCTGCTGATGTTCAAGCGCGGTTTCCGGCCAGGCACGCACCACGGCTTTGATTAACGTGGCCAGCGGGATGGCGAAGAACACGCCCCAAAAGCCCCACATGCCACCAAAAATCACCACCGAAAGAATGATCACCAGCGGATGCAAATTGACCGCTTCTGAGAACAAAATCGGCACCAGCACGTTGCCGTCCAGCGCCTGAACCACCAGATAGACGATAAACATCGTCCAGAAATCGCTGCCTAATCCCCACTGGAACAAACCCACGCCGATCACTGGAATCGTCACGACCATCGCGCCGATGTAAGGAATCAGTACCGAAATCCCCACCAGCACCGCCAGCAGCAGCGCATAGTTGAGCCCCAGAACCAGGAAAGCAATCCAGGTGACAAATCCTACCGCGACCATTTCCAGCACCTTGCCGCGAATATAGTTGGTGATTTGCTGATTCATCTCCTGCCACACCACGCCTGCCAGGCCACGATTACGCGGCAGCACGCGACGTACGGCGTTGAGCATCTGCTCTTTGTCTTTCAGCAGGAAGAACACCATCAGCGGCACCAGTACCAGATAGATCATCAGCGTCATCAGCCCCACCAGAGAGGCGAGAGAGTATTTCACCAGTGATTCACCCAACCCGGTCAAACGGCTGCGCAGATTCTCCACGATGATATCGATGATGCCCGCATCCACCAGCGCCGGAAAACGTTTGGGTAATCCGGCCGCATAGACGTAGAGCTTGTTCAGCATATTGGGGAGATCGCGCAGCAGATTAATGCCCTGTTGCCAGGCCACCGGCGCGACGATGAGCACCATCACCAGCAGAATGCCCGCGAACACGATCAGTACCATGCTGGTGGCACAGGTGCGGCTACATCCCAGCCGTTGTAAACGGACAGTTGGCCACTCCAGCAGGTAAGCCAGCACCAGCGCGACCAGCAATGGGGCCAGTAAGCCGCTGAAGAAAAAAAGGATACAGAACGCCATCAGCAGGATCACCAGCAGGCCAATTGCCTCGGGATCGCTAAAGCGACGTTTGTACCATTGGAAAAGCAGAACCAGCATTTCACTTCCTTGACGCCTAAAACGGGACGACGATTGTACAGAAATTTACGGCGAAAACCTGATGCGCATAAATGCGCACCCTACGAATATCAGATGATATTGTGCGTCTGTGTGCATCCGGATAAATCGTGCCGTCTTGTCGTAAGGCCGCCATTTATGACGACCTGGTAAAAACTAACGGGTAATGCTGCTCACCAGCGCATCCTGCCCGGCAATCATCACGCAGTTACGTCCGGCATTTTTCGCCTGGTAGAGTGCGGCATCCGCCTGTTTCAGACTCAGGTCTTGTGACCCGTTATCCGCTTTCCAATGCGCGATGCCCACCGACAGCGTGATGTGACCGACATGGTCAATCCAGCTCTCGGCAATGCTGGTGCGCACACGCTCGGCAATCACGCGCGCTTCTTCCGTCGACGTTGCAGGCAGCAGCATCAGAAACTCTTCGCCACCGTTACGACACACGACATCGGTTTGTCGTGCACTGTTGCGCAGAGTCCGCGCCACCTGCTTAATCACCTCGTCACCGACATCATGGCCGAAGTTGTCGTTTACGCGCTTGAAGTGATCGATATCCAGTGCCAGCACCGCGAAGGGCTGACGCATAGTTTCGAAGTAATCCAGCACCGCGCTCAGGCCACGGCGGTTGAGCAGGCTGGTCATCGGATCGGTTTGTACTTCTGACTTCAGCCGACCGATTTTGTCCTGTACCAGACCAATCCCCGTGAGTAAGGCACGTTTCACCTGTGCCGCTTCGAAATACCACGCACGGATGCCACCAATTTCGCCGGAGACGCCTTGCGTATCCATTTGGCTGGCCTTGCGCGCCAGTTGCCACAGTGGCAGTGCAATCAGTCGGGCAAAGATCACCGCCATCAACAAGGTCAGCAGCGCAAACGGCACTGAATTTTTCAACACTTTCAGCAGCAGGCCAGAAAGCGGCTGTAACGTCACGTCGGTGGGCTTCAGCGCCACCACCATCCAACCGGTGGTCGGCACAATGGCATATCCGGCCAGCTTCGGCACATCTTCTTCCGTGACCTGCACCTCGCCATTGGTGCTCTCCTGGCGAGTACGATCGCTGACTATTTCTGGCACGGTTTTACCAATCAGCTGACTGTTCTGGTGATAGAGCACCTGATTGTTGCGATCCAACACGTACACACGCGTGCCGTCCCGGTAGAACTGTTCACCGAGCAAAGCATTCAGAATACTTTTCTTCTTCAGATAGATGGTGCCGCCCACGTAACCGAGATAACGCCCTTCGTTGCTCCAAATCGGCCAGGAGACAAACACAATCAGGTTGTTAGCGGCGGAAATGGTGGGTTTGCTGACCATCGGCTGGCGCTGCGCCAGCGCTTCGCGCGAAGCCTGGCTGGTCAGTTGCATGCCTTTCAGCATCAGCGATTCAGGTGAAATGGCTTTCACGATACCGTTGGTGTCGACCACGGCCACGGAGTTAAAGCTGTTGGTTTGCTCGCGCAGTCGATTCACTTCCTGCTGCGCCAGCTCCGGGTTATCAAAATCTTTGCCTAGCTGGGTTGCACTGTAATGCAGCTGCGACTGCGCCAGTTGGAAAAACACTTCCGTTGTGGCGGCGAGTTTAGTGGCATAGGCGCGATTGGCTTCAAGGGTGCTTTCGATCAGTACCATGCGCTGCACACGCCAGGTGGCGTACAACGTATTGGCGAGCGTAATGACGATACTGGTGATCGCCAGCAACGCGATCAGCGTCCGCAGGTCAGTTTTTGGCCGGAAGCGCATCAGCATGACGCAACCGCCCTGGTGTAAAAATTCATGATTTTCGTGCCTGACAATATAGTTATAGTTGGACTAGCTACCCCTGGTGAGGGAACCGCCAATTGTACACCTGCAAACCCAATTGAGCACGAACCATCCTGTCAGACACGCGTAATAATTCAGCAAACGTTGGTGCTAATCGATCAGGCCATTAGCGTCATAAAACGGCCACGGGCCCGGATAATCGCCGATGGCGCAGAGATGTGTGGTCATTCCCTGCTGCGGATGCCAGCGATGCAGCAAGAAGCCTGGCGGTTCCAGCACGAAATTCGCCGGACCATTTTCAGACAAATCAAAGGCAACCTGATGCGAGACGCCCGGCGCAACACAGGCCAGGGTTCCAGCAAAGCGCGCCTGTACTGAGCGATGCAAATGGCCGCTCAGCACGCGTTCCACCTGCGGATGCTGGCGGATAATTGCCGCCAGCGCCTCAGGATTGCGCAAAGGTTGTTTATCCATATGGCCAATACCGCAAATCAGCGGTGGATGATGCAACATCACCAGCGTGGGCAATTGCGGTTCACGCGCCAGCTGCTCTTCCAGCCATTCCAACTGCGCTTGATCCACATAGCCCCACGGCTGGTGCGGCACGCTGGAATCCAACGCCAGCAGCTGCACCCCTTTTACCCGCGCCTGCCAGTTGAGGGTTTCACCGCGTTGCAGATAATGGTGATCCGGGAACGCCGCGCGTAGCTGCTGACGATCGTCATGATTGCCCGCCATCAGCATGTACGGCAGCTGCAAGCGACGCAGCGCCGTCCGCAGCGTTTGATACTCTTCTGCGTTGCCAAAATCCACCAGATCGCCAGTGATCACCACCATATCCGGACGCGGCAGCAAATGATTCAGCGTCTCGATGACCCGCAGTAAAGCGGCCTGGGTATCGACTTTTTTATACGACAGGCGACCGTTCGCCTTGATGTGTAAATCACTAATTTGCGCGATCAGCGTCAATGCTTCAGACACGAATTTCTTCCTCAGGATGCAGAAAATTGGAGTGCGGCGTCCTGCGCCAGCGTCCAGCTCACCGGTTGTCCGGCATGCCAGGCTTCACGCGCGTGGCGATCAACCTGAATCGGCATCGCCAGACCGATGTCGATCATCAGCCGCTGCGATGCGCCTAAAAAGGTGCTGGCGAGAACAAAGCCCTGACGCGCATAGCGATTGTCGCTGGCGAGCAGTACATCTTCCGGGCGGCAGAAGCGCTGCGCATTGCCGCGCGCGTCCACATCCACGCAGTTGATTGCACCAACGAAGTCGGCGACAAACTTTGAAGCGGGATGCTGATAGATGTTTGCGGCGTGTCGATTTGCACCAGTCGGCCCTGCTCCATCACCGCAATGCGATCGCCGAGCGCCATCGCCTCTTGCTGATCGTGCGTGACGTAAACGGCAGTAATCGCCAGCTTCTTCAATAACGATCCGATTTCAAGACGTAGGCGGTCACGCAAGCGCGCATCCAGCGCCGCCAGCGGCTCATCAAACAGCAACACTTTGGGCCGCGCCGCCAGCGCGCGCGCCAGTGCCACGCGCTGTTTTTGCCCGCCGGACAGCTTATCGATGCTGCGTTGCGACAAGGCGCTGAGGTCCACCAGCTCCAGCATCTCCTGCACGCGCGTTTCACGCTCGGCACGCGCCACGCCCTGCACTTTCAAGCCGTAAGCCACGTTCTCGGCGACATTGAGATTAGGGAACAGCGCATAGTTCTGAAACACCATGCCGACGTTGCGCTTCTCAATCGGCAATGCGGTGACGTTGCGATCGTCGAACCACACTTCGCCACCATCATCACAGCGTTCAAGTCCGCTGATGATGCGTAAGGTGGTGGTTTTGCCACAACCAGAAGGCCCGAGCAGCACCAGGGTTTCACCGGGATTCACGGTCAAATCGAGCGGATGCAATGCCAGTTGATGATTGAAGTGACGCGAACAGCCGCGCAGCGTCACGGTAACGGCCGCAGGATTCATGCCGCCTCCTTGTTTTGGCGCGAGACCGCGCGGTTAAGCCAGTGATTCACCGCATTCAGCATTAGCAGCAGCGGCAGAATCATCAAAATGAAAATCAGCGTGTAGGCAGAACCCACTTCCAGTCGCATCGAGGCGTAACTGTCCGCAAGGCCGACCGGCAGCGTTTTGGTCAGCGGCGTATGCAGCATCCAGGTGATGTTGAACTCGCCCACCGACAAGGTGATGACCATAAAAGCACCGGCCAGAATGCCGTTGCGGCAGTTGGGCACCACCACGGTAAAGAAGCGCTGCCACAGGCTGGCACCGAGACTGGCGGAAGCCTCTTCCAGGCGCGGCATATCCACCGCCTGCATCACCGCCAGCACCGGCCGCATCATAAACGGCAGCGTGAACAGCACGTGACCAATCAGAATAAATACCCAGCTGTCACGCAGACCAGAGAACTGGCCGTAGAGCAGAATGATGCCGAGCGCAGTGGCTAAACCGGGCAGCGCCACCGGCAACATCAGGCACTCTTCGATGCGCGCCGCCCAGCGGCCAGGCGCTTTCAACAAGCCCCACGCGGCTGGCACGCCAATCACTAACGTGACCAGCAAACAGAACAGCGCAATCAGCAGCGATAGCCAGAACGTGTCGGCATACATCTCCCACACCTGCTCAACCCATTTCAGGGTCAAGCCGCTGCGCAGGCCGATAAAATAGTTATTGGTGACGCCTGCCAGCATCGACAGCACCACCGGCACGATCATAAACAGCGCGGTGAGCGTGGTGACCAGCAGTTGCAGGCTAAATAATCCGCGACGATTCATGCCGCCCCCTTGTGTGCCAAGCGACGCGCCAGCATCAGTGCCAGCCAGGCGACGGCGCCCATGACCACCGACAACGCTGCCGCTGTGGCAAAGTTGGCGTAGTTAGTGAATTCGCCATAAATGGTCAGCGGCAGTACCGCCAGATTGGTGCCGAGGGTAAAAGCGGTGCCAAATGCCCCCATACTGGTGGCAAAACACAGCGCGCCAGTGGAGAGCATCGCCGGTTGCAGACCTGGCACAATCACGTCCCAGGTGATACGCCACTGGCTGGCACCGAGTGAACGTGCCGCTTCTTCCAGCGAGCGATCGAGCTTTTCACTGGCTGCGACGAGCGTGACGATGGCGCGCGGCAGCGAAAAATAGAGATAGCCGATAAACAATCCAATAAGTGAATAGGCCAGCGTCCAGCGTTCGTGCACCAGACTCATACTGAATTGCGCCAGCAAGCCCTGACGGCCCGCCAGCATCACCACCAGGAAACCCACGACTACGCCGGGAAAGGCCAGCGGAAAAGTCAGTAAGGCGAGTAACGTGCCACGCCCGGCAAAACGTTGACGTGCGAGGAAGCAGCCGACGGTGGCCGCAATCGCCAGCGTCA
Organism: Pantoea rodasii; assembly: GCF_002095465.1. Taxonomy (GTDB): domain Bacteria; phylum Pseudomonadota; class Gammaproteobacteria; order Enterobacterales; family Enterobacteriaceae; genus Pantoea; species Pantoea rodasii. The sequence goes on along the minus strand of NZ_MLFP01000012.1, from coordinate 120,705 downwards.
CCAGCGTGACGGCCAGCGACAACACCACGGTATTCACCAGGCTGATCAGGTAATTCGGCTGACTAATAACGGTCCAGTAGCCGCTGTGCTGCGTGGTGCGGTCGTTCTGCATGCCCATTTGCAGCAGGCGAGCAAACGGCAACAGCCAGAAAGCACAGAAGAACAGCAGTGCGGGTAGCGTCAGCCACAGCCAACGGCTACCCGGCAAAGGACGAGCCCGGCGGCGTGAGGCCGCCAGGGTGTCGGAAATCGACATAGTTAACGAATCTCGCTCAGGTACTTAGCGGAGAACGCTTTCTGCGCATCGGCCATCTGCTGATAGTCGACGGTTTGGGCGCGTGCATAATCGCTATCCGGCAGGAAGAATTTCTTCGCTTCGGGTGACATCGCTGAAGTACGCACCGGGCGCAGGAAGGCATTGGCCCAAATCGCCTGACCTTTGTCCGACAGCACATAGTCGATCACTTTTTTGCCATTGGCTTCGTGTGGCGCGTTCTTCACCAGGCTGATGACATAAGGAACGGTCACCGTGCCCTCTTTCGGGATCACAAACGCGACGTTGGCGTGATCTTTATATTTGGCGCGATAGGCATTGAAATCGTAGTCGAGCAGAATCGGGATTTCGCCGGAGATCAGACGCGCATACGCGGTTTGCTTAGGCACGATCGGCTGGTTGGCCTGCAGTTTCTTGAACCAGTTCAGCGCTGGCGTAAAGTCCTGCATGTTGCCGCCCTTGGCCTGGTTGACCGCGACCGCTGCCACGTAACCGACAAAGGCACTGGCCGGATCGAGGTAGCCAATCATCCCTTTGTATTCAGGTTTCAGCAGATCGTCCCAGGATTGGGGTACCGGCGCGCCACCGAGTGCATCCACGTTGACCATAAAGCCCATGGTACCCGAGTGCAGTGCGACCCATTTGCCGCTGGGATCTTTCATTCCGGCTGGGATGTCGTCCCAGTGCTGGGGTTTGTAACCGGTAATGACGCCCGCGCTGTCGGCCTGGATGCCGAAACTGACGCCGTAATAAACCACATCTGCCACCGGATTACCTTTCTCCGCCACCATTTGCGCCAGCGCCTGGCCGGAGTTTTTGTTGTCTTGTGGCACGGTGATGCCGGTGTCTTTGGCAATGGCTTTGAGCTGTGTACCCCAGTCAGCCCATTCGGGCGGACAGTTGTAGCAGATCGCGGTGTCTGCGGCCTGGGTGAAAGTACTGAACAGCGAACCGGCGGTCAGCGCGATCGCTCCTGCAAGAATTTTCATTTTTCGTTGGAGTTTCATGGTGGTTCCCTGGTGTTGGCAATGCCCGTCATACTTCAAGCTGCAGGTGCGTTGGCTGCGTATATTTAGCCCAGTCACTTACTGATGTAAGCTCCCGGTCTAAATACACTTGCCGCCTTCCTGCAGCTCGAATTATTTTGGGCATGGTTTTAGTTAATCGAAGGTGCGGCGATGCTCTCACCGCTCCGCAACCGATGGGCCAGTACGCGGGTGCCGCGGCTGGCTTGTTGTAACAACATGTCTATGGCACAGGCACCGAGCATATCGGCTGGCTGAGTGACGCTCGCCAGTGACGGCGCAATCTGCTCGCCAATATCGATGCCATCAAAGCCCATCACCGAAAGCTGCTGCGGGATGCGTACACCGGCACGCGCCGCGGCACCAATCAGGCTGATGGCGAGCAAATCATTGGTACAAATCACCGCCGTCAACGGTGCTTCACCCTGCAACTGCGGTTGCAGCAGCGCAAAATCCGATTGGGTATGGCTGTTCATTTCAATCACTGGCAGCACGGTCAATGCGGCGCTGTGCATAGCATCGCAGTAGCCCTGATAACGCAGACGGGCACGGTCCGATTGCAGCATCGGTCCGGCGATCATGCCGATGTGACGATGGCCCAGGCTTAACAGGTGCTCTGTGGCTTCTCGCATCGCCTGGCGGTTATCGACGCAAATCGCCGGCCAGTGACTTTGCTGCGGCACGTTGTGCGCCAGCACAAACGGCATGTTGGCTTCGTGCAGCGTGGTCAGCACCGCGCTGTTATCCGCATCCGCCACGGTAAGCACCAAACCGGCGACGCGCTGGCGCAGCATATGTTCGACAATCGCCGCTTCACGTTCTGGCTGATAATCACTGGTTGCCACCAGCAAACCGTATCCGGCGGCGCGCGCCTGACGCTCCATCGCCTGCAACTGGCGTGAAAAGATCGGGTTAAGCAGCGAAGGCAACAGCACACCGAGCGTGGTGGAACTTTGCGTACGCAGCTGTCGGGCAATGTGATTGGGGCGAAATCCGAGTTGCTCTGATGCCGCCAGCACCTTTTCCAGCGTGTCCGGCCGCAGCAGATGGGGATCAGAGAATGCGCGCGCGGCGGTAGCGCGGGATACGCCAGCCAGCTTTGCCACACTGATTAAATCGGACATGTTCGCCTCGTGAATGAGCAATGAGATCGATCTCATTGGCGCTTAAATTAGCGGCGAACTGTGACAGCAACATCGCGGGGAGATGACGGAAAGATGACAGCAGCGCGAACTGCTGTCAGGCGGGGATTACAACATCAGGAAGGCGTAACCTTCGTTTTGCAGCGAGGCCACGGTCGTACCGCTGGAGAGCGTGTGAGTGACACGCGTATCGATCCAGTCACGCTCAAGTTGATGGAACGCCACCGATTGATCGCAGATGGTCACTTTCACCCCCGCTTTCTTTAACTCATCAATCAGCTTTAGATTCGGGTTATCACTGCCGTAAGCTTTGCGGAATTGATCGTTATTGAGCGCAGCGGGTACTGCGTCACTGTTGATCGATACCACAAAGTTCAGCTGATTCAGTGGCACCCCTGCGGCGTAATAGAGGTTGGTCACACGCGCCACGCGCTCCAGCCCGAGGTTCGGCTGACGGATGTCGCCTTCATTGCGGTTAATCTGGAAAACAACTTTATTACTCAACCCTGGCGTATTGGCTGGATTGTAATCCGGCGTATTCACAAAATGAATTTTGCCATAGCCGGCAATGGCCGGTGTGCTCCAGAAATCAACCGGTTCAGATTTCTGGTCGGTAAATTTGCCGCTGACTTTATCCACCAGTTCAGGAAGCTGTAATACATTACCGCCAATAAAGCCGGCCACAGCAGCGATAACAATATATGACGCAGGACGCATTTCACTTCTCCTCAATGAAGACCAGAAGCCCAATTACATTTGCAGGAAGGCATAACCCTGATTTTCCAGCGTCGACACGGTGGTCGGGCTGGATAACGCATGAATAACCGACTGATCAATCCAGTCTTTCGGGAAGTGATGGAAGGCTACCGACTGATCGCACACCGACACTTTCACGCCTAATTTGTTGAGTTCACTGATCAGCGCCAAATTAGGATTGGCGGCCTGGTAGAATTGCTGGAAATGCGCGTTATCCAGCATGGCCGGGGTGGCATCACCGGTGACCGACACCACAAAGTGCAGTTGATCGGCCGGTACGCCAGAAGCGATATACAAGTTCACCACGCGCGCCACGCGCTCCAGTCCCAAGTTCGGGCGTTTCATATCCCCTTCACTTTTGGTGATTTGGAATACCACTTTGTTGCTCATTCCTACCACCGGTTTAAAGGCGGCATCGGGTTCATAATGGATTTTGCCGTAACCTTCGACGGCGGGCGTGCTCCAAAATCCGTCTGGATCGGTCGGCTCAGCAGAAAAATGGCTGACCACGCGCTGATAAATATCATCACTCTTACTTACGGTGGCGCCAACAAATCCACCCACGATGGCAATCAGGGCGTAAGAGACAACAGAACGCATAGAAACTCTCCGGCATGCACTGCGCGTTAATTCACAGTCCGTTTGAATAAAGTGCTTTATCTATACCACAGCGTGAGCAGTGCAAGAGTCCTGTAGAAATCAACTGTCTTGGCTTTTGATTGCAGGAAAAATAATAAGTCGTGCTAATTGAATAAAGCTTTTGATTAAGATGAAAAGCGCAGTAAAAAAATAATTGGTAGTAAAATTTATCTCGTGGAATAAGTTTCCCGCTGTATTTATGGATAAATCCTGACCAGACTTAACTGAAATCCAGCCTGACCATGAAAACCTCACAATTAAATTGTCTGATTGATAAAAGGAGCCAGTCTGCGCGTTTACCCCTCTTTTTTCAGAGTAAACCTGGAAAAGTTCATGCCAGATTCAATTATTTTGAGCAACTTTACGTAACTTTAACTTTTATAACGGCAAAAGCGCTAACCTGGTCATAGCGCGATATTCAATTTTTTGCTGCAATTCTGCTTCTCTGTAACCAAATTTTCATTTTAAGTGCAGGCCGTATCTTCATTTGCTTGTTACCGCACGCTGGTTAAGATAGAACCGCTGCGCCAATGGAAAGTGTGCGCAGAACATTTGAACGACTTACCTGTCCAAATGCAGGTGACTTTTTAAGGATCAAGGCATGTTTAACCGGTTGAAGAAATCAGTGCTGGCGGCCCTTATTCCTACGCTGCTGCTCGCACCCACACTGAGTGTGCGTGCCGACGTGAGTGATAATCTGCCCGATATGGGGACCACGGCGGGTTCGACGCTGTCGATTAATCAGGAACTGCAGATTGGCGACTTTTATGTGCGCCAGCTGCGCGCCAGTGCGCCGCTGATTAACGATCCGCTGCTAAATCAATATATTAATGAACTCGGCCAACGTCTGGTCGCTCACGCCAACTCTGTGCGCACGCCGTTACACTTCTTTCTGATCCAGAATGACGAACTCAACGCTTTCGCTTTCTTTGGCGGCAACGTGGTGCTGCATTCATCACTGTTCCGCTACACCGATAATGAAAGTCAACTGGCATCGGTGATGGCGCACGAAATTTCTCACGTCACTCAGCGCCATCTGGCGCGTGCCATGGAAGAACAGAAGCGCACTGCCCCGCTTACCTGGGTCGGTGCACTGGGATCGATTCTGTTGGCGCTTGCCAGTCCGCAGGCCGGAATGGCAGCCCTCACCGGTACGCTGGCAGGCACACAGCAAGGGATGATCAGCTTCACCCAGTCCAACGAACAGGAAGCCGATCGCATCGGTATTCAGGTGCTGCAACGCGCTGGCTTCGATCCCCAGGCGATGCCCAGTTTCCTGCAAAAGCTGGCCGACCAAAGCCGCTTCTCCTCCAAGCCGCCAGAAATTTTGCTGACGCACCCCTTACCGGATAGCCGTTTAGCCGATGCGCGTAACCGTGCCAACCAAATGCGTCCGGTGGTGGTGCAGTCTTCGGAAGGCTTCTATATGGCGAAAGTGCGCTCGCTGGGGATGTACGCCACCGGACGCAATCAGCTCACCGATGACCTGCTAAACGAATACGCTAAAGGCAATTCGCGTGAGCAGATGGCCTCGCAATACGGTAAAGCGGTGCAGTTCCTGCAGGCGAAAAGCTTCGACAACGCGAAAAAGATCATCGCCCCTATGTTGGCAAAACAGCCGGATAACGTCTGGTTTCTCGACATCATGACGGATATCGACATCGGCCTGAATCAATCGCAGCTGGCCATCAGCATGTTGACCAATGCCAAAGGCAGCAGCACCAGCCCGGTGTTGCAGCTCAACCTCGCTAACGCCTATGTGGAAGCGAAGCAGCCTGCCAATGCCAGTCGTATTCTTAACCGCTACACCTTTGCCCATCCCGATGATGTCAACGCCTGGGATTTACTGGCGCAAGCTTCGGCGGCACAGGGATTGCGTGATGAGGAGTTGTCGGCGCGAGCCGAAGGATTAGCGCTAAACGGCCAGCTCGATCAGGCGATCACCACATTAAGCAGCGCCAGCGCACAGGTGCCGCTCGGTAGCCTGAAACAGGCACGTTACGATGCGCGCATCGACCAGTTCCGCGAACTGCAAAAGCGGTTCCGTCAGTATCAGAAAGGATAAAAATAATGGTGAGCATTTATCACAACCCGCGTTGCAGCAAGAGCCGCGAAACCCTGGCGCTGTTGCAGGAGAAAGGCATTGAGCCTGATGTGGTGCTGTATCTCGAAACACCGCCTGACGTGCAACTGCTGAAAACCCTGTTGAAAAAACTCGGCATGAGCAGTGCGCGCGATTTAATGCGTCGTAAAGAGGATCTGTATAAAGAGTTGAAGCTGGCAGATGATCAGCTCAGTGAAGCGCAGCTGTTACAGGCGATGGCGGAACATCCCAAACTGATCGAGCGTCCTATCGTGATTAACGGCGACCGCGCGCGTATTGGCCGTCCGCCAGAAGCGGTGCTGGAGATTGTTTAAAGCCCCAGCGCTTCTTTAACAAAAGGAATGGTGAGTTTGCGTTGTGCGCTGATAGAGGCGCGATCGAGTCGATCAAGGGTGTCAAACAGCGTACGCATTTCGCGGTCGAGGCGTTTCAGCAGGAAGCGCCCGACATCTTCCGGTAACTCGAAACCACGCAATCCAGCACGCAGCTGCATCGCCTGCAGCTTATCTTCATCAGACAACGGCTGTAAGCGATAAATCTGCCCCCAGTCGAGGCGGGAAGCCAGATCCGGCAGTGCAAGGTTGAGCTGACGCGGTGGACGATCGCCGGTGATCAGCAAACGCGTTTTGCCGATTTCCAGAATGCGGTTGTAGAGATCAAAGATCGCCATCTCCCACTCGGCATCTCCGGCAATGCATTCGATATTATCGATGCACACCAGCGCCAGATTCTCCATACCATCCAACACTTCCGGCACGAACCAGGTGCGCTTATCCAGCGGGACATAGCCTACGGCTTCGCCACGCGCTGACATCTCCGCGCAGGCCGCGTGCAATAAGTGGCTGCGGCCGCCGCCTTCGCGTGACCAGAAATAGAGATAGCTGCCGTGCTGCTGCGAAAGTGCGCCTTGCAGCGCCGCCAGCAAAGACGGGTTTTCCCCCGGCCAGAAACTGGCAAAGGTTTCATCATCGGGTAAATAGAGTGGCAGTGAGAGCTGTGCCGGCGTGTTCAGAAGTACCTCAACGGATGAGCAGGCAGAAAACGGCGCAAGTTTATCACGATCTTTGTCAGAGATGAACCGGGCTTCCCTGCCCGGCAAAACGCCTTAACTTTCGCGCTTTTCTTCGGCATCCAAAACCACTTCTTCTGGACGTAACAAATTGATTACGCGGAAAATCAGTGCCAGCGCCACGCCCACGATAGTCGCCAGCGCCATGCCTTTCAGTTCTGCGGCGCCGATGTGCACTTTGGCGCCGCTCACGCCGATGATCAGGATCACCGACGTCAGGATCAGGTTCTGCGCTTTGTTGTAATCCACTTTGGATTCAATCAGTACGCGAATACCGGACGCACCGATCACTCCGTACAGCAGCAGCGACACGCCGCCCATTACCGGCACCGGCACTGCCTGAATCGCGGCGGCCAGTTTACCCACGCACGAGAGCAGAATCGCGAAGATTGCCGCTCCGCCGATGACCCAAGTGCTGTACACGCGGGTGATCGCCATCACGCCGATGTTCTCGCCGTAGGTGGTGTTCGGCGTTGAGCCGAAGAAGCCCGAGATCATGGTGGACAAGCCGTTGGCAAACATTGAGCGATGCAGACCCGGATCGCGAATCAGATCTTTCTTCACGATATTCGCCGTCACCACCAGGTGACCAACGTGTTCTGCAATCACCACCAGCGCCGCAGGCAGAATGGTCAGCATGGCTACCCATTCGAAACGCGGCTTGTAGAAGGTTGGCAGTGCGAACCACGGTGCATCAGCAACGGATTGCCAGTTGACGATGCCCATAAAGGATGAGAGCGCATAACCCGCCAGCACGCCGATCAGAATCGGGATAATAGCGAGGAAACCACGGAACAGCACAGAACCGAACACCGTGACCGCCAGCGTGACCATCGAAATGATGATGGTTTGAGTGTCAGCCGAGGTGCCCTCTGCAGGCAGCAGACCGGCCATATTCGCCGCCACGCCAGCTAACTCAAGGCCAATCACCGCGACAATCGCGCCCATCGCCGCCGGTGGGAACATCACATCCAGCCAGCCGGTGCCGGCTTTTTTGACGATCAGCGCCACCACGCAGAACAGGAAGCCGCACAGGATAAAGCCGCCCAGCGCCACTTCATAACCCAGCGGCAACAACAGCAGCACCGGTGAAATAAAGGCGAAGCTCGAACCCAAATACGCCGGGATTTTACCTTTACAGATAAACAGATACAGCAGCGTACCGACGCCGTTGAACAGCAGAACGGTGGCCGGGTTGATGTGGAACAGGATCGGCACCAGCACCGTGGCGCCAAACATGGCGAACAGGTGTTGCAGGCTGAGTGGAATGGTTTGCAGCAGCGGTGGACGTTCGTCTACCCCGATCGCGCGTCTTGTCATTATCTCTCTATCCCCATTAGTCGTTATGAATGCTGTTTGTTCAGGCCGCGCCATCAAGGAGCAGCGCAATTCATTACGCAATATTCCAACACGCTAAGTGCCATGTCGGGAAAAAGAGCGCGATAAATCGCGCCGCTACCAAAGGTGCTGGTGTTTATGCGGCACTGAACTAAAGGGCATTACTTGAGTTGTGTGTTTTTGACCAAAAAAAGCCGACTCTCTGGCCGGCTGGATGCTTTATTTATTTCGTTCCGAAAATCTTGTCGCCTGCATCACCCAAGCCTGGAATGATATAGCCTTTCTCGTTCAATCCCTGATCGATTGACGCGGTGTACAGCTCCACATCCGGATGCGCTTTCTCCAGCGCCGCAATACCTTCTGGTGCCGCGACCAGCACCAGCACCTTAATGCTGTTGCAGCCGGCTTTCTTCAGCAGATCAATGGTGGCGATCATCGAACCACCGGTTGCCAGCATCGGATCCACCACCAGCGCCAGACGCTCTTCAATGTTGGACACCAGCTTCTGGAAATACGGCACTGGCTCCAGCGTCTCTTCGTCACGGTAGATACCTACCACGCTGATACGCGCGCTTGGCACGTGCTCCAGCACACCTTCCATCATGCCAAGGCCCGCACGCAGAATCGGCACTACGGTGATTTTTTTGCCTTTGATTTGATCGACGTCAACCGGGCCGTTCCAGCCTTCAATAGTGACGCGCTCAGTGGCCAGATCGGCGGTGGCTTCATAAGTCAGCAGGCTGCCGACTTCCGAGGCCAGCTCGCGGAAGCGTTTGGTGCTGATATCATGCTCACGCATCAGGCCCAGTTTATGTTTGACCAGCGGGTGTTTGACTTCCACGATCTTCATGATTGTTCTCCCGGAATTGAGTTGAGCTAAAAAAAATCGCCGGATTATACCGCCTTTTTGCCGCCGCGCCACTTGTCATTGGTCAATGGCTTAGCGAGATCCGCGTGATCATAATCATTGGCGAAAAATCAGCGCTGTGCAAAGCGGCGTGAGATGGGACTCGCAAACGTTTGCCTGCACTGGTAGAATTAGCGCGCTTAATTTTTGCCACCAACCGCAATTCGCGTGGGGATTCCGCAGTGACCGACAAAACCTCTCTCAGCTACAAAGACGCCGGTGTTGATATCGATGCTGGTAACGATCTGGTTGACCGTATTAAAGGCGTAGTAAAGAAAACTCGCCGCCCGGAAGTGATGGGTGGATTGGGTGGCTTTGGCGCGCTCTGTGCGCTGCCGCAGAAATACCGCGAGCCTGTGCTGGTCTCCGGAACCGATGGCGTCGGCACCAAGCTGCGTCTGGCGATGGATCTCAAACGTCATGACAGCATCGGTATCGATCTGGTTGCGATGTGTGTGAATGACCTGATTGTGCAAGGCGCTGAGCCGCTGTTCTTCCTCGACTACTACGCCACCGGCAAACTGGATGTGGATACCGCTTCAGCGGTGATCACCGGTATCGCCGAAGGTTGTCTGCAGTCTGGTTGTGCGCTGGTCGGCGGTGAAACCGCTGAGATGCCAGGCATGTACCACGGCGAAGACTACGACGTGGCGGGTTTCTGCGTGGGCGTGGTGGAAAAATCAGAAATCATTGACGGTACGAAAGTGCAGGACGGCGACGTGCTGATCGCACTGGGTTCAAGCGGCCCGCATTCGAACGGTTATTCTCTGGTGCGTAAGATTCTGGAAGTCAGCCAGACCAACCCAGAAACCAAACAGCTGGATGGCAAGCCACTGGCCGATCACCTGCTGGCACCGACCCGCATTTACGTGAAAAACATCCTGAGCCTGATCGAACAGGTGGATGTACACGCGATTTCTCACCTGACCGGTGGTGGCTTTTGGGAAAACATCCCACGCGTGCTGCCAGACAACACTCAGGCGGTGATTGATGAGAAGAGCTGGCAGTGGCCGTCCGTGTTCACCTGGCTGCAGCAGGCCGGTAACGTTAGCCGTCATGAAATGTACCGTACCTTTAACTGCGGCGTGGGCATGATCATCGCGCTGAGCCCGGACGATGCCGATAAAGCGGTACAGCTGATGACCGACGCCGGCGAGCAGGCGTGGAAAATCGGTGTGATTAACGCCTCTGACTCAGAAGAGCGAGTGGTCATTAATCCATGAAAAAACTGGTTGTGCTGATCTCCGGCAACGGAAGCAATCTTCAGTCCATCCTTGACGCCTGCGCAAGCGGGCGTGTCAACGGCAGCGTCGCTGCCGTTTTCAGTAATAAAGCCTCGGCGTTGGGTCTGACGCGCGCGCAGGAAGCCAGCGTGCCGGGCCATGCGCTCACCGCCAGTGACTTTGCCGACCGCGATGCCTTTGATCGCCAGCTGATGCAGGAAATCGATGCCTACGCACCGGATTTAGTGGTGCTGGCCGGTTACATGCGCATTCTTAGCCAGGCGTTTGTCGCGCATTATCACGACCGGTTGGTGAATATCCATCCGTCGCTGTTGCCGAAATATCCCGGACTGCACACCCATCGCCAGGCATTAGAAAATGGCGACGAGGAACACGGCACGTCGGTGCACTTTGTCACTGACGAACTGGATGGCGGCCCGGTGATTTTGCAGGCGCGCGTGCCGGTGTTTGCCGAAGATGATGAAGCCGAGATCGCTTCACGTGTTCAGCATCAGGAACATGCGATTTATCCGCTGGTGATCGGCTGGTTTGTCGATGGGCGCTTAGCGATGCGTGAAGGAAAAGCCTGGCTGGATGGGCAACCGTTGCCGCCGCAAGGTTACGCGCACGAATAACCAAAAGCAGGCACACACCGTAACGGCGCGATTTATCGCGCTGTTTTTTTATCTGCACGACATTACGCGCAATGAATTGCGCCGCTACAGATTGCAGAATGGATTATCCAAATCTGCCCGTAATGTAATCTTCGGTTTTGCGCGCTTTGGGCGAGGTGAAGATGCGATCGGTTTCATCAAACTCCACCAGTTGCCCGTTATGCATAAACGCCGTGTAATCTGACACGCGCGCCGCCTGCTGCATATTGTGCGTCACCAGCACCAGCGTGAAATGCTGCTTTAACGTGGTCATCAACTCTTCGATCACCAGGGTTGAGATCGGGTCGAGCGCCGACGTCGGCTCATCCAGCAGTAACACTTCCGGCTCAATAGCAATCGCGCGCGCAATCACCAAACGCTGCTGCTGCCCGCTGGAGAGCGTCAACGCATTCTGCGCCAGCTGATCTTTCACTTCACTCCACAGCGCCGCCGCACGCAGCGCACGTTCGCAGGCTTCATTTAATACTCGGCGATCGCGCACCCCTTGCAGACGCAGACCGTACACCACATTTTCATAGATCGATTTAGGGAACGGATTGGGGCGCTGGAAAACCATGCCAATACGACGACGCAAAGCCGGCAGATCCTGATTCGCCTGCATCACCGCATGCTGATCCAACAGAATCTCGCCTTCAATACGACAGCGATCTATCACATCATTCATGCGATTGAAGCAACGCAGCAGCGTCGATTTGCCGCAGCCGGAAGGGCCAATCAGCGCGGTTATGCGCTTTTTTGGGATCTGTAAATCAATGTTGTTCAGCGCCTGGCGCTCGCCATACCACAGCGAAAGCTGGTTGACGGTTAACGCAATATCGTAATCGGGCGTCATCTAAAAACCTTTCTAGTGCGTCATAATGCGGTAACGCTCGCGCAGCCGATGGCGCAGCGTCATCGCCAGCAGATTGAGCGACAGGATGATCGCCACCAGCAGCAATGCGGTAGCGTAAACCAGCGGTCGGTCAGCATCGATGTTCGGGCTCTGAAACGCCAAATCGTAAATCTGAAAACCGAGGTGCATAAATTTGCGGTCGAGGTGCAGATACGGGAACACCGCATCCACCGGCAGCTCCGGTGCCATCTTCACCACGCCCACCAGCATCAGTGGCGCGGTTTCGCCCGCCGCACGCGCCACGGCCAGAATCAGGCCGGTTAACATAGCGGGAACCGCCAGCGGCAGCACCACGCGCCACAGCGTTTCCGCCTGCGTAGCGCCGAGCGCCAATGAGCCCTGACGGAGATTATCTGGAATACGCGATAGCCCCTCTTCGGTGGCGACAATCACCACCGGCAAAGTCAGCAGCGCCAGCGTTAATGCCGCCCACAGCAAACCGGGCGTGCCAAAGGTAGGATTGGGCAGTGAGCGTGAGAAAAACAGCTGATCAATCGTGCCGCCAATCAACCAGACAAAAAAGCCTAAACCAAACACACCATACACAATCGACGGCACACCGGCGAGATTCACCACCGCAATGCGCACCAACCGGGTAAGCGCATTACGTCCGGCGTATTCATGCAGCCACACCGCCGCGACGACGCCCAGCGGCATCACGATAATCGACATCAGCAACACCATCAGCACGGTGCCAAAAATCGCCGGGAACGCCCCGCTCTCGCCGCCGCCCGATGTCGGTGAATCACTGACAAACTGCCAAATTTGATTGAAGAAGTGCTGCACTTTCTGACCAAACGACATCGCATTCGGATACCAGGTATCCACCACCTGTGCCAGCGGAATGATGTGATCCTGGCCTTGTACATCACGCAGTATCAGCGTGTCGCGCTGGCTTTCGTGTTGAAGATGCGTTAGCTGTTGCGCTAACGCGCTAAAACGCCGCTGTAGCGCCACGCTGTTGGCATCGAATTCCGATTGGTCCTGCAAGGTGAACGTACCGCGCTGTCGCTGTTCATCAACTTGTTGCTGCAGATTTTCCAGCTGGGCATTCAGTCGCGCCATTTGTACACGACGAATATGGCTCGCCTGACGTAACTGCTCGTGGACCTGCACCAGCCGTTGATGCAGCAGTGCATCACGATCGCGTGCGGTCAGCACCTCATTATCTTCTCGCAGCTCAACCAGCCAGCCGTAAGCATTGCCGCCGCTGCGCCGCTGCAAAACAATCGCATCCGCCGGACGACGGGTTTTCGCCGCGCCCTGGCTATACAGCACGCGGAAATCCGGGGCGGCAAAATCACGATTGCCGGTTTTTACCACATAGCGCCACTGCTCGCCCTGCGGCTGTTGGTGCAACGTTTCGCCCAATACCATGACCGCTGCGCCTTCTGGCGGCTGGAACAGATATTGGTCGACCGGCTGTGGCCAGAAAGCACGCATGCCCTGCCAGCCCAGCAGGCCAATCAACAAGGTAAACGCCAGCAGGCACACGGCGACCGCACCGGCGGTGAGCCAGCGCCAGCGATCGTTTTGACGCATCGCTTTCATCCCTGTCCCTCATGCTGGCTGTAGCGCTGGCGCAAGCGCTGACGAATCAGCTCCGCTACGGTGTTGATCACCAGTGTGAATATCAGTAACAACAATGCGCTGAGGAACAGAATGCGGTAATGGGCACTGCCCGCTGCGGCTTCTGGCATTTCGATGGCGATGTTGGCAGAGAGCGCGCGCAATCCGGCAAACAGGCCACCTTCACTGACTGGCGTGTTGCCAGTAGCCATCAGCACGATCATGGTTTCGCCCACCGCTCGGCCAAAGCCGATCATCAGGGCGGCAAAAATACCTGCCGATGCGCCAGGCATTACCACGCGCGTCAGGGTTTGCCACGGCGTGGCACCCAGCGCCAGTGAACCTTGTCCCAGCGCGCCCGGCACGCTGAATAACGCATCTTCCGATAGCGTGAATATCAGGGGCACCAGCGCAAACCCCATCGCCAGCGCAGCCACTAATAAGTTGCGTTGTTCGTAATGTGCCAGCCGCTCACCGATATCCGGCCACAATTGCGTCGCAGCCACAGCGTTAAGAGCGTGACAGCCAGTAATACCGGCAACAGCAAAATCACTTCAAAACCCGGACGTCGCCAGCGATTGGGCAGATACGGGCTGAGCACGCCGCACAATAGTAAAGTCACCGCCAGCACCAGGGGCAATAGCAGCACGCCGACCAGCGCGGTACTCACGTGCGGTGCCAGCCAGACGCCGGCAATTAAACCAATCACCACGCTGGGCAGCGCACCCATCATTTCAATGCCCGGCTTCACCCAGCGGCGTAATCCCGGTGACATAAACCAGGCGGTGTACATCGCTGCCGCCAGCGCCAGCGGCGTGGCAAACAGCAGCGCCAGCGAGGCGGCTTTTAGCGTGCCCATCACCATCGGTATCAGGCTGAATTTGGCCTGATAGCTGTCACCGGCAGCGGTGGATTGCCATACCCAATCCGCCTGCGGATAGTTCTCGTACCAGATTTTTTGCCACAGGTTGCGCCAGGTGAAATCCGGCCATGGGTTATCCAGCGCAAACTGCTGCCACTGCCCTGCGCGCTCCACAATCAGCGCATCGCCGCGCGGCGCCAATGCCAGCGCCTGAATACCCGGCGCCAGCTGACGGGTCAAAATCGGTCCCTGCTGTTTGCTGGCAAACAGTTTGATTTCACCGGCAGCGTTATAGGTTGCGAACACACGGCGTTGCGATTCAGGCACAACATTCATCGCGTCCTGACTGCTGTTGAAGGTATGAATTTCTTGCAGGCGCGGCCCTTTATCACCGGCAATCGAAAACCACTGATGCACGCCCTGCGCGTCCTGAATCAGCAGCGTACGACCACCCGTCAGGATATGCAGGCTTTGTGGCCGCTGATTCAGGGTTTGGGTTTCACGCAGCTGTGCGCCCTCGGGGGTAATCTGCCACACGCGCAATAGACGCCCTTCACTGGCGTACAGTAACGTACCATCGGGAGATAACAGCAGAAGGTCGGCTTGCTGCTGAGGCAGCAGAATCTGGTTAACGTTTTGCTGGTTCTCCAGCGTCATCACGCTAATGCCCGCAGGGGTTTGCGCGGCGATACGCCATTGGTGATCGCCAAGGGAAGTTAACGCCATGTTTGTGACGTCGCCTTGCGCCAGATGCAGCGGACGATCGCCAAACGGGAAAAACCATTCGCCTTGATTGTCGTGGATCAACGGTTGCATCAGCATCAATCCACCCTGCATATTAAGCAACACGCTGCTACTGTTGCTGCTTTTCACCGCCGCATCAGGATGTCCCGATAGCGGCAACGCCTGAGCGGCGGGCTGTCCGTCGAGCGGAATAAAGCGCGCTTCATTACGGCTGATGCGCCAGCCAAGCTGCCCTTCGCTGCCCATCGCCAGCACCGGGGCTTTATCCCAAAGTTGTATATTGGTGGTGGCTTGCATGCCCGGCGCGCTGAAAAGGGGTAATACCACCCAGATCAGCCAGAAGAATAGCAGCAGCATCAGCAGTAAAATGCCCACGCCGCAACCCGTCACCACGCGACGAACAAACTGATCGACAGCACGGCGACGACGGTCGCTGAAATGGACAGGGATACGATTTATGCTCATGCAGGCCAGGTTACAGGTGAAAACACGTCGCTATGTTGCCCGTAGCTGATTGATAAGACAACCTTTGACGTTGGACAAGCTTGCCATACTCTCGCCATAATGGTGATGGACACTGAGCGGAGGCGCATTTTTGCGATTTTCCCGCCGGACAATCCGTCCAGCAACAGCATCACGGAGTCAGAATGGGTCAGGAAAAGCTGTATATAGAAAAAGAAATAAGCTGGTTAAGCTTCAATGAACGTGTATTACAGGAAGCCGCGGACAAGACTAACCCGCTGATTGAGCGTATGCGCTTCCTGGGGATTTACTCCAACAATCTCGAAGAGTTCTACAAAGTGCGCTTCGCCGATCTGAAACGTCGCATTCTGATCGGTGAGGAACAGGGCACGCCAACGACACTTCGTCATATATTGAAAAAAATTCAGCTGCGGGTACAGAAATCGGATCAGGAATTCGATGCCCTGTACAACGATCTGCTGCTGGAGATGGCACGTAATCAGATCTTCCTGATTAACGAACGCCAGCTGTCGCCGAATCAGCAAGAGTGGCTGCGCTATTACTTCAAACATCAATTACGCCAGCACGTCACGCCGATTCTGATTAACCACGACACCGATCTGATTGAGTTCCTCAAAGACGATTACACCTATCTGGCGGTTGAGATTATCCGCGGCGACGATATTCGTTATGCGCTGCTGGAAATCCCGTCGGATAAGGTGCCGCGCTTCGTCAATTTACCGGCCGAATCGCCGCGTCGTCGCAAACCCATGATTCTGCTGGATAACATCCTGCGCTATTGCCTGGATGAAATCTTCAAAGGCTTCTTCGATTATGACGCGCTGAATGCCTATTCGATGAAGATGACGCGCGATGCCGAATATGACCTCGTCACTGAGATGGAATCGAGCCTGCTGGAACTGATGTCCTCCAGCCTGAAACAGCGTCTTAACGCAGAACCTGTGCGCTTCGTTTATCAGCGTGATATGCCGGACGCGATGGTGGAAATGCTGCGCCATAAGCTGGCGATTTCGAACGACGATTCGATTGTGCCGGGCGGCCGCTACCACAACTTTAAAGACTTTATTGGCTTCCCGAACGTCGGCAAAGCCAATCTGGAAAACCGTCCATTGCCGCAAATTCGCCATATCGGCTTTGACGGCTTCCGCAACGGTTTTGATGCCATCCGTAATCGCGATGTGCTGCTTTATTATCCGTACCACACCTTCGAGCACGTGCTGGAGCTGCTGCGTCAGGCGTCGTTTGACCCGAGTGTGTTGGCGATTAAGATCAACATTTATCGCGTAGCTAAGAACTCACGCATCATGGATGCGATGATTCACGCTGCTTACAACGGTAAAAAAGTCACCGTGGTGGTTGAGCTGCAGGCGCGTTTCGATGAAGAAGCCAACATTCGCTGGGCAAAACGTCTGACGGAAGCCGGTGTGCACGTAATTTTCTCTGCGCCGGGTCTGAAAATTCACGCCAAGCTGTTCCTGATTTCACGTCGTGAAAACGGTGAGATCGTGCGTTATGCGCATATTGGCACCGGTAACTTCAACGAAAAAACCGCCCGCATTTATACTGACTATTCATTGCTGACCGCCGATGCGCGCATCACCAATGAAGTGCGCCGCGTGTTCAACTTCATTGAGAACCCGTATCGCCCGGTAACATTCGAACACTTATTGGTATCGCCGCAGAACTCACGCGACATGCTGTATAAGTTGATCGATGCCGAGATTGCCCAGGCTCAGCAGAAAAAGCCGGCTGGCATTACGCTGAAAATCAATAACCTGGTGGATAACGGTTTGGTTGATCGTTTGTATGCGGCATCATCCGCTGGCGTGAAGATCAATCTGTTGGTGCGCGGCATGTGTTCTTTGATTCCTGATTTACCGGGCATCAGTGAAAATATTCGCATTACCAGCATCGTTGACCGTTATCTTGAGCACGACCGCGTCTATATTTTTGAGAACGGCGGCGAGAAAAAAGTCTATCTCTCTTCCGCAGACTGGATGACGCGTAATATCGATCACCGTATTGAGGTGGCCGTTGCGATCCTTGATCCCCGCGTGAAGCAGCGCATTCTGGATATCATTGCCATTCTGTTGAGTGATACCGTGAAAGCGCGCATCGTGGACAAAGAACTGAGTAACCGTTATGTTCCGCGCGGCAATCGCAAGAAGGTGCGCTCGCAGCTGGCGATTTACGATTACATCAAGAAACTGGAACAACCCGAATAACGCCTATGCCAATTTCCCATAAAAGTACGCCGAAACCGCAGGAATTTGCTGCCATCGATTTGGGCTCAAACAGTTTCCACATGGTGATTGCCCGTGTGGTCGATGGTGCCATGCAAGTGCTGGGGCGCTTAAAGCAGCGTGTGCATCTGGCCGACGGGTTGGATGCTCAGAACCGCTTAAGCGATGAGGCGATGGAGCGCGGCTTGAACTGCCTCGCACTGTTCGCGGAACGTTTGCAGGGGTTCAGCCCGGCAAACGTCACTATTGTTGGCACGCACACATTGCGTATTGCCACCAATGCGGAAGAGTTCCTGCAGCGCGCAGCTGAAGTGATCCCGTATCCGATTGAGGTGATTTCCGGCAACGAAGAAGCGCGTCTGATCTTTATGGGCGTGGAGCATACGCAGCCGGAAAAAGGCCGCAAGCTGGTCATCGATATCGGTGGTGGTTCAACTGAGCTGGTGATTGGTGAAGATTTTGAACCGCAGTTGGTCGAAAGCCGCCGCATGGGTTGTGTCAGCTTCGCCAATCTCTATTTCCCGAAAGGGGAAATCACACCGGAAAACTTCCGTCGTGCGCGATTGTCTGCCGCACAGAAGTTAGAAACCATGGCGTGGCAGTATCGTCTGCACGGCTGGCAGTATGCGCTGGGCGCGTCCGGTTCGATCAAAGCGGCCTGCGAAGTGTTGCTGGCAATGGGCGAGAAAGAGAAGCTGATCACCCCGGAAACGCTGGAAATGCTGGTGTCCGAAGTGTTGAAGCACAAGTCTTTCAACGCGCTAAGCCTGCCGGGTTTGTCGGAAGAACGTAAAGCGGTGTTTGTGCCGGGCCTGTCGATTCTGTGTGGTGCGTTTGATGCGTTGGCAATCCGTGAGCTGCGCCTGTCCGACGGCGCGTTGCGTGAAGGCGTGCTGTACGAGATGGAGGGCCGTTTCCGCCATCAGGACATTCGCAGCCGCACCGCTCAAAGTCTGGCCAACCATTACGTGATTGATAGCGATCAGGCGCGTCGCGTGCTGGAAACCACCGAGCAGCTTTATTTGCAGTGGCTGGATCAAAATCCCAAGCAGGCGAATCCTCAGCTTTCAGCACTGTTGAAGTGGGCTGCGCTCTTGCATGAAGTCGGGTTGACCATCAACCACAGCGGCATGCAACGTCATTCGGCTTACATTCTGCAGAACTCAAACATGCCCGGGTTTAACCAGGATCAACAGATGCTGCTGGCGACGCTGGTACGCTACCATCGTAAAGCGGTGAAGCAGGATGAGATGCCACGTTTCACCTTGTTCAAAAAGAAACAGTTCCTGCCGATGGTGTTCCTGCTACGTTTGGGCACGTTGTTAAATAATCAACGTCAGGCCACCACCAAACCGGATTCACTCAAGCTCAAAGCGGATGACAGCAACTGGACGCTGACCTTCCCGCGCGGCTTCCTGAGCCAGAACACGCTGGTGCAGTTGGATCTGGAGCGCGAGCAGGCCTATTGGAACGATGTCACCGGCTGGAAACTGACGCTGGAAGAGGAGTAACGCGGGCTGCTGGCCCGCTGTATCGCTATGACAATACGACCCGACAATTATTTTGCGGATAAGTATGGCATGACGCCCACCCACTCCGAGGTGCTGGCTGCACTGCCAAAACTGACAGTGGGTAAGGCTCTGGATCTCGGCAGTGGTCAGGGTCGTAACAGCCTGTTCCTCAATCAACATGGCTTTGACGTTACCGCCTGGGATAGCAATCCGGTCAGCCTTGAGCGCCTGAATAGCATTATCCATGAAGAGCATCTGACGAACATCCGCACCGAACTGTGCGATCTCAATCAGGTGCGATTCAACGGTGGCTATCAGTTCGTGTTTTCAACTGTGGTGATGATGTTCCTGCAACCGGAAACCATCCCGCAGTTGATTGCCGACATGCAGGCGAGCACGGTGAAGTATGGCTATAACCTGATTGTGGCAGCGATGAATACGGATGATTATCCGAATACGCAAAACTTCCCGTTTGCCTTTAAATCCGGTGAGTTGAGCGAATACTACCGCAATTGGCACATCGTGAAATACAACGAAGATATCGGTGAACTGCATCGTCGGGATGAAAACGGCGATCGCATTAAATACCGTTTCGCCACGCTGCTGGCGCAAAAAGCCAGTTATTGAAGTTATGGCCGCTTCAGGCGGCCTTAACGCTCTCTGCTCATTTTTCACACAGCGATTGACCTGAAGTTGCAACTGTGACTAAATATTGCCACCGCCCAGCCGGGCATTTACAGGAACCACCCCGCGTGAACAGCGCCATCCCTGCACGAAGACGTCCCAAAACCGGTACCATGACTCGCATTATTTTGCTGATCAGTTTCTTTATTTTGGTTGGCCGTCTGATTTTTATCATTCCCGGTGCTATTGAGCATCATCAGCAGAAAAAAGCCGCGCCTGAGCCGGTTACCACACTGAGCACCAGCGATTCGCGCTAAGGAACTTGCGGGTCATCGTTGCTTGTCGCTTCACATTGCCCGTTTGTGACAATGCTGCTAAATACGCCCTGATTACCCGCAACGCGCTACACTTTGACCTGACTTTACAGACACAAGGGACGCGTTATGTCTGCTCCGTATGCACAACAATTAACTGAAATCCGCCAGCGCATCTTGCATCTGCTCCTCAGCGAAGACGATCTCGTTGATGTGCTGCTGGATAAATCGATTGATCTCAATGCCGCAGAACTGCGGGAGATCACCGACTGGCGCCACCAGCTGGAAGAAGAGCTGCAGCTACTGCATGCTGCTGACTTAGCGGATATCCTCGAAGCACTACCCGAACAAGAGCGTCTGGCTTTATGGCGCCTTGTGCCCCCTGAGCAGCGCGGTCGCGTGCTGGTCGAAGCTTCCGAAACCGTCTGGGCCAGCCTGACGGAAGGTATGACTGATCGCGAGATTCTGCACGCTATTGAGCCGCTGGACATCGACGATCAGGTATATCTGGCGCGCTATCTGCCGCGCGATTTAACCGGACGTTTACTCACCACGCTGGAACCTAACCTGCGCGCACGCCTGCTGGAAGTGATCGAGTTGGATCGCGACCGCGTGGGGCAGGTGATGGATTTCAATATCCTTACCGTCCGCTCTGACGTGACCCTCGCCACCGTACAGCGCTTTCTGCGCAAGCGCAAAAGCATGCCGGGTGGCACCGATAAAATCTTCATCACCGACGAGCAGAATCAGTTGCTGGGTGAGTTAACACTGACCGATATCTTGCTCAACAAGCCAAAAACGCTGGTTTCAGAAGTCATGAATTCGCGCCCGACCACCTTCCAGCTCGATGACAAAGCCGAAGAAGCGGCCAGTGCGTTCGAACGTTATAACTTGATCTCCGCCGCCGTTATTGATGCTAAAGGCAAGTTGATTGGGCGTATCACCGTGGAAGACGTGATCGATCTGGTGAACGAAGAGAACGAGAGCAATATCCGTAAGATGGGTGGTATCAGCCAGGGCGAAGATGTGTTCGCGCCGGTACGCAAAGCGGTGGGTAAACGCTGGGCGTGGCTGGCGGTCAACCTGTGTACGGCATTTATCGCCTCACGCGTGATTGGCTTGTTTGAAGCCACCATTTCCCAGTTGGTGGCGCTGGCGGCACTGATGCCGATTGTGGCCGGGATTGGCGGTAATACCGGCAATCAGACCATCACCATGATTGTGCGTGCGCTGGCGCTGCATCAAGTGGAACCGGGTAACTTTTCCTTCCTGGTAGTACGTGAACTCGGCGTTGCGCTGATTAACGGCCTGTTCTGGGGTGGAATTATGGGGGCCGTCACCTGGTTGATGTACGACAACCTGCAACTCGGTGGCGTAATGATGCTAGCCATGGTGCTTAATCTGCTGCTGGCGGCGCTAATGGGTGTGCTGATTCCGTTGATCATGACCAAGATGAAACGCGATCCGGCCGTGGGCTCCAGCGTGCTGATCACTGCCATCACCGACACTGGCGGTTTCTTTATTTTCCTCGGTTTGGCGACGGTGTTTTTACTGCACCACTGAGTTCAAAGACAGTGCGCGTAACGTTGCAGCGCCTGCTGCAAGTTGAGTTGCAACGTTGCGCGCGCCAGTTCACTGATGCCTGGTGTCACGCGGGCAGAGCCTCTTAGATTTAACCACTCCACCACATCGACAAGATGCCACAGCGCGGTTTTACCATCATGAACCGGACGTGGGAACTGCGGACTGTGGGCAAGCATCAGCTTGCGCATATTCTGGCGCGACACGCCGATCAACTCGGCGATGTCCGTAAGGCCGACCAGATCCGGGGACGCTTCAATCAGTTCAGCATCGGGTAAAGCCTGAATGACTTCGGCTAAAGCATCGCGAATCGCTTGCTGTGCACTCTCCGCTTCCCGGCAGTACATCAGACTCAATTTACCTGCCACGCCGGTGCCCACCAGCGCATCAGTAGAGCCTGCAGCACCGAGTCGCTCCAGAACCCCATCGTCTGAAACAGCTTCACTCAACTGAAAACGTAACGTGAATTCAAATTCCATTTTTGATCCTTAGAAAATTTCGATTTCTTTATGAGGATGCCGCTTCATTTCTGACATTGCATGCCACCTTATACTTTGAATTTTAGGTTGTCAATTGACAACCTTCACCAATTTTCAGATGCTATGTCAGCAGTATTCAAAGTGAGAAAAAACAAGAAATGCCTTGGTATCCCATACTTATATTGTTGTTGGAAAACAGCGCACAAATTCGAGCGCGCCTGAGTTCAAGCGCATATACACTTAGCGCTATCACTTACCTGAGGGAGAAACAGCATGTTTAAAGTTGATGATTTTGTGCAGTCGAAGACCGGTGGCCCAAAGATGCAGGTCACACGGGTTGAAGGTGAGTTGCTATGGTGTGCACGCGTTGATGACGCCATTAAGCGTGAGATCGAAGTCAGGGCGGATAGCGTGAATTTGTATCACGAAGAAGGTGATTTCGGCGTGTGTTGATGCTCTTCGGTTGCGCGATAAATCGCGCCGTTACAAATCGTGCGATTTGGATCAGACAATCTCAAAACGCATCAAGCCGTAGCGGCGCAATTTATTGCGCTACAGGCACAATCACGGATTGTCCTTCTGCAAATTGTCTCGTCCAATCCCGCCAATAAAGGGTAAGCGCAACTTGAGTGGCGTGAAATCGAGCCCAAGATTCAGCCCAAGCACATTCACTTCCAGACCTTCTTCTGCGCCAACCGTCACGCCCAGCACACCTAAAATTGACACCTGCACACCGCGCCCCGACGGCGGTAATCCAATTGGATGAAGCAGTGAGCGATAATCTTTGCCTAAAGCATTGGCAGGCAAATCCAGCTTCAACGCAGGCACTTCACGTCCAATGTGCGCCATGAAGGTATTACTATTGGGCCCCGGCCACGCGTGATAGGTCGTTGGCCACGGATAGGATTTTATCGCCGCTTCAATCTGTGGAATCATCGCTTCAGCTTCCTTGCCACGATGCTCCACCAGCAAACGCGGTTTTGCGCCGTACCAGTATCCATCGGGCAGATTGGAGTTGCGTCGCACTTTGACACCGCTGCCCCAGCTGATCACTTCATAACGGTTGTACTTCGTCTCTCCCGCGCGTTTGAAAATGATCCATGGATGCACGGCGACGGCGCCCTTCCAGCCGTAGGTGGGTGCGGCATAGACCTGTACGATGGCCAGATTGGCATATTGATGCGGATCCGGCGCTATCCCGGCCGAATCTCGTCGCGCCGTCGCCCATCCACCGCGCTCACTGGTTAACTCACCGGTGCGCGTGGCCTGCGCCAGACTGGCCGCCAGTGAGAGCAGCACAATACAGAGGAAAGAGAGTAGAAAGGCTTTCAGTGGCAGCATCGACGGCATCCTGATGAGTAACAATTCACCTGCCATCATGCATTGATAGTGGTGAGTTTGTATTCACTAACTATGCGATAGGACAAATTGCACTGAAAATGTATGTCGGTTGGCAATAAAAGAATGGCGTATATCTCGCAGATGCACACACTTCTCTAACCCTTGCGTTGCATCAATGTCGCTTATAAAAGACAATTTTTGCTGGATTGAATGCTTGCGAGGACGCAATGCAACACACCGAGGTAACAGCATGACTATCATCACTCAATCTGCACCAAAGAAAAAGCAGTCAGTCACGACGATGCGATGGTAGCAGAGCTGCGAGAAAACCCTGATTACACTGAAATCTACCTGCAAACGGCATTGGAAGATATCTACGAAGAAGGTGGGATAGCTGCCTTTCTGATCGCCCTTCGCCGGGTAGTTGAAGCCCGGGGTGGCATTAGCGAAATCTCTCGCAAATCGGGGTTGTCGCGCCAGCAGTTGTACAAAACGCTCTCAGAAAAAGGAAATCCAACGCTCACTACCCTAACAGAGATTACTCGTGCGGCGGGCGTTAGGCTTATCCCTCACCTCTAAATAAAAAGCCCGCATTTAAGCGGGCTTGATAGGCAATTCAATCAGCGGAAATCACTCCCACTCAATCGTGGCCGGTGGCTTACCTGAGATATCGTAAACCACGCGTGAAATGCCGTTCACTTCGTTGATGATGCGGTTGGAGACGCGGCCGAGGAAATCGTACGGCAGGTGCGCCCAATGCGCGGTCATGAAGTCGATGGTCTCAACCGCACGCAGTGAAACAACCCAATCGTATTTACGACCGTCGCCCATTACGCCGACAGAGCGCACTGGCAGGAACACGGTGAAGGCCTGGCTGACTTTGTTGTACAGGTCAGCTTTATGCAGTTCTTCGATGAAGATTGCATCGGCACGACGCAGCAGGTCGCAATACTCTTTCTTCACTTCGCCCAGCACACGCACGCCCAAACCTGGACCTGGGAACGGGTGACGATACAGCATGTCGTATGGCAGGCCGAGTTCCAGGCCGATCTTACGCACTTCGTCTTTGAACAGCTCTTTCAGCGGCTCAACCAGACCCATCTTCATCTCTTTCGGCAAACCGCCCACATTGTGGTGCGATTTGATCACGTGCGCTTTGCCGGTGGCAGAAGCCGCAGACTCAATCACGTCAGGATAGATGGTGCCTTGCGCCAGCCACTTCACGTCTTCCAGACGCAATGCTTCCTGGTCAAACACTTCGACGAACACGCGGCCAATGATCTTACGCTTGGCTTCTGGATCGTTCTCGCCGGCCAGCGCATCGAGGAAACGGTCTTCAGCGGCCACGTGAACGATGTTGAGACCGAAGTGGTCGCCAAACATGTCCATCACCTGCTCTGCTTCGTTAAGACGCAGCAGGCCGTTATCCACGAACACACAGGTCAGGCGGTCACCGATGGCGCGGTGCAGCAGCATCGCGGTAACAGAAGAATCCACGCCACCTGACAGGCCGAGGATCACTTTGTCTTCACCCACTTGCTCACGCAGACGCTCAACGGCATCTTCGATGATCTTAGCTGGGGTCCAAAGCGCTTCACAGCCACAGATGTCGCGAATAAAACGCTCCAGCATGCGCAGGCCCTGGCGGGTATGCGTCACTTCCGGGTGGAACTGTACGCCGTAGAATTTCTTCTCTTCGTTCGCCATGATGGCAAACGGACAGGTTTCGGTGCTGGCAACGGTTTCAAAGCCAGCCGGGATAGCGGTGACTTTATCGCCGTGGCTCATCCACACGTCTAGCAACGGTTTGCCGGCGGCGCTGATGGCATCTTCGATGTCACGGACCAGCGCGCTCTGCGTCAGCACTTCAACCTGCGCATAACCAAATTCACGCTCGTTAGAGCCTTCAACTTTACCGCCCAGCTGCATCGCCATGGTCTGCATGCCGTAGCACACGCCCAACACCGGCACGCCAGCGTTAAACACGTATTCCGGTGCACGCGGGCTGTTATGCTCAGTGGTGCTCTCCGGGCCACCTGACAAAATGATGCCATTTGGGTTGAAACCACGAATCTGCTCTTCGGTGACATCCCACGCCCAGAGCTCGCAGTAGACGCCCAGCTCACGCACGCGACGTGCGACCAGCTGCGTATACTGAGAACCAAAATCGAGGATCAAAATGCGATGTTTATGAATATTTTCAGTCGTCATTGAGGCGTTTCCATTGGGATGGACTTAATAATAAAAGCGCCCGGCAGGTGCCGGGCGTTGAATCTTACGGGATTATGAACCCATACGGTAGTTAGGTGACTCTTTGGTGATGGTCACGTCGTGCACGTGGCTTTCATTGATGCCTGCGCCACTGATGCGCACGAACTCTGCTTTAGTGCGCAGATCGTCGATAGTTGGGCAACCGGTCAGGCCCATGCAAGAGCGCAGACCGCCCATTTGCTGGTGCACGATCTCTTTCAGACGGCCTTTGTACGCTACGCGACCTTCGATACCTTCTGGTACCAATTTGTCAGCGGCGTTATCGGTCTGGAAGTAACGGTCAGATGAGCCTTTAGACATCGCGCCCAGTGAACCCATACCGCGGTAAGATTTGAACGAACGGCCCTGATACAGCTCGATTTCGCCCGGAGATTCTTCAGTACCCGCCAGCATTGAACCCACCATCACAGCGGCTGCGCCTGCGGCGATGGCTTTCGCGATGTCGCCAGAGAAACGAATACCGCCATCGGCCACAACCGGGATACCGGTGCCTTCCAGCGCTTCAACTGCATCTGAAACAGCGGTGATCTGTGGAACACCAACGCCGGTCACGATACGGGTAGTACAGATTGAACCCGGACCGATACCGACTTTCACGGCGCTCACGCCCGCTTCGGCCAGTGCCAATGCACCCGCACCGGTCGCCACGTTGCCACCGATGATGTCCAGATTTGGATATTTAGCACGGGTCTCACGGATACGTTGCAGAACGCCTTCAGAGTGACCGTGTGACGAGTCAATCAGCAGCACATCAACACCAGCAGCCACCAGCGCATCAACACGCTCTTCGTTGCCCGCACCTGCGCCCACTGCAGCACCGACACGCAGACGGCCTTCAGCGTCTTTACAGGCGTTTGGTTTACGCTCTGCTTTCTGGAAATCTTTAACGGTAATCATGCCCAGCAAGTGGAAGCTATCGTCAACAACCAGCGCTTTCTCAACACGTTTTTCGTGCATTTTCTGCAGTACGATGTCGCGTGCTTCACCCTCTTTCACGGTGACCAGACGCTCTTTTGGCGTCATCACTGCGGAAACTGGCAGGCTCAGGTCAGTCACAAAACGCACGTCACGACCGGTAATGATACCGACCAGTTCGTTGTCGGTGTTCACAACCGGATAACCCGCAAAGCCGTTGCGCTCGGTCAGCTCTTTCACTGCCGCCAGTGCGGTGGTAGGCAGTACAGTTTGCGGATCGGTCACTACGCCACTTTCGTGTTTTTTCACTTTGCGAACTTCATCCGCCTGGCGCTCAATCGACATGTTTTTGTGGATAAAGCCCAGACCGCCTTCCTGTGCCAATGCAATTGCCAGACCGGCTTCGGTCACGGTGTCCATTGCAGCAGACAGCATAGGGATGTTCAGACGGATGTTTTTCGTCAGTTGGGTGCTGAGATCAGCGGTGTTTGGTAGCACAGTGGAGTGAGCTGGAACGAGCAGAACGTCGTCGAAAGTGAGGGCTTCTTTAGTGATTCTTAGCATTGCAATATCTCCACCTGGGGGCGATTAAAACAGATAAAATATTGCCGCGGCATTATACAGGCCGAAATCGATTGCCTCCAGTGTTTTTTAGGAAAAAGTCTTGATCCTCCGAGTGAGCAATGTAGTATCGGTTGATTAACCCTCTGATTTAAAATTTGATCTACATCACATGTCGCTACCGCCAACCGCCAATATTTTTACTGTCAGCCGCCTGAATACCACGGTGCGCCAACTGCTGGAAAATGAGATGGGCCTGGTGTGGCTCAGTGCTGAAATTTCGAATTTCACTCAGCCCTCTTCCGGCCACTGGTACTTCACGCTTAAAGATGATGGCGCTCAGGTTCGCTGTGCGATGTTCCGCAACAGTAACCGTCGCGTGACCTTCCGCCCACAGCATGGCCAGCAAGTTTTAGTGCGCGCCAGCATTACGCTGTATGAACCGCGCGGCGACTACCAGCTGATTATCGAAAGCATGCATCCGGCCGGTGAAGGCCTTTTGCAGCAACAGTTCGAACAGCTTAAAGCGCGACTGGCTGCCGAAGGATTATTCGATCAGCAGTTCAAACAGCCGCTGCCCGATCCGGCGCGTCAGGTGGGCGTGATTACCTCCGCGACTGGCGCCGCGCTGCATGATGTGCTGCGCGTGCTGCATCGTCGCGATCCTTCGTTGCCGGTGATTATCTATCCCACGCCAGTGCAAGGTGTCGATGCACCCGCAGCTATCGTGCGTGCCATTGAACTGGCGAACCAGCGTGATGAGTGTGACGTGCTGATTGTTGGCCGTGGCGGCGGCTCGCTGGAAGATTTATGGAGCTTCAACGACGAGCGTGTGGCACGCGCCATATTTGCCAGTCGCCTGCCAATCGTCAGCGCCGTCGGACACGAAACTGACGTCACAATTGCCGATTTTGTTGCCGATCTGCGCGCCCCTACCCCTTCTGCAGCGGCAGAACAGGTGAGCCGCAATCAGGTTGAGCTGCTGCGCCGTTTGCAGTCACAGCAGCAGCGTATGGAAATGGCGATGGATTTCTATCTGGCGGAGCAGCAGCGTCGTTTTACGCGTATTCAGCATCGCTTGCAGCAGCAGCATCCGCAGTTGCGTCTGGCGCGTCAGCAAACCACGCTGTTCCAGTTGCAGCGTCGCCTCGGTGAAGCGATGGATCAACGCCTGCGCGTGGCCAATCGCCAGCAGGATCGGGTGTTACAGCGCCTGAATAATCATCAGCCGCAGGGGCGCATTCTGCGTGCGCAGCAACAGATGCAGCAGTGGCAGTATCGATTGCAGCAGGGCATGGAGAAGCAGCTCAATCACAATCGTCAGCGCTTTGGCAATCTGGCTGCGCAACTTGAAGGCGTGAGTCCGCTCGCTACACTGGCTCGCGGGTTTAGCGTGACAACCGATACCCAAGGCCAGCTGGTGAAGAAAACTCAGCAGCTCCATAAAGGCGATCTACTGCGCACCCGTTTGGATGATGGCTGGGTGGAAAGCCAGGTGACCGCACTTGAGCCGCAGAAATCACGCAGCCGCAAAGCACGCTCCTAGCTGAAAAACTATACTTCTGGCATGTTCACTCACGGCCAGGAGTTCCTATGACCTACAGCGTTATTCCTCCGTATATTCTTCGCAACATCATTGACCACTGCTCGGGTGCGCCGCAAGAATCCGCTCGCCGCACCCTCACCCATGTTCAGCAACTGATGGCTGAACATAATCACCGGGCAACCAACACCGCCACCGCTCAGCCCGGCACCGTGTTACGTGCCATCTATGATGCCGAAAATACGCAAAATCTGCCTGGCACCTTAATTCGCGATGAAGGCCAGCCGGGCAATAGCGATATTGCGGCTGAAGAGGCCTGGAATTATCTCGGCATCACCTATGACTTCTACTGGCAGATCTTTAAGCGCAACTCACTCGATAACAAAGGCCTGAAACTCGATGGCACAGTGCATTACGGCAAGGAGTATCAGAACGCTTTCTGGAACGGTCAGCAGATGGTGTTTGGTGACGGCGATGGCGAGATCTTTAATCGCTTTACCATCGCCATTGATGTGGTCGCGCATGAACTTACCCACGGCGTGACCGAGAACGAAGCGGGACTGGTTTACTTTCAGCAATCCGGGGCGCTGAACGAATCGATGTCAGACGTATTTGGTTCGCTGGTGAAGCAGTTCCACTTACAGCAAAGCGCCGATCAGGCCGACTGGCTGATTGGTGAAGGGTTGTTAGCCGCAGGCATCAAAGGCCGTGGATTGCGATCCATGTCAGCACCGGGCACCGCTTATGACGATCCTATGCTCGGCAAAGATCCGCAGCCTGCAGATATGGATCATTATATCGACACGCGCGATGACAATGGCGGCGTGCATCTCAACTCCGGCATTCCTAATCGGGCATTTTATCTGGCGGCTAAGGCTTTGGGCGGCTTTGCCTGGGAGCTGGCAGGACAAGCCTGGTACGATACCCTCTGCGATAAAACCTTGCCGCAGGATGCGGATTTCAGCACCTTCGCTGGCTTCACGGTGCAGCACGCCGGTAAACGATTTAATCGCTCGGTGGCGGAAGCCATTCAGTCCGCCTGGCAGCAGGTAGGCGTAACGTGAATATTCAGCTGACCGATGACGCCATTATCGAACTGGCGCGTGAAGGGGGCATCGCTTTTATCCCCAGGCTGCGTGGCGAGCGCCGATTTGCGCTGGCACAACTGCCGGAACCGCAAAAGCAGCGGGTATGCAGCGTGCTGCAACAGGCGTTACCGCTCGGCGAGCCGGAAGACCAGGCTGCCACCATCGGACGTGGCGATCAGCGCTATTTTCGCATTCAGATTACCTACGCCACGCATCAGGAAGCGGGATCGATAGTGATTTTGATTCCTGAACAGGTCGCCCCAGCCGAGTTGCAGGCGCTGTGGCGAGACGGCCAGTAAAATTATCGGAGATCTCCCAAAGCAACCTCTAACTTACTGACTATAATCATTAATGTGGCTAGCTAGTTCCACGTCGAAGAAAACACCCTTAGATGAGGTCTCTGCTATGACACTAAAGAAGCAAAGAGGTGGTGCCGGGAACTTTGCAGAGGACCCGGAGCGAGCCAGGGAAGCCGGCAGTGCTGGCGGCAAAGTCAGTGGGGGCAATTTCAGAAACGATCCTGAAAGAGCCAGGGAAGCTGGAAGAAAGGGAGGACAAAAAAGCCGTCGCCCCTCTAAGCCGCAGTGAATAAGGTACCTTAAGGAATGAAGTGCGCCACGGATGGTTAATAAAAAAAAGGCCGACATCATGATGTCGGCCTTTCTTCTTACTGGGTCTTACTTGCTGTCAGGCAGCGCGTAAGCAATCACATAATCACCACGGTCTGGTGACTGACGTGCACCACCTGCAGAGATCAGGATGTACTGTTTGCCGGTTTTCGGCGAAACATAGCTGATTGGACCGCCCTGGCTGCCGACTGGCAGACGTGCTTTCCATACTTCTTTACCGGTTGAACTATCGAAGGCGCGCAGATAGTAATCCTGCGTACCCGCGATGAACACCAGGCCACCCTGAGTCGCTAAAGTACCACCCAGCGTTGGCATACCGATTGGCATCTGTGCGCGCATCTTGATACCGAATGGACCGGTATCCTGCACGGTGCCAACTGGAACCTGCCAAACGATCTGACGGGTTTTCATGTCGATAGCTGAAAGCGTACCAAACGGTGGTGCCTGGCAAGGAATACCCAGCGGTGACATGAAGCGGTTTTGTTCACTGCGTAAGGCGTGCCTTTCAGTGGAACGGCGCCCATGCCGGTGTTGATCGCTTCACCGCCGTTGCTGGCAGAAGATTTCGTGGTGTCCTGAGGAACCATCTGCACCCACAGACCCAGACGCATGTCGTTAACAAACATGTACTGGTTGTTCGGGTCAAACGAGATGCTGCCCCAGTTCATGCCACCCAGTGAACCTGGGAAGCTGAGTGACTTGTCGGTGTCCGGTACGGTGAACAGTCCATCGTAACGCATGCCTTTAAAGGCGATACGGCACACCAGCTGGTCAAACGGCGTAGCGCCCCACATGTCAGACTCAGTCATTTTCTGGTTGCCAATATTTGGCATTTCCACTGAGTGCGGCTGCGTTTGGGTGTACTGCTCTCTTGGAATATGACCCTGCGGCATTGGCTGCTCTTCAACTTTCGTCAAAGGCTTGCCGGTCAGGCGATCCAGCACCCAAATCATGCCGGTTTTCGCACCGATAACCACTGCAGGCTTGGTGGTGCCATCCTTCATTGGGAAGTCAACCAGGCTTGGCTGCATTGGCAGGTCAAAGTCCCACAGATCGTTATGCACGGTCTGATAAACCCACTTCTGCTTACCGGTAGTCGCATCCAGAGCAAGGATGGAAGCGCCATAGGTGTGATCCAGTTTGGTACGTTCTGCACCATACAGGTCAACAGATGAGCTACCCATCGGCAGGAACACGGTGTTCATCGCCGGATCGTAAGACATCGGAGCCCATGAGTTCGGGGTACTACGGGTGTAGTCTTTGCCCGGCATCAGAACCGCGTTTGGATCATCATTGCCTGGGTCAAACGCCCAACGCATCTGACCGGTGATGACGTCAAAGCCGCGCAGCACGCCGCCAGGCATATCGGTCTGGACGTTATCCGCCACACGACCGCCAACCACCACGGTGGTGCCTGCCAGTTGTGGTGCTGAAGTCAGCTGATACTGTGGATCTGGCGCCGCGCCAAGCCCTTTTTTCAGGTCTACTACACCGTGATCGCCGAAGTCTTCACAGAACTCACCGTTGTCAGCGTTGATGGCAATCAGACGCGCATCAATGGTGTTCATCAGAATACGACGCTGACAAGTGTCACCTGCCGCCAGTGCTGGCGCAGGAACCGGCGTTGAGCCCGGCTGGCTTGGCTGCTGTACTGGTTTGGTCGCATCAAAATACGCCAGACCACGGCAGCGGTTCCACACTTCTGCCTGCGCATTGATTTCGCGCTTCCAGATTTGCTTGCCGGTATCGGCTGCAACCGCAATCACGTTGTTGTGCGGGGTGCAGAGGTACAGCGTGTTGCCAACCTGCAGTGGCGTTTGCTGATCTTCCGCGCCGTTACCGGTTGGGCTGATTGGGGTATCGCCCGTGTGGAAGGTCCAGGCAACCTGCAGGTCTTTCACGTTGTCACGGGTGATCTGGTCGATCGCCGCGAAACGGTCACCTTCAGGGGTGCGGCCGTAGCTGCTCCAGTCCTGCTGTGGTTTAGATTTGTCCACCGGAATCAGCGGCAACTGTTTACCGTCAAAAGCAACGGTTGGGTGCGGCTGGAACATCTGCACGAAGGTGACCACCATGCCAACCGCGATAACCGCTGAAAGCACATAGGAAACTTTAGCCAGAGAGCTTTTGCCTTCACGCTTACGCAGCGCGGGCCAGGTAAGGAACGCCACCAGCATCAGGCCTGCAGGTACCATCAGGCGCGAAACCAACTGCCAGAAATGGAAGCCCGCATCGAACAGTGCCCAAATCAGGGTTCCGACGAAAACCAGAATAAACAGGGTTACGGCAGATGACTTACGGCGGAAAAACTGAATCGCCGACAGCAACATCACAATACCGGAAATGAGGAAGTACCAGCTGCCGCCCAGGGAAACCAGCTTGCCGCCGCCGATGGCGAAGAACAAGCCGATAGCCAGCAGGACCAGCCCGAACAATACAGACCAGATACTCAGCCCTTTGCCGGGACGAGTGGAATTTTCTGCCATAACACAATCTCTCCTGAAAAAATAACGCGCTGGTGCCAGCTGACCTTAGGCAGCCGGTGACAATGCTCCTGCCAACGAAGGGGACAGGAACCAATCCGTTACGCTTTATTTTATATCTATTGGTACGGGTGCAATGCCCGTAATTCGGCGCTTGTGAGCGAGGGCACATCACAGTTGAGAGTGATTCTCGCTTCAAGGCGGCAGGATTGTACCACCTGGTACATTAGAAAGTGAACATCCATAACGAAGGAGTTACTGCCCAATAGCATTTTTGCTACAAATTCATTCATAAGTTATTAATAAATATGACGCTGAATCAAATTGTAATTATTGATGTTAAGACGATATTACGGGGATGCTTCGGGCTGGAGCCGTGCTCTGCGGGGATACTTCAGGCAGGAGACGCGTATGCAGGACAAAAAATAAGGGCCCGTCTGGGCCCTCATGATGTTAACGCTTGTTTTTCTTAAGGTGCGACATCAGTCGCTGACGCTTACGCTGCTGAGTCGGTGTCAGCAGGTTGCGTTTGCCCGCGAACGGGTTGTCGCCTTCTTTGAACTGAATACGGATAGGCGTACCCATCACATTCAATGAACGGCGGAAGTAGTTCATCAGGTAACGCTTGTACGAATCTGGCAGATCCTTCACCTGGTTACCGTGAATCACCACGATCGGCGGGTTATAACCACCGGCGTGCGCATATTTCAGCTTCACGCGACGGCCACGCACCAGCGGTGGCTGATGGTCATCGGCCGCCATGGTCATGACGCGCGTCAGCATCGCCGTGCCAACACGTTTGGTTGAGCAGTCGTATGCTTCAGTCACCGATTCGAACAGGTTACCAACGCCGCTACCGTGCAGAGCAGAGATGAAGTGGATGCGTGCGAAGTCGATAAAGCCCAGACGGAAGTCCAGCATCTCTTTAACTTCATCACGGGCTTCCTGCGTCATGCCATCCCACTTGTTGACCACGATCACCAGTGAGCGACCGCTGTTCAGGATAAAGCCGAGCAGCGACAGATCCTGGTCGGAGATGCCTTCACGCGCATCAATCACCAGCATCACGACGTTGGCATCTTCAATCGCTTGCAGCGTTTTGATTACCGAGAATTTCTCGACGGTTTCGGTGATTTTTCCGCGCTTACGCACACCTGCGGTATCAATCAGCACGTACTCGCGCTCGTCACGTTCCATCGGAATGTAGATGCTGTCGCGCGTGGTGCCCGGCATGTCGTAAACCACAACACGATCTTCGCCAAGAATACGGTTGGTCAGCGTTGACTTACCGACGTTAGGACGGCCAACAATAGCCAGCTTGATCGGCAGCGTGGTTGGGTCGAAATCTTCTTCTTCCTCTTCCGCCAGCGCCTTCTCGCCCTCTTCTTCTTCTAACGCGGCCCAGTAAGCGGCGTTTTCTTCTTCTTCCGTCAACTCCCTCTCTGGCTCAGCAACATCCATCCACGGCAGCAATGCCGCTTCAAGCAGGTTGTTGACACCACGACCATGCGAAGCAGCAATCGGATGAATTTCACCTAAACCCAGCGCGTAAAAATCCAGCACCGCGGCATCAGGATCTAAACCGTCGGTTTTATTGGCAACCACAAAGGTGGCTTTTTCACGCGAACGCAGGTGATTGGCGATCTGCTGATCGGCCGGCATCACACCCGCTCGTGCATCCACCATAAACAGCACCACATCGGCTTCTTCAATCGCTAACAGCGACTGTTCTGCCATGCGGTTTTCAACGCCTTCCTCGGTGCCATCAATACCGCCGGTATCGATAACAATGAATTCGCGCCCTTCCACTTCGGCGCGACCATATTTGCGATCGCGAGTCAGTCCAGGAAAATCCGCAACCAGCGCATCACGTGTGCGCGTTAAGCGGTTAAATAGCGTAGATTTTCCCACATTGGGACGCCCAACCAGCGCGACCACAGGTACCATAACACTTGCCTCAGTTTTGAAAATAAATCGCCCGAATGGCGTGATTATAACGACATTTGCCAGAAGGCGTCAGGCTGAAGGCGCTAAGAATACCATGCCTGACTAAAACGAAACGGCCCCTGACGAATCAGGAGCCGTATTAGCGAGCGGGAAGCCGGTTCCCGCAGAGCCCAATCTTAACGCGTGATGGCGTAAACTTCGCCGCCTTTCGCCTGGATCAGCAGTTTGTCACCGGCAACCACCGGATCCGTCTGGAAGCCATCGCTATCCAGTTTCTGCTGCGCAACAAAGCGTCCATCCTGGGTGTTAATCCAGTGCACATAGCCTTCGCTATCACCCACCACCAGATAACCGTTAAACAGCGCAGGTGAAGTCAGGTTACGGTGCAGCAAATCGCTCTGACGCCAGATGGCCACGCCACCGTCAGCATTCAGTGCAATCACGCGGTCGTCCTGGTCTACCAGGTAAATGCGACCCGCATCAACCACCATATCTTTCACGCCGCCGATTTCGCGTTTCCACAGAATCTGGCCTGAACGCAGTTCCAGCGCCGTCAGGTTGCCGTTGTAAGCCAGCGCATAGATCACGCCGTTAACCACAACTGGCGTGGTATCCACATCGCTCAGACGATCGATTTCCGTGGCGCCGCTTGGCTGCGAGATACGCTGCTGCCAAATCAACTGCCCCTGGTTCATGATCACCGCGCTCACACGACCATTGTCGCCGCCGACAATCGCGCCACCAAAGGCCACGGTCGGCGCAGATTCACCGCGCAATGACAGCGCAGGCATATCGAGGTTAACGCTCCATTTGATCGCGCCAGTGCTCTGATCCAGCCCCTGCAACATACCGTTGCTGGTGTGCACCAGAACTAGGCCATCACTCACAACCGGACGTGACAAAGCTTCACCGGCGACTTTAGTCTGCCAGGCGATGCTGCCATCATTGTTGTTCAGCGCAAATACCTGGCCGCGTTCGCTGCCGATATAAATGCGATCGCTGGTGGCGGTAACACCGCCAGAGAGCAGTGCCGAGATGTTTTTCGAGAAGAAGCCGGTTTTCTCAGAAAGATTAACTTTCCATTTCTCTTTACCGTTGCTGGCATCCAATGCTTTTACCACACCAAAACGGTCGGCAGCATAGACGGTGCCATCCTGCCAGGCAGGATGCAGATTGGAATAGAAATCGCCAACGCCGTCACCCACAGAGGTGCTCCAGGCAGTCTGTGGCGTAAACTGGTTTTCCACTTTCGGCAGCGGAGCCATTTTTACTACATCTTCTTCGCCGCTGAACAGCGAGCAACCGCTGAGCAGAGTGACTGAAATCAGCCCTGGCAGCAGGTATTTACGTAATTCCATGTGCGCTCTCTTGACTGGCTTAACTTAAGTTATTCATCTTCATTTGCAGCATTTGCTTCAGCGCAGGAGAGGCCTGCGATTCAGCGCCTTTGCTCCAGGCATCACGTGCGCCCTGCTTGTCGCCTTTGCTCAGCAGTGCTTCGCCACGAATGTCCGCAATAATGGCTGTCCAGCCATCACCCTTAACATTGTTAAGAGTCGAAAGTGCGGCATCGGCCTGGTTTTGCTGCAGTTGAATGCGCGCCAGACGCAGGTTGATTACCGCCTGCAGGTTGGCATCTTTGGTATCTTTCAGCCCGCTCTGAAGCAGCGTAATGGCTTTGTCTAACTGATTCGCTTCAACGTACTGCTTCGCCAGATCCAGCGAGGCCAGCGCGCCGTAGGTATTGTTGTTTTCATTAGCAAAGGCAGCAACCGCTTCCAGCGTCTGCGGCTTATCAGCCTGCATCGCGGTGGTCAGTTGTTGATACTGCGCCGACGCGGCTTTATCCGCACCATCCTGATGGCTTGACCAGTAACGCCAGCCACCCAGCGCAGCGATGCCGATGATCACCCCTACAGCCAGCGCTTTGCCATTGTTGGCAAAGAACTGGCGCAGTGCGTCAACTTGTTCGTTTTCGTTGCTGTAAACTTCCACGCAATCCCTCTCCTTTAAATGGCTGTTGCAGTGCTGCGCTTACTGCAGCAGCGTGCGCAATGTCGCAGCGGCTTCGCTTTGCGCAATCGTCTGTTGATCGCCCGTGCTCAGGTTTTTAATCACCACCTGGCCAGCTTTCATTTCGTCTTCGCCCAGCACCAGCGCAATGCGTGCGCCCCACTTGTCTGCACGGCCAAACTGCTTCTTGAAGTTACCACCACCGAAGTTAGTCATCAGCTTCAGCGCCGGGTCAGCATCACGCAGTTTTTCCGCTAATTGCATCGCAGCGGACTGAACGCCCTGCCCCGAAGCGATAACATAGACATCAACAATGCGCGTCGGTTCAAATTCTGGATTAACCGCTTGCACCAGCAACACTAAACGCTCGAGACCCATCGCAAAACCGACGGCTGGCGTCGCGCGTCCCCCTAACTGTTCAACCAAACCATCATAGCGACCACCGGCACACACGGTGCCTTGCGAGCCGAGGCTGTTGGTCACCCATTCAAACACGGTGCGGTTGTAATAATCGAGGCCACGAACCAAACGTTGATTTACGCTGTAGGCGATTCCTGCGTCGTCTAACAGGCTGCACAGCCCGTTAAAGTGCGCACGCGAATCTTCATCAAGATATTCGTTCAGCGTGGGGGCATCGTTCAGCAATAGTTGAATATCGGGATTTTTGCTGTCCAGCACACGCAGCGGGTTGCTGTACATGCGGCGTTTGCAATCCTCATCCAGCTTGTCTTTGTGCTGCTCAAGGAAGGCCACCAGCGCGTCGCGGTAGTTAGCGCGAGCTTCCAGTGATCCAATAGAGTTGAGTTCAAGATTAACGTGTTCAGCAATACCTAGCGCTTTCCACCAGCGTGCCGTCATCATGATCAGCTCAGCATCAATATCTGGCCCTTGCAGACCAAATACTTCCGCACCAATCTGATGGAACTGGCGATAACGGCCTTTCTGTGGACGCTCATAGCGGAACATCGGGCCGATGTACCACAGACGCTGTTCCTGATTGTACAGCAGACCATGCTCAATACCGGCGCGTACGCAGCCTGCCGTCCCTTCCGGGCGCAGGGTCAGGCTTTCACCGTTGCGGTCGTCAAAGGTATACATCTCTTTTTCAACCACATCGGTGACTTCACCGATAGCGCGCTTAAACAGCGGTGTCTGCTCTACAATCGGCAAACGGATTTCGCTAAAGCCGTAGCTTGCCAGCACCTGCTTCAGGGTGCCTTCAATACGCTGCCAAATCGCGGTATCCGCCGGCAGGTAATCGTTCATCCCACGGATCGCTTGAATATTCTTCGCCACGTTAGAATCTCTTAATACAAAAAAACCTGTCCGGCATCATACCTTATGAGGATGAAACCGCACAGGTTCAATCACAAACTGGCACGCGCCGGGCGCGCACCTTCCCTTATTTTTCCAGTTGCTGCACGTTAATGCGGCGACTTTCATCCAGCATGCTGGCCTTGGCACGAATACGCGCTTCAAGCTGATCAATCATGTCATCGTTGTCGAGGCGGTCGCGTTGACGCACGCCATCCTCGTAGAAGCCACTCTTGCGGCTACCGCCGGTGACACCCAGTGTCGACACGGTGGCTTCACCGGGGCCATTCACCACACAGCCGATAATGGAGATATCCATTGGCGTGATGATGTCTTCGAGGCGTTCTTCCAGCGCATTCACCGTGCCGATCACGTCAAACTCCTGACGTGAACAGGTCGGGCAGGCAATGAAGTTGATGCCACGTGCGCGGATGCGCAGCGATTTCAGGATGTCATAACCGACTTTAACTTCTTCAATCGGATCGGCTGCCAGTGAGATTCGCAACGTATCGCCAATCCCTTCGGCCAGCAACAACCCAAGACCAATGGCGGATTTCACAGAACCCGCTCGCAAGCCGCCGGCTTCGGTGATGCCGAGGTGCAGGGGTTGATCGATAGCCTTCGCCAGTAAGCGATAAGATTCGACGGCAAGGAACACGTCAGACGCTTTCACACTCACTTTAAACTGATCGAAGTTGAGACGATCGAGGTGATCAACATGGCGCATAGCGGATTCGAGCAGCGCCTGCGGCGTCGGCTCTCCGTATTTTTCCTGCAGATCTTTTTCCAATGAACCGGCGTTAACACCGATACGGATGGGAATATTATAATGGCGGGCACAATCCACCACCTGGCGGATACGCTCATTGTTGCCGATGTTGCCGGGGTTGATGCGCAGGCAATCCACGCCATACTCGGCGACTTTCAGTGCAATACGGTAGTCAAAATGAATGTCCGCCACCAGCGGCACATTGACCTGTTGCTTAATCAGTTTGAACGCTTCAGCCGCATCCATCGTTGGAACGGAAACGCGCACGATATCGACACCGACGCGCTCAAGCTGGCGAATCTGGTTGACCGTGGCATCGACATCCGTGGTACGGGTGTTGGTCATTGACTGAACGGCAATGGGTGCACCATCACCAACCGGCACCTTGCCGACGTAAATCCGTGTTGATTTGCGACGGATAATGGGTGCTTCGTTATGCATATTCTCTCTCCACAATTACCCGGAAAGCGCGCTGCGCGTTATTGCGCACCCAGCGTCATACGGGCAACCTGGTTATTACGGATAAAACGACTTAAATCAACGGGCTGATTCTGATATTGCACGTCAACCGCACTCGGTGCGCCAATTTTCAGACGATACGGAGGCGTTCCAGACAGGCTGAGCTTACCGCCACTACGTTGCAATCCGCTGAACAGCTTCTTGCCGGTGGCATCGGTCACTTCCAGCCAGCAGTCAGCTTTGAAATTCATCACCACAGTATTAGGATCGCCTGCAGGCTGATTCACCGCTGCGTTTGCAGTGGGCATCTGGCCTGCAGGAATGCTGTTAGCCGGTGCCGGAGACGTGGCCGCTGGCGGCGCATTGTCTATCGGCGCCTGGCTTGGCGACACCACGGCGTTATCACTGCTTGACGCAGGCGCAGTGGTGTTGGCCGCAGCAGTATTGCTGTTGCTGCCAGCATTCGGCGCGGCAACCGCGCCCGCGCCGTTATCCACCGGCGTACCGGCGGCATTGGTATCACTGTCAGTGGCACTGTCAGTACTGTTTTCACCGAGCGGAATCGACTGACTGTTATCGCTGCTGCTGCCATTTTGGTCAGCCATCGATACCAGATCGGCCTGGGAGGCTTTATGGTTTTGCCACCACCACGCGCCGGTCAGACCGATGACGACAAAAATCACCAACCAGGTGAAGATCATCAGCCAGCCATCACGCTTTTTACGGCGCTTACCTAACGAGAAGCTCTGCATCGGCTCGATTTTTGCCGCGCGCACCGGGGCCTGTTTTGCCAGCATCGGCAACAGGTCATCTTCCGGTACATGCACCAGACGAGCATAAGAACGAATGTAACCGCGCAGGAACGTCGAAGCTAAATCAGCCGGTGATTTGTCCT
Organism: Pantoea rodasii; assembly: GCF_002095465.1. Taxonomy (GTDB): domain Bacteria; phylum Pseudomonadota; class Gammaproteobacteria; order Enterobacterales; family Enterobacteriaceae; genus Pantoea; species Pantoea rodasii. Next base: position 80,024 of record NZ_MLFP01000012.1, on the reverse strand, counting down.
CTTCAATATCTCGCACGGTAGAAAGTTTCAGGCACAGGCGTTCAGCAACATTTTGCTGAGTCAGACCCTTTTGCTCACGGGCCAGACGCAGGCGTTCACCTGTGGAATGTACTGCAGAATTCTCTTGAGTGGCTTCAGTATTCATTAGCTAAATAACGCTGGTACTGTATCGATTGTGGAAAACTTCGCGCCAACCGGTCGCCATAACGTGTAACGTCAGCAGCGTTTCCCTGTTGCGCGGCGAAACGTATTTGTAACCACTGGCTCTCTGCCGTTGCGGGCAAACGCTGATGGTACACTTCTAATAGCAGCGGGACCGCCATGCGATCCTGCTGTTTAAGCCGCCTTTCCACTTCCGTAAGCAGTTGATCACCCTGCCCCGGTGCGGCAATCAGCGCGTTGGTTAAAAACTCGCGCGCTGTGGCACTCTCTCCAGCCTGCAGGTAACAATAGCCCGAAAACAGAAATGCATCCTGACGGGCATCGATTTCCTGTGCAATCATCGCCAGCTTAAACTGTTGATGCGCTTCGTCATACTGCCTTAAACCGCAGAGAAACGCACCGTAATTGTTAGCGACATAGCCATTCGCTGGCGCTAACTGCTGGGCGCGCTGGTAGTGCCAATGTGTCTGTGCGCTATTCTGCTGCGCCTGTGCCAGCCGCGCAAGCGCCAGCGGCACACGATAATCCTGCGGTGCCACGCGCTCAGCGCGGAATAAATTGCGCTGAGCAGCGCCATACTCCTTCACCGCCAGATAGTGTAATCCCAGTTGTAACCTGATGTCCGCCGCGTTTTGCGGCGGCGGAGGGTTGACACAACCGGTTACAACAAAGCCAGTGAACAGTATCGCGGGTAATCCTTTACGCATTTCACTCTCTCCCTCAAACGTCGAGAGAAGAGCCTGCCACGCCTCACACCTGGTGAACATCACCAGGCACGGGGTTTCAGATCGCCTTCACAGAGATGGTGTCACCGGCCATTTTTTTACGCAAAGTACGCTTGGTACGGTCGATAACATCGCCCGCCAACTGACCACAAGCGGCATCGATATCATCCCCACGGGTTTTACGCACGATGGTGGTGAAGCCGTAATCCATCAATACTTTAGAGAAGCGATCGATGCGGCTGTTCGAGCTGCGGCCATACGGCGCACCCGGGAACGGGTTCCACGGGATCAGGTTGATTTTGCAAGGCGTGTCTTTCAGCAATGCCGCCAGTTCATGGGCATTGTCGGTGCTGTCATTGATGTGATCCAACATCACGTACTCAATGGTCACACGACCCTGATTGGCGTTTGATTTACCGATATAACGCTTCACCGCGGCGAGGAAGGTTTCGATATTGTACTTTTTGTTGATCGGCACAATTTCGTCACGGATGGCATCGTTTGGCGCGTGCAGAGAAATCGCCAGCGCGACGTCGATCATATCGCCTAACTTATCCAGTGCCGGTACCACACCCGAGGTTGACAGCGTCACGCGGCGTTTGGACAAACCGAAACCGAAGTCATCCAGCATGATGTCCATCGCCGGCACCACGTTGTTGAGGTTGAGCAGCGGCTCACCCATGCCCATCATTACCACGTTGGTGATCGGGCGCTGGCCGGTGACTTTGGCCGCACCGATGATTTTCGCGGCGCGCCATACCTGGCCAATAATTTCGGAAACGCGCAGGTTGCGGTTAAAGCCCTGCTGCGCGGTCGAACAGAATTTGCACTCCAGCGCACAGCCTACCTGCGAGGAGACACACAGCGTCGCACGGTCGCCTTCCGGGATATACACGGTTTCGACCAGCTGATCGCCGACGCGAATCGCCCATTTAATGGTGCCATCGCTGGAACGCATCTCCTCCGCCACTTCCGGCGCACGAATCTCAGCGCGTTCCATTAATTTGCCGCGCAGCACTTTGTTGATGTCGGTCATCTGCTCGAAATCATCGCTGCAGTAGTGGTACATCCACTTCATGACCTGATCGGCACGGAACGGCTTCTCGCCCATTTCGAGAAAGAATTCACGCATCTGCTGACGGTTAAGATCCAGCAGGTTAATTTTTTCTTTTTTTGGGGAAACAACCACGGGGGAAGCGGACGACAGCGTCACAATCTGTTCGGACATAATGTTCTCTGGCCTCGTTGTTACACGTTACGGCTCTGGTTAAGAATAGGAAAAAACAGCGCCCTCGCTGAGACGGGCTCAACAAGGGCGCATTATTGTACTACATCTGCTGCATGATGCCAGGGGAACGACTTTACAGGTGTTGAAAAGGCGTAAAGACGTTTATCCGCATCAGCAGCAACGCACTTAGCGAGTGCGTGGGCAGACTTCGTTCTCAGCGAAGAAGTAAGCGATTTCGCGTGCAGCAGATTCAGCTGAGTCAGAACCGTGGGTCGCGTTCTCAGTGAAGCTGTCAGCGTAGTCAGCACGCAGAGTGCCGGCCAGTGCGTTGTCTGGGTTAGTTGCACCCATCAGATCGCGGTGACGCTGAACGGCATTTTCGCCTTCCAGTACTGAAACAACCACTGGACCAGAAGTCATGAACTCAACCAGACCATCGAAGAATGGACGACCGTTGTGCTCAGCGTAGAAGCCTTCAGCCTGCTCTTTGGTCAGGTGCAGCATTTTCGCGCCAACGATTTTGAAGCCTGCGCTTTCAAAACGGTTGTAGATAGCACCAATCACGTTCTTAGCGACGGCATTTGGTTTAACGATTGAGAAAGTACGTTCGATTGCCATGATGACCTCTAGTTAGCATCCTGAAGAAACCGGGAGATCCCGGTAAGAAAACGCGCCGATTATAGGGACATCGTCGGGCGTTGCCTATTGCCGATTGGTGGAATTATGGAAAATAATTGATTTTTGTCGGGGCAAACACCCGTGAAATCTGCCATATGCATCGAATCAGCCACGAATAAATGAGACTGATGCCAATTGGCCGGCTTCATCCATCACCACCAGTTGATACTGGCCCGGCTCAGTTAATACCAGCGCGGCACTGTTTTTTGCCACATCCTGTTCAACCGGTTGCCCGTTAAGGAACCACCAGCGCTGCTCTCCTTTGCCGCCTTGCGCCGCAACAGGCAGCACCAACACGACCTTGCCCGGCAGAGGCTGAACGCGCTGCCCATTGATAACCCCGGTGATCAGCAACGGCGGCGCGCTGCCTTGATTCAGTGGCGGGCAGCGAGGATCCACCGGCGGCAAACGTTGTGCACGGCGCTCGGCCTTTGGCAGCCACGGTTCGAGCGGCAGTGGCCACAGCAAACGTTCATGACTCTGTGCATCCGGACAATCAGCTGCCACACGTAAGCCCTGGCTATTGAGCCAGTAACGCTGTTGCAGGCCATTGACACTCTCTTGACCGGGCGCCAATAACGTGGGGGGAACGGTGTGATTCAGCACCCAGCTCAGTCGACGCTGACGGCAATTATCATCGCCCATTGGCAACGGTTGGCCGCCGGGCCAGCAAATGCTCATGGCGCTGACGGAGGCTGGACGGGGATCGCGCGGCGCACCGTGCACCGACATCTGCCCCGCCAGCAGGTTATTGACCTGATTCATCACGGGCACCGCTGAAGCAAAACCAAACTGCCCCGCGACCGGCGTCGCATCCGGACGGCCGACCCACACGCCGATTAAGTAACGCGGCGTGATACCGATGGTCCAGGCATCGCGATAGCCGTAACTGGTGCCGGTTTTCCAGGCCAGCGGTGCAATATCTGGCACCGCGCCTGATGGCAGCGCTTCCCCCGCCAGAATCCGCCGTACAATCCAGGCCGCACCCGGGGAAAGCAGCGGCCTCTCGAGCAATGGCTGATTGGGCAACCAGCGCAACTGTGCCGCATTTCCCTGGCGAGCAAAGGCGCTGTAAGCGGCAACGATGTCATCCAGCCTGGCACCGGTACCGCCCAGCACCAGCGACAGATTGGGTTCCGCGCCCACCGGGAAGCGCAGATTCAAACCCACGTTACGTAGCCGTGCCGCCGCCGTTTTGGGTCCTAAGGCATCCAGTAACTGCACCGCCGGTAAATTCAGTGAGCGTGCCAGCGCCTCACTGGCACTGACCGGGCCATGAAAACCTGAATCGAAATTACCGGGTCGATAGTCACCAAAGCGGCGAGGCACATCCTGCAGCAACGACTCAGCGTGGATCAGCCCCTCATCCAGAGCCATCCCGTAAATAAAGGGTTTCAGCACCGATCCTGGCGATCGCACGCTGGCGATCATATCCACATGTCCAAAGCGGCTATCGTCATTAAAAGACACCGATCCAACGTAGCCACGCACTTTCATATTGCTGTGATCGACCACCAGCAGCGCGAGTGAAGTGCGCGGCGGGAGCTGAGTTTTCAACGTCGAGGCCAGATTCTCCAGCTCGCGCTGCAGCGACACATCAATCGTCGAGATAATTTTGTTATCGGGAGAGAGCGACAGCAGGCGACGCGCCAGAAGCGGTGCCATTTGCGGCACCTGGCGCGGCGGCAACCACACCGCCTCCTGTTTGATATCCGCCACATCCTGCGCAGACCACACCTGATATTCTGCCAGTCGATCCAGCACTTTATTACGTGCCGCTTCCGCGCGTTGCGGCCAGCGATCCGGACGCAGACGGCTTGGTGCCTGCGGTAACACCGCCAGCAATGCCGCCTCCCCTTTGGTGAGCTGTGATGGCGGCTTACCCAACCACATCCAGCTTGCCGCCCCGACGCCTTCGACAGTGCCACCAAAAGGGGCACGATTAAGATACAGCGTGAGAATCTCACGTTTGGATAGATGCCATTCCAGCTGCAGCGCGCGCCACACCTGCACCACTTTCCCCAGCAGGGTGCGCGGCTGCGGATCGATCAGCCGTGCTACCTGCATGGTCAGCGTGCTACCGCCTGAAACGATGCCATGGTGCAGCAGGTTTTGCCCGCTGGCCCGCACCATCGCCATCGGATTGATGCCGGGATGGTGCCAGAACCAGCGATCTTCGTAGGTTAACAACGCCTGAATATAGTCGGGCGAAACATCCTCCAGCGTTACCGGATAACGCCAGATACCTTGTTTATCAGCGAACCGCCACAGCGGCGTGCCATCTTCGGCTACCACCACGCGCGCGGGCTGCACTTCCCGCAACGGCAGCGGATCGAGCCGATCCAGTGACCACAATCCGGTGAACAGCAGCAGTAAAAAAAGCGGTAGCCAGCGCCACCGCTTTAATGCGTTGCGTATTTTCATTACCGCTTAGCGCACATTCAGTTTTTCTGGCGTTTTACCGATCGCGCGCCACTCCGGCACATACATCGATTCCACCTGCGGAGGCGGCAAACGATAGCTGCCCGGCGTCACAGCACGTGCCAGATACAGCAGCGTGCCCGGCGTATATCCATCCAGCGCCAGCGCGGCAACAAAGCGGTCGTCACGGAACTCAATGTGTTTGATGTTGGCCTGTTGCATATCCATCATGCTCTCTTTCAACGCATCAGCACTGTCGCCGAGACTGGCGCTGCTGTCACTGAGGTTCTGGTTTTCCAGTTCCAGTCCCGCCGGCAGCAGATCCACCACCAGCGCATCGCTGACGCGCTCACTCGCCGAGACTTTCAGCCGGACCACCAGCAGTTCACCACTTTTAAGGTTAGTGAGATCGGCGGGCTTACCGTCCAGCGTGAAATACTCACGCGTAATATTCAACACGTTGCTGATGGGGGCCGGTGCCGTGCGTGGATAACCCACCACATTGAGCGTGCCGTAAAGCGGCGACGCATTATCGCTCTTCACCGACAAACCCTGGCGCAGTTGGTCTTCGCTAATGCCCATATTCAGTGTCTGCTCGCTACTCAGCGGTTCACTTTTTCCCTGTAACGAGGCTTGCCAACGCTCACCTTTGTGCTGCTGCAAAGTCCTCGCGGCGAGGAACAAGGCATTATTTTCCTGCGTGGAGAACCAGCGCTGGCCATGTACCGCTTTTGCCAGGTCAATTAATAACGGTCCCTGCATATCGGGCAGCAGCTGATTTTCGGTTATCAACGCGAGGATCAGCGCACGGTCACGCACCGGGCTGCCGTAATCACCCAGCCAGCTGTTGGGCTTGCGATCCAGACCGATGCCTTGCGCCAGTGCTAACTGCGCACGCTGTTGGTCGCCCATCAGTTTTAGCGCCACGCCGAGCTGCACCAGCGCCAGACCAGACCTCGCCTGCTCGCGCTTATCGTACAAGGCACGCAACGCACCGAGCGGCGCCTGCTGCTGACGTGCCAGTACCATGCCAGCGTAGGCTTGCACACTGAAACGCAGTCCATCGGCATCACTGCTCCAGCTGGTTTCGATCTGTGCCGGGTCTTGCAGGTAGCGCAGCAAACGTTCATCGGCACGAGCGATCACGCCTTCAGGTACGCTGTAACCCGCCTCGCTGGCGCGCAGCAGGAAGTCGGTGACGTAAGCCGTCAGCCAGAACTCTTCCTGACTCTCTTTGCTCCACAAGCCAAAGCTGCCGTTGCCGCGCTGCATACCCGCCAGGCGCGCAATACCGGTGGTAATTGATGCACGTCGCGCCTCGTCGGTGCTGGTTTTGATGCCCAGCGCATCGAGTTGCGCTTTGTTGGTAAACACCGATGGCCAAATTCCGCTGGCAGTCTGTTCCAGGCAGCCATAAGGATAGGCATAAAGCTGGCTGATAAAACTGGCGATATTCAGCGGCGGGCGGTTACTGAGTGACAGCTGCCCGGCCAGGGTATCTTTTTGCAGGCCGCTAAACGCGCTCGCGACCACCTGCCAACTCTGGCCGGTTTGCATCACGTTATCGAAACTCAGGGTTTGCGCCGGATAGGCCGGACGTACACCAATGGTCCATTGACGTTCGCTGGGCGCCAGGGTTTCACCCGGCAAGCTCATACCCGAAACCTTGACCTGCACCGCGCCTTCACCGAAGGCCCCCTGCGCTTGCACCGGGATCTGCAAAGTGGTGCGCGCGCCTTGCGCCAGCTGCACGCTAGGCGGCACGTTGCCAGCCAGCGCAATCAATCCACTGGCGGTGACATCCACTTTTAACGTCTGCGGCCGATCGGTCAGGTTGGTGAGATCCAGCGCCAGCGTCGACTGGTCTCCGCTGGCCATAAAGCGCGGCGTTGCCAGTTCGCTGATGAGCGGCGCGGCCACCACCATTTTACGATCTGCCGAACCGAAGCTGTCTGCGCTCCACACCTGCGCCATCAGACGTAACTCGCCATTGAAGGCCGGAATCGGTAACGCGATCGTGCCTTCGCCATTGGCATCCAGCGTCACCGGCTGCAGCTGTTGCGCGACGATCTGCACATCCGATACCGGTTTTTTACCCCCGCGAGACAGCGCATCGGCATCTTCGCCATCGCCACCGAAACGCAGGGCTGCCAGCTTGCCACCGCCGTCAATCAACTGACCATAGACATCGTATTGATCGGCGTTGTAGCGCTTGCGACCAAAGAATGCATCCCATGGATTGGGCGTTTTATAATCGGTGATGTTCAATACACCGCTGTCCACGGCAGACAATAAGACCTGGACCTGTTTAGGCAATTCGCCACCTTCACGGCTGGCTTTGACCTTCACATTCACGGTCTGCTCAGGACGGATTTTATCGGGCGCATCAATTGCCAGGTTGAGGCGACGTGCTTCAGTGGCCATCGGCAGATGCAGCAGGCCCACCGCCCGTTTTGGTGTGGTGCCGCTGGCTTTATCGCCATCACGTACCACAATCGCGCTGAGATAGAGGTCGTGACGCTTCCAGCTCTCATTGATCGGCACATCGATGGTCGCGCCACCTACTGGCACTTCCAGCGGCTGCCACCACAATGTGCCACTGCTGGATTCCACCATCAGATAGCCCTTACCCGCCGCCGGTGATTCCACCTGCACATGCGCGGTATCGCCCGGCTGATAGGCGCTTTTATCGATTTTTAATTTGACCTGATCTGGGCGAAGCGCGCCGGTGCCGCTGGTGTTGTCTTGCCACCAGTAGCCTGCATTAAAGCGCACGCTGCTGACAATGTTCTCGCCCGCATGCACTTCCAGACGATAGGTGCCCCACTCCACCGGGAAACTGATTTTCTGGCTACCGCCTGCGGCAATAGTGATGCGCTGTTCTTCCTCCTGCAGGTCCTTTTGGTCATAACGTGACTGCCAGCCTTCGCTGTCTGAGAAGCTCCAGAAGTAGTCACGGCGTTCGTGGATCAGGCGCACATCCAGATCTTGCGCGGCCAGTTTCTCCCCTTTCGGGTTGGCATACACCACATCGAATTCCGCCAGTCCGTTTTCAGGCACGGTCGGTTCATCGCGATAACGATCGGTGCGATAGTCGTAAACCGATTCACTGTTAAACAGCGGACGGATACCCGGCAGTGCGGGGGCGGGCCAGATTGATTGGGTGGCACGACGCGTGACCGGGCGGCCACCGGTTTCCAGCAGGCTGGCTTGCAGAATGAGGTTGAGCGGCGAATGGCTTTCTGCCCAGCTGCTTTCCACCGCCAACTGCAGTTTGCCGCTCTCATCCAGCTTTTCATCGACGTCATCGAGACTGCGTTTTAACTCTTCAGTGATATCGCCAAATTGATAGCCGGGCAGCGCAGACACGGCTTCACGCGCTGGTCGCAGGAACAGCTGACCCTGCAGTTCATTGCCCGCTGCCGGTGCGCCATACAGATAGCGGCCTTCAACATCGAAGGTCACCGTGGCATCCGGTGCCAGCGGCTGTTCGCTGTTGCTCAGTGCCAGCGCCATACGCTCAGGCAGAAAATCTTCGACGTGGAACGGCCAGCTGCGTGGCTGGTTATCACCGCTATTAATGCGCAGCGTCCACTCACCGGTCATGGCTGACGCCGGTAAAGCGAATCGCTGTTGATAGATACCGTTTTCCGGCTGCCACACGAACGTTTGTGTAACTTCGCCATTCGGCTGCACCACATCGGCTTTCACCGGTTGCGGCGGCAGCGGCTTGCCATCGGCATCACGCAGTAACGCATTAATGATGACGGTTTCACCGGGGCGATAAAGATCGCGCGGACCAAACAGGAAGAACTGTTTATCGTAACCTTGTGGGCCATCAATCGGGAATTCGGCCAGATCCAGTGCCGGGCGATTAAGATCGATCAGCGAAGTTTGTCCTTTCTGCGTCGCCAGCAGCAATTTGCCTTTGGCATTGGCGGGCAAGCGCAGATGACCATTGCTGTCACTGGTGCCACTCGCCAGCTGTTGGCCTTTCTCGTCCAGCAGTTGCACGTTGACGTCATCCAGCGGCGCGCCACTTGCCAAACTTTGCGTAAACAGTTCCAGCTGCTCCGGGAAGCTGTGCAGCGATAAACCAATGTCACTGAGCGTGAACAGGGTCGCTGGTTGGGTGTAGTTATAGGTGCCGGCTTGCTTCATCACGGCCAGATAGACGCCGGGCTGTTTTAGCGCATCGACATCGCCGAGCGGTAACTGCATCTTTTCACGCGTGTTGCGTGCCGGATTGAGATCAAATCGCCCGCTGTACACCAGGTCCGCATTTTTCAGCAGATCGCGTGACTCCCAATAGGAGAGGTTATTTCCGTAATTCCACTGGGCGAGGAAGCTTGCCAGCGTGGCACTTTTCACGCGGAAGAAATCGACATCAATGTTGTTCACATTGAGTGCCAATACCGGTAATCCCTGGGTCAAACGTAATGGCAGCAACGATCCACGGCTGGCGAAACCGACCATCGGCTGGATGTCTCGCGTGGTGAGCGTTTGGCTAAAAGGGCTGGATAAAGTGCTGCCATCAGCGGCCTTGAGGCCGGCATCGACGGTCACCGTCAATTTGCGCGACGGTTCAGGATGGCGAAAACGCAGCGCCTTGCCACTCTGCGCCAGCTCCCAGCCGCCATCGACTTTACCGCTTTTCTCATCGCTGAGATGAACCAGCGCAGTGAGGTCCTGTTTGCTATCAATGGCGGTGTTGAAAGTCAGCACCAGTGCCGCTGCGCCGTCCAGTTGCAGCTCGGAGAGATCAATCACTGAGATCGTTTTCGCTGCGCTTTGCATTACAGGCGTATCCGCTGCCTGAACCGGCAGCAATGCGCTACCGAAAAGTGTCCCGCCGATCAGCACGCTGAGCAGCAGTCGATTAACACGTCTTGCCATGGTAAGTCCCTCACCAGCCCCAAAAGGTTAAAAGTATTGTGCTGCGCAATTTCACATCAACCTACTCACTTTAGCAACGATACCCTTGAGATAGCGCTCACATTCCCGGACACTGGGTCTTTCCGTTTTCTGATGATTGAGAAGAGGTTGTTGCGATGACAGCTCCCCTGTTTGTGTCCGCCGATTGGTTAAAAGAGCATTACACCGAGGAAACGTTGCAGGTATTAGATGCGCGCATGTTGCCGCCAGGTCAGGAAGCGGTACGCGATCTTCAGGCGGAATATCTGGCAGCGCATTTGCCGGATGCGCCGTTCTTCAACATCGAAGCGTTGTCCGACCACACCAGTGCCTACCCGCATATGATGCCGCGCCCGGAAACTTTTGCAGTGGCGATGCGCGAACTGGGTGTTAATCAGGACAAGCATCTGGTGGTGTATGACGAAGGTAACTTGTTCTCCGCACCGCGTGCCTGGTGGATGCTGCGCGCCTTTGGCTGCGTGAACGTGTCGATTCTGGCGGGCGGTTTGCAGGGCTGGAAAGCGGCAGGATTGGAGGTGGCATCGGGCCCGGTGAACCTGCCGGAAGGCGAATTCGAAGCCAATTACGACAGCGGATGGGTGAAACGCCTGACCGATGTGTTGCTGATTAGCCATGAAGGCGGCGCGCAAATTGTCGATGCCCGTGCGGCGAATCGCTTTAATGCCGAAGTGGATGAACCACGTCCTGGCCTGCTGCGCGGGCACATCCCTAACAGCCTGAATATGCCGTGGAACAATCTGGTGGCAAACGGCGAACTGAAACCGGCGGCTGAACTGCGCGATCTGTTTGAGAAAGCCGGCATTAAGCTGGATCAGCCGATTGTCGCCAGCTGTGGTTCGGGTGTGACGGCGGTGGTGGTGATTTTGGCGCTGACGTCGCTCGGTGTGCGTGACGTGACCCTGTATGACGGCTCATGGGGCGAATGGGGTAGCCGCGATGATTTACCGATTGAGAAATGAAGTTTAGCGAGCAGCGCAAACTTCTGAGCCTGGCAATAATAGAGAGTGACTGTCTGAGCAAACGTTTGACCCTGGCATGATGATTTGATGACTGCGCAATAAATTGCGCCGCTACCAGATCGGATCTGTAGCGGCGCGATTTATCGCGCGTATCTCAAACCGCGCAATGGCTGACAGATGCGCAATACATTGCACCGCTGCAACAGACGTTTTAAATAATCCGCTGACTGCCTTTGAAGTCGCGCAGGAAACTGCCCCAACGGCGCTCGTAAAACGGCGTGATATGCGCGGTAAAGAAATGGCTCACCCCTCTCTCTTCACTCACTACTTCGCAGATATCAATTGGTGTATCTTCTGCCAGCGTATCGGTTGCGACGCTGCCTGCCGCCTGAATAATCTCTTCAATATCGCTATCGGCTTCAATGCCGATCAGCAAGTTCGGCTCTTCCGTAGCGCTCTCACGAATGCTTGCGATGTAAGCACGGCGCACCTGCTTATACTTGGCAAACAACTGCGTCAAGGAATCAATCATTTGCGCCGGTGGTTCAGCCACTTCCGACAGCAGCAGCGCGTGTCCGCCTTCCAGCACCGTTTGCTGGCTCAGGGCGCTGCCCTCTTCACTCATTAGGTGCGCAATTTCACCCGGCGAAAACTCTTTGCCTGCGGGTAATTTTGGATTGAGGAACAGACTTTCGCCCAGGGTCATTTCAAACAATGTGCGCGTCGGCAGTCGCAGGTAAGGCTGCTCCCCTTTAATCGCTTCGCTCATGGCTTGTTCTGAGGTAAAGAACGGGATCACACTGCCGCCGCCCTCTTTCTCCCAGTGTTGCAACTCCACTGGCGATGTTGCATCAAACTGCTCGGCTGGGCTTTCACCCGGCACCCAAATATCAGACTCCAGCAGCAGTTGAAAAAATTCAGGGCGATGTGCAGGCTCAGTGGCGGCCAGCTTCAGCACCTCTTCAAGACGATTACTCATTTATCCAGTTCCAAAAAAACGGCAAACATAGGCATGATGTTTGTCACTTAAGCGCTGCTCGGTCGCCCTAAATGGCGACCTCACGGAAGCATGCATCTGAATGGCGACCCTGCACAATGCTAACGAAAGGTGCACCTAAATAGCGACCTGACGTAGGGTGCGCATTCATGCGCACCGCGTTTATTTCAGCAACAGGTTGGCGACGGTACGCACACCCAGGCCGGTTGCACCCGCGGACCACTGATCGACCGCGCTTTTGCGATAGGTCGCAGAACAGTCAATGTGAAGCCAGCCCTGCTGATACTTGCTGACGAAGTAAGAGAGGAAAGCGGCTGCGCTGCTGGCACCGGCGGCATGTGCCGGGCTGGCAATGTTGTTCAAATCAGCAAAGTTCGATGGCAGATGGCTGCGGTGGAACTCCGCCAGCGGCAGACGCCAGAAGGCTTCGTTTTCACCGGTTGCGCTACCGAGCAGGGATTCTGCCAGCACGTTGTCAAAGGTGAACAGCGCATGGTAATCGTTGCCCAAAGCGGTTTTCGCGGCGCCGGTCAGGGTTGCGGCATCGATCAGCAGTTCAGGATTTTGCTCGCTGGCATCGATCAAGCCATCGGCCAGCACCAGACGCCCTTCGGCATCGGTGTTCATCACTTCAACCGTTTTGCCGTTGCGATAACGGATAATGTCGCCAAGACGGAACGCGTTGCCGCTGACCATGTTGTCCGCGCAGCATAAGTACAGCTTCACGCGTTTGTTCAGGCCGCGTGCAATTGCCAGCGCCAGTGCACCGGTGAGTGTTGCGGCACCGCCCATATCGGACTTCATCGAGTCCATAAAGCCGCTTTGCTTCAGGCTATAACCGCCGGTATCAAAGGTGATGCCTTTGCCGACCAGACAAGCGTAAACCGGCGCATTTTCATCGCCGGTTGGGTTGAAATCGAGCGCCAACAGCACCGGCGCACGGGTTGAACCGCGGCCCACGGTGTGAATACCGGCATAACCCTGCTCGCGCAGGTCATCGCCTTTGGTGATGCGATAATTCACTGCGTCACCGCCCACTTCGCGGATCAGATCGATCGCGCCGTGCGCCAGTTGTTCCGGGCTCAGATCTTCCGCTGGCAAATTGATGGTGTCACGCACCCAGTCAACGATCTTCAGTCGGCGATCAAATTCAAGCTGATCATTTTCACTCAGTGCCGGCCACTCAACCTGGCGTTTGCCTTTCGGGCTGCGATAGCCTTGCCAGAATGCCCAGCACTTTTCCAGATCCCACTCTTCACCACTCAGTGCAACATGGCGGATGCCCTGACCGTCCAGCTTGCGCCCGGCGCGCTGGATGCTCATCAGCGCGTCTGCGCCAGTCAGGTGAACGGTCATGCCATTTTCAGTGCTGCTCAGCAGTGCTTTTTCACCCCAGCGCGCATCGGCGGCCTGGGAGCTGAGCGTAATTGTCATCGGTTGTGTTGTCATCGCGTGGCTCCGTTTGCGTTAGGTGTCACCTTGCGCCAGAACCGGCGCAAGGGAGTGCATGAATTAGCGGGACGTGGCGGGCGTTAATGCCCGTAAACGGCTCACCGCTTTGTTGACCAGCTCAATGGCGTAGTCAATTTCCTCTTCGGTGGTAAAACGCCCCAGCGAGAAGCGCAGCGAGCTGTGTGCCAGCTCCTGCTCAACGCCCATGGCGCGCAACACGTAAGAGGGTTCGAGACTGGCCGAAGTACAGGCCGAACCGGATGACAGTGCCAAATCTTTCAGCGCCATAATCAGCGATTCGCCATCAACCTGAGCAAAACTAAGATTCAAGATATTCGGCGCGCCCTGCTCCAGCGAACCGTTAATGTTCACATTATCTAAGCGGCTGATGCCGTGCCACAGGCGTGCGCGCAGGGCGGCCAGGCGCGCCATTTCACTGCTCATTTCTTCATGTGCAATGCGATAAGCTTCGCCCATCCCAACAATCTGGTGCACCGGTAAAGTGCCAGAGCGCATGCCACGTTCGTGACCGCCACCGTGCATTTGCGCGTCGATTTGTAATTTTGGCTTACGGCGCACCCATAGCGCGCCGATGCCTTTCGGACCATAGATTTTATGCGCTGAAACCGACATCAGATCCACGGGCAGTGTGGCGACATCGATCGGTAATTTACCGACGCTTTGAGTGGCATCAACATGGAAAAGAATGTCACGTGCGCGGCACAACGCACCAAACGCCGCAATATCCTGCACGACGCCGGTTTCGTTGTTCACATGCATCAGGGAAACCAGCACGGTATCGTCGCGAAGCGCCGCTTCCAGCATCGCAGGGGTGATAATGCCATCACTGCCGGGTTGCAGATAGGTGACGTCAAAACCTTCGCGCTCCAGTTGCTGGCAACTATCCAGCACCGCTTTATGCTCAGTTTGACTGGTAATGACATGCTTACCGCGCGACTGATGGAACTGGGCCGCACCTTTAATGGCGAGGTTGTCAGCTTCAGTGGCACCGGAAGTAAAAACGATTTCACGCGGATCGGCGTTGACCAGCTCAGCAATCTGATTGCGAGCGACATCAACGGCTTCTTCAGCCTGCCAGCCAAAACGGTGAGAACGGGAAGCGGGGTTACCGAAGGTGCCATCCAAAGTCAGGAACTGCATCATTTTGGTGGCAACACGCGGATCGGCAGGCGTTGTCGCTGCGTAATCCAGGTAGATCGGTAATTTCATTGCGCTAAAACTCCGTATAAAAAATCATACGTCTTTATAGCACGATTCAGCCCCGGCTGTGTGAACAGCAAGGCTGAAGGAGAGCGGATTAAGCACGCAGATTAACGTTGATGGTTTCCTGCATACGATGCTGCTGGAAGCGGCGGGTATCGGTCATATTCTGACGGTCAGCCACATCCAGGATCTCCTGGTTGTTCACCAGTTCTGCCAACGTGATGTTGTTCAGGAACTCGCTGATACGCTCACTCAGGTCACGCCACAATACGTGGGTCAGGCAACGCTCGCCGCCCTGGCACCCTTCTTTACCCTGGCACTTAGTCGCGTCAACGGATTCGTCAACGGCAGTGATCACGGCGCCAACCGCAATCGCACCAGAATCTTTGCCTAACAGATAACCACCACCCGGACCACGAACGCTGGCCACTAAACCGTGCTTACGCAGACGTGAGAATAACTGCTCCAGATAGGAGAGCGAAATGCCCTGACGCTCAGAAATGTCAGCTAGCGGCACTGGGCCCTCGTTTGAGTGCAGTGCAACGTCCAGCATAGCGGTTACGGCATAACGTCCTTTGGATGTCAGTCTCATAGCATACAACCTCGTAAGCGTCCGTCCGGGTATCGGCGGGCTATCTGATGAATTGAGGCCAGTCTGCCATTCCTGAGTAAATCGGTCAACTATTTAACCAAGTAATTTACTCAACTATTTAACCAACTGTTTTACTCAACTATTACCCTTATCACCTTTAGGCTTTTGGAACGATGCCAGCATGCCACGCAGAATGTTCAATTCATCACGTTCCGGACGCGCGCGGGTGTAAAGGCGACGCAGTTTACTCATCACCTGGCTTGGCGTCCCTTCACGGATAAAGCCGCTGTTAAGCATCATCTGTTCGATATGCTGATAAAAGCGCTCCAGATCGTCCACCAGCGGATACGGCGATGCTTCTTCCTGCGGTTGTGGATCGGCTTTTCTTGCGCCGCCAGCCACGCCATACGCACTTCGTAAGCGATGATCTGCACTGCCATCGCCAGATTCAGCGAGCTGTATTCTGGATTGGCTTGAATCGCCACGTGATAATGGCACTTCTGCAACTCTTCGTTAGTCAGGCCAACGCGCTCGCGACCAAACACCAGCGCAACCGGCGCCTGCTGGCCCTCTTCGACACTTTTGACGCCACATTCACGTGCATCGAGCATTGGCCAAGGCAGCGAACGTGAACGCGCGCTGGTCCCCACAACCAGGCTGCAGCCCGCAATCGCTTCATCCAGCGTGTCGACAATTTTTGCCTCGCCAATCACATCACTGGCACCCGCGGCGAGTGAGATGGCCTGAGAGTCAGGTTTGACCAGCGGGTTAACCAGATACAGATTAGTTAATCCCATGGTTTTCATGGCGCGAGCGACAGAGCCCATATTGCCGGTGTGCGAAGTTTCTACCAGTACGATTCGGATATTTTGCAGCATAATTAGTGGACGGTGAGAAATTGATGGCGCGTAGCCTAGCATAAAAGTAGGACATTTGCTGAACACCCTGATATACTCCGCGCCGTTTTGACCCGTTCTTTAACATCCAGCGAGAGATACCGATGCATCCGATGCTCAACATCGCCGTGCGCGCAGCGCGCAAGGCCGGAAATTTAATTGCCAAGAATTATGAAACCCCGGACGCTGTCGAAGCTAGCCAGAAAGGCAGCAACGACTTCGTTACTAATGTTGACCGTGACGCAGAACGTCTGATTATCGAAGTGATTCGCAAATCATATCCGCAGCACTCCATCATCACCGAAGAAAGCGGTGAACTGGCGGGTGATGATCAGGACATTCAATGGGTAATCGATCCGCTGGATGGCACCACCAACTTCATCAAACGTTTACCCCACTTCTCTGTCTCTATCGCCGTGCGCATCAAAGGCCGCACTGAAGTGGCTGTGGTTTACGATCCAATGCGCAATGAACTGTTCACCGCAGTACGCGGCCAGGGCGCACAGCTTAACGGTTACCGTCTGCGTGGCAGCACGGCTCGCGATCTGGATGGCACCATCCTCGCAACCGGCTTCCCGTTCAAGCTGAAACAACACGCTACCCCTTACATCAACATCGTCGGCAAACTGTTTACTCAGTGTGCAGACTTCCGTCGCACCGGTTCTGCTGCGCTGGATCTGGCTTACGTGGCTGCTGGCCGTGTGGATGGTTACTTTGAGATCGGCCTGAAGCATGGGATTTTGCTGCGGGCGAACTGCTGGTTCGTGAAGCGGGCGGCCTGGTGACTGACTTCACCGGCAACCATGGTTATATGCTGTCGGGTAATCTCGTTGCAGGTAACCCACGCGTTGTGAAAGCCATGCTGGCTTCTATGCGTGAAGAATTGAGCGAAGCGCTGAAGCGCTAAGCAGGAAAAAGGCGGATAGGATATTCCGCCTTTTTTTCACCGTTAAAACGGACGTAAACCGCTACTCATCATCGGCTGTGCACTTTGCCACAGTAACCATAACCATCCGGCCAGCACCAGCAGAATCCCACCAGCCAATCCTAATGCCGGCATAATGATTTTTGCCGAGCGCGATTCACCGTTGGCCGCACCTAACCTTTCCGCTAATCGTCGCGACCGCTGAACGACCAAGCCCATAGCGGAGACCGTGACCGCCGTGCCGATGGCCATTGCCACCGCCGAAGCCACGCCCCACATATATACGCCAATCACCTTGGAAAACAGCAGCATCATGATGGCACCAGAACACGGGCGCATGCCCATAGAGAACACCACCAGCGCCTGCGTTTTGCCGCTCACCGCGCGATCCATCTGTTCAGCGCTCGGCAGATGCGCATGACCGCATCCGCAATGTTCGTCATGCTGGTGATGCGGGCGAATGGCGTAAATCTGTATCTTCGCTGGGGTGGGACGTAATAGCGGAAGTAATGCACGCAGCGCACGCCAGCCGACCCAGATGCCCAATGCCATCACCAGCAGATAACTGCCCTTCTCCAGCCAGTAACTACCGAGATGCATTTGCCGCGATGAGGTTTGCAACACCACCAGCATCACTGTCACCAAACCAATCGCCACACCGCCTTGCAACAGTGCGGCCAGTAACGTCAGTTTCATGCTGGTTTTCAGCTTCGCGGGATGCGTCGCCAGGAAGGTGCTGATCACCACTTTGCCGTGCCCTGGACCGAGCGCGTGCAGCACGCCATACGCCAGGCTAAAGAGCATTAAAGTCACGCCCGCCTGCTGCGGCTGTTCAGCCACTTGCTGCAGCAGTTGAGTCATTTCACGATTCAGGACTTTCTGCCACAAAACGCTTTGCAGCAATATTTGCGACCAGTGTTGCCACAGGGCAAACCCTGCCACCAACATGATGGCCGCCAGTAACCACAGTGGCCATAAGCGACGCGATCGCAGGGACAGAGTCATTAATGACATGTCAGGGTCACCATCTGCGCGAACTGCTGGCCGAGATCCATGTCCTCTGGCGGCGCATCCGCTTTATCCAGCGACAGCGCATATTGTTTCAGCGAGTCGTCAGGTTTAGGCGTGTGTAAATCGATCTGGCAGTGGGCTTTGACGCTGTCGTCCATGGTTAAGGCCTGTGGGTTATCGTAATACATATCAACGAAGTAGCTTGGGTCGAAAGTCTGAATACGGTACTGCTTCGCACTCAGCGACTGGGGTTCGCCAAACGGCACGATAAATTCCAATACCGCTTTGTTGCCCTTGCGCGACAGGTTGTACTCTTTGGGCAGATTCAGGAACTTCACGCGCGTTTTGTCCTGCCACACTTCAGAAAAGTAATGCTGACCCAGAACGTTGGCCATCACCTGTGCCGCCAGCTTTTTCCATACCACATCACCGGGTTTTGCTTTGCCGGCATCGTAAAGCAGGTCGGCCGAGGTAATTTCATCCATGGTCCACACCATCTTCATGCCTGTCAGATGATCGCTTTCACTAACAAACTCGGTTTTCATATCGATAAAGCTGTGCGGATGTGACCAGGCCGCGGCGCTGAACAACAGCGTAAAAGGAATGAGCGTCATTTTCATGTGTTATAAAGTAACAATTCTCGAGTGAAGATTATACTGGTCCAGAAAAACTGTGACCCGCCTAAAAGCTCTGAGCAAAAGTCACGACAAAGTGCAGGGTTACCGCGTGGAGTTAGCTATTCTTAGCTCAAAAATGACCTGCGGATAATACGATTGATGAGTTCTGCACCTTCATCTGCACCACTCTTCAGCCGCGCCCAGCGTCGTTGCCATCTGCTATTGCTGCTGTATCTGCCTGCTCCCGCATTAACGCTTGAAAAACTCTGCCAGCTGAACGGTGTAGAGCCTGTCGTTTCCCGACAGGATATCGCGGATGTCGGTGATGAGATACAGCGCTACCATCAACTGGAGCTACACCAGATGGTAGATGGCAGCTTACGCATTCATGGCACGGAACTGGATAGACGGCTCTGCCTGCTTCATTGGTTGCGACGCGCGCTGCGCTTGTCGCAGGATTTCGTCTGCGAACATTTTGCCCCGGTGCTGCGTCAGCGTCTGAAAGTGCTCAATATTGAGAAAGCGCTGTGGGATGAGACCAATCTGCAGGCGCTGATACAGCACTGCAGTCTGCGCCTGGCGCGCAACTTCAGCCCGCGCGATCGGCTGTTCCTGCAAATTTTCATGAAGTATTCGCTGTGCCAACGACAAAATGCCATGTTCAGCCCCGCTCAACGCGTATGGCTGGCTGAAAAAGTCGAACGTGGCGCAGCGGATGATGTGATTCATCACTGGCAAAAACGCTGTCATTTAGTACCTGATGCCAGTGAGACCGACTTCTGGACGCTGTTGTTCAGCCTGATTCATGCGCCTGACGGCAATCTTATTAGCGATAGCCAGGCGCAGAAATTAATGGCGGCGGTGGAAGCGCTGATTGCCCGCTTTGAGCAACTGGCGCAGACCCGCATCAAAAATCAGCAGGAACTGAAGCTACAGCTGTTTACGCATCTGGCGCAGGCACTGGATCGCAGCCATTTTGCCATTGGCATCGATAACAGCGTAGCGCTGGATGTGGCACGGCTTTATCCCAGACTGCTGCGCACCACCGAGCGGGCCCTGCATCACTTCAGCAGTGATTTTGGTACGCAGTTTAGTGCCGAAGAAGTGAGTTTGGTCGCCGTGTTGTTCGGTGCCTGGCTGATGCAGGAGAGTGCGCTACAGGAAAAGCAGGTGCTGTTATTGACCGGTGCGGATGCGGCGATGGAGCAGTTGCTGGAACAGCAGATCCGCGAGATGACGCTGCTGCCGATCAATATCACCTATCAGGATATGCTGCATTTTCAACGTGAAGGCGCACCGCGTGACGTAGCGCTGGTGATCACGCCTTACGCCACGTCTTTACCGCTGTTTTCACCGCCGCTGATCCATGCTGAGCTGCCGCTGAGTTATCACCAGCAGCAGCGTATTCGCCAACTTTTGGAAGCCTAAGCGGCGCGCGGACGAAGAAACAGGGCCGGAAGCGCCACCAATGCCATTACCCAGAACAGATGACCTTGTAGATGGGTAAACAGTACGCCGCAGATCATCGTCATGATGGCAATACCGCCCCCCATCGCCAGCGCCGAGTAGAGCGATTGCAGGCGGATCACTTCAGCGCCCTTACGCGCGGCAATAAAGCGCATCGCCGCCAAATGGCACACAGTGAAGCTGCCGCAGTGCAGGATTTGCGCGGCGATCAACAGCGGGAGCGCGGTGCTGGAACCGAGCATCACCCAGCGCACCAAGGCACAAACGCAGGAGAGCAGCAGCAAATCGCGTGCAGTCCAGCGCCGGAATAATCGATGACTCAGAGCAAAACCACGATCTCTGCCACCACACCCAGTGACCACAAATAACCAATGACCGTGGCGGAATAGCCTGCCTCTTGCCACCAGATAGCACTGAAGCTGTAGTAAGCCGCGTGCGCACCCTGCATTAACGTTACGCACAACATAAACCGCCAGACGGCGTTTTCACGCAGCAGATCGCGCCACGCTGACCACCCGCCACTGGCACCCTGCCGTGCATCGCCTTGTGGTCGGGTTTTCGGCGGCAGCATCATACCTGACAACATCGCCAGTACGCCGGCGCTAAGTAATACCAGAATCGCCTGCGATGACCAGGCGCTGACCAGCATCCCGGTCAACGCAGAACTGATGACAAATGCCAGCGAGCCCCACAAACGCACCGGGCCATAGGCCAAACCAATTTGCTGTGTCCAGGTGGCGGCCAGCGCATCACTGAGCGGCACCAGCGGCGAGAAGAACAGATTAAAGCCCACCATCACCAGTAGCAGCCATAACCACTGGCCTCCAAACCAGAAGCCGATAGCAAACAGGCAGGTCATCAACGCCAGTAAGCGCAGAGCCAGGATAAGCTGGGATGGGTTTCTGACCTGTGAGGCAATCAATAAACTGCCGACAAAACGCGCCACCATGCCGCAGCCCAGCAGCAAGCCGATTTGTTCTGCATCCAGACCGATGCCTTTGAGCCAGACGCTCCAAAAAGGTAAGTAAATGCCGTAACAGAAGAAGTAGGTGAAGTAGCTGAGTCCCAGCCATCTGGCCGATCCGATGGTCATTTTGCCTCCCGCAGACATGTCGACTGCGCCCGCAGCCCGTTGGGCCGCTACTTTGTCAGAGGCTTGAGCAAAAGTGAAATGAAAGGTCGTGGTAAATTATTTGAATGCGACAGGCTTCGCATCTGAGGTGCGGGAAATCGCGTGCATAAAAAAGGGACGGCTTACGCCATCCCTTCAGACTTAATCAGACTTGAACTCAATCAGGCATACACAGGCAGACGAGTACAAATATCGAGGACTTTCTGCTTGGTGCGTTCAATGGTCGCTTCGTCGTTGATGTTGTCCAGCACGTCAGCAATCCAGCCAGCCAGTTCACGCACGTCAGCTTCTTTAAAGCCACGACGCGTCACTGCTGGGGTACCGATACGCACACCAGAGGTCACAAATGGGCTCTTCGGATCGTTTGGTACGCTGTTTTTGTTCACAGTGATGTTGGCACGGCCCAACGCGGCATCCGCTTCTTTACCGGTCAGGTTTTTGCTCACCAGGTCAATCAGGAACAGGTGGTTATAAGTTCCACCGGAAACGATGTTGTAGCCACGCTCCAGCAGCACTTCAACCATCGCCTTCGCGTTCTTAGCCACTTGCTGCTGGTAAGTCTTGAACTCTGGCTCCATCGCTTCTTTAAACGCTACCGCTTTACCTGCGATCACGTGCATCAGCGGGCCACCCTGACCACCCGGGAACACCGCGGAGTTCAGTTTTTGTACAGGTCTTCGTCACCGTTCTTCGCCAGAATCAGACCACCACGAGGACCCGCCAGGGTTTTGTGGGTGGTTGAAGTCACGATGTGAGCATGTGGCACCGGGTTCGGGTAGACGTCTGCTGCGATCAGACCGGCAACGTGCGCCATGTCAACGAACAGATAAGCGCCAACGCTATCCGCGATTTCACGCATTTTAGCCCAGTCACAGATGCCAGAATAAGCAGAGAAACCACCGACTATCATTTTTGGCTTATGCGTTTTTGCCAGCTCAGCCAATTCGTCGTAGTTGATTTTGCCCGTTTCATCGATGCCGTAAGGGATAACGTTATACAGTTTGCCTGACAGGTTAACCGGAGAACCGTGGGTCAAGTGACCACCGTGTGCCAGGTTCATCCCAAGGATGGTGTCGCCCGGCTGCAGCAGCGCAGTGTACACCGCGAAGTTAGCCTGGGAACCTGAGTGCGGCTGCACGTTGGCAAAGTCTGCGCCGAACAACGCTTTCGCGCGGTCAATCGCCAGCTGCTCAACGATATCAACGTATTCACATCCGCCGTAGTAGCGTTTGCCCGGATACCCTTCAGCATATTTGTTGGTGAGCTGTGAACCTTGCGCCTGCATTACGCGTGGGCTGGTGTAGTTTTCAGAAGCAATCAGTTCAATGTGCTCTTCCTGACGCACCTTTTCTTGCTCCATAGCCTGCCACAACTCGGCATCATAATCGGCAATGTTCATATCACGCTTTAACATCCGGCATCTCCTGACTAGCTAACTTTTTTAACGGCAGTTTAGGCCCCGGCAAGGGGCGAAGGCCAACAGTGTAAACGGTTTTGTCAGGTGACGGTAGCGTCAATACCCTCTTTTTACGCAAACGATTGGCATGGCGCTGGAACGGGTTTTTTACGGTTTTATGCCCGCCTGGAAATCAGGATATTTGCTCAACCGGAAGTGGAAAATTTTTCAGGTTTGTGGCCCAGCTTCCACCTTTCTTGCTTTGTCCGTAAACAAAACAGGGGATTTACAGGCAGGATGAACGATCATAAGATGCATTTAAAATACATATTTAAAGTCATCATAAGGAATTCACCATGCTTGATGCACAGACTATCGCTACCGTTAAATCCTCCTTACCCGCTATTGCTCAGCTTGGCCCGCAACTCACTGGCCATTTCTATCAGCGTTTGTTAACGCAACATCCGGAGCTGAAAAACGTTTTCAATATGAATAATCAGCGCAGCGGCAATCAGCGAGAAGCGCTGTTCAATGCCGTTGTGGCGTATGGCAGCAATTTGGAGAATCTGGCGGTGTTGTTACCGGCGGTTGAAAAGATTGCGCAGAAGCACACCAGCCTGAATATTCAGCCGGCGCAATATGCGGTGGTGGGCGAAACGCTGCTGGCGACCATCGAAGAGCTACTGAATCCCGGCGATGAGGTCTTGCAGGCGTGGGGCAAAGCGTACGGCGTGCTAGCCGATGTATTTATCCAGCGTGAAGAGGCGATTTATTGCGCTTCAGAGGAGAAAGTCGGCGGCTGGCGTGGCGCGCGTGACTTCCGTATCCGCGCCATTAACCACGAAAGCTCAGTGATCAAAAGCTTTGAGCTGGTGCCCAACGATGGCCAGCCCGTCGCGGAATTTCTGCCCGGACAATATCTGGCGGTCAGTCTGCGGCCTGAAGGTAACGAGAACATCCAGCATCGCCAATATTCGCTGACCCACTTACCCAACGGTCAATCCTATCGCATTGCGGTGAAGTGCGAGGAACACGGCAGCGTTTCCGGCTGGCTGCATGCTCATGCCAGGGTCGGCGATATTGTGCAATGTGCGGCTCCGGCGGGTGATTTCGCTCTGCAGACTGAAGCGACAGCGCCGATCACACTGATTTCTGCCGGAGTTGGGCAAACGCCGATGCTGGCGATGTTAGCCACCTTGGCCGAACAGCAACATGCGGGAGCCGTCAATTGGCTGCATGCGGCGGAATGCGGTTCACAGCATGCCTTTGCAGACGAAGTGAAAGCAGTCGGTGCGCGCCTGCCTGATTTCTCCAGCCATATCTGGTATCGCCAGCCGGAGGAGAATGACGCAGGTCGCTATGATGCGCAGGGCTTGATGGATCTGGCCAGCGTCTCCAGCCAGCTGGGCCAGAACGATCGCCAATTCTGGCTGTGCGGCCCACTGCCGTTTATGCAGTTCGTTGCACGTCAGCTGCTTGATGCCGGTGTCAGTGCCGACCGTATTCACTACGAAGTCTTTGGCCCACACAAAGTGCTATAAACACAAAAGCCTGCGCAATGCAGGCTTTTATCGGGCTGACGAGGGGGCTTAGATCGCCTCTTCGTCTTCTTCTCCGGTACGAATACGCACAACGCGCGCCACATCGAAAACGAAGATTTTGCCGTCGCCGATTTTACCGGTCTGCGCAGTTTCATGATGGTTTCTACGCAGGTATCCACAATATCATCACCCACTACCATTTCGATTTTCACTTTTGGCAGAAAATCGACCATGTACTCTGCGCCACGATACAGCTCAGTGTGGCCTTTCTGACGACCAAAGCCCTTCACTTCACTGACCGTCATCCCGGTGATGCCGACTTCAGCTAACGCTTCGCGTACATCATCGAGTTTGAATGGTTTAATAATTGCATCGATCTTTTTCATGACAGATCCTTTTTTCACTCCCTCCATGATGGACGGATACCGTTAGTATATGTGTTCCTGACGCTGCCGCAGCAAGCTACTCTTTAAATTCACTGGCGTCCAGCTCATGGCGTGATAGCAGCTTATAGAATTCAGTACGGTTACGTCCAGCCAGACGCGCGGCGTTGGTGACATTTCCCTTGGTCATTTGCAGCAGCTTGCGCAGATAGTTCAGCTCAAACTGATTACGCGCCTCCACAAACGTCGGCAGTGCGGTATTTTCGCCCGCCAGCGCCTGTTCAACCAGCGCATCGCTAATCACCGGGGAAGTGCTGAGCGCCACACACTGCTCAATCACGTTGACCAACTGACGCACGTTGCCAGGCCAGCTGGCGCCCACCAAGCGCTTCATGGCGTCGATCGAGAAGCTGCGCACAAACGGCTTATGCCGTTCAGCCGACTGGCGCAAAAGATGGTTAGCCAGCAGCGGGATGTCTTCCGCACGTTCATGCAGTGCCGGGATTTTCAGGTTCACCACGTTGAGACGATAGTAGAGATCTTCGCGGAAACTCTTCTTCTCCATCGCTTTGGGCAGATCGCGATGGGTGGCGGAGATAATACGCACATTAATATCCACATCCCGGTTACTACCGAGCGGACGTACTTTGCGCTCCTGCAGCACACGTAATAGCTTGACCTGAAGCGCCTGCGGCATATCACCAATTTCATCAAGAAACAGCGTGCCGCCCTCCGCTGCCTGGAACAGTCCTTCACGGGCACTGACCGCCCCGGTGAAAGCGCCTTTGGCATGACCAAAGAGTTCCGACTCCAGCAGTTGCTCCGGAAGCGCCCCACAGTTAATGGCGATAAACGGTTTGGTTGCACGTGGGCTGGCGGCATGAATCGCCTGGGCCAGCACCTCTTTACCGGTGCCGCTTTGGCCGTTAATCAACACGCTGACGTCTGATTGCGCCACCATATGCGATTGATCCAGCAATCGCAGCATCAGTGGATTGCGTGTCACCACCGCTTCTCGCCAGGTGTCATCACTCACCGGCGCACGCTGCGCCAGGGCTTCATCAATCGCTTTGTACAACGCATCACGATCCACCGGCTTGGTGAGAAAGCTAAAAACACCCTGCTGCGTGGCGGCAACCGCTTCGGGAATGGAACCGTGCGCGGTGAGAATGATCACCGGCAATCCGGCATGACGCTTTTGGATCTCACCAAATAACGCCAGCCCGTCCATTTCATCCATGCGCAGATCGCTGATCACCAGATCAACTTTCTCTTTCTGCAATTGCCTCAGCGCGTCTGGACCACTTTCCGCCGTGGTGACCTGGAATCCTTCGCTGCTTAAGCGCATGCCGAGCAGTTTCAGCAGGCCAGGATCGTCATCCACCAGCAATAAACGTGCGGACTGTTTCATGGTTACTGATCCTCACTTTGTGCATCACTGGCACCGTGTGACGCATCGCTGCTGTCCACCGGTTTACGCGATGACAGCTGGCGTTCGATGTCGGTTAAGCGCTCGAGCTTGCGCTGGGTATCTTCAAGAGACTGGCGCAATTTGGTCTGCTGCTGGCGCAGACTGTCCATCTCAGCGTCATTGCTCTGCTGGAGTGCCGCATAGCGGCTTCGTTCGCCGCTTAATGCCAGCAGCGCCGTCTGGTTACTGCGCCACAGCATTAACAACGGGCGCACGGTGGCCGGATAGGACGCACTGTAACCCTCGAGTGTCTCCACAAACTGGCGGCGTTCAAATGGCGTAACATTGCCATTCGACAACAGAATGCCTTGTTTGAAGGCGCGCGCCCAACCTTGTACCGGCCAGCGACGGGCCTCTGCCCGAGCTTCCGCCGGCGATAAACGCTCGCCGCAATCGATAGCCCGCTGCCAGTAAAGTGGATTATTCATCGCTGCAGGCGTTTCAATTTTCCACACATTCTGACAGTCGGTTGCCAGATAATCCGGCAGCCGCACGTCTGGTTCGGAAAGCGGAGTGCCATCGTGTAACGTACTGCTCGTTGACGGCGTCTGACAGGCGCTGAGCCCGAACGCCATTAACGCGCAGCTAAAAAGTTTAATCAGGGAGAGTTTCATTAATCAGGCATTCCCGGCACTGGTCGTCAAAATGATTCGAAAACAGACATCCGCATCCTTGCGCGTTACCAATTGCAAATCGCCCTGCATCCTGCGCAGACAATCTTTGGCGATGCTTAAACCCAGTCCGCTGCCTTTAACCGGCCCTTTGCGCTGTTGGCTGCCCTGATAAAAGGGCTCAAAGATCATCGCCTGCTCTTCAGCCGGAATCGGTGTGCCGGTGTTAGCCACCTCAATCCACACCTGGTTGCCTTTCTGCTGGCTCTGCAGCCAGATGTTACCGGATTCGCTGCCGTAGTTCACGGCGTTCGAATAGAGGTTGTCGATGACCCTTTGCAGCAGTGTCGCCTCGGCCAGGCAATGCACCACCTGCAAATCGATATGCGTTGTCATCTGACGCGCACTGGCTGGCAGTGAATGGACTTTCACCACCGAATCAATGATGTCACGCAACGCCACCGGCTCCAGCGCCAGTGGGCCATCCGCCAGCTTACGGTTGTAATCCAGCAGCTGTTCAATTAACCGCTGCAAATGGCGGCTGCTGGTATCGAGGATCGCCACCACCTCTTGCTGCTCTGCATTCAACGGCCCGGCCACCTGATCGGCCAATAACTCGGTGCCTTCGCGCAAGCTGGCAAGCGGAGTTTTCAGTTCGTGCGAGAGATGGCGCAGAAACTCATGACGCTGCGCTTCCAGCCAGCTTAGCCGCTCGCTGAGCCACACGATGCGCTGACCCAGCGAGCGAATTTCACGCGGCCCACGAAAACTCACGCTATCACCGAGCGCTTTGCCCTGTCCAAGGCGGTTAATCATGCGCTCTACGCGTTTTACCGGACCGATAATCATGCCGGTAAACAGCAACACTAACGCCAGACTGATCAGGAACAGAATCAGCGCCTGCCAGCCAAAAAACTGGCCGCGATCGGCAATTTCACGTTGCAGCTGCAGACCGCGCGAAAACACCACTTCTCGCGTCGCCTGCACCATCTGCGCGTTGGCATCAGAAAAATGTTCGAGTGCGGTAGCGGCTTTGGTGACGGGATTACCGTTGTCGCACTGCACGCTGGCGAGCTGCGGCAAGGTATCCTGCAGCGCTTTAAATGATGGGAGGTCCGGTAAACTGGCGGCGTGGCTGGTGAGCATTTGGCCATAACGCGTCCACTGTGTCTGATACAACTTTTGCAGTGAAGCATCACCCAACACGCAATATTGACGATAACTGCGTTCAAGCTCGATCGCGGTGCGCGCCATGGCTTCGCTGCGGCGCACATCGGTAAAGGTATTGCGGTTCGTATCCGCCGCCTGATCGCTCAGTGCGGAAAGGCTTTCCCAGGCTTGCCAGGCCAGCACCAGTAGCGGCAGTAGCACCAGCAAGAATGCCATTAATACCAATTGCCGCAGGGATCGGGGAAACAGACGCCATCTCTTCACTACCGCACTTCCTTAAATGTGAGCTGCTGGCATGCTAACGAAGTATCAAATAGGAAGAAAGTACAGAAAGGAAAACGGCAGCCCTTTTGGGCTGCCGTGAGAGCGACGCCGCGGCATCGCTTGCAAAATAGGTGGAGCCTAACTCAACGTTGCGTCCGATGCTTGATAACGTTGCAAAGCAAGCGATTATCGGTTGGGTGGACGGCAGGCTCCGTTTGGTGCGTCATTCGAATTTTATGAGCTCAACCGCAGTGCGGGGCAATCATAGACAGGTGAATGAGCAACGTTGTAAGTATAGCAACAATCGTGCCAGAAATGAAATAGCATGAATAATCAGAGTAATGCGAGGCGTGACGCAGTTTTTTATGAAAAAGCGGACCGGCTGGTCTGATGAAAGTGTCGCTAATTAGCAACGC
Organism: Pantoea rodasii; assembly: GCF_002095465.1. GTDB lineage: Bacteria > Pseudomonadota > Gammaproteobacteria > Enterobacterales > Enterobacteriaceae > Pantoea > Pantoea rodasii. The sequence continues at coordinate 51,351 of NZ_MLFP01000012.1, read as the reverse complement.
GTTACTCAGCGAAAATTACAGGCTTTTATAATCAATGAGTTAAATGTCACCATTTGGAGACACTTAGAATGCGCTTTTGTCGCCGATCTCCGACACGGCATGGGTGAGACGCCGGTAACAGCAGATTCCAGGATGAACCGTCCAAAAAAAGGTCGCCCTGCGGCGACCTCTCATGCTGTTGGATAAACTTAACCCAGCTGCTTACGTGCGTTGCGGAAGATACGCATCCATGGGCTATCCTCGCCCCACTCTGCCGGATGCCACGAGTTGCTCACGGTGCGGAACACGCGTTCTGGGTGCGGCATCATGATCGTTACGCGGCCACTTTCGTTGGTGACTGCAGTGATACCGTTCGGTGAACCGTTCGGGTTCGCCGGGTAGCTCTCAGTGACTTTACCGAAGTTATCCACGAAGCGCAGTGCCACCAGGCCTTTGCTTTCCAGCTGAGCCAGGTGCGTGCCATCACGCACTTCCACAAAACCTTCACCGTGCGAAACAGCGATTGGCATGTGAGAACCGGCCATGCCGTCCAGCAACAGTGACGGGCTGGCAGCCACTTCAACGAGGCTGAAACGCGCTTCAAAGCGCTCAGACTGGTTACGGACGAAGCGCGGCCAAAGTTCGCTACCTGGAATCAACTCACGCAGGTTCGACATCATCTGGCAACCGTTACACACGCCCAGCGCCAGCGTCTGTGGACGGTGGAAGAAGTTTTCGAACTCGTCACGCACGCGGCCGTTGAACAGAATCGACTTCGCCCAACCTTCACCAGCGCCAAGAACGTCACCGTAAGAGAAGCCACCGCACGCTACCAGCGCCTGGAACTCTTCCAGACCACGGCGGCCTGCCAGCAGATCACTCATGTGCACGTCAACCGCGGTGAAGCCAGCACGATGGAAGGCAGCGGCCATCTCAACGTGGGAGTTCACGCCCTGCTCGCGCAGTACGGCAACACGTGGACGCGCGCCAGTGGCGATCATTGGGGCGGCAACGTCTTCTTCCGGCTTGAAAGTCAGATGCACATTCAGGCCAGGATCGTTGTCGTTTTTCTTCGCTTCGTGTTCCTGATCGGCACAAGCTGGGTTATCGCGCAGACGCTGCATCTGCCAGGTGGTTTCTGCCCACCAGGTACGCAGTGTGTTACGGCTTTCGCTGTACACCACGCTGTCGCCAGAACGAATCACAAAGCGATCGCCTGACAACGCCTGACCAATCACGTGAACGTTGCTGCTCAGGCCATGGTCGGCAAACACTTTCTCAACGGCTGCACGATCTGCCGCGTTAATCTGGATCACTGCACCCAGCTCTTCGGTGAACAGTGCAGCCAGCGCATCGTTGCCCAGTGCCGCGATATCCGCTTCGATACCGCAATGGCCGGTGAAGGCCATTTCTGCCAGCGTCACCAGCAATCCGCCATCGGAACGGTCATGGTAAGCCAGCAGTTTCTGCTCGGCCACCAGCGCCTGAATGGCGTTGAAGAAGCCCGCCAGTTGAGATGCATCACGCACGTCGGCTGGCTTATCGCCTAACTGACGATAAACCTGTGACAGCGCAGTTGCGCCCAGCGTGTTCGCGCCATTACCCAGATCCACCAGCAACAGCAGGTTATCCTGGTCGGCCTGCAGCTGCGGGGTCACGGTGCGACGCACATCTTCTACGCGTGCAAACGCGGTGATCACCAGCGAAAGCGGTGAGGTCATCTCACGTTCTTCGGTGCCCTGCTGCCAGCGAGTTTTCATCGACATCGAGTCTTTGCCGACCGGGATAGTAATTCCCAGCGCCGGGCACAGCTCTTCGCCAACCGCTTTGACTGCCGCATACAAACCAGCATCTTCGCCTGGGTGACCGGCTGCGGCCATCCAGTTTGCTGAGAGCTTCACGCGCTGCAGGGAACCAATCGAGGTGGCGGCCAGGTTGGTCAGCGCTTCACCGACGGCCAGACGGCCCGATGCAGCGAAGTCCAGCAAGGCCACGGGCGCGCGTTCACCCAGTGAGAAAGCTTCGCCGTGATAGCTGTCCAGGCTGGCAGTGGTCACGGCACAGTTGGCCACCGGGATCTGCCATGGGCCGACCATTTGGTCACGCGCCACCATGCCGGTGACCGAACGGTCACCGATGGTAATCAGGAAGGTTTTCTCTGCCACGGTTGGCAGATGCAGTACGCGATTAACGGCATCTGCCACGGTAATCCCGTCACGCACCAGCGCATCGCCTTTAGCTTGCTGAGTGGCAACATCACGCGTCATCTTCGGCGTTTTGCCCAACAGCACGTCCAGCGGCATATCGATAGGATTGTTATCGAAGTGACTATCCGCCAGGTTCAGATGCAGCTCTTCGGTGGCTTCACCGATCACCGCATAAGGTGCGCGCTCACGCTTGCACAGCTCGTCAAACAGCGCCAGCTGAGCCGGTGCCACTGCTAACACATAGCGTTCCTGAGATTCGTTACACCACACTTCCAGCGGGCTCATGCCTGGCTCATCGTTGAGGATGTCGCGCAGGTTGAAGTTACCGCCACGGCCGCCATCGCTCACCAGTTCTGGCATCGCGTTAGACAGACCGCCTGCACCTACATCATGGATGAACAGAATCGGGTTGGCTTCGCCCAGCTGCCAGCAACGGTCGATCACTTCCTGGCAACGGCGTTCCATTTCTGGGTTGTCACGCTGCACCGATGCGAAATCAAGGTCAGCATCAGACTGGCCAGACGCCATCGAAGAGGCTGCACCGCCGCCCAAACCGATGTTCATGGCGGGTCCGCCGAGTACGATCAGTTTCGCACCCACGACGATCTCACCTTTCTGCACATGGTCACCACGGATGTTACCAATACCGCCCGCCAGCATGATCGGCTTATGGTAACCACGCAGTTCTGAGCCATTATGGCTGTTGACGCGCTCTTCATAAGTACGGAAGTAACCGTTCAATGCTGGACGACCAAACTCGTTGTTGAACGCCGCGCCGCCCAGTGGGCCTTCGGTCATGATATCCAGCGCGGTAACGATGCGATCCGGCTTACCGAAATCCTCTTCCCACGGCTGTTCAAAACCAGGAATACGCAGGTTAGAAACTGAGAAGCCTACCAGACCGGCTTTTGGCTTCGCGCCACGTCCGGTCGCGCCTTCATCACGGATTTCACCGCCGGAACCGGTCGCAGCACCTGGCCATGGCGAAATCGCGGTCGGGTGGTTGTGGGTTTCCACTTTCATCAGGATATGCGCATCTTCCTGATGGAAGGCATATTCGCCCTTCTGCGCATCAGCGTAGAAGCGGCCAACCTCAGAACCTTCCATTACCGCAGCGTTGTCTTTATAAGCAGACAGCACGTGCTCTGGATTATGTTCGAAGGTGTTTTTAATCATTTTAAACAGCGATTTCGGCTGTTTTTCACCGTCGATGATCCAATCGGCGTTGAAGATTTTATGACGACAGTGCTCCGAGTTTGCCTGAGCAAACATATACAGCTCGATGTCGTTTGGATTGCGACCCAGCTTGGTAAACGCATCCAGCAGATAGTCGATTTCGTCATCGGCCAGCGCCAGACCCAACGTGGTGTTGGCCTGTTCCAGCGCAATGCGGCCGGCACCCAGCACATCCACGCTTTTCAGCGGCTGTGGCTCATGGTGCGCGAACAGTTGCTGCGCATCATTGAGGTCACCGAACACGGTTTCCATCATGCGGTCATGCAGCAGGCTAGCCAGCTGTTGCCACTGCGCTTCAGTCAGCTGCGGGGCCTGCACATAGAAGGCCATACCGCGTTCGAGGCGGATAACCTGCGGCAAATCGCAGTTGTGGGCAATATCAGTGGCTTTTGATGACCACGGAGAAATGGTGCCGGGACGCGGCGTCACCAGCAACAGACGCCCTTGTGGCGCGTGCTCGGCGAGAGAAGGACCGTATTTCAGCAAACGTTGCAGGCGGGCGTGCTCATCCGCACTCAGTGGTGCACTGACATCGGCAAAATGGACGTACTCGGCGTAAATATCACTCACTGGCAGGTGAGCGTCCTGAAAGCGGGTCAGCAGTTTGTTTACACGAAATGCCGACAGAGCGGGCGAACCACGCAGAATTTCCATCATCAAAGATCTCTCGTCTTTGAAGCGCCGGGCGACGCTTCATTGGGCGCAACAGGGAAAACGGGCGGTATTATAGAGAAACAGCACGGGTTACGAAACCGTTTGCGCATAAAATCTGGCACTCAGCATTTGGATGAATTTTGCACAATTCTTGCTATATAAGTTGCCCTGCTCCGCTTTGTTGCGCAAAATGCCCCTCGCTCTGGGAGTAAAAACAACACAAATACTGCCTTAAAAAGACAGAGGCCTGTGAGCCATTAAGAGACAACTATTTGAAACGCCTGAAAATAAACTATCTGTTGATCGGTCTGATCACAGTGCTGCTTGCGCTGGCACTGTGGCCTTCCATCCCCTGGTACGGGGGCGGAAAAGACGCGTTATCACAGATTAAATCACGTGGAGTGCTGCGCATCAGTACCGTCAACTCCCCGCTGACTTACTACACCATCAACAATGCACCAGCCGGTATGGATTACGAGCTGGCGAAACGCTTCGCCGATTATCTTGGCGTCAAACTCGAGGTAACGGTACGCCCGAATCTCGGTGATTTGTTTGACGATCTTGATGATGGTAAAGCCGATTTGCTGGCAGCAGGACTGATCTACAACGGTGAACGCCTCGCCCACTATCAAAGTGGACCAAGCTATTACTCGGTGTCGCAACAGCTGGTGTATCGCATCGATAAGCCTCGGCCGAAAAGCCTCGGCGATCTCAAAGGCCGCCTGATTGTGCAGTCCGGTTCGGCATATCTGTCAACTTTACGTTCCGCTAAAGCTGACAGCTATCCCGATCTCGATTGGGCGATTTCTACCGATCAGGGGCAGAAAGCGCTGCTGGAAGCCGTCGCCGATGGCAAACTCGATTACACGGTCGGCGATTCCGTCACCATCGGCCTGTTACAGCGTATTCATCCGCAGCTGGCTGTGGCGTTCGACATCACCGATGAAGAGCCGGTTACCTGGTATCTGCCGCGTAATGACGATGACAGCCTGAATGCGGCGATGCTCGACTTCTATAGCCAAATGGGTGAAGAAGGCGCGATGGCGCGGCTGGAAGAAAAATATCTCGGCCACGTTGGCACCTTTGATTACGTCGACACCCGCACTTTCCTGCGCGCGATTGATAACACGCTGCCGGATATCAAACCGCTGTTTGAGAAATACGCGGCGAGCATGGACTGGCGCCTGCTGGCAGCGATTTCTTATCAGGAGTCGCACTGGAATCCGCAAGCTACGTCGCCCACCGGCGTGCGTGGCATGATGATGTTGACGCGTAACACTGCGGACAGCCTCGACGTCAACGATCGCCTTGATCCTGAGCAGAGCATCCGGGGTGGCAGTGAATACCTGAAGCGGATGATGGAGAAGGTGCCAGAGACGATTCCAGAAGATGAACGCATCTGGTTCGCGCTCGCCGCCTATAACATGGGCTACGCGCATATGCTGGATGTGCGTAAGCTGACCTCAAAACAGGGCGGCAACCCGGACAGCTGGGCGGATGTGAAGTTACGCCTGCCGATGCTAAGCCAAAAACGTTACTACGCGCAGACCACTTATGGCTACGCGCGTGGTCATGAGGCTTACAACTACGTCGAGAATATCCGTAAGTATCAGATCAGTCTGGTGGGTTACCTGCAAGAGCAGGATAAGCGATTGGCGCAGCAGTCAGCGCTGGAAGCGGAGTTGGGCGCCGGTTACCCGGCGGTCGAACCGAAGATTGCGATGAACTAACCCTCGCGCTGCGCCTGACGCAGCGCTTTCTTTTGCTCGCGGCGCATGCGGAAGAAATCACTCAGCATCCCGGCGCACTCTTCTGCCAGCACACCGCAATCAATCTGGATCTGATGATTCATGCCCGGATGACCAATCACATCCATGAGTGAACCCGCTGCGCCTGTTTTCTCATCTTTTGCGCCATACACCAGGCGAGTAATACGGCTGTGCACCATTGCGCCGGCACACATCACGCAGGGCTCCAGCGTCACATATAAGGTGGTGTCGAGCAGGCGATAGTTTTCGAGGATTTTACCGCCCTGCCGCAGCGCCATGATTTCGGCATGGGCGGTGGGATCGCACTGGCCAATCGGTCGATTCCAGCCTTCGCCGATCACTTTGTCGCCCTGCACCAATACCGCGCCCACCGGCACTTCGCCCTGTTCCCACGCGCGACGCGCCAGCTCCAGCGCATGGCGCATCCAATATTCATCAGTTTGTGGGTTCACCGGGCAACTCCTGCGGATTGAAAAGGCGGCGCATTATAGACGGAATCGCCGCGTGATTCACTCCAGCTGTTGCAGCTCACCGCGCGGTGTCACCCGCCAGCGATGCTGGCAGAAGAACAACAGCGGGTTATCCTGTTTGCTGTCGCTGTAACCGCTGTAAAGTTGCAACGGCGTGCCAATCTTCTCTTCGAGCTGCGCCACCTTTTCATGGCCGAGACAGCGCATCGCCAGCACTCGTCCGCCATGACCTGGCTGCATCTGGCTGGCAATCAGTTGTACGCGCGGCAGGAACGCTGAATCGAAATACACCTGTTCCACCAGCGATTGCGGTGAACCGGTGATCAGCCACACGTCAGCATCATCACTGCTGAGATAATCGGTCAGTCGCTGTTGCACCACCGGAAAGGCGGTAACACGCTGACGGAACCAGATTGCGAACTCCGCTTCGCGTTGACGCAAACGCGACTCACTGTGGCCAAAGGTAATGGCCCACAGCAGCAGGCTCATCGGCCAGCGTGCGGCGCGTCCTTTAAACAGCATCCCCAAACCAATCACTGGCAACAGCGGCACCACCAACAGGACGTTGATCGGCTGACGTCGCAGCAGATAACGCATAAAAGTGCCAAACATGTCCTGCTGATGCAGCGTGCCATCAAGATCGAAAACACCACGCGGCGTTGCGTACCCTTAGTCAAACTCCACTCCTTATCTTTCCTTTCTACGGCTTGCTCTACAGTGTAGCCAGCTTCGTCGCCGGGGGCGAAAGCGGTCATTTTTAATTCCAATCGCCACAATGCCAGCTGAATAGTTTATTCTTTGTGTCGGCGTGCTGTCATCTAAACCTGACGGTGCGAAAAGAGACTAAGCTCAAGCGGGATTAGATGGATTAAGGATCGAACATGAGTTCATTGCTGCGAATTCGCCAGCTCTACCCTCGACTGGCGCTAAATGAGCGTCGGCTGGCGGATTTTTGCTGTCGCAGCCGGATCGGGCACGGCATCTGAGTTCACAAAACTGGCTGAGGAATCGGGCGTCAGCCAGTCGAGCGTGGTGAAGTTTGCCCAGAAATTGGGCTATAAGGGATTTCCTGCGCTGAAACTGGCACTTAGCGAATCACTGGCGGATCGCGACGCCATCACTGTTCACAACCATATTCTCAGCGACGACCCGCTGAAAGTGGTCGGCGAGAAGTTGCTGACCGAGAAAATTTCCGCCATCCGCGCCACGCTGGATATCAACAGCGAAGAGAAACTGCTGCAGACGCTGCAATTGCTTAAAAATGCCAATCGGATTCTGCTGGTCGGGATCGGTGCGTCGGGTTTGGTGGCAAAAGACTTCTCATGGAAGCTGATGAAGATTGGCATTAACGCCGTGGCCGAGCAGGATATGCATGCTCTGCTGGCCAGCGTGCAAGCGATGGCGCCGGGCGATGTGCTGCTGGCCATCTCTTATACCGGCGAGCGCCGCGAAATCAATCTGGCAGCGCAGGAAGCCGCGCAGCTTGGCGTCGATGTACTGTCGTTTACTGGATTTACGCCTAACTCACTGCAGCAATGCTCAACGATATGCTTGTACACCGTTGCAGAGGAGCAGAGTACGCGCAGTGCGGCCATCTCTTCGACCAGCGCACAACTGGCGTTGACTGATCTGCTGTTTATGGCACTGGTGCAACACGATCCAGAACGCGCATCGAGCCACATTCGTCATAGCGAAGAATTGGTGAGAAAGCTGGTCTAAGCGCGCAAAAAAGGCCGTTATCCGGCCTTTTTATTGAGCTGCGTAGGATCGTGACGACAAGCCTGGCGGCTGGCGTGTTGCAGGTTATGCAGACACTCATCGCATAAAGAGGCATCGTCCGAGAGCCAACGAGCCAGCCACCCTCGCGCAACTCCGCAATGAATACATTGCTGCTTTATAAACATTTCTTTCAACGAGTTAATTTTTTTCATAATGCTTACGACAAGCGTATTTGCGGATAATTTCCGCACAAAATGATAACTCGGAATATTCCTAATTCCTACCTCAGCGATGATGAATTTTGCTTCAGTATGCTGAATCAATCCTTTGTTTGATCCAGCGCAACTAACCCTGCGCATCCCGACGTGGGTTTTATGCTATGGTGCGCGCCTTCATTACCACGCTAGCGGCAATCATGGCTTTACTTATTACGGCGAAATGCATCAATTGCGATATGTGCGAACCTGAGTGCCCGAACCAGGCCATCCGTTTAGGTGAGGCGATCTATGAGATTGATGTCGACCGCTGCACCGAGTGCGTGGGTCATTATGATGTGCCGACCTGCCAGAGCGTCTGCCCGATTGATAACACCATAATCTCTGACCCACAGCACCCGGAAACCCGTGAAGCGCTGTGGGAGAAGTTCGTGGTGCTGCATCCTTAATCTTCGATGATCACCGTGGCGCAGGCATAGTGACGCTCATCGGCCAGCGTGACATGCACATGTTTTACGCCCAGCTGGCTGGCAATCACTTTTGCCTGTTCGAAGAAGCGTAAGCCCGGTTTGCCGAGCGCATCGTTGTACACTTCGAATTGATTGAACGCCAGGCCACCGCGAATGCCGGTGCCGAAGGCTTTGGCCGCCGCTTCTTTCACCGCAAAACGTTTGGCAAGAAAGCGCACCGGTTGCTGGTGCGCCTGATATTGCTGCCACTCGGCTTCGCTCAATACGCGTCGAGCCAGACGATCGCCAGAGCGTTCAATCACGCCAGCAATACGTTCGATTTCAACGATGTCACTGCCGAGTCCGAGAATCGCCATTAACGACGCGCTTCCCGCATCAGCTGCTTCATCTCTGACACCGCATCCGCCAAACCACTGAACAGCGCGCGGCCAATAATGGCGTGACCAATGTTCAGTTCATGCATTTCTGGCAATGCCGCAATGGGTTGCACATTGTGGTACGTCAGACCGTGGCCGGCGTTAACCTTTAAGCCCAGGCTGGCCGCGAAGGTGGCCGCTTTGCGAATACGCGACAATTCGGCTTCACGCTCCAGCCCTTCCGGTGCTTCCGCATAGGCGCCAGTGTGGATCTCAATGTAGGGCGCGCCGCTGGCAACGGCCGCTTCAATCTGGCGGTGATCGGCATCAATAAACAGTGACACTAAAATGCCCGCGTCATTTAACAGCGCAACGGCAGCGTTGATTTTGTCCTGCTGACCCGCCACATCCAACCCACCTTCAGTGGTCACTTCCTGACGCTTTTCCGGCACCAGACACACAAAATGCGGCTTGATGTCGCAGGCAATGTCGATCATCTCATCGGTCACCGCCATCTCCAGATTCATACGCGTCTGGATGGTGTCGCGCAGAATACGCACATCGCGATCGGTGATATGGCGACGATCTTCGCGCAGGTGCACAGTGATGCCATCCGCGCCCGCCTGTTCTGAAACAAACGCCGCCTGGACTGGATCGGGATAATTCGTGCCACGTGCGTTACGTACGGTGGCGATGTGGTCAATGTTGACCCCTAACAGCAACTCAGCCATGACAATCCTTAAATAGGTTCAGTGTTTTTGCAGTGTACCGTGCTGAGAATATCAGGCGGTACGACCAGCGCTAGTCGTTTGCCACATCGGGCTTCTTTTTTGGCACAAACTGGCGAAACAGTTCCTGACTCTTCAGCGGTTTGCCGCCCAGATAAGGCTTAAGCGCCATGCGCGTGAAGCGTTTAGCCGCACGCAGGCTGTCGGCATCGGGAAACTCGCGTTCCCACAGTGCACGCAACTGGCGACCGGTAAAACTGCGTTGATTGACCACCAGACTGGCGATAAAGCCCTTCTCTTCACGGTAGCTGTAAGTCATGCCGTCATCGATCTCTTCGCCACTGCCTGCGCAGTGCAGAAAATCTACGCCGTAACCCAAATGGCCCAGCAGCGCCAGTTCAAAACGACGCAGCGCCGGTTCAGGCGTGCCGCTGCCTGCGGCCAGCATCTGGATGCAATTCAGATAATCAAAGAAGAGATCGGAGAAAGGAATTTCCTGCTCAAGCACGCGAGACAGCAGTTCGTTAACGTACAGCCCGCAGTAGAGCGTGATGCCACCGAGCGGGAGTGCCAGCGACACCGCTTCGGCACTGCGCAGCGTTTTCACTTCGCCACGTCCCCCCCAGCGCACCAGCAGCGGTGTGAAGGGTTGTAGTGCGCCTTTAAGATGCGAACGGCGCGAGCGCGCGCCTTTGGCCAGGACGCGGACGCGCCCTTCGCTTTCGCTGAACAGATCGAGGAGGAGGCTGGTTTCGCTGTAAGGGCGACTATGCAGCACAAAGGCGCGTTGCCAGCCTTCCATCAATTATTCGTCTGTGTAACCCAGGCTGCGCAGCGCACGTTCATCGTCCGCCCAACCCGATTTCACTTTAACCCACAGTTCAAGATGCACTTTGGCTTCAAACATCTCTTCCATGTCTCTGCGCGCTTCGATTCCGATGGTTTTAATCTTGGCGCCTTTGTTGCCAATCACCATCTTCTTCTGCCCTTCGCGCTCGACCAGGATCAGGCCGTTAATGTCATAACCACCGCGATCGTTAGAGACGAACTGTTCGATTTCCACGGTCACAGAGTACGGCAGTTCCGCACCGAGGAAGCGCATCAGTTTTTCACGAATGATCTCAGACGCCATAAAGCGCTGGGAACGATCGGTGATGTAATCTTCCGGGAAGTGGTGGTCAGATTTTGGCAGGCATTTACGCGCGATAGCAGCAATGGCATCGACGTTCTTACCGTTTTCTGCAGAGATCGGCACGATCTCAAGGAAGTTCATCTGCTGGCTCAGGAACTGCAGGTGCGGCAGCAGAATGCTTTTATCCTGGATGTTGTCGACTTTGTTGATCGCCAACACCACTGGCACAGTGCCGTCACGCAGCTTGTTCAGCACCATTTCGTCGTCTGGCGTCCAGCGCGTGCCTTCCACGACAAAATCACCAGCTCTACATCACCAATTGAGCTGCTGGCAGCACGGTTCATCAGGCGGTTAATCGCCCGTTTTTCTTCCATGTGCAGCCCTGGGGTATCCACGTAGATCGCCTGATAAGCGCCTTCGGTGTGAATGCCCATGATGCGGTGACGCGTGGTTTGCGGTTTACGCGAGGTGATCGACACTTTCTGCCCCAATAATTGGTTCAGTAAGGTGGATTTGCCGACGTTTGGTCGGCCGACAATCGCGATAAAGCCGCTGTGTGTTTCGATTTCGCTCATTCGAGTCCTGACTTGGGCAGCGTCGCTGTCGACGCTGCGATATGACTATTTATTTATTCGAGACCAAGCTTGATTAACGCCTGTTCGGCGGCGGCTTGCTCTGCTTTACGGCGGCTGGAACCTACGCCCACCACCGGATCTGCCATGCCACTCACCTGACAGTGAATGGTGAATTCCTGATCGTGCGCTTCGCCATGGACCTGCACCACCAGATAGGATGGCAGCGGCAGATGACGTCCTTGCAGATACTCCTGCAGTCGCGTTTTCGGATCTTTTTGTTTATCGCCAGGGCTGATCTCATCGAGGCGATTTTGGTACCAATCGAGAATCAGCTTCTCAACCGTTTGAATATTGCTGTCGAGGAAGATACCGCCAATCAGCGCTTCTACCGTATCGGCGAGAATCGATTCACGACGGAAACCGCCGCTCTTCAGCTCGCCCGGTCCCAGACGTAAACATTCGCCGAGTTCAAACTCCCGCGCCATCTCTGCCAGGGTGTTGCCCCGCACCAACGTGGCGCGCATGCGGCTCATGTCACCTTCATCCACACGCGGGAAGCGGTGATAAAGCGCATTGGCAATCACATAGCTGAGAATGGAATCGCCAAGAAATTCAAGACGTTCATTGTGTTTACTGCTGGCACTGCGGTGAGTCAATGCTTGCTGCAGTAGTTCCGGATGAGTAAAAGTGTAGCCCAGTTTGCGCTGCAGCTTGTTAATAAGGATGGGGTTCATGCGATTCCAGTTATTCTGTGCGTCTGTAACTCTGCATACGAAACAGGGCTGAACTTCCAACACGTTCTGTTTAGTGTGCAGTGGCCCCCCGAGAGAAGCCAACCGTGTTGCCCACCGCAGTGGGCACTGTTATTAGTGGATTCCGCCGATGCGACTCAAGCGCACGCCCGTTGGCCACTGTCCTTCTTGTTTATCAAAGCTCATCCAGATAGCCACCGCTTTACCGACAAGATTCTTCTCAGGCACAAAGCCCCAGTAGCGGCTGTCGGCGCTGTTATCGCGGTTATCACCCATCATGAAATATTGGCCTTCCGGCACAATCCATGTGGATTGGGGCTGACCCGGCTGCTGATAATACATGCTTGCCTGGCTTTGCGCTTCGTTTACCAGAAGAATATCGTGCGTAACGGTACCCAGGGTCTCTTTACGAGCGCCGAGACGCAGACCGCCCTTCATGGTTTCACCCTGCGGAGCCTGGAAGAAGCCGTTACCGGTTTCATTGCCGTCAAATCCACTGAAGGTCTGAATAAAGCTGCTTGGCTCAATATTGGTGTAGGTGACGGGCAACGCAGTGTCGCATTTGCCGGTACCGCAGCCTGGATTGATGGTCAGCGTTTTACTGTACGGATCAAACACCACTTTATCGCCCGGTAATCCGATGACGCGTTTAATGTAATCAACGCTCGGATCCTTAGGATATTTAAACACCGCCACATCACCGCGCTGCGGATGACCGGTTGGGATCAACGTGGTTTGGGTGATCGGATCTTTGATGCCGTACGCAAACTTCTCCACCAGGATGAAATCACCAATCAGCAGCGTTGGCATCATTGAGCCTGATGGAATCTGGAATGGCTCAAAAATAAACGAGCGTACAATCAGTACCACCGCCAGCACCGGGAAAACCGATGCGGCCGTTTCTACCCAACCTGGCTGAGCCGCCACTTTGGCCAGCGTTTTGCCGTCCAATGCGTTACCCGCCTGCGCTTGTGCAGCTGCCTGCTTAGCACGACGCGCCGGAGCCCATTTGAAGCGATCGATACACCAGATAACACCGGTTATCAGGGTGGCGATCACCAGAATCAGGGCAAACATGTTAGCCATTAAAGTTCCTTATTTGCTGTCTTTACCGACATGCAGAATGGCGAGGAAGGCTTCCTGCGGCAGCTCAACGTTGCCGACCTGCTTCATTCGCTTCTTACCGTCTTTCTGCTTCTGCAACAGTTTTTTCTTACGGCTAACGTCGCCGCCATAGCATTTTGCAATGACGTTTTTACGCAGCTGCTTGACCGTTGAGCGAGCGATAATGTGGTTGCCGATTGCCGCCTGAATCGCGATATCGAACTGCTGACGCGGGATCAGTTCTTTCATCTTCTCCACGAGGTCGCGGCCACGATACTGCGAGTTTTCACGGTGGGTAATCAGCGCCAGCGCATCAACACGTTCTGAGTTAATCATCACGTCGACACGCACCATGTCAGAGGTTTGGAAACGTTTGAAGTTATAATCCAGCGATGCATAGCCGCGAGACGTCGATTTTAAACGGTCGAAGAAGTCGAGCACCACTTCTGCCATCGGAATTTCATAAGTCAGCGCAACCTGCTTGCCGTGGTAAACCATGTTGGTCTGCACACCGCGTTTTTCGATACACAGGGTAATCACGTTACCGAGGTACTCTTGCGGCAACAGCATGTGACACTCGGCGATCGGCTCGCGCAGCTCTTCAATGTTGTTGAGTGGCGGCAGCTTAGAAGGGCTGTCTACATACACCGTTTCGCCATTGGTTGTGACCACTTCATAGACTACTGTCGGCGCGGTGGTGATCAGTTCGAGATCGTATTCACGCTCCAGACGCTCCTGAATGATCTCCATGTGCAGCAGACCCAGGAAGCCAATGCGGAAGCCGAAGCCCAGCGCGGTTGAGCTTTCTGGTTCATAGAACAGTGACGCATCGTTGAGGCTCAATTTGCCCAGCGCATCACGGAACGCTTCATAATCATCAGAGCTGATTGGGAACAAACCGGCGTAAACCTGTGGCTTCACTTTCTTAAAGCCGGGCAGTACTTTGTCAGCCGGGTTGCGCTGCAGCGTCAGGGTGTCACCTACTGGCGCGCCCATGATGTCTTTAATCGCACAGACCAGCCAGCCTACTTCACCGCAATTCAGTTCAGTACGATCGAGCTGTTTCGGCGTGAAGATGCCCAGGCGGTCAGCGTTGTAGGTCTGACCGGTGCTCATGACTTTAACTTTGTCGCCTTTGCGCAGCGTGCCGTTTTTAATACGGATCAGCGACACCACGCCAAGGTAGTTATCGAACCATGAGTCGATGATCAATGCTTGCAGCGGACCTTCTGGATCCCCGACTGGCGGCGGAATATCACGCACCAGACGCTCCAGTACTTCAGGAACGCCGACGCCGGTTTTGGCGGAGCAGCGTACCGCGTCGGTTGCATCGATACCCACGATGTCTTCAATTTCTTCCGCCACGCGCTCTGGATCGGCCGCAGGCAGGTCGATTTTGTTCAGTACCGGTACCACTTCCAGATCCATTTCCATCGCGGTGTAGCAGTTCGCCAGCGTCTGAGCTTCAACGCCCTGGCCTGCATCGACCACCAGTAATGCTCCTTCACATGCCGCCAGTGAGCGGGAAACTTCGTACGAGAAGTCAACGTGGCCGGGAGTATCGATAAAATTGAGCTGGTAAGTTTCACCGTCTAGCGCTTTGTAATCGAGCGTCACGCTCTGCGCTTTAATTGTAATGCCGCGCTCGCGCTCCAGATCCATGGAGTCCAGAACCTGCGCCGCCATCTCACGATCGCTAAGGCCACCACAAATCTGAATCAAACGGTCAGAGAGCGTTGATTTACCGTGGTCAATGTGTGCGATGACAGAGAAATTTCGTATGTGCTTCATTTATATGAATATCTTCACGTAAAAAATCAGTGGAAAACTTGAGCACAGACACATTCAGGAAAGCATGCTTCCCCTGGAACCCTGTCAGCCTCATTAATGACGACGCATATTACACTGTTAACGCCGCGCGTTAAAGAATGGAACTGTGGGGAATCGCAACTGATTTCAGCGGTTAAGCCAAAATGAAAAGGCCGCGCAAGACGCGGCCCCGACAGGGATCAAACTTCGTTTTCCACACGCAAGGCGTCGGGCGGTAATGCCACGCTGAGAATGACCGGCTGGAAGGCCTCACGTTGGCCAAATAAGCCGGAAACCCCTTTAGCCACAATAAAACCACCGATACCGCCTAACAGCGCACCGCAAGCGGCAGCCAGGTCGCTGTGGAACAACATTTGAAACGTTCCCGACAATAAAAATAGGCCAAACAGCGGCGTCATGTAAACCAGCAGCGCCGAACCTAACAGGCTGCTTTCACGGATACCCAATTCAATGCGCTGACCGGGCTGTAAAGGCTCCGGGCTGGCAATGGTCATCACATGGGCGTTCTTAGGGCCCAGTTGATTGAGTGCGTGGCTGCCGCAGCCTTTACGGGCTGAACAACTGTTACAGGAAGTTTTCGCTTCCGAGTGCAGCGTGGCAATACCTTCTTTCCACGCCACCACGGTGGCCCATTCTTTCATCATTTTTGTGCACCTGAATCTATGCTGTCCGCGATACGTTTGGCCGTAGCAGGCGGTAATTCCCCCACCACGGTGATTTCACGATTATCGCGCACTTCTGTCTGCACCGTACGACGTCCAGTGCGCAATGACTGCGGCACACTGCTTTTATCGGCAGGCGTGATATTGATGGCGAAACTAAACAGGCCATCGCTATACAGACGAGATTCCACAGTTTTGTTCATGGCCGGCATGTCGCGGCGGCTTTGCGAAATCAGCGTCATCCCCGCGGGTAGCCAGCCTGGCTGCCAACTGAGCTGCACTTTATCACCCGCTGGCAGTGACAAGGTCGGCGGCAGATTGGCTTTTTCCAGCCCCTGCATCAGGTTACGCACGCCTTCATCCACCGCAAAGCTGATCACACGAAACTGCTCTAGCGTTTCACCATCACGATCGAGCAAATCAATACGCAGCGGCAGTTTGGTATCCACATCCAGCCACACGACATAGCTGTAACGAGTACCGTCGCGTGACACGATGCGTACCACTTCGCACATTTGATCGGCCATGCGCGAGCGCCCGACTGGAATAAAATCGTAGGCATCGCCAAGACGGGAAAAATCAGCAAACATCAATCCAGGCAACGCATCAATAATGTGATTGCCCGGCAGTGAGAAGGGATCAAGCCCCGGCTCAAAATAGCTGATGTCATTGCCGCGCTGAATCACTTCACGGCGCGGCCCGTCCATCTGCAACAGCTGGGCGAAAATGCGATTATCGATGACTGCGTGACGATAGCGTAGTGATTCAATGCCCAGACGCGAGACATTGATGTAGGCGAATTCGTAGTTGAGGTTCTGGCTTGCCTGCTCCATCTGCTGCAACAACGCCCCGGAAGCAGATGTCTGCGCCGGGGCGGTGGAGGACCAAAGCAGGCTGCCTGCCAGCAGGCTAACGGCACACCAAAGTTGCTTCATTACTGCTGTTGAGTTCCTAACGACTGATTTCCTGGGACGTTAGCTTGCGCCTGCTGTGGGTCGTTCTTTTCATCGAACTGAACCTGATCGGCATGCAGACGGCGTTGTAATTCGTAATCCTGCAACATGGCATTCACACGACGACGCTGCTCCTGCACCTGCTGATTCGAACTGTTGGTATCGAATGCATCAGACGGCACACCAAGGCTGACAGGAGAAGCTTTACCCATCATCGGCAGCGTGTTGAACGCAGGGGAATCAGAGGTTTCTGTCGCACTACCGCCCGGTTGCGTATTGTAGTGCTGAACACCCACAATCACCGCCAGCGATACACAGGCAGCCACACCGATCTGCGCCAGTTGTGCAGTCCAGGTGCCACCACGACGCCAGAACGGCATTTTCTCCCAGCGTGATGGCTCAGGCTGCGCTTCAGGAATCAGCGGAGTCACTTTGCGCAATGGCTCATTTTCAATGGCCGCTGCAACGCGTGCGGAGATATCAAAATGCAGCACTTCACCGACATCACCTCGTAAGGTGTCGCGGATTAGATGGTAGCTCTCCCAGCTTTTTTGAAGATCTGCATCCTTCGACAACGACCCCAACAGCTCATTATCGAGAGTTTCACCATCCATTAAAGCGGAAAGTTTTTCTTTCTGCATGCTTTGGTACCCTTCCAGTAGCCGTTATCACTGACGTTGGATAAGCGGTTGAACTTTATTATCAATGGCCTCTCGGGCGCGGAAGATACGAGAACGAACGGTACCTACCGGGCAGTCCATGATGGCGGCAATCTCTTCGTAACTTAAGCCATCCAATTCCCTAAGGGTAATGGCCATACGCAGATCTTCGGGAAGCGCCTCAATGGTCCGAAAAACAATTTGTTTCAGTTCCTCTGACAACATTAAGTTCTCAGGGTTCGAAATTTCTTTTAATGCACCCGCACTTTCGAAATTTTCGGCATCAATCGCATCGACATCGCTGGATGGCGGACGACGCCCCTGAGCCACTAAATAGTTTTTAGCTGTATTCACCGCAATGCGGTACAGCCATGTGTAAAAGGCGCTATCGCCACGGAAGGATTCCAATGCGCGATACGCTTTGATAAAGGATTCCTGAACCACATCAGGCACATCGCCTGAAGGGACATAGCGTGAAACCAGGCTCGCCACTTTATGCTGGTATCGAATAACCAGTAAATTAAATGACTTTTGATCTCCCTTCTGAACCCGCTCAACGAGAACCTGATCCGTTAACTGCTCGCTCATCCGAGGTAATGTCTCCCCAAATCTCTTTTAATGCGTAAGTGAACTGCCAGCACATCTCATTGTTGTGAGCAAGCATGCGCTTAGAGTCATATGTTGGCCTGAAGTTCACTACGACCAGATAATTTCCGTATCGGAACCACGACATCATTGTTGTTGATTGTCTTTCAGTGTAGCGACTTGCTACGCCGTTGGTGTCTTTTGCGGCACCGATAATCGCTGGCAGAGTACCCTATGACGCCCTAATTTTCACCTTTATTACCTGAATTTTCAGAGAGTTTGGTATAAAAAACACAATGTGCTCATTTTAAGACATAACTCACTGAAATCGCGTTAATATCTCGCTTATCTGGATAATTTTCCGGCGTAAACTGTTCAAAATACTTCACAGGACAGGCTTCCAGGCTTATGCTCAGGAGACCTTTTGTTTAGTAAATTAAACACCATGACGTCGATTCCTGATTATCAGTGTGATGTGTTAATTGTGGGCAGCGGTGCTGCGGGCCTCTCTTTGGCGCTGCGTCTGGCGCCCTATTACCAGGTAACGGTGTTGAGTAAAGCACAGGTTAACGAAGGTTCGACGCTGTATGCCCAGGGCGGAATCGCCGCGGTGTTTGATGAAACAGACAGCATTGAATCTCACGTTGAAGACACCTTAATTGCCGGTGCCGGCTTGTGTGAACGCGAAACCGTGAGCTTCATCGCCAGTAATGCGCGCCATTGCGTGCAGTGGTTGATCGATAATGGCGTGGCTTTTGACAAAGAATCACAGGACAACGGCGAAGCGCGTTACCATTTGACGCGTGAAGGCGGGCATAGCCATCGTCGAATTCTGCACAGCGCCGATGCCACGGGACGCGCCGTAGAAACCACGCTGGTGAGCCAGGCGCTGAGCCATCCCAACATCCGCATTATTGAACGCACCAATGCGGTGGATTTAATCATGTCAGATAAACTGGGCCTGCCGGGGAAACGTCGTGTGGTGGGCGCATGGATCTGGAACCGTAACCGCGAACAGGTGGAAACCTGCCGCGCGCGCGCCGTGGTGCTGGCCACTGGCGGCGCTGCGAAGGTCTATCAATACACCACTAACCCGGATGTGGCCTCCGGTGACGGTATTGCCATGGCGTGGCGTGCTGGTTGTCGCGTAGCCAATCTGGAATTCAACCAGTTCCACCCCACCTGCTTATTCCATCCACAGGCACAGAACTTCTTACTGACAGAAGCCCTGCGCGGTGAAGGTGCCTGGCTGCTGCGCCCGGATGGTACGCGCTTTATGCCCGATTTCGACGAGCGCGCCGAATTAGCGCCTCGCGATATCGTGGCTCGCGCCATCGATCATGAAATGAAACGTCTCGGTGTCGATTGCATGTATCTGGATATCAGCCACCAGCCAGAAAGCTTTGTGCGTGCGCACTTCCCGATGATCTACGAAAAATTGCTGACCTTTGGCCTGGACCTGACCAAACAGCCGATTCCAATCGTCCCCGCCGCGCACTATACCTGCGGTGGCGTGATGGTTGATCAGCAAGGCCGCACTGATGTCGATGGGCTGTATGCGATTGGCGAAGTCAGTTACACCGGCCTGCACGGCGCCAATCGTATGGCATCGAATTCTTTGCTGGAGTGTCTGGTGTATGGCTGGTCAGCGGCTGAAGACATGATTCGCCGCTTGCCGGATGTAGCCGCCGTCGATCAGCTTCCGGCCTGGGATGAAAGCCGCGTGGATGACGCCGATGAGCGCGTAGTGATTCAGCATAACTGGCATGAATTACGGTTGTTCATGTGGGATTACATGGGGATTGTGCGCACCACTAAACGGCTGGAGCGCGCACTGCGCCGCATAAATCTGCTGCAGCAGGAGATCGATGAGTATTACGCGCATTTCCGTCTCTCCAACAACCTGCTGGAGTTACGCAACCTGGTGCAAGTGGCGGAGCTGATGGTGCGCTGTGCGCTGGAGCGCAAAGAGAGCCGCGGGTTGCACTATACGCCTGATTACCCCGATCAACTCCCTGACGCCTTACCAACGCAATTGCAGCCTGACAATTACCGGAACAGATAGAAATCGCTGACCAGACTCAGCCAGTCAGCTGAGTAACTTTTGTCTTCATCGCGAATCGCGAGTCGCTCTAACAGGGTTTCGCCAGCCGTGGGTGAAAAACCTAATACCAGCCGATTCGGCGGGCGTTGGGCATAGGCCGCCACATCGTAGCGATAACGTAAGTGCCAGCCTTCAGCCAGCGCCAGAGGAATCAAGCTTTCGCCCGCATCCTCTGGCAGCACCACACAAAAAATCCCCTCTTCTTCGATCAGTTGTGCCGCGCAACGCAACAGTGTGGGATGGTCAAGCGAGGTGGTGCTGCGCGCGTTATCGCGCTCGGTGCTGCCTGAGGCGGTACCCGGCGCAAAAAGGGCGGATTACTCACGATCAGCGAATAACGTTTTTCACATTGATCGCTCCAGCTAACGATATCCTGATGATGAATAGTGATACGATCGGCCCAGGGAGATGCCTGCGCATTTTCCTGCGCCTGACTGGCTGCACTGGCCTCCAACTCAACGGCATCCAGTAAAACCTGATGAGAAGTGCGCTGTGCCAGCATCAGCGCAATCAATCCGCTGCCGCAGCCAATATCGAGGATTCGACGTGCGCCCGCCACCGGCGCCCAGGCGCCAAGTAATACGCCATCGGTGCCGACTTTCATGGCACAGCGGTCATGCGCCACGAAAAATTGCTTAAAGGTGAAACCATCTTTTCTTAACATCGCCCGCGTTTGCGGAGGGTCTTGAGACATTCTTCACTACCATTGAATTGTTTACTCCAGGGAGTGTAACGTGGTCGGGATGGGAATTCACCTTCACCTGCTGTACACAAACAGATGAAGATTATGTCTGATCTGTCTATAATCAGCGCCCCAAACTGAGGTAGACCATGACCGTAACCACATTCTCCGAACTCGAACTTGACGAAAGCCTGCTGCAAGCGCTGCAGGAAAAAGGCTTCACGCGCCCCACTGCCATTCAGGCTGAGACCATTCCTGCCGCGCTGGAAGGCCGTGACGTTCTGGGTTCGGCGCCAACCGGAACGGGGAAAACCGCTGCTTTTCTGCTGCCCGCTTTACAGCATCTGCTCGACTTCCCGCGCAAAAATCGGGCCCGCCACGTATTCTGATCTTAACGCCAACCCGCGAACTGGCGATGCAGGTTGCCGATCATGCCCGTGAGTTGGCAAAACACACGCACCTGGATATCGCCACCATCACTGGTGGCGTGGCGTACATGAACCACGCCGAAGTGTTCAGCGAAAACCAGGACATCGTGGTGGCCACTACCGGTCGCCTGCTGCAATACATCAAAGAAGAAAACTTTGACTGCCGCGCAGTTGAAACGCTGATTCTGGATGAAGCAGACCGTATGGTCGATATGGGCTTCGCGCAGGACATCGAAACCATCGCTGCGGAAACTCGCTGGCGTAAACAAACATTGCTGTTCTCCGCCACGCTCGAAGGCGAAAACATCAAAGATTTTGCCGAGCGCCTGCTTAACGATCCGGTTTCAATTGAAGCCGATCCCAGCAAGAGCGAACGCAAAAAGATCCAACAATGGTTCTACCGCGCTGACAACCTTGAGCACAAGACCAAGCTGCTGGTGCATTTGTTGAAGCAACCTGACGCCAAGCGTGTGATTGTGTTTGTGCGTAAGCGTGAACGTCTGCATGAACTGGTGACGTGGTTGCATGTAGCCGGTATCCGCACCAGCTATCTTGAAGGTGAAATGGTGCAGGTTAACCGCAACGAAGCGATTAAGCGCATCAACGAAAACCGCGTTAACGTAATGATTGCGACTGATGTGGCGGCACGTGGCATCGACATTGATGATGTCACCCATGTGATTAACTATGACCTGCCGCTTACTGCCGATATCTACTTGCACCGCATCGGCCGTACCGCACGCGCAGGCCGTAAGGGCACGGCGATCTCGCTGGTTGAAGCACATGACCATGTGCTGCTGGGTAAAATCACCCGTTATATCAACGAGCCAATCAAAGCGCGTATGATTGATGAGTTGCGTCCAGAATCGCGTGCGCCGAGTGCTAAAGTCACGGGTAAACCGTCGAAAAAGGCCCTTGCGAAGCGTCAAGAGCGCAAAGAGAAAGAAGCTGAAAAACCACGCGTCAAACAGCGTCATCGCGACACTAAAAATGTCGGTAAGCGCCGTAAGGCAAGCGGCAGCAGCACGCCAGAGAGCAGTGCAGAATAAATCATCACGCCGTCAATAAAACGCCTCTTTTGAGGCGTTTTTTTTAACTTTAGCCTGTCAAAATAGCGCTTCGGTTAAAGGTTTGATGGCAAGGGCCCATGCCGCTATCCCTTTCAGAATTGATAGCAACAAAAAAGCCGCGCCGATGGGCATCGACGCGGCCTGTATTGCTGTGTGACTTTTCGTCAGCCGATCAATTACAGACTTTCAGTGAAAGTACGCGTAATCACATCACGCTGCTGTTCAGGCGTCAGTGCATTGAAGCGCACCGCATAACCTGAAACACGAATGGTCAGCTGAGGATATTTTTCCGGATGCTGAACCGCATCTTCTAAGGTTTCGCGACGCAGCACGTTGACGTTAAGGTGCTGACCACCCTCAATACGCACCTCAGGTTTCTGCTCCAGTGGGATTTCGCGGTAAGCAATATCGCCCAGATCGCTGATGGCAACGATCTGATCTTCCGTGAAATCGCCTTTTGCACACAGGCAACGGGCTTCTGCTTTCTCATCATCCAGCAACCAGAATGAGTTCAGCAGGTGTGGGTTATTCGCCTGAGTAATTTGAATACCGGTAATCATAGTGACCTCCAGGGCTTTAATGCGCGATGTCTCATCACGCGGTGTATCCATTGATCTGACACATTGATATATCACCGTGGGTTTGCTGTCGTTTTGACCTGCATCAATTTTGCTGACCAGCAAAATGCTAAGTAGGGCTAACAAATTGATTTACAACCATTACGCATAAAAACTTTTTCTGCATTTTTTTCAAATTATTTTTACCCTTCTGCTGTCGCGTGCGACACGTTAAGCTAGGCGCAAAAATTTGCAGGGAGTTAAAGATGGCTGAGAAGCTGACCTGGCACGACGTGCTGGCTGAAGAGAAAGAAAAACCTTACTTCATCGAGACCTTAAAGGCGGTCGCCAATGAACGTGCTGCAGGTATCACCGTGTATCCGCCGCAGAAAGACGTGTTCAACGCCTTCCGTCTGACTGAACTGGGCGATATTAAGGTGGTGATTCTGGGTCAGGATCCTTATCACGGCCCTAATCAGGCTCACGGCCTGGCGTTCTCCGTGCTTCCCGGCGTGGCCATCCCTCCTTCACTGCTGAATATGTACAAGGAATTAGAGAAGGATATCGCGGGCTTTACACGTCCACAGCACGGCTTTCTCGAAAGCTGGGCCACACAAGGTGTGATGCTGTTAAACACGGTGTTGACGGTCGAAGCCAGCAAAGCGCATTCCCACGCGCGATTCGGCTGGGAAACGTTTACTGACAATGTGATCAGCACCATCAATCAACATCGTGAAGGCGTGATTTTCCTGCTCTGGGGATCACATGCCCAGAAGAAAGGCAGCATTATCGATACGCAACGTCACCATGTATTAAAAGCGCCGCACCCTTCTCCGCTTTCGGCACACCGGGGATTTTTCGGCAGCAAACACTTTTCACAGGCAAATGCGCTGTTGAGCCAGTCTGGCCAGGCACCCATCGATTGGATGCCAGTCCTGCCTTAAAAATGACAACGGCCGCAATCAGCGGCCGTTGTGGTATTCAGCAGAGTGATTAGCCTTTGGCTTTGGTCACTGCCACCATCGCAGGACGCAGCAGGCGCCCATTGAGGGTGTAACCGCGCTGCATGACCATCAGAACGTGATTCGGCGCCATGTCTTCTGATTCAATCATCGACATCGCCTGATGCACATCCGGATTGAACGGCACATTGGTTTCACCCACCACTTCAACACCGTACTTACGCACTGCACCCAGCAGGGATTTCAGTGTCAGTTCGATGCCTTCAATCATTGAGGCCAACTCAGCGTTGCCTTTGTCAGTCACTTCCAGCGCGCGCTCGAGGCTATCGATCACTGGCAGCAACTCGTTGGCAAATTTTTCTAGCGCAAATTTGTGCGCCTTTTCTACATCCATTTCGGCACGGCGACGAATGTTCTCAATCTCCGCCTGAGCGCGCAGCTGTGCTTCACGCACGCCACCTTGCGACTGGGCTAATTCCGCTTCCAGTTGCGCGATACGCTCATCACGCGGATCCACCTCAGTTGCCGTCTCGGCGTCCACGTGCTGCTGATCCTGTTGAATTTCGTCTGAGACTTGCTCGTTAGGGGTGTTCTGTTCTTTACTACTCATGAATTTCTCCGCGTTTTGCACATTCATCTCGCTGGTTGGCTTATTATGGGGATCAGTTTGACGGTTTCAAGTGAACCCATCACATTGCCTGGCCGTTTTGGCTTATGAGGAACCCCTGCTAAATGAACAAACACTTTAACTGCATTGGGATTGTCGGTCATCCGCGCCATCCTACTGCGTTAACCACCCATGAAATGCTCTGGCGCTGGCTGACAGCAAAAGGCTATGAGGTGATCGTCGAGCAGCAAATTGCGCGCGAACTGAAGTTGAAAGACGTGGAAACCGGCAGCCTGGCGGAGATTGGTCAACGCGCCGATTTAGCCGTCGTGGTGGGCGGTGACGGCAATATGTTGGGCGCTGCGCGCGTGCTGGCGCGTTATGACATCAAAGTGATTGGTATTAACCGCGGTAACCTTGGTTTTCTTACCGATCTCGACCCGGATAATGCACAGCAACAGCTGGATGATGTCCTGCAGGGCGAATACTTTGTGGAAAGCCGCTTCTTGCTGGAAGCGCAAGTGTGCAAAGAGGCGTGCTCACCGCGTATTGGCAGTGCCATCAATGAAGTGGTGCTGCATCCCGGAAAAGTGGCGCATATGATTGAATTCGAGGTGTATATCGATGAAGTCTTTGCCTTTTCGCAGCGCTCGGATGGACTGATTATTTCCACGCCAACCGGTTCCACGGCTTATTCACTTTCTGCAGGCGGCCCGATTCTTACGCCATCGCTGGATGCGATAGCGCTGGTGCCTATGTTCCCGCACACGCTTTCCGCGCGCCCGCTGGTGATCAACAGCAACAGTACCATTCGTCTGCGGTTTTCCTCCCTGCGTAGCGATTTGGAGATCAGCTGCGACAGCCAAATCGCGTTGCCGATTCAGGAAGGTGAAGATGTGCTGATTCGCCGAAGCGCGCATCACCTCAACCTGATACATCCAAAAAATTATAATTATTTTAATACTTTAAGCTCAAAACTCGGCTGGTCAAAAAATTGTTCTGAAAATCACCACGCGCCACTTTACTGTATAAAAAACCAGTTTATACTGTATGAAAAACCATATCTGTTTTTACATACAGGTGATTTCATGCTGGCACAACTGACCATCAGTAACTTTGCTATCGTTCGTGAACTGGAGATCGACTTTCATCGTGGTATGACGGCGATCACGGGGGAAACCGGGGCAGGCAAATCCATCGCGATTGATGCGCTGGGTCTGTGCCTCGGCGGCCGCGCTGAAGCAGATATGGTGCGTCAGGGTGCCAGTCGTGCGGACATCTGCGCGCGCTTTCAGCTCAAAGCCTCACCGTCGGCGCAGCGCTGGCTGACGGAAAATCAGCTTGATGAAGGTAATGAATGCCTGCTGCGCCGCGTGATCAGTGCCGATGGCCGTTCACGCGGCTTTATCAACGGCACGTCAGTACCGCTGTCACAGCTTCGTGAGCTTGGCCAGTTGCTGATTCAAATCCACGGCCAGCATGCGCATCAACTTCTGTTGAAGTCGGATCATCAAAAACACCTGCTGGATGCTTACGCTGCGCATGATGATCTGCTTGCTGATATGCGCCAGCATTATCAGCGCTGGCATCAAAGCTGCCGTGCACTGGCGCAGCATCAACAGCTGTCACAGGAACGCGAAGCGCGGCGTGAACTGCTGCAATATCAGCTGAAAGAACTTAACGAATTTGCCCCACAGCCGGGCGAATTTGAGCAGATTGATGAAGAGTACAAGCGTCTTGCTAACAGCGGCCAACTGCTCTCAACCAGTCAGCAAGCCCTGCAAATTCTCGCCGATAGCGATGACACCAACCTGCAAAGTCTGCTGTATAGCGCCCGGAATATGCTGGGTGAGTTAGTGACGCTGGATGACAAAGTCAGCGGTGTATTCAATCTGCTGGAAGAAGCCGCCATTCAACTGAGCGAAGCCAGCGATGAATTGCGTCATTACTGCGAACGTTTGGATCTTGATCCCAATCGCCTGCATGAACTGGAACAGCGCCTGTCACGTCAGATAACGCTCGCGCGTAAGCACCACGTTGCGCCCGAGATATTGCCGGTGCTGTATCAGCAATTGCTGGATGAAGCAGAGCAGTTGTCGCAGCAAGAGAGCGATCAGGAAACGCTACAAAGCGAAGTCGGTGCACATCATCAGGCGGCATTGGCCTGCGCGGAAAAACTGCATCAACTGCGTGAACATGCCGCTCAGGAGCTGAGCCAACTGATCACCCAAAGCATGCGTACCCTTTCGATGCCGCACGGTCAGTTTGCCATTGAGCTGGAGTTCAAAGCCGACCAACTGACAACAGATGGCGCCACCCGCATCGATTTCCGGGTGACCACTAACCCAGGACAGCCGTTGCAACCCTTAGGCAAAGTGGCCTCGGGCGGTGAACTGTCGCGTATTGCGTTAGCGATTCAGGTAATCACCGCGCAAAAAATGGAAACACCGGCGATGATCTTCGATGAAGTCGATGTCGGTATCAGCGGCCCAACGGCTGCGGTGGTGGGTAAGATGCTGCGTCAGCTTGGTGAATCTACGCAGGTGATGTGTGTTACGCACTTGCCACAAGTGGCGGGCTGCGGACATCAGCACTTCTACGTCAGCAAAGAGACCGATGGCGAGATGACTGAAACTCATATGCAACCGCTAGATAAACGTGCTCGTCTGCAAGAATTAGCGCGTCTGCTGGGTGGCAGCGAGGTCACTCGTAACACGCTGGCCAATGCAAAAGAACTTTTAGCAGCCTGATTCCGCACTTTTTTCTGGCCTGGTGGTCATATGCTTGCTCTGTAGAGGTTTCCAATAGGTCAAAGGTTTATTATCATCGGCAGTCATATCGCCATAATAAAGCCTGCCGTATGCAGAGTTCAGAATTTGATGGCAACAAAACAGCCTGACAAAAGGCGTTTGGCCCCAGAAAAGGAATGTATAGATGCGCTGTAAAATGCTGACTGCCGCGGCAGTGGTAATGTTGATGATGACCGCCGGATGCTCCACCCTTGAGCGCGTGGTGTACCGTCCGGATATCAATCAGGGTAATTACCTGGTCGCCAACGATGTTTCAAAGATTCACACCGGCATGACGCAGCAGCAGGTTGCCTACACGCTCGGCACACCGATGATGCACGATCCGTTTGGCAGCAATGTCTGGTATTACGTGTTCCGCCAGGAACCAGGTCACGAAGGTGTGAAGCAACAAACCCTGACGCTGACCTTTGATAGCAACGGTACGCTGACTAATATTGATAACAAGCCGAAACTCACTGGCAAAGAAGGCTAAGTAAGCGGCAACAAAAAAGGCGCCTAAGCGCCTTTTTTGTCTTTGCGATTTCGCTATTTATTGGTCGCCGAACGCTCCGCACGCTGACGGCGCAAATCTTTAGGATCCGCAATCAAAGGACGATAAATCTCCACGCGATCGCCATCCTGAACTGCATCCCCCAGCTTTACCGGCCGGCTAAAAATGCCCACCTTGTTACTGGCCAAATCAATCTCTTTGCGCAGCGTTAATAAGCCCGAAGCTTTGATAGCCTGCTCAACGGTCGCCCCTTCTTCCAGCGTGACCGCGCGCAGATATTGTTTGTCTGGCAGCGCATAAACTACCTCAACGTTGATATCAGGCACGGTAAACCTCTTTCGCACGCTGACTGAACGCTTGCACCATGCTGTTGGCCAACTCTTTAAAAATGCGACCGAAAGCCATTTCCACCAACATATTGGTGAATTCGAAGTCGAGGCTTAGTTCAACTTTACAGGCATCATCCCCCAATGAGGTGAAGTGCCATCCACCGGTCAGCTTTCGGAATGGACCATCAACCAGCTGCATTAAAATGCTCTGATTGCTGATCAAGGTATTGCGCGTTGTAAAGGTTTTACTGATGCCCGCTTTCGAGACATCTACCGCAGCCGTCATTTGATTTCCGCTGTTATCCAACACGCGACTGCCCGTGCAGCCAGGGAGAAATTGAGGATAAGCGTCCACATCATTCACGAGCTGGTACATCTGCTCAGCGCTATAGGGGACCAACGCCGAACGGCTAATCTGGGCCATAATGGTTCCTGTTCATCACAAAACCGTTGAATAATACCATTTTCGGACACCAAACAAAATTCACGGGTTTGCCAGCTGTGCTAAAATAGAGTGTTTTTTACCGCCCCCAGGACAGGGGGATGCGCCCACAGACTGAGTGATGTAGACTACGCCGCACTATGACAAAGAAAAAAGCTCACAAACCCGGTTCAGCCACCATTGCCCTCAATAAACGCGCTCGCCACGAATACTTCATTGAGGAAGAATTCGAAGCGGGAATGTCGCTACAGGGATGGGAAGTTAAATCACTCCGCGCAGGTAAAGCCAACATCAGCGACAGCTATATCATGCTGCGTGACGGTGAAGCCTATCTGTTCGGCTCAACCTTCCAACCGCTGGCCGTCGCCTCTTCGCACGTGGTGTGCGATCCTACTCGCAGCCGTAAGTTGTTGCTAAAACAGCGTGAACTCGATTCGCTTTACGGCCGTGTTAACCGTGAAGGTTTCACGGTGGTTGCACTGTCGATGTACTGGAAAAACGCCTGGGCCAAGCTGAAAATCGGCGTGGCGCGCGGTAAGAAAGAACACGACAAGCGTAACGATGTGAAAGATCGCGAATGGCAAATGGATAAAGCACGTATTATGAAGAATTCAAAGCGTTAAGCACTGGATTCATCCGTCATTATTCTGTAGTATTAGAAGTTCTTGGGGCTGATTCTGGACTCGACGGGATTGTGAAGCCTTAGGTGCATGTCGAGGGGCGGTTTGCCTCGTAAAAAGCCGCAAAAAAATAGTCGCAAACGACGAAAACTACGCTTTAGCAGCTTAATAACCTGCCAAGAGCCTTCTCTCCCTAGCTTCCGCTCTTAAGACGGGGATCAAGAGAAGTCAAACCCAAAAGAGATCGTGTGGATGCCTTGCCTGGGGTTGAAGCACTAAATCTAATCAGGCTAGTTTGTCAGTGGCGTGTCTGTCCGCAGCTGGCCGGCGAATGTAAAGACTGACTAAACATGTAGTACCGACGGTGTAATAATTTCGGACGCGGGTTCAACTCCCGCCAGCTCCACCAAAATCCTTCGAAGATGATTCCAGAGTCATCCGTAGAAGTCCTGAAAGCCCGCTCGGCATAAGCCCTGCGGGCTTTTTTGTGTCTGTAACCTTACGAGACGATCCGCCTGAATCCGGCGATAATTGGTATACGAATTGGTATACGCTAGAATGTATGCCAATTCCGTATACCAATTCATGCAGGAAATGTAGACATGGCAAGGACCACACGCCCTTTAACCAATACAGAAGTGCTGCGCGCTAAAGCAGTTGATAAAGACATTACCCTGCATGATGGCGAAGGGCTTTTTTTAGTCATAAAAACCAGTGGCAAAAAACTTTGGCGCTTTCGCTATCAACGTCCTGCCACTAAGCAAAGGACGATGATTGGTCTTGGAGCCTTCCCCGCCCTTTCACTTGCTAATGCTCGCAACTTGAGAGCAGATTATCTTGCACTATTAGCCAATGGAATCGATCCGCAGGTTCAAGCGGAGGTTACAGAGGAACAGCAAAAATCGCGCTGGATAGCATTTTCTCAACAGTGACTGCTAACTGGTTTCAGCTTAAAAGCAAAAGCGTCACACCTGACTATGCAAAAGATATTTGGCGCTCGTTGGAAAAGGACGTGTTTCCAGCGGTTGGTGAAATCCCTATTCAACAAATCAAAGCTAGAACGTTAGTTGAGGCACTTGAACCGATCAAAGCACGAGGAGCACTTGAGACCGTTCGCCGCTTAGTACAGCGTATAAACGAAATAATGATTTACGCAGTCAACACCGGTTTGATTGACGCAAATCCAGCATCAGGCGTTGGAATGGCTTTTGAAAAACCAAAAAAACAAAACATGCCGACGTTAAGACCTGAAGAACTGCCAAGTTTAATGAGATCTTTGATTATGTCGAACTTGTCATTAACAACTCGGTGCTTGATAGAATGGCAACTCTTGACTCTTGTCCGGCCTTCAGAGGCTTCCGGAACAAAGTGGTCAGAGATAGACACAGATAAAAAGCTTTGGACGATCCCAGCAGAACGGATGAAGGCAAAGAGAGAGCACATTATTCCTTTATCGTCTCAAGCTTTGGAGATTCTTGAAGTGATGAATTCTATAAGTGCGCATCGCGAACACGTATTCCCAAGTAGAAATGATCCAAAACAATCCATGAATAGCCAGACCGCTAATGCTGCTTTAAAACGAATAGGATATGGCGGAAAACTTGTTGCACATGGGCTGCGTTCGATTGCCAGTACAGCCTTAAATGAAGCTGGTTTCAATCCTGATGTTATTGAAGCAGCTCTTGCACATAGTGATAAAAATGAAGTTCGAAGAGCATATAATCGTTCAACTTATCTTGATCAACGCATAGGATTGATGAAGTGGTGGGGGGAGTTTACGGTTAACACTGACAAAGCTATTCGCATAGCCTAATAATTTCGCATAAGAGTGAGAAGGAGTCTTGAATGCCAAATAATTACCCTCAATATGTTGAAGATGTCAGTGATGACATAAAGACATGCCTTGAAGGAATGGGATGCCAACCTATACTTTTTGTAGGTTCAGGATTAACAAAACGTTATCTTTCAGGGCCAAATTGGGAAGAGTTACTCCAACAGCTATCTGCTGAGTGCCCGAATATAGATAAAAGATTCGCTTACTACAAACAAAAATATCCTGAGTTAATTGATATTGGAAGCGTTTTTTCTGATTCGTATAATGAATGGGCTTGGGGAGCTGGAGAGAAAGAGTTTCCTCCTGAATTATTTGAAGCAGGGAACGATCCTAGCATTTATTTCAAACATAAGGTCTCAGCCCTCTTTGACTCGTTACTTAAAGAAAGGCCTATTTCCGATAGTGACGAGATTGAACTCTTGAGACAAATACATCCACACTCAATTATCACAACAAACTACGATAAGCTACTAGAATCCATATACACCGATTTCACACCTATTATTGGCCAAAAAATCCTTTATGCTAACCACGGTAGCGTGGGTGAAATACTCAAAATTCATGGTTGCTGTTCCGATCCAGAAAGTATAATTATCAACCGCAACGACTATGATGACTTCATAAAAAAGAAAAAGTATCTTAGCGCAAAGCTTCTTACATTCTTTGCCGAGCACCCTCTTCTATTTATCGGTTACAGCGCTGAAGATGTAAACATTAAAAACATACTCTCTGATATTGATGAGTTACTATCTGAAAATGGCGATGTGATACCAAACATTTATATATTAGAGTGGGTTGAAAAACAAAGCGAAAATGAATATCCACGCAGAGAAAGACTAATCCAAGTTTCTGCTAACAAAAGCATAAGAATAAAAAGCATTGTTGCTAATGATTTCTCTTGGGTATTTTCGGCTTTTGGTGCTAACAGAGCCCTTGATAATATAAATCCAAAACTCTTACGTGCATTGTTAGCACGCACTTATGACCTCGTTAGAACTGACATCCCTAGAAATCCTGTTCAAGTTGATTACCGTGTACTTTCTAACATCAGTGAGTCTGAAGGTGAGCTTGCTAAACTTTACGGAATTGCGACATCTTCAGATGGAATGGCATTTAATGCGAGCTATCCTTTCACGCTCACAACTCTCGGCCAAGCTCTCGGCTACAAGGGATGGCACGACGCTAATAAGCTTCTTGAAACAGTAAAAAAAATAACTGGAATAGACATTAAAACCTTTGATAACAAATATCATTACGCAATAATGAATGGCGAGGAAATACAATCTCACAGATATTCAAATTATCTCAGAGAGTTGCTTGAAAAAGTGAGAGATGGAGATGAATTCGAATTGGGTATAAAAACACCATAATAGCCACTTGCCATCATATGGCTGCCAAACTGGCGGCCATATTTTTTATTATTGATTATGTTCCTAGTATTCATTTTCGCAAAGTACCATTACCCAGTTGCGCGCGCTCGTCCCCCCGCCACGCCTGCCCGCTTTATGTAGCAGTTTTCATGCGGCTGCATGAGTCCCTTCAGGCCGCGCCACTGCTGGCCTGAATTGCATAAACTCAGCTGCATTTATTCATGCGTTTTCATGCAGCATAGGCATGCACTCAAGCGCTTCAGGCTGGCCAGAGAAAAGGGATGTAAAAAACCGGCACGATGACCGGTTAAGTGTGGCTGATAAAACTCAGCCGGGGGCGTTCTGGCGGTTCGAAAGTCTGCTGGCTGATCCATAACGGTTAAGCGTCTGCCGTTGAGGCGGTGATTCTTTCCCAGGGACGTCTTCAGCTGCCTTCTGCGGTTTCATGATAATGGTGTCCAGGCTCTCCAGCGTTGTGAACGTGCAGGAGCAGTCGATATTACGACACTGATACCACGTCTTTTTTAACGTACCTGTCTGATATTCGCTGGTACGCGTGTGTGCGGTCATGCTGCATTCAGGGCATTTCATTGCCATCACGTTTTATCCTTCTGTTTAGCGCCAGTCCCCGTCCAGGCTGGAGTGAACGGTTTATAAAGCCGTTATCGTTAGCTTTCTTTGTAAGGGGAGAGCCAATGGCGGCTCCGGTGAATGCATTGTGCCGTTGCTGGCACAGGCGAGCTATTGGATGACGTTGTGTGGTGGCCCAGACAAAATGACCTTCATCTGGCTGGCCGGATTGGGGCTGACTTCTGACTCAGCTTTTAAATTTATATATATCCTTCACCATTCTTCACCTTAATAAAAAAGAGAGTAAATACAGTATATTAAAGGGTGAACAATTAATATTTATCCCTTCACCCGGTGTTCACCATGCTTCACCTGGCTTTTTATGCATATAAACTTTATCGAGTGTTTATTTCGATTGGTTTAACCATAATTAATCATTGAAAACGATTTGCATAATTCATCTCAGCACTATTGGTCTATATTGCCCTATATTGACCTGTGCAAAAAAACAGGCGGCTAATTTTTGCGCGCTTGTGCCAGCCGCAGCACCCCTTCGCCTTGTTGCTTTGGCAGTAAATATGCTGAAAATAAAGAGCTACCCGACTCCGGACGTATCTGTCCGTATCACCACGGACTCAATAAGAGGTAGCTCATGCACACCGTATTATCCGCAAACTCCTCCGCTCCTGCGGCCCCGGCTTTACCGTCAAACCCGGCGCTGAACGACCGCTTCCTGCGACTGCCGGAAGTCATGCACGTCTGCGGCCTGTCACGCTCCACCATTTATGACCTTATCAGCCGCGGCACCTTTCCTGCGCAGGTGTCGCTTGGCGGCAAGAACGTGGCCTGGCTCGCCAGCGAAATCAGCATCTGGATGAGCGATCGCATTGCAGCACGCGGTCAGGAGCGTAACGCATGAGGTTTTTGAACCGTGCCGGTAAATCACGCCAACCCTCTGCCGCGCACGCAATGCCGCTGGTGCATATGGCTGGCGCCGGGATGGATAGGCCGCTACAGCCGCAGTGTTTCGGTGCAACAAAGCAATCCTTCAGCCTGCTAAGCACAGGCATCCCGTCCTCCGGTATCCGGACTGTTTCCCGTGGTGACATTTCTCCCGCCAGCTGCTGAGGTTGCCTGATGTCATTTTTAACTGCCGCCTCCGGCTTGCGCACCGGGGCCATTCCCTGGTACAGTAAATCCGCTGTCGCAAAATCGGCAGCCGGGCGTGGAAACCCGTGTAAAACTATGGCGACACCAGACGCGCCATGCGTCTTTTTTTGTGTCTGTGCCTGATGCACCCATTTTTCGGGCAACGGTTCTGTATCCGTTGCGCCGTCTGCGTAATGGTGGCTCAGGCGGGGCAGCCTTCGGGCTGGCCGGTTCCCATAGTTACCGGTATTTCCACCCCCGTCTGGGCTACCACCCTTGAGCGTGGAAACTCTGGTGGTAGCTGTAAAAAGCTAACTATGGAGTTTGCCCTTATGGCTACGGTCCTTAATTCCCCTTACCCTCAGTTTGTATTCGTCTTTGCCGCCGTCCGTCGCTGCGAGCGCCAGCAGCATATTCATATGCTCCGCACCGTTGCCGCCGACGAGCGCGCCGCCCGACTATCGCTTTCCCGTGACTACGTCCTGTCCTTTGCCGCCCGCCTGCCGGTCCGGGAGATGCGCGCATGACTCACGCCACGATTTCTCACGCCGACCTGGTACGCCTTGAGCACCTGCGTAATGTCGGGCGCTTCGTCAGCGACATGACCGCCTTTCAGGAGTGTCACGAACTGCCGCAGCCCGCTCAGCGCGCGCAGCTGGCTTCGCTGGTCTTTCTCATCACCGAGCAGCTGGATGACGTGGTGACGCGCTGCCAGAACAACTGGATGAACGCGGAGGCTGAATCATGAAAGACCGCACCCTTTCGCCTGAACTGCGCGCCGCGCTTTCACGCCGCGCCGTCGCCTGCGCCTGGCTGGCAATCTGCCGTGAACAGCAGCGCTACCCTGGCCTGACGCTGGCGCGCCTGGAGCTCGTTATCGAAGCCGAGCTGGAGGGCTTTTACCTGCGCCAGCACGGACGCCTGCGCGGTCAGGAAATTGCCTGCGCGCTGCTGGATGACCTGCTGGCTGTTGGGCCGCTGAAGTCGGCCCCCGCGCCTGAGCTTTCTCGGCCAGGTGATGATGGATGAACTCTGCGGGCGCATGACAGACGCGCCGGTGCTGCACTGAGGGAGAACAGAACGATGAAAATGACCGTAACAGAGGCGGCCACCGCGGCGCGGGGCCACTGGCCCCGCATTCTGCCCGCGCTGGGCGTGAAGGTAATTAAAACCGCCACATGCCGTGCCCGGTCTGTCAGGGAACGGACCGCTTTCGCTTCGACGATAAGGACGGGCGCGGCACGTGGATTTGTAATCAGTGCGGAGCCGGTGACGGCATGGACCTGGTGAAAAAGGCGCTCAGCATTACTTTCAGAGAGGCCGCCGCGCGCGTAAACGACCTGACCGGCAACCTGCCGCCGGTAGCGGCCGGCAACAGTACCGCAGCCGGTCCCGAAACGGACGAGGCATCCCGCGCCGCAGCGGCTGCACTGGCAAAGCAGCTGGTCAGTACGGCAAAGGACGCGGCGGGCAACGCCTACCTGTCCCGCAAAGGCCTGCCTGAACAGGCGTGCCTTACGCTTTCGAAGGCGCATAAGGTGGCGTTAACGTCCTACCGCACCGGCGATGTGGTTGTACCCCTGCACGACATGAGCGGCCAGCTGGTTAACGTGCAGCTTATCAATGCCAGCGGAGAGAAGCGCACGCTCAAAGGCGGCCAGGTGAAAGGCGCCTGCCACGTTCTCAGCAGCGCTAAGCCGGCAAAGCGCCTCTGGCTTGCCGAGGGCTACGCGACCGGCCTGACGGTGCATAACCTGACCGGTGATGAGGTGTGGGTTGCGCTCTCATCGGGCAACCTCCTTTCTCTGGCTGGCCTTGCCCGTGAAAAGCACGCCACGCTGCCGCTGATGATTGCCGCCGACCGCGACCTTAACGGCAACGGTCAGGATAAGGCGAAGAAGGCCGCTGATGTCAGTAACGCCGTCGTCGCGCTGCCGCCCGTGTTCGGCGACTGGAACGACGCCTTTGTGCAGCTCGGCGACGTATCGACGAAGCAGGCGCTTGCTGAGGCCGCCGCACCCGCCGCCGCCAGCCCGTTTGACGTGATGAGTGAGGCGGAGTTTTCGGCGATGAGCGCCAGCGAAAAGGCGGAGCGCGTTGCTGAGCATTACCGCAACGCGCTGGCGGTGGATACCAGCGGCGAAATACTGTCACGCTACAGGGCAGGCGCGTGGAAGGTCATTTCGGGGAAGCAGTTTGAGCGCGACGTCGCGAAACTGTTCCAGCGGCTGCGCGCGCCGTTTTCGGCGGGCAAGATTTCAGGCGTGGTGGATACGCTGAAGCTGATGCTGCCGCAGCAGTCCGACCCGGCGCGCCGCCTGATAGGCTTTCGCAACGGCGTGCTGGACACGCGCACCGGCAGCTTCAGCCCGCACAGCAAACGCTTCTGGCTGCGCACGGTCAGCGAGGTGGACTTTACCCCGCCGGTTAAGGGCGAGACGCTGGCACCCCACGCGCCGCACTTCTGGCAGTGGCTGGACCGCGCCGCCGGACGCGACGCGGCAAAGCGCGATATTATTCTCGCGGCGCTGTTTATGGTGCTGGCGAACCGCTACGACTGGCAGCTGTTTCTGGAGGTCACGGGTCCTGGCGGCAGCGGCAAAAGCATCATGGCCGAAATCGCCACGATGCTGGCCGGAACGGACAACACCACCTCCGCGACCATCGAGACGCTGGAGTCAGCGCGCGAGCGCGCGGCGGTAATTGGCTTTTCGCTGATAATTTTGCCCGACCAGGAGAAGTGGAGCGGCGACGGCGCGGGCATCAAGGCGATTACTGGCGGCGATGCGGTATCCGTGGACCCGAAATACCGCGATGCTACTCAACGCACATTCCGGCGGTGATTCTGGCGGTAAACAATAATCCGATGCGCTTCACCGACCGCAGCGGCGGGGTGTCGCGCCGCCGGGTCATCCTGCACTTTCCGGAAATTATCCCGGCAAACGAGCGCGACCCGCAGCTGAAGGAAAAAATCAGCGGCGAGCTGGCCGTTATCGTGCGCCAGCTGATGCAGCAGTTCAGCCAGCCGCAGGACGCAAGGGCGTTGCTTCAGTCGCAGCAGAACTCTGATGAGGCGATGCGCATCAAGCGCGACGCGGATCCGATGGTGGACTTCTGCGGCTACCTGTTCACCACGCCGGAACCTACTTCGCTTTACATGGGGAACGCCAGCATCAGGCCATTACAGCCGAGGCGCTATCTCTACCATGCCTATCTGGCTTACATGGAGGCGAACGGTTACAGGAATCCACTCAGCATGAAGATGTTCAGTCTGTCGCTGGAGAGCATTATGCGCGAGTACGGGCATCATTATCTGAAGCGGCGCACGAAGCTGGGGATGCAGACCAATCTCGATCTGACTGAGGAAAGCAGCAGCGACTGGCTACCCAAGTGTGATGCCACCTGAAATTCATAATATTTAGAACCGGCGAAAGCCGGTTTTTCTGCACAAAAAGTGGCCGCAAAATCTATTTGGCCGCCTGTAAAATCTGTTCACCACTTTTTATAAGAGTGCTTTCGTAACCGAATCCTACAAATGAGACTTTAGGCAGCTATGAGCGATCTGCGGAAATTGCTAACAGCGTTCTGTGTGAATCAACGGGGGAGCAGGTTAATAACAAAAGTTCGCTTCTGGTGCGGACACATACTTGCCTCAGGGGAAGAGCAAAAGGTCGAAGGTCAGCAGATTGCCGCCTGCGGTGTGTTATTTAAGATCTAGCTCAGCAATCACTCGTGCAACAGCTGCAATATCGCCTGCCGATAGTGGCAACAGAGTACGAGGCAGACAGTCCGCATCGGTGAGTCCAAGCAAGCCTGTGGCAGCTGCAATAACGCGGATACTTCCACCATGTTGACGGAACAACGCCCATAAAGGATTAAGCTCAGTCGTTAAGGCAGTAACACGTTCATTATCGCTAGCTGCTGCAGCCTGTGTAATGTATTACGCTGTTTCCGGGAACAAGCCTCCGCATACCGAATACCAAACTTCGCAACCGGCATTTAAGCCCAGCCCGGCACAAGCGTCACCGCTAATGCCAATTGTAACGCCTGGGCGAAGATGTTGTCGTAGTGTATTAACTCGTTTAGGAGCAGCAACATGGTTATCAGGTACTCCAGGAATCTTAACCGAGCGAATTCCTTTCAGTGATGACAATTGCCTTTACAATTTCATCTGTAAAGGTGAAATGTGTAGTGCCTGGGTTGTCATAAACACACATCGGACATTAAATGCATCTCTCAGAAACCACCTTAAGCTCCCCGGCACACCAAGTCGTCAGCCCGACTGCGCTAACCGGCAGGCCGGTAAGCTCCACCAAGCCAAAAGCGGCATTTCGGGCTTGGCGGTATAGGAATGAAAGTCCTGCGGAAATTTCATGATCAATGCCTAATTCTTTAAGGGCGCTCCGCCGCTTTTAACCAGTCACTGACGCCTTCGACACCCATGGAAAGTAGCACGTCTTGCAATGTGACAACTCGTTGCAGCATTGAGCCACAATCAGACTCCTCACTCTCTTCTGCTTCTGCGAATAAACGCGTCATCAATTGAGTGAGATTGCCATTATGATCAAACATGTATTGCCCCTTGCTGGAGGAGTAGGTTAAATAAATCTCCGCAACAGACAGGGCATACACCGCATCGTGTTGTGAAATCGCATTTAACCACTCATTAAAACTAAAGAGGTGATGGCGGTTTCTATCATCAGGGGTTTCGTTCTCAAAAACTGCAAAGCAGCGAACAACTAATTCAATCGGTATGAAAACTACACCTTTCTTACTATTGAATAATTTTCCCAACTGGCGTGCAACTTCTATGGCATGAATCCCGACCTGATTCAAACCCGCGTCAAGTCCTCTCAGGCATTTTTGCCGATGCTGATGAAAATTATCCATATTCGCCCAGACGTTAGCTGCACCTTGCCAGGCTTCTCTGGAATTCAGTTCATTCAGATCGGTAATGAATACATCGAAGCTGATATATCCAGTCATTACACACAGTGCCGAAATGCGTCCCCAGGTTACATGATCTTCATCATTTCCCTCTCGATAAAGCCGAAGGAGTAAAGGTTTTACGACGTCAAAATGGCTATGGTAGGCATAATAAAGGCATCTTTCGGCAATATTCCACAGCCTGTGGCTGTCTTTCATGGCGTTATGGAATAAATCCCACCCTAAATGAAAGGATTTGCTCTGAACAAAGGGCAAACGTCGTAACATCAACGCACGAATAGAGGGATGCTCCGTGAGAGCAAAACGATGCAATGCAGGAACCAGTAAATCGGGAAGCTTTTGGTCTTCCTCAAGAAAATTATCAGTCAGGATCATTAGCGCTTCAGCCACATTCCCCTTAACCATATTAATACCTGAATTGATCAAATCCCGGAGGTCATTTTCGAAGGGATCATACCGGTCAAATCCAGAGAAACTCACAGCCAGAAAAATCAGCCGTTCTGCAGTGTTTAAGTCCTGTATTACATGGGCACAGGCTTCAAGAGCTTTAGCTGAGGTACGAGTGTTGCGCCACTGCGCGGGGTGTCTCTCCAGTTCTTCTATGACCTGAGTTGCAAGAACAGTTGCATCAGGTTCTTCCAGTGGCGTCCATGTCTCGTTAGTTCTCAAATTGCCATAGCGTTGGGCCAGGTACGTTGTGACACCGTTCATGATGTTTTCACGAAATGTCGGCGGTATGTCTTGCCAGAAATCAGACAGAAGGCTTACAAATCGTGAAGGCTGCCGGGAGGACGCTGATTGCAATTGGTTGCCGACTGCGCTCTCTCCTCCAATATGAAAATCATCCCAATCCCGTTGCGTATGGCCATCATAATGATGCAGGACGTGCAGTACTCCTTTGTTACTGAGACTCAGGAAAACCTCATACGAAAATGGTGGTGCAATCCAGCCACCTCTTGAATAAATATAAGGCTGGCGGATCAATGTCCCATGGGTTCTTTCATAGTTATCGAGTAACGTCTGCAATTCGTCGTTACGAAGATGACACGGTACAGGCACGATAAATTCTGCGAGTCCCTTTAATTCCCAAGGATCAGACTCACCTAAAGCACCTCTGCTCCGGAGGGTCATAATGCTCGTCATCACGGCATCCTGCACTTCTGCAGCGAGCAGATGGAACGCAGAACGTATTAATTCCCCTATCTCATAAGGGATTTCAAACTTCAGCATGTCACGGTCACATAGAATGCGGCCTATCAAATCAATATTGGTCTTAGAAGAAGCCGTGCAGGCAAGTATGCCGAAATAGAGCAATGAACCCTCAGAGTTAAAACACAGTCGTTCACGGTTTTTCTGCCACCAACCTGAATGGACAGTAGCATGATGGGATATAGCCGCTTCAATAGCATCAAAGAGAATGAATGACGCGTCAATATGGCCTAAATCCCGTTTGCTATGCGTAGCGTCATAGGAAGTTTCGCCCAGAAACCCGTGTCGATAACCTGAGCGAGGATTATCACGGTTTGTTGCCCTAATCCGGCTCCAGTTCTCAACTGATCCTATGGCTAAATCAAGCAGCTCGCAGGAATGCACCATGCGTTGACGAAAAAAATTGTCGTTTCGATGTCCAAACTCGTGAGACTGGCAACGCAACTTATTATTGAACCGATAATCTTGTACATCTTCATCGCTGACGTCATCTGTTACAAAACGCCAGAGCAAAGCGTCTTCTGCGACACCTGCCTCCACACACCCCGCAATCACTCTGCCCAGAGCAAAGTGCTCCGACTGCGGTAATGTGAACAACCTTTTGAGTAATGGGGTGACGATGCCCATATTTTCTAACTGAATGCGGGACAGATGCAGAGATAGGTGGTCCGCAATTTTATTGCCATCAAACCAATCCAGCTCCAGCACATCCAGCCAGAACGACACCACACCGGGAGTGTCTTCATTGCACCAATGAGCGATCCGATGAACATGGATCTCTAACCCGTCTGTGTCATGGTTAATTTTAATGAAGGGCACCAGGAATTTTATCCAAAACCGATGCCATTCGATCGAACCACCTCTGGCATATATTGCCTGAAATACATCGCGGTAGTTTTCGCGTAAATCGCGTATAAATGACCAGTCTTCATCCTGTGGGTCATACTCAGCAAATGATTCTGCCACCAGACGTCTGATATGAAATGCTGCCTTCCCCACCAATACGGTTCTAAGTTGCTTCCTGAATTCACGTCGATCTCCCTGAGCCAACTGAGAAATAAAACTTCGAATGCTCGGGCGTACAAATGGAACGGGCGGTAAATCGTTGATAAATGCATTCAATGTGACGCCATTACGTATCGCATGGCTGATAACAAGCACATCCAGCAGGGTCTGGTGACCAAACGTCAGCTTGCCATCCTGAGTTTCCTGCAAGACGTTGAGGCTACACAGTTTCCGCCGAATATTATGAGCAGCATTAAAACGCTGATGAGGTATTACAAGGCTTCTGCTTTGCAGCATTTCCGAAGCAATGGCCTCAACCGCGCGGACAGCACCGTCTCCTAACTCACTATCGGCAAGCACAACTGCATCAAGATAACGTTGCGCCAGTGCCTGACTGGTTACAGCATTGAAACTGCCTCCCCGCATGGCTAACTCGACAAATAAGGCTAACTCCCGGGGATTGCTTATCAGTTCGCGGGTGACACCATCTATATCTTTCGATGTTACAGAAAGCTTAGCGAGCAAGGGAGCGACCTCCGTGTCCCATTCCAATCGCGGACATTGAAATTCACAATCCCAATGCCGCTCAGCAATGCGCCTGTCGTAATGTCTGTCAAAGTCGCGACATGCAGTAACAACAGTGAGATTAGGAATTAAAAGCAGCCGGTCAACCTGCGCAAGAAAATACTGCAGTACACGATGTTCCCGGGCGATAGACAACACATCTAAAGAATCAATAATAATTACGACGTGAGTGTTTTCTGCAAGTCTCGCCGCTTCCTCAACCCATTGCAGCGATAATCCCTGAGCCTGGCGCTCTTCCGGGGTGGTCACATCGGCGAATTCGCGTGACTGAATAAAAAGAGGTTGAATGCCAGAATCCGTTATTGCTCTCTCTTCTAAGATCTCTTGCAATTCAAGCATCACACAGGTTTTACCTGAGCCAGGAAGGCCTGTCAGCAGAATGGCCCTTTTTCTCGCATCTACAGCGATAAGCAGTTTATCAATGACTGGGTTAACAATTCGCTGTCCGGCAATATGTCTGCGCCATGCCCGACCAATCGAAGACGTACCTGAAAACGAGCGACGTATTGCTGCGAGTTCCATTGGCGGAACCAGGAATGAACCGGCCTGTTGGACAATCGTCCGCAGGTCATTTTTGGTTAAGCGGTGTTGCGCAGAGGTAGACGGGCCGAAATCCTCCATGCGCGCTCCAAGTTTATCCAGGCTCACCCAGAGTGCATTAAACGCAGCATCCGGATTGCTCACGATGAACTGTAAACGCTCCCGCAACTGCTGCTCCATTTGGTCAAGATCGCTAGTGGTAATGAAATTGGTTCTGGACAGAAATTCAAATGTTGAAAGTTCAGGCGCAATTTTTACCAGCTGGTTTGATAAGGTTTCATTAACGCGGTGCTGTGCAATGCCCAAACTCTGTTCATAACGTTTAGCATCTGACTGAGAGGTGCGGTGCTCTTTGAGTTTGGCGAGCTCACCAAAATTGCTGCGCGAATAAAAACGGACATTCGCTTGTGGATTGCTGGACAGCAGCAGGAAGGCTTTATCCAGTTCGGCACCAAGATCAGTTAGTGTCCAAGCTTTGAAATCGGGGTGATTTTTTTTGCACTGACAGGCGATGAGGTGGTCATCCGTTTTGCCAACGACGACATCATCAACCGAGTAGTTTATCGAGTCGACCTCAATCCATAGGAAATCTGGATTGGATAACACCATTAATGCCCACTCAAAGGCCACTAAAGTCTGGTATCCATCACCAAGATTTGAACGTATCCCAGCAACACTCATAAATTAGTCCCTGTCAGAGGGCATGGTTAACTTTTATCAATATGCCACATCGACCTGCATTTTGAATGGGTCAGGCCCCTGATGTAACCATGCCTGAACGCGAATTATGCTTACATTAACAACCATTAATGGTTTGTCATATTTTTGGCGATTTTCAAACAAAGCATTTATGTTCTGCTCACTCCAAATCATATGGGTTAAAACCCATTTAAATACATACCTGACCTGCTCCCCGTTGTTCAACACAGGCTGTTGTTAGCGGCTTCCGCTTTTGGCACTTAGCTGCCTTAGGCGATGTTCAATGTCAGCTGCGAGCTGTGAGTTTAACCGGTGCATTGCAACCCTACAGGCAGCGGTCACTTTTACTCAACGATAGCCCGATGTGTGGGTTAGGCATTAACTGAAGAATAGGTTCACAGAGGAGATCATCTTCCGCAGACGTACCGTCAGCACATGAATCGTGCCTGAAAATCGGCGCATTCATGTTGTTACCGTAATCCTGAGCTACAACCATCCGTTATTAAAGCCTACTTTTAACGGCGAAGATCGCTGTCTCTAACGGACATGCTCTGTGTCTCAGCTGTTCTCTTATTGTTGCTGTAGTTCTTTACCGCAGAGGTTTTGCGAATGAACCTGCAGGTCTCACTCCCGTGAAATGCCCCCAGTCAAATAGTAATCATGAGTAAATATATGTGTAGCCAAGTCTGAACTGCCTAAATAGCCTACCAGATTAAATACGCATTCTTCAGCCAAGGCGCTTGGCGAATACCGTGAAGAATTCATGTGTCCCTGATCAATGTAGCCTCCATAGATAAATGCCTCGATGACGAATTCTGAACAAAAAAAAGTGCGTCCTGCACGTTTTTTTACCGGAATTGATGAGGGGGGCTTAGTCCAGTAACGCGGGTTTCGAAGCTCTCTTAGCTCAAGCAAAGGAGCTTTGAATGCACCCCATGTGCTGTATGGGGTCATTATTTCAGCGTGTTGTTTACAAAACCCGATTACCTTATTG
Source organism: Pantoea rodasii (assembly GCF_002095465.1). Classification (GTDB taxonomy): domain Bacteria; phylum Pseudomonadota; class Gammaproteobacteria; order Enterobacterales; family Enterobacteriaceae; genus Pantoea; species Pantoea rodasii. The sequence continues at coordinate 7,293 of NZ_MLFP01000012.1, read as the reverse complement.
CTAAGATCAGGCACGCCGTTGATTTTGGTGCCGGGGCATCTGCAAACAGCTATATATGGGTATCGGGTGACAAAGTTTTCCAGTGTCTCTTCAACAACCCCTTGCTGCACTGCCTCTGTTACTTTTCCGGCACCGGTATAAATCGCAACGTGTACATAGTCCCCGGAGGACCCATGGGAGATTATCCTGTGAACTAATCCCTTTTCACTAAAGGCACAGAAAAGCACATCAGCGGGTTCGAGCTCGGCGGCTGTTAGAAAACGTGGCTGAGAGAGGTCCATCAGAATTCCAGCATAGCGCTTATCTGTTATGACCTTTGCGTAATGAAGGGGTCTAAAGATTGAGTCAAACCGGGAAAGAATGCGCGTCCTGCTACGTCTCATCGACGTTAGTTTATTGAACCATCTGATCATATGACTGCACCTGTAGATGTGGAAAACGACTTCTATCCGGATACACATCGGCCTGTTTATCAATTTTAAAATGCATCTGTTCCATGAGTAAATCCACGAATAACCCAAAATGCAGGGAAGTATTCAATACCTGGGCGGTTGATTTTCCTGAATCATCAGGACGAATGAAGTCGCCAGAAACTGCCCTCCGGACGTTCGCCCCGGTGACTTTAGCTGCTGTACAGTAACCATGTGCTCATATGATGGTGCCTGCATCCTGGTGTCGTAGATAAACCATAATGCCCAGTAATAACCTGTGGGGCTCTCCGTAAAAGCAATTGAGAATTGTGAGTGCCTGAGTTTCAATGGCGTGGATTTTATAAAGCAAGTGTGTTGCCCGAAAAACGTGTGAAATGACATAACACTTCTGTTTGCGATTTCACATTTGGCAGCAATAAAAAATAATGGGACTCAGTCATGGCAAATAAGACAAGAGATGATTTCAGCGCCAGAACTATCAGAACCCTACAGGAGCGGGCCGGTTGCCGGTGCTCAATGCCTGGTTGCGGAGTTTTGACAATTGGCCCAAGTGAAGAGTCACCAGAAAAATCAATTAACCTCGGCGTCGCTTCTCACATTTGTGCAGCAGCGCCTGATGGACCACGTTACGACCCTAGTATGACTGCCGCAGAGAGATCGCATATCTTCAACGGTATCTGGTTATGTGTCTTTCACAGCGTGTTAATAGACAGGGACAAGCACAGTTTCCCTGTTAGTGCCCTGCACGCCATGAAAAAAGCCCATGAGGAAGCTATTAAGCTTGAACACAGGTCAGGAAACGGATTTCTTCAGCATGCTGATTTCATTGCTGTAGGTCCCGGCATTGTCGGGCTCGGTGAACTGGTGGGTACCACCGGTAACAACTGGTCTGTCAGGATTGACCACTTCGTTGTCGGAGAATTATCAAAACTTATTATTCTGATAGAAAGTTTTGAAAAGCAGAAGCATGAAGACCGTTACATTATCATTAATGCGCTCGGTGATGGTCGGCAACTCGCTACTGCACCCTCATGGAAAAAAAATGGCACGTCAATTGAGCTGACATTCGCTGTAGAAAACCGATATCCACGTAAAAATGCACATCATCTGGGTTCGACCCTGGCGACAAACAGTCTTAATGATATCTTCGTGGAAAACGGTGATTTGGCCGTTGTGAGCGGAATTAGCGCCCTTCCTCAGAAAATCAGAACGGTACTGTCTTTTATTCGGGGAGAGTCTCCCTTTTACCCGAGTGCGGGTACGCGTTTGAAAGAGTATTTTGACGAATTTGAAAACTCACCTTGGCTAATGCGCTGGCTAAAACTTGAGGTCATAAGGCAGTCATGCATTCCTTATCATGACAGGGTGTTGAAAAATACATCAACACCGCTTGAATGTGTCAATAAGGTGTATGACGTGAGACCGGGAACTCATAATTCCGAAAACTGGCGCGAGTTTTACTTTGAATTAGACGTTGAAGGGATCGGTCTCTGGAAAGAAACACTCTCAATATTTGTACCACAGGGTGATATGGCTCCAAAACCTAAGGGCTGGGGAAACCTGTGTATTGAATGAGCAAGGTGTGGTGGCATTAACATTATCCGAATGGTATTGGTGAGTAACTAATAAAAACCGCGTTCATCTTAGACTGCAATTCGTCATCGTTTTAAAACCACGGGTGTCTGTTGAGCTAAAATGCTCTGGCAGGATGAAAGATGCATGTACAACTGCAAATGCTCAATCTTCAACCGGCATGTTACTGCTATGATTTGTCGCGGACATACCCGCCACAATCTGTATTAATCAACGGGGAGTAGGTCAATACAGTCTGCAATGGTGTCTGGCCGAGGGTGGGGAACGTGGCGCGGATGGACTATCTGAATCGGTACGAGCGCGGGAAGTGGCGCCATTTTTGCTTTTCGCCTGCGGGCTTTGGCCACGCGCCCCTCAATTTTCCAGAGCCGTATCCATTTAAAGAGGAGATTGCCGTTGACGTTGTGCTCACGCGCGAGGGTGGCAATGCTGCCGTTTTCCTCAGGGTTTTAAGCGCCATGCGAACCAGCCGAAACTTAAATTCGGGCGTGTAACGCTGACGTGATAAAGATTTTAAGTTAGTCATCAGGTGTCCACCTAATTTGAATAAGTGGACGCTTAAATTACAGGAATCGATCCTTCCTCCAGCATCGTCATAAATTCATGTGTGTCACGTGAAAACTGAGCGGCTAATAACGCCGTAAGGACCCGTCTTCATTAATAAGACGCTCTCCCCTTGCTGCTTCGACAGATCGCACAAACCAGAACCAGCTGTCCTGATGCTGACAGGGAGCAGCATCAATCAGATTAAGCACCTCCACTCGGGAGTACCCTCTGAGCATGCTTGCAACATAACGAAACTGCTCAAGCCTGAGAGGGATGTTAAACAGGCGAGTAATACACCTCTCATGCACGACCTGATGGGCAGGTGTGGTTTTGGATGATAATCGAAATAACAAACCATTCTGATCGATATAATCAGAATCCATGCATCGTTGTAACGCTTCCACCGGAAATTCATCAAGCCGTTCAGCGAATACCTGCGGAATAAGTGCAGCAAGTACAGGTGATGCAAGCATCCGCTCCAACAGCGTGTCATGGTAAGGCATTAGCCCATTCATGGCATTTAAGACTGAGATCGTTCGATCCTCATGTTCAGAATGTCGCAACACAAAGTCCGCCGCTATGTCTGGCGCAATGTCAGGGGCAAAAGGCAGCAACTCTCTAATCGTTTCAAAATCTTCTGCATTCAGCATCCTGTGACGCAGGATCCATTCTCTGAAAGGATAACCTTCACAGTCCTCTGTTTTGACATAAAGTTCAAAGTTCGTTTTCTTATGCCAGTCCTCATAAAGCCTCAATACCTGCCGCAAGTGGAATACCGGAAGCGCATCAGGCTGATGAGCAATAAACTTTACGATGTGAACCATGCCCTGAGGGAAGACTCGCGTAATCGCGTTCAGAATATCTTGCATTGCTTTTGGCTGCATCGGACTGCCCAACCGCCGCCAGAGTTCGTCAATGAGTGTGACGGGAGCCTCAGGAAGCCAGCGCATACAGGCCAGTGATGGAATGTCGTGAAGTCCCGCAAAAGACGGCGGCAGCTCAGCCAGCATTTCAGGCAATACCTCCACTCCGTGACGTGCAATTAATACTCTCCACCCTGCCTTCTCATGACCCGCAGCAATCCATTGTCGCGCCGTTTCATCATCGATGTCCGGGGAAAGAGCATCAGCAAGCTGGTGATGATGGGTATCAATCCCTGCGAGTGCCACTCGTTGAAAGCGGCCAATCCAGGGAGAGCCTTTTTCGACAATGGCATAGCCGAGGACTTCCAGCGCCTCCGGTGACAGAGAAGCGAAGTTTGTCAGCAGTATCTGAAACACCCTGTCATCGCCACAACCCGTAAGAACGCGATTTAGTTCAAACCACGCACTGGAGTTTTTTTTGATGACAGAATCGATTAACCGCCCGTATTCTCTGGCGATATGCTCTGCAAGGCTTTTATTGCTGCGCCGTTTTGCGGTCGCACGAAGCCACCAAGCTTTTGATGCAAATACGGTGTCAAGATGGGGGCTGACCCACGCGGGTATATTGGCACAACACCCAAGCGCAACCGCTGCCGCCCTTGCCCACGATATCCGCCCGTCAGCCGCTGCCTGCTTGAGCCATGAGCTCCACTCCGGCCCACCTCGCTCGGCGATCACATTGAGTACAAACTCAGTATCAGGCGAACCCAGCCAGTCAGCCAGTGTTGCCCGTTGTATGTAAAGTTTATCCGGACAGATAGCATCATCCCACTCATGCGGATAACACTTCGCAAGGCTGAGTGATGAGAGCACCTCAAAAGCCTGCCGAAAAAATTCTGCGCGCCCCCCCTTGAGGGCAGCCAATGCCGCTCGATTTCGCACCGCTAGGCGATGATCAGCCAGACCCAGTCTTAAACTATCTACCAGCGCAGGCGCAGGACGCTCCACCCTTCGGCTGGCATCAAGCATAGCTGAAAGCACAATATCTTCTGTGACCATTGCACTAACATCCCTCTCCCTCGCAGCCCCACCTGACTGAATAGCAAGCGAGAAACTCTCTCGAGTGCGAAGAGGGTTTATGGTAAGACAAGCCACATCGTCACATAAATAGCCATGACCGGCGAGCCAGCTCCAGTAAAGATCATGGACGGGTAAAGTCAGACCGGCGCGTTCCTGAAGTGTACCCAGACTTTTAAGGATCCTGACAGGATTTTCAAGACCGGCCTTCGCAGCACGATGCTGAAGTGCCTGGGTAAGGCGACCAAAGGAGCGCGTGCCTGCAAGCGACAACTCTGCGACCGCGCAAGCAAGTACATCCGTAAACCTCTCGGGCAGGTCTCGCATGAGGTATTCGTGAAACTGACGCAGCAGATCGCCGGTTGTTGTCGACCGCGCATCGGAAAGAATGTGTATGGCCAACAAAAGAGGGAGCCGTAAAAGGTCAAGCACCGCATCTGAAGGCAATGCTTCGCCAGGCGTAGAAGTTGCAACGGCGCGTTTTATGTGTTCTGGAATGGGTAAATCCAGCCCCCAGAGCTTAAATGCGCCGTCACCCACATCAGCAAATTTGGCGGTAGCAAGCACACGAGTGTTGCGCCAAGCCCGCAGTGCCCGTGCTTTCTCACTCGCCTGTGAAGCGCTCGCAAATTCAGACCAGCTATCAACAAAAACACAAATTCGCGGGTCATTGAACAGTCCCGGCAAATCGATTCCCGGAATAGTGTCGGTGATCATTGCTTCCATCTCACCCCAGCTTGCCACTAGTCCAGCAGGAAGGAAGAGAGGCACGATCGTACTGGACGCAAGAAGACTCTTTGCCGCATGCCAGAGCGCGAGCGTTTTCCCCGAACCTGGCTGGCCTACAATAAGGTGTTTTTTATCTGTATGTTCGGTCAGTTTTGCTATTGTTGTGCTGAGAGGTGCGCCATCAGCCACCATCTCAGTCAGTCTTGGCTCTACAGCGAAAACTCGCATCAGTGCCTCTCGAGCTTCACTCTTTGCTTTCGGAAATAACAAATCCACTGAGGGAGGCATACCGGCCTCAATTAATGACTCAGCCAGCACCCTGAGGTCATCACCCGATAATGACTTTTTCGTTTTGCTGGGTTGACTTAGGAAACTGACCGCAATGCTAGAAGGCACTGCGATGGACGTAGCTCGCTCCAAGCATGACTTGAGATTATCGCGATTCAATCGGCGAGGTCCACGACCAAGGGCACATGCAATGACATCACAGAACACGGCATCGTATGCGCGATGTGCCATATCTGCAGTCGACTGTAACTCATCGCGCATATCTATCAGTGCCTGGCGGTTACTTACTTCCAGCTCGCGCCAGTCTGGGGCTCCACAGGCAAAAATCACCGAACGCACAAGCTCATCTCTGAATTGTTCATCAGAGCTGTCACGGACAAAGATCTTCAACGGCTCAGAAAACGTCCGCTTAAGCAGAGCAGCCCGAAGTTCACTGGCGCCCCCCCCCTTGGCGACTTCTCCCCAGGCGACCAGGCCAGCGGTACCAGAAGGCAATGCATCTTTGCGCTCCTTTCCTGCAGAGGATGTAGTGAGAAATACTAGCCTGACGACTCGCCCTGGATTGTTAACGCGAAGCCTGAAAAGCGATTCAATAGCAGCCAGTACATCCGGTGAGTTCAACGTCACAGCACCCGATTCACGCGTATCTTTTGCCTGTGTCGCACTCAGAATGTCATCAAGTGTGCCTGAGTTACGAAGGATTTCAGTGAAGTCTTCGGCAACTTCCAGATAAAGCTCATCTCGAGGACCCAACGACAGCCAGGCTGCGGCTGACGCGTGAATTTGATAAATGTATCCGCGCAGTGAGGCCGTTGCCTGCCTGGCAATATCCTCGGGAGGAACCCGCCAGGGTTGTAAGGGATCACCGAAGTTGTAAACAGAATCTGATGACATAGCAAAACTCTTCTGTAAAGCAGCGACATTTATGAACGAAATATGCCAAGAATATCAATGGATATTAGCCTATGTAGCGCATTCTTCGCACCCCTATTAAAGGAAGAATAATTTCGGTTTTACTCTCAGATTTAACAGTAGAGTTAAGCGGTGATTTGCAGAAGAGTTGTTGCGCTTAATGGCGATGCCCACACTAATATGAACACGGCTAGTTTATCGCTGGACACAAACGTCTGTGCTCTCTCTTTGACTACATTTTCAGCCCATTTTTGGTGGTGCATTATCTTGATGAACATGTTAACTGTCCCGGTCGTGGTTGGGCAATTCGTTATGCCGTTCGTCAGAATTTTATGGTTAACCCTGACAAGATAACCACGAGTGTTTGTCGAATTCTTCTATCGCATATGGTCCAAAGAATTGAGAGTAAGGCCGTATACGAAACCATTCTGGCCAATCCTGGCGTATGCAGTTCGATTGAGCATGACGGGCTAGTTACCAACCGTGAGATATGCTGGAACCATCCGTATCTGAAGTTGAAAATGAAACATTAATCAATGTGGTAGGCCATCCATTCGACATTTTTTACAAAGATGTGGTAGCGCACAAAAGCTGGGAATCAGATTTGATGCGCCGGAAGCTGCAATCGCACATGTTACAGGGACTGGAAAGCCGTGCTTTTTACGATTATGTTGCCAGCCATAAGGGGGGATGCGCACTGGAGCACGATGGTTTTGTTACATATGCAGAGGTCACTGACTGGTCCCATCCATACCTTTTGATTGAGAAAAAGCATTAAGGAGAGCCACTAGACGGGACATTTGGCACTGTCATGATGTTCATAGCCAGCAGCTAATTCATGTCTGCTTCGAGCG
>NZ_MLFP01000011.1 GCF_002095465.1 Pantoea rodasii | reverse complement strand
CCAGCCTGTACGCGCACCCGCATTGCTGCATCAGCATCAGCCTGTGCACGCACCCGCATTGCTGAATCAGCACCAGCCTGTACGCGCACCTACATTGTTGCATCAGCCTGCACGCACACCGGGGCTGCTGGATTTACCCGAGTGGCACTGCCAGGCTCCGCAGCAGCAGGCGCAGATCCTGCACCAGCTAATGACGATGCCCTCTGGCGTGGCGGTGATCACCGCCGCGCGCGGACGGGGCAAATCGGCGCTGGCCGGGATGCTGGCGCAGCAGAATCAGCACTGCCTGGTGACGGCGCCGGCCAAAGTCTCGACAGACGTGCTGGCGGCGTTTGCTGGTGAGCATTTTCACTTTATGGCGCCGGATGCCATCCTCGCGGCGGATAGCGTTCCGTCGGCTCAGTGGCTGATTATTGATGAGGCGGCTGCCATCCCCGCGCCGCTGTTGCAGCAATTGGTGCAGCGTTTTCCCCGTGTGCTGATGATCACCACCGTGCAGGGTTACGAAGGCACCGGACGTGGCTTTATGCTGCGTTTTTGTGCCACCTTGCCGCATGTACAACATTTCCAGCTCGATGAACCGCTGCGCTGGTCTGCCAACGATCCGCTGGAACAGTGGCTAAGCCGGGCGTACTGTTTGAGGATGCGGCAGAAAGCGAACTTCAGGGCGAGGTAACGATTTTCCCGGCCACGCCAGAGCAAGGGGTGCTGGAAGCCGGTTATCATCTGCTGGCGAGCGCACACTATCGCACTTCTCCCATCGATCTGCGCCGGATGCTGGATGCGCCCGGTATGCGCTTCTGGCTGGCGGGTAACCGGGAAAATATTGCTGGTGCGCTGTGGCTGGTGGAAGAGGGCGGATTGGATAAGTCGTTGGCAGAAGCGGTCTGGGCAGGTTTGCGCCGCCCGCGCGGTAATCTGGTCGCTCAGTCACTGGCAGCCCATGCGGGATATGCAGAAGCCGCCACCTTACGCTCTCAGCGCATCAGTCGTATCGCCGTGTTAGCCGTACAACGGCAATGCGGTATTGGCAGCGCGCTGGTTGCCGCAGCACATCAGCAGGCCGATGGGTGCGATTTTCTGTCGGTGAGTTTTGGCTATACCGAATCGCTGTGGCAGTTCTGGCAGCGCTGTGGATTTACCCTGGTGCGCATCGGCTCACAGCGTGAAGCCAGCAGCGGATGTTATGCGGCGATGGCGATACGCGCCTTAACGTCCGCCGGAGAAAACTACAGCAGCATGCGGCACAGCGATTTGCGCGTGATGCGCTGTGGCTACGCGACATTATTGATCTTCCCTTCGAGACGGCAGATCACCCTCAGACGCTTAACGAGGATGACTGGCCGCTGCTGGCAGGATTCGCCTGGGCGCAGCGGCCGTATGAAGCAAGTTATGCGGTGTTGCAGCGCCTGGTGCGCGCATCGCCACAGCCGTTACTCAAAGCCATCCTCGTGCAAAAACACTCGCTGAATGAGGTAGCCCAACAAGCGAGTCTCAGTGGCAGGAAAGCGGTGGTGCAACGCTTACGCCAGGAGACGGCTGAGGCGTTGATTCAGTGCGATATCCGCCGCGCGGAACAGTGGCGGCAGCACTTCGCTTCGTTGCAATAAATCCATTATCTCGTTCAAATTTTCCCAATATCACTCCCGCCTCAGCGGCGTATAGTGATTTGAGGAGGATCTTATGGCACTACGGTATGTAATAGTTCAGCAACCGACGTACGCTGCGCAGCTGTTTTTGCTGTATCACGGCGTGAATGACAACCCCGATTCGATGGCGCAAGTGGGCAACTGGTTTGCCAAAGCGTTTCCGGAAGCGTTCGTTGTGTCGGTGGGTGCGCCCTATCCGGCTAGCGAGCCGCAGGGTCGCCAATGGTTTGCGGATATTCCCGCGCATGATCGTTCGGAACAGCAGGGCGTCAATGCCGTGATGCCGATGTTTGTGGAATCGGTGCGTCACTGGCAGCAGGCATCGGGTGTTCGGCCGGAAGCGACGGCGCTGGTGGGCTTTTCGCAGGGTGGCACCATGGTGCTGGAGGGCGTCAAAGCCCATGCCGATCTGGCAGGACGCGCGATTGTGTTTAGCGGTCGTTACAGCACGTTGCCGGAGCGCGTCAGTTCACGGAATACCATCCACCTGATCCACGGTGATTATGATGATCAGATCCCGCTGGAACATGCTCAGGCCGCTTTGCAGCGCTTAACCGCGCTGGGAGGCGATGTGACGCTGGATGTGGTGGATGACTTACCGCACGCGATTGACGATCGCAGCATGCAGCTGGCGTTGAATCATCTGCGTTATACCATTCCGCGTCGTTATTTCGACGAGGCGCTTAGCGGTGCTAAACCGGGCGATGATGATGTCATCATGATGATGTGATGGTTGAACAGCGAAGGTTAATCTTAACGTAACGGCGAGATAAATCGCGCATCTCTGACGCTATTTTGCTATCAGATGCACGACGCATCACGCCGTTACGTTTATCGGGAAAGAGTTAACCGCAATTACTTCTTCTTCGGCCAGTCATCCTCATCGTCCCATTTGTCGTTAAAGTCACGATGTGGTGGTAAATTCGGCTTGTTGTCCATGAATTTTTTATGATCGATACGTTTTAAGTCTTTATAAACGTTCATTAAAATACCGACCATCAGCAGGATCACTAAGATCCACCAATACTCTTTAAAGAATTCCATCCCATTGCTCCTTTAGCGTGCTTACTTAAGCGATCAGCTGTTCCATGATGCGCTGGTACATACGACTCAGCATCTGCAAATCTGATGCTTTCACGCACTCATTGATCTTATGAATGGTGGCGTTCACCGGACCCAGTTCCACAACCTGCGCACCCATCCGCGCGATAAAGCGTCCGTCTGAGGTGCCGCCGGTGGTCAGTAGCTGTGGCTTAATCTCATTATAGTGTGCGACGGCGTTAACGACGGCATCGACCAGTTTGCCACGCGTTGTCAGGAACGGTTGACCGGAAACATTCCACTCCAGCGTGTAACGCAATTGATGGCGATCGAGCAGCGCGGCAACGCGCTCTTTGATCATCTGATCGGTGAGTTCGGTGCTAAAACGGAAGTTAAACTGCACGAAAAATTCACCGGGAATCACGTTATTGCTACCGGTGCCGGCTTGCACGTTGGCAATCTGCATGCTGGTTGGCGGGAAGAATTCGTTGCCCTGATCCCATTCGGTGGCCACCAGCTCATTCAATGCTGGCATCGCGCGGTGCACTGGGTTATCGGCCAGATGCGGATAGGCCACGTGGCCCTGCACACCGTGAATGGTCAGATTGGCGGTCATCGAACCGCGACGACCGTTTTTTACCACGTCGCCAACGATCTCGGTACTGGACGGTTCACCGACCAGGCAGTAATCCATGCGCTCGTTGCGCGCCATCAGACGCTCAACCACTTTCACCGTGCCGTTAACCGCGCTGGCTTCTTCATCGGAAGTGATCAGAAACGCCAGACGGCCTTTGTGCTGCGGATTGGCGGCGACAAAACGTTCAGCAGCCACCACCATCGCGGCCAGCGAGCCTTTCATATCCGCGGCACCACGGCCAAACAACATGCCATCACGAATCGAAGGTTCAAACGGCGGGCTAATCCAGCGGTTGGCATCACCCGGCGGCACCACATCGGTGTGACCGGCAAACGCCAGCGTTTCGCCCTGACCGCGCGTGGCCCAGAAGTTCAGCGTATCGCCGATGTGCATCTGTTCGACCGTAAAGCCAATCGCTTCCAGACGCGCCACTAACAGCGCCTGACAGCCGGCATCATCCGGACTCAGTGACGGGCGACGAATAAGCTGTTGAGCCAGCTCAATGACCGGACAGAACATGTTATGACTTCTCCTGGATAAACGCGTGATAAAGGGAATCTTTAAAACCGACCAGCAAGTCACCGTTAGGGGCAGACAATACCGGACGTTTGATAATGGCAGGCTGGGCGAGCATCACCGCTTTCGCGCTGGCCGCATCGGTCACCGCTGCACGCTCCGCCTCCGGCAGATTGCGCCAGGTGGTGCCGCGCGTATTCAGCAGCACTTCATAGCCAAGCTGGTCGATAAACGACTGCAGCAGCGCGTCATCAATGCCATCCACGCGATAATCGTGAAAACGATAGTCGGTGCCGGATTCTGCTAAATAGTTGCGTGCTTTTTTTATGGTGTCGCAATTTTTGATGCCGTACATTTTAAACATAGCTCGTCGGTACTCTTAAATGCGTAAGTGTTTCCTGTATTGCCGTATCCGTTCTGATTTCCAAATCACTGGCAAGGGTCAGGCCGCCAGGAAGTCAGGTTAATTGTTTATCTTCAGAACGTAGGGCATTCCCTGGGGCTGGATTGTAACAATACCGAGATGATCGTAGATAGCATGAAATCCGCATTTAAAGACCAACACCAACGCGATCCGGTTGGGGACGCTGTTCACAGAGGTTAACGCGCAGCTTATCGAACGTACTGCACTTATTTGTGCAAGCCCCGACAGCTTCCCATTCAAGGTAATGACGTTCCTTCTTGATTTACGAGCACAGTAAGTGCTCCATTCTAGCTGCCCTCACAACGGGGCCTTTATCAAAGGTGTCAAGACTGACGCCTCTAAGATGGCTATGGCGTCAGGTCCGACTTAAGATAAAAATTTTTAAAACAGCAATCCGTTATTAAAGCAGTCTTTAATAAGGCGTGGCATAATTAAAAAACCTTTTAATAACGTCATCAGCAATGAAAGGATTTTTATGAAACGTGCTTCCGGTCAACTCATCACAACGACCAGCTATGATGAGACGGTCAGTGCATTTATGCCGGCCCCCTTACCCCCCACGGCACCAGAACTTGACCCTGCATCTTTCACTGAGCTGAATGAGAAGGCGGAAAAATCACTGGCCAGACTTTCTGGTATGTCAGGGCTGGTATCGTCGAGCGAATGGCTGGTCTACAGTGCTATTCGTAAGGAAGCACTGCTGACGTCGCAGCTGGAGGGCACGCAGGCAACGCTGACTGATATCTTTGATGAAGAGGCCGGGCTTGCCGTCACGAATGTAGATGACGTTGAAGAGGTCACTAACTACCTGCGAGCTTATAAATTCGTTCACGATGAAATGAATTCCGCATCGGGGCTGCCTGTTTGCGTCCGCCTGTTAAAAAATGCTCATCAAGTGCTGCTATCTGGCGCACGTGGGGCAGCAAAACAGCCCGGAGAGGTGAGAACGACGCAGAACTGGATTGGCGGAACCAGACCCGGCAACGCATCTTATGTTCCGCCGCCGCCTGAAAAGGTCGGGGACTTGCTGTCCGATCTGGAGAAGTTCATCCACGCGCCCGATCATTCACTTCCGCCACTTGTCCGTATAGCACTCGTACACGCTCAGTTCGAAACCATCCACCCCTTCCTGGACGGTAACGGACGTATCGGCCGCTTGCTGATAGCGATGCTGCTGGAAGAGTGGAAACTGCTGAATGAACCGCTGCTGTATGTATCAGGCTACCTGAAACAGCATCAGAGATACTACTACCAGTGCCTTACTGAGACTCGCTTCGGCGGCAACTGGGAGCAGTGGGTTGCCTTTTTCCTTGAAGCTGTGACCTTCTCTGCTGAGGAAGCCCAGCAGGGCATCATCAGAATTGCGACGCTTTTTGCGGATGACAGAAAAAGGATGCTCTCTATGAAATCAACATCCGTACACAGTATCCGACTGTTCGAATTTTTACCGACAATGCCGAAGCTGACCGTGGATCGGGCCGTCGAACTGCTGGAGGTAACGTACCCGACAGCAAACACAGCGGTGAGAAGTCTGGTAGAAGCGGGCGTGCTGGTTGAGACTTCCGGTAGGCCGCGCCACCGAAGTTACGAGTACAGACGATATGTCGAACTTTTGAGGGAATGACAGGCTTTGGCGCGCTGCGTTTTATTTGTTTTTTAATGATAATTTCTGCGTTATCAATTCTGTTAATTAGGTCCAGTAAACGCTTTCATTAACCTCATGAATAGTCGCCTGCGACATCATCAGGCACCTAAGAATTATCCTAATGACAGAAATGGCCTAAATCGTCACTTCGGTGATTTTTTCCTATGGAGTTAACGGGTTGCTGAAATGTGCGTCAGTACGTATTTTCGACAAATTGAAGGTTTTTTGTGCTTTTGCCGATAGTGTTGAATGGTGGAAACGTATTCACCTGTAGGAAAAATCGGCGTAGAATCACCACTACAATAAGAGAGGGTATGATGGTCGACACCGAATTGGGGAACTGGAAAGAATTTATTGAAGCGATGTTACGTAGTAAGTAACCGCGAAGAGAAAAGCAGGGCACTCCCAACTTGCTGTAATTCAATCCAAATAAGAACGGGGCCGCGAATATCGCGGCCCCGTTCTTATTTTAGGTTTTAATCGTGTGGCTTATCTTTTAGCGGGAAGCGGCGACGCACCAGCACAAAGAACAGCGGTACAAAGAATATCGCTAATACCGTGGCGGAGATCATCCCGCCCATTACGCCCGTACCGACCGCGTGCTGGCTACCGGAACCGGCGCCGCTGCTGATGGCCATCGGCAGCACGCCGAAGATAAAGGCCAGCGAGGTCATCAGAATCGGGCGCAGGCGCTGACGTGATGCCTCCAGCGTGGCTTCCATCAGCTCGCGTCCTTTGCTGTTGATCTCATTGGCGAATTCCACGATCAGGATAGCATTCTTCGCCGACAAGCCAATCACGGTGAGCAAGCCCACCTGGAAGTAGACGTCGTTCTCCAGTCCGCGCATCCAGGTTGCTACCAACGCACCGACCACGCCGAGTGGCACCACCAGCATCACCGAGAATGGAATCGACCAGCTCTCGTATAGCGCGGCCAGACACAGGAATACCACCAGCAGGGAAATCGCATACAGCGCCGGGGCCTGAGAACCTGATAGACGTTCCTGATAAGACGCGCCGGTCCACTGGAAGCCCACACCCAACGGCAGCTGGCCCACCAGTTTCTCCATCACATCCATCGCGGTACCACTGCTGACGCCGTTGGCGGCTTCACCGACAATCTCCAGCGAAGAGTAACCGTTGTAACGTTCGAGGCGTGGCGAACCGGTTTCCCAGCGGCTGGTAGCAAAGGCGGAGAAGGGCACCATGCTGCCGCTGCTGTTACGCACGTACCATTTGTTGATGTCGCCCGGCAGCATGCGGAATTCCGCGCCTGCCTGCACATACACCTTTTTCACGCGACCACGATCGAGGAAGTCATTGACGTAAGTCGAACCCCAGGCGGTGGTCAGCGTGTCATTGATGGTATCAAGCGAAACGCCCAGCGCCTGTGCTTTACGCTGATCTACGTCAATCTGCAGCTGCGGGCTGTCGTCCAGACCGTTGTGGCGCACGCGAGACAGCGCTGGATTGCTGTCGGCCAGTTCCAGCAGCTTGTCACGCATCGCCATTAACTGGGTGTGCCCAACGCCCCCGTGATCCTGCAACTCCATATCAAAGCCCGACGAGCTGCCCATGCCGGTGATGGCCGGCGGGCTGCTGGCAATTACGCGGCCCTCTTTAATCTTATGGAAGGCTTTGGTAGCGCGCTCGATGATGGCGAACGAGGTGCGATCGCTACCCGGACGTTCTTCCCAATTTTTCAAGCGCACAAACAGGCGAGCCACGTTTTGGCCGTTACCGCCCGGACCGGCACCAATGGTCGAGAACACCGACAACACGTTGTCTTTCTCGGCGGTCATGTAATAGTTCTCGACCTTCGCCACCACATTGGAGGTTTGCTCTAACGTCGCGCCCGGCGGCAGCTGCACCTGCGTCAGGAATACGCCACGGTCTTCCAGCGGCAGGAACGAGGTCGGCAGCTTGATAAACAGAAATGCCATCACACCGATGATGCCGAGATAGAGCACCAGCCAGCGCCCGCCCTTCATCAAAATACGTGCGACACCGCGTTCATAGCGTTCCGCGCTGGCGTTGAAAGTGCGGTTAAACCAGCCAAAGAAACCGCGACGTCCATGATGATGGCCTTGTTCCAGTGGTTTCAGCAGCGTCGAACACAGGGCTGGCGTCAAAATCATCGCCACCAGCACCGACAACACCATCGCCGATACGATAGTAATCGAGAACTGGCGATAGATGGCGCCCACGGTGCCGCCGAAGAAGGCCATCGGCACGAATACCGCCGACAGCACCAACGCAATGCCGACCAGCGCGCCCTGAATCTGGCCCATCGATTTTCGCGTCGCGGCGCGCGGTGAAAGTCCTTCTTCACTCATGATGCGCTCGACGTTTTCCACCACCACGATGGCATCATCCACCAGCAGGCCGATGGCGAGCACCATGGCGAACATGGTGAGCGTGTTGATACTGAACCCGCAGGCATACAGCACCGTAAAGGTGCCGAGCAGCACCACCGGCACGGCAATGGTCGGAATCAGCGTGGCGCGGAAATTTTGCAGGAACAGATACATCACCAGGAACACCAGCAGAATCGCTTCCAGCAGCGTTTTCACCACGTCGGTGATCGAGGCTTTCACGAACGGCGTGGTTTCATAAGCCACTTTGGCTTCCAGCCCGTGCGGGAAGTAACGTGATAACTCCTCGACGCGCGCACGCACCAGCTTATCGGTATTCATTTCGTTGGCACCGGATGCCAGCTTAATGCCGAGACCGGACGCCGCCTGGCCATTGTAGCGGCTGAGGAAGTCGTATTTTTCCGCCCCCATCGCCACGTCAGCCACATCGCCCAGCGTCACCACCGAACCGTCGCTATTGGTTTTCAGCGTGATGGCTTTGAATTGATCTGGGGTCTGCAACATAGATTGCGCATTGACGGTGGCATTCAGCGCTTGTTTGTCCACCGACGGCAAGCCGCCGACCTGACCGACCGCCACTTGGGTGTTCTGCGATTCAATCGC
This sequence comes from Pantoea rodasii, assembly GCF_002095465.1. Taxonomy (GTDB): domain Bacteria; phylum Pseudomonadota; class Gammaproteobacteria; order Enterobacterales; family Enterobacteriaceae; genus Pantoea; species Pantoea rodasii. Next base: position 136,392 of record NZ_MLFP01000011.1, on the reverse strand, counting down.
CGTCACCACATCATCGGTGGTCAGCGCATAGCCAATCAGCTTGTTGGGATCGAGCCAGATACGCATCGCATATTGCGATCCATAGGCATCAACCTGACCCACACCATCGATACGGCTCAGCGGATCCTGAATGTTACTGGCGACATAATCTGAAATATCCTGTTTGTCCATACTTCCGTCGGTAGAGACAAACGCAATCATCAGGATATTGCTGTCACCGGTTTTATTTACCGTTACGCCCTGAGATTGGACAGCGGCAGGCAGTTTGCGCAGTGCGGTTTGCAACTGGTTTTGCACCTGCTGGCGCGCTTCATCAGGATTGGTGCCAGCGGTAAAGGTGAGGGTGATTTGCGCCTGACCGGTATTACTGCTGTTGGAGGACATATACATCAGGTTATCGATGCCGGTCATGTTCTGTTCGATAACCTGGGTGACGGTGTTCTCCAGCGTTTCCGCAGAGGCACCGGGATAGTTGGCAGTAATACGCACGTTAGGCGGTGCGAGATCGGGATACTGCTCAATGGGCAGGGAGATGATCGCTAGTGTGCCGCACAGACAAAGCAAAATAGCCAAAACCCAGGCAAAAATGGGGCGGTCGATAAAAAAATTCGACATGGAACCGACACTCCTCAGCTGCGTATTTTTTACTTTTATTATGTAAAACGTGAAGCGCGATCGGCTTCACGTCGGCGGAGTGCAAGGTGCTATCCCCAAAAACTCCTGCTGCTGCCTACTGTACGCGGCGCAAATTAGAGAATCGTGGATAAATTATGGAGAAAGTGTAAATGTCGTGCTGGTTTTCTGTGCGCTGCTACACATTGCGGCTCTCAAGCCACAGCACGGTGGCGGCAACGCGCGAACGCACATCGAGTTTACGCAACAAGTTGCGGATGTGCACTTTCACCGTTTCTTCGGAAATATGCAAGGTGGCGGCAATCTCCTTATTCGACAAGCCGCGCGCCACTTCCTGCAGCACATCCAGTTCACGCTCGGTGAGTTGTTTGAAAGGATTGGCGCTCGGCTGACGCGTCGCCAGATATTCTGCCACCACGTCACTAAACACATTATCACCCAATGCAGCGCGCATCACCTGCGCCAGCAGTAATTCCGGTTCGCTGTCTTTCAGCAGATAACCATCAGCCCCGGCATCGACCATGGCGTAAATATCATTGCGCGCGTCGGAAACGGTCAGTACCAAAATGCGTGAGGCGATCCCTTCGTGGCGCAGGGCCTTTAGCGTATCCAGCCCCGACATGCCTTTCATATTCAGGTCGAGCAGGATCACATCGGGCGACAGGCGACGCGCTTCGGCTAACGCTTCGGTGCCGTTATTGGCCTCAGCCACCACTTCCAGGCGCGGTTCCAGTGCCAGCAGTTGGCGGATACCACGGCGCATCAGCGGATGATCGTCCACGATCATGATTGTCAGGGAAGGGGATGCCATAAATTCTCCAGTCAAAGTCCATTCAACAGTAAGTGTATCGCGTTAAACCAGCCGGTGCGCTGGTCGTGGCGGGAAACGCAGCGTGACGCGCGTGCCCCGCGCCTGCGGGGTAATCAGTAAGCTGCCGGAAAGTCGCGCGGCACGTTCCGCCATAATTGTCAGGCCATAATGGCCTGGTGGTTCTTCAAGACTGCGGATGCCACAGCCGTCATCTTCAATCGTCAACAGGTGGGATGCATCGGCATCGCGCTGATAGTAGATTTCAATTTGCTGAGCCTGCGCGTGGCGAATGGCGTTTAGCAGCGCCTCGCGCGCGATTTGCAGCACGTGCACCTGCTGCTGGGCATCCAGCGTTTGCAGGCCTGATTGATATTCAAAGTTGATGGTGGCCTGCGATTGCTCCTGCAGCGGGGCGATCATTGCCTGCATCGCCTGCACCAAATCCGCCTGTTCAATGGTCAGACGGAAGGTGGTGAGCAGCTCACGCAGCTGCTGGTACGCTTCGGCCAGCGCGCGATCGAAATCGGCAATAATCGATTGTGCTTGCGGCTGTGTATCATCGACGTTGCGGCGCAGCAGCGTGAGCTGGATGCGCAGGAAAGAGAGCGACTGCGCCAGCGAATCATGCAGTTCACGCGCGATGGTGGATCGCTCTTCTATTAATAGCATCTGCTGGACCTGTTTTTGCGTCTGCCAGATCCATAACGATCGCGCCAGCATGCTCGCCAGACTGTGCATCAACTCGTCAGCTGGCGGCGCGCGGCGGGTTTGCCAGCAGAGTTCGCCCAGTAACTTATCGTCCTGCTGCAGCGGCAGGCGCTGCCAGCGTAATTCATCTTCTGCCACGCCCGCCTGCAGCTCCACGCTGTCGCTGGTGAGCGTGATGGCCGTCAGCGCTTCACGTCCTTGCACCAGACGCAGTAATCCCTGAAACAGCTCCAGGTTGAGCGGGCCGCTGGTAAGGATTTGCGAACTCTCATATAGCAGCGACAATGTGCGGTTGGCCTGGGTTAGGTCCTCGGTTTTGTTACGCACCGACAGTTCCAGCAGACGGTAGTGAGAGTGCAGCCGTTCAGCCATAGTGGTGAAGGCTTGTGCCAGTACGCCCAATTCGGTGGGTTGGGAAACGGGCAGGGCTGGAAAGCTGAAATTCGCCTGCTCAACGTATTGGCTGGCCGTGACCAGTGAATCCAGTGGACGCACCACGTTGCGACGAATAAAGCGGATCGTCCACAGCGCCAGCGCCACAATTGCCAGGAAACCAAACAGGCTGCTGGCCGCCACCAGATGCATTTTCAGTTCGGCGTAATGCTGCAGGGCCAGCACAAAACGGTCGATTTCACTGACGTAACTGGCGACGCGTTGCTGATAGATTGTTGCGCGTTCGGGCTGGAGTGTTTGCTGCAACTGCGGCCAGCTGTCGCGCAAATAGCGATAGCGGCTGGCCACTTCCTTCGGCACCCATGGACGTTCCAGATGCTGTAGTGCCGGTGAGCTAAGTGTTTGCTGATAGATTCGAATGTGCTGCGCCAGCAGCTGCGGATCGCGTGTGGTATCCCAGGCCAGGCGATAAATTTGCATGCGCAACGAACCGGCGACATTCACCGCTTCGGCATCACGCAAACTGCTGGAGAGCGTTAACAGCGCGAGGCCGGTGGTCAGCAGCGACAACAACACGATCGCGCTCAAGGCACGGGCCATGGTGCGGGTAACAGGACGTTTCACAATCACGATAAAACCCTTCTAAGAGCATGGGATTATAAGGCAGCGCATGGCCAACGGCGAGCCTGAAATCGTCACATCAGGTTACTTTTAGCAGGAAAACTCACTTCTCTTTACCTTTCCCTGGATTGTATGTCGTTAGCTGGCGAATTATTGAACGGCTTTACCGCCTGCTGTGCCTGATTTTCATTTATTCGCTGATAATTTGCTGCGTAATCACTTTTTATCCCCGGACGACAACAGGAGCAAATCATGAAGACACCCCTTGCCATTCTGACTGCTGCACTGCTTGCCACCGCAAGTTTCACTGCTTTTGCAGCTCAACCGTTGAGTGCTGATCAGGCGCAAAACCTGCAAAGTAGCGGCACCGTTTCTATCAGCGGCGTACGCGGTTCCATCGATGATGCAACACGTCAATTGTCGCAGAAAGCGGAAGAGATGGGCGCCAGCCATTATCGTGTGATTGGCGTGCAGAACCCAGGCGACTCGAGCCTGTGGAGCGGCAGCGCAGAGATTTACCGTTAATCCCCTCCTGTAACACCTCCCTGTAGCTTTCCCCCTTTTACCGGCCATTCACTGGCCGGTTTTTTTGTGCACCGCGATGGATTCTTACAAATCAACTCGTGCAGCCAAACGGTATTTTTTGCTTCGTTCATGCAGAACGGGTAGGATTCATCGCCGTAATTTCCCGGCTCGCCGTGCGACATCGTTCCGCCGTATTGGTAACAGGTTTTTACCCCATTTCGCACCGCCGCGCGCAATCGTTTGGTTAAGCGGTGATTGATGGTCAGGACAAACAGGAAAGCTATGAATTCAACTAAAAAACCGCAGCCGAACAACGCGCTGCGAAAAGACGCTGGCTCAATTCCCACGACAGCGGTTACCAGAAAGCCATGGGTAATCGTCAGGTACAAATGATCGCCATTGGCGGTGCTATCGGCACCGGTCTGTTCCTTGGTGCAGGCGCACGCTTGCAGATGGCCGGTCCTGCTCTGGCACTGGTTTATCTGGTGTGCGGTATCTTCTCCTTCTTTATCCTCCGTGCGTTGGGCGAACTGGTGTTACACCGTCCTTCAAGCGGCAGCTTCGTTTCTTATGCACGTGAATTCCTTGGGGAAAAAGCGTCATACGTGGCGGGCTGGATGTACTTCGTTAACTGGGCGATGACCGGTATCGTGGATATCACCGCGGTTGCGCTGTATATGCACTACTGGGGCGCGTTTGGTGATGTGCCGCAGTGGGTGTTTGCCCTTGGCGCGCTGGCGATTGTCGGTACCATGAACATGATTGGTGTGAAATGGTTTGCCGAAATGGAGTTCTGGTTTGCGCTGGTGAAAGTACTGGCGATCGTGGTGTTCCTGATCGTCGGTGTGGTGTTCCTCGGCAGCGGTAAACCGCTGGATGGCAACACCACTGGCTTCCACCTGATCACTGACAACGGCGGCTTCTTCCCGCACGGCTTGCTGCCTGCGCTGGTGTTGGTGCAAGGCGTGGTGTTTGCCTTTGCCTCAATTGAACTGGTGGGTACGGCGGCTGGGGAGTGTAAAGACCCGAAAACCATGCTGCCAAAAGCCATCAACAGCGTGATCTGGCGTATTGGTCTGTTCTACGTCGGTTCCGTAGTGCTGCTGGTGCTGCTGCTGCCGTGGAATGCCTATCAGGCGGGGCAGAGTCCATTTGTGACTTTCTTCTCCAAACTGGGCGTGCCGTACATTGGTAGCGTGATGAACATCGTGGTGCTGAGCGCGGCGCTGTCGAGCCTGAACTCAGGTTTGTACTCCACCGGTCGTATTCTGCGTTCCATGTCGATGGGTGGTTCTGCGCCACAGTTCATGTCGAAGATGAGCAAACAGCAGGTGCCGTTCGCCGGTATCCTCGTCACCATCGCGGTGTACGTGATCGGTGTGGTGCTCAACTATTATGTGCCTTCACAGGTATTTGAGATCGTACTGAACGTCGCTTCACTGGGCATCATCTCTTCGTGGGGCTTTATCGTGGTGTGCCAGATGCGTCTGCGCAAAGCGATTAAAGAAGGTAAAGCGGAAGACGTCAGCTTCAAGCTGCCGTGGGCGCCTTTCACCTCATGGTTGACGTTGCTGTTCCTGGTGAGCGTGCTGGTGTTGATGGCGTTTGACTATCCAAACGGTACCTACACCATCGCTTCACTGCCGCTGATTGCCGTGATCCTGGTGCTGGGTTGGTTTGGCGTGCGCAAACGCGTGCATGCGGAAGCCATGAAAGAGCACGACCATCATCATGACGATCAGGATGATGCCGCGACCAAACTGGCTGAGGATAGCTCGCGTTAATCGCAGCGATTCTCATCAACGGGGGCCTTTAGGCCCCCGTTTTCATTTCAACTGTCCTTCCCTTGATCCCACATCGGGATATACGCCTTTCGGGTGATATAGCCCTGCATAACCTCAGGTTATTTTACGCCTCATCTCAAGCTGGCTAAACGAGGTGAGCGCATGACGCACTCCATTCTCCCTGAAAGCAGTTGGCACGTGTGCGGTCTGGTGATCCAGGCGCGTCCCCACGCCATTCCGGCGGTAAAACAAGCTTTGCTGACGCTTTCTGACTGCGATATTGCCGCCGAAGACAGCGCACGCGGCACGCTGGCCGTGACGTTAGGGGCAGCAGACAGCCGCGCCTTGCTGGACAACATCGAAGTCACCCGCAATATCCCGCATGTATTGGCCGTTTCTCTGGTGTATCACCAGCAGGACGAAACGGAACATCGTCACAAGGAAGCATCATGAAAGTCAGTCGTCGAGAATTTATGAAGGCCAATGCGGCCGCTGCGGCGGCAATCGCCGCAGGACTCACTATTCCCAGCGTCACCAAAGCCGTCACCGCGCTGGGCGCACCGATTCGCTGGGAAAAGGCACCGTGCCGTTTCTGTGGCACCGGTTGTGGCGTGCTGGTGGGCACGCAAGAAGGACGCGTGGTGGCCTCGCAGGGCGATCCGCAGGCGGAGGTGAACCGCGGACTGAACTGCATCAAAGGCTATTTCCTGCCGAAGATCATGTACGGGAAAGACCGCCTGACGCAGCCGTTGCTGCGCATGACTGACGGCCATTACGACAAAGAGGGCGAATTCACCCCGGTGAGTTGGGATCAGGCCTTCGACATCATGGAACAGAAGTTCAAAGCGGCGCTAAAAGCCAACGGACCCGATTCCATTGGCATGTTTGGTTCCGGTCAATGGACGGTATGGGAAGGGTACGCGGCGTCTAAATTAATGAAAGCCGGCTTCCGTACCAACAACCTCGATCCTAATGCGCGTCACTGCATGGCCTCGGCGGTGGTGGGTTTTATGCGCACCTTCGGCATGGATGAGCCGATGGGTTGCTACGATGACATTGAAGTGGCCGATGCCTTTGTGCTGTGGGGCTCGAACATGGCCGAGATGCACCCGATTCTCTGGTCACGTTTGACTGCCCGTCGCCTGAGCGATGACAACGTCAAAGTCGCCGTGCTCTCAACCTATCGCCATCGCAGTTTTGAACTGGCCGATAACGGCATGGTGTTTACCCCGCAGAGCGATTTAGCCATTCTTAACTTCATCGCCAACTACATCATTCAGAACAACAAAGTTGATAAAACCTTCCTGCAAAATCACGTCACACTGCGCAAAGGCGTGACGGATATTGGCTATGGATTGCGCCCGAGCGATCCGCGTCAGGCCTCAGCGAAAAACCCCGACAGCGGCGAATCCACGCCGATCAGCTTCGACGAGTACGCCAAATTCGTTGCTGAGTACACGGTGGAAAAAGCCAGTGAGATGAGTGGTGTGGAACAGGATCAGCTGACCGCGCTGGCCGAATTGTATGCTGACCCGAACATTAACGTGGTCTCCTACTGGACCATGGGCTTTAACCAGCATACGCGCGGCGTGTGGGCCAATAACCTGTGCTACAACATCCATCTGCTGACTGGCAAAATCTCTCGCCCCGGTACGGTCCATTCTCGCTTACCGGCCAGCCTTCCGCCTGCGGTACGGCACGTGAAGTTGGCACCTTCTCGCATCGCCTGCCCGCCGACATGGTGGTGAATAACGATAAGCACCGTGCGACCGCCGAAAAGCTGTGGAAGCTGCCGCAGGGCACCATTCCCGCCAAAATCGGTTTGCATGCGGTCGCGCAGGATCGCGCGTTAAAAGACGGCAAGCTCAATGCCTACTGGGTGATGTGTAACAACAACATGCAGGCGGGTCCGAACCTGACGCAGGAGCGCATGCCGGGCTGGCGCGATGCACGCAACTTTATCGTGGTGTCCGATCCTTATCCCACCGTTAGTGCTTTGTGCGCGGACTTGATCCTGCCGACGGCAATGTGGGTGGAGAAAGAGGGCGCTTACGGCAACGCCGAGCGTCGTACTCAGTTCTGGCATCAGCAGGTGAAAGCACCGGGCGAGGCGAAATCGGATTTGTGGCAGATGGTGAATTTCGCTAAGCGCTTCCGTGTAACGGAAGTGTGGCCGGAAGCGTTGATCGCCCAACAGCCGGAGCTGCGCGATAAAACCCTGTATGACGTGCTGTACGCCAACGGCCAGGTCAATCAATTCCCGCTGAGTGAAGTGGCGGACGATCGACTGAACGACGAGGCGCGCGATTTCGGCTTCTACATCCAGAAAGGTCTGTTTGAAGAGTACGCCAGCTTTGGTCGCGGCCACGGTCACGATCTGGCGCCGTTCGATGCCTACCATGAAGCGCGCGGATTGCGCTGGCCGGTGGTGAATGGCAAAGAAACCCGCTGGCGCTATCGCGAGGGCTTTGACAGCTACGTCAAAGCGGGCGAGGGCGTGCGTTTCTATGGCAAGCCAGATGGCAAAGCCACCATTTTGCCCTGCCGTATGAGCCACCGGCGGAAGCGCCAGACGCCGAGTACGATCTGTGGTTCTGCACCGGCCGCGTGCTGGAACACTGGCACACCGGCACCATGACGCGTCGCGTGCCGGAACTGCATCGCGCCGTGCCGCAGGCGTTGCTGTATATCCATCCGCTGGATGCCAAAGATCGCGGTTTCCGCCGTGGCGAGAAGGTGCGTGTGGTGTCACGACGAGGTGAAACCGTGGCGACCGTCGAAACGCGTGGACGTAATCAACCGCCAAAAGGGCTGGTGTTTATGCCGTTCTTTGATGCTGGCGTGCTGGCCAACAACGTCACGCTGGATGCCACCGATCCGCTATCGAAGCAGACCGATTACAAAAAATGCGCCGTTAAGCTGGTCAAAATCTAAGGCAGGATGCAATGAAACCGTTATTCACTCTTATCACCGTCGCCGCCCTGTTGCTGGGCGGCGGTGTCTGGGCCGCGAACAGCGTCGATCTTCATCAGTCTCCGGAAGTGACCGCCACGCAGCAGGGCACCATCCATCAGCCGAAAGAGCAGAGCCGTAAGCCGCTGAACTATGTTAATCAGCCGCCGGTGATCCCGCATAGCGTCGATGGCTATCAAGTGACGAAAAACGTCAATCGCTGCCTGCAATGCCACGGCACGCAGAGCTATCTGACGACTGGGGCACCTCGTGTGAGCCCAACACACTTTACCGATCGCGATGGGCTGGTAAGCAGCACGGTTTCGCCGCGTCGTTATTTCTGCTTGCAGTGCCACGTCCCGCAAACCGATGCCAAACCGGTGGTGGAAAACACCTTTAAACCGGCCAACGGTTTTGGGCAGTGAGGTTATCAATGAAAGAAAGATTATTACGCATCTGGCGCTGGTGGCGACGTCCGAGTCGCTTAGCGCTCGGCACGTTGCTGATTCTGGGCTTTGCCGGTGGGATCATTTTCTGGGGCGGGTTTAATACCGCGATGGAGATGACCAACCGTGAGCAGTTCTGCATTGGCTGCCATGAAATGCGCAACAACGTGTATCAGGAATATATGCAAACGGTTCACTACAACAACCGCAGCGGCGTGCGTGCGACCTGCCCGGACTGCCATGTGCCGCACGAATGGGGCCCAAAAATGCTGCGCAAGCTGCAAGCCAGCAAAGAGGTGTATGCCAAGATCTTCGGCCTGATTGATACGCCGCAGAAGTTTGAAGAGACGCGTATCGAGCTGGCGCAGAACGAGTGGCGCAGGATGAAAAATAATAACTCGCAGGAGTGCCGTAACTGCCACAACTTTGAGTATATGGATTTCACCGCGCAGAAAACCGTAGCGGCGAAGATGCACAGCAAAGCGGTTGAGGACGGGCAAACCTGTATCGATTGCCACAAAGGGATCGCCCACCATCTGCCGGATATGAGCGAGCAGAAGAACGGTTTTTGATTTTCGCATTGTCATCAATCCGCGCGATAAATCGCGCCGCTACCACTCTCTGCACCCTACCGTAGCGGCGCAATGTATTGCGCGACCGTTTTCGTCCTTCATTGCGCACTGACCGCACGAATTCAGATAGTTTTCCCCGCCGCTAGCGCCTATTATCTCAGGCTCCCTCATTTAAGCGGTGGAGCGGCCATGTCGTTAAAGATCAACATCATCAAAGATAAGTTACTGTCAGATAATTACTTTATCCTGCGAAACTTCACCTACGAACTGACCCGCAGCAACGGCGAAGTCGTGCGCCACAAACGCGAAGTCTATGACCGCGGCAACGGCGCCACCATCCTGCTTTATAACCGCGATAAAAACACCGTGCTGCTGATTCGTCAGTTCCGCATCGCCACCTTTGTGAATGGCAATACCAGCGGTGAATTGATTGAGACCTGCGCGGGCCTGCTCGACGATGACACGCCGGAAGATTGCATCCGCAAGGAGGCAATCGAAGAAACCGGTTATGAGGTGGGTAAAGTGGAAAAACTTTATGAAGCCTATATGTCACCGGGCGGCGTCACTGAGCTGATTCACTTCTTTGCTGCAGAATACAGTGATGCGCAACGCGCTAATCAAGGTGGCGGCGTGGAAGATGAAGAGATTGCTGTGCTTGAGGTGCCGTTCCCGCAAGCGCTGGCGATGGTGAAAGACGGCCGCATCCGCGATGGTAAAGCCATTATGCTGCTGCAGCATGCACAGATTGCAGGTTGGTTAGTGGCATAAAAAAGCGTCGCACCCTAGGTTTGATACCGAGTGTAGCGACGCGATTTATCGCGCATTTATCAGCGATAGATTGCCCATCCAGGCATTACGCAATAAATTGCGTTGCTACGAAGTGTGCACAATTTCAGCCGTCTCCAACGGCTCGGGCACGCACTCCGGATGGGCCTGCATACGTGCCAGCGCTTCGGCGTAAGACGGCATGGAGTTGGCCGCACCAGAGCGTTCCACACACAATGAAGCAAACGCCGAAGCAAACAATGCCGCCTGTGGCAGTTCATCACCTGAAGCTAAACGCGCTGCCAGCGCACCGTTAAACGCATCGCCCGCGCCGGTGGTATCCAGCGGTTGCGCCGGGAACAGCGGAATACGTAACGGCTGTTGTTCTGCTGTGGAAAGCAATGCGCCCGCCATCCCCAGGGTAATAATCACCTGACGCGCGCCTTTGCGGTGCATCACTTCTGCGGCTTTCTGCGCGCTGGCAAAATCAGTCACCTTCACGCCGGTAATCTGCATTGCTTCGGTACTGTTAGGCGTCAGCAGATCCACCTTCGCCAGCAGCGCATCGCTCACTTTCTGCCACGGCGCCGGGTTCAAAATCACGAAAGTGCCGCCCGCACGGGCATTATCGATCATGCGCTGAATGGCACTCAGGTTGTTCTCTAACTGCACCAGCAAAATATCGGCGGCGGCGACCGTGGGCTGACAGCGTGACACTTCCGCCGCCGTTACCGTGGTATTGGCGCCGGGATACACGGAAATCATATTCTCCGCATCATCCCCGGCCACATAGATCAGTGCGTTGCCGGTGGGCTTCTCTTTACAGGTAAACAGCGTAATCGCATCGAAGCCGGTTTTCTCCAGGTGACGACGGGCAAAAATGCCAAAATCATCGTTACCGACCTTGCCGATATAGTGCACGCGCGCCCCGGCACGCAGCGCTGCCGTGGCCTGGTTTGCGCCTTTGCCGCCCGGTCCCATCATGCTGTTGTGGGCAGTCAGTGATTCACCCGGCATTGGAAAACGGTTCATCACCGCGACGACGTCGAGGTTGAACGAGCCAAACACACACACTTTTCCTTTCATCATGCACTCCTGAACAGGCGTTCGGCGGCCAAACAGGCACCGCGACAGCCGGTGTGATCGGTGGACTGACTAAAGATGATTTTTAAATTGTCCCGCGTGGCGGGTGGACGCAGATGCTGCTGAATCTGACTACGTAACTGCGCCAGCGGGAAATCCGCCATCGCCAGCACGCCACCGCCCAGAATCAAATACTCCGGATCGAGGATATTCATCTCGGTGGCAATCAGCTGCGCCAGCCGATACACAAACGCCTGCAGTTCCGGATGGTCGCCATGCTGGGTAAACAGCGCCGACATATCGGTATTCGGCACGTTGGTCCTGGCCCAGTGACTCAGCCAGTTGCCAGAAGTCACCGTCTCCGCACAACCCCGATTGCCGCACGGGCAGGGCAGTTCATTGCCGGCAATCGGCACATGGCCCAACTCACCCGCGCCACCGTGCTGGCCGTGATAAAAACGACCATTAATCCACAAGCTGTTGCCCATGCCGGTACCGGGATACAAACCTACCGCGATATCTGGCAACTGCTCCAGCTGCATTAAATCCCACATCATCAGATGGTTAACATCTTTATCCATCGCCACCGGCACGCCTAGACGTTCGGTGAGGATCGCCGCCACCGGCTGATGATCCAGCGCCTGAATAAACGGCAGCGAAATCACCTGCTGACGATCGCGACTGAGAATGCCAGGCAATCCCAGCATCACGCCGCTCACCGGTTGCTGCTCCAGTGTTTCATTAATTAACTGCCCGAGTGCCGTCAAAGCGTCGGGCTGCTGCGCCCAGCTGGCCGTCGGCACCTTACGGAAGCTGGACCAGATGCGTCCCTCTTCCATTAGCTGCAGACGTGTGCCGGTGCCGCCAATGTCGATACCCAGCCAGCGTGGAATCATGCGGATACCTTCGCCAGACCCTGAGCTTCATCAATGCTGTCACGCATCATGTCCCAGGCCGTTGCCAGATCGTCATGGATGTTGAACAGGCCAGAGGTGCCGACGATCAGCACTTCCGCACCCGCACCAACCAGCGTGTTGTAAGTGCGGGTGTTGCACGAGCCATCGATCTCAATCAGATATTTGTGGCCATGCTGCTGCTTCAGTGCTTTCAGCTCCTGCACTTTCGCCACCATTTCCGGGATGAACGGTTGACCGGCATAGCCCGGATCCACGGTCATCACGGTGATTTTATCCAGCAGATGAATGTAGTGATGGATAAACGACACCGGTGTGGCCGGGTTCAGCACCACGCCGACTTTCTTGCCGTGGCTGCGAATCAGGTTAATCACACGGAACGCATCACGGTTGATGGTTTCCGCGTGCGGGCAAATGTAATCGGCACCCGCTTTGGCAATTGCATCAATGAAATCGGTCGGCTGTTCCACCATCAAGTGCACATCCAGCGCCACTTTGGTGTGCGGACGAATCTGCTCAATGAAGAACGGCGACAGCGTGATGTTTTTCACAAAGTGGCCGTCCATGATGTCGATATGAAGGAAGTCGGCGCGGGAATCCAGCACTTCCAGCTGGTGCTTGATCTCCATCAGATTCATACACATCAACGACGGGGAGACTTGAATACGCATTAGACTTCCTTCTTTTCTGTCAGAGGGTTAAGGGCCGCAGCTAACCTGCTGAGCTTGACGGCACGGTGTTCATTAAAACGGGCTTTAAATTGTTTGAAGGCCAGCACCACAATCAGTACCGCGCCCCACATCGCCAGGCTTACGTGCTGGCTGATGTTCATCAGGTTGAAACCGGTGGAGAGCACTTGCAGCGCAATCAGCGCCAGCACCACACCGGTCACGCGGCCGAAACCGCCGTTCGGGTCGGTGCCGCCGAGAATAATCGCTAGTACGGTGAGCAGCAGATACGCATCGCCGTAGCCCATTCGCGCTGAGTTAAAGCGCGCCATCATGATCAATCCGGCCAACACGCACAGCAGGCTGGAGATCACATACACCAGCACCAGCATGCGATGGGTATTGATACCGCTAAACCAGGTGGCATTAATGTTGCTGCCGCCCATGTAGATGCATTTGCCGGCGCGGGTTTTGCCGAGGAACAGCGCCAGCAGCGCGGCGGCAATCAGGAATACCCACAGCGGCAGCGGCATCCCCAGCAGCGTGTTGGAGCCGAGCGCCTGCACCACTGAAGGCATGCCGCTGACCGCCGCGCCTTTGGTCAGCCAGATACCGATGCCGTTCAGCGTCATCATGGTCGCCAGCGTCACCAAAATCGGGTGCGCGCCAATTCGCGTCACCATCACGCCGGTGATCACGCCGATCACCGCAGCAATCAGCATCGCGCCGACGATGGCGATAAACAGCCACAGCAGTTGCTGACCGGTACCGGCATCAGCGGGCAGGGCGCTCATCAAGGTCCAGGCGATAAAGAGTGCGGTCAGGTTGGCGGTGGCGATAATCGCCAGGTTCAGGCCGCCGCTGAGGATGGCGATAAACATCGCCAGCGTCAGTAAGCCGAGTTCCGGCAGCTGGAACGCCATGCTCATAAAGGTCGAGTCGGTCATAAAGCGGCCCGGCAGCATGATGGTGAATATCGCGAGTGCCAGCGCAATCAATAGCATCAGGCCGATATTGGTGCCGTCCGGACGCAGAGCAGAGAGTGATTTCATGTGAATGCCTCTGTCAGACGAAACTGACGTCAGTTTCTTTACGTTTTTGTAGTGAGTGACGGCAATCGCCACCATGATCACGGCGCCTACCACGATGTTCATGAAGTAGTTGGAGACGCCAATCAGGTTGAGGCCGTTCTTCAGGATGGCGATCAGGAACACGCCCATCAGTGTGCCGCTCACCGTGCCTTTACCGCCCATCAGGCTGGCACCGCCGAGTACCGTGGCCGCCAGCACATCCAGCTCGCCGCCGACTAACGCATTCGGCACCACTTCACCCATGCGATACACCTGTACCAGCCCGCCAATCGCCGCCATCGCACCGAGCCAGCCGTAAGCGAAGACATGAATCAGACCGACGCGAATCCCGATACGACGTGCCGATTCCGCATCGCCGCCCACCGCATACAGCTGGCGGCCGAGGTTGGTTTTGTTGAGCAGCAGCGCGGTCAGTCCGGCAATCACCAGCATGGTGATTAGCGGCAGGCCAATCTGGAAGCTGTTGCCTTGCCAGGAGAAGGGCAGCACGCTGCGCAGCGTGATCCACCAGTCCGGCAGGGAATACAGGCTCTTACCGCCGGTCACCCACATCAGCAGACCAAACAGCAGCGACTGCATACTGATGGTGATGATGATCGACACCACGCGCAGTGAGGTAATCAGCAGCGCATTGACCACGCCGAAAGCGGTACCGCAGGCAATCGCCAGCAGAATGCTCAAGGCAGCGTTATCAAACTGGAACTGCACAAACAGCGAAGCGATCAGGTATTGCACCACCGACGCCACCGCGGCAAAGGAGATATCGATCCCGCCGGTCACCAGCACCACGAACAGGCCCAGCGCAAAGATGCCGGTCACCGCGTAGCTTTCTGCCAGGTCCAGCAGGTTTTGCACGGAGAGGAATTGGTCGCTGGCCACCGAGAAGAACAGGATGAAAGCCAGCAGCACCCATGCCAGCCAGCCTTGACTGGAGTGCGGGCGTAAACGAGAAAAATCAGGCATTGATCACCTCCGCCAGCTGTTGTTGCTCAACGGTATCGGGTTGGTATTCGGCATGAACGGTGCCATCACGGAAGTGCAGAATGCGGTCGCAGTTGTACCAAACCTCGGGCACTTCATCGGAAATCAGAATGATCGACAGACCTTCTTTCGCCAGCTCGTGGATCAGCTGATAGATGCTGGCTTTGGCACCGACATCCACGCCCACGGTCGGGGAATCCAGAATCAAAATACGCGGCTGGGTCAGCACCCATTTCGCCAGCACGATCTTCTGCTGATTACCGCCGGAAAGAGTGGAGATCGCCAGATTGGGATCGGCCACGCGCACGCCGAGCTGCTGAATCCATTGCAGGATCAGCTTGTTTTTTCGGTATTCGTCGATGATATGAAAACGGTTTTGCAGCTTGTCGAGGATCGGCAGCACCATGTTGTCCGCCACCGATTGTTGCTGCACCAGGCCCAGGGTTAAGCGGTCTTCAGAGACATAACCGATGCCGGCTTTGATGGCATCTTCATGACCACGGAAGCGCACTGGTTTGCTGTCGAGCCAGATTTTGCCGCTGTCGGGTTTGGTCATGCCAAACAGTGACAGCGCCAGCTCGGTGCGACCCGAACCCAGCAGGCCACACAGGCCGAGCACTTCGCCCTGATACAGCTTGAAATTGACGTCATGATATTGTCCGGCGCGCGTCAGATTCTCGACTTCGAGAATGGCGCGGTCGGCATTGCGCGTTGGCGCTTTGAGTTGATAATCGAGCTTCAGCCCAGTCATCAGTTCAGTCAGATGATGTGGCGTCATGTCTTTGGCGGGCCAGCAGCCCATCTTGCGCCCATCGCGGATCACCGTTACGCGATCCGAAATCTCCAGCACTTCATCCAGACGATGGCTGACAAACACCACGCAGATGTTTTTGTCTTTCAGATAGCGCACGGTGCGCAGCAGCTGGTTCACTTCGGTACGGGTCAGAGAAGCGGTGGGCTCGTCCATGATCACCAGTCGTGCATCGGCGACCAGCGCACGGCAAATCGCCACCTGCTGACGTGCGGCAATCGACAGCGCCGAGACTTTCTCATCCAGGTCGAGATCGAACTTCAGTTCTTCAATAATGCGGGTCGCCGTTTCGCGCAGTTTGGCTTTACGATGCCAGCCGAGCAGGCCATTGAGGTTGTGCTCAAAGGCGATGTTCTCGGCCACGCTTAAATTCGGGAACAGCGACAGATCCTGATAAATCACCTGGATACCGAAATCACGCGCCTGACGGGTGGTCAGACGCGGGAAGGTCGGGCCATCGCCCAGGGCTATGCGACTGCCGCTATCCGGGGCGTGTACCCCGGAAATGACTTTGATTAAGGTGCTTTTGCCACAGCCGTTGGTGCCAGCCAGGCAGTGGACTTCGCCCGCCAGTAAGCTCAGCGAGATATCGCTCAGTGCGCGGTTGCCACCAAATGTTTTCGACAGGTTGTCGAGCGCAATTAACGTCTGTGGGATCACCTCTTTCATCATTACAGCCCCATTTTCACCAGTTTTGGCAGGTTTTCTTTATCCAGGCTTTCGGTGTTGTTGCCGAGGATGGTGTGGGTCGCCTCGTCAACTTTCACTTTGCCCAGACCGTCGATGGTCATACCGTCGGTGATCGGTTCTTTCTTCTGCATCATGTCGGCGATACGCACGAACACTTCGCCCGCGGTTTGCGGATTCCAGATGTAGCCACCTTTGATCGCACCACGCTGCACCAGAGAAGCACCCTGACCTGGGCTGAAGGCGCCAATCACGCACACCTGATCAATCTTGTTACGGTTCATCACCGCGCGACCGGCACCAATTGGGCCCTGTGAGCCGAACGCCATAATGCCTTTCAGATCCGGGTATTTGGACATCAACTCGTTGGTGGTACGGATAGAGTCATCCAGCGATTCACCGACGCCGAACTTGTCGGTTACCATCTGCATTTTTGGATAATGTTCTTTCTGGTAGTTCAGGGCGGCATCGGTCCATTGTTGATGCAGTGGCACGGTCAGGCTGCCGACGTACATGGCGTATTTGCCTTCTTCATGCATGCACTTCGCCAGCGCTTTCATGTGGTTGATGCCGTGCGTCGGGGCATCCACCAGTTCGAAGTCCCAGTTCGCGCCTTTTTGATCCGGTGATTCGTGGGTAATAACCTGAATACCGGCTTCACGTGCACGTTTCAGCACCGGCTCCAGTACTTTCGGGTCATTCGGCACTACACCGATGATGTCGACTTTCTGCGCAATCAAATCTTCAATCGCACGCACCTGCAGCGCCGGGTCGGCGGCGGTTGGGCCCACCATCCATGCATCAATGCCGCGTTTCGCTGCTTCACTCTTGATGCCCGCTTCCATGGCGTTGAACCACGGAATACCGCCAATTTTCACCACGATGCCCATGCGTAATTTGTCAGCAGCGTGCGCGCCAGTAGCGGCAAACAGGGCAAGCAGAGAACAGGCGATAAGATGTTTTTTCATAAAGACTCCGGATTAATTTTTTATTAGCTGCATTGAATTGTTGCGCTGTGAGCAATCAATAATATTGACGCCGTTCCAGGCTAATTCTTGTTCCAGCTCTTTGTCTTTTAATTGGTCAGTGATGAGAAAGTCCACATCGCGATAATGACAAATACGCGCGAATGAGGGCCGCAGGAATTTACTGGCATCCAGCAGCAGATGTTTTCTTTCTGCTGCTAGTAACATCTGTTGTTTTAAATGTGCGTTGTTTTCGTTACCTTCACGTAAATAACCGTCATTGCCTAAACTGCTACAGGAAAAAAAGATCTTATTAATCTGAAATTCCCGTAAAGGCTGCTCAGCGACCACGCCGTGGAAATCTTCATAACGGTCAGAATATTCTCCCCCCAGACAGATGGTGCGGATACTGCCGCGCGCCGCAAGGGTTTGTACAATTCTGATAGAGTTGGTTAATACCGTTAATTCAATATCCGGTAGCTGTCGCGCTAGATACCAGCAAGTGGTGCTGCTGTCGAGTAATATACAATCGCCGGGGCTGATGAAATCGAGTGCACGTTTGGCTATCGCCATTTTTGCATCTACATGTTCATTCATGCGCTGGCGGAAAGATAACTCATACTCGTTAACACCCCTCGTATTCCCCTGAATGTTAGCGGCTTGTCGTTTTGCGGGTACTGCACCACCGTGGCTGCGCTGTAATAGCCCACGTTTCTCCAGCTGAGTTAAATCACGACGAATGGTTTCTTGCGAAACCTGACACAGCGTGACTAATTCAGCGACAATAACCCGACCATTTAAATTTAGTTCGTCAATAATTCGCTGCTGTCTTTCAATCGGCAACATGACTGCCCTCCGATGGGTATAAAGTACTGGATACCGCAGCGGGAAAATGTGGACTGCGCACGAGTCCGCAGTGACCAAATTGCCCAGCCACGTTAGGGTGATATAAGTCGAATTTTTATGTAAATGAGATCTCATTTTTTCATTTAATAGAGATCTGGTTCACATAAACACGCGTGTTAGCGCTAAATCGGGGGATCGGTAGCAAACAATTATTACCGTATGAAAACACCTTAGCATGACCGGTTATGACCGTTTGTGTGTATTTGACCGTTTTGTGAAGTTAGCTAAATTGTTTTTAGCTAATCCATCCTCGACGGCAGGACTTCAATCGAACAGCTGTTTTACCCGGCCACACGCTTTCAGATAATCATTACTCCACAGTCCGACGAATCCGATTGAGCGCAATTCGGTCGAAACGGATGATGGAGTGATTGCATCATCCAGCCTCAGATCGCCATCAGGCGGCGGCTTTTTCAGCAGTTAGTACCGCTTTTAGGGCCAGCTCACAGTTTCGGCCTGCTGGCAGCGTTGCCGTTACGCTATGATTTCCTTTCAAGGAATTTGGGGACCGTTTTTTTTAATGTCTTATTGGATGAAGTCGCTGCTTTTATTGCCCTTTATGTTTGTCGCGTGCGTTCAGGCAGAGCCACTGCAAAAGTCATTTTCTGACTGGCAGCTCACCTGTAACAACGCGGCTTTTTGCGTGGCACGCAGCTTTCCGGGTGACAACGGATTGGTGATGACGATCTCACGCCATGCCGGTGCTAACGATCGCCCGCTGCTGCGTATCGACTACGGCAGCGCGTACAGCGGTGAGTTGCCCGGTGCGCCATTAAAAGAAAATCTGTTACTTGATCAGCGTCGCCTGACGCCGGATCTCAAACACTGGACAGTGGAACCGCATCATCTGGCTACCAGTAACCCGATTGCCATCGACGAATTCCTCTCGCAAACGCTGGATGCCAACAATCTGCAACTCACTTATCAGGCCAAAGCCACCATTCTGCTGAGCGGCATGAAAGCGGCGCTGCTGTTAATGGATGAAGTTCAGGGCCGGGTGAATGGGGCCAGTGCGTGGGTGAAACGTGGCGATCGCGTGCAGTGGGATGTCCCGCCAGCGCCGCCGCTAACGCAACTGCCCGCGCCATTGCCGCAGCCCGCGCCGTTGACGCAAGAAGAAACTGCCGGATTGATTGATTACGGCAGCTGGCGCATCAATACCGACACCTGTTCGCTGGATCCGCTGCGGCGTGAGGTGAGCGTGGCGCCGCTCACCGACAGTAAGGCGTTGATCTTAGTGAGTTGTGAAACCGGTGCCTACAACGTAATTGATTTGGCTTTTGAGGTGACGCGCACCCAGCCTTACGTTGCGCGCGGGCTCACGCTCACCTTGCCGTTTACGCCGCCCTCGCGTAGCGATAATCAGTTGGAATTGGTGAATGCCGAGTTCGATGCCAGCAGCGGCTTGCTTTACACCTTCAGTAAAGGGCGCGGCCTGGGGGATTGTGGCGTCGCCACGCGCTGGCAGTACGACGGTAATGAATTTGTTCTGGCAGAGTATGCAGAAGAGAAAACCTGTGATGCGTGGCACAGCAGTGATGATTGGCCAACCCTGTGGGTCAGCCAGCCCCCGTCATAATTCGCGCTGCAGATGCGTTGGCTGTTTTCATTCACCCCAGTCACTTACTGATGTAAGCTCCTGGGGATTCATTCAATTGCCGCCTTTCTGCATCACGAATTATTTAGGGGGAAGGTATGGCATTGATCATCATCGGTGAGCCATTTTGATTGCCGACCAGCTCTGCCAGCAGGTTATTGACGCCATCGCTCATGGGTGTGAAGCGTGACAGCGGTGAACGCGTCACCACCACAAACACCCCAACATTATGCTGCGGCACCATTGCCATATAGGTGATGAAGCCACCGCCGCCGCCGGTTTTCTCGATAATCCCCGGACGTCCCTCTTTGGGCCCCATATACACCCAACCCATGCCCAACGCATCGGCGCGGCCGGGCACATCCATGCCTTCAACTTTGGTCAACTGGTCACGGCGATAAATCAGCGTTTGCAAACGATCGACCTGAGGCGTGCGGTGATTGACCGCCGAGTTCAGGAACTGCTGCATCCA
Source organism: Pantoea rodasii (assembly GCF_002095465.1). GTDB lineage: Bacteria > Pseudomonadota > Gammaproteobacteria > Enterobacterales > Enterobacteriaceae > Pantoea > Pantoea rodasii. The sequence continues at coordinate 116,007 of NZ_MLFP01000011.1, read as the reverse complement.
GCGTCCCATATCGTCCGGCGTCGAATAGACGCCACCGCTGCCGACTGCCGCGAGCGTGTTATTACACGGGCTGGCGCCTTTTTCAGGAATCATCAAGCGTTGGCACTGATCCGGCGATGGCGTAAAGGTCGTGTCTTTCATGCCGAGTGGGCGCGTTACCAGTTGCTGCAACAGCGCGGGATACGGCAACCCTCCGGCTTTCGACAGGGCATCGCCCAGCAGGTCAAAGCCAAGGTTGGAATAAGCCGCTTGTGTACCCGGCGTAGCTTTTAGCTGCGCGCCCTGCAGCCACTGCCAGCGATCAGATTTGGTCGGCCAGACAAACACCGGGCGATGCGGTTTGCCACCTGGCTGTTCGCGCGGCAGGCTGCCGGTGTGCGTCGCAAGGTTAATCAAGCGAATCGGTTGGCCGTTATAGTTCGGGACGCGCGCGCCAGCCGGAGCATACTTGCTCAACGGATCATCCAGGCGAATCTGTCCGCGCTCTGCCATTTTGACCATCACTTCGCTGGTCATTAATTTACTCAGCGAGGCAATACGAATCACAGAATCGAGCTGAGGGCGCACGTTATTGCCGGGGCTGGTGTCGCCAAAGCTGGCAAATACGCGCTGATTGCCATCAATCGCCACCAGTGCCATGCCGGTTGCGCCGCTGCCGTAAAAAATGTGCTCGGCGTAGCGATCAACGATTTGGGACGCCAGCAGCGGATCGGCCGCTGTCTGCGCCATGCTTTTTAATGGAAGCACAGAAACCATTAAGGCCAGTAAAAAGGGAGTACGTTTTTTCAACGGGAAAGCGTCCGCAACAGGATTCGGAGGAAAGCTTATAGTAATCAGTTTGCGCGAGGCGTGAAGGGGGAAGGCAGGATTTTTTCTGTATCAGGCTGTGATCAAAAAACGGCCCTTACGCCAAAAGACGCAGGGCCGGATCGATTAGTGCGGCTTGAGTAATGCTTCGGTATGGCTGACGATGTTTTCTACCGTAAAGCCAAATTCCGGGAACAGCTTGCTGGCCGGTGCCGATTCTCCAAAGGTGGTCATACCGACAATCGCGCCATCCAGCCCAACATATTTGAACCAGTAATCGGCAATGCCCGCTTCGACCGCCACGCGCGCTTTTACGCCGGAAGGCAGCACCGACTCGCGATAGGCCGCATCCTGCTTGTCAAACACGTCAGTGCAGGGCAGGGACACCACGCGCACCTTGTGGCCGCTGGCACCGAGTTTATCTGCCGCGCCCAGCGCGATTTCAATCTCAGAGCCGGTGGCAATGATGATCGCTTCTGGCGTGCCGGCGCAATCTTGCAGCACGTAACCGCCTTTCGCGATATCGGCCACCTGCGCTTTGCTGCGCTCTGGCTGCAGCAGATTCTGACGCGACAGAATCAATGCGGTGGGGCCATGATGGCGCTCCACAGCCGCTTTCCACGCCACGGCGGTTTCCACCTGATCGCACGGACGCCAGACGCTCATATTCGGCGTCACACGCAGGCTGGCGAGTTGCTCAACCGGTTGGTGGGTTGGGCCATCTTCGCCCAGACCAATCGAATCATGGGTGTAGACCAGTACCTGACGCGCTTTCATCAGCGCCGCCATGCGCACCGCATTACGCGCGTACTCAACAAACATCAGGAAGGTGGCGGTGTACGGAATAAAGCCGCCGTGATGCGCCAGGCCATTACCAATCGCCGTCATACCAAATTCGCGCACGCCGTAGTGGATATAGTTGCCAGCGATATCTTCTTTAATCGATTTCGAACCCGACCAGATGGTGAGGTTACTCGGCGCGAGGTCAGCAGAGCCGCCAAGCAACTCTGGCAGCAGTTTACCGTAGACTTCCAGCGTGTTTTGCGAGGCTTTACGGCTGGCGATTTTTTGCGGGTTGGCCTGCAGCTCATCAACAAAGGCCTGAGTGGCTTCACTCCATTTCGCAGGCATCCCTCCGTCCAGACGGCGGCTGAACTCGCTGGCGAGATCCGGGTGTGCGGCTTTATAAGCAGCGAACTTCTCATCCCAGGCTTTCTCACGCTGGCTGCCGGCTTCTTTGGCATCCCACTGTTGATAAATCTCTTTCGGGATTTCAAATGGCGGATGGTGCCAGCCGAGTTTTTGGCGGGTTAACGCCACTTCTTGCTCGCCCAATGCCGCACCGTGCGACTCTTCTTTACCGGCTTTGTTCGGTGAACCGAAACCAATCACCGTGCGACAGATGATCAGCGACGGTTTGTCGGTGACGCTCTGCGCTTCTTTGATCGCCGCCGCAATCGCTTCAGGATCGTGACCATCAATGCCTTCCGCACTGCCCACCACGTGCCAGTTATAGGCTTCGAAACGTTTATGGGTATCGTCGGTGAACCAGCCTTCGGTTTCACCATCAATCGAGATGCCGTTGTGATCGTAGAAACCAATCAGTTTGCCGAGACCCAGGGTGCCCGCCAGCGAGCTGACCTCGTGCGAGATCCCTTCCATCAGACAGCCATCGCCCATAAACACATAGGTATGGTGATCGACGATGTCATGGCCTGGACGGTTAAACTGCGCAGCCAGCGTACGCTCAGCAATCGCCATGCCGACCGCATTGGCTAAACCTTGTCCCAGCGGGCCGGTGGTGGTTTCCACGCCAGGCGTATAGCCGATTTCCGGGTGGCCCGGCGTTTTCGAATGCAGCTGACGGAAGTTTTTCAGCTCTTCCATCGGCAGGTCATAACCGGTGAGGTGCAGCAGGCTATACAGCAACATCGAACCGTGGCCGTTGGAGAGGATAAAGCGGTCGCGATCGGCCCACGCCGGATTGTTAGGGTTATGTTGGAGGACATCGCGCCACAGCACTTCGGCGATATCGGCCATGCCCATTGGCATGCCGGGGTGACCGGAATTTGCTTTTTGTACCGCATCCATACTTAAAGCACGAATCGCGTTAGCCAACTCTTTGCGTGAAGACATAGGGTTCTCCCTTGTGATTGGGCAATAGCGGACAGGCAGACGCCCGTCCGGCATGAGAAGTTTTGTTGCTTACAGGCGGGATGCCAGCACATCTTCCAGTTTCTGCTGGTCGATGGCGAACTGGCGGATACCGTCGGACAGTTTTTCCACTGCCATCGGATCCTGATTGTGCTCCCAGCGGAATTCCGCTTCGGAGAGCGATGACGGTTGATGGAAGCCTTCGGTTGATGGCTCCAGTTTGCGCTCCAGCGGTGCATCGCTGTTGGCCAACTCTTCCAGCAGGTTAGGGGAGATGGTCAGACGGTCACAGCCGGCCAGCGCCTGAATCTGTTCAACCTTACGGAAGCTGGCTCCCATGATCACCGTGCTGTAGCGGTGCTTTTTGTAGTAATCGTAGATACGACGCACAGATTTCACGCCCGGATCCTCATCGACCACGTACGGGTCAATAGGTTTACGGGTGTTGTACCAGTCATAAATACGGCCGACAAACGGCGAAATCAGGAACACGCCGGCTTCGGCACAGGCACGCGCCTGCGCAAAGGAGAACAGCAGCGTCAGGTTACACTGGATGCCGTTCTTCTCCAGTTCTTCAGCAGCTTTGATCCCTTCCCAGGTTGAGGCCAGTTTGATCAGGATGCGCGAACGATCAATGCCGTTCTCTTCGTACATCCGCACCAGTTTCTCTGCTTTGGTCACACACATGCCACGATCGAAGGAGAGGCGCGCATCCACTTCGGTCGAAACACGGCCCGGTACGCTTTTCAGAATTTCCATACCGAGATTAATCGCCACTTTGTCACTGGCGTTGATGATTTGCGTCTCTTTGCTGCCGCCCTGTTTTTTCGCATAGTCGATGGCATCATCAATCAGATGTTTATAAGCATCGAGACCGGCGGCTTTCAGAATCAAAGAGGGATTGGTGGTGGCGTCTTCCGGATGGTAATGGCGAATAGATTCGATGTCGCCGCTGTCCGCCACCACGGTGGTGAACTGTTTCAATGCATCTAGCTGGTTCATCGCTTAACTCCTTGATTAGCAATAATGTGGGCAAGCAAGTGGTGCCCATTCCTGTTGAGTCGTGGCTCAACACAGTGCTACAGACGTTGCACGAAGAAAATGCGTTTTCTCTGATTGTGGCGCTGAAGGGCATCTGTCACAGAAGGGTGTGCCTGATCGGTTCAGCTACGCGTTTTGCCACCCTTAAGGATAGCAGGCTGCGCCAAAGCCGCAGGCGAAGCCGTGGCAATCTGTGCCCTCGTTCTTTGAGCGCCTTCACCCTCTTTTGTGCCGCAGATTCCTATACTGGTGGTTTTTCAGCCGTGCCAAAGGATGCCCAATGGACGATCAACTCAAGCAAAGTGCGCTCGATTTCCACCAATATCCCACTCCCGGAAAAATTCAGGTTTCCCCCACCAAACCGCTGGCGACCCAGCGTGATTTAGCGCTGGCCTATTCGCCGGGCGTGGCAGCACCCTGTCTGGAGATTGCTGCCGATCCGCTGGCGGCCTATAAATACACCGCACGCGGCAATCTGGTGGCGGTGATCTCTAACGGCACGGCGGTGCTCGGCCTCGGTAATATCGGTGCGCTGGCCGGTAAGCCGGTGATGGAAGGCAAAGGGGTGCTGTTCAAGAAATTCGCGGGCATTGATGTGTTTGATATCGAAGTGGATGAGCTGGACCCGGATAAGCTGATTGAGGTGATTGCCGCGCTGGAACCGACGTTCGGCGGCATCAATCTGGAAGATATTAAAGCGCCAGAGTGTTTTTACATCGAGCAGAAACTGCGTGAGCGCATGAAGATCCCGGTATTCCACGACGATCAGCACGGCACAGCGATCATCTGTACTGCGGCGGTGCTGAACGGTTTAACTATCGTGAAGAAGGCGATTTCGGATGTGCGGCTGGTGGTGTCTGGTGCGGGCGCGTCGGCGATTGCCTGTTTGAATTTGCTGGTGGCGCTCGGCATGCAGAAGCACAACATTGTGGTGTGTGATTCCAAGGGGGTGATCTACCGCGATCGCGAAACGAATATGACGCCGACTAAAGCCGAATACGCCATTGAGGATAATGGCGCACGCACGCTGGATGAGGTGATTGCGGGCGCGGATATTTTCCTCGGCTGTTCTGGTCCGAAAGCGATGACGCCTGAGATGGTGAAGAAAATGGCGCAGGACCCGCTGATTTTGGCACTCGCCAATCCCGAACCAGAGATCATGCCGCCGCTGGCGAAGGAGGTCAGGCCGGATGCGATTATTTGTACCGGGCGCTCGGATTTCCCCAATCAGGTCAATAACGTGCTGTGCTTCCCGTTCATTTTCCGTGGGGCACTGGACGTGGGTGCCACGGCGATCAACGAGGAGATGAAACTGGCCGCGGTGCATGCGATTGCGGCATTGGCGCAAGCCGAACAGAGCGATGTGGTGGCCTCGGCGTATGACGATCAGGACCTGAGTTTTGGGCCGGAGTATTTGATTCCCAAACCCTTCGATCCACGTTTGATTGTGCAAATTGCTCCTGCCGTTGCCAAAGCGGCGATGGAATCCGGCGTAGCGACCCGGCCGATCGCCGATTTCGATGCCTATCGTGAGCAGCTCACCGAGTTTGTGTACAAAACCAACCTGTTTATGAAGCCGATTTTTTCGCAAGCGCGTAAAGATCCCAAGCGCGTGGTGATGGCGGAAGGAGAGGAAGTGCGGGTGCTGCATGCAACGCAGGAACTGGTGTCATTAGGGCTGGCGAAGCCGATTTTGATCGGGCGTCCGAACGTGATTGCGATGCGTATCCAGAAGCAAGGGTTGAAGATCGAAGCGGGCAAGGATTTCGAGATCGTAAACAACGAGTCCGATCCGCGCTTTAAAGAGTACTGGAATGAGTATTACCAGATCATGAAACGGCGTGGCGTAACGCCGGAAACCGCACAGCGTGCGGTGATCGGTAATCCGACACTGATTGGCGCCATCATGGTGCATCGTGGCGAGGCTGACGCGTTAATTTGCGGCACTATCGGCGATTACCGCGAGCATTACGATGTGGTGGAGAAGGTGTTTGGTTTCCGCGATGACGTGAAAGTGGCCGGTGCGATGAACGCGCTGTTATTGCCAAGCGGGAATACGTTTATTGCGGATACCTATGTGAACGAAGATCCGAGTGCGGAACAGCTGGCGGATATCACATTGTTGGCAGCGGAAACGGTGCGGCGTTTTGGTATCGAACCGCGCGTGGCGCTGCTGTCGCATTCCAGTTTTGGCACCTCGAATGCGCCCGGCGCACGCAAGATGCGTGAAGCGTTGGCGCTGATTCAGAGCCGTGCGCCGAATCTGGAGATCGACGGTGAGATGCACGGTGATGCAGCGCTGGTGGAGAGTATTCGGCGCGAGTTGATGCCCGACAGCCCGCTGAAGGGCACCGCTAATCTGCTGATCATGCCGAACGTTGAGGCTGCGCGTATCAGTTATAACCTGCTGCGCGTGTCGTGCTCGGAAGGTGTGACGGTGGGGCCGGTGTTGATGGGAATTAGCAAGCCGGTGCACGTATTGACGCGGATTGCATCGGTGAGGCGGATTGTGAATATGGTGGCATTAGCGGTGGTGGAGGCGCAGACCGAGCCGTTGTGAAGGGCCGGGCGCTATAAATGGCGCCCCTACAGCCCCGTAGGGTGTGCACAAATGAATGGTACCCCTACAATCCCGTAGAGTGCGCATTTTTGCGCACTGATTTATTCACCCAATCCCAGCCAATCTTTCACCGGCAGGAAATCCCTGTACAGCGCCGCTTCTGGCGTGCCGGCTTCGGTTTGGTAATCATATTCCCAGCGCACCAGTGGTGGCATCGACATCAAAATCGACTCGGTGCGGCCGCCGGTTTGCAGGCCGAACAGCGTGCCGCGATCCCACACCAGATTGAACTCGACATAACGCCCGCGACGATACAGCTGGAACTGACGCTCGCGATCGCCCCACGGCAGCGCTTTGCGTTTGGCAACAATCGGCAAATAGGCATCCAGATATCCTTTGCCCACCGCCTGCATGAAATCGAAGCAGTGATCAAAGTCTGGCGTATTCAGATCATCGTAAAACAGCCCACCAATCCCGCGCTGTTCATTGCGATGCTTAAGGTGGAAATAGTCATCACACCACTTCTTGTAGCGCGGATAGACGTCTTCACCGAATGGCTGGCACAGGTCAAACGCGGTCTGATGCCAGTGCAGCGCATCTTCTTCGAAACCGTAATACGGCGTGAGATCGAAACCGCCACCAAACCACCACACCGGATCGGCACCCGGCTTCTCGGCAATAAAGAAACGCACGTTGGCATGGCTGGTGGGGATATAAGGATTTTCAGGATGGACCACGAGTGACACGCCCATGGCTTCAAAACTGCGGCCCGCCAGCTCAGGACGGTGCGCGGTAGCAGAGGCGGGCATCTGATCGCCGTGTACGTGCGAAAAGTTCACGCCTGCCTGCTCAAACACCGCGCCGTTGCGCAGTACGCGGCTGCGCCCACCACCGCCGCCCGGACGCTGCCAGTCATCTTCGGCGAAGGTCGCTGTGCCATCGGCGGCGGCCAGTTGGGCGCAAATTTCATCCTGCAGCGTCAATAAGAACGCTTTGACGCGGGAAATATCGGGATTGCTCATGAGTCACTCGTTCCGGAAATTTGCCGCGATTCTATCACAGGAAAAAGCTACGCCTGGTGGCGATCGTACTCGTTAAAGTAATTGACGATGCCATCGGCAATCGCGCTGGCAATCTTCTGGCGGAAGGCGGTGGTGCCCAGCAATTGCTCTTCACGCGGGTTGGTAATAAACGAGGTTTCGACCAGCACTGACGGAATCGAAGGTGACTTCAACACCGCAAAGGCAGCCTGCTCCGTGTGCTGACTGTGCAGATGATGCACCGGGCGAATCTGATCCAGCACATGTTTACCCAGCGTCAGACTATTGCGGATGGTATCGGTCTGCACCAGATCGAACAGAATCTGATTCAGGTAGTTATCTTTTTCCTGCACTTCTGCACCGCCGACCTTGTCGGCATCGTTTTCGCGCTGTGACATATAGCGCGCCATGGCGCTGCTGGCACCGCGATTCGACAGGGCAAACACCGATGCGCCATTGGCATCCGGGCTGGTGTAGCCGTCCGCGTGGATCGACATAAACAGATTTGCGCCGTGCTGATGTGCGATCTCCACGCGCTGATACAGCGGGATAAAGTGATCGCTATCACGCGTCAGGCGTACTTCAACCTTCGGGTGATTTTGCAGCAGCGTGCGCACGGTGTTCGCAATCGCCAGAACGATGTGTTTCTCTTCTGACCCTTCTTCGCCCACCGCGCCCGAATCAATGCCACCGTGACCCGGATCGATCATCACGATGCGCTTACCATTAGTGGCCGGCTTCGGCGGCGTATGGCCTTTGCTGACACGCAATTCAGTACTCTCTTCTTTCGCCATTACCGCGCGCGGTGACAGCACCGCCAGCGCCAGGCCAGAAAGAATCAGCTGGCGGCGATTGGTGAGGCGCTTCAGCAGTGAAATTTTACTCATAATGGGGTCCCTGACAGAAAATCCTGCCCAGTGTTATATCGTAACAACTGCCTTGCGGCGACTTCACAACCATTTCAGCGCATTACTTTGTATTACACGTTACTAACAGCAATTTAGCCGTTTTTTTCCGCCGTTGCGCGGCGTGAGGGTTGCGCCTGGCAAAGAATGCGTGATAATCAGCGAATTGTGCCTAATAGCAGGGTAACGCCGATGGAAATCCGCTCATTCCGCCAGGAAGATTTTGAAGAAGTGATCACGCTCTGGGAGCGTTGTGATCTGTTACGCCCATGGAACGATCCGGAACTGGATATCGAACGTAAACTCAACCACGATCCGGAACTGTTTCTGGTGGCAGAAGTCGGCGGGGTTGTGGTCGGAACGTTGATGGGCGGCTACGATGGGCACCGTGGTGCCGCTTACTACCTGGCCGTACATCCCGATTATCAGGGGCGCGGATTTGCCAACGCACTGATGAATCGTCTGGAGAAAAAGCTGATTGCACGTGGTTGCCCGAAAATTCATCTGATGGTGCGAGAAGAGAACGATCAGGTGATCGCCTTCTATGAGAAGCTGGATTACGAGCCGGTGGAGTCAATGCTGCTCGGAAAACGCTTAATCGAAGACCGCGAGTATTAAGCCGCCGATGATGGGGCTGAAATATTTACCTGATGAATACGATGCGAAAGGGCAGCTACGGCTGCCGTTTCTTTTTTGGCTGATTCTGTTGTTGCAGGCGCGCACCTGGCTGTTGCTGGTGATGGCGGGCGCATCCCGTCAGCAGGGCAACGATCTGCTGGCACTGTTCTATCCTGACCGTCAAAGCTTTTGGATTGGCCTGGCGCTGGGTATTCCGGCGGCGATGGGCTTGCTGCTGACCGGCTATCGTCAACGCTGGCCACGCTTGTGGCAAAGCTGGCGGCATGTGCTGAGTGTATCCTTATTGATCAGCCTGTTGTCGCAAGGCTACGGTCTGTTACAAGGCGCTTTTCCTGATTCGCCGTTGCCGCTGTTGTTAACCCTGTTTGACCTGCTAGCGATGATTTGGCTGCAAACCCATCGGCGCCTGCGCGACTGTTTTCTGCCGGAACATCACATCGAATAAACTTTTTGCCGGTTTGCGACTCCAACAGGCACGCCAATCGGCACAAGAGATCAAGGAGCATTCATGAAAGTTGTTCGTCCCGCACTGCTGGTCAGCGCCATGATTCTGGCGGGTTGCGCCAGTTCAGGTTCCTCTACCGCCTCCAGCGCGAGCGAAAGCCATTGGTACAATCCGCTGAGCTATCACTGGTCGGCGTTGAATCCAATGAACTGGTTTGGCGGATCGTTAACCGTCACCGAGCAGGGTGTTGCCGGATTGAGCAGCACCACCCCGATGTCAGAAGCGGCGATCGGTAAAGCACTGAACAATGATTATCAGCTGCGTCAGGGCATGCGCACGCAGAATGGTCAGGTGGTGGATTTCTGGCAGGCGCTTGAAGATGGCAAAGTGAAGCTGGTGATCAACGGCCAGAGCAGCGTCGAACGCATTGAAGTGATGGATGCGGATGCTAAGAGCGCCGACGGCAGTAAAATAGGCGATGTGTTTAGTGCGAAGTTCAGCAAAGCCTTCGACAACTGCAAATTGACCACCGGATTAGATGCCCGCGATGTGGAATGTCGCGCACCGGGTAGCCAACATATCTCGTATGTTTACAGTGGCGAAGGGCACGGACCAGAAGGTCTGATGCCGGCTGACGACACGTTAAAAAGCTGGAAAATCAGCAAAATCGTTTGGCAACGCTGATTTTTTTGGTTTGGGCGCCAGGATTGGCGCCCGTAAAACATCGCGCGAAGGGGTGCATTCAAACGCATCACCGTTTAAACAAATCGATCAGATTTAATCCCGCCTGCTGCATAAACTCTCCCGCCGTCTTATGCCTTTTTAGACTTTGAAATCCCCAAACGATATATAAAACCGTTACTGGTTTGCCCTGAGTTATAAATACACTGACAGCATCTAATGGCATTGGCGACTTCGCCGACTAGCAGGGTGCAGCATGACACTTCCGATTGCGAAAAAATGGATGAGCGGAATCGCCTTGTCACTGGCGTTAGCCGGTGCAGCGCAGGCAACAGAGCTGTTAAACAGCTCTTATGATGTCTCGCGCGAGCTGTTTGTCGCCCTCAATGCGCCGTTTGAGAAGCAGTGGGATGCTGCGCACCCGAATGACAAATTGACGATTAAACAATCGCATGCCGGGTCATCAAAACAGGCGTTGGCGATTCTGCAGGGCTTACGTGCGGATGTAGTGACCTACAACCAGGTGACCGATGTGCAGGTGCTGCATGACAAAGGCAACCTGATTCCGGCCGACTGGCAAACGCGTCTGCCAAACAGCAGTTCTCCGTTTTACTCCACCATGGCGTTTCTGGTGCGCAAAGGAAATCCTAAGCAGATTCACAGCTGGGCTGACCTGGCGCGTGACAACGTGAAGCTGGTGTTCCCAAATCCTAAAACCTCAGGCAACGGCCGTTATACCTATCTGGCTGCGTGGGGCGCTGCCGATCAGGCAGATGGTAAAGATAAAGCCAAAACCGAAGCTTTTATGGCGAAGTTTCTTAAGAACGTGGAAGTGTTTGATACCGGCGGCCGTGGCGCCACCACCACGTTTGCAGAGCGCGGTTTAGGTGATGTGCTGATCAGTTTTGAGTCGGAAGTGAATAACATCCGTAATCAATACGGCAAAGATGAATTCGAAGTCATTGTGCCGAAGACCAACATCCTCGCCGAATTCCCGGTGGCGTGGGTGGATAAAAACGTCGAGCAGAATGGCACCGCCGATGCGGCAAAAGCCTATCTGAATTTCCTCTACTCACCTGAAGCGCAGAAAATCATTACCGGTTATTACTATCGCGTAAACAACCCGCAGCTGATGGCGGAGCAGAAAGATCGCTTCCCGCAAACGGCGCTGTTCAACGTGCAAGACGCGTTTGGCGGTTGGGATAACGTGATGAAAACCCATTTTGCCAGCGGCGGTGAGCTGGACAAATTACTGGCAGCGGGGCGCGGTTGATGTTTGCCTTAGCTCAGAAACGCGTATTGCCCGGCTTTGGTCTTAGCCTCGGCACCAGCCTGCTGTTTACCTGCCTGATTCTGCTGCTGCCGATCAGCGCACTGCTAATGCAGTTATCCAACATGACGCTGGCGCAGTATTGGGATGTGGTGACCAATCCACAGCTGATTGCTGCCTATAAGGTGACGCTGCTGTCGGCGGGCGTGGCGTCCATCTTCAATGCGCTGTTTGGCATGCTGATGGCGTGGATTCTGACACGCTACCGTTTTCCTGGCCGCGCACTGCTGGATGGTTTGATGGATCTGCCGTTTGCGCTGCCCACGGCCGTCGCCGGTTTGACGCTGGCGGGATTGTTCTCGGTGAGCGGTTGGTATGGTCAATGGCTGGCCCATTTCGATATCAAAGTCTCTTACACCTGGCTGGGCATTGCGGTGGCGATGGCCTTCACCAGCATCCCGTTTGTGGTGCGCACGGTGCAGCCGGTATTAGAAGAGCTGGGCCCGGAATATGAGGAAGCGGCTGAAACGCTGGGTGCGACACCGTGGCAGAGTTTCCGCCGCGTGGTGCTGCCAGAAGTGGCGCCCGCGCTGATGGCCGGCACGGCATTATCCTTTACCCGCAGCCTTGGTGAGTTCGGCGCGGTGATTTTCATTGCGGGCAACATCGCGTGGAAAACCGAAGTTACCTCGTTGATGATTTTTGTTCGTCTGCAAGAGTTTGATTACCCGGCAGCCAGTGCTATCGCCTCGGTGATCATGGCGGCTTCGCTGCTGTTGCTGTTCGCGATTAATACCTTGCAGAGCCGCTTTGGCCGTCGCTTAGGAGGCCACTAATGGCGGAGATTTCGCAGATTAATCACGCTGAGCGTCAGCCAGTGAACTGGGGCAAATGGCTGCTGATTGGCGTGGGTGCGCTGGTGTCCTTCCTGCTGTTGGTGGTCCCGATGATCTCGATCTTTTGGGAAGCGCTGAACCAGGGCATCATCGCCTCGCTCTCTAATTTGAAAGATGGCGACATGCTGCACGCTATCTGGCTGACCATCATGGTGGCGCTGATCACCGTGCCGGTAAACCTGGTGTTCGGTACGCTGCTGGCATGGCTGGTGACGCGCTTTACCTTCCCCGGACGCCAGCTGCTGCTGACCTTGTTTGATATCCCGTTTGCCGTGTCACCGGTGGTGGCGGGTTTAATGTATCTGCTGTTCTGGGGCATTAACGGTCCGGCGGGCGGTTGGCTGGATGCCCACAACATCCAGATTATGTTTGCCTGGCCGGGCATGGTGCTGGCCACCATCTTCGTCACCTGTCCGTTTGTGGTGCGTGAGTTGGTGCCGGTGATGTTGAGCCAGGGCAGCAATGAAGATGAAGCCGCCGTGCTGTTAGGTGCCTCCGGCTGGCAGATGTTCCGCCGCGTGACGCTGCCGAACATCCGCTGGGCGCTGATGTACGGCGTGGTGTTAACCAACGCTCGCGCGATTGGCGAGTTTGGTGCGGTCTCGGTGGTTTCGGGATCGATTCGCGGTGAGACCTACACCTTACCGCTTCAGGTTGAATTACTGCATCAGGATTACAACACGGTTGGCGCGTTTACCGCGGCCGCGCTGTTGACCCTGATGGCCATTTTGACGCTGTTTCTGAAAAGCGTAGTGCAGTGGCGATTAGAGCATCAGCAAAAGCGCCAACAGGAGGAAAATCATGAGCATTGAGATTAAACAAATTAACAAATCGTTCGGTCGCACCCCGGTGTTGAACGAAATCTCACTGGATATTCCTACCGGTAAGATGGTGGCGCTGCTCGGTCCGTCAGGCTCGGGAAAAACCACGCTGCTGCGTATTATCGCCGGGCTGGAGCATCAGAACAGCGGGCATATTCATTTCCACGGTAAAGATGTCAGCCGCATTCATGCGCGCGACCGTCAGGTAGGCTTCGTGTTCCAGCACTATGCGCTGTTCCGCCACATGACAGTGTTCGACAACATCGCCTTTGGTTTGAGCGTGCTGCCGCGTCGCGAGCGTCCATCTGCTGCTGAAATTAAACAGCGCGTGACCCGCCTGCTGGAGATGGTGCAGCTGGCGCATCTCGCTAACCGTTTTCCGGCGCAGCTGTCCGGTGGACAGAAGCAGCGTGTGGCCTTAGCGCGTGCGCTGGCGGTGGAACCGCAGATCTTGTTACTGGATGAGCCTTTCGGCGCGCTGGACGCGCAGGTGCGTAAAGAGCTGCGTCGCTGGCTGCGTCAGCTGCATGAAGAGCTGAAATTCACCAGCGTGTTCGTCACCCATGACCAGGAAGAGGCGATGGAAGTCGCTGACAGCGTGGTGGTGATGAGCCAGGGCAATATCGAACAGGTCGGGACGCCAGATGAAGTGTGGCAGGAACCGGCCACGCGCTTTGTGCTGGAGTTCCTCGGCGAAGTGAATCGCTTCGACGGCGAAGTGCACGGCTCGCAATTCCATGTTGGTGCGCACCGCTGGCCGTTGGGCTATACGCCTGCGCATCAGGGCGATGTCGAACTGTTCCTGCGTCCGTGGGAAGTCGATATCTCACGCCAGAGCAGCCTCGAAACGCCACTTCCGGTGCAGGTGCTGGAAATCAGCCCGCGCGGTCACTTCTGGCAGTTAGTAGTGCAGCCAAGCGGCTGGCAGGGCGACGTCTTCTCGGTGGTCTACGATGGCGACCATACTGCACCGATTCGCGGTGAGCGCCTGTTTGTCGGCCTGCAGCAGGCACGACTTTATCACGGCACGACGCCGCTGCGTCCGGTTGCCTTTGCCGAGAGCGCCTGATATTTTTGACACTCCTTCGGGCGGGACTTTTCCCGCCCGATTTATTTGCGTCTCTTCTGTCTGGAATCACACCGTGACCACACTAGAAAATACCATCGGCAATACGCCGTTGATCAGGTTGCAACGCCTGACGCCCGATAACGGCAGTGAAATCTGGTTAAAGCTGGAAGGCAACAATCCAGCCGGTTCGGTAAAAGATCGTGCAGCCTGGTCGATGATTCATCAGGCGGAGCTGCGCGGTGACATCAAACCCGGCGATACCCTGATTGAAGCGACCAGCGGCAATACCGGCATTGCACTGGCGATGATCGCCGCGATGAAAGGCTATAAGCTGCGCCTGCTGATGCCGGATAACATGAGTCAGGAGCGTCAGGATGCGATGCGTGCCTACGGCGCAGAATTGCTGCTGGTGACGCGTGAGCAGGGCATGGAAGGTGCACGCGATCTCGCGCAAGAGATGGCCGATCGCGGTGAGGGCAGAGTGCTGGACCAGTTCAATAATCCTGACAATCCTCTCGGCCACTATCTCACCACCGGCCCGGAAATCTGGCAGCAGACGCAAGGTCGCATGACGCATTTTGTCTCTAGCATGGGCACCACCGGCACCATCACCGGTGTGGGACGCTATCTGAAAGAGTTTGCCCCTGCGGTGCAAGTGATTGGTTTACAGCCGCAGGAAGGCAGCAGCATTCCCGGCATTCGTCGTTGGCCTGAGGCTTATCTGCCGGGGATTTTCCGTCCTGAGCTGGTGGATGACGTCATCGATATGGCACAGCTGGAAGCCGAGGAAACCATGCGAGCGCTCGCGCAGCGGGAAGGGATTTTCTGTGGCGTTAGTTCCGGCGGCGCGGTGGCCGGTGCATTACGTATCGCGACGACCTATCCGGGTAGCGTGGTGGTGGCGATTGTTTGCGATCGCGGCGATCGTTATCTCTCGACTGGCGTATTTCACTGATTTTCGCTTTCCCCGCATTTTATCTGGCCTGAGCGTGCTGTGGTGGTGCGACCGGGCCATTTTTGTCTATAGTCTCCCTAATAATCGTCTGGTGTTGGCTCTGTAAGGATCGAGTAAAATCGGCTGCGCTCGCTGCCAACTCAGGACAAAATAGCGGCAATTTACACGAGAGATAAAGATGAAAATTCTGCTTGTTGATGACGATGTAGAACTTGGCACCATGCTGAGCCAGTACCTGATTGCGGAAGGCTTTGAAACGCAATTGGTTTTAACCGGAAGCGCAGGAGTGGAAGGTGCGCTATCGGGCAATTACACCGCGATGATCCTGGATATTATGCTGCCCGATATGAGCGGCATTGATGTGTTGCGTCAGGTGCGTCAGAACAGCCGTCTGCCGGTGATTATGTTGACTGCCAAAGGCGACAACATCGATCGCGTGATTGGTCTGGAAATGGGCGCGGATGATTATGTGCCTAAGCCGTGCTATCCACGCGAGCTGGTGGCGCGCCTGCGTGCCGTACTGCGCCGCTTTGAAGATCAGGCGCCGGTGCCCGATAAAAAAGAAGTGCTGCGCTGGGGCGATCTTAGCCTGAATCCGGCCACACGCATCACCGAATGGCAGGGTAAAGCCTTCGATCTGACGGCCTCCGAATTTAACCTGCTGGATCTGCTGCTGCGTGCACCCGATCGCGTAGTGTCGAAAGATGAACTGTCAGAAAAAGGCCTGGGCCGTCCGCGTGAAGCCTACGATCGCAGCGTGGATGTGCACATCAGCAATATTCGTCAAAAGCTGGCTGCACTGACCGCCGACAGCATTAACATTGAAACTGTGCGCAGTATTGGTTATCGCATTCGATGAAACACAGCTACCGTGGCCGCATGTTCTGGAAGATCCTATTGGGCTTCTGGATCGTCTTTGTCATCATCAGCCAGCTGCTGTGGCTCGGTTTTACGCTCTCCGGTAATCGTCACGAGCCGCCAGAAATCGTTGCCATACGTCGTATCGTGAATTTGCAGATGGCTTCCGCCGTCTCGGTTCTCGAGCGCGGTGGGCCGAGTTCACTGGATGACATGATGGCCGATTGGGAACCCAATGACCGTCAGTTCTTCTCAGTGATTCAGCATGACAAACCTGCTGCCACGCCAGGCAATGCGCCGCCTGAAACCTTCAGTGAGCCGTTCCACGGGCCGTTCCCCAATATCATCGTACGTTGGGTGAAAGGGCAGGACGGCAAAGAGTACGAGCTGCGCTACGACGTTAAGGGACTGCGCGAAGATAGCTCAATGGGCGGCGGTGGCCCGCGTCGCATCCTGAACATCCCAGAGCCGATGTTCACCTTTGCCGGTGCGCTGGGGCTGCTGTTCAGCTTACTGCTGGCCTGGAACCTGACGCGCCCGATGCGTCAGCTGCGTGAAGGCTTTGCCCGCGTCTCCAGCGGCGATTTGTCTGTGCGACTCTATCCGGTGATGCGCCGTCGCCATGATGAACTCTCCAGCGTGGCGCAGGATTTTGATGCGATGGTAGAGCGTCTCGATACGCTGGTGAAAGCGCGCGAGGAGCTGTTGCATGATATCTCTCACGAGCTGCGCTCACCGCTGGCGCGCCTGCAGCTGGCAACCGGCCTGGCGCGGCAAACACCGGAATCGGTGGAATCTTCCCTTAGCCGTATTGATGAAGAAGCTCGACGCCTCGATAAGATGATTGGCGAGCTGCTGACGCTGTCACGCGCGGAACATGAAAGCATGCCCGGAGAGCAGTACTTTGACCTCACGGGCCTGCTGCACGCGGTGGTCACAGATGTGCGTTACGAGGCACAGATCCCGGGCGAAAAGTCGATTTTCAGGTCGATGAGAACGCCGACTACACTGTGCACGGCAATGCCGAACTGATACGCCGTGGCGTGGAGAACGTCCTGCGTAATGCGCTGCGCTTCTCGCACAAAGGCCAGCACATCAGCGTGCGATTGCAGGCGGAAAACCAGTGGCTGGCGATTCGCGTGCGCGATCAGGGGCCGGGTGTGGATGAAGAGAAGCTCTCCAGCATCTTCGATCCTTTCGTACGCGTTAATTCGCCACTGATGGGCAAAGGATACGGCTTAGGGCTCTCCATCGTGCGTAAGGTGATTCTGGCGCACCACGGTGAAGTGCAGGCGGTGAATCGCCCTGAAGGTGGCCTGGAGCTGACCCTGAAGCTGCCGCGATGGAAGCAAGACTAAAGGTTTAAAGCGAAACTTACTGCTAACAGCACGCATTATGTGGAGTAGGGCAGGACGACCGCACCATCCCCAACACACGAGCCACACAAACAAAAACGGCACCCATTGGGTGCCGTTTTTACTATCCAGACGCTGCTTACTTCTTAATGCGGATAACCGGGGTTTCACCCACAGTCACCTGACCGGAGAGTTTGATCAGGTCTTTGATTTCGTCCATGTTCGAAATCACAACCGGCGTCAGCGTGGATTTTGCTTTCTCTTCCAGCAGTGGCAGATCAAACTCGATCACCACGTCGCCTTTTTTCACTTTCTGGCCTTCTTCAGCGATGCGTTTGAAGCCTTCACCTTTCAATTCAACCGTATCAATACCGAAGTGGACAAACAGCTCAATGCCGTTGTCAGACTCGATTGAAAAGGCGTGGTTGGTTTCGAAAATCTTACCGATGGTGCCGTCAACAGGAGCAACCATTTTGTTGCCAGTTGGTTTAATGGCAATACCGTCACCGACGATTTTCTCAGCAAATACCACATCAGGTACGTCTTCGATATTCACGATTTCGCCTGACAGAGGCGCAACGATATCAATAGTCCCTGACGCGCTCTCTGATTTTTCGCCAAAAAGTTTAGAAAACAAACCCATGATCTTCTCCTAAGCAGTAATTTGGGGCCAGCGTCTCGTGGATCAGCAGAGCGTTTTTTCTTTGATGAATTTGTTGACCAGATTCATCAAATCTTCCGCTGTGGGTTGAGCCAGAGCCTGCTCCGCCAATGCCTTCGCATCTTCGAAATTGGTATTACGAATAATCTTCTTGATGCTCGGGATTGAAATGGCACTCATGCTGAATTCGTCCAGCCCCATTCCCAGTAACAGTAGTGTAGCACGTTCATCACCAGCCAGCTCACCACACATGCCGGTCCATTTCCCTTCGGCATGTGATGCGTCGATCACTTGCTTAATGAGGCCCAGTACAGATGGCGTCATTGGGTTATAGAGGTGTGAAATCAAATCATTACCACGATCGACCGCCAGAGTATACTGCGTCAGGTCATTTGTCCCAATACTAAAGAAGTCGACTTCTTTCGCCAGATGGCGTGCAATCACCGCGGAAGCAGGCGTTTCAACCATAATGCCCACTTCAATGGTCTCATCGAAGGATTTGCCTTCTTCACGCAGCTGGGCTTTCAGAAGTTCCAGCTCGCCTTTCAGCGCACGCACTTCTTCCACCGAAATGATCATCGGGAACATGATGCGCAGTTTGCCGAAGGACGATGCACGCAGGATAGCGCGCAGCTGAGCATGCAGAATCTCTTTACGATCCATCGCGATACGAATCGCACGCCAGCCGAGGAACGGGTTGTCCTCTTTTGGCAAGTTCATGTACGGCAGATCTTTATCGCCGCCGATGTCCATGGTACGCACGATCACTGCCTGAGAACCCACGGCTTCAGCAACGGCTTTATAAGCCTGGAACTGTTCTTCTTCGGTAGGCAGCGAATCACGGTCCATAAACAGGAATTCGGTACGATACAGGCCCACGCCTTCCGCACCGTTGCGCTCTGCACCCGCGACGTCGCGCACGGTACCGATGTTGGCGCACACTTCAACCTGATGGCCGTCCAGCGTGATAGCCGGCAGGTCTTTCAGCTTGGCTAATTCGTGTTTTTCAGACAGATATTGTGTCTGGATGGCTTTCAGCTCTTCCAGCACTTCATCGGATGGATTGACATAAATCTTGTTGTTTACGCCATCGATGATCAGGTAATCACCGTTTTTAACGGTGGTGGTCACGTTACCGGTTCCCACAATCGCAGGGATTTCCAGAGAACGCGCCATGATGGACGTATGCGAAGTACGGCCACCGATATCAGTAATAAAGCCCAGCACCTTCTTCAGGTTCAGCTGTGCGGTTTCTGACGGCGTTAAATCCTTTGCCACCAGAATAGATTCGTCTGCAATCGCACCGAGGTCGACAATGTGCAGGCCCAGAATGTTCTGCAGCAGGCGTTTACCGATGTCACGTACGTCAGCCGCACGTTCTTTCAGGTATTCGTCGTCCAGTTCTTCTAGCGCCTTTGCCTGGCCATCAATGACGGAGTAAGCCGCTGCGTCAGCCGTTGCGTGATCTTTTTTAATCAGGTCGATGATTTCCTGCTCAAGCTCTTCATCTTCGAGCAGCATGATGTGACCTTCAAAGATCGCCGCTTTCTCTTCACCGAGGGTTTCACCGGCTTTGATGCGGATGGCTTCAAGCTGTACAGCCGCTTTGCCACGTCCATCAAGGAAGCGTTGAATTTCTTGTTCAACCTGATCGTCGGTAATTTTTTTACGGCTGATGACGATCTCATCTTCCTTCAGCAAAAGTGCTTTGCCGAAAGCGAAACCTGGTGATGCTAAAATGCCTGAAATCATAACCCTACCTTTTAATCACGATGGCTCATTGACCCAATGCGTTGCCACTGTAGCGGAACAGTACTCTAAGGAAGCAAGAACGCGGACAGGTTGTCCGCGATCAAGATATTTGCACTCAATGGGGCAAAAGAGTCGGTTTAGTTGCTTGCCTGAGCGGAATTACTCCAGCTCAGCCATCAGTTTCACCAGATGCTCAACCGCTTGCTGCTCATCTTCACCTTCAGCAGACAGCGTAACAACCGTACCCTGAGTCAGACCCAGAGTCTGCAGTTTGAACAGGCTTTTCGCACTGGCAGATTTGCCATTTGAGGTCACAGTGATATCTGACTGGAAAGCCTTAGCTTCTTTAACGAACTGAGCTGCAGGACGGGTATGAAGGCCGTTAGGTGCGGTAATGGTAACTTCTTGCTGGAACATTCTATTTCCCCAACTTTATCAGGTTTGGTGTTATGGATCTAAAGTCTAGCCTGGAGCCGTCACTTTAGCCTGTGAAGGTGCGCTGGTATGGCATTAAGCTGACCAAAAAATGCGCATAGTAAGGTGCGTCTTTCGGTTGCAGATCAAAAACTGCACACATTCGACACTGTGATTAGTATGCCGTGATTCGCCGTTTCGCCAAATCAGTTTATCGATTCAGCTTGATCCACTTCAAAGCCTGATTAATTTCAGGCACCGAAATAATTGGAAGCTTAAATACCAGAGCCACGACATTGAAATCAATCTGTCTGGTGATAAAAGTGAGATCTGCACCACAAAAAAGCACCCGATCGGGTGCTTTTTTTCATCGTTTTCAGAATTTGGAGGTTACTGCTGCAGCTCTTTTTCGGTGAACAGATCGGCGAAGAGGGCGGTGCTAAGATAACGCTCACCGGAAGAGGGCAGGATCACCACAATGTTCTTATTGGCGAACGCTTCGTCTTCCTGCAGCTTCAGTGCGGCAGCCACGGCTGCGCCCGAAGAGATGCCTGCCAGAATGCCTTCTTCTTCCATCAGCAGACGCGCGGTGCTGATCGCTTCTTCGTTGGTAATCGCCACCACACGATCAACCAGCTTCAGATCAAGGTTGCCAGGGATAAAACCGGCACCGATGCCCTGAATTTTATGTGGACCCGGTTTGATCTCTTCACCGGCGATAGCCTGAGCGATAACCGGGGAATCAGTCGGTTCCACCGCCACGGTGATCAGCCCTTTCTTACCTTTGGTGTTCTTGATGTAGCGGCTCACGCCGGTCAGCGTACCACCGGTACCTACGCCCGCAATAAACACATCCACTTCACCGTCCGTGTCTTCCCAGATTTCTGGGCCAGTGGTTTTTTCGTGGATTTCCGGATTAGCTGGATTGCTAAACTGCTGCAACAGCACGAATTTGTCCGGATCGCTGGCGACGATTTCTTCCGCCTTGGCGATAGCACCTTTCATGCCTTTAGGGCCTTCAGTCAGCACCAGGTTGGCACCCAGCGCTTTTAACAGCTTACGACGTTCAACTGACATGGTTTCTGGCATGGTCAGCGTCAGCTTGTAGCCACGCGCTGCAGCCACATAGGCCAGCGCGATACCGGTGTTACCGCTGGTAGGTTCAACCAGCTCAACGCCCGGCTTAAGAATGCCGCGTTTTTCAGCGTCCCAAATCATATTGGCACCGATACGGCATTTGACGCTGAAGCTCGGGTTGCGCGACTCGACCTTCGCCAGGATGCGTCCATTACCGATGCGGTTCAGTCGAACCAGCGGCGTATGACCAATTGTCAGAGAGTTGTCTTCATAGATCTTACTCATAGCTCGTCCTTAACTGTATGAAATATTGGGAACCCTCAGAGCATACCTGTTCTTCCGGTGTGCGGAAGGAAAGAAATCGCATATCTATATAGCCCACAACCATAAGCCTTACGCAAAAATGCATAAGGCTTTTTGAAGCATTAGTGCCGTGCGTGTTGTGGACGATAGCGATCGACCCACATCGCGGTGGCGCCGCATACCGCCACCGGCATAATCGCCAGGTTCAAAATTGGGATCATCGTAAACAGGCTGACCATCGCACCAAACTGCATATTGGCCGTTTTGTGCTGGCGCAGCGCGCTACGCATCTGGTTAAAGCTTACTTTGTGATTATCGAAAGGATAGTCGCAATATTGAACCGATAGCATCCACGCGCTAAACAGGAACCACAAAATCGGTGCCACCGTCTGACCAAATCCGGGGATAAAGTAAAGCAGCAGCAATCCCAGCGCGCGTGGCAAATAGTAGCCGAGCTTCTGTAATTCGCGTTTCATGATGCGTGGAATATCCCGCAGCATCGCCATCCAGCCACTGTCAGGCAGCGGTTTACCGGTAAGACGTCCCTCCAGTTGCTCGGCCAGCAATCCGCAAAATGGCGCGGCAATCCAGTTCGCAATGGTGGAGAAAAAGTAGCTGAATACCAGCACAATCGAAATCACCGAAAGCGGCCACAGCAGATAACTGAGCCACTGTAGCCAATCAGGAATGTGCGACATCAATGCCGGGATCCATTGGCCCAGGCGTTGAAACAACCAAACAAATGCGCCACCCAACAGCAGAATGTTGATCAGCAACGGGATAATGACATAGCGGCGAATGCCGGGCAGGCGCACTAACTTCCAGCCTTCGGCGAAGTAATGAAGACCATTAAATGATGAGGGCGAATTCTCAACGGGCATAGCGAGCCTTTCTCCTTTATGTGGCGGCGCGAACATCATAACCTGGCTTTTTGTCGGTAGCAGGCGCCCTTTGCGCGAAAAAACAGCAAAAAAGCGTGGGGCGGCTATCTTATTTGTCAGAAAATACTGCACAGACTTGCACTTGTGTAGCTGGGCAAATACAGTTAGAGGATAAAGTTTGCCGTGGTGGCAAGGTATTGGAACAACAGAGAATACAATGATGCAGGATTTGCGTCTGATATTAATCGTTGTTGGCGCGATCGCCATAATAGCGCTGCTACTTCACGGACTGTGGACCAGC
The DNA here is from genome assembly GCF_002095465.1 of Pantoea rodasii. GTDB lineage: Bacteria > Pseudomonadota > Gammaproteobacteria > Enterobacterales > Enterobacteriaceae > Pantoea > Pantoea rodasii. Next base: position 93,122 of record NZ_MLFP01000011.1, on the reverse strand, counting down.
CGTAAAGAGCGCTCTTCCGTGTTCGCGATCGCCCGCACAACGTCTGAAACAACGCGAAGAAGCGGATGAAGATCTGCAGAGCGACGAAGATGATGGCGTCGGCGAAGTACGTGTCCGTCGCAATCGTGACGCCCATGAAGAGCCCGAGTTTGACGCGCCTGTGACTAAACCTGTCAGCGCGCCGCGTGCGCCTGAACCCGCGCGTCAGCCGTTCTCGCGTCATGAAACCCCATTGATGGGCGATCCGCTGCTGGATGATGAGCCAGAAGTGCGTCAACCTGCGCCTCAATCACCGGTGACAAGACCGGCGCCAGCGCCGCAGCCAAAACCGCAGCCGCAGCCGGTTCAGGCCGATCCATTACTGGATAATGAGCCGCTGTCTGCCACTCAGCCTGCGCCTGAATTTATGGCGGCTGAAGAGCCAGAATATGAAGACGAGGTGCCGGTTGCACATGAAGCGCCTCAACAGCCCGTTGCTTCTACCCAAAGAAAAAATGAAGCGGTGCTGGTGCTGCACGTTGCCGCCCATGCCGGTGGTGAACTGAACGGCGAAGCGTTGTTGCAGGGTATTCTGCAAGCGGGCTTCCAGTTTGGTGAGATGAACATTTTCCATCGCCATCTGAGTCCTGCGGGCAGCGGCCCGGTACTGTTCAGCCTGGCGAATATGGTGAAGCCTGGCTCTTTCAATCCGGACACCATGGGCGATTTCAGCACGCCGGGCATCTCCATCTTTATGATGGTGCCGTCTTACGGTGATGCTAACCAGAACTTTAAGCTGATGCTGCAATCTGCACAGCGTATTGCGGATGATGTCGGCGGTGTCGTGCTGGATGATGAGCGTCGGATGATGACGCCGCAGAAGCTGGAAACCTACAAAGCGCGCATTCGCGAGGTTATCGGCTGATAGCCGCGAGCAAAATCAAATATTAACGAAACAACCCCGCTTGTCGGGGGTTTTTTATCGGGTAAAACACTATGAAATCGGTTCAGGAGCAGATCACTGCGCTGCGCACCTCGTTACGTCACCATGAGTATCTCTATCACGTGATGGATACGCCGGACATTCCGGATGCAGAATATGACCGACTGATGCAGCAACTGCGCGAACTGGAAGCGGCACACCCCGATCTCATCACACCGGATTCGCCTACCCAGCGCGTGGGCGCGGCGCCGCTGGCCGCCTTCGAACAGGTGCGTCATGAAGTGCCGATGTTGTCACTCGATAACACCTTTGATGAAGCCGGTTTTCTTGCCTTCAATAAGCGCGTGCAGGATCGCCTGAAAAGCAGCGACGATTTAACTTACTGCTGCGAACTTAAGCTGGATGGTTTGGCGGTCAGCCTGCTGTATGAGGATGGACTGCTGGTGCGCGCAGCAACGCGCGGTGATGGCACCACGGGCGAGAACATTACCGCCAACGTGCGCACCATCCATGCTATTCCACTTCGCCTGCACGGTGACAACATTCCTGCCCGTGTCGAAGTGCGTGGTGAAGTCTTTATGACCGAAGCGGGCTTCGAGAAGCTCAATGACGATGCACGCCGCACCGGTGCCAAAGTATTTGCTAACCCGCGCAACGCCGCTGCGGGATCGCTGCGTCAGCTTGATCCGCGCATCACCGCCAGGCGCTCTTTGACCTTTTTCTGCTACGGCTTTGGCCTGCTGGAAGGCGGTGACATGCCTGCCAGCCACTGGCAGCGTCTGCAACAATTTAAAGCCTGGGGATTGCCGGTCAGCGACCGTATTCGCCTCGCGCATACGGCGGAAGAGGTGCTGGAATTTTATCGCCAGGTTGAGCAGGATCGCCCATCTCTCGGATTCGATATCGATGGCGTGGTGATCAAGGTCGATTCTCAGGCGCTGCAGGAGCAGTTGGGCTTTGTCGCCCGCGCTCCACGCTGGGCCGTGGCCTTTAAATTCCCGGCGCAGGAGCAGATGACCTTTGTGCGCGAGGTGGAGTTTCAGGTTGGACGTACTGGCGCGATTACGCCTGTTGCGCGTCTGGAGCCGGTTCAGGTGGCTGGCGTGGTGGTGAGTAATGCCACGCTACACAACGCCGATGAAATCGCACGCCTTGGCCTGCGCATTGGCGACAAAGTAGTGATTCGCCGCGCCGGTGATGTGATTCCGCAGGTAGTAAACGTAGTGGAATCAGAACGCCCGGATGATACCCGTGAAATTGTTTTTCCCAGTCATTGCCCGGTGTGTGGTTCTGATGTGGAGCGCGTGGAAGGGGAAGCCGTCACTCGCTGTACCGGCGGACTGATTTGCGGTGCCCAGCGTAAAGAGGCGCTCAAGCACTTTGTTTCACGTCGCGCGATGGACGTGGATGGCATGGGCGACAAGATCATCGATCAGCTGGTTGAAAAAGAGTACGTTCACACGCCAGCTGATTTGTTCCGCCTGACCGCCGGTAAGCTGACGGGATTGGATCGCATGGGGCCAAAGTCGGCGCAGAACGTGGTCGATGCGCTGGAGAAAGCTAAACTCACGACCTTGCCACGTTTTCTGTATGCGCTCGGTATTCGTGAAGTCGGTGAAGCCACTGCTGCAAATCTGGCCAACCATTTCGGTTCGCTGGAAAAGGTGATGGATGCCGATCTGGATGCGCTGATTGCAGTGCAGGATGTCGGCAAAGTGGTGGCGGCTCACGTGCGCAATTTCATGGAAGAAGAAAGCAATCGCGAAGTGATCCGCGAACTCACCGAGGAGGTGGGCGTGCATTGGCCGCAGCTGGAAGTGGTGAATGTCGAAGAGATCGACAGCCCATTTGCTGGCAAGACCGTGGTGCTGACCGGTTCACTGTCGCAGATGAATCGTGACGATGCCAAAGAACGTTTAGTCGCGCTGGGCGCGAAAGTCAGCGGCAGCGTGTCGAAGAAAACGGATTTGTTGATTGCCGGTGAAGCGGCCGGTTCAAAACTGGCGAAAGCGCAGGAGCTGGGGATTCCGGTGATCGATGAAGCGGAAATGATTCGCCTGCTGGGAGCCTGACATGGATAAATTTCAGCTGGTTGAGATCGCTAATACCGCGATGCCGTTCGGAAAGTACAAAGGTCGGATGCTGATTGATGTGCCGGAAGAATATCTGCTGTGGTTTGCGCGTAAAAATGAGTTTCCCGCCGGCAGGTTAGGTGACCTGATGCAGTTGACTCTGACGATTAAAATCGAAGGGCTGCAGGAATTGGTCAAGCCTCTCAAACGTAGTGAATAACAAAGCGGCCCGCGATTGCGGGCCGTTTGCTTAGGATTTCTGTGCTTCGACTTGCTGTTGTGCAAGCCGTTTTTCATTGCCGGCTTTATAGCGCTGGGCGATGAACGAACACACCATCAACTGCACCTGATGGAAGATCATCAGCGGCAGCACGATAATCCCGACCGAGCTGGCAGGGAACAGGATGTTGGCCATCGGCACGCCATTCGCCAGACTTTTTTTCGAGCCACAGAACAGTACCACGATTTCATCGGCGCGGCTGAAGCCAAACAGACGCGAGGCACCCAGGTTAATCGCCAGCGCCACAAACAGAATCAGCACGCTGCCCGCCAGAATCCACAGCAGAGTATCCACACCCACGCGATGCCAGATGCCATTCACCACGGCTTCACTGAAGGCGGAATAAACCACTAACAGGATCGAGGTCTGGTCGGTTTTACCAATCAGGCTACGGTGTTTCTCTACCCAACCGCCAATCCAGCGACGTGACAGGTGACCAATCACAAACGGCACCAGCAGTTGCAGCATGATTTTACCGATCTGCTCGAAACCATTGCTCGGCGCATCGCTGTGCACGTTCATCACCAGGTTGACCAGCAGCGGTGAAACAAATACACCCAGCAGACTGGAAGCTGAAGCCGCGCAGACCGCAGCCGCGACGTTACCCCCCGCCATTGACGTAAAGGCAATCGCGGATTGTACGGTGGCAGGCAGAATACACAGATAGATAAAGCCCGTGTAAATCTCCGGACCGACGTTCACCGGATGCCACCACACCAGCAGCAAGCCGAGAATCGGGAACACCACAAAGGTGCTGCACATAATCCACAGATGCAGACGCCAGTGGCTGCTACCGGCAATAATCTTTTCGCGAGACAGCTTGGCACCGTGCATAAAGAACAGCAGGGCGATAGCGGCAGTGGTCAGGTATTCAAAGAAATCGACAAACCCGCCTTTGGCCGGGATGAAGCTGGCCAGCAGCACGGTGATGATGAGTTTGACCATCATCGGGTCGAGTCGTAAAAAGCCCATTGTTACAATCCGGTTAAAATAAAAAATGATGGTGCTGATTGTGCGCTAGCCGGGTTTAGAAATAAAATTGATTTATTGCATCAATCTATGAGCGATATCGATGAATTACACCTTACGTCAGTTACGCACCTTTGTGGCAGTGGCACAGCAGGGCAGTTTCAGCCACGCCGGGCAGGCGATTGGGCTGAGCCAATCCGCGGTGAGTCACAGTATTAAAGAGCTGGAAGCGGAAATGGGCGTGCGATTGCTGGACCGCACCACACGTGAAGTGATGTTGACGGAAGCGGGGCATCAGCTGGCTACCCGACTGGAACGTTTGTTAGAAGAGTTGAATACCACGCTGCTGGATGTACGCAGTTACGGCGAGCAGCGCAGTGGCACGGTGCGCGTTGCCGCCAGCCAAACGCCCTCGGCAAACCTGATGCCGCAGTGTCTGGCCAGCAGCCAACAACGCTATCCGGATATCCGCGTTATCTTGCACGATCGCGCTCAGCAGTCAGTGCTGCAAAGCGTGCGTAATGCAGAGGTGGATTTTGGCATTGTGATCGGCCCTCTCAGCGATACTGACTTTGATTACGAAGATATTCTGCAGGAGCCGTTTTTATTGTTGTGCCATGCGGATGATGCTTTGGCGCAGGTGGCGCAAGCTCAGTGGGGAATGTTGGCCGGGCGCAATCTGGTGTTGCAGGATTATGCATCAGGGAGCCGTCTGCTGGTGGATGCCGCATTACAACAGCTGGCTATCAAAGTGCAGGTGGTACAAGAGATTGGCCATCCCTCCACGCTATTTCCCATGGTGGAGGCGGGGATTGGCATCAGCATTCTGCCAGCGTTGGCACTGCCGTTACCTGCGGGGCGTAAATTGACGGTGCGTCGGCTCTATCCAGAGATAAACCGTAACCTGATGCTGATTAAACGCAAGAATCGTTCTCTGACACTGGCTGCCGAAGCAATCTGGCAGGAAGTGCGCCAACAGGCAAGCCTGCTGGCGCAACAACGCACGCTCAAACCGGCGTTTTAGACGTAAACGTTGATTTGATTGGACTCGGTCGGGCGGTTGATACCATCGGCTTTCGGCGCGCTGGTTGCACTTACCGTTGAAGGCTGCTGTGCTTCCTGCTTCTGCTGGGCTTTTTCAGCCGCCTGCTGCTCGATTTGCGCAATCTGCGCTTCAATCATTTGAATCTGGGATTGCAGCATCTGCTCTTGTTCAGATTTTTGCTCATCTGTCAGAGAGTCATCGCTGGATAAATCTTTAATTTCTTTGGTGATGCTTTGAATCTGTTTGTTCAGGCTGGCCACTTCTGACGTCGAACCGCCACCGCTGCTTGCCGTACTGACACTGCTAACACTTGAGATAGTAGACATGGTTTTCTCCTTGCAATAGACCATTATCGTTATCGGCAAGGGGATAAAACGGCTTGAGCGCGCAAAGCGTTAAGTGTTTGCAAAGGTTTCGTCAGGATGGGGCAAATCGCAGATAGCAAAAAGGCGCCTTTAGGGCGCCTTTTTACATTGGTGGGTCGTGCAGGATTCGAACCTGCGACCAATTGATTAAAAGTCAACTGCTCTACCAACTGAGCTAACGACCCGAAGTGGTGGGCGATGACGGGCTCGAACCGCCGACCCCCTCCGTGTAAAGGAGATGCTCTACCAACTGAGCTAATCGCCCACTTCGGAACTGCTTAACAAGAGTGTCATCTGACTAAGATATGGTGGGCGATGACGGGCTCGAACCGCCGACCCCCCTCCGTGTAAAGGAGATGCTCTACCAACTGAGCTAATCGCCCATATCTTACTCTTCAAACTCTTGCACACTGCGAGCCACTTTTAGAGTGGTGGGTGATGACGGGCTCGAACCGCCGACCCCCTCCGTGTAAAGGAGATGCTCTACCAACTGAGCTAATCACCCCCGCTGTGTGGAGTCGCATTATAGGGATCCTTCGAAGTGAGTCAACGCTTTTTAAAACATAAATGCGCGTTCGCTTTAAATTTAGGCATCATGTCGCGCTTTTAGCCAATGTGCTGGTTTTATTAGCAGAAAAACGCACTTCGATTGAGTAAGCCCCCGCGACAGTCATTGAGGAAAGCGTCCCACCTGCTAGAATATGCGCACTGTTTTTTCGCGTTAACCCGTTTTTTTGTCATCCAGATAAAGAAACCTGCGCATCTAAGGCAATGCTGAATGAAAATCAAAACTCGCTTCGCACCCAGCCCAACTGGCTATCTGCATGTGGGCGGTGCCCGTACTGCTCTTTATTCCTGGCTTTATGCTCGCCATAACAAGGGCGAATTCGTTCTGCGCATCGAAGATACCGATCTGGAACGCTCCACGCCGGAAGCCATTGAAGCCATCATGGATGGGATGAACTGGCTTAACCTGCAGTGGGATGAAGGTCCTTACTATCAGACCAAACGCTTTGACCGCTACAACGCGGTGATTGATGAAATGGTTGAAGCAGGCTCAGCTTATAAATGTTACTGCTCTAAAGAACGTTTAGAAGCGTTGCGTGAAGATCAGATGGCGAAAGGCGAGAAGCCACGTTATGACGGTCGTTGCCGTGACAGCCATGAACATCATGCAGCGGATGAGCCTTGCGTGGTGCGTTTCCGCAACCCACAAGAGGGTTCGGTAATTTTCGATGACCAGATCCGTGGCCCGATCGAATTCAGTAACCAGGAGCTGGATGACCTGATCATCCGCCGTACCGACGGTTCACCGACCTACAACTTCTGTGTTGTGGTCGATGACTGGGATATGGGCATCACTCACGTTATCCGTGGTGAAGACCATATCAACAACACGCCTCGTCAGATCAACATCCTCAAAGCGATTGGTGCAGAAGTGCCAACCTATGCGCACGTCTCGATGATCCTTGGCGATGACAGTAAGAAGCTGTCGAAACGCCATGGCGCGGTCGGTGTGATGCAGTATCGTGATGACGGCTATCTGCCAGAAGCGCTGCTCAACTATCTGGTCCGTCTGGGCTGGTCACATGGCGATCAGGAAATTTTCAGTGTGGCCGAGATGGCCGAACTGTTTACTCTGGATGCAGTGAGCAAATCTGCCAGCGCCTTCAACACCGAAAAGCTGCAGTGGTTAAACCATCACTACATTAATACGCTGCCGCCGGAATACGTGGCAACGCAGCTGCAGTGGCACATCGAGCAACAGAATATTGATACCCGCACGGGCCCGGAATTAGCGAAGCTGGTGACGCTGCTGGGTGAGCGTTGCAAAACGCTGGTAGAAATCGCGGCTTCTTGCCGTTACTTCTATGAAGAGTTCGATGCCTTCGATGCTGATGCCGCCAAGAAGCACCTGCGTCCTGTGGCGCGTCAGCCACTGGAAGTGGTGCGTGACAAGCTGGCTGCGCTGAGCGACAGCGAGTGGAACGCTGAGAATGTGCATAACGCGATTCAGGGTGCTGCTGATGCACTCGAATTGGGTATGGGTAAAGTGGGTATGCCGTTGCGTGTGGCCGTCACCGGTGCCGGTCAGTCTCCGGCACTGGATGTGACGGTCGAAGCGATTGGTCGCAGCCGCAGCGTGGCTCGTATCGAAAAAGCGCTGGCCTTCATTGCTGAGCGTGAAGCCCAGGCTTAATTGAGTGAGCGGCAGCCTGTAACGTTGCCGCTGCAATTATCGCGGGTAGTAAAAAAGCCGGGCGCATGACGCGCCCGGCTTTTTTTAATCTTCTTTAATTCCTAGCCGTTCCAGCACGCCACTGATTCCTTCACGCAGTAACAATGCCGCCAGCTGGTCTTGCTCTGCGGTTGTCATTTGCTGGACGGAATTTATTAATAACGCAGGTAACGTATTTTGTTGTGCACCGTAATTAGCTGCCGGTTCGGTCGCGTGGCGGGTGGACTGCACAAAGCTTTTGACACGCTCATCAATATGAATCAATCGCGCTTTACCACCCTGAACACCGGGCTTGGGCGTGGTTGTCCAGTTTTCGCGTTTGATCCACTTATTCACCGTTTGCCGACTATAGCCCGTTTCCAGCGCGAGCTCCTCGGGGGTGAGCCATTCCTTTTTCACGATGCTGTCCCTGTTAAATACATTAGCTGTACATATTACAACAAAACGTAACGGGGAGAAGTCATACGGCAGGAAAATGCCTCTTGTCGGATGACAAAAGGCATAATTCTATTATTGCGCTTCGCTTACGGCAGGTTGTTCAGGACGGAAAGCGAGGAAATAGGTGAGGCCAACAAAAATTGCGCCGCCAACACCGTTGCCGAGGAACACTGCAACCACGTTTGGCGCAAATTCAGCCCAGTTCATTTGGCCAGCGAAAATCGCGGCAGGCACAATAAACATGTTTGCCACCACGTGCTGGAAGCCAATGGCCACGAACGCCATCACCGGGAACCACATGCCAAAGATTTTGCCAACCATGTCTTTACTGGCGAAGGCTAACCACACCGCCAGACACACCAGCCAGTTGCAGCCCACACCCGAAATAAAGGCGTGCAGGAAATCCGCATTCACTTTCGCGTGAGCAATCGCCACGGTCTTTTTCAGATAATCGCCTTCGGTCATGCCCAGCATATGGCCAAAGAACCACGCGACCGCGATGCTGCCGATAAAGTTAGCAATCGTGACCCAGAACCAGTTGCGCAGCACGCTGAAACCGCTGATCCGGCGCGCGAACCAGGCGATCGGCATGGTCATCATGTTGCCGGTTAACAGCTCACCGCCGGCCAGTACGGTCAGAATCAGGCCAACCGGGAACACCGCCGCGCCGAGGAAGCCGCCAAAGGAGCCCCATTCTGCAGGCAGTTGGTTGATAACATGCAGATCCAGCAGGAAACCGGTGGCAATAAAGGCACCGGCCATAAAGCCGAGAATCAATAAGGTAGATACAGGCAAACGGCTCTTAGCCACGCCCGCTTGAATCGCCAGTTGGGCGATCTCTTTCGGTGTATGCAGCGACATAATTCACTTTTCTTTTATTGAACAAGGGGGAAGTTGCTGGCCGGTCAAAGAGTGATAAACCCTGGTAGGTTGACCGGTTAATTAGCGCGCTAAGTTTTACACTTACCCGTAACGAACACAAGATTATTCCTAACATCCTTAACCGGGATTTAACCTCGGTTGACGGTGGAAGAAGGGGAGAAATGCGTGTCACAAGGTCAAAAAAAGGCCTCAGTGGCAGCGGTTTGCCGCCTTTTTCAGCGATTGAACACATAACGAGAATTTGGCGTTGACACTCAGGGAGCGGTTTCATATTATGCCGTCCGTCGAGTTAAATCGGCTGTTTTTCGGTGCTGGGGGTATAGCTCAGCTGGGAGAGCGCTTGCATGGCATGCAAGAGGTCAGCGGTTCGATCCCGCTTATCTCCACCAAATCGTTCCCAACGATGTGCACCGAAAAAAGATTTCCAGATGTGGGGGTATAGCTCAGCTGGGAGAGCGCTTGCATGGCATGCAAGAGGTCAGCGGTTCGATCCCGCTTATCTCCACCAAATCTCTGTTCGTTCTGAACAAATGCACAATTCCAACACTAGTTCGTATTGATATATCCAGTATTGCATGGCTTATTGCGCGATAAATCGCGCCGCTACGGCTTTATGCGTTCTGAGGTTGTTATTCCATTGCGATATCCAGCATGACGAGCCTGAGAGCGATAAATTGCGCCGTGACGGATTGGTGCGTTCTGAGGTTATCCAAACCGCACAATCTCGTTGCGGCGCGATTCATCGCGCGAAGTTAGCTATCAAGCCTTAGCGGTTTGCGCTTGTGCAGGCAGCACGCGGAAGCCATGTGTGCCATCGCGATCCAACTGCGCCACCAGCCCGTATTCCCAATCCAGATACGCCTGCATTACAGCCGGTTCGATATCCGTACCTTCATAGGGGCGGCGATAACGATCAATCGCGGGAGACAATAACTGCTGATCGCCTTGTTCGGTAGGCAGATGCGCCGCGCGCCAGGCCGCATTGCCGCCTTCTAAAACAAACACCGGTTTGCCGGTGAGTTCCGCCACTTGTTCTACCGCATAACCGGCTAACAGGCTGCTGCCGCAGGTCAGCACATAGCGTCGTGCTGCTGGCAGCACGGCTTCGCCTTGTTGTTGCAGCGTTGAGCGTAACAGCCAGCCCGCGCCGGGAATATGGCTATTGAGATGATTGGCGCGCGTGGTGAAGTCCAGCACCTGCGTCTGGCCTTCTTCCAGCCAGTCAGCGAGTTGCTGTGGTGAGATGAATTCAGGCTGCTCCACGGAGGGCACCTGCGCTTTCCAGGGGCCTGTCGCGCTGAAATCGCTGGCTTGCAGCTCTTCCAGCACCGAAACCTGCCAGCCCAGCTGTGCCAGCCAGGAAGCCGTCATGTTGGCGCGTACGCCATCGTCATCAATCAGTACAATCCGTGCACCGCGCACGCTGGCGTAATGATCGGTTTCCTGCACCAGCTGTCCGCCGGGCACATGACGACTGCCGGGCAGATGACCCGCCGCATACTCATCGGCATCGCGCACATCAAACAGGTAAGTGGTGCGCGCTTCCTGCTGCCAGCGCTTAAGCGTTGCCAGTGGAATGCGTTCCACGCCTGCGCGATCGGCAATGCCTCGCGCGTGGCTCGCCGCCTGGCGCTGTGCGGTTTCACTGGTTTCACCGTAACGGCGTGACTGACCTTTATCCAGATCGTGTCCTGCCAGCGTCCAGCCAATAGTGCCGTTGCGCAGCGCAAATACCGGATTGCGGATACCGGCATTGACCAGCGACTGGGTGCCGATGATGCTGCGTGTGCGGCCCGCGCAGTTCACTATCACCGTGGTTTCCGGCGAAGGCGCGAGGTCACGCACGCGTAACACCAGTTCGCCACCGGGCACGCTGGTGGCACCGGGAATACTCATGGTCTGGTATTCATCAAAGCGGCGGGCATCCAGCACCACCACGTTGGCGTTGCTGTTAATTAAGCTGTGCACTTCATCGGCGGAAAGGGAAGGGGTGTGATTATGATGTTCAACCAGTTCACCAAAGGCTTTGCTCGGTGAGTTTACATCGATAAACAGTTCACCGCCGGCTGCTTGCCAACCCGTTAAATCCTCTTTTAACAGCGCCACATTGCTGTAGCCCAGCGCGGCAATACGCTCTGCTGCTGCCTGCGCCAGACCCTCGCCGTTATCATATAAAGTGATGGCTGTTGTAAGTTGTGGAATACGGTCCAATAGCTCCAGCTCCAGTTTGGAGAGCGGGATATTCACCGCAAACAGCGGATGTCCGGTGGCATACAGCGCTTCATCGCGCACATCAATAATCGCCACTTCATGCTGCTGACGCAGTGCTTCCAAAATGTCCGCCGCCTGGCGGAAGGGGAATGCGGTTTTACTCATGTGAAAGATCCCAAATGTTCGGTAAGTAACGGTTGCTGTAACCGGAGATAAACTGTTTTCACTGCCGTCTTCGCGATACACCGCGCGTTTTACCGCGCCGATGTTGGCGCCATAAACGTGGATGCTGATCGAGACGCGATCGTCATAGGCATTGCTCACGCGATGGATATCGCCCACGGTGGGCGAAACGGCTTCAACGCTGCCAGGATCGAGACGTATCGGCGCGCCTTCCGGTTGCAGGCCATTCGGCCCAGGCTGCCAGGATTGCGAAATCTCCGCGCCGCGCAGCATGCCAATTAATCCCCAGACGCGATGGTCATGAATCGGCGTTTGCTGGCCAGGCCCCCACACGAAGCTCACCACGGAGAAACGCTGTCGGGCATCGGCATACAGCAGATATTGTTGATAGTGTTCGGGATGCGGCTGGGTATAAGCCTCGTCCAGCCAGTCGTCATGCCGGATCAGTTCACCCAGCCACGCGCTGCCCTGTTGTAGAACAGTGGCTTCACCGGGATTCTGATCGAGTAACGTAGCCAGATTACCGACAAAGTCGCGTAAACGATGATGCTGATAAACACTCATGATTTATCTCCCGGCGCGCTTTTAGCGACCTGATTGGCCTGAGCCGACAAACTAAAATCAAAGGCTTTACTGACATCGATCGCTTTCGGCAGCACCTGATAGCGATGGAAGAAGTCAGCGGATTTTTGCAGCGTGGGGATCAGGCTGGCATCAAACACCAGCGGCCGAATGCGCGCATCGGCTATCCAGCTGCTGGTGATGTTAGTAGGCATATTCAGTGTCTTACCCAGCACGCTGGCAAACTCCTGAGGATGCTGCTGCGCCCAGATTTGCGCCTTTGCCAGGCGAGCCAGCAGATCGGCAATCGCTTTACGCTTGCCGGCATCATTGATCGCTTCATCACGTGCTAACGCGTAAGAGTAACCCGACATAATGCCTTTGCCGCCGCCATCAGCGACGCGCACCGTGCCATCGACGGCGGTGGAGGTGGCGATATAAGGTTCCCACGGCGCCCATGCGGATACAGCGCCTGAAGTCAGTGCAGCGCGCCCATCCACCGGACCGAGGAAACGAAACGTGACGTCACCCGGTTTTAATCCCGCACGTTCGAGCAAGCCAAGCAGCAGATAGTGGCCCCAGCCGCCGCGATTCACCGCGATCTGCTTGCCTTTCAAATCCTGCAAACGGTGAATGCCGGCATCAGGCCGCGTCAGCAGCGCGATACTGTCAGGATTGTTCTGCCATGCGCCTACCGCTTTAACCGGCGCGCCAGCCGCAAACACAAACAGGAACGGCAAATCGCCAGTAAAGCCGACATCCAGCGCGCCGGCATTTAACGCTTCCTGCACCGGTGCACCCGAATCAAACGCCGTGAGTTTCAAATCGTAAGGCAGGTTATTGAGTTCGCCCGACGCTTTTAACGCGGCAAAACGATCCCCTTTAACATCGCCCAGGCGCAACGTGACTTTATCAGCAGCGAACAGCGGATTGAGCGTGGAGAGCGCCAGCGCAACACCGGTAAACAGTGCAGCCAGCCGCATCAGGCGCTCCTTTTGTCTGCGGCGTTAAGTGCAGCCACTTTCTCGCGCGTCAGCGGAATCAGTTCCTGACCATATTCCACCGCATCATTCAGCGGATCGAAGCCGCGAATCAGCACGCTGTGAATGCCCAGGCGATAATATTCCAGCAGCGCGTCGGAAACCTGCTCGGCGGTGCCGACCAGCGCGGTAGAGTTGTAGCCGCCTTGCACCAGTTTGGCCACGCCGGTCCACAACACTTTATCCAGACGATCGCCTTCATTGGCGGCGGCCAGCAGGCGCTGTGCGCCGACGCTTTGTGGTTTAGGTTTGCCAAACGCAAAGCCGGTTTCGTGTAACTGTTTTTCAGCCAGCTCACGGATGTGCTCGGCGCGCTCCCAGGCTTCCTTCTCGGTTTTACCGATAATCGGACGGAACGAGATATTGAAATCAATTTCACGACCTTGCTGAGCCGCGGCCGCGCGTACAGTGCGCACCGTCTCTTCCGCCCCTTTCAATGGCTCGCCCCACAAGGCAAAGACATCGGCGTGACGCGCTGCGACGTCAATCGCTTCCTGTGACGATCCGCCAAAGTACACCGGCAGTTTTTTCTGCACGGGCTTGATGGCAGAAAATGCCTGCTCAGCCTGATAAAAGTTTCCCTGATGATCATAAGGCTGGCTGGATTCCAGGCTTTGCTTCAGCACGGTCAGGAACTCGTCGCTGCGCGCGTAGCGTTCGGCTTTGTTGAGAAAATCACCATCGCGGCGCTGCTCGACATCGCTGCCGCCGCTGATGATGTGCACTGCCAAACGACCATCGGTGAGGTGATCGAGTGAGGCCAGCTTACGAGCGGCCAGAGTTGGTGCCACAAAGCCCGGACGATGCGCGAGCAGGAATTTCAGGGTTGAGGTGTGTGCTGCCGCATGTGCAGTGACCAGGAAGCCGTCCGGTTGATCGGACCAATAGCCCACCAGAATGCGATCGAATCCCGCTTCCTCATGGGCGCGAGCAAAACGGGCGATGTAATCTTTATCGAACAGCGGGCCGCTGGCGGGGATGATCTCGGAAGCCAGGCGGTGGCCAATCATGCCAAGAAATTGAATGCTCATACGATTCTCCTGATGTGAAGTCATGGAGAAAAGCTACGGGCGCAGGCAACCGTGACGGAAATTCAATATTGTGCAAAGGTTTTGCGTTTGTCGGGGAAGCAGCGAATGGCGGGGATAAACGGCTTTAAACGCGAGATAGAACAGAAAGGCATAATTAAGAAGAGAAGGGCGAGCCGCAGCTCGCCCTATACATCAGAAGGCCAGAACCAGACCGGCAATCGCGGCCGAGAGCACGCTCACCAGGGTCGAACCGTACAGCAGTTTCAGGCCGAAGCGAGAAACCACGTTGCCCTGCTCTTCGTTCAAACCTTTAATCGCACCCGCTACAATCCCGATAGAAGAGAAGTTCGCGAAGGAAACGAGGAACACAGACAGGATACCTTCTGCGTGCGGTGACAGCTGACCGGCAATCTTCTGCAGATCCATCATCGCCACGAATTCATTAGAAACCAGTTTGGTCGCCATAATACTGCCCACCTGCAGCGCTTCGCTGGACGGCACGCCCATCACCCACGCAAACGGATAGAACACATAACCCAGCACACCCTGGAAGCTGATGCCGAAGATAAAATCAAACAGCGCGTTCAGACCAGAAATCAATGCGATAAAACCAATCAGCATCGCGGCAACAATAATCGCCACTTTGAAACCGGCGAGGATGTATTCACCCAGCATTTCGAAGAAGCTCTGGCCTTTATGCAGGTCCTGCAGCTGCAGGTCTTCTTCGTTATCGACGCGGTACGGGTTGATCAGTGACAACACGATAAAGGTGCTGAACATGTTCAATACCAGCGCGGCCACCACATATTTCGGTTGCAGCATGGTCATATACGCGCCGACGATGGACATCGAAACGGTGGACATCGCTGTTGCAGCCATGGTGTACATGCGACGCTGCGACATTTTGCCGAGGATATCTTTATAGGCGATGAAGTTTTCTGACTGTCCCAAAATCAGTGAACTCACGGCGTTAAAGGATTCCAGTTTGCCCATACCGTTAACTTTTGACAGCACGGTACCGATGCCGCGGATCACCCATGGCAGGATACGGAAGTGCTGCAAAATACCGATCAGCGCCGAGATAAACACAATCGGGCACAGAACATTAAGGAAGAAGAACGCCAGGCCTTTGTCGTTCATGTTGCCAAACACGAAGTTGGTACCTTCGGCGGCATACTTGAGCAGATGGTCAAACACCCCCGCAAACCCTTTAACGAAGCCGAGGCCCGCTTCAGAGTTAAGGAAGAACCACGCCAGCAGAACTTCGATCACCAGAAGCTGAACGATGTAACGAATGCGGATGCTTTTACGATCGTGACTGACCAGCAAGGCCAGTACGGCTACCACCACTAATGCCAAAAGAAAGTGCAAAATATGGGACATGTCGGCTCCAAATTTGAGGAGGGTTGTATTTTGTTGCGTATTCTATGTAACGCGTTACTTAAAACGAGATCAAAACCACATTATAAGTATTCGGTATCGACAAATTTCTAAGAATAGTCTCACCGCTCACAACCTCTTCACAAAGCCTTCACAAGAAATATCCACAAAAACATTGTCTATAAAATAACCCGAGAGTAGAGTGATTCCTGTTGCAAACATTTTGGCAAGAACTCACTTTACCGCAAGGTATAGCAATGGCTATACTTTATAGCACCATCTATTATTACGATAACTATAATCAAATTTCACTTGCCTTGAGCGCCCGCTAAGCTGCATGGGTCAACAAGCGTTAGGACAGGGTCCACACTATGTCAGAAAGTCGCACCGCTGAGCGCGCCGCTCGCGGAGCCAGAAAGATCAAACTCGCGTTGCTGGGCCCCGCCTTCATCGCGGCAATCGGTTATATCGATCCCGGTAACTTCGCCACAAATATTCAGGCCGGTGCGGCCTACGGCTATAAGCTGCTGTGGGTGGTTGTCTGGGCCAACATCATGGCAATGATGATTCAGCTGATGTCCGCCAAACTGGGCATTGCGACCGGCAAAAACCTCGCTGAACATATTCGCGATCGTTTTCCGCGCCCGGCGGTATGGTTCTATTGGGTGCAGGCGGAAATCATCGCCATGGCCACTGACCTCGCTGAATTTATCGGTGCGGCACTTGGCTTTAAATTATTACTGGGCATTTCGCTACTGCAAGGCGCGGTGCTGACCGGTGTCGCCACCTATCTGATTTTGATGCTACAAAGCCGGGGGCAGAAGCCGCTGGAGTTAGTGATTGGCGGCCTGCTGCTGTTTGTCGCGGCAGCCTATATTGTTGAGCTGTTTTTCTCTCAGCCAAAAGTGAGCGAGCTGGTCAAGGGCATGGCGTTACCTTCACTGCCTACCTCAGATGCCGTGTTCCTCGCTGCCGGTGTGCTGGGTGCCACCATCATGCCGCACGTGATTTATCTGCACTCGGCGCTGACACAGCACGGTAATGTGGGCAGCAAAGCGGATCGTTATTCGTCAACCAAACTGGATGTGGCGATTGCCATGACCATTGCCGGTTTCGTTAATCTGGCGATGATGGCCACCGCAGCCGCCGCGTTCCACTTTAGCGGTCACACCAGCATTGTGGATCTCGACCAGGCGTATCTGACGCTGCAACCGTTGCTCGGCCACGCGGCTGCCGTCGTGTTTGGTTTGAGTCTGGTGGCGGCGGGGTTATCCTCAACCGTCGTCGGCACGCTGGCCGGTCAGGTAGTGATGCAGGGCTTTATTCGCTTCCACATTCCGCTTTGGCTGCGTCGCACCATTACTATGCTGCCTTCCTTTATCGTGATTTGGGCCGGATGGGATCCGACACGCATTCTGGTGATGAGCCAGGTGCTGCTGAGCTTCGGTATCGCGCTGGCGCTGATCCCGCTGCTTTCTTTTACCGGTAACCGCGAGTTGATGGGCGATGAGATGGTTAACTCACGCCTGATGCAGAATGCCGGGCGTATGATTGTGGTGCTGGTGGTGGCGTTAAATCTCTACTTGCTGGTGGGCGAAGCGCTCGGCTGGTAACTCACCCAGTAAAACAAAAATCCCGGCTGATGAGCCGGGATTTTTTTCAATGATGATGGTGGTCGTGATGGTCACGGCGATCATCGTGACGATGATCGTGTCGCCAATGTTCGCGGCGTTCCCGTTCATGCCAGCGGCGTTCACGATCACGCTCGTAAGCCTGATGACGACGCCACTCTTCATGACGCCACCAGCGGCGATCATTGTACTGATAACGTTCATTCCACCAGCGCGGTTCGCGCCAGCGTCCGCCATCCCAATAGTTGCCTCGACGATCGCGATCGCCAAGATGCAGCGTGACACCCGGTGCCAATGTCAGCGTGGCGCTGTTGGCTTCTGCTGTGTGCATTGCCAGGGGTGAAAGTGTTGCCAGCAAGGCGGCAAACAAAATTGCACGTTTCATAACTTCTCCTTTTCAGTGGCTTATCACTGCCACCGTTGCGCTAGTGTGCCACATCGGACCAGCGATGCCTTGAGAAGGAGTCTGAAAAGGTTGAGGTAAATCTGAATTGAGAATTTTCTGCTGCGGAAAACACCCGGCCTGAGCCGGGTGGGTAAGCGTTTACATCAGTATGGAATGAATCGCTTCGATCTCTTCTTGGGTCAGCACCGGCTGGCTTAACATCTCAACCGCATCATCGATTTGCGCGATTTTACTGGCACCAATCAGCACCGAAGTGACGCGCGCATCGCGCAGCACCCAGCTCAGCGCCATTTGCGCCAGTTTCTGCCCACGCTGCTGCGCAATCGCCTGTAGCTGACGCACTTTCTCCATTTTCTCTTGCGTCAGCTGGCTTTCACTGAGGAATTTACTGCCGCTGGCCGCACGGGAATCCTCTGGGATGCCTTGCAGATAGCGGTCAGTTAACACGCCGCCCGCCAACGGAGAGAAAGCAATACAGCCGACGCCGTTATCACCCAGCACATCAAGGAGACCCTGTTCTTCCGGTGCACGTTCGAACATGGAGTATTTCGGCTGGTGAATCAGGCATGGCGTACCGAGATCGCGCAGAATGGCAATCGCCTCGGCTGCTTTATCCGCCGGGTAGTTAGAAATCGCCGCGTATAACGCTTTGCCCTGACGTACCACCTGATCCAGCGCGCGCATGGTTTCTTCCAGCGGCGTTTCCGGATCGGGACGGTGATGGTAGAAGATATCCACGTATTCGAGCCCCATGCGTTTCAGGCTCTGATCCAAACTGGAAATCAGATACTTGCGCGAACCCCAGTCGCCATAAGGGCCGTCCCACATGGTGTAACCGGCTTTGGTGGAGATCACCAGCTCATCGCGCAGTCCGGCAAAATCTTCACGCAGAATGCGACCAAAATTGGATTCTGCGGAACCCGGCGGTGGTCCGTAGTTGTTGGCAAGATCGAAGTGAGTGATGCCGCGATCAAAGGCGTGGCGCAGTAATTCACGGCTGTTATCGACGCGCGTGCTGTCGCCAAAGTTGTGCCATAAACCCAGCGAAATGGCCGGTAATTTCAGGCCGGTGCGGCCACTGCGACGATATTGCATCTGTTGATAGCGATCGGGATGAGGAAATACAGACATGCAGCGTTCCTGTCTCAAAAGGGGAGAAAGTGACATCAGCATAGCAGTGTATGCGTTTACACTAAGCTGAAACGCGTCGAAGATCGCAACTTACAGAATTTTCTGTCGTCGTAACGATCGCTTGCCACCAATCACAGTGCGGTGATGGTGAAAATCTCGCCAATTCAGCCACATCGCTGATACTTCGATCATCCCCTTAACAAGGAACTGGCGATGAAAACCCTCAACGTTGGCGATTATCTACTGCATCGTTTACAGCAAGCTGGCATTGGTCATCTGTTTGGTGTGCCGGGTGATTACAACCTGCAATTTCTCGACAGCGTTATCGCGCATCCTGACATTACATGGGTCGGTTGCGCCAATGAGTTAAATGCTGCCTATGCGGCGGATGGTTATGGTCGCTGTAACGGAGCCGCAGCGTTGTTGACCACCTTTGGCGTCGGCGAACTCAGTGCGATCAACGGCATCGCAGGCAGCTACGCCGAGTATGTTCCGGTGATCCACATCGTCGGTGCGCCCGCCAGCCGGGCACAGCAGCAAGGCGACTGCGTGCATCATTCACTGGGTGACGGCGACTTCCACCATTTCCTGCGCATGGCGCAAGAAGTGAGTGCGGCCAGTGCGGTGCTGACAAAAGCTAATGCGGTAGCAGAGATTGATCGCGTGATAACGGAGGCGCTCCATCAGCATCGGCCGGGTTATCTATTGCTGGCAGTTGATGTCGCAGCAGCGCAAATCGAGATGCCCGAAGCGTATTCCGGTCACGTTGATCATGATTCATCGGTGGTTGCGGCTTTTGCCGCCGCTGCCGAACGCTTACTGGCCCCCGCGCAGCGCGTCTCGCTGTTGGCAGACTTCCTTGCTTCGCGCTGGCAACTGCAAGCGCCGCTCTCGGCATTACGCCAGCTGCGTGCCATTCCCAGCGCCACGCTGTTAATGGGAAAAGGCGTGCTGGATGAGCAATTTCCGGGTTATGTCGGCACGTATGCCGCCGAAGGCAGCAGCGATGCGGTGCGTTGTGCAATCGAAGAAACCGATGTGACCTTGTGTGTGGGCGTGCGCTTTACCGATACCTTAACTGCCGGTTTCACGCAGCATTTGCCGGCTGAAAAGTGCCTCGACCTGCAACCGTTCCATGCCACCGTGGGTGGAGAGCGCTTTGCCCCGCTGAACATGGCGCAGGCGCTGGCGGCACTTCTGCCAATTTACCAGCGCCATTGCGCGCAATGGGCGTTGGCGGAGACGCCATGTTGCGAAGAAAATGAGCAACATGATGATGCGGTAATCAGTCAGCGTGCATTCTGGCAGGCGATGCAGCGCTTCCTGCTGCCGGGTGATATTATTCTGGCGGATCAAGGCACTGCCGCCTTTGGCGCCGCTGCGCTGCGATTACCCACAGATGCGCAGTTGCTGGTGCAACCGTTATGGGGTTCGATTGGCTATACTTTACCTGCGACCTTTGGTGCGCAAACCGCGCAACCCACTCGGCGCGTCATCCTGATTATCGGTGACGGTTCCGCGCAGCTGACTATCCAGGAACTCGGCTCGATGCAGCGTGATGGGCAGCTGCCGATTATCTTCCTGATTAATAATGACGGCTACACCGTTGAGCGGGCGATTCACGGTGCGCAACAGCGCTACAACGATATCGCGCAGTGGAACTGGACGGCGATCCCGCATGCGATGAGCGTGCAGGGCGCAGCACAGAGCTGGCGCGTCAGCGAGACGGTGCAGTTGACGGCGGTGATGGAGCAATTAATGCTGAATCGTCGCTTGACGCTGGTGGAAGTGGTGATGGCGAAACAGGACTTGCCACCGCTGCTGCGTAAAGTGACGGCGGCATTGCATCAGCGTAACGGCTAAGTTTCGGAAAGTTGCCTCTATACAGTTGCGTTGCCGATCGTCAGGCTGTGGCACGCACCTGATGTGTTTACGCCCATCGTGCTGGTGGGCGTTATTGTTTTATTGGCAGGCTCTTATATAGTGTCCTGCAATTGTTTATGACCCAATCGGAGCAGCAGAAGAATGACAAAATACGCCCTGGTCGGCGATGTGGGCGGCACCAACGCTCGCCTTGCCCTGTGTGAGGTGGAAACCGGCGCCATCTCCCAGGCCAAAACATTCTCAACATCAGACTACGACAATCTTGAAGCGGTGATGCGTGCTTATCTCGACGAGCAGAAACAGGACATCAAACACGCCTGTATCGCCATTGCTTGTCCAATCACCGGTGATTGGGTGGAAATGACCAACCACGATTGGGCATTCTCTACGCGCGAGATGAAAGAACATCTGGCATTCGACAGCCTGGAAATCATCAATGATTTCACCGCCGTGTCGATGGCCATTCCCATGCTGGCTGAAGATGAAGTGATTCAGTTTGGTGGCAAAGTGCCGGTTGAAGGCAAACCGATCGCGATTTACGGTGCAGGCACCGGCCTGGGCGTGAGCCATCTGGTGCACGTCGATAAACGCTGGATTAGCCTGCCAGGCGAAGGCGGTCACGTCGATTTCGCTCCGAACAGTGAAGAAGAGGGCGAAATTCTTGAAGTGCTGCGCGCTGAAATCGGTCATGTATCGGCTGAGCGTGTGCTATCGGGCTCGGGCCTGGTGAACCTCTATCGCGCTATCGTCAAATCTGATCAGCGCGAGCCGGAAAACCTCAAGCCGAAAGATGTCACCGAGCGCGCACTCAAAGACAGCTGCATCGACTGCGTCGTGCGCTGTCACTGTTCTGCGTGATCATGGGCCGCTTTGGTGGCAACCTGGCGCTCAATCTCGGTACGTTTGGTGGCGTGTATATTGCCGGTGGCATCGTGCCGCGCTTCCTCGACTTCTTCAAAGCGTCCGGCTTCCGCGCCGCGTTTGAAGACAAAGGTCGCTTCCGTGATTATCTGGTCGATATTCCGGTATACATGATCACTCACGATCAGCCAGGGTTGCTGGGTGCAGGCGCGCATCTGCGCCAGACTTTGGGCCGCGTACTGTAATGTCTTCAGGCGAGCAGCGTTCTGCTGCTCGCTTTACAACCTCATCAACAGGCGAAACGCCTTCACCTTGCTGCGACTCACCGGCACCTGCGCATCTAAATCGCGCAACTTCACCAAATAGGTATTGTTGAACCACGGCTCAATCTCACGAATTTTGCTGAGGTTGACGCAATACGAACGATGGCAGCGGAAAAACAGCTGTTCTGGCAGGCGGCTGCAAAATTCACTGATCGCCATCGACATCACATAGGCTTCGCGGCGGGTATAAACAAACGTCAGCTTTTCATGCGCCTCAACGTAATAGATATCGTTGATATCGGTGACAATAATGCGCTCATCTTTCACCAAATTAACCGTTTGAGGAACGTTTTGCTGCGCATGCGGCTGAGCCTGCTGCTGGGCGCTGGCCTCCAGTTTGTTGAGCATGGTGATGATGCGCGACTCATGATAAGGCTTCAGGATGTAGTCAAACGCCTCCAACTCAAACGCGTCAACGGCGTGCTCTTTCCATGCAGTGATAAATACGATTAAAGGCTTGTGGGCAAATTGATTGATATTCTGCGCCAGCAGCATGCCGTCCAGCGAAGGAATATTGATGTCGAGAAAGATCACATCCACGCGGTGATTTTGCAGATACTTCAGCACTTCCAGACCGTCATCAAAGCAGGCTTCAATACTGATCTGACTGTGCTGCTGGATCATCCAGCTCAACTCTTGCTGAGCAAGGAACTCGTCTTCGACGATAATGGCTTTCACGCGCTGGGTTCCGTGATATGGCTTAACGGTGCAGCCAGGCGCTGACCATTCTTGCTCAGGGTGAAGGCAATTTCGGTGCCTGGATGATGGCGGGTAATCGTCAGACCGTGGCCAGAAAGCAATTTCACCCGATGATGGACATTCAACAAACCAATCTTGTTACCCGGCATCTCGTCACGCGCTACACGACCAATCACTTCTTCACTGATGCCCGCGCCGGTATCGCGCACCGCAACCCGCACATCATCCCCAAGGTCTTTGACACTCAGCGTGACCACACCTTTGCCGCGGCATGGCTGAATACCGTGCACAATAGCGTTCTCTACCAGCGGCTGAATCAAGAGACTGGGCAGTAAAAAGTGCAGGTCTTCATCAATGTCATAAATCATCGACAGCTTATCGCCGAAGCGTGCTTGCTCTATCGCGATGTAATCTTTCACCTGCCACAGCTCTTTTTTAATATCGATAAGCTCATCATCATTAAGTTCGAGGTTGTAGCGCAGATAGCGCGAGAGGTTAATCACTAACTGGCGCGCGGTATCTGGATTTAGCCGAATTGAAGCGGAGATAGCATTCAGCGCGTTAAACAGGAAATGTGGATTGATTTTGCTTTGCAGGGCGCGCAGTTCGGCTTTGTTGGCCATTTCACGTAATTGCTCCGCGCGCGACACTTCCAGTTGGGTCGAGATGATTTGCGACAGGCCAATCGCCATCTCTTTTAGCGAGCCGGTAATGCGATGAGCACGGCGATAATAGATTTTTAGTGTGCCTGTCACTTCCCCTTTTTCCCAAAGGGGAATAACCAGCATTGAGTGAATATCTTTGGTGCGGTGCGCCTCATCATTGTTCTTGATGATGATTTTGCCGCTCGCAATCGACTGGGCCGTGGTCGGGCTGATGCCATCATCACCATTCTGATAATTGTGTTCGCCATATCCGACATAGGCCAGTATCTGCTTGGTATTGGTGATCGCTACGGCATCGGCATGAATTTCGCTGCGGATGATATCGCACACCTGACGCAAAGATTGGCTATTCACCTGACGAAACAGCGGCAAGGTTTTATTGGCAATTTCCAGTGCCAGCTTCGCCTGACGAGCCGCAATGGCCTCTTTTTCGCCTTCCACGCTCTGCACCAACAGCACAATCAGGCCAATGCTCGATGCGCCGAGAATCATCGGCAAGGCAATCTCCGTGACAATCGAAAACCCTAACGACAGCGGGCTGGCCCACAAGACAATCAGCACCATGGTCAGGGTTTCACACAGCATGCCGCCGAGGATGCCGGCGCGCCAGCGCTGCTCTTTGCTGACGCGTTGATTGATGAAGCCAGAAGCCACGCCGGCAATGATGCTGGTGATCAAACAGGGCACGGCGGTGACGCCATCCATATCGATCAGATAACGATGTATTCCCGCGATCACACCCGTGGCAATGCCCACCCACGGGCCAAACAGAATGCCGCCGGACATCACCGCAATCACACGGACATTCAGTAATGATCCGTCCACGTTGATACCGGACCAGGTGCTGAACAGCGCAAACAGCGAGAAAATCGCCGTCACCACCACTTTCTCTTTGATCGAATGCTCATCTTTTTGCAGCAGCTGACGAAACACCCGCGTACGAGTGAGGAAGAACAGGCAAATCAGCATCAGTGCTGCACGGTCAAAAACCGCCAGCAGCATGTCGAAGTGGGAAGGCAAGGGCATCTCTCAGACAGAGCTTGAATGCCGCTATGATAAAAAATGTGATCAAGATCTGCCAGCGCCGCGATGCGAGCAAAGCGCTAATGATGGTTTAGATCAATTTTCCTGCCGAATTCTCCATACGATTTTCAACAGTAACGCATTCAGCACAAGGCCAAACTGCTCCGTTCGGTTTTTCAAAACAGCAACGTATTCAGCACAAGTCCAAACTTGCTCCGTTCGGTTTTTCAAAACAGCAACGCATTCAGCTCAAGGCCAAACTGCTCCGTTCGGTTTTTCAAAACAGCAACGCCTTCAGCACAAGGCCAAACTGCTCCATTCGGTTTTTCAAAACAGCAACGCCTTCATCTAAAGGCCAGAACGGGCCAGCCCGAAGAGCAAAGCGTCTGGGCCATATATGGCCCAGCCGATCTGCAGGGATGCGTTTTGTCTTTGCGATCGGGCTGGCCCGTTCTGGCCCTGGCACCGAACCAGCAGCGACAATCATACCCAGTACCCAGCTCCCCCAACTCACCAAAAAGAGGAAAACTTGAGTAACAAAAAGAGGATTAGTTATCCGTGCGCGGAATGCTGGTTGTAAATGGTCCGGTTTGCTATGTTGCCGTAAGCACATTTGCGGAGCGCAGCAATGCAACTTCTCACCTCTCGGTTATCCCTGACACGCTTACAACCTGAAGATTGGCAAATATTCAAAGCGGTACATGAAGACGCGGCCACTATGAACTGGGTGAGTGAAATCCCTGATGAAAATGATATTCGCCAACGCTTTACTGAACGTCTCGCACCCTGGCAGATCACCAGCTTCCATATGATGTGCCTGGTGGCGCGCCTGCGCGACACGCATGAGCCAATCGGCCTGTTTGGTTGCAGCGCAGAATGGCAACCCTATCGACAGGCCGAAGTGGGTTACATGCTGAGCCATCGCTTCACGGGCCAAGGCTATGGCAGTGAAGCGCTGGGCGCGCTGTGTGATTTTTTATTGCAGGCAGAATTTCATAAGCTCAAAGCGCTGGTGATTGAGGGGAATTGGCCGTCACGGCGCATTCTGGAAAAGAATGGTTTCGCCCTGGAGGGCACCCTGCGGGATAATTATCTGCTAAACGACCAATGGGTGAACGATTGGGTGTTTGGCCGCCTGAATCCGCAATTTTAAAAATATTTTCAGTCGCTCTCGACAACTCTGTTATCAGCGCGTTATGGTCTTACTTCGGTCACCACAGTGACCAGCGTCGCTCGGACGGTCCGGGCGCCTACGTAAACCAGAGGACATCATGGCTGATAACAGCACACCCCGTCGTTTCTCGCGTATTGAACGCCTTCCCCCGTATGTATTTAACATCACCGCTGAATTGAAGATGGCTGCGCGTCGGCGCGGCGAAGACATCATCGATTTCTCGATGGGGAACCCTGATGGCCCTACGCCGCCACACATCGTGGAAAACTCTGTCAGGTAGCGCAACGCGAAGACACCCACGGTTACTCCACCTCGAAAGGCATTCCACGCCTGCGTCGCGCGATCTCGCGCTGGTACGCAGAACGTTATCAGGTTGAGATTGATCCGGAATCAGAAGCCATCGTCACAATCGGCTCCAAAGAAGGTCTGGCGCACTTGATGCTGGCGACACTCGACCACGGTGACACCGTCCTGGTGCCGAACCCGAGCTACCCAATTCATATCTATGGTGCTGTGATTGCCGGTGCACAAGTACGATCCGTACCGCTGGTGGCCGGCGTCGATTTCTTCAATGAGCTGGAGCGCGCGATTCGCGAAAGCTATCCAAAGCCGAAAATGATGATCCTCGGCTTCCCGTCAAACCCCACGGCACAGTGTGTTGAACTCGACTTCTTCGAACGCGTAATCGCGCTGGCGAAACAGTACAACGTATTGGTGATTCACGATCTCGCCTACGCCGACATCACCTATGACGGCTGGAAAGCGCCATCGATCATGCAGGTGCCGGGCGCACGTGACGTGGCGGTGGAATTCTTTACCCTGTCAAAAAGCTACAACATGGCGGGATGGCGCATCGGCTTTATGGTTGGAAACAAAGAGTTAGTGTCTGCGCTGGCGCGCATTAAGAGTTACCACGATTACGGCACTTTTACGCCATTACAGGTCGCCGCTATCGCCGCACTGGAAGGCGATCAGCAGTGTGTGCGCGAAATTGCAGAACAGTACAAACGCCGTCGCGATGTATTGGTGAAAGGGCTGCATGAAGCCGGTTGGATGGTGGATTTGCCAAAAGCCTCGATGTACGTCTGGGCGAAAATTCCCGATCACTACGCCCATCTCGGTTCGCTGGAGTTCGCCAAATTGCTGCTGCAGGAAGCCAAAGTGTGCGTCTCACCAGGCATCGGCTTCGGTGACTACGGTGATACCCATGTGCGCTTTGCACTGATTGAAAACAGCGATCGTATTCGTCAGGCGGTACGTGGCATTAAAGCCATGTTCCGTGCGGATGGCATTTTGCCGGGAACGGTAAAAGCGCTGGAAGAAGAAGAGTAAATACTAAGAGGGGCGACTCATGGGTCGCCCCGCCTGGCAGGATTTATTTCAGCATCAGCACGAAGGTGCCAACCCAAATCAACAGGAAGAAAGACACTCCCATCAAAGCATATCTCACAAAACGACTCCTCTGAGCGGCTACCAGGCTGGTGATCCCACTCCAGCGTAACCCGAACAGAATAAGAGAAAGGTGAAGTTCATATCCGCTGCACGCTTTCTTCTCAGGTGGTTCTAAGCGAACTCAGAACAGGATCGAGCGCTAATTTACGCGGAATCGATCCGAAAATAAATAGGCCAGTTCTGAGAGATTGCTCACATTTTCACCGGGCTTCAATTTCAGGTATGGCAGACATTCCCACCCGCAATTTCGCCAGATCGGGCTGATTTGCATCAAGCACAATTTTAACCGGTAAACGCTGCACCACTTTCGTGTAGTTGCCTGTGGCATTGTCCGGTGAGATAGCTGAGAAAGTGGCACCGGTGGCCGGTGCGATGCTATCCACGCGACCGGTGAAAACTTTCTCAGGCAGCGCATCCACCTTCACCCGAGCCTTCTGGCCTGGCTGTACATCGGCGAGTTGGGTTTCGAGGTAATTCGCGGTGATATAGGTTTGTTGTAAAGGAACCACCGCCAGCAAACGCGTGCCAGCACTTACGTACGCACCGAGACGCACTGCGCGCTGACCGACCATGCCATCCACCGGTGCCACAATACGCGTATAAGAGAGGTTCAGTTTTGCCTGATCCACGCTAGCCTGTGCCGCGGTGACATCGGCTTCGGCCTGGCGCACCGCCGCCTGCAACACGCCCACCTGCTTCATGGTCGCTGCCAGCGCGGCTTCACTTTGGCGCACCGCCGCGGAGGCTGAACGCTGGGTCGAGCTGGCTTTCTGCTGTTCATCGGCGGCAATCGTGCCACTTTTATACAGCTGGTTATAACGTGCAGCACTCTGACCCGCATACTGCGCTGACGCCTGGCTGGCCGCTAAGGTCGCTTTCGCTTCATCAATGGTCGATTGCTGTTGTTCCAACTGAGCCTGGCTGCTCAGGCGTTTGGCATCACTGACCAGCAAATTCGCCTGCGCCGTTTCCAGCGCCACGCGGTAATCACGATCGTCGAGCGTGGCCAGCAACTCGCCAGCCTTAACGCGCTGGTTATCCAGCACATTGACACTGGCGATATAGCCGGAAACCTTCGGGGCGACCAGGGTGTAATCGGCATTCACATACGCATCATCCGTGCGATGATCGTTACCGGTCATTGATGACCAGACAAAAAAGGCCATGGCCAGCAACACCATTAACAAGGCGCTCAGCAGCACCGTTCTTTTCATAGCAAAAGCTTGCATATCAATTATCTCGACGTCGTCGTAACGGGTTGAATCAGGGTTTGTGGTGGCCAGACACGTTTTGGCAACCACACAGTGAGCAGCAATAGCAGGGCGGCAAAACTTATCAGCATCTGATAGCAATCACTCAGGCTCAACACCATCGCCTGATGCTTCAGCAGCGTGGCAAAACCACTAAGATTCTCAGTGCTGCTGATGCTGCCATCAGGCAATAAAGGAAAGCTGCTGCTGGATTGCGCACTGCTGGGCGCCGTCATCAGCCAGGGCCGGCTGGCCGCATTGCCGACTAATACGTTGGAGTGAAACTTTTCACGGTGGCTGATAAACCACTCAACCAGCGTGCTGGCGGCAATGCTGGAGAAGCCGCGCACGGTATTAAACATCGCCGAAGCAAATGGGCCCTCAGGCGGCGCGACCACGCTGGTGGCGCTCATTAACACCGGCAAAATCACCATCGGCTGACCAAAGGCCTGCAAAATCTGAATCAGCCAAAAATTTTGTCGCGCCCAGTCGCTGGTGATGTTCATCCCCATCAGACAGGAGATCACCAGCAGCAACACGCCGGCGGTCAGCATCCAGCGGCAATCGATCCAGCGGATATTGAGCAGTGCCGCCACCAGCGGGGCGATCAGCAATTGCGGCAGACCAATGGTTAATGCCAGCGGCGCGAATTGCAGCGTGCGGAAACCTTCAACCTGGCCAAGATAGGCTGAGGGCAGCGCCGATCCTGATAGCGACAGAATCAATACGCCCGCCAGCGCCAGCAGACCGTGCGCTAAATTGTGGCGGCGCAACATCTGCAATTTGAACAGCGGCAACGGGTGAAACCATTCATTAATAAAGAACACAGTCAGCAACGCGAAGGCGCTGAATAATAGTCCGATAAACAACGGCGAACCCAGCCAGTCCAGGCGCTCACCCTGCGTCAACGCTAGGATCAGTAATGCCATCCCTGAGCAACCGGTCAGCATGCCGAATATATCCATCTGCTTGAAACGTTCGAAACGCAATGGATCCTGCGGCAGGCCCCAGCCTATCAGCAGCATGGCAATCAGCATTGAGGGGATAACTTGCCAAAACACAAACATCCAGCTGACTTCATCCGTCCAGAAGGCGGCGAGCGTGGCGGCAAGATTAGGGCCAAAGGTGGCGGTCAGCGCATAGGCACCAAGACCATAGAGCTTGATCGGCGGCGGTAAAAAACGCAGCGCCACGGTCATCAGCAATGGCGGTAACGCGCCACCAAACAGGCCCTGTATCACGCGCAGCGCAATAAAGAGTGGCGCATTGGGCATCAGTGGCAGCAGTAATCCACTGAGCATAAAGCCGGCGGAAACGGCCAGAGCAAAGCGACGCAGTGAAAAGGTCACGGCAAACCACGGCGCGATCATCATGGCGGCCACTTCTGCGGCCTGGTAAGCGGAAATAATCCAACTGCCCTGATCGAAGCTAATACCGATGGCGGCACGGATATCTGCCAGCGCAATGTCAGTGACACGGTCGTTAAGTCCGGAGGTGAGCGCAGCAATCAGCACGCCAACCAATCCCAGCGCCAGGCGCAAGGTAAACGGATGGGGTGCCGGAGCCGCAACGGGCTGGGCGTTCATAGCAGGTTTCTCGTTTATTAATATTGATGCAGTGTATTGCGATGTGATACATGTCGCATCTTACATCTCGGTATGATGTATTGCAATGTGATACAGGGTGTAAAAGTGCGGTCATTCGCGCTAAAGTAGGGCAGGCCAAAAAGGAACGCATCATGGTTGAACTTCCCTCAAGCCGTGAGGATGAAAAAGCGGGTGGCATTCAGGTCATCGCGCGTGCGGCAAAAATTCTTAATGCGTTGGGTGAACATCCCGGCGGCATGAGTCTGGGCGAAATTGCGCAAGTGGTGGATTTACCGCGCTCAACGGTGCAGCGCATTATTGCTGCGCTGGACAGTGCTCAGCTGGTTCGCAGCAGCGGTGCGGGCGGTTTGCGTCTCGGGCCGGCATTGCTCAAGCTCATTTCCAGCGTGCACAGCGATGTGGTCGAAATCGTGCGACCCTTCCTGGAAAACTCTCTGCCGATATCAACGAAACGGTGTCACTGGCGCGCGCCAGCGGCACGCAGTTAGCGATTGTTCACTATGTCGTGGCGTCACGGGAATTGCGGGTGGTGCCGCGCATCGGGTTGAATTTGCCGCTTTACAGCACTTCTGGCGGCCGTGCGCTGCTGGCGCTGGAGAGTGATGAAGATGTGCGCGTGATGGTCGGCGAAGCGTATAAAGAGCTTACCGAAATGACGGTGAAAACCCTGCCTCAGTTGCTGGAACTGATTGCTCAGGTACGCGTGAGCGGATTGGCCATCGATCGTGGCGAAACGTTGGAAGGTATTTCAACCATGGCGGTGGCGATAGACACGCTGTTTGGCCGCTTCTCTATTTCGCTGCTGGTGCCGACGGCGCGTTTTCATAAACAGGAAGCGCGTTATCGTGATGAAATCATGAAGTGCAAAGAGGCGCTGATTCGTGAAATCGGCAAAATGACCGCTGTGGAAGGATAACCAACTGATGAAAACCTTGCTGATGGCCATCGATAATTCACCGGTGGCAGAGAAAGTGATCGCGCTGACCATTGAACAGGCGCTGGCGCAACAGGCTCAGGTCACCGTTTTGTGCTGCGTCGATCCGGCTTATTCATCCTGCAATCAGCCCATTGAGATCGATGCGGGCGAAGATCCGGATGATTTTGTCGCCGCGAAAGATGAACAAAACACCGCCGAAATGGTGGTGCGTCATGCGCTGGCACCGTTGCTGCGAGCCGGTGTCGCCGCCAAAGGTTTGATTCTGGCCGGTGAAGCAGCAGAAACCATCGTGGCGCAGTCTCAAGTATTAAAGGCCAGCATGATTATCATTGGCCGCCGTCATCTCTCTCCTTTCAATCGATTATTAAAAGGTTCGGTGAGCGCCGCTGTGATTGAGCGCGCCAACTGCCCGGTTTTGATTGACGTTCGCAAGGATTAATCACGCTCCATGTTTTCCCTCCTTCCTATCACGCTAGCGGCATTTGCGCTGCTGGCGATTATTATCGTCATACTGATTCGTACCACTGCGTTGCGCTTATGGCAGGGCATGGTGCTGTTTTTACTGCCGTTGGTGCTGGCAAATTTGCTGTGGTTTAGCTGGTTGCATCCCCGGCAAGAGCGGCAGGCATTGGAAACGGACGTGGCGAATCAATTAAGCCTGGCACCAGGCTATCGCCAGTTGAAAACGCAAGAGCCGGCGCTGTGGCAAATGCTTAATCGCGAGCTGCTGCACAAGCGCATGGAAGGCGTGCCCGCCGATTTGGCCTTGGGTGAATTACGTGGTTGGTTGATGGATTTGGTCAATCAACGTATGGCGCGTGCGGATGATGAGACGCTACTCAATTATCTGCGCGTCTCGGTAGAAGAGATGCAGGCGTTGCAACAACCTGAACCGCAACGTTGTTTCCGCTTCCTCTATCCACAGGTCAACGGCGGCATCAATCTTCAGCAAGCGTTGTCCCCTGAACTGTATCAGCGAGATGCGCAGGCGCTGGACCAGCTATTGCAAAAAAGCACGGGTGAGGAGCGACCGGTTGATCAACAGGCTGCGCAACGTGATTTGCAAAGTGTGGTGGAAAAACTCTACGGCAAATGGGGTGATAAACTGCAGCAGCTCAACATGCCCGCCGATACCGCTGTTGATCGCAGCGCCATGTGTGCCATGTCGATCGATCTCTACAGCGGCATTCTCGCATTGCCTGCCAAACAGTCAGCCAATCTTTTGCGTAAGATGGTCAGCCTTACCGGTTAGGTTTACGCGCAAAAAAAGCCCGCTCAGCGCGGGCATGAAGGTCACTATCAGTTTGTTTTTCTCGTATCACCTGGTGTGGTGCAGACTTTGTATTGTCTGAAATCATCATGTCACCTCACACGTGATATGGAAAACCGTTTGGTTTGATTGATTTGATTGGTAAAAACTCTGTTTTATTGAACATTTCGCGCCAGTTTCCTATAGATGCGCACGGCGTTGCCTTTTAGACTGCTTCGCCTGAAGAGGACACCTTAATGAAAAAAATGCTTATTAGCGCCATGGCGCTTTTTATGCTGGCCGGTTGTAGTGTCAGCAAACCCGGTGGATTTGAACGTGTTGACGAAGACACCAGCTCAAATACTGTGCAGTACCGTTTTGACCCACAGACGTTAAATAGAGATGCCATGGAAGTCGATCTGGCGAATTATTGTAATCAACGTGGGTTTGATAAAGTGGAATCGTTGCCGGCGCAGGACAGCCATCTTCCCGGATTAAAGAAAGCCTGGTATCAATGTAATTACGCGGTGAAAAGCTAAAAAAATAGGGCGGGATAATTTCCCGCCCTTTTTATTTTATTATTATTTGCTGTGTGTGCTTTGCCCAATTACCAGTGACGTCCATGGTAGCCACGGTCATGGTGCCATCCGCCACCGTGGCCCCATCCCGGGCCGCGGCCATCATGAACGATACAACCACTTAACATAGTCATAATGGCAATAACCGAAGCAGCTTTAATTAATGTTTTCATGGAGAGTCCTCCTCTTTTCCAATGAAGCCAGATTACTGGGGAAAAGTGGAGTGAAGATGCAGTAAATGTAGAGTTATTTCTGGATCTATTGCCAGATGTGTCAATTTAAAGCTAAAAACGTCAGGGCAGGGAATAAACCAATCAGATAAAACCGAATGCCTGTTTATAGTAGCGCGAATAGTCTGAAATGCAATTCTAATTAACAGTTATTCTCAATTCGCTTCTATTTATGTAGAAATGATGGAGAAGAGAGATGCCGCATTTTTATGCGGCATCTGATGGCGTTAATTATGCAGCAAAGGTTCAGCGACGTTTTGACGATTTGGCAGACGGATGCTGAGTGACAGCACCAGTGAAATCACCAGCAGCGTCATGATTAAGCTAAAGGTCACGGTAAAACCGCCAAACACGGAAGCCACCAATGAGCCCATTACGCTGCCGATGCCGAAACCGAGGTAAATCAAACCGTAGTTTTTCGTCAGATTATTCAGGCCAAAGAAATCACTGATCAATGAAGGGAACACAGTAATGGTGCCGCCAAAACTAAAGGCGACGCATGCTAGCGACAGGAAGAAGGTGGTTTCATTCATGCGGGTGAACAGCAGAATGCTCATACCCACCAGAGAAACGATTTGCGCCAGTGATATCACCCGGATGCGCGCCACCTTATCAGAGAGCACACCCAAAATAAGGCGACCGCTCAGATTGGCAATGGCAATCACGGTAACGGCATTGGCTGCGGTTTGCGTGGTCAAATGCACCATACCTTCGCCGATATCTTTCGCTACGCCAATCACATACAGACCGCTCATGCAGGCCGTCAGGAACATCAGTGCCAGCATCCAGTACTGCGGTAAACGCACGGATTGCGCCAGGGTGTAATCTGTCTCCTGGTGTGAAGCATTGCCATTGGCTTTTTGTACCGGCGCATCACGCATCATCAGTGCACCGATAATAATCATGCTCATCGCCAGCACACCCCAAATCATAAAGGTGTTTTCAAGACCGTAAGTGCTCAGCAGCGCACCACAAATAAACTTGAAGCCGAGGCTGCCTAAACCATAAGCACCAATGGAACAGGCTGAGATCAGTCCTTTACGCTCCGGGAACCACTTCACGCAGTTGGACAGCGTCATCAGATAACCTGCACCATCGGCCAGACCGACCAGAATCCCGGCGCTGAGATACAGCATCATCAGGTTATCAGCGTGAGCCGTCAGCCAGAATCCAATCGCCATCAGTATCCCGGCGCCAATGGTGACGTTACGGACACCAAAACGTTCCTGTAATTTCCCAGCCAGCGATGACGCTATCGCCAACCCAAGACTGAGTAAACCAAACGAGAAGGCGACCTGGCTGATCGGTGCATCCAGCTTGTGCGCCAGCTGGCCGTTAAACAGGCTCCAGGTATAGACCGAGCCCAGTGCAAACTGCGTGATGATGGTGCCGATAAGGGTAAGCATACGGGTACGCTGAAATTGAGCGGATGTGGCTGTTTTCATTTTTGTCTCTCCCATCAGGGAATGCGGAATCTGCAGCGATAATAAGCGCACTACGCGCGCGCAGGGCGGAGCAGGGCATCAAGAGACAGGACCAGGGAATGAAATGCAGAAAATCGGGTATGAATGGCGTTTAACAGCAATGATGTCATTTTAAGCGCACCGGTTGCTATGGGTAAACATGTGTAACCAGGTGTGATAAGCGCACCCATTTCGCGGCAAAATGGCAAAACTTTGCCAGGATTAAAACTCAATCAACGGGAGGAAATATGAAAGACCGAGCATATGAATCCGCGTCCAGCGAGGATGAAGTTTGCTGCATCATCGGTCAGGCGGTGATCGAGTTAAGCGATGAGCATCAGCCTGTGAATAAATCCACGCTGTCGCTGAAATTACTGGCTATGGCCGATCGCGACAGAGATGATGAACGCGTTCTGCTTTACTGGATTGCCAGAAAAGCCATCAATAAACCTCACCAGCTCAATATCGGCGTCCAGGGCTGGCGTTAGAGGACCAAAGAGCGGGCGCAATGCCCGCTCTCGCTATTTAGGCCAGACGTAATTTTCGTGCCGTGGGCCAGCGCACAAACATCACCATGTTACCCGCCAAAATCATCACCAACCCGACAATCGCATTGCTGTGCCACTGGTATCCTTCATAAACCGTCGACAGTGTCAGTGCGACCAACGGAAACAACAGCGTACTGTAGGCGGCCTGGCTGGCTCCAATACGACCCACCAGCGTGAAATAGGCACCAAATCCCAGCACTGAACCAAAAATCGCCAGATAGCTCATTGAGCCAAGCCATTGCAGATTGAACGCGGGAGCAAGTGAATCGCCGTTCAGAAGGGCTACAATTGCCATGATGATCGCGCCATAAAACATGGCATAACTGTTGGTGGTGAGTACATCACGCTGGCGGCGCTGGTGACGAGTGGAGATCATATTGCCGAATGAGAAGCCGAGAGTGCCCAAAGCGCTCAGTCCTACACCCCACAACAGTTGTGGAGCCGGATGCGCTGCCTGAATGTCATTCCAGAATAAAGCAACAATTCCCCCCAAGCCGAGCACTGCCGCTGGCAGCAGACGAAACGGCGGGCGCTGACGGAAGAATATCCAGCTGTTGAGGGCGTTATACAGCACCGCCATCGAGAAGATCACCGACTCTAATCCACTGCTGATCCACGCTGCCGCATGATAGAAACAGACGAAATTGAACCCAAAAACACAGCAACCCTGCAGCAAGCAGAATAGGTGATCCTGTTTGTCCAGCGGACGCAGGCGTTTTATCAGTTTTAGGATCACCAGCATTAGCACTGATGCCAACAGGAAGCGCCAGAATACCGCCACCAGAACTGGCGTGTTGGCGGCTTCCTGTTGCAGAAAAATAGCAATCCAGGTGGTGCCCCAGATCAACACCACCGCGAGGTACAACACAATATTCATCGCATGCTCTCCAGCAAAATCATTGCCCATAGTTTGATGGATCGGAGGGCTATCGGCTTGCATGCGGTTGCGTGGTAATTGCAAAATCTTGCGCTTTTTACGCTGATGTCCTGTGCTGGCCTGTTCTCTGGCCGCGGAGATCCGTAAACTATGCTCATTAACCTGTGAGTGGACCCCTTTGATGCCCGACTATCAGACCTTTGACATGCTGCAGCGCCATAAAGCGCAACTGCGCGATAGCGTGCAGCTGTCGGGTGGCATCAAGTTGGCGGCTTGGTTCAATAGCGGCGATCGTGTGACCAACCTCAGCGATCATCATACGTTGAGCCTGTATACCGCAGATGGCTACGACACCTGGCATAAAACCGAACACGGCTGGCGCAATGGTGGTGGACCGGACAGATTTTGTTTGATGCCTTCTGGCATTGAATCAA
The DNA here is from genome assembly GCF_002095465.1 of Pantoea rodasii. Taxonomy (GTDB): domain Bacteria; phylum Pseudomonadota; class Gammaproteobacteria; order Enterobacterales; family Enterobacteriaceae; genus Pantoea; species Pantoea rodasii. The sequence goes on along the minus strand of NZ_MLFP01000011.1, from coordinate 57,082 downwards.
CATGGGATCTGCGCGCGGATCTCTCATTTGTGCATCTTTACTGTACTGACGAGCATCTGCGCCATCTTGGCGAACAGATTTGGGATCGCAGTCCGGCACAGCTTAATCTGCATGAAAAATCTTTGCCGATGATGATCGCATCACGCAGCTTTATCGCCATTTTCTGTTGAGCGTGGACTGGCAGCAACCCGCCAACCAGCTGATGTTGAGCAGCGCCTCAACGTTGTTAATGACGCACCTTTTGCAGCGTTACAGCGAGGTGCAATGGCAGGCGCCACAGGTGCGCGGTGGATTAGCGCCAGCGGTGCTGCGCCGTGTGCTGGCGTTTATTGATGCTCAGTTAGATCAGCCTTTAACGCTGGCGCAATTAGCTGCAGAAGCTGCCTTGAGTGAGTATCACTTTGCGCGCATGTTCCGCAGCAGCGTGGGCGAAGCGCCCCATCAGTTCGTGATGCGCCGCCGTATGGACACTGCATTGCAACTGCTGAAGTTCAGTACTCTTCCGTTAACAGAAATCGCGCTACGCTGCGGTTTCCACTCGTCCAGTCACTTCAGTAACCGTTTCCGCCAGTTGCATGGCGTAACCCCTTCCGCATGGCGCCAAAACGCGCACCCGCTTTGATTTCACTGTAATTGCCTGGAACAGGCAGGTTCTAACTCCGAGAAACGTCTCAGATTCATTCACTCAATCGCTATTTATGGTGATTTCTTCTTCTATTTAGATAGAATTCCATCCATTAACATGTTGTTTTTAATGTGATAATTACATGTTCAGCTTATGCGGAGTGGTAACGATGGAAATGCGCGTGTCAAAGCTTGAAGCCGATGTATCTGAAATGAAGACAGATATTAAAACGTTGAAAACCGATATGGAAACGGTGAAAACCGACCTGGCGGTGATCAAGTCTAACTACGTAACGAAAGCCGATTTACATCAGGAAATCGCCAAAACGCATGTAGAGATCGCCAAAATTCATATAGAGATGACAAAACAAACCAAATGGATCTTGGGCGCAATAATGAGCGCAACTGGACTCAGCTTGGGTATAGCTCGCTGGCTGTTTTAAGGAGGGAGGAATGTCTGAACTGGTGTCCCCTGCAGGAATCGAACCTGCAACTAGCCCTTAGGAGGGGCTCGTTATATCCATTTAACTAAGGAGACGCGGCGCGCAGTATAGCGTACCAACCAGCAGAATTTAACCGCGTAAATCCTGTTTGCTCAATCTATCAACAATGTCGTGCCACATTTCACTGTTGTTTCTTCTGTGCTTTCTCTTTGCGCTTCTGCTCCGCCTTCGCTTTAGCCTTCGCCGCTTCGCTCATATCATTGCGAATTTGAGCATGGCTGATCAGCGCAAAAATCAACGTACCGCCGGTAATATTCCCCAGCAGCGTGGGAAGGGCGAACGGCCAGAGAAACTCCTGCCAGGGCAGGGTGCCGGCAAACACCAAATACAGCACTTCCACCGATCCGACCACAATATGGGCCAAATCGCCCAGCGCCACCAGCCAGGTCATCATCACAATCACCACGATTTTGCCGCGCCCGCATAAGGGAACATCCAAACCATGGTGGCGATGATCCAACCTGAAATAACGGCATTAGCAAACATCTCGCTGGGGGAGTTATCCATTACCTTCTCGCTGATCACGGTGAAGGCCTGCCGCGTCGCATCGTCAAAAATCGGCATGTGATTAAACGCCAATGCACCCAGCGCGGTGCCGATCAAATTTCCCGCCAATACCACGCCCCACAGGCGTAATAGCAGTAAGAAATTTCCACCGGTAGGTTTGTGCATAACCGGTAAAACAGCGGTGACGGTGTTTTCTGTGAACAATTGCTGACGCGCCATGATGACGATGACAAAGCCAAAGGTGTAACCCAGATTCTCTAGCAAAAAACCGCCCGGCACCTCTTCCAGATGCACATGGAAAATGCCTTTTGCCATCAGCGAAGCGCTCATCGAAAGCCCGGCCGCTATGGCAGACCACAATAAGGCCATACCATCACGCTCTAACTCCTTCTCCCCGTCCTGCCGAATCTCTTCATGAATCGCCGCAGCCCGCGAGGCAGGGCATCTTCATCCACTTCTATCTCTTTTCCCTGGTCCTTCTCATCGCTTTCAACATCGTTGTCATGTTCTGAAATGGATGGTGATTGCTTCATGTTTTCTCCCGGTGATAATGCCAGCGCGTAATAAGCGTAGACGGTTTTATCAAGGGCGAAATGTTACGAAGATTCAATTTAAGAGTAACAAGATTTTAACTGAGGCGATTTTTTGCGCAATTCCTTGATCTGATGCGCACGAATACCCCCTTTGAGGGAAGTGAGAGCCACCTCACAGACTTCGGCCCACAGATTCATTGTGGTATTATCCCCGCCTCTTTTCACTGCTGCGATTCCCTCTTTCATGCTCGAAGTCATTAATCTCTCATGCGTTCGTGATGAGCGAACCCTGTTTCATGGGCTGAGCTTCCATGTGCAACCGGGTGACATTGTGCAAATTGAAGGCCCTAACGGCGCAGGAAAAACCTCACTGTTGCGCCTGCTGGCCGGCTTAAGTCGGCCAGAAGAGGGTGATGTGATATGGCAATCGCAGCTGATTCGCCAGCAGCGCGAAATATGGCACCAAAACCTGCTTTATCTTGGCCATCATCCTGGCGTGAAGTCGGTACTCTCGCCTCTGGAGAATCTCCATTTCTGGCACGGTCATCGTGATGAAGAGGCCATTTTTGACGCACTAGAACACGTCAATTTGCTGGGATATGAAGAGGTGCCGGTTGCGCAGTTATCGGCCGGGCAGCAACGACGTGTGGCACTGGCGCGACTGTGGCTCAGCCCGGCAACGGTGTGGATCCTCGATGAGCCGCTCACCGCCATCGATAAAGGCGGTGTGGAAAAATTAATGGCGCGCTTTGCTGAACATGCCGATAACGGAGGCATCGTGATTTTGACCACTCATCAGGATTTGCCAGGTGACAATGGTCGCGTGCGCAAAATTCGTCTGACGACGGAGTGGGCTTAATGTTAGGCCGAGTGATTCAGCGCGAATTAAAAATTGCGTTCCGTAGCGGTGCAGAAGTGATTAATCCGCTGTGGTTTTTCCTGATTGTTATCACCCTGTTTCCGTTAGGTATCGGGCCGGATCCACAGCAACTGGCGCGCATTGCGCCGGGGATTGCATGGGTCGCTGCGTTATTAGCCTCATTGCTGGCCCTTGAACGACTGTTTCGTGACGATTTTCTGGATGGTTCGCTGGAGCAACTACTTTTGCTGCCAACGCCGCTACCGGTGACGGTGCTGGGAAAAGTGATCGCACACTGGCTGATCACCGGGCTGCCGCTGATTTTATTGTCACCGCTGGCGGCATTACTGCTGTCGCTGGATTTTCCCGGCTGGCGCGCGATGGCGCTAACCCTATTACTCGGCACGCCGACTTTGAGTTTCCTCGGTGCGATTGGCACCGGTCTGACCGTCGGGCTGCGGCGCGGCGGCGTACTTCTGAGTTTACTGGTATTGCCGTTGTCGATACCTGTCCTGATTTTTGCCAGCGCGGCGATTGATGCCGCCGGTCAGGGATTGCCGATCGGAGGTTATCTGGCAATTCTTGGCGCGATGCTGGCAGTGAGCGCAACACTTTCGCCGTTCGCAACTGCCGCGGCCTTGCGCATCAGTCTGCATTAATCCGTGCCGCCTCAGAGCAGCCGGAATCCGAATTCTTTTTATTGTGAGCTATGCAAATGTGGAAATGGTTACACCAGTGGGCAAAGCCTGAGCGGCTTTACCAGCTATGCGGTCGCTTAATTCCGTGGTTCGCCGTGCTTGGCGTGGCAACACTGCTGCTCGGTTGGGTGTGGGGCTTTGGCTTTGCTCCGGCAGATTATCAGCAAGGCAACAGCTTCCGTATTATGTACATTCACGTGCCTGCGGCGATGTGGTCAATGGGCGTTTACGCTTCCATGGCGATTGCGGCATTCATTGGCCTGGTGTGGCAGATGAAGATGGCCGATTTAGTGTCCACCGCGATGGCACCGATTGGTGCCGTGTTTACCTTTATCGCGTTGATCACCGGCTCCGCATGGGGCAAACCGATGTGGGGCACCTGGTGGATTTGGGATGCCCGCCTGACATCGGAACTGGTGCTGCTGTTCATCTATATGGGCGTGATTGCACTCTATCACTCGTTTGACGATCGCCGCACCGCCGGTCGTGCCGCCGGTATCCTGATTCTGGTCGGTGTAGTTAATCTGCCAATTATTCACTTCTCGGTGCAGTGGTGGAATACGCTACATCAGGGGTCGTCGGGCATTTTGCAGCAGGCGATTGCGCCAAGCATGCGAACGCCACTGCGCTGGGCCATTCTCGGTTATCTGCTGGTGTTTGGCGCTCTGACACTAATGCGCCTGCGTAACCTGATCCTGTTCACCGAGCGTCATCGTCCGTGGGCGATTGATGTGGCACAGGGAGGGCGCAAAGCATGACCCCAGCTTTCGCATCATGGAGCGATTTCTTCGCCATGGGCGGTTATGCCTTCTATGTTTGGCTCGCCGTTATCCTCACGTTAATCCCGTTGTTCGGTTTGGTGCTGCACACCGTGCTGTTCCGTCGCCGTTTGTTGGCTGAGATTCGCCAACGTCAATCCCGGGAGCGCCGCATCCGCGCGGCCAAATCGAAAAAACTGCCAGTGAAGCAGCAGGAGAATCCGTGTGAATATCCGTCGTCGTAATCGCCTGTATATGGTGGTGGCGATTTTGGTCGGCTTAGGCTTGGCCACATCGCTGGTGATGTATGCGCTGCGTTCCAACATCGATCTGTTTTACACCCCGAGCGAAATTCTGTACGGCAAAGGTGAAGCGCACCAGATGCCGGAAACCGGCCAGCGCCTGCGCGTCGGTGGCATGGTGATGCCGGGCAGCGTTAAACGCGATCCGAAGACCCTGGCGGTTTCTTTCAAACTGTATGACGCCAACGGCGTAATCAGCGTCAGCTACGAAGGCATCTTGCCGGATTTGTTCCGTGAAGGGCAGGGCGTTGTTGCTCAGGGCGTGCTGGAAGATGGCAACCTGGTCAACGCCAAAGAAGTGCTGGCGAAACATGACGAAAAATACACTCCGCCTGAAATTGAAGATGCAATGAAGCAAAACCACAAAGGACCTGCAGCGACATATCAGCAGGCAGGTGCCCAATCATGATGCCGGAAATTGGCAGCTTTCTGCTGTGCCTGGCGCTGGGATTAGCGCTGCTATTAAGTATTTACCCGCTATGGGGTGCAGCCCGTCAGGACGCGCGCTTGATGGCGATGGCTCGTCCGCTGGCCTGGGGCATGTTTACCTGTATCGTCGCCGCCTTCGTGTTATTAGTGCATGCGTTTATCGTTAACGATTTTAGCGTGGCCTACGTTGCCACCAACTCCAATACCCTGTTGCCGGTTTACTACCGTATTGCGGCCACATGGGGAGCGCACGAAGGATCACTGCTGCTATGGGTACTGCTGCTCAGCACCTGGACGGTAGCGGTGGCGATTTTCAGCCGCGGAATGCCGCAGGATGCGCTGGCGCGCGTGCTGTCGGTGATGGGGATGATCAATCTCGGTTTCCTGCTGTTTATCACGCTGACGTCTAATCCGTTCACCCGCACCCTGCCGAATTTCCCGGTTGATGGTAACGATCTGAATCCGATGCTGCAGGATATCGGCCTGATCTTCCATCCACCGTTGCTGTATATGGGCTATGTCGGTTTCTCTGTGGCGTTTGCGTTTGCTATTGCGTCACTGATGGCGGGGCGCCTGGATACTGCCTGGGCGCGTTGGTCACGTCCGTGGACCACGGCGGCCTGGGTATTTCTGACCATTGGCATCGTGCTCGGTTCGGCCTGGGCCTATTACGAACTGGGCTGGGGTGGCTGGTGGTTCTGGGATCCGGTAGAAAATGCCTCCTTTATGCCATGGCTGGCCGGCACCGCGCTGATGCACTCGCTGGCGGTAACGGAAAAACGCGGCAGTTTCAAATCGTGGACCGTACTGCTCGCCATCACCGCATTCTCGCTAAGCCTGCTGGGCACCTTCCTGGTGCGCTCCGGCGTGTTGGTCTCCGTGCACTCGTTTGCCTCGGATCCGGCACGTGGCATGTTTATCCTCGCCTTCCTGGTGATTGTGATTGGCAGCTCATTGCTGCTGTATGCGATTAAAGGTGGCAAGGTGCGCAGCCGCGTGCAGAGCGAAGCCTGGTCGCGTGAATCCTTCCTGCTGGGCAATAACGTGTTGTTGATTGCCGCCATGCTGGTGGTGCTGCTGGGTACGCTGTTGCCGCTGGTGCACAAGCAGCTTGGTTTGGGCAGCATCTCTGTCGGCGAACCGTTCTTCAACACCATGTTTACGTGGTTGATGGCACCGATGGCGCTGATGATGGGCATCGGTCCGCTGGTGCGCTGGCGTCGTGATGAGCCGCAAAAGTTGTGGAAACGCCTGGGTGTCGGCTTGCTGGTGACGTTGATTCTGTCTATCGCGCTACCGTGGCTGCTGCAGGATCGCATCGAAGCGATGACGGTGATTGGTTTGCTGATGGCGATCTGGGTGATTATGCTGACGTTGATGGAATTGCACGAGCGCGCGACCCATCGTCACAGTTTCTTCAAAGGCCTGCGCCATTTATCACGCAGCCACTGGGGCATGGTGCTCGGCCATCTTGGCGTGGCAGTCACCGTGGTGGGCATCGCTTTCAGCACGCAATACAGCGTAGAGCGTGATGTGCGCATGAAGTCCGGCGATACCGCAGATATTCACAACTATCACTTCATTTTCCGCGATGTGCACAACCTGCAAGGGCCGAACTACAGCGGCGGTGTGGCGGTTATTGACGTGACGCGCGACGGTAAATTTGAAGCGGTACTGCATGCGGAAAAACGCTTCTACACGGCGGCACGCACCATGATGACCGAGGCGGCAATCAGCGGCGGTTTCACCCGCGATCTCTATGCCGCGTTAGGCGAAGAGCTGGATGATGGTTCATGGGCGGTGCGCATTTACTACAAACCGTTTGTGCGCTGGATCTGGTTCGGCGGGGTGTTTATGGCGCTGGGTGGCTTACTGTGCCTGCTGGATCCGCGTTACCGCTCGCGTAAAAAAGTACCGCAGGAGGATCTGGCATGAGTAAGAAAATCCTGTTTATCCCGCTGGTACTGTTCTTGCTGTTGGCCGCGGCGCTGTTGTGGCAGCTGTCGCGCAATGCCAACGGTGACGATCCGACGCGTCTGGAATCGGCATTGATTGGTAAGCCAGTGCCGGTGTTCAAACTGGAAGCCCTCGACAAGCCGGGTAAAATCTACGATCAGCAAGTGCTGACCGACGGCAAACCGATCCTGCTCAACGTGTGGGCCACCTGGTGTCCCACCTGCCGTGCAGAGCATCAGTATCTCAACACGCTGGCCGAAAAGGGCATTCGCGTGGTCGGTCTGAATTACAAAGACGATCGTACTAAAGCCGTCACCTGGCTGAACACGCTGGGTAATCCGTACGCACTCAGTTTGTATGACGGCGACGGAATGTTGGGGCTGGATTTGGGCATCTACGGCGCTCCGGAAACCTTCCTGATCGATGGCCACGGCATTATCCGTTATCGCCATGCGGGCGATCTGAATGACCGCGTCTGGAACGAAGAAGTGAAACCGCTGTGGGATAAATACAACAAGGAGGCGGGCGCATGAAACGGCTGCTTCTTTTGTTAGCGGGCATTTTGCTCAGCACCAGCCTGTGGGCGGCGATTGACACTTATCAGTTCGACTCGGTGCAGCAGGAAGAGCAGTACCGCGATCTCACGGGCTCACTGCGCTGCCCGAAGTGTCAGAACAACAGCATTGCCGATTCCAACGCGATGATTGCCGCTGACATGCGCCTGAAAGTCTACGAGCTGATGAAGCAAGGTCAGAGTCGCCAGCAGATCATCGATTACATGGTGGCGCGCTATGGCAACTTCGTCACCTATGAACCGCCGGTGACGCCTTCAACGCTGATTCTGTGGGTCGGGCCTGCGCTATTCGTGGTGCTCGGCGCGCTGATTATTATTCTGCGCAATCGCAAAGGGAAAACCCGTAGCGATCTCGATGACGATGAACAACAACGCCTTGCGGCGATTCTAAAGCGTGACGGGAAGCCGTAATGACTGGATTCTGGATTACCCTGATTATTTTGCTGGTGGCGGCCTCAGCGCTGTTTCTCAGTGCGGGCTGGCGTCAACGTCAAGCCAGCAGCGGCGATCGCGATCGCCTGAATACCGACTTCTACCAGCAGCGTTTGCGCGAGCTGGAACGCGACGAAGAAGAAGGCGTGGTCGCCGAGCGCCCAGAGATGGTGCGTGAACTGCAACAAACGCTGCTCACCGATGTGCCGAATGAGCGCGCGGCGCGTATCCATCACAGTAGCCGTTGGGTGCTGTTACCGGGTTTAATCGTGTTGATTTTGGTGTCGGTGGGTTTTTACCTGAAAACCGGCGGTCTGGCGCAACTGGCGGGTTGGGTCAGCGTGCAGCAGGAGTATCCTCAACTGCGCGCGCGCGTGATGGATCCAAAAGCCGCGCCCTTAACCATGGAAGAGTTGGCGCGTTTACAGTTGGGCTTGCGGACTTCCCTGCAGGACGATCCGCAGAATCTGAATGACTGGACGATGCTAGGGCGCTTGGGCATGGTGCTGAACAACGCGACCAATGCCAGCCAGGCGTTCGAACGTGCATTGCAACTGGCACCAAACAATCTGGAACTGCAGCAGGATTATGCCGAAGTGTTAACGCGCTCCAGCGATCCGCAGGACAATCGCCAGGCCAATGTGATGCTGAAAGACCTGTTGAAACGCGAACACAGCAACGTGCGCACGTTGAGCTTATTGGCATTTAATGCTTTTGAGCAGCAGCAATATGATCAGGCAATTGGCGCCTGGCAGGTGATGCTGAAGCTATTACCCGCCGGTGATAAGCGTATCACCATGATCGAGCGCAGCATTGAACAAGCGAAAACGGATGCGGGACAGCAAAATAGTCATCTGGCATTGACGGTGAGTTTAGCCCCGCAGGCAGAAAAAATGTTACCGCAAGGCGGAGTGATGTATATTTCTGTGTCTGACGGTGTTTCACCGGTGCCCGTGGCTGTGAAGCGCTTACCGCTTAGCCACTTCCCGTTATCGCTCACGCTGGATGACAGCAACGCCATGATGCCCGATCGCCTGCTTTCGGCGCAGCATCAGGTGCAGGTCAGGGTGCGTATTTCGCGCGATGGTAGTGCTAATCCTCAGTCGGGTGACTGGTTTGGCTTAAGCGCGATTACCCCCTGGGATAGTCATCAGCAACTGGCTGTGGAAATTAATCAACAGCAGCCCTGAAGCGATACATTTTTCATCCGCACAGGGAGATAAGAATGAATAACCGCCTGACCGGTCTGGCGCTGGCCAGTTTGCTGTTAGTGGGTTGTGCCAGCTCGAAGCCGGCCGACCCAACACAGCCTGCACAGCGCAGCGATCCGCTCGAAGGCTTTAACCGCACGATGTTTAACTTCAACATGAACGTGCTGGATCCTTATGTGGTGCGCCCGGTTGCGGTTGCCTGGCGCGATTACGTGCCGGTGCCTGCGCGCAGCGGTATGAGTAACTTCCTCGGCAACCTGGACGAACCGGCGAGCATGTTGAACTCGATTCTGGTCGGTGAACCGCGCCAGGCCGGTATCCACTTCACACGCTTCTTCCTCAATACCGTATTGGGGCTGGGCGGATTTATCGATGTGGCAGGCAAAGCCAACCCAGAACTGGCGCGTGAAGTGCCGCACCACTTTGGCAGCACGCTGGGCCGTTATGGCGTGGGCTATGGTCCATATGTGGTGCTGCCAGGTTATGGCAGCTTCACCGTACGTCAGGATGGCGGCGACTATGTCGATACGCTTTATCCGGTGTTGAGCTGGCTCACCTGGCCGATGTCGATCGGTAAGTGGACGATTGAAGGCGTGGAAACGCGCGCGCAACTGCTGGATTCCGATGCCATCCTCAAACAGCAGCAGGATCCGTATGCGTTTATTCGTAATGCCTACTTCCAGCGCAATGACTTCCTCGCCAATGGCGGCAAGTTGAAGCCGGAAGAGAATCCAAATGCTGGTGCGATTCAGGACGATTTGAAAGACATCGATTCTCAGTAAAATTGAATGGCGGCTTTCTCAGCCGCCATTGTTTTATGCCTGCTTAACGGGCTGCTTAAGCAAAATCCCCACCACGATCGCGCATCCGAATGTGATGGCTGCCAGGCCATAAAGCAGTATCTGATACGCATGCTGCACGTTGAGTCTGAGCAGCGATGCAGAAATCTGCGGCAGTAATTCCTGTGCTTGATGAATATGACTTCCGGATAACCACACGGCAGCGTTGTCACGCGTGGCGCTATCCAGGTCAGGTAAGCGCTGCTGCAAACCAAAGCGATTGAGCAGTGCCAGCAGCGCCATGACGATTGCCAAAGCAATGCCTTCTCCGGCCACGCGCACCGTATTAAACAATCCCGCCGCCATGCCCGCACGATCCACGGATACCGCCGAGACGGCGAGGCCATCCATTAATCCCCACGGCAAGGCGGCTCCCGCACCGGTAATGGCCATAGAAACGGCAAGTAGAGTCAGTTCATTCAGAGTGATGGCATACGCCATGCCGATCAATCCCAGCGTGGCCAGCAACAGGCCTGCTACCGAGATTTTACCCGCGTCAAACCAACGCGTTAATCCAGCCGCACGCCCGGGAACAGCAACATCGGGGCCGTCAGAGACAGCAAAATAATTGCGCTCTGGGTTTCGCTGAGATTACGTGCGCCCATTAAAAAAAGCGGGATAACTATCAGCAAAACCACATAGCAATAGCAGGTTGCAACGGGCAACAGCAACACCCCAGCAAAGTGCGGCTGACGCAGCAATGCCAGGCTAAACACGGGATGGGCGACACGCTGCGTATGGCAAATGAAGCGCCAACCCGCCAGCAACGTCACGGCAATGCCGACGATCGCGGCTGAGGACGATACGCCATATTGGGGTAACAGGATCAGCGTGGTGGTGAGCGCAAAGAGGGCGAGGCTAAAAAGGGCCGTGCCGCGAATATCTGCCGGTGGGGAATGTGCCGCTGGCGCGGAGACCACACTGAACTGGCCCACCAAACCCACGATAGCCGCCAGAGCAGACAGCAGCGCATACACCCAACGCCAGCTAAGCGCATCGGTGATCACGCCCATTAACAGTGCACCAAACGCCAGCCCGACGCCAAACAGCGTACCAAGCAAACTAAATGCCCGCGTGCGTGCCGGTCCACTGTAAAGATGGGCCAGTGCCGTCGCTCCGCCGGCCAACGTGAGTGCCGCAGCGATGCCCTGTAATGCACGATAAATGCCGAGGGTAAACGTGCTGTCTGTCAGGGCAATCAGCAATGAGCTGAGGGAGAAAAGAGCCAGCCCTGCGATGAACACTCGCTTGTAACGCAGTTTGTCTGCCGCCACGCCCGCCGCCAGCAAACCGCTGCCGAAGGTCAACATAAAACCGTTGGTTAACCACGCCAGCGACAGTGGCCCGCCGTGCAATGCCTGGCTGATGGCGGGAGTGGTGACAACGCCGCCGGTAAACTCAAGGGGAGCAACAGCGCAGCCAACAAAATGGCCAGGGTTGCGCTGATTGTGACGCCTGAAACTGAGGGAGTGGTGATTTCCGCCATCGATTGTCTCGCAAAGAGTGGGATAGATGACGCCGCATATTATTGAGGATATAAAGGATGATAAATGGGCTAAGGCTCCATACTTTGCGGATGAAAGGTTTATTATCATGGACAGTCTCACCGCGTTAACTTCGTTTGTGCGCACGGCTGAAACACTCAGTTTTGTGCAGGCGGCGCAGCTGCTGGGAATTTCGGCCTCGGCGGTGGGTAAAAATGTCGCCCGGCTTGAACAGCAACTGGGCGTGCGGTTGTTCAACCGCAGCACACGCAGCGTGAGTTTGACGGCTGAAGGCGTACTGCTTCTGACGCGCACGCGCCCGATCCTCGAACAGTTGCGTGACGTCGAGGCGGAGATAACTCAAGCGGTGGCCCATCCGAGCGGTAAACTGCACGTGTCACTGCCGGTGGTGGGATATCGACTCATCACGCCACTGTTGCCACAATTTAGTCAGCTTTATCCTGATGTTGAACTGGATTGTGATTTCAGTGACCGTTTGGTCAATGTGATTGATGAAGGATTCGACGTGGCGATTCGCAGCGGCGAAATGCAGGATTCCCGGCTACAGGCACGAGCGTTGGGGCCTTTCCGCTTCGTGTTGTGTGCCAGCCCCGGCTATCTCGCCGCGCGTGGTGTACCCTTATCCAGCGCAGCGCTGATCACGCATCACTGCATCCTGTTCCGCTTTCCAGCAACGGGCTTGATTCAACACTGGGAACTGAACGATCTGCGTGTTACGGGAGATTTCCAACCGCTGAAAACACTGACGGTGAATAACATTGAAGCGATGGTGCAGAGTACGCTGGCCGGAATGGGGATCAGTTATGTGCCGGATTTCGTGGTATGGGATCTTCTGGATCAAGGCAGGCTGGTTGAGGTGTTGCCAGGAAGCTGCATCCGCGAAAGTGGATTTTCAGCAATTTGGCCCGGGCGCTATTTATCACCCCGCGTGCGCTGCTTTATTGATTTTCTGGCGGAGCATTGGCCGGTGTCGCGCCGGCAATAAAAACGGCGACATCACTGTCGCCGTTGTTCAAACTGCTTTTAGTATCAGAACTTGTAGTTAAAGTTCGCGCCGTACAGCCAGGCCTTACCTTCGGAGTTGAAGGTGTAAGGGCCTTCTTTCACCGTGACTTTCTGTCCGTGCATGTAAGAGATACCGAGGTCAACTGACGCATCTTCATTGAAGGCGTAAGAAGCACCGGCACTCAGCCACAGACGATCCTGGTCTGGAATCGAGATGGAACGCTTATCGGCAGGTACCGGGCTGTCATCAAAGGCGATACCGGTACGGAAGGTCCAGTTATCGTCGTAGAAATAAGTGGTACCCAGCGCGATGCGATACGCATCCTTGAAGCCTTCATCTTTATAGAACAGCGTCTGGCCGTTGCTGCCAGTGGCTTTCAGTTCCTGGAACTGGCTCCAGCTGGTGTAGGTCAGGCTGTAGTGCACGGCCCACTGCGGTGCCACTTTATGCCAGCCCGACAGTTCCCACATTTCTGGCAAGTTCAGCGTGAGTGAACCTGGAATGGTTTGGCCGCTGGTACCGTAAGGCAGACCTAAGGCAATCGCCTGCGGTGTGCCGTTGTAAGCGGTTGGGATGCTGCTCTTATAATCGCCGTCAAAGTCGATTTTCACTTCTGAACGATAGGTGAAGCCGAAGCGGTTGTTTTTATCCACTTCATACAGGATACCGGCATTCCAGCCGTAGCCCCATTCATCACCTTTCAAATGCGCAACCTGAGTATCGGCTGGCATGCCGACACGTGCCCCGGCTTCACCGGCGTAACGCTCGATTTTCGCTTTGGCATAAACCGCATCAAAGCCGACACCGAAGCTAAAATGCTCATTCAATCGATAAGCAGTGCTAAGGTTAAAGTTACCGGTCATCAGGTCGGTTTTACCGCCGTATCCGCCTGCGGCGTAACCGTCATTGAACTCCGTCGCCAGACCATAGTTGGAGGTGACAGATGCACCCACCCACCATTGGTCGTTAATCGGATGAACATAATGAAGGTTTGGAATCCACTGATTCGGTGCGATGTTTTTCGCATTGAGGCTGTTGCCGGTTGGGCTCTGGCCGCTGATATCCACTTCCGGATCAATATATACCGCACCGATGGAGAACGAAGGGCGATCCATCAATGCCATGGTGGCCGGGTTACGACTGGCGGATGCAGCGGTATCGCCCATTGCACCTTCACCTGAATAAGCGCGACCTAAACCAATTGCTGAGAATTCATTAAGTTGAAAGCCTGCGGCGTAAACTTGGGACGAAATGAGCGCTACTGCAGCTGCCACGGCTGACTTTGCAAACAGGTTTTTATGGTTCATGACCACAACCTCATCTAGATTTATTATTAAACGTTGTTACGTCGCGTAACAAAGGACGGCGGATTGTAGGGACTGATGACAAAGGCACATATCAGACCAGTGCGACGAGTATAGGTCCGACCTGTGTATTTGTTGCAATATTGTTTTTCAGATATTTCAAACTTGATCGATAAAATCAGATCTGCTTAACAAAATCTTGTCGATGCTCATCTAGCATAGCGGTCAAATTTGTTCTGGATCAATTTTTAGTGTGATATTCGTCACTTAGCAGCGGGGAGATAGATGCCAGGTCGCAGGGGGCGTACACTTTGCCTCAGAAAATGATCCGATTGTGTCGATTTATCGTCAGGAGAAAACAATGACTGATGCCATTAAAAAATGTAGTGCTAACGAAACGGCTGCTTGCTGCTGCGTGGATGTCGGCACCGTGATGGACAACACCGATTGTACCGCCAGCTGGTCGGGGGTATTTGCCGATCGTCATGCGGCTGAAGCGATGCTGAAGCACTTAACAGATAAAGCGCGTCAGGTTGAATCGGAACCCTGTGAGATCAGCGCTGACTTCGTTGAAGAAGCGCCAGGCGTGCGCCTCAATGTTGATTTCACTTTTTCCTGCCAGGCTGAGACCTTTATTTTCCAACTCGGCTTACGCTAATCCCGCTGCTGCCGAAAGCCCTTTCGGCAGCGTTATGCTTTTTTCGTGTCTTCCCTCGCACTTTTTTTTCTTCTGTTATTGGCGACTTAGCAACACCTGGTTAACACTGGTGATCAGGTCAGACCTGTTTGGCAATGATGCCACGGTCGTAAATTACAGGTGAGTGCAATGAGCAAAGCGCAGCCGCTGCTGACGCGTCAGGGCGAACGTATCGCCATAACCCACGGATTACGCACCCCTTTCGCCCGTCAGGCGAGTGATTTTCATGGCATCACGGCGCTGGAACTCGGGCGCATGGTGGTGTCTGAACTGATGGCGCGCAGCGAATTGCCGGTCGACGTTATCGATCAGCTGGTGTTTGGCCAGGTGGTGCAAATGCCGGAAGCGCCCAACATCGCGCGTGAAATCGTGTTGAGCAGCGGATTGAGCGTGCACACCGATGCGTACAGCGTCAGCCGCGCCTGCGCTACCAGTTTTCAGGCGGTAGCGAACGTGGCGGAGAGCCTGATGGCGGGCACCATTGATGCGGGCATTGCCGGTGGTGCAGACTCCTCTTCGGTGCTGCCAATTGGCGTCAGTAAAACGCTGGCGCGTGCACTGGTCGATCTCAATAAAGCGCGAACCTTCAGCAAAAAACTGCAAATTCTACGTCGCCTGCGCCCGCGCGATCTGTTACCGGTGCCGCCTGCGGTGGCAGAGTTTTCCACTGGCTTACGCATGGGCGATACGGCCGAGCAGATGGCGAAAACCCATGGCATCACGCGTGAGCAGCAAGACGCGTTGGCGTTGCGCTCGCATCAGCATGCTGCCCGCGCCTGGCAATCAGGCGTTCTGGCGCAGGAAGTGATGGCTGCCTTTGTGCCGCCATGGAAAGCACCGATTGAGCAGGATAACAATATCCGCTTTAATGCCAGTGCCAGCGACTACGCCAAACTGCGACCGGCCTTTGATCGCCGCCACGGTTCAGTCACGGCAGCCAATAGCACGCCGCTGACCGATGGCGCGGCTGCGGTGATTTTGATGCGCGAAGGGCGTGCACGAGAGCTGGGCATTACGCCGCTCGGCTATCTGCGCAGCTATGCGTTTACCGCGATTGATGTCTGGCAGGATATGTTATTGGGTCCCGCTTATGCCTCGCCGCTGGCGCTGGATCGTGCTGGCATCACCCTCAACGATCTCACGCTGATCGACATGCATGAAGCTTTCGCCGCGCAAACGCTGGCAAACCTGAAAATGTTCCGCGATGAACGTTTCGCTCGCGAGGTGCTAAATCGTCCCCATGCGCTGGGTGAAGTGAATGAAAAGCGCTTCAACGTGCTGGGTGGTTCGATTGCTTATGGGCACCCGTTTGCCGCCACCGGCGCGCGTATGATCACGCAAACGCTGCAGGAACTGCGGCGGCGTGGCGGCGGATTAGGATTGGTGACTGCCTGCGCAGCGGGCGGATTAGGCAGCGCAATGGTTCTGGAGGCCGAATAATGAGCGCATCTGCATTCCATTTACACATGCGGCTCGATCATGTCGGCATCATCACCATCGACGTGCCGGGCGAAAAGATGAACACGCTTAAGGCGGAGTTTGTCCCACAAATAAAAGCGGTGTTGGCTGAAGCGCGCAGCAATCCGAAGTTGGCGGGACTGGTGCTGATTTCGGGTAAAAGCGACAACTTTGTTGCCGGTGCGGATATCAGCATGATCGCCGAGTGTCAGACGGCAGAAGAGGCGGAAGCGTTAGCGCGTCAGGGGCAAGAAGTGATGGCGGAGATTGCCGCGCTGCCGTTTCCGGTGGTCGCAGCGATCCACGGTGCCTGTCTCGGCGGTGGGCTGGAATTGGCGCTGGCTTGCAGTGCCCGTATCTGCACGCTGGATGATAAAACCCGGTTGGGCCTGCCAGAAGTACAATTGGGTCTGTTACCTGGCTCAGGCGGTACACAGCGTCTGCCAAAACTGATTGGTGTGCCGCAGGCGCTGCCGCTGATCCTGAGTGGTAAACAGCTGCGCGCTAAACAGGCATTGAAGCTTGGCGTTGTTGACGATGCCGTGCCGCAGTCCATCCTGCTGGAAACAGCAATTGCTCGAGTACATAAAGGAAAGATCGTCCGCCGTGAACTGTCCCGCCGCGATCGCCTGATGCAAGCGCCGCTGGCGCGTTCTCTGCTGTTCACCATGGCAAAGCGCCAAACCGACAGCAAAACCCAGGGCAATTATCCGGCAGCCGAACGCATCTTACAGGTGGTGCGTATTGGGTTGGAGCAGGGCAGCCAGGCTGGACACGCGGCAGAGGCGCGCGCTTTTGGCCAGTTGGCAATGACACCTGAATCTGCGGCTCTGCGCAGTCTGTTTTTTGCGTCGACCGCGATCAAGAAAGAGGCGGTGGCTGAAGCAGAACCGCGTGCATTGAAGCATATCGGCGTACTCGGCGGCGGTTTGATGGGTGGCGGTATTGCCAGTGTTACCGCGCTGAAAGCCGGGTTACCGGTGCGTATCAAAGACGTTAACCTCAATGGTGTGAATCACGCGCTGCAGTACAGTTGGGATCTGCTGAGTCAAAAGGTCAAGCGACGCCAACTTAAGCCAGCGGAACGGCAGCAACAGATGGCACGCATCAGCGGTGGAGTCGATTATCAAGGCTTTAGCCAGCGTGACCTGGTGATTGAGGCCGTGTTTGAGGATTTGGCGTTGAAGCAGCAAATGGTGGCGGAAATCGAAAACCACTGCCAGCCACACACCATCTTTGCTTCCAATACTTCGTCGCTGCCGATTGGCGAGATTGCCGCTAACGCGCAGCGCCCCGAGAATGTAATAGGTCTGCACTACTTCAGTCCGGTGGACAAAATGCCGCTGGTGGAGGTGATTCCGCATGTGGGCACATCGGCAGAAACGCTGGCGACCACGGTGAAGCTGGCACGCCAGCAGGGAAAAACAGCGGTGGTCGTGGCCGATAAACCCGGTTTCTACGTTAACCGTATCCTTGCGCCGTATATAAATGAAGCCATGCGCTGCTTGCTGGAAGGGGAGCCGGTCGATCATATCGACCGCGCACTAGTGAAGTTTGGCTTCCCGGTCGGGCCATTGCAGTTGCTGGATGAAGTAGGTATTGATGTCGGCAGCAAAATCAGTCCGATTCTGCAGCAGGCGTATGGTGAGCGTTTCAGCGCCCCCGACGCGGTTAACGCCATCCTCGCAGATGGCCGCAAAGGGCGCAAAAACCAGAAAGGGTTCTACCTTTACAACGCCTCTCGCTGGCCGGGCAAACGCAAAGTCGATGCCTCAATTTATGGCCTGATTAACGTCAAGCCGCAGGCAAAGCAGAGTGAAGAACAGATCGCGCAACGTTGCGTGATGATGATGCTGAACGAAGCCGCACGTTGTCTGGATGAATCCGTGATTCGTACAGCACGGGATGGTGATATCGCGGCAGTATTTGGCATCGGTTTCCCGCCTTTTCTCGGCGGTCCGTTCCGCTATATGGATCAACGCGGCGCCAGCGAAATCGTCAATACATTACGTGTATTAATGCAGCAACATGGCGATCGTTTCACGCCTTGTGACGCTTTGATGGCAATGTCAGAAGCGCAAACGAATTTTTACACTTCTGCACAAATATGAATAGGCGCACAGATTCAGCGGGTTACTTATGGTGCTATGGAGAAGCGGGCGCGGCACCATTCTTAGATATGCTTATTTAATAAACAACCGGTTGACTATACTGAAGCCATTGGGGTAAAACACAGCGTTCATTCGCAGAATGAAGCGTCTGGTGCTGTGGTACCCGACGATATCGACAAACAACAGCGGTGCTTTATGCAAGTTTTTATCATGCGTCATGGCGACGCAGCTCTGGAAGCAGCGAGTGATTCAGTACGCCCACTCACAATCTGTGGCTGTGACGAATCGCGCCAGATGGCGAGCTGGCTAAACGGCCAGGCGCTGGATATCGAAAGGGTGTTAGTGAGCCCTTATCTCCGTGCAGAGCAGACGCTCGCCACGGTACGCGAGGCACTGAAGTTGCCAGAAGGGCAAGACGTGTTGCCGGAACTAACGCCAGGTGGCGATCCGGGCATGGTGGCCTGTTATCTGCAGGCGCTGGCGCAGCAAGGGGTCAAATCGGCTCTGGTGATTTCGCATCTGCCATTGGTGGGATATCTGGTTTCTGAACTCTGCCCGCAGGAAGCGCCACCGATGTTCGCGACCTCAGCAATTGCCTATGTGAATTTTGATGCAGATGCCAGTGAAGGCAAGCTGGAGTGGCAGGTCAGCCCGTCAAAACTGGCCAAAGCGATGTAATGTCGCCAAAAGTGACATCTCTATGGGCCGCACTCTGCGGCCCTTTCCTTTTTCTGCGTTAAGGCAATTCTGGCGGTTGCCACTCTT
This sequence comes from Pantoea rodasii, assembly GCF_002095465.1. Taxonomy (GTDB): domain Bacteria; phylum Pseudomonadota; class Gammaproteobacteria; order Enterobacterales; family Enterobacteriaceae; genus Pantoea; species Pantoea rodasii. The sequence goes on along the minus strand of NZ_MLFP01000011.1, from coordinate 38,011 downwards.
CGACTTCAATCAGCACCAGCAGCGCGGCATCGCCGCCAAACAGTTTAGGTGCCTGATGAAATGCCATCACATGCGGATGTTGTGCCAGCCACAAAGGTGTTTGCTGCTTGAGGATGTGTTTGCCGTGCCCGGTCATGACGCTGGCGCAGAACAGGTGTTCGCGGCGACAGGCCGCAATCAATGCCCCTAACTCTTGCTTGGCCTGCTGCTGTCTTAATCCATGAAGATCGAGAAAAATCTCCGGCGTATAGTCGCCGCGTCGCAATTTTTTCAATTCATAATGGCTGACATCGGCGCGCACGTAGCGCATCGGCCCTTCGCTGGAGAGCAGTGGCTGAAACTCATCAGAAAAGTAGTGGCTGTTGTCGGCCTGCTCGGAAAGCAGTCGCTTTAGCGGTACTTCACGGGTTTTCACCACCGGTTTGTGCACGATGGTGTCCTGTTTTAACTTGCGCGTTCCCGTCATCAATTCACGAAATAGCGACTGGTCGTCCTGGCTTAGCGGCGTCTTCTTACTCATGGCTCGGGATTGTGGTTAAGAGGCTGAGGAACAGCCGGTGCCATACCTTAACGCTAAGCGTCAACAAATGTCAGCTTTTTCGCCTTGCCGCGCTGAATTCTGCCCGGCTTCGTGGCAAACTATCGGCCGATTGTTTTAAGGCCTGCGGAGGGCTACGTGGACAAGATTTTCGTCGATGAGGCAGTGAGTGAACTGCACACTATTCAGGATATGCTGCGCTGGGCTGTCAGCCGTTTTTCGGCGGCAGGCATTTGGTACGGCCACGGCACGGATAATCCCTGGGACGAAGCCGTTCAACTGGTCTTGCCTTCGCTCTGGCTGCCGCTGGATATTCCCGAAGATATGCGCAATGCGCGCCTGACGGCCAGCGAGCGTCATCGTATCGTTGAGCGCGTGATTCGCCGCGTCAATGAGCGCATTCCGGTGGCCTATCTCACCAATAAGCCTGGTTCTGCGGTCACGAGTTCTATGTCGATGAGCGCGTGTTAGTGCCGCGCTCGCCGATTGGTGAACTGATTGAAAATCGCTTTGCGGGTCTGATTAGTGAACAACCGCATCACATTCTCGACATGTGTACGGGCAGCGGCTGCATCGCGATTGCCTGCGCATACGCCTTCCCGGAAGCGGAAGTCGACGCGGTCGATATCTCCACTGATGCGCTGGCAGTGGCAGAACAAAATATTGAAGAGCACGGGCTGATCCATCACGTCACGCCAATCCGTGCCGATCTGTTCCGTGGTTTGCCGCAGCTGAAATACGATCTGATCGTCACCAATCCACCGTACGTGGATGCGGAAGATATGGACGATCTGCCGAACGAATATCGCCATGAGCCTGAACTCGGCTTAGCGGCGGGCAGCGATGGTCTGAACTGGTGCGTCGCATTCTCTCCTGCGCGCCAGACTATCTCAGCGAGCAGGGCGTGCTGATTTGCGAAGTCGGCAACAGTATGGTGCACATGATTGAGCAGTATCCGGATGTGCCGTTTACCTGGCTGGAGTTCGATAACGGCGGTGACGGTGTATTCATGCTAACACGCGAGCAGATCGTCGCTGCGCAGCACCACTTCTCTTTCTACAAAGACTAAAAATGGGGCGAGCACTCGCCCGCCACATCGCAACAAGGAACCACAATGGCCGGTAACAGCATTGGACAAGTTTTTCGCGTAACCACTTTTGGCGAGTCGCATGGTATTGCGCTGGGCTGCATCGTTGATGGCGTGCCGCCTGGCATTCCACTCACGGAAGCGGATATTCAGCACGACCTTGACCGCCGCCGTCCGGGCACATCGCGCTATACCACACAGCGCCGCGAGCCCGATCAGGTGAAAATTTTGTCCGGCGTGTTTGAGGGCGTCACCACTGGCACCTCAATCGGCTTGCTGATTGAAAATACCGACCAGCGCTCGCAGGATTACGGCACCATTAAAGATCTGTTCCGTCCCGGCCATGCTGATTACACCTATGAGCAGAAATATGGCCTGCGCGATTATCGTGGCGGCGGTCGTTCGTCAGCACGTGAAACCGCGATGCGCGTGGCAGCGGGTGCAATTGCTAAGAAGTATCTGCAGATGAAGCACGGCATTCAGGTACGCGGCTATCTGGCGCAGATTGGTGATGTGGCTTGCGAACTCAAAGACTGGAGCATCGTCGAAGAGAACCCGTTCTTCTGTCCGGATGCCTCTAAGCTGGATGCGCTGGACGAACTGATGCGCGGCCTGAAGAAAGAGGGCGACTCGATCGGCGCTAAAGTCACAGTAATGGCAGAGAATGTGCCGCCAGGACTGGGCGAGCCGGTGTTTGATCGTCTGGATGCTGATTTGGCGCATGCATTGATGAGCATCAATGCGGTGAAAGGCGTGGAAATCGGTGACGGTTTCGCGGTGATTAACCAGCGCGGTAGCCAGCATCGTGATGAGATTCGCGCCGATGGCTTCCAGAGCAATCACGCCGGTGGCATTTTAGGTGGCATCAGCAGCGGCCAAACCATCAGTGCCAATCTGGCGATGAAACCGACCTCCAGCATCACCGTACCGGGCAAAACTATCACCCGCGAGGGTGAAGAAGTGGAGATGATCACCAAAGGTCGTCACGATCCTTGCGTGGGCATCCGAGCCGTTCCGATTGCCGAAGCAATGATGGCGATCGTGTTGATGGATCACCTGCTGCGTCAGCGTGCGCAAAACGGTGACGTCAACAGCACTGTGCCGCGCTGGTAAGCCACCGATGCGCCGCTTGCTCATCACCGTTGCCGCGCTGTTGTGCAGTGCGGCCGTGTTTGCTGCCACACCCTGGCAGCAAATCCATCAGCCGATCGCCGGCAGCCCGCAGTCGATTGGCGGTTTCGCCAACGGCTGTATTGTCGGCGCACAGCAACTGCCGCTCAGCTCGCCAAATTATCAGGTGATGCGTCAGGATCAGCGTCGTTATTATGGTCATCCCGATCTGATTGCCTTTATTCAACGTCTCAGTACTCAGGTGCATCAATTGCAGCTGGGGCAGGTGTTGATAGGTGATATGGGCATGGCGGCAGGCGGACGCTTTAGCAGCGGACACGCCAGCCACCAAACCGGTCTGGACGTCGATATCTGGCTGCAGCTGCCGCAAAACCGCTGGACGGCGCAGCAATTGCTGAAGCCACAGCCGCTGGATCTGGTGGCGCCGGATGACAAGCAAGTGATTGCGCGCCACTGGCAGCCGCAGATCGATAGCCTGATCAAGCTGGCGGCGAAAGATGATGAAGTGACGCGCATCTTCGTCAATCCGGCGATTAAAAAGCAGCTTTGTGCGGATGCCGGTAGCGATCGTGCCTGGCTGAACAAAGTCCGCCCGTGGTTTGCTCACCGTGCCCACATGCACGTGCGTTTGCGCTGTCCGGCTGGCAGTCTGGAGTGTGAAGAGCAGGCCGCACCACCGCCGGGTGATGGCTGTGGCGCGGAGTTAGACAGCTGGTTCCAGCCCAAAAAACCAGGCAGTACGCCGCCCGTTAAGAAAACGCCGCCGCCGTTGCCGCCTTCTTGTCAGGCTTTACTCGACCGCCATTTGTTATAACGGTAACGCTTTGTTGGGGCGCACCTCGGTGCGCCCGCTCTTGATTGCATTTTAAGGATTATCATGGAGTGGTTCGTTGTTAGCCCGTGGATTCTCTGCGTGCTGTTTCTGGTTGCGGTGCTGGCGGCGTTTATCGACTCCATCGCTGGCGGTGGGGGTTTACTCACCGTTCCTTCATTACTCGCTGCGGGGCTCTCTCCAGCGCAGGCATTAGCCACCAATAAATTACAGTCGGTGGGCGGCTCCTTCTCCGCCAGCCTCTACTTTGTTCGTCGCGGTGCGGTAAAACTGCGCGAACAGCGGCTGAACATCGCGCTGACCTTTATCGGTGCAGTCTGCGGCTCGGTGCTGATTCAGCATCTTCAAGCCGAGGTACTGCGTCAGATTCTGCCGATCCTGTTGATCAGCATTGGCTTATGGTTCCTGCTGATGCCGCGTCTGGGTGAAGCCGATCGTGAGCACCGGATGCAGGGGCTGGCTTACGCGTTGGTCGGTGGCGGTTGCGTTGGCTTCTACGATGGCTTCTTCGGGCCTGGTGCCGGTTCGTTCTATGCGTTGGCGTTTGTCACGCTGTGTGGCTTTAATCTAGCCAAGGCCACCGCCCACGCCAAAGTCTTAAATTTCACCTCTAACTTTGGCAGTCTGCTGTTCTTTATGTTCGGTGGAAAAGTGGTGTGGGGCACCGGCATCATTATGCTAATTGGCGCCTTTTTAGGGGCTCGTCTCGGCGCAACACTGGTGCTGAGCCGAGGGCAGAAACTGATCCGCCCGATGGTGGTGACGGTTTCGGCCGTGATGAGCGCCAAATTATTGTGGGATAGTCACGGCAGCGCACTGCTGGCATGGATGGCGACCCTGTAAACCAATACTCGTCAAGACCGGCTGCCAGTGCGACAATGGCGGCGGTTTATTTAAAGATTAAAATATTATGAGTACGGAACATCATTACCAGCAGCTAGTGGATATTTTTGATGGCTGTTTTGTTGAAGACTTTCAGACCCGTCTAATTAAAGGCGATGACGAACCTATTTATCTTCCAGCAGATGAGGAATCGCCGTGGAACCGCGTGGTGTTTGCTCACGGTTTCTACGCCAGCGCGCTGCACGAAATTTCTCACTGGTGTATTGCCGGTGAAGCGCGCCGCAAGCTGGTGGATTTTGGTTACTGGTATTGCCCAGACGGACGCGATGCGCAAACGCAAAATCAGTTCGAATCGGTGGAGATCAAACCACAGGCGCTGGAGTGGTTATTCTGCATGGCGGCAGATTTCCCGTTCAATGTCAGTTGTGACAACCTTGAAGGGGATTGTGAACCCGATCGCATCGCGTTTCAGCGTAAGGTCCATGCTCAGGTTATGACCTATTTTGAGCAGGGCATTCCGGCACGTCCGGCACGTTTTATTGATGCGTTAGCAAACTATTACGGTACGCCTGCGCTGACGGCGGCACATTTTCCGTGGCCGGAAGATCTGTGATTCGCCCCCCTAATATTTAAGGATTGAAAAGATGATCGTAGAGTTTGAATCCCGCATTCTGGCCCTGATTGACGACATGGTCGATCACGCCAGTGACGACGAGTTGTTTGCCGGTGGCTATCTGCGAGGTCATCTGACCCTGGCGGTGGCTGAGGTTGAAATCAGTGGTGAACATACCCCGGAAGCGTTGCAAATTCATGTCACCAACAGCCTGCAAAATGCGATTGCGGCCGGTGAGTTGTCGCCGCGCGACCAGGCGCTGGTGATCGGCATGTGGGACAACTTGTTCCAGCAGGCCCGTCAGACAGCCTGATAACTCGGGGCGATCGCTCGCCCCGTCATCTCAGCGTCCCGCCTTTTTTCCCTTCAGCAGTTTTCTCACCCAGTAACGATTTGGGTTCATTGCCGCCAGCGTGGCGATATCCAGCGGTTGCGGCTCGCCACTCATCTGCGCGGCCAGCACTTCAGCGGCCAGCGGCGCGCTGCACAAGCCGCGTGAACCGAGCGCACCCAGCACAAATAAACCGGCATGAACCGGTGCCCCGGCAATGGTTTCACCCCTTGCGCGCTGCTCTGGCAGGTCGGCGTATTGTGTTAGCGTCGCCGCGTAATCGGGCGCGCTGCCACTCATCGGTAAGTGATCGCGCGTGGCGCAGCGCACACCCACTCGCGCCTCGTTTTCACTGATATCCACCTGCTGCGGCCACTGCGCATCCGGCAGACAGCTCACCAGGCGCTGGCGGTTTTCCTGCTGATCGTCAGCACGGAAATCGGTTGTGGTATCGCCACGATGGTAGCTGGCCCCAATGCAGTGGGTGTTGAAGTTCGGGCTCACCGGCGTGAGATAGCCGTCGTAGCACAGCACGGTATTTAACGCGCCCAGTTCAGGATTGGTCGGTACATGACTGACCTGACCCGCCACCGCGTAAACGGGCAGATCTTTGGTATGCTCAATTTCCAAAAGCGCATGGCCATTGGCGAGCACTACTTGCTGATGTTTTGCCGAAGGCTGCTCGCTGAAGTTGAGGGTCCAGCCATCGGTCGTCGTTTCCAGTGTGGTCACGCGATGCAGCCAGTGCAGGCGTAAACCCATCGTTTGCGCGTACTCCAGCAGGTTGCTGGTCAGTTGCGATGGAGAGAGCCAGCCGCCCTGCGGATAGAAAATGCCACCAAAGCCAGTATCGACGCCCGCTAACTGCTGTGCATCTTCCTTGTTCACGCCGTACGCCACATCATGTGGCAATCCCATTTCCAGCATCTGGGTAATTTTATCGGCGCTTTTACTGTCCCATCCCAGTTGCAGTACGCCGCACCAGCGATGTTTAAACATCACCGGGAGCTGGTCGTACAAACGGCGGGCAAAGGTAAACGCCGCAGGGAAGAAGGTGGCGAGGGCCGGATCGTGCTGATTGAGCAGGGGATAAAGCGCGCCCTGACGATTGCCCGATGCGCCCAATGCAGGCGCTGCATCGGCGCAATAAAGCGTCACCTTCCAGCCACGACGTAATAGCGCCAGCGCCAGCACGGCACTCGCCACGCCACCGCCAATCAGCGCCACTTCCTGACTACGAGCCGCAGGGCGGGCGTACCACGGTTGGCTGTGGGGCAGGGCAGAAGCCTGCTCCATCACGCCCGTTAGCATTTCGCGTTTGTGACCAAAACCTTTGCGCTTTGCCACGGTAAAGCCTGCTTCCTGTAATCCCCGACGGACAAAACCTGCCGAGGTGAAGGTCGCCAGCGTCCCACCCGGCCGGGCCAGGCGTGCCATGGCGGCGAACAGTTCCGGCGTCCACATCTCCGGATTTTTAGACGGGGCAAAGCCATCTAAAAACCATGCATCCACCTGTGCGTTGAGACTGTCATCAAAGGTATTAATTAGCGCGTTAATATCTCCCAGCCAGAGATCGAGCGTGACTTTACCGCTATTGAACAGTAAACGCTGGCAACCCGGCAGCGCCTGTGGCCACTGTTGCTGCAATTGCTCGGCCCAGAGTGCCAGCTCAGGCCAGTGTGCGTGCGCCGCAACCAGATCGGTTTGCGTCAGAGGGAATTTTTCGCAGCTGATGAAATGCAGGCGTTTAAGTGTCGCGTCGGGATGTTCGCTGCAGAAGCGATCGAACGCTTGCCACAGGGTAAGAAAGTTCAGACCAGTCCCAAAACCGCTTTCCGCGACAATAAAAATATCGCGTGAATGTTGAGCAAAACGGACAGGAATTTGGTTGCCATTGAGGAAGACATAGCGCGTCTCCTCCAATCCATTGTCGTTGGAGAAATAGACGTCGTCGAATGCTCGGGAAACAGGTGTACCCTGATCATTCCAGTTTAATTGCGCGTGTTCAACCGGGGCTAATTTCACGGGAAAGGCTCGTTTTTCAGGCGGTGGCGCGATTTTAACGACTGCCGTGACATGACGCAAATTTACAAAAGGAAATGGCTGATCGGACTTGTTCGGCTTACAACTGTAAGCTAGAGTGCACGTCAATCCAAAAGAAGTGGAATGAGGACTATTGAATGAAACGTGCAGTGATTACTGGCCTGGGTATCGTTTCCAGCATTGGTAATAACCAGCAAGAAGTGCTGGCTTCTCTGCGTGAAGGCCGTTCGGGTATCACCTTCTCTGAAGAGATGAGAGATATCGGTATGCGCAGCCACGTATGGGGCAACGTCAAACTGGATACCAACGGGCTCATCGATCGCAAAATCGTGCGTTTCATGAGTGATGCTTCAATCTACGCTTACCTGTCTATGGCCGAAGCGATTCAGGATTCCGGCCTGACTGACGAGCAATATCAGAACAACCCACGCGTGGGTCTGATTGCCGGTTCAGGCGGTGGCTCGCCACGTTATCAGGTATTCGGTGCCGATGCGATGCGCGGTCCGCGTGGTCTGAAAGCGGTCGGTCCTTATGTGGTGACCAAAGCCATGGGTTCTGGTGTGTCAGCGTGTCTGGCAACGCCGTTCAAAATCCACGGTGTGAACTACTCCATCAGCTCTGCGTGTGCGACTTCAGCACACTGTATTGGTAATGCGGTAGAGCAGATTCAGTTGGGCAAACAGGACATCGTGTTTGCTGGCGGCGGCGAAGAGCTGAGCTGGGAAATGGCCTGTGAGTTCGATGCAATGGGCGCACTGTCGACCAAATACAACGAAACGCCAGAAAAAGCCTCTCGTACCTATGATGCGAACCGTGATGGTTTCGTGATCGCAGGCGGCGGCGGTATGGTTGTGGTTGAAGAGCTTGAGCATGCGCTGGCACGTGGTGCGCACATCTATGCAGAAATCGTCGGCTACGGCGCGACTTCTGACGGTGCTGACATGGTTGCTCCTTCAGGCGAAGGCGCAGTGCGCTGCATGAAGATGGCGATGCAGGGCGTTGATACCCCAATCGATTACCTCAACACCCACGGTACCTCTACGCCAGTCGGTGATGTGAAAGAGCTGGGTGCGATTCGCGAAGTATTTGGTGATAACTCGCCGTACATCTCTGCCACCAAAGCCATGACCGGTCACTCACTGGGTGCGGCGGGCGTGCAGGAAGCGATCTACACCTTGCTGATGCTGGAGCATAGCTTCATCGCGCCAAGCATCAACATCGATGAAATTGATGAAGCCGGTAAAGGCCTGAACATCGTGACGCAGCCAACTGAAAAAGCGCTGACCACCGTGATGTCCAACAGCTTCGGTTTCGGCGGTACCAACGCCACCCTGACAATGCGTAAGCTGCCAGCTTAATAGCGTGATCACAGTTTTCCAGGGGCCGGTCTATCCGGCCCCTGTTGTTTTTGACATTTCCCCCACCGCTTGCCTACACTCATCCCATCTTGCCTGAAATAAAATAATCGTTTGCGCACAATTTGAACCAAATAAGTCATTTCTGCCCGCGTGCAGCAAATGAACTGATAGCGCATGCCCTGAACAAGGAGTTCATACCATCATGACCACGGCTGCTGATACGCAGACGCAATCTGTGCTGCCTCTGGGCTGCATATCTTTTGCGGTGTTTCTCACTTACTTAACCGCAGGCCTGGCGCTGCCGGTTATTCCGCTTTATGTGCATCAGGAATTGGGCATGAGCAACCTGATGGTGGGTGTCGCGGTGGGGATTCAATTCTTCGCCACGCTGCTGACGCGCAGTTTTGCCGGACGCCGCGCCGATCAGCATGGCGCGAAGCTCACCACACAACACGGCATGCTCGCTATCGCGCTGGTGGGTGTGGCCTATCTGGCGGCGGCGCTATTGCCGGTTTCACCCTGGGGCAAGTTTGGCTTGCTGGCGGTAGGTCGCTTGCTGCTGGGCTTTGGTGAAAGCCTGCTGTTGACCGGCAATCTCACCTGGGGCATGGGGCTGGTGGGCAGCAAACGTTCCGGGTTGGTGATGTCGTGGAATGGCATGGCGATTTATGGATCGCTGGCGGCGGGTGCACCGCTGGGTTTATTGATCAATCAACATGGCGGATTTGCGGCACTCGGTGCCGTTGCATTGTTGCTGCCATTGCTCTCGCTGGCGATCAATAGCTGGGTGAGTAAAGTGCCGGTGGTGGGTGGTGAACGCCCTTCACTGTTTAGTGTAGTGAAAACCATTTTCCAACCCGGCGTGGCGCTGGCATTACAGGGTACTGGATTCGCGGTGATCGGGACGTTTACCTCGCTCTATTTTGCCGCAGAAAACTGGGGCAACGCCGGTTTTGCGCTAACTGCATTTGGCTGTGCTTTTGTATTGGTACGCGTGTTCTTTGGCGGTCTGCCGGATCGTCACGGTGGTGTGCGCGTCGCGATGGTTTCGCTGCTGGTGGAAACCGCCGGTTTGTTGGTGCTGGCCTGCGCAACCTCAGGCTGGATGGCGCTGATTGGCGCCGCGCTAACCGGTTGCGGCTGCTCGTTGATTTTCCCGGCGCTCGGCGTCGAGGTGATCAAGCGTGTCTCGCCGCAAATTCGTGGCACGGCGCTGGGCGGTTTTTCAGCCTTCCAGGATATCGCTTACGGTGCCAGCGGGCCGCTGACCGGGTTACTCGCCACCGCGTTGGGTTACGGCTCGGTCTATCTGGCCGGTGCATGCTGCGCCGCGTTGGGCATTCTCGTTACCTGGACGTTTGCGCGTGGCGCGTCAGCAGCGTAACCAGCTTATCGCAGGCGCTGATGATCTCGCCCGGCGTCAGCGCAGCAAAACCGAGCATCCAGCCAGATTGTGGCGGACTGCCTGCATATAAAGGTGACAAGCGCGGTAACAGCAGGCCAGCGTCAGCAGCCAACTGGGTTAATCGCGCTTCGTCGCCCTGACGCAACTGGACGGTCAACTGCAGTCCACCTGCCGCGTGTAAAGGCGTTAGCCACGGCTGCATGCGCGAAGTGATCTGCTCCAGCAATCGATCGCGCCGGCTGTGATAGAGCTGGCGCATTAGCCGCAGGTGGCTGGCAAAATGGCCCTGTTGCAAAAATTCGGCAGTGATTGCCTGCGGTAGCAGAGCGCTGTGCCCGTCCATCACGCTACGTGCGCGACCCAGCGCATCCACTAATTGCTCCGGCACCACCATCCATGCCAGACGCAGCGATGGAAACAGCGTTTTAGAGAAGGTTCCTAAGCAGATCACCCTGCTGTCGTTTTCCAGCCCCTGCAATGCAGGAGCTGGGCGTTCCTCATAGTGAAACTCGCTGTCGTAATCGTCCTCAATTAACCAGCTCTGATGTTGACGCGCCCACGCCAGCCAGCGTAAACGGCGTGGCAGACTCATCGGCGTACCCGTAGGATAGTGGTGAGCAGGTGTCAGATACACCAGCTTAGCGCGCCCGCTGAGCGGCACGGCACCTTCGCTATCCAGTGGCATCGCCCGGCAATGGGCACCTGCGGCGAGAAACGCGTTGCGCGCGCCCGGATAACCAGGCTCCTCCAGCCACACTTCATCACCGCTATCGAGAAACATCAGCGCCAGCAGTTGCAACGCCTGCTGCGAGCTGGTCAGCATCACCACTTGCTCAGCGCGACAACGCACTCCACGCGACAGCGCCAAATAATCCGCGACTGCCTGACGCAGCGGCCAATAGCCCAGCGGATCACCATAGCCCATGACCTGACTGCCGAGACGACGTTGCACGCTGTTGCTGATACGGCGCCACTGCGTGTGAGGAAATGCGCGTAACTCCGGTGAACCAGCCGCAAAAGCATGCGGGAATGGCGGATCTTGGCAACCGCCCGTCGCCAGCACCCGTTCACCGCGATCAGAGAAGTGCGGCGTATCATGCGTTACTGACGGCTGCGTCCGTTGTGGCATCGCTATAGAAACAAAGGTGCCACGTCCGGCTTGTCTCAGCAGGTAGCCCTCGCTCTCCAGCTGGGCATACGCGGCCTCAACGGTCACGCGGGACAGCGAGAGATCCCGCGCCAACTGGCGGCTGGATGGCAATCGCTGGTGATGGGATAAATGCCCTTGCGCGATCGCCTGTCGCAGCGTGGTGCACAGGCGTTCACGCAATCCACCCGTATTGTGATGATCGAACAGAGCCAAAAAAGTGTTGTTCATCGTGGTCTTATCGCTACAGCTAAAGTGGTATCAAATTACAGACCACTTTGCCGTAAACTCGAAGGAAATCACAACAGGAGAATGCCATGTCATCGGTCTTATTTTATCCGCCAGCCAGCCCGCAACAGAGCCTGGCCTATCTGCAGCACAAACTGAGTTATTACACCGATGCCTGGGATTTGGCTGAGGATCTGGCGCAGGGTATTAGCGCGATTGTGGTGATTGATGCGCGATCCTCCGAGGTGTATCAGGCAGGGCATATCAGCGGGGCGATCTCATTTCCGCATCGCACCATGGATGCGCAGTCCACCGCGCAGCTTGACCGCTCGAAGGTTTACATCACTTATTGCGATGGAATCGGCTGCAACGGCTCGACCAAAGCGGCGCTGAAACTGGCAGCGCTGGGCTTTCAGGTCAAAGAGTTAATTGGCGGATTGGATTTCTGGAAGCGTGATGGGCATCCACTTACGTGGGGAGCTGCACCGGGTGAATGGCCACAAGCCACACCCGGCGCGCATTGCGGTTGTTAAATTACAAGAACAGCCAGAGTAAAAAGAAGAACAGTGCCAGACCGAGGATCACCGTTAACGCCGGGCGCTGTGCCAGCGGACGTGGCAGCATCTCGATCCACGGCGACCAGATCGGCTGAGGCCGAATATCACTGGCGGCGAGCGGCTGCTCCAGGGTTTTCTCCACGCGACGGCTAAACAGCAGGTTGAGCAGATCCTGGGTTTGCGCGGACGTCAGCACCGTTTGCGGTGTGGCCTGGAAGCGCTGCTGAGAGTAATCCTCCAGCAAACGCTGTTCATCGTGCGTCAGCGGCTGTTTCAGCGAGGTTTCCAGCAATTGCAAGGTTGGGGCACTGTGCTGACCGAGCGTCTGACGCACCTGCAAATATTGTGTCAGCAGCGGGAAATGGCGCGATGGAACCGGATCGCCACTCTTCAGATTCACCAACTTCAGGGTATCAGCCAGCAGTTTGACCGGCGATTCTCCCGTGGTAGCGGCCAAACGCGTCACCTGCTGGTTCAGTGACTGCTGCTCGGCTGGCAGCAGCGTGCGATCGGAAACACGTGTCTGCTGCGGCTGCGGGATCGCCATCTGCCCATTTTGCAGCATGGTCAATACCTGACGCAGCTGGTCCTGAGACAGCGCGCTCAGCACCGTTTGGTTAAATTGCTGACGGATAAAGTCACTAACAGCCTGACGATTGTTACCCTGCGGCAATTTTTCCAAAAGTTGTTGCAACAGCTGGCGCGTCGCCAGGCTGTTCTGCACCTGGGTTAAACGTCCATTTAAATGCTGTTCGGCGACCGGGAAATGGCGCGATTGCAGTTCGGCATCGTTCTTCACACCCACTTCATGACGAACGCCAGCCCACAGTTCGGGCGCTTTCAGCGTACTGAGTGACATGATGCGCACAATCAGGCGCTCCAGCGTGGTGCGCTGGGCTGGAGACAACGGCTGTTCACCGGCGGGTCCGCCAGGACGTGTAGGGCCAGTCGCATGAGTGAGCGTTGAACGATCGCCCGCAGGCACACCGGGACCGCTGAGAGGTTGCATGGCGGAATCCTTGAAAAACGAGGTCAGATCCGGGTGCGCCGGAAAAAAGAGGACACATGATAGCAAAAGCCCCCGGGAAATCCACGGGGGCTGGGGCCTTTCGGGGCAATAAAGTCAGGCCGCGGGATCGGGGAGGGTCGTCGCGCGCGGTTTACGTAGCGGCGTTTTCAACCGTTGCGCCAGAATCACACCCACCAACGTCATCCCACCACCAATCCAGTGATAGGCATGCAGCTGTTCATGCAGGAACAACACGGCAATGATGGCAGTGAAAGCTGGCACGAAATTCATAAAAATGGTGGTGGTGCTGGCACCGAGACGTTGTACGCCAAGGATCCACAGGAATGGGGCAATAATGGATGCGAACAGCCCGGCAAACAGCACCAGCGGGATGTTAAGCAGATTGAGCGTCACGTCCGGTGCGCGCAGAAAACCGGGCAACAATAGTAATACGCCAAAGAAAATCTGCACATACAGACTCTGCCAGGTAGGCAGCGGAATCGCCCAGCGTTTGGTCAGCACACCGTAAAGCGCATACGAAGTTGAAGCCGCCAGCATCATCAACTCACCGTTGCCAAGACGCTGATTCAGCAGCTGTGTCGGGTTGCCTTCACTCACCAGCCATACCAGACCGGCAAAGGACAGCAGGCCGCCAATCAGGATGCCGCGCGTTGGCGCAAGGCGCAGAACGAACAGGCTGAGCAGGATGGTCAGCAACGGAATGGTCGCGCCCAAAATACCCATCATCACCGCCGATACACTGTGCGCGGCATAGTAGGCGAGACTCTGATACAGCACCATGCCCAGTAAGCCGAGGATCAATAGGCGCCACAGGTTGGCTTTGATGGCATGACGATGACGCCACACGCCCGGCAGGCAAAAGGGCGCCAACACTAGCAGCGCTAATAGCCAACGGTAAAAGGAGATGGCGGCAGGATCGATGCTCCCGGCAGAGAGTTTGCTGACGATAGTGTTGATCGACCAGATCATCACCGCTATCAGCGGAAACAGTAAATTCATCGTACGACTCTTGAGTTTAATCGCGAATAGTTTACATTTGACCGGTTTGAACCAGATAGTTAAAATCGGACAACATTCGTTAATGACCGGACAGAATGAATTTACAGATCGAGTATCAGCCGCCGATTGATGCGCCACTGCTGCGATTTTTTATGCGCTACGAGCAGACCAACGCCAGAACCGAATATTTGCCGCACCATCACAGTTGGGGCCAGGTGATTTTTGTGACCAGCCACGTTCTGGAGATGGAAGTGGAAGGCGAACGACTGTTAACCCCTGCCGAGATGCCGATCTGGATCCCTCCCGAACAGCGCCACAGCAGCTATAACCATTGTCAGGCGCAGTTTCGCACTTTTAATCTGGCCGCCGATCTTTGTCGGGGCATGCCGGATCACGCTTGTTTACTGCACGCCGATGCCATTGTGCACGCCATCATGAATGACTTTGCGCGCCGCGAGCTGGAGCAGCCCCAAACCGAAGCCGATTGGCGGCTATGCCAGGTCGTGATTGATCGTCTGCGTCTGGCGCCGGTACACACCAGTTATTTGCCGGTGTCAGATGATAAATTCCTCGCGCCCATTTTGCGCGCGCTGGAGGAGAATCCCGGCGATAACACCACGCTGGCACAATGGGCGAAGCGGGTTTTCACCACCGAGCGTACGCTGGCACGACGCTGTCAGCAGCAATTGAATATGCCGTTCAGCGAATGGCGGCAGCGCCTGCGTTTTCTGCGCGCGATCGCGCTGCTGGAGCAGGGCTGTAGCGTGCAGGGAATTGCGCACCAACTGGGCTACAGCTCCGCGTCGGCGTTGATTGTGATGTTTCAACAACAGGCCGGCACCACGCCGGATCGCTATCGCAGTCGGTTAGGTTAATCCCCGGCTTTATGTCAGAATACGCGCCTTAAAAACTTCAGCAGACAGGACCGCCGCAGTGAAAATTCTCGTCGATGAAAATATGCCCTACGCTCGTGAACTGTTCAGTCGCACCGGTGAAGTGGTAGCGGTGCCGGGTCGTCCGTTACCGGAAGCAGAATTGCAGGATGCCGCAGGGCTGATGGTGCGCTCGGTGACCAAAGTAAATGCGGCGCTGCTGGCGGGTACGCCAGTGAAGTTTGTCGGTACCGCAACAGCGGGCACCGATCACGTCGATGACGCCTCACTGGCGGCGGCCGGTATTGCTTTCTCAGCGGCGCCAGGCTGTAACGCGATTGCCGTCGTCGAGTATGTGTTCTCTTCCTTGTTGCTGCTTGCTGAGCGCGACGGCTTTGAACTTCGCGATCGTACCGTGGGCATCGTCGGCGTCGGTAATGTCGGTGGTCGTCTGCAAAAGCGTCTTGAAGCCTGGGGCGTAAAAACCCTGCTGTGCGATCCGCCGCGTGCCGATCGTGGCGATCAGGAAACGTTTCACTCGCTGGATCAGCTGGTGGCACAGGCTGATATTCTGACGTTCCACACGCCGCTGTTTAAAGATGGCCCTTATAAGAGCTGGCATTTGGCCGATCTGGCGCTGCTGATGGCGCTAAAACCTAACACCATTCTGATCAACGCCTGCCGTGGGCCGGTGGTCGACAACGCCGCGCTGCTGGAAGTACTGAGAATGCGTAACGATCTCAGCGTGGTGCTGGATGTGTGGGAACCGGAGCCGGATCTCAATCTTGATCTGCTGGATAAAGTCGATATTGCCACCGCGCATATTGCGGGCTATACGCTGGAAGGCAAGGCACGCGGCACCACTCAGGTGTTTGAGGCCTGGTGTGAGTTTATTGGCCAGCCGCAACAGGTGTCGCTGGACAGCCTGCTGCCTGCACCGGAATTTGGCACCATCACACTGCACGGCAAGCTCGATCAGCCTACGCTGAAACGACTGGTGCACCTGGTGTATGATGTGCGCCGCGATGATGCGCCACTGCGAAAAGTGGCTGCCAAACCGGGCGAGTTTGATCGCCTGCGCAAACAGTATGAAGAGCGTCGTGAATGGTCATCGCTGCAGGTGAAATGTGACGATGCGGATACGGCCGCGATGCTGGAAAAGCTCGGTTTCCGCGCCAGTTTGTAAAGTTAAATCAATCCCCTGCGTTTTCGCGCGGGAAAAGTCTTAAATGTCAGGCGGTGTAATCACCGCCTCTGTTTTTTATGTCATTGTCTGGAGTAAACCAACATGTCTGACGGCTGGAATATTGCGTTATTGGGCGCAACAGGCGCAGTAGGGAACGCTGTACTGGAACTGCTGGCGGAACGCCAGTTCCCGGTTGGTGAATTGTATCTGCTGGCGAGCGAAAACAGCGCCGGTGAAAATGTCCGTTTTGATGGACGCACCTTGTATGTGAAGGATGCGGCCGAGTTTGACTGGACGCAGGCGCAGCTGGCGTTTTTCACCGCCGGTCGTGAAGCCTCCGCCCGTTACGCGGATGAAGCTGCAAGCCAGGGTTGCCTGGTGATCGACAGTAGCGATCTGTTCGCGCTGGAACCGGATGTGCCGTTAGTGGTGCCAGACGTGAATCCACAGGTGCTGGCCGATTACCGTAATCGCAACATCGTGACGGTGGCGGATGCGCTGGTGAGCCAGTTGCTCAACGCCATCAAACCGCTGGTGGATGCTGCCGGATTGAGCCGTTTGCAGGTGACCAACCTGATCTCCGTTTCAAGCCACGGTAAAGCGGCAGTGGATGGCTTAGCCGGTGAGAGCGCGAAGTTGCTGAACGGTGTACCGGCGGATGAGCACTATTTTGGTCGCCAGCTGGCGTTTAACCTGCTGCCACAGCTTGCCGACAACCAGGGCAGCGTGGAGAGCGAGCGCCGTATGGTGGATCAGGTGCGTAAAGTGATGCAGGACGACGGTTTGCCGATTGCGGTCAGCAGCGTGCAGGCGCCGGTGTTTTACGGCAACACGCAGATTGTGCATGTGGAAAATTTACGTCCGCTGTCGGCGGATGAAGCGCGCGATGAACTGGATCGTGCCGAGGACATCAATCTCAGCGCAGACGGTGAATACCCTACGCCGGTGAGCGATGCTTCAGGCAGCGATGCGTTGAGCATTGGTAACGTGCGTAACGATTATGGCGTACCTGAGCTGCTGCAGTTCTGGTCGGTGGCGGATAACGTTCGTTTCGGCGGCGCCCTGATGGCGGTAAAAACTGCTGAGAAATTGGTGCAGGAGTACTTCTATTAATGTTGTCTGAAGAAACGACATTTAAGCTGGCGTTAGGGATTGAGTACGATGGCAGCCGTTATTACGGCTGGCAGCGACAAAACGAAGTGCGCAGCGTGCAGGAAAAGCTGGAGAAGGCGCTGACGAAAGTGGCGAACCATCCGGTGGTGGTGTTTTGCGCTGGCCGCACGGACGCCGGAGTCCACGGCACCGGGCAGGTGGTGCATTTTGAAACCACCTCACAGCGTGCCGACAGCGCCTGGACACTGGGCGTCAATGCCAACCTGCCGGATGACATCGCGGTACGTTGGGTGAAAGCGGTGCCGAATGAATTTCATGCCCGCTTCAGCGCCACAGCACGTCGTTACCGCTATGTGATTTTCAACCAGCGGCTGCGACCCGCGATTCTTGGCAATGGCATCACCCATTTTTATCATCCGCTTGATGTCGAGAAAATGCAGCGTGCCGGGCAGTGTTTGATTGGCGAGAACGACTTTACCTCGTTCCGCGCGGTGCAGTGCCAATCGCGCACGCCGTGGCGTAACGTAATGCATCTCAACGTCACGCGATACGGCTCATATGTGATTGTTGATATCAAAGCCAATGCGTTCGTGCACCATATGGTGCGCAATATCGTCGGCAGCCTGATGGAAATTGGCTGTGGCAATCAGCCGGAAAGCTGGATGGCTGATTTGCTGGCGGCAAAAGATCGTACTCTGGCGGCAGCGACCGCTAAAGCGAGGGGTTGTATTTGGTGGCGGTGGATTACCCATCCCACTTTGCGTTACCTCAGCCTGCGTTGGGACCGTTGTTCCTCGCGGATTAATTTAAATGAGTAAGGATGTTTGGGAGCCGGAACATTATGGAATTCATCCACTTTTTGATCGACTTTATCCTCCATATTGATGTGCATTTAGCCGAACTGGTGGCGCAGTACGGTGTCTGGATTTACGCCATTCTGTTCCTGATCCTGTTCTGCGAAACCGGTCTGGTGGTGACGCCGTTCCTGCCAGGGGATTCGTTACTGTTTGTTGCTGGCGCGCTGGCGGCACTGCCGGGTAACGACCTCAATGTCCATGTCATGGTCACGCTGCTGGTGATTGCTGCCATCCTTGGTGATGCGGTGAACTACACTATTGGTCGATTGTTCGGTGAGAAGCTTTTCAGTAATCCGAACTCGAAAATTTTCCGTCGCAGCTATCTGGATAAAACCCACGCGTTCTATGATCGCCACGGCGGCAAAACCATTATACTTGCGCGCTTTGTACCAATCGTGCGAACCTTTGCCCCCTTTGTGGCGGGGATGGGACATATGTCTTATCGCCACTTTGCGCTCTTCAACGTCACGGGTGCGCTGCTGTGGGTGCTGCTGTTCTCGTATGCCGGTTACCTGTTTGGTGACTTGCCGGTGGTACAGGAGAACCTGAAACTGCTGATTGTGGGCATTATTGTGGTCTCAATATTGCCAGGCGTGATTGAAGTATGGCGCCATCGCCGTCAGGCACGTCAGCAGAAGCCACAGTAAGCCCGTAACCAGATTTTTATCCACAGCGTGAACGGGTTGTGGTTTAATGAGCGACATTTACGGCCTGCTGAAGGTGATTTCAGCAGTAACAAGAAGACTGGACCAGGTCAGCATTAAACAGAAAGGTCATCAATGAGCTGGATTGAACGCATACTGAATAAAAGCACTACCACGCCAACGCGCAAAGCCAGTATCCCGGAAGGGGTCTGGACCAAATGCGATAGCTGTGGTCAGGTGCTGTACCGCGCCGAACTGGAGCGTAACCTTGAGGTCTGCCCGAAGTGCGACCACCACATGCGCATGCACGCCCGTGAGCGTCTGCACACCATGCTGGATGAAGGTTCTCTGGTTGAATTAGGCAGCGAGCTGGAACCAAAGGATCTGCTGAAGTTCCGCGATTCCAAGAAGTACAAAGATCGTCTGGTTGCTGCGCAGAAAGACACCGGTGAGAAAGATGCACTGATCGCCATGAAAGGTACGCTGCACGGTATGCCGGTGGTCGCTGTAGCCTTTGAGTTCTCCTTTATGGGCGGCTCAATGGGTTCGGTGGTTGGCGCGCGCTTCGTGCGTGGCGTTGAGCAGGCACTGGAAGATAATTGCCCGCTGATTTGCTTCTCCGCCAGTGGCGGTGCCCGTATGCAGGAAGCGTTACAGTCGCTGATGCAGATGGCGAAAACCAGCGCAGCGCTGGCGAAAATGCAGGAGCGCGGCTTGCCGTACATCTCCGTGCTGACCGACCCCACTATGGGCGGTGTGTCGGCTAGCTTTGCGATGCTGGGTGATTTGAACGTCGCGGAACCGAAAGCGCTGATCGGCTTTGCCGGTCCACGCGTAATCGAACAGACCGTGCGTGAAAAACTGCCACCAGGCTTCCAGCGCAGTGAGTTCCTGATTCAAAAAGGCGCGATCGACATGATCATCCGTCGCCCGGAAATGCGCTATAAGCTGGCAAGTCTGCTGGCGAAAATGATGAACCTGCCAGCGCCGCTGCAGGATGGTGATCAGCCTTCTGCGGCTGAGCCGGAGAGCAACGAGGCCTGACAGGCAACGAAAAGCTGTTTAAACGCTTTTCACCAATGAACCGTAAACACGAAATCATTCGAGTTGCAGCAAGGCGGCAAACGAATGAATCCCCGGAAGCTTACAGCAGTAAGAGACTGGGGTGATTGAGTGCAGCCCACGCCGCTGCGGCTTGAATGATGTTGTGTAAGATGAGTAAACGGGACACATGGACACTCTGCACCTTCCTCAAGCCACGTCGCCTTTGGCCACGTGGCTTCATTATCTTGAACACCTGCATTCTCAGGCCATTGAACTGGGCCTGGATCGTATTAAACGCGTCGCCGCACGCCTTGATCTGCTAAAACCCGCTCCGTTTATTTTCACCGTCGCCGGCACCAACGGCAAAGGCACCACTTGTCGCACGCTGGAAACGCTGCTCATGGCGGCGGGTTACCGTGTGGGCGTGTACAGTTCGCCGCACCTGGTGCGCTACACCGAGCGCGTGCGTATTCAGGGATCAGAGCTGGATGAAGCACTGCACAGCGCCAGCTTCGCCAGTATCGAAGCCGGACGCGGTGATATCTCTCTGACCTATTTTGAATTCGGCACGATCTCGGCACTGAATCTGTTCCGCGACGCCAATCTTGATGTGGTAATCCTCGAAGTGGGTCTGGGCGGTCGTCTTGATGCCACCAATATCGTGGATGCTGATGTGGCGGTGATTACCAGCATTGCACTGGATCATACCGACTGGCTGGGGCCCGATCGCGAAAGCATTGGCCGTGAGAAAGCCGGCGTATTTCGCGCAGGTAAACCCGCCGTGGTAGGTGAAGCTGATATGCCGCACACCATCGCCGATGTGGCAGCCGAGAAGGGCGCGCAACTGCTGCAAATCAATCGTGACTGGCAGTGGCAGAAGCAGGAAGACAGCTGGTCACTGCAGGACGCGCATGGCGAACTGCGCGATCTGCCGTTGCCGCAGGTGCCGTTGCCAAATGCCGCAACCGCACTGACTGCGCTGCGAGCATCGGGCCTTAACGTCAGCGAAGCGGTGATTCGCGAGCATTTGCCATTGGCGATTTTGCCGGGACGCTTCCAAACGGTGAGCGAAGCACCACGCGTGATTTTGGATGTAGCACATAATCCGCATGCCGCTTATTATCTGGCTTCACGTCTGGCTGAGTTGCCGAAACGCGGTAAGGTCTATGCGGTAGTCGGTATGTTGCATGACAAAGATATCGCGGGCACCCTGACGGCATTAGCGCCGCAGGTGGATGGCTGGTTCTGTGCACCGCTTGACGGTCCGCGTGGCGCGACTGCGGATGAGCTTATCGCCCATCTTGAAGGCGGCAACGCTTATGATAACGTCGATGCAGCATGGCAGGCAGCGCGTCAGCAGGCAGCACCCGAAGATGTGATTTTGGTGTGTGGTTCTTTCCACACCGTCGCACAGGTTATGGAATCGATGGCAGCGGAGAACGGCAGTGGCAAGTAAGTTTCAAAATCGCTTAGTCGGTACCGTCATTTTGGTGGCGATTGGCGTCATCGTGCTGCCGGGTCTGCTCGACGGCAAGAAGAAGCACTATAAAGAAGAATTCGCAGCGATTCCGCTGGTGCCGAAGCCGGACGATCAGCAGGACAGCGAAATGGTGCCGCCTGTCACACAACCGCTCCCGGCGCAGCCACCAGAAGGGGCGGGTACGGCACAAACCCCGGATAACGCTAAAGTTAGCGGCTCGGCCAGTAATGGCAGCGCGCAACCGGCGCAGAACAGCGAGCCTACGCTGGTGACGCCGCCGCCGGTGCATCAGCAGGCGAAGCCGACTGAGCAGCCGAAGCCAAAAGTGGTTGAACAGCCAAAACCTAAACCGGTAGAACAGCCGAAACCGAAACCTGTAGAGCAGCCAAAGCCGAAAGTCGTTGAAACGCCGAAGCAGGTTGAACAGCCGAAAGCGGTCGAAACACCGAAACAGAGCGAGCCAGAAGCAGCCCCTTCAGGGCAGGCGTTTGTGGTTCAGCTTGGCGCGCTGAAGAACGCGGCCAAGGTCAGTGAGATCGTGGCGCAACTGCGTCTGTCGGGATACCGTGCCTTCACCGTGCCATCCTCGCCGGTGCAGGGGCAAATCACGCGTATTTACGTCGGTCCGGATGCCTCCAAAGCGAAGCTGCAGAGTTCGCTGAGCGAGTTGCAAAGCATTTCGGGGCTGGGTGGAGTCGTCAAACCGTACGGTACGCGATAACGGCTTGATAAGCCGCGCCGATGGCAGTAAAAGGCGCGGTACAGCACAAGCTGCTTAGCAAAAATGTAATAAAAAATGGCTTTATATCAGTAGGTTAAATCGCTGATATCACTCCGGGCGAGGAAAGTTTTTTTCATCGCCCTTTTTATGGATACAGAACCGGAAAACCCTACGCAAACGTTTTCTTTTTCTGTTAGAATGCGCCCCGAACTGGATGCAGGGGTGCATAAGCACTGGGTTGGAAGCGTTCATGATCTGGATTGATTACGTCATTATTGCGGTAGTTGGTTTTTCGGCTCTGGTCAGCCTGATTCGTGGGTTTGTCCGGGAAGCCTTATCTCTCGTTACCTGGGGATGCGCGTTTTTTGTCGCCAGTCATTACTACACCTACCTTGCAGTCTGGTTTACAGGTTTTGACGACGAACTGGTTCGCAACGGCATCGCGATAGCGGTGTTATTCGTTGCCACCCTGATTGTGGGTGCCATCGTGAACTATGTGATCGGCTCGCTGGTGGAAAAACCGGCTTGTCGGGAACCGACAGGGTGTTGGGGGTCTGTTTCGGGGCGTTGCGTGGCGTGCTGATTGTTTCTGCTATGCTCTTCTTTCTCGATACATTCACCGGCTTTTCAAAAAGCCCGGACTGGCAACAGTCGCAACTCATTCCCCAGTTCAGTTATATCATCAGGTGGTTTTTCGATTACCTGAAAAGCACGTCCAGTTTTATACCCCGGTAACGCCACCGGGAGTGCGGCCAATGAGGAAATGACAACATGTGCGGTATTGTTGGTATCACCGGTTTTATGCCAGTAAACCAGTCGATTTATGACGCGTTAACGGTGCTGCAGCACCGCGGGCAAGATGCCGCCGGCATTTGTACCATCGATGCGCTTAACTGCTTCCGTCTGCGTAAAGCGAACGGCTTAGTGAGCGATGTTTTCGAAGCACGTCACATGCAGCGTTTGCAGGGTAACATCGGGATTGGCCATGTTCGCTATCCAACGGCGGGCAGCTCCAGTGCCTCCGAAGCGCAGCCATTCTATGTAAACTCCCCGTATGGCATTACGCTGGCGCACAACGGCAACCTGACCAATGCGCATGAGCTGCGCAAGCACCTGTTCGAAGTGGGTCGCCGTCACGTTAACACCACCTCAGATTCCGAAATCCTGCTGAACATCTTTGCGCAGGAACTTGATCGTTTCCAACATGATCCGCTGGAAGCTGACAACATTTTTGCTGCGGTGGCTGCAGTGCACCAACAGGTGCGCGGCGCTTACGCAGTGGTATCGATGATCATCGGACATGGCATGGTCGCTTTCCGCGATCCAAACGGCATCCGTCCTCTGGTGCTGGGCAAACGCGTAATCGCTGATGGCCGCACCGAATACATGGTAGCTTCCGAAAGCGTGGCGCTCGATACGCTGGGCTTTGAGTTTATTCGCGATGTCGCACCAGGCGAAGCGGTGTACATCACCGAGCAGGGTCAGCTGTCAACGCGCCAGTGTGCTGAGAATCCGAAAACCAATCCGTGCCTGTTCGAGTACGTTTACTTTGCGCGTCCTGACTCCTTCCTCGATAAGGTGTCGGTCTACAGCGCTCGCGTGCGCATGGGCACCAAACTCGGCGAGAAAATCGCGCGTGAGTGGGAAGATCTGGATATCGACGTGGTGATTCCGATTCCGGAAACCTCCACCGATTCTGCCCTGGAAATCGCACGTATCCTCGACAAGCCGTATCGTCAGGGCTTCGTGAAAAACCGCTATGTCGGCCGCACCTTTATTATGCCAGGCCAGCATCTGCGCCGTAGCGCGATTCGTCGCAAGCTCAACGCTAACCGCGCTGAGTTCCGTGGTAAGAACGTGCTGCTGGTGGATGATTCGATTGTGCGTGGCACCACGTCCGAGCAGATCATCGAAATGGCACGTGAAGCCGGCGCAAGGCGCGTATATCTGGCTTCTGCGGCACCGGAAATTCGCTTCCCGAACGTGTACGGTATCGATATGCCAAGCGCCACCGAACTGATAGCTCACGGTCGTGAAGTGGAAGAGATTCGCCAGCTGATCAAAGCCGATGCGCTGATTTTCCAGGACCTGGATGATCTGATCGAAGCGGTGCGTGAAGAGAACCCGGATATCGTGCAGTTTGAGTGCTCGGTATTTAACGGTATCTACGTGACCAAAGACGTTGATCAGCAGTACCTTGAGTATTTGCAGTCTCTGCGTAACGACGATGCGAAAGCGATTCAGCGTCAGAATGAAGTTGAAGGGCTGGAGCTGCACAACGAAGGCTAATTGCCGCGTAGTGCACATCTCAAACAGGGCGGGCGCAATCCCGCCCTGTTTGTTTTTGTATTTTTGTTCAGGTAGCAGCTATCATTGCCGCAATCTGAATAAGCAAGGCTGAATAATGAAACGATTGATCATTGGTATTTCCGGTGCCAGCGGCGCTATCTACGGCGTGCGACTGCTGCAAGTGCTGCAACCGCTGGCCGATGTGGAAACCCATTTGGTGATCAGTCCTGCCGCACGTCAGACCCTGGCACTGGAAACCGATTACAGCCTGCGCGGCGTGCAGGTGCTGGCCGATGTCGTGCATGACGTGCGCGATATTGCAGCCAGTATCTCTTCCGGATCGTTCAAAACGATCGGTATGGCGATTTTGCCCTGTTCGATGAAAACCCTGTCGGGCATTGTGCACAGCTACAGTGACAGTCTGCTGACCCGCGCCGCCGATGTGGTACTAAAAGAACAGCGTAAGCTGGTGTTATGCGTGCGTGAAACGCCGCTGCATCTTGGCCACCTGCGCATGATGACCACCGCGGCTGAACTGGGAGCGATCATTATGCCGCCAGTGCCTGCTTTCTATCATCGCCCGCAAAAAATTGAAGATTTAGTCGATCAAACCGTCAATCGGGTCATCGATCAGTTCGATATTGAGCTGCCTCAAGATCTGTTTACCCGCTGGCATGGCGCATAATGGTGCAAAAGTGCACTAATTGTGTGCAAATTCGCGCGCCCGATCACTCTTCGTGCATCTCGTGCACCAAAAGTTAACAATGTCGCTTTTTCTTCCTCACACCGCTGTTATATTTCCCTCACAAACTAGGTGCTTGCGCCCTTAACGCGCGCGGTACTTAGTGCGCCTGAGCACGCTTTCGCCGTTTTGCATAACTGGCATGAAACCTGCACATCATTCAGCGCAAACACACATCACGCACACATAACAATAAGCACTTCACTTGAGGGTTACCTATGAAAAAGCGAGTTCTGGCTCTTTCCCTGATGCTGGCAATGTCCAGCGCTGCGAGCGTGTTCGCTGCGGTACCAAAAACGCTGCGTATCGGGACGGATCCGACCTACCCGCCGTTTGAATCCAAGAATGCACAAGGCCAGTTAGTGGGCTTTGATATCGATCTGGCAAACGAAATCTGTAAGCGTATCGCGACCAAATGTACTTATGTGGAAAGCGACTTTGATGCGCTGATCCCGTCGCTGAAAGCGAAAAAGATCGATGCCATCATCTCATCCCTGTCGATCACCGAAAAACGTCAGGAAGAGATCGCCTTCTCTGAAAAACTCTATGCGGCAAATGCGCGTTTAGTGGCGAAAAAGGGCTCTAGCCTGCAACCGACCATCGAATCCCTGAAAGGCAAAAATATCGGCTTGCTGCAGGGCACCACTCAGGAAACCTACGCGAACGAAAACTGGCGTCCAAAAGGTGTCACCGTGACGCCATACGCCAACCAGGATCTGGTGTATCAGGATCTGGATGCGGGTCGTATTGAT
Source organism: Pantoea rodasii (assembly GCF_002095465.1). Taxonomy (GTDB): domain Bacteria; phylum Pseudomonadota; class Gammaproteobacteria; order Enterobacterales; family Enterobacteriaceae; genus Pantoea; species Pantoea rodasii. Next base: position 12,169 of record NZ_MLFP01000011.1, on the reverse strand, counting down.
GCAGCATTCCAGGATGAAGTGCAGGCGAGCGAAGGCTTCCTGAAACAGCCTGTCGGCAAGAACTATGCATTTGCCGGCCCTGCGGTTAAAGATGACAAAATCTTTGGTGTGGGTACCGGTATGGGCTTGCGCAAAGATGATGCCGATCTGAAAGCGGCTATCGACAAAGCGTTCGGCGAAATGCGCAAAGACGGAACTTACGACAAGATTGCGAAGAAGTACTTTGATTTCAATGTGTACGGCGATTAAATGTCCTGTTTTCTGACCTTGATGATTGATTTGCAGCAGGGTTGGTCATAACTATTCACTCCGGGCGCTTACTTATGTAAACTCCCGGGGTTCATACGCTTGCCGCCATCTACCCTGTGATTCAAATCCTGGTCAGGACTGTCCGTTAGTTGGGCAGCGTTTGTTATTTTCCTTCACGACAGGATCGAACCCATGCTGTATGGCTATTCTGAAGTAATCATAAAAGGCACTTTGGTGACCCTTGAACTGGCCCTCAGCTCGGTGGTACTGGCTGTAGTGCTCGGCTTGATGGGCGCTGGCGCCAAACTCTCCCGTAATCGCCTGCTGGCGATGATTTCTGAAGGCTATACCACGTTAATCCGCGGTGTGCCTGATCTGGTTCTGATGTTGCTGATCTTCTACGGTCTGCAAATCGCCCTCAATACCGTGACGGATGCGCTGGGTGTTAGCCAGTTTGATATCGATCCGATGGTCGCGGGGATTATCACGCTCGGCTTTATTTACGGCGCTTACTTTACTGAAACCTTCCGTGGTGCCTTCCTTGCGGTGCCAAAAGGGCAGATCGAAGCGGCCACCGCCTTCGGTTTCACCGGCTCGCAAACTTTCCGTCGCATTTTGTTCCCGGCGATGATGCGTTTTGCATTGCCTGGCATTGGCAACAACTGGCAGGTGATTCTCAAAGCGACCGCTTTGGTCTCGCTGCTGGGTCTGGAAGATGTGGTGAAAGCCACGCAGCTGGCAGGAAAAAGCACCTGGCAGCCGTTCTACTTCGCGATTGTTGCCGGGGTGATTTATCTGGTGTTTACCACGCTGTCCAACGGCGTGCTGTGGTGGCTTGAACGTCGCTACACGGTGGGTGTGAAAAGGGCAGAGCTATGATCGAAATTATTCAGGAGTATTGGAAACAGCTGCTCTGGACCGATGGTTACCGTTTTACCGGCGTTGCCATTACGTTGTGGTTGTTGATTCTTTCCGTGGTCATCGGCGGCTGTATGGCGGTGTTCCTCGCGATTGCACGCGTATCGCCAAATCGCTACATTTCCACGCCCGTCTGGCTGTTCACCTATGTGTTCCGCGGAACGCCGCTTTATGTGCAGCTGCTGGTGTTCTATTCAGGCATGTACACGCTGGAAGTGGTCAAAGGCTCGGAGTTGCTGAACGCCTTCTTCCGTAGCGGACTCAACTGTACGCTGCTGGCCTTTACGTTGAATACCTGCGCTTACACCACGGAAATCTTTGCCGGAGCTATTCGAGCCGTACCGCACGGTGAAATTGAAGCGGCGCGTGCTTATGGCTTCTCGCCATTTAAACTGTATCGCTGCATCATCATGCCGTCGGCACTGCGCACCGCGTTGCCGGCCTACAGTAATGAAGTGATCCTGATGCTGCACTCCACCGCGCTGGCCTTTACTGCCACGGTGCCGGATCTGTTAAAAATCGCGCGTGATATTAACTCGGCAACTTACCAGCCGTTTACCGCGTTTGGCATCGCTGCGGTGCTGTATTTGATCATCTCTTACGTGCTGATTAGCCTGTTCCGCAAGGCGGAACGCCGCTTCCTGGCGCACGTGAAACCTTCATCATCGCATTGAGTATCACTATGGCTGACAACAAATTAAGCGTTACCGAACTGCACAAGCGTTACGGTGAACATGAAGTTCTGAAAGGCGTATCACTGCAGGCCAACGCCGGCGATGTGATCAGCATTATTGGCTCGTCCGGTTCCGGGAAAAGTACTTTCTTACGCTGCATTAATTTCCTCGAAAAGCCGAGCGAAGGCACCATCTCGGTGAATAATGAGCAGATTACCCTGGTACGTGACACCGATGGTCAGCTGAAAGTGGCCAACAAAGAGCAGCTGCGCTCGCTGCGCACTCGTCTGACTATGGTGTTCCAGCACTTTAATCTGTGGAGCCACATGACGGTGCTGGATAACGTCACCGAAGCGCCAATTCAGGTTTTGGGCTTGAGCAAAGCCGAAGCGCGTGAACGTGCGATCAAGTATCTGGATAAAGTCGGCATTGACGCGCGTGCGCGTGCCAAATATCCGGTGCATCTGTCCGGTGGTCAGCAGCAGCGCGTTTCCATTGCCCGTGCGCTGGCGATGGAGCCGGAAGTGCTGTTGTTCGATGAGCCGACTTCCGCGCTCGATCCGGAACTGGTTGGCGAAGTGCTGCGTATCATGCAGAAGCTGGCTGAAGAGGGAAAAACCATGGTGGTGGTAACCCATGAGATGGAGTTTGCACGCCATGTCTCCAATCACGTGATTTTCCTGCATCAGGGCAAAATTGAAGAGCAGGGCACGCCGGATGAGCTTTTCGGCAATCCGAAAAGCCCTCGCTTGCAGCAATTCCTGTCGGGATCGCTAAAGTAAACGACCCGATCGCCATAAATGGCGTAAGGCCGATCGGTTATGCCATGAACGGGTTAACCACACTCACGGTAGCGGCGGGATTTATCGCGCATGAGTGGCTGTGATAAGCGCAATAAATTGCGCCGCTACTGAAGAGTGTGATCATTAAAGGGTTAACTGACGAGTATCGCGCCATCAATGCGCACCCTACAGATGTAGGGGGCGCATTGATGCGCAATGGGCCGATACCCGCATGGGCGAGAAAGACATTGATGCGCCCGCGGGTTAGTCCCGCAACAGCTTCAGCGCGGTATCTTCGTCGGTCACCAGTCCCGATATCCATCCTCCCTGCAACGCGGCACGAATCGCCGGGTACTTACGCTCGCTGCCGGAAAAACCAATAATCTTGCGTTGGGTCTGGCTCTCCAGCAATACGCTGGTCAGCAGCTCATCGGTTTCGCCCCACACGCGTTCACCTTGCTGATTGAAAAAGTGGCCAAGCATTTCGCCCACCACGCCACGTCCATTCAGCGCTTCGACCTGTGCATCGGTGATAAAGCCTTCGGCATTCAACGGACAGCCCGGCATCACTTCTCCAATGCCGACAAAAGCCACGTCCGCCCGTAATGCACGATCGGTGACGCGTTGGTATACCTGATGCTGCACCCACATCGCCTTATCTTGCGGCGTGTCGGCATACAACGGTGCGGGAATAAAGTAATACTTGCCCTGCATTTTTTCGGCCATTTTCAGCGGCACGTCGTAACGTGTGCCGGAATCATCACGCGCAATCGCGCCAATCATTGAGACACACTGATGCTGTGGGCGATCTACCCACGGCAACGCATCGATCATCGAGCGCAGGGTTTTCCCGGAACCAATGCCGAACACCTGTGGCGTTTCTTCACTGATAAACTGCGACATCACCGCCGCGCCTTCTACCGCCAGCATCTGTTGAATCGCATCATCATTCAGGTTGGCGGAAGGCACCACGCGGCACAGATCCAGACCAAACTTATCCTGCACTTCGCGCGCCAGCTGCAAACAGTGCGTCACGGGATGATCGATCTTCACACTCACCATGCCCATCTCGCGTGCGCTGGAGACCAAACGCTGCGCGACCTGGCGTGACAATCCTAATGCCTGCGCAATCTCTTGCTGCGTGACGCCTGCTACGTAATACATCCACGCAGCGCGCGCCGCCAGCTCCTGTTTCTTCTCTTCTCTGCTCATCACGCCGTTCCGTCAAAATCAATGCGCCATATTAGCGCGTGTTTGACGAAAAGCCCTAACTGAGCAAAAGCCCTAAAAAAGAGCAAAAGTATTATTTGTGATAAGGCTCGCAGAACGATCCTCACCACGAGCACTATGCTAGACGTCATCGGGCAAATGCCCTGTCTTATGGCAAATATTTAAATTGAGGCGACTATGACTAATCAATCAGTGTGGATGCACATCGGCGCGGGATCTTTCCATCGGGCACATCAGGCGTGGTATCTGCACAAGCTGCGTGAGCAGGGCGATGAAAGCTGGAGCATCGCGCTTGGCAATATCCGCAATGACGCCGTACCGCTGCTGAATCAGTTAGCGGCACAGGACGGAGAATATGTGCTGGAAACCGTGACGCCTGAAGGCGAGCGCGATTATGAAACCATCACCTCGCTGCGTAAAATCTTGCCGTGGGACAGTGAAATCAGCGCGCTGGTTGAGCAGGGAGCCAATGCGGAAACCCGGGTGATTGGCTTTACCGTGACCGAAGCAGGCTACTACCTGACGCCAGAGTTCACCCTGGATCTTAACCAGGCCGATGTGAAAGCCGATCTTGGCGGTGATACCCGCACCCTTTATGGCGCTCTCAGCCGCATCCTGACGCAGCGTGTTGCTCAAGGCGGTGCGCCGGTCACACTGCTTAACTGCGACAACCTGCGCCACAACGGCGATCGTTTCCGTGATGGCTTCCTCGCGTTTCTCACGGTGAAAGGAGATACCGTGCTGGCCGAGTGGGTGCGCACGCAGACCACTTCACCGAATACCATGGTGGATCGCATTACACCGCGTCCTACGCCGGATGTGGCGGAGCGCGTGCAAGCGGCGACGGGTAAGCAAGATGGCGCGGCGGTCATGGCCGAATCCTTTATTCAGTGGGTGATAGAGGATGACTTTATTGCCGGGCGTCCGGCTCTGGAACAGGTCGGCGTTGAGCTGGTGGAATCGGTGCTGCCGTGGGAAGAGGCGAAAATTCGCATCCTCAATGCCACGCATGCGGCCATTGCCTGGGCGGGCACTCTGATAGGGCTGAACTACATTGACGACAGCACGCGCCAGCCGGCGATTTATCAGTTGGCTTATGACTATGTTACGCAGGATGTGATTCCTTCCCTGTCGCCCAGCCCGCTCGATCTCGCCGATTACCGCGACGTGGTGCTGGCGCGTTTTAGCAATCCCTACATCAAAGATACCAACCAGCGGGTCGGCGCGGATGGCTTATCAAAAATTCCTGGCATGGTGACACCAACCTTGCGTGATTGTTATCAGCGCGGTACGGAACCAACGGCAACTGCGGTGGTACCGGCACTGTTCTTCCTGTTTATGCAGCGCTGGGCAAAAGACGATCTGCCGTATTCCTATCAAGACGGCGTATTACAGGCCGATGCGCTGCGTAAACAGTTCGCCAGCAGCGATCCGCTCCAGGCCTTCCTGAGTGATAGCGCGCTGTTTGCGGATCTGGCATCTGATAATGCCTTTCACGAGTTGGTGACTCGCCGTGTCGCGAGCTTACAGCAGTGGCTGAAACAGCCCGAACTGGCGGCGGTGTAATCATGTATCTCGGCATCGATATTGGCACCTCAGAACTCAAAGGGCTGATCCTCAACCCGCAAGGTGAAATTGTAGCCTCGCAGCATGCCACGCTGAGCGTGCAACGACCGCATCCGCACTGGGCGGAGCAAGATCCTGAGCGCTGGTGGCAGGCCTGCACCGAGGTGCTGGCGGGTTTGCGCCAGCAGGCACCCGAAGCATGGTCAGCATTACGGGCCATCGGCCTTTCCGGCCAGATGCACGGCGCGGTGCTGCTGGATGCCGAAGGCAAAGTACTGCGTCCTTGCATATTGTGGAATGACACTCGCAGTGCACCACAGTGCGATGTGCTGCGTCAGTGCTATCCGCAGATGATGGAAATCAGCGGCAACATGATCATGCCCGGCTTCACGGCGCCCAAATTGCGCTGGGTGGCCGAGCACGAACCGGACATCTTCCAGCGCATCGATAAAGTGCTGCTGCCCAAAGATTACCTGCGCTGGCGCCTGACCGGGCGCATGGTGAGTGAACCCTCCGATGCGGCTGGCACGTTATGGCTGGACGTAGCACGGCGCGAGTGGTCGGACGAACTGCTGGCGATCACCGGCCTGACGCAGGCTCAAATGCCGGCCTTAGTGGAAGGCAGCGCCGTGAGCGGCCAGTTGAAACCTGATCTGGCCAGCGAGTGGGGCTTATCGACGGCGGTAAGTGTGGCCGGAGGTGGCGGTGATAATGCCGCATCGGCGGTGGGTGTGGGTGCGGTCAATCCTGGCGATGCTTTTATCTCGTTGGGCACCTCTGGCGTGATTTTTGTGGTCAACGATCGTCTGCAAGCCGATCCGCAATCTGGCGTGCATGCTTTCTGCCACGCATTGCCGGGTCGCTGGCATCAAATGAGCGTGATGCTTAGCGCCGCCAGCTGTTTGCGCTGGCTGTGCAATTTACTGTCGGTGAGTGAAAGCCAGCTGATGGAAGAGATGGCACAGCTCAATGATGAGCAACGGCGTAGTGCTCCAGTTTTCCTGCCTTATCTGTCCGGTGAGCGCACGCCGCACAACGATCCCGATGCGTCAGGATCGTTCTTTAATCTGCGCCATGAAACCCCGCGCGCCTTGCTCGGCTTCGCAGTGATTGAAGGCGTGGCCTTTGGTTTGGCGGATGGCCTGGCCGTGCTGGGTGACGCGCAACATCAAATCCAGCAGTGCAGCCTGACCGGCGGAGGCGCGCGCAGCACGCTGTGGGCACAACTGATTGCCGATGTGCTGCAACTGCCGATAGTGACCCATCCGGCCAGCGCATCTGGTGCACTAGGTGCAGCACGTCTGGCATGGCTAAGCGAGGGCGGCGAGGAGCAGCACGTCTGCCTGAAACCACCGGTGCAGGCACGATATCAACCGGATGCCACGCGCGGTGCGGTGCTGCAACAGCGGCTGCGTCTGTTCCGTGAACTCTACATCCAACAACAACAGGTGCGCAGCTTGCTGCCTGCATAACGGCTTACCGAACAGAGGATGATTGTGATGCAATCGAACGAATACTGGTTTGGCTTACCAAAAAAGATGTTCTGGGGCTTCCTGGCTATCGCCATTTTCATGGCAGGCGATGGCTTCGAAATGGCATTCCTGTCGCGGCATATCACTGATCTGGGCTTTACACCTACGCAGTCTGCGGTGGTGTTTACCTTCTACGGCCTGGCGGCAGCGCTGGCGGCGTGGGCTTCCGGCGTGGTGGCAGAGCTGATCACCCCACAGCGCGCGATGATGATTGGTTTCGTCCTGTGGATCGTGATGCACACGTTGTTTATGTCATTGGGGCTGGGCATGCGCAACTATCCGTTGATGGTGTTGTTCTACGGCATACGTGGGCTGGCTTATCCCTTGTTCATCTACTCGTTTATGATGATGCTGGTGCAGGTCTTACCGCGCGAAAAACTGGCGGCGGCGACCGGCTGGTTCTGGGCGATGTATTCCGTCGGCATCGGCGTGGTCGGCAGCTATCTGCCAAGTCTGACCATCCCGATGCTGGGGGAAACCGGAACGCTGTGGCTGGCGATCATTTGGGTGGCCTGCGGCGGTATTCTCGCGTACTTCAGCCTGCGCAACGTGCCAGTGGATCGTTCGCGCGTGAATCTGCCGATGCGCGATAAAATGACCGAGATGTCACGTGCGGTCACCATTCTGTTCACCAACCAACACGTGTTTTATGCGTGCCTGATTCGCATCATCAATACGCTGTCGCTGTTTGGTTTTGCCATCATCATGCCGCTGCTGTTCGTTGACCGACTTGGCTTCACCATCTCGGAATGGTTGCAGATTTGGGCGGTGTTCTTCTTCGTCACCATTTTCACCAACATCTTCTGGGGCATCACCGGCGAGAAACTGGGTTGGATCCGTCAGGTACGCTGGTTTGGTTGTCTGGGCATGGCGATCTCCAGCCTGATGTTCTATTACCTGCCGATGTATGCCGGGCATAACTTCTGGGTGGCGTTGATTCCGGCAGTGATGCTGGGGATTTTTGTTGCCGCGTTTGTGCCGATGACCGCTGTCTTCCCGACGCTGGAGCCACATCATAAAGGCGCGGCGGTCTCGATTTACAACCTGTCTGCTGGCCTGAGTAATTTTGTGGCACCGGCCATTGCCTCGGTGATGTTGCCGTTCTTCGACATCGTCGGAGTGGTGTGGGCCTATACCGCGCTGTATGTGTTTGCGGGCGTGCTGACCTTTATCATTCGTGTGCCGCAGCCGGGACATACGCCAGAGGAGAAGGCGCTAAAATCACGTGTGGCAGAGCAGCGTAGCTAAATGAAAAAACGGCGGCTCGCAGCCGCCGTCTATTTAGCCCACCACATCCTGCAGTGCTTCCTGCAAATCGAACCAGCGGAAACCAAATCCTGATTCCTCTAGCCGTTTCGGTAATACGTGCTGTCCACCCAGCACCAGTACTGCTGACTCACCCATCATCAATTTGATCGCACTGGCGGGCGTGCGCATAAACGCCGGGCGGTGCATAACATGCCCCAGCGTGGCGGCGAACTGCTCATTGCGCACGGCATAAGGCGCAACCATATTAAACGGCCCGCTGAGGTGGCTATTGTCGATCAGCCAGATAATGGCATTCACCAGATCGTCGATGTGGATCCACGGCAGATACTGCTTGCCGCTGCCGATTGGACCGCCGACACCCAATTTGAACGGCATCTTCATTTTCGCCAGTGCGCCGCCATCTTTTGCCAGCACCACGCCGGTGCGTAACAAACACACACGGGTGCGATCGCTTTCGGCTTTCAGCGCCAGCTGTTCCCAGCGTGCGCACAGGGCGTGCGTAAATTCATCGTGACCGGGATCGTCTTCTGTCAGAACCAAATCACCCGTATCACCGTAAAACCCCGTTGCGGAGCCGGAGATGAATAAATGCGGTGGATTGCTGCTGGCGTGGATCAGCGAAACAATCTGTTCGGTGATCTGCCAACGACTTTCACACAGCCGCTGTTTCTGCTGTTCGGTCCAGCGTTTATCGGCGATCGGCTCGCCCGCCAGATTGATGACCCCATCAATGCCGTTGAGGTCGGACTGCTGATTAATACCAGACCATAATGAAACGCGCGGGTCGAGCTTATCGCGTGCCGCCGCGACATCACGCGTCACCACATTCACCTGATGCCCGAGCAACAGCAGGCGCGGAATCAGGTGACGACCTATCAGGCCGGTGCCGCCGGTGATAAGCAGGTGCATATTGAGCCTCCTTGTAATTTGTTTTTTGCTCAGAATTGATCATAGAAGAGAAGTGCACAGCTGGCGTGACAGGGCTTACGCTTATGAAGAAAAAGGGAAAGTCAGAGCGGGCCTAACGGCTAAAGATCCGACCAGCTCACCATTGCCTTAATAAAAAAAAGTCGGTAAATAGAAAGCACACCTGATGCTTATTGAGGCAGCCGATGAATTATCCCACCATCACTTTATGGTCCGATGCATCCTTTTTCAGCCCTTATGCTATGTCGGTTTACGTCGCGCTCACCGAAAAGGGGATTCCCTTCACGCTGAAGCGCGTGGACTTGTCGCAGAACGCCCAGCACGACGACGCGTATCGCGCCTTGTCGCTGACATGTCGCGTTCCCACGCTGCAAATTGATGACCTGATCCTCAATGAATCTTCGGCGATTGCGGAGTACCTCGAAGAGCGTTTCCCAGCCCCTGAATTTGAGCGTCTTTACCCGCGTGACCGCGAAAAGCGCGCGCATGCCCGGGAAGTGCAGGCGTGGCTGCGCAGTGATTTAATGGCGCTGCGTGCTGAGCGTCCGACCGAGGTGCTGTTTGCCGGCGAACAATTCGCGCCGTTGACTGCCGCAGGCGAACAGGCCGCCACCAAACTGATTGCAGCCGTGCAGCGTTTGTTGCCGGACGGGCAGCAAAATCTGTTTGGCGAATGGTCAATTGCGGACACCGATCTGGCGGTGATGATTAATCGTCTGGCTCTACATGGCGACATGTTGCCAGTGAAATTACAGCACTACGCCGAGTTCCAGTGGCAGCGAGCCTCAGTACAATTGTGGTTGTCTGAATCAGGCAAAACGCGCTAAGCACGAAGAGCCTTGCGGAGGCGAAAAGAACGCTTTACCTTACCGCACATTCTAATAAGGCATCGCAAACAGGCGCGTGCTGGGCACGCCGAAAACAGAAAAGGGTTACGGATGGTGGATCAAACGGCAGGTGACGGTATCGAGTGGGTTGATATCGTTAGTGAAGAGAACGACGTCATTGCGCAGGCCAGCCGTGCGCAGATGCGCGCGCAGAATTTGCGTCACCGTGCCACCTACATTGTGGTGCACGATGGCATGGGAAAAATTCTGGTGCAGCGCCGCACTGAAATCAAAGACTTCATGCCGGGAATGCTGGATGCAACCGCGGGCGGCGTAGTACAGAGCGGTGAAGACCTGCTGGAATCCGCGCGTCGTGAAGCGGAAGAAGAGTTAGGTATCGCCGCCGTTCCGTTTGCTGAACATGGTCAATTCTACTTCGAAGATCAGCACTGCCGCGTCTGGGGCGGGCTGTTCAGTTGTGTTTCTCATGGCCCGTTTGCCATGCAGGAAGAGGAAGTGGACGAAGTATTCTGGATGACCCCAGAAGAGATTACCGCGCGCTGCGACGAATTCACTGACGACTCACTGAAAGCCGTTTCACTGTGGCTGAGCCGTAACAGCGATGCAGCCCGCCGCAAGCAGAGCAGCGAATCCTGAGTGTATGCTGCCAACAAACAAGGCGCCGAAAGGCGCCTTTGTTATTTAATGTTCGCGCAAAACGGCGCTAAGCAGTTGTAAAGCACGATCGAACTGCACCTGTGGGATGGTGAGCGGATAAAGAAAGCGAATCACATTGCTGTGCACGCCGCAGGTCAGCAAAATCAGCCCTTGTGCCAGCGCCTGCAACTGAATGGCTTTGGCAATCTCTGCGGATGGCCTGCAAGAAGCATCCTGAAACTCTGCCGCTATCATCGAACCGTAACCGCGCACCTCTGCAAGCGACGTGCAGCCTGCATCACGCAAGGTGGCGCTGAGTTGTTCCCCCAGTTGGTTCGCGCGTGCGCACAACTGCTCCTCATCAATAATATCCAGCACCGCATGCGCGGCTGCTATCGCGGGTGGACTACCCGCGTACGTTCCGCCCAAACCTCCCGGCTCGGGCGCATCCATGACCTCAGCACGCCCGGAAACCGCCGACAGCGGAAATCCACCGGCCAGGCTTTTCGCCAGGGTAATCAAATCCGGCTGCACATCGTAGTATTCGCTGGCGAACAACTTACCGGTACGGGCAAAGCCGGTCTGGATCTCATCGGCGATTAACAAAATGCCGTGGCGATCGCACAAGGCGCGCAACGCAGAGACAAACTCCGGTGGTGCAACATAAAAACCGCCTTCGCCCTGCACAGGCTCGAAAATAATCGCCGCCACCTGCTGCGGACTAATATCGCTGCGGAAAATCGCCTCCAGACTCTCCAATGCCTGATGCACGCTCACATTGTGCAGCGCATTAGGGTAGTGGGCATGAAACACCGAACCGGCGAACGGTCCAAAACCGGTTTTGTAAGGCACGACTTTGCCCGTCAGCGACATCGTCATATTGGTGCGCCCGTGAAACGCGCCTGTGAATGCGATAATCCCAGGGCGACCGGTCGCCGCGCGGGCAATTTTAACCGCATTCTCCACCGCTTCCGCGCCGCTGGAGAAAAAGGTGGTTTTTACTTCGCCGCCAATCGGTACACGCTGATTAAGCCGCTCAGCGAGATGAATATAATTCTCGTAAGGGATGACCTGAAACGCGGTATGGGTAAAACAATCCAACTGCTGCTGCACGGCCGCTATCACTCTCGGATGACGATGTCCGGTATTCAGCACCGCGATACCTGCCGCGAAGTCTATATATTCGCGTCCATTCTGATCCCAAACCGTGGCATTTTCCGCCTTCACCGCATAGAAATCACACATCACACCCACACCGCGCGGCGTGGCCTTCAATCGACGACTGTGCACATCACTGTTACTCATCATTCACCTCGCAATTCACGGGAGCCTGACATCAGTGTGAGCGGCGGGGTGTTTTTTCGCCAGTGAACCACTGCGTGAAAGTCGCCACGTTACACAAGGTTTGAATGCGGAGGTATGCACCCCCGAAAAGCGATGAACATGTTTGATGGGCGAGGAAGGAGAGTTTTAACAGAAACGTACGACATAGCCCTCTATGACAAACAGTGAGAATGGTGGAGGTGTGCACCATAAAA
>NZ_MLFP01000010.1 GCF_002095465.1 Pantoea rodasii | reverse complement strand
AGTGCAATCAGCGTTTTAACATGCTGTTGCGAGGTGGCGTATATTACGCTTTCCTCCTTCAGAGTCAAACACTTTTTTCAGCGTTTTTCTCCGGCGGACTGAATCTCTTCACGCCCTGCTGAGCCGCTTGCGTTGCCGCTTTGCCGTCTCAGTGGATGCGCATTATAGGCAGTTCTTCCGGGCTGACAAGGGTTTATTGCAAAAAATTGACTGAGCGCTACTTTTTTAAACGAACAGGCTAAAAACAGACTTTTCCCGATCAATAATCAGTCAATAACGCCGCTTCAGCGGCACAAATCAGCGTCACGCGTTCAAACACCAATGCTATTCTGTTGGCCAAACGCCGCTATCTTTGCAGACTGAACAATTATTAAAGAAGGATTTTCAATGATTCGCTCCGCGCGCAGTATGGCCGGCTTGCCCTGGATCGCCGCAATGGCATTTTTCATGCAAGCCCTCGATGCCACCATCCTCAATACTGCGCTCCCTGCTATCGCCACCAGCCTCGAACGTTCCCCCCTCGCCATGCAATCTGCCATTATCAGCTACACGCTTACCGTGGCGATGCTGATCCCTGTCAGTGGCTGGCTGGCCGATCGCTTTGGCACGCGTAAAATCTTCATCATCGCCGTATCACTGTTTACGCTGGGTTCATTAGCATGCGCACTATCCGGCTCGCTGAGCATGCTGGTCGTTTCGCGCATTATTCAAGGTGTCGGCGGCGCAATGATGATGCCGGTCGCGCGTCTGGCACTATTACGCGCTTATCCTCGCAGTGAATTGCTGCCGGTACTCAACTTCGTGACTATGCCAGGATTAGTCGGGCCGATTCTGGGCCCCATGCTCGGCGGCTTGTTAGTCACCTACGCCAGCTGGCACTGGATATTCCTGATCAACATTCCGATTGGCATCGCAGGCATCTTTTATGCACGTAAATTTATGCCGGATTTCACCACGCCCAAACGTCGCTTTGATTTCCTCGGCTTTATCTTGTTTGGTTTTGGCCTGGTGCTGATCTCAGTTGGTATCGAACTTTTTGGCGAGCGGATTGTATCGCCGTGGCAGGCTGCGCTGGTGCTGCTGGCCGGTGTCGCGTTATTGCTTCTATATATAGTGCATGCCCGCCGTCATCCCGCACCGCTGATCAGCTTACCGATGTTTAAAACCCGCACCTTCTCGGTTGGCATCATTGGCAACATCGCGGCCCGTCTGGGCACCGGTTGTATTCCGTTCCTGATGCCATTGATGTTACAGGTGGGCTTTGGTTACCCCGCGCTGATTGCTGGATGCATGATGGGCCCGACGGCGATTGGCTCGCTATTAGCCAAATCCACCGTGACACAAGTGCTGCGTCGCTTCGGTTATCGTAAAACGCTGGTCGGAATCACCATCATCATCGGTATCCTGGTAGCCAGCTTCTCACTGCAAACGCCGGGCGAAAGCATACTGATGCTTTTAGCCGCGCTGTTTGTCTTAGGTATGGCGATGTCGACACAGTTCACCGCGATGAACACCATCACGCTGGCCGATTTGAATGATGAGAATGCCAGCGGCGGTAACAGTGTGCTGGCCGTGACACAACAGGTGTCGATCAGCTTTGGCGTGGCCGTCAGCGCGGCGGTGCTGCGTTTCTATCAGGATTTCGAGAGCAGCACCGTGCAGCAATTCCACGCCACCTTCCTGACGATGGGCGTGATCACCGTATTGTCGGCGTTTGCCTTCCTGATGCTGCGTCCAGGCGACGGGCGCAATCTAATTGCCAATCGTGAGAAAAAGAAGAAAACGGCTTAAACCGAACCGCGCTCTACCAGCTCCGGCGTCAGTACCAGCGTTTGCTGGCTGGCGTCAGGATCGCTCATGCGGTGAATCAGCGTATCAATCGCCAGTTCTCCCAGTTCATCCTTGGGCTGATGGATGGTACTGAGCGGTGGCGTGAGATAACGCGCCAGTTCTATATTGTCATAGCCCATCACCGCGATATCCTGCGGCACGCGCAAGCCGGCCTGGAAGAGTGCATGGTAAACGCCCACCGCCATCGCATCGTTGCTGGTGAATACCGCTTCTGGCAGCATTTCCAGAGCCAGCAGTTGATTCATGGCATTAAAACCACCCTGAAATTCGAAATCACCGTCCACCACATAACCGGGCAGCACCGGCAATCCACTGCTGGTCATCGCTTTATGGAAACCCTCCAGACGCAAACGCGCCGGGGTTTTATCCTGCGGCCCGGCAATACAGGCAATGCGCGTGTAGCCGCGATCGATCAGATGCTGCGTCGCCAGTTCGCCGCCCAGCAGCGCGTTATCCTGAATAATGTCACCGCGCCCTTCAAACGGTGCCCAGTCCATCATCACCATCGGTACTGACGGATAACGATTGAGGATCTCAGCGGAAGGGAGATGGCTTTCCGTACACATCATCAGCAAACCATCGACGCGTTTTTGCATCAGCGTTTCGAGGCTGCGGTTCATCCGCTCCTCATCGCCTTCGGTATTACACAGAATCAGGCTGTAGCCGCGTTCATAGCAGCTGTTTTCCACTCCACGCACCACTTCAGCGTAAAACGGGTTACTGCTGGCCGTTAACAACATGCCTATAGTGCGGGTTTGGTTGATTTTCAGGCTACGCGCCAACGCTGACGGTGCGTAGTTGAGATCGCGGATTGCCCGCTCAACCTTTTCACGTACCTGCTCGCTAACAAAACGATTGTTATTGATGACGTGGGATACGGTGGAGGTTGAGACGCCCGCCAGGCGGGCGACGTCTTTCATGGTTGCCAAAGGCTTAACCCTGTTGCTGCAGGAAGGCATCGATCTCAGCGCGCCACGGCACTGAGGGCTGCGCGCCCGCACGCGTCACGGCTATCGCGGCGGCGGCATGAGCAAAACGCAATGCATCCTGCATCGTGACACCTTCAAGGCGTGCGGTAATAAAGGCACCGTTAAAGGTATCACCGGCGGCGATAGTGTCGATGGCCTGCACGCTGAAGCCCGGAATACGCACGCCTTGACCCTGCTCGCTCAGCCACACACCGCGACGACCCAAGGTAATCAAAACGGTAGAGATACCTTTATTGTGCAACGCCTGCGCGGCACGCGCGGCATCTTCATCACTCTTCACCGCGATGCCAGTCAGAATTTCGGCTTCGGTTTCATTTGGTGTGATGATATCGATTAAGGCCAGCAACTCGTCAGACAATTGAGTCGCGGGCGCTGGATTGAGAATCACTTGAGTGGCATTGGCACGCGCAATTTTCGCTGCCGCTAACACGCTTTCCAGCGGCGATTCCAGCTGCATTAACAAAGCCTCTGCATCCGCAATCACTTGCTGATGGCGATCGACACAGGCTGGCGTCAGCGCCGCGTTAGCACCGGAATAGATGCCGATATTATTTTCACCTTCGCCATTCACGAAGATCATCGCCACGCCGGTGGCTTCGTCTGCCACGGTTTCCACCGGTGCAGTATCGATTCGGTCCTGCTGCAGCTGCTGGCGGATGCGTTCGCCAATGTCATCTGCGCCAACACAGGCGATAAACGCGATATCCGCACCGGCACGACCGGCCGCCACAGCCTGGTTAGCCCCTTTGCCACCAAAAGCAATCTGATACTGTTTTCCGATCACCGTTTCACCCGGACGTGGAAAGTGGGTGAGGTTCAGGATGTGATCGGCATTGATGCTGCCGAGTACCGCCAGTTTTGCGCTTGTGTTCATAGGGTTTGATCCAAGAAGTTGCGCCACCAGTAAGGTGGCGCGGTGCCATGCTTTTCTTTGTTTTTTATTTGGTTACCAGCTTCAGGTCAACCGGGTTTACTGCCTGTACTTTTTCGCCTTTCAGAACTTTATCTGCAATATCAACACCAATCACGCCAATCTTATCGGGCATCTGCGCGACGGTAGCCGTCAGCTTACCGGCTTCTACCGCTTTCACACCGTCAGCGGTGCCATCAAAGCCCACCACCAGCACATCGGTTTTACCGGCAGTCTGCAGCGCACGCAGTGCACCCAACGCCATTTCGTCATTCTGCGCGAAGACTGCCTGCACATCCGGATGCGCCTGCAACAGGTTCTGCATCACGTTCAGGCCTTTAGTACGGTCGAAATCTGCCGGCTGGCTCGCCAGGATATTAAATTTATGTGCATCAGCAGCCTGTTTGAAGCCTTCGCCACGCTCGCGCGCGGCTGAAGTACCGGCAATGCCCTGCAGTTCGATAATTTTCGCGCCATCGCCCAATTTCTTGGCGATGAAGTCACCGGCCATTTTGCCGCCGAAACGGTTGTCAGAGGCGACGTGGCTGACCACGGTGCCCTGTGCCGCCATGCGGTCCAGCGTGATCACCGGAATGTTCGCCTGGTTAGCCATTTTCACGGCGTTACCCACCGCATCAGAATCTGTTGGGTTGATCAGCATCAGCTTGGTGCCGCGCACAGTCAGATCCTGCACGTTGGCCAGCTCTTTCGCCGGGTTGTTCTGCGAATCCAACACCACCAGGTTATAACCCAGTTTGTCGGCTTCTTTCTGTGCGCCATCTTTCAGTGACACAAAGAACGGATTATTCAGAGTGGATACCACCAGCGCAATGGTGTCCTTTGCCATCGCGCCAGCACTGAGGGTGGCGCCAAGGATGACGGCCAATGCAGTTAACTTTTTCATTTATAGTGTCCTGTGTGAGGGTCAGAGTTATTTGCTGCTTTTATTATCCACCAGCACCGCCAGCAGAATGACAACGGCCTTAACAATCATTTGGTAGTAAGAAGAAACACCCATCAGATTCAGGCCGTTGTTCAGGAAACCAAGGATCAGCGCACCAATCAGCGTGCCCATAATGCGACCTTTGCCGCCCGCCAGGCTGGTGCCGCCTAATACCACCGCCGCAATCGCATCCAGTTCATAACCGGTGCCCGCCGTGGGTTGCGCAGAAGAAAGACGCGCCACTTCGATGGTGCCCGCCAATGCCGCCAGCGTGCCGCACAGCGAATAAACGATGATTTTGACGCGGTTAACGTTGATGCCTGACAGACGCGTGGCCGCTTCGTTGCCGCCCAGCGCATAGATGTAACGACCTAAACGCGTGTGATGCAGCATGTACCAGGCCAGCGCGAACACCACCACCATCAGCCAGACCGGTGTTGGGATGCCCAGCGGACGGCCAATACCGAACCAGCCAAACAGATCGGCGTTATCACTGAAACCGGTATTGATCGGGCTGCCATTGGTGTAAACCATGGTCACACCGCGTAATAACAGCATCATCACCAGCGTGGCGATAAACGCCTGCACCTTGCCGCGCGCCACAATTACGCCGGTAATACCGCCAATCGCCGCACCTAATGCCAGCGAAGCCGCCACCGCCACCAGCGCATTCACTTCCAAACCTACAATCGAGGCGGCCACCGCGCCGGTAAGCGCCAGCAGCGATCCCACCGACAAATCAATGCCCGACGTCAGAATCACCAGCGTCATGCCCACCGCCATGATGGCGTTAACCGAAGTCTGCTGCAGAATGTTGAACATGTTGGCGACGGTAAAGAAGTTCGGGCTTTGGCTCGCCACCACGGCAATCAGTACGATCAACGCAATCAGCGATTTCTGCTCCAGCAGCCAGGCTTTGCTAAACCAGCGACGGCTGGCGGGTAAGGTTTGGGTGCTCATACAACTAACTCCTCGCTGTGTTGCTTACCGACTGCTGCCGCCATCAGGGATTCCTGGGTAGCCTGCTCACGGGAAAATTCGCCACTCAAATGGCCTTCATGCATCACCAGAATGCGATCGCTCATGCCCAGCACTTCCGGCATTTCCGACGACACCAAAATGATGCTCAGCCCTTCGGCTTTAAACTGGTTAATTAACTGATAAATTTCCTTTTTCGCACCCACGTCCACACCGCGCGTCGGCTCATCCAGAATCAGCACGTTCGGGCGCGTCATTAATCCGCGCGCAATCGCCACTTTCTGCTGATTACCGCCCGATAGCAGGCCAATCGGCTGCTCCATTGAAGGGGTTTTGACGTTGAACAGGCGGATAAAATCGCCCACCGCTAACTGCTCTTCGCTGTGTTTAAGATTGCCGGTAGGATGGCTGAAATAGCGCAGTGCGGTCAGCGACATGTTCTCTTTAACCGACATGCCGAGCACCAGGCCATCGCGCTTGCGGTCTTCCGAGATATACACGATGCCATTAGCCAGGCCATCCTGGGGTGATCGGGTAATAATTTCGCGGCCGTTGAGCATGACTTTGCCGTTACTGCGCGGCAGTGCGCCGTACAGCACTTTCATCAGCTCGGTACGCCCTGCGCCCATCAGACCGGAAATGCCGAGAATCTCGCCTTTGCGCAGAGTAAAGCTGACGTTATCCACGCCCGGTCCGCTGAGATTTTCAACGGTTAAGCGAATGTCGCCCGGCGCCTGGTCGAGGTGCGGATATTGATCCTCCAGCTTACGGCCGACCATCATTTCGATCAGACTCTCTTCGCTGAGATCGCTCACCGCGCGTTCGGCAATAAACTGCCCGTCACGGAACACGGTGACGTCATCGCAAATCTCGAAGATCTCTTTCATGCGGTGCGAGATATAAACAATGCCGCAGCCCTGCGCTTTCAGTTCATTGATCACGCGGAAGAGTGAAAGCGTTTCGGTATCGGTCAGCGCATCGGTCGGTTCATCCATAATGATGACCTGCGACTCGAAGCTCAGCACCTTGCAATCTCAACCATCTGCTGATCGCCAATCGATAAATCGCCCACCAGCTTATGGCTGTTGAAGCGCAGGTTCAGGCGATGTAATAAGGCATCCGCCTCGGCGTACATCCGATTCCATTCGATGCGGCCAAAGCGGTTAACGAATTCGCGACCAAGGAAAATATTCTCCGCGACGGTCAGTTGCGGAATCAGATTGAGTTCCTGATGGATAATGCCAATGCCCGCTTCCTGCGACGCTTTGGGGCCAGAAAAAGTCACGTCTTTGCCCAGCCACTGCAGCGAGCCGGCATCCATGCTGTAAATGCCGGTCAGCACTTTCATCATGGTGGATTTGCCCGCGCCGTTTTCACCCACCAGCGCCATCACGCGCCCCGGATAAACAGCAAGCGAAGCGCCATTTAGCGCTTTCACGCCGGGAAACGACTTTTCAATCCCTTTGAGTTGCAATAACGGTTGCATATCGGCCTCAGAAGGTTACGCCGGCGCTCAGGATGACATTCGCATACGGAGAACACTCTCCGCTGCGAATGACCGCCTGACTACGCTGCGTTTCTTGTTTGAACTGTTCATGGCTGGTGTAACTAATGGTGATGACATTCCCCTGGTGCCGTTGCAAGGCATCGAGCACGGCGAGCAGTGCGTTGTGGAGTTGCGGATTGAGCTGCTTAATTTCTTCCGCCATCAGAGCGCTTTCGACTTGCATCTCCTGGGTGACAACATCAACCACCTGCAAAAATTCGGGCGTTCCCGGCGTCAACGCCAGATCGATACGCTGTGGACCGGCCGGAATCGGCAAGCCTGCATCAGCTATCGTCAGCGTGTCGGTGTGCCCCAGGCGGGCAATCACATGAGAGAGTTCAGCGTTTAACAAGCGACCTTTTTCATTTCTTCCACTCCACAGCGAAACGTTTCGCTGAGCGGGAGTGTATTAAATGTGCGCGGCAACTCAATGACGTCATCACGGAAATGTGATCACCATCGAAACGTTTCGCTTGTACCGGGGATAATTTGAGTTTGGCGGGGAAGATGAGCCGCCTGAGCGGCTCTGGAAGGGATTACGGCAGCTTGCGGACTTGCTTGACGTCCAACTCGATGGAATTAAAGTCCTTATCCAGCTCGCCGGTCAGCTCAACCTGATCCTTCGGCGTGATGGTCTGTCCATGCCAGCGCTTATGGTCGATTTCCACTTTCATGTTGCCGCTGCTGTCGCGGAACAGATAATCCTCATCACCGATTTGCTTATCGAGATAACCGCGCACGGTGATCCAGCTGTCATCTTTCATCTCTTCGGCCTGCTTTACCGTCACGACGCTGGTGTTATCGGCCTGGAAGCCGCCGGCGTGAACCTGAGCCTTCGGCGCACTTGGATCAACAAAGCCACCCTGCTGCGCGGCCAGAACCGGCGTCGATGCCAACATCACAATAGCAATTAGCGCTGCACTCTTTTTCATTTTTCACCTCTGTTCCATGAATGTGTGGGATACGGAAGCCATTACAGCACAGGGTTCTTAACAGGATCTTAAGGGGTAAAAAAACACGAAAAATAGCCAAAATGCAGCGATTGACGCTGTACAAGCCGGTTTTGGCTTCGTATAACGACTCCTGCACTTAAGGAGAAACGCATGCGCATATTATTGATTGAGGACGACACGCTAATTGGCGATGGCCTGAAAGTAGGGCTAACGAAACTCGGCTTCAGCGTTGACTGGTTTGTATCAGGCGAAGCGGGATTTCAGGCTCTGACGGCCGCGCCATGGGATGCCGTGGTGCTGGATCTTTCATTGCCCGAGCGCGATGCTGGCGATCCTGCGTCAATGGCGTGAGCAGGGCGCAGATGTTCCGGTGCTGATCCTCACCGCCCGTGATGCACTCGATCAACGCGTGCAAGGATTACAGCTGGGCGCAGACGACTATCTGTGCAAGCCATTCGCACTGGCTGAAGTTGCCGCGCGTTTACAGGCGCTGATTCGCCGCCGCCACGGACAACTCCAGCCCGAGTTAACACACGGCAAAGTGGTGATGTCGCCCACCAGCCACAGCGTCTGGATTGACGGTGAAACCATTAGTCTGAAGAGCCGGGAACTGCGCTGCTGGAGCTGTTTCTGCGCAATCCGGGTCGCGTGCTAACCCGCAGCCAGCTGGAGGAAAAACTCTACAGCTGGGATGACGATGTCTCCAGCAACGCGGTGGAAGTGCATATTCATCATCTGCGTAAAAAGCTCGGCACGGCGTTTATTCGCACCGTGCACGGCGTGGGTTACACCCTGGGTGCGGCTGAATGAGCCTGTTTATGCGGCTCGCCATCGGCTTTGTGCTGCTGATTGCTCTATGCGGTGGCGTGGCCAGCTACAGCGCCTGGCAACAAACCCGCGATACCGTCAATGAGCTGTTCGATACCCAACAGATGCTGTTTGCCAAACGCCTGCTGTCGATCGATCCCACCAGCTTGCACGCCGCTTCACTGCCAAAAACCAAATCCATTTTGCGCCATCATCGCGGCGATCAGGATGATGATGCGCTGGCCTTTGCCATTTTCCGTGCGGACGGCCAGCCGTTGCTTAACGATGGCGAGAACGGGCGCGATATGCAGTTTGACGCTAAGCGTGATGGCTTTCGCGACGGACGCCTGCGCGGCGACGATGACAGCTGGCGGCTGCTGTGGCTGACTTCAGCGGATAAACAGTATCGCGTGGTGGTCGGTCAGGAGTGGGAATACCGCGACGACATGACGCGCGATCTGGCGCTCAGCAGCCTACTGCCGTGGTTGATTGCCATGCCTTTTATGCTGCTGTTGTTGCTGGCACTGGTGTGGTTCGAACTTCGCCCGCTGAAACGTCTGACGTTTTCCCTGCAGCAGCGTGCGCCCGATGACGCCACGCCGTTGGCCGAAGCGCGTTTGCCGAAAGAGGTAAAGCCACTGGTGGCTGCGCTCAACGGGCTATTTAGCCGTATGGCACAACTGGTGCAGCGCGAACGCCGCTTTACCTCCGATGCGGCCCACGAACTGCGCAGTCCGTTAGCCGCGCTGCGGGTGCAGAGTGAAGTGATTCAGCTGGCGGATGACGACGACGCGATGCGCAAACGGGCATTGCAGCAGCTCGATAGCGGTATCCAGCGCGCCACGCGGCTGGTGGATCAACTCTTAACGCTTTCAAGAGTCGAAGCTGACGATCTGCGCAGCGAATTCCAACCCGTTCAGCTGGCCCCGCTGCTGCAAAATCTGCTGATTGAGCATTTCCCGCAGGCGGAAGCGCAGCAAATGGATCTGCAACTGCATGCGCAGGCCGAACCAGTGATGAACGGTCATCCGCTGCTGCTGAACTTACTGATGCGTAACCTGCTGGATAACGCGCTGCGCTATGCGCCACCGGGCAGCCAGATTCAGTTCACGCTAAACGCGCGGAACATCGTTCTTGAGGATAACGGGGCGGGCGTCAGCGATGAACAGCTTGCGCGTTTAGGGGAACGTTTCTGGCGACCGCCGGGGCAAACGCAAACCGGCAGCGGATTGGGATTATCGATCGTGAAGAATATTGCGCAGCTACACGGCATTCGTATCGCATTCAGCCATGTGCAGCCACAGGGTTTGCGCGTCACCCTAAGCTGGTGACGCGCTTGATCGTTAGATTTCGACCTGAGTACCCAGCTCGATCACGCGGTTTGGCGGGATTTCAAACTGATCCGGCGCGCGCAGCGCATTGCGTTGCAGTGCGAGGAACAGTTTGCCGCGCAGGCGCAGATACCACGGACGATCGCCGATAATCAGCGATTCATGTGACATAAAGAACGAGGTTTCCATCATGCGGCAGTTGAGGCCTTCCAGCCCGCAGCGGTGGAAAATCTCTTCCACGTTCGGGGTTTCACGCCAGCCGTAACTCGCCACCACGCGCCAGAATGTCGGCGACAGCTGTTCGATGGTGACGCGACGCACATTGTGCACGTAAGGCGCATCTTCGGTACGCAACGTCAGCAATACCACACGCTCATGCAGCACTTTGTTGTGCTTGAGGTTATGCAGCATAGCGAACGGAATCACGTTCAAGGCACGCGACATATACACTGCGGTGCCTGGCACGCGCACCGGTGGAGATTTCTCCAGCGAGGCGATCATCGCTTCAAGTGAATTACCGTGCTCATGCATACGACGCAGCAGGCGGAAGCGCTCGCTTTTCCACGTGGTCATGACGATAAACATCATCAGCGCCAGGGTCAGAGGCAGCCAACCGCCGGAGAACACTTTGACCAGGTTGGCCGAGAACAAGGACACGTCGATACACAGCATGCCGATCAAGACCACAATCACCAGATAGCGGTTCCAGTGCCAGTTCTGAATCGCCACCGTGGAGCAGAGAATCGCGGTCAGCACCATGGTGCCGGTTACCGCGATGCCGTAAGCCGCTGCCAGGTTGCTGGAGTGTTCAAAGCCGACAATGACGATCACCACGGAGAAGTAGAGCAGCCAGTTGATCACCGGAATGTAAATCTGGCCCGACTCTTCTTCCGAGGTGTGCACGATGCGCATTGGCGGCAAATAGCCTAAACGCACGGCCTGGCGCGTTAACGAGAACACACCAGAAATCACCGCCTGAGAAGCGATAACGGTGGCTAACGTTGCCAGAATCAGCATGGGAATCAGCATCCAGTCTGGCGCCAGCAGGAAGAAGGGGTTTTTGATCGCTTCAGGATGTTTGAGCAGCAGCGCGCCCTGACCAAAGTAGTTCAGCACCAGCGAGGGTAACACCACGATAAACCAGGCAAGACGAATCGGGAATTTGCCAAAGTGGCCCATATCCGCATACAGCGCTTCCACACCGGTAATCGCCAATACCACCGCGCCGAGCGCGAAGAACGACACCGTTTTGTACTGGATAAAGAAGTGCAGCGCCCAGTAAGGATTCATCGCATGCAGCACATCAGGGTTGCTGATGATGCTACGCGCACCCAGCACCGCCAAAATGATAAACCACACCAACATCACCGGTGCGAACAGCTTTCCGACAATGCCAGTACCGTGCTTTTGAATCACAAACAGCAGCGTCAGCACCGCAATCGCCAGCGGAACGATATAGGCATCGAGGCTCGGCGCGGCAATCTCCAGACCTTCAATCGCCGAGAGCACCGACACCGCTGGGGTGATCACTACTTCGCCATAGAAGAAGCTGCCGCCAATCAGGCCCATAATCACCAGCACGGCCGTGGCTCTGGCACCGGTATTGCGCCCGGCCAGAGACATCAATGTCAGGATCCCGCCTTCGCCGGCGTTATCGGCCCGCATTACGTAACTGATGTATTTCAGTGAGACCACTAAAATCAGCAGCCAGAAGATCAGCGAGAGAAAGCCAAATACCGCTTCGCGTTCTACGCCAAAGCCGAACTGACCAGAGAGACATTCACGCAAAGTATAGAGCGGCTGGTACCGATATCGCCATACACCACGCCAATCGCGGCGAGAGTGACTGCGCCAAGGGACTGCTTCTTATCCGAGCTCATAAGTTGTCTTTTGTTGGAGCCGATAAGGCACTTGCCTACCGCTCAGGCCATCAAAAAGCGCACAGTATGCACATATTCCCAAAAAACCTACTCTTACAACATGTCACCATCACGTCAGCGACGCGGTTTTTCGCCGAAATTCGGCCAAAAAAGCCGCCTGAAGCAGCGAGTTGTCTCGCTTCAACCTTCTGAAACAAAAAAGCTGACGGCTATCAACGCAATCAAGCATGATAACCAGTAGAGTAATGCGCTCGCCAGAACATGACGGCACCAGAATCTGAAGGACAATGATGTGATTATGGCTCAACCCCATCTTTTGGCAGAAAGAATTTCTCGCCTGAGCAACGCCCTGGAGAAAGGGCTGTATGAACGGCATCATGCGATCCGTCTGTGCTTGCTGGCTGCACTGAGTGGCGAGAGCGTTTTTCTCCTCGGTCCGCCGGGTATTGCCAAGAGCCTGATTGCCCGCCGCCTGAAATACGCCTTCCAGAATGCCCGCGCCTTTGAATACCTGATGACCCGTTTTTCCACCCCTGAAGAAGTCTTTGGCCCCTTGTCTATCCAGGCATTGAAAGATGAAGGCCGCTATCAGCGATTAACCAAAGGCTATCTGCCGGATGCGGAAATCGTGTTTCTTGATGAGATCTGGAAAGCTGGTCCGGCGATTCTGAACACCCTGCTGACCGCCATCAATGAACGCCGCTTCCGTAATGGCGACAGCGAAGAAAAGATCCCGATGCGCCTGCTGGTCACCGCGTCCAACGAACTGCCGGAAGCCGACAGCGGGCTGGAAGCCTTGTATGACCGCATGCTGATTCGCCTGTGGCTGGACAACGTGCACGAAAAGCAAAACTTCCGCAGCATGCTCACCCACCAGCAGGACGAAAACGATAATCCGGTGACGGAAGCGCTGCGCATTAGCGATGAAGAGTACCATCAGTGGCAGAAAGGCATCAGTCAGGTCAGTTTGCCCGATCATGTGTTTGAACTGATTTATCAGCTGCGCCAGCAGCTGGAAACGCTGCCTGACGCGCCGTATATTTCCGACCGTCGCTGGAAAAAAGCCATCCATTTGCTGCAAGCCAGTGCGTTTTACAGTGGTCGAGTCACCATCGCGCCTATCGATATCATCCTGTTAAAGGATTGCCTGTGGCACGACGTCACCTCGATGAAGCTGTTGGATCGCGAAATTGATGTGTTGATGACGCAACATGCGTGGCAGCAACAGCCGCTGCTGCATAAGCTGCAGCAGATCAAAGGCCGCCGTCTGGCCCTGCAACAACAGCAGAGCGTGGCGCATGCGTTGACGCTGGAAAAACACAGCGGCATGTTCAGCCGCAAACCACATTACGAGTTACCTGCCGCCATCGCCGACGAACAACTGACACTGATGCTGCAACAGCCGCTGACCTTGCACGATATGCAGGTGACGCATGTGCTGATAAGCCATGAAGCACTTGATCAGTGGTTGCTGAAGGGCGGAGAGATTCGCGGCAAGCTGAACGGTATCGGTTTTGGCCAGACACTCGATCTGCTGGTGGACGCGCATCATTGCCTGACATTGCGTGATGTCAGCCTGCAATCAACGCGCTTAACCCTGCCTGGCGCCAGTGACAGCCGCGAAATGCCGCAGGAAATCGTCGATGAATACGATGCGCTGGATACCCAGTTACGTGCGCAGCGCACCTTGTTCAGCCAGCATCAGCGCTGCTTGTTTATCAGTGACGACTGGCTGGCACGCATTGAAACCAGCTTGCAGGACGTGGCGGAACAGCTGAAACAGGCACGTAAATGATCTCACTGGAGACGCTGAGCACGCTGCTATCGATTGGCGAAACCGAGTTAATCGAAGAGTTGATTTTGGCACTGCTCGCGTCGCCCCAGTTGGCACTGTTCTTTGAAAAATTTCCGCGCATGAAACAAGCCTTAATGCGCGATCTGCCACGCTGGCGCACGGAGATCGCCGAACAGATGAAAGCCACGCCGGTGCCAGAAGCCCTGGCGCAGGAGTTCCAGCTCTTCCAGCAGATGCAGCTCGTCAGCACCCACGATTTCAGCCACCAGCTTCCCCACATCATGACGCAGCTGAAAAGCCTGCCGTCGCCGTTTATCGAGGAAGCCAGCAAACTGCTGCTGCGCAATGAAACGGTGCAACTCAGCAACGCGCAGCACACGCTGTTTTTACAACGCTGGCGACTCAGCCTGACGCTGCAAACGCTGACGCTGAACGAGACTATCCTCGAAGAACAGCGTGAACGCCTGATGGCCGAACTGCAGCAGCGGATGGCCATCAGCGGTCAGTTGGCACCGATTCTCACCGAGGATGATGAAGCTGCTGCCGGACGTTTGTGGGATATGAGCAAAGCGCCACTGCAGCACGGTGATTACGAGCTGATCGTGCAATACGGCGATTTCCTCGCGCAGCAGCCGGAGTTGATGAAACTGGCGCAGCAGCTGGGCCGCAGCCGCGAAGCCAAGTCTGTGCCCTCACAGGACGCACCGCTGGAAGAGTTTCACCAGCTGGTACGTGAGCCGGATAACGTGCCGGAAGAGGTCAGCGGCATTCATCAGAGCGACGATGTGCTGCGCCTGCTGCCGCCCGAGCTGGCAGCGCTGAGTATCAGCGAACTGGAGCTGGAGTTTTATCGCCGTCTGGTGGAAAAGCGCCTGTTAACCTACCAACTGCAGGGCGATGCCTGGCACGAGAAAGTCACGCTGCGCCCGGTCAGCCACCAGCAACATGAAGCGCAGCCGCGCGGACCCTTTATCGTTTGTGTCGATACTTCGGGTTCGATGGGTGGATTTAATGAACGCTGCGCCAAGGCTTTTTGTCTGGCTTTATTAAAGGTCGCGCTGGCCGATAAACGTCGCTGCTACATCATGCTGTTCGCTCACGAAGTGATTGGCTACGAACTCACTGCCGATAGCGGTATCGAACAGGCGATCCGTTTCCTCAGTCAGCGTTTTCGTGGCGGCACCGATCTCGCGGCCTGTCTGGCCGCAGTGGTGCAGCGCATGGAAGGCAGCGTGTGGCAGGAGGCCGATGCAGTGATCGTGTCTGACTTTATCGCCCAGCGCCTGCCTGATGAGATCATCAACACCATTAAACAGCGCCAGCGTCATCAACAGCAGCGTTTCCACGCGGTCGCCATGTCAACTCATGGCAAACCGGGCATCTTACGCATCTTCGATCATATCTGGCGCTTTGATACTGGCCTGAAAAGTCGCCTGCTGCGCCGCTGGCAGCGCTAATTCATCTGACAGAAATGCTTATTTGCTATAGTGATTAGTTCGCACACCGAGCATCTGGAGCAACTTGTGACCACCGCCCAACTTCCTGCACCCACCCGCACGCTGACGCTCTCCGGTCAAAACACCGAACAAAAACGGACCGAGCTGCTGGCGTATTTCACCCAAACCTGGGAACTGTACGAAAGCCTGTTTGATTGTCTCGCTGACGAACGCGCCTGGACTAACAAAGCTATTTCGTTGCGCCATCCGCTGATCTTCTATTTTGGCCACACCGCGACGTTCTACATTAATAAATTGATGGCGGGTCAGTATCTGGATCACCGCGTGGACGATCGTATTGAAGCGATGATGGCGATCGGCGTGGATGAGATGAGCTGGGATGATCTCAACGACAGCCATTATGCGTGGCCAACAATAGAAGAAGTGCGTGACTACCGAGGCAAAGTTAAAAGCCTGGTCAGTGAGTTTATCCGCACCCTGCCGCTGGAATTACCGATAACATGGGACAGCCCGGCGTGGGTGGTGCTCATGGGGATTGAACACGAACGTATTCACCTTGAAACCTCCAGCGTGTTGATACGTCAGCTGCCCGTTGAGTGGGTTAACCCGCAGCCGCATTGGCCGGTTTGCCCTCAGGCGCGCCACGATCGTGCCTCCGTTCCTGATAACAGCCTGGTCGTGATGCCTGGCGGCCGCGTGCAGCAGGGTAAAACCGACGACACTTACGGCTGGGACAATGAATACGGTAATCAAGTGACTGAACTCAAACCGTTTAAGGCCAGCAAAATGCTGGTCAGCAACGCCGAGTTTTACCGCTTTGTCGCCGCGAACGGCTATCAGGATCCACGCTGGTGGGATGATGAAGGCTGGGGCTGGCGTGAATTCTCAGCAGCGCAGATGCCAACGTTCTGGGTCGGCGACATTTCGCAGCCCGATCGGTTGAAACTGCGTTTGATGGCTGAGGAAGTGGCCATGCCGTGGGATTGGCCAGCGGAAGTTAATCAGCTGGAAGCGGCGGCGTTCTGTCGCTGGCTGGCAGAAGAAACGGGCAAATCCATCCAGTTACCGTGCGAAGCCGAATGGGCTCAATTGCGTGAGCAGGTCACGGGCGATCAACCTGACTGGCACGATGCGCCAGGTAATATCAATCTGGCGCATTGGGCCTCTTCCAGCCCGGTGGATCGTTTTGCTCAGGGCGAATTTTACGACATCGTTGGCAATGTCTGGCAGTGGACCACCACGCCAACCAACGGTTTTGCCGGTTTTAAAGTTCATCCACTGTATGACGACTTTTCCACTCCCACCTTTGATGGCAAACACGCGTTGATCAAAGGCGGCAGCTGGATTTCTACCGGTAACGAGGCGTTGAAATCGGCTCGCTATGCCTTCCGCCGTCATTTCTTCCAGCATGCGGGCTTCCGCTATGTGGTCTCCTCACATGAAGAGACCATGGCGCTGAATCCGTACGAAACTGACAGCATGGTGTCGCAGTATCTTGATTTCCAATATGGTCCGACTTATTACGCGGTGCCCAATTATGCCGCTGCTCTGGTTGAAACGCTGTTACCCCACTGCAAGCAGCGTGGCGAAGCGCTGGATATCGGCTGCGCTACCGGCCGCGCCAGTTTTGAACTGGCACGTCATTTCAGCACGGTAACGGGAATGGATTACTCAGCACGCTTTATTGATGTGGCGCTGCAACTGACTTCCGGTGAGGATTTCCGTTATGTGGTGCCCGAAGAAGGTGAGCTGGTGGAATATCGTCAGGTGCGCTTGCAGGACATTACTATCAGCGATGAAGCAGCCGCGCGCATTCAGTTTGTACAAGGTGACGCCTGTAATCTCAAACCGCAGCCCGATCGCTACGATCTGGTGCTGGCGTCCAATCTGATTGATCGACTGCGTCAGCCAAAACGCTTTTTACAGGACGTCATCCCGATGATCCGTTCTGGTGGGATCCTGGCACTTTCTTCCCCGTATACCTGGTTGGAAGAATTCACTCCGAAGGAGAACTGGCTGGGTGGCGTTCGTGAAAACGGCGAAGCACTCACCAGCTACCAGGCGCTGCAACGTTTACTGCGCGATGACTTTGAAGAAGTGGCATCACCACAGGATGTGCCCTTCGTTATCCGTGAGACCGCACGTAAGTATCAACATACGCTGGCGCAGCTCACCCTGTGGCGTAAGCGTTAAAAAAGCGTGCAGACTGCGACAGCCGCGCAGTCTGCACCTTGCCTGCGATGTCAATTTGCTGCACATTCTCCACTGTTCATAGAAGAAGAACCTTAAGAGGATGGATGATGGCGGAACAACTGCAACTGGATAACCTTGATCGCGGCATTCTCAATGCGCTGCTGGAGAACGCGCGCACCGCTTATGCCGAGCTCGCCAAACAGTTCAACGTTAGCCCCGGCACCATTCACGTGCGCGTGGAAAAAATGCGTCAGGCCGGGATTATTTTAGGCACCCGTGTAGAAATCGATCCGCGTCAGTTGGGTTTCGATGTGTGCTGCTTTATTGGCATCATCCTGAAAAGCGCGCGTGACTATCCTGCGGCGCTGAGCAAGCTGGAAGCCTTGGATGAAGTGGTCGAAGCCTGGTACACCACCGGTCACTACAGCATCTTTATTAAGGTGATGTGTCGATCGATCGATGCATTGCAGCAGGTATTGATCAACAAGATCCAGACCATTGATGAAATTCAATCAACCGAAACGCTGATCTCGCTGCAAAACCCCATCATGCGCACCATTAAGCCTTGATCCCTTCCTAAGCTGTGCACAACCTTATCCCAGGCGGATCACTTGTGTGATGCGCCTTGTCGCCTGATGCTTTCCACTATTAACCCTGTTTTCCACAGGTGGATCACGGCTTGATCACAGCGTACAATGCTCGCCTTTAGTGCGGGAGAGCATCATGGCCGATATTACGTTAATCAGTGGCAGTACCCTTGGCAGCGCCGAATACGTCGCCGAACATCTGGAAGCAAAACTGCAGGAAGCGGGCTTTTCAACCGAGGTGCTGCACGGACCGGAGCTGGATGAACTGCCGCAGGAAGGGATCTGGCTCATTGTGACCTCTACCCACGGTGCGGGCGAGTTGCCTGACAATCTGTTGCCTTTTTATGAAGCGTTGCAGGAGACCAAACCGGATCTTTCGGCACTGCGTTATGGTGCCGTCGGTATTGGCAATCATGAATATGACCTGTTCTGTGGTGCGATCAAGCTGCTGGAAGATCAACTGAACCAGTTAGGCGCCAAACGTATTGGCGATCGCTTGGAGATCGACGTTCTCGAGCATGAGATTCCTGAAGATCCGGCTGAAGTGTGGGTGGCGAGCTGGCACACCCAGATTTAAAGCGATCTTTGCTGGTTGGGGATCGTGAAAATGGTGCGATCCCCAGTTTATTACGCTGTTTTTATCTTTTTATTTTCGCTTCACCTGTGGATAAATAGGCTTAGATCATGCGTATAACCGGTAGTTACCCAAAGAACAACGGGTGATGCTTTTTTGTTCTGTGCATAACTCGCTATTTTGATCCCAGCTTATACCGATCAGGATCACCGATCATTCACAGCAAATGATCCTCTCTAATCCGCTGTTAAGTCTTGGCTTTTCCGTGTTATCAACAGATATGCGCGATCCTAATAAGAGATCTAATAGGAAGATCATATAAAAG
The DNA here is from genome assembly GCF_002095465.1 of Pantoea rodasii. Classification (GTDB taxonomy): domain Bacteria; phylum Pseudomonadota; class Gammaproteobacteria; order Enterobacterales; family Enterobacteriaceae; genus Pantoea; species Pantoea rodasii. The sequence goes on along the minus strand of NZ_MLFP01000010.1, from coordinate 146,575 downwards.
AATAAAGATCCTTTCTTTTAAACCATCGGATCCCGCGACTATCGCCGCCCACAGAATTTCAGTAGAATCCACCGCCCAGGGCAACGATCCCTGTTCAAATACTAACGAGGACCCACTTCATGTTTTATCCAGATCCTTTTGACGTCATCGTAATTGGTGGTGGTCATGCGGGCACAGAAGCCGCGATGGCGGCAGCCCGAATGGGTCAGCAAACGCTGTTACTCACCCATAACATTGATACGCTTGGACAAATGTCCTGTAACCCTGCGATCGGTGGTATTGGGAAAGGACACCTGGTGAAGGAAGTGGATGCCTTAGGCGGATTGATGGCAACGGCAATTGACCACGCCGGCATTCAGTTTAGGATACTAAACGCGAGCAAAGGCCCAGCAGTGCGTGCCACTCGTGCGCAGGCCGACCGTGTGCTCTATCGTCAGGCAGTTCGTACCGCGCTGGAGAACCAGCCGAACCTGATGATCTTCCAGCAGGCGGTAGACGATCTGATTGTGGAAAACGATCGCGTTGTTGGTGCTGTAACCCAAATGGGTCTCAAGTTCCGCGCAAAATCCGTGGTACTGACCGTCGGCACATTCCTCGACGGTAAAATTCATATCGGGCTGGATAACTACAGCGGTGGCCGTGCTGGCGATCCGCCATCCATCCCGCTGGCAAAACGCCTGCGTGCTCTGCCGCTGCGCGTCAACCGCCTGAAGACCGGTACGCCACCGCGTATTGACGCACGCACCATCGATTTCTCAGTGTTGTCACCGCAGCATGGCGATACGCCAATGCCGGTGTTCTCGTTTATGGGCAATGTGTCTCAGCACCCGCAGCAGGTCCCGTGCTGGATCACTCACACCAACGAACAAACACATGATGTGATCCGTAATAACCTCGATCGCAGCCCAATGTATGCCGGGATCATCGAAGGGATCGGCCCACGTTATTGCCCATCGATCGAAGACAAAGTGATGCGCTTTGCCGATCGTAATGCTCATCAGATCTTCCTTGAACCGGAAGGGCTGACCAGCAATGAAATTTACCCGAACGGTATCTCCACCAGCCTGCCATTCGATGTGCAGATGCAGATCGTTCGCTCGATGAAAGGTCTGGAAAACGCGAAGATCATTCGTCCAGGCTATGCCATTGAGTACGATTTCTTCGATCCACGCGATCTGAAACCGACGCTGGAAAGTAAATATATTCACGGTCTGTTCTTTGCTGGCCAGATCAACGGCACCACCGGCTATGAAGAAGCGGCAGCGCAAGGTTTATTGGCGGGTTTAAACGCTGCACGCGCTTCTGCAGACAAAGAAGGCTGGGCACCGCGTCGCGATCAGGCTTACCTTGGCGTGCTGGTAGACGACCTTTGTACGCTGGGTACCAAAGAACCGTATCGCATGTTCACTTCACGCGCTGAATATCGTTTGATGCTACGCGAAGACAACGCCGATCTGCGTTTGACGGAAACCGGCCGCGAACTGGGGCTGGTCGATGATGCGCGTTGGGCGCGTTATAACCAGAAACTGGAAGCGATTGAGCAGGAACGTCAGCGTTTACGCGGTTTGTGGGTCCATCCAAAATCAGACAACGTGGACGAAGTGAATAGCGTGATCAGTGCGCCACTCACCAAAGAGGCCAGCGCTGAAGATCTGCTACGTCGTCCGGAAATGACCTACGAACGACTAATGACGTTGCCGAGCTACGGCCCAGCGTTAGCGGATGAAGAGTCTGCTGAGCAGGTAGAGATTCAGGTTAAGTATGAAGGTTACATTGCCCGCCAGCAGGAAGAGATTGATCGCCAGCAGCGCAATGAGAACACTTTGCTGCCTGCCGATCTCGACTATCGTCAGGTTAATGGCCTGTCGAATGAAGTGATCGCGAAGCTTAACGATCACAAACCAACCTCTATCGGGCAGGCTTCCCGTATTTCGGGTATCACCCCGGCAGCCATCTCGATTCTGCTGATCTATCTGAAAAAACAGGGCCTGCTACGTAAAAGCGCCTGATCGACCCCGGGGCGAGGCAACTCGCCCCCGTTAATGGAACTCTCGTTGTGATTAACAAACTCTCCCAGCTGCTCGACGCGGCAAACATTTCCCTTACCGATCAACAAAAACAGCAGCTCGTGGGCTATGTTGAATTGCTGCATAAGTGGAACAAGGCCTATAACCTGACATCGGTGCGTGACCCGCAGCAGATGCTGGTGCGCCACATTCTCGACAGCGTAGTGGTAGAGCCGCATCTGCAAGGTGAGCGCTTTATTGATGTGGGAACGGGCCCTGGACTGCCGGGAATTCCCCTGGCGATTGTACGTCCACAGGCGCATTTCACGCTGCTGGACAGCCTGGGAAAACGCATCCGTTTCCTGCGCCAGGTACAGCATGAGTTAGGACTTACTAACGTCACGCCGGTGCAGAGCCGTGTGGAAGATTTCCCCGCTGAGCCGCCGTTTGATGGCGTGATCAGCCGGGCGTTTGCTTCACTGGAAGATATGCTGACCTGGTGTCACCATCTGCCGGGCACCTCAGGCCGCTTCTATGCGCTTAAGGGTGTACGCCCTGATGATGAAATCAGTGCCTTACCTGCGGGCTTTGTGGTGGAGAAAATTGAATCACTGCACGTGCCGGAACTGGAAGGTGAGCGTCATTTAGTGGTGGTTACTCGGCAATAGCCCTAAAAAGGGTGCGGATTTAACACCCGCCGCACCCACCGCCAGTGAAATTAAGCTGCATAAAAAAACAGCGGTTGAACACTTTTAGTCAAAAGCTTTTATTCGGCAGGGCAGGGTGGACGGGTTAACAACCTCCGCGGAAATTATCCGAAAAGCTCTGTTACATTTAACGAACATTTCACATTTCATTATCAGTTAGATCACTTTATTGGCTGTATTTACTGACGCAAATAGTCACGCCGGAAAATATAACTCTGCAATAAATCGGCGTGCGTAATATCCGTTTTACGTTTTTATTGCGGTGTACGATGTCAATAGAGTGTTTTTATCGAAAATCATGACTCGCTATGGGATGTTTAATTCTATCATGATGATTGAAAACGGTTTTAATCCATTTTGGAATCATAGATTTCATGCTTAAAACAAATTCACCCGCCGTTGTATTGCTTATAATGTGATCTAAAGCACGCTTTAAAAGCAAGCCAACACGGCATTTTCAGCGATTTAGCTGAGCCATTGTGGAAGAGGATGTTTTGAAAAATAGCCCTTCAGAAAGAAATTTAAATAATTGTTCACCTTTTCGCTACTTACCGATTGAAATCGCAGGTGGCGCCCGTATAATTTGCACGGCTTTTGCTGCTTGACTCAAATGAGTAAAGGCAGTCTTATACGACACGCGACATACCCCGTTCGGGGCAGGAGAGTTCAACGCCATGTCAGTGTCTCTTTACAGTGCAAAATTAGCCCGGACCGTGCTGGTCATCCAGCTGGTGACGTTTGTCATCATCGGCGCGCTCTTTGCTCTGAAAGATGTTACCTGGGGCGCCTCCGCCATCGCCGGTGGAGCGGCAGCCTGGCTGCCGAATGTGTTGTTTATGTTTTTAGCCTGGCGCCTGCAGGATCAAACGCCTGCCAAAGGTCGTGTTGCATGGAGCTTCGCCTTCGGTGAGGTGTTCAAAGTCTTCATGACGGTCATTCTTCTTATGGTGGCGTTAGGTGTGCTTGGAGCGGTCTTTTGGCCTCTCGCAATCACGTGGTTATCGGTGCTGGTGGTGCAGATCGTCGCGCCGGCTGTAATTAACAACAAAGGGTAAGAGGCATCATGGCTGCTGGAGAAATCTCTACTCCGCAAGAATACATAGGTCACCACCTGAATAACCTTCAGTTGGACCTGCGTACTTTCGAGTTGGTGAATCCGCACGACGCTCCTGCGACGTTCTGGGTATTAAATATCGATTCCATGTTTTTCTCTGTGGTACTGGGACTTATTTTCCTGGTTGTGTTCCGTAAAGTGGCAAAAAGCGCCACCAGCGGTGTGCCAGGGAAACTACAAGCGGCTATCGAACTGGTTGTCGGTTTCGTTGATAACAACGTGCGCGACATGTACCACGGTAAAAGCAAACTTATCGCCCCGCTGGCTCTGACGATTTTTGTCTGGGTCTTCCTGATGAACTTCATGGATCTGCTTCCTATTGACCTGCTGCCGTTTATCGGTGAGCACTATTTAGGTCTGCCTGCGCTTCGCGTTGTGCCGTCTGCAGATGTGAACATCACGCTGTCTATGGCGCTGGGCGTATTTATTTTGATTCTGTTCTACAGCATCAAAATGAAAGGTATTGGCGGCTTCACCAAAGAACTGACGCTGCAGCCTTTCAATCACCCGATCTTCATCCCAATCAACTTGATTCTTGAAGGTGTTAGCCTGCTGTCTAAACCGGTTTCACTCGGTCTGCGACTGTTCGGCAACATGTACGCGGGTGAACTGATCTTCATCCTGATTGCCGGCTTGCTGCCGTGGTGGTCGCAGTGGTTGTTGAATGTGCCATGGGCCATTTTCCACATCCTGATCATTTCGCTGCAGGCTTTCATTTTCATGGTCCTCACGATTGTCTATCTGTCGATGGCATCTGAAGAACATTGATTTTTATCTCAACTACGTAAGCTTTTAACTGAAACAAACTGGAGACTGTCATGGAAAACCTGAATATGGATCTGCTGTACATGGCTGCCGCTGTGATGATGGGCCTGGCGGCAATCGGTGCTGCGATCGGTATCGGCATCCTCGGAGGCAAATTCCTGGAAGGCGCAGCGCGTCAACCGGATCTGATTCCTCTGCTGCGTACGCAGTTCTTTGTTGTAATGGGTCTGGTGGATGCAATCCCGATGATCGCTGTAGGTCTGGGTCTCTACGTGATGTTTGCTGTCGCCTAAACCTGGTAGCCTTGTTCACTCATGGCACCTGGTGTGATGAGGGACGGATTCTGCCGCTTATCTCTGATAGCGGCAGAGCAAGTTAACTTAATGAGAGGCATTGTGCTGTGAACATTAATGCAACAATCCTCGGCCAGGCCATCGCGTTCATTCTGTTTGTCGCGTTCTGCATGAAGTACGTATGGCCGCCGGTTATGGCTGCCATCGAAAAGCGCCAGAAAGAAATTGCTGAAGGCCTTGCTTCTGCTGAGCGCGCGAAGAAAGATTTAGATCTCGCGCAGGCCAATGCGACCGACCAGCTGAAGAAAGCGAAAGAAGACGCTCAGGTCATTATCGAGCAGGCGAACAAACGCCGCGCTCAGATTTTGGACGAAGCGAAAACTGAAGCTGAGACTGAACGTAACCGCATCGTGGCACAAGCGCAGGCAGAAATCGAAGCCGAGCGTTCACGTGTCCGTGAAGAGCTGCGTAAGCAAGTCGCGTTGCTGGCATTAGCTGGCGCCGAGAAAATCATCGAACGTTCCGTGGATGAAGCTGCTAACAGCGACATCGTTGATAAACTGGTCGCTGAACTGTAAGGAGGGAGGGGCTGATGTCTGATCTGATTACTGTAGCTCGCCCCTACGCCAAAGCAGCTTTTGACTTTGCTGTTGAGCATCAAGGTATCGATCGCTGGCAGTCTATGCTGGCGTTTGCCGCAGAAGTGGCTCGTAACGAACAGATGGCAGATCTTCTTTCCGGTGCTCTCGCGCCGGAAGCTTTGTCTGCTTCTTTCAACGCGGTATGTGGCGATCAACTTGATGAACCCGCTCAAAACCTGATTAAGGTAATGGCGGAAAACGGACGTTTGACAGCGCTTCCTGCGGTACTGGAACAGTACATTCAACTGCGTGACGCTTATGAAGCGACAGCCGAAGTTGATGTGATTTCTGCCAGTACCCTGAGTGACAGTCAGCTGAGTAAAATCAGCGCCGCGATGGAAAAACGTCTGTCACGCAAAGTTAAGCTGAATTGCAAAATTGACAAGTCTGTAATGGCAGGTGTGGTTATCCGTGCGGGTGACCTTGTGATAGATGGCAGCGTACGCGGCCGTCTTGATCGTCTGGCAGACGTCTTGCAGTCTTAAGGGGACTGGAGCATATGCAACTGAATTCCACCGAAATCAGCGAACTGATCAAGCAGCGCATTGCTCAGTTCAATGTGGTGAGCGAAGCTCACAACGAAGGTACTATTGTTTCTGTAAGTGACGGTATCATCCGCGTACACGGCCTGGCCGATGTGATGCAGGGTGAGATGATTGCCCTGCCGGGTAACCGTTACGCTATCGCACTGAACCTCGAGCGTGACTCGGTTGGTGCAGTAGTGATGGGTCCGTACGCTGACCTTGCCGAAGGCATGAAGGTTAAATGTACTGGCCGTATCTTAGAAGTTCCAGTTGGCCGCGGCCTGCTGGGCCGTGTGGTGAACACCCTGGGTGCACCGATCGACGGTAAAGGCGCAATCGACAACGACGGCTTCTCGCCAGTTGAAATGATTGCACCGGGCGTTATCGACCGTCAGTCAGTAGACCAGCCTGTTCAGACCGGTTACAAATCTGTCGATGCGATGATTCCAATCGGCCGTGGCCAGCGTGAGCTGATCATCGGTGACCGTCAGACCGGTAAAACCGCAATGGCAATCGACGCCATCATCAACCAGCGCGATTCAGGCATCAAGTGTGTCTACGTTGCGATTGGTCAGAAAGCGTCAACCATTTCTAACGTGGTACGTAAGCTGGAAGAGCACGGCGCGCTGGCTAACACCATCGTCGTTGTCGCTTCTGCTTCTGAATCAGCAGCACTGCAGTACCTGTCACCGTACGCCGGTTGTGCGATGGGTGAGTACTTCCGTGACCGCGGTGAAGATGCCCTGATCGTGTACGATGACCTGTCTAAGCAGGCTATCGCTTACCGTCAGATTTCACTGCTGCTGCGCCGTCCACCAGGCCGTGAAGCATTCCCAGGCGACGTGTTCTATCTCCACTCTCGTCTGCTGGAACGCGCATCACGCGTGAGCGCTGATTACGTTGAACGCTTCACCAAAGGTGCAGTGAAAGGCCAGACCGGTTCATTGACCGCGCTGCCAATCATCGAAACTCAGGCGGGTGACGTTTCTGCGTTCGTTCCGACCAACGTAATCTCGATTACCGATGGTCAGATCTTCCTGGAATCAAACCTGTTCAACTCCGGTATTCGTCCAGCCGTTAACCCGGGTATCTCTGTATCCCGTGTTGGTGGTGCTGCACAGACCAAGATCATCAAGAAACTGTCCGGTGGTATTCGTACCGCACTGGCACAGTATCGTGAACTGGCTGCGTTCTCTCAGTTCGCATCCGATCTGGATGATGCAACGCGTAAACAGCTGAGCCACGGTCAGAAAGTGACCGAGCTGCTGAAACAGAAACAGTATGCGCCGATGTCTGTCGCGCAACAGGGTCTGGTGCTGTTTGCTGCTGAACGCGGCTTCCTGAACGACGTTGAACTGGCGAAAATCGGCAGCTTCGAAGCCGCTCTGCTGGCGTTCGCGGATCGCGACCACGCTGAGCTGATGGCTGAAATCAACCAAGCGGGCAACTTTAATAACGATATCGAAGCGAAGCTGAAAGGCTTGCTCGAAACGTTTAAAGCAACCCAGTCCTGGTAATGTCTGGCGGCTTGTCTGAAAAGGCAGGCCGCAAGGCTTTGAGGAGAAGCTAATGGCCGGCGCAAAAGAAATACGTAGTAAGATTGGAAGCGTAAAAAATACGCAGAAAATCACCAAAGCGATGGAAATGGTCGCCGCCTCCAAAATGCGTAAAACGCAGGAACGCATGGCGGCCAGCCGTCCGTATGCAGATACCATGCGCAAAGTGATTGGTCACCTTGCACTCGGTAATCTGGAATACAAGCACCCTTACCTGGATGAGCGTGACGTTAAGCGCGTCGGCTACCTGGTCGTTTCGACTGACCGCGGGCTTTGTGGTGGTTTGAACATTAACCTGTTCAAAAAATTGCTGGCAGATATGAAGAGCTGGGCTGATAAAGGCGTGCAGAGCGATCTGGCCATTATCGGTTCTAAAGGCAATTCGTTCTTCGGCTCTGTGGGTGGCAACATCGTGGCACAGGTCACTGGTATGGGCGACAAGCCTGCACTGTCTGATCTTATTGGCCCAGTAAAAGTGATGTTGCAGGCCTATGATGAAGGTCGCATCGACAAGCTGTATATCGTCGGCAACAAGTTTAATAACACCATGTCTCAGACTCCGACCATCACCCAACTGCTGCCGTTACCGCCAGCGGAAGGTGAAGAAGAGATGAAGGCGAAGACCTGGGATTACCTGTACGAACCCGATCCGAAAGCGCTGCTGGATACTCTGCTGCGCCGCTATGTCGAATCGCAGGTTTATCAGGGTGTGGTGGAAAACCTGGCCAGTGAGCAGGCCGCACGTATGGTTGCGATGAAAGCTGCAACCGATAACGGCGGAAACCTGATCAAAGAGCTGCAGTTGGTTTACAACAAAGCTCGTCAGGCCAGCATCACCCAGGAACTTACCGAGATCGTCTCGGGAGCCTCCGCGGTTTAACCAGGCATATATCCTGTCGCGCGAGCGCGGCCGGATATTCTCGTATTAGGTAGAGGATTCAAGATGGCAGCTGGAAAGATTGTCCAGATTATCGGCGCCGTAGTTGACGTCGAATTCCCTCAGGACGCGGTACCGCAGGTATATAGCGCGCTTGAGGTTCAAAATGGTGATGCTCGTCTGGTGCTGGAAGTTCAGCAGCAGCTGGGCGGTGGCGTGGTACGTACCATCGCCATGGGTACTTCTGATGGCCTGAAGCGCGGCCTCGAAGTCAACGACCTGAAAAAACCGATCCAGGTACCGGTTGGTAAACCAACCCTCGGCCGTATCATGAACGTATTGGGCGAACCAATCGACATGAAAGGCGACCTGCAGAATGAAGACGGCAGCGTAGTAGAGGTTTCCTCTATTCACCGTGCAGCCCCTTCATATGAAGATCAGTCTAACTCGCAAGAGCTGCTGGAAACCGGCATCAAGGTTATCGACCTGATGTGTCCGTTCGCTAAGGGCGGTAAAGTCGGTTTGTTCGGTGGTGCGGGTGTAGGTAAAACCGTAAACATGATGGAGCTGATCCGTAACATCGCGGCTGAGCACTCAGGTTATTCGGTCTTTGCTGGTGTAGGTGAGCGTACTCGTGAGGGTAACGACTTCTACCACGAAATGACTGACTCCAACGTTATCGATAAAGTAGCGCTGGTGTATGGCCAGATGAACGAGCCGCCGGGTAACCGTCTGCGCGTAGCACTGACCGGTCTGACCATGGCGGAAAAATTCCGTGATGAAGGCCGTGACGTTCTGCTGTTCATCGACAACATCTATCGTTACACCCTGGCCGGTACTGAAGTATCAGCTCTGCTGGGTCGTATGCCATCTGCGGTAGGCTACCAGCCAACGCTGGCAGAAGAGATGGGTGTGTTGCAGGAGCGTATTACCTCCACTAAGACCGGTTCAATCACCTCTGTTCAGGCCGTTTACGTTCCTGCGGATGACTTGACTGACCCGTCACCAGCAACCACCTTTGCTCACTTAGACTCAACCGTTACGCTGAGCCGTCAGATCGCCTCTCTGGGTATCTACCCAGCCGTTGACCCGCTGGATTCAACCAGCCGTCAGCTGGATCCACTGATCGTGGGTCAGGAGCACTATGACGTTGCGCGTGGCGTGCAGTCTCTGCTGCAGCGTTACCAGGAACTGAAAGACATCATCGCCATCCTTGGTATGGACGAGCTGTCTGAAGAAGACAAACTGTTGGTGGCACGTGCGCGTAAGATTCAGCGCTTCCTGTCTCAGCCGTTCTTCGTTGCTGAAGTCTTCACCGGTTCTCCAGGTAAGTACGTGACCCTGAAAGACACGATTCGTGGCTTCAAAGGCATCATGGAAGGCGAATTCGACCACCTGCCAGAGCAGGCGTTCTACATGGTCGGCGCTATCGAAGAAGCCGTAGAAAAAGCGAAGAAACTGTAATAACGGTTTCCCAGGAGGAATAGTATGGCTATGACTTATCATCTGGACGTTGTCAGCGCGGAGCAGCAAATGTTCTCCGGTCTGGTTGAGCGTATCCAGGTGTCAGGTAGCGAAGGTGAGCTGGGTATTTACCCTGGCCACGCCCCGCTGCTGACAGCCATCAAGCCTGGTATGATTCGCATCGTGAAACAGCACGGCGAAGAGGAGTATATCTACCTCTCTGGCGGCGTGCTGGAAGTACAGCCGGGCAGCACGACCGTTCTGGCCGACACCGCGATCCGCGGTGAAGACCTCGACGAAGCGCGCGCGCTGGAAGCGAAACGTAAAGCAGAAGAGCACATGAACAGCAGCCACGGCGACGTGGACTATGCTCAGGCCTCTGCGGAGCTGGCGAAAGCTATCGCAAAACTGCGTGTAATCGAGCTGACCAAAAAAGCGATGTAATCAGGCTTTATGCGTCACGAAATGCCAGCCTCGGGTTGGCATTTTTTTTGCCCGGTGCCCATGAAAACCCCCTGACGAAACCGCTGTGAAACGTCTTTGTGGCCTTCGGATCGCCCACCTTCAGCATTTTGACCCCCCCTTAAATCCCTTTCATCTTTATCCGCTAATTTCGGTCCGAGAAAAATGTAGTAATCTCAGGGGTAAACCTTACACTTTCGAAAGATAAATTGAGTCTGGATAGTTATGTCTACAAGCGCGATGAGTGTGGTGATCCTGGCCGCTGGCAAAGGCACCCGTATGTATTCCGATCTGCCCAAAGTACTGCACACCCTGGCAGGCAAACCGATGGTTCAGCATGTGATTGATGCGGCGACCGGCCTTGGTGCCCAGCAGGTGCATTTGGTGTACGGTCACGGCGGCGATCTGCTGCAAGAGAAACTGGCACACAACACCCTGAACTGGGTATTGCAGGCCGAGCAACTGGGTACCGGCCATGCGATGCAGCAGGCAGCACCTTTCTTTGCCGATGACGAAGATATCCTGATGCTGTACGGCGATGTGCCGCTGATCTCTCAACCCTCGCTGCAGCGTCTGCGTGACGCCAAACCTGAGGGTGGAATCGGTCTGCTCACCGTGGTGTTAGACAACCCGACCGGCTATGGCCGCATCGTGCGTGAAAACGGCACGGTGACCGGTATCATCGAGCAGAAAGATGCATCAGCAGAGCAGCTGAAAATTCAGGAGATTAACACCGGCATCCTGATTGCCAACGGTGGTGATCTCAAGCGCTGGCTGGCGCAGCTCAACAACAACAATGCACAGGGCGAGTTCTATATCACCGATATCATCGCCATGGCACACCACGAAGGTCGCGTGATTAACGCAGTCCATCCGGCGCGTATCAGCGAAACCGATGGCGTGAATAACCGCTTGCAGCTGGCCACGCTGGAGCGCGCTTATCAAACAGAACAGGCGGAAAATCTGCTGCTGGCAGGAGTGATGCTGCGCGATCCGGCACGTTTTGATCTGCGCGGTACGCTGGCGCACGGTCGTGACGTTGAGATCGATACCAACGTCATTATTGAAGGCAAGGTGACGCTGGGCGATCGCGTGAAAATCGGCGCGGGCTGCATTATTAAAAACAGCGTGATTGGCGACGATTGTGAAATCAGTCCCTATTCGGTGATCGAGGATGCCAGCTTAGCCGCCGCTTGTACGGTGGGGCCATTCGCGCGTCTGCGTCCTGGCAGTGAACTGGCGGAAGAAGCGCACGTGGGCAATTTCGTTGAGATGAAAAAAGCCACGCTGGGCAAAGGATCTAAAGCCGGCCATCTCTCTTATCTTGCGATGCCGAAATTGGTGCGGGCGTGAATATCGGGGCGGGCACCATTACCTGCAACTACGATGGCGCCAATAAATCGAAAACCATCATCGGCGACAACGTGTTTGTCGGTTCCGATACGCAGCTGGTGGCGCCGGTCACCGTTGCAGCTGGCGCGACCATTGCAGCAGGCACCACGGTGATGAAAGATGTCACCGCCGCCGATCTGGTCTATAACCGCAAAGAACAGAATCAGAAGTCTGGCTGGCAACGTCCGGTGAAGAAAAAATAAATTTTAAGGGCCGGCAAAGATCGGCTCGTAGGAAAAAGCTACCCGAAATAATTCGAGTTTCAGGCAGGCGGCAAGTGCATGAATCCTCAGGAGCTTACTGAAGTCAGTGACTGAGGTGAATGCACGCAGCCAACGCACCAGAAATTTGAAGTATGAAGGGTAGATCCCCAACTCTCTACAAGGCTCGGGGAACGTCAGGTCAGAAGACAACGCAATGGCCAAAAGCCATGAAGTCAGGAAACGAATATGTGTGGAATTGTTGGTGCAGTAGCGCAGCGTGACATCGCAGAAATTCTGCTGGAAGGTCTGCGTCGTCTTGAGTACCGCGGTTATGACTCTGCGGGTTTAGCGGTAGTGGATCGCCAGGGACATATGACGCGTCTGCGTCGTCTTGGCAAAGTCGCCAATCTGGCCGAAGCTGCAGAGCAGCAGCCGCTGATTGGTGGCACCGGTATCGCTCACACCCGTTGGGCAACCCACGGTGAGCCATCGGAAGCCAATGCGCATCCGCATATCTCTGAGCACATTATCATTGTGCACAACGGTATCATTGAGAACCATGAGCCCCTGCGCGCCCAGATGATTGCGCGCGGCTATAACTTTGCTTCAGAAACCGACACCGAAGTGGTGGCGCATCTGGTGCATTGGGAGCAGAAGCAGGGCGGCACGTTACGCGAAGTGGTATTGCGCGTGATTCCGCAACTGCGCGGTGCTTACGGCATGGTGATCATGGACAGCCGCGATCCGTCCGTGTTGGTGGCCGCGCGTTCCGGCAGCCCGCTGGTGATTGGCCGTGGCGTGGGTGAAAACTTTATCGCTTCCGATCAGCTGGCCTTGTTGCCGGTAACCCGCCGCTTTATGTATCTGGAAGAGGGCGATATCGCGGAGATTACGCGCCGTGAAGTCACCATCATCGATCGTGATGGCAAGCCAGCCAAACGCGCGGAAATCGAATCTACCGCGCAGTACGATGCCGGTGATAAAGGTACCTATCGCCACTACATGCAGAAAGAGATCTACGAGCAGCCGAACGCGATTAAAAACACCCTTACCGGTCGTTTTAATCACGGGCAGGTTGATCTCAGCGAGCTGGGCGCTCATGCCGAAGAATTACTCAGCAAGGTTGAGCACATCCAGATTATCGCCTGCGGCACGTCGTACAACTCCGGCATGGTGTCGCGCTATTGGTTTGAGTCGCTGGCCAACATTCCTTGTGACGTGGAAATCGCCTCTGAATTCCGCTATCGCAAATCCGCGGTGCGTAAAAACAGCCTGCTGATCACCCTGTCGCAATCGGGTGAAACCGCGGATACGCTGGCCGCGCTGCGTCTGTCGAAAGAACTCGGTTACCTCGGTTCGCTGGCCATCTGTAACGTTGCCGGTTCGTCGCTGGTGCGTGAGTCCGATCTGGCGCTGATGACCAAAGCCGGCACCGAAATCGGTGTAGCCTCGACCAAAGCCTTTACCACCCAACTGGCGGTATTGCTGATGCTGGTGGCGAAACTCGGTCGTCTGCACGGCATGAAGCCGGAAACCGAGCACGAAATCGTGCATGCGCTGCAGGCACTGCCGAGCCGTATTGAGCAGATGCTGGCGCAGGATAAAGTGATTGAAAGCCTGGCGGAAGGTTTCTCCGACAAACATCATGCGTTGTTCCTCGGTCGTGGCGATCAGTATCCGATCGCTATGGAAGGCGCGCTGAAGCTGAAGGAGATCTCGTATATTCACGCTGAAGCTTATGCCGCCGGAGAACTCAAACACGGTCCGCTGGCGCTGATTGATGCCGATATGCCGGTTATCGTGGTGGCGCCGAACAACGAGCTGTTAGAGAAGCTGAAATCCAATATTGAAGAGGTACGCGCACGCGGCGGTCTGCTGTATGTGTTTGCCGATCAAGATGCCGGTTTCACCGACAGCGATGGCATGAAAATCATCTCACTGCCGCACGTCGAAGAAGTGATTGCCCCGATCTTTTACACCGTGCCATTGCAGCTGCTTTCGTACCACGTTGCGCTGATTAAGGGCACAGACGTTGACCAGCCACGTAACCTGGCGAAATCGGTTACCGTTGAATAATCAGTAAAAAGAGCGGGTCTGCAACGGGCCCGCTCGCTTTTTAATCGGTGTCATATAACTGTCATATTTCGTACATTTCACTGTCATCAAACTGTCCTATTTTCCCTCCAGCAGCAATCACTGACTCTTACTAAAAAAGGCATTGAGCCTGATTTTTTTTGAATCCCCTGGAGGGAACATGACACTGATGCGTACATCCGTAGCCCGAATCCTCGCCGCCACCTTCGCAGTAAGCGCGGTATCTGCTTTTGCAGCCACCGATCTGACTGGCGCTGGCGGTACATTCCCGGCACCGGTTTATGCCAAGTGGGCAGCAGAGTATCAGCAAGCCACCGGTAGCAAAGTGAACTATCAGGGTATTGGTTCTTCAGGCGGCGTTAAGCAGATCATCGCTAAAACCGTCGATTTTGGTGCGTCTGATGCGCCAATGAAAGATGAAGATCTGCAGAAAAACGGTCTGTTCCAGTTCCCTACCGTCATCGGTGGTGTGGTGCTGGCTGTCAACATCCCGGGTGTGAAATCAGGTGAACTGACGCTGGACGGCAAAACCGTTGGCGACATCTACCTGGGTAACATCAAAAAGTGGAACGACCCGGCGATCACTAAACTGAACCCAGGCGTTAAACTGCCAGATACCAACATCAACGTGGTGCGCCGCGCGGATGGTTCAGGCACCTCTTATGTGTTCACCAGCTACCTGGCGAAAGTGAACGCAGACTGGAAAGAAAAAATCGGCACCGGCAACACCGTTAACTGGCCAACCGGTCTGGGCGGTAAAGGTAACGATGGCGTTGCAGCCTTCGTACAGCGTCTGCCTGGTTCAATTGGTTACGTTGAGTACGCTTATGCTAAGCAGAACAACCTGACCTATACCAAACTGGTTGATGCCGATGGCAAATCTGTTGCACCAAGCGAAGCCAGCTTTGCTAATGCGGCCAAAGGCGCAAACTGGAGCGAATCTTTCGCTCAAGACCTGACCTTCCAGAAAGGCAACGATGCATGGCCGATCACCTCAACCACGTTCATCCTGATTTACAAAGATCAGGTGAATGCTGAGAAAGGCGCTGAAGTGCTGAAGTTCTTCGACTGGGCTTACAAAGGTGGCAGCAAAACTGCAACCTCACTGGATTACGCTGCGCTGCCAGAAAGCGTTGCTAACCAGATTCGTACTGCCTGGAAAGCGAACATCAAAGACAGCTCCGGCAAAGCGCTCTACAAGTAAGCGAATGACCCGGTCAGTCCACCCTGATTGACCAACCCGATGGGCGGCATTGTATGCCGCCCTGAACTTCCTCTGAGAACCGAGAAACTTATGGCTGCCACTAAGCCGACGTTCAAAGCCCCAGGTAAACAAGGTGACATGATTTTCGGCGCGCTGGTCAGACTCTCCGCGCTTATCGTGTTGTTGTTGATGGGTGGCATTATCGTCTCCCTGATTTTCTCTTCCTGGCCAAGCATCCAAAAATTTGGTTTTTCTTTCTTGTGGACCAAAACCTGGGATGCGCCAAACGAACAATTTGGTGCGCTGGTTCCGATTTACGGCACCCTCGTCACCTCGATTATTGCCCTGGTCATTGCTGTCCCAGTGAGCTTCGGCATCGCACTGTTCCTGACGGAACTGGCGCCTAACTGGTTACGCCGTCCGCTGGGCACCGCGATTGAACTGCTGGCTGCGATTCCAAGTATCGTTTACGGCATGTGGGGGCTGTTTATTTTCGCTCCGCTGTTCGCGGAATACTTCCAGACTCCGGTCGGCAACGTGATGTCGAACATTCCCATTGTTGGCACACTGTTCTCTGGCCCGGCTTTTGGTATCGGTATTCTGGCCGCAGGCGTGATTCTCGCCATCATGATCATCCCGTACATTGCCTCGGTGATGCGTGATGTCTTCGAACAAACGCCGGTGATGATGAAAGAGTCGGCTTATGGCATCGGTTGCACCACGTGGGAAGTGATCTGGCGCATCGTGCTGCCGTTCACCAAAAACGGCGTGATCGGTGGCGTGATGCTCGGCCTGGGTCGTGCCTTGGGTGAAACCATGGCGGTGACCTTTATCATCGGTAACACCTACCAGCTCGACAGCGCATCGCTGTTTATGCCGGGCAACAGCATCACCTCGGCGCTGGCGAACGAATTCGCTGAAGCGGAATCAGGTGTGCATGTGGCGGCACTGATGGAGCTGGGTCTGATCCTGTTCGTGATTACCTTTATCGTGCTGGCGATCTCCAAACTGATGATCCTGCGCCTGGCGAAGAGTGAAGGAGCCCGTTCATGACCGCTATCGAAATGCAGGCTCGTGCAGAGCTGCAAGCTTCACGCCGCAAAATGCAGGCGTGGCGCAGCACCAAAAACAAAATCGCGCTGACCTTGTCATTGTTGACCATGGCCTTTGGCCTGTTCTGGCTGGTGTGGATTCTGTTCACTACCGTCACCAAAGGCATCGATGGTCTGAGCTGGTCACTGTTCACCGAATCAACCCCGCCACCGAACACCGCAGGCGGTGGTTTAGCCAACGCCCTGGCGGGCAGTGGATTGCTGATTCTGTGGTCAACGGTGATTGGTACGCCGCTGGGCATCATGGCCGGTATCTACCTTGCTGAATACGGTCGTAAACATTGGCTGGCGGAAGTGATTCGCTTCATCAATGACATTCTGCTTTCAGCACCTTCGATTGTGGTCGGCTTGTTCGTCTACACCATCGTAGTGGCGCAGATGCAGCACTTCTCTGGCTGGGCAGGCGTGGTGGCGCTGGCGCTGTTGCAGATTCCGATTGTGATTCGTACCTCGGAAAACATGCTGCGTCTGGTACCTGACAGCATGCGTGAAGCGGCTTATGCGCTGGGCACGCCGAAGTGGAAGATGATTTCGGCCATCACCCTGAAAGCCTCGGTTTCCGGCATCATCACCGGTGTGCTGCTGGCCGTCGCGCGTATCGCGGGCGAAACCGCACCGCTGCTGTTTACTGCGCTGTCGAACCAGTTCTGGAGCACAGACATGATGCAGCCAATCGCTAACCTGCCGGTGACGATTTTCAAATTCGCCATGAGCCCGTTTGCCGAGTGGCAAAGTCTGGCGTGGGCGGGTGTATTGATTATTACCCTGTGTGTGCTGCTGCTGAATATTGTCGCGCGAGTGGTTTTCGCCAAGGGCAAACATTAATTTCCCGGCGCGGCTTCGGCGGCGCTGCACATGAGAGATGAGCAATGAGTATGGCAACGACTTCTGCCGATAAAATCCAGGTTCGCAATCTGAACTTCTATTACGGTAAGTTTCACGCGCTGAAGAACATTAACCTGGATATCGCTAAGAACCAGGTGACGGCCTTCATCGGGCCATCAGGCTGTGGTAAATCCACCCTGCTGCGTACCTTCAACAAAATGTACTCGCTCTATCCGGAGCAGCGTGCTGAAGGTGACATCCTGTTAGATGGCGACAACATTCTGGCTTCCCATCAGGATATCGCCCTGCTGCGCGCACGCGTTGGCATGGTGTTCCAGAAGCCCACGCCGTTCCCGATGTCGATTTATGACAACATCGCGTTTGGTGTGCGTCTGTTTGAAAAGCTGTCCCGTGCCGATATGGACGAGCGTGTGCAGTGGGCGCTGACGAAAGCCGCGCTGTGGAATGAAACCAAAGACAAGCTGCATCAGAGCGGTTACAGTCTCTCCGGTGGTCAACAGCAGCGTCTGTGCATCGCTCGCGGCATCGCGATCCGTCCGGAAGTCCTGTTGCTGGATGAGCCATGCTCGGCACTCGACCCGATCTCAACCGGTCGTATCGAAGAGCTGATCACCGAGCTGAAGCAAGATTACACCGTGGTGATCGTGACGCACAACATGCAGCAGGCCGCGCGTTGTTCTGACCATACCGCTTTCATGTATCTGGGCGAGCTGATTGAGTTTAGCGACACCGATACGCTGTTTACCAAGCCCGCACAGAAGCAGACCGAAGATTACATCACCGGTCGTTACGGCTGATTCAGGAGACGCACATGGATAATTTGAATCTGAATAAACACATCTCCGGTCAGTTCAACGCGGAGCTGGAACACATTCGTACTCAGGTGATGATCATGGGTGGTATGGTGGAGCAGCAGCTCACCGACGCCATTACCGCGATGCATAACCAGGATGGCGAGCTGGCACGTCGCGTCATCGAAGGTGACCAGAAGGTCAACATGATGGAAGTGGAGATTGATGAAGCCTGCGTGCGCATCATCGCCAAACGTCAGCCCACCGCGATCGATTTGCGTCTGGTGATGGCGATCATCAAGACCATCTCTGAGCTGGAACGTATCGGTGACGTTGCCGAGAAAATCAGCCGCACCGCGCTGGAGAAATTCAGCCAGCAGCACCTGCCATTGCTGGTCAGCCTTGAGTCTTTAGGCCGCCACACCGTGCAGATGCTGCACGACGTGCTGGATGCGTTTGCGCGTATGGACCTTAATGAAGCGATTAAGATCTACCGCGAAGACAAGAAGGTCGATAAAGAGTACGAAGGCATTGTGCGTCAGCTGATGACCTACATGATGGAAGATCCACGTACCATCCCAAGCGTACTGACGGCCCTGTTCTGTGCCCGCGCCATCGAGCGTATCGGTGACCGTTGCCAGAACATCTGCGAAATTATCTTCTATTTCGTTAAAGGTCAGGATTTCCGTCACGTTGGCGGCGACAAGCTGGATGAACTGCTGTCTGGTGATGACGGCAGCAATAAACCCTCTTAATTGCCGTTTCGGCTGCCTGTTGCCACTGTGGTAAACAGGCAGCCATCTTCATTTCTGATTGGTCTCCGCGATTCCCTCTCTTTATACTTGGCGCACTTTTTACTGCCAGGTGCTGTTAAATGTCTCCCCCAACAACCAAAAAGAACGCCGTGACACCGGCGAAAGCGATGCTCGCCGCCATCAGTGGCTACGCGATGGATGGCTTCGATCTGTTAATTCTGGGCTTTATGTTACCGGCGATCAGCGTGTCGCTGGCGCTCGATCCGTCTCAGGCCGGTTCCCTGGTCACCTGGACGCTGATTGGCGCGGTGATCGGTGGCATCGTGTTTGGCCATCTCAGCGATCGCTATGGTCGTATCCGTATTCTTACCGTCACTATTCTGATGTTCTCGGTATTCACCGGACTGTGCGCCGTGGCGCAGGGTTATTGGGATTTACTGGCCTATCGTACGCTGGCGGGCGTGGGCTTAGGCGGTGAGTTTGGTATCGGCATGGCGCTGATTGCGGAAGCCTGGCCGAAGGAGAAGCGCAATCGCGCCTCGGCGTGGGTGGGCATTGGCTGGCAGCTAGGCGTGCTGCTGGCGGCATTTATCACTCCGCCGCTGTTAAGCGTAATTGGCTGGCGCGGTATGTTCCTGGTGGGGCTGCTGCCGGCGCTGGTTTCATTTGTGATTCGTCGCAGCATGGGCGAGCCGGAAGGTTTTACCCGTCACGTGGAGAAAGCGCCGCAGCTGTCATTCAGCGCGCGCATCAAATTGCTGTTTGTCGACAGCGCCACTCGCAAAGCCAGCCTGGGGATTTTCATCCTGTGCTCGGTGCAGAACTTTGGTTATTACGGCCTGATGATTTGGATGCCCAGCTATTTGTCCTCCAATTTTGGCTTCAGCCTGACCAAGTCCGGCTTGTGGACGGCGGTCACCGTGGTTGGCATGACCTTCGGTATCTGGCTGTTCGGGGTGCTGGCCGATCGCTTCGCGCGCTGGAAAATCTTCCTGCTGTATCAGTTTGGTGCGGTGGTGATGGTGGTGGTGTATGCGCAGCTGCGCGATCCCACCGTGATGCTGTTTACCGGGGCGATCATGGGGATGTTTGTGAATGGCATGATTGGCGGCTACGGTGCGCTGATCTCGGATACCTTCCCACCGCAGGCGCGCGCGACCGCGCAAAACGTGTTGTTTAATCTCGGGCGCGGTGTCGGCGGCTTCGGTCCGCTGGTGATCGGCCTGCTGGCGGCGCAGATTTCATTTACGGCGGCGATCACCTTGCTGGCGCTGATTTATCTGCTGGATATTGTTGCGACGCTGTTCCTGCTGCCTAAGAAGCAGAGCAACGAGGATTCGCTGGGCGCGATTGGCTAATCCGATTTGGGAAAACCGTAGCGGCGTGATTCATCGCGCATATGTGAAGCGATGACAGGGTCAACACAGGCGCAATAAATTGCGCCGTTACGAAATCGCATGGAATGCGGCGTTACACCAAATCCCAGCCTCTGGCGCGCCACAAATCCGGCAGCTGCGCCATATCGTCAAAGCGCGTCACCAGTGGGTGATCCAACTCTGGATTGTGCGCATCGGCGCAGTAATAGAACACCGGAATCCCCGCCGCGATCCCCGCACGCGCACCGGCTTCTGAATCATCCACCAGAATGCACTTCTCAATCGGCACCTGCATTTGCTCCGCCGCGTGATACATCAATTCCGGATCGGGCTTCCAGTGGTTAATGTCGTATCCGCTGTACAGCCGACCTTCGAGGTAGGGCAGCATGCCGGTTAACCCCAGCGAGTGCTGCATCTTCTTCACTGTACCGTTCGAGACCACGCACATCGGCACTTTCACGCTCTCCACCAGCGCTTTGGCTCCGGCAATCGGCTGCAAATCGAGATCAAACAGTCGCGCCACCTCAGCACGGTAGGCCGTT
This sequence comes from Pantoea rodasii, assembly GCF_002095465.1. Classification (GTDB taxonomy): domain Bacteria; phylum Pseudomonadota; class Gammaproteobacteria; order Enterobacterales; family Enterobacteriaceae; genus Pantoea; species Pantoea rodasii. Next base: position 125,851 of record NZ_MLFP01000010.1, on the reverse strand, counting down.
TCCACCTCTTCCAATGGCAGTTCAACCTGATGCTCAGCCGCCACGTCGCGGATGATGTCGTAAAGCTTCACCCCTTTGTACTGCTCAAACATCTGCTGCAGAGACAGCTCAATACCGTAGCGGGCAAAGGTGTTGACGTAAGACTGCGTACAGATCACTTCGCTGTCGACCAGCGTGCCGTCGCAATCGAAAACACACATTCAACTGACATCGCACATCATCCTTTTATTAAACAACCAGCTGACACTCTAGCGCACTGAGCGCAGAAAGCGACCCCGGCAACCGTTTGCGAAAAATCAGTGTTTTGCCCGGCTAAACTCTATAGGATACGCGGCGATTAATTTTTTTTCGGGACAGTTGAATGAACAATCAGGGCTTGTTGCAGCGCATCTTTAAGCTGCAGGAACACGGCACAACCGCGCGCACCGAAGTGATCGCCGGTTTCACGACTTTCCTGACGATGGTGTACATCGTCTTTGTTAACCCGCAGATTCTCGGCGCGGCGGGCATGGATACGCAGGCGGTGTTTGTCACCACCTGTTTGATTGCCGCCTTTGGCAGCATTCTAATGGGGCTGGTGGCGAATCTGCCGGTCGCGCTGGCACCGGCAATGGGGCTGAATGCTTTCTTTGCCTTTGTGGTGGTGGGCGCCATGGGTTACTCATGGCAGGTCGGCATGGGCGCAATCTTCTGGGGTGCGCTGGGGCTGCTGATCCTGACGCTGCTGCGCGTGCGCTACTGGATGATTGCCAATATCCCGATGAGCCTGCGTGTGGGTATTACCGCGGGCATCGGCCTGTTCATCGCCATGATGGGACTGAAAAACGCCGGTATCATCGTTCCTAACGCCGACACAATCGTGACCGTGGGCAATCTCACTTCACACAGCGTCTTGCTGGGTGCACTGGGCTTTTTCATCATCGCGATTCTGGCATCGCGCAATATTCACGCGGCGGTGCTGGTGTCGATTGTGGTGACCACGGCGATTGGTTTAGCAATTGGCGATGTGAAATTCAGTGGCGTATTTTCCGCGCCGCCGGCGGTGACATCCGTGGTGGGCCAGGTTGATATTAAAGGCGCGTTCAACATCGGCATGGCCGGAGTGATCTTCTCCTTTATGCTGGTCAACTTGTTCGACTCTTCCGGCACGCTGATTGGCGTCACGGATAAAGCCGGATTGACCGATGAGAAAGGCACTTTCCCGCGCATGAAACAGGCGCTGTACGTCGATAGCATCAGCTCGGTGACCGGTTCGCTGATCGGCACCTCTTCGGTGACAGCTTATATTGAAAGCTCATCGGGCGTAGCGATTGGTGGCCGCACCGGTTTGATGGCGGTGGTTACTGGGATTCTGTTCCTGCTGGTGATGTTCCTGTCGCCGCTGGCCTCCATGGTGCCAACCTATGCGGCTGCGGGTGCGCTGATTTATGTTGGCGTGTTGATGACGGCATCGCTGTCACGCGTGCGCTGGGACGATCTCACCGAGGCGGTACCGGCGTTTGTCACGGCGGCGATGATGCCGTTTAGCTTCTCGATCACCGAAGGTATCGCACTGGGCTTTATCTCGTACTGCGTGATGAAACTGGGTACTGGTCGCTGGCGTGAAATCAGCCCGTGCGTGGTAGTGGTGGCGTTACTGTTCGTACTGAAAATCGCGTTTATCGACGCGCACTAAAAAACAGGCCGCGATTGCGGCCTGTTTTATTACAGGTGTCCGATTTCCTGTAGCGAGGGGGTAAGGCTGGTGAGTCTCAGCGAACGCGGTCCAATATTCGGCTTACTCATTTCAACATCGCGCAGTGGCTGCCACTGCTGTTGGGCATCAATCTCCCACAGACATAAGCGCTCAGTGCCCGGTGAAAGGGCGCAAGACCATACCAGCATCGGCTCGGCATCACATACCGCCTGAATATCCGGAAACACGCTGGAGCGCAAACGACCGGCAGCAGGATGCAGCTGCAGTGAACCCGCACCGTTTTCCCTTTCCCCAGTCAATTTGAGAATGCTTTGGCGTAACGTCCAGATTTGTGTCACCGCCTCCATAAAATCTTGCTGGGCATTGATCCATGCCTTCTCACCCGATGAAAGGTCCTGCGTCAGCGTATCTTGTGTCTGACGACTGTGGGCACGCACAATTTCCATGTCCAATCCGGCGCGCCCGCCTTCTTCTGCCAGCAACACACCCACCGTATTACCGGCGTACGCAATACTGAAGTCAGGAAGGTTAGGATCGGCAAAGCCAGGGCGGCCGCTGCTGCTGGTGACGAGCGGCGGAAGTTCACGAATGCCATAAACGCGCAACATCAGCTGCGCCAGCAATTCGCGTGCGGCAAGAAACCGGCTACGGCGCTTGTCAGGGAAGCGCTCGGCGCTGTTAATCACATCCTGTGGAACTCGCATCAGCTCTGAAGAGAGCGGCGAGTGACCCATCCAACGTACAAAATGACTAGCCATCTGTCGCTCCGTGAAAATGGTCAGATAATCATCAGGGCTATTGTAGGAATTTTCTCACGGATTTGCATCCGGCATAACATCTAATGACCAAAAATTCAGATAAGACCGAAGCGGCAACCAATCCCACCAGGCGAATTTGCATATAACGCTTTTGCTGAATTCGCTCGGATAGGATGCCGTAAAGCCTGATGTGGTGTAGGATTTGGACAGCCAAAAGCACATCGAAGTGCGTAAACAATCCACCTCAAGCTAATCGTGCTCATCGCAGCAGCATGCACGTCGGAGTTTTTTTTATGTCAGTGACCTCACTTGCTCGCCAGGAATCAATCTCTCTTGATGAATTTCGTCATGGTATGCGCCGCCTGACTGCAGGCGTTTCTTTAGTGACCACCGAGTTCCAGGGCGAAAAACTGGGTCTGATTGCGACCTCTGTTAGCTCACTGGCCGCCGAGCCGCCAAGCTTGCTGGTGTGCGTGAATCGTAGCGCATCCAGCCACGATGCCTTCGTGAATGCAGGCCATTTTGCCGTCAACGTATTGCGTGAGCAGCATGACGATTTGTGCGCGCAGTTCAGCCAGTCTGCCCGTCGTGCAGAGCGTTTCCAGAGCGGAGAATGGCAGACACTGAGCACCGGTGCGCCCGTATTAGCGGATGCGCTGGTGAGTTTTGATTGTCAGCTGGAGAAAGTGGTGGAGTGGAACACACATAGCGTGCTGCTGGCGCGCATTGTTGGCATTTCACTGCCAGGTGAAGCGGCTGAGCCGATGATCTACTTTAACAGCGGTTTCCACTCGCTGGGTTAAGCACCCATAACAGGCGTCGTGCAGAAGCTCGACGCCTTGCTCAATCAGGCAAATTTGCTGGCTTCATCAAAGCCGAGGCGCGGTAAACGCGCGTGCAGTTTGCTGGCTTCGCCATAGCCGAGATTAATCAGCAAGTTCACCTGCCATTTGCTTTCGCTAAAGAAGGCTTCGTTGACTTTTGACGGATCAAAACCGGACATTGGGCCGGCATCCAGCCCCAGCGAACGCGCCGCCAGAATCAGATAACCCGCTTGCAGGCTGCTGTTGCGAAACGCCGTCTCTTTCGCCAAATCCGGGCTGCTGGTAAACCAGCTGCGCGCATCACCGTGCGGGAAGAGTTTTGGCAGTGCTTCATAGAATTCCGGATCCCACGCCACAATCACCGTTGCCGGTGCTGCCATGGTTTTATCCACATTGCCTGAGGAGAGCGCAGGTTTAAGCTTCTCTTTGCCTTCCTGCGAAGTGACAAACACGAAACGTCCTGGAGAGCAGTTGGCTGAGGTCGGGCCGAGCGCGGTCAGGTTGTAGAGCTGCTGCAATACATCATGAGAAATCGGTTTGTCCTGCCAGTAGCTGTGCGTGCGAGCGTCATTGAACAGCGCGTTCAGCGCCACGCTGTCGAGCGGTGTACTCATGTTTCTCTCCTGTTCAGGCAGCCATCCGCGCCTGATTTTTAGCATGAATAGTGAATGCGGCCGGTGCGCTTTAGCAAAGGCCAGCGATCGTTATACTGCAAAGGAGAGAGGGAGCCAAATAACAAAGACGCATGTATCAGATTTGACTGGTTAGAAGGTTAAACGCGCTGAGCGTGCCTTGAGTCCATCCAGAATAGTTGCTTGAATTTCCTGTGGAAAATCATCCGGCAATTGTTCAGTCACGCGTTCGATAACCTGATCCACGCTGGCACTTAACTCTTGCAGGATATGCATCATTGCTGTTTTATCAAAACCCACAGCTTTGGCTGTTGCCAGAAAGTGACGGGGAAATATCTGCTCAATTGCATATTTTTTCCCGTGAGATCCTTTCAGCCCCATTGCCAGTTTTGCATCGCGCATATGCAGCCCTTTTGCCTTAATAACCGGATACACTGAGAGAATGTCGTAAAAGGGTGTTAGTCGGAAGCGACCATCTGCTTCGATAAAGATAGAAAAGTTTTTGGCATGCCCATCTGTCGCCGCAAGCAGCCAGAAGAGAACCTGTGCTTTCATAAAGTCATAGCGATCCTGATCAACCTCTGCGGAGCTCAACAGAAAATGCATAATTTGTAGGATGCCTGGGCCACCGTGGCTTTCATATTTACCAGCGGAAGGAATATTAAGAACCTGGCAGAAATCCTCTTGGGGTAAACGCATGATCCAACGGTCATCCGATGCCCATCGGCGATCAAAGCGTTCTACAGCCAGCGCTTTGCACTCGCCCACTTTGACAACGAAGCATTCTGGCACAGGCAAACCAAAAGCCTTCGCGATAAGGGTACACAGCCATTCGTTTTCTACGCTATTAGTGAGATCGATAGTATGAGAATGGCTTTGGATTTTACCAATCGGCAGCTTAAGAATATGAGTTGTGGGGGTTGTGCCCTGTGGTAAGCACCACTGATCTTTCAGACGGAGCAGCGCCGTTTTTTCTTGTGCCCCAGCCAGTGAAATACGGAAATCAGCGATCTCCGCAAGCATGCCAAGTGGAGCGCCGGTCTGGTAACCATTCAGAATCTTTTCCAGCTCGGTATCATCTAAAGTTTGATAATGGATCGATTGCACGTTACCCGGAGCTACATCATGGGCGAGCAGTTGGATCGCTCCCACAGTGTCTGCCCCTACTTTTGCAAGCAAATCAAATGGCTGAGTTGAATCCGCATGATAACGCGCGAGGATGCGATTGCGAATTTCAGGATTGTCGGGCAGGAGATTATCAAAAAAATTATAAACCTCGTCACCGATGTAGGGCTGATGACGTAGCGGCATAGATAGGGATATCGGACGATTTCCTGGCTGACTTAGCCATTCATCAACGTAGTGAAATTGATGGGAACCTGTGCCATCGCGAGCAAAAATGCCCACTTTATAGCCGTTCATGTAGACGTCGAGTTTAGGCATCACCACTCCTCTTTCCAGCCATCCGTCTCTTGCTGATGGCCTCGTGGCTTTACTTCGAGTTCAAGATTTAAAGCCGCCAATATGCGGAACAGTGTTTCCAGTTTGGTGGTGCCGGGCTGTAGCTCAAAGTTGGAAACCGTGTCTTGCCGGATACCCACTTTGCTGGCCACTTTTTCCTGCGATAACCGTTCGGATTGCCTTACGTCTTTCAGGTAGCTGCTTAATTGCTTAGCATTCGTCACTTTCATATGAACAGCTCCAGCAAAGGGAATGTTCATAAATCTACACGCTATAGCGTGTAAATCAAGTCCTACCTGTTATAGCAGGTAGAACGAATGTTACCCGCTATAGCAGGTAATTTGACGTATACCGGCTACAGCAGGTGAATTGAGTCAATATGGAAGGGCGTTACTTACCAATACAGAAGCTGGAGAAGATTCTGCCGAGCAGGTCGTCGGAGGTGAACTCACCAGTGATTTCACTCAGCGCCTGTTGTGCCAGACGCAGCTCTTCTGCCAGCAGTTCACCCGCCCATGCACCCAGCAGTTGGTCTTTGCCCTGCTGTAAGTGAGTGGCCGCCAACTCCAGTGCCTGCAAATGACGGCGGCGGGCCAGGAAGCCACCTTCCATATTGCCGGAAAAGCCCATGCTCTGTTTCAAATGGTCGCGCAGTGCATCCACGCCTTCACCCGTTCGCGCAGAGAGGCGAATCAGTGAGTGATCATTCACTTCTGTCAGGCCCAGCACTTCGCCAGTCATATCGGCTTTGTTACGCACCACGGTAATCGGCAGCTGTGTTGGTAAGCGCGCCACGAAATCAGGCCAGATAGCAGCGGCTTCGATGGCGTCGGTGGTGGTGCCATCCACCATAAACAGTACGCGGTCGGCTTGCTCGATCTCCTGCCATGCGCGCTCAATCCCGATACGTTCGACTTCATCGCTGGCTTCACGTAAGCCTGCAGTATCGATGATGTGCAGCGGCATGCCGTCGATATGAATATGCTCACGCAGCACGTCACGCGTGGTGCCGGCAATATCGGTGACAATCGCGGCTTCACGACCGGCGAGGGCGTTGAGCAAACTGGATTTACCAGCGTTAGGACGACCGGCAATCACCACTTTCATCCCTTCGCGCAGCAGGCTGCCCTGGCGTGCTTCGGCGCGCACGTTATCAAGGTCGCCGATCACCACATTCAGCTGGCCTTCGATTTTGCCGTCAGACAGGAAATCGATCTCCTCATCCGGGAAGTCGATGGCGGCCTCCACGTAGATGCGCAGGTGAGTGAGTGCTTCCACAAGTGTATTGATGCGCAGTGAAAATGCGCCTTGCAGAGAGTTCACGGCAGAGCGTGCGGCCTGCTCTGAGCTGGCGTCGATCAAATCGGCGATGGCTTCCGCCTGCGCCAGATCGAGTTTGTCATTGAGGAACGCTCGCTCAGAGAATTCACCCGGCTGGGCGATGCGCACACCTGACAGCGCCACGATACGCTTCAGCAACAGGTCGAGAATGACCGGGCCGCCGTGGCCCTGCAGCTCCAGCACGTCTTCACCGGTAAAGGAGTTAGGGCCAGGAAACCACAGCGCAATCCCTTGATCCAGCACGCTGCCATCCGCATCGTTAAACGGCAGGTAGTCGGCGTAACGCGGTTTGGGTAATTTGCCGAGCACGGCTTGCGCAACGTCAGCGGCTTTGGCACCGGAAATACGCAGAATGCCGACGCCGCCACGGCCGGGAGGCGTCGCCTGGGCAACAATCGTGTCGCTGTGGCTCATGATTCTCTCTCTTACCCGTCATACTTCAAGCCACAGCGGCGTTGGCTGCGCTCGTTCACCTCAGTCACTTACTTGAGTAAGCTCCTGAGGATGCTCTCGCTTGCCGCCTTACTGCAGCTCGAATTATTTAGGGTACAAATTTTGAAAAAAACAGGGCGACATAAATGCCGCCCCTTGAGTATACGCTGCTGCTGTTGCAGTCAGACGTTACGCTTTCTTCTTGTCGCGGCTGTGCAGACCACGTTTTTCCAGGCCGCGATAAATCAGCTGCTGCTGGAGGATGGTCACCAGGTTACTGACGATGTAGTACAGCACCAGACCGGCAGGGAACCACAGGAAGAACACGGTAAAGATAACCGGCATGTAGGTCATGATCTTCTGCTGCATCGGATCGGTCACGGTGGTCGGTGACATCTTCTGGATGAAGAACATGGTGATACCCATGATAACCGGCAGGATGTAGTACGGGTCCTGCGCGGACAGGTCATGAATCCACAGAATGAACGGCGCATGACGCAGCTCAATCGAACCTGACAGCATGTAGTACAAGGCCAGGAAGATTGGCATCTGGATAACCAGCGGCAAGCAACCACCCAACGGGTTCACTTTCTCTGCTTTATACAGCGCCATCATTTCCTGGCTCTGTTTCTGCTTGTCATCGCCCAGACGTTCACGCATCGCCTGAATTTTCGGCTGCAGCATACGCATCTTCGCCATGGAGGTGTACTGCGCTTTGGTCAGCGGGTACATGATTCCACGAACGATGAAGGTGATAACGATGATAGAGAAGCCCCAGTTACCGATAAAGCTGTGCAGGAACTTCAGCAGCTTAAACAGTGGCTGAGAGATGAACCACAACCAACCGTAATCCACGGTCAGGTCCAGGTGTGGCGCGATAGCGGCCATTTTGTCCTGGATTTCTGGCCCTAACCACAGGGTTGCGCCGAGGTCTTGCTGTGCGCCTGCTGCTACGGTCACCGGTGAAGATTTATAACCGATTGCCGCAATGCCGTTGCCGAGGTTGCTGGTATACAGGGTGTTGTTACCCTGAGTACGCGGTACCCACGCCGTAGCGAAGTACTGCTGCAGCATCGCCACCCAACCATTGCTGGTGGTTGCGTTCAGGTTCTCGTTATCCGCGATGGTATCGAATTTGTATTTTTCGTATTTCGCTTCGCTGGTCGAGTACGCTGCGCCACGGAAAGTGTGCAGAGCAAAGTTATTGCTGCCGGTGTCACGGTGTTTCGGCAGATCAATCGTCTGCTTCAACTGACCAAACATCGACACTTCCAGCGGCTGCTGTGAGGCGTTATTGATGTTGTAGTCAACGTTAACCGCGAAGTCACCACGCTTGAACACGAAGGTCTTGGTGTAAACCACACCTTTTTCATCGGTCCAGGTCAGCGGCACGCGCAGCTCGGTCTGGCCATCGGCCATCTCGAAGTGATCTTGTGCAGTGGTGAACAGTGGACGTGCGCCATTGTTCGGGTTGTCCGGACCATTACGACCGGTTAAGCCACTCTGCGCCTGATAAATGAAGGCAGGTGTGGTTTCCAGCAGCTGGAACGGTGCATCTGAACCCAGTTTGTCCGGGTAAGTCAGCAGCTGTGCCTGCTCAATATCGCCACCGCGCGTATTGATGCTGAGTGACAGGACATCAGTCTTAACGGTGATCGTTTGGCCCTGACCGCTAGCCGGGACGCCGGTAGTGGCGGCATCACCCGCTGCGCTGCTTGTGTTTTGCGTGGTCTGAGTCTGCTGTGGCTGCGGAGCGTGGTCCGTCTGCCAGGCTTGCCAGATCATAAAAGACACGAACAGAAAAGCGATGAGAAAGAGATTGCGTTGCGAATCCATCGTTAATGTTCTCTGGTATCAAAGGTTTTTGGCGGCACAGGATCGTCACCACCCGGGTTCAAAGGGTGGCATTTTAATACGCGTTTAATCGTCAACCAACTACCTTTTATAACGCCAAAGCGACGTAAGGCCTCAATCCCATACTGCGAGCAGGTGGGATGGAACCGACAATGAGGTCCAAGCAGTGGGCTGATGGCGCGTTGATAAACGCGTATCAGGGCAATCAGGAGCCGCGAGCCAGGCGACAGTGACGACGCCATAGTTTCTCCAACGCTTCCGTTAACGCACGGTTATCGAGGTCAGCAATCCCTTTTTTCGCCACGATGACAAAATCCATCGCAGGCAGCTCGTGTTGGCGCAGACGAAAGCTTTCGCGGGTCAATCGCTTGATCCGGTTGCGTTCATGGGCGCGTTTCACATGCTTTTTAGCGACGGTAAGACCGATGCGGGGATGCCCCAGCGAATTAAGTCGGCCGAGGATGGTGATTTGCGGCGTACCGGCTCTTTGTGGCTGCTGGAAGACGAAAGTGAAATGAGTGGGAGTTAACAAACGTAACTCCCTGGGAAATGCGAGCTTAACCACGAGGGTTAGCTTTATTACTTAGAAACGGTCAGACGAGAACGGCCTTTAGCACGACGACGTGCCAGAACCTGACGACCATTTTTTGTTGCCATACGAGCACGGAAACCGTGTGAACGGTTGCGCTTCAGTACGGACGGTTGAAAAGTGCGTTTCATGGCGATTTCTACCTAAACTTGAAAATTTTCACTGGGTGACGCGTTTTCGGGCCAGTAAATCGACCGACGCCTCAATGTGTCTTTAATAAAGAGGCGGGATTGTAATAATTGTACAGTCCAGAGTCAATTTACTTCGCAGTTCGCGGCACCTGGAAACCCAGATACAGCCCGCTGATTCCGGGCATTAAGGCTTCACGCTACAATGCCGGGTGGGGAATTATACGGGCTACAGGGTAAAGCGCAAGGATCGCGCAAGATCTTCTTGCGATCAATTTGCAGATTTATTGCGCGGAAACGAGAGGCGACCAGAAAAATTGCCTCTTTCAGCGAGATCCCCGCTCGCTTTTTCTACAGAAAGCGTAAACTCATTAGCGCCTCAGCAGCCTGTGGATAAATTGGATCAAAACTGTGTAGAAAGGGAAGATCTCTGTGCCGCTTTGCGCTATGATCCGCCCTTCCGCTGACGATCCTCACAGAGATCGCCGGGGATGACTACCGCGAACAGCGGTCGCAGGCGCTTTCTGACCGCCTGTGTCAAAAAAGACAGTTTCTATTATTAGCGCCTGAAATTCTTATCGATTTTGTACGAGTGGAGTCCGCCGTGTCACTTACGCTTTGGCAACAGTGTCTTGCCCGTTTGCAGGATGAGCTTCCTGCCACCGAATTCAGCATGTGGATTCGTCCGCTGCAGGCTGAATTAAACGACAATACGCTGACCTTGTATGCACCAAATCGGTTTGTGCTTGACTGGGTTCGGGATAAATATCTCAACAGTATCAATGGGCTGCTGAATGAATTCTGCGGCGCGAATGTGCCGTTGCTGCGTTTTGAAGTGGGCACGCGCCCGGCCGCGCAAATGGCGGCCTCACAGCCGGCCATGGCCAGTAGCGTGAGTGCACCTGCACGCGTTGAAAACCGTCCGGCTCCCGCGCAAATATTGCGTCCCAGCTGGGATTCGGTGCCGGCACCTGCAGATGTAACCTACCGCTCTAATGTGAATAACCGTCATAACTTCGATAACTTCGTCGAAGGTAAATCTAACCAGCTGGCGCGCGCGGCGGCACGTCAGGTGGCGGATAATCCTGGCGGCGCTTACAACCCTCTCTTCCTTTATGGCGGGACCGGTTTAGGTAAAACTCACCTGTTACATGCGGTGGGGAATGGCATTATTGCGCGCAAGCCGAATGCCAAAGTGGTTTACATGCACTCCGAACGTTTTGTGCAAGACATGGTAAAAGCGCTGCAGAACAATGCGATTGAAGAATTTAAGCGTTATTACCGTTCCGTCGATGCCTTGTTGATCGATGACATTCAGTTCTTTGCCAACAAAGAGCGTTCGCAGGAAGAGTTTTTCCATACCTTTAATGCCTTGCTGGAAGGTAATCAGCAGATCATTTTGACCTCGGATCGTTATCCAAAAGAGATCAACGGCGTAGAAGATCGCCTGAAATCGCGCTTTGGCTGGGGTTTAACCGTCGCGATCGAGCCGCCTGAGCTGGAAACGCGTGTCGCGATCCTGATGAAGAAAGCGGATGAAAACGATATTCGTCTGCCGGGTGAAGTGGCCTTCTTTATTGCCAAGCGTCTGCGCTCCAACGTGCGTGAGCTGGAAGGGGCACTGAACCGCGTTATCGCCAACGCCAACTTTACAGGGCGCGCGATTACCATCGATTTCGTGCGCGAAGCGCTGCGCGATCTGCTGGCGTTGCAGGAAAAACTGGTCACCATCGATAACATCCAGAAAACAGTGGCAGAGTACTACAAAATTAAAGTAGCGGATTTGCTGTCGAAACGCCGTTCGCGCTCGGTGGCTCGTCCGCGCCAGATGGCGATGGCGATGGCGAAAGAGCTAACCAACCATAGCCTGCCTGAAATTGGCGATGCGTTTGGTGGCCGCGACCATACCACTGTGCTCCATGCCTGCCGTAAAATTGAGCAGTTGCGTGAAGAGAGCCACGACATCAAAGAAGATTTCTCTAACCTCATTCGAACCTTATCTTCCTGACGCATATGAAATTTATTGTAGAACGTGAGCAGTTGCTGAAACCACTGCAACAGGTTAGCGGCCCGCTTGGTGGACGCCCGACCTTACCGATCCTCGGAAATTTACTGTTGCAGGTGAGTGAAGGCGTATTGCGTCTGACCGGCACCGATTTAGAAATGGAGATGGTGGCCCGCGTTGCGCTGACGCAGCCTCATGAACCGGGTGCGACGACCGTACCGGCGCGTAAATTCCTCGATATTTGTCGCGGTTTGCCTGAAGGGGCTGAAATCAATCTGGCGCTGGAAGGCGACAGAATGCTGGTGCGTTCTGGTCGTAGCCGTTTTTCATTATCGACGCTGCCTGCCACTGACTTCCCTAATCTGGATGACTGGCAGAGCGAGGTGGAGTTCACCTTGCCACAGGCGACGTTGAAACGTCTGATCGAAGCGACCCAGTTTTCCATGGCGCATCAGGATGTGCGTTACTACCTCAACGGCATGCTGTTTGAAACCGAAGGTGAAGAGCTGCGCACCGTGGCCACCGATGGTCATCGTCTGGCGGTCTGCTCTATGCCGATTGGTCAGGCATTGCCAAACCATTCGGTGATCGTGCCGCGTAAAGGTGTGATTGAGCTGGTACGCTTGCTCGACGGTGGTGAAACCCCGCTGCAGGTGCAAATTGGTAGCAGCAATATTCGCGCGCACGTTGGCGACTTCATCTTCACTTCGAAGCTGGTTGATGGCCGTTTCCCTGATTATCGCCGCGTATTGCCGAAGAATCCGGATAAAGCGCTGGAAGCAGGTTGCGATCTGTTAAAGCAGGCGTTTGCCCGCGCTGCCATCCTCTCTAACGAGAAATTCCGCGGCGTTCGTATCTATATCACCGAGAATCAGCTCAAGATCACCGCTAATAACCCTGAACAGGAAGAAGCGGAAGAGATGCTCGATGTGTCGTACAGCGGCACCGAGCTGGAGATTGGTTTCAACGTCAGTTACGTGCTGGATGTGCTGAATGCGTTGAAGTGCGAGAACGTGCGTTTGCTGCTGACCGATTCAGTTTCGAGTGTGCAGATTGAAGATGTAGCGAGCCCAGCCGCGGCCTACGTCGTGATGCCAATGCGCTTGTGATGGTCTAGCGGGCTAACTTACTCGCTATTTTGCACCCGGGCAGTGCTCGTCCCTGGTCACATACTTCAGTATGCTCCCAGGGCCTGCGCGCTGGCCGTGCGCAAACTAGCTTCGCCGTTTACGCCCTCGATTGCAGGGTTAGGTGAAAACCACTTCTTAATCTGCAGCTGGATTCGTTCATGGCTTTAACCCGCCTCCTGATTAAAGATTTCCGTAATATCGAGCAGGCCGATCTCACGCTGGCACCGGGCTTCAATTTCCTTGTGGGCGCTAACGGCAGCGGTAAAACCAGTGTGCTGGAGGCGATTTATACCCTCGGCCACGGTCGTGCATTTCGCAGTTTGCAAGCTGGACGCGTTATCCGCCATGATCAGGACGCTTTTGTCCTGCACGGCCGAATTGATGGTGCTGAACGGGAATTGTCCGTTGGGCTGACCAAAAACCGCGCGGGCGACAGCAAAGTACGCATTGACGGCAGTGATGGTCATAAAGTGGCTGAGCTGGCGCAATTGCTGCCGATGCAGTTGATCACGCCGGAAGGTTTTACGTTGCTCAACGGCGGTCCCAAATATCGTCGAGCCTATGTCGATTGGGGCTGTTTTCATTCCGCACCCGGCTTCTTCAATGCGTGGAATAATCTGCGCCGCCTGATGAAACAGCGCAATGCCGCGTTACGCCAGGTATCGCGCTACAGCCAGATCCGCCCATGGGATCAAGAACTGGTGCCACTGGCCGAACAGATCAGCCAGTGGCGCGCAGACTACAGTGCGGCGATTTCCAAAGAGATCATCGCCACCTGTGGCCAATTTTTACCAGAGTTTGAGCTGTCGTTTTCATTCCAGCGCGGCTGGGATAAAGAGAGCGACTACGCCGAACTGCTGGAACGCAATTTTGAGCGCGATCGCGCGCTCACCTACACCGCCAGCGGCCCGCACAAAGCGGATTTTCGCATTCGTGCAGAAGGCACGCCGGTGGAAGATTTACTCTCACGCGGTCAATTAAAGCTGCTGATGTGTGCACTGCGTTTAGCGCAGGGCGAGTATCTGACACTCAGCAGTGGACGTCGTTGTTTGTACCTGATTGATGACTTCGCTTCGGAGCTGGATGACACCCGTCGTCGGCTGCTTGCCGAGCGCCTGAAAGCCACGCAGGCTCAGGTATTTGTCAGTGCCATTGGTGTCGAACATGTAATCGACATGAGTGACGAAAAGGGCAAGATGTTCCGCGTGGAACAGGGTAAAATAGCGGTTCAACCTGAAGATTAAATGAGCGAGAAACGTTGATGTCGAATTCTTATGACTCCTCAAGTATCAAAGTTCTTAAAGGGCTTGATGCGGTACGCAAACGCCCGGGTATGTATATCGGCGATACGGATGACGGCACCGGTCTGCATCACATGGTATTCGAGGTCGTGGATAACGCAATCGACGAAGCGCTCGCGGGTCACTGTAGTGACATTATGGTCACTATTCATGCCGATAATTCTGTTTCAGTTCAAGATGATGGCCGTGGTATTCCGACCGGCATTCACCCGGAAGAGGGTGTTTCTGCAGCGGAAGTGATCATGACCGTGCTGCACGCTGGCGGTAAGTTCGACGATAACTCGTATAAAGTTTCTGGTGGTCTGCACGGCGTTGGCGTTTCAGTGGTAAACGCCCTGTCGCAGAAACTGGAGCTGACGATTCGTCGTGAAGGCAAAGTGCACCAGCAGGTTTATCAGCACGGCGTGCCACAGGCACCGTTGGCGGTCTCCGGCGATACCGAAGCCACCGGGACTCGCGTGCGCTTCTGGCCGAGCTACGAAACCTTCACTAACGTGATTGAGTTTGAGTACGATATCCTGGCAAAACGCCTGCGTGAACTGTCGTTCCTGAACTCTGGCGTCTCCATCCGTCTGGAAGACAAGCGTGATGGCAAGGCTGACCACTTCCATTATGAAGGTGGCATCAAGGCGTTTGTTGAGTACCTCAACAAAAACAAAACCCCCATTCACCCAACCGTATTCTATTTCTCTACTGAGAAAGACGGCATCGGCGTGGAAGTGGCGCTGCAGTGGAACGATGGTTTCCAGGAAAACATCTACTGCTTCACCAACAACATTCCACAGCGCGATGGTGGTACCCATCTGGCCGGTTTCCGTGCGGCAATGACGCGTACGATGAATGCCTACATGGATAAAGAAGGCTACAGCAAAAAAGCCAAAATCAGCGCAACGGGTGATGATGCGCGTGAAGGCCTGATTGCCGTGGTCTCGGTGAAAGTGCCGGATCCGAAGTTCTCCTCACAGACCAAAGACAAGCTGGTCTCTTCTGAGGTGAAATCCGCGGTTGAGCAGCAGATGAACGAACTGCTGAGCGAATACCTGCTGGAAAACCCATCAGACGCCAAAATCGTAGTCGGTAAAATTATCGATGCGGCCCGTGCGCGTGAAGCGGCTCGTCGTGCTCGTGAAATGACGCGTCGTAAAGGCGCACTGGATTTGGCTGGCCTGCCGGGCAAACTGGCAGATTGCCAGGAACGTGACCCTGCTCTGTCTGAAATCTACTTAGTGGAAGGGGACTCAGCGGGCGGCTCTGCCAAGCAGGGACGTAACCGTAAGAATCAGGCGATTCTGCCACTGAAAGGTAAAATCCTGAACGTGGAGAAAGCGCGTTTCGACAAGATGCTCGCTTCGCAGGAAGTCGCCACCCTGATTACCGCACTTGGTTGTGGTATTGGTCGTGACGAATACAACCCGGATAAACTGCGTTATCACAGCATCATCATCATGACCGATGCGGACGTCGATGGCTCGCACATCCGTACGCTGCTGTTGACCTTCTTCTACCGTCAGATGCCGGAAATTGTGGAACGTGGCCATGTCTATATTGCTCAGCCGCCTCTGTATAAAGTGAAGAAAGGCAAGCAAGAACAGTACATTAAAGATGACGAAGCGATGGATCAGTATCAGATCGCTATCGCATTGGATGGTGCAACGCTGCACACCAACGCCAGCGCACCGGCGCTTGGCGGCCAGCCGCTGGAAAATCTGGTGGGCGATTTCAACAGCACCCAGCGCATGATCAAGCGTATGGAACGTCGTTTCCCAACGGCAATGCTGCGTGGCCTGATTTATCATCCAACCCTGAGCGACCTCGCTGATGAAGGCGTGGTGAAGGGCTGGATTGAGGGCTTAGTCGCTTACCTGACCGAGCGCGAAGCGCACGGCAGCAGCTACATGGCGCACGTGCGCACTAACAGCGAACTGAACCTGTTCGAACCAGTTCTGCGTGTGCGTACGCACGGTGTCGATACCGACTATCCGATGGACAGCGAGTTCATCGATGGACCGGAATACCGCAAAATCTGTGGTTTGGGCGAGCAGCTGCGCGGCCTGATCGAAGAAGATGCGTATATCGAACGTGGCGAGCGTCGTCAGCCAGTGGCCAGCTTCGAGCAGGCGATTGAGTGGCTGGTGAAAGAGTCGCGCCGTGGTCTGTCAGTCCAGCGCTATAAAGGTCTGGGCGAGATGAACCCAGAGCAGCTGTGGGAAACCACCATGGATCCAGACAGTCGTCGCATGCTGCGCGTCACCATCAAAGATGCCATCGCTGCTGACCAGCTGTTCACCACGCTGATGGGCGATGCGGTAGAACCGCGCCGCGCCTTCATCGAAGAGAACGCGCTGAAAGCCGCTAACATCGATATCTGATGTACCCTATCAACCCTTCCCAGCCGGGAAGGGTTTTTTTATGCCTCATATTTTGTTATCCGCCCGACAATCTTCTTTTTCCTTGAAAAACATCTGCATTCGCTTTTGTTTGCTTCCGTTTTTTCCCGAGTGCTGAGATCCGCATCACTTTCATAAACAGTCGTCTCCCTTACGCTTGCGGGCGAAGCGGAGGAAAGCACATGTTTTTGGAAGAACGACGTAGCCAAATTTTGCATTGGCTGGATGAGCACGAACGGGTCACGGTCAATGGGCTGGCAAGCCAACTAGGCGTGACAAGAGAAACCATTCGTACCGATCTTAGTGCGCTGGCCCAACAGGGCTTGGTGCAGCGTTGCTATGGTGGAGCGATTGCGTTGCGTCGCAATCTGCAGGAAAAACTCATTAGTGAAAGCGGTAACTTTGAAGTGTTACTGCAACGTCTGCAATCCCGTAAAGGGGCGTTGAAGTCATCTGGTAAGCAAGGGAAAGTCTGCATTCTTGGTGCCTTTAACGTCGATATTGTCGCTAAAGTGGCGCAATTTCCGCAAAGCGGTGAATCGCTGATGGCCTTAGGGAGTACGTTAGGCCCGGGCGGTAAAGGCGCAAATCAGGCGATGGCAGCCAGTTGTGCAGGTACGCGCGTCCATTTTGTGGCCAAAGTCGGTAACGATCAATTCAGCCAGTTCGCATTCGATCATCTCTCCGCCTCCGATATTCACTCCTTTCGTCTTTATCAGACCGATACCGAACCCACGGGCAGCGCCATCATTTATGTCTCGCAAGAAAATGGCGAGAACATGATTGCTATCTACTCGGGCGCCAACAAAACCATCACAGATGAAGAGATTGCCGAACTCACACACGAATTAACCGATGCGGATGTGATGTTACTGCAGTTGGAAAACAATTTTGAAGCCACCCGCAGCGCTATCCGCCTCGCACACACCATGGGCGTGCGCGTCATTATGAACCCCGCGCCGTTTTCCCCTGATGTGGTGAGTTGTCTGCCAATGATCGATGTGCTCACGCCAAACGAAACAGAGGCTTCGCGCCTTTCTGGCATTGAAATCCATGATGTCACCAGCGCGCGTGCCGCTGCCCAAGCCATTGTCGCGCTGGGAGCCCGAAGGGTGATCATCACCATGGGGTCGTGCGGTGCCCTGCTGCTTGATAACCAACAATTTCACCATATTCCAGCATTTCCTGCGCTCAGTGTGGATACCACGGGCGCCGGTGATGCATTCAACGGTGCGCTGGCGGCGGCACTCGCTCAGGGTCAGAGCTTGTTGCACGCGGCGACCTGGGCATCTGCCTTTGCTTCACTGGCTGTTGAGCGAGAGGGGGCAAGCAACATGCCCGATCGCCAACAGGTGATGACACGACTTCAACAACGATAAACCAGATAAATAATTACAGCGGCTATTCGCCGGCAGGAGAGATGATGAAAAAGATCGAAGGCATTGTACCGGTCATGCTGACCCCGTTTACCTCTGATAATCAGATAGATTATTCCGGTCTGGAGAAGTTAATCCGCTGGTATTTGCAAGAGGGCGTTGATGCACTGTTCGCGGTGTGTCAGTCAAGCGAGATGCAATATCTCAGCCTTGAGGAGCGTGTGAATTTGGCTCGCTTCGTGGTGGAAAAAGTGAAGGGTCAAGTGCCTGTTATCGCCTCTGGGCACATCAGCGATGATCTGACAGAACAAACCAAAGAACTGCAGGCAATGGCTACGACCGGGATTGATGCGTTGGTATTGGTGACCAACCATCTCGATCCAAAAAATCAGGGCAGTGAAACATTCTATACCCATCTCAACCATTTGTTGGAAGCCTTACCCGCTGACATGCCATTGGGGCTTTATGAGTGCCCGGCGCCGTATCGTCGACTGTTGAGTGATGAAGAGTTCAGCTTCTGTGCAAACAGCGGCCGTTTTGTGGTGCTGAAAGATGTGAGCTGCGATCTGCCAACTGTTGAGCGACGCGTCAAGCTGGCCGCAGGCACGCCACTTGCCATCATCAATGCCAACGCAGCGATTGCCTGGCCGGCGATACAGGCGGGATCCAAAGGCTTCAGCGGTGTATTCACTAACTTCCATCCGGGCCTGTATCACTGGCTGTATCACCACGCGCACAGCAGCCGGAAAAAGCCCACGAACTGTCGCTGTTCCTCTCGCTCAGCGCCGTGACTGAAACGCTCGGCTATCCAAAAAACGCCAAGATTTACCATCAGCGCCTGGGCACGTTCGCCAGTGAGCACTGCCGCGTAAACAAAGACAACGTGTTGGAAAAATTTTGGGGGTTGGGCGTACTGCTCGATCAAATCCATGATGGCAGCGCGTTGTGGCAGGCACGTGTAGCCAAATAAAACCTCTTAGGGAGGATGTTTATCCTCCCGCTGTACCTGAACCCTCTAACGATAACGACACGGGAAAACATCATGATTGTATGCGATCGACTTGACTGGACGCGCGAGCGCCACGCTTTTCATCCCATAGTTGACCAGGCTATTCGCTGGATTGCAGATACCGATTTCAGCCAGCTGGAAGCAGGGAAGTATGATTTGCTGCCCAATAACCAAATGTTCTGTCTGGTGCAGGAAATGGAGACAGAGCCGGCGAGTGACCGTCGTGCGGAATCGCACTTTAACTATGTCGATATTCAGTATCTGCTCGCCGGGCGTGAAAGTATCGGCGTAGCGCGTGCGCATCCGCAGCATGTCATTACTGAAGATCTGCGTAGCGAACGAGATGTGGTGTTTTATCACGACACCATCGATGAATCGATGATCACCCTAACGGCAGGCCAGTTCGCGCTGTTTTTCCCGCACGATGTGCATCGTCCATGCTGCGCCGCGCCAGACGTGCAGCGTATCCGCAAAGCGGTGATTAAAATTCATCTCGACTTGTTTACTGCTCCGCAGGAGGCGTCATGAAACCCTCTGCGCATACCTTGTCCGATGCGACCATTACCCAGCCGACAGCCTTAGGTAAACTGCGCTGGGGCATTGTGCTCCTGCTGCTGCTGGCGGCGGTGGTGAACTATCTTGATCGCGCCAACCTCAGTATCGCCAACACCACCATTGCCGCTGAATTTGGTTTCTCACAAACTGAAATGGGCTTATTACTCTCCGCGTTTCTCTGGCCTTATGCTCTGGCGAATTTACCCGCTGGCTGGCTGGTGGATAAGTTTGGCCCAAGGAAAATGTTCTCGTGGGCACTCGGCTTATGGTCCACCTTTACGGTGCTGGCGGCATTTGTGAACAGCTACAGCTTTTTCTACGGTTTACGCATGATGCTAGGCGTCGCTGAATCGCCGTTTTTCACCTCGGGGATCAAGATCACCCATCGCTGGTTCGGCGATAACGAACGCGGCTTACCCACCGCGATCATCAATACCGGTTCGCAAATCGCCAACGCCATCGCCCCGCCGATTCTGACCGTGCTTCTGCTGACGTTAGGCTGGCGTGGCATGTTTGTCGCCATTGGTTTAATGGGCATTCCGTTGCTACTGGCGTGGTGGAAGTTTTATCGTGATCCAGATGCGCGTGAAGATGCATTGCTGCACGCTGGTCAGCGCAGTGTCGCTGCACCAGAAGAGAAGGCGCAGGCCAGTTGGGGCGCACTGTTCCGCCATAGCACCACGTGGTTTATGGTGATCGGTAACTTCTCCATTATGTTCACCATTTGGGTTTATCTGACCTGGCTGCCGGGTTATTTAGAGAAATCCCTTGGTTTCAGTCTGAAAGCCACCGGTTGGATCGCCTCCATTCCGTTCTTCGCCGGGATTTTGGGTGTTCTGGTGGGCGGCATGATGTCGGATCGTTTAGTGCGTCGCGGTGTGCGGGCCATCACCGCGCGTAAAGTTCCGATTGTGACCGGCGCGGCATTAGCCGCCTGCTTCGTGGCACCGATCCCTTTTGTGGATAGCACGCCGTTGGCGATCGCGCTCCTCGCCATGGGCTACTTCTTCTCACAGATGCCACAAGGGGCACTTTGGACGCTGGCCAGTGACATTGCACCAAAGTCTCAGGTTGCTTCACTGGGTGCGATTCAGAACTTTGGTGGCTTCCTCGGCGCAGCAATGGCACCCATCGTCACGGGCATCATCCTCGATACTACCGGCAAATTTACCAACGTATTCTTGCTGGGTGCGGGGTTGTTGATGCTGGGGGCGCTGAGCTATGGCTTGTTTGTCCGTAAGCCGCTGACCGCAAAATAGCCTGAAGTGCCGTCGTTTGTCGATTAACTGGTCAATGTGAGCTGAATCGCGCTAGCATTAAACAAACTCTGACTTAACCGAGGATGTTATGGCGATAAAATTGATTGCGATCGATATGGACGGCACGCTGCTCAACCCGCAGCACGAAGTGACGGCGGCGGTGAAATCGGCGATTGGTCGCGCGCGCGACAAAGGGGTCTCCATCGTGCTGGCGACCGGTCGTCCATTGGTCGGCATTGAGCGCTATCTGATGGAACTCGATATGCAGCAGCCCGGTCAGTACTGCATCAGTAACAACGGTGCCTTGGTGCATAGCGCGGCTAACGGTGATGTGGTGGCGGAAAAAACGCTGAGCTTTGATGACTATCTCTATCTGGAACAGCTGGCGCGCGACCTCGGCGTGCATTTCCAGGCGTTCGACAAATCCTTTCTCTACACGCCAAACAAAGACATCAGCGAATACACCATTCACGAAGCCAGCCTGACCGGCATTCCGGTGCGCTACCGCGCGGTGCAAGAGATGGACCCGGCCACACGCTTCCCGAAACTGATGATGATCGACAAGCCACATCTGCTGGATAAAGCGATTGCCGGTTTACCTGCGCGCGCCCGTGATAGCTACACCATCTTGAAGAGCGCGCCGTACTATCTCGAAATCCTCAACCCACTGGTCAACAAAGGCTACGGCGTGAAAATGCTGGCGGACAAACTTGGCCTGCAGCAGTCGGAAGTGATGGCGATTGGCGATCAGGAAAACGACCTGGCGATGATTGAGTATGCCGGAACCGGCGTGGCGATGGGCAATGCCATTGATTCAGTCAAGAATGTTGCGCAGTTCGTCACCAAAACCAACATGGAAGATGGCGTCGCGCATGCCATTGAAGAGTTAGTGCTGTAATCCTTTCGTTTGCGGGCAGCGCGCTGCTGCCCGCCTCTCTGAGTTCATCCTTTAAATGCTCATCGGTCGCCACAAAGGGCGACACTGCGAATGATCGTTCCGGTGTCCGTAAGGTGCGCATTCATGCGCATCCGAATTGTCTATTATGTGATCCAGATTGTAGTACAACTAACATGGTTAGTACTACAATCGGCGTCATGGCGTATGGTATCGGTTAGTTTTCACGTGTCGAAAACAGTAATCTGATGGGCTACTGCCTTTCAATGAATGGAACATCATGACGCAAGAACAATTAAGCAAAACCGAGCGCATCATCCTGACGCTGGGTGAAGAAATTGTCGCAGGGAAGTATGTGCCGGGCGCCGCGCTGCCTGCTGAAGCCGAGTTGTGTGAGCGCTTCAGCACCTCACGCAACATCATCCGCGAAGTGTTTCGCTCGTTGATGGCAAAACGGCTGATGGAGATGAAGCGCTATCGCGGTGCGTTTGTTACCCCGCGCAATCAGTGGAATTACCTCGATAGTGATGTCCTGCAGTGGGCGCTGGCGCACGATCAGGATCCCAGATTGATTGCAGCCATGAGTGAAGTGCGCGTGCTGGTGGAACCACAAATTGCACGCTGGTCGGCGGAACGCGCGACCTCAACCGATCTGGCGGCGATTGAGCAGGCTTACAACGACATGGTTGCCCATCATCTCGATCGGGAAGCCTTTAACGAGGCCGATATTCGCTACCACGAAGCGGTACTGGCCTCGGTGCACAATCCGGTGCTGCAACAGCTCAATGTAGCGATCAGTCAGTTGCAGAAAGCGGTGTTTACCAAAACCTACATGGCGGATTCCGGCAACATGCCGCGCACTTTAGCCGAACACAAAGCGCTATTTGATGCCATCCGACATCAGGATGGTGATGCGGCAGAGCAGGCGGCCAAAGCGATGATCGCCAGCTCAACCGCCCGACTCAAGGAGATTATGTGACCAGCTATATCGCGATTGACTGGGGCTCAACCAATCTGCGTGCCTGGCATTATCAGCAGGGCAATTGCGTTGATGAGCGCCGGTCAGAAGCGGGCGTCACGCGTCTGGGTGGACGCACACCCGCTGAAGTTTTTGCCAGTGTGACTGACGGCTGGCCAGTGAATGACGTGCCGGTGGTGATGGCGGGGATGGTCGGCAGCAACGCGGGCTGGCTCTCGGTGCCTTATCTGTCTTGCCCGGTATCACTGGACCAACTCAGCAGCCGCTTGACGCGCGTTGATGAAAAAGCGTGGATCGTGCCGGGATTGAGCGTCGAACGTGCTGATAACTACAACGTGATGCGTGGAGAAGAGACACAACTGCTCGGCGCGCTGGCATTACAGCCATCACCGCAATATGTGATGCCCGGCACGCATGCCAAATGGGTTCAGGTTGAAGGCCATCAGGTAATAGATTTTCGCACCGTGATGACCGGCGAACTGCATCATCTGTTGCTGAAACAGTCACTAATCGGTGCCGGATTGCCGGAGCAGGAAGAGAGTCCCGCCGCTTTCCGTGAAGGTTTAACGGTCGGCAGTCACGACGCATCGATCCTTTCCCGGCTGTTCGAAGTGCGTGCTTCTCATGTGTTGGGCGCGCGCGATCGCCGCCATATCAGCGATTTTCTATCCGGCCTTTTGATTGGCCATGAAGTGGCGCTGATGACGCAACACGCGGATCGCAGCCAACCGATCATCATTATCGCCGGGAACGCGCTGGCGCAACGCTATCAGCAGGCGCTGCAGTTTATCGGTGTGGATTCAGTCACTTTGGAAGGCGATCGTGCGTTCCAGCATGGAATAAGGAGTATTGCAGATGACCTGGCAAACTAAATTACCGCTGATCGCCATCTTACGCGGCATCACGCCAGACGAGGCAGAAGCGCACGTGGGCGCGCTGATTGAAGCGGGATTCGACGCCATCGAGATTCCGCTCAATTCACCGGATTGGGCCAAGAGCATTGGCGCGATGGTGCAAACGTTCGGCGATAAAGCCCTGATCGGTGCGGGTACCGTGCTGAACCCGGCGCAAGTCGATGAACTGGCCACGCTCAACAGCAAGCTGGTGGTGACGCCGAACACCGATGCGGCAGTGATTCGCCAGGCGGTGGCTAAAGGCATGACGGTTGCGGCCGGTTGCGCCACCGCCACTGAAGCGTTTACTGCACTGCAGGCGGGCGCGCAGGCACTGAAAATCTTTCCGTCATCCGCGTTTGGTCCGGGCTATATCAAAGCCCTGAAAGCCGTGCTGCCACCGGAAGTGCCGGTGTTTGCGGTGGGCGGAATCACGCCGGAAAACTTGCATGAATTTATGGCCGCAGGCTGCATTGGCGCGGGTTTGGGCAGCGATCTCTATCGCGCTGGTCAGCCGCTATCGCGCACTGTGGAGAAAGCTCGCGCATTTATTGCTGCTTATAAGGACGCTGTACGATGAAAATTACCAAACTGACCACTTATCGCCTGCCGCCGCGCTGGATGTTCCTGAAAATCGAAACTGACGAAGGCATTGTCGGCTGGGGCGAGCCGGTGATTGAAGGCCGCGCGCGCAGCGTAGAAGCGGCCGTGCATGAACTGTCGGAATATCTGATTGGCCAGGATCCGGCCCGCATCAACGATTTATGGCAGGTGATGTATCGCGGCGGATTCTATCGCGGCGGCCCAATTTTGATGAGCGCCATCGCCGGTATCGATCAGGCATTGTGGGATATCAAAGGCAAAGCGCTCGGTGTGCCGGTGTATCAACTGCTTGGTGGTCTGGTGCGTGACAGCATCAAGGCTTACAGCTGGGTGGGCGGCGATCGTCCGGAAGAAGTGGTCGATGGCATCAAGAAACTGCGCAAGATTGGCTTCGACACTTTTAAGCTGAATGGCTGTGAAGAGATGGGCATCATCGATAATGCGCGCAAAGTGGATGCGGCAGTGAACACCGTGGCACAGATTCGCGAAGCCTTTGGCAAAGAGATTGAGTTCGGCCTCGATTTCCACGGTCGCGTCAGTGCGCCAATGGCGAAAGTCCTGATCAAAGAACTGGAGCCTTATCGTCCGCTGTTTATTGAAGAACCGGTACTGGCGGAGCAGGCGGAATACTATCCGCGTCTGGCGGCACAAACCCATATTCCGATTGCGGCAGGCGAGCGCATGTTCTCGCGCTTCGAGTTCAAACGCGTGCTTGAAGCAGGTGGCCTGGCGATTCTGCAGCCGGATCTGTCACATGCTGGCGGTATCACCGAGTGCTACAAAATTGCCGCAATGGCCGAATCTTACGATGTGGCGCTGGCACCGCACTGTCCGCTCGGCCCGATTGCTTTGGCTGCCTGCCTGCACGTTGACTTCGTGTCACGCAACGCGGTGTTCCAGGAGCAGAGCATGGGCATTCACTATAATCAGGGTGCTGAACTGCTGGATTACGTCATCAATAAAGATGATTTCAAAATGGATGATGGTCACTTCTATCCGTTGAATAAACCGGGCCTCGGCGTGGAAATTAACGAAGAACTGGTGATTGAAAGAAGTAAAAATGCACCGGACTGGCGCAATCCATTGTGGCGTTTCCCTGACGGATCGGTCGCTGAATGGTAATACCCGTCATCCTTTAAGCTGCAGATGCGTTAGTTGTGCTCATTCACTCCAGTCACTGACTTGAGCAAGCTCCTGGGGATTCATTCCCTTGCCGCCTTAATGCACCTGGAATTATTTAGGGTATAAGAATTTATAAAATTTTTTAGATAAACATATGCCGGTGAAATAAGGCATAGGGCCTCGCTCAGCCTTTTTCCGGCACACACACTTTACCGCCCGGGCGGTTTTTATATTCGAAAACGTTGTCCCTACACGACCCTTTACGGAGAAACACCATGGATCTCTCTGCTGTTCAGGCCAAACCGACACGGCGTCGTTATATTACGCTGCTGATGATCTTTATTACGGTAGTGATTTGCTACGTCGATCGCGCCAATTTAGCGGTGGCGTCTGCCCATATTCAGGAAGAGTTCGGTATCAGCAAAGCGGAGATGGGATATGTCTTTTCCGCCTTTGCCTGGCTATATACGCTGTGCCAGATTCCTGGTGGCTGGTTCCTTGATCGCGTCGGCTCGCGCCTGACCTATTTTATTGCCATCTTCGGCTGGTCGGTTGCCACATTATTCCAGGGCTTTGCCACAGGATTACTCTCGCTGATTGGTCTGCGTGCCATCACTGGCATCTTTGAAGCCCCGGCGTTCCCGACCAACAATCGCCTGGTGACCAGTTGGTTCCCGGAGAGCGAACGTGCTTCTGCGGTTGGGTTTTACACTTCCGGCCAATTTGTCGGACTCGCGTTCCTCACGCCACTGCTGATCTGGATTCAGGAACTGTTGAGCTGGCACTGGGTGTTCATCATCACCGGTGCTATCGGTATCATCTGGTCGCTGGTGTGGATCAAGTTCTATCAGGCGCCGAACCAGAGCAAAGGCATTAATCAGGCAGAGCTGGACTACATCCGTGAAGGTGGCGCGATGGTGGAGGGTGATGCGCCCGCCGCGAAAAAAACGCGTACCAAACTCACTGCGGCCGACTGGAAACTGGTGTTCCATCGCAAGCTGTGCGGCGTGTATCTCGGTCAGTTTGCGGTGACCTCTACGCTGTGGTTTTTCCTGACCTGGTTCCCTAACTACCTGACGCAGGAAAAGCATATTTCCGCGCTGACGGCGGGCTTTATGACTACTGTGCCGTTCCTCGCCGCCTTTGTCGGGGTGATCCTGTCCGGTATCGTGGCGGATCGCCTGGTGCGCAGCGGTCGTTCGCTGGGTTTTGCCCGTAAAACCCCGATTATTTGCGGATTGCTAATTTCCACCTGCATCATGGGTGCCAATTACACTAACGATCCGGTGTGGATTATGACGCTGATGGCCATCGCCTTCTTCGGCAACGGTTTCGCCTCAATCACCTGGTCACTGGTGTCATCGCTGGCTCCGGTTCGCCTGATTGGTTTAACCGGTGGGATGTTCAACTTTATCGGTGGTTTGGGTGGCATCACTGTTCCGCTGGTGGTGGGCTATCTGGCGCAGGATTACGGCTTTGCCCCAGCGCTGGTGTATATCTCTGCTGTGGCGTTGGTCGGGGCGTTATCGTATATCTTGCTGGTTGGGGATGTGAAGCGGGTTGGGTGATGGATATCGCGCGATAAATCACGCCGCTACAACGTCCTGCGATGCGTAGCGGCGCAATTTATTGCGCGATCTGTTCGCAAATTATTGCGCCACGCCTGCTGCACCTCACCTCATAATCGCGTAGTTTGTTCGGCAACAGTTGGATGTAAGGTTGCCTCATGTCAGAAAAACAGCTCACCTTTGCACAGCGTCAGCATCAGCTTACCAATATCAACGTCTGGACCGCGGACAGCCAATGGCTGGCGTTTGATGTGCGTCCATCCGGTGCCTCTTTTACCAGTCTCACCATTGAACGCGTCAATATTGCGAGCGGCGCGGTCGAGGTGCTGTATCAGGCGCGCGATGGCGCTCATGTCGGCGTGGTCACCGTCAGCCCGGATCTGCCGCCGCGCTACGTGTGTATTCACGGTCCGGAGCATCCGGATGCGCATTGGCACTACGATTTCCATCATCGTCGTGGCGTGATCGTGCAGCAGGGTAACGCGGAAAATCTCGATGCTTGTGACATCACCGCGCCCTACACGCCGGGCGCATTACGCGGCGGCTCACATGTCCACGTCTTCAGCCCGGATGGATCGCGCCTGAGCTTTACCTACAACGATCATGTGATGCATGAAAAGGATGCGCGTGAGGATCTGCGTAATGTCGGCGTGGCCGTGCCGCTGCATCCGGTGTGTCCGCCAAAACAGCATCCTCGGGAATATGAGGGTAGCCATTACTGCGTGCTGGTGAGCCAGACGCAACGTGATCCGCAGGCGGGCAGCGATCAGATTGACCGCGCTTATGAAGAGGGCTGGATTGGCGAGCGTGGATATCAAAAACCTGACGGCAGCTGGCAGCGCTGGGCGCTGGCCTTTATCGGTGATACGCGTAACGCCAATGGCGATAAAGTGCCGGAAGTGTTTGTGGTGGATTTGCCTGAGGCGCTGAGTGATTACGCCAAACCTGGCGCATCGCCGTTGCAGGGTACGGCGGATAAACTGCCTGCGCCGCCTGCCGGCGTACAGCAACGCCGCATCACGCAAAGCAAAGGCGTCGCGTTGCAGCCACGCCACTGGTTGCGCGCGTCACCGGACGGCAGCGCTATCGCGTTCCTGATGGCAGACGATCAAGAGGTGGTGCAACTGTGGAGTGTGTCGCCAAATGGCGGTATTCCGCGTCAGATCACCCATCTCAACAGCAGTATTCAATCGGCATTCAGCTGGCAGCCATCAGGCGAAGCCATCGCCTTTATCTGCGATAACCGCGTGATGCGCTGTGACGTGGAGACAGGGAAATGCACACGACTCACCCGGCGCAGCGAACAGCCACCATCAGGTGATGCGGTGGTCTGGTCGCCGGACGGCAAACACATCGCTTATATGCGAGACGTTGAGGGCTGGCGTCAGCTGTTCTGCGTCAGTGCGACGTCGCAGGCATAGCCGCTGCTGTTGCCAGGCTGGCGTCGGTGCCAGACATTTTTTCGCTTTGCAGTACCCGTTCACGTGCAGAATCGTGGTCGGAGCGGAAGTAATCCCATGGCAATAACACCGTATCCATCACCGCCGAAAACGGTAAATCGATGACTGCCAGCGGTTTAATCACCCAGCTGGTATTGTCGTCGGCGATCAAATCCGCGCTGGCACGGGTGCCAGGATAATAACCCTGACTGGCGCCGGTGTGAGACATGACGCTGGAGCAACCTGAGGTAGTCAACACGCCGCAGACCAGCAGGCCTGTGAGCGGAAAGCTTTTCATCATTTTCATTTCATCATCCCTTCAGCCATCACGTCTGGCTGGAGTGTGTCTCCTGCTGCAGCAAAGCTCTGTGGCGATGTCGTGCGATGCAGGCGAAGAATTCCTGAGTGTATGCTATTTCGTCAAAATTGCTGCAAAAAATACCTACTGCCCTTGAAAGCGAAGCTGCCGCACCCATTTTTAGGTAACGGTCGCACGGCTGTCGCCGATAGGGACAAGCGTGGGCCGCACAACCTGTCCATGGTGGAAGGTTGCCAAAACTTGCTGATTTTCAGGAGTCTTTTTATGCGTAACTTTGATCTCACTCCGCTTTATCGTTCTGCTATTGGTTTCGACCGTCTGTTTAGTCTGCTTGAGTCCAACCAGAACCAGGCCAATGGTGGCTATCCTCCGTATAACGTTGAGCTGGTGGATGAAAACCACTATCGCATCACCATTGCCGTGGCGGGCTTTGCCCAGAGCGAGTTAGATATCACCTCACACGACAACGTGCTGGTTATTCGCGGCGCGCATCCGGAAGAGCAGCCGGAGCGTAAGTACCTGTATCAGGGTATCGCCGAGCGTAACTTCGAACGCAAATTCCAGCTGGCCGATCACATCGTGGTGCGCGATGCGCGTCTCGAACTGGGCCTGTTGAGCATCGATCTGGAGCGTATCGTTCCTGAAGAGGCGAAACCGCGTCGGATTGAAATCCTTAACTAAGGATGTTGTGTAGAGAAGTGAAACGCCGCAGAAATGCGGCGTTTTTGTTTCTGCGGATCAGGTGCGTACCCATAATCGCTGGCTGACCATGCCACCAAATACATTCACCAACAGACCAAGAATAATCACCGATGCGCCGATGATCTCCTGCGCAGATAAGGTTTCACCCAACACCAGCGACGCACTGAGAATGCCGACCACCGGCACCAACAGTGACAGCGGAGCCACGCGCCAGGTTTCATAGCGGCCGAGCAGATTGCCCCAAATGGCGTAGCGATAATGGTGGCGACAAAGGCGAGATAAATCAGCGCCAGCACCGTCTGCAACGAGATGTTCAGCAGGCTGGTGACGATCGCTGCTTCGCCATCGAACCACCATGAGCAGGCGAAAAACGGCACCACCGGCACCAGCGCACTCCATACCACCAGCGACATCACCGGCACCTTACGGTTGCGCAGAATGATCTTGTTGGTGATATTGCCCAAACCCCACGACAGCGCGGCCGCCAGCGTCAACATCATGGTGGTCAGCGTAATGCCCGCCGTGGTTTGGCCTTCCATGCCGGCGGTTGCCAGCATAAACATGCCGAGCGTGGCCACCAATATCCCGGCGATGTGATTCCAGCGCAGTTTCTCCGCCAGCAGCAACGCACCCAGCAGCAGGGTGAAAAACGCCTGAGCCTGTAATACCAGCGAGGCCAGACCCGCAGGCATGCCAAGCTTGATGGCGAGGAACAGGAAGGCGAACTGACCAAAGCTGATGGTCATGCCATACACGATTAGCCAGCGCAGAGGAATTTTCGGCCGCTTCACAAAGAAGATCGCCGGGAACGCCACCAGTGCAAAGCGCAATCCCGCCAGCAGAAAGGGCGGCATATCGTGCAGGCCCAGTTTGATCACCACGAAATTCACGCCCCACGCCACCACGACGCACAGGGCTAACATCATATCTTTTACTGACATACTCGTTCCTTACTGCAGCCGTTTCAGGCAGTTGCCGTCATCGGAGTGGCAATATCTGCACAGCAGTCATCGCCGACAACTCGAAAGAAATCATCCACATTCAGCGCCATTGAGCGCTCCAGCGCGCCGGCGTTAAACCATAACGTGCCGACATCACGCAGGCGTGCATCGACGCGCAGCGCCAATCGGTCATCAAAACTGAAGGGCGGCACCGCGCCCATCACGCACTGTGTCAGTTCCTGCGCTTTCTCCGGCGCAGCAAAGCTCGACTTCTTGCCGCCAATGGCGCGTGCGGCACTTTTGAAGTTGATCTTGCAGTCGCCCGGCACAATCGCCAGCAGATAGCGCGCCTCCGCGCCTTCCGGCATGGCGACTTCCAGCACCATCGCTTTGGCCGCCTGATTAAGATCGTTACCGCGAATGCCGCTGATCACATCGGTCTGACCGATGGCCTCATGCTCCACCACGCGATACTCGGCGCGGTGGTCATCCAGCAGGGCGATAATTTTTTCAAAGGTATTCATGTTCATCTCCTCGTCGAAGGCTGGCGTTAGCTCCAGGCAATGGCGTGCTTCATTTTTTTGTCGGTCAGGCCAAAGAAAAAGCCCATGGTGATGCGCGTGTCGCCTTCCACGCGATCGATTTCGTGATAAAAAGCGGGATTAAACAGATAGATATCGCCGCTGCGCGGGGAGAATTCACAGGCTTCGCTGTGATCGATGACGTCGGTCTGGTAACCCAACTCTCCCGGCGTTTTGAAGCGCTCATCCACCGGATGCCACTTCTTATTGAAGATGCGCAGTTCCCCGCCCGCGTTACACTCCTGCAAACACACCACGCAGCTGAGCTGATGCAGAATGTTGGTCACGGCCAGGCCGCTGCCCGCGGCATCGCGCACGATATTGTCGTTATGCAGCGGGTTAGCCACGCCGTTAGCATGGAAGCGCACAATCGAGCCGGCGTAATCACCCAGCGCGGGTTCACTGGCGGTTTGCAGGCTTTCCAGACGCAATGAGTGCTTCACCCAGTTATAAACCTGGTCACGCAGGCAGTGCAGCGACGGCGGCAGCGCAGGCTGGATGTCACGCAGTTCAGTGAAATAGTTTTCCGGCGCAGCGGTGTGCTTCGCCAGATAAGGGCCCAGCGTGGTGAGCGCACCATTCGGATAGCGCGACACGCGCACCTGCTCGCGGCACTGCTGCAAATCATCCACCACCGCTTCACGCACCTCGGGCGTCAGGAAATTGCGCAAGACCAGCAGCGGCACGCGCGCGGTGACGATGTCATCCAGCCATGCACTTTCGACAAACATATTTGGATTGATAACGCGTATCTGATTGAAAATAGCCATGCTGGTCACTCCCCAAATGGAAATTCATGAAATTCATGGTTGCTCATACGACGCCAGTCAGACGTCGCACCCAGTGCCGCAATAGGTTCAGAAGAGATAAAAGTGGTGCTGTTGTTTTGATAATGGTGCAGCGAGAAATAGTCAGGATAAGGCGTATCGTCGGGATGCCACTGCCACGCCCAGGCTTTATCGCGCGTGACAAAAATCGCATTGGCGGAGCTGCCGCCCGGTGCCACGCGCGCCATCTTGTCGCGCAGGTAATCTCGGGTGAAATCGGCTGGCGTCACCTGATCGACGATATATTGCAGATATTCAGCGGAATCAAAGCGCGATTCCGTCATGCCCAGTTGGGCAAAGATGGTGGGTAAAAAACCGTTATGCATCATGTACCACTGCGTGCCACCGCTGGTGCGCCAAAGCGGATGGGAGAATTCGATGCCCTGATTTTTGCTTAACGTGGCATGACGCACATGCACTGCCAGGAAACGGCTATGGCGCAGGGGCTCGATATCAATTCCAGGCAGCGCATCCGCAAAGGTGCCGGTACCGTGCAGCGTGCGAATGTGTCCTTGATCCAGCCATAAACAGCCCCAGCCATTCGGGTGTTGCTTGATCGGACCATCATGCGTCGCGGTTTCGCCACAGCTCATGGCGCGTGCGGCTTCCAGTACCGCAGCTGCATCAAACTGGCCGTGGGCCAGAATCATCCTGCACATAGTAAATCTCTCCGGGGCGCTAAAGTGGGGACATCGAGAATGTGGTTAAACACTGCCAGCACCTCGTCGCGGCTGTTTGCGGCAAGACGGAAAGTGGCGAGGATGCCCGCGTGACGCGTGAGATCGGCATACAGTGACGATCGCGGTGACACCTCGAGTGCGGGCAGGTTAAGCGGAGGTAACAGCTGACCGCGCCGGTTTTGCGCAATCCAGCGCTCCGCAGCATCATATTGCAGGCGCTGACGCAGGCGCAGGCGGCCTATTGCCTGGGGTTGATCCGGGAACCGCAGCACCGGCAAACCGCGTCCGGCTTCGATCTGAAACGCCACGTCTGCCCAATTTATTCCCGTGACTTCTTCGACCAAATTCACCACGCCCATGCCCGATAGACGGAAGCCCATTTCCAGGAAATGCGGTTCACCGTTCACCACGATGAAATCGATATGGAACGCGCCCTGGCGATAGCCAAAGGTCTCGCAACAGAAACTCATCAAACTGGCAAACGCAGCAGGCAGCTGCTGCGCCGCCATCGCCACATGGCCGGATTCGTAAAAACTGATACACCCTTCTTCATCAATGTGGTGTTCGATCACCTTCTGACAGCAGGTCAGCGCCACCGCGTGTCCGTTATCCACCACGCCCTGCAGTGAATACTCATCACCCGGCAGCCAGCTTTCGACGATAAAGCCGCTGAAGCCACGCCCGCCGTAGTTCATGGTCTCTATCAGTTTGCCGATCACGGTATCGAGCTGGCTGGCGGCTTCGACCAGCCAGATTCCCAACCCGCCGCCGCCATCCACCGGTTTGATCACGCAGGGATACAGCAGCGCATCGCGCGCATCGCGGATGCTGAGCGGTGAGGCAAAGAAACGAAACTCCGGCTGTGGAAAACGTGGCCAGGCTTTACGCAGGGCCATGCGCTGCGCGTACTTATCCGGCGGGATAAAGCACGGCCCGGCGTCCGGCCCGGCCAGCAGTTCACGGACGCGACCGGCGCTGGCGTTATAGGCTTCGAAACCCGCCAGCACCACCTGAGGATGTTCCAGTAAGCCCGCGCGCAGGCAGGCCTGTAACACATCCCACGGATTTTCAGGGCGATCGAGGCGCACAATCAGATCGAACGGCAGCTGAATGCTCAAGCTTTGGTAGTCGACAAAATCGCCCATCTCCGCCAGCACGGTAAAGTAGCCTTCACGTTTTGCCACCGCGCAGTACGGGTTTTGCCCGTCACGCGTGGCACCAATCTGCAGGAAAATCTTTCTCATCGCGTCGCCTTACCGGGTTATCGCCCGGAGATCACTTCAGTGACGATGTCTTGTAAGGCACCGTTGTTGACCTGAATCACTGCCTTATGCGGATCGAACCGCAGTACGCGTGAGAGCGCATCGCCGCGCGTGCCATCCAGCAGCGTGTTGACCTGCGCGCTGCGCCAGCACTGGCGCATCTGCGCAATCGTCAGGCCAGAGAGTAGTTCCAGCTGCTGTGCCAGCAGCAGATCATCGCTATCGCCGCGCAGCAGCGCCCGCACCGCCTGTTCATCGGGTGCCTGGTTAAGCTGTTGCAGCCAGACGGTGAGCTGGTGGCCTTGCCCGATAAACGGCGAATAGATCATGCACACCAGCTGGGTTTCGTTGAGGCCAAACGCCTGTTCGGCAAACAGCGCTGCCCGCTGGCGAGCACGTTCAATCGCCGCATCGTCCTGATAACGCGCCGCCATTTCCGCGATCAGCTGCGGCGGAAAATCTTTCTTCTCCATCAGACCGAGCGCAAAGCGCACATATTCGCGAATGCCTTCGGCGTAGCTACGCTGCATCAGCGTCTCCGCTCGCAGACCGCGAATATGTGCCATTAGCGTCGGGTTGCCGCAGTCCGATTCAGAGAAGCTGAACATCAGCTCATCAAAGCGGAAGTGCATGAACTCGGTGAGTAGCGACCAGTGCGCACCGGCTTCATAGGCGGTGTCCTGATAAATATTGAAGAACAGCGGGTCGCGCTCAAGCTGCCAGGTGATGCGATGGGCGGGCGTGACCTGATCGGCGCCGTAAATATCAGTGAAATAGCGTTCTGCCACGCCATCCAGGGTTTGCAGGAAGCCGCTAAAGCCGCGTGATTTGTCGGCGACCGGCGCATCAAACAGGCGTGAAAGATGGCGTGCCCAGGCGAGGTAAGCGGTTTGCTCCTGTGGGGAATCACCGGTGATGATCACATCCACGCCGCCTTCGTAGTGCGCGGCAAGGCCAAACGAGTTCACCATGCTGAGATTGCAAGCGTTACAGAAAGTGGATCGCGCATCGGCACGGAAGCGGTGGCCATTCATCAGCACATCGTTGCGATTTTGCTGGCGCACGCTGTCGGGCATCGGCAGATGGCGTTCGAAGTGGCGGATTTGTAGGCCATCGGTCACCAGGCATTCGGTAAAATCATCATCGTGGATCTGCAACGCGCGGTACACGCGATCAATGTTTTCCATCACGCTGTCGTTCATCGCCGCATGACGGTTGGTGCTGATGCGTAGCTGAAAAGTGCTGCCCTGCTGCTGCCAGATCAACCCCTGAATGTAGCGCACATACGCCACCATATAGCTGCTGTCTTTCCCGCCGCCATAGGCGAGTAGCACGCGATTGTTAGCGGGGTTGTCGCTATCGGGCAGGGCGGTAAGTAAGCGTTGAGAACAGCGTTGAGCAGAATCGATAATCGCGGGCGTGAGATAACCTTCAATTTCTCTCATCATGGTGGACAGATTATTCATTTTTCACTTCATCCTTTGGCTAATAAAATCGCCGTTACCGTGCTGGCGGCAACGGGCAGGAAAAGGGGCCACGAAGTTGCAACGGAATGAATGTCTGAGGCTGAATTAACAGATGCAGCCTAAAGTACTTTGAATGTAATCTGATGGATACGCACAGATCAGCACGATATAGGGTGGAACAGATGACGGATGGAACGGGTGAACAGGAGAGTCAGAGTAGTCGTTACCGTCAGATTGCAGAGCAGATAAAGCAGGCCATTCACAGCGGATCGCTGCCGCCCGATAGCCGTTTGCCGTCGGTGCGTACGCTGGCGACGCAGTACAGCGTCAGCATGACCACCGCGTTGAAAACATTACGCACGCTGGAGGATGAACACTATGCGGTGGCGCGTCCCAAGTCCGGCTTTTTTGTGGCACCTCGTCAGGTTCCCAAGGCGTTACCCGCAGCCATCAGCAGCGAACAACCGCGTGAGGTCGCCCCGCTGGATGAGCAAACCGAGCTGCATCTGGCAATGTTAGGCTCCGATTGTCGAGTGCGGCTGGATCTGGCCAATGGCGATATCTCGCTCTATCCGGTCAAGAAAATTGGATTGCTGATGCGCCAGATGGGGTACAGCAAACCGGCACTGCTCGGCAACACGGTGAAAGGCACCGGCTATGCGCCGCTCAAGGCCGAAATCGCGCGCCGCGCGGTGGATTATGGCTGCAATATCAGCGCCGATGACATCCTGATCACCAACGGTTGTATCGAAGCCATCTCACTGGCTTTGCGCGCCACCACGCGCCCCGGCGATATTGTGGCGGTGGAATCGCCGTGCTACTTCGTGCTGTTACAGATGCTGCACAATCTCAATCTGCGCGTGATTGAAGTGGAAGCCGGGCCGGAAGGTTACGTTAATGTCAGCAAACTCACCGCGCTATTTCAGCGTAAAGCGGTGCAGGCCTATCTCACCATCAACAACATCAATAATCCGCTCGGGAAAAGCATTCCCAACGAGCAGAAAGCCTATATTGCGCGTCAGGCCGATGAGAATGATGTGGTGATTATTGAAGACGATATTTTTGGTGATACGGCGTTTGGCGATCGCCGTCCGTTCCCGATGCGCGCCTTTAGCCCGAATGCCATTCTGTGCAGCGGCTTCTCGAAAACGGTGGCGCCCGGTATCCGTATTGGCTGGGTACACAGCAGCAACTACATGCGCAAAATCGCCTCGCTGAAATACACCACCAGTATGGGCACCTCGGTGCTGTCACAGGCGGCGATTGCCGAACTGCTGCGCAGCGGCGGCTACGATGCGCACCTGCGCACACTGCGTCGTGAGTTAAAGAATCAAATCCACCATATGCGTCAGGCGGTGCTGCGTTATTTCCCAGCGGGCACGCGGGTATCGGACCCCGAAGGCGGCTATGTGTTATGGGTGGAAATGCCCATACAGGCGTTAAACGTGCGTGCGCTGTTTCTCAAGGCGCGCAACGCGGGCATCGGCATCGCGCCGGGGCATATCTTCGCCACCGATCACCGTTACGATCACTGTTTCCGACTGAACGCCGGTTTTGGCTGGAATGCCGAAGTGGAGGAGGCGATCAAGCAGCTGGCGCAATGGTGTCAGTTATCGCTGGTGGCGGATAAATAGAATTTATTTGGAAGTAGTTCACAAATTTAAATAAATATTGGCTGTTCTGTTTATTATTCGCTACCAATTAATGGAAGCGCTAATTTATTCTTGTTTTACATGGTTTATATTCCAGGCCAACGTATAGATGACAAGGATTAGTGATGAAAATCTTGGGATGGGAATATCCTAAACGCAAACTCATTAAAGATATACTTTGGTGCATAACCTTTGTTTTAATATCAAAAGAATCAGCGCCTTACAGCCCAATAAATACACAAGGATTGCTCGGCACGATAGCGTGGATGTTCATGCTGGTAGGCATTTATAGATTTTATTCAGGTCTGTTCCGGTTTTACGACTGGTACAACAATAAATAATACCTCAACGCCTCTCGATCTCATTCGAGAGGCGTATTAAGAGATCGGTTTAGCCAATCTTCTCCAACTCTTCCGCCAGAATCTGCACCGCGCGTTCAATTTTCTCTGCATCCGGCACATAGTTCATGCGCATGCACTGATGCGTGTGCGGCCATTCCTGTTCCAGACCTGGGAAGAAGAAGTGGCCCGGCACCATCAGCACGCCGCGCGCTTTCAGGCGCTGATACAGCGCTTCAGTACTGATCGGCAAATCGCGGAACCACAGCCAGAGGAAAATCGCCCCTTCGGGCTTGTGGATCAGGCAACGATCTTCCGGCAGATAGCGGCGCAGAATGGCAATCGTCTCGATCACCTTGGCCTGATAGAACGGCTTGATCACTTCTTCCGACAGACGCAGCAAATCGCCACGCACAATCATCTCGGTGGCAATCGCCGGGCCGATGCTGCCTGGCGCTAAGCTGATAATCCCATTCATGTTACCAATCGCGCCAATCGTGTGCTCATCGGCGACGATAATGCCGCAACGTGCACCCGGCAGGCCAAGTTTCGACAGGCTCATGCAAAGAATGGTGTTCGGGTTCCACAACGGGCGGGCTTCGCTGAAAATAATGCCAGGGAAGGGCACACCGTAAGCGTTATCGATCAGCAATGGTATGCCTTGCTGCTGTGCCAGCGCATCCAGCTGCATCAGTTCGTCATCGGTGATCACGTTGCCGGTTGGGTTGGTGGGGCGCGATACGCAAATCAGGCCCACGTCCTCATTCAGCGGCAGATGGTCGAAATCGACGTGATATTTAAACTGGCCTGCTGGCAGCAGCTCAATGTTCGGCTTGGCGGAAACAAACAGATCTTCTTCCAGTCCGGCATCGGCGTAACCGAGGTACTCCGGCGCCAGCGGGAACAGCACGCGTTTTTTACTGCCGTCGGCACGACGACCGGCAAACAGGTTAAACAGATAGAAAAACGCGCTCTGGCTGCCATTGGTCAGTGCAATATTTTGCGCGGTAATCGGCCAGCCCAGCTCTTCACGCAGCATTTTCGCCAGCGCATCCAGCAGCAGCGTTTTGCCGCGCGGACCATCATAGTTGCACAGCGCTTCGCTCAGTTTGCCGTCCTGATGCATCTGCAGCAGCAGCTGATTGAAGTAATCATTGATGGCCGGGATCTGCGCCGGGTTGCCGCCGCCGAGCATAATGGTGCCAGGCGTGCGCAGGCCTTCACCCATGTCTTCCATCAGACGTGAGATGCCGGAATGTTGAGTAAATTTATCGCCGAACTGAGAAAAGGACATAGGAAGTTAAAACATTGTAATCGGGAATGGGCAACCACCATAGCGCCCGCCACGGGCAGGCGCAATGGCTAAAGCAGCAAGCTTAGGCCTGAATCTGTGGGTTCACGCAGTTTTTCTCGACTTTACCGCTCAGCGCGGCAATCAGGTTATCCACCGCATCTCGCGCCATACCGTAGCGCGTTTCATGGGTAGCAGAACCGATGTGCGGCAGTGCCACCACGTTCGGCAGTTTGAGGATCTCCGCATCGGCGGGCACTGGCTCCACTTCAAACACGTCCAGACCGGCAGCGTGAATCGTGCCGTCCTTCAATGCCGCCGTTAGCGCCTGCTCATCGACCACCGGGCCACGACCTGCGTTAATCAGGATCGCGCTTGATTTCATCATCTTGAGCTGCGCAGCACCAATCATATGATGTGTCTGCTCGGTTAACGGCAGGCTGATACAGACAAAATCACTCTCTTTCAGCAGGGTTTCAAGATCGCAGGCGCGTGCGCCGAAACGCGTTTCCGCCTCTTCATGCTGACGGCGCGCGTTGTAGAGAATGTTCATACCGAAGCCGAAGTGCGCACGCTGCGCCAGCGCCAGGCCAATACGGCCCATGCCGAGAATACCGAGGGTTTTATGATGCACATCGATGCCGTAACGCTCTGGTCCAATGCTCTTCTGCCATTCACCGGCTTTGACCCATTGATCCAATTCGGTGACGCGGCGCGCGGTGCTCAGCACCAGCGCCATCATGGTATCGGCGACGGTTTCAGTCAGCACCGTTGGGGTGTGCATCAGCAGCACGTTGCGCTGATTCAATGCTTCAACATCGAAATTGTCATAACCCACTGACACAGTGGAACAGGCGCGCAGCGCAGGCATACTCGCCAGCAAATCACCATTCACTTTGCCGCCCGAACCCAGCAAACCCTGTGCCTCCGCGAACTGGGCGGCATGTTGTTGCACGGTTTCGGGTGAGACGTCACGCACTTCGGTCACGGTAAAATGGGCATCCAGTTTAGCGCGCAGATCATCTGGCAGGCTCTTATAAAGAATCACAGCAGGTTTCATCTTTTGCTCCCTGTAGAACGTGTGACGGGCGACCTGAGCCGCCCGGAAAATTCATTTTTTAAGCTTTCAGGCGTGCTTCGCCCCATGTATCGGCGGCGCCTTGTTCTCAGCCGGTTTAACGATCAACGTCAGCCACACCGAGGCCAGCAATGCGGCGCCCATAAAGATATAAGAAGCGGCAGGGCTGCCGGTTGCGCCATTAAGATAGCCTACAATCCACGATCCGATGAAGGAACCGAGTGCGCCCATGCTGTTAATCAGCGCCATGGCACCACCGGCAACATTGCGTGGCAGCATTTCAGTAATCAGGGCAAAGAATGGGCCGTAAGGGGCGTACATCGCGCCACCCGCAATCACCAGCAATGCGTACGACAGCCAGAAGTGACTGGAACCGACCAGATACGAACCGAGGAAGGCCATTGCACCAATCAGCAGCAGCGGCCAGACAAACAGTTTACGATTTTGCTTTTTATCGGATGCCCACGACACCACGATCATCGCAATCGTGGCCACCAGATAAGGCACCGCCGACAGCCAACCCGCTTCCACCATGCCCATCTGTGTGCCATTACGCAGAATCGAAGGCAGCCACAGCACGAAACCGTACACGCCAATACTCCACGCGAAATATTGCATACATAGAACGACCACGTTGCGATTGCGGAAAGCTTCACCATAGTTACGCACCGCTTTGATGCCTTCCTGCTCTTTCTGCAACTGCGCCTGCAGTGCCGCCTTTTCTTCCTCGCTCATCCATTTCGCCTGCGCCGGTTTGTCCTGCACCAGGAACCACCACGCAACCGCCCAGATTACCGCCGGGATGCCTTCAAAGATGAACATCTCACGCCAGCCAAACGCATTGATCAGATAGCCAGAGACCACTGACATCCACAGCACCGTCACCGGATTCCCGAGGATCAAGAAGGTGTTAGCGCGAGAACGTTCTGATTTGGTGAACCAGTTGCTGATGTAAATCAGCATCGCAGGCATTACCGCGGCTTCCACCACGCCGAGCACAAAACGAATCGCGGCCAGCATCGGAATATTGCTCACCACGCCGGTTAACGAGGCGCAGCCGCCCCACAAAATCATGCACCAGAAAATCAGCTTCTTCACGCTGCGGCGTTCGGCATACACCGCGCCGGGGATTTGGAAGAAGAAGTAGCCAAGGAAGAACAGGGCACCCAGCAGCGATGACATGCCTTTGGTGATGCCGAGATCGTCATTAATCCCTGCGGCAGAGGCGAAGCTAAAGTTCGCCCGGTCCAGATACGCCAGACTGTAGGTGATAAACACGATGGGCATGATAAACCACCAGCGTTTTGGCGCGATTGTCTGCGATTTCATGGGTGACTCCTCTGTTTTGAGGTGGGCGCATTCAATGGATGCGCCTCGACGTAATCGGGTTGTAGGGACAGACTGATGAACCAGGTTCGCATACATGCGTAACCGACTTGCAGGGTCGCCATGTAGGGCGACCGCTTAACTAAAAATCACCCAGCGCAGCGCGTGTCGGTAGCCCTTCGCTGTCGCCTGCGACCTGAATCGCCAGCGAACCAATTTTGTTACCGCGCAGAATTGCCTGCGGCAGCGATTTGCCTTCCATCAGCGCGCTGATCAGGCCCACGGCAAAACCATCGCCAGCCCCTACGGTATCCACCACGTTATCAACGCGAATCGGCGCAACCAGGCCTTTTTCACCGTCGGCGGTTTTGTACCAGGCGCCGTCGCAGCCGGTTTTGATTACCACGGCGCGCACGCCTTTATCCAGATAGAAATCGGCGATGGCTTCCGGCTGGCGATAACCGGTGAGAATCAAACCTTCTTTCTCACCCGGCAGTACCCAATCCGCATACTCAGCCAGCAGATTCAGCTGCTTACGCATCTCCTGTTCGCTGCGCCACAATACCGGACGCAGGTTAGGATCAAAGGAGATGGTTTTGCCGCGTGAGCGCATCTCTTTGGCGGCATGCTGAGTCAGTTGCAGTGAGCTGTCCGAGATCGCCGCCGCCACGCCGCTCAGATGTAAATGCCGGGCACCCCCAAAGTAATCCGCATTAAAATCGTCCGGCGACAGATGGCTGGCAGCCGAGCCGGTACGGAAATACTCCACTTCAGGATCGGAACCGTCATCGACGCGCGATTTGAGCTGAAAACCGGTGCGATAGCGTGTATCGGTGGTCACGCAGTCGTGATCAACATTCTCTTTCGCCAGCTGTTGCAGGGTAAAACGACCGAAGCTGTCGTCGCCGACACGGCTCACCCAGCCGACCTGCAAACCGAGGCGGGCAAGGCCGATCGCCACATTCAGTTCGGCACCGGCAATGCGTTTGACGAAGCCTTCTGCCGCGGCAAGATCACCGCTTTGCTGGGCAATAAACATCGCCATCGCTTCGCCAATGGTCACCACATCCAGTTGCTTCATCATCATTTCCTTACAGCGCACGCAGCTGATCAACGTAATGGCGTGTAACCGCCAACAGATCCGCACCTTCCAGTGGGAATTCAATGCCGCGCGGCGCGTCTTTCGGCAATGCGCTGAGCAGAGCGCGCCAGCTGCCATCGCTTTCATCCAGTGCTACAGCACGAAAGCTCTCGCCATGCGGCACGGCGGTTTTCACATGAATGTAGCTGACGTAGCGGCTGAGTTGTGCGGCGGCTTGCAAAGCATCTTCGCCGGTCCATTGCCAGTTGCCCATGTCGAAGGTCATATCCAGCGGCAGTGCGGCATCGCAGGCGCGGTGGAAGAAGTTCAGCATCGGGGCCAGCTTGCTGTCGGGCGTTTGATCGTTTTCCACTACTACGGTCACTGACGAGGCAGCGAGAACCGCTAACAGTTGGGCTTCAGCGAGATCGACAAAATGCCCAAGCGCGATTTTCAAGCGCTTCGCACCGAGCTGTTCCGCTTCCTGCAGGAACTGCGCCAGACGTGGATTGAGCGCACCGTCTTCCAGCCACAGTGCTTCTGGCACCGAATAGCTGGCGCTGAGTTGATGCTGTGTAATGGCATTGCCCAGCGCATGCAGCAGGCAGAGTTCATTGTCGCTGAACAGCTCACGGCGAATTTCTACGCCATCGGCGCCTGATGCTTTAATCAGCGGCAGCAGCGCGGCCTGTCCGCCCAACTCCGCGACTTTCTGTGTGCCGTAGGCGGCCGTGACCACGATAATTTCAGGTGTTGTCATTTTGTCTCTCCTTTGAACATGATCAAAACCTAGATGGAACCGGTTCCAAAGAAAAGCCACAGAGTGTGGAATTATGATCCTGCTCACGAAGTGAGCCAGATAAGCGGGAAGTTAGCGCAGCGGCTGGCTGGAACCGCGCACAATCAGTTCGCCGGAAAAAACCTGCTCACTGAGAGGCAGATCGCTGCCATCAATACGGGCAATCACCTGCTCCAGCGCGGCATAGCCAATTTTCCAGGTGGGTTGCTTAAGCGTGGTGATGCCCACGCCTGCCAGCGCGGCCCATTCCAGCTCATCAAAGCCAAGCAGGCCAATGGTTTTGCCCCAATGTAATTCGAGGCGCTGCAAAGCACGTGCGACTTGTAAGGTCAGTGCACCGTTAGCCGCCATGACCGCGCAGCGTTTTCCGCTGTGGCGCTGGTGGAAATCGTGCAGCACATTTTCCAGCTGCTCCGGCTGATGTAATGGCACTTCGGCATTTTCAGCGCTTACCTGCGCATGGGAATGACTGGTGTCATAAAAGGCACCAAGGCGTTCACGGCGGGTGTTGACGCTGCCTAAAGGTTCACTGAGGAACAGCAGAGCATCGTA
The DNA here is from genome assembly GCF_002095465.1 of Pantoea rodasii. Classification (GTDB taxonomy): domain Bacteria; phylum Pseudomonadota; class Gammaproteobacteria; order Enterobacterales; family Enterobacteriaceae; genus Pantoea; species Pantoea rodasii. The sequence continues at coordinate 82,720 of NZ_MLFP01000010.1, read as the reverse complement.
GCCATTATCCAGCAAGTGTTGAGTGGCAATGTGGGCGGCTTCAGGATTGTTCAACCCCACCACATCGCAGGCGAAATCAGGAATTTTACGGTCGATCAGCACCATCGGCAGCATCGACTGCTGCAGGCGTTTCAGCACCTCTTCGTGCATCCCCACCGCATTCACCACAATGCCTTCAACCTGATAGCTGCTCAGCAGTTGCAGATAATATTGCTCGCGATCGACTTCGTTGTTGGTGTTACACATCAGCAGGGTAAAGCCCTGCGCACGACAAGCGGCTTCAATGCCGCTCAGCACGTCAACCGAATAAGGATTGGTGATATCAGCAATGATCAGGCCTATCAGCCGCGTCCGTCCCCGCTTTAAACCGCGCGCCATCTGGCTGGGACGATAATCAAGATCGGCAATCGCCTGCTCGATGCGGGCTTTAAGATCGGGCGAGAGCAGGTTCACTTCACCATTGAGATAGCGGGAAACGCTGGTTTTACCGGTTTTTGCCGTGCGGGCAACGTCACTGATTGTCGCTCGTGGCGGCCTGGTTTTCATTGCATGTACCTGAATAATTAAAACAGGCGAAGACTATCACAGCGCGGGGATCACGCAATCATTGTGCTTCAGAAGTGAGGCGCAACATCGGTTGCCACAACGTTTGCAGTTCATCGAGCGGAGCACCGTCCAACAGTTGAAGTACCATCTCCGCCACACGTTCGCCAATTCGCTGTTGCGACAACTGCAAAATCGCGTTCACCGGCTGGTCGATAATGGAGTCATGCGGCAAACCATCGTACACATAGAGCGGAATCGCGCGCGGACCCCTCAGACGTTGTGCCTGCTGCAAGGCGATAGCGGCGCCTTCCCCCAGCGGGGCGCAATCCGTCACAATCGCCTGCGGTGCGATATCCTGCGTCAGCCACGCCTGCGTTTGTTGATAACCACAGCGACGCGTCATCGGCAGCGCGGCCATCATGGTGGGGGAAATAGGCGGTTGATGCTGGGTGAGGGCGTCAATAAAGCCCTGTCGCCGATCGATGATGTAAGTACAAGGTTCGATGCCGCCAAGATAAGCCAGACGAGTCAGCCCTTGCTGTACGCAGTGTTCGGCCGCCAATAAGGTGCCGGCGTGATTGTCATAGTCAAACCAGGCGTACGGCTGCGGTAACTGGCTGCGACCGAGCGTCAGGAAGCGAAACCCTTTTTGCTGCAAGCGTTCCAGTCGGACATCTCGCGGCATGGTGTGAGTTAAAATCAGTGCATCCAACGAACCGCTGCGCAGCATACGCATCACCGTACGATGCTGATCCTGAGGCTTGTCCGGCAGAATCATCAGGTCAATGTCATGCTGAGCGAGGCGTTGATCCAGCGTCAACAGCATTTCGCTGTAGTAGCTGTCATTGAGTGAGGCAGTGCTGACCGGGAAAACCAGTCCTATCGCATTGGCGCGCCCGGTCTTTAAACGGCGCGCGGCATCATTAGGGCGATATCCGCGAGAAGTGGCTTCATCTTCAATACGTTTACGCGTTGCCGCCGCGACATCATCATAGCCATTTAGCGCTCGACTCACGGTGGTAACAGAGAGGCCGAGGGCTGCGGCAATGGCTTTGAGCGACATAATGACGGTTTCCACTGATCAAATTTTGATCACGCTAGCATAAAGTATTTTACGGCTCTATTGGTTGACGATTATAGAGCGTTATCTGATACAAAAAGCGTCAATTGCGGTGTAAAAACGTGTGGAAGCGCCGATCTGCAGTAGCAGACCGGCGAAGGGATTAACCCAGTGGGCTCAGCGTAATCTCAACACGGCGGTTTTGTGCTTTACCCGCCTCCGTGCTGTTGCTGGCGACCGGATTATCCGGGCCCATGCCCTGGGTGCGCAAACGGTTCTGCGCGACGCCTTGCAGAATCAGGCCGCTAGCCACGCTATCCGCACGTTGTTGGGACAGGCGCATATTTAACGCGCGCGTGCCGGTGCTGTCCGTGAAGCCCACCACGTTTACCGCAGTTTTTGGATACTCTTTCAGTACCATTGCCACACCGGTCAGGGTGTTGGCACCAGCCGGTTTCAGGTTGCTGCTGTTGGAATCAAAGGTCACGTTGTTCGGCATGTTCAGCACGATGTTATCGCCCTGACGCGTCACGCTGACACCGGTCCCGCGCATTTTATCGCGCAGTTTCGCTTCCTGTACATCCATGTAATAACCCACGCCGCCGCCAACGGCAGCCCCTGACGCCGCGCCAATCAGTGCGCCTTTGCCGCGATCTTTCTTCGAGGATGACAACACCCCAACGCCGGCACCCAGCACTGCGCCTAAGCCCGCGCCGATGCCAGATTTACCGGCCTGGGATTCACCGGTATAAGGATTGGTGGTACAACCTGACAGCGCCACGCTGCCGCTCAGTAACAAGGCTAGCGCCAAAACACGCTTATTCATTGAAAAGTCCCTCACAAAGTCACACGGGGAAAATGCCCCAAAACGGCACTATTATGCCGTTCAATAATGGGGAAATGCGTGAGGGTCAGTCTTAAAGTGTAAAGATTTGCTTTAAAGATTATCGGGATGGCAGAAACAGCTGGTTTGATGATCGTTAATCAAGCCGCAGGCCTGCAAAAATGAGTGGCAGGTTGTGGGACCGACGAATTTAAAACCACGCTTCTTTAATGTCTTTGAAAGCGCTATGGCAGGCTCGGAGGTGGTGGGCGCCAGTTTGTAATCGGCGAAACGGTGCAAAATGGGCTGGTTGGCCACAAATCCCCAGATAAACTGTGAAAAGTCCTCACCTTCCGCTTCCAGCGCCAGCATGGCTTTGGCGTTATTAATGATCGCCTCCAGCTTGCCGCGATGGCGAATCAAGCCACTGTCTTGCAGCAACCGCTGCATATCGGCTTCATCCATTTGGGCAACGGCCTGCGGATCGAATTGATGGAAAGCGCGCCGATAGTTTTCACGTTTTTTCAGCACGGTGATCCACGATAAACCCGCCTGTTGCCCCTCAAGACACAGCATTTCAAATAAGGCACGCTTATCGGTTTGCGGTACGCCCCACTCATTATCGTGGTACGCCAGATAGAGCGGATCCTGTGTTACCCAGCCACAACGTTGCATTTAACACTCCCTTAGCACGAGGAAAAAACAGTTAATCCCTTGACGTATTGCAGAATCGATTAATAGTTAATCAATGGGTGCCGATAATCAATAAGCCTAAATCTTAACGCCCGTTCCCTTTCTGGCTCGTCAGGAGTCTTTCATGTTGCAGAAAAGTCAGCGGACAGGCCAGCACAATCTCATGCTGGCTTTTAGCGGTGTGTGGCTGTTGCTTGCGGCCGTGCCTGCCTGCGCGTGGGATCAGGCGAGCGCGGATAATGCGCTGGATTACAATGCGATACTGGCTGAAAAGATTTCCAGTAATCACCTGATGTTGACAGAAAACAGTGATGACAGCCTGATTGATGCGGCGCTCAATTCGCCGGCTGAGAGCGCGATGGTTCTGCACAGTGAAAAAGCCAGCGTAGGTAACGCGCCCTTTGCCAACCGCTATTCCGCAGGTTGGCCGATGCCGATGAGTTCAACCCTAAACACCGGGCCGGTGGCGCAATTTGCGGTGGATGAATCCAGACTGAGCTGTCCGAAGTGCGAATTTGTCGATGGCAAAAATGCCGGGCATATTGCGTCACTGGGCTGGCGCGTTGATTCCACGCTGGACTGGATTTCACCCTGGGCACAGGTTAGCTATAGCCATCAATTGAATGACGATAATCCTTCCGCGCTACGCGATCGCCCGGAGGATGCTACTCACGAAAGCAGTTGGGTGGATGTCAGCGTCGGGGCCAATGTGCCGTTTGGGCAGAATATGGCGGCGTTTGCTTCCTTCTCTCAAACCGGCGCCGTCATCAGCGGCGAACAGTTTATTTACAGCCTTGGCGTCAGCGCCAGCTTCTAATTCCTGCGCGATCCGCCGCGTTAAAACAGGTACACTGGCCGCTTAGCGCTGAACCTATCAGCGCTCCGGGTTGGTCAACGTCAGGTTTCTTCATGTCAGTTAAAATCTTATCTTCAACGCTGGTGGGGCTGGATGGCTTTTGCCAGGATCCGCTTGCCGTGTTGCAGCAGGCCGATAACGGTGTGCTGGCGGTTTTGCACAATAATGCACCGGCGTTTTACGCGTTGACGCCGCAGCGCCTGGCGCAATTACTGGCGCTGGAAGCGGCCGCACAGCAGCCGAATGATGTCACGCTGGATGACAGCCTGTTCCATACCGATGCGGCCCCGATCGCCATGCCGGTGGGCAAATTTGCTATGTATCAGGGCTGGCAGCCGGATCAAGACTTTCAACGGCAGGCTGCTATCTGGGGTGTGGCGCTCAGCGAGCCGCCAACCGCCGCCGAGCTGGCCACGTTTGTGGCTTACTGGCAGGCCGAAGGCCGACTGTTCCACCATGTGCAGTGGCAGCAGAAACTGGCGCGCAGCGTACAAATGAATCGTGCTGCTAACGGCGGTCAGCCCAAGCGCGATATCACCCAGATCAGCAATACTGATTATGATATTCCCGATGGATTCCGAGGTGAGTGATGAAAACGCCGAACGATCTTTTCAATCGCCTGAAAAAGTTTATGCCAGTGGATGTGCAGCCGAAATTTAAAAACGGTGAAGAGCTGCTGGCGTGGAATCAGGAACAGGGCCGTTTGCGCTCTGAAGCCATTGTGCGTGAAAACCGCGCGATGAAAATGCAGCGCATCATGGGGCGCTCCGGCATCCGTGAGCTGCACATGAACTGCTCGTTCGACAACTATCGTGTCGAAAATGAAGGTCAGCGCAAAGCGCTGGCGCTGGCGCGTGAATATTCCGCCGGTTTCGGCAACAGCATCGCCAGTTTTGTGTTTTCCGGTCGTCCGGGCACCGGTAAAAACCATCTCGCCGCCGCGATTGGCAACGACCTCATTCTGCGCGGTAAAAGCGTGCTGATTGTCACGGTGGCGGATTTGATGTCGAGCATGAAAGGCACCTTCAGCGGTGGCAGCGATATCACCGAAGAACGTTTGTTGCAGGATCTGAGTCATGTGGATCTGCTGGTGATCGATGAGATCGGCATGCAGAGCGAATCGCGCTACGAAAAAGTGATCATCAATCAGATTGTTGATCGTCGCTCATCGTCAAAACGCCCGACCGGCATGCTATCGAATCTTGATCCGGCGGGTATGAACGGGCTGCTGGGCGAACGCGTGATGGATCGTATGCGCCTCGGCACCAGTTTGTGGGTGCGCTTCGATTGGGAAAGCTATCGCAGCCGTGTACGCGGTGATGAGTATTGAGTGAGGCGAGCGCGCGATGAAAGCAGCCGGTAAAGGCCCCGCATTACTTCGATTAAACAACCTCAAGCGGGTGATGACGCAATTGCGTTCCGCCCGCATCACTTCCCGCCAGGATTTGGCGCTGGCGCTGCAGCTCAGTAAAACACCGTTTCTTTGATCGTGGATGACCTGCTGGCGCAGGGGCTGATGAATGAACTCGGCCCGGTGAGCGTAGCGGCGGCCGGACGTCCTAAAATCGAAATTTCGCTGCGAGCGGAAAAACTCAAAAGCGCCGGAATAATGGTTGAGCGCAATGCCATCCACTGGCGCGTCTGCGATTATTTCTCGCAGGTGATTGCGGAACAAACCTGGCAAACCCCGACAGCAGATCCCGAACACCTGCTGCATGAGCTGGTGGAAGTGTGTCAGACGTTGCACGCCGCGCATCCTGAACTGTTGGGCATCGCCGTGGGCTTTCCCGGCATCATCGATCCACAGCGTGGCTGGGTGCATTTTTCCGCCCATCTCGGCTGGCAGGATGTCGATGTCCTGACGCCGCTGCTGAGCGCCTGTGAGTTGCCACTGCGCATCATGCACAATGCAAAAGCCGCTGCGCTGCTTTCGGTGCAGCAGCTCGATCTGGATAAATCACAAAGCCATTTTTATCTGCGCATTGGTGAAGGGGTGGGCGGCGCGCTGGTGGAACAGGGCGAAGTCTTTGTCGGCAGCAGCTGGACCGCAGGTGAGATTGGTCATTTGCAGGTGCAACCGAAAGGGTTACGGTGCAGCTGTGGGCGTTTAGGCTGCCTCGAAACGCTGGTCAGTCAGCCTGCCGTCCAACAGCAGCTGGCGCAGCGTAAAGCGGGCCTGCGCTGGCAGAATGCGTCCAGTGAACCGCAGATCGTCAATGAGGTGATGGCGTTAACCGGTCAGCATGTCGGGTATGCGCTCAGCCATGTGATGCAGCTGGTGAATCCGGCGAGCATAGTGATTGATGGGCCGTGGAATACGCATCCGGCGTTTATCCAGGCGGTTGAAGAAACGGCGCAGGCCAGCACGCTGGCCTTTACCTTCTCCCATACGCAGCTGCATTTTCTGCCGCAGCGTGTCGATCCTGCCAACGGTTTAGCGCTGGCGGTGATTGAGCAATATGAGCGCGCCATCTCCTAGGCGCGCCCTCATCACATTAATGCCGTGGAATATCAAATGACTCGCTGGACTTGGTCGTTGAGGTGCTCTGCGGCAATTCCGCTTCAACGTTAAACTTCTCCAGCACCAGGCCATGAATTTTCTCCAGCGACACACCCGCCGTTTCCGGCAGATAGCGGAAGGTAAAGAAGTACATACCCAGTGAGAAAATGGCGAACAGCAGCAGTGGGAAGCCGCCGTGGAACAGGTCCAGCAGCATTGGGCTGCTGTTCATGATCGGGAAGGTACTGCTGATCACGAAGTTCGCCAGCGACATGGCACAGATGGAAATCCCGACACAAATCGAACGAATCTCAGTGGGGAAGATTTCGCCCAGCACGGTCCAGACAATCTGGCCCCAGGTCATGCCAAAGAAAATCATATAGGCAAACAGACCGACCACCGCCAACATTCCCGGCAGGTGATAGTAGAAGGCGATAAACGAGTAAGCGAGGCAGATGCAAGAGGTGATAGCGCCTAGCAACAGCAGCTTACGGCGACCCACTTTATCGATCAGCATCATGCCCACCATGACACCGATGAACTGGCAAATCGACAGCCAGAAGGTTTGCAGCAGCGCTGAATCGGTGCTGCCCGCCACATTCTTCAGCAGCGTTGGACCAAAATACTGAATCACGTTAATGCCACTGATCTGGTTACCGACCGCCAGACCAATACCGATGATCAGTAGCGGAACCGTGGTTTTATCCAGACGCAGACGCGATTTATGCTGATGCGCGGTTTTGTCTGAGAAGGAGTGTTTGATTTCATTGAACACGCTTTCGGCATGCTCACGGTTGGAAATTTTGGTCAGCGTATCCAGCGCTTCATCGTATTTGCCTTTCAGCACGTTCCAGCGTGGTGACTCGGGAATAAAGGCAATGAAGAGCATAAACAGCGCACACGGCACCAGTGCGGTAGCCAGAATGTAACGCCAGCCCATATTGATCATCACGTCGGGCAGTGTTGATTTGGTGATGAAGTAGTTGGTCAGCAGCACCACCGATTGTCCACCGACACAGCACACCGCATAGAGCGCCGTGGTGCGACCGCGATACTTCGACGGTGACAGCTCAGCCAGATAGATCGGTGAAATCACCGATGCGAGGCCAATCGCTAAGCCACCGATGATGCGGAACAGGACAAACACAGTGAAGTTATGCGCGATGGCCGTTCCGATCACCGAAACGGTAAACAGCAACGCGGTGATGGCGAGGGACTTTTTGCGGCCAAGTTTGTCGCTCAGGCGCGGTGCGATGAAGCAACCGACCAGGCTACCGAGTAAAATATTGGAGACGGCCCAACCGGTCTCTGCGGGCGTGAGCTGGAAATATTCACTTAAGGGTTCAATTGCACCGGAGATGATGGAAGAGTCATAACCCATCAGCAGACCGCCAAATGCCGCGACGGTACAGCAGAGAATGACATACTTCATGTTGTAGCGTTTTTGCCTGGTATCCATTGTTATAGCCCCTTGTCTCTACAGCCTGAACGTTACGTGTTCAGAAAGAGGAGTGGTGTAGGTTATCGATGTTCAGCGTTATTCACTCGAGGTAATCAACATGGAATATATGTTCTAAATGATAGTTTTTGGATCATTTTTTCCAGAAAATGTGAAGGGGGTTGCGAAATTTTTTATCGGCACCCGTGGTGAAATCGCGATACCCGGCTGAAATAATGGATTTTTTGTCAATTTTCGCTATGCATCCATTATATTTCTCATTTTTAATTGAATCTTTCTGAAATTTTTGTTCTGTAATTGCTGCCAACATTCAATTTCAACTGGCGTTAATTGATAGGGCGGGTTGGTTTCATTTTTTGCCGGGCAACGGGCATAATACGTTGATTGACAGGCCATCTTTGCGGACGTCGCAATGAAAACGCAGCGCATCACTCTGGACGATATTGCTACCCTGGCGGGCGTCACCAAAATGACGGTTAGCCGCTATCTCCGCACGCCGGAAAAGGTTAAGACGGAAACGGCGGAAAAAATCGCCAGCGTTATTGCCGAAATTGGCTATATCGCCGATACCGAAAGCACTTCCACCACCAAACAGAGTCAGCCTCGCATCGGCGTGTTGATTCCTTCATTTAATAACCAAATCTTTGCCGATTTACTGGCAGGTATTGAGTCAGTCACCAGTGCACACGGCTACCAGACTTTGGTGGTCAACTATGACTACAACGCGCAGCGTGAAGAAGAGCAGATCGCTACTGTGCTGGCATTCAATATCAAAGGGCTGATTCTCACCGAATCTGTTCACACCGTCCGCGCCGAGAAATACCTCAACGCGGCCAATATCCCGGTGGCGGAAGTGATGGGCCTCACCGAGGCAACCGGGCGCATCAACGTCGGCTTTGATAACTACCGCGCCGGCTACGATATGACATCGATGCTGCTGGCCAGCGGCAAACAGCGAGTGATCTATTTTGGTTCGATGTCCGACCGCCGCGATGAGCAGCGCTATGCGGGCTATCGTGATGCGGTAGAAGCAGCAGGCTTCCCGGCCGGGCGCATCGTACCGAACAAGGTGTCATCGGTGTCGATTGGTACCGGCATGATGACGCTGGCGCGCCAGCTCTATCCAGAAATGGATGCCATTCTGTGTACCAATGATGATCTGGCAGTCGGCGTGTTGCAGGAGTGCCAGGCGGCGGGTATTGCCGTACCGCAGGCAATGGCGATTGCCGGTTTCCACGGGCTGGATATCGGCCAGGCGACCACGCCACGCCTGGCCAGCGTGATTACGCCACGTTTTGAGATGGGCAAGGTCGCTACTGAGATTGTGCTGAAGAAGATCAACCAGCAGCCGACTATCGAACAGGTCAACCTGCATTACCGGCTCTCGATGGGGGCGACTATCTAGACGGACCATTCAGACGGGATAAATTGTTGCTGCCGGGCACCTTTGTTAGAGTGTCGTGAACTTTAGAGGAACAAGCCATGCCCCGCGACAACCGAATGTCCCGCTCACTGCACGCCTTAATTCACCTTGATCGGCACGTTAAACGCGCCACGTCGGAAGCGATGGCTAAGATGTTGGGCACCAATCCGGTGGTGGTTCGCCGCATGATGTCCGGCCTGCGTGAAAAAGGGTATGTGGTATCGGAGAAGGGGCACGGCGGCGGCTGGGAGTTGCGGGTTGAACTCAGCGCCATCACGCTGCTGGATGTGTATCAGGCGATCGGATCGCCCGCGCTGTTCAGTATCGGACCCGCTGCCGATTCGTCACCTTGTCTGGTGGAACACGCGGTCGATGAGCGTCTCGATCAGGCACTCAATGAAGCGGAAGTGATGTTACTCAATCGCTTTAGCCAAATCACCGTGGCGGATATTGCCGGTGATTACCTCAACAAAATGGCGAAACTGGGGCTGGAAGCTGAGCCCCATCCGCTGTGCAGTAAAGAGACTTAATCCCGCTTCTGTAAGGTGATCTGCGCATTGTGCTTCATCACATGCGTGGTCACCGCTGCCTGGAACACCTTAAACATCAGACCGTTGATAAAAGTGGTCAGGGTCAAGGTAATGAACGCAGTCATCACCCAATCCACCAGAGCCATATCGCTGTGCAATAGCGCAGGGCGATAAATCAGCATGCCCGCCAGCACCGTCCAATGACTCATGCAATAAAAGCAGTGGAACAGATGGCCAAGCAGCGCGTGCTTTTTGGCGGTCCATGCGCGCAGGCCGGCAAACAACTCGGTTTGCGTTATCGTCATCGCAACACTGGCCGCTGCCAGGGCTATCGATACACAAATTCCCACGTCTGAAGTCATCCAACTATTCATAAATTCTCCTGTCAGGCATTTATCATGTAACTTACAATATTACATGATGGTTAATGCCGCAAGCGTCGAGACTGAGTTCGGCATGCACAAGTTTGGCGAGATATCGTTATTTATTGGCTTAAGCGCTAAACATAGCCATTTGCGGCTTTCTTATAATGCTGATGACTTTTTAATCCGTCATCAGGGGGAGAGAGATGGATATTCAGGCAGCCTGTATGCATCAACTGATGCTGTGGATCGAAGACAATATTGAACAGCGGCTGACGCTGGAAACCGTTTCGCGGCGCGCTGGCTATTCGCAGTGGCACCTGCAGCGCATGTTCCGCAGTCACACCGGTATTGCGCTGGGCAGCTATATTCGCGAGCGAAAACTCACGGCATCGGCGATTGCCCTGATGAACGGCAATATGCCGCTGCTGGAGATTGCGATTAAGTATGGTTTTGAGTCGCAGCAAACGTGGTGCCGCACCTTCCGCCGTATGTACGATCTGCCGCCCGGCGCGTTCCGGCGTAAATATCTGCACAACCTGCCGGACATTGACGGGCCTACGAGTCTTCTGATGTTGCAACCGCAGACGCGTCAGGCGGCGTAAAGTACTTACCGGGCGTGGAACCAAAGGCGCTGCGGAAGGCGCTGATATAGCTGCTAACACTATCAAAGCCGACCTGCCACGCCACCTGCTGCACGCTTTTACCCGCGGCCAAACCTTCCAGCGATTTCAGCAACCGCGACACCTGGCGATATTTACTCAGGCTCATGCCCACCGCGCTGGCCCAATGGCGGCTCAGGCTGCGCGGACTCAATCCCGCCCACTGCGCCAGTTCCGGCCCGGTGCGAATATCCGAGGGATCGTCCATCAGTAAGCGAGCAATCTGACGCAGGCGCGGTTCTTCGGGCAGCGGCAGCGTCAGCGCATGCTCGGTGGATTCATACAGCTCATCGAGGAACACATCGCAAAGTCGGTTATAACGCTCGCTGCCCCAGCTATCCGGCGACAAACTTGCCAGCCGCTCGGCCAGCGGCTCCAGCACCGAAGGGCAGGAGAGCAGCACTGGATGCTTTGGCAGCGGCGCGGTGAGTGCCTCATCCACCAACACTGTCCAGCCGAGCACGTGCCCCGGCCCGATAATTGCGTGTTCATAATGCGGTGGAATCCAGCCCACCAAACGTGGCGGATTGGCGAAGATACCCGAGGGTGTGTTGACCGTCATCATGCCCTGTTTCAGGCAGTAAAGTTGTCCGGCGGCATGTCTGTGGGTGCGGCTTTCGCGATCCAGCTGTTTCGATAATGATGCCGCAATCACTTTGGGTGCATTGGGGTGTTGCAGCATTTTGCGCAGTTCTTCCGCGCGCGGATCGCCGGAGAAGGTGAGCTTGTCGTTGGGGTGGATGAGCATGGGTGATTCCGCAATAGCCAGCGTGAAAGACAGTATAGAATCATGAACAAGCTGATTTTTAAACAGAGCTCAGTTGTTCGGTTTTACCGAATAACTGCATTGTGCAGGCGAGGTAAAGAGATTGGAACAAGTGGCGGAGAAGAGTGCAGAAGTAAAGTGCCAACGTTGCTCTACATCCTCAGGCTGAAATTTTCCAACTTGTAATGATGACTTACAAGTTGCCTAAGCCAATCATTTAGAAATGAGTAACAGTAAGATGAAGGTGGCGGAAGATCACAGGAGTCGAACCTGCCCGGGACCGCTGGCGGCCCCAACCGGATTTGAAATCCGGCCGCCTCACCGGAGACGACGATCTTCCTTTGAAGATGCCGCGCAATTATATCCATAACCCAGCGCGAAATCTTGATCTTAGCCGTGCGCTACAGCACGTTCTCGCCGTGAAGTTGGCGATATTCCTTAGGTGTGCTGGCGTAGCTCTTCTTAAACACTGAATAGAAATACTGCAACGACGGGTAACCGCACATCTGCGAAATCTCATTGATGTTCAGTGAAGAGCTGGCCAGCAGCTCGCGCGCTTTCTCCAGCTTTTCACGATGGATCATGGCGTGGATGGTATCGCCGGTCTCATCCCGGAAGCGCTTCTCCAGATTGGATCGTGACATGCCGATTGCATCCAGCACCTGCTCGACTTTAATCCCTTTGCAGGCATTAAAACGGATGTAGTGCATGGCCTGAATCACCGCGGGATCGTTGAGTGAGCGGAAATCGGTGGAGCGGCGGGCAATCACTTTCACGGGCGGCACCAGAATGCGTTGCAGCGGTAAGGATTGTTTATCCAGTAAGCGATGCAGCAACTTCGCGGCTTGATAGCCCATCTGCCGCGTGCCCTGTGCGACGGATGAGAGCGCCACGCGTGACAGATAGCGGGTCAGCTCTTCATTATCAATCCCGATCACCGTCAGCTTTTCTGGGACCGGAATTTTCAAATGTTCGCAGGCTTGAAGCAGGTGACGCGCGCGCGCATCAGTGACGGCGATAATGCCGGTTTGCGGCGGCAGGGTTTGCAGCCAGTCGGCGAGGCGGTTCTGCGCGTGCTGCCAGTTTTCCGGGGCGGTTTCCAGGCCCTGATACACCACGCCCTGATAACGTTCACGCATCACTAACTGGCGAAACGCCTGCTCGCGCTCCTGCGACCAGCGTTTGCCGCTGGACGCCGGTAAACCATAAAACGCGAAGCGGTTGATGCCTTTCTCTTTCAGATGAAGGAAAGCACTCTCTACCAGCGCGGCGTTGTCGGTGGCGATGTAATGCACCGGCGGATAGTCTTGCGGCTGATGATAAGAGCCGCCTACGCCGACAATCGGCACCGGCACATTGGCCAGCAAGGTTTCGATCGAACTGTCGTCGTAATCGGCAATCACGCCATCGCCCAGCCATTCACGAATATTCTCAATGCGGCAGCGAAAATCCTCCTCAATGAAAATATCCCAGTCGGTTTGCGAAGCCTGCAAATACTCGCCAACGCCTTCAACCACCTGGCGGTCATACACCTTGTTGGCGTTGAACAGTAACGTAATGCGGTAACGTTTCTCATGCATGGTGGCGCGTCCCTTTAAACCCTCAGCGCATTGCATAGCACGGCGGCAAGGAGAGCAGAAATGGTTTGCGCCACAGTGTGATCGCCCACGCGATTACACCCGGCGACGCGTTGCGGTATCCATCCACACTGCCAGCAACAAGATGGCCCCTTTGACGATGTACTGCCAGAAGGTCGGCACATCCATCATGCTCATGCCGTTATCCAGCGAAGCCATAATAAAAGCGCCCATCACCGCACCGGCTACCGATCCCACACCGCCCGCGAGGCTGGTGCCGCCAATCACGCAGGCTGCAATCGCATCCAGTTCCGCGATATTACCGGCGGAGGGCGAACCGGCACCGAGACGCGAGCTAAGTATCAACCCAGCAATCGCCACCATCACACCGTTGATGGCGAATACGGCTAGCTTGGTGCGCGCCACGTTAATCCCGGAAAGCCGTGCGGCATCGATGTTGCCGCCAATCGCGTAAATCCGGCGGCCAAAGGCGGTACGTGTCGCCATAAACATGCCTGCCAGCAACAGCAGTGCCAGCAGTAACACCGGCGTGGGCACGCCACGATAATCATTCAGCAACCAGATCGCACCGAGCACCAGCACCGCGGTGATCGCCTGACGCGCCACTGTGCCCGTTGCCGCCGGTTGGGCCAGTCCCAACTGCTGACGGCGCAGACGTAAGCGCCATTGCCAAAGAATGAATAGCGCTAACCCAACAAAACCAAAGCCGAAGCCCACGCCGCCAGGCAGATAACTTTGCCCAATCTGCGACATCGCCGGGCTGGTTGGGGCGACGGTGGTGCCATCGGTAATCCCCACCAGGATGCCGCGAAATGCCAGCATGCCCGCCAGCGTGACGATGAACGAAGGTACTTTACGGTACGCCACCCACCAACCATTCCAGGTGCCGAGCAGCAGGCCCATAACCAGCGTAACGACAATGGTGAGCGGCAGTGGCCAGCCGAGCCAGACATCAAAGATGGCTGCTGCACCGCCGAGCAACCCCATCATCGAACCCACGGACAAATCGATCTCGGCGGAGATGATCACAAACACCATGCCGACCGCGAGGATGCCGGTGATCGCTGTCTGGCGCAGCAGGTTGGAGACGTTGCGCGGGCTTAGCCAGGCGCCGTCGGTAGTCCAGGTGAAGAACAGCGCGATCAGTACAATCGCACCCAGCATCACGAAGACCTGCAGATTTAATCGCGGGAATTTTCCCGGTGCGGGCGTGCTCGGCAGGCTTTGCGTACTCTCAGTCTTAAGCATAATGTTCACTCCGCAGAGCGGCTTCCATCACCTGCTCCTGAGTCAGATGGTTGTTAATCAGATCGGCCTTGATTTGCCCTTCATGCATCACCAAAACGCGATCGCTCAGGCCCAGTACTTCGGGCAGCTCGGACGAAATCACAATTACCGAAATACCCTGTTGCACCAGTGCGTTAATCAGCAGGTAAATCTCCTGACGTGCGCCGACATCAATGCCGCGCGTAGGCTCATCGAGAATCAGGATTTTGGGATTGAGCAGCAGGCACTTAGCCAGAATGGCTTTTTGCTGATTGCCGCCGCTGAGCCGTCCAATCGCCAGCTCGGGCGAGGACGTTTTGACGCGCAGACGGCGTATCGCATCGTTGATCGCCTGCTGTTCGGCGGCTTCGTCCAGCGTGGAAAGGCGATGGCTGAACTGATCGAGCGCCGCCAGCGTGATGTTTTTGCCCACCGCCATCAGCGGCACGATACCGTCTTTTTTACGATCTTCCGGCACCATGGCAATGCCGTGTGCAATCGCCTCGCGGCAGTCATGGATCTTCACCGGCTTGCCGTTTATCGAAATCTCGCCCTGCCAGCGGCCCGGCCAAACCCCAAATAGACACTGAACTGTCTCAGTGCGACCGGCGCCAACCAGCCCGGCGATACCGAGAATTTCGCCGCGCTTAAGGTTGAACGAAACGTTATTTACCCGGCGCACATGTCGATTGACCGGATGCCAGGCCGTAAGGTTCTTCACTTCCAGTATCGTGTCACCAATCTCATGCGGCTGGTGTGGATAGAGCGCCGTCAGCTCACGGCCGACCATCATGGTGATGATGTCATCCTCGCTCAGACCCGCCGCCGGGCGCGTGGCGATATGCTGCCCATCGCGGATTACGCAGATGGTGTCGGAGATGGCTTTTACTTCATTCAGCTTGTGCGAGATGTAGATACAGGCAATGCCGTGCTCGCGCAGGTTGTTGATGATGCTCAGCAACACCTCGGTTTCCTGCTCGGTGAGCGAGGAGGTGGGTTCATCGAGAATCAACAGGCGCACCTGTTTGTTGAGCGCGCGGGCGATTTCAACCAGCTGCTGCTGGCCGAGCCCCAGCTCACCTACTTTGGTATCAGGCGAGACTTCCAGTTTCACCCGCGCCAGCAGCTGCTGGCAGCGCAGCGTCATGGTTTCATCATCCACCATGCCAAAGCGGCCTAACTCGGCACCCAGAAAAATGTTCTCCATCACCGTAAGCTGGCGCACCAATGCCAGCTCCTGATGAATGATGACAATGCCTTTGCGTTCGGTATCACGGATGGTCTGGGCCTGAATCGGATCGCCGGCAAAGTGAATCTCACCGTCAAAATCGCCGTGCGGATAGAGTCCGCACAGGATTTTCATCAGCGTCGATTTGCCAGAGCCATTTTCGCCGCACAGTGACATCACTTCGCCCGCCTCAAGCCGCAAGCTGATGTCATCCAGCGCTTTCACCGCGCCGAAGCGCTTGGTGATGTGGTTCATTTCCAGCAGCATCGCTGTTTTCCCTCGCAGCAGGCGCTTTAGAGATCGCTCTGTTTGTGGAAACCGTCTTTCACCACGGTGCTTTCGATATTGTCTTTATTCACCTGAATCGGTGTTAGCAGGCGAGACGGCACGTCTTTCAGGCCGTTATTAAGAGTGCTATTACTACCAGGCGTTTTGTTATCGCCCAGTTCCACGGCGATTTTGGCGGCTTCAGTGGCGAGTTCAGTGATCGGTTTATACACCGTCATGGTTTGGGTGCCGTTCATGATGCGTTTGATGGCGGCGAGATCGGCATCCTGGCCCGAAATTGCCACTTTGCCCGCCAGACCTTGCGCACTCAGGGCCTGAATCGCACCGCCTGCCGTGGCGTCATTGGAGGCGACGACCGCATCAATGTGGTTACCGTTGGCCGTCAGTGCATTTTCCATGATTTTCAGCGCATTCTCGGGCAGCCAGGCATCCACCCACTGATCGCCGACCACCTTAATGCTGCCGTTATCAATGTAAGGTTTTAACACCTTCATTTGTCCGGCGCGGAACAGGCGGGCATTATTATCTACCGGTGAGCCACCCATCATAAAGTAGTTACCCTTAGGCACCTGTTTAACAATACTTTCAGCCTGTAATTCGCCGACTTTTTCATTATCGAAAGAAATATAAAAATCGATATCGGCGTTATTTATCATGCGGTCATACGCCAGCACTTTAATGCCTTCACGCTTGGCTTCCGCCACCACATTACTTAATACCTGACCGTTGTAAGGAATGATCACCAGCACATCGACACCGCGGTTTATCATATTTTCTATTTGCGACATCTGCGTTTCTTCATTGCCGTTGGCCGACTGGACAAAAACCGTGGCCCCTAACGATTCGGCTTGCTTAACAAAAATGTCGCGATCTTTCTGCCAGCGCTCAAGGCGTAAATCATCGATCGCCATACCGATTTTCACTTCTTTTGCGACACCGGCATGGCTAAACAGGGCCAGCGCAGCGCAGACGGCTAACAGCGTGTGTTTCATTTTCATCATGGTCATCCTGTAGGTAGAGGCTATTGTCGTTGTAAGGCTATGAACCAGGCGGATGAATTGTTGCCCTGAGTGTGAAGTAACATCAATTACTGATTTTTATCCTGCTATTACGTTTTTTGTTTATTTTCTGTTTTATGAGCGCGATCGAAATTTGCTGATTTTTGCGAGCCTGCGCACAATTAATAATTATCTTAATTTGAGTGTGAAATATCGTAATTGAGACTTAAGGCAACACCTTAGCAAAATAATGATTCACTGCTGACCATTCGGGTCTGATGCTAAGGAGCAAACCATGCACGCTTATTTCGACCAGCTCGATCGCGTTCGTTATGAAGGGGCCAAATCCACCCATCCGCTGGCGTTTCGTCACTACAATCCCGACGAAGTGATCCTCGGTAAAACCATGGCGCAGCATCTGCGCTTTGCCGCGTGTTACTGGCACACCTTCTGCTGGAATGGGGCGGATATGTTTGGTGTGGGTGCGTTTGATCGCCCGTGGCAGAAAAATGGCGATGCCCTGCAGCTGGCGAAACAGAAGGCGGACGTGGCCTTTGAGTTCTTTCACAAACTGAATGTGCCGTATTACTGCTTCCATGATGTCGATGTTTCACCCGAAGGCGATTCACTGCACAGCTATCGCGAAAATTTTGCCGCCATGACTGACAAGCTGCTGGAAAAACAGCAGGAAACCGGTGTGAAGCTGCTGTGGGGCACGGCGAACTGCTTTACCCATCCTCGCTATGGTGCCGGTGCGGCCACCAGTCCCGATCCAGAAATCTTTGCCTGGGCCGCGACACAGGTGTGCAGCGCAATGCAGGCCACACAGACGTTGGGCGGTGAGAACTACGTGCTGTGGGGCGGACGCGAGGGTTACGAAACCCTGCTGAATACCGATCTGCGTCAGGAGCGGGAGCAGATTGGCCGCTTTATGCAGATGGTGGTCGAGCACAAACACAAAATTGGTTTCCAGGGCATGCTGCTGATTGAGCCAAAACCGCAGGAGCCGACCAAACATCAATATGACTACGATGTGGCGACCGTGTACGGCTTCCTGAAACAGTTTGGTCTGGAGAAAGAGATCAAAGTTAACGTTGAAGCTAACCACGCCACGCTGGCTGGTCACTCGTTCCATCATGAAATCGCAACGGCCATCGCACTGGGAATTTTTGGCTCGGTGGATGCCAACCGCGGTGATGTGCAGTGTGGCTGGGATACCGACCAGTTCCCGATCAGCGTGGAAGAGAATGCGCTGGTGATGTACGAGATCATCAAAGCGGGCGGATTCACCACCGGCGGCTTAAACTTTGATGCCAAAGTGCGCCGTCAAAGCACGGATAAATATGACCTGTTCTACGGCCATATTGGTGCCATGGACACCATGGCGCTGGCGCTGAAAGTCGCAGCACGCATGGTGCAGGATGGCGAGCTGGATAAACGTGTGGCGCAGCGCTACAGCGGCTGGAATGGTGAGTTCGGGCAGCAAATTTTGAAAGGCGAGTTTTCGCTGGCGTCACTGGCCGCGCATGCTCAGCAGCAACAATTGAATCCGCAGCATCGCAGCGGACGCCAGGAGCAGCTGGAAAACCTGGTGAATCACTATCTTTATGATTTCTAACTGCATCAGGAGCTGAACATGGTTATCGGGATCGATTTAGGCACCTCTGGCGTCAAAGTGGTGTTGCTGGATGCGCAGGGGCAGGTGATTGCCGTGGAAACCGCGCCGTTGCAGGTGTCGCGTCCGCAGTCGTTGTGGAGTGAGCAAGATCCCGAGAGCTGGTGGAAGGCCACAGACAAGGCGATGCAGGCGCTGGCGCAGCAGCACGATCTCAGTGATGTCGGCGCCATTGGTCTGACGGGGCAGATGCACGGTGCGACGCTGTTGGATGCCGATAATCAGGTGCTGCGTCCGGCGATTCTGTGGAACGACGGTCGCAGCAGTGAGCAGTGTCGGGAGCTGGAGCAGCGCGTGCCGGAATCGCGTCACATCACCGGCAACCTGATGATGCCGGGCTTCACCGCGCCCAAGCTATTGTGGGTGCAGCAGCACGAGCCGGACGTGTTCAAGCGAGTGGCGAAAATCCTGCTGCCCAAAGATTACCTGCGCTGGCGGATCAGCGGTGATTACGCCAGCGACATGTCCGATGCGGCAGGCACGATGTGGCTGGATGTGGCTCAGCGTGACTGGAGTGATGAGATGCTCAGCGCCTGCGATCTCAACCGCAGCCAGATGCCCGCGCTTTATGAAGGCAATCAGATTACCGGCACCTTACTGCCAGACGTTGCCGCACGCTGGGGCATGAACGCCGTGCCGATCGTCGCGGGCGGCGGCGATAACGCAGCTGGCGCGGTGGGTGTTGGCATGGTGGCGCCGGGTCAGGGCATGTTGTCGCTCGGCACCTCCGGCGTCTATTTCGTGGTAAGCGATGGCTATCTCAGCAATCCGCAACGTGCGGTACACAGTTTTTGCCACGCGTTGCCCAAGCGCTGGCATTTGATGTCGGTGATGTTGAGTGCCGCATCCTGTCTGGATTGGGCAGCGGCATTAACCGGCTGTAAAGACGTGCCTGAGCTGCTGGCGGAAGCGGAAAAAGCCAGCCGCGAAGCCGCACCGATTTGGTTCCTGCCTTATCTCTCCGGTGAACGTACCCCGCACAACAATCCACAAGCCCAGGGCGCATTTTTTGGTTTAACCCATCAGCATGGGCGTCCTGAACTGGCGCGCGCGGTGCTGGAAGGCGTGGGCTTTGCGCTGGCCGAGGGGATGGACGCGGTGCATGAATGCGGCGTACAGCCGCAAACCGTGATGCTGATCGGCGGCGGTGCGCGCAGTGCCTGGTGGCGGCAAATGCTGGCGGATATCAGCGGATTAACGCTGGATTATTGCCACGGCGGCGAAGTGGGCCCGGCGCTTGGTGCCGCACGCCTGGCGCAGCTGGCGATCGATCCACAAAGCGAATGGCCGTCGCTGGAGCTGGCACAACGGCATCAGCCCGATGCGGCCCGCCATCAGGCTTATCAGCCGCAGCGTGAGAAATTTGCGCAGCTGTATCAGCAGCTCAAACCGCTGATGTCTTGATTCGGTTAGGTGATGGCCGGATTAGGTCGTGGTTTTAATATTTATTCCGCTATGATGGGCAAATCGGGTTAAAATCTATGGCCTGAATTGCCCTCAGTACTTCTGCACTAGCGGTGAGGATGTGCTGGAGGTTGAGGCAGCTGCCCCATTGACCTCGTCCCTCGAACGGTTCTTTTCCGCCATGCAAAGGTTGAGGGTAAAACACATCACCCACTCTGGAGTTCCTGATGCCGCAGCCCGTTTATTTCCTGGTTCTTCCTGGCGTGATGGCGCTCGATCTCACTGGCCCGGCGGAAACCCTGCAGCTGGCGGATGGTTTTTTGCTCTGCACTACATTGGCCCGCAGGCCAGCGTGCGCTGCTCCACCGGCATGACGATCGCGGATATTGCGCCACTTCCTGAGCAGCTACCCGATAACAGCCTGCTGGTGGTGCCTGGCGTGTACGACTCCAAAGTCTGGTTCGATACGGCACCCGCTGCCGCTGCCCGCGACTGGTTACGCTCGCAGCAGTCCGCCATCCACGCTAAGCGCATCACATTAGTCTGCATCTGTTCCGGTGCATTGCTCTCGGCGCAGGCGGGATTGCTGAATGGCGTGCAATGCACCACCCATCACGATGTGTTGCCGCGTCTGAAAGCCGCCGCACCGGCCGCGTTAGTGAAAGATAACCGCGTGTTCGTGGAAGATCATGGCATCTGGACCAGCGCAGGCATCACGGCGGGTATCGATCTGGCGCTTCATCTGATCAACCGACTGTGTGGCGCGCCGCTGGCGTTGAAGGTGGCGCGGGAAATGGTGGTGTGGTTCCGACGTTCTGGTGACGATCCCCAGCTCTCGCCGTGGCTGCGTTATCGCAATCATCTGCATCCGGCGATTCATCGGGCGCAGGACGTGATGATTGCTCACCCCGAACACGACTGGTCGCTGACCGCGCTGGCCGATCGTGCGCACGTCAGCGAACGCCACTTAACGCGCCTGTTCCGCCAGCATCTGGGGATCAGCGTGCGTGAATATCATGAACAGCTGCGTTTGGTGATTGCACGCCAGCGCCAGCAGCAGGGCGAAGCGGCAGAAAAAGCCGCGCTGGCGGCCGGATTCTCCTCGGCACGCCAGCTACGTCGCGCCCATCAGCGCTGGGACGATCAACTCACCAGATGATGTTTATCCACGCGTTTTAACAGCATCGCCAACAGTAAGCTGCCGATCAGCGTAATACCAAACACCCACGGCAGATCGAGCCACGGACGTGACATATCGTCGTAATGGTTGGTGCGCAAATAGTGGATGAACAGCGCATGAAAGCCATAAATCGGAAGCGAGTAGCGCGAGATCATCGCCAGCATCGGCGGGGTATGGCTGTTGAGCCTGTTTTTGAACAACACCAGCAAGCTAATGGCGGCGATAAACACCAGCGGACCGCAGTAAAGATACCAGGTGTCGTTGAATGCGCCATTGATTTTTAGCATCTGTTTGGTGCCAAGCGTGATACCAATCCAGCAGGCGATAAAACCTAATCCCGCTAACCAACTGATGCCGCGCTTGTCGGTTTCCATGCAGCCAATCGCCCGCCCCAGCAGCGCGTACAGCAGGTAGTAAATGCTGTCACCGCTGACGTAAAGATTCACCGGCAGCCAGTGGAAGGGACCCAGCGACTGACTCACGGTGTTGGGATTGGCCAGCACCGCCAGCACGATCACCAGCAATGCCACGTAGCGCGGCTGCACGCTTTTCACCTGAATCAGTGGCGACAGCAGATAAATACCGATGATGGCGAAGAAAAACCACAGGTGATAGAACACCGGTTTTGCAGCAGCTTCAGCAGCGAGCGGCCTTCACTGATCGGCGTCAGCCAGGTGATATAGGCCAGCGCGACCGCGCTGTAGAACAGCAAGCACAGCACGATGCGCAGCAGATGCCGCCCTTGCGCGCTGCGTTCGCCAAAGAACAGATAGCCTGAAATCATAAAGAACAGCGGCACACAGACGCGCGACGCGGAGTTGAGCAGATTCGCCACATCCCAGCTGGTGCCCGTGACCGCCATCGGTCCGGTGATATACCAGGTGGTGGTGTGAATCACGATCACCATCAGGCAGGCAACCGCACGCAAGTTGTCGATCCAGTGTATTTTTGCGACATGCCTTCCTCAAGCGCAGAACGTCCGTGCGAAGAAGGGTAGCCACAGCGTGATGCGTCAACAACCTTTAGGACTGAAATTCGGATCACTCTGTTAGCGGGGGCGCGGTCTGGTAGCGGCGCAATTTATTGCGCGTGGTGTAAAAAACGCGCGATAAATCGCTCCACTACAAAGTGCGTGCTGAGCGGTGGCTTAATCGCGGACGAGGAACTTCTCGATCACCGCTTCGTTTGGCTCGACACCCAAACCTGGCTCGCTCGGCAACCAGGCGTAACCGTCGGCGATGCGCACCGGGTTTTTCGCCAGCGAGCGGCTGATTTCACCCGGCTCCACGCAATACTCCATCACCAGCGCATTCTCAATCGCACACAGGAAGTGCAGCGAGGCGGCGGTGTTGATATCGGTGGTGAAGTTGTGATTACACACCTTGCGGCCACGGCTGTGCGCGTAGCTGGCGATCTCCATCGCCTGGGTAAAGCCGGTACGCGTCAGGTCGATCTGCACGATGTCGATGCCGCCTTCGTCAATCAGGCGCTGGAAGCCAACCACCGAACACTCTTGCTCACCGGCGGCGATGTGCTGCTGGCAGGCGGCGGACACCTGGCCGTAACCGGCGTAGTTATCCGGGTGCAGCGGCTCTTCGATCCAGAACAGGTTGAGATGTTCATAGCGCTGGCTGCGGCGCACGGTGGTTTTTGCATCCCAAACGTGACCGACATCCAGCATCAGATCTACGCTATCGCCCATCGCGGTGCGCAGCGCTTCCAGATAACGCAAATCCAGCGCTTCATCGGTGCCAAACGGCTCCCAGCCAAACTTCACGCCCGTGTGGCCAGTATCGATGGCGTGCTGCGCGCGCGCCACTGTCTCTTCGACGCTGTACTGGAACATGTTGGAGGAATAAACGCGCATTTTGTCGCGCATCGCGCCGCCCAGCAGTTCAACAATCGGTTTGCCCAGCGCTTTGCCTTTGATATCCCACAGGGCGATATCAATGCCCGCCATCGCCTGCAACACCGCACCGCTGCGACCGTAGTAGATGGTGGCTTTGTGCATCTTCTTCCACAGACGACCGGTCTCCAGCGGATTTTCGCCGATCAGCAGCGATTTCAGTCCGGTGACCATAGTGTGCGAATAGGGCGCTTCGATAATGGCTTTGGTGACATATGGGCTGCCATCCACTTCACCCCAACCGGTGATGCCCGCATCGGTGGTGATTTTGATTAGCAGTGCATCCTGCGAGCTATCGGTGCGCTGCTCAATAACCGGCAGGCGCAGATAAAACGCTTCAACGTTGGTGATCTTCATCGTGGTTTTCCTGGTGTAAAGGCAATCAATAAAGCATCAGCCCACAGCGGAACGCTGCTGTCGGCGCTGCGTAATCAAGGTCTCGTAATCCACATCCAGCGCCTGAATGCGGATGTGGTTTTCAATCTCATCGGTCATCTGCGCGATATCGCCTTCGGCGAACACGTTGATCAGCCGTTGGTGCTCCTCAATGATGTCGCTCATCGATTTGCCCATGGTGGAGAGGCCGAAAATCACCGTCAGCTGGCGGGCAATCGATTCCCACAAATTGCTCAATACCGGGTTGTGGGCGAAGCTGCACAGCGTGCGATGGAAATCGGTATCCGCCGAGGCAAAGCCATACACATCCTCGTTTTGCATCATGGTCTGCATCTGCGTTACGCCCTGATACAGCTGACTGAGCTGCTCGGCACCGTTGCGTCCGGCTTCAATGGCACGGCGGCAAGCCAGCGTCTCCAGCGGGATGCGCACATCAATGATCTGCTCCAGCCGCTGATGGGAAATCTCCATCAAACGAATGCCTTTGTACGGCTCGCTGGTGACGATGCCCTGGCTCTCCAGAATGCGCAGCGCTTCACGGATCGGCACGCGGCTCATGCCGAGTTTCGCCACCAGATCCGGCTCAACGACGCGATCGCCGGGTAAAATCAGCCCGCGTGAGGCGGCGCTGAGAATCGCGTCGACGGCGTGATCGACCAGCGTGCGCGGACGCGCGGCTTGCCAGTTGCCGTCTGTTGCGGCTTCCTGCGCCAGCGGTGCGCTGCTTTTACGGCTTGGGGTGGATGATTTTCCTGCCATGGTGATTGTCCTGTTTATACCTGTCGGGTCACGAACTGACCAAAGCCGGGTTCAACCTGCATCTGGCCATCCTGGAATACCGTGACACCACGAATCAATGTGCGCACCACTTTACCCTGACAGCGCATGCCTTCAAATGCGCTCCACTTGCCAAGACCCTGGAATTTCTCCCCCTCTACGATCCAGCTGTGCTGCGCATCGATAAACACCAAATCGGCATCGAAGCCAGGTGCGATCGCGCCTTTTTTGCCCCACAGCTGGAAGGCTTTGGCCGGGCCGCTGGCGGTCATGCGGGCAAACTCCGTGAGGGCCAGACCGCGATCGATGTGGGCCGCGCTGAAGAACATCGGGCTTAAGGTTTCGACGCCGGTTAATCCCATGCCCGCATCCCAAATACTGGCTTCACCGGCTTGTTTCTGCGCCGGGGTGTACGGACAGTGGTCAGAGGCGATCATGTCGACATCGCCGCGCAGCAGCACCTGCCACAGCGCATCGACCACCGGGCGTGGACGGATCGGCGGGCCACAGCGCGCATTCGGTCCGATGCGCACCAGATCGTCTTCATCGAGAATCAGATAGTGCGGACAGGTTTCGAAGCTGGCGCGCACTTTGCTTTTGGCGGCGACGATGGCTTCGGCAGCGCGCGCGGAGCTGACGTGCACGATGTGGCAGCGTGCGCCGGTCTCTTCCGCTACCGCCAATACGCGTCCCACGGCTTCGATTTCGGCGATTTCTGGCCCGGCCAGCGCATGCGCACGGGTATCTTTGCGTCCGGCGCGGCGCAGTTCGCTACCGGCACCGATCAGGATGTCGTGATTCTCAGCGTGGACGCCAATCAGGCCGTCAAAGGTCGCCAGTTCACGCATCGCGCGCAGTAAGCCATCGTCATCGAGGCGCGGTAAGCCTTTCTCGTCGGTGGCTTCGCCGTTCGGTGCGCCGCTGCACAGGAAAGCTTTGAACGCCAGTGCGCCCGCCTGATCCAGCGCGGCTAACTCGTGCACGTTGCGGCCATCCAGTCCGGCCCACATGGCGTAATCCACTGAGCAGTTGTCCGCCAGCCAGCGCTGCTTGGCGGTGAAGTTGGCGAGGCTGGTGGCGGGCGGCAGCGAGTGCGGCATCTCAACGATGGTGGTGACGCCGTGTGCGGCGGCACCGCGCGTGCCTTCGCGCAGCTCCTGTTCAGGGAAATCGTGCGAACCGGTGAAATGGGTGTGCACATCAATTGCGCCGGGCACGATGATTAAACCCTGCGCATCAATGATCTCATCGATGCCGTCAGCGATAGCACCCGGCAGCAGCAGGCCGCTGATTTTGCCATTTTCAATCAGCACATCGGCCGGTGTGGCGCGGGTTTCTGTCACCACCAGACCGTTGATAATTAATTGTTTCATCACTCTGCTCCTGCTTGCGTCACCAGTGCGCGATAGGGCACTGGCTGAGAAGGATCCAGCCAGCCGATGTCGCCCAGCAGTTGGCTAAAGTGGTTAAATTCATCTGCTGGAATCAGGCCGTTGGGCGCGAAGACGTGGGCTTGCTGATACGCGGCTAAACCGGTGATCAGCGCATCAAGCGGATAATCGGGGTAATAGTGCTGCACGCTCGCCGCCAGTGTTTCGGCATCATGGGTGGCGATCCACGCCAGTGCCTGTTCGATGGCGCGTGAGAAGGCAGCAAACGCAGCGGCTTTCTCAGTCAGCACATCGGCCCGCGCGATATAGGCGCTCCACGGCACTTTGCCGCACAGCGAGGCGAGGCTGCTGATGCTGCTTAGCTGTCCGGCGGCAATCGCCGGTGCCAGCATATGCATGGCGTGCAGCGCATAATCGGCTTCACCGCTGGACACGGCCGCGAAATCGCGGGCCTGATCCCCGCTACCGGCAATCAACTCCACCTGATCCAGCAAACCGTGCTGTGCCAGCAGCCAGCGGAAGGTCAGCGTAGCGGTGCCGACGTTACCGACATCCAGCACGCGCTTGCCGCGCAAATCACTCAGCTGAAAATCGGGTTGTGCCTTTGCTGCCGCCAGAAACCACGGGTTGGCGGCGACCGAGGCGCAAAAGCACTGCAACTCAGCGCCGTGCTGCTGGTAATGCTTCATCACCACCATCGGCCCACCCAGCGTGAGGTCCGCTTGGCGGCTCAACACCGCAGGCACTTGTCCGCCCTGCACGGTGTGGCCGCCCGACGCGCTGGTGGTGAAGGTGACCTGCAACTGCTCAGCGGCAAACAAGCCGAGGCTGTCGGCCAGATAGTGGGCGCAATAGTAAATGCGGGATTCGCTGGTATCGCCCTGATTAAAGATTAACGTCTGCATCAGCCGCGCACCTCCGTAACAAAACTGCCGTTGAGCGCCGTCATCTCGCTGACGCCGCACCAGTGGCTGATGGCGATGATTTCATTGATCCAGCCGGAGAGCAGATCGAACACCGCGCTTTCGCCACCGGCCACCAGGGCACTGATGATCGGTCGCACGCTGAGTGACAGCGAAGCTCCCAGGCAGCGAGCCACCACCGCGTCACTGCCGCAGCGCACGCCGCCGTCCAGCAGCAGCGGCAGGCGAGTGACTGCATGCAAATCGGCTAATTGATCCACTGGCGTGGCCCAGCGCGCACTTTGGCGCAGGCCAATATTCGAAGCGATAATGCCGCTGACACCATGCTGGGCGGCCGGGGCAGCATCGTCATGATGCAAAATACCTTTTAGCCACAGCGGCAGTTGACGCGCAGCACAGTGTGCCGCCACCTCATCAATCTGCTGCCAGCGCCACACCGGAAACGCCGGTAAGGGTTCAACGCCCGGCTGCGTGCCGCCGATGGTGTGCCAGCCGCGCTGTTTGAGCGCGTCACCAATCGAGAAACCGCCCGGCTGTAAGCCCGGCACCGGATGCACCGGTGCCAGCACGGTGAGGACGATATGTTTGAATCCGGCCTGTGCGGCCTGATCGATCAAATCTTTGATACGCCCGACATCACCCGCCGCACGTAGCTGTAGCCAGCAACGGTCATACTCCGCGCCAATCTGCTCCAGCGGCGTCACCGTCTCTTCGGAAATCACCAGCGGCAGTTGCAGACGTTTACAGGCGCGGGCAATCGGCAGTAATCCCTCTTCATGGAAAATGCGATCGCCAGCAAAGGCGCCCACGCCCAGCGGTGCTGACCAGCTTTGATTGAGCAAGGTAGTCTGGGTGCTGATCGCCTCATTGCCCTGTAATACACGCGGCAGCAGACGAAAGCGGCGCAGCGCCTGCTGGTTAGCATCTGGCTCGTCCATCAGCGCATCCGCTGGCTGGCCCTGCATATAACGGAACAGGGCATCGCCGAGCCGTTCACGCGCGGCTAGATCATGCGTTGGCATGTTGGGCCTCCGTGATTTTTTCGTGTTCCATGAAGCTGGCGAAGGCTGGGGTTTGCGGATTCTGTAAAATCGACGGCGGGCCTTCTTCAATCAGCGCACCGTTTTGCAGGAACACCACGCGGTCGGCCACGCCTGCGGCGAAGGCAATGTCATGGGTGCTGATAATCATGGTGATGCCGGTTTGCGCCAGGCTGCGCATGGTCTGGTTCACTTCACGCACCAGCTCGGGGTCGAGCGCTGAAGTCGGCTCATCGAACAGCAGGATTTGCGGTTCCGCCGCTAAGGCACGCGCAATGCCGACACGCTGTTTCTGACCGCCGGACAACTCATGCGGCAGCGAGGCGGCGAAGTCTTGTAATCCGACCATTTTCAGCGCGCGCATCGCTTTAGCGCGGGCGATTTCGGGCTGAACACCCTGCACACGCAGCAGAATACTCATCACGTTTTCCAATGCGGTGAGGTGATCGAACAGCGCGAAGTGCTGGAATACGATACCGATGCCGGATTTGGCGCGGTTAGCCGGCAGATGACGGGCGGCCAATGGGCGGCCGTTTTCATCGCTGCCCATAAAATGCCCTTCGGTCTGGATGGTGCCGCTGCTGCGCGGCGTCAGCGCCAGAATTGATTTCAGCAGGGTGCTTTTACCGGAACCGGAACGACCGAGCAGTACCACCACTTCGCCACGACGCACGGTGAGTGACAGCGATTTCAGGACCGCTTTACCGGCGTATTCAACGCACAGCTGGTCCACTTCCAGCACCGGGGCGGCGGTTTGCGTATCCCAGCGCTGTTTCGGTAGTTGCATCGCCATCACGTCAGCTTCCGGCGGCAGTTTTGCCAGCCGCGCACGGGCACGGCGTGCGCGCTCATCGAGGTTATAGAACTTCTCCAGCCACCACTGACCGCCCGCCAGCAGCGTAGAGAGAATCAGGTAAATACCGCCCGAAGCGACCAGCACCGGAATAAACAGGAAGTTCTGCGACACGATGGCCTGGCCGCGCATCGTCAGCTCATTCACGCCCACCACGGATGCCAGCGAGGTGGATTTCAGCAGGCCGACAGTTTCATTGCCCATGGTCGGCAAGATGGCGCGCAGCGCTTGCGGGATCACCACGTGGATCATCTCTTTGGTGCGCGAATAGCCAAAGGCCTGCGCTGCCATGCTCTGATCGCGATCGGTGGCCATAATGCCGCCGCGAATGATCTCGGCGCAGAAGGCGGTTTCGTTAATCATCAATGCCAGCAGTGCGCTGGTGAACGGGCTGAAACGCAGGCCGAATTCCGGCAGCACGTTGTAGAGCAGAATCAGCTGCAGCAGCACCGGCGTGCCGCGCAGCAGATAGATATACACTTTCACCGGCACGCGGATAAACCAGTGCTTTGAGGTGCTGGCCAACGCCAGGAAAAAACCAATCAGGATGCCGCCCGCTAAGGCGCCTACCAGCAGCTGAACAGCGATGACGGCCCCTTCCCACAGATAAGGGAAGGTCAGGTACTTTAGAAAATCATCCAAGGCGTTATCTCCCTCAATGCGATCGCTTGGGTTGCCCGTGATGCAGCAACCCAATTGATCCGACTGAGTTTATGCATTAACCACGTGCAACAACCGGGCGTTCAGCAGCGCTGCCCTGACCCCAGTAATCCAGCAATTTCTTCTGCGCACCGCTTTCCTGAATCACCTTCATTGCATCCATCACCGCGCCACGCAAAGTGGCGTTGTCTTTGGCAATCGGGAAGCCAACCATGATCGGCAGGTCAACGGTGAAACCGCTTTCCAGCGTTTTGTCAGCTTTGGCGATAGCGATGGCGGAACCGGCTTCGGTCAGATAGATATCTGCACGACCGCTTTTCACTGCCTGAATGCTGTTGTCGGTGTTCTGCACCATCAACATGCTGACTTCTGGCTTACCGGCGGCGGTGCATTTGGCGCTCTGCTCAGGCACTAGCTTGTTGGCTTCGTAAGAGCCAGCCGCAGCCGCCACGGTTTTGCCGCACAGGTCATCCACGGTGGCGATTTTCTTCGGATTGCCTTTCGCCAGAATCGAACCATCCTGCACCTGCATTGAGGCGACGAAAGCGATCTGCTTCAGACGTTCATCGGTGACATACAGCATCGGACCGATATCGGCACGGCCGCTGGTAATGGAGGTCAGCAGCACGTTGAATGAACCGGTCTGATAGCTATGTTTAGCGCCGAGGCAGCTGCTGATACGCTCGAACAGTGAAGGATCGAGACCTTCAATAATGCTCGGGTCTTTTTCTGAAGGGGCTTCGAAGCCTTTGGTGTAGCCGCCAAGGCCCACCACCAGATCTTTGCCTTTCAGCGACGGATATTTGGTCTGCAGCGCCTTGCACTGCGCCATCGCCGCGAAATCGCTGGCGGTCGGCGTAATCGGGTCGGTGCTGGCGGCATGGGCGCTGGAGAGTCCAGCTAACAGCGTGCCGGTGATGCCAGAGATCAGTAATGCGATGCGTGCAAATTTCATAATAAGGTTCCCCTGGTGCTGGTGAATGTGTAAGCGATGACCTTGTTTTTTATGAATCTCTTTACGGGTACTGCGACTTCAATAACCTCTTGCGACATCAACCTGGTTGTGCAGCGGATGGCCGCTACGGAAACGCACCAGGTTATCGATAAACACCTCAAGGCAACCCTCAAGGTAGGCACTGTGATCGTCCAGGCTGCAGTGCGGTGTCATGACCACGCCGGGTGTGCTCCATAGCGCATCGTCCACCGGTAACGGCTCTTGCGGATAAACATCCAAAACCGCCCCGGCCAGTTCACCGGCGCACAGTTTTTCGCGCATTGCCGTGTAGTCGAACACCGCGGCACGACCCACAATGACGATGCCCGCACGGGCAGGCAGCAGATCGAGACGGCGACGGTCGAACAGCATTTCTGTCTGTGGCGTCAGTGGCAGCGTCGAGACCAGCACATCCACCTGCGGTAACACATCATCGATGGCATCGATGCGGATACAGCGCGCCACGTCGGCATCACACTGGCCGCTGCGCGTCACGCCTATCACGCGGTAACCTTGCGCGGTCAGCAGTTTGGCCGCCGCCGCGCCGATACCGCCGACGCCGAGCAGCAAGACAGTTTTGCCACGTGCACAGCCGCCGAAGGTTGGACGCCACAAGCGCTGAGCCTGATCCTGCAGAAAACCGGGAATGCCAAAGTTGAACATCAACGCCGCCATCAGAATGAACTCGGCGCCTTTATCGCCGTGCACGCCAGACGCATTGGTCAGCGTCACGCCCTGTGGCAGATGCGCCAGCCACTGCTCGACGCCGGCGGACATCACCTGCACCCAGCCGAGGCGCGGTGCGCTGAAGGTATCGAGCGCCAGCTTGCGGCCGCTCCACAGAATGTCGCTGGTGGCGAGGAAATCTGCGGTATGCGCAGCGTTGCTGTTCTCGCTCAGGGTAAAGTGACCGCGCAGCTGTGGGTGAGCATCCAACTGCTGTTGCAGATGCTGCATGTTTAGATGTAATGCCTGCGGGGCGCTGGCGTCGTTTTCGATATGAATATGCATCAGCGCATCGCCGTGACTTCCATCTCGACCAGCAGGTCAGGATGGTTGAGTTGAATACCGACGGTGGCGCGTGCCGGGAACGGGAACTGGAAGAACTCGCTGTACGCCGCGTTCATCTCACTAAAGGTGCTGAGGTCGGTGAGATAGATCGTCACGCGCACTACGTTATCGAAGGTCATCTGCGCTTCGCTCAACAGGTCGCCGACGTTTTACAACACCTGGCGCGTCTGGCTGGCGATATCGCTACCCTTGATCTCGCCGCTGTACGGATCAATC
Organism: Pantoea rodasii; assembly: GCF_002095465.1. Lineage (GTDB taxonomy): Bacteria > Pseudomonadota > Gammaproteobacteria > Enterobacterales > Enterobacteriaceae > Pantoea > Pantoea rodasii. The sequence continues at coordinate 51,176 of NZ_MLFP01000010.1, read as the reverse complement.
GCCACCTGGCCGGAGATAAACAGCATCGGTTCGTGCAATACAGCAGCGGAAAGCGGTGCCGGGCCCATTGGGCGGTCACTGGCGTTCATTCCTGGATAAGCAATTGCGGTCTTCATGGTGAAATTCCAAGCAAAACTGTTTCACCGCAATTTCGTATACGATTATACAAGTGTCAATGCGCGATTTTTGACCATCGGGTCGAAAAGGTGATGTGGGTCACGTAATAGGATTTGATTATAATTTAGATAGATGACTGAAATTTAATATTTAATTTTGGATTCGATACGAGCGGAGGGGTGTCTGTCTGAATCGTATACGATTTTCTTATCTCCGGGTTTTAGCGAGGTGATCCGCGCCAAAACCCTCCCCGGACGCGCCAGGATTTCCGGCTGCACATTGCGCGGTCAAAGGGTATACTGTCGCACTCTTTTTTAATCGACCCTTATCGCGTACTCAACATGCAAAAGTTTGATACCAAGACCTTTCAGGGCCTGATCCTGACCTTGCAGGATTACTGGGCGCGCCAGGGCTGCACCATCGTCCAGCCGCTGGATATGGAAGTGGGCGCTGGCACTTCACACCCAATGACCTGCCTGCGCGCTATCGGCCCAGAGCCCATGGCCACCGCCTATGTGCAGCCTTCGCGCCGTCCTACCGATGGTCGCTACGGTGAAAACCCGAACCGCTTACAGCACTACTATCAGTTCCAGGTGATGATCAAACCTAACCCGGACAACTTGCAGGAGCTGTACCTGGGTTCACTGCAAGAGCTGGGCCTGGATCCGACCGTGCACGATATCCGCTTCGTGGAAGATAACTGGGAAAATCCAACGCTGGGTGCCTGGGGACTGGGTTGGGAAGTGTGGCTCAACGGTATGGAAGTGACGCAGTTCACCTACTTCCAGCAGGTGGGCGGCATGGAGTGTAAGCCGGTCACCGGTGAGATCACTTACGGTCTTGAGCGTCTGGCGATGTACATCCAGGGCGTCGATAGCGTTTACGATCTGGTGTGGAGCGACGGTTCATTTGGTAAAACCACCTACGGTGAAGTGTTCCACCAGAACGAAGTGGAACAGTCGACCTACAACTTTGAATACGCGGATGTGGACTTCCTGTTCTCCTGCTTCGAGCAGTATGAGAAGGAAGCGCAACAGCTGCTGGCGCTGGAAAAACCCCTGCCGCTGCCAGCTTATGAGCGCATTTTGAAGGCGGCACACAGCTTTAACCTGCTGGATGCACGCAAGGCGATCTCGGTGACCGAGCGTCAGCGCTATATCCTGCGTATCCGCACCCTGACGAAAGCCGTGGCGGAAGCCTATTACGCGTCCCGTGAGGCGCTCGGTTTCCCAATGTGCAATAAAACAAGTAAGAGGCAGCCATGACCGATAAAACTTTCCTGGTGGAAATTGGCACCGAAGAGTTGCCTCCGAAAGCCCTGCGCAGCCTGGCAGAAGCTTTTGCTGCGCATTTTACCGCTGAGCTGGACAGCGCCGGTTTGGCACACGGTGAAGTGAAGTGGTTTGCCGCTCCACGTCGCCTGGCGCTGAAAGTCGCCCAACTGGCGACGGCGCAGGCCGATCGTGAAGTGGAAAAACGTGGTCCAGCAATTGCTGCTGCGTTTGACGCTGATGGCAATGCTACCAAAGCGGCCGAAGGTTGGGCACGCGGCAACGGTATCACGGTGGATCAGGCTGAGCGTCTGAGCACCGATAAAGGCGAATGGCTGGTGCATCGCGCGTCAGTGAAAGGCGAAAGCGCTCAGGCGCTGCTGCCGGCGATGGTGGTAACCGCGCTGAGCAAGCTGCCGATTCCAAAACTGATGCGCTGGGGCGCAAGCGACGTACAGTTTGTGCGTCCGGTGCATACCGTGACGCTGCTGCTGGGCGATGAGCTGATCCCGGCGACGATTCTCGGTATTCAGTCCGATCGCGTGATTCGCGGCCACCGCTTTATGGGCGAGCCAGAGTTCGCGCTCGACAACGCCGATCAGTATCCACAGCTGCTGCTGGAGCGCGGTAAAGTGGTGGCTGATTTCGCGACCCGTAAAGCCAAAATCAAAGCGGATGCGGAAGCCGCGGCACAGCAACTGGGCGGCATCGCCGACCTGAGCGACAGCCTGCTGGAAGAAGTCGCCTCGCTGGTGGAGTGGCCAGTGGTGCTGACGGCGAAGTTTGAAGAGAAATTCCTCGCGGTGCCTTCTGAAGCGCTGGTTTACACCATGAAAGGTGACCAGAAGTACTTCCCGGTGTACGCCGCTGACGGCAAACTGCTGCCGCACTTTATCTTCGTCACCAACATCGAATCCAAAGACCCGCAGCAAATCATCTCCGGTAACGAGAAGGTGGTACGTCCGCGTCTGGCCGATGCCGAGTTCTTCTTCAACACTGACCGTAAAAAGCGTCTTGAAGATCACCTGCCGCGTCTGGAAACCGTGTTGTTTCAGAAAGAGCTGGGTACGTTGCGTGATAAAACGGACCGCATTCAGGCGCTGGCTGGCTGGATTGCGGCTCAGATTGGTGCCGATGTGAACCACGCCACCCGCGCGGGTCTGCTATCGAAGTGTGACCTGATGACCAACATGGTCTTCGAGTTCACCGATACGCAGGGCGTGATGGGCATGCACTATGCACGTCATGATGGCGAAGCCGAAGATGTGGCGGTGGCGCTGAACGAGCAGTATCAGCCGCGCTTTGCCGGTGATGATTTGCCATCGAATCCCGTGGCTTATGCCGTGGCGATTGCTGACAAAATGGATACCCTTGCGGGCATCTTCGGCATTGGTCAGCATCCGAAAGGCGATAAAGACCCATTCGCACTGCGCCGTGCTGCGCTGGGCGTACTGCGTATTATCGTTGAGAAAACCTGCCACTCGATCTGCAAACCCTGACCGAAGAGGCGGTGCGCCTGTACGGTAGCAAGCTGAGCAACGGGAAAGTGGTGGATGAAGTCATCGACTTCATGCTGGGTCGCTTCCGTACCTGGTATCAGGAAGAAGGCCACAGCGTTGACACCATTCAGGCAGTGCTGGCGCGTCGTCCAACTCGTCCGGCGGATTTCGATGCGCGCATGAAGGCGGTATCCCACTTCCGTACGCTGGAAGCGGCATCGTCGCTGGCTGCGGCCAACAAGCGTGTGTCTAACATCCTGGCGAAAGCACCGAGACCCTGAATGACAGCGTGCAGGCATCGCTGCTGAAAGAGAACGCCGAGATCCAGCTGGCGACCTTCGTGACGGCGCTCGGTGACAAACTGCAGCCGTACTTCGCGGAAGGCCGTTATCAGGATGCGCTGGTAGAACTGGCACAGCTGCGTGAAGCGGTCGATAACTTCTTCGATAACGTGATGGTTAACGCCGATGAAGCGGAAGTGCGTATTAACCGCCTGACGCTGTTGGCGCAACTGCGCGCACTGTTCCTGCAGGTGGCGGATATTTCACTGCTGCAGTAAGTGATGTGCTGAAGTGAACCGAAGGGACGAGCGATCGTCCCTTTTTGTTGTTTAAAATTCGGCGCTGACTTCCTGGGAGTGGTGCAAGATGCGACCTATAAAGATCTCATCAACCTCAGCACGGTAAATCACAATGTGCTCACCGAAGGGAAGTGAATAGATTTGATAACCTAAATCCGGCCGTTTTCGCCCCAGGTCGAATAGGGCAATTTTATCGAAGAGCTGGGAAAATTTAAGGTTGTAAGCATCTGCGAGCTGCTCCCCAAAATTCCAGTATCCGTAAATCCAGATTTTCATCAGATCGGCATCAGCTTCCGGTTTTATCGTGATCTTCCTTTTCATACATGCCCACCCTGGCTTTTGCTCGTCTCAGAAAATCTTCATGGTCCCACTCTTTACCTGGACCGCTTTCGAATCCTTGCCTTACCAATTCTTTTAGCGCCTCCAGCTTCGACGCCGCCTGTCTCTCCCGCAGTAAACGCAGCGAGTCGCGCACCACTTCGCTTTGGGTACGGTAGTCACCGGACTCCACCAGAGATTCAACAAACTCGCGCAGTTCATCACCTAAATCGATTGTCATGGTACGTGCCATCATCGTGTCCCAATGTAAGAAGTATTCTTACATCCTGGCACATTTTTGAGCAACGCGAAGGGTTAAGCGGAAGTGTCGAACAGGCGGGCGTCGCGCAGCAGGTGATCGTTGCCACGACGGCGGGTGAAACCGCTGCGGTCAAAGAACTCAAGAATCTGCACCGCGACTTTACGCCCGGTGCCGAGCTGATTGCGAAAATCGGCGGCGCTGGTGCTGCCACCGTTGGCGTCACGCTGCCGAATCAGATCGGCGAAGATCTGGATCTGCTCGCTGCGATAGTAGCGATCGCGCACGATCGCCGTGATGTGGCCGAGGCGTGCGGCGGTGAGTAGCAGGCTGCGAATGGTTTCTTCGTCTTGCTGCATCGCCAGTGTGATGTCGCGCACCCATAGCGGCTGGTCACCAAACAGCGGGTCGACCTGCTGCCACAGTGCTTCTTCCTGGGGATTAAAGCGCGGCTCGAAATCAGGCAGATGCAGCCAGCCTTGCCGGTGCTGCAACTGGCCTTGTGAAAGCAGCCGATCGATCAGCGCGATAACCTGTTCCGGCGGCTGGTGAGGCAGTGCCACCCGACGCAAGCGATCGCGACCAATGCCCGGTACTTCAGGATGCTGCTTATGAAACGCCGTCAGCGCTTCCAGCAGACGCTGCTGCCAGTCAGTGGTCTGTTCAGCGGCCATGACGGCGCTGCCGAGGCGCACGGGCGCCACCTTATCCAGCAGGTTGTTGAGTGCATCGTCGCTCAGCTGACGTGCCCAGGCTAGCTCGGCCATATCGACCGGTTGCTGTGCCAGATGCGCCTGCAGGCTGGCTTCATCGGTTTCTGACGCCGCTAGCTGTTGCAACCAGCCGAGATAATCAGGATGGCGCTTGCCGCGTTTCTTGCTGTTCAGCAGCAGCACACGTCCGCCGCCGATTGTCAGTTGGGCATTGCTGTCGCGGATAATTAGCCGATCGTTTTCGGCCAGCCACAGCGGCTCGCTGAGCACCAGTTCTGCCACATCGCCTGCAATCACATTCAGCCGTCCGGTGATATGGCTGGCGGCATGATGTAGATGCACCGGCTGCGATGGGGTTTTTAACGGGTGCAGCAAACGCAGCGCCACGATCAGTCGCTGAGTGCCTGTGGGTTGCGCTTGCGCCAGCAGCCAGTCACCACGCGCAATCTGGTCTTTCTCCACATCGCCGACGATATTCAGCGCGATACGTTCTCCGGCCTGCGCGTGCGTCACTGACTGGTTCTGCGCATGCAGCGAACGCACGCGCACCGGAAGATTGAGACTACTGAGCCACAACGAATCGCCCACGCTAACCTCACCCGAATGGGCTGTGCCGGTGACCACTAATCCGCTGCCTTTGAGGGTAAACGCGCGATCAATGGCGAGGCGGAAGCGGCGGCCAGTGTCGACATCCGGCGCACGTAGTGCACTCAGGTGCTGACGCAGCGCGCCGATGCCCTGCTGGGTAGTGCTGCTGGTGACAAACTGCAGCACCGCTGACCAGCCCAATTGTTGCGTCAGTTCCGCCACCTGATGCTGCACTTCAGCGATGCGCACGGCGTCAACGCGATCCGCCTTGGTTAAGGCTACGCTGAGCGGGGGTTGTCCGGCCAGGCTCAGCAATTGCAGATGCTCACGCGTTTGCGGCATCACACCGTCATCGCACGCCACTACCAGCAGCGCATGATGAATACCGCCAATGCCCGCCAGCATATTGGCGAGAAATTTCTCGTGTCCAGGCACATCGATAAAGCCCACAATGCGGCCATCCGGTTGCGGCCAGTAGGCATAGCCGAGATCGATGGTCATGCCGCGCCGTTTTTCTTCGGGCAGGCGATCGGCATCCACACCGGTTAACGCCTGCAGCAGCGCGGTTTTGCCGTGATCGACGTGTCCAGCGGTGGCGATAATCATGCGGTTAAGGTCCGTATTAGCGCCGCTTCATCTTCGAGGCAGCGTAAATCCAGCCACAGTTTGCCTTCCTGAATGCGGCCAATCACCGGACGTGGCAGCGTGCGCCAGCGTTGCGTCAGTGCATCCAGCGAGCTGCCATGAGAGTCTCGTGGGCTAAAGGTGATGGCAAAACTGGGTAAGCGCTCAATCGGCAGCGATCCGCTACCAATTTGCGACGAACAGGCGGCGATACTGAGCGAAAATTCAGCGTCATACGCCTGTTCCAGTGCGGGCATCAGCCGTTCCGCCTGCTGCAAAATCTCATGCGGCGGTCGCGTCAGCAGGCGCAGTGTAGGCAGCGCCTCTCGCAAGGTTTCGGGCTGACGATAAAGTTGCAAGGTGGCTTCCAGCGCAGCCAGCGTCATTTTATCGACGCGTAAGGCTCGCTTGAGCGGATGCTGTTGCAGCTGGTCGATAAGTGCCTGTTTGCCGACGATAATTCCCGCCTGTGGGCCGCCCAGCAATTTATCGCCGGAAAAACTCACCAGATCCACGCCAGCGGCAATCAACTGCTGCGGCATCGGCTCGGCGGGCAAATTAAATGCGGTCATGTCGATCAGCGAACCGCTGCCTAAATCGGTGATCACCGGCAGCTGATGCTCAGCCGCCAATGCCACCAGCTCGGCTTCCGCGACCGCATGAGTAAAGCCCTGAATCTGGTAGTTGCTGGTGTGCACCTTCATCAGCAAGCCGGTGTTATCGCTGATGGCGGCTCGATAATCTTTCAGATGGGTGCGATTGGTGGTGCCGACTTCAACCAGCTGGCAGCCCGCCTGGCGCATCACATCGGGAATGCGGAACGCGCCGCCGATTTCGACCAGCTCTCCACGTGAGACAATCACTTCGCGACCCGGTGCCAGTGCCGCCAGCATCAGCAGCACGGCGGCGGCATTGTTATTCACGATACAGGCCGCTTCTGCGCCCGTCAGTTCACACAGCAACGCACTCACCGCACGATCGCGATGACCGCGTGACGCATCATCCAGCGCATATTCCAGCGTCACCGGCTGGCGCAAACAGGCTGTGACCGCCTCAATTGCGCGCTCACTTAACTGGGCACGCCCGAGATTGGTGTGCAGCACGGTGCCGGTGAGGTTGAACACCGGGCGCAATGCGCTCTGCTGCTGCTGTTGCGCGCGGCGCTGCGCTTCTTGCGGCCAGTTCAGGTGCCAGTCGGGCAGGGTTTGATGCTGTTGAATATGCGCGCGTGCGTCTTGTTGCATCGCCCGCAGCTGGCGGGTGGTAAAAGCGGTGCCGGATTGCAGCAGAAGCGGCTGCAAAGCGGGATCGCGGAGCAGGCTGTCGATAGCAGGCAGTTGCGAGTACAGAGTTTTCATCGCGTCGCTTAATGGGAAGGCGGAACGGTGCGGGCAAAACTCTCCCGCTTAAACAGCGTTTCCGCCAGTTTGATCAACGCCGGGCGGTTCACGCACCAGTTGGGCAGCACGCGGCGGAAATTGAGATAGCCAATCATGCAGCCGGTGGCGATATCGGCCAGATTGAGCGTGCCGCTGTTCAACAGTTCACCCTGGGCTGCCGCCGTTTCCAGCGCATCCAGCCCACGCAAAATTTTCTCACGGTTGCGCAGCAGTACTTCTTCGGATTGCTGATCGCCGGGGCGCATTTGCTCGCGCACGATCATCACTGCGGCATCGTTGATGCCATCGGCGAGCTTCTCCAGCTGGCGGACTTGTAAAGCGAGCAGGGCGTCATCCGGCAACAGAGCAGGGGCGTCACCGCGCAGTTCGATCACCTGGGCGATAATAGAGGAGTCAAACCAGGTGAGATGGTTATCGTCGACCAGCGCCGGCACTTTGCCCAGCGGGTTGTATTGCGGCACATGGCTGTCTTCTACCCAGGGCGACTGGTTAACAAATTCGAACACCAGGCCTTTTTCCAACAGGATCACTGAAATTTTGCGGACAAAAGGGCTGGTGTAGCTGCCAATCAGTTTCATCAGGCGTTTCCTTTGCGACAGTGATAAGGACACAAATTGTAGCGGCGCGATTTATCGCGCGTTGATGTAATGGCTCAAAATAGCGCGATAAATCGCGCCGCTACAGTTCGTGGGAAAGCTGAAATTCGGCTTAATCCCCTGGAAACATAAACGGATTCAGGCTGCTACGGGCAAAGCCTTCCTGCTCCATGCGCGCATCCAGCACCAGCGAGGCCAAATCATCGGCCACCGGTTCCACCGCCGGATCCTTCTCCTGATACAGCATCTTCAGATAGGTGCCACAGTCGCCACAGCTTTCGGCTTTCACCGCGGCTTTCTCGCTGTCGAGTGACCAGTAATGGAGGTCGCGGGTTTGCTCGCAGTTGGAGCACTTGCTGCGCACCACATACCATTCACTTTCACACAAATTACAGTGTAGATAACGCAGCCCCTGCTGGCCCACATCCATATGCACCACGCTGGTGACCGGCACGCTGGCGCACACCGGGCAAAACTGGCGATGTTCACCGTATTCTGCACGCGCTTTGCCGGGGATCAGCGCCGCCATCTGCGCCCAATAGATTGAAAGTGCCGCCCAGATAAACGGGGATTTATCGCTACTGACTTGCGCAAAATCGCCCTCCAGTAGCGCGCTGGCCAGGCCTTCCAGCTCGGAAGAGGAGGCCTTCTCCAGGTTCTCCAGCACCGCCAATGCCTGGCCGCTCATCTCGGGCTTCAGCTCGGCAATCAGCGAATGCAGCAGACGCTGCCAGTGGGCATCGCGGGGATAGGTGTGGATATCGAGCGGAGGTTTACCCTGTGCGGCGCTTTCGGCCAAACGCTGGCGCAAATCGAGTTGCAGCGGATGATCGTACAGCACGATGTCCTGCGCCTGCGCGATCACCGCAGCAAAGCGCAGATAATCGCCCAACGGATTCTTCGCGGCCAGCTCACGCAAACGCGCTGCACGGCGGCTGTACAGATTTTTCAGCCGAGGGAAAAGCAGCGGCGGAACCTGTTCCGCCGTGTTTTTTCGCCTTTCTCCAGCTGGTCCTGCGGGATAATGCGAATACTCATCAGGGACGTTTTTCCTGTTGTGTTTGGCGTTGGCGCTGCTCACGATACCAGCGTGGATGATGTTTCTTCGCCCACGCGGCCGGCACCCAGCCCTCAACCATGGCAGTAATGGTGCCTTTGACCCACAGGGCCGCGTAGATATGCACCATAATCACCACGATCAATGCCACAGCTGAGACCGAATGCACCACCAAAGCGGCGCGAATCAGCGGAATTGCAAAGGCGCCTGCGAAGTAAGGGCGCCAGATAACCACTCCGCTCGCCAGCAGCAAGACTAAGCTGATGATAGCAGCCCAGAACACACACTTCTGCCCGAAGTTGTATTTGCCGGTATCACCCACCTCTTCATTGCGCACGATCTTGTTGATGTTTTTCGCCCAGATCAGGTCTTCGCGATTAATCAGATTCTGTTTCCAGTAGCGCAAAAACATGATCAGAAAAGCGGCAAACATCACCACACCAACAAACGGATGCAGGATACGCGCCAGTTGTGGTGTGCCCAGCACGTGCATCAGCCAGTTAAACGAGGGGAAGAAGAAACCCAGCCCGCTCAGGGCCGCCAGAACAAAACAGAACGCCACAATCCAGTGATTGATGCGTTCCGGTGCGCTGTAACGCACCAGACGATCGCGCTTTTTCATTATTCGCGCTCCTCTTTTTCGTGCAGGTTGTCTTCCTCATCTTCCACCCGGTTCGGCCCGACGCCAACATAATGGAATACCGAGGCGGCGAAGGTGGCGGCGAAACCGATGGCGGCCAGCGGTTTCCAGATGCCTTTCCAGAAAGTGACCGCCGGACTGATGCTCGGGTTTTCCGGCAAACCGTGATACAACTGCGGTTTATCTGCATGATGCAGCACGTACATGACATGTGTGCCGCCGACACCTTCCGGATCGTATAACCCGGCATTGGCATAGCCGCGCGTGTTTAACTCCGCCACGCGTTCGCCCGCCAGCGCCTGCATATCGGTTTTACTGCCGAAGTGAATCGCACCGGTCGGGCAGGTTTTCACACACGCCGGTTCCTGACCGACATTGACACGATCGACGCACAACGTGCATTTATACACGCGGTTGTCGTCTTTATTCAGACGCGGCACGTCAAATGGACAGCCGGCAATGCAGTAGCCACAGCCAATGCACTGCTCGGACTGAAAATCGACGATGCCGTTAGCGTACTGAATAATCGCGCCTTCCGACGGGCAGGCTTTCAGGCAGCCGGGATCGGCGCAGTGCATGCAGCCATCCTTGCGGATCAGCCACTCTAACTTGCCGTGCTCTTCCACTTCTGAGAAGCGCATCACCGTCCAGGATTTGGCGGTCAAATCCGCTGGGTTGTCGTACACCCCAACGTTATGCCCGACCTCATCGCGGATGTCGTTCCACTCTGAACACGCCACCTGGCAAGCTTTGCAGCCGATGCAGGTGGTGACGTCGATCAGCTTCGCTACCTCCTGCTGATGATTACGCGCCTGCGGGGCAGGCGTGAAACCATTGGTGGCGGAGCGGCGGATAATGTCTTGCGATTGATAAGCCATCTACGTTCTCCTACACCTTCTCAACATTGACCAGGAACGCCTTAAACTCCGGCGTTTGCGTGTTGGCATCACCGACAAACGGCGTCAGGGTATTGGCGATAAAGCCTTTCTTGGCAATGCCCTGATAACCCCAGTGGATCGGAATGCCGATGGTATCGATGGTTTTGCCATCCACATCGAGCGGACGCAGGCGTTTGGTGACCACAGCTTTGGCTTTGATGTAGCCGCGATTGGAGCTGACTTTCACCGTATCGCCCTGCACGATGCCCAGCTTATTGGCCAGCTTCTCGCCTATCTCCACAAACTGTTCCGGCTGCGCGATGGCATTGAGCAACGCGTGTTTGGTCCAGTAATGGAAGTGTTCGGTGAGACGATAAGTGGTGCCGACATACGGGAACTGCTCGGCTTTACCCATTGATGCCAGATCGTCTTTGAACACGCGTGCTGCCGGATTCGAAATGACGTTCGGGTGCAGTGGATTGGTGCCGAGCGGCGTTTCGAAAGGCTCGTAGTGTTCCGGGAACGGACCTTCAGCCATTTTGTCGAGCGCAAACAGGCGGCCCATGCCTTCTGGCTGCATGATAAACGGCCCCACATTGCTACCCGGTGCGGCGGCGCTGTAGTCCGGAATATCCATGCCGCCCCATTTGCTGCCATCCCACTTGAGGATTTGCCGTTTCGGATCCCACGGATTGCCCTGCGGATCGGCCGATGCGCGGTTATAAAGAATGCGACGATTGAGCGGCCACGCCCAACTCCAGTTCAGCGTGTTGCCCAATCCACTCGGATCAGTGTTATCACGCCGCGCCATCTGGTTGCCCTCTGGCGTCCAGCTGCCCGCGAAAATCCAGCAGCCGCTGCTGGTGCTGCCGTCATCTTTCAACTGCGCAAAGCTGCTGAGCTGCTGGCCTTTTTTCACCAGTAACGTGCCTTTGTCATCGAAAACATCTGCCAGCGCTTTGCCGTTGCTCTCCATCGCCACTTCTTCCGACGCCGGGTTATCTGGCGTCTGATAGTTCCAGCTCATGTTCAGCACCTGCTCTGGCAAGGCACCGCCTTCGCTGGCGTACATTTTGCGCAGACGGCTGTAGATGCCAGAGAGGATTTCACCGTCATTCAGCGCTTCGCCCGGCGCATCCTGGCCTTTGAAGTGCCACTGCAGCCAGCGACCGGAGTTGACTATCGAGCCGTTCTCTTCGGCAAAGCAGGTTGAAGGCAGGCGGAACACTTCGGTCTGAATCTTCGCCGGATCGACATCGTTAAACTCGCCGTGGTTTTGCCAGAAGGTCGAGGTTTCGGTGTTGAGCGGGTCAATGGTCACCAGGAACTTCAGTTTCGACAGCGACGCGATGACTTTGCGTTTATTCGGGAACGAGGCCACCGGGTTAAAGCCCTGGCACAGATAGCCGTTCACTTTGCCCTGCGACATCATCTCGAAATACTGCAAGACGTCGTAGCCTTTGTCCCACTTCGGTAACCAGTCGAAGCCCCAGCTGTTCTCAGCCTGCGCTTTGTCGCCGAAGAAGGCTTTCATCATGCTGACAAAGAATTTCGGGTAGTTGCTCCAGTAGTTCACCTGGCCGGGCAGCGTCGGTTTCGGGGTATTGGCCGCGAGATAGGTTGGCAGATCGGTCTGTTTCTCCGAGGGCAGCGTCATGTAACCCGGCAAACTCTGCGACAGCAGGCCGAGATCGGTAAGTCCCTGAATATTGGAGTGACCGCGCAACGCGTTCACACCGCCGCCCGCCATGCCCATGTTGCCGAGCAGCAGCTGGATCATCGCCATGGTGCGGATGTTCTGGGCACCGACCGAGTGCTGCGTCCAGCCGAGCGCATACAGGAATGAGGTGGTGCGGTCGCGCGCGCTGGTTTCACCAATCAGCTCGCAGACGTGCAGGAAGTCCTCTTTTGGCGTGCCACAGATGCGTGACACCATTTCTGGCGTGTAGCGGCTGACGTGTTGCTTGAGGAGATTCCACACGCAGCGCGGATGTTGCAGGCTGTCATCGCGTTTGGCAAAGCCGTCATCGCCCAGCTCATAGTTCCAGCTGGTTTTGTCGTATTTGCGATTTTCGTCGTCGTAGCCGCTGAACAGGCCGTCATCGAAATGATAATCCTCGCGCACAATCAGGCTGGCGTTGGTGTACGCCTGCACATATTCATGCTGGATTTTGTCATTTTGCAGCAGCCACAGCAGCACGCCCGACAGGAAAGCAATGTCGGTGCCGGAACGAATCGGCGTGTAAAAGTCTGCCACCGATGCCGTACGCGTGAAGCGCGGATCGATAACAATCAATTTGGCTTTGTTGTGAATCTTGGCTTCCATCGCCCAGCGGAATCCCACAGGATGCGCTTCAGCGGCGTTGCCACCCATCACAACGATCAGATTGGCATTTCGGATGTCGACCCAGTGGTTGGTCATCGCACCGCGACCAAATGTTGGAGCAAGACTTGCTACCGTTGGTCCGTGTCAAACGCGTGCCTGGTTGTCGACCGCTAACATGCCAAGCGATCGGGTAAATTTCTGGGTTAAATAGCCGGTTTCGTTGCTGGACGCGGAGGCACACAGCATGCCTGATGACAGCCAGCGGTTGACGGTAACGCCTGCGGCGTTCTGCGCGATAAAGTTGGCGTCACGGTCGGCTTTCAGCAGTTTAGCGATACGATCAAAGGCATCGTCCCAGCTGATGCGCTGCCATTTATCCGAGCCCGGCGCGCGATATTCAGGGTATTTCAAACGGCTTTCGCTGTGAATAAAGTCGAGCAGACCCGCGCCTTTCGGGCACAATGCACCACGACTCACCGGATGGTCCGGATCTCCTTCAATGTGGAAAATGGTCTCTTTGGCGTTTTTCGCGCCGTCACCGAGGCTGTACATTAATAAGCCACAGCCCACTGAGCAGTAGGTGCAGGTATTACGGGTTTCGCGGGCACGCAGCAGCTTGTACTGTCGCGTTTCCGCCAGCGCCACGTCCGGCGTAAAGCCGAGCAGTGCTGCCGATGTCCCTGCCATACCGCCAGCACAGATCTTGAAGAATTTTCTTCGGCTGACGTTCATGGTTAATCCTTGAGTCGACATGACTTCACATTTTTTAGTTTTGCGATGCGTTGGGCCGAGGTTCACAATGACCCAACTAATAGTGTGAGAATAGCAGCGAAATAATACCACTGCTTTAATGTGGTTGTTGTCCGAGGCGAGCAAAGTGAAAGTTAAAGCACAGGAAAGTCATCAGAGTGTGAGTGAGATCTCAGGCGCAGTGCAGGCGCAGGTGCGCCAGCGGCGTGATATCAGCACGGCGGAAACCGACTGGCTGGCACAAGAGGTGCCGATCGCGCTGGTGTATAACGGCATTTCCCATGTGGTGATGATGGCCACGCCCAACGATCTCGAGGCTTTTGCGCTCGGTTTCTCGCTCTCAGAAGGCATCATTGATAAGCCCGATGAGATCTTCGGCATGGATGTGGTGCCCGGCTGCAACGGCATTGAAGTGCAGATCGAACTCTCCAGCCGCCGCTTTATGGCGCTTAAAGAGCAGCGCCGTGCCATGGCGGGCAGAACTGGCTGTGGCGTATGCGGCGTGGAACAACTCGACCAGATTGGTAAACCGCTGCAGCCGCTGCCCTTTACCCAAACCTTCGATCTGGCGAACCTTGATATCGGCCTGGCGCAACTGCGTAATTACCAACCCATCGGCAATCTCACCGGATGCACGCACGCGGCGGCATGGATGTCACCGCACGGTGAGTTACTCGGTGGCTGCGAAGATGTGGGCCGTCATGTGGCACTGGATAAACTGCTGGGGCATCGCAGCCAGCAGTCGTGGCAGCAGGGCGCGGTGCTGGTCTCCAGCCGTGCCAGCTATGAGATGGTGCAAAAGTCCGCGATGTGCGGCGTGGAGATTTTATTTGCGGTATCCGCTGCGACCCAGCTCGCAGTTGAGGTCGCCGAGCGTTGTAATTTAACGCTGATAGGGTTTAGTAAGCCGGGACGCGCCACGGTGTACAGTCATCCGCAGCGCCTGGTTTAACGAAACAGAATTCACCACAAGGATGTGATGCAATGCGACAGCCTCATCGTATTGAAAGCCTGACCCTGAAAGGCATCGGTGTTTTTGAAAATACCCACTTTGATTTTCCACCTGCTGAAAGCGCGCTGCGTGATGCCGGTAAAGCTGAGATCCATATTTTTACCGGCCCCAACGGATGTGGCAAAAGCACGGTGTTATATGCGTTAGCGGCAATTTTTTGACTCTCACACCGCTGAACCATTGATAAAAAATAGATTCGTGAGCGACACGAGTTGCGTGGGTTTTAACTTTGCGTCAGGCAACGGAATTTACACTCTGCGAGAGCTGCGTGAACAAGAAGGTGAATACGCGTTAATCGCAGGCGCGTGCGGGTTGAGATATTATGGTGATGAAAAGTATATTAATTTAACTGAACGCTATTCCCGCCATTACGATAAATTCGCCAGAATCAATCAAGTCCAATTTCCCTATGCTGCCTTTGCCTATTCCGGCAGTCGAAGTCTTCACGGGCAGTTCAGAGTCAATGCTATCGTTGATATTAACGATTCACCGTTTGATAAGGCATTGTCTTTTGAAAACACGTGTCGGGCATCTTTATTGGCACAATGGATTGCCAATAACATCACCAAGGCTGCCCTTTCGAAGCTGGATAACGCCGCTGAAGAAGAAAAATATTATCAATTCGCGTTACGCAAGATAGCTGACTTCATCTTCGAAATTTGCGAAGTTTCCATCGAGTTTAAACTGCAGCGTCATCCTTTAGCAGTGGCATTCCTGTTGGATGGCTGCGAGATGACGTTTGATTCGCTACCGGAAGGGTTAAAATCCATTATTCACTGGGTATCAGACCTGGCTTTACGACTGGAAGATATTCCGTTTACTCAGAAGCGAGAGATTTTCTCCCAACCGATTATTCTCTTCCTCGATGAAGTCGATATTCATCTTCATCCAAAATGGCAGCGCCGGATATTGCCTGCGATACAAAAGCTTCTGCCGAATGCGCAAGTGTTTGTCTCTACCCATTCTCCATTTGTTGTCGGCTCACTAGAAGATGCCTGGGTGTATCGGCTGCCGGATCCTCAGCGCCATATGCTTCGTGATGCGTCAGTGCCTGAAGAGATCGTGCCCACCGAATCAGGGGCAGGAAAAAGCATTCAGCTTATTCTTGAAGAGGTGTTTGATGTGGGCGAACGCTTTGACATTGAGACCGAGAAATTACTGGCGTCATTTAAGCTCGCGCGTAATGGTTATTTGCAGAACCCTGCAGATGATACCGCGCTAATGTCATTAGCGGACAAGCTTCGCGCTCGCGGTGAAGAGTTAGAATGATTATTGAAATGGAGTTGCGGCAGATCGCACGTCGTTTAAGCAAATAAGAGGAACATGGAATGTTCAAATTAGAACGCGGATCCTGGCCCTGCTGTCTGGAAGAGCATCAACAAGATTGGACAGCGCGTTATATCGTTGCGCGTAGTCAAAATCCTGCGGCACGATTTCGCTGGTTTTCCGAGGCTTGTTATCATGCGGTGCGCACGGCATTGTTAGAGATGACGCAGCATCATTGTGCATTTTGTGATGGATTTATTGGCAGTGAAAGCCGTGAGACGCTGGAGCATTTCAAACCCAAGAGCCAGTTCCCTGAATCGGCATTTGACTGGGAAAACTTATTTCCCTGCTGTGATATGTGCCAAAGTCAGAAGCGTGAGAAGTATCATGCCGCATTAATTAAACCCGATCGGCCCGACTACGATTTTGACGACTACTTCATCTGTAATTTCGACAATGGAGAAGTCGCGGTCGCGCCCGATCGTTTGGCCGAAAATCAGCACGCTGCCGCGATAACGCTGGAAACCTACGGTTTAAACTTGCCCATGCGTAAGAAAGAGCGCTTACGTCAACTGCGTATCTGGCATGCGATGGGCAATCGTGCTGAACTCAACGAATTCGCCTATCGCTATTTTCTCAGCCGTTAAACTACCTGCACCTGCGGTAACGCCTGCTGGAGCGCGGCTAATGCGCCTGCTTTGGCGGGTCCGTTGTCGCAAATCAGCAAATCCACTTCCCCAACCGGCGCGTAAACCGTGCGGCTTATCACCCCTAGCTTGCTGTGATCCGCCAGTAAAATGGTACGGGCAGCCTGCTGCACCATGGCGCGGGCGATCGCCGCTTCGTGCGGATGGAAACTGCTGGCGCCGTTTTTGGCATCAATGCCGACTGGTGAAAGCAGGGCGACGTCGGCGCGATAGCGGTAAATCTCACCGACCGTGATTTCTCCGCGCGTCTGCTGTGCGCCCGCCATCATCATCCCGCCAAGCAAAATCACCTGATTATTCAGCGTCTCATGTTCTTCGGCGGCGCTGAGTGCCAGCGCGGCCTGCAGGCTGTTGGTGATAATGGTCAAGCCGGACATGCTGCGCAGCTGCTCCGCCAGCATGGTGGTGGTGGTGCCGGCATCGAGAAACAGCGTCTGGCCCGGCTGCAAATGCTGTGCTGCCGCCACGGCAATCGCGCGTTTCTCTTTGGCTTGAGCATTACGCCGCACTTGCAGCGGGGGTTCCGGTTGACTGTCCACCGCCACTAAACCGCCATGCACTCGTCGCGCTAAGCCCTGCGCTTCCAGCTCAATAATGTCCCGCCGCGCTGTTTCCCGCGAAATACCCAGCTCATTAATAATGCGCTCGGTGCTGACCTGATGCTGCGTGGTCAGCAGGGCTCGGATGCGATGTAAGCGGGTTTCCTGCAGCATGACTTTTCCCTGTAGCGTAATAATCTGGGCCTAAGCTTACCTGAGTGTCATCACGGCGTCATGTGTATTTGGTTGTATTTGGGTATTTGGTTGCATTTGTTGTTAAAGCAGGCATGATAGTGACAACGGTCACACATCATGCACCCCTTTCACCTTCGCAACGGGAGTTACCATGGCTACACGTTCCACCATCATGGACACCAACAGTTTTCGTGCTGAGCACGCCGACGGTCTGGATGCGGCAACCCGCCAGCTGACAGACAAGCGCAGCAAAGTGTTGGGCGAGTCGTATCGCCTGTTTTATCGTAAGCCGGTGCATCTGGTGCGCGGTGAAGGGCAGTATCTGTGGGATGCCGCAGGTAATAAATATCTTGATGTGTACAACAACGTGGCCAGCATTGGTCACTGCCATCCGGCGGTGATTGAAGCGGTGAATCAGCAGATGAAGATGCTGAACACCCACACGCGTTATCTGCACGAACGTATTCTCGATTACACCGAAGAGCTGCTGGCAACCACGCCAGATGCCATCGACCGTGCCATGTATATGTGTACCGGTTCGGAGGCCAACGATTTGGCGATCCGCGTGGCGCGAGCCTTCAGCGGCGGTACCGGAATTATCGTGTCGCAGGAAGCCTATCACGGCACCAGCGATCTGACGTCTGGCGTCTCTCCGGCATTGGGCAGCGGCCAGCCACTCGCGGCCACTACGCGCCTGGTTTCTCCTCCCGATGCTTATCGCGTCAACGCACCGGATCTGGGCGAATGGTTTGCCAACGAAATCCAGAAACAGATCGATGACATGAAAGCGCACGGCATCAAGTTTGCTGGCTTCCTCGCGGATTCGATCTTCTCTTCCGATGGCGTGCTGCCGAATCCACGCGGCTTCCTGCAGAAAGCGGTGGATGTGGTGCACGCTAACGGCGGTATCTTCATCGCCGATGAAGTGCAGCCGGGCTTTGGTCGTACCGGTGACGCCTTCTGGGGCTTTGCCCGTCACGGCGTGGTGCCGGATGTGGTGACCACTGGCAAACCAATGGGCAACGGCATTCCGGTCTCCGGCCTGCTGGCGAAGAGTGATGTGCTGGCGGCGTTTAGTGACGATATCCCTTATTTCAACACCTTTGGCGGTAACCCAGTTGCCATGGCGGCGGCGCAGGCGGTGTTGACGGTGATTAAAGAAGAAGGATTGCAGGAGCACAGCCGCGTGGTCGGTGCCAAACTGCTCGCCGAGTTGCAGAAGCTGATGGATCGCCATGAAAGCATTGGTGATGTGCGCGGTGCGGGGCTGTTTATTGGCTTCGAACTGGTGCAGGACCGCACCAGCAAAACGCCGGATAAAGCGCTGGCGCTGGATCTCACTGAGAAGCTACGCGATCACCGCGTGTTGACGTCAGTGGCCGGACCGTATGGCAACGTACTAAAACTGCGTCCGCCGTTGGCGTTCCAGGAAGCGGATATTGATTGGCTGGTGGGTGCGCTGGATAAGTCACTGACCGAGCTGGGTCGCTAAAAGATGCGCAATAAATTGCACCGCTACACATTATTCATACTCTTGTAGCGGTGCGATTTATCGCGCTATTTAAGGATTACGCGGCGGCTGTTTCCTCGGCAAAAATACTTTCCATCTTCTGCCACGCCTGCGCCACGTCATCATCCAGATTGAACAAACCTGATGTGCCAACGATAAACACATCCACACCAGAAGCAGCAATCTGCTTAAAGGTGCGCGCATTGCAGGAGCCATCAATCTCTGTCAGATAGTGATAACCGTGCGCTTCGCGCATGGCAATCAGCTGGCGAATCTTGTTCAGTGTTTCCGGAATAAATTTCTGCCCTGCAAAACCAGGATCTACCGACATCACCGTAACCTTATCCAGCAGATGCGCATATTCGCGAATGCTCTCGGCAGGCGTTGCCGGGTTTAATACCACGCCACAGCGACGGCCGGCTTCTTTGATTTGGGTCAGCAAACGGAATATTTTGTTATTCGCTGTCTCCGGGTGGAAGCTAATAATATCCGCGCCCGCTTCGATGCACATCGGAATAATATCTTCTGGATGGTTAACCATCAAATGCACATCGATCGGCACATCGGTAATTTTACGCAGATTCTCGATAAAGAACGGCGATAGCGTAATGTTTTTAACGTAGCTGCCGTCCATAATATCGACATGATAAAAAGCCGCGGTATTGTTCATCGCTTCGATTTGTTCACGAAAACGCGTGAGATCCATACACATTAATGACGGTGAAAATTGAGCGTTCATTGTTTATTTCCTCATTACATAATACAGCGCCCGCAGGCGCTGTTTATCCCCGTCATTCTTAAAGCTGCAGGTGCGTTGGCTGCGCTCATTCACCCCAGTCACTTACCGGAGTAAGCTCCATGGGATTCATTCTCTTGCCGCCTTCCTGCACCTCAAATTATTTAGGGGCTACGACATCAATGGAAGAACGAAATAATGTGGCCGAGCACGATGCCGACAATACCGAAGTCTGCGTCGCCGAAGGTGGTGGAGGCAAAGCCCAGGTCGCCCATCAGCGGCAGCAGAATCGCCGGCAGGAAGGAGATCAGCAGCCCTTGTACAAAAGAGCCGACTACCGCGCCGCGACGTCCGCCGGTGATGTTGCCGTATACGCCAGCAGTGGCACCGCAGAAGAAGTGGGGCACCAGGCCAGGAACAATGACGCTCAGACCAAACAGCGGGCACAGGAACATGCTGATCAGACCGGCAGAGAAGCTGCACAGGAAGCCGATGATCACTGCATTCGGCGCGAACGGGAACACGGTTGGGCAGTCCAGCGCCGGTTTAGCGTTCGGGACTAATTTATCTGCGATGCCTTTAAATGCCGGTACGATCTCGGCAATCACCATACGCACACCGGCGAGGATGATATAAACGCCAGCCGCAAAGGTGATGGACTGAATAATGGCGAACACGATGAAGTTCTGACCGCCGCTCACCTGACTTTCGGTGAACTCTTTGCCCGCCACCAACACCAGCGCGATAAACAGAATCATCATGGTCAGCGAGATCGCCACCGACGAGTCACGCAGGAAGTTTAGGGTTTTCGGGACCTTCAGCTCTTCGGTGGATGGACTGCCTTTGCCCACCGCTTTACCCACCAACGCAGCCAGCAAATAACCGGTTGAGCCGAAGTGACCGAGCGCCAGATCGTCCGAATTGGTGATTTTGCGCGTGAACGGCTGCAGAATCGCCGGGCACACCACCATCATGGTGCCGAGAATCAGGGAACCGATCAGCACTAACCAGAAGCCGTGTATGCCTCCCACGGACAAAATCACCGCCAGCATTGCCGACATATACAGCGTGTGGTGGCCGGTCAGGAAGATGTATTTCAGCGGGGTGATACGCGCCAGCAGAATGTTGACCAGCATACCGAACACCATGATCATCGCGGTTTCGGTGCCGTAACTTTTCTGCGCCAGCGCCGCCATCGCATCGGTATTTGGCACTACACCCTGAATATTGAACGAGTGCTCAAACAGCTGGCTGAAAATGGTCAGTGTTGCCGCAATGAGGTTGGCCCCAGCGATAAGAATCACAAAGCCCATGATGGTTTTCAGCGTGCCGGAAATAACATCCGACACCGGTTTCTTTTGCAATAATAAACCAATCAGGGAAAAAAGGCCGACAAGTATTGCGGGTGTTCCAAGAACATCCTTGATGATAAATTGCAGCATAATTACTCCATGTGAGTAAAATCGGGCTATTACAGATTTTCCGCCAGGATTTCTTTAATTTTGGCGTTGTCTAATAAGTTTGTCAGACCAAATACCTGCGCGCTGTGCCCGGATAACTGATCGGCAATATCTTTGGCGCTAATAATTAAATCAGCCTGCTCAGATTTCGCCGTGGTTAAATCGGTATGGCCGACTTCTGCCTCTTTACCTAATTCCGCCACAATTTTCTTCACGTTCATTTCGACAATAAAGCTGCTGCCTAAACCATTTCCACACACGATCAATACTTTTTTCATAATAGGGTTCTCTGGTGATTAATTTGAAATGACAGCTTCAATCGCTGGCAAGGTAGCAGCCGACAGCAATTGCTGCAGGCGGGATTCGTCGCTGAACACCTCTGCCAGCGCAGTGATCATCTGGATATGATCGTCGCCGGAGAGTGCACACAACATGATGATGACGTAAACCGGATCGTTTTCATCCGCTTCAAAACTCACGCCTTTTTTCACGTGCAACAATGACAGGCCATTTTTACGCGCCCCCTGTTCCGGACGGGCATGTGGCATCGCCAGGCCCGGCGCCAGCACGTAATAAGGCCCAAGTTCAGCATGCGAGGTGAAGATGGCATCGAGATAGGCTGGCGTAATCGCGCCTTCAGCCAGCAACGGCTCTGCAGATAAACGTACCGCTTCCTGCCAGTCGTTGACCTGCTCTACGATGCGGATATGTTGCGGTGTCAGCCATTGAGTGAGCATCAGTAATTCCTGGTTATTCGTCGATGGAGTGCACTTTAGGTGATTTTCTCACCGCTTTTCTGTGATGGTTGTCGCAAAAGTTAGCGCTAACACGGATGTTGTTAAAAACTGTGTTATCGCTAACATTTTCGTGCAGCCCGTTTGTCATCGTTGCAAGCACCTGACATGCTCGGAGATTCTGAAAATCCTCAACCGGTGAAGCGTGCCCGAATCTATGGTTATTAACGTGGCACGTTGGCGCATTTGGTTTTAAGCTGCGTGCGGGCATTTGTAGCGAGTCAGTTAGGAGAAGGCATGGCAGAGAAAAAACGGCGCGGTACCGGCAAAAGCACACTGGCCGATGTTGCCCGTTTGGTCGGCGTGAGTACTATGACGGCATCACGTGCGTTGCGCATGCCGGAGAAAGTCTCACCTGAAATCCGTGCCAAAATCGATGCGGCGGTGACGGAACTGGCTTACGTGCCGAACATCCAGGCGCGCAATCTGGCGTCGCGTCGTCGAAGTTGATCACCATGGTGGTACCTTCGTTTGCGACGCCGGGTAGTGCGATTGTGTCGGAAGCGCTGCAGGAGATCCTGCGCCCGCAGGGTTACAACATGATGCTGGCGGAAGCCAACCACTCGGCGGCGGAAGAGAGCGAGTTGATCGAGATGTTGCTCTCGTATAATCCGGCGGCGATGGTGCATTTTAACTTCGACAATGCCGCTGAAGCCTATCGTTTGCTGAGTAATTCCGGCCTGCCGGTGATGGATATCGGCGGTGTGCATCAGGAATCAGCGGGTATTAGCATCGGCGTGGATTACGCCAAAGCGATTCGCCAGCTGGTGCAGAGTTTGGTGGAACGCGGCTATCGCCATCTCGGTTTGCTGTGCACGCAAACCAATACCACGATTTTTCGCCAGCTGCTGAATGGCTGGCACAGCGGGATGCTGGCATTGAATCAGGCCCCGCACCGCGTGGTGACCTCGCCGAAAATGCCCACCTTTGCCGCCGGACACAGCCTGCTGGCAGAGATCCGTCTGACCTGGCCGGAATTGGATGTGCTGATTTGCACCAGTGACGAAGTGGCCTGTGGTGCGATCATGGCTTGCCACGCCGCAGGCATTGCCATTCCCAGCCAGCTGGCGATCGCCAGTATCGGCGGTGGTCCGCTGGCGGCGGTATGCTCACCGCCGCTCACCAGTGTTGTGCTGCCATACGAAGAGATGGGCAGGATCGCGGGCAAGCGCTTACTTTCCGCATTGAAGGGAGATGAGCCGCCCGTGATCAACGAATTGCCGGTGCAGCTCAAGCTGCGTGCCAGCACGCACAAGATGTAATCCTGCGGCACCGCGTGCATGAGATGTGACTCTGCGTGCGGTGCTTTTCCCAGATTCATCAAATCCTTATCAAATCTAAGGCATTGATAACCCTTTTACCGATCATGATTTTAACTATAATGATCCGACTGCTTACGCGGCACCCTGCTGAGGTGGTGCTGCAAAACACTAAATGGAGAGGAAGAACATGAGTTATTCACTGCCATCCCTGCCTTACGCGTATGACGCACTGGAACCACACTTCGACAAGCAGACGATGGAAATCCATCACTCTAAACACCACCAGGCCTACGTTAACAACGCAAACGCAGCACTGGAAGGGACCGAATTCGCTAACCTGCCGGTTGAAGACTGATCGCTAAACTGGATCAGCTGCCAGCAGACAAAAAAGGTCCACTGCGTAACAACGCAGGCGGCCACGCTAACCACAGCTTCTTCTGGAAAGGCCTGAAACTGGGCACCAGCCTGCAAGGCGAACTGAAAGCCGCTATCGAAAAAGATTTCGGCAGCGTTGAAGCATTCCAGGCTGAGTTCGAGAAAGCCGCGACCACCCGTTTCGGTTCAGGCTGGGCGTGGCTGGTGAAAAAGGGCGACAAGCTGGCTG
Organism: Pantoea rodasii; assembly: GCF_002095465.1. Classification (GTDB taxonomy): domain Bacteria; phylum Pseudomonadota; class Gammaproteobacteria; order Enterobacterales; family Enterobacteriaceae; genus Pantoea; species Pantoea rodasii. Next base: position 27,475 of record NZ_MLFP01000010.1, on the reverse strand, counting down.
TGGTTTCAACCGCAAACCAAGATAGCCCACTGATGGGCGAAGCGATTTCTGGCGCATCCGGTGAGCCAATTATTGGTCTGGATGTGTGGGAACACGCTTACTACCTGAAGTATCAGAACAAACGTCCTGATTACATCAAAGCGTTCTGGAACGTGGTGAACTGGGACGAAGCAGCAGCACGTTTTGCTGCCGCTAAGTAAGTTCAGGCGATAGCCAACGCACACAACCGGTGAAGCTGCTTCACCGGTTTTTTCTTTACGATTTCTAAACACTTCTTAAACCACTTCGATATTACCGTTGCTGACAATACCGTTGCGGTCGTTATTAACTTTTCGTTGATAATTTGGGGCATATAGTAGCCGCAGTTGATCAAATAAAAGTTAAAATAACCATGTCTACTATCACTACCCCTGTGGCGAATAAAGATTCGTCGGCATCCCTGTTTTTGCCGTTAATTAGCGGAAAAGTCAGACCTGATAAGTTATGGAACAGCAGTATGTTCCGCTTTAAATTTGCTTTAAGGTCTTTAATCTTTCCTGTTACCACGTTTAATTACCTCAACGAGTTAGCGAAACTGCCGTTTCTGCCACAACTGTTGAAGATGCAGGGCTTGCTGCCGGCAAAACCTCATCGTCCCTACCTGCGCGCGGGCTTCAGCGTGGCGCAGCGTGCTCAGGCATTGCTTGACCATTATGTCACGATGGATCAGTTGGATAACGTCAAACTGCGCCAGCTGTTATTAAGCCCGACGTCGCAGCAGATTGCCGCCATGCAGGGAAAAAATGACGAAGCTTTTGTCATTCATTGCTGTCCAGGACATTTTGACCGCGAAGGTGAAATAACCCTGACACTCAATTATCAAACCATGAATATTGCCTCGCTCTCTTTTTCAATTATTCAGGAGCAGGGCAAGCGCACATTATTAATTGGCGGCTTACAGGGTCCGCGTAAACACATTTCGAATGACGTGATCCGTGATGCGACCAAAGCCGCACATGGCGTATTCCCAAAACGTTTATTAATGGAGGCCGTATTTATTCTGGCGCAACAGTGTGGCGTGCAAGCGATAACTGCGGTGGGAGATACCACGCATGTTTTCCGCAGCCTGCGCTATCGCCACAGTAAAGGTGACAAATTCTTCGCCAGCTACAGCGAGTTCTGGCTGTCACTGGGCGGAGAGGCGCGTGCCGATGGACTGTGTACGTTGCCACTGCATATGGAAAGGAAAGCGCTGGAAGAGATTGCCAGTAAGAAGCGCGCAGAGTATCGCCGTCGCTATACGCTGATGGATACGCTCAATACGCAGGTGCTACAGGCAGCAGGAATTGAACCTGCACCAGTGGAAAGCGTAGAACGCGACGTGTCACACGCCGCGTAATCAGCTATCAGAACGGCTGTTTCGCGTAGCCGGTCATTACCTTCAGCCCCATCTCACGTCCGAGCGCGGTCATTGGATGCACCACCACCAGGCCGCGCACGCTTTTCTTAAATGCGCCCATGTTGGCTTGTTCTTTCTTGGTGATTTCACGACTGAAACCCAGCTTCTGCAGCTGTTGCGCTTCTTTGCTGAGCTTGTCTTCACGCACGCCACGCAGGCGTTCAATTTCCAGCACCAGCTTCTCTTTTTCACGCAGCAGCTCGCCGAGTTTTTCGGCATCGCCAGATTCCAGCAGCTGGGGTTCTTTGCGATTCAATGCGTCCAGTTGATCACTGAGCTGTTTGATCTCGGCTTTTTCTTGTTCTTTCATCAGGGGAAACTCGTTAAGGAAAACAGGCAAAGGATACATCAAAACGGGGCGATTTTGCAGCGGGGCGAGCGGATATGCATGCAGTACGCTGTTAAACGGCAGGTTTCTTAAACGCCTGCTTGTGCGAGATACGTGAAATCAGCTCGGTTAGCGACAGCACCATGGTAGAACGGACCATCTGCAAATAGCGTTGTTGCAGCATACTGCGCAACGCCTCGTCGTCACGGGTGAAATCGGGTTGTGGCGGCCAGGCAACTACGCAGTGAAGTTCGCCAAACGGGCCAAGGATTTCATCGTCAGTAAAGCGATAATCGCTGGTGTCGTGATTCAACTCCTCACGCAGCGCCAGCAGCAACTCACAATCTTCATATTCATGACGATTGATGACGCCCAAGCCGTAAATCAGTTTCAGGCGCACCGACAGTTCACCCAGCGGACCGTCGCCAAGCAGTAACGGTTCGACCGCATACTTCACGGCATAATCGTCTTTGCGGAAAACCTGCAACACCAGCAGGTTGACCGCTTCAGCCAATAGCTCAACGGCGGCGATCAGGAAGCTTCTCACCGATCGACCGGCGTTCAGGCGCTCAAGCACCCGGTTTTCAAAAGCTTGCTTCTCTTCCATTATTGCCTGCATCGTTCCACTACCGCCGACGGGCACGGTTGGCACCGCGCCCGAGTGAGCTATTAAAAGGCGCGCATTATGCCATAGCGTTGTAAGCACTCACCACTGAGGTGACCACTTCGCTATCGGCTTCCAGCCCAGATATCTCGGCCAGCGTCGCCTGCGGGCCTTTTTCAGCCAGCAGTGCAGCCAGTTCCTGCGCCTGCGGATCGGCTTCGCTGCGGTAGTGCATGGCGGCAGCAATACCCTGCACCAGGTTGGCGTGCGGCAGGTTGTATTCAAGCGTGCCAAGCGTTGGCTTGATCAATCGATCGCCCGCGCTGAGTTTACGCAACGGCTGGCGGCCAACACGTTCTACATCATCCTTCAGGTACGGATTTTCAAAGCGGGTGAGGATTTTCTGGATGTAGGCGGCGTGCTTGTCGGCATCAAAACCATAACGCTTGATCAGCACCGCGCCGCTCTCCTGCATCGCACCCTGCACCACGGCACGCACTTTCTCATCCAGAATCGCATCACGAATGGTGGCGTGGCCGGCTAACTGGCCGAGATACGCGGTGATGGCATGGCCGGTGTTCAGCGTGAAGAGTTTGCGTTCCACAAACGCCATCAGGTTGTCGGTGAGTTCCATGCCGGGAATGTTCGGCAATTCACCTTTGAACTGGGTTTTATCCACAATCCACTCGCTGAAGGTTTCAACGGTGACTTCCAGCGGATCGCTGCTGCCTGCTTCGGACGGCGGCACGATACGGTCTACGGCGGAGTCGACGAAGCCAACATGCGCTTCAACCCACGCGTGATACTGTTCTGGCAGCGCGTTCAGCACGTGCTGCTTCAGTTGGCTGGTGCCGCGCACCATGTTTTCACAAGCGATGATATTCAGCGGACGGACATTACCGTTGTCGCTGCGTTTGGCCAGACCCTTCGCCACACCGCCTGCGATGCGCTCCAGAATCTGCGGACCAACCGCCGTGGTAACGATATCAACCTCAGCGATCAGCGTGACGATATCGTCGCTGGTGCTGTTCACTGCGCTAACGCCGGTAACGATTTCGACTTTTGCCTGCTCGCCAACCACATGAACCGGATACTCATGACGGGCGTTAAGGGCATCCAGAACCACCTGATTCACATCCGCGAACACCAGTTCGATACCGGCATCTGCCAGCAACTTACCGATAAAACCGCGACCGATGTTACCTGCTCCAAAATGTAACGCTTTCATAAATTTGACCCATATCAAATGACGAAAGGGCGGGCAAATCCGCCCCGTATAAGTGGGACGGGCTTGCCCGCCCCAGGGAAGTTAAAACGTGCTGTTACGCTTTTGGCGACAACAGGTCCAGCACATCCTGCACGCTGGTGGTGTTCGCCAGCTTCTCAATCACGCTGTCATCATCCAGCGCGTTGGTCAGGCTGGTAATCACCTGGATGTGTTCGTTATTGCGAGCCGCAATACCGATCACCAGGCGAGCCACGTCATCGGCTTCTTCACCAAACAGCACGCCCGCTGGATACTGGCAGAACACCACGCCGGTTTTCAGCACGCGGTCTTTGGCTTCCACGGTGCCGTGCGGCACAGCGATAGACTCACCGAGATAGGTCGGGGTCAGCTTTTCACGTTCCAGCATCGCTTCAACATATTCTGGCTGAACGTAACCGCCTTTCACCAACTGCTCACCGGCAAAACGAATCGCCTGCTCTTTGTTGCTGGCGCTCAAGCCGAGGAACACGTTGTCCGCGCCCAGTTTGAACAAGTTAGCGCTGCCGTCATCGTAGCTGTCTGCCAGCGTCGTCTGCACGGTTTCACGATGCGTTTCGCTGCGGTTAGCGGCGATCAGACGTTCAGTCAGATTGCTGTACAGCGCGCTATCGAGGAAGTTGTTCAGCGAAATATGCTGTGCCTGTGGCGCCTGGCGCATCGCACGTTCTGTCAGATCACGGTGGGTAATCACCAGATCCACATCGCCCGGCAGCGAGTTAATCGCGCTGTTGGTCACCGAGATATTGCTCAGACCGGCATCCTGCACTTTCTTACGCAGCACACCTGCACCCATGGCGCTGGAACCCATACCGGCGTCACACGCCACGATGATTTTACGCACGTGGCTGACATCAACGCTGTTGGCATCGGCGATAACCGGAGAACCGGCAACGGCCTGCCCTTTCGACTGCGCTTTCATATCACGCATGCGCTGAGTCGCGGCTTCGATATCATCTTCTTCTTTCACTTTACTGGTTTTCAGCAGGATAGAAGAGACCACGAAGGAGACCGCAAACGCCGCGATGATTGCCGCGATGTTGGCGAAATACGCGCCTTTTGGCGTCATCGCCAGTACCGCGAGGATTGAACCCGGAGACGCAGGAGACACCAGACCACCGTTCAGTACGGTCAGGGTGAACACGCCTGTCATACCACCGAGGATCACCGCCAGCAGCAGGCGTGGTGCCATCAGCACGTACGGGAAGTAAATTTCGTGGATACCGCCGAGGAAGTGGATGATTGCCGCACCGCCTGCAGACTGTTTGGCGCTACCGCGACCAAAAATCATGTAGGCAACCAGCACACCCATACCTGGGCCTGGGTTAGCTTCAATCAGGAAGAAGATGGATTTACCGGCTTCGCTGGCCTGCTGGATACCCAGTGGCGAGAAGATACCGTGGTTGATGGCGTTATTGAGGAACAGGATTTTCGCCGGTTCAACAAAGATAGAGGTCAATGGCAGCAGGTTGTTCTGCACCATCAGGTTTACGCCCGCCGCGAGGATGTGCGACAAACCTTCAACCAGTGGACCGATGCCGATAAATGCCAGCAGCGCCAGCAGCATACCGATGATACCGGCTGAGAAGTTGTTAACCAGCATCTCGAAGCCGCTTTTGATCTTGCCATCAACCATACGGTCGAAGGTTTTGATCGCCCAGCCGCCCAGCGGACCAGCAATCATTGCGCCGAGGAACATTGGCATATCCGCACCGACAATCACGCCCATGGTGGTGATTGCACCGACCACGCCACCGCGATCGCCGCCTACCAAACGTCCACCGGTGAAACCGATCAGCAATGGCAGCAGGTAAGTGATCATTGGGCCGACGAGCTTCGCCAGCGTTTCATTTGGAATCCATCCGGTTGGGATGAACAGTGCTGTGATGATACCCCAGGCGATAAACGCACCGATGTTTGGCATCACCATGTTACTCAGAAAACGACCAAAGCTCTGGACCTTGACCTTCGCTGATGAGGACATAAACCCACCCCTTATTGAGACGCTCTGCAATAAGAGAGCGCGTTTGTTTTTGTTAAGACTTTTATTGAGCCGTTTCGGCGCAGGCCGTGGCATCACTGTATGCACGCGGACTTTAGCACTAGTTTATTACGCTGCGTAGAGCACGGGGTAAGTGTGATGCAGATCACTCTAAATTGGGGTGGCCAGGGTGCTATAAAGTGATGCAGATCACATAAATTAGGTGTAAGAAAAGTACGACGGCGAAATTTTAAGCAAAACAACAGGATAAATGTGACTTAAGTCACCTTTGGGGTCGTATGGTTTGTTTCATAAGTGTGATTAAGATCACAAACTATTTCTGGTCGAAAATGCGCCAGATCACACAATAGCGATACAGATAAGGAGGCTGTAAGGAAGTGACGAAAAATCTGAAAGGTGCACTGAAGAATTTGTCAGGGAAGGGGCGACCTGTTGGTCACCCCTGAACGCCTAAAAAGTGACGTTACAAACCACCCTGCACGGCATTTTGCGCCTGCGTCAGCGCTTGTGCATTGCTGGAGAGGTTGCTCATCAGGGTGTTGTACTGCGTGGCCTGATCCTGCGTGGGGAACTGGACGCCGCCATCGTTGAAGGTTACACGCGTGCCCTGCGACTGCAGATAATCGCCGGTTTGCACCGCCGCCTGGCTCAGTGCCTGCAGCTGCGGCAACAGCGGAATCAGCGTAGCCGCCGGCTGCGTCACCACTTTGGCGTACACGTTGTCATACACTTTCTTCAGGTCGTCTGGCTGCTTCAATGTGGCTTTGCTGCTGTCAGCCTGCATTTTGGCGCTCTGAATCTGCTGTGACAGCACACTCAAATTGCCGCTGGCCTGGCGCAGACTGTCGCGGCGGGTCAGATAGTCTTGCGGCACGCGAATCGCGGCCAGTTCATCGACCACCGGACGCATACCTTGCTCAACCGCCTGATTGGCCTGCTGTGAGAAGCCATACAGAATGGCGTAGTCGCCCGCGTAGTTGCCAAAAGTCTGCTTCTGGTTTTCGCTGAGGCTTGGCAGATGCTCGCCGCTGCGCATTGCGGTGTTCTGCAGGAAATCGGTGAAGGCTTTACGCTGATCGCCTTCTTTATCGCCACAGGCGGTAAGTTGCAGCACAACCAGTGCGCTGACCATAAGCATGCCGGTACGCATCCAGATGCGGGATAATCCTGACGCCATGTTGAACTCCTGTTATGGCTAAATTCGATTCGGTGGGAATGGTCCTAAAGGATAGTGCAATGGCCTGGCGTGTACAACGGGTTGAGAGGCGGCAAACGGTGGGAAAAGGCGCACTCTGGTGCGCCCAGTTCGGTTTTGATTTAAAACACCAGCGCCTGTCCATCCTTGCGGCTTTCAGTGGCGGCAATATAGAAGCCCTGCGGATCGCGCACAATCGCCTGCGCTCCTCCGAAGTTGTAGCTCTGTAACGGATCTTCCACCGTAATCTGGTGACCCATCTCGCGCAGTTTCGCCAGCACGTTACGATCGATACCCGGTTCCACCACCACCGCGCGGCCTTGCTCCACGCGCCAGCGCGGCGCATCAATCGCTGCTTGCGGATTTTGCTTGTGCTGCATGATGCGTAACGCCAGCTGCAGATGGCCCTGAGCCTGCATCGGGCCGCCCATCACGCCAAACGACATCAAGGGTTGTCCCGCCGCATCCAGCGCAAATGCCGGAATAATGGTGTGGAACGGACGTTTGCTGCCGGCCACCACGTTCGGATGCTGTGGATCGAGCGAGAAGCCGCAGCCGCGGTTCTGCAAGCTAATGCCGGTGCCTGGCACCACCACGCCCGAACCAAAGCCCATATAGTTGGACTGAATAAACGACACCATCATGCCGCTGGCATCGGCGGTGGAGAGGTAAACGGTGCCGCTCTGCTGCGGTGAGCCGAAGGTAAAATCCCCGGCCTGGTCAGGATTGATCAGATGAGCACGCTGCTTGAGGTAGCTGTCACTCAGCAGCAGCTCCGCCGGGAACTCGAGATGGTCGTAATCGGTGACGTAACGATCCAGATCGGCCAGCGCCAGCTTCATCGCTTCGAACGACAGATGAAGCCACGGCACGGAATCCGGCGTGTAGCTGCCGATGTCCCACTGCTCCAGAATACCCAGCGCAATTAAGGTGGCGATGCCCTGGCCGTTGGGCGGCAATTCCTGCACCGAGCCGTCGGCAAACGGACGTGATAACAGATCTACCCAGTCGGCGCGGTGGTTGTTGAGATCGGCCATGCTCAGCGCTGCGCCGTGCTGCTCGGCAAATGCCACCATTTTCTCGGCCAGTTCACCCCGATAGAAGGTTTCTCCGTTGGTTTCGGCGATTTTCTGCAGCGTGGCGGCCTGCGCCGGGTTGCGGAACAGTTCACCGGCACGCGGCGGGCGGCCGTCCGGCGCAAAACACTCAATAAAGCCCGGTTGGGATTTCAGTTTGTTGTAGCCGCGCTGCCACAGATGGGCGATCAGCGGCGAAACCGGAAAGCCGTCACGCGCATATTCGATGGCCGGTTGCGCCAGCGTGGTCAGCGGTAAGGTGGCAAAGCGTTCCGCCAGTGTGATCCAGGCAGAAACCGCACCCGGCACGGTCACCGCTTCCCAACCGATCTCCGGCATCGTGCTCTGTCCGGCAAAGCGTTCTGCATTCCAGCTGGCAGGGGAACGGCCCGAGGCATTTAAGCCGTGCAGTTCTTTGCCATCCCAGATAATGGCAAACGCATCGCTGCCAATGCCGTTGCCGGTCGGTTCCAGCACGGTGAGCGCCATCGCAGTAGCAATCGCCGCGTCTACCGCATTACCGCCCTGTTGCAACATGCGCATGCCCGCCTGTGCCGCCAGCGGCTGAGACGTCGCGACTGCATTGCGGCCCATCATCGGGGCGCGGTGCGAGGCATAGCTAACGTTGAAATCCAAATCGCTCATAACGGTTCCTTAATGTGAGTCATTGCGCGGATCAAGCGCGTCGCGCAGTCCGTCACCCAGCAGATTGAAGCCCTGCACAGTGAGAAAAATCGCCAGCCCAGGGAAAATTGACATCCATGGCGCCTGCTCCAGATAGCCTTTAGCGGTGTTCAGCATCGCGCCCCAGGAAGGTGACGGCGGCTGCTGGCCCAGGCCGAGAAATGACAAGCTGGCTTCAGTGATGATCGCCGAGGCAATCGCCAGCGTGGCCTGCACCAGAATCGGTGACAGCACGTTGGGCAGCACATAACGCAGGATGATCCAGCGGTCTGGCAGCCCGATGGCGCGTGCCCCGTCGATATACTCTTCATGGCGGATAGCAATCACCTGACCGCGCGTCAGGCGAGCAAAGATGGGCATGGCGGAAAGCCCAATCGCTATCATTGCATTGGATAAGCTCGGCCCAAGGAAGGCACCCAGCGCAATCGCCAGAATCAGAAACGGACAAGCGAGCAGCGCCTCGATAAAGCGCGAGATAATGCCATCGCACCAGCCCTGCCAGTAACCGGCGATCAGGCCCAGCGGCACGCCAATCAAAATGGCAATCATCACGGAGATGCAGCCCGCCAGCAGTGAAGTGCGCGCACCCCAAATCAGACGCGACAGAATATCGCGGCCCAGCTCATCGGTACCCAACCAGAACAGCGCGGAAGGGGCTTTGCGCACGGCAAGGAAGTTCGCCTTGATCGGATCGGCCGGTGCCAGCCAGGGCGCCAGCAGCGCCACGGCAACAAACAGCAGCACGATCACTGCGCCGATCAGCGCACTCTTATTGCGCAGAAATTTCTTCAGCACCCGGCGGTTGGGCTTGGCGACCGCTGGCACTGCACCTGCTGTTAACACCTCGCTCATGGTTAGCCTCGCATTTTCGGGTTGATTAACAGATAGAGCACATCCGCCAGCAGGTTCAGCAGCAGAAAGCCGATCGCCACCACCAGCACCACGCCCTGAACCACCGCGTAATCACGGTTAAACACCGCATCGACAATCATCTTGCCGAAGCCGGGCAGCGTGAAAACCTGCTCAGTTAACACCGCACCGCCCAGCAACTCACCAAACAGTAAGGTGGTGAGCGTGACGATCGGCATCAGCGCGTTACGGAAGGCGTGCTTCAGCACCACTTTGGGGGCCAGCAAACCTTTGGCGCGCGCGGTGCGGATGTAATCGGCCTTCAGCACGCTGATCATTGACGCCCGCGTATGGCGCATCAAGGTAGCGGCGAGGCCGGTACCCAGCACCAACGCCGGCAGCAGCAGGGTTTTCAGGTTCTGCGCCACATCTTCACTGATGGGCACAAAGCCGGAGGCCGGCAGCCATTGCAGATGCACGGAAAACAGCAGGATCAGCAGAATACCCAGCCAGAAATGCGGCACCGATATGCCGGAGAGCGCGACAAAGTTGGTGGTGTGATCGACCCAGGTGTCTTTGCGCACCGCCGCGATAATGCCCATGCTGATGCCAATACCTAGCGCAATCACCATTGCCAGCAGCGACAGCTCCAGCGTCACCGGCAACTTGCTGGCGATCAGCGAGGTCACCGGCTCTTTGGTGCGCAGTGACATGCCTAAATCGCCCTTCAGCGCATTACCAATCCACGAGAAGTATTGTGTGGGAATCGGATCATCCAGGTGATATTCCGCCCGCAGCTGCGTGATGACCGCGGGATCGCGCTCCTCGCCCGCCATCGCCAGCACCGGATCGCCCGGCAGCAGCTTTTGCAGCGCAAACACCATGATGCTCACCAGCAGCAGCGTGGGGATCGCCAGCAGTAAGCGTTTAACTATCAGTTCCAGCATCATCGCTCCTCAGCGGTTTACTGCGCCATGCTCACACCCGCGAGGCGTACCAGACCATCAGGCCAGGCTTTAAAGCCCTGCAGTTTTTTCGTCATGCCAAAGATGCGTGGCTCGAAGTAGAGATAGGCAATCGGCATATCGGTTTGCAGCTGATTCACCACCTTGGTGTACAGCGCCTGACGCTGCGCCTGATCGTTGCTGAGGCGTGCGGCGTTCAGCCACTCATCAACCTGTGGATTGCTGTAGCGACCGTCGTTGAGCGTGCCTTTGCTGTTAATAAACGAGTAGATGCTGCCATCGGGATCGGGGCGGCCGGACCAGCCAGATAAGCTGAGTTGGTAATCACCGCGCTGCTGGCGGTCCAGCAAGCTGGCGAACTCACTCATCTGCAAATTGAGATTAATGCCCGCTTCACCGACCATCGCCTGAATCACCTGGCCGACCTGCTGTGCCGTTGGGTTATTGGTCACCAACAGCGTCAGATTGAGCGGCGTGGTCACACCCGCCGCCTTCAGCAGCGCTTTGGCTTTTTCCACATCGCGTGTGCTGATGGGTGTGTTGACGTGATAGGCACTGACCGGCGAGAAAGCCTGATTGGATGGGGTATAAAAGCCTTCAAACGCCACCTGATTCAGCGCGTCGCGATCAATCGCCAGCGAGAAGGCTTCACGTACGCGCGGATCTTTCAGCGGACTGTTCGCGTCCACCTTGCCGTTATTGATGTTGAAGGTGATGCCCTGATAACCGAGACCGGTAACCTTGGACAGCGCCAGTTTGCTGTCGGCCTCCACGGTTTTCACATCGCTGGCCGCCACGCCTTCCGTCAGGTCGAGATCGCCTGCGCGCAGGTTGGCGAGTCGCACCGAGGCATCCGGGATCGGCAGAAAAATCACTTTATCGAAGTGGTAAGCGCTTTTGTTCCAGTAGTTTTCAAAGCGCGTCAGCACGATACGATCCTGCTGCACGCGGCTGGCAAACTGATACGGGCCGGAGCAGACCGGATGCGTCGCGAAGCCCGGTTTTTTGGCCGCTTCCGGTGCCAGCATCGCGCCAGCGCGGTCGGTGAGCTGGCTGAGCAGCGCCGCATCCGGCGTTTTCAGGTGGAACTTCACCTGCATCGGACCGCTCACTTCCACGCTTTCAATGGAAGAGATTTCGCTTTTACGCAGCGAGCCTGGCAGAGTCAGTGCGCGCTCGATATTGAACTTCACCGCGTTGGCATCAAACTTCTCGCCATCCTGGAAGGTCACGCCATCGCGCAGATTCATGGTCAGGGTTTTGCCATCGTCGCTCCATGCCCAATCTGTTGCCAGGCCGGGCACCACTTTGAGGTTCTCATCCACATCCACCAGACGATCACACATGGCAGCAAACACAAAACGACCGTAATAAGTGCGCGCCAGATGTGGATCCAGCATGTCCGGGTCGGCACCCAAGCCAATACGAATCACGCTTTCCGCCTGACTGCGTGCACTGGCACCGAGCAAGAGCAGGCCGCTTAAGGCCGTGAGTAAGGTTAATCGAGCTTTCTTCACAGGCGAATCTCCAGAGGGTTAGGCTTGTTGCTTGACCGCCTGCTCAAACAGCGCGCGGCGACGTAAAAAGGCGGCAGAAGGCGGTGCAATAACGATGACGCTGCGATCGCGGTTAATCTCCTGCCAGCGATGACAGGCAATCTGGCGGCCACCGCTCAGCACCTGGTTAATCGGTTCAAACTGACGGCAATCCGCTGTCGCCCAAGGGCAGCGGGTGTGAAAACGGCATCCAGTGGGCGGATGGGCAGGATTGGGCAGATCGCCCTGCAACATCGGAATCTGGCGGTTGGCTCCCGGCTGCATCTGCGGCGCGGAGGCGATCAGCGCCTGAGTGTACGGATGCAGCGGCGCGTCAAAAATCTCGTCCACGGTGGCAACTTCCACGATTTGCCCGAGGTACATCACCGCCACGCGATCGCTCATATGGCGAATCACTGCCAGACCGTGCGCCACGATGATCATCGTCAGGCCAAACTGCTGTTTGAGGCTCTCCAGTAAGTTCACCACCTGCGCCTGCACCGAAACGTCCAGGGCGGAAACCGGCTCATCGCCCAGCAGCAGTTTGGGCTGAGAGGCGAGGGCGCGGGCGATACCAATACGCTGACGCTGACCGCCGGAAAACTCATGCGGATAACGCTCCGCCCAGGCTGCCGGTAAACCCACGGTGCGCAGTAATTCAGCAACGCGCGCATGGCGTGCTTCCCGGCTCAGCTTTTCGTGCAGCCACAGCGGCTCGCCGACAATCTGTTGCACCGTCATGCGCGGATTCAGTGAGGCAAAGGGGTCCTGAAAGATGATTTGCAGTTCGCGGCGCAGTTGATTCAGGCGTGCGCCGCTGGCATCGGTAATGCTTTCGCCCTGATAAAACACGTCTCCGGCACTGGCCGCCAGCAGGCGTAACAGCAAACGGCCGAGGGTCGATTTACCCGACCCCGATTCGCCAACAATCGCCAGCGTTTCGCCCGGCATCACCTGCAACGACACACGATCGACTGCGGTGACGCCGCGATTGCGCTTAAACAGGCGGTTCGGCCCGGCAAAGGTTTGCTTAAATCGCGGCACTCTAAAATCGGTTTCATGCGATCTCTCCCAGCGTGACGTGCTGTTCCAGCGGGGCGCGGAAACAGGCGACCTGATGATCGGTAGCCAGTGCACGCAGCGCTGGGCGGTTGTGCTGGCAGCGGAGTTCGGCAAAGGGGCAACGGTTGGCAAAACGACACCCTGCGGGCATGTTTTCCGGTAACGGAACCTGGCCAGGAATGGTGGCCAGCGCGCCGCTGCGTGCGCTCAGGCTGGGAATCGATCCCATCAGGCCAATGGTGTACGGATGCTGGGGATCGTTAAAAATCGCTTCCACGCTGCCGGTTTCCACCACCTGACCGGCGTACATCACCGCCACGCGCTGCGCGACTTCGGCCACCACGCCCAGGTCATGGGTAATCATCAATACGGCGGTGCCGGTTTCCTGCTTCAGGGTATTCAGCAGCGCCAGAATCTGTGCCTGAATGGTGACGTCGAGTGCGGTGGTTGGCTCATCGGCAATCAGCAGCTTTGGATGGTTAATCAATGCCATGGCGATCATCACGCGCTGGCGCATGCCGCCAGATAACTGATGTGGATAGGCTTTCAGGCGCATCTCCGGGGCGGGAATCTGTACTTTTTGCAGGATGGTCAGCGCGGCTTCCATCGCCGTGCGGCGATTGACGTGGCGATGGCGCATCACCGCTTCACTGAGCTGATCGCCGAGCGTGAAGGCCGGATTGAGTGAGGTCATCGGCTCCTGGAAAATCATCGCCAGTTGATTGCCGCGCAGGCTAGCGTAATCACTGGCACTAAGATCGCGCAGGCTGCGTCCGTCGAACTGCATCTCGCCTTGCAAAATCTCTGCACTGGCGGGCTGCAGGCCCATCAGGGTGAGTGAGGTAATACTTTTGCCGCAGCCCGATTCCCCAACCAGCGCCAGCGTTTCACCTGCGTGCAGCGTCAGAGAGATGTCGTCCAATACCGTGACGGGCGAACCGCGAAACTGTACGCGCAGATTGCGAACGGCAAGCACCGGATGATCGTTCATGGCGTCTCCTCCTGATGGCTGTAGAGCGCTTCAAGCAGCGCCTGTTGCAGTGCCATTAAGTGTTCGCGCATCGCGGCAGCGGCTTCATGCGGCTGGCGTTGCGCGATGTGATTCACCAGGCGCTGGTGATGGTCGTCATAGTTGTTGAGGCGAGCGGGCGTGCGCGCCTGCACGCGCAGATGCTGCCAACCCGGATCGCGGCGCACTGCATCCACGGCGTCGAACAATCCCAGCATCAGGCGATTCCCGGCGGCTTCAGCGATGGCACGATGAAAGGCGCTGTCCCACAGTTCGTGCTGGTCGCCATCCTCCGGTGCCGTGATGCCATTCATCCGTTCCAGCAGGCGCTTCATCAGTGCAATCTGCTCTTTACTGGCGCGCAGGGCGGCCAGTCGTGCCAATCCTGGCTCCAGTTGCAAACGCGCTTCCATCACTTCCAGCAGGTTCGACTGCTGCGGCAGATCGTGCAACGCCAGCGGCTGCACCGGTGCAGCAGGGCCAACAAAGGTGCCTTTGCCTTGTTTGCGCCAGATGCGTCCTTCCTCTTCCAGCACGTCGAGGGCGCGACGGATCTCACGGCGTCCGACGCCAAAGCGCTCCGCCAGTTCGCGCTCTGTGGGCAACGCGTGATGCGGCTGCTGCTCCTGTTGCTGGATCAGTTGACGTAGCTGCTCCAAAGCGGAACTGGAATTGCGGGCGCTATCTGACGTGTGACTCATGATTGGTTCGCCTGTTTGAGCATCAGAAAAAGATCGGTAACCCCGGATTAACCAGCACTTTTACTGATGAAAGGCTGAGCAATCGTCTATCTCAGCTTAGGCAAGAAGCGAACCAATATTGGATTGGTTCGAAGATGACAAACACGTGACAGGAATAACCCTTTGAACAGTAAGTAAAAGTTTTTTCAGGCTTCGTTTAAAACTGCGAGGTGCATCAATATTCTCGATGGAAGGTGCGCTTCATGTTGGTGCACTTACGCTGCATTGCTGTGCACCAGGCGAGCAGTTCAAGCTGAACATGGCGTGAATGGTGTTACTTTTCAATGAATTGAAATATTGGCACTTTTTTTGAATGTGTTTAAGCAGATGCAGGAGCGATAGCGGGCAACCGACGTCGCCAGACAATTTGCAATGGGTCACTAGGGTTCCGGTCGAAAGATGCTGGTCCGAGAGTGACCGACCGTCCTCTGACGGTTACACGGCGGGAAAAAAGCCCGGGAGGAAAGCGAGATCGTTGCTCGCCGCCTCCTGCTTTTTTTCGCCCGTTAACGTCAGAGGAACCATCATGATCAAAGCCTGCCTTCGCTTGCTGTTGCTTTGCACCGTCGCGCTGTTCAGCGTTAATACGCTGGCCGCCGACAAACCCTCCTTTAAGATCTGTTGGTCCATTTACGCGGGCTGGATGCCGTGGGATTACGCCCAGCAGAGCGGCATCGTCAAAAAATGGGCCGATAAATACGGCGTCGATATCCAGTTTGTGCAGGTCAACGATTACATCGAATCGGTGAATCAGTACACCGCCGGGGGCTTTGACGGCTGCACCATGACCAACATGGATGCCCTAACCATTCCTGCCACCGGCGGCGTGGACAGCACTGCGCTGATTGTCGGCGACTACTCCAACGGTAATGACGGCATTCTGCTCAAAGGCAAAGGCAACATTGCCTCGCTGAAAGGCAAGCCCATCAATCTGGTCGAACTCTCGGTCTCTCATTATCTGCTGGCACGTGCGCTGGAGAAATCCGGCATGAGCGAGAAAGATGTCAAAGTGGTCAACACCGCCGATGCCGATCTGGTGGCGGCGTTCGGTACGTCTGACGTGCACTCGATCGTCACCTGGAACCCATTGCTGGCCGAAGCGGAAAAACAACCGGATAGCCATTTAGTCTTCTCTTCCGCCCAGATTCCGGGCGAAATCCTCGATTTGCTGGTGGTGAACACCGCCACGCTGAAAAAGTATCCTCAGCTCGGCAAAGCCCTGACCGGAGCCTGGTATGAAACCCTGAAAACCATGTCCGGCGCGAGTGACAGCGCCAAAGCCGCCCGCACCCAAATGGCGCAGGCTTCTGGCACCGATCTGGCGGGCTTCGAACAGCAACTGGCCGCCACCCACCTGTTCAGCGATGCCAAAACCACCCTCGATTTTGTCGATAGCCCACAGCTGAAAGCCACCATGCAGCTGGTTGCGGAGTTCTCCTTCAAGCACGGTTTATTGGGCGAAGGGGCACCGAGCGCCGATGTGGTGGGCGTGGAAACGCCAGCCGGTAATTGGGGCGATACCAACAACCTGAAACTGCGCTTCACCGATGAGTACACCAAGCTGGCCGCTGCGGGTCAGCTCTAAGCGAGGCGATGCCGATGCGTAAATTGATCAACTACCAACCGCTGCCGCTCGGTCGCCTGCTGCTTGGCATCCTGCCGCTGCTGGCGCTGCTGCTGGTCTATCTGTTCGCGTCGGATGCGCGTCTCAGCCTGAATGCCGCAGACAAACTGTTGCCGGGGTTTAACGCGATGGGGGACGCCATCAGTCGCATGGCGTTTCAGCCCAGCCCGCGTACCGGCGAATATCTGCTGTGGACCGACACCGCCGCCAGCCTGATGCGTCTGCTGAGCGGCGTGGCGATCAGCGCGCTGCTGGCGCTGGCGATTGGCCTGTTCACCGGTGCGTTACCGGTGGTGCGCGCGGTGCTGGCGCCGCTGGTGACGGTGGTGGCGCTGGTGCCTCCGCTGGCGATTCTGCCGATTCTGTTTATCTGCTTTGGCCTCGGCGAAGTGTCGAAAGTGGTGCTGATCGTGATTGGCATTACTCCGCTGATTGCGCGCGATTTGCAGCTGCAGGTGGAGAAAATCCCGCGCGAGCAGCTGGTGAAAGCGCAGACGCTCGGTGGGCACAGCGCGCAGATTTTGTGGCGCGTGATCCTGCCGCAGATGATGCCGCGCCTGCTGGATGCGGTGCGCCTGTCGCTGGCGTCGGCGTGGCTGTTCCTGATTGCTGCCGAAGCGATTGCCGCCACCGAAGGGCTGGGTTACCGCATCTTCCTGATGCGCCGTTATCTGGCGATGGATGTGATTTTGCCGTACGTGGCGTGGATCGCGCTGCTGGCCTTTGTGCTCGACCTGTTGCTGCGGCTGATCAGCCGTCGCTGCTGGCCGTGGTATCACGCGAAATGATTCAGGAGCGAACCATGCCATTACTGCAACTGAAAAACCTCGAAAAGCATTACGGCGATCAGGTGGTGCTGGAACGTCTTAACATCAACGTCGAGCAGGGCGAGTTTGTGGCGATTGTCGGGGCATCCGGCTGCGGCAAAACCACCTTCCTCAACATGCTGCTCGGCACCGAATCGCCAACTAAAGGCCAACTGCTGCTGGACGGCGAACCCATCCCCGATGAGCCCGATGCCCATCGCGGCGTGGTGTTTCAGCGCTACTCGGTGTTTCCCCATCTGACGGTGCTCGGCAACGTGATGCTGGCGGAAGAGTTCAGCAGCGCCCGCTGGCTGGGACGCGTGTGGGGCAAAAAGCGCCAGGCGATTCGTCTGCGTGCGCAGGAAATGCTGGCGCAGGTTGGCCTGGAGCACGCGCAAAGCAAATACCCGCATCAGCTCTCGGGCGGTATGCAGCAGCGTTTGGCGCTGGCGCAGGCGCTGATGAAACAGCCGCGCATCCTGCTGCTCGATGAACCCTTTGGGGCGCTCGATCCTGGTATTCGCAGCGAGATGCACCAGCTGATTACCCGCCTGTGGCAGCAGCATAACCTGACCATTTTTATGATCACGCATGACCTGAAAGAGGGCTTCAGCCTGGCCTCGCGCCTGCTGGTGTTCGACAAACTGCGTCATGACCCGCACGCGCCGGAAGCCTGGGGCGCCACTATCACTTACGACCTGCCGCTGGATCGCACACAGCCTGATGCTGCGCTGCCGTCTGAGCCGCAGGTGGCTTAAAGGAGCACTTTATGAATGCCTATCAAACCCTGTTACCGGCGGGATCGCACTGGTCGCTGGTGATGCGCAGCGGCACGGCGCTGACGCTGACCGATATCGAAGGCGGTGCCAACGTCGGCATGCTGTTCTACAACCCGGAAAATCTGCTGGAGCGCTACAACGCGCCCGATACCTTGAAGTGCCAGCACACCTTCCGCCTGACGGCCGGGCATTGCCTTTATTCCGATATGGGACGCATTTTCTGCGGTATCGAAGAAGACAGCTTCGGCTGGCATGAGAGCGTCTGCGGCACCTTAAATGCGGAGCAAACTGCCGCACGTTTCGGCGCCAGCGACTATCAGCAAGCGCGCAATCTGCGTCATCAAAACGGCTACGACAGTTTCCTCGTCGAGCTGGCGAAATACGGCCTCGGCCCGCGTGATATGGCCTCTTGCCTCAACCTGTTTGCCAGGGTGCGCGCCGATGATAACGGTACGCTGCAACTGGAACAGCAGGGTGCGCCGGGTGCACAGGTGCGACTGCGCTTTGCCATGGATACGCTGGTGATGCTGCACACCTGCCCGCATCCGCTGAATGCCAGCAGCGAATATCCGCGCCAGCCGGTGCAGCTCGCACTGGACGCCCAGCGTGCGCCACTGCCGGAAATTTGCCTGGCGCGCGAAGAAAACCAGCGCGGCCTGCGCAACAACGCGCTCTATCAGCTGCAAGGAGAAATCTAATGATCACTGAAAGCTTACTCAATCCCGCCGAAGCGCCATTCCAGCAGCAGGTGAACGCCGGTGATTACTGGTTGCAGCGCATAGAAGCGGGCCAGACCTTGCGTATCACCGATCTGGAAGGTAATCAGGCTGCCGATACCCTGTTCTTCAACGCCGATGACACCGCCGAGCGCTACAGCATGAGCGATACGCTGCGCGGGCAAAAGAATGTGTTCCTTAGCGCGGGCAGCGTGCTGCGCTCCAACTTAGATCGTCCGATGCTGACGATAACCGCCGATACCTGTGGTCGCCACGATACGTTGGGCGGCGCCTGTTCCTGTGAGAGCAACACCGTGCGTTACGATCTGGAGAAGCGCCATATGCACTCCTGCCGTGACAGCTGGATGCTGGCGGTGGCCGAGAAGCCGGAATTCGGCCTGACGCGTCGCGATATCACTCACAATATCAACTTCTTTATGAACGTGCCGGTGACGCACGATGGCGGTTTGACCTTCGCCGATGGCATTTCTGCTCCCGGCAAATACGTCGAGATGGTGGCGCAGATGAACATCCTGGTGCTGATCTCCAACTGCCCACAGCTCAACAATCCCTGTAACGGTTACAACCCCACGCCGATCTTAGTCAGCGTGTGGTGATGCTTTGACGCAACGGGACGACCCGTTTTTTGCCGTCATTGTCCACGCAGGACGACCTGCCGTAATAAGAGATTTCACTCATGATTGATCGCGTATTGATTGCCAACCGTGGCGCGATTGCCGTGCGCATTATCCGTACCCTGCAAGCCATGAACATTCGCGCGATTGCGGTGTATGCCGAAGCCGATCGCCACGCGCGGCATGTGCGTCTGGCCGATGAAGCCTGGTCGCTGGGCGAGGGGCAGGTGCGAGACACTTATCTCAATCAGCAAAAAATACTGGAGATTGCCGCCCAGAGCGGGGCACAGGCGGTGCATCCGGGCTACGGTTTCCTCAGCGAAAATCCCGAGTTTGTGACGCGCTGTGAAGCGGCAGGCGTGCAGTTCCTTGGCCCGAGTGCCGGGCAGATGGCAGCGTTCGGTTTGAAACACCGTGCGCGTGCGCTGGCGCAGGAGAATCAGGTGCCGCTGCTGCCGGGCAGTGGTTTGCTGACTTCGCTGGACGAAGCGCGAGTGATGGCAGAGAAGATTGGCTATCCGGTGATGCTGAAAAGTACTGCCGGCGGCGGCGGCATTGGTATGCAGCGCTGCGACGATGCCGAACAACTCAACGCCGCATTTACCCGTGTGAAGCGTCTGGCAGGAAACAATTTCGCCGACGATGGCGTATTTTTAGAGAAGTTTATCGCGCGTGCGCGCCACATTGAGGTGCAGATCTTTGGCGATGGTGCTGGCAATGTGATTGCCCTTGGCGAGCGTGACTGTTCCGCTCAGCGCCGTAACCAAAAAGTGCTGGAAGAAACACCCGCGCCAGGGCTGAGTGCGGCAGTGCGCGCCGAACTGCAGGCTACGGCGGTCAGGCTGGCCTGCGCCGTCAACTACCGCAGCGCGGGCACCGTGGAGTATGTCTACGATGATGCCAGCGAGCAGTTCTGGTTCCTTGAAGTGAACACCCGTTTGCAGGTGGAACACGGCGTCACCGAAATGGTATACGGCGTGGATTTGGTACGCTGGATGGTGGAGCTGGCGCAGCAAACGTTGCCGCCGATTCACACCTTATCGACCAAAGCGCAAGGCCATGCGATTCAGGTGCGGCTGTACGCCGAAGATCCGGCCAAACAGTTCCAGCCCAGTGCCGGTTTGCTCAGCCACGTCCAGTTCCCGACGGAGAGTGAAAACGCTACGCTGCGCATCGACAGTAGCGTGGAAACTGGCATGGAGGTTTCGCCTTTCTACGATCCGATGCTGGCGAAGGTGATTGTGCATGCGGCCAGCCGTGAGGTGGCATTGCACAGCATGGCGCAGGCGCTGGACGCCACCGAGCTGTACGGCATCGAAACCAATCTGCTGTGGTTGCGCCATCTTTGCTCACTGCCGGAAGTGCAGCAGGGTCGCATCATCACCGCCACCCTGGGCGGCGTGCAGTGGCAGCCGCCAACGCTGGATATCCTCAGCGGCGGCACTTTAACCACGGTGCAGGATGCGCCTGGCCGCGTCGGTTATTGGCACGTCGGCGTGCCGCCGTCTGGCCCGTTTGACAGCCGCGCGTTCCAGTTAGGTAATCGCCTATTGAATAACGACCCGCAGGCGGCGGGACTGGAGATCACCCTGCGCGGCCCCACGCTGCGTGTTAATCAGGCGTGCAGTTTTGTGTTAACCGGCGCACCGATTGCCGCGCAGCTGGATCAGCAGCCGTTAACGATGCATCAGATCGTCACCGCTCAGGCCGGGCAAACCCTGACGCTGGGCGATGTGAGCGAAGGATGCCGCAGCTATCTGCTGCTGGCGGGCGGCTTGAATACCCCGCGCTATCTCGGCAGCCGCAGCACCTTTACGCTCGGTAGGTTTGGTGGCCACGCCGGGCGCGCTTTGCGTGCGGGCGACGTGTTACATCTTGCCGATCCGCAAGTGCTGGCAACGGCAGACTTACCCGCCGAGCTGGTGCCTGAACTCAACGGCGAATGGCAGCTGCGGGTGATTTATGGCCCGCACGGTGCACCAACCTTCTTTACCGATGAAGACATCGAGGCGTTCTTTGCCGCCGAGTGGCAAGTGCACTACAACTCCAGCCGCACCGGCATCCGCCTGATTGGCCCCAAACCGACCTGGGCGCGCAGCGATGGTGGCGAAGCGGGCATGCATCCTTCCAATATTCACGACAACGCCTACGCCTTTGGCACGGTGGATTTTACCGGCGATATGCCGGTGATCCTTGGTCCGGACGGCCCCTCACTCGGTGGATTCGTCTGCCCGGCCACGGTGATCGAAGCCGATCTGTGGAAGCTGGGCCAGCTCAAAGCAGGGGATCGCGTGCGCTTCCTGCCGATCGATCTCAGCAGTGCGGATCAACTGGCACAGGCGCAGCGTGAAGCCATCATCAAACTGCAATCAGCGCCGCTTACAGTGAACGCGGCGCTGCCCCTTATTGATCCCCTATTGCACCATCAGGTAGCAGAAAATGGTCGTCCATCGCTCAGCGTGCGCGCGGCAGGTGACCGCTTCCTGCTGGTGGAATATGGCGATTTGATGCTAGATATCGCGCTGCGCTTTCGCGTTCACGCGTTGATGCAACAGCTGGAAGCCCATCCGCTGCCGGGACAGCTGGAATTAACGCCGGGCATCCGTTCGCTGCAGGTGCACTACGACGCACAACACTGTGTGAGAAGTGAGCTGTTGGCGCAAATTTTGCACATTGATCATGCGCTGGGCGACCTCAGCGATGCCGCTGTGCCCTCGCGTACCGTATGGTTACCGCTCAGTTGGGACGATGCGGCCTGTCGTGAGGCTATCACCCGATACAGTCAGTCGGTGCGCCCCAATGCGCCGTGGTGCCCCAGCAATATTGAATTTATCCGCCGCATCAATGGCCTGGCCAGCATTGATGAGGTGAAGGAGATCGTGTTCAGCGCCGCCTATCTGGTGATGGGGTTGGGCGATGTCTATCTCGGAGCGCCAGTGGCGACGCCGCTCGATCCGCGCCATCGTCTGGTGACCACCAAATACAATCCAGCGCGCACCTGGACAGCGGAAAACTCGGTGGGCATTGGCGGTGCCTATATGTGCGTATACGGCATGGAAGGGCCGGGCGGCTACCAGTTTGTCGGGCGCACCATGCAGATGTGGAACCGCGATCGACAAACCCCGGCGTTCACTCAGCCGTGGCTGCTGCGCTTCTTCGATCAAATCCGTTTTTATCCGGTCAGCGCCGAGGAACTACTCACCATTCGCGAGCGTTTTCCGTGGGGTGACTATCCGCTGCGTAGCGAAGAGGGCGAATTCCGCCTCGCAGATTATCAGGCGATGCTGGTGGCGCAGGCGGAGGAAATCGACGCCTTCCAGCAGCAACGACAGCGGGCCTTTGACAGTGAACTGGCACGCTGGCGCGCAGAAGGGCAATTCACCTTCGACAGTCAGCTGCAGGAACAGAGTACTGAAGAGATTACGGTGCCTGCAGGGTGTAGCCCGGTAGAGAGCCAGGTGGCGGGCAGCGTGTGGCAATGGTTGGTTGATGAAGGCAGTGAGATTGAAGCGGGCGCCACGGTAGGCATTCTCGAATCTATGAAGATGGAAATCCCGATCGTGGCGCCAGTCAGTGGAAAAATCCATAGTTTCTATCGCCAGGCCGGGCAGCAAGTGCAGGCGGGTCAACTACTTATGGTGATCGACCCTTCAGTGGCATAAGTAAGAATAAAAAATAATCAGTAATCAGGCAGCAAAGCCGGGGATCTGACCCATAATTAGTAACCCGGCTGATTGTTGCATTGCTATGACATCTTTTCGCAGTGTGCAACAGGCTCTATTCCGTAACGGTTTGATAATAATAAAGTTGTGGGATATGGCCTGACATGGCCGAGTTTCAGCGCCTACTGGCGCTTACCTCTCTACTTTCACGTGCTTCATAGTGAGTTTTTAAGGAGTTCTCTATGGAAATAAAAGATCCAATGGTCGAGTTATTGAGTAGCCTTGAGCAGATTGTTTTGACACGTGATGCACAACTTTCCGTATCAGAAATTACACTCAACGCAGTATCCGTTCCCGAGCCGCAGCGCTTACGCGAAATGACCGGCATGCAGGTGGATGAATTCGCCCGCGTGATGGGGGTGAGCGTTTCATCTGTAAAAAGTTGGGAGGCGCAACGTACGCGCCCGTCCGCTACGGCACGTAAACTGATGAAACTGCTGCAAGCAAACCCCTATCTGGGGCGGCAGTTACTCGAGTAATAAGAAGACTATCGGTTCTCTGACCCGCCTGCACGGCGGGTTTTTTCAGCTTAACCCACCATATTTCGCCGCCTGTTTCACAAACCAACTCTCGGGCACGCTGTGCGGTGGCTGCGCCAGTTGATCAATACCGTGCTGAATAATCTGCTCTGCCTGCCGCCACAATTGCGGATTGCCTTCGTTCAGCAGTTGAATCTGGATCTGTTTTTCAATCAGGTAGATGCGCGCAAAGTCGGGATCGAACTGCACAATGGCACGGGTGTTATCGATGATATCCGCCAGCTTGATGGTTTGTGCATCGGGGCAGGCTTCGGCGGTGTGGCGGAAGTGCGCCAGTTTACGTGCGGCGCGATTTTTAGCCTCAGGTTGTGAGCTGTCGGTGAGCATATCGACCAGCTGCGCCACGCGCGGACCAAAGTGGCTTTCTATATCTTGTAGCGTGCTCGGCGTATCTTCTACGGTGTCATGCAGCCAGGCGGCGGCAATCATCTGTTCATCATCGGTGACGCTACGCACCAGTTCGGCTACCGCAGCCGGGTGCACAATGTAAGGCTCATCGGTGTATTTGCGACGCTGGCCCGCAGCAGCATGTGCTTGCGTGGCATAACGGCGCGCTTGCTCTTCCAGTGAATCACGCATATTTCACTCTCCGGAATAAAGTCGCTTGCAATTATCTAGCGCGCTATTTATATTGAATCGCATGAACAGTAACCAAGATGACAAAAAAGTGCAGCAGACGCCACTCCAGGTTGATCAACATCTCTGCTTCGCTTTGTACTCGACCAATCTCGCGATGCATAAAGTCTATCGCCAACTGCTGGCCGGGCTGGAGATTACCTATCCGCAATATCTGGTGATGCTGGTGTTGTGGAATCAGGATGATGTGACGGTATCGGAAATCGGCGAGCAGTTGTTTCTTGATTCGGCCACGTTGACGCCGTTGTTAAAACGTCTGGAGGCTGCAGGATTATTGCGCCGCCAGCGTTCACGTCAGGATGAGCGTCAGGTGGTGGTGACCCTGACCGATGAAGGCCACGCGCTGCGCGAACGGGCACAAAGCATTCCCGAAGCGGTGCGCTGTGCCACAGCCTGCGACGATGAAGCGTTGATCGCATTAAAAAATCAGCTGGACGATTTACGCGCCAATCTTAGCCGCGCCAAATAAAGCATTATGGATGTCGCCACCGCGGCATCCTTGATATCAACGTCAAAACTGCACACTGATATATAGTGCGCGATTATATAGCGAATAGTGAGGTTATCATGTCTTTAGAAAAAGTTGTTTATACCGCAAAAGCCAAAGCCACCGGCGGCCGTGATGGTCGTGCCACTTCTTCTGACAACGTGCTGGATGTGAAACTGGGCGTGCCAAAAGAGATGGGCGGTGCAGGCGGCGAAGTGACTAACCCAGAGCAGCTGTTTGCTGCGGGTTACTCGGCGTGTTTCCTGGGTGCGATGAAGTTTGTGGCCGGCCGCGACAAAATCACCCTGCCAAAAGATGCGTGGATTGAGGGTGAAGTGGGTATCGGCCCGATCCCAACCGGTTTTGGTATTGAAGCCAAACTGAATATTCACCTGCCAGAGATGGACGCAGCAGAAGCGCAGAAACTGGTGGATGCGGCGCACATTGTTTGCCCTTACTCCAACGCGACGCGCGGCAACATTGATGTGACGCTGAACATCATCCGCTAACAACACTGCCAGTCTGTATACGAGGCTCCGTGAGGGGCCTTTTATCATTTGATGGGGGCAGATCAATAATTGTCTGGTCTTACCATTGGTTAAATGTTCTACTGCTGCGCTGCATGCGCCCTCATTGCCGTTCCGGTTCAGATTCGTCCCGTTCCTGCTCGTTGCTTGCGCTTTTCTCTCTCACGGACGAACTCTATTGACTTTAAATAGTCACATTTAAGGTTGGTTTATTGACACCGGGTCAGGAATGAATAAGTAAATGAATTATATCAAAACGTTAACGCAGCAAAAGCTGTCGCTGCTGCTTGCGCTCTATCTCGGCATCTTATTGAATTTGCCGATTTTTTATCGCCGATTTGACGGCTTCTTAACACAATCCACACTCTCTAACTGGCTTTCTGCGGTAGCAGAAGTCACCGCTGCGGTGTTACTGACGTTTTTCCTGATGCGTCTGTTATCGCTGGGCGGCAAGTGGATTTACCGCGTCCTTGCCAGCCTGACCGTTGTGATTTCGGTGGCTGCAGCCTATTACATGGCCTTCTTTAATGTCGTGATCGGCTACGGCATCGTGGCGTCGGTGATGACCACCGATGTGGATCTCTCTAAAGAAGTGGTCGGCATGCGCTTTGTGTTGTGGATGGTGCTGGTCAGCGCACTGCCACTGCTGATGATTTGGCGCAATAACCTTAGCCTGACTTTGATTGAGCAGTTGAAAACCCCTGGCCAGCGTCTGAAGCCTGCGGTGATTTTGCTGTTGAGCGTCGCGCTGGTGTGGTTGCCGATTCGCTATTTCGACAAACTGCAGAAAGTGAATGAAGAGATCACCAACATCGATCTGCCGAGCTACGGCGGCGTGGTGGCGCACTCGTATCTGCCTTCTAACTGGATTGCGGCGTTAGGTCTGTTTGCCTGGACCAAAGTCGATGAAGAAGTGGATGGCGCAGAGCTGTTGGATCCGGCGAAGAAGTTTACCTATGTTGCGCCGGCAGGTATTGATGATACCTATGTGGTGTTTGTGATCGGCGAGACCACCCGCTGGGACCATATGGGCATGCTGGGTTATGACCGCGATACCACACCGAAGCTTTCTAAAGAGAAGAATCTGGTGGCATTCCGTGGTGAGTCTTGTGATACCGCCACCAAGCTGTCGCTGCGCTGTATGTTTGTGCGCGAGGGCGGCACCATGGATAACCCAGGCCGCACGCTGAAAGAGCAGAACGTTTTTTCAGTGATGAAAGAACTGGGCTTCACCTCCGAGCTGTTCGCCATGCAGAGTGAGGTGTGGTTCTACGATAACGCCAATGTGAATAACTTCTCGTTCCGCGAGCAGATTGGTTCTGAGAAGCGTAATCAGGGCAAAGCGGTGGATGACATGTTGCTGGTGCCGGAACTGCAAGCGTCGCTGCAACGTTTCCCGAAAGGTAAGCATTTGGTGGTGTTGCACACTAAAGGTTCGCATTACCTTTATTCCCAGCGTTATCCGCGCAGCTTTGCGCGTTATCAGCCGGAATGTATGGGCGTGGATGAGACCTGTAGCAAAGCGCAGTTGATTAATGCTTATGACAACTCGATTCTGTACGTTGATACCATGCTGGATAGCGTGCTGGATCAGCTGCGTGATAAGAAGGCGATTGTGTTTTATGCCGCCGATCATGGTGAGTCGATCAGCGAGAATACGCATTTACACGGCACCCCGCGTGAGATGGCACCGCCAGAGCAGTTCCGCGTACCGATGATGGTGTGGGCCTCGGACAAGTATCTGGATGATTCGACCAATCGCAGCAACTTCGAGCGTTTGCAGGCGCAGCAGCGCGTGGGCAAAACCCATCGCCATGTTGAGCTGTTTGATACCATTTTAGGCTGCCTCGGTTATAGCTCGCCGGATGGCGGGATTAAAGAGGCGAATAACTGGTGTCAGGCACCGGCGGCAACGCCTGCTAAAGCGCTGTAAGGGTTTTCTGGAAGGTGTTGAGCAGCAGGGCTTTTTGCGACGCTGCTTGCTTTCCAGGCGATCGGGCGGATTTTACGGAAAAGGGATTGACGCTCCCATGGGGGAGCAGTAATATTCGCCCCCATCGGCGAGTAGCGCAGCTTGGTAGCGCAACTGGTTTGGGACCAGTGGGTCGGAGGTTCGAATCCTCTCTCGCCGACCATATTTGAAGAAACCTGCTTGAAAAAGCAGGTTTTTTTTCGTCTGTCGATCGTGAGGTCGGTGCTGTCAGGATGAAGACGGTTCTGTGCTTGTTTCCAGAGGCGAGTCTGTTGCTTCTG
>NZ_MLFP01000009.1 GCF_002095465.1 Pantoea rodasii | reverse complement strand
CACAACGGACCTTGAACTGACTGCAGTCTGCAACGAGCAAACCCGGATATTCATAGGCCAGACATCTTAAGTACCTGCCGCCTGGCTTGCGTTCTGAATCATGGGGACCAGACTTGCTAGGTTATCTAAGCCATAAACGCACAGCGTTTCCCAGCAAGGAGAAAGATATGGGTAAGAAAATCGCCGTCCTGATCACCGATGAATTTGAAGACTCGGAGTTTACTTCTCCCGCAGAAGCCTACGCCAAAGCAGGGCATGAAGTCGTGACCATCGAGATGCAGGCGGGAAAAGTCGTTAGAGGCAAGCAAGGTAAAGCAGAAGTCACCATCGACAAGGATATTGATCACGTCAACCCCGCCGAGTTCGATGCATTACTGCTGCCCGGCGGACATTCGCCTGACTCACTGCGCGGTGATGACCGGTTTGTGAATTTCACCAAGGATTTTGTCGCAAGCGGAAAACCGGTGTTCGCCATTTGCCACGGTCCGCAGTTGCTTATCAGCGCCAATGGCGTACGAGGACGCAAGATGACCTGTGTTAAAGCCATCGCCATTGATTTGCGCAATGCAGGTGCAGATTTTTATGACAAAGAAGTCGTTGTTGATGACGATAAACTTGTCACCAGCCGCACTCCCGATGACTTACCTGCATTCAACCGCGAAGCACTACGAATTCTGAATGCGGTTTAAGGGATAACTGGATGTTGGTTTTATGAGGCGACCAACATAATGGGTGGCCTCATAAAGCTCACTCACAACACGACCTGGGCATGACTTGAAAGTGTGCTGCAAAAGGTCATGCATTGTTTGTAGTGGTTTAATGCAGGTGATTATTAAGCGACCTGGCCTGGTGATGGCCCCCTTAAAGAAGCACCACGGCTAAAAAACCACCCTTAAACATGCATGATTATCCTGATTACATTGGTCATTAGATAATGCTGGAGCATTGGATTTAATACATTTTTAGTGATGCGACTGTCATTAAATCCAATTATCAATCGTTAAACTCACATAGACAGATCAATCACCACTTTCCCGACATGCCCCGCAGACTGCAAGTAGCGATACGCTTTCTGCGTCTCAGAAAGGGCAAACACTCGGTCAACTTCCGGCACAATCCCGGCCGTTTCAATGGCTCTCACCGCTGCCCGCAAATCAGCCGTCGATCCGGTATTATTCCCGACGATATTCAACATCTTCTGCATAATTGGCAGCACCGGCACGTTCAACTCTGCACCACCCACAAACCCAATCACAAAGATTGTGCCGTTATAGGCCGCCGCACCGATCGATTTAGCAAACGTCGCAGCACCCACAGACTCCAACACCAGATCCACACCCTGACCATTCGTCAGTTCCAGCACCCGTTTATCCCACTCCGGCTCATCGCGGTAATTTATGCCCTCATCGGCACCCAGCGTTTTCACCCTCGCCAACTTTTCATTGGAGGAGGAAAGCATGATCACGCGTGCGCCTGCCGCTTTAGCAAATTGCAGCGCAAACAGACTTACGCCACCGGTCCCAAGCAGCAACACGGTGCTGCCGGGCTGAACTTTGCCGCGTACGATAGCGTTCCAGGCGGTGGTGGCGGCAATCGGCAGCGTGGCGGCCTGCTGCCAACTGAGAAAATCGGGTATGCGCACCAGTGATGCTGCTGGCACTACGGCGTATTCCGCCAGCCCGCCATTAGCGGTGACGCCGCGCAGTGCATGATGATGCTCAGCGCAGATTTTACCGGCATGCCAGTGGTACATCATGCCCGGTATCACACGTTCACCCCTCTGCCAGCCAGTGACGCCTGCGCCTGACTCAACGATTTCGCCCGCGCTGTCTGCGCCCGGAATCATCGGCTGGGCGATGGCCCCAAACAACCCGGTAGCCAGCGCCAAATCCAGATAGTTGAGGCTCACCGTATGTTGACGAATCAACACCTCGCCCTGGCCTGGCTGTGGGCACGGAAGTTCAGTGATCTTAAGAGCATTAATATCAGGGGCAGTTAATTGGATAGCTCGCATCATATTCTCCTGTTTTCTAAGTGCGTTCAGTGTGACGCGAAATATGGCGCTATAATCGATGCCAAAACCAAATGACCGTTGCACAGGAAGCAATAATGAAGGATGACGATTTTCGCCAGCGCGAAGCGTTTTTGGCGGTGGTGCGCGCGGGTAGCTTCAGTGCAGGCGCGCGTGAGTTAGGACGTGATGTTTCCGTGGTCTCACGCCGCATCGCTGCGCTAGAAAAGCGGTTGGGTATCCGTTTGATCGAACGCACTACGCGCCGTATCCGTCCCACGGAAGAGGGGCAGCGCTATCGACAGAAAATCGAACTCGCCGATGAGTTACTGCGTGAGGCGGAAGAAGAAGCGCGAGCTTTGGCCGCACGTCCAGCGGGAACTATTCGCTTAACCGTGCCCGCGTCTTTTGGTCGTAGTTGGGTCGCCCAGGCGCTACCTGGTTTTTTACAGGCCTATCCCGATATTCGCATTGTGCTGAATTGCAGCGATCGCTATGTCGATTTGCTGGGGGATAATTTTGATATGGCGATTCGCATCGGTGTGTTGGCAGACAGCCGATTGATTGCCCGTAAGCTGGCCGATACCCGTCGGATGCTGTGCGTTGCGCCGGATTACTTTGATCGCCATCCTGCGTTAACACAACCGCAGGACCTGCGTCAGCATGACTGTCTGGGTTTCACGCCTATGCACAGCTGGCCTGAATGGCGCCTGGAGAAAGACGGTCATCAGATAGCGGTGCCGGTGCAAACACGGTTTGAGAGTGACGAAATGGATGCCCTGGTGCTGGCGGCGCAGGCAAGCATGGGCGTATTACTGGCGGCCAACTGGTTAGTGCAAAAGGAGCTGGCCGAAGGATCGCTGGTGCCCGTTCTGTCTGACTGGCAAGCGATAGGGGAAGATGGCGTCTGGCTGATGAAGCCTTCCAGCCAATTGCAGTCGGCGAAAATCAGTGCCCTGACAGATTGGCTGGTGGCATGGTTTGCGGAGAAGCGTTGGTAAGTCGAATCCTTGCGTAATTTTGAGGTTAAGCGGCTGCAGCGGCCTGAAACCCGCTCAAGCCGTTTGCATCACTAGATGTCGAGCATGGTGGCGCTGGTGGTCGATAACCGCGCTATCCCTTCATCAATTGCTGCAGCGCCGTCGCACTCTGCTCATCATCCGGCACATACACCAGCAGACGGTCACCATTGCGGGATGCAGACCACCAGTTATTCTGGCGCAGCGTCATCTCACCGACTTCTTCACGATAAAAACGTTTCAGACGATTTTCCACCTTGCCCAATTCGTAGCGTTGCCAGGTTTGAGCAAATTCATCCGAGCTATTCAGCAAGCGGGCGAGGAAACTCTCCCAATGCGGATCGCCAAGATGTTCGCCCATCTGGCCACGGAACATCGCCACCATTTGCGGCATCACGTCTTGCCAGTCATTAATCGCTTTGCGCCAGCCGGGATGATTAAACGCCAGCCAAATACAGTTACGATCTTCAACGGCGATCTCCGCGAGATCCACATCCATCAGCGCACACCATGCCGCGTTATAACCGAGAATATCGAAGCGCGGCGTCTCAATAATTGCCGGTAACTGGATCGCATCAAGCATCTGTTGATTGTGGGCTGCGATTTTGCAGCACGCCGCCGCCACTCGCATCGATGGCAGCGAATGCCCGGCGAGCGAAAACAAATGCTGTGTTTCCACATCGTTACACTGCAATGCGGTGGCGATCGCGGTCAGGGTTTTCGGCGAGGCTTTGATGTCGCGGCCCTGTTCCAGCCACGTATACCAGGTGACGCCCACATCTGCCAGCTGCGCCACTTCCTCACGACGTAAACCCGGCGTGCGGCGATGGCGCATATGCGGCAAACCAAGGCGATTAGGATCGAGGCTTTCGCGGCGGGTACGAAGAAAAGTCCCCAACAGTTTGCGATTGTTGTGCTCGGCCGCAACGGACGCAGTAGCAGTGCTCATTGGCAAATCTCCAAACGAGACGGGTAGTGTTTATACCATGATAAACAAGAACTGGTACCCGTTTAATAGTTAGGTGATGCTATGCCGTACTGCAACTAAAAACAAGGTTAAAACCGATGCACACATCGCAACTTAAACGCGCGGGACTGGTGGTCCTGCTGGCTGGGCAGCTATTGCCCATGATCGATTTCTCTATTGTGAACGTGGCGTTAGACGCCATGGCCAGTTCATTGCGTGCCTCAGCGATAGAGCTGGCTTTGATCGTGGCCGTTTATGGCATCGCATTCGCTATTTGCCTGGCGATGGGCGGACGATTGGGTGACAACTACGGACGGCGCCGGGTGTTCATCGCTGGAGTATGGGTGTTTGGTATTGCATCTTTATTATGCGGTATCGCTAATAGCGTCAGCCTCTTGATGTTTGCGCGTGCGTTGCAGGGCGTCGGCGCGGCATTTATTGTGCCGCAAATTCTCGCGACCATGCATGTCACCATGAAGGGCAGGGATCATGCGCGCGCCATCGGCCTTTACGGCGGCATCGGCGGGCTGGCGTTTATCATTGGCCAGGTGTTGGGCGGATTCCTGATCAAAGCAGAT
The DNA here is from genome assembly GCF_002095465.1 of Pantoea rodasii. GTDB lineage: Bacteria > Pseudomonadota > Gammaproteobacteria > Enterobacterales > Enterobacteriaceae > Pantoea > Pantoea rodasii. The sequence goes on along the minus strand of NZ_MLFP01000009.1, from coordinate 174,024 downwards.
ATCGGTGGCTACGGCTGGCGCAGCGTATTCCTGATCAACCTGCCGATTTGCCTGTTTGTGCTGATCACCGCGCGTCGTTTCGTACCGGAAACCCACAACCACCAGCGCGTGCCGGTGGATGTCAGCGGCACTTTGCTATTAGCGGGTGCGATAGGCTGCTTGATGCTGGCGTTGGCGTTGGGGCCACTGTTGCACTGGTCGTGGCCGTGCATCCTGTTGCTGGTGCTGTTCCCGGTGCTGCTGCATCGCCTGCGCCAAAGTTCGCTGCGTCTGGAAGCGGCAGGTGGCGCGCCATTACTGCCGCCATCGCTGCTGCGCTTGCATAGCGTGCGCTTCGGTCTGACGCTCGCCGTGCTGTTCTTCTCCTGCTGGAGTGGCTTCATGTTTGCCGTGGCGTTAACGCTGCAATCGGGTCTGAATCTGTCAGCGTTTCAGTCAGGTAACGCCTTTATTGCACTGGGCGCGGCCTACTTTATCGGCGCGATGCGTTCTACTCAGATGGTGGAACGTTTCGGCAAGCGCGTGACATTGCTTGCCGGCTGCGGAATCCAGATGATTGGTCTGGTGGCGCTTATTGGCACCTTCCAGCTTGCCTGGCCGGATGTCGGTGTATTCACGCTGATACCGGCAACGGTGCTGATCGGATTTGGACAGTCATTTATTGTTAGCACTTTCTACCGCATTGGTATGAGCGGGGTGCCGCATCATCAGGCAGGCGCAGGCAGCGCAGTGCTGTCCACCGTACAGCAGTCAGCTTTGGGTCTGGGACCTATGCTGTTGGGTGGGGTGTTTACGCAGATAAACGTGCATGGCAATCATCTGGCGGCCATCTCCGGCACCCTTGGTGTTGAGCTGCTGATGATGGTGACATTGGTCATTTTAACCAGCCTGAACCGTCGTACTTTCCAGCCCGCGACAGCGGAAGGGTAATCCTTATGCTGTGATATCCGCAGCGGCGTATCAGCTTACTGTAAAGTAAGCGAAAATACGCCAAATGCGCTGAATTTACCTTTGGCGTAGCGGTCTTTTTTCCGGAACATATCGCCGCAAGTAACGGGTTGAACCGCGTGTTCAGCCCGTTTTTTGTGGTGCGGCAGAAATGCGTTGAATGGAAAAACGGCAGGCTCATAGCAGATGAAAAAGATGTTAACCGGGTTACTTTTCATGGTAACCACCACAGCCTTTGGTGCGGACGATTTCACCCTCAGGGATATTCATTTTGACGGCTTGCAGCGCGTCGCACCCGGCGCAGCAATGCTCAGTATGCCGGTGCGCGTGGGCGATCGCGTCAGTGACGACGATATCCGCAATACCATCCGTGCGCTATTTGCCACCGGCAACTTCGAAGATGTACAAGTGCTGCGTGATGGCGATGCGTTGCTGATCCGCGTGAAAGAACGTCCGGCCATTGCCAGTATTTCATTCTCAGGCAACAAGGCGATTAAAGAAGACCAGCTGAAGCAAAATCTGGATGCGACCGGTGTGCGCGTAGGTGAAGCGCTGGACCGCACCACGCTCTCGGATATCGAAAAGGGGCTGGAAGATTTCTACTACAGCGCCGGTAAATATACCGCCAGCGTCAAAGCTGTGGTCACGCCGCTGCCGCGCAATCGTGTCGATCTCAAGTTCATCTTCACCGAAGGTGTCTCTGCAAAGATCCAGCAGATCAATATTGTTGGCAATCATGCTTTTTCTTCTGATGAGCTGATTTCTCATTTCCAGCTACGCGACGATGTGCCGTGGTGGAATTTAATTGCCGACCAGAAATATCAAAAGCAAAAACTTTCCGGCGATTTGGAAACACTGCGCAGTTATTATCTCGATCGTGGCTTTGCGCGTTTTAATATCGATTCAACACAGGTAAGTCTCACCCCGGATAAAAAAAGCATTTATCTGACGGTCAATATTCATGAAGGCGATGTTTATCATGTCTCCGACGTGATTCTCAATGGTGATATGGCCGGCCATTCGGCAGAAATTGAAAAGCTGGCACATTTCCCAGCCGGCTCGTTGTATAGCGGTGCAAAAATCACCGAGAACGAAGGGGCGATTAAAACCCTGCTCGGACGTTACGGTTATGCTTTCCCGCAGGTCAGCACCCAGCCGGAAATCAATGATGCCGACAAGACGGTTAAGCTGCACGTTAATGTCGAGGCAGGCCATCGCTTCTACGTGCGTAAGGTGAAGTTCTCTGGCAATGACACCTCCAAAGATGCCGTGTTACGCCGTGAAATGCGTCAGATGGAAGGGGCGTGGCTGGCCAGCGATACGGTTGACCAGGGCAAGGCTCGCCTTAACCGTACCGGCTATTTTGAAAGCGTGGATGTGGATACCCAGCGCGTGCCGGGCAGTCCGGATCAGGTGGACGTGGTGTATAAAGTGAAAGAGCGCAACACCGGCACTTTCAACGTCGGCTTGGGTTACGGTACTGATAGCGGCATTAGCTATCAGCTTGGCGTAAGCAGGATAACTGGATGGGCACCGGTAATACGGTGAGCTTTAGCGGTACGAAAAACAGCTATCAGACCTATGTTGAGATCGCCGCTACCGATCCGTATTTCACCGTGGATGGCGTGAGTCTCGGCGGCAAATTGTTCTACAACGATTACAGCGCGGAAGATAACGACCTCTCTGAATATACGCTGAAGAGTTTTGGTGCCAGCAGCACGTTAAGCTTCCCGATCAGCGAAAACAGTAATCTGAGTTCAGGACTGGATTACACCTATAACCGCGTCAGCAATATGGCACCGCAGGTCGCAATGTGGCGCTATCTGGGATCGCAAAACATACATCCTAAAGTCATCACCACCAATGAAGATGACGATGATGACTATGCCACCAGCGATGAGAAGTTTATCGCCAACGATTTCTTCTGGAACATTGGCTGGAACTATAACTCATTAGATCGGGGTTTCTTCCCGACGTCGGGTGTGACTGCGGGCTTTAATACCAAGGTGACGATCCCCGGATCCACCAACAGCTATTACAAAAGTACGCTGAGTGCTAATGCTTACTTACCGCTGAGTAATGATCATCGCTGGGTGCTGATGGGACGTACCAAAGCCGGCTATGCTGATGGTTTGGGCGGCAAAGAAGTGCCGTTCTATGACAACTTCTACGCGGGCGGCTCTAGCTCAGTGCGTGGTTTCTCATCCAATACGATCGGTCCAAAAGCGGCGTACTACAGCTGTACCGGCAGCGAAAGCAGTTATGGCAACTGTGCGGTGAGTAAATCCGATGATGCCGTGGGCGGCAACGCCATGGCGGTAGCCAGTGCTGAGTTGATTGTACCGACACCGTTTGTTAACGATCGCTATGCGGATTCACTGCGTACTTCGTTCTTTGTCGATGCGGGTACGGTTTGGGATACCAAATGGGAAAACACGGCGGCGACACGTGCAGCAGGTATTCCTGATTATGGCGATCCGAGTGAAATTCGCGTCTCAGCCGGTTTGGCATTGCAATGGCAATCCCCGCTTGGCCCATTGGTATTCTCTTATGCCTTGCCAATCAAGAAATATGAGGGTGATGAGGCAGAGCAGTTCCAGTTTAATATAGGTAAAACCTGGTAGCGGTTATTTCTTTGTTAAAGAACGAAGTAATATTTACGTTATCTTTAAACAGAGAGAACAGAATAAAATAGCCGTTTGCGTAAAATAGTCAGGGTACGGTGCTTAGGGAATGAGTGCCTGCCACCATCGTTGTTATGCCCTTCATACTTCAAATTGCAGGTGCGTTGGCTGCGCTCATTCACCCCAGTCACTTACCTGAGTAAGCTCCAGGGGATTCATTCCCTTGCCGCCTGCCTGCACCTTGAATTATTTTGGGAAATGCATTTTCTGTACAATTATTTCGCCACCCAATTGGGTGGCATTTTTATATTTAACCTTCGCTCAAACGTAATCCCGTTTCCGCATCAAATAAATGCAGCTTCTCGGCGTTAAATCCGATGTGAATCGCATCGCCGCTCCTTGCGGCATGACGCCCGGCGATCTGCATGTGCATCGCATGTCCGTGCCATTCGAGATGCAGCAAGGTGGACTCCCCGGTGATCTCAACCACCTTCACCGTGGCTTGTGCGCGGGTCTCGGCTTCCAGCAAATCGTGAGGACGCACGCCCAGTGTCACCGCCGCCCCTTCGCGTTGCTGTGCTGCCGCTTGCCAGCGCAGAGGCAGCGGTTGCCACAAATCCTGGCACTGCACGCCAGGCACGCCTTCACGGGTGATCAGTTGGGCGGGTAACAGATTCATCGGCGGTGAACCAATAAATCGCGCCACGAAAGTGTCCGCCGGACGATCGTAAATCGCCAGCGGTGCACCCTGCTGCACGATGCGGCCTTCTTTCATCACCACAATCTGATCGGCCAGCGTCATGGCTTCCACCTGATCGTGCGTGACATACACCATGGTAGTCTTGAAGCGCTGGTGCAGCGATTTAATCTCCGCACGCAACTCCATCCTCAACTGTGCATCGAGGTTGGACAACGGTTCATCAAACAGAAACACCTGAGGATTACGCACCATCGCGCGGCCCATCGCCACACGCTGGCGTTGCCCGCCGGATAACGCACGCGGGTAGCGCCCCAGCAACTTATCAATGCCGAGAATGCCGGCGATGCGCTCGATTTTGCTCTGCTGCTCTTCGCGCTTCACTTTTTTCACCTGCATATGGAACGCAAGGTTCTCTGCCACCGTCAGATGCGGATAGAGTGCATAGCTTTGAAACACCATGGCGATATCACGATCGGCTGGGTCGCGATCGTTGATTTGGACTTTATCCATCATGATCGCCCCATCTGACAGGCTCTCCAGCCCGGCGAGCAAGCGTAACAACGTCGATTTCCCGCAGCCGGAAGGGCCAACCAGCACGGTAAAACTGCCGTCGGGAATGGTGAGGTCGAGCGGATGCAGAACGGATTGTTTGCCGTAGCGCTTAGCCACTTTTACGAGTTCAACACTGGCCATGATTTAGCGCTCCTGTGCGGAAAGTTGCAGTTGATGCCAGTCGGGATAGCGACGTGGCTGAGTACTGATTGCCAGTGAAGCCACCGCGATGCCCCATTGCAGCGCGGTAGCGATATCTTGCTGATGCAGCAGCGCAGTGAGAAAACCGGCGTTAAAACTGTCGCCTGCGCCAATGGTATCCACTACCGTGACGGGCTTAGCGGGTTGAGTGATGTGCTGTTGTGATTGCCAGCAACCTGCGCCTTGCGCACCGCATTTCACCACGCAACCTCCGCGCTTGCTAAGTTGTTGAGCGAGTTGGGTGGCGGCCACGTTGAGGTCCTCCGCGTCCATCAGGCCCAGCGTCTCGACTTCGTTGAGCAGTAGCCAGTCACACAGCGGCAACCACTGCGCCATCTGCTGGCGAACGTCGTCAGTCCAACCCTGTGGCGGCCAGCCGGTATCCACGGCGGTGATAAAACCGCGCTGCTGTAACTCACTCAACAACAGCGGGTATTCGTTATACAGATGCAGGCACAAGAAGGTGCCACACAGCAGCACGATATCGCCTTCGCTGGCACGCAGCGGCAGTTGATTCAGCACATCTTCGGCGGTCAACCGCACGATATGACCGAGGTTGCTGAGGAAGGATCGCTCGTGATCGGAGTGTGTCACCCCGACGGTGAGTGAGGTTTCACAGTGATAGCGCGTCCAGTGTGCGACGCTGTGCGGGAAGTAACTGCCCAACCAGGCGCTCAGACCGTCATCGCCCTGATTCGCCACCGCACGATGACGAACCTCCATCGCTTCCAGCGCTAGCGCACAGTTTCCCGCCGATCCGCCCGGTCGCAATTCGCTGTGATTCATCATCACTTCGGTGCCACGCTGCGGCCAGTGGTCGAGCGTGCCCATAATCAAATCGACGTTAATATTGCCGACCACATACAGCGTGGCGGTAGAGTCCATGTTCATCTTCATCCTTTGCTCCCGCCGCTAGCGAGGCCGCTGACCAGCGTTTTCTGTAGCCAGATAGCAATAAACAGCGGTGGCACGGATGCCAGAATCCCGACTGCTGCGATCAAACCATCATCGGTGGCACGTCCGGCGGTAAAGCCCGCAATTGTCACCGGCAGGGTTTGTGCCGCAATTTTGCTGGTGAATAACAGCGCATAGAAAAATTCATCCCATGCCAGCAGCCAGCCAAAGAGCGCCGCTGCGCCCAGTACCGGTTTTGCCAGCGGCAGGGTAATACGCAGCAGTACCTGCCAGACGCGCAAACCATCCAGGCGTGCTGCTTGCTCAATATCTTGCGGTAAGGCATCGAACTGGTTCTTCAGCATCCACGTCAGGAACGGCAAGATTAGCGAGCAGTAGACGATGATCAGACCGGGGCGCGTGTTTAGCAGGTCAAACTGTTGCAGCAGGAAGTAGAGCGGCAGCACAAAGGCCACCGGTGGCACCATGTAAATAGCGAGCGAGGCGAACAACCAGCCATCACGACCACGGTAGCGGGAGAAACTGAAGGCCGCTGGGATTGCCAGCAGCAGACAGATGATGGTCGCGCCCGTTGCCACTAACAGGCTATTGCCCAACGCATGCAGGAACAGCGTGCCGGGCTGGCCGGGTTCCAGAGAAATTAATCGGCCGTAGCGGCTGAAGTCCCACTGGCGCGGCAACCACTCCAGCGGAACACGCGTCAGGTCGCTGGTGGCGCTAACGCTCATCAGAAACAGCCAACCCATCGGTGCCAGCACGGAAATTGCTACCAGCAGCGCGGCAGCGTATTTGGCCGTGTTGCGTAATTTAGCCTTCATACGCGCTCCCTTTACGGCGCTGACGCCACAATAACAACATGTAAAGCGTGATCAGCACCGCACACAATACGGTCATCAGCATGGCGTAAGCCGCGCCGCTGCCCGCTCGCAAGTAGCTGAACGACTCCTGATAGACGTAAAAACTCAGCGTTTTGGTGCTATCAACCGGGCCACCACGCGTCATCACGTAGATGATGTCGAAGATTTTGAAGGCATCGATAGTACGCAACACCAGTGCCACGCTGAGCGGACCGACAATCGCGGGAAAGGTGATGGCGCGAAAACGCCGCCACGCGGAAGCACCATCAAGACGCGCCGCTTCGAATAAATCATCAGGAATCGATTGCAGTGCAGCCAGCACCAGCAAGGTGACCAGCGGATAGTTTTCCAGATATCGGCAAACATCACCGCATTCAGCGCGGAATCCGGCGATCCCAGCCAGCTGCGGTAGCCATCGATAATGCCGAGCTGGGTAAGCAGGGCATTGATGCTGCCGTAATCCGGATTGAAATTAAGACGCCACATCATGGCGTTAACGATTGTGGGCAGCGCCCATGGCAGGATCACCAGCACGCGCAGAATATTGCGCCCGGCAAATTTCTGATTGAGCAATAACGCCACCAGTACACCAATCACGCCCTCGAACGCCACCGAAACCACGGTGAAGTAGAGCGTGCGCCACAGCGAGCTTCGAAAATCGGCATCGGTAATGGCGAACAGATAGTTCTCCAGCCCAACCCAGGCTGGCGCATCACCGCTGCCGATCAGGGCGGCATCGGTGAAACTCAGCCAAATAGTGCGCAGCAGCGGCCAGGCGGTGAGCAACAGCATCACCAGCAACATGGGTGCTAACAGCACCCATGCCTGCCGTTGTTCGCGTTGACGCAAACTCAGCATGCTGACCCCTTAACGTAAACGCGCAGCATTTTTATCCACCGTCTGCATCGCCGCCTCTGGCGTGGCGCTGCCGACCAGCACCTGCTGCAGTTGCTGCTGCAAGTTGTTGGAGAGACGGGAATAATCAGGAGTTTCCGGGCGCGACAGCATCACATTCAGTGATTTGTCAGCGGCTGCGATCAGACTCTCCTGGTTCTTCAGTACTGCAGGATCCTGATATGAGCTTTTCCAGATCGGCAGGCTCAAAGTGGCATACTTGTTCTGCACCGGTTGCGAGGTCATGTAGCTGATAAATTGCCACGCCTGGTCACCGTGGGTACTGTTTTTAGCAATGCCGAGGCCCATCGAGCCGTTCACTGCACCAAATTTACCCGGCGCATCGCCCGGTGCCGGAACGATCCCGACCTGACCGGCCACTTTGCTCTGTTTCGGATCGTTGGCCATGTTGTACATGTAGGTCCAGTTCAGCGCGAAGGCCGCATCGCCATTCGAGAAGGCTTTACGCACATCTTCTTCCAGATATTCACGCGATGCCGGATTGCTTAGCCCCTCATCCAGCGAACTTTTCATCAGCTTCACCGCCTGCAAGGATGCCGGGCTGGAGAAATCGAGCTTGCCGTTGTTGTAGAACTTGCCTCCAAAGCCGGATACCAGCGTGGTGTAGTCACACACCAGCGCTTCCGCCTGCGACCAGCTCCACACCAGTGGATACTTGACGATGTTTTTCTGTTTGATGATGCGAGAGTCGTCAATCACCTGCTGCCAGGTTTGCGGTGGGGTGGTGATCCCGGCTTTCTCCAGCATCGCTTTGTTGTAATACAGGTATTTGGTGTCGAGGATCCACGGCATGCCGAGGGTTTTGCCGTTGTAGACGACGGTGTTCATCGCGCCGGGGAAGATCTTCTCTTTCTCATCCGCAGCGATACGGCTGCTGACGTCCTGCAGCAAATCAAACTTGGTGAATTCCGCAGGCCAGATGGCGTCGAACAGCACCACATCATAGCCGTTACCGCCTGCACCGCGCGCCGCGACAATTTTGTCATGCAGCGCTTCGTACGGCACAAACTCCAGATTCACCTGCACATCCGGATGCGCTTTCTGGAACTCTTGCGTCATGGCGCGAATATCATTTTCGCTATAAGCCGCCTGAGTCATAAACAGCGCGTTGAGGGTGGTTGCGGCTGCCGCGCTACCGGCGCTGGCTAACATCACCGCGATGGCACAGCCTTTCAATGTGGTCGAAAACCGGATTTTCATAACATTTTCCGCCTTGATGCAAGAAGAGGGTGTTTAATTAAATCAATTTGATTGATTTAATAACGCGCACAGGTTGTCAGGTTGCTGCAGCTGACATCAATGAGCTAAAGCAAGTGACGTGCCAGGGCATAAATCTCGTTTGCCGCTGCTCACTACTCTGCACAGATTTTTGCCGCTGTCAGGTAAACAGGTTGTAAATTGTGTCGCCGATCATAGATATTGATGCGCTGGCAGTCGCGGGCGTGAGAAGAGGGAAGCAGGATGAAAACATCAGGAACCAATCTGGAGCATGCGCGCGCGCACAATCGCCGTGTCATCATCGAAGCGATCCGCCTGCACGGTGAATTGACGCGGGCTGAGCTGGCGCGACTGACCGCCTTAACACCGCAAACTGTTTCTAATATCGTGGCTGAACTGGAAGGCGCTGAACTGCTTACCAGCCGCCAACCGCGCAAGCAGGGACGTGGGCAACCGGCGATTCCGGTGATCCTCAATCCAGCCAGCGCGTTCTCCATCGGCATTCATCTCGACCACCAAACCTTGCTGATCGTGCTGGTGGATCTCACCGGTGAAATTCATTTCCGTCGCCTTATTATGGTGCAAAAACCCCAGCCCGATGCCACTTTAGCGCGCATTGCGGAGGTGCTGGCAGAGATCAAAACGCAGTTGGGCGCACGCTGGCAGAAAGTCCTGGGGATTGGCGTAGTGATGCCGGGACCCTTTGGCGTTGAGGGGATTTCTTCGGTTGGCCCCACCACCTTGCACGGCTGGGAGTCGGTCGATATCGAAGCGAGACTGGCGGAGATGAGCGGCGTGCCGGTGACGCTGGAGAACGATGCCACGGTGGCGGCGATCGGAGAGCGTTTCCACGGCGTGGCGCGCCATCTCAACTCGTTTATCTATCTCTACATCGGTACCGGATTGGGGGCGGGTATTATCATGGACGGTCATGTGTATAGCGGCCATGCGCACAATGCCGGAGAGATTGGGCATGTGGTGGTGGAACCGGGCGGACGCGAATGTTATTGCGGCAATCATGGCTGCCTTGAGCGCTATGTGTCACTGCAGGCCGCCTATGAATTCTGTGGGCTGGACCCGATGACCGCGTTGCCGGATGATTTGCTGGAGGTGGATCCTGCGGTGTTCGACCGCTGGATAGATACCGTGCTGACACCGCTGCGCCAGGGCATCAATATGCTGGAGTGCATTTTCGATGCGGAGAGCGTAATCATCGGCGGCATGATGCCCGCTGCGCTGCTGGATAAGATCATTCAGCGCCTGCCGCCGCTCTATCAATCGGTGCGCGGGCGTTATCTCACCGGCTCACGTCTGAAAACCGGCATGACCGGCAGTGATACCGCGGCATTGGGTGCCGCGGCGTTGCCGATTTTTGACGAGTTTAATCCGCAATTTCAGGTGTTGATGAAGTAAGGGCTAGAATGAGCTGGCAAGGCTCATTCCTGACCTTAATTGACTCTGAAACAACGTAAATCCTTACTCGCCATCCGCAAGGGTATTTTTCCGGCGGCCTGCGCTGCGGTGGATAATCTGTTTGGATTTAGCGTGCGAAAATACGCTTAACTTTTCCCGCTCCTGGCCGTGCGTATCCATATTATCGACCGCCAGCCAGGCCGATAACGCACGCTTCACCTGCGGCCATTCACCATCAATCATCGACAGCCAGTCGGTATCGCGATTGCGCTGCTTGCGCGTCATTGCCTGGCGGAAACGCCCTTCATAGGTGAAGCCAAGGCGTTCTGCCGCCCGACGCGAGGCGAGGTTAGTGGAGTCACAGCGCCAGGCGACGCGGCGGTAGCCCAGCTCAAATGCATGCTGCAATAACAAGTAGATTGCTTCACTGCCCAGCACGTTGCGTTGCATCAGCGCTGACCAGGTGACATGACCAATCTCAATCGCGCCGTTTGCGCCATCAATATTGGCGAAACACACCGCACCCACAGCGTGCTGACTACGATGGTCGATCACCGCATAACTCACCAAGCCGCTGTCGTGGCATTTACCACTGATCCAACTTTCCATCTCCTCCAGCGAAGCGGGCTTTGTCGCGCCCAACCAGGTCCAGTCACGATCGTCTGGCGCGCGTGAGAAGGCATCAAACAAGGCGACGCTGTGTGCAAAGTTCAGCGGTTCAAGGGTGCAAAATCGGCCTTTTAAGGCGATAGCGGGCGGTGAAGCCAGCGGTTGCCAATCCGGCAAAGCTTCACCTACCGATTGACCATATTGATTCAGTCGCGTCATCGTCTAGTCCTTAACTTGATTGAAGAAAACCGGTCACGGCATGGCGCGTGAGTTGCGACAACATCTGCTGCGTCGCGTTTTCAGGCTGATGCTGCAACAATGCAATGCCCATATGACCTGGCGATGGCAATGGGGCATTGAGGGGAGACAAATAGCCGGGTAATCCAATATGGCTGCGCAAGGTCACGCCCAGCCCGGCTTGCACGGCAGCCCAAATACCGCTGAGGCTGTGGCTGGTAAACACCACGCGCCATGAAATACCCGCCTGTTCCAGTGCCGCGATAGCACGCGCGCGCATCAAACAAGGCGCCTCAAACATGACTAATGGCAGAGATTCGCCTTGTCTCAGGACATCCGCAATATCCAGGCTTTCTGCGCCAATCCAAGTCAGCGCTGTCTGTCCCAGTAGCTGGCTTTGTGCGGGTAGATCATCACCTTGCCACAGTAAAGCCATATCAAGGCTTTTGTCCGCCATCGCCTGAAGTAGCGGTTGATTACGATCCACGCGGGCACTGATGCGCACCCCAGGATGCTGGCGGCTGAAGGGACCAAGAATACCGGGCATCAGCGATTCGCCGAAATCCTCTTGCATGCCGATGCGCACATCGCCCTGCAACAGTTCTCCGCGCACCGCGCGCCAGGCCTCATCATTCAACGCGATTAAGCGCCGGGCGTAGCTCAACAGCAACTCGCCGCCCTCAGTCGGCACCAAATGGCGTCCGCGCTTGGTGACCAGCGCCATTCCGCACTGCTGTTCCAGCTTTTTCAGTTGTGCACTGACAGCCGAGGTTGAACGGCATAACTGTTGCGCCGCCAACGCGAAACTGCCGCGTTCAATCCCCAGTACAAAACTGCGCAGGGCATCGCTGTCGAGCGATACTGGAATCTTTTCCATAATCATCCTCTAAGTCAGGATTGTTGTTCCTGAACAATATGATTTTCAGGATTATTGCCGTGCAACACAATCACTGCCTACCCCCGCAGGAGAAAATCATGAGTCATTCATTGGATCGAGAGTCGTTAGAACGTGTTGCACCGAAATTAGCGGAACTGACGCAGCAGGTTTTATTTGCTGATATCTGGCAGCGTAGCACGCTGACACCTCGCGAGCGCAGTTTGATTACGCTGGCGACATTAACTGCACTGGGTCGCGATCGGCAACTGCCCTGGCATCTGCACTTTGCGGTGCAAAATGGATTAAGTCAGGAGGAACTGGTCGAACTTTTCACCCATTTAGCGTTTTACGCGGGTTGGCCGGCTGCGGTGAGTGCGCTTACTGTGCTTGAACAGGAGTCTATCTAATGCCCTTCACCCGGATAACAGTGCGGCACGGCTGGAGTGAAACCGATTTAAAAGTCTTATCGGACACGCTGCATGAGGTGCTGGTGGCGGAATTTAACGTGCCTCTGCACGACCGTTTTCAGGTGATTGAAGTATTGCCAGAACAACGCCTGATTTATGATGCACACTACCTAAGTGAAGGTCGCAGTGAGCGCTATGTGCTGCTGCATATTGTGGCTGGCAAGACGCGCAGTGAAGCGCAGAAACGCCAGACTTACCAGCGCTTAAGTGACCTGTTCCTTGAACGGTTGCAGCTCAGACCTGCGGATTTGATGATCATCATCCAGCATACCAATGCCGAAGACTGGAGCTTTAGCGGCGGCAATATGTTTGAATTGGGGATGATTCCACAGGATTAGTGGCGGATGTGGCAACACCGTTAAGCGCGTCAACAGGAAGGTGCGCATCTGTGCGTACCTGCAAGATTCAGGAGCCCCCTCAATGCAGCCAAACCTACGCGAAGTCGCCGTCAAAAACGTTGAAATCGGCAACAACGTCACGATTTACCAGCCTGCAAATGTTTATGGCTGCACCCTACAAGACGATGTTTTCATCGGCCCGTTTGTCGAAATCCAGGCACATGCGGTGATTGGACGTGGCACGAAGGTGCAGTCGCACTCCTTTATTTGTGAATACGTCAGCGTCGGTGAAAATTGTTTTATTGGTCACGGCGTGATGTTCGCTAACGATATGTTCCGTGATGGCCAACCCAATGCCGATCGAGAAAGTTGGGCGCGTATCACGGTGGGTAACAATGTCTCTATTGGCAGCGGCGCGAGCATTTTGGCGGTTAATATTTGCGATGGCGCGGTCATCGGCGCGGGCAGTGTGGTGACGAAAGACATCACGCAGAAGGGTGTTTACGCCGGAAATCCGGCGCGTTTACTGCGGTTGTTATAGTGCGTGGAACAGACAAATGGTTTCGTTTATTTCGTTTGTTGTATGTTTCGTTTGTTTCGATTAGAATTAAAGCGCTGACTGCTAAGTCAACAGTGATAAATGATGAAGATTTAACGCAACTAACTGACAAATTGAAAACTGAAAGCTCACGAACTAAGACACTGGAAAAACTCATGACAAACTCAATTCTGGACAATGTCAGCCTTCCGGCTCAGAAGGAAATTGAGGTCGCTTTGCGTGGACAAAGAGAACTGGCGACTTTTCTCTCCACAATGCTGGAGACACAAGTCATATCCATTCAGGATGCAAACGACGAAACTCACCCAATCGAGTTGCCAACCTCAGCTTTGACGTTGTTAATGAAGATCTTGGGAGAACTGGCCGTAGGAAATGCGGTGCAGGTCGTTCCGGTTCATGCTGAATTAACCACACAAGAAGCAGCCAATATCCTCAATGTCTCACGGCCTCACATGGTGAAACTACTGGAAGAAGGGAAGCTGCCATATCATAAAACTGGCCGCCATCGCCGTGTGCTTTTTGCAGATCTGATGCGCTATAAAGCTCAGCGCGAAAGTGACAGTAATAATGCTATGCAGGAACTGGCTGATTTAAGCCAAGGACTCGGTATTTATTAATGACTCACTCGCCTTATCCGGTTGCACTTGATGCCCGCAATTCACGGGCAGTTTCACTGATTACTATACAGCGGCTGTTTAACTCTCCATCACCCAATGCCCAGCACTCACCTCGCGATAGCGCCGTGTTTCCGGCTCAAACCCTAACGCGCGCACCGGGCTTTTCAGTTCGCTGACATCCATATGTCGTTTAAGGTGACGCCTTGCGGGGTCGGGCACCGGCACGGAAGAGAGCAACTTACGCGTATAGTCATGCTGCGGATTCTCAAAGATCGCCGCGCGTGGGCCAATTTCGACAATCTCACCCAGCAGCATCACCGCCACGCGATGGCTGATACGTTCTACCACCGCCATATCGTGCGAAATAAACAGATACGACAGCCCAAGGTTAGATTGCAGATCCAGCAGCAGATTAATAATCTGCGCCTTCACGGTCACATCCAGCGCAGACACGGACTCATCGGCAATAATCATTTTGGGATCGAGCATCAACGCACGGGCAATACAGATACGCTGACGCTGCCCGCCGGAGAACTCATGCGGATAGCGTTTCATCATCGCGGCTGAAAGGCCTACGCGTTCCATCAAGCCCGCAGCCTTGTCCCGCGCAGCCTGTTTGCCGCCCAGCTGATGTTGCAAATAAGGCTCGGTCAAGGCTTCGAGAATCGACATGCGCGGATTGAGGCTGGCAAACGGATCCTGAAAAATCATCTGCATTGCACGACGTAACTGGCGCAATTCGCTGGCAGAAAGATTCAACACGTCATAACCGTCGAAGGCAACTTCGCCTGCATCAGCTTTCACCAGGCGGGTAAGGGAGCGGCCGGTGGTGGATTTGCCACAGCCGGATTCTCCGACCAGCGACAGCGTTTCGCCGGGCATTAAATCAAAAGAGATGTTTTCCACGGCATGCACCGCACCGGTTTTGCGGCTTAACAAACCTTCGTGGATGCTGAACCGGGTGCTGAGGTTTTTCACCGAGAGCAGCGGCTGTTGCGAAGCGGGGCGCTCGGGTTGCAGCGCCACCACATCACCTTTCAGCGCAAACTTCTGCGGCCCAGTAATGCCACGCATCGCGCCGAGCTGCGGTACGGTAGCGATCAGCGTGCGAGTATAATCTGCCGCTGGCGCCGAGAAAATTTCCGCCGTGGTGCCGGTTTCCATCACATCACCCTGGTACATCACCAGCGTGCGGTCGGCCACTTCCGCCACCACGCCCATATCATGGGTGATAAAAAGCACCGCCGTGCCTTCCTCCTCCTGCAAGGTTTTAATCAGGTCGAGGATCTGACCCTGAATCGTCACATCCAGTGCCGTGGTCGGTTCATCGGCAATTAACAGTTTTGGTCGCAGCGCCAGCGCCATGGCGATCATCACGCGCTGGCGCATGCCGCCAGAAAAGTGATGTGGATAATCATCAAAGCGCTTTGCCGCATTGGGAATGCGTACTTTCTCCAGCAGCTTCACCGTCTCTTCGCGTGCTGCACGTTTGCTGATGTTGCGATGGTTGATCAGTACTTCAGCGATTTGGTGACCAATGGTGAAGGAGGGATTGAGGCTGGTCATCGGCTCCTGAAAAATCATCGCCACGGCGTTGCCGCGAATATCGCGCATCGCTTTTTCGCTTAGATTCAGCAGGTCTACGCCGTTCAGCAGCACTTTGCCGGTCACGCGCGCGTGGCGCATATTCAGCAAGCGCATAATTGCCATCGAAGTGACGCTTTTGCCCGATCCCGATTCACCGACAATTGCCAACGTTTCACCGGCATTGATGGTCATCGAAACGTTCTTTACCACCTCGCGCCACTGATCGTCCTGGCGAAAGGCGACGGTAAGATTTTCAACCTGCAGAACCGGATCACGACTCATTTGGCCGCCACAAAGCGCGCTGAACGAGTGCTGACTGGCAGGAAATCAAAATCAGTATCGAAAGGATAGGCGGGCTGCAGTTTACGTTTACGCGCCAGACGTTCAACGTACTGATCCACCACGCCTTCTGATAGCGCCATCAGGTTAGGATTGGCGAGCGGTGCCAGTTCAGGTGATAAATAACCTGACTTCACCACCACAATTTTTGCCTGCGCGGGATGAAGTCCCAGCAATTCAAAATCAGCGATATTGTGATAAGGACGACGACGATCGGCGACCACCACGATGATCTCACCGATTTTCAGCAGCGCCTGTTTAGCTAATGAACGTGCATTATCACTCACCCGCAGCACTTCAAATTCGGCGGTAACTTTGCCGCCAGCGGGATCGAGTGTGGCCCCGATCGTGAGCGTGAGTTTCGCCCCGACACCAGCGGCAAACGCGGCATCGGTGGCAGGCTTATCCGTTATCCCGGCGACGATCACATCCTGCGCGCCCTGACGGATCAATTCGGCCAGCAGATTGGCGCGATCGCCCACGCCGCCACCCGTCGGGTTATCGCCCGAATCGGCCAAAATCACCGGTGCAGTTTCGCTGGCGATGGCCATTTTCACGCACTCTTCAGTGCTGCCGGTGACGCAGCCGAAAACAAACTCGTCGCGAGCCTGCCAGTAGGCCAACGCCAGTTTTGCTGCCTGTTCTGATAACACATCAGCATCGGTGCCGGTCATGATCGCCGCCGCCGTGGCGCGCGGTTCATCGGCCCAGACATAGCCGACCATCAGCGACGCATCCCATATGTGGTCGATGGCATTGATGCCCGGCAGACGCTCGTACAAGCTTTTTGCCGGTTCATCTTCGGTACTGGTGCGTTCACCGGGCAGCACCACCGGAATCGGTGCCCAAATCACACCGGGTTTCACGCCGGTTTGCAGGCTTTTCACCAGCATCGATACCGAGCGACGCATGGTTTCTTCCACATCAATGTGCGGTGCCGTGCGATAGGTGGAGAACATGTCGATGGCATCAATGATGCGCTGCGTCACGTTGCCATGCAGATCGTAACTCACGGTAATCGGGCAATCCGGGCCGACCAATTCACGGGTGGCGGTGATCCAATCGCCCTCGGCATCTTCCATCCCTTCGACATACACCGCGCCATGCATCGCGAGGTAAACGCCGTCCACCGGCAGCTGAGATTGCAAACGGCTGAGGAAATCCTGCTTGAAGTCATCATAGGTGACGCGCGCCACCGGACCACCGGCGATAGCGCGCGCGTGGAAGGTCGGCAGAAACTCCGCATCGTAATCCTGCAGGAAAGCAAAGTAGGGGTTGGTCAGCAGGTCGTTACCGCGCACGATGCGGAAGTCGCCAGCGTAGTTCAGCACCGGGTTATATGTACTGCACTCAGTATGAATGCCACCAAAAGCAATGCGCATACAGCCTCCGCTAGTCAGGTAATTGAATGATGAATCGATATGCCGCGACGCTTGCCGCGGCGCGCGCCCAGCTCTGCTCGTTGATCACGATGCTGGAAATCGGGGTTTTGCCCATGATGGAGGGCAATACGTGGCTATCAATGGATTGCATCACCACGGTTTTCAGTAGGCCGTCAAAAGCATCGGGTTGATGGGCGATGACGATCAGTTCGGGATCGTTCATCTGAATAATGTTGGCGATAGAAAGCCCCAGCGCGTGGCCGGCCTGATGCAAAATGGCGATGGCGGCACTGTTGCCTTTCACCGCCAGCGTTTCCAGTTCGGCGATGGACTGGCTCCCCAATGCTTTATCGCGCACGCTTTCACGAATGGCGGTCAGCGAGGCGAGGGTATCCAGGCAACCGCGTTTGCCGCAGCGACAAGGACGTCCGCCGGGCTCGATGGTGCAGTGGGCGATTTCACCCGCCCCGCCGTGCGCGCCGCGATGCAGCTGTCCCTGGAAGAAGTGCGCAGAACCGATGCCGTCACCGTGCGAGATCAGCGTGAAGTTGCGGGCTTTTTTCGCCACGCCGAAGATCTTCTCACTCACCGCCAGCGCCTTGGCATCGTTCTCCAGCGATACGTCGAGTCCGGTTTGCTGTTTTAACATTTCGGCCAACGGAATATTTTTCCAGCCTAACAGCGCTGACTGCACGCAAATCGCCTGATTTTCATCGACAAAACCGGAGAGTGTGACGCCCAAACCAATCAGCTGGTCGGCTGAAATCCCTTTCTCTGCGATCAAATCCGGAATGGCCGCGGCTAATGCCATGCTCAGTTGCTGCGGATCTGCATCGAGTGGCATATGGGTGCTCGCCAGTACCAGTCCGTGCATGTCGATGAGGACTAAAATCACCTGCTCGCCGAGTAGCGATGCACCGAGAAAATAGGCGCTGTCAGCGCGCATTTTTAACAACACCGACGGACGACCCTGACCGCTGGATTCCGGCATGCTCTCTTCCAGCAATCCGGCATTGAGCATCTCTTTCACCAGCGTACTAATCGCGGCTTTACTCAATTTCATTTTTTCTGCAATAGCGGTGCGGCTCATGCCGTGCGCGGCAATAAGCAGGCGCAGAATTTGTTGCTGATGGGCATTGAGCATTTGGCTTCTCACTGCAATAGCGGTATGGCCTGACAATAATCAGGCCAGAAAACAAATACAACGTTATTTAGTTAATTTTTTGAACGCAGATCTAACTATAAGTAAAATATATGAACCAACGTCTTGGCTTTTGTTTAGAGAGTGTGCCTTATATAGCGAGGTTATTTCACCGAACGATCAATGATTCATTGAGGGCCTTCATGCAAAGCACATTTAAGCATTTCAAGGTACTGACGCTGGCCGGTTGTATCCTGGCGTCACTGGCAAGCTCGGCGGCATTGGCCAGCCAGCTGGTGATTATGCAAAACGAACCGCCACGCAGCATGGATCCGGGCAACCAGACGGCCACCTTCACCGGCACGGTGCTGGACCCGATGTATGAAGGCCTGACGCGTTTGGGTGATGACGGCAAGATTATTCCCGCATTGGCGCTGTCCTGGAGTGCTGACAGCAGCGGACTCAACTGGACCTTTAAATTACGCCCTAACGTAAAATTCCACGACGGCACACCGTTTAACGCGGATGCGGTGGTAGAAAACTTCCAGCGCCATTTGGATACCAAACGCGGTCTGGCGGGCAGTGGAAAAGTCCGCACCTTTATTCAGGGTGTGAAGAAAACCGATGACTTAACGGTTGAATTCCAGCTGAAGAAAATTAATCCGGCATTTTTAACCGTGCTGGCCTCGGGGCCGGGATTAATGGTTAGCCCAACGGCAGATAAAGCGGGCAGCATCAATAATAAAGCCGACGGCACCGGACCTTATAAGCTGGAGCAGTATAAATCCGGCGAATTCGTACTGGAAAAAAAGAACAGCGATTATTGGGGTAAATCAGCCGGTCCAGACGAAATTAAATGGACGTGGAGCAGTGAACCTTCGGTCATGAATATGGCGCTACAATCGGGGCAGGTCGATATTATTAACCCGGTTCCGCCACAATTTGCAGGCATGCTCAAAAATAACGCCAACGTTATTTTAAAACAGTCGCCGGGCGCGGCCGTTTTCTGGGTAGATCTCAATACCCAAAGCAAAGCATTGAGCGATGTGCGCGTGCGCCAGGCGCTGAATTTTGCCACTGACCAGCAGGCGTTGGTCAAAGCGATCATGTTTGGTTATGCGCAACCGGCCAATGCTTCACTGGCACCGGTTGATGCCAATTATGACAAGAACCTGAAGGATTACCCGTACGACGTGCAGAAAGCCAAAGATCTGCTGAAAGCGGCAGGCTATGCCGATGGCTTCAGCATGTCGATTGCGGTGCAGGCACCGGACGCGCGCACGGCCCAGGTTTTACAGGGGCTGTGGGGCAAGATCGGTGTAAAACTCACAGTTCGCCAGATGGAGAGCGGTGTCTGGGCTAAAGCCGCGTTTGCGGACGCCAAAGAAAAAGCCCAACAGGGCACTGACGCGGTGCTGGCGTCGTGGTCATCTGGCTTATACGGTTCCGATTTGCAGCTGCGTCCGCTGTATCACAGCGCCAGCTTTGCACCGGGCGGAGCGAACCTTGGCTTCTTTAGCGATAAGCAAACCGATGATCTGATCGACAGCGCCGCCTCCACGCTCGACGATGCCAAGCGCAAGGATCTCTATTTCCAGGCGCAGAAACAGATCAGCGGACTGGCTCCGCAGGTGCTGCTGTTTTATCAGGATGATCTCTACGCCACGCGCAAGAATATCAGCGGCGTCACCCTGCAACCGGGTGGGCAGATTGTGGTTCGTGACGCAGTGAAGAACTGATAGATGAAAGCGTACGTTGCGAAAAAGATGCTCTCGCTGCCGCTGATTATATTCGGCGTCTCGATCATCGTCTTCATCGCCATCCGCGCGCTGCCGGGCGATCCGGCGCGCCTGATGGCGGGGCCGGAAGCGCCGCAGGAAGCCGTGGATAACATGCGCATCCGCCTCGGGTTAGATCAGCCGTTGCCGGTGCAATACGTTAAATTTGCTACCGAAGCACTGCACGGCAATCTGGGTGCATCTTTGCAGTCCCAGCGTCCGGTGATCACCGAAATCAGTGAGCGTTTGCCTTACACCCTGTCGCTGGCGGCGCTGGCCTATCTGCTGGCGATTGCCATCGGCGTGCCTGCGGGCATGACCGGGGCGATCTATCGCCAGCGGATTCCCGATCAAATCGTAATGGTACTGACCATTGCGGGCGCGTCGATTGCTAACTTCTGGCTGGCACTGCTGGCGATGAACTACTTTGCGGTGGAGTTGGGATGGCTGCCGCTGCTGGGCGCGGACTCATGGAAAAACTACGTGATGCCCACCGTCACGCTGGCGATTTTGCCGATGGCGATGATCGCCCGTATGACGCGCTCCAGCATGTTGGATGTGTTGAGCCAGGATTACATTCGTACCGCCAAAGCCAAGGGCTTGTCCTCGGCGAATATCCACTGGAAACACGCGCTGCGCAATGCGCTCATCCCGATTGTGACTATCGTGGCACTCAACTTCGGCAGCCTGATTGGCGGCGCGGTGGTAACGGAATCGGTGTTCAACTGGCCGGGCATTGGCCGTCTGCTGGTGGACTCGGTGAAATACCGCGATTATCCGGTGATTCAGGGCGTCACGCTGGTGGCGGTGATTGGCGTGGTGCTGATGAATCTGCTGGGTGAAATCTTGATTGGCCTGCTCAATCCCAAAATAAGGTTCGACTGATGAACGGCCTCGATACCTCTTTGCTGCCTGCGCGGTCACGCCATCGTCAGTTTCTGCGCTTCCTGCTGAACAATCCCTCGATCACCATTGGCGGTGGATTAGTATTGCTGGTGGTGCTGGCGGCGGTGTTGGCACCGCTGCTCACCCATTGGGATCCGATTGAACAGGATTTGCTGAACACCTTGCAGGCTCCGTCTGCGGCGCACTGGTTTGGCACCGATGATTACGGACGCGACATCTTTTCCCGTGTGATTTACGGCGCACGCATCACGCTGTTTGAGGTCTGCCTGAGCGTGGCGATTTCGATGGTGATTGGCATTCCGCTCGGCATCATTTCCGGTCTGGCGGGACGGAAACTCGATGCGCTGATTATGTGGGTGATGGACATCATCTTTGCCTTTCCGGGCATTGTCCTCGCCATCCTGATTGTCAGTGTGCTCGGCGAAGGCCTGACGAATATGCTGATCGCGATATCGCTGTTCTCGATTCCGGTTTATGCACGCCTCAGCCGTAACCTGACGCTCGGCCTGAAGAACATGGAGTACATCGAAGCGGCGCATATGCTGGGCGTGCGCTATCCGCGCATCATCACCCATTACATTCTACGCAACGCAATCGGCCCGCTGATTGTGCAGTCAACGTTAACGGCCGGTGCGGTGGTGCTGTCGGCGGCCAGCCTGTCGTTTCTCGGGTTGGGCGTGCAACCGCCGATGCCGGAATGGGGCACCATGATGAGCGATGGCCGCAACTTTCTCGGGTTAAATATCTACGTGTCGCTGTTTCCAGGACTGGCGATTTTGATTACTGTGCTCGGCTTTAATGTACTGGGCGACGGCCTGCGTGATGTGATGGATAAACGTTTATGAGTACAACACCAGCAGTGATCTGCCTCGATCTGGGCGGTTCATTCGTGAAACTGGGCGTGATGGATGCGCAGCAGCAGTTAACGATACTCGATCAGCAAAAAATCCCTGCTGACAGCTGGCCGGAGTTTATTGCGCTAATCAGCCGCATGATCGAACAGCATCAGACGTATTTCACCGCGGATTCGCCGCTGGCGATTTCTACCGCAGGTATTGTCGCACCGGATACCGGTGAGATATTTGCCAGCAATATTCCGGCGTTTCATCAACGCAATCTCAGCCTGGCGCTGGGTGAGTTGCTGCATCGCAAAGTGATCGTGCATAACGATGCCGACTGTTTCACGCTGGCTGAAGCGCAGGCCGGGGTGGGAAAAGGGCATAAAGTGGTGTTTGGCGCGATTCTCGGTTCCGGTGTCGGCGGCGGTTTGGTGGCTGATGGCCGCATTATTACCGGCCAAAATGGCCTGACGGGTGAGTGGGGACATGGTCCGATTACGCTCACCGAAATCGATATCGAGGGCGAAACGGTTCGGCTGCCGCGCCAGACGTGTCCCTGCGGGCAAAAAGGTTGCCTGGATAGCTACGGCGGCGCGCGCGGGCTAGAGAATCTCCATCGCACTTTGCATCAGGTGAGTCTTAGCAGCATTGATATTATTCAGGGTTGGCAGCAGCAGGATGCACAGGCACAGCACACCATTCTGGTGTGGTTGGAATTGGTGAGTCAGCCGCTGGCCTACACCATTAATATCACCGGTGCTTCGCTGGTGGCGGTGGGCGGCGGATTAGCCTCGGTGACCCTGTTAATTAACGCGCTCAACGATCACGTACAGCGCTATGTATTGCGACGTACAACACATCCGCTGGTGGTACCGGGCGCGTTTGCCCATAACGGCGGGATGATGGGTGCGGCGCTGCTGGCGCGTCAGGTCGCTTAATAATCTGCAACGACGCCAGTGAAGATACCCGGCGCTCGGCCTCATGCTTTGCGCCGTGACAGGCGCAGGGCGGTTAATTCCGTATTAATTAGCAGCCACATAATTCTCCGCCATCGAAATTTCATCTAAATCGGGTATCATGCGCGGCTAAATCCTTTCAGTCTCAACGATGACTGCGCTCAATGCAGCCACGATTGTGATTGAATTTTCATCTGCGTTCCTGGAACAACATGTCATCCATTCAACCACAACTTAACGAGCTGCTGGACGAGGCACCGCTGCCGCGCGCCAGCGTGTTGAAAGCGCTGTTTGCACTTGGCACCGGCGGCTTTGCCATTGGTACCGGCGAATTCGTTATTATGGGCCTGCTGCCCGATGCCGCGAAAGGCCTCAACGTCTCGATTCCTTCCGCAGGCCATCTAATCAGTATTTATGCGCTTGGCGTAGTGATCGGCGCACCGCTGCTGGCGGTCCTCGGCGCTCGTGCTTCTCGTCGTAACTTCCTGATGACATTGATGGGGCTGTTTGCGGTAGGCAACCTGCTGAGTTCGGTGGCGCCGGGCTACTACTCGATGCTGCTGGCGCGTTTCCTCGCCGGTTTCCCGCACGGCACTTTCTTCGGCGTGGCGGCGCTGGTGGCGGCCGGTTTAGTCGAGCGTAAAAAGCGTGCCCAGGCAGTGTCGATGGTGCTGTTTGGATTGACCATCGCGAATCTGCTCGGCGTGCCAGCGGTGACGGCGATTGGTCAGATATTTGGCTGGCGCGAAGCTTTTGCCATTGTGGGGGTGCTGGCGTTGCTAACGATGGTATTGGTTGGCATGTGGGTGCCTAACGTGGCCGGGGATAAAAATGCCAGCCCGTTGCGTGAGCTGTCTGCATTAACACGTAAGCAGGTCCTGCTGACGCTGGCAATCGGCGCGATCGGCAGCGGCGGGCTTTTCTCGGTGTTCAGCTATGTGAAACCCACGCTGACCGAACTGGCGCAGATGCCGGTGAGCTGGATCCCGGCGGTGCTGGCGTTGTTTGGGCTCGGCATGATTATCGGCAACGTGGTGGGTGGTCGTCTGGCGGATCGCGGGCTGGAGAAGACTATCCGTATCGTGCTGATTTGGTCGGTGCTGGTGTTGAGTGCCTTTGTGTTTACCGCGCACTATGCATTTGCGGGTTCACTTAATGTGATGCTGGTCGGTACCATGGTGGCGCTGGCGAGTGTGCTGCAAATCCGTTTGATGGATGTGGCGGGCGATGCGCAGACCATGGCGGCGGCGTTGAATCACTCAGCGTTTAACCTGGCGAATGCGCTCGGCGCATGGCTGGGTGGCGTGACCATTTCTGCCGGACTTGGCTGGCAGTCAACCGGTTGGGTCGGTGCGATTCTGGCGGTGTTGGGCTTGCTGATTCATGGTATCGCGGTGCGCGATGCACGGAGAAAGTCGATTACGTTTGCGCATGAGAGCGGGGTGTAACGCCCTTTTGCTTTGTGCGGTGGTGTGGGCCGCAGCACCTCTGCGGCTGCCGGGCCGTCCTCGCGCCGCTGACGCGGTGCCATCGGCTTCCACGTCGTGCCTACGGATCGTTCGGGTAAGGTCGTCCTGGCCAACCCGAACTGACAGTCGCATCCATGCGACTGTCTCCTGGCCCAACGTAAAAGCCTCTGCGCTGCGGATAGCCCGGCAGCCGCAGAGGTGCTTCGGCCATAAGCAGGGTGCCCTTTTTAACAACACATGCTTGTGCTTCTCAGCAGGTTGGGATTTTAAGCTGCGTTATCCTGCCAACTTTTCCTGCAAAAACGCCATAAAAACTCTGTTCACTTCACTGCGCTGACGATGCTGTGGATAAAGCGCGTTCAGGTTGAGTGAGGAAGGCTGCCACTCATCCAGCACGGTCATCAGATCACCGCTGGTTAAGGCCGGTGCCACGATAAACTCCGGCAGCAGAATTAATCCTAATCCCGCCATCGCCGCATCACGCAACATCTCACCATTATTGCTCACCATCGGGCCTTGCACCGCCATCACCTTACGTTGATCACCGTTAAACAGTTCCCAACCGGTCTGGCTTTCACGTCCGTAGCGTAAACAGGCGTGATTGAGCAGATCCTCCGGTTCACGTGGTGCGCCCGCGCCCTGAATGTATGACGGGCTGCCGCAGATCACGCGGCGAAATACGCCCAGACGTTTGGCGATCAGGCTGGAGTCAGGCAGGGTGCCAATACGGATCGCCATATCAAAGCCTTCGCCGACCATATCGACATAGCGATCCGCCAGTTCCACCTGGAACTGCAATCCCGGATGCTGGCTAAGGAACTCGGCGATATAGGGCGATAAATGACTGATACCAAAAGACATCGGCACGCTGAGTCGAAAGCTGCCCTGCAACACCTGCTGTCGCCCGGATACCGCCAGCTCGGCTTCCTGCACATCATCAAGAATACGCTGCGCGTGTTGGGCAAACACCTGACCGTTATCCGTCACTGACAGCTTACGCGTGTTGCGATTCAGCAGGCGCGCGCCAAGTGATTCCTCCAGCGCAGCAATACGGCGGCTGACGTACTGCTTCGACAGCATCAACTGTTCGGCGGCGGCGGTGAAGTTTCCGGCCTTAATAACCGCCACATAAATGCGAAGATCTTCTATCTGCATATTGTCCACTTATCGGTGACAGTCATTGTCAGGTTAGCGCATTGTTGAGCAAATTAGTTTACGTATACTTATCCTCATTCGGAAGGGAAAACGTCTTTCCACCGCACATTTGAGGAGCAAACCATGATTGAACAACGTCTGTCAGAGCAACGCGGAGTGGGTGACCACGGTTGGCTGAACTCACACCACACTTTTTCTTTCGCCAGTTACTGGGATCCAAAACAGGCCGGTTTTTCCGATCTGCTGGTGATCAACGATGACCGTGTTGCACCGGGTCGCGGTTTTGGTGCGCACCCGCACAACAACATGGAGATCATCTCCTATGTGCTGGACGGCGCGCTGGAGCATAAAGATTCAATGGGCACCGGATCAGTTATCGTCCCCGGCGACGTGCAGTTGATGAGCGCGGGTAGCGGTGTGACGCACAGCGAGTTCAACCACTCGAAAAGCGATAACGTGCACTTTCTGCAAATCTGGATTGTACCAGGCGAGCGTGACACTCAACCGGGCTACCAGCAAATCTCCGTCGCGGAGAGTGAGAAACGCGGTCAGCTGCGTTTGATTATCTCGCCGGAAGGGGATAACGGCTCGCTAAGCGTGCGTCAGGATATCCGCATTTATGCTGGTTTCTTTGATGGCGACGAGCAGCAGACCTTCGCACTGGATGCCGATCGCTATGCCTATATTCATGTGGCGCGTGGAAGCATCGAAGTGAACGGTGTGAAATTCAAGGAAGGTGACGGTGCGCGTGTGCGTAATGAGTCAGCGCTGCAGTTCAGCCATGGCGATGATGCAGAAGTCTTGCTGTTTGACCTGCGTCCGCTGGAAGTGAATCATCCAAAGCGTTAAGTCAAATCAGGGCGTCTTAAGAGACGCCCTGAAGCATTTGCGTTTTGGCTGCTTAACATCGGCATAAATGGGCAACACAATGCTGCATGTGTCGCATTATGGCCGGTTTGCTTAAGCTTCAGTGAGCTTTCAATCAAGCTTCCATCTTTATTGGGCGTTGTTGAAGGGACGGACCAGGGTTCGCCCCTTATCAGCACCGCCTTACAGTAGCGACTGCGGTGCGACCGGTTTGCCGGTTTTCAATGACTCCAACGCTGCATCCGCCAGTAATAACGCCTGCAACCCATCATTCCCGCCAGGGTACAGGACTTCGCCTTTTGCCAGCGTCTCAATGAGGGTCGCCAGTTCATTGCGGTAAGCATCGGCATAACGCTGCAGGAAGAAGTGCTGCGGCTTTTGCGCCACCACGCCATTTGCTACGGATTTCACCAATTGTGATTCCAGCTGATTGGTTACCTGCAACATCCCTTCGCTGCCGTGCACTTCAATACGTTGATCGTAACCGTAGCTGGCACGACGGCTGTTGGTGATCACCGCCATCTTGCCGCTGGCACAGGTCAGCGTGACCACTGCGGTATCGACATCGCCCAAGGCTTTAACCTCGGGATCAACCAGTGCCGACGCACTGGCGTACACCGATACCGGCTCTTCATTTAACAACCAGCGCGCCATGTCGAAATCATGAATGGTCATATCGCGGAACAGGCCGCCTGAGACTTTAACGTACTCAGCAGGCGGTGCGCCCGGATCACGTGAGCTAATGGTCACCAGTTCGGTTTCACCAATCTCGCCATCACGCAGACACGCCTGTAAATGCGCCATGCTCGGGTCAAAGCGACGGTTAAAGCCAACCATCAATGGCACGCCTGCTTCACGCACCGTGGCTAAACAGCTCTGCACGCGCTGCAAACTTAAATCCACGGGCTTCTCACAGAAAATGGCTTTATTGGCACGCGCGGTAGCTTCAATCAAATCCGCATGAGTATTAGTTGCGCTGCAAATCGCCACCAGATCAATCGAACTGTCTGCCAGAATGGTGTCGAGATCCGCCACTTTGGCACCATATTTCTCGGCCAGCGCATTGGCAGCAGGTGCGTAGACATCCATTACAAACGCCAGGCGACATTGCGGATGTCCTGCGATATTCCCGGCGTGAATCTGTCCAATACGGCCAGCACCTAAGAGAGCAACATTGAGCATTTTTTATTTCCTATGAGGGCGACAGGTGATGGCGCTATTAAGCGTATTCGTGAAGTTTTTAGTCAAAGGAAAGCCTGAAACGGATGCTGAAAGGATGAGGCGGATCACATGAAAATTTGAGGTTAATGACATCAAAAAGTAGTTAATTCACTTGATTCATGGAGTTATAACGATTTGATTATTAGCGTCTTCTCAAGCTACTGTTTCACCCATGAGGTGAAAAACATCAGGAAAGATCATGACGCTGCAAAACTGGAAATCGCCATCGATTAAAGACATCGCGCACGAAGCGGGCGTCAGTCCTGCCACCGTTGACCGTGTGCTGAATGGGCGGCAAGGCGTGCGCGAGGTGACGCGCAAGAAAGTTGAAAATGCGATGGTGCGATTAGGGCTGAGTGACACAGAAGGTCATCGTGGAACGGCAAAACGTATCGCGATTGTGTGCGAATCCGGCACCAGCTTCGTCGCTCAGCTTGAGTTGCATGCACGCGCGGTAACGCGCGAGCGTCCAGAACTGCACATCACACTGGATACGTTGCCGAGTGCGCAATTCAACGCTGACCGTTTCAGCCAGCTGATTGAACGCCGCGCCAGTGAGGCTAGCGGCATTATTTTGGTGTGTCGTGATGATGTGAAGATCAATCGAGTGGTGAAAACCGCCATTGATGATGGTGTGCAGGTGATTTGCCTCACCAGCGATCTGCCCAATTCGCGGCGTACCGCTTATGTGGGTATCGATCAGACCGCTTCAGGTGCGACTGCCGGTTGGTTTATGGGGCGTATGCTGCCGCAGCAACAGCCGGGCAACATCCTGCTGATTTGCAGTTCGACTTATCGCACGCAAGAGGATCGCGAAATCGGGTTTCGACGCGTGCTGCGTGAGGCTTTCCCGTGGCTGACAATTCGCGATCGCGTCAACATTAACGACGAAGCCGAAACCGCCCGGCACAGCGTGAAAAAGTGGCTGGAAGAGGGGAAGCCGCTGGCCGGAATTTACAACACGGCGGGCGGCAATGAAGGCGTGGCCAAAGCGCTGGAAGCGTTTGGTGTGCAGGATCAGGTTATTTTCACCGGGCATGAGTTGAGTGAATCGAGTCGCTTACTGCTGGAGACAGGCACGATGGATATGGTGCTGGGGCATGACATGCGGCGCGAGATCGAGCAGTGCCTGGCGATATTTGAACGGCCGCTGAGTGAGCGCTTGCCGGAGGATGTGAAAACGCCGCTGCTGATTTATCACCGCTATTCTTATTTTTCATAGTGATAAGGCAATAATGATGATTACCAGCCACATCTGTATTTTAAGAAAATGAAGTGCTGATAAGATGAATCACTGGCACATCAAACATACAATTCTTCGCTTAAACAGGAGGGGGATGAGAATATTGACTATTACAGGTTGTTTACCCAATCAAAAAAAATCTGCTGCTAAGATACAGGCTGAAGAATGCCTTGTGCATATCATGGAGGGTAGAGAAGCGATCCAGATTTCATTGACAATCCAAGTTAAAAAAAATTTTATCGTTAAGCGACGCAATATTCAGGATGCACTTGCTATGCCCAGTGTTGCTGAAATTGACTTTGATCCTTAGTGATTGAATAAAATTTACCCACATCCAATCCCTCCTCGCAACTATCCCAAACCCAACAATTTTTGAGCTAAATTATCATTTAGAGCTAAATCCACACCGTTTAATGGGATTTCGTTCAAATCCTGATAACAGTTTTGCAACTTAGTGGTTAGGATAGCGCCGGTTGGCTTTCTCCTCTTTTGTCTCAGCATCAGGTAACCCCATGAAACGACATTTTGCACCCGAAACCGTTTCTGTCAGTAAAAATGGAACCGGTTCCACTCGCAGGGAATTCCTGCTCGCCACACTCGGATTAACCGTCACTGGCGCGGTCGCAGCCCTGCCGGGGCGGGCGTTTGCCGCCAGCGTGATTCACGCCAGCGACGCAGTAAAACAGTTTGTGCAGGTTTCACAGGCGATCACCGAACACAAGCATCTCGATGTAGTGCTCGCCGCACGCTTTTATGAAGTTCTGGCGCAGCGTGACGCGCAGTTTGTGCCGCGTCTCGCACAACTCAGCACGCTGATCACTCCGCAAATCAGCGCCCAGGATCTCCTGGCAAAAGCCAGTGATGCAGGCCTGCACGATTTCCTCTATCAAATTGTCACTGCCTGGTACACGGGCACAGTCGGGGATGACTATCACGGCACCCTGGTGGCCTATAAACAGGCGCTGATGTATCAGACGGTCAGCGATGGCCTGGTGGTGCCGACGTATTGCGGCAACGGCCCAATCTGGTGGACGGCTCCGGTACCGGATGAGCACGACGGTCATCTCGAACAGTTGTAATTTCCTAAAACTAAAACGACGAAAAATCATGAAAAAACCAACTTTTACTGCGCAGGGTGATGCCTCCGCAGACATTGTGATTGTGGGCTCAGGTGTGGTCGGTGGATTGATGGCGAACGAACTCGTCAGTCAGGGCTACTCGGTGCTGGTACTGGAAGCAGGTTTACGTATTGACCGCGCGCAAGCGGTCGAAAACTGGCGCAATATGCCGTTCGCTAATCGCGCGGGTTCAGATTTTCAGGGGCTGTATCCACAGTCCAAATTCGCACCCGCGCCGCTCTATTTCCCGCCCAATAACTACGTCAATGTCACGGGCCCCAACGCCTCCAGCTTCCAGCAGGGTTATCTGCGCACCGTTGGTGGCACCACCTGGCACTGGGCGGCATCGTGTTGGCGTCATCACCCCAGCGATTTCGTGATGGAATCGAAATACGGCGTGGGACGTGACTGGCCTATCAGTTACGACGAGTTAGAGCCGTGGTATTGCCGCGCCGAAAACGAAATTGGCGTCGCGGGACCAAACGATCCGCATATGCAATCGCCGGTTGAACGCAGCCAGCCGTATCCAATGGATATGGTGTCGTTCGCACATGGTGATAACTACTTCGCCAGCGTGGTGAATCCGCACGGTTATAACCTGGTGCCGATCCCGCAAGGGCGCAGCACGCGGCCGTGGGAAGGGCGTCCAACCTGTTGTGGCAACAATAACTGCCAGCCAATCTGCCCGATCGGTGCGATGTACAACGGCATCCACCACATCGAACGCGCCGAGCGTAATGGCGCAGTGGTGCTGGCCGAAGCGGTGGTTTATAAAATCGATACCGACGGCAACAACCGCATCACCGCCGTGCACTGGAAAGACGCTGCAGGCGCTTCGCACAAAGCCAGCGGTAAGGCGTTCGCACTGGCCTGTAACGGCATCGAAACCCCGCGCTTGCTGCTGCTGGCAGCCAACGGCGGTAACCCGAACGGCATTGCCAACGGCTCCGATATGGTCGGCCGTAATATGATGGACCACTCCGGTTTCCACTGCTCGTTCCTCACCGAAGAACCGGTGTGGCTGGGACGTGGACCGGCACAAAGCAGCTGCATGGTCGGCTATCGCGATGGCGAGTTCCGCCGTGATTACTCTGCCAACAAAATGATTTTGAACAACATCTCGCGTGTAGTGGCGGCAACGCAGCAGGCGCTGAAGAAAGGGTTAGTCGGCAAGGCGCTGGATGAGGAGATTCGCTATCGCTCGGTGCACAGCGTCGATATCTCCATCAGCCTCGAACCGCTACCGGACCCGGAAAACCGTCTCACCCTGAGTAAAACCCGCAAAGATCCGCACGGCCTGGCGTGCCCGGATATCTATTACGACGTCGGTGATTATGTGCGTAAGGGCGCGGAAGTGTCGCATGATCAACTGGAAAACATCGGCAAGTTGTTTAACGGCAAAGAGTTCGCCATCAGCAAAGGCCTGAACGCCAACAACCATATTATGGGCGGCGTGATCATGGGCAAAAGCGGCAAAGATGCGGTGGTGGACGGCAACTGTCGTGCGTTTGACCATGAAAACCTGTGGCTGCCAGGCGGCGGAGCGATCCCTTCCGCCAGCGTGGTGAACAGTACGCTGACCATGGCGGCGCTGGGCCTGAAAGCGGCACACGACATCAGTCTGCGCATGAAGGAGTTCGTATGAAAACACTTCTTGCAGGTAGCGTGTTCGCGCTGATGGCGTTTGGCGCGCAGGCTGAAAATTTGGATGTGAATTTGCTGCGTCAGGGTGAGCAGGTGGCTACCGCTTCGGATTGCCAGGCCTGCCACACCGCGCCGGGCAGCAAAACCGCTTACAGCGGCGGCTATGGTATTGCCTCGCCAATGGGCACCATTTACGCCACCAACATCACGCCAGACAGCAGCGGCATTGGCAACTATAGCGAAGCGCAGTTCTCCGAGGCGGTGCGTCACGGCGTACGTGCGGACGGCGCGCAACTCTATCCGGCGATGCCTTACACCTCCTACAGCATGATGACCGATGAAGATTTGCACGCGCTTTATTACTACATGATGCATGGCGTCAAAGCGCAGGCGCAGCAAAATCCTCAGACCGACCTGCCGTTCCCGTTCAACCTGCGTTTCAGCATGCGATTCTGGAACATGATGTTCGCTAACGACAAAATGTGGCAGAACGATGGCAGTAAAAGCGCGGACTGGAATCGCGGTAACTATCTGGTCAACGGTCTGGCGCACTGTAATACCTGCCACACTCCGCGCGGATTTATGATGCAGGAGCAGCAGGATCGTCCGCTGGCTGGCGGTCCACTGGGTAGCTGGTATGCACCGAATATCACTTCGGATGCGGTCAGCGGCATTGGGGGCTGGAGCGATGACGAGTTGGTGCAGTATCTGAAAACTGGTCGCGCACCGGGTAAAAACCAGGCAGCAGGCGGTATGGCGGAAGCGGTCGAGCACAGTCTGCAATATCTGCCAGACAGCGATCTGCATGCTATCGCCACTTACCTGAAAGGCACCGCACCGATTCGTGATGAAGGCGACACCATGGCGGCCTTTAGCTACGGCGCGCCTTATGATGTGGAAAACAGCATACGCGGACGCAACCCGAACAACGCCAATCACTCGCTGGATAACGGTGCGGTGTTATTCAGCGGTAACTGTGCCAGCTGTCACCAGCCGGATGGTGCAGGCAGCGCCAATCAGGCCTATCCTTCGCTGTTCCACAACACGGCAACCGGACTGCGTAATCCGAATAACCTGATCTCTGCCATTTTATTTGGTGTGCAGCGCGACACGACTGACCATCAGGTGTTGATGCCGGGCTTCAGTTCGCCGTCGTATGTCGATAAGTTGAATGACCAGCAGGTCGCCGACATCAGCAACTTCGTGTTAGCGCATTACGGTAATGCCGCTGTTACCGTGACCGCCGGAGATGTGGCGTGGGTGAGGAAGGGCGGTCATCCACCGCTGCTGGCCCGCCTGCAACCGATGATGCTGCCGGGTATGATTGGCGCGATCATTGTGTTGCTGGTGGTGATTGTCGTGTGGCGCTTGATACGTCGTAGGCGTGTAGATTGATTCCAGATGCACGCTACAAACTGCACCAACCGCCGTAAGGTCACTATTTATGGCGTAATGCGCGTCATTTAAGGCCATATTCGTTAGGGCTGTCACTGTTAAAAGTGGCAGCTTTTTTCGTTTGGGTGAGAATGTCGGAGTGCGGGCCAGCGCACCTCTGCAGCTGGCTCCGGGCCCAACGTAAAAGCCTCAGCGCTGCGGATGGCCCTTACAGCAGCAGAGGCGCTCCGGCCTCCACTATAGTGCCCTTTTTAACAACACCCACTGAAGCTTAAGTGCGAGCTGGGGATGTTCAGGGGAAGAGGCGCTCCGGCCTCCACTATCGTGTCCTTTTTAACAGTCTGCACTGAAGCTTAAGAGCAGGCTGGGGGCGCTTTTGGGCTGGCATTTCGCAGCGCTGAACGGAGTGAGGAAGCCAGGAGAGCCAGCATGGATGCTGGCGAAAGGCGCAGCCGGAACAGGGATGTTCCGTCTGAGCCGGTCCGCCCGGCTGACGAGTGAAGTGAAGGTACCGCGCTAGCGGCGCGAGGACCGACAGCCCAAAAGCGACCCCAGACTGCGTTATCACCCGTCGCTAATAAACCAGCATTACGCCATCAATGGTGAACTTGTTGCATGTCATGTTACGGCATCAGGTTACACCCGCGATTTTAATCACCAGTCCTAATCAATCATCCCGCTTAAAATCCCTATGGCTGCGCTTAATGGCTTCATAACCCGTGAAATGTGCCTCTCCGATCACGCCGTATGTAACACAATTCCTTAACATTCATCCCAGTGATTAGGATCGCAATAATTATTACCAAACTCTCTTTAATAAGAAGCCATAGAGCTTACGCATGGTTGCGCAAAGAGAGAGGGCGTTATGCACGAGAAAATCCCCGGAACACGTTGGTATCGCGTTATTGCCCCGATTTTAATTACCTGCATCATCTCGTTTATGGACCGCGTCAACATCAGCTTCGCGCTGCCTGGCGGTATGGATCAGGACCTGGCGATCACCAGCCAAATGGCCGGGATGGTCAGCGGCATCTTCTTTATTGGTTATCTGTTCTTACAGGTGCCGGGCGGACGTATCGCCGTTAATGGCAGCGGAAAACGCTTTATCGCCTGGTCGCTGATTGCGTGGATGGTGGTCTCCATCGCCACGGGCTTCGTCACCAACCACTACCAACTGCTGGCGCTGCGCTTTGTACTGGGTATCTCCGAAGGCGGCATGCTGCCGGTAGTGCTCACCATGGTCAGCAACTGGTTCCCGGAAAAAGAACTCGGACGGGCCAATGCCTTCGTGATGATGTTTGCACCGCTGGGTGGCATGTTTACCGCCCCGATTTCCGGTTACATCATCAACGTGCTGGACTGGCGCTGGCTGTTTATCATCGAAGGGCTGCTCTCTGCCGGGGTGCTGCTGGTGTGGTGGCTGGTGATTGCAGACCGTCCGGAAGAAGCGCGCTGGCTGCCCGCACGTGAAAAAGAGTATCTGTTGCGAGAGCTGACGCGAGAGCGTGAAGCGCATCGCAGTGCTGCGCCAGTGAATAAAGCGCCATTAAAATCAGTATTCCGCAATTCGGGTCTGATGAAGTTGGTGGCACTGAACTTCTTCTATCAAACCGGTGATTACGGCTACACGCTGTGGCTGCCGAGTATTCTGAAAAACCTCACGGGCACGAATATGGCGGGCGTCGGGCTGCTGGCGGCGATCCCGTTTGTTGCGACGATCCTTGGTATTTATGCCCTCTCCTGGCTCAGCGACCGCACGGGAAAACGTCGTTTGTGGGTAATGGTTTCGCTATTCTGCTTCGCGGCCGCGCTGCTGGCTTCAGTGGTGCTGCACAGCAATATCATCGCGTCCTATATCGCGTTGGTGGTGTGTGGTTTCTTCCTGAAGGCGGCGACCAGTCCGTTCTGGTCGATTCCCGGCCGCATCGCCTCGCCCGAAGTGGCGGGCAGTGCGCGAGGGGTGATCAACGGACTGGGCAACCTCGGCGGATTCTGCGGGCCCTATCTGGTCGGTATCATGACCATGCTCTACGGGCAGAACGTGGCGATATGCTGGCTGGCGGGTTCTTTGGTGGTAGCGGGCATTATCACAGCATTGCTGCCACGCAACTGCGACATCAATCCATCTGCTCCGCGAGAAGCAAGCGCCGACTCGCGTTTGATGAGTGTTAAATAACCGTGCCCAGGAATTAACGGCATCAAAATAACACTTAAGATTGGCACGTAAAGTTCATTAAGAACGGCGTGCCAATTTTATTGCATTCAAATTTATCGTTGGTACTTCCCCTTCCAAACCTCACTTATTTGAATAAGTCACCTTAAGTCGGTTTAACTCATGGGTGTTGTGTAAGGTTTTCGCTCATAACGTGCAAGCAAAATGAAATAACCCTGCGCGGCATGATATGAAAGGTGTATGATTTTTTGTGACTTAAGTCCAATGTAAATCAGAAAAAACCTAATTAATTGCAACATTGCGTGGGTATTCGCATGCCACTGACTAACGCCAGGGTACTTAATCTGGGATCGACTTCGCTCGTGCTGTATTCAGATTGCCAATATACCGTAGCCGGTATTTCCGCCATGATGCACGAGCGATTTCCACAGCAACCAATCGGCAGTACTATCATCATTGTCAATACTTGCTCCATGTCTTTAGAAGCAAGAATCAATGATGTATTTGTATTACGAAAAAGATATGGCGAGCGCGCATTTATTTTCGTCCTCACCCAGGACAAGGACAATTACGAGATTTATTCCCGTATTCATTTTGTTTCTTTGAGATCGTCAACCAATGCGCTGTTGTGCTACATCATGAGTGCCGTCATTTTGCATGAAAACAGAGCGGTGCGATTGTCACTGCAAAGCATGCAGATCATCTACATGAAATCGCTGGGCGTTGAGATTGCAGATATTGCAGCACTGATGAACAGAAGTTACTCAACGATAAAAAACAACTTTTCATATTGCAAAAGGCGTTTGCATATCAGGAGTTCATTCTCTGAGCGAGCGCTGATCTATATTGCGAAAGGCATTGTCTGTAAACAATAATAAGGCTGGTCATGTCACAATTGGTTTTGGTTTTTATATTATGCATCGTGTTGGCATTTTCAATTTACGCCATTGTTCATGGTAAAAAGAAAAAGCGTTTTTACAGCAGAAAAATTTCAAGTCGCCGTTAGAATCAAAAGTTAACATTTAATCGCCCAGCCGCCGCAGTCCGGTTGCTGGGTTACTCGCTAAATATAAGCGGCAGGGTGGAAAACTGCGGGAGGCATTAGGTCGAGAGCAGGGCGCGTTTAAACGAAAAAATATGGGCGCGGGCCGCATCGGCCGCACGGCGCGTATCACCTGATTCGAGCGCAGCGATAATCTCATTATGTTCCGCAATCACCTCATCCATATGGACAACGTTAGACAGCGTTGTCGCCCAGAAGCGCTGTGCCTGAGCATGGATCACGCTAAGAATATCTGAAAGCCGACTGTTTCCGGCGATATCGGCCAACGCCTGGTGAAACTCACGATCCAGCAGCATCATTTCTTCGCGACTGCGTGACTTGCTCGCCTGAGCGATTTGCTGATTCAGTTCGCGTAGCTGGTGAAGGTGTGAATCGACCACTTTCTGGCTGGCCAACTCGACGCAAAGGGTTTCGTTAACCAGTCGCACCTCAATTAACTCCAGCGCATCATCAATCGACAAGGGCGCCACCATCACGCCTTTACGCGGAATAATCTGCAACAACCCTTCAGTGGCCAGCCGATGAATCGCTTGATTGATCGGCGTGCGGCCCATGGCCAAATCATCCATCACCTGCGCGGTATTTAAATATTCACCCGGCTTGTAGCGAAGCGTGATGAGCTTGTGCCTGAACGCCAGATAAGCCTGTTCATTCAAAGAAAGACTCTTTTCCCTGCTGGCTGGGTTCACATTTTCAGTAACTGACTCACTCATCACGACGTTCCTTTTTTTGCCTATGAGACATATTACACAAAAATCTGGCATGAAAATCGCTAGTTTGAAATCACAGTGAAATTTCACAGTGATTTTTCAAATGGAGATCATCACATGCACCTTCAGTTCACAACAGGCGATAAAGCCGCTACCACGCTCGATGTCGAGGTTTCCCATTTCATTATCGCGGGTTGGGCCGGACGCGATGCGGATGCGGTGTTGCACCATATCAGGGAGCTGGAAGCGTTGGGCGTGCCCGCTCCCGGTGCAGTGCCGCTGTTTTACCGCGTCGCAACCAACCAACTGAGTCAGCAGCCGCAGCTGGAAGTGGTGGGCAATGAAACCTCCGGGGAAGCTGAACCCTTCGTGTTCTTCCATCGCGGCGAATGGTGGGTTTCGCTGACTTCGGATCACACCGACCGCTATCTGGAAACCTTCAGCGTCGCCCTCTCCAAACAGGCCTGTATCAAGCCGGTTGCCAGCAAAGCCTGGCGCATGAGTGAAGTGGTTGAACATTGGGATGTGCTTGAGCTGACCTCGTGGATTAAAGAGCAGGGCGAATGGGTGGTGTATCAGCAGGGCACGCTGGCCTCATTACTGACACCACAAGATCTGCTGGCGCGCTATTTGAACGGCAGCACCGCGCAAGAAGGCCTGGCGATGTCCTGCGGCACGCTGGGCGCGATTGGCGGCATCCGCCCTTCCAGTGAATTTCGCATGGCGCTGCACGATCCGCGATTGAACCGCACGCTGGAACACGCTTACTGCACTGGCGCGCTGCCAGTGGTCGCTTAAGGAGCATGCTAATGACCACACTCTGGCAAGCAAGTCAGCAGCTTCAGGCAGGAAACGCGTCTCCTGAGACCTTCACTGCATCGGCATTGCACGCGATGCAGGATTCGGCAAAGGAAGGGGAACGGGTATTCACTACATGGTATGCCGCACAGGCCACGCAGCAGGCCATCGCGGCAGATGAACGCTGGAAAAACCAGCAGCCTTTAAGTGCCATCGATGGGCTGCCCGTCAGCATCAAAGATCTGTTTGATGTGCAAGGCGAGCCCACCACGGCAGGCTCTCGTTTGTTGCTGGATGCAACCCCGGCAGCAGCGAATGCCAGCGTGGTCGATCGCTTACATCAAGCCGGGGCGGCGATTGTGGGTAAAACCAACATGACCGAGTTCGCCTTCTCCGGGTTGGGCATCAATCCGCATTACGGCACACCGGCCAATCCGTGGCAGCGCGCAGAAAAACGCATTCCAGGCGGTTCATCCTCAGGTGCGGCGGTTGCCATGGCAGATGGCATGTGTCTTGGTGCCATTGGTACTGACACCGGTGGGTCGGTGCGCATTCCCGCCGCGCTGTGCGGTTTGACCGGCTTTAAACCCACCGCGAATCGTGTCAATCAGGCGGGTACGTTACCGCTCTCGGCCTCACTCGACAGCATCGGTGTGATTGCCCATGACGTGCGCAGCTGCTGGTTGCTGGACAGCGTCATCGCGGAACAGCCACTTGAACTCCAGCCGGTTGAGTTGAGCCATGCTCGTTTCGCCATCCCGCAAACCCGCGTGCTGGATGGACTCGACGAAGACGTTGCGCAGGCCTGGAAAAATGCCATCGAGGCACTGGAACAGGCGGGTGCCACCCTGGTTGCATTGCCGCTAGAAGAGTTGGATGAGCTGAACAGCATGAATGCACGTGGCGGCATTACCGCATACGAGGCATGGCAGTGGCATCAACAAAGCGCACTGGCGCAACCCGATGCCTACGATCCTCAAGTATTAGTGCGTGTGCAACGCGGCAGTTTGTTGACCGAGCACGATGCCATTGAACTGCATCAACAGCGCAAAGCGTGGCAGCAGCGCATCAATAGCGCGCTGGCTGATTTTGATGCGTTGCTAATGCCCACCGTGCCGCGTATCGCGCCGACCATCGCTTCTTTAGAAGATGCGCAGCAGTACATGGAGGTCAACGCGCTGATGCTTCGTAACACCAGCGTGATCAATATGCTGGACGGCTGCGCACTCTCTTTACCCTGCCATCAAACCGGTTGTGCACCGGTTGGCCTAAGCCTTGCTTCTGTTCATGGTGATGACGCCCGCTTAATCAGCTGGTCGCTCGCCGTGGAAACTGCCCTCGACTGGAGATCCTGATGATGACTCAACCCCACGGCATGCTGTTTGTCGCCACCAACATTGGCGCTGAAGACGAAGCGGACTTCAACCAATGGTATGACCATGAACATGTAGAGGAGCGCGTCGCGATCGCTGGCTTCCTGAGCGGAACGCGCTATCAGGCAATCAATGCCGAGCGCAAATATCTCGGCCTGTACGAAACCGAGGCATTGGAAGCCTTCACCAGCACGGATTATCACGCGGCCTTTACGCGCCAGACCGAATGGTCAGTGAAGAACCTGCAAAAGATGGTGAATCCGATGCGCCGCGTCAGCGCGGTCACCCACAAGCACGGCAAAGGCACCGGCGCCCATCTGGCGGTGGTGACGCTGAAAGCGCTGGATGCCGGTGTGTTGACCGGCTGGCAGCAGAAAATGAGCCACACGCCGGGCTATATCGCCTCCAGTTTACTGACCCCGGATGTGGTGCTCAGTTCTCCGTTGCCGATGGAGAGCAAAGAACAGCGTCAGATGCTGCCGATGCTACTGATTCACTGCAGTGACGCATCAAGCTGTGACCAACTGGCCGCAGACGCAGCGGAATTGATGACCGGCGATGTTCAACGCTATGCCTTTAGCTGGCAGTTAACCAAACAGGAGTTGGCACATGGCTAATACAGATTCTTCATTGCAGCAGACGGTACGCGATAAGCCTACCGCTTCGAAAACCGGTCGTCTTGCCGCGGCCAGCTCGATTGGCACCGCGCTGGAATGGTATGACTTCACCGTTTACAACATCATGGCAGCACTGGTGTTTAACCATGTGTTTTTCCCCAGTTTTGATCCGCTGGTCGGCACCATTCTGGCGTTTTCAACCTATGCGGTAGGCTACATTTCACGTCCGTTGGGCGGTTTCGTGTTTGGTCATCTGGGGGATGTTGCAGGGCGCAAAGCCGTGTTGATCATCACCCTGGTAATCATGGGCGTCACCACCGCCTTAATGGGCTTGCTGCCCGGCTATGCAACATGGGGCATATGGAGTCCGGTGCTGTTAGTCGCGCTGCGTTTTGTGCAGGGTATTGCGCTGGGCGGTGAATGGGCTGGCGCTGTTTTGCTGTCGATGGAGCACGGCGATGCCGACAAACGCGGGCGTAATGCATCGTTTGCGCAGGTCGGACCTTCCTGCGGAACCTTGATTGGCACCGGTTTTATCACACTGGTCACGGTAATGATGAGTGCCGATCAGTTCCAGGCGTGGGGCTGGCGCATTCCGTTCCTGCTGAGCCTGTTGTTGGTGATGTTTGGATTGTGGTTACGCCGTGGCGTGGAAGAGACGCCGACCTTTGTCGCAATGCAGGCTGCGGAAAAACTACGCACACGCCACTGAAAGAAGTGTTCGTCAACTATCCTAAACAGCTGCTGATTGCGGGCGGATCGCGCATTGGTTCCGATGTCCTGTACGCTCTGGTGGTGGTATTTACCCTGACCTACGTCACCACCGTATTGCAACTGCCGCGTCCGCTGGCATTAATGGCCACCATGCTCGGCGCCATAGGAAATGCGATCACCGTCCCGATGTTTGGCGCGCTGTCGGATAAGTGGGGACGCCGTCCGGTTTACATCACCGGCGCCCTGTTGGCTATCATCTGGTCATTCGTGTTCTTCGTGTTGTTAGACAGCACTCAGCCGGTACTGATTGTGCTGGCAGTGATTGGCGGGTTACTGATCCACGCGATGATGTATGGCCCACAAGCCGCCTTCGTGACGGAGCAGTTCCCAAGCCACGTTCGCTATGCCGGGGCCTCACTGGCTTACACGCTGGCAGGTATTGTCGGTGGCGGGTTTGCACCGTTGATCATTACCACGCTGTTTAAAGAAATGGGCAGCACGCTTTGGGTGTCGCTGTATGTCACGCTGGCGCTACTGATCACGCTGTTTGCCTTGTGGAAGGCAAAAGAGACGGCGCATAAACCGCTGTAACGCTCAGTCTCCGGTAGAAAAACGGGGGGCGGCCTTTGGGCCGCCCCGACGTGCCACAAAGCACAACAACCCTCTGCCATTAAAAGACGCCGCTCAAGGCTGCGGCACATACTTTCCCCCATCAATCGTTGACCGACCGCAAATTTCTGTCATCTCAATCATTACTCTCAGGCTAACGATCCCACCCTCAGGTTGATTGATGGCCGAACCGCTTAAGAACACACTTTCCTGCGTTGACGTAATCAAGAGATTCGCTCATTCAGGAGGTTAGTCATGTCATCAGGACAACAAACGGCGCGAGTGTGGAATACGCGCCGCATGGAAAAACAACGGCGGCAGGCGTCATTACCGGTGCAGGGCAAAGTGTTACCCACCGATCAAATGGTCGAGATGCTGGAAAAATTAATCTCGCCTGGCGACCGGGTCGTACTGGAAGGTAACAACCAGAAGCAGGCTGATTTCCTCTCGCGCATGCTGGCCGAGGTCAACCCGCAAAAAGTGCACCATCTGCATATGATCATGCCGAGCGTGGGTCGCAGTGAACATCTCGACATCTTCGAAAAAGGCATCGCCCGCAAACTCGATTTCTCCTTCTCCGGCACGCAAAGTCTGCGCATTTCGCAGCTACTGGAAGACGATCAGCTGGAAATCGGCGCGATTCATACCTACATCGAACTCTATTCCCGTTTGTACGTTGACCTCGCGCCGAATGTCGCGCTGATTGCCGGATTTAAAGCAGACCGCAAAGGCAACCTCTACACCGGCGCGAGCACCGAAGATACGCCTGCGCTGGTGGAAGCGGCGGCTTTTCACGACGGGATTGTGATTGCCCAGGTTAACGAACTGGTGGATGACGAGTGTGATCTGCCGCGCGTCGATATTCCCGGTTCGTGGATCGATTACGTGGTGGTCGCCGACAAACCGTTCTTTATTGAGCCGCTGTTTACCCGCGATCCACGCCTGATCAAGCAGGAACACATCCTGATGGCGATGATGGCGATCAAAGGCATCTACGCCGAACACCAGGTGCAATCGCTCAATCATGGCATCGGCTTTAATACCGCCGCCATCGAATTGCTGCTGCCAACTTACGGTGAGCAGCTCGGCCTGAAAGGCAAAATCTGTAAACACTGGACGCTGAACCCGCATCCCACGCTTATCCCGGCGATTGAAAGCGGTTGGGTCGAAAGCGTGCATTGCTTCGGCGGTGAGTTGGGGATGGAAGAGTACATCCGCGCACGTCCGGATATTTTCTTCACCGGTGCCGATGGTTCGATGCGCTCTAACCGCGCCATGTGTCAGCTGGCAGGGCAATATGCCGTCGATATGTTTATCGGCTCAACGCTGCAAATCGATGGTCTGGCGAACTCCTCAACAGTCACGCGTGGTCGTCTTTCCGGCTTTGGTGGCGCACCGAATATGGGCCACGATCCGCACGGTCGTCGCCATGCCACTGCCGCCTGGCTGGCGATGAAAAATGGCGAAGACGCCATGGAACGTGGCCGCAAGCTGGTGGTGCAGATGGTGGAAACTTTCCAGGCAGGCGTGAAACCGACCTTTGTAGAGAAACTCGATGCCATTGAAGTGGCGAAAAACGCCGGGATGCCGCTGGCACCGGTGATGATTTACGGCGATGACGTGACGCATGTGCTGACGGAAGAGGGTATCGCCTATCTCTATCGCGCGCAGGATCTTGAAGAGCGCCGGGCGATGGTGGCGGCGGTGGCCGGTAT
Source organism: Pantoea rodasii (assembly GCF_002095465.1). Lineage (GTDB taxonomy): Bacteria > Pseudomonadota > Gammaproteobacteria > Enterobacterales > Enterobacteriaceae > Pantoea > Pantoea rodasii. Next base: position 131,165 of record NZ_MLFP01000009.1, on the reverse strand, counting down.
CACCGATATCGGATTGGGCGTGGATGCCAAACGCGTGGCAGAACTGCGTCGCAGCGGCAAAGTGGTGTTCCCGGAAGACCTCGGTATTCGCCGCTCTGATGCCACACGTTCGCTGCTGGCGGCAGGTAGCGTCGCCGATCTGGTCGAGTGGTCTGATGGCCTCTACAACCCACCGGCAAAATTCCGGAGCTGGTAATGAAACGACTCGCGCCGCAAGCGGTTGAAAGCCGCCTGCATCAGCTGGCTCAGCACGCCACTGATTGTCTGATCGAAGAAGTGAACCTGACGCCCAAGCCGGGTCTGGTGGATCGTCGCGGCAGCGGCGCGCATCAGGATCTCTCGCTGGCGCTGATGGAGCGATCGGCGCGCAGCCTGACGCCGACCTTTTATGCGCTGGCGCAGCAGTGCTGGCAGCGTCCGGCGGATATCGCGCTGCGCGAGACCGTTGGCCGCCTCGGTCGCGAAGGGGAGCAGCAAATGATGGCTGCCACAGACGGGGTGAATACCCATCGTGGCGCGATCTGGGCATTAGGTTTGTTGGTCAGCGCGGCGGCGATGCAGGGCGGTGAGGCGAACAGCGCTCAACTCTGCACTCGCGCCGCGGAATTGGCTTGTTTACCGGATCGCCACGCACCCAAAACCTTCAGTAAAGGGCTGCGTGCCGTGCACCGTTTTCAGGTGCCTGGCGCTCGTGAAGAAGCGCAGCAGGGTTTTCCGCATATCACCCAACGGGCGCTGCCGCAGTTACATCGCAGCCGCGAAGCAGGGGCGGATGAAACCGAGGCGCGGCTTGATGCGCTGATGGCGATTTTGACCTCGCTGAGTGATACCTGCGTGCTGAACCGTGCGGGCATGGAAGGTTTGTTGACTTTACAACGTGGCGCGCAGGCGGTGCTGCTAGCAGGTGGTACTTCACAGGCTGCGGGTCGTCAGGCTTTACAACAACTGGATAGCGCGATGCTGGCGCTGAATGCGTCACCAGGCGGCGCGGCTGATTTACTCGCCGCCACGCTGTTTATCGATCGCGTCAGCATCGCCACTCATTGATTAAGAGGTTGCTATGGAAAAGATAACGTTGTCGTACCCAGCACGTCGCACGCTCAGCGGACAAGCGCTGGCTGGCGTGGTGGGCTCAGGAGATATGGAAGTCATTTATCGCGCGGATAACAGCGCCTTGCTCAGCGTGACGATCACCACCTCTGTGGATAACAGCAAAGCGCGTTGGGATGCGTTGTTCAGCCGCCTGGCGGAACTGACCGAGCTACCGGCGGGCCAACTGGTAATCCATGACTTCGGTGCCACGCCGGGTGTCGCGCGTATCCGTATCGAACAGGTGTTTGAGGAGGTGAACCATGCGTGATGACAGCAGCTTTATCGAATTACGCGCCCGTCAGCGTGCGCTGGCATTGCTGGACAGCGGTAGCGCACGCGAACTGCTCGATCCTTTCGAAGGCGTGATGTCACCGTGGCTGGAGAAACAGGGCATTGTGCCGCAAGCCGATGACGGCATGGTGGTAATGAAAGGCACCCACAACGGCCAACCAACGGTGGTGATCGCCATTGAAGGCACCTTCCAGGGCGGCAGCATGGGCGAAGTCTCCGGTGCGAAGATGGCCGGTGCGCTGGAACTGGCGGCGGAAGACAACCGCAACGGAATTCCGACGCAGGCGATTCTGTGTCTGGAAACTGGCGGTGTGCGTTTACAGGAAGCCAATTTGGGGCTGGCGGCAATTGCCGATATCCACGCCGCGATTGTCGATCTGCGTCGGTACACGCCGGTGATCGGCATCGTCGCCGGAACCGTAGGCTGCTTCGGGGGGATGTCGATTGCCGCTGCGCTGTGCAGCCATCTGATCGTGACGCGTGAAGCGCGCCTCGGATTGAACGGCCCGCAGGTTATCGAGCAGGAGGCGGGCATCGATGAGTATGACTCGCGCAACCGTCCATTTATCTGGAGCATGACCGGCGGCGAGATTCGCTACCAAAGTGGGCTGGTGGATGCGTTAGTGCAAGACGGCGTGCAGGCGGTGAAAACGGCGGTTGATGCAGCGCTGGCGCAAGGGGTGCCGGCACTGCATCGCAGTGAGAACTATGCCTTCTATCTTGATCGCCTAAGCCGCTTCGATACCGCGCAGCAGGCCAGCACGGCCACCATTCATCAGGTCTTCAACCCGGAGGTGAAATCATGAGTGTACATAACAGTCGGGGTGAGCTGTGGCTCAACCAGCTAACCGCCGGTGGCGCACGCCGCACTGGGCTCTGCCCGTCGGTGCAGGTGGCAGATGCCGAACTCAATGGCGAAAGCGCCCGTTTTATTGCCGTCGTTCCGGATGCCAATAACCGCTATCCGCGCGCCGCACAGGGTGAAGTGGGATTGCTGGAAGGCTGGACGCTGGCAAAAGTAGTGCAGGAAACCATTGCTGAAGATGCAGCCAATGTGGTGAAACGACCCATCATCGCGGTGATTGATGTGCCGAGTCAGGCTTATGGCCGTCGTGAAGAGGGCTTTGGTATTCATCAGGCGTTAGCGGGAGCTGCGGGTGCTTATGCACAAGCGCGTCTGGCCGGGCATCCGGTGATTGGGCTGATCGTGGGTAAGGCGATGTCCGGCGCATTCCTGGCGCACGGCTATCAGGCCAATCGACTGATCGCGTTTAACGATCCGGCAGTGCAGGTGCACGCCATGGGCAAAGACTCGGCTGCACGTATCACCTTGCGTACCGTGGAAGCGCTGGAGAAACTCGCCGCCAGCGTGCCGCCGATGGCCTATGACATCGGGAACTACGCGACGCTGGGCTTACTCTCATCGCTGCTGGATATCACCCATCCGGATGCGCCAACCGAAGAAGAGGTGACGCGCGTTAAAGCCACGCTGACAGAGGCGATTGACGATACGCGCCGTGTGCCTGGCCGAGGTTCACGCCTGGCGGCACCGAATCGTCAAAGCTCGTCACTGGTGCGCGAACGTCTGCGCGCCAGCTGGTAACACCCTAATAATAAAAAGCATTAAATCAACCTGCCGGCTGTCAGTATGCCGGACGCTCGCGGCGTCCGGCCTCTGCGGCAACTGATAAATTCAACACCATCGCGTCAGTACTCACTCTTTTAATAACAAACAGGTGATTTATGACTTACGTGATTCTGCATGCTCTGGCTCCGATCTTCATTATCATGTTGCTCGGATTCTGGGCCGGCAAAGCCAAAATGGTTGATAACAAGAATGTCTCTTTACTCAATATTTTTGTGATGGATTTTGCACTGCCCGCCGCGTTGTTCAGCGCCACGGTGCAAACGCCGTGGAGCGGGATTGTGGCGCAGATGCCGCTGATTGTGGTGCTGACGCTAGCGATGTGGGTGGCGTATGCGGTGCTCTATTTCGTTGCCACCAAAATCTTCCATAAATCGCCACAGGATGCGGCCGTATTAACGCTGACCGTCGCCTTGCCAAACTATGCCGCGCTGGGTTTACCCATCCTGGGCAGCGTGGTGGGGGAAGGTTCGGCGACTTCGCTCTCTGTCGCGGTCTCGATTGCCTGCGGTTCAGTACTGATGACGCCATTCTGTCTGCTGATTCTGGAGCGTGAAAAAGCACGCGCGGCGGGTGAGACACAGCGTTCAACGCTGGCGATGCTGCCGGTGCTGATGTGGCGCTCGGTGAAAAAACCGATTGTTCTGGGACCGCTGTTGGGCGTGGTGCTGTCAGCCATTGGCATCAAAATGCCGGATTTGGTGCTGGCCGCGATTAAACCGCTCGGTCTGGCTGCCACCGCCGCCGCACTGTTCCTGACCGGGGTGATCCTCTCGGCGCGTCAGCTGAAAATCAACAGCATGGTAATCAGCTCGACAGTAACCAAACTGCTGATCCAACCGTTACTGGCGTGGGGCATTGTGATGCTGTTTGGCCTGCACGGCACCGTGGCGGTCACCGCGATTCTGATGATTGCGCTGTCAGCCGGTTTCTTTGGTGTGGTGTTTGGTAACCGTTTTGGCGTGCAGTCACCGGATGCCGAAGCGGTGCTGTTGCTCAGTTCGCTGCTGTCGATTGTGTCGTTGCCGCTGTTTATTAGCTTAACTTCAGGAATGTAATCATGAACATCCGCCCGCACGATCTGCTCTGGCTGCAAGCTGATACCCCGTTGCTCGATATTAAGGAAAGCTGGGTGGCGCAGCAGTGGAACGCTCAGCAGCCGGTGGTGGTGCGGCGTGATGTGATGCAGCAGGATCGTATCCCGATTGGCGTGCGCGGCAGTGCGCGCCATCAACGGGCGGCGGGATGGGTGCGGCGAGAGGATGTGATGCGCATTGATACACCTGAAGCATTGATGGCGCGTGCAAGCGATTCACCGTTTCGCGCATTCCCTACGGTTGTGGCATTGATGCAACTGCATCAGCAGCGCTGGTCATGGCCGTGGGGCGTGACCGGCAGCACGGGATTCGCGCTGGCGACCGGGTTGCCGGTGCTACATGCCACGAGCGATCTTGATCTGTTAATTCGTGCACCGTTGCCGCTGCAGACGGAGGAAGTCGCGGCCTGGCAGCAACAACTTGCATGTTTGCCCTGCCGTGCGGATACCCAGGTGGAAACGCCGGTGGGGGCATTTGCGCTTAATGAATGGCTGCGCGAGGGGCGCGTGTTGCTGAAAACCGCACGCGGCCCACGCCTGACGCATCTTCCCTGGACAGAGGAAATGAGATGAAAACGCTGTTCACTTTTCCGGGGCAGGGCACGCAACGGCCTGGCATGCTGCAGTTGCTACCGCGCGATGAGACCTGGCAAGTGGCGCATCAGGTGCTGGGTGATGAACTGTTGCAACTCGATTCGGCCGCAGCACTGCAACATACACGCGCGGTGCAGCTGGCGCTGCTGATTGCGGGCGTATCGGCGGCGCGCCGGCTGATTGCCAGCGGGGTTGAGCCGGATATGGTGTGCGGTCTCTCGATCGGTGCGTATCCTGCGGCGGTGATCGCTGGGGCACTGGATTTTATTGATGCCCTGCATCTGGTGGCACTGCGCGGTGAACTGATGGAGCAGGCGTATCCGCAGGGTTATGGTTTGACAGCGATCAGTGGCATGACGCTGGCACAAGTCGAAGCACTGGTGGATGGGCAAACCAGCTTTATCGCCAACATCAATGCCGAAACACAGATTGTGATAGCGGGTAGCGATAGCGCGATGGCGGCGGTGGCGCAGCAGGCACTGGCGCGCGGGGCACAGCGTGCGCAGCGGTTGGCAATCAGCGTGCCGTCCCACTGTGCGCTGCTGGATAGCCCTGCGCAGCAGCTTAAAGCCGCTATCGACAAGGTCACCCTGCAACGTCCGCAAAGAGCCTATTTAAGCGGCAGCAGCGCCCGCGTTCTCTGGCAGCCGGAGCGTATTGCTGAGGATCTGGCGATGAACATGGCACGCAGCGTGCGCTGGCATGAAGCGATGGTGGCGGCAAAAGAACGCGATGTGCGTCTGGTGATTGAGATGCCACCCGGCGAAGTGCTGACGGGTTTAACGCGCGGTGTGCAGTGTCAGGGCGAGTGTATCGCCTTTGAGCGCAGCGGCACTGAACTGGCGCTGCGTCTGTTTCAGCGGCTGGCGCGCTGAATTTTTTCCTGCAAACTGAGGGCAAACATACGCCCTTCAGCCACCAGTGCCAGCAGGTTTGGGTCGTGTTCGCGGTTGCGCGGAAATACGATAGCGATCTGCTGCCGCATTTGATACGGCTCGGCTAAGCGGAGAAAGCGCAGGTCGTTTTCATACTGTTTACGCATCCTGCCCGGCACCAGCGAATAACCCATTCCCGCTTGCACCAGGCTCAGCATCGAGAAGATGTCATTCACGCGCGTAACGATATTGGGTTCAAAACCGGCGACGTGACAGGCTTCCTGAAAACCGGCAAAGGTGGCAAAACCTTCGGCTAGTGAGACAAAAGGTTTGTCGCTGTAGGTGCGCAGATCAATATCCTCCTCGCTGCCGCCGCCGTCACCCTGTGGCACGGCGAGGAAGATGTCATCCTGAAACAGCGCGACCTGCTCAAAAACTTTGTCATCGATCTCGGCTTCGCTGACGGAAATGATAATGGCGTCGAGCTGATTATCTTTCAGCGCGCGCAGTAGCAATTCATTGGAACCCATGGTGAGGTTGAGTTCTAACTCGGGCCGCCGCAGCTTCATTTTCATGATCAGGCGCGGCACGGTTTCCAGCGACAGCGAATACAAGGTGCCAACGCGCAGATGCCCCAGGCCGATACCAGCGCTGCGTCGCGTTTCATCAATGCCCTGACTCAACGTGGCCAGCGCTTCCCGGCTGTATTCCAGCAGCGTTGAGGCGGCGGGCAGTGCCACCAGATTGCGGCCTTTGTGCTCAAACAGCGGGCAGCGCAAACTCTCTTCCAGCGTGTGCAGCGCACGATGCACGCTCACCGTGCTGATCCCCAGCGTTTCTGCGGCTCTGGCGAGGTTTTCCGTTTCCATGTAGCAACTGAAAATCAGCAGCTTGCGGATGGTGAGATCATTATCGAGAGTCAGTTTCATGCCGGTTTCATGTTGTGAATCAGGGGGCCACTATAGCGTTAAGCCGTGATGCGGGTTAGCCAAAAACGGGCGTGAACACTGCAAGTCGGCCTCACAACTAACTTGGCCGACCTTGACGAATCCACTGCTCCGTTAACGATATTGATAGGCGATACCGGGCACAATTTGACGTACTCAATATGCGCAGTTCATTCTGCAAAAGCTGCATAAATCGCTCTCTGTCATCAGGATCAAGATCAATCATCTGCATGGCAGAATTAATATTCTGACCATCGGCAACGATTAAGCGAATAGTGGTGTTTAAATCTTCCCGGTGACGAAGTCTAAATGGGTCCGGAACGCCCATGGCTTCCAGTGTGACGGCATAGCGTTTGATTGAACGACGATATAAATGTTCGAACAATTCAACGGCTAAAGTCACGTCACGTTTTTCATATATTCCCATCATTGCGTAGGCATAGCTTGTTACATCAGCATCAAGAAAGGAGAGTGGAGCGCTGTTGTAGATCATAAGCGGAATATTTGCAGCCAGCCTGCTGGTTCTTTTGTTACCGTCTTCAAAGGGTTGCAGATAAGCGATATTGACCCACAGGAAAAAGGCTGACTCCACAGGATTATTAATCAGCCGTGCTTTTTTGATAATGATGTCGAACATTTCTTGCAACAGGAACGGTGCCTGTAGTGGAGTGTAGGTGGTTCCCGAAATATTCACGATTTTGCGCCTGATAGCCCCTAACTCGTCAGGATTTGACAGTAAATCGTGCATCAATAAAGCATGCAAGTTACTGATTACCGGCCCCGTTAATCCGGACTCGGGGACCGCATCGACCAAAAACTCAATTGCCTGTTTATGGTTAAGCAGCATGACGGCATCCAAATCATTTGAGGCCGCGCCACTTTTGAACAGTTCTTCGGTGGCCAACAATGAATATCGGTTTCCTTCAAGTTGAGAGGATGACCATGACAAATCAATGAGCAATTGCTCCAAAACTTTTCGTGCGTAGGTACCCGCGGGTTGTTGCCCTGCCATTTTTCCTTCATTCATCAAGGTCAGTGCTAACGTCTCAGGCAGGAGGAACGTTTCGTTCGGAATATAACTGTCCACGAAGCTGCGGTCATAACCGGTAATCTCCCTTACTGACAGAGGTAGGTTTAGATATTGAAGCAGTGACTGAGCTGAAGTGAGGGGAGAGGAATGATATTCAGGTGTCTTCTCCGCCACTGATGAACCGGATTGAAGCAGTTTGTTTAAGGGCGCCTGCGCGGTATACCGAGTCCCTCTTCCTGTGCCATGCCTGATAATTTTGTTTTGACCAAGCAAAACCTCGACATGACGTTTGATGGTTGAACGACCCACACCGAGCCGCCTCGCGAGATCACCGGAACTGAGCGAAGACTCGGCACGTGCGATAGTGGAGAGAATTCTGTGTTGTAGGTCTGAAAGATCATCGGAGGAAGTTAGCCGGATCAAAATCGTACGCCTCTGAGATTAGCTTAAAAATCCACTTATTCATTAACCTACCTGGCCCGTGCCGGGCACTCACCGAGCGCTTTAGGAGCAGGGGTGCTGATTTGTGGCCCATATTGAACGTTAATGGCCCACATTATTGATTTTATGGCCCATGCTGCACATTTGCGGCCCATTATAAATTATTTTCAGCTCATTTCACTCATTATCGGCCCAATTAATTATATTTATGGCCCAATCTTAAAATTTGCGGCCCGGAATCACTTTATTTGATAGCTGCAAAGCCGTGACGATTCGCTCTCTCGCGCCAGCTCACACCCACAAACGTCACCACAAATAACAAGCTATAGAGCACCACAATGGTCGGTCCCGGCGCGCTATCAAGGAAGAACGAGGCATACACGCCGCACAATCCGGTTAAGGTAGCGATCAGCACTGCCAGCAGCATCACCTGCAAGAACCGCCGCGCCAGCAACAGCGCAATCGCACCCGGCGCGATCAGCATAGCGATCGACAAAATCACGCCGACCGACTTGAGCGCGGCAACGATGGTCAGCGCAATCAAACACAGCAGCCCGTAATGCATCAGATTTGCGTTGATGCCGCAGGCGCGCGCCTGTTGTGGATCAAAGGCATGCAGTAATAGATCGCGCCATTTCACGCTCAGTACCAGAACTACCAACAGCGCAATGACTGCGGTTTGCGCGATATCCGCCCAGCCGATGCCGAGCATATCGCCGAACAAAATATGATCGAGATGGACTTCCGGTTTCAGCTTGAGATAGAGCACCAGGCCGGCACCGAACATCCCCGAAAACACAATACCCATCACCGTATCGGGCTTGATGCGGCTGTTCTGGCTGATAAAACCGGTGGCGAGTGCGCACAGCATGCCCGCGATAAAAGCGCCAATTGCAAAGGGAAAGCCGATCCACCACGCCAGCACCACACCGGGAAATACCGCGTGACTCATGGCATCGCCGAGCAGTGACCAGCCTTTTAACACCAGAAATGCGGATAGCATGGCGCACGGCAGTGACAAAATCAGCGTGATGATCAGCGCCATATTCATAAATTCGAAATCGAAAGGGCTCAGCAGTATTTCACTCATTGAGGTTGGTCTCCTGTGCCAGACGGGCTCGTCGCCGCGCGGCCAACACGCCATGTTTAGGCGCAAACACAAACGCCAGCAGGAACACCAGAGTTTGTGCCACCACGATCACGCCGCCGGTGGCACCATCAAGGAAATAGCTGCTCCACGCGCCAAGGAAGCTAGTAATGCTGCCGATAGCCACGGCAATCATCAACAAACGCGGGAAGCGGTCGGTAAGCAGATAAGCGGTGGCACCCGGCGTCACCACCAGACAAATCACCATAAAGGCACCGACGGTTTGCAACGCGGCGACGGTGGAGGCGGCGAGTAGGGTAAAGAACAGGATCTTTAAGCCGGTGGTATTCAGTCCTAGCGAGCGCGCGTGGCTTTCATCAAAGAACGTCACCATCAGATCTTTCCACTTCAGCAGCAGCAGCGTCAGCGTCACCACACCGATGGTGCCGAGCTGCCAGATATCCGCGGGTGCCACTGCGAGAATGTTGCCGAGCACGATGGTTTGAATATTGACCGACGTCGGATTGAGTGACACCAAAAAGAGCCCGATGCCAAAGAAGGAGGAGAAGATCAGTCCGATGATCGCGTCCTCTTTCAGGCGCGTGCGCTGGTTAAGGAACAGCATGCTGCCCGCCGCCAGTCCGCCGGAGAGAAAAGCACCGAGCGAGAAGGGCAAACCCAGCATGTACGCGCCAGCCACACCCGGCACTATCGAGTGGGATAGCGCATCACCAATCAGCGACCAGCCTTTCAGCATCAGAAAGCAGGAAAGAAACGCGCAAATCGCCCCGACCAGCGCGGCGATCCACATCGCATTCAGCATGTATTGATAGCCAAACGGCTCAATAATCCACGACATGATCCCCCCCGGTTGCGCGGCTATCTTCTGCAACAGCGCGGCATTGCGCTGCTGCACTTCCCCATCGAAGGTGCGTGCCAGGTTGGCGGCAGTAAAGGTATCGCGCAGCACGCCGCTGGCTAGCACGGTGTTTTTCACCAGCACGCAGCGGTCGCAGTAATCAGGAATAGTGTTGAGATCGTGGGTGGAGACCAGCATGGTACGGCCCTCATCGCGCAGCTCCTGCAACAGGGTGATGATCGCCGCCTCGGTTTTGACATCGACGCCGGTAAAGGGCTCATCCAGCAGGATAATTTGCCCACTCTGCGCCAGTGCACGTGCGAGGAAAACGCGTTTTTTCTGCCCGCCGGAGAGTTCGCCAATTTGACGATGGCGGTATTCACTCATCACGACGCGAGCCAGCGCGTCATCCACGCTGCGTTTGTCCTCCGCACGCGGGATGCGCAGCATATTCATGTAGCCGTAGCGGCCCATCATTACCACATCTTCCACCAGCACCGGGAAGCTCCAGTCCACCTCTTCGGATTGGGGCACATAGGAGACGATATTGTGTTTCAGCGCACGCTTCGCGGGCATCTCTGCCAGCGTGACCTGACCCGTCGAGAGCGGTACAAAGCCCATAATGGCCTTAAACAGTGTGGATTTTCCGGAGCCGTTGACACCCACCAGCGCGGCGATGCTGCCCGCTGGCACAGAGAAAGATGCCTGACGCAGCGCAGTGTGACCGTTGCGGTAGGTGACGCTAACATCCTGCACGTTTAGGGTCATTTTTGGCTCCCGGCGGTGATGCCTTTTACCACGGTTTCGGTGGTGACGCGCATCAGATCGAGATAGGTTGGCACCGCGCCATTGCTGTTGCTGAGTGAGTCAACGTAAAGCACGCCGCCATAGTGAATGCCCGCTTCACGCGCCACCTGTTGAGCCGGTTTGGCGGAGATGGTGCTTTCGCTAAAGATGGTGGGAATGTTGTGGGCTCTGACCGCGTCAATTACCTTGCGCACCTGCTGTGGTGTGCCCTGCTGATCGGCATTGATCGGCCACAGGTAAAGTTCTTTCAGACCCAAATCACGAGCCAGATAGGAAAATGCGCCTTCGCTGGTCACCAGCCAACGCTGGTTTTCCGGCAATTTTTCAATCTCGGCGCGCATTGGCGCCAGGGTTTGCTGGATTTGCGCTTTGTAACGATCCGCGTTGGCCTGATAAACGGCGGCATTGGCAGGATCGTATTGTTGCAGTGCTTTACGGATGTTATCGACGTAAATCAATGCATTATCCGGTGACATCCACGCATGCGGATTGGGTTTACCGTTGTAAGGACCTTCAGTGATGCCCAATGGCTCAACGCCTTCGGTCACCGTGACTTCCGGCACCCCTTTCAGGCGCTGGTAGAAGCGGCTAAACCACTGCTCCAGATTAAAACCGTTTACCAGGATCAAATCGGCGCCCTGTGCACGACGAATATCGCCGGGCGTAGGTTGGTATTCGTGGATCTCTGCGCCGGGCTTGGTGATTGAGGTCACTTCTGCGGCATCCCCCGCGACGTTCTTCGCCATGTCTGCGATCACCGTGAAAGTGGTGACCACTTTGAGTTTGTCAGCCGCAAGCGCTGAAGCGCTCATCGCCAGCGTGAGCATCACAACTGATACAACGTGCCTGGTAAACATAGTCATCCCCTGAGAAGTATAGCCTGTGCTATACATTATAGTGAATGCTATGAATGTGAAGTGTTTTTGTACACCTTTTGCTGTTTACGACAAAAATTTACGTAAGTTGAAGTAGCAGGGGAAAGTAATGAAAGTGGCTTATACAATATTTCGAAATAAGGCAGAACATATTGTTCTTAAGGGCGAGGGGATATTAGTGAAAGCAAGAACACCTCATCACGAATAATGAAGTGTTCCTGAGAAAGAATTAATCAATCGACAAATTATGAATGGCCAGCGCAGCACGCGCGGCTTCTTTGCCTTTCTTGATAAAGTGTTCGGTATAGAAGTTTTCCAGCACGTCAACCGGCTGGAAATTATGCGGCGTCAATGACACGGAGTAAACCGGTACATTGGTGGTCAGCTGAACGTTCATCAGGCCATCAACCACGGCTGCAGCAACGAAATCGTGACGATAGATACCGCCATCCACTACCAGCGCAGCCGCAACGATCGCGTCGTATTTGCCGGTTTCCGCCAGGCGTTTTGCCAGCAGCGGCATTTCAAATGCGCCCGGTACTTCCAGCACTTTTAATTCCGCTTCAACGTTCTGCGATTTTAATTCTTGCTCAAAACCCACCAAAGCATTGTGCACAATCTCTTTGTGCCAACCGGCTTTAATAAAGGCAATTCTAATATTTTTCATAATGAGTCCAACATCACCTGTAATTTCTTTGCGCATGAAAAGTAGCAATAATGCCTTTGTATACCATATGTTACGTTTGCGATCCAGAACGTGCACGTAGCGATAAATGCCATGCGATGGCGTGATGGTTGTCTGCGGCAATCCGTGCTTGACGGCGACCCGCGCCTGCAATACAAATAGACGCGTCGGGGGAGTCTCGCCAAAGAGACTGAGAGGCTAAAAGCGCATTGCGCGGCTTAGCGACCCTTTGAACCTGACCCAGTTGATACTGGCGTAGGAAGACTGACAGCATCGTTCTGGTGTTGTCTGGCGCAGAGGATCGCTCGCGCCCTTTCCCTCCTCCTGTATCTGCGGGTCTCAGTCAACACTGAGAGGCCGATGTGAATTCCCTTTATATCCCGGATAACCTGCTGTGAGCCGCTGGACGGTCTTAGGCTGCGGCGTGGCAGGTCTGTGCGTGGCCACGCTGCTGGCTGAACGCGGCGAAGAGGTCACGGTGATCGGCGACGATTCCCGCCAGCCTGCCTCCTGGTTTGCGGGCGGCATGCTCGCGCCCTGGTGTGAATCTGAAAGTGCACCGCAGGAAGTGATCTCACTCGGGCAACACGCGGCTGGCTGGTGGCATCAGCGCGTCAGCAGCGTGGCACATCAGGGAACGCTGGTGGTCGCCCCCCCGCGCGATAGCCAGGAACTCAACCGTTTTGCGCGCATGACCGAACAGCACCAATGGGTCGATCCCGGCGACATTGAACCGTTGCTGGCCGGACGTTTTGCCCGTGGGCTGTTTTTTGCCGAAGAAGCGCATCTCGATCCGCGGCTGGCGCTCACCGAAATGCGTGAAAAGCTGTTGCAGCGCGGCGTGCGTTTTGATGCACAACAACCTTCGGGCCGGGTGATTGATTGTCGTGGCATGCACGCCAAAGCCGACCTTCCGCGCCTGCGTGCGGTACGCGGTGAAATGGTGATTCTGCACAGCGACGAAGTGCAGTTCTCACGTCCAATTCGCCTGCTGCATCCGCGCTTCCCGTGCTATCTGGTGCCGCGCCGTAACGGCCATTTCATGCTGGGTGCCACCATGGTGGAAAGCGACGATGCCAGCGCGATCAGCGCGCGCGCCATGATGGAGCTGCTCAGCGCGGCATACGCTATTCATCCTGCTCTTGCCGAAGCCCGCGTAGTGGAAAGCGGCAGCGGCTTGCGTCCTGCCTATCCGGCCAACCTGCCGGAAATCCATTATCAAAACGACACTTACTATCTTAACGGCATGTATCGCCACGGTTTTCTGCTGGCACCGATGATGGCAGAACAGCTGATGCAGCGCCTTTTCGGGGAACAATCTTATGAACATTCAGCTTAACGGCCGGGCGATCCGCACCGAGGCCAGCACGCTCAGTGAATTGCTGATCGAGCAGAAAATTGATGCTGCCTGCGTCGCCAGCGCTTTCAACGGCCACTTTGTGCCCAAAAGTCAGTACAGCAGCCAGCCGCTCGAAGAGGGCTGTCAGCTGGAAGTCTTATCGCCGATGCAGGGAGGTTGACACATGTTTTACGATTTCGCTCCTCAGTCACGTTTTCTGCTCGGCACCGCCGGCTATCCATCACCGGCGATTCTGCAACAGGCGATTGCCGCTTCCGGTACGGACATCATCACCGTCAGTTTGCGTCGTGAAGGCGCGGCGGGTGCAGCTTTTCGCGAATTGCTGACCGGTCTGGATATTCGCGTGCTGCCGAATACCGCAGGCTGTCACACAGTGAAAGAAGCAGTGACCACCGCGCAGATGGCGCGCGAATTATTCAACACCTCGTGGATCAAACTGGAAGTGATCGGTCATGCCGATACGCTCCAGCCCGATCCTTTTGCGCTGGTTGAAGCGGCTCGCATTCTGTGTGCGGACGGTTTTCAGGTCTTCCCGTACACCACCGAAGATTTGATCGTCGGTGAAAAGCTGCTGGAAGCCGGTTGTGAACTGTTAATGCCGTGGGGCGCGCCGATCGGTTCCGGGCAGGGGCTGCGCAACATCGAAGGGTTGCGCGCGATGCGGGCGTGGTTTAGCGACATCCCGCTGATTATTGATGCTGGCATTGGTGCGCCATCACAGGCCGCGCAGGCGATGGAGATGGGCTTCGATGGCATCCTGCTCAATACCGCCGTAGCGAAAGCCGGCGATCCGGTTGGCATGGCGAACGGTTTCCGTCTGGCGATTGAAGCGGGGCAGGCCGCGCGCAGTGCCGGATTGATGGAGAAGCGTGATATGGCGGCAGCGTCCACGCCGATTTTCGGTCTGGCGAGTCTGAGTTAAGGAGCCATCATGGATCGCTATCAACGGCAGATGATGCTGCCGGAAATCGGCACAGCAGGTCAGCAAAAACTGGCCGATGCGCGCGTATTGGTGGTGGGGGCGGGCGGATTGGGTGCCACATTGTTGCCGCAGCTGGTTGGCGCAGGTGTCGGTTTTATCCGCCTGTGTGACGACGATCAAGTGGCCCTACATAATCTGCATCGCCAGACGTTGTTTACGATGCAGGATATCGGTCACGGCAAAGCAGCGCGTGCGCAACAGGCTCTGTTGCAACGCAATCCCGAGGTGCAGATAGAGGTGGTGCCACGCGCTATAGGTGCGAGCGATTTGCCGCACCTGCTCGCGGATATCGATCTGGTAATCGATGCCGCCGATAACTTCGCGGTGACCTATCAACTCTCTGACGCGTGTTTGGCAACGCAGATTCCCTTGATCAGTGCCTCGGTATTAGGCCGGCAGGGCTACGTCGGTGGCTTCTGCGGCAGCGTGCCGAGCTATCGGGCGGTATTTCCACGCTTACCCACTTCAGCGGCCAACTGCAACACTGCGGGCGTAATGGGACCGGCGGTGGCCACGTTGGGTGCGATGCAGGCACAGATGGCGTTGAGCGCGTTGCTGCAACTGCAACCTTCGCCGCTGGGCAGCGTAATCAACTGCGACTTCATCAACTGGCATTTTCGCGCGTTCCGCTTTGACGGCGCAGAAGAGCCTGAGCACGCTGTGCCCTTTATCGATGAGCCACTGCTGACAGCCGACGATTGCATTATCGAATTACGCGGTGAGGAAGAAGCGCCCGTCAGCGTGGCAAACAACGTGATGCGCATTCTGCCGCAGGCGATAGCGGATTGGCAGCCGCCGCAGGATCGACGCATCGTGCTGGTGTGCGCCAGTGGTATTCGCGCAGCGCAGGCGGCATCGGAATTGGCAGAGCGAGGATTCACTCGCCTGGCGATGTTGGCGGCACGAAGACCATGAATCCGATCTGTTTCAATGACATCACTTTTCGCTGGGGCGAACAGGCGCTGTGCCAGCAACTCAATCTGCAACTGCGCGGCGGTAAAACCACCGTGCTGCTAGGGCGCAGCGGTATCGGGAAAAGCACCTTGCTGCGGCTGGTGGCGGGTTTGCTGCGGCCGCAACAGGGCGATATCAGCGGTTTGCCGGGCAAGGTGGCGTGGATGGGGCAACAGGATCTGTTGTATCCCTGGCTGACGGTGCTGGAAAACGTGATGCTTGCGGCGCGGCTCAACGGTGAAAAACCGGACCGCGCGCGCGCAATGTCGCTACTGGAGCAGGTAAAGCTGAGTGAAGTTGCGCACGCCTCGCCGGATAAGCTTTCGGGCGGGATGCGTCAGCGTGTGGCACTAGCACGCACGCTGTATGCCCAACGCGAAGTGGTGCTGATGGATGAGCCGTTTGCCACGCTGGATGTGATGACCAAACTCAGCCTGCAAACCCTGACCGCCACGCTTCTCAAGGGCAAAACGGTGTTGCTGGTCACCCACGATCCGCTGGAAGCCTGCCGTATGGCCGATGACATCGTGTTGTTGCACGGTCAGCCGTTATCGGTTGAAACCTGGCCAGCACCTGCCGGTGACGTCCCTCGATCCCTTGACGATCCTGGCCTGCTACAGGCGCAGGGCGAACTCTTCTCACGACTGAATCAAGATGAAAAAACTGTTTAGCGCGATCTATCTGATCGCGGTGCTGCTGTGCGGTTGGCTGCTGGCGCGGCACCACGGCGTGCCGGACTTTTTATTGCCTTCGCCGCTGGCGGTGCTGGAAGCGCTGTGGCTGCATCGCCAGCTGCTGGCGCATCACGCATTGTATACGCTGGCAGAGATTGTGCTGGCACTGCTGTTGGGCGTCGGGACGGGCGTGCTGCTGGCGGTACTGATGGCGGGCAGCCAGACTCTGCGCCGCGTGCTGTTTCCGCTGGTGACCGCCAGCCAGGCGATTCCAGTGTTTGCGCTAGCGCCGCTGCTGGTGCTGTGGCTGGGTTTTGGCATCGCTTCCAAAGTGGTGGTCGCAGCGTTGATTGTCTTTTTCCCGCTGTGCCTGTCGCTGTTCGATGGCCTGTGCCGCACGCCTTCCGGCTGGCTGGAACTGGCGGGCACGCTGAACCCTTCGCGCGCGCGGGTCTTCTGGCACGTGCGCTGGCCCGCAGCGCTGCCGCAATTCTTTTCCGGCTTGCAGATGGCGGTGGTGCTGGCTCCAATCGGGGTGGTGATTGGCGAATGGGTGGGCGCCAGCGAAGGGCTGGGCTATCTGATGATGCAATCCAACGCCCGGCTGGAAACTGCCACCAGCTTTGCTGCTTTATTGCTGTTATTGATGCTGGCGCTGCTGCTCTCCGGCGGCGTCGCGTTGCTGCGTAAAAATTCCTCTGGCACTCAACATAAGGACGTCCCTTGAACACCCTACGTACCGCGATTACCGCTTTGCTGCTGCTGGCAACCACCAGCGTACACGCCGAACAGAAGGTTCGCCTGCTGCTCGACTGGTTTGTGAACCCCAATCATGCGGCCGTTTTTGCCGCGCAGTACAGCGGCGCTTTCAAGAAGGAAGGGCTGGATGTCGAGATGATCGCCCCGGCCGATTCGGCGTCGGTGCCGCTGCTGCTGGCGGCGGGCAAGGCCGATCTGGCGATCAGCTATCAGCCGCAGCTTTACACGCTGGTGGAGAAGGACGTTCCGGTGATCCGCGTTGGCACGCTGATTGGTCAGCCACTGAATACGCTGACCACCGTGTCCAGCGATATCCATTCGCTCAAGGATTTAGCGGGTAAAACGCTGGGTTACGCGGTGCCGGGATCGGAAGATGTGGCAATCCGCAATATGCTGAAATCGCAGGGCGTGGATATCAATTCGGTGAAATTGATCAGCCTGAATATGGATTCCACTTCAGCGCTGCTGACGCATAAAATTGATGGCGCGATGACTATTTTCCGCAACTACGAACTGATCGATTTGCAGGATAGGGGCGCGAAACCAGTGGTGTTTAAACCCGAAGACTATGGCGTACCGGCTTATGATGAGCTGATCATTCTGGCGAACAATAAGTCGGCCGCACAGGACAAACGTATTCCAGCATTTCTACGTGGTCTGGATGCTGGCGTAGTGTGGTTACGTGCGCATCCGGAAGAAGCCTGGAAAGCGTTTATCAAGCAATATCCCGAGCTGAACACCAAACTTAATCATCAGGCATGGCAAGCGACGCTGCCGCTGTTTGATGGGCACAGCGCAACCTTTGATAAAGCACGCTATCAGGCGTTTGGTGAATACATGAAAGCCAACGGGCTGATCAAGGATGTGGCGCCGATGACGCGCTACTCGCTGGAGCAGTAATCTGTATGCGGGCTGGTTAACGAGCTGGCCCGCAACACACTTTCATCCTTTATGCGCTAACCTGCAGAACGCAGACGCAGAACGCAGAACACAACCACTAGCCCATTCGGCATGACTACTCAATCTTCATCCGCACTTCAGCATCAAATTTCACCAACCACCAACCACCAACCACCAACCACCAACCACCAACCACCAACCACCAATCATTCATCGCCACCCGTCATCAGCCCCTCGCCAGCAAATCCACTTGCACCCCATCCTTATTTTGATAATGATATCCATTCTCAATTATCAAGTGATGGATAACCTGATGCGTTTGCCCGTTCTGGCTTTACTCTTTTGCTTCATTTCCGCGTTCAACCTGGCGACCGCCGCTGAAACCTCTGCCAGCTGGCCACGCACGATATCCACTCCGCAAGGGCCGTTCACCTTACAGCAGCCACCGCAGCGCATTGTCTCCACCAGCGTGACGTTGAGCGGCACCTTATTAGCGATTAACGCGCCGCTGATTGGTTCTGGCGCCACCAGTCGCAACAGCAGCGTGTCCGATGCCCAGGCTTCTTTACCCAGTGGGGGGAGATCGCCAAAGCCCGTCACGTTAAGCCGCTGTATGTAAGTCAGCCCAACGCCGAAGCCATCGCGGCCGAATCGCCAGATCTGATTGTCATCGCCGCCACCGGAGGCGATTCCGCGCTGAAACTCTACGATCAGCTGAAAACTATCGCGCCCGTGCTGGTAGTTGATTACGGCGATAAGAGCTGGCAGGCGCTGGCCTTGCAACTGGGGAATATTACTGGGCACGAAACGGAGGCAAAGCAGGCGATCGCGCAGTTTGACCAACGCGTCGAGACACTGCGCAGCAGGATTACACTGCCGCCGCAGCCCACCTCGGCGATTGTCTATTACGAAGATGGGCGCGGCATGAATGTGTGGACACCAGCTTCGGCGCAGGGAGAGTTACTGAAAGCGTTGGGCTTTACGCTGGCGATGCCGCCTGCCAGCCTGCAGGGCAGTACCAGCATGGGCAAACGCAACGACATCATCCAACTCAACGGCGAGACGATGGCCGATGGCGTCACCGGCAATACGCTGTTACTGTTCGCCGCCGATGATAAAACGGTGCCGCAGGTGGCGAAGAATCCCTTCCTCGCACATTTACCCGCTGTGCAGCATCAGGACATTTTTGCCATGGGTAACGATACTTTCCGCCTCGATTACTATAGCGCCAGCAATATGCTCAGCAGTATTGAACGGCAGTTCGTGCACTAATCGGCAGCAATATACTCGGCAGTATCGAACGGCAATTCGTGCACTAAGCAGCGGCTTGCTCAGTGGCCGGTGGTTCATGATGTAGCTGTGCCGTGCGCAAACCGCGTGCGGCCAGCGCGACCAGCAGCACTAAACCCGCGGCCACGCCCCCCAAACCACAGCACACTGTTGAGCGCCGTCAGCATGCGTGCTAATGCACCCAGCCCCAGCGCACCCAGCGAATCGCCAGTCACGTCCTGCGCAGTTCCCAAACTGTTGACTCGGCCCAGCAAAGCGTCCGGCGTATGGTGCTGAATCAGAATGAACTGCAGCAGAGAAGCGATGGCATTGCTGTAGCCATAAGCCACCAATGCCAGCAACGCCGGAATCAGTTGGCTATACAGCCCTAAAGAAGCGATACAGCCAAAGGCGGCCAGTGCGCTAATCAACAACACCAGACCAGGCCGTGACAGCTGACGCACCCATCCGCTGGTGAATGCCCCGATCATCGCACCCAGCGGTACGGCGGAATACATCAGTCCGAGCGCCGAGGCATCAACCTGCCAGGCTTGTGCCAGCGCCGGGAACAGGATGCGCACCGCGCCCACCATACTCAGCAGCAAGCCGACCAGCACCGCGGCACCCACCACGTTGTGCCGACAGACAAATTGAATGCCGCTGGCTAGCGCGCGCAGTGGGTGTTCAGGCTCCTGCTGTTCCGGTTTCATCGCGGGCAGCCGCACCAGGGGGATCAGCGTTGCCAGCGTACCGATGGCGGCCACGGCAAAGGCCCAGCCAACACCGGCCGCCACGATGATCATACCGCCCAGCGCGGGTGACAGGATCGCACCCAGTCGCACGGTTAACATGCTCAGCGCGCCGGCTTCCGCCAGATGCTCGCGTCCCACAATTAACGGAATCACCGCCATCAGTGCCGTCATACCCAGCGCACCAAAAAATCCGTCCCAGAAGGCGAGGAAATAGAGCGCCCACAATGAGGGGGCTGGGCTGAATGCGTTCAGGCTCAGCAGCACAAACCCGATACCACAGGTGCCGCGCGCAAACAGGATCAGTTTGCGGCGATCGTAGCGATCTGCCAGCACCCCGCCGAGCAGCAGGCCGATAAACATGCCGATACCATCCAGCATCACGGCCACGCCGACCTGTAAGGTCGAGCCGGTCATAGCCTGAATCTGGATCGGCACGCCCACTGCCAGCATGCCCAGCGCAAATACGGATAGCATGCGCGCGCAGAAGATAGCGCGAAAGGCGGCATTGTTTTTCAGCAGGCTGAAATCAAGAAAAATTGAAGGCTTAGCCATAAATATCCATTGTTAAAAACGAGCAGGGGCGCACATCAGTGCGCCCACATTAAGTGGCCAAAGGCCGGGTTAAGATCGAGTCTCAGACAGCAACCGGTTGATCAGCGGACCCAGCGCTTTCAGCGAAGTCGCAGACAAAATGTCAGCGTGTTCGCAATCCAGCGGCCAGATTTCCAGATCTGAGACAAACGGTTTCCAGGTGGCGGGCACATCCATGCCAGCAGGCAGGGTTTTCTCTGCCATAAACAGCGTGGCTTTACCGGCATAGCGCGGCGTGCGCGCTTCTGCCAGCCGGGCAACGGCGTCCTTGTAATTGGCGACGATGGTGCTAAACATCGCGGCTTTCTCTGCTCGCAATAGCGGATCGCGCTCATCTTCGGTGGCGGCCATAAACTCGGCCTGTTCGCGTGCCACTTCCTGTTCCGCTTCCTCAGCATCTGGCGTGCGCCAGTCCTGACCTTCAGCTGGGTAAGTATCCAGCAGGCCAAGGAAAGCCACGGTTTCGCCACTGGCCTGCAGACGTGCCGCAATGCCTTGTGCCAGCGTGCCGCCCAGCGAGTAGCCCAGCAGGAAGTAAGGCCCGTGCGGCTGCTGCTCGCGAATCGCGGCCAGATGGCGATCGCACATCGCTTCGACACTGGCACAGGTCGCGATGACGCCCGCAGGACGCGGCGATTGCAGCCCCATAATCGGGAAATCACCGTCGAGATAGTGCAGCAGTGCGCTGTACTGCCAGGCGAAACCCGATGCCGGATGGATGCAGAACAGTGTCGGGCCCTGACCGGCACGCAGTGGTAGCCGTTCCCCGTTGCCGCTGCTGTCGCTGGCATCGCCTGACAACAGCGCCGCCAGTTTCTCCACACTGCGTGCGGCGATGATCTGTCCGACACTTACCGGCTGCGGCACATGACGGCGCAATTCTGCCGCCAGTCGCATCGCCAGCAGTGAATGACCGCCCAGCGCAAAGAAATCATCGTCGGCATACACCTGTTCACAACCGAGCAACTGCTGGAACAGCTCTGCCAGCACCCGTTCATGAGGGGTTTCCGGCATACGGCCCGGCTGCGCGCTGCGTTGTGGCATCGGCAGTGCTTTACGATCCAGTTTGCCGTTGGCGCTGAGGGGCAAATCGTCAAGCAGCAGATAGCTCACCGGTTGCATATGGGCTGGCAGGCGGGTGCTCAACTGCTGTTTAATTTGCTCGATATCCAGTACCACGCCCGGTTGTGCTACCAGCCAGCCGAGTAGCTGACGGTTATCGACGCCCGCCGTTGCCTGCTGTGTCAGGTTGCGCGCGGCCACGACCGCCTGCGCCACACCCGGCAATGCCACCAGCGCCTGCTCAATTTCACCCGGTTCAATACGCTGTCCGCGCATTTTCAGCTGATCGTCGCTGCGGCCTAAATACTCCACGGCGCCATCCTCGCGCCAGCAGGCAATGTCACCGGTACGATACATGCGTTCGCCATCGGCAAACGGGGCGGCAATAAAGCGTTGCGCGGTAAGATCGGCGCGATGCAGATAGCCATCCGCCAGCTGGATGCCGCTGAGATAGAGATCGCCCGGCACGCCAACCGGCACCGGGCGCAGCAGGTTATCGAGGATATGCAGTTGGGTATTCCACACCGGGCGGCCAATCGGCACGCCAGGGCCATTCAACCCGTCGAGCGCGTTGCCGCTGGCGGGTTGCCAGGTGACATCCACAGCTGCTTCGGTCGGGCCGTACAGGTTATGCAGCGGTGCCGCGATCACCTGCTGATAGCTGCGCGCCAGATCGCAGGCCAGCGCCTCACCGCTGCAAAATACACGGCGCAGCGTGGCACAGGCGCGATCGGTATGCGCACTAATATGCCCGACAAAGGCGGCCAGCATTGACGGAACGAAGTGCAGTGTCGTGACCTGATAATCGTCTATCAACTGCCATAGCGTCTGCGGATCGCGATGAGCATCCGGCGGCGCCATCATCAGCTGTGCACCGGTCATCAATGGCCAGAAAAACTCCCATACCGAAACATCAAAGCTGCACGGCGTTTTCTGCAACACCACATCGTCGCTGCGCAGTGGATAGCTGGCCTGCATCCAGCGTAAGCGGTTAACGATGGCGCGCTGATTGACCACCACGCCTTTTGGCTTGCCGGTCGATCCTGAGGTGTATAGCACATAAGCCGGACGCTGTGGATCGGGTTTGGGCAAGGTATGACGCGCCACCGCCTGCTCACTGGCAAGGCGATCGAACATCATCAGGGTGCCAAAGCTTGCAAAACGGCTTTCCAGCGTTGACTCGGTGATCACTACCCACGGACGTGCATCATCGACCATGTACGCCAGACGCTCATCGGGATAGCCAATATCCAGCGGCAACCAGGCCGCGCCCGCCTGCAAGATGGCGGTGAGCGCAATGCTCAGACGAACTGAGCGCGGCAAGGCAACGGCAACGATATCGCCTGGCATCACGCCCGCTTCAATCAGTCGATCGGCCAGCAGCGTAGCCTGGTGCTGCATTTCGCGGTAGCTAAGCTGATGCTCAATATCGCACAGCGCAAGCGCATCCGGTGTGCGCGCGGCCTGCTGGGCGATGGCCTGTTGCAGCGTTTCATTCTCCAGCTGCACACCGGTGTTATTCACCCACTCCAGCAGCGATTGCTCGGCAAGAGTTTGTAAACGCCACTGCGTTAACGGCAGATCCGGTGTGGTCACCAGTTGCTGTAACAGCAGCAATAGGCGTTCAGCCAGACGATCGGCATCGGTGACGCAGGCGCGGTATTCCATTAACAGCGTCAACTGTTCACCTGGCAGCACCAGCAGCGTCAACGGATAATGGGTATAGCCACGGTTGTGGATCGCTTCGCAGCGCACCTGCGCGTTGGCGTCGAGTAAGGTCTGATTGTCAGGATAGTTCTCCACCACCAGCAGGGTATCGAACAGGGTGCCCGCTCCGGCCAGCTGTTGGATTTCTGCCAGCCCGAGGCAATCCTGTTCAATAAGCTGGATCTGCTGATTTTGATGTTCTGCTAACTGTTCCAGCAACGGGCGCTGAGTGTCAAAACGCACGCGCACCGGTAGCGTATTACTGAACAGACCGACATGTTGATCGATGCCCTCAATCTGACCGAAACGCCCGGAAACCGGTGCGCCAAACACCACGTCCTGCTGGCCGCTGGCAATCGACAGCATCATGCCCCACAGGCCTTGCATTACGGTGTTGAGGGTCAAACCGCGTGCGCGGCACAGCGCATACAGTTCGCGTTCCAGTGCGGCATCCAGCGTGATGCGTTTTTCCTCAACGGTGCTGTCGGCGGCGTTGGGATAGAGCAGCGTCGGTCGTACCTCGCGCAGGCATTCCTGCCACTGCTGGCGTGCCTGATGCACATCACGCTGACTGAGCTGGCGCACGATGTCGGCATAATGAGTGCGCTGGGCGGTCAATGGCTGCTGACGCAGCGCGCCGAGCAAATCATTAAGAATCACCGGTGTTGACCAGCCATCCACCACCAGATGATGCGCATTGAGCAGCAGCGTCCAGTACGCTTCATCGCGATGCGGGATCAGCGTGGCCTGCAACATCACCGTTTGCTGGAACAGATCCTGTGACAGCGCCTGTTGTTCAGCGGCTTCCATATCCTCGACTGCCAGTACCTGCAGTGGCCAATGCAGATCGCCTTCCGGCAGCAACTGCAAGGGTTGCAGACTGAGTTCGCTGTCAAAACGCGCAGCCAGCTGCGGATGACGCTGCAACACATGATTCAGCGCCTGCTGCACCGATGCTGCCGACACATCACCGCTCAGGGTCAAACGCGTCAGTGAGTTATAGCTACCCCGCGCGCCGCTGGTCTGTGCGTGGAACAGTAATCCTTTCTGCAATGGCAGCAGCGGCAGTACATGGCTGAAGGCGCCGTGGCGCGCGCGCAGCTGTTGCAGCACGGCATCATCAACACCTTCAAGATTGATCTCCGCTGCCACCCGCGTGTTGGCGGCCTGCTGTGGCTGCTGCTCCGCGAACTGACAAAGTTGCTGTGCACCCAAAACCATTGCCTGATGCAGTTGCTGAATCTGATCGGCATGCAAAACGCCCTCCGCCCAGCTCCAGTTCAGCGCCAGTTGCTGGTCATCCACAAACACGTTGAGTTCCAGTGCATGCTGTAACGGCATGGCATCGTCCTGAATCACCGCAAAAGTGTCGCGGAACTGCTGCGCCGTGCGCTGGGGCGACCAGTGACCGTTGGATTGGGTAAAGCGGCCAAGATAGTTAAACAGCACCTGTGGCGCATGGTCGGCGGCCAGTTTCGCCAGGGTGATGCTGCGGTGGGCATCCAGCCAGCGCAGTTGGCCGTAACCGATACCGCGATCCGGCACGGCACGCAGCGCGGATTTCACCGCGCGCACGCTGTCATTCAGGCCTACCGTGTCTGGCAAAGTGACCAGCACAGGAAACTCCGCCGTCAGCCAGCCTACGGTGCGCGCCAGATCCTGATGATCGTGCAATTCGGCACGACCATGGGACTCCAGCGTCACGCGTTGTAGCAAGCTGCCGTTCATGCTGCGCAGTGCCAGCGAGAGCAGGGTAAGCAGTAACTCTTCGCTGGTAGCGCGGAACTGCTGTGGCAGAATGTTCAGCAAGGCAGAGCTGGTGGCTGCATCCAGCACGGTGCGCTGATGCAAGGCACGCTCGCTGCCGGTTAATGCACGTTCACCCAGCGCAGGCAGCGGCTGTTCCAGCATGCGTTGCCAGAACGGCATTTCGCTGGCGCGTGACGCCAGGTTGGCCAGCAGCGTAGCGGACCAGTCGTGCAGCGAGGTCTCTTCGGCGGGCAAGGTGATGGGCGCACCGCTTAGCAGTGCATCACCGGCCTGTTGCAGTTCATCCAGCAACACGCGCCATGACACGCCATCCACCACCAGATGGTGCAGCGTTAAGACCAGTCCGCAGCTCGCGCCCTGCTGCTGAAGCAGGGTGGCCTGTAGCAACGATCCGGCTGCCGGATCGAGGCGTGCTGCATCGTCACGGAAGGCCAACTCGGCGGCCTGGTCACGCTCTTGCACTTCAATAACACGGCAGCGCGCAGGACGTGCAGGCAGCGCTTCGCCCACCACTAACTGCGTATCACGCGTGAAGGCATCGAGCGCCGGATGCGCGTTGGCGAGCTGTTCAACCAATTGTTCCAGATGCGAAAGTTGCAGCTCTGGTGGCACCGACAGCAGCACGCCGTGAGCGAAGCGCGCGTTGATGCCCGCCTGCGCATGGAACCCGTGCAGAATCGGCAGACCGCCAATCGCGCCCTGTTGTGACACGCGAGATTGCGGGCTGTGTTGTGCCAGCGGGGCGAGATCTTGCGCCATGCGCGCGGCGGTGCGTTCAGCGAAAATATCACGCGGGCGCAGCAGATATCCGGCGCGACGCGCGGCGGTGCTGAGGCCCATCGCCGAGATGCTGTCACCACCGAGTGAGAAGAAGTCATCCTCCGCGCCGACGCTCTCCAGTCCGAGCAGGCTCGCCATCGCCTGACAAATCAACGTTTCCTGCGGGGTGCGCGCAGCACGGCTTTGCATTTGCTGAGCCTGCTGCGGTTTCGGCAGCGCCTGGCGGTCGATTTTGCCATTCACATTCAGCGGCAGATCATCCAGCACCATCAGCACTGCGGGCAGCATGTAGTCGGGCAACTGTGTGCCGAGCTGCGCCAGTAAGCGGGCGCTGATCTGCGGATCGGCGCGCAGGGCATCATCCTGTACCGAGCAGTAGCCAATCAGACGGTGAGTGGCACCCATCACTTCGGCGATCACCACTGCGGTACTGACTTCGGGCAGCGCCACCAGCGCGTTTTCAATTTCACCCAGCTCGACGCGGAAACCGCGCACTTTGATCTGGTGATCAACGCGTCCGATAAACGCCAGCTGACCATCCTGACGCCAGCGCATTACATCGCCGCTGCGATACATCACCTCGCCATCGCGGAAGGGGTTAGCGACAAAGCGGGCGGCCGTCAGATCCGGGCGGCGCAGATAGCCGCGCGCGATGCCTGTTCCTGAAATATAGAGTTCACCGGTGCAGCCAATTGGGAGCGGGCGCAGTTGGCTGTCGAGCAGATAAACCTGGCTGTTGCCCACCGGACGGCCAATCACCGGCTGTGGGGAAGCCAGCACGCTGGCACCAAGAGTATCGATGGTGTACTCAGACGGGCCGTAATAGTTGTGGATTTCCATCTGCTGCTGTTGCTGCATCAGTTTCCACAGCGTCGGCGTGGCGGCTTCACCGCCAATCATGACAAACGCAGGGCGATGGTTTTCCGCCTCCAGTAATCCGCTGTCGATCATTTGAGAGAAAAATGACGGCGTGATGTCCAGCAGATCGACCGGCACCGCGTTCATCTGCTGAATCAAACCCCAGGCATCTCGGCGCAGCTCTTCGTCGAAGATATTCAGCTCGCAGCCCATCAGCATGCAGAACAGCGGTTCCCAGGAGGAGTCGAACGAGAACGACGCCGTATGACCGGCACGCATGCGGCGCGGGCTGCTGGCGTGGAAGCGGTCAATCGCCGGTCCAAACAGATGCTCGCGATGAGACAGGAACAGATTCAGCAGTCCCTGATGCGTGCTCATCACGCCTTTCGGTCGGCCGGTGGAGCCGGAGGTGTAAATCATGTAGGCAAGATCGTCGCCGCACAGTGAGGCGTTCGGTACGCTGGCCGGTTGTGCCGCCAGTTCGCTCTCCAACTGATCGATACACAGCGCAGACAGTGTTGGCATCTGTGCCAGCGTCGTTGAATGAGTCAGCAATAGCGCGGGTTGCGCATCGTCACACATCAGTGCCAGACGTTCGCGCGGATAGTCGAGATCCAGCGGCATATAGGCCGCGCCGCTGGCCAGCACGCCAAAAATGGCGACCAGCGAATCAACCGAGCGCGGAATCCCAATCGCCACCACGTCGTCCGCTCGCAAGCCACGCGCAATCAGCATATGTGCCAGTTGCATGGCGCGATCGGCCAGTTGGCGATAGGTCAGCGACTGTGTGCCGCAGACCACCGCAGTCAGGTCTGCGCTTTGTGCCGTGCGTTGCAGCAGCATATCCACGATAGTGGTCGCGCCCGCTGGCGGGGTGAATTCCGGTCCAGTTGACCAGCGCTGTAAATCCGCCTGCTCGTCCGGAGCAATGATCGCCAGCGTATCCAGAGTAGCCTCGGGTTGTGCAGTGAACTGCGCGAGCAGGTGACGAATGCGATCGGCGTGACGCTGTAACATGTGTGCGTCATGGCGCGCAGGGTTAGCCACCAGTGTTAACTGCAATGCGCCATCGCGGAAGCCCACTTCAAACTCGATATCGTCTACCGGGCCCATGGCTAAGGTGTGGGTTGCCGCCGGAATGCCATCGAATTGCAGATCATCATGGTAGACCTTGACGTTAATCACGGGCCCGTAGAGCTGTTGGCTGCTGCCGACCAAACCCAGATCGCGACGCAGTTGTTCGGCTTCGTAGCGCTGATGACGGCGGGCTTTACGGATTTCCGCCTGTACCTGCTGCACCAGCGTGACGAGATCGGTCTGCTGTGAGATGTCAAAAATCAGCGGCAGCACGTTAACCACCGGCCCCAACGCCGTCAGCGCCGCCGAGCCCATGCGGCGCATAAACGGGAAGCCAATCGACAAGCGCGGGCTGTCGCTCATACGCGCCAGATAAGCCAGCAGCAGGGCACTGACGATATCGCCTTCGCTGCAATCATGGAATGCAGCGTGCTGGCGCAACGCCGCCAACTCGGGGAGCGCTACGTGGCAGCTGATTGGGCGATCGTCGGCATCCGGTACGCTTTCACAGGAGAGCGATAAGGTTTCAGGCAGTTCAGCCGCATAGGTCTGCCAGTGGCTGGCGGAACGGGTAAAGGCCGGGGATGCATGCCACTGCTGGTACTCCTCAATCACTTCGCTAAACGGCGTGAAGGGTGAAGGTGAGGGTTGCTCGCCACGACACAGATCGGCATAGATTGCCGCCACGCGCTGTGCCAGCGCCTCGAAACTAAAGCCATCGACCAGCAGATGGTGATAGCGCTGATACCACCACCAGCTGCCATCACTCACGCGCATTAACACGTGGCGATACAAGGGTTTGTCGCCATCAGCGGCCAGTTCAGCGCGCAGATCGGCCTGCATAAGTTTGTGTGCCTGACCGCTGGCGTCTGCGCGCTGGCTGAAGTCATGCCACTCCGGCAGCACCAGCGCCTGCGTACCAAACCACTGCGCGGGTTCACCGTTATCATCAAGGCCAAAGCGTGCCTGCACCGTATCGGCTTCTGCCATGGTCTGGCGGATGGCGCTGTCCAACGCAGCGCGGTTAATGTCGCCGTGCAGCACGCTGTAGTGCGCCACGGTAAATTGATTGCGCTGCTGCGCAATAGCGTCCGCGATCCAGATGCCGGGCTGAGCCGCCACCAAAGGATACGCAGGTGAATGCGTGATTAACGATGCCAAAGGAATGTTCCCGTCTAAAAAAATCGAAAAAAGGAAAAGTTAAAAAAGCGAAAAATTAATGTGCGCTGGACGACGTCTGTTGCGTCGCTGGTCGCATGTCCTGCCAGTGTGTTTCGATGTATTCAATCGCTGCGGCACGCGGCAGTGGTCCCGCCACGTTTTGCCAGCCCGCAGGCACCTGAGCAAATGCGGGCCACAGGCTGTACTGCTGCCGTGTGTTGATCAGCACCAGAAAATCGAGCGCGTCGTTATCAAACGGATTTTGTTGTTCAGACATGGTGGTTACCTTTTGAGGTTGGGTCAGAGAGAAAATCGGCCAGCAGCCAGCGGCAGCCGTCGATCAAGCCGCCGCGCCAGCACAGCGCGTCATGCCCTCCGGCGTAGCAGCGGAAAACAGTTCATGGCCGGCGGCTTGCAGCGCGGGACGTATTTGTTGATTAACGAACAGCATGTCCTGCTCGCGATCGCCGACTTCCTGGAAAATCTTCAGCTTGCCGACGGGCAGGGCGTTGTCCTGCAAACGCTGCAACAGCAGACCCGGAGCGTGCTGTTCACGGTTGGTGTAATCGCGGATGTATTGCAGGTGCGGCCACCAGAACGAGCCGGATTGCGTGAGGATGCGGCCAAAACGCTGTGGCCAGTGCAGCCCGGCATACAGCGCGGCGAGGCCACCGTAGCTTTGGCCGGCCACCAACGTGCGGCTGCCCTCGTGACTAAACACCGCATGCTGACGCACCAGCGGTAACAATTCCTGTTGCACCGCCAGCCAGAAAGTTTCGTTGCAGGGCAGCTCAACCTCACGATGCTGGCTATCGATCACGTCGATAAATAACCAGCAGGCGGGCGGCAGTTCACCTGCTGCGGTGCTCTGATCGAGGGCGCTAAAAATAGGTTGTCCGTACACCCAGTTTTGCCCATCCAGCAGAATCGCCAGCGGACGCTGCTCCGGCTGCGCGGTTTTTCCGGTGGTGTAAAGCCAGACGTTGCGCGTGACGTTGAGCAGTTCGCTGTGCCACTGCAAAGTTTGCAGCCCATCCGGCCAGGTGTCGGCTAAACCGGCATCCAGCTGTTGCCAGGCGGATTGATCCGGTGCGTTGGGCATATGCGCATTGCTCAGCGCAAAGCGGCGGCTGCTCAGAAACGGAGGTGACGGGTTCAGCATGTCGGGGATCGCCAGCGGCATCAGCGATATCCACCATTTGCGTTGCAGCACCCGGCAGGTCTCATCACTGCCACAGAACAGTGGCGGTAAATGGTCATCCGTTACCGGAATCAGGCTATAGCTGCCGCGCCAGTCGGATTCAATCGAGGTCGACCAATGCCAGACATCGCTGTCGCCCACGCGTGTGAGGGATTCAGGGGCCTGACTGTGATGGTCGGTGACGCCATTTATATCGATATAGACTTTTTAGTAGCAGATAACTCGGAACGACCCTCAGGGTCGCGCCAGAAGAAATGCATGCGCGTTTCACCCTCCGCCTCATGCTCAATCACCGGTGTACCCGCGGTATGAAGCTGTTCCCACCAGCGATGGCTGCCCAGATCGTGCTGCTGCAACCACTGGGCAACTGTTCCAGAGGGCAACCAGATTTGCGTCATTTGTTCTGCGTCACTGAGAAACATTCTGCAATCTCTCTCCACATTTTCTTCAAAGACTTTACATTAATAAACGTAATGCAAATGCTATTGATAACGATTTACATTTGCAATATTATTTTTGCGCCGGATAAATCCCCTATTTTTCAGATGATTATTCTGAGAGTGGTGTTCAAGGGGAATTCAGGGCCGCGTTTTGCGAGAGGAAGTTATATTTCAATCCGTTACAGCTTTCGCCGCTGGGTGAAGGGAGATGGACGGATTATTTCATCGACAAGGCAGTTTGAAATAGAGATGGCAACTATGTCCGTTAAAGCAAAAAATTCAGCAATACCTGCTGTGGCACTTCCGTTCAGATTCTCCCGTCTTCACTTGTCACTGGCCTCAATTCTGCTGGTGGCACCGGCCGCCTTCAGCGTTGCGGCTGAAGAGACCATTACCGTTAATGCGGATACGCGTGAAAGCGTGACATCGCCTCTGCAAGGCTATGTGGCGAAAGAGAGCGCCGCTGGAACCAAAACGTCAACGCCACTGCGTAAAACGCCGCAATCGATTTCGGTGATTACGCGTCAACAGATGGACGACCAGGCCGCGGCGTCGGTTGCCGATGCGCTGAGCTACACCAGCGGTGTATTGACCAACTATCGCGGCAACTCGAACCGTAACGATGAAATCATCGCGCGCGGATTCCGCTATGCGCCAAAATTCCTCGATGGACTGAGCTACGGCTTATCCGGCCAGGCGGGCGCGGCAGGGCAGATCGATCCCTGGTTACTGGAACGCGTGGAGATGATTCACGGTCCTGCTTCGGTGTTGTACGGGCAGGTCAACCCCGGTGGATTAATCGCGATGACCAGCAAACGTCCTACGGCGCAGAGCATCAATAAAGTGCAGCTCAGCACCGGTAATCAACACCTGGGCGAAGCGGCGTTTGATTTCGGCGGCAAACTGAATGATGACAACACGCTGTTTTATCGCCTGAACGGCGTAGCCAGCACCAAACATGAGTTCGTAAAAGATAACAAACAGCAGCGCATGGCGATTGCTCCAGCGCTGACGTGGCTGCCCAACGCGGACACCAGCTTCACCTTGCTGACCATGTATCAGAACGAGCCAAAAGCCGGATACCGTAACTTCCTGCCGGCCAACGGCACGCTGTTTAACACCAGCGCGGGGTATATTCCTTACGATTTCAACGTCAGCGATCCGAGCTTTAACGAAGCCAAGCGTGAGCAGACTTCAGTTGGCTATATCTTCGAGCACAACTTCAACGACAACATCAGCTTCACGCAGAATATGCGTTACAGCAACATGGATGAGTCGTACAAATATCTGGTGTACACCTTTGATGCAGATAACGATCACTCGATCAATCGTCGTCCGCAGCATGACAAAATCAAGTCCAAAGAACTGGGCATTGATAACCAGGTTAAAGCCACTTTCGATACGGGCAACGTTGAGCATACCGTGTTGGGTGGGCTGGATTACAAATGGAGCGATGTCGATAACAAACTGTGGCGCGACAGTGGTGACCAGTACATTCTCGATTGGGCGAACCCGACCAGCATCTCGATCAACGAGAGCGATCTGGCGTTAAACACCAGCACGCGCAAAAAGCTCGATCAGGTTGGCGTGTATTTGCAGGATCAGCTGGAGTGGAATAAGTGGAACCTGCTGTTGTCCGGGCGTCAGGATTGGGCAGAAGTGCGCACGCAGGATCGCATTGAGAACACCACCACGCAGCAGAATGACAGCAAATTCACCGGTCGTGCGGGCCTGTTGTACGCCTTCGATAATGGCTGTCGCCGTATGTGAGTTACAGCACCTCGTTCGAGCCGAACCTGAGCACTGGCGCACCTGGCAGCGATCCGTTCGCGCCGACCACCGGCGAGCAGACGGAAATCGGTATTAAGTATCAGCCTGTAGGTTGGGATGCGGTGTTCACGGTGTCCGCGTTTGATATCACGCAGAAAACATCACCTCTTACAACAGTGAGCTGGGCTACAACGAGCAGATCGGTAAGGTGAAGTCCAAAGGCATCGAAACCGAAGCGCATGCGCAGATCACGCCGGAAATCAAAGTGATGGCGGCTTATACCTTTACCGATGCTGAAACCAAGGAGAGCAACACCGCTGCGCAGGTGGGGAAAACCCCTTCCAGCATTCCACGTCATGCCGCATCAGCTTGGGGTAGCTACAGCTTCCTCGACGGTGCATTGAGCGGTCTGACACTCGGCAGCGGCGTGCGTTACACCGGCACCGCATGGGCGGACTCCATCGGTCAGGATAAGGTGCCGCACTACACGTTGTATGACGTGATGGCGAAGTATGAACTCGGAGAAGCAGCGAATTCATTGCGCGGCACCACGCTGCAGTTGAACGTGAACAACGTGGCTGACAAGCATTACGTTGCTTCGTGCAGCAACACCAGCGCCTGTTTCTACGGCAGCGGTCGTTCGATTGTGGCGTCTGTTAGCTACAGCTGGTAACCCTAAAAAGTCGGGGCGTCTCTCAGGACGCCCTTTTAGCGCATCTTCACGTTTGCATTCCGTGCTGCAATTCATCAGAAGAAACATTTCGCGGCAGGTTTTCGGAAAATACTGGATTTCTGTGACTGTCATCACTCCGCGAGGCACGCTAAAATGACGTCATCACTTTTAGAAAAAGGTCTTTCGTCACGATGTTTTCGCGTTTCACTCTAGCCGCTCTGACGGCCGCATTAATGCTCACCGGCTGCGCACGCCATGCCGCAGACAGCAGCGCTACCGCGCAAGCTGAAGCGCCAGCCGCTGCCCCGATCGAGAATAACAACATCCCTTCCCAGTTTGAGAGCGGCCCCACAGTGATCAACGTTTCACATATGATCACGCGCACCGACGACGGTTCTTCCGTCTATCTGACGGTCGATGGCCAGGATGCGGGCCTGCTGCAGAAGGGTGAGAACAAAGAGATTCGTGTTGCTGAGGGGAAACACCAGATCGGCGGCTACGTGCAAACGCTGTTTGGTTTTGGCAAGGTGACCATTGCATCAGTTGATATCACCACCGACACTAAAGGCCCAAAAAATGTGGTCTATTCTGTGACGCGCCAGAAACCTACTTTCAGTGAATCGCAGGCTGCTGCACCTAACAACTCCTGATTCTTGTAGGCGGTGCTGACTTCAGGCCAGCACCGCTTATCGTTAATGGCGACTGAATACCAGCTTCAACCCCGCAACAGCAAAACAGCAGGCCAGCAGCGCATCCAGCCCGCGGCGAATGCGGCGATAAAATGCCGCCATCATCGCCGTAGAGAACAGCACCGCGTAGCCGCAAAACACCAGCACGCAGATCGTGGCACAACCGGCGATGATCATGGGCAAGGTGGATGCTGCGGCATCCGGTTTCAGTGCCACCGACATGATCGCCACCCACGTCAGGATCGCCTTAGGGTTGCCAACGTGCATCAAAATGCCCTGACGGAATAGCTTAGCAAATGCGACCTTGTCGCCGCTGGCCATGAATTCGTTGGCATCCGGACGGCGTAAAGCGGATTTACCCGCTTTGAACGCCAGCCACAACAGATACAACCCGCCGCCAATTTTCAACACAATCAACAGTTGCGCAAAAGTCGCCAGTACGGTTAACACGCCGCAGGCGGCCAGAAACGCCCACATCATCGAACCGCTAATCACTCCACTGGCTAGCGCCAGGGCAGCACCGCGCCCCTTTTTCATCGCCGTGCCCATAATCGCCATATTGCTTGGGCCTGGGCTGGCGGTGGCAACAAAATAGGTGGTGTAGATCAGAATCAGTTCGTGTGAAAGCGCCATGTTGTCCTCTGCGATGGGATTGTCCTGCTCCTGTTATAACGCCCGCATCGCAGAATTTCCATGCAGAATAATGCATTAAGAGGGCACCGCTTTGGCGTAGCTGCGGCTCTTCACTTTATAGAGGGTGAAGATGATCGAAAGCGAGGCAATCACCACCAGAATTAATCCGGGACCAATCAACGAGCCAAAGCCCAGCGCGTTAAAGATCAGCAAGCCAACAATGCCGCCGGTGAGGAAGGAGAAAATCGTCACCAGATGGGTATTGAGCTGTTGCTTAAAGGCACGAATATTTTTCGACGGATCGCGGCGTAATAATGCGACGAACACCGAACCAATAGAGATTCCTGCATCTGTTAGCGTGCCGGTAATATGGGTTGAACGTACGCGACCGTTGGAAAGTTGCGTCGAGGTAGAGTTATGCACGCCCATTAAAAAGGCTAACAATAACAATATTTCACCGTTGTTATTCGAGGAGAAATAATAGATTTCGAACAACGAGGTCAAAATTAACAGTGCCCCTTCAGCCAGGAGAATGCAGCTGAAAATGGTGCGCAGTCCGTTAATCACGCCAAGTACGACCGATATCCGCGCCACTACCGCACCCGTGACAAACGCCCCGATCATGGCAATAAAGATCTTAAGATTGCGGATGTCCAGATCATTCAAATCACTGGATATTTGTGCAATGTTGCCGGACATGTGAGAGGGAAAAAAGCCAAATGCGGCTAAGGCCATGGCGTTTAACAAGCCCGCCGACGTAGCCAGGCACAGGGCGAGATTACGATCTTCAACGTGTGTTCTGGTTCGCTTCAGTTTTATCAGCATAATTCACCCTTGCTCATTGAGAGTATTGTGATAACGCAATGCGTCAAATCTGGTGTTCGCCAATCATTAAGTGAAGCACAAATATCTTAAGAGGATCTTAATAACTTTCAGATATAGATGAATCTTATTATGGGTGTAAAGATATCTAAGGAAGATTGCCAGATAGACTTTCTCTGTTTACTTTTTCCCGTTGCCATTAAGCTTTCAGGGAAAACCTCATCATGACATTACGTGGTGCTCAACCAGGGCAGCGACGTGCGCTGTTGCTGGTCAATCGTCGTGCGCGACGTGGCGCACAATGGGCGCAACAGGCCTATCAACAGCTGGCATCCGAGGGCTTTACGCTCATCGTCCCGCATGACGATGACGCTCGCAGTTACAGTGAATTGATACTGGCGCATCAGCATGAGGTGGATATGGTGATTGTGGGCGGTGGTGACGGCACGCTGAATGCGGCCGCGCAGGGGTTAATGCAGTGCCATTTGCCGCTTGGCATCTTGCCACTCGGCACGGCCAATGATTTTGCCCGCACGCTGGCGATTCCCTTCAATCTGGATGCTGCGATCAACATCATTGTGGCGGGTCATACGCGTCGCATCGATTTGGGTGAGGTTAATGGCCACCTGTTTTTAAATGTCTCTAGCGTTGGTTTCTCCGCCAGCCTGGCGCGAAACCTCACGGCTGCCGCAAAGAAAAGTGGGGTACGGCGGGTTATGCACTCGCCGCACTGCGCCTGCTGCGCCAAAGTCGACCGTTCAGTGCCATGCTGCATCATGATGGCCAACAGGAAGCGATAAAAACGGTGCAGTTTTCGGTGGGCAACGGGCGCTTTTATGGCGGCGGGATGACCATCGAGAAAGATGCCGCGCCAGATGATGGTCGGTTGGATGCTTACAGCCTTGAAGTGCGCCACTGGTGGCAAATTCTGGCGCTGTTTCCTTCCTTGCGTCGCGGTACGCATGGGCGCTGGGGCAGTGTACGTACCTTAAGCGGGACTGAATTTAGCCTGCATACACGCCGTCCGCATGACATTAATGCCGATGGAGAAATCATTGGTCGTACGCCAGCACACTATCGCTTAATTGACGGAGCCATCACGGTCCTGGCACCGCATAACGATTGAGCACCGCATCGAAACAGACATCAGCCGCGCTAAGCCGCCTCTTGCAATTAGTCTGAATCTCTTATTCAGACTTTAAATATTTGAAATCCGCATTTACCCTTTTATCGGCCGATGAACCGTTGTTAACACGATGAAAACTCGCGTGCCTTCTTAGAGAAACCAGGATAAATAGCGCAGTGGACAGGTCCAAAGTGCATGAATTAAGTACAGCATTATAATATTTACGTATGTTGATTGGTCTTATTCCAATCTTTACATTGTCACGTATATTCCTTTACGTGGAACGCTCACCATGAATTTTCGCACTGACATTAATGGGCTCCGGGCCTATGCAGTGATGTTGGTTATCCTGTTCCACTTCGGTTTTTCCAGCGTCAGCGGCGGCTTTCTTGGCGTGGATGTGTTTTTTGTCATCTCAGGATATCTGATGACCGGCATTATTCTTTCGCGTATCAAGAAGCGTAATTTTTCGCTACTGGCGTTTTATGCAGCGCGGTGCCGACGGATTATTCCGCCATTAATGGTGCTGTGTGCCATATTAATGCTGGTCGGTTATTTCCTGATGCCGCCGGATGAATATCAAAGAATGGCAGAGCATGCCATATCCAGTCTCAGCTTTATTTCTAATGTGGTTTATTTTAAGCAGGGTGGCTATTTTGACACGGGTTCCGTTTATAAATGGCTGCTGCATACCTGGTCTCTCAGCGTCGAGTGGCAATTCTATTTGCTGTTACCGCTGGCGTTGATGTTCACGGCGCGTTTCTTGCGTCAGCAATTTGCCTGGGCGATGGGGATCGCTGCGCTGCTGTCATTCGGGTTGGTGTTGGTGATGGTGGCCACCGACTTTCATCTCACGGCAACTTATTACCTGTTACCCACACGTGCCTGGGAGATGCTGGCGGGTGGGTGGGTGTATTTGGCCCCTAAAACAGCCATGAGTGGCCAACGTTGGGTTCCGCCGCTGGGCATCTTAGGGCTGATTCTCTGTGCGCTGTGGTTCGATGAAAGTACCGCGTGGCCGGGCATGATGACGCTGATCCCCGTGATGCTGACAGCGCTGATCATCCATGCCGACGTGCAGGATAGCCCGTGGATGGCTAACCGAATGGTGCAGCACATCGGCAAAACGTCGTATTCAATCTACCTGTGGCACTGGCCGCTGTGGGTATTTTGGCATCTGGCCGATTGGCCGATTACCCTCGTTAGCCAGCTATCGCTGATTGTGCTGTCGCTCGCAGCGGGTTGGGCGTCCTATGTTCTGGTAGAAAACAAGCAGGGCTGGCTGAGCGGGAAAACCTATGTGACGCTGGGACAATCGGCACTGGTGCTGCTGGTGGGTGTGCTGATTGTGACCAAAGCGGGTTTTCCCTCCCGCGCACCGCAGGTGGTTGCCACCATCAAACAGTATTCACAGGAACGCTTTGTTCTCGGTGAAAACTGCTTCGTGTTCAGTGGAACGACTTCACCGCAGTGCGTTTTTGGTCACGCCAGTCCAGTCAATCTGGTGGTGTTGGGCGATAGCCACGCCGCCGCGATGTTGTCTTCCATTCTAGGGAGTGCAAATCAGGGCGATTCCGTGGTGTTTATCGCGCAGTCAGGATGTCCATCCGTGCCGGATATCCAACGCAGCGCCAGTCCTGATTGCGGCCTTTTGTGAAGAATGCGATAACTGATATAGAACGCAAATACCCTCAAGCATCGGTGTTGATTATCAATCGTTTGTCATTCTATCTGCACGGCGATTACGGCAGCGGTAGCAGTACGCCCAATTACAGTTTCAAGCAGGACGGCAGTTCAATCGCTGCCTATCAACAGCATTTTGGCGCGGCAGTCAAACAGCTCGCCAGCCATCGCCGGGTATTTATCATGACGCCGGTGCCGGAATTTGGTTACGACGTTATTTATCGTATGTCGCGTGATGCCATGCGCGGCAAAGCGCTGGCCGTCCAGCAAACGCGCGCTGACTATCAAGCTCGTCATCAGGATACGCTGACGATGCTCAACAGCATTGCCGCCATGTCATCCAATGTCACTTTGCTCGATGCCGCACAGGGGCTATGTGACAGCCACTTCTGCTATGGCGCGAAAGACAATGTGCCGCTGTATCGCGACGATAATCATCTTTCTGAAGTGGGAAATAAAAACCTCAGCGACGTGTTTGCGGGTATGTGGAAGACGATTGATAGCATTTAGCACTGGCTAAAATATGGCTTATTAGCATTCATGATATTGGGGTGATATACCCCAGCCACACTTTGAGGGGAGAATTGAGAGCAGCTTCTCACCATGTTGAAACATGCCGTAATCGGGTGATGATTTTCTGGAGCAGGCTCAGGAAGTTAACCATTAAGAGTTAAGGCGTGATGACGATATAATTATAGATTGTAATATATACCTCCTTGTATAGACTATAATCTATAGGGATGTATTGTGTGGAATGTTGAGACTACAGATTCTTTTGCCACATGGCTTAATGAACAAGATAGGGCGATGCAACTTGATGTTCTGGCTGCTTTAAATCTGCTTAAACAAACTGGCCCCCATCTGGGGCGGCCCTATGTCGACACGGTCTACGGCTCAAGGATAACGAATATGAAAGAGCTAAGGACACAAAGCAATGGCAGGTCAATTAGATCATTCTTCGTCTTTGACCCAAAGCGTAAAGCTATAGTGCTTTGCGCTGGAAATAAAGAGGGGATGGATGAGAGAAAGTTCTACAAGACGATGATCCGTAAAGCTGAAAAAGAGTTTCAGAAACATTTAACTCAGCTTAAAAAGGGCTAAATATGAAAACGTTAGACGATTTGATGTCGGGCTTAACGCCGGAAGAAGTGAAGCAGGTAAATGAGAAAGTTGCTGCGATGCGTTTGGATTCACAACTGTATAAGTTGCGAGAATCACTGGCTAAAACCCAAAAACAACAAGCAGAAGCAATGGGGATCGCGCAGCCTTCAGTTGCTGCTATTGAAGCGCGCGGCGAGGACCTTAAAATTGCAACGCTGAAGCGTTATGTAGAGGCGCTGGGTGGTCAGTTGACAATAGGCGTCAATATGCCAGGTGGCGTACATGTTGATTTTACACTTTAAGGTATTTAACAGAATGTGGGCGTTTGGGCCTCGTTAGTGTAGTAAAAGGAATTCACCAATGCTGCCCAGTTGGCTTAAGCAAACTAATAGATTTCTAACGCTTCGCTTTCACTGCCGCTAATATCGAAAATGTCATTAATATTTCATTTTCCTTATATCTAATACTCAAAAACCATATAAAAAGCTGTGCTGATTTTTAGTGCCAAATTTTACTGCAATATATTGCCTATCCTAAAAGCTTTACTGAGATTTAACGCCCTTAGTTCCCATCATATCATCACGCCACGCTTTAAAACGTCATTAATAAGTGGAATCAATATTCCACGGATGTTGCTATTAATCTGAATTAATAAAAAACCCTTCACTATTTTTATCCAAACGGTCAAAGTAACGACCAAATATAACTAATACTTATGCTCATAAATGAATCTGAAGGGATGCCACTCCTCATGATAAACTTACAAATATATACACGCGACATGCATAAGGACGTCATTTGGCTTAATGAAATGGATTGATTAACAATTTTAACGATATCGACAAACTCTGTATATGTGAGATGTGATATGTACTCAAACGCAATATGGATTATGCTGGAAAAGGCAGTCAACATTATTGGGTTGATCTATATTAATTCCCTGATGGCAAAGTATATTGGGCCTGATAACTTTGGGAAGATCAGTATCTCGACCTCGTTATTTATATTTGTACAAACGTTATCCTGGTTTGGCGCTCAAAATATTTTATTCAAACGCATGAGCGAAAACACAAAATCCGGCATCGCACTGGCAATGCATACGCAAAACCAACGGCGGATACTATTCCTGTTGTCATCCAGTGCAGTGTTGATTTATTTGTATTTGTACACAGATCCCATTGTATTTTTATTCGGCGTGGCTAACTGCATTGCTACGTATTACATCGTGATGGACTTCTTTTCCATCTACAACAACACTCAGCTAAAGTCTAAAATAAACACGATAACCAATGTCATTGGCCTTTCATTGGCTTTGCTGATTAGGTTTTATATTTCATATTTTAAAATGCCAGTGTACTACTTTATGCTGCCCATTATTATAATCCCTCTCGTGCCTTACCTTATGCGTCTCATTTACTTTAAATACACCACAACAATAAAGATGGGCAGTAAGGGAGGAGGCATATACAACCGGCACATGTTGTATACCGGTGGGGCTTTGATTTTATCCAGTTTATCAACGGATATATATACGCAGATATCTGGCATATTTTTGGCAAAAGTTTTGTCTTACTCAACCTTAGGCGTTTACAGCGTTTCGTTAACCATAGGGGGAGCCTGGTCATTCATTGTTTTGGCATTGATAACCAGTTTCTTCTCTAAGATATACAGTGAAAAAAACCAATTAACCATTGATGAACTGCTGATTAAAATTAATCGACTAGTCATCCTTTTTTCACTGGTAGCCTTAGGCGGGTTTTATCTCTTCGGCGATTGGTTTATACATTTACTTTATGGCGAAAAATACAAGGACGCAGTTAAATTAATTCCCATAATCATCATCGGTACAATGTTTTCCTTGCTGGGAACAATTTGCTACCGATACATAATAAAAGAATCTGGATACGATTATCTGGCTAAAAAGATGTTCTTATGCTGCATATTAACAATACCATTATCCTGGGTAATGATTCATGCCTTTGGGATCAATGGCGCTGCATATTGTTTTCTGATCGTAGAGGTCTTGTCTTGTACATTACTTAACTACTTTTTCAGAAATAGAACAATCATCAAAATGCACCTTAACATTTTCAAACCGAGATAATTTTAATGAAAATGATAAAACACACAGTGAAATCTGCATTAAAAATGAGCGCGAGCATTT
The DNA here is from genome assembly GCF_002095465.1 of Pantoea rodasii. Taxonomy (GTDB): domain Bacteria; phylum Pseudomonadota; class Gammaproteobacteria; order Enterobacterales; family Enterobacteriaceae; genus Pantoea; species Pantoea rodasii. Next base: position 89,883 of record NZ_MLFP01000009.1, on the reverse strand, counting down.
CCCCTGTTTTTTGTGCTAAAGCTCACTATTATATTAAGTTTAAGAAGAAGTTAAACTTAACTAATCCGACTAATTTTAATGAAAAAATACAATGGCTTAAGTTCAATGTATTGAATGATGATATTTACACATTATGCGCTGATAAGTACAAGGTCCGGGAGTATGTCATATCCAAAGGATGCAGTGAGATCCTCAACGAACTCTATGGTGTTTACGACAACCCACAAGATATTGATTATAAAACCTTGCCTGAGAAGTTTGCGCTTAAATGCAATCATGGTGCGGGTTATAACATCATATGCGATAATAAATCATCATTAAACGTTGAAAAAACTAACAAGCAGCTCAGCGAGTGGTTAAGACAGGATTTTTCCTCCCATTTCATTGAACCGCAGTATAAGAAAATCGAAAGAAAGATTTTATGCGAAAAGTACATCGAGAATGAACGGGGTGGTTTTCCTGAAGATTACAAATTCTACTGCTTCAATGGCAAGCCTTATGCGGTCATGGTTTGTCTGGGCAGGGAAAGCGGTACGCCTAAGTTCTATTATTTTGATATGAACTGGAAGCCTCTTCCTTTCGAAGATACCATTGAACTGATCAAGGGGAATAATTACCCAGAGATGCCTGATGGTTTCATCAAAATGAAGGAATATGCGATTAAATTGGCCTCGGACTTCAAGTTTGTCCGTGCTGATTTCTATCTTCTGAATGGCAACGTCATTTTTGGTGAATTGACCTTTACGCCTTCAGCGGGACTGGATGTCACTTTGCAGGAAGCCGATGTGGTTTTAGGCAGTCAGCTGAAATTATAAATTGACGGTGATGAATGTTTTTCTCGTCACAACAGGGCCGGTGTTTGAATTGCAACAAAACACCGGCCGCATGGGGCGAGATAGTGCGCCACAATAAATGATGGCGAGATGAAAAACTCGCCACCTTCCATTTATACTGAGATGCTAATGGATTGACTCAGTTTTAGGGCCGGGGAATGGCACTAATCTGGTCACTCTTAGATGCCCGCGAGCACGGAAGGGTCGCCTGTACGCCATACATTATCCACGGTTACCCGACTAACTAACCAGCCATCTTGTCGTTGCAAGAGCGCAACATCATAACGATTCTTCATCAGATAGTGCGATCACCAACTGAACCCTCGAGCACCACTCAGACATGATGCTGGCTCAAAATGAGCTTAAAGCCAGGAGACCTGAACAGATTACCCTCTAAGGATAAGGGAACTACCTTAATGGGAGTGAAGTCCTATGATTCTGACAGTCATTGAACAGAAATTCGCTAATCGTAAACTGACAGTCCTACGCCAACTGTATGTTTAAATGATTAAAAATAAAATAAATGCATTGCTAATTAAATACCGCTATGTCTTAATGACGCCATCGGTTTGGAATACAGACCTTATGAAAGCAGTTTTAGTAAAGCAGTCCTCAGTTCAAGTGTTATCCACAGATATCCTTCTTCATGAGCCTCCTCCTAAGTGCCAAATAAGTTACTCTCTCATTACAGGCCATCTTCGCCGCTATTAGTGGCTCATCAATTAAGGAAATATCTATGTCTAACAAAATGACTGGTTTAGTAAAATGGTTTAACTCTGACAAAGGTTTTGGCTTTATCACGCCAAACGACGGCAGCAAAGATGTGTTTGTCCACTTTTCTGCTATTCAGAGTGACAGCTACAAATCCCTTGATGAAGGCCAACAAGTTTCCTTCACCATTGAAAATGGCGCTAAAGGCCCTGCAGCCGGTAACGTTACACCGCTGTAAGCTGCACTCATTATCATTGATGCTAACAATAGCGATGAAGACAAGCGTCTGAACTGCTAAGCTTTCTGATAATAATTAAAACCCGCCAAGTGCGGGTTTTTTTATTGCTTTAATGTCGAACTGTGGCGAACGAGATGTTTGATATCCGCCGACGGTGGTATTCCAAACTGTCTCGCGTACTCTCGGCTGAACTGAGTATGGCTCTGATAACCCACCGATAACGCAATCGCCATAATGGTTTCGCCCGAGGTGACGAGCTTTTGCCGCGCCTGCATCAAACGAATTTGTTTTTGATACTGCACGGGGCTTAAGGCCGTGATGGCACGGAAGTGGCGATGAAAGGCAGATACGCTCAGCGCAGCCATTTCGGCCAGTTTTTCGACGCGTATCGGATGCATGTAATTCTGCTTAATCCAGTTAACCACCGTATAGATCCGCGCCAGATGCGTGTCAGGCGTTGCAATATCTCGCAACATCCAACCCAACGGTCCCTGCAATACTCGAAACAGTATCTCCCTTTCATAGGCGGGTGCCAGAGCGGCAATTTCATCCGGCTTTCTGATCAAGCTAAGCATCCTCAGCCATGCGTCCAGTAATTCCTGCGTCACTGGTGCAACTGAAAATCCTGAATGATAAAGAGAATCGGCGGCAGCTTTGGGCATACTGTCGAGCAGATCGGCAATAATTTCCGGTTTCGGTGTAAGGCTAACAGCAAGATAAGGGGCATGTGTGACCTCATCGGGATACACATTACCCACTGCGGGCAAATCCACTGACATCACAAAGTAGGTTGCAGGGTTGTAATGCCAGGTCGTGCCGCCTACCGTCATGCTTTTTGAGCCAGTCAGGATGAGGTTAATCATCGGCTCATATACCGCGGAAAGCCTGTGTTCAGGGATTTCTCCCTGCACCATGGCGACTCGGGGGATCCCGGTCTCTGTTCGCTGATTTCCGGCGCCGGAAGCTAACTCTCTAAGTTCACGTAATGTATTTTCCATCCGCGATTGATAACACGCCTCTATCACTCACAACAAGATAAAAGCAGAATTGGGCAACAATCAAAGAGGATCGCATAAGCCAGCACTCATCTTGATGCGTAGCCTGTGTAGGGTAATCTTTCATTCACAGGAGCCATGATGAAACACGTTCTGATTACCGGCGGCAGTCGGGGAATAGGGGCCAGTACCGCAATGGAGTGTGCGCGACGAGGGTTCGGCGTCATTTTAACGTGGCACAGCCAGGCTGAATCAGCCCAGGCTATTGTTGATTGCATCGAAGGTGAGGGCGGTAAAGCGATAGCAATGAAACTGGATGTAGGAGATGCCGGTAGTTTTGAGGGGTTCAGACTGGCGCTTGAACAAGAAATGAAGAGGCAGTGGAATGCGGCAGGGCTTGATGGTCTCGTTAATAATGCCGGTTACGGACTTTTCAATCCGCTTGAAACCGTAACGGAAGCACAATTTGATAGCCTGATGAACGTGCATCTTAAGGGGCCCTTCTTTCTCACTCAGAAGCTGCTGCCTTTGCTGCGCCGAGACTCAAGTATTGTGAATTTAACCAGCGCCACCACGCGTGTAGCTACCGCCGGCGTCGCACCCTACGCCGCGTTCAAAGGCGGTCTTGAAGTCCTGACTCGTTATATGGCAAAGGAGTTTGGCGAGCGCGGCATTAGGGTGAATGCGGTTTCACCGGGACCTATCCGCACCCAACTTGGTGGGGGACTCAATGATGAGTTTGAAACGCTGCTCGCTTCACAAACGGCACTCGGACGGGTAGGTGAGCCCCATGAAGTGGCACGCGTGATTGCCTCCCTGTTAACGGATGAGGGTGGCTGGATCAATGCGCAATCGATCGAGGTTGCGGGCGGCTATAACGTTTAACGGAGGAGTACAGCATGCTCGACCATATCTTTGTTTCTGTCAGTGATATTGAACGCTCGATTGCCTTTTATGAGCGGGTTTTGCCTCTTCTCGGCATTGTTAATCGCCATGATTATGACGGTGAACAGGGGCCATCCGGACACCCTGACTTGAAAGGGTTCGGTGCAAATGGCCGGATATTTTTCTGGCTCAGACAAGGGACCGTTTGCCCTGATGCTATTCACGTAGGTTTCAGCGCGGAGTCGGAAATCATGGTCAACGCGGCTTATGCTGAAGCCCTCGCTGCGGGGGCTAGCGAAATCCAGCCTCCCGGTGCGCAACTGCATTATGACCCTCGCTACTATGCCGCACAGGTCAAAGACCCCGACGGTTACCGCCTTGAATTTGTTTATAAAAGCTGGCAACACAATGATTAACGCTAAGACGAGTGCGTACGAACACGCTGGATCCCTATGAAATATGTGATGATTTATGGCGCAACGGGTTACACCGGCCGCATGATTGTTCAACATGCAGTAGATGCAGGTGTTCCGCTCATTATTGCCGGACGTAATGAAGAAAAACTGACCGCTATGGCCAATGCGCTGAACTTACCTTTCCGTACCTTCGCTCTGGATGATCCGCATACTATTGATAAGGCGTTGACCGATGTTGCGGTGTTGCTGAACTGCGCGGGGCCTTTTATGCATACGGCCGACGCTTTGATAAAAGCAGCCATACGCAATCAGTTACATTACCTCGATGTCGCCGCCGAACATGACAGCTACAGGCTGGCTGAAATCTATGAAAAGGAAGCGACGGCGGCCGGTGTTATGCTGCTTCCAGGATGCGGTGGAACGGTAGCCATGTTGGGCTGCCTCGCATTACGTGCCTGCGATCGAGTAAAAGATCCGCGCAGCATTTCATTGGCTCTCAACGTAGCCGGATCGATGTCACGCGGCTCAGCGGTGAGCGCGACGCAGAATCTCTCGCTGGAATGTCTAATACGACTCAATGGGCAATTGGTAAAACAGGAGCCCAACGAATTGAGAACCTTTAATTTTGGCGAAGGCCTACGCGACTGTTTCCCGGTCACACTGCCGGACCTTATTACCATTTGGAGAGCCACCGGCATTCCAGATATTGCCACGTTTGTACATGTGAGTGGCGTGGGTTTCCCCCAGGGAGATTTATCTGCGTTACCCGATGGACCTTCGACAGAGGAGCGTGAAAGGCATCGTTATCAGGCTGCCGTGGAATTGGTGAGCAGGGAGGGCAAAACGGTGCGAATGCTGCTTGATACCGTCAACGGATACAGCTTCACTGCTCTGGCAGCAGCTGAGGCCGCACGAAGAGTACTGGACGGTCTTGCGCGTCCAGGTTTCCAGACACCTGCCGAATTATTGGGTAAGGGATTCGCGGAAACCATAGCGGATACCACGATTATAGAGGTTTAAATAACAGGCCTGAGCCGTAAAGGCTCAGGCTGGTCAAAACATTTGGTGAGCGGTTTATGTGCTCCCCTGACAGCTGAAGTTCTATTGCCTGACTCCCGGCTGCCATGTCCCGACATCCTGCGCATCAATGGCTTTAGGTAACAACTTTGCCTGATAAAACGCATCAGCGATCTTCTGTTGTTCAGCCAGATCGCTTTTCTTCACCGGCTCGATCTGGTAGCTGCGTTGCTGATTCGCTTGTTCCACGGTTGAAAGTGGCAAATTCCCCCACAACGGCGAGAGAATTTTAGCCGCATCATTTGGGTGTGCTTTCAGCCACTTCGCTTCCTGATCCAGCGTGTTGTACACAATGCCTAAAACGTCAGGATGTTTTTCGCATACGGCGTCGAGACCAGATAGTAGCGCTGATAGCTGGCGAGTCCTTTACCGCTGGTCAGCACGCGGGTGTGCTGCTCAACTTTCGAGCTGGTAACAAAGGGTTCCCAGGTAACCCATGCATCGACGCTGCCGTGTTCCAGCGCGGCACGGCCATCGGCGGGCGTCAGCCAGGCGGGTGTCACATCACTGAATTTCAGTCCCGCTTTTTGCAATGCGGCGATAAGCAGGTAATGGCTGCCCGCCGCTTTGGTAACGGCAATCTTTTTACCTTTTAAATCCTGCAGCGTTTTGATGCTGGAATTAGCGGGAACCAGAATGGCCTGTGCGTCTGGCGAAGGCGTCTCGCGTGCGTAATAGGTAAGGTCCGCCCCAGCGGCTTGAGCAAATACCGGAACGGTGTCGGCAACATCGGCAGAAAGATCGACGTTGTTTAAATTAAGCGCTTCTAACAGCGGCAAACCGCTGGTGAACTCATGCCAGCTAACTTTAATACCTTGCTCAGATAAGGCTTTGTCCAGATCGCCACGCTGTTTAATCAGCGTTAACAACGTGGAGGATTTTTGGTAGCCGATGCGAAGTGTCTCTTCGGCATTAGCGGCACTGGAAAAAAGGGCGGTTAATATCAGCGAAGCGATTATTGTTTTGGTGGTTTTGCCCATATGAAATCCCTAAAGGTGTCATTATTTTAACAGAATAAAGCCGACGACGAGGCAATCAAAACCGCAAGATTGCATAAGCTTTGCGCATTTATGTCTATCAAAACGGTACGGTAACGGCAGGTTAAGACGTTCTTATACATCAGGTCGTGCCCAAATCGCCGACCAGGCGGGTGCAGCTGTGTCCAAACTGATTGGCGGAACCCGTTAAACGTTGTCTATACTTCACGTGTGCTAATAAACATTATTAATTAGATATTTAACTATGGGTTGTTGTTGCTTATCACCCAGATAATCGGGAAGACAACGGTTACTGGGGCTGTTCATTCACCTGACGATTGTGGTTTGTCGGCGGGGTAAAAGGGGAAATAATGCCGTTGATATTTAGTGAGTTATCTAATGCGCCATCATGGGTGCCTGCCGTGCTGCTTGTTACCCTGTCATTAATAGCGGGTTTTCTGGCGCGCTTTTTACTTCTCAGATTCATCCGCTATTGGCAGAATCGTGACAGGAAGCTTTTCAAATCACTCGAAAAGCATCTTCGTGGATCATTATTTCTATTCTTCCCCTTGCTGTTAATCAATGTAGGGGCCGGTTACGTCAATGTTCATCCAGACTCTCTCTCCTTTATCACCACCACGCTTAATGTATTTATTATTTTATCATTGTGCTCTGTTTTAATCAGGCTGACTAACGTTGCGCAGGATATGCTTTTCATCCGTTATGATATCAATCTTTCAAATAATCTTCGCGCAAGGAAGATTCGAACGCAAATAATCTATGTAAAGAAGGTCGCTATTGTTCTGTTGGTTTTATTCTGCCTTTCTCTGATATTGCTCAGCTTCCCCGGCGTTAGGAAATTCGGTACGACTATTCTGGCCGGTGCCGGGGTTGCCGGTATTATCATTGGCTTTGCCCTTCAGAAGTCGCTGGTCAATCTGTTTGCTGGCATTCAGATAGCGTTCACGCAACCGATTAAAATTGATGATGCCGTGGTGGTTGAAAATGAGTGGGGATGGATTGAGGAGATAAACCTGACCTATGTTGTGGTGCGTATTTGGGATCTTCGTCGGTTGGTTCTGCCTATTACCTATTTTACAGAAAATGCCTTCCAAAACTGGACGCGGAATAATGCACAAATTCTAGGCTCAGTATTTCTTTATCTGGATTACTCGATGCCATTAGAACCTCTGCGCCAGCATTTTGAAAAAGTACTTAGCGAAACTAAGCTCTGGGATCAACAGACGCAAGTACTGCAGGTCACCGATGCGACGGACAAAACCATGACTATCCGCATGCTGATGACCGCACAGAATTCACCCACCGCCTGGGATTTACGCTGCTACGTGCGGGAAAAAATGATTGAGTTTATTCAGCAAAATTATCCGCAGAGCCTGCCTCATGTGCGGGCAACGCTGACTGAGGGTGTGAAAGATCAGAACGATCACCTCGCGTTGTCGGGTGAGAAATAACAATAAACTCAACCGAAGATTCCCCATCATTTCTGGCTTGATGCGCAGAGCCAGGGGGAATCTCCAACCCTTGATGCGCACTAAGGTGATTCACTTCACCTTCCAATTCCATAGTAAGAACACCTTTGAGAACAAAGAAAAACTGTCTTGAAACGGAATGAAAATGTCGTGTCTCGGCGGTACCAGGAGGCATTTTTTCATGAATAACCAGCATGTCATGGCGATTCACCAAATACCAACCATCGCATGCTTCACCCCAGACATAATGTTCGGCATTTTCTTTTGCAATCATCACCACACTCCTTAACCTGTTCATATCGACCGACCACCAGCAGCGCAATCATGCTGATCGCTGTGGCGACAATAATGGTACTCATGCTGTCAAAGCGGGTAGAGAGATTAAATATGATGACGATGGGAATAGCGATGCGCGTCAAAATCCATGATGCGGCCGATTTAAAATCCCATGCGGTTTTGCCTAATAGCCAACCGGTCATGAGGTAAACGAGCGGTAAGAAAATTGTCACATTCCGTCCCTGTTTAGCGTGACAACCACTCTCTAACGAAGAGAGTGGCTAAAAATACATGCTAACCATGGCGTTCAGGGAGTGCAACGTTTACGCGGTGGTATTAATGTTGCGACCGACTGCTGGGTTAGCAGGCAACTGTGGGATGGAATCAAGAATGCCGGCTGCCATTGATTGCTGATTATCGAGTGTCTTTTCAGTACCAGCGTGCTCACCTTGCTGCTGAGATCCATATTAGCGAGGCCGGTTGCCAGTGAAGTAATTTGTGATACATCCATTATGCTCTCCTTGTGAATATGACAAGTGGGCGAAACAGGCTTGAGAAGCCTAATACGACTATCGGCACTGATCAGCAAAACCTAAATGAAACACAGAAGAGGCAATAGCACATGCTGTGTGCTGACAGTCAATCCGCGCGTCAAAGTTGCGCAGTCATCGCCCGCAGATGCGCACGCAGCACGCCATGCAGCGCCCGAATCGCCGGCGAGAACTGTTTGCGATGCGGACAGATTAAATGCAGTGGCGTGCTCTCGCCGGGAATATCAGGCAGCACGCGTTCCAGACGACGTTGTTGAATATCCTCACACACATCAATCCACGATTTATACGCGATGCCCATGCCCTTTATCGCCCAGCGGCGTGCAACTTCCGCGTCATCGCACAGCAGCCGGCTTTTCACGGTGATCTGTCGCCGCATGCCTTCCTGAGGAAATGTCCATTTGTCGTAAACGTGGCCGCCCATTACAAACGGCAAACAGTGATGTTGGGCGACATCCTCCAGCTTTTGCGGGCGTCCGTTCTGGTCAAGATACGCTGGGGAAGCCACCATGATGCGGCGGTTATCTTCTGCCAGCGGCAAGGCCACGTAACTGCTGTCTTCCAGTTTGCCGTAGCGAATGGCGATATCCACCGGGTCACGAAACACATCGCTGATTTGATCGGATAACGATAAACGCACCGATAAGGCCGGATGTTCATGACAAAAATCGGTGATCAGCGGCAGCAGAATATTGCGGCCAATGTCAGAAGGCATGGCGATTTTAAGCTCACCGCTTAACGCATCTTCATGACTTTGCAGGCTATCGGCACCGGCTTGCATTAAGGCCAGCATCTCCTGCGCATAGGGGAGATATTGCTCTCCTTCTGCGGTTAAGCGCAGGCTGCGCGTGGATCGTGCAAACAGGCGGCGATCCAACTCACGCTCCAGACGTTGAATCGCGGCGCTCACTTGTCCTGGCAGTAAATTCACCTCACGTGCCGCACGCGAAAAACTGCCCAACGCAGCAGAACGCACGAACAGGGTGACATCTTCTAGTCGGATCATTTTCTTTCTCATCGCCAAAGCACCCAGGGATTTTCACTCTAAGAGTGAAAGTGCTGCTGTGCAATCGGCATTTTTCTACAGTGCACTCACCGCTATGCTGGGTTTAACCGACTTAACACACTGATGATGTGAGGAACTGCTGGATGAAAGCCATTGTTTATAGCCAAAACGGTTTACCGATTTCCGATGAAAATGCCCTGTATGAGATGGAGGTCGCCAAACCGCAACCGGGCGCGCGCGACCTGCTGGTAAAAATTCACGCCATCGCGGTGAATCCGGTGGATACCAAAGTACGTAATGGCGCGCCAACCGATAAGCCGCGCATTCTCGGTTGGGATGCGGTGGGTGTGGTGGAAGCGATTGGCGATCAGGTGACGCTGTTCCAGCCGGGTGATGAGGTATTTTACGCCGGCGATATCACGCGCGCTGGCAGTTATGCCGAATATGGGCTGGTGGATGAGCGTATTGCCGGGCATAAACCCCGTACGCTAAATAATGCCGACGCGGCTGCATTACCGCTGACGTCACTCACCGCGTGGGAACTGTTGTTTGATCGCCTCGAAGTGCAGGCTGATGACAATGCCGCGCTGCTGATTATCGGCGCAGGCGGCGGCGTAGGATCGATACTGACCCAACTGGCGCGCAAGCTGACGCATCTCACGGTGATCGGCACCGCATCGCGGCCGGAAACCACGGATTGGGTGCGTTCACTCGGCGCGCATCATGTGGTGAATCACCACCAGCCTCTGGGAGAGCAGCTGGCGGCGATAGGTCATCCAGAGGTGCGCTATGTCGCTTCATTAACCCACACCGACAGCTATTACGCGCAACTGATTGATGTTCTGGCGCCGCAGGGCAAGCTGGCACTGATTGATGATCCAGAATCCCTTGATGTAGTGCCGTTAAAACGCAAAGCCATTTCACTGCACTGGGAGCTGATGTTTACCCGTTCCCTGTTCCAGACAGCCGATATGCAGCGGCAGCATGATATTTTGCAGCGCGTGAGCCAACTGATTGATGACAACACCCTGCAAACCACCGCGGGTGAACATCATGGCACCATCAACGCGGCCAATCTGCGCAAAGCGCATGCGCTGATCGAGAGCGGTCGCGCACGCGGCAAGATCGTGCTCAGCGGCTTTTAATGTGTTGAAACACAATTCGTTAACCGCGACGTCAGCACGGCGGGTAAGGTATTGGCAATTCGTCATTAATCAATTCATGAGAACCCCATGACACTCAATGATGCAGTGGCACGCCGCCACACGGTGAAAGCCTTCGCCAGCGGTAAAAGTTTGCCGCAGGAAGAGATCGAAACGCTGCTGAACGTGCTGCGTAATAGCCCGTCTTCTGTAAACTCGCAGCCGTGGCATTTCGTGGTGGCATCGACCCCCGCAGGCCGTGAGCAGATCGCTCAATCCACCACCGGCGCGTTCGTGTATAACGGCCTAAAGTGTTGAATGCTTCCCATGTTATCGCCCTGTGCATGCGTACCGATCTTGATGACGCGCATCTGCAAAACGTGCTGGCGCAGGAAGAGCAGGATGGCCGTTTCGCCAAACCCGAAGGCAAAGCCGGGCAGGATAAGAGCCGCCGGGGTTATGTGGATATGCACCGCTATGAACAGCGTGATATCCCACAGTGGATGGAGAAACAGGTTTACCTGGCGCTCGGTGGCCTGTTGTTGGGTGCAGCGATGTTAGGGATTGATGCCACGCCAATGGAAGGATTTGATTCGCGCGCACTGGATCAGGCATTGGGCCTGCGTGAGAAAGGGTTAACCAGCGTGGTGTTGGTGTCGCTGGGCTACCGCAGTGATGAGGATTTCAACGCCGCGTTACCGAAATCACGTCTGCCACGTGAAGAGATCTTTACCTTTATTTAAAAGCAAAAGAGCAGGGAGTGTTACACCCGCTCTTGAGTGTAAGGCGCGGCCATCAGGCCGCCCTTAATGCGGAAACAGCAAACTAAACCGATTCGCGCCGTTGCTGCTGCTCACTTCACAGCTCCCCCCATGCAGCCGCATAATACTGCGCACAATTGAAAGGCCTAAACCGCTGCTGCCCTGATGGCGGGATGATTCGGCGCGCCAGAAGCGATCAAAAATGCGTGCCTGATGTGCTGCGCTTAACGGCTCGCCGCGATTTTCAACCATCAGCACCGTGCTGCCTTCCTGTATTTCACTGAATACCCGAATGGTTGAATCGCGCTCCCCATAGCGCAACGCATTGGCGATTAAATTGGCCAGCGCGCGTTGCAGCAGCAGCGGATCGGCCCGCACCGTTCCCTGCATATTCATGGCTAAGCGCATGGCTTGCTCTTCCGCCATGCCGTCAAAGTAATCCTGCAGCTTCACGCCGAGCTGCTTCAAATCGATAAGCTGCCAATCCATCACCTGGCTGGCATCTTCCGCTTTGGCCAGAAACAGCATGTTATCGATCATCTTTGCCAGCCGTTCCAGCTCTTCATAGTTGGAACCCAGCAGCGCCTGATATTCCCCCACGCTTCGGGGTTGGCTAAGTGCGACTTCAGTCTGACCGATCAAGTTGCCAATCGGCGTGCGCAGGTCGTGCGCCATATCCGCTGAAACCTGGCTTAGCTGCTGATATCCCTGTTCCAGGCGGCTTAGCATCTGGTTAAAGGCGGCAACCACCGGCAGCAGTTCGGCAGGCGCATCGTTAAGCTGAATGCGCTGTGATAAATGCCGTATATCGATGGCATCCGTTTTCGTTGCCAGACGATGCAGAGGCGATAAACCGCGTCGCACCAGCCAGGCACTGATGGCCGCCACCAGCAACGCGGCGAGAGCGGTCGAAAGGATGATCTGGTCACGATAGCTATTGAGCGTTTGCGTGCGGTCGCTCATCAGGCGGCCGGTGATGATCTCAATTTCGCCATTGCCATCGCGCGTCGGCGCCAGGGCAGCCGCGGAAATAAACGACGTGCCGTCTGTCGCTAACTGATGATGTACCGAGGAGAGCGCCAACGGCTTATCGGCCGGAATGGGGGTGATCTCGGGCATGGAACGCGCGCCCGGGTTAACCACGATCAGCGGAGGTTGGCCTGGAAAACGCAGGACCAGCAGGGATTCAGTGTTGCCCAGCATATTCGCGAACAAGCGCGGTTTTGCTGAATCAATGTGATGGCGTCTTCATCGCGCAGCAGAGTACGGATCTGATCGATACGCGTCAGTAATGCCGCGTCATCACGCAGACCAATCTGCTTTGCCAGCGATTGATAGAGCGCAAAGCCGCTGAGAGCAAAAATGACAATCACCGTGGCACTCAGCAGTAGCGACAAACGGGTAGCGAGCGCGCGTTTCTTCATGTTTCGGCTTCGCAGCGATAACCCACGCCGTGCACTGTATGAATCAGCGGTTGTGCGAACGGACCATCGATTTTCAGTCGCAGGCGTTTCACCGCCACATCCACCACATTGGTGTCGCTGTCGAAGTTCATGTCCCACACGCGAGAGGCAATAACGGTCCGCGTCAGCACTTCACCGGGATGCAGCAGGAAAAGATGCAGCAGATTGAACTCCTTATTCGTGAGATCGATGCGCTGCCCGCCGCGTTCAACCCGACGTTTGAGGATATCAAGTTGCAAATCGGCCAGCATCAACACATCAGGCAACTTCTGCTGACCGCCGCGTCGCAATTGTGTGCGGACGCGCGCCAACAGTTCTGCAAATGAAAAGGGCTTCACCAGATAATCATCAGCGCCAAGCTCCAGCCCTTTGATGCGATCCTCCAGAGTGCCTTTGGCGGTCAGGAAGATCACCGGCGTGTGAGTCTGTTTATCCAGCGCGGCCATCACCTCCCAGCCGCTCATGCCGGGCATCATTACGTCGAGAAGAATCAGGTCGTAATGGTGCTCTTGCGCAAAGAACACGCCATCCTGACCATTTTCCGCCACATCAACGATAAATCCCGCTTCCGTCAATCCTTTGCGCATGTAGTCGCGCGCTTTGGCTTCGTCTTCAATCACCAAAATTTTCATGCGAATCTCCGGGCGGGACAGAGGGTTAAGGCTGCGCGTGCTGGGCGGCCTGTTCAATCAGGTTAGTGACCTCACGCGGATGCGATTGGTACACCGAATGGCTGGCACCGGCGATTTCCACCGTATGACTATGGGCGCGTTTCGCGTACATGCGCTCTAAATCCGGGTTAATGATTTTGTCAGCTTTCGCCACCATGTACCAGCTAGGCTTGGTTTTCCAAGCCGGGTCCGGGATGTTGGCGGTGAACACGGCGGCGTTGGTTGGCATCTGCGCGTGCGCTTCAAAATCCGCCTGAGCGGCCGGCAAATCTGCGGCGAAATCACTGTGATAATTTTCAGGCGCGATGGTGAGATACCCATCAGCAGATTTGGCAAACGGATGTGCGCTATTTGGGAATTTTTTGCCGTTGCTGGCTTCGGTTTCGCCGTTATCCAGTGCGTGCGCGGCGATATAGACCAGTCCGGCCACTTTATCGTCATTCCCCGCTTCGCTGATGATCGCGCCGCCATAGCTGTGACCGACCAAAATCACCGGGCCATTTTGCTGGTCAATGATACGTCGCGTCGCAGTGACATCTTCCGGGAAACCGGTCAACGGTTCCTGCACCAGCGTCACTTTGTAGCCATCGTGCGTCAGGCGGTCGTATACCGGACGCCAGCCCGCACCGCCAACAAAGGCGCCGTGAACTAATACGATGTTCTTAATCGGCTGCGCTTCAGCTTGTGCTGCGCCACCGGCGAGGGTCATCAGCATGCTGGCTGCCAGGGTCAGTTTTTTCAGTTTCATGTTCGTGCTCCAAAGTAAGAAGGGTTCGGGCACAGGATAAGGAAACGGCGCTGACAGCAGGGTGAGCGAGTCATGACAAAAGAATGACATTGGGCCAGTTGCTGCTGTTGACCCGGCAAATCTGAGGCAGGAATTCGTGAACGGCCTCGCAAATTGAACAGATGCTGTCCGCGCTTTATTGCTAAACATTCGGGCTTGTGTAATCTATTCCATAACTTCACAAATAATCGTGAAGAAGGAAAGTACATTACAACTCGTCTTTGAAGGATCCTTCCTCATGTCAGAATTAAAGTTTGCGACACGCCTGAACTCTTTTGCCTCCGGGGCGCATTTATACTGGCCAGATCTCCAGGGAAAACCTTCCGTAGCACAAATGATTGCCCGAGCTGGGAAGGTTGAAGGGCTGACTCATCTCGATCTGAATTATCCGCAGCACATCACCAGCGACATCAATACACTGCGTCAAACCATTGCAGATGCAGGCCTGGCGGTAAACGGCATGCAGATGCGTTGGGATGCCCCGCAGTTCAAAATCGGTGCTTTTACTCATCCAGATGCCAAAGTGCGTCGTGAAGCGATTGAACTCACCAAACGCGGAATTGATGCGGGTCGTGAATTTGGTTCACGCCTGATGACGTTATGGATGGGGCAGGACGGCTTCGATTATTGCTTCCAGGCCGACTATAAAAAGATGTGGGAAGATGCCGTGAGTGCGGTACGAGAAGTGGCGGAATATGCACCAGATGTGGATGTCAGTATCGAATACAAACCCAACGAACCGCGCGCATACAGTATTTTCCCCAATGCCACCACTTGCCTGCTGGCGGTGGAAGAAGCGGGCTGCGCGAATTTGGGCATCACGCTGGATTTTGCCCACGTCCTGTTTGCCAATGAAGTCCCGGCATTTGCCGCTGCCATGGTCGCACGCCGTTCCCGACTGCTTGGGCTGGACCTGAATGATGGCTGGGGCAAACGTGATGATGGCCTGATGGTCGGTTCAGTTAACCCGCGCGCAACCCTGGAATTCCTGTGGCAGATGCAACGTGATGGCTACAACGGTGCTTATTACTTCGATACTTTCCCGGATGCGAGCGGTTTAGATCCTATCCGCGAAGCCGAAATCAATATTGCGACAGTGAAGCGCCTGCTGAAGCTCAGTGAAAAACTCAATAATAATTCCGCTCTGGAAGAGGCAATCAGTCGTCAGGATGCGGTGGCATCTCAGCAAATCGTTAACGACATCTTACTTGCCCAATAAGTTATTCAGTCACCCTGCATATTATTTAAAACGATAAAAAGGCTATCAACATGAAAAAGCTCTTACTCTCTGTACTGACCTCAGCATTGTTGTGCTCCAGCGTGCATGCCGCCACGTTATCCCCGTTGAAATCCGATTCAGAACCCGATCGTACTGACTGGACTCAGCTTGAAAGCAAATACGGTCCGTTGCCGAAAGTGGACAGTAAATTAAAGATCGGCGGCGTATCGAAAACTCTGACCAATGAATACTGGCGTTCACTGGGCGAAGGCTATCAAAACGTCGCGAAGAAATACGGTTTTACCGTGGCCTATCAGGCTGCAGCCAATGAAGACGACCAATTAGGTCAGTTGTCGATTGCTGAAACCTTAATTGCCCAAGGCTTTAATGGTTTGCTGGTTTCACCTCAGACCGATATCAACCTTGAGCCGGCGTTAGAGAGCGCCAGCAGCAAAGGTATCCCGGTCATCAACGTCAACGATGCGGTCGTGCCAAGCGCGCAGTATTACGTGGGTAACGTGCAGAAAGACAACGGTGCACGCGTGGCGAAGTGGTTTATTCAGCACTATCCACAAGGCGGTAAAGTGGCCGTGATTGAGGGCCAGCCAGGGGTTTATGCCGCCGGGCAGCGTACCGCCGGATTCAAAGAGACGTTGCAGGCCAACGGCAAGTTCAACATCGTAGCCAGCGTGCCGGCTAACTGGAGCCGCGAGCAGGCGTTTAACGCGGCATCCACCATTCTCCAGCAACATCCCGATCTGATTGGATTCTATGCCAACAACGACACGATGGCGTTAGGTGTCGTGGAGGCAGTGCGTTCCCAGAATAAAGATAAACAGACCGCTGTGTTTGGCACCGACGGCATCTCAGATGCCTATGCTTCTATTAAACGAGGTGAATTAACCGGAACGGTGGACAGCTTCCCGGTGCTGACGGGTGAAGTGGCAATGGAAGTGATGCTGCGTTTGGTGAATGGACAGAAACTGTCACGCGTTATCGCAACGCCACAAGCGCTGATCACCAAAGAGAATGCCGACGCGTTTTCAACCAAAGACAACGACAAATTACGCCAGTTGCTGGCACAGCAGTAAAACAGGCGGAGAGCGTATGGAACAGTATCGCTTAATGATGCGTGGCATCAATAAAACCTACGGCAGCGCGGTAGCGCTGCAGGATGTGGACTTTATGGTGCGGCCGGGTGAAGTGCACGCGCTGATTGGTGAAAACGGCGCGGGCAAATCAACGTTGCTGAATATTCTGTCCGGCGTTCGTCCGGCAGACAGTGGCGATATCCATGTCAATGGCGATCGGGTTCAGATGAAAACCCGCTGAGCGCGCGACATGCGGGCATCGCGATGATTCACCAGGAGTTGCAGCATGTTCCTGAACTCTCCGTTGCCCAGAACATGTTTTGGGCCGCCCGCTGACGACCTTAAACGGCCTGTTTGTAGATAAACGTGCACAGCTGGCGCGGGCCACCCACATCCTCAAGCAGCTTGATCCCAGCATTGATCCCGCTGAACCGATCAAGAATCTTATGGTATCGCAGCAGCAGATCGTGGAAATCGCTCGTGCCTTGCTGGATGAGGCCAAAATCATCGCCATGGATGAGCCAACATCAAGCCTTACCCCGCGCGAGTTTGAACGGCTGGCTGAGTTAATCAGTGATTTGAAATCCACTGGCGTTTCACTGATTTACGTGTCGCACAAAATGAATGAGATCTTCCAGGTATGCGATCGCGCCACCATCATGCGCGATGGGCGCCAGGTGGACGTCGTCAATATCTGTGATGAAACCGAAGAAAGTATTGTGGCGAAAATGGTGGGGCGCAAAATTGAAAAACTGGCGCACCAGTCGTGGGCAACCGATCGCGAAGTATTACAGGTCAAAAACGTCGCGCGAGGTCACGAGATTAAACCCGCAAGCTTCAGCGTATGCGCCGGCGAAGTACTGGGTATTGCCGGGCTGGTGGGTGCAGGACGCACTGAGTTGCTTAAACTGATTGCGGGAATCGACAAACGCAGCGCCGGGGAAGTGCGTGTGAATGGCCAGGCGGTGCGCAATCATAATGTCAGCGCAGCGATCCGCGCCGGAATTGGTTTGGTCCCTGAAGATCGTAAAAAAGAGGGCATCATTAAGGCCCGTGCCGTAAAAGTGAACATGGCATTGCCTTCAATGCGTAACTTCACTCTGGCAGGCATTATTCGTAAGGGAAAACTGAATGCCGTGGCGCAAGAGGTCATGTCAGATTTAAAACTGCGTCCGTTAGATATTGAAAAAACCATCGGCACGTTAAGTGGCGGCAATCAGCAGAAAGTCATTATCGGTCGCTGGGTTGCTGCGGATGCAGAGGTGTTTTTATTTGATGAGCCCACCCGGGGAATTGACATTGGGGCCAAATCAGAAATCTATAATTTAATCGAAAAGCTGGCCCAGCAAGGCAAAGCGATTGTGGTGGTTTCGTCGGAAATGACGGAGATATTACGCGTGTCCGACAGAGTATTAGTGATGCGTGAGGGAAAAATCACCCGCGAGTTAAAAGGTGATGACATTACCGAAGAGAACATTGCACGCTTTGCCATTAACGACATTAAAGAAGCCGTCTAGATCTCAATCAGCACTTTTTATATAGGCAAAACTATGATGACGCAAACAAATATACAGCCTGCGGCAGCGCCGACGGCAAAGTTTAAATTAAATTTACGTGATGCAGGAACGTTAATCGGGTTATTGATCATCGTGGTGACATTCTCGTTCTTGTCACCGGTATTTTTCACAGTTCCGAATCTGCTTAATATTTTACAACAATCATCCATCAATGCCTTGATTGCCTTGGGGATGACATTGGTTATCGTCTCGGGCGGCATTGATTTATCCGTCGGACCCACGGCGGCACTCTCTGCCGTGCTAGGCGCAACGATGATGGTGGCGGGGGTTCCGGTCCCCGTCGCGATTCTGGCGACCTTAGGCATCGGTGCTTTATGTGGCGTGTTCAGCGGGGCATTAGTGGCGTATGCCGGTCTGCAGCCGTTCATTGTGACGCTGGGTGGCCTGTCTCTGTTCCGTGCCATTGCGCTGATTTACACCGGCGGCAATCCGGTATTTGGTATCCCCATGGAGTTTCGCAGCATTATTAACAGCACGGTTATCGGCATTCCCACGCCTATCGTCATTGTTGCTGTGGTGGCGCTGGTGCTTTGGCTGGTAATGAATAAAACCCCGCTGGGCGAATATATTTTGGCGGTGGGCGGCAATGAAGAAGCCGCACGTGTTGCCGGTGTGCCAGTGAAACGCACGAAAATGACCGTGTTTATTATTTCCGGCACTCTGGCTTCTTTAGCATCATTAATTCTGATTGGACGCTTAGGGGCTGCCGAGCCCACCATCGGTAATTTGTGGGAGTTAGATGCGATTGCTGCAGCGGCGATTGGTGGCGCATCACTGATGGGCGGTAAAGGCAGTATTGTCGGCACCCTTATCGGCGCGATCATCTTGGGCGTGTTGCGTAATGGATTGACTCTACTGAATATTCAAGCCTTTTATCAATTGCTTGCCACGGGGCTAATCATTATCATAGCGATGTTGATTGACCGGGCGACAAGAGGCAGGTAATGAAGCAAGATCCGCGAGCCATTGGCGCTCAAATTCGCATGCGATTACCGCAACTGACACCGTTAGAGCGGCGTGTTGCCGAGGCCATTATTGCCAGGCCAGACATTAATGAACAAACTTCACTGCAAGAGATTGCTGAAGAAAATAATGTCTCACAGGCGATGATTGTGAAAATCACCAAGAAGCTCAATTTTACCGGCTTCCGTAATTTTCGAACCGGACTGATTTATTACAATCAATCTGAAGTGGCTGGGTTACATGCGGAAATTGAGCCAGATGATTCGTCGGAACAGTTGCTGGCGAAAGTATTCAGAACCTCGATTCAGGCCATTGAAGAGTCACTTTCGATTCTGGATGTTTCTGAATTTAATCGTGCTGCTGATATTTTATTTAAAGCGCGTCATATCGATCTTTATGCTGTGGGAGGGTCCGCGACAGTCGCGCGAGACTTATCGCATAAGCTGTTAAAGATCGGTATTAAGTCTACGGCGTATGATGATGCACATATTATGCTGATGTCAGCAGCAGTGTTATCTGATGATGACGTAGTGATTGCCATCAGCCATTCTGGTGCGACACGCGCGGTAAACGATCCAATTAAATTAGCTGCACGCAATGGTGCAAAGATTATTGCTATTACCAATTACGCCGAGTCGCCTATTGCGCGTAATGCGCATGTGGTACTGACATCAACCTCTCAGGGATCGCATCTGCTTGGGGAGAATGCCGCGGCACGTATCGCGCAATTGAATATTCTCGATGCGTTGTTTGTTGCTATTGCCAAAAAAGATTTAAAGCTGGCGGAAAAGAATTTGATGAAAACCCAGCGTGCGGTTCAGGATCTGCGGGACTTTTAGTCATGAACAATATTATCGTCGCCGGTAGCCTGCATTACGACATTATGCTGGCGGCCCATCATCGCCCGGAAAAGGGCGAAACCGTGATGGGGAACGGCTGTAGTTATAAATTTGGCGGCAAAGGCGGCAACCAGGCGGTGGCGGCGGCGCGCGCAGGTGCCACGGTGCGGTTTATTGGCGCGGTAGGCGCCGATGCGCAGGGTGAATTCCTGCTTGATGCGCTGCGAAAGGCAGGCGTGAACACCGATGCGGTCGCGGTTCTGCCGGATGTCGCCTCGGGAATGAGTGTGGCGATCAGCGATGCGGAAGGCGATTATGGTGCGGTTGTGGTGTCCAATGCCAACTTGCATATAGATGTCTCCGCATTACCTGAAGAACTGTGGCATGGCGCGGGCTTGCTGGTGTTGCAAAATGAAGTGCCGGCGAGGGTGAATTTGCAACTGGCGCAGCAGGCCAGGCAGAGGGGAATTGCGGTCTGTATTAATGCCGCACCCGCGCGAGAAATTGAACCGGCGTTAGCCGCCTGTATTGATTTGCTGATCGTGAATGCGGTTGAAGCGCGGGATATGTGCCACATCGAGGTGACTGATTTGGCCTCTGCGGGTCTGGCGGCACAAAAGCTGGCGCAAGATTTTGCGCAGGTGATTGTGACGGCGGGCGAACACGGGCTGGCAGTGTGTCAGGCGGATGAACCGGTGCACAGTTTGCCCGCCATTGCGGTGAAACTGATCAGTACCCATGGCGCAGGCGACTGTTTTGTCGGTGTTTTGAGTCAGGTATTGGTTTCTGGCGCCTCATTGTCTGAGGCGGCAGGGAGAGCTAATCAGGCGGCGGCGGAGCACGTTTCTCGTCCAGCCACCGCTTAAACGCGCGCGGATCTTCCCCGGTATTAAGATTCTTTTACTGCCGGGGATAAAATCGCTTAACTCCTTCTGTTTAATAAGAATTCCCTCTGCATCAATTCCATTTTTTTAGTGGTGGTAATGTTTCCCTCATGTTATTAACTCTGCATGCCGTTGCGAATTAACCTGCCTGCTGGAGATAACAATGAAAAAGAGTTTGTCCTTCGCCTTATTACTTTCGCTTGGCGCCTTTAGCCATCTCTCCTTTGCTGAACAGACGCTGCGTTTTGGCGTCGATCCTACCTTCCCACCGTTCGAATCCAAAGCCAGCGATGGCTCGCTGAAAGGATTTGATATCGACCTCGGCAACGCCATTTGCGCCCAGGCGAAAGTGAAGTGTCAGTGGGTACAAATAGGGTTTGATGGCAGCATTCCGGCGCTGCAGGCGAAAAAATTTGATGCCATCCTCTCGGCGATGTCGATGACAGAGAAGCGCCGCGAGCAAGTGGATTTCAGCAACATGCTGTACATCACCCCCAGCGCGCTGTTAACGCCGAAAAACAGCAGCCTGACCGAAGATATCAGCACGCTGCACGGTAAAAATATCGGCGTCGCGCAAGGCACCATTCAGGAAACCTATGCCAAAGCCAAATGGGCGCCGCAGGGCGTGAATGTGGTGTCATATCCGAATCAAATGGAGATATATCCGGATTTGGTTGCGGGGCGGTTAGATGGCTCGCTGGCGAATGCGGTGTCAGCGGATCAGGGCTTCCTGAACACGCCTGAAGGCAAAGATTACGTGATTAAAGCCACGCTGGTGGATAAAGAACTGTTGGGCAACGGCGTAGGGATCGGCTTGCGCAAAGGCGATGAAGTGCATCTGAAGCTGATCAATGATGCGCTGGCTGAGTTGCATAGCAACGGAACCTACGACCAGCTGGCGAAAAATATTTTAAATTCAAAGTCTATCCTTAAGCACCATGATCACGGGAAACACCATGTCCGCACTGCCGCATTACCCTTCTCAACGCGCGCGCTTTCTGGCGGCGGTTGAGCGACAAAACGGTGTGGCCACCGCTTACGAACATCCATTACCGGGCCCGCTGGGTGAGAAACTCTTTACCGATGTCGCCGTGATCGGCGATCCCAGCGCCAGTAAGCTGATGATGATCATCTCTGGCACGCATGGCGTGGAAGGTTATTACGGTTCGGATAGCCAGATTGACTGGCTTAATCGATTCACACTGTCAACCTTGCCCGCAGACACCGCGATTGTTTTGCTGCATCTGATCAATCCATGGGGTGCAGCACATTTGCGGCGCGTCAATGAAGACAACATCGACCTGAACCGCAACTTCATTGATTTCACCCAGGCGGTGCCAGCCAACACGGCATACCGCGCGTGGCACGGTATTTACCATGGCGAGCGTGCCAGCGCCGATGGTCTGCTCTCAGACACCTTCAAGGGTGCTGGCTGGCAGGCGATGAAACGCGTGGTGGAGGCCGGTCAGTATGATTATCCAGACGGCTTCTTTTATGGCGGTGCCCAGCCCAGCTGGTCGTATCGCACGCTGCAAACCATCATCGCCAACCATTTGTCGCAGGCGGAAACCATTCTGAGTTTCGATTTGCACACCGGTGCCGGCGCGTGGGGTCATCCCATGCTGCTGTCGATTGCCGAGCAGCAGGTTAAGGCGCATCAGTGGGGGAAAACGCTGTACGGTGAATGGCTGACGCTGTTGTTTACGGGCGCAGGCCGAGACAGTGAAACTGGCGTGACCGCCACGGCAACAGGGTATCTTTCACAGTTCCTGCTAACGTCATTACCGCATACGCAGATATTGCCGCTGGTGGTGGAGTGCGGCACCTATCGCGGGGAAGAGATGCATCAACGCGTGCGGGACGATCATTGGCTGCATCTGCAGGGCGAACCGTCCAGTGAAGAGGGACGCGTCATCAAACAGCAACTGGTCGAAGGCTTCTGGCCGGCAGATCGCGACTGGCGCGATCTGGTGGCATTTCGTACCCAGCAGATTTTTGTGCGGGGATGGAATGGGTTACTGAACATCAATCACAACCGACCGTAAAACGTCATGCGCGCCGTTTCTGATAACGCGATCCCCGGTTGTGTATTGTAGGCCAGCACCGCCAGCATGCGGGTGATGTCGCCTTCGGTCGGGGTAACGCGATGCATTGAGTTGCGGCCACGGAACAGCACCAGATCCCCTGCATCAATCGCCAACGCGTCCACCGGTTGGCGCTGATCCAGCACCGCCGCAACGCCATCGAAGTTCATCTCTCCCGCATCCGCATCGCGCAAATCCTTCACATACTGGAATACCGCACCGGCACGCGGTTTCTGTAACAGCAGAGTGATCGCGAAGGAGGAGTTATCAAAGTGCCAGCCGAGTTCCTGTC
Organism: Pantoea rodasii; assembly: GCF_002095465.1. GTDB lineage: Bacteria > Pseudomonadota > Gammaproteobacteria > Enterobacterales > Enterobacteriaceae > Pantoea > Pantoea rodasii. Next base: position 66,655 of record NZ_MLFP01000009.1, on the reverse strand, counting down.
CTGCGGGCGCGTAATGCAGGTTGATGGAGGAGAGCGGATCGGCATACGGATAAAGTGCCGTTTCACCCAGCACATCACACAGGAAGCTTTTGAACAATTCATCGTTATAAAGCTGACGCAGCGGCGATTCAGCGGCAATCACATCATCGGTAATGCAGCCTTTGGTGCTGATCACATCGCGATTGCGTGGATGGTCAGTGCTGAAGGCCTCATCTTTTTTCATCAGATAGACATTATGTTTGCTGAGCGTGTGATAGGCCAGATGGCGCTGCGCATCGCCTTCGGCAATGATGCTTTGCAATGCCGCCGGTTGCAAAAATTGACGTAGCACCAGCGCGCCGTCCTGGTTGAGCTGTTCACGGCAATCACGTCGCCAGTCGGCGTCGGCCAGCGGATGCAGATCGAAACGAATCAATGCAGACATAGCAACAGTTCTCATTTTACAGGTGTGTCATCACAGTAACTGACTGATATGTTAGTGCGTAACGATAAAAATTTAATGACCTGCTAAGGAAACCTTAATGCCCCCTCAATCACCGCGTTTACCGAAAATCAGCGTTATCCAGTCATTCAAGGTCGCGGCGGAGCTGGGCAGTCTGGCAAAAGCGGCGGCGCAGCTGGCCTTAACGCCCGCAGCGGTCAGTCAGCAAATCCGGCAGCTTGAGGAGCAGCTAGGTAGCGCGCTGTTTGTGCGCACGCAAAGTGGCGTGATGTTAACGGACACCGGCAAAGAGTATCTGCGTTATGTCACCGAAGCTTTTGATATCTTGCATCTGGGTCAGCAGAACCTGCGTCACGTTGCGTCGATGCCAAAACTAACCCTCTATTCACTGCCTGCGTTGGCTTCAAAGTGGCTGCTGCCGAACATTGCGCAATGGCGCGCGGACTGTCCTGATATTGACCTGTCGCTGCATGGCACCCACGCGCAGGTGGATTTTAATGCCACGCCCGCCGATTTTGTCATCTGCTTCGGCGAAGATCGCTATCCACAGCTGGATAAACAGCGTCTGTTTCTGGATGAAGTGGTGCCTGTCGCCAGCCCGGCGCTGCTGCAGCGCTATTCGATGGCAACGGTATTGCAACAGGCCCCGCTGATTCATCTCGACTGGGGCAACGAAGGGCGCTTTCTACCCGACTGGCGCAGCTGGTTTCAGGCCAAAGGCATAGCGGAACCTGCACCGCAACCGGCCTTGAGCTTCAATCTCACCTCGCTGGCCATCGATGCGGCGGTGGCGGGCGCGGGCTTGCTGCTGGGGCAGAAAACGCTGATTGCTGCTGAGCTGGCACGAGGCGATTTGGTTATGGTTGATGGGTTAAGCCTGCCGCTGAGTAAACCCTATTTCCTCGCCTGGCCACAACGTTCACGCAGCCAGCCGGGCAGCGAAGCGTTAATTAACTGGCTGGGACAGTTGGCAAGTTAACAAAATGTTAACTTAGGCAGCGTTGTGCCGCAGGGATTGCTCTATGCTTATCCGCTTTGCGCGACGGATTGAAGACAAGGAGTTCAGTCAGTGACTTCAGAAATGCATTTCTGGCTTACCACATGCGTGGTGGGTATCACCATTTTGCTCTGGGCCATTGGCCGCTTGCCGGAATACCTGACCGCGCTGCTGTTTTTTGCCGCCGCCACGCTGTTGAATATCGCCCCCGCCAGCACTATTTTCAGCGGATTTGCCTCCTCGGCATTCTGGCTGGTGTTGAGTGGTTTTGTGCTTGGCGCGGCGATCCGTAAAGTGGGTCTCGCGCAACGCTGGGCAAACTGGCTGGTGGTGCCGCTAAGCCAGAGTTGGACGCGGATGATCGCGGGCACACTGGTGCTGACCTATCTCCTTGCGCTGGTGATGCCTTCAAATATGGGACGTATCGCGCTGCTGATGCCGGTGGTGCTGGCACTCGGCGAACGTGCCGGAATTAAGGCCGGTAGTCAGGGCAGCATTGGCCTCGCCCTGGCGGTGGGCTTTGGCACCTTTCAACTCTCCGCCAGCATTTTACCCGCTAACGTGCCCAATCTGGTGCTGAGCGGTGCGGCCGAAAGTGCTTATCAGATCCATCTGCAATGGCTGCCATGGTGGCTGCTGCATCTGCCGGTGGTGGGGATAGGCAAAGGAATATTACTCGCCGCCTGCATCTTGTTGCTGTTTCGCGCCAGGCCACAGCCGGTGCGCCATCGCGATCGACTTGAGCCGTTAAGCCGCAGTGAATGGCGGCTGATTGGGTTACTCGCGATAACCTTATTGCTGTGGATGACGGACAGCTTGCACGGTTTGCCCGCTGCGTGGGTGGGACTGGCGGCGGCCTGCCTGTGCTTACTTCCGCGCATCGGCTTTCTTACGGGCGATGACTTTGCCAGCGGCGTCAATTTCCGCACCTGTATCTATATCGCCGGCATTCTTGGCGTCGCCACGGTGGTCGTGGAGTCCGGGCTCGGACGTCTGATCGCCAATTTGCTGCTCAGCGTGTTGCCGTTGCACGATCATGCTTCGTTCGCAAATTTTGCGGTGCTCAATGCGCTGGTCTCGCTGCTCAACTTTGTGCTCACCGCCAATGGCGTACCGGCGATGGTCACGCCGATGGCACAAGAGTTGGCAAGCGCCTCTGGGTTCTCTTTGATCAGTGTGGTGATGCTGCAAGTCTTCGCCTATGCCACTCCGTTGTTACCTTATCAGGCTTCGCCGATCGTCGTGGCGATGGGGCTGGGCAACGTTCCTGCCAAAGCGGGTTTAAAGCTGTGCGTGCTGGTGTTTGTTTTCAGCGTGCTGCTGCTGTTGCCGCTGGATTATGCATGGTTTAGCCTGCTAGGCTACGCCTGACTTTTCGCTAAAACACGAGCCCTGAGATCATCACCATGACCGCCAATAACGATTGGGTCGATTTTCGACGCGACGATGAAACCGGTATCGAAAGCGTCAACGCGCACTTTCGCGGGCACGCGTACGATCCGCACGATCACGATGAGTTATTGGTGGGTGTGACGCAGCAGGGCTTACAGCGTTTTAACTGTCATCGTGCATTGCATACCAGCACGCCGGGCCGCGCGATTTTGATTGAGCCGGGCGCGGTGCATGATGGCCACGCGCCTAACGCAGAAGGTTTCACTTACACCATGCTCTATCTGCCGCAACATTGGGTGGCAAGGATGATGCAACGTCGCGGTTTGGGCGATGTCTCCAACATTGAAGGCGCGTTTCGCCATACGCTGAACGATGATGCACTGCTGGCCAGTGCCATCCAGCAAGCCTGGTTCAGCGTCCATCACAGCGAAGGGCGTCTGGCGCGCGATCAAAGCCTCGATCATCTGATGACGATGCTCTCGCGCCATATTGAAACCAAACCCAGCGCCCAGCAGGGCGAAGCGATGAGACAAATGCAGCTGATACGCGATTACCTGCACGATTTCATGGCGCAGGATATTGGTCTGGATGAGCTAGGACGTTTGTCGGGCATCGATCGCTTCAAATTGACGCGTCAGTTTAAACAGGCGTTCGGTCAGTCACCGCATGCTTATCTGGTGCGCCTGCGATTGCGTCAGGCGCGCGTATTGCTGGCCCAGGGCGTTGAACCGGTGCAGGTGGCGGCTCAGGTGGGATTCGCCGACCAAAGCCATCTTGGCCGCTGGTTCCAGCGCGCCTATCGCATGACACCGGCTGCTTATCAACGCCAGTGCACAAACGTTCTATACCCCGCACCCACCGCTCTAAGATGATGAGGTTTTCGACCTCACCGGAGAGCAGTCACAGATGTTTGATACCAAAATCGCCCTGATCGTACGTGATGATTTAGCCACCTGGCAGCGCCTGAATGTGGTGGCTTTCCTCGCCACCGGCATCGCTTCCGCCGCGCCAGAAATGATGGGTGAAGCGTATATCGATGCCAAAGGGCGTCAGTATGGCAACATGGCGGGCCAGCCGATGCTGGTGTTTGCCGGAGACATCACGGGATTGCAACGCGCACACCGCCAGGGACTGGAGCGTGAATTAACCCTTATCCCTTACGTGGAAGCGATGTTCGCAACCGGGCACGATGCTGCCAATCGCGAAGTGTTCAGGGCGGAAGATGCCGATAACCTGAACCTGGTGGGCATTGCGATCCGTGGCCCCAAAAAAGCAGTCGATAAGGCGATCAAGGGGCTGGCTTTACACAGCTAAGCCGTTTATCGCCCCCAATCCGTCGATAGCATCAAATGGCGCGTATAAGGGTGCTGCGGAGCAGACTTCAGCTGCTCCGCGGTGGCCAGCTCAACAATTTCACCGCCTTTCATCACGGCAATCTGATGGCTCATATGCTGCACGACGCCAGGATCGTGCGAAATAAACAGCATCGACAACCCCAACTGCTGCTGTAGATGCCGCAGCAGATCCAACACTTGTGCCTGCGTCGTCACGTCCAGTGCCGAAACCGGTTCATCACAGATTAAGATCTCGGGATCGGAGGCCAAAGCCTGAGCGATGGCCACACGCTGGCGCTGCCCTCCCGATAAGGCGCTGGGGCGGCGCTGCAACAGCGTTTCTGATAAGCCCACCAGCCGCATCAGCTCTTTGACTCGCGCCTGGATAGCGTGCTGTGTCGTATTGGATTTCAACTTCAGTGGCTGCTCAATAATCTGCTGTACCTGATACTGCGGATCAAAGGAGCCGAGAGGATCCTGGCTGATGGTTTGAATGCGCGCGCGCAGCCCGCGCCGTTGTGACTCCGATAGTATGCTCCAGGCTTGTCCCGCCAGATTGACCTCACCGCGTTGTACTTTTTGCACGGCAAGCAGCACTTTACCCAGGGTGGTTTTACCGCAGCCCGATTCACCCACCAGCCCCAGCGTTTCCCCTTTGCGCAGTTTTAGGCTGACATCGCGTAAGACCTGATGGCGCGAACCGTCTGGCCGTTGAAAAGCCAGCGTGAGATTACGGGCTTCCAATAGGGTGGGCGCAGCGGTGGGCTGCGCTGCCATGCTGGGCGCCAGAGACGTGTTGGCAGAAGAGAGCCACTGTCCACGCGTATGGGAGCCGGGCACCGCAGCCAGCAAGCGTTGGGTATAAACATGCTGTGGATGCGCCATTAACGCGGAGGTGGTGCCGGTTTCAACACTTTCACCGTCCTTCATCACCACGACCCGGTCGGCAATTTTAGCCACCACCGAGAGGTCATGGGTGATCAGCAAAATGCCATGTCCTTGATCGGCCAGTTGTCTGAACAGCGCCAAAATGCGCTGCTGTACGGTGACGTCTAATGCGGTGGTGGGTTCATCCGCAATCAGGAGTTGTGGGCCTGCGGCCAGCGCAGAGGCAATCAGCGCACGCTGGCGCAAGCCACCCGACAGCTCATGCGGGTACTGCAACATGCGGTTTGCCGCATCATCCATACCCACGTCGGTTAATAACGCGGTAACACGTTGATTCACCTCGCTTCGGCGCAGCTTGTGGTGAATGCGCAGCGCTTCAGCCACTTCCTGACCGACCGTGCGTAAGGGGTCCAATGATGTCAGTGCATCTTGCAACACAAAGCCCACGGCTTTACCGCGCACGCTACGCCATGCACCGCTGTTCAGGGTGAGTAAATCGATAGTCTGCCGGGCGTGCGTGAGATTCAGCCGCTCCGCATCAACCTGAGCGTTTTCACCCGCCAGCCCGACCAGCGCCCGTGCAGTGGCGGACTTACCCGATCCTGATTCACCCACCAGCGCCAAAATTTCGCCGGCATTGACGTGGAAAGAGAGGGATTTTACTGCATCAATCACTCCTTCAGCCGAGGGGAAACGCACGCGTAACTTTTCAACCTGCAACAAGGGCTGTGAACTCATCGTGAGGATTTTCCCTGTAGTAAAAGAACTTGCAAGCGGCGACCAAACAGCGTCAGTGCGATCACGGACAGCGCGACAACGGTGGCCGGCAGCAGGCTCATCCACGGCGCAATATCAAAATAATCTCTGCCTTCAGCCAGCATCGCGCCCCATTCAGCCATCGGCGGAATAACGCCCATGCCGAGGAAACTGAGCGAAGAGGCATGCAGCACTGACTGGCCGATACCCAGCGTGACCAGAATCAACAGAGGGCGCAGCGTGTTCGGTATGATATGGCGGATCACAATGGTTAAAGGGCGTTCTCCGACGATCACCGCTTGCTGTACGTAACCGGACAATTTGACCTGCAAAATCTGCGACCGCAGCAAACGGGCATATCCTGCAATGCTTGATAGCCCAACCGCCAGTAACGTATTCACCGGGCCGCGACCGAGCACCGCAATCACCAGCAGTGCCAGCAACAGTTCGGGAAACGCGAGCAGGATATCCAGCACGCGAACCACCACTTTTTGCACACTGCGTGGCCCTAATGAAGCCAGCACGCCCAATACGATGCCGCCTGCACATCCCAATAGCGTTGCTCCCACGCCAATACTGAGTGACAGCGCTGAGCCATAAATGACACGACTGTAAACATCACGGCCTAACGCGTCGGTGCCAAAAAAATGCTGCCATGAAGGCGGTTGCAGCACCGCCTCCATATCCATCTCTTCCGGGCCCTGCAGGGCAAACCACTGCGGCGCGATTACGATCAGCAGCAGCAAAACAATCACGGCGGCGGGGAATAACGTTTTTAATGACAGTAGCGGGTGCGTGAAACGCCATCTGAACTGACGGCGCGATAGCAGAAGGGGAGGATTACTCATCTTGAACACTCCGGGTGCGCAGGCGAGGATCAATGATCAGATAGAGCGCATCGACCAGCAGGTTAATCACCACAAATAACAGGGCGGAGAGCATCACTAAACCCAGCACCAGCGGCATATCGCGGCTGGCGATGGCGTTTAAGGTGATTTTCCCTAATCCGACGCGGCCAAACACGGTTTCCGTCAGAATGGATCCGCTGAGTACGTTGGCTAACAGCGTGCCGGTTAGGGTGGAAATCGCTAAGGCAGAATGGCGCAACCCATGACGCAGGCGCAGCAGGGTTTCACTGGCACCACGTGTGCGGACGGTGAGGGCAAAGGGCTGCGTGAGCGCCTCCTCCAGCCCATCGCGTAAGACCTGGCTTAAGATGGCGGTCAGCGGCAGGCTGAGTGCAATAACGGGCAAAACCAGCGATTGCCAGCCGTCATTGCCCATCACGGGAAACCATTGCAGATGAAAGCTGAACAGGCTTAGCAAAATAATGCCGATCCAATACACCGGCGTGCTGAGTAAACAGAGTTCAAGCGTGGCAAAGCAGGCTCGCAGCGTATGCCAGCGACCGGCAGTAGCGAGTGCATTGAGGATAGCCAGTGAAAGCGCCAGTAACAGGGCACACAGCGCCAGTTGCAACGTTTGGCCAAGTGCGGCGCCGATCACCTGGATGACGGGCGCGCGGTATTGATAGCTGTCCCCGAAATGCCCGATTAACGCCTGTCCGCAATAGCGCAGATATTGCAGCCATACGGGCTTGTCCAGGCCAAACTGAGCGGTCAATACCGCACGGTAGGCATCGTCAACCACGCTATCACCGCCGCTGAGGATCAACACGGGATCGCCCGGGATCAGTTTAAGCGCAATGAAGGTCAAGGTCGCCGCCCCCCAAAGCACGGCGATAAGGGTGAAAAAGCGGCGGATGATTGCGGTCGCCATATTATTGGCTCAGCCAGGCATCGTAGAAGGTGGGCTTAGCGTTGGTAGACCAACCGACACCGTGCAACTGCTTGCTGATGCCGAATTGATACGCCGGAACGTAAATCGGCACCGCATAGGCTTGATCGATGATCTGATGCTGGATTTCACTATAAAGCTGCTTGCGCTGCGCATCCGCTACACCAATCGCCTGCGTGAGCTTGTCGTCCAGCTGCGTGACACGGGCATAATCCCCGCCTTTTGGCGGAATGTAGGCGGAGTGAAATACGGTGCGCAAGATATCCGGTTCCGCGCGCACGTAAAAGTTCGAGGCTATATCGTAATCATTGTCTGCACTGCGAGCGGTAAATACGCCGGTATCCACGGGATCGAGTTTGAGTTCAAAACCGGCTTTTTTAACCTGAAACTGTAAGGCCTGGAACAGCGTGAGGTCGGCGCTCTCGGCAGAGGTGGGATCATAGAGGAAGCGAACGGTTAAGGGTTTACCCGCTTTATTGCGCACCCCGTTTTCAGCGACCTTCCAGCCAGCCTGATCCAGCAATTTCTCGCTGAGCGCCAAATCGAAGCGCGTGGTTGCAGTGGCGTCGTAATACAGCGTCTGGGGACCCAGAATTGTATTGGCGGGTTTTAAGGTGCCAAAGAACGCCACTTTGACGGCGGATGCGGCATCAACCGCGTGTAAAAAGGCCTGACGCACCTTCACGTCCTGGAAAACACCGGTTGACTGATTGAGATACAGGACACGGTTCACGCCGGGATTTTCTTTGGTGAGGATTTGGATTTGTGGATTATTTTTTAGCGAACGTGCATTAGCCGGGGGCACGGCATCAATAGCCTGCACCTGATGGCTGGTGAGCGCGCCTAAACGCACAGACGATTCCGGCAGGTATTTAAAGTTTATCGCCTGCAGCCACGCGGGACCGGTGTGTTTCGCATAACCCGCTGGCCAATGGTAATCATCGCGTCGGGTCAGCTGGCTGCCATTCCCCTTCACAAAGGATTTCAGAATAAACGGCCCGGAACCCACCACGGTGTTGCTTGTGTTTGGCGTGTTTTTGAGATAGGTGGGAGACTGAATGCCTAAATAGGGCAAACTGAGTCCCTGCAACAGTGAGGCAAACGGTGTTTTGTAATGAATAACCACCGTGTAGGCATCAGGGGTGGTGATGTCGCTAATCGGGCCCAGCAGTGATTTGCTGTAGCTGGAGGTGGTTTTCGGATCGAGAATACGGTCGAGATTATATTTTACGGCGGCGGCATCCAGCGGTGTTTTATCGCTGAACGTCACATCTTTGCGCAGATGGAAAGTGTACTGCGTATGATCGTCATTGATTTCCCAGGCAGTCGCCAGCCAGGGAGTAAAACGATTATCTTCAGCCTGCCCAACCAGAGAATCCACCACGTTGCGCGTGACTAAAGCCGTGACGGAATAGCCCGTAATGGAAGGATCGATGATTGGGGTATCGCTGCCTAACGCCACATTTAGCGTCCCCCCGGCAACCGGCTTCTCCTCTGCCGTCGCCACCTGCGAGAACAGCACCCCTGCCAATAAAGGCGCCGCGATTATTTTTGTTTTTTTACTGATTTGCATGCTCGATCCTCAGATTACGTAAAAGTTTCCCAGACATCGGGTTCACCCTACGAATCTGTGGCCGCACAGAAAACTGATAATAAACGCTATTGAATTCCGTAAATTACATAATGGTTACGCGGCGGTCGCTTAGCTCAGTTAAATCGAATGCCGGCATCGACAATAAATTGAGCGGCGGTACATCCTCGCGCATCATCTGAGGCGACGAACAGGGCCATGGCGGCAACATCCCGGCCTTGTAAATCGATGTTAATGGCCTGCATACGGGCGATCTCTTCATTAGCCTGCGGCGAACGCCACAGGGCTTGCTGGCGTGGGGTGTTAATGGCGCCCGGAACCAGACAGTTCACGCGAATACCATATCCACCTAACTCGCGCGCTAAGGTTTGGTTGAGACCGAGGATGGCAGCTTTCGCTGTGGTGTAGCCCACCATACCGGGGCGGCCCTTCATCACGGAGGTTGAGCTGGTAAGCAAAATCACGCCTGATTGCTGTTCGCGCATCACCGCCGCTGCCGCCTGACTAGCGAACAGTTGATGATCCAGATTCAACGCCATACGCTGCTGCCAGTAATCGGGCTCGACGCTAAAAAAATCATGACGCTCATCATTGGCCGCATTGTTAATCAGCACGTCGATACCGCCTTCCTGCACGGCAATGTGTTGAATGGTGTGGCGTAACGTGGCGATGTCGCGTAAGTCACAAGGATAAAAACGAGCAGGTTGCTGAGCGGTCAAAGCGGCGCCCGCTTCCTGATCAATATCGAGGAAATGGACGTGGCTCCCTTGCTGACAAAATGCTTCAACCAAATCCGAGCCAATGCCACTTGCACCTCCCGTCACGATGACGGTTTTACCCTGCAAGCTGGCATAGCGGGTGTAAACATGTGGCAAAATTCACCTCCTCAGAGCGGTGCCAAAAAGTCGTGCATTACCGTCCCATCTAACCGCTCAGTGGCAACCCCTAACAAGGTGGCGATGGTTGCGGCGGGATCGATCATGCGGTAGGGCCCAAATCGCTGACGGTCGCGATAATAGTTTTGGCGAATACCCGCGCCGTAAGCGAGTAGTACGCCATAGTTAGCGCTATGCTCGGTTTCGGCGCTGGGCTTCTGTGGGCCATGGTTCGCTCCAGGTGCACTTACCGGGCAGATTGCCGAACCCTCACGGCTGGTGCCCCAGACAAATCCAGTATTGTAGGTAAACAGCACATCACCGGCTTCATCCCCCAATAGCCAATACTGGCGGCATCCTCTTTGCGCAACACCCAGGCAACTGCCGCCCGCTGATCAATTTGCCAGCGATTGAGGGCATCAATAACCTTGTTCCGCACCTGCTCAAATTCTGCTGGCGCAACAACGCCCTGGCTTTCACGCCCCTTGAGATTAATAAAGATCTCCAGGCCTCCCCGAGCATCTTTCAAATAGACCTGGCTTTGCTGGGGAAGGGGTTTATCCGCGGCGTCATAAGTGACCAGCCCCAGTTGCGCCAAATAGCGATTGATATCGCACATATATTCGTTAGGCACATCGCCATGATCGGAAGCCAGTAACAACGTTGTCTGCTCATCCATGTGGTCGAGGATGTGTCCGATTGATCTATCCAGTACCTGATAACATTCCCGCATCACGGCGACGTAAGCGTCAGCTTCATCGGCACGGAAAAAAGGCGATTGCGGATCATATTGCCCAAGGCACAAATGGTGAGATTCATCTACCAGATGATGTACGCCGATCCACAGAGCATAGCCGTGATCATGTGTTAAATGCAGCGCACTATTTGCCATCCACAGTGACTGGTGCTCAGCATCCTGCAAGGTCGATGCGCGATAGGCTTCTTTGGGTGAGGCTTTAATTGCCCACTGACTGAAGAAAGGGCCAAAATTATCGATCAACGCTTGGGTGACCAGTGCATCAGAACCGAGGCGTTGTGGGTAGGTAATTTCGCTTTGAATCACCTCAATAAGCGACGTTTCTGGCTGCCATGCGGCCAGCCAAAAGCGTACGGCGCCGCCTTCCGCGACATCGCCCAGCGGTAACCAATCACTCCATTCATCACGCTTCAGCTCTACAGCGCGCTGTTGATAATGAATGTATAGCTGCCCGGCGCTGTGTTGGAGTGAAAGGGGGATAGCATCGGTACGCGCAGATTGAATATGCAGCTGGTGATTTTCTATTGGCTGCCACAATCCTTTCTCGTGATATGCCAGCGGCGATGACGGGGGCCAGCCCAGTGTTTGTTGGGGGGGATCCCTGGGTGCGTTGCGTTCGCCATAGCGTGTGGTGAAAATGGCCGGCGTCGCAAAGGTGAACGGGCAAGGCGCGGCGCTTGCCCAATACGGTGCCAGGGTGAAATGAGGCGCAGGAGCAGAGATACTTTCAGGAAAATGCACCAACGCCGCACGTAATCCTTGTTGCTCAAGTTTCTCCAGCAGGTTGCCGGAGTCCTTATAGGCGGTAGGCTGTGATTGGCCTAACCAGGATGTCCCCGGGCTTTGCCCAGACAGAAATGCCACCCAATTAACGTCACCCCATGCGGAGATATTGGGCAACAGTTCACCTGCTGCGCCCCCGTCTAACATGCGTTTGATATGGGGCAAAGCGCCCTCAGCGACAAATTTTTTGATCAACGGCATCATCAGCCCGTCTACACCAAATACAATCACTTTCCGACTCATCAACATCAATCCTTAGTTAAGACGTAGGCCATTTTCAGCATCAAACAGGTGCGCATGGTGTGCGTCCGGTGCGAGATGCAGCGTTTGCCCCGGCACGGCATCAATACGCTGATGAAACAGTGCCGTGGCTTTTTGTTGTCCGATGTTCAACATGATTTGGGTCTCAGCACCGGTTGGCTCAACCACGCTGACCTGTGCAGCCACGCTGTTGTGCGGTTGTAAGACGAAGTGCTGTGGACGAATACCGTAAAGCACGCGGCGGCCCTGCGCTAAGCCACTGTTGTCGGGGGCGGGTAACGGAATTCCATCGTCGGTCACCACCGTACCATCAGCTTGAATCTGACCAGCGAACAGGTTCATGGAGGGCGAACCAATAAACGATGCGACAAAGGCATTGGCGGGATGATCGTACAGTTCGAGCGGCGTACCCACTTGTTCGATCTTCCCATCACGCAGCACCACAATACGGTCTGCCATGGTCATGGCTTCGACCTGATCGTGCGTGACATAAATCATGGTGGTGTTTAGCCGCTGGTGGAGTGCCTTAATTTCAGTACGCACTTCAACGCGCAGCTTGGCATCGAGGTTGGACAGCGGTTCATCAAACAAGAACAGCCGAGGGTGGCGCAAGATGGCTCGGCCCATTGCCACACGCTGGCGCTGTCCTCCGGATAATTGCGCCGGTTTACGTGTGAGCAGTGGGGTTAAACCCAGCGTAGCAGCAACCTGCTCAACCTGCGGTTGAATGGCCGTTTTGCTCTGACCTTGCATCTTGAGAGAGAATCCAAGGTTCTCCGCGACGGTCATGTGGGGATACAGAGCGTAATTCTGGAATACCATTGCCATATTGCGTTCTTGTGGCGAGAGGTCATTGATCACCTCGCCATCCAGCGCTAATTCACCGCCTGTGACACTCTCCAGCCCCGCGATCATTCGCAGCAGGGTGGATTTGCCGCAACCCGAAGGCCCAACCAATGCCACAAATTCTCCGTGATGAATCTCCAAATCAATGCCGCGGATGATGTCGTGCTGTTCATAGCTTTTATGCAGATTTTTTAACGTCAGCGTTGCCATAGTCTTAATCCTTTAGTCCGCCTGCAGTCAGGCCATGCACCAAATAACGGCGCACCAATAGCGTAAATGCCACCACGGGCAACATGACCAGCGTGCCGCTAGCCGCGATCTTGCTCCACTCCCAGCCTTCGTATTGCAGGAAATTCACAATAGCCACCGGGGCGGTGATGGCGTTGGTCCGCGTCAAAATCAGCGCGTAAAAGAAATCATTCCAGGAAAAGATGAAGCAGAGGATGGCAGTCGCCGCGAGTCCAGGTTTAACCAGGGGCAATGAGATATGCCAGAAACTGCGCCACAGTGAACAGCCATCTAGCCAGGCCGCTTCCTCTAGTGTGACGGGCACTGCCGCAAAAAAGGTCTGCATCAACCAGATGACGATGGCGAGATTGAACGTCAGATAAACAATTGCCAGTCCAATTATGGTGTCCTGCAAGCCTAACCAGCGCCATGCCAGAAAGAATGGAATGGTGAAGGCGATAGGCGGTGCCATGCGCGTGACTAAAATCCACAGTGCCACCGAATGACGCAAACGAAAACGCCAGCGCGTCAACACCCATGCGGCGGGCACCCCGAGTAACAGGGAGAACAGAGTCGAGAGAATACTGACCCATAAGCTATGGCTGAAAGAATCAAGAAAGTGACCGGCAATCAATGCGCGAAAGGCATCCAGCGTGGGTGTGAACCACAGAGTGAGGTCAAACACTTCTGCGGCTGGGCGGAAGGCCATCACCACCATCCACAGAAACGGTGAAAGCAATAGAAATGTGAGCAAAATAGCACTGCTGGTGCGAATGCCTTTCCATCGCCAGCGGCGAGCCGCGTGTTGAAACGGTTTAGCGATCGCCTCAGTGTGTTGTACGGTCATCATTCCACCCCATGCGGCCAATCAGCCAGCTTAAAATAAACACCCCAACCAGAATCACGACAGCGATGGCACTGCCATAACCCCAATAAGAGAAATTAAAGGCCTGGATAAATCCGTAATAGTTAGTGACCTCCGTAATCGATCCCGGTCCTCCGTCGGTGAGGACGTAAATCAAAGGAAAGGCCTTGAAGCTATCGATAAGACGGAACAAGACGCAGACTGCCAGCACCGGTTTGAGATGCGGCAAAATGATGAAGCGAAAAATATTAAAACGATGGGCGCCGTCAAGTTTTGCCGCTTCCTGGGGATCATTAGGGATCATCTGCAACGCGGCTAATACCATTAGCAACGTGAAGGGGAACCATTGCCAAATGTCGGCCACCGCGATCGCCCATAACGCGGTATTTGGATTGGCAATCAAAGAATCGAGAGGATAGCCTGCGCGATCGAGTAATTGATGGAGGGGGCTAATATCCGGGGTATAAATAATTTTCCAAATCAATGCCACGATAATCGGCGGTAACACCATAGGGATTAACAGCAAGGTACGGGCAGTGTTCAATATACGAGAAGTGCCATTGAGCAGCAGCGCTAACAGCAACCCGATGACTACCTGAAAAACACGCTGACACAGGACAGCTTCAACTGCGTCCCGATGGAATCCAGAAAGCGGCTATCGTGAAGCAGCTGCTGGTAGTTGACTAAAGGATGGGTAAAGGTAAACGTTGACTCGGGATGAGTCAGGCTAAAGGGCGTAAAGCTGGTGACCACCAGCGCCAGTGCAGGGACTAATGTCAGCACCGTCAAGACGAACAGTGACGGTGCCAGACCCAGCAGCCAGGCATTACGCTGGCGCACACGCCAGCTGATAAGGGATTGTGACATTGGCTCTCCTGTCAAATCTTCAGACCAGAGCGACGTATGTCGGCAACGGCGCCGGCCTGCGCCTGAGACATTGCCTGTTTTGCCGAGAGCTGGCCTGATGCAATCAGTGAAATGGCTTTATTGATTTGTTGATCGACCTGCGGATAGACATCCACGGTGCGATAAGCCATATAACCCCCTTTACCAGCCTGGTCGATGGCATCAATGGAGAGTTGAGCGAGATCGATACCGTTGATTTGCTGTTTGGCACGAAACGCGCTGGAATCTATGTCACTTCGACGGGTTGGCGATCCATATCCTGCCGTAATTGCCCGCGTACCGTTTTGTTTCGACAGCGACCATTGAATGAATGCCCAGGCTGCCTCTTTGTTTTTCGAACCCACCGGAATACCTAAAGCATGCACCGCCATGCCAGGAAAGCGTCCCGCGGGCCCTTTCACCATGGGTCCAACGTGCGTACTTTGAACAATGCGTGAAGTCCTGGCATCGCCCAGCTGCGCCAGATAGGTTTGGCTGGAATCGGTAAAATTAACGCGACCTTGTTTTAACGACTGCAAAGCCTGATCGGCGCTGTAAGTAATACCGCCGTTCGGTCCGAATTCGCGAATCAGATTGGCAAAGAAGTCAGCCGCCGCGACGGCTTCAGGGCTATCAAGCGTGGGATATAAATCGTTCGGAGCATTTCGGAATACATTGCCGCCAAAGGCTTGCAGATAAGGGATAAACGTCCAGCCATAATGATTATCAGTGATGTAACCGGCTACGCGCTCCTTCTTATTCACTGCCCTCAACACTTTTAGCAAATCGTCCGTGGTATCGGGATACGCCAATCCTGCTTGTTGAATGAGGTCATAGCGAGTGGCGCCCGATAACATTCCCTCTACGACGTAAGGCACACCATAGAGTTTGCCATCACGGCCTGTTTCAGCTTGCAGCGTCGCGGGCAGAAAATCTTTTACATTCCAGTCTTCAGCCGTCAGGTTCGGATTGGCGATGTAATCATCCAAAGGGGTCAGCCATCCGGCGTTGATCCAGCGGCTGGTGTAGATAAAAGTGACGTTAACCACGTCATAGGCCGATCCTTTGGTCGAAAGCTCTAAATCTGCTCGCTGGTTGTAGACCGGAAAGGAAGGGGTATCGAGATTGACACGCGCACCCGTTAACGCTTCAAACTCCGGTAACCACTGGCGGACTAAGCTGGGCCAGGCTGCGCTGAAGGTGGATACATTAAGCGTGACGCCTTCATATTTACGTGCACCGCTCGCCGCGCGAGCCAACCCGGGTATCAGGCTATAAGCACCTACTGCAGCCATCGCTTTTATTAGATCACGACGTTCCATTCACAACTTCCTTTTAACGTTACACTGCTGACAGAATGATCCGGCAACCTGCTTGGTGCCGTTTCAGGATCAGAAAGGGTTTTACCCGATAAATAGGTCGTGATGGAGAAAAGGGAAATCAGATGATGCCCGTGAACGATTCGTGGTCATGATTGTTTTCCTTTGTATTTATCTGAGGAATCATCATAAGAACGAATATAAAATGCGCACAAAGACCTTGTGGTAATATCAATATTACGCGGGCTTTCATAAGCTCATTATTTAAAAGTAATTGCTTATTTCTTATATAAGAAGAGTGCAAATGGCGTGAACAGCGAAAGGGTTATTTGGGCTATGCCATTATCAAGGATTAGAAAAGGGGTTTTGCACAAAATAGAGGCACAGGGTGCCTCCGTCGTCTTTATTGCTGCTGTGAAATTATTTCTGCGGCGCGCAATAATAAATCCTCACGCCCGCGCAGTGCCAGCAGTTCCAGACCGATCGGCAGCCCTTCCTCACTCAATCCGGCCGGTATGCTCACGGCAGGCGCACCTGTCACGGCCGATAGCAACGCATTACTTCCTTCCTGCAATTCACCGTGTTTCACCGGTGCGTGTCGCACCACCGGATAGGCCAACAGATTAATATCATGCTCAGCGAAAAACGCCTCCAGCCGTTGATAAAGATCGCGCTGATGTTGCTGCACGGTGGCGTAACCCTCACTGTCCGTGCCCGGATGTACCGCGCGAGTTTTGAATACATTCTCCAACTGCGGATGATAAAGCCCGGATGCAGCAATTTCTGGCAAAGTGAGAAACAGTGCCTGAGGTTTATCTGCCAAATACGCCGCCAGCGCTTCAGCAAATTCATAACCAATAATATTGGCCTGCGCTGCCAATGCTTCAAGCTGCGGCCAGCTCACTTCCAACGGATCAAATCCTGACACTGCGGCCCGAACCGCCTGGTTAATCTCGGTTTCTTCTGCTGCAAAGCCCTCTCGCCAGATGCCGACGCGCAGCGTGTCACCCTCGACGGCAAAAGTCTGGGCACTGAGAATCTCGGTGGCGATGCGCAAATCGGTTGCGCTTCGCACTAAGGGGCCCGGAATGTCCTGGGTCGGAGAGAGCGGCACAATGCCGGCGGTACTGAGTGCGCCACGCGACATGCGTAAACCAAATAGGCCATTAAACGCGGCGGGAATGCGCACCGAACCGGCGGTATCACTGCCCATCGCGAGCGGTACATAGCCCGCCGCCACCGCGACTGCCGAGCCGCTGCTCGAACCGCCCGGTGAGCGGCCCTCGCACCAGGCATTGTGGGTAAAACCACTCAGCGACGATGCGCCGGTAATACCCGCGGCCAGTTCATGCATAGCGGTTTTACCCAGCAGTATCGCCCCCTGATGGCGCAGGACGGTGACCAGTGGCGCGTCTTGTTCGGCCACTACGTCACGCAGCATCACCGAGCCAGCGCTGGTGGGCCAGCCAGCGACCTCGATGTTGTCTTTGATCAGCACGGGAATGCCTTCAAGCCGACCCAGCGCTTCGCTTTGCTGACGTCGTCCATCGCTGGCGTCTGCTGCCGCACGTGCTTCATCAGCAAATAACCAGGTCATAGCGTTATAGCGGGGCTGATCCAACTGCGCGATGCGTTGCAGCGTCCATTCAGTTAGCTGCCGTGACGTGACATCACCCAGCTGCAGGGCGCGTTGTAAATCATCCAGCGTCGCGGTCAGATAATCAGCGTGTTGCATCAGGTTACTCCTCAAGTGGGATCCACTGCCCGTCGCGCGCCACCCGGCCGCATGAGCTGTGATGAAAATGGCTACTGAACCAGATTGCCTGATGTTGTCTGCACCAGTCTATAACCCGTTGACGTGATGCAATGGCGAGCGGCAAATCCTCACAAAACAGCGAGTTCCATAGCGGATGCTGAAATTGGATGGGATGGTGCATCACATCCCCGGCAAAGATGGCACATTCACCCTGGCTCTCCAGCACGATCGACGCATGATCGCTACTGTGGCCTGGCGTGGAGAGATAGCGCAGCACACCGGCATACAACGGCGAATCCTTCGGGTTAACGGTCTCCAACTGGCCACTCACCATCAGCGGAAGAATACTGTCGCGATATAACGCCTCGTTGGCGGCATCGTTCTGACAGCGTTGTAGTTCCAGCGCTGAACAAACGTAACGCGCGTTGGGAAACATCGGTTGCCACTGACCATCAACGAAATGGGTGTTCCAGCCAACGTGATCGGTATGAATATGCGTCATCAGCACCAGCGTTACCGCAGCGGGATCAACGCCTGCCTGCGCCAGACGCTCGGCATACGGCGTATTCAGCTGATGGAACAACGGCTTGTTATCCCGATCGCGGCCGTTGCCGGTGGCCGTATCAATCAGGATGGTGTGCTCGGCAGTGCGAACCACCCAGCTATGAATCGAGATCTCTGCCGGTTGCGCGGCAACCGCATCGCTCATTTCTGCACGATGCGCTTTAAACAGCGTGCCGTAAGGGAAGGTGGCACTTTGCTCAACGATTTTCTCAATCAGGCAATCACCAACGCGTATCGTCATTTTGGCTCCAAACGGGATGGGGCGCGCCAGTGCGCCCGTGACAGTCGAATGAAAGTCACTATACTGATGCGCTAATGATTATTTAAATCGATTAAAATCATGCAATCCATCAATGAAAATGATTTCGCCCGTATCGACCTGAATTTACTGGTTGTGCTGCTGGTGATGTATGACGTGCGCAGCGTGACCCAAGCCGCCAACCGGCTTTATCTCGGCCAACCGGCGGTGAGTGCTGCGCTGAAAAGGTTGCGTGAGATGTTTGGCGATGTGCTGTTTATTCGCACCTCACATGGTATGACACCGACGCCGCGCGCCGAACAGTTGGTGCAGCAGTTCTGCCCGCTGATGGGTGATTTGCATCGGGTGATCTTCACGCCGCAGGCTTTTGATCCCGAGCAGGATTGCCGCAGCTTTCGTATCGGCATGAGTGACTGGCTGGAACAGTGGCTGATACCGGATTTGCTCTCGGCGTTGGCAATCAGCGCACCGGGCGTGGACATCAAAGTGGTGGCCGCGGATCCCTGGCAAGCGATCCCATTGATGGAGCAGCAGCAGGCGGATGTGGTGATTGCGGTGGGGAATGAAGCCAGTCGCGATTTGACCCGGGAGAAACTGGGTCCTGCCGGTTTCCGCACCTTATGGAGCCGCCAGCACATTGCGCTGGATACTCTGACGCCCGCGCAGTTTGTGCGCTATCAGCACGTGCTGGTGTCTTATCGCGGTGCCAGTGAAAGCGCGCTGGACCTCGCTTTGCAACGTGTTGGGCTGGCCAGGCGCGTGCGCTATGTCACCCCGCATTTCTCCAGCTTGCCGCTGCTGCTACAGCAACTGCCGTTGTTTGCCACGGTGCCGCAAGGCCTGGCGCCCGCGTGGTGCGCGCTGTACGGTCTGAAGGCCGCGCCGGTGCCGGTGGAGATGCCCGATTACGAGCTATCACTGCTGTGGCATAACGCGCAAACCGAGGATCCCGCTAACCGCTGGCTGCGCGACACGCTGCGCAGTCTGCTACAGCGAAAGATGACGCAGGCGTAAGCCAGGCATTACCAGGGCACCACCCGACCCAAATAATCGAGATAATGCAACCCGCTGCGACCGTCATAGGCTTCCATGGTGTTCAGTAGATTGGGAATGCTCTCGTCGATGGTCAAACGTGCTGCCGAACCGCCCATATCGGTGCGTACCCAGCCCGGCGCCATTAACAGCAATGTGCGCGCATCTGCATGACGAGCGGCGAAACTGCGCATAAACATATTCAATGCGGCTTTGCTGCCGCGATAAACCTCGTAATGGCCATTGGTGTTGTTCGTCAGACTGCCCTGGCCAGATGACATCACAGCAATCGTGCCTGTGGCGCTCACGCGATCTTTAAAGGTCTCGATGACGCGTAACGGGCTCAGCGCGTTGGTCACCATCACGCGGGTAAACTCTTCTGTTGAAACATCGGCAATGGTTTCCCGGTCATCATTTTTCACTCCGGCATTGACGAACAGCATATCAAATTGCGTATCCGCGAGGCGCTGATAAAGCGCGCTAACCTGTTCCGGCTCAGTGATATCCACCGTTTCCACGGTCAGCTGCTGCGGATAACGCGTGGCCAGTTGCGTCAGCTTGTCCGTTGAATGTGCGCGGCCGGTAGCAACGACCTGATAGCCACGCTGCAGCATATTTTCTGCCAGTGCGAACCCTAGTCCTCGCGATGCGCCGATGAGTAATGTCTTCATTGTCTTTTCCTTCACGTTGGTCAGTAGAAAAAGTCTAGCGCGCATTGAGGGCAGGCGGAGCACGCAGCATTTGCAGTGATAACCTGCATAAAACGCCTTGTCTTGATGCGCGCCATCCAGCAGGATAGCGAACATGAATGATACCGATCTGAATTTACTTATCGCACTTGATGCACTGCTGACGACCGGCAGCGTGATCGGCGCGGCACGCAGGTTGAACCTGAGTGAATCGGCGATGAGCCGCACGCTGGGTCGTTTACGCACCGTCACGGGTGATGCGCTGCTGGTGCGTGCCGGGCGCAATATGGTGCTGACGCCTTTCGCCGAAGCGATGCGTGAACGCACCCATCGCACGCTGCGTGACGCACGGGCAGTGTTAAGTCCGGATGCGGAGTTGCTCGATTTGGCACAGCTGGACCGCCGTTTTACCCTGCGGACCAATGAGGGATTTGTCGAAACGTTTGGTAGCACGTTAATCGACGCTGTGACTGCGCAGGCCGCCAATGTACAGCTGATTTTCGTGGGTAAACCTGAAAAAAGTGACCGCGAACTGCGTGATGGCAGCATTGATTTAGAGATTGGTGTGTTGGGCAACATGGGGCCGGAGATCCGCCTGCAAGCGCTGTTTCGCGATCGCTTTGTGGGTGTGGTGCGCACGGGTCATCCGTTGACGCAGCGGCTGGATATTACGCAACTGGCCGCCTTCGGCCATATCGTGGCGTCTCGCCGCGCAGAAATGGGCGGGCCGGTTCACGAGGCCATTGAGCAAGCCGGATTACAGCGCAAGGTGGTGGCGGTGGTGCCCGCTTTTTCTGCCGCAGTCGCGATGGTGGTGAAGTCAGATTGGGTAGCATTAGTCCCGCACTCGTTGGTGCTGCATCATCCGCTGATCAAGGACAATAAGGCGCTGGCGATGTTTGAGCTGCCGTTCACCACGCCAGATATGACAGTGTCACAATTGTGGCACCCGCGTCTGGAGAATGACGCCGCGCATCGCTGGCTGCGCGGCGTGGTGAAAGAAGTCTGCGTTATTGCGCGTAACTCACCGGAGTAATCGCCGTGTGATCTAGCTGCTTACCCAACGCCGCGAGCGTCGCGGCCATCGGACATAGCGTACCCACTTCCGTTACTCGACAATCAGACGCGTGCCACTCTTCACGAAGCAGAGGGTGCGATTGATCAACCGATTGCAGGTTGCGCAGGTCGTCCAGGCTTTGCGCCTGGAAATAGATATGCAGCAAGCGCTCGCCGGTTTTCTTATCGCGCCAGCGTTCAAACACCAGGCTGCTGCCCGGCGGAATGTTGCCGCGAGTATAGCCGGGTAACGTCCAGGTGAAATCCATTAAGGTCCGCACCATCGCGATGTTAGTGTCATGCGCGACGAACAGCAGCCAGCGCGTATCAGGCAAACGGTCCGAGGTGCGGCTAACACCTTGCTCAACGCCCTCAATCATCTGATTTAACAGAATCGATCCGCGTTTTTGCGCGGTATAGAGCACGTCATTACTGAGATCGTAATTGGCGGTTAACAGGGGAAGCACAGCGGTGATTTGAGCGGCGTGGGTGATGTTACCCCAGGCCAATTGATCCGCCGGCAAGTTTTCATTCCAGCCGAGGCGCAGCGTTTCCACCATATTGGCTAATACGCTCAGGCCTTGCACATAGCTTTTACCGCTTTTGCTCTGCTTGATCTGCCACGTCTTTTCAAAAAACGCGCAGTCGCTATCAGGCCGACACACGGCGCTTTTCAACGCCTGAACGGCGGGTTGTAACGCCTGCTGACGTGCGGCCAAATCGCCGGTTGCGGCGGTTACCGCCGCCAGCTGTTGAGCGGGATCGGTATCCGTGGCGGGAAACGCGTCGGTCTGGAACAGGGGATCGTTTTCTCCCTCAACGCGATGTACCGTAACGCCACAGCCCGGAAACGCACTATCCACCAGCGCCTGCGCGGTGGCACGGGTGCGCTGCAACGGGCTGGCGCGCACATACACATCCTGCGCGAGTGGGCAGCCTGAAGTGAGTAATCCTAGCTGACGATAATGTTCACCTTCCCAGCGGCCTTTATTCACTACGGCGCTATACCCGTGTCCGGTTAGCTCACCATCATGAGTGGTCCAGGTCGTCCATGGACGCTGGGTTGCGGCTTCCATCTCTTTGCGGTTGCCCGGCGTCGGCGGGCGAATGCCGTGGCGGCTCAGTTCTACCACTTTTTCCAGCTGATACTGGGCTTCTGCCTGTACCGGCGAAGTGCTAAGCCACAGGGCGCCAGCGATAAACAGGCGAGCAGCGATCTGGTTTCTGCGTGGGTTCATCACATTCCTTATTGGTAGGTTTACGGCTTATCGTGGTGTCTGGTTTGCTTAACCGCCGCGTACCGAACCGCGCCACACCACATCAGCCTGATACAGCAAACTGTCGTGCTGCTGTTCGTTTTGCGGGGTAAAGCCGGTTTCATCCGCTTCGGTTTGCATCAGCCAGTCCACGGCGTCACGCGCAAACTGTTCTACCGGTTGGGCAAAGGTGGTCAGATTGTAGGAAGACCAGCCAGCTTGAGGAATGCTGTCATAGCCGATCAAACAGAGATCTTCAGGGACTCGCAGCGCAAAGCGGTGGCGGGCTTCGTCCATCAATCCGCAGGCGACCAAATCGGTCACGCAAAATATTGCGTCCGGGCGCTGGGGTTGAGTCAGTAGCCGATGCGCCAGAATCTGGCCGCTTTCATAGGAAGTCGAACCAAAGCGTTCAACCGTCACCGTTAAGCCCACACGCGCCGCTTCAGCCACAAAGGCCGTTTCACGTTTCATCAGGCTGGGCGTGCCCGCCAGAGAATTGGCGAAAACCAGATGTCGACAACCCGCGCGCTGAAACGCCATCACCGCCGTCTCGGCGGCGCGTTGCGCATCGAGATTAATGCTGAGCGAGCCGGGCAGCGCTTCATCACGGTTGATCAAAATGATGCGCTGTCCATGCTGATAACACTGGCGAGTGATGGTGCGATCCGGCATGCCGGAAAGGATGATCGAGGCATCCGCACGGAAGTTGATGGCCTGCTGTAAAGCGGCTGAGACGCTGTTGTCAGAACGATCGGTGTTAATTAGCATGGCAATCTTGCCCGCTTCCTGCAGCGATTGTGTCAGCCAACGCACCAGGCTGGCGCGGTAGGGGGTGGCGATCTCTGAGACAATTAAACACACGATCCCACTGCGATTTCGTACCAGTCCGCGCGCCAGATGATTGACGTGATACCCGAGTTCTTCCGCCGCCTTCATCACGCGGATGCGCATGGCAGATGACACGCTAGCCCCTGGCGTGAACACGCGTGACACTGCTGAACGCGATACACCCGCGCGCTCTGCCACATCCTGCGCACTCACCACGGTTTTCTCACCTTGCATGCTCAACTCCTGTGCAAACTTCGCTTGAAAAAGAGTCTGCCCTAAATTGCAAAGCTGTGCAAACCGTCCAGGATCTAATTTGTTGCAAATTTGTGACATAGGCTATCAATTGCGCAGCAAGCCATTTGACAGGCGATTTATTGTTCATTACTACTTTGCACACACGTGCAAAATACGGTGCCAATGAAGCATCGACCCTACACCCCAAGGAGAACACCATGCGAGCCACCTCTATCGCTGTAGCGCTATCCCTTTGTTGTACTGCTTTGCCGTTTGCCGCTTCTGCCGCAGGCAATCTCAATATGGTTTGTTCCGCTGACGTTGTGGTGTGCGAACACATGACGCGCATCTTCAGCCAGAGCCATCCCGATATCAAAGTCAGCATGGTACGTCTGTCGGCAGGTGAGGCTTATGCCCGCTTGCGCAGCGAAGCACGCAATCCGCGTACCGATATCTGGTGGGCCGGTACCGGCGATCCACATATGCAGGCCGCAGACGAGGGATTAACGCAGGTGTATAAATCGCCGCTGCTTGATCAGCAGCAGGACTGGGCACAAAAGCAGGCGGAAAACTCGGGCTATCGCACGGTGGGTATCTATGCCGGTGCGCTCGGCTGGGGTTACAACACCAAACTGTTGGCCAGTAAAAAGTTGAAAGAGCCCACCTGCTGGAAAGATTTGTTGGATGCGGGTTTTAAAGGCGAAATCCAGATTGCCAATCCTAACTCTTCCGGTACCGCTTACAACACGCTGGCAACGCTGGTGCAAATTATGGGTGAGGATCAGGCGTTCGATTACCTGAAAAAACTCAATGCCAATATTTCGCAATACACCAAGTCCGGTTCTGCACCGGTCAAAGCGGCGGCGCGTGGTGAGGCCACGGTGGGTATTGTCTTTATGCATGACGCAGTGGCGATGGAAGTCGATGGATTCCCCATCAAGACCGTTGCGCCTTGTGAAGGCACGGGCTATGAAATCGGCTCCATGTCGATTGTGAAGGGCGCGCGTAACCTGGCGAATGCCAAAGTCTGGTACGACTGGGCGTTGAGCGCCGAAGCGCAGTCGCACATGAAAGAGGCGAAATCGTTCCAGCTGCCGTCAAACCGCAACGCAGAAATCTCGCCGTATGCACCGCGCTTCGAGAACATTAAGTTGATCGATTACGACTTCAAAACCTACGGTGATTCCGCTAAGCGCAAAGCGCTGCTGAGCCGCTGGGATAAAGAGATTGGCGCCAGCGCACAGTAAGGTGCTGACCCAGGAAATGCCCACGATGCAGAGCGCGGTCCCTGGGCCGCCCAAAACTCGCCAACAGTGTGCGTGGGCGCTGAACAGTCTCCTTATTGAGGTGTTTCATGAATGCAAATAATCGTCGTCTCAGCGGCGCACTGCTTATCGGCTTAGGAGCGTTACTCCTCCTGCCGTGGTACAGCCTCGAAGCCGGTTTTTTGATGGCGGGTGGTTGTTAAACCTGTGGGGCGATGCCGCTAATGCACCGGCTTTGTGGCAAGTCGGCCAACATCCCTGGCTGTGCATTGCTATAGCGCTGTTCGCGCTCTGCGCCGTGAGTGGGCTGTTACCCGCCAATATGCGTAGCCGTGGTTTACTGTTGTTCAGCGCGCTCGGCGTGATTTTCCTGGTGATTGAAGGCCATGCGATCGGCTACAGCGGCTGGAGTTGGCTATGGCTGGAAAACCGCTTTGGTGCGCTGGAGCAAGGGCAACCGGCAATGGGGGCGGGCGCGCTGTTGCTGCTGACGGCATTTCTGTTGCTGTTCTCGTTTGCACTGGCCGAGCGTGGAGTACTTAAAGGCGATGCTTTTGTGGTGGCCTCACTGGTATTGCTCACCGCTTTAGTCACGATTTTCGTGCTTTATCCAGTGCTGAGCATGTTTGTGGTATCAGTGCAGGACGTGGACGGCAGCTTTAAACCCGATGGGCTGATCGGCAATCTCCAGGATCCTGCTATCTGGAGCCTGGCCTGTCTTGACGGCGGCAGTTGCGGCACTGCGTGGCGCACGTTGTGGCTGGCGCTGATGACGGCCTCTGGATCGACGCTGCTCGGCCTGGCTTTTGCCCTCGCCGCAACGCGCACGCCGCTGCCGTACAAAAAAGCACTGCGCATGCTCACCATTCTGCCCATTATCACACCGCCGTTTGTCATTGGTCTGGCGCTGATCCTGCTGTTTGGCCGTTCTGGTGTGGTCACCGAGTCGCTGGCAACGCTGTTTGGCATTGAACCCGGCCGCTGGCTGTATGGGATGACCGGTATCTGGATTGCCCAGGTGCTGTCATTCACACCCATCGCTTTTTTAGTGTTGATTGGTGTGGTCGAAGGCGTCAGTCCATCGCTGGAAGAGGCTTCACAAACGCTGCGAGCCAATCGCTGGCGCACCTTTAGCCGTATTTCGCTACCCCTGATGGCACCCGGCCTGGCCAACGCATTTCTTATTAGCTTTATTGAAAGCATGGCCGATTTTGGTAATCCGATGGTTTTAGGCGGCAGTCACGGCGTGCTCTCTACCGAAATCTTCTTCTCGGTGGTAGGTGCACAGAACGATCCCAGCCGTGCAGCGGTGCTGGCAATGATTTTGCTGAGCTTTACGTTGGCTGCATTTGTACTGCAGCGCTGGTGGCTGGGGGGCAAAAACTTTGCCACCGTGACCGGCAAAGGTGACGGCGGTAAACACAGCCAGCTGCCGCGTGCGATGCGCTATGGCGTCTACGGCATGGTGATTCCGTGGGGCCTGTTCACGCTGGTGATCTACGGCATGATCGTTGTCGGCGGCTTCGTGCAATCGTGGGGGCTGAACAATGCGCTGACGCTGGAACATTACGTGCGCGCTTTCCGCATCAGCTTCAGTGAAGGACATCTGCTGTGGAGCGGGGTGGCGTGGAACTCCTTCTGGACCACGCTGGAGATTGCGCTGATTGCCGCACCGCTCACTGCCATTGTCGGTCTTCTCACCGCGTGGCTGATCGTGCGGCAGAAGTTTGCCGGACGTCAGACCTTCGAATTTCTACTGATGCTGAGCTTTGCTATTCCCGGCACGGTGATCGGCGTGAGCTATGTCATGGCTTACAACCTGCCACCGTTGGAGATTACCGGCACGGCATTAATTTTGATCGCCTGTTTTGTGTTCCGCAACATGCCGGTGGGGGTGCGCGGGGGTATCGCGGCGATGAGCCAGTTAGATAAAAGTCTGGATGAAGCTTCTTTAACGCTGGGTGCCAACAGCTTCCGCACGCTGCGTAAAGTGGTGCTTCCGCTGCTCAAACCGGCGATCAGCGCCGCGCTGGTGTATGCCTTCGTGCGTGCCATTACCTCCATTAGTGCGGTGATTTTCCTCGTCAGCGCGCAGTACAACATGGCGACATCCTACATTGTCGGGCTGGTGGAGAACGGCGAATACGGCGTAGCCATTGCCTATTCCACGGTTCTGATTGTGGTGATGTTACTGATTATTGGCGTATTTCAATGGCTAGTGGGCGAACGCCGATTGCGCCGTGCCGCCGGTCCAGTGGAAGTCACTGTGCCACCCACTTCCCCTTCGTTAACCCAGGAGAGTGCCGTATGACCAGTATCAATGCGGGTTCTGTGGTGTTTGAGCATGTCACCAAACGTTTTGCTGGATTCAACGCCCTGCCAGACCTGTCGCTAACGGTCGAGCCCGGCACGCTGGTTACGCTGCTGGGGCCTTCGGGCTGTGGCAAAACCACCACGCTGCGTTTGTTGGCGGGGCTCGAACATCCCACCTCGGGACGGATTATGATTGGTGGCAAAGATGTCACCCATTTGCCCGCGAATGAGCGCGATGTCGCAATGGTGTTCCAGTCCTATGCGCTGTTTCCCCACATGAACGCACTCGACAACATCATGTATGGCCTCCAGTCATCGGGCATGAAGAAGCGCGAGGCGCAGGACCGCGCGCGTGAAGGATTAAAGCTGGTTGGCCTCGAAAACCAGGGGCAGCGTTTGCCTTCAGAGCTTTCCGGCGGCCAACAGCAGCGCATTGCGGTGGCGCGCGCGCTGGTGTTGGAACCGCAGGTGCTGCTGCTGGATGAGCCTTTATCCAATCTGGATGAGCGTCTGCGCCGTCGCGTGCGCACTGATATTCGCGAGTTACAACAAAGACTTGGGTTCACGGCGGTGTATGTTACCCACGATCAGGAAGAAGCATTGGCGGTGTCTGATAAAATTATTGTCATGAAAGAGGGGGATATTGCCCAGCAGGGCGCGCCGGAAAGCCTGTATCACGCGCCGAATTCGGTGTTCATCGCCGATTTCATGGGCGAAGCCAATATCCTGACCTGCGAAGTGGAACAGCTGGACGGCAATGAGGCACTGGTGCGACTGGGTAACCAGCGTTATCGCGTGCGTGGCAACGGCGTGCAAACCGGCACGGCGCAGCTGTCGGTGCGGCCGCAGTTTATTACGCTACGCGGCGAGGGTGTGGGCGCGCTGCAGGGTGAAGTGACTCATAGCACCTGGCTGGGCGACCATATTGAGTATGAAGTTGCGACCGAGCTTGGCTCGCTGTTCATCATCGATGCGCAAATGGAACAGGCTCTGCCGCTGGCTTCAGCGGTGGCGATTGATTTTAAACCTCAGGGATTAGCCCTGATTGCCGGATAAATTAAGGATGGATGATGAGTGACACCGTAAATGAAGCACTGCTATCACGATTGATTCTGGCAGAGAAAGTGGCACGTGCCGGCGGAGAAAAAGCGCTGGAGTATTTCCATCACCGTGACACGCTGGTGGTGGAAACCAAATATGACCTGCAGGACGTGGTGTCGCGCGCTGACCGGGAAGTCGAACAGATGATCGATCAGCAAATTCGCGCGCAGTTTGCCGACGACGGTTTTCTCGGCGAAGAATATGGTTTGCAAACCGGTACATCCGGCTACACCTGGGTGGTCGATCCCATTGACGGCACCAGCCCGTTCCTGAATGGCATGCCGAACTGGTGTGTCTCCGTGGCGGTTTTGCATGACGGCGTGCCGGTCATTGGTGTGATATACGCGCCGACCTATCAGGAGTGTTACGTGGCGGCCCTGGGTCAGGGCGCGACCCTGAACGGGCGTCGTTTACAGGTGGACCCGGCGCGCACGCTGCAAAACCATGTCACCGGCTTCGGTGCCAACAGTCACGTCAGCCCCGATGAAGTGGGTAAGATTCTGGCTTCACTGCTGGCGGCGGGCGGAAACTTTATCCGCATCGGTTCGGGCGCACTGATGCTGGCGTGGGTCGCTGCTGGCCGCGTGGTCGGCTATTACGAACCCTATATGCACGCTTGGGATTGTCTGGCCGGATATTGCCTGGTGAAAGAAGCGGGCGGCTGGTATCACCCGTTCAACACCGAAGGCGAGCGCCTGTTGAAAGGCGCGCAGGTATTGGCCGTGGCACCCGGGGCAGAAGCCGATTTGAAGCGCATTGCCGGGATTTAACGCTGTTCGATCAATCCGTAGCTATCAACGAAGTGTGCGGCCATGAGGCCGCACATCTCCGCGCGTGGCAATAGGGCGCGCAGCGATCGCCCTCAAGGGTGATTGCAAATCATTAAAACTGATGCTGATATAACCGCTCTTCGTCCTGCCATGGGTAATAACGTGTCGCTGTCTGCTTCTGACTGGTTTAGCCGTAACGGTATTGAATGCTCGCGCGTGAGTGCGAGTGGCAGCCGCTTTCCGCGTCATCTGCATGATGAATACGTGATATGCGCCAACCTCAGCGGACGGGAAGAGATTTGGCTTGATGGCAAAGTCACCGATGCGTTTGCCGGGCAGGTCACCCTGTATAACCCCAGTTCGATTCAGTCTTCGTTGTTTAGCGAACAGGCGGTGAGTTTTGTCAGCATCCATTTGCCACAATCGACCTTAAAAGCCCTGCTCGGCAGCGCACATGCTCCGGTACTGCGTGAAGGCGTGATCAATGATGCTCGGTTATTCGAGGCGATTTGCCGCTTTGATGAAGCCGCGCGCACCGAAGATGAAGCGTTGCTGGAGCAGCAGTTATTGTGGCTGTGCGGCGAACTGCTGGCCGATGAAGCCAGCGTGCAGCAAGGTGAGGCGCAGATTATCCAGCAGGTGAAACAGTATCTGCGTGAGCATCTGCATGAGAAACCGCAACTGGAGGTATTGGCGCAGTGGGCTGGGTTGAGTAAATACCATCTGGTACGTCGCTTTACGCAACTTACCGGATTACCGCCGTTGCAATATCACATGCAGTTGCGGCTGCATCAGGCCCGCGATCTGCTGCGTCAGCAGGTGCATCCCCATGAAGCGGCATTACAGCTGGGCTTCTACGATCAAAGTCACTTCATCAATGCGTTTCGCAAAGTGATGGGCACGACACCCCATCACTACGCACAGCAAATCGCCTCAGCTCAGCACAAATTCCCGATAGCCTGAAACCATGACATAAACGGCGAAATAGCAGAAGATCAGCGCCGAGGCGAGGTAGGAATACTTCAGCAGCCGTTGCCCCAACAGCTTACCGCCCATGCTGCCGACCAGGCACAAGACACAGGTCCAGATGACGCCAGCGATAAAGAATCCACTGAGAAAAGCAGAGGTGGCAGTGACGCTGCCGTGGCCCATGCGGGCAATCAATGCACCGCCCACGCTGGCGAACCACAGGATAGCGGTTGGGGATGACATCGCCAGCACCACGCCACGCCGGAACTCTTTCATCAACGAGCGGTAGGGCTGTTGAGACGTTTGAGGCAGTGATGCGTCTTTGCGCAGTGCAGCAATCAGCATTTTACCCGCGAACCACAGCAGCAGTAATCCACCCCCAATCCACAGCACCCAGCGAACCGCAGTGAACTGCAATATCACGGCCATGCCCGCCAGTGCCAGCAGCGCATAAATCAGATCGCCAATACAGGTGCCAATCCCTAACCAAAAGCCGTGAAAGTAACCGCGCTGCATGGCCAGGGTGATCATGGCGATGTTGGCCAGCCCGATATCGAGACACAGCGAGAGACTTAAAAGAAAACCATTTGAAAACTGCAACATAACCACTATCCCGTCGATACATTTCTTATCCTGGCGGCAGTAGAACACGGCTCGCGTTCACTGTATTGGAAATAATTGCGCCATGACTGGAAGGTGAGTAGTTTGCGCCATCAACCTTGCGAGCATTTCCTCGTCGTCACAATTATGTTTATATGCATCCATCTGCAACTCACGACCAAACGCCATGAATCTTCGGGAAAAAATTGTTAGCCAGTTCAGTTTACTGTCACCTGAACTGCAACGTGCCGCCGAATTCTCACTGCAAAATGCCAATCAGCTAGTGGTGCAATCCATGCGTACCTTTGCTGCTGAAGCCGGCGTCAAGCCGCTACGCTGCTGCGTCTGGCGCAACGGCTGGGCTATAACGGCTGGGGTGAACTCAAGGATGCTTTTATTGATGATATCGGTCTGCGCAATGATACATACGTATCTAAAGCCGAAAAGCTGATAGCCAAAGGCACCGAACCGCTGCTGTATGAAGAGGTGTTTCAGGCACATCAGGCCAATCTTGCGTTTACACAAAACGAAAATTATCAGGCAATGGAACGGGCAGTAACGCTGCTGGATGGCGCTGAACACGTTTATCTCTGTGGCTTCCGCGCCAGTTTCCCGATCGCATGGTCACTGTTTTATGTTTATCGGCTTTTCCATCGTCAGGTCTCACTTATTGATGGCCTGGCAAGCAACATCGAAGTGTTTACCCGTGAAATCACCGCGCAGGATTGCGTGCTGCTCACCAGTTTTGCCCCTTACTCACGCGAATCACTTGATGTACTGCACGCCGCGCAGCGAGCGGGCGCACGCATCATCGCGGTGACGGATTCGCCGGTTTCACCCCTGGCACAGGCTGCTGACTGTACGCTGTTATTCTCAACCGATAGCCCCTCCTTCTTCCCGTCTGTCGTTTCCGGGATGGGGCTGGCTGAGTGTTTGCTGGCGATGTTAGTGGCGCGCCATGGCCGCGACGCCGTGAGTAAGATTGAAAATGCTGAGCGCTACCTGATCGATTCCGGTGCCTATGTGGTGCCAGGCAAATTCTGACAAATGATTCATTTGCATCTGTCATAAGAAAATGGAATGCATATGAATCATAATTACATTGACGTGATTCAAATGGATCCTGCAAGATGCGCTTAATTTAGCAAGCGTATTCAGGAGCAGGATCGCACATGAGCCACATTATTCACCGCAGTTTGCGCAGTACGCCCGCCGTGGCCAGCGGCGCACAAGGGGCGTACATCTTCGATGCACAGGGAAAAAAGTATCTTGATGCCTGCGGTGGCGCTGCCGTTTCCTGTTTAGGTCACGCTCACCCTGACGTACTGGCCGCTATGCATCGCCAGATCGATCAGCTTGCTTACGCCCATACCAGTTTCTTCACCAGTGATACCGTTGAGCAACTCGCCGAACAGCTGGCGCGCACTGCGCCGGGCGACCTGAATTATGCCTACTTTGTTTCTGGCGGCTCTGAAGCGGTGGAAACCGCATTGAAACTGGCACGCCAGTACTGCGTGGAAATCGGTCAGCCACAGCGCACCAAATTCATTGCACGCCAGCAGAGCTATCACGGCAACACCCTGGGAGCATTGGCCGTGGGCGGCAATGAATGGCGCCGCCGCCAGTTCGCGCCGTTGCTGATCGACGTTATTCGCGTCTCCGCCTGCAACGAATACCGCGATCGCCGTACAGACGAAACGCAGCAGCAATATACGCAGCGTCTGCTCAACGAACTGGAGCAGGCGATCGTGGATGCCGATCCTGCCACCATCATTGGTTTTTGTGCGGAAACCGTGGTCGGTGCCACCACTGGCGCAACACCGCCGACGCCGGGTTATTTCAAAGGGGTACGCGCCCTTTGCGATAAATACGGCATCCTGTATATCGCCGATGAAGTGATGTGCGGCATGGGACGCACCGGTACTTTGTATGCGTTTGAACAGGATGACGTGGTGCCGGATCTGGTGACGATTGCCAAAGGTTTGGGCGGCGGTTATCAACCTATTGGTGCGGTGCTGGCGAGTGAAAAAATCGTCACCGCGTTGCAAGCAGGCAGCGGTCTGTTCCAGCATGGTCATACTTACATTTGCCACGCCACCGCCGCCTCAGCGGCACTGGCGGTTCAGAAGGTGATTGAGCGTGACAACTTGCTAGAGGCCGTTAAACAGCAGGGCGCTTACCTGCATCACGCACTACGCGAGGTGTTAGGCGAATTACCGCACGTGGGTGACACGCGTGGACGCGGTTTATTCGCTGGGGTTGAGCTGGTGCGCGATAAACAGCATAAAACTCCGTTCGATCCGTCGCTCAAACTGCATGCCGCCATCAAAGCCAACTGTATGGCGCGAGGCCTGATGGTCTATCCAATGGGTGGAACGATTGACGGGCAGTTTGGCGATCACATTCTCATTGCTCCGCCATTTATCATCACACCGAGCCAACTCGATTTTGTGGTTGATACGCTGGCAACCGTTATTCGTGAAGAGACCGGAAAAATATGATTAATCGTTTACCCCCGCTGGCGCAGCATGAGTGGGACGAACAGCAGCGTCCATTAGCTGAAGAGATCATTAACGGTCCACGCGGTGCGCTATTGCCACCTTTTGAGCCTCTGCTGCGCAGCCCCGAACTGATGGCACACGCGCAACGCATGGGTGAATATCTGCGTTACCGCAGTGCGCTCGGTCAGCGCTTATCAGAGCTGGCGATTTTGATGACGGCCCGGCACTGGTCGCAACCCGTAGAATGGGCAATTCATGCGCCCATCGCCCGTGAAAAGGGAATTGCGGCCGCCGCCGTGCAGGCCATTAATGAAAAACGGCTGCCAGAGGATTTACAGCCGGATGAGTGGGTGATTTACCACTTCTGCCAACAGCTGCATCAACAGCAAAAAGTGAGTGATGCCACCTGGCAACAAGCCATCGATTTATGGGGCGAAAAAGGCGTGGTGGATTTGATAGGTATTAACGGTTATTACAGTTTTCTTTCCATGATAATGAACGGTGCGCAGACACCAGTACCCGATTCACGGGATCATATTATCCCTGCATAAGTCGTAGTCTCCATGCGGGCGAATGCTGATTCACCCGCATATTCAGAAATTATTTTCTCACTCCCGCCGATTTTATTCGCTGGGTGACCTTTACTGCACGCTATTACACTGACGCTGAGGATTATTATGTCTGCATTTTTCTCCAAATTAAAAGTTACGTTGGCGCTGGTTGCCTGTTCAGCCAGTTTCATTGCTGCGGCCCAGGATAAATTAACCGTTGGCGTTGATACGGCATTTGTTCCGTTTGAATTTAAGCAGGGCGATAAATACGTTGGCTTCGATATTGATTTGTGGGATGCCATCGCGAAAAAAATGAATGTTAGCTACGAATTACGCCCGATGGATTTTGGCGGTTTAATTCCAGGCTTACAATCACGTAATCTGGATGTTGCCATGGCGGGAATCACGATCACTGATGCCCGTAAGCAGGTCGTCGATTTCAGCGAAGGCTATTACGATGCGGATTTGTTGATGGCGGTGAAAGGCAGCGACAATTCGATAACTAAATTCAGCGACCTGGCCGGAAAGAAAGTGGGCCTGAAGCAGGGCACAGCGGCGGCGAGCTTTATGAAAAGCAAATATAAAGCAGACTACGTTGAGTTTCCTAATATCGACAACGCTTACCTGGATCTGCAAGCAGGTAATCTCGATGCCGTGGTGCATGACTCACCCAACGTCCTCTATTACGTTAAAACAGCGGGTGATGGCAAAGTGAAGGCCACAGGCGAAACCGACAGCATCCTGCCGCAGCAGTATGGCTTTGCGATGCAGAAAAATAGCAGCCTGACGCCAAAAATCAACGCGGCGCTGCAAGCCCTGCGTGCTGACGGTACCTATAGCAAAATTTATGTGAAGTGGTTTGCCAAGCAACCAAAATAATCCCGCCAGGTCGGAGTCATCCGACCTCGTTTATTTCACCGGGTCAAATAATGAATTTTGAAAGTAAATATATATGGGAGTCCCTGCCACTGCTGTTACAGGGACTGCAGCTAACGCTGATTATTTCATTATCAGGTTTGCTGGGTGGCTTTATTATCGGGCTGTTGGCGGGGATTTGTCGTGCATTAGGTGGGGGATATCCAGAACCCTTTCACTGGTGTTTGTCGAATTAATCCGCGGAACACCGATTATGGTGCAGGTGATGTTTATTTACTTTGCACTTCCTATGGTGATGCCGATCCGTATTGATCCGGTTACCGCCGCGATTGTGACAATTGTGATCAACTCGGGTGCTTATATTGCAGAGATAACCCGTGGTGCGATTCTTTCAATCAACAAAGGGTTTAAAGAAGCCAGTCTGGCGATGGGTTTATCGCAACGCAGCACCGTGTGGCACGTTATTCTGCCGCTGGCATTACGACGTATGATCCCCGCCTTAGGCAATCAGTGGATTATCAGTATTAAAGATACATCACTGTTTATTGTTATTGGCGTAGCGGAACTCACTCGTCAAGGGCAGGAGATTATTGCCGGCAATTTCCGTGCGCTTGAAGTGTGGACAGCAGTCGCGTTGATTTATCTGCTGGTGACGTTGTGCCTGAGCTTCCTGCTGAAGCAACTGGAGAAGAGGATCCATATTTTATGAGCATGGTTGAATTTAGCGCCGTGTCGAAAAGTTTCGGCACCACTCAGGTACTGCATGACATCAATTTAAAAATTGAAACGGGCGAAGTGGTGGTGATTATCGGCCCATCGGGTTCCGGTAAATCAACGCTACTGCGCTGCATTAACAAACTTGAGGAGATCTCTTCGGGTACATTGCTGGTGGCAGGCATGCACATTACCGATCCTCACGCCAATGAATGTGATATTCGCCGTGAAGCAGGCATGGTGTTTCAACAGTTTCATTTATTCCCGCACCTGACTGCATTGGAGAACGTGATGTTCGGGCCGGTGCGCGTGCGCAAGCAAAGCAAAGCAAAGGCACGCGAACAGGCATTGGCGCTGTTGGATCGTGTCGGCCTTAGCGAACGCGCTCACCATTATCCTGCTGAACTTTCAGGGGGTCAGCAGCAACGTGTGGCGATTGCGCGCGCGCTGGCGGTTAAGCCGAAAATGATGCTGTTTGATGAACCGACATCAGCCCTGGATCCGGAACTGCGTCATGAGGTGTTGAAGGTGATGCGCTCGTTAGCCGAAGAAGGCATGACGATGGTCATCGTGACACATGAAATCGGTTTTGCTCGCGATGTGGCTTCACGTCTTATCTTTATTGATGGCGGTACCATTGCCGAAGATGGTCCACCTGATATGCTGCTTACCGCCAGTCGCAATCCGCGTCTAAACGAATTTTTGCAGCACGTATCCTGACCAGAAGTGAATGATAACAATATGAAAAAATACCAAATCAGGGGTTCCGCATTTGCCGTGGGCCAGCAACTGGGTGCGTTTGGCCGCGATGCCTGGCATCAAAAGCTCGTGCAAACGACGCTGTGGCAAACGGTGACGGCTCTGAAGCAGGCAGAACAAACACAGGCCATGCGCCACTTAGTTGAGCAACAGTTTCCGCAGATTTGGCAGGAACTGGAAGGGCTGGCGTTGGGGCTTAATGCATCCGTTGACGAAGTGTTTGCGTGGAACTGTCGTGGCGACCTGGTGCGTTCAACATCGGATGGCTGTACCACGGTGGCGGGGCAAAACGCTGAGGGTGAATGGGTCATCGCGCACAATGAGGATGGATTCCCGCAGCTGCGTGAGGATTGTGCCATCGTGAACATCAGCCCGGATCATGGCCTGGCCTTCACCAGCTTCGCCTATCCGGGATCGATCTGTGGGCACACTTTTGCCGTAAACGAGAAGGGCGTGGTCAATACGGTGAATAATATTCGCGCGCTGCACCGTCCTTCAGGCCTGCCGCGCCAGATTCTGGCACGCGCGGCGCTCAACGCGGCCACGCTGGATGAGGCCATAGAGATTTTGACCACGACACCGCGAGCAGGCGCTTTCCATCATACGCTGGGGCAAATGGGCGATAGCCGTGTGGTCAGTGTGGAAGCCACGGGTTCAGGTTGTTCCGTCATGCCGCTGACAACGCGGTTTGGCCATGCCAATCATCTTATCCATCCCCGATTGGCCTCGGTGGAGCAGGTCATGACTGACAGCTCAGACTCACGCCAGCAGCGGTTAAATGTGTGGCTGGAAACGTCATCCCCCTGCGATAGCGTTGCGGCCAAACATATTCTTTCGGATCAGCACGACGCTGCGTTGCCGATATACCGTCTCTCGCCGCACGATCCTGATGAGGAAAATACCCTGGCGACCGCGATATTTAGCCTGAGCGCCACACAGGTTAATTGGCAGGTTTTTGGACTGAATCGGAATGAGCCGGAAGTGTATGGCACGATTTCCTAAAAACTTATCGACCGTATTGTGAACCCGATCACCCCGTCCGGACGCTCTCTAATTTAATCCCACTATAGTCGTTAAACATTCCGATTATGGTGGGGTACAAAAATGAATAGCAATAAAAAAGCCGTGTTCAACGGTTTAGCAACAAACTTAACCGTGGCATTATCGTTGGCTGTTTTTTCACTGGCGGGGAGCGTTATGGCTAATGCCACGGAACATCATCAAATCGCATTAGTGGGGACCTGGACGTCAATTCCAGATGCACCATTAGAACAAAAACCCTCACATCCCAGTGAAGGGTTATATCGCTTGCAGGTGAACAGCGATGGTACGCTAACGCCACTCGACGTGATTAAGATGAAGAGTCCGTCGTGGATTGCTAAATCCCGTGATGGACGTTTTGCCTACACCACTAATGAAGAAAATGCCGGTGCAGTGACAGCGTTGGCCATCGACCACAGCGGTAAAGTCCGGGTGTTAAATGTGGTGGACAGTCACGGTGAACAGCCGACCCACGCGACCCTCAGCCCAGACGGTAAGTTCTTGTTTGTGGCTAACTATTCCGTGGCCAAAGGCGGAGCGGGGGTCTCAGTATTCCCGATTCACTCTGACGGCACGCTGGGCGAGCAGGTTCAGCACTTCCCGTTTGATCACGGCACGGGCGCAGTGAAGGATCGTCAGGATGGTGGGCATGCGCACTCCACGACGTTCACCCACGATGGCAAATACCTGTTCGCGGCTGACCTCGGCGGCGATAAACTTCACGCTTACCGCTATCATGCCGGGAAAGCACAGCCGTTAGCAGCCGACACCACGCGTGATGTAACCTTCACCGACGGCACCGGACCGCGCCATATGGTGTTCTCACCCGATGGCAAACATGCCTATGTCATTACTGAGATGGCCGGTGAAATTAAAGTCTTCTCGGTTAAAGACGATCGACTGGAACCTGCGGCGAGCATCAAGCTGAATAGTGAAAATAGCAGCGCGGAATATCGCAGCGGCGGGGGAATAATTCTCAGTCCAAACGGTAAATATATTATTGCAGCTAACCGCGGTTCAGATAATAAACTGCTGGTGTTCAAAATTGCGTCAGACGGCAGCTTAGGAAAACCGACGAGCGTTAGCGCGGGCGGAATTGAACCGCGTGCATTCTCATTTGATGCCAGCGGCAAGTTCCTTTATGTGGCCAACGTGTTCACTAATAATATTTCCCTGTTCCATTTTGATGAAAGTCACGGCATGTTGAAAGCTGCCGGTGATGCGGCGAAAATCGCCACA
Source organism: Pantoea rodasii (assembly GCF_002095465.1). Lineage (GTDB taxonomy): Bacteria > Pseudomonadota > Gammaproteobacteria > Enterobacterales > Enterobacteriaceae > Pantoea > Pantoea rodasii. The sequence goes on along the minus strand of NZ_MLFP01000009.1, from coordinate 28,263 downwards.
CCCACCGATATAAAATTTTTCAATTAAGCCGCTACAGGGGCGTGCTTCACTTAGCACGCCCGCATCCTACGGAGTAATGGAAATTTGGGTTAATGCGTCGGCTAATGATGCGCCAAACATTTGCCCGTGTGTCAGACCGGGGAAAAGTTGATAACGCGCATCAAGCCCATGTTCAGCCATGGTATTGACCGTGCTGTGCACGGCGCTTAACACCTCTGGTTCAGCGGTATTACGATCGCTACGTCGATCGCCATTGCCTTCCATCAGCGTAAGCTGGATTCCACCGCCATGACGTGATTCCTGCACCTTCATCTCGTTAAGCAGTGAAAAAAATCCCTGACCGATCGAAGGCTGGTGGCGTAATAGCGAGTGAAAAACGCGGAGTGCAGATAACTGTCGAGCACAAACAATCCGCCGTAGGAGTGGCCCCACAACGCACGTTGTTGACGATTGATGTGCAGGCCTTTTTCCGCCACAGGCGCAATACGCTGCTCTAGCAACGAGCGAAACGCGGTGCTACCGCCCCCTTTTCTGCCACGGCTGAAGGTGTAACCCGCCTCACCATGTTCTGCATCAGGCGGGGTGTAATCATAAGTGCGGGCATTAACGTCGAACGGTAATGCCGTTTGATAACCCACGACGACTAGCACAGGTGGATTGACCGCCGATATTTTTGCAGCAGCGGTTCCTCAAGTTTATCCATCACCGCATTGCCATCCAGCAGGTACACCACGCGATAACCCGAGGACGGCGGTGCTTTATCAGGTACGCCAGTCCACACTTTGTAGTGCCGCTGACCATCCGCAGAATCGAATTCATTAAGGGTAAAGTGGTAAAACGCCGAGCCTTTATCCGCGATATTGGGTCCGAGTGGCGTCATATTGGGGCGCGCGAAAACACTGCCGCTCACGCCAATGAGCAACAACAGCAACAAGGCTGGTGAACGTTGAATGTTGGGTAACCTACAAATCATTTAACTCTCACTAACTGTATCGATGGGTTCGGGCGACCTGGGCCGCCCGACAGGTTTATTCTCAGAAATGCAGACCCAACTCCATATAGTAAGTGCGTCCTGGCTCGTTATAGGTGTTGGCACCTGCGCCCCACAAATACGCGCCGGTGGTGGCATTGCCGGTACTCTGGGCGTTGCCCTCGCGGAAGTGGCGTTTGTCGAACAGGTTATCAATCCCGGTGGTGACATCCATATATTTTGTCACGGTGTAGGTGGCGCTCATGCCAACCAACACATAGGGGGATACCTGACGCGTTTCACTTCCCGATGTCGCCTCACCTTTATAGTTCAGCTTCTTGGGTTTCTGACGGCCGTACCAGGTCAGCGTGCCTTGTACGGAGAGATCGTTGGTGGCCTGCCAATCCAACGTAGAGTTAATGGTGTATTTTGGAATAACCGACAAGTAGTCGCCGGTGGATTTGTTTTCATTATCGATGATGTAGGTGAAGTTGTTCTTCATCATCAATGATGTGCTGATCGGGAAGTTCAACGTTCCTTCCAGCCCCTGTACCACCGCTTTCGGCACGTTTTCCCACTTGTACACATCGGAAGTGCCGTTGTTGTACTCCGGGTTATATCCGCCTTCGATTTTGTCGTGATAATCATTGCGATACCAGGTCAGTCCCGCTTGAATATCCTCGTGGTGATACTCAATGCCGATCTCCTTATTGACGCTGGTTTCCGCTTTCAAATCGCTGTTACCCTGCAAATAACAGTAACCGGCACTGGCGTAGCAGCCCTGACCTTTGCTGAACAGCAGGTAATTCGGGTTAGTTTGATACAGGTTCGGTGCTTTCCAGGCACGCGCAATACCTAACTTCAGCGTGAAGTCATCGCCGAGATCTTGTGAAAGATTCAGTGCTGGGCTCCAGTTACTGCCGCTGATGCTTTGATGATTAAAGCGAATGCCCGGTGTCAGACGGGTTGAATCGGTGAGTTCTATGTTGTCTTCGGCGTACAGCCCATAAATATCAGCCGAGCTGTACAGATTGCGCCCATCGCTGGAGATGCCACTGACGGTGCCACCTGCCGTGGTGGTTTCGGTATTGGATGCCGGATCCTTCATCGCCTGATGATTAAATTCGGCACCGAGCGTCAGTGTCTGGCTTACCCAAGCATCCAGCGGGATATTGACCTCGGAATGCAGGTTGGTGTCATACAGGGTGATGGTCGAGAAACCTTCATTCGTCGGGCTGAAGATACCCGCGATGCCACCGGATAAACCTTCATTGAGACGGGTATTACGGGTTTTCTCAAACTGCACGTAGTTATTGGTGGTGACACCGTTATCCCACGCGCCAGTATATTTCAGGCTTAAAGACTGGCGATAAAGCACGTTAGTTTCTTTACCATAATACTTTTGGACGAGCGCGTTGGTATTGGTATTTTGCGTATCGCCAGCATACAGATTGCCCTGGCGACTAAAGCGGGTGTCCAATTCCAATGCCTGGCGTGGCATAAATTCCCAGCGCAGGGCAGAATGGATATCCTTATTAATAAAGCCTTCACGACCAGAAGGGTAACTTCCGGCATAAGAGCCAATGCGCGTGGTGGTGTGGCTTTCGTTGATATCCTGCGCATCGGCCTGTGTTTTATTCCAGTTGCCGTATAAACGCAGCGTGAGGTTATCAGCCAATGCGCCGCTTAGGCTGGCGTTATAACGCTTGGTCGCGCCTTCTGCTTTATGTTCAGGCACGTTGTAATAAGTATTGAAGTCACCGTGCCATTCATTCGTGGCGGGTTTGGTAATAATATTCACCACGCCGCCCATGGCTCCGTTGCCGTATAAAGCGGCGGCTGGACCACGAATGACTTCGATGCGATCGATCATTTCTGGCGGCACCCAATTGGTATCGCCGCGTGTGTCACGCTCATCGCTCCAGCCATAGCGCACGGAATTTCGACTGCTCACCGGCATACCATCAATCATGATCAATGTATTTTCCGGGCCCATACCGCGAATATCAATTTGGCGGTTATTGCCGCGTTGACCGCTGTTGGAGTTGCCGGTGAGATTAACGCCCGGCTGCGTGCGAATAATTTCAGCTACATCACGTTGAATCGGGTGTTTTTTTATAGCGTCAATGTCAATCGTGGAGACGCCCGGCGCCTGGAGCGTTTGTTCTCGGGCTGTCACTACCAGCGTGTTATCCGCATGGCTTTTCTTATCGGAAATTGACAGGGGTTTCTGCTGCTCGGTTTTGCCGTCTGGGGCGTTATTGATTGCGCTGTCATCGGCCTGAACGGCCTGAACATGTAAGGCTGCTGCAATAAGTACGCTCAGCAGTGAGCGCGCACAGTGATGCTTTACCATGGTATTCAACCACTTCCTTGTAGAGAAAAAAAAGTGGAAACACCTTAGTGAGAATGATTCTTAATTTCAATGATGATGTTGGCTTTTGGCAGCATCTTTGGGAAATACCTCGCTCAGCAGCACATTCTTGTCTGCAATGTGATTATTCTGTCAGCAGATCCTGTGATCTTTGTTACATGATGACAAAATATTAGCGAAACGGTGCGAGATTCCATAACCGGTATTTGGTTAATCACCGGGGGTTACTTTATTATTCAGGATGAACATGGGACGTCATCATTGATTAAAATAGGGAGGCATGATGCCTAAATATGTTATTTACCTTAAACGCGGTCACTCTAAAGTCATCGCAAAGGACAGCGTCACCCAAGCGGTTTCTCGTGAGATGAAGAAGCAGGGTTATCGAAAACATCATGCAGAGGTTGAAGCTGAAAATGAGAGCCAGGCGATTATTAATTTTAATGCCGCCAATGCCAGCTATTTAGATGCATTAAGCGAGTTTTCTGGCACTGCGGTTATTTGTGCTGTGTGCGTTGTTATTACAGCGTTAGTTTATTTCTTTAGATCTTAACGCCTAATTTGCAGCGACGTGCAGGGCAAGCCTAAAACGAGAGTGTTAACCGATAATCAGGTTCGAATGACGCGTCTGCACTAAATGGGTGCCTCTTGCTTTGTTTAAGTGCAGTTAATCAGGTCGAAGAAGGAATATATCCCCTTAGCTGCCCAGCGCGCACGCCTACAGGCCGCGTCGTCCCTGTCAATCTGCTCAATTAAGCGTTATGCGTGGCAGAATTCAAATTCTGGCCCACTTATTGCTAATCTAAAATACGCGCCCAACGTTGTGGCCCTTTTCTCGCATTCAGGTGGACAGTGCAGTCTGCCGCTCATGTTTAATTCTTTCCGACTCCCGGAACATACCCATTCTATAAATTTCACTCACATCATTGCGAGGGTGCTATGGCTATTAGTCGTCGTTCATTTATTCAGGGATCGGCCGTCTCGGCATTAGGTCTGGCAGCGGGCGTGGCACCGAAATTCACCTTCGCCGCAGACAGCAAAGACGCCATCAAAGTGGCGAGTATTCTTGATCTGTCGGGCGGCCTGGATATTTACGGCAAGCCGATGTCCAACGCCATTAATTTGGCTGCGGATGAGATTAATGCCGCGGGGGATTGTTAGGCCGACCGCTGCAAATCATCAATTACGATGCGCAATCCAACATGCAGCTTTACGCGCAATATGCGCAGCAGGCTGCGCTCAAAGACAAAGTGGCGGTGGTGCACGGGGGTATCACGTCTGCCTCGCGTGAGGTGATCCGGCCGGTATTGGATCGTTTCCGCTCCCTCTATTTCTATCCTGCGCAGTATGAAGGCGGCGTCTGTGACCGCAACTACTTCTCCTCTGGCTCCACCCCGGCGCAAACCGTGGAAAAACTGGTGCCCTATGCGATGAAGAAGTGGGGCAAAAAAATCTACGTGCTGGCGGCTGATTATAACTACGGCCAGATCGTCTCGTCATGGGTGAAGAAATCGGTGCGCGACAATGGCGGTGAAGTGATCACGGTGGAGTTCTTCCCGCTGGATGTCACCGATTTTGGTGCCGCAATCTCGAAAATCCAGAGCGCCAAACCAGACATGGTGTGGTCGGCACTGGTCGGTGGGGCGCATATCTCCTTCTATCGACAGTGGCATGCTGCCGGCATGAGCGGCAAGATCCCCATCGCCTCCACGGTGTTTGGTGGCGGCAATGAGCACATCATTCTGTCACCGGAAGAGAGCAACGGCATTCTGGTCGCCGCGAACTATATGCAAGAGATCCCCTCAGCGGAGAACAAAGCGTTTGTCGATAAATTCCACGCGCGCTATGGCGACATGTACATCAGCGATCTGGCGATGGGTGCTTATCAGGGCATGCTGATCTGGGCGGAGGGGGTACGAAAGGCAGGGGATATCGATCGTATGAAAGTGATCGAAGCGCTGGAATCGGGCGTCACGCTGACGTCGCCCAGCGGCCAGCTCACCGTAGACCCAACCACACATCACTGTTCGCTGGATGTGCACATTGCCGAAGTGGAGAACCACCAGATGAAGATTCTGGAAACCTTCTCCAACCAGGCGCCAGTCGATACTGCGATGGTGTGCGATCTGAAGAAAAACCCTCGTGATACCAAACAGTATCAGATTGAGCTGTAACGGGAGCGCTGCATGGATCTGTCGATAATCTACGGTATTGAAGTGCTCAATGCCATTGCGGTGCTGGTGATCATGAGCCTGGGCCTCGCGGTGGTGTTCGGCATGATGAAGATCGTCAATATGGCGCACGGCGAGTTTATGATGCTGGGCGGCTATAGCGCGATCATGGCCACCAATCACTTTGGCGTGCCCATCTGGATTTCGATGCTGGTGGTGGCACCGCTGTGCGTCGGCGTATTTGGCATGGTGATTGAACGCGTGATCATTCGCCATCTTTACGGCCGGATGATCGACACCATGCTGGCGACCTGGGGATTGAGTCTGGCGTTGATTGGTGCGGCCACCATGCTGTTTGGCAACACCACGCTGGGCATCAGTTCACCGCTGCCCAGCGTCAATGTCGGCAGCTACAGCACCAGCGGCTACTCATTATTTTTGATCGTGTTCGCAATGTGCCTGGTCACGGCACTGTGGCTGCTGCTGCGTTTCACCACGCTAGGATTGTGTGCCCGAGCGACCATGCAAAATGCGCGCATGGCGGCGGCACTGGGGAGCAATCCCGGAAAGATCTACAGCCTGACGTTTGGCCTGGGCGCGGCGCTTTCTGGGCTGGGCGGTGCGTTGCTGGCCCCGATCACCGGGGTGATCCCGACGATTGGTGTGAGCTTTATCGCCAAAGCGTTTATCACGGTGATTGGCGGTGGCAGCGCGATCATCGCGGGGACGCTCTCATCTTCTGCGCTGTTTGGCACTATCTCACAGCTGGTCACCTATCTCTCCACGCCAGTGTTTGGCGCCGTCGCGCTGCTGCTCAGTGCGATTGTGCTGCTGCGTCTGCTGCCGCAGGGCATTACCGGGCGCTTCTTCAGGAGATCGTTGTAATGAAACTGTTCTCGGAAAAGGTGCGCATTGTGCTCAGTGCGCTGGTGATGATTTTGCTAGCGTGCTGGCTCTCTGGCGCTATCGAACTCTATACCTTGCTCTCCATCACTGTGTTTCTGGTGATGGGATTGCTGTCACTCAGTCTGGCGTTCATCTGGGGCTACGGCGGCATTCTGTGTTTTGGTCAGGCGGCGTTTTTCGGTTTGGGTGCCTACACCTATGCGATCTGTGCCATCAACTGGGGCGATTCAACCTGGGCGCTGGTGATGGCGATTATTCTGCCGACGCTGTTCTCGCTGTTACTCGGCTACGTCATCTTTTACGGCGGCGTCAGCGATGTCTATCTCGGCGCGATCACTTTAGCGGTCAGTTTGGTGCTGTTTAACTGGGTCAATTCCACCTCGGGCAGTGAATACCACATCGGCCAGGCGCTGCTGGGCGGGTTCAATGGCATACCGTCGGTGCCGACGCTGAATATGCCGTTCCAACCCGATGCCATTCTGTCTCCGGAAGCGATCTTTATCGTGACCGCAGGCGCGCTAGCCCTGTGCTATGCCCTGCTGAAGTTCGTGCTGCTCAGCCGCTTTGGCAAAACGGTGGTGGCGATTCGGGAAAACGAACAGCGTGCAGGCCTGCTGGGCTATAACGTGCCGGCGCATAAGCTGGCGACCTTTGCGATAGGCGCGGCGATTGCCGGATTGGCCGGTTGCCTTTACGTCAACTGGGGAGCCTTTGTCAGCCCCGGCGTATTCAGTATCAGCCAGTCGGCACAGATTATTATCTGGGTCATCGTTGGCGGGCGCGGCACGTTGGTCGGGCCGGTGATCAGCTGTGTGCTGTTGCAATGGATGGTGACCCGGCTGGGCGCGCAGCAAACCGTTGACGTTAATTTGGTGCTCGGTGTGATTCTGGCGGTGTTTGTGCTGCTGATCCCCGGCGGCATTCTGCCAACATTGCAGCGTCTGTGGCGGCGTAAGCGTCCGTCAACGGCTGCAACGCGTCGTGCACAGGTGAGTGAGGTGAAGCAATGACAGCCACCATCCTATTGGAAACGCGCAAAATGGGCGTCAGCTTTGGCGGAGTGCATGCGGTGAAAGAAGTGGATTTTACCCTGCATGAAGGCGAGTTGCGCTGTTTGATCGGCCCCAACGGCGCGGGCAAAAGTACCTTTTTTAAAATGCTCAGTGGCCAGGTCTCACCCACGCGCGGGGAGTGCCGCTACCGTAATCAGGTGATTTCCGGTAAACGACCCTGGGATATCGCGCGGCTGGGTATTGGTATCAAAACCCAGGTGCCGAGCGTGTTTGAAGGCTTGAGCGTCCGTGAAAATCTCTGGCAGGCGGCGGCGAACAAGCTGGCAAAAGCCACACTGCCCACCGCTATTGATCAGGTGCTGCAAAATATTGGGCTGGCGGACCATCAGGATGCCGTGCTCTCCGAACTGGCACATGGGCAGCGTCAGTGGGTTGAACTGGGAATGATTCTGATTTCACGCCCTCAATTGGTACTGCTGGACGAACCTGCTGCGGGGATGACCCATCAGGAAGTGCGTAAAACAGCGCAGTTGATTAAAGCCATCAACCAGCAAAGCACGGTGGTGGTGGTGGAACATGACATGGAATTCATCAGCATGATCGCGCAGCAGGTCACGGTGTTTAATCAGGGTGCGGTGCTGGCGGAAGGCAGCTTCCGTGAGGTGACGCAGAATCCGTTGGTGAAAGAGGCGTATCTCGGCAATCTGGAGATTAAACATGCTTGAAATAAAAGAGATGGTCTCAGGCTACAACAAAGTCCCGGTGTTGAACCTGTCTGAACTGTTCGTTGGGGCGAAATCGTTTACGGGCGTGCTGGGCCGTAACGGCATGGGCAAAACCACGTTGCTGCGTACCATCATGGGAGAACTGCCGGCGTGGCAAGGTACCATTGCACTAAACGGCATTGATATTACGCGCTATCAGGCTCACCAGCGGGCAGCAGCTGGGATTGGTTTTGTACCGCAGGGACGGCAGATTTTCCCCTTACTGACGGTCGAGGAGAATCTGCGCATGGGCTGCGTGAAACACTTCTCTAAGGCCGGGCAGATCATTGAGCAGATGCTGGAGATTTTCCCGCGTCTGAAACGCTTGCTGGCACAACCCGGGGGTTCGCTTTCTGGGGGTGAACAGCAGTTGCTGGCACTGGCGCGCTGTTTATGCGGGCAGCCGCAGTTGGTGTTGCTGGATGAGCCGACTGAAGGCATTCAGCCCAATATTTGCGAGGAGATCATTGAGACGCTGCAACGACTGCGCCACGAAATGGATATCTCCATCATCCTGGTGGAGCAGGATATTGAGTTTCTGTATGCGCTTTCCGATCAGATTCACGTAATTGAAAAGGGGCAGATTGTGCAGCGCATCGATCCGCGCACGCAGCCCAGTGCCAGCGTAGCGGAGCAGTTTTTAGGGTTCCACGCTTAATTCAAAGCAGCGGTCGCGGGACAGGGCAAACGCCTTGTCTCGCCTGACACAGCACCCGGCAGCAACAACACAGCGTAGATTGCCCGACTCATCTAACGTGATGCTTCCCTCTTCAGGATGCATACAGGTAAAACATGAACGAGCCATCACTGCTAAACACGCTTGCGGGCGTTCGGCTGCATATTTTCCATCCTGATTCCCAGAGCGTGCGGGCGTTTTGCGCTTCGCTGACGCAACTCGGTTGCCATGCGCAGCACAGTTGGCCGCCGGTGGCAGAATTGCCATCAGATACCCAACTGCTGCTGGTGGCGATTGAAAATCATCATGAGGCGCTGCTGTCGCGCCTGTTTAGCCGCCTGCAAGACTCTGATACGCCAATGATTGCACTGGCGAACTGCCATGATGCACGGTTGTTCCCGCTGTTATTGAAGCTGCAACCCACGGCGATTGCCGAACGCGAACTCAACCCGTTTGCCTTGATTGTGCAGATTATCGGCACGTGGCAGTCCGCGCAGCAGCGTACGCGTTTGCGTGCTGAACTGCAGGCGCGTCAGCAGCGCAAAGCGAAAAATGAACAACTGGCGCAGGCGAAAGGGGTGCTGATGCAGACCTTTGGCCTGGATGAGTCGGGCGCGTATCGTTTTATGCGCACCGAGGCGATGAATACCCGCAGCAGCCTGGAGTTTACGGCTGAGCGGGTGATTAACCAGCTGCAGAAATTGTAGGGCGGCCTGAAGACTAGCGTGAATCTTCGGTTTGGCGCAGCAAGCTGCTGGGGGTATATCCAAAGGCTTTGCGGAACGCCAGGCTGAAGTGCGACATATCACTAAAACCATGATCGAGCGCGACCTGGGTAATATTGCGCGCTTTACCCTCTGCGAGCGCTTTGCGACAGGCCAGCAAACGTTCATGCCAGACAAAATTCATCGGCGTAGTGCCGTGCGCAGCAAATACCCGGCTAATGGTGCGCGGGGAAACATGGTGCGCATTGGCAATCTGCGCCATCGATAAATCCGCTTCCTGCAGGTTCTGCCGCAGATAGCTCACCACGCGTGAGTATAAATCCGGCTTCAGCGCATCCTCACCTTTTTGCAAATTAACGCTTACTGAAATCATATTAATTAGCGTATTAGCGAACTGTTCGGCGAGATAACCGTTCTCACACTCGGCGTTGAAGCTAAATGCTTCCTGTAATAGCTGCTTCAGTGAGGTCATGCCGGGACGGCTCAGATCCAGCGTTTTACCCGCCAGTCGGGCGATCGCCGGGGCCTCTTTTTCGATCATCTGACGGGGCAGATGAACAATATTGATCGCCACATTGTCCATGGCAAAATCGAACGGCGTTGCGGCATCGTAAATCACCACATCGCCGGCACTCACACGAGACTGGTTGTCGTTCTGGCGCAGCGTGCCAATGCCAGACCGCACATAGCCGAGATAGAAGTCGTGATTGGGATGACGGCGAATGCACTCTGGTGTGCGTTGCCACATTAGCGCGGTGTGAGACACATGATGGGCGATGTCCACATGGCCGAGCATCGAATAGCTGAAGCTGCCGGAAAAAGCGCCGGAATTGACCTGGCGGGCTTCCGCTTTGATCAGGCGCGAACAGACTGCATCGCGCCAGGCATCAAAACGATGACGATTATCGAGGTGATCCGTGGTGAAAGTTTCTCTCATAGCAACGTCCCCTAACCTGGCGAAAAAGGGCGAAATCACAACAAATTAAGCAAGTTTCAGGCCATAACGGCGTAAAAAAGCCGCGCGGGTGATCCCACGCGGCTGGCGAGGGGGAGAGTTACAGAGCAGGATGTTTTTTATGCCAATCAGTCACCTGCTGATAAGCCCATGCACCCTGAATCATGGCGGTCTCATCGAAATGCGCGGCCACTAACTGGAATCCAATGGGCGCCCCGGCAGCGGTCATGCCACATGGCAGGGTGATAGTAGGGTGTCCGCTGGCGTCAAATGCACTGGTATAGCGCAACACGCCGTTAAACAGTGCCTGATCGGTACCAAAACGGGTCATGGTATCCCAGGTTAATCCGGCGTAGGCGGTAGCGGGAGCGAGGATCAGGTCAACATGGCTAAATAACGCGGCGATATCGCCTTTCAGAGCCGCTCGGCTCAGTAGCAGGCGCTGATATTCCAATGCAGTGACCTGATGTCCTAAATCCAGCAAACCCGCCAATCCCGGACCGTATTGATCTTTCTGTGCAGGGTAGGTTTCCTCGTGCGCCAAAGCGGTTTCCACTGCACAGAGCGCGCTCCATTCTGCTGCGGCTTTTTCGGTATCGGGTACGGTGATGTCAACCAGCGTCGCCCCCAAAGTGGTTAACGTCGAGAGGGCAGACTGCAGCGCAGCGCGTGTTTCAGCATCGACTTTTTCCAGTGCCCAGCTTTTATCTACACCGATGCGCATTTTGCTGATGCCGCGCGTCATCAATGCCAGATAGTCCGGCACCGGTTCGCTGCTGGAGGTCGGATCTTTATCATCGCGTCCGGCTATCGCTTGCAGCATGGCCGCGGCATCGGCGGCGGAACGGGCCATCGGTCCAATATGGTCGAGGGATGCGGCCAGTTCACAGGCACCGTGACGCGTGACGCGTCCCCAGGTCGGTTTAATGCCGGTAAGGCCATTGGCGTTGGACGGGAAACGAATCGAACCGCCGGTATCAGTGCCGATCGATCCAAAGCACAGCCCCGCAGCAGTCGCCACGCCAGAACCGCTGGAGGAGACACCGGTCCACAGTGCGCTGCCCCAGGGATTATTTGGGCGAGCGATTTCAGGATGGTGATCGGCAAAGGCACTTTCAGTTTGCGTGAGTTTACCGAGGATCACCGCACCGGCCGCACGGAAACGCTCAACCACCGTTGAGTCTTCATCGGGATAGCGATCTTTATGGATAATCATGCCGTGACTGGTGGGGGCGTCTTTGGTCCAGATCAGATCTTTTAACGCAATCGGCACCCCGTGCAGTGGACCACGCAATTTGCCTGCTGCAATCTCCTGATCCGCCTCTGCCGCTTGTTTTAATGCGCTGTCACGCATCACATAGAAAAAACTGTGCAGGTCGCTGTCGAGCTTGTCGATGCGCGTCAACATCGCTTCGGTGACCGCCACTGAGGTCATCTCGCCAGACTGAATCAGGCGTCCAATTTCCAGCAAGCTCTTATAATGCAGGTTGTTCATCGCGACCTTCCTCCGGGGGGAAATGAGTGCTGCTGAATGAGCAGACAATCTGTTGATCACCAACCTAAATCAGACGCGCCACCTCGGCTGTGTTTAAGCAGACAGATACTGTGCCAGAAATGTCATTGGCCTATTCAGGCGCAGGCTTTAACCGGAGGGGCAGCATTAAAGCATGGCGACATAATGCCGATAACCTTCAGGAATAGTTCACAAGAAGGATTATTTTGATGCTAAATGGGATTGGCAACAGTGTGTTACGTAACCTGATTTCTGCGGGTTCAAGCGTAAATACCACCATAAACAGCAAGGCTGCACAAAGTCACTTACAGGCTGAAGCGTCCACTAAAGTGACCTTCAGTGAAGCAAGCGAGGCCATTGCGGCCATCTATAAAATTGTGCCAGCACAGGTTCAGAGCAGCGGCACGATCAGCCGCAATTTACAGGCTCAACTCAACGCAGCGGCACAATCGGGCGGCGTTGGCATGAGCGGTGTCGGCAGCAGTTTGCTTAAGGGCCTAATGCAAGGTGGTGACAACGTCACGCTAAGCGTGCCTGCAACGACTGCAGCCAACGGCACCAGCAGCAGCCAAAGTGCGGTGGCACTCACCGTAACCACCCAATCTGGGATTGAGGTGAATCTGCAAATGACGCGCCAACAGGGCGGGCTGGTGGTGGAGCTGAAGACCAGTGGGGGTCAACTCAACAGTGATGAGGCCACAGCCATCAGTCAGCTCTCCGATGGCTTGCAAAAAACGCTGGACGGTTTGGATGCAGGCACGACCCAACTGGATATCAGCGACCTGATGAAGTTTGATAGTGCACAGTTGAAAAGCGTCGATTTGAAGACCGATCTGCGCAATGGCAACAATGTGACACAGTCCCTCAACCTTCACGCGGATGATAAAGAGCGCTGGCTCGGTTTTCACAACGGGGATGTCAGTATCAAGCTCGATACTGATGTGTCAAAGCTGACTCAGGCAGGCAGCGCCGAACAGCAGGCCACTGCACTCGATCAGTGGTCTGCCAAATTTGATCAGGCTGCAGCGCGGGGGCACGGCGATCGCGACATGCTGAACCTATTCAAAGCCAGCTTCCGGGCGCTGAACACTACGCAAGGACAGGCAAGTCACAGCGTGAACACGCAGCGAGTCATCTCCATTGATGCTAACGCCGCTAAAAACGGTGCCATTAGCGGCCTGGCCGATTTCTCCGCCAGCTATCAGCAGACGCCACGTTCTGATAATCCTTATAAACCGGAGGAACAGGACACTTTCTCGTTAGACGTCGCGCAGCAAACTCGCTCGCAGCAGCACACTGATACCCAGGATTTGACCCAGGATACGCTGTTTAAACTTAAAGCCAGTTTCCACACCGCGTTGGATTCTGATGGGGCAGCGAAACTGACGGCACTCAAGTCATCTCAAAATTACCGCTATCATCTGATTGATGATGAAGATCGTAGCCAGACCGTGGTTTCGCAGAACAAAAAAGGTGAGCTGGCCGCGCAGACCACGCAGCAACTCACTCAGCATGAGACGGTGAAAAGCTATCAGCAGGCAAAGCTCATCGATAGCGTGGAGATCCCGCACAGCGAGAATAAAGTCTCTGCACAGAACTACGCTCGCGCACTGTTTGACCCCGAAAATTAAACACGATGCCTGGTACCGTGAATTCGGTACCGGGCATTTATTGGTTAATGCGTTTTTTAACTATAATGAGTGTTAATTGCTATTAAGAATTACCTCGGTATTTTTATGCGGCATGCCTGCCGCTCTCCGCGTCTTTCTTATTCTCACAAGGCTTCTTCATCGTATATCTGATTAGTGAAAACTGATTGCCGGATATAGCATAACCTCGCTATTTACTTGTTTTATTCCCGCTGATTATTATCCCAATCAATTCGTTATTTATTCTACGGCCCGTGCTTACTCAAATGCGGGACTGTTGTTCACTGCGCGATAAAAAAGTGAAATCAATCATGACGCAAAACAGTTATTCATTAACGCCACGCGCTGCGGTGATAACCACGGATGCAGAAGCCCTCGCCGCCGCACGCCATCTGGCAGAACAGGCGTTAGCGGGCGCGGTAGAACGCGACCAGCAGCGTATTTATCCGCGAGAACTGCTCAATCAGTTCACCCTGCTGGGGCTCGGCAGTATTAGTGTGCCGCGAGAGTTTGGCGGTGGCGGATTGTCATTCCAGACTGTGGCGGAAGTCTTTCGTGTGATCTCGGCCAGCGATCCTTCGCTGGGACAAATTCCGCAAAATCATTTTGGGTTGATCCAATTTATTTTGGGCGAAGGCAGCGCTGAACAGCAGCAGTTTTTATTGAGCGAAGTAGTAAAAGGTCAACGTCTGGGTAATGGCGGGCCGGAAAAAAACACCCAACACACGCGGGATGTACAGGCACAACTGGTGACAACGTCACAGGGTTTGCAACTGACGGGCGAAAAGTTCTACTCCACCGGCGCGCTGTTTGCGGACATCCTCGCCACTACAGCGTTTCACGCTGAACAGCCAGTGATGGCGTTTATTCCCTTGCCTGCCGATGGCGTGGAAATTGTGGATGACTGGTCAGGCATCGGACAACGCACCACCGCCAGCGGCACGGTGAAATTGCAGCAGGTTATCGTGCCTGCTGACCTCACCATGCCGTTACCCGCAGCCGATAAACCCACGTTGCGCGGCGCGGTGTCTCAACTGATTCAGGCTGCGATTGATGCGGGCATTGCACAAGGCGCGCTGGATGAAGCGCTGGTCTTCGTGCGCAGCAGCTCTCGCCCGTGGGTCGATGCCGGGGTCAGTCGCAATGCAGACGACCCTTATATTTTGGCGGATGTCGGTCGCATCAGCACCGAGCTGAGCGCGGCGAATGCGCTGCTGGCACGCGCCGCTCGCGTGCTCGACAACATTGATCCTCAATCGTTAACCGCAGAAAACTGCGCTCGCGCCTCGATTGCGGTGGCAGAAGCTAAAGTGCTGACCACCGAGATTGCGCTGCGCGCCAGTGAAAAATTGCTGGAGTGGGGCGGCAGTCGCGCCACGCTGCTGCGTCACGGGCTGGATCGCCACTGGCGCAACGCCCGCACCCATACGCTGCACGATCCTGTTCGCTGGAAAAATCATGCCATCGGCAATTACTACCTCAACGACGTGCTGCCTGCGCGTCATGCCTGGATTTAAGGAGTCGCCATGACGCAGGTTTCCCCAAAACAGCCCGCGCTGCGTATCAGCAGTGCCGCACAGGCGCTGGACGTTGCCCAGGATCTGGCTACGCGTTTTCGCAGTGGTTCAGCCCAGCGTGACCACGCGCGCGAATTGCCGTTTGCAGAGTTGCAGCTCTATTTCCAGTCTGGGCTCGGTGGCATTACGGTGCCGCGTGCCCATGGCGGGATCGCTATCTCCTCCGCCGAGCTGGCTGAGATTTTTGTGATACTGAGTGCCGCTGACGGATCGGTGGGTCAGGTGCCGCAGAACCATTTTTATGCCTTGGAAGTGCTGCGGATTAATGGGAGCGAGGCGCAGCAGCAGCGACTGTACGCTGAAGTACTCGCCGGGGTGCATCTGGGCAATGCGTTAGCAGAGTTCAGTTCGCCCGCCGCGCATCAGCGGTCCACGGCCATCACGCAACAACTGGAGGGACTGCGCCTGACGGGCGACAAGTTTTATGCCACCGGTGCGCTGTTCGCCGACCGTATTCCCACTTTGGCGCTGGCGGATGACGGCAAGGAACAGTTGGTGTTTGTGCCGCGCCATCAAGCGGGCGTGACGGTGATTGACGACTGGAGCGGTTTTGGACAGCGCACCACCGGCAGCGGCAGCGTGCAGTTCCGAGACGTGGCGATTGCCGCAGAAGATGTGGTGCCCTTCCAGACCGCGTTTGAACGACCCACTACCGTTGGCCCCTTTGCGCAGATTATGCATGCCGCAGTGGATCAGGGGATCGCGCGTGAGGCGTTTAACGACCTGCTGAACTTTGTGCGTGAGCGTGCACGGCCGTGGCCTGACAGCGGCGTGACAAAGGCCAGCGAAGATCCGCTCACGCTGGATCGCATTGGCCGATTGGCGGCAAGGCTCAGCGCCGGGGATGCGTTGCTCGCAGTGGCTGGAGAGGCGGTAGATATCGCGCAGCGTGAAACGAGCGCGGAAAACGTTGCCCGTGCTTCAATCGAAGTGGCGAAAGCGCGTGCCTGGACCACGGAAGTGTCGCTGGAAGCCAGCAATCTGCTGTTCGAGCTGGGCGGATCGCGCGCCAGCCTGCGTGAACATCATTTCGATCGCCACTGGCGCAATGCGCGCACCCACACGTTGCACGATCCGGTGCGCTGGAAATACCCGGCGATTGGGAACTTCCTGCTTAACGATGTACTTCCACCACGCCGGGGGACGATATGAGTCAGAAACAGATTTTACTCAATGCTTTCAACATGAATTGCGTTGGGCACATTCATCACGGTATGTGGACACACCCGCAGGATCGTTCGGTGGATTTTAACTCTCTGAGCTACTGGCTGGATCTGGCGCGTCTGCTGGAACGCGGTCTGTTTGACGGCCTGTTTATTGCTGACATTCTCGGGGTTTACGATGTGTATCAGCAGGGGATTGGCCTGACGGCGAGTGAGTCGATTCAGCTACCGGTGAACGATCCGCTGATGCTGATTTCCGGTATGGCGAGTGTGACGCAGCATCTCGGTTTCGGCGTCACCGCCAACCTCAGCTATGAAGCGCCGTATCCGTTTGCCCGTCGCTTTTCCACCCTCGATCATCTTACGCAAGGGCGTATCGGCTGGAATATTGTCACCGGGTATCTCGACAGCGCCGCGCGCGCCATGGGGCAACAGCAGTTACTGGCCCACGACCGTCGTTACGATCAGGCGGATGAGTTTCTCGACGTGGCATATCAACTGTGGGAAGGCAGTTGGCAGGATGACGCGTTACGCGCCGATAAAACCCAGCGTATTTACGCCGATGCCAGCAAGATCCATGCGATTAACCATCAGGGCGAGTTCTATCAGGTGCAAGGCTATCACCTGAGTAGCCCTTCACCGCAACGCACGCCACTGCTATTCCAGGCCGGATCGTCGGCCCGAGGCGTGCAGTTTGCTGCGCGCCATGCCGAATGCTCGTTCGTTAATGCGGCCTCACCGGCCGCGATGCGTGAGCAGTCAACTCGATTGCGCCAGGCGGCGGTCGCGGCCGGGCGCCAGGCTGACGATTTGCGCATTTTCATGGGGGTCAGCGTGATTGTGGCACCCGGCGAACGTGAAGCGCAGGAAAAACACTGCAGCTACCTTGAATACGCCAGTCCAGAAGCCGGTATTGCACACTTCTCCAGTTCGATTGGCCTCGACCTTGCAGCTTTTGGCCTCGACGAACCGATTCAAAGCGGCGATACCCGCGCCATCGAATCGGTGAGCAAGGCGTTCAGTGGCTGGACAAGACGTCGCCTGCTGGAGCAGCACGCGATGGGCAGCCGTTATCCGCTGATAGTTGGCAATCCGTCGCAGGTGGCAGACGCGTTGATTGAATGGATCGACGAAGGCGGCATCGACGGCTTCAACCTGACGCGCATTCTTAATCCGCAGAGCTACCAAGATTTTATCGATCTGGTGGTGCCGGAATTACAACAGCGCGGCCGCTATAAAACCGCTTATCAGCCCGGCAGCTTGCGACAAAAACTCTTTCAACAGCAGGACCGTTTGCCTGACCGCCACCCGGCGGCACGCTGGCGGTCGGCTCATCACCTTCGATAATTTAACCTCAGGGATCTGACATGAAGATTGCACATGTACTGGCGCTCAGCGCATCCATTTTGACCTTCAGCGCCTTTGCCGCCGCTGATTACAGCGGCCCGCTCAAAGTCGGCACCACTGCTGCCTTCGCACCACCGCTGGAAACCGCCGTGGCCGAAGCGAAAAACAGGGGCTTGAAGTGCAGCTGGTGGAGTTCACCGACTGGACCGCGCCCAATGTCAGCGTTGAGAACGGTGACATTGATGTCAATCTGTTCCAGCACAAGCCTTTCCTGGAAAACGCCAATCAGCAGGGCGGTTTCCATCTGGTGCCGTATGCGCCAGCGATCATCAATAACGTTGGGTTGTATTCGAAAAAGCACACTGCCATTGACCAGATTCCCGATGGCGGTACGGTGGCGATCGCTAACGATCCTATAAACGGTGCTCGCGGTTTGTTGCTGCTGCAGAAAGCGAAATTAATCACCTTAAAACCGGGCGCGGGCCTCAAATCTACCGTGGATGATATCGCCAGCAACCCCAAACATTTGAAGATTATCGAAGTGGAAGCGGTACAGCTGTCGCGTTCGCTGGATGAAGTCGATTTGGCACAGGGTTATCCGCACTATCTGCGGTTGTCAAAACCATCGATCCGAACAATGCGCTGCTGTTTGATGGCCTCGAACATCCCGAGTATGTGATTCAGTTTGTGGTGCGCGAAGGACATCAGGACGATCCGCGCCTGAAGAAGTTTGTCGATATTTACCAGCATTCGCCGGTGGTGCGTGCCAAATTGGATGCGTTCTACGGCAAGCTGTATCAGCCGGGCTGGAGTCAGTAACCATGGCAAGCCTGACGATCCCCGGCGAGCGCGAGGCGCTGCTGACGCCCACGGCAGAAACGCACGGCAAGGTGCACGTACAGATTCGCGCACTGAGCAAACGTTATCCCGGACAGACGCAGGAGGCGCTGAAGGGCATCGATTTGCAGGTTAAGCGCGGTGAGATCTTTGGCATTATTGGCCGCAGCGGTGCGGGTAAATCCACCCTGATCCGCTGCCTCAATCGTCTGGAAAATCCCACCGAGGGACAGGTGGTGATCGATGGTGTGGATCTCGGTACCTTAAAGGATCGCCAACTGGTGGAGTGGCGTCGCCGCACCGGGATGATTTTTCAGCACTTCAATTTGCTGTCGGCTAAAACGGTAAGAGAAAACATTGAGCTGCCGTTGAAAGTGGCGGGCGTGCCCGCGCAGCAGCGGCGGCAAAAAGTGGATGAACTGTTGGCGCTGGTGGGGCTGGAAGCGCGCCAGCATGCGTGGCCGGCACAACTTTCGGGTGGGCAAAAGCAGCGGGTAGGTATTGCCCGCGCGCTGGTACATGATCCAGAGCTGTTGCTATGTGATGAAGCGACATCGGCGCTCGATCCAGAAACCACCCGTTCGATTCTGGCGCTGTTGAAGAAAATCAACCAGCAGCGCCGCATCACCATTGTGCTGATCACCCATGAAATGGATGTGGTGCACGATCTCTGCCATCAGGTAGCGGTGATCGATCAGGGGGAAATTATTGAGCGCGGTCCGGTGTGGCAGGTGTACAGCGATCCGCAACAGGAGACCACGCGTCAACTACTGAACCCGCAGTTTAGTACGCTGCCGGAGGCGCTGCAGCCCCTGCTCACCGCCACGCGTCAGCACACCGATTCGCGCTTGTTAGTGCGGCTTCGTTACAGCGGGCAGGGTGCGCAGCCGGATCTGGCGGCAATCAGTGCGCGTGCGCCGGGCGAACTGACGCTGATCTACAGTGCGGTGGAGTGGGTGGAGCGTAAGCCCACCGGACAATTACTGTTGTTGCTGGATGCGCAACACGATGCATCGCAGGCACATGACCTGCTGGCAAAACTGGCCGATCAACTGGAGGTTTCAGGTTATGTCACTGGCTATTGATCGTTTATGGACCGGCCTGCTGGATACATTGCTGATGGTCGGTGTTTCATCAATATTAGCACTGGCGATTGGCTTGCCGATGGCGGTGATTTTAGTGGTCACCGGGCGTGGCGATCTGTTCCCCAGCCCTTTGCTTAATCGTGTGCTGGGCTGGGTGGTAAACCTGTTCCGCTCAATTCCGTTTTTGATTCTGATGGTGGCGCTGATCCCGTTTACCCGCTGGATTGTCGGCACCACTTATGGCGTGTGGGCGGCTGTGGTGCCCTTGACGCTGGCGGCCACGCCGTTTTTTGCCCGCATTGCTGAAGTGAGCCTGCGTGAAGTCGATAAAGGGTTAACGGAAGCGGCACAGGCGATGGGATTTCACCGCTGGCACATTGTCTGGCATGTGCTGTTACCGGAAGCGCGTCCCGGCATTGTCAGTGGGTTTACCATTACGCTGGTGACGATGATTAACGCTTCCGCCATGGCGGGCGCCATCGGTGCCGGAGGGTTGGGCGATCTCGCCTATCGCTACGGTTATCAGCGCTTTGATATGCAGGTGATGGTGACGGTGATTGTGGTGCTGGTGGCGTTGGTCACAGTACTGCAGTTCTGTGGCGACCGGTTGTCGCGGCGGTTAAACCACCGCTGAGCCGTTGAATCTCAGCTCATCTAAGAACGAGGGACAGCATATTGCGTCGCGCTAAATATTTCCACAACGGTAGCGACGCTACAAATCATACAGACCAACATCGTCGCTGCTGCATAACTTGCCCGTGGTTCTCGCGCGGATGCGAAACGGGCACTTAGCGATGGCCGCGCTGCAAAACGTGCATGTAGTAATGATTTGCAGACCCTCGCGGTATGGGCGACCTTCAGGACGCCCACATCAGCGAATCTGTAATTCTGCCAGCGCGGTCAATAGCGCATCGACTTTCGGCAACAACTGCTTGCGGCGCGGCCAGATCAGCGTCAAAGCCAATCCATCTGGTTGCTGCTCCGGCAAGATGATCTCCAAATCTCCGCGCTTGAGCGGCTCGCGCACCAGCCAGGATGGCATCTGCGCCACGCCCAATCCGCCACACACCGCCTGCACCTGCGCATCCACGTCGCCGAGTGCCATCCGGTGCGGCATGGTGCGCCAATGCGGATGCCCATCCTCGGTGGTGAACAACCAGGGTTTAGTGCTGCCATCCACCCGTTCATACATGATGGCCTGATGTTGCAGCAGTTCGCTTTCATTACGAGGACGTCCATTGCGCGCCAGATAATCTGGCGCGGCGCAAAATACCATGCGCTCGCGTCCCATATGACGGCAGCCGAGCGATGCGGGCACATCCGGCGATCCGCCAATTCGCACCGCCACATCAATGCCCTCATCAAAAAGATCGATGAAACGGTCGGAGAAAGTAATGTTCAATTCCAGATCCGGGTGCTGCTGACAAAATGGAATCAGCAGCGGCATAACGCCCAGTCGGCCATAGGTATTGGGCACCGCCACACGCAGTCGGCCCGAAGGGATACTGCGCTGTGCCGCCAGCACCGCTTCGGCTTCGGCCAGTTCCTCCATGATGCGCAGACAGGTTTGGTAATAAGCGTTACCGGCATCAGTTAATTTCAGGCTGCGGGTTGTTCGCTCCAGCAGACGTGAACCGAGGCGCGTTTCCAGCCGGGTCACACTCTTGCTCACTGCCGATCCGGTCAGGTGCAATCGCTCTGCCGCCGCAGCAAAACTGCCGCTTTCAACGCTGGCAACAAAGGGGACGATATCTTTCAGGCGCTGGTCGTGCATGTATTCGTGAATCCAGGTTGGGAATGATGTGAATTTATGCCAGAGATAGGAATTGAATTCTCTATTAGGCTAATCATTACTGAAATCGAGGAGAATTGATATGCAAAAGCAGGCGTTGATTGTCGGTATTAGCGGCGTGATCGGACGGGCACTGGCGGAGAAATTGCAGCGTGAAGGTTGGCAGGTCACGGGGCTTTCCCGTGGGCGCGGCGCGGTGCCAGCAGGGTGCCGCAGTTTGACGGCGGATCTCACTGATGCTGACGCTGTACGTGACGCATTGTCACAAGAGAAGCCAGATGCACTGTTCTTTAGCGTCTGGTCGCGTCAGGAAAATGAAAAAGAGAATATCCGCGTGAATGGCGGCATGGTGCGCAATGTGATCGAAGCACTAGGTGAGCGCCTGAACGGTGCGCATGTGGCGCTGGTAACCGGGCTTAAACACTATCTGGGTCCATTTGAGGCGTATGGCAAAGGTGCGGTGCCGGTGACGCCATTCCGCGAGGAGCAGGGACGCCAGCCGGTCGATAATTTTTACTATGCGCAAGAAGATGAGGTGTTTGCCGGTGCCAAGCAGTATGGCTATCGCTGGAGTGTGCACCGTCCGCACACCATCATCGGTTATGCCGTAGGTAATGCCATGAATATGGGCCAGACGCTGGCGGTCTATGCCACACTGTGTCGTGAAAAGGGCTGGCCTTTTATTTTCCCTGGCTCGCCTGAGCAGTGGAACGGTATCGCGGATGTAACCGAAGCTGGTTTGCTGGCGGAGCAGTTATTGTGGGCTGCCACGGCGGATGAAGCGGCGAATCAGGATTTCAACGCGGTCAACGGCGATGTGTTCCGCTGGAACTGGCTGTGGCCGCGTCTGGCTGCTTACTTCGGCATCGAAGCCGCCGCGTTCCCGGCGCAAATGATGCCATTAGAAGGACGCATGCAGGAAGCCGCTGACGCCTGGCGCGAAATTGCGACCCGTGACCAGTTGCACGAGGCGGATATCAATAAGCTGGCTTCGTGGTGGCATACCGATGCAGACTTGGGCCGTCCAATGGAAGCGTTCACGGATATGAGCAAAAGCCGTAAAGCAGGATTTACCGGCTATCGTTCAACGCTGGATTCCTTCACCACGCTGTTCGATAAGTTGAAAGCCGAAAAAGTCATTCCGCAGTAATTTCTCGCTAATAATTTCTGAAGTGGGACCACCCTAATGCTCCTTTAGCATTAGGGTGGAAAAGCAAGCCAGGAGTGCAAACCAATAACTCCTGCCTCGTGCTGCGATGGCTGATTTTGAGCGTCCTAAACCTGCGTTAACCCACCATCAACACAGATCTCTGCTCCGGCGATATAGCTGCTCTCATCGCTGGCGAGGAATAACGCCGCATTCGCGACTTCTTCTGGTTTTGCCATTCTGCCGAGTGGGATGGCGCTGGTTAAACCTTTCCTGACATCCTCTGAAGCTGCTGCCATCATTTCAGTATCCACAGGGCCGGGTGCGACCACATTGACGCGAATACCGCGAGCGGCGAGTTCACGGGTCCAGGTGCGGGCAAAGGAGCGCAGAGCGGCTTTGCTGGCAGAGTAAACACCATAACCTTCCGTGCCAATCACATCCGCAATCGAGCCAATCAACACCACGCTTGCGCCAGGTTTGAGCAGGGGCAATGCCGCTTGCAAGGCGAATATCGGTGAGCGCACGTTAAGCCCGAAAATCTGTTCGTAATGAGATTCAGTGATCTCGTTTAATCTGGCGTACTCCGACATGCCCGCATTGATGACCAATACATCGATCTGTTCGGAAGCTTGTTTTAAGGTGTCCATGATACCGACCAGTTCGGCCGTTTGGCTGACATCAGCCTGCAATGGCTTAGCGCGGCCCGATATCTGCCGCACGGCATTCGCTAATTCTTCCTCACGCCGGGAAGTAAACCAGGTGATAGCCCCTTCACTGGCGAAACGCTGACTGATCGCCAAACCGATACCTTTTGCGCCGCCCAGTACCAAGGCAACTTTGTTTTCTAATCTGCTCATCTGCATGCTCCTATAAGAGTGGAACCCAGATGATATAAAAACTATACTTGATATCAATTACGCACTTACTCTATATCAGATATAAACGGGTATATCGCCATGACGAAAATTAATGACAAGCCTCTGATTGATATCGGTAAAACTCGACCTGTACTGGAAAATATCACCAACAAATGGTCGATATTAATTCTCACTGTACTTTGCACCCAGCCTTCCCGGTTCAATGAAATACGTCGAAGACTCGATGGGATCACTCATAAAGCGCTGGCGGATGCGCTAAAACGGTTGGAGCGCAATGGCCTGGTGAACCGTAAAGTGTTACCGACTTCGCCGGTAAGTGTGGAATACAGTATTACGCCGCTGGCGCAATCGCTGCAGCAGCCCTTTGTGGCGCTGGCACATTGGGCAATGGAGTATGGTCCTGAGATGGAACAGGCGCAGGCCGCATATGATCTTGCCCGGACTGAAGATAAGAAAATGGTGACAGAAGTTTGATTATTAAGCGTCGAATTAATGACGCTAAATATCAATCAGATGATGTGTATTGTGATCATCATAGAAATCAACTTAGCTTCACCCAGCGCAGGCCTAACACGACTGTCATCACCACAATCACGGCAATCCCCGCCAGGTGCATGACAAAATCCATGGGATGCAGATGCACAGGATGGCAGAACGCCAGCAGGGTGACGGCCATACAGGCCACGCCTAATCCGGCCATCGCAAGGCTGCGTATCGGGTGCAGGGCGCGAGTCCGTCGCAGACTGGCGATCATCAGCACCATCATCGGTGTGCTTACCACTAGCAGGAAAGTAAAACAGCGAGCGCTATCGTTATCATGAGCTTCCGTCACCGCATGCGGAATGCTGCTCAGGCTCAGGCCTAGCCACAGCAAACCCAAGGGTAACAGGGCTTTCCAGCTGATGCTGCGGCGTCCGGCGATGCTCATATTAAACGCGCTACGAACGGCCAACAGGCCGAGCACGAACGCCAACATCAACTGTATTGCTGCGCGAGTTGCGCCAGGCTGATCCCAGTCGGTCAGGGTACGCTGCACCAGCAAACTGGCCGCGATGCCACAGGGCAGCGCCAGCAGTAACCACATCAGCACGCGCCAGTGGGTTGAAAGGGGTGGTTTGACCGGCCGCATCTCGCGGCCAAGCTTCTCAATCAGTAGTTCGTGATCACTCATGGTGTGCTCCAAAGCGTCGCAGATTGCTCAGCGCGCGGTGCAGTAGCGACTTCACCGCTGCCACACTCAGATTGTTATGGGCGGCCGCTTCGGTCAGGCTCATCTCACGCAGATGAACATGCTCAACGATCTCGCGTTGCCGTGACGGCAGTTGGTTCAAATAGCCCGCCAGTTCATTCTGGTTGTCCAACGGGTGAACATCGGGCGCGACCGCTGACTGGGTGAGTGTCTCTTCGTGGACTTCCCATTGCTGATAGCGACCACGTCGACGCAGTGCATCAATGGCACGGGCCGAAATAATCGCCATCAGCCACGGCAAAAACGGATAGGCAGGATCATAGGTGTGACGCACCCGATGTACGGTAAGCAGCACATCCTGAATCACATCTTCGACTAATGCTTCTTCGGTGAGTTGTTTGCGTATTTGCCCACGAATCACCGGCACCAGTGCTTTCAGCAGTCGGGTATAGGCAAGCTGATCGCCTGCCTGCGCCTGCTGCATTAGCGCGGGCCAACTTTCACGCGCGCTATCGTCTGATTGCATAATCCGCCTTGATACGTTTACGCCTTGCTGCTGGCCGCTTGCAGTGCATTCACCACAATGCTGGGCGTCAGCACCTGCGGTAGCACTTTGGGTGGCCCGCCGTCGGCGGGGTAAACCAGATACATCGGCAATCCGCCTTGGCCAAACTCGCTCATGGCGTCATCGACGTCGGGGTTAAACTTGGTTGAATCCGCCACCATATACAGCGTACCGGTTTTGCCAACGCCTCTTTAACGGCCTGGGTCGAGAGTGAGGTTTTTCATTCACCTGGCAGGTGATGCACCACGAGGCAGTGAAATCGACAAAGATGGCTTTGCCATGCCCGCGCTGAGCGGCAACCGCTTGCGGCGTCCATTTCTCTTTGCTGAGCTGAGCGACCTGATCGCCCGCCAGCGCTGCACCCGGTTGAACCAGCTGTGGCAACGGCGCAAGCACGGCGATCACTAACACTGCCGTCACGGCAAACAACACTTTGTGTCCTTTACCCGCAAAACGACGATGCTGTGCCATCCCGTACAGCCAGCCAGCAAAGGCTACCACCACCGATGCGGCTAATAGCGCGGCCAGCGCCGCACTTCCTGCCTGCTGCGCCAATACCCACACCAGCCAGGCATAAGCACCAAACATCGGGAAAGCCAAACCGCGTTTCAGTACATCCATCCACGCTCCCGGACGGGGCAAAAACCCAGCCAGGCGCGGAAACAAGGATATCAGCGTAAAGGGTGCGGCGAAGCCGAGTGCCAAAGCAAAGAAGATCACTAATGCTACCGCCGGCGGTTGCACCAGCGCATATCCAATTGCACTCGCCATAAACGGCGCGGCACACGGTGTTGCCACTAAAATCGCCAGTACACCGGTTAATGCAGAGCGTAAAAAGGCACCACGATTGATTTCCACCGAGCCGACGCGTTGCACCGACAGGCCGACTTCAAATACGCCGAGTAAATTGAGCGCCGCCGCCAGGATAACCAGCGACAGCAGGGCGATGACCAACGGTGATTGCAACTGGAATCCCCAGCCTACAGCAGCACCGCCTGCGCGTGCTGCCAGCAGAATGCCCGCCAGCGCCATCATGGTGACGATCACACCCAATAAGAATCCCAAACCTTCACGTCGCGCGTGGGCGGCATTGTCGGTGTGGCGCAACAGGCCGAGCGCTTTCAGTGAAATCACCGGAAAAACGCAAGGCATTAAGTTAAGAATGATGCCGCCAATAAAGGCGGCCAGCATGGCGGTTAACATCGCTGGCCTCTGTGCTTAGTTAGTTTGCGGATGTGCGGCGTCGTACTGTTTCACGGCGGCGAGCGCTTTCTCAATATGCGTATCCGGGTTTCTATCAGTGTAACTCAGCAGAATGTTGCCATTCGGCGCAATCACATAAGAAGTACGATCGGAGAGGGTTTTGCCTTTCATCTGCATGGTGGTCTGATACTGCTCAGCGATCTTGGCACCCGGATCGGCAGCAACGGCAAATTTGTCACGACATTCCAGTTTAGAGAAATCACTAACCTGTTCGGTATTACCGGCGGTAACGCCAATCACCGTCGCGTGCATTTTGGTGAAGTTATCGGTAGCTTCAGCGAAATCATGGGCTTCCAGGGTACAGCCTTTGCTGAACGCAGCCGGGAAGAAATACAGTACGACAGGCCCTTTCTGCAGTGCTTTTTGCAGTGAGAAGGTCATCGGCTTACCGGCGAGGGCGGCTTGCAGTTCAAAATCAGGTGCTTTCGCGCCCACCGGTAATGCGGCGTTGGCGGTGAAGGCGGTGGCAGAGAGGCCCAGTGCGGCGGTGATGCTCAGAGTACAAACGAGGGTTTTGAACGATTTCATTATCTGCTCCTGCGATGTATGGGAGGTCCGGTTTTTGTGTCTCAATACATCAGTTCGCTGGAGGATGCGGAAAGGTTTCGGTGCCAGGCAAAAAAAGTTAAATTAACGGCGCAATGTGACTCAAGGAAAAAGAGGAAAAGAGAAATGAATCGGAATTATTTCAGTAAAATCATTTTGTTAATCGGATTATCTTGCTCGGTTACCGCATTGGCAGCGCCGGTGACAAACAGTGATGTCGCAACACTGATCAACCAACGTTTGTCCTATATGAAGGATGTGGCCGGTTACAAAGCCGCCAATCATCTTGCGATTGAAGATCTGCCGCAAGAAGAAAAAGTGCTGGCCAGTGCTGTGCAACAAGCCGAAAAGCTGGGCTTAGCAGGCGAGTCCGTGAAACCCTTCGTACAGGCTCAGATGGATGCAGCCAAAGCGATTCAATATCGCTATCGCGCAGATTGGCTCTCCTCACCTGAACAAGGTTGGCAGCCTTTGCCGCTGGATCAGGTCAGAAGCAAAATTAATGTGCTGAGCGCCAGTATTCTAAGCGGTATCCGTGCGCAGTTAGCCCAGGGAAAACCCTTCATCGATAAAGCCGCCTTTCTGCACGCGCTTGATCAAGCGAATCTGGAACAGGGTGATAAAACGCGGCTGTGGGAAGCCCTGCAGAAAATTAGTCTGAAGAAGTAGCGATTATTCATAAGAGGCGTAATAAGATTACGCCTCCCTAATATGTCGTTTACCTCTATGACTGCAATATTATCCACAATATCCCCCTCTGGGGATAAAGCATCCATTATCCTCAGGTGGGGATAAAATTCAGATGACCAACGATCCACTCCGCCACCTTTTCCTTATAACCCCAACTGAACTCCCTATGTCCTGCTCAAGAATCCCCTCTGCTATAACTGCTGCGAGTTGATAACGCGTAGGAAAAGTGGGTCATGGATATTCGTAAAATTAAGAAACTGATCGAACTGGTTGAAGAGTCTGGCATCTCCGAGCTGGAAATCTCTGAGGGCGAAGAGTCCGTTCGTATCAGCCGTTCACCGACTAATGTTGGCTACCCGATGATGCAACAGGCTTACGCTGCACCAATGATGCAGCAGCCTGGCCTGGCGACGGCGGTTGCGCCTGTTGCTGCGGCACCGGTTGAAGCGGCCAAGCCGGAAATCA
>NZ_MLFP01000008.1 GCF_002095465.1 Pantoea rodasii | reverse complement strand
CCGCCAGGTGAGTAGCTGGCCGTGCCGCTGTTGCTCAGGCTGTCAGTAACGGTGACCTGGAAGCTATAGCTGCCCGAGGCGGAAGGCGTTCCCGTCAGGACACCGGTTGCCGGGTTCAGCGTGACCCCGGCGGGCAGGGTCGTGGCGCTGAAGGAATAGGGGGTACTGCCGCCCGATGCCGTCAGCGTCTGGCTCCAGCTGCTGCCCACCGTTGCCGCGGGCAGTGCGCCACTGCCGGGAGACAGCGTTAACAGAACTGGCGTGACGGTAAGCGATACGTGGGCGCTGGCGGAGGTTCCGCTGACGTTAGTCGCGGTATAGGAGAAAACGTCGCTGCCTGAATAGCCCGTGGCCGGCGTGTAAGAAATCGCTACGCCCGAGACGGCCAGGCTGCCGTGAGTCGGCAGGCTCACGATGCTGACCGACGACGCCGCGCCGCCGGAGAGGCTGAGCGGGATTGAATTGCTGCTGCTGTTGGCGGCCACGGTGGCGGTGCTGTCGCTTGCCACAGGCGAGGCGGCGCTAACGACAAGCGTATAACTGGCACTGCCGGTGGCGCCGTTTGCATCCGTCACGGTAACCTGAAAGCTGTAGCTGCCTGCCGAAGAGGCGGTTCCGGACAGCGTACCCGCTGATGCGTCCAGCGCTAACCCAGGCGGCAGCGCGGTGCCGGACCAGACATAGGGCGAGGTGCCTTCGGAGGCTGTCAGGTTTTGTGACCATGCGTTGCCCACGGTGGCCGGCGTCAGCACGCCGGCTGCCGGCATAACCGCCAGAGCGGGAGGACTGACGGTCAGTGACACGGTGGCATCCGCAGATGTGCCACCACTGTTGGACGCGCGCCAGCTAAAGCTGTCAATGCCAGAGTAACCGGCCGCAGGAGTATAGGACACCGCAGTCCCGCTCACCTGGGCGCTGCCGTGGACCGGGGCAGTTACGATCCCGACCGTTGTAGCCGCCCCCCCGCTCAAAGAGAGCGGAATGACGTTGTTCGTGCTGTTGGCAGCTACGGTGTCAGCGCTGTCTGAGGAAACAGGCGCAGCTTCCGCCCGCGTGACGCTGAGCGTATACGCGCGAGTCGTACCGTCCTGGGCCGTGACGACGATGGAAATACTGGTCGTGCTGCCGGACGACAGGATGACTGGCTGGGATGCCGAGCCGGACGCGACCGCTGTGCCGTCAACGGTGACGGTGGCATGGCTTTCGGTGACAACGGGCGTGATCGTGACCGATGAAATGCTGCTGTCAACCGAGGCGCTGTAACTGCTGGTTGAGGTGCTGAAAGAAGGTGAAAGCGTGCCTGACGATAGAGAAAGTCCTGATAGCGTGGCGTCACCTGAGGCAGTCGAAGCACTGGTACAGCTGAATACCAAATTACTTATCTGACCGTACGATGTCGTGGCCCGCACGGCCATGCCGTTTGCTTCAAGGCTTCCAGCCGGCACGGTGAGAGTAATTGTCTGTGAGGTATTACTGGTGGCGTCGGCGGCGTTATAAGTCTGGAAACTGCTGAGGTTGTATCGGGCAACGCTGAGGCTGTCGGAGCCCATCGAGTCTCCGTTATATGCCGCACCGCTGTCAGTAAAGCTCACCGTCAACGCGTCGCCGGCGGCAAAATCTGATGCAGGATACCGGTTGGTGCCAAAGGCGAGCGACGTCGAACCCGAAAGGGCATTGACGGCCGAACATCCATTGGAAAGGGCATACGCTGAAGGCAATGAGCACGCCAGTAAACCCGCGCAAGTCAGGACTGCATACAGCCGCCTTGTGAAGCAAAAACGCGCCATTAATCACCCAGAGTCAGTTAAATTATTTTGATTTATTTTTTAAGCTTTATGTCAATACTACGGACCATCTCAACCCTGGCCTGATATAAATCCGGATAAAATATTCAGGCTCTGAACCCATCTGAATAAGCAGGGAAAAAGCATAAGCGCCGTCCCCAGAATTTACAGGATCACTCAGAGATCTAGTCGGGGAGCAGATATTCAAAGAGTGCTTTTTTCCAGGCTTAACCGTCCTGTCACGCCATAGCGCGCTGAGGTAGGTAAAAGGGTATCCGTATCGGATAAGCCGTCATATAAAAATGGTAAATCATGCTGGCGGCTCTTCAATACGAGGCAGTTAATACCGATAAGAGCCGTGTCAGCGTCGTAGCGCTTAAAACGCACTTTTATCTGCGCAAAGAGACGCTCTTGACGCATTATTTACGACGGAGTGAATATAATTGTGAATTCTATGAGGAGCGGAATTTCATAATAACTCTTTTTCGCCCGCATAGTCTAAAGGCGCATAATGATATTTATCTGATATTATTAAATAGCACATACGCGGGGAGTTGTGATAACGGATGTTATGTTGAATCGTGAGCGACGGTGGTTCTTAAATGTTCAGGATCAACATTGAAATACAATAATTGTCGCGCTGAAATGACCTTGGCCCGAAATCCTGCTCCATTCAGAAACAGAATTCCGGCATGATAATGACTCCCCTGAGCGGAGGTTGTGCCGATGAAAAAATCACGATTCACCGAACAGACAGATTGTCTTTGCCCTGAAGCAGGCTGAACTGGGTACGTCCTTGCCGGAAGTCTGCCGCAAGCTGAGTATCTCCGACGCCACGTTTTATACCTGGCGCAAAAAATACGGTGGGATTTCTCCTTCAGAACTGAAGCATATGCGGCAGCTCGAAGAGGAAAACCTTCGCCTGAAGAAGTTGGCTGCCGATCTGAGCCTCGACAAGGCCATGTTACAGGACGTGCTGGCAAAAAAGAGCTGACGCTGGCACGCCTGCGCGAATGGGTCAGGGACTTACAGACCCGCTACGGTGCCAGTGAGAGACAGGTCTGCTTTGCGCTGCAGGTCAGCCGCAGTTCGTTCCGGTACCGCTCCGTTGCGGCAGATGACAGCGCGCTGCGACTGCGCATCAGGGAGATAACCGAAACCCGCGTCCACTATGGCTACCGCAGGGTCCATGGCATGCTGAAACGGGAAGGCTGGCGCGATAATCACAAGCGCATTTACCGGCTTTACCGCGAGCAGGGGTTATCGCTCCGGCTTAAACGCCCTCGCCGCAATAAATCCGCGCTGAAACGTCAGCCACAGCCGCAGGGGCTGTATCCCAATCACGTATGGGGTATGGATTTTGTTTCCGATGCGATGTTTGACGGTCGCCGCTCCGCCTGCTGACGCTAATCGATCTCTATACGCGTGAGTGTCTGGGGATCTGCGTAGGCCGAAACCTGTGCTCTTCAGAAGTGGTTGAAATACTGCACAGCATTGCGTTGAAACGTCCGTTACCGCAACTATTGAAAACAGACAATGGCTCTGAACTTGCCGGAAAAATGCTGGATAAGTGGGTGTACGAACGGCATATCCGGATTGACTTCTCCCGGCCAGGGACGCCCACGGATAATGCCACGGTAGAGTGGTTCAACGGCAGGCTGCGGCAGGAGTGCCTGAATGAGAACTGGTTTATGCCGCTGGAGGATGCTCGGTGCAAAATCGAGGACTGGCGCATACACTATAACCAGAGTCGTCCCCTTTCTGCGCTGGGCTGGATGACCCCATCCGAACTCGCCGAAAAATCTGCCGGTTGCCAGAATTAGCAACCAACCTGAAGCCGGTTATTCCTGATTATGCCTGGATCATATTCGGGGTCAGGGCCACAGGGTCCAAAAAAAGAGACTACTTATTGACAGTTGTATCAAAAATGGGGGGGGCAGCTCACAGAAATTATCAATGATTATCATCTCTGAAAGGGAGCTAGAGCTTTCAGAGGAACTTTGTTCAAAACGACCTGAATCGTTTTTTCATTTCTGTATAAAATTCGTATGCACATTTCAATTGTATAGCTTCAGCGCAATACTGACTAAGTCGCTCCTTACAAAGCAACTTGCATGGTCACGAGAGCGGGAAGAAACCATATTATCTGTTCAGCTGACAGGGTGATTAAAACGGTTGAAAGACATCACAATAACTGGTTTTTTGATCAAGATGATTAACTAAAAGCGCTTATGTCATTTTAATCCACACGAATTTTCTCATAATTATTTGATAATGACTCGCAGGCTATCCTTTACATGCCGTCCCTGGCCTTAAGGCCACTTAATAAACGTCTTACTCCGAATGCGTGGATGGTCTGCGGAAAATCAGTTTTCTAAGGAGTCACTATCAGTGATGGTTTTCATTACTCAGGATTTGCCTGGGCTGAGTTTTTCTTCCTATATTCCCTAACAAAGCAGCCAGAACCGCCTCGATTAAGAGCATGAAGAAGGCAAACCAGCTGGCTTTAGCCGTCGCGGCTGCAGCCTGCTGCGCAAGTTCTCTGGCTTTCTGTTCGGCTTCCTGTTTCAGTTTCTGGAATTGAACCATGGCATTTTGATACGTTTCAGCAGCATGGCTAACGATTTGATCTGCCTCCTGATCGCTCTTGCCTGTACGTGCCTTGATGATATTTTTCAGAGCATCACGATCGGCCGACTGTAAGGTATCACTATGACGATTGATAAGACCTTTAATCCAGCCAGCAATATCACTCTCGGTATTCTGAGGATTTTGTACAGCCCGATCCGCTTCACTTTTAACATCATTCAGCGCCTGACCGGCTTCATTCTGTAATTTCTCCGGCTGAAGCACCGGCTTGCCTGTCTGGCGAAGAGTCGTCTGCAATTCGTTCTGTAATTCGTCGAGGTTAATGTTATTTTCCCTGAGCTCATCTTTTGCCAGATTTGTAATCGATGGTGCTGCCGATGAAATACCTTTACCCAGAGCACTGGCACCAGATCCCAGTACATTGAAAGCCCCACCGATAATACCCGTTGTCAGAGAAACAGCCAGCCAGAGGGTTATCAGGGTAGTGAGACCAAACATCATCAGGCCATGAAGCGCACCTTCACGCTGAGCCAGGCGACCCGCGATGTAACTGCCCGCGGCAATTGCAATAATCATACTTATCCCGGTCCAGATTAATGCGCCATTGCCAATATGATGCAGTGGATTTTGCTCCTGCAAAGGATCGATTACCGTTGCCCCAATTGCCGTGCCCAGGAGTGCCAGTAAAATTTGTGTGATCAGCGCTGTTATTACGCCTGCCAAAACGGCACTCCAGGAAATGCGTTTGAGAGGGAGACCTTTTGAAGGCCGCTGTAACGTTTTTTCTTCATTAACCCATGATTCATTCATCATTATTTTCCTCGTCAGAACTGAAGTCATAAATGTATAACTGAACTTATTATAACCAGCGTAGACTGAATAAAATTATTAACCATGATGCAGTACTGATTAACGAACAAAAAACATAGCAACTCTCTAATTTCACCAAAAATTCATTTTTTACATCAGATTAATAACCTTGCGTCCTGATGACGATATGAAAAATGAATAATAAACAAACCGGCTATAAAGCGAAGGGGCAGATAATCCCTTCATCACCGGCGGGAATCTGACAATAGGAGTACTGACTGTGAGGGGAAATGTGACATAAAACACTGCAGTAGGATGCATTTACTGACTTGTGTACTAAGCTATACTTTTCCCTGCTATTTTAAACTTTATGTTATGAACTATAGTAACTTTCTTCCCCGGGACATGGTCGGTAAATTTTTTTCCGGTAATATTTCTTCTCATGAAAATTTCATAACCCAGGTTATCTCTGTCGAACCCAACGGGGGTGGTTTCCTTGTTACACACCATCTTAATGGCCACATCAAAAAAACGGCTTTAACCGTTTTCAGGCTTCGTTTTCCGTTTATTAATGATCCGTGCTCTCGTGCAGTTCTGTCCGATACCGTTACGGTTACCCGCACCTGACAGGATGCCCAGACTGAACCAACTTAATATCCTTAATTCTGAAAAAATAGTATGACTTCTCACTTATTCAGATTTGTGTCGTCAGGTTATTAACGAAGCGCAGGTATGAACAGAGTCAAAAAAGTCAGAGATTGTAATGAACTAAGCTTAGGTATGCTTATGTCTTATCAGGAGAAACGTCAATCATCAATGCTGCTACGACCTGTATTTTGAGGGTGCCGACCTGTACTCACTGTTGTCACGATGACGATCGCAGGCCTACAGAGGATTCGTCGATTAATTTTTAATATTACAATATTATTCTATACTCATCATTTCTTCCCCGCTTCAGTCAGATGGAGGCACAGATGAACACAGAAGCTGCGAGCAGATATGAGGTTCAGATAAAGCGACTGGCTTGTCTGTATCAAACAGGAGAGAGGTATCAAAAAATAAAAGCCGACATAAATGCTGTCCTTATGCATTTGAGCGCAGAGATTGGTAGTGATGCCAGAGATCGGGTTTCTGCATGGAGTGATTTACACAACGCGCTTAAACGTTCTCTGATCATTTCCGCTGATCCGCACTGGATTAAAGTTATTCGTTTTGCCCTTTCAAGGGTTAAATCTTACAAGCAAAATGCCCTAGTTTCCCATTCAGGCTCAAGAGCTTTTCAGGCATGACATCTGTGAACGATACTTTGATAAGCAGAGGAAGGGCTGCAAAGATAAAAAGTTTTTAGTGGTGCTCTGGCTTGTTGTGATTTGAGCCATTATTCTCCGAATATGCTGATGTAGGGCCTGTGTGGCCGGAGCATATTCACTCTCAGACTCAATCACTTCGGCAATAAGGTTAGTTAGGGATAGGGTGAGAATCATTTTCAGGCAAACTCAGTTACCGCATTCCCGCAGAACGTGCTGGCCCATTGCAGGTGACAATAACGACCATTATGACTCTGCCAGCCTGACAACATGTGTAAAAAAATAAAAAAATAAAAAAATACGGTCTTTCAAGTCCCGGGTGGCATTAATCATGTTGCCTGTAAAGTCCACTAAGGGTAATAGCATGATCCTGACTTCCGAAAACAACCGAGGCTCTTTCACAATAGGCTGGTATTAAATATTCGCCCGAAAAAAAAATGAAAAAAGGATTCAATGTGACGGCGCAGCCAAAGGCGATCCTGTTTGAGTTGTGAGGCATGATTGATGCGTGATGCCCGTTCATCTGAACCTCTGCAGGTGGTTAATCGGACCTTTAGGGAAACTGCTTATAGTTTAATCCTAAAAGATGCTGATCTCCGTGCTGCCCTGATTAACATTCTCAGGAGTCTTCAGGTCATCACTGTATGCAGAAAAACCGGAATACACTTTTGATTTCAGAATCATATCGGGCGTTGCTCTGTAAGCAGCTTCTATGTGAACGCCGTCTGATGCCTTCGGAATCAGATGCCTCAATGACCGGGGTCGACAGATTGTCAGATAAACTGCATGGTGTTTACAGGGCAGCGCGTCCACACAGGGCAACAACGTGGACCCCAGGATAGCTCTTCGCTGTGTTTTCCTGATTTTGTCCCGCTCGCACAGGCCGTTGCAATAAAGGGAAATATCAAAACCACAGCACTCTCCAGACGTCAGAGGCCTGCCCGTTAATGTTGCCAGAGTGATGTTTGTTGTCCGTCAATCCTTTAGCAGGACTCTCACAGAGGGGATGAACGATCCTGGAAGCGCGGTGAAGTGTCAGTCGCCCTCTGAAAAATCAGTCCTGGCCTGAGGACAGGGAATGTGCGGAACCTTCAGGATACAGCTGTGCTATGGCCAGCTGCATAAAACGGATCTGTTCAGGTGCCCACTTGCAATCGTCGAGTATTTCACGATTGAGCACGTTGCTGATCGCTTCCAGACGGGTTTCACAACCGGCATTAGCCAGTGCAAAAACCACACAGCCCACAATCTGGCACATTTCATCACGTTGACGCATCAGGTCATCAGACAAGGTCATGGCTGTTCCTCCGTACGGACTTATTGATTATTCATCATTGAGTTACGTCGGTAATAAGAATATCTGTGGTCACCAGCAATCAGAATTTATCCATTATGGAGTATAGCGAACGATGAGTTTATGTACAAAAATCCATCAGCAGAATATCCCGTTACCTGCAGCAATTTTAATCCGGGATTTTGTATGCGGGTTTCTGACCCGAAGTATTTCTGTCGGAGCCGGAGAGGGACCTCCGCCGCCTATTAGCCGCTGAAGTACTGCCCGCAATAACTTTTGTGGCATTCCAGATAAAATATTTATTACGCCATTCCTGATGATAAATCAGGATCGCCCTGAGGAGCAGTGCATTCTTTTTCAGAGAAATATGCAATATACGCCGGATGAACCCGGCGTTTGATTGCCAACGGTATGCTTTGTCAGTTGAGTTTTTTTGCCAGTAAACGGATGGCTCGCTCGCACGACACGCGCATTGAACTGTCCGGGCTGGACTGCTTCAGGCGCCACAGGGCGCCTATGAGTTCGTGCACGTGAACGGCCTCTCCCGGATGCAGAAGCTGTTTCAGGGCGACAGCCACTGCCTGATGCATCAGGTCCTGTATTTCATTTTCGTTTTTCAGATGCGCTCCGCTTATTGGGGATATATACAGTGTATCGTGATGAGCGGCGTGTATAAATACGTATGTAAAAAAACCGCCCGTAGGCGGTCACATAATCGGCGTTACTGGTGCGTCTCCGTCACCGCCGGGCAATTCGTCATCAAGGCACGCGGCTCCTGATTCGGCAGCGGCGAAGTGTCGTCAGTGATTGGATGGTCACACATGAGGCGCTTGTGCGGAGTTACTTCCTGCTTTTCTGCTTCATGGTTTCGATGATGCTGGTGTCATTTCATCGTTCACATGAATTTCATTACGCTCCGTCATGGTGACCTCCGTTGCCCGGCTTCGTGGTGACTCTACTTCCGGTCAATCATGCCTGTAACTTAAGCGTAAAAAAGTTCATCATGCAGGTGGTAAAAGCGTGGTATCCCGCGTTTCTGCCATGCTGTCATCTACACACAGGCGACAGATACAGGCACGTATCCCTAGGCGCTGTGAGGCAATCTCGTATGCATGACGGTAGTTGGCGGCTGATCCGATAAACAGCCGCTCCGGATGGTCTTCCAGGCACACGCAGCCTCTCACGTGCAACTGATCCTGCGAGCCGACTCCGAGCACATAATAAAACAGCCACATCCGGACCTTCCTTCTCTGATAAAAGAAACACTGTAAGCCTTAATATATAACGAAGGAATTATTTTCCGTTGCGATTTAAGCGTGATAAAGAGGGGCGAGTGTCATCCCTGACCTTTTCTGACGACAGGCGACTGCGAGCGGCCTGTGTGGCCATTGCCTACGTTTATCGGCCAGACGCGGAATGCCTTTTCTGACGTCAGTTCTTCTCGTCGTTCAGACCCG
Organism: Pantoea rodasii; assembly: GCF_002095465.1. Taxonomy (GTDB): domain Bacteria; phylum Pseudomonadota; class Gammaproteobacteria; order Enterobacterales; family Enterobacteriaceae; genus Pantoea; species Pantoea rodasii. The sequence goes on along the minus strand of NZ_MLFP01000008.1, from coordinate 195,039 downwards.
TAAGGGTCTGAAGATACGGCACGTACCGTTCGGCCTGTGCAGGCTCGTGAAAACTCTTCAGCCAGCATCTGGCCTCGGAGATTTCTGTGAGCCGCTTATTGCTGCCACCTGCTTTCGCCATGTTCCCGAGCTCGGCAATAAGCGAATACACGCTTATCTCCTTTTCGCTCAGAGCGAGGCGCAGTGCCGCTTCGCCTATGATGACGTGCCCTTTCCCGTCGCGTTGAAGAGACAAATTAACTACCTCCGTTTCACGTTGATGAACACCTCACGTCAAACTGTAGACCCGGATGGTGAAAGTGCCGGAAGGATATTCCGAAAACAGGCATGTTCGTAATAATTTATGTCAGATAAGAGTGGTAGCGTGACTTTCAGCGCGATGATATCCAGTTTTCCGGATTGAGGCGGTGCTCCACCGGTCCTGCCTGACTAGACCTCTCCTCAGAGGGATTACCCAAATGCCGATTTAAACAGCGTCGCGTTCTTCGTCATTTCACACGTGACGAGCGGTTAAAACACGCGATAACGAGTCATAACAGGTCAGTCAGAGGCATTTCTTTTTACGCATCCACAAAAATTCTTAAACACATGATCGGACTGTCCCGAATACCTTTCCTGATGTGCAGCTTGTGTTACGGGATTATACATTTTTTCCAGCCCGAATAAGGATTACCGGTCCGGTTTGATAAACCCTGGCCTGCTGCTATGGTGCAGGGGACAATGTACGGTATTACGGAGCCTGAAATGCTTACTACAATAATTTACCGGAGCCATCTCGCTGATGAGGTGCCCGTCAGCATCCTGCCGTGCATGGTGGGGAAAGCATCCCTGGTTAACGCCCGTCATCAGGTCACAGGCATTTTACTTTTAACGGTACGCACTTCTTTCAGATCCTGGAGGGGCCGGAGGAGGGTGTACTGGAAATCTATGGCCACATCTGCGCCGATCGGCGCCATCACAACGTCGTTGAACTGATGCGCGACTACTCTCCGTCGCGCCGCTTCGGCAACCACGGTATGGAACTGTTCGATCTGCGCCAGCATGACCGAGATAGCGTGCTGCAGGCGGTCCTTGCTCGTGGTACCTCTAAGTACCGCCTGACCTATGATGACCGCGGGCTTCAGTTTCTCAGAACGTTCGCGGAAGCGCGTGATAAGGAGGACTACTTCGAGGTATTGCCTGCAGCCTACTGGGTGTTTGTGCCGGTTGATAGCGGGTCGACGGGACTGGCTACGAGCGTGACCTTCCGGCCCGTAGTCGACCCGCTGGGTCGCGAGGTCACGGCCATTGAGGCCATACCTGATGCAGTTCCGGCCGGGCTCTCCGGCGAGGCGCTATTCGCTCATAATTTCTGCGCGGTCACTGAGGCTCTGCGCAGGGCCGGCAGGTCGTGCCCGGACGACATCATGCTATACGTCAGCATTCTGCCCATGACGCTGATTGCCTTACCTGACGCCATAAGTCAGCTTGTCAGCGCGATTGAAAGTGCCGGGCTGGTGCCACAGCAAATCATACTGGGCGTCAGCGAGACGGCAGTCATCTCTCAGCTTGATGCATTTTCTGCTGCAGTGCGTCAGCTGAAGCAGGCCGGAATCAGCCTGTCCATCGACAATTTTGGGGATGGCTCAGCCGGGCTGTCGCTTCTGGCGCATGTCCAGCCGGATCGTGTACGTATTGGCGCCGGTATCGTGCGCAATATTCATCGCAGTGGCCCCATGCAGGCGGTAGTGCATGCGGTACTCCGCTGCTGTTCTGCGCTGGAAATTAACGTCATCGCGGCGGGTATTGAGCAACCGGAAGAATGGATGTGGCTGGAAGCGGCGGGTATTACAGACTTCCAGGGGACTCTTTTCACGCCGGAAGGCGCCGCCGTTGTCTGGCCTGAGACCCGTGAGGCCATCTGAGCCCCCGAGTTAAGTCAGTATGTGAACGGGGCCTGCAGGCCCCGTTCAACTAACAGGATACAACGCCGCTCACTGAAGGTTTGCCTGATACCGGCCGTTTTGAATTCTTCTGCCGGAGGGTTCTTCCCTGGTTTGCCTTTTCCAGCCAGGTGCGGAAGTGAGTTATCATCGCCGCAGCGTGCTGCGCGTCCGGTGTGCGGTAAATCAGCAGACGGCTTTTGGTCTGGTTCGTGCAGTCGATGGCGTAAATTTCCAGCCCCACCTCGCGCTGCTCGCTTTCGATAGCTGTGAAATGCATATGAGGCCAGCGGTTCACCTTCAGCATAAACTCACTCAAAATCATTTTTTCGCCTGTTTATAGTTATTAACACGTACACTCTCTTCACTGGTCTGCCCAGAGTAGAACGGGTTGAGGACTCTGCCAGTGCCCGGCGCCCTTTAATGCGTAAATATTTCGTAAAGGCAGGGGATATACCATTGGGCCCGGCAGAAATTCAGCATGCACCTGAGACGCCCGGTCCGCAATCCACGGGCAGGCTATTGGTGAAAAAGGCTGTTTCTGACAACAGGAGAAAATGATGATCAGTGATGACCGGCTCAGGTACCTCGCGCATGACCCGGACGGTAATGGGCAAGAGGCTGCGGAAATGGCACTGGAGATCCTGCGCTTACGTCGCGCGCTTGGCGCGCCTGGGCCATAGTGGAGCCTCTAGGAGAGAAGTACGTCGGGGACGGCAACGCGGCCATGATATGGCCTGCGCATCTCGCCGGTCACGGCGATGTTTATCTCTACCGTGTTGAAGAGGCCTCCTTCACTGCGCTCCTTAACGTATGAAATCATAAGGGCGTGTCCCCATAACCTGTGCACTTTACATCAAGAGTGAAGGCTCTCTCGTGTTCCGGTCAGTCACGCTGTGATAAACTCTGCCGCTGAAAAAGCTGCCGGACAACCGCGTGAAAAATATCTTTGACGATAAAATGGCCGACATCATGATTGGCGAAGCCGTAACAGCTCTGCTTGACGAGGACGTAACCATAAGCTGGGCTGCACTCACGGACCGCCTGCGTGCTAATATCAGGGGAGAAACTGACGAAGAACGTGTTCGCGCCGGTCAGCGTGCCATTGAGGAGGTCGGGCGTGAAATGAAAATCCGTGAGCAACAGAATAATGTTGTTGCCGTGCACCGTGGTTTGCAGCCAGACAAGCTTCACTGAAAAAAGGGGGGTAGTGCGCTGAGGTATCTGCAGGTGTTTCATTCAGGTATAAAATACAATTATCCACTTCGTACGGCGATCATATAAACGATAGAACCACCGCCGAATATATTCAGACCCTTATCGGTACGGTCGTGGCGCGCCTTCTTAAGCCGGACCCACACCTCAACCTTGACGAACTCACCAGCGCCCTGCTTATGGGGCAATCCGCTGACGCTCAGAAACTCAGAGGCATCTGAACCCGCGCCGTCAGACTGCTTTCGCAGCAAATCCACTGAATTATCAGATTATTCCCGTTCTGTCTCGAGTCGCGTACGAACGTCGTCATGCGATCCACACTGAATTAAAAAGTTTAATCAGTGAAAAACGGGAGATGTCTGTGAAAGTCTTGATTACTGTAACGCTCGCCGCCGCCGTCTGGGTCTCGCAGGGCGGGTTTGAATCTTCCTCCGACCTCTCTGCCGCGCGCGCCGCATAACTGATTCAGTCAAAATTCCTGGTCATCAGGCGTTTTACCGACCACGATTTCCAGCGCGCTGCGCAGTACGTCAAGCTGAACTACGTCTGACGTGCTTTCCAGCTCGGCGATCAGATAGAGAATGATCGCTTTGCTCGTTACTTTCTTTCCGTGAATCACAATATCCCGGATCACGGCATCAAGCACGGCAGTCTCGGCCGCGAGTCTGTCACCGCCGCTGCGGAAATGATGGATAAGGTCGGATTCTGGTGTGGTCGTGTGAATGTTCTGTTGCATAGTTCTTTGTCCGTTGTGCCCTCACGGGCAGAGTGTGATCAGGTTGTCCCCCTGAGTCAAAATCAGCCACCTCATAGTAGCTGTTCATACAGGCATCCCGCCACTGGCGGACCGCCGGAAGTGAGTCTTTCTCTTTAATTCTTTTTACCGCTTCCCGACGGTAACATCGTGCCAAAAGCCAGCGCTGCAGCATCGCGGCTTTCTCGCGACTGCGAATATTCAGCCTGTAACTCGCCAAGCGCAAGCGCAATGGCCTCAAGGCGCGCCGGATCCGTTTCGTCAGTGGCCATTTTCTTCAGCCGGGCAACGACAGAGGTAGCAGTAAGATTGTCTTCCCGGCACAGCAGCAAAACTACTGCCTCTCCCAAAACAATATCTGTAAGCTTCTTTATCTGGTTTCTTTGCATACCCGCTTCTCCCGGTTATATGCCGTTAACCGGCTGCGTAATCAGACCGCCCGATGGGCGATCCCGGACGGCATGCTTCGGGTAACGCTTTTTTACTGCATGTGCAACTCAGCGTTCAAACAGCATGCCAATGAGCGTCTGATAATGGCGCTCCTCTTCCTGACTGGCCGCCACCTCAAGGCGTCGCAGTAGTTTGGTGCAGATAGCCTTACGGTTAAGGTTCTTGCCTGCGCGCAGGATTTCAACGACAATCTGACCGAGCGTTTCCTGCTGAGTCGGCGCCGAGGCCTTGCTGAAATAATGTGCAATATCGCTCGCGCTGTCGGGGAATTTTGTAGCATTCTGACGCATGGTGAACCTCTCAGATAAATAGAATGTAGTCGGCTCTGTCAGGACGTAAAGTTATACAAGGCGGTAAAACTTGTACAGAAATTCCGTGAGCGTACAGCTTATATTTTTTGCAAAATGTGCTAGTTGCTAATTAACAGTGGCTTATGTGATTGTGTTTTGCACGTTTTCGGCCGTCTCGCCTGGCTGGAAAGTTGTACATGTCTGTTATTTATATGAGTATATAAGACTCTGTGGCTGCATCATTCTGACATTTCCGACGGAAAAATCAGACCTTTCGGCAGACGGCGGCTCTCAAGCCTGATTGCGTCCTCAGGTCAGTTCCTACTTCCGTTATTTACAGCGTTCCGTCGACGGCGTAATCAATCCGCTGAGCCATCGTTTTTCACTGACAACCCGCTTCCGGCGAGGGTGGTTATTCCAGAGGATATCTCTGTCAAACCCTCAGAAGATCAACAGCAACACGTTAGCCTACATGAATCACACGCTGAGGAACCAGCCGTTATTGCCCACCACTTTTTCAATCCTGAACATAACGGTACCATGTCAATGCAAGGACGCTCTGCCTCATTAACCGGACTTTCCGTGAGTTTCTGCATTCGTTCAGAGAGATAAAAAATAGGCCACGGTGAGATACTTAACTACAGCAGATACGTGAAAAAGCGGTCATAAAATCAAAGAAGGCAAGCATTGTGCGTCCGGTCACGAGAATAAGTCTGTCTGGCCGGGATTTTTGCATACCGTTTCGGACTGGCCTTATCCATTCAGTTAAAGCGCGTACCGGTGGCTTATAATTTGCTACGGTACGCATATACACTCACGGGTTAATCAGGCTTCCGGTTTTGGTTTCCGTCGACTGATGAGCCCGCCTTTACGACCCGCCTCGCGAGCCCGGTCCGGGCAGTTTTTAAAATTCCCTCCGCTCGCAGCACCCCCCTTACTTCCGGCTGCAGCGGCACGGAGGGGATCGGCGGCGAAGTTTCCGGAGCCACCGCGTCTTACTGAGGTCATAAATTCTCCTGTGGCATGTGGTCTTGAACTTTAAGTGTGGCACCAGACCGCCTCAACGCACTAAGATAAATTATTATTTTTAATGTTTATGACGCCTCGCACATAATGCCTGACGTTATTTTCTGACATTTACAATGTTGCAAATGACTGATAAGTATTCATCACACCTAATCCCAGGGCCGCTTAACTCCCAGCCAAATTAAATGATTTTCAGCAGTTTTCCTGTTCATTTTCCGCCTTATATCTTCCCGGCACACAGCGAATGCACCATGATAACGAGCTCTTTATGCAGCGGGATCAGAGGTTCGGCCAGCACTCAGTAAAATGGCAGCAAGAGCCGTTAATCAATCGTAATGGAGACCAGAAAGGTATGTTATGGCTTCACTAAGAAGCCGTGTTTCTGGTGAGATGAAAAACCTCAGCCTTTCCCGGCACTGTTCCGACTCATTCTTACGGGGGCTCCATCAGATCTGGTGATCTTTGTATGGAACAGGGGATTACCCGTACGGCGTGGCAAAACCTGTAACTTGAAAGGGCGGTCATTCCGCGCCGGGTTTTAATATCCAGAGCCTCTTAACGGACTGAAACGGGTCACGGGCAGGGTTAGGGGCATACTTTCGCCCACGTTGTTTTCCTGTTTACCTCGTCTCAGATAATCGCAGCGTTAATCTGAACCCCTGATATTCCGGCAATGATGAGGAGTAAATATTTCAGCCGCACCATACTTTTGCTCCTCTGAGCCACTGCAGACTTAATCTTCACGCAGAATAGCGGCAGGTTCTGCGTTCAGGGTGTGAGGAACTGGTGTACAGGACGGTACTGCTCAGGATGGAAAATCTCAGGAATAGCGACTAAAAATAACAAGGTAATGTTCCGCTTGCGGACTGTCGGATCATGTGCCCTTATTACTTAAATCAGAGTATTACTTAACGCAATATTAAACATGAATATTTTTCCTATGTCATACAGCACCAGTACTGTCCACCGGCGTTTTGAAATTCTGGGTAATATCGTTTCAGATACCGCGAGGTTGTGGCTCATATTTGATGAGCAGCTTTATTTTTCAGCTGTTGTTGATGCTGTTCCGGTCATTACCAGAAATGTGTCCCGACATCGTATTGTTGCGACCATGGATTGCACGTGCGATTTGGTGGGCAGGCTCACGCTTGAGCGATACTGGCAGGACGAGACTATGAGCATTAACGTTGAATTAAAAAAACATCTTATACAGATCCTCTCCGAGAAAAAAATCTGTCGATGATGCCACTGGGCGTTGCATGAGACAGGTTGCCATGCAAATAAGACCGCTTCGACTGAAAGTCGTCCCTCTTTAAGTTTAAGCTATATCCTGTGACGTGGGCCGTTGCACATCTGCCAGATAATGCTTCTTATGCCCGTAAACGGGGTATTTTTACTAATGTGCTTCTTGCTTTAATCTCTCGGATAATCGCTATATTTTAATGAAACTTTCTCCGGACTGCTGACGTCATGTCTCTGAAAAATTACGTCTTCGCACGCTGCTTATATTACTTTCCGTGGGTGGTGTTATGCTGACATCATGCCTGCTGCTCGGGGCCCTGCTGATTTTCCAGAAAGGGAATATTGAGGAGAGTCTGCTCGAGAGCAATATCGCTTATGCCCGCAAGCTGGCCGATACAACCGACCGTTATCTTGCCACGGCCCAGCGTGAGCTTGCCTGGAGCGCTACACAAATTCAAGGCCTGACCAATCCGGTGCAGCTCAGAGGCGAGACTGACCGGCTCCGGCTGCAGTCTGGATTTTTCAATACGGTAGTGGTGGTTAATCGTGATGCTGTTATCGCCGCAGCCTCACCTGAAAGTCTGAGCCTGGTGGGTGTAAGACTGCATTCCGACGCGAGCCGTCAGGCTATCACCACGCGGAAGCCGTTTATCTCAGCACCTTTTACGTCTGCCTCCGGTAACTACGTTGTGTTTCTGTCACAGCCGCTGTTTACGCCGGAGGGCGATTATCTGGGCTATATTGGCGGAACCATCTACCTCAAAAAACAGAGTATGCTTAGCGATATTCTGAGCCAGCATTTTTACGCTCGCGGATCGACCGTCAGCATCGTCAGCAATGACGGCCTCATCATTTTCAGCCACGACCCGGCCCGCGTGGGGACAAAAATGACGCTGGCTCCCGCGCTGCAGAAGCGGCTGGCTGAGACGGTCAGTGGCCGTTTCAGCACTGAAGCGGACGGGCAAAAGTTCCTGACAGGTTACGCCAGCATGCACATTACGGACTGGAACATTTTTATTGCGGGAACTTCTGAAACGGTGCGGGATATTCTGGTGCGCACCGCAGAAAAGGCGCTGTGGTTCCTGCTGGGAATTATTATCCTGACGGTCGCCATGGTGACCCTGCTGGCCGGGCGTATCGCCTCTCCACTGGAGAGACTGGCAGGTATGGTGCGGGATGACGGCAGCGAAGCGTCGCTGGCGACGGTGCAGGCCTGGTATTATGAAGCCGAACGCCTTAAAGAGGCCGTGCTGGATCACCGCCACGATGTAGCCGGCCGCATGGCAACGCTCAGCGACGCGGCCATGACGGACCCGCTTACCGGACTTTGCAACCGCCGTGGCTTTACCCTAATGGCTGATCGACGCGGCGATGATGCTTCACAGTGTGCGATTGCCATTGACATTGACCACTTTAAAAAAATTAATGACTGGTACGGCCACGATGCAGGTGATGCGGTGCTGGTAAGCCTGGCCGGATTGCTGCGGCAGGCATGTCGGAACGCGGATGTGGTCTGCCGTACTGGCGGTGAGGAATTTATTATCCTGCTTTCGCAGACGTCTCTGAAAGATTCGGCCCGAACGGCGGAGCGCATCCGCGAGATGGTGAGCACTACAACGTTCCCGTATGTAGGAAACATGACAGTTTCGGCCGGGGTGGCGGCATTGGCCGACAGTGGCAGCCGCGATGCGCTCCTGCGCCGCGCCGACGAGGCGCTTTATGAGGCCAAAAGCGCCGGACGCAACGCGGTTATTATCGCCGGACCCGGAGGTTTCAGGCGATACAACATACCGGCCTGAGGACGCGCAGTCAGCACTGGCTGCGCAGCTTCCAGGACAGCCACTCATCGAGCTCTGCTTCCGGCAGCGGACGGGAATAAAAAAATCCCTGCGCCTGGTCACAGCCGTACTCCGTGAGAGCGGTAACCGTTTCCGCATTCTCAACGCCTTCAGCAAGCACCGTGTAGTCCAGCTCCTTCAGCATGCCAATAATGCTGCGTGCGATGATGCGCGAGGCGGTGTCGGACGAAATTTCACTGATGAGGGTGCGGTCCAGTTTGATGATGTCCAGGGGCATGCTCCGCAAATAACTGATGTTGCTGTAGCCGGTACCGAAGTCATCGAGCGAAATCCCAAATCCACGCAGCTTGAGCATCTCCAGCCCGCGCATTGCCGATGGACTCTCAATAATACGTTCGGTCTCCAGACACTCAATGCCCAGCAGTGAGGTGGGGAGTTTAGCCCTTATCATCTTCACTTCCAGCGCGTCAGCAAACCCTTCGCGCGCAAAGTCCCGGCTGCTGACATTTATCGTTACCGGAAGCTGAATACAGCTGTTGCGCAGCCTCATGAGGCGGGCGATGGCGCTATCGGTGACCCAGACCGTCAGTTCGCTTAGCAGTTGGGTTTGCTCTGCCAGTGGCACAAACAGAGCGGGAGAAAGTTCACCGCGCACCGGGTGACGCCAGCGGATCAGTGCCTCCAGACCTACGGGCCTGCCGCTGTGCAGGCAAATTTTAGGCTGAAAGGCTAGCCACAGACCTCTGTTTTCACGCAGCGCGGCGGCGAGGTCGTTCATCAGGGTAAAGTCCTGTGTATGGCGTGCATCGCTTGCCTGACTAAATCGCATGGCGGGAACGCCCCGGCCGATAGCCTCGTGCAGCGCGCTGACTGCCCGGCGCAGCGCTTCCTGTGCCGAAATGCTGCCCGTGTGGAAGCCCACTTCGCCGGTGTGGGTGCTGAGCGCCACGGCGATCCCATCCCCGAGGTCGGCGCTGATCCCCTCCAGGCGCCCTGCGACCCAGTCCGCACTCACATGACTGCTATCGCGTGTCAGGACGGCAAATCGCCCTGTGGCGACGGTATAGAGCATCTCGTCAGGCGCCGGGCGCAGGCGCAGAGGGAGCAGGGTGGCCACGTCTTTCAGCAGGCTTTCCACCGGCTCCATGCCCACAGAACGAGCGAGTTCGTAGGCGCGTGGCATGTCAATGCAGTCAATCAGTACCAGTCTGCGTGGCGCGTTGTCGCCCGATGCGGCCAGAAACTGCAGGTCGCGGATGAGGCGCTGGCGGTTGGGCAGGCCGGTAACCGGGTCGGTAAATCCGGCGGAGTGCCAGGCCTCCAGAAACGACATCACCAGCGCGGCCAGCAGCTTCAGGGTGGTAACCTGCTCGGCGCCAAACGGGTGCGGCTCGGTGTCCGTGACGCACAGCGTGCCTAGCACGATTCCGTCGCGGTTTTTCAGGGGTACGCCGGCATAGAAGCGGATATACGGCGCGCCGGTGATCAGCGGATGCGTCACAAAACGGGCGTCCAGCCCCGTATCTGGCACGACCACCGCGCTGTCACTATCCACAGCGTGTCGACAGAGGGAGTTCTCGCGGGAAGACACTTCCAGCGCAAAGTTGTGGGCGGCCTGTACGTACTGGAACTCATCGTCCAGTACAGAAATAAAACTGCCCGGGATGCCGAGTGCCTGGCTCGCCAGCCGGACAAACTTGCGAAGCACGTCGTCGCGACTTTCGTCGGGACTGCGCAGCGCCTTGAGCGCCCGCGCGCGGCGATCGTCGTCGCCACTGAGATTTTTCAGCATAGATTCCTCCGCCCCGGCCTGGTTCCGGTGCGAAATTAAAAAGGAAAAATGTATATTAACGAACCGTTATGAAAGGCGATTTCTGCGAAAGGGAAGAACTATAAAAACTTTAATATGAGGACCACTATAGGCTCTATCTGGTCTGATGTCATTTTTATTTTCTTTAGCGAATTATTTAATGCAGGACGATTCTTTTATTTTATCGTCTGCAAGTGTCCTTTTTTAATTATTCCTGCCAGACTCTCTATAAATAAATGTAGTGCGCAATTTAATAACGCACGCAATTAAAATAAGCAATAAATTTTATTGTTATTTAATAATAGCCACACCGGGGAAAATTCCATGCAGTTACTCAGACACTTTACCATCCGACGCGTCGTGCTCTGGATGATGCTCTTCTCACTGGGTGTGCTGGCGCTTGCAGGCGGCTATGGCTCGCTGACGCTACGCGAGATGTATCGCCATGCCGACCGCGCTGACACCCTGACACAGCAGCTGACCTTTCTCACCCGGGCAGGGCTTGTCATGCAGGACGGGACCCTGACCGATAAGATGTCGTTGCTGACTGCTGTCCCGTCAGACGCGGCCTGGGACGGTTACCGCGCCGCGCTATCCGCACCTGACCGCTACCCTGATGCGGCGCGCGAGCGGCTCGAGGCCCTGACCCGGCAGCTGGCGGCCGAGGATGCACCGGTTATGGCAGAGCGACACCGGCTTGAAGTTATCCTCTTCACCGCGCTACTGGCCGCCATCGCGCTGCTGGCGTTCTGCGACCGCTACTTACTGGTGTACCTCGTGCGACCGGTGGCAAAAATCCGCGCGCACCTGCAGACCATTGCGGACGGCGACCTCACGCGAGAGCCGGAAGATTTGGGCCGCAACTGCGTCGGGCAACTGGTGCCGCTGGTCAGGGAGATGCAGTACAGCCTGCTGGACGCGGTGGAAGCTATCCGTGATAACGCGGTTATCCTGCACCGTGAGGCCGGCGAGATTGCCGCCGGCAACGCCGACCTGTCCGACAGAACCTCCACTCAGGCCGCCGCGCTTGAGCAGACCGCGGCCAGCATGGAGGAAATCACTGCCACGGTCACTCATAACGCGGACACGCCCGCGAAGCGCGCGAGCTGGCAGGCCTCACTGCCGACATAACGCAGCGGGGCGCGGAGCTGATGCAGACCGTGGTTGACGCCATGGGCGGGATCGCAGAGGGCTCAGAAAAGATCCGACAGTTTACCTCGACCATTAACAGCATTGCCTTCCAGACCAATATCCTGGCGCTTAATGCCGCTGTCGAGGCCGCCCGTGCCGGTGAGCAGGGGCGTGGTTTTGCCGTTGTGGCTTCTGAAGTGCGCTCGTTGGCGCAGCGCAGCGCAGCCGCCTCGAAAGAAATTGAAGGGCTGATTGCCGACACCGTGGTGCGCATCAGCGATGGGAGACGTTCAGCAGACAGCGCCGGTGCCACGATGAACGAGGTGTTGCGAGGCGGCGAAGGAGTCAATGCGCTGATTGGCCAGATTGCCCTGGCATCGGAAGAACAGAGCAAAGGGATCGCGCAGGTCACGCTCGCCGTGGCGGAGCTTGACCGCGTTACGCAGCAGAACGCCACGCTGGTGCAGCAAGTCTCCGCTACTGCGGGCAGCCTGAGTGGGCAGACGACTGCGCTGGGTGGCGCGATCACCCGTTTTACCCTGCCTGCGGCGACAGATGGCAGCGCCAGGGTTAATGAGACTTCCGTTTTGTCGGCAAATGGTGTCTGGAGGATCCCCCGGCTACCTCAACACATCAAGGACAATGGGTAGCTTCGGGCATCGTTGATACTCGACGGCCGCAGTCAACATGACTCAGCAGGTTGCGCGATCTGTCCTGATTGTTCAGGTGGGCCACTCAGAAGTCCTGATTTTGCCGCCAGGTCTCAGCCGCGTGAGGCGATACCTGGCGGGTTTTTCTCAAGCCACTCGCGTACCTTGCCGGTATCAGGACCCGCTTCGCGTATGGCACGGCTCAGGCGTTCCTGCGTCGTACGAAGCTCAAGCGTCCAGAAGGTTATCTGCCACTGTTGACGAATGTCTATCTTGCTGAGGTCAGCTGGGACCCGTCGCTGAATATAATCGCGATTTTTCATGAGGTTGTCCTTTTTATCATTACAGGGTAAGGCGGTATAGAAAACGTTGCCGCCAGTAAGCCCTGCCTATCCTGGCGAATAATCAGACAGAAAATACCGGAATAATCTCTGTGTAAGTTTTTTGTTAAAAAAGGAGAGGATTCCTGGGGCGGCGAAAATAAAATATTCCCACAAAAGAAATAATACGAAGCGGCTCTGTGATTAATTTATTCCGGCTTGCGGTTAACCTTTGAAGGATCAAGTTGTGTGCATTGCATTACGCAATAAAAGTTAAGATAATATAATGATAATTTTATAATGCGTTGAATACTTCACGCTATTTTTCATCCTTCCGGTCCTGTCCGGAGCGCAATGGTTAAAGGGAGTGTCTTCTGGGAAATCAGCTTCTATATCGCCCTGTCGTTGTCGGTTCCGATGTGCGGGAACTACGGCTTGCCGCCGGCTTGTCGCAGGAGTCTGCCGCCGAGCGGTTTGAACTCAGCCTGCGCGTCTGGCAGATGAAGGAGGCGGCAAAAATCCCGCCCCCCTGAGTCAGGGAGAGTATGAACTCCTGCTGCTTCTCGCCGGGCGTCATCCTCACTATGCCCTGGTGCCGCAAAAGAAAAAGTAGCAGGCTCTGTCCGCTGGCAGTCCCTGAAGTTAAGACAGGGTTGGCCGATAAGAAGACAAGGGCTTGTGCAGAAATTTTACTGTGCGGCACGACACGGGTATCCCGAGATTGAAGAGACCCACCGCACGGCTGGGGAAGGTGGAGGACCTCGTAATTTCTACTCCCTAAGACGTGCACTTCAGTCTGCGCGTCTGCGCTTACCTGAAAGGCGGATTATTGCCGTGGAATGCTCAGGAATTATCATCTTTTTGATGCCCCGGTGACGCGGCGTCATTTTATATCTGAGCCCGCCCGCATCGGGGCCAGCTGACGGGCCTTTCTTCCGGCGGCGGGGCGGCAGGAATTTCTGCGGTCTCGTCTGATTGAACGTGTCCCTTTTTTACTGTGTCATGCCGGCCACAGCTCATTTTACAAGAGGGGACAGACTCTGAAACGCCCGACCTCAGAAGACCACGAGACCGCCCGTCTCGCCGCGCTGGCGCACTATCAGCAGGCGAATGCGCTCCCGGAGGACGCGCTTGACCGGCTTACCACCCTGGCCGCGCGCCTCTTTCGTGTACCCACCGCCTTCGTCTCACTGATTGACGATCAGCGGCAGTTTTTTTCGTCCCGCTACGGGCTTAACATCTCCGGCACAGCTCGCCACGTGGCTTTCTGCGATCACACGCTGGCGAAGGGGGAGATCCTCTGTGTACCGGATACCCTTGATGATCCGCGCTTTCGCGACAGCCCGCTGGTCCATGGCTACCCGCATATCCGATTCTACGCGGGGATCCCACTGGCCACGCCGGACGGTTACCATATTGGTACCGTGTGCCTTACCGACACGCAGCCGCGCCCACCTCTGGCGGACGCAGACCGACAGCACCTGGCCGACATAGCCTCGCTGGTGATGGACCGGATGGAGGTCCACCGGCTCGAAATGCTCCGTCACGCCAGCCAGCAGCGGCTGGAGTCCATCTCAGCCACCTCCCCGGACGCCATTATCTGCACCGACCTGCAGCGTGGCATTACCTTCTGGAATCCGGCCGCCACCGTTATATTTGGTTACGGCGCGCAGGAGATGGTGGGCCAGTATGTGGCCGGGCTTATTCCCGAACGCTGCCAGACCGACTACCGCAACGAGCTCGAACGTATCACCAGCGAAGAGGCAGCGATTTCACAACCGCGCACGCTGCAGATATGGGGGCAGCGGCGCGACGGCCGGGAGTTTCCTGCTGAAGTCTCGTTTTCTGGCTGGCGGGAGGGCGGTGAACGGCTGGTGGGGATGATTATCCGTGACGTCACCGCCCGACATGAGAGCGAGGCTCGCCTTTGCGAGCTCGCCTCACTGGACATGCTGACCCGGCTTGCCAGCCGTCGCGCGTTCATGCTGCAGCTGGAGCAACTGACTGAGGCCGGTGTGTCATATACGCTGCTGATGACTGACCTGGATGGCTTCAAGGAGGTGAATGATACGCTCGGGCACGCCGCCGGCGACGCGCTGCTCTGTCACGTCGCGGAGCAGATCCGGCTGGTGTGCGCGGACGCGGTCACTGCCGCCCGGCTTGGCGGTGATGAGTTTATCATTCTGCTGACGGGCGGAAGTAACCGGGCGGGCCTGACGGCGGAACGTCTGATTTCCGCCGTACAGACGCCTTTCAGCTATCACGATACACCTGTAGTAGTTGGCGCCAGCACTGGCATTGCCTCCTACCCGGATCATGGTCAGGACGCGTCGTCGGTGATGTCGGCAGCAGACCTGGCTCTTTACCAGGCCAAGGCGTCTGGCAAGGGGCGCAGCGTTCTGTTCCGTCCTGAATTCCTTGAAGCTGAGCAGCGGCGCCGACGCTTTGAGCGTGAGCTGGAAACTGCTGTGCGGCAGCAGCAGTTCATCCTTCACTACCAGCCGCGCTATGATGCCGACAGCGGACGCCTGTTGGGCTGCGAGGCGCTGGTCCGCTGGCAGCACCCCGCGCGTGGCTTGCTACTGCCCGCTGAGTTTATTGAGATGTTGGTAAAAGTCCGTTGTCAGTCACGCTTGGCGACTGGATTATCCGCACCGCGCTGGCGCAGGTCCGCCAGTGGCAGGCTCGCTGCCCGCAGCTACGTGTCAGCGTTAATCTGTTCCCACGTCAGCTTTCCGGCCCAGGGCTGGAAAGCGTGCTGCGGGAGTCGGCAGGCGGCGACGCAGCCTTTGTGGATCTGGAGGTGGATGAACCGCTGCTGACGGGACTGGTGCAGGACTCGCCGACGCAATTTGAGGCTATCAGGCTCACGGGAGCCGCGTTCGTCATCGATCATTACGGACGCACGCTGGGCGCCATTCGTCTCCTGCGCTACGGATTCGTCAGCGGCTTCAAGATTGACAAGTCGCTGACCCTGGAGCTGGGTACCAGCCTACGTGTAAGGATGATGTTCCGGGCTGTCGCGGCGCTAGGCAAAAGTCTTGGACTCAGTGTGGCGGCGGAGGGTATAGAGGATACTGCGCAGCGGGTGTTCGTGACGACCGCCCAGTGCGATATCATGCAGGGTAACGGGCTTTGCAGGCCTCTCACCGCCGGGGATTTTGAGGCGCTTCTCACGGCAGAAGGCGACGGTATAAGACTGGCGGACAGTTGAAGAAGCGCCTACGCAGGCCGACAAGCAGCAGGTGTGCCGAACTGAGAGGGGACAGAGGGTCCAGATAAATTACGGCATGCCGCGTGCAGCGGACATTTTGTCCGCAGTTCCTGCGGCGTTTCAGCTCCTGGTTGTTGGCGGCAGACGCCAGCCTGAAATAAACCGGTTACTGTGAGGCGAACCCATCCGGCTGGCCATCTATTTTGACTTAAAAGTCGTTCTCCTTCCGCAACCTGACCGCGGCAGGGCAGGATGAGAGTCGCTGGCATACTGTTGCGTGAGGAGATAATGCCCCATCGGTTAGCGGGGGATCGTCAGGACATATAATGTGGCGTTACCAGAATTTCCGGCATCGTAAATGGATCCACTTCTGATGATACCGAGTGCTACAGATGCCGCATGCATGTTTTTTATGCCGCAGTAGTCTTCAGGGATTATTTCTGCGAAATCTGTACAGTGAGAGAGAGATTTCACAGTCAGGAGGATAATTAAGGAAAATCAGATACTTCCTGGAAGGGTTTTTCCTCCTGCGTATTAAAATAAGCGAGCGCATCCGACCACAATGATGGCCGTTCGTGACGTTTGCAGTACGCTTTTCAGGACCGTGGTCCGCTTTACACAGCCGGCGTGAGACTGGTTATGTGAAATCCAGCCTTGAGCCCGGGACTGAACATCCCGGGTTATTTTTCTATTGTAACACCTCCCTTTCAGCATTTAACCTGCCAATTGGTAACGGCTCTCTTTGGGGCTCAGTCGTGCGACATATATTTTTGTGACGTAATGCACGCTTTTTCAGGCGACAACGGCCACCTGGCTGTATGCCTCCATGATAGAGTCGCTTAATGAGCGATAAACACGATGCTTTGTGTGAAAAGGAGACGTCACAATGAAAAACGGTGCCACACCCTACCGGGAAGCGCTGATACGCCTTAGTGCGCTCAGGCTTCGGTACCAGCGCGCGAGTCGCAACCCGGCGGCTGGCATGGTGGACCTTGCTGCTCTGATGTCAGAACTTGAAGAGGCCGAGCAGAATGTTGAGCGATATGAAAGTCAGTAATCGCTGCAAGGCGGGCCGGGCTTAACGTTCTACTCTGAATCGCTGATAAAAAATAAGGTGGTTAATCCGATAGAGCAGTTCCGCAAATAAGTTGGTTTATATCGTTAACGTTTCATGGACTGACTGGACCCTGTTTTTACAAAAGATGGGCCATCACGATGGCTGCAGTTTATCTTACTGTAAAACATTTCAACCCTGTCACCAGAATTTCTTCCTGATTGTTTAACGAAATATTGTTTCTTCCTGTTTAGTTACCTGCAGATCTGACAAAGCGTTGAACAGGCGCCAGCACCAGCCGTGGCAGGCGCAAGGCTCGGGTCAGAAATTATCTGTGCAGCCAGTGTAATTAAAAAAATGGCTCCCGGCAGGAAGCCATAAGCACAATCAGTCGCAGTATCGGTTATGTGTACCCTGATGAGGCACACATTATTTATCGGCTAACAGCGACAATACATTAGGCCTGCCTGTATAGAAGTAAAAGAATTTCTGCGTGATACAAACAGAGATCGTATACGGGTGGAATCAAACTGACCCAGTACCGATGGTCTGTGCATCTCAATATTTACTTCTGAAAAATTTCATGAGCAATTTCACAATGAGATTTTGTAATCTCACATCACTTACCAGAACGTGTGATTCTGGCGAACAGTATGAATTTCATCACTACAACATGTATTTTTGTCTAAATGTCTGACGCAGCCCTTCTGACTCGATTGAAACGATTTTAGGCCGGTCTGGGAATATCACTTGCGCACACACTACTGCGGCTGAAGATACCGGTCATCATATCGAGCAACTGACGTTTATCCTGATAAAGGATAGCAATTCATCGGGAGTATGGAGAGAGGGAGATGCAACTGGAGGTGCGTATCCGTGAACTCACCGTTCGTTCAGGCGTCAACAATGTCATCGCGTTAAGTCTCTCCGGCCCCCTCAAACACCATGATGTCGCCGTCAACATTCAGGCTGCCAGCTGCCCCCATCGGCGTGGCGCAAAAAGGAGCTGAGCAGGTTCCGGCTGTGTGCGTACTCTGCACGTTTTGTGACCCGCATCCGGTACGTGAGTTGCCATGTGACATCCTCTCCTGATACGAGCTGTTTTATGCAAAGTATTAATAGGGATATATGTGGCAGGAGACAGGCGGGTAAGCAAATGCAGAATTGAATTTAACGGCTGAGACAGCGGAAAAAAAGTTAAGGCAGAATTCCTCGACTACATCTATGATAAAGGTGAGTCGGAGGCCGCGGAGAGGCGGCCTCCTGCTTTACATTGTTGCCCGGCGTTCCGCAGCCGGGCTTCATTCAAAGAAAATCATTTATCAGTCTGATCCCTTCACAACCCGCAAGACATTCTACGACGATTGTTTATACTGAAAATCTGCCACATCATCATATTTATACGTAGCAACAGGCCGCACTTAGCACCACCGTGCTGATTAAGTAAACTGAGAATCCGCCCATTTGTCTGATACATCTGCACACCATATCATCGGGTACATAAAAGGGAAAAATATCACTGACGTCCATATTATCAGCAGACTCCATCTGCCTTTTCTTACACAGACGATACGTACTAGTTAGGCCAGGTGTACACCAGCCGAATGATAATTCTTCATTATGAAGAGGTAATTCAGGCTCTCTTTGATCCTTAAATTCCTTTTTGGCAGGCAGTGAATGATGTGTTCAGGCCAGTGACTGTTGAAAAACAGTCACTGACACTTACTTATCAGACACAACTTGAATAACCTTTTCAACCGGATTTTCGGATGCTGGTATCTGACAACAATAACGTTAACCGGGTGAAGTATGACTATGTGGCAGATTCAAGATTCATGCGGTTGCAGCGACATCAGAAAAAGTGATTAAAAGGGCCAGACTGGTCAAATCCGGCCCGGATTTTTCTCTTCGCATAACGTTGACGTAGCAATAAACTTAGATAGCATGTCTACTGTTTTTGCCGTTCTCACCCCGTCGGGAAATAGTAAGATAGCTATTGCATCATGTTGTATTTTTTAACAAAAATACTTTAATGATATAAGTATGTAACGATCTTGATTTCATTGAAACCCATTGAAACCCATTGCGAAATCCTTTTATGCAGGCATTATTAATCAGGTGCGCGTTTCTTAAAGAGATGGCTGATATTTCATGATTTTTTATCACTTGCCACCAACTTTTCAAGTTCAGAATGGGTCTGAATTATAATAAATGCCCGTAACCCTGATTACAGGAGCGTTCAACCCTTTTAGCGTTAGTAGAAATGTTGAACGGGAGAGAAATGAAGCAGGCACCCAAACATTTCCGCACGATGCCCCTGATGCCCTGATGCAGTAAAGAGCAACTATTCCGGAACGTATGAAGCCCACCACATGAGTAGCGCTGATTGAGCCTGGCATCGTGGAATATTTTCAGGGAGGTGACCGGGTCAGGGAGAAGGAACGTTTTCGCCTGAAGGAAGAGAGCCATAAATTACTTGAGAGTTATAACGAGCAGGCGCAGCAGAAAAAGTTAACGTCCATCTGTCAGGGTAAACGTAGCAGGCCACAAAAAAATAACGATGTAACTTGACGTAATGCTGTTACTGGCTATCCTTTTCGTTATTCTAAAAAGACTCATGTTTGAAATCCGCATTGCTATGCCGCTCTGTTCAGATAGGGCGGCTTTTTTTTGCCGACATTTCATATAATCACGGTTGTGAATTTTTAATTTCTAATCGTCAGGATTAGTATAATTCATTCTTTCTTTATTCAACAGTGTTACTATCTTTCGGCGATTTCACTTGTCGCGAATTTCTTTTGATCTTTCCGCCCGGCATACCTGGTCAGGTTGCGGGATTTTTTTAAAGGTTTCCCTTCAATTGTTGCCTTTCCCTGCAGAGCATAGTCCTTATAATGACGCGATCTGAAGTGTAGATTTGTCGACGCCTGATAACCATATCTTCGGTTTGTATTTTAAATTCAGGAGTCGTGAAAACAACTGATTAAGCTCCTTTCGTACTGCTTCCTGAGCCGTAACTGGTGGGGTAATTATGCGAAATCTGATAATCGGACAAGGCTGCGGGCTCCTGTGATCACCGTCGCTGCCATAGTGTTACGTCGCGTGATGACTTCAACTTGATAGTGTTTGCCGCGATAGGCAATAGAATATTTGATAGGGTGATGCTTGTTACCGTCGCCATACCTGGCTTGATGTGCTTCGAGTGCTTTGCTGGCCGCGACCAGGTGGGCTGGCTCTTTGTCACCGCGTATGAGTTTTTTCATTCAATCCCTCAAATGCTTTTTTACAGTGTAATCATTCCCTGTTTATTTTTTGTGACATTGCTTGCAAGACCTGCATATCTGAAAGCAGAACATCCAAATGAATCAGGCCCGTCATTATCTGGATAAGTTCGTGTAATTTCCGCCCAGCGAGAGATGTTCCCTTTCTGTATTTTTTCCATCCTGGATTGGTTCTCTTCTCCTGAAGTATGTCAGATACTGTTCAGCGTTCATGACGTATCCGTCGCTGATATCCATGCGCGTCATTTATTCAGATTGCAGAAAATACAAAACGATTCATTGGCGGTAATTAATACTTAACAGAGAATCTGCCTTTATAAATCGCTTTGGTGCTAAGGCATCGTTTAGATTACTTATTAACATAGTCTCTGATGTACAAATAGCCATACGCCACTCACCGTGAGTTCTTTCCAGTATCTCAACGTTATGAACGTTTTCATGCTGGCTACCCTGACCTGAAAGGATATAAATTTTTTTGCTCACTTCCCCATCCACCAGTAGCTGCACCTGTCTGGTGCAGCTACCTGGTCGAAACATATCTGTAACACCAAAAGTCTCCATAAAGTTCTACCTTTATTTGTCTGACTGTTGAATCTTTACTTCAGGGTGAAAACCGGCAAGTCCTTTTTTAAACGCAACGCCATCTGGAATGCAGGTTTATATTATGGCGTTATTGTCTCCGGGGAACAGCCTGGGGACCCTTCAAACCACTGGAAGTGGCTGGACATTGGCCCTTCTGATGACTTCCATTATCCTGGAATGGCCTACTGGATTGCATTCATTAATCAGCACGCCATAGGGTCCATCATTATCGCAGTGATGAACCTCTGAAGTGAACTTTGATCCATTTATCTCAATCACTTGGGTTTGTCGAAAAATTTCATCGGACAGGTAAGTTTCGAAGTGGTCAGGATAGATGATTAGGTATTTATACATTTCAACCTCCGCTGATTATCATAATGTTTTACCGCCAAACCTTTGTTGACTCAAGCGGCGCTGCAACTGGATGAATAATCTCTTACAAATGCTCTGATGAACAATCTGAAAAACAAGCTCACCGGGAAGAAGTTACCCGCGCGATGCCAGTTCAGGCGTATTATCTATCAGAACAAGTGAAATGCTGTGTACAGCGACGATGAAGAAAAACAGAGCGATGCGATCATCGGTGAGGCTTCGATAGAATTGCTGGAAGGGGACGCGCCTTTATCATCATCGCTCTCATGAAGCTACAATCCATGCTGATAACGGAAAATGATGACAGAAGAAAAAAGGTAACATTTTGCGCTATTCGGGCAATCAAAAGAGCGCTATCAGCACAAGGCGAACGGAGACGGTATAGGGCGGATGAAACCCGCAGCGGGACGGGCAGATTGCTTGACTCCATTTCAAATGAGGCCAGCCGCAAGTACTGAGCCTCCTATCATCGCATCTATTAGCCAG
The DNA here is from genome assembly GCF_002095465.1 of Pantoea rodasii. GTDB lineage: Bacteria > Pseudomonadota > Gammaproteobacteria > Enterobacterales > Enterobacteriaceae > Pantoea > Pantoea rodasii. The sequence continues at coordinate 173,441 of NZ_MLFP01000008.1, read as the reverse complement.
CACGTGAATGGTCTCTCTGGAGCGCCATGACACGATCCTGTATCCCGATTCCCATAAGTGCCTCTGCGATCTGGCAGACCAGCCTATTGAGCTCCACTCCTTATGATTCAACTATGGGATTTTTCTTCAGTATGGCGTCATTTTATTACATGAGCACGGGGTGCCTGGTGAGGCCTCCAGCCAAAAACCCTGCCATCTGAAGTGAACTCCTGCTTTTAGGCTATCCAACAAGCAGGGGTTCTGGATTTTAATCCAGCACCTTCGGCCATACTTCCAGGAACGTTGGGAATCAAAAACTGGCTGAGGCTTCTGTGAGATCGGCCAGGAGTTGATTGAGCCTGCGTGGTAAAACATTGATGTTCGTTACCGGGTTAATTTATCACTCGGGCTGCTGTGTTCCAGCTTTGCTGTTCATAAGGGATAGTGCGATCAGCGTGCCTGGATAAAATCTCGATCTGTGCGCTGTTGCTTTAAACTCTCATATAGAGTGTAAACGCCCAGAATTACGTCAGGGTAGCAGAGGGATGTCCGGTATTTATCGGCTAAGGGTTTAACTGCTGCCAGGGCGTTGTCTTTTTACTGTGGAGAGGTGCACGTGGTGACGTGTTCACTGAAAAGCGGTTCACCCTGGTGATTTCCGCTTCACCGCATAGTATTGCTATTATTCCGCCGCCGTATTCATACCTGGAACGGCTTTGGGCAGCTGTTAAACACATTATCATTGTGTTTAACAGCTGAGCCTCAGAATCAGATACGTTTTCTGCGTCACTGCCCGGAGATCCTTTCCCCACACAACTGCAGGTTTGTCGGGCAGACAAGCAGGTACCACTGCGCTTGCGCCATCGTGCTGGCAAAAGAGGTAGGCAGGTGAGAAAAATCCCCGCTCAGTGGCGGCCTGGTCAGGTATTTCCTATCACAGTGAGACTTATTACTGGCTTGAAAAAAAACAGAGAGTTAGGGATTATCAACTCATGACTGTATATCGCGTGAGAGTGGGTTTTCATAACCCAACGGGCCTGACTTTCAGGCAGCTTGATGAATTACTTCGACCTTTACGATTCTGGAGGATAAATTCGTGCGGAGGAAAATTCCGCTATTACATGGAGTACGAATATCAATCAGAAGTTAGCGGCCTCTGTGATGTATGTGAACTGGCATATTCTCAGGCCTGTAAAGTGAAGAAGTGCCCACTCGTTTTAGTTGAGGCCAGAAAAATGAAGTTCTGGATGAGTATGATTGAATCTCACTCAATTTCTAACTTATTGTAATTATGTGTTTATTTAACTGTGACAATGCGAAAGTTGATACTGTTGAATTTTTTCAGTTCCTTGAAGTTGGCAGCCATGGCTTCAAAAGTTAAAATCAGCCTTTTAAAGGAGCAATGGTTATGAAAAATGTGGTTCTGAGTATGCTTGCTAAAATCTCACAGATCGATGCGAATATGAAACAATTAACTGCTCGTGTTGAGGCGCAATCTCTTCTGATTAGTGCGCTCGTTCTGGCTGTAAGTAAACAGGGTGGTGTGACCTCAATGATTGAGGCTGCCAACAAAGCAATTAATACTGTGATTGAATCAGCCGATACAGATGATGTTCTTAAGTCCGATGCTGCAATTTTACTCAGTGAATTTCAAAATCTCCTTACCATCTCTCGTGCAGTCGACGGGGCGGATGAGGAGATTAATCACGAAGGCCTCAGCGAGTTGGCGGGTGTGACAATATCTAAAGATTCAACTCCACCAAGTGGTCAATGATCTCCGTTAAGGCCCTACTTAATGTGGGCTGTTCTCCAAACCAATTCATTAATTTAAATAAGGTCGCTTTAAAAATACCCCCCACAACCTTGGGGTTTAATTGAGTTTTCAGAATAATATTTATTGTTCTTAGCAGCTTCTGATTAACGGGGACCAGAGCACCGATTGCTCAACGACTGCGAACAACGGATAAATTCAGCATGTCGCTTCAACTGGCGTAATAAAAGTGAAGAATGATTTTAGCGCAAATTAATCAATAAGATCTGATTTACTCTTTATAGACTAAATGCTGCTTACTTCCATGCTGGCAACCCGTCAGTGTAACCAGTCTTGTTATGATGAACATCCCACCTTATGAGTTTTTCATCACTTCTCCATGGCAAGACAACAATACGTTGCTGATTAAGTTTAAGTTTCTTATATGCCGCCTGTAAAAAGTCAGGAGGTAAAATAAATCATCTTATTTTTCAGGCCTCTACAAAGTCCTTTACCACAACGATTTTATTGTCGTGCTTAAATGTTACAAACGGCAGTGCTCCCTGCGTGACGCCAGCATGTGGATCAAGATGCACACAACTCCATTCCACTAAGCATCAACGACATATTGTGATGAGTGAATCTTTCAGATTTTGAACCCAAATGGTGGCATTTGACGGACAAACGTTAAATCGTTCTATGTTAACTGCGGGACGGTTACCCGGATGAGTGAAACGGTCAAAGCTGCATCGTTAACATCAGGCTGCAGCTAGAGATCGTCTGAATTTTTCAAGCAAGTATTAATGGGTACAATCGCGTTAAATCATCACTGATGATGGTCTGACAGGTAGATGAATGGCTCAGTGATCGTGCCTGAGAGGATGTGGCCACGCACGGCGGGGAGGAGGATGATTCGCCATTATAAATTTCACAAATAAAAGCCCGGGGAAATCCAATCACCCGGGCTGGCCACAATCCTGTGCCAAACATTTCCACTAAGAGTAAGAGCATCACCTCAACGGCTGTTAAGCCGTCAGGATCCGTAAATATTAGTCTATTTTTGAGTTTTTGCTTACGAGCTGAACTAACACTCCGGTTTTCATTGGTTGTTATAAACTGAATGAGATGATTCTTACTCAAGGGGTGTGTTATGCAAGACGCAAAGTACTTTGAAAATCTACATTCCCGTGTAATTGGGGTGTTGGGGCATGCGCTAATGCTGATACTTGAAGGGCAGAAAGAGCTCACGAAGGAATCTTTGACAGAGGTGGTCAGAAATAATTTTGCAGGCGATGATTATCATCTCGCAGTAGATGTTGTTCTTGACCTTTTGAGCCAGCACAAAGCTAATCAGAGAAATCTATAGCTGGCTTACACAAAAAGCCTGTGTTCAACAGGCATAAATTCGTTCAATGGGAAATTCATCTCATACCCATAACGCTTGCTGTGTGTATATGTGTACGTCGCTATAATAGCAACAAAATACCACCTGATCATAAAATGATCGATGATAAGTATTTACTGTAATGATTAGAAGATTTGGTACTGATTTGAAGTGATAAGTACAAAAATAAAAGCCCGGCAGTGGTGGTGTCCGGGCTTGCACAAAGAGTGCGAATCATGATCAATCGGAGTTTGTCGTTAGTACAGGGAAGTAGAAGCGACAGTATGAGGATAGCCTGGCTCAAAATGTTTGCATGCGAAGCGGTAAAATTACGGGATGACGGTTCACGTTTTGACGCGGGATTAGGAGATGAATTTACGGGCATGGAATGCATTCGTCGATGAATGACGGAAGTACATCAATTGCTTTGCTCAATCAATTTCGGGCTTATTCCCTTCAGGCTTGTCATCCAGAGCGAAACGTGTGTAAAGAAAATTCCTTAGATTCAGAGCCGCGCATGTTCTTCACCGTGCCAGCGCTTCAGCCTGAAATTTGCAGGTAAAGGCTGGCTGCCGAGTTAAAATATGTTCTTTATTAACAGGACTTGGATCTGAAGGGATGAACTCAGACAACGAATTTCTCACAATTATACGGACGTACGCCCGCGTGTTCACAGCCATCCTGACAACGCTGGTTCTGTTCTGCGCCGGAGTTATGACCGTCCTGAGCTATGCCATTAATGCGGATACTGAGGAGAGAGAACTTAAAAATCAGCGGGCCAGCGACTACGTTTCCTCGCTTTACCGTGAGGCAGAAACCGCCAGCCGCTCTCTGGATCCTCTTGCAGGTCAGCTGTGCACGGACAAAACACTCCGGCGGCTACGCCACATTGTTGCGGTCAATCCTCACATACGTTCCATTAATGTTTATTCGAGAAACAGTACAGGATGCTCCTCACTAGAAGGGAGTCTGCCGTTAAGGCCAATCTCCTATTCTGAAAGCCGCGTTCCCTTTTATACGACGATGAAACAGGAGGACGGCTACATTTTTTACATGGTGTACTTCAGCTCACCCTCCTATCTCACCGGCGTGGCAATCAATGGTTTCTTTGTTCGTGATGCATTGCGGTATATTTCCCCTGATGCCGCCTTTTATCCCCTGCAGGATTTTATGGAGCTGAGCCCTCAGGGGTATGTCTGGGAAAACACACACTATCCTTTTGTACTTGTATCATCTGAATCCATAAACATTCAGAAGCTTATTTTAAAGAGCCGTGCAGTCATTTTCTTTATTTTGGCCGTCAGTTTACTTGTAGGCTGGCTGACCTATGTCAGTACTGGACTGATAAATACGCCGCGGTTTGTTTTAAGATACTATCTGCACAAAAAAGTTTTTACCCGGTATATCAGCCCGTTATCAGCACCAGGGATAACAAAGTTGCCGGGGTGGAAATTCTTATGCGCTGTGTCAGCAAAACAGGTCATGGAACGCCGCCAGCGCTGTTTATTCCTCTTGCTGAGCAAAGTGGCATGATCAAGGATCTGACTTCGCAGCTACTGAAGAAGGTGAGGGATGACTTCACCTATTTTTCCGACAGGGGGCTCTATCTTGCTGTGAACATCACTTCTGACATTATGGAATGCCCACATGCCTTTAATGAATTGCTGAAATTCACTGAACACGCGCGTAAAAATAATCTGGAGGTGCTTGCTGAGATTACCGAACGTCAAAGCTTCAGCCTGACGGTGCAGCTATCTGAAAAATTAGCCCTGTTACGGGAAGCGGGCGTGCGCATCGCCATAGACGATTTCGGAACAGGTTACTCTAATCTTTCCAGCATCACTCAACTGAATCCCGATTACCTGAAAATAGATAAGGATTTCACGGGCTACAGTATGGCAGGAGGAGTGAGGGAAGCGCTCCTGGAAAGCGTGCTGCATATTTCCGCAACCACGGCTATTCCCGTGATCGCGGAAGGTATTGAAACCCCCGCTCAGCTTAACTATATGCGGGACAGGGGAGTCTGGATGTTTCAGGGATACCTGTTTTCTCCTCCCTCTGATGCCCGGCGTATATCAAAGTATATCTGTCAGTTTCCCCATACTGTCTAAACGGTTATTACATCGGGCTGGCCTCTACACAAGACTTCTTATTATCTGACGAATGTGTCCTGGTGATATACCTGATATGCCTCAGTTTTACGCATACCAATCTAAAAACAGATCTCCAGTGGCAACGACGTTATGCCGGAAATTCTAGCAGCCATCCCTGAACCAGCTCCGCGGCAACCTGGGTAAAGTCCGACTGAGTTCGACCTTAAATAAGGCTTGTGCTGTGAGGCACCACTCAGTGAAAGGTGCGCATGCCAGTTTCTCGATGCGCGCGCACCAGACTCAGTTAGTCTTCACGCATCGTTAAAATCTATTGCCAGCAACTGGTGCAGTAACGCATCCTCACCCTTAACTGGCACCCGACGCCAGCCCGAACGCTTAAGTATGGCGTCCAGCGCTGGCAGATCACCGGTGAGGCGCGCCGATAATGGTATTATTTGTTGTCCATTTTCATTAAACCCGTTGTCCAGCGCACTGCGGCAGAGATACACGCCGGATACCGATGAGCTTAGACGCAGCTGGCGCCGTCCACACCACTCACTGCCGGCCAGGACCATGTAAATCCAGCCGCTCATCTTTACCGCATGAAGGGCGTGCTGCAGACGAAACAGGTCATTCTGATCCAGAAGGCTGCCGTTACCTGCACGCCACAGGTATTCCAGCTTGCCCGGCAGATCAGCGCGAAGGCCTTTCTCGCGGCCTTCCCTCAGTAGCCAACTGATGTCGCTGGCTAACTCGCGGGTAAACCGACGCTGTTTCTCCGCCAACGCGAACCAGCGGGTCAGAAACAGGTTGTCCTGAGCGGGCGAGTTAGCCTGGCCATCCTGGCGAGCCGTGTGGAGGGCGACCAGCGCGCACCACGCAAGATGACTGATGTTGAGATTACCTTTATCCATTTTGTTCCTATCATTGCACCCGGAACCTTAAGGATAGCGCTCCTGCATGTTCAATGTAAGTTATGGATAGCGAACAGAGAAACAGTCCAGAACCGATGTGTCACGTAATTCAAAAAGGTTCCAGGTCGCGGGAGTTAATAGCGCGGGCGGCGGTATTGCCCTCCACGCACTATGACGAAGCACTGAATCAGCGAGATGAATTCACTCATAAAAGTAAGTGACACATACAGACGGTCATAATCTTCACGCAGAGCTGTACCAGCTCAGACTTAGCTGATGGCCTGCTATTGGATAAACGCACATTGAATCTGAAACAGATAGTGTCCTGAGTTAGCTATTATTCTTCGAATGAGGTATCCCCTTCAAAGAGACACCATTTCAGAGACGAAAATCTCATATAAATGTATGTATGGTTTCTCTTCACGCTGAACAATCCGGTCTTGAAAACCGGCTTGATGAACTGAAATAATTACCGAATTTTCGTAGTCATCATAAAATTTTACCAAAAGCAACAGACGCTTTCGTTTCTTGATTTAGCTATTGAAGCAGTGACCTGCTCCCCATTAATTAACACACCGCGATGTCAGTAATTTCTTCATAAGTCACATTAGAGCATCCCCATGAAGAAGCGATTTGCCGACGGACAGATCATCAGTGTCCTTCGAGAAGCCGGGATTTCCGCCCGGGAATTCTGCCTCAAGCATGCTGTTTCAGACGCCATCTTTTACGCCTGGTGCAAGAAGTCCGGCGACATGGATGCTCCCGAAGTGAAGCGGCTCAGGTCACTTTAAGAGGAGAACACCCGTCTCAAGAAGCCACCACCGTAATGCGGCCCGGCGTCCGGCTGCTGATTTACAGTTTTCTGGACGTATCAATGAGATGGCGCTTGAACGCCGACGCGTTGGTTAACGGCGTATCTGGCAGCTTCTGCGCCCGGATGCGCCGAACCTGACCTCGTCGATAGAAAACTGGTCAGGGATGCACTTGCCAGCGGTCTCCGGATTAAGTGGATGATTTCACGAAGGAATGCCTGAAGAACACCACCGCTTTCGGCATTTCACGCGCTCAGGTAACGCGTTTTCTGGACAGCAGTGCGCTGTTTCGTAGTTATCCGGCGACGATAAGAACCGATTAGGATCCGGATTTTACCTGCCGTGCACTCGATCAGTGGGCTGTTGAGCAGGGTTGCGTATCAGCCAACGTAGAATGGATTTATTGAGAGTTTTAACGGACGCTTTCGCGATGAGTGCCTGAATGAGCACTGGTTCAGTGATGTCAGCCATGCCAGAAAAACCCTCAGTGAATGGCGTACAGATTGTAATGAGTGTCGGCCACACTCGATACTGAATTATCTGACGCCGTCTGAATTTGCAGCGGGCTGGAGAAAGGATAATTCAGAGAATGAAGGATCCAACATGACTAACTGACGATTGTATCTGATACCGGAGGCAGGTCACATTGACAACAGTCTGACACATTAACGTCAGGCTTATCTGTACGATACCGGCAATGTTCGGCTATGTTATTGCTGAATGCCACAGTGTTTCAGGAGAAAGCCATGCCAGATTACTGTTTTTTTAAAAAGGGCAATCATGTCAACGCCCTGGAGGGGAACGATAAAGGTGGTGCCGCCTTTCTCCGGGAATGGGGATACTCAAAGCAGTCTCAAGAATTAAACGCCCCGAATGCTCATTGCGCGCTGGCCCGATTCCATGACATCCGTAACGAGGAGCAGGCCAGCGAACCCCCATTTTCAACTGGAGCGGCTTTAGTGGCGCTGATAGTGGGGCTGATCGCCGTACTGGACTGGTTTTTTCCTTAAGTAAGGAGGGGGCCAGATATGGCTGAGCTCATAATGCTGAAAATTTTCGCAGGATTAGCCGGGATGGTGTCTATCTGGCTAGATTTAAGACCGAAAAAAAGAAAACAGAATGCCGATCCGGTCATCGCGGAGGCTGATGAGCGTGAACGCCATGCATGTCGCTATCCTGGATGGTCAGTCCGGACGATACAATTACTGTTGGGTATTTATCTGCTGTGGTTGGTAATCAGATTCATACTAACGAAGCCCGAAAATTTAACATAGAAATGCTGTTACGCTCTTCTCATAGAAATATAACACCGTGAAGTTAAGGAAGCACTTTACACATAGACATTCAACGGATTTTCTGCACATGGAGAGTATACATCGCATACTCGCTTCTGCGACACAGTACTGTCGTCGGTTGCTGGTTAACTCCTGTTTCAAGCCGTAATAGACAATAATTTTTCTTAAGCAATTTTCTATAATGAAAGAAAATGCTAGAAACAATGGGACATGTTCATGTCGCTGACAGGATTATAAGGGCTGGCATTTATGGAGGGTATCGAGTGGCGTGGTTTGCCAGGTTTTTTAAGGGAGGGGTGTTATAATAATGTTACATCCTAGATTCAGGAGACAGTGTGTCTTTGAATAAACGAGATCTGCACATGGATCAAATAATTGGTAAGGTAACGACGGAGCTACTGCAGCAAGGACAATCGGTTCAGGTACAGGATATTATCTATGGCTTATACTCCCTGAGCATACGTACCAGTGACCTTAGCACACGCGAGTTATGCCAACTGGCCATACGTCACATGTCCGCAAAGTTGCACTGAACCATCGTCGTTTTACCAATAAATTCTTCCAGGTTTACCAAAAGAAGCCGGTTAAAAACCTTCATCATCTGGGGTACCACCCACCACCATCTCGAGTGTACTTCTAAGTAAGTCCTTTTTTTGTTGTCCTTTTCAAGTTCCAGCTCAGTCAATATCTGAAGGATCAGGCTTTTATGAGTTACACGACTTCCTTTGTTTATGAGCTGCAAGGCAATACTGTTAAGCAACTCTCTTTCAGGGAAAGATGACTGGCATTCCATATTGAACTGTCTAAGCATGTCTTGCTCATTACTTTTCTGGTGCATTTTTCTCAATACCTCATGTCGCCACATTTAATAAATCAATGATGATACAGATAATATTAGTGCCGAGTCGCTGGGTTAGGATGTTCTGGCCTCAGAAAATCCTTTTTATCGGCAGATCTTATGGGGGGGCTACCAGAAAGGGAATCCTTCACCAGAGAAATGGCGGAAAATGTTGCCTGCTTTCTTCTGGCATCATTTTCAGTCATCAAAATGCTCTCAAGTTGTAGCAACAGTGCAGCCCGGGTAATGGGCATTTTACCATCAAGGATATACATTACAGCCTCGCCAATAATGATATCTGTCAATCCGTCATCGTCGACAACATGGTACATGGAGGTACCTCCAGTTAGAGTCAATACATGGCGCTTATACGAATACGGTGTCGAAGCGTAATAGTATACCCATGTAAGCTTCATTCACACATTTTCTGTTCCCGGATAATGGTCCTGACCAACATCACTGTGAGACAACACGGAGTATTTCAGCTGTACACTCAATCCAGACCTATCGTTTTAGCCATACTTCTTAGCTTGTGACTATCCATTATTCTTCGCTCCTCTGATGGTTGTGTTTGATGGGGGAGTGCCTGAATGCGAAGATCCCAAACACAGCATGCGAGTTCTGCTATTTTTCTTAACCTATCGATATCAGGTAGCGGCTTATTTTGAACTTTTTGATTAAAATCAGACAGTAACTCAATAATTTCCTGAGTCTGAATTAAGTATGCACGGGATAGCAGAGGGTTTTCATTTGTCAGATCTAACCTATTGTAAAATATGGTGTATTTGTCTTCGTCTAGCAAAATCATAACGATATGTCTCTCTCACTTAATTAAATTAACCGCCCATTCACATGATGCATATTCAATAATTTTTTAACCCTCACTGGTTGACCATACCTTATGGTGGGCATATTTTATGCTAATGATTAGAAAATTGGAATCTGAAAAATATAAATGGTTAATTTATTTCACCCTGGTACAAGCTCGGGGATTTTTTGAGTCAAAGACCCAATAAAGCTTACAGGGACATCTCGTGACTTAAAGAACATCCATTACGGATGTTCTTTTAAAATCAATAATATCAATATGTTATATCTTTTCTCACATGCCTTCATTTTTTTAAAATGCTAGAGCAGCAGGCTACAGTCATCCCCACTTTAACTTCATCCCGCACAGGAATAGCCGTTTTTAAGAAAGTTATCCTGAAAATGAATAGTATCGTTGAATATAATTTCACTGAGAATTCTTATGGTTAAATTAATTTCGTGGAAAATCATTAGCAGGATGCTAAAGTTGTGGTGCGATATCTTCTGTCGCGAATTTCATATCTGTGTGTGTTTTAGCCCGCCCTGACGGCGGGCATTTTTTACTCGAAGCCCAAACGCATCAAGTTTGCTTCAGAAGAGATTCTGTAGGAGCTGAAGAATTCGCCATAACAATATAGTAACAGACTTTCACGCAGGCCTGACTTAAGGCCGACCTGCGTTTTTTTCTCCACTCATACCTTTTAATCTAAACTCGATAATCAAAAAATTTACTAGCCTTGTATACGGTCTACAGCTTGTAACGAACATGAGTTTCCCAGCCATTCATTTTTCTTAATGGAGTACAATAGGCTAGGCGAAGCATTTTCTACGTCGTGAATTTCTCTGATAAAGCGGAGACCGGACTTTTTCAGCACACCTTGCGACGAAAGATGATGCGCTCTGACAGTAGCTGAAATTTCCTGCAGATCCAGGTGTCTGAATCCATAGTCCACAGAAAACCTGGCAAATTCAGTTGCATAACCTTTTCCCCATACAGCGGTCTCTAACCTGTAGCCGAGATTATTCACAGTAAAGAACTCTAAGCTTCGAAGAGTCAGCCCCCCAAAACCTATAATGGATGAAGGCGTGAGTTTCTCAGCAATGGCCCAGCATCCGAATCCATAATTAGTCCAGTGCCTTAACCAATGTTTCAGCACATTTCTGGCATGATCAATGTCCGGATAAGGGCCCGCGGGGTTAAATGTATTTGTTGCCGGGTCTCCATAAATTCTAAACAAGTCAATCAGGTCACATTCTCTTACTGGCCTCAACAGAAGCCGTTCAGTTTCAAGTCGCATTAGGCACTCCCGAGTGATTTCCTTAGCCAGTTATATTATTAATTACTCAGTTTGCAAGTTGACTCCCGTCAGACTTACGTTACAGTTTGTGCTGAATTCGTGATGTCCGCTCTTGGCACAGGTCTGCTATGACACATCTGACGGACAGCTTAATCTGGATGAAACTCCACTTTAACCTCCCGAGGTAAACTATGGATGGCCACACCTCTCCCGCACGCTTTCTCGCTTATCTTCTGACTGAATACGAGATTTCCGTGACGCAGCTTTGTGACCGTAGCGGGCTGGAAAGTGATATCGCCTGGGCTTTTCTGGCGGGTCGTCTGCCAGTGACGCAGACTCTGGCAGAGCAGCTGGGGATCGTGTTTCACTCACCCGGGTTCTGGCTTACCCGGCAGGCCATCTGGATGCGGGCTGAATCAGATGCTGCCGCACCGGTCGGTGGCAGCGGAACGCCGATGTGCTAAATTAAACGGTGCCGGTATGGGATTATCTTCTCCCTATTCACCAGGGGTAAATAAACTGTAGCCCGTGCCGGCATCCTTCCTGCCATACCTCCTGCGTCGAGGGCTTCTCATGGCAGTTTCAGTCTTACGTACCCGTTATGCCGAGGCGCGTAACGGAGCCGGGAATGCACCATTTCGCATCTGGCTGACGGGTCGTAAACTCAGTCATCATACCTGACTGGAATATTCAGGCGAACGGCTGATGCCTTCGCGGTGTGCATCTGGTGACACTGCTATGACCGTGCAGCGGGCTAACAGCATGACCCCGTCTGGCACAGAGAAGCCGTGATAAGAAAAAAACCTTAGCGGGAGCTAAAGGGCGCAAAGGAGTCATTAAAGTATTATGCCTTTCCCTGCCAGCTCAAAGAGCTTAGCACTATACGGGCACTTGCCCCGGCAGGATCCTCCGGGCAACCACGGAATGTCAGAAAGTCGCCGAGTTACGCAGTTGAACCTTGCACAGGACAGGGGATGATTCTGCAACTTCACGGGCCGGCCGGTAATCCGTCACTTCCGGTGTATATTTCCCTGTAAGCCAGCCCTCTGCCAGGAGTTTACACCGCGATCTGCGGGAACTCTGTCCAGCTGACGCCGCGCACGCCGCAGGTGCTGTCGTCCTGAAGGACAGCGGTTCTGAGCACAACAGCGCTGGAGGTGGCGCGCTTCGTATTGAGCAAACATATTGCGGCCGGATTGAGTGGATATGCGATGTGCCCCGGAATTATGCAGTCACTTTTTATCAGTAACCGGTCGCATGTTTTGATGCGTGAAATCTCCACTGATTCCCATAAAGTCTCCTTTTGCCGACAGAAACATCACCGGGAAATTTGTACTGAAAATTTAAGCGATACGTTATCTGCAAATGACCATCTCCAATAGAGTGACTGTCCGCTGCTGGCGCTAAAAAGCATCTTATGCCAGGCTTTAGATCCGGTGTTCTTCCACCGGGCCATACTTTGTACCGTCAGAACACATGCTTAAGGCGCGTATCGCTCCGGAGAAACGGCCTTCAGACCGGAAGCGGGGACGGTCAATATCACAGGACTCTCCTGCCCGCAGTGCTGATGCCGTTGCCACATCACATCAGATGATGTTCATAGCCTAGGTGTGCCATGTGCTGACACTACGCCGCGGCCTTTAGGTGTAATCCATGGGAGGTCAGCCTTATGGGTTGCATCCCGATTTCAGTCTCATCGTTCACGTTGATGGGCCAAGGAACAGGAGGATGCTCCAGCGTCCGACACGGACATGCATCGGTGTAAGCGTGCAAGCCGTTCATCGGCATTGCTTCTGAGGTCGCTGCGAAGCCACAGGTACAGGAGCCGCCGTTAGCGGTTGATGAAGTCCTCCTTGCAATGATCCGTGGCAAATTTCGTAAGCGTCACATACAGGTATTGACCTGCTCCCCATTGATAAATACACCGCGATGTCAGCAATGTCTTCATAAGTTTCATGTGAACATCCGCATGAATCAGTGATTTGCCGACGAACAGATCATCAGTATCCTCCGCGAAGCCGAAGCCGTGATCTCCGCCCGGGAATTCTGTCTCAAGCATGCTATTTCAGACGCCACCTTTAACACCTGGCTCAAGAAGTACGGCGGCATGGAGGCTCCCGAATGAAGCGACTCAGGTCGCTTCATCCAGCTTGTCTAATAGGCAGAACAGAGTTGATCTGCTCCTCGTTGACCCACACAAACTGATATTAACTACTTCCATATTTGGCACAGAGCGGAACGACACGCAAACAGATGTTCGTAATGAGCGAGCACGGCGCACATTTACCTTGTCAAAACTGAACTGTAACCGGTGCTTTCATTATCTATTGTATCCACTCCTTCAGGCTTATACCCCTTATGATGTATGTGTACCTCAGCCTGCACGTTTTCCCTTTATTAGCGTGAGAAATCATAAGGATCAAACTCATGAAAATAGCTATCCGGACTCCCCTCATTCATTCTCTGCCATTAAGTCATCATGGCGGGTGTAATGTCTGGCTTAAAATGGAATCTTCCCAGCCTACGGGATCGTTTAAGCTCAGGAGCGCAGCAAAAATTTGTCGCTACTATGCGGAAAGAGGCGCAACAGCATTTATTAGTTCCTCCGGAGGAAATGCAGGAATAGCGGTGGCACATAGCGGCCGCAAACTGGGGCTGCCGATTACTGTCGTTGTGCCGGAAAGCACGCCTGCCAGGGCAAAACAGCTTATTGAGCAGGAGGGTGCCAGGCTTATTGTGCACGGGAAAGTATGGAGTGAGGCGAATGATTATGCCCGGTCACTGGCGACGGATGAAGTGATCTATCTGCACCCATTTGATCATCCACTTTTATGGGAAGGTATCAGCACAATCGTGGATGAAGTTATTAGCGACGGGTTAAAACCTGATGCGGTTATACTTTCCGTTGGGGGCGGAAGTATGCTGTCCGGTATCGCTCAGGGGCTGGAGAAACACCAGTCTGACCATATTCCCGTCTACGCCGTTGAAACCCCGGGTACGGCCTCATTTAACGCTTCGCTTAACGCGGGCAAGCTGGTGCGCCTTGATAAGGTCAGCGGTATAGCAACGACGCTGGCTGCAAGCCAGGTATGTGAAAACGCTTTTAACGTCGCCAGCCGACTGGATGTCAGGAGTGTGTTGGTTTCTGATCATGAAGCGCTGAATGCCTGTCGGCGCTTTCTTGATGACCATCGAGTGCTCACTGAGCCGGCATGCGGTGTGTCACTCTCACTTTTGTACGATCGCAAAATCAGTTTTAACCCTGCTGATAATGTCCTTGTGATTGTTTGCGGCGGTGCATCGGTTACGCTGAAAGGGATTGCAGGCTGACTGAAGAACACAGAAATTTGTCAGAGTTTATGAGCAAATGGATGGGCAAACTGCCCGGTTAATTAACCTTTTTCTAAGTGGGTTGAATCCACTTTGGCACAAAGCATAGTCGCGCGAGTGAGGTTCGTAGTGCACAAACAGCGGAAATTCCGAATGCATTTTTACACCATGTTCTTTAGAAATGGGGAGCAGACCAACATCAGCTTGCTTTGGCTAAAAACAAAGGTAACGGCGAATTAAAAGACATACTGGTTACGTCAGACTTAGGGTGTCCGCTTTAAGGCGTTAGTGAACGTGGAGTACCCAGATAAAGCCGTTGTTGTTTCCAATATTCGATACCCCCTAAAATGCTGTCCGCCTTGATCCACGTTCTGGCTATGAGGATCTGCAAATGCGGTGCATTCAGAGCGCTTACTAACTGGGTACTTTCGTTCAACAGTTGCACGATATATGTAACAACATAGTCTCCTGAATCCAAATATCCATCCCTCTGCTGCCTTTCCTTAAACACACTTTTGCTGCCCTTTGGCCAGCGACGCCGCAGTGCGGAAAGCAGGATATTTACGTAATTAATATTCGCCAGCACCAAGTCTGCGAAGCGATCTTCTTCACGGGCAGTGCTGCGTTCAGTAAGATAGAAACCAGGGATAGCCGGGCCATGCGGGGTAAAAAAAATTGGAGGACTATACTCGCGGTATAGTAAATCCCAGATCTCTCCAAAGGGAAAAACCTCTGCGTCGTAAAACAGAGTGCCCGCGCGAATGGACTGCATTTGTATTCTTCCATCCAGATACAGAGGCAGCTTATTGTTCTCAAGTGTCATGAAATACTGATGGAAAAAGATGCATATTTTTTCGCCGAGACGTCGCAAAGGTTTACTTTGCCAGATCCGCCATTTTTGCCTCCGTTCAGCGATATCCAGCAGACAGGCAAACGCGTCTATTTGTTCATCAAGTGAGAGTTTGCGTGAGCTCTTAAACCACTGTGCAAGATAAAATAATAGCGCCTTTGCAGGTTTACCTTTAGCGCGAATTAGACCGGTACGATTCACTTTTCTGATTTTTTCGTGCGGGGTTTTTTGATCGCTTTGTATCATTAGCGCCCCAGCTATAAACCCACGGGAGTAGTAAATCTCAGCTTCAAAAGGCACTAACAAATTGTCGTTCTCCAGCTGACGTTTCAAATAGCGGAGCTGCTCCTCAGCTAGTTGGCCAAGACCCATAGAACTGGCGAGGCGTGTACCGGTAAGGTATTTTTCTTTCTCCGTCGGAGTATAATATTCAGCCAGAGCCGTTCGCCACCAATCTTTGCCTTCTCCAGTAACGGCCAGTGTTCTACTGGGAATTCCAAGTAGGGCAGTAAGCAGTTCTGGCGTAGGCCCGTACTGAATCTTCATACCGCCAAAGGCTCCCTGCCAATAGACTTTCGGCTCGCGACTTTCCTGCCCGTCGAGCAGCCAGAACTCTTCCTCTACTTTAATACGGTGATCAATCCACACCAACCGGGTCGAACGATCTCCATTCCAGCGCTCACGGATCCAGTGATTAATGTCAAAATGATCAGTGCCACTGTATCCTGCAACCACCATTAAATCGGCCTGATTTGTAACCTGTTGGAGCTGCGTTTTGAAAGCTTCTGGCAGCCCGTGCTCCAGGTCCGAAAGTGTTACGCCAAGGCCAGAGCAGCCGTGTTCTATCGTCCCGTGCACTTTGATGAGACCCCAGTCTTCGCCATATTCCCGGTGCAGAATGTCAAAAGTTTTGGTATCAGGGTCAATAATGTGCACAGGGATTTGATGATGGCCCGCCTGTTCGATACAGTCATCAAAATTGGTGGTAATACACCAACCACGGTGCTTCAGAAGGTAATCGGCAATCAGGTGGTGATTCGCATTCGGAGGACGGTGGGAAAAAATACGCAGCAGTTCCCGCGCAGAACCGCTACGTTCGACGCCTTCAATAGTTGAAGGTTCAAACGCTTTATCAAGCACATGCTCTAAGCGCGGCAGACTTCGGCCCATCCACTGTTCACATTGGCTAAACACCTTTTTTATTTCGGAAGTCGCTTTGTTGTCTAATAAATGGTCGAGCAGGGCTTCAGTTAGATCGTATCCTCCGGGGAGTTGCGTGGGGGACGCTATCGAAATTCCCGCGCCAACCATTAATACAACCTTGCCCGGGCAGGGCAGCTCGGGCGTGAACTCCTTCCACCCAAACCACCAGTCATCCATCTCCATAGTTTTCCCTCTGGACTCCATAGATGTGCTATTAATGCCTTAACTTTTCTGGTAATTCAAATCGTCAAAAAAAAGTGCGGACGTTTAGCATGTGATTAAATTGTAACGTCGGTGTGCACTTTGCCCGGCATAAGTACGTAGTGGCGCAACAGGTCGTACAGCGACTCCAGCACTTCACTCACCGCTCCGGACCAGCGTACCTGCGCGGCCAGGCTCAGATCCACGCCCTGACGATGGACGATGCGCGCCAGCAGGCCTGAGCGACGAAGCAGCATTGAGAGCATAGGGCGCCTGAGCCGATATGGTCACACAGACAGCAGGCCAGCTCAGGTCGCTACGTTTCGATAACCTCCCGCTGCTCTGACATGTCGCAGCTCAGCGGGCTAAGGTTGCCGCCGCACGCCGGAGAGGCGGTTTAGGTCGGCGGCAGTGCCGGGTCATGCTGCTCACCCAGTACTTTCGCCATCTCCCCCTGCAGGGCTCCCAGGTGTTCTTCAGTGTCATGCAGCTTGTGCGCCGTTTTCTCATGCAGCGTCTTCTGCAATTTTGCCGCCAGTTCGTTGAAGCTGAAGCGCATATTCATCACGTCGGCGACCAGGCTTATGCGTGAGTCAGCCGGAAAGCTAATCATGCCTCTCCTCCCTGAGTTCGCTGACCAGCGCCCGCAGCAGCTCCGGCGTCATTGGCATCGTAAGGATCAGGCCCCCCCGATAGTGTCCATTTTCGCGAAAGTGTCCATGGCAGGTAACACGAATACAAATGGACGACGATTTGTATGAGACGCTTACCCATTTTCCGCATTTCTTTCTGCACATCCTGCTTGGGGTTACGCTGCAGCAACATCTCTTCCTCGCGGAACGGAACGTATGCCTGGAAGGCCGCCCGGAACGTCAGTTCCTGGGCTCGGCCCTCAGTTAACGGAACATGTATCAGACTCAGTTGCAGCGTATGAGCGTAGAGGCCTGCATCAGCCAGCTCTACGTGGACAAAGCATGTCCGAAGCGCGGGATACCCCGGCATGTCCACCCGCTAGAGGCGGTGTTTTTACGCTTAAGTCACAGATCGGATAATAATAAACAAAGGGTACAGTCACTCATGTAAACTTAATGATACCTGATACCGGAGGTAACCATGACTGACCGTAACGATAAAAATGTGAAGGATGGCAAAGACGCCGACCAAAGCAAACTGCCCGCGGGCAACTAAAAAGACACCAGGGACAGCGATAATGCGAAGCAGAAGGGGGGAAATAGCATGTCTGATCATCCTGTGCCTGACGACGCCACGCCGGTTCCGGACCACGAGCCCGCGCCTGGTCACGAGGACGAGGTACCTGGCGGTGACAGAGATATCCCGCCAGACCGGGGCTCTATCCCGCTGATCTGACCGCCTCCGGGCGGTTTTTTTGCATATTTATACACACCGCTTATTAAGCATATAATGTGTCTATGCTCATAAGTGGTGCGGAACTGAAAAACGGACAAGATTCCAGCGACCTGACGCACTAAGTCATCGGGCTGGCCATCAGGCAGATACTGCTCAGGGGCGAATCAGTGAGCCCGTACGAACTGATAGACACGCTATGGCACCTGAAGGGGTCTATCTCCGATACGTCCCTACTCGAAGCCTGAAGCAGCGCTATCCGGCTCTTTGTCGCTAAAATTAACTGAAAACAGCCCTTCAGCTCAGTTCCGACGTCACGAGGCCTGTCCGCCGGCGTCGTCCGGTGTATGTTTGACAACCATTTCCAGCACGTTGCGCAGCACCGCCTGTCTTTGCGCATCATGCTCGCGTTCAAGTTTATGGATGACGTCAATAATGATCGTCTTATTGGTCAACTGCCCGCCCGAGGCAATAATCGCCCGGATTGCCGCCTCAAGCTCATGGCGCTCTGCCGCCAGTGCATCGCCACAGTTCTTTAGCCTGGCGCGAATTATTGTCACCGAATTAGTGTTTTTCATGCTATGGAAGTCCCTGCCGAAGCGGATGACGGCGATGGAAATGGTTACGTGTGTTATTATTTTATTACCGATAACGCTGCATCCGCAGTGCATGCCTGTCGGTATGAACATTATAGGTCGGACAAGGCAGGAATGCGCTTCGTTAATCAGGCTGTGTGTTTCGTACTCAGTTTTTAAAAGAGTACGCAGGATCTGGCGCTCTGCGCTCGCTGTCACGGGAGGTTGTTATCTTATTTCATCTTCATCATCGGCATAAAGGCGGATGATGGCTTTGCCGCCGCCACTCTGGCTGTCGACATCAGGGAGCATCCAGCCCTTTGCCGTGCCATCGCGGGCGCCCATACTCCGGAAGTCGCGCAGCCATCCTATTGCGGCGCTGATGCGGCGGAGGCTGAGCTTTTCATTTTTCAGCATAACGTTCAGTTCCGTCAGGAGCGCATCGACGGTTATTTCCTGTTCACGCAGGGCAAGTCTGACTGCTGCTTCACCAATAACTGCGTGACCGGTCATGTCTTCGCTGTACAACACGTTTACACCTCGCTGAGTTAATGACAAAGAGTTGCGTTCACCACATGAAAATCATAGCAAATGAAGGGGGGTTTAAATAAAACACCCTATCAATGACTATGAAATAATGAGGGTAATGGATTGAATTATTTTTAATTATTATAAACACCTGATGTTATTTATATATTATTGCTTTGTATTGTGCACTGGTATGATATTGTTTTCGTTAACATCAACGTTGAAGCCTCGGTGTTTTATTCTCTTTGCGGAAGAACTGAGGCTAACGTAAATGACGTTTCCTCACGTCGGTTCGCTAAGGTAATTTGAAAAATTATTTTCCCGTTCTTCTTTACATTTCAACAGGTCCTCTACTTTCCGAGGCAGATTTACAGTGTCCCTTATCTTTGATGTTGTACTGAAAAATAACAATCATGTAGGCGCAAGGGAGAGTGCTAGCCTAATGCCTGATTTTTCAGCATAGTAAATTATCCCGGCGTCGGTGATGCAATATTTCCCGGAACGATGTCCTTCGTTGCATGCGGGTGTTTAACACAGGCGAAGGGGCCTCTGAAATTCATTTAACTGGCAGAGGTGAGCCGGTAAGAACCCTCTTTACCCCCCTGACATTGATGATACCTGTCTGACTCTTAAACAGATTGACGCGTGGGGACTGATCAGCTTTACAGGTGCCTTCGAATGAATACCTCTGAATGTGTTGATCCGATCATCTGATAGCCAGACCGCGACGTTTAGCGGGTAAACATCCGCCTCTACCGGGATATTCCTGAGATAACCTTTAATGGTTCATCTCGGCTGCCAGTGGTGTAATGCCGTTCTGCAGAGCGAATAAACGGGCTGCGTACTTCCAGCATAACTGCAATTTCGCGAAGGTTTTCTGCCAGGCATGAAGGTGAAGTCGTAAAACAGGTCGGGGCAAGCTTCTGGCTATATGTGGTGATTCGGATTTATCAGTTCTCTGCATCATATCTTCGGCCGCCGACAGTGTCTCATGAGTGCTTTAACATTCGTGTGGGCCGATGGGTGCCGGGCCTTTTCAGAGAAAATGCAGGTAACCTCTTTTTGTCCTGCACAGCGCCGTGCAATCGGTAAACCGTAGCGACCCTGAGTCCACCCCCTCAATACCGGGCATCTGGCCGCGTTTTCCGTCCCCCCCGACTCGTGAACATGTAGGTAGCTGCTACCGCCAGTGAAACGTCTAAGGGTATGGGTCATATTCAACTGGGGGGTCAATCAGGTAGTTGACTTGACACAGCGCAGCTCTGGTTCAAGAGGCTTCAGCCGAGTCATGTTGCAGGTTTCTTCGCTGATCCAGCGGGTTCCATGCATTTACCTGGATTCTCGCTTCTGGCCCGGAAGACAATGAACGCGCTAAAGTTGTCACTCCGGTACGAACGACAGCAGTATTACCTCCCGCTCCTGCCGCGGCAGGTGATGGCAACTAGCAGAGCTTCTGCTGCAGAAGTTATGGTTCTTTGATTTAACCACTTCCATCAGTGAGTTTGAGAGTGATTCCAGTCAATGAAAGATCCCGGCTGCGCTTATGCCGATATATATTATGTGCCTCACCGGGGGCGTAAACTGATACTGCGATTGTTTTAGACGTGCTTCTGGCTACCGCTTCGGCTGCAATTTTTGGCCACAGCCCGGGGGTTAGCTCGTATAGCCTCGCTTTCGTATGATGATTAAATGCAAATAACATTGTGTTCAATTTAATTAACTCCAACCCTCATGGAATAAACCCTCAGGCCGATAAAGCGTAGTACTTTTATCACTCATGGAAAACTTGATGAAAATTTCAACGCGTCTGACTGTAGGCTTCGGCAGCCTTATTCTGCTTTTTATCATTTGTACGGGTATCGCCATTCAGGCGTTATGGCATGCCCGCGACAGCATGAACGATACTGTTGATGTAAAGATGAAGCGATTTGCACTGGTGCTGGACATGCGCGGCGGCGCCCGCGATATGGCTATTGCAGTTCGTAACCTCGCACTCCTTTCAGACCCTGTAGAAATGCAGCCCGAGTGGCAGCGACTGGTGGCTCAGCGTGACGCTTATGTCGAGAAGCGCAAAATGCTGGAGCAGAGTATGTCCTCAAATGTTTCCGCTCATGGGAAATCTGCCCTGGAGCGCGTGATCTCCTCTGAATCATCGGCACTTTCCACGCTGATGACGGCAGGAAAGCTGGGGCTCGAAAATCGTCAACAGGAGGCGACCGTGTATCTGATGACCACAGCCCGCCCTGCTCAGAAGGCGCTGATGGATGCACTTGATGAACTTACCGATATTGAAATGCAGCTGAGCCGTACTACCGTCACTGAAAACAGCGCCAGTACCTCCCGGACGGCCACGCTTCTCTCGGGGCTTACCCTGCTGTCTGTTCTGATGGCTGCAGTGACCTGTTTCCTGACCGTGAGGCTGTTGATGCGCCAGCTGGGCGGTGAACCTGTTCAGGCACAGGCTCTGGCTGCGGCCATAGCGGGTGGCGACCTGACTTATCCGGTCGCGCTTTACCGAAACGATACAACCAGCCTGCTGGCATCGCTGGCGGCCATGCAGGCAAGTCTGCGCAGTCTGGTCTCTGACATCAGGAACTCGTCATCCTCCGTCGCCACGGCAGCTGACGAAATTTCTCAGGGTAATACTGAGCTGTCTTCCCGGACCGAGCAGCAGGCTGCCGCACTGCAGGAAACTGCCGCCAGCATGGAGCAACTGACCGCGACGGTTAAGAGTAACGCAGCGGGCGCCCGGCAGACGGCCGACACAGCGCGGGCGACCGCAATTCTGGCACGGACCGGTGAGGAAGATGTCAGTCGCATGTCACAGACCATGAACAAAATATCTCTCAGTGCCGGAAAAGTACGTGATATTACCGGCGTCATTGAGAGTATTGCCTTTCAGACCAATATACTGGCGCTGAATGCCGCTGTGGAGGCTGCGCGGGCCGGAGAAGATGGTCGGGGATTCGCCGTAGTCGCGGGTGAGGTCAGAACGCTGGCACAGCGCAGTGCCAGCGCCGCCCGGGATATCAAAACGCTGATTGAGCAGGCTGTGAACCAGGTTGAAGATGGCGTAACCGTTGCCACGGGCACAGGGGAAAGTATTCTGAAAATTGTCGGGATGGTGGGGGAGCTGGCAGACGCAATGGACAACATATCACTGTCCTCTGCCGAACAGATGCAGGGAATAGCACAAGTCAGCGTGGCGGTAAGCCAGATGGACGGCGTGACGCAAAACAATGCCGCTCTGGTGGAAGAATCCTCCACGGCATCGCAGTCACTTTCCGCACAGGCCCACGCCCTTCGGGCAATAGTGGAAACCTTCCGAGTATGAGTGCCTCTGACAACGCGATATCTTACGTCCCGTCAGACCTGCTCTCACGCATTGGCGAGCTGAAGAGCAAGGTCGACTTTCTGATGAGGCAACTCTGTGAAGGTGAATATCTCTGTACGGACACGTTTGCGAACAACTGGGTGCACCTGTCAGTGCTGTATGAAAGTATTCAGGCGGGCATGAATGACCGCAATCTCATGGACCTTATAGTGAAAACGGACTTACTACTGGCGGCAGACCTGCTTGCTACGGGGCGAATGATACAGATGATGAGCAATTTCCTGCGATGTGCAGAAAATGCAGGGCGCCGCAGCCTGAATATTTAAATGGGGGGGTAAAAACAAAGCCCGATCTTGTCCGCCTGGAGCGTGGGCAAGATTGACTTCACTTTAGTTTGATTTAATAATTCTGCTCATCTTTAAGCAGGCTGGCTCCTCCGGTCATTGCCTGCTTCCGGTGCAGTTCTTCACAGGTCCGAGCTGAACGTCTGGTGACTCCGCTTCAGGAAGGAGGACTGTCCTCCACGTTACCTGGGGTGCGAATGACTACTATCAAGAACCATGAAAGAGATGAAGAAGATAACGCTGTGCTAGCAGCTGATGTCCCCGCGACTGTTGACGACTTTCTCTGCTTTGCGCTTTACTCCGCTTCGCTGGCAATGACCAAACTCTACCAGTCGAGGCTCAGGCCTCTTGGGCTCACTTACCCGCAGTATCTGGTTCTGCTCACGCTCCAGGAACATAATAACATCACCGTTTCTGAAATAGGTGATCGTGTCTTCCTGGATTCAGGTACGCTCAGCCATCTCCTCAAAAGGCTTGAGTCAGGCGGTATCATTGCCCGTAATCGCGACGTTGGTGGTGACGAGCGCAGGGTAATTATTTCCCTGACGAAACAGGGATGGCAGCTTACAGAACAGGCCTACGGCGTGCCGACAGATATGGTTTCAGTGATGGGAACGCCTTATGAAGAACTTGCTGAACTGGCCTGCCGCATCAGTACGCTGCGGCAGAAGCTTATAGCGGCCCTGCCATAATAACGTTTGCCGCCTTATGCATCCCGTTATACGAGATTCACTGATTACCACAGGCTATCCAAGGTCAGATAAGCACACAGATGAAAGCTGACTGAACATGGGTTATCAGAATAACCGCAAAAAATCTGTGAGGTGAAAGCATGCACCTGAAACAGCAGCATGTACAGGCAGTGGATGGCATGAAAGAGGTGCAGACTTCTGCCCGTAAAAAGGGCTCCCAGTCGTGATAAGTGCAGTTCCCAGGCCAGTGCTGCCCGCAAAATCCGATCCGCGACTCAGTGCAATATCCCGGTTTTCTCATGCCAGGTATCCGTCTCAGGGCCAGTCTCCCTTTTTATGCTGAGGCTCACGTATATGCTGCAGGCGGGCATAATAAGCGCTTTTAAAAACGTATCTGCTGCAAGCGTACTCACAACAGTCTTCGCTTACAGCAGCCTGTCGTACCGGTAACGTTACGTATACTGAATATCCTGTAACGGAAATAATCGGGCTTTGACCCTTTTCGTTTTTTATAATCAACATATCAGGCAGGCCCCTTTTGCACTGAGTGGGCCACATTCTCTACGGCTTTCTCCACGCCTTCAGAGTTCCTCTGAATACTGGCAATGACCTTACCCGCCTCACGCATGAGCGTAACGCCGTCTTTGGTGTTCGCCATGCTGCCTTCAATACCACTGAGTACTTTTTTTGCCAGATGGTTGTTATCCGCCACGACCCGTTCGATTTCCTCGGTGGCACCACTGACGCTCGCCGCAAGGTTACGTACTTCTGTAGCGACAACGGCAAAGCTTCTGCCTGATGCACCCGCTCTGGCGGCTTCAATAGCGGCATTCAGGGCAATAAGTCTTGTCTGCATGGCAAAACTTCGGATAGTTTCGACCATACCGTCAATGCTGTCAGACTGACTGTTGAGTCGGGTTATATCCGCCGAAACCGAGCTCATCCCCAGTGCTATCCTGTCTATCATTCTGATGCTGTTCTCTATTACGTCTGCACCTGTCTGCGCGCTTCCCCGCGTCTGGACTGCCATATCCCACGCGTGCACGGCGGCATCCTGCTCTCTCTGATTCCGGAGGACCTGCTCTGTGACGTCTGAAGCAAACTTTACAATTTTGTACAGTTTGCCATCGGCGCTGAAGACCGGGTTATAGGTGGCGCGTAACCATAGCGGTGCACCACGACGGTTGAGCCGCGGGAACTGCCCGGAGAAAAACTCACCCTGATTCAGTTTTTCCCAGAACTGCCGGTACTCTTCACTTTTATAAAGTGATTCGCTACAAAATATCCGGTGGTGTTTACCGATGATCTCATCCCGCTGATACCCGGTAGCTTTAAGAAAGTTTTCGTTAACATCAAGAACAAGTCCGACCGGGTCGAACGAAATAACGGCCATAGAGCGGCTGATGGCATTGACGAGGGATTCCAGCTCTAGTGCTGACTGTACGCGCCCGGAAACGTCTGCGGCTATTTTAATGATTTTAAAGACCCTGCCGCGCCTGTCAGCAACGGGAATGTAGCTTGCCTCAAGCCAGACGGGCCGATCCCCTTTTGCCAGCCTCATATACTTGCCACTGAAGCTCTCACCGTCCGCAAGGCGCTGCCAGAAATGGCAGTATTCAGGTGTACTGATAAGCGATGGGGGACAGAACATACTGTGATGGTGCCCGATTATTTCATCTGCACGGTACCCCATGGTAGTGAGAAAGAGCGGGCTGGCCTTGTGGACTATTCCTCTAGGGGAGAACTCAATAACTGCCATAGCCTGCTCAAGCGCGCCTACAGAAGCGGATGAACGTGAGTGATTCAGAGAAAACAGATTTTTTAGCTTATGCAGGCGCATCTTAAGAACCCGGTTATGTAAATACTGCTCCGGTTATCGGCATACGCTGCCTGCACATTACATATTGCTGCGATAGTCACGAGTGATAATTGTTTATGGGGGTTAATATCGGCCAATAGTGCATCCGCTTCGTCGTTCCGTCCTCTTTACTGACCCGGTTGTCGGGGGGGCACGGCTCTGATGCCGTGAACTTTGTCAGTTGGAATCACTCTGTACCCGGGATCTCTTCCAGTTTTCTACGAATCTGATGCGGTTATCGCCAAACAGGTTCTGTTCTGTACTTCTCGGTCTAGGTGACAATTTCAAAGAGCGTTCATCCTGGATATTCATTGTTTACAGCCAATGCGCATCTACTAAATCCAGCCCTGGTTAACATTAAACACAACTGCCACTCGCTCACCTCCGATTCTGCATCGATGACATAACAGGACTCAACCCATGGAAATGACTTTTTCAGCCATGGACGCAGGCAGCAGCGCTGACCGTAGGCTGTTCGGAGCAACGCGTACCTCAAAGCGCAGATGAGCAACACGATCATCATCGGCGGCGAGCTCACTACCGGCATCACCGGGAAGGACTTAACCACCTTCCCGGAAACCGCCGCCGGGTTTAACCTTGTTACGGCGGACGTTACACTGAAGCCTAACCCGGACCAGAGATATGTGAGGAAAGACAGCCCTTCAAAAAACGCTGGTAAGCGTGGCCCGCAGCGTCGTGAATTGCGACGTACCGCAGAGCCGGTGTTAAGGCTTCACGTGATCCGTCACATAAACCGCCTGCAGGCGTGATGCTTTCTACCTGCACCTTTTATGAGAGCGGGGTGGGATTCGAGTGGGGGATTGCCTGCGTGTCGGCCTCGGTCATGCTGGCGCACGGCGGTGGCATCTGGGCTTGCTCGCACCTTCAGGAGAAGCTGAAAAGCCCGGCGGCATGATAACACCGCCTTTGCCGAAGACGTGGCGACCGCGTCACTGCAAAAGAATAAAACCGCGGGCCCTGAGCGAGACCTCGGTACGCTGAACAGCTTACTCAAAAATTAGAACGACAAGCTGAAAAAGCAAGTCATCACAATAGCCGACGCTATCACGCCGTCGAAGGGGGAGCAAAGCTGCCGACGGGTCACCTCGCCCTATTGTGACCCCGGACTCCGCCGTGCAGTCAGGTCCGGCTCTGACCGCCGGTCAGGGTGCCCAGTTCTATCCCGCGCAGGGACAGGGCTTCTACGCAGGTACCGGAACGCTGCACCCGGGCGGCCTGATCCGGGACACCTCACTTACGCGTCGCAGACTGAAAAAAGAAGGCCCAGGATACCCCTTTGTTACGTTGTGTGACATTCACGAACTGGTCTGGCGGTTCTCATTATGACATCTATACTCATTCTCCCAGGATTAATCTTAGTCACCGTAGCATATATGCCCGGGACCTGCGATGGACTGCCTTACACACTCCAGACATAGGTATGAAATGTATATTCGACTTGATCTCTTTGCCGACATGCTCATTATCCTGCCGCGCGAACTGCTGCAGGCAACGCGCGCTGACGGGATGCTGGGGGCTTTTCCCTTCCTCGTTGTCATCAGGTGCGCGGTGCCGCCGTAATGTTCCTGCAGGATGAGGCACTGTCCTTCCTGAATCAGTGGCAGACGCGCGCATCATTATCTGCCCCGGATTCCGATGAACCACTGATATCGCTGGATGCGTTTGCCCGTCAGGCCGGTATCGCACCGCTGGCGCTATGGCAGGCCGCCAGTGCCGGAAAAACCCTCAGGGGCATTGCTTTGCCAGTGGCGGTGAAATCTTACGGAAGCCAGCTAATGTTTTCCTCGATGGCTGTCGAGATGTTTACCGTTGAATACAAACTAAGTTTATTGAAAAAGTAATGTTAGCCAGTTTATTACCAGTTTTTATTCCTGCCGGATGCTCTCGTTAACTGTCCCTTCACTGACGCTTAATTAGCCTATGGAACAGGGATGGGCCGCACCGAATGGCTAATGAGGTTCCTGTGATACCAGAGCACGCCTGGCAGCACGTGCAGCCCCACCTACTGAAGCCGCCCTTAGCGGGCGGCAACCCCAAGGTTGGGGAGCGCGGACACGTTCTGCATGTGCACGATGTGTCACCTGGCGTGCAGCATAGCAGTCCGACATTACTGACCTGACGCCGCTGTGAGCTCAATCCCAAACTGGATTAAAGCAGGAAGCTCGCCCTCCAGCTGCTGAACTTCCGGCGGTACGCGATAGAAAATGCTCTGAAGAACTGTCTGGCGTTGATACCTTCTACCTGAGTATTTCAGGCAAACTTTTATAAGGAGATGTGATGATGAGACCTGACGCAGCAACTTGTCGTCAATTTCACATTTGTCTCACGGCTCTGCGGCTGCACTGATGGCGAGCGTGCCACAATCCCTAAGAGGTTGAGGGGGAGTGGGATGCGGAACGACTGAAGAAAAAACAAGCGCATGACAGAGGTTAAATAAATACAACAGCCTTAAAGTTTTGCCGATGCTGACCGATACCGGGTAACAGCCGGTAAACCGGTAACAAAACTCCAAACAAACATACTTTTCCCTGACAGCTGTTTAGCGGGGCCCTCCGGGGCCCTCTTTTTTGTTTTCGCTTACAGGCTTGTCCCGAATTTTTTCCGTCGTCTGGCAGGCCCCATGCGGCACATAATCATTAGTCGGGAAAGATATTTTCTGCACTCTTCTCCGTTATCGTATAGTAAGTAATATAGTTGCAGCAGGCTTGTAAGTGGCCGGATTAAAATGATTTTTTCTGAAATGCGCTGTCACTTCAATGGCCATCCTCTATGCGGTTTCATCAGTATTTCAGTGCCATAAATCAAAATTTATGTGAGCGTGCTCGCAATTTGTAGTTTCGTTTAATCTCCACGCTTCGCTTAATACTGTCGTTAGAATTCAGGTAATAAATCTGAAAGGCGCAAAGTTGTTACTTTAATGTTTCTTTTCCTTATCTGATGCCTCACCTTAGATATTGAAAAAAATATTAAGTCTATTTCTCCTGGTGGGGGAGTTGACGTTGCCCGAGTCTGGGATTTTATGGCAATCCTTACTCTGATAACGCGGAAAATACAGTGATTCTGACGGGGGGTGTTATGAGAAGATTCGAGAAAAAACATGCTGTTACTTTTAATGTTCAAAAGGGGGGTAATCAATGCAGTTTTAACATTTTGTACTTATCTGACGAACAAAGGACCTTTATCCACTCATTAGTGGACCTAAGTGATCCTGAAATGGGGCTTAAACGTTCAGAGAAGATGAGTGGGAATGAAGAATCATTCTCACATGCAGGTTAAGTATAAAGTCGCACAAATTCGAATTCTGGATCCGGTCAGAGTCAATTAGGAAAAATGCCTCTACCATGAATTTGCTCTGGTCCTGACAATTCCTGTTTTACACAGCAGGTATCGAGGCCATTATGCAACAGGAAGAATTCAGAGAGGCCATTAAGAAATGGTCCTCACTCAACTTTACAGCAATTATTATTGATGACACTGACGACCGTAACGAGATTTATCTGGCCACTTCTGATTCACCACCTAATTCGCGTCTCTATCTTTGTGACGCCCGGGATTCTGAACAGGCAAAAGCTATGGGGGAACGGTTCAGTTACTGGCTTAAAAGTTATAAAAATAAAATCTGATATGATTTAATGAAAGACAGCACGTATTCATGAGCTTGATGGGGAAGTGGCCGTATCCTCGTGCAGGCGTCATTCTTTCCGGACATTTTCTGCCTGAATTTGCTGAAGTCAGAAGCCGGCGGGAATGATGTACGCCGCGTCCAGTTTAAACAGGCATTTTTTTGATTAACCTGCTTTGGGGCCTCCTTCTGGTATGCCCTTTATCTGTTGACGCACTGCCGTTGCTGCCGGTTATTCACTTAGATTTTCTGCCCGAACGCTGAGTGTGCAACCTATTCTCTATTGGGGTCTCCTCCAGATGAAGTCAGCAATGGCTCATGTTCAGAACGATGCTCTTGATAGCTTCATCCTTGTGGGCTGGGGCTATATCGGCCTGAAAAGCACAAGCTTCTGATGATATAAAACGGGGTGATGTCGACGGCTGTAAAGTCGTAGAGGACAAAGTCAATTATGGCAAGGCAAACCCGAGCGATGAAGGTGGAAGTTAAAGTCTGCATGGTCTGCGTGCTAAACAGGCAGTACAAAAACGTTATACGACATACTGATTGTTACGGAGGGCAAACGTGGGATTTACGGTTGTAACGCTGAAGACTCCGGCTCCCTGTACGTGTGGTTATCGGCGCCTGTCTGCGCTGGCACAGACTTAACTGGCTGGGGTAAAGACCGAAATTTAACGTGTTATTCTGGCGCCACCCGGCCCCGGACATGCGCCTTTAAAGTGCTACCTGTCAGGTGTGATCTCAATAATGTACACAGATTGCCGATAACTAAATCACTTCAAACTCCTTTACAGGAAGCTATCTTCATGACATCACCCGACATTAACGGCGAGGGAACCGATATACGGGCACTTACCCTGCGCACCGGTGCAATTTTGCGCTCTCTGCGCGACAGCTTACAGCAGCTCGGGCTTGATAAAACAATAGCTGAGGTGGCAGGCAGTATACCTGAAGCCCGCGACAGGCTTGGCTATGTGGTCAATATGACCCGGGAAGCCGCCGAGGGAGTGCTGACCAGCGTTGAGCTGACTCAGCCCCTGCAGTACGGGCTTGCAGATGACGCTGAGAAGCTAACGTCACGCTGGAACGCCTGGGAGGAGAATCCTCAAGGTGTGAAGGCCTCTCTTAAACTCGCCACGGACACACAGGACTGGCTGGCCACCATTCCATCCATAGCGGGTTCCACTCGACATCAACTGCATGCCATTATGATGGCTCAGGGATTTCAGGATCTGACGGGCCAGATCGTGCAGCGTATGGTCAGCGTGCTGAATGATGTAGAGGGGCAACTGATAAAGGTGCTGCGCGACAATACGCCCGACCACATATCACACCTATCTTCTTCACAGACTAAGGATAAAGCTGCCAGCCAGGATGACGTGGATGACCTGCTTGCCAGTCTGGGGTTATAAATTCTAATCATGCTCGCTGATGTCATTATCAACGACAGAAAAGTGAATGTCCTCATTAAGGCATTTTCTTCTCTAAAAGCGGGCCTGAAAGGATACTCCATTTTACCCATAGCCCCAGGGCTGGGTTGACAGCTGAGGCACATAAAGCCGCATCGCGCGCGCCGTCAGCTAACTCATTCGTATTCTGGTTCACGCTAAGATCCCGGTAAAGTTTCGTTACATCCCTCCGGTTTCGCATGACCAGCTTTGCAGTTCCGACTAACTGACTGGCGTCTGCCGGGTGCATTAAAGCGTCATCAATTACAGGAGGTCAGGTGACATCCTGTATCTGATATGCAGAAAGCAAGGCGCGACTCAGCAATAAAATCGATTTTCTCATAAAATTTTCCGCGTCAACCTTCATCTTTCGGTCTGTCTCTCACCATCATTAACTGCGTATCAGCGAGGTTAATGATGGTGTGGGGATAACCGTTGAATGCCGAATACATCTTGCCGGGTAACCGGGATGAGGTTATCTGTGCACCCATGAGAAGGCACGAAACGGAATTGCTGGCAGAAACGATCCGGAGTAGGGGACTGTCACGCTTCATTCATAAATTTTTATGGTTTCTATAGGGAATTGACAAAAAGCAGTCTGAGTAATTGCAGCGAATTCTTATGCGCCTGATTTGTTTATGCATCAAATGGAATCATCAACCTGAAAAGCACAATTTATGACCTTACTAAACTATCACGTGGTACTATTACTCCTTAAACTAAATCAGGATTATATGATGAATTTTAAGATACATGACAAGCTCATTCATGAAGTGGAATCCCCGGAAGGCCTTCTTTATAGAATGGTGATTATTTACACTTGCATTATGGCAACGCTGATTGTTATTCTTTTTTGGCAATTGGTGATACATCAAAACTGAATTTTTACTTCTTTATTAACTCTTGCACAGTAACAGTAATGGTATGGTTCATTAGAAAATCTTTTAACATTCACTCTAAAGATATGCATTTACTGGTTTTCAGGGTTAGCTTATTTTTGCTCCTGAATTCATCTCTGGCGTCTATGGCTGGAGGTCTTAACCTGATTGACAGGGATGCTGCATCTGTAATAGCAGCTCTTCTTTACGTTCCAGCCATGCTTATGATTATTTATTCATTCAATAAGTTCATATCATACGTTAACCATAATTATAAATCTGCGGTTAGTCTGTCCTTAACAGACGAATTGACAGGACTACCTAACAGGCGGCACCTCAATGTTAAGCTCAGAGAAATAGAAAGCAGGGCTGGAATAATTTGCATAGCAGATATTGACCACTTTAAAAAAATCAACGATACCTATGGTCATGAGGCAGGGGATAAGGTATTGAGAAATCTGGGGTTGAGGCTGAGTGGCTTTGTAAAAGACAATGTTTTTATTTCCAGATCAGGCGGTGAGGAATTTGCAATTATAATTTTTGACGACGCTAATGCTGAAGATGTTATCAGAAAGATAAAGACATCTGTTTCAGATGGATGTAACGGCAGTATTAGTGTTACTTTAAGTATTGGTGTAGCAATCAAACAGAAAAGGGACTCCTCTTCTGCAATTATTACTGCTGCTGATAATGCACTTTATCGAGCAAAAAGAGCGGGAAGAGATTGCATCATGTATGCTCAACGTTCGCAGGGTTAAGCCCACCAATTTTTAAAGGGGCGGCTTGCCCTTTTAATCCACTCATTTCATCCTGGTGTCAGGTTAATTCTTAAGGCTGGCAGTCAGCGGATAAAAAACCACCTTGAAAATAAATTACTGATCAGAGTGCACGGGTACACTGCCTTCAATAAAAATTTCTTTGTGTAATGCTGATAATTAATTCGGGTGTAACGGCCCCATGAAACAAGAGTATTCAGCACAGTAGCCGGACCCGGATGCGCCCCACTGAGTGTTAACCACTACAGCAGTCACTGTATAAACTGTTGAGGTGATTTTGAGTTTTCTCTTTGCTTTGACCAAAGCTTCGGCGCAAAAAATTTGTCCTGTTTTTGCGCTGAGCAGATCTGGTATCGCGCAGAGTATAAGCCTGAGTGCTGATTCGTCCGAAATCAAGCTTCAATTGGTCTGTTGACGTTAAAAGCTCTTTCATCCGCCCGCCATTTACCCTTATGCACAGGCATAGAAGTTGACAGGTTTTAAAGAGGGATTAAACACCGGGAGGATGAAGTTGTCTGCAGAATCGCACCGGGCAGCTGTACGTCTTTGCTCGTTAGTCGTCGGTTTCAGGTAAAATATTAAAAACCGCCAAAGGGCGGTTTTTTTAATAATTAATGAGGGATTTCAGAAACTTCTTTGACTTCCTGCTTGTTGAGTTGCTGTTTCACACCGTTAGCATCGGTATAACCCAGCATTCCCGTATCCGACTCTTTCGGTTTACCATCGGTGACAATTGTACGACCATCAACTGTGTGAATTGCATAGCTTGTCCGTGTGCACCCGGTCAGAACTGAAAGTGCAATAATCGTCGCTATGGCTGAAAAAAACATTTTTTTCACAGTATGTTCCTTATCAGTTATCCAGTTCACTCATGTTGGTAATTTTGTCGCGGTTGATCTGCTCGGTTCTGCCAGTCTGAGCATCTTTGTAAGACACCAAACCGGTGTCACTGTCAATCTGAGGCTTTCCGTTTGTGACGATGGTGCGTCCGTCTGAAGTTTTAATCGCCTGATTTGAGGAACAACCGGTGACAGAGAAGGCGAAAGCTGAAGCAATCAAGAGAAAATAAAAGGCCTTTTTTATGCATTGCGTATCCCTTATGGTTGGAAAGTCGTGTATCTAACTCACTAAGAATAGACAGTTTATTGCCCTCTGCATCTGAGAGAAGCGAATACCCCACAAAATGTACAAAGATAGCTTCATATTTAATCCCGGAGCTGTTCTGAAGCTTACAATCCCAATGCTCCATAGGGTTAAGGAGAGCGCTTCTGTACTTATCACTCGTTGAGTATGTGTGTTGACGTCACCTGTTCAATACAACTGACCCGAAGAAACCGCATGCCTGCTCCCGTCTCCAAAGAATGGGCGCAGGATTTCGGGGCAGGGTCAGTATGGAAAGAGAAATCATTGGGTAAAACTGACGTGGTCTGCTGAAACATGGGAAGATTATCCTTACTGACAGCTCCCTGTGTATATCACTGATGCTCATGCCTGAAAGGGGCTTGCACGCGTTTTAAAACACTTTTGCTTAACTGTGTGGTGCCAATAACAGAGGGAGAAAAGTATCCCGGCTGCGCGTATTCGCCTGAGGCATAACCTGATATCTATAATGTGTCTCACCGGGGCTCCATGAACGGATGCAGCTTTCTGTCTGTGCTGCTGAATCCCGCCACAGGAGCCATTTCTCAGGCTACAAGGTGATGGCATTGCCGGATGCTGACACCATGCCGGTTCTGCTACCGGATGTTCGCGCAGGCATGAAGCTTCATACAATTCTGTGGAAGGAATGCGGATTATACTTGACGTCAATGTCTGTCATGACTCTGTCACGATAATGATAAGGGTAATGTACATCGAATAAATGTGGTGTTTTACTCAGCGAACATAACGGGAATCAGCGCAGAGTGAACTGACTCTGAGCGTCGCTGACGCCATAGATTTCAACACGAACTATGGTCATTCTAAGGTGTTTATTTCAGTTAACCTGCGCAGGGTAATAAAGGTATGCAGTCGCTGTCTTCTGCCGGATTGGGTATCATCCAGTTAGTTACTGAAGATCGGGTATTTAATATCAATGGTCAGGTACTAAATGGATCTCCATTCCTGGCTGAACTACTGGTTTATTAAACTAAGCAAGTGCATTACCGCCCGGGAGGGATTGCTGCGGCGCCAGGCAAAAGCAATATCAGTAAAGAGGGTATTGTTATCAATCTCACAAAACATGATGTGCGGATTGTTCACACAGCACATGGACTCAGGTACTAATGCGATACCACATCCTGACCCCACCATACCAAGAGAAGACATTATTTGTGGCGCCTGAAGAAATCGCGTGGTGGTAAATCCTGCGCGTATGCATGTGCTGACGATGAGTTCATAAAGACTGGGAGCGACTTCACGCGGAAACATAATCAGTGTTTCGTCCACCAGCTGCGTCAACGAAACGGTGGGTAGATGGCTACATGGATGACCTGCAGGTAAAGCAATCATCATTCTCTCAGTAGCAATGACCTTCAGATTGAATGCTTTACTGCTTTCACAGGGTAAACGAATAAATGCTGCGTCTAGTAATCCATCATGCAGATCCTGCATCAGTAAAGCCATATTCTCTTCCCGGGCGATGAGTTCCATCGCCGGATACCGCGTTTTAAAACGATAAATAAGGTCAAATACTGGCGCCCCGAAGGCCACCGAACTGGCAAAACCCAGGGAGATCTGTCCGCTTATACCCCGAGCCATGCCGCGGGCTCTCTCAAGCGCGTGGTCGGCAAGTTTCACAATTTCTGAGGCATCATTGAGGAATGCCCTGCCTGCTTCGGTGAGTTCAATACCCCGTGTCTGACGTTTCAGTAAAGGTGTCCCAATTTCATGCTCCAGCCGCTGAATTTGCTGGCTTAGCGGGGGTTGAGAGATACCCAGTACCTCAGCGGCACGAGTGAAATGCAGCGTCTCGGCGACAGCAATAAAATAACGCAGATGGCGAAGTTCCATATCAAAAACGTCTCAAAGTTAACATGTCTCGCTATTGGATTCGGTCAGCTAAAAAGCCCAAGATGATATTAACACGGCTTAACTATCGGTTTGCGAGGTGGCAAATGTATAACTTTGTATCTGAGTCTTCATGCGATGAACAGTTGAGAGAAACTGTCCAAACACTCAATGATGATTCACCAGAAAAAATCATCTATCAGACTTCACTCATGAGCGCACTACTCAGTGGGGTTTATGACGGTTCAACCACAGTTTCCGAGCTGCTGGAAAAAGGTGATTTTGGTCTGGGGACCTTTAATCGGCTTGATGGAGAACTTATTGCCTTCGACAGTCATGTTTATCAGCTACGCTCCGACGGCACGGCTAACCCTGCTAAACTCGGGCAAAAAACGCCTTTCGCTGTGATGACCTTTTTCAAACCTGAGTATCATCACCGCTTCACCGTAACCGCGACGCGAGAAGATGTTCATCAGGTTATCGACACTCAAATCACCTCAGACAATCAATTCTGCGCCATGCGCATCAGCGGACACTTTCATACTGTTCAGACACGAACTGTACCCTGTCAGTGCCGCCCCTATCGCTCGATGCCTGAAGTACTAAGCGATCAGCCCACTTTCACATTTAAGGACACCCTGGGTGAATTAATTGGTTTCCGCACACCGCAATACATGCAAGGAATCAACGTGGCGGGTTATCACGAACATTTTATTACTGATGACCGACAGGGCGGTGGGCACATCCTCGATTATGTGCTCAGAGAGGGAAATCTGACCTTCGGCGCCATTAGCAAGCTTGTCATTGAACTGCCCCGGGATACCGAATTTCTTCGGGCAGAGCTTAATCCTCACAATCTTGATGAAGCCATTCGATCCGTCGAAAGCTAACAGCAGGAGGCAATATGAAAACGTTAATCAACCACACTCTTTGGAACAGCGGCGCCGATTTGGTTGTTGCGCAGCTTGAGGCACAAGGTATAAAACACGTGTTTGGCATCCCTGGAGCCAAAATCGATAAAGTTTTTGATTCACTGCTGGATTCACCCATTCAGCTCATCCCTGTCAGGCATGAAGCAAATGCCGCCTTTATGGCCGCCGCGGTAGGCAGACTGACGGGACATGCAGGTGTCGCACTCGTTACCTCCGGACCGGGTTGTTCGAATTTGATTACCGGTATGGCAACCGCTACCAGTGAAGGGGATCCGGTGGTGGCAATAGGAGGAGCGGTTAAACGGTCGGATAGCGCCAAACAGGTTCACCAGAGCATGGACACCGTTTCGATGTTTCGTCCGGTCACTAAGTATGCTGTTGAGGTGACAGACCCTGCCGCGTTGCCCGAATGTGTGTCGAATGCCTTTCGTCATGCTGAAAATGGACGCGGTGGAGGCGCATTTATCAGCCTGCCACAAGATGTTATCGATCAACCTGTTTCGGGCAGCCCTTTGAAAAACCATGGGCACGTCAAGCTGGGTGCCGCTCCCGATGGCCTGATTGCCGCTGTCGGCCAGGAAATCAGCCGGGCAAAAAATCCTGTCATTTTGCTGGGACTGATGGCCAGCCAGCCAGAAAACAGCGCCGCAATCCATGAATTACTGTCAAAAAGCCAGATCCCTGTGACCAGTACCTATCAAGCTGCAGGCGCGGTCAGACAGGAGAACTTCTCACGGTTCGCAGGTCGTGTAGGATTATTTAATAACCAGGCCGGAGACAGATTGTTACAGCAGGCTGACCTGATCATCACTATTGGTTACAGCCCGGTAGAGTATGAACCGGCCATGTGGAACAGTGGTAAGGCGATTCTGGTGCATATTGATGTGTTACCAGCTGATACAGATAACCACTATCTTCCCGACGCTGAACTGGTGGGCGATATAGCACAGACCGTACGCAAGATTGCCGCGCACATTCACTTACCACTGCAACTCAGCAACGCTGCTTCTTCTGTACTGGAAGACCGACAGCATCAACGGCAGTTGCTGGCCATGCAAGGCGCCAGCCTGAATCAGTTTGCACTGCATCCACTGCGCATCGTACGTGCGATGCAGGACATCATCAACTCTGATATCAGCCTCACCGTTGATATGGGCAGCTTTCATATCTGGATAGCGCGCTATCTGTACAGTTTCCGGGCGCGTCAGATTATGATTTCCAACGGGCAGCAGACCATGGGTGTCGCTCTGCCATGGGCTATCGGAGCCTGGTTAGTTGATCCTTCACGCAAAGTCGTATCGGTCTCCGGGGATGGGGGATTTCTGCAGTCTAGCATGGAGCTGGAAACTGCCGTCAGGCTCAAAGCCAATATCCTGCACATCATCTGGGTCGATAACGCTTACAACATGGTCGCCATGCAGGAAGATAAAAAATATCAGCGCATATCTGGCGTCAACTTCGGCCCGGTTAACTTTAAAGCCTATGCCGAAGCATTCGGCGCCACCGGTTTCGCAGTTAACTGTGCCGAAGAACTCGAGGCAACGTTACGCAGCGCGATGGATGTCAGCGGCCCTGCAGTGGTCGCAATCCCGGTCGACTATAGCGACAACCCGCTGCTGATGAGTCAGTTGCACCTGAGTCAAATTCTCTGATTTAAAAGGACAATATTATGAAAAACAGAGTCGCATTTGTGACCGGAGCCGGCCAGGGTATCGGCGCAGCTATTGCCATACGCCTGGCTAAAGACGGCTTTGCGGTTGCCATCGCGGATTTCAATGTCGAAACAGCGCAGCATGTCGCTGATGAGATAGTCCGGTCGGGAGGAAAAGCTATAGCGCTAAGGGTTGATGTCACCCAGCGCGAGCAGGTCTTTCACGCCGTTGATGAAGCACGCCTTGTTTTGGGGGATTTTAATGTAATTGTGAACAATGCTGGTATTGCGCCAACAACTCCTATAGCCGATATCACCGAGGAGATCATCGATAAAGTTTATGATGTCAACGTCAAGGGTGTGATTTGGGGTATGCAGGCAGCAATCAGCGCGTTTGTCGCAGAGAAACACGGCGGTAAAATCATCAACGCCTGCTCTCAGGCAGGGCATGTGGGGAATCCGGACCTGGCCGTATACAGCTCCAGTAAGTTTGCCGTTCGCGGGCTCACGCAGACGGCGGCAAAAGACCTTGCAAATCTAGGTATTACTGTTAACTCCTTCTGTCCGGGTATTGTAAAAACCCCCATGTGGGAATCTATTGACAGACAAATCTCACAAGCTGCGGGGGAACCAGCAGGCTTTGGCACGCAAGAGTTTGCAAAACGAATTACGCTGGGCCGACTCTCCGAGCCGGAAGATGTGGCCGCGTGTGTGGCATTCCTGGCGGGACCTGATTCCAACTACATGACCGGTCAATCGCTACTCATCGATGGCGGGATGGTATTCAACTAATTCCTGAATTGTGCTTACTCACACACCTGTGTGAGTAAGCAGTTAGCCATGCAGATTCAGCCTTAAAGCTTCGGCCATTATCCCACCTTCAGGGAATGCTTTAATTATTGTGAGTGGTTAACGCACTGGTAATACGGACACAACGGACAACACTGAAAGTAAATACTGGCCTGTGGAATCAAGCCGTTTCCCCATGAAGTCAGCTATTATTAAACCGGTGAACGCTTAACGCATCATGATGTTAACCGCCAATAACCCCCTTGTTGTTTATGAGCAAGGGCTGTGGGTGAGTTGCCATTCCAACGCTGCAGGTTTTTCTTCCCTTATCTGCGTCTCCCATCTCAATGAATTGCACAAGCTCCCGTAAAAGATGAAAATATTCATGTCGGTGTTCAGCAAGGCGTCTTACCTGGAGCAGGTACATACCTGCTCCACTTTATGTTGTCTGAGAAGGAAAGATGACTGATGCTTCGCACAGGTAACAAACTGGTGTTTCATCTGGATATCAATATCTGTCAGAGTCAGTCGTGTCATTTTTTCGCTGCATATCAATCTCAAGACCAGAAGCAGTCACTTGACCAGGCATCTCGTCTTAAATACGAAGTCTGCATTCTTGCATCAAATCTCAGCCAGAAGGCCCGAAGCGAATCATCAGGCGGTAAGACGCAGCTTATCGGTCAACCGTAAGGAAGGTGATCCAGCCAGAGCCTCACATTCAAAACGCTCTGGCAGGCTGATGTAAATTGTTCATCAATCAGCAGAGGCGCACTTCTGCCAAAAGAGGTTTGAACACTTCAGGTTATATACCGCCCTAATCCTTCATCAGATGAACAGGTCAAAAGGTCAGTCTGTAACGAAGGTTAATTAACGTCAGAGAATGAATGCTCATGAAGCTATTCAGTACTATCAGAAAAACTTTGTATGCGTTTCTGTAGACGGGAAATTTGTCCTGTTATATCTGCCGTCCTTTCCGCAAGTCCTCTGATAGCACTGGCAATTACGGAGAAGCCACGCCCATGTATACCCGCCCTTGCCGCTTCGATACTGGCATTGAGAGAGATAAGTTTGATCTGTGCAGCAATATTTCCGTTCTCTGAGACCAGTTCGGCGATTTCTTTCGCTGCTTCAGCTGTCTGAATGTTCCTCCTGACCTCGCTATCTTCATGCAGCCGTCGGTCTTTTCGGGCCTGAATATCAATCAGCGCCCCGACGGCACGGAGCGGAGTACCGTCGGGCGCGCGCTTTGTCTGACCGCGAGCCTGAAAGCACCGGTATTCACCACTGCGAAGCTTAAGGCGATATTCTATATCGAAACCTGTCTTACCGCTGTAGTCCATCAGGTGCTTAACGAAAGCGTCAAGTGCAGCCTGCCTGTCATCCGGATGAAGGCGTGAAGCCCAGCTGTCCATCACGTCCGGAAATTCTTCGACAGTTTCAAAACCCAGCAGTTTTCTGAACTGCGGTGACCACCAGAAGACGTTATCAGGATTAAGCGGATTGCCACCAATGATATCAAGATCCCAAAGTCCGTCGTTGAGCATTTCCCGCGACAGGTCAAAGCGCGTGGAAACAATATCAAAAAGACGTGCCTGAGTGGTTTGCTGTTCAATATTTTTGATAATGCCTACTAAGCGCGGAGGCGAAAATTCCACACAGTACTTTGCCTGAAAAAGAAACCACTGAAAATTGGTTTTGTCAGTTTTGACCATGCACTGAAGCGGTTTCTTAGCCGGACCATGGCTGAGTGAAGAGAAAACGAAATCTGTGAAAGCATCCTGATGCTCTGTATGAACTCTCTGCATAAGAGAATGCGTTCCGACTTCTTCATCAGGGGTCAGACCTAAAAGACGACGGGCTGAGTGCGATAAAAATACGGGCGAATCACTGTACCTGTCGGGTGACTCAATGTACCAGACGCATTCATGCCCTATCTCCATCACACACTTCAGTAGTTCAGTGTCACTGTGATATGCGTAGTGCTCTTGAATATCTGGTACTTCAGATATAGCTGATTTAACCTGTACTATGGCAGGCTTTTTTTGTAGTAATTTTTTGAACATTATTTCTCCTGGTTAATTTACATCGGCACAAAATACGACTGATATGTCATATCGGCGCGTACAGTCAGAAGTTCAGTGAATTAAATTAAGTTGTAACAATAACTGTATTAAAATGGCCTTATCATGGGCTTGTCGTCAGCGCAGGATTTCATAATTTTACTGTTGATAATAATGCCCTGCAGCTAAAGAAAACAGCTCGGGTGAACAGGCGTTAGTTCTCCTGCAACGCTACCTACTGTTCATGGATAAGGCAGTCGTGACCCTGAAATCCCAGTGCTGAAAAAGTCACTTTTTATTTATAATTTAAGGTTTCTTTGGGCTAATTTTAAATACGAAATTTTTTTCGAGGTCTTATTTTTTGATTACTAAGAATTAACATCGGCGATGGTGGGCTCCCGAGGACGCTGGTTGAATGGAGTATCAGTGTCGGACATATAGAAATTAACGCTGTGTACAGTCTTATCAATCCAAAAAAGATAAATGACTGTGCTGTTTTCTGTAAAAATTTTCAACGTTCTGACTCTGGCCATTTGATGAAAAAACCATTTGAAGGATTGATTTTTCCGGTTAAAGCAGGGCTATTATCCGTAACGAGTCAGCTAATTTTAACAGTATTAGCTTGTCATATCTGTTCTGAGCATTTTATGTGCAGAAGATTCAGATTCATAAATATTAACTATAAGAATCCGGGAAAGCGCTGGCGTACCAGCGCTTATGATAAACCTTTTTTAAAGAATAGCCGGAGAATTTAAAAACTTTCCCAGTTTACTTTACTCACATTTGCAGCAATCACATCAGGCATTTTTTGCAATTGTAATTTTTCGCTGATTACCGGCCTGACACTTGCCCCGGCATGGACCTGATTTTTCTCAAGGATAAAAGTGGACACCAGTCCTGACAGTGTTTCAGCCTGTTCCTGGAGTGATTTTGATGCTGAAGAAGCCTCTTCAACCAAAGAGGCGTTCTGCTGGGTGACCTCATCCATCTGCCCGATGGCCAGATGGACCTGCTCGATGCCCTTGCTCTGTTCAGATGTCGCGGCCGCAATCTCATTAACCAGGTCTGCAACTTGCTGAATCGCACTGGTGACGTTCTCTGTGTTACCACCAACATGCGTTGCCTGCTGAAGCCCTTGTTCGACCTGAGAAACGGAAAGTGAAATCAGGTCCTTTATCTCACGTGCAGCAGTAGAAGAACGCTGTGCCAGATTACGCACCTCAGAGGCAACAACCGCAAACCCTCTTCCATGTTCACCGGCGCGCGCGGCCTCAACCGCAGCATTAAGCGCCAGAATATTGGTCTGGAAAGCAATTCCTTCAATCAGTCCCGTAATTTCAGAAATTTTTGCTGAACTCCCGCGGATATCGGACATGGTATCCAGCATCCCACTGACTGCGCTCCTGTTCTGACGGGATAAATCATTAGCATTGTTTGCCAGTGTGCTTGCTTCAAAAGCTCCTTCAGCATTCTGCCGGACAGAATCGCTCAGGGTAGCCATGCTTGCAGAAGTCTGTTCCAGCGACGCTGCCTGTTGCTCGGTACGAGATGAAAGATCCTCGTTTCCTGCGGCTATCTGTGTTGACCCCGTACTGACTGAGTGTGCCGCCTGGTTCACCGATACAAGCGTTGCGGAGACCCTTTTGAGCAGATTGTTAAACGCCGTTGCCGTCTTTCCTACTTCATCATTTCTGATCACGGAAGCCACCTGCGTCAGATCAAGGTGACTGCTGACGTCAGTTATCGTGTTTTGCAGATTGTTCAGGCTGCGCTTAATACCCAGAACGATACTGACACAAAATATGCCAAGAACCAGGATAACTCCAGCCGATACAGAGGTCATTATCCAGAACGTCTGAGAATAAATTTTCTTATTGACAGCTCGTAGCCCATCACCAATTTGAATATTTAAATCTATTTGTTTAGTGAATAGTGACTCCATTTCTCTCGTGGCGGCACCCACGCCTTTATCTCCCTTGAGTAGGGCCAAAGAAACGGCATCATCATTATTACTGTCTGAGGCGGCTAAGAAAGCGGGTAGGGCAGCACGAACGGCATCAATGTTACGGAATGCCTGCTCAGTCATAGCCTTATCTTCGTCACTGGAGATGTCGTTCGCCATGTAATAATCAGTAAGTGACTTCAGTGTGTGAAGCAGGCCGTTGATCCTTTCTTCAGCGGCGTCCTGGTCAGCTTTCGTTGAAGCCGTCTGATGACGGTACAGCGCAATGCCCAGCTGATTCGTGCTACTTATGGATTTGTTCAGGTCCTTGATACTCGGTATCGCATTGGCCTGTACATATTCGAATCGCGACTGAAAGCCCGAAATCACTGCAAGTGAAACGGCAACAATCGAGATGAGAGATAAAGCCAACAGAAAAAACGCCATCAATAATCGCTGTGTAATGGTCATATGAGCCCTGATATAAAAGTTAAAAATTCAACAATGTATTATCGACGTCATTTCAACAGGCTTTAATAAATTATTTTTTATACATTTCCTGAGAGAGGCTTGATGTTTATTAAAATTCCGCTAAGCAGGTTACTATTCTGTTGTGTTATCTGACACTGAGGGTCAGATCTTGGCTTCCATCCTCCAGCAGATAAACCGGAGCGGTACCATGCTGCGATATACATACGTAAACTCTGTCTGAAGTACGACCTCCGCTTCTGCGCATGTTAAATTCCCACTTTCATAGTCATGACCGATAAACCCATGCTTTGAAAACAATGTTCCCTGTAGTCAACATTTAAGCTACAGCGAACAGCGTGATCATGGCTGTTCGAGGATTGCGGATGGAGGGATTTTTTCGCAATGCAAAAAATCAATAAGTTCTCCTTTATGTTTCATCGTGTAAATTTGGCTTGTTCTTTACCGGTAACATCTTACTTTCATTAGGTACGTTTCAAACATATCAACTGAAGAGGAATATTTATGACTAAGCATCATTTTCTTAAAGTAATTGAGATTTTGGGAGTTGTGATTTTCGCTCTGTTATTAGCCTGCCTGGCTGTTACCGGGACTCTGTCATCTTTAGGCATTGATCATTCCTGGGCATACCCGCACAGATAACTGACTTTTGCACCAGGGAAATTAAGAGCGCGATAAAAAGATATAAGACCCTGTTTCATGTATTACGAAGGGTGAGGTCATGTTGCTCCAATAGGAAATTGGATTCATCAGGAAAAGATGTATTCGGCGGCTATAACCTGTTGAATGTCATGAGGTTCAGCCAGGATAAACGTAGCCTTCCCCATAACAGGCGGGCATACATATGTTTTGCCGAATTCAGTTTATGCATCATCAGATATTGCAGCGCTTTTCTGACACCTGAGTGAGTGGGTTAAACGAAAACCTGAACGCGAGTAATAAAAAACTGGAAGATAAATAAAATGCCTGAGAAAAAATTTTCCGATAAGGCACTGGCTTACTCTGAGGGTGTCGACCCCCAATGAACCGGTTCCGGTTATGACTGCCGTAATCAACCACTCAGAGTCATCAGCGACAGGTAAAGCACGCTTTGCCGGACTGAAGCTTAATAATTCGTCAGTCGTGCTCTGTAAAAACTGGTTCGATTATGCGCTTAAGGCATACACTCATGACATGACTGACGTCATCCTGGAAAATCTGTACTGACCCTATGATATTTAAAGCCGAATCAGGACACATCTGAAGCTCAAACCAAACTTACTAGCAGGTGATGTCAGACTTGCGGTTAGCTATGAAAGTCACTCCGGCCTAAATGCAATCATATGGAGAGAGACCGATGAAAGCAGTACTTGAAGCAGGTTGCGTTGCCCTGGTTATTGACTCAGTAAATCCTGAAAATATCGGTAAATCTGTTAAATTACTCAGTTGGTGCGAGGCTGGAGAGCTGTTTAATGCACCTGACGGTACCTGCGGAAGAATGCCTGAAAACACAGGTGGGTGGCTATGCGCTGGTGAAATTGTGTGTGGTGGAAAAATGTCCGTCTCGATGCGGGATTTCAGACGTTATGGATGGTGCGTTTTCCCACCTCAATACCTCATGCCAATGAACGGCGACCCTTTTGTTCATTTTTATGACTGTCATAAGGAGCTGTGTAATACCTGATACGCGGGAAATACTGAAAGCGACAAACTGTTGAAAATGCAACCAAGCTATAAGACCCCCACGCCTTATCAGTAGTGGTGATGCAACGATCGACAGAATGCACTGATAGAATGACTTGCAGCAGAACCAGGCAGAAGAGA
Organism: Pantoea rodasii; assembly: GCF_002095465.1. Classification (GTDB taxonomy): domain Bacteria; phylum Pseudomonadota; class Gammaproteobacteria; order Enterobacterales; family Enterobacteriaceae; genus Pantoea; species Pantoea rodasii. The sequence goes on along the minus strand of NZ_MLFP01000008.1, from coordinate 128,592 downwards.
TTACAAAAATAGTAAAACTCAAAAAGAATGAAACGGATCGTAAAAGCTCACAGCAGGATCAGTGAATTAACCTTACAGCCCGTTAATCACCTCTTATTTAAAGCTCAACGAATCCATCCGTATACAGGTCGGTGGTATACTTTCGCATCAGTTCTGGACGAAAGGTGGGGGAATAAAATCCATAAAAAATTCACTTAAAGAAAATAATTCGGGCGACTCACTAAAATAGACAGCATGACCTCTGACATATTCCTTGTAAGGTCGTGAGTAAAGCGAACAGAGCACTGCCAGTTTGAAAGTCCCATAGTAGTCAGGCGAGGGCACTTTGTAGTTGCTATCAATCAATGTCAAAGTTATCAGATATCACTGATGCTGCATGTTCAAATGTGCTGTTCAGAACGCCAAACTCAGAACATTATGCTTTTAATGAGTGCAATTTACATGTCTTTATGCACAATATGTCTTATTTTACACCAATTAAGAACTTTCCCAGTTTAGGATTTGTCTTAGTAACTCCTGTGACATTTTTGGAGTAAGGGGTCTTGAAAAACATAAGAAGAAAGACATGGATAATGGTTTTTTTATTTTGTGTTTTATTTTGGGGGTTGGTATTTACCGCTATCACTTTTGCCAATGAGAACGGTAAGAACAAACCAGTAGCCCAGGTAAACGGGCCCACTAAGCTCATTGATATACAAAAAATAAAGCAACTTAAGCTCAACGATAAGCAAAAGAAATTCATCGAATCGCTTATTGAACCCGCTGATAAAAAAACAGATTAACATCTTAAGCCGCGCTGCGGCTTTTTTCGTGTACACAGTAAGCGCTGGCATACCCGTTCTGGCTCTCCACCGATACCAGCGAGTAACAGCCTCCGATTGTTGCTGCGGGGGGGCATTGTTTATGGCATAGGCAATACCCGGCGGGGAAGGATGGCGCTAAAGAGAGGGTGAACGAACCTTCGCTGTCAAAATTTAACTGGCGCTTCACACGACTGAAATCCACCCGAAAAATGGATAAACACATGATGTATTTTGAAAATATTCAAATCCTTCTCACTCATGTATTGGGCCTTTTCATTCAACCGCCCCTGAAGGTGGCATCGGTTTACATCCTTTAAAGTTGAACTCTAAGCCCGAATCTTTTCAAAATACGCCCGTTTTTCATAATGCGCACAACTATGAAGGTTGGAATTTATCATCAGCGGCATCACTAATCCTGACGAAGGGTTCCAAATTTTCGATATACTTACTGATGAAAAACGCCGAACCAGCTAACATTAAAGTGCAAGCGAGGTGTCAGGATGACGCCACCTGGTATCAGATGGCCCGGTTTTCTTCCGGGCCTTTCTGTCGCAACCTTTGTCAAAGCTAAATTAAGTGATTCCTGAATTTCCGGCGCAGTTTCGCCGCGCCAGTGCGACTGGACACACAGTGGCGGTTGACCGGACGCCGGCACAGTCGGGATGAAGCCTCGATCGACAGCGGGGATTTCTTCTGCAGGCGGTGAGGTCAGCCCTCATATCTTCCGGTAGTCTCTTCGCTTTCTCCTGTGATATTTTTTACTCCCGGGAAGGTCGTGTCCGTTAAAACTGGCAAGGTAAGAGGGGCAAGCGTTTAAGGCCTGATGCTGGCCAGCACTGTGTTCAGCCGTGACTTTTCGGTTGCGCCTTCCTGAGTCATCTGATGCTGTACCGTCTGCATCTCATCTCATCTCATCTCACGACGCTTAAGCTGCTCTCATGACGTACAGTTATTTTATAGGGTTCAGAGTCAACAGCGACGGTCAGGCGAACATGGGTGACCATGTTATGTATGTGGCGCTGATAGCGCTATCAGTCAGAACCTCGTGGTGAATATTTCAAAAGTGGCTGCGGGCACTGGCGGCATAATACGACTTTAATGCATAATCGTGATTGGTAGCTAAAACGGTTTAGCAGAGGTCGAGGAGAATGACGATGAAGCGTGTTTGGTGTCTGGGCGATGCGGTAGTTGATTTATTACCTGATACGGATGGGCGCTTGCTGCAATGTCCGGGCGGCGCTCCTGCAAATGTAGCGGCAGGTGTTGCACGCCTTCGCGGTAACAGTGGCTTTATTGGGAGAGTAGGAAGCGATCCCTTCGGACAGTTTATGAAAAAGACATTGCAGCAGGAGAATGTTGATGTCTCTTACATGCGAACAGACCCTGCGCAGCGTACCTCAACGGTCTTGGTATCGCTGGACAGCGCGGGAGAACGCACATTCACCTTTATGGTTCGACCCGGTGCAGACCTGTTCCTTGAAATTGACGACCTTCCCGATTTTCAACCGGCAGAGTGGCTGCACTGCTGCTCAATCGCGCTGCTGAAAGAGCCTTCAAGAACAGCTACGCTCACCGCCATGCAGCGTATACGGAATTCAGGGGGCTTTGTCAGTTTCGACCCCAATATACGTCTGGATCTGTGGCCTGAGAAAGCTGCGCTCCGACATTGCATTGATCAGGCGCTACAGCTGGCGACTGTAGTGAAACTCTCTGAAGAGGAGCTGATATTTATAACGGGTTGCCCGGAGGTGGATGCTGGTATTGCGCTTCTTGCGAAGCGCTTACCGGTTACCTTACTGCTGGTAACCCAAGGCAGCGCCGGCGTGCGCGGCTGGCACAACGGTACGCTGACTCACCATCCCGCTAAAGCGGTCAACAGCGTGGACACCACAGGAGCAGGCGACGCTTTTGTTGCCGGCCTGTTATGGGGACTGGCGCAGTATGGCATGCCAGCTGATGGTGATCAGCTTACGGATCGTCTGCAGTGTGCTCAGATCTGTGGCGCACTGGCGACCATGGCCAAAGGAGCTATGACGGCTCTGCCTGACTATCAGCAACTCCAGGATCACCTCTCCCGATAGAACGAACCCTTCATGTTTTGCGACTTACTTCACATCAACTAAATCGGTTTAGCAAAATCCGTTGCGCTTTCAAAATTGGGGCAACTATGATGCAGGGACTAAACCGGTTTAGCAAAACTACAAATAGTTGATGACAGCCTTACCTCTGGAATGCAAAACAGTGAATAAAACCCTAATTGCCTTAACCCTTAGTACGTTATTAGCTGCTGACTCAGCATGGGCGGCGCCCGATACTCAGAGTATCGAAGCACGCTTAGCGGCAATGGAAAAAAGACTGGCCGCGGCTGAACAGCGTGCCAGTGCAGCGGAATACCGTGCGCAGGCAGCGGAAAACCAGGCGCAAAAGCTGGCCACTGCACAGCAGCAGAACCCTGGTATTAACGCCAGCGTCGTGCAGCACCCTGTCAGACCGGAGCAGAACAAGGCCATCGGTGGTGACAGCGGAGAAGGTGAATTTGAATTTCATGGATACGCCCGCTCCGGGTTACTGATGAACAGCTCTGCTGCAAAAACGCAGGGTGGTCCCACCGTTACCCCTGCTGGTGAGACCGGCGGTCACACTGGTCGTCTTGGCAATGAGCCGGATACCTACGTTGAACTCAATCTCGAACACAAGCAGGTCCTGGCCAACGGTGCCACTACCCGTTTCAAGGCGATGCTGGCCGATGGTCAGCGAACCTATAACGACTGGAGTGCCGCCAGCAGCGATCTCAATGTGCGGCAGGCGTTTGTGGAGCTCGGTCAATTACCCACGTTTACCGGTGCGTTCAAAGACAGCACCGTCTGGGCTGGTAAACGCTTTGACCGTGACAATTTCGACATTCACTGGATCGACTCCGATGTGGTGTTTCTCGCCGGCACCGGCGCGGGCATCTACGACGTGAAGTGGGGCGATGAAGTGCGTAGCAATCTGTCAGTTTACGGGCGCACTTTTGGTGATATCGAAAACAATGAGAATACCGCGCAAAACTATATCCTGACGTTGAATAACTTTGTTGGCCCGCTGCAGATGATGGTGAGTGGGATGCGCGCAAAGATAACAATGCACGTAGTGACATTGAGGGCAACCGCGTCAAAGGCGATGCGGCAAACAGTGGTTTGCATGGATTGATCGGCCTGCACAGCGATAGCTTCTATGGCCTGCGTGAAGGCTCCGCGAAAACTGCGCTGCTCTACGGTCATGGACTGGGTGCTGAAGTAAAAACTATAGGTGCCGATGGGGCACTCCTGCCAGAAGCGGATACCTGGCGCCTTGCAAGCTACGGAATGACGCCGCTCGGTGGCGGCTGGCATATCGCCCCGGCGCTGCTGGCGCAGAGCAGTCAAGATCGATACGTCAGAGGCGACAGCTATGAGTGGCTACCGCCAACCTGAGGCTGATACAGGAGATCACGCAGAATTTCGAAATGCAGTATGAGGCTCTTACCAGTACATGGACCTGCGCCCTGAAGGCTACAACAACCGCAGCGCTGTCAGCGGTAACTTCTATAAACTTACCGTGGCGCCAACGCTGAAAGCTGGTGACGTGGGCGAATTCCTGAAACGCCCGGAAATCCGCCTGTTCGCCAGCTGGATGGACTGGGATCACCGCCTGGACAACTACGCCAGCGATGACGCCTTTGGCAGCAGCGGCTTCAGCGCCGGTGGCGAGTGGAACTTCGGCGTGCAGATGGAAACCTGGTTCTGATTATGCGGCCTCCGCCGGGGGCCATGTTTCTCACTGATGGCATAAAAACGAAAAACTGAGGTCATTATGGATTTTGAACACATCTCCCGCGCGCTACTGCCGCTGCTCGGGGGCGGGAGAATATTGCCAGTGCAGCACACTGTGCAACACGACTGCGACTGGTACTGTCAGACGATGCAAAAGCGGATACCGTCGCGATCGGCAAAATAGACGGTGTGAAGGGATGTTTTCGCAACGCAGGACAGCTGCAGGTGATCTTTGGCACTGGCGTGGTGAACAAAGTCTATGCTGCCTTTATTCGCGAAGCCGGTATCAGCGAAGCCAGCAAGTCAGAAGCCGCTGACATCGCCGCGCGTAAACTTAATCCTTTCCAGCGTATTGCGCGTCTGCTGTCGAATATTTTTGTACCCATCATTCCGGCTATTGTGGCATCTGGCCTGCTAATGGGCCTGCTGGGAATGGTAAAAACCTACGGTTGGGTGAATCCTGATAATGCGCTTTATATCATGCTGGATATGTGCAGCTCGGCGGCCTTTATCATTCTGCCTGTCCTGATTGGCTTCACCGCCGCGCGCGAGTTTGGTGGCAACCCGTTCCTCGGCGCTACGCTCGGTGGCATCCTGACTCACCCGGCGCTGACGAACGCCTGGGGCGTGGCGGCCGGATTCCACACCATGAACTTCTTCGGTATAGAAGTGGCGATGATTGGGTATCAGGGCACCGTATTCCCCGTACTGCTGGCAGTGTGGTTTATGAGCGTACTGGAGAAACAGCTGCGCCGGGTCATCCCGGATGCGTTGGATCTGATTCTGACGCCATTCCTGACGGTGATTATCTCCGGCTTCGTTGCGCTGCTGGTCATCGGCCCGGCTGGACGTTTATTGGGGGATGGAATCTCTTTTGTGCTCAGCACGCTGATTGCTCATGCTGGCTGGATGGCAGGTTTACTGTTTGGCGGCCTTTACTCGGTGATTGTCATTACGGGTGTGCATCACAGCTTCCACGCGATTGAGGCTGGATTACTCGGTAACCCCTCAATTGGCGTTAACTTTTTGCTGCCGATCTGGGCAATGGCCAACGTGGCTCAGGGGGGGGCCTGCCTGGCGGTATGGTTCAAGACCAAAGACGTGAAGATTAAAGCTATTTCATTGCCGTCCGGTTTCTCCGCGCTACTTGGCATTACGGAAGCAGCCATTTTCGGTATTAATCTGCGCTTTATGAAACCGTTTATCGCTGGACTGGTAGGCGGTGCACTGGGCGGAGCCTGGGTAGTTTCCGTTCATGTTTCAATGACCGCCGTGGGGCTGACCGGTATTCCGGGTCTGGCCATCGTGCAGGCAAGCTCACTGCTCAATTACGCCATAGGTATGGTTATCGCGTTCAGCGCCGCGTTTATCCTCTCTTTCCTGCTCAAATACAAAACGGACGCAGACTAATGAACTCCTCAGCATTGCTCTCCGCCATTCTGCATGCCGTGATGCGCGGCCAGCCAAAAGCGATTAGCGACTCTTACTATCCCGGCTTTCATCTTGCCCCGGTGACCGGATTACTCAACGACCCTAATGGGTTCATCCACTTCGCCGGACGCTATCACCTGTTCTATCAGTGGAATGCGCTGGGCTGTCAGCATCAACATAAGTGCTGGGGCCATTGGAGCTCGGGCGATCTGGTGCACTGGAAGCATGAGCCAATTGCGCTGATGCCCGATGAAGAGTATGACCGCAGCGGCTGCTACTCCGGCAGCGCCGTCGATAATAGTGGCGTGCTGACGCTTCTCTACACCGGCAACGTCAAGTTTGACGATGGTTCACGCACTGCCTGGCAGTGTCTGGCCGTTCAAAATGAAGCGGGCGGTTTTGATAAGCTGGGGCCGGTTATCCCGCTACCGGTTGGGTATACCGGCCACGTCCGCGATCCAAAAGTCTGGCAGCATGCTGGTCAGTGGTATATGGTGCTGGGCGCACAAAATAACCGGAAGCAGGGAACAGTGCTGCTGCTACGCTCTGCGGATTTACTTCACTGGCGCAATCTGGGTGAGATCGCAGGCAGCGGGCTGAATGGACTGAAGGATGCCGGGTACATGTGGGAGTGCCCTGATATGTTTACCCTTGATGACACGACTTTCCTTATCTGCTGCCCGCAGGGTATTACGCGTGAGGAACACCGTTTTCTTAACGCGCATCCTTGTACGTGGACCGGCGGCGATCTCGATTATGCAGCTGCCAGTTATGCGCACGGATCACTGAATGAACTGGATGCAGGTTTTGAGTTCTATGCGCCACAGACCACGCTGAGCGCTGACGGGCGGCGCCTGCTGATTGGCTGGATGGGCGTGCCGGACGGTGAAGAGATGCGCCAGCCCACCATCGCGAATGGCTGGATCCATCAGATGACCTGTGTCCGGCAGCTGGAGACGCGGGAGGGGCGAATCCTGCAGCGGCCGGTAGCAGAGCTGAAGGCGCTGCGTGGAGAAGAATATCACTTTCAGGGGCGGGCAGCGGAGGCGCCGCTGATAAGCGCGCAGCGCCTTGAGATACTGATTGCGGCACAGGGTAAAATCACGCTGGATTTTTCCGACACCTTGCAGCTGGAGTGGCACGAGGAAGGATTACGCCTTGCCCGGCGCAGCCTTGAGAGCGGTGAGTGGCAATACCGATACTGGCGGGGCGCCGTCAGCCATCTGCAGATTTTGTGCGATCATTCCAGCGTAGAGATCTTTATCAACGATGGAGAGGGCGTAATGAGCAGCCGATACTTTCCTGCTCAGGCGGCGCAATTAACCCTGATCGGAGACGCAGAAGTAGAAGCACGCTACTGGCCGTTGCGTCACACCGTGATAGAATAAGTCATTGTTTCATTGACTGATGCACTGACGTGAGAAAAACAAAACGCGTTACCATTGCTGATATAGCCTCGCTGGCGGGCGTTTCTAAAGCGACTGCCAGCCTGGTGCTTAACGGGCGGGGCAAAGAGCTACGTGTGGCAAAAGAGACGCGGGAACGTGTGCTTATGCTGGCGCGCGAACATCATTATCAGGCCAGCATCCATGCGCGGCTGTTGCGTGATAATCGCAGCCATACTTTGGGGCTGGTGGTCCCAGAAATAACCAACTATGGCTTTGCGGTTTTTTCTCATGCGCTGGAAAACCTGTGCCGCGAGGCGGGCTTACAGCTACTGATTTCCTGTACGGATGAAAATGCTGGTCAGGAGCGGGTCGTGGTGGATAATTTAGTGGCGCGACAGGTCGACGGACTGATTGTGGCGTCCAGCATGCTTAGCGACAGCGATTACGTGAAACTGAGCGAGCAACTCCCGATCGTATTGTTTGATCGCTATGTGGATGATACACAGCTGCCGCTGGTAGTGACGGAAGCTGTGACGCCAACCGCAGATCTGGTTGAGCGACTGGCCCGTACCAACCCCGATGAAATCTATTTCATCGGCGGACAGCCCCGTCTTTCACCTACCAAAGACCGTCTTGCTGGCTTTATGCAGGGGCTGGAGAGAGCAGGGGTCACACCGCGCCCGGAGTGGATCATTCACGGCAACTACCATCCCAGCAGCGGCTATGAGATGTTCGCCGCGCTCTGTGCCCAACTGGGGCGTCCTCCGAAAGCTATATTCACTGCGGCCTGCGGCCTGATGGAAGGGGTGCTGCGCTACATGAGTCAGCACCACTTACTTGACAGTGATATCCGCGTGGCCAGCTTTGACGACCACTATCTCTATGACTCGCTTTCTATCGATATTGATACCGTTAAGCAGGATATTCCTCGTCTGGCGCAGGAATGCTTTTCTCTGGTAACGTCGCTCATTGCTGGCGAAGAGCCTGACTTAACCCGGCGTTTTCTCTCTGCGACATTGTGTTTACGTCATTGCGAACCCAGTTAAAGTGCGCGGTTTGTGACTGAAGATAGTGGCGCAACGCTGCTTAAATTTCCGGATAATGTTAAAGTCGGCATGTTAATCTCACTACCTGAGACAACGTTGCCGCATATTTTCACTGCGCTAAAATGACAATTCTTCCATTCTACGAACTCCAATGTATTGTTAAATCCCGATGACGTTATCAGTTATGTAGAGCCCCAGCCCAGGGGTAATTTCAGCTCGTGAGGCATAAACACTCCCGGAGTATCGCCAGGGCGATCTGAGCAGGAAATCATCATTAGCCCAGACATGTTTCACCTTCAATTCGTGCAGGTGTGAAATATCGTCGTATGCGCCATTTTCAGATGGCTTCCTGCCGGAAAAGCATCCAATCAGATCTATCTTAAACGGCGTGTATGCCACGCGCTTTTCACCTCGTATGCAATAGCGGATACCGCTGTCTCCACGGGCTGTTAAAGCAGACGAGGGATAAGGATTGAGTTACGGTAATGTTGCATCCCTGCACAGCTATAATGCAGAAAAGAATCAGTACCAGAATTTTCTGAAAAAACTGCCTTCATTATTAACCCCTTTATCTCACACAAGCCCGGCACCCGGATGTATAGAGGTATGTCAGACTATTCACCTGGCACAAGTAGTTCTCTGAATCTTTCCTGAATGTGAAGCCGCGGCTGGCAAATTTTCTTAATCTGATCAACAGTCGCATGTAGATATCTTTACATATAAGAAGGTTAATTTACTTATCGTCCAGCTTTTTCCACGTACGTTTCACGCCGGGGGGAAATATGAAAATCATTGTAGGGGGTACAGGCTACCCTGAAAAAGAAACATCCTCACTGACAATTCGTATCACTATCTCGATCATCGCATGAGAAATGTCTGGACCTGGATGAATGCTATAAGACAGAGATTACTGCGCTGGAATAAGCTGTTTCTCTTTCGCCCGGTCCCATTCCTTTCCCCCGTTGATGCAGATATCACCCATCTGTTTAACGAAGTCGCAACCGGGTCGGGCAACTGGGTAGCCACCTTTGAAACGGAGCTGCCCCGAGTCCTGCCAGTCAGGGGGATTGAGAAATTTAAAAATCCCGAACTGACCCGTGAGCTCAGGTATGTCAGCTCCCCGCATTGCAGAGGTATTATCGCCATATCCGAAGCTACACGGCAGATCCAGCTGCAGTTACTGGAGCACTTCCCCACTGAGCGGGCTGCCATTCTGCCTAAACTATACGTTATGCACCCGCCTCAGCCGGTTCTGCAGGAAAGAACTGCGGCGCGTGAGGAAGGCCTTCTCACCTTTACTTTCGTGGGAAATGAGTTTTACCGGAAGGGGGGAGCTGAAGTTGTGCTTGCCTTCAGTCAGTTGTTCAGGGAAGGGGTATTAAGCGTGAGCAACGTACGCGTCAATATCGTGGGGGACACCGGCCGGACGCATAACTTAGCGCACGGGGATTTTCAGGACGACACCGTATTTCGGAAGAGTATTGAATCAACGCTCAGCAAAATTCCGATCTTTCATCCTTTCACCTCTCTGGCTAATAGCGCGGTGCTGGAACTTATCCGATCCACTGACGTTGGACTGCTGCCCACATGGCAGGACACCTACGGTTTTTCCGTCCTGGAAATGCAGGCCTGCGCCTGCCCTGTCATCAGTACGAACGTCCGGGCGCTCCCGGAAATTAATCCGGACGAAGCCGGTTGGATGATACATTGCCCGCTGAACAAATCGCTGGAGATAAGCGTAAAGTCTTCGGGAGAGAAAGAGCACCTGCGTAATATCATTATTGAACAGCTTAAAGCGTTTGTTGTGAATATTATGAATAACAGGGAGTTGCTTCAGAAAAATCTGCAGGGGCGATCAGTCGCATACGCACTGAGCACGATCCCGTTCTCTTTCAACAACGGCTGAATGCCATTTACAGGGGGGAAATAACGGAGTCGTAAAGTGAATGAAGCGTGACTGCTGAGGTGCAACGACATGGGTGCTTGCAGCGGCAGCCCTGGTGCTGTTACCCCCCTGGTCTCAGGGTCTTCAGGGCACAGATAATATTGACCCTTACCCATAATCCTGCCCCACTCAGAAACAAAATTCAGGCATGATACACTCTCATCTGAGCGGAGGTTTTGTCGATGAAAAAGTCACGATTCCCCGGAGAGCAGCTTTACTTCAAATGAAGCAAGCTGAACCTGGAAACATGATGACAAATCAATAAGGTTCAGGGAAGCGGTCAACAGCGTTCTGATGACCGCTTTTAAGTCAAAATACGACCGAATAGTTCAGACCAAATGTCCTGCCACGACCCTTATAGGTGTAAAGCCCGGCATCACCATAGGTTGGGCTGTACAACCCTGGCGCGCGCTGTCCCCATGCCGTGGTGTAATCCTTGTCCAGCAGGTTCTCCACGCTGAAGCTGAGTTTGCCCACCGGCAACGCGTAGCTTCCGAGGAAATCAACGGTGTTATAACCGTTAATTTTCTTGCCATCGGCATCGGATACGTCGAAGGTTTGCGTGCTTTGTACCCGCAGATTCCAGTCTCCCGGTGCCCAGTTCAGCCAGGCGCTGACTTTCGACGGGCTGGCGCTGTCAATGGTCAGCTTCTCCCATTTTCCATCAACGCGCGTTTCTGATTTGATGATGTTGAAATTCGAGCCGGTGCTCCATTCACTGTCATTGAAGAAATAATCGACCTGACCCTCAACGCCATAAATTCGTCGCTTATCGTCGTCAAGGTTAATGGTCATGTCGGTTTTATTAATGCTGATGGTTTTATCCGACAGTGAATAATACGCCGCCAGCTGGGTGCGCAGATTATCACCGGTATAACGCCAACCCAACTCGTAGGCATCAACCTTAATGCCATCCAGTTTGGAGTCATTCACGTTGACGCTGTTGAGCAGGTTGTAATGCCCGTTAGCCAGCTGATAAGTGCCTGAGCCGTAATATTTCGCCAGATCCGGGATCTCAAAGCCCTGTGAGAAGTTGAACCATACCTGCTGGCGCTCGGTAATGCGGCCCAGTATTCCGGCATTGAACAGCAGGTTATTATAGCTGGTTGAGCCGCCCGGCACGGCATCCGCCGAGGTTGCCCGGCCGGTGGCAATGGCTTGCTGCTGGGCATAACCAACAAAGTCATCCACTTTGTTTTTCGTGTACTGGTAGCGCACACCACCGCTCAGGGTGATGGCATCAATGTCATAGCTGGACTGCAGGAAAGGGGCGAGGTTGGTGATGCTGTAGCCCGGATAACGGCCAACATTATAGGCGTTTTCCAGCGTCATGCCGCCGCTGTGCGCCGCGGTGTTCAGATCAAAGAACTGCTGGTTGGCATCGAAGGTTTCATGCTCAGCGTCCACACCATAGGTGAGCGTCAGGGCATCGACGGGTTTGCTGTTGAGGGTCAGTTTTCCGCCGTATAAATCCGTTTTCTGCTGTGAAGCGCCAATACTGGTGACCCGACCACCGCTGAGCGTGGGGAAGGGGTAGAAGGTCAGGTTTTCATCACGATAATAAATCTGCGCCACCAAATCCTGACCGAGGAAATCAGTGTTGGAATACTGCAGGTTAATCAGGTGGCGTTCTGTGCCGGGCAGGCGATCGGAGTTGAGATTACCTGAGTTGTAGGCATTGCCCGAACCGGTCACGGCCGAGAAGTTCTCGCCCAGATACAACCCATGCTTACCGTCTGATTCACTCTTAAAATACTGCGTGGTGAGCTGCAACTGCTGGTTTTCATCAATGTTCAGCGTTCCGGTGCCCATCACATCCAGGCGATCGGAATACTGCAGCCCGGTCTGGGTATTATCAATGATCACCTCATCGCCTTTGCCATCATACCAGCCGCCATAACGCTGATATGCCACGGAGAGGCGTCCGGAAGCTTTTTCATTGCCTCCGCTCACGCCAGCCGCGATGTTTTCGTCATGATCGTTATGGCTGTTGAAGCCGCTCTTAGCGCCGGTTTGCAACTCAACTTCGGTGCCTGCCTGACCTTTTTTGGTGACGATGTTAATCAGGCCGCCGGTGCTGCCGCCGCCGTAGAGTGAGGTCGCGCCGGAAATCACTTCGATGCGCTCGATATTGAACGGATCGATGGAATCAAGCTGACGGCTGTCGCTGCGTGATGAGTTCAGACGCACGCCGTCCACCATTACCATCATGGAACGGCCGCGCATATTCATACCGTAGTTGGTTCGCCCCTGGCTGCTGACATCCATGCCGGGAATGAGTTGCGCCAGGACTTCCTTCAACTCCTTACCGCCCTGAACCTGCTGCTCGATTTCAGCCTGCTCAATAATCCATGTGGTCTGCGCCATTTCTGCGACGCTGCGATGGGTGCGGCTGGCGGAGACCACCATCTGGTCTTCCTTTGGCTCTTCAGCCCAGGCGCCGGAAGAGAGCATGGCGAGCAAACACGGTTTTAAAACCCAGAGATACGGCTGTTTCATTTGTTATTTTTTTCCGATGAAGTGTTCAATACTGAACTGAATGAACGGGTCGTTGATGTTCCTGGCCAGGGACATCTGGCTGCTGTGTACGCCACTGGATAACGCCAGGTGTGGTCGCCAGCTCGAAGGGTTCATCTGGATGCGCGCGATTGAGAATGCGTGCGGCACGCCATGCCATCAGGCTGAGTTGAGGTTCCGCAATGCCCAGGCTTTGCATCCCGGCATTGACGGCGAAAAGGCGGTTGTTCTGCGGCCCGTCCCAGTTGAGCGTGAAATCGGTGTTAATCTGAAAGCTTTCATCCCGGTCCAGCTGCAGCCTGTGTGCAATGGGCGCAAGAAAAGCAGGGCGAGCCGGACGGTACCCGGTAGCAAAAATGACCACATCGGTGGCCAGATACTCTTCACCATGATCGAGTTGGTGACAAAGCGTGAGTTGCTGTTGACCCTCTTCCTCTGCAATATGGGTGACGGAACGGGACGGCATTAAATTTGCCCAGGGCTTCTCACGCAAAACTTCAAAGCGGTGATACATCGCCCTGTAGATAGCGAGCAATGACTCAGTGGTAATACCGTCAGACGTCATTTTTTGTTCGCACAACATTTGCTGGCGAGCGCTTTCGCTTAGGGTCGAGAAACTCTCGAGATATTCCGGTGTGAAGTACTCATTGGCAAAGGCGGCTTCATCCAGCGCATTGAAGTTATTTCGACGCGAAACCCAGTTCAGCGCGGCGGGCTGGCCCCATTCGCCGCGGAAGATATTCAGAAACAGATCGGCCCCGCTCTGACCACCGCCGACAATAGTGACGCGTTTGCCCTTTAAATCTGGTCGGCGAAGCATCATCTCGCTGGCGTGGAAGCAGCGTTCGTTCTGTTCTGTGACACAGTCAGGCAGATTTGCCTGTTTCCCAATGCCTAAACACACATGACGCGCCTGGTAACATTCCTGGGCAGTTTCAATGGTGAACAATTGAGCTTCGTGATTGAAATTCACGCGGGTGACTGACTGGTTGAACGCCAGATTGCTAAGTCGTGTGGCCGCCCAGGCGAGGTAATCAGAAAACTCCTCGCGTGATACTGTGCGTTGCTCTGTGGTCAGGAAACGGTAGAATTTTTTACGCTGCACCAGATAGTTAACGAAGCTATAGCGATTTGTTGGCTCCACCGCGCTCACCAGATCTTTAAGAAAACTGGTTTGCATGGCGCAATCGGGCACCATCATGCCGGGATGCCAGGCGAAATCAGGCTTGCGTTCGAGAAAAAGGGAGGTAAACCCTTCCAGTCCTTCAGCCAGTGCGGCAACGCTCAGGTTGAATGGACCAATGCCAATGCCTATAAAATCGTACGTTTTCATTTATCTGACTCCCTGGTGACCAGATAGAGGGGGTTATCAAGATTTGTTAGGTAATTCGGTAACATGCGGCTACCGCCGTCATGCTCAGAAAAAGTGAGCTTCACCGGATTGAGGACCACACGGATGATTTGCGGTTTAAACAGGTTGAACAGCGCAAAGCGCTCTGCCATTGCTGGGTGCTGTGCCATATATCGTTGGAGAACATCGGCCAGAATCCGGTAAAAACGCGTTTCACTGATGCCAGACTGCAGAGTCAGGCGGGAGATAAAGCGCAGTACGGTGACAAAGTGTCCCGTCTGCAAGTCATGGATCAGGTATTCTGCGCTGAGTCTTGCCGTCACCTCTTTGACGGGTTCAGGCAATGACGCTGCTTCCGGAAATGTTTTGTCGACCAGTCGCATATCGCCCTGGAAATCCTTGAGCAGAATGCGCTGCGGAATGTTGTCTTTCATCACCAGCGTGACATTCTGCCCATGTGCAATCAGCGCGACGCCATAGCGGCACATCAGATGATAGAAGGGGATCACCACGACTTCGAACATCCGACTCAGCCAGCTTTCTGCATCCAGCGTTGAGCGTGCTACCCACGCTTCTATGAGCGGGCGTCCGGTGTTATCCGTTTCCATCAATGCTGCCATCAGCACTGCCTGTTCATCCTGTTGCAGATAGCAGGAGGGGTTTTCTCGCCAGATGACACCCAGCATCTCCTGATACCGATACGGTGCTTCAGTCAGTGCGGCATAGCCCCCATGCGCCAGATACCCCGCGGCAGGTTCCGCCAGTATTTGCGCACCAGAAGCACGCAGCGTTTCATCTCGTGCAAATTGCTGCTTTAACCAGCCTGACGCCAGTGGGCCTGCGGCTATGTATTTACCCGGAATGCCGCGATAGCAGGAGGTGTTATAAATGGTCAGCGGCAGTTTGATATCAAAACGCACCGGGCGGCTTACATTGGTCAGCGTACGGAGAGATTGCTGCGCCAGGTAACTGTCACCAAATTCCCCCAGTTCAATCATTTCGCGTCGAGCCAGATAAGGCAGGAAATGAATGGCGATTTTTTGCTGCCATTGCCAGGGATGAACGGGCACGGCTATCCAGTGTTCATCGAGGCGCATTGCGTGCCACCGTTGATGAAAGCGCTCTAATTCGGCGTCATCCATGGCGCTGGCCTGCAATGCTGCGATATCGCAATCTTCATCGTGGCTCCAAACGAATTTGTCCCGTTGCACAGCAATCCAGTGCAGACGAAAACGGTTCCGATACTCCGGTGCATAGGCATGCAGTGCATCAATTCCCCATCCGCGACGCCCTTTATTGAAAATGAACTTAGGATGCCCGCCTAGCAGGCATTGCAGTTCATCGGAAGGTAAATCAATCAGGTCTTCGGCGGTCATCGACTGTCGTGCTTCCAGAAGTTGTAAATCACCGCGCAACGTTGCGTAGAGGTCCTCTAAATGCTCAGCCGTCTGGGCATCGTTCATCTCCAGTACCCCGGCAAGCTGATGCAGCAGGGCATCGGCTTCGGTTGGACCGCCACTGAGTGAGCCAGGATCGATATGAAGCCATCCCCAGATGCCGCGACTTGCATCAAATTCCCAGCCAACGTTGCCAACAGAAATCGTCCAGCGACCTGGGCTCTTTTCGATGGCATGCAGCGCATGTTCGTACTCGAGTTCGGCGAGAATTTTGGCGATCATCTCGCGATTAACCTGCCCCCAGCTCACAAGCCGACCTCCTTAAAGAAATGCGGGCGTTCACTCATCACCAGACGGGAACGTTTATGGGGAAAGTCGAACTCTTTTAGCGTCTGGTAGCCGGCAACAGGCAGATGCCGGAACAGACGCTGATTGTCATAGCGCGGCTCAGCTACCACGCGTTGGGTACGTGGTTCGTCGAGATAAAGATAGTGCGTCAGTCCGCGCAGCCAACTGCGGATATGGTGCGCGCCCCGCCACGTTTCTTCACCTACCAGCATGTGCAATCCGCGATCGTAGGGCTGCCAGCGATAATGGCGGCCAATGCGATCCTCTGCTGCCCAGTAGGCTTCAAAATAACCAAAAGGCTGATCGTCGAAGCAGCCAATCAGCGGATAGCAGTAGGGTGAGTCGAGTTGTTTATGCAGGTAAGTTTCCAGTTCTGGCTGCGGTGCCGCCATCTCCCAGAAAGCATTGACACGGGGTTCGTTCATCCAGCGAGTCAGGCGCGCGCCGTCCTGTATGACATCCGCCACGCGAAAACTGAGTGTTCGCTTAATTTGTGGATCGTAACGGCGATAGACCTCGCCTTCTGGACGTGCCGGACGCACGGGATAATACAGCTGGCGTTCCTGTTCAAATTGCATTTTGCCGCTGGCGACCTGGTGCTCGCCACATCGCCAGAGTGGTAACTGCCAAAAGGCTTCACGAGAGAAGTAGTCGCCGTTGATTGCGTCAAAGAGCTGCTGCGCCTGGGGTTCGTGTTGCCACTGTTCCCAGGGGAGGTGAATACCTTTGAGGTGCGGCGCAGCAACCAGCAACTGATCGATGGTATCGACAAGCCAACCGGACGGAATAGACGTGACAAGCGGTAACGATGCGCTGTTATCCAGCCCGAGGAGCAACGGTAAGGCATGTCCGGTAAGTGTGCAGTGAAATCCCTGATTTGCATGAACAATATTTGCCTGTGACATCACGCATTCTCCCTGTAAAACGGATTATGGAAATCGAAGTAGATCACTGCCGGATCGACGATGGTGTTCTCGTTGTAATCGTGGAGGTAGCAATGGAAGTTGCCTTTGCAGTTCCAGTGCTGGCTATCCAGCACGTAATCGAGCGTACGGGTATCGCTAACGATCTTCCGTAATGCCGCCAGTTTGTCGCGGACCTGTTCCATAAGGAGATGCTCTGTGGAAAAGCCAGCAGCACTGAGTGCTGCAGTGACGGCAAGCGTAGAGTTCACTAACAGGTAATAAGGGAAGTAGCGCAGCACCTGATCCTGGCTGAAGCGGTTTTCCGCGTGGGCTTCCTCAATCTCAGCAAGCCAGTCGCTGGCATTCTCTGTAAAGCCACTTCCCTGGCAGTCGCGATACAGTAAGCCGATGGGGAGGTCTTCCTGCATTTCCACCAGGATATTTTGCTGATGCGCCAGTAACACCAGGCCGAAGTTGGCTTCGGTGCTGAAAAGGGGAAGCAGCACGTTATCGCAATAAGCGTTTAACCAGCATTGCGCCGCTTGAGTTAATGATAATCCCAGCCTGATGCTCAGCCTTCTTACTGCCGCGGCCAGCAGGCTATCACCCCCGTCAGGCGCCGCCTGTGTCAGACTGACCAGCACATTGGTCTGTGTTTCCGGCATGTCGAAAAGCAGGTTTACACGAAGTGCCATCAGACTCTCTTCCTGGATGGTGCCCTCAACATCCCGTAACCCGGCCCAGCCATCTTCCTGCATGACCCTCATCGTGGGATGTTGCAGCTGCAAAGTCTGCCAGCGCACTGTCCTCGACAGTCGAGCAAGGCGCATTCCCCGTTTTACCTCTTTGACTGACAGGGTCCGCACAGAGTTGGTCAGACGAACGCTGAGCGAAAACTTGATCATGTCGTTGCTGACGGGTGAATAAAGTGAGCGTGATGAGCTGGTGGGAAACCAGCGGCTACCGGCTTCACCTAAATCCACCACTACGCCGTGAATGACCAGCTGCTGACACCAGGATTGCGATAGCAAATGCTGCGCCTGCCAGGGATGCATCGGCAGCAACCAGTGTGTATCAGTGAAATGGGGTAGCAGGCCCGGTGCATTCTGAGCGGTAAAGCGTAGTAGCCTGTCACGTAATGTTAAACTAAGGCTTTCACCGGCAACGTACTGGCACTCAACAGATAACCAATGCAGCGGGAAGCTTGACCCAAAATCAGGAAGGTAGCGTTGTGCCTCTGCTTCAGTGAAAGGCTCGTGCGATTTTGGCGCAGGATGGAACGCGTGCCCCACCAGCAGAGCCTGTTCAGCGTCGGAGAAAGTAAGAGGTTTTAGCCGTAATTCACACCAGCGATGACGAAATTTTATTGCTTGCCAGGTATTGTCATGGCTTGCAAGGACGCGCTGCTGAAACCGCTCGATGGCGTTACTCTTCAATTCCATCCGGATAGCAGGTTTTTGCAGAATCATTGACACCCAGGTATCGACGTTGACAGGTTCACCCTCAGGGGACATCTGGCTAATGAGTAGGGCAGGAAACTGGTACTGATGATGCTGAGTTGGAGAAAAATAGCGCAGTGGAAATTGCAGGGAATGAGATGACGAAAGCGGGAGGTTGATGTGTTCTTTTTGTCCGGGAGGAACCTCCGACACATGCCTCCAGTCACGTGTTTCCCGGAAAAATGCATTAAGAAAGCACTGTGCCGCCACGTCTACATCCGACGTCTGGGATAGATGATTCATAAGAGAATCTCGCAGATCAACTGATAATGATTATCGTTATGATAAGTATTCCATTTACATTGACAACTGTTTTTGCAATATTTACATACAACTTAAGTCATATATCTCCCTGTATTTAACGGTGTCTTTACATTTAAATGTTAGTTATTTCAGCTTTGTTTAGTAAGGGAGTGATAAGTCGGTCTTCATGGCCACTGGCTGTTTGCGCCGGTTTGTTGGGAATTGGTCAGAACGGTTTACTGGTCGTGCTACCACATCTGGTGAAGATGACCGGTCTGACCCTGTCAACATGGGCGGGTTTATTACTCTTAGGTTCTATGCTCTTTCTACCGGCTTCTCCCTGGTGGGGACGAGTGTCCGAAGTCAGGGGATGTAAATATGTTGTTGTGGCGTCGCTTGCCGGGTATTTGTTGAGCTTTGGCGTACTGGCTTTAGTGGTTGGCCTGATGTCAGTAAAAGTACTTGGTTCAGGTATGGGGCTTGCAGGTCTGCTCCTCTCCCGCATTATTTATGGTCTGTCCGTATCGGGCATGGTGCCTGCCGCGCAAACGTGGGCAATGCAACGATCGGGGCCTGAGCAGAGAATGGCTGCACTGGCGACCATCAGTTCCGGCATCAGCTGTGGAAGATTGCTGGGCCCCCCTCTGGCTGCAGCGACCCTGAGTCTTGGCCCTATGGCGCCTTTGTGGTTAATGGCGATTGCACCTTTTTCGCATTGATACTCATCGGCGCGCAATACAGTGATCCCCCTCTTGGTGTGATTCCACATCAATCCGCACGTTTTCACCGCCGATTGCTGCCCTTTATGTGTCTTGCTCTGTTGCTCGCGATCGGTATCAGCCTGATGCAGATTGGTCTTGCCCCTCTGTTGAGTGATTTTATTCAAGTGCCAGATACCGTCAGTCGTCATCTGGCCTGGCTGCTCAGTCTGGCAGCGTTAAGCACATTGCTGGCACAATTTCTGGTGGTGCGCCCACAGCGCCTGGGCATTACCTCACTGATATTTTTTGCAGCATTACTCATGAGCGCAGGGTTGGCCATGATGATGACAGGCAATTTACCGGCGTTATATGCTGGGATTGTGGTGACCTCCTTTGGTGCTGCAATGGCCACGCCGGCCTATCAGTTACTGATAAACCAACAGTTATCCATCGGCAAAGGAGCCGGTCTGATAGCGACCAGTCATACTCTCGGTTATGGCGTCAGTGCGTTGCTGGTTCCCTTCATCACGTGGCTGGCAGGACAGAACAACTTAATCGCAGGCGCCTGGGTGGCATCCGTATTGTTCCTGATATTGACCTGCCGACTGGTGTTCATCTCTCAATCAAAAATTACGCGCTGAGCGCAAGGGTAGAAAACCAGTATGGCCATCGTTCCCGGTTACCGTTTATTCAATGTCACACTCCTGCACAAGAGATGGCTGACGCCTTCATTAATGAGTTGTGTGTTCATCGGTGATCAGGCAGGGAAGATGAAGATAGACGGCCCCGATCAGCGCATCAAAATACTCTTTCCCTCATCAAACGGTCTCTCCTTATCGTTAACGGATGACGGCGACTGGTGGGGACAATTAAGAGGCATGCCACCCGAAAAACGCCCGATATCTCGTACTTATACACTGCGCCACGTCAATGCGGCTGAAAGCCAGATGGAAGTGGAATTTGTCATTCATGGCACAGAAGGTCCTGCATCAGCCTGGGTTTTATCCGCTATGCCAGGCGATCCCCTGCAAATGGTTGCGCCTAACCGTGAACACAAGGCGGACAGCGGTGGTTATGAGTGGAAACCGGCTCCTGAGGTGGAACGGGCATTAATCATTGCCGATGAGACAGCGTTACCTGCAGTAAAGGGGATTTTGGCGCAACTGGATATGATGCCTTCAGCACCCCAGGTACAGGTGTTCCAGGAGACACCTTCAGAGGATGACATCGTTGATCTGAGCCACTACACGTTTGCTGAGATCGTCTGGTTACCACGTAACAGGATGAATGCTCCATACGGCACAGCATTATTGCAAGCGGTAAAAGAGCGTGTGTTTATTCCAGAGTACGCTACGGCCACTTGTGATAACGATGATAATGAAACCGAACACGAGGATTTGTGGCAAAGCGCTGCGGCGAGTAATAATCGATTTTATGGCTGGGTGGCAGCGGAGTCATCCGCTGTTAAACATATTCGCCGCTATCTGGTCGGGAAGCGGAAAGTTGTGCCTGGGTTATTGAGTTTTATGGCGTACTGGTGTGCGGGGAAAGGGTGAAAGCATTTGTAGTATCCCTGCTGCAGGATAATCCTTAATTCTACACTGCTGCAGCGTTGCAGTGATATTATCGGAGATGCCTCGGGCTGCGGAATCGCGCAGGCCCTGAAAGAGTTCATATAACTCAGTCAACAATGCAATGGCGTATATGTCGTCCTAATCAAACTGGATCCGGAAACCGTCCGGGCCTATCAGCATGCCTTTTTGCCACTTCAGGTAGTGAGCGGCCCCTGACCCAAGGAGAATGGTCCCGGGTTCTGGTGTGGCCGGATTGCCAGTAGACCCGGGTATCTCCGATGATAGAAAACCGATACTCGCTTTCTTCAGAAATCACGAAAGCTAAGCTGGTCTTACCCGGAGAACCAGTTTCTAAACCCCTAAAAGCCAATAATTGCCGGTAGACAGCATCGGCATCGAATCCAGAATTGCTCAGCTTTTGGCGTGAGCGCTCAGCCAGTCAACATATTGCGGGCGTGCGATACATTGATCAAACCATCAGCAATCATAAATAGCGTACACCGTCCGGTTTCCACCACCTGAAACCGATCAAGTTGCTCTTCCCGATTGTCCTGAGACATATATGTCCATCCCGCCACCATATTCCATGATAACTTTTGTATGGGTTTGACAAGACCAGCCTTCTGCTTCCCCCCGCTGCACAGTTGCTTTCCACTTGTCGATTTTGCGGTGAGAGAGCCCGCAGACTTCTTCCTGCATGTAACCGGTGCGAACCTTATAGATACCTGTACCTTATTTCCCTACGGTTTTGACAATTACCGGAAGAAGTTCATCAGTGAGGTGCGCTGCCATTCGCCGGTCGACAACACCCTGAATATCTTTGAGCCGGTTAACTTCGCTTGTTGGGAAAACAGCAGGTGCTTGCTCGTAACGGAAAGGCAGGTTTTCCTCTAAAGTTGGTCGACAAATCTGTCGGAGATATCAAGTTCTACTTCAATTTTCCGGTGTTCTGCCAGAAAAGCATTAAACCTTTCACTGAACCAATTAGGTATAGGTGCCACGCTGATTTTTAATCGACCAACAGCGCTCTCCGTTGAAGCCAGCATTGCATTCTGTATATGGTCAATTTCTTCCAGGATCCGCAATGCATGGCTAAAAAAGCGCTCACCTTCATAGGTCAGTGAGATTATACGAGTATTACGCTGCAGTAACTGTGCACCCACACCACCGATCGTTATCTGACCACGGCGCAGCGTGAGCTCGCCTGGAGCGCCGGGCAGATTAAGGGGCTTAATGAACCGGGGCACCTTCGGGACGAGAACGATCGCCTGCGGCTGCAGTCGAGCTTTTTTAATACCGTAGTGGTGGTTAACCGCGACGCTGTTATCACCGCGACCTCGCCGGAAAGCCTTAGCCTCATCGGTATAAAGTTGCATTCCGACGCCAGCAGACAGGCCATTACCACACAGAAGCCGTTTATCTCATCGCCCTTTACCTCTGCAACAGGTAACTACTTGATCTTCCTGTCGCAGCCCCTTATTAAGCCGGACGGAAATTATCTGGGCTACATAGGCTGCACCATCTTCCTCAAAAAGCAGAGCATGCTGAGCGACATTCTCAGCCTGCATATTTACGCGCGCGGATCCAGCGTCACGCTGTGGCGGCTCGCATGGCTGCGCTCAGCGACGAGGCCACGAGCGATCCGATTACCGGGCTCTACAACCGCCGTGCCTTTACGCTGCTGGCAGACAGGAACCGTGATGACGCAACTCAGTGCGTCATAGCCATTGACATCGACCACTTTAAAAAAAATCAACGACTGGTACTGCCATGAAGCGAGTGATGCGGTACTGATAAGCCTTGCCGGCCTGCTGCGGCAGACCTGCCGCGCGGATGACGTGGTCAGCCGTTTTGGCGGAGAAGAGTTTATTGTCCTTCTGCCCCGGACGTCTGGGGAGGATGCGGCCCGGACGGCGGAGCGCATCCGCGAATTAATCAGCTCCACAACGTTCCCGTACGTGGGGGGCATGACGGTATCTGCCGGAGTAGCCGCGCTGGCAAACAGTGCCGGAGACAGGGATACGATGCTTCGCCGGGCAGATGAAGCACTCTATCAGGCGAAGAGCGCAGGGCGTAACGCGGTGATTGTAGCAGGTCCCGGGAGTATCTGACGTCGTGAAGAGCAGGGATCATGAGCACTCTTCTTTTTTGGCAGCATTTCTGTCGCTGGAGGCCCGAGATTAAGGTCCAGAGCAATGTAAAATTTTTTGTGAGGGCCACCCCTCTGCTCTGTTTTTGTTGTTTGATGCTCAGCAACCGGAAATAGTGTGAGGCGTGACTCTGTTCTTTAACTGCATTGCTGCAATTAGCGCCATACATTAACACAGAGAGCCTTTGCGGTTATAATCTGCATCTCTATGACCTGATTCCCCGGATAAGCAACAGCACTGTAAAAAGGTTATGATAAAACTGGCTCCGAAGCATTTTCGTCTTCTTTCCTTGATGCAGGAAAGAGAATCGGTACCGGCAGACATAATGCCTGCCGTAATGGCGACGCTCGTAAGAGTGCGACTGGCCGAATTTTTTGCGGCGAAGAATGGCGAAGAGTCAGTGAGCGCTACCGCCTGACGGCGAGGGGAAAAAGGGTTCTAATGGCGTACGATGCCAGGATTAAGCGGGACCAGCAACGCAGCAAATGTCAGGGAGGCAGCAGGCGGTGCGAGAAAAAACCTGAGGATGACATAACGTAAAATTTGGCAGCAATTAAGCCAGTTTACGTTAGCAGGCCGTACTTTTTTCCGGACTGTACACATGCTCCCACGTAAATAACTTTTTTTTATAAAAATCGTTTTTCTTTTCATTTTTCCTGAGCAGAAGAAGTCATTATCTCTGAACCCTGAGAGCCGTCTGCTACAACGCTTATTGTAGCAGTGGTTTTTCTGCATTGATTTAAAGTCTGTACGCTCCAGATGATGTGTAGCAGGATATTCATCTGAGGCGCCCCCACAGATGACAGTCAGTAAAGTTATCTGTCTGCACGGTTTACAGATAGGGGTAGTATTCGGGCTTGACGAAGGGTTCACACGAACTAAGCTTCTCCTGATTCTAATAACAATTGCAGTATGAAATCCGCATTGCTTTATCGAGTTCAAGCTTCCGGCCGGCAAGGTCTACCTGTCGCCAGTCATTGACTGTTTTGATGGCAAAGTGGTGAGCGGGACCATAGGAACACGGCCGGATGCAAAACTGGTGAATGCCATGCTGGATGATGCGATCGATACGCTCAGAGAACATGAAAGACCGGTGATACATAGCGACAGAGGCAGCCATTACCGGTGGCCGGGATGGCAGGATCGTATCAAAGCATCGGGTCTTATAAGGTCCATGTCGCGCAAAGGTTGCTCATCGGATAATGCAGCGTGTGAAGGCTTCTTCGGGCGGGTCAAAAATGAAATGTACTACGGCAGAAGCTGGGCGGGCATAACGCTGGAAGATTTTACGTGCTTCCTGGACATGTACATACGCTGGTATAACAAGAGTGGGATCAAAATATCATTAGGTGCAATGAGTCCGGTAAGTTACCGGCGGCATCTGGGGATCACAACATAACAGTCCGGGAAAACATCTGCATCTCCAAAGCAATTATTTAACATAATCACCACCCGAATTTTGTTGAAGCTGCTTTTAAATGTCCGGGTTTCAGCTAAATTGAAATGTCCGTCAGGTCTTGCCGAATATCTCCTGGCTGCGGGTCTGTAAGTCAGCAAGCGCTTCGAGCAAGTCATTTTCATTCAGTGCCCGTTGGGGCTTTCTGGTCGGATCCTTTTTGCGTGTCCTGTGCGTTGTCGGTACTGACAGCGATCGCGTGTTGTCGCGTTTATCCTGTATCAACTTAGCTGCCGCCAGGGCATGTCCCAGCCGTTTGTTTTCTACAATCGCTCCCTGGTCAACCTCAGCCAGCCGATCATAGGCAGAGCAGGGAAGTGCTGCATTGTTTCCCCAGAGTGTAATTCTGCCATCGGGATAGTGGTACACCTCAATGTATTTCCCCATTACGCGTCGACTTTTCTCATTGTCTTCAAGCAGATAAAGAGTTTTATCATACTGAACTGTAAGTGATTTTGAGACCCGGCGAGGTTCCCGCCACGTAAATATCTGCTCCAGATTATCACCAGCATCAAGCGGCCGGTGAACGTCAAAATCGTGCCTTGGTGCCTTCGAAAATCGCCGGTTGTAGTCTGCCATGAACTCAGCGGCAAAGGCGTTGGCGGCTTCCGGCGTGCTGATTTTGCGCAGCCTCAGCTCTTTGACCAACCGGTCCTGAAGCGTCAGATGTGCACGCTCGACGCGGCCCTTGGCAGAACTGGTGTTGGCGCAGATGCCCGTGATGTTGAGCTCGTTCATCGCGCGCCCGAACTGCGTCTGGCCGTCACCGCCAGCCGCATTTTTGTTGTTAATGCGAAAAATGCTGGCTTTGTCGCTGTAGAATGCCAGCGGCTTACCGTGCTGCTCCAGATAGCCGCGCGTGGCGTCAAAATAGGTGAACGTGGACTCAGATTTTACGAAGTGGAGCTGCATCAGGCGACTGGTCGCGTCATCAACGTAAACCAGCAGCGTACAGGCAGGTCCGCGTTCCTCAAACCAGCGGTGATCGCAGCCGTCAATCTGTATCAGTTCACCAACGCAGGCGCGACGATACCGCGGCTGCTGGACCCTAGGCGCACGCATTTTCCGGGGGATCCAGAGTCCGGCTCGTACCATCAGCTGACGCACAGTCTCTTTAGCCAGCACAACGTCATGGAGTTCGGCCAGCTTCTCGCAGGCGAGCGTCGGACCAAAGTCGGCGTAGTTATCGCGGATGATGCCCAGAGCAAGTTCAGCAAGGCCAGGCACAAGCTGGCGATTACCACGCAATCCACGGCGGCGGTTCGCCAGTGCCAGCGGCCCGGACTCGCGATAACGCGCAAGCAGACGCCGACAGTGCCGATCCGTTATGCCAAGTCGTAGTGATGCATGCGAGGTTGTAAGCAGGCCATCAATGACGTCCTGCAAGATCTTGAGGCGGTTAACTTCATTCATCGTAAAGCACTCCGAACCGTAAGCCGTCATCAGTTGCGTCCTCAGCCGGGAAACCCTGGAAAAAGGACGATAAAGCGGACATCTCAATATAGCCAGAGGCGGACATCTGAATTTAGCCACTACAAATTTAATGCATGTAATACTTATTATGTTAAATGTAATATGCACTTAAGTAAACTTCAGCGTTCAACCTCTTTAAGAAGCACTCAGTCTCTAAAAAATCTAACCCCTATTGCTATTACCCAGATCAAACACACCAATATCAGTTGGTGGATAAATATGCACTCTATAAGTACACGGTGATAAAGTGAGTCAAAGGCCATGCTAAGGGCCGCGTGTGGTGAAACTATAAATAGCTGTCTTCATGAGGTTGGAAAGAACCTCAAGGCCTAACCACTAAAGGAATCGAATTACTTGCCCTTGGAAATGCACAGCTCTGATTTGCTGGTGCATCGTCCAAATACCGGAGTATCTCAATGTCACAAACTATGTCCCAGAAACTTGCACGAGACAGCCTTGGAAATGCTGAAACCTTTGCAGGAGGTGTGTACGTAACCAAAAACGGAGTAGCGGAATTATTCATTCAGACTGCCGCTGAACGGGATGCGGAACTGCGTGAGATACAGGAAGAGCGAAACATTAACGCCCTTTTCAAGCTGGCAACGCTGGCTAAAAAAGAAATTGAAGACGGCAAGGGCATGACTCCGGATGAAGCCAGGAGAAAACTGCGTGAAGCCAGAAAATAACAGCGAGGTGTTAGGTGTCAGTGCCGTTCAATGTGATCATTGCGCCAATTGCGGTGCATAGTCTGTCGGATATTGAATCCTATAAAAGTGGTTTCATTGTGGCCCATCGCGCCATGGAGTTGGTCGATTATCTTCTCGACGATGCGATAGAAGCTATCAGCCAGGATCCTGTGAGATACCGTTTCAACTTCCTTCTTCAGAACCGCGGTATGTTACTGCGTAAGCACCTGGATGTAGATAACGAGTATCGCGTGATTTACGACTTTGATGGCACCAACATCGAAATTCTGATGTTTGTCAGCATGAAACAGGATTTTGAAAAGCATCTGTATCGGTACAACTTACTGTACTGACACTTAATGCCCGGCAAGCCGGGGATTTCTTATTCATGTCTGATGCCATATCTATTACTTAATGCTGAGCTGATGACCATTCTTTCTCCACTCCTACTGGGTTAACCTAGTCAGCTAACTTAACTTCACCAGCCCAATTGTTTTCTCAATCACAACCAAAATCAGCACCGCAAAGATTATGAAGATCACCGAAATAGCATTCACCGTCGGATCAAAAGTCTGATCTACATAGTTAAATACCCGAACCGGCACGGTAATAGTGTCTGGCGCGCTGAGAAACAGGCTTACTGATACTTCACCAAATGAGGTTACTGCCGCAAATACCGCACCGGCCAGAATGCCAGGCTTAATCAGCGGCAGCGTGACGTGGCGAAATGTATACCAACGCCCTGCGCCCAAACTCATCGACACTGCTTCGAGCCGCTTATCCATTGCCGCCAGACTCACGCTAACGGTGCGCACCACATACGGCAGCGCCACTACCACATGTCCAATCACAAGCCCGCTGATCATCCCGGCGATGCCCGTTGCCGTTAGCACATAGAGCAGCGCAATCCCCAGCACCACTTGGGGAATCATCAGCGGCGACAGAATAAACGCCTGCATTACCTCGCGATAGCGGAACTCCAGCCGTGCCAGCGACCAGGCGGCAAAGGTGCCGAGCACCACGGTAATCGGTGTGACGATCACCAGCAGCAACGCGCTGATCCAAAGCGATGCGATCCAGCCGTCATCCTGTAATAGCGCGCTGAACCAACGCAGCGAAAATCCCTGCGGAGGAAACTGCGGGTAAGGTTCAGGCTAAATGCCGAAAGCATAATCACCAGCACCGGCAGCGCTAAAAAGGCGTAAATCAAAATGCCCGCCAGAGTCACGCCGAACCGCGTTAGCTGCTGCGACAAACTTTGAGTGTTATCCATGATTCTTTTTCTCCCAGCGTTTCAGGAACGCACCCGCAATCCCGGCGACAATCAAGGTCATCACCAGCAGCGTCAACGACAGCGCCGCCGCCAGCGGCAGGTTGGCGATCTGCATCGCTTGCTGATAAATGGCAATCGGCAGCAGCGGCTGTAAGCGCCCACCAATCAGCAACGGCGTAATGTAGCTGCCCGCCGCGAGGGAGAAGACGATAATGAAACCGGTCAGCATGCCGGGCAGCGTCAAAGGCAGCACCACGCGGCGGAAAGTCATCGCTGGGGTGGCACCGAGACTCATCGCCGCCAGCCGTAGCGAGGGCGCGATTTCGTTTAGCGAGGTGATCAGCGGCAACACGGCAAACGGGAGCATTACCTGTACATAAGCGATGATAACCGCATTCATGTTCCACAACAGGCTGAGCGGCTGTGGAATCAGGCCGGTAAAAAGCAGGAAGCCATTGATCAAGCCGTTCTGAGCCAGCAGCACAATCCAGGCGAAGGTGCGGATAACCACGCTGGTAAGCAACGGTGAAATCAGAATGACATACAGCAGCGTGCGCCATCCGCGCCGCTGTGTCGTCACCAGTAGCCACGCCGCCGGCCACGCCAGCAGTACGGTGATGGCGGCGGTGAGTAGCGACACCCACAGCGTGGTCCACAGCGCGTGCAGATATTGCGGATCGGTAAACACCGTCGCATATTGCGCCAGGCTGTAGCCCGGCAGCGGATTAAGCAGGCTATCAACGTTGGTCAGACTTTGGTCGAACAGTTGCAGCAGCGGCACCAGCAAAAACAGTAGCAGGAACATTAATGATGGCGTCAGCAGTAACCAGGGAAACAGATTTCGCGTAGAAATCTTCATCAGGCGGACTCCTGCGCAGGCAGCACGATGACATCCGCCGCTTGCCAGTGCAGACAACAGCGATCGCCCGGCACCGGCAGCTGTGAGAAGTGCGCCTCTGCGGGTTGTACGCTGATCTCGCCGCCGCCCGGCAGCTGACACACCAACCGCAAGGTCGCGCCGGCAAAACTCACTTCTTTCACGATGGCGATACTGCCATTGCTGTCAAAATGCTGCGGTTCGTAGGAGAACTGCACACGCTCCGGACGTACAATCAGCAACGATGAGGTGCTTGCCGGTTGCGCTGCGGCCAGTTGCAGCGCATTACCGGCTGCGACAAAGTGATCGCGCGCCAGATAAAGCCCATTCTGCGCAGAAACATGAAACAGATTGGCCTGTCCGACAAACTCGGCGACGAAACGATTCGCCGGCTGGCGATAAAGCGTGGCTGGCGCGCCAATTTGCTGTAGCTCGCCCTGCCCGATAATGCCAATGCGATCCGAAAGCGTAAGCGCTTCTTCCTGATCGTGCGTTACCAACACCGTGGTGATGCCAACGCGCTGCTGCAACGCGCGCAGCTCGTCCTGCATCTCCTTGCGTAGGCGCGCATCAAGGTTCGACAGCGGTTCATCCAGTAAAAGCACCTGCGGCTCAATAGCCAGCGCGCGTGCTATCGCCACGCGCTGCTGTTGACCGCCGGAAAGCTGATGCGGCATGCGCTGCGCAAGTCCTTCCAGCCGCACTTGCTTCAGCGCTTCGGCGACGCGACGCTGCTGTTCACTGCGCGTTACTTTGCGCACCTTCAGCCCGAATGCGACGTTGTCGCCTACACTCAGATGCGGAAATAGTGCGTAGTTCTGAAACACCATGCCGATGTGGCGCTGATACGGCGGCAGCGCGGTGACATCCTTACCACCAATCAACACGCGACCGTTATTGGGCGACAAAAATCCGGCGATGATATTCAGCAGCGTGGTTTTCCGCAGCCACTCGGCCCGAGCAGGGAGAAAAACTCTCCCTGCTCGATGGTGATGCTGACGTCATTCAGGGCGCGGTGGTTATCAAACTGCCGCGCTACGCCGTCAATGACGACTGAACTCATTTGGCACCGCCGAGTGCCTGACTCCAGCGACGGGTCCAGTCTGCCAGCTGCGGCGTGGCGGTGCTGTAATCAATCCATATCAGTTTGCTGTACGCCTCTTCGCCTACTTTCACCTGCTTTTTCAGGTTATCGCTGTACTGCACGTTCTTGTTGGTCATGCCATACAGTGATTTATCTGAGAAGGCTTTCTGCACCTCGGGCGCTGACATGGCGTTTACTAGTTTGTAGGCATTGGCAAGGTTAGGCGCACCCTTTGGAATCACCCAGTTCGCTGCACCCACAACCGGGCCGTCGGATGGATACACGAAATCGACTTTCATGCCTTGCTGCTTCAGTGCAAACACACGTCCATCCCAGTACGGCACGACCCAGGCATCACCGCGCTCCAGCAGGGTTTGAATCGCGCCCGGACTGTCCGGGAAAGCCACCGCATTGCCGCGCAGATCCGCAAGTTTGGCGAAGGCTTTATCGACAGCGGCAGGCTGATTAAGCTCGCCGCCCAACGCATGCACTAAGCCCGCGAAGAACTGTAAACCAGCAGCGTAGGTCGCGATGAAATCGCCACGTGGCCTTTGTATTCCGGGTTCCACAAGTCGAGCCAGCTTTTCGGCGGGTTTTTCACCAAATCGCTACGATAAGCGAGCCCTAGCTGGCCAAGGCTGAATGCGGCGGCGTAGGTTTGATTGTCATAAACAAAGCGCGACTGCACGCTCTTATACAAATTATTCAGGTTGGGAATATCTTTAGCATCAAGCGGCTGCAGCAAACCTGCCGCCTGCGCGCGCTGCACGGTATCGGGCTGGAACACTACCACGTCATATGGCGAACGGCGGCCTTTAGCGGCACGCAACTTGGCAAACCACTCTGCATCCGCACCCGGCACCACGGTCAGCTTGAGGTGATTATCTTTAGCAAACTGCTCCAGACCGGACGCACGAATATTTTTCTCCCAGTCACCGCCATAAACCCCGACGATCACCGAGTCTGAAGTTTCAGCCGCGCTCGCCGCACCGCTGATTAACACGCCCACCAGAGCGGTGAGCAGTATTTTTTATTAAACTGGCGCATGGCCATCTCCTGGTATTGAGGTAATTGACGCTGAAAGTTCACTTTCCAGCGCGCGCAGCGCATCGACAAACGTCTGGCGCGCTTTCGCGGACGCTGGAGAAGTTGAACGGGGAAAATCTACCGGTAACTGCGCTAAGGCGGCAGCAAACACCGCTGAGCGATGTCGCTGGCGTTCGGCCGGACTGAGTGGATAAAGCAGAAGATTGAGTCGCGTCAGCAGATCACCATCGAACAGCGTCTGCCAGTTATCGCGCGCCTCGCCGAATGAGGATGACGCCGCACGCGGTTGACTGCGCAGGGCTGCTGTAGCCGCTGCATCAATGCCGTGATGGTTCAATACCACGCCATAGTGTTGCGCCGCATCGGCGTGGCTCAGCAAGTGGTTATCGACATCCTTTTGCACTGCCAGTGCATCACGCTTAAAGGGATCACCCCAGCCGCCTCCGCCGGGAGTTTGCAGCAGGACTTCGTCACCGGCGTTAACGCTCAGAAGATCGATCTTGCCGAGTGACTGACCGCCAGAGTCATCAGGGTTGAGCGTCAACGTGGTGGATTGCCCTGGATGACCACCCTGTACGCCCCACGGCTGGAACAGCATGCGTTCCATGCCACGTGCCAGAAGCGTGCTGTCATTCTGCAGGATGCGTACGCGAATCTGCTGGCCCATGCCACCGCGCCACTCTCCAGCACCAGCAGAACCGGGTCGCAGTGCGTACTGGCGGATTTCGATATGGGTTTCCGCTTCCACCATCTCTACCGGATTATTCGCCAGGTTTGAGATGCTGTTGTCGCGCCCATCGATGCCATCGCGTCCCCAGCGCGCCCCGCCGCCACCGACCATGGGTTCAATCACCTGAACATTCTGTTCGCGGCCATTGCGCGCCACTTCGGCAATCACCAGCGGAATAATGGTGCCGCCGCTGGCGGCGGGCATTACGTTAGGCAATGGCTGACCCAGCAAGCCGTTCAGCAGATCGTTAACACGCACCGCCGCTGCATGGCGGACGCCAACTGCAGCCGGATAATGTGGATTGACCAGTGAGCCAGCGGGTGCAAACAGCGTCACCGGCGAGAGTAAACCGGCATTCAGCGGTACGCTTTTATCCAGCGTGCACACCAGCGCCAGAATGCGCAGGGTTAGCCACGCATGCGGATCGCCGTGGCTGGGAATGTTGATCGCTGCCGCTACCTGCGCATCACTGCCGGTGAAATCGAGATGCACATTGCCATCATTAAAGGTGGCGGTGATAGCAAGCCGCACCGGCAAGCCGCTGCCTGTGGCGTCATCAAGGTAATCTTCAAACTGATAGACACCGTCGGGGATGCGGCGCAGCACCTGGCGCGCGCGTATTGCCGAGTAAGCCTGCAAATCCTGCTGCGCCTGCACCACGTTCTGTACGCCATGCTGCGCTACGATGCGATTGAGGCGGTCGCGGCCGGCATTCAGCGCGGCCAGCATCGCCTGAATATCGCCAGCTATCGCATCCGGTGTGCGGCTGTTGGCGGTGAGAATGTTCATCACATCGCGATTGAGTTCGCCGGCGCGCACCAGCTTAACCGGTGGAATTTGCAGCCCCTCCTGATAAATATCACTGTTGGTGGGCGAGATGCTGCTCGGTACGCGACCGCCAACGTCGGAAGCGTGTAAAAAAGCCCAACCCCACGCCACTAATTCGCCGTCGATGAACCACGGCGCCAGCACCTGCAAATCCGGAAGATGCGTCGCCAGTCCGCGCGAACGCCACGGATCATTAGTCAGGATCACATCACCAGGCGCGACGTCGCCGACCGCCTGAATTGCGGTGAGTGCGTTGAGTCCCACAAAACCGGAGACGCCAATGCCTTTCGGATAGGCAAAGAAGCGGCCCTGCAAATCGGCCACCGCGCAGCAAAAATCGGCGGTTTCCTTCACGTAAAGGGTGCGTCCGGTACGTTGCAGGATATGGCACATCTCTTCGGTAAGCGCGGTGAGTTTTTGGTTGAGAATTTCGAGGGTGATGGCATCCAGTTTCATGATGCGTCTCCCGTTGCGCGAGCGATCAGCAGATTGCCGCTTTCATCGGCGCGCGCTGACCAGCCAGGTAAGATCAGCGTGGTGGTATCGTCTTGCTCGATCACCGCCGGGCCAACGATTTGGGTCTGCTTGCCGATGTTGATGCGCTGCCAGATACGCGCATTCACCCAAGCTCCCTGGAGATAAAGTGGGCGCGAACGTGACTCATCAAGCTTAGTTATGGCGTCAAAGGATTTATCTGTCGGACGCGGCAGCGCGGCATTCAGCGACAGCCGCAGCGTGGTCAGTTCAATAGCCGCGTCAGGCGTGCTGAAGCCATAACGCTGCTGATGAAGTTGTTGGAAACGTTCCAGCAAATGCGGATGCGTGATGGTCTCCGGGCTACCGAGGCTGACGCTGAGTTCGTACGCTTGTCCGGCATAGCGCATATCCGCTTCCACCCGATAATGGGCTCGCTCGCTTAGACGGCTGGCCTGTTCGACAAACCACGTTTGCGCCAGCTGGTGCAGCTCAGTAACGGTTGCGGCGATTTTGCCGTAGCTTTCCGACGTGACATTGATGCGCAGACTGCGCACAAAATCGCGGCGGATATCAGCGCTGATTGCACCCTCGGCGCAGAACGTGCCGGGACGCTGCGGCACCAGTATGCGATTGATGCCCGCTTCTTCGGCGAAAAAGTTGGCGTGCGTCGGGCCCGCGCCGCCAAAGGGAATCAGCGTCAAGCCATCGGCTGTCAAACCGCGCTGCGCCAGCGCTTTGTTCAGTTCAGTCGCCATCTGCGCCGTTGCCAGCGCGATAGCGCCGCTGGCCACCTGTTCGGCATCAAGCCCTAAGGTTTCGCCCAATTTGCTCAGCGATTGATGCGCGGCGGCATGATCCAGCTTAATTGTGCCCGCCAGCGCCGCCTCGGCGGACAAGATGCCGCTCACCAGATAGCAATCGGTAAGCGTGGGTTGCGTGCCGCCGCGCTGATACGAAACCGGGCCCGGATCGGCGCCCGCGCTGTCGGGACCCACTTTAAGAATACCGAAATCATCGATATGCACGATGGAGCCGCCGCCGGCACCAATCGCCGATACACCCACCACCGGCAGAATTAGCGGCAGGCCGCCAATCTCGGTGCGGTTGACGCGTTCGATTTCGCCCTGCTCCGACAGCGAAATATCGCTGCTGGTGCCGCCCATATCAAAGGAGACGAAGCCAGCACCGGATGCCAGATGTGCCGCAGCAATTACGCCCGAGGCTGGTCCGGAGAGCAGCGTGTCCACCGGTCGCTGGAGAGCGGCCTCCAGCGGCAGCACGCCGCCGTTGGAGGCGGTGATCAGTAAGGGAACGCCAATCGCCTGCTGCGCCAGTAAATCGCTCAGCCGGTTAAAGTAGTGCTGCATCAGCGGCTGAATATAGGTATTCAACCCGGCTACCAGCGTGCGTTCATATTCACGGATTTCCGGCCAAAGCTGCGCCGAAGAGAGTACCGTTACATCACCTAAACTTACGGCCAGCGTTTTTGCCAGCTCTGCTTCAAGTAATGGATTGGCATAACCGTTAATGGTCACCAGTGCCACCGCACTAACGTTGAGTTGCAAAACGTCGGATGCCACCTTTGCAAGTTCAGCCTCGGTTGGCCACTGAGTGACTTCACCAGCGGGATTAAAACGCGCCGGGATCTCCAGCACGCGCTGTCGCGATAAAAAGGGCGGCTCGCGGTCGGCATGAAAATCGAAAGAGGACGGCATGCGAGCACGTGCGATCTCCAGCACATCTCGGAAACCGCTACTGATGACCAGTGCAATATCGGCGCCGCGCCGCTGGATAATGGCATTGAGGCCCAGCGTTGTGCCGTGCAGCACCAACGACAATGCGCTGGCAGGCAGTCCGCTCTTTACCAGCACGGCGCGCAGCCCGTCGCTGACCGCCATAGCGGGATCGGCGGGCGTGCTGGGCTGTTTATGAAAAAAACGTTGCTGGCGTTGTGGATCAAATAAAACAAAATCGGTAAAGGTTCCTCCGACATCCACGCCGACTGTCGCTCCGGCTGGGGGGCTATTATCCACCTTAATTCTCCTGCATTACTGGTGACTTAGCGTCGTAAGGCGATAATCTCCGTTGCTTTACCATGCAATACGAGCAACAAAAATGACTAAGCTTTGCTGGAATGCGCATGAAGAGGGGCTTAGCTGCGTGGTAGCAATGGTTCGCGCAAATGCGTCTAAGTCGGAACGGTGGAATAATTTATCTTGTGCATAAATCGAAGGAGAAACCTTATGTCCGAGTCGTTATCACCAGAAGAGCGCGCGTTGTTACCGCAGATTAAGCAATGGATCGCGGATCACCGAACCGCATTAACCGATGATTTGGCCCAATGGATTGCCATTCCCAGCATCAGCCGCGCCGATCGCGCAGCGCCGGGCGCGCCCTTTGGCGCCGAGTGCGCGCAGATTTTGCAGCATGTGTTAGATCATGCAGAGCAGGCCGGTTTCAAAACCGAGCAGCATCAAGGCTATGCCGGTTCGTTGATTTACGGCGAACACGCACGCGACATAGGGCTGATCAACCATCTGGATGTGGTGCCGGCGGGCGATAACTGGACCTTCCCGCCTTTTACGCTCACGCACCACGGCGATTTTGTCATTGGACGCGGCGTCGCCGATAACAAAGGCCCCGGCGTACTGAATTTCTATCTATTAAAGCTCATTCGCGATCTGAATATTCAGCTGCATCATAATCTGCGCATTGTTTATGGTCTGGCGGAAGAAACCAATATGGCCGATATGGCGTGGTACGCGGAGAACGGTCCGGTGCCCGAGTATTCGATTGTCACTGACGGCATGTTCCCGGTGAACAATGCGCAGAAAGGGCAACTCAGCTTTACCCTGAATGTCGCTGAGTCGGGCGTGCTGGCCGATATCGTTGCCGGATTGGCCAGCAACAGCGTGCCGGATTTCGCCAGCGTGAGGATTGCGCAGGCCAATTTGCATGACGTCAGTGAAAAGCTGGCACTGTTGCAGGGCGTTGCCGCTACCACTGTGTTCATCAAACCTGGGCAGGATGGTGCTTTCACGCTGGAAGCGCGCGGCAACGGGGGGCATGCCGCCTTCCCTGACGGCACGCTGAATGCCACGCAGGTGCTGCTCGCGGCCCTGATCGAGCTGGAGCTGCTGGGCGATCACGAACGTCAGCTAGCAGAAACGCTGGTGCAGCTATTCGCTTCACCGTATGGCGAGAGCGCTGGTTTGGCGCTGGAAGATGCGGAGTCCGGCAAACTGACGCTGAACGCGGGCGTGTGGTACCGCCAGCACGCCGACACGCTGAGCATTGATTGCGATATCCGTTATCCTGTTTCGTGGCGCGGAGAGCAGATCGTCGAAATGTTGCAGCAGCAGTTAGCCGGCACCACCATTACGCTTGATCCCGATTGGCGCGATGTAGCACCGTTCTTCCTGCCGGCATCTCACCCGGTGATTTCTCTGCTGCAACAAGTGTGGAATGACACCACCGGTAATAACGATCGTCCTTATGCCATGGGCGGTGTGACGCATTCGAAGAAGCTACCAAACGCCATCACCTTTGGCCCTGGCTACCGGAAAACTGCGGCCAACACGCCAGACTTTTTACCTGAGGGCCACGGTTTGCCGCACGGTGCCGACGAGACAATCCATTTGCCATCGCTGCTGGACGCGTTACCGAAATATGTGATCGCGTTGATAAGGTTGGACAGTTATCTGGTTGCGCAGGGATAATCTGAGCCCCATAAATGGCGAGCCAACGAAATAATTCACCATCAGGCCGCAATAAACATACAGCGTTTGTACAGTGACAAATTTGCGCCAGTCGGACGCCAGAAAAAGCTCCGGGCCAGCTGGATTGTATCAACGCAATGGGTCCTATAAGGCCCGTGTCGTGCAAAAGTTGTTCGTCGGATCATGCAGCGTGTGGAGACTTGTTCGGGCGGGTCAAAAATGAAATATATAATGAAAAAACCTGGCGGGCACAATGCTAAAAGAGCTTATGTGCTTCCTGGACAGGTAAATACGTTGGTATAACGAGAGATGGATCAAAAAATCATTAGGTTCAATGAGTCCGGTAAATTACCGGCAGCATCTGGGGATCACAACATGACAATCGATGAAAACATCTGCATCTCCATAGCGGTCAGGTCAGCTTTGCCTCCATCATTCTGAACTATTATGAGGATTACCACTGATGACTAAACATAATCCTCCGCACGCGGGTGAAATTATTGCCGATATTATGGAAGATCTCGACATCGGTATCAGAGAGCTGGCCCGGGCTCTGGCAGTTGCACCCTCTTCAGCCTCACATATGGTTGCAGGACTGACTTCTATTACGCCTGAAATGGCTATTAAACTTTCAGCTGTACTCGGTAGTACACCTGCAATGTGGCTACGTATCCAGGCTGCCTATGATCTGGATCGGGCGGAAAAAGCTGTTGACCTGTCAGTATTAAATTCCCGCTACAAGCCCGAACCATTATAGGGTTTCAACTGAACTGATTGAGCGATTTAAATACCAAATGTAACAACTGCTTGTGGTCCCTCTCCCTAATTTTAACGCTAATTTTCAAATCTAGATTACTCATCGAATTCTGTATGAGTTGTTACTTCAAAACGCTAATGGCTTGCTCCAATTACCCACCGCGGCTCCGCGCGCGATTCAGCCCAGTCGATCCCCTTTCAACCATCCAGCTGTCAAACTGTGGTAACACACCTGCAGGTTGTTGGCGAATGTGACAGATTAATCTGCGTGCGGCTTCGCGCCCCATTTCATACACTGGCTGGGCCACGACTGTGAGCGGTGGTGTCATCAATTCTGTCCAGGGGAAATCGTCGTACATCACAAATGAAATATCATCGGGCACACGCAATCCGCGTATTGCCAGGCCACGCATTATCCCCACTGCGATAAGGTTATCAGAGGCGATCAGTGCGCTGGGTGGCTCAGAAAGCGAAAATAGCTCCGTTAAAATTTGTTCGATGGCCCCGTCGTTAAGGGCATTTAGGCGAATAAGGTTGGAATCCATGTGGTGGCCAGACTGCTGATAGGCATCACGCATCCCGTTTACACGCTGCGCCACCGGCGTCGGCCCCAGCGCTGTCGCAGAAGTATAATGTCCGGATATCCGCATACTTGAGAGATAAGCAATGCGTTGATGACCGGCGTTGATTAATAGCTGTGTTGCTTCCTTCGCAGTGGCTAAAAAATTTGCCTGTATTGTCTCTACCGCCATCCCCTCAACGGCCCGGTCAAACATTATCAGTGAACGACCTTCTGCCAGGACTTGCTTCAGATGCTCATTATCGCGAGACAGGGAGCTGCAAGGCGCCACAATGATGCCATCGACACGCTTATCCAGCATGACGCGCACGGCATTCCGCTCTTCTTCTAATGTTTCATCGCTATTGCTAAGCAGTAAGTGGAATCCTGCCTGTCGTGCAACATCAGCCATGCCACGCAGCGCGAGCCCGAAATGCGGGTTTTCAATATCCCCGACGATTACGCCAATCGTATTTGAACGACCAGTATTCATACTGCGTGCCAGTTCATTGGGGCGGTATCCCAACGCTTCTGCCGCTTGATTAACCCGGGTCAGAACATCTTCACTGACGGAGCCATACCCTCCTAATGCTCTCGCCGCCTGCGCTTTGGAAACGTTGGCAGCACGCGCGACATCGGCAACGGTAGGAACCCGGGAACGGTGATTTTCGTTTGTCATAATTATTTCGAATCACAAGTTGATGACGACAGAATTGACGCTTCTTTAAGCATGTGCTTAATATCAGTATATCCAACTGAGACCGGTCTCACAACATGTAACGGTCTCATTTTGGCTCTCGTTGAGACCGGTCTCAATCATAATGTCCCGGCTCGGCGGACTCTGAAGTTTCACCTGCAAAGACGGAAGAGCCTTATGACATCGCATAAATATTTTACCAACCTGACCAAAGCACTGTTCGGCACAGCCGTGTTGTTTTCAGCCAGCTTCAGTGCTCAGGCGGCGAGTGACAGCAATACCTATGGCTTAATTGAACCGGGTCATCTCCGCGTTGCCAGCCTGGGCGACGCTAAGCCCTACACCTTCACCGACAAGAACGGCAATTTCACTGGATTCGATGTTGAGTTCTTTAAGAACGTGGCGCATCGCATTGGCATCGACAAGGTCGATTTCGTGGGGCAAGACTTCTCCGCCATTCTGCCGGCTGTGGCTAACGGGCAATACGATGCGGGTGTGGCCGCTATCGGTATTACTCCCGCACGTGAGAAAACGGTCGACTTCTCAACAGGGTATCTGGCGGGTTATTTGACCGTTCTGACCCGCAGCGACTCTGGGGTGAAGAACATTGATACGCTGGCACACAAACGGCTTGGGGTGATTCAGGGCACGCTTCAGGAAAGCTACGCGTTGCAGCATTTTAAACAGACCGATCTGGTGCGCTTCCCAGATAACAACGCCGCAGTTTCAGCGCTGAACAATGGCACGCTGGATGCGATGTTCCTCGATTACGAAGCGGCTAAAGATTATACCACCCGCTTCAAGCTGGTCACTGCAGCTGACATCCCTTCGTTTGATGCCCCCGCCGGAGTTGCCATCGCCAAAGGCAAGCCTGCTTTCAAGGCAGCACTTGATAAAGCCATTAAGGATGCAATGCAGGACGGGACCTGGAAACAGCTTTATGAGAAGTGGTTCCCAGGCTCACCGATGCCTAAACAGTATCTGCCCAACGGCCAGTAACCCCGCGCGTGTTCATTGCGCGAAACTGCATCCGGTGACGGCGACTGTTCGTCACCCGCAACAGAGAATCGGCTATGGATCTGATCACAATTCTTTCCCGGACGTTTTTCGATATTCCATCCATGATGGACGTCCTGCCGCAGCTGCTGGCAACAGGCTGGTAAACACCATTATTATCTCGGTAGCCGCCACGGTACTGGGCACGTTTTTCGGCTTGCTTCTGGCATTGATGGGCATCTCCCCTTCGCGCTGGCTGCGCATTCCTGCGCGCCTGTATACCGATCTGTTTCGCGGTTTGCCCTCCATACTGACCATTTTGTTGATTGGCCAAGGCCTGGCGCGATTCAGCTATCAGCTGTTTGGTCCTACGCCTTATCCACTGGGTATTTTTGCGTTAAGCCTGATTGCCAGTGCCTACATGGGTGAGATATTTCGCTCGGGTATTCAGAGCGTGGAGCAGGGACAGATGGAAGCCTGCCGGGCACTGGGCATGAGCTATAGCCGCTCCATGCGTCTGGTCATCATTCCGCAAGGCATACGTCGCGTGTTACCCGCCATCGTTAACCAGTTTATTGCCATCATTAAAGACTCCTCGCTGGTGTATCTGCTGGGATTAATGACCAATCAGCGCGAACTATTTCGGGTGGGGCAAGATGCCGCGGTGCTGAGTGGCAATCTGTCTCCGCTGATGCTGGCTGGATTGTTCTATCTGATCATCACTGTGCCGCTAACCCATGCCGTCAACTTTATCGATGTGCGTTACCGAACCGGACGTCGTCGCGCGACGGCGCCACAAAGCGGCCTGAAGGAAGTCGATGAAGTGGGCCAAAAGCGCACGGCTGCACCCACTGGATCATTGACCAGCGAGCGAGGACATTAATATGGCAACTTCCTCTGCATTTCACGGCGCGAGCCTGGAGTTACGTAACCTGACCCTGGCTTACGGCCCGATTGTAGTGCTGCGCAATGTGTCTCTGACTATTGCCCCAGGTACGACCACTTGCATTATCGGCCCTTCCGGGTCAGGCAAGTCGACATTGCTGCGGGGTATCAATCGTCTGCATGAACCCAAAACCGGTGATGTGCTGCTGGCAGGACGTTCAGTGCTCAGGGATAAACCTGATGCACTGCGACTCAGAATTGGCATGGTGTTTCAGCACTTCAATCTCTTTCCCGATCACAGCGCGCTTGAGAATGTGGCGCTGGCCCCCTGGAAAGTCAAAGGACGGCCAAAGGCCGAAGCATTAGATATCGCCCGTCAACGTCTGGCTGAGGTGGGATTAGCGCAGCGCGCCGATCATCGTCCACGCGATCTTTCCGGTGGTCAGCAGCAACGTGTGGCGATAGCGCGCGCATTAGCGATGGAACCGGAAGTGATGCTGTTTGATGAGGCGACCTCTGCACTCGATCCCGAGCTGGTTAAAGGTGTGCTGACACTGATGGCTGAACTCTGCCAGCGTGGGATGACGATGGTTGTGGTGACGCATGAAATGGGCTTCGCCCGCCGCGTGGCCGATCAGGTGGTGTTTATGGATGAGGGGGAAATCGTGGAGGCCGGCACGCCTGAACAGATCTTTGATCGCCCACAATCCGCACGTTTACAGCGTTTTCTTTCGGAGGTGCTCTAATGGCGCATTGTAGAGTTTTAGGCCCTGTCCGCACAGCATTGGTGGGCTTTGGTATCGCCGGGAAAGTCTTCCATGCAACGCTGATTTCCCACAACCCGGATTACCGTCTTGAAGTGATTGTCACCAGTGATAAACAGCGTGTTGAAGCCGCGAAGCAGCGCTATCCACTGGCGCGGGTAGTGCCGGACTGGCCATCGCTGCTGCACCATATCGATAGCGGCGAAATCGCAATAGATTTGGTGGTACTTGCCACGCCACCGGACCAGCATCTGGAGCAAGCATTACAGGCTAGCGCGCGTGGAATTCATTTGGTGATCGACAAGCCATTCGCGCCTGACGTCAAAGCTGCGCAAGCGATGATTGATGCTGCGCAACAAGCCAATACATTACTGACGGTGTTCCATAACCGGCGCTGGGACGGTGATTTTCTTACCTTACAGCGCCTCATTGCTAATGAGATGTTTGGCCATGTTAGAAGTTTTGAGTCGCGCTTTGAATGGTGGCGACCGGAAGGCTTCGGGAACTGGCGTGACACCGTCACTATCAAGCAAGGTGGAGGCCTGCTGCTTGATCTTGGCAGCCACCTGATCGATCAAGCCCTCCAGTTGTTTGGTCCGGTTCAGAGTGCAACTGCAGAACTAGCGCGCCACTCTGGTAGCCAGTCTGATGCAGATGAGGACTGTTTTGTCTCACTATTGCATGAAAATGGTGTGCGATCGCGGCTGTGGATGAATGGTCAGTCGGCACTAAATGCACCTCGCTTTCACCTGCTGGGTAGTAAGGGGGCATTTACTCATTGGGGGTTGGATAACCAGGAACTCCAGCTTGCATCGGGTATGTCACCCTCTGACAGCCAATACGGTTTGACGCCAACTGAAGGTTTCGCCCAGGCCGGAACATCTGATGAGCAACAACCTGTTCCCATCGATAGGGGGCGCTACCCTGCTTTCTATCAATTACTGGCTAACGCACTGTTGCACGGCGGCCTTCCGCCGGTGGATGCACAGCAGGCGCTGGACGTTCTAAAACTTATCGAATCACTCCATCGGCAAACCCGCGTACGTCTTGCCTGACTGGTGTCTTTTTTTAACAGAAGGAATAAATGATGTCTGAGAAATCTGTGTCAAACACCGTTGTCGTGCTGGGTGGCGGTATTCTCGGGGTATCAACGGCCTGGCAACTGGTGAAAGCCGGTGCGAAAGTGACATTGGTCACCGAATCTGCGCTCTGTTCGGGCGCTTCAGGACGTTCACTCTCCTGGTTAAACTCTGCTGGTGAACGTTCATTGCCCTACCACGCCCTGCGCATGGCGGGTATCGATCGCTATCGCACATTGTCAGCCCATTATCCCGATATTGAATGGCTTCGTTTTGATGGTGCCATTTTCTGGACTGCTGATGATGATGCTGGCACCCATGCACGCCATCAGTATGAGAAAGCAGTTGGATATGATTCACACCTGATCAATCAGGCGAACATAGATGGCGTCGATGCGCAGGTTAACAAGGCGAGCCTTTCCCACATCGCGATTGCTAATCCGGGAGAAGGTTGGGTCAGCCTGCCCCATCTCATCGAACATCTTGTACAGGCCTTTAGATCTCTGGGTGGCGAGGTCGTTGAAGATGCGGGTAAAGCCAGTGTGATGACGGCATCCGGGCGTGTGGTGGGTATTTGCAGCGAAAACCGCGGCGAATTTCTTTCTGATAAGGTGCTGGTGGCGTGCGGCCCCTGGACACCCGATCTCGTTGCACCGCTTGGCGTACACATCCCCAACGGATCGCCGGTTTCAATGCTGGTTACCAGTCAACCCTATTATCAGGGTATGAAAGTGGTATTAAACACTCCGCGCGCCGCAGTCAGACCTAATCCAGGCAATACACTGGCGGTTGATCATGACTGGTATGAAGAGGATATCGTTGCACATGCTAACGGTAGCTACAGCGTTGATGAAGCTGTTGTTAGCCAGCTAATGGCAGAAGCAGGAAAATTGATTGGGGAAGGTACCTCACTGACAGCCGGAAGCTGGAAAATAGGGTTGAAGCCTATTCCTGGAGATGGCGAACCGGTGGTTGGTGAGTTAGAAAAGGTTCCCGGGTGTTTTGTTGCCTTTACTCATTCCGGGGCAACGCTGGGGCTTATTTTAGGCGAGATGATTGCTGAGGAAATGCTATCAGGCGTGAAGCACCCTATGCTTGCGAGTTTCAGGCCGGAACGGTTTGGTT
The DNA here is from genome assembly GCF_002095465.1 of Pantoea rodasii. Taxonomy (GTDB): domain Bacteria; phylum Pseudomonadota; class Gammaproteobacteria; order Enterobacterales; family Enterobacteriaceae; genus Pantoea; species Pantoea rodasii. The sequence continues at coordinate 84,989 of NZ_MLFP01000008.1, read as the reverse complement.
GATTGCACTTCTAGCGCCATGCGGGTTGTGGCGCTGGAAAATGACATTATCTAATAGCACCCACATCATCACTAATGAACATCATAATTATGTTAAATTTATAATAAGGTGCTGTCAAACTTTAACTGCATCGCCTAAAACCCTCCCCTAGTAACCTGTAAGTCTCCTCGATACCCAGTACATTAGTACAAAACGTTAGCTACTTTATGATCTCCGTTTTAAGAACAAAAGATTCTTCTATTAAAAAAAGTGCAGACTTAATGATTATTGTAGTAGTCTGCACTTTATTTTTATTTAAAGAACAAGAGCCCCTCCTTGAATGTACATAAATGAATGTTTGAATAAGTTAAGATCTATTTTTTTATCTAGCGGAAAATTATAAATCTTAAGCCCGCTTAATAACTCCACTTCGCATTTTTTATTTCTCAAATCGACTGTGATTCTTTTTATGTTTTTTGATGCGTAATGACGAATATATTCCCTGTTTTCTTTAGAGAATAAATCTACATCTGATAAGCAAACTCTCTCATTATAATTGTTTCTCTCTAAAAATGAGTGTAGTTTGGATTCGGCGATTTTTAATTTCTTTGTTAACTTCTTTCATTTTTAAAGCTAAAGCCTCAACTTCTGATGCTACTTGCAAGGCATCGAGGATGTTTTTAAGTTTAAATTTAGTTTCTTCGATTTTTTTCTGTAAGTTCAACACTGTATTTTCATCATGCATATCATCGCCAAAACAGGAAATGCTTTCCAATAGGACTCTTATGAATACGTCGTCAATGAAATCTCGGCGCAGAGGAGGTGTAGAGCATCGGTGATATCTCTTCATCGAACACTTATAATATCCCATGAAGTTTTTATATACACAGTTAACTATCAAAGAGTGGCCACATTCAGAGCATTTGAGCAATGATCTGAAAATGTTTATATTAAGAGGGTTGTTGGTTATAATTTCGTGCCCAAAAGGTAAAACTCTTATTTCTTGCACGTCGTAAAAAAGTTTATTGCTTATTACTGCAGGGAAGTAATTTTCAATTTCTTTAACCCCTTTGGCCTTTGTCATATAGGATGGAGTATACTTTCCTATAAGAGATTCATTTTTCAATAAATTTTGAACGGTTGATACGCACCACCCCCCAGGTGTATTTTTTAAAGTTTTTATTTTTATTTTTATTGAGTGTTTTTGTAACTTCACTGATTGATAATCCCTTTAGCCGCATTTTAAATATTTTGTTCAAAGTGATCTTATGTTCTTCTATGATGTCGAATGTCTGACCATCATTGCTTACTCTCAACCATTTTGGACATGTTTTGGTTAGGATTTTACCTGTTTTTCGTGCTTCCTCTCTTTTATTTACCCAAGCCGCTTTCATTCGTCGTGATTTTATCTCGCTTTCTTCATTTGCTCTCTGAGCTATTAATATAGCTCTAATGAGAATGTACGGATCATCTAATGAGTCATATGTATAACGGATGTTATCACTTAAAGTAATAACATTAATTCCTGCTTTCAGAATATTTTTTAAGCCTTTCCGTCGCATCATTTATTTTCTCTCTTGATAATCGATCTAGACTCTCAATGAGCAAAGTTGTTCCTGATGTGATATGACCTCTGTTTACTGCATCCATGAAGTCATAAAGTGCCCCCTTGGATGCATGACTACCATCAAAAGCACTGTAACCAAGGTCTTCATACCTTAGATCTTCAAGGTAATACTCAGGGTTATTTTTCAACCATTCATCTACAAGGAAGTTCTGGCGTCGTAGTGAATCTCCTGACTTTTGAGCTAACGTGGAGAATCTAATGTATGCAATTGCTTTTTTCACAAATAATACCCCGAACAAAAAACAAAAAATGACATTTTTTCAAAGAGTTATAAATGATATTTATCAAGTATTTTTTAAATAGTTGAAATTGCTATACTTTGAGTTCATGTTAAAGCCATTAACCAGATGTTAAAAATTCCAAAATGTATCTGCGTAACTGAGGGTATATTTATTAAATGCTAAGTAAGTCATTCATGAAAATTTATTTTTCTAAAAGTAATGCGATGTAATCTTTTCCATAAGCCTGGGATTAAGGATTACCTAATCTACCTTATTTACTTGATAAGTCATAAATAGGACTTCAGAACAAAAATTCTCGTACTATTTTAATCTATTCAAACCAACCGATTAGCAGGAAGATAAACGTAAACTTCAACTTCACATAGTTGACCTTCTATGAACTCTGTCAGACCCGCCGGCCTTAAGAAGCATAGAAGTACTTACTGACCTTATATAATAAGCTTTATATAAGTCCAGACAAACGCCAAAAACCCCTATGTTAAACTGATCAGGGCCGGATTCTGAACTTTAAGGCCACTTTTACGACGCGGCGAAACCTCAAAGCTGAACTGCTGGTCGGGCCAGGCGCAGGCGTTTGAAATTCCTGCAGCGCTACGTAAAATCTGACGGGGATTTTGCCCTGCTCCTTTCTTCAGAATTCACTTAGCGATGTCTTCAGCTAAACGGGCTAATACTGAGCAAATATGAACAATATCTCCGGTTTTACTGGTGTGGCCATCAGCGGCAGCGCCGGTGACGATCTCACTGCGAAACTGGCCTCGTTCGTGCGGCACCGCGAGGCCTTCTCGCCTAACACGAGGCGTCAGCTGCTGAGCGTGATGCGGATCTGCTGGCGATGGTCGCAGGAAAACCGGCGGTCGCTCCTGCCGATGTCGCCGGAGGACATGCAGGACTACCTCTACAGACTTCTTGTAGGAGTTCGGCGATCCAGACATGGTATCCAGGTTGTACGGCACGGCATTTCCCCTAGTCGATGTTACTGTCATCCCCGACGACGAGATAATGACGCATCGCAGCATGGCGGCTCTGAACCTGCTGCAGAAGCATATTCATCGCAGGAATTTGTCGGAGCTTCTCGACCGGCTTGCCGCCAGGCTGCTGACCGGACATCTGACGGGACTGCAACTCGTATCGCTCATAAACTATCTCATACAGGCAGGCGTAACTGATGACGCTGAAGCCTTTGTACGTAATCTGGCACTGAAGGTGTCGCAGCACGAGGAGGCTCTGATGACAATCGCACAGCAGCTTGAACAAAAGGGTATTGAAAAAGGAGGTCAGGAAGGCAAGCTGGGACTTGCTGATAAGCTTTTGAAAGACGGCATTGAATTTAAGTCTGTAAAGGAACTAACTGGCCTGACAGATAAAGAGCTGGATAAAATCAGACATTAAGTAAGTCCATCAGAGGCAGGATATAAACTTATTGTATTTCAGCCCCTTTGGCAGAGAAGGTTGCGCAGCATGATGAGGCTTTGATGCCGATTGCACAGTAGCTGGAACTTATAGATATTGAAAATGCATTCAGTTGGGTGAGCAGAAAGGCAGGCTGGATATTGTGGTGAAACTGCTTGAAAGTGGAATGTCTCTGCAATCTGTCAAAGATATGACCGGTCTGTCAGAAAACTAATTATTCAAAATCCGCATCTGACAGCTCATGACTCCTGATTATTAACTATCTCAAGAGGTGATTATCTTTCTCTGGTCCCTGTCCATGGGGGATGAGACGGTGCAGGAATGAGCTGCCATCATAAGGCTCACGCCTCCATCCTACTCGCGAAAGCGCATATCCACTGCAGAAAGATCGGCAGTAATGCGCACAGAGATAGGCGTTATCTGGCCACCTTGTTCATTAAAACCTGCATCGAGGTCTGCCCTTCTGATAAACGGCCCCGGCACTTTTGGACTTAATCTAGTGGCATGGCGGCCTTCCCCAAGGCTGATTGCCCTCTATTAAGACAAGCCTATGGATGTTGTCCGCTGAGTGGCCGATATGCTTCAGTAACGCGGATCCAACCCGCACGCTGCGGGCCAGTCCATTTGCGAGCAAGTACCGGATGCAGGCGTTGCAAAGCCGACAAACACCGTCGTACATGACGCCCTTTTCGACTGAACGCAGAGATGCACCATGCTGGATCATGTTAACTCTGTATGGCCTTAAGAACAATCCGGGAGTGCCTCATCAGGCTATGAAGCCTTAGAGTTTCCCGCCCTCATGATTTTAGCCGCTTCGCGAATGACTTACTTCATTTTGAGATCATCAGATAAGGCAGCCATAAGTTCAAGTTCATACAGTATGTTGTCTTTACGGATTGCACCGCCTTTCGCTGTTAACTGTATGACAGCCGCGCCGATTGCGTGTCCGATTAAACTTGCTCTGCTTTGTTTGTTGTCGTTCATGTCCGTAAAAGAAGTGCCGTTTATCATGAAAATTATTTCAGAACGAAACGGTGGAAAATTACGAATTTACGATGCAACTTTGTATTAATCGCCGAGCAATTGCATAAGTCTGCCTGATTCTTTTTCTGCGAGCATGACATATATGCGTGTTCAGGATACCTACAGCCCAGTCATAAATGACCGGTATAACAGCAACGTCTGCTCACAATTATCACGATGCAGCCGATAAATAGGCTCACGCGGAACTTTTTGGCTTATCAGATTGCTGGCAACCTTCTCTGCCGCCCTTTTGCCGGCAAGGAAAGCATGGTCGGAATTGTAATACTCCCATTCACTGTAGCGACCAGAGAGTGTGATGCCTTGTTGCTGCAACCAGTCGCGTATCAGCGATACATTTTTCCTTCGTTGGTGGTCATAAACTACATACGCATATGGCATATCGACCTGATGGGCACATATGACCTTATCGCTTACGTTAAATAATCCCACGCGAATACAATCTTCAATACATCGCTGAATAAGTGCTTCACCTTCCAGCGGCAAAGGATAATCGGGGCAATAGCTCATTTCACACGTCAGGCCGAATCCGCCCTCTGCATTGCAGTGCGGGCTGGCGTTGCCTTGCAGGAAAACCCGGTGGAAAACTGTGTCGCCAGGATAATAAATCCAGTGCTTCTCGCTGATATCAGCACGATCGATGCCCAGATTTACGCAGCGTACCGATACATGCCGCAGCGCCTGAGCGGCGCTTTGGATTGACGCAGGTACGTCGCTTCCAATCAACTTAATCAGCTCAGGTAGCGGCAACGTGCTAATTAACTGCTGATAATAATACTGTTGCCCATTTGCCAGTTCCACCGTACGGGCTCGCGGAACAATATTCACGATCTCCGCTTCGGTGTGAAGTTGGGCCGTCAGATGCGGTAGAAAACCATCCATTAGCGCCTGAAAACCGCCAACAAGGGGATATCCGAAACGGGCATTTGGCCCCAGTTGTTTTGCCAGTGGCGCCAGCGCCCCTGTAATGATCTGGCTGAGATCAGGTAACGGGACACGACCGCCGAGCCACGACGTTTCCATTTCTGTTAACGGGATTTTCCACAACTTGCGATTGTAGGGAATGGCAAAATGTTCAGCGATCCCTTTTCCCCAGGTGGAATAGATAAACCGCTCAAAATTTTCTGTTGGCTCAATCACTGGCATCACGCGGCACTGGATGTCATTCATACCGCCATCGGCACAGCAGTCCTCATGCAAAAGTTGTGTTCCACGTTGATCTGATTCGTTAACATCTGCCAAACCGTATCGCGCTTCAACCGCACCCAACACGCACTCGCTGATGACGTTTACAGGCAATCCATGTAATGCAGACTGGAATGGATAGCGTGTGTAGACGTCGTGACTGTAAACCCAGGCTTCCCGCGCTTGCCAATGCTGGTTCTCGCCCAGCAGCAAATCATATAGTTTTAGGACATACGGATCATTGGTAAACATGATGTGACCAGCATGATCAAAGGTAAAACCGCCATCCTGAATGGAGCGGCACCAGCCGCCAGTACGTGACTGTTTCTCCAGTAATACTGCATTTTTACCATAATGATAAGCTGCGCTCAGCCCGGTTGGACCGCCTCCTAAAATTAGGCATTCAACATGTGTGGTCAACAGCGGCGCCCTGGTGTTTTCCTCCTGATTGTGACCAAACAACTCGTTTGAAACTTTTTCCACCGCACGTGTCTTCTGCTCCATCAGCGCATACATGGCATCTGCCGTTTTATCCCATGAAGTGTTAGCGACAATTTCGGCCATACTCGCAGCAAGCGTCTGCTGTTGCTGCTCTGTGCGTTGTAGTGCCTGTTCGCACAAAGCAATAAAGTGCTGATGGGTATTCGCAATGCTGACTAACTGTGAATAATGCTGCAATACATCCGGGATCGCGCTGCTGATAATCGGTAAACCGGCTGCCATATATTCCAGCACTTTAGTCGGACTGATATAGCGTGTCGCCTCATTCAATGCAAAAGGCATCAAACACACATCCCAATCCGCCAAAAATGTGGCAACGCTGCATACGGTTGCTGACCAAACCAGTGAATATTTCCCCTCTGCGGCAGTGTCATTGGATCAATTTTTACCACCGGCCCTACCATGATGATTTGCCAGTCAGGATGCGCGTCCGCAAGACTGGCTATCAAGGCCAAATCGAGCCGTTCATCAATTACTCCATAATATCCAAGCCGCTGTAATGGCAACATTTGCTGTAAAGGATGGCCATTGGTTCGATCACGTGCCTGCTCAAAATGCGCGGCATCGACGCTGCTGGGAAAACAGTAAACTGCCTCGTGTCGATTTTTTTGCCTCATATAAGCTGCTGCCGCCAGTGAATACTAAATCGGCATGGCTCATTAATGCCGACTCACGCTGACGCAGTTGCAGCGGTGCTTTGTCAAAGGCCGATAACTCATCCATGCAGTCATAAATAATTGCGGCAGGTTTAAAACCCTCAAGCAGCGGTAACGCCATCGGGGTGTAAAACCACACAAGCGGAGACGTATTCTGTGCCATCAATTCCGCCAGCAACGGTTGCAGAATTGCAATCTGGCCATCGTGAAAACCAGGTGCATCAACACCAGTATGTGGCACAACGACGGTTAGATTGGCTGCCGCGTCATATTGCTTTAAGAAGGCCTCGCCGCTGTGCCAGACCGGTTCCTCAATGAAAATCACCTGATAATGTTGCGCCAGGCGGGACATCAGATGCTGCGGACGTTGATATACGAACTCCCAACGCAAATGACTAAACACGATTAACGTTTGATTATGCATGGCGAATTCCTTTGGTAGTTCGTCCCTAAGGAGGAAAGACTGGAAGTGTTTTAATTGACGCTGACAATGCAGCAGTGTTTGAGCGTAGGAGTGATGTAAAACCCGGGCATAGGGATCATCGCCGTCATGGATGACATCCCAAAGTCCGGCCTGAGGCCAATGCTTAGGAGCCTCCCAAAGCGGGCGATCGATAATCGGGTACAGGCAGATGCCGGCTATCTCGACACCTTTGAGCTGAGCCTGAGCGACCTGTACAGTAATATCGTTAAGCCACGCCGATCGGCCACTGCCCACATGGCTCGTCTCAGCGAGTAAAAGTGGGGTGTTATAGCGCTGAAAACGGAGTTGAGTAGGCTGTGTAATGGTACGCGGCGCGCGTCGCCCAAATGCCAGTCCAGCGGTAAGCCTGACGCGGCTTCCCATTGATTGCTGTGATAATAATTAACCCCGACCATATCGAGTAATTCAGGCGCCCCCCCCAATTCTGCATGAGTGCGTCCTGCCAGCATGTCCCACGCCTGGAACTGTGCCTGATTCATCACCTCAGCATATTCACCACAGACGGCATCGGGTTGATCAACCACCAGATGAATTATCGGGTCGCAGTGTAAAAACCGGGCGCGGCTATCTGCAGCAGTGATGGCTTGACACGCAGCCAGCGCTGCACGTACCAACTGCTGCTTAACGGCATCCGGATCACTGACGCGCGCATCAAATCCTGCATGGAACAAGCCTACTGAAATACCCCAGCTTAAAAAGGAGATTTCATTAATGGGGGAATAGATAGGTGGCTGATCATATAAGGGCCGCAAATAATCGGCGATTTGATAACTCCACTCAGCAAAGCGGACAACAAATTCAGGGTCGAATAGCGGAAGATCTTCGGGAAAACCATAGTGACAAAGCGTCCAGTTGATCTGGATACTGTGCCGTTGCGCAAAATGCATCTTCTCGCTTAAGTGCTGACGCTGTTGCTGTGGATTGCTACTGGCGAGCCGCCAACCGATGCTTTCCCGCACGGTTTGAATACCGAAGCTTTGCAGGTTGGCATAATCTTCATTGCATCGACTGGCATGCGCGTTGGCTGCGTTCATGGAAAGACGCAATCCGTAGGGATTGATATGATCTGCCCCTTCAAATCCCCCCTGCCAAAAGCTTTGGAACGGCGTCATGAATCCCCCGGAAATTAAAAACAGCATGGGTCTGAATGATAATGAAATTAAGATTATTTCGGAGTGCTTAGCTCGATTCAGCGTTGAAGAAGAATGAAATAAAAACTAGTTTTATAACGTCATTCTAAACCTCGTCTTGGATGCTGCATTATTATTTAGGTTGGTTTTTATTCCACAGTAGAAGTATAGGATGAATAAAGGATTAACCAACAGCCAAATGAGAATTAATTTATATGAACTTATGAACTGTCTATTAACTAAGTGATATCAATGAACATTTATGGAATTCTCAGGGTTGAAGGCAAAGAAATAAATAAAGCGAGGCGTGGAGGCATGGAAGTGTTTTGCCAGAAATATCCTTAAATTAATTTATGCGAAGCGTAGTCATGGCTTGGCTTTGGTTTACCATTTCAATGATTTCAGAGCCACAGTTAGCTGTAGTTAACTCAATGATTATAATTTACTTTTGGCTGGATTATGAATATTGCAATAGGTCATTTTAAATGGATTTTCTATGTATTAATTATTTTAAAAGCTTTAAATTTTACCTAGAAAATCGCTTTGGCTTTGATTAAACGTAGCGGTTAATCGTAAACTTATTGCAAAAATGGCCCCTCGTTCTCCAGCTCCAGTAAATGACTTATCACGTACTTTTTGAACAAGGAATTGTGGAAAGTTTGATTCCTTTTTTGGTGCTGTTGACTGTCTGCATCTGAAGATTTCCAACCTAATATCATTGATCTTTTATCAACTTGACGCCCGCCCATTAGCGGCCTTCCAATGCGGGAATGTTGCAAAAACTTCCAACTTTTTATAAATGATGTTTTATGAGTTATTGTGTGCTTTTGCTTAATTACGAACATAACCTGCAGGCAAGACTCGACCTTAGATAATTAGCATTGCATCACCCCCACCTAACCCACTCTCTTTAACGCCCCAACTGGATTGAGCCAAAATTTCTAACTTCATATAATTGGAGTTATATGAAGCTAGGATCCAGCGAAGGATCCGCGTATGATGGGGATCTCCGTCCCGATCGTGTCCTGAGCAAACCTGCACCGGACGGAGTTGGTGTTTTATACGGCAGCGCTACGTGAAATCTGCAGGGTCATAGCCCTGCACTTATCACAGAATTCACGCAGCAACGCCTTCACGATGACGGCCAATAACCGGACGATATGAACGAAAAACATCCTGCTTCAGAAATGACTCTTTCCGCTAAAGGCGACATTACCCTCCGGCTGCGCGAGTTCGTGCAGGATCGGGAAGCTTTCTCAGATAACACGTGGCGCCAGCTGCTCAGCGTGATGCGGATCTGCGCAAAGTGGGCAGAAGAAAACGGTCGCACTTTTCTGCCCATGTCCTCTGCCTGTCTGCGCGACTATCTCCTTTACCTGCAGGCCAGCGGGCGCGCATCCTCAACGGTATCGACGCACGCCGCGCTTATTTCAATGTTACACCGTAACGCCGGACTGGTGCCCCCGAACACCTCGCCGCTGGTTTTTCGCGCGGTAAAGCGTATTAATCGCACCGCCGTTGTTCAGGGCGAGCGTGCCGGCCAGGCCATCCCGTTTCGTATTACCGATCTGCTGAAGCTGGATACCGTGTGGTCTGGTTCCAAACGATTGCTGCAGACGCGCGATCTTGCCTTTATGCACGTGGCTTACGCAACCCTGCTGCGCATCAGCGAACTAGGCAGGCTCAGGGTCCGGGACGTGACCCGGGCATCGGACGGACGCATCATTCTGGATGTGGCCTGGACAAAAACGATCGTGCAGACCGGTGGACTCATCAAGGCACTCGGCGAGCTCTCAACTTTACGCCTAACGGAATGGTTGATTCAGTCCGGGCTGATCTCTGAGCCGGATGCCTACATCTTCGGGCCTGTTCATCGCTCAAATCAGGCCGTCATCAGTACCGTTAATCCCCTCTCAACCCGCGCCATTGAGGATATTTTCGGCCGCGCGTGGCGCGAAGCCGGTTCTCCGGGTGAGGTGAAAGCCAATAAAGGCCGCTATCGGGGCTGGACCGGACACAGTACGCGCGTTGGTGCAGCGGTCGATATGGCCATGAAGAAATACAGTACCGCGCAGATCATGCAAGAAGGAACCTGGAAAAAGCCGGAGACGGTGATGCGCTATATCCGCCATGTGGATGCACACGCCGGTGCCATGGTTGATTTTATGGATAACCATCTTTCAGGCTGATGATGGCTGGTTAGGTGCTTAACAGATATCAGTTCTGGTTGCGGAAGGTGTCCGCATAGTGCTGGAAGGTACGCATGAGTGCATTGTTTCCGGCTGAAGCATGGTGTGCGCGGGCTCCAGGACGGCCAGAATGCTGTAAGCGTCTTCATTAAAAAATCCCCGGGTGTACACTAGCGCCGTATCACTCACCTGCCGGAACTGCACCCGCTGCCCGTTAAAGGGAACCGGTGAAACAAGGTCCAGATGGATGTGGTAGATCTCAGAACTGATAATGGATTCAGGACGATCGTATCGGCAGTCACGGCCAAAATAGTCTGGCTTACGTCCGTAACGTTTATACAGCTCAAAATCACGCAGTAAATCATCCGCGAGTTGTGGGGACACATCCGGATGAGACGCAAAAACGCGCGAAAGTAAAGGTCGCAGGAGTCCGGATTAAGACTGACGCTGAAGCTCACCAGGCGTTACTCAGTGACGCGTGCCGGCGGTACGTGTTCCGTGCTCTGCAAGCCTGCGAAGGTGCATCAGGTTTATATTGCTTTCCTGGCGCTCGGCTTCACCGGTCATCTGCTGCAGTAAATCCTGTAGATCGCGCGCGGCTTCCCTTGCAAGTGAAACGGGTCGTAGATAGGCCTGTTGTGCAGTATCCGTCTTCCCCGCCATTTTTACGGCAGACTCGAGTGCGCGCAACTCGAGAAGCAGGATTGAGACCGACTCATGAATACTGTCACCAATCCGGGTAGCTTCATCAAAGTCTGACATGCTGGCGAGGACGCGGTAGGTGGTGCGAAGATCTTCGCGGACGCGCGCCAGATCTTCCAGAGCCTGTGACAACGGATAGGCCTGACCGATTACATCACTTATGCCTGCTGAACGTGTCCCCTGAGGCCAAGCGCTTGATTTGCGGAAGTGCGCGTTAAATGCGGCCGCAATGTAAGGCATGTCACAGGCAAAATTATTCAGGTCACTCATATCAGCTCCGGCTCCTCGGCGAGGTTTGTCTTCATTTTACACCAACTGCACCGGGCTGTCTCAGGGTTAAGCAGACCGGAAGGCCTGACAGCCTCATCGAGTGGAACACATACTCTCTGGTGAGTGAATCTTCAAATATCGTGTGGGTATGAGTGCTGATCATCTGAACTGAAGTCTGTCCAGGCTGCTGGTAATATAGATTGCAGGTAATGACGGCAGGCATTATCCGGCGGCCTCACATGACATGAAGGAAAACGTAATGGCAGTCGATAATAACGGATTTATCTCCCAGCCCGGGTTCGGGTATTTCAGCCTGCCTTCTCGCAGCTTGTCACTGACAGCGTGCATCAGCTTACCGCTGCGGTGCCGGGCCTGATCCACAGCATCTACATTTATGGCAGCATGGCTGAAGGCAGGGCAATTGAAATGCAGTCTGATGCCGATCTTACCGTGATTTTCTTTAAGCATCCGGACGCGGACGCGTTTGAAAAAATAGCCGCGGCTAAATCTGCTCTTGAGAATCATTATTCGGTGATCAGTAAAATCGATATCGACCCGGGCGTGCTAGATGACGTTTTGCTGCCTGAGAACAGAGACCGATGGGGATATTGGCTCAGACATCACTGCGTCTGCGTTTATGGCGAAGACCTGCGTGAACGCTTTGAGCCTTTCAAACCCTCCAGTAAAATCGCGATTGCCGTCAACGGGGATTTTTTCACTGTACTGAATGATTACATATCCCGGATGAAACCCTCATTAAAGCTTATACAGCGACATGCTTTGCAGCGGGCGGCAGCCCGCAAGGCTATTCGTTCTACAAGCATCCTGAGAGATGAAAATGATACGGACTGGCCGGCAACGCTCGAGGAACACTGCATCAAGTTTAACGACAGGTATCCTGCACTGGCGGAAGAGATGGACTATTTGCTGAGTATCAGTCAGCGCCCACGCGGTGATATTATGACTTTTGCCAGCAGAATCACGACATTTGCGTACTGGCTGAACGCCGAATTCAGCACGCGAAATCGATAATCACCAGCGGTGATCCAATAATTTTTACAGCTTGCTAAAATCTATCATTAAAAGTCCCCTTCCCCCTGGTTACCAGAGAATAAATGATGCAGCAGAGGATCTAATGTCCTTGCCTGACGTTGCCACCCGGCACGCTTTAGCAGCGCATCCACGGCAGTAAGATCGGCGGTGAAGCGCACAGCAAGAGGGGTATTCTGACGCCCATCGTCACCAAATCCGTTTTCGAGATCGTATTTTCTCAAAAACACCCCCGGCACTTTAGGACTCAGTTTAACCGCATGACGCCCTTCCCATTCAGACTCAGTGAGAACGCCGTAATTAATACCCGTCAGCGTAATGGTGTGCATCACGTGCTGGAGGCGGAATAAATCATTCTGCGCCAGCAAATCGCCGCTGCTTGCCCGCCAGAGATATTCCAGCTTACCCGGAAGATCCGCCCGAAGCCCTTTCTCCCGCCCTACTCTGAGCAGCCAGCGTATGTCATTTGCCAGTTCACGTCGGAACAGACGCTTCTTCTCTGCTGCCGCCAGCCATCTGCATAAAAAGAGGTTTTCCTGCGCAGCGGAACAGACGGTTCCGGCCTGACGCGCCATGTTCAGTGCGATGAGTCCGCACCAGGCAAGGTGATCGACGTAGAGGTTTGAGGTATCCATATTTTGATTATTATTCGTTGATATGCAGATTCAAGAACCGATCCTAACCTGCGCGGACGTTAATTTCATCCCTGTTCATCAGGGAGCCTGCCTGCCTTTCAGGTGGCCAGTGGCTAACGGCGTAAACGGAAGCGCTGGTTATAGATAACTCCTATGACCAGTAACAAAAGGTAAATATAAATTCCACCCTGGGGAGGGGAATATCGTAGTGCACACACAGCTACGCTGTTGCAAACGAGAATTTCTGTACTGATATATTTAAACCGTCTTCTGGCGGGTTCTTTTCAGGATCCGTGCCGGCATTTCTGGATGTGAAACACGCAGCTCATCACGCCTCAAACGGCAGCTGTAAGCCTGTACAAAAACAAGCTGTGTTTTCAGGACAACGCGTAGGGGAATCTGAGCATAAATACCGTGAGAGGCGTTTTACGTTGTCTGCCGTAAAGCTCGTGGACTACCAGTTGCCTGCCATTCTGAATTCTGACCTCCAGAATTGTCGTGACGCTGGCCCCTGCAAAGTCTCCAGTTGATGCGAAACGCCTGCCTACCAGTGCGACGAGCTCAACTTCCGTTAACTTCAGTATCATGCACCTCTTTTCCCTTAAGACTCTCAATATAAAGAAAGTAGCTGAAAAGCAGGCACCTGATGAGGTTTGCATGCTTAGCCTGAATATTTCAGATCTGACATACATCTCGTTTAATACGATCAGACAGAATACCTGTCTGACCGCATCCGGCTAATGACTTACTGATAGCCCACCGGCGTGATGGAATCTGAGTCCAGATTCCGGCCAAGCGTTTTCAGCGCCGTGTTCATAGGACATAACGTACCCTCGTCGGTGACCCGGCAATCTGACTGGCGCCACTCTTCCCGCAATAAGGGATGTTCCTCATCGACAGTCTGCAGGCGCCGCAGGTCATCCAGGCTCTGCCCCTGGAAATAAACGTGCAGGAACCGTTCTCCGCTTTTCGTATCCCGCCAGCGCTCAAACACCAGGCTGCTGCCCGGCGGAATGTTGCCACGCGTGTAGCCTGACAGTGTACACGTGAAGTTCATCAGGGTGCGTACCATGGCGATGTTGGTATCGTGGGCAACCAGCAGCAGCCAGCGGGTGTCCGGCAGCTTGTCGGTCGTTCCGGAAACATCCTATTCCACGCTTTACAGCAGAGCCGACCCGCGTTTTTGCGCGGTGTACCTCACATCGTTAACGGGTGCATCAGTATCGACAATGGATTCGAATATATTATGCGGTTAATCCAGTCCCGGTCAGACAGGTGCACGAATCTTGCTCAGGTTAACGATTTCAATTACCATATATGTAGTTCAATCGTTAAGGAGATTTCTCATGAACAACGTTCAGGAAAAACGTCACATACAGAAATACCCGGATAACCAGACCGCTGCGCTTCGCCTGAAAAACTTTGCGGAAGAGCTGGCTGAAGATATGAGCGCCGGTGTGACGCCCGTCAGCCAGCAGAGCATGGGGCTGACTGACCCGCTCTTTGCCATCGAGGCGATAGTTCAGTCTCTGCACCATCGCGCCCTGAATGCGATGACGCCGGAAAAGAAAAAATTACTACGCCGGCAGGTCAGTAAGGCGATGTTCCTGTCGGCCGTTGAGCAGGACGGCGGGATGTATACCTCTGCAGAAACCGCAAAACTGCTGGGTTATTCGAAAGTCACCATCAAAGCGAAGAAGGATGCGCAAAAGTTGCTGGCGCTGAAAATTGATGGCGAATTCTGCTACCCGGTATTCCAGTTTACCGGCGATGCGGATAACTCTGAAGACGGTGTGCTCAGAGAGTTGCCACAGCTGCTGACACTGCTGCAGGATGTTAGTGACAGGATGCAGTACTCATTCTTTATGGAAGAGCGTAATACACCGCTGGATGGCCTGAGACCTGCGGGACGAACTTACACGATTGCCGGACTGCTGAAAGGCAACCCGGACGCCGATCTGATGTCGGAAATTTACCGACTGGCGCGATTGTTCGGAAAGCAGGACGCTGCCTGATAATAGAAGGGGGATGTTTCCCCCCTTACCCGCCTCACTCTTCAACCGGTATACCCAACTCGAATGTGAGTATGTCGGCTGCCTCTGTGCCTTCATATATGAAATCGCTGAGGCGAACCTGATACTGCGTGATGGCCATTTCTTTGCCTGCTGGATCGCAGTGCCACAGGGCATAGCAAGTCTGCTGCGCAACATTCGACATAAACTCTATGCCGTTCAGACCTGCATCAAATGCCCTTCTGGCAAGCAACTGGGTCACAAGCCGTGAACCGGTAGTAAGATCGTTAACCGTTATGCCAGTCTTCATCACTAGCTGAGACGTTTGCAGGATCTGAATCCCTGCCAGCATGACAATATCAGCAATAAAATACCGTTCTAGATCAGACTCCTTCATGCCCTTGCGCTTCTGAAACACTTCTTTCATTGCGGTTCTTGGCGAGGGTGCCGTATACATAGTGCCATTTTTGCCGTCGACAAGTCCGTAGCGGGTATCACGCCCGTTATGGTTAAAAAAGACATTGCTTCCGCCGTGGGCGCCTTCCTGCAGACGTACCATACGCGTGCCGGCTGGCAGTGATATGCAGCAGGAAGCGATCGTTAAATCTGATAGCGAGTCGATTTTTTTTAGCGCTTCTGCATCCTGCCCAGACAGGTGCGCTGTATCTTCCTGAATAAAAACCATAATGAGGTCACTGGTTGGGTATAATTCTTATGGCCAATTGTATCACGTATCATGCTGTTCATAAGGCCATGAGCCTGTCTGGCTATAACTATCAAGGCAGTACGTCACTCTGTTGTCAGAGGAAAAGCTTTCTGATCTTAGCCAGTGAGACATGTACTTCCTGTCCGATTATCATTTTGAAATCTCAATGTTATGGCTACGATTGAACAGATATCTGAACAAACTGGTTAGTCAACGTAGAGGTTAGAGGTATTCATAGTTTAAACGCCCTAGAAAGCTGCGGCGCTACGGCCCATGAGGCAGAACTCAAATTAGGAAATGCTCGTAACCTGCATGCGCTTAATCTTCATCAATCCCGACGCTTATCCTTCATAAATATATAAATTCTCCCACCTGATTACACGGGCGCTAAAGAATGTCATTTTGATGCCGATGATTGACGTTTTGATTCAAAGACACTGGCATGAAACTATCAATAATTAAAGCACTTACATTTTTCGGGATAATAATTCTGCTTTCGGGATGTGGGCACTTTGTTGGGGAGTAAGTTCTATAATTTGGGGGGATCTGCTCAGTTTTACAACTAAACATAACATGAGGTGCTCCCTTATATCCGACAGGTTATTGTGACTGATAATCTTAACGGTACCCACAGCCTTATCAAAGACGAATCTGACCATCTCATCACGATTGCGGGCATGCCACAATTTGATAAAAGCAATGTAGATGAAGGCATGCCGCCCTTTATGAATTTCCTAAAGTGGGCGAACTTGACGGAACAGGAAAAGCAGAGGCCTCTTTATAATCAACAGCCTCTAATGAAAGACAGGCACATTGAGTTCCGTTACTTCCCAGACGGAAACCCGCTTTAGCAGACGTACTCGATGAGCGTTTCTTCTATAAAAAATGTCTAATAGACGGGTGAATAAAATATTACAACATTCAGCAGGTTCAGGAACTGGTAAAAATCGCATACTCACCTGCTTACGCTAAAAATAGAACATTTTCGGAGCCGGTTAATCTTGCTGATCGTTCGGAAATTCACCCCTGTGAATACGGTCGTAATAGCTTCAACTACTACACTAAAACCTTAAAGGAGATCTGCGGATAAATCCGGCAGGCTCCAGCTTCATCGTTGCTCATGACTGACATTCCTGTAAATGAGGACCTTTCACCCGATTACCTGTGAACCCCTGGGCCGGTGGTCAGTGGATTAAGGTGTCTCTCAAAATCAGCCCAGAGATTAATCAGTATCGACAGCCAACAACGGAATTCAAAACAATGAACATTGCGATCAAACCTTCTCTTTCAGCCGTTTGGTCCACTGACGCCGGGGGTATCTGCATCACCAGCCAGGAAAGCCCTATGGGCCTGATCCCCGCTCTGAAAGGCGTTAAGCTAAGTGAGTGGCTGGAGTTCGCTCAGGCCGATGACGATGCAACGATCGCACAGCAACTGACAGCCGCGCTGGAATACCTGACTCCTTTTCATATTGAGGTACCCATCAACTCAGGTAAGCGTATCGAATAAATCGAGAGAGCTCATGCTTTCTCCTGAAGTTTAGGTTTGTCTTAACCCTAACAAATAGCGCGAGCCCAGCGGGAGCATTTACATATCAGTCTCTAATTAAATATTGTGATCTGTATCAGCTTTCAAAATTAACTAATTTCACATCCTCACTTTTGAAATTTTTTTTTGAAAAATGAGATGGCTGTTTAAATTTTTAAAAGGCTATGGAATGTAATTTTGTTCATACCCGTAGCGGCATGTCTAAACTAAGCGCGGAGAAAATTAGCCTATTTAGTCAATAGGATAACCTTGTTAAATGACTGCGCACAACTGATGAAGTAATTTTATGACCTGACATTAGCGCCAACTCTTAACTCACGCTGCGTTAAAAAACGCAGGCTTTATATTTGTGATAGTTTTTATTATGACTACCCTTAATTCATCAGCGCCAGCATGCTGTAAAGGATTCATTGAAAAGTGAGGATATAGATGATGCCAGAAACATGGGTTAATGATGGTGCCAGGATAACGGATCCCGTTCCAGGATTGCCGTTAAAACGTATTTCATGGAGTGCAGTCTTTGCGGGTGTAATCACTGCGCTTATCGTTCACATTCTACTGGGATTGCTCGGCACGGCTATTGGGGCCACGGTCATTGATCCTCAGCAGGAACAAAATCTTCTGCAGCATATTGGCACAGGGGCATTAATCTGGACGGGTGTGAGTATGCTGGTTGCGATTGCCGCAGGCAGTTACGTAGCGGGTCGGCTGGCCCAACGTGAAGGTGCTCTGCACGGGTTATTGATGTTTGGTGTTAGTACGTTAATTACTTTATGGCTGGCTTTCTCATTGGCGAGCGGCATCATCGGTGGCGCTTTTAATGTTCTTGGGTCCGGCGTAAGTGCTTTGGGTAATGGCATTTCCGCTGTAGCTCCGTCCGTTGCAAACCTGGCTAAGGAAAAGCTGCAGGAAAATAATATTAACCTGGATAGTTTGCAGAATGAATTGCAAACCACTTTGCGACAGACAGGTAAAGCTGAATTGCAACCCGAGGCCCTGCAAAATGACGCAAACAGTGAGGCTGACGCGGCAAAAAACCAGGCCAGCCAGACTGCTCAGAACCCACAGAATGCGGACACCGATATTCTTAATTGGGTACATGGGGTTATCAATCGTCATTCCGATACTCTTCAGGCAGCAGACAAAGAAGCGCTAAAGAATATTATCAAAGCGCGTACAGGTAAAAGCGATCAGGAGGCGGACCAGATTGTTAATCAGACCGTGCAAAGTTATCAAAAAGCTGTTGAACAGTTTCAGCAGTTAAAACAGCAGGCTGAGCAAAAAGCGCGTGAAGCCGCTGAAAAGGCAGCAGCAGCCACCGCTAAAGCGAGCTGGTTTACCTTCTTTATGCTTTTAATTGAAGCGGTTCTGGCTGCAGTCGTAGGCCGTATCGGCAGAAGAACACAACCTCTGCAGGTTTTATCAACTCAGCATCACCCATGAAATACTCCACAGCGACGTCCAGAGGTGATTACCTCTGGACGATTTCGATAATTAATCATGTTATTACTAAAAAGCTGACTTGCGGTGTCTTTGATAACCTGAGTCCGTATCCATATCCTCCAGATTTCGGTCGGGTCAGTTACACTGATCTTTTTCAGAAAAAAGGGGGCTGTCTTATGGCGGAAGGCCACATCCATTTCATCATGGGTATGCTGAACCTCTGTCACATGAAAATAGGGATCCATTGCGGTTGTCAACGCAAAGCAACAGGTTCAACGGCCGGATGCGGGCAGACGTGTTTCCCTGCAAGCAAGATAAGATTTCTTGAAGAGAGTCGCCTGACGCGGTCATTCTCAGTACCGTATAAACAGGGTTAAGCTGACTGTTACCGTAGCCATCTTTCTGCTCTGGTGCCTTAATCAATCCTGCACTGCGTCAGTTGCGCAACTTAGAAGGTTGTTGGCTGTTATGTCGCATACGGCATCAGAGGTATGGGAGATCATTGGGTGCTCCCTTTTGGAGGGATGAATGGCCGCGAGCAGTATTGCCCGGGAAATAAGTCTGTGTGCGCCGTAGCG
Source organism: Pantoea rodasii (assembly GCF_002095465.1). Taxonomy (GTDB): domain Bacteria; phylum Pseudomonadota; class Gammaproteobacteria; order Enterobacterales; family Enterobacteriaceae; genus Pantoea; species Pantoea rodasii. The sequence continues at coordinate 65,598 of NZ_MLFP01000008.1, read as the reverse complement.
TAGCAAATTAAAACTCATTCGGTATTCTTCAGACAAGTTGATGAACTAACTCAGTTCCGCCGCTCCGGCTCCCCTTTTAATAAGACCGTTTATGCTCAGATCTCCACAGGATGCCGTTGTAGAAGAATTGTCCAGGGGGTTATGTGCCTTCAATACCAATCAGCATCGGCTATAGAGGTCATTTAACAGCATCACATAATCTGCCTTACCTACAAGTAAGGCGGTGCTATACGACGCACTGGGCTTCAAGATCAGGATTTTTTTTATGCCATTTATCATCACCTCCTTTTTCGTACGTGTGCTTTACAGCAGCCCAGGCAACTTTATGTGAAACTTCCTCCCGGGAGCTGTCTCCTTGCCGGTCTTGTTTATCTTTATATTCATTCCAGGCGTTGTTAAAAGCAGCCAGGTAAATGTCCTGCGCATGGGCAGGTAGAACATGCTTAACGCTGTCTGGTAGAGAACTTCGTGATTCATAGGGCATGTTTGACTCCTGAAATAAGAAAATTTAAGTCTGGTCCAGTTATGAATTTTTTCAATGCGTAATCACCTCGCTGTGACTCAGGAGGACATCAAAAGCCCTGTTCTGACGTTATGGGACAACATTTTACGCATACAACTCCGGCTTCGAATACTTCTAGGACATCACTCTGATTTTTCCCGACGCGCCGGAAAGCGATGATGTTCAACGTCAAGAGGTCATGCCCGCTTTCCCTTAATCAAGTCACGCTAGCACTTGCACGTATTTATCTCAGAGGTTTCAAGACGCCGGGAACCCCCGCCCTGCCCGACCGCCGTTTAAGCAGCGGCCATTCAGGCGCACTGAAGCCAGACGGTCGCAGACGAAAGGTAGAATCCGCAGCAAATCTGACAGCAACGAAGAACCAGTAGTTACAGCATTCAAACTAAAGCCTTAAACGACTTACCGGCCCTCCGGGTCGGGGCGGCGGCGGCTGGTCAGTGGGGGCAACCGGGGTGCAGGTACGGCGCGGGTCCTGGTGGAGAGGGGCGCTGGATTTCAGGTTCGGCTCGGTGGGGGTGTCAACAGGAGTATTGTTGTGTGTTGTAACTACATGATTGCCGTTTTTACTCAATGTGCAATTCTGATTAACTTTCGGTATCGTCAGGAAAGGCAAATTCAATTGAGGTGCGTATGAGTTCAACCGCATATGCTCGTGGAACAAAAGCTGCGTCTGTCTGGAAGCGCTTATCTCGCGTCTACTTTGATGCAGATGATCGCTTTGCTGCCTGGGCTGAAAGGAAAAAGATACCGGCATCGATAGGAAAATCTGTTGTGCCCTTTTCTGTTCTTTTATTAATGACGCTGGCCATCGTTGCAGGATTCGCTGTGGGCGCGACTATGTTGTTAGTATCTGGGACTGTGTATATGGTTCGCTACATACAACTCAATCATATAGTTTCCAATAATTCTGATGAAGCGTCCTCTTCTACCGGCTCAGAATACAGAAATGGTAGGGATGGTTTCGGATATTATTATGGTGCTGATGATTCAATTTTTTCATCAGCTGGCTCAAATGATAATGAAGAGGATAACGCTTGAGGACTAAACCGCCCCCAAGCTAATCATATCATTACATTTTTACTGTGCTTTTCATTTTATTAACTGCTTCTCCCCCACTCTGCTCGACTTTTGCTGTGCCATTTCTAAATGCCCCATCAAGAGCGCCTCCAACTCTAATCCCCGCCCATGACAGCGCCCCCATCCACACTGCAGGTAGTACTAGAAACATAGTGGCCATAACAAAGTTCATGATCAGATCGTCCGAACTATTCTGAAACCCCGCCATGTTAAAGCTACTGTGTGTGTCAGAACTGTACAGCGCTGTCATTAGCCAGCTGTCCAGCCAGCGTGCCAGCTCCCACCAGAACGTCAGAAAATTCAGCGCAAATAGAACGAACGTGAGCGTAATGACGGTCTTAATTTCATAGGCTGAGAACGCCAGAATAAGCGGCAAAATCACCACCACAGCCATGAGCAATACAGCCTGCACCATTGGCAGCGCCTGACGCATGGCATCGAATGCAGGAAACGCCGCCAGACTGCCCAACGCGGTTCCGCCGATCGCAGCTACGCGTGCAACGGAGTTATCAAGCGTAAAATCAGCGTTGCCTCCGTAGCCGGCATAGACGTGTCCTCCCTGTGATACGGTCAGACTTTCAGGGCTGACCAGGCGGCGGATAATGGCCTCCTTATAGTCTGCCGAATTGCCACCAATCATGGTCATAGCGGCCGACAGACGGGTCCATAATCCCGGGTCAGCCTGATCGACGACGCGGGACTGCAGGCCGGTATCAGCTTTATTCCACCACTCGCTGCAGGTTGGGTAGCCACCCCGCCCCGTATCCGGCCTTCCGCTGTCACGGCTATCGTTCCAGGCAAATTCCGCCCGGGGTGTTTTCGATTGCAGGCTGCCGTAATAATTGCTGAGGAAGGTTTTGCTGCCGATCCACTCAATATCACGCAGCGTGACTTTGTCTTTCGTCTGACCTTGATCCTTACGTTTCCACATATACAGCGCGAGCGAATAGCAGTCGTTGGTAAAGTCCTGCAGCTCTTCCGCCAGAGATTTGTTGTTAATTCGCGTGTGCTGAACCTCAAAGCGGAGCTGACGCATGTCCGGGCGGCAGGGGATTGTGGCAACAGACGCCTGCGTAATGCCCTTCGCCAGCTTGTGAATCAGATACCACCAGACCGGCGCGGCAGCCGTCTGATCGTTAATACTCGATATAACCGGTGAATATCCCGTGTCGTCGGGCGCTTTTGGCGTCCACGTCCCGCAGCTCTGCGCACGCGACGTGTCATATTTGATCGTGCTCATATCGACGTTCATCAGCGGCATACAGCAGGCAATCATCACCAGAAAAGACGTGTAAACCGCATGTTCCATTCGGGGTATGGACAGGGCACCTTTATTCCCTTCATCTTCACCTTCTTCACGTACTTTCAGCCAGATGCCGATAAGCCGGAAAGCGACAGGCGCGGCAAACAGACCAGTTGTGATGAGAATATTCCAGAGCCCGTTGTTAACCACCCAGCCAAGCAGGGTAAGGAAATATTCCAGGTAGCTGTTAGTCAGCATCAGGACGCTCCCGTGCCGCCAAGCAGCACCAGTTCACAGACTACTGCAAAAATGACGCTGACAGCCGCCATGCGGATCAGCGGCTGACGGTGTTGCGGGCCGAATCCCGGAGCCCGGAAAACTTTCACAAATCCCCACGCCAGAACACCATAAACCGCCAGGCGCCATACCAGCCAGCCATAGCGGGCATGATCCATCCAGTCACGGAATGCAGCGGCCTGAGCTGGATCCTTAATAGCCCGGTCCGCGACAATGAGCCCGGCCAGCAGAAATGCCAGCAGAGCGCCGGCAGTAGACAGCACGCGAAACAGCGCGGGTTGCCGGCGGAAAAATGAGGTGCGTTGCGCCCCGTTTCGGTTTTCATAGTCTGCGCTCTCATCAGTTGTTTTCCGTCTCAGGAACGGCCAGACGGTTAATACGGTTGTCGGTGCTGTCATCGCTCTGCGTCTGCGGGTTACTGTTAACGCGCCCGTTTTCCCGATCGATAATGGTAAGCACGGAATTGCGTGACAGCTCGCGCTTGAGCTCCATTTCGTTGCGTAATGTGGTGATCTCGCGATCGATGGCCGCAACGCGACGATCGCCTTCCTCGATGGCCGCATTCTGCGCGGCAGCGTTAGGCTCAGACATGCCGGTAACAATCATGCGGCGCATAATCAGCGCGTTTTCAACCGTATCCGCCATCGCCAGCTCGCCGGCGAGACGGGCGGTCAGGGCGGCGTTGTCAGGATCTCTCTGCAGTGCTCTGATGACACCTGCCGTGATGGGTAAACTGCCGGTTTTTAGTTTTGCCAGGTTCGTCGCGTTGGGCTGCTCTGTGCCGTTTACAAGTTTTACCAGCTGTTCGGTATTCTCTTTGGTTGTCCCTTCCAGGATCGGCGCAAAGCCGGTGCCGGCCTGAGTGGCACCCGGCTGCTGTTCGTCATCGCCACTGGTACATTGAGATGCATTACTGCAGGTGCGCAGGGAGCTGTCCCCCACTACCTGCACCACGGCTTTGGCCGCTTCTTCAGCGCTGGTATATTTTCCACAGGCCCCCCCGTTGCAGCTGTTGCTGCTGACTGAGTCAGAACTCAGCACCGGCAGGCTGTTCATCATGTTGAACCCCGCAGCCGTTAAGTCATGGGTAGGCCGGATTGCCTGCTGCCCCTGCCCTCCTCGTTTCTGTCCGCCAATCCAGTTCTGGCCTGAGTTACCCTGCAGCTTGTCAGCAGAGTTGTTCACGCGGACAGCATCAGCGTCTCCGCTGTTAACAAGCGATCGGTACTCATCCATTACCGCGCCCTGCGTCCATTTGTTGTTGCCGGCAAAATCCATCATGCGTTTGGACATGTTCTGGCAGTTGAGCTGTGCTTTATCAAAAGAGACGTTAGCCTGCAGCACGCCGTTTGTGAGCATGTCGTACAGGCCGGGATTGGCACGCTGGATAATCATTGCCGGCAGGCTGGCGACGGCACCGGTGGCGTTCTGCACCACGTCGCCCATGAGGTTTTTAAAGCCGTTTGTAACCCCGTTCAGTTGATTACCGACCGTCGTTTTCAGGTCGAAGTTGCCGCACATCAGGTCGCTGCTCCAGCCAGCGCTCATACCGATCTTACGCATGCTGCTGCGCGTTGCCGGCTGTGAAATCACAGAGCCGCCGCCGAGCGTATAGTAAAGCTTGTCAGAAACCGCGCCGCTGACGTCCTTGCCGTAGCCTATGGCGCTTTTGTTCACGGAGGGCAGTGGAATACCGAATGCGCCGGACTGGTTATCATCAGCCGCCTGCGCGGATGCCGCTGCGGACGCGATGCACAGCGCAAGCGCGGCAGATTTAAATTGAACTGGTGACATTGTGCCTCTCAGAAGTCAGTTGAATAGAGGAAGGTCTGGCCGCGTCGCTTGCAGCAGCTGTAGGGCTGCCAGAGCGCATAGGCTTCGTTGCCGTCCTGAGCAATGGGATACGCGCCGTCCGGAAAGACGGCGCAGGAAGCTGAAAGCGTGGGCGACAGGCGCTGCCATTTATGATTCGCCGTGCCCGTGTTTTCTTTCACCTCCCCGGGCGGCCAGTAACCGGCCTTGTGCGTGCCCTTCAGTACCTGATAAACATGAGGCTGCCCGGAGCGGGTGATAATGTCGGCGACCCGCTGCGCGACCACGGCGGAGGCTTTGTCATCGTCTGTCTGGCTGACGAAGCCGGAGCGGGGATAAATGTTGCCCCACATGTTAGCGCTGACCTGACTGCCCAGTTCGCGCTGGCCGGGAACCAGCGCCTCGGGATACAGCGATTCAGGCCATCCCGATCGCCAGACAAGTGAATCCAGCGTGCTCAGAAAGTAGGGATTGAATGGCGTGGCGGCGGTATCGCACGAGTAACCGGCAATGCTGCTGCCAATGACGGAGGTGGCAGGGTGGCCTATCGCATCGGCGTACTTGAATTTGATGTTCGATTTGCGCTGCCCGGGAGTCTTGATATCGGCGGCGTTACCGCCGCCGGCTGGCGCAACGCTGGTCAGCGCGTTATCGATCGTACCGGACGCGCCGCTCATAAACGCCATTTCTGTCCATGGATTCCCGCCCGGGCCGGTGTAGGTGGACACCACCACTTCAGGAATGAAGTGCGTCACTTTAACGGAGGTTTTCACCGAACAGCCAAAGGGCGTGCACATCAGCCAGTAACAGATGCCGCTGACGCGCCAGCTGATGCAGTCCTGAGTGATGGCACTGGCAATTATGCCGGCAGTATTAATGGCAGAAACCGTGGCCGGAGCCGCAGCTGCTACCAGCACGGTGGCAACACCGGCGGCGCTGAAGTGTGTTCCGGGGGATAAACGCATCATTTACCCCCCAGACTGCGAAGCGTGGCAGCCCGGGCAACGTCGGACGTGCCATAAACCACATCCCGATCATCGAAAACTACGGAGGGGAACTTATGCATCCCGATCTCCCAGGCATGCACAACCTGCCGGTATGCCTGAGCAATCTGCTCCTGCTGTCCGGGCCATTGCGGCGACTGAATGATTTCGCGGGCCTGCTGAGCGGCGATCTGTGGATCTGCAGCCAGCTCGCCGAAAATGGAGTCCTGTAGGCGGTCGGGGCCATCAAGCCAGACAACCGTGCTCTCTTCGGTCAGATTCTGAGGTGGATGTTCGGCATCGGTATACACAACGGTGCCGGCCATAAGCTGAAACGGTATAAACAGGAAAAGTGAGTGTATTAGCCTGAGTCGCATAGCGGTCTCCGTTACGGTAACAGGCCGTCAGAGTGGCAGCGCGTGGTCAGGCTTTCAGCAGTAAACTCTTTTTCCGATGTTGAAAATTACTGAGGCAGGGGTTAGTGCTGCAGTTAGCGGTGGCTGAACCTGTCACCACCGCAATCACGGAGTTAAACAACTAGGGCGGCTTTGTGCCAACAGCGGACGTTGTTGGCATTGTGTTATGTTGTTAATTGGGAACATTTCATAGGATGTGCGGTTCGCGAAATGAGGGGCGGCCTGGCACTTATTGATGATGGAGAAGATGAATGACAAGTGATTTGATCGCGCTTTCTGCTATTGGCATAGCTATCCTGTTTGGCGCAATGAGCCCGGGGGTTAGCTTTCTTTTCGTTGCCCGAATGGCCATGTCCAGCTCGAGACGGGCGGCTTTATCTGTTGCTGTAGGTATGGGTTTTGGTGCGTTTATTTTTGCTGCCATAGCGTTAGCAGGTCTTCACACCTTGCTGACTCTGGTCCCATCCCTTTACACAGCCCTGAAGGTTGTAGGCGGTTGCTATCTTTTATGGCTGGCTTTGAAAATGTTTCGTCGTCCTATAAATCGTTTTAATGATTCTGCTGGTACAGAGGAAGTCAGCGTCTCAAAAGCTTTTATGACTGGCGTATTTACGCAAATCAGCAATCCCCATACTGCGCTGGTATTTGCCAGTATTTTTTCCGCAGCGCTTAGCAAAAATATTCAGCCTGTTATGTACATCATCCTGCCTATAATGGCATTCGTTATTGATGCGCTCTGGTATGCGGTCGTTGCATGCTTATTATCAACTGACGGGCCTCGTCAGGCTTACATTAAGTACCGTAAGTTTATAGATAAACTAAGCGGAGGCGCTATGGCCTTTCTGGGAATACGACTTCTGTTGAAGTAAGCCTTACGAGTGCGAGGTAGCGTAGTGACACTAAGTGCTCATTTCCGCATTTCGCTCATAGCATGCCTTGCCACGCGTAAAGGACTTTCTTCTATATGAATAAGCCAGTTCCATTGGCCATCAGGTGGATAAAATCTTCAAACACGGGAGCACCTAAATCCGTCAGCACTTTAGCCTTAACGCCGCGTCCAATGCCTATAAATGGCAGGTTGAGATTGTATGCAGTTTTTAAGTCCCATAACCCATCGCCTATTGAAATCAACGAATGCTTATGTGCAGCTGGAAAATCTTTACTGCCCTGACGAATAGCTTCCCGCACGATCTCTTCGCGAGTTCTAAACTCTGATGCGGTAACCAAATCAACCTCTTCAGCATCCACGCCTACTGCCGCAAGTTTTTTTACGGCACCAAACCGCAGGCTGCCAGTGGCGAAAACAACGCTCCATGAATGATCCTTTAACCACTGCAGGAAAAAAGAGGCACCGGAGATTTCAGTGAAAGGTCTCGATGCAATTTCATGCTCAAGCGCGCAGTGATACTGGTACTCTAGCTCGGATAAATCAGGGTGACCTTGATATTGCGCCTCTTCCCAGGCTTCTTCGAAAATACCGCTATCGGTATGGTGGGTGTAGTCGCCCCAGTTTGTTCTGAGGTGTGGGAAAGAAAAGGTGCGTAGGGCGATTTCGAATGCACGCTGATGTTGCGCAACGCTGTCGGTCAGCGTGCCATCAATATCAAATATTACAATCCCAGAATCTGCTTTATTCATCAACTCTTTCCATCATGTCAAAAATATTAGTCAGTGGCTTAAATAGGATTATCAACATATGTCTTAAATTCGGCTACTAGTACTAATTTATTCGCAATTAGAAACGCGTATAATGGAAAAGGTAGCCGAAAAAACATTACAGCAGCCTCCGTCCACCTCTGAGTTAACGACACGGTTTTATAATTAATTTTTCAGTGGAGTTATATAAAAGCGGGGCTCTCTCAGTATCGGCGGCAGTGAGGTGCGTTGAACATCACAAACCGGCCATCCGCAGAGCGTCAGGCCCTTTATTGCAGGTTCGGCGCGAATAATTACAATTTTTCCCAGTCCGGAAGGTCCTGTGATTTACGACGCAATCTGAATACAGCCGCCATGCAAAGTCCATAGAACAGGCCAGCTAACAGCGAAGATATCAGGCTGGTAAGTGGGTCCATCCCGTGTGGGCGCCAGCTAACAAACCACATAATACCTCCATACATCACTGCAAAATAAACCCCGAGAAAGCACGCATTGCGACCGAAGCTGTCAAAGAGTGCGGGACGTTTCTTTATGCCCACCGACCACAGCAGCCGGTAAGTTATCGGTGTACGATTTTTTTACGCAAACCCCTTTGCCTTAACAGCGCAAAGGCTTTCTCCGTTTTTCGATTAAACTCTGCATCTTTCATTAAATAAACCTCCTTATTAACCCTATAGCAGAAGTTCTAAGCATAAGGATTGATACCAATGAGGCAACCCTTTGCTTAGTCAGCCTTTTGCCTGAAAAATAATAATTAGCAGACTCAGCTCCGATCTGGTTTGTATGACCCACTGCAGGCTGGTAAAAGCACGGCGGCTCACCAGCTGTAGCAGACTCATGCTTGCGTCATACTGCGCCACGCAGCTCAGAGTGAGTACCGCATTGCGGGCTGAATGAGTATAAATAATTAGCTAATAATCATTTCATCACCCATGGATGATATCATTTCATCTCTGAGTAAAAGTGTGATGTTCAGATGGGTCGAAGTTTAATGCCTGCAACATGGCGTAGATGCGCCGCCGCGAGCAGGCACATAGATCTACTGATATATGGCACTTTTTCTCAAGCGAGGTGAAGCCATGCTCTCTCATATTTACATGAAAAATGGCATGCTTTTTGAATCAGAAAACAGGCGATGAGTGCTTTCTCGGGACGCGTTTAATATGACCTGTACTTTTAGTCTTTAATTCAGAAACATGCACTTTAGTGGGGCTGGCTTCAGGCCTCTTACTGGAACTCAAAAATTTCTCCGGGTTCTCCTCTGCTGGTGATTAAGGGGTGTTAACCTTCAATTCCAGACACTCCTGGCACTGATCAACTTCAGGGTAACGCTGCCTGGCTATTACCATAGCCTGAGAATAACCGTAACACGTCCCAAAAAATTTTTTTTCATTTTCCCGGAGATTTTTGCAACCTTTTCGGTGGACTACCATCCCCAGGAATGAATTATTACAAACATAATAATAATCCGGCTTCATTTTATCTTCCTTAAATATTCAACTCATAAAATACGCATTCAAATATTTTTTTAAGTGGGAATATCCTACTCCCCTGTAACTTAAAGCGCAACCTGCTAATAATTGTATGTTTCCTGAAGAAAACCCCATGACAAAATATCTAATTGTGAGCTCCACCCCTGCTTTCTGAAATGTAATCGCAATAGACACCTTATAAATACAAGACTGTTAACTATTTTCAGGTCCGATTAAAAGTAGTGAAATCAATCATTTCATATCACCACCAGGAATATATTATTACTCCTTTTAATTGATAGCTACCAACCTACATCAGTCTGATTGTCAGTCAGATCTGTATCAGTAATGGAATTTGAAAGATACATGGCATTGTTACGGGCTGAAACAGATGACACGGGGGATCCGTCTTAAGTAATCCAACTGATAATAATGGATAGGCATTCTCTAAAAGTTATGGGCAGGTGGCAGGAAGTTGCATAGTTACCACTGGCATTAATGCATTATGTTCAGAGGGTTTCCGTAAACATGTCATAGTTTCTTGTGGATAGCTCAAAGCTTAGTCTGTGGAAGAGACAGAAAATCCCCGGTCATCAAACTGGCGTGGGCAGACAATATAAAAATTCAGGACGCATTAGGATGTTTAAGGTAAAACATGTATTGGGCGTATCCGGCAGTCTTCGAACTGCTTCGCTGAATACCGTCTTTTTACGGGCTATGTCTATACTTTGTCCTGTGGGAATCACATTTGAAATATAAAACTCCCTGGATAAAATCCCTTTCTTTAATGTTGATGATGAACCTAATCCGGGGCCTGCGGTTGACCACTGGAGACACGCGATTTCCCGGTCAGATCTGGTGTTATTAGCCAGCCCGGAATATGCCCATGGTGTCACCGGCGTCATAAAAAATGCGCTTGACTGGATTGTAAGCAGCGGGGAATTACTGAATAAGCCGCTGTCATTGCCTAACTTGTCTGTCCGATCCAATCTGGCACACTCTCAGCTTTCAGAAACATTACTCGTCATGGGCGCAGCGCTGACTGAAGAGTGCTGCCCCAGAGCAACGCTTGATGCGCCTTACACACTTCCTGATGCGACAGAATTTTCTCTGATTGAAAACGCAGACATATGCTCAAGAATTAATGGACTATGGAGAAACATCGATTTGGTAATCACAAACACCAGGGGAATATCTAATGTTTAAAAAAGGAGAGTCATTTATTCTCATACTGACAGTGATTGCGCACCCACTTCAGTTGTCTGTCCTCAGCTGCTTTTTACGTCCAGCATAGGGACTGGCCCGTGCCAAATGCGGATGTTGCAACTGGTGCATCGTCTTTATATTTATCAATTAGTTAAGCCCTGGGAGGCCACTCGCCTTAACGGGGATTCACGCTGGGAAAGGAAATTATTATGCATGACATATCTTCTGTCAGGCTTGATTATCGCAGTCTGGAACGCAGCGACTGGGAGTTCTTTAAGGCCTTAAATCAGAATCGCCATGTGATGCATTTTATTAGCGATCCTCGCACTGATGATGAAATCAGGATTCAGTCTTTCGAGAAACGTTTGCAAACCTGGCATAAGGGAAGCGAACACTGGTTATGCCTTGTTATAAGTCAAAAGAGCACCGGTTTACCTCTTGGTGTAACTGGCTTCATTGAGCGTAGCGAAGGCATCGCAGAAGTAGGTTTCATCCTCGGCGCAGAATTTCAGGGTCAGGGGTTTGGCTATGAATCTCTGATAGATATTACTCGTTTCGCCTTCAATACCCATAATTATCGAAAGTTAACAGCCACAGTTACATCAGGGAATGAGGCATCACGCAGGACATTGTTAAAGGGCGGATTTAAACAGGAGGGTACGCTAAGGAAAAATTATTTCCTGCATGGGCGTTGGCAAGATGACTGGATTTTTGGGTTGTTGAGAGAAGAATTCAGGTAGTCCGATCATCGCTTATAGCAGACCGGACGCTGTTAATTCAGGGTGCTTTCTGCCGGGTGTTGACGTAGATATAGCGATGAATTTAATGGCAGTGAAAATGCTGCGCAGGTTCTACATTCGACCTGTCCTGAGAGCATTTACCCAATCGGGCCGATTATTTTCGAACGCAACTGAGGCGGCCGACTCCCAGTCATAATCAATCGTCATAAATTCCACATCCCATTCTCCATTTTGACGCTCCACGATTGCATAACGCGCATGGGGCGAACCACTTTCCATCACATGTGAGCGGGGCTTATCATCATCATATGCCTGAAGCCCCACGCTGCCGGGGTTAACGATAAGGCGACCGTCAGCCAGGCGCAACTGCCGGGGAATATGCGTGTGCCCGCAAAGTATCAAAGATGCGCTTCTGTCAGCCACAAGCGATAACACACGCGCTTCAGATGACGGTCGCACACCTGTAGCAGTAACTTCTTCGAGAAGATAAATGCGGTCATCCCCCGGTACTCCGTGCACCATTAAAACGTCATCACTAATGGTCAGCTCTGCCGGCAGGTTTTTAAGCCAGTGCCAGTGCTGTGCGCGAAGGTGCTCAAAAGCATGCCTGTCGGACAGGCTCATGCTTGAAACATCCTGCTCAAGCAGTTGCCGTTCGTGATTTCCTCTAATAGTCGGAATATCGAGAGGCATGAGCCTGTCTGCAGTTTCTGCCGGAAATAGCCCTCCTGAAACGATATCTCCTAAGTTCAGGATTAGATCGACACTCTGAGCCTGTATGTCTGCCAAAACGGCGTTTAGCGCCGGAAGGTTCCCATGGATGTCTGATATTACTGCCAGCTTCATACTGACTTTCCTATACTGTATGACTCATATGCCAGCCATAGCGGCCTGCAACCAAGAGAAGATGTTATACAGTTTCAACAGATATTAGAGAATAAGAGCAAATCTATCGCTCCAGGGATATCAGTCAAGTGCCAGAAGCAGTAGTTTAATCAGCAATGCCTTAATTGCGTAATGAAATAGATGACGAACAGTGTTTTGATTACGTAAGGTAAATGCTCATTCCTCAGCCAACAAAAGGACTAAGCATGGGCAGATTTCAGGGTAAACGTATACTGATCACCGGTGGTACTAGTTGCATGGGGCTGGCAGGCGCGCAGCGCATTATCACTGAAGGTGGTGATGTAGCTATTACAGGACTGAGCGAAGAAAGACTGGAACGCGCCCGAACTCTGTTGCCTAAAACATCGCTTATTTTGAAAAGTGATTCTGCAAGCGAAGTTGACATCAATACGTTAAAGCAAGCTATTAGCGATTGGGGTTCACTTGATGGATTATGGCTCAATGCTGGCTTCGCGGAGGTCAGCTCTCCGGAAGCTGTAACGGCGGATTCTTTTAATCGCATGATGAACGCAAATGTACGCGGCCCAATGCTGCAGCTTGCCGCCCTATCAAAATCACTTAATTCAGGTGCATCCGTTCTGGTTACTTCGTCCTCTTCAACTTACGAAGGTGCTGCTATGACAAGCCTGTATGCAGCGACGAAAGGCGCCGTTATCGCAATGGTCAAAAGCTGGGCATCTGCTCTGGCCGAACGTAGCATTCGCGCCAACACTTTGGTACCGGGCCCAATTGAAACTAATTTCAGGCACTTTATGCCAGTGGAATCGCGTCAGCAGTTTGAAGATTTCGTGGTAAGCCAGGTTCCTTTAGGTCGCGCAGGCACAGCAGAAGAAGCCGCTGCGGTTGCACTCTTTCTCCTGTCCGATGACGCATCCTATGTTACTGGCGGCCAGTATGCTGTAGACGGCGGGCTGGTACATTACTGATGCGTCTATAAGGAATTATTAAATCTATCGAGTAGATTTAATAAAGTTTGCAGTTCGCTCATAGCGGATCTTGTCTGTTGTAGATGTCCGCTCTGTGCCAAAAGCGGACTTTGCAAACATCTCTGTTTTAATTAGAGGATAACAGGTCATGATATGTGGGCCTCATTGACTCCGTTCCATCAATTCAAGCGTCTGACCATCAGGGCTTTGTAAATATATTACTCTGGTTCCCTGCATGGGGCCTGACAATACTGTCTGAGGTTTACCCGGCGTCTTCCAGCCGTAATCCGATACTTTGCCCAAGAGCGTATCAAGATCCTCTACATTAAAAGCAAGGTGAGCGTAGCCTGGGATATAGGGCGCTGAAGGTTCTTCTGGCTGCTCAATATTATTGTATTGTAGTAATTCAATTCGAATATCAGCCAGTTCAAGCAAAGCCATTCGTACATCAGCTCCCCTTGCACCTGTTACCTCATCGATTATAGGTCCGGACATTTTCCCTTCACGTAATAATTTACCTCCAAGAATCTGAGTCCAAAAAATAATGAGTCTTCAATGTTTTTAACTGAAAAACCAACGTGATTAACATTTAAGATCATGCAATTACCTGCTGAGTTTTGAAAGTTCATTATCCAACCATATAGAAATCCTGCTTTATTTCTACACGATAAATGCGCGACCGTTTTACAAGCCTGCATCTTTTATCGATAAATTGCGAATGACTATATTTCGCTCATAGCGGGCATTGTTACAGACGGTTTCTCGGTCATTAAGCGTAAAAAACCGGCCAAAGGGCCGGTTACATGCTGACTTTGATCTCAGTCAGGAAAAATATTGTTGATCCAAAGCGTCAGGAAAACCATATCAGCCGCGTCAGGTACGTTTACATGCCAGCGTGGAGAATCAAATTCATTATCCAGCGGGAGTCCAGCGCGGCCTTCCTGCGTCAGCAGAATGTCCGCACGTTTGCCCCTGCTGTCTTCAAGATGAACCGACACGCAGCTGCTTTTGCCGATACGATGTGGGTTACAGGTGATCGTTACCGGCGATTGCAGCCTTGACCTCAGCGCGTTCTCCACTGCTGCCAGTCGCTCTGCCGTCGTTGCCGTCATCGCGGGCTCCCCCTGCGGATGCAGTCTGAATATCACAGGGGTTGGCGTTTCGTCCGGCGCAGGGCGCTGGGTCAGAGGTTGCGCATACTTAAGCTTAATCATGCGGTCAGCATCTCTCTCTTTTCGTTGTGTTCGTCCATCCCGGCGGCATCTTCCGTCATCAATCCACGAAGACGATCCAGTTTTTTCGCTACGAGAATTGCAGCATCCAGCTCAGAACAGTTATGTTTACGCATCAGTGCTTTACGTTCGGCCTTCTCTTCTTTCTCCGTCATCCCGAGCGCGAGGTAAAGGCTGGGCGGAACAGCGCGAAACAGCGCTTCAATTTTCTTCGAGAGCACCACGCCTTCGGTATAGCACCGCGACAGCTTACTGGCGGAAAGCAGCACGGCTTTTTGCTCTTCTGAAAGCGTCCGGAAGCGGGCAATATCCTCCACCTCTTTTTTCGGCATCGTCAGGCAGATCCACCATTCCGCCATATTCAGCATCTTGCCAGCGGCGTTCGGGTAATCCTCAAGGTTCTGCGTGGCAAGCCATAGCCATGCGCCAAGCTTACGCCACATTTTAACCACTTTGGTCATATAGGGGGCGAGAAGTGGGTTAACCGTTACAACGTGGGCTTCATCCACGGTAAAAACAATATCGCGCTCAAGGTACTGGTCCCGTTCGGCAATGTTGTTGATGGTGTTGGTCAGCGACACCATCGTTAGCGCCATCTGCGCCTCGTACCCCTCACGGGCAAGGTGCGCCAGGTCAATCAGCGTAACGTCAGCCTCCGGCCACAGAGAACCCTCCTGATTAAAGAGCTCAGCCTCAAAGCTCCCCTGCTGCGTAAACATGCCCAGGGATTCCGCCATTTCAGCCGCTTTCGCCCGGCGGGTTTCGTTACGCACCTGCCCGTTGCCGCTTTCAGTCTCCAGTGAAATGGCGTTTAGCGCATTCTGCAGGTCACCCGGCAGCATCTGGCGGCCTTCATCCAGAGTTATACGCGCGGCCATAATCAGCGCTTCGCGGATCATGGCGCGGTCGGCACGTTTCAGCGCGGCGTCTTCTTTCGGGTCGCCGCCGGTGATCATCATTCGGGCAGAAATTTCCATCTCGCCCAGAATGTCGCGCTTACCGTTCTCATCATCATCCGGGTCGTCTTCAATGTCCGGCAGTTCACTCTCATCAATTGCCGGGGCGGGCGCGTCGCCGTCAAACAGCTTATGCGCATCAGCGAAGGGGGGCAGCGATACGCCGCTGCCGGGTTTGACGCTGACCTTGTTAACCGTAAGGCCCAGACTTTCAAAGTAGTCAGCGGTCAGTCCGAAACTGTTACCAGCCTCCGCGATGAACAGGCGCGGACGGTGAACAGCCATCAGCTGACATAGCATCGAGCAGAGCGTGGCGGATTTACCTGCGCCGGTCGGTCCGAACAGCAGCATGTGCGCGTTCTGAGAGCGGTCATCCTTGTTCAGGGGATCAAAGTCCAGCACGTCGCCGCCACGGTTGAAAAAGCTGAATCCGGCATTGCCGGTCCCGGTTTCGCGGCCGGTGACGGGCAGCAGCCCGGCAAGGTGCTGAACCCACGTCAGGCGGGTATACCAGTTTTTCCTGTCATGCTGCGGGTTAAAGCACATAGGCAGCGCCCGCAGCCAGGTGTTAAGCGGGCCGGTTTCATGTTCAGCGCGCACAGGCTGCAGCCCTTCGTTCAGCAGTACGGTGCTGAGCTCGATGCGCTTTCGATTCATTTCGGACATGTCTTTTGCGCGGAGGATAAAGGTGATTGCCGCGCGATACAGTTTGTGGCGGTTCCCCAGCAGCTCCTTGACCGCAGCGACGTCCTGACGGACGCGGCCCGATTCGGTATTCTCGCCGATGGCGTTTTTCGCCAGGCGGTTAAACTTCTCTTCCAGCGTGTCCTGCGGCTCTGCAACGACCGTCATGCACAGCATGGTGCCTTCGGGGAACGTGTCCATCAGCGCGTTAATTTTCTTTTCACCCCGGCTCTTTTCGCCGGTGAGCGTGCCGGGCTCAGGCGGTTTACGCAGGCGCTCTACGGAAATGGCTGAATGGGCAATGTTATCCAGCCACCACACCCCGTTTTCAACGTCAGAACGTGGCGGCGTGAACAGCAGGGTTTCGGCAAAATCATTCTCTACAGGTATCATGCCTGCAGGCGTGTCGCGGCTGTCTTCATAGGCCGCCGCGCGGTAAAACGCTTCTTTATTCATGCCCTCGGGCGCAGGATTAAACATCCGCAGCAGCCAGGCGTGAACCTGCAGGCCATTCTGGCGCGTGCAGTAGATGTTGACGCTGGAAAAGGCACTGCAGAGGCGCTCGCACGCCTGATTCAGCATGCCGATGGGTGACATCAAATCAACGCTGTTTTTGTCGCCCAGCGGTAGATAACCATGCGCGTGCGTCGCTGCTGCCCGCGCCACGGCTGGCCGGTTATCAGCTTGTCTTCAAAGAGACCTTCAGGACGCGCAATCCCGCGCATATGCTGTTCTGTTTCCCTGAGCCACGCCTCGGTAAACTCGCTGCCCTGCGCGTGCGGCCTTACGTAGCCGCGCAGACGGTCAAGGTAGGCATCCACGTTATTTTCATCCTGACAGTAGAACTGAACGATCCACGGATTGCTCGCCAGGTCGTCAAAGCTGTCCTGCAGCGCATCTTCCACCACGTCGCGGATCTGCTCCAGGCGATCGTCAGGACGGCCTTCGGTTGCCGCCGGCGCCACTTCATAGACGGCACCTACGGAGATTCCATCATCAAGCAGCAGGCACTGCTCCTCATCCAGAAACTCTGCCCACGGCAGATAATCAACGATGGACGGATTATGCGAGTAAACGCGTTTTTCATCGGCCTGAGACATTTTACCGGGACGGGCAACGGGCTCCGGACCGGCCTGCTCAGAAACGTCAGATAAGTGGCGGTTTTTTTCAGGAGATTTCCCTTTAAAGAGTCCGAACATTACAGCGCCTCCGTACGTTCGCCAGGCATGGCGTACTGCGTCTGGTCATAGAAGGGGAAAACGGTGCTGTAACCGGGCACGGGAGTGTTTCCGTGTGCGAGATGAGGGAACACGTACATCACCATGTCAGGATTAGGCAGTCGCGGGAACTGCTGGCTGATTTCGGACTCCTGCGTGCGGCTGTAGCTGTTATCGTCGCTCAGTGCGGCCTGCTGCTCGCTGTCAGAAAGGCCACGGCGCAGCGTGCTGCGGGCTTCACTGCCGCGCGAGACGCCTGATTCACCGTCGGTACCTTTCCACAGCTCCAGCATGTTGCTGTAACCCGGCGGCAGCATTTCATCTTTGTTAGTGGAGCAGCCGGCAAGCGCGCTGGCTGCAATAATCATGAAAATCCCGAATTTTGCAGTAATACTCATGGTCACTTATCCTCAGTCCAGTCCGCCAGTGCTGCCGTCTTCGCCCGGCAGGGTGAAGTCGTAACGCACCCTGCGGCCCTCATCTTCGTAGTCGATCGCCAGCTCTCGAGTAATGTGTACGGCAAGTTTTGCCCCCGGCTGTACGTAGATAGCATCAAAAGTCTGCCCGTAGCGCTGTTTAACCCACTCGGAAATTTCATCAGAACTGCCTGAAATCGCCTTGCCCAGAACGGCCTGCCCGGCATCGCCGGTGAGCGTAGAGGTCACGCCGCCGTAGGCGTTGGTCTGGCTTGTCGTCTGATTCTGGCTGATGGCGTCACCCGCAGCCCCAGCGGCACCCAGCAGTCCGATCGTTGGCAGATAGCTTGAGGCATTAGACTTGCGCGTGCCGGAGATGCAGGGGATCCCGTTTTCATCAGAAATCCAGCCGATGCCGCCACTGGTGCCGGTCTCTTTGCCGCCGTTCTGATTGCTGTTATTGCCGGCTTTGCCGCTGCGGTCCGGCTTCGGCAGAGTACGTACGGTGCCGTCAGTGAACACAAAGGTGACGCTGTTGACCTGACCACGCACGCAGGACAGGGTCCAGTCGCCTGAGGCGGTGCCGGAGACGATCGCGCCCTCGACGTCCGGCAGCTCGATGCCGTTGGCCGTCAGGTTGTCTTTACCAATGAGCACCTTAAAGGGATAAGGGTCGGTTACGGTGCCGTTGATCGGCACGCGGCCGAGCAGTGCCGTCATGGCGCGGCTGCCAATCAGCGTGGAGTTCTCCGGCAGCGTATACACCGGTTCGGCTTCCTCTTCTGCGCCTTTTTCAGCGGTTGAACCCTTTACCTGTTGTTCATAGCTACCTTTTTGCTTCGTCAGCGCGTTTTCACTGAGAAACGACGTCGGGAACTGTGAACTGCCGGCGCTGCTGTCCAACGCGCCATTTTTCTGCGCTGAGGGCGTGGAGGGGCGGTCCTGGGGCGTGATCCACATCAGGCCATCACTGCCGGAGGCCGGGGCATTGCCACCGCCGGCACCCATGCCGTCGAGACCAAGACCCAGCGGGATATCGCTGTCAGACTCTTTTGCCTTGTCTGCAATACCCTTACCGGCATTCTGCAGTTTATTCGTCAGCTCGTTGATTTTTGACGTAAGGACGTTCTGCTGCTGGCGCATCTGGCTTTCACGCTCGTGATAGCTTTTCTCCACGCCCTGAACCGCTTCATTAACCTGGCCGGAAACGTTGGTATTGCGCTCCCGCAGCTTTTCATTTTCATCCAGCAGCCTGGCATTCTGCTTGTTAAGAGAATCCTGCTGCTGACGAACGGCGTTTAGCGAGCCCACGATGGTTTTCAGCGTATCCTGTGGCGTGTCGCCCTCTATGCCGAGCGCTTTGAGCTCCTGCGGAGACAGGTTTTTCAGCGCGTCGTCTGTCTGTGCATGTGCAGCCTGCGTGGCGGGCTCCTGCGGCTTGCTGTTGTAACTTTTCACCGCAATGAATCCGCCGCCAACCAGAATGGCCGGAACCAGCACTTTAACCAGTCCGTTTGACTTAATTTTCATAGCGGATCACCTTCTGGGCAGGGCGGGTAGCAGCCTTGTGCGCGACGGAGGGCTCACGTACAAAAGCGTCATCAGGACGACCGGCGGTGACCAGGTACAGCGTGGTGGTGTCTTCGGGCGTGCCGGCGGCACCCACCCAGCGGTGCTGGAAGGTGGCCGTGACAAACCGGCCCTGCAGTTCACGTGGATCGAGCACGACCTTCTGTGACGAGCTATTGCGGATCCTCAGCGCAATGACGGTGCGACCGGCCACGCCCCAGCCCGCTACCGGTGACACGGTCACAGGAGCCGAGGGATATAACGTCGTAATGCGTGATGGCAGGTGCGGATTAACGGGATGAATGCCCGGCACGGCTTCAACTGTTCGCACCGGCGCATACAGATTCTGAGCTGCGTAGCGCGTCAGCAGTACCGGAACAGGAGCCTTATAGCTCACTTTTTTACGCTTCGTCTGCGTACTGTTGCTGTCGCTGTCAGCTTTCTCTCCAGTGCCGGCGGCTGCACTGCTGAGGGTGCTGACGTCTCCGCTGTAAACAATTTTAACCGGTTCGGCTGATGCGGTGGCCGTCGTACGAACGTCCAGCAGAATAACCTCACCGCTTTCCATATCCTGCAGCTGCAGGCGAGTCTGAGGAAAATCACTGTCAGCTTTGAGATAGACCGCGCCGCCGGTGCTCTGTATGCGCAATTTTCCATTTAGTGCCGGCGGGAAACCCACGCGCACATTTTTATCAACGAAAATCACGCGTTCCTGACCCGTTTTAAGGGGAATTTGCAGCGGCACGCGCTCCCATTTCATCAGTTCGTCCGCTTGCACCGGTGCGGAAAGCA
Organism: Pantoea rodasii; assembly: GCF_002095465.1. Taxonomy (GTDB): domain Bacteria; phylum Pseudomonadota; class Gammaproteobacteria; order Enterobacterales; family Enterobacteriaceae; genus Pantoea; species Pantoea rodasii. Next base: position 45,475 of record NZ_MLFP01000008.1, on the reverse strand, counting down.
TCACTGCGACCGGCAGCAGCGACAGTGACAGCGCCATAAGGCATGCACGCGATCCTGAGTTAAAAGATGGATTCAACATCAGAACATCCCCTTCCTTTCTGGTTTCTGCTGTTCAGGCGCGGCGGAAAGACGCTGCGGGATGCCTTCATAGCAGTCCAGCGCCATGCCAAATGGATTAGATTCAGAGTCGCCGTCCCAGCGCACGACTTTTAACGGATAGCGCACCATCGCGCGTTTAACCGGCTCGGTGAGGTAGTACTCGTCGGCAACAAGATCGAGTTTCACCACCCAGTTATCACGATCGATGACCTTCACGCTGTCACCTGAATAACCACGTCCGGGAATTTCGTAAACGACGCGCACACGGTCGGTTAACTCGTTTTTTTCACCGCGAACCTTTGAATCCTCCTCAAGAAACGCCTTGCACTGTGGCGTCAGGTAAGCTGAAAGCGACTGAATGCGTGCGGGATAGTCCACTTTGCCGTTTTTGGGCCAGGCGTTCAGCTGCTGGAAAATGTAATAGGTAAAGCCGTACACGGTCGGAGGCGGGATTTCCCACCACGGGCGCGTGCTGCCCTTACGCAAATCAGGCGGGTTATGGATGGTCAGCTTTTCAGGTGCCCGCATCCAGCCCCCCATAGCGGTAACCAGTAACAGCAGCAATACGACACAGGTCGCCCGCAGGGTAAAAATATGCTGATCGCGGCCCTTAACCGCGTGGCGAAAACGACTCATCTGGTACTCCTGAGGGTTTTGCTGCGTCGCAGGGACCAGCCCTGCGAGTCAATAATTAATCTCGGATCGCCCAGCCCCATGCGGCGCTTTTTTAGATCAAACCGCTGCCAGAGAAAATTCTCGGGTTTGCCACGTTTTTTGCTACTGAGCCACCGGCCACCAAATGCGATCAGGACGAGTGGGAAAAGCAGCGTTACCGTGGGCACAATCAGCCAGCTGAAGAACAGGAGCAGAGGCAGAGACAGAATGAAGCCAACCGCAACCCCGATTAGCGCCGCAAGCCCTAACTCGGGGGTGGTAAACCCCCGAAACACCACAGGCTCAGCATTCAGGCGATCCGGTAAAAACCTGATGGTCGCCAATGTGAAGCTCCTTATCCGATGATGCCGGCAGACTTGCCCAGCAGCCAGATGATGGCAACCAGAAGCGCGACGCCAACAACTACAATCGAACCAAATTTGACCCATGTGGCGCGTTCATTACGCACTTCATTGAAAGTAACGAGGCAGTTCTGAGCAACCATAAAAAACGCAACCGAGCAAAGGACAAGTCCACCCAGAACCAAACCATCCTGAATATAACCTGTCAGCTGACCATTAAGGCCGGTACCGGAACCACTTGAAGTGGGGGCTTCAACAGTTGGCAGATCTGCGAAGGCCGGTTTCACAGACAACCAGCCGAACAGGACCAGTGCCAGAGCGCGGGCATAAAAAGACTTAGCTTTAACAACTGAGCGGGATACAACAGAAGCAAATTTAGACATGATTTCACCTGTATTAAGGGGTTGATTAAGGTTTAACTACCAAACATCCAGATACTTACAACTAACAATAAAACTGAGCGGACAATGGCTCTGCCCAACGCACCGTCCTTGAGGCGCTGATTTGCCCAGCCCGAGTAAACGTCAACGATTGCCCAGGCAGCCCACCAGAACATGAAGCCGAACAGAAACCCGAGGCAAAGAAGATGCAGACCTGATGGATCCAGATTTCCGGAGGCAGATTTGAATGCAGCGATCTGAGCAGCGGTCATCGCCATCAGGGATGCTCCCGGCGGTAATTTCCGGCAACGCCCGTCAAATCACGGGGCTGAGCACGCGCGGGTTCCATATAGCGGTCAATGCCGGTGCTGATATTTTTCAGGTCGTCGTTTGCCCGCTGATAATCGAAGAAATAGCGGCCACGCTCCGATAGATCAGCCTGTGCTGCGGCAACCCGCGCCCGCTCCAGCGAAGCCTGAACCTGGACGATCATTCGCTGAGCGGATGCCAGCTCGTCTTTCTCAGATGCAGACGCAGGAGAGGACGCGAAAAAGGTCAGGCCCAGCACACCGCCGCATAACAGAAGTTGTGTTGCCGGACGAAGAGATTTCATATGCACCTCCAGTGGTTGTTGAGTGCGGTAAGCATGCGAAATCTGGCAGCCGGGTTCAGCCGTTAACTCTTTTTGGGAAAATAAAAATTTAGAAGCAGCTCGGAAGCTGATTGAAGGGGAGTGACGTGGAGAGAATTGATATTAATTGGTGTAGTTAATGTACGAATCTGACGCGACGCTACGCACCTTGCCTGCTGACGGCGGCACCTGAAAACAATTTCAGGTGCCGCCGTCCAGCGAAGATGAATTAAAAAAGGTTTATTCAATCAAACTAATTTTCCGCAAAAAATTCAGCTGGTCATCTTTGTAACTCAATCAAATTAGATTGGCTAATTCTGGCAAGCGCCGTACGCGCCAGCAGTTATGTATAAAAAACTTCAGCCTCATTGATTTAGTCCGCAGTACGAGCCAGTTCACCAGCGAATCAACTCTTGCCAGGATAGATGCCCAGCCACCCAATTCGAGTTCGTGCTTGAGCTTCTATAGTGATGTAAGTGCGGCCACCCTGCTGCGGTTCAAGTTATCCTGATAGGAAATCACCTTGACGTCGGCCAGCATCGCATCCCCAACCCCTTTTGTCAGTTGGAGCCTCTTGTAAATTTATCTTCCCGGAAGACATATAAAACTGAAAATCAAGAACTAATGAATCGGCAAAACTTTCACATGATTAAATTCTGATTAACAATTATTGTAAGGGATAATTTTTATCGATAGTTAGGGATATCTATGATTGGCAAACTACTGAAGAGCGTTTCATGGCAGACTAAGGAAGATGTATTTCGGGATCTGAAATTAAACCGGGACCACAAAAAACTCAGATGGAATTGGATAGAGAGGTTGCTTGTTAGTTGTTCTACCCATTACATCAAGGCTATGATTGTACTCTGGACTACTGCGGCAGGCGCCGTATGGCTGGCTGAATATTTTCGCCCTGTACTGCATCCATTCGCACGCCAGCATTTCACAGGCATTACCAATTTATCAGGATGGATGTCGAATTTACTTGGCAGCCAACTCACAATTATTGGTATCGTATTTCCGTTAGTTGTAGGCCTTATTAGCGTACTTTTCCAGAAGAAATCTGCAAGGCTACATATTCAGTCAGCCTATCAACTGCATTCCGGATACATGTTCTCCGGTCTAAGTGGTCTGTCACTTGCAGGATTTATTTTGCTAGGTGGGATGGCTTCATCTTTTGGTGATAAATATACTAATACTGCATTTGCAGTCACCGCATTTTTATGGATGCTGTTCAATATTACACTATCCATCTGGTTTTTTGTTACTAGCCTAAAATGTACTGGATGAAAGAAAAAGAGACGGACTAATGAGAAAGTATTTTCTTTCACATATTCTGATGGATGATATTCATAAATCAATGACTCGCTCTTGTCTAAGGTATCCAGGAGTCTACCTTGGTGAAAAATACCTAAAAAAAGTCTCAATCCTTCCTTATCAGGCTTATGGCAAAAATAACATGTCATATGTAAAACGCGGCATCAAAAAGAATGAGATCATTATTGATTTCTATATAAAACCCCTCAAATTTCTTCTTAAGAGACTCCGCCCTGCATCGGAGGGAAAAGTAGAGATCGTGATTTTACCTACGCATAATAACATGCCTGGTGAATTAATCTTACTGTCCTATCAGGGAGTAAAACCATCCAAATTTTGGTGCTGGCTTTACAGCCGTTGTTTCGTGACAGGTGTGCCAGAGGATTTGAATAGACAAGATGATATTACTTTCGATTTTTTTGCTGAAGCGTACGATGCACTTGATGATAAGAATATTAGCGTATTTAAAGCGGGCGTTATTCGATTAATTGAAACGTATAGCTCACTAAAAAGAGGCTTTTCACATTCAGAAGGAAACTATCTCGATACAGAAAGTGAACTTGGGAGACATCTTTCAATCAGCGCGTCTTTTCATTACGACTTGAGAAAATTTTTTCGTGAGGTGGTAAAAACGACGGAAACATCAGGTGAATATTTTCACGAATCCATGTATATCCCGTTATATGTGTATCGGAAATCAGAGGCGTCTAATTTTTCGGACTTTAAACAGTTCCTGCAGTCACTCTTTGGCGTTTGGCATGTGCTAAATGAGTGGCGAGCCGGGCTTGGAACCACCCTTTCAGCCAGTCAGGAGCAAACGCACCAGGAATTGATTCGCAATTTTATCAGCCAGTGGGAAGGGTGGAGTCTAGGGTTGATTATTGGCAAACCCGGCAGCGATGAATTTGCTGCCCGCCTCATGTACCACTTGCATCAGACTGTCCGTCTGCTGCTCCCCCCGGTGGTTGGTGATAATAATTATTCAGTGAGAAACGTCCATGACGTTCTCTGCCTCTGGTATGAGAAAAGTCGTCTTGAACGACATTGGGAGGAAGAGTATCGATGGCACAGTTTCTTTCTGACACCTGATTATTTGAATCTGCAGGAAACAGATTCACAATGGAACTTGATGCTCCGAAGTGGCTCTTACAATGAAGCAGCAGCACAAGCCATTATTTTTTCAAACGCATTGTCGGATATGCGACTGCTGATATCAGCTTATATTATTGCAAATATAGAACCACAAGAGCATGTTGATTTAGTTGATCTTGTTACTCATCTTCTAGACTCGAGATTGTATGAGGATAGAGGCACTTACGATACACTAACGCCTGCATTCAGAGATGCCACCGATATTATAGATGTTATTATAAGAACTGAGCATTATAATACTCATCATGATTCCAGTTGGTATCATGGTTTGTCAGAAACGATTGAAGTCATGAACTCATTTAATGAAAGGCCGTTGATTGCTGGGCGCATGTATTCAGGAGTTAGAGAGGATTTGGGCAGCCTCTATGGTGCCTACGCTTTACTCGCCATAAAACTTGCCAGGAAAAACGAGCAGGTTACGCATCGCGTTAACGAAGCTCTGGCTGGGGGACTATTCTCTTATTCAAGTAAGTGCAGAGTAATCATGTTACTGGAAAGGTTAAAACGGACCCATGAAGAACCCTTTGATGCATATATTATTTCCGAGGCCGACTACGCAACGAATGTAATTTTCTTTAACGGCATTCTGGATAGATATATCTCCCTGTTTAACCGCAGCAAAGAATCCGATATTATATCAGCTGAAGTTGATAAGGACCATTTCAGAAACATAGAATTAAGACTTACACAATCATTATCAGAAAGTCTTCGCGAAGATATTTTACTAGCATGTTTAAGTTTTACTACCAGTTCGAATTTTAATAAGAATTGGCAAATGGAGTATATTCCAGCAAATGTCTCTAAAGAGTATGTCTCCCTGGGACTAAATCATAATTTTCATGTAGATTTCCCCTCAGCATCTGATATCAAAAATTATATACTTCGCAAACTGCATCAATACATGTGGAAATTATCCGCAAAAGTTACTATGCAGGTCAACAGCCTTGACGCCCTGCTCAAAGATGTTAGTAACAAAACGGCTGACCAGCTGGATTACGTCCTCGTTGTTTATGGTTCCAGATTTAGTGAAGAATTCCGAGAGCTTGTTTATCTGCGGGAGAGACATATTTCACTCAGCATCACGATTGATGTGTCACCAAAAGGAGGGAACACATTACCATTAAGAATTAACAACTGCTTGATTTATATGGTTTATAACTCTCGAGTAGAGTCATCTCTATTGGTAAGAAAAGATTCTTTAGATGAACTTTGTTTGTTCCAATATCCCGACGGCACACTTTTTAATACGTACTACCATAGCGGCAGAGATCCACTTGAGGGTGTGATGACAACCCTCTGGGAAATGGATATGCGACTGACCGGAACACTGGAATCCCGATACAAACACATCTGAACCTGACTGCATCAGCCACTGACTGATAGACTATTTAACTGCGGAGGATTTTTATGTTAACTCTTGCGGATTCGATAAGTAACAGAGCTTGAATCAAGCAAAAGCCGCATGAGCGGCTTATAAGGCAGCGTGAGACACGCTTACACGGTCAGTGGCTTACAGTTAGCCAGATGTACTGGCGGTAAAAGAAAGGAAGCCGGTCAGGTCGTTTTCCATCACTATTTCCAATGCACTGTTATGCCCTATGGCTTTTCAGTGCTCATCAAAAAACACCCCGCAGATAATTATTTATAAAAGTCATAAGTATTTTTTAAATGATGCAGTTGTCACCGTAATGGTGAGCCCCAGCATTAACGCTGCTGGCAGCAGCAGAAGATTTGGGTAGACAGCCGAAGGCCAAGAGAGATAGGCCATCACCGGCAGATACACGGCTGGTTTAATCAACCTTTTCGCACGGTGGTACAGAAAAGACGATTCATATCCGGCACCAAACCGACGCAAATCACGTCGGCCAAGCCCTTCAACCACGGCAACGCATATAACCAGTACGTACAGCGGTACAGAAAGGGCAATGATCGTGACGCGAATCAGCGTCACGATAGAGACATATACCGTTGCCAGCATGTACTGCTGCAGATATTTGCCCAGCCAGCTGCTGGCACCCTTTAGATTGCGCGATACCTCATCGCCGCTGTTCATCTCGGCCTGATATTTTTCCTGTATCCAGCCGATGATCCCACTGTCCACAAACGCCCACTGATAAGCATCCGTTATCCAGCGCGTCACCGTTGCAGCCGGCTCGGAAAGCAGCAGGCTGCGGGTAAAATCAGAAGACAGATAGCCAAACTCGGTATTCATCACGGCCTGGCTGTGCGCTGCCCCCATTTCAGGCCAGAAGAACGCAATCCCGACATATTCAATGACAAGGCTCACCATCAGTGAAGCCAGGATCACGCCAACGAGTTTCCACGGCCAGCCCCAGACTAGGTTATAGAACAGGCCGTGCTCACGCGGTTGCGCAGGGTGCTGTTGCGGATATTGCTGCGGTGCGGTACGACGTGCCTCAGCCATTGTTATCTCCCTTCACTGGCGCAGCTGCTGAACTGCGGCTGTCCCACCACCCTTCACTGCTGTGGTAATTCCGGCGCATCTCTTCTGCAAGACGCGCGATGTTCTCAGGCATATGCACGTCACCTGCATCGCCCGCCGGCAGCGGCATGCGAATTTTCCAGAGCTGGCCGCCCTCAAGCAGCGCAAAAGCCTGACCTTTAGGCAGTGTCACAATGTCGGCAGGCTCAAGCAGTGGCACCTTAATGGTGCCTACACGGTCCTGGGTGCTGGAGGTAAAGTCGTGATTGACGGTGACGTCAGCTGAATCCTGATGACCCGAGACCAGCGTTTTGCTGTAGATTTCAACCTGCGGCAGCTGTGAGGTCAGCAGCTCTGCCGTCCGGTTCTCTCTCACGCGCAGCATGATCAGGTTGTTGAAGTTACCCTGAACCTGAGAGGTTTTGGCCGCACTCCCGATCCGGGCTTCAATATCAGATGAGGTCTGCGTATAGGCCGTCACCTGCATGCCCGCACCGCCGCCTTTATTGATGAGTGGGATAAACTCATTACCCATCAGTTCGTTGAATTCATCGCAGTGCAGGTTAATGGGGTCTTTGCCCTCTTTTGAACCCGGCAGGCCGCCGTTGATACCGTGCTTATAGATATGACCGGCTACGCTCACCAGATCGGCAAACATGCTGTTACCCACGGCGCTTGCAACTTCGCTGTCGCTGAGAGCATCAAGCCCCACGTAAACGATGCCTTTTTTACGAATAACCTGCTCCCAGTCAAAAATAGGGCGCGGATCTTCCATGTTCAGATAATCGGGAGACAGCAGCTCCGCCGTTTTACCGGTGGTCAGCTTTTCCAGCAGCGGCAGCAGTGACGCCACGATTTTGTCGAAGTAGGTGCGGTCATAGCGTACTGCAGAGCGCAGCCCGTCAAGTATCGGGTCATACAGCTCGTTTCCTGCGTCAGAACTCAGCGCCACTTCAACTGCCCATATCCGGATAGCTTCAGGCTGCCCCTGCATGTTGCGCGGCACGTCGTCCTCACTAAATGCGTTGGCGTTGTTTTCGATCTGGCTGTGCAGTTCAGGCAGTTTCTCGGTAATGATTTTTTCGGCGTAACGCAGATACAGATCGGCGATGTTGTTCACGTAGCGAGTGATGAGCGTGTAATCCGGACGTTCCCCGAGAGCAACCAGCGCCCGGGCAACGATATTCACGAATCGCCAGGCAAATTCGCGAAACGCTGCGCTGTTACCTTCGCCGCTGAGCTGGCCGGCAACGCGGGTAGCGACTTCCGATACGCGCCCGAAGCGTCCTACGGCGTTATACCGCGCGGAAATATCAGGCCAGCCCAGATGGAAAACAGTCAGCTCATCGCCCCGCCCCGCCCGGTGCGCTTCCGCCCAGACCCTTTTCAGCAGGTCCGCATCGCCTTTTGGATCAAACACGATGGTGACGTCTCCACGACGTATATCCTGAGTGATTAACAGCTCAGCGAGGCGTGTTTTGCCCACGCGTGTCGTACCGTAGACAACCGTGTGACCGACACGCTCACGTAGATCGAGCGTGACGTCAGTTTCATCCGGTTCAATGCCGTGTACGGCCGGATTACCGCCAACCGGGGGAAGCGGGCGAACCGGATTGACTGGCGAATCTGCACTAAGCAGTCTGCCGATCGCCGGCAAACTGCTTTCTGTCGCTTCCTCTAACTGGCGGGCAAGCTGATACAGCTTTGATGGCTTAAGGTAATGGGCCACTTCCGGGCGCAGCGTATCGCGCAGGCGCTGGGTATGTTTCTGGGTCCAGCGAAACCCGCGGCCCAGAAAAAGCCGACGTTTACTGACGGGGATCTGTTTTGACGTCATGATGTAGCGAGGTAAACGGCGAAGATTGCGGCGGTAGCGAATAACCTGCATTCCCTGACGCGCGCGTATGGCAGAAAGCACTGCGAATCCGCCGGCGGTGACATAGCTGACGGAGGGTGCCAGGGCTACTGCCCAGGGAGTTGTCACGCAGACGATGGCGGCAGTGCCCGCTGCGACCGCTGTATTCAGTTCCACAGCCGGGCGCAGAAGGGCCTCAATTACATATTTATCACTCACAAAGAAAACTCCTTAAAGGGTTTACCAGCCAGCAGAGCCAGAAGGCGTTGTCCGCTGATAATCATCAGTTGCTGTGAACTGCTACTGGCAGTCCTGCTTTTCTGGCCCGTCCGGCCGGTATGAATAAACAGACCACGCTGCCCCATACGCGTCAGCAGCGCATCAAAGTCCTGAACGTGCGCCGGCGTTATCGCCCGGCTGTAGCGCTTGGCCTGAATCAGCCAGCACTCACCGTTTATGTGTACGCGTCCGTCCAGCCCGCCGTCGCCGCTGTATGACGCATTACGCTGTACGGCATAGCCTGACGCTCAAATGCCAGCAGCAGTAACTCCTCAAAGACGTAGGGATTAATCTTGCGCAAATAGCTCATGCGCTGCCCGTCTCCGCTGAGCTGGCGAAGGCGGGTATAGACACGGTCTGCCGTTGCGCGATAACGGCGGTGCCGCCGCTCGCTGACCGAGTGCCGGCGAAAGCGCCAGAGCAGAAAGATAATCACGGCCAGCAAGTCGGCCAGCAGGACCGGATTTGGCATCAGCAGTGCCGCGACGTAAGGAGCTGATATCAATGCCCTACCTCCTGAGACAGGCCGCTGTCCGTGATCAGTACGGGGTAATGGGTCAGCTGCAGGCGGCGGGCAAGTTCAGATCCCGATGAGGGGCCAGCTGAAGACCGGGCGCGAGACCGCGCAGAGATTCCAGCGATGCCATGCTTTCAACGTTCACAATGAGGCCGGCTGCATTTCTGGCCGAAAGCTGTTGTACGTTCTGCTGCAGCCACTGCCGTGAATAGCTGTCATCACCCATGATAAACAGCGCGCCGATGCCCGGCAGCTGCAGCGCCCGGGGAGTCACGTTTCCGGGGGAAAGTTCTGGCGTAATAACGGGCAGCATGGCCGCTTCACCCTTTTCAGGAGCTGCAGCAGGCGCAGGCGGCGTATCCTGCCGGTTGACGGCTTCGAACATAGCCTGCGTGCTCTGCCCGCCCAGGTCTGCAATGACGTTGAGCTCAGCCAGCGCGGCGGGCGAAAAGGCGATGAATGCGGTAACAATGAGGTTTTTCAGATTCATGATCACTGACTCCGTGGATCTATCCAGACGAGGCCGTTATCCGGCACCGATGCGGACGCGGTCTGTTCAACTGCGGTAGCCGCCGGCAGATGCGGCGAGGACTGGAGCATGGCGAGCTTACTTTTAACGAAAGCGCGATAGCGGGCAGCGGGTGCGCCGCCTGCGGGATGGTGATAACAGCCGGCTGCATCGAGCCAGCTTCCGGGGTTCCGGTCCCAGCACTCGCGCAGGATGGCGGCAGCGGCGTTGAGATTCACGTAAGGATCCAGCGCCTCCCAGGTTGACGTAAAACGCTGGCCGTTCCAGCCGAGATTAACCTGAGCGATACCGACATCGATGCGCTTCAGTGAGTTCGTTTTCATGAACACTTGCAGCGCCTGCCAGGCTTCAAGGCGAGTTTTATAGCGATAGCCCTTACCTGCGACGTTCAGGGTCCACGGCCACGGGCGTTCGCCCTGCGGCAGCCTGCGCGATGATTCCTGCAGGCTGACGGAGTAGAGCGATTCAGGCGGCACGCTGTGAGTCTGTGCCACGCGCACATACCCCTCCGGAACGGTCTGTTTGCCACCGGCGAACGTGGAAAATGAAAGCAGCAGCGCCGCTCCGGTCAGAATGCGGCGAGTTGCCATCCATCTTCCCCCTGCTGCAGAACCACCGGCATCATGCCGTTACCGAACCGCATCCAGCGACCGCCGTCGTGATTCAGTGTGATCTGACGGCTGCGCACCCTGTCCAGCGGAATGTGATGGTCTTTTGCCCAGCCGCGAAGTTTCCCGTCATCGCCCTGGCTGTCTACAAGGTAGATATCAACCGGCCTGTTATCGGCTAATACCGCTGCCAGCCGGGCGTCACACTGCCCGCAGCCCGCTGACTTAACGAACAGCGCCAGCCGGCCTCCGGTGTCGTGGGCAATGCCGGCTGCGTTGCCCATATTTACCGCAAGCGTTTCCGGATAGAGCCGCTTCCATGCGGCGGTGACTTCGCGCTGGAAATCCAGCTCTTTTTGCGTACGCGCAAACTCTTCCTTTACCCACTTCTCAGCATACTGACAACGTTCGGCCTGGCTCCGCGCCTCGATACCCAGCGTTGACAGAGGATCCAGACCCGGTGACTGAATGCCGCGCGGACCGTTCATCAGCGACTGATAGCGCTCATAATCGTCCTGACTTAGCCCCCACTGACCGGATTGCTGTTTCAGATCCTGCACGCTGCTTTGCTGCACGCTCTGCGCCGGCGCATCCACCGGATCGCCCCTGGAATTCTGAACCAGAACGCTGGCCTGCGCAGAGCAGCAAAGCATAATCGCTGCAAAGCTGGCTATTTTTAGCTTCATATCACCTCCGTTAGCGAACGTTGATAGTCGTTAAGCGATCGTTCACACGAAATTGCGCCTGCCCGTAGCCGGCGTGAACAAGTGTCCAGCCATTAACGGTCTGGCCTTCGCCGATCAGGCGGATTTCAGCCAGCGAGCTGAATCCCGACGGCGCAATGGCCGCAAACGACTCCGTGCCCCGCTTTTCAACGCCGGTCAGTACAAATGGCGCTTTACGGGCCACGGTTTTGACTGCCCGGTGCGGCTTAGCGGGTGCTGGCTTTTCTACAGGTGTTGCCGTTTTGGGTTCAGCTGTGGCCTGCTGCGCTTTCTGAGGCGGGTGCTGCAGTGCGGTAACTGCCTGTTCCATTGCAGCCTGACGGCTCTGCAGTGCAGTCTGCGAATCATTCAGCTCATCGATCGAATGGCGAACCTGATCGACTGCTTCAGATAAGCCTTTGGCAGACCATGCTTCTAGCGATTTACGGACCGCATCGAGCTGAACCTGCTGCCTTTTTATCGCCTCGGCCTGAGTGCTGATGTTGGCCTGGAGTGGTTCAAAATCGGTTTTAGCCAGTGCCTGGGTGTAAACCACGTTTTGCTGCTTCTCGACGTAGCTGAGACGGTTTTCCTGCGACACACCGGCGCGAAGCGATATGAATGCGAGCCCCAGTGCGGCAACCGAAAGCGTGGTCAGTCCTATAGCCGGCAGCCGGCGTTTTAGGGCGCTGAACCTGCCGCCTGATGACGGAACAACGTCATCACCGTTTTCGTGAGGGAAGGACGTTTCTGTGGTCATTTTGTCAGCCACCCTCCGTGAGCAGGCTGGGCCTGAATGGGACGAGGGGCGATCACCTGAGAGGAACTGGCAGAAGATGGAGTGCCAGCAGCCGGTGCGTAAGCGCTGGCAGGACGCGGCGGCAGCTGTGTCACGGGCAACTGATAACCGGCACGCAGGCTGTGGCAGATCACACGCTGTACGTCATCAACTTCAAGCTCCCATGCCGGGCCCGCCAGCACCTGCAGCGCGGTGCGAAGGCGCATCGGGCCGAGCTGGAACTGGACGGCCGGCAGCGGCTGACGGTACAACACGCCGTTAGCCGGACCGGTCTGACAAAGCGAGTAGCCGGACTGCTTCAGGGCATAGCGCATGGCGTCAGCCACGGTTGGCTGCACTGAAGAGGGGATGCGGACGTCAATAATCTGTGAGAGGGGGTCGCGCTGCACAGCCTGCGGATCAGTGCTGACCAGCATGTAACGATCGTAGCGAACCACTTCAGGCGTACGCGCGTATACATCATCAGCAGGTGTCTGAATATTGCGGGAAACGCTGACCGGAGGAACCGGTTCGGAGGGAGCACGCTCCTGCAACTTCTGGGGCTGCTGAACGCACCCCGCCAGCAGTGCAAGCGGTAAAGCGGCAAAGACGGCTTTAAATTTCATCTGAAAAAGTTCCTGTACAGTGAGAACAGGCTTCACTGTGCGCAACTCTTCAGCATGCTTCTATCAACAACTCTTTTTGCGTTTTCAAAAAAAACGCCGACCGGAGTCAGCGTTTTTTAATCAGCACCTTCAGGCGACCTGATGAGGCGGGTGCGTAACATCACCGCGCCCCTGTAACAGGCCATCGATTGAGATATCTTCGTCCAGTGCGTCCCAGTGGATACCACGGGGGGACAGTTCGTAGTCTTTCAGCTGTTCGGCAGACGCATTGCGAAGCCGGGGAAACCATGAAAGCGGTACGCCGATTATCCGCTCGTCTGAGAGTTCGACCCACATGATGTGATGATCGAACCGAACGTTCTTAGCTGAAATAATCATTCCAGGCCTCCAGAAGCATGGTTTGGTGTTGCCTTATCACTGTCATCAGCTCTTTTACCGTCCGTGAATCGAATCCATCGTTACTTGCCAGTTTTACAACCGGCTCCAGCCAGAATTTTGCTTCTGTACCAGCCTTTATCACGTGAATGTGAGCAGGTTCGCGCGGATTACCTTCGTTAGAGTAGAAAAAGAACCGAAAACCGTTCAGCCGTAGTATGGCAGGCATCGTCAGTAACCTTTAAAGGATTATGGTGAAATTTAGTGCAGCAGTCAAAACGCAGCGAAGAGTCAGAGAGAGGATGAAGCGTGTTTTGCCATGCCGTAACCGTGTCCGAGGAACGGTATATCATCATCCCAGTCTCCTGCAGGCTGCGACTGTGGCGCGGGCTGCTGAGGCGTGGGCTGGCCGGCATTGTTACGTTGCGAACCACGATTACCTTTTCCGTTATTTCCACTGTTTTTCTGTTGCGGAGCGGGATCTGGCTGTGACGGCTGCTGAGGCTGGCCCCAGTTGCCACTGTACTGCTGCTGGTCGCTGTTTTGTGTACGGCCACCTAACATCTGCATGGTGCCGCCAACATTCACGACAACTTCAGTCGAGTATTTGTCCTGCCCGCTCTGATCCTGCCACTTGCGGGTACGCAGCTGACCCTCAATATAGACCTGAGAACCTTTGCGAAGGTATTCGCCGGCGACTTCTGCAAGCTTGCCAAACAGCACAACGCGATGCCATTCGGTGATTTCACGATTTTCACCGGTCTGCTTATCACGCCATGACTCCGACGTTGCCAGTGAAATGTTAGCGACAGCGCCGCCGTTAGGCATGTAGCGGATTTCCGGATCCTGACCGAGATTGCCAACGAGAATGACTTTGTTTACGCCACGTGAGGACATAAGTATGCTCCTTATGAGGGGAAGCCTGCTCAGAAAAGAGCAGGCTATGGTGAACAATCAGAATGAGTTTTCTGCGTAGGATTGCTGCTGGGAAGCGGCGCTCTGCGCATGCTGCGGTTCGGCGCGTTCAGTCTTGAAGACCATGTCCTGGCCTATCTTGACCCAGTCCACCTTGATCAGGCGGGCTTTCAGACTGACGCGACTTTCACCTGCGTGCTCACCATTTTCAGCTGAAAAATGTCCGTTGATGGGTTGCTCAGAACAAAGCCAATCAGCACTTTCTTATCCTCATCCACCGCTTTCTGGCAGCGGTTTATGAGGCTGCTGGCTTCTTTGCCGGCAACGGTGACGTCAAAACGCACATAAGAAGGGCTGTCGCTCGGACCTGACAGTGCGTTAATAACGCAGCTGATAAAGGTGCCGGACTGAGCATTAACCTGGCGAACGTTGCTGAGATAGCCCAGTCCATTGATAGTCAGGTTGAAGTAGTCTTTAGATTTACCGGTGTTACTGGCATTAGAGGTGTTGTTTACAGACATGATGTTTTCTCCATGGAGGTCAAATTTGGTTCGACGGAGAAAACTTCTGCCCGGACGGGAGAAGTATTCCCGTCGGGGAGTCAGAATCAGCTAAATTCTGACTGTCTTGATAGTTGAATGTACCTTCATCGCCAGGCAGTAGGAGCCGTGATTGACGATATCTGCTTCCAAAGGCGGGCAGATTTACCACACTGATGTGTTCTCCCTTGCAGGCTACAGGAGTGTTATGTTCAGCCACCCGAAGGCGATTCTCTCAGGCCGGTGAATCATTGGTGGTCGTCAGAGACGACGGACAAGCACGTTTATTTTTAAGCCAAATGTCACTACTGTCAACCTTTCTGGCTCTGCAGATTCAGGGTAGCCGGCGCAGAAGCTGGGCTTTTCCGGCCTTTACCAGCGCCCCGGCTTTTCCCCGCAGTCTGGCGTCGGGTTTTACGGTTTGTTTCACCAACGATCCCCTTACAGTCAGGGTACATCACACAGCCCCAGAATTTCCCTTCCTTACCTTTGCGCTGATGGGTCTGCCCTCCACACAGCGGACAGGCGGGACCGACCGGAACCGTGACCTTAAAGGCAGTGCCCCGCCCTTTTTCGACCAGATGCCGTGTCCACTGGCTTTGCTTTTGCATAAATTCGCTGAGCCCGCTTTTTCCCCGGGCAATGTCATCCAATGCCTGCTCCCAGAGGGCCGTCATGCCCGGACTGGTCAGCGTCTCCGGCAAGGCAGCGATCAGTTCCCGCGCCATCTGTGTGGCAACGATGAATTTTCCTTTTTTCTCCAGGAAACCCCGTTTAAACAGCGTTTCCAGTACGCCGCTGCGCGTTGCTTCAGTACCAAGCCCTGCGTTATCACGCAGTATCTTCCTGAGCTGAGGATCCGTGACCAGGCTGGCGGCATTTTTCATAGCGGCAATAAGCGTTCCTTCCGTGTGGTGCGGCGGCGCTTTTGTCACATTATCTTTGACGTCTGCACCGCTGACGCTGCAGACATTGCCCTGCTCAATCACGGGCAGCTGCGCGGCGGATTCCTTATCACCCTTCTCCTCTTCAGCCAGCTCCCCCATGAACAGTGATTTCCACCCGGCATGAACCATCACGCGACCGCGCGTGCGGAAAAGCTGATTACCGATATTAAAGATGGCATCCGTCACATCGGATTCCTGCAGCGGCATAAACTGAGCCAGATAGTGCAGGCGGATAAGAGAGTAGACTTTGAGTTCTTTCGCGTTCAGCTTTGCTATGTCGAATGGCTGTCGCGTCGGAATGATGGCGTGGTGCGCAGTAATTTTCTTGTCGTTCCAGACGCGCGAGGTAAATGCGGTATCAATTCGGGGAAACTCGCTGCCGATAGCAGGATCAGAATGCTGTACAGCCTGGAGAACGTCATTGACCTCTTCCCGCATCGATACCGGCAGATAACCGCAGTCTGTTCGCGGATAGGTCGTCGCTTTATGCGTTTCATACAGCGACTGGGCTATAGACAGCACCTCATTAGCGCCCAAACCCCATTTCCTGTTGCATGCTTCCTGAAGATCGCCGAGGGAAAAACAGAGCGGTGCCGGCGTTTTAGCCCGCTTTTTCTCAACGGAAATCACGCTGCCGTTCCCGGCTTTCAGGCAGAGCTGCTGAACGGCCTGTGCAATCTGCTGATTTACGCACCGCTTTTCATCATCACAGTATTGCTCCGCAGCAACCCAATCAGCCTCAAAACGGACTCCGTCTTTTTCAAGTTGCGCTCTGACTTTCCACCAGGGCTTTGGTGTGAAGCCGGTAATTTCAAGATCCCGGTTAACCACTATAGCGAGCGTGGGCGTCTGCACCCTGCCCACGGAAAACACCTCTGATAACCCGGCGTCACCGGCCTTAAGGGTATAAAGTCGCGTCAGGTTCATCCCGATAAGCCAGTCCGCCCGCGAGCGACCAATACCCGCCTGATACAGTTTTTCGGTCTTGTCGCCTGACAGCATTTCACTGAGGGCTTTTTTGATGCTGGCTTCATCCAGCGCGGAAAGCCACAGCCGGCGCACGGCACCGGTGTAATTGCAGTAATCCATCAGCTCGCGCGCGATCACCTCACCTTCGCGATCGGCATCGGTTGCGATGACTACCTCACTGGCCTGTTTCAGCAGTTTTTTGATAACGCCAAACTGATCGGCAGTGTCTTTTTTGACGGTCATCTGCCAGCGGTCCGGGATGATCGGCAGCACTTCCGAGCGCCACGGGCGACCAAACTGCTCGCCATAGGTTTCGGGCGTGGCCGTTTCCAGCAAATGGCCTACTGCCCACGTGACCGTAATGTTACCGCCGGTAATACACCCCTGGCCGCGCTGGCTGACGCCCAGCACGTGGGCAATATCTTTGGCCTGAGAGGGTTTTTCACACAGATAAAGCTGCATGCCGGCCTCCGGTTTTAACGTGCCTGACCAGAAGCAACCTGGCGGACCTGAGACATAACGTTGTTGAACGCGCTGCCGGTAAGGTGCGATGCGACGGGTGATTTGTATGTCACATATACCCGCGTACCGGAACCGTTCTTTTCAAGCTCAATATCCATATGGTCGTTGTCACCCACGTCGCTGCCCATACGATAGGAGCTCCCCGGAACGGCTTCCCACACTGGATGGGCATCCTCAATGGCAGCGGCACTCCAGCGGCTGTTGCGATCTCTGGAGCGAATACGTTCAATTTCATCCGCACTCACATAGCCATAGTGGCGCTTTAATCGCGCGGCGGCCGTATCTATATCTACCGGCACGCTGAACTGTTTACTGGCACTTTTCCCGCCAGATCCTGAGGCTCTTGTCAGTACCGGCATACCGTTGCCGGAATCCATGGAATCCGAATCACTGCCGCGCATGGTTTTACTGATACTGAAAGCGGTATCGCTGATATTTTTGTTGATGCTGGCAAAGTCAGTACCTGCACAGCCGCTGAGAAGGGCGCAGATAACGCCCGAAGTAATCATCCGATTCAAATTAATCGTCCTCTGAGGTAACGGCAGAAAGTGGAGAGAATGAAGAACGTTTTTTACCCGACATAACGGAAGGATCGGGTTCACCCAGACGCTCTATGGCAGCCAGACCCCGCGCCGTTTTATGACGGATATCCTCATATGTCACCGGCACGGTCCGGTAGTTCTGAATCAACCCGTAGACGACACGTATCGCTTTACTCCCTTTTTCCAGGAAATCATCGCGTTGTGAACGGGAGATCAGGCCGTAATGGAATGCCCGGAAGGCTTTCAGCGCCAGCTGATCGTAATGCACTAACAGCCAGACACAGCGATAGCCGAGGGGGGAACGGCTGAATACATCAAGGTTCAGCGGCTCGGAAGATGTAACTTCAGATATGGTGATACCTGCCGGAATGGCGGCGGTGATGGTTGCTATCTTTTTGACTTGCCCTTCCACCTTCTCAGTCGCCAGCTTAATGGCCTCTTCAAGATTGACCAGCAACTCATCACCATAGGGGTTGCCGGCCGCAGCATCACGTCCGGCGAATCCTGCCCGCGAAATCGCTTCCGGCATCCCCAGAATTTTGGGGTGTTTTTCAGCCTTTGATTTCTCATCTGATCGATTGCGCCCTTCCCAGAGCCTGATTGCATAATGCGAATGCAGCTCGACAGTCAGCGTGGATACTAATCCGCCAGATCGCCGGAGCGCTGTTTGAGGGGTTGTCTGTTCGGCCATAGCTGTCTCCTGATTGGCAAAGGCTTTCGTTAGTTAAGTGGCGATCCTCATTCCTGAGAGAACCGTAAACAATTCGAAATCAGATATTCGAAACGTAAAATTTCTTCGCTGCCTATGACGCTTAATTAATGACCTCTGTTGCGCGGTGCAACACTGCTCGTTTTTTAGCCTCTGTTGCACCGTGCAACACTGCTCGCTTTTTAATCTCTTTTCTTGAGCGCAATTGACCACCTAATCATTTCTCTGAGTTCCAACAGACATTCGTAGACTCTGAACGATTTCTTTTACGCGCTCTTCACTGCACGTCTGCCGGCTATCGGGACGAGAAGGCTTAAAAGGGCGCAGTTCAGGGCGCGGTGACGGGCTCATGTGATCAGGTACTTTTCTTACGTTTTCTGCAGGATAAAGCTCCCCCTGTCGGGCCTTTTTAAGCACCGTCAGCAACCAGCCAAGCGGGTTTTGCAGGCTGCCTTCACGCTGTGCACGAATAACATTCGACAGCACCAGAGCGGATCGCTCAGGCGACAGCGCCTGCAGCTGGCGATTAACCATGTCCCGATCTTCTGGTTTCAGCAGTGAGCCGAAATCATCTGGCAGGCAAACCGAATCGGTTACGTATGTTTTATCTGTATTATTAGTAAAACTACGTACGTAACTGTTCGGATTCCGAACCCGGTTGTTATTACCGGTACTCTCACTGTGTTCGGAATCCGAACCGGGCTGCTGATCATGCATTTTTAAGCTGAGTTCGGAATCCGAACCCGGCGAGCGCCCTGTCTGCCCGGGTTCAGCACGGCGGGTAAATTCTTCAGGACTTTGGACTGAGCCCAGACGGGCCTCAATCATCTGGAGATGACTGCGATGATGAAGCATTGTGGGATCAAGCCGGATTTCACTGATGATTGTTTTTGCGGTAGCGCTGATGGTGCGGTTACTGCTCAGGCAGGCTTCAGCCACTGTTTTAAGCCAGTGCGGGTCGAACATTTCTGCATCAGCAAATGACAATGGCTCATCATGCTGCGCATAAATATTTCCTCTTACCCTTCCCTTTTCATCCCTGACGCGTTTGCAGAGGCTGAGCCAGCCCGTGATGCGTAACATCAGAAGTATCCGGCTGATGGTCTCTTTTGATGCCCTGCCTTTTCCCGGCGTTGCCAGCTGCAGCTGCAATTCTTCATAAGAAGGAAAAACGGCACCGTCATTGCTCAAAGCGTGCAGGCGGATAATTATCCAGCCCATTTTATCAAGCGGAGAAAGGCGCTGATCGAGAAGCAACCGGCGGGGCATAGAATCGTGAATGTTGCCCGTAAAAAGCAGACCTCCACGGACAAAACTGTTTTGTTCATCTACAGCACGAGCATTTAGCCGATCGCTCATCTTAGAAACTGCCTGCTGGATCAGGCTGTCATCCGGTAATGTCATTCTTCACCTTCTGAATACAAAAAAATGCTGAGCAATGTGCCGCTAAAGGCTCATCGCTCAGCATTCTGACTACGCTTCAGTTACGCATTGCCGTGTTATAGCGCTCATGGTTCATCATCTCCCAGGTGCGCCCTTCATCGCGGCTGAGCAATCGCCAGAACGGGCCGAGATCAATCTTGTAATAGCCCGTCCGGTTTTCATTCAGGCGCTTAAAGTTACGCTCTCCGAGCCAGAATCTTCGAACCGCGCTGGCCGCTTTTTTAGACAATGACGCCGGAACAGTCGCCGGAGCTTTCAGGCCCGGAATGATCTCTTTAAATCGCACGTTGACCCCTTCTGATTACAGTGAACGCTCTACACGGGTTAACAGTCATGCTCTTCTATTCGTGGCCGCTGTCAGATTGTCATTTTCCCACCTGAGAACAGTGTTCCAGACAGCAGTCAGAGAAATATCCATTTGTTCAGCGGCAAGCAGCATTAAATCCAGCCCCTCATCCGTTTCGCTGCGAAGTGTTTTACTGTCATTTGCTGCCCAGATTTCCCACAGTTCCGTACTCTGTTCATCGCTAAGGACGCTTCCACGACCTGCACGAATTTTTATGCCAGCGATCCTGCGACGCGCCGCTACGTCATTACTGATCAGCCCGAAAAAATGCTCCATGAGTTTGATTGAGCCGCCCAGAGCAAGCGCCCGGTCGATACGCTGTTTTCGCGTTTGCTCAAGTCTCGCCTGTATGACCAGCCGGGCAAGGTTGTCCTGGTTTATGGCAAACGTCAGCACGGATACTTCGCTGTTGATGATGTAGTGAATGTCTTCCACGGTCATGTCCCTGAGCATGGCGACGTCATCGGAATTCAGGCCCATTTTGTCGCAGCGGCGTATAAAACCGTTCTTCAGCTCCATGACCAGATCGAGCAGGAAACCGTTAGCGGCGCGTGAGAGATTGGTGTTCATCGTTTACCCTTCATTGACAGGAACAACAGGCGCAGCAGTTAAACGCTGCAGTTCGCGGAGGCGACGAAGGATCCTGATAAGTCGGAAGAGGGTCAGGGTCTGCTCGTCATTAAATAGCGGTGAGGCTGATTCGGATGACCCGATCAGCAAAACAGTCGAAAGGCTTACGTCTTCGGCGAAATGAGATACACCGGTAAGCGAGGCCAGAAAGATGGCCACATCAGATGCGTTACTGGCAGAAACCATCCGGAAACCCGGTGAGGTTTCACTGTCACAGGCTGGTTCAAGATCATCGCCACAACCATGGGCGCTGGCAATTTCCCAGCTCAGGCGCCACGAGAGGTTCTGTAGATGGTCGATGTCGTCCTGGAGAGCATTAACGTGCCACAGCGAGTCTGTTACGGCGTGTTCCTGTGGCTCAGCAACTTCAGCCGGGTCTTTTACGAGGGATGACTGTATATCTGGTTCAGTACAGGAAGAATGCGGAATGACGCTGGCCTGGACAGAAGGCTCCTGACAACCGTTTCGATTTTCAGCGCATGCTTCCTGATCATCCGGATTTTGAAAATCAGGTGTATTATCTTCAAAACTCTGGTCAGGCTCAGACTGCTGCAATTCAGTCCCGATTGGAATTTCACGGCCAGCTTTCAGTAATTCGGCTTCCGGCACAGTTTCGTCCGCTGAAGCGACCGAGAAGACTTTGTCTGGATCACCGGCGTCAGGTTTAGAGTTGCCTTTTAACTCAAGCAGCCAGCCATCGTAGTTGAGATCTTCACAGGGAAACGCTTGCGTGAGATCGCCGATTAACTCATCCCTGAACATCTCAAGAGACCACAGCTCTGGATCGTCAAATTTGCTGCAGCACATGCCAAATACCGGGGTAAAATCTGTATCAGTTTCAATAAACTTTTCTGCCTGATACTTTTCCCAGACTGATTCAGCGCTTTTACGAAGCTTGAGCAGATGCCGAAGTTCCTGCCCGCCAAACCCCGAGCGAAGAAGTTCAGGCATCCACGGATAAAGATGTCTGACGACATCTTCCATACGACAGACGCTGGAATAATGGACGGGTAGCCCGTTCTCTGTCAGTGCAGATGCCAACTCCCGCAGCGAAACTTTTTTCCCTCTCTCTTCTTCAAGCAACTGCCTGGCATCCTGAACCGAGAGGGCTTTATCAATGAACGTCAGCTGTCCGTGCGTTTCATTTTCTGCCAGGTGCCCCGTCAGGCACTGAAAGCGACCTGCCCAGGGTTTCACCACGCAGGTCATTCGGTAAAAACGCGCATCTCCGGTCTCGTCCCAAAGCTCACGCATAATGGCATAACGCGTATTCCCGCCATCGCTGAAGGTCCAGATCCCTTCAGGGAGTCGCGGATCGCGGGTGACAAGAGGCACGGAGTCGAGACCGCGCGCGCGAATAGACTCTTTGATATCATCGTAACGAGGATTTCGGGTTTTCGTGGATTATCGGGATTAGCGCACAATTGATCCAAAGTGAACACATGGGCGATGTTTTCTCCCTCTGTCAATGCGCTTATAACCTGCTGATCCTTCTTCACTGTGCTGGCCTCCGGTAGTCATACCCCAGGTCATATCCCCCTTCCGGGTATTCACTGAAGAGAGTAAATTTGCCGTCAAACTGCGTTTTGATAGTGCCGGTTGGTCCTTGGCGCTGTTTACTGATAATGATTTCGGCCTGGCCAGGATGTGCCGTATCTGCGTGATAAACCTCATCACGGTAAATAAAAGCAATCAGATCAGCATCCTGCTCAAGTGCCCCTGAATCACGAAGATCGCCATTATTGGGCCGCTTATCAGCGCGTTGCTCAACCTGGCGGTTTAGCTGTGACAGTGCAAGGATGGGGCAGCCCAGTTCTTTACCCAGCGCTTTAAGAGAGCGGGATATCTCAGCGATTTCCTGAGTGCGGTTTTCCATGTCCGGACAGCGCATCAGCTGAAGATAATCCACCATGATGAGAGAGGGTTTGCCGTATTTGCGGACGTATCTGCGAGCGCGGGTACGAAGGGTAGCCGGTGTCTGATTGCTGTTATCATCAATTATTAGCCGTTGCCGCCAGTCCGCTATTTCCTGTGCACCCATGCTTATCCTGCCCCAGTCTTCGTCACTGAGATTGCCGCTGCGCAGGCTGTTGAGCTCTACCCTGCTGCGCATCGACAGCATCCGCATGGTCAACTGGTCGGTGGGCATTTCAATGCTGAAAATGATTACGTTCTCGTCCGGTCGGCTTAGCAAAGCACCGATGCCCCAGCTTAGTGCCAGAGAGGTTTTACCCATGGAGGGACGCGCGGCGAGTATGATTAAATCACCGGGCTGCAGTCCACACGTCATAAAATCAAACTCAGCCATCCCGGTCGGCGTTCCAGTAATTCCGTTGTCTGCGGCAGTGGCCACTTCCAGCTTGCTCAACAGCTGATCCAGCGCCTGCATGATTTCCGTTTCGCACTCATTTGCATGCTGTCCCTGCTCACTCAACCGGAAAAGCGCTTCTTCTGCGTGGGCGGCAACACTAAGGGAATTAAGCCTACTACTGCCAATATCTGCCAGAAGAGAGTTACCAATGATCTGTAGTTGTCTGAGCCGGCTCTTTTCGAGAACAATTCCGGCATATGAGAGGATATTTGCCGCTGAAGGGGTGTTTTTGCTGAGTTCGGCCAGATAAGCAAAGCCGCCAGCCGTATCGAGCCGGCCTTCGCTTTCCAGCGTTTCACTGAGGGTGATAAGGTCAAAT
This sequence comes from Pantoea rodasii, assembly GCF_002095465.1. Classification (GTDB taxonomy): domain Bacteria; phylum Pseudomonadota; class Gammaproteobacteria; order Enterobacterales; family Enterobacteriaceae; genus Pantoea; species Pantoea rodasii. The sequence goes on along the minus strand of NZ_MLFP01000008.1, from coordinate 21,914 downwards.
GGCTGTAAGCGAGAGGACAGGCCACTCATGGCACGGAAAATCGCCCGATGAGCGCCAACGAAGAAATCGTCTCCGGTAAGCAGAAGATTGATATCGTCCCATCGTTCATTATCGAGCATCAACGCACCCAACACGCACTGCTCTGCATCGGTATGGTAAGGAATACTTTCTGTTACTAATGGTTTTTCAGGCATGAGATGATCCCTCCACAAATAAACGTGGATTAGCATTCGTTTGATGGATGAGGTGCTAGCTGTTAACTGATTGAGCCGCTAACTCTTCTGTATAGATGTCCAGATAACGATCGATAAGACCCTGAACGATTTTCGTTGCGCTCACCACCCGGCCTGAAGACTGTGTGAGCCTGACGGCACAGTCTTCAGTTCTCATACGTCTCACTGGACCTATATAAACGATTGGTGCAGGGTTTTGGGCATCAGTAACTGAGGGCATAGTCTCTCCGGCTTAAGTTAACGTGTGGATTGCTTCTTAACTCAAATTTTTACTTTCAGGCCCATCTCTTCTGGCCCCTGAATGATCCCGAATGCTCAGCAGCAACAAACATCATGCCTGAAGCGAAATTCTTGCCCGCTCCATGAAAACCATGCCAGCATTGATGAAAGAGTATGAAATTCTTTAACGTTTTATTTATAAAGTCTTTAAATATTACCATCACTTAAGACTTTCGTGCAAATATTTCCCATTAAGTGGTATTTATTCCCACAACAAATACTAAATTTTCCTTTAGAATCATGTGTATTGATTTCGCTTAAGGCGTACGCATGCTTGACACAATTGAGAAGAGGCTGAAATGTTGCCGCGCGGCAACCGGAACGTCGCCTCAGGAAGTGGTGAACTACGTTCAGCAGAAGAATACTGACCTCTCCTACACGACTTACACCCGCTGGGAGTCTGGAGGTACCGTACCGCCGCGACGCATTGATGTGATCAATCTGATTGCAGGCTTTTTCAGCGAGAGCGGCCTGAAGGTTGAAGGTGACTGGATCATGACGGGTGCGGGATTTCCGCCGCAGTTCACTGAATACACCCAGCTCGATGAAGATACCCTTTTCATATTGGCCAGCCGCCAGATACCCGACGTCGAACTCATACAGGTCGGCGGTACATACGGCGAGCCTTATATAAGTTTCGGAGAGTTCTGTATTGTATCTAATGAGCGAACTCTGGACCCTAATAACAACAAGCTATGCCATGTAAGGCACAAAAACGGCTTGGTAATTGGGGTGGTCAAAATAGTTGACGAGGATAACGTCACTATTGAAGGTGTAAAAAGCACGGCCATTAAGAAAGAAGATATTCTCGAGTGCCGGAGAGTGAAGTGGATTCAAAAGAGGTAAAGCTAAATTTTCATCGCTGCAGCACAGAGGTTATAAACTTCCTGAACAAGCTGGAAAAAACGACCTATATATCCACGTTGCTAATTGAAAAAAACACTATCTCAGCCCATCAGAGCAATGGTTATGCGGACTGGGATAACAAGTTTTATTACGATGGGAAATACAAAGACAGCCTTCTCATTAAAATTGGCATTGAGCTAACGAAAATCAAAAAAGGGGACGTCAGTACAGTGGTCTGGGATGACGCTCTCCGCAATGACAAAAATAATGTCATCGATGAACAACGTCGGCAACACAACATTTATCACGGCATCAGCTTTATCTATGGAATTGAAAATGAGTTGAGTATGGCACTCAACATCTGTACCGGGGCTGACACCTCGCAAAAGGAATTTGAAAATTTAATACTGCCAATGCGGTTTGCACTACTGAACTATTTTAAGGACTTATAATGTTTACCAAAACTTATTCCGTAGACGAAAAGCACGTTGATTTTCAGGGTGTTGTGGATGGCCTGTATTATCCCTTCTACATGGAGTGGACGCGCCACGCGTTTATGAAAGAAGAACTGGGGCTGGATCTCGAACAGGAGTTCGCTGAAGGACGCCTTCACATGATCCTAGAATACACGATGCGCTTTAAAAAAGAGCCTGCAGAAAGGGGATGAAATGCAGGTAACATGCGCCCTCCAGGCAAACGAGAAGCGAAGCCGCGTCAATTTTGTTCAGCAAATACTGGTTAACGATGTTGTGTATGCAGAAGCGGTATTTACCGCTACGTGCATCACTAACGGCAGGCCTGGTGTTCCTGATGCAGTGAAGAATGCTATTCCAGCCTGAAATGCCTGAGGGAACCCTTTCGGGTTCCCTCATTAGTTTTCAATCAGAATGAATCGGCTGTCTTTAACCTTATCCTTTCCTGTCTCATAAAATAAAGCGAGACGGACTAAATATCCACTCCGCTTCTGATATTTACCTTCCAGACCTTCAGCTTCATATATGCGCACTCTGAAAAAACGTTTATCTTTGCGCATATGCAACACGCCGTTCTTTTCAAATGACGCCTGCACAGCCCTGCGACCATTATCAATACCTGTGGCCTCGATGAATTTAAAGGCCGCACCCGGCAGGGAAATAAACATAAACCCACTCACTGCATGAAGCAGACTGTCTTTTTCATTCACACTGAGCGAATCATTATTAACTGAATCTTTAAGCCATAATAAAAATTGTTCCCCAAGATTATTTACCTCACTGCTTTCATGTCCAGAGAGAACAACGGGATTTTCCGACGCAACTTTTTCTATATTGGTTTGTTCAAGCATTGAATCAATGACAGGCAATGTCTCCTGCGCCTTTTCATCGGGAATGAGTTCCAGGCTTTCATCCAGGACCGCAATTACCTGTTCATTAATATCCTGTACAGGCCAACACTCATCTGCTGTAGCCACAACTGCTCTATCCGCCTGTTCATCCACATTGGTCTCAGCCGGTTCAGCTGCAGCAAACATGCTGAGAAGGACGGTCGTATCATCATCAGCCGCTTTTTCAGCCACTGGCTGCTCAGTTACTGCGCCGCAGTTTTCTGAAAGTGCTGAGGGCAAAACCCGGTTTCATCATCCTCAGTTAACGGAGATTCTGCGTTCACTGGTGCGAGACCGGAGGCCAGACCCACTGCACTTTCCGACCCGATACCGGCGAGTGCTGAGGCCGCACTGATGATATCGCCAGGGAAAGCCGTCGCCGGCAGCCCCGGATCCGCTATCGGCACCCCAGCGGCCAATGCAGGCAAGCCTGCCGGCGGAGAACCAGCGGGCGATCCGCTGATGCCCCGCGCTTTCTCGAGAATTTCATTTATTAGCGGCATGGCCGCCGCATCCCCGCGGGCCAGAGAAGCCATCACCCGCATGGCCTGTCGATCGCCGCAAAGCCAGGTGACCCCGTCATCAGGTAACAGCCTGGTGGCCATCATTGCTGCCATACCGGAATCGGCTGCATTGCTTATCCGGAATCGATAGGGTGCACCCGGCGATGAAATACCGGGGATCCAGCATTGTCCGTCCAGTAATTCACCTTCAATCCTGGTCAGTTGCGGCAGATGAGTGGTAAGCGCTGACCAGAAAACAACCGCATTCCAGAGCGTGTTTTTAGCGGCCTGTTCCTCAGGTGCCGCGCCCGGAGGAAACATATGCCCTTTTGCCAGCCTGACGCTGCAGGCGGTAAATTTCAGGGTGAGATCTAAGTATCCGCCCTCTTTACTCCATTCACCTTCAGCGCTGGCCGGCACGTTTTGTACGCCCTCAGCGATGCTTTTCAGCGGTGCCAGGTAAAGCCGGTTATAAATCTCCTCCGGCAAAGACGTGTTATCCCAGATTTGCCTGAGAAGAAGCTTACGATGCGGGGAAGAAAGCAGCTCTGCGGCTGACTGTGGCGCGAAATATCCCGGCGGAACCTTACCGCCAGCCTGCGCTGTCTTAGCCGCGGTTTGCCCTCCGGATATTATGGTTATGAGCTTACTGAACATTCTGGCTTCCTGATAATTCAGCTTCATTGCTGATATAAAGCGCAGCCTCTGCGCTCTCTGAGTCCTTTCCGCCCGGCATTTCTGAGTCTTCGCTAAGTGCATCGAGGCAGCCAGTCACGATACAGACCAGCTCGTTTGGCACCATAATTTTGCGCGCGCGCGTCACCGATACGTACAAAAGATTCAGCTCATCTTCTTTTTCACGCGGGTTTAATAATGGATCGGTAATATCAACAAAATCGTCGCTTATTTTGACTGCGTTCTACTCAAGCCCTTTACCGCGGTGCGCCGTCACGACCGTCACATCAGCATCGCTTTCGCGCGTCACCGCCTGCTTTTTTAACACGGCCAGCAGCATTGGCAGTGGAAAGTACATGTCCAGCAATCGTACACCTTGCCCCATTTCCGGATCTTTTGTTGCTTTGGCAATGGTTCGGTATTCTTCAAAGTCACGATAATCACGCGTCAGCTGCGGCGACTGAATGCGATCGGGCATATCAACCGAAAGCCAGTACAAATCTTCCAGTTCACCAATGCGGTATCCCTCCATGCCGCCCACCCAGTACACCTTTTTACCCGTCAGGCTCTCCACCAGGCTGAGCCAATCACGCCCGCTACCGTCCGGCTGATAACGCAGCAGTGCGCGGTTCCGTCGGGCAGTTCGGCTACAACCTGGTCGTCACCGCCTAGGCCGCAGATCCGGCGGGTTTCCCCCGCCTCGGCAAGCAGGGTATTCGCAACGTCTGCGACCGCCGGACCAAACCGGAAGCTGTTCGTCAGCCACAGCCTGTCTGCAATCTCCAGCTGCGGAGACACGAGAGCGTTTCCGCCCCCCTGAAGCGATATATCTGCTGATAACGATCGCCGACAAGGATGATGCGACAGGGCTGGCTTAGAACAAACTGACTGGTCACCGGATTCGCATCCTGTGCCTCATCGAAAAGGATCACGTCGCATTTCTTATTTAGCTCCGGCACTGACAGCTGATAAAGTTTAAGATATGTGTCATGCGTCACCGGAAAATGTGAATCCATCCGGGTCATTTCATACCATACGACCTGTGCCGCTCCGAGTATTTTTCCCGTTTCCAGTCCGCCCCGATCGCTCTCATCAGGCAGATGCAGAAATGAGATATCCCCATCGGCGCTGTACAGAAAGGTGTTAAGCGTGTTCAGCGCCGTTCTTGTAAGCAGCCAGTGACGGGTGTTGAGCAGCCGCGCCACATCCGTTACGCGCAGAGACGTGGTAAGCCGCGCCTGAAAGTGTCGCCCGAACGTCGGCCATGCCAGTTGATGAAACGTCCTGCACTCCACGTTAAAAGGAAAACGGCGCTCAGATTCCTCCCTGATCGCGCGATTGTAGGCGAGATAGAGGATCCGTTCCTTAGGGTTTGCCAGCGCGTAGGCTTCAAGCGTGGATGTTTTACCCGTGCCGGCAAATGCCGTAACGACAAGTTTTCTGCCTTTCCAGGCGATGATCTTTGCCTGCTCCTGCGTGGGTTGCATGTATTCAGTACCTCCGTCAGCGTCATGCCATGAACCATGCCCTGCCGGGGAGGCGGTATCCACCGCAAACTCTATACTGACCCGCAAAAAAAACGCCTCCGGAGAGGCGTTATGGTCAGGCTGCGCGTTGCTCTGCGCTGCCGAGTTTTGCTGCCCACCTAGCGGTGTAGTGCAGCGGGGTGTAAAGCGTGCGACGCCGTTCAAGCGTCAGCGCGTTTCCGGTCATAACCTCTGCCGCAATGCCGCAGAGCGAGAGCTGTATATAGGACAGCGTATTGTCTTCTGCGCTGAGGTGAGCCGTCGAAATAACGCGGCAGCGAAGGTACTCTCTGTTGCCGCTCATCCCTGTGCCGCCTGATCAACGGATGTTGCACCTTCTGGTTCATGAGGTTCAACGACCGGCACCAGATGAAGCCCGGGCCTCCCGTCGTCCAGCTCGTCAATAATCGCCTCAGCACTGCAGACGTGCTCGCCCCGATCGTAACAGTCATAACCATCAAGATCGTGAACCGGCTCGCTGTACCAGTGCCGAATTTCACAGTCAAAGGTCGATGACAGTGCCGCGATGACCTCTGCTGCCGGCGGGAACCAGGCGGAATCAAACGCAAGTTTTATGCTGCTGACGCCATCACGTTCCCAGCTAACATTGTGACCTGCCGGCCACTCCATACCGTACTGCCGGCAATAGAGGCTGCAGGACGTAGACGACCCGGACAGAAGTCCGCCACTTCCGTTCAGCTCGGCAGCCAGCCGGCTCGGGATTATCTGCAGCATATCGCAGGGTTGCGCCCTGTCAGGCAGCTGACTCAGTCGTTCCCAGCACTGACCCGGATCGATTTCCCGGGAAAGCGTGGCAATACCAAACCAGTCTGCATAACGTTCCTCAATGAGTCGCGCGATATGTCTGCGTGAAACGTCCGGAATACTATCCCAGCGGATCGCGTCGATACCCGACTGATGATAAAGCCGCTCAATTTTGCGCAGATGCTCCCCGTCAAGCGATACGTCATTGCGCAGTAAACCGAGCCACTGCTCAAATGCCAGGTTGGCTGGCGTGCCCTGTCCCGTTCCGCTATGCATTAACCCGGGAAACGGCGGAAAAGACTCCGTTTTAACCGGGCGTAGCAGGCCGCCACACCCCGCCAGAAACAGCTTTATGCTGCGCATGACGGCGTGACGGTAAAGCGGTACGGCTTCACCGCTGATCCACTCCTCCATGATGCTGATGAGCGCGGATTTTCCGGTGATTTCTAAACGGTTATGGCACCAGTCTGACATGGTTAATTCCTCTTCTTTCCAAAAAAAGAGGGCACTGTCCCGTGAGGAACAATGCCCTCACGGGACGACAACGCGTTTATTTAACGTTGCCGGGTTGGTGTGTTATGCAGCTTCTGCTGCACTTACATCTAACTGTAGTAAAAACTCTGACGCTTCTCTTGCTTGCCGACAGGCACGAAAGAGTGCTTTTTTGTCCGACTTCAGTACCTCAAGCCACGATTTTATGTAGCTGTCGTGCTGAACGTCGCCAAACACGCCGAGCTGGGCGCACAGAAACGCGCTGCCCATCTCCGCTATCAGCTCCTCAAACGCATAAACCGGATCGCCGAACTTTTTCGACGGTTTGGTTATGCCTTCGCGGTTCAGTCGTGACTCATGACCGGTGGCGTGCACAACTTCATGCAGCAGCGTGCTGAAGTAGTCGGCGTGGGTAAAAAACTGTTCCGCCTTCGGCATCAGTATGGAATCAGTGTGTCTGGCGTAACAGGCCCGGTTCTGTAATCTGAACTCAACCTTAACGCCCGCCATATGCACAATCTCACATATCCGTTTTTCCGTCGGCCAGTCGATCGTACCGGGATATTCAGCTACGGGAGACTCATGCGGCACAGCCGCAACACTGTCCGGTAAACCGTCACACTGCTCGACGTTAAACAGGAAGTTAGGCTTTATCATGGCCCGCGATTCCATCAGCGGCTTTCCGTCGGAATCAAACAGCTTGTTTCCGCTGGCATCCTCAGCCTGTTTTTCAAAAGGTCTGAAGATAATGGCCTCTGATGACGTTTCACCTTTGCGAACCTGACCGCCCAGCTCCTGCGCCTGACGATACGTTACCCACCGATCGGTGCTGTATCCTTTTTCCTCAGCGGCCAGCCATAACAGCAGCACGTTTACGCCGCTGTAAGGCTTACCGGTTAAGGCATTAACCGGTAACGGACCCGCTGCGGCGTAGTGGCCAGCAGTGCGCCACGGTTTTTTCCATGGCGCCACGCCGTTCTCCAGTGCCTCAACGATACGGTCAGTGACCTTCTGGTACAGATCCACGCTCTCAGTTTTCTTCGTGCGACGGGTTTTAGTTGGTTTGGTCATGGGATGCTCCTTAAATGAAAAAGGGCGCATCCCTCCCCTGACGGGCGAGAAATACGCCCGTCAGGGAAAGTGGTTAAGGCACCGGAGAAATAATCTTTCCGTCGGCGGTTATGCTGTTAAGCCGCAACCGGAGTTGCTGCCTGGGATAATAGAAAGCGTGTTGATCACAACGCTTACTGTCAGTGAATATTGCGTTTTCAAACGTTGAGGCTGCCGAACCGAACCACCGGGCCCGCTCTTCGTCGCAGTTGCAGTCACAAAAATCTGAAGTCCTCATTGCGTTAATACGCTCACGGAACAGCTCAAGTTTACGTTGACTGAGCCAGCTAATGGTTTTGCGCTTCAGCTGATACGTTGAACGGACAGACAGAACAACCACTTTGTCAGCGGACGTTATCTGGCTGAAAAAGTCAGGGTCTTCCACAGTGAGCTCGTACGCCTCAGAGATCTGACCAAACTTCAGTTCAACCTGCACGCCCGGGTCGGTACTCCCACCGCTGTATTCAAGCGCATAAATGCGCGCTTTACGGTAGAAAAGCTGACCGGGTAGTCCGTTCCTGAACTCCAGGAACAAACCTTCCTGCGAACAGATAACAAGCCTGACTGACATAGCCTGATGGTAGGTTTCATGAAACAGCTGCGCGAGCGCGTCACTGCCGAAAGTAAACATAGGATCACCTGCTGTAATAGCGGGACCTGTCTCCTTCCGGAGAGCAAATCCCGGAAGGATGGGTATAAAGGTCAGCTGTTGTGCTGCTGAGCAAGCCAGAACTCAATGCCTGATATGGCTTCCCACTCTTCAGTGGTGACCTGCTTGCCGGGACCGGAGGTTTTTACCAGCAGCAGATGTTCAATTGCGCCGGGTATAACAAACGATGCCGGAATTTTTTCAGGTGCTCTGGTAAACATATCCATATTCCATGCCAGCCATCGCTGCGCGAAATGCCAGCTTTGCGGACAGGAACTGGTTATGTAATAGCCTTCGGGGCATAGGTTATGCATAAGAACCAGCACGATGCGCACGAATAAATCCTGTCTGCATCGATGGCTCTCCACTTTACGGTATGTACGAAAATTATCCGAAAGCGTCTGCCTGAGGTAGAGCGGATTGAGGCAGTAGCCTTCGCCGTCCTTATGGTTGAACGTGACCGAACCCTCTTCGTCAAAAAGTTCTGACGCGCGGTTCATGTCATAACCCAGCTGTTTATAAGGCCGGAGCTGAGCGGGAAGAAGCCAGAATGCTTCTTTAACTGCGTCGATAAATCTGAACCACTGTTCATCATTTATGGACGCTCCCTGCTCAAACTGGTAAACGCCCGGAAGGACCAGAGGCTCGGTTGGTGTATGTGTCATGGTAAATCTCCATTAAAAAGGGGATTTACCGCCCACAGGGAGGTAAATCCCCGTTGGGTTAAGTTAAATCGATTGCCGGATCAGCGTTTGCCGGTTTTCAGTTCTTCAAGTGCGAACTCAAGTTCTGAAATCAGTCCCCAGTCAGCCGTCGTAAACGGACGTTCAGCTCCGGAAACGCTTCTGATAAGCAGTTCATCAGCTGCGCCGGTAATAAAACCTTCCGTGCTGAAAGGCTGAGGAGCATCACTGACACTAATCAGTTGGTGTCGTATTGCCCAGCGAACAGGAAGCGCCCAGCTGACGCCGCCAGCTGATGAAGTTATTTCAAAGCAGTCTGAGCAATGTTGATACAGCATTAGCAGCGCAATCCGCGTGAAGAAGTCGATGGGCTGACCTTCCGTTTCAATACGCAAATCAGGGCTCATATCCAGGGTAAACATCACGCTTCTGGATATGTAATTCCCTTCGTCTTTTCCACCGAATTCAAATACCTCGGGGTGAGGAAACATCATGGAAGCGCGTTCCAGAGGCGTACCGTTTGTTGACGAGCAAGGGCGGAGATGTACCGGTAACAGCCAGAATGCTTCAGTAACTGCCAAGGTAAAACTGTGCCAATCGCTAGGAGAGATCCATCCGGTCTGCTTAACTTCATAAGTGACGTGTTGGGGCGGTACGGATATTGGTGTCATGATAAATCCTCAAAAAAAGGGGATTTATACCCCTGATGGGGAATAAATCCCCACAGGGTTACGTCAGATTAGAGAGATTCTAATCTGGCAATTTCCAGATATCCCAGACCATCATTATGGCCATCTGAAGAAATCCGTTCATGCAAAGTGCGGTCGAGCCTGATGCTCATTGCACGGATGGAGTCAACCAGGTCAGTACAGCCAGGACTGAGGAAGCGGTCCTGAACCATACCGAACTCAAGGTTGTAAATAACGTTGATCTGAACGGACATAGTGACGGGCAGTTCACCGCAGAGGTGCACCTGCTCGTCAAGGTCGTCCAGACCAAATCGCTGATAGGCTAATGCCGTAAGCATGTCGCACTCGTATTTAGCTAACTGCAGCATATCTGCCAGGTTGGTTGAAATAGTCATATTCCACTATTCCTCACTGATAGGCATAACGCAGATTAGCCATCTGATTCGCCAACTTCAGAGCATAGCGGCGAGCATGACGGTACGAGCTGAAAACCTCATCCGGCTTTTTCAGAGAACCAAACCGGTGATTGCCGTAAAACGTGCCGGAACGGGTAAGTATGCCGGCCGTCCATTTTCCTGACGGTAACTGATGAACCTGAATCCTGAAGCTGAGTGAGCCAGCCCGGTTCGTTATCCACTGTTCTTTTCTCTTACCGGCTGCGACGCGATCTCGCAGGGACAACGCTGCAGCGGAGGCCGCTGAACAGATGCCTTTTATGGAAAAGGAGGTTGGTAATAAAAAGGTATACATGGTGTTTCTCCTGTTGAGCGGGAAACACCTGCCTGTCGGGAAGATGTTTCCCGATGGGCATTCGCATAGCGAATATATGGTTCAGACGACTGCGCTGTTACTTCTGAGCGGCGAACTCCCTGGAAGTCGCAGAATCAGACGCGGCATGCTGAGCGGCTTTCACTGAAGCTTGGTGCGTAAAGTGCTTACCGTGCCGGCTGAAAATGAATTCATCGCCCAGCTGGCCTTCGGCCAACGTTCTTGCCATAACAATGGCGTGATAAAGTTGATCGTCAAACCATACGCGGGAGCGAAATTCATCATGACCGGAAGATGAAGCAAGCCACGATGTTCCCCTGAGTGCAGCTTTAAGATCAGGAAATTCAGATGCAACATGAGTTGCAATGGAATCGACCAGATCGAATGGCGTACGCAACTCATTCAGAAACGAGCGGGTAATGGACATAGTTCCTCCAGAAAACAGAGAAACATTTGCCCTGACGGGAATGTTTCCACGAAGGACGAAGGCCGGAGCCGGATGGTTGAATGTACCTTCATCGCCAGGCAGTAGGAGCCGTGATTGACGATACCTGCTTCCAAAGGCGAGCAGATGTACCACACTGATGTGTTCTCCCTTTCAGGCTAGAGGAGTGTTGTTTGCAGCTACCCGAAGGCGATCATCTCAAGCTACAGACCATTGGTGGTTGTCCGAAGACAACGTAAGAAGCGTTTTAATAATAGCGTTTGCTTAAGGAAAATTACAAGAGCCTTTTATTCATCTGACTCATCTATCCGGTTATAAACCCGGGCAACGTAAGCACCACGTCCATCACCGTGTCCAAGATCCATTGATACAAGCGCCTCAGCTTCTTTACGACTCAAGCCATTTTCTAAATGATGATTTACTGCATCTTTTGAATAAGCATACCTGAGACTGTGCGGTGCATAGATCCCGGTCATTCCACTTTCACGTAATACGTTATGATAACGATCAAGCGCCTGATGAAGCGTTGGTTTATCGATTAACTTACCGTTATTTTGTTCTATGTAACGAATAGCTTCATTTAACAGGTTAACAACCTTCTCTTTATCAAAAACGGAGGCATCGCGCGGACGCCCTCCTTTAGAGCCAAACACAACGCGCACGTTATTATTTCCGGATTCTAAATTTTTTCTCCAGGTCTTAAGTGACTTTGCCGACTGAACAGTTTCCTCTGCACGCAGACCAATATACCTGGCGAGCTGAATACCTAATGCAATCCCCCTATCTTTTTCTGAAACCGTTAAAATAATTTCTCTGAGACGTTCGTCCGAAATGGCAACTTTGGTGCCTTCCCGACTGGCTCCTGAAATATTCAGCGCCTGATTACTTAATTTCTCATGTGCAGGATTAGCCAGAACGTTACGCCCACCTTGAGAAAGAACAGAACGTAATGCGGCCATTTCATTTTGCAAGGTCCGTGACGAGATATTTTCATCCTGCCGACTACGAATATAATTTTCGAGATGCTTGGTTTTAATATGGCTTACGTCCCGAATCTGAATATTAAGGGTTGCCAGTCGCTCCGAAAAGCGACTGGCAATCTTTGAACGATCAGAAACCGTTTTAAAACTTCCCCCACCCTGACGTGCGAGCGTGACGAGTTGCTTACCTAATTTACCAGACACTTTTTATCTCCTTAAGAACCTACAGCTGTAAGCTCATAAACCCACAGCTGTATGACTCTACTCTGAATCTGTACATCTCTTCCCCGATGACACGGTTGCTTTGCGCTTCCTGCGTCTCGACTGGTATCTGTGCATCGGGGCGGCGAAATGTTGAGTTCTTGCGAGGCTCCCCAGGTCTCTGACCTGTTTGCGGCTTGCGCCGTGCTGACGTTTGTCAGTCTGCCTCCGTACACCAGTTTCCTGATGTCGCCATCGATACCGAGTCGATCATTCTCCTTCTAATAAAACGCCCTTAACGGGTTGTTCGTTAACGTCGCGTCATGGTTGATAAATAGCCAGTTGAGCATCTGAAAACACGTAATACGTGCACGTCAGAATGTACCGGCATGCTGAAAACCGCACTGTAAATGGGTTTGGTCGTTATGCGCTGCGCGCGTCACTTTGTTCTCGTTTCACTCGAACCAAAGTGACGCCACGCAGCTTCATGCTCCTAATGCGTCTTCCGCAAGCGCCCAAATGTTCCAAATGGGCTTATGCGTCATAGCAAAAGTCGTATGCAGCTCAGGGCGTATCCCTGCAAATATTCATAACGTTAGTGAAGAAAAGCATCATTGTGGATGCCTGTCTGAGGGCGTGAGGCGTATGTAAAAGCCATGCTTTGGTGTGATTAATGTACCCCCATCGTCGCGTCGTAGGTGCGCTTGTTTTGACGATATCTGCTTCCAGGAGCGAGCAGATTTACCACACTGATGTGTTCTCCCTTTCAGGCTACAGGAGTGTTTTCGTAGCTACCCGAAGGCGGTCATCTCAAGCCACAGACCATTGGTGGTTGCCATAAGGCAACTTATTGCCAATAAACCATATCAATACATGAGTATTATTGTCAAAACCAAACTACCATAATTTGTTGAAACTGGACTTAATCAGCTTATTAACAGGGAGACAAAGATGGAAGGTATCAGTAATGCCACCATTCTAACCTTAGCAGTTACTATATCTTTAGCTGCTGTTAATTTTTTCTTTGGTATTCACGGAAGATTGAAGAGATTCACAAATGAAAGAATTTCCGTTTATAAAGAAATATTATCTCTTGAAGACAGTAATGAGAAGTTATCAGATGCTAAAAAGGTAGCTAAAGAGAAGTTAAAAGAACAAGTTTTTTATGAGCTTACTAAAATAAAAAGCATCCCGCTTGCCACGTTAATGCTGGAAATCATAAAAAACAACCCCTATCTAGACACTAAGAAAGAAACTTCCATCAGAACAGTAATTGACTATCTAGATAAGGAAGTCGTCAATTTGAGCCCGTCAATAACTAAAATCACATTATCACTGAACCGTGCAAGATTCTGTAAAAAACAGATGAGAGGGGTAGTGCACGTCATTTTTTATATCGTCCTTGCAATCATTTTTTCTCAAGCTTCTTTTTCGTTAGTTGAAACTAAAGAACACATCCCATTGGCTGTAGTCACCGGATGCATTTCAATATTTATGCTAATAAGATATACTTTAAACTTAATAGCCCACCCTGTACTTGGCAGCTTTAATCATTACAAAAAATTGATTTCGAGACTCAATATTTGAATGTCATTGATATATTTTTATGATGGCTCGTCATAGTTATTATACCTTATCCTTTACGATAACTGTGATTTTGAGGAATAGACATTTGGCATTGAAAATAAAGGGTAAACATTCATTGGGGAGGTGAGACCTAAACTTACTAAGTAGCTTTCTGTTTGAATTTCGTGCTAAGCTATTTTATCGGATCGGTCTATTTGTATAAAAACCATAGAGGTTGCCATCATAAATTTTGCTACCGTACCCCATGCATATGTAGATATTTGGTGCTGATTAAAAATAGATTAATAGGAACAGATAATTCCTCCTCCGTTAAATCATATTTTATATTCTAAAGTGTTTACTGTTCCCTCTATCACCCGATGAGTTTAGGGAGACGTGTTATTGACGTTTTGAAGAAATCGGCTGGTTCTTTCCTGCGGTTTAAACTTTACCCTTTTGAGAACCTTCGCAACGAGGGCGTAAACCAACCCTAGTAACGGCAGGCTTCCGGGTTGGATGAGAACATATTCAGGTCTTACGCAGTGGTCAGAAATCAACATGGCCGACAATCAGTTAACTTTAGAAGACCAAGGAGCTTGTGCTTGTCTCAACTCCCGTGAAAGGGCTTTAACGTACGTAATGTGGGAAAGATTGGCATGATGACGCCGCAGAGGCAGCGAAACGGCGATATGCTCAAGAGTGCCCGGCAGTTTAGACGCTATTCATGCGTCGGCAACGCCATCTGCAAATGTAAAGTTGAGGTCTAGAACTGTTACTGACAACTGTGTTTTTTGTCATCAACGGTCTCCCGCTGGTTAACAGAGCCCGGATCAAAGGTCCTTAGCGAAAGGAATAATTGTCCACAATATAGGTGCACAGACCTTCCAAAACCCTGTGGACAATTTACCGCTCGCCGTGTCAGTCAAGGAATTGATAGTGGGAGTTCATTAAATGAGCACATGACGCCGGCTAAATGAAGTAGCAGCGTTGCGGGCTAGTAAGTCGGCGTCCGATAAATACCAAAAATATTTCATTGTTCTTCATAGCCCTGAGCACGAGCAGGACGGTTCTCTAAGAAAACTGACTTGTCATCAAATCCCGGCTCATTAATACTGTACGTATAAACAGTAATATCAGAGAGGGATTTATGTGTCATACCATGTTTTTTTCAGCCGGTAAGGTGGTTTTTATCACGGCGTGGCAGTCATGAAGCCCGTGGCCTACAGTCCCGGCCTGACGATCCTCTGGCCGCCAATTTTCACGTCTCGTATACGCGTACCGTTATTTGCAGATCCTTGCGCGGCGGGCTTCCCCTCCCCCGCTCAGGATTACGTGGAGTCCGAGCTTGATCTCAACGAGCTTTGCATACGCCGGCGCGCCTCGACATTTTTTGTTCGCGCCAGCGGCAGTAGCATGCAGGAGCTGGGACTTTACGACGGAGATGTCATGGTCGTGGATCGTGCCGAAGAGGCATCTCACGGAGATATCGTCATAGCCGAGGTTAACGGTGAGTTCACAGTTAAGCGCCTTCAACTGCAACCACGTCTTGCCCTGCTGCCCATGAATCCAGCCTACGCAATCATCTATCCCGAAGAGTTGCAGTTGCTCGGTGTAGTAACGTGGTTTTTCAACAGCACGCGCGCGCGCCGGAGGTAATCATGCCCATGTTTGGCCTGGCTGACGTTAACTCCTTCTATGCGAGTTGCGAGGCACTTTTTCGCCCCGACCTGCGCGGCAAGCCAGTTGTGGTGCTCAGCAACAATGACGGTTGCGTTATTGCCCGTTCCGCAGGGGCCAAAGCGCTCGGGATCAAAATGGGCGCGCTATGGTTCCAGATAAAAAATGAAGGATATTTTGAGAAAATTCATGTGTTTAGCTCAAATTACGCGCTATAGTAAGTTAAGTGGAATGCAACATTTTCTACCAGAAATTCATGATAATGGCTGCGTTTATAAGTGAGGTTTTTGGCGCAAATAACGACGGTATCAGGTTCAATCATGCGACGATATTTTTTTGCAGCACGAGGCCGTTTTTTTGCTCAATACTCCCTTCCAGCCCTAATGCATTCTCGCAGTCAGCCGATAAATAATGTGTGCCTCATCAGGGCACATATAACCGATACTGCGACTGATTGTGCTGATGGCTTCCTACCGGAAGCCATTTTTTATTACGATGCCTGTACCGGGCCGCCAGCGCCCGGATTCTGAACCCTTTCCCATGAAGCTGATCGTAATGTCAGCCGTACAGGCAACACAGAAGAGCAGAACTTAGCGTTCAGAGAAAAATTTGGGTCAGATAGGCTGGAAATTCAGGTCGCGGGAGAGATATTCATTACTGAAGACACAGCGAAGGCAGGCTGAACAGACGTTAAAAAAAAGGGGCGGTCAGCCCCTGAAAACATCAATGAGATAAACGGACTTACTCGTGTCGTGGAGTGTGGCCATCGGATTAACCACCTACATGTTATCGGCTATCCGCTGAAAAACTTTAGCCCGGTCCTCTGTGATGCTTACTGTTTTTCATATCGCTCCACGTCCTGTTCGGCCTCCTCCAGCTCGGACATCAGCGCCGCGAGATCCACCATTCCGGCCGCCGGGTTGCGGCTTGCCCGCCGGTAACGGATCCGGAGCGCGCTCAGGCGTATCAGCGCTTCACGATAGGGCGTGGCACCGTTTTTCATTATGACCTCTCCTCTGTGCATGAAGGCATGGTTTTCCCGCTCCTGAACAGACTTTAGCATGCACGGATATCCCCCCCGGCACCCTGAGGTCAGGAGAAGCATGCGCTGCGTCACAAATGTGTCTCCCGCGCTTCAGACAGAGCCTGAGGGATGGCGGGCTGGAAGGATATAAAAAATCTCCCGGGGTGTTCCGTCCCGGGAGCAAGGCTGGATTTCACATAACCGGTCTCACGCCGGCTGTGTAAAGCGGACCATGGGTCCTGAGAGGCGAACTGCAGGCGTCACGGACGGCCCTCTGCGTGGCCGGGTGCACAGGCCCACCTTAATGCAACCCTGGAAAAATCATGCCAGGAACTCTCTGATTCTGCTTCTTTTATCCTGACCCGTGCAGAAATATATCTCTCACGCTACAGATTTCGGTAAGCGACACATAACGACCGTGTTGACAATCGACTCGATGAAACAAGAAGTAATTTAATTGTTTTTTATCATTTAGTTATTGGATATTTACTGAATGATTTCACTGACAAATAAAATCATATTTGACATTCTGCACTGAGCGAGGAATCGAAGAGGAGCTGGAAACGCACGTGAAAGGAGATAGCAGCCAGTTTTTAATTGAAGTTTTGCCCTTAAGGTAAAATGCCTCCAACTAATACAAGACTGACTTCAAAAAATTGGATTGGCGTGGTAATGTCTAATTATGGTTCTCATAATTAAGCATCATGATTAATGGTTTTTCTAAGGGGGATAAACATGACTGAACTCAGTATCGTGAGCGGGAAATTGCAACTTTTATCCATCATCGGAGACCCCATAGTTCAGGTAAACGCGCCATTGATGATAAACGCAGCTCTGCAGAGAGAAAATATCTCAGACGTGTTGATGGTACCTCTTCATGTAGCCCCTGCCGGACTTAGAAATGTACTTGATGGACTGAAATCTGTTCAGAACTTTCATGGTGCTATCATAACAATGCCCCATAAGCAGCAGACGCTTTCATTTATTGACTCTGCGAGCGAGTCTGCTTTGGCAACTGGGGGATGTAATGTCATCAGAAGAGATAGTAAAGGCAGATTGTACGGCGATATGCTTGATGGAGAAGGATTTGTATTAAGCCTCCTGCATCGACGTGTAAACATTAAAGGCAGTAGAGTTTACCTTGCAGGAACGGGCGGGGCTGGCTCAGCCATCGCACACGCAGTGGCCGGACAAAAACCTGCTGAATTGATTATTTATAACCGTACTCTGGAAAAAGCAGTTGCACTGGTTAACAATCTTTCCGTCCTTCACCCTGAGATAAGGATTATTGTTGGCACCGGGATCCCGGAACAGGTCGATATCGCAATCAATGCAACATGTTTGGGGATGGGAGAAAACACTGATTTGCCTTTTTCTATAGAAAACCTCGCAGCAGATACTCTTATATGCGACATCGTTATTTTCCCTGAAAAAACTAGTCTACTCAGGCGTGCGGAGCAAAAAAAACTCCCCACCCACAACGGAAGATCTATGCTTGATGCTCAGATTAAGCTGATGCTAGATTTTATGCTACGTCCGGATTAGTGTGGTTTGTCAGGACTATGACTTAAGTCTCACGAGTTGAATTGAGATGGTTTTTATACAAAAATTCCATAGCCGCATTCTGTACATGTAACAGATATGCTTTAGCTTTTTTTACATGGCAACGTTTGTCCAGCATTGCATCCGATGAAACTTCTTTGCCACGAGTGACAGGTGGACATGGAATAAACACCGTATCAGCATCACACGATGACAGTAATTCTTTATCGACCCGATATTTTTCCAGTTCACTTTTAAGTCTGTTACTAACCTGAGAGGGCCAGCAATCTGTGACTATTACGTCAGCCATTTCAATGAGGCTTTTATCATCAGTAACGTTAAAGTTCTTAATTATGTCACCATAAGGGACGAATAATTCTGGCGGGGCTATCTGGGTAACTTTGATAGGCAATACAGATGCAGCTTCAATCCATGAACGCAAAATGTTTGCGTCAGAACCTATTACAACAACATGGATGCCATCCCAGCCACCTCTCAAATGCCGAATATAAGTTAAATCCCCCAAAATCTCACAGGGATGATTACTGTGAGTTCGCAGGTTAATGACTGACATATTAGTTACTGCAGAAAATTGTTGAAGTTTATTCAGTGAAGGTGTCCGGATGGCAATAATATCAAACCAGTTTTCAAGGAAAGACGCCAAATCCTCCACAGACTCACTACCTTCAAGCTGGGCATTCAGATGAGTCACATGTGCACCCATGGCGGCACCTCCAAGACTAATCGCTGCCGGATTACGCCAGCCCGGCAATTCCTCAATTAATCCCACTCTTGCGTTGTAAAGTGTCTCAGGCATTTGTCGGTTCTGCCAGCAAGAAGATAGTTCGATAGCCCTTAAGGATATCTTTTCTATGGTATCTGGATCCATCGCATCAATTCTTATCAGATTCACTGAATTCATTTCTCTTCCTTTTCTGTTACGAGCAAGCATTATATATCTTAACCTCTTGCCTTTTCTTAATCAGAGGTCACACCGGCATTCCATGGCAACAAATCACGTATTCGGTTCACAGGCCATTCCTGGATATATTCCAGCACATAACGCAGCCATACCTCCGGGTCCACGCCGTTAAGCCGGCAGGTGCCGACAAGCGAATATATAACGGCGGCTCGCTCGCCTCCGCTGTCTGAGCCCGCAAATAACCAGTTTTTTCGGCCTAAAGCGACGCATCGCAGGGCGTTCTCCGCAATATTATTGTCTATCTCTGCCCAGCCGTTGCCGCAATACAGGTTCAGCGCGTCCCATTGTTTCAGCAGGTACGCGAACGCCTTTGCCGTATCTGAGTGCCGTGACAGCACCTTCATTTGTTCCTGTATCCAGTCGTACAGCGACTGCATCAGTGGGACGGTCTGCGCTTTCCTGGCCGCCTGCCGTTCGTCTGCCGGGCTGCCGCGTATGTCTGCCTCGATGGCGTACAGCTCACCGATGCGCTTCAGCGCTTCGGTAGTGATATCTGTTGGTGTACGGACATGAACGTCGTGGATTTTTCGTCGTGCGTGCGCCATGCAGGCCGCTTCGGTGATGCGCCCGCCTTCGTAAAGTGCGTTATAGCCACCGTAGGCATCTGCCTGCAGGATACCGCTGTACCCGGCAAGGTGCTGCTGCGGATGTATTCCCTTACGGTCCGGTGAGTACGCGAACCAGACTGCCGGTGGCATTACCGAGCCCGCGTTGCGGTCATCCCGTACGTACACCCACAGCCGGGCCGTGCGCGTTTTGCCGCTGCCCGGCTCCAGCACCGGTACCGGGATGTCGTCGGTATGCACCTTGCCCGGCATCAGCACGTACTGCCGCAGCAGGTCGTACAGCGGCTCCAGCAGTTCACTTACCGCCCCGGACCAGCGCCCTAGCGTGGCCCGGCTCAGCTCCACGCCCTGACGGCGGTATATCTCCGACTAACGGTAGTGAGGCGTGTGCTCCGCGAACTTCGCCGTGACGATGCGCGCCAGCAGGCCGGGGCCGGCATAGCTGCGCTCGATGGGTTTTGACGGCATCGGGGCCTGAACGATGTGGTCACAGCTGCAGCAGACCGGCTTTGGCCGCTGCGTTTCGATAACCCTGAAGGCGCTGCTGATGAGATCCAGCTGCTCGGACATGTCGCAGCCCAGCGGGCTGAGGCTGCCGCCGCACGCCGGACAGGCGGTTTCGGCAGGCGGCAGAATGCGGGTTTCGCGGGGAAGCGAGGCAGGAAGCGGTTTACGGGCGGAAGACTGGCGCAGCGGCTGCGGGAGTACCGGGTCATGCTGCTCACCCAGCACCTCCGCCATCTCCTCCTGCAGGGCACCGATGCGTTCTTCAGTTTCACGCACCTGGCGCTCCGTTTTCTCACGCAGCTTTTCGGAGCTTTTGCCAAACTGCATGCGCTGCAGCTTAGCAACCAGCGCCTTCAGCCGGTTTATCTCGCTGGCGTAGGCCGCCACCCGCTGTGAGAGCAGGCGGCTGTACTCCGCCATCTGGCGGATTGTGTGCTGCTGCGTGTCCAGCAGCGCCCGGAGCCGGGCATTTTCATCGGAGAGTGAGCGTTCCATGCAGCCACATTACTCCGGTTCAGATGCGCAGACCAGGGCGTTCCGTCCGCTGCGGATGTTTCCAGTTGATGCCTTCCAGCAGCATGCCCAGCTGCGCGGGCGTCAGATGGACTTTACCATCGCGGGTCACCGGCCAGAAGAAGCGCCCCCGCTCCAGCCGTTTGGTGAACAGGCACAGGCCGTCGCGGTCGGCCCACAGCACCTTTATCATGTCACCCCGCCGGCCGCGAAAGATAAACAGGTGCCCGCTGAACGGGTCCGTACGCAGCGTGTTCTGCACTTTCGCCGCCAGCCCGTTGAAGCTGCAGCGCATATCCGTCACGCCGGCGACCAGCCAGATGCGCGAGCCAGCCGGAAAGTTAATCATGTCTCACTCTCCCTGAGTTCGCTGACCAGTGCCCGCAGGAGCTCCGGCGTTAGTGGCCCGGTCAGGCTCAGGCTGCCGCCCGGCAGTGTCAGCTTACAACTGATGACCGGTGTCGTTTCTGCTGATACGGCCCCGTTGTGCCTTGGCGGCGGTGAAAGCGGCTCCACGGTGACAGGAATGAGAGTGGCCCTGCTGGCAGGGTCCAGCAGTCCCTGACGATGCAGATTCCGCCAGTTGAAGAGCAGGTTATCGTTGATGCCATGCTCACGTGCAATTTGCGCCACACAGGCGCCCGGCTGCAGGGTTAAATCCGCCATGCGGATTTTGAACTCCAGTGGCCAGTCCGGACGGCGTTTTTTACCGGCAGATTTGTCTCAAGATTGAAAGCGTAGAGCTCTTCTTCCAGACGCTCAGGCGTGTATTCCTCCGGCAGCGGCCAGTTAATGCCGGTGCGGCGAAAACGCTTGAACATTTTATGCGTGGCGGAGGTGCTGATGTTCAGCTGCTCTGCGATTTCACGGTAAGTCAGGGCGTCGTTAAACCGCAGGCTGAGTGCAGCAGTGATCCAGGGTCTACTGGTGTAAGGCGTGTTTCTGTCCACGGTAGTGTCCATGTTCGCGAAAGTGTCCATGGTAGGAAACACGGGGAAAAATAAAAGACGGTCTGGATGAGACGCTTACGGATTTCGCTGAATTAAGCCCTTAAGTTCACTCTCTGCTGTACAGCACCAGCGGACGGCATCAGGATATCCTGAATATCATCAGGAGCTGCTCCATGTCCGCTGCCGCACAATCTGCACCCGTCACGGAACACGTCCTGACGATTTGCCGGCTACCCGCCGGCATTCTGCCTGACGCGCCGGTTCGCCTGCTGGTGTCTGCCCGGGAAGACCCGCCTTTCGCAGGCCCCCGAACCGGGCGCACGCTCAGGCTCACCTGGCACCTGCTGTCTGCCCTGCCGCGTGGCGCCCTTCCGGGAACC
>NZ_MLFP01000007.1 GCF_002095465.1 Pantoea rodasii | reverse complement strand
TGTTAGCTTGCTGTTGCGAGGTGGCGTATATTACGCTTTCCTCCTTCAGAGTCAAACACTTTTTTCAGCGTTTTTCTCCGGCGGGGTGAATCTCTTCACGCCCTGCTGAGTCGTCTGCGTTGCCGCTTTGCCGTCTCAGTGGTGGCGCATTATAGGGAGGTTCTGAGGAAGCGCAAGGGCAATTTTCAAGTTTTTATTCGTTCGCTTGAAAATTGCACAAAGCGGTCTATTTCAGCCCTTTTTAATGCGTCCAGGCAGCTCTGACAGGCTATTAAGCACCCAATCGGCTGCATTTTCACCTTCTGCAGTGACCGGCTTACCAGAGCGAACTAACACTTTAGTGCCGACACCTGCCGCCAACGCTGCCTGCATATCTTCTATTTTGTCGCCTACCATATAAGAAGCCGCCATATCGATGTTCAGATGCTGCTGCGCAGAGAGCAGCATACCGGGCTGCGGTTTACGGCAATCACACACCTGGCGATACTCTTCTACTGTTGCATCGGGCAGATGAGGACAGAAATAGATGCCATCCAGATCAACATCACGATCCGCCAGTGACCAATCCATCCATTCCGTAAGCTGCATAAACTGGTCTTCGGTAAACATGCCGCGCGCAATACCGGACTGATTCGTCACCAGCACCAGCGCGTAACCCATCTTCTTCAGCGCCTGTAACGCTTCAATGGTGCCGTCGATGAATTCAAAATTATCGATTTCGTGAACATAACCGTGATCGACATTCAGGGTGCCATCACGATCAAGGAAAATAGCGGGGACTTTGTTCGACACGTAGAAACTCCTGCTGCAAATAATGCCGCACAGTATCGCATGATTGCATATATAGAGAGAATGGCAGATTGAATGACTTCGATTGATTTAGCCGTCTGGATGCCTTAACATCCATCCAAATTTCACGCAGCGCCATCGCGTGGAAGCCGATACACCACGGACAACGCAACACGATAACTATTAAACTAATGATTAAACTCGAAAACATTACCAAAGTGTTCCAGCAGGGTTCCAGTACTATCCAGGCGCTGTCAAACGTCAGCCTGCATGTGCCTGCTGGACAGATTTATGGCGTCATCGGTTCTTCCGGTGCCGGTAAAAGCACGCTCATCCGCTGCGTCAACTTACTTGAGCGTCCGACCTCTGGCCGCGTGTTGGTTGATGGTCAGGACTTAACAGCCCTCTCCTCCTCAAAACTCACATTGGCACGCCGTCAAATTGGCATGATCTTCCAGCACTTCAATTTGATGAACTCACGCACGGTTTCAGGCAATGTGGCGCTGCCACTGGAGCTGGGTAACCTGTCACGCGAAGAAATCAAAAAGCGCGTAAGCGAGCTGCTGGATTTGGTAGGACTGGCGGATAAGCACGATAGCTGGCCAGCGAATCTTTCTGGCGGTCAAAAACAGCGTGTTGCTATTGCGCGTGCACTGGCGAGCAACCCTAAAATCCTGCTGTGCGATGAAGCCACCAGCGCGCTGGATCCGGCGACAACGCGTTCTATTTTAGAATTGCTGAAGGATATTAATCGTCGCCTCGGTATCACCATTCTCCTGATCACCCATGAAATGGATGTCGTGAAACGCATCTGCGACCAGGTTGCCGTTATCAGTAATGGCGAGCTGATTGAAAAAGACAGCGTCAGCGAGGTGTTCTCACATCCTAAAACGCCGCTGGCTCAGCAATTTATCCAATCGACGTTGCATCTGGATATCCCAGACGATTACCAGCAGCGTATGCAGCCGCAAGCCTCGGCTGAAATTGTCCCGCTGTTGCGCCTGGAGTTCACCGGTAAATCGGTGGATGCCCCGCTGCTCTCAGAAGCCGCGCGCCGCTTCAACGTCAACAACAACATTATCAGTGCACAAATGGATTACGCCGGTGGTGTGAAATTCGGCATCATGCTGGCCGAAATGGATGGCACGGAAACCGATACACAAGCCGCGATTGCCTGGCTGAAAGAAAATCATGTGAAAGTAGAGGTACTGGGTTATGTCTGAAGCGATGCTGTGGTTACTGACGCGTGGCGTCTGGGAAACGCTGATGATGACCTTTGTCTCCGGCTTCTTCGGTTTTGTACTCGGCCTGCCGGTTGGCGTGCTGCTTTATGTCACCCGACCAGGGCAGATTCTGGCCAATGGCGCGCTGTATCGCGTGCTGTCCGCGCTGGTGAACATCTTCCGTTCGATTCCTTTTATTATCTTACTGGTCTGGATGATTCCCTTCACGCGCATGATTGTCGGCACCTCCATTGGTTTGCAGGCGGCGATCGTGCCACTGACGGTTGGCGCCGCGCCGTTTATTGCGCGTATGGTCGAGAATGCGCTGCTTGAGCTGCCAACCGGTTTAATCGAAGCATCACGTGCGATGGGCGCTACACCGCTACAGATCGTACGCAAAGTACTGCTGCCAGAAGCCCTGCCGGGTCTGGTGAATGCCGCTACAATTACCCTGATTACCCTGGTCGGCTACTCCGCCATGGGCGGCGCAGTGGGCGCAGGCGGTCTGGGTCAGATTGGCTATCAGTATGGTTACATCGGCTATAACGCTACTGTAATGAATACCGTGCTGATTCTGCTGGTCGTTCTGGTGTATTTAATTCAGTTCTGTGGCGACCGCATCGTGCGTGCTGTGTCCCATAAATAAGTAAACAACATCAATAGTCCTCTATTAAGGAAGGGATATGTCTTTCACATTTAAAAAGATTGCCGCTGTGGGTGCTCTGATTGGCGCAATTGCGCTGGCAGGATGCGATCAGAAAGCTAAAGATCCAAACCACATCAAAGTGGGTGTGATTGTCGGTGCTGAACAGCAGGTTGCTGAAACCGCTGTTAAGGTCGCTAAAGAGAAATACGGTCTGGATGTTGAACTGGTGACCTTCAACGATTACGTGCTGCCGAACGAAGCGTTGAGCAAAGGCGATATCGACGTCAACGCCTTCCAGCATAAACCTTACCTGGATCAGCAGATCAAAGATCGCGGATACAAGCTGGTTGCCGTTGCGAATACCTTTGTTTACCCGATTGCTGGCTACTCCAAGAAAATCAAATCACTTGATGAGCTGCAGAACGGCGCGCAGGTTGCTATCCCTAATGATCCAACCAACCTGGGTCGTTCACTGCTGCTGCTGCAGAAAGTGGGCCTGATCAAATTGAAAGATGGCGTGGGCCTGCTGCCAACCTCACTGGATATCGTTGAGAACCCGAAAAACCTGAAGATTGTTGAGCTGGAAGCGCCGCAGCTGCCACGTTCACTCGACGATCAGCAAATTGCACTGGCTGTGATCAACACCACTTACGCTAGTCAAATCGGCCTGACCCCAGCGAAAGATGGCATCTTTGTTGAAGACAAAGATTCTCCTTACGTAAACCTGATCGTCAGCCGTGAAGATAATAAAGATGCGGAAAACGTGAAGAAATTTGTTCAGGCATATCAGTCTGATGAAGTTTCTGAAGCCGCGAACAAAATCTTCAACGGCGGTGCAGTTAAAGGCTGGTAATTTTCGCCTTTGATGCCATCCAGGGCGGCTTCGGCCGCCCTTTCTTTTTGCTGACTTGTTATTTAATCCCGTCCTTGTTTCAATAACGCCACTTTTTACTACTGAGGATGTTGCCATGCGTTTTTTACCGCTCTGCTTGTTAGCATTAATGCTAACCGGGTGTGTTCGTGAATATCACCCAATAAGCAGTGCTCCCTCTCGCCCGCAACAGTCATCCAGCGAACCTGAACGTAAGCCTGCACCACGCCCTGCACCGGTAAAAATTTATACCGATGCCACCGCTCTGGTAAGTAACCCGTTCCGCGATCTGGGTGAAGTGTCCGCCGATGATTGCCAGAGCAGCAGCCAGGATTCACCGCCAAATATCAATACCGCGCGTAAACGTCTGCAGATCAAAGCAGCCGGCATGAAAGCCAATGCGGTACTGCTGCACAAGTGTGAGATCGTCACCAGCACGCCAGGCTGTTATCGCCAGGCCATTTGCCAGGGCTCTGCACTGAAAGTTTCCAATCAATGAGTGATTTTGCCTTTGCGCAAATCGGCGTGATTCGTTCGCCGTGGAAAGAGAAGTTTGCCGTACCGCGTCAGCCCGGCCTGGTACAGGATGGCGGCGGTGAGTTACACCTGCTGCCGCCTTATAATCAGCCGGAAGCGGTGCGTGGGCTTGAAGCCTTCAGTCATCTTTGGTTACTGTTCGTGTTCCATCAAACCATGGAAGGCGGCTGGCGACCAACCGTTCGCCCTCCGCGCTTAGGCGGCAACGCCCGCATGGGTGTTTTCGCCACACGCTCGACCTTCCGCCCTAATCCGATTGGTATGTCACTGGTTGAATTAAAAGGCATCCGCTGCGAGAAACAGCAGGTGATTCTGCAGCTCGGCAGTCTGGATTTAGTGGATGGCACGCCGGTGGTCGATATCAAACCGTATTTGCCCTTTGCTGAAGCGCTGCCCGATGCGCGCGCGGGATTTGCCCAAAGCGCACCGGATGCCAGCATGCCCGTGCGCTTCTCTGCCCTGGCGCAGGACCAAATCCAGCAACAACAGAAAAATCATCCTCAGCTGGCACGCTTTATTGCGGAAGTTTTAGCGCAGGATCCCCGCCCAGCTTATCGTAAAGGCGAAGCGGAAGATCGCGAGTATGCCGCCTGGCTGCTCGACTTTAACGTGCGCTGGCGTATTGATGAGGTCGGCACCGAAGTGATCGCCCTCGATCCGCGCTAAAACAAGCTTTTGAGTGATGGATCTCGCTGGTACACTAGCCGCCAGAAAAATTTTTGTCAGTGTCCTTCCGTACAACTGGAATCGTAATCAATGCGTACTACTCAATATCTGCTCTCTACCCTGAAAGAGACGCCATCCGATGCGGAAGTGATCAGCCACCAGCTGATGCTACGCGCCGGTATGATCCGCAAACTGGCTTCCGGTCTTTATACCTGGCTGCCGACCGGTGTTCGCGTGCTGCGAAAAGTTGAAAATATCGTACGCGAAGAGATGAATAACGCGGGCGCGATTGAGATCTCCATGCCGGTGGTTCAGCCTGCCGATCTGTGGGAAGAGAGCGGCCGTTGGGAGCAGTACGGCCCGGAACTGCTGCGTATTAAAGATCGCCACGAGCGTCCTTTCGTGCTGGGTCCAACCCATGAAGAAGTGGTCACCGATCTGATCCGTAATGAACTGAGTTCTTACAAACAGCTGCCGCTGAATCTGTACCAGATCCAGACCAAATTCCGCGATGAAGTGCGTCCGCGCTTCGGTGTGATGCGTTCGCGTGAGTTCATCATGAAAGATGCTTACTCGTTCCACACCACTCAGGAATCGCTGCAGGAAACCTACGATGCGATGTATCGCGCTTACAGCCAGAGCTTCAGCCGTATGGGGCTGGACTTCCGTGCCGTACAAGCGGACACCGGCTCAATCGGTGGTAGCGCATCGCACGAATTCCAGGTATTGGCGCAGAGCGGTGAAGATGATGTGATCTTCTCCAGCGAATCGGATTACGCTGCCAACATTGAAAAAGCGGAAGCACTGGCGCCAGCGGGCGACCGTCCAGCGGCAACGCAGGACATGACGCAGTTTGCCACGCCAAATGCCAGAACGATTGCTGAGCTAGTTGAGCAACATCAGATCCCAATCGAGAAAACCGTTAAGACTTTGATTGTGAAAGCCACAGAAGAGAGCGGCCACGCGCTGGTTGCTTTACTGGTTCGCGGCGATCATGAGCTTAACGAAGTCAAAGCTGAGCATCTTGATATCGTGGCCTCTCCATTGGAAATGGGCAGCGAAGAAGCCATTCGTGCCGTGGTAGGCGCTGGCTTTGGTTCAATCGGCCCGGTTGGCCTGAGCATTCCAGTCATTGCTGACCGCACCGTTGCCAAAATGAGTGACTTCTCTGCTGGCGCTAACATTGATGGCCAGCACTTCGCCGGTATCAACTGGCTACGCGATCTGCCAGAAGCACGCGTGGAAGATATCCGTAACGTGGTTGAAGGTGATCCAAGCCCGGATGGCAAAGGCACACTGCAGATCAAACGCGGTATCGAAGTCGGTCACATCTTCCAGTTAGGCACCAAATACTCGGAAGCGATGAAAGCCGCTGTTCAGGGCGAAGAAGGTCGTAACCAGGTGATGACCATGGGTTGCTACGGTATCGGTATCACTCGCGTAGTGGCCGCTGCCATCGAGCAGAACCATGACGAACGCGGCATTATCTGGCCAGCGGCGTTGGCACCGTTCGAAGTGGCGATTCTGCCAATGAACATGCAGAAATCTTTCCGCGTGAAAGAGCTGGCTGAAGAGCTGTATAGCCAACTACGTGCTAAAGGCATCGATGTGATTCTGGATGATCGCAAAGAGCGTCCAGGCGTGATGTTCGCTGATATGGAACTGATTGGCGTACCTCATACCATCGTTATCGGTGACCGTAATCTCGATAACCAGGAAATCGAGTACAAATCACGTTCATCCAGCGAGAAGCAGATGATCAAGCAGCACGACATTGTCGACTTCCTGGCAAAAGCGCTAAACAAGTAACACTAAAACGCCTCCAGCTGGAGGCGTTTTTCATTGCACTTTACCCCGCATCGCTTTCACATTTCCGCGCCGCGATTTCCCCTCCAGCCGTCGTTCTTTCGAAGCACGCGTGGGTCGAGTTGCCCGCCGCGCCTTCTCCACCGTGGTCAACTCACGAATCAGATTGATGAGCCGCTGCAGGGCCGCCTCACGATTCATTTCCTGACTGCGATACTCCTGCGACTTAATAATCACAACACCTTCTGCCGTGATCAATGGTGGCTTGCTGCCAGCAGGCGCTCCTTGTAGAACGGCGGCAACGAGGAAGCGCGGATATCAAAACGCAAATGGATAGCGGTGGATGTTTTATTCACATGCTGGCCGCCCGCGCCCTGAGCGCGGATGGCACTAAGCTCGACTTCATTATCAGCAAGAGAGACCGATCGAGACAGCACTATCATCTGTCACCTGCCGTTAGGTACGACGTTGTGTCGCGTAATAACCTGTTCATCAACTTAACCTTTTGTGCGCCGTCTTAACCCTTAAGACCAGCGCTGTATGTCACTTTTACACTTTTCTTTGTCAGCATCCACGCTTCACCATGCTGATTTCCACGAAAATCCTGTGATATAGTCGCTTATCAACCAGGGTATTTAAGCTCTGCTGAGGAGGTGTATGTGCAAAAGTATTGTGAGTTAGTTCGCCAGAAGTATGCCCAAATTGGAAGTGGCGACCTGGGGTATGTGCCAGACGCGATAGGTTGCGCGCTAAACGCACTCAACGATATTGCCGCTAATTCTGCGCTAAACTCTTCTGTCAGGGAACAAGCAGCCTATGCTGCTGCAAACTTATTGGTGAGCGACTATGTTGACGAATGAAGCCTACAAACCCATCAACTGCGATGACTACGATAGCCTCGAACTCGCCTGCACCAAACACTGGACGCTGTCTTTGGAATTAAAAAGCGGCGATCAGCTTAAAGCGAAAGCCGTGGACATGGTCTCGCGCAAAAACGTGGAGTATCTGACCGTTGACCTCTCTGGCGAAACCCGAGAGTTGCGGCTTGATCACATCGCCAGCTTCAGTCATCCCGAGCTGGGCACCGTCATCGTTAGCGAAGACGAATAGCTGCCACATCTGGGCGGGAATACTCTCCCGCCCTCCTCGTTTACGGCTTCAGCGAACTGTAATACGCCGATAAATCTTCCATATCCTGATCGCTCAATCCTGCCACAAACGCTTTCATCACTTCCGCCTGACCACCGCTGCGCTCACCTTTTTTGTAAGCCTGTAAAGAATGCAGCAAATAAGGCGCATGCTGCCCGGCGAGATTAGGATAAAGCGGCACGGCACTTTTCCCTTCAGCACCGTGACAGGCCAGGCAGGTTGCCGCTTTTTGCGCGCCTGCATTCACATCGCCGTCGGCAAAAGCCGGCAGCGCCGCGGCCAGCAAAGCTGCCGCCATCCAGTGTTTCATCATTGCTCTCCATCTTATTGTTGTTGTAACCAGAGCGCTTGCCAGCCTTGCTCATCACTGGCCGCACCCTCGCGGGTAATAAAGAGCCCTGGTGCGCAGATCAGCGTCTGGTTGTAGTAAATCAAAGGAATACGTTCACGCTGCCAGGGTGGCACACCTAACTCCTGCCACAATTTTTTCATCTCCCGGCCTCCGGCACGACCCAGCAGATAATGATAGCCGCTGGCCTGGAAACAGACGTTGATCGATTCGTCCTCGGTGGGTTGGCGCAGGGTGGCAATCGCCGGGTTTGCCTGTAACGTGCCCAAATCATCGGGCAACCGCAGCAGTTGTTTACGGTCATGCCAGGTTAGCGAGTGCTGACTCAGTGATGGCTGTGGCTTAAGCCAAAACAGTTGCTGCCGATAACGCCGCAGGGTGCAGGCAGCGAAGATCAGGCTGGGATTCGCATCTTCGCGGCTTTGCATCACTTCATCGGTGATACGTTTCAATGCTTCCCGCGAAGGCATCGCGCCACCCTGTTGTGCGATCCAACGACGCAATAACGCATGCCGTCGCGCTTCGCTCATCCCCAGTAATGGCGGGAAGTGCAGTGCGCCTTGTTCATCCGTGAGCTGGGCCAACTGTTCTGCCAGTAATTCATCCAGCAGTTGCTCCTGCTCACCGCACAATGCGGCACTGCGTGCACTGGCTGCGCTGAAATGCGGCCAACGCGCCTGCAGTAACGGTAAAATCTGCTGCCGCAAAAAGTTACGGTCGTAGCGGCTGTCAGCGTTACTTTCATCCTCAATCCAGCGTAAGCGGTATTCGGCCGCATAGGCTTCGAGTTGCTGGCGACTGAGACCCAGTAACGGGCGCAAGTGCGAATATTCCCCCACCTGACGCTGTATTGGCATTGCCGCCAGCCCCGCCGGCCCGCTACCCCGTTTCAGTGCCAACAACAGCGTTTCACACTGATCGTCGAGGTGCTGCGCAGTAAGTAAGTGCTCACCGGGTTGCAGCTGTTGAAACAACGCCTGATAGCGCGCCTCACGCGCGGCAGCCTCAATACCTTTAGCATGGCCATCCACCTGCACGCGCAGCACCTCGCAGGGAATCTGCCACTGCTGGCAGGTTTGCAGACAATGTGACGCCCAGCTATCCGCATTCGGACTTAATCCATGATGGACGTGCAACGCGCGCACGCGCAGCTGCGGCAGTTGACGTTGCCAGCTGACCAGTTGATGCAGCAATACGCTGGAATCCAGTCCGCCACTGAACGCCAGCACACAGCGGGCGTCGGGTGTCAGTAACGAAGCAAGATGGGAAAAAGACATGAGCGCGTTCCATCAGAGCGAGCCGCCTGATTGCAGCCCGCGCGGACGCTAGTTTACGCCTGATACAGCTCCAGCGGCAAACCGTCTGGATCCGGGAAGAAAGTGCACGCCTTGCCGGTTAAGGCATCAATACGAATCGGTTCACACACTACGCCCTTCTCAGCCAGTGCCGCAATCGACTGCTCGACATTTTCAACACAGAACGCCAGATGGCGCAGACCGCAGGCTTCCGGCCCGCTGACGCGTGGCGGTGGCGAGGGGAACGAGAACAGTTCGATGGTGTAAACCCCGTTCAGTCCGAGATCCCCTTTCCACGAATCACGCTCGGCGCGGTAATACTCGCCGAGCAATTCAAAACCTAACACGTCACAGTAAAACGCCTTACTGCGCTGATAGTCGGTGGCAATAATAGCAATGTGGTGGATCTGTTTTATCTGCAGCATAGCGGCTCCTATAGAATCAGCCGCTAAGCCTACGTGCTCGGGGCTGTGCTGAACAGCGGCAATTATCCGAAGTTAATGGCTGTTCTCTTCACGCAGCACGCGCACCAGATAACGACCATCATCAGTGAGCGTTGCGCCATGGATATCGGTTTCGAAGCCGGGATAGTGCCGCCCAATGGTGCAAAGCATTAACAGAAAGTCGAGCACGGAGCGGCTTTCCTCGGTGATCATCTCTCCCGGCATCACCAGCGGCACGCCTGGCGGATAAGGCAGAATCATGTTGGCGGAAACGCGACCCACTAATTCGCGGATATCCACGGTTTCCACCTGTCCCTGCACCTGACGCTGGAAGGCCTGATGCGGCGTCATTTTTGATTCTGGCAATACGTCGAAAGCCTTGAGCATCAGCCGCGGAAGATCGTGTTGCCGGATCAAGTTATGAATGCCCTGCGCCAACGTCTGAATGCGCATATTGCGATAGAAGTCGGGATCTTCGGCATAGAGATCCGGCAGCATATTTTTGACACGCAAATTGAGATCGTAGGCGCGTTTGAATTCAGTCAGCCCACGCAGCACGCTCATGGCTTTGGTTTTATCGATACCGATGCTGAACAGGAACAACAGGTTGTACGGCCCGGTTTTCTCAACCACCACACCGCGCTGATCGAGGAACTTCGCCACCAGCGCCGCTGGAATCCCCTCCTCTGCCATTTTACCTAATTCACTCATGCCGGGCGTCAGGATGGTCACTTTGATTGGATCGAGGTACATGTGATCACGGTCAGCCTGGGTAAATCCGTGCCAATCCTCTTCGCCGGGTTGGATCGGCCAGCACTCGGCTTCGTCGATCTGCTCCGGCTGCCAGATATCAAAGAACCAGCCATCACACTCTTCACGCAGCCGTTGAATTTCACGGCGAAAATGCAGGGCACGCTCGACTGAGCGATTGATCAGTCGTTTGCCCGGATTACCGCGCAGCATCGCCGCCGCCGTTTCAATCGAGGAGACAATCGCGTAACTCGGCGATGTGGTGGTGTGCATCATGTAGGCTTCATTAAAGGTGTCGTGGTCGTAATCACCTTTGATATGAATCAGCGAGGCCTGAGAGAACGCCGCCAGCAATTTGTGCGTCGACTGCGTTTCATAAATCACTTTGCCGGGAATCCGCTCCCCGCTCATGCCACTTTTGCCGCTGTAGATCGGATGGAAGTTGGTGTACGGCACCCAAGCCGAATCGAAATGAATCGACGGCACATCCAGCGTCTCTTTGATGTACTTCGTGTTATACAGCAGACCATCGTAGGTGGAGTTGGTGATCACCGCGTGCACCGGCCAACTGGCGCGCGGTGTCTCATTGACCTTGTGCTGAATGCTGTCGCGCGTGAACTCCCGCTGCGGGATCCCACCCAAAATACCGAGCGCGTTGCGTGTCGGTTTGAGCCAGATCGGAATGATGTCGCTCATCATCAGCAGATGGGTGAGTGATTTATGGCAGTTACGGTCAATCAATACCGTGCTACCCGCTGGTGCGGCGTACATCCCGACAATTTTGTTCGACGTTGAGGTGCCGTTGGTCACCATATAGCTCTGTTCAGCGCCGAAAGTCCGCGCAATGTACTCTTCTGCTTCGAGATGCGGGCCAGTGTGGTCAAGTAGCGAACCGAGTTCAGTAACGGAGATAGAGACATCCGCCTTTAGGGTGTTCGCACCAAAGAAATCATAGAACAGGCTGCCCACCGGGCTTTTCTGGAAGGCAGTACCACCCATATGCCCCGGCGTGCAGAAGGTGTATTTACCCTCTTTCACATAGGTAAACAGCGCCTTGGTGAGCGGCGGCATGATTTTATCGATGTACTCATCGGTGTACTGGCGAATGTGCAATGCGATGTCGTCAGCCGCGTTGAGCGCGTATTCAAAGAATTGCAGTGCCATGCGCATTTCATTGATGCTGACGTCCATCTGCGAATGGGTGTTGATGAAGGCATACAGCGGCAGATATTCGTTGAGCTGATTGATGTCACTGCACAGCGCAAGGCTGTAATCGTCCCAGTCAAAAACCACGCCGCAGATGCGCGGGTTGTGTTCAATCAGTTTAAGCAGGTCGCTGGCATTGTTGGGATAAACGGTCTGGAAACCTTGCAGCTTGAGGGCTGCGTCCAGTTCACGAATCGGTTCATCTTTGTAGAACGCGCCGTGCGGTCCCATGATCGCGATAATATTCAATGCTCACCTCCTGTGGTGTTATGGCACTGAATAAGGATAGCGAAAAGTGAGAGGTGAATGTTCTGGAATGCGGTGTTGTTGCTGTGGGACGTATGGCTGAGAGAGGCTGCTGTTTAGGGGGGATCGCTGTGAATTGGGTGCCAAGGCCAGAAAAGGGCAGCCCGATCGCAAAGGAATAACGCATCCATGCAGATCGACCGGGCCATCCGTGGCCCGAACGCTTTGCTCTTCGGGCTGCCCTTTTCTGGCCGGTTAGATTGTTATTGCTGCCCCGTTCGCGGCCGTTAGCCAGCTCTCACTCAATATTCAGGTAAGTTCTTGATTGAATGGACACCTTGCTCTTTAAACAGGTCTTTTCTGGCGGATTAAATTGTCTTTGCTGCCCTGATCGCAGCCGTCAGCCAGCTCTCACTCAATATTCAGGTAAGTTCTTGATTGAATGGACACCTTGCTCTTTAAACAGGCCTTTTCTGGCCGGTTAGATTGTTATTGCTGCCCTGATCGCAGCCGTCAGCCAGCTCTCACTCAATATTAAGGTGAGTTCATGATTGAATGGACACCTTGCTCTTTAAACAGGTCTTTTCTGGCGGATTAAATTGTCTTTGCTGCCCAACTCATAGCAGTCTGAACGATCTCACTCGGTAATCAGCGGGCATAAAAAAAGCGGACCGGAGTCCGCTTCTCTTCATGCACCGGCTTGCTTACGCGTAGCCGTAGCTCATCAGACGCTGGTAGCGACGGTCGAGCAGCTCTTCAGTGCTCAGCACGTCGAGATCGGCCAAATCCGCCAGCAGTTGCTTTTTCAAGCTTGCCGCGATATCCAACGGATGACGATGCGCACCACCCAATGGCTCTGGAATGATCGAGTCAATCAGCTTCAGCTCTTTCAGGCGATCGGCAGTGATGCCCATCGCTTCGGCAGCCAGTGGCGCTTTATCGGCGCTCTTCCACAGGATTGACGCACAGCCTTCCGGAGAAATGACCGAGTAGGTGCTGTACTGCAACATGTTCACTTTATCGCCCACGCCAATCGCCAGCGCACCACCGGATCCGCCCTCACCGATTACGGTACAGATCACCGGAATCTTGAGACCAGACATTTCACGCAGGTTACGTGCGATGGCTTCAGACTGACCGCGCTCTTCTGCGCCCACGCCCGGATAGGCGCCCGGGGTGTCGATGAAGGTGATCAATGGCATTTTGAAGCGTTCAGCCATTTCCATCAGACGTAACGCTTTACGGTAGCCTTCTGGTGCTGGCATACCGAAGTTACGACGGATTTTCTCTTTGGTTTCACGACCTTTCTGATGACCAATGATCATCACCGGGCGACCATCAAGACGGGCAATGCCGCCGACAATCGCTTTGTCGTCGGCATAAGCACGGTCGCCTGCCAACTCATCGAAATCATCAAACGCGTTGCGGACATAGTCCAGCGTGTAAGGGCGCAGCGGATGACGCGCAAGCTGCGCGACCTGCCAGGCACCTAAATCTGAGAAGATTTTACGGGTCAGCTCAACGCTTTTTTCGCGCAGACGCTGCACTTCCTCATCCAGATTAATATCGTGTTTTTCATCCGAACGGCCAATTGACTTCAGCGAGTCGATTTTCGCTTCCAGTTCTGCGATTGGCTGTTCAAAATCCAGGTAATTAAGACTCATAATGTTCCTGTTTTAGTCAAACTCCAGTTCCACCTGCTCCGATCCTACTAACGACCGCAAATCGTTGAGTAAACGATCGCTGGGCGAAATACGCCACGCTGCACCAAAGCGCAGCTTCGCCCGCGCATCGGCTCTCTGATAGTAGAGATGCACCGGAATGGTCCCAGAACGATGAGGCTCCAGAGACTGGCGGAGACGGTTTAAAAGCTGGTCATCAATTTGCCTGTCCGTCAGCGAGATAGCAAGTCCGCGCGCGTATTTTTCCCGCGCTTCGTCGATGTCCATAACTTCTCTGGCGGTCATTTTAAGGCCACCGCTAAAGTCATCAAAGCTGACCTGTCCACTGACGATCAGGATACGGTCCTTCTCCAGCAAATGCTGGTATTTATCTAACGCATCGGTAAATAACATCACTTCCAGACGACCGGAACGATCGTCAATAGTACAAATACCAATTCGGTTGCCGCGCTTGGTGACCATCACGCGGGCGGCGATCACCAGCCCTGCCGCGACGGTTACTTTACCACGATCCGTTGGGTGCATGTCCTTCAGACGCATGCCACCAACGTAGCGCTCAATTTCTTTCAGATACTGATTGATCGGATGGCCTGTCAAATAGAGCCCGAGCGTCTCGCGCTCGCCATCCAGTTGAATCTGTTCCGGCCACGGCGTGATATTGGTGTAGGACTTCTCCACCTGCTCTGGCTCTTCGGCCAACACGCCAAACATATCCGCCTGTCCGGTGGCTTCCGCCTTCGCATGCTGATCCGCGGCTTTCAGTGCATCGCTGAGTGCACTCATCAGCGCGGCGCGATGCGGGCCGAGACGATCGAACGCGCCCGACATGATCAGCTTTTCCATCACACGGCGGTTGATCTTTTTGGTGTCGGTACGCGCGCAGAGATCAAACAACTCTTTGAAGTAGCCGCCTTCGTTACGCGCTTCAATGATCGCCTCGATGGGTCCCTCACCCACGCCTTTGATGGCGCCGATGCCGTAAACGATCTCACCTTCATCATTGACGTGGAAGGGATACAAGCCGGAGTTGATATCTGGCGGCAGCACTTTCAGTCCCATGCGCCAGCACTCATCCACCAGCCCGACCACTTTCTCGGTGTTATCCATGTCCGCGGTCATCACCGCCGCCATAAATTCAGCAGGATAGTGCGCCTTTAGCCACAGCGTTTGGTACGACACCAGCGCGTATGCAGCGGAGTGCGACTTGTTGAAGCCATAACCGGCAAACTTCTCTACCAGATCGAAGATCTTCATCGAGAGTTCGCCATTGATGCCCATACTTTCTGCACCGTCCTGGAACACCGAACGCTGCTTGGCCATCTCTTCTGGCTTCTTCTTACCCATCGCACGGCGCAGCATATCTGCACCGCCAAGGGTGTAACCTGACAGCACCTGGGCGATCTGCATCACCTGTTCCTGATACAGGATGATGCCGTAGGTCGGTTCGAGCACCGGCTTCAGGGTTTCGTGCTGCCACTGAATGTCCGGATAGGAAATCTCTTCACGACCGTGCTTACGGTCAATGAAGTTATCTACCATGCCCGATTGCAGCGGTCCCGGACGGAACAACGCCACCAGAGCGATCATATCTTCGAAGCAGTCAGGCTTCAGACGTTTGATCAAATCTTTCATGCCGCGCGATTCAAGCTGGAACACCGCCGTGGTTTCCGAGCGTTGCAGCATGTCGAAGCTTTTTTTATCTTGCAGCGGGATGGCGGCAATATCGATCGGTTCTAACCCTTCCTTCGCGCGGCGTGGGTTAATCATTTTCAGCGCCCAGTCGATAATGGTCAGCGTACGCAGGCCGAGGAAGTCAAACTTCACCAGCCCAGCGTATTCCACATCATTCTTATCAAACTGAGTCACCGGGAACTGACCGTTTTCGTCGCAGTAGAGCGGGGCGAAATCGGTGATTTTGGTCGGCGCGATCACCACACCACCAGCATGTTTACCGGCGTTACGCGTGACACCTTCCAGCTTCCGCGCCATATCGATCAGCGCTTTGACCTCTTCATCCGCCTCGTAGATTTCCGGCAGCTGCGGTTCGGCTTCGAAGGCCTTTTCCAGCGTCATGCCAGGATCGGGCGGGATCAGCTTAGAGATACGATCGACAAAACCATACGGATGACCGAGCACGCGGCCGACATCACGGATTACCGCTTTCGCCGCCATGGTGCCGAAGGTAATGATCTGCGAAACCGCTTCGCGTCCGTACATTTCAGCAACGTGATCGATAACCTGATCGCGCTTCTCCATGCAGAAATCGACGTCGAAGTCGGGCATCGAGACACGTTCCGGGTTAAGGAAACGTTCGAACAGCAGGTCAAATTCCAGCGGATCCAGATCGGTAATTTTTAGCGCATACGCCACTAATGAACCGGCGCCGGAACCACGACCCGGGCCAACCGGAATACCGTTATCCTTCGACCACTGGATAAACTCCATCACGATCAGGAAGTAGCCAGGGAATCCCATCTGATTGATAACGTTGAGTTCAATCTCAAGACGTTCATCATATTCTGGGCGTTTCTCCGCACGTACCTTGTCATCCGGGAACAGGAACGTCAGGCGATCTTCCAGTCCTTCGCGAGACTTCATCACGAGGAAATCTTCGGTCGTCATCTCGCCGGTGGGGAACTGCGGCAGGAAGTACTCGCCAAGGCGCACCGTGACGTTACAACGCTTAGCAATCTCTACGCTGTTTTCCAGCGCTTCCGGGATGTCCGAGAACAGCTCGCACATCTCCTCTTCGCTGCGCATATATTGCTGAGGGCTGTAGTGACGTGGACGTTTAGGATCGTCCAGCGTGAAGCCATCATGAATCGCCACGCGGATTTCATGCGCATCGAAATCTTCTTCATTGAGGAAGCAGACTTCATTGGTGGCCACCACCGGCACACCTTCGGCAATCGCTAACTCCACGGCGGCATGCAGGTAAGACTCTTCATCTGCGCGCCCGGTACGCGTCAGCTCTAGATAATAACGATTGGGGAAGTGTTCCTGATAGAAACTGAGGCACTGCGACACCAGCGCGTTGTTGCCGCGCAGCAAACTGCGCCCCACGTCGCCCTTGCGTCCACCGGAGAGCAAAATAGTGCCCTCGCCCAGTTCCACCAGCCAGTCACGATCGATAATGGGACCGGCAAAGCCGTAGCCGCGCTGATAAGCCCGTGAAATCAACAGGGTGAGATTTTGATAACCGATATTATTAGCGGCGAGCACCGTGATCTGTGTCAGCTCATCGCCCATCAACTCACTGGCAACGTGGAAGTCGGCCCCAATGATTGGCTTTACACCTGCATCGTGCGCGCTGCCGTAAAATCGCACCAATCCACACAGGTTGATGTAATCGGTAATCGCGATCGCCGGCATGCCAAGTGCAGCCGCTTTCTTGATCAACGGCTTGGTTTTCGCCAGGCCATCCACCATGGAGTAATCGCTATGGACGCGCAGATGTATAAAACGAGGTTCAGCCATATCAGTTTCCGGTTAAAACAGCGTCAGGCTATTAAAGCGTAGTCGGCTGACGCGCGGCCAGCACATCAGCATCAATCAGGGCATTACGCACCGGCGCAAAGCTGCGACGATGATGCGGCGTGGCGCCAAACTGCGTCAGTTTTTCCATATGCAACGCGGTTGGATAGCCCTTGTGCTGAGCAAAGCCATATTGCGGGAACAGCAGATCTAATTCAGCCATTTCACGGTCACGCGTTACTTTAGCAATGATCGAGGCCGCACTGATCTCTTGCACCAGACTATCGCCTTTGACCACCGCCTGCGACGGCATCGGCAACGCCGGGCATCGGTTACCGTCAATCAATACAAAATCAGGAACAATCGGCAAACCTGCCACCGCGCGCTGCATCGCCAGCATCGTCGCGTGCAAAATGTTGAGCTGATCGATCTCTTCAGGCTCCGCACGGCCAAGGCTCCAGGCCAACGCTTTCTCTTTGATTTCATCATACAACGCCAGACGACGCTTCTCAGAAAGCTTCTTCGAGTCAGCCAGCCCAACGATAGGATTGGCCGGATCGAGGATGACGGCTGCCGTAACCACCGCGCCCACCAGCGGACCGCGTCCGACTTCGTCACGCCCGCGATGCGGTGTGCGTGAGGGTAGATAAACTCAGCCATTGGCAATCTCCAGTACGGCATCCGCGGCTTGCTCATCGGCATTCCAGCGGATCTGTTGGTGCAATTCGGTGAAGGTGCTCAGCAGGGCATCGCGCTCAGCCCCTGCATGCAGCAAGGGTTCTAATGCGGCTGCCAGCGCCTCTGGCTGACACTCATCCTGCAGCAGCTCTTTCACCAATTCACGGCCTGCCAGCAGATTAGGCAGCGAAACATACGGTGTTTTCACCAGACGTTTCGCCAGCCAGAAGGTAAACGGCTTCATGCGGTAACCGACGACCATCGGACACTTCGCTAACATACATTCCAGCGCAGCGGTGCCGGAGGCAAGAATCGCGGCATCACTGGCAATCATGGCCTGACGACCTTTGCCATCAAGCAGGTGCATTGGTAGCTCTGGTGCAACCTCTGCTTTAATCTGTTCGAACTGCTCGCGACGTTTGGCATTTACCAGCGGCACGACAATTTCCAGCGTGGGATAACGCTGACGCAGCAGCTGCGCCGCGCGCAGGAAATCGGCGCTGAGCATTTCCACTTCCGCACCACGGCTGCCTGGCAACAAACCCAAACAAATCGCTTCGTCAGCGATGCCCAGTTCACGGCGCGCCGCTGATTTATCCGGCTGCAGTGGCATGCCGTCTGCCATGGTATGGCCAATAAAGCGACACGGCACGTTGTAGCGATCGTAAAACGCCTTTTCAAACGGCAGGAACGCCAATACCAGATTGGTGTTGCGGCCAATTTTGAATACGCGTTTTTGCCGCCACGCCCAAACGGACGGGCTGACGTAATGGATGGTGCGAATGCCCGCGCGCTTCAGGCTGCCTTCCAGCGTGATATTGAAATCAGGTGCATCAATACCGACAAAGACATCCGGTTTGAGTTGGGTAAAGCGTTGCGTCAAATCCTTGCGAATTTTCAACAAACGACGCAGGCGGCCAAGCACTTCAACAATGCCCATCACCGCCAGCTCTTCCATCTCATACCAGGCTTCACAACCTTCGGCCTGCATCAACGGTCCCGCAACACCCACAAAACGGGCATCAGGATGACGCGCTTTCAACGCACGGATAAGACCTGCACCTAGAATATCGCCGGAGGTTTCTCCGGCGACCAGGGCAATCGTTAAGGGACGCACTGACATGGATTAACGAATCAATCCACGAGTTGAACGAGCAAAGAAGTCGTAGAAAGGCTGCACTTCGCTATGTTGCCTGGCCAGCTCTTCAATCTCTGGCTTCACTTCATCCAGCGTTTTTCCGCTGCGATAGAGCAGCTTGTACGCATTACGAATCGCATGCAGAGCTTCTTTGCTGAAACCGCGACGCTTCAGGCCTTCGATGTTGATACCGAACGGTGTCGCGTGGTTGCCCTGCGCGATAACGTACGGTGGCACATCTTGAGCGACGCCTGAACAACCGCCAACCATCACATGTGCGCCAATGGTGCACCACTGGTGTACTGCCGTCATACCGCCGATGATTGCGAAATCATCCACGGTGACATGGCCGCCCAGTGTGGCATTGTTGGCGAAGATGCAGCGGTTACCAATCACGCAGTCATGCGCGATATGCGCATTAACCATCAGCAGGTTATCACTGCCGATTTTGGTGAGGTTGCCACCCTGCATGGTGCCACGGTGAATAGTGACACTTTCGCGGATGCGGTTACGATCGCCGATTTCAACACGGGTCGGTTCACCGGCATATTTCAGGTCCTGATTCACTTCACCAATCGAAGCAAACTGATAGATCTGATTATCTTTACCGATGCGCGTATGGCCGTTCACCACCACGTGCGATTTAAGCACCGTACCTTCACCAATTTCCACGTTAGCGCCGACAAAGCAGAACGGGCCGATGTGAACATTGGCGCCGATGACGGCACCCTCTTCAATAACGGAACTGGAGTGAATATTGGCGGTTGAATCAATCACTAATTATGCCTCCCGGCTACGGGCACACATCATGGTCGCTTCACAGACAATCTTGCCGTCTACGGTTGCCACGCCTTTGAAGCGCGTCAGACCACGACGAGTTTTCTCGAAGGTCACTTCCATGATCATCTGATCGCCCGGTACCACCGGACGCTTGAAGCGGGCTTCGTCGATACCGGCGAAGTAATACAGCTCGCCGGGTTCCAGTTTACCAACGCTTTTAAACGCCAGAATACCGGTTGCCTGCGCCATTGCTTCCAGAATCAGAACGCCTGGGAAAATCGGCTTACCAGGGAAATGTCCCTGGAAAAACGGTTCATTAACAGAAACGTTCTTCACCGCACGCAGATATTTATGCTCTTCAAATTCCAGCACGCGGTCAACCAGCAAGAATGGATAGCGGTGCGGCAGCAGTTCTAAAATCTCTTCGATTTTCAGAGTATGCGTTTCAGTTGTCAAAATACTCTTCCTGTCCTAAAAAATTCGATGGCAATAATAACACGGCCTGCACAGATCAAAATGATCCTCCGCAGGCCGCAAATCAGTTCGGTGGCGTCGCGCTTTCTTGAGATACCTTCTGCCTTGCTCGGGGTAAACCGAAGAGGACGACGGTACGCTGCTTTATTATGAAAGCGGGTAGCGTGGGATGCGTTTAGTCGTCTTTGCCGACCTTACGTTCGATGGCTTTTAAGCGTTTGCTTATTTCATCGATATTCATCACCAGCGCTGCCGTTTTACGCCAGGTTTTGTTGGGTTGCAGTGGGATACCCGATGAGTAAACCCCAGGTTCTGTGATGGGGCGCATTACCATGCCCATGCCCGTTACGGTCACTTTGTCACAGATTTCCATATGGCCGTTAATGACACTGGCGCCGCCAATCATACAATAACGTCCAATCTTCAGACTACCCGCCATGATCACACCGCCAGCAACGGCCGTGTTATCACCAATCACAACGTTATGCGCAATCTGACACTGGTTGTCTATGATAACACCATTGCCGATCAGAGTGTTATCAAGTGCACCGCGATCGATGGTGGTACAAGCACCGATTTCGACTCGATCACCAATCACAACGGTACCCAGCTGTGGAATTTTCACCCAATTACCACGGTCGTTAGCATACCCGAAACCATCAGCACCGATCACAGTACCGGACTGAATCAGACAATCCTGACCCATCTCGATTTCATGGTAAATCGTAACGTTAGCCCACAAACGTGAGCCACGGCCGATTCGCGTCCGCTTACCGACAAAACATCCGGCGCCAATCACGACGTCGTCACCCAGCTCAACGCCAGACTCGATCACCGCATTCGCACCCACCGAAACATTCTTACCCAGCGTCGCTGTCGGATCGATCACCGCACTGGGCGCGATATTTTGCGCGGGCTGCGGCGTTGTGTCCAGCAGTTGTGCCATACGGGCATAGGTTAGGTAAGGATTTTTCACCACCAGGGCAGCGGTTTTACACCACTCCAGATCCGCTTCCGTCAGCACCACGGCTGATGCCTGGATAAGTGCGAGCTGCTCGCGGTAGCGGCTGTTTGCAAGAAAAGTGATTTGACCAGTGGTGGCGGATTGCATAGAAGCAATGCCGGAGATGACGATATCGCCATCTCCGTGCAATTCTGCATCCAACTGCTGGGCTAAATCAGCCAGTCGAATTGATGACATCGATTATTTAACCTGTTTTACAACGTCAGCAGTGATGTCTTTAGCATCAGAAGAAGAGTACAGCACGGCCTGAGAATCCAGCACCAGATCGTAACCCTCGCTCTTCGCTACAGACTGTACAGCGGTCTGGATTTTAGCCAGCAGCTTGTTACGTTCCTGCATCTGACGAGACTGGTTGTCTTTGTCGAAAGCCTGAGCTTTCTGTTCAAAAGCAGCGCGCTCAGAAGCAATTTGCTTCTCTTTTTGGTGCGGTCGCTGGCTTTCATGGTTGATGCGTTACGCTGCAAATCCTGGATTTCGCCCTGGATTTTCTGCTGCTGTGACTGGAGGTCAGAAGCACGGCTTGAGAATTCACCCTCAAGTTGCTTAGCAACAGCGGCACGCTGCGGAGATTGCTGGAAAACCTGGCTCAGGTTAACGACAGCGACTTTATCGGCCGCTTGGGCACCCGCAGAAGCAGCTAATGCAACACCCAGAGCAGCAGCACAGAACAACTTTTTCACTATAAACTCCTTACCTCAACGTGTGTGTTTGCAGCGTGTCACGACAGCGCGTGACACGGGTGCAAGACGGTATTTTTCACTTCCCTGCTCAGAGCCTTACCAGGTTTTACCAATGTTAAACTGGAACTGCTCTGACTTGTCTCCCTCGACTTTCTTCATCGGCTGAGCATATGAGAATACCAGCGGACCTAATGGCGACATCCATTGCAAGGCGACACCGGCAGAGACACGAATGTTGTTCGGATCGCTGT
Source organism: Pantoea rodasii (assembly GCF_002095465.1). Taxonomy (GTDB): domain Bacteria; phylum Pseudomonadota; class Gammaproteobacteria; order Enterobacterales; family Enterobacteriaceae; genus Pantoea; species Pantoea rodasii. The sequence continues at coordinate 190,093 of NZ_MLFP01000007.1, read as the reverse complement.
AGTCCGGAATGCCCGCCGCACGTGTTTCTGCGGTGTTCTGCCATTTGGTATCCCAGACGGTACCGGCATCCATAAACACCGATGTACGGACTGAGTTAGCGTATTTCTCGCTCAGGAACGGCGTTGGCGTAATCAGCTCAAGGCTGGCAATCGCCATCGCGTTACCACCCACTGCATCATCTGACTTACAGATACCGTTAGGATCCGTCAGAGTACAAGTGGATGAGCCATCATTCAGGTAAGCGGCTTTCGGACCAATGGTATTGGACTGGAAGCCACGTACGGTACTTGAACCGCCGCCGTAGAAGTTCTCATAGAACGGCATCTCTTTTCCACCGAGCCCGTCACCATATCCGACACGGCCACGACCCAACACGACCCACGTCGCATCACGGTTCAACGGCACGTACTGCTGGGTATCCAACGTGGCTTTATAGAAGGCGTTGTCAGAACCTGGAATGGTCACTTTACCGTTCAGGTTGGTACGGTTACCTTTGGTTGGGAAGAAGCCGCGGTCCAACGTGTTGTAAGTCCAACCGTAGTTGAAGGTGAAGTCATCCGCAGAGAAATCACCATCATCATTCAGGCCCTGATGACGACCTACCGAATCCAGATAACGCCACATCGCAATCTGCGGCTGCATGTTGGACAGGTCGTTATGCACATAACCCAGGCCCACACGCAGTGTGTTGTTCTCGTTAACCGGGAAGCCCAGCGTACCGTCAACACCATAACTTCTGTTGGTGTAGTCTGACAGGTCAGCATCATCGGCTTTAAAGTCGTTATAGAATACACGGCCACCCAAGCTCACACCGTCAACCGTAAAGTACGGGTCGGTCAGTGAGAATTCAGCGTAGGTCTGGTAATCGTTTTTGGTACCACTAATACCCACGGTATTACCGGTGCCGAGCCAGTTTTCCTGCGTCACACCAACCTGGAAGCTGACGCCACTTTCAGTACCGTAACCGACACCGAAGTTGAAGGTACCGGTGTTGCGCTCTTTCACCTTGTAAACCACATCGACCTGGTCAGGAGAACCCGCCACGCGCTGTGTATCAACATCCACGGTTTCGAAGTAACCGGTACGGTTCAGACGTTCTTTACCCTGATCAACCAGGTCGCTGCCTAACCAGGCACCTTCCATCTGACGCATTTCGCGGCGCAGAACGGCATCTTTCGAGGTGTCATTGCCCTCGAAGCGCACTTTACGCACGTAATAACGGTTACCGGCATCGACGTTGATGTGCAGTTTAACGGTCTTATCAGCGTCGTTGATTTCTGGCTGAGTGACGACGCGCGGATAGGCGTAGCCGTAGCGACCCAGCAGTTTCTTGATGTCATCTTCCATCTGGGTGACTTTGGTGCCGTTGTACAGCTCACCCGATGGAATACGCGTCATCTTTTCGATTTCCGCAGAATGGCCTGCCATGCTGCCGTTCACAATCACACCGGCAATCTTGTACTGATCGCCTTCGGTGATGTTCACGGTGATGTAGATGCCTTTTTTATCTGGCGTCAGGCTCACCTGCGTGGAATCGATGTTAAAGCGCGCATAACCGCGATCCAGATAGAAGCTGCGCAAGGTCTCAAGATCCCCGGCCAGCTTTTGCTTCTGGTATTTACGATCGCCCACCACGTTCCACCATGGCACTTCATCACGCAGTGAGAAGCGCGAGATCAATTCGTCAGAGCTAAAGGCTTTATTGCCGACGATGTTGATCTGCTGGATCTGAGCAGAAACGCCTTCCTGGAAGACGAACTTGAGATCCACGCGGTTACGCGGCAGCGGTGTCGCAATCGCTTTTACGCTGGCGGTGTATTTACCGACGCTGTAGTAGAAGTCTTCCAGGCCCTTCTCAATTGAGGAGAGCGTGGTACGGTCAAGCGCTTCACCTACGCGGACACCGGAAGCTTCAAGGTTCTGCTTCAGCTGATCTTCTTTAACCGCTTTGTTGCCGGAGAAAGTGATGCTGGCAATAGTCGGACGTTCTTTCACCTGAACAATCAGGGTCGTTCCGTCACGCAGGACCTGGACATCTTCAAAGTTGCCGGTGGCGAACAGTGAGCGAATGGTGTTTCTGACGTCATCATCAGAAATCGTATCACCGACACGTACGGGCATGCTGAGCAGAGCCGCGCCGACGGCGACTCGCTGGAGACCTTCGAAATGAATGTCCTTCACTACGAAATCGTCTGCACCGTAAACGGTGGCGCTGCTAAACAGCAGCGACGCTATGAGCAACTTTTTCATCGCCATCGTTGTTATGCGTTTTCCTAACACATCCCACGCCTGTCTGCATTCCAGCTATTACAGACGTGAGAAATCATTGAAAAGTGCAAGCCCCATTAATAACACCAGCAAAATTGAGCCAATGCGATAACTGAAGTCCTGAACTCGCTCGGACACCGGTCCACCTTTGATCTTTTCGATCGCCAGAAAGAGCAGATGTCCACCATCTAATACCGGCAGAGGGAACAGGTTGATGATCCCTAAGTTGACGCTGATCAGCGCCAGGAACATCAGATAGTAAATCACCCCATATTCCGCTGATAACCCGGCACCTTGCGCAATCGAAATTGGCCCGCTCAGGTTATTCAGCTTCACTTCCCCGGTTATCAACTTGCCCAGCATCGAGACCGTTAACTTCATCAGTTGCCAGGTTTTGACACTGGCTTCACCGATGGCGGCAAAGGGCCCATACTGCCTTACCGTTTTGTACTCATCCGGCAGCGGAATCACGCGCGGAATCACTCCCGCAAATCCTTCCGCTTCATTGCCCGGTTTCGCTTCCGGCGTTAACGTCAACGCCACAGGTTCGCCGTTACGTTCTACATCCAGCGCCATGTTTTTGCGCGGATTATCGCGTACCTGCGCCGCAAATGCCTGCCATTGTGTTAACGGCTGACCATCGACTTTAACGATCCTATCGCCTGCTTGCAAACCGGCAGCGCTGGCCGGTGAGTTTGCCTGAACTTCAGCTAAGGTCGTTTCGATCTGCGGCCCACGTGGGCGAATACCTAACGCCACCACCGGGTCCTGCTTATCCGGTTCAAATTGCCATTCGCGCAAATCTAACTGCTTTTGCTGCGTAGCCTCTTCACCAAATTGCGAGACGGTAAGCGTGGCATTGTTGTCGCCGATTTTACCGATCAGCGCCATGCGCACAGCATCCCAATCAGGCGTTTCGATACCATCTACCGCTTTAAGTTCCATACCGGCGCTAATTTGCGCTTCTGCAGCGACCGAACCGCTCAGAATATCACCAACCACCGGACGTACACCCGGCACACCATGGATGAACACCACCCAATAGGCGAAAACGGCAAAGATGAAGTTTGCGATGGGACCGGCGGCAATGATGGATGCACGTTGCAGCACGGTTTTATTGTTGAAGGCTTGATGGCGCAGTTCGGCGGGGACGCTCTCTACACGCTCATCGAGCATTTTGACGTAGCCACCCAGCGGAATCAGGGCGATAACGTATTCAGTCCCCTGACGATCGCTGCGACGCCACAACGCTTTGCCAAAGCCAATCGAGAAACGTTCGACTTTGACACCACAGCGGCGGGCCACCCAAAAGTGGCCGAACTCGTGCACGGTAATTAACACGCCAAGCGCCACGATAAAGGCGACAAAACTCCAGAGTATGCTCAACATTGTCGCTAATCCTCAGAGGGTGCGGAACACCAGCAGCAGCAGGCAGGCAAATACCGGCACTGCGGCTGTCAGGCTATCGATACGATCGAGGATACCACCGTGACCCGGAATCAAGTTACCGCTGTCTTTGATGCCCGCTTCACGTTTGAACATGCTTTCGGTCAGGTCACCCAACACTGAAGCCAGCGTTGCGATGACCGCACAAATCACCAGCGTGCCCGGCGCGACGGAAAGCGGAGCCAGCAAGGCAAACAGCCAGGCGATAATCGCCGATGACAGCAGGCCACCAAAGAAGCCCTCCCAGGTTTTACCCGGTGACACTTTTGGCGCCAGTTTATGTTTGCCGAACAGACGTCCAAACATATACGCGCCTGAATCCGCGCCCCACACCAGCAGCATCACGAACAGTAGCCACCACGCGCCCGCAAAATGATCGGTGTCGTAGTGATACTGACGCAGCGCCATCATGCCCCAGAAGAACGGGATCACGGTGAGGATTCCAAACAGCAAGCGCAGTGGGCGCGAAGTGCGCCACAACGCCGCAGAGGCGGGATAAAACAGCACGAGAAACAGTGCGACAATCCACCAACCCAGCGCCGCCCAAAGCGAGCTTTCCATCTGGAACTGGTGCAGATTGCGTTGATAGGGTTGCAGGGTGAAAAGCATCGCCGACAGCAATAGGCCGCACAGCACGGCGAGCCAGATACGCTGCTGACGTGTTTTCATACCCGCCAGCTGCCCCCATTCCCAGGCGGCAAGCATACAGATGATGATGGTGGTAATCGCAAATCCGGACAGCGGTAACCAAAACAGAGCAGCGATCACCAGCGGAATCAAAATGAGCGCGGTGATCAGACGAGACTTCAGCAAAGGTTACCCCCAGATTGCTCAGGCGCCGCCTGGTGCCGCGCCGCCAAAGCGTCGCTCCCGCGAAGAGAATGCATTCAGTGCACCTTCAAAAACGTGTTCATCAAAATCAGGCCAAAGAACATCGGTAAACCAAAACTCAGCATAGGCAATCTGCCACAGCAGGAAGTTGCTAATCCGATGCTCTCCCCCGGTCCTTATCACTAAATCCACCGGCGCCAGCTCCTGCATACACAGATACGGAGCCAGGCTTTCTTCGGTTATCTGGTCAGGACGTAACAAACCTTCCTGAACCTGTTCGGCCAGTTTTCTGGCACCCTGGATAATATCCCAACGGCCGCCGTAGTTGGCAGCAATGTTGAGGGTTAGTCCATTATTTTGCTGAGTCAGTTCCTCGGCGCGGCGAATGCGTTCCTGTATACGATTATTGAAACGGCTAATATCGCCAATCACGCACAGACGTACGTTGTGTTTGTGCAGGCTTTTGACTTCGCTGTCGAGCGCCCAAACAAACAATTCCATTAAGGCCGTCACTTCCTGTACTGGTCGGCTCCAGTTTTCACTGCTGAACGCATAGAGCGTGAGCGCTTCCAGTTTATGGCTGACCGCAAAGCTGACGGCCCGGCGTACTGATTTTACCCCGGCTTTGTGGCCTGAAATACGCAGTTTGCCCTGATTTTTTGCCCAGCGACCATTACCATCCATAATGATGGCCACGTGACGTGGCGTGCAGTACGACTCGTCATCGATTGTGTTGTGATTGTTGGACGACATAACGCGTAATAATTCCTTTCATCAGAAATGCTGTGGTTTCTGAATACATTGCGCCTGCAGCAAACCCCGGCAACGCTGCCGGATGACATCGAATCAATGTCGTGCCGTAAAACGCGAGCGAGCGACTATACCATTTTCACCCTGAGCGAACAAATAGCGGGAAGTATCAACCTGCTAAACGAAAGCGTGGTAGCAATTCTGTGGCACAGATTCGCGCTAACCGATCGATTTCCATCACATCATCGATGCTGCCCGGCTCCTGGCAAACCAGAGATGCCAGCACCTCACTGTTGATGGCGGCGATGTCGGTAAAGCGAATCTGATGCTGCAGGAATGCTGCGACGGCCACTTCATTTGCCGCATTCAGAGTGGTGGTGGCAGCCTGCCCTGTCGAGCAAGCATCAATGGCCAGCTTCAGGCAGGGATAGCGCTCATAATCCGGTTCAGCAAACGTCAATGACTTCATGCGTGTGAAATCGAGAGGCGTTACGCCGGCCGAAATACGTGCTGGCCATGCCATGCTATGCGCGATGGGCGTTCGCATATCGGGCGAGCCCAGTTGCGCCAGCACACTGCCATCGCAGTAACGCACCATGGAGTGGATCACCGACTGCGGATGCAGGATGACTTCCATTTGCGCGTCAGTGGCGTTAAACAGCCAGCGGGCTTCAATGTATTCAAGACCTTTATTCATCATGGTGGCCGAATCAACGGAGATTTTACGCCCCATTGACCAGTTCGGATGTGCACACGCTTGATCTGGCGACATTGCGGCCAAATCCGCTAATGGCGTGTCACGAAAAGGACCACCCGATCCCGTAAGGAGAATAGATTCAATGCCATTCTCTCGCAGATCAGCGTACCCCAACTGATGCTGTATGGAAGCGGGTAAACTCTGAAAAATGGCGTTGTGCTCGCTGTCGACCGGCAACAGCTGGGCCTTATGATGACGTACCGCCTCCATAAACAGGCGGCCGCACGTGACAAGTGACTCTTTATTCGCGAGTAATACCGTTTTACCCGCACGAATCGCAGCCAGCGTGGGTTGCAGACCAGAAGCGCCAACGATGGCCGCCATCACCTGATCCACTTCATCCAGCGCAGCCAGTTCGCAAGCCGCCTGAACGCCGGAGAGCACTTCGGTGTGAAGATTTAATGCTCTCAGTCGCTCACGCAGCGCTTGTGCGGAGGCTTCATCTGACATCGCCGCATAGCGTGGGGAAAATTGCTGACACTGTTCGGCCATCAGCGCCACGTTCTGACCCGCAACCAGCGCAGTGACCTGATACAGGTCTGGATTGGCCGCAATGACCGCCAGCGTGCTGGTACCAATCGAGCCGGTAGAACCCAGCAGTGTTAATCGCTTCATTATGCTATCCCTGTGACGTCGTGGATCGTGCCTGCAACTGCGCCAGGCACAACGTAAAACGCCGCCAGAGTCGTACCACGTCTCTGAACGGCGTTTTATACCCGTCATACTTCAATTTGCAGGTGCGTTGGCTACGCTCATTCACCCCAGTCACTTACCTTCGTAAGCTCCTGGAGATTCATTCCCTTGCCGCCTTACTGCACCTTGAAATATTTTGGGTATAGGTAATCTGATGGCATTAGAAATCCATCAGTTCCTTTTCTTTTTCGGCCAATGCTGCATCAAGATTTTTGATGTAGACATCGGTCATTTTCTGGATCTCATCCTGCGAGCGACGTTCGTCGTCTTCGCTGATCTCTTTGTCTTTCAGCAGTGCTTTGATCTTGTCGTTAGCATCACGGCGCACGTTACGAACAGAAACACGACCCTGCTCCGCTTCGCCACGCACGACTTTGATCAGATCTTTACGACGCTCTTCCGTCAACGCTGGCAGTGGCACACGAATATCGGTGCCGGCTGAGCTTGGGTTCAGACCCAGGTCAGACGCCATAATGGCTTTTTCAACGGCCGGGCTCAGAGAGCGGTCAAACACGTTGATTTTCAGTGTACGGGAGTCTTCTACCGTGACGCTGGCCAGCTGACGCAGCGGCGTAGGTGTACCGTAGTAAGGAACAACGATGCCGTCGAGCAGTGAAGGAGAAGCACGACCGGTGCGCACTTTGCTGATTTGGTTTTTGAATGCATCCACACATTTTTCCATGCGCGTGTCAGCATCTTTTTTAATGTCGTTAATCACGTTAAAACCCTTGGATTCGGTTTGACCTGGCCATTTCCGGGCAACCCGGAAGTGGTATCGATAAACATCGATCATCCTGAAAGCTGCGCGATGCCACTGCATCGCGCCAACAGAATATACCTTATTTTATCTCGCGTCGGGTATTAATGCGTAATCAGGGTGCCTTCTTTTTCACCCATCACTACACGACGCAGCGCGCCAGGCTTGTTCATATTGAAGACGCGAATAGGCAGCTGATGGTCGCGCGCCAGTGTAAAGGCGGCCAAGTCCATCACTTTCAGTTCTTTATCCAGCACTTCGCCGTAGCTCAGCTGTTCGTACAGCGTGGCATCCGGGTTTTTCACCGGATCATCCGAGTAAACGCCATCGACTTTAGTGGCTTTCAGCACCACATCGGCTTCGATTTCGATGCCGCGCAAGCACGCTGCTGAATCGGTGGTAAAGAACGGGTTGCCGGTACCGGCGGCGAAGATCACTACGCGGTTATTACGCAGCAGGCTAATGGCTTCTGCCCAGCTGTAGTTATCACACACGCCATTCAGCGGAATCGCGGACATCAGACGCGCGTTGACGTACGCACGGTGCAACGCATCACGCATTGCCAGGCCGTTCATCACGGTTGCCAGCATACCCATATGGTCGCCGACCACACGGTTCATACCTGCCTGTGCCAGGCCTGCGCCACGGAACAGGTTACCGCCACCAATAACCACACCCACCTGGATGCCCAGCTCAACCAGCTCTTTCACCTCTTGCGCCATACGGTCAAGCACGCTCGCGTCAATACCAAAACCTTCGGCGCCTTGCAGTGCTTCGCCACTCAGTTTTAGCAGGATACGTTGATATACAGGTTTTGCGTTGGTCGCCATGGTCAATTCTTCCTGGAAGATGTGATGAATGAGAAGTTAAATCTGATCGATCATCCGCTTAGCGAACGAAAAAAGCTATTGGGATGAGACTGAAAAGTGGTCCACGCAAAACGCAGACAAAAAAGAACCGCCTTCCGGCGGTTCTTTCGGAGCATTAAGACTGTTTGGACATTGCAGCAACTTCTGCTGCGAAGTCAGCTTCAACTTTCTCAATGCCTTCACCCACTTCGAAGCGGATGAAGTTGATCACGTCTGCGCCTTTCTCTTTCAGAGCCTGGCCAACGGTTTTGCTTGGGTCGATGACGAAAGCCTGACCGGTCAGAGAAACTTCACCGGTGAATTTCTTCATGCGGCCTTCAACCATTTTCTCTGCGATTTCTTTTGGCTTGCCAGACTGCATGGCGATGTCCAACTGAACCTGGTACTCTTTCTCAACCACGTCAGCAGACACGTCTTCTGGCTTAACGAATTCTGGCTTGCTTGCAGCAATGTGCATGGCAACTTGCTTGCTCAGCTCTTCGTCAGCACCGGTGGTAGAAACCACAACGCCGATACGAGCACCGTGCTGATAGCTGTTCAGCTGAGCGCCTTCCAGGATAGCAACACGACGGATGTTGATGTTCTCACCGATTTTAGCAACCAGCGCTACGCGTTCTTCTTCGAACTGCGCTTTCAGAGCTTCAACATCAGTCACTTTACCAGCAACAGCTGCATCCAGAACTTTGTCAGCGAAAGCCTGGAAACCAGTATCTTTAGCAACGAAGTCGGTCTGGCAGTTAACTTCCAGAATCAGTGCAAAACCGTCAGCGATTTTAGATTTGATCACGCCATCAGCAGCAACGTTGCCTGCTTTCTTAGCGGCTTTGATCGCGCCAGATTTACGCATGTTCTCAATCGCCAGCTCGATGTCGCCGTTCGCTTCAGTCAGCGCTTTTTTGCAATCCATCATGCCTGCGCCAGTACGCTCACGCAGTTCTTTTACCAATGCAGCGGTAATTTCAGCCATTCAAAAATCCTCGATTCGTCTCTGAGTGCTTACACATTGTCAGAAACTTGTTGCGGAAAATTTACTCTGCCCCGCTTACCCGAAGGAAGCGTGACAAACTCAGATAAATAAAAGGGGCCTGTGCGGCCCCCTTAACAGATAACATCTGATGTCTAAGGGCTCTTAGAAAGAGCGAACCTTATTATGCTTCAGTTGTTTCTTCAGCCTGCTCAGCCAGGTCCTGTGAACGGCCTTCGCGAACGGTAGTCGCAACGGCAGTCAGGTACAGGGTTACAGCACGGATTGCATCGTCGTTACCAGGGATAACGAAATCAACACCATCTGGATCAGAGTTGGTATCAACGATCGCAAATACTGGGATACCCAGGTTGTTTGCTTCTTTGATCGCGATGTGTTCGTGGTCGGCGTCAACAACGAACAGTGCATCCGGTAAACCGCCCATGTCTTTGATACCGCCCAGGCTGTTTTCCAGCTTGGCCAGCTCACGAGTACGCATCAGCGCTTCTTTCTTGGTCAGTTTGTCGAAAGTACCGTCCTGAGACTGTGACTCAAGATCTTTCAGGCGTTTGATTGACTGACGAACGGTTTTCCAGTTAGTCAGCATGCCACCCAACCAGCGGTGGTTAACGAAGAACTGGTCGCAGCTCAGAGCTGACTCTTTTACCGCTTCGGCAGCAGCGCGCTTAGTACCTACGATCAGAATCTTACCTTTACGGGAAGAAATCTTTTTCAACTCAGCCAAAGCGTCGTTGAACATTGGTACAGTCTGCTCCAGGTTGATGATGTGAACCTTGTTACGTGCGCCGAAGATGAATGGCTTCATTTTCGGGTTCCAGTAACGGGTCTGGTGACCAAAGTGAACACCAGCCTTGAGCATGTCGCGCATTGAAACAGTTGCCATGATTACCTCTAAAGTATGATTGGGGTTGGGCCTCCATGTATCCCATACGACCGACCTCTTTCAAGGCACCCCGGCGTATGTGTCGATACATGTGTGTTTTAGTACACATAATGAGTTTATGCGTTTCCTGCCATCCACGAAGGTGACAGAGAATCGTCGGCGCGCTTTATACCATAATGCGCAGGATTACGCCAATAGTTGTTGGCAGTTGAGGCGCGGAACAATCCCGATTTGGCAGCCTAATTGCTGACTGCTAACATGACTGCCACAGAACTCATTATTGTCGAAAAAGTCGGCAATTGCGGAATATTTAATGGCCATTTCAATTAAAACCCCTGAAGAAATCGAAAAAAATGCGCGTGGCAGGCCGTCTGGCTGCGGAAGTGCTGGAAATGATCGCCCCGCACGTGGTGCCTGGCGTGACCACCGGTGAACTTGACCGCCTCTGCCACGATCACATCACCAACAAGCAGCAGGCAATCTCAGCTTGCCTTGGCTATCACGGCTTCCCGAAATCCGTTTGCATCTCAGTAAACGAAGTGGTGTGCCACGGTATTCCGAGCGATGACCGCGTATTGAAAGATGGTGACGTGGTCAACGTCGACGTCACGGTGATCAAAGATGAATACCATGGTGACACCTCGAAGATGTTTATCGTCGGCAAACCGACGATTCAAGGCGAGCGCCTGTGTCGCGTGACGCAGGAAAGCCTCTATATTGCGCTGCGTCTGGTGAAACCGGGCATCCGCCTGCGTGAACTGGGCCGTGCGATTCAGCAATATGTTGAAGCGCAGGATTTCTCTGTGGTGCGCGAATACTGTGGCCATGGTATCGGCAAAGGTTTCCATGAAGAGCCACAGGTGCTGCACTATGATGCGGATGACGGTGGCGTGGTGTTGCAGGCTGGCATGACCTTTACCGTTGAGCCGATGGTCAATGCCGGTGATTATCGCATCCGCACCATGAAAGATGGCTGGACCGTAAAAACCAAAGATCGCAGCTTGTCCGCACAGTATGAGCATACTATTGTGGTGACAGAAAACGGCTGTGAGATTCTGACGCTGCGTGAAGACGACACCATTGCTGCGGTGCTCGAAAACAACGCGTAACGTTCTCCAGGACAGTACCAGGCCGGCTTAATGCCGGCCTTTTTTATGACGCTTACGAGGCATGTCGATGAGTGGTAGCGTGACCGAAGCAGTACACAAAGGCCTGACCGATTCACCCGCCAGCTGGCCCGATGAAGCCCTGACGCGAGACAAGCTGAGACTCTACCTTGAGCAATTCCAGCAGCACCTCGGCATTGCCTTTGACGCGGGCACCGATGTTGAATCGCTGATTGATACCCGCACGCTGTTTATCGATCGCCTGTTACGCCGCCTGTGGCGCTTCTACGGCTTCGATAAAATGAAAGAGATTGCGTTGGTGGCCGTGGGCGGTTACGGACGTGGTGAGCTGCATCCGCTGTCAGACATCGATGTCCTGATCCTCAGTCGCCAGCCCTTAGATGAAGCCGCAGCACAGCGCACCAGCGAATTGCTGACGTTGATGTGGGACTTAAAGCTCGAAGTGGGCCACAGCGTACGCACGCTGGAAGAGTGTCTGTTGGAAGGTTTATCTGACCTCACCGTCGCCACTAATCTGATTGAATCGCGCATGCTCACCGGCGATGTTGCGCTGTTCCTTGAGCTGCAAAAGAACATTTTCAGCGATGGTTTCTGGCCGTCCGCACACTTCTTTGCCGCCAAAATTGAAGAGCAGCAGGAACGCCATCTGCGTTACCACGGCACCAGTTACAATCTCGAGCCAGATATCAAAAGCAGCCCCGGCGGCCTGCGTGACATCCACACTTTACAGTGGGTGGCGCGCCGTCACTTCGGCGCCACCACCATGGATGAAATGGTAGGTTTTGGTTTTATCACCGAAGCCGAGCGCAACGAAATCAACGAATGTCAGGAGTTTCTCTGGCGCATCCGCTTCGCCCTTCATCTAACGCTGACCCGTTACGATAACCGTTTACTGTTTGATCGCCAGCTCACCGTGGCACAGCGACTCAATTACCTCGGTGAAGGCAACGAACCGGTTGAGCGCATGATGAAGGATTTTTATCGCGTCACGCGCCGCATCGGTGAGCTGAATCAAATGCTGCTGCAGCTGTTTGATGAAGCGATTCTCGCGCTCTCCACCACGGAGAAACCCCGCAGCATTGATGATGATTTCCAGCTACGCGGCGATTTAATCGACCTGCGCGATCCGACCTTGTTCGATCGCGAACCTCAGGCCATTGTGCGCATGTTCTATGTGATGGTGCGTAACGAAAACATCAAAGGCATCTATTCCACCACGCTGCGCCATCTGCGCTATGCACGCCGCCATTTGAAACAGCCGCTGTGTCAGATTGCCGAAGCACGTGAAACCTTTATGGCGATTCTGCGTCATCCCGGCGCGGTAAAGCGTGCGTTAGTGCCGATGCATCGGCATAGCGTGCTGTGGGCCTACACGCCGCTGTGGGGCAATATTGTGGGTCAGATGCAGTTTGACCTGTTCCACGCCTACACGGTAGATGAGCACACTATTCGCGTGCTGCAAAAGCTGGAGAGTTTTGCTAACGAAGCCACGCGGCCGATGCATCCTTTATGCGTCGAACTCTGGCCGCGCTTACCGCAACCTGAGCTGCTACTGATGGCCGCTTTGCTGCACGATATCGCCAAAGGACGCGGCGGCGATCACTCGATTCTTGGCGCGCAGGATGCGCTTGATTTTGCTGAGCTGCACGGGCTTAACTCGCGGGAAATGCAGCTGGTCGCCTGGCTGGTGCGCCATCATCTGCTGATGTCCGTCACCGCCCAGCGTCGCGATATTCAGGATCCGACGGTGATTCAGCAGTTTGCCGAAGTGATGCAAAATGAAAATCGCCTGCGTTATCTGGTGTCACTGACCGTTGCCGACATCTGCGCCACCAACGAAAGCTTATGGAATAGCTGGAAGCAGAGCCTGTTGCGTGAGCTGTTCTTCGCCACCGAGAAGCAGCTGCGGCGCGGCATGGAAAATAGCCCGGATCTGCGTGAACGGGTACGGCATCATCGCTTGCAGGCGCTGGCGCTGCTGCGGATGGAAAACCTCGACGAAGAGCGTCTGCATCATATCTGGAGCCGCTGCCGCGCTGACTATTTCCTGCGCCACACACCCAATCAGCTGGCGTGGCATGCGCGCCATTTGATTCACCACGATCTCACTAAGCCGATGGTGCTGGTGAGCCCACAGGCCACACGCGGCGGCACCGAGATTTTCATCTGGAGCCCGGATCGCCCGCATCTGTTCGCCGCCGTCGCGGGGGAACTCGATCGGCGCAATCTGAGCGTGCACGACGCCCAAATCTTCACCAGCCGCGATGGCATGGCGATGGATACCTTTATCGTGCTGGAGCCGGACGGCAGTCCGCTGGCTGCCGATCGACATCCGATGATCATGCAGGCGCTGGAACAAGCCATCACCCAAACGGAATGGGTGCCGCCACGTACACGCCGCCAGTCTGCGCGACTGAAACATTTCAGTGTTGATACGGAAGTGAATTTCCTGCCGACGCATACCGACCGTCGCAGTTATCTGGAATTGGTGGCGCTGGATCAACCTGGCTTACTGGCACGTGTCGGGGAAGTGTTTGCCGACCTCGGCGTTTCGCTGCACGGCGCGCGCATCAGTACGATTGGCGAACGGGTTGAGGATCTTTTCATCCTGGCTGACAGCGAGCGACGCGCACTTGATGTAGAAATGCGCAATGTGCTGCAACAACGGTTGACAGAGGCCCTCAATCCAAACGATAAAGTGTGATCTACCCGTCATCATTCAAGCTGCAGGTGCGTTGGCTTTCCTCGCTCACCCCGGTCACATACTGATGTATGCTCCCAGGGATTCGCTGCGTTGCCGCCTTCCTGCAACCTGAATGATTTAGGGTAGACACCTAAATCATGTTCAGCAAAGGCTGGACCCGTATGACAGACTCAGGAAATTATTATGCAACAGTTACAGAGCGTTATTGAATCTGCCTTTGAGCGCCGCGCCGAGATCACGCCAGCCAGCGTAGACAGCGCGACCCGTGAAGCCATCGAACAGGTGATTGGCCTGCTGGACAGCGGTGAACTGCGCGTTTCTGAAAAGATCAACGGAGAGTGGGTAACGCATCAGTGGCTGAAGAAAGCAGTGCTGCTGTCGTTCCGCATCAATGACAACCAGGTAATTGAAGGCGCAGAAACGCGCTTCTACGACAAAGTGCCAATGAAGTTCGCTAACTGGGATGAAGCTCGCTTCAAAAATGCCGGTTTCCGCGTTGTGCCACCCGCAGCCGTGCGTCAGGGCGCCTTCATTGCGCGTAACACCGTGCTGATGCCTTCTTACGTCAACATCGGCGCTTTCGTTGATGAAGGCACCATGGTCGATACCTGGGCCACCGTGGGCTCTTGTGCGCAGATTGGTAAAAACGTCCACCTGTCTGGCGGCGTTGGCATTGGCGGCGTTCTGGAGCCACTGCAGGCCAACCCGACCATCATCGAAGACAACTGCTTCATCGGCGCGCGTTCTGAAATCGTGGAAGGCGTGATCGTTGAAGAAGGTTCTGTGATCTCAATGGGCGTCTACATCGGTCAGAGCACCAAAATTTATGACCGTGAAACGGGCGAAGTGCATTACGGCCGCGTCCCAGCGGGTTCTGTGGTGGTTTCAGGTAACCTGCCGTCTAAAGATGGCAGCTACAGCCTGTACTGTGCCGTGATCGTGAAGAAAGTTGACGCCAAAACTCTGGCAAAAACCGGTATTAACGAACTGCTGCGCACCATCGACTAAATCATCGTTTCGTCGAAAACCCCTGCCAACGGGCCTGTAATCAGGCCCGTAATCATTTCTTTACAGTCCAATCTCAACTACCTGCTTCGCGCCGCGAATTAACTGGTGCGTTTATTTTTCAAACAGTTCATAATCCGCGCCAGTTAACTCCGGTCGCGCACTGTTCATCCCGGTTTTTGTGTCTACAGTTGATTAAGTATGCCGTAAGCGTTCCGGTTGCTGCGTTTCTGCTGCATCCCGAATGATGATGATAGTCCTGCGCGCTCACCCACTCTAAGATGGAATATAAACGCTATGTACGACAACCTGAAAAGCTTAGGTATCAGCTCTCCTGAAGACATCGACCGTTACAGCCTGCGCCAGGAAGCCAGCAACGACATCCTGAAAATCTACTTCCGCAAAGACAAAGGTGAATTCTTCGCGAAAAGCGTGAAATTTAAATACCCGCGTCAGCGTAAAACTGTCGTCGCCGATCACACCAGCCAGGGTTATAAAGAAGTGCAGGAAATCAGCCCGAACCTGCGTTATGTGATCGATGAACTGGATCAGATTTGCCAGCGCGACCAGGTCGAAGTCGATCTGAAACGCAAAATCCTCGCGGATCTGCGTCATCTGGAAAACGTGGTGTCGAACAAGATCGCTGAAATTGAATCCGATCTGGATCAACTGACCCGCAACGGTCGTTAATTTCCCCCACGCGTTCCCAGGGCCAGCTTATGCTGGCCTTTTTTTGCCTTAATTCAGTTTTATCTGGGCCTGTTTCACCTATCTGTATTCACAATCCCTGGTTAGTATCGGGTTATGTCTGACTTCCGGTATAACTAAAGCCATGCAATTCGCAGCCATCACCTCAGGACAGCGCGGCCTGGATGTTCATATCGCCGGTGACCTCGCGCAAAAAATTCTATCAGGCACATTTAAGGCCGGTGACGTTCTGCCCAGCGAAGTCGAGCTGTGCAGCCTCTTTGGCGTCAGCCGAACTGCCGTACGTGAAGCACTCAAGTTGTTATCTTCGAAAGGATTATTAGAATCGCGCCCCAAACTCGGCACGCATGTTCGCGACCGCACGTACTGGAATCTGCTTGATGTACAGCTGCTGGAATGGATGAAGGGCATCGAATCAACGGCAGAGATGTATCAACAGTTTCTGGCATTCCGAGAAGCCATTGAACCGCAGGCCGCTAAACTGGCTGCGTTACATGCCACTCAGGCACAGCGCACTGAACTTTCTGTCTTATTCCGCGAAATGATCGCCGTTTGCGCCGCGAGTTCCTTCGATCTAGCTCGCTGGCTGGAAGTGGATAGCGCCTTTCATCGCCTGATTTTTCACTCCACAGACAACTGTTTTTACATCCCGTTTGGTAATTTGCTGGAAACCATCTTTAAGTGCTTCTTCACCTGGCCCTCCAGCGCGCAGGATATTTTTTGGACGAGCATCGCAAGATTTATGAAGCGATCATGCTCGGCGATGCCGATGCGGCCCACAAGGCGTCGATGGGTTTAATGCTTAACAGCACGCAGCCTCGGTTGTAACCTTCCTATCACTGATGCGTGGCTGGCCGCGACAACAACCACATATCACGCAGCGCTTCTCTTTCCGCACCTCGCGCTTCTGCTGCGCTGATATTGAACGCCGACTGCGTTTCGGTCGCGCGCTCAATCCATCGCTGATAACGGCCGCTGTTCAGGCTGCTGTCCGCGAGCGAGAGTAGCGGAATCAAGCGCACGCTAATACGATCGCGGTTTTTCCATGGCCAGCGTTTATCGTCATCGCTGAAAGGTGCCATATAATCCAGCGCACTCAGCAACGAACCGCCTTGCTGCTGATAATGCCAGAGATCGCCTGCCCCGCTCCGCTGCGCCAGTTGCGCGACGCTCGTCAGTGCCTGCAAATTGAAATAGCTGTAATGGAACGATCGCGTGCGTGCCAATTCCAGCGGCTGGGTTCCGTCCGCACGAATTTGCCCATCGATTTTATTCTGGGCTAATGCGGTCATCTGTTTAATCACTGCAGGCTGATGCAGGTACCAGGTAATTCCAGCCACTTGCGCCGCGTACCAACTGCCGTGGTTATTGGGCGCATCACGCTCGCCTTGAGCCAGCGTGTTGTTTTGCAGCCAGTCGAGATAATCGCTGAACCAGGCCTGCAGTGCGACCTGATCCTGTTGCCGCCAGCCCGGCGAATCTTGCAATAGTCGCAGTGCATCTACCACGCGAGTGGAAAAATAGCGCCCATCCAGCACCCCGGTGTGACGCCCCTGCGCTCTGCCCGGCACGCCCTGGGCAAAGTTAAGGTTGGGATTCATGCGCGTTGCTGGGTCGATAAACCAGGTGCGTATCATCGATTGGGCTTTCGTCGCATAACGCGCCTCGCCGGAAAAATACCAGGCGAGGGTGAGCGCCTGCACATCAGCGGTAAAACGCGCCAGACGCACACCGTCACTTTGATTGTTCTTACTCGCTGGATTGACCTCGCCATCGCGACGCACCCATGGCAAGCCATCGGCCTTCTCAGGATCCGGCCACCAGTAGGCGCTCAGGCTGAGGTAATCATGGCGCGAACCGCTGGGCGGTAATATACCTTTCTGAATCACGCTGGGATTTGGCTGCTTGAGTGCACGGTCAGCTGCCTGTTTGAGTTGCTGCCAGGCCTGCACGGTCTGTGGCGCAGCCTGATGACTCTCCAGCGCTGCTCGTGTCTGCTGCATCGCCTCACGGGATAAAAATGCCAGCGCGGGGAGTTGAGCATGGCAGGCCGCCGTCATCATCAAACCAACCAGTAGCCCGGCAATGCGCACTTTCAATGGCAACATCTTCCTCTCCCACTTACAACAATGATTAGCTCTGTTCGTCCAGTTGCAACGCCACATACAGCAGCAGACGATCGTCAAAATTACCCAAATTTAATCCGGTGAGTTCGGAGATGCGGTTAAGGCGATACTCCAGGGTATTACGATGGATAAACAGCGCGCGCGCCGTGGCGCTCGGCTGGACGTTATGGCTGAACCACGCCACCAGCGTGCGGCGCAATAAACCATTATTATCATTGGCTTTCAGTTTCGCCAGCGGACGCGCCAGCTCATTGGCTTGCCAGCCTCCGCGCAAACTGTCCAGCAGCACGGGCAACACCAGATCCTGATAGAAGAAGCTGCGCTGTTCAGGCATACGCTGTTTGCCCACCATCATGGTGGTGCGCGCCGTACGATAGGAACGGGCAATACTGCCGGGGCCGGTAAAGAAATTGCCGAGCGCGATGCGCATGCGTACCTGACCACTCTCTTTCATGCGTTGTAACAGTTGATCGACACGACGGCGGTGATCGTCCTGATCGTAACGGCCATGGGCGTTGAGCGCTGGCTTTAAGACCACCATTTCAGTGAGTGAGACGATGGCAATCAGGTTGTCACGATCCGGCGTGGTCAGTAGCGTTTGCAACTGCTGGAGTTCCGACATGGCGCTGTCAACGCCAAGCTGGCCACTGTCCACTTCCACCACCGCCACCACGCGCGGTTGATTAAGATCGATGCCCAGGCGCTGCGCCCATTCGCTCAGCGCGGGTGAAAGCGTATCGCTGCGGATCAGGTTCAACACCAACTCCTCGCGCAGACGACTGTCCTGCGCCAGCATGTGCAGCAGCCGTGCCTGCTCCAGCATCATTTCCGCCGTCATACACACCAGTTCACCGTAGTGACGCAGTGCCGTAGGTTGACCGGTCAGGCCGATAACACCCACGATTTCACCATCAATACGCAACGGCAAGTTGATGCCTGGCCGCACGCCGTGCAAGTGTTTTGCCACGGCTTCATCGATATCCACCACTCTTCCCTGCGACAACACCAACAGCGCACCTTCGTGCAATTCGCCAATACGCTCACGATCACCGCTGCCGATAATGCGGCCGCGCGCATCCATCACGTTGACATTACTGTCAATAATTTGCATGGTGCGGGCAACAATATCCTGAGCCAGTCGCGCATCGAGATGATAGGTGGCCATCAATCACTCCAGAGAAAGAGACGAATTGACAGAATACGCATCCCACGCACGCCTGGCATTGTGCAACTGCACATAGCCGGATGGAGAATGCGGGAATTGCGGTGGACGTCACATTGCGAAACCGGCAGCTGCACAATTTGGACCACCTTAAAAGGGTGCTGATGCTAGCGAGTGGCGCAGCCGCGCATGACAAAAACAAAACAGGCGAGCCGAAGCTCGCCTGTTGACATCATCAGATGACTTTACTGCATCAGCAGGTAGAGGCTGCTGTCTCCGCGTTGCACGTTCAGTGCCAGCACGGACGGTTTAGTATCAAGGATTTTGCGCAGTTCACCGAGATTAGCGATAGCCTGTTGGTTGACGCCCAGAATCACGTCACCTTTCTTCAGACCAATCCTCGCCGCTGCACTGCCCGCTTTCACATTATCCACACGCACGCCTTTCTGGCCATTGCTGTCGATATTGCTCAGGTCGGCTCCTTCAATGCCAGTGTAGATAGTGGCGGACTGCACTTTTTCCTGCGTGCTCTGTTGCAACTCAACCGTGATATTCACCGGCTTGCCATCACGCAACAGACCCAACTGCAGTTTAGTGCCGACCGGCAGTGAACCCACTTCAGCACGCAACGCCGCAAAGCTGGTCAACGGTTTACCGTTCATCGACACCACAACATCACCGGCTTTCACGCCCGCTTTTGCCGCTGCCGAATTCGGCAGAACCTGGCTGACAAAGGCACCGCGCTGGGCATCGACTTTCATCGCTTTCGCCAGTTCAGAGTTTAACTCGGTGCCCATAATACCCAGCTCACCGCGTTTCACCTGGCCAAACTCGATCATCTGCGCCGTCAGGTTTTTCACCATCGCACTCGGGATCGCAAAGCCGATGCCGATATTGCCGCCGTCTGGCGCCAGAATCGCCGTGTTGATGCCGATCAGTTCACCGTTCAGGTTCACCAGCGCACCACCGGAGTTACCGCGGTTAATCGCGGCGTCGGTCTGAATAAAGTTTTCGTAATTTTCAACGTTGAGACCACTACGTCCCAGTGCAGAAACGATACCGGAGGTCACCGTTTCGCCGAGTCCGTAAGGGTTACCGATCGCAACGGTATAATCACCTACACGCAGGTCGTCAGAGTCGGCGATCTTAATCGCCGTCAGGTTTTCGCGTCCTGCAGCTGAATCAGCGCGATATCAGACTGCGGATCTTTGCCGATCACTTTGGCGTCATAGCGACGGCCATCGCTCAGCTGCACCTGAATTTTAGTGGCGTTGTCCACCACGTGATTGTTGGTAACCACATAGCCTTTATCAGCATTGATCACCACACCTGAACCCAGCGCGCGGAATTTTTGCTGCTGAGTGTTGGCTCCGCCGCTGTCACCGCCCTGGCTTCCCTCACCGCCGCTCTGGCACATTGGCGAGCTTTGGAAAGGCGATCCGTCCTGGCAGAAAGGTGAATTATCACCAAAGAATTGCTGGAACTGCTGCGGCATGCGCGGGGTTTTCACCGTGGTGCTGCCTTCAACGCTAATACTCACCACGGAAGGCATGACTTTTTCCAGCATCGGTGCCAGGCTTGGCAACTGTTGGCTCGAGGAGGAAGCACTTTCCGCCGCGAAACTCACAGGGCTCATTGCCATGCCCAGACTAAGCGCCAGTGCACTTAACATTAATGTGCTTTTTTTCATTTGTCTGTGTCTCTCTAAGATTTACGGCCAGACCATTGCTGTGGTCGTGATGATGAGATTAAGTTTTTAGCGCGAAGTTCCTACTAAAGTTTTGGTCAAAGGTAAAAATTTATTCTTCATCTTTACAATTCTCACCTTATTCCACGGCCATTAAACGGCGATACTCATCCCAGGCGTAATTGTCTGTCATACCGCTGATATAGTCCTGAATCAGCCGTGAACGATAATAACGTTCCCACAACAAACGCTGATATTTATGCTCGACAATTAATGAGCGCGTCTGCTGTTGATAGGCTTTGCGATGTTTTCCTGAAAGCTTATGAAACAGTCGGGTTTCAATCGGATGTTGCGGTAAGAAATCGTCGTTCATCAGGCTGGTAAACTGCTCATAATCCAACAACATCAACGACTGATAGATTTCCAGCAGGCCTTTTATCACCCGATAACCCTGTAATTCCAGCTGTTCAACTTCAGGATGGTTAAATACCCGCTGTCGCGCCACGGTTTTAAATAATTTCAATAAACGGCCTTCTTCACCGTCATCTTCCAGCAGTGCGTGATTGAAGTTTCCTTCGAAAATAGCCGGAAGGTTATCGACAAAACGGCGCACAGCATGGCTGACTAACACATTTTGTACGTTAACCCGAAGCGACATGAAAAATTGGTCGCTAACACTGCGACGTTTTTTCTGATTGGCCTCTTTCCAGGCCTCGCCCACCGTGCGGCTAAATGCATCGCCACTGTTTACCGCCCCCCAAGCCTGGAGCAAATATTTATACAAGGTTTCGACATCGAAAATATCTTTTTCGACGGCATCATCTAAATCAGCAATACAGTAAGAAATATCGTCGGCGGCTTCCATAATCCAGGTGAGTGGATAACGGTGATGTTCTTTAATATCGGTGGCGGCCCGTAAGTCAGCCACATATTCGCGCTCGGACAAATAAAAGCCCGGCTTCTTCATCAACACGCTAAACGCTTCCGGCTTATCGCCCTGCCACCACGCCGGTGCGGTGTATTTTAAAATACAGGCGACCTGCGCATAGCTGAGATTGAGCTGCAGCAGTGTATGTACGAGACGAATCGCCTGCGCGTTGCCCTCAAAGTGGCACAAATCCTGACGAATCATTGCATTTAGCTGGTCAAAATCCGCGCGCTGATGTTCATCGGCCACGCCCGCCACCAGCGGGTCCACCAGCTCAAGAGGCAGATTGTCGTCAAACCAGTCATTAATCGCGGCTTCACCAAAGTGGCCAAACGGCGGATTACCCACATCATGCAGCAGGCAGGCCATCTCAATCAGGCTCTCAAACGCACCTTCAAACTCATCCAGTCCGTAATTCGCCAGCCCACCGCCCTGCGTTTTCAGGTTTTGCAGGATCTCTTTGGTGATATAGCGCCCGGTTTGCTGCACTTCCAGCGAATGCGTCAGACGCGAACGCACCGCAGCATTGCGCTCCAGCGGAAACACCTGCGTCTTTTGTTGCAAACGGCGAATAGCAGCAGAATTGATGATGCGCCCACGGTCACTCTCAAAGTGGCGGGTAATAAAGTATTCGCCCTCGGGATCTTTGCGGCTGGTATAAGGTCGGGTGAAACTGATCTTATTTTTGAAATTGATCGGCGCCATCATTACCCCTTATTTTTGGTGAATTCATCCTCTGCCAGCCATGGTAGACTATGCCTCACTTTTAAGCTTTACATCCATAACTACAGCGAGATTCTTTATGAAAGCAGGCATTATTGGCGCGATGGAGCAGGAAGTCACCCTGCTGCGTGACAAAATTGAAAACCGTCAGACCCTGACGCTGGCTGGTTGTGAAATTTATACCGGCACGCTGAACGGTGTTGAGGTTGCTCTGCTGAAATCAGGCATCGGTAAAACGGCGGCGGCACTTGGCACGACCCTGTTGCTGGAGCTGTGCAAACCCGATGTGGTGATCAACACCGGTTCGGCGGGCGGCTTGGCTGCAACCCTGAAGGTCGGCGATATCGTGGTCTCCGATGAAGTGCGCTATCACGATGCCGACGTCACCGCGTTTGGTTATGAACCAGGCCAGATGGCCGGTTGCCCGGCAGCCTTTGTGGCGGATGAAAAACTGATCGCCGCTGCGGAGCAAGTGATTAAGCAATTGGATCTCAACGCCGTGCGCGGTTTAGTGGTCAGCGGTGATGCGTTCATCAACGGTGCTGAGCCACTGGCACGCATCCGCTCCACCTTCCCACAGGCGATCGCCGTGGAGATGGAAGCCACCGCTATCGGTCACGTTTGCCATCAGTTCAAGGTGCCGTTCGTGGTGGTGCGCGCGATTTCTGATGTGGCGGATAAAGAATCCCACCTGAGCTTTGATGAGTTTCTGGTGGTTGCCGCAAAACAATCGTCACTGATGGTTGAAAACCTGCTGGCGCAGCTGGCGCGTGGCTAAATATCTGCTTTTAGGGCTATTGCTGATTGGCAATAGCCTGTTTGCCGCTGCACCCCGTGTCATCACCCTGTCGCCCCATCTTACCGAACTGGCATTCGCTGCAGGCATTACGCCGGTGGCGGTCAGTGCGTATTCAGATTTCCCGGTGCAGGCAACCCAGCTTGAACAGGTGGCAAACTGGCAGGGCATTAAAGTTGAGCGCATCCTGCAACTGAAACCGGACGTGGTGCTGGCCTGGCGCGGCGGTAATCCGCAGCGGCAGATCGATCAACTGCAACGTTTAGGCATTAAGGTTGAGTGGATCGATCCGCAATCCATCGATCAGATGATTGATGCGCTGGCAGCGCTAAAACAGTGGAGTCCACAACCTCAGCAAGCGCTAGACGCCGCCCAATCACTGCGAGAGCAGGAAAATGAGCTACGTAAACAGTATCAACAGCACACGCCAATTCCACTGTTTCTGCAGTTCGGCCAGCAGCCACTGTTTACAGCCTCACGCAACACGTTGCAAAACGAAGTCATCACGCTGTGCGGTGGCAAAAACATCTTTGCTGACAGCCGCGTGAACTGGCCGCAGGTCAGTCGTGAGCAAGTGCTGGCGCGTCATCCGCAGGCGATTGTGATTGGCGGTGACCGTGCTCAAGCTGCAAATATCGTGAAATTCTGGCAGCCACAGCTGATGGTGCCAGTGATCGCCATCAATGATGATTGGCTCAGTCGTCCTGGCCCGCGTATCCTGCTGGCAGCCAAACAGCTGTGCGCTGATTTACATCCGGCGAAAATAAACACCATAAAAGATTAAAGATTCGGCAAAAATTGTCGAAAATCAAAATATAAGGCACTGCGGCCACGTATGCTCAGTGCCCTTTTTGCGCAACGCGCAACTTTTGACTTCACCAGGAATTATTCATGACCAGAGCACTGCTCATGGCCATAGGGCTCGCGATGGCTGCGCCAATTGGCGCGGCGACTTCAACCGGCTCAATTGCCGTCACGCTGACGTTATTTTCCCGCTGTGATATTTCACGCCAGAGCGAACAAACATTGCCATCGATTGATTGTGGACGTCACTTCAGTGCACAGCCGCGGGTGACCGAAAGCGTGTTAAAACGCGATGCGAAGCGTCGAGAAACGTCACGATTAGTGACCGTTGAATGGTAGGTTTCTGGCCGCCAGAACGGCGGCCAGAACAAGTATCAGATACTGAAAGAAGAACCACAGCCGCAGGTGGTTTTCGCGTTCGGGTTTGTCACGATAAAACGTGAACCCTCAAGGCCTTCAGTGTAATCGACCGAACCACCCACCAAATATTGCAGGCTCATGGGATCAACCACCAACGCCACGCCCTGCTTCTCAATGGTCATGTCGCCGTCATTCATTTGATCGTCAAAGGTAAATCCGTACTGAAAACCACTGCAACCGCCGCCAGTGATATACACGCGCAGTTTCAGCTCTGGATTTTCTTCATCCGCTATCAGGTTTTTTACTTTTTTCGCTGCTGCCTCAGTGAATTGCAAAGGCAACACGGCTACGTCGTCACTCATGTTTTACTCCGGGTAAACGTCCAGGTCAGAAAACGACCTTAATTCCGCTATTATCTGCCAGCCGCCCAGTGCAATCAAGTACCCGACTTGTCACTGTGTGCCGACCAGGGTGCGCTAAAGTATAGCTTTACTAAGGGCTTTCGCACCCATGCGCCTTTCGCCGCGAGACGTTCTTCCCTAAAATGGCGCCAGAATTTATTCCAGAACAGCAGGAGCCGAACAATGAGTAAGTCAGAAAACCTGTATGCCGAAGCGCAACGCCTGATCCCTGGCGGTGTGAACTCCCCGGTACGTGCTTTTACCGGTGTGGGCGGCGTGCCGCTGTTCATCGAACGCGCCGACGGTGCCTATTTGTATGACGCCGATGGCAAAGCCTATATCGACTATGTCGGTTCATGGGGCCCAATGGTACTGGGGCACAACAACGCCACCATTCGTAATGCGGTGATTGAAGCGGCATCACGCGGTTTGAGTTTCGGTGCACCAACCGAAATGGAAGTGAAAATGGCGGAGTTGGTGTGTGAGCTGGTGCCAAGTATGGACATGGTGCGCATGGTGAACTCCGGTACCGAAGCCACCATGAGCGCGATTCGTCTGGCGCGAGGCTTTACCCATCGTGACAAGATTATTAAATTCGAAGGCTGCTACCACGGCCACGCCGACTGCCTGCTGGTGAAAGCCGGTTCCGGCGCGTTGACCTTAGGCCAACCGAACTCGCCGGGCGTTCCTGCAGATTTTGCTAAACACACCCTGACCTGCACCTATAACGATCTGGCATCAGTGCGCGAGGCCTTCGAGCAGTATCCAGAAGATATCGCCTGTATCATCGTTGAGCCGGTTGCGGGCAACATGAACTGCATCCCGCCACAGCCGGACTTTCTGCCAGGACTGCGTGCACTTTGCGATGAGTTCGACGCATTGCTGATTATTGATGAAGTGATGACCGGCTTCCGTGTGGCGCTGGGCGGTGCTCAGGCCTATTACGATGTTACTCCAGACCTGACCTGCCTCGGCAAAATCATCGGCGGCGGGATGCCGGTGGGCGCGTTTGGTGGTCGTCGTGATGTGATGACAGCGCTGGCACCAACCGGGCCGGTTTATCAGGCGGGTACGCTGTCGGGTAACCCGATTGCGATGGCAGCCGGTTTTGCCTGTCTGACACAGATTGCTCAACCGGGCACGCACAGCACTCTGACCGACCTCACCACGCAGCTGTCTGAAGGCTTGCTGGCAGCGGCTAAAGCGGAAAACATCCCGCTGGTGATCAACCGTGTTGGCGGTATGTTCGGTATTTTCTTCACCGATGCAGAGAGCGTAACCTGCTATGCAGACGTGACGAAATGCGACGTTGAGCGCTTTAAGCGCTTCTTCCACCTGATGCTGGAACAAGGCGTGTACCTCGCACCTTCTGCCTTTGAAGCGGGCTTTATGTCACTGGCGCACAGCCAGGAAGATATTCAGCGCACCGTAGATGCAGCACGCCGCAGTTTCGCGCAGCTGTAAATCAATTAGCGGGCGCCATGAATGGCGCCCGCTACATTAGTGCCCGACTGAACCTTAAGGCGCAGTTACCCCGCAGACACCCATTGCCGAAATCTGCGCATTTATGCGTGCCCCACAGAAACCCATTGCCGTAGGTTGCGCATTTATGCGCGACGCAACAGCCAGATAAAGTACGGCGCGCCAAAGAAGGTCGCCATCAGCCCTGCCGGGATCTGATCCGGGAACGCCAGCATCCTGCCACACCAGTCGGCAAACACCATCAACCCGCCGCCTAATAATCCCGCCATCAACACCTGCGGTAAGGCACGCCGGAAACCTAGCATGCGCACGATATGCGGCGCCATCAAACCGACAAAACTCAACGGACCAATGGTTAAGGTGGCCGTTGCCGTCAGCGCCGCCGCCAGCAGCAGCAAGCTCAGACGCGAGCCGGTCAATGCCATACCGGCCGAACGCGCCGTAGCGCTGCCCAACGGCAGCAGCGTGAGCCAGCGACTCGCCAGCGGGGCTAGTGCTATCAGGATGATACCCACCACGGCACTTTGCACTGCTTGCGACAGATTGATGTTGTAGGTTGAACCGGAAATCCAGCTCAGCAGACCGCCCATCCGCGGATCGCCGCTCGCCATTAACACCATCAGCAAAGTGACAAACGCACTGTTGAGCGCCATACCCGCCAGCAGCATCCGTTCCGGTGAGAAGCCACCGCGACTGGCGACCAGCATAATCACCAGCAGCGTCAGCGCCGCGCCCAGTGCCCCGGCTGGCAGCAGCCATGCCACCGCATCGCCGGGCACGAAGAACATCATCACCACCACACCACAGGCCGCACCGGAGCTGATGCCTAATACTTCCGGGCTTGCCATCGGGTTGCCGGTGAGGCGTTGAATCAGCGCACCGGCCACACCCAGCATCATGCCCACCACCAGCGCCGCCAGCACGCGCGGTGCACGCCACGGCAACAGCTGATGCAGCATTTCACCGCTCGCCCACGTCCAGCTATGCGCATCGCGACCAAACGACAGGCCAGCAGCACTCAACAGTGCCAAAATCCCTAAACCGATGCCGCACCATAGCAGCACCTTTTGACGCTCTGCCGGCACTTTGTCACCGATATTCATCGCCGGAGGAACCGAACCGGTGCGCAATCGCGGCAATAGCCACAGCAGAATCGGCACACCGATCAGCGCCGTCGCCGTTCCGGTGGAGACTTCGCGCCAGTGGCTGGTCAGCCACAGCACGCACTGATCGGCGAGCCACAGCAGTAAGGCACCGATCAGCGGCGCCAGCAACATGCGGCTCAGCAAGCGGCGGCCGCCCAGCATTTTCGCCAGCAGCGGCGCAAACAGGCCGATAAAACCAATAATCCCGGCGACGTTTACCAATTGCGCACTCAGCAAGATGGCCAACGCCAGAGAGGCAATGCGCGCCACCGACAGCGCCAGTCCGAGGTTTTTGCCACGCCATCATCCAGCCCCATCAGCGTCAGCGGACGTAACAGTGCCAGTGCGACCACAAAGGCCAGCAGCAGACGTGGCCACAGCATCGCGACGTTATGCCCATCCATCTGATTCAGTGCGCCAGTGCTCCACAGGAACATATTCAGCAGTTGGTCGTGGTTGAAGATGGCAAAGATTTGGTTCACCGAACCGGCATATAAGCTGAGCACCAGCCCGGCGAGGATCAGCGTTACCGGCGACAGCCGTTTGCCCCATGCCACGCCAAACACCAGAATGCCCACCAGCACCGCACCGGCCATCGCGGCAAATTGCTGCGTCAGCTCGCCGCCCGGCAAGTGCCAGAGCGTCGCAACGGTAATACCGAGTTGCGCGCCCGATGACACGCCCAGCGTAGTCGGTTCGGCCAGCGGATTGCGCAGCACCTGTTGAAACAGCAGGCCAGCCAATCCGAGGCCCGCGCCCACCAGCAGCGCCAGGGCCAGCCGCGACAACAGGCTGTGATGGAACACCACTTGTTGAATACTGTTGATATCGGGGGCAAAGAGAGCCTGCTGCCACTGCGCCACGGGCAAGGCTTCACGCAGGTTGATATAGGTCAGCGCCAGCGCCAGCAAGAACATGCTGCTCAGCAGCATCACAGGAAAGAGACGATGGCGCATCATTGCGACTCCAGCGCGTGTTCCAGCACGCGAACAAATTTCAGCGCCGAATAGGTCGCGCCGTAATACCACACCGCCGGAACGCGCTGAAAGCGGCCGCTGCGAATAAACGGCAATGCCTGCCACAGCGCGGTTTTCATCACCTGCTGCATATCCCGATCGTTGTCGTGATCAAAGCAGATCACCTGCACATCGCCGACATCGGCCAGCCGTTCAAGCCCCACTACGGCGCTGCCCCAGAAGTTGGTTTCACCATGCCAGGCGTTGCTCAGGCCAAGGATTTCCATCACTTCCAGAAACAGACTGTTGGTGCCAAAGGTGATCGCGTGGCGGCTGTCCATTAATGACATCAGCAGCACCGGGCGATCCGCCCAAGGCTTCAGACGCTCCCGCGCCGCCGCTAGCTGCTCGTCAAGGAATTGCAGATGTTGTGCGGCCTGCGCTTCACGCCCCAGCCGGGCACCGAGTGCATGCAGTGATTTGCGGGCAGTGCTGAGCGGTTTACCGTCGCCGCTATTGAGATCAAAGCCCATGGTAGGTGCGATGCGATCGAGTTTATCCAGCCCAGGACCGTAGCCGTTGGAGTGCAGGATTAAGGAAGGTTCGAGCTGCGTCATCAGTTCCAGATTGGGTTCGGTGCGCAAGCCGAGATCAATAGTGCTGGCAGGCAGCAGCGGCTCGCCCACCCAGATGTTGTAGTTACGCAAATCGGCCACACCGAGCGGTGAAACACCCAGCGCCATCAGTAACTCCACCGGCAGCCACTCCAGCGCCAGGATGCGCTGCAGATCAGGTATTGCCGCGCGTAGTGGGGCAACATTCATCAGTGGCGAAAGTGCCAGCGCCGTCAATAAGCGACGGCGGGAAATGTCGAACATGGCGAGGCCTCAGTAAACAAAACTGACGGGCGCACCGCCCTGTGGATGAGGCAGAATGCCCATCGGAATACCGTAGATATTGCCCAGCACATCGGCTTGCATGATCACCTCAGGGCCGCCCTCGGCAATCATTTCACCGCCTCGTAGCGCCACCAGGCGATCGCAATAACGCGCCGCCATGTTGATGTCATGCAGTACGGCAATCACTGTTAACCCCCGCTCGCGGCTCAGGCGCTGTATCAAGGCCAGCACATCAACCTGATGGGCGATATCCAGCGCCGACGTCGGTTCATCCAGCAGCAAACAACGGCTGTTCTGCGCCACTAACATGGCCAGCCACGCACGCTGACGCTCACCGCCTGACAGGCTGTCCACCAGACGCCCGGCGAACGGTTTCAGTCCCACCAGCGTAATCGCTTCCTCTACGCGGTCACGGTCTTCCTGGCCGTAGCGCCCCAGCGCGCCGTGCCATGGATAACGACCAATCGCTACCAGCTCACGCACCGTCATTCCTTCCGCTGCCGGTAACTGCTGGGGTAGATACGCCACCTGGCGCGCAAAATCTTTGCTGCCCCAGTTGTCCACCTCATCGTCATTCAGCAATACCCGCCCTTCACTCGCCGCGTGGTGGCGACCGAGCATTTTAAGCAGAGTGGATTTGCCAGAGCCGTTGTGACCAATCAGCGCCGTGACTTTACCGGGTGCAAAGGTGAGTGAAAGTGGATGCAGCAGCGTGCGCCCAGGCACGCGAAAGCTGACGTTATCCAGCGTAAAGGTGGTTTCCTGGTGATGCGGATGCTGCATGGTTATCCCTGATTAATAAACACAAAACAGTGCTGATTTTGCCGGGTGCGGCCCTTGGCCGCACCCGTATTACATGACGAATCAGAAGCGGAAGGTCGCCGTACCAACGATTTGACGCTCAGCGCCCCAGTAGCAGGCGTAATCACGATAGCAGCTGGCAACGTATTCACGATCGAACAAGTTGTTGATGTTAACGCCAACCGTCGAGCCCGGCAGGCCAAAGCGACCAAGGTCATATTTCAGCGCGGCATCGACGGTGGTGTAACCTGCCACATCGAAGTTTTGATTGATGTTGTCGCCTGTTGAATAAAGGCCTTTGCTTTCGCCAACATAACGTACACCTGCGCCCAGCGTCACGCCTGAAAGCGCAGTCTCATGGAAGGTATAGTCACCCCACAGCGAGGCCATATGCTTCGGCACCTGAACCGGCGTTCTTCCCTTCAGCACGGTGTCTTCAGTGTATTCGGCATCAGTGTAGGTGTAGGACGCCGTCATGTTGATATTGGCGTTCACCGCCGCCTTGGCTTCCAACTCAACACCGCGTGAACGGATTTCACCGCTCTGTACGCTGAAATTAATATTGTTTGGGTCTGGCGTCAGGTTCTTGGTTTTGGTCAGTTGATAGATCGCACCGGTAATCACGATTGGGCGGTCTTTCGGTACGTATTTCACCCCGGCTTCATACTGCTTCGCACGTGAAGGGTCGAAAGTTTCACCGCTGGATGTGGTACCCGCCGTTGGGATAAACGATTCGCTGTAGCTGAAGTAAGGCGCAATACCGTTATCAAAGACGTAGTTTAAACCGCCACGCCAGGTGAAGGCCTGATCATGGTTTTTCTCTTCCGTGTTGCCATTACGATTCAGTGCTGAAGTCATCGCATAATCGTAACGCCCCCCTAAGGTCAGAACCCAACGGTTCCACTCCATCTGATCCTGGGTGTACAGGCCGGTTTGCTCTTGGCGATTCAGATATTGGTAAGGGAATGCAGCACCATCTAGTGCATCGTTACCGTATTGAGGATTGGTCGCACTGATTGGGAATGCTGAGCCAAACGCCGCATCAATATCATTACGTGTGCGCTGATAATCCACGCCCATCAGCAAAGTATGATCCACCGCGCCAGTGCCAAATTTAGCCTGTGCCTGCGTATCTACCGCGAATTGGTTTAACTTCTCATCTGAAACCGCAGAACCACGGGTAATTTCATTGGTGGCGGCGTTGAAGCCATTACCGTAAATACTGCGATATCCCGTACGTAAATCCGCATAGCGCAGATTCTGACGCACCGTCCAGGTATCGTTAAAGCTGTGCTCGAAGTTGTAGCCCACCATCTTGGTGTTGCGCGAGATCTTATTGCTGTCTTCGCCTTCATCAAAGTTGGTTGGCAGTTTGTAGCTGCTGCCGTCCGGGCGGGTAATACCTACCACGGTGCCCTGACGCGGCAACCAGCCGTAATAACCGGTTTCCGGTTCATTCTGGAAGTAGGTCAGCAGATCAAAGCGGGTATTGGCATCGGGACGCCAGCTGAACGAAGGCGCAATGGTGTATCGCTTCTCTTTGTTCATATCCTGCTGCGCATCAGCGCTGCGGGCCAGGCCCGTCAGACGATAGCTATACACGCCGTCATCATCCAGCGAACCGCCGAAATCGAAGCCCGTTGAGAACAGGTTGTCAGTGCCCATCTGGAACTGCACTTCACGCAGCGTTTCCTGCGTCGGGCGCTTACTCACCAGCGACACGACGCCGCCCGGGTTGCTTTTGCCGTACAGCACCGATACCGGACCGCGCAACAGCTCGGCGCGTTCCAGGAAGTAAGGATCGATAGCAAACTCAGAGTAGTTATCACCCTGCAGTTTCAGGCCATCAAGGTATTGGTTGGTATTGGTTTCGCTGAAGCCGCGAATTGACAGCGCATCGATCACGCTTGAGCTGCCACGGTTACCGGTTAACACACCCGCCGTGTAGTTAAATGCACCTTTAACGCTGGTCACCGCGTGCATCGACATCTCTTCCTGAGTCACCACCGAAACCGACTGAGGGTTTTTCTCAATCGGCGTATCGGTTTTGGTACCGGTGGCACTTTGCTTGGCAGCAATAGTGGGAGCCGGGCCCCATGCGCTTTCCTGCGCTGCGCTGCTGCCGCCATTACCGGTGACCACCACGGTATCTTCCGCCAGCGCCTGTGCGCTCAGCGTGCCCAGAGTTAATGAAATGATTAAAGCGAGCGGACGACGGGAAGTCGCAGCACGGGCAGAACAAGGATTAAAATTTCGCGCATTCATAAAAGGATCTCTCGAAAAAAGGAAACAACGATGCAGGCGAATGAAAACGAGAATGATTATTAGACGCACGGATTTTAGGCGAAGTTCTGCAAGATCCGCAAGATGTAATGCCTGATAGCGGAGCGTTTGCGACCAGATCGTGCATATCCATGATCGCGATTAACAATAGTGCAGACGTAAAAAAGGGCGCCGAAGCGCCCTGTACTTTCTGCAGCTAACTATTTGCTGCCGAACATATCTTTGATCCAGCCGGCGACACCGTCAGCGTCTTTCTGCTCACCCTGCTGCTGCTGAGGTGACTGCTGTTGCGGTTGCGACTCTTGCTGCTGTTGGATCTGTTGCTGCTGTTGCTGACACAGCGAGGCAGGATCCAAAGTCCATACTGGCAGTGAACGCCAGGTGCTGCTGCCTGTACCGCACACGAAGTTACCGGCAGAATCGACGTTCATCTGCGTGATATCTTCCGGCGGTGTCAGTTGCAGCGGCATCGGTGCCTGGTTATCGAGGTAGCGACGATAAATCTGCATCGCCCCGCTCGCACCATACAGTTTCGAGGTTTGGTTGTTGTCGCGGCCCACCCAGGTGATGGCCACTTCTTTACCATCGACACCCGCAAACCAGCTATCAATCAGGTCATTGGTGGTACCGGTTTTGCCCGCCAGATGAGCATTCGGATAGCGTGCACCCAACGCGCGTGCAGTACCGTGATCGGCAACCTGCTGCATGGTATACAACGTCAGATAAGCCGCCTGCGCCGGTTCTACGCGCTGCGCCTGCGGGAAGCTCTGATACAACACCGTGCCATCTTCTGCGATCACCGAACGTACCGCTGACAGGTCCGCACGGTTACCGCCGCTGGCAATCGACTGGAACGCCTGCGCCACTTCGATTGGTGTCAGGTTCAGGGCTCCCAGCAGCATTGCTGGCACTGGATTCAGCTGATCTTTCGGTACGCCCAGCTTCGTCCAGGTATCGACCACGGAATTCAGCCCCAGCGTCATCCCCAGATTGACCGTCGGTACGTTCATGGAGTTGGTCAGCGCGTCCACCAGCATCACTTTGCCACTGAAGCGCTTATCGTCATTCATCGGCTTCCAGACCGATCCATTTGGCTGCTTCAGGGCAATCGGTTCGTCGGCAATCCAACTGTTCAGGCGATAAGTGTTTGGCTGGCCTAGCGCGGTTAAATAGGTCGCTGGTTTTGCCAGTGAACCAATCGAACGACGCGCCTGCAGCGCACGGTTGTATCCGGCAAACTGCGGATCGGAACCGCCGACCATGGCGCGTACTTCACCACTGAAGCGGTCAACCACCACCATTGCGGTTTCCAGATCCTTCAAGCCACGCTGCTTCTTCAGCGCTGGAATGCCATCTTCCACCGCTTTTTCTGCCGCATCCTGTGAAATCGGATCCAGCGTAGTGAAGATCTTCACGCCAGACAGATCTTTTACCTTGTCGCCCAGTTTGGCCTGCAACTCGTTACGCACCATCTGCATAAAAGCAGGCTGAGGTGTGATCACGCCGCCTTTCGGCTGCACACCCAGCGGACGCGCAGAGAGCATGTCATACAGCTCCTGGTCGATGACGTTCTGCTGTTGCAGCAAACGCAGCACCAGGTTACGACGTTCCAGCGCCAGTTTCGGGTTGCGCCACGGGTTATACAGCGACGCACCTTTCACCATGCCGACCAGCATCGCCTGTTGATCGAGGCTCAGCTCATCCACCGGACGACCAAAGTAATACAGACTCGCCAGCGGGAAGCCACGAATTTGATCGTTGCCAGCCTGACCGAGATACACCTCGTTCAGATACAGCTCAAGGATACGATCTTTGCTGTAGCGCGCATCCATGATCACGGCCATATAGGCTTCACGCGCTTTACGCCACAGTGAACGCTCATTGGTCAGGAACAGGTTTTTCACCAGCTGCTGCGTCAACGTACTGCCGCCCTGCACCGCTTTACCAGCGGTAATGTTGGCGAGGAACGCACGACCAATCGAATACGGGCTGATGCCGTCATGCTCGTAAAAATGGCGGTCTTCGGTGGCGATCAGCGTACTGACCAGCAGATCCGGGAATCCTGCGCGCGGCACGAACAGACGTTGTTCACCGTTCGGCGATTGCAGCATGGTGATCAAACGTGGATCGAGGCGGAAGAAGCCAAAATCACGTCCGGTATCGAGGTTTTTAATCTCGCTCAGTTCGCTACTGCTGAACGTCAGACGGGCGTTGATCTGCCCTTCTTTGCTGTCCGGGAAATCAAACGGACGACGCAGCAGATCGATGGTGTTGCCTTTGACGCTGAATTCGCCGGGACGGGTAATGCGCGACACTTCGCGATACTGCGTGCCTTCCAGCAGCGCAATCATCTCTTTTTTGTCGTACGGCATGCCCGGTTCGAGGCTCACCATGCGGCCGTAAACGGCTGCAGGTAACTGCCACACTTTACCGTCGATGCGGCTGCGGATTTCTGAGTCGAGATAGATGCCCCAGGCAACCATCACTACCACAAAGACCAGGAAGAGCTTAATCAACCAGCCTAACCAACGACGTTTGCCGCGTGGCGGACGTTTTCCTTTCCCTTTACCTTTTGGTGGCACTGGTGTGCTCTCCTCATCATCTTCGTCAAAATCATCCTGATCGATATCATCATCAAGTTCCCTGCGGCGACCCCGACGCGCAGTGCTGCGCGGCGGCTTTGGCGCTTTTCCTTTGCGCCCAATAGGTTCGCGATCGTTCCCAGACATGCTTTTATTCTCCAGGCACAGCTTCGGCTGCGGCCGTTACTCTAACTGCTTTCTCGTGCTGCGCATGGCAGAACCCTCTGAAATCGATCCACAGAGCGTCACGATGAAAATTTTTGGTGCGCCTTGTTGGTAAGGCGCTGGCCGGATCGTCGGGCCAGGGATGTTTGGGATAGCGCCCTTTCATCTCTTTCTGCACTTCTGGATACGCCCCCCGCCAGAACCCCGCCAGGTCACGGGTGATCTGCAACGGACGGTGCGCGGGTGAGAGCAATTCCAGCACCAGCGGAATACGGCCTTCAGCCACCGCCGGGTTTTGCGCTTCGCCAAACATCTCCTGTATGCGCACTGCCAACGCCGGGGGCTTTTCAGTATCGTAACGAATAGGCAGGCGACTTCCGGTCGGCACAGTGTAATGAGTTGGCAGCACAGTATCCAGCCGCTGACGTTGTGACCATGTCAGCAAATGTAATAATGCGCTGACAAGACTGACGCCTTGCAGGCTTTTGAGATCGCGCACGGAACCCATCTCGGGCAGCAGCCAGCGCTCCAGTGAATCCAGCAGGCTTTCATCGTCCAGCGGCGGCCACGCCTCCTCCGGCAGCCATTTGGCCGCGCAGTGTAAACGCAGACGCAGCTGTTCTGCTTGCGGTGTCCAATCCAGTACCGAGAGCCCTTTTTCGCGGATCCAACGCAGCATGGCCAGATGCAGAATGTCAGGCTCCGGACGTGCCTGTGGCTGCGCTTTTAGGACCAGCGCCCCCACCAATTCGCGTCTCCACGCGCGCAAAGTGCCCTTTTCTTCGTCCCATTCCACATCCGTGCGCTGCGTCACCAGTTCAGGACATTGCAGGCGTAACGCCGTCATCTCCACCGGCAGCGCCAGCAATATGCGGGCTTCGGCAGCGCTGGCGCCTTGTAGCAAGGTCGGCGCAATCAGCCACTCATTCCGGCTCAAGCCATCCTGTTCATCCAGCATCGCCCCAATGCCGTTGGCCAACTGATAACGCGCGCTGGTGCCACGACGCAGCGCCAGACGATCGGCAAAACCTGCGGCCAGCAACGAGGGGAAAAGATCGGGATTCACCTTGCCAGCGCTGGCATTAAGCCGCTGCTGCCACTGGCGCGCGCGTCTCTGCCAATGCGGCTGAGGTCGATTGAGCGCATCACGCAGATCTGCACTGCTATTACGCGGCGGATCTTCCAGAATCGCCACCAGCAAACAAGCACTGGCGATGGCATCGCTGTCCTTTGCTGCGCAGAGTATCGCCGTCAAACGCGGATCGCTGCCGAGCGCCGCCATTTTGCGGCCGCGTGCGTTGAGCTTATCGTTCTCCAGCGCGCCTAAACGGGTCAGGAGTGCATTCGCCGCCTTAATGCTGCGAGAAGGTGGTGCGTCAAGCCAACGCAGCTGTGACGCATCCTGACAGCCCCATTGCAGCAAATCGATCTGCAACGAGGCCAGGTCGCTGTTGAGCATCTCGGGTTCACTTTGTGCCGCAGCTCGCATCGCTTGCTCCTGCGGCAACAAATGCAGACAGATGCCCGGTTCAAGTCGTCCGGCTCGCCCCGCTCGCTGGGTCATGGAAGCCTGGCTGATTCGCTGTGTTTGCAGGCGCGTCACGCCGCTGCGCACATCGAACTGCGCCGAACGCTCCAGCGCGCTATCCACCACCAAACGGATACCCTCGATGGTTAAACTGGTTTCTGCGATATTCGTCGCGAGCACCACTTTGCGGCGACCTGCGGGCGACGGCAGAATGGCGCGACGCTGCGCATCCAATGATAAGGCGCCATATAAAGGAGAGAGATCAACGTCTTCGCCCACGCGGGATTCCAGCTCGCGCTTCACACGCTCAATTTCCGCCACGCCGGGCAAGAACAATAACAACGAGCCCGATTCTTCCCGCAGCATCTGCGCCACTTCGCGCGCGACCGCCTCTTCAAAGCGCGGCTGCAGGTTGAGCGATGCGTAACGCCGCGCTACCGGGAAACTGCGCCCTTCAGAGACGATAAAAGGGGCCTCCGGCAGCAGTTGTCGCAGACGATCGTTATCCAGTGTCGCGGACATCAGCAGAATTTTCAGGTCGTCGCGCAGCCCTTGCTGCACGTCCAGCAGCAGCGCCAGCGCTAAATCCGCCTGCAGGCTGCGCTCATGGAACTCATCGAGAATCACCAGCGACACGCCTTCAAGCATCGGGTCGCGCTGTAACATGCGCGTCAGAATGCCTTCGGTCACCACTTCCAATCGCGTATGGGGTCCGCAGCAGTTTTCTCCGCGCATACGATATCCCACGGTGGCGCCGGGCTGTTCACCCAGCTGCTCTGCCAGGCGTTGCGCCACATTACGGGCCGCCAGACGACGTGGCTCAAGCATGATGATTCGGCCTTGGAGTTGCGCCTGTTGCAACAGTTGTAACGGCAACCAGGTCGATTTTCCCGCGCCGGTGGGGGCCGCCAGTAATACCTGCGGCGACTGCGACAGCGCATTCAGCAATGCAGGCAGCACCTCGCTTACCGGTAATTCACTCACACTCAACTCCCACTCTGCCTGTGCTAAGATGGCGCGCATTGTAGCACTCTACGGCCACGCCACCATGTCCACGCAACGTCTGTTTTTTGCCCTCGAACTCCCCACTCCGCTCCAGCAACAGCTGGTACAGTGGCGTGCGGATACCTTCGCTGAAGAGGCGGGGAAACAGGTGGCAGCAGCCAATCTGCATCTGACGTTGGCGTTTCTCGGTGACGTCAGTGCTGAGACCTCGCAACAGTTACAGCAGCTCGCCTCACGCATTACACAGCCCGGTTTTGCTCTTGATCTGGATGATGCCGGACACTGGCCGCGCCCCGGCGTGGTGTGGCTTGGCTGTCAGCGGGCACCACGGGGTTTATTACAGCTGGCAAGTTTACTGCGCGCTCAGGCTGCACGTCATGGGTGCGCACAAAGTCCACAGCCTTTCCACCCGCATATCACGCTTTTGCGCCATGCCACGCAGCAGGTCGCCTTACCGCCGCGCGGCTTTCACTGGCGCTACGATGTCAGTGACTTTGCCCTGTTCTCATCGACCTTTAGCCAGGGCCGTACCCGCTATCGGCGGCTGGCTCACTGGCCACTTTCTTCCTCAGGAGCTTAGATGCAGTTTGACCCGCCACTGAAACCCGCCCGTCTGATTGCGCGTTACAAACGCTTCCTCGCTGATGTGGTGACATCAGAAGGCGAAACCCTGACGATCCACTGCGCCAATACCGGTGCGATGACCGGTTGCGCCACGCCAGGCGATACCGTGTGGTACTCCACCTCCAGCAGCATCACGCGCAAATACCCACACAGCTGGGAGCTGACCGAAACGCAGCAAGGCCATTGGATCTGCGTTAACACCCTGCGCGCGAATCAATTAGTGCGGGAAGCGTTAACCCTTGACGCGATTCCAGAATTATCCGCTTACAGCCACATCCAGCCCGAAGTGAAATACGGCACGGAAAAAAGCCGAATTGACTTCCTGCTGCAAGCGGAGGGCAGATCAAACTGCTATATTGAAGTCAAGTCCGTCACCCTTTTACAGCAGGGCAAAGGCTATTTTCCGGATGCGGTGACGACTCGTGGACAGAAGCATCTGCGCGAACTGAGTGCTATCGCGGCAGAGGGTCATCGAGCCGTTTTGTTGTTTGCCGTTCTGCACACGGGGATTGAGGACGTCTCCCCGGCGCGCCATATCGATGCGCACTACGCAGAACTACTGGGACAGGCACAGCGCTGTGGAGTTGAAGTGTTGGCGTACCAAGCTCAGATCTCTCCTGCTCAAATGTTACTCACTCAGTCAATCGCCGTGACGATTAACGCAGAGTTGTAATATTTATAGCAATTTGCTGTGATAGGAATGTTCAAGGCGGTGCGCTAAATACGCTGTTCCTCACAGGCTTGTCAAGGTGCGAATATGAATAATTGCCAACCTTGATGGCTTCTGCTATTTATAGCGGCCTGTTTTTTCCCTGATGGGAATCGATATACCCCTTAATAATTCACGTTGCGGGCAGTTGGTGGATAATTTAACCAGCGCACAGGCAACCTGAAGTATGACGGGAAGGGCGTGTTATCCAGGAGAAACAACATGCAAGAAGGGCAAAACCGTAAAACATCGTCCCTGAGTATCCTCGCCATCGCTGGTGTGGAGCCGTATCAGGTGAAACCGGGCGAAGAGTATATGAACGACGCCCAACTGGTCCATTTCCGCAAGATTCTGGAAGCCTGGCGCAACCAACTTCGTGATGAAGTCGACCGCACTGTGTCGCACATGCAAGACGAAGCAGCTAACTTCCCGGATCCGGTAGACCGTGCCGCGCAGGAAGAAGAGTTCAGTCTGGAATTACGTAACCGCGATCGTGAGCGTAAATTGATCAAAAAGATCGAGAAGACGCTGAAGAAAGTGGATGACGACGATTTTGGCTACTGTGACTCCTGTGGTGTAGAAATTGGTATTCGCCGCCTTGAAGCGCGTCCGACTGCCGATCTCTGCATTGACTGCAAAACGCTGGCTGAAATCCGCGAGAAGCAGATGGCAGGCTAATGGCCGTGAGCAGACTGTCACCGCACTGCCGGGAAAACCACTGTTTTCCCGACGTGCGGTGCACTTCAAAATGAACTCTTCCATTTCTTCCTGCGTGGGACGCTTTGCTCCCTCTCCTTCTGGTGATCTGCATTTTGGTTCGCTGATAGCCGCATTAGGCAGCTATCTTAGCGTGCGTGCGCAGCATGGCCGTTGGCTGGTGCGCATAGAAGATATCGATCCCCCGCGGGAAGTCGCTGGCGCGGCCACGCGCATCCTCAAGCAACTGGCGCATTACGGCCTGCATTGGGATGGCGAAGTGGTGTGGCAGTCGCAGCGTCATGAAGCTTACCGTGACGCTTTGAGTTGGTTGCAGCAGCAGCGTCAGAGCTATTTCTGCACCTGCACGCGCAGCCGTATTCAGCAACTTGGCGGCTTTTATGATGGCCACTGCCGTGCTTTACATCTGCCCGCGGAGAACGCGGCGCTTCGTCTGCGTCAGCATGCGCCGGTGTATGGCTTTGACGATCGCCTGCGCGGTTATTTAGCGGCGGAGGCCTCGCTGGCTGAGGAAGATTTTATTATTCATCGCCGGGATGGGCTGTTCGCCTATAACCTGGCGGTGGTAGTGGACGACCATTTTCAGGGTGTGACGGAAATCGTACGTGGCGCGGATTTGATTGAGCCCACGGTACGCCAAATCGCACTTTACCAACAGTTTGATTGGCCAGTGCCGGCATATCTGCATTTGCCGCTGGCGGTCAATCATGACGGCAACAAGCTGTCCAAACAGAATCACGCGCCCGCCTTACCGACGGGCGATGTGCGACCATGGCTGATTCATGCGCTGCGCGTGCTCGGGCAACCGATTATGGATTGCTGGCAGGATGCCACGGTGGAGCAGTTGCTACAGCACGCGGTTACCGAGTGGAGTATCCAACTGATCCCACAACAGAACGCGCGAATAGCGGATGAGGCGACATCGCCATTCCTAAATGGTTCGCAACAGGCTATGATTAGCCGCTGATTTATTAACACCAATTTTGTCACTGTCGAGGTGTCCCATTTTTACCCGAGTCGCTAATTTTTGCCGGAGAGTCCTCAAGCGTGACGAGGAGGCGCCTGAAGAGGTGGAAACTGAAAGTCTGATGACCGTCATTCCCCGTGAAAGCCATAACATCTCACGCAAAGATATCAGCGAAAACGCCCTTAAAGTGCTGTATCGCCTGAATAAAGCCGGTTTCGAAGCTTACCTGGTTGGCGGCGGCGTACGCGATTTGCTGCTGGGTAAGAAGCCGAAAGACTTTGATATCACCACCAACGCCACGCCTGAGCAGATGCGCAAATTATTCCGCAACTGCCGTCTGGTGGGACGTCGTTTCCGTTTGGCGCACGTGATGTTCGGTCCTGAAGTGATCGAAGTCGCGACCTTCCGTGGTCACCATCAGGAAGAAGCTGAAGACGATCGCAACAATTCTCAGCGCGGCCAGAACGGCATGCTGCTGCGTGATAACATTTTTGGCAGCATCGAAGATGATGCGCAACGTCGCGACCTCACCATCAACAGCCTGTATTACAGCGTGTCGGACTTCTCCGTGCGTGATTACGTCGGTGGTTTGCAGGATCTGGATGACGGCGTGATCCGCCTGATTGGCGATCCGGAAACGCGTTACCGCGAAGATCCGGTGCGTATGCTGCGCGTGGTGCGTTTTGCCGCCAAGCTGGAGATGCGTATCGCAGCGGAAACCGCTGAGCCGATTCCGCGCCTGGCCACGCTGCTGAATGACATTCCGCCTGCGCGTCTGTTCGAGGAATCCCTCAAGCTGTTGCAAGCCGGTTACGGTTTCCGCACTTATCAGATGATGCGCGAGTATCAGCTGTTCCAGCCACTGTTCCCTATCCTGACGCGCGGCTTCACGGCTGAAAGCGACAGCCTGATGGAACGGATGCTGGCGCAGGTGCTGAAAACACCGATAGCCGTATTCTGAACGATATGCGCGTTAATCCGGCCTTCCTGTTTGCCGCTATGTTCTGGTATCCGCAGCTGGAATCGGCTGAACGTATTGCGCAGGAAAGTGGGCTGACTTACTACGATGCGTTTGCCCTGTCGATGAACGAAACGCTGGATGAAGCCTGCCGTGCGCTGGCCATTCCAAAACGTATCACCACCCTGATTCGCGATATCTGGCAGCTGCAGTTGCGCATGTCGCGTCGTCATGGCAAACGCGCCTGGAAGCTGATGGAGCATCCGAAATTCCGTGCGGCTTATGATCTGCTGGCGCTGCGTGCCGATGTGGAGAACAACCGTGAACTGCAAAGCCTGACCCACTGGTGGGGCGAGTTCCAGGCGGCCGCGCCGGTACAGCAGAAAACCATGATGAACACGCTGGGCGATGATCCAGGCCCGCGCCGTAAACCGCGCCGTCCACGTCGTCGTCCAACCGGACCGCGTCAAGATACCAATAGCACGTCATGATCCGCGTTTATCTCGCGCTGGGCAGTAATCTGGCCGATCCGCTGCATCAGGTTGATGCAGCGTTGGCCGCGATTGATGCGATACCGCATACGTCGCGCGTGGCCACCTCCTCGCTCTATCGCACGCCGCCATACGGACCGCCGGACCAGCCCGATTACCTGAATGCGGTGGTTGCGCTGGATACCACGCTGGAAGCCGAAGCGCTGCTCGATCATACCCAACGCATTGAGCTGGAGCACGGTCGTGTGCGCAAAGCGGAGCGCTGGGGGCCACGTACGCTGGATATCGACATCATGCTGTTTGGCCAGCAGACGATTCACACTCCGCGTCTTACCGTGCCGCATTACGATATGCACAACCGTGCGTTTATGCTGGTGCCGCTACTGGAAATCGCACCAGGCCTGCGTTTGCCTAATGGTCAGCCGCTGACCGGCATCCTCGCCACGCTCGATCGCAGCACCATTCGTCTGTGGTCTGAGTAGGCTGCAATAATCGCACTACGGTCGTATCGCCTTTTCAATCAATCCAGTACACTGCGCGCATCAGAAAACTCTGGAGTGTGCGATGAAACCTACAACCCTCTCCCATCTACGCCAGTTAAAAGCCAGTGGCCGTAAATTTGCCACCCTGACGGCTTATGATTTCAGCTTTGCCCGCCTGTTCGCGAACGAAGGCATTCAGGTGATGCTGATTGGCGATTCGCTCGGCATGACCGTGCAGGGCCATGAATCTACCTTACCCGTTACCGTTGCCGATATCGTCTATCACACCGCGGCTGTGCGCCGGGGTGCGCCCAATGCGCTGGTGATGGCCGACCTGCCGTTTATGAGTTATGCCACACCGCAGCAAACCTTCGATAACGCCGCACAGCTAATGCGTGCCGGAGCCAACATGGTGAAGCTCGAAGGTGGCGCATGGCTGGCAGATACCGTGCGTATGCTGACCGAACGCGCCGTGCCGGTGTGTGGCCATCTTGGTCTGACGCCGCAGTCAGTGAATATTTTCGGCGGTTATAAAGTCCAGGGCCGTGATGAAGCGGGCGCCGAACGCCTGCTGGCTGATGCGCTGGCGCTGGAGGCTGCCGGTGCGCAGCTGATGGTGCTGGAGTGCGTGCCGGTTGCGCTGGCAGAGCGCATCACCCAGGCGTTGAGCATTCCCGTCATCGGCATTGGTGCCGGAAACGTCACGGATGGGCAGATTCTGGTGATGCACGACGCCTTTGGCATTACCGGCGGTCATATTCCCAAATTTGCCAAAAATTTCCTCGCGGAAACCGGCGACATCCGTGCGGCAATTCGCCAGTATATTGCCGACGTTGAGGCGGGCATCTATCCAGCCGCCGAACACAGTTTCCAGTAAATCAGGAGATTTGCAGTGCTGATTATTGAATCGCTGCCGATGCTGCGCCGTGAAATTCGTCGCTGGCGGCAGGAAGGTAAACGTATCGCGTTGGTGCCGACCATGGGCAATCTGCATGACGGCCACTTAACGCTGGTGGACGAAGCACGCGAGCGAGCTGATATCGTGGTGGTATCGATTTTCGTCAACCCGATGCAGTTTGAACGCGCCGATGACCTGGCGCGCTATCCCCGCACCCTGCAAGATGACTGCGAGAAGCTTAATCGCCACAGCGTGGATGTGGTGTTTGCGCCCGCGCCCGCAGAGGTCTACCCCAAAGGCTCGACAGCCAAACCTTCGTCGAGGTGCCGGGCTTATCTTCGCTGCTGGAAGGCGCCAGCCGCCCAGGCCATTTCCGCGGTGTTTCCACCATCGTGAGCAAACTGTTTAATCTGGTGCAGCCTGATATCGCCTGCTTTGGCGAGAAGGATTTTCAGCAGTTGGCGATCATTCGCAAGATGGTGATCGACATGGGCTTCGACATTGAGATTGTGGGTGTACCGACCGTTCGCGCCAAAGATGGCCTGGCGCTGAGTTCACGCAATGGCTATCTCACCCGCGAAGAACGCAGCATCGCCGCGGGTTTAAGCCAGGTGATGAACCGCATGGCCGAACGTCTGAGCAACGGCGAACGGCACGTGGAAGAGATTATTGAAAGCGCAGAAGTCGCGTTGCGCGAGCAAGGGTTCCGTCCCGATGGCCTGGCGATTTGCGATGCCGAAAACCTGCAACCGCTGACGGTCGATAGCCAGCGCGCAGTGATTTTGATGGCCGCATGGCTGGGCAATGCGCGCCTGATCGATAATCAGCAAGTGGATCTGACGGAGTAATCTCCG
The DNA here is from genome assembly GCF_002095465.1 of Pantoea rodasii. Classification (GTDB taxonomy): domain Bacteria; phylum Pseudomonadota; class Gammaproteobacteria; order Enterobacterales; family Enterobacteriaceae; genus Pantoea; species Pantoea rodasii. Next base: position 145,776 of record NZ_MLFP01000007.1, on the reverse strand, counting down.
TCGTTTAATCGCAGCTTAACAAGGTTACCCGTTATGATTCGCACCGTGTTACAGGGCAAACTGCACCGCGTAAAAGTCACTCAGGCAGATTTGCACTACGAAGGCTCCTGCGCCATCGATCAGGATTTTCTCGATGCTTCCGGCATTCTGCAATACGAAGCCATCGACATCTATAACGTCACCAACGGCCAGCGCTTCTCAACCTACGCGATTGCTGCGGAACGTGGATCGAAGATCATTTCCGTCAACGGTGCTGCTGCCCGTTGTGCCTGCGAAGGCGATATCATGATCATCTGTTCTTACGTGCAGGTGGAAGATGAAGTGGCGCGCAGCTGGCAACCGAAAGTCGCCTATTTCGAAGGGGATAACCACATGAAACGCATCGCCAAAGCGTTGCCGGTTCAGGTGGCTTGATACAACGAGGGCGGCCATCAGGCCGCCCTCGTAAAACTTAAGTACGCAGACCGCGCCCACGCTGAATCAGCATATACACCAGCACGTAAAAGCCCACGATAAAGCCAATCAGCACTGACAGCGTGAACACCAGCGGCACATCATTGATGCCAAGGAAACCGTAGCGGAAGCCGCTGATCATATACACCACCGGGTTCAGCTTCGACACCGCCTGCCAAAATGGCGGCAACAGCGTCAGCGAGTAGAACACGCCGCCCAAATAGGTTAACGGCGTCAGCACGAAGGTCGGAATCAAGCTGATGTCATCAAAGGTGCGGGCGAATACCGCATTCAGCAGGCCAGCCAGCGAGAACAGAATCGCGGTGAGCAGTAGCGTGATTGCCACCATTGACCATGAATGTACATGGAACGGCACGAAGAACAGCGATATCGCGGTAACCAGAATGCCGACGCATACACCGCGCGCCACGCCGCCGCCGACATAACCGGCGATGATGATGTGCGTCGGTACAGGTGCCACCAGCAGCTCTTCGATGTTGCGCTGGAATTTAGCGCTAAAGAACGACGATGCCACGTTGGCATAGGCATTGGTGATCACCGCCATCATGATCAGGCCCGGCACGATGAACTGCATGTAGCTAAAGCCGTGCATATCGCCGATGCGTGAACCAATCAGGTTGCCGAAGATGATGAAGTAGAGCGTCATGGTGATCACCGGCGGCACCAGCGTCTGAATCCAGATGCGCGCGAAGCGGTTGATCTCTTTAGCCCAGATGCTCTTGAGCGCCACCCAGTATAAATGTGTCATGCTTTCACTCCTTTTCCCTGGGTCAGGCTGACGAACAGCTCTTCAAGGCGGTTCGCTTTATTACGCATACTCAATACCTGCACACCCTGTGAACTCAACTGACTGAAGACACTGTTCAGACCCTGCTCACGCATCACTTCCACTTCCAGCGTGGACGTATCCACCAGTCGATACTGGAAACCTTCCAGCTGCGGCAGCGGGCTGCGCGGCGCCAGATCGAGAATAAAGGTTTCAGATTGCAGCTTAGACAGCAGGCCTTTCATCGAGGTGTTTTCCACCAGCTCACCGCTCTGAATAATGCCGATATTGCGGCACAGCATTTCCGCTTCTTCCAGATAGTGAGTGGTCAGAATGATGGTGGTGCCTTTGATATTGAGATCTTTCAGGAAGGTCCACATCGAGCGGCGCAGTTCAATATCGACGCCAGCGGTAGGTTCATCAAGGATCAGCAGTTTAGGCTCATGCATCAGCGCACGGGCGATCATCAGACGGCGTTTCATCCCGCCTGAGAGCATACGCGCACGCTCGTTGCGTTTACCCCATAAATCCAGCTGATTAAGGTATTTTTCCGCACGCTTATTGGCTTCTGCGCGTTCAACACCGTAGTAACCCGCCTGATTCACCACAATCTGCATCACGGTTTCAAACGGGTTAAAGTTGAACTCCTGCGGCACCAGGCCGAGCTGGCGTTTCGCATTGACCACGTCCTTCGACAGGTCATAGCCAAACACCCGTACGCTGCCGCCAGATTTATTCACCAGCGAACTGATAATGCCGATGGTGGTCGATTTGCCTGCGCCATTCGGCCCAAGCAGCGCATAAAAATCGCCTGCCTCAACATTGAGATCAAGCTTCTTCAGCGCCTGAACGCCGCCGGGATAGGTCTTGGTGAGCCCGGAAATTTCCAGTGCATAAGTCATTGCGAATCCATACCCTGTTGTAGTGACATCAAAGCCCTATGAAATGATAGTGCGCTCACGTCGTGTATGCGGGGTTATTCAGAGATAACGAGTGAAAAATCAAAGATGAAGCGCTGAGCGATAACCTGCCACACTTTACCACTCTGCATGCTGCAGGGGAACGCAAGCGCAACCCTTAAGCCATTGACTTGCGGGCTGCGCATCTTATCGCAGGCTAAGGGGATTAGCCTTGGAAGATTGTGCGGTTATTCACCGGTCGGGATAACTTTGCCGATATACGGCAGATGACGATAGCGCTGCGCATAGTCGATACCAAAGCCGACCACGAACTCGTCGGGAATGGTGAAGCCGACGTATTCCACGGTCACTTCCACTTCGCGACGTTCGGGTTTATCCAGCAGGGTGCAGATGGCCAGTGATTTCGGCTCGCGCAGGCGCAGGATCTCGCGCACTTTGCTCAGCGTATTCCCGGAGTCGATGATGTCTTCCACGATCAGCACGTCTTTGCCGCGAATGTCTTCGTCGAGATCTTTCAGGATCTTCACATCGCGAGTCGATGACATGCCACTGCCGTAACTGGAGGCCGTCATAAAGTCGACTTCATGCGGCACATCTATCGCGCGGCACAGATCGGCCATAAACATAAAGGAGCCACGCAGCAGACCCACTAACACCATTTCGCTGCCGCTGCTGCGGTAGTGTTCGCTAATCTGTTTGCCCAGCTCGGCAATACGGGTTGCAATCTCCTGCTCAGAGATCATCACGTCGACGGTGTGTTTCATTGCATTCGCCTGGTTAAGGTTTTCAGAAAGCCACGAAGTCTATCATAGTCGAACCAACCTCTAACGCCGCGCACAGAACGCAAACGATACCGTGGCAAAATTTATTGCGCTGTCCTTAACTACAGAAACCCCACCCGCTCTCTCACCGGTGACCTCTGGAGATCCTATGGCCGCTTCATCCAGTAAAAAAACGCAGATTGGCACCCACGATCTGCACCCGGAAACGCAAATGCTTAACTACGGTTACGATCCGCGGCTGTCTGAAGGCGCAGTGAAACCGCCGGTGTTCCTTACGTCGACCTTTGTGTTTAACAGCGCCGAAGAGGGACGGGATTTCTTCGATTTTGTCTCCGGGCGCAAACAGCCGCCGGAAGGCAAAAGCGGCGGGCTGGTGTATTCACGCTTTAACCATCCCAATAGCGAGATCGTGGAGGACCGGCTGGCGATTTACGAAGGGGCCGAGAGTGCCGCACTGTTCTCCTCAGGCATGTCCGCCATTGCCACCACGCTGCTGGCCTTCGCGCGCCCCGGCGAGGTGATTCTGCACTCGCAGCCGCTGTATGGCGGCACTGAAACCCTGTTGAGCAAAACCCTGCACGATCTGGAGATCAAAGCGGTGGGATTCAGCGATGGCACCGATGAGGACAAAGTGTATGAAGCGGCCAAGCTGGCGTGGCAGCGCGGGCGGGTGGCGCTGATTCTGATTGAAACACCGGCCAACCCGACTAACAGTTTGGTCGATATTCAGCTCATGAAGCAGGTCGCGGATGTGATCACTCAGCAGCAGGGTTCACGTCCGATTCTCGCCTGCGATAACACCCTGCTCGGCCCGTTGTTTCAGCATCCTTTGCAGCACGGCGCGGATCTGTCTCTGTATTCGCTGACCAAATATGTCGGCGGTCACTCGGATTTGATCGCTGGCGCGGTACTCGGTAACAAAGCGCTGGTGAGTAAGGTGCGCTCACTGCGCAGTGCCATCGGTACCCAGCTTGATCCGCACTCCAGCTGGATGATTGGCCGATCGCTGGAAACGCTGTCGCTGCGAATGGAGAAAGCCGCCAGCAATGCGGAAAAAGTGGCGGCTTTTCTGCGCGATCATCAGCAAGTGGAGAAGCTGCACTGGTTGCCTTACCTCGATGCCAACAGCCCGGCGGGAGAAACTTATCAGCGGCAATGCAGCGGTGCGGGTTCAACCTTCTCGTTTGATATTCACGGCGGCCAGGCAGCAGCGTTTCGTTTCCTTAACGCGCTGGGATTGTTCAAACTGGCTGTCAGCCTCGGCGGCACCGAATCACTCGCCAGCCATCCCGGCAGCACCACCCATTCGGGCGTGCCGCAAGAGGTGCGCCAACGTATTGGCATCACCGACGCCACGGTACGGTTGTCGATTGGTATCGAGCATGCGGAGGATTTAATTGAGGATATTCGGTTAGCGCTGGAGGCGGCAGAGAAAAATTAAATTTTCTCTGCGATAACGTACCAACCGCAGCGGCGTGATTTATCACGTAAACCTAAAGCAGCACAGTTAGGCGCAATACCTTGCGCCGCGACGGGACGTGCGTGTTTAACTCACGGTAAACCCTAACATCATGCCGGTATCTTCATGCTCCAGCAGATGACAGTGCGCCATATAGGCATTGTCGGCATTGGCAACGTAATTAAAGCGCACCAGCACTTCACTGCGCCAGCCGTTGACGCTGACCATGTCTTTCCAGCCCGCACGGTGCGCGGCTGGCGGTTTACCATTTTCTGACAAGATGCGGAACTGAGTGCCGTGAATGTGGAACGGATGCAGCATGGCGTCGCCTTCACCCGAAATGGTCCATTTTTCCAGCTTGCCGAGTTCAGCATTGAACATCGGCTTGGTCATGTTAAACGCCTGACCGTTGATTTTATTGCCGTTATGGAAATCGTAGGCCGCCGTTTTTCCGTGATCCATCGGCATACTGCCATGGTCCATCTTCATCGCGCCGCCGCTCATGTCCATGCTGCCATGATCCATCTTCATGGCCCCGCCCTGCGCGTCCATGCTGCCGTGATCCATCTTCATCCCGGCCATGGCTTTGTGGCCGTAACGGTCCATCAACGCCTGCATACCCCGTTGATCCAACTGCGGATCCATCATCAGCTGCAGCCAGCGACTTTGTATGCCTTCAATAGAGGGCACCGGTGGCAAATCCACCAGCTTGTCCGGCATCGTGCCGCTCGCCATCACGCGCAACGGCAGAATTTGCACCAGCGGCAGAGGCTGATCAAACGGTGCCAGCGTCATGCCCATTTGCGTCACCGGCAGCGTGACCATATCGAAGGTTTTGCCGTCTGAAGTATCGATCAGCACTTCGAAGCGCTCACCCGGCAGCAGCGGCAGACTGTCGACTTTCACCGGCTCAGCCAGCAAACCGCCATCGCTGGCGATCACATACATTGGGCGCTTATCGCTGGTGGCAATATCCAGCGATCGGGCATTGCAGCCGTTCAACAGGCGCAGGCGTAACCAGCCGCGTGGCACCGCCTGCTGCGGATATTGCACACCGTTGGTCAACATCATGTCGCCAAACCAACCCACCGCCGCGCGCATCACATCGAGTTGATAATCGATCTTCGCGCCGTCTTTGGTCAGCTGTTTGTCCTGAAATATCAGCGGCACGTCATCTTCGCCCCACTGCATTGGCAGACGCAATTTGCCCGAATCTTCATCCTCCAACAGCACCAAACCGGCCAGTCCCTGCGCGACCTGATAACCGGTTTTGCCATGTTGATGCGGATGGAACCAGCAGGTCGCGGCGGGCTGATCGGGGGTGAAACTGACTTGCCGCGAGCCGCCGGGGGCAATCAGCGCCTGCGGCCCGCCATCGACGTCGCCGGGAATTTCCAGACCGTGCCAGTGCAATGTCGTCGCTTCCGCCAGACGGTTATGGATATTCACGGTAACCCTTTTCTCGCGCTGCAATCGCAGCACCGGTCCCAAAATATCGCCGTTGTAACCCCATGTGGGCACTGCTTGCCCCTGCCATTGGCTGGTGCCGCTCATTGCAGTGAGTGTGTACTGCCCGCGTGCATCAGGCTGCAAAATAGAGGGAATCGGTAATAGCGGACGCGTAGCCGCCATAAGCGAGCGGCTCCACAGCGGCAGCGCGCCTGCTGCGCTGAGTGCGGCAGTCAACTTTAGAAAATGACGACGTTGCATATGCTTATCCTTGTCGTGAATATGGGCACAGCGTAAACCTTTACCCTGCGGGAGGGTCAAGTGCTGAAACAGAATGCACCGATAAAAAGCGCGGGAATCGCCCGTTTAGGCAAATTTAGCGGAATCCCTGCAATAACTGTGCTAACGTCAATAAATTGTCCCTTGTTGAGAATCATTATGACGAAAAGCATCAAGATCCTGCTGCTGGCGGGACTCCTTGGCTTCTCCTCCACCAGTTTTGCCCTGAGCGAATCCGAAGCAGAAGATCTGGCTGACCTCACGGCGGTATTCGTATACCTGAAGAACGACTGCGGCTATCAAGATCTGCCGGATGCGCAGATTCGCAAAGCACTGGTGTTTTTCGCCCAGCAGAATCGTTGGGATTTGAGTAACTACAGCAACTACAACATGAAGTCCCTCGGTGAAGAGAGCTATAAAGATTTGAGCGGCATCGCCATTACCAATGACAAGAAATGTAAGTCACTGGCGCGAGACTCGCTGAGTTTGCTCGCTTACGTCAAATAGCCCGCTATCCCGCTCTGCTGCTGAAGATTTGACCGTGCAACCACGGTCATAATTCGCTATGCTTTTTTGCCCAATTTCATGGCGATGACATCCGAGGAGAGCCCCATCATGGCCCAAAATGAAATGTGGTATGAGACGCTTCATGCCGGATTTGGACAGTATTTCACGGTAGATAAACAACTTTATCGCGACAAAACCGCACATCAGGATCTGGTGATCTTTGAGAATGCCGCTTTTGGTCGCGTTATGGCGCTGGACGGTGTGGTGCAAACCACCGAGCGCGATGAGTTCATCTACCACGAAATGATGACCCACGTGCCGATTCTGGCGCACGGCAAGGCGAAACGCGTGCTGATTATCGGTGGCGGCGATGGTGCGATGCTGCGCGAAGTCTCACGCCATCAAACGCTTGAACAGATCACTATGGTGGAAATCGATGCTGGCGTAGTGAGCTTCTGCAAGACGTATCTGCCTAATCACAGCGCCGGTGCCTATGACGATCCACGACTGAATCTGGTGATTGATGATGGCGTGAATTTCGTTAGTCAGACCGATGAAAAATTCGACGTCATCATCTCAGATTGCACCGACCCGATCGGTCCCGGCGAAAGTCTGTTTACCTCCGAGTTTTACGCAGGCTGCAAAAATGCCCTTAATCCGGGCGGAATTTTTGTGGCGCAGAACGGCGTCTGCTTCCTGCAGCAGGACGAGGCAGTTAATAGCCATCGCAAACTCGGCCACTACTTCTCTGACGTGAGTTTTTATCAGGCGGCCATCCCCACCTATTACGGCGGCATCATGACGTTTGCCTGGGCAAGCGACAACGAGACGCTACGCCAGTGGGATGCAACGACCCTGCAATCTCGCTTTGACGATGCGGGCCTGCGCTGCCGCTATTACAATCCCGCGATTCATGTTGGTAGCTTTGCGTTGCCGCAATATCTGCTGAATGCCCTGTCGTGTGAGGAGTGACGAAATTGCAAAAGCTGAAACTACACGGCTTCAATAATCTGACGAAAAGCCTGAGTTTTTGTATTTACGATATTTGCTACGCTAACAGCGAAGCCGAACGTGATGGCTACATCGCCTACATTGATGAGCAATACAACGCCAACCGTCTGACCGAGATTCTGACCGAGACCTGTTCAATCATTGGTGCCAACGTGCTGAACATTGCGCGTCAGGATTATGAACCGCAGGGTGCCAGCGTCACCATTTTGGTGAGTGAAGAGCCGATCAACCCGCAGGATATCGACAAATCTGAGCATCCTGGCCCGCTGCCGAATTCGGTGGTGGCGCATCTGGATAAGAGCCATATCTGTGTGCACACTTATCCAGAGAGCCATCCTGAGGGCGGATTGTGCACCTTCCGCGCCGATATCGAAGTCTCCACCTGTGGGGTGATCTCACCGCTAAAAGCGCTGAACTACCTGATTCACCAGCTGGAATCTGACATCGTCACTATTGATTATCGCGTGCGCGGTTTTACCCGTGATGTGAACGGCGTGAAGCACTTCATCGACCATGAGATTAATTCGATTCAGAACTTTATGTCCGAGGATATGAAGGCAATGTACGACATGGTGGATGTGAACGTTTATCAGGAAAATATCTTTCACACCAAGATGTTGCTGAAGGAGTTTGACCTGAAGTATTACCTGTTCAATACCAAGCCCGAAGAACTGAGCCCGCAGGAGCACAAGCGCATTACCAATCTGCTGTGGAAAGAGATGCGTGAGATCTATTACGGCCGCAATATTCCGGCGACAGGATTGAAGTTGTTATAAAACCCATCCCCTTGGTAGCGGCGTGATTTATCACGCGTTCCTGAAGCTGCACAGTGGCTAACAGAAGCGCGATAAATCGCACCGCTACGTATCAGCACCCCATTAAGCCGTCAGCTGCAGCCCAATGCCACGCTCACGTAATTCGCGGCACACCACTTCATCCAGACGCGTATCCGTGACCACATCGGTCAAACTATCAATCGGCGCGGCGCAATACAGCGACCAGGAGCCGTATTTACTGCTGTCAGCCAACAGAATGCGGCGGCGCGCATTGGCCAGCAGATCCATCTTCAATCCTGCCTTGTCTTCGGTCGGCGTGGTAATCCCGCGCTCGATACTCCACGAGTTACAGCTGACAAACGCAATATCAGGATTGATGCTGCGCAGCAGGCGACGACCGTGTTCACCAATGCAGGACTGGCTGGTGTCATCAATGCGCCCACCAATGATGGTGGTTTCGATTTGCTTAAACTCCGACAGGAATAGCGCGATGTGCAGGTCGGCCGTGATCACCCGCAGCTTCAAATGGGTTAGCTGACGCGCCAGTTCCAGCATCGTCGTGCCCGCATCCAGCACCACCGAGTCGCCAGACTGCACATAGCTGGCAGCAAACTGCGCGATGGCCTGCTTTTCGGCCAGATTACGCTGCATCTTTTCCAGCGTGGTGGGCTGAGCAGGAATAAAGCGATTGAGCGTCACCCCGCCATGACTGCGGCTAATAACGCCTTCCTTGTCGAGCTTGATCAGATCGCGGCGGATGGTCGCTGGCGAAGCTGAGATCGCACTCACCAGCTGTTCTACAGTGACCAGATTATGACTTTTCAAATAGTCCATAATCTGGTCGAGACGGCTTTGTCCCTTCATATTTCCCTATGCTAGCTGCATCGCGAGTTTAATGGAGATCGCCATGCTCGCAGAGTTCGCTTTACCTGTCCAGGCGATATCAAACGCCGTACCGTGGTCCGCCGAAGTGCGGATAAACGGCAGGCCAGCGGTGATATTCACGCCATCATAAAAACCTAACAATTTCAGCGGGATGTGCCCCTGATCGTGGTACATCGCCACCACCATATCGTACTGGCCTTGCTGGCACTGCAGGAATACCGTATCCGGCGGGCACGGGCCGTAGACATCAATGCCCTTTTCTTTCATCACTTTGATCGCCGGCGCCACGATAGTGATCTCTTCATCACCAAACAGGCCGTTCTCACCGGCATGCGGATTGACGCCCGCTACCGCAATGCGCGGCTTATCATAACCCACGCGGCGCAGGAAGGTATCCGCCATGCCGATCACCGTCTGAATACGATCGCCGTTCAGGGTATCGAGGAACTTACGCAGGGCAATATGCGTGGTGACATGGATCACCTTGAGATGATCGGTGTAGAGCACCATGGCGTAGTTTTTGGTATTGGTGAGTTGCGCCAGCAGTTCCGTGTGCCCCGGATAGATATGCCCAGCCGTATGCAACGCTTCCTTGTTCAACGGTGCCGTCGCAATGGCGTGCACCTCGCCCGCCAGCGCCAGTTCGGTGGCACGCTTTACACAGCGCCAGGCCAGATCGCCGGCCTCTTTCTGTACCACGCCAGGCTTCAGGGCTTCAGGATTGGCCAGCGGTTCATCGATAACGTTGATAATGCCCGGCGCGAAGTGCGCGTCTTTTACGTTATCCAGCACGCGCAGTTCGGCCTGCGGCGTAATGTTCAAGCCCATGACCCGACGCAGCGTGCTGGCACAGCCGATCACCACCGCCGGGATCCCCGCCAGGTCGCCTTCCGCTAGCGCTTTAATGATAATCTCCGGGCTGATGCCCGCCGGATCGCCCATGGTCACCGCAATAATTTTATTCACTCGACTTCTCCTCAATGAAACGGATGGCTTCTACCAGGGTGTTTTCGTCGCCAAAGCCACCCGCTTTGGTCATCACCGGCAGGTGTAATTCGCTATTTAGCAGAACCCCGTGCGGCACACAGCCCGCCACCAGGCCCTGAATCTGGAAACCCTTGGCGCCAAGCGCCTGTGCTACCGCAATCGCCACATCACCGCCCGAGAGATACAACCCGGCAGGTAACGTATGGCGGCAAACCGTGCTGGTCAATTGGGCGAGGAACTGGCAAATGCGCTCACCCAATCGCTGACGCGAAACCTGATGCTGCTGACAGAGTTGCTCAATGTCGTGTCGCTGATCGGCATGCTGAGTGGTACGCACCACACAGTGCGCGCCGTCGCAAATAGCCTGCTGCATCGCCTGTTGCCACTCGGCGGCCTGTGGCCACGCGGGTTGGGCAAACAGTTGGCGAATATCAATATCGATAATGCGGATGTCGCGCTGCGAGGCGAGACGTGCAATCTGCTGCTGCGCGATGGCACTCATTGAGCCCACCACCGCTAACACCGGGCGCGCAGGCCGTGCGGCCAGATGTTCGCCCAGCGCGTCACCTAGCCCGGAAGCGCCCGCCAACAGGGGGCGCGTGGTTAAGGTCGCCGCAGCCGCCATGATTAAAGCGATATCCGCGTCCTGTTCGGCATCCACCACTACAAAACCCTGTTTGCTGGCCAGCACCTGCGCCAGATTGCCACCGCGCACTGTCGCCAAATCAACGGTTTCTCCCGCCATCTCACTCTGCATGTGCAGACGCGCCAGCACATGGCTGGTGGTGACCGGGGTTTTCGGATCGCTGGCGAATTCGGTATCGGTCAGACGCTGAAGGTTGATCCACACTTCACCTTGACGCGTGGTGCGGCCAAGCTTCGGCACCGCAGGCACCACCAGCGCTAAGGTTTTTCCGCTGGCAATTAAAGCGGCTTCAATTTCCGCACCGGGATTGCCACGCAAGGTGGAATCGATCTTCTTAAACAACCAACCATCCTGGGCAATCGCCTGATGCTGCTGTACGGCCAGCGTTGTACGATGCGCTGCCTCTGTTGCGCTGACTGCACGGCTATCAGTACTGATCACCAACACATCGGCGTTGTCGGCATCGTGTGGCGTGCGGCTATCGAACAGCACATGCACGCTGGCACCCGCTCGCGCCAATCCGCTACCGGCGTCATTGGCACCGGTAAAATCATCTGCGATCACTAAGATTGGCGTTTTCCATGGCTGTGAAGTCATTCTCATTCCTCTGCCGGCAGCTCGCCGTGTTGAGATTGATTATATTCAATCATGATTGATTATATGTGAGCAAGATCAAATTATTTGAAATCAATTTGCCCTATAAATTTAGGCACTGTAGTGACAGAAACCGCATTGAATGAGCAAAGTTAATCATTCAGTACGAAAAAACGCGATAAGGGTATGAAATGAATATCAACAGCACCGTGATCAGTGGCTTTCAGGCGCTTAATGACCTCAGCTATCTGCTGCAAGGTAAAGAAAAAGCGCTTCTGGTCACCGACAAGAATATCGAAGGCATTCCAGCGGTCCAGTCGCTGATCGCGCAGCTGAAGCAGCAGATCAGCAACCTGAATATTGTGAACAGCGTGCCACCGGAACCAAGCCAGCATGATGTCGCTGCCATTGTTGCGGCCTTGCCTTCTAAGGACATTGACCTGGTGATTGGTGTGGGCGGCGGCAGCGTGTTAGATGTCGCGAAACTGCTGTCCATTCTGTGCGTTGACGGCGCACCGACGCTGGATGCGCTGCTGGCCGGTGAAAAGCCGCTCACTCGCACCACTTCACTGCTGATCCCAACCACGGCAGGCACCGGTTCAGAAGCCACGCCCAACGCGATTCTGGCGATCCCGGAGAAAGAGACCAAAGTGGGCATTATCACGCCGGTGATGCTGCCGGATTATGTCGCATTGGTGCCTGAACTGACCACCAGCATGCCGCCACACATCGCCTCTTCTACCGGTATCGACGCACTGTGTCATCTGATTGAGTGTTTCACCGCCACCGTGTCGAACCCGGTGAGCGACAACTATGCGCTGATTGGCATGAAAAAGCTGTTTACCAGCCTTGAGACCACCATTGCCGAACCGGGCAACCTCGAAGCGCGCCTGAATATGCTTTGGGCCTCTTATTACGGTGGCGCATCGATTGCCCATGCTGGCACTCATCTGGTGCACGCCATGTCCTATCCGCTGGGCGGCAAATATCATCTGCCACACGGCGTGGCCAACGCCATTCTGCTGGCACCGTGCATGCGCTTTGTGCGCCCCGCCGCCGTGAGCAAATTCGCGCAGGCTTACGATTTACTGCCAGATGCCGATGCTTCACTGGATGAAGAAGCCAAATCGCACGCGCTGGTGGCGTATTTCGCCGCGCTGGTGAAACGTCTCAAGCTGCCTGCCAGTCTGGAAGAGCTGGGTATCGGCCCGGATCATCTGCCGTATCTGGTTGAAGCCGCACTCGACGTGCAGCGACTGATGAAGAATGTACCGATGAAAGTGAGCGCCGATGACGTACGAAACGTCTACCTGACGCTGTTTCCGGCTTTGAATCACTAAGGATTAATGAGGGAATCATGAGCAAGAAAATTCAGGGCGTATTAACCGCCATCGTCACCACCTTCGATAGCGAAGGTGCTTTCAATCCCGCCGCTCAGCGCCTGCAGGTGCAACGTCAACTCAGCGCCGGTAACGGCATTTTCTGTGGCGGCACCAACGGTGAGTTCTTTGTGCTCAACGAGCAGGAGAAATTAGCCGTCACCGAAACCTGCGTGGATGAAGTGAATGGCACCGCGCCGGTTGTGGCGCACATCGGTGAAATCTCCACCCGTGAAACCATCCGTCTGGGTAAGCAAGTCGCCAAATTGGGCGTGGATGCGGTTTCGGTGATCACCCCCTATTTCGTGCCGCTGAAGCAGGAAGAGCTGATTGCCCACTATCGCGCGGTGGCCGATGCGATTGAGGTGCCGCTGTATCTCTACAACATCCCCGCGCGTACTGGCAACACCCTGCAACCTGAAACCGTGCGTGCGCTGGCTTCGCATCCCAACATCATCGGCATCAAAGACAGCGCGGGCAGCTATGAAAGCCTGAGCGGTTTCCTGAAGGCTGCGGAAGGCATCGAAAACTTCAACGTGCTGACCGGCCCAGACTCGCTGATCCATCGCGGTTTTGTTGAAGGTTGTACTGCCTGTATTTCGGGTCTCGCCAACGTGGCACCGAAAGAGATCAACGCCATCTGGGCACGTTTCCACGCGGGCGACATTGAAGGTTCACGCCAGGCGCAGGAGAACATCACCGGCCTGCGCACCGATCTCTACAGCGTCGGTTTCCCACCGGCCACCGTGAAGAAAGCGGTGTCACTGTTGGGTTCGGATGTGGGCAATAGCCGCTATGCGGTGAGCTTCTCTGCCGAAGAAGAGCAGAAGATCCGCCAGATTGTGAATCAGTATTTGCAGTAACGGCCGATTGGGCAGCGGTTGCTGCCCGTACCAACACCAGGATTGGGAAAAGCTATGAAAGTTATCTGTACCTCACCCTCTTTCGCTAAATACGACGCTGCGCCAATCGACACCTTGCAGCAGCACGATTTTGAATTGATCACGCTGCCCGCCGATGCACCGCTCAGCGCGCTGGAACCGCATCTGGCCGATACCGTGGCGATGATCGTTGCCTTTACCGATGTGAATGAAGAACTGCTGGCAAAAGCGCCTCAGCTGAAGATCGTGTGTAAGCATGGCGTGGGCGTCGACAACATCAATCTGGATGCTACCCGCGCACGCGGCATTTACGTCACCAATGTGCCGGATGCCAACAAACATGCGGTGGCTGATTTCGCGTTCGCATTGATTCTGAATAGCGCACGCCAGATTACCCAGGCTGCGATTGAAACTCGTGCCGGCAACTGGCCGCGTATCTTTGCCACCGATGTCTATGGCAAAACGCTGGGGATTATCGGCCTGGGGAACATCGGTAAGCAGGTGGCACTGCGCGCCAAAGGTTTCAACATGCGCGTAATTGCTTTCGATTTTTATCCGGATGAAAAATTTGCCGCCGAGCATGGCATCGAATTCGTCAGCCTCGATCATCTGACCGAAAGCAGCGATTTCATCACGTTGCACAAGCCGCTCACCGATAAAACCCAGAATCTTTTCGATGCTGCGCGTATCAAGCGTATGAAAAAGAGTGCGTTCCTGATCAACGCCTCACGCGGGGGCATCGTCAACGAGCAGGATCTGTATCAGGCGCTGCTGGACAACGTTATCGCTGGCGCGGCTGCCGATGTCTTTGAGCAGGAACCGCTGGTGGAACATCCGCTGTTCACTCTCAGCAACTTTATCCCGACGTCGCATATTGCGGGTTACACCGACGGCGCCATCAGCGCCATTGGTGAACGCTGCGTGACGCAAATTGTGCAGTGCATCAAACAGGGCGATCGCCCAACCAACGTCATGAACGGGCTGGATTAATTTTTCTCAACACCCTACTTAATCCAAATTTTAATCCCCAGTCATTGGTGCGGTAATCCGGCGGCCCTGTCATTCATCCCGAGGAAACGAACGGGGTGAATAACGGGTTTGAAGGCTGTTACCGCGCGAAGGACACCGGGAAGGTGAAAAAAATACTATGAACAACACCTCTCGCTCTACCCGCGTTCGCTGGTGGATTGCAGGCCTGATGTGGCTGGCAATCGCCATTAACTATATTGACCGAACCGTACTCTCTGCGGCCGCCCCGCATTTGATTAAAGAGCTCGACATCAACCCTGAGATGATGGGCTTTATCATGGCGGCGTTCTTCTGGTCTTACGCGCTGCTGCAAATCCCGGCGGGCTGGTTCGCCGATCGCTTCGGTCAGAAGAAAGGCCTTGGCATTGCGGTAGCATGGTGGTCGATTGCCACCATGGCAATGGGCCTGGCAACCGGCTTTAAATCACTGCTGGCACTGCGTTTAGCGCTCGGCGTCGGTGAAGCGGCTGCTTACCCCAGCAATGCCGGTATCACCGCGCGCTGGTTCCCGGACCGTGAGCGCGCCACCGTTTCTGGTCTGTTCGACAGCGCCTCGAAGTTTGGTGGTGCCGTGGCCATGCCACTGATCGTGTTTATGATCGCCATGTTCGACTGGCGCATCACCTTCCTGGTGATTGGTGCCCTTGGCGTGTTCTGGGTTATCGCCTGGTACTTTATCTATTCGGAAAATCCGGAAGATCATAAATCCATCAGTCGCGAGGAAGTGCGCTTTATCCGTGATGGCCAGGCGCAAAAGCACGGCGATAAAAGCGTGCGTCCGATGAAATGGTACAAGCTGCTGCGCTATCGCAACATCTGGGCGATGTGTATTGGTTTCTTCACCATCAACTACACCTCTTACTTCTTTATCACCTGGCTGCCGACCTACCTGGTGAAAGATAAAGGCATGGATTTCCTTAAAATGGGGATGGTGGCTGCGCTGCCGCTGATTTGTGGCATGGTGATTGAAGTCGTGGCCGGTTGGGCATCTGATCGCATCGTGCACAAAAAGATGCTGTCGCTGACCGCCACGCGCAAATTGTTCCTGACCATTGGCCTGCTGATGGCGCTGTGCATCGGCTTCGCGCCGTTCACTGATTCAGTATTCATGACCGTGCTGCTGCTGTGTATCGCCAAATCCGGCACTACCGTGGCCGCCTCTCAGGTCTGGGCGCTGCCGGGTGATGTCGCACCGCAGAACAGCGTGTCGATTGTGGCAGGCCTGCAAAATACCGTCTCCAACATGGGCGGTGCCGTGGGTCCGATCATCACCGGCGCCATCGTCGGTGCCACCGGCCACTTTACCTGGGCGCTGGTGTTCTCTGCTGTATTAGTGGTTATCGGAATTCTTAACTACCTGTTCCTGATGGGCAAAGTTGAGCCCATCGTGGATGAGGAACAGGTGCATCATCCACATTCCGTGGTAAGCGGCGCGTAAGTGCCAAACCCGCCGCATCGTCCTGATGCGGCGTTTCCCCTACAAAATAAAAAACAATTGGAGGCGACATGTCGCTGAATTCCAATGGATCACCTGCTGCAATTGAGGCAAGTAAAGCGAAAGGGAAATTTCGTTTCGTCATTCTCACGGTGCTGTCAGTCGGCATCGCCATTAACTACATCGACCGCGCCGCCATGAGTGTCGCCATGCCGTTTATGAGTCAGGAGTTGAACTTCTCGCCCACTGACAGCGGCTTGCTGCTCTCGGCATTCTTCTGGAGCTATGTGCTGTTCCAGCTGCCCGGTGGCTGGCTGGTGGATAAGCTCGGTCCGCGCATTACCTTTGCCGCGAGCAGCCTCGGCTGGGGCTTAGCCACTGCTGCCTGCGGTCTGGCCAGCTCGATTGGCGCGCTGGTGGGCTTCCGCTTTGTTTTAGGTGCCGTGGAAGCGCCCAGCTATCCGCCAGTTCGTCAACGGTCACGCGCTGGTTCCCGCGTCAGGAGCGCAGCTTTGCCGCCGCCACCTTCAACAACGGCAGCAAAATCGGCGGCACGCTGGCGATTCCAATCATCTCTTTCCTGATCGCGCTGGTCGGCTGGCGTATGACCTTTGTGATCTCCGGTGTGGTGGCCGTTGTCTGGGCGCTGGCGTGGTATCTGTGGTATCGCGATCCGCGTGAGCATCAATCCGTGACGCGCGAGGAAGTCGAGTTCATCGAGGCCAATCAGGATCCGCAAACCGGCGACCCGATGAGCGTGCGTCAGCTGCTGGGCCAGCGCGCGGTGCAAGCGATGATGGCGGGCTTCTTCTGCATCAATTTCGTCTCTTATTTCTTCTTCACCTGGTTCCCGACCTATCTGGTGGAAACCTTCCATTTATCGCTGATGAAGTTTGGTCTGCTCGGCATGCTGCCAGGACTGGCGGCGATCATTGGCGGCTGGTGCGGGGGATTGCTGTCTGATTCGCTGGTGCGTCGCGGCTATTCGCTCAGCGTCGCGCGCAAGATCCCGCTGGTGGGCGGCATGCTCGGCAGCGCCACCATCGGCCTGGCGGCGTTTTCACCCACTGTAGGCCTGGCGCTGGCGGCACTCTGCTTTGCCAACTTCGCCGCCACCTTTGCGTCTGCCGCGCTGTGGGCACTGCCGTCTGATGTTGCCCCCAATCGCGCTAACGTCGCTACCATCGGCGGTATTCAAAACATGGCGGCCAATCTGGCAGGCATTATCTCGCCTATTCTGATTGGGGTGATCATGCAGTACACCCACTCCTTTGTGATCCCACTGGAGATTGCCGGGGTAATCGGAGTGGTCGGCGCCTTAATTTACGCATTCTGGCTGCCGCGCGTGCAGCCAATGGGCACCGATAACGCTGCCACGCTGGAAGCAAACTTAAGGAGAGAAGTATGAATGCTCGCTGGAAGCAACGCCCGGCGCACGCGACCTGGGGTGATTTCGGTCCGGACGATCAGCTCGGGCGATTGAATCTGTTGACCGCGCAGAAAGTATTGGAAGGCGTGGCGGAAGTGAAAACCGGGCAGACTTTTTGCCTGAGTTTACCGCTCGATTTGCCGGGCGGCACGGCGATGAATCCACGTCGTCCTCCGCCACAGCTCAATGCCACACGCCGCGGCGAGCATGCCAATATGACCTATCCGTTATCGCGTGATAACCCACTGCTCACCGATGTGATTTGCGATGATACCGTGACGCTGGCGCTGCAATACTCGACGCAGTGGGACAGCCTCGCGCACATGGGCCAGTGGTTTGATGTGAACGGCAACGGCGAACCGGAGATGGTGTTCTACAACGGCTATAAAGCCAATGTGGATATCGTCGGGGAAACCGATTATCGCGGCGGCTGTGGCTGCAATCACGGCAGCCATTTGGGCGCGAAGAAACTCGGCATCGAAAATGTGGCGCAGCATGGCATGCAGGGCCGCGCGGTGATGATTGATATCAAGCGTCACTTCGGCACCGAGCGGTTTGCCTTTGGTTATCCACATCTGCAGCAGATCTTACAGGCGGATGGCATCGAAGTGCGCCAGGGCGATATGGTCTGTTTCCGCACCGGCATGGATGAAGCGATTCTGGCGATGCAGGGCGAGCCGGATATGACGTTTTTGAACAGCCACTTTGCCGGATTGGATGGCAGTGATGAGCAACTGCGCAACTGGATCGTCGAGAGCGGCGTGGTGGCGCTGATTGCCGATAATCCAGCGGTAGAGATTTTACCGGCACGCCCAATGAACGATGATTTTTATCCGTCGCATCCGCTGCACGATCTGTGTCTGTTCCGGCTGGGGGTGTATCTCGGCGAGCTGATGTTACTTAGCCCGCTGGCAGATTGGCTGGCGCAGCATCAGCGCCATGCGTTTCTGCTCACCGCCCCGCCACTGCGCCTGCCGGGCGCGGTGGGTTCGCCTGCAACACCGATTGCCACCGTTTGATGTGCCAGACGGTAGCGCGGTGTCTGAGGCGGCACTGTGGCCGTGGGGAGCGCAATAAATTGCGCCGCTACGGCCTGTGCGAGTTTGAGACCGGACTGTGGCTGTGGGGAGCGCAATAAATTGCGCCGCTACGGCCAGTGCGAGATTTTGCGGTTATTTTCCCGCCAGGAATTGACGATACGCCGCGATCACCGCGAGGAAATCTTCCACGCCGCAAAATGACAGGCTCTCTTCATCGTAATACGTCATGCCCTCTTCCATGCCATCGTCTTCCAGCGCCAGCTGGTTGGCTCGGATCATCACTTCTTCTTCATCCAGCCAGATGGTGTATTCATGCCCAATACGCTGCCACTGATTGATGGTGCCTTTCACTTCACGCGCGGCCGCTTCCACTTCATCCAGCAGGGCCAGATTTTCACTGGCCTCTTCATTGAACCAGTGACCTACCGCTTCATGGTCCATCGACATACGTACTTTGACCTTACCGGTCAAATCACGCAGAAATTCATACTCCATGGGATTGCCTCGTGTAGCTAATGGCGCGACGAGCAGCACCGGTTAGGTGCATTTTGTGCGTAGCGCGCTGAATAAAGTGGGATCGCGCTCGCATTATGCCAGGTCATGCCTGAGGAAAAAAGCGCATAAAAAGGGACGATTCGCATCGTCCCCTCTTCATCCTTCGCGCCGATTAAACAGCGGTCTGGAAGATCACACCGTCAGCTTTCTCAGTGTATTGACCCAGCTGGTCAAAGTTGAGATAGCGGTAAGTATCTGCCGCCGTCTTATCAACCTGAACCATAAACTGCTGATACTCATCTGGCGTTGGCAGTTTACCCAGCAGGGATGCTACAGCTGCCAATTCTGCTGATGCCAGGAACACGTTCGCGCCGGTACCCAGACGGTTCGGGAAGTTACGGGTTGAGGTGGAAACCACCGTCGCACCGTCTTTCACACGCGCCTGGTTACCCATGCAGAGTGAACAGCCTGGGATTTCGATACGCGCACCGCTCTTACCGAAGACGCTGTAGTAGCCCTCTTCGGTGAGCTGTGCCGCATCCATCTTGGTTGGCGGCGCTACCCACAGACGGGTTGGCAGCTGACCTTTGTGCGCATCCAACAGCTTACCCGCCGCACGGAAGTGACCGATGTTGGTCATGCAAGAGCCGATGAACACTTCATCGATCTTCTCGCCCTGCACATCAGACAACCAGCGCGCATCGTCCGGATCGTTAGGTGCACACAGGATTGGCTCTTTGATGTCGGCAAGATCGATATCGATCACTGCCGCATATTCTGCATCCGCATCGCCTTCCAGCAACTGTGGATCAGCCAGCCATTTCTGCATCCCTTCCACGCGGCGCTCCAGCGTACGACGATCGCCGTAACCTTCAGAGATCATCCACTTCAGCAGCACGATGTTTGAGTTCAGGTACTCAATAATCGGCTCTTGATCCAGCTTGATGGTACAGCCAGCAGCAGAACGCTCCGCAGAGGCATCTGTCAGTTCAAACGCCTGCTCAACTTTGAGTTTCGGCAGACCTTCAATTTCTAACACGCGGCCAGAGAAGATGTTTTTCTTACCTTTCTTCTCAACGGTCAGCAAGCCAGCTTTGATGGCGTACAGCGGAATGGCGTGAACCAGATCGCGCAGCGTAATACCCGGCTGCATTTCACCTTTGAAGCGCACCAGTACCGACTCAGGCATATCCAGTGGCATGACGCCGGTCGCAGCAGCAAACGCCACCAGACCAGAACCCGCCGGGAACGAGATACCGATTGGGAAACGGGTGTGTGAATCGCCACCGGTGCCGACGGTGTCTGGCAGCAGCATGCGGTTCAGCCAGCTGTGGATGACGCCATCGCCCGGACGCAGTGAAACACCGCCACGGTTCATGATGAAGTCTGGCAGCGTATGGTGCGTGGTGACGTCAACCGGCTTCGGATAGGCTGCCGTGTGACAGAACGACTGCATCACCAGATCCGCAGAGAAACCGAGGCAGGCCAGGTCTTTCAGTTCATCACGGGTCATTGGACCGGTGGTGTCCTGAGAACCGACCGAGGTCATTTTAGGTTCGCAGTAAGCGCCAGGACGAACGCCCTCTACGCCACAAGCACGACCCACCATTTTCTGCGCCAGTGAATAACCACGGGTGCTGGCGGCCACATCTTTCGCTTGCACGAACACTTCGCTGTGCGGCAGACCCAGTGACTCACGCGCTTTGGTGGTGAGGCCACGACCGATGATCAGTGGAATACGACCACCGGCACGCACTTCATCCAACAGCACGTCAGTCTTCAGTTCGAAGGTGGCGAGCAGCTCGTCGGTTTCGTGATTGCGTACTTCACCTTTATACGGGTAAACGTCGATCACATCGCCCATTTCCAGGCGATCAACGTCCACTTCGATCGGCAGTGCACCGGCATCTTCCATGGTATTGAAGAAGATAGGCGCGATTTTACCGCCAAGGCACAGACCGCCGCCTTTTTTGTTCGGCACGTAAGGAATGTCATCACCCATAAACCACAACACCGAGTTGGTGGCGGATTTACGTGAAGAACCGGTACCCACTACGTCACCGACGTAGGTCAGCGGGAAGCCTTTCTTCAGCAATGATTCAATCTGCTTGATAGGGCCAATGTTACCAGCATCGTCGGGTTCGATGCCTTCACGGGCGTTTTTCAGCATGGCCAACGCGTGCAGTGGAATATCCGGACGAGACCATGCATCCGGCGCCGGAGAGAGGTCGTCGGTGTTGGTTTCGCCGGTCACTTTGAACACGGTGGTGGTGATTTTTTCGGCCAGCTTAGGACGCTTCAGGAACCATTCTGCATCGGCCCATGACTGGATAATTTTCTTCGCGTGGGGGTTACCCGCTTTCGCTTTCTCTTCGACATCGTAGAAGTTGTCGAACATCAGCAGCGTGTGGGACAGGGCTTGCGCGGCAATCGGAGCCAGTGCTTCATCATCAAGCGCTTCGATCAGGGCATGGATGTTGTAGCCACCCTGCATGGTGCCCAGCAGTTCGACTGCTTTTTCGCGAGTAACCAGAGGAGAGAGGGCTTCACCCTTAACTACTGCGGCCAGGAATCCGGCTTTAACATACGCCGCTTCATCAACACCTGGCGGGACACGGTTGACCAATAGGTCGGTCAGGAATTCTTCTTCACCCGCTGGCGGGTTTTTCAGCAGTTCAACCAGCGCGGCCATTTGGGAAGCATCTAACGGCTTAGGTACGATTCCCTGGGCAGCACGCTCGGCAACGTGCTTACGGTATTCTTCTAGCACGACGTTCTCCTCGCTCTCATTGTATAGCTTTCCGGTACACCCCTTGAGCTGTCAAACAGTAGGGTGAGGTGCCCGGTTCCGCGTCGGCCAGCATAGCAGCATTTCGGCTGATTGTTAATCTGTTTACAAAAAAGCAACATCCGCGCGTTATTTAGCAGATTTCGCTAAGTGTTGAGCAGGATCACAAAAAAAAGCAGGCAATGGATGCCTGCTTTTCATGACGTGAAGCGTAAAAACTAGCGGTCAACCATCTCGAACTCGCTGGCGTTGTAACGTTCACCCTGAATATTTTTAGCATCAAATAGCGTGTCTAACGCCGTGAGATCGGCCGCTTTCAAAGTCAGGGACGCTGCGGCGCAGTTCTGTTCCAGATTGGCGATTTTACTGGCGCCTGGAATCGGCACGATAAACTCACCTTTCGCCAACACCCACGCCAGCGCCAGCTGTGCTGCCGTTGCATCATAACCTGCAGCCATCTCTGACAGTTGATTCACTAACTTCTGGTTATGCGCTTGTGCATCCTGCTGGAAACGTGGCAGGTAGCGGCGGAAATCGTCTTCAGCCAGCGTTGACGCAGCCGGGAATTTTCCAGTAAGGAAACCGCGTCCTAACGGACTGTATGGCACAAATCCAATGTTGAGTTCGCGGCAGGTTGCCAAAAGGTCCTGTTCTGGATCGCGCGTCCACAGCGAGTATTCGCTCTGCAAGGCTGAAATAGGATGTACCGCCTGCGCACGGCGTAAAGTGGCGGATGAGACTTCCGACAGACCGAGGTACTTCACTTTGCCTTCACGCACCAGATCCGCCATCACGCCCACCACATCTTCGATCGGTACGGCAGGATCGAGACGATGTTGATACAACAGTTCAATGGCCTCAACACCCAGGCGCTGCAACGAGCCTTCTACCGCGCGACGAATGTGTGCTGGCTCGCTGTTGGCACCGGTAATACGCTCCCAACCTTCGCCCTGCTCGGTGATGCGAAAACCAAACTTGGTCGCGACCTTGATATCACGACGACCCTTAATGGCTTTCGCCAGCAATTCTTCATTGGTGAAAGGACCGTAGACTTCCGCGGTATCGAGGAAATTGACGCCCAGCTCAAATGCCCGTGCCAGCGTGTTTAACGCCTGCTTCTCATCATTTTGACCATAGGCGAAGCTCATGCCCATGCAACCTAATCCTAATGCTGAAACCTGTAATCCCTGATTGCCTAATTGACGTTGCTGCATTGATTTATCCTCTTCGCGGTTAGTGATAATGTTATAAACCTCAACAATCACGGCAACAATTGCGGTGATTTCGTCGATTTAGTGAGTGAAATTCAGCAATGAACAACTATCGTGCATCGATGCAGGAACTGGAGATGTTTGCCGCCATCGCGCAGCATCTAAGTTTCGTAAAGCGGCCGAGGAGCGTAACGTCACGCCCTCTAGCCTGAGTCACGCCATGCGCAATTTTGAAGCGCGCCTCGGCGTGCGCCTCCTGAACCGCACCACGCGTAAAGTGGCGCTGACTGAAGCCGGAGAGCGTTTTCTGCAGCGTATTCAGCCTGCGCTGGCTGATTTATCGCAGGCCGTAGATGAGCTTAATGACTGGCGCAGCGACCCGCGCGGCGTGTTGCGCATTAGCATGCCGCGTTCGGCGGAGGCGCTGTTCTTTCAATCCCTGATATTGCCTTTTGTGCAACGCTATCCCGAAATCACGTTGGAAATTGACAGTAACGATGCACTGGTCGATATCGTGGAGAGTGGTTTTGATGCCGGCGTGCGCTATGGCGATGTGCTGGCGCAGGATATGATCGCGCTGCCTTTCGGGCAGCCAATGCGCGCACTCGCCGTGGCCAGTCCGGCCTATCTCGCTCTGCATGGCACCCCACAGACGCCGGCCGACCTGCTAAATTTCCCCTGCATTGAGCGACGCTTTCCCAGCGGACGTCGTTATCGTTGGGAGTTTTGGCAGGATGGACGCAAACAAGAAGTGGCCGTAAAGGGCTCACTGGTGCTGGATAATAATGACCGCATTCTGCAAGCAGCCCGCGCGGGATTGGGTATCGCCTTTTTACATCAGGAGGCGCTCAATAAGGCGTTAGCCAAGGGGGAGTTAATTGAAATCCTCGCGAATTATACGCAAGTCGAAGAAGGATTCTGGCTCTATTATCCCAGTAGACATTATCTCTCTGCGCCATTAAGACATTTCATTGATTGGGTAAAACGCATCAACAATTAATTAGCCAAACGCTTAATGACTTTAAATAATGACGACAAATAAAAGTAAAAAGGTTAAATTAAAAATAACGAGAGATTAAACGTGAAATAAGAAATAAAACGCGTAGACTGCCTGCGGGCGCTTGAGGCAATCTGCCTTAAGCATTATTCATTGAGGTGGGTTGTGGAGTGAGAAACTCATGCGGTCAATTTTCATCAACCGCACGAGCAGGCAACTACCCACAACACATAAGCAATGTTAGGGTAGTTGCTTGCTCGTGCTAATGCAAGGAGTAAGTGATTATGAAGTTATCATTCAGCAAGCTGATTATCGGCGGGCTCATGCTATTCGTGTTGTGTCTGATTAGTCGTAATACACTCTGTGAATTGCGATTTAAGATATTCACTGCTGAATTATCTGCGGTAATGGCTTACGAAGTTAAGCAGTAACGCTTCATTAGCAGGGGTTCGCCCCTGCTATTTCCGGCATGGCTGATGCGTTAGCTCCAGCGCCTTATTTATCGATTCAATTAAATAGAACCCGTAATAAAAAACGGCTCCATCAAGGAGCCGTTTATTTTATTTAGCGCGAAAACTTATTTCTTTTTCGCTTTCGGGTTTGGCAGGTCAGTAATGCTACCTTCAAACACTTCAGCCGCCAGGCCAACAGACTCATGCAGCGTAGGGTGCGCGTGAATGGTCAGTGCGATGTCTTCTGCATCACAGCCCATTTCGATCGCCAGACCGATTTCACCCAACAGCTCGCCGCCGTTGGTGCCGACAATCGCACCACCGATCACACGGTGAGTTTCTTTGTCGAAGATCAGTTTGGTCATACCGTCTGCGCAGTCAGAAGCGATAGCACGGCCAGAGGCTGCCCACGGGAAGGTGGACACTTCGTAGCTGATGCCTTTCTCTTTCGCTTCTTTCTCAGTCAGACCTACCCAGGCAACTTCTGGCTCAGTATAGGCAATAGAAGGAATCACTTTCGGGTCGAAGTAGTGCTTCAGACCGGAGATCACTTCTGCTGCCACGTGGCCTTCGTGCACGCCTTTATGCGCCAGCATTGGCTGACCGACGATGTCGCCGATAGCAAAGATGTGTGGCACGTTGGTACGCAGCTGTTTGTCGACGCGGATGAAACCACGATCGTCAACTTCCACGCCCGCTTTACCGGCATCCAGACCTTTGCCGTTTGGCACACGGCCAATCGCCACCAGCACTGCGTCATAACGCTGCGCTTCAGCCGGAGCTTTTTTGCCTTCCATCGATACGTAGATACCATCGTCTTTCGCTTCAACAGCGGTCACTTTGGTTTCCAGCATCAGGTTGAATTTTTTGCTGATACGCTTGGTGAAGACTTTCACCACGTCTTTATCGGCAGCAGGGATAACCTGGTCGAACATCTCAACCACGTCGATCTCTGAACCCAGCGCGTTATACACGGTGGCCATTTCCAGACCGATGATGCCGCCGCCCATAACCAGCAGACGCTTAGGCACTTCTTTCAGTTCCAGCGCATCGGTTGAATCCCACACGCGTGGATCGTTGTGTGGAATGAATGGCAGTTCGATTGGGCGTGAGCCCGCAGCGATGATTGCGTTATCGAAGTTGATGGTGGTTGCGCCACCCTCACCTTCCACCACCAGGGTGTTCGCGCCGGTGAATTTACCCAGACCGGTAACCACTTTCACTTTACGGCCTTTCGCCATACCGGCCAGACCGCCAGTCAGTTGGGTGATAACCTTTTCTTTCCAGGTACGAATCTTGTTGATGTCAGTTTGCGGCTGGCCAAACACGATACCGTGCTCTTCCAGTGCTTTCGCTTCTTCGATCACTTTCGCAACATGAAGTAGCGCTTTTGACGGGATACAGCCCACGTTCAGACAAACACCACCGAGGGTGCTGTAACGCTCAACGATTACGGTTTCCAGACCTAAATCAGCGCAACGGAAGGCTGCAGAGTAACCTGCAGGACCTGCCCCAAGTACCACGACTTGAGTTTTAATCTCTGTACTCATCATGACCTCTTATTAGATTGCCGGCGGTCAAAAGCGAGCCCGTCCCAGGCTCCGCATGCCCTTTATCCACCGGGACATTTCACCGCAAGAGTTTACAGAATTGTTAATAAACTGCCAACCGCGGCAACATTGAATGCTTACAACAAGGCCGGCATTTGCCGGCCTTGGTTAACTTCACATCACCAGACGGCGAATGTCGGACAGTGTGTTGTTGATAATGGTGATAAAGCGCGCACCATCAGCACCGTCGATCACGCGGTGGTCGAAGGAGAGTGAGATTGGCATCATCAGACGCGGTTCAAACTCTTTACCGTTCCACACCGGTTCCATCGCAGACTTAGACACACCGAGGATCGCCACTTCTGGCGCATTCACGATAGGTGCAAAGTGCGTGGTCCCCAAACCGCCGAGGCTGGAGATGGTGAAGCAACCGCCCTGCATATCGCTAGCCGTCAGCTTGCCATCACGCGCTTTCTTAGAAATCGCCATCAGCTCACGAGACAGTTCAGTGATGCCTTTCTTGTTCACGTCTTTGAACACTGGAACCACCAGACCGTTTGGCGTATCAACCGCCACACCGATGTTGATGTATTTCTTCAGCGTCAGTTTCTGCGCATCTTCAGACAGTGAACTGTTGAAGCGTGGCATCTGCTCCATCGCAGCGGCAACGGCTTTCATGATGAACACCACAGGGGTGAACTTCACATCCAGCTTACGTTTTTCTGCTTCGGCGTTCTGCTGTTTACGGAATGCTTCCAGATCGGTGATGTCGGTTTTGTCGAAGTGCGTAACGTGCGGGATAACCACCCAGTTACGGCTCAGGTTAGCGCCTGAGATTTTCTGGATACGGCCCAGTTCCACTTCTTCGACTTCGCCGAACTTGCTGAAGTCCACTTTCGGCCAAGGCAGCAGACCCGGCAGGCTTCCGCCACTTGCCGCTGCAGCCGGTGCGGTTTCCGCACGCTTCACCGCATCTTTCACGTAAGACTGCACGTCTTCTTTCAGGATGCGACCTTTACGGCCGGTGCCTTTGACTTTCGCCAGATTCACACCGAACTCGCGCGCCAGGCGACGAATCACCGGGGTAGCGTGGATGTAAGCGTCGTTCTCAGCAAACTCGCCTTTTGCTTCAGCTTTTGCCTGTGGCGCAGCAGCAGGTTTTGCCGCCGCTGGCGCTGGGGCCGCTTCTTGCTTAGCCGCAGGTGCCGCAGCAGCAGGCGCAGCGCCTTCTACTTCGAACACCATGATCAGTGAACCGGTGTTCACTTTATCGCCGGTGGACACTTTCAGCTCTTTGACGATACCTGCGAATGGCGCAGGCACTTCCATTGACGCTTTGTCGCCTTCCACCACGATCAGTGACTGTTCAGCAGTGACTTTGTCACCCACTTTCACCAGCACTTCAGTGACTTCAACTTCATCGCCGCCGATATCAGGCACGTTGACGTCTTTCGCGCCACTTGCCGCTGCAGGGGCTGCTGCTGGAGCCGCTTCCTGCTTCGCTGCTGGGGCCGCCGCCGGTGCTGAACCTTCCGCTTCGAAGATCATGATCAGCGAGCCGGTATTCACTTTATCGCCAGTCGCGATTTTGATCTCTTTCACCACGCCCGCGAACGGTGCTGGCACTTCCATTGAAGCTTTGTCGCCTTCAACGGTGATCAGCGATTGTTCAGCCGCCACGGTGTCGCCGACTTTTACCAGAATCTCAGTGATTTCGACTTCATCACCACCGATGTCCGGTACGTTCACTTCTTTGCTCACTGCAGCAGCAGCCGGCGCAGGCGCGGCTTCTGCTTTTTTCTCTTCTGCGGCCGGTGCAGCTGCTGCTGCGCCCTCTGCTTCAAAGATCATCATCAGTGAACCGGTATTCACTTTGTCACCGGTAGAGATTTTAATCTCTTTAACCACACCCGCCTGCGGCGAAGGGACTTCCATGGAGGCTTTGTCACCTTCCACGGTGATCAGCGACTGTTCCGCTTCAACGGTGTCGCCCACCTTCACCAGAATTTCGGTGACTTCAACTTCGTCTGACCCGATATCCGGTACGTTAATTTCGATAGCCATTACTCTCTTACCTCTTAAGCCAGACGCGGGTTAACTTTATCGGCGTCGATATCGAACTTGGTGATCGCTTCTGCTACCACTTTCTTATCGATTTCGCCGCGTTTAGCCAGCTCACCCAGCGCAGCAACCACAACATACGATGCATCCACTTCGAAGTGGTGACGCAGGTTTTCACGGCTGTCTGAACGACCGAAGCCATCGGTACCCAGAACGCGATAATCGCTTGAAGGTACATAGCTACGAACCTGTTCTGCGAACAGCTTCATGTAGTCCGTTGAGGCAACAGCTGGCGCTTCGTTCATCACCTGAGCGATGTACGGTACGCGTGGTGCTTCGGTCGGATGCAGCATGTTCCAGCGCTCACAATCCTGGCCATCACGTGCCAGTTCGGTGAACGAGGTCACGCTGTATACGTCAGAACCGATGCCGTAGTCGTTAGCCAGAATCTGCGCCGCTTCACGCACGTGACGCAGGATAGAACCTGAACCCAGCAGCTGCACTTTGCCTTTGCTACCGTCTACCGTTTCCAGCTTGTAGATACCCTTACGGATACCCTCTTCCGCACCCTGCGGCATCGCAGGCATGTGGTAGTTTTCGTTCAGCGTGGTGATGTAGTAGTAGATGTTTTCTTGCGCTTCGCCGTACATACGCACCAGACCATCTTGCATGATGACCGCAACTTCGTACGCGTAAGACGGATCGTAAGAGATACAGTTCGGGATAGTCAGCGACTGAATGTGGCTGTGACCATCTTCGTGCTGCAGGCCTTCGCCGTTCAGCGTTGTACGACCTGAGGTGCCGCCGACCAGGAAGCCGCGCGCCTGTTGGTCGCCTGCCAGCCACATCAGATCGCCGATACGCTGGAAGCCAAACATCGAGTAATAGATGTAGAACGGAATCATCGGCAGGTTGTTGGTGCTGTAAGAGGTCGCCGCCGCCAGCCAGGATGAACCTGCGCCCAGCTCGTTGATCCCTTCCTGCAGAATCTGGCCTTTCTCGTCTTCTTTATAGTAAGCAACCTGCTCACGGTCCTGCGGGGTGTACTGCTGACCGTTCGGGCTGTAGATACCAATCTGACGGAACAGACCTTCCATACCGAAGGTACGTGCTTCATCCGCAAGGATTGGCACCAGACGATCTTTGATCGACTTGTTCTTCAGCATCACGTTCAGAGCACGCACAAACGCGATAGTGGTTGAGATTTCTTTGTTCTGCTCTTCCAGCAGCGGTTTGAACTCTTCCAGCGTCGGCATTTCCAGCTTCTCGCTGAAGGTTGCCTGACGGGTTGGCAGATAACCGCCCAGTTTTTCACGCTGACCGTGCAGATAGTTGTACTCATCCGAACCTTTATCGAAGGTCACGTATGGCAGTTTTTCGATCTGATCGTCAGCCACTGGCACATTGAAGCGATCGCGGATGTAGCGAACGCCATCCATGTTCATCTTCTTAACCTGGTGCGCAATGTTTTTACCTTCGGCAGTGTCACCCATACCATAACCTTTAATGGTATGTGCCAGGAGCAGCGTTGGCTGACCTTGGGTGTCCTGCGCTTTTTTCAGTGCCGCGTAGATTTTTTTCGGATCGTGACCACCACGGTTCAGCGCGAAGATCTCTTCGTCTGACCAGTCTTTCACCAGTGCAGCCGTCTCCGGATATTTACCGAAGAAGTGCTCACGCACGTACGCACCATCGCGGGATTTAAAGGTCTGGTAATCGCCATCAACGGTTTCGTTCATCAGCTGGATCAGTTTACCGCTGGTGTCCTGCTTCAGCAGTTCATCCCAACGCGCGCCCCAGATCACTTTGATCACGTTCCAGCCAGCACCGGCAAAGATGCCTTCCAGCTCGTTGATGATTTTGCCATTACCGGTAACCGGGCCATCAAGGCGCTGCAGGTTACAGTTAATGATGAACACAAGGTTGTCCAGCTTCTCACGGGTGGCGATAGTGATCGCACCTTTAGATTCTGGCTCATCCATCTCGCCATCGCCGAGGAAGGCGTAAACGGTCTGGTTCGCGGTGTCTTTCAGGCCGCGGTGATGCAGATATTTCAGGAACTTGGCCTGATATATCGCATTCAATGGACCCAGGCCCATGGAAACGGTTGGGAACTGCCAGAAGTCCGGCATCAGTTTCGGATGCGGGTAAGAAGACAGACCTTTACCGTGCACTTCCTGACGGAAGTTGTTCATCTGCTCTTCAGTCAGACGGCCTTCAAGGAAAGCACGTGAGTAGATGCCCGGAGAAATGTGACCCTGGAAGTAAACCAGATCGCCGCCGTCTTTATCGCTACGTGCGCGGAAGAAGTGGTTGAAGCACACTTCATAAATGGTGGCAGAAGACTGGAATGAAGAGAGGTGACCACCCAGCTCCAGATCTTTCTTCGACGCACGCAGGACCGACATAATGGCGTTCCAGCGAATTGCGGAACGGATACGACGTTCAAGAGAGGTGTTGCCCGGATAGTCCGGTTCATCTTCAACAGCAATAGAGTTGATGTAGTTACTGATAGCCGACGCACCGCCTGCCACTTTCACGCCACCTTTGCGTGCTGTGTCCAATACCTGATCAAGCAGATACTGCGCGCGCTCAACACCTTCTTCACGGATGACCGATTCGATCGCCTGTAGCCAGTCACGAGTCTCGATCGGATCCACGTCATTCTGTAAACGTTCTGACATGGGGTGTATTCCTTATCTGTGTCTAATACGTTGAATTATCAGGAGCCTGTCTGCTTGTGCTTTGCTTCTGGTTCACAGCACAAGGAAGACAGGCCCGTCGTTTATGTCCGCACGTTCGTTGCCGTGCGTTATTCCTTACGTTGCTGTAAACGACGCAGGGAGCGTTCACGACGGCTCTGCTCCCGACTTCTATCCAGCAAGATTTCCTCAATAAACGCCAGGTGACGATGGGATGCCTCGCGTGCTTGTTCTGGCTCACGAGCCACAATCGCCTCAAAGATACTGGCGCGGTGACCGCTCACTTTCGCCAGCATTTCCCGGCGAGCGTAAAGCAATTCGAAATTCTGACGGACGTTTTGTTCCAGCATAGGGCCCATGGAACGTAGCAAATGCAACAGCACCACATTATGAGCGGCTTCTGTGACAGCGATCTGATACTTCATCACTGCATCTGCTTCGGCATCCAGATCGCCGCTGTCCTGTGCCTGTTGGATGTGGACATGACAGTCACGGATGCGCTGCAAGTCTTCATCGGTGCCACGTAGCGCTGCGTAATAGGCAGCAACGCCTTCCAACGCGTGGCGGGTTTCCAGCAGGTCAAACTGGGATTCTGGATGTTCGGCAAGCAGGCTCACTAACGGATCGCTCATGCTTTGCCAGAGATTTGTTTGCACGAAGGTACCACCGCCCTGACGGCGCAGCAGCAGGCCTTTGGCTTCCAGGCTCTGAATCGCTTCGCGCAGGGATGGACGTGAGACATCAAACTGTTTCGCCAGTTCGCGCTCGGGGAGAAGCTTTTCACCCGGCTGAAGTGTCCCTTCCATAATGAGGGACTCCAGCTGTTGCTCGATCGCATCGGAGAGCTTTGGTTGGCGAATTTTACTGTAAGCCATCTTCCCTTCTTATTGTGCAAAACGTCCGGAGTAAATTGGTAATACCAATTGAAAAATGGTGCCCGTAAAGTAACAAAGTATTCACCTTGTGTCTATATGGCAGGCATCACACTTCCGGGGTATACCGCTGTTACAGCACGCTAACTTGCCGGGATAAAGGCATAAATTTGCTGCTGGAGTGAATTGTTAACAGATTTCACTTTTACCAAACCTTACACTGAGTTAGCGCGAAGCCTTAGGCGCAACCATAAGGGAAAGCTATTCGTGTTTATTGATTTTTCATGTCAGAAATAGCGCGAGCGCCACACAGTGAATAGTGCTGCTTTTTCAGCCATCTCTTAGCACAAAAAGCAAAAGCAGGTGCAAAGCGGCGCGCTTATCACTATTCTGGTCGCCATGGTAGTTCAAGCATGCACACAGCACGCCAGATACCGTAAAGAAAAGAATACATTACGTAAAAAGCCTTACAGTGCGCGCACTGCAGGTGCACAATAACAACATCACGAGGTTTGTATGGAACAACAGCATGGCGAAGCGCTGCACCGCGGCCTGAAAAATCGCCATATTCAGCTGATTGCGCTGGGCGGTGCCGTGGGTACCGGTCTGTTTCTGGGTAGCGCATCAGTGATTAAATCGGCCGGTCCGGCCGTGATTCTCGGTTATGCGATTGCAGGATTCATTGCCTTTCTGATTATGCGCCAGTTAGGTGAAATGGTAGTGGAAGAGCCGGTTGCCGGCAGCTTCAGCCACTTCGCTTATAAGTACTGGGGTAACTTTGCCGGTTTCGCCTCTGGCTGGAACTATTGGGTGCTGTATGTTTTGGTCGCAATGGCCGAATTGAGTGCCGTCGGTAAATATATCCAATTCTGGTATCCAGAATTTCCAACCTGGGCCAGCGCCGCCATCTTCTTCGTGGTGATCAACGCCATTAACCTGACCAACGTAAAAGTGTTTGGTGAAATGGAGTTCTGGTTCGCGATCATCAAAGTGGTCGCCGTTATCGGTATGATCCTGTTCGGCGGCTGGTTGCTGTTCAGTGGCAACGCCGGTCCGCAGGCCAGCGTGACGAACCTGTGGAGTCAGGGCGGTTTCCTGCCACACGGTATGACCGGCCTGGTGATGATGATGGCGATCATTATGTTCTCCTTCGGTGGCCTGGAGTTAGTGGGTATCACCGCCGCTGAGGCGGACAATCCGCAAGAGAGCATCCCGAAAGCCACCAATCAAGTGCTGTGGCGTATCCTGATTTTCTATATTGGTTCACTGGCGGTACTGCTGTCATTGATGCCGTGGACCCGCGTCACGGAAGAAACCAGCCCGTTCGTGTTGATCTTCCACGAGTTGGGTGATGCCTTCGTGGCCAACGCACTGAATGTGGTGATCCTGACGGCGGCACTGTCGGTCTACAACAGCTGCGTCTATTGCAACAGCCGTATGCTGTTCGGCTTAGCGCAACAGGGCAATGCGCCGAAAGCGTTGCTCAATGTTGATAAGCGCGGCGTGCCAGTAGCGACCATCCTGGTTTCTGCTGTGGCCACAGCACTGTGCGTCCTGATCAACTACCTGATGCCAGGCGAAGCCTTCGGCCTGCTGATGTCACTGGTGGTCTCCGCGCTGGTGATCAACTGGGCGATGATCAGCCTCGCGCACATGAAATTCCGTAAGAAGAAAGACCAGCAAGGTGTGACCACCCGCTTTAGAGCCGTGCTCTATCCGTTTGGCAACTACCTGTGCCTGGTGTTTATGGCGGCGGTACTGGTGATTATGGCCATTACCCCCGGTATGGCAATTTCAGTTTGGTTAATTCCGGTCTGGATCGTCATCCTGGCCGTGGGCTACACCATTAAAAATAAAGTGCAAAAAGCCTGATGCACACCATGGTCCGGCACTCCGCTGCCGGGCCGTTCTCCTGATCTGCTTCACACTTTTCCCCGCCCACCTGTTTTGTCCATCTACGCAACCAATTGCTCCCCATCAGGTTACTGATTTAACGCTAATAATTTCGTCTTACCTTGTCGATGGAGACGAAAGATGAAAGGAGCTGCCCTCTCATTCAGGGAGAAACTGGGATACGGCATGGGCGATGCCGGATGCAACATGATTGGCGGTGCCATCATGCTATTCCTTAACTACTTCTATACCGATGTCTTTGGCCTCGCACCGGCGCTGGTCGGCACGCTTCTGCTGTCAGTGCGGGTGTTGGATGCCGTGACCGATCCGATCATGGGCGCCATTGCTGACCGCACCCAAAGCCGCTGGGGTCGCTTTCGTCCGTGGTTGTTGTGGGTTTCGGTTCCTTATGTGCTGTTCAGCGTATTGATGTTCACCACGCCAGACTGGAGTTATGAAAACAAAGTCATCTGGGCGTTTGTCACTTACTTCCTGATGTCACTAACTTACACCGCTATCAATATTCCCTACTGCTCGCTGGGCGGCGTGATTACCAACGATCCCGGTGAGCGTGTCTCCTGCCAGTCTTACCGCTTTGTGATGGTGGGGGTTGCCACGCTGATCCTCTCACTGTCACTGCTGCCGATGGCCGAGTGGTTTGGTGGCGAAGATAAAGCACGTGGTTACCAGATGGCGATGAGCGTGCTGGCGCTGATTGGGCTGGCGATGTTCCTGTTCTGCTTTGCCACGGTGCGGGAACGCATTCGTCCTGCAGTGCCCAGCACGGATGATTTGAAAACAGATTTACGCGATGTATGGAAGAACGATCAATGGGTGCGCATTCTCCTGCTCACCTTCTGTAACGTCTGTCCCGGCTTTATTCGCATGGCAGCCACCATGTACTACGTGACCTGGGTGATGGGGCAATCGACGCATTTTGCCACGCTGTTCATCAGCCTGGGCGTAATTGGCATGATGTTCGGCAGCACGCTGGCAAAAATCCTGACTGACCGCTGGTGCAAGTTGAAAGTGTTTTTCTGGACCAACATTGCGCTAGCGTTGTTTTCCTGTGGTTTCTACTGGATCGACCCGCATGTCATCGTAGCCGTGGCCGTGGCTTATTTCTTCCTGAATATTCTCCATCAAATCCCTTCTCCGCTGCACTGGTCGCTAATGGCAGATGTCGATGATTACGGCGAATGGAAAACCGGTAAACGTATCACCGGCATGAGCTTCTCGGGCAACCTGTTCTTCCTCAAAGTAGGCCTGGCGGTGGCAGGCGCCATGGTCGGTTTCTTACTCTCCATTTATGGGTATGACGCAGGCGCAAAACAGCAACAGCCTTCGGCCATCAACGGCATCATGCTGCTGTTTACCGTCATTCCCGGCGTGGGCTATCTGATCACCGCCGGTGTCGTGCGCTTAATGAAGGTCGATCGCAAACTCATGCGTACCATTCAGGATGATCTTGCGCTACGCCGTGCCAACGCACGTGAATTATCCCCTGCTTCACTGCCTGTCACCCCACAACCCGGAGAGATCAAATGAGCTGGCCAAATCCCTTTATCACACAACGCGCCGACCCTTTTATCCTGCGCCATGGCGGGGGCTACTACTTCGTGGCATCAGTGCCAGAGTATGACCGACTTGAGATCCGTTACGCGGATACGCTAAAGGGTTTGATTGAGGCGGAAGCGGTGACGGTGTGGCGTAAACCCGATACCGGACCGTACAGTGCGCTGATTTGGGCACCGGAACTGCATTATATCAATGGGCAATGGGTGATTTACTTTGCTGCCGCCCCGACGCGTGACATAAAAGACGGCCTGTTTCAGCACCGCATGTATGCGCTGGTTTGTGATGATAGCGATCCGCTTTCCGGCCAGTGGCAACCTGCTCGCCGTGTGTTTACCCCCATCGACTCGTTCTCGCTCGATGCGACGCATTTCGTACATCAGGGTAAAACTGGTATCTGTGGGCACAGAAGGATCCCGCTATTCCAGGCAATTCCAATCTCTATCTTGCAGAGTTACTCAACCCCTGGACGCTAAAAAGCGCACCGGTGATGCTCAGTCGGCCGGAATATGAGTGGGAGTGCGCAGGCTTTAGCGTCAATGAGGGCCCCGCCATTGTACGTCATAGCGATAGGCTGTTTGTCACCTATTCCGCCAGCGCGACTGATGAGAATTACTGCCTGGGAATCCTCAGCATCGACATGATGGCCGATCCGCTCGACAGCACAGCCTGGCAAAATCCGCGCGGCCCGTCTTCACCACCAGCTGGGAAAATCAGCAGTATGGGCCGGGACATAACAGCTTTACGCAGGATGAGGAAGGAAGGGATGTGCTGGTGTATCACGCACGGAACTACACGGAGATTGAGGGTGATCCATTGTGGGATCCTAACCGCCATACGCGGCTAAAATACTTTGCGTGGCGTGAGGACGGTACACCGGATTTCGGTGTACCGCCTGCCGATCACACCAGCGTGCCGTAAATGGTCAGCAGTGCCACCACCACCACCAACACCAGCGAGATACGCTTCGCCAGCGCCACGGCCACCCGTGGCGTTTCGACTTTATCCATATGCGGATCGCGCGCCAGCGAGAACTGCGCCAGGCTAGTCAGCACCTGATATTGCGAACGATGCCGATCGCTTAACGAAGCAAACCAGGCTGGCAGTGCGCGCTCACCGTGGCCCAGCAGCGCGTACGCCACGCCTGCCAGTCGGACCGGGATCCAGTCAACCACATGCAGTATGCGGTCGACACCCGACTGCGCACGCTCAAGTGATGAGTGATGCTTCGCCAGCCAACTCTGCCAGGCACGCAGGAATGCATAACCCACCAGCAGCACCGGGCCGTAAGGCCCTCCGACCACAAACCAGAACAGCGGCGCGAGGTAGAAACGAAAGTTTATCCAGATCAGCGCATTTTGTAGCTCGCGCAGGAATTCACGCTCACTGCACTCAACCGGCACGCCATGAATCAGCGTCAGTTCCGCTGCCATGGCCTGATGTGCCGCTTCATCATCGTGGCTGGCCGCTTTCAGATAGTGATGATAGTGCAGACGCACGGAACCCGCGCCGATACACAGCAGGCCCACCACAATCCAAAATGCCAGCTGCGCCACGCCAAACAGAATGCCTTTTAGGCTCCAAACCAGCAGCCAGACAATCAACATCGCAACGAAGGTCATCACCAATGTACGCAACAGCGAAAACCGCTGGCGCCCGCGGAACAACGGCTCCAGCCGATGATCCAACTGCCAGTGCTCACCCAGCTTAAACAAGCGTTCCCAACCTAACACTAATAACAAGCTAAACAACGTCATAACTGCTCCTGCTGTTTCAGGGATTCTCCTGCCTGATAGACTCTTTATAGCGTATCCAGTCGAAAGCGGGCCCTGGATCGGTTTTGCGTTGCGGGGCGATGTCGCTGTGCCCGGTGATACGTTCCAGCGTCAGCGGATAGTGCTTAAGCAATAAGGCGCTGACCTTTTTTAAGGTTTTATACTGCGCATCGGTATACGGCAGCGTATCCGTGCCTTCCAACTCAATGCCCATGGAAAAATCATTGCAGTTTTCTCGCCCGGCAAACTGCGACACGCCGGCATGCCACGCGCGCTGATCGAAAGACACATATTGCACCAACTCACCATCACGGCGAATCAAGCAATGAGCCGCCACGCGCAGCTGGGCGATATCAGCGAAATAGGGATGCGCATCCGCCGGCAGCGTGCCGGTGAACAGATGATCTATCCATGGGCCGCCAAATTCGCCGGGTGGCAAGCTGATGTTATGAATGATCAGCAACGAAGGAATTTCGTTTTCCGGCCGCTGGTTAAAATGCGGCGAGGGCACTTTGCGCGCGCTGGTGATCCAGCCATCTTCCAGTTTCATGCCTTTAATCCTAAGCAAAATCAGCCTGAGAATAACATGTTTCACTATACCGGCTTGTGACTTAATGCGAACGCGGATCGATGTTAAGGATACTAAACATTTCATCTACCACGACTGGCAATAGCCCATAATTCAGGCTAAGGTGAGCGCACTAAAATCCGATTAGTGGAGTGGTAAAACCATGGCATCGCGTCGTTACGATCCCGATCATCGTCGTCAGGAATTGATTAAGCGTATTGAGCAGGACATTCCCGAAGCCGTTGCTCGCGCGCTTCAGGAGGACTTAGGTGGCGAAGTGGATGCCGACCGCGATATCACCGCGTTGCTGCTACCCGCAGAAAAACAGGCCGAAGCGCAGATCATCACGCGTGAAGCCGGTGTTTTTTGTGGTAAACGCTGGGTGCAGGAAGTCTTCATCCAGCTTGGCAACAAAGTGACCATTGCCTGGCATGTTGAAGATGGCCAAACCGTCGTCGCTGACCAACTGCTGTTCGAGTTAAAAGGCCCGGCTCGTCTGCTGTTAACCGCTGAACGAACCGCATTGAATTTCGTGCAAACACTTTCCGGTGTGGCCACGGAAGTCAGCCGTTATGTCGCCTTGCTTGACGGGAGTGAAACCCAATTGCTGGATACACGCAAAACCCTGCCCGGCCTGCGTACGGCGTTGAAATATGCGGTGCTGTGCGGCGGCGGCAGTAATCATCGACTCGGCCTGTCCGATGCCTTCCTGATCAAAGAAAACCACATCATTGCCAGCGGGTCTGTACGTAAAGCAGTAGAAAACGCGATGTGGCTCCAGCCAGATGTGCCGGTTGAAGTCGAAGTTGAAAGCCTTAAAGAGCTGCAGGATGCGATTGATGCCGGTGCCGACATTATCATGCTGGATAACTTCAGCTTCGAGATGATGCATGAAGCCGTAGTTCTCACCAATAAACGTGCGCTGCTGGAAGTCTCCGGTAATGTTACGGAAGCCACGCTGCCGCAGATTGCCAAAACGGGCGTCGACTTCGTTTCCGTGGGGGCACTGACCAAACACGTACGCGCCATGGATCTTTCCATGCGTTTCCGCGACAACTAATCCCGCCTTCCGCCGCGTATGCACGCGGCGGTTTGCGTGCCCGCTTCCAGTTTCCTGCCACCTGCCCTGCAAACACCGCGATTCGTTGCGCCCTGCTTTCCAGCATTGAATTGAATGACTTTCGCTTTAAGACGCCGTTTTTTACCGTAGCCGCTCCACAACAAGGAGCCTGACTATGGAAAGACAACGGGGTTTTACCCTTATCGAACTGATGATTGTGATTGGCATCGTGGCCATTCTGAGCGCCATCGGCCTGCCCAGTTATCAAAATTATCTGCAACGCGCGGCACTCACCGACATGCTGCAAACCATGGTGCCGTATAAAACCGCGGTGGAACTTTGCGCCATTGAACGTGGTGGCCCCACTCAGTGCCAGGCAGGTGCAGGCGGCATCCCTGCTGCCAAAGGTTCACGCTATGTGGCCTCGCTAAGCGTCGTGAATGGCGCCATCACCTTAACGGGTCAGGAGAGTCTTACCGGGTTGAGTGTAGAAATGACACCGGTCTGGAACACCTCAGAAGGCACGCTGGATTGGCAACGCAGCTGTACCAGCACCAGCACCAGCTTGCGCGACAGCTGCCTTGAACAGTTCCGTTTCGCTGATAAGGAAACCCGTTAATGGAGCAGCCAAACACTGGACTACAAAACCTGTGCGCCCGCTATCAGGCCGTCATGCTCCAGCATGATGCCACTTCATTGCGTGTTGCCGTAGCGGAGACACCCGATCCGCTGCTGCTGGAAGCCCTGCGATTTGCCAGTCAGTGCCAAGTCGAAGTCGAGTGCTGGCCCGCAGCCAGACTGGAGCAACTGCTGCACCAGTCTGATGAAACGACGGCGACTCCAGAGCCTGCGACCACGGAATCGGCCATCAATGCGGTTGAACAGATTTTGCGTCAGGCGATTCAACGCCGTGCCTCAGACGTGCATTTTGAACCTCAACATCATGGGCTACGCGTCCGTCTGCGTATTGATGGCGTATTGCATAAATTGACGCATTTACCGGAGGCACCCACAACGGCGATATTGGCGAGACTGAAAATCCTGGGTGGGCTGGATATCGCGGAACGTCGCTTGCCACAGGATGGGCAGTTTACGCTGCAAATGGATGGGCATCAGGCTGCGTTTCGTCTCTCCACCTTACCGATCAGCCATGGTGAAAAAGCCGTGGTAAGGCTACTGCAAAGTGAAAATAGCGCCATCTCGCTGGATAAACTGGGTATGCCGCTCGCTCAACTGCGCCTGCTAAAAAATGCCCTGGCGAAACCTCAGGGGCTGATTCTGGTAACGGGCCCCACCGGCAGCGGTAAAACCTTCACGCTCTACAGCGGATTGAGCGCGCTGAACATACCGGATAAAAATGTGTGCAGCGTTGAAGACCCGGTTGAAATCCCTTTAGCCGGCATCAACCAGACGCAAATTCAGCCGCGAAGCGGGCTCGATTTTAATCGTGTACTGCGTGCTCTGCTGCGACAAGATCCTGATGTCATCATGGTGGGCGAAATTCGCGATGCTGAAACCGCCAGCATCGCCGTCAAAGCGGCACAAACCGGGCATCTGGTGCTCTCAACGTTACACACCAATTCGACGGCGGAAACCCTCACCCGACTGCGCCAGATGGATATACCGGGCTATTTGCTCGGTCCTGCCTTACAGCTGGTGATCGCGCAGCGTCTGGTAAGACGGCTGTGCGTTCATTGCCGTCAGCCAGCCCAAGCTATCGCGCATTTGCCACACGACATCTGGCCCGGCACCTTACAAACCTGGCGAGCACCAGGATGTGACCACTGCTTCTCGGGCTATTACGGCCGCCTCGCACTGTTTGAGGTGCTTCCAATAAGCAATAAACTGCAAAATGCGATTTCCGCCGACATGCCACTTGAGCATGTCATTACGCTGGCGAATGAAGGGGGAATGAAAACCCTGCTCGCCGCCGGACTCGAAGCCGTGAGCCGTGGCGATACTTCTTTTGAGGAGGTGCAACGTGTTGTGGGTATAGGAGATGGCTAATCTCTACCTGTTTCGCTGGCAAGCACTGGACACGCTGGGCGCGTTGCTGGAGGGGAACTCATTGGTTGCCAGCCAGGATGTATTGCTCGCTCAGCTTTCGGATCGAGGTATGCTGCCGGTCAGTTGGCAGCAGGGAAAATGCTGGCGCAACCGGGACTGGAAGTGGCAGCAAAAGATCGACCTGGTGCGACAGCTTTCCACCTTGTTGAAAGCCGGACTGCCGCTGGCGGAGAGTCTGACGTTGCTGGCTGAAGGTCATCCACACGCAGGCTGGCGAGTGTTACTCGAAGAATTGCAACGCCGGGTGATGGCCGGAGAGGCATTTTCATCTGCGCTCCGCGCCTGGCCACATATCTTCCCTCCGCTGTTTCCGGCATTGATGGAAGTGGGTGAACTTACCGGTCAGCTTGATGAATGCTGTCGCCAGCTAGCGTTACAGCAAAGCAAGCAACAACATCTGCGGCAGAAAGTCGTCAAAGCGTTGCGTTATCCCTTCTTTATCCTGCTGGTCGCGTTGGCAGTAAGTGCAGGCATGCTGCTGTTTGTACTGCCCGAGTTTGTCGCGGTGTATGCCAGCTTTGATGCGCCGCTTCCTGCCTTCACCGCAGCGGTGATGAGTCTGTCAGCATTTTTACAGCAGGCGGCGCTACCACTCATGATATTGATGGCGTGCGTCGTGCTGGGCGGGCGATGGCTTTACTGTCGCTCCGTCGGCTGGCAAAAACGCGTACATCAGTGGCTATTGCGCCTGCCGTTACTCGCCACGCTGTGGCGCGGCGGCCAGCTCAGCCAGATCTACGCCATTCTGCAATTAACACAGCAAGCCGGGCTCACCTTGCTGCAAAGTTTGCAGGCGGTTGAAGTCACTCTGGCATCACCATTGTGGCGTGAGGCGGTTATGGCGCTGCAGAAACATATCGCCGCCGGTGCGCCACTCCATCAGGCCTTACAGCATCACGCGCTTTTCACGCCACTGTGCGCACAGCTGATTCGAGTCGGTGAAGAAGCAGGGGCGCTGGATGTGATGCTGGCACGTTTGGCGGAGTGGCATGAAGCACAAACATTGATGCGTGCCGATGCACTGGCAGCTTCGCTGGAGCCTTTAATGATGGTGGTGATTGGGGGTATTGTCGGGACGTTAGTGATCGCGATGTACCTGCCGGTATTTGGCTTAGGCGATGCGATTCGTTGACAGGTGCGCGTGATGCGCACCTGTTATTAGTCATCAGTCATCAGTCATCAGTCATCAGTCATCAGTCATCAGTCATCAGTCATCAGTCATCAGTCATCAGCCATCAGCCATCAGTCATCAGTCATCAGTCATCAGCCATCAGTCATCAGTCATCAGTCATCAGCGCGTGAATACCCGATTTTCCTGTTCCGCCACACGAATGAACGTAGTGCGTTTTGTCAGTTCTTTAAGACGCTCGGCACCGACGTAAGTGCAGGCAGAACGCAGTCCGCCGAGAATATCCTTAACGGTATCCTCGACCGGGCCACGCAGCGGCAGACGCACGGTTTTACCTTCTGCAGCACGATACTGGGCAACACCGCCGACATGGCGTTTCATTGCGGATTCTGAACTCATGCCATAGAACAGCATAAACTGCTCGCCCTGCTCTTCAACAATCGTCCCCTCGCACTCATCGTGCGCAGCCAGCATGCCGCCGAGCATGACAAAATCTGCACCGCCGCCGAACGCTTTAGCAATATCCCCCGGCACCGAACAGCCACCGTCACTCACGATTTGGCCACCGAGGCCGTGCGCGGCATCGGCGCATTCAATCACAGCCGATAACTGCGGATAACCAACCCCCGTCTTCACGCGCGTGGTGCAGACCGAACCGGGGCCAATGCCCACTTTGACGATATCCGCGCCGGAGAGAATTAATTCTTCCACCATTTCACCCGTCACTACGTTGCCCGCGCAGATGGTTTTGCCGGGAAATGCTTCACGGGCGCGCTGCAGGAATTCCACGAAATGTTCCGAGTAGCCGTTGGCGACATCAATGCAGATGAAGTTCAGCTGTGGTGATAATGCAAAAATTGAGGTGAGCTTGCTGAAATCGGCTTCTGAGGTGCCAGATGACACCATTACATGACTGAGCACCTTTACCGGCACGCGCTGGATAAACGCCTGCCAGTCTGCCACGCTGTAATGCTTGTGCACCGCGGTCAATACATTGAAGCCGGCTAATGCTTCGGCCATGGTGAATGTGCCAACGGTGTCCATGTTGGCCGCGATCAGCGGCACACCGCTCCAGCTTAAGCCGGAATGCTTGAAGGTGTAGGTGCGTTCCAGTTCAACCTCAGAACGGCTTTTGAGGGTGGAGCGTTTGGGGCGGATCAAAACATCTTTAAAGCCCAGTTTTAAATCTTCTTCAATACGCATAGCTGAATGTCCTGGTTAGTGACGTCGAACCACAGTTCGGGTAGCGCTCACGGCTCCAGTGTCATTATCATACGCGCCATTCGTTCCGCGACAAGACTGCGAATTTCACTTTATTTAGGCTACAATCCCTTAAATTTAGCTGAGAAAATTGATTGTGATCATGCTCTCATCTTATTGCGGCTGATGGTCGCCCAATCAAGACAATGTTGAGAGAACGCTATGCCATTTACCGTTGCGCTCACCGGAGGAATTGGCAGTGGTAAAAGCACCATTGCCAACGCTTTCGCAGCGTTAGGCGTTGATATCATTGACGCCGATGTGATAGCTCGAGAAGTGGTTGAACCGGGCACGCCCGCCCTACAGGCGATTGTGAAACGCCATGGCGAGTCGATCCTCACCGCAGAAGGGGCACTGTATCGTGCGCGGCTGCGGGAAATTATTTTCCAGCAGCCTAAAGAGAAAAACTGGCTAAATCAGTTGCTTCATCC
Organism: Pantoea rodasii; assembly: GCF_002095465.1. GTDB lineage: Bacteria > Pseudomonadota > Gammaproteobacteria > Enterobacterales > Enterobacteriaceae > Pantoea > Pantoea rodasii. Next base: position 102,162 of record NZ_MLFP01000007.1, on the reverse strand, counting down.
CCTTATCAATGCGCGTACACAGCAGCTAAAATTACTGGCATCTTCACCCTACGTTTTATGGGTTGTGCCGCTATTGGTGGAAAACGGGTTACAGCGTCAGGCCGATCGGGTTTTGGTGATCGACGTGGATGAAGCGACACAGTTGCAGCGTACCCAGCAACGTGATGGCATTAGTTTAAGCCAGGCAAAAAAAATTCTTGCCGCACAGGCCAGCCGCGAACAGCGCTTAGCCTGTGCGGATGACATCATCGATAACAGCGGTTCGCCCGAGCAGGCGCTACCGCGCGTTGCTGAACTTCACCAGCGCTACTTACGCCTGGCAGCAACCGGACAGGATTAACATCATGAGTACAGTCGTTCTATTTGAACATCCGCTGAATGAGAAGATGCGCACCTGGCTGCGCGTGGAGTTTTTACTCAACCAACTGCATGAGACCGTGCCCGTCGTAAGCTCCGTCTCTGCCCTGGGTGTGTTTCGCATCATTGCCGATCTGTTGGATATTTTTGAGCGCGGTGATATGCGCACCGAGTTGTTGAAAGAACTGGAGCGTCAGCAGCAGAAACTGCGTGCCTGGCTTGATGTGCCCGGTGTCGACGAGCAAACGGTCAGCAGCCTGCGTGACCGATTGAAGCAGCAATCCAGCGAGCTGAATGCAGTGCCGCGCATGGGCCAGCAGTTACGCGAAGACCGTCTGGTTGCATTGGTGCGCCAGCGTTTGAGCATTCCTGGTGGTTGCTGCAGTTTCGATCTGCCGAGCCTGCACATCTGGTTGCACCAGCAGCAGTCAATGCGGGATACACAGGTTAACGGCTGGCTGGAATCGCTGAATGCGCTGCGCAATAGCCTGACGATGATCCTTGATTTGGTGCGTCAGTCAGGCGTGTTTCGCCATCAAACCAGCCTCAATGGCTTCTACCAGGATAATGCCGAAGGCTCTGATTTACTGCGCCTGCAGCTAACGCTGGAGGATGCACTTTACCCGCAGGTTTCCGGCCATAAAAGTCGTTATGCCATTCGCTTCCTTCCCCTTGATAGCGAACGCGGTGAAGTACCAGCCCGATTAGATTTTGAATTAGCGTGTTGTTAGAGGATGTTATGCAAGAAGAGATGATGACCGTGTCTTGCCCCAACTGCGGTAAAGACGTGATGTGGGATGAACTGAGTCCGTGGCGCCCGTTTTGCAGTAAGCGTTGCCAGCTGATCGATCTGGGCGAGTGGGCCGCTGAAGAGAAACGCATTCCCAGTGACAGCGATCATAACGACAGTGACGACTGGAGTGAAGAGCAGCATTAAGATGTAAGGGGCTTACGCCCCTTCGCTTAAATCTCGTCGGCTACCAATTGGGCAATCAACGGATGGTTGGCCGGAGGAAACTCATCCGCGACCAGATCGCGTTGTTCCACCCAACGCTGTGGTTGCCCTTCGCGGCCATACGGCTCACCGTTCCACTCTTCAACCAGGAAGAAATGCAATGTGACGCGCAGATCGTCATAGCTATGGTCCGCCTGGCCAATCGCTTTCGCCGCCGTTACTTCGATACCAGTTTCTTCCATTAACTCACGCTTGAGCGCTTGTTCAGCGGTTTCATCTTGTTCAATTTTTCCGCCAGGAAATTCCCATTTGTTAGCCATGTAGGAGCTTGCCGCTCGCTGGGCAAGAAAGATCTGGCGACTGGCATTGCGAATGATGCCCACCGCGACTTGCAGGTGTTTCATAAGCTGGATTCCGCTTTTAAATAATGAGCGCTGATAGTAATGCAGCTGTTAACCAATGTTAATCACCGGCGACTGCCAAAAGAAAAAGGAGCCCGAAGGCTCCTTGATGATCAGGCCAGACGGCCGTGACACTGTTTGTATTTCTTACCGGAACCGCATGGGCACAGATCGTTACGTCCCACTTTGCGCTCCCCGCCCTGTTCAGCCATCGCGGCGGCAGCAGCGGTTTCATCATCAACGTGGCTCAGCTGTTGCTGTTGTGCCAGGCGCTCTGCCTCTTCACGGCGTTGCTGTTCCATCGCTTCCACTTCTTCCGGCATGCGCACCTGCACTTTGGCGAGGGTGCTGATCACTTCATACTTGAGTGACTCCAGCATCGCAGCGAACATTGAGAAGGACTCGCGCTTGTATTCCTGCTTCGGATCTTTCTGCGCATAACCACGCAGATGGATGCCCTGACGCAGATAATCCATTGCCGCCAGATGCTCTTTCCACAGAGAATCGAGTGTCTGCAGCATGACGCCTTTTTCGAAGTTACGCATCATTTCAGCGCCAACCACTTCTTCTTTCGTCGCATAATTTTCATGCGCGCGGGTCATGATACGTTCACGTAGCGTTTCTTCATGCAGATCCGGCTCTTTATCCAGCCAATCAGTGATTGGCAGATCAAGGTCGAAATCGTTACGCAGACGTTCTTCCAGACCTGGAATATCCCACATTTCTTCCAGCGACTGCGGCGGAATGTAAGTATCGATGGTGGACTTGAACACATCTTCACGGATGCTGTTGATGGTTTCAGACACATCAGACACGTCCAGCAGCTCATTACGCTGGCTGTAGATGGCACGACGCTGATCGTTGGCGACGTCATCGTATTCCAGCAGTTGCTTACGGATATCGAAGTTACGGCTTTCAACTTTACGCTGTGCGTTGGCAATCGCTTTGGTCACCCATGGGTGCTCAATCGCCTCGCCTGGCTTCATACCCAGTTTACGCATCATGTTAGACACACGGTCTGAAGCGAAAATACGCATCAGCGCATCTTCCATAGACAGGTAGAAGCGGGATGAACCGGCATCACCCTGACGACCCGCACGGCCACGCAACTGGTTATCGATACGACGCGATTCATGGCGTTCAGTACCGATAATATGCAGACCGCCCGATGCCAGTACCGCATCATGACGCAGTTTCCAGGCTTCTTTGATCGCCTGAACCTGCTCTTCAGTTGGGGCTTCCAGCGCCGCCACTTCGGCCTGCCAGCTACCACCCAACACAATATCGGTACCACGACCCGCCATATTGGTGGCGATGGTGACGGCAGCAGGTTGACCCGCTTGCGCCACGATATCTGCTTCGCTGGCGTGGAACTTGGCGTTCAGTACGCTGTGTTTGATACCGGCGCGCGTGAGTTCGTTAGAGACCACTTCTGATTTTTCAATCGAAATCGTACCCACCAACACCGGCTGGCCGTTGGCAGTACAGACACGAATGTCTTCGATAATCGCGTCGATCTTCTCTTTCTCGGTCATGTAGACCAGATCGGCCATGTCTTTACGCACCATCGGACGGTTGGTGGGCACCACGATGGTATCGAGTTTGTAGATCGAGCTAAATTCAAACGCTTCGGTATCGGCAGTACCGGTCATACCGGCCAGTTTTTCGTAGATACGGAAGTAGTTCTGGAAGGTAATGGACGCCAGCGTCTGGTTCTCGTTCTGGATTTCCACGCCTTCTTTGGCTTCAATCGCCTGATGCAGACCATCAGACCAGCGACGGCCCTGCATGGTACGGCCGGTGTGTTCATCGACGATGACCACTTCGCCGTCTTTGACGATGTAATCGACGTCACGGGTGAACAGTGCATGAGCACGCAGCGCCGCAGTGACATGGTGCATCAGCATGATGTTGGTCGGCGAGTAGAGTGATTCGCCCTCATCCATAATGCTCTGGCTCACCAGCAGCTCTTCGACTTTCACCAGGCCGCGCTCGCTCATGTGAGCCTGGCGTGATTTCTCATCCACCCAGAAGTCGCCTTCACCCTGGAAGGTTTCTGAATCTTCCTTTTCCTGGCGTACCAGGTGAGGAATGATTTTATTCACCTTGGTGTACATATCAGAGCTGTCTTCAGCTGGACCGGAGATGATCAGCGGTGTACGCGCTTCATCGATCAGAATGGAGTCCACCTCATCCACCAGCGCGTAGTGCAGCTTACGCTGTACACGCTCTTCCGGGCTAAAGGCCATGTTGTCGCGCAGGTAGTCGAAGCCGTATTCGTTGTTTGTGCCATAGGTGATATCAGCAGCATAAGCAGCGCGTTTAGCCACCGACGGCATGTTTGGCAGGTTAATGCCGATAGACAGACCAAGGAATTCAAACAACGCGCGGTTGTTTTCAGCATCACGCTGGGCCAGATAGTCGTTCACCGTGACCACGTGAACCCCTTTGCCGCTCAATGCGTTCAAATACGCCGGCAACGTTGCGGTTAAGGTTTTACCTTCACCCGTGCGCATCTCAGCGATGCAACGTTCGTTCAATACCATGCCGCCAATCAGCTGCACATCGAAGTGACGCATGCCGAAGACACGCTTACTGGCTTCACGCACGGTGGCAAAGGCTTCAGGAATCAGGCTTTCAAGGCTCTCACCTTTCTTCAGGCGCTCACGGAACAGATCGGTCTTGGCCTTCAGTTCATCATCGGAGAGCTTGACGAAATCAGGCTCCATTTTATTGATGACATCGACAATTTTACGCATGCGGCGCAGAGTACGATCGTTGCTGCTGCCAAAGACTTTAGTTAACAATTTGATCAACATGATAAATTTTTCTCAATTCAGCCGTCATTACACGGTCTGGAAAATCTAAAACAAGATGTGGGAAAAATGAGCTGTTAAGCGTTGCGAGGCCCAGCGCGGATGCCATGGATAGCAGCCTGCCAGTCAGCAGAAGTCTGGATTTGAGGTTCACGATGGCGCAGCGTTTCCTGCGACTCAAGTGCAATAGCGGGTTGTGCAGGCGAAGTCAGTAGCGCCTGCAGCGAATCAATTAACGCCAGCTTTTGCGCCGCCAGCGGCTCAGCCTGATTGGCCTCGGTATCAGCAGGAGGCGTCATGCTAAAGGAAAGATGGCGGATAACGGTGCGTATGGCATGTTGATGCCAGTAATCGACATTAAAATTTGGTCGACGCGCACTTTCCTGCAGACGGATCAGGTGATCGAAATGAACAACATTGCCGACAAACAGGCTGCTGATGGGCAAGTCTGTCGCTGTGGACTCCGCGCTTTGCGCACAGGCAGGCAGGCCCAAACTGGCCGCCACCATCCCTAATAAGAGATGAGGCCAGAAGTAGCGTCTGCCTAATTGTCGCCAGCGTGAGAAAATCCCGATCACAACCTGTCCACAGTTAAATAAAGTAATGAAGCCGGCGCGAGTATCCGCGAACCTGCTCATATGAGCGCCAGATAATAGCACTTATGTGAGGCCACGACACCAGTGATTAAAGGGCTTACGGGGGATTTCACGTTTATTTGTACAGGCTTTCGCCAGTGATGACAGAGAATTGAGAGCGGTCTTGCAGGAATAAAAACGGGCAATAAAAAACGGCAGATTCACTGACCGGAGAGGGTGCCAGCGAAACCTGCCGTTTTTTGGTCTAGCTTATGCCAGAACTAAATTTGGTGCTTTGAATGCCAGTGGCAGTTCAGCTTCGTCTTCGAAGGTTGCCCATTCCCAGGCTTCCTGCTTCGCCAGAACCGCTTGCAGCAATTTGTTGTTCAACGCATGACCCGATTTAAACGCGGTAAACGCGCCAATCACGTTGTGGCCACACATAAACAAATCGCCGATTGCGTCCAGCATTTTGTGACGAACGAACTCATCTTCAAAGCGCAGACCGTCTTCGTTGAGTACGCGGAAATCATCGAGCCCAATCGCACAATCTAAACTACCGCCCAGGCACAGGCCTTTAGACTGCAGATATTCGATTTCACGCATAAAACCAAAGGTGCGCGCACGACTGATTTGGCGAACAAACGCATCAGCCGAGAAGTTCAACTGGTAACGCTGCGAGCTTGAGTCAATTGCTGGGTGCTTAAAGTCGATAGTAAAATCGAGCGAGAACCCGTTGAAAGGTTTAATCTCAGCCCACTTATCACCGTCTTCTACACGTACCGTTTGCTTAACGCGTACGAATTTCTTCGCGCTGTTTAGCTCTTCGATACCGGCATCCATCAGCAAATAGACAAAAGGCGCGGCACTGCCATCCATGATTGGGATTTCAGGCGCATCAACTTCAACAATAATGTTGTCGATGCCCAGACCTGCCAATGCAGCATTCAGGTGTTCAACCGTCGAAATACGCACGCCTTCATCATTCACCAGACAAGTACTCAGCATGGTGTCGCGCACGTATTTTGCATCAGCCGGGAAATCAACCGGTGGATTCAAGTCAGTGCGACGATAGATGACCCCGGTATTAGCCGACGCAGGGCGTAAGGTCAGCGTGACTTTCTTGCCGGTATGTAAACCGACACCTGTCGCCTGAACAATACGTTTTAATGTCCTTTGTTTGATCATCGCATTATCTCGCAATATTACCCATCCGACCGCCAGTATAAATTACCAGCGGGCGAATACTTTAGCACAAAGAGCGGAGAATCCCAATTCTCAGGATATTCTTAGTCTGCCTGTTTACGCAGGAAGGCTGGAATATCAAGGTAATCTGGCTCTTTGCTGGACGAAGCTGGCTGGTCGTTAACCACTTTGGCCGCCGGCTTTTGTTCCTGCGGCAATGGCGCCATGCCATGCTGCTGGTAACGGTGGTCCATCACAGGCTGCGTGGCCGGCTTGTTGGTCACCAGAGTGATTTCCGGACGCTTATCCATGCCAATACCGGTCGCAACAACGGTCACACGCAGTTCGTCGTTCATCTCTGGATCCAGAGAAGTACCGATAACCACGGTCGCGTTGTCAGAGGCGAAGGCGCGGATAGTGTTACCCACGGTCTCGAACTCATCCAAACGCAGGTCGAAGCCCGCTGTGATGTTGACCAGCACGCCGCGCGCACCTGACAGGTCGATATCTTCCAGCAGTGGGCTGGAGATCGCCATTTCGGCCGCTTCTTCGGCACGGTCTTCACCGCATGCCACGCCTGAACCCATCATGGCATAACCCATTTCTGACATCACGGTACGCACGTCCGCGAAGTCAACGTTCATCAAGCCTGGGCGAGTAATCAGCTCAGCGATACCCTGCACCGCACCTTTCAGTACGTCGTTGGCTGCGCCAAACGCATCCAGCAGAGAGATACCGCGACCCAGCACTTTCAGCAGCTTGTCGTTTGGAATAGTGATCAATGAATCGACATGCTTAGACAGCTCAGCGATACCCTGCTCAGCAAAAGCCATACGCTTTTTGCCTTCGAAGTTGAAGGGCTTCGTCACCACCGCAACCGTCAGGATACCCAAATCTTTTGCCACTTCAGCCACGACTGGCGCTGCACCGGTACCGGTACCGCCGCCCATGCCTGCAGCGATAAACACCATGTCTGCCCCTTCCAGCGCAGCACGCAGTGCTTCACGGTCTTCCTCCGCTGAGGTACGACCGACTTCCGGGTTTGCACCCGCACCAAGACCTTTGGTAATGCCGGTCCCGATCTGAATCGTCTGGCCGACCGCTGTTTTACGCAATGCTTGCGCATCGGTGTTCACAGCGAAGAATTCTACACCTTCGATACGCTCGCGTACCATGTGCTCTACGGCGTTGCCACCGCCACCGCCGACGCCGATGACTTTAATCACCGCGTCATTGGTTAATTCCATAGGTTCAAACATGATTTCTCTCCGTTATGTGCCTGTCGCCTGGAGATCATAAACATTGCCAGCATGATCTCCTTTTTCAAAAATTAAAATTCTTTCTTCAGCCAACTATTGATGCGTTTAAACCAATTGCCCACTGAAGCGCGTTTTTCCGTTTCTGCATCACCGTTCATGTGTGACTCTTTGCCGTAGTGCAGCAGACCGACTGCAGTTGAGTAATACGGCTCCTGCGCATAATCCGTCAGGCCGGTGATGTTCAATGGCTGTCCGATACGCACCTGCGTGTGGAACACACGTTGGGCGCAAGCGGCCAAACCTTCAATCTGTGCTGCGCCACCGGTCAGCACGATACCGGCTGCCAGATGATGCTTAACGCCCTGCTGACGCAGTTGCTCCTGCAATTGCAGAATCTCGTCATTCACCAGATTCAGCAGTTCGGTGTAACGTGGCTCAATTACTTCCGCCAACGTTTGACGCTGCAGACTGCGCGGGGGACGTCCACCGACACTTGGCACTTCGACGTTTTCGTCTTTGCCAACAATCGAACCCAGCGCACAACCATGGCGTACTTTGATCGCTTCCGCATCGGTTGGCGGTGTGCCGAAGGCATAAGCGATATCACTGGTCACCACATTCCCTGCATAAGGGATCACTTTGGTGTGACGCAGCGCGCCGCCGGTGTAAACCGCGATATCCATTGTACCGCCACCGATGTCAACAACACAGACTCCCAGCTCACGTTCATCTTCAGTCAGAACCGAAAAACTGGACGCCAGACCGGCAAAAATCAATTGGTCAACTTTCAGGCCGCATCGTTCAACGGCTTTGACAATATTTTTTGCCATATCATTGTGGCAGGTGATCAAGTGTACTTTTGCCTGCATGCGCACGCCGGAAAGTCCCACCGGATTCTTAATGCCTTCCTGATAATCGATAGCATATTCCTGAGGAATAACATGCAGGATACGATGTTCATCACGAACGCGTACGGATTTCGCCGTATGTACCACGTTCTCTACATCATCCTGAGTCACTTCCTCTTCCGAAATCGGAACCATCCCGATTTCGTTCTGACAACTGATATGTTTGCCCGATAAAGCAAGGTAAACCGACGAAATCTGGCAATCTGCCATCAGTTCAGCCTGGTCGATGGCGCGCTGAACGCATTTCACCACCGACTCAAGGTCGTTTACGCCGCCTTTATCCATGCCGCGAGACGGGCAGCTGCCCACCCCAATAATGTTGACCATACCATCAGGCAGAATTTCCCCAACCAGGGCGGCAACCTTTGCGGTGCCGATTTCAAGTCCTACTACCAGTTTTCTGTCCGTTGCCTTGATCATTGTGGTTTAGCCTGTGCCTGGTTTTGTTGCTGATTACTGTCCTGTGGCTCCAACGGGGCCGCTGCCCAACCTACTGCGGCACCAGAGTCGTAGCGCAAATCGACATAGGTAATGCGCTTGTTCTGACTCTGGCCCTGCTGCAGCAGCTCCGGATAGAGCTCAATAAAACGGTTCAGACGCTTCATGGTTTCGCTGCGTCCCAGCTCAATGCGCACATCGTCACTGGTCACCAGTTGCCACGAGCGCCGCGCCGTCATCGACGCGACCTTCAGGGTAAACTTGCCGGCCTTGAGCACATCACTCATGGTGTGATAACCCGCCAGCACCTCTGTTTCACTGCCTTCCGGGCCATACAACATCGGCAATGTCTCTTTACCGATGTGGCTGGCCGGGACGCTGAAGGAGACGCCATCGGCGTCTACCATGTGTGAGTCATTCCAGCGTGCCACCGGAACGTACTCCACCAGGTTAATCTTCAGCTCATCAGGCCACTGCTTACGCACACTGACCTGTTTAATCCAGGGTAAACGCTCAATCTGCTGCTGGATGATGTCCACATTCTGCGACATAAACGTGCCAGGCGCGCCGAGCGACAAAATAGCCTGGCGAATATCATCATGTGTGGTGTAGTGGGTTTCACCCGTCACCACCAGCTTCGATAACGGCAAGCGTGATGCATCATTCATCCACTTCAGCACCACCAGCCCACCGGCCGCCATGATGCCCAGCACAATCAGCAGGAACACGACGCCAAACAGTCTGGCGCCGTTGCTACGCCCGGTGCGCGCACGCTCCTGGGGTTCGCGATTTCTTACACGTATCGCCGCCTGAGACATATCAGTCAGCCAGCGCCAGAATACGTGCCACCAGCTGCGGGAAGCTGTATCCCGCCTGCTTAGCGGCCATTGGCACCAGACTGTGACTGGTCATGCCCGGTGAGGTATTCACTTCCAGCAGCTGGAAGTTTCCGTCTCCGTCGGCCATCACATCCACACGCCCCCAGCCGCTGCAACCTAATGCGCGCCAGGCAGCCCAAACCAGCGTCTGCAATTCTGCTTCTTGCTCTGCACGCAAACCGCTCGGGCAGAAGTATTCAGTATCGTCAGAAATGTATTTAGCTTCATAGTCATAGAACTCGCTGGCGGTTTTTATTCTGATTGAAGGCAGAATTTCATCGCCCACGATGCCAACCGTGTACTCCGCACCACTCAGGAAGGCCTCAATCAGCACATCACTATCATGGCGGAAGGCTTCGTTGAGTGCGGCTGGCAATGCTTCAAGGGTGTTCACACGGCTGATGCCCACGCTTGATCCTTCGCAGCTTGGCTTCACAAACAGCGGTAAGCCGAGCGCATCAATTGCATCGCGGGTCTCCGCAGACAAACCTTGCTCATGCTGCTGACGCGTCAACCAAACAAATTTGCCTGAAGGCAGTCCCCTGCCCTGCCACAGCAATTTGCTGCGCAGCTTGTCCATGGTGATTGCCGAAGCCATCACGCCGCTGCCGGTGTAAGGCAGTTGCAGAAACTCTAACACCGCCTGAAGTGTGCCATCTTCACCGCCTCGACCGTGCAGGGCGATAAAGGTCTTCGCAAATCCCTGAGCTTTAAGATCCAGCACAGAGACATCACGGGTATCCACGCCGTGTGCATCAATGCCCATCTCACGCAGGCCCGCCAGCACGGCGCTGCCCGACATCAGTGATACCTCACGCTCTGCTGAGGTTCCGCCCATCAAGACGGCGACTTTCTCAGCCATGACGAGCCTCCGTTTTCACTGTTGGCTGCAATTGGTTATCAGCCAGCTTACGCGCGATCTTGCCAATGTTGCCTGCGCCCTGAACGATCACCAGGTCATCGCCTGAGAGCAGTGGTGCCAGCGCTTCCGGCAACGCATCATGCTCGGACACTAAAATCGGATCGACCTTGCCACGGCTGCGAATTGCACGGCACAGCGAGCGGCTGTCCGCACCAGGAATCGCGGCCTCGCCGGCTGGATACACATCCAGCATCAGCAGGACATCAACCTGTGACAGCACGTTAGCGAAGTCGTCAAACAGGTCACGCGTGCGCGTATAACGATGTGGCTGGAACACCATCACCAACTTTTTATCCGGCCAGCCCGCACGGGCGGCTTTGATGGTGACATCCACTTCGGTTGGATGATGACCGTAATCATCCACCAACATCGCGCTGCCCGGATTGCCGTTGACCGCAGCGGTATCAAACTCGCCCAGCACGTCAAAGCGGCGTCCGGTGCCCTGGAAGCTCTCTAGCGCGGCCAGAATCGCGTTGTCCTCAATGCCTTCTTCGCTCGCGACCGCGACGGCTGCAGCGGCATTCAGTGCATTGTGACGTCCCGGCGCATTCAATGTGACTTTCAGCAGCGGTTTGTCCTGACGAATCAGGGTGAAGTGCCCCTGCGCGCCACGTTGTTCATAGTTCTCGATGCGCACATCGGCGTCATCGCTGAAACCATAAGTGGTCACCTGACGGCCCACGCGTGGGATCAAATCGCGGATCACCACATCATCCACACACATCACCGCACGTCCGTAGAACGGCAGGTTATGCAGGAAATTAATGAACGTCTGCTTCAGGTTCTCGAAATCGCCCTGATAGGTGTCCATATGATCCGCTTCGATGTTGGTGACGATCGCCACCATCGGCTGCAGATGCAGGAACGACGCATCACTTTCATCGGCTTCCGCAATCAGGTAACGACTGGTGCCCAAACGCGCATGCGTGCCCGCTGCTTTCACCAGGCCGCCATTGACGAAAGTCGGATCCAATCCACCTTCGGCATAAATACTGGTGACCATCGCCGTGGTGGTGGTTTTGCCATGCGTGCCAGCAATCGCAATGCCATGACGGAAGCGCATCAGTTCTGCCAGCATCTCTGCACGACGGATCACCGGGATACGCTGCTCGCGTGCGGCGACCAACTCCGGGTTGTCCTGTGCTACCGCTGTTGAAACCACGACCACACTCGCATCCGTCACGTTTTCCGGACGATGGTTGAAATAAATGGTGGCACCCAGCGAGGACAGATGCTGTGTCACCGGGTTAGGGGCCAGATCCGATCCGCTGATGTGGTAACCTTCGTTCGCCAACACCTCGCAATACCGCCCATGCCAGCACCACCGATGCCGACAAAGTGAATGTGCCGGACGCGACGCATCTCGGGCACAATGGAACGCAGTTTTGCCAATTGTTGTGTATTCATCTGTCTCAATTACCTGTTTATCTCATCTGTACCTGCATTCAGGTACCAGCCGGTCAAACCGGCCCATTAATTACTTCGCGACGCGAGCCACTTCCTGCGCCACCCGATCGGTGGCATCAGGAATCGCTGCCTGACGCGCTTTCTCAGCCATCGCCAGCAGCGTAGCGCGATCCCAATGGCGCAACGTGTCCGCTACTGCAGTCGCGGTAAACTGCGGCTGCTCGAAAATTTTGGCCGCACCCGCTTTTTCCAGCGGCAACGCGTTCCAGTACTGCTGACGATCTTTGTGCTGAAATGGCACGAAGATCGCCGGTAAACCTGCGGCGGCCACTTCGCTCACCGTCAATGCGCCCGAACGGCATACCACCACATCGGCCCAGGCGTAAGCTTCCGCCATGTCATCGATAACTCGGTGATCTTGTGCTGCGGCTGTCCGGCATCGCGATAAGCCTGCTGCACTATTTCCAGCGCGCCTTTACCGGTTTGATGCCAAACGGTGATCGCTTCACCCAGTTCCGCAGCCACCTGCGGCACTGTCTGATTCAGAATGCGCGCGCCCTGGCTGCCGCCGACCACCAGCACACGAATCGCGCCAGTACGTCCACTCAATCTTTCAGCTGGCAATGGCAAGGCCAGCACATCGGTACGTACGGGATTGCCGACAACGTCCGCTTTCGGAAAGGCGCCGGGGAAAGCCTGCATCACTTTGGTGGCGATTTTCGCCAGCCATTTGTTAGTCAGCCCTGCAATGCCGTTCTGTTCGTGCAGCACTACGGGAATGCCACAGCTCCATGCTGCTAAACCGCCCGGTCCGGAAACGTAACCGCCCATACCGAGTACCACGTCCGGCTGCCAGCGCTTCATAATGCGGCGCGCCTGGCGCCATGCATTGAAAATACGTACCGGTGCCAACAGCTGCGCTTTGACACCTTTGCCGCGCAAACCGCTAATGCGGATAAATTCAATCTCGATGCCATGTTTCGGCACCAAATCCGCTTCCATTCGGTCAGCGGTTCCGAGCCAGCGCACCTGCCAGCCCTGTTCGATCAGATGGTGTGCCACGGCCAAACCCGGGAACACATGTCCACCGGTTCCGCCGGCCATCACCATCAGCCGCTTGCTACTCATCGAGCACCTCGGGTAAACGCCTGCGCTTTTGCCAGACGCGTTTCATAATCTATGCGCAATAAAAATACGATGGCGGTCGACATGATAATCAGACTCGAACCACCGTAGCTGATCAGTGGCAATGTCAGGCCTTTCGTCGGCAGCATGCCTGCAGCCGCACCGACATTAACCAGCGCCTGGAAGCTAAACCACACGCCAATTGAGCAAGCGAGGAAGCCCGAAAAGCGCTGATCGATCTCCAGGGCACGGCGACCAATCGACATCGCGCGAAAAGCGACGAAGAATACCATCAACAGCGCTAAAACCACACCGACATAACCCAACTCTTCACCAATGATGGAGAAGATAAAGTCGGTATGCGCTTCGGGCAGATACTCCAGTTTCTGTACCGAGTTGCCCAAGCCTTGTCCCCAGAATTCGCCGCGGCCAAACGCCATCAGTGACTGTGTCAGCTGATAGCCGCTGCCGAACGGATCTTCCCATGGGTTCCAGAAAGAGGTCACGCGGCGCATACGATACGGCTCCGCGATAATCAGCAACACCACGGCAAAAATGCCGGAGCCGATGATGGCGAGGAACTGCCACATCTTGGCGCCCGCGAGGAACAACATCGCCAGCGTGGTGACAAACAGCACCACCACCGTACCGAGGTCCGGTTGCGCCAGCAGTAATACGGCTAACACGACCATCACGCCCATCGGCTTACAGAAACCCCAGAAGTTGTTACGTACTTCTTCGACTTTGCGTACTAGGTAGCTGGCGAGATAACAGAACAGCGACAGCTTCGACAATTCAGCTGGCTGGATACGCAACGGGCCGAGGGCGATCCAACGTGATGCGCCGTTAACCGAGCTACCCACCACCAACACGATCAGCAGCATGGCAACAGAAGCCATTAACATGGCATTGCTGTAGCGCTGCCAGAAATCCATCGGCACGCGCAGCGTCACCATTGCCATACCCAGCGCTAACAGGATGTAAAACGCATCGCGCTTGGCGAAGTAAAACGGATCTTCATTGAGGCGCTGCCCCACGGGCATCGAGGCGGAAGTCACCATCACAAAGCCAATGATCGCCAGACCAAAGGTCAGCCATAGCAACGTACGGTCATACAGCACCACTGGCGCGTCATCATTTTCACGTCCGCCCATCACCCAATCGCGTAAGCGTACGGAGATGAAGCTGGCAATACTGGCACCCGGAATACGCATCAGCTTAACTCCTTCGCCAGTTGCGCGAACTGGTCGCCGCGCTGCTCAAAGTTACGGAACTGATCGAGGCTGGCGCAGGCCGGTGACAGCAGTACCATATCGCCGGCTTTCACCTGAGGTGCAATCAGCTCCATTGCTTGCTGCAAAGTCTCGGTGCGGGTAGCAATCTCAGGGCGAAGCGCCGCCAGTGCATCGCCGTCACGGCCAAAGCAGAATAGTTGTACGTTGTCACCTTGCAGGAAGCGTGTCAGCGCGCTGAAATCGGCGGCCTTACCATCACCGCCCAGCAGTAACCACAAGGTGCCTTGCACCTGCAAACCGTTCAGCGCCGCTTCGGTGCTGCCCACGTTGGTGGCTTTCGAATCATTAATCCAACGCACGCCGTTAGCTTGATGCACCAGCTGGAAACGGTGCGGCAATCCGCTAAAGGTGGTTAACGCCTTCAGGCTGGAGGCGCGCGGGATATTGACCGCATCCGCCAGCGCCAGCGCGGCCAATGCGTTGGTGTAATTGTGTTGCCCGACCAGCGTCATCTCGTTGGTATTCAGCACTCGCTCACCCTGCGCACGCAGCCAGGTGCTGCCCTGCTGCTGAGTCAGATGATAGTCACCGAGATTGATGCCGAAGCTGACGCAACGCGCATCAACGCCGCGTACGGGCATGGTCATGCCATCGTCAGCATTCACCACACAGACGCGGGCGTTTCATAAATACGCAACTTCGCTGCGCGATATTGCTGCATGCCCAACGGATAACGATCCATATGATCTTCCGTCACGTTAAGAATGGTGGCGGCAGCAGCCTGCAGGCTGTGAGTGGTTTCCAACTGGAAGCTGGAGAGTTCCAGCACATACAGCTGCGCCGGAGATTTCAACAGTGTCAGCGCCGGTAAGCCGATATTTCCGCCAACGCCAACCTGCCAGCCGGCTGCACGCGCCATTTCACCCACTAACGTGGTCACGGTGCTTTTACCGTTTGAACCGGTAATGGCCACAATCGGCGCCTGTGCTTCGCGACAGAACAGTTCGATATCGCCCACGATTTCGATTCCTGCGTCTGCGGCTTCACTGAGTGCAGGATGAGCCAGTGCAATGCCTGGACTGGCAATAATCAAATCCGATGCCAGCAACCAGTCACTATTAATACCGCCCACATAGCGCTCAACCGCTTCAGGTAGCTTATCGATACCCGGCGGTGACACACGGGTATCCATCACGCGGGGCGTTACACCCTGCGCGAGGAAGAAATCAACACAGGACAGGCCAGTAATGCCTAATCCAATGATGACGACTTTTCTGCCCCGATAGTCAGCCATGATTAACGCACCTTCAGTGTTGCCAGGCCAATCAGCACCAGCATCAGTGAAATAATCCAGAAGCGCACGATGACGCGCGGCTCCGGCCAGCCTTTCAATTCATAGTGGTGGTGAATCGGCGCCATACGGAAAATACGTTGACCGCGCAGCTTGAACGACCCCACCTGCAGAATCACCGACAGCGTTTCAACCACAAACACGCCGCCCATGATCACCAGCAAAAACTCCTGACGCAGCAGCACGGCGATGGTGCCTAACGCGCCACCCAGTGCCAGCGAACCCACATCGCCCATAAAGACCTGAGCTGGGTAGGTGTTGAACCACAGGAAGCCGAGGCCCGCACCGACAATCGCGGTACAAACGATCACTAACTCCCCGGCGTGGCGCAGATACGGAATATGCAGATACTCGGCAAACTTCACGTTACCGGTCGCCCAGGCCACCAGAGCAAAACCAGCTGCAACGAAGACGGTTGGCATGATCGCCAGGCCATCCAGACCATCGGTCAGGTTGACTGCATTGCCGGTGCCGACAATCACAAAGTAAGCCAGCAACACGTAGAACAATCCAAGCTGCGGCATGATGTCTTTGAAGAAGGGCACGACCAGTTGCGTCGCTGGTGTGCCTTTACCCGCGGCATATAACGCAAAAGCCACACCGAGAGATATCACCGACATCCAGAAATATTTCCAGCGGGCAATCAGGCCTTTAGTGTCTTTACGTACCACTTTGCGATAGTCATCGACAAAGCCGATGATGCCGAAACCAATCAGCACCGCCAGCACGCACCATACGTAAGGGTTCGACGGATATGCCCACATCAACACCGAAACGGTGATGGAGGTGAGGATCATAATGCCGCCCATAGTTGGCGTGCCGCGCTTACTGAAGTGCGACTCAGGGCCGTCGTTGCGCACGACCTGACCAATCTGCAATTTCTGCAGCCAGGCGATCAGGCGCGGGCCCATCCACAGTGAAAGGAACAGAGCGGTCAGCAGGCTGACAATGGCGCGAAACGTCAAATACGAGAA
This sequence comes from Pantoea rodasii, assembly GCF_002095465.1. Classification (GTDB taxonomy): domain Bacteria; phylum Pseudomonadota; class Gammaproteobacteria; order Enterobacterales; family Enterobacteriaceae; genus Pantoea; species Pantoea rodasii. The sequence continues at coordinate 85,376 of NZ_MLFP01000007.1, read as the reverse complement.
GACGTTAAAGCCCGAATAAAATGTGACCAAATGTTCGGCCAGCCAGACTAGCATGTTCCTTTCTCCTGTAAGCTCTCGACGACCTGCTCCATGGCGGCGCTTCGTGAGCCTTTAACCAAAATAGTGATGTCCTGATGTTGGGACAGCAATGTGCGTAAACGTTCCGTCAGATCGGCTTTTGTGGCGAAATGCTCGCCTTTGCCGCTGCTTTCACCAATCAATCGGCTCAACGTGCCGGTGCTCAGAACACAATCAATGCCAGCGGCTTTGGCGGCTTCCCCCACCTGCTGATGACACTGTTCGGCTTCATCGCCCAATTCCGCCATATCGCCCACCACCATCACCCGGAAGCCAGGCATATCGCCCAGCACCTGCGCGGCGGCCGTCATCGAACCGACATTGGCGTTGTAGCTATCGTCGAGCAGTAACTGATTGGCAGCAAGGCGAATCGGGAACAGACGACCAGGCACAGGCTGCAACGTTTTCAAACCGGACTGGATGGCACTCAACGGAGCATCAACCGACAGCGCCAGCGCGGCCGCCGCTAAGGCATTAGCAATGTTATGGCGACCCGGCAACGGCAGCTCTACCGCGATATCCCCACGCGGGGTATGCAGGGTAAACAGCGTGGCATCCGCACGCAGCACGATTTCGCTGGCACGGAACTCCGCATCGGCCATGGGCTGTGGCGAGAAGCGCCACAATGTCTTATCGACAAACTGTGATTGCCAGTTGGCGAGGTCGTTGCTGTCGGCGTTGACAATCGCGGTGCCGTGAACCGGCAATCCACCAAAAATTTCGCCTTTCGCTTTCGCCACACCGGCCAGTGAACCGAAGCCTTCCAGATGTGCCGCAGCGAGGTTATTAACCAGCGCGGTTTCTGGACGCACCAAATCAGTGGTGTAAGCAATTTCACCCTGATGATTGGCACCCAGCTCAATCACTGCGTAATCATGATCTTTGGTCAGACGCAGCAGCGTCATCGGCACGCCGAAGTCGTTATTCAGATTGCCTGCGGTATACAAGGTTTCACCGCACTGGCGCAGAATCGCCGCCGTCATCTCTTTGACTGAGGTTTTGCCGGAAGATCCGGTCAGCGCCACCACGCGCGCTTTCGCCTGCTGACGCACCCAGGCACCGAGCTGACCAAAAGCGATGCGGGTATCGGCGACCACCACTTGTGAAACATTCACAGGTAAGTGCTTACTGACTAACAGTGCTTTGGCACCGTTAGCGATGGCATCGTTAGCGAAGTCATGCGCATCAAAACGTTCACCCACCAGCGCCACAAACAGGCAGCCATCGGTGACTTTGCGCGTGTCACTGGTGACGTCAGCAATGCTGAAATCCGCACCGTGCAGTTGACCACCACTGATTTCAGCCAGGGTTTTGAGGGAAATTGGAATCATGCCACCACCCCCAGCAAACGGGCGACGGTGTCGCGATCGGAGTAATCAAGACGGCGGTTACCAATGATTTGATAATCTTCATGGCCTTTACCGGCCACCAGCACGATGTCATCAGCATGGGCTTGCATCACGGCGTTAGTCACCGCTTGAGCACGCCCCGCGACCACACGGGCGCGACCTGGGTCGAGTAACCCGGTCAAAATGTCATTCACAATCGCGGCAGGCTCTTCACTGCGTGGATTGTCATCAGTAATCACGACGATGTCAGAGAATTGTTCAGCAATCGCGCCCATCAGCGGACGTTTGCCTTTATCGCGGTCGCCGCCACAGCCAAACACACACCACAGCTTGCCTTTGCAGTGCAGGCGCGCAGCTTCCAGCGCTTTTTCCAGCGCATCAGGCGTATGAGCATAATCCACCACCACCGTGGGTTTTTCAGGTGCCGTGAAAACTTCCATGCGGCCACAAACCGGCTGCAACTGTGATGCGGTGGTGACCAACGCCTCCAGCGGATAATCGAGCGTCAACAAGGTGGCCAATGCCAATAGCAGGTTGCTGACGTTGAAGGCGCCCATCAGGCGGCTATCAAACTCGCCCTCACCCCAGCTGGAGTTGAACTGGATATGCGCGCCACCGTCATGATAATTAACCGCCGTGGCTTTTAACCAACGTCCACGACAGCCCGGCTGCAAATTGTTATCCAGCGTAACGGCTACGGCGTCAGGCAGTTTTTCCAGCCAGCGGCGTCCGACTTCGTCATCCGCATTAATAATGGCATCCGCCACCAGGTGCTCGGAGAACAGCAACCATTTCGCGGCTTCATAGCTCTGCATGTCGCCGTGATAATCGAGGTGATCGCGGCTCAGGTTAGTGAACACCGCCGCAGCAAACGGCAACGCCGCCACACGATGTTGCACCAGACCGTGTGAAGAGACCTCCATCGCGGCCACGGTTGCGCCCTGGACGACTAAATCATTCAGAACATGCTGCACATCCACCGCAGAACCGGTGGTGTTTTCGCTTGCCACCAGTTGGCCATACAAGCCATTGCCCACCGTGCCCATCACCGCGCCGGTTTCACCCAGTAAATTAGCCCACTGCGCCATTAACTGGGTGGTGGTGGTTTTACCGTTGGTGCCGGTAACCCCGATTAACTTCAGTTTTTCAGCAGGCTGCTGATAAAACGCCCGGCCAGTGCAGAGAGACGCTGCTGCAACTGCGCCAGATAGATAACCGGGACGCCGTGCATCTCGCGGATATCTCCATCGCTGGCTTCGCCTTCGGCTTCGGCAATCACTGCCGCCACGCCCTGCGCAATAGCCTGCGGAATAAAACGACGTCCATCAGCATGATGGCCCGCCACGGCGATAAACAGATCGCCAGCAGCCGCAGCGCGGCTGTCTAGTGTCATGTCACGGAGTGGACGCGCCGGCGCACCCGGCACCCACGGGGCCAGTAAATCGCGCAGGTTACGATCGGTCACTTGATTCCTCACTTCTGTTCTTCACCAACTCGTCTTTATCAATTGTCGGCAACGCATCAGGCTCGATGTTCATGGTACGTAATACTCCGCCCATGATGGCGCCAAACACCGGTGCAGAAACTGCACCACCATAATATTTACCGGCCTGGGGATCGTTGATCACCACCACCAGTGCAAAACGAGGGCGACTGGCAGGCGCAACGCCTGCGGTGTAAGCAATGTATTTATTAACGTAACGTCCATCCGGCCCGACTTTTTTAGCGGTACCGGTTTTGATGGCGATGCGATAGCCCTTGATAGCGGCTTTAACACCACCACCGCCTGGCAACGCAACGCTTTCCATCATGTGCATCACCGTTCTCACCAGGTCTTCCTGGAAAACGCGCTCACCCGCCACTGGCGGGTCAACTTTGGTGATCGACAGCGGGCGATTGATGCCGTAGCTGCCAATGGTTGCGTAGACTCGCGCTAACTGTAACGGTGTTACCATTAGCCCGTAGCCGAAAGAGAAGGTGGCCCTCTCTATGTCAGACCACCGTTGTTTTTGAGGGTATAAGCCACTACTTTCCCCGACCAGCCCCAAATTGGTCGGTTTACCCAGTCCAAAGCGCGCGTAAGTATCTACGAGTGCTGAGGAGGGCATCGCTAACGCCAAACGTGAAACCCCGACGTTACTCGACTTCTGTAAAACCCCGGTAAGGTCAATTCGTTGTAGCGCGCCACGTCTTTGATCTCATGACCATTGACGCGGTACGGCACGGTATTCAGTACGCTGTTCTCTTTCACCACACCGCGTTGCAAGGCCGTCATCACCACCATCGGCTTCACAGTAGAGCCTGGCTCGAAGATGTCGGTGATCGCGCGGTTACGCATCACGTCTTTTGGCGTGTTGCTGAGATTGTTCGGGTTGTAAGCTGGGCTGTTCGCCATCGCCAGCACTTCGCCGGTATTCACATCCACCAGCACGGCGGTACCCGACTCTGCTTTGTTGAAGGCTACGGCGTTGTTTAATTCGCGGTACACCAGCGCTTGCAGACGCTCATCGATGCTCAGCGTAAGGTTGTGCGCGGCGCGACTGTCGACGGAAGAGATGTCTTCGATGACGCGCCCGAAGCGGTCTTTACGCACCGTACGTTCACCCGGCGCACCGGTCAGCCATTTGTCGAAGCTCTTTTCGATGCCTTCAATGCCTTGACCATCAATATTGGTAAAGCCAATCAGGTGCGCAGTGACCTGACCGGCGGGATAGTAGCGACGTGACTCTTCACGCAGATAAATGCCCGGCAACTTGAGTTTTTAACGTACTCGCCAATGGCCGGATTCACCTGACGCGCCAGATAGATAAAGCGTCCTTTGGGATTAGCATTCACGCGAGCAGCGAGCTGATCCAGCGGGATCGATAACGCGTCCGAAAGCGCTTTCCAGCGACTGTCCAGTGACACGCCACCGTGCTCAGCCAACTCTTTAGGATCGGCCCAGATGGCATTCACCGGTACGCTCACCGCCAGCGGACGTCCCGCACGATCGCTGATCATGCCGCGCGCAGTGGGAACAGCCTGCACGCGCAGGGAACGCAAATCGCCCTCTTTCACCAGTTTGTCGGGGCTGATGACCTGCAGCCACGCCACGCGTGACAGTAAACCGCCCAAAGCCAGTAAAATACAGCCGCACAGCAACGCAAAACGCCAGCTTATAAAGCTGGCCTTATCTTCCTGTTTTTTAACTTCAGCGTTTTGCCTGCGCCGCTCATTGAGGTCTGCGATTCCTTATTTATTTCTGCACCACGATATTTTCCTGTGAAGGATCAACATGTTGCATTTGCAGCTTATCGGTTGCTATCCGCTCAACCCGGCTATGATCGCCGAGCGCATTCTCTTCCAGAATCAGGTTGCGCCACTCGATATCCAGCGCGTCACGTTCTAACACCAACTGCTCGCGCTGCGCCGTTAACAGACGCGTCTTGTGCGTGGTGGTAACAACCAGAACCGAGGACACCAGCACCGCTATCAGCAATAACACCGGGATCTTGCCAAATCGCAGCAAATCACCGCCGATGACGCCGGGCAGGCTGTGTCGCTCGTTTCCGATCATGAAGCGGTCCTTTCAGCGATACGCAGAACTGAACTTCGCGCACGCGGGTTTTCGTTCACTTCGTTTTCACCTGGAATCAGCTTGCCGAGAGTTTTCAGTTCACGGCCACCCAGGGCTTTCAGCTGGCTCTCTGTCATCGGAATACCCGCTGGAACCTGCGGACCGCGGCTTTGGTCACGCATGAAGCGTTTCACCAGGCGGTCTTCCAACGAATGGAAGCTGATCACCGACAATCGACCGCCAGGCGCCAGCACCGACAGTGCCCCTTTCAGGGCGATATCGATCTCTTCCAGTTCGCTGTTAATCCAGATGCGAATCGCCTGGAAGGTGCGCGTAGCCGGATGCTTGAACTTATCTTTCACCGGCATCGCGGCGGCAATGACTGTCGCTAACTCTTTGGTGCGCGTCATTGGCTGTTCACGGTTGCGCTCTACGATGGCGCGCGCAATACGTTTGCCAAAACGTTCTTCACCGAAGGTTTTAATCACAAACGCGATATCGGCTTCTTCTGCACTCATCAACCATTCAGCAGCGGATTGTCCGCGTGTTGGGTCCATGCGCATATCCAGCGGCCCATCACGCATGAACGAAAAACCGCGCTCTGCGTCATCTAACTGCGGTGATGACACGCCAAGATCCAACAATACGCCGTCGATCTTGCCGGTGAGTCCACGCTCTTCGACATATTCTGCCAGCGCCGAAAACGGCCCGTGCACAATCGAAAAACGTGAGTCATTGATCTCTGCGGCTGCCGCTATGGCTTGCGGATCGCGGTCGATGGCCAGTAATTGTCCGTTCGCACCAAGTTGCGAAAGGATCAGGCGTGAGTGCCCACCGCGACCAAATGTGCCGTCAATGTAGATGCCATCTTCCCTGATATTGAGGCCGTTAACCGCCTCATCCAGTAGCACTGTGGTGTGTTTAAAATTATCCTGCATAGCTATAGTGACAAGTCCTGCAACCGCTCAGATAAAGGCTCCTGAGCTGACTGTTCTGCGTCAATATCATCCTTAACTTGTTGATACCAGGTCTGTTCATCCCACAGTTCAAACTTGTTGAACTGTCCAACCAGCATCACTTCTTTGGTTAGGCTCGCATGTTGGCGTAGCGTATTCGCCAGCAACAAACGACCTGCGTTATCCATCTGGCATTCACTGGCATGCCCTAGCAGCAGTCGCTGCACGCGACGCTCATTCGGATTCATGCTAGATAAGCGCGCCAGTTTTTTCTCAATGATTTCCCATTCGGGCAGGGTATAAAGCAACAGGCAGGGCTGATGGAGGTCAATGGTACACACCATTTGCCCCTGAGATTCTGCGACCAGCAATTCGCGATAGCGTGTTGGTACCGCCAATCGGCCTTTGCCGTCGAGATTGACTAACGTTGCTCCACGGAACATGCCAGCCTCACCCCTCAATCACCCGTTTTCACCACTTTATCCCACTTTTTACCACGAAACGAGTGTACGGAGCCGATGAAATCCTTGTCAAGCCGCAACGACAAGTGAATATCACTCTTTACACGGAATAAATTTATTTAGTGGAGGGGAATAATGGGTAATGAATGGCAAAATTAAAAAATTAACCTGATGAATAGTGGAATAAAAAATTTTCACAATTGAAAAAATGGCGAAAAATAAAGCGCTTTTACCCCGAAACATAATTATCCCGGGATATGCGACAGCGGCTGCATTTTAGGGGATTTCTGAAAGGAAGCCCAGCACCATCGCGCCAGCTCTGCTACGCGTCTCTGCTGAAGATGTAAACAAATAAGAAAATTGAGCGCGGGTAATTCGTTAGCGGAAATGGCGATAATTTACGCTTTTTTACCCCAGTCCGATGGCGGAAGTATATCTGAAGGATTAATAAGCGCGGGCAGCGAACTGCCCACGGTTTCATTTCGCGCGTCGGCTTAATTGACCACGACGGAATAAATTGCGGCGAATACGCGTTAATCCCGGCTTCGGTTTACGCGGTTCATCTAGCGAGGCCAAAACTAATTCCAGCACGCGTTCGGCCACATCGCGGTGGCGTTGTCCCACGGCCAGCACCGGACACTCCAAAAAGTCCAGTAATTCGTGGTCGCCAAACGTCGCGATAGCAAGGTCAGTTGGCAAACGTCCATCGCGCTTCAGGGTAATATCCATCACGCCCTGCAACAGACCGAAAGAGGTGGTAAACAGCGCTTCCGGCATGGCATGATCTTCGAGGTATTTCTCGAATAACGTGGCGGCAGCAGCACGATCGAAACTATTACAGTAAAGGTAATCGATGGGGCGCTCATCATCCTTCCACGCATCACGGAAACCCATTTCGCGCAGGAAACTCACGGAAAGCTCGGGGAGCGCACCAAGGAACAGCACGTTTTTCACCGGTAGCTGACGCAATTCAGCCCCCAGTGCATGCGCGTCATCCTGATCGGCGCCTACCACGCTGGTGAAGTGTTCACGATCCAGCGCGCGGTCGAGCGCGATAATCGGCAGCGGATCGTTGATCCAGCGTTGATAGAACGGGTGCTCCGGCGGCAACGACGTGGAGACGATGATGGCATCCACCTGGCGCTGCAGCAGATGCTCAATACAACGCATCTCATTGTCGGGCTGATCTTCCGAGCAGGCGATCAGCAGCTGATAGCCGCGCTGACGTGCCTGACGCTCCAGATAGTTTGCGATGCGCGTATAACTGGTGTTTTCCAGATCGGGGATCACCAGTCCGATCGATCGCGTCCGCCCGGCACGCAGGCCCGCCGCAACCGCATTCGGGTGATAATTATGCTCACGCACCACCGCCATGACTTTTTCGACGGTTTTGTCGCTGACACGATACTGCCGCGCTTTGCCATTAATGACATAGCTGGCCGTGGTGCGCGACACGCCCGCCAGGCGCGCAATTTCATCCAGTTTCACGATGACACCTTAATTCTGATAAGCCACGGCTGGCGAAAATGTCCGCAGAGTAGCTAAGGGTAAAACATTTGTAACATCTAACCGCAGAACCCTACGCTGAGCAACCGCTTTTATCGGGCAGCTCTCACAAGCGCATTAAATAAAAAAAACCCGGCATTACGCCGGGTTAGCTTGATTATGCGATGGTCACGTTACGGTATTAACGCATCACACGATCGCCGCGTGAGACGCCAACGATACCTGAACGCGCCACTTCAATTATCTCTGCGACATCACGCACGGTGTTGAGGAAGGCGTCGAGCTTGTCGCTGGTGCCTGCTAGCTGAACCGTGTACAGCGTCGGCGTAACGTCAATAATCTGACCGCGGAAGATCTCAGCGCTGCGCTTCACTTCCTCACGGCCATAACCGCTCGCCTGAATCTTCACCAGCATGATTTCGCGTTCAACGTAAGCACCCTGCCCCAACTCGCTGACACGTAACACGTCCACCAGCTTGTGCAGTTGCTTCTCAATCTGCTCCAGCACTTTCGCGTCACCGACCGTTTGAATGGTCATGCGCGACAGCGTTGGGTCATCGGTAGGCGCAACCGTCAGGCTCTCAATGTTGTAGCCGCGTTGAGAGAACAGGCCCACCACGCGTGACAATGCGCCGGATTCGTTTTCCAGCAGAACCGATAATACACGACGCATAATTAAGTCCTCTCCGTTTTGCTCAGCCACATCTCATCCATCGAACCGCCGCGAATCTGCATCGGGTAAACGTGCTCGCTGCCGTCGATATTCACATCAACAAACACCAGACGCCCTTTCGCCAGCGTATCCAGCGCCAGTTGCAGCTTCTCTTCCAGCTCAGCCGGGTGTGAGATGGAAATGCCCACATGGCCATAGGCTTCGGCTAAACGCACGAAGTTCGGCAGAGATTGCATGTAGGATTGCGAATGGCGGCCAGAATAAATCATATCCTGCCACTGCTTCACCATGCCGAGGAAACCGTTGTTGAGGTTCAACACCAGCACCGGCAAATCGTACTGCAGCGCAGTCGACAGCTCCTGAATGTTCATCTGGATGCTGCCGTCACCGGTCACGCAAATCACGGTCTCGTCTGGCAGCGCCATTTTCACGCCCAGCGCGGCCGGTAAGCCAAAGCCCATGGTGCCGAGGCCACCAGAGTTAATCCAACGGCGCGGTTTGTCGAACTGGTAGTAGAGCGCGGCGAACATCTGATGCTGACCGACGTCAGAGGTGACGTAAGCCTCGCCTTTGGTCAGGCGGCAAATGGTTTCGATAACGGCCTGCGGTTTGATTTTGTCGCTGGTGCGATCGAATTCAAGGCACTTACGGCTGCGCCAGCCATCAATGGTTTGCCACCAGTCACGCAGACTATCCAGCTCTTGTTTGGCATCGCTTTGCGCCAGCAATTCCAGCATCTGCGACAGCGTCTGCTTCGCATCACCCACAATCGGGATATCCGCGCTGACGGTCTTGGAAATCGAGGTCGGATCGACGTCGATATGCATGATGGTGGCGTTCGGGCAGTATTTTGCCAGATTGTTGGTGGTACGATCATCGAAGCGCACGCCAATACCGAAGATCAAATCGGCATTGTGCATCGTCATATTGGCTTCATAAGTCCCGTGCATCCCCAGCATGCCGACGCTTTGGCGATGCGTGCCAGGGAATACGCCAAGGCCCATCAGCGACATGGTGACCGGAATATTCAGCTGTTCGGCTAACTGCAGCAGTTCCGCTTCACAACCTGACATGATCGCACCGCCACCGGCGTAAATCACCGGCTTATGCGCGGCCAGTAGGGTTTGCAAGGCACGTTTGATTTGCCCTTTATGACCCTGAATCGTCGGGTTATAAGAGCGCATGCTGACCGTTTCTGGATAGACGTACGGCAGCTTATTCGCCGGGTTAAGAATATCTTTGGGCAGATCGATCACCACCGGGCCGGGACGGCCACTCGCTGCCAGCCAGAAGGCTTTTTTCAGCACGGTAGGGATCTCTTCCGCGTTCTTCACCAGGAAACTGTGCTTCACCACCGGACGGGAAATCCCGACCATGTCGCACTCCTGGAACGCATCGTAGCCGATCAGTGAAGACGGAACCTGACCCGACAGAATCACCATCGGGATTGAATCCATATACGCCGTCGCAATACCGGTAATGGCATTGGTTGCGCCTGGACCTGAGGTGACTAACACCACGCCGACTTCGCCGGTCGCGCGTGCCAGACCATCCGCCATATGCACTGCGCCTTGCTCGTGACGCACTAATACGTGGTCAATACCACCGACCGTTTGCAGCGCATCGTAAATATCGAGCACTGCTCCGCCCGGATAGCCGAATACCTGCTTTACGCCCTGATCGATTAACGAACGGACGACCATTTCGGCTCCTGACAACATCTCCATTTTCTGCCTCCAGGCTTGAGGAACAGAATCCGGCAACGCGAAGTTCCCTGCGCTGCTGACCTTCTGTCCCGTATTCGCCAATTAAGATCAAAACCTTATGTTTATGCTCAGAGGGCAGAATTCATTTCTGCCTTCCAGGTACAGGGAATCTACTTGAGTTGATTCTTTTAAGAGTAGGTCGATTACCATAACCGCAGAAAACCCGCCCTGCAAACAGCAGGACGCTGCGGCACGCTTAATCCGGCACTGAAGGCTCTGATACGTGATAATTGCTCGCGAGGATTAAACTAATGCCCGACCACAACCACAGATGAAAATGCTGGTTTAAGGATTATTTGCAGCGTGTTCTAAGAAATATGATTTTCATATAGCCTGACCGTTCAGCCCACAATCTTTCCTGCGAATTACTTTCTGGCGTGATTAACTCCGAAAGTCCCCTCGCACATGACAATATGCTAAGCAACGCGCTGAATTTCGTGGTCAGACCCACTTAAACACTCCGAAAAAGCACAGTAAATTCAGTTAATTAAAATTAATTCGGTTTTATAAAATATTTTTTAGGATGTTCAGACTATTCAGCCTACGGCTAATTAATGCCAATGCTCTGTTTAGCCAGATATTCGCAGCAGATCGCCCTTAACCGGCAAAAGAAATACCCTTTCACTTAGGGTTGACTTCATGCACTAATCCCAGTATCAATATGTGCAGCACAAAATTAACGAGGTTTGATTCATGTTTCATTCTTTCCGCCTACTCGGTCTACTACTAAACGCATTCAGATTGCGCGGTAGACTTGTGGGTGGAATCAATCACTGATTCGAACCTGAAGAAGTTTAAAAAACCCGCGCCGATGCGCGGGTTTTTTTATGCTCGTTACACCGGCGAAGTTGAGTTAAAGCAAAAGGAAGATGACCATGAGCCAGCAAGTTATTATTTTCGATACCACTCTGCGCGACGGCGAGCAGGCATTACAGGCCAGCCTGAGTGTTAAAGAAAAACTGCAGATTGCCCTGGCGCTGGAGCGTATGGGCGTGGATGTGATGGAAGTCGGCTTCCCTATCTCCTCGCCTGGCGATTTTGAATCGGTGCAGACCATTGCGCGCTCGGTGAAAAACAGCCGCGTTGCCGCCCTGGCACGTTGCGTTGATAAGGATATTGATGCCGCCTATGAGGCATTGCGTGTTGCTGAAGCATTCCGCATTCATACCTTCCTCGCGACTTCGCCAATGCATATCGCCACCAAATTGCGCAGTACCTTGCCAGATGTGATTGACCGCGCAGTGGCCTCGATCAAACGCGCCCGCAATTACACCGATGACGTTGAGTTCTCTTGCGAAGACGGCGGTCGTACCCCAATCGACGATCTGTGCCGCGTAGTCGAAGCCGCGATCAACGCCGGCGCGACTACCATCAACATTCCGGATACCGTGGGCTACACCTTACCGCACGAGTACGCCAACATCTTCAGCCAGTTGCGCGAGCGCGTCCCGAACATCGACAAAGCCATCCTGTCAGTTCATACCCATGATGATTTGGGCATGGCAACCGGCAATGCGGTAGCGGCGGTATTGGCCGGTGCGCGTCAGGTGGAAGGTACGATCAATGGCTTAGGTGAGCGCGCCGGTAACTGTGCGCTGGAAGAAGTGATCATGACGATTAAAACCCGTCAGCAGATCATGAACCTGCACACCAATATTCATCATCAGGAAATCTACCGTACCAGCCAGCTGATCAGCCAAATCTGCAACATGCCGATTCCGGCCAACAAAGCGATTGTGGGTACGGGCGCTTTCGCCCACTCTTCCGGCATCCATCAGGATGGCGTGTTGAAGAACCGCGAGAACTACGAAATCCTGACGCCGGAATCCATTGGCCTGCACAAAATTCAGTTGAACCTGACTTCACGCTCTGGCCGTGCTGCGGTGAAACACCGTATGGAAGAGATGGGTTACAAAGACGCCGACTACAACGTCGATGCCTTGTACGACGCCTTCCTGAAGCTGGCCGATAAGAAAGGCCAGGTATTTGATTACGATTTGGAAGCGCTGGCCTTCATTAACAAACAGAACGAAGAACCAGAATATTTCCAGCTGAACGAATTCAATGTGCAGACCGGTTCCAGCGTTACCGCCACCGCGTCTGTGCAATTGGGCTGTGGCGAAGAGACCAAAGCCGATGCCGCGACCGGTAACGGTCCGGTCGATGCCGTGTATCAGGCCATCAACCGCATCACCGGTTTTGAAGCGGAGCTGGTTAACTACAAGTTGACCGCTAAGGGCCACGGCGAGAACGCGCTGGGTCAGGTAGATATCGTGGTGAACTACAACGGTCGTAAATTCCATGGCGTGGGCCTGGCGACCGATATCGTCGAATCTTCTGCCAAGGCGATGGTGAACGCCCTGAACAATATCTGGCGCGCCAAACAGGTGGAAAAAGAATTGCAGCGTAAATTTAAAGATCAGAAGGAAACGGTGTAACTATGACTCAGTCTTATCATATTGCGGTAATGCCAGGCGACGGAATCGGCCCGGAAGTGATGGCGCAGGCTATCAAGGTTCTCGATGCCATTCGCGCACGCTACGACATGCGTATCACCACCAGCGAATATGATGTTGGCGGTATCGCCATCGATCGTCACGGTGAACCGCTGCCGCCTGCCACCGTTGCCGGAGCAGAGCAGGCCGATGCGATTTTGTTCGGCTCCGTCGGCGGCCCGAAGTGGGAACATTTGCCGCCGGCCGGTCAGCCAGAGCGCGGTGCACTGCTGCCGCTGCGTAAGCACTTCAAGCTGTTCAGCAACCTGCGCCCTGCTGCGCTGTATAAAGGTCTGGAAGCATTTTGCCCACTGCGCAGCGACATCGCCGCACGCGGCTTCGACATTCTGTGCGTGCGTGAACTGACCGGTGGCATCTATTTTGGTCAGCCAAAAGGGCGCGAAGGCAGCGGTCCACACGAACGTGCTTTCGATACCGAGGTGTATCACCGCTTTGAAATCGAACGCATTGCTCGCAACGCGTTTGAAGCAGCTCGCAAACGCAGCAACAAAGTAACGTCCATCGACAAAGCCAACGTGTTGGCGACCTCGGTAATGTGGCGCGAAATCGTTAATGAAGTCGCTAAAGATTACCCGGATGTGCAGCTGAGCCATATGTACATCGATAACGCCACTATGCAGCTGATTAAAGATCCATCACAGTTTGATGTGCTGCTCTGTTCTAACCTGTTCGGTGACATTCTGTCCGACGAATGCGCGATGATCACCGGCTCGATGGGCCTGTTGCCTTCCGCCAGCATGAATGAAGAAGGTTTTGGTCTGTATGAGCCTGCGGGCGGTTCAGCACCGGATATCGCTGGCCAGAACATCGCCAACCCGATTGCCCAAATTCTGTCGTTGTCACTGCTGTTACGCTATAGCCTGAATGCAGATGACGCCGCCGCCAGTATCGAGCGTGCAGTGAGCCGTGCGCTGGAAGCAGGCCATCGTACCCGCGATTTGGCCGGCGATGGCCCAGCCGTGAGTACAGATGAAATGGGCAGCATCATTGCCGGTTTCATCGCTGAGGAAAAATAATAAAATGAAAAGCTTATACCAGAAGTTATTTGATGCACATGTCGTCCACGAAACACCTAATGAAACCCCGTTACTGTATATCGATCGCCATCTGATCCATGAAGTGACGTCACCGCAGGCCTTTGATGGCCTGCGTGCGCACGGCCGTAAAGTACGTCAGCCGTCGAAGACCTTCGCCACTATGGATCACAACGTTTCTACCCAGACCAAAGACATCAATGCGTCGGGTGAGATGGCGCGTATTCAGATGCAAGAGCTGATCAAGAACTGTGCCGAGTTCGGCATTCAGCTGTATGACCTGAATCACCCGTTCCAGGGCATCGTGCACGTGATTGGGCCTGAACAAGGGATGACGCTGCCAGGCATGACCATCGTCTGCGGCGATTCCCACACCGCAACCCACGGCGCATTCGGTTCGCTGGCATTCGGTATCGGCACCTCCGAAGTTGAGCATGTGTTTGCCACACAAACCCTGAAGCAGGGCCGTGCCAAAACCATGAAGATTGAAGTGCTGGGCGAAGCGGCGCCGGGCATTACGGCAAAAGATATCGTGTTGGCGATTATCGGTAAAACCGGCAGCGCCGGCGGTACCGGTCACGTCGTCGAATTCTGTGGCCCGGCGATTGAAGCGCTGAGCATGGAAGGCCGTATGACGCTGTGCAACATGGCGATTGAGATGGGCGCCAAAGCGGGCCTGGTCGCGCCGGATGACACTACGTTCGCTTACCTGAAAGACAAGCAGTTCGCACCGAAGGGCGAGCAGTGGGAACACGCCGTTGCTTACTGGCGTACCCTGAAGTCAGACAGCGAAGCCAAATTCGACTCCACTGTCACTCTGAACGCGGCGGATATTGCGCCACAGGTCACCTGGGGCACTAACCCTGGCCAGGTGATGGCGGTGGATCAAGCGATCCCGAATCCACAATCCTTTGCCGATCCGGTTGAGCGTGCTTCTGCTGAGAAAGCACTGGCCTACATGGATCTGCAGCCGGGTATCAAACTGACTGACGTGGCTATCGACAAAGTCTTCATTGGTTCCTGCACCAACTCACGTATTGAAGATCTGCGTGCCGCAGCTGCTATCGCTAAAGGCCGTAAAGTGGCGCCAGGCGTGGTAGCGATGGTCGTGCCAGGTTCGGGTCCGGTTAAAGCTCAGGCGGAAGCGGAAGGACTGGATAAAATCTTCCTGGAAGCCGGTTTTGAATGGCGTTTGCCGGGCTGCTCCATGTGCCTGGCGATGAACAATGACCGTCTGAATCCAGGCGAGCGTTGCGCGTCCACCAGTAACCGTAACTTTGAAGGTCGTCAGGGGCGCGGCGGTCGCACTCACTTAGTGAGCCCAGCGATGGCGGCGGCTGCAGCGGTCACCGGTCGTTTTGCCGACATTCGTGAATTGACTCAGGGAGCTTAAGCCATGGCGAACAAATTTACTCAACACACTGGGATTGTGGCGCCACTGGATGCCGCGAACGTCGACACCGACGCCATCATTCCAAAGCAGTTTTTGCAGAAAGTGACGCGCACCGGTTTTGGTGCTCACCTGTTCCACGACTGGCGTTTCGAAGATGATGCGGGCACCGTGCCCACCCCAGGTTTCGTACTGAACAAACCTGAATTCAAAGGCACCAGCATTTTGCTGGCGCGCGAGAACTTTGGCTGCGGTTCATCACGTGAGCATGCGCCTTGGGCACTGACCGATTTCGGTTTCCACGCGGTGATTGCGCCAAGCTTCGCGGACATCTTTTATGGCAACAGCTTTAACAACCAACTGCTGCCAGTGAAGCTGAGCGATGAAGAAGTGGATGAGATGTTCAAACTGGTGGCCGCGCAGCCAGGCGTGACCTTTACCGTGGATCTGGAAGCGCAGACCGTGACGGCCGGTGATAAGTCTTACAGCTTTGAAATCGACAGCTTCCGCCGTCACTGCATGATCAATGGCCTCGACAGCATTGGTTTGACGCTGCAACACGAAGCGTCAATCTCCGACTACGAGACTAATCAGCCAGCATTCCTGCGTTAATGCCTTATTCGGTGCGCTTGAATGCGCACCGAATAGAGACGCACTGGATGTCACAAAAGTCGCCTTTGCTGGCGACTTTTTGTTTATCGGGCATCACGTACGCGCGATGCCAGCCCCAGCGCCACAACCGCCATCGCTAAAGCCAGCCAATACACTGACTCATGCCCAAAACGCTCGCTCAGCGTGCCCTGTATCAATCCCGCAATAATCAGACCGGTCGATATTGAGGTGGTAAACATGGTGGTGGCAGCACCGGCGCGTCCCGGCATAAGGTCCTGGAACCACAACATGCCAATCCCCGCGACGATGCCGATAAACGCCGCGTTAAACAGCTGCAACACCATCAACGCCGTGCGTGACTGGAACATCACCAGCCCAAGATAGAACAGGATCGCCGCCACCAGCGCGAGTAACACTAGCTTGCGTTTACCGAAGCGCTTGGCGTAATGCCCTGCCAGCAGCATGATCGGAATCTCCAATCCTGCCGCCGTCCCCATCAATAAGCCTGCCAGCTTTTCCGGCAGCCCCAGCGTGGAGCTGATATACAGCGGCATATCGATGATATACATGGTGTTGCACGCCCACATCACCACCGAGGCGATAAACAGCATCCGCACCTGGCTGTCTTTCCACGGGCTAAGCTGGGTCAGCACCTGCTCTGGCGTTGCGGCCACGCGCGGCACCGATGGCAGAGTGCGCCAGATCAACAACATACTGAGCAGGAAAATCACCGCCGCCACGCAGAACAGCGTCACGAAGCCATAGTTAAGCGCTAAGGCGAATGACAGCGGCGGGCCAATCACCCACGCCAGCGACAGCTGCGCACGCATCACCGAGCTGAACATCACCACTTCACGCGCCGACTGATCGGCATACTCGCGTGCCAGCGCAAAGATCTGCGGTATCGCCACGCTGGCCAGCGCTGACAGCAACACGCCCACGCTGATCAGCGTCAGGTAATGACGATTAAAGGCGAACAGCAGCGCATTCAGCACCGCCATCAGGCAACAAAACAGGATCAGATTACGACGATCGCCGCGATTGTCCGAACGCTTAGCCATCAGCAGACTAATCACAATCCCGGCAATCGCGTTAATGGTAAAAAACAGCCCGACCCAAAACGGTCGCACCTGCACTTCACGCGTTAAAAACAAACTGAGCGTCGGTGCCTGCAAGGCTCCGGCGACACCGGTCATAAACGATACGGCCATAAAAGAGAGATAAACCGGGTTGAGACGACGCTGGCGCGTTAACAGCGATTTCATGCAGAAATCCCTTTGCGGAGAAATGAGGCTAAGACAAACAGGGTAGAAGATTTCACAGCAAAACGAAAAAGCCAGCAGAGAAAACGCTGCTGGCGGTGAAATGCACCCTACTCAGAAAAGGCTCCACGTCGGCGGAACCGCTGGCAGAGCGCCATTCATTGCTGAATGCCTCCCGCTCTTCCATTGCCTGGCAGTATGCCTCTAATATGAGGCAGGAAAAACTGAGCGATTCTGAGAAGGAGTTCCCCTTTTATGTCCTCTGCGCGACTGCAACAGCAGTTCATCCGCCTGTGGCAAAGCTGCCAGGGCGTGGATCAGGAAACCACCTTAAGCGAGCTGGCCGAACGGCTGCACTGCTCGCGCCGCCATATGCGTAATTTGCTTAACGCCATGCAGTCTGCTGGCTGGCTAATCTGGCAGGCGGAAGCCGGGCGCGGCAAGCGTTCGACCCTAAGTTTCAATTACACCGGCCTGGCGCTCCAGCAGCAGCGCGCGGAGGATTTGCTGGATCAGGATCGCATCGAACAGCTGGTCCAACTGGTTGGCGATAAGGATCAGGTTCGCCAGATGATTGCGGCCCACCTCGGACGCAGTTTCCGTCAGGGCAAGCACATCCTGCGCGTGCTCTATTATCGTCCGCTGCCCAATCTGCTGCCCGGTTCACCGCTGCGTCGTTCGGAAACCCATCTGGCACGACAGATCTTTAACGGCATGACACGGATAAATGAGGAAAAGGGGGAAATCGAAGCGGATATCGCCCACCACTGGCAGCAAACTTCCCCACTCCACTGGCGCTTCTTTTTACGTCCCGCGATTCGCTTCCATCACGGCCGCGAACTGGAGATGGAAGACGTTATCGCCTCGCTGGATCGTGTACGCAGCCAGCCGCTGTTCTCGCATATCGATAAACTGCACTCTCCCGCGCCCTGGACACTGGATATTCATCTGACGCAGCCCGATAGCTGGCTGCCGTGGCTTTTGGCCAGCGTGAGTGCCATGATCCTGCCGCGCGAGTGGCCGACGTTACGTCATTTTTCCCGTCAGCCTATTGGCACCGGCCCTTACAGCGTGGTGCGCAATCAGCAGACGCAGCTGAAAATCGCCGCCTTTGATGACTATTTTGGCTACCGCGCGCTGATTGATGACGTATCGATTTGGGTGCTGCCCGAAATCAGCGACGAACTGGTGTATGCCGGCGTAAAGCTGCAGGGGGAAACCGCTGATGAGAAATCCGAAGAGAGCCGACTGGAAGAAGGCTGCTATTTCCTGCTGTTCGACCAGCGTTCTGAGCGCGGCAAAGATGCCCATTTCCGTCGCTGGGTGAGTTATCTGTTCAATCCGATTGCCCTGCTCAACCATGCAGGTGTGGGTTATCAGCGCTACTGGTTCCCGGCATACGGATTCTTACCACGCTGGCACCATCGCCGCGATTTAACGCCGGCAGTAAAACCCGATGGATTAACGCAACTGACGCTCAGTTGGTATAGCCATCATGTTGAGCATGAAGGGATTGCCAACGCCCTGCGCCCGTTGCTGGCTGAACAGGGCGTCGAGCTGATCACCCGCGAACTAACCTATGAAGAGTGGTTCGAAGGTGCGGGAGAAAGTGACATCTGGCTCGGCAGCGTCAACTTCACTCTGCCGCTCGAATACGCCCTGTTTGCCCAGCTCTACGAGCTGCCGCTGATGCACCACTGCGTTCCGATTGACTGGCACGCCGATGCCCAACAGTGGCGGCAGAAAGCCTTGCCGCTGGCAGACTGGAGCAAGCAGTTGGTGAATAGCGACTTTGTTCATCCGTTATTCCATCATTGGTTACTGCTGGAAGGCCAGCGCAGTATGCGCGGCGTGCGCCTCAACACCCTTGGCTGGTTTGACTTTAAATCGGCCTGGTTTGCCCCACCGGAGTTGTGATGCTTTCGCGCTGTCACAGAAGTGTCTAAAATAGTCCGTTCTCAACGGGGTGCCCTGGTTTTGGGCTGAGAGAAACCCGTCGAACCTGATCCGGCTCATACCGGCGTAGGGATTTGAGATGCCCGCTAACTCAGATCCTTTGCGACTCAACCTTATCTTCTCCTCAAGGAGCGCAAAGTGTTAAACAAAGTACTGCCCGTGTTGCTGCTGGTCTCTGCCCCGGTATTGGCTGCCAAGCCTGTTCTTACCGTTTACACCTACGACTCATTCTCTGCAGATTGGGGCCCCGGTCCCGCCGTCAAAAAAGCCTTTGAAGCCGAATGCGGCTGCGAACTGAAGTATGTGGCGCTGGAAGATGGTGTCTCGCTGCTCAACCGCGTGCGCATGGAAGGCAAAAATAGCAAAGCCGATGTGGTGCTGGGTCTTGATAACAATCTGGTGCAAGCCGCCCAGAAAACCGGCCTGTTTGCCAAAAGCCCCGTCGATACCCGCAATCTGCAACTGCCAGACGGCTGGCATAACGACACTTTCATTCCGTTCGACTACGGCTACTTCGCCTTCGTCTACGATAAAAATAAGCTGAAGCACCCGCCGAAAAGCCTGAAAGAACTGGTCGAAAGCCCGGAAAAGTGGCGTGTGATTTATGAGGATCCGCGCACCAGCACGCCGGGATTGGGGCTGCTGCTGTGGATGCAAAAAGTGTATGGCGAGAAAGCGCCTGACGCCTGGCAAAAGCTGGCGCAGAAAACCGTCACTGTCACCAAAGGCTGGAGCGAAGCCTATGGTTTGTTCCTGAAAGGCGAAGGCGATCTGGTGCTGAGCTATACCACGTCGCCGGCTTACCACATCATTGAAGAGAAAAAAGACCACTACGCCGCTGCGCCGTTTAGTGAAGGTCACTATTTGCAGGTGGAAGTCGCCGCGCAGTTGGCGAGCAGCAAACAGCCCAAACTGGCGCAGCAGTTTATGCAGTTTATGGTGTCGCCGGCCTTCCAGCAGACCATTCCAACCGGCAACTGGATGTATCCGGTGATCAAAAGCGATCTTCCCGCCGGATATCAGTCACTGACCGTGCCGGCTACCGCGCTGGAGTTTACCTCTGCGGAAGTGGCCGACCATCGCGCTGAATGGATTAGCGCATGGCAACAAGCCGTCAGCCGCTAATGCCCGGCTGGCTGATTCCCGGTAGTGCTGTCGCGCTGATATTGTGCGCGGTGGCTCTGCTGGCGTTTGGCGCGTTAATCATGGCGGCCCCCGCCACTGACTGGCGCGCCCTGCTTGCTGATAGCTATCTGCACCATGTGCTGGCGTTTTCGTTTGAGCAGGCGCTGCTGTCTGCCCTGTTCTCGGTGCTGCCGGCTATTTTACTGGCGCGCGCGCTATATCGCCGTCGTTTCCCTGGACGCACGCTGCTGCTGCGTCTGTGCGCCATGACGCTGGTATTACCGGTTTTAGTGGCAGTGTTCGGCTTGCTCAGCGTCTACGGTCGCAGTGGCTGGCTGGCGCAACTCTGCAACCTGCTTGGCATTGATTACACCTTCTCGCCCTACGGCTTGCAGGGCATTTTACTGGCGCACGTATTTTTCAATCTGCCCCTTGCTACGCGCATGCTGCTGCAGGCGCTAGAGAGCATTCCCGGCGAGCAGCGCCAGTTAGCCGCCCAGCTGGGTCTGCGAGGCTGGAACCTGTTTCGTTTAGTCGAGTGGCCCTGGCTGCGACGTCAAATCCTGCCCACCGCAGCACTGATCTTTATGCTGTGCTTCGCCAGCTTTGCCACCGTACTGGCACTAGGCGGCGGACCGCGCGCCACCACACTAGAGCTGGCAATTTACCAGGCGCTGAGTTTTGATTACGATCCCAGCCGTGCGGCATTGCTGGCACTGTTACAGCTCGGCTGTTGTATGTTGCTGGTGCTGTTAAGCCAGCGCTTCAGCAAAGCCATCCCCACCGGCAGTCAAAGTATTCGAGGCTGGCGTGATCCCCAGGATTCGTGGCACGCCAGGCTCGGCGACACACTGCTGATTATCTGCGCGCTGATACTGTTGCTGCCGCCGCTCGCCGCGGTAGTGGTTGATGGCTTGCGCGGCGGCGTTGCGGGTGCACTGCAGCAGTCAGCTTTATGGCAAGCGACCTTCACCTCGCTGCGTATCGCCATCGGCGCGGGCCTGTTGTGTGTGGTGCTGACCATAATGCTGCTGTGGAGCAGTCGTGAGCTACGCCAGCGTCAGCGCAACGTGGCGGCACAAGCGATGGAACTGAGCGGCATGCTGATTCTGGCGATGCCCGGCATCGTGTTGGCCAGCGGCTTTTTCCTGCTGTTCAACGCCACCATCGGCTTGCCACAGCGCGCCGATGGGCTGGTGATTTTCACTAACGCGCTGATTGCTATTCCGTATGCAATGAAAGTGTTGGAAAACCCGATGCGCGACATCAATGCGCGCTACCGCCAGCTTTGTTTATCACTGGGTATTGCCGGGGTTAATCGCCTTAAACTCATTGAGCTGCGCGCCCTGAAGCGCCCGATCGCGCAGGCGCTAGCGTTTGCCTGTGTGTTATCGATCGGCGACTTTGGCGTAGTGGCGCTGTTTGGTAGCGCCGATTTCCGCACGCTGCCGTTCTATCTGTTCCAGCAAATTGGCGCCTATCGTGGTGCGGATGGTGCCGTCACCGCGCTGCTGCTGTTATTGCTGTGCCTGTTACTCTTCACCCTGATGGAAAAACTGCCGGGTCGCCATGCTGATACTGAATAATCTCACCTACCTGTACCAACATTTACCGATGCGCTTCCGCTTCGAGGCGCAGCCGGGTGAGCGTCTCGCTATCCTTGGCCCCAGCGGCGCGGGGAAAAGCACCTTGCTCAGCTTGATCGGCGGGTTTCTGCCGGTGAGCCAGGGAAGCCTGATGATCAATGGCATCGATCATACGCGCAGCGTGCCGTCAGCGCGGCCGGTGTCGATGCTGTTTCAGGAGAACAATCTCTTCCCCCACCTGACGGTGCAGCAGAATATGGGGCTGGGTTTGCATCCGGGATTGAAACTGACGCGTGAACAGCAGCAACAGCTGGCCGCCATCGCTGAGCAAACCGGATTAGCGGAGCTGCTGAATCGCTTGCCTGGCGAGCTTTCAGGCGGTCAACGCCAGCGCGTGGCTTTAGCGCGCTGCCTGCTGCGCGATCGGCCGATTCTGTTGCTGGATGAGCCCTTCTCTGCGCTCGATCCGGCCCTGCGCGGTGAAATGCTGCAGCTGGTGCGGTCGGTGTGTGAAGCGCGCAATATTACGCTGCTCATGGTGTCACACAGCCTGGAAGATGCTCAGCAGATTGCGTCGCGCAGTCTGGTGGTGGTCGATGGGCGCATCTACTGGGATGGCAGCACCACGAGCTTGATCAGTGGAGAGAGTGAAGCGGCTGCCATCCTTGGCGTAAAAAAACCTTAAGCGAAAAATACCTTCCACAGCAGCTGGCGGAAGATCGGCATCATCGGGTGATATTGAATGGCGACAAACGCCGCCGCGCCGATAATACCAGCCAGCGGTGCCAGCCAGCGCAAGCGCGCCTGCGGCAGATATTTCGTTGCCCAGTCGCTGGTTTTGCCACTGCGCCACCAGCGCCACATCAGCCAGCAGCCCATCCACACCAGCAATGCCACCAGCAACAGCAACCACTTAAAATTGCCGCCTTGCGCGCCTGCGGCACATCTATCGCCACTCCCGCCAGAATGCCCGGCATCAGATAAGCCGGCGGCCAGAGAATACAGCCAATCAAGTTAGGTGGCAGGAACTTGCGCACCGGCAGCTCAAGCATACCTGCCGCCAATGGAATCAACGGACGCGTCGGTCCGACGAAGCGCCCCACCAGAATGGTAAACATGCTGTGTTCGTGCAGCGCGTGCTCGGTTTTATCCAGCAGGCCCTGATACTTTTTCAGATATTTCCAGCGATGCAACGGCCCCTGAAACTTCCAGCCGATGCCATACGAGACCCAATCACCAATCAGGCAACCGGCGAAACCCGCCGCCCAGGCAGGATAAAGACCAATCTGCCCGCTCCCCACCAGCGCCCCAAGGCTGGCCATTAACACCGTGCCTGGCAACAGCAATCCCACGAACGCCAGCGACTCAAGGAAGGTCACCAGCGCTACGGCCATCAGCGCGTACTCCAGCGATTGCGAAAACAGATGTTGAATCCAGGCTTCCATAACTATCCTCTGCGGAATATAGAGGCTGGATTGTCCGGAGCCAGCGCCAAACCGTCAAGGCAAGAATTGTAGAACGATGTTGATAGAGTGCTGACAATATCGCCACGCGCAGGCACTGTATAAACATCCATGATATACTTCAGGCAATTCATTTCCCGGAGTTAACGTGACCGAACCGCGCGCAGGTTTTCTGCTTACCCGCCACTGGCGAGATACCCCAACCGGCAGCGAAGTGGTGCTGTGGCTGGCGACTGATGAGGGTCCGCAGCGGCTGGTGCTGCCTGCGCAGGAGTCTGTTGCCTTTATCCCCGAGGAATTTCGCCAGCAGACGGAAACGCTAATTCGCGATGAGCGCCACACTCGTGTGCAATCACTGGAACTGAAAGATTTTCGCCGTCGGCCCATCTTTGGGCTCTATTGCCGCAGTAATCGCCAGCTGCAAAACCTGGAAAAGCGCCTGCGAGAAAATGGCATCGCGGTGTATGAAGCCGATATCCGCCCGCCAGAGCGCTATTTGATGGAGCGTTTTATCACTGCGCCGGTGTGGTTCAGTGGCGATGTGCGCGGCGATAGCGTGGTTAATGCCCGCCTGAAACCCCATCCAGATTACCGTCCGCAGCTGAAATGGGTTTCGCTGGATATTGAAACCACGGAACACGGTGAGCTGTATTGCATCGGGCTGGAAGGCTGCGGTCAGCGCCAGGTTTACATGTTGGGTCCGCCCAATGGTGATGCCAGCACGCTGGATTTCGATCTCATCTATGTAGATAGCCGCCCGCAGTTGCTGGAACAGCTCAATGCCTGGTTTGCCCGCCACGACCCCGACGTGATCATCGGCTGGAGCGTGGTGCAATTCGATCTGCGCGTCCTGCAGAA
Source organism: Pantoea rodasii (assembly GCF_002095465.1). Lineage (GTDB taxonomy): Bacteria > Pseudomonadota > Gammaproteobacteria > Enterobacterales > Enterobacteriaceae > Pantoea > Pantoea rodasii. The sequence goes on along the minus strand of NZ_MLFP01000007.1, from coordinate 61,229 downwards.
ACATGCCGATCGTTATGGCATCCCGTTGCGTTTAGGCCGTCAGAATCAGGCGCTGGAGTGGCGCGAGCACGGCTTCAAACCCGGCGTATTCTTCGCGCAAGCCACCGGTCGCCTGGTGATCGATGGCATCGAAGCGCTGAAATCCGCTTTCTGGGACTTTCCCTCTTTTAGCCTCGAAGCAGTTTCGCGCCAGCTCCTTGGCGAAGGAAAATACATCGACAACCCGTGGCAGCGCATGGAGGAGATCAACTGGCGTTTTGCCCATGACAAACCCGCACTGGCGAAGTACAACCTGAAAGATTGCGAACTGGTGACGCGCATTTTCCAGCACACCGCCATCATGCCATTTTTGCTGGAGCGCGCCACGGTGAATGGCCTGGCGGTTGACCGTCACGGCGGTTCGGTGGCCGCGTTTGGTCATCTTTATATTCCTCGCATGCACCGTGCAGGATTTGTTGCGCCTAACCTCGGCGAAGTGGCACCCGAAGCCAGCCCCGGCGGTTATGTGATGGACTCGCGCCCTGGACTGTATGATTCGGTACTGGTGCTGGATTATAAAAGCCTGTATCCCTCGATTATCCGCACCTTCCTGATCGATCCGGTTGGTCTGGTTGAAGGTTTGGCCCATCCTGACGACGCCGATTCTGTGCCCGGCTTCCGTGAGGCACGCTTTTCGCGCCAGACCCACTGTTTACCGGCGATAGTTGAACAAATCTGGCAAGGGCGTGAAGCCGCCAAGCGCGAAGGCAATAAACCTTTGTCTCAGGCGCTGAAAATCATCATGAACGCCTTTTACGGCGTGCTGGGCACCAGCGCCTGCCGCTTCTTTGATCCGCGCCTTGCGTCCTCAATTACCCTGCGCGGCCACGCCATCATGCAGCAAACACGTGAACTGATTGAGGCCGAAGGGTTTGATGTGATTTATGGCGACACTGACTCGACCTTTGTCTGGCTGAAAGGCGCGCACAATGAGGCGGAAGCCGCAGCCATTGGCCAGCGTCTGACCCAACAGGTCAACGTGTGGTGGCAGCAGCATCTGCAACAGACTTACGGGCTGGAAAGTGCACTGGAGCTGGAGTACGAAACCCATTTCAGTCGCTTCCTGATGCCGACCATTCGCGGGGCTGAGCAAGGCAGTAAAAACGTTATGCCGGCATGATTCGCACGGATGACACGGAACGACTGGTATTTAAAGGCCTCGAATCGGTGCGCACCGACTGGACGCCGCTGGCGCAGCAGTTCCAGCAAACACTGTATGGCCGCATTTTCCGTGGCGAGCCGTGGCAGGATTACATCCGCGATACCGTGGCTCAGCTGCTGGCGGGCGAACTGGACGAATTGCTGGTGTATAAAAAACGCCTGCGTCGCCCCTTAAAAGATTATGAAAAAAATGTGCCACCGCACGTGCGGGCGGCACGATTAGCGGATGAGCAAAATCGTAAACTTCATCGCCCGTTACAGTATCAAAATGGCGGCTCGATTCGTTACGTGATGGCCACTGCAGGCCCGGAACCACTGGAGATCCGCACCACGCCGCTGGATTACGATCACTACGTGATGAAACAACTTCAACCGGTTGCCGATGGAATTTTACCTTTCGTCGGCGATGACTTTGCTACACTGATTACCGGGCAGTTGGGGCTTTTTTGACAGGTGACGAATGCCCTGCCATCCAGTACCATAGCGCCCTTCCTGATTCTCACCGCACATACAATCTGACCAAACACCTGTTTGGCGGTGATGTATTGCCTGAGTGCAGGTGAACTTCTTTATGGCATGTCAGAGAGTCGAGCTAAAAATATATGGTTTTTACACTGGGTCAACGCTGGATTAGTGATACGGAAAGTGAACTGGGATTAGGAACGGTGGTGGCGATTGATACGCGCATGATCACCATGATGTTCCCGGCAACCGGCGAAAATCGCCTGTATGCCCGAAATGATGCTCCCGTCACCCGTGTGATTTTCAATCTGGGTGACACTATCACCAACCATGAAGGTTGGCAGATGAGTGTTGATGAAGTCCGTAACGAAAACGAATTAATGACTTACATCGGCACGCGTCTCGACACTGAAGAAGCGGGCGTAGTCATGCGCGAGGTGATGCTGGACAGCAAGCTGGTGTTCAGTAAACCCCAGGATCGTCTGTTTGCGGGCCAGTTAGATCGCATGGACCGTTTTTCCCTGCGCTTCCGCGCGCGTAAATACCAAAGCGAGCAATACCGTCTGCCGATCAGCGGCCTGCGCGGGATGCGTACTAATCTCATCCCGCATCAGCTGCACATCGCCCATGATGTCGGCCGCCGCCACGCGCCACGCGTACTGCTGGCGGATGAAGTCGGCTTGGGTAAAACCATTGAAGCCGGGATGATTATCCAGCAACAGCTGCTGGCAGGCCGGGCCGACCGCGTGTTAATCGTGGTGCCGGAAACCCTGCAACACCAGTGGCTGGTGGAAATGCTGCGTCGCTTCAACCTACACTTCGCCCTGTTCGATGATGACCGCTACACCGAAGCCCAGCACGACAGCGATAACGCCTTTGAAACCGAGCAGTTGATCATCTGCTCGCTGGACTTCGTGCGCCGTAACAAGCAGCGCCTCGAATTGCTGGCGGATGCTGACTGGGATCTGCTGGTGGTCGATGAAGCGCACCACCTGGCCTGGAGCGAAGATGCACCAAGCCGTGAATATCAGGTGATTGAACAGCTGGCAGAGAAAACTGCGGGCGTGCTGCTGTTAACCGCAACGCCGGAACAGCTGGGGCTGGAAAGCCACTTTGCCCGTTTACGCCTGCTCGATCCCAATCGCTTCCACGATTTCGGCCAATTTGTGGCTGAACAACAAAACTATCGCCCGGTCGCCGATGCGGTGAGTTCACTGCTGGCCGATCACGCCATCAGTAAAGAAGAGATGAACCTGATCAACGACCTGATCGGTGAGCAGGACATCGAGCCGCTGTTACAGGTGGCGAACAGCGATCGTGACGGCAAAGAAGACGCACGCAAAGAGCTGGTATCGATGTTGATGGATCGTCACGGCACCAGCCGCGTACTGTTCCGTAACACGCGTAACGGCGTGAAGGGCTTCCCGAAACGTGAGCTGCACCAGATTCGTCTGCCGCTGCCCGCCCAGTATCAAACCGCCATCAAAGTCTCTGGCATCATGGGCACCCGCAAGAGCGCAGAAGAGCGCGCACGCGACATGCTGTACCCGGAAAAGATTTATCAGGAATTTGAAGGCGATAGCGGCACCTGGTGGAACTTCGACCCGCGCGTAGAATGGCTGATGGGTTATCTCACCAGCAACCGCAAAGAGAAAGTGCTGGTGATCTGTGCCCAGGCTGCCACTGCGCTGCAGCTGGAGCAGGTGCTGCGCGAGCGCGAAGGTATTCGTGCTGCCGTGTTCCACGAAGGATTATCCATTCTCGAGCGCGACCGCGCTGCGGCGTTCTTCGCCTCAGAAGAAGAAGGCGCCCAGGTGCTGCTGTGCTCAGAAATCGGTTCTGAAGGCCGTAACTTCCAGTTCGCCAGCCGCCTGGTGATGTTCGATCTGCCGTTTAACCCGGATCTGCTGGAACAGCGCATCGGTCGTCTCGATCGTATAGGTCAGATGCATGACATCCAGATTCTGGTGCCGTGGCTGGAAAAAACCGCCCAGGCTGTACTGCTGCGCTGGTATCACGAAGGTCTGGATGCGTTTGAGCATACCTGCCCCACCGGCCGCACCATTTATGACAGCGAATACAGCAAGCTGATTGAGTATCTTGCCGCACCTGAAAATCCACAAGGGCTGGATGAGTTCATCACCGAAAGCCGTAAACAGCATGATGCACTCAAATCACAGCTGGAACAGGGCCGTGACCGCTTGCTGGAGCTGAACTCCAATGGCGGAGACGCGGCGCAAGCGCTGGCCAATGCGATTGCCGATCAGGATAACGACACCGATCTGGTTAACTTCGCGCTGAACCTGTTCGATATCGTTGGCATCAACCAGGAAGATCGCAGTGACAGCCTGATCGTGCTGACGCCATCCGATCATATGCTGGTGCCGGATTTCCCAGGCTTGCCTGAAGATGGCTGCACCGTGACCTTTAACCGTAATCAGGCGCTGTCGCGCGAAGATACCCAGTTTATTACCTGGGAACATCCGCTGATCCGCAATGGCCTTGACCTGATTCTGTCCGGTGATACCGGCAGCTGTGCGCTGTCGTTGTTGAAAAACAAAGCGCTGCCGGTGGGTACGCTGTTGGTGGAGATGATTTACGTGGTTGAAGCACAGGCACCGAAGAGCCTGCAACTCACCCGCTTCCTGCCACCAACGCCGGTGCGTCTGCTGATGGATCGTGCGGGTAACAATCTGGCCGGCAAAGTCGAGTTTGAAAGCTTTAACCGTCAGCTGAATGCCGTTAATCGTCATACCGGCAGCAAACTGGTCAACGCAGTACAGCAGGAAGTGCACGAGATTCTGACGCAAGCCGAGAAAGTGGTGATTCCAGAAGCCCAGGCGATCATCGCTGCGGCGAAGGTGGAAGCGGATGAGAAGCTGAGTGCCGAGCTGTCCCGTCTGGAAGCGTTGCGTGCGGTCAACCCTAACATCCGTGATGATGAGGTTGAAGCGCTGGAAAGCAATCGCGAGCAAGTGCTGGACAGTTTGGGCGATGCGGGCTGGCGACTGGATGCACTGCGTCTGATCGTTGTTACGCACCAATAATCGCTGAAGGCCACTACGACATGTTGATGGAAGCATACAATCCGCCGCTCGAACCCTGGTTACATATTCTGTATCAGGATGAGCATATTATGGTGGTGAACAAGCCAAGCGGCTTGTTGTCGGTGCCAGGCCGGCTTGAGGAGCACAAGGATAGCGTGATGACGCGTATCCAGCGTGATTTCCCCCAGGCAGAATCGGTACACCGACTGGATATGGCCACCAGCGGCGTGATCGTGGTGGCGCTGAATAAAGCCGCTGAACGAGAGTTGAAGCGGCAGTTCCGCGAACGTGAGCCGTCAAAGTACTATGTGGCTCGCGTCTGGGGCCATCCGGCGGCGGAAGAAGGGTTGATTGATCTGCCGCTGATTTGCGACTGGCCTAATCGGCCAAAGCAGATGGTGTGCTATGAAAATGGCAAAGCGGCGCAGACGGAATATCAGGTGCTGGAGTATGAGGCGAGCAACAGCGCCCGCGTGCTGCTCAAACCCATTACCGGACGCTCGCATCAGCTGCGCGTCCATTTGCTGGCACTGGGTCATCCGATTTTAGGTGACCGCTTCTATGCGCACGAAGAAGCACTGGCAATGGCACCGCGTCTGCAACTGCACGCGGAGTCATTAACGATTACGCATCCGGCGTTTGGCAACAGTATGACGTTTAAACAGCCAGCGGATTTTTAATCTGCAGGTTATAAAAAGGGCCATCAGCAATGACGGCCCTTTTCAATTTTCATCTCGATGTACCAGGCTATTTAAATCCCTTCTCCTTACGAATTAAATCGTAAGCGGCCTGAATCTCCTGCGCTTTCTGCTTCGCCATTTCCATCATTTCTGGCGGTAAACCTTTCGCCACCAGCTTGTCAGGATGGTGCTCACTCATCAACTTACGATAAGCGCGCTTAATGGTGGTGCTGTCATCGCTGCTTTTCACTCCCAGCACGCTGCAAGCATCTTCCAGCGTCGGGCCGCGTTGCGCCTGTTGATAAGCACCACCCTGCGATGAACCCCCGCCAAACTGCTGGCCGCCTTCCATCATGCGCAGGAACTGATCGAACTGTGCTCGAGAGATCCCCAACTCTTCAGCAATCACATACAACACCTGCCGCTCATTGGGGTGCAGTGAACCGTCCGCAAAGGCCGCCTGAATCTGAATTTCCAGAAACATCCGAATCAGGTCAAAACGGCCAAAACAGGCGCTGCGCAGTTCACGCAACTTATTACGCAGCGGATAGTCGCTCTGTTTGCCTTCACGAAATGCACGTTGTGCCGCAGTTCGCGCATCACCGTGCAGTTGCATGCGATCCATAAATAAGGAAGCAATCTGGATATCGGCTTCCGTGACGCGCCCTTTTGACTTGGTCAAATGGCCCATCACCTGAAAAGTGGTACTGAAAAACAGGGTTTGCCGCGCCTGGTTATTGGCGAAATAGCCCTGTCCTTTTACGCTGCGCACTTTGTCAAACATGTGGCCAATGATCAGACCCAGTACAATGCCCCAAAAGCCTGCCCCGGAAAGCAAGCCGAGAGCCAGACCAATAACTTTTCCCCAGTAGCGCATAAACTCCTCAATTCGCCATGCTTGCGGCTGAAAATTGCATTATCATACCTTTCATTTACTTCAGTGCCTAACAGCAACGCGATCAGACAAGGATTAACACTGGCACAACGCCGGGCAGTAAGTTAGTCTCTGAGCCGATTGTCGGCATGATGCCCGTTTTCATGGAAATCCCGAACCGCGTATGAAAAAACAGATCCCTACCCTGCTGGCAACCATGATTGGTGCAGCGCTCTACAGTCAGCAGACGTTCGCCGACGACCTCATGTCGCAGTGTATGCTGGGCGTGCCGAGCTACAACCGTCCACTGGTCAGCGGCGACACCAATTCCTTGCCTGTCACCATCAATTCTGACTCGGCCAAAGGTAATTACCCGAATGACGCGGTTTTCACTGGCAATGTTGATGTGCAGCAGGGCAACAGCCGCTTGCGCGCCGACGAAATGCAGCTGCATCAGCGCCAGCAGGATGGGCAAACCACACCGGTTCGTACCGTGGATGCGCTGGGTAATGTGCACTATGACGACAATCAGGTCATCCTGAAAGGTCCGAAAGCGTGGTCCAATCTGAACACCAAAGACACCAACGTGTGGAACGGTGATTACCAGATGGTGGGCCGTCAGGGCCGCGGCGTTGCCGATCAGATGAAACTGCGTGGCGACAACCGTTACACCATCCTGGAAAACGGCAGCTTTACCTCTTGTTTACCGGGTTCCAACAGCTGGAGCGTAGTGGGTACCGAGGTGATTCAGGATCGCCAGGAAGAAGTCGCTGAGATCTGGAACGCCCGCTTTAAACTCGGCAATGTGCCGGTGTTTTACAGCCCCTATTTGCAGTTGCCGATTGGCGATCGTCGCCGTTCCGGTTTCCTGATCCCGAATGCGAAGTACGGCAGTAATAACGGCTTCGAGTTTATGCTGCCGTATTACTGGAACATCGCACCGCAGGCCGATGCCACCATTACGCCGCATTACATGAGCAAACGTGGTCTGCAATTGCAGAACGAATTCCGCTATCTGACCGTGTTTGGTGCCGGTCTGATGGAGCTGGATTATCTGCCTTCAGATAAGCAGTACGATAACGATAAAGCGGTGCGTGGCATCGCCGAAAATGACAGCTCCGATCGCTGGCTGTTCTACTGGCAGCATGCCGGTGTTTACGAGCAGCACTGGCGCTTCAACGCTAACTACACTAAGGTCAGTGACCCGTATTACTTCAACGATCTCGACTCGAAGTACTACAGCTCAACAGATGGTTATGCGACGCAGAAATTCAGCTTTGGCTACGCGGATACCAATTGGGATGCAACGCTGTCGACCAAGGACTTCCAGGTCTTTGGCAGTACAGATTCTTCTAATATTTATCGCGCGATGCCGCAGCTCGACCTGAACGCCTATCAGAACGATATTGGACCGTTTGATGGCCGCATCTATGCGCAGGCAGTGAAATTCACCAACGTGAATAGCAAAATGCCTGAAGCAACGCGTCTTCACATTGAGCCAACGTTAAACTTGCCGCTTTCGAATGGCTGGGCCAGCCTGGATACCGAAGCGAAGTTCCTGGCGACGCACTACCAGCAAGACAATATTGATCGTTATAACAATAACGAAATCTCTGGTGTCGACAGCACGGGCAACCGGTTAGACAGCTCAGTCAACCGCACCCTGCCGCAATTCAAAGTTGATGGCCGTTTGGTGTTTGACCGCGATATGAACTGGGAACCGGGTTACACCCAGACGCTGGAACCGCGCGTTCAGTACCTGTATGTCCCGTATCGCAACCAGAGCAATATCTACCCGTACGACTCAACGCTGCTGCAAACTGACTACACCGGTTTGTTCCGCGATCGGACCTACAGTGGTCTGGATCGCATCGCTTCGGCTAACGAAGTTTCAACCGGTGTGACCACGCGAATTTATGATAACGATTTGGTTGAACGTTTTAACGTTTCTGTGGGTCAAATCTACTCGTTTACCCCGTCTCGTACCGGCGTAAACCAGACGAGTGAAGAAGATGATACCGGCAGCCTGGTGTGGGCCGGCGATACCTACTGGAAAATCAGCGATCGTTGGGGCGCGCGTGGCGGACTGCAGTATGACACGCGTCTCGATAACGTCGCACAAGGCAACGCCATCCTTGAATACCGTGAGGATGCCGATCGTATGGTGCAGCTGAGCTACCGCTACAGCAGCCCGGAGTACGTGGCACAGGCGTTGAACAACTCCAGCCTGCTGACAAACCCGATCTACAAAAACGGGATTTCACAAGTTGGCGCGACCGCGAGCTGGCCAATTGCTGATGCCTGGTCTTTGGTTGGCGGTTATTACTACGATACCCGCAACAGTCGTCCGGCTGAACAGCTGGTAGGCCTGCAGTACAGCTCGTGCTGCTACGCCATTCGTCTGGGTTACGAGCGTAAGATCAACGGTTGGGAAAACAACGACAGTAAGTATGACAACCAAATCTCATTCAACATTGAGCTGCGTGGTCTGAGTTCCAACTATGGCTTAGGCACCAATGAAATGCTGCGTCAGGGCATCATCCCTTACCAGCGCGCTTTCTGATGTTGTGATATTTGACAGGCTATCCCGCAGTGCGGAAACAACAATGGATAAAGTATGAAGAACTGGAGAATGCTGATTCTTGGTGTGGCGATTACCGCTAACACTGCGTTCGCAGCCCCACAAGTGGTTGATAAAGTTGCCGCCGTCGTGAATAACGGCGTGGTGCTGGAAAGTGACGTTGATAACATGATGCGCACGGTGAAATCACAGGCGCAGCAGGCTCATCAGCAGCTGCCAGATGATAAAACCCTGCGTCATCAGATCCTTGAACGTCAGGTTATGGATAACATCATTCTTCAGATGGGCGAAAAAGCCGGCTTGCAGATCAGCGATCAGCAGCTCGATCAGGCTATTCAAAATATTGCCGCACAGAACAAGATGAGCATGGATCAGCTGCGTAGCCGTCTGGCTTACGACGGCATGAACTACAACGATTATCGTGGTCAGATCCGTAAAGAGATGCTGATTTCTGAAGTACGTAATGGTGAAGTGCGCCGTCGCGTGACCATTCTGCCGCAGGAAGTCGATACGCTGGCAACGCAGATTGGTTCGCAGAATACGCAGGGCACCGAGCTGAATGTCAGCCAGATCCTGCTGCCATTGGCAGAAAACCCGACTCAGCAACAGGTTGACGATCAGGAAGCGCTGGCGCGCCAACTGGTAGGACAGCTGAAAGGCGGTGCGGACTTCGGTAAACTGGCGGTGACCTACTCTGCTGACCCGCAGGCGCTGAAAGGCGGCAACATGGGTTGGGCAAAAATTGAAGAGCTGCCGACCCTGTTCTCGCAAGCGCTGAGCACCGCGAAAAAAGGGGATATCGTTGGTCCGATTCGTTCTGGCGTCGGCTTCCACATCCTGAAAGTGAACGATCTGCGCGGTGAGAGCAAAAACATCTCTGTCACTGAGATGCATGCACGTCACATTCTGCTGAAACCTTCTCCGATTCTCACTGACGCGCAGGCACAAGCGAAGATCGAACAGATTGCAGCTGATATCAAAAGTGGTAAAACCACCTTTGCTGCGGCGGCAAAACAGTTCTCTGATGATCCCGGTTCTGCCAACCAGGGCGGTGATCTCGGTTGGGCGACACCAGACATCTACGATCCTGCCTTCCGTGATGCGTTACTGAAGCTGCAGAAAGGCCAAATCAGCGAGCCGGTGCACTCTTCATTCGGCTGGCATCTGATCCAGTTGATGGACACGCGTCAGGTTGATAAGACCGATGCGGCGCAGAAAGATCGTGCTTATCGTCTGCTGTTCAACCGTAAATTCGCGGAAGAGGCACAAACCTGGATGCAGGAACAACGCGCCAGTGCCTACGTGAAGATTCTGGACAACAATGGTCAGTAATTACCGTGTGGTGATCACGCCCGGCGAACCTGCCGGGATTGGTCCTGATCTGACCGTTCAACTGGCCCAGCGTGACTGGCCGGTTGAACTGGTGGTGTGCGCTGACGCTAATGTGCTGCGTCAGCGCGCCCAGCAACTCGGATTGCCGCTGACGCTGCGCGATTACCAGCCCGATGTAGCTGCGCAACCGCAGCAAGCGGGCACGTTAACGCTGCTGCAGGTTGATACAGCACTGCCTGTTACGCCCGGTGCACTCACTGTGGCGAATGGTCACTATGTGCTGGAAACGCTGGCGCGCGCCTGCGACGGTTGTCTCAACGGTGAATTTGCCGCATTGATTACCGGCCCGGTGCACAAAGGCGTGATCAACGATGCGGGGATTCCGTTCACCGGCCATACCGAGTTTTTCGCTGAACGCGCCGGTGGCGATCGCGTGGTGATGATGCTGGCAACCGAAGAGTTGCGCGTTGCCCTTGCGACCACGCATTTGCCGTTGAAAGATGTCTCTGACGCCATTACCCGCGACAGCTTGCATGAGGTGATTACGATTCTGCATCAGGATTTACAGCAGAAATTCGGTTTACCGCATCCCCATATCTTCGTCTGCGGCCTGAATCCGCACGCGGGCGAAAGCGGCCACATGGGCCGCGAAGAAATTGATACTATTATTCCGGCGCTCGACGAACTGCGTCAGCAAGGTATTCAGCTCACCGGCCCACTGCCGGCCGATACGCTGTTCCAGCCGAAATACTTACAGCATGCCGATGCCGTTCTGGCGATGTATCACGACCAGGGCTTACCGGTGCTAAAATTTCAGGGGTTTGGTCGCGCGGTGAATATCACCCTTGGCCTGCCCTTTATCCGGACTTCTGTCGACCACGGTACCGCGCTGGAATTGGCCGGTCACGGCAAGGCAGAACCGGGCAGCTTTATCACGGCGCTTAATCTCGCCATCACTATGATCAAGAGCAGTAATGAATAATCGCGTCCATCAGGGGCATTTTGCCCGTAAACGTTTCGGTCAGAACTTCCTGAACGATCAGTACATTATCGACAGCATTGTCTCCGCCATTCACCCGCAGAAGGGAGAAGCGATTGTGGAGATTGGTCCCGGCCTGGGTGCCTTAACTGAACCGGTGGGCGAACGCCTCGATGAACTGACCGTTGTTGAGCTGGACCGCGATCTGGCTGCACGTTTGCAGACCCATCCGTTCCTCGGGCCTAAGTTAACCATCTTCCAGCAAGATGCCATGACCTTTGATTTCTCGGCGCTGGCGCAAGAGAAAGGTCAGCCGCTGCGTGTCTTCGGCAACCTGCCGTACAATATTTCGACACCGCTGATGTTCCATCTCTTCAGCTATACTGGTTCGATTAAAGACATGCACTTCATGCTGCAAAAAGAAGTGGTAAACCGTTTGGTTGCCGGACCGGGCAGCAAAGCCTATGGTCGTCTTAGCGTGATGGCGCAGTACTATTGCCAGGTGATTCCAGTGCTGGAAGTGCCACCTGAATCCTTTACGCCGGCGCCGAAAGTCGATTCAGCCGTGGTGCGTCTGATGCCGTACGCACAGCCACCGCATCCGGTCAGCGACATGCGATTACTGAGCCGTGTCACCACGGAAGCCTTTGGTAAACGTCGCAAAACGCTGCGTAACAGTCTTGCTCATATGTTTGCCGCAGGTGCGCTGGATGAACTGAACATCGATGCCTCGCTACGTGCAGAAAATGTCACGGTGGCGCAGTATTGCCAACTGGCGAACTGGCTGGGCAAATATCAGGCAGAAAACCCGGAGAACTAAGTGTATGAGTGAACTGGCCCGCGTCTGTATCCATGTATTGAGCCAATATGTGGAATCGCAATCCTTGCCCGATGAGGATCGCTACGTGTTTGCCTACACCATCACCATTCGAAATCTGGGACGTGCCAACGTTCAGCTACGTAGCCGCTACTGGCTTATCACCAATGGCAACGGTCGTGAGACTGAGGTTCAGGGTGAAGGCGTGGTTGGCGAACAGCCGCACATTGCAGCGGGCGGCGAGTATCAATACACCAGCGGCGCGATCCTCGAAACCCCGATGGGCACCATGCAAGGGCACTATGTAATGGTCGACGATCAAGGTGAAGAGTTTCACGTTGAGATCCCGGTGTTCCGACTCGCCATTCAAACCCACATACATTAATCCCCCTCCGCCCGGCCTGTCCGGGCGGCGCGTTTTGATCGGACTGACGTAATGAGTACATACCTGATTGGCGATATTCACGGCTGTTATGATGAGCTACGTGCGCTGCTGGCGCAGGTCGATTTTGACCCACAGCAAGACGAATTGTGGCTGACCGGCGACTTAGTGGCGCGTGGTCCTGGCTCACTGGATGTGTTGCGCTATGTGAAATCGCTGGGGGATTGCGTGCGCGTGGTGCTGGGCAATCACGATCTGCATCTGCTGGCTGTGTACGCCGGCATCAGCCGTAACAAGCCGAAAGATCGCCTCACCCCGCTGCTGGATGCGCACGATGCCGATGAACTGATCAACTGGCTGCGTCGCCAGCCGTTGTTGCAAGTCGATGAAGAGAAAAAGCTGTTGATGGCGCACGCAGGCATCACGCCGCAGTGGGATCTCGACACCGCGAAACTGTGCGCGCGTGAGGTCGAAGCCGTATTGGCCAGCGATACCTACCCGCTGTTTCTTGATGCGATGTACGGCGACATGCCGAACAACTGGACACCAGAACTCAGCGGCCTGGCGCGCCTGCGCTTCAGCACCAATGCCCTGACGCGCATGCGTTTCTGTTTCCCCAATGGTCAGTTGGATATGATCTGCAAAGAAGCGCCCAATTCTGCCCCTCCTCCGCTGAAACCCTGGTTCCTTGTGCCGGGTAAAATCGGCACTGAGTATACGCAGGTATTTGGCCACTGGGCTTCACTGGAAGGCAAAGGCACACCCGATCACATCGTTGGCCTTGATACGGGCTGCTGTTGGGGCGGGACGTTGACGCTGCTGCACTGGGAGACACAGCAATACCATGTGCAGGCATCGAACCGGGAAAAGGCGATGGCAGAGAGCGCCGTGAGCGCACATCCCCCCTTGAGCGATATGCATTAAAAAAGCCCCACCAATTCACCATTGCGCGACATGCCATAAACAAAAAGCCCCGCAACCTGAGCGGGGCTTTTTTTTATTCACCGTCAATGATGATCCTGAAATTTCCCGGTTGCCATACATGGCGACACGACGACGAAATGACACGATTTTCATAGCGTGCGCATGGGTGCGCATCGGGACAAACATCAACGGCGGTCTAAAATCTCAAAGCAGTAGCTGTGCGAGTTCTGCTCATCGTTGTCGTGAAACTCACTGAAGGTTGACTGCCATTCATCCGGCTCGTAATCCGGGAATTGCGTGTCACCTTCCACTTCTGCATCGATGTGGGTCAGGTAAAGACGATCGGCACGCGCCAGCATCTGCTCGTAAACACGACCACCGCCAATCACCATGATCTCTTCCACGTCACCCGCAGCGTTGACTGCATCCTCCAGAGATGTCACCCAAGTGACGCCATCGTGGGTGCCAGGCTGGCTGCTGACCACAATATTCAGGCGTCCAGGCAGTGGACGACCAATAGATTCAAAGGTCAAGCGACCCATAATCACTGGCTTATTCAGCGTGTTACGTTTGAACCACGCCAAATCGGCTGGCAGGTTCCAGGGCATGGCGTTTTCCATACCAATAATGCGATCGGTTGCCAGTGCCGCGATCAGACTAATCATGTTAAAAGACCTACAGGAAAAAAATTGGCGCAATGATACGTAAAGGCGAAAGTTTCGTCGATAGGCCGACCCCGCTATTTGCGTAAAGCTCCTATGCGACCGCATTTTTGTTATTGGACAGAGTTTTACACCGACTTTCCCACCATACTTGGGAATAGACGCCATATTAGTCCGGCAGGACGCTACAACTCAGGGTGAAATGAGGCTTTGACGTGATGGAGTGTAAAGAAAACCGCACTGTATGCGACAAAGAAAAACGGCTCCCGCAGGAGCCGTTGTCACATCGATTAGAAATCGTAGCGCAGACGCACCAGGTTCATGTTACCCAGTGATTTGTCGGTGCTTGAGGTGATCACGTATTCGTAATCCACCTGGAAGCCGTAGTCGAGTTTGGTGCTGATACCAACGCCGTTGTCGATACGCTTGTAGTTACGTCCATTGACGAACTCCAGACGGTCACCCATGAAGTAAGGCTGGATAGACTTAACCGCATACTGATCGATAGCGAATTTGTAACCAGCGAAGTATTCCACGCCCCACGCATCATCCGCGAAGTAGTTGTTAACGGTGTTTTTCTTGGTTGGTGAGAAGTTCTGATACCAGCCTGCACCCGCAGACAGCGTCCAGGCATCTGGTGTCCAGCTCAGCGCGGTGCCGTAGATGTTCTGGTTGTAATCTTTGCTTTCACCGGTGCTTGGGTTGTGAATATCAGCACGGGTGTAGTTCCACGCCGTACCCCAAGCCAGGTCTTTGGTGATGTGATAGTTCACACCCAGCGAGCCGCCGCCGTTACGCTTGTAGCGCAGGCCGTTACCCGGCAGATAGTTGTTATCTTCAAACAGATATGACGCATAAACATCAACGTCGCCGAAGGTGTTTTTGTACTTCAGCATCTTACGTGAACGGTAAGAACCGTCGTAATCACCGTTGATACCGTTACCCGGTGCCTGGGCCAGCATGTCGTAGTCCCAGATATCGGTTTTCGCACCGACCACATCATAGTAAACGCTGTTCTGCTGGCCAAAGGTCAGCTGACCCCAGGTTTTGCTTTTCAGACCGGTGTATAGCTGACGACGCGTAGTGTTGTTCTGGCCATCGGCATAGTGGTTATCCCAACCCCACCAGGCTGGGAAGTTAACACCCAGCTCGTAGTAGCTGACCCAGCTGATGTCATCAAACAGATAGTAATCAGCAGAGAAACGGAAACGTGAACCGCCGTCGTAGCCATTACGCTTGTAAGATTGATCGCTGACGCCTGCCTGATGTTGGAACTGTGGACGAATACTGCCGCCCACTTTGAAATCAAGACGGCTAAGCGGATCGCCTGCCTGCGGATCCTGCTTCAGCAGGGTAATTTCCGCCTGGCTGGCGAGAGGAGCAGCAACTAACAATGCAGCCACTGCACTGAGGGTGAAAGCACGCATTTTCATTTTTTATATCCCAATTAAGGTGAGCGCTCTATTCATGAGCAAGCCGAATAGTACGGTGCGCTTACTGGGATCTTATTTATAAATTTGTGCGAATAATCCGACATGTAACCAGTACCGCATCAACTGATAAAAACTATGTCAAATCAATAGATTTTTCACATCTAAGCTTATTCAACCACCGATAAACAGGCGAAAAAAAACGGCCCCCTGAGGAGCCGTTATCTGCCGATCAACCTGTTGATTACCCTTTAATTAGGGCATGCATTTCCTGCACTGAAATCACTTTCTCAGTCGGATCCGCATTCAGCGACATCGCGGTAGCAAAACCACCGTTCAGCGTGGTGTCATAATGCACTTTATATTGCAGCGCACTGCGGCGAATCAGTTTGGAATCTTCAATCGCCTGACGACCTGCGGTGGTATTGACGATGTAGGTGTATTCGCCATTCTTCAGACGGTCCTGAATGTGTGGACGACCTTCATGCACCTTGTTCACCAGACGCGGGTTAATGCCTGCTTCACCCAGCACCACAGCGGTACCGTGCGTCGCATCCAACTCAAAGCCTAACTTCTGCAGCTTCGCCGCCAGGTCAACGATACGTTTCTTATCGCCTTCACGCACTGACAGCAGCGCACGACCGGTTTTCTTCATGTTGCTCTGCGCACCCAGCATCGCTTTTGAGAACGCTTCTGCGAAGGTACGACCGACACCCATCACTTCACCGGTAGAGCGCATTTCTGGGCCAAGAATCGGGTCAACGCCCTGGAACTTGTTGAACGGCAGCACCACTTCTTTGACTGAGTAGTAAGGTGGAATCACCTCTTTGGTGACGCCCTGCTCAGCCAGCGTTTTGCCAGCCATCACACGTGCGGCGACTTTCGCCAGCGGCACGCCGGTGGCTTTAGACACGAACGGTACGGTACGCGCAGCACGTGGGTTCACTTCAATCAGGTAAACTTCGTTGTCCTTCACCGCAAACTGCACGTTCATCAGACCGCGCACGTTCAGCTCAAAGGCCAGTTTCTCCACCTGCTGACGCATTACGTTCTGAATCTCAGTGCTCAGCGTGTAAGCCGGCAGTGAACACGCAGAGTCACCGGAGTGCACGCCTGCCTGCTCGATGTGCTCCATGATGCCGCCAATCAGCACACGCTCGCCATCGCAGATCGCATCCACGTCCACTTCGACGGCATCATCCAGGAAGCGGTCCAGCAACACCGGCGCATCGTTGGAAACGGATACGGCGTTCTGGAAGTAGCGCTTCAGGTCGATTTCGTCGTACACGATTTCCATTGCGCGGCCGCCCAGCACATAAGAAGGACGCACCACCAGCGGATAACCGATACCCGCCGCTTTCTCAACCGCTTGCTCCAGCGTCGCCACAGTGGCGTTCGCCGGTTGCTTCAGGTTCAGACGATCAACCGCCTGCTGGAAGCGTTCACGGTCTTCTGCACGGTCGATAGCATCCGGGCTGGTACCAATCACCGGCACACCCGCAGCTTCCAGCGCACGCGCCAGCTTCAGAGGAGTCTGGCCACCGTACTGCACGATGACGCCCTTAGGCTTCTCGATGCGCACGATTTCCAGCACGTCTTCCAGCGTCACCGGCTCGAAGTACAGGCGGTCAGAGGTGTCGTAGTCGGTTGAAACGGTTTCCGGGTTACAGTTCACCATAATGGTTTCGTAACCGTCTTCGCGCAGCGCCAGTGCCGCGTGCACGCAGCAGTAATCGAACTCAATGCCCTGGCCGATACGGTTTGGACCGCCACCCAGAATCATGATTTTGTCACGATCCTGGTTTGGATTGGCTTCACACTCTTCTTCATAGGTTGAGTACATGTACGCGGTATCGGTGGAGAACTCCGCCGCACAGGTATCCACACGTTTGTAAACCGGGTGCAGGTTGAACTGCTGACGCAGCTTACGGATTTCACTCTCCGCCACACCGGCCAGCGTCGCCAGGCGCAGGTCAGCAAAACCTTTACGCTTCAGCGCACGCAAGAAATCCGCGTTCAGTGAGTTAACACCTTCACGTGCAACCTGCTCTTCCAGACGCACCAGCTCTTCAATCTGCACCAGGAACCAGCGGTCGATGTTGGTGAGGTTGAACACGCCATCGACAGACATACCGGCGCGGAACGCATCAGCGATGTACCAGATACGGTCTGAACCGGCATCTTTCAGCTCGCGGCGGATGCGGGTTAAGGCTTCCGCATCATCCAGATCCACTTTCGGGTCGAAGCCGTTAGCACCGACTTCCAGACCGCGCAGCGCTTTCTGCATCGATTCCTGGAAGGTACGGCCAATCGCCATCACTTCTCCCACAGATTTCATCTGTGTGGTCAGACGGTCATTCGCACCGGCGAACTTCTCGAAGTTGAAGCGAGGAATCTTGGTCACAACGTAGTCGATTGATGGCTCAAACGATGCCGGCGTACGACCGCCAGTGATGTCGTTCATCAGCTCATCAAGGGTGAAGCCCACGGCCAGTTTCGCGGCGACTTTCGCAATCGGGAAACCGGTGGCTTTGGATGCCAGCGCTGAAGAGCGCGACACGCGTGGGTTCATTTCGATAACAATCAGACGACCATCTTTCGGGTTCACCGAGAACTGGACGTTCGAGCCGCCGGTTTCCACGCCGATTTCACGCAATACCGCCAGCGAGGCGTTACGCATGATTTGGTATTCTTTATCGGTCAGGGTCTGTGCCGGTGCGACAGTAATCGAGTCGCCGGTGTGGATACCCATCGCATCGAAGTTTTCGATTGAGCAGACGATGATGCAGTTGTCGTTTTTATCACGCACCACTTCCATCTCGTACTCTTTCCAGCCAATCAGCGACTCATCAATCAGCAGCTCATTGGTTGGCGACAGATCCAAGCCACGCTCACAGATCTCTTCGAACTCTTCACGGTTGTAAGCGATACCGCCACCGGTGCCGCCCATGGTAAAGGAGGGACGAATGATGCACGGGAAGCCAACATCTTCGGCCACGGCCAGCGCTTCTTCCATGGTATGCGCGATGCCTGAACGGGCGGTGCCCAGACCGATGCTTTTCATCGCCACGTCGAAACGGCGGCGGTCTTCGGCTTTATCAATCGCATCAGCCGTTGCACCGATCATGGTGACGCCGAACTCAGCCAGCACACCATGACGTTCCAGTTCCAGTGCACAGTTCAGCGCTGTCTGGCCACCCATGGTCGGCAGCACCGCATCCGGGCGCTCTTTTTCAATAATTTTGCGTACCACTTCCCAGTGAATCGGCTCGATGTAGGTCGCATCCGCCATTTCCGGGTCGGTCATAATGGTCGCCGGGTTGGAGTTCACCAGAATGACGCGGTAACCCTCTTCACGCAGCGCCTTACACGCCTGCGCACCGGAGTAGTCAAATTCACATGCCTGGCCGATAACGATCGGGCCAGCGCCAAGGATCAGGATGGATTTTATGTCTGTACGTTTTGGCATCGTGGGCTCCTGATTACTTCGCGTTAGAACGGTAAGCTTCGATCAGCTCAATAAAGTGATCGAACAGTGGCGCCGCGTCATGCGGGCCTGGGCTCGCTTCAGGGTGTCCCTGGAAGCTGAACGCCGGTTTGTCTGTGCGGTGAATGCCCTGCACGGTTTGGTCGAACAGTGAAACGTGTGTCACACGCAGATTCGCCGGCAACTGGCTGTCATCTACTGCAAAACCGTGGTTCTGCGCGGTAATCATCACGACATTGTTGTCGAGATCTTTCACCGGGTGGTTGCCGCCGTGATGGCCGAGCTTCATCTTCACAGTTTTCGCGCCACTGGCCAGGGCCAACAGCTGATGGCCGAGGCAGATACCGAACACCGGAATATCGGTTTTCAGGAAGGCCTGAATGGCGTTGATGGCGTAGTCACACGGCTCCGGGTCACCCGGGCCGTTCGACAGGAAAATACCGTCTGGGTTTAAGGCTAAGACGTCTTCCGCCGAGGTTTTGGCCGGAACAACGGTCAAACGGCAGCCGCGATCCACCAGCATGCGCAGGATGTTGCGCTTGGCGCCAAAATCGTAGGCCACCACGTGGAAAGGCAATTCTTCTGCCGTTTTCTGCTCAGGCAAATCCCCTTCCAGTGTCCAGCTACCCTGCTGCCACGCGTAAGTTTCCGCGGTGGTGACTTCTTTCGCCAGGTCCATGCCTTTCAAGCCAGGGAACGCCTGCGCTTTTTGCAGCGCTAAGGCCGCATCCGGATTATCACCCGCAATAATGCAGCCGCTCTGTGCACCCTTCTCGCGCAGCAAACGGGTCAGTTTGCGCGTATCGATATCGGCGATGCCAACAATGTTATTGCGCTGCAAGTAGGCTGACAGGCTTTCTTCGCTGCGGTAGTTGCTGGTGATCAGCGGCAGGTCACGAATAACGAGGCCTTGAGCATGGATTTGGCTGGATTCTTCATCGGCGGCATTAACGCCAACATTGCCGATATGGGGATAAGTGAGGGTAACAATTTGGCGGGAATAGGAAGGATCAGTGAGGATTTCTTGATAACCAGTCATTGACGTGTTGAAAACGACTTCCCCCACTGCCGAACCCGTAGCCCCGATGGCCCGACCGTGGAATTGGGTTCCGTCTTCCAGAACCAAGAGCGCTGACTTAATCAAAACATCCTCCAGGGAATAAACAGTCACAATATTTGCATATTAATTCAAAATACATGCCCGAATCAATGCAAAATCCGCGTGAGTGCTCGAATTTTGGCAAATTGCGCGCATTCTAATGATCGACCTGCTGCTTGTCTACCCTGAGGGTGAGTTTTTTTGTCTATTTCGGGCGATTGAATGTTAAAAGCGTTGAAAGGCGATAAAAGAGTGATAAAACCTGGAAAATAAACGGTTGCGCGGCGGCAATAATCGTAAAGTCGTGCTAGCGAGCATAAATTTTTGACCATTTGGTCAAAATTAGCCTTCTACCGACAAATAAATAGCCAATAACTTCATAAAAATAGCCTCACAGAGATAAAACGCCACGAAGCCTTTATTTTTACACAAAATAAAGGGCAGCTAACTAGCTGCCCTATTCAATCAACATCTTACCGATTGAAATAACCACATCACGATGGTTCACAACACTCACAACATCGATAAATCCAGCACGTCACGCATATCGTAAAGGCCAGATTTCTTAGTCTTTAGCCAGACTGCGGCTTTAACGGCACCATTAGCAAAGGTCATGCGGCTTGAAGCCTTGTGGGTAATCTCAACACGCTCGCCAATATCAGCAAACATGGCAGTATGTTCCCCAACGATATCGCCCGCGCGCACCGTGGCAAAACCAATGGTTTGCGCTTTACGCTCGCCGGTGTGTCCTTCACGCGCATAGACCGCGTGCTCATCCAGTTTCCAGCTCATGGCATCGGCAATCGCTTCACCCATGGCCAGTGCGGTACCTGATGGTGCATCAACTTTATGACGGTGATGCGCTTCGACGATTTCAATATCAGCGTAATCGCCCATCACTTTGGCGGCCTGCTGCAGCAAATTCAGCACCAGGTTAACGCCGACGCTAAAGTTAGCGGCAAACACAATGCCGATCTCTTCCGCAGCCGCGCGAATAGCTTCTTTGCCTGCGTCATCAAAACCGGTGGTACCAATCACCATCGCCTTACTGTGCTGACGGCAAAACGTCAGATACTCCAGCGTGCCTTCCGGGCGAGTGAAGTCGATCAGTACATCAAAATCATCGACCACTTTCAGTAGGTCATCGGTTATTGCTACACCGACTTTGCCGATCCCCGCCAACTCACCGGCATCAGAGCCCAGCAGCGAAGAGCCGCTACGTGCCAGCGCTGCGCCCAACACCACGCCATCGGCCTGCTGCACGGCCTGAATTAAATTGCGTCCCATGCGGCCCGGCGCACCAACGATAGCAATGCGGATATCACTCATAATTATTCATTCCTGATACAAATCTATGCATGCAAAGCGTAAACAGGTTAACGGTCAGATAACCGTCACGCCACAATAAAAAAGGGATATAAGAATTTTATGCCAGCCGCCAAACATTATCAGTAAATGCAATCCCACCGGCTGGAAGTGGTCAATTTGGACAACGGCAGATAAAGAAAAGGCCGAACAATGTCGGCCTGATTCAGATGCGGTTGCAATCGCTTACTGCACGTTGCGCACTTCGACGCGCAGCTCTTTTGGCACTTCAAACACAATGTTCTCTTCGCGCCCAATCAGCTCAATCGCCGCTTCACCGCCATACTCCTTCAGGCGCTGGATCACCTGCTGCACCAGAATATCCGGAGCCGAGGCACCCGCCGTGACGCCAATAATCTGCTTGTCTTTGACCCACTCTTCCTGGATGTCATCGGCTGAATCAATCAGCTTCGCCAGTTTACCCGCACGCTGTGCCAGTTCGGCCAAACGGTTAGAGTTAGAGGAGTTCTTTGATCCCACCACCAACACCACTTCCGCATCTCGTGCCAGCACGCGGACGGCTTCCTGACGGTTGGTGGTGGCGTAGCAGATGTCATCTTTACGCGGGCCGATGATCGCCGGGAAGCGCTGACGCAGCGCATCAATCACTTCAGACGTGTCATCCACGGATAAGGTGGTCTGCGTCATAAAGCACAGATTCGCCTCATCTTTGACACTCAGCTTGAATACGTCTTCCGGCGATTCCACCAGATACATGCCGCCGTTGGGGTTGTTGTATTGCCCCATGGTGCCTTCCACTTCCGGATGGCCGGCATGACCAATGAGAATGGCTTCCACACCTTTACGACTGGCGCGCGCCACTTCCATATGCACCTTTGTCACCAGCGGACAGGTGGCATCAAACAGCATCGTGAGATTGCGCGCTTTCGCTTCCGCCCGCACCGCCTGAGAAACGCCGTGAGCAGAGAAGATCAGAATGGCATCGTCCGGCACTTCGCTGATCTCTTCGATAAAGATTGCACCGCGCTCGCGCAGGCTGCTGACCACATAGCGGTTATGCACCACTTCATGACGCACATAAATCGGCGCGCCGTACATCTCCAGCGCGCGCTCCACGATACTGATGGCGCGATCCACGCCTGCGCAGAAACCGCGAGGGTTAGCTAACAGGATTTGCATCACTGGCCTCCAGTACCGGATCGATCTCCAGCACTTCAATTTCGAACTGAATGCGCTGGCCGGCCAACGGGTGGTTGAAATCTACGGTGATTGAATCACCCGAAATTTCACGAATGACGCCCGGCATTTCGCTGCCACCTCTGCCGCTGAACAGCATAATGGCACCCACTTCCGGCTCTCCGGCATCGTTAAAGTCACGGCGCGAAAAGTACTGAACCAGGTCCGGGCTGATGCCACCAAAGGCATCATCAGGTGCCAGCGTAAAGGCGTGCTTATCGCCAACTTTACGCCCCACCAACTCGTTCTCCAGCGCCTCTGACAGGCTGCCATCACCCAGACAGAACAGCGCAGGTTTGCCGTTGGCACGCGTGGATTCGGCCGTAGAGCCATCCTCCAGCTTGAGTGTGAAATGCACCAGCAACGCGCTATCGCGCTGTACGGACTCAGTCATTTGTTACCCTTTCTCTTTGACCTGTTTGTCTTTCGGGGTGAGGAAACCCTCCAGCACCACCAACGCTGCACCAATACAGATGCCGCAGTCAGCGATGTTAAAGGTGGCGAAATGCCAGTCACCGATATAGAAGTCGATGAAATCCACCACGAAACCGTGGTAAGCACGGTCAAACAGGTTACCCAACGCCCCGCCGATAATCAGCGCGTAGGCAATATTGGCTATTTTGTTGTGAGCCGCATTGCGATACATCATGACCACCAGCGCGACCGCAATCGCAATGGCGATACCGGCGAAGAACCAGCGCTGCCAGCCGCCTTTATCCGCCAGGAAGCTGAACGCCGCGCCATAGTTGTGCGCGTAGAACAGATTCAGAAACGGTATCAGCGGTTTGGTTTCATGCAGCATCATGTTGCTCATGATCCACTGCTTGCTGGCGAAATCGATCGCGATGACCACCAGCACCAGCCATGACCAACGTAATCCGGTAGAGCACAGCTTACTCATCAGGCAAATTTCCGCACTTCACCGTTGCCGGCTACGTTGGTGTAACAACGTCCACAGACCGCAGCATGCTCCGGATTCTGGCCGACGTCAGTAGTGTAATGCCAGCAGCGTGGACATTTCTCGCCTTCTGCTTTGTGCAGCGCAATTTTCAGACCTTTCAGTACTTCGCTCTGCTGTGCTTCATCGCTGGCGGTGACGTAATCTGCCACGGTCGCGCCGGAAGTCAGCAACACAAAGCGCAGTTCATCGCCCAGCGCCTGCAGTTTGGTCGCCAGTTCGGCGTCCGCGTACAGTGTTACCGTGGCTTCCAGTGCGCCGCCGATACGTTTATCGCTGCGCGCCTGCTCAATCACTTTGTTGACTTCGCCACGCACTTTCAGCAAGTCATCCCAGTAAGCATCGTTCAGTGCTTCGTTATCCGCCAGACCAAACAGGCCTTCATACCACTCTTCGGTGAACACGTATTTAGCGCGATCGCCCGGCAGGTAGCCCCAGATTTCGTCAGCGGTGAAGGACATGATCGGTGCCATCCAACGTACCAGCGCTTCAACAATGTGCCACAGCGCGGTCTGGCAGCTGCGACGCGCCAGGCTGTCGCCTTTGGCGGTGTACTGGCGGTCTTTGATCACATCGAGATAGAACGAGCCCATCTCGATGGAGCAGAAGTGCATCAGGCGCTGTACCACTTCGTGGAAATCGTAGTTGTCGTAAGACTGCACGATGTCTTGCTGTGCAGCCAGCGCGCGGCCCACGGCCCAGCGATCGACCACAACCATCTCTTCCGGCTTCACGCAATCCGTCGCCGGATTGAAGCCCGCAAGGTTAGCCAGCAGGAAACGCGCGGTGTTACGGATACGGCGATAGCTGTCCGCAGCACGTTTCAGGATTTCGTCGGAAACGGCCATTTCACCGGAGTAATCGGTAGAGGCCACCCACAGACGCAGAATATCCGCACCCAGTTTGTCCATGACGTCCTGCGGCGCCACGGTGTTACCGATAGACTTGGACATTTTACGGCCCTGACCATCGACGGTGAAACCGTGCGTCAGTACCTGACGATAAGGCGCTTTGCCTTTCATCGCGGTGGAAATCATCAACGATGACATGAACCAGCCGCGATGCTGATCTGAGCCTTCCAGATACATATCCGGGGTATGGCCACTAAATTCTGAACGCGCATCCACCACGGAATAGCTGGTTGAACCGGAATCGAACCACACATCCAGCGTGTCCGGCACTTTGACGTAGTTGTAGGCATCGTCGCCCATCAGATCGCGCGCATCAAGATCCCACCACGCCTGAATGCCATCCTGCTCAACGCACTTCGCGACTTTCTCCATCAGCTCCAGCGTATCCGGATGCAGCTGCTCGGTCTCTTTGTGCACGAACAGCGCCATTGGCACGCCCCACGTACGCTGACGCGAGATACACCAGTCTGGACGGTTCGCCACCATCGCTTCGATACGCGCCTGGCCCCAGTCCGGGATCCACTGCACGCCTTTGATCTCTTTCAGCGACTGCGCACGCAGGCCTTTCTGATCCATGCTGATGAACCACTGCGGAGTGGCGCGGAAGATGATCGGGGTTTTGTGACGCCAGCAGTGCGGATAGCTGTGCAGCAGTTTCTCAACGTGCAGCAGTGCGCCTTTCTCTTTCAGCAGCTCAACGATCATGTCGTTGGCTTTAAAGACATTCACGCCGTCCAGCGTTGGATAGGTGCCTGGCAGATACGCGCCATCCGGCCCGACCGGGTTAGCGGTTTCCAGACCGTATTTCTGACCAATCACATAGTCATCCGGGCCGTGGCCAGGTGCGGTATGTACTGCACCGGTACCCGCTTCCAGCGTAACGTGTTCGCCCAATACGACTTTGGACTGGATATGCTCAAGGAACGGATGCTGGAACAGCTGCAGCTCAAGCGCTGCGCCGTTGCATTCGCCCAACACCGTCCACTCAGTGATGCCCGCGCGCTTCATCACGCTCTCAACCATCTCTTTAGCGAGAATCAGGCTGCGGCCTTCGATCTGCAGCAGCTGGTATTCGAACTCCGGGTGCAGAGAGATACCGCGGTTGGCAGGCATGGTCCACGGCGTTGTGGTCCAGATCACCAGTGAAATTGGCCCTTCGGAGGCAGCAACACCGAATTTGGCGCGCACCGCATCGGCATCCAACGCGTTGAACATCACGTCAATGGAAGGTGAAGTTTTGTCGTAATATTCGACTTCCGCTTCAGCCAGCGCTGAACGGCAATCCATGCACCAGTGCACCGGCTTCGCGCCTTTGTGCAGATGGCCGTTGCCAATGATTTTACCCAGCGCACGGATGATGTTGGCTTCGGTTTTGAAATCCATGGTCAGGTACGGACGATCCCAGTCGCCCAGTACGCCCAGACGGATGAAGTCCTTCTTCTGGCCTTCAACCTGTTCTGCAGCATAGTTGCGGCAGGCGGCACGGAATTCCGCGGCGGTCACTTTCTCGCCTGGCTTACCGATCATCTGCTCAACTTTGTGCTCAATCGGCAAGCCGTGGCAGTCCCAGCCAGGAACATACGGCGAGTCATAGCCCGCCATGCCTTTCGACTTAACGATAATGTCTTTCAGAATCTTGTTAACGGAGTGACCAATATGAATGCTGCCGTTCGCATAAGGAGGGCCATCATGCAAAATAAAGGTTTTTTTCCCTTTCTTGGCTTCGCGGATGATGCCGTACAGGTTGTCATCAGTCCAACGTTGCAGCATTCCCGGTTCGCGTTTGGCCAGGTCGCCACGCATCGGGAACCCCGTTTCCGGCAAATTCAGGGTAGATTTATAGTCACTCATCAGATTCTCGGTTCCGTATTTCGGTCATTAAGCCGGTGCGTTAAGCCCAAAGAATTGGCGGGCCGTCACCACATCTTTCGCAATTTGTTCTTTCAGCGCGTCCAGCGAAGCGAAACGCTGTTCGTCGCGAATCTTCTGTTTCAGCACCACATCGATGTGGTGCCCATAAAGATTCATATGTGTGTCGAGCAGGTGAACTTCAAGCTGCTGACGCAGACCTTTTACCGTGGGGCGTGTGCCAATATTGGCGACGCCGGGAATGGGCTTCTCGCCCAGGCCTAAAACTTCAACCGCAAATACGCCTTTCACCGGCGTTACCGTGCGGCGTAAAGGGATATTTGCGGTGGGAAAACCAATGGTGCGCCCCAGTGCATCGCCGTGCACCACGCGCCCTGAAATGCTGAATGGATGGCCCAACAGCGCTTCCGCCTGCGCAAAATCATCCTGCGCCAGTGCCTGGCGTACTGCAGTGCTGCTGATACGCTTGCCGCCATCACAATAGGTTTGGGTGCTGATGACTTCGAAGCCATACTCGACACCGGCTTTCTGTAATAACAGGAAATCCCCCTGGCGACCAGCGCCAAAGCGGAAATCGTCACCCACGGCCAGGAACTGCACGTTGAGCTTATCGACCAACAGTTCGGCGATAAAACTCTGCGCGGAGTGCGCGGCAAAGCGGCGATCAAAGCGGACACACAGCACAGCATCGACGCCGGCTTGTTCGAGATACTTCAATTTTTCACGCAACCGCGTCAGACGTGCTGGCGCTTTGTCACCGGCAAACAATTCAAGCGGTTGCGGTTCAAACAGCATCACCACCACCGGCAGG
Organism: Pantoea rodasii; assembly: GCF_002095465.1. Taxonomy (GTDB): domain Bacteria; phylum Pseudomonadota; class Gammaproteobacteria; order Enterobacterales; family Enterobacteriaceae; genus Pantoea; species Pantoea rodasii. Next base: position 34,162 of record NZ_MLFP01000007.1, on the reverse strand, counting down.
TTGCGTTGACGTCCCTCAGCAATCAATTCCGCCATCAAAGCCTGATGGCCGCGATGGACGCCGTCGAAATTGCCAATGGTCAGGACGCAGCCGCGATGCTGCTCTTTCAGATTATAAATACCGCGGATAAACTTCATGGCTGACTCAAACCGGTGGAAATCGGCGGATTATACCCTTGAATGGCCTTCAGGTTAACCCGTATACGTTCCTTTCCTGCTTCTGTTGCAGTGTAATACGCATGCAACCCCTTGCTCAGGCAGGTATTGAAGATTTTTAGTGCGAAATACTGTATTCGCGGACGTGTTGCTGGTAGAATCCTGCGCCATCAATTACGTAATCAAGCGCCGTTGTTAAAACGACGCTTATTTGCACAAATCCATTGACAACAGAAGGCGCAAAAGGCATAGTCCTCGGCCTTTGATTTGTCCATATAGATCACATTTGGGAGTTGGACCTTGGCTAATATCAAATCAGCTAAGAAACGCGCCGTAACATCTGAGAAACGTCGCAAGCATAACGCAAGCAACCGTTCAATGATGCGTACTTTCATCAAGAAAGTATACGCGGCTATCGCAACAGGCGACAAAGCTGCTGCGCAGAACGCATTCAACGAAATGCAACCAATCGTGGACCGTCAGGCTGCTAAAGGTCTGATCCACAAAAACAAAGCTGCACGCCATAAAGCAAACCTGGCTGCACAGATCACCAAACTGGCTTAATCGCCATTTAGGTAATCGCTTTGTCAAAAGAACCGGCGCTTAGCCGGTTTTTTTATGCCTGCAATTTGGCAAAAAGAGAGGAGGCCTTAGCCTCCTTTTCTTTAACGTAGCTTCATCCGCAGCAGGGTAAATCCGATCACCGCTGACAGCAGCGACCCGCTGAGAATCCCCAGTTTCGAGAACGTCACCAGCTCCTCATGCGCCGCATCAAAGGCCAGCGAGCTGATGAATATCGACATGGTAAAGCCAATGCCACACAGCACGCCTATCGCCATGATATCGCGTATCGTGGTGCCACTCGGCAATACCGCCAGCCGCCACTTCACCGCCAGCCAGCAGAACAGCGTGATACCCAACGGTTTCCCGATTAGCAGACCAAGAATGATGCCCAGCGGCTCCGGTGACAGCACATCACCGAAGGTAATACCGCTTAACGATATCCCGGCATTGGCGAAGGCAAACAGCGGCAGAATCAGCCAGTTGACCCACGGCATCAAACCGTGCGCCAGATGTTCTGCAGGAGAGTGCCCTTCCTTCTCTTCCAGCGGTACAAAGAAGCCGACCACCACACCCGCCAGCGTGGCATGTACGCCGGATTTCAGCACCGCTGTCCACAGCACCATACCCACCAACATATACACCGCAATATTGCGTACACCACAGCGATTCAGGATGGCCAGCAACACAATCGCACCCGCCGCCACGCTCAACGACAGCACAGACAAATCGCTGGTGTAGAACAGCGCGATAATCACAATCGCGCCGAGGTCATCGATAATCGCCAACGCCATCAGGAACACTTTCAGTGCAGTAGGTACGCGACTGCCGAGCAGCGCCAGCACGCCAAGTGCAAAAGCAATGTCGGTAGCGGTAGGGATCGCCCAGCCGTTACGCGCAATCTCATCACCGTGGTTGAAGAACAAGAAGATCAATGCCGGCGCGACCATGCCGCCCACGGCAGCAATCACCGGGAAGATGGCGCGATCACGACTCGCCAGTTCGCCGGTCATCAGCTCACGTTTAACTTCAAGACCGATCACCAGGAAAAACAGCGCCATCATGGCATCGTTAATCCACAGCAGCAGGTTTTTGCTAATATCCAGCGCACCAAAGCGAATCTGTACCGGTTCAGCCAGGAAAGATTGGTAGCCGCCAGCGGTAGACGGGTTATTAGCAAGAATCATTGCAGCGACCGCTGCCAGAATTAATACGATACCGGTACTGGCATCGCTCTCGATAAAGCTTTTGAGTAAGCTTCGAATATTGCGGGGTTTGTTCACAACTCCTCCTGAGTAGGGACATGTCGCCCGGTAGTTTAGCGGCGTAACCACCTCGTTAAAAGCGTAATAAAGCCAATGAGTAAAATGCAGGCATAAAAAAGCGGAGAGCTTCCTCTCCGCTTCATTATGGCTCGCTAACCCGATTAACGGGTCAGGTCGTCAAAGAACTTTTTCACGCCGTCGAAGAAGCTTTTGGAGCGCGGGCTGTTTTTCTCACCCGATGGGCCACCAAAGCTCTCTTCCAACTCACGCAACAGCGCTTTCTGTTTGTCGTTGAGGCTAACCGGCGTTTCCACCACCACACGACACAGCAAATCACCGACCGCGCCACCGCGTACCGATTTCACACCTTTACCGCGCATGCGGAACAGCTTGCCGGTTTGCGTTTCCGACGGCACTTTCAGCTTCACGCGACCGTCCAGGGTTGGCACTTCAATCTCGCCACCCAGGGCTGCCATCGCAAAGTTGATCGGCACTTCACAGTACAGGTTGTTATCTTCACGTTCGAAGATCGGGTGTTTCTTCACCGATACCTGAACGTAGAGATCGCCTGCTGGTGCACCGTGCTCACCGGCTTCACCTTCACCGCTCAAACGAATACGGTCACCGGTATCCACACCCGCCGGGATTTTCACTGACAGCGTTTTGCTGCGCTCAACACGGCCATGACCATGACAGGCGTTGCACGGATCTTTAATCACCGAACCGCGGCCATGACAGGTTGGACACGCCTGCTGCACAGTGAAGAAACCCTGACGCATCTGTACCTGACCAGCACCATGACAGGTCGAACAGGTCTGCGGTTGCGTACCCGCTTTAGCGCCGCTGCCGTGGCAGACATCACACTCTTCCAGCGTTGGAATGCGGATCTCTTTGGTCACGCCGCGTACCGCTTCTTCCAGCGACAGCTCCATGTTGTAGCGTAAATCGGCGCCACGGGCAGCGCGCTGACGGCGGCCACCCCCAAAAATATCGCCAAATACGTCGCCAAAGATATCGCTGAAGTCAGCACCACCGCCGCCACCGAAGCCGCCACCACCACCGCCCATGCCACCTTGTTCGAAGGCTGCATGACCGTACTGGTCATAGGCCGCGCGCTTTTGCGCATCGGTCAGGATTTCGTAGGCTTCTTTAACTTCTTTAAACTTCGCTTCGGCTTCTTTGTTATCCGGGTTACGGTCCGGATGGTATTTCATCGCCAGGCGCTTATAGGCCTTTTTGATTTCACGCTCATCTGCGGATTTAGAGACGCCTAAGATCTCGTATAAATCACTCTTAGCCATTTTGTTCTGCCCTTAACATGATCGCACGGGCGTGGAGAGATCTCCTACGCCCGTGCTGGTTTCAACGACTGTCAGGCCAGTCGTCGCGCCCGGTCAGGGGCAATTATTTTTTATCTTTAACTTCTTCGAATTCAGCGTCGACAACATCGTCATCTTTCTTCGCTGAAGCGTCGCCAGCATCTGCTGCGCCCGCCTGGCCTTGCTGCTGCGCCAGTTCCATCAGTTTGCTTGAAACTTCCATCAATGCCTGCATTTTGGCTTCGATTTCCGCTTTGTCTTCGCCTTTCAGCGCAGTGTTCAGCTCGGTCAACGCAGACTCGATCGGCGCCTTGTCTTCAGCAGACAGTTTGTCACCGGCTTCATCCAACTGCTTACGGGTGCTGTGAGAAATCTGGTCACCCTGGTTGCGGGTCTGAACCAGCTCTTCGAACTTACGGTCAGACTCGGCGTTGGCTTCTGCGTCGCGCACCATTTTTTCGATCTCTTCTTCGTTCAGACCTGAAGAAGCTTTGATGGTGATCTTCTGCTCTTTACCGCTGTTTTTGTCTTTCGCAGACACGTGCAGGATACCATCGGCATCGATATCGAAGGTCACTTCGATCTGCGGCATACCGCGCGGTGCAGACTGAATACCGTCGAGGTTGAACTGGCCCAGAGATTTGTTATCACCTGAACGCTTACGCTCACCCTGCAGCACGTGAATTGTCACGGCAGACTGGTTATCTTCAGCCGTCGAGAACACCTGGCTGTGCTTGGTTGGGATAGTGGTGTTCTTGCTGATCAGCGCCGTCATCACGCCACCCATGGTTTCGATACCCAGCGACAGCGGGGTAACATCCAGCAGCAGAACGTCTTTCACTTCACCGGCCAACACGCCGCCCTGAACCGCAGCACCCACAGCTACCGCTTCATCCGGGTTCACGTCTTTACGTGGCTCTTTACCAAAGAACTCAGTCACTTTGGACTGAACCATTGGCATACGCGTCTGACCACCGACGAGGATCACGTCGTTAATGTCAGAAACAGACAGACCAGCGTCCTGCAGAGCAACTTTCAGTGGCTCGATAGAACGGGTCACCAGATCTTCAACCAGTGATTCCAGTTTCGCACGGGTCACTTTGATGTTCAGGTGCTTAGGACCGGTCGCATCTGCCGTGATGTATGGCAGGTTAACGTCGGTCTGCTGCGCTGAAGACAGTTCAATTTTAGCTTTCTCAGCGGCTTCTTTCAGACGCTGCATGGCCAGCGGATCGTTGTGCAGATCGATACCCTGGTCTTTCTTGAATTCTGCCACCAGATAGTTAATCAGACGGCTATCGAAGTCTTCACCACCGAGGTGGGTATCACCGTTGGTCGCCAGAACTTCGAAGGTTTCTCGCCATCAACTTCATCGATTTCGATGATAGAGATATCGAAAGTACCACCACCCAGGTCGTATACCGCGATAGTGCGGTTGCCCTGACCTTTATCCAGACCGTAAGCCAGAGCGGCTGCGGTTGGTTCGTTGATGATACGTTTTACGTCCAGACCTGCGATACGACCGGCATCTTTTGTTGCCTGACGCTGTGCATCGTTGAAGTAAGCTGGAACCGTGATAACCGCTTCGGTTACGGCTTCACCGAGGAAATCTTCCGCGGTTTTCTTCATCTTTTTCAGCACTTCAGCAGAGATCTGCGGCGGTGCCATTTTCTGGCCTTTCACGTCAATCCATGCGTCGCCGTTGTCAGCGCCGGTGATTTTGTACGGCATAATTTTGATATCACGCTGCACTTCTTCGTCCTGGAAACGACGGCCAATCAGGCGTTTAATCGCGAACAGTGTGTTCTGCGGGTTGGTCACCGCCTGACGTTTAGCCGGCTGACCGACCAGAGTTTCGCCATCTTGTGTATATGCAATGATTGACGGTGTGGTGCGATCGCCTTCGGCGTTTTCAAGCACACGTGCTTTACCACCATCCATAACCGCAACACATGAGTTGGTTGTACCCAAGTCAATACCAATAATCTTACCCATCTAAACGTCTCCCACTTAAATTCTTTGTCAATTAGCGTTGTTAGCAGAGATGCGGCCAAACTGGCCTTTTTCAACTGCTGTGACAGGCTTTTTTTGCTGCCTGACATCACTCGATGACAAGTAAATGGGGCCGCTTCAGAGCGCATCAAGGGTTAAAACTAAAATAAATTTTAAAAAAATGCACAAAAGAAAAAGGCGCTTACGCGCCTTGAGTTACACATTCACCTGATTGAGCAGGGTCGATCGCTGCTTTTCGCTCTGTAACCAAAGCCCCACCAGCAGGCCGATCAGCGCCAGTGCCAGCACGTACCAGGCGGGTGCCATTGGGGTTAACTGCATCATCAACGTCACGCTAATCGGTGTCAGACCGCCGAAAATCGCATAGGCCACATTGTAGGAGAATGAGATGCCGGTGAAACGTACCGCCGCCGGAAACGCTTTCACCATCACAAACGGCACCACGCCCACGACACCGACGCTCAATCCAGCCAGTCCGTACCAGACAAACAGCATCTCTGGCGAACCGCCCAGTTGATGGAAGAAGTTCCAGCTAAAGATGGCCAGCAGCAACGAACCGCCGATCAGCGTTAACGCCGCACCGAAGCGATCCACCAGCCAGCCAGCCACGACGCAGCCGATCAGCAACATGATGGTGGCAACGCTATTTGCCTGCAGACTTAATGCCGCCGGAATCGCGTGCTGCTTCTGCATCAACGTGGGTGCCATTAAGATCACCACCACAATGCAGGCCGAGAGCAACCAGGTCAGCAGCATCGAAATCACAATGCCGCGCTTATGGCTGGCGAGAATGGTTTGCAGCGGCAGCTTGTCAGACAGCGCTTTGCGCTGCTGCATCTGCTTAAACACCGGCGTTTCATGTAACCAGCGGCGCAGATACATCGCCAGCAAGCCGAATACGCCACCGAGGAAGAACGGAATACGCCAACCGTGATCGCGAATCGCGGCAGGAGAAAGCGTGGTGTTGAGTACTGTTGCCACCAGCGAGCCCAGCAAGATGCCGGCGGTCAAACCCGCCGTCAGCGTGCCACAGGCAAAACCAATGCGCTTCTCTGGCACATGCTCTGCCACAAACACCCACGCGCCCGGCACTTCGCCACCAATCGCGGCGCCTTGCAGCACGCGCATCAGCAGCATCAAGATCGGCGCTGCGATACCAATACTGGCATAGGTCGGCAGTGCGCCCATCGCCAGCGTCGGCAGCGCCATCAGCAGAATGCTCAGGCTGAACATCTTCTTGCGCCCGACTTTGTCACCAAAATGTGCCATGACGATGCCGCCTAATGGGCGCGCCAGATAACCGGCGGCAAAAATCGCAAAGGTCTGCATTTGTCGCAGCCACTCAGGGATATCCGGCGGGAAGAATAGCTCACCAATCACGGCAGCAAAGAAGACGAAGATGATGAAGTCGTAGAATTCCAGCGCCCCACCGAGGGCAGCCAGCGACAGGGTTTTATAATCCTGGCCGTTGAGACGGCGCGTTGTGTGTGCATCCATAATCGAGCGGTATCCAGAGGCAAAGTCAGAATAGTTGTAAAGCTGGGATTACTATACCGTCAATATTTCGCCACACCAGTACCGCTGGATTTTATGCCTGAAAACGGCAATTTTCAGACGTTTGTCTCACGCCTCGCGCTTTTGGGGCGAAATGCTGCTACCACTTCCGGCTTGGTCTCCACATAAGGCCCGTCCAGCAACTGTAAACAATAAGGTACAGCCGCGAAGATGCCCGGCACTTTTACCGCGCCATCTTCCGCTTTCAGCCCTTCCAGCGTCTCTTTGATGGATTTGGGCTGACCCGGCAGATTGAGGATCAGCGACTGTTTGCGGATCACCCCCACCTGACGCGAAAGAATCGCCGTCGGCACAAACTGCAGGCTGATTTGACGCATTTGCTCACCAAAGCCCGGCATTTCACGATCGGCGACCGCTAAAGTGGCATCAGGCGTGACATCGCGGCGCGCCGGACCGGTGCCGCCGGTGGTCAACACCAGGTTGCAGAACAGCTCATCGACCAGCTCACAGATCGCCTGCTCAATCATCGGCTGCTCATCGGGCACCAGACGGGTCTCGATTTCAAACGGTGTGGTAAGCGCACTGGCGAGCCAGCTTTCCAGCGCCGGAATGCCCTGATCCTGATAAATGCCGTTAGCAGCACGATCGGAAACGGAAATTAATCCAATACGTAAAGTATCCATTAAGTTATCGCTGTGGTTGACCGCAATGCGGCAATTGAAGGGGAATGCAAAAAGGATAATACAAAGCGGAAGCGAGGGGAAAGCGTAAAACCGTGGCGACGGGTGCCGCCACGGACTATCACCTTACAGCAGTTCGGCGATCATCTTCTCAAGTTTGCCCTGGTCGATGGCAAAGTTGCGGATACCTTCAGCCAGTTTGGTCACGGCCATTGGATCCTGGTTGTGCTGCCAGAAAAACTCGGCTTCAGTCATTTTCGCTGGACGCGCTTTGACTTCACCGGTGTAGCTCAGCTTACGCTCAACCGCACCTTCGCTCTCTGCCAGCTCTTTCAGCAGGTTAGGAGAGATGGTCAAGCGGTCACAACCGGCCAGCTCGATGATTTCACCAACGTTACGGAAGCTGGCACCCATTACCACAGTTTCATAACCGTGCTGTTTGTAATAGTTGTAGATTTCCGCCACAGACACCACGCCTGGATCTTCATGCGCAGCGTACTCTTTCTTGTCGGTGTTCTGCTTGTACCAGTCGAGGATACGGCCAACGAAAGGTGAGATCAGGAACACGCCCGCTTCCGCACAAGCACGTGCCTGCGCGAAGGAGAACAGCAGGGTCAGGTTACAGTTGATGCCTTCTTTTTCCAGCTGCTCAGCAGCACGGATGCCCTGCCAGGTCGAAGCCAGTTTAATCAGGATACGGTCGTTGCTGATGCCAGCATCGTTGTACAGTTTGATCAGGCTGCGCGCCTTGGCGATGCTCGCTTCGGTGTCGTAGGAGAGACGTGCGTCAACTTCAGTAGAAATACGGCCTGGGATCAGTTTCAGAATTTCCAGACCAATGTTGACGGCCAGCTTGTCAGAAACCAGTGCCAGCTGCTCTTCTTTGTTGCTGCTCTGCTGACGTGCCCAGGTAATGGCTTCGTCAATCAGTTTGCGGTATTCAGGGATTTGAGCGGCGTTGAGGATCAAAGAAGGGTTGGTGGTCGCATCTTGCGGCTGATAAAGCTTCATCGCCGCGATATCACCGGTGTCGGCGACCACAGTAGTCAGCTGACGCAAGGAAGTAAGTTTGTCCGTCATGGTTCTCTTTCTCTTAGGTTGACTGTCAGGGTGTAAAAGGCTGTTGGGATAATATCACGCACAATTCACTGCGCAACATCACGAAGTGCCTCATTACGATAGCGCTAACAAATGGGAGCGATTTGCCGATCCGTGCAGCTTTTTTGCTACACTCGTCGCAACGTAAATCCCACCAATCCCCTGTAAACAGGCGGGTCAACAAGGACAAACACCATGCTGATGGTTATCTCGCCAGCGAAGACACTGGATTTTGAAAGCCCGCTGGCGACGCAGCGCTTTTCGCAATCAACACTGTTAGAAAAATCACAACAGCTGATCGATGTTGCGCGCGATCTCTCACCGGCGCAGATCGGATCGCTGATGGGCATCAGCGACAAACTGGCGCATCTGAATGCCGATCGCTTCAATCAGTGGCAGCCGCCCTTCACGCTCGACAATGCACGTCAGGCGATTCTGGCGTTTAAAGGTGACGTGTATACCGGCTTACAGGCTGAGACCTTCAGTGAGGCGGATTTCGATTTCGCTCAGCAGCATCTGCGCATGCTGTCCGGTTTATACGGCGTGCTGCGCCCGCTGGATTTGATGCAGCCTTACCGCCTGGAAATGGGCATCAAGCTGGCCAACCCGGCGGCGAAAGATCTCTACGGTTTCTGGGGTGATTTACTGACGCAGAAGCTGAATGATGCGATGGTCGAGCAAGGCGATGAAGTGTTGATCAACCTCGCGTCCGATGAGTACTTCAAAGCGGTGAAGCCGAAGCAGCTGAACGGTGAGTTGATCAAGCCGGTGTTCCTCGATGAGAAGAACGGCAAGTTTAAAGTGATCAGTTTCTACGCCAAGAAAGCGCGTGGCCTGATGAGCCGCTATGTGATTCAGAACCGCCTGAGCAAGCCAGAGCAGCTGAAACAGTTTGATGTTGATGGTTACTGCTTTGCGGCTGATGAGAGCAAAGGTAACGAGCTGGTGTTTAAGCGCCACGAACAGAAATAAAAAAAGGTCGCCATCATGGCGACCTTACTCTTCAAAACGCGCATGGTCGCGCGCCTGTTTACATTACTTCATCAAGAACTTACGCAGTTCAGCAAAGTCCGCCGTCATATTATGCGACAGCAGCGGCAGCTCAGCGCGCTCTGCCAGCTCTGGCGGCAGCGGCAGTTCCTGACCCAGAATCTCGTCCACGCTCTCTTTGAACTTGGCCGGATGCGCGGTGCCGAGGAACAGACCAAATTCGCCTTCCTGCAGGTTGTCGCGCAGCATGCGATAGGCAATCGCCGCGTGCGGTTCTGAGATATAGCCAATTTCTGCCAGCTCACGCATGGTGGCTTTCGTAGTCTCATCCGATACCGCACCCGACACCAAATCGGTCAGGCGCCATGTTTTACGACGGAACAGCTCTTCCACGCGCGGCCAGTTGTTCGGCTGGCTAACGTCCATCGCATTCGACAAGGTCGCCACCGTCTTATTAGGCAGCCATTCGCCCTTATCAAGGAAGCGTGGCACGGTGTCATTGGCGTTGGTGGCGGCGATAAAGCGCTTAATCGGCAAGCCGAGTGATTTCGCCAGCAGGCCTGCCGTCAAATCGCCAAAGTTGCCGCTCGGCACTGACACCACCAGCTGATTACGCTGCTCTTGTGGCAACTGCGCCACCGCTTCGAAGTAGTAGCAAATCTGCGCCAGCAGACGGCTGATGTTGATCGAGTTCGCTGAGTTCAGGCCAATCGCCTTCTTCAGTTCTTCATCATCAAACGCCTGTTTCACCAGCGCCTGGCAGGCATCGAAATCACCTTCCACTGCGATGGTTTCAATGTTGCCGCCCAGCGTACAGAACAACTTTTCCTGCAGCGGGCTGATTTTGCCCTGCGGATAGAGAATCACTACGCGCACGTTTTCCATGCCGTAGAACGCATGGGCCACGGCGGCGCCGGTATCGCCAGAGGTCGCGGTCAGAATGGTGATCTGCTCATCCGCGCCCGACACATAAGAGAGCATCTGCGCCATAAAACGGCCGCCGAAGTCTTTGAACGCCAGCGTTGGGCCATGGAACAGTTCGAGGCACGCGACATCAGCACTGACTTTCGCCACTGGCGCCGGGAAGGCAAAGGCGTTTTTCACGCGCTCAGCCAGCTGGTGTGCAGCCACTTCATCGCCAATATAGGCAGAGAGGATTTTGGTGCTGCGGCTGACGAAATCCATCTCCAGCATCGCATCGATGTCAGTCAGTTCGAATTCCGGCAGTTCGAGCGGGAAGAACAGCCCTTGCTGCGAGCCGAGGCCCTGTTTAACGGCCTGAGCAAAACTAACCTGCTCGTTGTGATCCTTAAGGTTGTAGAGTTTCATGCGTTATCCCAAGTTACGTGCGCCAGCCGTATCAAGACGGCAGATATGGACGAAGCCTTCATCATTCTGCAGATAGTGCTGGCTCAGCCAGTCTGCCATCCGCTGTGCCGTTGCCATCTCGTTGCAAACGGCGAAAAGTGTCGGGCCGGAGCCCGAAATACCGCAAGCCAGTGCGCCAATATCGGCCGCCGCTTTACGCGCTTCGGCAAAACCTGGCAGCAGTTTGGTGCGATAGGGTTCGGCAATCACATCCTGCATAAGTTTAGCTGCCAGCAGCGGCTGACGGGTATGACAGGCGTGAATAAAGCCGGATAACAGGCGGCCATGCTTGATGGCATCTTCTTTGCGGTACTGTGCAGGCAGAATCGCGCGCGCTTCAGCGGTCGAGACTTTGATGCCCGGATAAGCCATCACCCACAGCCAGTCGTCAAAGCACGGCACCTCCTGACTGATGATCCCGTTCTCTTCAATCATCAGCTGCACGCCGCCGAGGAAGCACGGCGCGACGTTGTCAAAGTGCACGCTGCCGGAAATACGCCCTTCCAGCTCGCCCATCAAGGCCAGCAGTTCGGTATCGCTCAACGGCTTGCCGCAGAACTCGTTCATCGCCATCAAACCGGCCACCACCGAGCAGGCGCTGGAGCCCAGACCTGAACCGATCGGCATGTTCTTTTCCAGCGTCATCGCCACCGGAACCTGTTTACCAATCGCCTGGCAGAAACGTTCCCAGCACTGATAAACGATGTTCTCTTGCGGGTTGGCTGGCAGCTTGCTGACAAAGCGCCCGGTGTTCACCAGACTAAAGCTGTCGGCCGCTTCGACTGACACGCAGTCACCCAACAGGGTGCCATCCACCGGCGAAACTGCCGCGCCCAGCACATCAAAGCCGACGCTGACGTTACCTATCGAGGCCGGTGCATAAATTTTTACCATCATCAAACTCCCAACTTCCACGACAGTGTACGCAGCAAGTCGGCAAATACGCCGGCCGCTGTGACATCATTCCCCGCGCCGTATCCACGCAGAACCAGCGGGATCGGCTGATAATAGCGGCTGTAAAACGCCAGCGCGTTCTCGCCGTTCTTCACTTTGTACAGCGGATCGTTACCATCCACCGCATCGATTTTCACTTTACAGACGCCGCCTTCTTCAATGGCGCCGACGAAGCGTAACACTTTACCTTCATCACGCGCTTTGGCAACGCGGGCGGCAAAGGCATCATCCAGTTCCGGCAGGCGCGCCATAAACTGCTCAACATCGGCGATATCGGTGAGTTCAGCCGGCAGCAGCGGTTCGATCTCGATATCGCTCAGCTCCAGCTGATGGCCCGCTTCACGTGCCAGAATCAGCAGCTTGCGAGCAACGTCAGTGCCCGAAAGGTCGTCACGCGGATCCGGCTCGGTGAAGCCCATCTCACGCGCCGTTTTGGTGGCTTCCGACAGCGAAACGCCTTCATCGAGCTTGCCGAAAATAAAGGACAGCGAACCGGAGAGGATACCGGAGAATTTGATCAGCTCATCACCGGCATTCATCAGATTTTGCAGGTTTTCAATCACCGGCAAACCGGCACCGACGTTGGTGTCATACAGGAACTTACGACGCGATTTTGCCGCGGCCGCACGCATCTGCTGATAGTAATTCCACGATGAGGTGTTGGCCTTTTTGTTTGGCGTCACCACGTGGAAACCTTCAGCAAGGAAGTCAGCATACTGATCGGCCACCGCCTGGCTGGAGGTACAGTCCACGATCACCGGGTTCAGCAGGTGATACTCTTTCACCAGGCGCATCAGACGGCCCAGGTTAAACGGATCTTTCGCTTCGCTCAGGGCCCCTTTCCAGTTGCTGAGATCGATGCCGTGCACGTTGGTTAACAGCGCGCGCGAATTGGCGATACCGCACACGCGCAGGTCGATGTGCTTCTCTTTCAGCCACGCCTGCTGACGATGCAGCTGCTCCAGCAACGCCGCGCCGACACCGCCGACGCCCACCACGAACACTTCGATCACCTGATCGGTGGCGAACAGCATCTGATGCACCACGCGCACGCCGGTGGTGACTTCATCATTGCTCACCACCACGGAGATAGAGCGCTCAGAGGAGCCCTGCGCAATCGCCACGATGTTGATGTTGGCGCGCGCCAGCGCCGAGAAGAATTTGGCCGAGATGCCGCGCAAGGTGCGCATGCCATCGCCGACCACGGAAATCACCGCCAGCTGCTCCAGCACGTCGAGCGGATCCAGCAGGCCATCTTTCAACTCCAGATAGAACTCTTCTTCTAATACGCGACGCGCACGCGCCTGCTCGCTTTGCGGTACGCAAAAGCTGATGCTGTATTCAGAAGAGGATTGAGTGATCAGCACCACCGAGATTCCGGTGCGCGACATCGCGGCAAATACGCGCGCCGCCATGCCGACCATGCCTTTCATACCCGGACCGGAGACGTTAAACATCGCCATGTTATTCAGGTTGGTGATGCCTTTCACCGGGTTCTCATCCAGCTCGCCCTCGCCACCGATCAAAGTGCCGGGCGCTTGCGGGTTAGCGGTGTTTTTGATCAGGCAAGGAATCTGGAACTGGGCAATCGGCGCGATGGTGCGCGGATGCAGCACTTTTGCACCGAAGTAAGACAGCTCCATCGCTTCCTGATAAGACATTGATTTCAGCAGGCGCGCATCCGGCACCTGGCGCGGGTCGCAGGTATAGACGCCGTCGACGTCAGTCCAGATTTCGCAGCAGTCGGCGCGCAAACACGCTGCCAGCACCGCCGCCGAATAATCGGAGCCGTTACGGCCCAGCACCACCAGTTCGCCCTTCTCATTACCGGCGGTGAAACCGGCCATCAGGATCATGTGATCGGCGGGAATCTGGCTGGCGGCAATGCGGCGGGTGGATTCGGCGATATCAACCGTGGATTCGAGGTAATGGCCAATCGCCAGCAGTTTCTCTACCGGATCGATCACCGTGACTTTATGGCCGCGCGCCTGCAGCAGCGCTTCCATAATGGCGATAGAGAGTTTTTCACCACGGCAGATGATGGCGGCATTCACCGCATCCGGGCACTGGCCCAGCAGGCTGATGCCGTGCAGCACTTGTTTCAGCTGGGCAAATTCCAGCTCGATGCGGGTTTTCAGGCCATCAAAATCGAAGCCCGGCTGCGCGTCGGCCAGGCCCTGCAGCAGATCGGCAAAAATACGTTCGGCATCGCTGATATTCGGCAGTGCGTCCTGGCCGCTGATGGTTTTCTCAATCATCGCCACCAGATGGTTGGTGATTTTCGCTGGTGCAGAGAGCACGGTGGCAACCTGTCCCTGTTGCGCATTACTTTCCAGAATATCCGCCACGCGGAGAAAACGTTCCGCATTGGCTACTGAGGTTCCGCCGAATTTCAGCACTCGCATGATTGAAGCTCTCCTGAATTTTTGCCGAAAAAAAAGCCCGCACTGTTTAGGTGCGGGCTTTTTTCTTTGTTTTTCCTGTATGCGTCAGCCCGCACCGTTACCTGTGGTAATGGTGGTGGTAATAATAATTGTGATGTTCAGGCTGAGATTACGCATTTAGATTTTTCTGTCTGTCTTTGTCTTGTCCGTCTGCCTTCCAGAATTAAAGCAAAGGGCACGTTAAGTCAACGAATTTGTCTTAGCCGCAGTTAAACCACGGCTGCGCAGAGTTCGGTTTCAGCGCGAAAATCATATCGGGATCGTTCGACAGATCGCCCTGTTTCCCGATCTGTCACTATCAAAGCCGATATTCACCGATTATTTATCTATAAGTTTTTTTTCTACATCGTGCAGCAGGCGATGCAGCATGGCGCTATCACGCTGCTCCAATAAGCCAATTCGCTGATCGATCCAGTCGGCCATTTTGGCATCGTCGCTCACGTCCAGCTTCACTAACAGTTGATGGAAGCGTTCGCGCAGCGCCTGTAGCTGATGTTCGTTGGCCACTTCTTTCACCTCTGCCGCCACCTGATTCAGCGCCGAGAGCTGATAACAGAACACCATCACCGCCTGGCCAAGATTCAGCGAAGGATAGTCATTCGCCATCGGGATGCCGGTCAGCAAATCGACCTGCTCCAATTCCTCATTGGTTAAGCCACTGTCCTCGCGGCCAAACACCAGCGCGATACGACTCAACCACTGGCGCTTCTCCTGCAGGATGGTTTCCACCTGCGTCGGCGTGGCGTAATAGCGGAACTTCGCCCGGCTGCGCGCGGTGGTCGCTACGGAGAAATCCACATCCGCCAGGGCATCACTTAGCGTGGCGTAGGTTTTGACGTTATCGAGGATCTCACCCGCACCGTGGGCAACGCGACGTGCAGCAGGGTCTTGCCAGGCATCGCTGGCGACAATGCGCAGTTCACTAAAACCCATGGTTTTCATGGCGCGGGCTGCCGCGCCGATATTTTCCGGACGCGCGGGTGAGACAAGGATCAGGGGGAAATGCATGATTTATCCATCGAACGGTTAACAACTCGCCTTATGTTGGCATGCAGTGACGAAAATACCAACCACACGGGCGAGAGAAAATAAGATGTTAACGATGTTAAAAGAGGATAAAATCCAGAGGTAGATGAAATTGTGGGATATAAGCAAAATTTCCCGACTTAATTAATATAAATCTATTGTTTTTCATATTATTAAAATATTATTTCCTGCAAGTTTTAGTTTTGCTGTTATGCAGCCGAAATGTAGCAAAAATGCTGCTTTTTGTGAGCTAAGCTTGCATTCCTGGAGAAGTTTTTCATAAAAGTGTTAACGTGCTACACTTGCATTTGATATAAGTCAACGAAGCGTTGTTTTTATGCTTATCGGTTGTTGTTGGTGCTGTTAGGTTGCTGTTAATACGGTTAGGATAAGCGGCAGTCCGATACATACGGGGCTCGCAAATATTCATCCTGACTGGCTGAGCTAACACTGAAGTTGACGTTGATGGATGGTGTATTCCGAAGATTATTTCGTACATCGGTTGCGCACGGCCACTGTTCTGTTGAACAGTTTTTGCGACCGCCGTACGCCCTGTTTTCGATTTGTTGGCAAATTTTAGGTAGCGAAACATGCAGACCCCGCACATTCTTATCGTTGAAGACGAACTGGTCACGCGTAACACCCTCAAAAGCATTTTTGAGGCAGAAGGTTACGTGGTCTATGAAGCCACCGACGGTGCCGAGATGCACCAGGTTCTGACGGAAAATGACGTCAATCTGGTGATCATGGACATCAACCTGCCAGGTAAAAACGGTTTGCTGCTGGCGCGCGAGCTGCGTGAACAAGCAAACGTTGCCCTGATGTTCCTGACAGGTCGTGATAACGAAGTAGATAAAATCCTTGGCCTTGAAATCGGCGCCGATGATTACATTACCAAGCCGTTCAACCCACGTGAGCTGACGATTCGTGCACGCAACCTGCTGTCGCGTACCATGAATCTGGCGATGCCAAGTGAAGAACGCCGCACGGTTGAAAGCTATCGCTTTAACGGTTGGGAGTTGGATATCAATAGCCGCTCACTGATCAGCCCGAACGGCGACCAATATAAGCTGCCGCGCAGTGAATTCCGCGCCATGCTGCACTTCTGCGAAAACCCGGGCAAGATTCAAACCCGTGGCGATTTGCTGAAGAAGATGACCGGTCGCGAGCTGAAGCCGCATGACCGTACCGTGGATGTCACCATCCGCCGCATCCGTAAGCATTTCGAATCCACACCGGATACACCTGAAATCATCGCCACCATTCACGGCGAAGGTTACCGCTTCTGCGGCGAACTGCAGGACTGAGTGGATAGCAGGAAAAGAAAAACGCCCATCCGGGCGTTTTTTATGGCTTAGTGCCAGGGCATGATCGGCACCGCGCTCAACGCGTTTTTCGGCGAACCGTCTACCACTTTATCTGAGTAGCTCAGATAGATCAGCGCATGGCGTTTCTGGTCGAAGAAGCGCACCACCTGCAGCTTCTTAAACACCAAAGAAGTGCGCTTTTGGAACACCACTTCACCTTGCGCCTTGCCTTGTGAAATTTTATCGCTAAGCTCTACAGGCCCAACCTGCTGGCAGGAGATGGCCGCGTCGGAAGTATCTTCCGCCAGACCCAATCCGCCTTTAATCCCACCGGTCTTAGCCCGGCTGATATAACAGGTTACATTTTTTACGTCGGGGTCATCGAAGGCTTCCACCACGATCTTATGATCGGGGCCAAACATCTTGAATACCGTGTCAACCGAGCCAACTTCCTCGGCCTGGACACCCGCGCTGAACACACCCGTAACAAGCGTGATTATAAGAAAGCGAGTTATTGTCATTGAGTTACCATTGCCAATCGAATAGATGAGACTGTAATGTACTGTCAATCGAACCCGGAACCAAACCTAAACGGGTTTAAACCCGCATTGATTTAGCACAGCCGATTAATCATCAGCCCCCACGCTTTTGTGCATTTCGTGCTATTATTCGACGACTTCATAGTTGCGCCACCAGAGAGTTATGAGGATGTTTTATGGACCAAGCCGGTATCATTCGCGATTTGCTTGTCTGGCTGGAGAGCCATCTGGATCAACCCCTTTCATTAGATAATGTTGCGCTGAAAGCGGGCTACTCCAAGTGGCACCTGCAGCGTATGTTCAAGGAAGTGACGAGCCACGCCATCGGTGCTTACATCCGCGCGCGTCGTCTGTCGAAAGCCGCTGTGGCACTGCGCCTGACCAGCCGCCCGATCCTCGACATCGCTTTACAATATCGCTTCGATTCGCAGCAGACGTTTACCCGTGCGTTTAAAAAGCAGTTCAACCAAACGCCAGCCTGGTATCGTCGCTCATCAGAGTGGAATTCTTTCGGTATTCGCCCGCCGATCCGTCTTGACGATCATCACATGCCGGAGGCAAGTTTCGTCACGCTGCCGGAAACCGTGTTGGTCGGTCAAACGCAGAGCTACTCCTGTACGCTGGAGCAAATTTCCAGTTACCGTGACGAGATGCGCATTCATTTCTGGAAGCAGTTCTTGCTGGAAACCGATACCGTGCCGCCGGTGCTGTACGGTCTGCATCAGGTGCGGGCCAGCCATGAGAAGGATGATGAGCAGGAGATTCTTTACACCACTGCGGTGCCAGCCGATCAACAGGCAATGAGTATGCAGTCGAATCAGAGCGTCATCGTTGAAGCCGGAGATTATGTGCAGTTCACCTATAACGGTGCGCGTAGCGCGTTAGGTGAGTTTATTCTGCTGCTGTACGGAACCTGCATGCCGACGCTGGGGCTGGTGCGCCGTCAGGGTCAGGATATCGAGCGCTTCTTCACCCACGGCGGTAAGAAACGCAGCGAGCCGCCAACGGAAATCCGTTGCGAATATCTGATTCCGATTCGTCCACAGCAGAGTCGCTGATATGAAAATGCCGTCATGATGACGGCATTTTTTTGGCTTCAATAACAGCCGGTCGTCATAAATGACGACCCTACGATTTTAGAGCGTGCGCATTAATCACGAACCCGCAATTTGACAGGGTGCGTATTCATCACGCCTCCACAAATTTATAGGGTGCACATTCATCACGCCCCGCGAATTTGTAGGGTGCGCATTCATGCGCACCGATACCAGAAGACGATTAACGCTGTAATTCGTCCAGCGCGGGTGCATCCAGATGCGACACATCGCCTGCCGTCTCCACCACCCAACCCGCTGCCAGCCACGCGCTTTGCTGATGATCCACGCGGGAGATAGAGCAGTTACGCAGGCGTAAACGACGTTCAGCGTGCGCAGGTAATCCCAGCAGGGTACTCACCAGCACGCCCAGCGCCATGCCGTGGCTGACAATCAAGGGACGACTGCCCGCCGGCAGTTCCAGCAAAGCATTCAACGCTTCGTGCATGCGCGTGGCCATCTCCAGCATTGATTCACCGCCGGGAATACGACCGCCTTCGGTGCCATCCACCAGCGTCTTGCGCCAGCTTTCCTCTTCCGGGGTTAACCCATCGAGCGGACGCTGCTCCAGACAGCCCATATTCAACTCACGCAGGCGCGCATCGACCTTCACCGTACAGCCGCAGGCATCCGCAATAATTTCTGCGGTGCGACGCGTACGGCCTAAATCGCTGGCAATCACATGCGTGATCCCCTGCGATTTCATCCGCTCACCCACTTGCTGAGCCTGTTGCTCACCTTTTTCCGTCAGCGGACTGTCGGATTGCCCTTGAATGCGTCGGGCCGCATTCCATACCGTTTCACCGTGACGAACAAGATAGACCTGTAGCATGCTTAATTTCCGTTATACTGCGACAAATTTGCCTTGAGGGTTCAAACAATTATGTACCATGTTGTCGCAGCCACCATCAACCCGGCAAAAATTCGCGCGATTGCTCAGGCGTTCAACGACGTCTTTGGTGAAGGATCCTGCCATATTGAAGGGGTCGAGGTCGAGAGCGGCGTTGCCGCGCAGCCGTTAAGTGATGCCGAAACGCGAACTGGCGCACGTACCCGCGTGGCGAACGCCCGCCAGCAGCGTGCTGAAGCTGACTATTGGGTCGCGATTGAAGCCGGCATTGAAGGCGACTGCGCCTTTGCCTGGATGGTGATTGAAAACGCCCAGCAGCGCGGTGAATCGCGTTCTGCCAGCTTCACCCTGCCACCGGTGGTGTTAGCCGGATTAGCTGACGGGCACGAACTCGGTCACGAGATGGCGCGCTTAACCGGCGTGGAGAACATCAAGCAAAAAGGCGGGGCCATTGGTGCCTTCACCAACGGTTTACTCAGTCGTTCCAGCGTCTATCATCAGGCACTGATTCTGGCGCTCTGCCCGTTTACCCATCCGCTTTATCAGCAGTAGTTATTGGCGGCCTAAGCGCGCTTCCAGCCAGCGTTTCAGCTCGGGAGGCGCTTCTTTCAGACTGTTGGAGCCACGCGTGATAGTGGCGATTCCCACGCCCAACTCATTCTTCAGCTCGCGCTGGCTCATGTCGCCGTTCATCAGCTCTTCAATAATACGCAGGCGTGTGCCAAAGGCTTCACGTTCATCGGGCGTCATCATCAGTTGCAACAATGGCAACGACACGCCGTCCGCGAAAGCGTTTTGCATTAAATCGATAAAACGCAGCCAGTTATCTTCAACAGGCTCAGCCGAATCTGGCTGGGAGGAAAGGGGTTGGCTCATGAAGGGCTTCCGTACTCATTGACGAGTACGGAAGCATAGCACAGCTAGTAACGGCGATTCCACTCACCATCAGCGAGAATCTTATCCGGCTTGCCCATGAAGTAACGGTAGTAGGCATCATAGGCCAGTACATTTTTCACGTAGCCGCGGGTTTCAGAGAACGGGATGGTTTCGATAAACGCCACCGCATCCAGTTTGCCGCCGCTGTTGTTCAACCAACTGCGCACCCTGCCCGGCCCGGCATTATACGCCGCCGAGGAGAAGATGCGGTTCTGGTCGAACTGCTGGTAGACGTACTCCAGGTACTGTGTACCAATCTGGATATTAGTCTGCGGATCCAGCAATTGGCTGCTGTTCACATAACCGGGGATGTTGTACATCTTCACGGTATGCGCCGCTGTCGCTGGCATCACCTGCATCAAACCGCTGGCCCCGACCGGTGAGCGCGCTTTCGGATTCCATGCACTCTCCTGGCGGGAAATCGCCATGGCATAGCTCTGTGGAATGCCTTTATCACTGGTGTATTGCTGATACAGATTGCGCCACGCCAGCGGGAAACGCTCCTTCAGGCTATCCCACATTTTCGCGGTAATCGTCGCCTGCACGCTGAGATCCCACCAATCTTGCTCGTTGGCGTAACGCGCCAGCATCTGCTGCTGTGAATGGGTTTTGCTGGAGATCAGATTGGCCCATTCGCTGCGTGCCAGATTATCCAGTCCCCAATACATCAGTTCACGCACGCGAGCCAGTTCTGGTCCCTGCACCAATGAATTGTCTGCCGCCGGAGCCTGATCGACCTGCAACGGATACTCCACGCCAAGGCGCTGTGCCGCCACCATCGGATAGAACCCACGCGCCTGCATCAGCTTACGCAGAATTTCATCAGCCTCGTCTTTACGCCCCTGAGAAATCAGCAGATCGGCCTGCCAGTATTGCCACTCATCTTTCTCTTTGGCTTCTACCGGCAAACGCGCGATCCAGGTGTTCAGTCCACGACGATCGTTCTGACTCAGCGCCAGACGCACACGACGTTCCACCAGCGCTGTGGATTCGCTGTTCATCACCACCGCATCACGCCAGCGCGCCTGCTCAGAAGTCAGATCCGCGCCCATCATGCGCCACACCACGGTTTCTTTCAGATCCTGCTCTTCGGCCTGGCTCATTTTCTGTGCCTGCACCAGCTGTGGGATCATCATGCGCGCATTATCCATGTCTTCACGCGCCACGCGGGCAAAGGCATAGCTAGTGGCCATGCGGGTAAAATCGGTCGGACCGAGGCTGCTGGCAAAAGAGGTGACAGTTTGCGGGTTCTGCTGCAGCGCAATCAGTGCGCTGGAGGTAGTTTGATAATCCGCCGGCAGCGTTTTGGCCAGATAATTCACCAGGCTGTCGTTGCCGGCTTTCATCGCCAGGCGAATACGTTCGAGGATGGTGATTGGCGACATCTGTCCAGACGCTTGCCACACCGAGAACAGCTGATCGCAGTCGTTCGGTAACGCTGAACCGCGCAGCCAAATCGATTTAGCGCCATCAAACGCAGCCTGTTGCTGGCCGGTGGCCCACTTGGCGTAATACCAGTTACAGCGTGCCTGCACTGGTTTCGGTTCATCCGGGCTGAAGCTCAATACGCCCTGCCAATCCTGACGATGTGCCAGCACATTGACGAAGCGCGTTGAAAGCGAACGCGCCGGTGGCAGCGTCGGATATTGCTGAATAAAGTTCTTCACCGCCAGCGGCGTCTCTTGATCGAGATCCTGCGCCAGCAAACGGTATTGCAGATACGGATAGAGCGGATAATCCTGCAGCGTTGGCATCAGCTGCGAGACCTGGTCCATTTGGTTATTATCCCAGGCTTGTTTGATTTGCGCATAGCGCTGTCGTTGTTGATCCAGCGAGTCGGCCCACACGCTGCTGGCCGTGCTGACCAGACAGATCCCTATCATCCAGTTACGCCACTTCTCCACTCTGCTCTCCTCTTCGCTGCGATCCAGCTCATGCCAGACTTAACTCATGCTAACCAGGCCAACGGTCTCTTGCCATGTTCTTCACAAAATTTACGCAGGCGCACCGTGATTGCACACCGTCTGCGCCGTGGCTGTGCAAATTATCATCACAAAATCTTATGTCATATCAATTAGCTACAACTATTCATTCACTTACAAAAATGGCACGCGCTTTGCTCTGTTGAATTCCATCTTGTATACCAGTTGGAATTCACTCATGGCAGCAACCTTTGGATACACGCTTCAGGATTGGCAGCACCGCTATCAGCAGGACCCGCAGTGCATTAGCGCGCTGTTGGCAGCCCACCTCGACGCCATCGACCAGCAGGATAATGCCTGGCTGTATGTCGCCTCGCCCGCACAGCTGCAAGCGCAAATCGAGCCCTTGCTGGCCAGTTATTTGCGTAATCCCGCTGCGCTGCCGCTGTTTGGCGTGCCGTTTGCGGTGAAAGACAATATTGATGTGGCAGGCTGGCCGACCAGCGCCGCCTGCCCGGCGTTCACTTACACCGCAGAAGCCGATGCCTTTGTGGTCGCACAGTTAAAAGCGGCCGGTGCGGTGGTGATTGGCAAAACCAATCTCGACCAGTACGCCACGGGCTTAGTCGGCACGCGCTCGCCGTTTGGCGCAGTGAGTAACACCTTTAATCCAGAATATGTCAGCGGCGGCTCCAGCTCCGGTTCTGCTTCGGTGCTGGCACGCGGCCTGGTAGGCTTCTCGCTGGGCACCGATACCGCCGGTTCCGGTCGCGTCCCGGCGGGCTTTAATAACATCGTCGGTCTGAAACCCACCAAAGGTTGGTTCTCAGCCAGCGGCGTGGTGCCAGCCTGCCGTCTGAATGACACCATCTCCGTCTTCGCCCTGACGGTGGAAGATGCCTTCGCCGTTGCCACCGCCGCAGGCGGCTACGATGCCGGAGATGCCTACTCACGCAGCAATCCGCATACCGCGCCTGGCAGCTTAAAAGCGCAACCCGATTTTGCTATCCCCGCGTCGCCAGAGTTCTTTGGTGATAAGCAGGCGGAAGCCGCGTGGTTGAGTGCGCTGGAGCAACTACAAGCGGGCGGCGCGACGCTGCATCCTATCGACTTCACTGCATTCCACCAGCTGGCGGAACAACTCTATTACGGCCCGTGGGTGGCCGAGCGCACGGTGGCTGTCGGCGAAATGATCAACCGCCCGGAAGAGATGGATCCAGTGGTGTACGGCATTGTCAGCAGCGGCCTGAAATACACCGCCGTCGAAGCTTATCAGGCGGAATACCTGCGTGCCGAGCTGACGCGTCAAATCCAGCAAACCCTGGCGCAGTTCGATGCGCTAGTGGTGCCGACTTCACCCACTATTCACACGCTGGAAGAGATGAAACAGGAGCCAGTGCGCTTCAACTCGCAGTTCGGCACTTACACCAACTTTACCAATCTCGCCGACCTCAGCGCGCTGGCGCTGCCTGGTCCGTTCCGCGCCGATGGCCTGCCAGCGGGCATCACGCTGATTGCACCGGCCTGGCAGGATCGCGCGCTGGCGGGCTTTGGCCTTCAGTGGCAGCAGCAGATGGCGCTGACATTAGGCGCCACCGGCAAAGCTCAGCCTTCTCAATACACTGCATTCCCGGTTTCTGCCGATCACGTGCGCGTGGCCGTAGTCGGAGCGCATCTCACCGGCATGCCGCTCAATTTCCAGCTCACCACCCGCGATGCGGTGTTGGTGGAAGAGACACAAACCGCCAGCAACTACCGCCTGTTTGCGCTGCTCGATGGCCCGATCAAGAAGCCCGGCCTGCTGCGTGGCGACAGCGGTGCGGCGATCACGGTGGAACTGTGGGATATCCCGCTGGCGCGCTTTGGCGAATTCGTAGCGGAAATCCCGGCCCCGCTCGGCATTGGCTCACTGACGCTGGCTGATGGTCGCGTGGTGAAAGGCTTTATCTGTGAACCGGCAGTGCTGTCACAGGCGCTGGAAATTACCGAATTTGGCGGCTGGCGCAACTGGCTGGCCTCTCAGGGGAGTAAATAATCATGTTCAGCACCGTACTGATTGCTAACCGTGGCGAAATTGCCTGCCGCGCGATTCGCACCCTGAAAAGCCTTGGCGTGAAGAGCGTCGCCGTCTATTCCGATGCCGACCGTAACGCGCGCCATGTCAAAGAAGCCGATGTGGCGATTGCGCTCGGCGGCGACAAAGCCAGCGACAGCTATTTGCGTATTGATAAAATTCTCGCCGCCGCCAAAGAGACCGGCGCAGAAGCCATCTGGCCGGGCTACGGCTTCCTCTCCGAAAGCCTGCCGTTTGCTGCCGCCTGCGAAGAAGCCGGTATTGCGTTTGTCGGCCCGACTGCTCAGCAGATTGGCGAGTTTGGCCTGAAGCACCGCGCACGCGAGTTAGCCGCCAGCGCAGGCGTTCCGATGACACCCGGCACGCCGCTGCTGGATTCACTGGAAGAGGCGCTTAGCGCCGCTGACACTATCGGTTATCCGGTGATGCTGAAAAGCACCGCAGGCGGCGGCGGTATTGGCTTAACCCGCTGCGACGACGCCGATGCGCTGCGCAATGCGTGGGAAAGCGTGCGTCGTCTCGGCGAACAATTCTTTAGTGATGCAGGCGTATTTCTGGAGCGCTTTATCGACCGCGCGCGCCACGTTGAAGTGCAGATTTTTGGCGATGGCACCGGCAAAGTGATTGCCCTCGGTGAGCGTGACTGTTCGCTGCAGCGCCGTAACCAGAAAGTGGTGGAAGAGACCCCGCACCGAACCTGCCGCAGGCGACGCGTGAAGCGCTGCTGTCATCCGCCGTGCGCCTTGGTGAGTTAGTCAATTACCGCAGCGCCGGCACCGTGGAATACATCTATGACGCTGAGCAGGACGCGTTTTACTTCCTCGAAGTGAACACCCGCCTGCAGGTGGAGCATCCGGTGACGGAGTGCGTGACCGGGTTGGATTTGGTCGAGTGCATGCTGCAAGTCGCCGCCGGTGATGCCATCGACTGGGCACGCCTGCAACAGGCACCGCAAGGCGCGTCGATTGAAGTGCGTATCTACGCGGAAGATCCGTTGAAAAACTTCCAGCCGAGTCCCGGCACGCTGACCGGCGTCCTTTTCCCGGATGACGTGCGCGTAGATGGCTGGATCGATACCGGCACTGAAGTCTCAGCGTTTTACGATCCGATGATCGCCAAACTGATTGTTCACGCCGATACGCGCGAAGCGGCGCTGGCGAAAATGCAGCAGGCGCTGGATGCCACACAGCTGCACGGCATCGCCACCAACCTCGATTATCTGCGCCAGATTGTCGCCACCGAAGCGTTCAGCAGCGGCAAAGTCTGGACGCGTTTCCTCGACAGCTTTACGCCGTCCGCCAGCGTGATTGAAGTGCTGCAACCCGGCACCTTCAGTAGCATTCAGGATTTCCCTGGCCGCCTCGGCTATTGGGACATCGGCGTACCGCCTTCGGGCCCGATGGATGACTTCGCTTTCCGCCTCGCTAACCGCATCGTCGGCAACCACGACAGCGCCGCCGGACTGGAATTTACTCTGCAAGGCCCGACGCTGCGTTTCCACAGCGATGCGGTGATTGCCCTGACCGGAGCCGATTGCCCGGCAGAGCTTGATGGCATGCACCTCGATTACTGGCAGCCAGTCAGCGTGAAAGCCGGCCAGACGCTGACGTTAGGTCGTGCCCAAAGCGGTTGCCGCACCTATCTAGCGGTGCGTAACGGCTTCGACGTGCCTGAATACCTCGGCAGCCGCTCTACTTTCTCACTCGGCCAGTTTGGCGGTCATGCCGGGCGCACCCTGCGCGTCGCGGACATGCTGCCAATCTCTCAACCGCTACTGGCTGCCTGCACTACGCCAGCGCCGGTCAGTGAGCCGCAAGCACTGGATCACGCGCTGGTGCCACACTACGGCACCGAGTGGCGCATCGGCGTGTTGTACGGACCGCACGGCGCACCGGATTTCTTCACTCAGGCGGCTATCGATGAATTCTTCGCCAGCGACTGGCAGGTGCACTACAACTCCAACCGCCTCGGTGTGCGTTTAGTCGGGCCAAAACCGACCTGGACGCGCGCCAACGGCGGTGAAGCTGGGCTGCACCCGTCTAACGTACACGACTGCGAATACGCGATTGGCGCGGTGAACTTTACCGGCGATTTCCCGGTGATCCTGACCCATGACGGCCCAAGCCTTGGCGGCTTCGTCTGCCCGGTGACCATCGCCAAAGCCGAACTGTGGAAAGTCGGCCAGGTGAAGCCGGGCGACAGCATTCGCTTCCATCCGATCAGCGCCGACGAAGCGGTGGCGCTGGAGAAAGCCCAGGCGCACAGCGTGGAAACCCTGCGCAGCACCCATGCGCCAGCCTTTGAGGTGCCCTCACTGGCCGCCAGTGATATTGGCTCTGCCACTTTGCTCGCCGCCTTACCTGCTACGGCTGCCACGCCAGCGGCGGTTTACCGTCAGGCCGGTGATAAATATGTGCTGATTGAGTACGGCGACAACGTGCTGGATCTGGCGCTGCGTCTGCGTGTGCACCTGCTGATGAATGCGCTGCGTGAACGTGCGGTGCCCGGCGTCGAAGAGCTGTCACCCGGCGTTCGCTCCCTGCAAGTGCGCTATGACAGCCTGATCCTCAGCCAGAAACAGTTGATGAATCTGCTGCTGGAGTTAGAAGCCGGACTCGGTGATGTCAGCCAGCTGAAGGTGCCTTCCCGCATCGTCTGGATGCCGATGGCGTTTGAAGACAGCGCCACGCTGGGTGCGGTTGAGCGTTACCAGGAAACCGTGCGCGCTACCGCGCCATGGCTGCCGAACAACGTTGATTTTATTCAGCGCATCAACGGTCTGGAAAGTCGTGAAGCGGTACGCGACACGATTTTCGATGCCAGCTATCTGATCCTCGGTCTTGGCGATGTCTATCTTGGCGCGCCGTGTGCAGTACCGATCGATCCACGCCATCGCCTGCTGAGTTCCAAATACAGCCCGGCGCGTACCTTCACCGCTGAAGGCACGGTGGGTATCGGCGGCATGTACATGTGCATCTACGGCATGGATTCCCCTGGCGGCTATCAGCTGGTGGGCCGCACGCTGCCGATCTGGAACAAATTCCTCAAGAACGATCAGTTCGCGGCAGATGAACCGTGGCTGCTGCACTTCTTCGATCAGGTGCGCTTCTATCCGGTGACCGAGGACGAACTTACCCTGTTGCGCGATGACTTCCGCGAAGGCCGCGCCACGGTGCGTATCGAAGAAACCCTGTTTGATTTCGCCGCGCATGGTCAATTCCTCGCGGAGCATGCCGATTCGATTACCGACTTCCGTCAGCGCCAGTCCGGCGCTTTCGAACAGGAAGTGACGCTGTGGGCGCAGGAAGAACAGAACGCGCCGCTCACCAGTGAAGAGACGCTGATGGTGGCGGAAGCCGATGACGATGCGCTAGCGGTTTGCGCCGATATGAACGGCAACATCTGGAAAGTGCTGGTGCAGCCGGGTGACGCGGTGGAAGCCGGTCAAACGCTGATCATCGTTGAAGCGATGAAAATGGAACTGGCAATTATCGCGCCGCAGGCCGGCACGGTGAAACGCATTGCCTGCCAGGCAGGACGTCCGGTCAGTCCGGGCGACACCCTGCTGTGGCTGGAATAAGGAGCACGCATGAATCAAAGCCCACGTAGCAAAGGCCGTCCGGAAGCGCTGGCGGAGAAGGTTTATCAGGCGCTGAAACAGGACATTTTTGAGTTCCGTTTAATGCCGGGTGACCGCTTTAGCGAAAACGAAATCGCCGATCGGCTCGAGGTGAGCCGCACGCCGGTGCGTCAGGCGCTGTTCTGGCTGGAGCGCGAGGGCTATGTGGAAGTGTGGTTCCGCAGCGGCTGGCAGGTGAAGCCGTTCGACTTCGAGTATTTCGAAGAACTGTATGACTTCCGCACCGTGCTGGAGCGCGAAGCGGTACGCCGTCTGTG
Organism: Pantoea rodasii; assembly: GCF_002095465.1. Classification (GTDB taxonomy): domain Bacteria; phylum Pseudomonadota; class Gammaproteobacteria; order Enterobacterales; family Enterobacteriaceae; genus Pantoea; species Pantoea rodasii. The sequence goes on along the minus strand of NZ_MLFP01000007.1, from coordinate 6,155 downwards.
CGCGCTGCCACCGCTGGCCTGTGCCGAGATACTGACCGAACTGAAAAGTTTCTGGATCGATGCGCCTCGCCTGGAGGATGGCAAAGCAGTATCGGCGCACGACGAAGCCTTTCACATGGCGCTGGTGGCCGCCGCGGGCAATCAGGAGATGGCGCGCATCCACGCAGAATTAACCGAAAAGATCCGCATTATCCGCCGTCTCGACTTTACGCGTGACGACCGGGTGGATGCGACATACCGAGAACACGCTCAGATTTTACGGGCGATTTTCCAGCAACAAACCGAGGAGGCACAGCGCATTTTAACCGACCACATCGCCGTCAGTAAGGCAGAGGTCAGAAAGATCACATTGCATATGTTACAGCAGGCCCGGCTTCAACCCATTGAATAAAAACACTAACACATTTAGAGGGTTAACGATGAAAAGACGTTCGTTGCTAAAAGCTTTTGCGCTCTCCGCCACCGTGGCCAGTTTGGGCTTTACCTTTGGTGCCCAGGCCGCTGATACCATCAAAGTCGGCATCATGTCGTCGCTTTCCGGCACCATGGCGATCTCTGAGACACCGCTGAAAGACGTGGCCCTGATGACCATTGATGAGATCAACGCCAAAGGCGGCGTGCTGGGCAAGAAGCTGGAACCGGTCGTGGTCGATCCGGCGTCTAACTGGCCGCTGTTCGCGGAAAAAGCGCGCCAGCTGCTGACGCAAGATAAAGTCGCGGCGGTGTTCGGCTGCTGGACCTCGGTCTCACGTAAGTCAGTGCTGCCGGTGTTTGAAGAGCTGAACGGCTTGCTGTTCTATCCGGTGCAGTATGAAGGCGAAGAGATGTCGCCAAACGTGTTCTACACCGGCGCCGCGCCAAACCAGCAGGCGATTCCGGCGGTGGAGTACCTGATGAGCGAAGACGGCGGCAGCGCCAAACGCTTCTTCCTGCTGGGTACCGATTACGTCTACCCGCGCACTACCAACAAGATACTGCGCGCCTTCCTGCACACTAAGGGCATCCAGGATAAAGACATCGAAGAGGTCTATACGCCGTTTGGTTATAGCGATTATCAGACCATCGTTTCTAACATCAAGAAGTTTTCTGCCGGTGGCAAAACTGCAGTGATCTCCACCATTAACGGTGACTCTAACGTGCCGTTCTACAAAGAACTGGCCAACCAGGGCATCAAAGCCACGGATATTCCGGTGATCGCCTTCTCTGTTGGCGAAGAAGAACTGCGTGGCATTGATACCAAACCTCTGGTCGGTCAGTTAGCGGCGTGGAACTACTTCGAATCAGTCGATAACCCGACCAACACCAAATTCGTGGCGGATTACCGTGCCTATGCCAAAGCGCACAACCTGCCGAACGCGGGCACCGTGGTAACCAACGACCCGATGGAAGCGACCTACGTCGGCATTCATATGTGGGCGCAGGCGGTAGAAAAAGCAGGCACCACCGATGTGGACAAAGTGCGTGCGGCAATGGCCGGACAGAGCTTTAAAGCGCCAGACGGTTTTACCCTGACCATGGATAACACCAACCACCATCTGCACAAGCCGGTGATGATTGGCGAAGTGGAAGAGAACGGCCAGTTCACCGTGGTGTGGCAGACCGATAAAACGGTGCGTGCCCAGCCGTGGAGCCCGTACATCGCCGGTAATGATAAGAAGCCGGATTATCCGGTGAAGTCGACCAAGTAATACGCAAAGTGCGCGCTGCTGTCGTAACACCGACTCTCTGCCATCGGGACAGGTCGAAGGCAGCAGCCGCATCCGGATCCACTCTCACAGAGTCAGGGAGAGGATGCCGAATGTGATTAACCGCGTTAAGTCTTTGCTGGATCGGTCCCCTCTTTCACTTGCGGGAGAGGGTTCGGGTGAGGGCTTCAGCCGCACCCAAGCCTCACGACAAACAGGATCATCATCATGACAATCCGCCGTTATCTTTGCTGTCTGCTGCTGCTCCTGCCGTGGCTCGCCCAGGCGGGCGATGGCGCTGATTTCGCCGCCGCCAGCCGCACTGATCAGGCCAATCTGCTGCAACAGTGGGCTGCCGCACCGCAGGCCAGCCGCTTGCCGCTGCTGCAGGCACTGCGCAACGAAAGCATGGTCATCGACCAGAACAAACAGCCGTTCAGCAAACAGGATGACAAACTCATCCCGCTGGACAGCGCACAACAGCCGACGGGTGACACCAAAAAGCTGTTTATGAACAACCGGCTGCGCGTGTTAATCGCCAGCGCCCTCGCCGCCCACCAGCTGGTGAGCGACGATCCCGCCATTCGCCTGCGCGCTGCACAACAACTGCAAAACGACGGTGCCGCCGATCAGCTGCCGCTGATTGAACAGCGCCTCGCGGTGGAGAAAGACACTCAGGTTCACGCGGTGCTCGCTATGGCGGCGGCCAACCTGCAACTCGCCAGCCCAGATGCCAGCGTGCGTCTCAAAGCCGTCACGCTGCTCGGTGAATCCAGCGATCCCAATATGCAGGCCAGTCTCAATCGCTTAACTCAGGCCAGCAACGAACCCGATGCGCAGGTGCGCGCCGCTGCCACTGAGAGCCTGCAACAGATTAAACATCGCCTGATGTGGGGCGATATTTTAGGTCAGGCGTTTACCGGCCTGTCTCTAGGCTCGATCCTGCTGCTGGCCGCGCTTGGCCTGGCGATCACTTACGGTCTGCTTGGCGTGATCAATATGGCGCACGGCGAGATGCTGATGCTCGGCGCTTACGCCACCTGGTTTGTACAAAACCTGTTCCAGCAGTTCGCACCGCAGTGGCTGGCGTGGTATCCGCTGCTGGCGCTGCCCGTTGCGTTCCTGGTTACCGCCGGGATCGGCATGCTGTTGGAGCGCACCATCATTCGCCATTTATACGGTCGCCCATTGGAAACCCTGCTCGCCACCTGGGGCATCAGCCTGATGCTGATCCAGCTGGTGCGCATGCTATTTGGCGCACAAAACCTGGAAGTGGCTAACCCGAGCTGGCTCTCCGGTGGCTTGCAGGTGCTGCCTAATCTGGTGCTGCCTTACAACCGTATTGCGGTGATCCTGTTTGTGTTTGCTGTACTCGGCCTCACCTGGCTGCTGCTGAACAAAACGCGCCTGGGCCTTAGCGTGCGCGCCGTGACGCAAAACCGCGCCATGGCCGATTGCTGCGGCGTGCCGACCGGGCGCATCGATATGCTGGCGTTCGGTCTGGGTTCCGGTATCGCCGGGCTGGGCGGTGTGGCGCTGTCGCAGCTCGGCAACGTCGGGCCGGAACTCGGCCAGGGTTACATCATCGACTCCTTCCTGGTGGTGGTGCTGGGTGGCGTGGGCCAACTGGCGGGCACCGTGGTGGCCGCCTTTGGCTTGGGCATTCTCAACAAAGTGCTGGAACCGCAGATTGGTGCGGTGCTGGGCAAAATCCTCATCCTCGTGTTGATCATTCTGTTCATTCAGAAACGTCCACAGGGCCTGTTTGCTTTCAAAGGAAGGGTGATTGACTGATGAGCCAACCCATAACCTTAACGCTGGCACGTAAAGCGCCACGCCTCAGCATTAGCCTCGGCATCGTCATCACCCTGCTGTTGCTGGTGCTGCCGTTCTGCGCCCTGCTGCCCGCCACGCACCCGCTGGCGATCTCCACTTACACGCTAACGCTGGTAGGGAAAATTCTCTGCTATGCCACGGTGGCGGTGGCGCTGGATCTGGTGTGGGGCTACGCCGGATTGCTGTCTCTCGGTCACGGTTTGTTCTTCGCCCTCGGCGGCTACGCAATGGGCATGTACCTGATGCGTCAGGCTTCCGGCGATGGCTTACCGGCGTTTATGTCGTTCCTGTCGTGGAACGAACTGCCGTGGTTTTGGGCGGGTACGCAGCACTTTGCCTGGGCGCTGTGCCTGATCATGCTGGTACCGGGTTTGCTGGCGCTGGTGTTTGGCTTCTTCGCCTTCCGCTCAAAAATCAAAGGGGTTTATTTCTCGATCATGACGCAGGCGCTGACCTACGCGGGCATGCTGCTGTTCTTCCGTAATGAAACCGGCTTTGGCGGTAACAACGGCTTTACCGGCTTCACCACCCTGCTCGGCTTTAACGTTACCGCCACCGGCACGCGCATTGGGCTGTTCGTCGCCACCGTGCTGCTGTTGTTAATCAGCCTTGGCATTGGCTTCGCACTGGCACGCAGCAAGTTTGGCCGGGTGCTGACGGCGGTACGCGATGCCGAAAACCGCCTGATGTTCGTCGGTTACGACCCTAAAGGCTTCAAGCTGTTTGTCTGGACGCTGTCAGCGGTGCTGTGTGGCCTGGCGGGCGCACTGTATGTGCCGCAGGTCGGTATCATCAACCCCAGCGAGATGTCGCCGACCAACTCGATTGAGGCGGCTATCTGGGTGGCGCTCGGCGGGCGCGGCACCTTGATTGGTCCACTGCTCGGCGCGGCGATTGTGAATGGCGCTAAGAGCTGGTTTACCGTGGCATTCCCCGAATACTGGCTGTTCTTCCTCGGCCTGATGTTTATCCTCGTCACGCTGTTCCTGCCGCGTGGTGTGATTGGCCTGCTGCGCCGGAGGCGTGATGACTGAACAACTGTTTACCCAACCTCATCCGGCAGACCGCCATCGCGATCAGAGCGATCCGGTGCTGCAACTGGAGAAGATCAACGTCTCGTTTGATGGCTTCCGCGCGCTTACCGATCTGTCACTGAAGATCGGCGTCGGTGAACTGCGCTGCGTGATCGGCCCCAACGGCGCAGGCAAAACCACGCTGATGGATGTGATCACTGGTAAAACTCGTCCTGACAACGGGCAGGTGATCTACGACCAGGACACCGATCTCACCAGGATGTCGCCGGTAGAGATCGCCCGCGCCGGCATTGGGCGTAAATTCCAGAAACCCACGGTGTTTGAGGCACTCACGGTGTTTGAAAATCTGGAAATTGCGCTGAAAAACGATAAATCGGTGTGGGCCAGTTTGCGCGCCAGGCTGAACGGCGAGCAGCAGGATCGCATTGATGAGGTATTGAAACTGCTGCGCCTCGGCGGTGAACGCCAGCGCAAAGCCGGGCTGCTGTCGCACGGTCAGAAGCAGTTTCTCGAAATCGGTATGTTGTTAGTGCAGGATCCGCATCTGCTGCTGCTGGATGAACCGGCTGCAGGCATGACCGATGCAGAAACCGAGTACACCGCCGAGCTGTTTCGCAGCCTGGCAGGCAAGCACTCGCTGATGGTGGTCGAGCACGATATGGGGTTTGTCGAGACCATCGCCGATCACGTCACAGTGCTGCATCAGGGTCAGGTGCTGGCTGAGGGATCGTTACGCGAAGTGCAGGCGAACGATCGGGTCATTGACGTTTATCTGGGGCGCTAACATGTTGCAGGTTTCCGAACTGAATCAATATTACGGCGGCAGCCATATTTTGCGCGGCCTCTCTTTTGCAACCAAACCAGGCGAAATTACCTGCCTGCTGGGGCGCAACGGCGTGGGTAAAACCACGCTGCTGAAATGTCTTATGGGGCTGATTCCGGCCAAATCCGGTGAAATTCGCTGGCAGGATAAGGTGATCAACAGCCGTAAGCCGCACCAGCGCGTGCAATCGGGCATTGCTTATGTGCCGCAGGGCCGTGAAATCTTTCCGCGCCTGACGGTGGAAGAGAACCTGCTGATGGGGCTGGCACGCTTCTCGGGATCGCAGGCCAAAACCGTGCCCGAAGAGATCTATCAGCTGTTCCCGGTGCTACGCGAGATGAAAGCCCGACGCGGCGGCGATCTGTCCGGCGGACAACAGCAGCAGCTGGCGATCGGTCGGGCGCTGGCATGCAAACCGCAGCTGTTGATCCTGGATGAGCCCACCGAAGGGATCCAGCCATCAGTGATCAAAGAGATCGGTGCAGTGATCCGCCAGTTAGCCCAGCGTGGTGATATGGCGATCTTGCTGGTGGAGCAATTTTACGATTTCGCCGCCGAACTGGCCGATCAGTATCTGGTGATGTCACGCGGAGAGATCGTGCAACGCGGCGCGGGATCAAATATGGAAGCGGAAGGCGTGCGCGGGTTGGTGGCGATTTAAAGGTCGCCTGCGCACTGGGATACAGAGCGCCATAAATGGCGCAATGCTTGTCAGTTAGGTGGCGGATGATAACGCAGTCTGGTGCCAGAGCACCTCTGCCCCGAAGCAACCCCAAG
>NZ_MLFP01000006.1 GCF_002095465.1 Pantoea rodasii | reverse complement strand
GATTCCCTACGCACGTAACACCTCACCCCGCTATACACAAATCCCGCCGAACCTTGAGGAACTATCCATACCCCATAGTCTGCAAGTGATGCACCATGAGTAATAACCTTGTATTCGAACTCAGAACCCTTGTAAGAGCCTGTAACGGCCTCTGAGGTTTTGATCTTACCGAACGGTGGATTGCCATAAACAATGTCATAGCGTTCACTTGAAGAGTAACTAAGAGCATCACCGATGATCCATTCTGCCTGTGGTAGTACTCGCTTCACTACTGCAACGTAATCCGGGTTGAGTTCTACACATGTGATGTGTTTTGGTTTACATCGAGTTTACTGGCAGAAACTTAATGCCCCTATGCCTGCACATAGTTCAAGACAACGCCCCGATGAATAGCTATCAATGGTGAAATCCCATGCTAGTCCTTCAGGCGTGAAGAATGCCCCAGTACTCCCAATGCCGTCCCCTTGGAAGTTCCAGAGGATGAATTCTTTTTCATCGAAAGTGAGTTGCATATCTGAGTGAACAAGATCCATTACCTGCTCATGCAATTTTGATTGTTGTTTTGTAATACGTGCCATAAAATACCTGCTGTTTTTCAGGTATTTATTTGTAAGGGAGTAAAATGATTACCTTTAACCCATCAATAGGTCTTAAAGAATATATCAAGGATGAACTTAAAAAATACGGACACAAGTATAATGATAATCTTTCATGGGAAGATAATTTGTTAGTTGTGTATTCATTTCAAAGAAAAATCCCAGATGATAAACCTAGAGTAGTTATTGAGCTACCAAGAATAAAAGTTCCTATTCATCTTTTAAAAGGATATGAAAAGTTAAAAGAGAAAATAACAAAAGGCCTATCACTTCGTGGGCACTTATCAAAAAACACATCCAAATTTAAATTCCATGATTTACTTTTAAACTACTGGAACATTCACCACTTCCATTTATCCGTAGAAAAAGATTCTAATGGTTATTTCGAACGTACTGGCTACATTTTATTCGCTGTAGTTTACGATAATGCTATTATTTTCATAGATGTTTTGAATCATCCTACGGCTCAAAATGATGGGTGGTCTAATGTTGATTTGATCGAAAAAATTCACAAGTATGTCCCTGATGTGATCTCAAAATTCAAAAGCAGCCAAGTTTCAGGTCTGACATTAACTTCAATGCAACGAATGACGCTTCATAAAAAACATGCCAACTATGCGATGAAACTGTCAGATGAAACTACTTATCATTTCATGGGTGTCATGGCTTCAGGTGATTCTTTTTTTGATACCCATAAGCTAATGCACTTAAAAATAACTATTGATAGATTTAAAGTTTACATTGAAAATGAAGAAGAAAAAATTAAAATAGCACTAAAAGAAAGTGAAAAAAATATTGAACTTACCCTTTCAATTGACAATAACAAACCATTTGTTTACTCCCCACTGCATAAAACAATAATTAACTTTATTAATTGAACAAACAACCACTTAAGGAAAGTAACAAGATGCTATTGAAAGAACTAAAAAAAATTTGCAAACGAAATTTCCTTATCTTGTATCGCATCATTCCTTATAGGTGCATATACAGTATTCCTGATTAATTTTTTCTACTTTGACAACCATATCACGCCGCCAGGAGTTTCTGCTTTCGTCGCATCTATGGCTTTACTTTTTACTGTCTATGCTGCGGCCAAAGTTAAAGACTGGTATGTTCATAAGCTAAACGATAAAGCGTTCGAAAAAACTGATGCTGTTTTAGTTAAGCATGCCGAATTATTTCATGACCTTGTAATTACATTTGGACATGTAGAAAGTATGCTTTATGATAAAGTCGAACCATTTCTCCACAACTCTAGTAATAAAGAAATGATTTTAGATGAATTTAAAAATGGATTAGAAGGAAGTGAATCACTGATTAAAACCGTTAGAGACATTACAGTTTTAATAGGCTTTCTGCGTCATTGGAATGTGTCGCAAACAGGTTACTTCAATATAAGAACCAACGTAATTTTTAATGCCTCTCATAATTTTGACAAAAACATTCAGTTGTTTAGAAAGAGGTTAGAAGATTCCTTCGATGGAAAAGTTACATATAGCAAACAAGAATTATTGTATATACTTTGCTCAATCGAAAGAGAATACACTAGAATCATGATCTGTGTCAGTCAGATCAGAAAATCTAGTCATGCTGAACTTTTTATTATCGACTCACATTAAAATTATAAGCATTCCACAATTCACTCATCTTAATAGGAAGCCTAAACGCTTCCTATCAACTACCACCAATTAATATTATCAGTACTCTCCACACATCAGCAAGTGGTATGGGAGGTAGTACTACCCCAAACAATGCCAGTACTGGTATCGCCACATAATTCCATGCCACTATTAAGGTAAGCACATAGCCTAACGCTTGCCGCCAAGTGAACCCCTTACGTGTTTCTGACCTGCTCCCCGTTGATTAATACACCGCGATGTTAGTAATGTCTTCATAAGTCACATGAGGACATCCCCATGAAGAAGCGATTTTCCGACGAACAGATCATCAGCATTCTCCGCGAGGCTGAAGCCGGGGTTTCGGCCCGGGAACTCTGCCGCAAGCATGCTATTTCAGATGCCACCTTCTACACCTGGCGCAAGAAGTTTGGCGGCATGGAAGTCCCCGAAGTGAAGCGGCTCAAGTCACTCGAAGAGGAGAATGCCCGCCTCAAGAAGCTGCTCGCTGAAGCCATGCTGGATAAGGAGGCGCTTCAGGTGGCTCTGGGCCGAAAGTTCTGACGACAGACCAGAAGCGGGAGGCCGTAGAAGTCATGTGTGAGACAACGGGTCTGTCACAACGCCGTGCCTGCAGGCTGGCTGGTCTGTCCCTTTCAACCTGTCGTTATTCGGCTCAGCGTCCGGCTGCTGACGCGCAGCTATCTCTGCGTATCACAGAGCTGGCACTTGAACGTCGCCGGTTTGGTTACCGGCGCATCTGGCAGTTATTACGTCGGGAGGGCCTTCACGTCAACCACAAGCGGGTTTACCGCATCTAACACCTTAACGGTCTGGGTGTAAAACGCAGGCGACGCCGTAAGGGGCTGGCGACTGAGCGGCTTCCGCTTCTCCGCCCGGATGCGCCGAACCTGACATGGTCGATGGATTTTGTCATGGATGCACTTGCCAGCGGCCGCCGAATTAAGTGCCTGACCTGCGTGGATGATTTCACGAAGGAGTGTCTGACGATCACCGCTGCTTTCGGTATTTCAGGCGTTCAGGTCGCGCGTATTTTGGACGGCATCGCGCTGTTTCGTGGCTATCCGGCAACGATAAGAACCGATCAGGGCCCGGAATTTACCTGCCGTGCGCTCGATCAGTGGGCTTTTGAGCATGGCGTGGAACTGCGACTCATCCAGCCGGGTAAGCCAACACAGAACGGGTTTATTGAGAGTTTTAACGGACGCTTTCGGGATGAATGTCTGAATGAGCACTGGTTCAGCGATATTCTTCATGCCCGGAAAATCATTAGTGACTGGCGGCAGGACTATAACGAGTCAAGACCTCATTAATCGCTGAATTACCAGACGCCGTCTGAATTTGCAGCATGCTGGCGAAACGGGAAACATGAAGAAAAACCAACCGACATTACTAACTGAAGGTTGTATCTGATACTGGGGGCAGGTCAACAGGGCAATCTAATGATCTCATAATGATAAAAATAATTAAAGTTTTTTTAAATTATGCCGTTAGTACTTGCATCATTTCTTAGAGGGAATTGCAATGTTATCGACGCTGCTGAAAATCGTAATGTCAATCTACAACTTTTTTTCTTCTCTACCACCTGAGACTAAAGAAAAAATTTTTTTGATTGTCACGGAAATGTTTGATTCATTATTCCGCCAAATGTTTAAAAATAAATCGCAAGGCAACACTGGAGAAGAAAAACATGGATAAAAATCAATTAGCCTTGCTTAAAAAAAGTTTCGATGTTGCTGTACTAAAAGATGCACAACTCAGTATGACCCGTATAACTAAACCTATTCTAGGCAGCGAAACAAAAGCCGAGCAATTTTCAAATGAAGTAATAGAAGTTGTCAAAAGTGATGAATTCATCACAAAGCTAGATCAAAAAATTGGTGACGTATTACCGGGCGAAACTGAAGATGAATTTGTAGCAAGGGCGAAAAAAACAATGTTAAACGCTCTAAGAAGTAAGTTCGATTAGTCACAAGCCATAATGATCACTTTGTTGATTTATTATGGCTTAAACTTCCCATTTCAACCCGCTATCGTATGATTCACGGTCATACATCTCTTTCAGTACATCAAGTGTGACACGTTCTGGACTATCAAAAGCCAGTTCAACGTACTGCACTTGCTCACCACTAATGTAGTACTGGATTGCTTCCCCAACCTTTCTTAACTCAAATCTACCGATTTTAAAATTGTCTATCTGCATAGTGTTATTCCTCTGAATTTTTATGGTATTTATTACTTTCAAATCATGTAATTAGAGATTTCAGATGAACATTGAAACTGAAGCAAAAATACGTAAGGTGTACAGAGAATTTAAGAGGAACAATAAAGCACAGTCTGATATAGAGCATCTAACTCCCATACTTAATCGGTTACTAGGTAAAGCAGATTATTCAGTTAATTCTGCTCAGATTACCACTTGTATGATGCCTCTCGATGGATATTGCCTTGTTTATAAAAACTACAACATATTCTTCCCGAAAAATTCAGTTGAATGCCTTGAGGACAAAAATTTATTGTTCTTCGGTGAAATGCTTAATTATGCAGAAACAATCCTTCCACCTTACGTATCTATGGGCACGCTGGGGCCTATTATTCATCAAATTAAGGATTCTGAAAGTAAAGAGAATCAAATAGAACTAGGGAATAAATTCCTTGAAGTGGTTTTTGGTAAACTAAACCTCTCAACTTTTTCCATTGAGCTATATCCTAAATTCAAAGCTTTAAAGGAATCACACATCCAAATTAAAGAAACCATTGAGTTATACTCTTTAGGTTATTACCGTTCGGCTATAACTACCCTTTTGCCTTGTATCGAGAATGCAATTAGGTCTTTAGGAAATTCTTTAGGTATCTCTGAACCTGAAAATGTAGGTGCGAAATTCTTACTAGGAATAATCGAGGCTTCTGTAAAAAAATATATCAATGACTTTGTTTATCATAATTATGACTGGGTTCCGGCGGGTATAAAAACAAAAAGTTTCTTCAATAAGTTTGATAAAAGAGTTCAAATCATGTTGAACTGCCATAACTATGTTCAAAATCATTTATATCAATCTACAGCTTTTTATAGCGGTTTAACACAATTGAACAGGCATAGCATTATACACGGATTTATGCCAAATTATTATGAAAAAGCAAACTTCTTAAGATTAATTAACCTTTTAAATGGCATTTGCTTTATGCTTACCATGTCAGGTGAAAAGGTTTCATTATTGCCCCCACTTCAATCGGATAAGTCTATTATGTTTTTTGAAATTTTAAAAATCCTCAGCGTAACAGGAGGGAATCGAGAGAAAGCAATGGATAAGTTTGAAATTGAAAGATAATAACTTTTAATATAAAAATTTTTTAGGAAAATGGTGATTCATGTTTAAAATTATCTATAATATTTTCGTAAAGTCAGCAGTTCTAATTTTGTTAGTACTTTCATTGTGGTTAGTTATAAATGGGGCTTTGAAACAATCTGACTCTCATTTCGAGTTTGGTAGCCTGATGGATTTCTTCAATACGCTGGGCACAATAGGTACATTGTTGGTGGCATATTTGGTTTATAAAAATGCACCAAAATGGTTACATCAGAAGCAAGAAGAAGATGGTTACGCATTACTGAAAGAACTCATTTTAAATGATTACTATGATTATTACATGAGTTGGTTTCGAATGAGTCATAAGTTGAGTATGCTAGCATTTAATTTAAGATTCATTAGTAGAAACCCCGATTTATTTGTCACAGTTAAAGATTGTGACCAATTCATATCAAGCATTAGAGATTTAGAGATCAAACCGACCATTATCAATCATAAATTCAATAATCTAATAAAGTTAAAAATTGTAGTAAATGATGAGGTTAAAGAGTTGCACGCAAGTATGATAAGTTTTAGCGAAAAGCTTTCTCATCATAATTTGAGAGCATGGCGTAAAACCAGAAGCTTACTCATTAATGAAGATGCATCAGTAGAAGATTATGAAAACATTTCACAAGAAATTCTAAGCCTGTCAGCTAAGGTTAATACCTTAATGTCTGAATTTAAGGGATACAGTGATAGCATTAGTTACCATAGTGAAAATCTTAACGATTACTTCACTATCGCGAATCGATAGCGTCTTCAAGATCTATTGCTTTTATGGTACGTCTTGGATTTACTTGCAAACCACTCGCATACTCTGCGTCGTGGCGACTACTCACGATTACTTGCCAATCACTATGGATCTTTTCAGTACTTCTTAACTAGTCGAATGGCAAAGGCGTTCTGCTTGGGTTACGAGAAGTCATCGACTGCGAGAAACGCAAGTAAACCGATTTGTGTTGATCATGAGGAAGCAAAGCGACGAGTGATCAACAGTGAGCGACAGCGAACTATATGTACCTGGTTCTCATTTAAAAGGATTGATGGATTTTACTCTATATAGTTAGCAGAATGATCCAATACTGAAAAATCAATGAAAAAACGTATAAAATGAGGTTAAAAAGCCTGAAGAATTCACCTATTTGAGTACTTTTTTCTGTTTTATAAGTGCCCTGAAATTCATTCTGCTAACACCTTACGTTTTTAGTTATCAATACTCTTAACACATATCTCATAATGTGTTAGCAGAATCTATAAGACTTTTAAGATACTCCATGAGATCCTCTACAGAAGTATTGTTAGTTTGCATTTTATTTAACTCATACTGTTCTAAATCGGTTAAATAATGTTTCCCTTCTTCTTTTTTCTTAATGAGTTTGACGCCCAGGCGGTCTGCCTCAAGAAGAGCATCACTAACTGCCTTACACACATCTTTGTACTTACGAACGCTTGCTGTAGACATTAATTTTTCATTCTTTTCCAAAGTCCATAAATCGCACCAGTATTTGATATGTTGTCTGCTGTACTCATGCGTATTGAAGATAATGAAGTAGATCTTTTCGCTACTATATCCCTTTGTGCTTCCCGGCATTACTTCACGCATCGTTGGATAAATGATATTTTTTGCTTCCGTAGTTAAATCTCTATTGTAACTGTCAAATGTTGCTAAAAGTTTCTTTAATTCACTGTTATCGTAGACAACTTCTTTACCTGCCATTATTAAATCCTTAATAAATAATCTTGTAAATTCTTAAAATTAATTAGTGAAAAGCCCGGTGCAATAACTTATACCGGGCTTTATTTTATTGGTATTTTGAGTAAATTTCTTCTGCGTCATTTCTGCATTGTTGTGAATCACGAAGTAGTACAACACTAAGTTTGTGGCGATCAATATACTTTTGTGATAGTCCAACAAGATGTTCCGAGCGGAACATTAAATAATCCGCATATGCATGTTCTTGAGTGCTACGTGAAAATCCTGAATGATTAATCCCAAGTATTGTGGTTTTGAATGTATAACCTATACCAGAGGTATTGCTCTGAATGTTTTTGTATTCATATTTGTTATAGGGTTCCCGATATAAAGCATTAACTTCACGTGGTACATACATACAAGTTTCTGGACTATATATCTTTGAGACACCTGATAGCATATCTTTATCAAGATGCCAGCCTGTAACGTATTCTTTTACTGACCATTCAACAAAAGCGTCTGAACTTGTTTTCCATTCATCACACACAGAGACATTTTTATACCTCACATTATCTCTGACACGCCTAATCATATTCGCATAGTTAATTTGAAATAATTTTCGTTGTCGCTTTTCTTCTTCAGTTAGATTCGATAGTTTAGTATAAGTTCTTTTATCCATTTTCTACGTCCATGTTAATCATGCAACATCCTGTCGCACTCAATACTTTTCTATAGTGAAAGCATCAAACCCTTATTATCCTAATATTAAAGCCTTATTGATTAAGTACTGAATAGCTTGAGAGCGGTTTGTAACACTCTCATTACCTTCAATAATTTTATCTAAATGCTTCACCTGATTATCCGTAAGACGGACACCTACCAAAGTAGGCTTTTTTTCTTTTTTCATTTTGTTAGCAATCCTTGCTAAGTTGAATGCAAAAAATGCACCTCCGAAGGTGCAGAGGTGTTAACATAATTCTTGCTTTATTAATGGTAATTATAGCACATTAATTTATTTCGTTTCACAAACGCATTAACTAATTCATTTATCATCTCCCCGTGGATATGATGATTTATAAGCCTGATAAAGTTTAATTGCTTCTGCTATAAAACATATTGCGAGATAAACCATAAAACCTATAAAGGCGTATTTGATCCATCCTGTCACCATAAGTACAATAAAGAATACGATAAAAATTAGATATATCATCCACTCAAGCATTACAAACTCCCCTAGCTGTTGTATATAGTTATTTAGGCTACTAGTAGTAAAAACGTGTTCAAAAGAAGGATTGACTTATAAGGACATTACATAGCGATTTAAAGACCACCTTGGCTGTACCCTATCATCGCATTGGTTGGGGAGAGATATCGTCTAAGAATGCTTCCTGTGAGTTCTTTACTAGGCAGGATCATTATATTGATGTTAATTGTTATCATGTGTGAAATGTTTAGTATTACCGTGGTGATTGGCCGCGCGCAAAATCCGTGGAAAGAGTGCAATACGCGACGGATGGCAGAAGATGGCATCAAACTGGCGCGACGCAGCAGCGGCGGCGGTGCGGTGTTTCATGATTTGGGCAACGCCTGTTTTACCTTTATGGCCGGCAAACCGGAATACGACAAGACCGTCTCGACGGGGATTATTTTACAGGCGCTGGAAAAACTCGGTATGCCCGCCGAAGCCTCGGGGCGCAATGATATCGTGGTTAATGTGAATGGCGATATGCGCAAGATCTCCGGTTCCGCCTACCGCGAAACGCCCGATCGCGGATTCCATCACGGCACTTTCCTGATGAGCGCCGATCTCTCACGCCTTGCCGATTACCTGAACCCGGACATCAAAAAGCTGCAGGCTAAAGGGATCACCTCGGTGCGTTCACGCGTCGCCAATATCGCGGATTTTATTCCGAACATCAGTTTTGCGGACATCCGCCGCGAGGTGATTGCGGCTTACTTCGCGCACTACCATGAAACCTGCGAGCCCGAATATATTTCACCTGAAGCCTTACCAGACCTTCCCGGCTTTAAGGAGCAGTTTGCACGGCAGAGCAGCTGGGAGTGGAATTTTGGCCAGGCGCCCGATTTCTCACATCTGCTGCAGGAGCGTTTTGTCTGGGGTGGCGTTGAGATGCACTTTGACGTGGAGCGCGGCACCATTAGCCGTAGCCAGATTTTCACCGATAGTCTCAATCCCGCGCCGTTAGAAACGCTGGCGATGCGGCTGCAAGGAGTGGCCTATCACCCGGAGTCATTGCAGGCTGCAATGTTAAAACTGATTGCGGAGTTTCCGGAGCAGCAGAAGGAACTCAGCGAATTGGCTAACTGGCTGGTAAACAGCATCAGATAAGATGGCGCTGCACCAGCGCCTCGATCAATCCCTGCAGCTCTTTAACGCCATCCAGTTGTCGTATATCGCCACACACCACGGCATTTGAGATGGCGTCTGCCGCTCCCAGCAGCCCCCATAAGCTGGATTGCGGCAGTTTCGCTTCAGCAAACCACAAACGAAACTTCGCCATAAAATCGAGTTGGTATTTGCGCTTCACCTCGGCCAGTTCTGGCGTGCTGTTGAGCGCTGACAGCACATCGGGGATCTCGCGCCCCTGAGTAAGCACACAGTTCACATAGCAAGCCGCCACCGTGCTGGCGCGCTCAGCCCAATCGTCACCTGCCTTAGCCATCGCCGCATCAATAACAGCGTTTTGCCGCACATCAAAGTCTTCATACAGCGCAGCGATCAGGCCGTGGCGGGTGCCAAAATGCTCATACACCACGGGTTTGCTGACACCCGCTTCGATCGCTACCCGACCTAAGGTCAGGGCATCGCTGCCGTGCGAGCGCACCAGGTTCCACGCCGTGCTTATTAATTGCTCGCGGCGGCCGTCAAAGGTCATACGCTGGCGCGTGGGTGAGTTCATGCAGGTTCCTTCAAAATGGAAAGTCGCTGGCCCAATTGCCGGGCAAGCGCGTAATGGGCATCAGGATAGCCTTCATCGGACGGCAACAACAGTTCGCTGGTGATTACGGGCGCGCCGCAATAGCCGAAAATCCCCTCATCGATC
This sequence comes from Pantoea rodasii, assembly GCF_002095465.1. Classification (GTDB taxonomy): domain Bacteria; phylum Pseudomonadota; class Gammaproteobacteria; order Enterobacterales; family Enterobacteriaceae; genus Pantoea; species Pantoea rodasii. The sequence goes on along the minus strand of NZ_MLFP01000006.1, from coordinate 209,102 downwards.
TGATTGCGCATACTGCTGAAATAGCCGCGTCGCAGGTAAGTACGCGTATTTGCCGCACCCAGCGCCAGCAGATGTACCTGCAGGTGCCCCAATTTTTTTATGACCTTTTCGCCGGTGTCGTCATACGCCCAGCCTTGGGTAAACACGCGGTCAATCCACCCTTTTAATTGTGCCGGGAAGGACCACCAATAAATCGGATACACCAATACCAGCGCATCGGCACGGTTCAGACGCTGCTGTTCCGACAATACATCCGCAGGCGAGACGGTTCCTGATTTGAACTGATCGATATCGGCTTGATTGAAGCGAGGATCGAATTGTTCAGCCGCCAGATCGGCGATTTCAACACTGTGTGCGCCGCTCGCCGTGATGCTTTTAACAAGCTGTTCAACCACAGCATGCGTGTGTGAATGGGGGTCAGGATGGGCCGTAACGATAAGCGTGTGCATGGGATTTATCTCCGCTGTTGATTGACCTACTATTGGTAACTTACCGACGGTAGGTTGTCAATTGTTCGTTTACTGTTGGATTTGAGCGTGTGATGCCTTTGGCTGGCTGGGCTGCTGAGTGGCGCTGGTGATAACAGAATCTGGGGCAGATTTGGTGGCACTGGTGGTGGTTCTGGTTGAGATTGCCGGGATGATGCAGGTGATGACGTGGGCTGGGTGCCGCAGGTGATGACGCAGGCTGGAGCCGCTTAGGGTCTGGCGTCCTCGCGCCGCTGACGCGGTACCCTCACTTCGTTCGTCTGCCTTACGGATCGGCGGGGATGGCACATCCATGTGCCGCCCCGCCTTTCGCCCGCTTCCCTGCGGGCTATCCTGGCAGACTCACTCTGCTCGGCGCTGCGAATTGCCAGCCCCTAAGCGCCCCCAGCCTGCTCATGAACTTCGGTGCGTTCTGCCAAAAGGGCCGCCAGCTTGTTAGATTTAATGCGTTCTGTACAAGGGCCTGACTTTCTCGTTTGATTCAGTGCGTGCTGTAAAAGGAAAAACGACCGGCTCGTTTGATTCAGGGAATGCTGTAATAGGAAGCCAACCGACTCGTTTGATTCGGGGCATGCTGTAAAAGGAACCCAACCGACTCGATTTATTCAATGCGTGCTGTAAAAGGCAATCAACCGGCTCGATTTCAACGCGTGCTGTAAAGGGAACTAACCGACTCGATTGATTAAGTGCATGTGAAGGAATCAAACCTGCTGGATTGAATCAAGGCATGCTGTCAATTTGGCCTAAGTCTGCTCAGAAGCTTCGCTGGGTTTTGTCAAAACGGGCACCATGTGAATGGCCGTAGCACCTCTGATGCTGCAAGGGCTATTCGCAGCGCTGAGGCTTTTACGTTGTGCCAGGAGATCCACGCAGGGATGCGTGGATCAGTTCGGGGCCGACCAGGGATGGTCGATCCCCGAACGATCCGTAGGCACGACGTAGAAGCCGAGGGCACCGCGTCAGCGGCGCGAGGACTGCCCGGCAGCAGCTGAGGTGCTACGGCCCACACCACCGCACACAAAAAAGGCTGCCATTTATCTAACAATGGCAGCCCTCACTCACACAAACGTGACACCGTCACTCACCAAAAAAGCTATCAATGTTGCGTCACGCTCGCCGCGCACGTCAGGCAATGCGCCCTGCTCGCTTATGGAATCCCCTGGCATCAAGCGCTCATCACCAACACGCACAATCCCGTCCAGCAATGTCAGCCAGGTTGAGAAACCAGCGACATGTGGCACCTCTACCTGTGCGCCCCGCTCCACTTTCAGATCATAAATAAAAACTTCCTGACCCAAGCGCAGCGGTGCATCGCTAGTTTCTGGTCCCGCCAGCAGCGTCCACATATTTAGCGGCAGGCCTTCTGCGCGAGTGAAACTCGAGGTTCGTGGGGTAGCGCCGCGTTTTGCCGGACGGATATAAGCCTGAAACATCTCGGTTTCAATAAAAGGCGCAGACTCTTCATAACGCACCCCAATCCCTGCGCTCACCACCATCGCGCGTTTGGCATTCATCGCGGTGGTTTCCCCCTGCTCAGTCAGGTGTTGTGCTGAACCACGCCAAACGTAGCTAAAAATCTCTTCGTCCTGACGGGTGTGCATCGGAATACGCGCATCCATTTTCAACGACATCTGATCAATCACCGCCAGCGGGCCAAAAGCCTCACCGGGTCTTTGCCGGCGGATGGTAAAAGGACCGTATTCAAACAGTTGGTCACGCTGTGCACGCATCACGTTCATGGTTTGCTCCTCAGAATGTTGCTATGCACACCATGATAGCGACATGAAAATTCCAGAACAGGGGATCGATTTGCTCGCTTATGTCAAAAATTTTGAATATTGATAACTCGCAGCAATAATAAGAAAGAGAAACAACTCAAAGTCCGTCATTTTTCAGCATTCAGGATTAGTCAGCATGCCTGTTTTTGCGTAAAATACACTTTTCCGTGTTGAGTAAATAACATGAATCGCAGCGAACAGATTCTTGATGCAGCCGAGCAATGCATGCGACTAAAAGGTTTTCATCAAACCTCCATTCAGAATATTGCCAGCCAGGCGGACGTCAGCATTGGTTTAATTTATAAATACTACAAAAATAAAGAAGCCATTATTGAAGCGCTGGTCACCAATGTGGTGCAACGCATGATTGCATTATTGAATGCTGATTTTGAGCGAATTGCCCATGCAGGAGGGATGACGCATTCGGTGCAGGACATTGTGCCGACTGAGGTCGAACACAGTATTGTGTTGCTGATGGAGGTATCATCTGAATCTACGCGTAACGAACGTATTCGTCAGATAATGCATGATGCGTGGCAGGTGTTGAAAAATAACTTTATTACTCAGGAACAGACGCTTAATCCGGCGCTGGATGCCAACGTTATCAATACCCGCCTGCATATCATTTCACTGGTGATTGATGGCATGATTATTCGCCGCTGCATGAAACAGCGTGACGTCCCTGCCGGTTTTATGCCTTTCTTCGATGCCATCACGCGTGACATCAATCAGCCTGACAAGGTCTGATATCAGCCAAACAGATGATGCGTAAGAATGCCATTGATCCTGGCTTGTTCCTGATGATCCAGGGTTTATCGCCAAAGGCGCGGCAGGCAACCCCGTCTACCAGCATCAATAAAAATTGAATACGGTCATTGCACTGCTGAGCACTCACGCCAGGGTTCTGTTGACCAAATGATGTCTCCAGCTCAGCAATTAATAATTGTTCTTCCTGCGCCAAAACTTCACGGACACATTGATTCCGCGATGCTTCCGAATACATTTCCAGTAATAAGCAACGCTCCTGATACGGCCAACCCTGCCAAAAACCAGACTCTGTATTAATAATATCAGTGGTACTGATTTGTTGTGGGAGATTATTTTGCAAAAAAGACGCCAGCTCACCGCAATACTTTTAATGGTTTCGCCAACGATTAATTCTTTGCTCTCAAAATAACGGTATATCTGCCCTGCTCCCAGCCCGGATTCACGACTAATATCCGCCATGCTGGCACCATGAAAACCCGATTGGCTAAAGCAAATTTTGGCCGCTGAAATAATCAGCTGCTGACGTTGCTGGAAGAACTCTTCATTGTCTGATTTGCTCAATCATCACTCCTAAAATGTCCACAGCGTAATTATTGTTTTTCATATCATACGCGAAGGCGTTTCCCGCTGAAATGGCGGTTAAAAACCCGGTTACATTTTTACCCGGGCCGACACATAACCGGCCCGGGCGAAGGTTACAGTTTCAGTTCAGATTCTTTCAATGCCGTACCGCCACCCAAAACTTTGTAGAAGGTATTGAGGTTTTGGTAATAGGCCTGCTGCACGCTAACCAAACTGGTGCGCGCGGTATACAAAGTGCGCTGAGCGGTTAACGCATTCAGGTAGGTATCAACACCGTTCTGATAACGCAGGTCGGCCAGATGATAGTAAGTCTGCGATGCGGCAACATTATTACGCTGGCTGGTCAGCTGATCGTTAATGGTGCCGCGTCGCGCCAGTGCATCCGCCACTTCCGAGAACGCGGTTTGCACCGACTTCTCATACACCGCGACGTAATACTCTTTCTGCGCTTTGGTGTAGTTCAGGTAGGACACGTTATAGCCGCCTTTGAAAATCGGCAGCGAGATGCTTGGCGCAAATGACCAAATGCCTGCACCATTCTTAAACAGCGATGACAAATCGGCACTGCCAACACCTCCGCTAGCGGTCAGCGTAATGCTCGGGAAGAAGTTGGCGCGGGCGGCACCGATATTGGCATTCGCCGCCTTAAGATTATGCTCGGCCTGCAACACATCCGGACGATTGTTTAAGGCATCCGATGACACGCCCGCAGGCACGGTTTTCAATGCATTGCCAATCGACTCAATATCCTGCGGCAACAAGTTATCCGGCACGCTTTTACCGACCACCAAATCTAGCGCATTTTTATCCTGTGCCACGCTGGTGGTATAGCTGGCCACATCCGCCTGCGCGGATTGATACGTGGTTTCTGCTGAAGCCACGTCCACCATTGAATCCACCCCGTTTTGCAGACGTTTGCGCGTGACTTCCAGCGATTGACGCGCACTCTCTGCCGTCTCTTTGGCGATTGCCAGATTGCTGCGATCGGCAGCCAACTGTAGCCAGTAATCCACGGTGTTATACAGCACGGTCAGGCGCGTGCTGCGTGCGCCCTCCAGCGTGCCGAGGTAGGTTTCATACTGCTGACGCGACAGACTTTGGTTCTTGCCAAACAGATCCAACTCGAAGGAACTGACGCTGCCTTCCGCAGAATAGCTATTGCTGATCGCGGTTTGATTCCCCTCACCGGTCAGTGCGCGCGAACGAGTGCCGCTGACCCCTGCACTGAGGGTCGGGAACAGATCGGCGCGCTGTTCGCCGTACTGCGCGTGCGCCGATTTCACGCTGGCCACCGCTTCACGCAGATCGCGGCTGCTGTCCAGCGCCATCGTCACCACCTGACGCAGCTTGGTATCCAGCACATAATCCTGCCAGCTGATATCACGATAATTCGCGGGCGTGCCCTGCAAGCCACGATAGGCATCGCCGGATGGCGCGGTGGTGTTAACCGCATCCTGAGGACGATCGTAGTGCGGATCGAGTGACACGCAGCCCGCGAGGAAGCACGGTAACAACACCATTAACAGTTTTGCAGACATATTATTCCTCCGCCTTCACAGCAGATTCGGTTGACTGTGCATCGTCATGCGGAATCGCCGGGAATACGCGACGGACCAGAACAAAGAACAGCGGAACAAAGAAGATCGCCAGTAACGTTGCCGTCAGGGTGCCGCCGATAATACCGGTCCCGATGGCGATACGGCTGTTGGCACCGGCGCCGGTAGAAATGGCCAGCGGCAGCACCCCGGCGGTGAACGCCAGTGACGTCATAATGATCGGACGCAAACGCATGGTGGCGGCATGAATCGCGGCTTTCACCAGATTCTCGCCTTTGCGGTAATTGTCCTCAGCGAATTCCACGATCAGAATCGCGTTCTTCGCCGATAGCCCGATAATGGTCAACAGTGCCACCTGGAAATACACATCGTTTTCCAGACCACGCAATGTAATCGCCAGCAGTGAACCAATGACACCTAACGGCACCACCATCATCACCGAGAACGGCACCGACCAGCTTTCATACAGCGCGGCGAGACACAGGAACACCACAATCAGCGAAATGCCATACAGCGACATCGCCTGGTTGCCCGAGAGTTTTTCCTGATAAGAGAGCCCGCTCCACGCAAAGGTGGTGCCGGCCGGCAGTTTGGCCGCCAGTTTCTCCATCGCGGTGATGGCATCGCCCGAACTCTTACCGGAGGCTGACGACCCTTCGATTTCATACGAAGCCAGGCCGTTATAACGTGACAGCACATCGGGTCCGTAGGCCCATTGCGATGAGGCAAACGAAGAGAATGGCACCATGGTGGTGTTGCTGCTGCTATCCGTTCCGCGCACGTACCATTGATCGATATCTTCCGGCTTACTGCGGAACTGCTGGTCGCCCTGCATGTACACTTTCTTCACGCGGCCACGGTCGGTGAAGTCGTTGACGTAACTCCCGCCAATCGCTGCACTCAGCGTGGTGTTGATATCACTGATGGTCAGGCCCAGCGACTGCGCTTTGGCATCATCAATACTCACATCCAACTGCGGCAGATCGGGCAGCGAGTTGGCGCGTACCGCACTCAGCACCGGATCCTGATTAGCTTCGGCAATCAGCTGGTTACGCATCTTCAGCAGCTGGTCACGGTCGGTGGCCCCGCGCCCTTGCAGTTCAAAGGTAAAGCCGTTGGACTGCCCAAGGCCAGAGACCGAAGGCGGAGACAGGACAAAAATTTGCGCGTCACGGATGCTGGCGAGCGCAGCCATGGCGCGGCCCGCAATCGCATCAGCGCTGTTCTCAGTGCCTTTACGCTCGCTCCAGTTTTTCAGCGAGATAAAGCCAATCCCGGCGTTTTGTCCGCTACCGGCAAAGCTGAAGCCATTAACCAGCATGCTGACGTTAACGTTATCTTTCTCTTTGGTGGCGAAGTACTGCTGCACCTGCTGACGCACTTCACTGGTACGGTTTTCCGTTGCGCCCGGTGCCAGCTGATACTGCACCATGATATAGCCTTGGTCTTCGGTCGGCAGGAAGCCGGTCGGCAAGCGCATATACAGCACCGCACAACCGATCAGTAATACGCCGTACAGCAATAAATAGCGCACTGAACTCTTCACGACATGGCCGACGCCGTTTTGATAGCGTCCCTGCACTTTCTCATAGCTGCGGTTGAACCAGCCGAAGAAGCCTGTGGTGCCACTGTCGTGCTTATGCGGTTTCAGTAAGGTGGCGCAGAGTGCCGGCGTCAGCGTTAATGCGACAATCACCGACAGCACCATCGACGACACAATGGTGATGGAGAACTGGCGGTAGATCACGCCGGTTGAGCCACTGAAGAAGGTCATCGGCAGGAACACCGCTGACAGCACCAACGCAATCCCCACCAGCGCACCGGTGATCTCTCTCATCGATTTTTCGGTGGCCTGTCGCGGTGGCAATCCCTCTTCGCGCATCACGCGCTCGACGTTTTCTACCACCACGATCGCATCATCAACTAACAAGCCGATGGCCAGCACCATGCCGAACATGGTTAAGGTGTTAATCGAGTAACCAAATAGCGACAGCACACCAAAAGTACCCAGCAACACCACCGGTACGGCAATCGCCGGAATCAAGGTGGTACGAATGTTCTGCAGGAACACGAACATCACGATAACCACCAGGATCACCGCTTCGATCAGCGTTTTTACCACTTCTTCAATTGAGATTTTGACGAAGTCGGTGCTATCGAGTGGATAGGCAATTTCATAGCCCGCAGGCATGCTGCTGCGGAACTCATTGATGGTGGATTTCACCTGTTCAGCAGTAGACAGCGCATTCGCACCCGATGCCAGTTGCACCGCGATACCGGATGCCGGATGGCCGTTTGCTAACACGTTAGCGCTGTAATCTTCATCGCCCATCTCGACGCGTGCGACGTCACTCAGGCGCACCACGGAACCGTCAGACTGACTTTTCAGGACGATATTGCGGAACTGTTCTGGGGTTTGCAGACGTGAACGTGAACGCACCGTCGCCACCAGTTGCTGCTCTTTACTGGCTGGCTGTGCGCCCAACTGACCGGAAGAGACCTGGGTGTTCTGGCTCTCCAGCGCGGTGGTGACATCCGACGGCATCAGTGAATAAGAAGCAAGCTTGCTGGGATCCAACCAAATACGCATCGCGTACTCGGCACCAAACACCTGTACGCTACCCACGCCGGTCACGCGCGCCAGCGTGTCTTCCATATTACTGACCATATAGTCAGCCACATCGGAAGAGCTGCTTTTATTGGTTTTATCGTACACCGCGAGGATCAGCAGGAAGTCGCTCTGCGCTTTCTCCACGGTGACACCTTGCGTGGTGACGGCCGTAGGTAAGCGGCTCTCTGCCTGCTGAACCTTGTTCTGCACCTGCACCTGGGCGATATCCGGATCGGTGCCCTGCTGGAAGGTAACGTTGATTTTCACCTGCCCGGTCGATGCCGTGCTGGTGGAGTTGAAATAGAGCAAACCATCCAGTCCGGTGAGCTGCTGCTCGATGACCTGAGTGACGCTGCTCTCCAGCGTTTCCGCCGACGCACCGGTATAGGTTGCCTGAATGCTGATCTGCGGTGGCGCGACGTCAGGATATTGCGCCACGGGCAAGCTGTTAACACTGAGCAAGCCGAACATCATAATGCAGATGGCGATGACCCAGGCAAACACCGGCCGACGAATAAAGAACTGAGCCAACATATCAGTTACCCTCGCTGGTCGCGGCTTTATCGTTTGGCGTCACTTCCACGGCTTTAACACTCATGCCCGCCTGCACTTTCCCCGTGCCTTCAACAATCAGCTTGTCACCGCTATTGAGACCAGAGGTGATCAGCCACTTATTCCCGATCACGCGATCGGCCACCACTTCACGGCTCTCGACTTTATTCTCTTTATCGACCACCAGCGCCGTGGCGTTGCCTTTGGCATCACGCGTAATGCCCTGCTGCGGTGCCATGATTGCATCGGTTTTTACACCGTTGGTCACATTGGCACGCACATACATGCCCGGCAGCAACTCATGTTGCGGATTCGGGAAAATAGCGCGCAGCGTGACGGTGCCGGTGGCTTCATCCACTGACACTTCTGTCAGTTCCAGTTTGCCCGGATGATCATAAGCGCTGCCATCTTCGAGTTTCACCGTCACGGGCACGACATCAGTACTCTGCTGTAAAGAGGCCTGCTGGCGTTTCAGTTTCAGCAGCTGCACGCTGGATTGGGTCAGGTCGACATAGATCGGGTCGAGGGCACGAATGGTGGCCAGCGCGGTAGTTTGACTGGCGGTCACCAGCGCGCCCGGTGTCACCGATGAGATGCCAATACGGCCGCTGATCGGCGCTTTGATTTGGGTGTAATTCAGATTGATGCGCGCACTTTCCACGGCGGCACGGTATTGGTCCACCGACGCCACGTTTTGTTGATAGGTCGCCAATGCATCATCAGCATCCTGGCGCGACACACCGTTCTCTTTTACTAATGCGGCGTAACGCTCTGCTTTTAACTTGCTGCTTTTCACTAACGCCTGCGCGTTCTTTAACTGCGCGAGCGCTTGATCGTAACTGGCCTGATAGCTGGCAGGATCGATTTGATACAGCACCTGCCCGGCTTTGACTTCATCACCTTCGGTAAACAGGCGCTTCAGAATAATGCCTTCAACCTGCGGGCGGACTTCGGAGGTCATACTGCCGGTTACTCGCCCGGCGAGTTGGCTGTCCAGCGTAACCGATTCGTTTTGCAACGTTTTCACGCCCACTTCTGTGGTGGTTGCCGCGGCTTGTTGATTGCTGCTTTGATCGCAAGCGGCGACTAACATCACCAGCCCTGCGATCACACTGCGCTGAAAATTCTTCATGAATAACCCTGTAGTGAACGTTCATTCTCAAACTGAAGTCTATCAAATTAGCATTCCTTCCACTGTCAGGAAAATGAAAAGAGTCAGATCGCGGCTTAGCTTCGGGTGCTAAAAGCGTGAAACCACCAAAACCCCCTTCTGTTGTGAGAAAAGCGGTGAGAAAAGTGATTTGGAAACATGAGCATTCTTCAATATCAGAATGAAAGATCGTCAGGTTACAAATTAACAACAGATATGTACAAAAATTGCCGACACTTCAGGATTATTTAATATCGATTTGCGTTAAATTGCATTTATGCTCTATTTTAATTGTTGGCGACTTTAGGAAATAACGCCTCAATAAATCACTTCCCGTTAAAGTTGCACGGGATATCTTTTCCTATCAATACCATAACCTGCCGCTATATTCTCCCCGTTACTGACCTAAGCGAAGCGAATAATGGGTCATAATAAAAATTTATTTTTCACTTCAAATTAAAGTCATACAGAAAATACACCTTCTCTTGCCCCTCTCGCAGAGCAATATCCATGGGGCATGTCTATTTGTCATACTAAAGATGACAATTAAAATAATTGCGTCATGTTTTCGTTAGAAAAGTGTTTAGGAAGTTTCTTATCTTCACACAGGCCAGCAAATAATATAAAAACGTTAAAAGTTTTGTAAATTCGAATCATTACACAGAGCCTCCCTTTAAACGGAATTAAGTGCTCAGCGGGTTTTTATTGCCGTTTTATTTCAGGATGCAAAATTAGTTTATTTTGCGGTCCGTGCGGTAGCCATGCCGAAATAAAAACAAAGGGTAATTATGGATCGTGTCGTCGTTGCGCATTCCCCATTGGGTGAATCACTGTTATTCAAAAGCATGACAGGTCATGAAGCACTGTCGTGCCTGTATCAATATGATATTGAATTTCTTAGCAAAGATAACAGCATCGCTTTGCCCGATTTATTAGGTAAACCGTTAACGCTTGAGCTGAACCCTCGCCCCGGTGTGACACGTTATCTGAGCGGGATAATAACGCGCATGGCATTTGTCGGGCACGAGAAGCATCGGGAAGAATATTATACTTATCGTGCGGAGGTCAGACCTGAATTATGGTATCTGACGCAGAATCGCGGCTTCCGTATTTGGCAAAAAAATCCGTTAAGCAAATCCTTGAAACGGTCTTAAATGACACTGGCATCATCTTCGAAAATAAACTGACCGGTAGCTACCGCGAATGGGATTTTTGCGTACAGTATCAGGAGAGCACCTTCGATTTCATTCAGCGATTGATGGAGCACGAAGGGATCTATTTTTATTTCGAACATGCCATGGATAAACAGACGTTGATTCTGGCTGACGATCCCTCAATCCATAAGCCTTTCACCGGCTATGACTGCATTGAATATCATCAGGCGGCAGCAGGCGGATATGTGAATGATGAAAGCATCAATATCTGGCAAGCCAGCGCCGCTATTTCTCCCAGCCTTTATCAACACGACGATTACAATTATCTGGAAAGTAATGCTGATCTTTCCGCAAATGGCCAGATCGGTCAGTCGCACGCGGAAAAAACCGCAACCCAGCGCGAATGGCCAGGGCAATATCCGCAGCAAGGTGATGGGCAAAATTACGTCACGGTGCGTCAGCAAGAGTTTGCGGCCCGCCAGTTAGAGTCCGATGGCGTGGGCGATGCCTTTGGACTGGCGCCCGGTTATACCTTTGCACTGATCAAAGCCCCACGCGCTAGCGACGAAGGCCAATCCTTTTTAATTACCGCCGTGGATTACCAACTGGTGGAAAACAGTTACGCCAGTAACGACGAAGACTTCACGCGCCACTGCTTTTCCTTCCGCGTGGTGCCCGCCACGGTTAACTGGCGCCCGGCACGTAGCACGCGCTGGCCGCGCACCAGCGGCCCGCAAACGGCCGTGGTGGTCAACGCTCCCGATGCCAGCAAAGGCGATAACAGCACGGTGGCCACCGACGAATACGGTCGCGTGCGGGTGAAATTCCTGTGGTTCAAACCCGATAACGAACAGGATCTCTACTCCTGCTGGTTACGTGTCGCCAGCGGTTGGGCGGGGAGTCAACAAGGTCATTACCAGATTCCCCGCGTCGGTGAAGAAGTGGTGGTGGATTTCATCAACGGCGATCCGCACATGCCGGTGATCACCGGCCGTGTATTCAACAATCTGCAAACGCTGCCGGTGGGCGAAAGTCTGTTAACCATTGGCAGCGAAGGCGATATCGCCGATAGCGACACCATTACCGCCGAAGCTGCCACCTCCTGGTCATGGTCGAAAAGCGGTGTCTGGACGCGCTCCGTGGGTAACAGCGATGCCAGCAATGGCAACTTTATTTCGTTCGAAGATTTATCCGGCGAAGAGTCGCTGGATATTCACGCGCAGAAAGATCTCAACCTCTCGGCAAACAATGCCATCAAGATTTATGCCGCCAAAGAGGGAGACGGCGCGCTGAAAATTTGGGCGCCTGGCAAAGTCACCCTCCACAGCAATGACACGGTCTCCACCAGCGCACCCACGACCTATCACACCTCGCGCGGCAGTTACTACACCGTCACCGGTGCGAACTTCACCACCACCGGCATCGGCCTGACCATCAACGGTGTCAATGGCACGGTGAACGCCGTCAGCAACGTCGCCGCCAGCACCAGCGATTTTGCCGTGAAAGGGGTGAGCATGGATTACACCTACCTGAAGCGCAGTAAGACCCAGGTTGAATACAAAGCCGATTTGCAGCGTTTCGAGCAGGTTCCGTTTTACACCCTGCGCACCAACATGATGTCGATCATGAGCGGCGCGGTCAGTGAAGGACTCGGTAATACCCTGCAAGAGAAAATCCAAAAACTCACTGATGAACGCGATGCACGTAAGACCATCAAGCAGGAAGCCGACGATAAGAAGAAAACCGATTGGGAAAAACAGCGCGAAGAGAAGGTGACGCAGAAAAATAACCCCCAGACGCGTGAGCAAGCCGAGCGGGACAACAACAACAACAACAACAACCAGAATGATAATCCGCCTGCTGATGAAAACGACCCTACGTTCAATCCATGGGCGGATGCGTAATGCAGATCATCAAGCCTTCGCATCTCAGCCTGCTGTCGCGCCCCTATCGCTGGCAGCAGCAGGATTACCTCGGCGTTGCGGCGATCGCCCTGCTAGATATGTCAGCCACCCCAGCCTTGCGTGATGAGCAAACCCTCTGGCAGCGCGTTGGTGAAGTGCTGCAATCGCCCGACGGCGTGTTGGACATGGCCATCCCCAAAGCCTGTGCTGAATTTTTGGTCAGCGGTTTTGCCCACGCCGCCCCGCAGCAAACGCAGGTTGATGTGCTGATTCAGATCGACCAGCTGCGCAAGCAGCAACGCGTTGCAAACGGCCAGTCGGTGCAAATGCATGCCATCGCCATGGACCATCCGATGCGTCAGGCGCTGATGGGGCAGGATTTTGATGACCGCTGGCTGCAACATGAATACCCAGGTTTCCCACGCGATACCGACTGGCGGGTGTTTAATCAAGCCGCCGCCGATCAGTGGTGGTCAGAACAGGATGCGTTGCCACGCGGTGCCAGCTGGCGCATTGAAAATATGCATCCGCAGCAGCCGATCATGCAGGGCCAATTGCCCCTCTGGCAGGCGCAGGCATTTATCACGCGCCAGCGGCAGGATGAAATCCTGTTTGAAGCTCTGACAATGCGCGCGACCACCCTGCACTTTCTGCCGCACTGTCACGAAATGATACTGATCTGGCACGGCTGCTGCGCCATCAATCACGATGATGCCTTTGACGTGCAATCGCTGATGGTTGCGCTGGAGCGTGAAGACGCGCCGCGCGGTGTTGAGCACTATCGCCAGATCCACCAGCAGCGCAGCAGCGATCCTGATGCGGCATTGCACGCACTGCGTGAAAGCGACTTGATTGACGCAGAGATTCTCGCCCACGTGGCCTCCACCGCGCTGAACCGTGATCCCGGTCCGCTGGTGCAAAACCTGATGCGTTATGAACAGCAACAGCGCCAGCAGTTCGATCAACCGGTGCCGGCAAGCAGCCTGCATAAATTCGCCATAGAAGATGATTTGGCGAGTCAGTTTGCGCGGCAGGAAGCAGAAGGTGAGCAGCAGTATCAGCAGATGATGGCGCGCTATCAGCAGGAATCACAACGCAGTCACGCGGCATCATTACCGTTACCCGATGGCGTAAGCCAGTATCGCCAGCAGCGCGACGAACTGCATGCCAATCGTCATCTGCTCGGTCCGCGAGACAGCGACATTGCGCGTAGCGAACAGGCGCTACTCGACAGCTATCGTCTCACCGCACAGCAGCAGCCTTCCGCGCCTCGCCTCAGTCTTGCCGCCTCAGAGGCTCAGCGTCAGCAGCTTATTGCCTGCATGCGCGGCGACCAAGACGCGCGCGGTTGGGATTTAACCGGAGCCGATCTTTCCGGTCTCGATCTGCGCGGTATCGATCTGGAAAACGCGCTGCTGGAGAACACCGATTTCAGCCACTGCCAGTTGGACGGTGCCGATCTGCGCGGTGCAGTGTTGGTGCGTGCTGAGTTCCATCACACGAGCCTGACGCACTGTCTCTTAGACGGGGCCAATCTGGCGCAGGCGCAGTGCTGGCAAAGTGACTTCAGTGACAGCAGCCTGCGCGAAGTCGAGCTGGAAGCGTGTCAACTCGAACACTGCCGCTTTGAGCGTGCGCTACTGCGTCAGCTGTTTATCCAACAAGCGACGATAGCCCACTGCAACCTGCAACATGCCCTGCTCGATCGCTGTGACCTGATGAACTTGTCGCTGGAAGCACTGGATTTCAGCCACACTCATTTTGTCCAGAGCAACCTGATTCAGTGCAGGTTAAATGCAGTGCGATTTAATCACGTTAACGCGCAAGGCCTCTCGCTGGTGACCTGCACCTCATCCGATCTCTGCTTTGACGATGCGCAGCTGAAACAGTGCATGTTTACTGCGCAGAGTCAGTTACCTCAGGCGCATTTCCGCCGCGCCCAACTGACCGAATGTAATTTGCGTGACATCGATTTGCAGGCGGCCAACTTCGATCAGGCCACGCTGCACAACAGCGATTTCAGCGGTGCCGATTGCCGCGGTGCCAGCCTGCGATTGATGCGCACTCACCACAGCCGGTTCGTGCGTACCGATTTCCGCGCCGCACGGCTTACAGGCAGCCTGCTGCTCGGTGCCGATTTGCAGAAAAGCCAGCTCGCCGGCTGCGATCTCAGTGACTGCAATCTGTTCCGCGCGGATTTGTCGCAGACCTTTACTGATTCTCACACCCGCTTCGAGGATGCGTTGACCGACAGTATGAAAACGCTGCCGCGTCGTCGCGAACATCAGGTATAGCCATGACGCCAACTCAAATTCAACACGCCATCAAGCAGGGCAACATCATTCATGCCATTGCGCCCGCCGCGCGTAACTTTGCCGGCATGGATCTTTCCGGTGGGAGTTTTATCGCGGTCGATCTGGTGGGAGGCGATTTTCGCGGCTGCAATTTACATGAAACGCAATTCAGCGAATGCCAGCTGGCCGGGGCGCAGTTTGATCAGGCGCAGCTGCGCGAGACGCTGTTTAGCCAATGCCAGATGGTCGCCACGCAGTTCAGCGGCTGCACGCTAACCGATTGTCTGTTCAATCAGTGCCAGTTGATGGAGAGCGACTTCAGCGAAAGCATCCACATCAACAGCCAGTTCAATAAAGGCGACCTCAGTGACAGCAGTTTCCTGCTGGCGTCGCTGTTTCAGAGCGGTTTTATCGAACTGTCGACGTATCAGATGCTGCTGCGTCATGCCAGCCTTGAACAGTGCACACTGATGAGTCTTGACCTGCGGCGCAGCGATCTGCACAGCAGCCGCTTTGCGCTCTGCACCTTCTATCAGTGCGATATGCGCGGCGGCGACTACCGTCAGCAGCATTTTGCCCGTAGCCAGTTCACCGCCAGCAAATTGGATGAAGCCAGTTTTCAGGGCGCAGAGCTGATGCAGTGCAACTTCAGCCAGGTATCGCTGCGTGCGGCGGATCTACGCGAGGTGCTGGCCACGCAGGCACTGTTTACCGGCAGCGTGATGTGCGAAGCACGCTGTCACCAGGGCAACTTCAATCAGGCCATTTTTATGCAGGCGCAGTTAGAAGATGCCGATTTTAGCCATTGCCAGCTCCAGCGCGTGGTGCTGCAACAGGCGCGCGCTCAACGTACCAACTTCCAGCACAGCCAGTTGCACTACGCCGATTTCTCCTACGCCATGCTCGATCACGCCGATCTGCGTGACGCGCACTTTGCCCACACCCGTTTGCATCGTGCCAGCCAGCAGCAGAGTCGTTTCTCCTGCCGTGACGGCATCATCGAGCAGGATGAAGCGCTGTTTGCCGCTGAAAACTGGCAGCCGCACACCCGGTTAACCCCTCACGAGGATCACCATGAATCACGCTGAAAAAACCGTTGCCATGCCGCTGGATCTGCCGTTACAGGCTGAAGGGCAACTGTTGAGCATCGACGCAACCGGCTCCGTTCAGGTGCTGATCGACGGGCGCCGCTGGCACGGCCAACGCGCTGCCAGTTGCTGCTTACGCCGCAGGTGGATGACCGCGTGTTGCTGTACCGCGCCGGTGAGCAACTGTGGTTGCTGGCGGTATTGGTGCGCGCCCAACCGCAGCAAGCTGCTGAGCTGCACTGCGACGGCGACTTAACGCTCAGCACCAGCCAGAAACTCACGCTGCGCAGCCCGGAGTTTCAACTGACCGCGCAGCACGGCGACTGTCAGATCGACGAACTCAACTATCGCGGCGAAAAGGTCGCGCTGTGGGTCTCGCTCAGTCGTTTGTTTGGGCAACGCTGCGAAAGCGTGTGGGACAGTCTGAGCCAGATCAGTCATCACCTGCTGCGCCGCACCACCCACACCGAGCAAGTGCGGGCGGGCCAGTTGGATATCAAAACCAGTCAACTCACCCGCCTGCGTGCGCCGACCACCTTGATCAGCAGCGAAGCGCTGACGCGTGTCGACGGTAAACAGATTCACATGGGTTAAGAGGAAACAGCATGTTTGCAAATTGTCAGTGTGGTGGCACCGATCAGGCGATTGCCGATGTGTGCAAAACCCCGGCACCGGTCACCTTCGTCAATCTGGCACTCGGCAACACCGCGGTGCCGACGGCCAGCACGGTGCTGTTCACCGGTATGCCTGCGCACAACCTCTCCACCATCACGCCGATGACCCAGGGTGATGAAGCGGGCGTGCTGGGCGGCGTGATTTCAGAAACCTTTATGGGCTTATCGCGTCATCTTACCGGTTGTAACTCGCTGTTAATCAATGGCATGCCCGCCACGCGCATGGGCAGCGTAACGCAGCAAAACGTGGCCAATGCGCCCGGCGTACGCATCACGCCAAGCCAGACCACGGTGGCGTTGCTGGCGACTTAAGCGCTGCCGCTGCGCCCCCCTTTTGATGGCTCATATTTTTTACACAGGACGTTGATAAAAATGACAAAACAGCACAACAAACTCCCTTTTCTCGCCACCCTTTTTGCTACGGCGCTGCTTGCCGGCTGCAAGGCTCCAGCGCCGATCGTCACGGCGGATACCCTTGAAACCAGCACCGTCAACGAGGTGGCGCTGGTGCATATGCACATCATCCAGGCTCCACAGCAGTTCACGCCAGTCAACGCCGCGTATCGCACCCTCTATCCGGCGTCATTGATGAACCGGCCCGACTTCAGTGGATTGCGCATGGAGACGCTGGATGCCGGTGCCACGCTGCAAGTATTAGGCGAAGTGGAAAACAGCTGGCTGGCGGTATCGACGCAAGATAACGGCCAACTCAGCGGCTATATCCCTTATCGCGCCGCTGTCACCGCAGATCGCTACAGCGCCACGGTGAAAGCGCAGGCAGCGCGTCCACGTCGTGCCCAGCAGCAGTGTATTGGCGTGGGCTCTGGCGACCAGGCGTGCCGGAAAGGCAGCTCATCGACCTGGATTATTCAGTAATGAGGGCGCGCATCGCGGTGCTGTTTAGCCTGCTGCTGTTGCTTAGCGGCTGTATGTCGTCGTCACGTCAGGTACCGGCCAACTGGCAACTGACGCTCAACGCTACGCCAAACGCCAACAACGGCGCGCCGTTAAAGGTACGGGTATTTGTGCTGCGCTCTGACGCCAACTTCCAGTCGGCTGACTTCTATTCACTGCAAAACAACGCATCAGCGGTGCTGGGCGCGGATCTGCTGGATACCCAGCAGCGTTTTCTGACCTCGCAGCAACCCCAGCAAACATTGAGCGGCAGTCCGTCACTGGAGGCACGCTATCTGGGGGTGATCGCCGAATACGCCACGCTCAACGGCAAAGCCTGGCGCGTGGTGGTCCCGCTGCCCGCCCCCACCGACACCAATTTCTACAAGTTCTGGCAATTCTCGCCCGATGCACTGCATGGCCAGGTGAATGCCACCGCAGCCGGTCTGCATCTTACGGCTCAAGACGATTAAACGGACTCAGGAAGACGCTATGCACACCGCAGACAAGGTGATTTGGAGTGAAGGGATGTTTTTACGTCCTCACCATTTTCAACAGTCGGAACGCTGGCTGGAAGCGTACAGCCGCAGCTGGGGCAAACTGCAGTGTCCGTGGCACTGGGGTTTTATGACGCTGAGTATCGATCAGGCATTGTTGCGTCAGGGCAAACTGGCGATAGCCGAAGCCAGCGGTCTGCTGCCCGATGGCACGCCTTTTGTGATTAACGGTGCCGAAAATGGCCCTGCACCGCTGGCCTTGAGTGATGTGCAGGATCCTATCGACGTGGTGCTGGCCTTGCCGGAACAGCGTCAGGGCCAGACCGAAGTGATCTTCAGCGATGCCAGCGATTCACTGGCGCGTTATCTCAGCCAGGATCGTGAAGTAGACGATCTCAATGCCTCCTCTGTGGGCCGTGCGCCGATGCAGTTTGGTCGCCTGCGTCTCTGCCTGATGCCCGCCGCTGACCTTAACGCCGAGTGGACCGCCGTCGGCGTGGCACGTGTGAAGAGCAGCGGCAGCGATCGTGCCCTGACGCTCGACAGCGATTACATTCCCCCGCTGCTCAACGGTCATGTTTCCCCGGCCATCACCGCCTTTCTTAACGATATGCACGGCCTGCTGCAGCAGCGCAGTGAGCAAATGGCCGAACGATTGCAGCAAGCGGGACGTGGCGGCAATACCGAGATGATCGATTTCATGCTGCTGACGCTGATTAACCGCTACATCGGTCAGGTGGCGCACAGCCGCCGCCTGCCGCAGCTGCATCCCGAGCGCCTGTTTAGCGAGTGGTTGCAGTTTGCCACTGAATTATCCAGCTGGTCGCCGTCGCGTCGCCCCGGCGAGCAGCTGCCGGTGTATGACCACGATAACCTCTATCTCAGCTTTAGCCGCCTGATGATTCAACTGCGCCAAAGCCTGTCGCTGGTGATGGAAGAAAATGCGCTGCAGCTGACGTTAACCGAACGCTCTCACGGCCTGTACGTTGCGACGGTGTCCGACGTCAGTTTGATTCGCGATTACGGATTTGTGCTGGCAGTGCGCGCCGATCTGCCGGGTGAAATGCTGATTACCCACTTCCCGGCGCAGATGAAAATTGCCCCGGTGACGCGCATTCGTGACCTGGTGCAGTTGCAGCTGCCCGGCATTGGTTTGCGCGTGATGCCTGCCGCACCGCGACAAATTCCCTGGCACTCTGGCTACGTCTACTTCGAGCTGGAGCGCAGCGGTGATTTGTGGCAGCAGATGGCGAAAGCCGAAGCCTTTGCGCTGCACCTCGCGGGGGAATTTCCCGGGCTCGACCTGCAACTTTGGGCGCTGCGCCATGCGCGCAATTAAGCACGGAGATAAGCGATCATGATGCAGCCGCAGTCACTTAATGGCGAACTGGAAGCCGCTTCCGCGCATGAGAATCCGCTGGTGGCGATTGCCAATCCGTTGATCAATTCCATCGCGCAACTGCGCCATTCGGTTACCCATGACAATCCAGCGGGCCTGCGCCAGCAGCTGATCGACCTGGTGCGCCGCTTTGAAGTGGCGTGCCAGCAGGCGCAGCTGCCGTATGAAACCATCGTCGGCGCACGCTATTGCCTGTGCACCTCGCTGGATGAAGCGGCAGCGCTCACGCCGTGGGCAGTCGCGATGTCTGGCCGCGCAGCGGATTGCTGGTCACCTTCCACAATGAAACCTGGGGAGGCGAAAAGTTTTCCAACTGCTGGCGCGTCTGTCGCAGCATCCGCAACAAAACATCCTGTTGCTGGAGCTGATGAACGCCTGCCTGCTGCTCGGCTTCGAAGGCCGTTATCGCATCATGGAGAACGGCCGCACGCAGCTGGAAACTCTGAAACTGCGTCTGCTGCAGTTGATTCGCTCGGTGCGCGGCCCTTACCCGCCGCCGCTGTCACCGCAGCCGCTGGATGAGCCGGTACAACAAAAGCTGTGGAAGCCGCTGATCCCACTGTGGAGTTTTGCCGCCCTGCTGGCGCTGCTCGGCTGTGCGGTTTACATCGCGCTGAACTGGCGGCTCAACCACTTTACCGCGCCGGTGCTCTCGGCCATTTACCAAACCGATCTGCCGAAAGTGGATATCGCCCGTCCGGCAGCGCCGGCGGCACCGACGCTGGATCTGCGCCACTTCCTCGCGCCTGAAATCGCTGAAGGGCTGGTTACGGTGCGTGATGAAGCCACCCGCAGCGTGGTGCTGCTGCGCGGTGACGGGGTGTTTGATTCCGCGGCTACCACCATTCGCGAGCGCTATCACCCGGTGATCCGCCGCATCGCGCAGGCCATGGACAACGTTAACGGCCAGATTCGCGTCAGCGGTTACACCGACAACGTGCCGATTCGCAGTGCCCGCTTCAACTCTAACTATGCCCTGTCGCTGGCGCGTGCCCAGTCGGTACAGGAGATGCTGGCGCAGGATCTGCAGCAGCCGCAGCGCATCATCGTGGAAGGACGTGGCGAGAGTAACCCGCTGGCGCCCAACGATTCCGCGGCCAATCGCGCACGTAATCGCCGCGTCGAAATCACTCTGTTGGTTGCGCCTAAACAGACAGAAACCGAACTCAACAGCGTGCATTAAAAGGAATGGCCATGATTCGCACTGTGTTTTCCATTGCCACCAGCCGCCTGATGTGGAGCGGCCTCGGCATTACCGCACTCTGCTTGCTGATTTGGACCGTCGGCCCGCTGGTGGCGATTGGTGACTACCGCCCGCTGGAATCGGCGCTGTATCGCTACATCGCCATCGCCGTGCTGTACACGCTGTGGATCAGCTACCGCGTGGTGCCGCGCCTGTGGCGTCGCTGGCAGAACCGTCGTCTGGTGCAAAAATCGCGCCGGTGGAAAGTGCACCCGCCGATGAAATGTCGGCTGAGCATCCACTTGCGGAACGTTTCAGCGAGGCCACACAGTTGCTGCGTCAGGCACGGTTTAACCGCCCGGAAAGCCGTCGCTGGCCACGTTGGATGCAAAAGCTCAATCGCCAGTATCTGTATCAATTACCCTGGTACATGCTGATCGGCGCGCCGGGAGCAGGGAAAACCACCGCACTGGTGAATTCGGGTTTGCACTTCCCGCTGGCGGCGCAGTTTGGCAAAACCGCCCTGCGCGGCGTCGGCGGTACGCGCCACTGCGACTGGTGGTTTACCGACGAAGCGATCCTGCTGGATACCGCCGGGCGTTACACCACTCAGGAAAGTGACCGTCAGCAGGATGCCTCCGAGTGGCGCAGTTTTATTGGGTTGCTAAAGAAGTATCGCCCACGCCAGCCGGTGAACGGCGCCATTATCACCATCAGCGTCGGTGATTTGCTGAGTGAGTCCGAGGATGTACGTCATCAACAGGCCAGCGCCCTGCGCCAACGCCTGCTGGAACTGCGCGACCAACTGGCGATCCCCTTCCCGGTGTATGTGCTGGTCACCAAAACCGACCTGTTGAAAGGCTTTGCCGCCAGCTTCGGTGCCATGAACAAAGCGCAGCGCGATCAAATCTGGGGTTTCACCTGGCCGTGGAGCGAGGAGCAGCTTGACGTAGCCTCGGCATTCGAACCGCAGTTTGATCGCTTACATCAGCGACTCGATGCCGGCCTGGCCGACCTGATGATCAATGAACATAACAGCCTGAAACGCGCCGAAATGTATCTTTTTCCGCAGGAGTTTCTGGCACTGAAGCCGCTGCTGAAACACTACCTCGACGTGGTGTTTGCCACCTCCGGTTATGACGCCAAACTGATCCCACGCGGCGTCTATTTCACCAGCGGCACTCAGGAGGGCCTGCCGTTTGACCGCGTGATGGGCCAGATGAGCCGTGCGCTGGGCTTACCGGCGCTGCGTGCTGCTGATGCTGAGCCACCTCAGCCGGGCCACGGTCAGAGTTTCTTTCTGCATCAGATGCTGACTGAAGTGGTGTTCAAGGAGGCCGGGCTGGCGGGCATTAACCGCTGGTGGGCAGTGCGTAATCGTCTGGTTCACTTGATCACCTACGGCGTGCTGGCTCTGCTGCTGTTGCTGGCGTTGATTGGCTGGTTTACCAGCTATCAGCACAACAAAGGTTACCTGGCAGAGGTACAGCAGCGTGTGCCGGATATTGAGAAACAGAGTAAAGCGTTGTCACCGCTCGACGGGGAAAATATTTTCTCGCAGCTACCGTTCCTCAACAGCCTGGCGGGTTTGCCCATTAGCGATAAGCTCAGCGATTTGCAACAGCCGCCGCTCAGCTGGCGCGCCGGATTGTATCGCGGTGAAGAGGTCTCGACCGCCTCAGATTCACTCTATCAACGTGCGCTGGAACAGATGCTGCTGCCGGTGATCGCCCGCAACATCACCGACTGGCTGCGCAGTGATAACGGCAGCGACGTGGATTACAGCTATGAAGCGCTGAAAGCCTATCAAATGCTCTATTTGCCGCAGCACTATGACGGCAAATTCCTGCACGCCTGGGTGATGCTCAACGTGCAGCGCACGCAGGGCGCCAATGCCCCGCAGGCGCAGTTAAAGGCGCTGGATTATCACCTTGGTCAGCTGCTCGACGACAAGATCAACGCCTCTCCGTTTGAGCGCGATGAGCCGCTGGTGGTGCGCCAGATCGAGATGATCAGCCGTTCACCGCTGTCAACACGCGTCTATGGCCGCCTCAAGCGATTGCTGATGCCGCGTATCACGCCAGGCGTCAGCGTGGTCAATCTGAGCGGAGCCCAAACCGAACTGGTGTTCAGCCGTAAAAGCGGTAAGCCGTTGACCGAAGCCATACCCGGCTTCTTCACTCCCGCCGGATATTGGGGACCGTTCAACAGCAACATCAAAAACGTGGCGGCCAGTTTGCTGCAGGAAGATCGTTGGGTGCTGACCCGCCGCGAAAGCGCCGACGAGCAGAACACGCTGGAAGAGACGGTGCGCCGCCTGTACCTCGACGATTACATGCGTCAGTGGGATGCGCTGCTGCAGGATATTCAGCTGCAGCCCATCAATAGCCTCGACGCCCGTATCAATATGGCGCGCTTGCTGTCCGGCCGCACCTCGCCACTGCGCCAGCTGATCATTAATCTCAGCCGCAATCTGACGCTGACGCCACCCGAGGATGAGAAAGCCAAACAGGATCAGCCGTCACTGCTGGAGCGCAGCACCCATTACGTCAATAACAACGCCACCGCCACTTTGCAGGCCCTGTTCCGTGCACGTAAGGCGGCACAGAGCGGCAATATTGAGGCACCGGAGCAGCGGGTGATGGCGCACTTTGCCAGCATCATTGAGCAAGCGCAGGTCAGCGATCCTAAACAGAGCAGCATCCCGTTTGATGCCCAGCTAAAGGATATCGACGATCTCTACAGCTATCTCACTGCCGTGCAGGACGCCAGCAACAGCGGCATGTCACCGCCGGACAGCAGCATTATTTCCCGTATGCAGGCCGATGCCGGACGTCAACCCGAACCGTTCCGCACCCTGCTGCTGGAGTTAGCCGTCGGCGCCAGCAGCGATACGCAAAAGCGCGACATGAGCAATATGCAGAAGCGTGTCGGGGTGGAAGTGGGCAGCTTTTGCCGCAGCGCAATTGCCGGGCGCTATCCGTTCAACCGCACCTCGGGCACCGATGTGACACCTGACGATCTGGCGCGCATGTTCGCGCCGGGCACCGGGCTGATGGACAGCTTCTTCCGCGACAATCTCGCCAGCAAAGTGGATACCACCCACAGCAACTGGCGCTATGCCCCCGGCGTCGATGGAAAACCTTACCCGGCGGCACCAGCCTGCTGCGTCCTTTCCAACAGGCGCAGGCGATTCGCGAAGCGCTGTTTGCCAACGGTTCAACCACGCCAACTTATCGCCTGACCATCACGCCCATCAGCATGGATAACAGCATTCTCAACCTGACGCTGGATGTCGACGGACAGATCCTGCGCTACAGCCACGGCCCGCAGACGCCGCAAGTGGTGAGCTGGCCGGGCAGCGGCAATACCCAGCAGGTACGCATGCAGATTGGCCTGACCGACGGCACCACCAACACGCTCAACACCAGCGGCCCGTGGGCGCTGAATCGTTTGTTCGACAAAGCCAGCCGGAGCCCGGCCAGCGGCCAGAGCCAACGCGCCACCTTCTCGCTCGGTGGCCATCAGGTGGTATTGGCTTACACGCCAAACAGCGTGCGCAATCCGCTGCAACTGCCGGGGTTTAGCTGCCCATGAATACACCGTTAAACAGAACTTCACCCCTGGGCTGGTACGGCAAACTCCCCGGCAGCGGTGACTTTATGCGCCGTCGCTTGCCCGCGCGGCTGGTGGATAACTGGGCGCAATGGTTTCAAAGCAGCCTGCCGCGTCTGGCACAACAGCCCGCCAGCGGACGTGCGCCGGTGTGGAATTTCATCATTCCTGCCACCCTCGGCGTACCGATGATCCAGATGGGTTGTCTGCTGCCGACGCGCGATCGGGTGGGTCGCCAATATCCATTGTGCGCGATGCAGTTATTTGCCCCGGCTGACTGGCACGCCATGCAGCTGCACACCGCCGGAGACTGGTATCACCAGTTAGGCAAGACGCTGACGCTGGCGGTGCAAAACCGCTACAGCGGCGACCAATTTGATCACGCGCTGAACGCGTTACCGGCGCAGCTGGCACGGCCACCGCAGTCGGATGTATTTGATGTTATCGGTTATCAGGATACGCCCTGCAACCTCAACTGGCCGCAGGTGGTGCACTACTTTGACCCCGCCCAATACAGCAGTTTTTGGTGGAGCAACCAGAGTGACGGCAGCGCCTTTTACAGCCATTCGCACAGCGGCAACTTCACCACCCAGCTGTTTTTGCGTTTGTTCAATCCACCCCATGCCAGCCGCGGCGAACCGCCGTTGTTTGGTCAGCCTTAACGGTGAAAAGATGAATATTGACGCCCTTCTTGCACCGCTGCGTGACGATGCGCCCTGCGGTGATGACCTCGAGTACGATGCCGCGTTTATGGCACTGGAGCAGGCGCGCAGTGGCAAAACGGAGCAGCAGTTTGGCAACACCATCATTCCGGCCGAGCCACCCGACTGGCAATTGGTGGCGCAGCAGGCCGAGCAACTGTTAAGCCGCACGCGGGATATTCGTTTACTGCTCATCCTGTCGGAAGCCTGGACGCACACTCAGGGATTATCGGGCTGCGCGGCTGGCATCACGTTGCTGAGTGAATCCATCGCGCGTTACTGGCCCACGCTGCATCCGGCGCTAGAGTTTGACGGCGAACCGGATCTGCTGATGCGCGTCAGTGCACTGGCAGCACTGGGTTCGCAATCGGGCTTATGCCGGGCTATGCGCAACTGCTGGCTGCTGAAAAGCGCCACCGGTGAAATTACCCTGCGGGATGCCATCGCCCTGCTCGACGGCAGCAAAAGCGAAGTGGCCGATTTCCCCGGCGGGATCGCGCGTTTACGTGAGGCGTTACAGCAGCCGGACCTCGCCAGTGCCGAGGCCATTCACACCCTCACTCATCATTTCACTCTGCTGCGTGAGTCGCTTGAGCATCATCTTGATGCGGCAGATCGGCCGGACCTCGCAACCACGGAAAAAGCGCTCACCCTGCTGCTGCCTTTGCTGCCGGTACAGGCGGCACCGCCCGCTGCGGCGGAACCAGCAGCCGAAGAAACAGCATCAGAGCCAGTGCAGCCTGCGGCCACTGTCCGCCCTGCACCGCTGAGCTGGCAGCAGGTCCCGATCCAATCTCGCGCTGATGCCGAGTTGATGCTGGAAAAATCCGCCTCTACTTTCAGCAACACGAACCGAGCCATCCGGCACCGATCATGCTCGAACGCGTACAGCGTCTGATTCAACTCGATTTCCTCGACATTATTCGTGACCTAGCGCCCGACGCCGTCACCCAACTGCAGGGCCTGTTTGGCCGTGCGGGCGAATAAACGCCTGATCTCAGGCACATAACTCATGGAGAACACTATGGCTAACTTCCCCACCATTAAACGCGCCCGCAGTGGACAGAAGTTCATCTCGCGCAACCGTGCGCCACGCGTGCAGATTGAGTATGACGTGGAGATTTATGGCTCTGAACGCAAGGTGCAGCTGCCTTTCGTGATGGGCGTGATGGCCGATCTGGTGGGGCAACCCACGGAAGATCAGCCGGAGATTGCCGAGCGTAAGTTCCTCGAAGTGGATATCGATAACTTCGATGAGCGCATGAAAGCGCTGAAGCCGCATCTGGCGTATCACGTGGATAACACCCTGACCGGTGAAGGCAAAGTCGGCGTCGTTCTCACCTTCAACAGCATGGAAGATTTTCTGCCCGATGCGATTGTGCGCCGTGTGGATCCTCTCAATGAGCTGCTGGAAGCCCGTACGCAACTCTCCAACCTGCTCTCCTACATGGATGGCAAAAACGGTGCCGAAGCGCTGATTGCCGAAGTGCTAAAAAACCCGACCTTACTGAAAACGCTGGCCGCAGCCCCTAAACCGGCTACCGCCTCGAACGATGAAAGCGAAACGGAGAAACACGATGAGTAATGCTGCCTCTCAAAACGCACGCCTGCAGACGGAAACCGTCACCCAGAGCGACTTCAGCGCGCTGCTGAACAAAGAGTTTCGCCCGAACAACGATCAGGCGCGTGACGCTATTTCACAGGCGGTGCAAACCCTCGCTGCACAGGCGCTGGAAAACACCCTGCCGGTGTCTGACGATGCCTACCGCACCATTCAGGCGCTGATCGCTGAAATTGACGCCAGACTGTCGCAGCAGGTCAACGCCATTATGCATCACGAGAGTTTTCAGCAGCTCGAAGGCGCCTGGCGCGGCCTGCACTATCTGGTGAACAACACCGAAACCGACGAGATGCTGAAAATCCGCGTGATGAACATCAGTAAAAAAGAGCTGAGCCGCACGCTGAAACGCTACAAAGGCGTGGGCTGGGATCAGAGCCCGCTGTTCAAGAAAATCTACGAAGAAGAGTATGGCCAGTTTGGTGGCGAACCCTACGGTTGCCTGGTCGGGGATTACTACTTTGACCACAGCCCGCCGGATGTTGAGCTGCTGGGCGAACTGGCGAAAATCGGTGCCGCCGCGCACTGTCCGGTGATCACCGGCGCGGCCCCCAGCGCGTTGCAGATGGAGTCCTGGCAGGAGCTGGCTAACCCACGCGATCTCACCAAGATCTTCTCCAACACCGAATACGCCGCATGGCGCACGCTGCGTGAAAGTGAAGACACCCGCTATCTCGGCCTGGTGATGCCTCGCTTCCTCGCACGTTTACCCTACGGTGTTCGCACTAACCCGGTCGATAGCTTCGATTTCACCGAAGATACCGAAGGCGCTACCCATAAAAACTACACCTGGGCCAACGCCGCTTACGCCATGGCCGCCAACATCAACCGCTCATTCAAGCAGTTTGGCTGGAGCACTTCGATTCGTGGCGTGGAGTCCGGTGGTTCGGTGGAGAATCTGCCGTGCCACGTGTTCCCAACCGACGACGGCGGCGTGGACATGAAATGCCCAACCGAAATCGCCATCAGCGATCGTCGTGAAGCCGAACTGGCGAAAAACGGCTTTATCCCGCTGGTGCACCGGAAAAACTCTGACTTTGCCGCCTTTATCGGCGCGCAGTCACTGCAAAAGCCAGAAGATTATTACGATGCCGATGCCGCCGCCAATGCCCAACTCGCGGCTCGTCTGCCCTATCTGTTTGCCTGCTGCCGCTTCGCCCACTATCTGAAGTGCATCGTGCGCGACAAGATCGGTTCCTTCCAGGAGCGCGCCGATATGGAGCGCTGGCTCAACTCGTGGATCATCCGCTACGTCGATGGGGATCCGGTCAACTCCACTCAGGAAACCAAAGCCCGCAAGCCGCTGGCTGATGCGCGCGTCACCGTTGAGGAGCAAGAGGACAATCCAGGCTACTACGCCGCGAAGTTCTTCCTGCGTCCGCACTATCAGCTTGAAGGCCTGACGGTTTCTCTGCGTCTGGTATCGAAACTCCCTTCGCTGAAACAGCAGCAAGGATAAAACCCTCTGGGCGCACATTTTCGCCCATTTTTTGCTTGTTCATTACTAAGGAGTGTTATCAGCATGACCATCGCAATGTATCTGAAGCCGGAAGGCGTGGAAGGCGAATCTAAAGACTCAGCACACACCGGTTGGATCGATATTCTTTCTTTCAACTGGGGAGCGAATCAGCCGAATAACATGAGCGTGGGTGGCGGCGGCGGTGCAGGTAAAGTTAATTATCAGGACCTGCACGTGCACGCGCGTATCGACAAAGCGACACCAACGCTGATGTTGTACTGCTCCAACGGTAAGCACATCCCCACCCTGGAGTTTCACGTCACCAAAGCCGGCGGCTCGCAGATTATTTACAACAAAATCAATCTGACCGAAGTGCTGGTGACCAGCGTGCAGTTCACCGGTTCACGTGATGATGACACCGTAGGGATCGAGTATTCGTTCCAGGCGGCGCAGGTCGAAGATATCTATACCCAGCAGTCGGAAGACGGCGCAGCGGGTGCAGATACCACTTTCGGCTGGAATATCAAAACCAACACCGCGTCTTAATCGATTCCGATCGGTTTGTTGGGGCGTCCCTCGGGGCGCCCTCGCATGCACTTTTGCAGGTAATGCCTATGCGATTCACCCTTGTTGAGAGTAAAAACGGCGTACAGCCTCCGCTGACCAGCGTTGATTTCTACCCGCCAGGCGGCACCATTGGCCGCAGTGAAGACAACAACTTTATCCTGCCCGACGACAGTCGTACCATTTCGCGGCTGCAACTGCTGGTACACACCTCTGCCGAAGGCGAATGCCGCATCACCAATCGCGGTAACGTGATCAACGTGGATTTTAACGGCATTCCGCTGGAGCACGGTCGCCAGGTGGAATTACAGAGCGGCGATCTGCTCGGCATTGGCGATTACACGCTGGAAGTGAGTGAGATTGATGGGCAAATGCCGGCGCCGCGCGTCTCGATGCCCTCCTCTGCACAGGCGAAAGCCGTACCGCGCAGCACTGAGGCGAACGTGCCCGGTGAGATTTGGGACAGTTTGTCGCGGGATTTTGCCACGCCCAAAGTGGCCCCAGCCGCGCCCGATGCGCAGCATCCGCTGACGCAGCCCGCCGCGAAAGCGCTCAATCCGATTGATCCGCTGAGTCAGGAATCGCAGCACACGGATCTGACCGAGCTTGGCGTACGCGAAAGCGATCCGGCACGCCTGTTTACCGACAATGACCTGTTCCAGCAGCCCACTATTTTGCAGGATGCCACGCCCACGACGCTGCGCGATCAGCCGCGAGTGGCGCACCCGCAACCGCAAACCGAACTCGACCCACTGGCGCTGTTTGGCAGCAGCGGCAGCGCGCAGCCTGATGACAGCGATCCCTTTGGCCTGATGAACGGTCAGGCGCAGCCGTTAACACCGCCTGACCTGTTTCAGCCGGAAGCCGCGCCTGCGTTCGCTGCGCAGCACACGCCACCACCCGCTGCGGTACAGACTTCAGCACCCGTAACCTCTGCATTGGCACCCGCATCGCCAACTGCAACACCCGCATCGCCATTGCCAACACCATTGTCAGAAATACCGCTATCTGAACCCGCACCGATTCCGACACCGCGTGTTCAGCAAGGGCAACCCGAGCACTCCAATGCCCGTCGAGCCAGTGGCCGCATGGGCATCGATCCGGTGAGTTACAAAACCGCCGCGCAGCGACGTGCCGCAAATACCCCAGGCGTGGAGTCAGAACTTTTACAGGCATTTCTTGAGGGTGCCGACCTCGCCGATCTCGATAGCCAGCCGCATCTCGACAAAGAGCAGATGCATCTGCTGGGCCAGCTGCTGAGTCTGTTTTCACAAGGCACCGTCGCGCTGTTGTCCTCGCGCACCATGCTGAAACGTGGCGTGAATGCCGAAATGACCATGATCCTCGAACAGGCGAATAACCCGTTCAAGCTGCTGCCCTCGGGGAAAAGCGTGCTGGTGCAGATGTTCAGCAGCCAGATGCCAGGTTTTATGGAACCCGAAAAAGCGGTGCGCGATGCGCTGGTCGACTTGCAAGCGCACCAGCTCGGCATGATTGCCGGTATCCGCGCCATCATCACCGCCATGCTGCAATCCTTTAACCCCGACAATTTGCAGCAGGAAGAGAGTAGTCGCCATCTGTTTTCCGCCTCACGTAAGGCCGCGCGTTGGGATGCGTTCGTGAAACGTTATCAAACCATCGCCAGTGAAATTGACGACGATTTTCATACCTTGTTTGGCGAAGCCTTCCTGCACGCCTACGACGTTGAAGTGAACCATTACAAAGACCTGCAAACGCAAAAAACGGATCAATGATGAATATAACGTTCGCGTCCATCAGCCATCAGGGCAAACGCAGCACCAATCAGGACCGACTGGCGAACGCGCTGGGCGCTCGCGCCGCCTGCTTCGTGATGTGCGACGGCATTGCGGGCGAGAACGGCGGCGACACCGCTGCACGTCTGGCGTGCGACACCATCATCACCCAGTTTGACGGCGACAATCATCTGGATGCACAGCGCATCCGTGGCTATATCGCCTCCGCTAATCAGGCGATCAAACAGCAGCAGCACCATCACGACGCCTTGAAAAATATGGGCACCACGCTGGTGAGTTTGTTTATCGATCGTGATTACCAGCTCGCCTATTGGGCGCATGCCGGAGACAGCCGCTTGTACCACTTTCGACGTGGCTACCTGCTGGAAATGACGCGCGATCATAGTCTGGCGCAGCGCATGCAGGACGCGGGTTATCCCAGCGAGGCGATTAATCAAAATCTGCTCTATTTCGCGCTGGGCATGAAAGAGGAGCGAGAAGCCAGCTACAGCGATGTGCTGGCGCTGGAAGATGGCGATGTCTTTTTGCTGTGTACCGATGGCTTCTGGCACGAGATGGACGTCAGTGACCTGGAGCAAACTTTGCGCATGGTGAGCCATCCGCAAGAGTGGCTGGCGCTGTTGCAGCGTATGAAGCCAGAGGACAACGGTGACAACTTCAGCGCCATGGCGGTGTGGATGGGCGATCCGCAAGAGTCCACGCTGCTGAGTTCACTGGGCGATGCGCAGCGTATTTTGTTGTCGCAGCGCGACTGAGGAGAAGGCGATGAAAACTGCTTCCGCAGTATTGCTATCGCTGCTGCTGTTGCCCGTGGCGAGCGAAGCCAAAAGCGTGCGCATCGTCTGGTCGCCCACGCTGCGTCTCAGCGCCTGGCTGGATAACGTAGTGGATGGACGCGTCAAAAGCTGGTGTGACGACAGCGTGGCGCTGCACTTCGAACCGCAGGGCGAGTTAAAACCGGATGCGCTGGAAACCTTCGTGCCACAGGTTGGTCAGCTGCTGCAACGCCAGTGTCGCGGCCTCAACACGCTGCACTGGACGCTGATCGACAGCAACGGCAAAGCAGTGCGTGAAGGTGATGTGACGGCGAAAGAGAATTGGCGTATCCCGCCCAAACCGAAAGTCGTGGTCGCGCAAGCCGACACCACGCCGTGGCAGCGTTTCCGCATCAATGATAACTGCCAAATGCGCACCTACTGGCCCGCGTCAGGCGATGCGCGCTTTACCTTTGATGCGCATCCGCAGTGTGACAAGGACGGTTGGATCAGCGGTGCCGGTCAGTTGCATCAAGCTGACGCCAGCGCGGCACTCTGGTTCCTGCAAGGGTATCCGCTGATCGACCTGCCCGTCGGTGCCCGCGACGCGCAGGTGGTGGCAGCCAACAATCAGCGTTTGATCCTCGCCAGCGGCGTGGACGCGCAGAGTTGGTTATTACTGCCGTGGGATCCTGCACATCTGGCCTGGCGTTTTCACGGTGATGTGCTGGTAAAAGCCAGCGAAGCGCAATTGCATGATGACAACGCCAATGCCCAGCTGATGGCGGATGCGTTACATCGCTGGCAGATTGACGCCAGCCCCAGCCAGCTCAACTGGCATCAGGTCGAGGCGCTTCGTCTGCAGCAACGCGATCCTACCCAACCGACGAGCTAGACGTGCCTTATCACATCACGCACTCATGTTGAGGAGCAGGCTGGGGTCGTTCAGGGGCTGACAATCCGCAGCGCTGAACAGAGTGAGTCTGCCAGGAGAGCCCGCATGGATGCGGGCGAA
The DNA here is from genome assembly GCF_002095465.1 of Pantoea rodasii. GTDB lineage: Bacteria > Pseudomonadota > Gammaproteobacteria > Enterobacterales > Enterobacteriaceae > Pantoea > Pantoea rodasii. The sequence continues at coordinate 177,028 of NZ_MLFP01000006.1, read as the reverse complement.
AGGCGGGCTGGCACACGATGTGCCATTCCCGCCGGTCCGTGAGGCAGACGAATGGCGTGAAGGTACCGCTTTAGCGGCGCGAGGACCGTCAGCCCCTGAACGACACCAGACTGCGTGATCGCCTGTCGCTTAGCTGACAAGCATGAGCCGGTGCGCCACTCATTCGCATCGAAATATTAAGGAGCCTGAATGAAACCCCATCCCGACAGTTTCACTGGCTGGCAGGCGCGCAGCCAGCAGCGCATCACGGCTCGTGATGAGATGCGTCCCAGCTTGCTGGATCGATTGACGGACGACCATCCTGAACAGCAGAACGTCGAGTCAGGCCGCCAGTCGATCAGTCACCAAACCCTGCGCACGCAGGTTCTGCGTGACTTGCAATGGCTGTTTAACTGCATCAATAACGAAAGCCAGCACGATTTAAAGCCCTGGCCTGATGCGCAGATGTCAGTGATCAACTTTGGCCTGACCCCGCTGGCAGGCAAACGCATGTCGGAGATTGAGTGGGATGACGTACGCACGGCGCTGCGCCGCGCGATGTTGCAGTTTGAGCCGCGCATCATCCCGCATGACCTGCAAATCCGCTGCTTAACCGACGTCAACGCACTCAACAACCACAACACCCTTTCCATCGAAATCAGCGGCAATTTGTGGTGCATTCCCTGGCCGCTGGCGTTTGTGTTTCGTACCGAACTCGATCTGGAACACAGCCGTTTTGACCTGAAGGACGCCGAAGCATGAATCCTCAACTGCTCGACTACTACAATCGCGAACTCAACTATCTGCGTGAGATGGGCGCGGAATTTGCCGATCGTTACCCGAAAGTGGCTGGTCGCCTGGGTATGCAAGGAATCGACGTCGCCGATCCCTACATCGAACGTTTAATGGAAGGATTTGCCTTTCTCACCTCTCGCGTGCAGCTGAAGATGGACGCCGAATTCCCGCGTTTCACCGAGCAACTGCTGGAGATGATCTACCCCAATTACCTTGCCCCGACGCCGTCGATGGCGATTGTCGAGTTTCAGCCGGACCACATGAAAGGCAAGATCAGCAGCGGGTTTTCCATCCCGCGCGGCTCACTGATTGAAAATCAGGCGATGAAAAGCAAAGGAGTAAGCTGCAAATACCGCACCGCTCATGACGTCACGCTACTACCGCTGCAGCTCAGTGACGTTTCACTCGGCGGCTTGCCCGCGAATCTGCCGGTCTCAGCCGCCAATCTCGCACAACGTGGTGCGGTGCGCGCGTTACGCATCCGCCTGCAAACCACCGGCAACATCCCGCTGCATCAGCTGGAGATGGCCGATATCCGCTTTCATCTGAGTGGTGCCGATCTGCCCGCCAGTGAGCTAATGGAATTACTGATGGCGCATTGCGTCGGCGTGCTGTATCGCAGCCTGGATAATACGCAGCACGTATTGCTGGAAGCTGATGCCCTGCAGCAGCAAGGATTCGCCGCCGAAGAGGCCTTGTTGCCCGACGATCAGCGTAATTTCACCGGTTATCGTTTATTGCAGGAGTATTTCGCTTTTCCGGCACGTTTCCTGTTTTTCCGCACCAGCGGATTACAACCGCTGGTGAAACAGCTGCGTGGTGCCACTGAAATGGAGATCGTGTTGCTGCTGGATAAAGCCGACGACGACCTCGAAAATCGGGTAGACGCGTCGCATCTGGCACTGCATTGCACACCGGCCATCAACCTGTTTCCCCGTGTGGCCGAGCGCATTCAGTTGACGGAAGGACGCAACGATTATCATCTGGTGGTGGATAATACCAACCCGCTCGATTACGAGGTGTTCAGCGTGGGCCGCCTGTACGGCAGCGGTCAGGCGATGCATCAAGAGCAAGTTTTTCGCCCGTTCTGGCACAGCTTTGGTAGCGATCACGGCAACTACGGTGCCTATTTTTCACAACGACGTGAGCAGCGTACGCTGTCCGATCAGGCAAAAATTTACGGCACGCGCACCGGTTACAATGGTTCCGAGCTGTTTGTCACGTTGGTAGATGAGCACCAGTCGCCGTGGTCTGAGGCGGTGCAATACGTCATGGCCGACGTGTTATGTACCAATCGCGACTTACCGCTGCTGCTCAAACAGCAAGGCATGGATCAATTTACCCTGCCCACCTCTGCGCCCGTGCTGGGGATTCATCTGCGCAAGGGACCGAGTGTGCCCCGGCCAGCACTCGCTGCGGGCGCAACGGCATGGCGGCTGATCAGCCAACTGCAGCTCAATTACCTGAGTTTAATGGAGAGCGAGGGCGATCAGGGCGCGGCTTCACTGCGTCAGTTGTTGTCGCTGTATGCCAATACCGCGGAAGCGGCAACGGCGCGTCAAATTGAAGGCGTGCGCCACTGCGAACTGCGTCCGGTGTTTCGTCGTGTGCCCGAGCCTGGGCCGATTGTATTTGCGCGGGGTATTGCCATCACCCTGACAGTCGATGAACACGCTTTTGGCGGGGCCAGCCCGTGGATGCTGGGCAGCGTGCTCGCCACGCTATTCAGCCGCATGGTGGCCATCAACACCTTTACGGAGCTGACGCTGAACAGCAGCCAGCGTGGTGAAGTGGGCTACTGGCCGCCGCAAATGGGCAAGAGGTCACTGCTGTGACCGCGCTGCACAACGGCTGGCGCATTGCCTGTCGCCTGCCGGATGATTTCTGGGCAAAACGCTGTGCTACGCCTTTCCAGCACGATCTTTTTCAGTTGTTGCGCCGCCTTGATGCACAGGCCGGTCACGGCTGGTCACTCGGACGTGCGCCGCTGCCACGTGATGAGCCTTTGCGTTTGGGACAATCACCGTCGCTGGCCTTCGCGCCCGCCACCCTGGCGGGGATTCGCCCACGCAGTGGACAGGCAATGCATGAAGTGGATATCTGGAGTTTTGGCCTGTTTGGCCCCAACGGCCCGCTGCCGCTGCACCTCACCGAATATGCACACGAGCGCGTGACGCATTTCGGCGACCACAGCATGGTGGACTTCTGCAATCTGTTTCACCATCGGCTGATTTTACTGTTTTACCGCGCGTGGGCGGATGCCCAGCCTGCGATCGCCCTCGATCGTCCTGACCATCATCAGTTTAATCATTACCTGTCCTGCCTCACTGGCGTCGGCCAGCCGGCACTGCAACAGCAGCGTGGCAGCCTGAATGAGCACGCTCGCTACGCCCTCGCCGGGCACTTCACCCGCCAAACCCACGATGGTGAAGGCCTGACGCGCAGCCTGAGCTGGTACTTTCAGGTGCCCGTCGCCATCCAAAACAACATTCCACAGTGGATGCAGATCGGTGAGCGTGAACAGGCACAGCTGCGCGCCGGAAAGCATGCGCCGCGCCTGGGGGAAACCGCCTTTCTCGGCGGGGCTGTGCGCGACATTCAGCACAAGTTTCGCCTGCGATTTGGCCCGCTGCGCCTGAAGGATTATCAGCTGTTACTCCCGCGAGCCCGTCATGCACAGCAGGTGGTGGATTGGGTGCGTCACTATCTCGGCATTGAATACAACTGGGAGGTGCAGCTGGAACTGCATCAGGAGGATGTCGCGGGCGTGGCGCTCGGTGGCGAGCAACCCCTCGGCTATACCAGCTGGCTCGGCGAGCAACCGTTGAAACGCCACCGTGATGATTTGATTTATCAACCTGATGCCCAGCACTGATACCAGAGGCGTTTGATAGCGCGCCCATCAACCTTTTTCGCCCAAACCGTTAAGGTCGCTGTTTATGGCGACGTTGAAAAAATTTCGCGTAAATAAGGGAATACCATGTCAGATATTCGTCGCAACGTTCTGTTTAGCAAATTGAATCGCACCCTGTTCACCTCACTGGAAAGCGCCACCGCGTTCTGCAAATTGCGCGGCAATCCTTATGTCGAACTGGTGCATTGGTTGCATCAACTCTGGCAGCAGCCGAACAGCGACCTGCAACAGATTGCGCGACGTTTTGAACTGGATGACGCGCAGCTCAGCAGTGATTTGTCAGCGCCCTGGATCGCCTGCCGCGTGGTGCCAGCGCCGTGGCCGATCTCGCTGAACATATCGATAACGCCGTGGAACGTGCCTGGATCTACTGTTCACTGAGCGTGGGTGAAACCCAGATTCGCGGTGGCCACTTATTGCTCGCTCTGTTAAAAACGGTGGCATTACGTCACGTTGTTATGGCGATCTCCGGCGAATTTGGCCGTATTAGCGCCGATCGTCTGCTGGAATCCTTTGGTGACTATGTTCAATCCAGCGATGAGCAGCAACGGGCGACAAGTGACAACGTCACATCATCGGCGCCTCTCAACACCTCTGGCGAGAATGTTCTGGCGAAATACGGTCGCGATCTCACCGCTGAAGCTCGCGCCGGGAACATCGACCCGGTGGTGGGCCGTGATGATGAAATTCGTCAAATGATCGATATTCTATTGCGCCGCCGCCAGAACAATCCGTTGCTGACCGGGGAAGCCGGTGTAGGAAAAACCGCGCTGGCAGAAGGCTTAGCGCAGTGTATCGCCAGCGGCAACGTGCCACCGCCGCTGCAACAGGTGCAACTGTGGTTGCTCGATATTGGCCTGCTGCAAGCCGGTGCCTCCGTTAAAGGGGAATTTGAGGCTCGCCTGCAGGCGGTCATTAATCAGGTGCAGGCCAGCCCGCAGCCGATTGTGTTGTTTATCGATGAAATCCATACGCTGGTCGGCGCTGGCGGCCAGCAAGGCACCAGCGATGCGGCCAATTTGTTGAAACCAGCGTTAGCGCGCGGGCAGCTGCGCACCGTGGGTGCCACCACTTGGGCGGAATATAAAAAATACATTGAGAAAGATCCGGCGCTGACCCGGCGTTTCCAGCCGGTACAGGTGGCAGAGCCGGATGAGCAAACGGCCATTTTGATGCTGCGCCATTTGGCCCAGCCGCTGTCGCAGCATCATCAGGTACTGTTGCTGGATGAAGCGTTGCAGAGCGCGGTACGACTTTCACAGCGCTATATCCCTGCCCGCCAGTTACCCGACAAAGCCATTGCCTTACTGGATACCGCCTGCGCCCGCGTCGCGGTGAGTCTGCACCATCAACCGCCGCAGCTGGCTTTTTGTCGTCAGCAGTTGGCGGCGCTGCAGCTGGAAATCGAGATTGCCGAACGTGAAGCACGACTCGGCTTCGACTCTGCGCCTGCACGTATCGCCAGGGCACAGCAGCAACAGGAAATCTTGCAAGACGAAGAGCAGCAGTTGGATCTGCGCTGGCAACAGGCACTGGCTCTGACGCAGCAGTTGGGCGCGCTGCGTGCAGAACTGCTGGTCGATCAGGATGCCGAGCGCACCGCGCGTTATCAGGCGGTGCAGCAGCAGTTAGACGACCTGCAAGGCGATACACCACTGACCTTCCCGGCCGTCGACAGCAGCGTGGTGGCCAGCGTGGTCGCCGACTGGACCGGGATTCCGCTGGGCCGCATGCTGCAAAGCGAACGCGATGCGGTGCTCAATCTTGCTGATACGCTGGCACAGCGCGTGATTGGCCAGCAACCGGCGCTCAATGCCATCGCCCAACGCATCCAGACGTCCCGTGCCGGACTGGACGATCCCGGCAAGCCGATTGGCGTATTTATGCTGTGTGGTCCGTCGGGTAGCGGGAAAACCGAGACCGCACTGGCGCTGGCTGAAACCCTGTACGGCGGCGAACAAAACCTGATTACCATCAATATGAGTGAATTCCAGGAGGCGCATAGCGTTTCAACCCTGAAAGGTGCGCCGCCGGGCTATGTGGGCTACGGCGAAGGCGGCGTGCTGACCGAAGCGGTACGACGCCGTCCGTACAGCGTGGTGCTGCTGGATGAAATCGAAAAAGCCCACCCGGACGTGCACGAAATCTTCTTCCAGGTCTTTGACAAAGGCTGGATGGAAGACGGCGAAGGTCGACGTATCGACTTCCGCAATACAGTGATTATTTTGACCTCGAATATTGGCAGTGATGAGCTGGCGCACGCCTGCTCGGGTGCGGGCGTGCCGCCGGACACCGAGACCCTGAACAGCCTGCTGCGCGCGCCACTGCGTGAGGTATTCCCCGCCGCGCTGTTAGGCCGTTTAGCGGTGATTCCGTATGTGCCGCTCAGCGATGCCATGCTGATTCGCATTATCGATCTGCGGCTGGCGAAAATTCAGCAGCGACTGCAAGAACGTCACGCTATCCGCGCCGAGTTTGCCCCAGCGGTGGCGCAGCAAATTATGCAGCGCTGCACGGAAGGTGAATCCGGAGGACGTATGGTGGATGCGGTGTTGTCGCAAACCCTGCTGCCGCAAATGAGCTGCCAGTTATTGAGTGAACCTGCCGTCAGTACGCCACGGCATCTGCGGGTCGACTATCAGCACGATGCGTTCCAGCTGTTATTTAGTGTGGAGGCCGATGATGAGTGAAGCCAGCAGCAAAACAGGGTCGCAGGCGCTGCCGATTGGCTACCGCTTTAATGAGTACGAGATTCAGCAGGTGATTGGCGAAGGCGGCTTTGGCATTGTCTATCGCGCCTGGGACAGCGAATTGGATCGTACCGTGGCGATCAAAGAGTTTATGCCCGCCTCGATAGCGTTGCGTGATGAGGATCATCACCTGCTGCTGCGCAGCGAACGCTTTATGCGTCTTTATCAAGCGGGCCTTCACAGCTTTGTGCAGGAAGCCAAAACGCTCGGCCGCTTTAACCATCCTCATCTGCTGCACGTGCTGCGCTTCTGGCAGGCTAACGATACCGCCTACATGGTGACGCAGTTTTATCAAGGGGAAACCTTAAAAAGCCGCTACCTGCGCGAGTTTTCACCCTGCAGCGAAGCGGACATTCGTGCCATGCTGCCACCGCTGTTGAGCGCGTTGAAAACCCTGCACGATCATGACTATCTGCATCGCGACATCGCCCCGGACAATATTCTGCTGCAGCAGGATGGATCGCCGGTGCTGCTGGATTTCGGTTCGGCATGCAAAACCATTGGGCATCTGACGGATAAAACCGAGATCATGCTGAAACCGGGTTATGCGCCAATTGAGCAATACAGCGAAGGTCGCGATGGCGATCAGGGGCCGTGGACCGATATCTATGCGCTGGGCGCGGTATTGCACGCCCTGATTTGCGGCGAGGCACCGCCGGTGAGCGTGGTACGTTCGCTGAGTGACAGCTACCTGCCGCTGGCGGAACGGGAGCTAAGCAGCTACTCGCGCGGCTTGCTGTGCACCATCGACCAGATGCTGGCCTGCGAACCCGATCAACGTCCGCAATCGATTGTCGCCCTGCGCGATCTGTTGGTGGAAAACGACCGTGAAGTACAGTGTGATGCGCCTGAACCTGAACTGACTCCCGCGCGTGAAGAGACCTTGCTGCCTGCATTGGTGGTGCCGGAGGTTGCGCAGTCTGAACCGGCTATCGCGACGCCACGCAAACGGCGTCCGCTGTGGATTGGCGGCGGAATAGCCGCGGCGGGTTTAGTGACCCTACTCGCTGTGCACGGATTTAATGGCAATAGCCCGCACCCCGAAGCCGTCGCCCCAACTAAACCGCCGGTGGAGGTGGCCGAACAAAAAGTGACACCGTCACCCAAAACCGCTGTGGCACCTGTCCCGGTTACGCCCGCGCAGATTTATCTACGTGCAGCGGATGCCACCCAACTGAGTCAGGTCGAGATCAATGGCAAACCACACAGCACGGAAGATCAGGATGGCATGAAGCGGTTGAGTTTGGTTCCGGGAGACTATCAGTTGCAGGTTAAGCTTAAGCAAGGGGGCAACTGGCAGCATTCGCTACATATTGATGAAGGGAGCGGCACCTGGCTGGTGAATGTGCCGACTCCCGCGGGCTGATTTACTCGACGACGTTACCATTTTCGCTAAACAGCACCTTGTCGCCCTGCGCCTGGTGCTGTGAAACCTGCAGCGTCCAGACATGGTTATCATCGTTACCCGCGCCTGCTGCGGGTGACAGCACATAGCTGTAGTCCCCGTTGCGGAAGATATAGCCCCGGAAATCGTGTGACGGGCCAATATTCAGCGTCGAGCCTTTCAGCGTCAATTGGTGGTGATTCTTCTTATTGATCGAGTGGTAGATGATGCCATCGCACTCCACGTCGCCCTCAACGCATTTGCTGGTGTCCAAAAATACCTGATAGCTTTTGCTGTCAAAAAACGGTTTTTTGGCAGCCGGCGTCTGTGCCATAGCGTGGAGTGAAAAACAGACCAGAGATAACGCAAGTAGCTTTTTCATAATTTGATATAAATTCCTTTGTGATAGACGTTCAATTCGCTTTTTCTGCGATTCACCAATCCCTTCATACGCACGCCGCGCGAATAAACAAACTGCATCCACGCCCTATCTAAATCTTCTGGCGATTCGCCATTAATCACTTTCAACGCCGTCGAGTAATATAAACCTTTATGGTTCAGGTTATCACGCGTGCCAATATTAAACGCCAGCATCACTAACGCATCAAATTCGTTTTGGGTCAGCGCGACTTTGGCGTACTGACGCACCGCATCAACAAACTTTTTTAAATCCTGCGAGAATAAGGTTTCGGCGGCCGATTCTGAGATACCGTCTTTAAACTGATCAAATTCACTCTGGCGACTGATCCAATGTCCGTAACCTATCGTGGCTCCGGCAGTCCAGCTGCTGATCGTTTTTGAACTGTGATCGTCATAAGGGAGCGTATGCAATTGTTCGTACTGCATCATCAGTTTAAGCACCTGATAACTAGGGTACATAGTCATCGGGTTTTTACGCGCACCGTTAGGATTACTGCCGGTGGAACCGTGCGCGCGCGGCAGTGCGCTGCGCTGACCGGAAGAGAGCTGACTGAAGGTTTTTTGGCCGGGTGAAACCAGACCATCGGGATGGTGATAAAAATGTTTTTGGTAAGTGATAATCGCTTTGGTGGTATTATTTCCGCACACGCCGTCAATTTGCAGTTGTGGGAAACCATTCTGATTTAATAATTTTTGTACCAACTTGACATCTTGCGATCGATTGGTTCCTCGCAGCCCAACACTTTCCTGTATCGTTTCCATAATTCGCCTCAAAAATTCTTTTCAAGTGAGTAATTTTATTGACGTCTGAAGCCCGTAGCCGTTAATTATGCCGCATTTTTAACCGCGATAATTGACTGGGATACTCAGATTGTTCTTAAAGTCGTAAATGACAATAAGATGACAGTTAGGGGAAGAGGGAAATATTAAAATAAGGAAATAAGTTGTATTTTTCTATTATTAACCCGGAAAATTCAGGACCAAAAAGGGGTAGCGGTGGATTGATGGCGCCTCTGTCACCACCCGGCTATTGCAGGGCAGCGCCATCAATCGCACCGTTACGTCGGCATCATTCCACGTGATTATTCGCTGATACGCACCACACTCTCTAATGTTCCCGCTTTGGTCGCCGCAGCGTCATTTTTCACCGTGACAAACAGAGCATGGTTTACCTCATCTAATGCCAGGCTGTTGGGGTGCGGAGGCAGATTTAGCGTGTTAATACGTTGCAACGATCGTGCATCAAAAACCGTCACCGTCCCCGCGCCCTTTTCGACTCTGACACCGTTGCGATTGGTGACATAAATGCGCTGCTGCTGCGCATCGAGCAGTAAGCCAATCGGTACCTGATCGGTATCCACCTTCGCCAATACCTTGCCGCTGTCCGCCTCTAAGGCAAACAGCTGATGTCCGCTGCTGCGGCGGGTGTAGACTCGTCCCAGATAGTTGTTACGCGGCTTGTCACGATCGATCCCTTGATCAACGCCCAGCAAACGATTCTTCTGCGGGTCATAGACCAGATTAAGCAGTTGATCGGCCTCAATCTCCTGCGTATGGCTGATCTCAAGCGTATCCGCGTTCAGCGTCATCAGTTGCCCCTGCATATTGGAGACAAACACCCGGCGCCCCGCTTCATCAATGGCGATACCGGTGGCGTAAAAGCCAAAACCTGGAATGACTTTCTCGAGCTTCTGCTTGCGGGTATCCACCACGAACAGTACGCTTTCCACGCCGTAGCCCAGACCGGGCAAAAACAGTCGACCGCTGCGCGCGTCATATTTTACTTCGCGCACCTTGTACAAGTAATCATCGCTGATGCCAAAGCGCTGTAACTCTTCCAGCAGATACGCCAACCGCTGGCCGCCAATGCCTGCCTCACGATAAGCTGTCGCCAGATTCACCTTGCCTTGTAATACGATATCGCTCAGTGCTCGATTAGTGGCGGTATCCACCACGCCGACAGCACCGTTAAACCCCTGGCTAAGATAGAGGCGGTTGTTGCTGTCATCCAGTGCCACCCCGAAACCTTTGACCTGCTGCGGGATGGTGGCTTCGGCTTTGAGCGTCAGCGGGTTAAGCCGCAGAACGCTGGATTTTGCTTCCTGTTTCCAGTCGGGCGCACTCACAAACAGCGCATTTTGCTTCGGGCTGTAGGCCATTTCTACCAAGGCGGGAGCCAGTGCCTGACGCAGGTTTTCCGCATTCGCTGAAACACTGGTTAGCAGCATCAATGAAGCCATGATTTTTCCTTTCATCGTGTCTCTCCTTAGAAGGTCAGTTCCAGCGCCGCGCCGATCAGGCGCGAACGCTGCAGTGTGGCCCCGTAAACATCATTACCGCTGACCATGGTTTTACGATCGGAATCAAACAGGTTCTGTGCGAACAGCGTGGCGCGTCCATACAGGAAGGTGTAGGCCAGTTGCGCGTTCGCTGACCAGTAAGAACCAATGCGTCCGCGCGCGTCGTTATCGTAAGCAGAATAATAAGAGTCGGAGAAAGCAACGGTACCGCTCACTTCCCATCCTGCGGCAATTTGCCAGCTGGCACCCATGTTGGCGGTATAGGCAGGTGCTCGCGCCAGGTCATGGCCTTCAACCCCGCTGTCAGCAAACTTCTTAATCCGGGTCTTCAGCAAACCCACATTGCCAAACACATTCAGATCCCAACGCGGGGTCCAGTTCGCGCCCAGTTCTGCCCCATAGGTCTCGACTTTATCGGCATTGCGGATCACCGAGGAGCCGCTGGCCAGGTAATACGGCAGCTGCATGTCCTTATAATCGTTGTAGAAAATGTTACTGGTGAGCACCAGATTTTCCGTCGCCTGATGACGGCTATAAAGCTCGTAGTTCCAGACGTACTCGGAATCATAGGTGTAGCTGGTAATCGGCGCGCTGAGAGTGATTCCGGCTCCGCCGGCGTTATATCCGCGCGCGATACGAGCACCATAGGTCTGTCCCGGCTGCGGCTTCCAGGCGACATCCACTTTTGGCAGGAAGACGTTGTAGGTTTCATCGAGATCGACGCGCACACTGCTGCTGCCACCTACGCGGCGTCGATGTTCACTCTCCACACGGCTGGCGGCGGTGATGTCCACCTGCGGCGTGATGGCATAGGTCATTTCGGCGTAGGCCGATTGGGTGCGTGTTGAGTCTTTGAAGGTCGATCCGCCAAAGATATAGACCGATTCATCCTGTGAGGCATCAAAGTAGCGCAGGCCTGCCAGGCCGCGCAGGCGGCTATCACTGTCACCAAAATGCAGCACCGGCTCGACATGCACTTCACGTCCATCAATTTTCGCGTGTGGCTGAGTGAGAGCCGTATAGCGGTTGATGTTGAAGCCGGTATAAATCAGTTTGTTCTCCAGCCTCAATGTGGGGCTGGCTTCCCACGCCATGTCCCAGATACCGCTGTTCACATTGCTTTTGAACACCGGTCGCCGCCATTCATAGCGTGAATTGGTAGGATGTGGCATGGGGTTGAGGCTCTCGTTTTGCGGCGCACCGGCATCCGAGTGGTTAAAGGTCAGTTTAGTGGTGAGATCACGCAGCCCCGCCGGATTGAGCAGCAGTTTGGCGCGCGCATTGGTGGTTTGCACTTCGCGCGGATCGCCCACCGGCGTGTAAGCGGGCAGATCGATGTCACTGCGGCGGCGCTGGCGATCAACGCTGACACGAAACGCCAGCTGTTCATCAATCAGTGGGCCACTGGCCATCGCCGCCAGTTGTGAGGCGTGCTGATTACCGAATCCGCCCTTGAGCGCACTCTCCCATTCGAAGCTGGGATCTTTGGTGGTCATCACAATCGCACCGGCGATGGCATTGCGACCCTGAATGTAACTTTGCGGCCCACGAAACACTTCTACACGGTCTAAATCCCACAGCGATTGCGGTCCGTAAGCCTGTTCATTGTAGGTGAGCGCTCGGCCGTCCAGTGATAACCCTAAACGCGGGCGAGTACCGCTGAGGAACGCCCCTGCACCCGTCGAGGGACCGGAGCCATCCACCCCGCGCACCGTTGGCAGATCGTTGCCGATACCGACATCGACGGTGTTCGCGGTCATGCGCAATAAGTCTGAAACGGTTTCAGCGCCGGGCAGGGAATCAATCCTGCGGCTATCAAAAACCTCAACGCTCGAACCGGTATCAAAAATCGATCGTTCGGTTTTCTCTCCGGTGACCACCAGCTCTTGTTCATCCTGATAGTTACGCTCCCGGCTGCTGGCAACTTCCTCCGAGTCCTTTTCTGCGGCGGCGGCGGAACCCGACATGCCAATACACAGGCCGATAGCAATACTGATGGCCTTACGACGCGCATAATAGCCGTGGTGTGTGGTAATAGACTGACGCATTTCGCGTGTCTCCTTCATCCCAAAGGTTTAAAAAAACATTCATGTTTATTGACACAACCCACATTTTATTGAGTGCCGTCAGCATTTATTACTCAGACTCACGGCAATAGCAAAGCCACCTCTTTTGCAGAGGTTGTTATAAGAAGATGATCGTGAAGCGTAAAAAAGTGTTGCCAACCATAATCACTAATATCGATTGATGCAAATAAATATTACACCTTTGTGAAAGCGTATTGTTATTAGCGGATCTATTAACCTGTAGGGTTAAACGGTTTTTACCGCCCAACAAACATTTGCAATAAAATAATCTCACAGTGATGTGATTTTAAATCACAAGCGGGTTATTATTGCTTTTTGTTAACCTTGCTCAGGCTACTGGAGACAAAAATGGGACTTATTGAACTGATTAAACATACGCCAGCCTGGGTATGGGTATTATTCATCTATCTGATTTTCCGTGGCATTAAGGCACTAAAGACCCGTGAAGTCGCGGTGCAGAAACTGTTCTATATTCCTGTGCTGTTTTTAGTCTGGGGCTTTTATGGCGTATTTCGGGAAACCACCTGGGTCGCTTATACGCTGTTTTCTATGATTATCGGTTTACTGATTGGGGGTATCGTCGGTGCCATGTTGTCTCACGCGACAGGCAAACCCACTTCCAGTGAAAATCGCGGCACGATTATTCGCCCAGGTTCGGTGTTGCCATTAATATTTATGTTATTAGCCTTTGCCGCCAAATATACGCTTTCCGTTTCTGTGGCTTTGCACCCTGAATTAATCGCTTCCCTGTCATTTAATCTGATTCACGGTGCAATCAGCGGCGTTACTGCGGGGATATTCTGGGGGAGCATGCTGGTTTATTTCATTCCCTGGTATCGACAGCGTAAGAGATTATCCATTTAGCGGGTAAAAAGGGAGGACGCCACCCTCAGGCGCCCTCTCCGCGACATTAACGCTTTGCGATCACCGCGGCTAATGCCAGCTGCGGAATCGTCAATGGACGCTCGCTCTCCGGTATGCTGTTTGCCGCCGCCGCCATCGAGACCTGCGCCAGTGCGACCTGTCGAGCGCCCTGCTCGCGCCCCTGTTTTACCGCATCGGCGATGAGCGCGTGATAGCGTTGATGATCACCCGCTTTAAATGCGGCCCAGGCGTCAGGAATCAATGTGACCTGCGGCTGTTTATCCGCTGGCAGCGTCGGTGGACAGAACAACAGACGGGTAGCCGCTAAAGTTGATTCAGCCGCGCAGAGCACCAGTGCAGGCCCTGCCATTTGATGCAGATGATCTGCCAGCATCCGATCTGCGCGATATACCGGGCAGCCCGTGCTCTGTGGATTGAAGGTGTCGGCCACGGGCCCCAGCGTTGAACAGGTGATCACTATCGCATCAAACCACGGAGTGAAACTGTGCAGCAGCTGTGCCAAACGGTGCTGCTGCTCCTGCGTCATACCGCCACTTTGCTCGGCTTCAGCCAGCAGGTGTGGCATCACAATATGGCTCAGTGAATGGGAAGGTAATTCAAGGGAGTGCGCCGCGTGATCGAACAGTGCGATATTACTGGCAGCGGTGTGCAGGCAAGCGATGGTCATGGTCGTCCTTATTATTGTGCTATTTAAATGTCCGCTTAGTCCTGGCGGCGTGATTGCAGCGGTAGATTATTGCTTCACCGTCTAATAATATTCAAAATTATTTAACATTCATTAGCCGTTACCCTCATGAACCTGCATGTGCTGGCCTTTATCATTGCGATCTTACCGGTGGCCCTGTCGCCAGGGGCGAGTTTCACGCTCGCGATAAACAACACGCTGGTGGCAGGTGCACGCGGGCTGGCGGCAATTATTCTCGGCACTGCACTAGGCATTTATACCCATGCGCTGCTGATTGGCCTGGGAATCAGCGCCCTGCTGGTGCGTTCTCCCATAATATTTAATCTGTTAAGCGTGGCGGGCGCCGCTTATTTGCTGTGGCTCGGCATACAGCTATTGCGTCGAGGTCGTCATATTTCCCAACCCGTCGCCTCCTACCGCAGCGCCCGCATGGGGATTAAAGATGCCTGGCTAGCCAATGTGCTTAACCCAAAAGCGGTGATGCTGTATCTCACTGTGGTATCGCAATTTGCCGGGCGCGATCATGCATTACTGCATTATCTGCTGCTGGCCTCAATACATGTCGCCATCATGGCACTGTGGTTGGTGATCATCTGTTTTACGCTGCTGACCTCAGTGCGGGTGATCAATATTCGTAAGCTATCCATCGCCATCAACATCGGTGGCGGGCTGATACTGGTTTTCTTTGCTATCAGCAATTTGGTTCAGCTTTTTATGACCTTAAAAGGATTTTCATCATGATGGCATTAAGCGACTTCGGCCCACGCATCTGCATTTTGGGGCCTTCAAACAGCGGTAAATCGACGCTGGCTCAGGCCATCGCTAGTCAGACAGCGCGCCCACTCATTCACCTGGATCAGCTTTATCATCTGCCGGATACCCACTGGCAAGCGCGTGCTGAAGCAGATTTCCGGCAATTGCATCAGGACGCTATCGCAGGTGAGAGTTGGATCATGGACGGCAATTATGTGCGCACGCTACCGGACCGCTTAACGCGTGCCAGCGGTATCATTTTGCTGGATATACACCCTTTGCAGAGCTATTTTCGCTACTTAAGGCGAACGCTATTTGATAAACAGCGTGTCGGTGGTGTTGTCTCCGCTCATCAGCGAGAACACCTGACCTGGGAGATGACGCGTTATTTACTGATCACCTCACGTGACCATCGTGATCGCAATCGACGCATGTTTGAGGCGTGGACTTTACCCAAACTGTTACTCAGTTCCCCCCATGAGGTTAACCAACTCTGCCGAGAATGGGGCTTGCTTACGGTCAAAACCTAATCCACGCGTCTCAGCCTTGGTGGCAACAACTTAATCAAGGATTAATTGATTTCAGAAGATAAGCGGCATCCTAACAACGTTAATATTTACCGCTTCGCATGAAATCCCTTCAAGGCCAGCTATGATAATTAAGTCTCTATTACGCCCTGTGATGAGACCTGCTCTCATTGGAAATGTTTGGTACAGGATTGTACAAGCCCGGTTGTCACCACTCCCGGGCTTTATTTTTACAGCGATAAGAATTTTTTGGCGAAATGTGAAGTCGATGACGTGCAGAGCATCATTATTTATTAATGACATCAAACACGTTACTGTTAATTTTCACTCGCTCTCCTAACGACCAGCCTTTTTTTCCCAGGATACGGTCTGGCGTGCCGTCCGGCACATTGAAATAATACGCATCTGAAGAATCATTCTCTTGAAAAATATCGTCTGAGTGTAGACCCATCTCATTGAGTTCTTCTTCCGTCAAACCCAATTCATTTGCAAGTAAAGAATAATCCATTGTTGATCTCCTTAATGGCATAAAAATCAATGGTTACGCACTGTTAATGCGCGACTTACTCTACTTATCCTTGAAAGGATCGTGCTTGTGATCCTGGCTATCATCACGCGTGCGGGGTATCTCACCGTGTTCATCAGGATTATCTGTAGCGGGATGATCATCCTCTTCATACGCATTACCGGCATTGGGTGCGGCTTCCGGAAGGCCTTTTTTGACATCGCCTTCTTTCTTCCGCTGTTCGTTCGTATTATGTGCTTTCATAATTAACTCCATAAGAAGGAATATTTAAGGTTAGGCTATAATTTAAAATTTCGCTCTCATGACTTAGCGCTTGAATTATTTATCCGCATTTACCCGGGCATCGATAATTTCCCGCTTGGCTTTTATCACTGTGTAAACATAATGACAACGTTTTGACCTTCACTTGCCCGCAATGGAACCAATTATACGGCTTCGTTTATTTCCGTTCGAACAAATAACCACCTGCTAATGTTTTTTCTTCTCCTATATTTAATGGGGTCATTAAATCAGTCACTGGAGAATAGCAATGTCGAGCGAAACCGATAAGAAAAAGCTGACTCAGCGAGCCCCGACGAAAGGGCCAGAATCATCACAACCTGGATTAGGGTCGTTGGCTCCCAAAGACGGTTCACACCAACCTCCCGCTGAGCCAACGCCACCCGGAAAGCAGCCTACGGCGCCGGGCAGCCTTAAAGCGCCCGAAACGCAGAGCACCAAGCTTGAGCAACTTGCTGCGCATCGTAAAAATGGTACCGATCAGCCTCTGACCACCAACCAGGGCACGCGTATTGCCAACGATCAGAATTCACTGCGCGCGGGCACGCGTGGCCCGACTTTACTTGAAGATTTCATCATGCGTGAAAAAATCACGCACTTTGATCATGAACGCATCCCTGAGCGCATCGTTCACGCTCGCGGATCTGCCGCTCACGGCTACTTCCAGCCCTATCGTTCGTTAACAGCGCTGACAAAAGCGCATTTCCTTTCTGATTCAGAACAAGTCACCCCGGTGTTTGTTCGTTTCTCAACCGTCCAGGGCGGGGCCGGATCGGCTGACACCGTGCGCGATATCCGCGGGTTCGCCACTAAGTTTTATACCGATGAAGGGGTTTTTGATTTAGTGGGCAACAATACCCCGGTATTTTTCATCCAGGATGCCCACAAATTCCCGGATTTTGTGCATGCCGTTAAGCCTGAACCACACAATGAAATCCCTCAGGGTCAAAGTGCACACGACACCTTCTGGGATTACGTTTCCCTGCAGCCAGAGACCTTGCATAACGTTATCTGGGCGATGTCCGACCGTGGGATCCCACGCAGCTATCGCACTATGGAAGGCTTCGGTATTCACACTTTCCGACTGATCAATGCTGAAGGCAAAGCGACCTTTGTACGCTTCCACTGGAAGCCTGTCGCAGGTAAAGCCTCTTTGCTCTGGGACGAGTCACAGAAACTGACTGGGCGCGACCCTGATTTCCACCGACGCGATTTGTGGGAAGCCATTGAAGCCGGAGATTTCCCGGAATATGAATTAGGCCTGCAACTCATCCCCGAAGAGGACGAGTTTACGTTCGATTTCGATATCCTGGATGCCACCAAACTGATTCCGGAAGAGCTGGTGCCGGTAGAAATCGTTGGCAAGATGGTACTCAATCGCAATCCCGATAACTTTTTTGCTGAAACGGAACAGGTTGCTTTCCATCCGGGACATATTGTTCCGGGGCTGGATTTTTCAAATGATCCCCTGCTGCAAGGCAGATTGTTCTCCTACACCGACACGCAGATTAGCCGCCTGGGTGGACCAAATTTCCATGAGATACCCATCAATCGTCCGGTTTGTCCTTACCATAATTTCCAGCGTCAGGGCATGCACCGTCAGGACATTGATACCAATCCAGCGAATTATGAACCCAATTCGATTAATGACAATTGGCCACGTGAAACACCGCCGGCAGCGGAAGGTGGCGGCTTTGACAGCTATCAGGAGCGCATGGAGGGGCATAAAGTGCGGGAGCGTAGCCCGTCCTTTGGCGAATATTATTCTCAGCCGAGATTATTCTGGTTAAGCCAAACGCCTGTCGAGCAACAGCACATCATTGATGCCTATTCGTTTGAGTTGAGCAAAGTCGCCAGACCGTACATTCGCGAGCGAGTGGTCGATCATCTATTGAATATTGATATTGCCTTAGCGCAGGGGGTTGCCGATAACCTCGGGATTGCCTTGACCGCTGATCAATTGAAGACGCCGCCCGCACCGGATGTTAATGGCCTGCAGAAAGACAGTAGTCTGAGTTTGTATGCCGTTCCCGACGGCGATATCAAAGGACGCCAGGTTGCCCTGCTGTTGAGCGATGGCGTGAAATCAGCAGATGTACTGGCTGTATTGCAGTCACTTAAAGCGGCTGGCGTGCATACAAAATTACTGGCGGCTCACATGGGACAGGTTCGTGCCGACGATGGATCTGTCTTACCTATTGATGCAACCTTTGCGGGGCTCCCTTCACTGACCTTTGATGCGGTGTTTGTACCGGATGGCAACATTGATGCGCTGTTGCTGAGCGGCGACAGTCGTTATTTCCTGCTGGAAGCGTATAAACATCTGAAAGTGATTGGCCTGAGCGGTGAAGCTCGCCGCTTTAAAGCTCAGTTTGCGCTGCAGGTGAGCGAACAAGAAGAGGGAATTATTGATGGTGACAGTTCAGATGACGCTTTGCTGAATGCCTTTATTAATGCAATGAAAACGCACCGTGTCTGGTCACGTAGCCAGAAAGCCCTTTCCGTTCCTGCCTGATGTTCCGCATCGTCCAGAGGAATATCCCTCTGGACGAATTGGCTGTTATTTCATATTACTTCAGACGGAACGCCACTACGCTGTCACCCGCCTGGGTGCCCAGCGAACCGTGCCCGCCTGCCGCAATCACCACGTACTGCTTGCCGTCTTTACCCATAAAGGTCGACGGTGTGGCCTGCGCGCCGGCAGTCAGTTCGGTCTGCCACAGCAGCTCACCGGTAGTGCTGTCGTAAGCGCGGAAGAAGTTATCCGCGGTTGCGCCATGGAACACCACATCGCCCGCAGTCAGCAATGGACCACCGTGTGCCACCATGCCCATCGGGAAGCCGATCGGGAAGCGGCCCGGCAGGAAGCTGGTTTTCAGGTTTTTGGTCACACCCACGCGGCGCAACCACTCGGTTTTACCGGTTTTCAGATCGACACCAACCATACGACCCCAAGGTGGCGCGATGCACGGAATGCCGAGGCCAGAAGCCAACTGCTGAATATGAATCGCGTAGTCACCCTGGAAGTTTTCGTTCCAGTATGGCTGGCCGTCTTTGGTAAACAGACGCTGCGTTTCGGTCTGCGGCGTACGTTTGATCAGGTTGTATTTGTAGGCCAGGCGAACTGGCGCGGCAATCAACATCTGACGCTGCGGATCGACTGCCACTGAACCCCAGTTGAACACGCCAATGTTACCCGGGAAGATCAGCGAACCGGCTTCGGTTGCTGGCGTCCAAGGGTTGCCATCGTAACGCAGTGAACGGAAGTCCATGCGGCATGACATCTGGTCAAACGGCGTGATGCCCCACATCGATTTCTCGGTCAGCGGGTCTGGAATAAAGTTCAGGCTCGACACTGGCTGCGTGGCGGCAAACTTCTCACCCGGCACACCGCCTTCAGTTGAAACCTTCACCTGATTAACCGGATACACCGGCTGACCAGTCAGACGATTCAGCACAAACAGGTTGCCGGTTTTAGTCGGCAGAATTACCACCGGCTGTTTCTGACCCTGATAATCGATATCCAGCAGTGACGGCTGTGATGGGTTATCGCGGTCCCACAGATCGTGGTTAGAACTCTGATAGCGCCACTTAAACGCACCGGTCTGCAGATCCAGCGCGACCAACGCATCGCGGAACTTCTCGGTGTTGCTGTTAGCATCACGTTCAATACCGACTTCATCCGGTGACGCGTTACCAAATGGCACATACACCAGACCATTTTTCAGGTCAGCACTCAGCGTGCCCCAGGCAACCGGCGTATCCTGCGGATAATTCTGTCCCGCAGCGATCGGCGCCGTATTTTCTGGGTTCGATGGATCGAAGTTCCACACCAGACGACCGGTTTCGGCGTCATAGGCACGAATTACGCCCGATGGGTTGCCACTGTTGAAGCCGTTGTCCATCACGGAACCACCGACAATCACCAGCTTGCCCGCCACCAGCGGTGCGGCGGTTTGCATCAACGCATGTGGACGCACTTCGCCCATGTTGGCATGCAGATCCACCACGCCGTTGGTGCCGAAATCAGCACAAGGCTTGCCAGTATCGGCATCCAGTGCAATTAGCTGTGCATCGGTAGTGGCGTTGAAGATACGCTTACGGCAGATGGCCGGAGCTGCTGCTGAATCCTGCGCGGCCACCGGGCTTTGCTCGTAATAGCTTACGCCACGACAGGTCTGATGCTGCTGCAGGTAAGAACGATCTTTATTTGGCGTGTACTTCCACTTCACCGCGCCGGTTTCCGGATCGAGTGCGTGCACTTCGTTATGCGGCGTACAGAAGTAAAGCATGCCATTGGCTTTCACCGGCGTGGCTTCGAAGGTGTACTCGCTGGCATCCGCATCCTGACGTAAATCGCCGGTATGGTAAGTCCAGGCCAGTTCGAGGTTTTGCACATTGTCTTTGGTGATTTGATTCAGCGAAGAGAAACGCTGGCCGTCGGTGGTGCCGCCGTACGCGGTCCAGTCATTGGCTGCGCCCTGCTCGCTGGCTTGTTCACGCGCATTGCTGATGGTGCCCGCCTGCGGTAAGGGATCGTAGAAGCACAGACCGATCACCACCACAATCATCACGATGACCGTGCCACCGAGGAAGGTGTGGAAGCGGCGCTCGCCCTGATACAGCGGTTTCACCACCCACGGCATCGCCAGCCAGACGCCAATCACGCCGAACAAGTCGCCGCGCGGGATCCACTGCCATTTATCAAAGCCCACTTCCCAGATAATCCAGGCCAGGGTAATCCACATCAGAACCGCATACAGCGCCAGCGCGCTTCGCTGGTTTCTGAACAGTAAAATGGCGGTGATCAGTAAGCCCACCGCCATCAATGCATAGAACGCGCTGCCGCCCAGCATCAGCAGTTTGCCGCCCATATAGAGCAGCGCTAATGCCAGAATCGCCAACACGATACTGGTTAGTTTGTTAACCATGCCAATCCCTCAACGTTTTTCATCAATTACCACCCAAAATAAACCTACACAGTTTCAACAAAATTTTAACGTATGTTAGATAGCAGTAAAATCCCGTTGCTGAATGTGTCGTAAGCTTCGCTTATGAATGTAGCTTGGCTAATCACTGATGATTGCTGCAAGCGTCAATGTGTGACTGAAATCACGTTTCATTTTTCGGGGTGAGAATTAATCATTGATCAGGATAAATCGCATTTTTTGATAACGCGTTTGTGCCCTTTTGATAGGTTGAAACCGGCTTTTGCGTCCTGCGCATATCGTTGTGCTGATTTGTTACTACGCCTGCTGTAGCGGAAAACTTACGCTGGTTCCTTTTACTCAGGGAAATGCGATGAAACGTTCAATTATCGCCAGCGCGCTGCTGGCAATCACCCTCACTTCACACGCCGCCAGCACCGAATTGGTGGTAGGCGACCAAAAAGGCAACGCGCGCGCCGTGATGACAGCGGCGGGGGAACTCAACAATCTGCCTTATGAACTCAAATGGTATGAGTTTCCTAATGCCGCACCGCTGCTGGAGTCTCTCAATTCACAACACCTGGATGCGGGTTTAGTCGGTGACGGTCCGCTGGCCTTTGCCGTGGCCGCAGGGGCTAAAATTCGTGCCGTTCAGGCATCGCAATATCTTGGCAATGGGTTGCTGGTGAAGAACAACAGCCCGGTCCATACCATTGCCGATTTGAAAGGCAAAAAAGTGGCCACGGTGAAAGGTTCATCCGGACAGAATATGGTCCTTAATGCCCTGCATCAGGCCGGTTTACCTGATGACAGCGTCAACTTTGTTTTTACCACGCCTGCTGAAGCGACTCTGGCGCTGGATAATGGTGCGGTTGATGCGGTAGCCACATGGGAGCCCTATGTCTCCTTTGCCGTGGCGCAATCGGGCGATCGCATTGCCATCGACGGTAAGGATGCGCCGGTGTCCAATTATCTGGTGGCCACCGACAGTGCCATCAGTGCGAAACGTGACGCGCTGGTCGATTTCCGTCAGCGTCTGATTCGCGCCCGCGCCTGGGGAGTCGCGCATCCGCAGGAGTATGCCAACGGCATCGCCTCGTTGTTGCGTCTGCCAGATGCCGTGGCACTCAGCAAAGTACAACGTGAGAACAATGCCCCGGTAGAAGATTACGCGCTGATCGCCCAGCGCCAGCAGGCGGCGATTGATACCTTCGCCCGCAGTGGATTAATTAAACCTGGCTTACAGGCTAGTACGCTGGTGGATGCTTCGTTTTTTAACCCGAGTGGAGCCGTGAAACCATGATGAATTTGGCGCTCTATCTTGATTCCGGTATTCATCAAGGCGGCTGGCGTCATCCACTGGCGGCCACCACCGGCGGCAGTAATTGGCCGTTGTACCGTAAAATTGCGCAGCGCGCAGAAGCGGCAAAACTGGATATGATTTTTGTCGCTGACAAACTGGCGATTGACGATGTGTATGGCGGTCATCTGGCGCACACCGTTCAGCATCGTCAGGTTGGCTGGTCTGAACCGCTGACGCTGCTGGCAGCGCTGGCGGCAGTGACGGACCACATTGGTTTAGGCGGCACGGTTTCCGCCTCCTACTCCGAGCCCTACACCACGGCACGACAGTTGGCCAACATCGATCACATCAGCGGCGGCCGTGCGGCTTGGAATGTCGTGACGTCGTTAACCCATGCTGAGGCACGTAATTTTGGTCGCAGTCAGCATTTCAGTCATGAAGATCGCTACCGTCGGGCGGCGGAATTTATTGATGTGATGAAGGCCCTGTGGGACAGCTTTGAAGAGGATGCGCTGGTGGTGGAGAAAACCACGCCGCGCTTTGCCGATCCCGCGCGTTTTCATCGTTTCGATCATCAGGGTGAATCCTTCGATATTCAGGGCCCGCTTAACCTGCCGCGACCGCCACAGGGCCATCCGGTGGTGATTCAGGCGGGCGTATCGGACGCCTTCGTTGACCTTGCCGCGCAGCACGCTGAGATGCTGTTCGTGGTACAACCCACCCGTGAACGCGCTCAGCAGTTCTATCGCACCCTCAAGGAACGGGCTCAGCACTATCATCGTCAGCCGGATCAACTACGCATTTTACCGGGCCTGGTGCCGATTGTCGGCCACAGTGAGCAGGATGCACGTGATCGGGCGGAATACCTCAAATCTTTGATCACCGTGGAATCAGGGCTGAGCTTTGTTTCCGCCAGCATGAATATCGATTTATCGCAGTATCCGGTTGATGGCCCAGTGCCGGACCTGCGCGAGCAGATCACCGGCAGCAAAGGCCGTTTTCAGTATGTGATTGCCCATGCTATAGAGCAGAAACTCACTCTGGGGGAGATGGCCAAACGCTATGCAGAAAGCTTATCGTTCCCCTCACCAGTTGGCACTGCCGACCATATCGCTCAGCAGATGCAGGATTGGTATCAACAGCAAGCATGCGATGGCTTTGTGATTCTGCCGACTTATATTGATGAAAATGAGGACTTGTTCCTCGAGCACGTGGTGCCCCGCCTGCAAGCGGCGGGCGTGTTCCGACAGACGTATGCCCCAGGTACGCTACGCGATCGCCTGGGATTAGCCAAACCCGCAAACCGTTTCCATTAATGGTTATTTGTTGAATTGAATTAAACTATTATCGGTGCGCCACTGCGATTACTCCTGGATATATTTGATACAGTGGCGCCAATAACACCATTTCATGTCACTTTTATTTAAATTTATTTATTCTAATATCATCGCTATTGATTAGCCTCTTTCTGTTCTTATCACTTTGAGATTTTCCCTACGCTGACCTCGCGATAATAGCGTGATATAAATCACACCACTGCAGTGCGGCAAGGCCGCAAATAAAAAGAAGGTTAATTATGGTCAGTGCAGATTTCATTTATCGAAAATTACGGTTTCCTTTTAAACTGACACACGCTGCTTTTAAATTTCCTATTGCCAATGCTCGTGCTAAGCATTATCAGGTTTTGTCACCTGAACAGACTATCGATCTGTTACTGCAGGACAATACGCTGTCCCTTAGCCGCTATGGCGATGGAGAACTGGAGATGACGCTGTTTAAAAATATTGATTTCCAACCCTTCGATCAGCGCCTCTCCATCCGCCTTAAAGAGATTTTACGCCGTGGGACGCAATCGAATAATTGTTGTTTACTCTGTATGCCCGATGCTTTTCGCGGCACGGGCAATATGCGGTTAGGTTCAGCCCTATTCTGGTTTTTTCATAAGGCGTTCTTTTTCCGTCATTATGAAAACTTATTAAAGAAAGGGTATCGATACGGAAACACTTCCGTCACGCGTCCCTATCATGATTATAAAGACAAGCAACAGGCGAGCCGGATTTTTAATAAATTCAAACTGCTATTTCAGGGTAAGCGGATTTTAATCGTGGAGGGCAGCGGCACGCGCCTGGGGATCGGTAACGACTTGCTGGAGGGGGCAAGCGAAATTAAGCGTATCACCACGCTTAATCGTAATGCCTTTTCTGTCTATAACACCCTCTATACCTCGGTGCTGGCGCATGCGCGTGATTACGACATGGTGCTGATGTCCCTTGGTCCTACCGCAACGGTTCTGGCCTACGACTTAAGCCAGCACGGCATTCGCTGCATTGATACCGGCCACATCGATATCGAATATGAATGGATGCGCAGTTCGGCGCACGGCAAGGTACAGGTGGCGGGTAAAAACGTGAATGAAGCCGGCGTGTTACTCAGCGATGACTCACAGGATATGGATGATCATTACCGCAATCAGGTCCTGCTGCACGTCGGACTGCCAGCCGAAGCGCAACTGAGCGCCCCCCTGATGCCGCAACAGTTGGTCTAGCACCCCGATCGCAAGCAATCGCAAAAAAGAGGTATTTTGAGATTGCTTGCGATCGCCGCTTGATAACAACGCTGGCGAATGAAAATGATCATCCTATTACGCCCGCCATCGATAGCCCACGCACTATAAAAGAACGCTTAAGTGATCATGCTGGTGCAACCTTGTAGCAAGCTAACAGCCATCGAGAAATCCTCGTCTTTTTAATGCCCATAATGACACCCTGTCTTATTTTCATTAGCAGCCTCATTATCATGGCATCAGCTTTGCTTAATGATTCCTGTGTTCTTTTAAGGAGTCGCGCTATGCAAGCATCTTCAACTCGCTATACCATCTTCTCGCTGCTGTTTTTAATCGCACTGATCAATTACGTTGATCGCGGTGCGCTCTCCTTTGCCGCCAATGCTATTTCTCAGGAGTTTCACTTCAGCAAAGTGCAGCTGGGTGCAGTACTCGGCTATTTCGGTTTTGGTTATCTGTTTGGTTCGCTGTGTGGCGGATTTCTCGCTGATAGATTGGGCACCAAAAAAGTGTGGTTGATGGCCGGGATTCTTTGGTCGCTGCTGGAGATTGCCACCGCTTGGGCGGGAGAAGTCGGCATGGCGCTGTTTGGCGGCTCGGCCATTATGGGCTTTGCTGCGCTGCGCATCCTGTTTGGTTTTTCCGAAGGCCCCGCTTATGCCCTGATGAACAAAACCATTGCACACTGGGCGCCAGACAATGAACGCGGTTTTGCGTTAAGCATTGGTTTGCTCAGCACCCAGGTCGGTTCCCTGCTCACCGCACCAATTGCCGTGGGATTGCTCCTGCTCACCGATGACTGGCGAATGATGTTTATTCTGCTGGGTGCTTTTTCCCTGCTGGCAATGCTGCTGTTTGCTCGTCACTTCACCGATACGCCACTGCTGCATCCACGGGCCAATGCGGCGGAACGTCAGCTCATCATCAGCGGTCAAAAGTCCGAAAGCCAGCATGAGGGCGCGTTGCCGTGGTGGCGATTTTTCACCAGCCGGACTCTGGTGTGCAACGCCCTTGGCTACTTTAGCTTCCTCTATATCACCTTCACGCTGGTCACCTGGCTGCCAAAATATCTGCAGGATAACTTCCATTACGACCTGCACTCATTGTGGTATGTGGCGATGATTCCCTGGAGCGGAGCCTGCTTAACGGTCCTGCTTGGCGGACGTATAGCCGACCGCCTGCTGGCCTGCTTCAATAACCTGCGCCTGGCCAGAAATGTCTTCGCCTCTGTGACGTTGTGCGCCACCGCTTGCTGCTTTATGGCGATTCCATGGGTGGGCTCGGCGGCTGGCATCATCGCTTTGATGACGTTAGGCAATGCACTCAACGCGCTGGTGAATAACGTTTATTGGTCGGTGGTGATTGATGTCACACCCAAAGCTTCGGTGGGAGCTTATAGCGGGATGACGCTGGCCATCGCCAATCTTGCCTCGATTATCTCGCCAATGCTGAGTGGTTGGCTGGCGGAATACTATGGCTATAACGCGATGTTCACTGTCACCGCCTGCATTGCCTTTGGCAGTATGCTGGCGATGACGCTGCTGCAGCCCGAGAAGCGCCTGCAGGCCGAAGCCCCTACGGCCACGGCGCAGCAGGCGTTATAAATCTACACCGCGTGCCGCTGGCAGAAAGCAGCGATATCTGGCGATTGGAAATCGGCCAGATGCGCCATGACTTTTTCCAGCGGCCAATTCCACCAGGCGATCTGCTGCAACTGCACGGCGATTTCAGAACTAAAACGCGCGCGGATGACTTTCGCAGGAACACCGCCCACGATGGTGTAAGGCGCAACATCTTTAGTCACCACCGCGCCGGCAGCCAGCACTGCGCCATCACCGATGGTGACACCGGGCAGCACAATCACCCCGTGACCAATCCACACATCGTTGCCAATGATCACCCGGTCTTCACGGCGGTGGGCAAAGAAGCCCGCATCGCGCTGCGCTTGTGGGTCATAATATTCCGGGCAGTAGGTGAAACGATGCTGTGAAGCACGATCCATCGGATGATTGGGCGCACCAATCCTCACCTGATTGGCAATCGCGGTATAACGACCGATCTGCGCATCCGCCACACAACAGTGTTCGCCAAGATAGGAAAAATCACCCAACTCGCTGTACTCAAGATAACTTTCAGCGAGGATTTCGCACTGCTGACCGATGTGGGTTTCGCGCATGCGCACGCTGGGGTCGATAATCGTGTGTTGCAGTTTAGCTGGCTGGACAGCGGCGAGGGCCATAGAACGCTCCAATGTGGTCAGATGTCTGGATAACGGGTTGTATCTGGACAACCGCGAAGCACAACACTAAAGCGGGAAGATGACAGAAATGCTATCGTGTCGCCTCTGTTGCAGGGGAATAAGCGAAAGGGAAAGGGAATGAGAACACCATGGTCACTGCTGGCATTGTTGTGGTCCGCCGGTCAGGCTTCTGCCGCACTGCCCGCCGATATCAAAGCGGGCGATATTGTGCAGGTGCAACTGTCGCAACTGCATCCGACGCAGGCTGCGATTGGCTATCGTCAGTTGGATTACAAATTGCATCGCTATCAAGCCGATCCTAAAAAACTGTTCGATGATTTCTGCGAGAGCATGGGACAGAAAGGCGTGGATAAATTCAGCAGTAAATCACGCATCTCCGATCCGGACAGTTTTACCTGCAAAGCCCCGGTGGGCTCGCAGCCGGGCCCGATGAAAACCGCCGTTATCGCCCCGGATAACGCGCTCTATCTCACTGATGGCCACCACACCTTTAGCAATTTCGCTGATATTGGCGGCTTAAAAACTCGCGTGCAGGTTCGCATTACTAACGATTTCCGCAGCCTGAAAACCATGACGGCTTTCTGGCAACAGATGGAAGCCGCTCATTTGGTCTGGCTGGATACGCCTAAAGGTAAAATCACGCCTGATGCCCTGCCGAAAGTCCTTGGCCGTAAACATATGCAGGACGATGAGTATCGTTCGCTGGTTTATTTCGTGCGCGATATCGGCTTTGAGAAAGAGGATAACCCGCCACCGTTCCTTGAATTCTATTGGGGGGAATGGCTGGAAAGCGAACTGCCGCTAAAATCATTCGATCTGCATGACCGCAAAGGCTATGGCGCAGCGGTCACCGCCATTGCGGAGAAAATCACGGAAGTGCCTAAAGACACGGTGATTGCGCAAAGCGATAACGGCCCGCTGACCGCTGAAAAGCTGGGTGCGATGAAAAAGGTCAACGAGAAGAAACTCGATAAGATGATTTCTGCGGATGGCAAGCTCGGCTGGGCGTTTAAACAGTAATATCACTGAGGTTAATTAACCCATCGATACATTGAGCGGAGGCCTATTTTGAAACCTGAAATTCACACCCTTGCATCCACTGAGATCTATCGCAACCGCTGGATGACGCTAAAAGAAGATAAAATTCAACGCGCTGATGGCAGTGAAGGCATCTATTCAGTGATTGAAAAGAACGATTTCGTGGTGATTCTTCCGGTGGAGGATGACAGCCTCTTTGTGGTGGAACAGTATCGTTATCCGATAGGTGAACGCACCATTGAGTTGCCGCAAGGCAGTTGGGAACTCGATCCCGGCGCGACGCCAGAAATGCTGGCTGCGGGCGAACTGCAAGAAGAAACCGGGTTAATTGCCGACCGCTGGCAGTATGTGGGCTATCAAAAACTGGCGCAGGGCTACTCTGCACAGGGTTATCACATCTATCTCGCCAGTGACCTGCATTATCAAGGGCAAAATCTGGATGCTGAAGAAGTTGGGCTGACGGCACGCAAAATGAAGATCAGTGAATTTCTACAACAGGTGCTGGAAGGGAAAGTGACCGATGCAACATCCGTGACTGCGTTTTTACTGGCGCGGGCAAAGGGATTGATCGATTGATTTAATGCTACGGCAGGCTTTTCGTTCGCCATAAATGGCATAAGGCTTGTCGGTTAACCCCCTAAATAATCACGATTTTCGGTAGCTGCGCAATTGATTGCGCTTCCTACAGCCACTAAGTTAAGTAACGATGCGCGATAAATCGCGCCGCTACCGGATGTACTGTTAACCCGCTTAGGCTTTACTGATTAGTATTGAAGAGTGCGCATTTAGCGCACTCTTTGAGATCTGAGGCTTAGTGGCTCGCTAACTGCGCCAGCACGACATGCGCATCCGCGCTATCAACCGCCACACCTTCAACAAACAGCTGACGTTGTTCTCCAGCAGGCAGTGCAATCTGCAGCGTTTTCCATGCTGGCTGGTAATCGCCTTTGCGTGTAAAGCTCAGGTGAATGGCCCCGGCGTCGCTGCGCATTTCCCAGCTCAGCCACAAGGCGTTACCCTGCTGATAACCCCACGACTCACCGTCATCCTCGAACACCAATCCGTTGCTTACGCCTTTAGCCTGTAGCGGATAAAGTTGCAGCGTGCGGCGGTCATCCGCTTGTGCATCCACATGACGCAGACGCTGGCTAAACGGCAAGGCTGCGCCGGCGCGCACCAGCATTGGCTGGGTTTCCAGTGGCGCAGGCAGCGTGATCCACTGACCACCGCTGTACCACTGTTGTGTGGCGAAATCATACCAACCGGTTTGGTTATCCGGCAGCCAAAGGGTGCGTTCACGCTGACCCGCTTCAACCACGCTCGCCACTAATACATCACGGCCCAACAGAAACTCGTCGCACTCGGCAAAGGTCTGGGCGTCATGCTCATGATCGAGGAAGGTTGGACGCAGCATCGGTTCATCATCGGCATGCGCTTGCCACAGCAAGGTATAGAGATACGGTAGCAGGCGATAACGCAGTTCAATGGCGGCACGAATCGCAGGCGTGACCGACGGATACATCCACGGCTCATTCACTGTGTGATCGTCATTCCACGAGTGAATGGTGAAACGCGGATGCATCACGCCATTCTGCACCCAACGCACAAACAGTTCGGCATCCGGTTTATCGCCCGAGAAACCGCCCACATCGTGCCCGACGTTATACAGGCCCGACAAACTCATCCCCAGGCCCATACGGATGTTGTAGCGCAGCGAGGTCCAGTTGGTGCGGTTATCGCCACTCCAGGTTTGGACATAGCGTTGCATCCCGGCACAGCCAGAACGAGAAATCAGGAACGGACGTTTTCCGGCGCGAAACGCTGCTGCGCTTCCATCGACGCACGCATCATCAGCAACGGCATCACCGGGCGGATATGCTTAATGGCGATCGGCGTACCAAAACCGTGGCAACGCGCTTCACCATCCCACACTTCATATTCGTTATTATCATTCCAGGTGGAATCGATACCCTTTTCCAGCAGCTGTTGGGTGACGTTTTCTTGCCACCACGCCACCGCTTGTGGATGGGTAAAATCAAGGTGCGAACCTTCGTCGTCCCAGAACACCGAACGCTCTGGTGCGTCCTCTTCCGAATCGCGGATAAACAGCCCCTGCGACGCCACTTCTTCATAGCGCGGATGGTCCTGCAACAGGCAAGGTTTGATGTTAGCGGCCAAACGCAGACCGGCATCATGGAACGCCTGGCTCATCACCTCGGGCTGCGGCACTTTGTCGTCGTTCCAGTTGAACACGTAGCGCTTGTTGTTGATTGAGGTGTAGCCGGACGACAGCTGGAATGAATCGCACGGGATATCGTGCTCTTCACACAGGCGAATAAATTTCATCAGCTGATTCTGTGCATCTGGCGCATCGGTGTAGTGCATGGTTGAGCCGCTGTAGCCCAGGCTCCATTTCGGGCCAAACAGCGTTTTACCGGTGAGACGCACAAAGGCTTTGGTGACATCCAGCACTTTGCTGCCAACAAACAGGTAATAATCGATGTCACCACTTTCGGCCTGCCAGCGACGATACGGCTGATGGTAGTTATCCAGCTCGTTGCCAAGATCGAACCAGCTGCTGCTGAGGTTATCGTAGTAAAGGCCGAAGCTCACGTCGCTGCGACGCGTAATCGTGAACGGCACATGTTTGTACAGTGGATCGGTTGAGGAGGCGTTATAGCCCATCGCATCCAGGTTGCGCATCTCATAGCGCTTGCCGTTACGTTGCAAATCGCCGGCTTTCTCACCGAGGCCGTAATAGGCATCATCATTCATTCGACGCTGATAGTGCGCCACGCCGTCACCGTGTGCGTTGATCTGATAAGCACTGGTTGGGCGGTCACAGGTCAACAGCTGCCAGGCACCGGCGCTATCGCGGTGTTGCCACTCCAGCGCCAGCGGCTGATGGACAATCACGCGCAGCACGTCGGTAGACACCACCAGCGTGTCACCCTCTTCTTCCAGCGTAAAACCCGGCAGCGTGAAGCCCGCCAGGCTGTCACGTGGACGCCCTTCCCACGGCACATCGCTTTCTGGCGCAATGCTCCAGGTGCGGTCAAAGGCAAAACCGCTCTGACGTTTAATCGCTACACGGAACATGCCGGATTCGAGCACGTACAGGTTCAGCGTATGTTTACCATCAACGGTTAACGCAACATGGTGTTGATCAGAGTGCGTGAGTGACCAATTCTTTAACGTTTTCATTGTTACCTACTTTTTCAGGCGCGCTGTGCGCGACGTTCAGCAATAAAAGCAATCAGGAAGACCGCGCCAATCAAATCAAAGAAGCCCATGGCGACAAACAGCGGGTTAAAGCCAATTTTGTCGGCGGTGACGCCAATAATCAGGGAGAAAATGAAGCTGGAGATCCACGCGAATGAGCCGCGCATACCATTCACCGTCGCCATCTGTCCTTTATCAAACTTCTCCACCACCAGCGCACTCAGCATGCAAGAGATGATCTGATGACCGAAGCCACCAATCGAGATCAATGCGATAGCGACGTAAGGGTCTTTGGTCATCGCCACCAGTGCGAGAGACAACATCAGGAAGGCGCCGGTAACGGAACTGGCCACCACCGAGTTCACCAGCTTGAAACCAAACAAGCGTGTGTAGATACGCGTCAGATAGCCACTCGCGACACTCCCCAGATCCGCGGCAAGGAATGGCAGCCAGGCAAACATGGCGATCTGCTTGAGATCCATGCCAAGATCTTTCGCCAGGTAGAGCGGCACCCAGAAACTCAATACGCCCCACGCCGGTTCAGCCATAAAGGCGGGGATCGCAATGCCGTAGAAGCGTTTGTTTTTGGAGACGCTTTTAGTGCCTTGAAGAACGGTAATTTTACCGCGGGCGGTTCGTTATCCTGACGGATAAATTCCAGTTCAGACGCGGACAGATTGGGATGAACCTCAGGATCGCGATACAGTAACCACCACAGCACCACCCACCCCAGCGCCAGGCAACCGGTAAACAGGAAAGCCCCCTGCCAGCCAAATGAGGCATGAGCGAAATAGATAATCGGCGGTGCCAACATGGCGCCAATCGAGAAGCCCACACCCGCCCATCCGGCCGCGACTGGGCGCTCTTTTTTCGGGAACCATTCACCTAAGACTTTGGCGTTTGCTGGAGTCGCAGCGGCTTCCGCTCCGCCCATGACAAAACGCAGAATAGCGAGGTGAACCCAGCTCGCCGCCCCCGCATGAAACAAGCAGGCAACCGCCCAGACCGAAGCACAAATCAGGAAGCCGACTTTGAGGCCTATGACATCAATCAGCCAGCCGCAAATCGGTTGAAAGAAGGTATACGCCAGCTGAAACGCGCCGACGATCCATGAATATTGTTCAGTAGTGATGCCCAGGCTGGTTTTCAGCTCAGGCGCCAGAATGCCCAGTGAGTTACGGGTGATGTAGTTGACGGTAACGCCCGCTAAGAACAGCACCAACACCCACCAGCGCAAATTGCGGAAGGTACGTTTGCTGCCAGCGGCAGCGATCCCTGGATTTAAACTGCGGTTCATCTGGTTCTCCATTCTTTATTAACATCATGAGCTTACAAATTCTGTGGTGAATGCGCGGACTCGCGATAAACCGGAAATATCGTTGGCTGCCGCCCAGAATCTGTTGCTTGTTGTTGAGGAGCGACTTCAGTGAGTCATCTCTAACCATCCGCCAGGAGTGAAACACAGATGCGCAAAGTGGTCGCCACTTGCATAACGCATTTGTGATCTGGTTAACCAAAATTAGCAGTGAGGTTGACATCCTTGGTCAAAGAGTCGAATTTTAACGCCTGAAGCGCAGTTCATTCGATAAAACGGTGCGCTAACCGATAAATAGGTCAACCAATATAAGAATTGTCTTGAGTTTCATTTTCAGGACCCACATGAGGTAACAACATGAAGCAGACCTGGCGCTGGTATGGCCCAAATGACCCCGTTTCTCTCGCTGATGCACGACAAGCTGGCGTGACTGGCATCGTGACGGCGCTGCACCACATACCGAATGGGGAAGTGTGGTCAGTGGATGAAATTATGCAGCGTAAGGCAATTATCGAAGCCGCCGGGCTGGAGTGGTCAGTGGTCGAAAGCGTGCCAATTCACGAAGAGATCAAAACCGGCAGCGGTGAGTGTCAGAAGTGGATCAGTCATTACCAGCAGTCTCTGCGCAATCTGGCGCAGTGTGGCATTAAAACCGTGTGCTACAACTTCATGCCGATTCTCGACTGGACACGCACTGACCTTGAATATTTGCTGCCGGACGGTGCCAAAGCGCTACGTTTCGACCAGATTGAATTCGCCGTGTTTGAATTACATATCCTGCAGCGTCCTGGTGCGGAAAACGATTACTCCAGCACCGAGATCGCTCAGGCAGCTGACCGTTTCGCGACCATGAGCGAAGCGCACAAAACGCGCCTGACGCGTAACATTATTGCCGGTCTGCCGGGTGCTGAAGAAGGTTACTCGCTGGATCAGTTCCGCGCCCAGCTGGCACGCTATAACGGTATTGGTAAAGCCGAACTACGCGAAAACTTCGCCACCTTCCTGCGCGCGATCATTCCTGTTGCTGAAGAAGCCGGTGTGCGGATGGCGGTGCATCCAGATGATCCACCCCGCCCGATTCTTGGCCTGCCTCGCATTGTCTCTAACGCGGACGATTTGCAGTGGATGATGGATACCGTGCCGAGCCCTGCCAATGGCTTCACCATGTGCACCGGATCTTATGGCGTCTTAGCTGAAAACGATCTGGCCGGCATGGTGAAACGTTTTGGCCCGCGCATCTACTTCGCCCATTTGCGGTCAACCAAACGCGAAGAGAATCCGAACACTTTCCATGAAGCCGCGCACCTCGGCGGTGATGTCGACATGTTCGCGGTGATTAAAGCCATTGCCGAAGAAGAACATCGCCGTAAAACCGCAGGTCAGGAAGATCTAATCCCGATGCGTCCGGACCACGGCCACCAGATGCTCGACGATCTCAGGAAGAAGACCAATCCAGGTTATTCGGCCATTGGTCGTCTGAAAGGTCTGGCGGAGATTCGTGGTGTGGAGTTGGCGATTAATCGCGCCTATTTCTAAAGGCATTCGCTGCTGCTGGCGCAATTATCCGCGCCAGAAGCACAACGCTACGATCCGATGTAGGGTGCGCATTGAGGCGCACTGGGTCGAATGGAGTTTACATGGAACATAACCTTGCCAGCGGCGAACTGAAAGTCGCGCGCCCCGCATGGAATCACCAACGGCTGGTGCCGCGCATGGTACATATCGGCTGTGGTGCTTTCCATCGCGCGCATCAGGCGCTGTATCTGCACCATCTGCTGGACATCAGTGACACTGACTGGGGCATCTGTGAGGTCAACCTGATGTCAGCAAGCGGCAAACTGTTGGTAGAGCAACTGCGCCAGCAAGATCTGCTTTACAGCGTGACCGAGAAAGGCGCTGAGCATAATGACATTCACATTGTCGCCGCCATCAAACAGGCCCTGCATCCCGCGTTGGATGGTCATGATGGCATCATTGAAGCGCTTGCCCGCTCGGAAACCGCTATCGTCTCACTGACAGTGACTGAAAAGGGCTACTGTACCCAGGGTGCCAGCGGCGAATTAGATGCTGACAACCCGCTGATCCAGCATGATCTTGCACATCCCGCAGCGCCAAAATCCGCCATTGGCTTTATCGTCGAAGCATTGCGTGTGCGTCGCGAGCGCGGGATGGGTCCGTTTACCGTGCTGTCATGCGATAACCTGCGTGATAACGGCCATGTGGCCCGCGCCGCAGTGGTCGGCCTTGCCCAGTTGCGTGATGCGCAGTTGGCGAAGTGGATCGGAGAGAATGTCACTTTCCCCAGCAGTATGGTTGACCGCATCGTTCCGGCGGTGACCGACGAAACACGACAGGAAATTTGCGACTTGCTGGGCGTTGCCGATCCCTGCGGCGTGGCCTGCGAGCCGTTCCGTCAGTGGGTGATCGAGGATAACTTTGTCAACGGTCGCCCTGACTGGGATCACGTGGGCGCGCAGTTTGTGGCGGACGTTGCCCCCTTCGAAATGATGAAACTGCGCATGCTTAACGGCAGTCACTCATTTCTTGCCTATCTCGGTTATCTGGGCAACTGCGAAACCATTGCCGACACCATGCAACTGCCCGCTTATCGTCAGGCTGCGCTGGCACTGATGATGCACGAGCAGGCTCCGACACTGCGCATGCCTGATGGCATTGATTTGCAGGCATATGCCGATCAACTGATCGCTCGCTTCAGCAACCCCTCGTTACGTCATCGTACTCAGCAGATTGCTATGGATGGCAGCCAGAAACTGCCGCAGCGCTGGCTGGATTCCGTGCGTCACCATCTGCAGCATGGCAGTGACTATCGCCATCTGGCGTTGGGGATCGCGGGATGGATGCGCTATGTATTGGGCTGCAATCAACAGGGTGAGAAATTTGATGTGGTTGACCCATTGTTCGACACGCTCACGCACATCAATCAGCACTATCCAGAGGGTGATGCGCGCGTCAGCGCCCTGCTCGCAGTAAAAAGTATTTTTGGTGATGATCTGCCCGCCAATCCCGGCTTTGTCACCCACCTACAACACGCTTATGCGCAGCTGTGCCAGCATGGCGCTCGCGCTGCCGTTGAATCCCTGAGCCCGGAGCCCAAATGAAGCGCTTTATGGATGACGATTTCCTGTTGCAAAGCGACATTGCTCGCCGTTTGTATCATGACTTTGCCGCAGATATGCCGATCTACGATTATCACTGCCACCTTAACCCGCAGGAGATCGCGGAGGATCGCCAGTTCGCTAATCTCGGCCAGATTTGGCTAGAGGGCGATCACTACAAATGGCGTGCGCTGCGTGCTGCCGGCGTCGATGAGTCACTGATCACCGGTCACCGCACCAGCGATTACGACAAGTATCTCGCCTGGGCACATACCGTGCCTAAAACCTTGGGCAATCCTTTGTATCACTGGACCCATCTGGAGCTGCGTCGTCCATTTGGCATCACGGATACTCTCTTCGGGCCGGATACTGCACAACGCGTTTGGGATGA
Organism: Pantoea rodasii; assembly: GCF_002095465.1. Taxonomy (GTDB): domain Bacteria; phylum Pseudomonadota; class Gammaproteobacteria; order Enterobacterales; family Enterobacteriaceae; genus Pantoea; species Pantoea rodasii. The sequence continues at coordinate 140,608 of NZ_MLFP01000006.1, read as the reverse complement.
GTGTGCCGAGAAGCTGGCAACACCGGATTTTTCTGCGCGCGGTATTATGCGTCAGATGAAAGTGCGCATGGTAGGCACCACCGACGATCCGATCGATTCTCTGCAATATCACCGTCAGATTGCCGACGACCGCAGTTTTGATGTTGATGTCGCGCCGAGCTGGCGTCCGGATAAAGTGTTTAAGATAGAGCTTGACGGTTTTGTCGACTATCTGGGCCGTCTGGAATCCGCTGCGGATGTGGCGATCAATAGTTTTGATGCGCTGCGAACCGCCCTGCTGCGCCGTCTGGATCACTTCTCTGCTCATGGCTGCCGCGCTTCGGATCATGGCATCGAAATACTGCGTTTTGCGCCGGTGCCCGACGATAGCGTGCTGGATGGCATTCTGTCGAAACGTCGTAACGGCGACACGCTGAGCGAGCTGGAAGTCGCACAGTTTAGCAGCGCGGTGCTGGTGTGGTTGGGATCCGAATACGCCCGACGCGACTGGGTGATGCAGTTGCATATCGGCGCGATTCGCAACAACAGCACCCGTCTGTTCCGTCTGTTGGGTGCCGACAGCGGTTTTGACTCGATTGGTGATACCAACATTGCCCTGCCGCTTTCTCGCCTACTGGACGCGATGGATCTCAACGACCAACTGCCCAAAACCATTCTTTACTGTCTTAATCCACGCGACAACGAAGTGCTGGCCACCATGGCGGGAAATTTCCAGGGCACAGGCATTGCGGGCAAAGTGCAGTTTGGTTCTGGCTGGTGGTTCAACGATCAACGTGATGGCATGTTGCGCCAGCTGGAGCAGCTGTCGCAGATTGGCCTGCTTAGCCAGTTTGTGGGCATGCTCACCGATTCACGCAGTTTCCTCTCATACACGCGCCATGAATACTTCCGCCGTATACTTTGCAACCTGCTGGCCCAGTGGGTGCAGGATGGGATCGTACCGCATGATGAAGCGGTGCTTGGCAGCATGCTGCAAGATATTTGCTTTAACAACGCGCAGCGCTACTTCACCCTCAATCCAGGGTGAATATCACGCCCTGTGCTATAGTGCAGGGCGCAAATGATGGCAGCATCTGCGGTCGTAAACTCCTTAATCAGCAGAAAAGAGCTCATGAAAACACAAGCATCAGCACAGCGCCCTTATCAGGAAGTGGGGGAAATGTTGCGTAACATGATTACGCAAAAGCAGTATGCGGTGGGTGAACGCTTGCCGCCCGAGCGTGAGCTGGCTGCGCTGCTGGATGTCACCCGCACGCTGGTGCGTGAAGCGTTGATCATGCTGGAGCTGGAAGCTTAATTGAGGTACGCCGTGGTGCGGGCATTTATGTGGTGAATGACAGCCCGACACCCCGCGCCGGCGCGCAAAGTGCCTGCAATGATGCAGGTCCGTTTGAGATGTTGCAGGCGCGTCAGTTGCTGGAAAGCAATATTGCGGAGTTTGCCGCTCTGCAAGCCACGCGTGAAGACATTACTAAAATGCGCCAGGCGCTGGAACTGGAAGAGAAAGAGCTGGCATCAGGCGCCGTGAATGAAAGCGAGAACGGCGATCGCAATTTCCATCTGGCAATCGCGGAAGCCACGCATAACAGCATGTTGGTTGAGCTATTCAAGCAATCCTGGCAGTGGCGTGAAGACAATGTCATGTGGAGTCAGTTGCACCGTCATCTGGTCAACACCCATTACCGCAAGCAGTGGCTGGACGATCACAAGAAAATCCTCGCCACACTGATCAAGAAAGATGCGCGTGCCGCCAAGCAGGCCATGTGGCAGCATCTGGAAAATGTGAAACAGCGATTGCTGGAGTTTTCAGACGTCGACGACATCTATTTTGATGGTTACCTGTTTGAATCCTGGCCGCTGGACAGCGCCAACGGCTAGTGTGGAGCGGCTCAAAGGCCGCTCCACCAGGCGATTACTGCGGTAATGATGCCTTCAAACGCTGTGCCGCTACGGCCAGGTTCGCTTCCGATACCGATGCATATGAAATACGCAGCGTCGAGGTATCCGGATTATCACAATAGAAAAATTCACCCGGAACGTACACCACACCATTGCTCAGCGTGGTCTTCAGCCATTCGGTGGTGTTGAACGTCTCTTTAAACGTAGCCCACAGGAACATCCCACCCAGCGGACGATAGAAATGCAGTCGATCACCTAACTCGGTTTCCAGCGCCGTACACAGCGCATCACACTTCTGCTTATAAGCCGCACGGATCAACTTAATCTGTTCCGGCAGACGGCCGGTCTCCAGATAGTGACGCGTCATTGACTGCGACAAAGAGCTGGTGTGCAGATCGGTCGCTTGCTTGAGGTTCACCACCGATGACTTCAGCCAGCCCGGCATAGTGATCCAGCCGACGCGCGCGCCCGGTGCCAGAATTTTGGAGAAGGTAGAGGTGTAGATGACATTCTCGCTGGCGCCCATCGCTTGTGCATGGGATTTCAGTGGGCGGAACGTCTGGTGAGTAAAGTTGATTTCGCTGTAGGGATCGTCTTCAAAAATCAGGAAGTCATACTGCTTCGCCAGCGCCACCAGCTGCTGACGACGCGCATCAGATAAGGTCACGCCACTTGGATTGCCAAAGGTCGGTACGATATACACGGCTTTGATCGGCGTGTGCTTAACCAGCTCTTCCAGCTCATCGACAATCATGCCGTCGCCGTCGGTGCCCACCGATTTGAACTGCGCATCAGCCAGTTGGAAAACCTGCAATGCGGCGAGGTAGGTTGGACGCTCCACCACCACCACGTCGCCCGGATTGATCAACGCACGGGCGAGAATATCGAGGGACTGCTGTGAGCCCGATGTAATGACCACATCGTCAGGTGTGCAATCAATGCCACGGTCAGCGGAAATGCGGCAAATGGCTTCACGTAACAGCGGATCCCCTTCACTCAAGCCATACTGAAAGGCGTTGTGACCATCCTGCGATAACGCACGATCCATGGCGATCTGCAGACCTTCGGTGTCAAACAAATCGGGATTGGGGATACCACCACCCAGAGAAATCACCCCTTCCATTTTGCTGTGCTTCAACAAATCGCGGATAGCTGATGAATGAATGCGCTTAACGCTATTGGATAATTTTTGCGACGACATGAAAACCTTACCTGATTATTTTTTTTCAGCCTAAATTGATAACACAACTTAGCTAAGCTGATAATCACATTTTCACGGTCTGGCAAAGAGAATTTAGTGCCGGAAGAAAACTATCATTTCAGAGACAAGATTTATTATCATTTTGAACGAAAAAAGGCGGAGGGGTAAGCTCCGCCTTGTTTCAAGTTCCAGTCAGTGTGCCTGACCGGTCAGTTGCAAAAGGGCAACGATGATTTGCAGGATTACCCGGACCAGGTCCAGGAGTAGCCGGACAATTTCCATCACTTTCCTTCTCCTCTGACAGGAGCGCGCCTTTCAGCCGCCGGGGCTTTGACTCCACCCGCCGATGGCCTAAGCACAGCTGTGAGGAGTGCTGAGCGCCACTCATTGTGGAAGCCACAGGCCAGCACCACCTGAAACCTGCCGGGATTTGACTATCCGCGCCCCTGGGAGTCATCAGAAAACAATGAGACTGCGCTCGCCACTCAACACCTGTATAACCATACAGTACTTTTGCGAAACTTGAAATATTACGCCGCACATTTTATGATTTGCTTTGTGAGGAGTGCTGAGCACCCCGTTCGCAGCGCGGTTACCCGCCGGTTAGCGAACATAAAAAAAAGGATTTGGCGATTAAGCCAAATCCTTTTTGATTGCCTGAAGAAATCAGTTGGCGGAACTGACCCGCCAAATCGCATCACCCGCATCGTCCGCGATCAACACGCCGCCCTGCTGGTCGGTGGCCAACCCCACTGGCAATCCGCGCACCTGTTGTTGGTCATCCGTCAGAAAACCTGTCACCACCGGCTGTGGCTGTCCGACCGGCTTGCCGTTTTCAAATTTCACCCACACCACCTTGTAACCATTCAGCGGCGTGCGGTTCCAGCTGCCGTGTTCACTGATAAACGCCCCGCCACGATACTGCGGCATATTATTCGCACCGTAGAACAGCAGCCCAAGCGGTGCCACATGAGAGCTAAGCGCGTAATCCGGCTTGATAGCTTTTTCCACCAAATCTGGCCGCTGTGGCTGGGCACGTTCGTCTACATGCTGACCAAAGTAGCTATACGGCCAGCCGTAAAAGCCTTTCTCCTCCACTGACGTCATATAGTCTGGCACCAGGTCTGAACCAATTTCGTCGCGTTCATTGACGATGGCCCACAGTTTGCCGCTTTGCGGTTCCCATTGCAGCCCAGTAGGATTGCGCAGGCCGCTGGCATAAATGCGACTGGCACCGCTCGCCGCATCGACTTCCAGTACCGCCGCACGACGATATTCAGCACCAATGCCATTTTCCGTAATGTTACTGTTCGACCCTACGCCGACATACAGCTTGCTGCCGTCGGGGCTGGCTACCAACGATTTGGTCCAGTGGTGATTAATCGGCCCGCCCGGCAATTCTGTGACTTCCACCGGCGGTGTACGAATTTCAGTTTGGCCAGTTTCATACGGGAATTTCACCAGGCTATCGGCATTCGCGACGTACAACGTGCTGCCTATTAGCGCCATGCCAAAAGGTGCTGTCAGATGGTCGATAAAACGATGTTGTTCCCACTTGCCGTTCACGTTACGTAGAAGCGTAATTCGATTTCCACCCGCCCCGCCTTTGCCAGAGGCATTTTTCACCAGACCAGTGATGAGATCTTTGGGTGCCGTGGTGGGCTTTGGGGTGCCGTTGGATTCGGCTACCAGCACATCATTGTTGGGAAGAACCAGAACCTGACGCGGATGCTGCAAATTGTCGGCAATCTTTTCAATTTTCAGCCCCTCCGCCACCTTTGGCATTTCACCCGCTTTCCATGGAGTGGCTTCTGGCACCTGCATCGGCGGCATAAGGAAATTTTGCGCCTGCGGTAGTTCAGGATTGGGACCAATCTGTTTCTGCGGGTCGATGAGTGCGCCGTCATCACAGGCGCTAAGTAGCATAGCAAGGGTTACTGCACCGATAAGCGGCTTCATGCGCGACCTCCTGCTGTGTTACGTCCACGCAGCGCTAACTGCACGTTGGCGAGCAAAAGCAGTGCCACCACCAATGTCGATAACGTGACGCCAAGGGGCACCACTGCGTAGGCATCACGGCTGTGAATAAAGGCATTAACGATCGCCACTACGATGGCCAGCAATGACAGCCAGAAATGGGTTTTCTCACTGGGGTAAGGGCCACGAAATAAGTAAATAAGACTGATTAATCTTGGCAGGATGGCCAGCAGCAGACCGATAGCAATCAACCAACTGGCGGATTTGGTCCACATGATCACGGAGGTTTGCAAATAGATGATATCGAACAGCCAGGCCGCGACAAAAAAGCCCAGCGGCAGCGGTTCCAGTAGTGCGTAAAGCCCTACTGCAGACGCCGAACGTCCCGAGGTATACAACATTTTACTCTCCCTATTACGTTTATTATTCAGGCGATGGCTGCGTTTCGCTTCCCAGAAAGCACAGCCAACCGCCTGTAAAATATTAGTAAAAATGAAGAGTAATGCGCGTTATCGCCGCAAAAAGCTCAAAGATTATGATTTATCAGCTGGCAGTGTCACCCAGTAACCCGGCTGATAAGGCAGTGGCAGGAACTTCTCGTGGAACGCACGGAAGGTGGCGTCTGGATCGAGATCTTTGAACAAATCCGGATGCAGCCACTTGGCCAGTGCCTGAATCGCAACGAACTGATACGGGCTGTCATAGAACTGGTGCCAGATGGCATGCGCATTACCGTTATGCGCCACCGGCAGGGTTTTAAATGCATCGCGCATCATAAGCAATTTCAGACGTGCGGTGGCTTCTTGAGTATCAGCGCCAGGGCCAACGCCGATCCATTTGCCCACGGTGTTGTAGTTCTTCCAGTTAGCACCGGTCACCACCACCACATCCGGGCGGCTGGCGATGATTTGCTCTGGATTCAACGTGCCAAAAGTACCAGGAATCAGATCCTTGGCGATGTTACTGCCACCCGATATTTCGACCATCTGTCCGAAGTTCTCGTTACCAAACGACATGCAGCATTCGTCGGTATAGCCTCCCGCGCGGTCAATCATCACTTTCGGGCGTGTGCCGGTGAAGTTTTTCAGGCGATCGGTCACCTTTTCAATCTCTGCACGGCGGAAGGCCACAATCTCTTCAGCACGCTGCGGATTATTCACCAGTTCGCCCATGATGCGGATGCTTTTCTCGGCGTGCTCCATCGGCTTCTCGCGGAAGTCGATAAACACCACAGGCACGCCCACCGCCTGCAGCTTCTCAATCAGCTTGCCTTCATCCGTGGCGGCTTTGGATTCAAGGTTCATTAGCACCAGATCGGGCTTCAGCGTCAGCGCCTGCTCAACGTTGAAGGTGCCGTCTTTCGCCCCACCAAAAGTCGGCAGCTTCTTGATCTCAGGGTATTTTTTCTCATACGCCATGTAGCCGTCATAGTCGGCCTTATGGAAATCATCACGCCAGCCCACGACGCGATGGAAAGGTGCGGCGGTGTCGAATGCCGCCAGCAGATACATCTGACGCCCTTCCCCCAGAATGATGCGTTTTGATTCCTCTTTGACTTCAACCTGACGCCCCGCGATGTCAGTGATGATTTTTGCCGAAGCGGAACCCGTTACAGCCAGTAACCCCAGTGCTAACAGCCATTTTTTCATTTTATCTACCCGTACAAATGATAATGATTATTATTAAAATTTCGCGGCGTCACTATTACCTGGCACAAAGGAAATGAAAAGCCCCCGAGACACATTTTTTTACATCCTGTTGCCACTTTCCTTACTGTGTAGCCGCTCACAAAACGACCCGCTTTCGTGAAAATGCTCACAGCACACCATGCAACTGCCCAGGTAATCGCTCTCTCTTCCCGCACTTTCGCTAATGCGTAAACAAATTGTGAACGCTAAATTACGAAATGAAACGCCGTTTTAATTTTGCGTTAACGCTCACCCCGAGCATGGATAATTGTTATGGAGGTCTTACCGTGAAGATCAGCGCCATTGATGTCACCCTCTTTACCTACCCAACGCGCCGTGTGTCTGACAGCGCCGGTCACTCTCATCCTGGTGCGGAAACCGACGCGCAAATGGCGCTGCTCACCCTCACCAGCGAAGACGGCGATTGTGGATATGCCTTTGCCCCGGCCGAAGTCATCCGCCCGCACGTGGTGAATGCCTTCTTCCGTAAAGTGCTGATTGGGCAAAACGCCTTTGATCGTGAACGCCTGTGGCAGGATTTGGTGCACTGGCAACGTGGCAGCGCACATCAGCTCACCGAGCGCGCCCTCTCCGCTGTCGAGCAGGCGATGTGGGATTTGATTGGCCGTAAGTTGAAACAGCCGGTACATAAACTGCTGGGCGGCTATCGCGAAAAAATTCCCGCTTACGGCAGCACCATGTGTGGCGATGAACTGCAAGGCGGCTTATCAACGCCCGATGAGTACGCCCAGTTTGCTGAAAAGCTGGTGGCACGCGGCTATCAGGCCATTAAATTGCATACGTGGATGCCGCCCGTCTCGTTTGCGCCCAGCACCGCCATGGATATCAAAGCCTGTGCCGCGGTGCGTGAAGCCGTTGGCCCCGATATTGCCCTGATGCTGGATGGCTATCACTGGTACAGCCGCAGCGAGGCACTCACCATCGGTAAAGCGCTGGAAAAGCTTAATTTCGCCTGGTTTGAAGAGCCGATGGAAGAGGAGAGCATGGCCTCGTACGCCTGGCTGGCGGAGAACCTCAGCATCGACGTACTCGGCCCGGAAAGCCTCGGCGGTAAGCACCACAGCCGCGCCGATTGGGTGCGTGCGGGTGCCTGCGACATCTTGCGTGCCGGTGCCAACGGCGTCGGCGGCATCTCTGCCACCATGAAAGTCGCCAGCCTGGCTGAAGCCTTCGGCATGGATTGTGAAGTGCACGGCAACGGCGCGGCCAGTATCGCGGTGGTGGGTGCGATTCGTAACTGCCGCTGGTATGAGCGCGGGCTGCTGCATCCGTTCCTTGATTACGAACAGCCGCCGGCCTATCTCAACAGCCTGGTGGATCCGATGGACGATCAGGGCTTTGTTCATCTGCCGACACGCCCCGGACTCGGGGAGGACATCAATTTCAGCTGGATTGAAACCCATACGCTCAATCGCTGGTAAGCGTCGAACACAAGCAGTACGGCATACAACTATAAACCTCTGACCTGCTGGACTTTGCTTATGAATATCTCTCGCTGTTGCAGAGCGTGGTGCGCCACGCTGCTTCTGCTCACCGGTAGCCCGTCGCTGCTGGCCGCCACGCCAGACGACCAGCTGATTGTGGGCATGAACATGAACAATTTGTTGACACTCGATCCCGCCGCCATGACCGGCAACGAAGTGGTGGGCATCGTGGTCAATCTCTACGATGGCCTGGTGGAGCTGGATCCGCGCCAGCTAACGCAGGTACGTCCTGCACTGGCGGAGCGCTGGGAAATTAGCCCCGATAACCGCCAGCTCACCTTCCATCTACGTGACGGCGTGCGCTTTCATTCCGGTAACGTGCTGACCAGCGACGATGTGATGTGGTCGATGCGCCGCGTACTGCATCTTAATCTGGCGCAGGCTTCAGTGTGGAAATCCTACGGCTTCAGCAGAGACAACGTGGATCAGATGATCCGCGCACCCGATGCCCGCACCGTGGTGATCCAGTTGCCTAAACCTAACGATCCCCAGCTGGTGCTCTATTCACTGGCCGCGCTCGGCAGCATGGTGGTGCTGGACAGTAAAACCGTGCAGTCGCATGCGGTCAACAATGACTGGGGCAACCGCTGGCTGACCACGCACGAAGCCGGATCGGGCCCGTTTCGTCTCGATGTCTGGCAGGCCAAAGACGTGCTGCGCATCAGTCGGGATGACGAATACTGGCGTGGCGCTCCCAGGCTTAATCGCGTGGTGTTCCGCCATTTGCAGGAATCACAAACCCTGCGTTTGATGATGCAGAAAGGCGACATCGATATTGCCAACAACATGGCGATCCCCGATGTGCAGGCGCTGCGCCACGATCCCGACCTCAGCATCGATGCGGTGCAGAAAGGCACAATTTACTATCTGGCGATGAGCATGAAGGATGACCACTTCGCCAATCCGCAGGTCCGTGAAGCGGTGCGCTATCTGGTGGATTATCAGGGCATCAACAAAACCCTGATGGCCGGTTATGGCACCTTGCATCAGCGCCCTATTCAATCCGGCATGCCAGAGACGCTGCCCGATCCTGGTTATCGCCTTGATGTGCCTCGCGCCAAAGCGTTACTCGCCGCTGCGGGTTATCCCAACGGCTTCGACACCACGTTGCGCGTGTTGGCCGATCAACCGTTCCTGAACATCGCCATCGCCATTCAATCCACGCTGATGCAGGCCGGCATTCGCGCAAAAATCATCACCGGCACCGGTAACCAGATTTATGGTGCAATGCGTGAGCGCCAGTTCAATTTGCTGGTGGGTCGCGGCGGCAGCGGTGTGGAGCCGCACCCGCACTCCAGCCTGCGGTCGCTGGTGTACAACCCCAACAATGCCGATAGCGCCCGGCTCACCAATTTCCAGGGCTGGCGTACCGGTTTTTACGATGCCCAGCTCAACCAGATGATCGATCATGCCCTGCTGGAACGCGACACGGCAAAACAACAGCAGGACTATTTCGCTATTCAACAGCGCTATGACCAGTTGATCCCCGCACTGATGCCGATTTCTCAGATGACCGATTCGGTGGTGGTGAACAATCGCGTGCAGGATTACGTGCCACATCCTTCCGCCACCACTTTCCTGCGCGATGTGTGGAAAACGCCAGAGAGCCTGGCTGGAGGTGCCCAATGACCTTCACTAAACGTCACTGGCGACAAATCCGCAGCCGGGTGTTGCAGGTCGCCATCACTCTGTTTGGTTTGCTGATGCTCACCTTCTTTATTGGCCGGGTGATGCCGCTCGATCCGGTGCTGGCGATTGTCGGACCGGATGCCGATCACGCCACCTATCAGCAGGTTTACCATCAGCTGGGCTTTGATAAACCCCTGTGGATGCAGTTCTGGATTTACCTGCAAGGCCTGCTGCACGGCAATCTTGGCCTGGCGCTGCTCACCGGTCAGCCGGTAATCAACGATATTCTGCGCGTGTTCCCGGCCACCCTCGAACTCGCCACGCTGGCGATTGTACTTGGCACCGGACTCGGCGTGCCACTTGGCGTCTGGGCCGCCGCACGCCGCAACAGCGTGGTCGATTACCTGGTGCGCATTATCAGTCTGGCCGGTTACTCGACACCGATTTTCTGGGTCGGCATGATCGGTTTGCTGCTGTTTTACGCGCACCTGGGTTGGGTCGGCGGTGCCGGTCGGGTCGATTTCAGTCTGGATGACATTGTCCCGCGCCGCACGGGCTTACTGCTGGTGGATGCGCTGCTGGCGGGCAATTTCACCGTGTTTAACAACGCGCTCAACCATCTGATCCTGCCCGCTTCCCTGCTGGGTTTTCATTCGCTCGCCTACATTAGCCGCATGACGCGCAGCTTTATGCTGGCACAGCTGTCGCAGGAGTTCATTTTAACGGCGCGGGTGAAAGGCCTGACCGAGTGGCAAGTGATCTGGCAACACGCCTTCCGCAATATTTTGGTGCAGCTCCTGACGGTAGTGGCGCTGGCGTATGGATCACTGCTCGAAGGTGCGGTGCTGATTGAAACCGTGTTCTCCTGGCCCGGCTTTGGCTCTTACCTCACCGGCAGCCTGATGCTCGGTGATATGAATGCGGTGATGGGCTGCGTGCTGGTGGTCGGCCTGATTTTCGTGCTGCTTAACCTACTCTCTGACCTGCTTTATCAGGTGTTCGATCCGAGGACCAAAGTATGACTGTCTCTCTAGATCTGGTTCATGCCAGCGACTCGCGCGAACGTCTGGCACGCTGTCGCCGCGCCCTGACGCGTGTCGGGCATTTCCTGTGGCAAATGGCTCGCAATCCCCTGACGGCCATCGGCGGTGGCATTATTTTACTGCTGCTGATCGTCGCACTATTTGCACCGTGGATCGCCCCCTATCCTCCGCTGATTCAGGATCTCAATAACGCGCTGGTGCCACCGAGTGCCCAGCACTGGTTTGGCACCGATGAATTTGGCCGCGACATCTTTAGCCGCCTGGTATGGGGCGCGCGCATCACCTTATACATCGTGCTGCTGGTGTCGGTGACCGTGGGCCCGCTGGGTCTGCTGTTGGGGGTGACCGCCGGCTATTTCGGCGGCAAAGTCGATAGCGTATTGATGCGTGTTACCGACATCTTCATCTCGTTCCCGAGTCTGGTACTGGCGCTGGCGTTTGTTGCCGCGCTGGGGCCTGGCCTGGAGCATGTGGTGATTGCGATAACGCTCACCGCCTGGCCGCCGATTGCCCGTTTAGCGCGTGCAGAAGCGCTGTCACTGCGTCAGGCCGATTTTGTCTCCGCCGTACGCTTACAGGGTGCGTCCTCCCTGCGCATACTGTGGAAACACATTGTGCCGCTGTGCCTGCCCTCGGTGATCATCCGCATCACCATGAACATGGCGGGCATCATTTTGACGGCTGCGGGCCTGGGTTTTCTCGGCTTGGGCGCACAGCCGCCCGATCCGGAATGGGGCGCGATGATCGCCAGTGGCCGCACTTACATGCTGGAGTGCTGGTGGGTGGTCACGGTGCCGGGTTTAGCCATTCTGGTGAACAGTCTGGCGTTTAACTTCTTAGGAGATGGCCTACGTGACATCCTCGATCCTCGCAGTGAATAGCGCTGCGCCCCTGCTCGACGTGCAGGATTTACAGGTTAACTTCGTGAACGGAGGTCAGATAACGCCGGCGGTACGCGGCATCTCCTTCCAGTTGGGCAAAGAGAAGCTGGCGATTGTCGGTGAATCGGGTTCGGGCAAATCCACGGTCGGCCGTGCGCTGTTGCAACTGCATCCGCGCAGTGCGCAGGTCACCGCACAGCGTATGCAATTTGCCGATGTCGATCTGCTGCGGGCTTCACCTGCACAGATGCGTGCCGTGCGCGGCAAACGCATTTCGATGATCATGCAAGACCCTAAATACTCCTTGAATCCGGTGGTGCGCGTTGGCGAACAAATTGCCGAAGCCTGGCGCAGCCATCATCCGGGGCAGCGTGACATTGCACGTCAGCGAGCAATGGAGATGCTCGAAGTGGTGCAGATTCGCGATCCCCAGCGCGTTTATCAGTGTTATCCGCATGAGATTTCAGGCGGTCAAGGACAGCGCGTCATGATCGCCATGATGTTAATCACCGATCCGGAGCTGCTTATTGCCGATGAACCGACTTCCGCGCTGGATGTTTCCGTGCGCTTGCAGGTGCTGACGCTGCTGGATGAGCTGGTGCAGCAGCGCGGACTGGGGCTGATTTTCATCAGTCACGATCTCAATTTGGTGCGACGCTTTTGCGATCGGGTATTAGTGATGTACGCCGGACGTGTGGTCGAGTCGCTGGCAGCCGACCAACTCGATCAAGCCCAGCATCCTTACACTCAGGGATTACTGGCCGCGCTGCCGGATATGGATATACGCCGTTCGCGGTTGCCGGTGCTGCAACGTCAGGCCAGTTGGTCACAACATTAAGGAGAGAGCATGAACGAGATGATCCGCGTGAATCACCTCAACCTCAGTTTCGGTGAGGAAGAGCAGCGCAATCAGGTGCTGTATGACGTGAGTTTGTCGGTGAACGAGGGCGAGATTTTTGGTCTGGTTGGCGAGTCGGGATCGGGGAAAACCACGGTACTGAAATGCCTTGCCGGGCTGTTTACCCATTGGGAGGGCGAGCTAGCGATTGCGGGACAAAAACTGCAACATCGCATCGCCCGCGAGCGCTGTCGTCAGGTGCAGATGGTGTTCCAGGATCCTTATGGCTCGTTGCATCCACGCCACACTATTGGCGATATTCTGGAAGAGCCGCTGCACATTCACGGTATCGGTCAACGGAGCCAGCGCGTGGTTGCGATGCTGGAAAAAGTGGGATTGAATCGCGCCTGGCAGACCCGCTATCCGCATCAGCTTTCAGGCGGTCAGCGTCAGCGTGTGGCCATTGCACGAGCGCTGATCCTTGAACCCCGCGTGTTGTTGCTGGATGAACCGACCTCTGCATTGGATGTTTCCGTGCAGGCGGAGATCCTGAATCTGTTGAGCGACTTACAGCAGCAGGAGAATCTGACCTATCTGATGGTGACGCACGATCTTGGCGTAGTGGCGCATCTGTGCCATCGCGTGGCCGTCATGCAGCACGGGAAGATGCTGGAGACGCTGGATGTGGATGCGTTGGTGGGAAATCGGGCGCAGATGCCCTACACACAGATGCTGGTGGAAGCGAGCCGGGCATAACCACAATGCCGCGACGCCTTGCGGGTCGCGGCATGCTTCTTGCGCTGTTAGAGCAACTCGCGCACGTATCGCACAATTTCCTGATTCTGCCCATGTTCAAACAGGCACTCCTGCAAACGCGGGCCGCTGACAGCGGTCTTCACCAGTTCAGGGTCTATCGCGCGCAACGAATCAAGATAATTGTCTTTCAGCAGCGCCGCTTTCACCTGATTGAGAATGCCCGCATTGCGCACCTGCGGCTCTTTGCGCTCCGGCGGATAACCCAGTCCTTTTTCACCGGTAAAGGCTTTCTCAAAAATAAAGCGCAGATTTAGCTCAGCGCCCCAGCCAAAGCCTTTGGCGAACGGCAGCGAGAGCGCATTGCCATTATTGATCTGGGCAAACAGATAAGCATCGGCAGGATCAATACAGTAGCCGCACACCACGCCAGGATGCAGGTTCAATGACACCAATGCGCCCTGTCCAGTGCCACAACCGGCGACCACAAAGTCCACCGCTTTGCTGTTCAGCAGCACGCTGGCCATGATGCCGAGGTGAATGTAGGTCAGATGATGATCCTGTTCGTCGCTCATGCCGACGTTAAACACCTGATGGCCGAGCGGTTGCGCGACGGTTTGCAGTTCTTTCAACACGGTTGCGTTCTTGGCGGCCTGGCTATTTTCCATCATCAAAGCGATTTTCATGATCCATCCTCATATTAAATTGAAACACCGTTTCATTTTAATCAAAGCGCGTTAAAATGCAGCCCTGAAATGTCTCTTTCAATGTGAGGCATGTCACACATTGATGAAGTTACTGGTGAGGGGAACCCATGTTTATTTATAAAAGCGCCACGACTCAGGAAGACCTCGGCAACGGTGTGACGCGGCGAGTCATGGCCCACGGTGGTCGGATGATGGCAGTCGAAGTGACATTTGAAAAGGATGCGGTTGGGCCATTGCATCATCATCCACATGAACAACTAACCTATGTGCTGTCGGGCCGTTTTGCTTTCACGATAGATGGGGTTACGCAGGAGGTTGGAGCCGGAGACACGTTATATAAGGCGCCGAATATTGTGCACGGTTGCGTTTGTCTGGAAGCGGGTACGCTGCTGGATACTTTTACCCCGCAGCGTGAGGATTTTCTCGGAGCGCGGTAGATGTCTGAGACACTTGCAGGTGCATCCCTGGATAGTGCATGAGTTCCTGCTTGATTGCCGCTTACCGGTTAAACGATCAGCGTTAACGCAGTCTGGGGCCGCTTTGGGGCTGGCGGTCCTCGCGCCGCTAACACAGTGCCTTCACGTCATTCGTTTGCCTTACGGACCGGCGGGGATGGCACATCGTGTGCCGTCCCGCCTTTCGCCCGCGTCCTGCAGGCTCTCCTGGCAAACTCATTCTGTTCAGCGCTGCGAAATACCAGCCCGAAAGTGACCCCAGCCTGCTCATTAACTTCTGTGTGTGTTGTCAAAAGGGTACAAAAACCGCGGGTAGCTCAGAGGTGACTGGATAGCATTCGCCTTAATGCGCAAAAAAAAGCTGCCACTTCGGAAAGTAACAGCTTAACTAATAAATCGCCTAAATTGACAGCCAACGTATTGGTTTTGCCGATCTGGCGTGCACACTTGTGTTAGCTAAATTTTTCCGTCCACCAGAGCCGCAATTTCAATCCCCAACTGCTGCTCCAGCCGGTGGTGGTGCTCACCACTTTGCCCTGCTGCAACACGATAAAGGTCGGGGTAACGCTGATATCCCAGCCTTGACTCACTGCACCGTTTTCATCGTTCACCGCTGGGCCTTGCAGCCCTTTCTTCTCCAGCCAGGTCGCAACACGCAAGTCATTACCCGACCGCAACGCCACGCTCACCACCTGCGTACCGCTCTGGCTGAGCGCGGCTACCGTTGGGGTGGTGAGTTTGCACACCCCGCACCAGGTGGCCCACACATACACCAGCAACGGCTTATCCTGGCTTAACGTGGCCAGATTAACTTCGCCATGCAGCGCCGTCAGCGGCTGTTGCGCCAGGTCGGCAGGAAGCTGCGGAGAACGCAGCCAATCCATACCCCAAATTATCGCGGCTGCGATCAGCACCAGCCACACCGCTTCACGCAGCCAGCGCTTGAGACGCATCATGCTTGGCCTGCAGCGCGCCCTTCACTGCCGCTTCCAGTTGTGCATACGGCACCGCGCCGCTGATCAATTCATTGCCAACCAGCGTGGCGGGCGTGCCCTGAACGCCTAACTGCTGCGCCAGCGTCAAATTTGTATTGATGGTGTCGAGACTGGCTTTGCTTGGCTCTTTCAGCTTGATGCCGGTTTTGTCCAGCGCGGCGGCAATACTGGCTTCGTCATGATTGCCCTTCTTCGCCATCAGGCGCTCGTGAAGTTTCAGGAAGTTTTTCGGTTGCTGTTCCCAAACGGTCAACGCCAGCCGTGCGGAGGTCAAGGATGTCTCTGCGCGGTACGGCAGCGGCTTCAGCACCACCGCCACCTGTGGATAGGTTTTTAGCAGCTTCTCGATATCTGCATCGAATTTTTTGCAGAATACGCAGTTGTAGTCCGTGAAATAAACCAGCGTTAGCGCCGGTTTCTCCGCCCCGATGCGCGGTGAACCGGCATCGTTGAATAAGGCGTCATGGTTTTCTGCACCATCTGCGCGACAACACTCTGCTGCTGTTTCGCCGCTTCTTTGTCGAAGGCATCAGCCGCTTCGGCCAGAATCGCCGGGTTCTGCACCAGCGTTTCGCGAATCAGCTCTTTAATGCGAGCCTCCTGCTCTGGTGTGAAAGGTGCAGCCGCCAGCGCAGGCAGTGTCAGAAACATCAGGGGCAGTAACAGGGATTTTTTCATTATTTTTTAGCCTCAGAGAGTGTGGAAATCACCGCTTCACGACTTAACAGCGGTGACAAAATGTGGCCATGCGGCAATGCCGGGCCATAAATTTGGTTGAAAGGGATGGCGACACGATCGCGCTTACGCAGGAATTCGCCGATCGCCGGATCGGGCTGGGTCCAGTCACCGCGTAGCAGCACCACATCTTCGGCTTTGAGCGCAGCACGAACGTCAGGTTGATTCAGCACGCGGGATTTGTTCACTTTGCAGGTGATACACCAGTCAGCAGTAACATCGACAAATACGCGTTTATCCTGTTCCAGCGCCTGATTGATCGCTGCTTCAGTCAGCGGCTGCCAGTACAGCGTTTCCTCCTCCGGCGCGATACGCGTCATCAGGAATACCGCTCCCACCAACGTCAGGGTGATAAACACCACACCGGCTTGTTGCAGCGCACGATGCTGAATTAACCAGCCGCACAGTACCAGCAGCAACACGCCACCCAGCACCATGGCAACGGTGTTACCCCAATGCGGTATCAGCAGCGTGACCAGCCAGAAGGTGGCGATCAGCATCAACAGGCCGAGCATGGTGCGCAGATGCACCATCCAGCGCCCCGGACGCGGTAAACAGCGCGCCAAACCCGGCAACGCCGCGACCAACAACCACGGCAGGCTCATGCCGATGCCGAGTGCCGCAAATAGCAGCCACAGCTGCGGTAACGCTGCGGTGAGCGCGTAGGCCACAGCGGTGCCGAGGAACGGCGCGCTGCACGGCGTCGCTAACAAGGTGGCAAACGCTCCCTGGCCAAAGTGACCCAACAGCCCGTTACCGCCTTGGGTTGCCAGTCGGGTGTTAAGACTGGAGGGCAAGCGGAACTGCAGTAAGTCGAACAGGCTGGCGGTGAACAGGAACATCACCAGCACCATCGCCAGCAGAAATCCCCCGCTCTGGAACTGAATGCCCCATCCAGTGCCTGGCCGCTAAGCCGTAGGCCGGTCATCAACGCCGCCAATAGCATGAACGAAAACACAATCCCGGCGCTGGACGCGAGGAATTGCTGGCGAGTCTGACGACGCGTTTGCCCTTGTTGCTGTACCAGGCTGCTAAGTTTGATCGCCAGCACCGGCAATACGCAAGGCATCAGATTGAGGATCAAGCCTCCCAGCAACGCCAGCAGCAGCACCGACCATAAGGTTTGCGATCCGCTTTCAGAAACTAATGGCTGAGAACCGATGATCACCGTGCTTTGCTGAGCAATGCCCGCGTCCGCCACCACCAGCGACAGGCTTTTCCCCTGTAAATCGGGTGCTGCTTCGCCCCACTCGTCGGTCACCGCCACACGCGCCGTTAGCGTATCACCTGTGACGCTAATGTGTGGCGCCGCCAGCATGCTGCCTTGCGGATAGTCGAAAAACAGTTCCGGTTTGCTCCAGCCTTGCTGGCGCTGCGCACGGATCTGTAGCTCACCGTTACGATAACTGGCATCAAGTTGATCGGTAACACCGCTCGCGGCCGGAATCTGCCCCATTGCTTGCGCATAGTCGCGAGCGAAATCGCCATCAACGGCTTGCGTGAGATCGAGATTGAACGGGAAGTCGGTCAGAATGCAGACGTCACTGCAGGTAGACAGCGTGAGCGTACCGGCCAGCGTTGCCCCCGGCAGAGAAGCGATGTCTATCGGCAGCGTGATATTGCCTTTATAGCCTTGCGTCGTCAGGCCACTGACGTCAAAACGGGCGGGTGCAGGCCAGTGCCACTGTGCTTTTACCTCAGGCGTTTGCCAGCGAATTTCAGGAGCAACGCCCCCTTCGCCCGGCGATCGCCAGTAGGTTTTCCAGCCTTTTTCCAGATGGATATCCAGCAATAATTGCGCATTTTCGCCGTGGCTGGCGCTGCGCAAACGCACTTCGGCGTGGCTATTTTGCGCATTGCGCAGCCAGCCGCTGTCGGCGGCTTGCGCCACGCTGGCGCAGCAGGCTAACAGGAGCAACAGGCTCCTGATAAAGAGATTCATGATTTTTTTCTCCGGTGAATAACAAGGTTTACGCGATGGATGGCGTAGGGTTATTCCCGGAAGACGCAAAAGGTCAGATGCCGCCGCTGTACGGGCGGAAACAGGGGTTCGCGACGATAGCCGCGCGTAGGATCAGGCTGGAAGAGCGTGGCAAGTAGCGCCACCACCATCAACAGGAACGTCATGACGGATTCTATTATCGGGGCTGCGGCGTGCAGTGATTTCGCACTGATAGAGCAGATTTTCTCACCACCGATGATTTCGCTACTGCTCAACGACGATGCGCTAATGGGCGCCTGTGTTGCGCCAGAAAAATTGACGCTACGCTGGACGAGACAAAACGCCAGCACCAGACAAAGCAGTGCCAGAATCCATTTTGCGCGTTGTGCCGATTTGGTCATGCCATCGCCCCAGAGTAAAGTGCGGGCATTCTAAGCAGAGGAAGCAGAAACACCAAGTATTGCTGTGTAAACTTTTGTCTGGGTGTTGTTGGCTGTACTTAACGTAGCGGCCCCCCTCTGGCAGCTTCATTGCTGTTCGAGGGCGAGATCAATCTCGCCGCTACGGTTTTGTCGGTGCTATCAATCGTTAAACAATATCGTCCACCACACCACCATCCACGCGCAGTGCTGCGCCGGAAGTGGCCGAAGCTTGTTGTGAGCAGATATACACTACCATATTCGCCACCTCTTCTACCGTGGCGGCGCGCTGGATCACCGAGCTTGGACGTTGTGCCATCACGAATTCTTTTGCCAACACCTCTAACGATTTCCCGGTGCGTTTTACCTCGTCTTCCATCATCGCGGCAAAGCCATCCGAAATCGTTGGACCCGGCAGCACGCTGTTTACCGTCACGCCACTCCCTGCGGCCACTTTCGCCAGCCCACGCGCCAGTGAGAGCTGCGCGGTTTTGGTCACACCGTAATGCACCATATCGGCGGGAATATTGCGCGCCGACTCAGAAGAGATAAACACCACGCGGCCCCAGCCACGTTTCACCATCTCCGGCAACAGGCGCGCGACAGTCGCACGCCTGACATCACATTGGTTTGCCAGTAAGCTTCCCATGTCTCGTCATCGGTGGCATAGAAGTCCTGCGGTCCGTAGATCCCGGCGTTGTTGACCAGGATATCAATGGCAGGCAAGCCATTGAGCAACTGCTTGACGCCCTGCGCGCTGCCAAGATCGGCGATAAAGGTATGAATTTTGGCACCGGCCACCAGTCCATTCAGCTTCTCCCGCGCGCGGCTTACCGAGGCTTCGCTGCGCCCGTTGAGCACCACTTCGGCGCCGCTCTCAGCTAATCCCTGAGCTATCGCGAAACCAATGCCGCCGGTTGAGGCAGTGACTAATGCGGTTTTGCCGTGCAAATCGATTTTCATACAGGTCTCCTTGATGGATGCGCAATATCATGCGGAACATCCATCAAGCCTGGTTGAGACTGCGAGATATGCCTTGTCGAATCATGCGGTTATTATCACGACCGGGAATGAGCACAAGCGTGTCTGGCCTGCTTTCTGCCGCGCCAAATCCCCCACAGCGCGACCGCCAGCAGCAATAAAAGTGCCGGGGGGAAACTGCTGACGCCAACGCTGTGCAACAACATGCCGCCAATCATGCCACCGCCGGCAATCGCCAGATTCCATACCGTGACCAGCATCGACTGCGCAACATCCACCGCTTTGCCGGCATGATCCACCATCGCGGTCTGAAACAGCGTTGCCGCGCCGCCAAACGCCAGTCCCCATAGCAGCACCGCAAACCAGATCGCCATTGTCGTAGTGGGAAACAGTTGCAGCAGCAACGCAGCGGCTATGAACAACAAAATGCTGATGAACAGCATCGGCTGCAGGAAGCGATCAACCCACCAACCGGTGATAAAAATGCTGACTAAAGAACTGATACCGAACAGCAGCAATATCGCATCGGCGCGGAATGCCAGCCCGGCAGGTTGTAAAAATGGCACGATAAAGGTGTAGAGGATGTTGTGTGCCAGAACGACACAGAGCACCAGCATAAGTACTCTGGCTACACCAGGTAACATCAGCACCTGACGTAAAGGTAAACGCTGATGCGCCCGTTGTCCCGGCTGCTTAGGCGCGGTCAGCCGTAGTATTAGCATTAGCAACAGCGATAATCCGCTCAAGGCAGCAAAACTCAGGCGCCAGCCAATTATATTGCCCACCAGCGTGCCCAAAGGCACGCCGAGAGCCAGCGCCAGCGGCGTGCCCGCCATGGTAATCGCAATGGCTTTGCCCTTCTGCTCCGGCGGTGCCATGGCGGCTGCATAACCGGCCAATAGCGCCCACAACAGACCTGCGGCGACACCGGCCAATACCCTAGCCACCAGCATCAAGGGATAGCTACTCAACAATGCGGTTGCGCCATTGGCAAGTGTAAATCCCGCCAGCGCGCACAGCAGCAGTCGGCGTCGCGGCATGCCCTGCAGGAGTGACATGAGCGGAATGGCAGCAAGAAACGATGCTACGGCATACAGCGACACGCTTTGCCCGGCCGCCGCCACCGATACCTGTAAATCCCGCGCCATGGGAGCCAGTAATCCGGCGGGCAGCGCTTCGGTAACAATCGTAACAAACGCCGCCAGACTGAGTGTCATTAAAGGCACTAAGGGTAAGCGTGTGCTCATTGGGCCTCCTGTATTGCCAGGTAAACGGCATCGCGCAGATCATTAACAAATTGTCCGGACATGCCCTCATAAAGTGTGTTGGTAAACGCCACAACACTCAGTGCCTGCTGCGGATCGACAAACCACGCATGTCCGTACGCGCCACCCCAGCGCCAGGTGCCGGCAGATTCAGGTGAGCCCGCCAGCAGCGGATCGCGCAATACCGAGAAGCCCAGCCCAAATCCCACGCCCGGCATATCCGGCAATAAGTGCTGGCTGACTTGATCCCGGGCCATCTCTCTTACCCACTCTGCCGGCAGTAAAGTACCGCCCCCACTGCGCAGCATTTCCAGCAGCGTCATGAGATCGCTTACCGTTCCGACCATGCCTGCGCCGCCGGACGGAAACGCCTGAGGATCGTATACGCGTGCGGGGCTATACGGGATACCCACTGTCCCTTCAAACGGTGCCACCCTCTCTCCCTCGCGCAAGATATGTGGACGAGGCTGGTCGCTGACATAAGCGGTGGCAACAGATTGACCGGCTGACAGTGAGAAGCCTGTCTGTTTCATCCCGAGTGGCCCGGTGACCAGATGGTGTATGGCTTCAGGCAATGGCTGCTGCTGGACCTGTTCAATGATCGCCCCCACAACATCAATCGCCAGTGAATAGCACCATGCTGTACCCGGAGTGAACAGCAAGGGAACGGTACCAAGCCGTTGCAAGTTCTCCTGCAGAGAAAATGGGGTCGCATCCATGCCATCCGAAACACCCGCCCGCGAATAGGGTCCATCCGGGGCGGCCTCAAGGAAGCGATAGCTAAGACCAGCGCTGTGGCTCAGCAGTTGACGCAAGGTGATCAACGCCCTGCGGCCGTCAGGCTGAAGCGGTTTAAACGTTGGCAGCCAGCGCGTGATATCGCTATCCAGTGACAGCCTTCCTGCTGCGACCAACATCAGCGCCGCAGTACTGACTATCGGCTTGCTGACAGAAGCGAGGCGAAAACGCTCGCCCACCGTCATCAGTCGTTGGTTTTCGCGATCGGCATAACCTGCTGCCTGATGAAACAAGGTTACGCCATCGCACTTCACCATCACCTCCATCCCCACCAGACGCTGTTCATCCAGCGCCGTTTGCATCACCTGCTGAAGGATCTTTTGCATTGTTCTCGCTCCTGAGTCATGAGTCCGATTAAGGTAGCCACTTCCCGATTACGGAAAAAGTAGGGTACATTTCATGACTCACCGGACATTTTTGTCCTGAATAAGGGGTCAGGATGGACAGCCTCAATGGATTTATCGTGTTCGTTCAGGTGGCGGAGACACGCAGTTTTGTGTCGGCGGGACGGCATCTGGGTATTTCCGCGTCGGCGGTCGGGAAAAGTATCGCCCGTTTGGAGGACCGGTTGGGTGTGCGGCTGTTTCACCGCAGCACGCGTAGCATTACCTTAACCGCTGAAGGTGCGCTGTTTTTAGAGCGCAGTCGGCGCATTCTTGCCGAGATCGAAGCGGCTGAAAGTGAACTATCGCAAGCGGCGCAGCGGCCCACTGGCCGCTTAAAACTGAGTTTCCCGATGGTCAGTTCGCTGATCCTGCCCGCGCTGGGTGACTTTATGACGGCCTATCCTGACATTCAGCTCGATCTCGATTTCAGTGATCGTTTAGTGGATGTGATTGCCGAAGGCTATGATGCGGTGATGCGCGGTGGCCCGCCGATGGATTCACGTCTTTCGGCGCGCAAACTGGGTTACGCCTACTCGATTGCCGTCGCGTCCCCCGAATATCTGGCACGTCACGGCACGCCGCAGACGCCGGAAGATTTGCAACAACATTCCTGCCTGCATTATCGCTTCAACACCACCGGCAAACTGGAGCGCTGGGTGCTGCGCGGTTATGAAGATGAGCAGGAGCTGGCCTTGCCCAGCAGCATGGTGTGTAACAACATTGAGACGCGCGTCTGTTTTGCGATGCGCGGTTTAGGCATCGCCATGCTGCCTGATTTCTCAGTGCGGGAAGCCCTCGCGCAAGGCACGCTGGTAGCAGTGCTTAACGATTATGCTTGTCACCGCAATGTGTTCCATTTGCTATGGCCTGCCAGTAAGCATCCTTCACCTAAAGTCCGCGCGTTAATCGATTTTCTCAGTACACGTGTTTTTACGTCTGGTTAACGGTTGTATTTGCTTGCACTTCCCTGTGCACAATCTTTTCAGCGCGTTCCATACTGACAGCTCGATGCTTAAAGGAGTGACTTTGATGACAACCATTGCTATCGCTGCACCTGGCGCTATGGGCGCGGCCGTGGGAGCTGTACTTGTCCAGCACGGGGCGCGAGTCATTGCCCCGCTGAGCCAGCGATCCGCCCCATCTCAGCAGCGTGCACAGCAGGCAAACATTGTCGACTGTAGCGCTGAGGCGCTTTGCGAGGCCGATATTATTCTGTCGATTCTGCCGCCCGAATCAGCACTCAGCTGGGCGCAGCAGATGGCCCCGTTTCTGCAAGCTGCCGCGCATAAGCCACTGTATGTGGATTGCAACGCCATCAGCCCGGAGACGTTGAAGCAGGTGGCGCAGGTGATTGAAAGCACCGGTACCCCTTTTGCCGATGCGGCGATTATTGGCTTGCCGCCGGGCGCGCACAATCCACAAGGGCCACGCTTTTGGTTTGCGGGTCCTCATGCTGCGCGACTGGCACAGTTGAGTGATTTGGGATTGCGCGTTCGCGTAATGAGTGCCGACAATGGCGCCGCCTCTGCGCTGAAGATGGCCTACGCCGGAATTAACAAAGGCATCACCCTGCTGACCTCGGCAATGCTGATCAACGCCAGCCGCGTGGGCGCAGCCGAGGCGTTACGTGAAGAGATGCAGGACAGCCAACAAGCGCTGCTGCAACGAATGGCGAAAGCTACGCCAGACATGTTGCCAAAAGCCTGGCGCTGGGCGGCAGAGATGGATGAGATTGCCACGCTGAATCAGGGCGAATTAGCCACCGATCAACTTTATCGTGCTCTCGGCGAAGTCTGCCGCCAGCTGGCTGATGATCAACAACAGGATCAACAGTTCAACTCCCTGCTGGCGGCCTTCTTTCAACCTGAAGCGGATAAAGCGGGTTGAGCATTAACCGGTAAGCGCAACTGCCGTTGCAGCCAGGCAATCGCGGCAGCTTCGTCAGGGTCGCAGGCATCGAGTTGCAACACCGGTCCGAGCGCCATCGGCTGTGCGGTTTCTGCCAACTTACGCAGTTCGGGCAGATACTCGGCACCTGGATGGCCTGGCATGCGATCGGTGAGCCGTGACTGATAGCGCGCCACCGCTTCGTCTGGTGTGATCGCCAGCCACAGCTCCAGTACCCGGGTGATGCCCGCCTGCTGCAATCCCTGCTGTAACACCTCTTTCGGCTGGAAGCCAAACCAGGCGTCGATCAGGTAAACGCAGCGAGTTGGCGCTTGACCCACGACCTTCCAAATCGCCTGATAGGCTGCGCACCCCAACTGACGATTGCGCAGACGATCCACCGGCGCGAAACTGGCCATAAACGGTTCTTTCAGGCTGTCCAGCGTCAGTACCGGAAAACCAAACTGCTCCGCCATCGCGCGTGTCAGGGTGCTTTTGCCAGAGGCCGGAATGCCGTTGACCAGCACCACCACCTTCTCTTCAGTGTGTGAAGTCATAGGATTTCTATCACCTCCGCCACACTGCTGGCCTGCCGCAGGCGCACCAGCGTTTCTTCATCTTCCAGCAGTGAAACAATCGCGCGAATGCCCTCTTCGATGTGTGCATTGCTGTCACGCGCACCGAACATAATCACAATGTCGGCTTTGTCACTGCCTTCAAACGAAATCGGCTCGTCCAGCACGATCATACTGAAGCAATCTTTTAGCACGCCGGTTTCCGGACGCGCATGCGGAATGGCGATCCCTTCTTCAAACACATAATAGGCACCGTGCGTCAGGGTATTGGCAATCACCGCCTCAGGATAGGAATCCTTGACGTAACCGCCTTGAACCAGCGGTTGTGCAGCCAGCGCAATCACTTCGCGCCAATCCGTGACCGTCACCCCCACCTGAATCGCATTCGCTTCTTGCAGCAGTCGCTTAATACTCATACTGCCTCCTTAAATCGACTTGCGGATGGTATTGCGCAGTTCATCAATTTTAACGAACAGCGGATCAATTTCCTGACGAAAGCGGCGGCTTTTGGCAAAGATATTTAATGCGCGGTTATATTCCAGCATTAATTTCTTTTGCGTATCGATCGCCTGTGGATTAACAGCGAGTTGTTGCTCCAGCTCGCTTATTTTCCCACTGATATTTTCTGCCTGAAGATCTATTTCCTGTGAATCCTGGCTCTTATTTTCCGAGCCCTTTTTCAAGAATCCAAACATAGCGTCTCCTGCCCCGAACGGCGCCGGGGCACCTCAGGTTATTACGTCATGAGAGAGTCGTGGTTAGCGGAACAGCGAAATCTTTTCGACCAACACATTGGTCACGGCATCGTTAGCCGGCACCAGGAAATTACGCACGCTGTCATTCACCCGGCCTTTTTCAAAGGTCTGCTTGCAGTTTGCCACCCATTGCACATTCATTTCCGTGCCAACGTTCACTTTTTCGATACCGCTGCGTACGGCCAGACGCATATCTTCATCGCTCACGCCGGTACCGCCATGCAGCACCAGTGGGGTTTTGGTGGCATCGGTGATATCAGCCAGACGCTGATGCTGAATATGGGCTTTGCCGGTATACAGCCCGTGCACCGTACCGATGGAGATCGCCAGCATATCCACGCCGGTTTCTTCCACAAAGCGTTTGGCATCATCTACGGTGGTAAAGGAAGCAGCGTTCATCTCCACCTCTTTACCGTCTTCAGAACCCCCAATCGCACCTAACTCCGCTTCCACCGAGACCTGCAATGGACGCGCCATATCAATTACGCGACGGGTATTGGCAATATTCTCTTCAATCGATAAATGCGAACCGTCATACATAATAGAGCTGAATCCGGCGTCCAGTGCCGTTTGAATCGCATCCAAATCTGAACAGTGATCAAGATGCAGGCACGTTGGCACATTACGGCTCTCAGATAACGAGCGAATCGCATCCACTAATAATTTATGCCCTAAATATTTCGCGGTGCCGGTCGAAATTTGAATCATTAATGGGCTATTGGTTTTTTCCGCTGCTTTAAAAAAGGCCGGTAACATTTCCAGACAGTGCAAATTAAAGGAACCGAGTGCTTTAAATTCACGTTCTTTAGCCACCTGTAACAGATCGGTAAAATTATAAAGTTTCATGGAGCTTTTCCTCGTGGGATTTAGGGGATTTTCCGTTAACAAACCAGGCGATCAGAGTGATGAAGACAACAAAGAGAGCGACGAACAACCAGTTGCCCTGGAACGCATGACCCAATACCAAACCGGTACTGATGACGTCAGAGTCACTGAAGGTCACACCGGTGAAGCCATAGCTTTCGAGCATCGGCACCAGAATGGCCGGCAAGAAGGTGATAAACAGACCATGAACGAAACCACCGATCATCGCCCCGCGGCGTCCGCCCAGCGCGTTACCAAACACACCTGCAGTACCACCGGCAAAGAAGTTGGTGAGCAAGCCAGGCAGAATCATTGCCAGACCGAACATTGGGAACACCAGCATGCCGACGACAGAGCCGAGGGTGGTGGCAAGGAAGCCGACGATCACTGCGTTCGGCGCATAAGGGAACATCACCGGGCAATCGAGTGCCGGTTTAGCATCCGGCACCAGGCGCATGGCAATGCCGCGGAAGGCAGGCACCAGTTCGTTCAGCAGCAGACGCACACCGCTGTACAACACGAACACGCCAGCAACAAACTGAATCGATTGCATGAAGGCATACATCAGATAGTTCATGCCGTTACTGTACTGGCCAATAAATTCCGGACCGGCCGCCACGGCTGGGATCAGGTACATCGGCACCATCACCACCGCCATCGACAGATAGGTGTCCTGCAGGAACTTGAAGTTGTCGGGCAGTTTAAGGTCTTCGGTTGAGCGTGAACCCTTACCGACCACTTTTGCCACCGCTGCGGTCAGCAGATAACCGATGGTGCAGAAATGCCCCAGAGCCACATCATCAGAGTCCGTGATACGACGCACCACAGGTTGCGCCAGCGCCGGCATCACCACCGCCATAATGCCGCCGAAAATGCCACCGGTAAGGATCAGAGGTAAGCCTGTCAGCCCCGCTTTATAGCCAATCACCGCACCGATAGTCGCCATCCACAACAGCGCTTGTCCGGTCAGGAAGATGTATTTGAACGGCGTCAGACGCGCGATGATGATGTTGACGATAAAGATCACCAACAATGTCAGCGCCACTTCTGAGCCCAGCTCGCGGCTCGCTAACCCGGCAATGGCGGCAACGTCGGTGATATAACCCTTCATGCCAAAACCGTGGGTAAAAATGGTATTCAGGAAGGTCAGCGTGCCAACAATAATGTTGATGCCCGCCATCATAATTAAGAAGCCCAGCAGGGTTTTAAAGGTGCCTTCCACCACCTTACCTGCGGATTTTTTTTGCAGTAACAGACCAATCAGGGCAATAAAGGCGATCAGAATCGATGCCTGCCCTAATAAGTCTTTTACCAGGAAATCAATCACACTATTCATGGTTAGCAACCTTTAGATTACGTTCTTTCATAAACGCCACGATTTTTTCTTCAATTTCTGCTTTGTCGGTCAGCTTATTGAGAATAATCACCCGCTTGATTTGTTCCGGGCTGGCATCGGCATTTAAGACATCGGCAAACGCCTTCTGGGTTAAAATCATGTCGGATTTAAAGGCGTTGGCTTCAGAAATAGTGGTGTGATCGATATCCGCTTCAATTTCGAGTTTCTTTAATACGGATTTGGCGCTCATTTCGATGGCGAAACTAGAACCCAGACCACATCCACAGACACATAATATTTTCAGCATGGCGTTTTCCTCACAGAATATGCAGTTGTTTAGCGAGTTTGTAATGATGCCCTTCGGTATCAACCAGGCGTTTTTTCATGCTCAAGAGATCAATCGGTATCGGTCGATTACTGCCATTAATAATCACCGTTTTGTTGCGCATCCCCGACTGAATACAGCGCGCAACTTCACTGGCCATAATGGTGCCTTGATAAATTTCTTCACAGGTCGGGTCACCACTACGCAAGCCGTAACCGATGATGGTTTTACGAATTCGTACGCCTATCAACGGTTCAATCTGTTTAATTAAGGTATCAATTGCGCCCTGAAAGCCCGGCGAATACTCCCGCGTGTAGCCTTCTGAGCAGAGAATCACCACGCTATTTTGTTCGGCAAGGCGCTGTGTAATGCGCTCTGCCAACTCCTGCGTGGGGATCTGGCATTCTGGGATTAAAGCAAAGTCGGCATTGGATTTGATCGCTGACTGCAGGGTTAATTCACCACAGTAGCCTCCCAGCAGTTCGACCATAAATACCCTTCCGGTTAAGGCACGGCCGGTATTTCTTAGCTTCGCCACTTCTTTTAATACTTGTTCACACGCAGTGGAAAAACCGATGGTGTAATCACTGCCGAATACATCATTATCGATGGTCATGCCCACACCAAAACAATTCACACCAAATTCACTTAAGGTGTGGAGGAATTGCAGTGAGCCATCTCCACCGGCCATAATTAATACATCAACACGCAGTGATTTGAGATTTTTAGCGATGATCTCATATTCAGGACGAATGAGTTTTCGTGTGGTTCTTCCTGACTGCATCACCGGTATGGATGTAACGGCATAATCGACCAGATCGCGTTGAGATATTTCCTGATGCCGATTTTCCAGCAATCCTGGGATGCCTCCGTTAAATAACACCATATCGGCTTGTGTCATACGCGATATTTGAAAAACAAAGTTATTTATTCCTGTGACATCACCACCGCTGATCACCATGCCAATTCTCATTGTCATCACTCCTTCTCTGCGCGTCTGACATTCATTCTTCCGGTGAACGGCTTTTATATTTGCAATAGAGATCACATTTTTGTCATGAATTTATGAGGAGTGAGCGTTGACAATGACTTGAGGTGTTCATTATTTGTGATGTTAATCACATTGATGGTTATTCGCCCTTCCTTAAATAACGATTAATATCAAGGCGTTATATTTACTTTGGCGATCAAAATGCTTAAACCCTTTATTCGAAAGTTCAGCTTAATTTCTTTCAACCTAAATTGTGATTGCCCACGCATTTTTATCAGACCAGCCCACGTTTTCCCCGGAAGATAAAGGGATAATGATTCCGTGCGTTATTTACCCATCAGTGCCGCTGAATCATTGACGCCAGGCTTGTCTGGCTGTCCAATAACGCGGCAAATCAATGATAAAGAAGAGAGCTCATGACCACCCCGCAGGAGATGTTGCGTCAGTTAGCTGGCGTAGTGGGCGACAAACAGTTGCTGACCCACGCTGATGATAAAGCCTGGTACACCAAAGGATTCCGCGTCGGTCGCGGCGAGGCGCTGGCGGTGGTGTTACCACAAACGCTGCAGCAACTCTGGCAGACACTACAGATATGCGTGGCCCAGAACGCGATTATCCTGATGCAGGCTTCCAATACCGGCGTGACCGGCGGTTCAACACCGGATGGCAATGATTACGATCGCGCAGTCGTCATTGTCAGCACCCGTCAGCTTAAAGGTGTGCAGGTGATCGATCAGGCACGCCAGATGATCGCCTTTCCTGGCACCACATTGACCGAACTGGAACAGACGCTGCAACCGCTGGGGCGGGAACCGCACTCGGTGATTGGATCCAGCTGTATTGGCGCTTCGGTGGTCGGCGGTATTTGCAATAATTCCGGCGGTTCGCTGATCCGCCGCGGCCCGGCGTTTACCGAGAAATCACTGTTTGCCCGTATTCATGATGACGGCCGGCTGGAGCTGGTGAATCATCTCGGCATCGATTTAGGCAACACGCCGGAAACGATGCTGCAGAACCTGGCGCAGCAGCAGTATCAGACCGGCGAACAACCAGATTGGCAGGGAAAGATCTGGGCCGATGACTATGCCGATCGCCTGCGTGATATCACTGCTGACTCCCCTTCACGCTTCAATGGCGACCTGCGTTATCTGCACGACAGTTCCGGCAGCGCGGGCAAAGTTGTGGTGTTTGCGGTGCGTTTACCCACCTTCGAAGCCAGCGCGGGCAGCGATACCTTTTACATCGGCACAAACGATGAGCGTGTGCTGGTCGCGCTGCGCCGTTTTTTGCTCACCAACATGCGCGAACTGCCGTTGCAGGCGGAATATATCCATCGTAATGCGTTTGATTTGACGGTGCGTTACGCCAAGCATATGTATCTGGCGATTCGCAAACTGGGTCCGCAGGCCATTCCTAAAATGATGGCAAATAAAGCAAAATGGGATGTCCGTGTCAGCCATATCCCTTTCTTGCCGCGCAATTTTGTTGATCGGGCACTGCAATGCTTCAACCAACTGACACCGAGCTTTATTGCACCGCGCATCATGGCTTATCGCGATGAGTATCAACACCACCTGATGATCAAGGTCGATGCGCTACAAACCCATGAGTTAAACACTCTGCTTCAGCAATTTTTTGCCGACCGTGACGGTGGCTTTTTCCACTGTGATGTTCGCGAAGCAGCTGATGCCTTTCTGGTGCGATTTGGCGTGGGCGGCTGCACCATCTCCTATTGTGATGCGCTGGGTTATAACCCGAATGAGCGGTTGGTGGCATTTGATGTGGCGCTGCGCCGTAACGATGACGATTGGCGCTTAACCTTACCGGAGCACTTAGCGGCACAGGTTCAGGTCGATTCCTGCTGCGGGCATTTTTTCTGTTATGTGAATCATCAGGATTACGTGCTGAAAGAAGGCGTGGATGCGAAGGCGTTTAAGGAGGCGGTGAAAGTGTATCTGGCGCAGCGTGGGGCGAAATATCCGGCTGAGCATAATGTGGGCCATCTGTATCAGGCATCGTGCGAGCATGTTGATCACTGGAAGCAACTTGATCCCACTAATAGCTGCAATCCCGGCATCGGGAAAACCAGTAAGAAGAAATACTGGGCGTAAACCAGCCATTCTTTTGCAGTTGAAACGCATCCTGACGCCTTTCAGCGGTCAGGATGCGTAACTTTGCTCGCTACCACAACGTACGAATTACTTCGCGTACGCCTCGGTAGAAAGGGTCAGCGTGACATCATCACTGACTGCAGGCACGTATTTATCCAGTTTGAAATCTGAACGTTTAATCACGCCCGTGGCATCAAAACCAATTGCCTGCTTCTTCACCATCGGGTGCATACCCTGTTGATTCAAGGTCGCGTGCAGCGTGATCGGCTTAGTGATGCCTTTCAGCGTCAGATTGCCTTCCACGTCAAACTTGTTATCGCCCTTCGCCACCACTTTGGTGCTGTGGAACACGGCTGATGGATATTTAGCGGTATCGAAATACTCCGCGCCCAGGAACTCTTTGGTCAGCGCGGGCACATGTGAATCAATCTGTGAAACCGGCAACGTAACATCCACGCGCGATTGCTCTGGATGATCTTTATCAAACACCAGCGTCCCTTTGCTGTTCGGGATATCAGCCGTTGGATGCGAGAAGCCGAAGTGCGTCCAGGTCACGATAACCGAGGTGTGCGCGGGATCGAGGTCATAATGCATCGTGGCAGCCTGCGAAACGGGTGCGTACAAAGCAGCGGCGGCCAGCAACGGCAGGACCAGGCGGGTAACGTTTTTCACTTAGAGTTCCTATTAGATCGGGAGAATCTATTGAGTGTCTCGAATTAACAGGCTAAGGAATAGTGAAGAGATTTGCCGGTGACCTTCAAATATATTCAAAGATATCAGTGGGTAATGATTTAGTTTGGTGAAAGTTTTCCAGACTGATAGTGTCCGGTTGTTTTCATAGCCTATTGGCTATAACATGTGCCATAGCAAAAAGCTATAGGATGGCGATATGTGGGAAATACTGACAACGGATGTATTTGACGAGTGGTTCTTCGCGCAAAATGAAACCTTACGTGAAGACGTGTTAGCCATCATGGGAATTCTAGCGGAAATGGGGCCACAGCTTGGGCGACCCTATGTTGATACCCTCAAAGGATGCAAATTTTCGCATCTTAAAGAGTTACGCATTCAGCACGAGGGTAAACCGATTCGAGCTTTTTACGCCTTTGATCCTGTGCGCCGCGCGATCGTGTTATGTGCCGAAGATAAAACCGGCATGAATCAAAAACAATTTTACCGGAAAATGATTAGCATGGCTGAGGCAGAATACCGCCGGCATTTAGTGCAGATGGAGGGATAATATGTCTACGTACAAAGAGTTAATTGAAAAACAATCCGCAGAAAGCCAACTACGTATCGCAAAAAAAGTCGAAAAGCTGCGTCAGGAAATTGCCTTAAACCAACTGCGTGAGGAGCTGAATCTGTCACAAACTGAGCTTGCCCGCACGATGGGCATTTCCCAACCCACGCTCGCTAAAATCGAAAATCCCGGCAATGATCCTCGAATCTCAACACTCAAGCGTTACGTGGCTGCGTTGGGTGGGGAAATACGTATTGATGTGACTTTGCCGAATGGTAAGCACATCGCTTTTCAGCTTTGATTAACGAGTATTCGCCAGCGGCGGCGTTCGCGCAGTAAACGGATATGAAGCTGCTGGATAAGAGGCAACGTCAGGGATGCCACCGCGTCACGCGTGAGATTTGGCAATCCCTGCTGTTGCCGAAGCCCCTGAAGTGCGGCTTCCGCGTTATCGCTGGCATCGCACTGTTCGCGCAGTGTGGCTTGCCAGGCCGCTAAGGTTTGCGGCGTGATGGCGTCTAGCTCTGCCACGATCTCACGTAAAAAGCGTTTGCAGTGTCCAAGCAGCGTTTGCCATGGAATCTGTGGCGACTGGAGTGCCAGCATCAGCCCATCGACATCCGCCACGCGCTGGTAGCGCGCCGACACCACATAGCCAATTTGCTGATCGACCCGCAGTCGCTGGAAAAAACGCGGTTCCAGCATCAACGACAGCGCGCGCAGTGCGGCTAAATGCCTGTCATCAGCTAGCGGTAACGGGATAAACAGCAGCAGCGCCTGATCGCCCCCGGTGCAGCGAATCGGCTTAATGCCCCGCTGCAATCGTGGCGATTGAGCGCAGTTTGCCAAACCAGGTGTGAAGTCACTGAGCAAATGCGCCACGCGCTGATGTAATGCCGAGTGTTTGCCACACCATGCTGCCAACCAGCGAGCATCACGGGTGGGAACAATCAATTGCGTAGGTAAGGCTGCGAGAAGCTGTCGGATCACGATCGTTTGGGCAAGCACCTGCGGTTTTAGCTCGGGTGTCAGGTTCAATGCCTCAAGTGCGTCATACACAGCCAGCAAAGCGTGTGACTCACCGACAGGCAGATTCAGCACCAACTGCCAGACGCCTTGCCTCTGCTGCCAACTGCCCGTGCCTCCTGCATGACGCAACTCCGCTAACACCGGACGCAGCAGTAATTGCCGCGCCTGCGCATCAGCGTCACTCAGCGTGTGATAAAAGGCCGGCCGCAACAGCAAGGTCTCAACCTGTTGTCGTGGCGCAATACGCGGCAGTGGCATCGCTATCGGCGATAACAGGGGCAACACGGCCGGTTGCGCCGTGGGATAAAAAAGAATGCAGGCGTTGAGAATGCGCTCAGGCTTTGCGGCAGCCACTTTTGCGCAGCAGCGTGAACCTTGTGTCTGAACGCTTTCTGCGCGGTCCAGCTGCTGCTGTGTGAGCAAGCGTGAGCATGGCACCTGCGCCAACGCAGCCAAAAAAGCGCTGAAACCCTGTGGCACATAATCCGCCGGCGCAAAGCCCAGCGCCCGACCACGCAGCTGTTCCAGTGGCGATAAGCAGGCAAAATCGTGCCGCGCCAGTTGCGCATAATGCTGGTGTTGCTCAGAGGTGCAAAGACTTATCGCAGCCAAATGCTGCCTGAAACAAAATTCAATCTGCTGAGCTTGCTCCGCACTGATTTTAGGACCACTGAAGCGCAGCGCTAACCAACCGTGCCGCGCATCCTGCCACAGCCATTGCCCCTGCAGCGTATCGCACAATCCCGCCTCTCTGAGTGCGGCCAGGAGGCTGCCCGGCGCTTCATCTTGCCAGAACACGCTGAGCAAGGTGACATTGTCACGCAATGTATGTTCATCACCGGATAACATCAGTGTTAGCCAGAAACTTTCATCACCTGACAGCTGCAACATCGTGTCGCCTGGCGGCAATATGGGCGCTGGAGTTGAGGGTTTGTTTTAGCTGAACTGGGCGAAGAAAAATGTTGCGCGAGTTGCGCCAACTCATCTAACGATTGCGGGCCCTGTAACCACAGCTCCATGGCATTCGCGTGATAAAAACGTTGATGAAAGTCGCGCAACGCGAGCTGCAACAACGTGACGTTGTCACCGAATACCTGCTGATTACCGACACGAAACCGTTGAAAAGCCCCACCCAACCTCTCCACCAGCGCGGTTTCACAGAGCGTTTCGGCATGCTGCTGCAGAAGTTGGCATTCTGCATCAATGACCGCCACTTCCTGTTGTATAGCCTGCTGGCTCAACAGCGGTGCGGCGATCATATCACTTAACCGCTGCACACCTTCAGTCAGGTTCGCCGAGGGAAGCTGGAAAAAAAGGCGCTGCTGCTGAGCTGGGTGGTGGCGTTGACCTGCCCACCTTGCTGTTGCACCCACGGCATCAGGCGATCGCTGTCTTTGAAACGTTCGCTGCCGCAGAACAACAGATGCTCCAGCAAGTGCGCCAGCCCCGGCCAGCGATCGGGCTCATCCAGGCTGCCAGCTTGCACGCGGACCAGCGCGGCGGCATCGCGCGCGTCGGGTTGATGGTGCAGATGGCATTTCAACCCGTTAGCTAACCGCAGCTGGCGTGAGGACATCAGTTAACCCGCTGCTTAAAGATCAGTTCGGAGTTGGAGCGATTACGGAACTGAAGCTGAGCGATTTTGATGTCGCTGCAGGTGGCTTCGCGCCGCGCTTCAAGGATTTTGCCGTGATGCGGCGACTTGCTGCAAACCGGATCGGTGTTATCCGCATTACCGGTCAACATGTAAGCCTGACAACGGCAGCCACCGAAGTCTTTTTCTTTCTCATCACACGAACGGCACGGTTCAGGCATCCAGTCGTAACCACGGTAGCGATTGAAACCAAACGAGTTGTACCAGATGTCTTCCAGGCTGTGCTCCAGCACTGACGGAAATTCCACCGGCAACTGACGTGCGCTGTGACATGGCAATGCCGTGCCTTCCGGAGTGACACTCAGGAAGATCGAGCCCCAACCGCCCATGCAGGGTTTTGGCCGCTCTTCGTAATAATCTGGCGTCACGAACAGCAGATTAGTGAGGTTGCCACTTTCGCTCATGCGCTCACGGTATTGCGCCACCACGGCTTCGGCATGCGCAATCTGCTCACGCGTTGGCAATAAGCCCTGACGGTTGAGATGCGCCCAGCCGTAAAACTGGCAGGTCGCCAGTTCGACATCGTCCGCTTCCAGCTCAATGCACAGGTCGATGATTTTATCGATCTGGTCGATATTATGGCGATGAAGTACGAAGTTCAGCACCATCGGATAGCCGTGTGCTTTCACTGCTTTCGCCATCTCCAGCTTTTGCTGGAAGGCTTTTTTCGAACCGGCCAATGCGGCATTGAGCGTTTCATCACTGGCCTGGAAGCTGATCTGGATATGATCCAGCCCGGCATCGGCGAAGGCGTCGAGTTTTTCGCCGTCAATCCAATGCCCGAGGTGATCAGGTTGGTGTAAAAACCTAAATCACGTGCCGCCTTGATTAGCTCAGGCAGATCTTTACGCGTCAGCGGTTCGCCGCCGGAGAAGCCCATCTGCACGCTGCCCATGGCGCGCGCCTGGCGGAACACGTTGATCCACTGATCGGTGGTCAGCTCTTTTTCCTGCTGCGAGAAGTCGAGCGGATTCGAGCAGTACGGACACTGCAGCGGGCAGCGATAAGTCAGTTCGGCCAGCAGCCACAGCGGCGGCGTGGCGGTTTTATTCGGGTTCACGACACTGGATCCATTTCTGTTCTACGGCGGATTGCAGGAATTCTTTCACGTCATCACCCACGCCGCCTGCTTCAGGAAAACGGCTGTCCAGGATGGCGATAATCGCCGCAACATCCTGCTTGCCGGTGACCAGTTCGAGAACGGCGGTGGCAGTTTCATTCAGTTTAGCCATGCCTTCCGGATAGAGCACCACATGGCTATCCTGCGCCGGCTCCCATTGCATGCGATAGCCACGGCGGAAAGCTGGAATCAGATTATCTTTCATAACGTTATACCAATCTTGTGCTGTGCCAGGACACCTGATCGGTGACCGTGTGGTAAGGCGGGCGTTGCAGCGCATAGGCCATGGTCATGGCATCCAGCAGCGTCCAGAGAATGTCGAGTTTGAACTGCAGGATCTCGAGCATCCGATTTTGCTGCTCTGCGGTGGTGAACACCTCCAGCGCCAGCGCTAGCCCGTGTTCGACATCGCGATTCGCCTGGCTCAGGCGACTGCGGAAGTAGAAGTAGCCTTCTTCTTTGATCCACGGATAGTGCTGCGGCCAGCTGTCGAGACGCGACTGATGGATTTGCGGTGCGAAGAGTTCGGTTAACGAACTGCAGGCCGCTTCCTGCCAATTGGCGCGGCGCGCGAAGTTGACGTAGGCATCCACGGCGAAACGTACGCCCGGCAGCACCAGTTTTTCTGACAGTAGCACTTCACGGTCCAGCCCCACCGCTTCACCCAGCTGCAGCCAGGCTTCAATACCGCCTTCCTGTCCGTTGCTGCCGTCATGATCGAGGATGCGCTGCACCCATTTACGGCGCGTGGCCGGATCCGGGCAGTTTGACATGATAGCCGCATCTTTCAGCGGGATATTGGTCTGGTAATAGAAGCGATTTACCACCCAACCCTGAATCTGTTCGCGAGTCGCATCGCCATTGTGCATCGCGATATGGTAAGGGTGGTGAATATGGTAAAACGCGCCTTTAGCACGCAGCGCCTGCTCAAACTCTTGCGGCGATAAGGCTTCGGTAATGATCACGATGCGCTCTCCTGCAGATGAATCGCCATCCCGTCCCAACTCACTTCAATGCCCTGCTTTGTCAGATACTGACGCTGCGGCGACTGCTCGTTGAGGATCGGATTGGTGTTATTAATATGAATTAAGATTTTGCGTTTCGCCGGCAGCGATGCCAGCAGGGCCATCAGCCCATGCTCTTCCGCGAGGGCCAGATGCCCCATCGCTTTGCCGGTATTTTTACCGACGCCAGTGGCGAGCAACTCATCGTCCTGCCAGACGGTACCGTCAATCAACAGGCAATCGGCTTTCTCCAGCCACGGCATGATCACCGCATCGGGCTCGCCCAGACCTGGCGCATACAGCAACGTTTGGCCATTGGCGGTATTTTCGATAAACAGCGCGACGTTATGGCCCGGCAGAGGGCGGTCGCGATACGGCGAATACGGTGGCGCATTGCTGAGAATCGGGATGGCGGTGAACTGCAGGCTGCCACACACATCGACGCGGAAAGGTTCGAGTGGCGTCAACCCATGATGCTGCAACCCGCCGTTCCAGTGTTGCAACATGGTGAAAATCGGGAAACCGCTGGTGAGATCGGCATGAACCTCTGGCGTGCACCACACCTGATGCGGGCAGCCTTCACGCAGGCTAAGTAAGCCGGTGGTGTGATCGATCTGGCTGTCAGTGAGAATAATGCTGCCAATCGTCGTGCCGCGCAGCACATCTTTTTTATTTAATTCAGGTGTATGAGCGATCTGCTGACTGATATCCGGCGAAGCGTTGCACAGCACCCAATCTTCGCCATTGTCACTGACAATGATCGAGGATTGCGTCCGCGCCTGAGCCTGTATCGTACCGTTACGCAGGCCGCTGCAATTGGCGCAGTTACAGTTCCACTGCGGAAAGCCACCGCCTGCCGCCGAACCGAGCACTTTAATAAACATGAGAAATGACCAGAAAGAAAAATAAAATGCCCGCACGAATGGCGGGCAGAATGTCTTAGCGGTTGGAGATGTACAGAGTCACTTCCAGGCCCAGACGCAGATCTACAAACTCAGGTTTTTTCCACATAATAAATTTCCTTTAAAACACGTAATGCAGAGCGGACTCTGCTGAAAATGCTTGCGCCAGAGAGGTTAATCGCTGGCGACACGCACGACGCGGGCTGATGTTGCGCCAATGTAGCGGCCATATCAACCCTGATTAGGTAAGGGAATTGTGCTAATCCTGCCAAATCTGTTGCAGGACACGCTGCCAGTTACCCCAGGCAAACTGCTCGATCATGGCTTGATCATAGTCGAGCGATGCAAGCAGCGTATAAAGATGCGGCAGCCCTGAAACATCTTTCAACGCATCGGGCACGCTGATGCCGTCAAAATCTGAACCAAATGCTACGTTTTCTGGCCCCATTATTTCAACTAAATGATCCAGATGTTTAACAATTTCGATCAATGGCGTGTCAGTATCGCGCTTGCCATCCGGCCGTAAGAAAGCGTTACCAAAATTAATACCGACCACACCGCCGCTATCGCGAATGGCACGCAGTTGATCGTCGGTAAGATTGCGCGGCTGGGCGCAACGCGCGTGTGCGTTAGAGTGGCTGGCCACCAGCGGCGCGTTGGAGAGCCGAGCGGTATCCCAAAACGCTTTTTCATTCATATGCGACACGTCAATCATCATGCGATGGCGATTGGCGGCAGCGATCAGCTGCTCTCCTGCGGCGGTCAGACCTGGCCCGGTGTCCGGCGAATGCGGGAATGCACCGTTCACCCCTTCGCCAAATCGGTTAGGTAAGTTCCAGAAAGGCCCGATACTGCGCACGCCGGCCTGATAAAAGGCATGCAGATCTTCGCCCTCAGCATCAAATCCATCCGCCCCTTCGATATGCGCCACCATCGCCAGCACGCCATCATGCCGACAGGCGGCGATCTCCGCGGCGGTCAGACATAAACGCGCGCGCCCATCGGACTGAACCACCAGCGTTTTCAGGATATCGAGTTGCTGCCAAAGAATATCCAGCGGCTGCCATTGTTCGTTTGCACGCTGTGGCGCAACCTCATTGATATAGCGCTGCGGCGGGACAAACAGCGCAAATAACCCACCGGCAAAACCGCCCTGCTGCATACGTGGAAAATCCAGATGCCCTTTCTCAATACCAGAAAAAAAGGCGTCAGCGGGATCTTCACGATGATGCAGCCACAGGTTGAGCAGCAGATCGTTATGGCCATCGAAGGTTTTAAATAACATAGGGATCACACAGCGAGACAACAGGGGCACTATGCTACTCGCGCCCTGCTGAATCGCCAAACAAAGGGGCACAAAGCGTTAGTTCTGCGCAACCTTTAAGCCATGGTAAAAGGTGGGTTTGACGTCAAGATGCTGCTTGATCAGGCCATATTTCTGATAAAAATCGGCAGTGTCCTGCTGCTGCGCAATGGTGGCGTCATCGATGGCCTGCCAATGCGACTGGCGGCGTGCAAAGGACTTCGCCGCTGCTTCTTTGGGAAAACCGATAATTTTCGCCAGCGTGGTGGAGTACTCATCGACATGGCCGTTGGCCCAGCGATCTGCCGCCGCCAGACGATTCACGTAATCCTGCAGCGCCGCGCGTTTAGCCTCGTTATTGATGGCCGCATCGGTGGCCGCGAGGAAGCTGTTACCGCTGGAGAGACCGACGCCATTGATCAACACGCGTCCAGTATGCGTGACTTCCGCCAGCGCGGTATAAGGATCCCACGTTGACCAGGCATCCACTGAACCGTTGGCTAATGCGATGCGCGCATCAGCGGGCGTCAGGAAGCGAAAGTTGACGTCTTTATCCGTTAAACCGGCCTTTTCCAGTGCTTTCAGCGCTTCAAAATGGCCGATTGAGCCACGTCCGGTGGCGATGTTTTTTCCTTTCAGATCCGCCACGTTTTTGATTGTCGAGTCAGGGCTCACTAAAACCGCTAAGCCTTCGGGAACCGATTTACTCACCGCCACCGCTTTCACCTGCGAACCGGCCGCCAGCGAGAACAGCAGCGGCGCATCACCGATAATCCCCGCATCGACGGCTCCCGCATTCAGCGCTTCCGCCAGCGGTGCCGCCGCCGGGAACTCCGCCCATTCGATTTTGTAGTTGAGGTTGTTTAACTGCTGAGCCGCTTCCATCTCGGCGTGCATATTGCCTTTCTGATCGGCAATGCGCAGCGTGACAGTTTCCGCGGCAACGGCGCCACTGTTTAGCAACACTAAAAGGGCTAAAGCTGTTCTTTTCATTCTATTTTCTCTTCTGGCGCAAAGTCCCAGACTACCTTGTCGCAATGAAAGTGCAGATGCCGATTTCGTCTGAGGAATATCATCCTGCGCATAAGCAGAATGAATCCTTTGAGGGGTGAGTGCCCACGAAAAACGGCACTTACCCGCCTGGGTTGTGGCAACCTCACAACGAAATGTCAGTTACGCAACGCGGGTTGTCAGTTATGCGTGAGCAGCGTGCGTCGATGTGGTCCAGACTGAATGCAGACCCATAAGGAGAACCTCATGCTGAACCACCCTGCTGAAAAATACCGTCCCTACCCGGTGATTGATTTGCCCGACCGTCAGTGGCCTTCGCGCCAGCTCACTCAGGCACCGCGCTGGTTGTCCACCGACCTGCGCGACGGCAATCAGGCGCTGGCTACGCCCATGGACAGCGCACGCAAGCTGGAATTCTGGCAGTTGTTGCTGCGCTGCGGCTTCAAAGAAATCGAAGTCGCATTTCCCGCCGCCTCGCAAACCGATTTCGACTTTGTGCGCCTGCTGATTGAGCAGAACCATATTCCTTCGGACGTCGCGATTCAGGTGCTGACGCAAGCGCGCAGCGATCTGATCGATCGCACCTTTGAAGCGTTACGCGGTGCCCCACAAGCCATCGTGCATATGTATAACGCGACCGCGCCGCTGTTCCGTGAACGGGTGTTCCGCCAGAGCAAAGCAGAGATCATCGAACTGGCTTGCGCCGGTGCCCGCCAGATCCGCGCCCGTTGTGAAGCTCAACCGGATACTGCATGGACCTTCCAGTATTCACCCGAGACGTTCTGCTTTACCGAGCCGGAATTTGCGCTGGAAATATGTGAAGCGGTGGCCGCGATCTGGCAACCTGGCCCGCAAAGACCGATGATCATCAACCTGCCCGCCACGGTGGAAGTGAATACGCCAAACGTCTATGCCGATCAGATTGAATTTTTCTGTCGTCATTTCAGCCAGCGTGCGCAAGTAGCGATTTGCGTACATCCGCATAACGATCGTGGGACCGGCGTGGCCTGCGCCGAACTGGCGATACTGGCTGGAGCCGATCGCGTTGAGGGGTGTTTATTTGGCAACGGAGAGCGTACCGGAAATGTCGATATCGTGACGCTGGCGCTTAATCTCTACACGCAGGGTGTGGCACCGCAACTCGATTTCAGCGATATCCAGCAGGTGCTGGAGGTGGTGACGCGTTGTAACCAGCTACCGGTTCATCCGCGCCATCCGTATGCCGGAGAACTGGTATTTACCGCCTTCTCAGGTTCACATCAGGATGCGATTCGCAAAGGCTTTGCCGAGCGCAGCGAACGTCAGGAGTCGATCTGGCAAATGCCTTATTTGCCGCTCGATCCGCTGGATATCGGTTGCAGCTATGAAGCGGTAATCCGCGTGAATAGCCAGTCCGGTAAAGGCGGTGCCGCCTGGCTGCTGGAGCAAAATCACGGGCTGCAGTTACCTCGCGGATTGCAGCAGGATTTCAGCCGTATTGTGCAGCAGCAAACCGATGCTCACGGCCAGGAGATGACGCATCACGCCCTGTGGCAGCTGTTCTGCCAGCATTACGGCTTAGCGCAGCCTTCGCGTCGCTTACTGGAGGCGGAGAGCCACAGTGATGAGAAAGGTGAAACGCGTTTCAAAGCGCGGGTGCAGGATGGCGGACAACAGTTAACGCTGGAGGCTAAAGGCAATGGACTGCTGTCGGCAGCGGTGGCGGCATTGCGCCAGCGCTATGATCTTGGGATCAGTATTGAGGATTATCACGAGCACACGCTGGGTAAGCGCAGTGACAGCCGCTCAGTTACTTACATCAGCTGCATCAATGCGCGGGGTGAACGAGCCTGGGGCGTAGGCATTGATAATGATGTGGCGCGCGCCTCGTTACAGGCGCTGCTCAACGCAGCCCACGCTTTTCTGCCACAGGAAAGTAGTTTGCCGGTGTAACGCCAAGTACGCGGCGAAACATCGCACTGAAGGCGCTCGGGCTGTCATAACCCAGTTCGAGCGCCACCGCTAACACCGTTTCGCCCTGCGCCAGACGCGCTAGCGCGACACTGAGGCGCGCACGACGCACCCAGTCGCTAAACTGTAAGCCGGTTTCGCGACTGAAATGGCGCGCCAGCGTGCGTTCAGCAACACAGAGTTGGCTGGCCGCTCTGGCTAATGTCCAGTTTTCGCCCGGTCGCTGGTGGATCTGCTGACACAGTGCACGTAGTCGTTCTCCTTCCGGCCACTGCAACCCAAAGGGCAGCACATCCATGACGCGAATTTCATCCAGAATTAACTCATAGATGCGCTCTGCACGACTTCCGGATCCGTATTGTTCCGGTAGCGTCAATGCGCTGACGATCAGCTCACGCAGCAACGGTGAAATTTGCACCACCTGACAACTGGCAGGCAGATCGGCTCGCGCCAGCGGATCGACAAACAGCGTGCGTGCCGCTACCGATCCCACAATATGCAGCGCGTGCTCGGTACCCGCTGGTAACCACACGCCACGGCTCGGTGGCACAATCCAACTGCCCTGCTGCGTTTCGACTTTCACCACGCCGCTTAGGGTGTGGATCAGCTGCGCGCAAGAGTGATAGTGCCACGGCTCAGCATCGCCATGCGCATAATCGTGCGCATAAGGCACCAGCGGACGATGGGTGAAATCGACGTTGAGCCGCTGGCTCATTTAGCGTTTCAGGTACTGATAAACCGCCGCCAGATCCTGCTCGCCGTAACCGGCATCGACTGCTTGCTGCCAGACATCAACGATATTCTCCAGCGCGGGCAGCTTGCTGTCGCCGGCGGCATCCAGCGCCAGTTTGGCATCTTTCAATGCCCACACCAGATGCATCTGCGGGGTGAAGTCTCCGCTGGCAATCATTCCCAGCTTCATTTTGGCGTAAGGCACTGCCAGCGGACCGCCATCCAGCACTTTCCACAGATCGTCGGTAGTAAAACCAAACTGCTCTGCCAAACGCGTGCTCTCGGCGAGGCTCTGCATCAGGCCAATCAGCCAGCTGTTGACTACCAGCTTCATACGCGAGCTGGCGCCCGCTTCACCCAGCCACTGCGTGCCTTTACCAATCGCGGCAAACACCTGCTCTGCCGCCTGCGCTTTGCTTTGATCGCCGCTGGCCATGACCAGAATTTGTGCATTCTCGGCAGGCGCTTTGGTACCGGAAACCGGCGCATCAATAAACACGATATCCGGGCGTGAGCGTTGTAGATCGGCAATCAGCGCATCGGTGGCCTCTACGCCAATGGTGCCCATCTGGCAGACGGTCGCGCCCTGCTTCAATGTGCTGCTCGCTTCGGTCAAAGTCTGACGCGTGGTGTCGCCATCAGACAGCATGGCGATCACTACGTCCGCGCCTTCCACGGCCTGCGCTGCGCTGTCGCTGAGGTGCAATCCGGCACTCAGCAGATCCTCACCTTTGGCGCGCGTGCGGTTCCAACCGCGCACCACAAAGCCTTTCTTCAGCAGATTGGCGGCAAACGCGTGCCCCATTGCGCCCAAACCTAATACCGCCACGACAGGTTGCTGACTCATATTCACTCCCTTTTGTGCTTGCAGACAAAACCGCCAGACTGACAGAAATTCGTGCTGACAGCCAGCCGGTTCCTCAACAGTCTCACGATAAGGGTTTGATTTTTTCACTGCGATGCGCAGCAGTTTGCAGCAGGAACAAAATCCTTCGAGCTATGCCAAGGATTGGTTTTGGTTTTGTTTGAGATTAAGCAATTACTATCCATGTACTTTTTTAAACAGGTGTGAAATATGAAAATATTAATTATTTCTACGAGCTTATTGCTCACCGCGTGCAGTGGGCCCTTTGGTACGGAGTGGTATCCAATGCCCACACCAACTGACATTTGCCCATCAGGCAGATCGTCAAACGGACCCTGCAGATAACACAGTTCCAACAATGCATCACAACGTATACCTATCATCCTGCTATGTGCTTATTTGAGATTTCAATTCGATATCTGAGAGAGGCATTTAGCCATGAGCACCCGTCACCGCAATCTCACTCCAAATAAAGCACTCACTTTTGGTAGCTATAATTCAATAAATAAATCGACCAAAATTTTCATAATTAAAACAATGACAATCTCAAACCCCCGCTTTCAATTCAAATGTCATGAATTTATCTGAATATGGGGGCGACCGGGACTCGGTAGTGTCAGTAAAAAGGGTGTGGATGAGCATCCATTGTGATGAGAGGTTTACTCTATAAATCAATTGTTAAATGAGCCCCCCATCCTTGCCCACCTCTATGCGTGGCTTTGTCATATCATTTATTATTAACAACAACTTAAAAAGTCATTCCATTAACTGAAAAAACTATTAACATATGCGCGATTAATGTTCCCATTGGTTCATTCCACGTCTTTTATACGGTCTTTCATAATGAAAATAGATTTACTGCGACAGGCACCGTTGCTGATGCTGCCTGCATTATTCCCCCTGCAGTTGATGGCGGCGGATAATGGCAGCAACACCATGGTGGTCAGTGCCGCGCCGGCGGGATCGGGTTTATCCGTATTGGATACACCGGCAGCGGTGAGTGTGGTGTCTGGCGAGGATATGCGCCATGCGGCGCCACGCGTTAACCTCTCTGAAAATCTCGCTAGCGTGCCGGGATTGCAGATCCAGAACCGTCAGAACTATGCGCAGGATTTACAAGTTTCGGTGCGCGGCTTTGGTTC
Organism: Pantoea rodasii; assembly: GCF_002095465.1. Classification (GTDB taxonomy): domain Bacteria; phylum Pseudomonadota; class Gammaproteobacteria; order Enterobacterales; family Enterobacteriaceae; genus Pantoea; species Pantoea rodasii. The sequence goes on along the minus strand of NZ_MLFP01000006.1, from coordinate 95,715 downwards.
ACGTTCGACCTTCGGCCTGCGCGGTATTCGCCTGTACGTTGACGGCATCCCTGCCACCATGCCGGATGGTCAGGGCCAGACCTCTAACATTGATATTGGCTCAATAGACCATATCGAAGTACTGCGCGGCCCGTTTTCCGCGCTGTACGGTAACTCTTCAGGCGGCGTGATTAACGTTGAAACGCAAACCGGTAAGCAGCCTACTACGCTAGAAGCCAGCAGCTGGTACGGCAGTTTTGGCAGCTGGCGCAACAGTGTTAAAGCCAGCGGAGCCACCGGTGATGGCACGCACGCCGGTGACGTGAATTACACCGTTTCAGCCTCGCGTTTCACCACCCACGGCTATCGCGATCACAGCTCGGCACAGAAGAATCTCGGCAATGCCAAACTTGGCGTACGCATTGATGATGCCAGCACGTTGACGTTGCTGTTCAACAGCGTGCACGTGGATGCACAGGATCCGGGCGGTTTGACCGAGTCGCAGTGGAAAGACAATCCGCGTCAGGTTGCCAGCAATGTTTCGCTCTACAACGCGCGTAAAACCGTGGATCAGACACAAGCCGGATTGCACTATCTGCGCCAGATGAGTGAGAACGACGATCTTAGCGTGATGATGTACGCCGGTGAGCGTGAAACCACACAGTATCAATCGATTCCTAAAGCAACACAGCAGGCGGCGGGCTATCCTGGCGGCGTGATTTCGCTGACGCGCCATTATCAGGGTATTGATACGCGCTGGACGCATCGCGACACCGTATTTACCCTTCCTGTTACCCTGACCGCCGGTCTCGACTATGAAACCATGACCGAAAAGCGCAAAGGCTATCAGAACTTCACCACCAGCAACGGCGTGACGGATTACGGTGTTCAAGGCGATATGCGCCGCAATGAACGCAACCTGATGTGGAACCTCGATCCATATCTGCAAACCGCCTGGCAGTTTACCGATAAGTGGTCACTGGATGCCGGTGTGCGTCTCAGTACGGTGAATTTCGACTCCAACGATTATTACGTCACTTCATCAGATCCTGATGACAGCGGCAATCGTCGTTATCACCGCTGGCTGCCAGCCGCCTCACTGAAATATGCGATTGATAACAGCTGGAATGCCTATGTTTCTGCGGGACGTGGTTTCGAAACGCCGACGCTGAATGAGCTGTCGTATCGTGCCGCGGATCAGGCTGGTCTCAACCTCAACCTGAAACCGGCCACCAGCGATACTGTGGAACTTGGCACGAAGAAGCGTATCGGTAACGGTTTGATTACGGCTTCCGTGTTCCAGACTGAGACTAAAACGAGATCGTCTCTGACAGCAGCTATGAAGGCCGCACCAGCTATAAAAATGCCGGTGAAACCCGTCGTCGGGGCCTGGAGTTAGGACTGGATCAGCAGCTCGGTTATGACTGGCAACTGAAAGCCGCATGGACGCTGCTCGACGCACGTTATCGTTCCAACGCCTGCGGTACTGAAAGCTGTGATGGCAACCGTATTCCGGGCATTGCACGCAATATGGCCTATGCCGGATTGGCGTATGCACCGGAACAAGGCTGGTATGCCGGCGGTGATGTGCGTTATATGAGCGATATCGCGGCTGACGATGAAAACGATGTCAAAGCGCCGTCTTATACCGTTTTCGGCCTGAATTCAGGCTATAAGTGGCTGGTGCAGAACTGGACGCTGGATCTGTTTAGCCGCGTAGACAACCTGTTTGACCGCAACTACGTAGGCTCGGTGATCGTTAACGAGAGCAACGGACGCTACTACGAACCGGCACCAGGACGTAACTACAGCGTAGGTTTAACGGTGAGTTATGCGTTTCAATAACTAACCGATCCCCGTTATTAAAAAGCCCTGCAATGCTATGCGTTGCAGGGCTTTTTTTTAATGCCGTTCCGGGAATGCGGGCGCACTTAATCTGCGCGAGGCAGTCAGAGTGACTTCAGCAGTTCCAACACGTCGGTGGTTGAACCGGTTTCACCGAGACGTGGGAAGATACGCTCCACGCTGTTTTGGTGAGTATCCGCATTCAGGCAGGTCATCGCATCGGTGGCCAACGTGACGTTGTAACCTAATTCATAAGCCTGACGCGCCGTGGCTTCTACGCCAATGCTGGTCGCGATGCCACAAATGACCACTTGGGTCACGCCGCGCTGTTGCAGCTGTTGATGTAAATCCGTGTTGTAAAAACCGCCCCAGGTCTTTTTGGTCACGGCGATCTCATCCGCCTGCAGCGCCATTTCCGGCAGCAGCACCGCCCAATCATCAGGCAGTTCACCACTGTGACGCGCCTGTTCATTACGACCCGGTGCGCCACCGGCGACATTCACTTTCACCACCGGCAACTGTTTGCCATGGAACGCGTCAACCAGCTGTGCGCAACGCGCAATCACGGTTTCCGCTGCCAGCGGTGTGACAGGCAGGCGTACAATGCCGTGCTGCAGATCGATGACAATCAGCGCGGTTTTCGTGTCTAACGTCGTTAAAGCCATGTTGATTCCTCTCAGGATTATTGGTCGGCAATACGTTGCAGTAAGGGAAGAGCGGCCAGCAGGATGTCCTGTTCGGTTGGATTGAGCGTAGTGGCGATACTGTTCAACAACCAGTCATCGCGCTGCGCACGGTTCGCGGCAATCATCTTCAGGCAACTTTCTGTGGGTTGATAACGCGTTTTGCGGCCATCCAGGGGATCGTTTTCACCCTGCACCCATCCCCGATCCTGCAAACTGGCCACCGTCGCACCCATCGACTGACTGCGCACCCCTTCCAGTATCGCCAGCTCGGTCACCGTCATCGCGCCGTCACGCACCAGATAGCCCAACACCGAAACCTGAGGCCAGGTAAGATCGCCCGGTGGAGCCGATTCACGTAGACGACGCGCCAGTTTGCCATTGATGCTGCGCAAGGTCGCCGCCGCGCTATTCAGGTCGCTCATGGCACCCTCTCCTTACTGATGAAGCGCGAGTATATAAATACGAAGGCAAACTGTGTAGTTTACCTTCGTATCAATTTGTAATTAGCGCTTATGGCCGTTTGATGTAATGAATCAAACTGTGAAAACGCAACGGTGTGCTGAGAGGATTACGATAACTGTGCGGGGTATCGGCAGCAAACTGGCTGGCTTCGCCGGCTTGTAATCGGCGCCAGGTGCTTTCCACGCAAAGCAGCAGTTCGCCTTCCAGTACCACGACCTGCTCGATCACGCCATTCTCATGCGCTGATGAATCACTTTGTGCACCGCCCGCCAGGGTGACTTCGAGCAGATCAAAGCGCAGTTGCGCATCATAAGGCAGCAGCGGTTTCACCTGCATTTGCGCATTGGGTTGGCTGAAGGTCGCAGCGAGGCCCGGCGGTTGTTCGCTGCCCTGCACAAAGAAGGAGAAAGGCACATTGAAACCGGTGGCGATTTTCCACAGCGTCGCCACCGTCGGACTCGATTCTCCGCGCTCGATTTGACCCAGCATGGCTTTGCTGACACCGGTGCGATCTGCCGCCAGCGTCAGGCTCCAGCCGTTCGCCTGGCGCAGTTGTTTCAACGCCAGACTCAAATGTTGATGCAGATTTTCCATGATATCTCCCGGCAAATTCGCGCGCAGTGTAGCACTTGTGCGTTATAACACACTCGTGCAATAGTGTGCGTTATAACGCACAGCAGGATGTAATCCGATGATGTCCGCCACTTCACGCAACGCTTTCTCCTTTCCGATGCTGGTTTCCGGCTTTATTGCCGTGCTGGTCGGTTACAGCAGCACTGCCGCCTTAATTTTTCAGGCGGCACAGGCTGCCGGTGCCTCACCCGAGCAGATCGGCGGCTGGCTGTCGATGCTGGGGATCGGCATGGGCCTGGCCTCTTTTGGTCTTTCCGTCTGGACACGAATGCCGATTCTGGCCGCCTGGTCAACACCGGGGGCGGCACTGCTGGCCACCAGCGTGCAGGGTTTGACCTTAAATGAAGTGGTTGGCGTTTTTGTCGCCACCAATGCGCTAATCGTGTTGAGTGGCGTGACCGGACTGTTTGCCCGCTTGATGAACCACATTCCGCAGTCGCTGGCGGCGGCCATGCTGGCGGGGATTTTACTGCGTTTTGGCATTGGCACGTTTACCGGCTTGCAGGGCAACTTCGCCCTGTGCGGCAGTATGTGTCTGGTGTGGCTGTTGAGCCGCCGCTGGTTGCCACGCTATGCCATTATCCTTGCGCTGATCGCGGGCGTATTGGTCGCCGTCGGCCAGCAGGCGATTCACTTCCCGCCACACGCTTTGACGCTAAGTTTGCCTGAGTTCATCATGCCGCAGTTCAATCTGGCGGCGTTGATTGGCGTGGGCTTACCCTACTTCCTTGTCACCATGGCATCGCAAAATGCACCGGGGATCGCCACACTGCAGGCGCACGGCTATCAGCCGCCCGTTTCAGCCCTTACCGGCTGGACCGGCTTTATCGCCCTGGTGCTATCACCCTTTGGGGGGTTCTCCGTGTGTATCGCCGCCATTACCGCCGCCATTTGCATGGGTGATGATGTCGATGCCGATCCTAAACGTCGCTGGATGGCCTCGGCGATAGCCGGCATCTTCTATTTACTCACCGGATTTACCGGTGCGCTGATTGCTATCCTGCTCAGTGCCCTGCCGCCGGTACTGATCGCCACCCTGGCGGGTTTGGCTTTGCTGGCAACCCTTTCTGGCAGTCTGCAACGCGCGCTGGTTGAACCCGAGCATCGTGACAGCGCCATTATCGCGTTCCTGATCACCGCCAGCGGGGTTTCACTGCTGGGAATTGGTTCTGCTTTTTGGGGATTAATCGGCGGCATGATCACCCATCTGGTGCTCAGCCAACGCCCTCGCGCTTAAAATTTCAGCAACTCTCCCTCGCACGCGGGAAAAACGCCCTGTTTTTCCCCCTTTATCCGCCGTTTGATTGCCCGACATTTGGCTTAAGATCACTACCATCGCCATCAACACACACTGTTCTGCTTCAGGCAACCACCGATAAGGGCCCTACGAGTGGCAAAAACTTTTCTGCGCAGCGGCAATCTGGATACGGTTCTGGCATTGGGTGAAAACGGCCAGCCGGTCTGGGCTTCTGCCCTGCAAATCCGTGAAACACTGCGCCTGCGCCGCCAAACCACCCTGGCCAACTGTCTCGCCATTCCACAAACCAACGAGCGCGGTGACCGCCTCGACTGGTACGCGCCCTTCAACGGCAAAGTGAAATCCTGGCGCGGCGCCAGCGATCACGAGCGAGAAAAAGCGCTGGAATTACTGACGCTGAATCAGCAGGATCTTCAGGCCGCCAGCCTGCGTGCGCGCGACGCGGAGAATCCGGCAATGCGCCTATTCGGTGCCTTACTGAGCAAAACGCTGCAGTTCCCGGATCAGCAATATGTTTACCTGGTCGATGGTAAACCGGTGATCACTTTCTGGGGGTTTGTTGATCCACAAGCGCGCTCGCGTGATGACGCGCTGGCCTGCCTGCGCGACAGCCTGGAAGAGGATTTACCGCCGTTGCTGCCTGAGCCCGTTACCGCAGTTGTGGTGGCACCGGTGATCGCACCGTTGATTGAAATCCCAGCCGCTGCCGCCACACCGGTACAGGAAGAGACGGTTGACATCGTTCCCCCTGAGCCAGAAATACCACCGCCAGCGCCCGAACCTGAACCCCTGCCGGTGACAGCACCGGTCAAACGCCCTTCCGCACTGCGTCCGCTGGTCTTGTTGCTACCGGTTGCTGCCGTGGCTGCGGCTGGCGTGGCGTTCTGGCTACACAGCGCATCGCCTGAAGCGGCGGCGCCAGCCCAGGTTGCTGAAATTCCCGCCCCGGTGTTTACCCCGCCCGCGGTAGTGGCAAAAGCACAAAAACTGGCGGCTACGCTGCCACAGAAAACCGCCACGGTCACCGCATCTCCTGAGCCTGCCGCGCCACCTGCGCCGCCTGAGGTGATTGCTGAACACACCGAACCGGCTAAAGCCGACGATCTGGTGATGACCACCGAAGATGCCCGCGTCGGATCGGTGAAATTTATTAACGGCACCTGGCGCGTGGTACTGCGTCAGACTAACCTGCCAACCGGTAAGCCGCCGAGCCTGCGTTATCAGCTGCGTAACGGCAAAGGCATCGCCACCATTACCCAGGGCGATAACATTCGCTGTAAAGCCGATGTCACCGCCGCCATGACGGTCGAAGGAACCATGGTGGTACGCAGCCGCTATACTGCGACCTGCAGCGACAAATCGCGCTACCGCATGCCGGAATTAGTGTGTAAAGCCGGTGATGGTATCGCCAGTTGCACTGCGCAGTACGGCGCAGATCAGGTCTTCCCGTTGACGATTAAGCGTGAGAGTAAGTAAACATGTTGGCTCCCCTCATCGATGACAAACAAAAAATCACGCTGATTGAAGATAGCGGTGTGCAGTTTCTTGATTTTGGCTTGCGTTTGCCTGCCTTGCAGGCACGCCGTCAGTTCGTCAGACAAACCGCCAACGGCCCGCTGCTGCGGCTCAACGTTGACGGCAACAGTGGCAAGTTCCTGCTTTATCCCGAGGATGGTGGCGCGGCGGAAGTGGTGCGTCCTGAGTCGGATATCGCGCTGGCCGATTCCTTAATGCTGCTGGAACAACAGTGGCTGCCGCTGCCGGTGCTGCGTTGCACCAGCGGCCGACGTTTATTGGCGGCCCAGATAACTGGGCACGTCTGCACTTAGCGGCGCTCGACCAGCCGGATGCCACGGGTAATACCCATCGCATCACGCTGGCATTTGATACCCGCCTCGTGCCAGAACAGGACGGCGGCGAGCAGCACGGTCTGAGCAAAGCCGATGCGCAGAATGGCGTGAGTTTTGCCCTTGCCTGGCACAACTATGAGCTGGGCGAGTTCCTGGATCACACCTGGGTGGATGGCTGGCTGCGCGAAACCTTTAGCCAGCAGGTCAATGCGCTGGAGTCACGTCGCGAGCAAGAGCTGAATCAGGCGCTGCGGGAATTTGAATACCAGGCGCACTATCTCAATCTGCTGGAGCTGCTGGGCGAACAGCTGGATCTGGCGGAAATCTATATTCAGGCCACGTCGCTGCAAACCCCGGCGGTGAATGTCGATATTATTCTCGACGTTGGCAACTCGCACACCTGCGGCATTTTGGTGGAAGACCATGCCGAAGAGAGCAGCGGCCTGCGTCAGACCTATGAATTGCAACTGCGCGATCTCTCCCAGCCTCATCAGGTTTACAACGAGCTGTTTGATAGCCGTCTCGAATTCGCTGAGACCCGTTTTGGTAAGGCCAACTTCTCGCTGGAGAGCGGCCGCGAAAACGCCTTTATGTGGCCATCCTTAACACGCGTCGGTCGTGAAGCCAGCCGCCTCGCACTGCAACGTGCCGGGACCGAAGGCAGCACCGGCCTCTCCAGCCCACGTCGTTATCTGTGGGATGAAGCACGCTATCAGCCAGGCTGGCGCTTCAACGCCCATGGCAGCAGTGACGAACCACAGGCGACGGCACTGCCATTCACGTTACTGCTGAATGATGAAGGCCAACCGTTGCACGCGCTGGCAGAAGACGATCGCTTGCCGGTGTTTTCCGCCAGCTACAGCCGCAGTTCGCTGATGACCTTCATGCTGTGCGAGCTGCTGGCGCAGGCGATGATGCAGATGAACAGCGTGGCCCAGCGTCAGCGCATGCCGCAGAGCCAGGCACCGCGCCAGCTGCGTCATGTGATCCTCACGCTGCCCTCCGCGATGCCAAAACCGGAGCGCGAGATTTTCCGTCGTCGCATGCAAGAAGCCATCGCGTTGGTGTGGAAAGCCGAAGGCTGGCATCCGGCGGAAGACGATTTCAGCTTGCAGAGCCAGTCAAAAAGCCTGCGTCCGGTGCCGGATGTGCAGATGGAGTGGGACGAAGCCACCTGCGGCCAAATGGTGTGGCTGTTCAACGAAACCCAGGTGAACTTTGCCGGGCGTGCGGAAGACTTCTTTAGCAGCATGGCGCGTCCCGATCGTCCGCGTGAAGCCGACGAAGTGCCGGGCAAAAGCCTGCGTATCGCCTCGATTGATATTGGCGGCGGCACCACCGATCTGGCCATCACCCAATATCGCCTTGATGACGGCCAGGGCAACAACGTCAAGATCACCCCACGCCTGTTGTTCCGTGAAGGCTTTAAAGTGGCGGGCGACGATATTCTGCTGGATGTGATCCAGTTGTGGATCCTGCCTGCGCTGCAGCAGAGTCTGCAAAAAGCCGGCCTGACGCTGGCCGAACCGCTGATGAACAAGTTGTTTGGTCACGACAGCCGCATGGACGGACAGGCCACGCTGCGCCAGCAAGTCACCTTACAGCTGTTTATTCCGCTGGCGCAGGCGGTGCTGGAGCGTTACGAAAACTGGGATCCGCTCGACAGCCACAGTGAAATCAATGCGCTGTTCGGCGAGCTGGTGCCGCAAAAACCCGCCAGCAGCGTGCTGGCATTTGTGAACGGTGAGATTCAGCGCACGTTAGGCAGTGACAGCCGCTTCGATCTACTGGATGTCCCGTTGGTGGTGAGCATGGCGCAGTTGCACGGTGAATTCCTGCAGCATCGCATGGCGATCATCCCGGCCTTGCGCGCCATGTGTGAAGTGGTGTCGCTGTATCAGTGCGACGTGCTGCTGTTGACGGGCCGCCCTTCACGCTTCCCTGGCATTCAGGCGCTGGTGCGTCATCTGCAACCTTTGCCAGGCAGCCGTATTTTGTCGCTGGAAGGCTATCACACCAGCGACTGGTATCCGTTTAACAAACAGGGCCGCATTGATAACCCGAAATCCACCGCCGCCGTGGGCGCGATGCTGTGTCTGCTGGCGCTGGATCTGCGTCTCAGCAGCTTCTGGTTCCGCGCCGGTGATTTCGAGCCTTACTCCACCATTCGCTATCTGGGTGTGCTGGATGAGAACGCCACGCTGAGTGATGAGAATCTGTGTTACAGCGAGATCGATCTCGACAGCGGTGATTTCGCGCTGGATCGCAAAAGTAGCTTCCGTATTCGCGGTAACGTCTGTCTCGGCTTCCGTCAGTTGGACAACGACCGCTGGCCTGCCTCGCCGCTGTATAGCCTGAGCATTACCGACCCACAGCTGGCGCGAAAAGTCGCTGGCGAGAGCGTATTGCGCATTAAGCTGGCGGTTCAGCCGGGCCCGGATAACTTCGGTCCCGAGCGTTTGGTGCTGAGCGATGCGCGCATGGATGACGGCACGCGTGTGCCGCTGGATCAACTGAGTCTGAAACTGAATACGCTGTCTGCGACGGGCAATGCCAACGCGCAGTATTGGATTGACAGCGGGAGCGTCTGCAAACGATGAGAACTGCCAAGAGAGCCACCTCTGTTACGCCCGCCAAACGTCTGAGCCTGATGCAGGAGACGCTGGACGGGGCACTGAACTGGATCGATACCCATCAAGCCCATGCTCCGCGTCTGGCGATGGAAGCCGATACGCTGCAGCTGCAACTGCGTCGCGCCCGCGTGGAAAGCCATGCGCTGGCGCGCCAGTTAGCGCGCCCCGTGACCCTGGCACTATTTGGTCAATCGCAGGCGGGCAAAGCCTGGCTGCTGAGCGAAATGGTCGGGGATGCGCAAGGTCAGCTGATCGCCCGCCTTGGCGATAAAGTGGTTAACTACTTCCAGAACATTAACCCTGGCAATCTTGATTTCGCGATTGCCACGCGCTTCAGTCATCAGCGCGAGGCGCAATCCAGTGCCTGGCCGCTGGAGATGACCTTACTCAGCGATGTCGAGCTGGTACGGCTGGCATTGGCGTGCGCGAAAACCGAAGAGCAACCGGATACCGCAGTGATCGATGCCGCGCTGCAGCGTTTGCAGCGCCATCGCCAGGACGAGCCGGAACCCGGCCTCGACAGCGATGCTCTGATCACTTTGTGGGCCTGGAGCCGCCGTCAGCATCGTCACGCGGAGGTGCTGGATCGCCACTTCTGGCCGCAGGCGATCGCACTGGCGCCATGGCTGAACGTCGATGATCGCGTGCAACTGTTTGCCCTGCTGTGGCCGAATCAGGTCGCGCTAAACGAACAGCTGCGCAATCTGCTGCATCTGCGCCACCAGCTGCGTCAGGCACCGCGCCTGCTGGCCCCGCTCAGCTTGCTCACTGACGATGCTTCCTTGCCGGCGGAAAAGCTGATCGGCAGCGATGCCGATTGGCAGGAGATGATTGAAGTCTGCCCGATCGTCGCCAATCGCGTCGGTAAGCCGCAGCCGGTGCCGCTGGGTTTACTGGCGCTGCTGACGCTGGAAATCACCATCCCGCTGAGTTCCACTCCCCGTCAGGCGCTGTACGATGAAGCCGACATGCTGGAGTTACCTGCGCCGGGTCAGCCGTCCGATCAGGGACAGCAAGAGGAACTGGCACAACTACGCAAGCGTGATGCGCTGCGAGCCACACTGTTGGATCAGAAACGCGCGCTGCTGCCGGGTTTATACGCTGCGCGTCAGGGCATCGATCTGATGCTGATTTGTACCGCAGCCAGCCAGCGTCAGGATACCGACATCGCGGTTAACGCACTGCGCGAATGGCATATCCATCAAACCGTAGCGGCCAGCGGCGAGAAACCGCGCCTGATTTGGGCGATTACCCCGCACGATGCGCGCTATCAGCAACAGCAGATCAATGTTGATGAAGCGGTACAGCGCCAGATTGGTCAGCCGGGGCAGAGCTGGGGATCGATGCTGGCATTGGATCGCGCTGGCGTGGATCGTATGGGCAGCTGGTTGCAGGATGAAATGCAGCCGGAGGCGCGACGTGACCGCCTGGCTCAGCAGCTCAGCACCTTACAGCAGAAGCTGGTGGAGCGGTTGCAGCCGTGGACCGAATCGAGCGCGACGCCAGAACAAGCCGCGCGCAAACAGGCCATATCCGATACGCTGCTGAAATGTTTACAGCATCGCACCGGCTTACACGGCGAATTGCTGGAGCGTTTGCAGCCTTCGCGTGAAGCAGTGCGTCAGCTGTGGCTGAGCCAAAGCAGCGCTAACCTGTCCCAGCACAGCGCCAAAACGGCGGCTGCCGATCAAAGCTATTTCGGCATCGGTTTTGAGTTTGACCTGTTCAAAGACGAGCCGGTAGCGCCAGCGGAACCGCGCAGCAGTGGTCAGCGCGATCAACAGTTCCCGCAGCAGGTGTTTGCGCTGTGGCTGGAACATCTGCGCCAGCTGCCGGAAAGCCGCAGTTTGCTGGTGCTGCTTAACGTCGATAAACCCACCATGGAGTTGCTGGTAGAAGAGCTGATTACCGCCAGTTTCCGCCTCAAGGTGCTGAGCAAACTGCAAAGCGCGCTTAATGAGCCGGATGCCCAAGCCAGCGCACATGAAGCGCGTACCGATCGTCAGGTGTCCCGTGCGATGACGGTGTTGGGCGATTTTGTCGCCTGGCTAGGTTTCTTACAGCGCCCGGAAAGCGAGCGCCCGGAGAGTCGGGTTAATCGCGGACAAACCATCTTCGCGCGTCCACCTGCGCCGAGCGTGAGCTTCTCGTCAGGCCAGCGGCTGACGCGCCTCTCCGCCGCTCCGGCCAATCACACCGCCTACTACATTTACGACTGGCTGGTGGGCTTGAATTCGGTGATCGTGGAAAACAACGGTTATACCGGCGGGGGTGATTTACCGGCTAACGCCCGTCAGATGCTGACCATTCTGCTGTTACCGTTACACGCCTAATTCGCGTATCAGGCGCAGCTCGCCTTGCAGCTGCTGCGCCGCTTCTTCTAACAACGCCAGCACTGGCGCAAACTCCGCCTGTTCGCTGGCGCTTTCCGCATGCCTGAGATGGATCGTGGCGGGCAGTATCATACCGCCGGTCAGCCAGTCCCACAGCGCATCCAGATTGCAGCCAAACTCACCGCTACAGCCGCTTTGCGCCACAAACTCACGGTAAAATGCCTGGCGATCGGCCAGCTGCTGGAAATCAAAAGAGAGCGTCAACATGGTTAGTTCACCTGTTTGAAGCTGCGATAGTGATCGGTGGTGAGAAAAATCAGGCCATCAGAAGAGTAAAGCAGACGATCGGCATCGCGGTGGCCGCAGTCGTAATTCACATCGGCTTCATACCACTGCCTTCCTTGTTGCATTGGCAGGCGCTGCTCACGATTGCTAAAACGATCGCCACCAATCGCCCGGCCCGGCAATACGTTACACAAATCGCCTTTGCTCGGGTTCCAGCCCTGACGACGCGCTTCACCTTTGGTGAGATATAAATCGGGGAGTTTATGATGCTGCTGCAGCCAGCGAGCGACGGTGTTGGCCTCGGTGAGTTGCGCAATGTCGTCATTATGTGCAGCAGTTTTACCGCCTGAATGCGGTTTCAGCCCGGCCCATGTTGCAGCCAGCGCGAGTATTAATCCAATCCAGAGTTTCTTTGACATAGTGACATCCTGAGAGGCAGGACGCCGATAATAGCAGTTTTATCGCGGAGAAAAACGCGGGCCAGCATGGCTGGCCCTGGCGGAGGTGTTACTGCATCGCGCTGGCGGCAGGAACGGCATGTCGACGCCATGCACCTGGCGCAACACCGAACTGGCGTTTAAAGCTGCGATTGAACGACTGCTGCGAATCAAATCCCAGTGAGATCGCCACATTGAGGATCGGTTCGTTGGTGGTTGTCAGACGGTCCGCCGATTTTTTCAACTTCTTATTACGGATGTACTCACCCAGCGGATAGCCGGTGTGCTCTTTGAACATACGTTGCAGGTGCCATTTCGAGTAACCGGCGCGCCCTGCTACGGTGTCCAGATCCAGACGTGCTTCAATGTTGTTATCAATCCAGTCGATCAGATCGTGAATAAATGCGTCGCTCATCATCCCATTCTCTCCCGTCGCCTTAACGAACAGTATCAGTATCAGTATCAGTATCAGTTGCAATTACACTTTAAGGGTGACTGACTATGACATTTAATGCAAGTTTTATTATTGCATTAAATGCCGCACTCGCCGTAGGGGTTTTGCCCCTCTGAAACGAATTGATCAAAACAGCACATAAAGTGTATCAGATATTCTTGCAGATGCGGTTTGCAGAAGCCTACACTCATCGCGTTTTAATGCAATCTTAAAAGTTGCAGATTTTTCGTACATGTCCTTTCTTTTTTCACACCAAAGCGGAATAACAACAATGCATCTGCAAACATATGGGGTTCGTCGGGCGGTAAGCCTGTCAGGAGTGATGTTGCTGGGAAGCCTGCTGGCCGGTTGCGATCGAGGTGTGGCGCAAAACGCTCCCCCGCCCCCACCCGAAGTGAGTGTCGCGCAGGTGGTTGAACAAAAAGTCAGCCAGTGGGATAGCTTCAATGGTCGCTTTGAAGCGGTGCAGAGTGTGCAACTGCGCCCCCGCGTTTCTGGCTACATCGATCAGGTTAACTATCGTGAAGGCGATGACGTGAAAAAGGGTCAGGTGCTGTTCACCATTGATGACCGCACCTATCGCGCCACCTTAGAGCAGGCACAAGCCGAACTCGCCACGGCGCGCAGTCAGGCTTCGCTGGCACGCAGTGAATCGGCGCGTACCGATAAACTGATTGGCACTAATGTGGTGTCACGTGAAGAGTGGGAACAGCGTCGTTCTGCCGCCAGCCAGGCGCAGGCCAACGTGCTCTCCGCGCAGGCCGCTGTGGATATGGCGCAGTTGAACCTCGACTTTACCCGCGTCACCGCACCGATTGATGGACGCGCCAGCCGCGCGATGATCACCACCGGTAACCTGGTGACCGCCGGCGACAGTGCCAGCGTGCTCACCACGCTGGTGTCGCAGGATCGTATGTATGTCTATTTCGATGTCGATGAAGCCACCTATCTGCAGTATCAGGGGATGGCGCGTCAGGGCCAAAATCGGGGTTCGCTGCCGGTGGAAATCGCACTAACCGGTGAACAAGGTTATCCGCATCACGGCACCGTCGATTTCCTCGATAACCAACTCACCGCCAGCACCGGCACCATTCGCATGCGCGCCTCGCTGGAGAATCATGAACGTCAATTTACACCCGGTCTGTTTGCTCGCGTGCGTCTGCCGGGCAGTGCCGCGTTTAACGCGCTGTTAGTGGACGATAAAGCAGTGCTGACCGATCAGGATCGTAAATACGTCTATGTGGTCGATGCGCAGGGTAAAGCCGAGCGTCGTGATATTCAGGCTGGCGAGTTGGCTGATGGCCTGCGCATTGTGCAATCCGGTTTGAAGCCGGGTGACAAAGTGATCGTCAATGGCCTGCAGAAAGTCTTCATGCCTGGCATGCCGGTGAAAGCTCAGCCGGTGGCAATGCGCTCCGCTCAATAATAATCGAGACTGCCTGTTATGGATTTCTCCCGCTTTTTTATCGACCGACCGATCTTCGCGGCGGTGCTGTCGATTTTGATATTTACTACCGGACTGATCGCCATACCGCTGCTGCCGATCAGTGAATATCCCAATGTGGTGCCACCCAGCGTGCAGGTGCGCGCAGAGTATCCTGGTGCCAACCCCAAAGTGATTGCAGATTCAGTGGCAACGCCGCTGGAAGAGGCGATCAACGGGGTCGAAAACATGATGTACATGAAGTCGGTGGCCGGTTCTGATGGCGTGCTGGTCACCACCGTGACCTTCCGTCCAGGTACCGATCCCGATCAGGCGCAGGTTCAGGTGCAGAACCGTGTGGCACAGGCGGAAGCCCGCTTGCCGGAAGAGGTGCGTCAACTCGGTCTGACCACGCAGAAGATGTCACCGACGCTGACGCTGGTGGTGCACATGTTCTCGCCGAAGGGCAAGTATGACTCACTGTATCTGCGCAACTACGCCACGCTGAAGGTGAAAGATGAGCTGGCTCGCCTGCCGGGCGTCGGTCAGATTCAGATCTTCGGTGCCGGTGAGTACGCCATGCGCGTATGGCTCGATCCCAACAAGGTGGCGTCTCGCGGTATGACGGCCTCGGATGTGGTCAGTGCCATGCAGGAGCAGAACGTGCAGGTGTCTGCCGGCCAGTTAGGCGCAGAGCCGACCAAAAAGGCCAGCGACTTTCTGCTGTCGATTAACACGCAGGGCCGTCTGGAGAGTGAAGAGCAGTTCGGCAATATCATCCTGAAAACCGCCGATGACGGCTCGCTGGTGCGCCTGCGTGACGTGGCACGTATTGAGATGGGTTCCGGCAGCTACGCCCTGCGTTCGCAGTTGAACAACAAAGACGCGGTGGGTATCGGTATCTTCCAGGCACCGGGCGCTAACGCCATCGATCTGTCTAACGCCGTGCGCGACAAGATGGCTGAACTGGCGACTCGTTTCCCGGACGATGTGCAGTGGGCCGCGCCGTACGACCCAACGGTGTTCGTGCGAGACTCGATCCGCGCCGTAGTGCAAACGCTGTTTGAAGCGATTGTGCTGGTGGTGCTGGTGGTGATCCTGTTCCTGCAAACCTGGCGCGCCTCCATCATCCCGTTGCTGGCCGTGCCGGTTTCGGTGGTGGGTACGTTCAGCGTGCTGTATCTGCTCGGCTTCTCACTCAACACCCTGAGTCTATTCGGGCTGGTGTTGGCCATCGGCATCGTGGTGGATGACGCCATCGTGGTGGTCGAGAACGTCGAACGTAATATCGCGATGGGCCTGTCGCCGACGGCGGCAGCGCATCAGGCGATGCGTGAGGTTTCGGGGCCGATTATCGCTATCGCGCTGGTGCTGTGTGCGGTGTTCGTGCCGATGGCGTTCCTGTCGGGCGTGACCGGGCAGTTCTACAAGCAGTTTGCGGTGACGATCGCCATTTCCACGGTGATCTCCGCCATCAACTCACTGACGCTCTCTCCGGCGCTGGCCGCCAAGCTGCTGAAAGCGCACGACGCGCCGAAAGATATGCCGACGCGAGTAATTGATCGCTTGCTCGGCTGGCTGTTCCGTCCGTTCAACCGCTTCTTCCAGCGCAGTTCGGACGGCTACGAGTCGATGGTGGGCAAAACCCTGCGTCGTCGTGGCGCGGTGTTTGGCGTGTATGTGCTGTTACTGGCGGGCGCGGGCTTTATGTTCCACACCGTACCGGGCGGCTTTATCCCCACGCAAGATAAGCTGTACCTGATTGGTGGCGTGAAAATGCCGGAAGGCTCATCACTGGCGCGCACCGATGAAGTGATTCGTAAGATGAGCGAGATCGGCATGAACACCGAAGGCGTGGCGTATTCCGTCGCCTTCCCTGGTCTGAACGCGTTGCAGTTTACCAATACGCCGAATACCGGAACCGTGTTCTTTGGCCTGAAGCCGTTTAACGAGCGTACCCGCAGCGCGGCGGAAATTAACGCCGAGATCAACGCGAAAATTTCCAAAATCCAGCAAGGCTTTGGCTTCTCGATTATGCCACCGCCGATTCTGGGTCTGGGCCAGGGTTCGGGTTACTCGCTGTATGTGCAGGATCGTGCGGGCTTAGGGTACGGTGCACTGCAAACCGCCATCAATACCCTTTCCGGAGCGGTAATGCAGACGCCGGGCATGATGTTCCCGATCTCCTCGTATCAGGCCAACGTGCCGCAGCTGGATGTGCAGGTCGATCGTGATAAAGCTAAGGCACAGGGCGTATCGCTAACCGACCTGTTCAGTACCCTGCAGGTATATCTGGGCTCCTCTTACGTCAACGACTTCAACAAGTTTGGTCGTACCTGGCGTGTGATGGCGCAGGCGGACGGTGATTTCCGTAACAGCGTGCAGGATATTGCTAATCTGCGTACCCGCAACAATCAGGGCGAGATGGTGCCGATTGGCAGTATGGTCAATATCACCACCACCTACGGTCCCGATCCGGTGATTCGCTATAACGGCTATCCGGCGGCGGATCTGATTGGTGATGCCGATCCACGCGTGCTCTCTTCTGCGCAGGCAATGGAGAAGTTGGAAGCGATGTCGGGCCAGGTATTGCCGAATGGCATGAACATCGAATGGACCGACCTGAGCTATCAACAGGCCACGCAAGGCAACACTGCGTTTATCGTCTTCCCGGTCGCCGTGCTGTTGGCGTTCCTGGTGCTGGCGGCGCTGTATGAGAGCTGGACGCTGCCGCTGGCGGTGATCCTGATTGTGCCGATCACCATGCTGTCGGCGTTGGTCGGCGTGTGGCTCACCGGCGGCGATAACAACGTGTTTGTGCAGGTTGGTTTGGTGGTGCTGATGGGGCTGGCGTGTAAGAACGCGATTCTTATCGTCGAGTTCGCCCGCGAGCTGGAGATGCAGGGTAAAGGGATTGTCGAGTCAGCGCTGGAAGCCTGTCGCCTGCGTTTGCGCCCAATTGTGATGACCTCCATCGCCTTTATTGCCGGGACCGTTCCACTGATTCTGGGTGAAGGTGCCGGTGCGGAAGTGCGCGGTGTCACCGGTATTACGGTGTTCTCGGGCATGTTGGGCGTGACGCTGTTTGGTCTGTTCCTGACGCCGGTATTTTACGTGACCTTGCGTAACTGGTGACGCGTAAGCAGCCGGATGCGGAAGTGCAGACGGTGTAACTCTGTTTTGCGATAAAGTGAGGCGGCCGAGGATGGCCGCCTTTTTTATAGGGGAACGAAAAGTTGGAAGCAGGCACCCGGCGCGGGTTTCAATGCAATGTCGCCGCGATGCAACTGCAACATGCGACGAACGATGACCAGCCCCAAGCCACCATTATCGCGACGATCCGGATCGATGATGGAGGGACGTTCAAACAGTGTCTGACTCACTTCGGGTGAGATACCCGGACCGTTGTCTTCCAGCTCCATCATCACTTTTCCCCTTCCAGCCACAGACGCAGGGTAATGTTTCCACCCGACGGCGTATGACGGATAGCGTTATCGACCAGGTTGGTCAAAACACGCTCAATCATCGACATATCCGCGTCGATCATCGGTAATCCCGACGCGATATCAACAGACAAATGCAGCTGGATTTTTCCAACGCCAGTTCAAATTTCTGGATGACGTCCTGAACCAAATCCGGCAGCGAAAAGCGTTCGTACTGTGGCGTGACGACGCCATGTTCCAGCCGCGCTAACTCAAACAGTTGCTGCGCGAGCATGCCGACCTTTTCACTTTGCGTCAGAGCAATTTGCAAATATCGGCTGCGCTCCGCTTCGGTCAAGCTGCCGGCTTTCACCGCCAGCGTCTCCAGATAACCCTGAATCGACATCAGCGGTGTGCGCAAGTCATGCGAAATGTTGGCGACAAACTCACGACGCTGCTGGTCTTTCAGCTCCAGCGTCTGTACCTGAGCGTCAATACGCTTCGCCATCTCGATAAAGGCGTTTTGCAGCTGCGCCACTTCATCCTGCTGCGTTGATTGGGGTAAGGCGGCAAAGCGTTGCAATGCATCCTCACCCGCTGTCACCTTTTGTGTCAGCTGTCGCACCGGTCTCGTGACCCAATAATAGGCGGCCGCACCGGCCATCAACCCAAGCAGCACAATCACCACCACCGACCAAAGCATGGCGCTGCGCAGCACGGACATTTTTACCCCCTGCTGCAGCTGTTGATAATTCTCCCCCTGCAGAATCACGTAGAGATAACCCACGGTGCTGCTGCCATTAACAATCGGTGCCACGCTGAACACTTTTAGCGCAGAAGAAGAGCGAGGATCGTCACCATATACCGGCAGTGGCGCACCGTTCAGCCACTTTTGCAGCGGCCGGACGTCAATGCGATCCCGGTGCACATGCCCGGCTGGCGCATCATTGGCCAGAATGCGGCCCTGCGCATCCAGCAGATAAACCTCCACGCTCGGGTTGAATGACATCATCTGGCCAAAAAGCTGTTTTAGCGCCGGACCATCGGTATTTCCGGCATTCATCAAGGCGCTACTCTTGGCGATGGAAGCGGCCAAATCCCGCGATAAGTTTTGAATCATGGCATCGCTGTACTGCTGGCGATTGTTGTCTTGAACCAACAGGATCAGCGCACTGCTGATCAATAACATCAGGGCAAACACCAGCGTCAAACGCTGCGTCAGTGACAGGCGCTTCATGAAGCCTGCTCCCCCTCTCCGGGCACCACGAATTTGTAGCCCTGCCCCCACACCGTCAGAATCCAACGCGGCTCTGCTGGCGTCGCTTCAATTTTGAGGCGGAGTCGATTGATGTGGGTATTGACCGTGTGCTCGTAGCCTTCATGCTGGTAACCCCACACCAGATTTAGCAGGCTAAGACGCGAAAAGACCTTTCCTGGATGGCGGGCAAAATGATAGAGCAGCTCGAATTCGCGTGGCGTCAGTTCAATCAGCGTCTGCGCCAGTCGAACCTCACGGGCTACCGGATCAATGCTCAGGCTACCGAGGCGGAGATTTCCCGCATCCTGACGCAGGTTCTGGCTCATCGCTTCCTGGCGGCGGAAAAGTGCTTTAACGCGCGCCACCAGTTCCAGCATCGAGAAGGGCTTAGTCAAATAGTCATCTGCGCCCAGCTCCAGCCCCAGCACGCGATGCACTTCACTGGCACGGGCGCTGATCATCACTATCGGCGTGTAGTGCTGCATATTGCGCGCGCGGCGACATAGCTCCAGTCCATCGACGCCGGGCAGCATAATGTCGAAGATCAGCGCATCCCAGCGTTGGCTTTCCAACAGCTGACTGCCCCTGTCGCCATCCGCCGCATGCGTAATATCAAAGCCTTCGTCACGCAGATGAATGTGTAACAGCTCGGCAATATTGCTATCGTCTTCAACGATTAAGATCTTCTTCGCCATCATATTGAACGCCTCAATGAACATCCTTTAAATCTTATACAGAATTGTCCCCCGGAGTTATCACATTTTGTTTAACTCTACGTGAGGACTCTGTGATCAATAACGGCGCAAAGTCTCTTCATTCCAAACGGCATAGCAATATGCAGAGGTGCAGAATGAAACGTGCTCCTGGTCAAATTATTCATCCGCTGTGGTTGCGAATAACTCACTGGATCAATGCCGTTGCTATGATATTGATGATTCTTAGTGGCTGGAGAATTTATAACGCGTCTCCTTTATTTCCGTTTTCCTTTCCAAACGGATATACCCTGGGAGGTTGGCTGGGTGGCGCACTGCAATGGCATTTTGCGGCAATGTGGCTCTTTGCCGGTAATGGCGTGTTATATCTCACGCTGAACCTCCTGAGCGGCCGTTTTCACCAACGTTTTCTGCCACTCAGCATGGCTCAATTAGGGAAAGATGGCTTATCTGCATTAAAAGGACATCTTAGCCATCACGATCTTCGCCAATATAATATGGTGCAGAAATTCGCTTATATGCTGGTTGTCGCTGATGGCATGTTATTAGCTATTTCAGGATTGGTGTTATGGAAGTCGGTGCAATTCGCATTCCTGCGAGAATTATTGGGCGGCTATGATGCCGCACGCTACCTCCACTTCTTTGCCATGAGCTTTTTATGCGCCTTTGTTGTTATTCATCTGATCATGGTAGCGCTGGTGCCTAAAACATTATTACTGATGACACGCGGACGCTAAAAAATGAACCCTAAAAAGATTGAACGTCCCAGCAGTGAAACTGATGCTCTATTAAAGGACGCCACATTGATTCTGGCGAAACAACTGTCGGGCCATTCACGTCGTCATTTTTTGCGCATGGGTCTAACTGCGGGCGGCGTGGCGTTGCTAACCGGATGTGACCTCGACAATAATCCCGACATCGAAAACGTATTAAGCCGCATGTCACGCTTTAATGACCGTATTCAGGGGTGGTTATTCAGTGGTTACCAAATGGCGCCAGAATATACCTTAAAAGATATCACGCGTCCGTTTCCGTTTAATGCCTTTTACGGTGAAGAAGATATTCCGCAGGTCAACGGTGATGATTACCAGTTGCAACTTACCGGTTTAATACGTGATAAACGCAGCTGGCGACTGCCTGAGTTATATAAACTTTCACAGCATGAACAGATCACCCGCCATATTTGCGTCGAAGGATGGAGCGCGATTGGCCGCTGGGGCGGTGTACGTTTTAGTGACTTCTTGCAACTTATTGGGGCGGATACCAAAGCGAAATATGTCAGCTTCCGCTGTGCCGATGATTACTACACCAGTATTGATATGGCTACCGCATTGCATCCGCAAACCTTATTAGCACTGAGTTGGGATGGACGCCTATTACCGCCGGAATACGGTTACCCCATGAAATTACGCATTCCGACCAAGCTGGGTTATAAAAACCCCAAGCACATTATTTCAATTGAAATCACCAACCGCTTTACCGGTGGCTACTGGGAAGATCAGGGCTACAACTGGTTTGGCGGCAGTTAATACCCTCAACCTGAAAGGAAATGAAGATGAAAAATATTATTGTCACCGTATTGGCAGGCGCGATGTTGATGGCTTTCTCTGGTGCTTATGCGGCTGACACCATGGCGAAAGATGCCATGCAGAACGACAGCGCTATGTCCCATGACGGCATGAAGAAAGACCACATGAAAAAACCGATCAAAAAACATGACAGCATGAAGAAAGATGGCATGGCGAAAGACGATATGGCAAAAGATGGGATGTCTAAGTAACAGTGTCGGTTACCGGGCTGATGTCCGGTAACCGTTTTACTGATTTCAGCGGGATTTTTTGCAGAGGTCTTCGATTTCGAGATCGGGCAGTTCACCGCAGCTGCTGGTGTTGTGTTTCTTCAGCTCTGCCAGTGCATCGGCCACGGTGCGCGTCTCCAGCACCTTCAATGAGGCTTCTTCTGCCTCTTCAGCAATCGATTTGAAGTACCAGCACAGGTTGGCACTGACCAGGCAGCGCGGTGCCACATCCGGACGTGAGGCCCAGAGCTTTTGTCTTCGATCACAGAAGTATAAATATCGCGCAGCGTGATGTCTGCGGCTGGCCGACCGAGATGAATCGAACCGGTACGGCCAAGCGTAGAGACAATGATGCCATCGCGTGTTAACGGAACCATAAGTTTCCGAATGAAACTGGGGTTCGCTTCAAGACCATACGCCAAAATAGCACTGGTCGAGCGTTTGCCCAGTTGCTCCGCCATCGCTACGCTCAAAACCATCTGCAAAGCTGTCGGGAAGCGGTAATCAAGCATTTCTGTATCCTGAGTTGCGGTTTATCTTCTTGTTTTTATGCCGCGGCAGTGAGTAATCAATGAGCAATAAATATAACAAACACTGTTGCTTTTTAGAAGCCAGCGACTGTGATCAAGGCACGTATTCATCATTTGATCAGGCAGAAGCGCACAGGCTGCTTAGTTTACCACTCTCCTTTACGCTTGTGGCTGCAGCGCTGGCAATTTTTGCTTCAGCACCCCCACCAACAACACGTTAATTAACGCCAACAGGCACAGCAGCCATAAAGTGGCATTCGCCCCGAACTGCTGAAAAACATATCCCCCTACCAGCGGCGTCAACGCCTGGCCAATCAGTGCAGGACGCGCCATGCGACCGACAACAATGGCGTAAGACTCTGGTTTGACCATCACCAGCGGTAAAGTTCCCCGCACTATCGCACGCAGACCATTTCCGGCGCCGTACAGCACCATACTCACTAGCGCAAACTGCGGATACAGGGTCAGCAGCAGCAAGCCGATCGCCACCAATCCCACGGAGAAAAACGTCGTCCAGATCGGATGTCCGCGTTTGAACGCAATATCCACAATCCGTGAACCGACCTGACAGGGTCCCAAAATGGCGCTGATGGCCAGGGCCGCCGTGAGTGAATGACCGCTTGCCTGCAACAAGCTAATCAGTTGCACTGAAATCGCCGTCATGATCACCGATGCGAGGGTGAAAATAGCACACAGCAACCAGAACAGCCCCGGTGCTAAATCATCATGCCCGTGATGTTTTTTTGTAGCCTTTTTTATGCTGGATTTAACCGGCGCGGGCAGCGCGTAGCCATAGGCGGGCAAAACGGCCATACACAGCAAACCGGCAATAGCAAAACACGCCCCGCGCCAATCGAGCCAATGGATGAGCAGTGCCGTACCCGGCCACACCAGTGAGGTGCAGAAGCCGGAAATCAGGGTGATGCCGGTAATCGCGCCGCGCGCCTGACCACCGTAAAGCGTGCCCAGCGTGGCAAACAGTGAATCATATAAGCCCATCGCCATCCCGATACCGATGATCAACCAGGCAAACAGAAACAGCAGCAGATGATGGCTAAGTCCCATGATCACCAGTCCCACGGCCATCACGACGCCGCTCGAAGCCAGTAAAAACCGGCCGTAGGATCCTGCAATCAATCGGCCACTCAGCGGTGCCAGTAAGCCTGAAATCAATATGCCCAGCGAGAGCGCACCGTATACCCATTGCTGCGACCAGCCGGTTTCCGCCACAATCGGGTTGGCCATCACTGCCATCAGATAAAATGAACCGCCCCACGACAGGATTTGCACCAATCCCAGGGTGACGATGGCAGAAACAGCAGGTTTAGGGTGATGCTCCACGACAATTATTCCGTTAGCAGGCAAAGTGTTGTTATAACACGTTCATCCTATTGCAAAAAATGCTTGTGTGCCCTGCTTCGCGAAATGATGTTTCCAGGCTGGCAGATTGGCACCCTATCAGTTAAGTTGGAGGGTATGTTGTAACTATGGAGCGTAACATGTCTCGCTATGATTTGGTTGCCGATTTGCACGCGTGCGTCAATGCGCTGGAGTTGGGTCTTAGCACCTTACGCCAGCAGGTGGAACAGCAGCCGTTGCTGATTGCGCGCGCATTCAGTTTGCCCGAGATTGAAAAAGGCCACGAGAATGATGAGATTGAGCGCATCGCCGTCACTCAACATCTCGGCCAGAAAGCACGTGATATGGCGCTGGCTCACTACTGCCGTCTGTTTATGCAGCACCAGTCAGAAAAACTCAGCACCAAAGCGGCAGTGCGATTGCCCGGAGCGATCTGCATTGAAGCGGATGACGCCATCAGCGAACAAATCAGCCAACAGGTTGCCGATATTAATGCGCTCAAGCTGCGGCTTGAACACCTGATCACCGTGGAATCGGGGTTGCCGAGTGAGGCGCGCTTTGAATTTGTTCACCAACATCTGCGCGGTTTAATTACGCTCAATGCCTACCGCAGCGTGACCCTGCTGCACGCACCGGACAGTCTGCGTTTTGGCTGGGCCAACAAGAACATCATCAAGAACCTCACGCGAGAAGCGGTCGTTGAACAACTGGAGCGCAGCCTGAAGGCAAACCGTGCGCAAGCGCCATGGACGCGCGAGCAGTGGTCAGAGAAAGTGCAGCAGGAGCTGGAAATGATTCTGTCGTTGCCCGCCGATGCCAAATTGAAAATCAAACGTCCGGTGAAAGTTCAACCGATTGCCCGCGTCTGGCGGGCCAGTGATAAGAAGCAAGTGCAACTCGCCTGCCCTTCTCCGCTGCTGGTATTGTGCCGCGATAAAACTCAAGTGCCGATTTTAGGGGAATTGCTGGATTACGATGCCGATAACGTGGCGCACCGCTATAAGCCGCTGGCGCAGCCGCTGCATCTGGTGATCCCAAGATTGCATTTGTGGAGTGACAAACTGTAATGAAGAGGCGGCCCGCAGGCCGCCTCTGTAACCACCAACCCTCGCTGAACTGACAGTCAGTCCGCTGCGAAAGTTACTGCTTCATGCTGCCAACCATCTCTTCAGGACGGACCCACTCGTCGAACTGTTCTTCGGTCAGATAACCGAGCTTGAGCGCCGAGCCTTTCAGTGTCAGTCCTTCTTTATGCGCTTTCTTGGCGATTTCCGCCGCTTTGTCATAACCGATATGGGTATTCAGCGCCGTTACCAGCATCAGCGATTCGTTCAGCAACTGATCGATACGTTCGCGCACCGGTTCAATGCCGACTGCGCAGTGGTGGTTAAAGCTGTCCATGCCATCAGCTAACAGGCGAACGGATTGCAAGAAGTTGTGGATGACCATCGGACGGAACACGTTCAGCTCGAAGTTGCCTGATGCACCACCAATATTGACCGCGACGTCGTTACCCATCACCTGACAGCACAGCATGGTCAGTGCTTCGCATTGGGTCGGGTTGACTTTACCTGGCATGATCGAGCTGCCCGGCTCGTTTTCCGGAATGGCCAGTTCGCCGATGCCGCAACGTGGACCGGATGCCAGCCAGCGCACGTCATTCGCGATTTTCATCAGTGACGCCGCCAGGCCTTTCAAGGCACCGTGTGCATGCACCAGCGCATCACAAGTTGCCAGCGCTTCAAATTTATTCGGCGCGGTAATAAACGGTTGCTGAGTCAGGTCGGCCAGGGCTTTCGCCACACGCACCGCGTATTCCGGATGGGTGTTCAAACCCGTGCCCACTGCGGTGCCGCCCAGCGCCAGTTCGGCCACGTGAGGAATGCTGTGTTCGATGTGCTTGAGGTTATGCTCCAGCATTGCCACCCAGCCAGAAATTTCCTGGCCCAGCGTCAATGGCGTGGCGTCTTGCAGGTGGGTACGACCAATCTTCACGATGTCTTTAAAGGCTTCAGACTTCTCGCTCAGGGTCTTTTTCAGCACATGAATCTGCGGAATCAGCTGCTCCCGCACGGCGATGACCGCGGCCACGTGCATGGCGGTGGGGAACACATCGTTGGAGCTTTGGCTCTTGTTGACGTCATCATTTGGGTGCACCAAACGCGACATGCCACGCTCGCCGCCGAGGATTTCACTGGCGCGGTTGGCCAGCACTTCGTTCATGTTCATGTTGGTCTGGGTACCGGAACCGGTCTGCCAGATCGCCAGCGGAAACTCTTCACTGTGTTTATCAGCCAGCACTTCGTCAGCCGCCTTCAGGATCGCCTCCGCACGCTCTGCCGGAAGCAGGCCGAGATCACGGTTCACCTGTGCTGCTGCGCGTTTGGTCAACGCCAAAGCATGCACCAATGCAACGGGCATCTTCTCGGTTGAGATTCGGAAATGCTCCAGCGAACGCTGGGTTTGTGCCCCCCACAACTTATCTGCCGGTACTTCGATCGGTCCCATTGAATCTTTTTCAATGCGATTCGCTGCCATGACTACGTCTCCTTAGCTCAGATTAGAGGTTTCCGCTCAGGTCGTCTTCCCGCGACGCCGTTGAGCGAGCAAGATTGTCACATACAAGAAATTAACATTATGCGAGCCCATCGCGTTTATTGCACTTGTTGATGTATTTTGTATGGCACTTTCTGCTTTAATAAGCCTATTTACTTACGGTTATTAAGGGTAAACGATGCAAAAATTGAACAATTCGCTGCAAAATTACGCCTGGGGCAGCAAAACTGCGCTGACTGACCTGTACGGCATTGAAAACCCACAGGGTTTACCGATGGCTGAACTGTGGATGGGCGCGCACCCGAAAAGCCCTTCGACCGTTGAGATCAACGGTGAAACGCGTTCACTGCGCGATGTTATCAATGACGATCAGGCTGCCACTTTAGGAAAAGCCGTAGCCCAACGCTTTGGTGAACTACCGTTCTTGTTTAAGGTGTTGTGCGCCGATCAGGCATTATCGATTCAGGTGCATCCAAGCAAAGCGGCGGCTGAAGTGGGTTTCGCGCGTGAAAATGCCGCGGGGATTCCGCTGAGCGCCGCCAATCGAAATTACAAAGATGCCAATCACAAGCCGGAACTGGTGTATGCCCTGACGCCATTCCAGGCGATGAATGGCTTCCGCGAGATGCACGAAATTGTCTCCCTGCTTGAGCCGGTCGCCGGCGCCCATCCGCAGATTGCCCACTTCCTCGAAAAAGCCGATGAGGCCAGCCTGGCAAAACTGTTTTCAACGCTGCTGTCACTCAAAGACGAGGCTAAATCACGGGCCGTGGCAGTATTGAAGTCTGCACTCAATTCACGCGAGGGCGACCCCTGGCAGACCATCAAAAACATCGCCGCTGATTATCCTGACGATACCGGTCTGTTTTCGCCGTTGCTGCTGAACGTTATCACTCTGCAACCCGGCGAAGCGATGTTCCTGTTTGCCGAAACGCCGCACGCGTATTTGAAAGGCGTGGCGTTAGAAGTGATGGCGAACTCCGATAACGTATTGCGCGCAGGCTTGACGCCGAAATTTATCGATATCCCAGAACTGATGGCGAACCTGAAGTTCGAGGCTAAACCCGCGGCGACGCTGCTGACCCAACCTCAGCAGCAAGGCGATACGCTGAACTTCCCCATCCCGGTGGACGATTTTGCCTTTGCTATCCATTCACTGTCCGCTGCACCACAATCGCTAGCGCAGCAGAGCGCCGCGGTGCTGTTCTGCATCGAAGGACAAGCGGTGATTGAGAAGTCAGGTGAGCAGCTGGTATTGAAACCGGGGGAATCCTGTTTCATCGCCGCCAACGCGTCGCCGGTAAGCGCAGCGGGCACCGGTCGTTTGGCGCGGGTGTACAACGCTCTCGGTTGATCCGGCTGACGATGCCAGCATTAACTGCTATTCTTTCAAACTATTAATTTAAAACGCCTGCGGGCGTTTTTCTTCACCGTCGCACCCCAACAGCGGCGTGCGGACCCAAGGATAAGGACGACTCAGCGATGAAAAAGACCAAGGTTGCCGTAGGTGTGATTGTAGCGATTGGCGTGATATTGACAGGCGCATCCTGGTTTACTGGCAAGCAGTTGGAAAGCCATATGGATCAGATGTTGCAAAACGCCAACTCGCAGCTTAGTGCCTATGCGCCTAATGCCCGCCTGACGCTTAGCTATCAGGATTACCAGCGCGGTATCTTCAGCAGCAAAACCAAACTGGTGATTCAGGCCAGTTCACAGACTGAAGATAATCCGTTGCTTAAGCCGGGTCAGAGCATCGTGCTGAACGAAACTATCGATCACGGCCCCTTCCCGTTCGCCCAGTTGAAGCGCGGCAGCCTGATTCCGAGCATGGCGTCCGTGCATACCGAGCTGGAAAACACCGATGCGGTGAAGAAACTGTTTGAACTCACTAACGGTAAATCGCTGGTAACCGCGGATACACGCGTCGGCTATAGCGGTGCCACTGACACCGCACTGGATCTGCTGGCGGTGGATTATAACAATGCACAAACTGGCGACCGTCTCGCCACTAACGGCGGCAGCCTGGAGATCAGCGCCGACAGCAAAGGTGACAAAGTCAGCCTGAATGGCGATTTCTCTAGCATTGCTGTCACCAGCAAAAACCAGATTGAACAGCCGGTACTGTTCACCCTTAACGGCCTGAAGTTGAAGGGTGATACTCACCTCAGCCCGGAAGGCGTGCGCGTGGGCGATCAATCCATCAGCCTGGATAAACTCGACGCCAGCATCAACGGTCAGGAAGGTCTATCGCTGCAGAAGCTCGACACCAAGTCGTCCTTTGATAACAAAGACGGCAAAATTGGCGGCAATCTGGATCTGAACGTCGGCAATATTACCCTGCAGAAGCAGCCGTTCGGCGAAGCTAAGCTGGCGATGAAGTTTGCACAATTTGACGCGCAGGCGGTGAAAACTTTCTCTGATAGCTACAATGCGCAAATGCAGGGGTTGCTGAATCAACCCGGTCTGGTTGAGGATCCGGCGCGCTATCAGGCCAGTGTGCAAACCATCCTGAAAAATAACCTGCCGACGCTGCTTAAAGGTTCCCCAACCGTTAGCATCGCGCCTTTGAGCTGGAAAAACGAGAAAGGGGAAAGCACCTTCAACCTCAATCTCGGCTTTAACGATCCCGCTACGGTCACCGGCGAAGCGCAAAATCTGGGCGCTGCGGTAGACCGCGTGCTGAAAACGCTTGATGGCAAGCTGAACATCAATATGCCGATGGCCACCGAAGCGATGCGTCACGTCGGTCTGGCCGAAGGTTATCAGAGCGACGATGCGCAGAAGTTGGCGGATCAGCAGGTGAAAGGTTTGGCGGCAATGGGCCAGATGTTCCGTCTGACGCAGCAGCAGGATGACAACATCACCACCAGCCTGCAGTACGGCAACGGCCAGGTGACAATGAACGGCGACAAGATGTCACTGGAGCAGTTCTTGTCTCGCTATATGCTGGGCGCACAGACCAGCGAAGGGATGCCGGAGTAAATATGTGGCGGGTGCATTTCGGTGCGCCCGCCCATTTCACGCCCCCCGCACCAACTGCGGCGGCACAATCAGCGTTTGCACCTCCGCTTCCGGTTGCACCAGTCGTTGCAACATTCTTTCCCCGGCTCGCCTGCCGACATCACGCGCCTCGCTACTGACAAACGTCAGCGATGAATCATAGGATTCACGTTGCGGATCGTCATTAAAGCCGACCAGCGCCAGCTTCTGCGTGAAATAGCTGTCCACCGCATCTTCACCCAACGAACGACCGCTATGCATCGCCCCAAAATAGCAGCCCAGCGTGGTGCTGGCGTTGTGCGCAATAATGGCGGTGATGCGAGGATGATGATGCAGCAGATCCTGCGTCAATGCCGATACGCTCTGCTGACGATCGTCGCACTCAATGATCCAGTCCGGACGAAACGGTAAACCATACTGCAGCAAGGTGGCACAGTAACCGCCAATCCTTTCGGCGCGCGTCAGTGAAGAACCCAATCCCCCCACCCACGCGATACGCTGATGCCCCTGACGGATCAGGTACTCCGTTGCGATGCGAGCGGCCTGGCTGTTGTCTGGTCGCAGAGAATCGACTTTATCAAGGCTGCTGGCCCGAGCCGCACATATCAGGGCAATTTGCTGTTCGTGTGCCTGCGCCACCAGCGTTTCCGCCTGGGCCACTGCACCGCCCAATACAATGCCATCGGCACCCTGCGCCACCAGCGAATCGAAGCAGCGCTGCAGATGCTGCCCGTGCTGACCACTCTGCGTCAGCACCAACACTTTCCCCTGCTGCTCCAGCACTTCGCTCAAGCCCGCGGTCATCGCGGCGTAAAACGGCTGGCTGAGATCACGCACGATCAGGCCAATCACCCCGCTCTCCCCGCCACGCAGGATGGAGGCTGAACGGTTGCGCACGTATCCCAACAGCTCAATCGCCTGATTCACGCGCTCAGTGGTGGCGGACGATATGCGCCCTTTGCCAGACAACACCAGTGAAACTGTCGAGACGGAGACACCGGCAGCTTGCGCTACGTCATGGATAGTGGTTTTAAGCTGGGACATCGCGTTCCGTTTCCAACAACTGATGAAGAAACAAAGAGGTAAAACGTTACACTGATTAGCGCAAAAATAAAGCCCGACATTAGTCACGCTTTGTGACTATAGCCACAAAATGACTTGGTAAAACGTTTTATCATTTATTTATCAGTTTACACGTTTGCCCTTTTAAGCCAGGAGAGACCATGTCAGTGAGCCGACCCAAAATGTCACTTTGGGAATTTTTCCAGAGTCTGGGTAAAACCTTTATGTTGCCCGTTGCCCTGCTGTCGTTTTGCGGCATTTTATTAGGCATTGGCAGTTCACTCAGCAGTCACGATGTATTGACGCTGATTCCGATGCTCGATCAGCCCTTCCTGCAATATTTATTTATCTGGAGAGAGGGGATTAGGAAACGGAAGTCGACTGAAGTCGCAACGTATCACGGTTTTTGTCAGAGCCTTACCGCAAAATGATTCACTACCTAGCACGTAGTAACATCGTTTTGCGGTAATTTTTTGCCCCATACATGCCCCACAGATTTTGGTCACTACATCAACCGCTTCGCTGGCATTCTACTAGTGCCAGCCTAATATAAGAGTGTCGCTTCTACTTAACTGTACTATCGACAAACTCCGATTGATCATGATTCGCACCCGTTGTGCAGCCCGGACGCCATCAGTGCCGGGCTTTTTTGATTCTGAAACTATCACTTATGAAACGGAACTAAATCCGTTACTCCCCTCAGTAAATTCTTATCATGGAACTTTTCGGAACGTTCAAGAAACTATTGCTATAATAGCGACGTATTCATATACACGCAGCAAGCGTTATGCGTACGAAAAGAGAATTTCTCATTGAACGAATTTTTACCCGCCTCTGTGCGGTTTTTTGTGTTTAAAGACTGGATTATCCAAGGACGAACGTTATCATAAGGGCGTTCCAGTTCTCCTCGGAACTACCAACACTCCATTGATATGTCAGGCATTTAATTATTGCCGCCCGGACTCCATTGCTCCGGGCTTTTTTGTGCTAAAAACGGTTACACATGCATTTGGCTTACCGGGACTAATTGACTTAAGCCTTCCTAATATTTCTTATTAAATTCCAGAATTAACACTTTACTTACAAAGGTTAATTTTTGTTCATAATTTTCAGACTATTACACTGTAATCAGATGATTTAACGAACCAAATTTTGTTGTAAGAGTGTTACATTTTCCCTTCAACATTAGTGATGTGATGTTGTTCGTTACAAACTCCAATTTAACGCCCGCTCCATTTTTGGAAGCGGGTTTTTTTTCGTCCAAGCGGCTCAGATCACAATAATTAACGCAGGAAAGAGCATGATGAATACAAACCAGAAGGTTCGATAGTTTCCCCCAAAGATTGCCCGCGCTTCATCTCACTCGCAGCGCGGGCTTTTTGTTGCTATGGTCTACATTAATAACTGGCATGAAATACGAATGGCTGTGTTTGCAGAGGGCTGAGTGAGATACCCGTTTATACCGGCTTTGGCTACAGTACTTATCAGTATGATTGTGTTTCTAATGCAGGCACAATGGACTCCCATGCTTTGGTGACTCGACGCATCATTGCAGGCCAACAAAAACTATAAAAGATTATTATGAACTCTCCGCACAGGACTGAACTCAAGGGCAGCCTGTGCTTTTTTTTATGCGCACTCTGGCAATTTTGGCCTCAAGCTATTTTCAATTCGTTCCGGTTCCCATCGGGACAAAATGAATTAGAGGCATAATATTTGATGCCGGGATTACTTTGCTCCGGGCTATTTTGCACAGAAGTGATTCAACGATTGTGCTGACGGAGCAAGTCCAAGACGACATCTACAGCTAAGTGATAGTCATCTCCTGCAAAATTTTGTTTAACAACTCCAATCAGAGAATCTTTGGTGAGCTCTTTTTGCTCTTCAAGAATGCACATGAGAGACCCGCCTAACACACCAATTACACGTGAGTGAAGATTTTCAAAATACTTTTCATCCTTCATGGCGCACTCCAGAAATGAGAATTGTCCTAATCATTCTAGATCACCTTGTGAATAGTGAATTTATGATTGGTCTCAAAAGCAAAAATTAAAAGGCATACTATTCTTCTTAAGTCCTGACTGCTTCCCCGTAGTTGAGGCCATGCTCTTACTCTTAATGGAAATGTTTGGCATAAATTGTTGCCGCCCGGGTGACTGGTGTTTCCCGGGCTTTTATTTTGAGCATTAAATTGGTGACCCATCCTGTTCGTGTATTGCAGTAACCTCGTGCGTTACCACTCCAACCACGGCCACATCCTCCAGCAGGTCATTCTCCAGAGTCAGACCGTCATCGGTGATGATGCGGCTGGGATGCAGATAAGCATGCCCCCATTCGTAATTTCCTGACAGGTCCAACAGAACAGCGTCACCATTCTGCGGTCGACGCTTCTCGTCTACGATGCAACTTCGCCCGTTCCATTCCACCAGGTAACAGGTACTGCTGGTTGTCATCAATTTCTGAACCGGGAGAGTCACCTCGCAGCCAGCAGATCCTAATATCGAGTGGTGTACGCCGGGGACAACATTTCTCGCTTCATTGCCCACGCTTTCTGAGTACCCTGTGCTGCGAACCATATTTTCTCCTTCCCGCTCTGGTTAAGGCCGTCGACTAAGCGCCCCACTGCTGGCCTTTGGTTTGTGGTCGTCAAAGAGATTGAGCTGTGAAATGCCCTGGCTAAAAAAGTCGATGAGGATCGCACCTGCTTTCATTTAGCGCCGGGCGAATGTTGCGCTGAAGACATAACACATGTTCACATCAACCAGCGCGAACATCACATTCCACCATTGGGATTGAAAACCTGGAACACGCGCTCCTCACCGTTTGTAGGTGAAATGTCCCGGAACGTTGTTGTGTGGGTTTCAATCCACTTATTCGCTTCACTCAGGGAATACTCCCACTTATAACGTTTAAGCACTGCCACAAAGTCCACTGTACTGATTGTGAATCGGCCCTCTGCATCACGCTTTAGCGCCTGTCTGAAGGCCATCTTAATTTCGTAGTCACGGGGCATTGTCATTCCCACTCAACAACACTGTATGTACGTACAGTATTATTTGTAAAAAGAAGCTTATCAAGATCGTTAACGTGAGGTTTTTGTAAAGCCCTTGGCGCATAACGAAATTTACTTTTTTAATTGCTCTGATTTTGACAAATGATTTTGAAAACCTAAGCTTTATTAGCAACATACCGTTGCTTTCATGGACTGGGGAAATTATGAAGAAGTTTTTAAGCGGATTAATCATTATTACAGGCCTTGTGACGCTGGCAGGATGCCATCATGAAAGCCCTGCAGTAGGCCATGATGGTCGACCGCATGCACCAAGCGGCGAATCAGTACCTGGCGGCCCGCTGGGCAAAGGCCCGGTTGGTCAGCCACAGAGTTAGTCAGTGCCCGGCCACCGTGCCGGGTTTTTTATGCTCTAGCACAGAACAATCCTAACCTCACAACTTGTAAGAGCATTCCCACATCACTGTACTTTACACAGTCTTAGCCTAAGAGAGCTACACGCATACAGGATGTTGCGCGTTAGCGTACGAGTTTGCAGGTTAATCCTGCCATGAAACACTTTGCCCGCCACTGAGCGGGCTTTTTTACGCATGTTGCATGGGTGGGAGGCACGGTAAAACGAATTTAGGTGGAGGGGATCAGTGTGAGCGACTAACCTTTAATTACCCACCCCGTAGTCTGCTTCAAGACGGGCGCGGTACATATCTGCCCCGTCGCCGGGGCTTTTTTAAGGAGTTGGCTTTGTCGGCCACTGTATATCAGGTGCAACACTGATGTCGGTATCGTTCAGAGCGTCAATGTAATCCATCCAGGCATTAAGTGATTCAGTCTCAGCATTACTCAATTTGCGGCCCATCAGAAGTTTAGTCTGCCATACAATGATTGACTGTGTAGCCTCATCCAGTAATATTTTACGCTTGGATTCTGTAAAGACTTGATGATCAATCGGAGGCAACTCTTCCAACCTAGGTCCCTTCTCATCAAATTCCTGATAGTATCCTTCAGGAGGGTTACACCAAGCCAAATAATCACCCGCCGATATTTCAACTAAATCAGTCGGCTTATTGGCATACAAATTCATATCAGATTGAAGATAAAATCCTTTAGCAGAAATGCTGTAATAATATTTTTCTTCAAAATTTCCTACTTCTTCAGTGGTCTCAACCATTATTAATACCCTACCGCTATGTAATTAATCCTAACACCTGATGAGGCGCTGTTCTCCGCTATAAAATTAAACCCTCCTAAAGCAGAAGTGCCGATAATATTTACGTTCCCTCCTGTTGTATTTCTGTCACCGTTACATGCCACAACTGCATTACAGGCGTTTGGGAAAGCATTTGGGTATGTAATGGTTCCGGTACTCCCTGCGTTAAGTGTTACTACCGCAGTCGCACAAATCACTCGCATAGTTCGGCTTGCGCCCGGCAAATCAAAAACAGTTGATGATGGTTGTGAAAACCTGCTGCGGCCAAGCTTGCTCGAGCTGCCGCAGTACTTATCCAGGACATAACATTTATCCTGGAAATATTTGATCCAGACAAATCGATTCCAGTGTTACCAGCCATGGTGATTCCACCAGTCATTGTACCACCAGACTTTAGCAACCCTGCATCCCCTGCCATTACGGAGTCAGCATCCGTTCCGACATTTTTAGTTGATGAATCACCTAAACCAAGGTTTTCGCGAGCCGTTACTTTGTCTGCGAGACCGCCAAGATTGCCGTCTTTTGTAAGTGAATTACTTAATTGTGTGGACAAATAGCCCCAACTTGGACCAATAAACTTTGTCAGGTCAGGCAATGTTACGGTGACAGAAGTGTCGCTGCTGAAAATTTTCTGCCAGTTCACCTTATCAAAGTTAAAACCTCGTATTGCCTTAGCTACATCAGCCGCTACCTGAGCCGTGATTCCGACGAGGGCTGCATTTGGTAGTGCCGTCCAGGCTAATCCGGAACTAGTTGGTCCATTGAAAGCAGTGGTCAGCGTCAATGCTGTAGCCGACCCAATAGCCTGGACACCAAGTGTGTAAGTCACTCCGCCAACAACGGCGACCATAAGGTCATTTACTTTTAATTCAGTTGCAAAGTTAGTGCCTGTACCAGTAACGGCTGTTGAACCACTGGTGAGCGTAATAGTGCCTGCTGGCATAGTTTTCTCCGGGCAATAAGAAAACCCAGCGCTCAGGCCGGGCTATGTAATCATCTCTGTTCCAATCAAGTAAATAAATCGATCGATAAGATCTAAATCATTCACTTCAATCGAAATGGCTGAGGTGATTTCATGCTGTATACAAAAAGGAAGGTATTTATATGAAGATGACATTCACTATTTCTATAGCGTTATTGGCTTTATCTGGTTGCGCATCTAATACGCCGCCAATCTGCTATAACAAAGCTAAAATCACCAATCACGTATATGACGTTGCTGTATTTAAAATTGAAAACGGTAAATACCTTGCTGGAAATCCATTCCATACATGGGCGGATAAATCACAGTTTCTTGACACTTCAGAATGCGACAAGCTAAACCCCTAAAGCCTGCCTGTAATAAGTGTCATAGACTGAAGTGTTGATTGACGCTGGCGGCCCCATTGAAGAACTGGGTGGAGCGCCGCCTGTAGTTTTGTATTCCCTTGCCGCGTATATGTCCCCACCAGATGCCTCATACAATCCCTGAGTGTTTATGCCCGCGCTGTAGCAGTTATATCGTGCCTGCCCCTGAATCGGATAAGTAGGGTCATATGGGATATTGACCAGAACGGAAGCGCCAGCAGTAATAGCGACTGGCGTGCTTTGACCTGACTTTCCTCCTACCACCATTTCCAATGGAAGGCAGTTGTTATGCCACACAATCTGACCGTCTAAATACATGAAGAACCCAGCGGCAGGAGTATTAACCAGAGTTTTGAGAATACATAAATCCTGCACGGCCCCATGGCTATTGAACCGTCAATTGCCGGGCGGAACCTCAATGACCAGAATCCATTCTGGTTAATTTCATCCCAGATGACATGATCGAAACCTGATGATGCAGTAGAGCGGTGGAAAGCAATAAAAGCAGCTCCGTATGGCACAGAAGTTTGCAATACCTGCCCATATCCGGGTGTAAGGTCGATTACCTGAGTAAGTGCCAGCGGAGTAAAAGGAGGTGCTAATTTCATCACTGGCGGATTTTTGGTGTAATCGTTATAAACAAAGCCATCATATTTAAGCGTGGCATTCGCATTAGCGTAAACCACCAGCTTCGGGACAGTACCCTCGACCCCACTCCATGACACGGTTTGTCCTGATATCGTCACCGTACCAGACTTTTGAGCCGTTCCCTGGGTAACGGCACCACCCACAAGAAACGCCGTCAGCGTGAAACCTGCATAGCTATAGGATTTGCTACCGGAACCCGAGACAACGGCAATATCTACAACAAACCCATAGTTCATGCTGTTTACGGCATCATATGTGGTTCCATCGATGTAGGCGTAATATCCGTCAGCCATTACCTTTGAACCCCCATAGAACACACTACCTGTCCACTCGCGTTGTACCAGCTGCGCCATTGTTATCGACGACGAATTTCCCCCGACCAGCAACAGAGCCCAGTAGTTCGAATGAACCGTCCGAACGCATGATTGTGCCCATCATTCCAGCCACATAATTTGCTGAAAACCAGGAGCCAATCTTGGCCAGCGTGATACCGGCGTAGTTTATGAACGCATCATTGATAAACACCTGGCCGTTTACAGCTGCGAAAGCCATCTGATAATTGCCAGCCTCACTGCCGGTATAGATACCGAATTGGTCCGCGTTGAAAGCTATCGTCGATTTGTAAGAGCTGCCTGATGGTTCGATTCCGATCGCCATTCCTGCACCGTAATAAACGTCATTACGCTTAATTCCAACTCTAAGCGTGTATGAGGCTTTGGCCGTGCCGTTATCCGTCACTGTGGCCGTCAGCTTCTCATTGACCGCAGCAGTAAGGTCACCCATCTGGGCCTGTACTTGGGTCTCAAGCTCTGCCATTGCCAGAGATACTGTAGCGATGGTTGTTTTCACTACAATCACGTCAGCGCGAACTTCACCGTTAATGGCGAACTGATGGTCAACGATTGAGTTGTTATTAAGGGCGTTCTGCAGCATGCCTTCAATATTGATGTTGATGTTTCCGGTGAGGTTCTCGAACGCCTCAGAGTTACGGATCCCTTCGTCTATCAGTTCAATCATCCCGGGAATGTCAGATGAAGCCTGCCCTGACACCTCAACGAATGGCGATACACCAAATGCATTTTTGGTGCGCACATACATGTAATACGTATGGTCGGCTTTTAAGCCATGCAGCGTCCACTGAGATGCACGCCCGAGAAACTGTGCTTCATCCTCTACCGCGCCAATGCTACTGGCCGGTACCTCTCCGGTGTACCAGAACTCGAATGATGTGTCGGTAGTCGCCGTGACATTCATCACCGGAACGATATCGGCGGAGAAGATTCCAGGCGTCCACTGAATGAACGATGGTGCACCCGGCGCCCCGATCACCAGGCTAACCTGTGTCTCAGCGCCCTTCATGCCATTCTCGTTGCGACCTCGCACGCCCAACGTGTAACTGCCAGCATCCAGCCCGTAAAAGTCATAGCGGAACTGGTCAGTTTCATACTGCGCCACGACCTTGCCCTCTGTGCTGTACACATAAAGCTCGAACACGATTTTCTTGGTTAGCGTCGCCGTTTCCCACGTTGCCGTTACCTGCACGGTTTCGGTGTTGGTGTTGATGATCCGTAGGTTCTCGATGTTCGGCACGCGATAGCCATTCAGCGTATCGTTTGGCATCTCGAATACTGCGCCATCATCAACAATGGCCTGCTTATTTGGGTCGTGCAAGGTGGCAGAGATGCTGTATACCGAGTTATTGTCGTCCTCAGATATGCCCATGATGCGGAACATGCGGGGAGCCACTTCACCCGTGGTGATAACGAATACCGTTCCGTCACGCACCCATGCTGGAGCCGTTTTAAGCGTAATCACTCGCCCGGAAACACTGGCAATCTCATACTTAATGAATTTACCGTTCGAGCCCATCAGTGACATCAAATCAGCGCCGCCGGCCAACGTTGAAACATCAGTATCTACGGTGATAGCTGCACCTGAATGAGAGATGATACGCCCGCCCAGGCGCGTGGCCGCGTAGTTGTTGTCCATAACCTCAACGATATCACCGGGAATGAAGCGGATCGCCTCGCGCGCCATCTTGAAGGTGACTTTCTTGGTCTCGCGTTTGGCGGTTTCCAGCATCCATTTCCCGGTGCGGAAAGCCTGTCCGCGAGATGTACAACCGAAAGCCTCCATCGTCGTTTCGTTGTAGCCGTAACGATCAATCATCTCGTCGTCTGAAACGTATTCCTTCACCTGCTCCCAGCCGTTGTTCGGGTCAGTCCATGAAACGACCACCGCGTTATATCGCTCTGACCGCTTCATTGAGCTGTAAGTGAACAGCCCGTCGACCACGCTGGCGTTAGTGATGGAAGCAACCGGATCCTGTGGGTTGTCCAGCATCACAGAAAAGCGCATGCCGTCCCAAAGCGCTATGCCCCGGAACATGCCTGCAATGTCATCCAGCAGGTCGCGAGCGCTCTTCTGCTCGGTGATATAGGCGTTAAGTGTGAATCGTGGTTCTTTTCCGCCGTAACCATCATCAACCAGCTGGTCGCAGAACTGGGAAAGGGCATACAGGCTGCCGTCATCCACATCGACATAACCAGCACGGCGCGCCAGCCCATAGCGGGTGTTCTTCACCAGCGCGCGGAATATCCATGCCGGGTTGTTCGTCCAGGCTGACTTAAATCCACCAAGCCAGATTCCGGTATAGGTGCGGGCGATCGGGTCGTAGTTATCCGGCACATCGACAATCAGGCCGCGCAGGTGGTACGTGCGCGTTGGCGTGTCGGTGTACTGGTCACGGTCAACCACGCATCCAGCAACGGCCGCATATGGGTATGATAGATTGTCATCGGTGATTTCGGTAAAGCTGTTCCATACCGTGCCGTTGTTCAACAGGTCGCTGCTGCTGTCGGCGGTGACTCGGCGCAGGCGAATATCGAAGGGCTTGGTCTCTGGCGCATCAAACAGGTGCGCTTCAAGATATTCCCCTGACTGCTTTCCGCTGATTGTTACTGTCTTCTGTGTCTGCCAGGCACCGTTACCTACACGGGTTTCGATTACCATGGTTACAGCCGTCTCCAACTGGTTTCCCTTCGTATCCTGCTGAACCAGACCAGATACACCAATGTTCATGCGCACGCGGTCAACATCGGTGTCGGTAACTGTACGCACCAGCGGCGTTGCCTGCGTGACATCGGTGTTAACCACAGTGGTCGCTTCAATGGCGTTGAAGCCGTTGATTGGTGTCTGTGTTGCCGCTCCCGGGCGCCATGCCACGCTCACGCCGTTGATAGTCGCGTTGCCTGAAGAATCTGTCACAGGCGTTTTGTTCAGCATGAATGATGAGAGGTGGCTTTGATCTACAGGTCCGTAGATTGGACCTTCACTGATGAGGTCGAGAACGCGGAGGAATTGTTTCGATTTGAGGTTGTCGTCAATTAGTTTCGGAGTGCTGCCGCCACCGCCGCCTGAGCCCATGCTGTCACCTTAGCTGATAGAGATATTCCAGTCCTGATTGTTCGTTGTATCGATGCCCAGGCTGATAACATTTGAGCCAACCACCATTTCACCGAGAAGCAGCGGCACCGGCCGCCCCTGTCCGATGCGGTTTTCCGCGCTTGTGAATGAGTTGTTCGTGATGGAGTTGGCGTCCTGATCCGCTGATGTCTTCGTCTTCATATGCGAGGTCATGTAGAGCGAATACGCCACCGAGGCAACCGCCACGGCAACCATGATCCAGGCTGCGGCCACAGCTGAAATTGAACCCTCCACCACGGGGACGATAAGTACGCGTGCACCGTCTTGTACGTGGCGGTTCATATGGAATTCGAGGTTGTCGCTGCAGACGTCACTGCCATCGATGCGCATGCGGATCCGGGTGTTGTAGAAATCGCGTTTGAATGCGGGACACTGCGCCAGCAGAAGGCGTAACCCTTGTGCTGGCGTGTCGACGTTCATTGTGATCTGGCGGAAATGTCGTCGTAAATTCCCCGCAAATCCAAAAGTGAGCATTGTTCGTGTCTCCAGATGGAATGAATTAGAGGGACGTGAATCTGTCGCAGCGGCTCGCGGCGGCTGAGCCTGCCGTGAACTTCGTGGTGGAGAATGATGTTGTCACCCAGCCAGATCATTGCGTGGCACGGGTCGCATTCAGGGAATGCGCGCCGGATGATTACATCGCCTGGCTGAATGGCGTCGAAGCCAACCTGATGGAATCCATTGGCCGAGATGTTTTTCAGGTAGAGATTTTCACCGCGCACCCACCAACCGTTGGTTCGCTCGAAGTCCGGAAGGTCAATGCCGCAGAGGTGATAGGCATCGCGAAACAGCGTGTAGCAATCCGTTTCACCGTGCACGAATGTCCGCCCAAGCAGATGCGGCACCGGGAGGAATTTGCGCAGACGCCCGCTGCTGGCCAGCCACCAATCAATCCCTGTTGCCAGTTGCGCGGCACGGTCAGCAGCGGAAAGCACCAGCTTTGGCTCAGGGTGAGAATGAAAACGGCGGTGATTTCTCCCGCCGCTTC
Organism: Pantoea rodasii; assembly: GCF_002095465.1. Taxonomy (GTDB): domain Bacteria; phylum Pseudomonadota; class Gammaproteobacteria; order Enterobacterales; family Enterobacteriaceae; genus Pantoea; species Pantoea rodasii. The sequence continues at coordinate 55,053 of NZ_MLFP01000006.1, read as the reverse complement.
TGCTTCCAGCCACTCTCTATCATCGATCCGGAAGTTGCGCGCCGGATCAGGATGCGAGTTGCGACATCGCCACAGGCGATCGCCATTGATAATCAGCCCGCAAACCTCATCGCCTGATGAGGCGGCATAATCCAGGCATTCATATTCAATCATCAGGACACCTTGCAGAGCCGGGGTAGCCGCCATATGGCAGCGCAGCAGGTTTAGCGAATCGCAACCGACAGCCGCTGCGGTGCTTTGAGCACTTATCGCGGGACAAGTCAGATGTTGGATTGTCCTTCTCATCGGCCACCGCGCCGCCGGAATAGCCGCAGCCATCGCCGCGATACACCCACTGGCATACGTCAGCCAGGATGGTGCGCGCCGGGATAATGGCGTTATCACAGTCCACTGGCGTGGCGAGGTTGTAGGTGACAGTCTCGAACGTCTCTTCTGCCATCTCTTCGATGACATAGCGGGATACCGCCTCCATCGTCGGATCTGCATCAGCATTACCGTTCGGGAAGTTCACGGCGTCCAGATGCTTAACCAGCACCTGACGGCGCGTCACCACGGCGCCAAGCGCATCATCGAAATCGTGGTTGATACCGGTAATCAGGCCGGTAATGTTCGCCACCTTCATCGTCGGGCGCGAATACGTCCCCTCCGATTTAACCTCAAAACCTTCAACGGCGATCGGATAGGCCGAGTAAGCGCGCCCCTGCCAGATGACATCGTTGTAATAGCCGTTTGTGCCCGCGTGAAAGCGGATAACATCGCCGCCGAACGACTGCAAATCGACTTCAAACAGGTCGAGCATCGCGCCGACCCCGGCATCAACGCTTTCAATGATTAGTTCTGCTGGTATGTCTCTCATCGCGGCACCTGCTCAAACGTTCCGGTTAACGTGTAAACGCCTTTGTTCTTCTGCATCGACCAGGATCGGCACACATACAGCGCCTGAACGCCGGTATCTGGTGGCGTCCAGTAGAACGACTCAACAGCCATGCGAGCGACAAGGAAGGCTCGAACTTCCTTTGCCACGTTTGGCCGTGAGCACTTGTCATCGTCATAGCCAATGAAGGTCAGCGGGTATTTACCCATGAGCGGATTGATACCATTTACCTGTCGCTGTTCGTAACGATCGCCCAACTTCACGACTGTTACATCAGGCGTGTCTTCGCCCGTGAAGCCCGATTGCGGGCTCCATGTGAAAGTTTCTGGCATGGGATGTCCTATTTACGCTGTGTCAGCATTCCGCCGGGGCGTTGCTGATCTTTCATGGCTCGAAGTGACTGTTGGTAAGAGATTTGAGCAATCTGTTTGGTTAACTCTTCAGGGTCTCCGGTAGCAGAAGTGATGGTGAAGTAATTATGCTGTTCAATCACTCCGCCCCCACCGCTCGAACCGCCAATATCCTTATTGCTGATCACCGACCCGTTATCGCCGGGGATCATGTACTGGTTTCCATTGCTGGCCTTGAAGATTTCTGGCTTACCGCCTTCACCTACCCGGTAGATACTGTTTCCGTCAACGGGCCCACCTTTTTCTCGGCCGCCGCCGTAGGAAATACTGCTAATTGCACTGACCATCTGCCCCCCAGCTGCAACTGCCTGAGCAATTGCGGGAATGTTTGCAGGATATGGAAGCGCCATTGCATTGCCTATGGCTGTTTGTAAGTTAAGTGCTGCCTGAGCAACTGCGAATCCTTTGCTTATGGCGAACATGGCTTGGTAAGCAGCGCTAGACTTACCAGCAGCCTGCCCAATGGCATCTGCTACTGCACCGACAGAGTCAGATGTGGCGCCAAGCAAATTGCTCATATTCTGTTGGTAGGTCTGCCTTTCAGTTATCGCAATTTGCTCGCGAGCATTGGCCGCCTGTTGCTGAATAGAAGTTTTCGCATCTTCATACAATTGAGCATTTTGAAGGTCAATGGCTTGATAGTTTGCGAGTGCTGCGAGTTTTTTCTGTTCTTGCTGGTCAATCTGAGCAACAGGATCAACAGCTTCGCCAGTAAGCGGGTTAACTGATGCCTTACCAGCTGCCACCTCCTGATTTGCAAAGTTTTGACCCTGTTTGATCTGTGCCTGTTGCTTGAGGGCGTTATTCTGGTCCCATATCTTGGCCGCATACTCTCCTGCCTGAAGAATCTGAGCATCGGTAGCGCTTTTGCTCAGGGATTGTTGTGCCTGCAGAATGGCTTGTGAACGAGAAAGCTCTTTAGTTGAGTCCGCAACCTGATCAGACTTCTGACGAAGAACCTCCAACTTTTGCGCATCTGATTCAGCCTGCGATGAAGCTTTTTTACCTTCCGCTGCTGAGGATTTTCGCGCGCTGGTATTCTTTTCTGTCGCGGCATATTCGTCTTGAAGTGCCTTAATGCGCTTGCTGTCTGTGATACCAGCATCTTCCGCATCATATTGCGCCTGCAGTCTTGCGCGTGCTTCGCCCTCTAACCTGGATAACTCCAGTTTTCGCTTCGTGGACTTTTCAAGTTTGCTGAGTTCGTCTGCGGCCCCTGCGCCATCTATCTTTATCGGTTGGTTACTTGCCGAAGCATTGGCTTTTGAGATTGCTGCCAAATCTCCTACAAGCGCTGCAGCCTTATTACTGACTGCGTTGATTCCCTCTGCCTGTGCTGCCCAGCCATCAAGACCAAGAAACGAGTAAGTTCTTGCGCGACGGGCAAACATGTCAGCAGTGCTGTTCAGGTCTGAAATCTGCTGTGTCGCGTTTGGCACCCGGCCTGCAAGCCTGTCGATTGCTGCAGTGATTGAGTCGATGACATGAACCATGCCGGTGCTTGCGCCGGTGGTATCATTTATCTGCTTAACCAATTCCTGGAATGAAATCGTCAGGCTGTTTGTTGCCTGATCCACGGTGCGAGGAAGCTTGGAGAACTCCTGATTCACCAGCCCTGTCTGCGTCATGATGGCATTGAGCGCATCTTCTGCTGATAGTTTGCCCTCAAGCATGCGCTTGCGCAGTTCGCCCACAGAGATGCCAAGTCCTGCCGCCATCTGGCGCGCTAACTCAGGCATCTGCTCGATGATGGAGTTAAATTCCTCCGCGCGTACCGTTCCGCCTGCAATTGACTGCCCAAACTGGCGTAAAGCGTTAGCCATTTCTGCAGTAGATGAGCCACCAATGCGCCCAATTTTCTGGAGGGTATCTGTCAGTGTGAGGATCTGCGCGTTGCTTGCTCCAGCGCTCTTCAGGGATGAGGTGAGTGTTTCCCAAAGCTTCTCTGTGTCCTTCAGGCTGGAACCTGATGCAGACGCGATAGATGAAAGCGCCTGAAATGTCTCTGCGCCCTCTTTCGCGCTTGATGACAGTCGATCAATGCGTGCCTGCAGCTGCGTCATTGTGTCTGCAATTTCAAGGAACTGTTTGCCGTACTGAACCAACTGAGAGATTGCGATAACAGACGCTATTGCTGTCAGCCCGGTTTTCAGCCCGCCCATAATGCCGGTAGATTTCTGCTGAGCAGTATTAGCCTGATCTTGTGCCTGTTTCAGGTCATAAAGTTTTCCGGCCAACTCCCCGATTTCTTTACGCTGTGTCGCTGTCGCTGTGGAACCGGCCTGTAAACGTGCCGCCAGCATCGCCGCGCTTCGTGCACCATTCTTCTGCTGTTCAGTGAGGATTGCGATCTGCTGAGTGAGGCTGGAAGACAGCGAGCGTAGTTTTGCCGCATCATTAGCCTGCTGTGCCGCCTGCTTGGATGCGAGCATAGTGGCGCGCGCTGACGCATCCTGGGCTGCCTTCATGTCGTAAAGCTTGCCGGTTAGTTCGCTAATGCGATTCTTTTGGTCCTGCGTTGCGCCTTCGCCCGCTTTTAACTGTGCTGCGAGGATAGCCGCACTACGTGATCCTGACTCCATCTCAGTGCTAAACACCGATACGTCGCTTTCCAGTGATGCTATGGCTGACTGAGCGCGCTGCATTGCCGCTGTATTTGCTGCAACTGACTTCGCTGACTCTGCAGCTGCTTCTTTAACGTCGAAAAGCTTACCAGCAAGATTACCAATTTCTTTTGTCTGCGCTTCAGATGCATCACCTGCTGCTATCAATTGTGCAGCCAGGACAGTGGCACTGCGGGCTCCATTCTGGCTGGCCTCTTCCAGCACCGCGATTTCATTACCGAGGCGCTCCATAATCTTCGCTGCCTGGCTGGCATCGTCAGCGGCGCGGGCCACGGCTTTGCCGGTTTTTGATGCGGAACGCTCAAGCCCATCCATGTTACCTGATGCTTTGTCAGCACCTTTTCCCATGGCATCAAGCGCGGCGTTGGCCTGTGATGATCCCTGCAGAAGCGGGGCAATGTCAGCGCCAACCTCGTAGTAAATGTCTCCGACTTTTTCTGACATCACGATCTCCGGACAATAAAAAACCCGCTTGAGGCGGGTCAGTCACTTTTAGTTAGGGGTTATCATCCCCTGAGTGCATCTATGATTTGGGGGCGCTGTAATTGTTCGATGATGCTATAGGTTGTGCCCATTAGTCCCAGGACATGCTGTGATAAATACTTGTTCTGCGTAGTCGCCGGATGGTTCAAAAGCCTGGACGTTGAGTTGCTCTAAACTTGCTGATCAAGGTATTTTGTCTCTAACGAATAATTAATGAGTAGAAACCATGCCAGCGATCAATAAACGCATACAACTTGAATGCATCCTGGATGATATGGACGATGCACAGGTTGAAATTGTTCAACTAAAGATGGTTATCGGTCTGATAATCGCTAAATTGCCACCCGAAAAAAGACAAGAAATACTTCAGGAGCTGCGCAGTTTTGGACTGGGCAATAGCGCCCAAGAGTTCACTCAGTTTGTTGTTGAGTGATGAGAATCATAAGCACTGATCATCTATCAGGGTAGCGTTGAGCATAAAGGAAGGGTAGGCTAGATGAAAAGACAGAATATGCTCTTATTAAAAGAGCTAAATGGTATTTTAAGCTACTGAATTTTTTACTATTTAAAAGGAGTTAAAAATTGGAAACCACGACCAAAAATCAATCTAAGTTAACAACCCCTCCGCTTTCACCTCCCTCGCCCCCTATGGCACCAAAAGATTTGACAACATCACCCTTGCACCACCCTAGTGATAATAAAATGTGTCTGGAAATAATTCTGTCATTTTTATTTGGCATTCCTTACGCAGCAGCGCTCAATGCAGCAATTTTGAACAAAAACGACCTGAAGTTATCATTAGCTTACGTTGGGTTAGCTCTGGCTGTGATTTGGATTGGATATGACCTCTCTAAATTGAATAAGAAAACCAAATACCACATTTTCTTCACGATTTCAGCTAAGGCAATTCCAGCTATATTAGCATTACTCGCGGTAATATATGGCTAATGAGTTCGATAAAGCGGGATCCCTTATGGCGTGCTTAAGTGTGAATGCCTAAGTAATTAATTAACGGAAATCCATTCGAAGGTCGCACTTAAAAATGCGGCCTTTATTGTTCATGCCGCCTTTCCTAGCCTCCTGGCTTTCCTTTCGAAATAGTCATCAGCCACCGCGTCATACTCTTCTTTAGTGAAGCCCTTCTGGTCCGGGAACTTGGCAGCCAGCAGCATCTGGAACTCAGTCATTGTGAGCTTTTCAGCCTCATCGCAGGATAACTCTAGTCCGGTACGCGCGGCGCTGATGTATTCAAAGGCGTTGAATCCTGTCGTGGACTCGCCCCCCTCGTGACGCTGCAGCTTTCTCACCTTAGCCTTACCGATTATGCCGTGCTGAATGAGCGACTGTGCGATCAGTACCATATCCGTCAATGGCATGGCGCCCTTACGGTAAACAAAAGACCAGCGGCCAGTGCGTCCCGGGCGCAACTCACCAACCAATGAGCTGACATTGTCATCACAGCATGCGGAAAGCACATTCATAGCCGAATAAATCACAGGCTTATTAAATTGCGGCCTGCCAATGTACGTCATCAACCACTGAGGGATGCCGCCATAAGCCGCGACAGAGCGCCGAATAAGGGACGTATACTCGTCGTTATGCAGGTCATAAAAGGCCTGAACTATCGATTCCGGATCGCCAATACGCATCATATTTGCGAAAGATGGACGGAAAAAGTAATCATGGTCGCCCATTGAGACCAGGCACTCGCCAATCTCTTTGTATGGTGTCATATGGTCTCCATAAGCATTATCAGGGGCAGCACGCTACCCCTTGGAATGGTTACGAAGCGGTAACCGTTACTGCGCAATTGGCGGTGAAACTGCCATCGGTAGATGTGAAGGTGATCGTCACACTACCCGCTGCCACCGCAGTGACAAGGCCTGTATTGCTCACGGTGGCCTTAGTAGCATCTGAAGTTGTCCAGGTTCCGGTGCGGTCGGTTGCATCTGTTGGCTGGACTGCGCCCGTTAATTGGCGCGTAGCTCCAACGGCGAGCGATGCTGTCGCCGGTGCAACAGTTACACCAGTTGCTGGAATGGTCTCGTCGGTGTCGATCACCTGAATGGTACTGGCATCACCCACCTTAAACTCAGTGGTGATTGGCACAATATCGTTGGTCCCACCGCTAGAGCTAAGAGCAGTGATGTTCATGTAACCAATGAACGTGATTGGACCGTATTCCAGACGAACCCAAATACCAGGCTGTCGGCGGTTGGAGATTTCAGTATGGTAATACTTAATCAAACGACCAACGCCATATTGATCAAGCTTGTCCTTCTTACGAACTTCACCCTCAAAACTAATGGTGAAATCCGAGTTGGTTACGATAGTTTCAACATATCCCTTGCCGTCATCAGCATCACTGGTGACACTATTCGGGCTGAAGTCGAAACCTTTTGTTGTACCTGCCGCCAGTGCTTTCCATTCCGATTCCTGCGGCAGCACATCGCTGCAGCCATCGGCAACTTCAAGCACAACGGCGCCACCGAACAAACGTTCGTTGCTGTTCTGGCATTCAGCCATGTTTAATTCCTCTTTAACGTTTTAGGAGCTGCCGAAAGTGGCAACAAACTGAAGTCGATAGACCAGACGGCCTTCGGTGGTGAGAACGGGAGCAGGTATGCCACCAAGGTTTTGCAGATAGCCGATACAGTTGTCAGACATGGGGTTTTGCTGGACGTAGGAGATGATGGACTGAACCACTTCATCAACTACACCGTTGCCGCCTTTGGCACCGACCACATCCAGAAGGACATAATATTCAGCACCAAGCTGGCTGCGTACCGCGCTACCACCATTTGGGCGAAATACCATGAACTTATCCGATTCTGTGCCTGTGTCATACCAGACAAGCAACTGCGTTTTAAACCCGTCCGTTAGACCTGCATCCACCATGTAATTACGCACGCGCGTATGCATTGGAGGATTCAAAGCACCATCTCCCTTTTGATCGCTGCACTGATGGCATCGCGCGAATCCTCAAAGCCTTTGGACAGAAACTCTTTCTGAGCGGTTGAGCGCCTGAAGTTTTGCGGGATATTAGGGTCGTGAACGTAGACGGCATAGTTGGCCGAATAACCTACGCGACCAACAATGCGTGTTCCGCTCGCAGTCACCTCACGGTACTGGCTATTTAGCAGCGTTGATGTGTCGATTGGCGTGTAGAGTGCCGCCTGAGACGAACCGATGATCAGCACGCTCTGGATGGCTCGCAAAACCCTCCGCCCCTGAATATCATTGATGACTGCATCAAGGTTTCTCTTAGCCTGCTCAACTCCACGTATTTTGATGCCCATGGTCACACTCCCGTGATGATCGCCCAGTCATCAGCAGTACGCTCGAACGTATCGGCGTACTGAATTGACTGTATGATTTCGTCAGCGCCCGCAACCATGGGGTCAGGCTCAGCCGATGCGCCGATCAGGATGTAGTCGCCAGGGGTAGCCAGCGCATATTCAGTCCAGATGGTGTTTTTAACGACCTTTTCTACACCGATAGCGCCGAGGCGTTTAGACAGGCCGCCCTGATAATCACAGGCGATGACTAACGGCTCCGACCATCCAAGCGAATCGCCATACTCATTCAGCCCGAGTGTGCGCCAGACGGTCGCCTGAGCCGTGTAAGACCAGCTCGCTAATGATGACATTTCACGCCCTCCAGCCAAGTACAATGGGCTTTTCAGCGGCAACACGTCTGCAGTTGAACACCCACTCACCGCCGCTGTTGAAGTAGCCGGTTGTTTCCCGGCCAGTGGACGTTTTAAGCCAGACGCGATCGTAAGGTTTCGGCGGTGATGATGGGGGTTGCCAGTTCATCAGCAGCCCCCGACAACTTCGAAGAAGCCAACCGACACGCCAGAAAGAGGCAGGCCACCAAGACAGCCGTTCGTATCCCATGACAGCAACTGCCTATACAGGTAATCCGTACCGGAGCTGTCGTAGGTGAACGAGCGTGAAGCGCCAGACGGAGCAGACTGAGAAGCAATCTTTCTGGCACCGGACAGGGCGGCCAGTCTCGCGGCTGCATAGATAAGCATGAGCTTCTGCAGGCTTTCGGAGTAGCCCGCCCCGTCCATGCATGCAGACGTGGCATTTACCTGGTCGAGAAGTAACTGCAGGACAGCATCAGGAACCGTGAATCCCAATTCAGCCATCAGCGGTTTTACGTCATCCAGCGTGATTTGGGCTGCCATGGTTATTTCGCCTTCTTGGTTGCTTCCACCAGGTCAGCTTCAGCTTTATCAGCTCGGGCTTTCTCGGCTTCCAGTTCAGTGGCGTGATCCGTTTTCAGCTGCTCCAGCGCGGCTGCATGCGCCACATCCTTCGCCTCTGCATCGGTCTGAGCAGTTTTCAGCTGCTCCAGCGCGACGTTCAGTTGATCCTGAAGCGCAGAAGAGTCAGTGCTAACCGGCGCTGAAGGCGTGGCCACTTCGAATACCAGTTTATCACTGGCCTTCTCTTTGGATGTCTCAGCCTTGCCTTGCTCGACCCACTTTTCAGCGATCGCGCTGTCCACGTCATAAACCTTACCAACCTCCAGTTTCTGGAAGTTGGCACCGGCAAAGAGGTTTGCTGCGATGATCTTTACGAGTGCCATGATGTTTCCTTAGCTCGAGGCGTGGATGACAGAGAAGTGGCCGTTGATGTCCTGCTTAACCATGAGGCCAGCAGCACCCCATGTGCGCCAGATGTAATCGCTGTTGTAGAACTGGCGCGGATCGGCAACAGTGCCGAAAGCCTGACCTACGATTGGGGCGATAACACCGGCCGCCAGCGGAACAATCACGATTTCATTGCCTGACAGTTCGGAATCTTCTTTGATAGCCGAGATACCAGCCAGTTTCGCAATTTCTTCCAGCACGGTTCGCAGAGAGTTCACATCGAAATACTGTTCCCAGTTCGACATGATTTCGCTTGAAACGTACCAGGTCTGCTGACCGTACTGCATGTTTTGCAGCTTCAGTACATCACGCAGCGCAATCGCACCTGCACGCATCGCTTTAACATCGGTGCTGGTCGCAAAGTTGACAGCCAGCGTCACCTGAGCAACGCGCTCGTCATGGCGAAGGCCCTTCCATGTTTTACCGTCGAAGCTGATGAAGTTCCCCGCTGCGTCACGGAAGCCTTCCCAGATGTAGTCAACATACTGACGACGCACATCATTCACCGAGCCAGCCTGAGCATCGGCCAGTGATGAAAGTGCGGAGCCTTTGTTGAAGACCGGATCACGCCAGTTGAACTTGAAGCCAGAATCATGGATAGGAACCATGGTGCCGTCGAAGGTGTAGGACTTCGCATCAAGTGCCGCACCAATCTGGCCGGACATGGAAGTGTGAGCCCAGCCGCGACCGCCGGTGCGAGCGTACTCATACACTGACTCTTCCAGGCGAACTGAGCGAGACAGCGGCATAAGGTCGTTAAGCAGCGTGAACTCAGTGTTTGGCTCGAACTCAGCCAGAACGGTCTGATCATAAGCGCGGTACAGGCGACGAATATCGTCGACTGCGTTGACTGCATCCAGTTGCGGAGCATTGGCCGCTTCACCACGTACACGGGTGCGGGCGATGAAGTCAGCAGCAGCCTGAGCGCTGGCATTACGGGCAAACTCCAGTTCGCGGAACTGAGCAGTGTTTGCCTCAAGGTTGCGCGTCTCAGTTGCCATTCGGGTGGAGAATACAAACATTCGGTGCTCCTTACTTAATGACAACGCGCAGGAGATCGCCTGCAGTCGCGATGGTGGTTGAACGGTCTTCTTCCACGAATGCGCGGATAGATTCATCAGCAGCTAACGCTTTTACGCGACCATTGGCGATCGACAGCGGTTGGCCCTTGGTGTAGGTGCCAGTCGCGGCCGGCACGTTGAAGAAAACACCAGGCGTTGGGTGCATCGCTACAACCCAATCGCCCGCGGCAATCTTGTCATCTACCGTTTTGCAGCGCAGATAGTCATAGTTAGCCACATATAGGATCGCCTCTTCGTTACCATCTACCGAGGCAGTGAACTTTTTCGTGGTGTTATCGAAGAAGCCAATGGTGCCGGGTTGAGTGTCAGCCGCCGCGGCGCCTTCACGATGAAGTTGCGGATTAGCAAAAATGCCACCCGCATGGATGACGTGCTTTCCATCTTTAGCCATTTCTTACTCCGGCATTTCGCTGAATGAATTGGTGTTGTTTACCTGACGCAGACCGCCGTTCAGACCCGTGGTTGACTGGCACTGTGCGTAGAAGCCATCAAGAGCAGCGCCGTCGAGGGCATTAACAGCCAGATCGTCGAGCTGGAACTTGGCTTTAACCGCAGCGCGCTTTTCACTTTTTTCTTTGTCAGAGTTAACGACCATGCCGTTTTCAATGGTGCTCAGTTTTTCGGCGAAGGGCTTGAACCATGCCGGGGCTTCTTCGCTGTTGGTGGCGGTTTCTTTGGCTTTGCGGTCAGCCTCTTCTTTATCTTTCTTGGCCTTTTCATCAGCTGCAGCTTTCGCTGTCGCATCATCGGCGGCCATCTGGTTGTAAGCGTCCATCAGCTCAGCATCGGACTTACCTTCAACGTCGATACCTTTCGCTTTCAGCGCATTGGTGATGAGTTCTTTCATCGGGTTTGCTTCCTCTTTGACGAAATTGCTGTTGGCGCTGAAAAACGCCTTTAGCTGAGTAAAAAATGATTTGAGTGCAGGGTCATGCGGGGAATCTGTGTCGGGTGATTGGCCTTCCGACAGGTTGACGACTTCAAGTTCCTGCTCCGAGCCATCGGAGTTAACGAAGATGCCCACGCCTTCATCTGGTGTTCCGGCGCCCGGCTCGTCGAGCAGCACCGCAACATGGTCGAACATCATGTTCGTGGCGATTTCGTTGTATTTTTTGCCCTTCGATTCACCATTTGCAGCGATGCCGGAATAAAGCAGGCCGGTAGAGATGTGAATTGGGTCCACATTGGCTTTGGATGCCATTTCGTCCAGGCGGTTGATCAGTCGCTTGCCATTGTCACTGCCTTCGGCATAGCGGCGGTCAACGTACATGTCGCCAGTGACTTTGCCATCAACGTGGCTGACGTTCTGTAGCCATGCGCCAACGTGATAGTTGTTTACTGCGCGGACATCGCGGGCCGATACGTGCTTGCCGTCCACCTTTGGGTGGCCGAATGGCATTGGATTTCGCTCAAGCGTGTTAAACGCCTTCTCAATTTCTGCTGCCGGGTACAACTTCCGGTTCATCACAATGTCATCGACAACGGGCGTGATTCCGCGAACCACAATATGTGGCTTGCCGTCGATGGTTTCAGTGGTGATGTTTGAAGCGGAGTTGACGACGGTCAGCACGTTGACGCGGTTGCGCTTCATGCTGTGTCCTCATGGGGGTGATAGGTTAAGCGGCCTGCTGCCACTCCTTGCGCTCTTTGATCAGCCTCTCAACAAGGCCGGTATTCACTATCTTGCCGTCATCATCGAGGATGACCGGTATCTGGCTGCAGTAGCAGTGATAGCGGTTGCCGTCACGGCTATACCACTCACGCACCTCGTCAACAGTGCGTGTTTTCCCATGCCAGAAAGCATGAGTTGTTCGCGTGGTTGGCTTTAGGGCTGAAAGGTGCAGTAACGCAGTATTGAGGCCAAGCCGTTCCTTAGACCATTCTGTTTCATTCCATTGAGCCTCCCGCAAAGCGCCAACCTGCTCGGTCTGCGCCATGTTCTTGGCTCTCGCCATCGATACATCAAGCCGCTTGCTGATGATCCGCGCCGTTTCTCGTGGATTTATGCCCCGGCCAATCGCATCTGAAATCACGTTAGCGAGGTCACCACGAGCCCTGTCGGATTCCAGAAGCCAGTCGCTATAGGTTGAGACGTAGGCCGCTGCTACCTGATTCTGATAAGCAGGACTGCTGAGCAGTTGTGCCAGCGTGGTCTGCTGCTCGTAAATCGGCGACTGTACGGATAGGTTCGTGAATGCCTGATGCGTGCCACGCTCATATTCGTCAGAAACATAGCTCAGCGCCCACAGATTGCTGCTGCCACCTTCAAGCAATGCATCATCGAGGATGATTTGAACGCGCTGCAGTAGGTCGGCCAGTTGTGTTGCGGACATGTCGTAGACATATGCGCTGGAATTCACCTGGTAGATGACATTGCCGTGCACCGCATGCAACTGTCGGTTAGTGCCACGCTCCCGGCCAGTAAGTTGCTCATCGAACAATTGCTTTAACGCAACCTTGATGCGGTAGTAGAGGTTGTCGATGTCGCGGAACATCCTGTTAACTGGTCTGGCGGACTGTGTCGGATCTGCCTTGTTGCGGGGTATTACCGGCGTCCGGATTAGCTGTAGGGTCGTCACTTAGCGGGTCTCCCGGTGGCACCGTTGGCGGCAATTCGTTTTCTGGCAGCGGCTCCAGTTCTCCTACAGCTCGAATCTCGTTCTGTTCAATCGCCGGGGTGCCGTAAGCTGCCTGTGTTTTCTGTGCCACATCTGCCATTGCCTGCATGTTGGCGATCTTCTCTTTCTCGCTTGGAGCGAGTAAGTCAGACCAGGCCAGTGTGACTTCGCCGGATGATGGCGGGTCAATTACGCCAATCGTCCATAGACGCTCAAGCAGCGTTGTTACCACTGCGGTCATGAATCCCCAGCGGCGGCCATTGCAGCGCTTCGCCCAATCGGCTTTATCTTCATCAGAAGCAAGGCGCCCGGTCTGCTGCCCAAACTGAATGGTGAACGGACATTGAATTGATGCTGCGAACTCGTTGGCGGTGACTGTCCATGTCGGCTGCGGATCGGCGGCGGCCACAGAGAGTACTGACGTAGTGCCCGACTGAGTTACCAGAGCTGAATCAGTGCCTCGATTGAGCTTCTGCATTTTCTCATTCATCGCCTCGCCGATATTGGCGTATCCAGCTTCTTTAGCCTGGGCGGCAATGGTAGCCATATCGGTCTGAGAATCGAATGCGATGCCGAGCTGGCGGCTGGCGTTTTTCAGGAAGCCTTCAGAGCTGCCCCCGGAGACCTTCTCCAGATCGAGAAGTTTGTTGTAGCCAGCGCGTAAGAAAGGCACGCCTGATAGCATGTTCTCATCTTCTGAGCCTTCACTCAGTATGATGATCCGCTCAGGGTGCACCGTGACGCCGCGCACAACGCCATAGGTGCCATCGTCGCCCACTGGCTGCTCGTTGAAGTTATAACTGAGCGGCTGGCTATAGGTTTCCGACATCGTGTCAGTATCGAAGTTGCCAGGCTTTACCTGCGATTCCCATGCGGGGATTAGCTTAACAATGGCTTTTTCTTTGAGCTTTGCTACAACGTTGCGGTCTACCGGCTGGCTCCACTCACGACCATCCCTAAACTGGATGAGAATTGCCGAGTACCGGCCAATGAGGTTACGACGATCCGCATCCTTAATTTTCGGCCAGTGCTTCTTCAGCACCTTGGTGACCAGCGTTTCCCAGGCGGTGGTTTTGGTAGACTCTTTTGCTTCATCGCCATCGATGATGGTTGGATGATCTACCCAGCAACTGTCCAGCAGCTTATGCACCGCCGCGTGAGCCACAGCGTTACGTTCGTAGGCGCGGTAATACTGATCAAACCCAATCTGATCGGGATAGCCGAACTCATCCCATAATTTAGTTCGTTTGGTATTGCCATTAACCCCGGAATAAAGGGAGCGCAGACGCCCCACGGTAGCGGCCAGCGCGTTTACGAGGAAGCTCTCCCCGGTTTTAATTCACTCACTGGTGCTCCTTAGAAGAAAATTGCGCCGACTGACTTATGGTTGTTCTTCGCAACAGCGAAGTAGCGGAACCCATCGGAGCCGTGTGATGTGTGATCGTGAAGTGGCTTGTCTTTCCAGCAGCCGCGTTTGTCGTCCCACTCTTTGCGATAGCCTTCGAGATGGGTGATGCCTTCTGAGCACTTCTCTTCGTCGAATACGCACTTAGGCAGGATTTCACGCACGGACTCAATGCCGGTATCAACCCCAGTTTTCGGCACAACTTTGAATGTCATGGAATATGTCTGACCGTCGATTTCGTATCCTTCACGCGCCAACTCTTTGCGGGATTTGGCATCTGATCCAAACTCACGGTTTTCGATATCGTGCGGCCCCCAGTGCTCACCGTACTCATAGCCACGATCTTTCAGCACCTTCATGTAATGGCGCAGACCTTCACCGCTGTTCTCGTAATAGTCGATGACGTGAAATTCCTCGCCAACTTCGCGTACGAACCAGATAGCCGTTGAGTCACCCACGCCGATATCCCAGAACGTGTGAACCGGCAGGTGTGAGTTATCAGGCAAGGTGCCAATGCGTTTGTTGGTGTAGAGCCAGCGAAACTGCTTTGCGTAGTACGCGCCCTCGACAGATTGCTGGAATGCTTCAGCGGGTATCGTTGGATACTCGCGCTTCATGTCATCGCCGAGCGTCTTCTCTTTGGCGTAGTACCAGGCTTTCTGGCGCTCGTTGAGGATGACTCCGTGCTTGGCTTCTATCTCATCGAAGTAATCAACCAGGCGCTGAGTTAACCCCTCTACCGGGTCTATTGCATAAAGAGGATTCTTCCACCAAGAGAAGAAGAAAAACTTCCAGTCGAGGTTTGATAGCTGCTTACCCTGCAGCTGAGCTTTCTCTGCTGTGTGGCAGTAATCGAAGAAGTAACTGGCGCGACCTTCAGCTGTGCTTTCGATGGTGGTGAAACAATCGCTTGATACCGCCTCAAAGGCACCAGTGACAATCTCGCGAGCTTTATCAGGAAATTTGGCGCATATCTTCCCAAACTCTGACACGTGCAGGAAACGCAGCGTCCCGCCACGGAATGACGTGCTTACGTAGAGTGATCCGCCCTTCTTGAAAACCAGTTCGCCAGCTGAGTCATTGTTCGCAGGATTTGCCGCTCTGATTTCCGCTGGCAGTAGGTCATAGGCATACTTCACCTTTTCGCGAAACAGGCGCTTAGCGTCATTCAGCGTGTGGGCGATCAGCGCACACTTCGCAGCCTCGAACAAGGCTGCATCCAACTGGATAATGCAGACTTCGGTAGTAAAGCCAAGCTGGCGCGCTTTGAGGATGATATTGCGGGTGTGCATGCCATTGAAGTATTCAAGCTGCTCCGGCGTCATTTTGAACCGGACTGGCTTACCTTCTTTGCTGGTGATCCAGTAGAGGTTGTTCAGTCGCCAGAGCTTGTCACGCAGAAGCGCGAGGTGTTCTGGCTTCATGGTTACCCCTTGGCTAAATCATCCATCAGATCGGAAAGTTTCTTCGTTGACTCGTCGCCGGTTGGTCCGTCGATATCGTAAGCCTGTCTCTCTAGGCCAATCAGCGTTTTGAGGGTGTCGGATAAATCTTTCATCGACTTCACTCGGCCCGGCATGCTGATGACCTTGTGATAAATCTCGTTGAGCTTGTCATAGCCCTTGTCGTCGGGCTGATACATCAAGTCGCCCAACTGCTGAAGCGCTGGCACGTCGGCGCATTCCGCTTCTAGTTCATTAAATAGTGAGTTGGCAATGTTGCGAGCGCGGCGAATGTCTCCGCGATGCTCCATGCGGACGCTGGCTATTACCTCTGCGTTGGCCTCAATCAGTATCCGTTCGTTGGTAGCCGTTTCAGTGGATACCTGTCTGGATACCTCACGTTTGGATACCAACGCATCTGCCTTGGCTTTTATCTTCGCCTTTAGGTCGCGCTCCCATCCATCGCGTTTGGCACGCTTGTTAATGGCACCGTGAGTAATGCCATGTTGTGAAGCTATTTCGCGGATAGACATCAAACCAGCCCGGTAAGCCGATTCGATGGCCTCCCAATCTGGTGATGCCATATTTTTTCTGTATAAAGTTTTTTAGGGACTAACCGATTAAATAGTTAGCACTCAGGGGGGGGATATGGATTATTTTATTTACATTGAATCGTTTTTAGTGGTTTTCTTAGCTGGTGTGATTGCTCTAAGTCTTCGCACTCATGGCATGCATGGTCGCTTTTTCTATGTAGACAAGCGCCATAAGGATGTGACGTTGCATTTAGCAATTTTCGGAACTCCAAGAAAAAAAGCAGGTGCGCACAAAGTGGTTACATCCCTTGAACGTTGCCTTGAGCATCTTAAAATGAATGGTTATAGAAGTGCCACTATGGAATCTCATCTGATCAATGACAAAAGGATGGGCTCATTCTACCGCCTTGCTCGAAAGCATGGCTATGCAGTAACGAATGTTAGCGAATACCCAACCCCAATCTGGCAACGCTTCTTTATTCCGTTTTCGATGGCACTTTTTAAATTCAAGTTGGAATCTACAAATCCTACTTCAATGAAGCTGACCATAGTATTAAATTGACAATCCGAGCGCCTGAGAGGGATTTCTATTTATAAATAATGAGGTAATCGCGACAGAACATTTTTGCTTGTCGTTGAGTGCCATTAATCTACCTATGGACCTGATATGAAAGACGATAAATCTACAGCAATACGTGTAATTGGCGGTCAAGACATAGTTATTACGGGTAATAAAAGTTATGGATTCGATACCGCTGTACATTTGGAGGACGTTACCGCTGCTTTGGTCAAAGGAAACAGCAGTTACAATATTGAGGCATTAAAAGTACTAGATGACATAAAAAATCAGGTCGAAGCACTTGTTGACCCCGAACTTTCTGATAGCAAAAAACATGAAGTCTTATCGATGCTTGAAGAGCTAAAAGATAGCGATAAGGAGACTGCTTATCAGAAAATAGAAAGGATAACTAACATCCTTTCAAACTGTGCCACAATTTCTCCATTGATTGTTTTTAGTCTTCAAAGTTTATTTGGGATGATTTTTAAGTAATACGCCACGGCTCGCTAGAGTAGAATTGCAATCCGGCTCTTTCCTTTCAAGCGGCTCCGATTCGCTCTCGGAGAGTGGAATATTTTTTAATCTGCAGCTCAGGCATGGGAAGCCACCCAGGCAGCGTGAGATGCCATTGCATTCTGCTTGAAAGTCTTAACCCGGGAAATCGCGTAGCGTATTGCTTCTATCCAACGAGAGTCGGCTGAAATTATTAGGGAATTTTTCAGGGAAGCATGCAATTCACTCCATACCATAATGCGTACAGATACATCTTTCCCAAGTCTATGATTGAAGTCCGCTAAGGTTGAATTAATTGCTGCCTTGGTCTGCTGGTAGTCGTCACCCATCTGATAAATTCCTGCCAGTCGTTTTATCCGAATCTCACATTCACCCGCCATGTCATCTTTCATCGTCCTCTCCGCTTTCGTCTTTTGAATTTGACTTAACGCAGTAAAGTGTAGTCCCAGCCACTCTAATTTTCGACCAATTTGACTTCAAGTAATGCAGATAGTTAATCAAACGAAAGATCGGATACTTCAGTATTGACAATGGGTTATGTATTCATTGCGCGCCATTTACTTAAGTTATGTCTGGTATTTGTCATTATTTCCAAAAGTTTCCGTCAAATCCCGGCAACATATTCAGAAAGGTATACAATTCACCCCGCACTGGTAATGTGCCTTCGGGCATATTCCATGACTAACGAGCAGCATTAATAGCTGACAACCCTGTGTGTGACATCTGCCGCCGTAGTCCGATACGGCGGATTTTTTTCAAGTCAGTCTTAACCCGCCTTGCAGACTAAATAAATCGCGCCTTCCGCTTTGCTAGCAGATCAACCTGCACTAGCGTGCACATGTAACAACCCATCACCTTAAAGACTTTCACACGTTCAGCTATTGCGAGGCTCTGTACCAGGCCTGCCATCTGTAAATGTTTAGACGGAGGGTTATTACACACTCAGCGTTTTCTAAATCCGATTGCAGATCAGTATCACTGTCCCTTCCCGCCTGGCTTAGCTTGCACGGTGGACTCATCAAATCCTGGGATAGTGTTGGCCGCGTCGATTGCTCGCTGCCGCATGCTGACAGCAACATCATCGAAGCGGCACAAAGTGCGATTCGGGTCTTGTACATATTTCACCACGTCGCGGGTAATGGTTCGGTAGATGACTTTGCCATCGGCATTAGCTGTTGCCGCCTTCTGCTCAATCGGAACCAGTTTGGCTTCAGCCTTCTGCTTCTTCAGTGCGTAGTCAACGTTAACTTTGGCGCTATGGGCATACCAGCCATTGAGGTAGCGAATCTCTCCGTAACCAATGGCACCGGCAATTATCAACACGAGGGTGATAAGGAAAGTACGCAGGCTAAATGTCATTTGCACCTTCCGCCAGACAAAGTGATCGCTCCATATCGCGACGATTCTTCAACCCTTTCCATTTCATGCCGCCAGCGTATACCCACCGGCGCATTTCCTCGCACGCTCCGGCTTCATCACCGGCGTTCAACTTCTTAAGCAATGTGGATTTTGAAAAGGCAGAGGTGCCAACGTTGTAAGTGAAGCTGTAGAGCGATGCTCGCTGATATTCACCAAGCGGAACTTTCACCAGACTATCTACAGCACGTTTAACGGGCTGAAGGTCATTCCACATCAGGCGATCGCATTCAGGGTCGGTGTATTTGCGGCCCTTAACGATATCGCTGCCGGTATGCCCGTCGCAGACAGTCCAGACTCCGGCTACGTCTTTGTAGGGTTCGTATACTCGCCCTTCTACGCCGTCCTTGCCGCCGAGAAATACCGTGGCAATAAACAATGCGCCACCGCCCGCCGCTGCAATCATCTTATTGCGGAGACTGATAGACATAGACATGAGTTATTCCTCGTTTTGGGCGTCAGAGCCTGCAGGCCAGCGCTGATAGGCTTTAATCTGCGCCAGAGTAGCCTTGCGTTTGTAATACCAGTTGATTCCAAGAGTGATGACCGCGACCACGATGCCAGCAAGAACACCAACCGCGCTCCACTCATCAGGACTTAACCGGGTTAGCAATCCAACAGCAATCGTGCCCGAGGAAGCGCCGTAAGCAGCGCCCGTGGCAATTTTGCTCATATTGATACTCATACACACCTCCCATTGGGTCGGTGCTGTCTATAGTCAGGAGAAAATACGCCCGCTAAGCCTAAGGAAAATTACGTGAGGTTTTACTGACCGAAAGGAAAAAGAAAAAAGGCCCGCCAGAGCGAGCCTTTAGATAATCAGATTGGGGATTGCTATGCCGGGTGCCTCCCGGTGATAAGTACCAGCTAATACTTACCGCTTATGACCGATTCTGGGAGTAAAGCTGTCGCCCCTCCGCATAGGGGGATTCATAGCAATGTTGTCATATTAGCAGGTCGCCGGAACGCCGGGTGCCTCCCGGTGAATGAAGTACAGCTACCTTCATCCGCAAACTTGCGTTGGCTCTTAGCTGATGCCCCGCCGCATAGGGGGATTCGTTCCGACTTTGAAAATGTCTGCGGTGCCGGGTGCCTCCCGGTGAATGAAGTACAGCTACCTTCATCCGCTTTTAGGCTTGTTGCCACTCAGGAGAGTGATTGCTGAAGCCCCATCGCTTAGAGGGATTCACCGCATTGATAACACTCTAGAACATAAGGTAAAAATAATAAACCCTGCCGCATTTAGCGATCGTGAATTGCCCTGTTTAGCACTGGTGAATTCAGATTAACAAAAAGCCCCTTCGGTTAAGAAGGGGCTTTCGGCCTGATATGCGAGATGAATGATTGGACTAGCGAATGAAACACATCAGGCGATTTATTTTTTACAAAATCTCTTTTTTGAAGTCAAGAATCTTGATTGAAAAAAGGCACCACCTGAGCAGTGCCCTGAATTTGGTGCGCCCGTTTATCGTCAATGATTAGGTAACAATCCATCGTTAGATGTGGCGCATTGAGATGATACACAATCAATACTAGCTGCATTCATCAGCATTTCAACAATGATAGTTCTCATTTACAACGCACAGGAAAGATCAGTAGTTTCAATCTATCAATATCTAAGTTAAGCCGTGCTGGCACAAATCCGGAATACGCTAACTGAATTTACTGCCTGACGGAATCATCGATGTAAAACGTCAGGAATTCGAAAAAACGCCGCCAAAAGACCTGATTAAGAATGTGCTTAAGGTATTTTAACTGATTACGCGTATATTACTCGGCGGGTACTACCCAATCTCTTGAAGAAACTTGAATTTTTATCCCGGAACTTATCATTTCGGGATCTTTTTTTTAAAAAAGGCCCACCGAGGTGAGCCATGCTTTGCTGAAGCATTATGGCTTATCTGCGGTGCCGCTCGTTAGACGGTGAGTAAGGTACAGCCCCCTTACCCGCTTGCTCAGACAGCCCTCCAGAGCTTTGACTGTTGCCACGCCACTAGACGTGATTCACCGCATTAAATCCAGCATATAGTTAAGCATTACTTAAGTGAAGTTTTTTATCTTAATTATATGACCTGACACCTGACGCTTATACGTTTTTTCAGGCATCCATGAGATGGAGAGGTCCGCCGTCAAGGAATTTAACCCCGTCCTCTGGCATTAGAGCCAGCGCTCTTTCCAATAAGCTAACGGCGGATTAATTGACATGCCGGGTTACTATCAAAAGATGATTTAAGCCAGCAGACAACGAAAGCATTATAGTCGCTACAGCGCCGGGTGCCTCCCGGTAGGCTCGCAAACAATCAACGACACCCGCATGTTAACGCACTTCGATTGTTCTGCCCCTCCGCTCAGGGGGATTCGTTGTAGCAAAGAGAATTTAGCATTCGATTAAAACTATATGATTTTAGTAAATAAAAAAAACGCCTACGGCTGGTAACCGTGGCGCTTTTAATCACTCACTTATGATGGAACTGCTCAGTCCGCTTTGCTTCCCGAGCGTAAAGTGAATATGCCAGGTCACATGCCCTTTGTCTTTAGCTATTTGTGCCATCTATTCTCTTCACTTCTAATTCTAGGGAATTTAATTCTCCATTTCGCGTTTGATTGCATAAAACATTTCCCCCTCAAGAATATCCAGCGCCCATTCCATTCTGTTACGGGCTTCCTTAGTGCTGATACCCGTGAAATAGATCATGGATGCTCCGATGTTTTGCACGCTCTTGCGTTTGCAATATCGTAATCTGGCTACGTTTTTAATCGGGTTGTCCTTACCGAATGTTTTCACCATAACTGATTCAACAAAGGCAGCATCATCTGATTCTTTGGCGAGAGCAATGATGTTTGCCGTTGCTGATTGAGGGATTAGCAGGTCACGGGCTTTGCGGAATAACTCTTCGCCGCGCAAACCCTCACAGTGTAGCTCTGACACGATTTTCTCAATCTGTCTGCCCTG
This sequence comes from Pantoea rodasii, assembly GCF_002095465.1. GTDB lineage: Bacteria > Pseudomonadota > Gammaproteobacteria > Enterobacterales > Enterobacteriaceae > Pantoea > Pantoea rodasii. The sequence goes on along the minus strand of NZ_MLFP01000006.1, from coordinate 33,478 downwards.
CTGCTCACTCCATTCGCAACGCATCATAAGGCGGCCAATAACGTTTACTTCTCCGCGATCGTAATCTTCATTACCCAGGTGCTGACCCCACACTGTGAGCATGTGGCGAACCCATGCCTGTTGCGATGAATTGATGGTCTTCCATCCATTACCAAACAGTCGTCGCATGTCGGCAGCGCTGCGCACACCCGCAAGCCTGACGATTTGTTGGAAGTCTCGTTCAATGCGCATGTTTCATCCACATGATTTTGGCGGTGTGCTTGATAATTCGGTAATCGACCGGGAAGGTATTTCGTGAGCGGTACATTCTGAGCAACCGCCATTTTTCTCGAAGGTAATCGGCGATCATTTCTTTCTCCGTCTGGTGATTTTTGTAGGGCTTGCCGGGCAGCTGGGGACGCTTACTCAGTATCGGGATGGGATGATAGGGATAAACCCGGCTGAGTAATCTGGTTAGCCAGGTCATGCCGCCTCTGATTGCTTTATTAGCTCTCTGGTTTTCTGCCGGTAGTGCGACGCTAGTTCCTGCAACTCTTCACGCGTCCACTTAACCACCGGGTGCTGGCCCATCAAGAGATCGAAAGCATCCTGCCCGATTTTCTTAATCAGGTTTGGCGTGTAGTTTTCGATGTTTCCTGAGAGATGCTGATTGCAGGGAACGCACTGCTTATGGCAGTTGGTTTCGTCATAACGTGTGGCCGGCGATGCCCCGCGAGTGCGGTAATGACCAGCGTCATATTTTCCATCGCGAAAGCGACCGCAGCTTATGCATGGATCGTCGGCGTCGCGTGTGCGGATAAACTCGTTGAAGGCGGCTTGAGCTTGTTTGTGGAAGTGGCTGAGGGGCTTAAGTGCTAACTTGCGGATCTTGAGGTGACGTTTTTCCTGCTGTGCTTCTTTCTTCCTGACCTGCTCCTGCTGCTGTATTCGTTTCTTTCTGGCAGCTGTTGCGAGTTGCTTTATCAGTTCGTCCTGGTGCTCTTCGCAACACCACCATTGATAAAGAGTAAGAGGCTTATAGCGCTTTTTGCATATTCTGCATTTACGTACCTTCGGTGCTTTCCTTTCTTCAGGCATTGCACCTCTCCTTATTGCGGTCATCAAAATATCTGAGGTCGTCGCCCTTGAGCGGCATAAGGTATATGGATGGGAAAATACACCAGCCATAATTTCTGAAATCTCTTAGCGAGACGGACATTTTGCCAACACATACAATGTCACCGACACACAGCCAGCCACCTGTGTTAGAGGGCATTTGTCCACGAGTACCATCTGGGGCGTTAAAAAATTCTTCAGCCTCGAACCAACTCAGTAATGTTACAGACTTGCCGACATTCTCTGGATTCACTGAGTCAATCACCAAGGCAACGCAACCTGCTTCAAGTCCTGATTTCATCAGATTTTCTCCACATGATAACATCTGGCCCTAATTCATATTCATACGGACCCGGAAGTTTTAAAGTTATTACAGAAAAGACGTGGTTAAAACTTCGAACGTTATCTGTGTTCTGTTCTAAATATTAGGTTGTTATTGCAGAATTGCATGAATGAATTATGACGCTTCGTCTGTGCGGTCCTTATGCGCGTAATCGGGCCAATATTTATTGAGGATGATTGCTGGTACCTTCAGCTTTAGCCCAAGCGAGTGGGCCTTACCTGTAACAGCTGACACCGATTTGTTTATAGCGGCTGCCATCACGGGCACAGGAACCTTTCCGGCGACGCGCTCGATGTAAGCCAGATCCTTATCTGACCATGTTTTCTTAGGCATTTTTGATTATCCTTCAGTTTTTGATATTCGCTATCGTGCGGAATGGTCAATGCCAGCCCGAACTGCGCGCACCACTGTTCAACCTGATTGAGGAAGAAGTGCATATCTCCTGTATCAAGGCTGGATGTGTGGCGCGGCTCGTAGGTGGTGACCTTCTCGCCGGTAACGAAGTCGGTATATGTAATCTTTTCGCAGCCAAGGTAAGTGCGCTTGAGGTTGCGCTTTACCCAATCAGGTGTGGCGTCGATACGACCAGACTTGATGAGGTATTCGCTGATCTCGCCAAACCACATATGGACCAGGCTGTTCTGTGAAAGGCTACGTTTTTCTTTCCACGGCCTGAGGATTAGCCGGTAGCAGTCGCCAGATTCGAGCAATGGGAGTAACTGTTGCCCCACGGCGAGGAAGTTCGATTTGTGCAACCGAACCCCATTTTTCGAGATGTCGGCCATATAGTTTAATTAGTTTATTTTTAAGTTTTACTTGATTTCCCTGGTGCTTAATTTACTTAACGATGAGGGTAAGCCCAGGAGTGGTCAATGCCCATTGATGATAAGATTCCGGTAATAGCTAAGTAAGCCAATACCAGCGCGAAAATGACAATTGCTGTAATTTCAAGTGATTTCAGAAAATGATGCTTAGCCATAAATATCCCTCTTCAGTTTGTGTGTATTGAGCGTACCTTCAGAAAATAAGATGTTACCGGTAAAGTGCAAGTCAAATTCACACCTTGAAACGTAAAGCAGAACTTATTGATTTTTTGCGTTGCGAATATACCCCCTCCACTTTGAGGGCTATCAACGCCGTACGATCGGTTTTAGGTGACCCTGCTCATGATTTACCTCGCTTCAGGGTGGCACGCAGCATCGCAACGCCTTCCTGCGCTTTCTCGGTGGTTGATGGGATGGAGAGCTTTAACAGCTGCTTACACGGCTCGGGTATTTCTTCTCCAGCTTCGATGCGCTGTGACATCTTGCGCAGCTCAGAGCGGCATTTCACGCGCAGCTCGGGTTCACTCAGATTGTTAGCGCGCATCATGCTGTACAGGCCGGTGACCATCCAGTATTCGGCGTTGCTGCCCCACGGATAGTCTTCTGCTGTAACGTAACCGCCACGTTTGGCGCAGTAGGTCATCACCAGGGAATACAGTGAATCTTCGTCTGGCAGGCCAGCGGCGCTGAATGATGACTGCTTGCACCAGGTGATGAACTGGCCGGGCGATGGCAGGAACGGTGATCCGCTGGCGCGCGCCTGCCGCATTCCGGCCGCCAGCTGTGTTTTGCTGGTAATGCCGTTCTCGGCGAAGGCCGCAATCCATTGACGCTTTGCCGCTGCTTCATCATTAGGCGTACGCCAGGCGGTGCTTACTGATGCCGGGAAAACCTGCTTCAGGCCGTCAAAAAACTCGTTCATCATTTTTCGACTTCAAGGTGAAGACGGCGATCGGCAGGCTGCGGTGCATCTCCGGCCATACGGGCGAGCGCATTGCTGTCGCGGCTGTTGATGGCTGCTACGAGTTGTCTCATATGAAATTCTCCCAGGCTTCTTCACTGTTCCAGTGGGCAGCTGGTTGGTGATCCGCCGATACAGGTCGGTTTCGATTAGGCTGATTCATCTGTGCTTTAAGCGTGTCCCACTTCTGCCGAAGTTTTGCAGGGCTCAAGACATTGGTCTGCCAGAAGGCGTCAGCATTGGCCCATTTGAATACTTCACAGATTTCCAGATGCGTGCATTTCAGCGCGTTGCGCGCCAGGCGGATATCGTTCGCCCATGCCGGCCAGTTAGGTTGCTGGGTAGTGGGCGACACATTGCGAACTTTAGAAAATATCCATTCGGCTGCTTTGAGATCGTCAGCTGTACCCCATTTGTCCCCTTTCGGAGTTTGGATGGCTGCATCAGGTCGGATAGCCGGAATATTTTCAGAGGGTGGGTCAGAGGATTCGCCAGAATTCTCGGACGAATAATTAATGTCTTTCTTGTCTTTAGAATAATGTCTTTTGTGTGTCTCCGGGTTAGAGACAGGTAAAGTCTCTAGGTTAGAGACAGTTTTTGTCTCTGGATTAGAGACTAAATTGCTAACTTGGAGACACTTGCTGAAATGCCACGCTGAAACCTCTTTGTTAACGCCGATTAACCCCCCATCCATTAACAGGCAATTCATTGAAAGCAGTTCTTTTTTTGCCTTATTGACGTTCTGCCTTGATAGCCCGGTGAGTTGAGCAATCTGCTCGTCAGCAATGCGATCTGTTTTCTTGTTGAAACCGTAAGTCTTGCGGACATAAGCCAACATCAGTTTCAACTGACGCGCTGTTAAATCGGCGCTTGCGATAGCCTCCAGTAGCTCGTTAGCGATTCTGGTAAACCCATTATCGGTATCGACCACACGGCGCTCCAAGACCTGCAAATCAGGCCTGATTGGTGAAACATTGTCATGGGCAAGATTACTCATAAAGTGACCCGCCACTGTTTACATATCCAGTTAGTCCTGGCATAATTTTCTCCAGTTATTTGTGTTCGCAAATTGCTACTAGGCTTCGAGCGTTCCAGCGCAAGAAGCCTTTTCTTTTCCCATCGCAGCAGCTACCGCTTGTCGGGCAACCTCTGCAATCAGGCTCGTTTCCCATACCTTCTCCAGCAGCACGAAAACCGTTGCCATATCGCGCAGGTTTAAGCGGCTTACTTTCGATTCATGCCATCCAGCTTCATCAGCCAAAACACGCTGGCCTTTGTGTGTCAGGCGAGATCGGAGTTCTGTTTCCACTTCATTGATTAACTTGCTGTTTCTTGCACTGTCCATATTCGATAATTCCTTTTAGAAGTTGATAGACGTGACAAAGCCGAAGCAAATGCCACGTTTGATGTGTTTGTTTCATTGGATTCGCTTTTCAGCGACGTAGGACAGGTTGTCCGTTTTTAGAGAGCGGAAAATGCTTAAGCTGCTGATGCACGCTGCGGTGCGAACACCAAATTTTCTTTGTTAACCGGTACATAACCGGAGAAGTGCTTACTGGCTTCCTCGATTGCGGATGCTTTGCCTGGTGATGCGCGGCGGAATCCATATGCAATCTGGTCAAGGTAGCCAACAGACGTTTTAGCCAGAGCTGCAAGGCGAACCCAATCATCATTGGTTGCCTCTTTGCGCCAGCGGAGTAATTCGTTACCCATCGGTGCCTCCTTAATTAACGAAATCAGTTTAGCTTTATGATAAATTACAATCAAGCTCAGTTTAGCATTTTGCATATTTATCGAATTGCTAAATGGTGTGAGAATCAATGAATGGAAAATAAAGACATTCGCAAAGCAAATCTGGAGCAAATGCTCAAAAAGCATTTGGCGTCCAGCGGTAACACTAAGGCCAGCTTTGCTGACCTTTTGGGAATTAGCGCGTCCCAATTCAGCCAGTTATTGGGCGAAAAAAGCGTAAGGAATGTCGGTGATAAGATGGCGCGCAAGATAGAGGCGTCTCTAGGTTTGGCTAATGGCTGGCTGGACTCACTGCATTCTCCTGCAACTATTGATGCCAATGTTGCCAATCCGGTTCCCTACTCTCGCGGCGTCCGATATCCCGTTCTTAGCAAAGTTCAGGCCGGTGCGTGGGCAGAGGCGTGTGAGCCCTACTCACTGAAAGACATCGACCTGTGGCTTGAATCTGACGCTCATTTGCAAGGCGATGCGTTCTGGCTTGAGGTCGAAGGCGATTCTATGACAGCGCCGATGGGGTTGAGCATTCCTGAAGGCACGTTCGTACTGTTCGATACCGGACGCGAAGCTGCGAATGGTAATCTCGTAATCGCCAAACTGGTGGATGATAACGAAGCTACGTTCAAAAAGCTGGTGATTGATGGCAATCAGAAGTACCTGAAAGGATTAAACCCACAGTGGCCTATGACTCCTATAAACGGTAACTGCAAGATCATTGGCGTAGCGATTGAGACTAAGTTGCGGTTGGTGTAAGACTCGTTGATCCGAAACACCGCTTGTTGGGAGTGTAAATGCCAGATGAGTATGTGCGGACAGTAATAATTATCGTCATTAGCATCATAGCTTTATTCTGGCTGATGAGGCCGTAGTTGTAGTTAACGTAACGAGGCTAGATTTTAAGTGAAAATTGGATATCTGTTTCCAGTAGCGATCATTGTTGCTGGTATAGCACTCCTGGTATGGTTCATCGCAAGTGGAGCTTATGCACCAGGCGGCTAATCGCAGGAAGATAGGTATGATAATTAAGGAGAATCATTTTGGATGATGCAGATCTGGCACAAGAGCGCGAAGAAGCCCATCTGGCAGCGTCAATGTCAGCACGTAAGCCGAGGCTAGTTAGCCGCAACGGTAAATGCATTTGGTGCGAGGATGAAGAAGTCATAGCTGATACTGCCTTCTGCTCGGCTGAATGTGACGAGGACTATCACAAGCACCAGCGCGAGATGAAGCAACGTATAACTGGTGAGTAGTGGCCGAAAGAGATGTTTGGTTAAAGATTTTGCGGCATTTGACGATGAACATATCTAATAGACCTAAAATTTGTTCAGCCTTCTTGCGACCTATGAAGTTTATCTTATTGTGTCGGTGATACGTAACTGTTTGTTTATTAAAAGTATATAGATTTGCTAGCCGTTAAATTTTACTTTATCATCTTGCAACTGGAATTTAGTTGCTAATATGTTTTCAAGGATATCTCTGATGTCAAAGAAGGATAAGCTTCGAAAGCGACTAGATACCTTACCAAAGGATTTCACGTGGGATGAGCTAGTTACACTCATGGGGCATTATGGATTTGGGCTCCTTAATGGCTCAGGGTCCAGGCGTAAATTTGTAAACGCTGAACAGCGTTTAGTTAGTTTGCACTGCCCGCATCCAGGAAATATCGTGAAAACATATGCCTTAGAACAGGCAAAAGCTTTATTAGATGAGTTGGACGGCTATGAATAAATTATTCAATTATAAGGGCTTTTTCGGTAGCATTGATTTTTCCATGGAAGAGTTGAGCATGTGTGGAAAGATTGAATGCATCAACGATTTAGTTACTTATGAGGCTAAAGATCTAGCGAGTTTGAAAGCTGAGTTTGAGGCTGCAGTTGATGACTATCTTGAAACATGCGCTGCGATTGGAAAAGAACCAGACAAAACCATGAGCGGAACCTTCAATGTTCGTATTGGTGAGGAGCTTCATAAGCAGGCATACCTAATGGCTAAATCCAAGGGAATGAATCTCAACGAATTCATAAAGGATTCAGTCAAAGAGAAGTTACAAAGTAAAAATGAATATCATTTTCACTTTGATAAAAAGCCTGAAGAAAAAACAATCGCTTTGTCTTTTGGGTCTCAATTTCGAGCCGGCACAAAGTGGAGCGCTGTAACTCACATTACTCATGACCGTGCATGGGATGGACAGCATGATGCTTAAGAATATTGGTTTTGATGGATTTTCAGTCAAAACATCAAGCTTTAATGTCAATGATATAACTGAACAAGGCACATTCAATGTTTCCTTTTCAGAGATTCATGTTGGAATAGTAGAAGCCGACAAAGAAGGTCCACAACAGGTAATCATGACATTTGATGTAACTATGATTGGTCATGCTGAAGGGGTAGATGCAGGCGATCCCAACATTAAACCGGCTTTCGACGCAAAGTTCGTTATTGAAACTGTATTTGTCGATTTAAATGAACGGCCGATGTCTGAAGAAGATATACATGAAAATTTCTGGTTTTTTGAGAATTTCAATCAGATAGCAACTAAAATAGCCTCGGATAATATTTTTAAAAATAGCGATATTAGTCATATGCCGATTCCCTGGACTGGGAAGAACGCAGTGCTCGCCGATTGAGGCCAACTAACTGATGCAAACGATAAGACCCGGCCACCGCGCCGGGTTTTTCATGCCACCGGCAACCAACCCGTCCTGACCAGTTCCGCAGCATCCCTGTAGACCCCCTTCCCGATCACGTTCGTTTCCCGCCGTCGCATCTCCTCCAGTTTCTCCGATAGCGTGTATTCAGTTATTAGCTCATCACTGAATTTTAGTTCCAGCACCGCCGAGCCGATTGCGGTGGCGATCATCACTGCACGTTCTTGTTCAAGTTCCATACGTCACCCGCTCAATTTTCACCCAAATCAGCGTATCACAACTGCGACTTTGCGGGCTTTTTAGTGCCTGCTCATCCACATCGTGCTCATTAGAGAGCAAAAGATGATCAGTTGTATCTAATTCATATAATGCGCGTATGCTCATCGCATCAGCATAGGCTGATTGTAGAATTTCCCTTTGCAAGAATTTCATGCCTGTGTAACGCAGGCTTTTTTATAGAAGCTGGTTAACGCTTCGCTTTATTTTCGAGTTCGCCTCGTATTACCTTAGCTGGTAACTACACTCCAGTCGTAATCGAACAAGTCTGGTGCTCCTACCACCAGGCGAGTGAGAAGAAGCCCGCCATCGTGCGGGCTTTTTTCGTCCGTAAAAATAAAACCCCTTCTAAATCATTCTGCTAAACTCGCTTCAAAATTTATTTATCATTTTGCTATTGCCATTAATTTAGCATAACGCTAAATTACAACTCATCAGCAGGACGCTGGCTAACAACGAAACGGATAACATGCTCTTTTAACAACGGTGACGGATCACCTACGTGGCTGAAAAGCCAACTAATACCAAAGCGTGAGTTTTGGGATGGGAAAGTGCAGCCCACCGAGGCAAGCCGAAGATAAGCACCAGCGCCCATCACTAAAATTCACTCAGGAGGTATCTATGACACGCAGAACTCAATTCACTGGTTCAGCTGCTGGTCGTCGGCGGGAACGCCGTGCAGGCCTGCAGAGCGAAGCCAGCAACAGTTCAGAAGCAATGCACCGCCCTACTCCAAATCGTGTCGTGTTGCAGTGCAAACGCAGGGCGACACCGAGTGTTAATCGCGCAGTCGACACCGAGACGGATTATCACAAGCAGATTCTGGCGGGTGCCGAGGCATATGTTGAATACCGCATCAGCAGCAAATTTCAGAAGGTTAGCAACGAAGCGGGTCGTCAGATTCATGCGGTGCAGAAAATGCGAGGCAAGTCGATCCCACTGATATGAGGTGAGTAAAGTTGAATGGTCTGAACTGCCAACACATTGCGCTGGCATTTAAAATGTTCAGTTCTCAGGAAGAGTTTTATCAGAAGCTTCACTTACTCCGGTAATATCATTAAGACCGTCATGATTAATTTCTTCCTCAGCACCATCAACCGCTCTGGAGATGCTCAACAGATTTTGAAGCTCGCTTAACAATATTGCAGCGTCTGATTTCAACACCTCATCAGACTCAACTGAATCAATAACTGTGTTGATAGCTTTATTTGCTCCTTCAATCATTTCGTTAACTCCACCCTGCTTACCTACTGCTAAAACAAGCGCACTTATAAGTAGGGATTGAGCTTCCACACGGGCTGTTAACTGTTTCATTTCAGCATCAATGTTGGAAATTTTGGCAAGCATGCTTAAAACAACATTTTTCATGAATATGGCCCCCATAAAACTCGTATATTAACTTCAGAGCGGAGCGCTGGAAACTTCATAATTCCTAATTTGTTCACTCGTTGAACCAAAGAAGAAGACCAGTCGACCCTTGGGGCGGTCTTTTAAAGCTCTCCAAGGGGTTTAGCTTCAACAAGAATCAGCGGACATTTCCTCACTTTACAAGCCTGGGAATAGGCCAGCTCACAAACATCACAAATGCTTCTTACTTCAGACTGATACTCGTACTCCATGTAATAACGGAAGTTGCCACCATTCGTATCTGTTCGCCAGAAACGGAGGGGTTCCAGTACTTCATCAAGCTGCCTGAAAGTCAGGCCTGTGGGGTTATGAAAACCCACTCTTACGCGATATGTAGTCATGATTTGATAATCCCTAACCCTCTGATTCGTTACAACCCGGTAATTAATCTCGCTGTGATAGGGATTTCCTAAATACACCCGCCTCTGTGCGGGTATTTTTTTGCCCGCAGGAGAAGGATATGAGTGAAATAATGGAATTAACCGTTCTGGAAATTAAGCCAGAACAGGCACCGGCGCTGTATGTGCCAAATGGCCTTGATGCCTATCTCGACCAGATTCGTGAGTTAGCTACTGAGGTTCCTGATGTAACCACTAGAGCAGGCCGTGAACGGATTGGCTCACTGGCGCGCATGGTTGGTTCCAGCAAGAAGGCGATTGAGGAGCCTGGACGCAATTACCTCAAAATCCTGAAGGAAGCAGTTAAGCCAGCGGAAGAAGAGCTGCGCAGATTCACTAAAGAATGCGATTCGATTCGCGACAAGATTCTGGCGCCACGCGAAGAGTGGCAGCAAGCCGAACAGGCAAAGAAAGATGCGTTACAGCAGCGACTGGCAGGATTGCGGGCGTTGGCAGACGTTATTGATGATGCTGGTAACTATCTGCCGTCAACGGACATTCAGGCGCGAATCAGTGAAGCCAAAGCGGTGGCGTTGGACGACACCTGGCAGGAAATCGCCACAGAAGCAGGTGTGGCGAAGGATGCCACGTTGCAGAAACTGGAAGCCGCGGCGATCGTAGCCAAACAGCGTGAAGATCAGGCTGCCGAGCTTGAGCGCCTCCGCAAAGAAGCGGAAGAGAAAGCACGACGCGATCACGAAGAGAAGTTGAAGCAGGAAGCCGCCGAATCTGCCCGCCGTGAAGCCGAACAGAAAGCGCAGGTTGAGCGCGAGGAAGCAGCGCGCCGCGAAGCAGAGTTGAAGGCCAAAGCAGAACAGGCAGAACGTGACCGTATCGCGGCACAGGAGCGCGCTGAGCGTGAAGCCAGAGAAGCGCAGGACCGCACTGCAAAACTGGCGCAGGAAGCGCGCCAACAGGCTGAGCGTGAAAAGCAGGCAGCAATCGCTGAGGAACAACGCAAAGCCAAAGCAGCGGAAGATGAACGCCTGGCTGAAGAAAAGCGTGTAGCCGACGAAGCTGCCAAGCGCGCCGCAAATGAACTCCACCGCAAAGCAATTGGTACCGCCGTTGTGAATGCGCTTATTGCCAACGCTAGCCTGTCCCGTGAAGACGCGATCACCACTCTGGTGGCGCTTAAAGACGGCCTGATTCCCCACACCACCATCAATTACTGATCACCCCGCTTAACTAACAACAGGAGTTACCCATGCAATTTGCAACTGCTGGGGCTGCCCACATGGGTAGCTCCCCAATAAACACGCCTGTAACCAACCAGTTCACTTTCAAATTATCCGGTGCGGACGTTATGCACTGGCAGCCCAAAAGCCGCTTACAGCAACTCTGGGAGCGTTTGGTAGAGGTCATTACTCAGGATGGCGCCCCGTGACAGAGCAGCAGAAAGCAGAGCAATACCGGAAACAACAGGAAACGTGGGATCGGCAGCGCTCTGAGCTGCTTAAGCGTTTCAATGGCTTCACGTTCATCAACGAGTTTTTGCAGCGCCTGATCATGGGAGAACGCAAATGAAATTTCGCCTGCACGACAAAGACGGGAAAGAGGTTCAGGCCATTGCCGACAGCCTGCCTGATGATGAGCTGCAAAACATCGCAGCCCGCGTTGACAGCATTCTGGATCAGCGGCACATGAGCCCAATTGTGGCGCCAGCCTGTATTTACCTGCTTCGCCATTTCGATCACGAAGCCATGGGCATGTTCGACATGGATGATGAACTGGAGATGGCCGCCGACGCATTCATGCGCGACATGATGATCACCGCTGCGAAGCGCGAACGAGCGATTGAAATCTGGAAGCACAAACACAGTTACGATGAGGTTGCATGATGGAGCCTGGCATTTATTTCGACATTAGCAATGAGGCGTATCACCACGGCGCCGGCATCAGTAAATCACAGCTGGATGACATTTCGATCAACCCAGCCATATTCCAGTGGCGCAAAGAGGCACCTGAAGATGAAGAGAAAAAAGCGGCGCTCGATATGGGCACCGCGCTTCACTGCCTGCTGCTGGAACCGGAAGAGTTCGACAAGCGATTCATCGTTGCGCCGGAGTTCAACCGCCGCACCAACGAAGGTAAAGCGAACGAGCAGGCGTTTCTAAAGGACTGCTCAGGGCTGGGTATGACGGTGATGGATGCCGAACAGGGGCGAAAACTGAAACTGATGCGCTCCAGCGCCCTCGCCCATCCCGCCGCACGCTGGCTGCTCGAAGCCGAAGGGCATCAGGAAGCATCGATTTACTGGAACGATGAACAAACTGGCGAGCTATGCCGTATCCGCCCGGATAAATTCCTGACCGGCCAGCCAGTAATCGTGGACGTGAAGAAAGTGGCAGACATGAGCCGCTTTGCGCGCCACGTCGAAGAATTTCGCTATCACGTTCAGGACGCCTATTACCGCGAAGGCTACAGCAAGCACTTTGGCGAATACCCGCTTTTCGTTTTTATCGCCGTCAGCGAGTCGATTGATTGCGGACGGTACCCGGTGCGGGTGTTCCAACTGGGCGAGGATGACGTGGATGTTGGTTATCAACTATTCCGCCGCGACCTTGATACCTATCACGAATGCCGCGTTAGCGAGAACTGGGGCGGCATTGAAGAAATCAGACGCCCGGCATGGGCAAGGAAGAAAACGGATGAATGACTTTACCGAGCTACACCTCGACGAAGAGAAACCAGTAACCAACTCCAATGTGGCGATCTTCAACCCTAAAAATCTGGCAGCGATTCAGCAATTCGCGCAGGTTATGGCAAGCGGCGTATCCACTATCCCACGCCACTTGCAGGGCAATGTCGCAGACTGCATGGCCATCACGATGCAGGCAGCACAGTGGCGCATGAATCCATTCGCTGTTGCTCAGAAAACGCATACGGTAAATGGCGTTCTGGGCTACGAGGCGCAGCTAGTAAACGCCGTCATCACCACGCGTGGACCAATGCAGGATCGCATCAATTACGACTGGTTTGGCCCCTGGGAAAAGGTTATCGGCAAGTTTGATATCCGCAAAAACGATAAAGGCCAGGAGTACCGCACTCCCAGATGGAAGCTAATCGATGAAGAAGGGATTGGCGTTCGAGTCTGGGCAACGCTGAAGGGGGAGGATCAGCCGCGAGAATTGGTGCTTCTTCTGGCTCAGGCTCGAACGCGTAACTCAACGCTTTGGGCAGACGACCCGCGACAGCAACTGGCTTATCTTGCGGTTAAGCGCTGGGCTCGACTCTACTGCCCTGAAGTCATTCTTGGTGTGTATACGCCAGACGAATTCGATCAGCCGCAGCGCGTAGAGCGCGATGTCACCCCGCCGCGCAGCCGCAGCCAGCTGAACAATCTGATCAACAACAAGCCAGAACCGCAGGAGTCCGAGCGCGAAATTAACCCGGCGACTAACACCAGTGCATCAACGCGCACGCCGGACCAACTGCTTGCCGATTTCACCGAAGAGGCTGGAAAGGCTGAGTCAATTGACCACCTGGACAAGTGCTACAAATACGCTTCCAAGCTTCTGGCCCAGCAAAACGAGTTACTTGATCAGGCGACTAACACATACCTCAATCACAAATCGCGACTGGAAGAAGCAGGGGCTTAATCATGCAAAGCCGCAGCCAAAGGCACCGGGGCAATCAAATGACTTTCGGGCAAAGCCTTTTCGGCAGCGCTTGCCCCTGCGTCAGAGATTAACTAACCGAGACTGCTCTGTGGCCTGTTAGCGAGTAAGGGTAAGAAATGAGAGGAATTAAGCATCCCGTTATACGTTACCACGGCGGAAAATTCCGCCTGGCGTCATGGATCATTAGCCATTTTCCAGAGCACCGATGCTACGTAGAGCCATTTGGAGGGGCAGCCTCGGTTCTTCTTCGAAAGGAGCCAAGCGAGGCAGAGGTTTATAATGACCTTGATGGTGAGGTGGTGAATTTATTCCGGGTTTTACGTGACGAAGTGGCCGGCAACAGATTAATAGAGCATTGCGCGCTCACACCTTACTCCAGGGAAGAGTTTTATGATGCGTATGAACCAACGGATGATCCTGTTGAAAGAGCCAGAAGAACAGTTGTTCGAGCAGCGATGGGCTTTGGTAGCGCCGGGGCGACTAAAGGTAAAACTGGATTTAGATTAGACACTAAGCGAAACAGTGCCACAGCGCAGGCAATCTTCGCTCGTCAGCCTGATAATCTTGCTGCTGTATCAAGTCGTTTCGCTGGCGTTTTAGTTGAGAACCGTGACGCAATTCAATGCATGCTCGATCACGACAGCCCAACCACATTGCATTTTGTTGATCCCCCTTACGTTCATGACACCAGAATCAATGTAGCCAAGAACAGTGCTTACAGATTTGAAATGACGAATGAAGAACACGCGCTTCTTCTATCTAGCCTTAAGCAATTAACAGGAATGGTCATTCTTTGCGGCTATAACACAGATTTCTACAACAATGCTTTGCCGGGATGGACTAGGGCGTCGCGCACCACAACTGCTAACGGTCAATCTGGTTCAGTGGCCAGAACTGAATGCATGTGGTTGAGCCCAAATATTAACATGCAAATCAGTGCAATCTAGCGAGCCCACCGACAGCACCCTTGAGAGATCACAGCTTAAGCGGTAAAACATTGTGACTAACAATGGAGGCTTAAATGTATAAATATCTCATCATTTATCCAGAACAATACGAGGTTTACCAGTCAGCCGAAATTTTCAGTCATAAGCAAAGAATTGACATAAATGGGTCGACGTTCATCTCAGAGCTTTATCACTTCGACCGAGATGGGCCATATGGAATTTTAATAAAACAGTTCAATCCTGTTGGCCACTCAAGGATAAGAGAAGCGATAAAACAGGCAAATATCCCTACACTTCCACAAGTGTAATGGTTGGCCTATGACACGCAACATTGCAACGCGCAGCAGAGAAGAAAGCTTCGCAGTCCCCGCGCGGCAGCGATCCGGTTTATCAGAAGGAGGAAGGTAAGTGAATCCATGGGGTCCAATAATTGCCGCAATGATTGCTGGTTTTATAGCTTTCATAGGTATGATAATTACAAAAGAAAATAAGGTTTCTGAGTTCAGGCAGGCGTGGATAAATGAATTCAGAGAGGAGATTTCTTTTTTAATAGAATCTTATAAGAAATGGGTATATAACGACAAGAATTATGAAACTCACTTGTCAATAAGTAGAATGTATCTTGCAGACCCAGAATCAGCTAAAAATCATAGAGAGCAATCCAAAGTTTATGAGATAGCAATATCTGAAGCTAGGAATGAGATTGAGCGATATACAGGGAGAATAAAACTTCGTTTAAACTCAGACATTAACAGAAGGAGGGTCGCAGAGAAAGAACTTGACTCATTAATCGACAACTTACTGAAAACAAAAGATATTAAATCAGCCGAAATATTGTCCGATAAAATCTATCTCAACTCTTCTTTAATTTTAAGCACGGAGTGGAAGGTGGTCAAAAAAGGAGAGGAATCATATATCAAGTCAAAAAAATTCCTTCACTATGTAGCTATCTTTGTTAGTGCCATCGTTTTAATCAGCTTTTGCTTCCATCTCGAGGACGCAATGAAATGGTTAATGAACTCCCCTCCACCATTGTTAATTGATTAATCACGAATACTAAACCTGCCTTGGCAGGTTTTTTTACGCCCAAATTCTGGAGTACCAGCATGACCAACCCATATGTTGCGGCGCTGGAAGCGCTGCGCGCACAACCAACCCATAAGCTTAAGCAGGTTGGCGACCAGTGGCGCACCCCTGATCAAATCTGGTGGGGCATCAACTCACTTTACGGCCCTTTCGTTCTCGACCTGTTTGCGGATCTCGAAAACCATAAGTGCGAGGCGTATTACACCGCAGAGGATAACGCGCTGACTCAGGACTGGTCGGCCCGCCTGGCTGAACTGAAAGGCGCAGCGTATGCGAACCCACCTTATAGCCGAGCCAGCGAGCACGATGGACAGTACATCACCGGCATGCGCCACATCATCGCCCACACAATGGCGATGCGCGAGCTGGGCGGGCGGTATGTGTATTTCATCAAAGCTGCAACCGCCGAGACATGGTGGCCGGAAGAAGCGGATCACATCGCCTTTGTGCGCGGACGAATCAGTTTCGACCTGCCCGCCTGGTACCGGCCAGAAGACGGACAGCCTTCAGAGTCATCAGCCGGGTTCGGCGCGGCGATAGCTGTGTTCGATAAGGCATGGCGCGGACCAAAATTCGATTATGTCAGCCGTGACCATCTCGAGGCGCGCGGCGCAGCATTCATGGCGCAGATTGAGAAAGTTGCAATTCGCCTTAGTCATTCAACTTTACCAGTTGATATCCCCATCACAGCTAACGATATATGGTCAGCGGAGGTCAAGTTGCTATCCAACCAGGTGGAAAGCATCGAGTTATTGCCTGCTGATCACCAGCGCAAAATAAAGCATCACATCAACCGCATGGTACTGGAGCGTCAGCCAACAGGCGTGATCATTGCCGCCGCGCAGTCGCTCGCAACAACTTTTGGAGAGCATGCTCAGTGAGAGAAATCATCGTTGATAACTTCGCCGGCGGCGGCGGAGCCAGTACAGGGATCGAAATGGCTACCGGCCGCAGCGTGGACATCGCCATCAACCACGACCCGAACGCGATCGCCATGCACACCACCAATCACCCGGACACGTTGCATTACTGCGAATCGGTGTTTGATATTGACCCAGTGGCTGCGACCGCTGGCGCGCCGGTTGGGCTGGCCTGGTTCTCACCGGATTGCCGCCACTTCAGTAAGGCCAAGGGCAGCAAGCCAGTGAAGAAGGAGATTCGCGGCCTGGCATGGATTGTCATTCGCTGGGCACTTGCGAAGCGCCCGCGCGTTGTGATGCTGGAAAACGTGGAAGAGTTCAAAACGTGGGGGCCGCTGCTGGACAGCGAAGATCGTCCGAATCCGGCGCGTGCTGGAGAAACCTTCGCGGCATTCGTTGGGATGCTGAGCACTGGCGTTCCGGCGGATCACCCGGCGCTGGATGAGGTTTGCGACTTCCTACAGATTGCACGCCATAGCGCAGACGCCCGCCGCCTTGTCGCCGGATTGGGCTATGCGGTCGAATACCGCGAGCTGCGCGCCTGTGACTTTGGCGCGCCAACTATCCGCAAACGCTTCTTTATGGTGATGCGCTGCGACGGCCAGTCAGTGACGTGGCCACAGCCATCGCACGGGGATCCGAAAAGCTTAGCTGTTCAGTCAGGACACCTGAAGGCATGGCGAACCGCAGCTGAATGCATCGACTGGTCAATTCCCTGCCCCAGCATTTTTGGACGCAGCAAGCCGCTGGCCGAAAATACGATGAAGCGCATCGCGCGCGGCATTCAGCGCTTCGTAATCGACAACCCAACGCCATTCATCGTGAAGTGCAATCACACCACCAGCAAAGGCGGTTATGACTGTTTCCGGGGCCAGTCACTGGATGACCCACTTCAGACGATTACCCGCAAGCATGGGTACGCCGTGGTCGCGCCGATTTTTGCTGGTACCGGCGGATCAACATTCCAAATGAAGCCGCGCCCGGTTGATAAGCCTTTTTTACGCTGCTGACTCAGAACCGCACCAACGTTGTCTGCCCTATGCTTGCGCCGGTCATATCCCGCCAGTTCGGTTACAGTGTTGGTCACCCGGTTGATGAACCTGCGGGAACGGTCACAGCTGGCGGCGGCGGGCATAGCGCGTTAGTCGTGCCCACAATGATTCAGATGGGGTATGGTGAACGCCCCGGACAAGCGCCGCGCGTTCTCGATATAGACAAGCCAGTAGGAACCGTTACCGCCGGGGGCAATAAGTTTGCCCTCGCGACCGCTTTCCTCGCCAAACACTTCGGTGGCAACTATATCGGCCCCGGCGCCGCGTTGGATGGGCCAGCGCATACGGTGACCACCACCGATCATCATGCGCTGGTTACGTCTAACCTGATTAAGTTTCGCGGTAACAACACCGGCCAACCTACCGACACGCCGCTGCACACCATCACCGCCAGCGGCACCCACCTGGGCGAAGTGCGCGCCTTCCTGATGAAGTACTACGGCAACGAGAAAGGCGGCGTTGGCCTGACTGAGCCCCTTGGCACCGTCACTACTAATGACCGTTTCGGTCTGGTCACGGTTGACGGCACGGATTACCAGATAGTCGATATCGGTATGCGCATGCTGCAGCCTCATGAACTCTACGCGGCGCAGGGCTTCCCTTCCTGGTACGTCATTGATCAGGACTTTCGCGGCACGAAATACGCGAAGGACAAACAGGTTGCCCGATGCGGCAATGCAGTACCGCCGCCTTTCGCTGAAGCGTTGGTGCGCGCCAATCTTCCAGAGATGTGCTCACCGCTAGCAAGAGAGAAAATAGCATGATGTCGACACAAGCTGAAAACGCGATCCGGGCGGTAGCGCGCAAGTGCCGGTCAGATATATTGGCCGCGCTTAAAGGTAAGCCGCGCTCGGAACGCGACCGCATCATTACCGCCATTCTCGATCGTCACGCCAAAACTAGTGATTGCCTGCCGCCAAATACGTTCAGGCCTAAAGCCTGGCTGATCCACTATGTGCGGCGAATTGACAAAGAAATGCGGACGGCAAAATGACTGCCACATGCGATGAAGTCGACACGGGCTGGGTTATCACAAACCTGGCCCTTTTTATTGCCCTGCTGCTGGCGTGGCTTTGGCCGCCTAAACAATAAATTTTGAAATGCAGCCACATTCCACCCGCTACCCATTTGTAGCCATTTACCAACATCCGGAGAGCCAATGGAAAACCTTATTCAACTGACACCCAATAAATGGGTGTCCGAGTCCGTTCTCACCACAGTAACCGGCATGACCAAACACATGATCCAGCACGCACGCCGCTCAACATGGATGGAGGGCCGGGAATATAAGCATGTCTCGCCTGACCTGGCACCTAAAGAAAACAGCACCATTATGTACTGCCTGCCAGAAATAAATCACTGGATTGAGAAGCAGCGCCCGGCGATCCGCAGGAAGATTTCTGCTTAAATGTCAGCTCCATCAACAACCGGGGAAAGCGAATGGCAAGTTATCCAACCGGCGTAGAGAACCACGGAGGGTCTCTGCGTATCTGGTTCATATACCAGGGTAAGAGAGTAAGGGAGAGTCTTGGCGTGCCGGATACACCCAAGAACAGGAAGATGGCCGGGGAGTTACGCACCTCAGTGTGTTATGCGATCAAGACGGGGAACTTTGATTACAGCAAACAGTTCCCTAATTCGGCAAATGTGGAAAAGTTTGGAGGTAAGAGACAACCCGTGACATTGTCACTGCTAGCTCATAAGTGGATGTCGCTGAAGGAACTTGAATTGACTAAAACGGCGCGCATCCACTACCACTCATATATCAGATCGGTGTTTGAGGTTCTTGATGAGCAAAGGTATGCGAACAGCATTACACAGGAAGATATGCTTCAGGCGAGAAAGATGCTTTTGAATGGGTTTCAGCGACCCAGGGGAAGAGACCACCGGCCATTGGAGGGAAGAAAGGCAACAACAGTGAATGGATATATCGCCTGCATGAAGGGTATGTTCTCGTTTGCAGTGCGGAATGGTTACATGAGTCAAAACCCGCTTGATGGGGTCTCACCACTTAAGAAAGAAAAGCCAAATCCTGATCCGCTCACACGTGAAGAATATGAGCGCGTATTAGACATGTGCCCTTCTGACCAGATGCTGAACATGATTATCTTTGCCGTGAATACCGGTATGCGACACGGTGAGATATATGCTTTAGCCTGGGAAGATATCGACACTGTGAACTGGACGGCCAAGATAGTGCGCGGCGAGGCCCTTGCCAATCACTTCACGCCACCAAAGACAGAATCGGGTATCAGGACAGTTCAGCTGTCAGTTCCCGCTATTGAAGCCCTGAAGCGACAGATGCCTTTAACCAGAATGGGGAAGCAGAACGAAATCAAGGTACATCTAAGGCAGAATGGTGAAACGCGCATTGACCTGTGCACGTTCATATTTGCGCCGCACCTTACCGCAACGAATGGAAGGTCAGAGGATTACTACACGAACGGTTCACTTGGTGCAGCATGGCGAACAATTCTGCGCCGGGCTGGAGTCCGACACCGCAAAGCCTACGAAACGCGCCACACGTTTGCATGCTGGGCATTGAGTGCCGGAGTAAACCCGAACTTTGTAGCTAACCAGATGGGCCACTCTTCTGCACAGATGCTTTACACCGTCTATGGCAAATGGATGACGGAGAACAACCTGGATCAGATGGCGGTATTGAACGCTGAATTTTCAAGAAATGCCCCACAGATGCCCCACAGTAAAACCGCCTGAACGTAACCTTCTGTTTTATAAATTCCTTTCTCCTACAGTAATTATTCATCTGGATGGCTAAGTTAGGTTCATTTGCCTTCAGCTATCTGCCGGTGATGTTCGCGATTGCGATTCCACTGGGCATGGCGCGAGAGAACAAAGGCGTCGCCGCTTTTGCCGGTTTTGTTGGCTACGCAGTGCTGAACCTGAGTGTCAATTTCTGGCTCAACATTAATGGCATTCTTCCCACCACCGATGCGGCGGTGCTGAAAGCGAATAACGTACAAAACATCCTCGGCATTCAATCCATCGACACCGGTATTCTCGGTGCGGTGATCGTTGGCGTGGTGGTGTTCTGGCTGCATGAACGCTTCCACAACATTCGTCTGCCGGATGCGCTGGCCTTCTTTGGTGGCACGCGCTTTGTGCCAATTGTGACCACCGTGGTAATGGGCCTGCTGGGCTTAGTCGTCCCATTGATCTGGCCGTTCTTTGCGCGGGCGATTACCGGTTTAGGTTGGATGATCAACAGTGCCGGTGAATTTGGCCCGATGATCTTTGGTACCGGTGAGCGCTTGCTGCTGCCGTTTGGTCTGCAACATATTCTGGTGGCGATTATTCGTTTCACCGATGCGGGCGGTACCCTCGACGTTTGCGGTAAAAGCGTCAGCGGTGCCTTGACCATCTTCCAGGCGCAGCTAGCTTGCCCTGAAACGCACGGCTTTGCCGAAAGCGCCACACGCTTCCTGTCTCAGGGCAAGATGCCGGCGTTCCTCGGTGGTCTGCCGGGGGCTGCACTGGCAATTTACCACTGTGCACGCCCTGAAAATCGTCACAAAATTAAAGGACTGCTGATTTCGGGCGTGGTGGCCTGCGTGGTCGGCGGCACCACCGAACCGATTGAATTCCTGTTCTTGTTCGTGGCGCCAGTTCTGTATTTGATTCACGCCCTGCTGACCGGTTTAGGCTTCACCGTGATGGCGATTCTTGGCGTGACCATTGGTAATACCGACGGCAACGTCATCGATTTCTTCGTGTTCGGTGTGCTGCACGGCCTTTCCACTAAATGGTATTGGGTGCCGGTGATTGCGGCAGTGTGGTTCGTGGGTTACTACGCCATCTTCCGTTTAGCGATTACCCGCTTCAATATTAAAACGCCGGGTCGCGAAGCCGAAACCAGCAGCGTGGAACAGCAGGTCAGCCGCGCGGGCGTGGGGAAATCAGGTTACAACACCCCGGCGATTCTGGCGGCATTGGGCGGCGTGGACAACATCACCTCATTGGATAACTGCCTGACGCGTCTGCGTCTCACCATTGCGGACATGAGCAAAGTGAACGATGCCGCGTTAAAAGCCAATGGCGCGATTGGTGTGGTGCATCTCAATCAAACCAGTCTGCAAGTGGTAATCGGTCCGCAGGTGCAGTCGGTGAAAGATGAAATGGCACACCTGATGAGCGCAACGGTGTCATGATGCAGACGTTTGATTTCGACCATGCTGTGGATCGTCATGGCAGTTGGTGCACGCAGTGGGATTTCGTGGCGGATCGCTTTGGTGTGGAGGGCTTATTGCCCTTCACCATCTCCGATATGGATTTCGCCACGGCACCCTGCATTATTGAGGCACTGCAGCAGCGGGTGAATCATGGCGTATTTGGCTACAGCCGCTGGCAGCACGACGACTTTACCTCAGCAATTCAACACTGGATGCACAGCCGTTTTGCTACAGACGTTGAGGCGCAGTCACTGGTTTACGGCCCGTCGGTAATCTATATGGTGGCGCAGATGCTGCGCCACTGGACACGGCCCAATGACGAGGTATTGATTCATACGCCCGCCTACGATGCGTTTTACAAAACCATCAACGGTAATCAGCGCCGCGTGCTGGAACTGCCGCTACAGCGTAATGGTAACCACTGGCACTGCGATATGCCGCAGCTGGAGAGATTACTGGCGCGCCCCCAGTGCAAAGTGATGCTGCTGTGCAGTCCACACAATCCGACAGGCAAAGTGTGGCAGCACGAGGAGTTGCTGCAGATGGCCGCGCTCTGTGCGCGCCACGGCGTGAAGGTGATTAGCGATGAGATCCACATGGATATGGTGCTGGGCGCAGAACACCACACCCCGTGGAGCCAGGTGGCGCAATCGCCCTGGGCGCTGTTTACCTCGGCATCGAAAAGCTTCAACATTCCGGCGCTGACCGGTGCGTGGGGCATCATTCCGCACGAGGACGATCGCCAGGCCTGGTTTCACGCGCTGAAGCAGCAGGATGGTTTGTCGTCACCGGCGGTGATGGCCGTCGCGGCGACCATTGCCGCCTATCGTGAAGGTGCAGCCTGGCTCGATGCACTGCGCGACTATCTGCAGGCGAATATGCAGCACATCGCGCAACGGTTGAATACCGCGTTTCCCGCACTCAACTGGCAACCGCCTGCCGCCACTTATCTGGCATGGATTGACTTCACTCCGCTGGATATTGATGAACAGGCATTGCAACAACGGCTGATTCATGACTACAAGGTGGCGATCATGCCGGGTTCTACCTACGGTGAGGCCAGCCGGAGTTATTTGCGCCTCAACGCGGGCTGCCCACGCAGCAAGCTGGATGAGGGATTAAACCGACTGATTGCTGCATTAAAATCGGGTTAACTGCGCTCGGATGCTGATTAATTCAGCATCCCTTTCACGACTTGCGCAAATCGCTGGCGCTGTTGCGCAAGATGTTTTTATAATGCTCTGCACTTTATGAAACTTTAGCGAGTGCGACATGATTGACCTGAAACTCCCCCTGACCGACATCCACCGCCACCTTGATGGCAACATCCGCGCACAAACCATTCTTGATCTAGGTCGCCAGTTTAATCTCGCGCTGCCTGCCAACTCGCTCGACGATCTGCGTCCGCACGTGCAAGTCACAGCCAATGAACCGGATCTGGTGAGCTTCCTGCAGAAGCTGGACTGGGGCGTGAAAGTGTTGGGCGATTTGAATGCCTGCCGCCGTATTGCGCTGGAAAACGTGGAAGATGCCGCACGCGCGGGCATTCACTATGCGGAACTGCGCTTCTCACCGGGCTATATGGCGATGACGCACAACCTGCCTATTGCCGGTGTGGTGGAAGCCGTGATTGATGGTGTGCGCGCGGGCGTAAAACAGTATGGCGTGGATGTGAATCTGATCGGCATTATGAGCCGCACCTTCGGTGAAGAGGCGTGTCTGCGCGAACTGGAAGGTTTGCTGGCACACCGCGATGGCATTACCGCGGTAGATCTGGCCGGTGATGAACTCGGTTTTCCTGGCAGTGAATTCCTCAGCCACTTCAATCGCGCGCGCGATGCCGGTTTCCGGATTACCGTGCACGCCGGTGAAGCTGCCGGTCCGGAAAGCATTTGGCAGGCGATTCGTGAACTCGGCGCTGAGCGTATTGGTCACGGCGTGAAGGCGATTGAAGACCGTGCGTTGATGGATTTCCTGGCCGAGCAGCGTATTGGTGTTGAATCCTGCCTGACCTCCAATATTCAAACCAGCACCGTGGCAGCGATAGCCAATCACCCGCTGAAAACCTTCCTGCAGCATGGCATTCTCGCCACCATTAACACTGATGATCCGGCGGTTCAGGGTATTGAGCTGGCGCATGAATATGAGCACGCTGCGCCGCAGGCAGGATTAACCGCAGAAGAGATGCGTCAGGCGCAGGAAAATGGTGTGACGATTGCATTCCTCAGCGACGCAGAGAAAGCCGCGCTACGTCAGCGCGTGGCGGGATAATCCCTTCAAAACAAAAGGTGCGCTTCGCTGCGCACCTTTATAATGACATCGCACTTTAGGGTGATGCTTGCAAAATGGCATCACCCTCATCGCGCGCTTTTAGTTTGTCACTTCAGCGACATCGTCTGACGCTTCTCCGCAGACTGTAAGCCGAGTTCGATCAGCTCCATCACCTGAATCGCTTCTTCAGCGTGCACCGGATTAGCACCCGTGCCGGCAATCGCATCACGAATGGCTGCGTAATATGCCGGATAGTTACCCGGCAGCGTCAGCAGCTCTTTCTCCACCATGACATCGCCTTCGGCCAGCGTCAGGGTGCCGTTGCGCATGTCGTAGCCCCAATCTTCCTGTGGCGGACGCTCGCCCGCTTTCAGGCGATCTTCCTGCGGATCCAGCCCGTACTTGACGTAGCTGCCGCGTGTGCCATGCACCACAAAGCGTGCCGATTCAGCGGCGACCAGCATGCTCGCATGCAACACCACACGGCGGGTTGGATAGGTCAGTACCGCGTGGAAGTAATCAGTAGTTTGCGCACCCGGACGCAGCTCAGCCATATCGACATTGATGGCGACCGGTGGGCCAAACAGTTGTAACGCCTGATCCAGTACATGCGGTCCGAGATCGAACCAGATGCCGCTGCCAGGGCCTTTCATTTCGCGCCAGCGTTGGCGAACTTCCGGGCGGAAGCGGTCAAAGTGGGATTCAAGATAGCGGACATCGCCTAGCGTGCCGTCAGCGATCAAGGTTTTCAGCGTCAGGAAATCACTGTCCCAGCGACGGTTGTGGAATACCGACAGCAGCAGGCCTTTGGCCTTCGCCAGCGCATCCAGCTCGCGTGCTTGTGACAACGTCACGGTGAACGGTTTATCCACCACCACGTGTTTACCGGCATTCAGCGCCGCTTTAGCCAGCGGGAAGTGGGTATCGTTTGGGGTTGGAATTACAATCAGTTGCAGTGTCGGGTCATCCAGCAGTGCCTGGGGATCAGCAACCACTTGCACCGAAGGCCAGTCTGCATGCACTTTGCTGGCATCGCTGCTGGAGACTACCGCCAATTCAACGCCTGGCGTTCCGGCGATCAAAGGTGCATGGAAGGTTTTGCTGGCAAAACCGTAGCCGATTAGGCCGACACGTAATTTATCGCTCATTCTCATTCCTCTTGTTCGTTACCAGACTGATTTAAGACGAATCAGTCAGTAAGAACAAGGCGGAATCACCTGAAAACTCAAGAGATCGCACTCCGTGCCGGTTGCCAGCTCTCTTGCGCGACTAATGCATCATGCGCATCCTGGCTGCGGCGACGGAAATCACTGGGGCTGACGCCAACGCGTTTGCGGAATACCCGTGAGAAATAGAGCTGGTCGTCGTAGCCCACTTCGCGTCCGACTGAAGCAATTGGCTCCTGCGTGGTTTGCAACAGCAACTTCGCGCGGATGACACGTTGATCTTCACGCCAGCGCAGCAGATTGATGCCCATTTGCTCGCGGAACAGGTGGGCCAGACGGGATGGCGAGAGACAAACATGACGCGCTACTTCCTCAATTTTCACTTCACTCGCCAGATGATTGGTGACGTATTGGCAGGCTTCAATCACGCGCGGGTCGCGAATTTGCTGATGGCTACGCGGATCTTCCTCCACCGCTCGCAGCAGCAAGCGTTCCAGCAGATTCATCGCCAGCTCTTCGGCAAATCGACGACCGGAGTTGTGTGTCTGCTCAATGCTGGCGAACAGGCGGTCAAACTCGGCGCGCTGCGCTTCTGGCAATCGCAAACGTCCAACGCCCTGACTTTCATCCTGCCACTGTAACCAGTCGGTCCAGTAAGCGCGTGGGCGGAAATAGACCCAGCGATGAAACCAGTACGGGCTGTCTGGCGAGCGGCCATAGTAATGCGCCGTTTTAGGCTGGAACAGCAGCAGATCGCCCGGTTCACAATCAAACGCTGACTCACCATCAAAGATGCGGCCTTGCCCTTTGATGGTTAAATTGAGGATGTAACCTTTCATGCCGAGCGGCCGGTCAATAAAGAAATCCAGCTGGTCGTTGGCATTGATTGGCGTTAACCCCGCCACCAGCCAGGCATTAAACGGATAGCCCGGCAACAAGGGGTTCTGTTGCTCACTCGGGGGTTCACGGTGGTACATAGTGCCCTCACATTTCGCGTCATGGAAATGCGCAACCCGCAGGTTGCGCTGGAGAAATCAGGCGGTTTTACTTTTTTGTTTGTAGCGGTCAAAAATCACCGCCGCTAACAGTATCAAACCGCGCACCACATACTGTGAGAACGGCGAGATATTCAATAAATTCATCGCATTCTCAACCGTTCCGAGAATCAGTACTCCCGCCACCACGTAGGAAATTTTACCGATGCCGCCTTTCAGCGACACACCGCCCAGCACACAAGCGGAGATAACGATCAACTCGTAACCTAAGGACGTCATCGGCTGGCCGCTGGTCATGCGCGAGGCCAAAATAATCCCCGCCGCCGCTGAAACCAGCCCCGACAGAATGAAGATAATGATGCGAGTTCGCACCACCGGCACACCGGCCAGGCGTGCAGCCTCTTCATTGCCACCAATCGCCAGCGTATTACGACCAAAGGTGGTTTTATTCAGTACAAATCCAAACACGATCATGGTGGCGATGGTGAGCCAGATCGGTGCTGGTAAGCCGAGCCAGTTGGCATAACCAAGGGTGAAGAAACGCTCATCTTCAATCCCCACCGCTTTGCCGTCCGAGAAGATGTACGCCAGGCCACGCACAATCTGCATCGTCGCCAGCGTGGTGATCAACGCATTGATCTTCAGCCTGGCAATCACGAAGCCGTTGATAAAACCGGTAGCCATACCGAGCAGTAAACCGGCGGCGACACCAATCCACAGGCTTTCAGTCAAGTTGATTACCACGGCGGTCACTACCCCGGCGCAGGCGATCACCGAGGCCACCGACAGGTCGAAATCGCCCGAGGCGAGGCAGAACAGCATACCGCAGGCCACCATGCCGGACATCGACATGGCGAGTCCCAGCCCTTTCATATTGATGAAAGTGCCGAAGTTGGGCACAAAGATGGCACAAACGATAAACAGCAATGCAAAGACCACCAGCATGCCGAAGTTGTCCCAGATACGCCCCAGCTGCAGCCCGCTGCGCTGCGCCGGTGGCGTGTTGGAAGTGGTAGATGAAGCCATTATTGCTCTCCTTAACATCAGGCCACGGCGGCCGCTTGAGGGGTTTTCGGCATCGCCAGGCTCAGCGTCAGCTGCTCCGTGGCTGCGTCGTGGGGCAGTTCTCCGGCAATCTCGCCTTCGCGCATCACCACAATGCGGTCAGCTAATCCCATCACTTCAGGCAGATCGCTGGAAGCAAACAGCACCGCGATCCCTTTGTTTGCCAGTTGGTAAATCAGGTTGTAGATCTCATGCTTGGCGCCTACATCAATACCGCGCGTTGGCTCATCCAGCAGAATCACGTTCATCTTTTCCGACAGCCAACGGCCCAAAATGGCTTTCTGTTGGTTACCACCGGATAGATTCATGATCAGCTGCTGCGGTCCCGGCGTTTTGATGTTCAAAGAACGGATATGCAGATCGGCGTTTTTCGCTTCCCAGCCGGGATTAATCAGGCAGCCTGCCGTGAGATTATGACGACGCGCACTGATGTTGATGTTGTCACGCACCGAGTGCACCGGAATAATCCCTTCGGATTTACGATCTTCCGGACACAGCATGATCCCCGCGCGGATCGCATCGATCGGCTGGCGGATGTTGAGTTTTTGCCATCCAGCGACACGCTGCCGCCGCGCAGTTTGGTGGCACCAAACAGCCCCTTCATCAACTCGCTGCGCCCTGCGCCCACCAGCCCAAACAGCCCGACGATTTCACCGGCTCGCACTGTGAGTGAAATCGGCATGCGTACGCCTTTGGCCTCAACCTGATCCAGTTGCAAACGCACTTTACCCAATGCGCGTGGCGCGTAGCCGTAAATATCTCCGAGGTTCCGGCCCACCATCGCTTGTACCAGATCGTCATGATGGGTGTTGGCCATGTCGGTGAAAGTGCGCACGTAGCGACCATCTTTAAACACGGTGATCGCATCGCTCAGGGCAAAGATTTCCTCCATGCGGTGCGACACGTAAAGTACGGTACGGCCCTGATCGCGCAGTTGGCGAATGACGCGGAACAGATGCTCGATTTCACGCGCCGAAAGTGAACTGGTCGGTTCATCAAAGGCGATAATGCGCGCGTTGCGTGCCAGCGCTTTGGCGATCTCAACCATCTGCCACTGACCCAGCGACAGATACTTCAGCGGCATGTCGGGATCGATATCCATGCCGAGGTTTTTGAGCTGCAGATCCGCTTCATAGCGCAGCAGTTTGCGATTCACCCACCCGCGTTTGTGCGGCAGCTGGCCGAGATAAATGTTCTCCGCCACGCTCATCTCCGGCACCAGATGCAGTTCCTGATAGATAATCGCCACGCCCGCATCCAGCGCCTCGACGGTGTTGTTGAAGTTTTTTACTTCGCCTTTGATGCGAATTTCACCTTCAGTCGGCTGATAACTGCCGCTGAGAATCTTTAACAGCGTGGATTTCCCCGCACCGTTTTCGCCCATCAGCGCGTGCACTTCCCCGACGCGGCACTGGAATGAGATATCCTGCAGCGCTTTCACGCCCGGAAAGGTTTTACTGATGCCATGAAAGGACAGAAAGGCTTGATCAGTTTCCATGGAAACTCCTGGACAGTGCCTGTTAGATCTCAGGCGCGCATAAATGCGCACCCTACAAATATCGTGCTGATCATTTGAAGGGGGCACCATTGACTGCGCACCCTATAAATTCCGTGCTGATCATTTGAAGGGGGCACCATTGACTGCGCACCCTATAAATTCCGTGCTCATCATTTGTAGGGTCACCATTAATGGTGACCCTTGACGGTTACATCAGCCCTTTTCTTCGCTAACTCGGTTTTGAAGTTGTCACGGGTAATCAGCACCACATCGGTGACTTCGGTGAATTTCGGAGGTTCTTCTCCTTTGGTCACCCAGTTGTAGAGCAACTGGCTGCTCTTATAACCGTGCACATCCGGGCTTGGCAGCAGCGATCCGTAGAAACCGGTGGCCGCACCTTTCGACAGTTCGCTCACCGCATCCACGCCGTTAATGCCAATGCCAATCACGTCGGGCGCTTTGAAGCCCTGGCCTTCGGTCGCGCGCACGCCACCCAGTACCGTGTTGTCATTCATGCCGACAATCAGCCAATGCTTCACTTCGGGATGCTGCACCAGCAGCGAGTTGCCGGCATCAAACGCGCCAGGAATGTCATTGGATTTGGTCGGCACCTGATAGATCTGTTTTTCCGGGAATCCGGCCGCTTTCAGCGCGTCCATGGAACCGCCGGTACGACGACGCGCAGTGTCCAGCTCATTGGCGGTGATCGCCATCACGCCGGTTTCTTTCGCATCCCAGCCGCGCTTCTGCATCTCTTTGTAGAGTTCCTGTCCCTGGCGCTCACCGATTTTGGTCGCGGCCATCATCACCAGCGGCACGGTGTCCATTGGCTTGCCTTTGGCGGTGACAAACTGGTCATCAACCGCTATCACTTTCAGGCCATAGCTGCGCGCCTTCGCCACAATGGCGGAACCCAGCTTCGGATCCGGGGTGCAAATCACGAAACCTTTAGCTCCGCTCGCCGCCAGGCTATCGATGGCATTCAGGGTTTTCTCGCCGTCGGGTACGGCAATTTTGATCACGTCGAAGCCGAGATCTTTGCCGGCCTTATCAGCGAATTTCCATTCGGTCTGGAACCACGGTTCCTCCGGTTGTTTGACGAGGAAACCGAGTTTCATGGTCTCGGCGATAGCGGATTGTGACATAACCGCGGCGAGACCTACCGCCGCCAGCGCTTTAGTGAATTTATGCATGATGCTCTCCGGCAAAATGGTGTTTTATCGCTGTTAATAACGAATCGGTGTAAACGCTACCAATTGGATTTCACGTTTGGGTACAGCGCAAAATCAGCGCGTTAGCTCAAAGGTTGTACAAAGGCTGTGCAAACGCTGGGCTAGTTGTAGCGGGAATAGCGAGGAAAAATGTAGAGCGGTATCACATCCCAAAACGATGACCAATTCCTCCATATATTCAGCGAAATTAACCAGTCATTAACTTTTGCTGCCGATCACAGAACCTGAGCGATGGCAGAAAAGTGCATATTCTCAGCCAGCCGTGACTAACCGCTGATGCACCTACATTCCAGGATAGAGCCAGATAACTCACACAGGAGAATCCCAATGGGTGCTGGTGCCATAACAATTGGGCTGGATTTTGGCAGTGACTCGGTACGAGCCCTCGCCGTGGAGTGCCGCAGTGGCAAAGAGCTGGAAAAACCGTGGTGAACTATCCACGCTGGGCGAAGGGAGAATTCTGTGACGCGCATACCAACCGTTTTCGCCATCACCCGCAAGACTACATTGATGCGCTGGAGCAGGCGGTGGTGGCGGTGGTGCAAGCGTTAACGCCGGAACAGCGCGCCGCCGTGGTTGGGATTGGCGTCGATTCAACAGGCTCAACCCCTGCTCCGATTGACCGCGATGGCAACGTGTTAGCGTTGCGCCCGGAGTTCGCCACCAATCCGAACGCCATGTTTGTGCTGTGGAAAGATCACACCGCGATTGAAGAAGCGGAAGAGATTAATCAGCTGTGCCGCAACGGTCATTTCACCGATTACACCCGTTACATCGGCGGTGTGTATTCGTCGGAGTGGTTCTGGGCCAAGATTCTGCACGTGTCACGCCAGGATGCAGCGGTGCGTGATGCGGCAGAGTCTTGGGTGGAACTCTGCGATTGGGTGCCAGCACTACTGAGCGGTCGCACCGCACCGGCCCAGCTGCGGCGTGGACGTTGCGCCGCCGGGCATAAATCGCTGTGGCATCCTGAATGGCAAGGTTTACCGCCTGCAGACTTTTTCCGCGCGCTCGATCCGATGCTGGTCGAGCAGCTGGATTCCCCCCTGTTTACCGATACCTTCACGGCCGATGTGCCGGTGGGCACCCTTTCCAGCGAATGGGCGCAACGATTGGGGCTGTCTGAACAGGTGATTCTGTCCGGCGGTGCCTTTGACTGCCATATGGGTGCGGTCGGTGCGGGCGCGCAGCCTTATACGCTGGTGAAAGTGATTGGCACCTCAACCTGCGACATCTTGATTGCCGATAGCGAGAAAGTGGGCGATCGCGCCATCAAAGGCATTTGCGGCCAGGTCGATGGCAGCGTGGTGCCGGGCGCCATCGGCTGCGAAGCGGGTCAATCCGCGTTTGGCGATATCTACGCCTGGTTCAGCCGCTTGCTGGGCTGGCCACTGCAGCAGGCGGTGGCGCGCCATCCTGAGTTGCAGCCGCAACTCGCCGAGATGCAGCAGGATTTGATCCGCTCGCTCACCGAAGCCTGGGCTGCCGATCCCCAACTTGATCATCTGCCCGTGGTGCTGGATTGGTTCAACGGCCGTCGTACACCGGATGCCAATCAGCGCCTGAAAGGTGTGATCACCGATTTGAATCTCGGCACTGATGCGCCCGCCTTGTTCGGTGGTCTGGTGGCCGCCACGGCGTTTGGTGCCCGCGCCATTATGGAGTGCTTCGAGAAACAGCAGATTCCGGTGGAGAGCATTCTGACCCTTGGCGGCATCGCGCGTAAGTCCCCCGCCATCATGCAGGCGTGCTGCGATGTGATGAACCGTCCGCTGGATATCGTGGCTTCGGACGAGTGCTGCGCGCTGGGTGCTGCCATTTTTGCCGCCGTCGCCGCCAACGTGTATGCCGATGTGCCTGCTGCACAGCAGGTGATGGCGAGTCCGATTGCCGTGACCTTGCAACCCAATAGCCTGCGCGTGGCGGGCTATCAACAACTTTATCAACGCTATCAAAACTGGTGCCAGGCCGCTGAACCTCAGTATGCCGCCCGCGCCACATCCGCTAAGTAAAGGAGCGAGAAATGGAACAGAACGTTTGGTTTGTGATTGGGACTCAGCATCTCTACGGAGCGGAAACCTTGCGCCAGGTCGAACATCACGCGCGCCAGGTGATGGACGGTTTGAATCAGGCGGGCACGCTGCCGGTGCCGCTGGTGTTGAAGCCGCTGGTGAAATCACCGGACGAGGCGCTGGCGCTGTGCCGCGAGGCCAATCACGATAACAGCTGTGTTGGCATCATTACCTGGCTACATACCTTCTCACCGGCCAAGATGTGGATTGGTGGATTAAGCATCCTGAATAAGCCGCTGCTGCAATTCCATACTCAGTTCAACGCAGAAATTCCGTGGGACAGTATGGATATGGACTTTATGAACCTGAACCAGACCGCTCATGGCGGCCGTGAGTTCGGCTTTATCGGCGCGCGCATGGGCTTACAGCACAACGTGGTGACCGGCCATTGGCAGGACAAAACCAGCCAGCAGCGTATCAGCCGCTGGATCAATGCTGCGATGGCGAAACAGGCCAGCCAGCAGCTGAAAGTGGCGCGCTTCGGCGACAATATGCGCGAGGTGGCGGTGACCGAAGGCGATAAGGTGGCGGCACAGATTCAGTTTGGCTATTCAGTCAACGGTTGGGGCGTCGGCGATTTGGTTGAAGTGGTGAACAACGTCAGCGAGGGCGATGTGCATGCGCTGGTCGATGAGTACGAGAGCCAGTATCTGTTTAGCGAAGCTGCCGCCGTTAATGGTGAGAAGCGCCAGAACGTGCTGGATGCGGCGCGCATCGAGCTTGGCCTGAAGCGTTTCCTGGATGATGAGGCTGTAAAGCCTTTACCACCAACTTCCAGACTCTGCACGGTATGACGCAGTTGCCGGGTTTAGCGGTACAGCGTTTGATGGGCCAGGGCTATGGTTTTGCCGGTGAAGGTGACTGGAAGACCGCCGCACTGCTGCATATTTTGAAGGTGCAGGCCGGGAATCGTGCGGGCGGTACTTCATTTATGGAGGATTACACTTATCACTTCTCACCGGGCAACGATTTGGTGCTGGGTTCGCATATGCTGGAAGTGTGCCCATCGATCGCCAAAGAGGCGAAGCCGCTGATTGATGTGCAGTTCCTCGGCATTGGTGGCAAAGCCGATCCGGCACGCATGATTTTCTCAACACCAGCAGGTCGCGCAGTGAATGCCAGCGTGATTGATATGGGCGATCGTTTCCGTCTGTTGGTGAATGTAGTGGATGCGATTGAGCAGCCGAAACCGCTGCCAAAATTGCCGGTTGCGAGGGCGCTGTGGCGTGCGCAGCCATCGCTGGCGACCGCCTCCGAAGCCTGGATTCTGGCCGGCGGCGCGCACCATACGGTGTTTAGTCAGGCGCTGGATTTGGATGATATGTATTTGTACGGCGAGCTGAACGGCATTGAGGTGCTGGTGATTGATGAGGATACGCGTTTGCCGGCGTTCAAAGATGCGTTGCGCTGGAATGAGGCGTATTACCGGTTAGCGCGTTGATCGTTTGATTGCCTATTAAATTAAAGCCGCGTTGGATCGCGGCTTTTTTGTGGCTTTAACCTGCTTTCCAGTCAGCATAAGTAGGCGTTGTGGTTAGAAGTGTGCGTTCCAGTCAACGAAGGTGAGTGCGGTGACTAAAAACGTGTGGTTATGTTGACGAAGGTGGGTTGTGGCTAAAAACGTGCGGTCCAGTCAACAAAGGTGGGCGTTACGTAAAGT
>NZ_MLFP01000005.1 GCF_002095465.1 Pantoea rodasii | reverse complement strand
TGCTAAAAGCGGACAAATTTATGCCAAATAGTGACAAATAATACCACACAGTTAACATGGCTATGAGATGCCAATTTATGGACTATAAGATCATGATAAATATTGAAGTAGGTACCCCAAAGGATTACCCCATTTTATTGAAGGTCTGGGAATCATCCATACGAGCTACGCATGATTTTTTACAGGAGCAGGATATCCAGGCGCTACGCCCCCTAATACTGCATACGTATCTTCCTAGCCTGACTATTACGCTCGCTCGTCTAAGCGGTGACCATTCGATTGTGGGCTTTGCTGGGGTAAGCGACAATCGTATTGAAATGCTCTTTGTGGATGCAGACCAACGCGGTAAGGGCATCGGGAAATTGCTTCTGCTACAAGCAACCAACGAGCAAAGTGCCGATGAACTTGACGTAAACGAACAGAATCTACAGGCTATTACCTTTTATAAAAAATACGGTTTTGAAGCTGTTGGTCGTTCTGAAGTTGACGGCCAAGGCATGCCATACCCTTTGTTGCATATGAAGCTACGGGGAACATAGTCTTCCCATACAAAATCACGCCCGCTCCTCGCTCAAAACTGATCTTAATGTTACAGGATTGATATGAACACTCACGTAAACCAACCTTCTCCCTTTTAATTCTTTCACGTTGACCTGCACTTGGTTAATTCACACAGAACGCTGTTAGCAATGCCCGCAGTTCGTTCAGAACGGACTCATAAGCATCTTATTCCCCTCTCACTCCAGAAAGAAACAAAGGCCAAGCCACCTCAAATCTTCCTAACTAACAACATCCTCTCCCAACACTACCCCTTCATCCCGCCCCAAAAAATCCGCAATTGCCGCTTCAATAATCCCCTGGCTCAACGACCCAACATCAATAATCATCCGCAATCCATGCCCATAAGCGAACCCAGGCAGAAGCTGATAACCACAAATAACCTCCGGCGGTTCATCTTGCGCAATTTCTCGCTCGCGCTTTTCGACAAACTGCTTGAACGTCAGTCCAGCAAAAACCGCATAGGTTTGTTTCTCTGGGTATACATGGGTGTAAGCGATGATTTTTCCGTTGCTGTTCATGTGGGGCTTCGATTCATACCACACCTCCTCTTCCCACTCTTGCTCACTGAGCATTGCCCGGGCTTCATCGAATGCACGATCGTGCACCGCATCATTAAAAGCAACGTTCGCAATGATAATCTCAGCATTCCAGAGATCGGCAGGATCGCGGCCAACGAAGTAAATGTCGCTCCATCTCCAAATCATCTCGGGATTATTTTGATAACACTCGTTATCGCAATCATCATAAAACACCCCGCCGCAGCGATGACGTTCACGATAGATACGATTCTTAAGTTCCATGACTTTTTTACGGCGCTGACGACGAGAAAGAGAAACGAAAGGACGATGTTTATTGAAAGGCGACATGGAGACTCCTTAACCGGCAACGCTAATGCGGCTGGAAGCAGTCCAGCCGCACAGGCTAGCAAAAGCCGAGGCTAAGAAACAGTCGTGAGTGGAAGAAAATCCTAACCGTGCACCACCACATTAAACCCTTCATCCGCATGCGGGGCGACAAAGTAGCGGCTGATGTGATCGAACTGCGCATCGGTCGCGGCAAACTCGTGCTCACCTTCGGCATTGCGCGCCTGCAAACGGCTCTTACACACCGCATCCGGCACATCGATAAAGTGCAGTTGATGTTCCGCCTGCGCACTCTGGATCACCGCCTTCATCCACTGGCGTTGGCCCACGGTATTCGCCGGGAAATCCAGTACTACCGATACACCGCACTGCAGCAGTGAGATCAGGTGTGGCGTCATGGCATTGCGTAACTTGCCCGCACAGCGCACATAGTCCGCGATATCCAGCATCTCTTCGGCAAACAAATGTCCCAGCCACGCGTCTTCGCTAATGATCACCGCGCCGGTTT
Organism: Pantoea rodasii; assembly: GCF_002095465.1. GTDB lineage: Bacteria > Pseudomonadota > Gammaproteobacteria > Enterobacterales > Enterobacteriaceae > Pantoea > Pantoea rodasii. The sequence continues at coordinate 377,443 of NZ_MLFP01000005.1, read as the reverse complement.
GTTGTGCCAGCTGGTGCGCAAGGGTGGATTTTCCGGCAGCGATTTTGCCGCACAGCAGATGCAAGACAGGACGAGATGTGGACACAGACGCAGATTCCATTGACCAGCTCCAGATAAAATGACGCTCTACCATGCCGCTAAATGCCGGTCCAGTAAAGCCTGGCATCTACACTTAGGTTATCTCAGTGAAAATCAGGAGACGCATGATGAGCCAACGCCTGCATAAAATCGACTTTCCAGTCAGTAAGGCGCGGAAGTATCTGGAGCCCGGTCCGGTGGTGTTATTGAGTTCTCAATTTGAAGATCATCACGACATCATGACGCTCGGCTGGCACACCATTCTGGAGTTCTCACCCTCTTTGGTGGGCTGCATGATCGCGGGCGGCAACTACAGCCATGAACTGATCCGTCAAAGCGGGCAGTGCGTGATCAACGTGCCCTCGGCGGATTTGGTGGATAGCGTGGTCGCAATTGGCAACTGCCATGGCGATCGTCTCGATAAGTTCGATGCCTTTAAACTCACGCCCGAGCCCGCCACGGTGGTCAATGCGCCACTCATCAAGGAGTGCTTTGCCAGCTTTGAGTGTCAGCTGTATGACGATTCGATGGTGAACCGCTATGGCTTGTTCATTTTCGAGATCGTTAAGGCGCACGTTGCCGACAAACCGGAATTTCCGCCGACGCTGCACTACACTGGCGAAGGACGCTTTACCGTGATGAGCAATACGCTGCTCGACAAGCACCGCGACTTCAAGCCAGAAATGTTAATTTAATCCGGTTGAATTCGTGATCGAGCGCCCACACCATAATGCTTTCGACCTGACAGGAGTAATAATAATGGCAACCGAATATGCGGTGATCGCCGGTGGCTGTTTCTGGTGTACCGAAGCAGTGTTCAAAGATGTGATTGGCGTGGAGTCAGTCGAAAGTGGGTATACCGGCGGGGAGCGCCCGAACCCAACCTATGAGCAGGTGTGCAGCGGTGCCACCGGCCATGCCGAAGCGATTCGCTTAGGTTTCGATCCAGAGAAAGTGAAGTACGGCGATCTGCTGGATATCAGCTTTGCCACGCACGATCCGACCCAGTTAAACCGTCAGGGTAACGATATCGGCACGCAGTATCGCTCGGCGATCTTCCCGGCTAATCCGGAGCAGGAAGCTGAAGCGATTGCCGCAATTGCCCGTGCACAGGCCGATCTCAACGTGCCGGTGGTCACGACCATCGAGCCGCTGAAAGAGTGGTATCCGGCGGAAGATTATCATCAGGATTACTGGGATGGCGCCGGTCAGCGCAACGGTTACTGCATGGCAGTGATCCCGCCGAAATTGCAGAAGCTGCGTAAAAGCTTTGCCAATCGCGTGAAGCAGGCTTAATCACGCTCTGAGATGCGGCCTCTTAGCGCCGCGTCCAGCCCGCTTATCGCCATGAAAGGTCGTCATTTATGAGACCTTTTTGCATTTAGCCGTCATAATAGCGCCCTCTTCTCTTCAGGGAACGATGATGACCACGCCACAACCCTCCTTCCCCGTCCGTAAGCGGCCGATGAAACTCAACACGCTGGTGACGCTGATGCTCAGCGCGGTGATCGTCATGGTGCTGCTGAGTGTGCACATGTTCTATTTTTTCCAGATCGGCGCCTCAACGCGGGCCCAGTTGGAAGATAAAGCCATGGCGGTGGCGCGCACCTTAGCGAAGTCGCGTGAGATTCAGCAGGCGCTCACCCAGCCAGCGGATAAAGCCAATATCCAGCCGATCGCGAAAGCTGTGGAAGAGAGCAACAATCTACTGTTTATTACCGTCACCAATATGGACGGTATCCGCTATTCCCACCGCAATCCGGAACTGGTCGGCAAACACTTTATCGGTGAAGACATTGGGCCGGCACTGCACGGCCATGAAAATGTTTCGGTGAATCAGGGATCGCTGGCCAAAGCGCTGCGCGTCTTCACGCCGGTGTATAACGCCGAGGATCGCCAGATTGGCGTGGTGGCGATCGGTATCTCACTCGATGCGGTCACCGATCAGATTAACGAAAGCCGCTGGAGCATTCTCTGGACAATTTTAATTGGTACGCTGGCCGGGGCGGTTGGCACTCTGGTGCTGGTGCGCGTACTGAAACGCATTCTGTTCGGCCTTGAGCCGTATGAAATTTCTACCCTGTTTGAACAGCGCCAGGCGATCCTTAATTCGGTGAAAGAAGGCGTGGTAGCGATGGATGACCAGGCACAGGTGACGCTGGTGAATCAGGCGGCGCGCACCCTGCTCAATGAGCCGTTGTCCAGCGGCATGGTCGAGAACGAGGGTATTGATGATGCCTCGGTGATCAACCAACACCTGCAAGATGTGCTGCACAGTGGCCGTGCGCGTCGTGATGAAGAGTTGAATGTGAATGGTCGCTTGCTGTTGAGCAATACGGTACCGGTTCGCAGCCAGGGACGCATTATTGGCGCGGTATGTACCTTCAGGGACAAGACCGAAATCAGCCGACTGATGCAGCGTCTGACGGGCATGGTAAACTACGTCGATGCGCTGCGAGAGCGCTCGCACGAATTTATGAACAAGCTGCACGTGATCCTTGGCCTACTGCATATGAAAAACTATGCGCAGGTGGAAGCGTATATCCTGAAAACAGCCAATAATTATCAGACTGAGATTGGCTATTTGCTCGAACGCATCAAGTCACCGGTGATAGCCGGTTTTCTGCTGAGCAAGATCAATCGCGCTTCAGATTGTGGCCATCGTCTGACCATCAGCGATGCCAGCTATGTGCCAGACAGCGGTAACGAAGAGCAATTAGCGGCCCTGATTACCGTCGTCGGCAATCTGGTGGAAAATGCCATTGATGCGCTCAGCGAGCAGACTGAAGGCGAGATTCACGTGATGCTGCATTACCAAAACGGCTGGCTGGCGTGTGAAGTCAGCGATGATGGTCCGGGCATTGAGCCGGGCAACCTCGCCACTATTTTTGATAAAGGCTTCTCCACTAAAGGAGAAAACCGTGGCGTGGGGCTGTTTTTACTCAAACAGCAAACGGATAACCTCGGTGGCGGTGTGACCGTTGAGTCAGAACCCGGCGTGTTTACCCAATTTTTAGTGCAACTTCCCTGGGATGGAGGAAACCAATCCGCATGATCAATGTGTTAGTGGTCGACGATGACGCCATGGTCGCCGAGCTGAACCGCTCTTTTATCGGCCAGGTACAGGGCTTTCACTGCTGCGGCACCGCTTCAACGCTGAAGCAGGCGCGAGAAATCCTGTTCAATAGCGACACCCCGATCGACTTGGTGCTGCTGGACATCTACATGCAGCAGGAAAACGGTCTCGATCTGCTGCCGGAACTGCGTCAGGCTCAGAGTTCGGTGGAAGTGATCATCATTTCATCCGCTGCCGATGCCGAGAACATCAAAACCTCGCTGCACTATGGGGTGGTGGATTACCTGATCAAGCCGTTCCAGTTCCCGCGTTTTGAAGAGGCGCTGACCAGCTGGCGGCAGAAGAAGTCTCTGATGGACAATCAGCACTACTATCAGCAGTCAGATGTGGATCTGCTGATCCACGGCAATCCGGCAACGCAGCATGACAACAAGCGTCTGCCGAAAGGTTTAACGCCGCAAACGCTGCGTACGCTGTGTCAGTGGATTGATGCCCATCCCGGCCACGAGTTCTCCACCGATGAGCTGGCGGCGGAAGTGAATATTTCGCGCGTGTCGTGCCGTAAATATCTGATCTGGCTGGCGCAGATTAATATTCTGTTCACCAGCATTCATTACGGCGCAACCGGCCGTCCGGTGTATCGTTATCGGTTGCAGCCGGAGTACCATTCACTGTTGCAGCAGTATTGTCAGTAACGCAGTTGCCAGTTGACATCGCGCTGCTGGAACTGGAAGTGGCGCGGTGAAGAGCAGATGATTAGCTGGTCGCGGGTAACGAACACCGCATCCAGATCGGGCTGGTCGGCCAGATAGGCCAGTCCCTGCTCCACGCCCATGCCGTACAGCAACGTCGTGTAGATATCACCATCCAGTGAGCGATCGGAAATCACCGTCACGCTCAGCAACTCGTTATCCAGCGGATAGCCAGTGTGCGGATCAAAGATGTGGTGCCAGCACTTGCCGTCCAGCTCGAAATAGCGCTCATAAATCCCCGATGTCACCACCGATTTGCCCTGCACCTGCAGCACACCCAGCAGTTCATCATCACGCCCAAACGGCTTTTTCAGGCCAATGCTCCAGCCTTGAGGCTCGTGCGGCGGCGCGCCAAGGGTTTGCACGTTACCCCCGAGGTTGATCAGCGCCTGCGGTACGCCCTGTTGGCGCAGAAACGCCTGCACCACATCAGCGATATACCCTTTGGCGATGGCACCGAGATCGATCTCCATGCCCGGCTGTTGCAGGAACACAGAATGGTCTTCAGCATTGAGGATCACCTGATGCGGATCGGTCAGCGGCAGCAGCGCGGCGATCTCATTGGCGGGAGGCACTGCGCGGCCCTGAAAACCAATCTTCCAGCGTTTGACCACCGGTCCGATAGTGAAGTTGAAAGTGCTGCCGGGCGACACGCTGACGGCATGCGCCACGCTGATCAGCCGGAACACCGCCTCACTGACGCGCACCGCATGGCGACCCGCTGCGTGGTTAATCGACATTACTTCAGACTCGGCACGATTGACGGTGAACAGGTTTTCCTGCTGCTTAATAAGTTGAAAGACCTGACGGGCTAAGGTGGGATTATCGTCGAACAGTTTGAGCAGAATGGGCGAACCCATCAGAACAGCGGAGTAGTTGTAAATACCGGCATCAGTGTTCATGGTGTTCTCAAATAGTCAGATGCCTGTTGAATTCAGTGAAATGCAAACACCCGTAGCGGCGCCATTTATTGCGCGTCTTGGCAAACAAACTGTTGTACCTAAGCGCGATGAATCGCGCCGCTACGACGTGTGTGAGGTAGCGGCCTGCGGCCTCTTAATGACCTAACGCCAGTTTAGCCGCATTGTGGCCGGCTTTAATACCGAAGATGATGATATCCGCCACCGCGTTACCGCCGATGCGGTTGGCACCATGGATACCGCCAACCACTTCACCGGCAGCCCATGCGCCTGGAATCACCTGTTTCTGTGCATCCAGCACCGCGGTATCGGTGTTGATGGTGACGCCGCCCATGGTGTGGTGCACGCCGGGGGCGATACGGATCGCGAAGTACGGGCCTTTATTCAGCGGGTGACGCAGCGCCGTGGTACGACCGAAATCTTCATCCTTCTGGTTAATCACAAACTCGTTGTAACGGCCCAGTGTCGTTTGCAGCGCTTCCTGATCCATGTTGAGTTTCACCGCCAACTCGTGCGGCGTTGGTGCGCTGATCACAAAGCCTTTGGCGATATACTCGTCGGCTGCTTTGTTATTAGCACGCACCTGCTCATCAAACACGATCCATGCACTTTTCTCAGGCAGTGCGATGATCTCAGCAGAGACTTTATCGCGCGTCTCCATCTCATTGTAGAAACGATGACCGGCCTGGCTGACCAGAATCGCCCCGCCGCCGCGCATCGCTTCAGAAATCAGATAAGAAGTGGTTTGCTCAACCGTTGGGTGAATCTGGATCTCGCCCATGTCCACGGTATCCGCACCGATGTGCTGCAGCATAGCGATACCGCTGCCGGTAGCACCTTTGTGGTTGGTGGTGACGAAGCCATCCAGCTCTGGACGGTATTTCACCACCATCTCGCGGTTGGCGCTAAAACCACCGGTGGCGACAATCACGCTTTTCGCATTGAGAATGCGGCTGTCGTTATACTCATCCACCACTTTCACGCCGATTACTGCGCCGTTTTCCACCAGAATCTCTGAAACTGAGGTCTCCAGCAGCACTTCAATTTCACGCTGGTTGACGTTTTTTACCAGGCCGCTGATCAGGAAGCCACCTACCGCTGAACGGTCTTCCGGACGATGCGTACGGTCAATGCTCATACCACCGGTGATGGTGATGTCGCATAGCTCGATGTCTTTCGCTGCCAGCCACTCAATCGCTTCTGGCGCCTGCTCAACAAACTCGCGCAGCAGCACCGGGTTGTTTTTGAATTTACCGCCCTTCAGGGTCTCTTCGTAGAATAGCTCTTTGCTGTCTTCGATGCCTTTGAGTTTCTGATAGCGGGTTTCGGCGGCGTTCATGCCCACTGAAGCTTTGATAGTGTTACCGCCGATGGTCGGCATCTTCTCGATGATCACCACGCGTGCGCCGTCGTCATGCGCCTGAATCGCCGCTGCCAGACCGGCACCGCCAGTCCCTACCACCACCACGTCATAATTGACCGGTGCGTTCGGGTTACCGCCCTCGTCAATCACATATTCTTTGCTGGAGGTGGTCAGTGCGCGGGATACCGCTTTTTTCAGCGCCTCACTCTGCGTGGTCGCACCGGTGATGGCATCGACGTGTGGGCTGTTAGCCACCAGAATGCGTTCACGCAGGCTTTCGAAGGTACTGGTGAAATCGACGTCCAGACTTGGATCCGGCACCAGTGAGATATCGGTGATACGGTCGGTATCGAGGGTGACGTTGATTTTCAGCTTCAGCGCTTCGGCTTCGACTTTCGCCTGATAAACCCCTGCTTTGTATTTGCGATGGCCATCGCTGACGTCGCGGATCATCGCATCCACCAGCGAGAAGCGCCACAGCGGTTCTGGAATCGTCAGCGCCTCACGCTTGGTGCTGTCGATATACAATTCCATGTGCTCGTTCTTGATGATGCGATCGGCCCAGTCTGGATAGGCAATGCAGGCTTTACCCACCGCCACCAGATCAAAACCTTTTTCCAGCGCTTGCTCGGCATCCTCTTTATTCACCACGCCGCCCACGCCAATCACCGGCACTTTCGCCAGTGTCGCTGAGCGCTGCGCCAGATATTTAGTGATCAGTGGAGTCGGGTCTTTAGTATCGATAATCGATGGACGCAGCAGCTGGCCGACGGAGAAGTGCACGTAATCCAGACCGCGAGCGGCTAGTTTTTCCAGCAGGTACAGCGTGTCATCCCAACGGATGCCGGGGACTTCCAGCTCTTCCGGTGAGAAGCGATAACCAATAATGAAGTCTGCCGCCGCAAAGCGATCGGCCATTTTGTGGGTGATTTCCAGCACTTCCATAGGGAAGCGCGCGCGGTTATCGCGACTGCCACCCCATTTGTCATCGCGCTGGTTGGAGTTAGGCGAGTAGAACTGCTGAATCAGGTAGGTGTTCGCGCCGTGGATCTCGACGCCATCGAAACCGGCTTTGATTGCACGGTTCACCGCATCACCAAACTTGGTGATCATCACATCCACTTCTTCGCCGGTCAGCGCTTGGGGTTTGGTGGCGCCGTCACGCGGTGCCGCAATGGCGCTCGGTGCAACCGGGGTTTTACCGCCAATCAGCGCCGGCTCGACCATACGGCCACCGTGGTAGATCTGCAGAATGGCCTTAGAGCCTTCGGATTTGATCGCATGAGCGATTTTCGCCAGGCCGGCAATTTTGTTGTCGCTGTCGATACCCAACGCGCCAGGGAAAGCCGGGCCACGGTTATCAATAAAGCAACATTCAACAATTACCGTACCGATGCTGCCAGCACGTACGCGGTAATACTCGACAAGATCGCTGGTGACACCGCCATCAAAATAGCCGGTACAGGTGGTCATCGGTGCCATCACCAAACGGTTTTTGAGCACCGCACCTTTCGGTAGCGTAAGCGGGTTAAGGATCGGGGTGAGCTTATTCATAATGAGCAACTCCAGAATTAAGAAATTGTGTATTCAATTCTTTGGCGGTTCGGAGCGTTTATAATTATTTAAGTGGTCCGATTTCATAGCGTAAATATACCATTTTATTTAGTTACATAACCCAGATTGTTAGTTATATAAGTTTTACGTTTAGAAATGATATTTGATGCTCATTGCTGGAATTAGCGCTCCGCTAAGTTTTAACCAAGACTTGACAAAAATCAACTTTTTCCTTACATTTAAAACAAATCCAGTACTATCATAAAGATAAAACCTCAGCACTCGCCTCATTTTGCTCGATTTTTCGCGTTTCGGTTGTTTGTAGCGCTTAATCCACAGCAGACAGAAAACAAATTAAAAAGCAAAAAGATAAAAATTAAAAAACAGTGCATATTTTTTATTGATCTAGATCAAAAGAGATATTTTAATTAATCGCATCATAGCCGCATTCAATTGATAATTCGCGTATCGAATTTGCAAAGTAAAGATTCATTGAAGAGCAAAATTTAAATTGTCACGGCTCATCTGCTGCACGCATGTTGAAACTAAAAAAACAGTGTGTCCGTGATGATCAATCGCATTCTCCCTAACTTGCAGACAAAACTATGAACACACAAACAACCCAGAGTGATTCCCTTAAAGTGCCTCCTCCGGCGCCGGGGAAAAAGAACCGCCTGATTATGTTGTGCCTGCCGATCATTGTGGCGGTGCTGTTGCTGTTAGTACCGACTCCAGCCGGGTTGGAACCTTATGCATGGCACTTCTTTGCAATCTTTGTAGGCGTGATTGTGGGACTGATTTTTGAACCGCTGCCGGGCGCCGTTATCGGCCTGACCGGTGTGGTGGTGATTGCACTGTTCAGCCAGTGGGTGCTGTTTAGCCCGGCGGAACTGGCGGATCCCAAGTTCAAAACCGCGGCGCAGTCGTTCAAATGGGCAGTGAGTGGCTTCGGTAACTCCACCGTCTGGCTGATCTTCGGTGCCTTTATGTTTGCCGCCGGCTACGATAAAACCCAGTTCGGTCGCCGTCTGGCGCTGATTCTGGTGAAATATCTCGGCCGTCGCAGCCTGACGCTCGGTTACGCCATCACCTTCGCTGACCTGTTACTGGCACCGTTTACGCCTTCTAACACCGCGCGCAGTGGCGGTACCATCTATCCTATTATCGCTAACCTGCCGCCGCTGTACGGTTCAAAACCGAATGACCCCAGCGCGCGTAAGATTGGTTCTTACCTGATGTGGGTGGCGATCACCGCCGCGTGTATCACCAGTTCGATGTTCCTCTCTGCGCTGGCACCGAACCTGCTGGCCATCGCACTGGTAAAAAGCATCGTTGGTTTTGAAATCTCCTGGGGCATGTGGTTCCTCGCCTTCCTGCCGCTCGGCGTGCTGTTGATTCTCATCATGCCGCTGCTGGCTTACTGGCTCTATCCGCCAGAAGTGAAGGTTAATGATGAAGTGCCGCGTTGGGCGACCGCTGAACTGGCGAAGCTGGGCAAACTGACACGCAATGAAATCCTGCTGCTGGTGTTTGTGGTCTCGGCACTGATGATGTGGATCTTCGCTGCGGCATGGATTGAACCGGCGATGGCTGCCCTGTTGGTTATCGTGCTGATGCTGTGGACCGGCGTATTGAACTGGAATGACATCACCAGCAACAAAGCCGCATGGAACACTTTCGCGTGGTTTGCCACACTTGTTGCTCTGGCCGATGGTCTGGCGCGCGTTGGCTTTATCGCCTGGCTGGGTAAAGAGGGTGCGCAACTGCTGCAGGGTTATGACCCACAAGTCTCGGCGGTGGTGCTGCTGATTGCCTTCTACTTACTGCACTACCTGTTCGCCAGCACCACGGCGCATACCACCGCACTGTTGCCAGCGATGCTGACCATTGCCGCCTCTATTCCGGGCATCAACATGCCGGTGTTCTGCCTGATGATGTGTGTGTCCTTGGGTGTGATGGGTATTATCACCCCGTACGGTACTGGCCCAAGCCCGATTTACTACGGTAGCGGCTACCTGCCAACCAAAGATTACTGGCGTCTCGGGACTATCTTTGGTGGTCTGTTCCTGGTGGCTTTAATGGTTATCGCCTACCCATGGATGGTGATGATGTTCTGATGATGTTGCTCCGATGTTAAAACGGAGCCGCGCAGAGCCGTGAAAGTGTTATGATGCTCGCCAGTCAGCCCCTGCGGAGGGCTGGCGAGAGAAAAATCAAAAAACAGATCGCCTAATTTGTCACCTGCCACCCTGACAGGCGACACGAAGCTAAGTGAGCCAACATGTCGAACAAACCCTTCTTTTATCAGAACCCCTTTCCTCTCGCCAAAGATGACACCGAATACTATCTGCTGAGCAGCGATTACGTCTCAGTAGCGAACTTCGATGGCGAAGAGGTCCTGAAAGTTGATCCGAAAGCCCTGACGCTGCTGGCGAAGCAGGCATTCCATGATGCTTCGTTTATGCTGCGCGCCTCACATCAGGCGCAGGTTGCCGCGATTCTGGCGGATGACGAAGCCAGTAAGAACGACAAATACGTTGCCCTGCAGTTCCTGCGTAACTCGGAAATCGCCGCTAAAGGCGTGCTGCCGACCTGCCAGGACACCGGCACGGCAATCATCATGGGCAAAAAAGGCCAGCGCGTCTGGACCGGCGGTGGCGATGAAGCCGCGCTGTCGCAAGGCGTTTACAACACCTTTATCGAAGACAACCTGCGCTATTCCCAGAACGCCGCGCTGGATATGTACAAAGAGGTCAACACTGGCACCAACCTGCCGGCGCAGATCGATCTCTACAGCGTGGATGGCGACGAGTACAAATTCCTGTGTATCGCCAAAGGCGGCGGTTCCGCCAACAAAACCTATCTGTATCAGGAAACCAAAGCGCTGATTACCCCGGCCAAGTTGAAGAATTATCTGGTCGATAAAATGATGTCGCTCGGCACCGCAGCCTGCCCGCCATACCATATCGCATTCGTCATTGGCGGCACCTCGGCAGAAAGCACGCTGAAAACCGTCAAACTGGCGTCAACGCACTACTATGATTCGCTGCCGACTGAAGGTAATGAACATGGCCAGGCGTTCCGTGACGTGGCGCTGGAGCAAGAACTGCTGAAAGCCTCACAAGAGCTGGGCCTCGGCGCTCAGTTCGGCGGAAAATACTTCGCCCACGATATTCGCGTGGTGCGCCTGCCGCGTCATGGCGCGTCCTGCCCAGTCGGCATGGGCGTGTCGTGCTCGGCTGACCGTAATATCAAAGCCAAGATCAACCGCGAAGGCATCTGGATTGAGAAGATGGAAGACAATCCAGGCCGCTACATTCCGGAAGAACTGCGTCAGCAGGGCGAAGGCGAAGTGGTCAATGTCGATCTTAACCGGCCAATGAGTGAAATTCTGGCGCTGCTGTCGGCGTATCCGGTCTCAACTCGTCTGTCGCTGAACGGCACCATCATCGTGGCGCGTGATATTGCCCACGCCAAGCTGAAAGAGCGAATCGACAACGGCGAAGGTCTGCCGCAGTACATTAAAGATCATCCGGTGTATTACGCGGGTCCGGCGAAAACTCCGGAAGGTTACGCATCCGGTTCACTCGGCCCAACCACCGCCGGTCGTATGGATTCCTACGTTGACCTGCTGCAGGAACACGGCGGCAGCATGGTGATGCTGGCGAAGGGTAACCGTAGCCAGCAAGTGACCGATGCCTGTCATAAACACGGCGGCTTCTACCTCGGCAGCATCGGCGGCCCGGCAGCGGTGCTGGCGCAGCAAAGCATCAAGAGTCTGGAATGCGTGGAGTATCCGGAACTGGGAATGGAAGCGATTTGGAAGATTGAAGTAGAAAACTTCCCGGCGTTTATCCTGGTGGATGACAAAGGCAACGACTTCTTCCAGCAGATCCACAATCAGTGTTCTGCCTGCGTGAAATAAGCGTTTAAGCAGTGCCAAAACTAAAAAATCCGCGGCTAAGGGCTGCGGATTTTTTTATGGGGTGAGGATTGCGCGGCGCTTACATTCCACCGATTTGTACATCGAGCAGCATATCGGCATCATCATCGTTTTGACCAATCACGTAAATCGCCTGGCGGCCCGGCAGATTCACCGTGATGATGTGCTGGTCGTCCGCATCCAGCACGTCATCGTGCTGTTCCTGAAATTTGTGCAGTGTGTTCATGTTTTTTCCTTAAAATGGAGCGCTACTTTATTTTCCCTACACTCTTATATCGACAAGACGCGGCTCAAATGTAGCGGAATAATCTGCTTTCGTGATGCAGGCACTGTGGCACGGCCAAATGACAGTCAGATTAAAGAACTTACGCACATTTTTGACAGTGATGTGGGCAGCGGCCTGAACCGCTGCCAGAGTGCTTAGAAGAAGCCGAGTGGTTGTGTGCTGTAGCTCACCAGCAGGTTTTTGGTTTGCTGATAGTGATCGAGCATCATTTTGTGGGTCTCGCGACCAATACCGGATTTTTTGTAGCCGCCAAATGCCGCGTGTGCCGGATAAAGATGATAGCAGTTGGTCCAGACGCGACCGGCTTTGATCGCACGGCCCATGCGATACGCACGGTTGATATCGCGGGTCCAGACACCTGCGCCCAGTCCGTAGATCGAGTCGTTGGCGATGGCGAGGGCTTCCGCTTCATCTTTGAAGGTCAGCACACCCACCACCGGTCCAAAGATCTCTTCCTGGAACACGCGCATGCTGTTGTCGCCTTTCAGCAGCGTTGGCTGGATGTAGTAGCCGCTGTCGAAGGCTTCACCGATTTTCTCCACGCCGCCGCCGTGCAGAACCTGTGCGCCCTCTTGCTGCGCGATCTCCAGATAAGAGAGAATTTTGTCGAACTGCTGTTGCGACGCCTGCGCGCCAATCATGGTTTCGGTATCCAGCGGATCGCCGCGTTTGATGGTTTTGATGCGTTTCATCACCACCGCCATAAACGGCTCAAAGATCGACTCCTGCACCAGCGCGCGCGACGGACAGGTACAGACTTCGCCCTGATTCAGGAAACCCAGCACCAGGCCTTCTGCCGCTTTCTCAATAAAGCTCTCTTCCGCGTCCATGATGTCTTCAAAGAAGATATTCGGCGATTTGCCGCCCAGCTCAACGGTAGACGGAATCAGACTTTTGGCTGCCAGTTCGAGAATGTGGCCGCCGATGGCAGTAGAACCGGTAAAGGCGATTTTGGCGATGCCCGGATGTGACGCCAGCGCTTCACCGGCTTCTTTACCGTAACCGTGCACCACGTTGATGACGCCCGGCGGCACCAGATCTTTGATCACTTCCATAAACAGAGTGATCGACAATGGCGTTTGCTCTGCCGGTTTAATACCACGCAGTTACCTGCACCAAGTGCCGGAGCCAGTTTCCACGCCGCCATTAGCAGCGGGAAGTTCCACGGGATAATTTGCCCGACCACGCCCAGCGGTTCGTGGAAGTGATAGGCCGCGGTGAATTCATCGATCTCGGCTGCGGTGCCTTCCTGTGCGCGCACGCAGCCGGCAAAGTAGCGGAAATGGTCCACCGCCAGCGGCAAATCGGCTGCCAGCGTTTCGCGTACCGGCTTGCCGTTATCCCAGGTTTCGTTGACCGCGATATATTCCAGCTTCTCTTCCAGCCGATCGGCGATTTTAGCAGCACCAGCGAACGCGCCTGCGGGGAGGTTTTGCCCCACGCATCCGCAGCAGCCTGTGCTGCCGCTACCGCATTATCGACATCGGCCTTATCCGAGCGCGGAAATTCGCCGATGGTAGAACCGTTAATTGGCGTGGTGTTGACGAAGTAGTTACCGTTCACCGGCGCAACGAATTCGCCGTTGATAAAGTTGCCATAACGCGATTGCAGAGTGATGAGAGAACCTTGTTCTCCCGGAGCAGCGTAACGCATGGTGTTTCTCCTTGCGGGACAGAGTGGCGAATAACAATTATGAAACCTGTTATTAACATTGATCGATCAATGTCAGCCTGTCAGATCGCAGAGCGGGAAACTGTGACCGCACCGAAGGAAAATTCCGGGAGTTGAGGGTTTGAGATTTATGCGTAATGGCCCTTCGCACCTGCTTCAGCGGCAATGAAATTTACGCACTTATCCGAGGCAGTGCCGCATCAGGATTGCGTGATTGATTGCGCCACTTCTCAGCGGTGTTATCAGGTGCAAATCCCCGCGCTTTTTCCCGCGCTTCGTTGCGGATAATTCCGAGTTTTGACGCATATGCAGCGAAAAGCGAAACAAACCTAATGAATTTGGTCAATATGAAGCAGGATACTCATCAGGAGAAAGAGATGTTGGCTTCAGCCCTGACGTTAATGCGCGCCAAAGCGAACTTTGTTCAGCAATTTATTCGAAACCCGCGCAAGATGGGCAGCATCACGCCCTCCTCTGCTGCGCTGTGTCGCACCATGTGCGATGCCGCCAACTGGGATCACAGCCTGCGGATCGCCGAACTCGGTGCCGGTGACGGTGTGTTAACCCGTCATATTCTGGACAGAATGTCGCCGCAAGCTCAATTAGATGTGTTCGAGATCAGTCCGGATTTAGTCAAGAGTTTGCGCGCGTGGAGCGATCCGCGTATGCAGGTGCGTGCCTGCTCAGCGGAATACCTGTCTGGCGAATACGATGTGATTTTCTCTGGCCTGCCGCTGCTGTCACTGCCGCCGGAAACGCGTGAAGCGATTCTCAGCGCCGTGCACGATGTGTTGGGCCCGCGCGGTGTCTTTATTCAGTTCCAATACACCTCATTGACCCAACCGACTCTGTCACGTTACTTCACCTGGCAGCGCCAGCGGGTGCTGAAAAATATGCCGCCCGCGTGGGTTTATCGCTGCACGCGCCATTACGCGCCCTGAGCCTGCACGCGCGGCTGCGGCCGCGTTTGCAACCAGAAACGACGCAACAACTCGCGTGACCAATCCTCACCCGCCACCTGAGCGCCATCATCGTCAATGCCTGCCGGTAAGCAGGTGGTCATGATTTCGCGGGTAAACTCAGGATGGAACTGCACCGACAGCGCCTGCGGGGAATAGCGTAAAATCTGGCAGCCATCCAGCTCGGAACGTGCCAATACTTCAGCCTGCGACGGCGGCGTGATCACCGACTGACGATGTGACAGCCACGCCTGGAACTCACCAGGCAATGTCGCTAACCAGGGATCATCACTGGCGGTGTGGGTCAGCGTTTTCAAGCCACGTTCCCAGCCGTTCGGGTTATCCCCAACTTTACCGCCCAGCGCATATGCCATCAGCTGATGGCCGTAACAGACGCCCAGCAGCGGCAACTCGGCTTCCAGCGCACCACGAATCCATGCGGCGGTGCGTTCGCTCCAGTCAGCGTGATCGGTGACCATCGCCCAGGAACCACTGAGTACGGCACCGCTAATGCGATCAAACGCTGGCAGCTCTTCGCCAAGATGTGGACGAATAATCACATAGTCATCAGGCTGCAATTGCAGCGCATCAATAAACCAGACGGGTTGTTCACCAATTTGCGCCACAACCTGCGGTGGCGGCACTTCGAGTTGAATCAGAGCAAGGGGTAAGGCGCGGGTGTGTGTCATTCCGAATTCATTCCTTAACGGAGTCAGCTTTCGGACATCCACTTTGACAGGAAATCAGTGACCTGTCTTATTTTTTTCCTGCATATGCTCATGCCAAAGCGAAAAAAAATTTCGCTCATCATCACAGATCAACCTGGCTTCGTGCCATGATTAGCCGGTGAACTTCCCCCTTTCATGTGAAGGATAACATCGTGGCAGTGCGGCATTTCTTTATGGTTCTGATGGTGGTCTCCATCTGGGCTTTCAACAACGTGGCGGTGAAGTGGGGATTACTGGAACTTCCGCCGCTGTTCCTGACCTGGATGCGCTTTGTGGTGGTGGCGATCGTGCTGGTGCCGTTCTGTCGCATTACACGTGAGCAGCTGCCGTGGCTACTCACCCTCGCCTTCACCTTTGGCTTTATGCACTTCTCGCTGCTGTTTGTCGGCATGCGCTTCACCGATGCCGGCACCGGCGCGATTGTGGTGCAGCTCGGCACGCCGATTGCCATGCTGCTGGCGATGCTGGTACTGAAAGAAAAGCTGACGCTGGTTCAGCTGTTTGGCATCGCGGTGTCATTGAGTGGCGTGGCGGTACTGTCCGGCAGCCCAACGATTCCGGCGTGGTGGGTGCTGTGCATTCTGCTGTGCAGCGCCTTTGGTTGGGCCATTAGCAATATGATCGTCAAGAAATCGCCGCCGATAAAACCGCTGACGCTCACCGGCTGGATCTCGTTCCTTGCCGTGCCGATTGTCGGTGCCGCTTCCTGGCTCACCGAATCGCACCAGTTTTACGCGTTAAGTCACGCGGGCTGGCGCGGCTGGTTTGGCATTCTTTATAGCGCGCTGGCTTCTTCGATTGTGGCTTATACCTTGTGGTATTCGTTACTGAAAAAGTACAACGTGAACCTGATCATGCCCTACTCGCTGCTCACGCCCGTTCTGGCCGTATTGATGGGCGTATTTGTGCTGGGCGACAGCATGAACAGCTTTAAGATTCTCGGCGCGTCTCTGGTGGTGCTCGGTACAGCCATTGCGGTGATTAACCTGCGTAATCTGCGCATGCACGCGCGCTTTCCGCGCCTGCGCCGCCGTTAAATTCTCTCTGCTATGCTTGAGTCTCGCGCGTTTTACGGAGACTCAATATGGATACTCAATCTGCTGCCGCGCTATGGCAGCAACTGTGGCAAGGATTGCGTGGCGCGGAACCCCTTCCCGCGCTCAGCTTTCTCCAGCCCGACAGCTTTTCTTCCGCGTTTGCCGTCAGTGAGCTGGCCGCCACCAGTATTGGGTTGGCAAGCCAGGCAGTGAGCGATTTGCTGGGTCGGCCAGCACCGGTCGGCATCAATGTGCGACTGGCCTCGCGTTGGTTTCAGCACAGTGTGATTCCGCTTAATCGTCCGCCTGCCGCGCTTTGGGACCCTTTTGCTGGCGATTACGCCACCGCCGATGGCTGGATCCGTCTGCACACCAACGCCCCGCATCATCGTGCCGCCATGGAGCAGGTGCTGGGCCAACAAACCGATCGCGCCGCGTTAGCGCAACGGGTGTCACAGTGGCAAGCGGCCGCGCTGGAGCAGGCTGTGATTGAAGCTGGCGGCTGTGCCGCACAGATGCGCAGTGAGCAGCAGTGGTTGCAGCATCCACAAGGGCTGGCGGTGAGCAACGAAGCGCTGATCGCCCAGCAGGCCTGCGGTGATGCCCCCACGCCCGACTGGCAACTGCCGCCTGCCCGTCCACTGCTCGGCGTACGCGTGCTGGATCTGACGCGCATTATCGCCGGGCCGGTTGCCACGCGGTTTCTCGCCAGCCTCGGCGCGCAGGTTTTGCGTATTGATCCTTATGGCTGGGAAGAGCCGACGCTGGAAGAGGACATCACGTATGGCAAACGCTGCGCACGGCTCGATATCAAATCCAAAGCGGGACGCGCCCAGCTGCGCGACCTGATCAAACACGCCGATGTGATGGTGCATGGCTATCGCGCGGATGCGCTGGAGAAGCTGGGGCTGGATGCAGAGTCTCGCCGCAAACTGGCACCCGGTTTGGTGGATGTCAGCCTTAATGCATGGGGCTGGAGCGGGCCGTGGCGCAATCGGCGCGGCTTTGACAGTCTGGTGCAGATGGGATGCGGCATTGCCGAACAGGGCATGATCTGGAGTGGTAACGCCAAACCGACACCGCTGCCAGTGCAGGCACTCGATCACGCCACCGGCTATATGATGGCCGCCGCCGTGCTGGAAGGGATGCGTCAGCGTCGGGAGAATCACGTTGGTTGGCAGGCACAGTTATCGCTGGCGCGCACTGCAAGGCTATTGCAACAGTTTGGCGCGTCTCCACAACAGCCGCAGCATGGCATTATGGCGCAACACGATGATGCGCTGCCGACAGTAGAGATCAATGCGTGGGGAATTGCTGAAAGGTTGCGTGCCGCCGTTTATCTGCCCGGCACGCCGATGATCTGCGCTACGCCGGGCGTGAAGCTCGGCAGTAGCGCAGCCAGCTGGTAATCAGGCTTCTTCGCTGTCGCCTTCGTTCAGCTCGTCGTACATCGCCTGAATGGCTTCACGGCTCAGCGCGGCTAGCGTGCGGTAAAACGCGGTGGTCGCGTGGGCTTCGACTTTGCCGAGGAACGCGCCGCACCATGGCATGAGATAGTCGTCGAACAGTGCCAGCTGCGCGGCGGACTCATCTTCCGCGGACTGATCTTCCAGCCACGACGCCGCCAGCAACAGCACGCCAAAGTGATCGGCTGGCGCATCGCTCAACGGCATGCCGCGTGAGGAGAGGAACGCACGCACATCCGCCTCTTGCGGGCCGTTTGGCCACTGTGAGGCATAAGGCGGTACGCTGCATTCGCTGCCGACAAACAGCGCGTTGTAATCCGCTGCCAATGCCTGCGGATCGCTGTTCTGCTGCAGACGCGTCAACAGTTCATCCTGCTCCAGCGGCCACTGAGCCTTCAGTTTGCCTTCACGTAACATCGTAAAGAGCGGCACCAGCAGCGGATCTTGTGGCTGGCGGTTGAACAGCGAGCCGATGACGCGGCAGAGAATGGAAAACTCATTCATGCAACAGAATTCCTTGAGGCTAAAAGTTAAAAGTCCGCAAATTCAGCAATGTGCTTACCGGTACGCTGTTCGAGGAAATCGAGCAGGCGGCGCGGCGTGACATTTAACACGCGATCCTCAGGAAAATCCACTTCGCGTGTGATGCGGATGCAGTGTTCGAAATGACCAAGGGTAAACGCGGTGTGTGAATCCGAGCCAAAGGCCAGACGCCCGCCCGCATCACGCACCGCTTCAGCAATGGCGCGACAGTTTGGTTCGCTGCCCGGACGCGAATGGGTAAAGGAGGAGTTGTTGATCTCCAGCGCCACATCATAATGCGCGGCCGCTTCGGCAATCGCGCGGATATCCACCGGGAATTTCGGGTTGCCCGGATGCGAAATAATGTGCACCAATCCGCCCGCCATCGCGGCAATCATCGCCTCGGTGTGATGCGCTTTGTCACGCGGCGCATACACCGGCTCATGGAAACCGGCCACGATCAGATCCAGCGCGTCCAGCATCGGACCGCTGCAATCAATCTCGCCCTGCTGGTTTTTGATGTTGGCTTCAATACCGCGCAGCACGCCTACGCCATCAATCACGCGCGGCCAGATACGCATATTAACGAAGTGCCAGTAGTGAGGCGCATCCGCCATATCCGGACCGTGATCGGTGATGGCGAACAGTTTCAGGCCATTCTGCTTCGCCTGCGCCACGTAGTCATGCAGCGTGCTGTAAGCGTGGGTACTGGCAACGGTGTGCATATGCAAATCGACGGGATACATCCTCTTCTCCTGACTCAATGTGAATTAATAACCGCGCTGACGATCGACTAAACCACCCGGTTGATCCCCTTGCTCCAAAGCAAGTATGGCACCGGCAATGAAATCCATCGCCTCGCCGGGCAACGTGATAGCCGCAGTATGTGGCGTCAATGTGACATGTGGATGAGACCAAAGCGGATGATCCGTCGGCAGCGGCTCGGTCTGGAACACGTCCAGCGCCGCGCCTGCCAGTTGACCACTGTTCAATGCGGCCAGCAGATCGGCTTCCACTACGTGCGCACCGCGCGCCAGATTGAGGAAATAGGCCCCGTGCGGTAACACGCGCAGCAGCTTTTCATCGATCAGATTAATGGTTTCCGGCGTGGTGGGCAGCAGATCAATCAGCACTTGGGTGCCATCGAAAAACGCATCCAGCTGATCGCGACCGTGGAAGGTTTGCACGCCATCGATCTGCTTAGCCGAACGGCTCCAGCAGCGCAGCGGGAAGCCCCACTGGCGCAAACTCTCCAGCACGCTGCTGCCCAGCACACCCGCACCGAGCACGCCGATGGTGAAGTTGGCGCGGTCTGCGGTGTCGAGTGGCTGCCAGTTTGCCTGATGTTGCTGCTGACGATAGTCGGCAAAACGGCGGAACCAGCCCAGCACGCACCAGTTAGCATATTCCTGCATCTGTCGCGCCATGCCAGTGTCTTCAAGGCGAAACAGCGGCACGTCATCGGCTAACATTTCCGGATGGGCGCGCAGCTGCTTGAGAATTTCGTCCACGCCCGCGCCCATGGCAAACACGCCTTTTAACGGGCGGCCAGCCAGCATCTCGGTGGGTGGTGAGCGCACAACAGCATAATCGGCCGGCGCCGTGTCGCCCGGCTGCCAGAAGCGCACGTTGGCTTGCGGTAAACGCTGACGTAGTCCAGCAAGCCAGCGATCGGGGGCTTGCGACGGGTGATACCAGATGATCTCCATAAAGTTCTCCTTTTTTTCCTTCAGCCTCAGGCAAATAGCGATTCAGGGCAAGTAAAAACCTTAGCGTTGATGCAATTTCTTACGTGATTAATTCCCGCCGCTTCACATTTCCACGGCTTGAGGCGGCTAAGCGGCGCGTTAGCGACTAAAGTTGTTCGAGTGGTCAATGTGTTAGCGCACCACCTTTTCGGACAAGGAGAAAAACCGATGATAAAAAATGTCAAATTCACGCCCGCGCCACTGACGTTCTTACTTAGCGCGGCGCTGCTGGCAGGCGCTTCTGTAGCGCAGGCGGAAGATACCAGCCGAATGCTGAGCAGCCAGCCGCAGCCGCCCGATATCCGCCTGGGGCCGCTGTTTAATGCGGTCCAGCAGGCCAAATTTTATCCGGATCAGAAAACCTTTGCCGATGCGGTACCGAAGTACAATCCCTCCTCGATACTGGCGGACTGGCAGATGCAGAAAGGCCAGCGCAACTTCGACCTCAAGCATTTCGTTGACGCCAACTTCACGCTACCTAAAGAGCAGGATAAATATGTGCCGCCTGCCGGACAAAGTCTGCGTGAGCATATCAACGGTCTGTGGCCGGTGCTGACGCGATCCACACCGACCGCCAGCCAGTACGATTCCCTGCTGCCGTTGCCAAAACCGTATGTGGTGCCGGGTGGACGTTTCCGCGAAGTTTATTATTGGGACAGCTACTTCACCATGCTGGGCCTCGCCGAGAGCGGGCACTGGGATCGCGTGCAGGATATGGTGGATAACTTCGCCACCGAAATCGATAAATACGGTCATATCCCCAACGGCAACCGCAGTTACTATCTCAGCCGTTCACAGCCGCCTTTCTTTAGTTTGATGGTGGATTTGCTGGCCACCCACAAAGGCGATGAGGCCTATCGCCAGTATCTGCCGCAGTTGCAGAAAGAGTACGACTACTGGATGGCGGACAGCGATAAGGTCGCAGCCGGTCAGGCCAGCAAGCGCGTGATTAAACTCGGCGACGGTACGCTGCTCAATCGCTACTGGGACGAGCGCGATGCGCCGCGTACCGAATCCTGGCTCGACGATGTGAATACCGCTAACAAAGCGCCGGATCGCAATAAACAGCAGGTGTATCGCGATCTGCGTGCCGGTGCGGCTTCCGGCTGGGACTTCAGCTCACGCTGGTTTACCGATGCCCACAATCTGGCCTCAATCCGCACCACGCAGTTGGCACCGGTCGATCTCAATAGCCTGATGTTCCATCTGGAGCAGGTGTTGTCCAAAGCCTCGAAGCTGGCGAATCAGGATGATAAAGCTAAACAGTTCGCGGCAGATGCTGAGAAACGCCAGGCGGCGATTAATCGTTATCTGTGGGATGAGAAACAGGCTGGTATGCCGATTATGACTGGCAGAAAAAGCAGATTCATCCGCAGCTGACCGCTGCCACGCTGTTCCCGCTGTATATGCAGGTGGCGAGTGATAAGAAAGCCGATCGCACCGCCAAAGCGGTGGAGAAGCAGCTGTTGAAACCCGGCGGCTTGGTGACCACCACGGTCAATAATGGCCAGCAATGGGATGCGCCAAATGGCTGGGCACCGCTGCAATGGGTGGCGGTGGAAGGTCTGGAACATTACAAGCAACCGAAGCTGGCGCAAGAGATTGGTCAACGCTTCCTGCAAAACGTGCAGGCCACTTACGACAAAGAGCACAAGCTGGTTGAGAAGTATGTGGTGGAAGGCGCGCAACTGGGCGGCGGCGGTGGCGGTGAATATCCGCTACAGGACGGCTTCGGCTGGACCAATGGCGTAACGCTCAAACTGCTCGACAAGTACTGTCCGAAGGATAAAACCTGTAATAACGCACGGGATATCCCGAATATGCCCGCGTTGAGCACGGGGAAATAATCACGCCGGGCGTCCCACGGGGCGCCCCTCTTCATCGGTTAGGGTTGGCAGCCCTTCTCACGTAAATCGCTGTTATTTTTCTCACATCCCCTCTCTCTTAAATTCACACCTTGAAACAAACCCCACTTAAAGATAATAATTCTCACTCTTAAATCGAATCGTATTCTCACATTTGCGGTGGCGCTTGTTTTCGGCTGCCTTTTTGCCTGCTTTCTATTAAAGGATTTCCGATGTCGCTTTTTACCCTCAATCGTGGTCGCGTGCTCTGTGCGCTGGCTTTGGCGCTGCCCGGCGCAACCTTCGCTGAAGAGGCCATGGTGGTGACCGCTCAGCCTCAGGAGAGCGCCACCTCACCCACTCAGGGCTATCTCGCCACGCACAGCAGCGGCAGTAAAACTGACCAACCGCTGCTCACCACGCCGCAATCCATTTCGGTGGTCACGCGTCAGCAGATGGAAGATCAGGGCGCACAGGATCTCAATCAGGCACTGAACTACACGCCGGGCGTGTTCACCAACTTTGGCGGTGCCGCAACTCGTTACGACACGATTGCGCTGCGCGGCTTCCACGGTGGTGATGTCGATAACACCTTCCTCGATGGCTTGCGCATCATGAGCGATGGCGGCAGCTTTAACATTCTGCAGGTGGATAACTGGTTCCTCGATCGCATTGATGTGATCAAAGGCCCCTCTTCCGCTCTGTATGGCCAGACCGTGCCGGGCGGGTTAGTGAATCAGGTGAGCAAGCGTCCGCAGTTTGCTGAAGAAGGCCATTTCCGCCTGTCGACCGGCACCAACGCCAGTAACAGCGCCGCCTTTGATTACACCAATGCGATTAACGATCAGTGGGCCTTCCGTCTGACCGGCATCACGCGCAACAGCGATACCCAGTACGATCACACGCGCGAAGAAAAATATGCCATTTCCCCGCAGCTGCTGTGGCAGCCGAGTGAAGACACCAGCCTGGTGTTGCGCGCCTATCTGCAAAAAGATCCGTCCGGCGGTTATCACGGTTCGGTCCCGGCTGAAGGCACGCTTTATAGCCACGATGGCCGCAAGCTGAGTGACGGATTCTATGAGGGCGACAGCGCGCTGGATCAGTTTAAGCGCCACGAGCAGATCTACAGTTACGACTTCTCGCACCGCTTTAATGATGTGTGGTCGGTTTATTCGACCGCCAGCTACAGCCACTCCAACGTCGATCTCGATCAGGTGTATCAGATCGGCTGGAACGCCACTAACCCGGATCTGCTGACACGTTACTACTCCGGTGAACGTTCCTCCCTGAGCGCCTGGGCTAATGACAACCGCTTGCAGGCCGATTTTGCCACCGGCGCGCTGCAGCATCGAGTGGTCCTTGGTGCCGAATACCATCGTTATAAGGACGATTTGAGCGATGCCGGTGGCTATGCGAATTCGCTGAATCCATGGACAGGCGAAGCGGTGGGCAACATGCCGGATTACACCTGGACCCAGGAAACGCGTCGTTATTATCAGACCGGGCTCTATTTGCAGGATGAAATGCAGCTTGAGCGCTGGCATCTGGATCTCTCCGGCCGCTACGATCGCATTGTGTCTAATAATGGCACCAGCCGTCGTCAGGACGATCACATCAGCGGGCGTGCTGCTCTGCTGTATGCCTTCGACAGCGGAATTTCACCTTACGTCAGCTGGAGCCAGGCGATCACCCCGGCTTCTCTGACCGATCCGAACGGCAATCAGCTGAAACCCACTACGTCAGAGCAGTATGAAGCCGGGCTGAAATACCAGCCGGTGGGCACGCGCGATATGTACTCGATCGCGCTGTATGATTTGACGCAGAACGATGTGGCCAACCGTAACGTGATTGACAGCACTTACAGTCCTTCTGGCAAAGTGCATTCGCAGGGTATCGAGTTAGAAGCCCGTAATCAGCTGACGCCGCGCCTGAGCACCATCGCCGGTTATACCCTTAATCATCTGCGCTACAAAGATTCAGTGGACGGCAACGATGGCCACACGCCATACGTGACACCGAACAGCATGGCGTCATTCTGGGGGCATTATCAGTTTGACTACGGTTTGAGCGCAGGCGCTGGCGTGCGCTATATCGGCAAGCAGTGGGCTGACAATGAAAACACCACACGTTTACCTTCGGTCACGCTGTTTGATGCCTCCGTCCGTGCCGATCTGGGCGCGTGGAATTCGCAGTTGAAAGGCGCATGGCTGCAGGTTAACGCCAATAACCTGACCGATAAAAAGTACCTCGCCGCCTGTTATGGCACCGGTTACTGCTATCGCGGTGCAGAACGGACCCTCACCGCCACTGTGGGTTACGATTTCTAAGGGCATAAAAAAATCCGCACCTCTAATGAGGTGCGGATTTCAGTCAATCAAGGGTGTACTGCTAGGTGCGGACTTTACGGTAAATCCACAGCACCACGATGGCACCCACCACCGCAACAACGAAGCTGCCAAAGTTGAAACCGTCAACCCGGCCAAATCCGAACAGGGTACTGATCCAACCACCGACCACGGCACCGACAATACCTAACACCACGGTGATGATAAATCCGCCGCCATCTTTACCCGGCATGATCCATTTAGCGATAATCCCGGCAATCAAACCAAAAATAATCCATGAAAGAATACCCATTTACTGCTCCTTACGTTATGAATCAAGGTGTTCACTGCGCTTAGTATAGCGGGATTTTTTTACTTTGCTTGATGAACGTCACAGTAAAAAAATAGTTAGCAGGCTAAAGCTTTTTGTTGAATCGTCGATAACAGTTCGATAGCCGTGTCACCCGTGATAATAACAATCGGATTAGTGGAGCAGGACGTGAAAGACGCCGATAACGAACAATATCTCAAACGAGGCACCTTAGCTGTTTTGAACGTAATGAAGGATTTGTTACGTTTCCAGACTCCATTAATGGTTAGCTTTTCGCGCGGTCAATTTATCAGTCGCATGCTGGATGCCGACGAGGATCGCGTGGTCTTCGATCTCGGCAGTAATGCGCTGGATAACGATTTAGCGCTGCAGGGCGGCGAAGTAAACATCGCCGCAGAGACGCACGGAGCCAAGGTGGAGTTCGGTTTAATTAAACTTGAGCGCACCGAGTTTGAAGGTTTACCCGCGTTTGCTGCGCCGCTGCCAGAGCTGCTGTGGCAGATCCAGCGCCGTGAGTTTTTCCGCGTCAGTGCGCCAATGGAGCCAGTTTTTTACTGTCACACGCAGTGGCCTGATGGCAGCAAAGCGCGTTTTCGTTTGCAGGATCTCTCCCTGGGCGGCGCAGGGGTGCTGCTGGATGAGACCTTGCCGGAAGGGTTAAATCGCGGCGATACCTTTAAGAAACTTCGCGTTGAGTTGGGCGAGTACGGTCATTTTGAGGTCACCGCGCAATTGCTGCACATTGGCGAGCGCAGCACCGTGACCAGCAAAAATGAAACCCGCACCACACCACGCCTGAGCTTCCGCTTTACCGCCATCGAACCGGTGCAGGAGCGTCAGTTACAACAGGTCATCTTCGCTTTGGAACGTCTGGCGCGTGATAAAGCCAATCGTTTCCAGTAAGTGATGTAATACGGGATATTATCGAACCTTGAACATACCGTAGCGGCGCGATTTATCGCGCATTTTTGCTCAGCTGAGTCGCTGTCATAAGCGCAATAAATTGCGCCGCTACGGGTGTTACAGAGGTTAGCCGTGCGGTTGATAGCGACAACGCGCCATCGAACCGGTGCAGGCGCGTCAGTTGCAGAGGTTAGCCATGCGGCTGATAGCGACAACGCGCCATCGAACCGGTGCAGGAACATCAGTTGCTGAGGTTAGCCGTGCGGCTGATAGCGACAACGCGTCACCGCATCCAGCCATCCCTGATAGTTGGCTTCCAGGCTTGCCGCCCGATCGGTGCGCGGCTCAATCACACTGCCGCCTTGCAGCGCCTGCATATCACTGCCCTGCTGCCACCAGCCTAATAAACGTCCCGCCAGCAGTGCAGCACCAAGCGCGGAGACTTCGGCGGTGGGGGCTCGTTTCAACGGTCGCTGTAACACGTCTGCCTGTAGCTGCATCAGCCAACTGTTTTCGGTTGCCGTGCCATCGACACAGAGCGCGGGCAGCTGCACACCACTGGCCTGCTCCATGGCGAAGAACACATCGGCAATCTGGAAGGTGATCGATTCCAGCGCCACTCGCGCCAGCACCTCTGGCGTGGCGGCATCGGTGAGACCACACACCATGCCGCGAGCCTTTAAATCCCACCACGGTGCACCCAGACCCGAGAGTGCTGGCACAAAATAGATGCCCTGATTATGTTCACTGTGCTGCGCCATCTCGGTGAGTTGACGTGGATCGCTGATACCCAGCATGCGTCCCAGCCATGCCGCACCCGATCCGGTGTGCGTAATGTTGCCTTCAAAAGCAAAACGCAGCGTGCCGTCGTGCCAGGCCACCGTGGTGCTGAGACCATTTTCCGTTAGCAGCGGTGTCGCCATCGACATCATCAGCGACGATCCGGTGCCATAGGTGGCTTTCACCACCTCTTCACTGCCGCTACGCTGTGCCTGCAGTGCCGCATGTGAATCTCCAATGCGTGCAAGGATCGGCGTGCCCGGTTTCAGCCCGGCGATATCCGTTAGCACCACCACACCCTGCGCACTGGCGGAAGGGACAATGTCAGGCAGTGCCGCTCGTGGAATGTGGAATAGCGCCAGCAGTTCGTCATCCCAGTCACCGCTGTGCAAGTTGTATAGCTGGGTGCGGGCAGCATTGGCGTGATCGGTGACGAAGCTTTCGCCGGCGCTTAATTGCCAGCTGAGCCAGCTGTCCACGGTACCGATGCAGAGTTCACCGGCCTGTGCGCGCGCCAGACCATCCGGCAGCATTGCCAGCATGCCGGTGAGTTTGCCCGCCGGGAACATGGGATCAACCGCCAGTCCGGTTAAACCGGTGATACGTGGCGCTTTGCCCGCCACGCGCAAATCACGACAAAACGCTTCAGAACGGCGATCCTGCCAGCTCACTAAGGGAGTCAACGATTGGCCATCGCGACGCTGCCAAATCAGTACCGACTCGCGCTGATTGCTGATTGCTACCGCGGCCACGTCTGCCCCGCCGCACTGCGCCAGACAACTTTCCATCGCCTGCTTCACCGCCTGCCAGATCGCCTGGGGATCCTGCTCGGCTAAGCCCGGTTGCGGATGAACCAGGGTCAACGGCTGGCTACCGCGTGCCACAACGCGACCCGCACGATCCACCGCGATGGCTTTGGCGTTGGTGGTGCCTTCATCAATTGCCAGTATCAACGGACCCGCCATGTTACGCTCCTGCACATATGCGTACTGCACGCTTCACCACGCTGGCGGCATCAATCGCATGGTGAGCACGCGTGGATGCGCGATCGCCTGCAATCGCGTATTGCCCATCTGGAATGCCCAGACGCAACAGCGGAATGCCGCAGCCGCCTTCGGCCAGCACTTCAGCCACCAGGCTGCCCACTCCGCCGTTAACGTTGTGCTCTTCAACGGTGATCACCGCCGGATAATGCTTTAACAGCTCTTGCAGCTGTTGGGTATCACAGGGGCGAATTGATGGAATGGCGATCACACCCGCACTGATTCCTTGTTCATCTAATTGCTCAGCCGCGTTAACTGCCTCATGCACAGTAGACCCCATTGCCACCAGTACGATGTCGTGACCTTCACGTAATACGTCAATCTGGCCGGGACGGAATTGGTAGTTTTCATCGTGCAGCTGTGGCAGATCTTTGCCGTCGAGACGGATGTAAACCGGCCCAACGTGCGCCAGCGCATAGTCGATGATTTGCCGGCATTCGAGCGGGCAAGACGGGGCGTAGATTTCGATATTGCCGAAGCCGCGCATCACCGCAATATCATCAATGCTGTGATGGGTGCTGGCCAGCGGCCCATAGCTGGCACCGGCATTCAGGCCAAACAGTTTGACGTTGGTGTTGTTGTAGCAGACGTCCACTTTCACCTGTTCGTTGGCGCGCGAAATCAGGAACGGTGCAGCATTACAGGTCACCGCCACTTTTCCGCCAATGGCTAATCCGGCGGCGGTGCCCACCAGGGTTTGCTCGGCGATACCGACGTTAATCAGCCGATCCGGAAAGGCTTTAATGAAAGGTGAGATTTTGGCGGTCGAGGTGGAGTCCGCCACCACCGGCACCAAATCGACACCACGATTAACGGCATCAATAAAGGCTTCCACCATCACCGCAGCCAGGTGTTTTGCATTACTCATCTTTCAGTTCCTCCAGTGCCAGTTCGATCTCTTCTCCTTTTGGCACACGGTGATGCCACTCTGGTTTGCCCTGAATAAAGGAGATACCAAAACCTTTCTCGGTGTGCGCCACAATCACCTGCGGCTTGCCGTTACGCGGCAGGCTTTCAATGGTTTCCACCACCGCCGCCATGTCGTTACCGTTACACTCGGTCACCTCTAAACCGAACGCGCGCCATTTATCCGGCAGCGGATCGGTATTCATGATGTCGCGCGTGTGCCCCGCCAGCTGCAGCTTGTTCTTGTCGTTGATGATCACCAGGTTATCGAGGTTGTAGTGTGCCGCCACCAGCGCAGCTTCCCAGTTACTGCCCTCGGCCAGTTCCCCGTCGCCGGTCACCACAAAGATGCGGCGGTCGCTGTTGTCTTTCTTCGCCGCCAGCGCAATGCCCACCGCCACCGGCAAGCCATGGCCCAGCGCGCCGGTATTTAGCTCCACGCCCGGCGTTTTCTGTCGCACCGGATGGCCCGGCAAATGCGAATCCGAATGCTGGTAGGTCGGCAGCCATTCCGTCGGGAAGTAGCCCGCTTCCGCCAGCACGCAGTAATAGCCGCCCACTGCATGCCCTTTCGACTGAATATAGATGTCACGTTGCGGATCGTTGGTGCGATCCGGGGCGCAGTTCAGGATGCGGAAATAGAGCGCTGTCAGGATCTCGACCTGCGAAAGATCGGCACCGGTGTGTCCGCCCGCCGGACTGCCCGCATTGAGCTGGATAATCCGACGACGCACGGCACGCGCTTTCGCGGCCAGATCCGCCACCGAGTATTTGAAAGGATTCATAGACACCTCTGCATTTTAAAGCGTTATTGAATATATATTCACAACAGATAAAAAATTTACCCAGATTTTTACCCTAAATAAGCTGAGTTGCGGGAAGGCGGCCAACTCGTCAATCCCCAGGAGCTTACTCAGGTAAGTGACTGGGGTGAGCGAGTGCAGCCAACGCACCTGCGTCTCGGCTTATGACGGGTAACGATTAACCTTTGGCCTCACCTTCCTGAATCAGTGCCTTCTGTGCCACCACCGCCGCTTTCTGCTGCATGCGGCTTTGCATCTGGTCGATGATGACCGCCACAATAATCACGATGCCTTTGATCACCATTTGCCAGAACTCGCTGACGCCCATCATGATCAGCCCATCCGCGAGGAAACCGATAACAAAGGCCCCCACCAGCGTGCCCAGAATGGTGCCGCGTCCGCCGGCCAGCGAAGTGCCACCGAGCACCACTGCTGCAATCGCGTTCATCTCAAATGAGGTGCCGTTGGCAGGATGGCTGGCGACCAGTTGTGAGGAGACCACAATGCCCGCTATCGCTGCACAGAAGCCAGACAGGGTGTACACCCAGATTTTCACTGACTTCACTTTGACGCCAGAAAGCTCTGCTGCACGTTCGTTATCGCCAATCGCATATACCTGACGGCCAAACGGCAGGCGACGCGCCACATAGGCAATCACCAGCGCCAGCACCACCATCATCCAGATTGCCCACGGCAGGCCGAGGAAATACCCCGCGCCGATTTTTTCAAAACCGGTGTTTCCTAGCTGCTCATTGCCCTGCAAACCGGGAAAGGTTTCGCCACCCGAGGTCAGCATGGCCGCGCCGCGCAGGATGTACATCGTGCCCAGCGTGCAAATAAACGGCGCAACGTTGTATTTGGTGATAATCCAGCCATTGACCGCACCAATCAGTCCGCCCACCACCAACACCACCGGCACAATCACCCAGACGCTGGGAAAAATGGCGATGCCAAACATCGGTAACACAATCCCTTTGGTGATCAGCCAACCGGCAATCATGCCGCACAGCCCGAGGGTGGCACCGATTGACAGGTCAATCCCGGCGGTGATGATCACAAAGGTGATGCCCAGCGCCAGAAATGCATTGATGGCGATGTGTTTCACCATGATCACCATGCTGCCAACGGCAAGGAAATCCGGTACGGTAATCGCGAAGAAGCCAACAATCAGAAACAGCGCGATAAAGGTGCGCAGTTTTAACAGCAACAGAATCAGGCCTTCACGTGAGTTAAACGCTTTGCCTGGCGAAGCGAGCGCCATCGCGCCTTGATTTTTCATGTTCAGAATCCTTGTGCGCTTGCTTTAACCAGCGCCGCTTCTTCCGCTTCCGCGCGCGGCAGGTTGGCCGTCAATTTGCCGCCCGACATCACCAGAATGCGATCGGCGACCGCCATGATTTCTTTCAGGTCCGAGGTGGAGAACACCACCGCTATTCCCTGCTGAGACAGTTGCACCATCATGCGAAACACCTCGGCTTTGGCACCCACATCAATGCCGCGACTGGGTTCGTCCAATAGCAGCAAGCGGGGATTGGTTAACAGCGAACGGCCAATCACCACTTTCTGCTGGTTGCCGCCGCTGAGGGCACTGATGGCCACCTCTGGCGAGGAGATTTTGATGGCCAGATTACCCACGGTGCTGGTCACTGCCTCGCGTTCAGCCTGTTCAGAAATCACCGTGCGATGCGATAAACGCCGCCACAGGCTGGCAATGGTGAGATTGCTGGCCACTGAGGAAATCGGGAAAATACCGGCGCGTTTACGATCTTCAGGCACCAGACTCATGCCCATGCGGATGCGTTCGGCGGTCGGCAAGCGCGTTGGCAGCGGTTTGCTATCCAGCCACAGCTTGCGAGGTAGTTGCGCTGTGTGCCGAGCAGGCATTCAAACAGCTCGGTGCGCCCCGCGCCCATCAGGCCGTAAATACCGACGATTTCGCCGGCGCGCACGTTGAAACTGACGTCGTCCACCAGCGTGTTACCGTTCGGGCTGACGCAGGTGATGTGCTCCGCTTCCAGCACCGGCGCGCCAAACTCCCGGTTCGGTGGCAGAAAATTACTGACCGGTTCACTGCCGAGCATTTCGCGCACGATCCACGGCACATCGATCTCACTGACTTTGGCTTCCGCCTGAAATCGTCCGTCACGCAGGATGGTAATCACATCGCCAATCGCCATCAGCTCTTCCAGCCGGTGCGAAATGTAGATGATAGAGACGCCCTGCCGCGTCAGTTCACGGATCACCCGGAACAGGATCTCCACTTCGGTTTTGCTCAGCGCCGAGGTCGGTTCATCGAGAATCAAAATGTCGGCGTTTTCCGCCAGCGCTTTGGCAATCTCCACCAGTTGCTGCTGGCCCACTTTCAGGTTACCCACCCGCTCGTCCGGCGAGATCGGCTGGTCGAGACGTTGCAGCAGCGCGCGGGTACGACGCTTCTGTTCGGCTTCATCAATCGGTCTAATGCCACGCTGGATTTCTCTGCCGAGGAAGATGTTCTCCGCCACGCTGAGGTTTTCAAACAGGTTTAGCTCCTGATGCACCATGCCGATGCCGTGGCGCGCGGCATCTCGCGTACTGCTCAGCACCACTTTTTGGCCGTTAAGGAACATCTCGCCGCTGGTCGGTTGCTGTACCCCTGCGAGGATCTTCATTAATGTGGATTTACCCGCGCCATTTTCACCGATGATGACGTTCACTTTGCCGCGCCATACGCGATAATCCACACGATCCAGCGCCAGCGTGCCGGGAAACAACATCGACATCTGGTTCGCCTGCAGGATGATTTCGTCACTCATCATGGATTCCCCTGCTGCAACTGAATTGCCACCACGTCCACCACCTTGTGCGGTTCCATGCTGACGGCTAACAGCGCCTGCACCGGTTTACCCACCCAACTGGCATCCACCGGCGGCAGTTGCTGCACCGCGTGGCGATTGAGCGCCTTCGTCAACTGCGCGTACTGCACCTGATTGGTGAACTCTTCAAAGCGATATCCCGCGGCATCACGAATCGCATTACTGCGCAGCACCGGCCCAATCAATACCTTGACCGGTTTGCCATTGATCGTCAGGGTCAGGCTGCGCTCACGTTCGTTACTGTTATCAAACGCGTTCACCGTGCCGCTGGCGCGCACAAATACGCTTTCGGTGCCGCCGGCTTTAACGGTTTGGCTTTTGGTTTCCATATCGGCCCAGCTCAGCGCCTGCTGCTCGGCTGGCTGCTGCACGCGGCTGGCCCAGCTGGATTCGGCGATCTGCTGCGGCGTTTGGCTGCTGTAACCGGGCTTGGCGTTGGGATCTTTCGGCATGATGGGATTGCCGTTTGCATCGAGATCCACCACGGTGCAGGCGGTTAATATCAGCGATAAGAGCCCAACCACCAGCCCGGCTGCTGTTTTCCCTTCATGCCGACCTCCGGGTTACTTCGCCAGATTGAAGTTTTTCAACTTCGCGGCATTGCTGTCATCGATCAGCACGCAATCCATCAGCTGCTTCTCTTCTTTTTGCGCTTTGCCATTTTTCAGGTAGTAATCCACCTGCTCCACGGCCATCTGCGCTTGTGCCCAACCTGGCTGCAGCACCGTGGCTTTGATATTGCCTTTGTTAATGATGGAGTCGCGGGTGTAGTCGCTGCCGTCAAAGCCGACGATGATCACGTTGGTTTTCCCGGCCGCTTTCAATGCCGCTTCAGCACCCAGCGCCATGGTGTCGTTGCCGGAGATCACGCCGACAATATCGGGGTTTTTCTGCAGAATGGTTTCCATACGACTGAAGGCTTCGGTCTGACTCCAGTTTGCGCTCTGCTGCGCCACCATTTTCATGTCGGGATAATCATCCAGCACATCGTGATAACCCTGCGAACGCACCCCCGCGTTGGTGTCTGACTCTTTGCCCAGCAACTCAACGTAGGTGCCTTTTCCATTCAGTAGCTTGGCGAACTTCTCCGCGCCGAGCTGTGCGCCCTGATAGTTGTTAGACACAATCTGTGCCACGGCGACGCCGGTTTTGTTGATTTCACGGTCAATCAGGAAAGTAGGAATACCGGCGTCTTTGGCTTTCTGCACCGGACCAACGGTGGCGTCAGCACCGGCGTTATCTAAAATGATCGCTTTTGCTTTGCGGGCAATAGCGGTTTCGATCAACTGATTCTGCTTATTCACGTCATCATCGTGCGATGCCACCAGCGTGGTGTAGCCAAGCGCCTTTGCTTTCTGTTGCGCGCCATCCGCTTCTGCTTTGAAGAACGGGTTATCGTGTGAAGGCGTGATGATGGCAATCAAGCCTTTCTCTGCCGCCAGCGTTGCCGCTGAGGCTAACATCAGTGAAGCCAGTAGGGTCATTTTAAGGACAGATGCTTTCATTGATTTTCTCCGCTTGAATATATATTCAATTGCGATTTTATATGCATAATGACTATGCGCTGGCTTGCGACACTCGTCCATCGCGCGATCCTGAAAAAGCGAAAACGATCACAAAATGTTCTGCGTTGTTATTTCTGACAGGCTGATTAACAATACCAGGCAGGTTAAGAGAGAGAAAAACCATGGCAAAACAGGACGAACAGCGGCTGATGGTGAAAATCGCCACGCTTTATTATGTGGAAGGCATGAAGCAGTCCGACATCGCACAACTGCTGAAACTGTCGCAATCCTTTGTGTCACGCATCCTCAATCGCAGCGTGAAAGAAGGTGTGGTGAAGATCAGCGTGGTCCCTCCGGCGAATGTGTTTCCCGAACTGGAGAAGGCCATCGAGCAGCAATATCAGCTGCCGCAGGTGATTGTGGTGGATGTGCCGGATCAGGCCTCTGCCCTGCAAATTAAACAATCTATTGGTTCAGCAGCCGCGCACTATCTGGAAACCCGCCTGCGCGCCGATGAGCTGATTGGCATCTCCTCATGGAGCGGCACCATTCGCGCCATGGTGGATGCATTGCATCCGCAAAGCGCACCCTGTAAAGGGGTGATCCAGCTGCTCGGCGGCGTGGGCGCCAATGGCAACGTGCAGGCCACCATCCTGACGCAAAATCTGGCGGCGTTGCTGGATTGCCCAGCCTGGCTGCTGCCCTCACAGTCAATTGAGCATTCGGTGCAGGATCGCCAGCGTTTATCGGTCAACCCCGACGTGGCGGTGGTGCTGGAAAAATTCGAACAGGTGGATCTGGCGATTGTCGGTATCGGCGATCTCGAGCCCTCAGCGCTACTGCGTAATTCCGGGAACTACTACGACGGTGAAATGCTGCGCACGCTGGCCGAACGCGGTGCCGTGG
The DNA here is from genome assembly GCF_002095465.1 of Pantoea rodasii. GTDB lineage: Bacteria > Pseudomonadota > Gammaproteobacteria > Enterobacterales > Enterobacteriaceae > Pantoea > Pantoea rodasii. The sequence goes on along the minus strand of NZ_MLFP01000005.1, from coordinate 343,140 downwards.
GCGATATCTGCCTGCATTACTTTGACGCCGATGGCAAACCGGTGCTGAGCGCGGAAGAAGATCCGGTGATTGGCATGGAGCTGGCGCAAGTCAGGCAGTGCGCGCAAGTGGTGGCGCTAGCGGGGGGTAAAGAGAAAGCACAGGCGATTCGCGGTGCATTGCGCGGCGGATACGTGAAGGTGCTGATTGTGGATTATCCCACGGCGCGGCTGTTGATCGAGTGATGTCATTCAAGTGGGCGCCATACATGGCGCCACTACACCGACAGGGTATGCATCAATGGTGCCCCTCATCGAGAAGGGCGTCATTACGACAGACAGGTGCGTATTGCAGCGCAGCGGGCGCTATCAGCCAATGGTGCGGTAAGCTGTCGTGACCTTCCATAAGTAACGTGGTGCCTGCGCCGCCGGATGTTTATCCTGCACGTGCTGATAAAACTCGTCTGGTGACATTCTGTTAATCATCGCAATCGCCTGGTCGCGGTTGCGTGAGAAGGTGCGCAGCAGTGCACCTGCACCATTGGCGTAGGAAACGATGGTGGCGTAGCGTAGCGTCAGCGGGTTTTGAATACCGGCTAACTCTGAATCCTGCAGCAGCTTGAGATAAGCCGCGCCGATTTGAATATTCTTCGCCGGATCGCGCAGTTCCGATGACGTCGGCTGGCCGTGACGGCCCTGCGTGCGATACACCGCACGACCTGCGGTAGAGGCTTTAATTTGCATCAATCCTACCGCGTTAGAACGGCTGGTCACGGTAGGATTGCCGCCGGATTCGACACTAATAATGGCGCTGATTAACTTCTCATCAACGCCATAATGACTGGCGGCATCTTCGGTAAACAGTGACCACGCATCATTCACTTTCGACGGCGGTGCCTGGGTTAATGGCGTATTTTTTTCTGGCACGACCGTTTTTTCTGGCTCACTGGCACAGCCCGCAAGCAACAGAGCAGAGAGCATAAGTAGTCGAATTTTCACTGATTTTTGGTTCCGCAATAAGGTTGGCGCAAGCTATCATACCTGGCGCAGCGCAATGCAAAATTACCGTTTATCCTAAATAAGTAAAAAACCTTGTGCTGCCGTGACTTCAGTAACGGTTTTCGCCATCATCGGCATGCCAATTTTAATCAGGATCTACGCTATGGTCGCCTCCCGCTCAATTCGACTGATCGCCCCTTCTGGCTATTGCCACAATCAGGATGCGGCTCAGCGTGCCGTTAGCCGTTTAGAGGCTGCGGGCCATCATTTGGACAATCAATCCGTTATCGCGCGCCGCTTTCAGCGCTTTGCCGGTGAGGACAGTGAACGCCTGAATGACATCAACCAACTGGCCACGCTCGCCACACTGCCCGATATCGTCTTAGCGGTGCGCGGTGGTTATGGCGCCTCCAGATTGCTTGACCAGATTGATTTCGTCGGGCTGCAGCGCCAGTTGCTTAATCAGCCCATCGCACTGTGCGGACACAGTGATTTCACCGCTATTCAGTTGGCATTACTGGCGCAAACCGGGTTGATCACCTTCAGTGGGCCGATGCTGGCTGGCAATTTTGGTGCAGAGGTATTATCCGAATTTACCCAGTCGCACTTTTGGCAGGCGCTTTCTTCTCCTACAGTCAATATAGGCTGGCGCAGCCTCAGTCCGGATACGGGTCGCTGGCAAGGGACATTGTGGGGCGGAAATCTGGCGATGATCTGCTCGCTGATTGGCACACCGTGGATGCCGCAATGTGATGGCGGTATTTTGGTGATCGAAGATGTGAACGAACATCCCTTCCGTATTGAACGCATGCTGATTCAGCTGCAACAGAGCGGAATTTTGGCGCGTCAGCGCGCGATCGTTACCGGCAGTTTCACCAGCACCTCGCTCTCGGCCTATGATAATGGCTTCGATTTTGCCAGCGTATGGCAGCGCATCCGCGATGAGTATCAAATTCCGGTGATCAGCGATCTGGCCTTCGGACATGATGCCGATACTGTTACGCTGCCATTGGGCGCCAGCGCTACGCTACAACTTGATCAGGGCGAAGCCCAACTTGCCTTCACCGGCCACCCGACATTGCGCTGACGTTTTGCCGCAGGAGACCGACATTGAAGCCACTCTACGAAGATTTGTGGATCTCCACGCCGGAATTTCCCTCTGAAGAAACTGCCAGTGATGTGATGATGCATGGCTTTATGCTGCGCCATCCGCGCGGCAATTTGCTCATTGGTCGCGTGGAGCATCCGCTCGATCACGAATTTCTCAACGATGCCGGTGGCGTGATCCGCCATTATCTTACCCACTGGCATGAGGCCGCGCCCGGTGCGCTGGCCATTCAGCAGCGCTTTAACAGTGCATTGTACTGCCATAGCCGCTCGTTGGGTCCAGTGAGCCTGATTATCGAGCCGGATGAAACCTTCATCCAGCAGGAAACCCATTTTGGTGATTTCCATCTGTTGCCCACGCCCGGCCATACGCCCGGCAGCAGCAGTTTTCTTTACCACTCCCCACTTGGGCATACTTATCTGTTTGTGGGCGATACGCTCACCTGCGATTACAACCGCTGGATCAGCGTGCTGGTGCCGGAAAGCAATCCCGCGGAGCTACAGCAATCGTTGGAACTCTATCGCGCATTGCGCCCCGATGTGGTGTTGATGAGCACCACACGCGGTCATCTGTCATGGGCGAAAGTGGATTTGCAAAGCTGGCTGGCCGCCATTGATGAGGCAGAACAGTCACCGCTGGATCTGCGCCAGCAGCAGCTGCTTAATCACGTTGATATGTCTCGGCCATCATGAGTTAGGCCGCTGACTGTCGTCGTAGCGCTCCAGCGAAAGGATCTCCGTATCGCGTTTTTCCGTGCGATTGCAGGGTATCAGCTTATTGCTGTCGGCGAACACGAAGAACGTATCGTCGTTGTTTTTGTTCACAATCAGCTGATCGCCATTGCGGAAGCGCGTAATCGCCACTTTGTCTCCACCTTTCATGCTGACGCGCTGCTGCCCAGCCGCAATTTGGAAGTGACGCGTGGGCCACATCAGGGTGCTTAAACCGTATTCGGCACGTGAAACGGTCATGGTTGGGCGGCCCGGACAGGTGATTTGAAATTCGGTTTCGCTCCACGCCGGCGCGATTTGACATGCCATCAGGCCAACGGCAATAGCTATCGCCTTCATTGGATTCTCCGCTGAGGTTAGATGATGATTTCGTTGGGTTTTGTGCGGAGAAGCCTAGCATAAATTCAAGCGGGATGATGTGCAATGGCCCGCCAGCAGCGGGCCAACAAGGATTTTTGCGCGAGAATCAGTTAGTTAACTGAATTCATGTCCTTGATTTGATTTCGATTTATCTGCTGTTCCTTACCGTCGATATCTTTGTAAGTAATCATGCCAGTATCTTCATCTACCACCGGTTTACCTTGCACAACAATGGTTTGCCCGTCAGTGGTGTGCAACACGTGGTCGGATGCACAACCCGCCAACAGCAGGCCGAGGCTAAAAGTACCAATTAAAAGCAGTGTCTTTTTCATCTCATCCTCCTTTTGGATCCACTGTCAGGTTTAGCACAGCCAGCCGCAAAGTGAACCAGGAGAAAGATTAATGCAGGGTAAGACAACCGCTGTGCATCAGCCGATATCGACTGAGCAGCAGCTTTATTGCGTGGATTTTCCACCGCAGGCGGGTGGGAGAAAGGCGTGACGTGGGGGATTACTCTGCGGCAACCTGTGCGGCCACCAGCATTAATGCCAGCCCCGCGTCTTCTGGGTCGAAACGCTGCATCACTTCATGGATGGCCGCTACGCAGTTCATTACCTGCTTTTTTTGTCGGCTTCTAATTTATCAATCGCGTGCTGAAGAATCATTAAACTCGCTTCTTCTTCTCTCATAGATTTGCCCTTGTTTTGCTTACCTGATGCGCAACGCTGGCAAGAATAACGTTTATCTGCTACCAAAGTCACCCCTTAACATTCTTACCGCTTAACGATTAAGCAAATGCCAAATGGGAAGCGGCGCCAGAAATGCTATGATCAGGTATTGAGTGTGCATTTGCGGGCCACTGCAAACCAGGGAACGAACCAGGACAGGATCATGTTGCGAATCACCGTTGTACTCACCCTCTTATTACTGGCTGGCTGCAGCTCTACGCCCAAAGGCGTCGACTGCCCAGGAGAAGTTGCGACCATTTATGGTCAGTCGAAGGGAAATACTCAGGCGCGCATTTTCGATTTAGTGAATGCTTTCGCCGTCACGCGCGAGGGTGTTACGGTCCAAAGCGGCAGACTGCACTCGACCGATCGCTTCCAGTATGTCCCTTCTGCGGTAACAGCCGAGGGTTTTACGGCGCAACGCCTGTCAGATAAACAGTTCCGACTGATCAATCCTTATCAGAACACCATGATTACCTGGACGTGCCCTTAAACGTGCTTAGCCGGGCAAGATGGTTTATTGTCAGGCTTCCTCACGCTGCGGACCTGCACCATGGAAAAGAGTCTGGATAATAACGGCTATATTGATTTCCCCTTCCCTGCCTCCACCAATGCGGATGGCTCGGTGAATCCCTGTGGGTTTGATCTCACGCTGGAGACCGGCCGTATTGATGAAATATCAGCAAGTAAACATTCCGAAAATTTACGCCGTTTACTGGAAGAGGTGAATCTGCAGGAAGGCGTGTTCATGACGCTAGCCTGTGACTGGCAGCAACGTGAAGATGGCGTGTGTGGATTTATAGACGTGGCATTACGCCCCACGCTTTCGAGCGGCAGCAGTGAAGAGACGCAAAGTCTGGATCAGGCGTTTGAACTCTATCTCAGTCGCCAGGAGAAGCAGCACAACATGCAGAGTGGCGCCTTGGTTAATTACGCGCGCGCCGTGCTGGACTGGAGCTGGTCGCCCCTGCATCAGCGCCACATGCGCTACGAGAAAGTCACTATTCGCTATTACTGCCAGCAGTCTGACGATGCTGAATGGTGTTTTGACCACTTACGCCACTTTTTAGTGACCTGGTATCCGGCCTATCGCGGCAATCAGTAAGGGCGCCATGTCGCGCCCTCCAATTTCATGGCCTGACCAAACGGATAGCATGTTCTAACATCCGTTGCTCATCGCGCTCGTCATTAGCGCGGTGATGGCGGGTTCGCTTTAGCAAATCCGTGATTTCAGCCCGTTTGGTCTCATGGCCACACTCGGTGAGTACAATCACAGCATCGCCAATGACACGGCACACCTCATCATAATCGTCTTCACTCAACACATCGCGCTTCATGCGTCCTCCCGCTGTAGTTCGGCCAGTCAAACAATGATGCCAAATGCACCTTCGCACGTTTAAGCCTGGACAGAATTACTCATTCCTGCAAACCGCTGTTACAACCTTATCGGTTTGAGGGTTGCTGGCCTGAAAATCTGTGACTACGCTGAAACGTAATATTCACAACCAACAGGGAATTATCATGACTGATAAAGCGGAAGCAAAATTGAATGAAGCAGCGGGCGCTGTAGAAGAGAAGATCGGGGAATGGACTGGCTCTCGCAAACATCAGGCTAAGGGTGCTGCACGTCGTTATCCGGCGCAAGCCAGCTATGCAGTGCAGGATGCTGCAGACTGCGTGGTTAAATCTGTGCGTGATAATCCGGCAACCGGTCTGGCCGTCGCCGCCAGCATCGGAATCATTGTCGGTTTCCTGCTCGGCAGGAAATAATCTGCAATCAGGGGCCTTTACGGCCCCAATGACTATTGATGTTGACCTGCTTCATCCAATCGTTCCTGAATGTGCTCATCTGGCGTCTCTGCCACATCAGCCGTGCTGTTATTCACATCCAAATGACGACCATGTTGTCCAATGACTTTCATTGGGACATCAGGTAACTGCGCGCAACTGCCCAATGACACCAGCAAAAATAGCCAAGCAGCTATCGATGTCTTTCCCATTTCAACGTCCGCCCACACTGTTTTGAGTCGGCTCAGCTTGCCTGAGGGAGTGCAAATTAGCGTCAGCCCTGCGCAAAGCTGTGTGGGGAGATGTGATCAATCAGGCTTGTGCACGGCGCGCTTTGAATCGCGTCACCATGGTTATCAACGCCTGGTAAATTAAACCGGCGTACAGGCTTTTCACCACCACCATACTGATGGCTTCCCCCTGCGCCTGCCACGATGTGAACCACATAAAAATGCCCCACAGCAGCGAAAACAACAGCCAGCCTTTGACGAATTTGATCACACCTTGCATATCACCTCCTGAATCTGAAGCGCTGAAGATAGCGGGTTTCCCGCTGAAAGACACTGCGCAGAGTGCATGGATGCTATCTGTTTCAAAGTTTTGCTAAATGTATGAGCATGAACGCGTCTTTTTTAAAAATTGCGCACTTGTCGCATACAGTGTGGTGTCAGTTTGTGGTTGAATCCCCGACAACGTAGTCAGGCTTGTGAATGAAATGAATTATTTAGTCAATATCCAGAAATTTATCGAAGGCAATACCCTGTTATCCGCCAGTTTCAGCCTGTTGCTGCTGGTGATTGCCGGGATGGTAGCGCATTTAATCTGTAAGTTCTTTGTGGTGAAAGTGGTGCGAAAAGTCTTCTTTAGCACCCACAAAAACAAGTGCCGTTGGATAAAGACGTTCGCCTCTCTGAGAAGCTCTCGAACTTCATTCCCGTCATAACGGTCTATTACCTGCTGCAATTTATGCCGGATCTGCCAGAACATTTGCTGATCGCGATTAAAACCATCTGCGGTATTTTGTTCTTTGTCTACCTGTCGCTGTTTTTTACCGAAGTACTGGAGATCGTCAATAACTCCTACTCGCGTAAGTCAAAGCGTAAAAATCACTCGATTAAAGGCTATATCCAGGTCGGCAAAATCCTGGTGCACATTCTTTCGGCCATCATGATTCTGGCGATTATGTCGAATAAATCGCCGGTGATTATTATTTCGAGCCTGGGTGCGGTTGCTGCCGTACTGATGCTGGTGTTTCAACACACTTTGCTATCACTGGTGGCAAACATACAGGTGTCGTCTAATGATGTCCTGCAACTGGGCGACTGGATTGAGATGCCAGAAAACGGTATCAGCGGTGAAGTGATCGATATTGCGCTGCACACCATTACCATCCGCAACTGGGATAACACGCTGTCACGCATTCCCACCAAGAATTTCCTGACCGAAACCTACACCAACTGGCAGGCGATGTTCACCTCGGGTGCGCGCCGTATCATGCGAAGCTTTCATCTTGACCAGACCTCGATTCGCTTTATCGATCAAGAGATGGTGCAGCAGATGAGTCAGGTGCGCGGCGTTAACGAGCAGTTGTCCGCGCTGATGGATGGACGTGACAGCAGCGTGGTGGGAGACCGCTGGTTTGCTGATAATGGCATCACTAATCTGACGGTGTTCCGTAAATACCTCACCGCCTGGCTGTCTCAACGTGACGATATCAAAAAGGATATGTATATCGTGGTGCGCGCCATGAAACCCTCACCAGAAGGTTTGCCGGTGGAAGTGTATTGCTTTACCTCATCGGTGCTGTGGGTAGATTACGAGAACTCGCAGTCAGCGATCTTCGAATATATCTACGCGATCCTCGCTCAGTTTTCACTGCGCACTTATCAACATCCTACAGGCAATGATTTCTGGCGGCTGTCGCAGCATCGCGAAGCACTGAACCATCAGCAAGGACCGGAAGCGTAATAATGTCTCTGGAGCAGGAGCATGCGCTTCTGCTTCTGCTTCTGCTTCTGCTTCTGCTTCTGCTTCTGCTTCATTGATTATTTGATCCCTTGTAGAAGATCGCTTTGGTTTTTTATCGTTAGCGACTCTGGTAAGATTTGTCCTCATCACGTTGTGATTTAATCAACATTTCATTGTGGCTCCCATTTCAATAAGCACGTTCAAATGGGTGGGCAGTTTGAAGCACTCAATCTCTTACCTGGGTTAACACTGCACCGCAACAATGTTTAAAATTTTCGCACGATACTTATCGATTGGGGTGGTTAATAACATTATCCATTGGGCAATTTTTGGCGTGCTATACGCCTTCGGCTCATCTCAGTCGATTGCCAATTTCAGCGCCTTTTGCCTGGCGGTGACCTTTTCTTTCTTCGCTAATGCGCGCTGGACGTTCAAAACTCAGGCGACACGTTTGCGGTATGTGCTTTATGTGGTGTTCATGGGAGCGCTAGCACTAGGCGTTGGACGTTCGGCAGATCATTTCGCTATCAATCCACTGGTTACTCTCGTTATTTTTTCATTGGTGAGCGTGATCGTTGGGTTTCTTTATTCCCGTTTCATCGTTTTCAGGATTAAAACGTGAAAATTTCTCTTGTGGTTCCTGTCTTCAACGAAGAGGACGCCATTCCTGTTTTTTATCGGGCAGTGAAAGAAACGCTTGGCCATTATGATGTAGAAATCCTGTTTGTGAATGATGGCAGCAAAGATGCTACAGAACACGTTATCAATGCGCTAGCTGAAGCAGACCCCGCAATTACAGCCATAAATTTCGTGCGCAATTTCGGTAAAGAACCTGCGCTACTGGCGGGTCTGGAGCATGCATCTGGCGATGCTATCATTCCCATTGATGTTGACCTGCAAGATCCTATCGAAGTGATACCTCTGCTGATTGAAAAGTGGCAAGAAGGCTGGCCCGTGGTGTTAGCGAAGCGCACAGACAGAAGCCATGACACTAATTTTAAGCGTAAAACAGCCGAATGGTTTTACCGCCTGCACAATAAAATCAGCACCCCAAAAATTGAAGAAAACGTTGGGGATTTCAGACTGCTTTCGCGGGAAACGGTTGAGAACATAAAACAACTTCAAGAAAGAAACCTTTTTATGAAAGGTCTTCTCAGTTGGGTTGAAGGTGAAGTCGCGATTGTTGAATATTCACGTGCAGAACGCCTGCATGGTGACTCAAAGTTCAACGGTTGGAAGTTATGGAATCTCGCACTTGAAGGCCTCACCAGTTTTTCAACCTTCCCGCTTCGCATCTGGACTTATCTTGGGTTAACCGTTGCCGCGTTGTCATTTATCTACGGTCTCTGGATGATTATCGATAAATTGGTGTGGGGAAACCCTGTAGCGGGCTATCCATCCATACTGGTCTCTATTCTCTTTCTGGGAGGAGTACAGCTAATTGGGATTGGTGTGCTTGGGGAATATATTGGCCGAATTTATATTGAGACCAAAAAAAGACCTCGTTATTTAATTAAAAAGAATAATGGAAATAAAAAATAATGGATGCAAAAAAATCACAAAGCCTGGCATGGATAGGCATTATCTTACTTTGCCTGGCGGCGTCATGGTACTTAACCTTCCGCTATTTCCCATTTGAGCCTGATGTGGCGAATAGCCCTCTGGTGTGGCGCGCGTTTCAGCAAGAAGGGTTCTCAATTTTTCGTGACTGGCTCCCCACGCCTGATAACTGGTACTTCACCGTTTATCCCATAAATTTCATTTTCTTTTCCCTGCTTTCGAGTGATGGCCGGTTCGCCCTGACGCTTTCCACTGCGTTCTTTGTTTTCTTAACACCACTACTGATTGCCGCGGTGATTAATTCAACTCATCGAAAAATCACCTTTATCTTAGCGCCGTTGCTGATTGTTTTTCTTCCAGCCTATTGCTACATCAGTGGATTCATTGCTCATCCATTTTCCCATTACTCAACCAACTTTTTTGGCGTGCTGATCTTTGCTCTGTGTTTTTATAATCTGCAAAAACGTTCGCTTACCATTGTTATACTTTATAGTCTACTCTCGTTGTTATCTGCAGTATCTGACCCTTGGTTTGCTGCAACCTTCTTCCTTCCTCTGTTACTGGTGCATGCCTACTTCACATGGAATAAGCACATCAGTAAAACAGCGACCATTATCTACCTTGTCACTTTCATCTTCACCATGATTCATGCTGTCCCTCGCTGGTTGCATATTCCTGTTCAACGATTCACATTAGTGCCGTTTGAACAGTGGGTGATCAACGCTGAATGGACCGCACATATATTGGGGCGCGGACTGAACCTGTTCTTTGTTGAGAACAGCATTGCCTACATCGCCTCGTTGTTGATTTGGGTGGTAATGTTTCTTCATGCAATGGTGATTTGTTGGAAAAAGGGGAGTCAAGCACGCTTTATTACCTTATTTTCTTTCCTGAGCATCGCAGCCATCATTACTTCATTCATCATTGGTTATGACATGCCTTATGAAGGAAGTGCCCGATTCTTTGTTAATGTATTTTGCTTTGTCATGATGCTAGTGACTTTACGACTCTCATTTAAAAATAATGTCATTGTAGGTTGTGTATTCATCTTATTCTTAGCATCATCCGGCTACTCCTATTATAAAAACACCGGCCCCTTCGCGGACAGTGAAGCCCAAACACGTTCTTACATCGACTTCCTGAATAATAACAATTTGACGTTTGGCTACGGTGACTTCTGGAAGCTATCTAATAATGTTAACTGGCTTTCAGAAAACAAAATTCATATCACGCCAGTGTTGTGGGAAGATAACTATCAAATCATGTTCTCTAGTTCTCGTGGGCAGACGTTGCGCTCCTGGTTACAGCCAGCATTTATTGCGCAGTCACCTGAACGTCAATTTATTTCCATCCCTGCTTTAGCGACTGCGGATAATAACAGCGAAGCAAACCGTCGACTCGCCGCGATACGTCAGCAACTTGGCGAACCGGATGAAGTCCAGACCTTCGCCGACATGACTTTCTTCATCTACAACCACAGAATAATGTTTAACTAACGCCCATAAAAAACGGGAGCCCTTGGGCTCCCGTTATGCATTCTGCCTATTGGCAAATTACATGTTCGCGATGATCGCGTCACCAAACTCTGAACATTTCAGCAGTTTAGCGCCATCCATCAGACGCTCGAAGTCATAGGTCACGGTCTTGGCAGCAATTGCGCCTTCCACGCCTTTAACAATCAGGTCTGCTGCTTCGAACCACTCCAGGTGACGCAGCATCATTTCTGCTGACAGGATTACGGAACCTGGGTTCACTTTGTCCTGACCGGCATACTTAGGTGCAGTACCGTGGGTGGCTTCGAACAGCGCGCATTCATCACCGATGTTCGCGCCCGGTGCGATACCGATACCGCCAACCTGTGCCGCCAGGGCATCAGAAATGTAGTCACCGTTCAGGTTCATACAGGCGATAACGTCGTATTCGGCTGGACGCAACAGGATCTGCTGCAGGAAGGCATCGGCGATCACGTCTTTAACGATGATCTCTTTACCGGTGTTCGGGTTCTTGAACTTCATCCACGGGCCGCCATCGATCAGCTCGCCGCCGAACTCTTCTTTCACCAACTGGTAACCCCAGTCTTTGAAAGAGCCTTCGGTGAACTTCATGATGTTGCCTTTGTGAACCAGGGTCAGAGAATCACGGTTGTTGGTGATGGTGTACTCAACTGCTGCACGCACCAGACGTTTGGTACCCGCTTCAGAGCATGGCTTCACGCCGATACCACACTGCTCTGGGAAGCGAATTTTCTTCACGCCCATCTCTTCACGCAGGAACTTGATCACTTTGTCAGCTTCTGGCGTGCCCGCTTTCCACTCGATACCGGCATAGATATCTTCTGAGTTTTCACGGAAGATCACCATGTCAGTGTCTTCTGGGCGTTTAACCGGGCTTGGCGTACCGGTGTAGTAGCGAACCGGACGCAGACACACGTACAGATCCAGCTCCTGACGCAGTGCAACGTTCAGAGAACGAATACCGCCACCAACTGGGGTGGTCAGCGGGCCTTTGATGGCAACGCGGTATTCTTTGATTAAATCGAGGGTTTCTTGCGGCAGCCAGACGTCCTGACCGTAAAGTTCTACTGATTTTTCACCAGTATAAATTTCCATCCAGGAAATTTTGCGCTCGCCGTTGTAGGCCTTCTTCACAGCGGCATCAACCACTTTCAGCATGACAGGGGAAACATCAACGCCGATGCCATCACCTTCGATATAAGGAATGACTGGGTTATTCGGAACGTTCAGTTTGCCCTGATCCAGGGTGATTTTTGACCTTCCGCCGGAACAACTACTTTGCTTTCCATCAACCTCTCCTTCGAGCGATTTTTTGTTAATGATTTGTAAGATGCGGGTCAATACTACTTGAATATTTCCGCTACGCCAATCACCGTAGTTTCGCGCTATAATGCGCCGATTGTTTCTGACTGCAAAGCCCATGCGAAAAACTTCTCAACGAATTCACCAGGATAACCGTCGAAATAGCGCAGCACGCCAGCCCGTGCGCCGAGACACGCGCCCGAAAGGGCCACGACGCGTCATACTCTTTAACAAACCTTTCGACGTACTGCCGCAATTTAGCGATGAAGCCGGGCGCCGCACGCTCAAGGATTTTGTGCCCATCGGTGACGTCTATGCCGCAGGCCGCCTCGATCGCGACAGCGAAGGATTGATGGTCCTGACCAACGATGGCGCGTTACAGGCGCAGCTGACTCAGCCCGGCAAACGCACCGGCAAAATATATTACGCACAGGTTGAAGGCGTACCGCAGGAATCAGATTTATCCCCATTACGCAGCGGCGTGATACTCAATGATGGTCAAACGCTGCCTGCCGGGGTGGAATTAGTGAGTGAGCCAGAGTGGCTGTGGCCGCGCCAGCCGCCGATCCGCGAGCGTAAAGCCATCCCCACCCGTTGGTTGAGAATCACGTTGTATGAAGGACGGAACCGCCAGGTGCGGCGCATGACGGCCCATATTGGTTTTCCTACGCTGCGTCTGATTCGCTTTGCAATGGGCGAGTATCAGCTGGATGAATTGGCCCCGGGCGCATGGCGCGATATCAGTGCCGAAGTCTGAAAGGGGATTTCAATAACTTTTAGTTAACAATTTTGGAGGAAGGATGTTTAAACCTCATGTAACGGTGGCGTGTATTGTGCAGGCGCAGGGAGAATTACTGGTGGTCGAGGAGCGTGTTCATGGCCGCATTACCTGGAACCAGCCTGCCGGTCATCTGGAAGCGGATGAAACGATTATCGAAGCAGCGCAACGTGAATTATTTGAAGAGACGGGCATCGACGCGCAGCCTGAATACTTTCTCGGCGTTCAGCAATGGATCGCCCCGGACGATACACCTTTCGTGCGGTTCCTGTTTGGCCTTGATCTGCCGGAAAAATGCGAGACCTCGCCGCACGATCGTGACATCGATTGCTGCTGGTGGCTACCGCCAGAGCAGATTCTGACGGCCAATCGCCTGCGATCGCCGCTGGTCGCCGAAAGCGTACGGTTGTGGCAGCAAGGTGTACGTTATCCGCTGCAACTGGTGGCACCGTTCCAATGGCCGTTTCACGAGGGTGCGCGCCCGGCTTCGGCATGATAGAATGCGCCGCCTGTTTTTATCGTAATTAAGAGTGCGTCATGTCTGACAACAGCCAGAAAAAAGTGATCGTCGGAATGTCCGGCGGCGTCGATTCTTCCGTATCCGCCTGGTTACTGCAGCAGCAGGGCTACCAGGTTGAAGGCCTGTTCATGAAGAACTGGGAGGAAGACGATGGTGAGGAGTATTGCACCGCCGCTGATGATCTGGCTGACGCACAAGCCGTGTGTGACAAACTCGGCATCAAACTGCACAAAATCAACTTCGCCGCTGAGTACTGGGATAACGTGTTTGAACACTTCCTGGAAGAGTACAAAGCGGGCCGTACGCCAAATCCTGATATTCTGTGCAACAAAGAAATCAAGTTCAAAGCGTTTCTCGAATTCGCGGCTGACGATCTCGGCGCAGACTTTATCGCCACCGGTCACTACGTGCGCCGTGCCGATGTGGATGGCAGCAGCCAGTTGCTGCGCGGCCTCGACGGCAATAAAGATCAGAGCTACTTCCTCTACACGCTGAGCCATGAGCAGATTGCACAAAGCCTGTTCCCGGTCGGTGAGTTGGAAAAGCCAGAAGTACGCCGTATCGCCGAAGAACTGGATTTGATCACCGCGAAGAAAAAAGACTCGACCGGTATCTGCTTTATCGGTGAGCGCAAATTCCGCGACTTCCTTGGCCGCTATTTACCTGCACAACCGGGCGAAATCGAAACCGTTGACGGTGAAATTGTCGGTGAGCATCAGGGTCTGATGTATCACACCCTGGGCCAACGCAAAGGACTGGGGATTGGTGGTCGCAAAGAGAGCAACGACGATCCCTGGTACGTGGTGGATAAAGACGTGGCGCGCAATCGTCTGGTGGTGGCTCAGGGTGCGGAACATCCACGCCTGATGTCTGTTGGTCTGATTGCTCAGCAGTTGGATTGGGTCGATCGCCAAATGATGACGGCACCGTTGCGCTGCACGGTGAAAACCCGTTATCGCCAGACCGATATTCCGTGTGAAATTATCCCGCTCGATGGCGAGCGTATTGAAGTGCGTTTTGACGAGCCGGTTGCGGCCGTCACGCCTGGCCAGTCGGCCGTATTTTATCTGGGTGATGTTTGCCTCGGCGGCGGCATTATTGAACAGCGCCTGCCATTGGCAGAAGCCTGAGGTCGGCTCTGCCGGCGCGATGACAGGAGTTAAGCGTGGCTAAGAACTATCATGAGATTACACTCGCGCTGGCGGGTGTTTGCCAGGCTGCCCATTTAGTGCAGCAATTAGCACATCAGGGATCGTGCAATACGGCAGCGCTGAATGTGTCGCTGCGCAGTTTGCTGGACCTCAATCCTGGCTCAACGCTGGCGGTGTTTGGTAACGATGAAGCGAATCTGCAGCTGGGGCTGGAATCCTTAATGGCGGTGCTGAACAGCGGCAGCCGTCAGGGTGCTGGCGCGGAACTGACCCGTTACACCCTGAGCATGATGGTGCTGGAACGCAAACTGCATGGTAACAGCGCGGCGTTAAACACGCTCTCACAGCGTATTGCACAGCTGGATCGGCAATTGGCGCATTATGAGCTGGAATCAGAAACCATCACTAGCGCCATGGCTGGCATTTATGTCGATGTCATTAGCCCGTTGGGTCCGCGTATTCAGGTCACCGGTTCGCCACAGGTTTTGCAGAACTCTCAAGTGCAAAGCAAAGTGCGCGCCGCCCTTCTGGCCGGTATTCGCGCTGCGGTGCTATGGCAGCAGGTTGGCGGTGGCCGCTTGCAGTTAATGTTTTCACGCCAGCGTCTGCTGCGTGAAGCCAAAACCATTTTATCCCGGCTGGGTCCGGCGTATTAAGCGCCCCCCTGCCCTTATTTGTTAACGATTCAGGAGTTGCACTGATGGAATTATCCTCTCTGACCGCCGTCTCACCTGTCGATGGCCGTTACGGCGATAAAGTCAGCCCGCTGCGCGCCATTTTCAGCGAATACGGTTTGCTGAAATTCCGCGTTGAGGTTGAAGTTCGCTGGTTACAGAAATTGGCCGCGACCGCAGAGATCAAGGAAGTTCCTGCATTTGATGCTGACGCAAACGCTTACCTTGATGCTGTTGTCGCGAATTTCAGCGAAGAAGACGCGGCGCGCATTAAAACCATCGAACGCACCACCAACCACGATGTAAAAGCGGTTGAGTACTTCCTGAAAGAAAAAGTGGCCGATGTGCCTGCGCTGCACGCGGTGTCAGAGTTCATCCACTTCGCCTGTACCTCTGAAGATATCAATAACCTGTCCCATGCACTGATGCTGGAAACCGCTCGTCGCGACGTGATCCTGCCGTACTGGAACAAAATCATTGATGCCGTAAAAGGTCTGGCACTGGAATACCGTGATATTCCACTGCTGTCGCGTACACATGGTCAGCCCGCTACGCCGTCGACTATGGGTAAAGAGATGGCCAACGTCGCTTACCGCATGGAGCGTCAACTGCGCCAGCTGAGCAAAATCGAAGTGCTGGGCAAAATCAATGGTGCGGTGGGTAACTACAACGCCCACATTGCTGCCTACCCGGAAGTGGACTGGCATCAGTTGAGCGAGCAGTTTGTCACCTCGCTCGGTATCACCTGGAACCCGTATACCACGCAGATTGAGCCGCACGATTACATCGCTGAGCTGTTCGATTGCGTCGCACGTTTCAACACCATCCTGATCGACTTTGACCGTGATGTCTGGGGCTACGTTGCGCTGAATCACTTCAAGCAGAAGACGATTGCCGGTGAAATCGGCTCTTCCACCATGCCGCACAAAGTGAACCCGATTGACTTCGAAAACTCCGAAGGCAACCTCGGTCTGGCGAATGCGGTGATGCAACACCTGGCGAGCAAACTGCCGGTTTCTCGCTGGCAGCGCGACCTGACCGACTCCACCGTGCTGCGTAACCTCGGCGTGGGCGTGGGTTATGCGTTGATCGCTTATCAGGCCACGCTGAAAGGTATCTCTAAGCTGGAAGTGAACCGCGACCGTCTGCTGGACGAGCTGGATCACAACTGGGAAGTGCTGGCTGAGCCGATCCAGACCGTGATGCGTCGCTACGGCATTGAAAAGCCATACGAGAAGCTGAAAGAGCTGACGCGCGGCAAGCGGGTTGATGCTGCCGGCATGCAGGCGTTTATCGACAGCCTGGAACTGCCAGAAGAAGAAAAAGTGCGACTGAAACAGATGACACCGGCCAATTACCTCGGTCGCGCCATTCAGATGGTTGATGAACTGAAGTAAGCCAAAATAAGAGCGCGCAACGGCGCGCTCTTATTATGTTGCTCTGCGGTTTAGCCGACTTCGCATATACTTTTTCCCATCATTGAGTGGGAAGTTAAGGAAATACTATGCGTGTTCTGGTTGTGGAAGATAATGCCCTGCTGCGCCATCATCTCGCGGTGCAGTTGCGCGAGATGGGTCATCAGGTGGATGCCGCCGAAGATGCCAAAGAGGCCGATTATTTTCTTCAGGAGCACGTTCCAGACATTGCCCTGGTCGATTTAGGCTTGCCTGATGAAGATGGCATGTCGCTGATCCGCCGCTGGCGCAGTGATGCAGTGCGTCAACCCATCCTGGTGTTGACGGCACGTGAAGGTTGGCAGGCCAAGGTGGAAGCGCTGGAAGCCGGTGCCGATGACTACGTCACCAAACCTTTCCATATTGAAGAAGTGTCTGCGCGTTTGCAGGCATTAATGCGCCGTAACAGTGGACATGCTTCGCAAATTATCGCCATGCCGCCGTTCCAGGTGGATTTGTCGCGCCGCGAAGTCACCGTCAATGATGCACCGGTTAAACTCACCGCTTTTGAATATACGATCGTGGAAACCCTGATCCGCAACGCCGGGAAAGTCGTCAGTAAAGACTCGCTGATGTTGCAGCTTTACCCGGATGCCGAACTGCGTGAAAGCCACACCATCGACGTGTTGATGGGACGCCTGCGCAAAAAAATTCTCGCACTCCATCCGACCGAAGTGATTAACACGGTGCGTGGGCAGGGCTATCGCTTTGATCTCTGATTTATGACCTGGTTAAGTCGCTTACGCCCTTTCTCATTACGCGCCCGCTTTTTACTGGCGACCGCCGCGATTGTGCTGTTTTTGTCGCTCTCCTACGGCATGGTTGCCGTAGTCGGCTACGTGGTGAGCTTTGATAAAAATACTTATCGCGTGATGCGCGGTGAGAGCAACCTGTTCTTTACCCTGGCACAATGGCAAAACAGTAAACTCACCATTGCTCAGCCAGAGCGTATGACGCTCAATTTCCCCACGCTGGTCTTCATCTACGATGAACATGGCAAACTGCTGTGGCAACAGCGTGACGTGCCAGAAATTCGCAACAATATTCGCCGCGAATGGCTGCTCAAGCCCGACTTTTATGAGATCGACACAACGAACCGCACCAGCCTGGCGGCAATCGGCAATAACTCTGAAGTGAAAGAGCGGCTGCACCAATTAGACAGCGACGATAACGATACCTTTACCCACTCGGTCGCCGTGAACCGCTACGATGCCACCACTAACCTGCCCGCGTTGACTATCGTGGTAGTGGATTCTATTCCCCAGGAGCTTCAGCATTCGGATGTGGTGTGGTCATGGTTTAGCTACGTGCTGGCGGCGAACCTGTTGTTAGTGATTCCGCTGCTGTGGCTGGCAGCGCACTGGAGCCTGCGCCCGATCGGCCATTTGACCGCGCAAGTGCGCGAACTGGAAACCGGTCATCGCGAGAATCTTGATGATCATCCGCCGCAGGAGTTACGCAGTCTGGTGCGCAACCTCAACCTGCTGCTGACCAATGAACGTCAGCGCTACACCCGTTATCGCACCACGCTTTCTGATTTAACCCACAGCCTGAAAACCCCGTTGGCGGTATTGCAGAGCACCCTACGCTCATTGCGCAGCGGCAAAGAATTCACCGTTGAACAGGCTGAGCCGGTGATGCTGGAGCAGATCAGCCGCATATCGCAACAAATCGGTTATTACCTGCATCGCGCCAGCATGCAGGCCGACCATAATCCGCTGCAACGCGATTTGCATTCGGTCTCAGGTTTACTCGATAGTCTGTGTTCGGCACTGAACAAGGTTTATCAGCGTAAGGGAGTGGACATTACGCTGGATATTTCGCCTGAACTCACCTTTATCGGCGACCAAAATGACTTTATGGAAGTGCTGGGCAACGTGCTGGATAACGCCTGCAAATACTGCCTGGAATTTATCGAGGTCAGCGCACGGCAAACGGATAAAGCGCTGCACCTGTTTATTGATGATGACGGCCCCGGCATCCCAGAGAGTAAACGTGACTTAATCTTTTTGCGTGGGCAGCGTGCCGATACGCTGCGTCCGGGCCAGGGCCTGGGTTTAGCGGTGGTGCGTGACATCCTCGAACAGTATGCCGGTCAGGTAATCGCCACCACCAGTCCGCTGGGTGGTGCCCGCATGGAAGTGATTTTCCAGCGTCAGGAAGTTGAACATCACCGCGAGTAGAAAGGCCTGCGGGCTGTTATACTTGCCTGCATTCATGGCCCTAACCGGAACACTCGTATGGACTATCAGCTCGATATCAATTGGCCCGACTTTATTCAGCGCTACTGGCAAAAACGCCCGGTGGTGCTCAAGCGTGGTTTTAAAAACTTCATTGATCCTATTTCTCCTGATGAGCTTGCGGGTCTGGCAATGGAAAACGAGGTGGATAGCCGCCTGGTGAGCCATAACAACGGCAAATGGCAGGTTAGCCATGGTCCATTTGAAAGCTATGATCATCTCGGTGAAAGCAACTGGTCGCTGCTGGTACAGGCGGTTAACCACTGGCATGAACCTTCTGCCGCGCTGATGCGCCCGTTCCGTTTCCTGCCTGACTGGCGCATGGACGATCTGATGATCTCCTTTGCCGTGCCGGGCGGCGGCGTAGGTCCGCATTTCGATCAGTATGATGTGTTTATCATTCAGGGCACCGGCCGTCGCCGCTGGCGTGTTGGCGAGAAAGTGCCCTTGAAACAGCACTGCCCGCATCCCGATCTGCTGCAGGTTGAGCCGTTTGACGCCATCATCGACGAAGAGATGGAGCCTGGCGACATTCTGTATATCCCGCCAGGATTCCCGCACGAAGGGTATTCACTGGAAAATGCCATCAACTATTCGGTGGGCTTCCGTGCGCCAAATGGCCGAGAGCTGATCAGCGGTTTCGCCGACTATATGCTGGCGCATGAATTGGGCAGCTACCGTTTCAGCGATCCGGACGTACCGTCGCGTGAGTGCCCGTCACAGATCCTGCCTTCTGAAGTGGAAGGGATTCGTCAGGTCATGCTGGATGTGATTAATCAGCCTGAGCAGTTCAATCAATGGTTTGGCGAATTCATCTCGCAGTCACGCCACGAACTGGATATCGCGCCACCGGAGCCGCCGTATCAGCCCGATGAGATTTACGATGCGCTGCAGCAAGGTGATGCGTTGACCCGCCTCGGCGGACTGCGTGTGTTAACGCTGGGCGATGCGGTGTTTGTGAACGGAGAGCGCGTGGCGTGCAGCCATCCAGAAGTGCTGGCGGCACTGGCACACAATCAGGTGCTGACGCTGGAAGATTTCGGTGACGCGCTGGACGATCCGTCGCTGCTGGCACAGCTTGCTGCACTGGTAAACAGCGGCTATTGGTTCTTTGGCGAGTAATTTGTTGCGCTAAATCGCGCCTTTTAATGGCGGCGCGATTTAGCGTGCATGTCTGCAGCCAGATTGACGCGGACAGATACGCAGAGATATGTTGATGAAAGGCCTGCTGAGCAGGCCTTTTTCATGTTATTTCTTCTCTGCTGCCAGCGCTGACAAGCGCACAATCACATCCACCGCCTGCGACATCACATTCAGTGACGCGAACTCGTGTTTGCCGTGATAGTTATAGCCACCGGTAAACAGGTTTGGACAGGGCAATCCTTTCCATGACAGCGCTGAGCCATCGGTGCCGCCACGAATCGGCTTCACCACCGGTTCAATTCCGCAATCGCGAATCGCCTGCAGCGCCAGCTCAATGATCTGCGGATGCGGCTCTACCTTTTCTCGCATGTTGCGATAGCTGTCGCTGATTTCCACTTTCACCGAGCATTCGTGTTGCAGCCCTTTGCTGATACGCTCACCAATGTCCAGCAGCAGCTGTTTACGCTTTTCGTAGCTATCAGCATCGAAGTCACGAATCAGATACATCAATTCGGCGTGCTCAACCGTGCCTTTGATGGTGTGCAGATGGAAAAAGCCTTCGTAGCCGTCGGTAAACTGGGGTTTTTCTTGCGCAGGCAGCTCTGCATGAAAGCGCATGGCAAGGTCAAGGCTGTTGACCATCACGTTTTTCGCGCTACCGGGATGCACGTTATTTCCGGTGATTTTCACCATCACGGTGGCGGCATTGAAGTTTTCAAATTCAAACTCGCCGAGATCGCTGCCATCGATGGTGTAAGCCCAATCCGCCGCAAATCCTTCCACGTCAAAGTGCGAAGTCCCGCGACCAATCTCTTCATCCGGCGTGAACGCCACGCGGATAGCACCGTGCGGAATATCGTCCTTCACCAGACGCGCCATCGCCGTCATGATTTCCGCAATCCCGGCTTTGTCATCAGCACCCAGCAGGGTTTTGCCATCGGTAGTGATCAGCGTGTGGCCAATCAGCCTATGCAGAATGGGGAACATCACCGGCGAAAGAATTTCATCGCCGTTGCCCAGCGCAATATCGCCGCCGCGATAATTTTCGATAATCTGTGGATTGACATTTTTGGCGGTGAAATCTGGCGAGGTATCCATATGCGAGATAAAGCCAATCACCGGCGTTGGCCAGTCAACGTTGGCGGGCAACGTGCCCATCACGCAGCAATGGTCACTTAAGGAAACATCGACAAATCCCAGTGCGATCAGCTCTTCCTGTAACTGACGCGCCAGCGTCCACTGCCCTTCACTGCTCGGCACCTGACGCGCCTGCGGTTTTGCCTGGGTTTCTACTGCCACATAACTGAGAAAACGCTCAAGTAATTGATCCATTTGTCATCCCTCTAAAGAACCTGCGTTATTATCATGGCGCTTGAACCGCGCCATGTTGCGTCAAATCATTATCCTTCAGGTTAGCGTTCTCAGCGCGAATTGCTTAACCAGTTATCGCCTTACTTATACAGTCCGCGCAAAAACGTATGCACATAATCCGGCACCACTTCACTGGCTAAACCATACTGGCTTTCCGCAAACTCATTGCCCACCTGACTCGGTTCCAGATTGAGTTCAACGGTATGCGCACCCTGTAGTTTTGCTTCATGCACAAAACCAGCGGCAGGATAAACGTGGCCCGACGTGCCAATCGCGATAAACAGATTCGCTTTCTCAATCGCCTGATAAATTTCTTCCATGCCCAGCGGCATTTCACCAAACCACACTACATGAGGACGCAGTCTGGACGGGAACTGGCAGCAGGTGCAGCGATCGTCTGGCGTGACATCTTCTGTCCACTCCAGCACCTGGCCACTGCTCTCACAGCGCACTTTCAGCAACTCACCGTGCATATGCAGCACGCGCTGGCTACCGGCGCGTTCGTGCAGATTATCGATGTTTTGCGTCACCAGCAGGAAGTTATCGCCTAATACCTGTTCCATTTCGGCCAGCGCTTTGTGCGCATCGTTAGGCTGGATTTCCGGCTGTTGCAACTGACGGCGGCGCGCATTGTAGAAGGATTGCACCAGGTCTGGATTGCGATGAAAGCCTTCTGGTGTGGCGACATCTTCTACCCGATGCTCTTCCCACAAACCATCCGCCGCGCGGAAGGTGCGGATGCCCGACTCAGCGGAAATGCCTGCACCGGTCAGCACCACCACGCGTGGTTGCGGATGCGCAGCCAGTTCAGCTTTGCGATCGCGTTCAAAGATGCGCTGGCGAAAGCGCTGGTGCACTTTGCGGCGATTTTTCTTGTCGCGGGCGAGTCGTAGGCGGCGGCGCGGTATGCGCATAAAGGCTCCTTATGCTGCGGTGGTTATCACCGCATGTCGGGTGTTTAGCTCGGGTTAATGGTTCCCGATAATAGCGGCTACGCATGACGGCTGCATGCCACAGACGCTGAAAATGTGCGCAGCCGCGAAGGCGGCTGCGTTTTATATCTTTATTGCCCGCTGAGAACGCGAGCGGGATCGATACGGCTGGCACGCCGTGCCGGATACCAGCTGGCAATCAGGCTGAGCAGGATAGCGGTCACCAGCACCGAAATCACATCAATCCAGTGCAGCTCCGAGGGCAGGAAATCAATAAAGTAGATATCCCCCGCCAGCAGCTGATGGCCGGTAACCTGCTCCAGTCCACGGATGATTGGCGTTAGGTTGAGCGCCACCAGCACACCCACCACGACGCCGCTGATGCTGCCGAGCAATCCAGCCAGCAAGCCATACCAGATAAAGATGGCGCGGATCAGGCCATCTTTGGCACCCAGCGTGCGCAGCACCGCAATATCGCTGCTCTTGTCTTTCACCGCCATCACCAGCGTTGAGACAATATTGAAACAGGCCACACCAATCACCAGCACCATCGCCAGATACATAATCGCGCGGATCATCTGGATATCGCGATACATGTAACCGTAAGTGCCAATCCAGCTCTTAATATAGACGTAGGAGTGAGTGGCTTCACCGGCATCGCGCACCAGTTTTTGCGCCTGGAACGGATCGCTCATCTTTAGCGCAATGCCGCTGACGCTGTCACCCATATCAAGATATTTTTGCGCATCCGCCAGGGGTACCAGCGCCAGGCTGTGATCCAGCATCCCGCTGAGCTGAAGAATACCCGACACCTGCAGGCGAATACGCTTCGGCTGCAGCAGCTTATTCTCTCCGTCATTGTTGGGGATCATGATGGTGATCCAATCGCCCTGCTTCACGTTGAGTGATTTGGCAATACCACCACCCAGGATGATCTGCTGCTTATCCGCGCCAAATTGCTGCCATGCATCGCCATCGACAAAGCTCGGCAAGGCGCTCAGGCGTGATTCCTGTTGCGGATCGACACCTTTCACCTGCAGCGCCTGCATCTTCGCGCCGCTCTCAATCAAACCGGTGAAGTTAACGTAAGGCGCCGCTGCCGCGATGCCCGGCACTTTTTCAATCGGTGCAATCATCGGTTGCCAGTTGCGGAAAGGCTGATTCACCGGTTCGATCTCACCGTGCGGTACCACGGCCAGAATGCGCTTATTCAGCTCGCGCTCAAAACCGTTCATTGCACTCAGGCCAATAATCAACACGGCGACACCGAGGGCGATACCGATCGTCGAGATGATGGAGATCAGTGAGACCATACCACCGCGCCGCCGACCGCGACTAAAGCGCAATCCAAGCAGCAGGGATAATGACGAACCCATCAGATGGCTCCCAGCGTCAGATGTTCGCTCAGCTGACCGTCGAGCATCTCCATCTGACGGTTTAAACGTTTAGCCAGGTTCAGATCGTGCGTCACCACCAGAAATGCGGTGCCCTGCTGCTGATTGAGTTCACCCAGCAGTTTGAAAATCGCATCGGCGTTACGCGCATCCAGGTTACCGGTGGGTTCATCTGCCATCACCAGACGCGGACGATTGACCAACGCGCGCGCAATCGCCACACGCTGACGCTCACCGCCTGACAGCTCAGAAGGACGATGTGCGGCACGTTTTTCCAGCCCTACCGCTGCCAGCATTTCCAGCGCACGTGAGGAAGCTTCGGCTTTGGCGGTTTTGCCAATCAACAACGGCATCGCCACGTTCTCCAGCGCCGTGAAGTCTGGCAATAAATGGTGGAACTGGTAGATAAAACCGAGTTCACGGTTGCGCAGTTCGGCTTTAGCCGCAGACGACATGGCATTCAGTGATTTGCCGTCAAACACCACGTCGCCCGAGGTTGGCGCATCCAGGCCGCCGAGCAAGTGCAGCAAGGTACTTTTACCCGAACCGGAGCTGCCAACGATGGCTGTCAGTTCGCCTGGCTGCAGGCTGAAAGCCACATTGCGCAGCACATCGGTCTGCACGCTGCCTTCCTGATAGCGTTTGCACAGGTCACGACACTGCAACAAAGGGGTATTACTCATAACGTAAAGCCTCAGCGGGTTGAACGGCGGCAGCGCGCCATGACGGATAAAGGGTAGAGAGCAACGCAACGATCATTGAGACCAGCGCAATAGTGACCACCTGCCAGACATTGATATCAACCGGTAGCGCCGCACCATCAAGGAACAGGCCAATCACCGGCATCAAATTGTTCAGCTGGCTGGCGAGCAGCACGCCGAGCAGCGTACCGAGCAAGGTGCCGATAATGCCGGCACTGGCGCCCTGCACCATAAACACCGCGACAATCTGTCGACGGGTTAAGCCCTGCGT
This sequence comes from Pantoea rodasii, assembly GCF_002095465.1. Lineage (GTDB taxonomy): Bacteria > Pseudomonadota > Gammaproteobacteria > Enterobacterales > Enterobacteriaceae > Pantoea > Pantoea rodasii. Next base: position 318,475 of record NZ_MLFP01000005.1, on the reverse strand, counting down.
TTGCAGAATCGCCACTTCGCCCTGCTTTTCCATGATCAGCAGGCCGAGTGAAGTAATGATGTTAAACGCCGCTACCGCAATGATCAGGCTCAGCAGCAGGCCCATCATGTTTTTTCCATGCGCACCGCCTGGAACAGATCGCCTTTGCGCTCGCGCCAGTCTTTCAGCGTCAGGCCATCCGGCAGTTTCTGTTCGCTGAAGGCATCCACATTCAGCGGTTTCTCCAGCCACAAACGCCAGCCGGTGATGTTACCCAGCGGATAGCGCATCACGCGTGAGGCATCCTGCTGGTTCACCAAAATCTGGTAGGCATCGACTTCGCTGTTGGCGGCGTAAGTCCCCGCCACCGTGAAGATACGCTGACTTGGTAAACGCCCGACCGGCGTGAACTGGCTCACCGTCGGCACCATCAGACGCAGCTGATCGCCACGTTTCACACCTAACTGAGAGGCCAGCTGTTCGCCGAGAATCACATTGTATTGGCCTGGTTGCAGTACGCTTTGTTGAGTATTGACGAGGTACGGCGTCAGCGGATCCTGTTCGTCAGGATTGATGCCCAGCATCACGCCCACCGAGACGTTGCGCGCGCTCTGCAGCACCACATCCGCGGTGGTCAACGGTGCCACGCGCGTCACGCCCTGCAATTTGAGGCTCTCCGCCGTCACCTGCTGCGGATTGATGCTGCCTTTATCGCTGGTGACCAACGCTTGCGGCATCAGGCCGAGGATATTGCCTTCCAGCTCACGCTCGAAGCCGTTCATCACTGACAGCACCGTCACCAGCGCCAGCACGCCGAGCGTGATGCCGATAGTGGAAAGCCAGGAGACGAAGCGACCGAAGCGGTCTGAGGCACGTCCACGCATGTAGCGCAAACCGATGAATAACGCGACTGGTTGATACATGAGATCCGTCTTGGCAGTTGCCTGAAAATAAGTACAGGGATGATAAAGGAGCCGTCCTGTTTATGAAACCTCTAACCCTCTGAGTCTGCGGCAAAGTTGCATCCAAATACGTCGCGATCTGCGTCAATGCATAAAATTGCGACAAAATAATGATACTCATTGTGCGTTTATTAGGCATACCCTGCGGTAGACTCGCTCGTGTAGCAAAGATTTTATGTCCAACCGGCACCCCCGTTAGCCCGGTCAATCAGCACCGTAGTCAGCCGGCACCGCAGTAAGCCCGTTTAATCAGCACCGCAGTCAGCCCAAAGATTTCGTGCTGTGGCAAGGCGGCAAGCCTGCTAATCCCCAGGAGTTTACATCAGTAAGTGACTGGGGTTAGCAGGCGCAGCCAACGCCGCCACGGTGCGAAAGATGCCGGGCGAAAAGGAGAATACCCATGTTCAGATATCCCAAGGGCAGTATTGTTAAGCACAAATCGGGAGAAATCAGAGGCGAGATCGTCAACGTCTTTGAACAGGGAGATGCGGCAACCGGCTATTACGTGAAGTGGGACGACGGCAATCACAGCTATCATCTAGAAAAAGAGCTGTCCTGGGCCAACGTCGATCGTCCGCGCATGCACTACACACAGCAATCAAGTAAGTAGCTATACCCGAATAATTCAAGGTGCTGACCCACAGGATAAGGTCGCCAAGCGAATCACGCGGCAATGAAATGAATCTCCAGTCACTGACTGAAGTCAGCCCAAAATAATTCGTGCTGTGGCAAGGCGGCAAGACTGCGAATCCCCGGGAGCTTACTGAAGTCAGTGACCGGGGATTCGCAGTCGCAGCCAACGCGACCACAGTGCGAAGTATGAAGGGCGATGAGAAATAGCACCGCGACAGATGATCCTTAGGGCGGATTATGGAATGATGACGCCCTGGAATCCAAGGAGAGAATGTCGAGTCCTTATGTCGGAACAGAGTCGTTATACCCTGCCTGCGAAAGCGGGCGATCATCGTCAGCTCGGCGAACTGATTGGTGCCGCGCAGGCGGTTGAGTGCGCCAGTATCACCGAACGCCACCCGGGTCCGGTGCTGATGATTACCCCGGATATGCAATCTGCCCTGCGCTTGCAGGAAGAGATTCGCCAGTTCACCGATCTGCCGGTCACGAATCTCGCCGATTGGGAAACGCTGCCCTACGACAGCTTCTCCCCGCATCAGGACATCATCTCCACTCGTCTTTCCACCTTATACCAGTTGCCCAATTTACGCGCGGCATGCTGATTATGCCGGTCAACACGCTGATGCAGCGTGTCTGTCCGCATAGCTTCCTGCACGGCCATGCTTGGTGATGCAGCAGGGGCAAAAGCTATCGCGTGATGCACTGCGCGACCAGCTGGAGCAAGCCGGTTATCGACATGTTGATCAGGTGATGGAGCATGGCGAATACGCCACGCGCGGCGCCTTGCTCGACTTGTTCCCGATGGGCAGCGATCAGCCCTACCGTATCGATTTCTTTGATGATGAAATTGACAGTCTGCGCCTGTTTGATGTCGACAGCCAACGCACGCTGGAGGCGGTCAACGCCATCAATCTGCTGCCTGCGCATGAGTTCCCCACTGACAAAGCCGCGATAGAACTGTTTCGCAGCCGCTGGCGCGAATTGTTCGATGTCCGCCGCGAGCCGGAACACGTCTATCAGCAGGTGAGTAAGGGCACGCTGCCTGCGGGTATCGAATACTGGCAGCCGCTGTTTTCGAGCAGGAATTGCCGACGCTGTTTAGCTATCTGCCCGCCAATACGCTGGTGCTCAACAGCGGCGATCTGCACAGCAGCGCCGACCGCTTCTGGCAGGACGCGAATGCGCGTTTTGAAAATCGCCGCATCGATCCCATGCGTCCGCTGCTGGAGCCCGCCACCTTATGGCTGCGGCCGGATGCACTGCTCGGTGAGCTAAAAAGCTGGCCACGTATGCAGTTAAACAGCGAGACGCTGCCAGAAAAGCCGCGAATACCAATCTCGGCTACCAGCCTCTGCCGGAACTCACGGTGCAGGCTCAGGCGAAAGCGCCACTCGATTTGCTGCGTCAGTTCCTCGAACAGTTTGATGGTCAGATCATTTTCTCCGTAGAAAGTGAAGGCCGCCGTGAAAGCCTGCAGGAGCTGCTGGCGCGCATCAAGCTGCGTCCGTTACCGATTGAGCACTTCGACGAGGCCAGCAAACAGCCACACAGTTTGATGATCGGTGCCAGCGAACGCGGGTTCATTGATAGCGCAGGCCATCGCGCGCTGATTTGTGAAAGCGATCTGCTCGGTGAACGCGTCAGCCGTCGCCGCCAGGACAATCGTCGCACCATTAATCCTGATGTGCTGATTCGTAACCTTGCCGAACTGCATCCTGGCCAGCCGGTGGTGCATCTGGAACATGGCGTAGGCCGCTATATCGGCCTGACGACGCTGGAAGCCGGCGGCATTATCGCGGAATACCTGATGCTCTCTTATGCAGGAGACGCCAAGCTCTACGTGCCCGTTTCGTCGCTGCATCTGATCAGCCGCTATGCCGGTGGTGCCGATGAAAATGCCCCACTGCATAAATTAGGCAGCGATGCCTGGTCACGCGCCCGGCAGAAAGCCGCCGAGAAAGTGCGCGATGTGGCGGCGGAACTGCTGGATATTTACGCCCAGCGTGCGGCGAAAACCGGTTTTGCCTTTAAGCACGATCGCGATCAGTATCAACTGTTCTGCGAAGGCTTCCCGTTTGAGACCACGCCGGATCAGGGCCAGGCGATCAATGCCGTCCTCAGCGACATGTGCCAGCCGCTGGCAATGGACCGACTGGTGTGCGGTGACGTGGGCTTTGGTAAAACCGAAGTTGCCATGCGCGCCGCGTTCCTTGCGGTAGAAAACGCCAAACAAGTCGCGGTGCTGGTGCCCACAACGTTGCTGGCACAGCAGCACTACGACAACTTCCGCGACCGCTTTGCTAACTGGCCGGTGCGCATTGAAATGCTGTCACGTTTCCGTAGCGCCAAAGAGCAGAGCCAGGTGCTGGAGCAGGCCCGCGAAGGCAAAGTGGATATTCTGATCGGCACCCATAAGCTGCTGTCAAACGACCTCAAATGGCACGATCTCGGCCTGTTGATTGTCGATGAAGAGCACCGCTTTGGCGTGCGCCACAAAGAGCGTATCAAAGCGATGCGCGCCGATGTCGATATCCTGACGCTCACCGCCACGCCGATTCCACGTACGTTGAATATGGCCATGAGCGGCATGCGCGATCTGTCGATTATTGCCACGCCGCCGGCGCGACGTTTGGCAGTGAAAACCTTTGTGCGCGAGTACGACAGCCTGGTGGTGCGCGAGGCGATCCTGCGTGAAATTTTGCGCGGTGGCCAGGTCTACTACCTGTATAACGATGTCGAGAATATCGAAAAAGCCACGCAGAAACTGGCAGAGCTGGTGCCGGAAGCGCGTATTGCCATCGGTCACGGCCAGATGCGCGAGCGCGATTTAGAGCGGGTGATGAATGATTTCCACCACCAGCGCTTTAACGTGCTGGTGTGTACCACCATCATCGAAACTGGCATTGATGTGCCCAGCGCTAACACCATCATTATCGAACGAGCCGATCACTTCGGTCTGGCACAGTTGCATCAGCTGCGTGGCCGCGTCGGTCGCTCACACCATCAAGCCTATGCATGGCTGTTAACGCCGCATCCGAAAGCGATGACCACCGATGCACAAAAGCGTCTGGAAGCTATCGCCTCGCTGGAAGATTTGGGGGCAGGCTTTGCGCTGGCCACTCACGACCTCGAGATTCGTGGTGCCGGTGAACTGCTGGGTGAAGATCAGAGCGGCCAGATGGAAACCATCGGCTTCACCTTGTATATGGAGCTGTTGGAGAATGCGGTAGATGCGTTAAAAGCGGGGCGCGAGCCGTCGCTGGAAGACCTTACCAGCAATCAGACCGAAATTGAGCTGCGCATGCCCGCCCTGTTGCCGGACGACTTTATCCCCGATGTCAGTACCCGTTTGTCATTGTACAAGCGCGTGGCATCGGCCAGCGATGAACAAGATCTGGCGGAATTGAAAGTGGAGATGATTGATCGCTTCGGTAAATTGCCTGATGCGGCACGTAATCTGCTGGATGTTGCCGGGTTACGTTTGGTGGCTCGCGAGCTGGGTATTCGCAAAATCGAAGCCAGTGACAAAGGCGGATTCTTCGAGTTTGCACCGCAGAATCATGTCGATCCGGGTTGGTTAATTGGCCTGCTGCAAAAAGATCCTAAACAGTGGAAGCTGGATGGTCCAACGCGACTGAAGTTCACTCGCGATCTGGAAGAGCGCAAAGCGCGCATGGAATGGGTACAGAACTTTATCGCTGAGTTAGCGAAGAACCGGGTGTAAACGTCGTGCGTGCAACCATGGCGCCTGAAGAATTCCGCATTCCCCTTCACCACCGCATAAAAAAAAGCGCCTTTCGGCGCTTTTTTCGTTACTGCTGCTGTGACGTGTCTTTGCCCAATCAGGCCTGATTCGAATTCAGGATCAGCTGACCATTACGGTCGAGCGGAATGCGGGTGCCAGGGTCATTTTCCATGCGGATTTTGCCCTGCTGGTCGCCTATTTTATAGGTCACATCATAACCCAGCATTTTTTCCTGTTTGTCATAAACGGTTTTGCAACGCTGCTCGTTGGTGGTGTAGGTATCACGGTCCTGCATGGCCCCCTGCACCTGATTACCACCGTAACCGCCCGCCAGCGCGCCCGCTACCGTTGCGACATCGCGCCCACGTCCGCCACCAAACTGGTGACCGAGCACGCCGCCTGCTACCGCACCCAGTACCGAACCGGCTATACGGTTCTCATCCTGTACTGCACGACGATGCGTTAACGTCACATTGCGACACTCCTGTCGCGGCTGTTTTATGCTCTCTTTGATCGGCGTAGCCGAGAGAACTTGTGCGAACTGCGGGCCGCGGTCAAACACATCCATGCTGGCGACGGCGGCAACACCTAACGCTGCTGCTACGCCGATACCGATACCCGCTAACATTGATTTATTCACAGGAATGTCCTCCTGAATGTTGTTACCGCGCATTCCTGCCGCTACGAAATCCTGTGTAGCCGAGGCATAACCGGCGTGCGCGCCGCGCCGTTTTTGTTGAGATAAGTTTTACAGATGGACCGTAATTGCAACATCAGATTAATGGAGGAAACGCAGCGGAATGGCATCAGGGCCAGTTTTTCGGAGAGTTCTGAATGCGGGTGAAATATCGCCGTAATCTTAAGCTGAATGATTGTTTCTCAGCAGCTTACGGCGCTTAAAGGGCAGCGGGCGGCGCAATACCGCCCGTTAATCATCAGTGCAGCTTGAGACGAGGACGCAACACGCGGTTCAGACTACCCACCAACATCATCAGGCCGGTTTTGAAGTATCCGTGGAGCGCAATCTGGTGCATACGATATAGAGAGATGTAGACAAAACGCGCGATGCGCCCTTCTACCATCATCGAGCCGCGCATCAGATTACCCATCAGGCTACCTACGGTGGTGAAGCGTGACAGCGACACCAGTGAACCGTGATCTTTATAGACATAGGCTTTCAGTGGCTTGCCTTTACGCTGCGCCAGAATATTTTCCAGCGCGCGTGATGCCATCTGGTGTGCAGACTGCGCACGCGGTGGCACAAAGCCGCCGCTCGGCAGTGCGCAGGAAGCACAATCGCCAATCGCGTAGATGTCATCATCCAGGGTAGTTTGCAGGGTGTCTTTCACCACCAGCTGATTGATACGGTTGGTTTCCAGCCCACCAATCTCTTTCATGAAGTCCGGCGCTTTGATCCCTGCAGCCCATACCATCAGGTCGGCGTTAATGAATTCGCCGCCTTTGGTGTTCAGCCCCTCATCTGTGGCGCTGGTAACCATGGTTTGCGTCAGGACGCGCACGCCGAGCTTGGTGAGTTCCTGATGCGCAGCCGCTGAGATACGCGGTGGCAAAGCAGGCAGAATACGTTCACCGGCTTCCACCAGCGTGACATTCAAGGAGGAGCTGTCGAGGCCTTTATAGCCGTAGCTGTGCAGTTGCTTCACCGCGTTATACAGCTCAGCTGACAGCTCAACGCCGGTTGCGCCGCCGCCAACAATCGCGATATTCACTTTTTCCAGGCTACCTTCGCTGGCTGAAAAACGCAGGAACAGGTTGAGCATTTCGTTGTGGAAACGACGTGCCTGATGCGGGTTATCCAGGAAGATGCAGTGGTCTTTTACGCCCGGCGTGCCAAAGTCGTTCGAGGTGCTGCCCAGCGCCATTACCAGACGGTCGTAAGACAGCTCGCGCTGTGGCACCAGTAACTCGCCGTTAGCATCACGGATTTCCGCCAGCTCGATGGTTTTACTGTCGCGCTTGATTTGCGTCAGCGATCCCAGCTGGAACTGGAAGCCGTGGTTACGCGCGTGCGCCAGATAGCTCAGCGCATCAATCCCTTCGTCCATTGAACCGGTAGCCACTTCATGCAGCAATGGCTTCCACAGATGGCTGTGGTTGCGATCGACGAGAATAATCTCGGCTTTCTTATTGCGCCCAAGCTTATGGCCGAGCTGCGTTGCCAGCTCTAAGCCACCGGCACCACCGCCAATAATGACGATTTTTTCCATAGATGTAGTCAACAAAGACCCCCTCAAAGTTGTAAACCAATAGTTAATTAATGGTTACTAAAAACCTTAATAAACATAGGGTTGGCGACGTTTAAATCGCGAGCTGAGGGCAGAATATCACGGCACAATCGACATATCATAAGAAAATTGATGTACATCAATCTTTCAACAGCATTATCAGAATGTTACACATTTTGTGCGCCGCATCACGCGGCGCGCCGGGGCTCAGGCAAGGGATTTAAAGGCTTTGATGCGCTGCAAATGGGGCGAGATATTCTTGAATTTATGACTGGCTGCTTCGTCCCATACGATCTCGTAAAAAGGATGCAACTGGGCGGCAGTACGCTGATTATCCAGCGCTTCATCATGGCGTGACAGAATGGTCAGACAGCGGTCGCGATTTTTTTCACGAAAATCACTGACGCACTTGGTGGCAATATCCAGGTACTCTTCCGGACGATCGATCTTGCCCTCCATGTTCTCAAACGGAAACAGGTTAGGGTTAAACATCACCTGCCGCATGCCACACAGAAAGCCAATGCGTTCAGCCCAGTAACCGCCGAGGCCGACGCCGCAAATCAGCGGATGCGCATCGCCACCCTGCTGTAACAACTTATCGCACTCTTTTAACAAAAACTGCATGTCATGTTTGGGGTGAAGCGTGCTGTAGCTAATGAGTCTGACGTCCGGGTCAATAAACTGTAGCTGCAGCACCTTCTCGTGATTGCCCGGACTGTTGGAATCAAAACCGTGCAGATAAATGATCATGATTTTCCTCAGTGTGGATGGATATCCGGGCAGCGACGCTTAACTGCCCGAAGCTTTGTGCGCCAGCCAGCGCTCCTGCAACGCACTGAGCTGGCGTTGATTCTGCTTCCAGCGTGCGCTGGATTGCAGCGTCTCGCGGGTATAGCGTCCCTGATGGTATAACTGCGTCACACGCTCTGCCTGGATCGACGTCAAGTTATCCAGCACACTCACCGCACCGGCGCGCTGATTGCACACCAAAATCATATCGCATCCGGCATTGAGCGACTGTTGCGCGCGTTCAGCGTAGCTGCCCATCACCGCAGCGCCTTCCATCGACAAATCGTCGGAGAAAATCACACCGTTAAAACCCAGCTCTTTGCGCAGCACGGTTTGCAGCCAATACGGCGAGCCGCTGGCGGGTAACGGATCCACCTCAGTATAGATAACGTGCGCGGGCATCACCGCATCCAGTAACAGCTCATCGATGAGCTGTTTAAAGATCGCCATATCGTGCTGGCGCAGTGTAGCCGCGTCACGGGGATCGCGCGGCGTCTCTTTATGTGAATCTGCGCTAACCGCACCGTGGCCTGGGAAATGCTTACCGGTGGTTTTCATGCCGGCTTCATGCATACCGTTGATAAAACGGCGGGCGATTTGCAACGCAATGGCCGGATCTTCATGGAATGAACGATCGCCAATCGCCGCGCTGATGTGGCCGATATCCAGCACCGGTGCAAAGCTGATGTCGATGTCCATGGCGATCATTTCGGCGGCCATCTGCCAGCCCGCCTGCTGCGCCACTTCACCCGCCGTCGCGATATCATGCAATGCGGCAAAAGATTGCATCGCGGGCAGTTGGGTGAAGCCTTCACGGAAGCGCTGCACGCGCCCGCCTTCCTGATCGACGGCGACCACTAAGCGATTGCGCGAGGCGGCACGAATCTGGCGCACCAGTTCCGCCAGCTGATCCACATCGTGGAAGTTGCGGGCAAACAGAATGAGTCCACCCACCAGCGGATGTTGCAGAATCTCGCGCTCTTCGGCATCGAGTTCATAGCTTTCAACATCCAGCATCAGCGGGCCGGGGGTATGCATGGTCATGGTTACAATCCTGAGTTATAAATCCTGCCAGCTGGCCTGCGCCAACTGTTGTAAATGTGGGTCACGGCTCTGCTCGGCGCGTAACTGATACCAACTGGCCATCAGCAGTTGCAGCCACGGCTGCCAGCGGTGCATATGTCGTTTGAGTATCGCTTCATTAAGCTGGCTGCGCTGTGAGTATCCGGCAATCCAGTCGGTTTGATGCTCTCCATCGACCGCGCACAATGCGGCGAGTTCCAAAGCCACATCGCCGTCAGCGGCGTATTCCCAGTCGATCAAGCGTAAGCCGTCAGGGGTGGCGATGACATTACCTGCATGCACATCCATATGAATGGGGGCAAGGCGTAACGGCCGCGGTTCACCCTGGCTGGTCAAGCGCTGCAGAGCATGCTGCCAGCGCCAGTGACGTTGCTGACACAGCTGCCAGTAGCGTTGCAATAGTGGAGTGAGTTGCAAGCGATAACCGGTCAATGGCTGCTGGTGAAAACGATAGATCAACGTCAACACCGCTTCGCGCTGCTGATTGAACTGCGCAGACGACAGCACATCGCCGGGCAACCAACTTTGTAACAGCCAGGGAGAATGCCAGTCCAGCGGTGCTGGTCCTAGCTGCGCGGCACGCATTTTACGCAAAATGCGAAATTCACGTTGGCGATCGACAAACGGAATCGGTTGTTGCGGCGCACGGCGCGCCAGCAGTTCGCCCAGCTCAGTTTTCACCTGCACACTGTTGCCGCTCAATCCCGGCAGGGCGAAAAAATGACCGGCAGCTTGCGCCGTCGGCCATTGTTGCTGAATCCGCTGTTGCAGTTGCGAATCAGGGCTGAGCAATACCGTTACCTGACCAGATAATCTCACCGGTCTGCACCAGCATCAGCTGCATTTGCAGCGTTGGCGCTTTCACGTCGCCCTGCGCACTGCTGTACAACACATACTGTGCGTTGACGTTGCGCGCCAGGCCAATCGCCTTGCTACGCGAGTTGAGGCTATCGTCTGCAGACAGGCCCAGGGTTTGTTTCGCCTGTGCCAGTTGCTCTGGCGTCACCAGCGTGAACTTGCCGTTGTTTGCTAACGCATTTTGAATCGCATCGGTGGCTTTATCGCTTTGCAGCGATCCATTGGTGCTATTTTTGATGCGGTCTACCAGCAGCACGCTGCCTGCATTCACGCCCGCCGACTGCACCATGTTGCCCACTAACGGCTGCACGCTGGCATTCCAGTTGATGGTTTTCAACTTCGGCGGCTGCGGCACGGTTTCTGGTGGTGGAACCGGCTGCGGCTGTGGCTGCTCCGGTTGCGTCGGGGTGGTCGGCTGGGTCGGTTCAACCGGTGCCGGGGTTTGCTGTTTCACCACACAACCGGTGAGCATCAGCGCAAATAACAGCGCGCTGGAACGTTTTACACTGCGAATCACAGGTTACTCCTCAGAGATAAAGATACAGACGCACCTTGCTGGCGGTCAGGTTACCGATTTGCGAGACAACTTCAGTGCTGCCATGCGCCGGAACGGTTTGGGTTTGTGCCGGTTCTTCGGGCGTAATCTCCAGGCCCTTATCGTCGTACCAATAGAAACGATAGTGCACCGTCACCGGAGTCTCACGCTGATTATAGAGCACGCTTGACGCACGCATCTGTCCATCGCTGCTGGCTAGCGTGGGTTCATCGGTGATGATGCCCGCAGAGAGCACAGAAGATTCCATTACCAGCGACTGCGACGTATTGATCATCGGTTTATCGCTACTGCATCCCACCAGGGTCAGTAACAGCAGGCCACTCAGCCATTGACGCATCACAAAGTCCGCCTGAGGTTAAATTGCCAACATCGGACCGAGCGGCTGACCGCCGACAAGGTGCATGTGGATGTGGTAAACCTCCTGACCGCCATGGCTGTTGCAGTTCATGATCAGGCGATAGCCATCTTCGGCAATGCTTCATCTTTAGCAATTTTGGCTGCCACGGTGATCATACGGCCCAGCGCGTGCTCGTGCGCCTCTTGCACGTCATTGGCCGTAGGGATCAAGACGTTAGGGATAATCAAAATATGCGTCGGCGCTTTGGGCGCGATATCGCGGAAGGCGGTGACCAGTTCGTCCTGATAAACCACATCGGCGGGGATTTCGCGACGAATGATTTTACTGAAAATGGTTTCTTCAGCCATGGTGCATTTCCTTAAGCCTGGAGTTCAGTCAGGCAGTATGCGTGAGGAATTCGATTGCTTTCAACCTCAGGACAACTTTTCTTGTATTAAATGGCCGCCTTTACACCATTTTTCACCCCTGACGCTGCCACTGTGCTGCGGCTCTCATTTTTAACACTGCGCCAACTACAAAAATGAAACGCTGTTTTATAAATTAGAGATGTCACGTCAGTTTCTTTGTGTTTTTGCCACTTCCCGATCAGACCTTGCCAAATCGCGAAGGTTTGCCGCTGCGTGGCGCTCTACTTTCTATCCAATCCGGGCAAGCAGTACGGAGTAATGAGGGATGTGTCATCCGTCGATTTCAAGGAGAACCTGCCATGCAGTCTCGTAAGATTGGTTTCGGCCATTATCTGGCTTACGGTTCCGGGGATTTTCTCGGCGCCGGCACCACGGCGCTCACTGCCGCCTGGTTGCTCTATTTCTACACCACTTTCTGCGGCCTCTCGCCCATCGAAGCCACCTTTATATTCGCTGCGGCTCGCGTGCTCGATGCCGTTGTCAGCCCGTTGATGGGCTTTCTCACTGACAACTTCGGATCCACCTGGCTCGGCAAGCGTTTCGGCCGCCGCAAGTTCTTTATTTTGCTCGGCATTCCCTGCGTGTTCAGCTACAGCCTGATGTGGATTAGCGACATGAGCTTCTGGTGGTATCTGCTGACCTATCTGCTGTTTGATGTGGTCTACACCATGATTCTGGTGCCGTATGAAACGCTGGTGCCGGAAATGACCGATGACTTCAAGCAAAAAACCCGTTTCTCCGGGGCTCGCATCGCACTGGCACAGCTCTCCTCGATTCTGGCCGCCTTCCTGCCCGGCGTGCTAATCGGCTGGTTCGGTAAAGAGAATCCCATCTCCTTCTTCTATGCCAGCCTGGTGTTTTCGGTGATCTGCGCGCTGGTGCTGACGCTGGTGTGGCGCTTTACCTGGGAACGCGCGCCCGAGGACTTCTCTGCCGAGTCACGTCGAGCAGAGGAAGAAAAGTCGCAACTCTCGCTGATACAAAGCCTGAAACGGCTCTATATCGAACTGGCCTCAACGCTGCGTATTCGCATCTTCCGTCAGCATCTCGGCATGTATCTGGGTGGCTACATTGCTCAGGACGTATTTAATGCGGTGTTTACCTGGTATGTGGTGTTTGTGCTGATGCAAAGCGCGCAAATCGCTTCCAGTCTGATGGGCACCATGGCGGTGCTGCAATTTATTGCGGTGATGGCGATGATCCCGCTGTGCATTCGCATGGGACCGGCACCGGCATATCGCTTAGTGGTGGTGCTGTTTGGCCTCAGCGCCCTTTCCTACGCGGGACTGTGGTACAGCGGAATGAACGATAACTTCGCGCTGTTGGTACTGATATCTGCCTTCGCCGGTTTGGGACGTGGCGGCATCAACTATGTGCCCTGGAACACGTACACCTACATCGCTGATGTCGATGAAGTGATCACCGGGCAACGTCGCGAAGGGATTTTCGCTGGGATCATGACGTTGACGCGCAAAGCTTCGCAGGCCGGCGCCGTGATGATTGTCGGCATCATGTTGCAGTTGGCGGGCTTCACCTCGGGTAAACCCGAGCAGGTTCCTGCGGTCGGCCACACCATTTTGCTGATCCTCAGCGTTGGCACCGTTGGCGTGCTGATTTGCGGCTTCATCGTCTCGCTGCGCTTCAAACTCAATCTGCATACCCACACTGTTCTGCGCGAAGAGACGTTGAAGATGCGTGAAGCGGGACGCGTCGTCCCGGAACGTATTACGCCGCAGGCACGCGCTATCGTCGAAACGCTGGCAGGTATGCCGTATGAAAACTTATGGGGCAATAACAACGTCGGTTATCTCAACCGTGACAAGCCCCTCGCACCGCCGCTGCCCGCGCAGCGCGGCACGCTTCACCCTCTCCCTACCCTGATTAACGATAGGAATGAACCATGACTGTATTTCCTGTGAAACACAGCGCGTTACTGCGTCAGCCGGAATATCTGTTGCCACGCAGCGAGCTGGTACAGCTGATCCACAAACTCACTGACAATTTGGTCAATATCACCGATCACAGCGGTGAGTTTCTGCTACGGCTGGATGACGGACGCGTCATTGACACCAAAGGCTGGGCCGGTTGGGAATGGACGCACGGCATCGGGCTATATGGCATGCTGCATTACACCCAGCAAACGGGCGATCGGGCGACGTTGAAGATTATCGATGATTGGTTCAGCGCAAGACTAACGGAAGGTACGCCAACCAAAAACGTCAACACCGTCTGCCCTTTCCTGACCTTGGCTTATCGCTATGAAGAGACCGTCAATCCAGCGTGGCGCCCGGTTCTGGAACGCTGGGCAGAATGGGTGATGTACGACATGCCGCGCACCGAACAAGGCGGCCTGCAGCATATCGTTTACAACAATGAGAATACCCAGCAGCTGTGGGATGACACCCTAATGATGAGCGTGATGGCGCTGGCGAAAATCGGCCAGTTACTGGATCGCCCTGAATTTGTCGAAGAAGCCAGCTATCAGTTTCTGATCCACACCCAATACCTGATGGATCGACAGACCGGTTTGTGGTTCCACGGCTGGACCTTCGACGGCCGCCACAATTTCGCTAACGCGCGCTGGGCACGCGGCAATAGCTGGTTAACCATCGTTATTCCTGATTTTCTGGAGATGATGAACTGGCCAGAACAGCATGCGACACGTCGTTTCTTACAACAGGTGTTAGCCAGCCAGGTCAAGGCGTTGGCAACCTGTCAGCACACCAGTGGATTGTGGCATACCTTGCTCGACGACCCGCAAAGCTATCCCGAAGCCTCTGCTACCGCCGGGTTTGCCTATGGGATCCTTAAAGCGGTGCGCAAGCGTTACCTTTCCGCAGAATATCTGCCGCTGGCAGAGAAGGCATTGCGCGGCGTGATTGCCAATATTGATGAAAACGGGGAATTAAAACAGGTGTCATTCGGCACGGCGATGGGCAGCGACCTGGATTACTACCGCCAGGTGCCACTGACTTCAATGCCCTACGGCCAGGCAATGGCACTGCTGTGTCTGACGGAGTATTTGCGCGTGTATTTATGATTGTATGTTCGCGGAGGCGGGGAAGCATTCCGCGACAGAAACTCCCTAATGTCGAAGTATAACGCTGCAAAGTTTGACAATATCTGAAGGATTTATCCATGACCGCACCCAAGGTGAGGTGCGAGGGAGCGGCGGCAGAGGAGTAAAGCGTCCCGCCCCCTGATTTCTTAGGATAACGCTGCAAAGTTTGACAATGTCTGAGGGATTTATCTATGACCGCACCCAAGGTGAGGTGTGAGGGAGCGGCGGCAGAGGAGTAAAGCGTCCCGCGACAGGGATGTCGCGGGCCGAGCCCCAGGGATGGTTTATGGCGTCTTTACGATCTGCCGCCGCTTCATCGCACAGGCTCGGCCCCTGCCTTGACCTTGACCTCAGCCACTACATATTACGAATATAATCATCCATTTCCGTTTTCAGGTTATCGGACTTCGTGCCGAAAATCGCCTGAACACCGGAGCCTGCTACCACCACGCCACGGGCGCCGAGGTTCTTCAACTCTGTCTGGTTCACTTTCGCCACATCCGCCACGCTAACGCGCAGACGAGTGATGCACGCATCAAGGTTAGTAATATTCTCTTTACCGCCAAACGCGGTCACCAGTTTACCTGCCATTTCGCTACCGGTTGCGCTGCTCTGCTCCATTACCGTGTCCTCACGTCCAGGTGTTTTCAAATTCAGTTTCACAATCAGCACACGGAAAACGGTGTAGTAAATCAGACCGTAAATGATGCCGACAATCGGGAACAACCAAATTCTGCTGCTATTGCCGCTCAGAACCACAAAATCGATCAAGCCGTGCGAGAAACTGGTGCCATCACGCATACCAAGCAAAATGGCAATAGGAAACGCCAGACCGGCCAGAATCGCATGGATCACATACAGAATCGGTGCCACGAACATAAACGAGAACTCGATCGGTTCGGTGATACCCGTCAGGAACGAGGTCAGTGCAGCGGAGATCATAATGCCGCCCACTTTGGCGCGGTTCTCCGGCTTAGCCGAATGCCAGATAGCGATTGCCGCTGCTGGCAGGCCGTACATCTTGAACAGGAAACCGCCCGACAGTTTACCCGCGGTTGGGTCACCCGCCATATAGCGTGGAATATCGCCGTGGAACACCTGACCCGCAGCGTTAGTGAATTCACCAATCTGCATCTGGAAAGGAACGTTCCAGATATGATGCAAACCGAACGGCACCAGTGAACGCTCAACCAAACCGTAAAGACCGAACGCCACAACCGGATTCTGATATGCAGCCCATTGTGAGAAGTCCTGAATAGCAGTACCTATCGGTGGCCAGATAAAGGACAACACAATGCCGGTGAAAATGGCGGTCAGGCCAGAAATGATCGGCACAAAGCGTTTACCGGCAAAGAAGCCAAGATATTCAGGCAGCTTAATGCGGTAGAAACGGTTAAACATATAGGCGGCAATCGAACCGGCGATAATCCCGCCCAGCACCCCGGTATCCGCGAGATGTTTCGCCTCAATCTCTGCGGCTGGCAAATGCAGCACCAGAGGCGCAACCACCGCCATGGTTTTCACCATAATACCGTACGCCACAACGGCGGCTAATGCGGAAACCCCGTCGTTATTGGTGAAACCAAGCGCTACACCAATCGCGAAAATCAGTGGCATGTTGGCGAACACCGAACCGCCCGCCTCTGCCATCACATGAGAAACCACAGCAGGCAACCAGCTGAAGTTAGCCGAACCAACACCTAATAAAATACCGGCAATCGGCAAAACCGATACCGGCAACATCAGCGATTTACCTACTTTTTGCAGGTTCGCAAATGCGTTCTTGAACATAGAAACTCCTGAGTATGAGTGCATATTTGCGCAGTGCGCTGGCAAAGGGGGAGGATCCTTCACCGGGGTGACGCTGAGCGTCTTTTGATTTATTACGAAGGGTAAAATAAATCGATAATTGTTACTTTGACGGCTATCACGTTTCGTTAATGAGGCGCGCTTGCTTTCAGTCTTTTCTTACTGACTTGCCTGGATAAACAACAATAAAACACTGCCCGTGCCGCGATAAACGCAGCACAGGTTAATGTTTACAGATTAATTACAGAGTTAAAAATAAAGCGGATTAGCCGCCGAGACGACTCATAGGGACATGAAACAGACGTGAGAAGTTTTCCGTGGTGGCAGCGGCCAGCGTTTCGATATCCACGCCTTTCAGCACCGCCATATAATCAGCAACATCGCGGGTAAAGGCAGGTTGATTCTCTTTGCCACGGTGCGGCACCGGTGCCAGATACGGTGAATCGGTCTCCACCAGCATACGATCCAATGGCACATAGCGCGCGGCATCACGAATTTGCTCCGCATTGCGGAAGGTCAGGATGCCCGAGAAGGAGATATAAAAACCCATATCCAGCAACTGCGCGGCGGTTTCTTTATCTTCAGTAAAGCAATGCAGCACGCCGCCACACTTCTCCACCTGCTCTTCACGCAAAATCGCTAAGGTGTCTTCACGCGCATCGCGGGTATGCACGATGATCGGCTTATTCAGCGCAATACCGGTGCGAATGTGTTCGCGGAATGAAGCTTGCTGCTGCGCTTTGGTTTCCTGCTGATAGAAGTAATCCAGCCCGGTTTCACCCAGCGCGATCACCTGTTCTTCCGCAGCCAGGCGGCGAAACTCTTCTACATCGTACGGCGCTTCCTGATTCAATGGATGCACACCGCAGGCCAGCGCAACGTTTTCCCGATCACCAACCAGTTGCTTAATTTTGTAGTAATCCGGCAACGTGGTGGCAATCGCCAGCATAAATTTCACATCACGTGCCGCCGCTTTCGCGATGACATCATCTAAATCACGATGCTGCTTTTCATAATCGAGGCCATCAAGGTGGCAGTGCGAATCTACAATAAACATACTTCTCTCTTATACGCTTAGCCGACCGCCGTGGGCGACATCAGGCGTCCCCAGGCTAACAGGCGATCGGTCAGAATGAGTTCACGGTTCAGGGCGGCGACATGCAGCAATTGCTCACGGCACTGCATCCATTGCTGGACGCTGGCATTAAGCGCACTGCTGCTGAGTTGCTGAGCCAATTGCGCGACCACGTCCGGGCGATCGCCATTACTCAGCCAATTGCTGGCCCCTTGCTGCACTTTCATCGCATCGACCAGCAACGAGATCAACCAGCTGAGACGCTCCGCCACATCGTCATGATTGAGCGCGGGGAGCAGCTGTAACACGTCACTGCTCAACGCACTCAACAAGGTTTCGCACAATTTCTCACGCGCCTGCCAGCGATCTGGCTGCAACAACGCCAGTGCGGCTGCCGGCGCGCCATTGCTCAAGCGCAGTGCTGCACGCATTACCGCTTCCGATTGCGGCAGCTGCTTCTGCAACCATTGCAGGCTTTGTACTTCTTCAGGCGGCGACAGATGCCATGTCATGCAACGACTGCGCAGCGTTGCCAGCAGGCGTGATGGCTCCTGCACGCTGAGGAAAAACCAGCAGTTCGCCGGCGGCTCTTCCAGCGTTTTTAGCAAGGCATTGGCCGCGGCTTCGGTGAGTTGCGCCGCATCGGGCAGCCAGACAATCTTTGCGCCGCCCTGCTGAGCAAAATGATAGAGCTTTTCAGTGACATCACGCACCGCGTCAATGCCTAACGAAGACTTGCCCTTTTCCGCTTCCAGACGATACCAGTCAGGATGCGTTTGAGCCTGCATCAGGTGACAGCCATGACAGTGGCCACAACTTTTCAAACCTTCGGGATGTTGGCACATCAACCAGCGACTCACGCCCCAAACCAGCGCATCGTCGCCCATGCCATCGATCGCCTGAATCAGCAAAGCATGATGCGCCTGACCGCTTTGATGGCGAGTGATTATTTGTCGATAAGGCTGGTTCAGCCATGGATACCAGTTCATGCCACCTGACCTGCCAGCCATTGACGCAAGGTGCTTTGAAGTGACGATGTCACGTCTGCAATATTCTGTGTGGCATCAATGGTTAAAATCGAAGCATCGGCCGCCGCTAATGCCAGATAACGTTCGCGCGTGCGCTCAAAAAAGCGCAGTGATTCCTGCTCGATACGATCCAGTTCTCCGCGCGCACGGGCGCGCTGCAGGCCGATTTCCGGCGTAACATCCAGATAAAGTGTCAAATCTGGGCGGAAATCGCCGAGCACCGCCTCACGCAACGTGGTCATCAACTGCGTATCCAAACCCCGTCCGCCGCCCTGATAGGCTTGAGAAGAGAGATCGTGACGATCGCCAATCACCCACGCGCCGCGAGCCAATGCCGGCTTGATGACGTTTTCAACCAGTTGAACGCGCGCGGCATATAGCATCAGCAGTTCAGCTTGATCGGTCACTTGCTCGCCATCAATCCCCTGCTTGACCAGCACACGTAACTGTTCAGCCAGCGGCGTTCCACCCGGCTCACGGGTAAACACCACGTCATGAATCCCTTGCTCATGCAAAACGGCAACCACCGCATCACGTGCCGTGGTTTTGCCTGCGCCCTCAAGGCCTTCAATGACGATAAACTTACTTTTCATTTTTTTCCTTCATAGCCAGCCGATACACCTGCACAGCTTTATTGTGGCTGGCGAGATTGGTGGTAAAGGTATGACCGCCTTTACCATCCGCAACAAAATAGAGGTAATTGGTTTTTTCCGGATGCGCAGCCGCTTCCAGAGAAGCGCGGCCCGGCATGGCGATCGGGCCCGGCGGCAGACCGCTAATGGTATAGGTATTGTAATCGGTTGGCGTTTCGAGGTCTTTACGTGTAATCGATCCGGTGTAGTTATCGCCCATGCCGTAAATCACAGTGGGATCGGTTTGCAGCTTCATACCCGTGCGTAAGCGATTGATAAACACCGAGGCGACGCGCGCGCGCTCTTCCGTCACGCCGGTCTCTTTCTCGATAATCGACGCCATGGTGACCAGATCCTGCTCTTTTTTATAAGGCAGGCTGTCATTGCGTCCCTTCCAGATTTCATCAACCAATGTGTTCATGCGGCTATGCGCACGTTCTAACAGCGCCACGTCGCTGGTATTGGCGGTATAGAGATAGGTATCGGGATAGAAAGCACCTTCAAGCTGGTTCGCCTCTAACTTCATGGCGCTCGCTACGGTAGCAAACTGATCGTCAGTCAGCGTGTGCTTGAGATAAGGCGCTTTGCGTAATTCGGCCAGCCACTCTTTCAGGCGGGAGCCTTCAACAAAACGCACTGGGAACTGCGCCTCTTTACCGCTGGCCAGCAGTGCCAGTAATTGACGTACCGTCATGTTGCCTTCAAGCCGGTAGGTCCCCGCTTTAAATTTGGCCAACTCAGGTTCAAGTTTTAACAGTGGTCCAAACCACATGCTGGTGGGAATGATGTGCTGACTTTCCAACTGCGCTTCCAGCACCACGCGTCCACTGCCGGCCGGCAGTGTATAGATGGTTTCCTGGTGAATAGTCAAAGGTGTATCGGCGAAACGTTCAATCTGCCAATAACTAAAGGCGGCCGCGAGGCCTGCAATCGCCAGAGCGCTGACGATGATTTTTTTCATTCGAGTCATGATGCTTCCATCTTTTGGCAACTGGCTTGCAGTTGCTGATACAGCGAGCGTGCGGTGAACAAGACATCGTCAATTTGTCGCACGGGTAATACCGGCATCAGGGCATTGCAGAGCACCACTTCATCGGCGTTTAGCACATCTTCCCTGCTACCATCCATCAATTCACAAGACTGACCTGCCATTGCCATTTGCGCCATCAGAAAACGACGCATAATGCCGTTGACGCCAGCGTGATCAAGATGCGGCGTGTAGATTTTCTCGCCTTTGCGCCAGAATAAATTGGCCGCACAGCATTCCACCACCGTCCCTGCAGTGTCAAGCACCAGCGCTTCATCGGCGTCTGTCTGGTCGATATGCTGACGAATCAGCACTTGCTCTAATCGATTCAGGTGTTTTAAGCCGGCCAGCAATGGATTGCGCGCTAAAGGTATCGGACTGGTTACCAGACGTGCGCCATGTAGCTGCAACGCCGCGTAATGCTGCGGCCAGGGGGAGAGCGAAATAATGCGCGTAGGCGTTTCGCACCCCGTGCGGCTGTAACCCCGCCCTCCCGCGCCCGGCGTGAGGATCACTTTCATCACCGCGCGCACTTGCCCGGCGGCCGCCTGCTGCATCTCTTCAGCGAGTTGTGTCAGGTCGGGCAGCGGCATGAATAAGCGCTCACAGCTTTCGTGCAATCGCTGCAGATGCGCATTCAACAGTTGGATCTTACCCCCAACCACTGCTGCGGTGGTAAAACAGCCGTCACCAAACTGTACCGCACGATCGCGCGCGGAAAGTTCGGTTTGCGCTACGCCATTTATCCACATATTGAACCCCTCTGACGACTATGCCTGTTTCAATATCACCGACCGCAGTAAACATCCACGCCACTGCGTGACAAAATATAAAAAAGGCCCGCATTGCGGGCCTTTGTTTAGGCGGGTGTGATTTACACCTTGCGGAAGATCAGCGAGCCGTTAGTGCCGCCAAATCCGAAGGAGTTACAGAGTGCATACTCCAGTCCACTGACCTGACGTGCCGTGTGCGGCACGAAGTCCAGATCGCAACCTTCATCAGGATTATCCAGATTGATGGTTGGCGGAATAGCCTGGTCGCGCAATGCCAGAATCGAATAAATCGATTCAACAGCGCCTGCGGCACCCAGCAAGTGTCCCGTCATCGATTTGGTGGAGCTGACCATCACACTGTGGGCCGATGCACCAAACACCGATTTAACGGCCTGTGCTTCTGCTTTATCACCGGCAGGTGTAGAAGTACCGTGCGCGTTAACGTAGCCGATTTGTTCTGCGTTCAGTTGCGCATCACGCAGCGCATTCACCATCGCGGCGGCTGCACCTGAACCATCTTCCGGTGGAGACGTCATGTGATAAGCATCGCTGCTCATGCCAAAACCAATGATCTCAGCATAAATTTTCGCGCCACGCTTTTTCGCATGCTCGTACTCTTCCAGTACCACAATGCCTGCACCGTCACCCAACACAAATCCATCACGATCTTTATCCCACGGACGACTAGCGGCCTGCGGGTTATCGTTATGGGTTGAGAGCGCACGTGCCGCACCGAAGCCACCGACACCCAACGGGGTACTGGCTTTTTCAGCGCCACCCGCCAGCATGACGTCAGCATCGTTGTAAGCAATGATACGGGCTGCATGACCAATATTGTGTACGCCAGAAGTACAAGCCGTCGCGATGGAAATGCTAGGACCTTTCAGACCGTACATGATGGTCAGGTGACCGGCTACCATGTTAACAATGGTAGAAGGAACAAAGAACGGGCTGATTTTGCGCGGACCGCCATTGACCAGTGAACTGTGGTTATCTTCGATCAAACCCAGTCCGCCGATGCCGGAACCGATAGCTGCGCCGATGCGACCAGCATTCTCTTCAGTTACGACCAGACCGCAGTCTGCCATAGCCTGAATACCAGCAACAATGCCGTATTGGATGAAGTCATCCATCTTGCGCTGATCTTTGCGCGAGATGAAATCATCGCAATTGAAATCTCTTACTAAGCCCGCAAAGCGTGTTGCGTAGGCACTAGTATCAAAATGGTCGATCAGGCTGATGCCGCTCTGACCGGCAAGGAGAGCACTCCAGGTAGACTCTACGGTATTGCCGACAGGAGACAACATGCCAAGACCAGTCACAACTACACGACGCTTAGACACGTACGTCCTCCAGGGAGGGAAAAAATAACGCTATGTGGGGCAAACATAAAACTCAGGCGGTCGAGGTGACCGCCTGAAGATATTCATTAGCCTTGGTGGCTATTGATGTAATCGATCGCTGCCTGAACGGTAGTGATTTTCTCAGCTTCTTCGTCTGGAATTTCAGTATCAAACTCTTCTTCCAGAGCCATTACCAGCTCAACGGTGTCAAGAGAATCTGCACCCAGGTCTTCAACGAAAGAAGCAGTGTTAATCACTTCGTCTTCTTTAACACCCAGCTGCTCAGCTACGATTTTCTTAACGCGTTGTTCGATATCGCTCATACTATTTAATTTCCTATCAAAACTCGCTTTCGCGATGGTTTTCGTAGTGTATAAAATGTTGAAAAAGATGCAACAAAATCCCGGCTGGTCGAACCACGATTTTGCGTTATTCTGCGGTGTTTACCGCAGATAATGCAAATGTTTTCGTGATTATCAGACCATGTACATGCCGCCATTGACATGCAGCGTCTCACCCGTGATGTAAGAGGCTTCGTCAGAGGCTAAGAATGCAACAGCATTGGCAATTTCCTGCGGGTCGCCTAAACGACCTGCCGGCACTTCTGCCAAAATACCCGAGCGCTGATCTTCGTTCAGTGCACGCGTCATGTCCGTCTCAATAAAGCCCGGAGCCACGACGTTTACTGTAATGCCACGTGACGCAATTTCTCGCGCCAGTGATTTGCTAAAGCCAATCAAACCTGCTTTTGCTGCCGCATAGTTTGCTTGACCCGCGTTACCCATGGTTCCAACTACAGAACCGATGGTAATGATACGGCCCACGCGTTTTTTCATCATGGCACGCAATACCGCCTTAGAAAGACGGAAGACAGATGTCAGGTTGGTATCGAGGATATCCGCCCATTCATCGTCTTTCATGCGCATCAACAGATTGTCACGCGTAATGCCTGCATTATTGACTAAAATGTCCACTTCGCCAAATTCGGCGCGAACTTTCTCGAGAACGCTCTCAATAGAGGCCGCATCGGTTACGTTCAGCAGCAGACCTTTGCCGTTATTGCCGAGGTAAGCCTGATTGCTTCCGCACCGCTTTCGCTGGTGGCAGTTCCCACCACTTTAGCACCGCGCGCAACCAGCGTTTCCGCGATGGCGCGGCCAATGCCACGGCTTGCGCCAGTCACCAGCGCTACTTTACCTTCAAAGCTCATGTTTTTCCTCTTATTCCTGTGTAATCGCAGCAGACAGTGAAGCAGAGTCGTTCACGGCTGCAGCGGTCAGGCTATCCACAATACGTTTGGTCAGACCGGTCAGAACTTTACCCGGACCGATTTCCAGCAGTTGGCTCACGCCTTGCGTGGCAATAAATTCAACGGCTTCCGTCCAACGCACTGGGCTATAAAGCTGACGCACCAGAGCACTGCGAATCGCAGCGGCATCGGTTTCACACTTCACGTCAACGTTGTTGACGACAGGCACAGTCGGTGCGCTGAAAGTGATGTTTTCCAGCGCGACAGCGAGTTTATCCGCAGCAGGCTTCATCAAGGCACAGTGAGATGGCACGCTGACAGGCAACGGCAGAGCACGCTTGGCACCCGCCGCTTTACAGGCCGCACCCGCACGTTCAACCGCTTCTTTATTGCCCGCGATCACCACCTGGCCCGGCGAGTTAAAGTTAACCGGCGAGACCACCTGACCTTGTGCACTCTCTTCACAGGCTTTACGGATTGACGCATCGTCAAGACCGATAATGGCTTGCATGGCACCCGTGCCTTCCGGAACGGCTTCCTGCATCAACTTACCGCGCAGTTCAACCAGCTTAATGGCATCAGTAAAGTTCAGCACGCCTGCACACACCAGCGCAGAGTATTCACCCAGGCTGTGGCCTGCCATCAATACCGGCTGTGGGCCATTTTTGCTCTGCCAGACGCGATAAATCGCGACGGAAGCCGCCAGCAGCGCAGGTTGCGTCTGCCAGGTTTTATTCAGTTCTTCAGCTGGACCTTGCTGCACCAACTGCCATAAGTCGTATCCCAGCGCATCAGAAGCTTCACGGAAAGTGGCTTCAACCTGCGGGTTTTCAACAGCCAGGTCAGCTAACATGCCGACGGTCTGCGATCCCTGTCCTGGGAAAACAAAAGCAAATTGTGTCATTTGTCGTTCCTGTCAATCAAAAGCGAACCAGCGCGGAACCCCAGGTGAAACCACCACCAAAGGCTTCCAGCAAAATCAGTTGGCCTGGCTTGATACGGCCATCGCGCACCGCTTCATCCAGTGCACTCGGTACCGATGCCGCCGAAGTATTACCATGGCGATCAAGGGTCACAACCACTTTATCCATGCCCATGCCAAGCTTTTTGGCGGTGGCACTGATAATGCGCAAGTTGGCCTGATGAGGGACCAGCCAGTCCAGCATTTCGCGATCGAGATTATTGGCCTGCAGCGTTTCATCAACGATGTGCGCCAGTTCGGTCACCGCAACCTTGAACACTTCATTACCCGCCATGGTGAGATAAGCAGGTTGATCCTGATTCTCGCGATCCTGATACGGCAGCGTCAGCAACTTGCTGTAACGGCCATCGGCATGCAGGTGAGTAGACAGAATCCCCGGCTCTTCGCTTTGGCTCAGGACGACTGCGCCGGCGCCATCACCGAACAAAATGATCGTACCACGATCGTTCGGATCCAGCGTACGGGCTAATACGTCAGCACCGATCACCAGAGCGTGTTTCACCACACCATTTTTGATGTACTGATCGGCAACGCTCAATGCATAGGTAAAGCCCGCGCAGGCGGCAGCCAAATCGAAGGCTGCGCAATCGTCAATCTCCAGCATCTGCTGGATCATGCACGCTGAACTTGGGAAAGCGTGGCTGGAAGAGGTGGTCGCCACGATAATCAGGCCAACATCACTGGCAGCAACACCCGCCATCTCTAGCGCGCGCTGTGCCGCGGCAAAGCCCATGGTGGCGACGGTTTCGTCCGGTGCAGCAATACGACGCTCACGGATGCCGGTACGGCTGACAATCCACTCGTCCGAAGTCTCCACCATTTTTCCAGATCCGCATTGGAGCGAACCTGCTCAGGCAAATAGCTGCCCGTACCGATAATTTTGGTAAACATCTACGCTTTGTCACTCCTGGCTAATACAGCGTCAAGGCGCGCCGCAATCCTCTCTGGGACTTGCCTGCGCACCGCCTGCTCTGCCTGCTCTATCGCCACGGCAAACGCACGTTGATTCGCCGCACCGTGGCTTTTGATCACTGTTCCGCGCAATCCTAACAGACAAGCGCCATTATACTGGTCGGGGTTGAGATGACCGAAACGTTTGGCCAGACGCTTTTGTAACCAACGCCCTACCCATTTCAGCCACCAGGCCCGTTTTTCCCATCCTCTGACGACTTCAGCAGAGAAAGGAACATTCTTACCACGCCTTCCATGGTTTTAAGCGTGACGTTTCCCACGAAGCCATCACAAACCAGCACATCCGTCTTACCGGTGAGGAGATCGTTCCCCTCAAGATATCCAATATAGTTGATTTGCGGCGTGTCTCGCAGAACCGCAGATGCTGCGCGAATCGTTTCCAGACCTTTGGTCTCTTCCTGCCCAATATTGAGCAGTGCGACGCGTGGCCTGACGATTCCCAGCACTTCCTCGGCCATGACTGCGCCCATCACCGCAAATTGCACCAGCATTTCGCTGTCGGAATCGACGTTCGCGCCGAGGTCCAGCACCACCGTTTTACCCTGCTGCTGATGCGGCAGTACGGTCATCAACGCCGGACGCTCAATGCCATCCAGCGGCTTCAACAACATTTTAGCCAGCCCCATCAGCGCACCGGTATTACCCGCACTGACACAGGCTTGTGCACGCCCTTCTTTAACCAGTTCCAACGCCACGCGCATGGAACTGCCGCGACTGTGACGAATGGCCTGTGAAGGTTTAGCATCACTTGCAATAACCGATTCGGCAGGGATCACCTGCACACGCCCCAGTAACGAGGAATCCGCTTTGGCAAGAAATGACGAGATGATGTCGGGATCACCGACCAGAAGAAGAACCAGATGCGTATGAGAGGCCAGTGCCTGCAAGGATGCAGGCACTGTCACGCAGGGACCGAAGTCCCCGCCCATGGCATCAACTGCCAGGGTCAAACGTGTCAAGGTATCGCCTTGCGTAACCGCAAAGAATTACTTGGTGATAACCTTGCGACCGCGGTAGTAACCATCCGCAGTGATATGGTGACGCAGATGAGTTTCACCAGAAACTTTATCTACTGACAGAGCTGCGGTGGTCAGCGCATCGTGCGAACGACGCATACCACGCTTAGAACGGGTTGGTTTATTCTGTTGTACGGCCATGGACCTTACTCCTATTACTTACGCTTTAAACTGGCTAATACGGCAAATGGATTTGGTTTTTCTGCCTCTGCAGGCAACTTACCAAATACCATGTCCGCGTCGGACACTTCACAGTGTTCAGAATCATGCACCGGAACTACAGGCAGCGCGAGGATGAGTTCATCTTCGATAACTGCCAGCAAGTCGATTTCGCCGAAATCATTGATATCAACTGGCTCGTAAGCTTCCGGCAGTGCCTCGGCCTGCTCATCAGAAGAGACAGGACTGAAACAATAGCTTACGTGGACAGCGTGCGGGAAAGACTGGTTGCAGCGTTGACATGACAAAGTCACCTGCACATCAGCAGTTCCTTGCAGAACCGCCAGGCGCTGGTTGTCAATCGCAAACGACATGGTGCAATCCACATCACTGTCCACACTAACGACCGTGTCGGCCAGGCGTGCCACCAATTCAGGTGCATACACACCTTGATAATCAAGGCGCTTTTGCGCGGCACGGGCCAGATCGATCGTTAGGGGTAATTTTACCTTTTGCATAGGGCGCGCATATTAACTTTGTAACGTCATAGAGTCAAAGAAAAAGGCCGGTTTACGGCATCTTTCACCCGTTAGTCGCATCCAGTGCGGCGCATAGTTTAAAATGACTGTCATGTTTACGCTATATATTCTGCAAAAAAATGATGACACCTTTAATTCTGGCCTCAACCTCCCCGTTTCGTCAGGCGTTGCTGCATAAGCTCGGCCTGCCTTACATCGCCGCCGCGCCCGATTGCGACGAAACACCGCTGCCTGATGAATCCGCTCCCCAGCTGGTACAAAGGCTGGCGCTGGCTAAAGCGCAAGCGCTGGCGCATCAATATCCTCAGCACTGGATCATTGGATCCGATCAGGTCTGCGTGCTGGACGGCAACATCACCGGAAAACCGCATACTATGGAAAACGCCTGCCGACAGTTGGCGGCGGCCAGCGGTAAGGTGATTACGTTTTATACGGGACTCGCATTGCTTCAACCACAAACGGCACAACAGCAGGTGATTTGTGAACCGTTCAACGTGCATTTTCGCCACTTAAGCCCGGCGGAAATCCGTCACTACGTTGAAAAAGAGCAGCCGTTGAATTGTGCAGGCAGCTTTAAAAGCGAAGGTATGGGAATTTGTTTGTTCGAACGACTAGAGGGACGCGATCCCAATACGCTGATTGGATTACCGCTGATTGCCTTAAATGAGATGCTCATAAAAGCGGGCATCAACGCATTAGGTTGATGCCCGTCGTGTCAGGCTTTTTTCTGGCGCAGATGCGTGAGGCAGCGTTGCAACGCGCCATCCAATGGCGCTTCCATCCGCATAACTTCCCCGGTATTCGGATGGGTGAAGGTCAACGCCGCCGCATGCAGGAACAGACGCGACAAGCCGGTTGAACCCAGCTGGCGGTCAAACTCGCGGTCGCCATAGCGATCGTCAAACGCGATCGGATGGCCACCATGCAGAGTGTGCACGCGAATCTGGTGAGTTCGGCCCGTAACCGGACTGGCTTTCACTAAGGTGGCGAAGCCAAACCGCTCTTCAACTTTAAAACGCGTTTCAGACGGTTTGCCTTCCGCGTTGACGCGCACCACGCGCTCTCCACTTTGCAGAATATTTTTTAACAGCGGCGCCTGAACCACTTTCAAATGCGAGGGCCAATCGCCGCGCACCAGTGCCAGATAATCCTTCTGCATGCCTTTTTCACGTAACTGCTCATGCAGTGAACGCAGCGCGGAGCGTTTTTTGGCCACCAGCAGAATGCCGGAAGTATCGCGGTCGAGTCGGTGTACCAGTTCGAGGAAGCGGGCTTCCGGACGAAGCGCACGCAACCCCTCAATAACACCAAAGCTTAAGCCGCTGCCGCCATGCACCGCAGTACCCGATGGTTTGTTCAGCACCAGCAGATGATCATCTTCATACAGGATGGCATTCGCCAGCGCCGCGACTTTATCCAGTTTTGGTGAAACGGCCTGCTCTTCACGCTCCGCCACGCGCACGGGCGGAATGCGCACGTCATCCCCTTCTACCAACTTGTATTCAGGTTTAACGCGTCCTTTATTAACCCGCACCTCGCCCTTACGCAAGATGCGATAAATCATGCTTTTCGGCACACCTTTAAGATGAGTGCGCAAAAAGTTATCAATTCGTTGACCGGCATTTTCAGCCGTGATGGCGACATAGAGTACGCCGGGATTCTCTGTTTTCATGGCGGCGATTCTAAATAGTGTCCCTGGATAGCGCCACCCCTTTTTCTGTGCTTAACTCTCTCTTTGTCGTGTTGGGAAAAGGTGTAAATGATGACTTTTTCAGCGATGCGATGATTAGCCCTGCAAATGAACAGGTTAAGGACACACAAACTTCACAGCTCGGCAAAAGTCGCCTTGCTATATGTTGGTGAGCAATGGAATAATGCAGGGGTTTCTGCCCTGGAAAAATTCAGGCCGGAATAAAGAGCGAAATAAGTCATTTTGCCGGATTGAACGGACACGCAGCAATGGCGTAAGACGTAATGTTAAATCAGGCACTTAGCGGGCTGCGGGTTGCAGCCTGGACGACAGACTGGGATGTGTGGATTTCTGAATTTACTCTAGCTATTCCACCTTCAGGCGCTGTTTTTCCTTATGAAAAACAGGCCACCGACAAGATTTGCGCCCCTTTAGCCGCCGACAACCGTGAGGTTGACGTCAGTGCATTAAGACACGGGGCCATCGGTTGATTCTCGTCCAGGGTAACGATGCCCGCAGCTACATCACTCATGTGAGAATAACGAGTAAGTCACGATGAAAAGAATGTTAATTAACGCATCTCAGCAGGAAGAGTTGCGCGTTGCCCTTGTTGACGGCCAACGTCTGTACGATCTGGATATCGAAAGCCCAGGCCACGAGCAGAAAAAAGCCAACATCTACAAAGGTAAGATCACCCGTGTTGAACCCAGCCTCGAAGCGGCATTTGTCGATTATGGTGCTGAACGTCACGGTTTCCTCCCTCTGAAAGAAATTTCCCGCGAATACTTCCCTGCTAATTACAATGCACACGGCCGTCCAAACATCAAAGAGGTGTTGCGTGAAGGTCAGGAAGTTATCGTTCAAATTGATAAAGAGGAGCGCGGTAATAAGGGTGCAGCACTCACCACCTTTATTTCGTTAGCCGGTAGCTATCTGGTTCTGATGCCTAATAACCCGCGTGCGGGTGGCATTTCACGCCGTATCGAAGGTGACGATCGTACCGAATTGAAAGAAGCCCTGTCCGCGCTGGAACTGCCAGACGGTATGGGTTTGATCGTGCGCACCGCAGGCGTTGGCAAATCTGCCGAATCCCTGCAGTGGGACCTGAGCTTCCGTTTGAAGCACTGGGAAGCGATCAAGAAAGCCGCTGAAAACCGTCCAGCCCCGTTCCTGATTCATCAGGAAAGCAACGTGATTGTCCGCGCCTTCCGCGATTATCTGCGTCAGGACATCGGTGAAATCCTTATCGATAACCCGAAAGTACTGGAACTGGCACGTCAGCATATCGCTGCACTGGGTCGTCCAGACTTCAGCAGCAAAATCAAACTGTACACCGGTGAAATTCCGCTGTTCAGCCATTACCAAATCGAATCGCAGATCGAGTCTGCGTTCCAGCGCGAAGTGCGCTTGCCTTCCGGTGGTTCGATTGTTATCGACAGCACCGAAGCGCTGACCGCGATCGACATCAACTCCGCACGCGCCACACGCGGCGGCGATATCGAAGAGACCGCGTTCAATACCAACCTCGAAGCGGCCGATGAAATTGCCCGTCAGTTGCGCCTGCGTGACCTCGGCGGACTGATCGTCATCGACTTCATCGATATGACGCCTGTTCGTCACCAGCGCGCGGTGGAAAACCGTTTGCGTGAAGCGGTACGTCAGGATCGCGCACGCATCCAGATTAGCCACATCTCACGCTTCGGCCTGCTGGAAATGTCGCGTCAGCGTCTCAGCCCATCGTTGGGTGAATCCAGCCATCACGTGTGCCCACGCTGTAGTGGCACCGGCACCATCCGTGATAACGAATCGCTGTCACTGTCTATCTTGCGTCTGATTGAAGAAGAAGCGCTGAAAGACAACACCAAAGAAGTGCATGCAATTGTACCGGTGCCCGTTGCCTCTTACCTGCTGAACGAAAAACGTGATGCGGTCAGTGCGATCGAAAAACGCCAGGGTGGCGTGCGTGCCATCATCGTGCCAAACGATCAGATGGAAACCCCGCACTACTCCGTATTGCGCGTTCGCAAAGGCGAAGAGACTCAGACGCTTTCTTACCACCTGCCGAAATTGCACGAAGCAGAAATGGCGTTGCCTTCGGAAGAAGAGAGCGCCGAACGTCGTCGTCCAGAGCAGCCTGCGCTGGCAGCCTTCGTGATGCCTGATGCACCGCCGGCTCCGGTTGAAGTCGAGCAAGAGATCCAGCCGGTTGCGAAAGCAGAAGCAAAACCTGCCGCTTCAGTGGCTGCACCTGCCGTTGCCAGCACCGGTTTTGTGGCTCGCCTGTTGGGTGGTTTGAAGAAACTGTTTGCTGGCGACACGCCTGCTGCTACTCCGGTTGAAGCTCAACCAGAAGTGAAAGCCGCTGAGGGTGAGAACAATCAGCCGCGTGGCGACCGCCGTAACAATCGTCGTAGCAATAATCGTCGCGATCGTACACCGCGTAACGGTGAAAATGCACAGGGTCGCGAAGGCCGTGAACCACGTGAGGCCCGTGAATCGCGTGAGCCGCGTGAATCACGAGAGTCTCGTGAACCACGTGAAGCCCGCGAACCGCGTAACGACAATCAGGATAATCGTCGCAACAAGCGTCAGAACGAACCGCGTGGCGAACGCCCAGCGTTGACTGATGAGCAGTTGCAGCAGCGTGATGAACAGCAGCAGCAGCGTCGTGAGCAGCGTGCTGAGCGTCAACGCCGTCGTCAGGAAGAGAAGCGCAATCAACAACAAGATCAGAAAGCGGCTGAAAACCCAGTGCAGACTGATGTTGTTGACGAAAACGCTGTGCAGGAAGAAGAACGTGTTCAGGTGTTGCCTCGCCGTAAACAACGTCAGCTGACTCAGCGCATCCGCGTGGGAGATACTGGTGAAGTGGCAGCGGCTATCCCGGCACCGGCAGTGAGTGAATCCGCTGAGGAATCAGCCCAGCGTCAGACCTTCATCGAACAGCCAGAAGTCAGCAACGATGAGCAGGATGATAACGAAAACCGTGATAGCGCCAATATGCCGCGCCGTTCACGTCGTTCGCCTCGTCACCTGCGTGTCAGTGGTCAACGCCGTCGTCGCTATCGTGATGAGCGTTATCCAACCCAGTCTGCGATGCCGCTGGAATCTGCTGCTGCTTCGCCAGAAATGGCTTCAGGCAAAGTCTGGATCACCTATCCGGTTGCTCAGGCTCACGATCAGTTCTCCTCTCAGGAGACGCTGAACGAGATGCCAGATTACAGCTATCAGCATGACGCCGTCGTGGAAGACGTGGCGGTTGCTGCAGAGACGCTGGAAACGGTAACGGCTGCACCGGTTGAAGCGGAAGTCGTTCATCAGGCAGAACCTCAGGCACATACTGAAGTGCCGGTGGTGAATACTGATGATCTGGCGCCTGTCGCTGCACCTGTCAACCAAGAGCCTGCCGTGGTGTCTGTTGTTGAGCAACAGGTAGCAGAGGAAATCGCTGCTGAAGCTGAACCGGCAATCGTCGAACCCGCAACGCCTGCGGCGGTAGAACCAGAAGTGGTTAACGCAGCTGTAGAACCAGAAGTGGTCAACGCAACTGTTGAACACGAGGTGGTTAACGAAGCCGTTGAGATTGCTGAGCAAGCACCGATTGAGGCCGCTCCAGCAGTTGAAGCTCAGGTTGAGGAAGTCCTCAGTGCTCCGGTTGCCGCTGAAGCGCCGGTTGCCCCAGTGACTGAACCTCACGCACCGGTTGCTGCACGTGATACTGCGGTAAACAGTGCTGATACTCGCTGGAAGCATCATGCGACTGCGCCAATGACCAAAGCGCCTGCTCCGGCATGGGAACCTGAAACCGTTCGCCAAAGCGATTGGGTTCGCCCACCGTTTGACTTCGAAGGTCGTGGTTCAGCGGGTGGTCACAGTGCAACGCATCTCGCCACTGCGCCAGCGACTCGCCCAGAAAGCGTGTAAGCTGAAGCAGTCATCATAAAAACCCCGACTGGTTCGGGGTTTTTTATTGCCTGTGATTTGCTGTTTACCCTTCTTTCCGCATCAAGGGAGGAGTGATTGCGTGGACATGGCATCGTCAGGTAGGTACTGCACAGTTAAGTTCGGATATCGCCACTGAGCAGGCAAAAAATCCCACGGCCCCGAAAGGCAGTGGGAGAAACTAAGCGCGCCCGGTTAAAGCACGCTCAAATTTTCAGGTCAGGTCAATCAGGAATTCAGCTGGAACAGTGACATCTTCGACATGTCAGTGAAGGTCTTGTAAGACGCCTGTAATGCTGTCTGTTGCATGGTGTAGCTGGAAATGGCAGAGGTATAATCCACCTCGACCAGATTACTCATCTGCGTAGCCATGATGGTGTCATTGGTATCGCCCTGCGCATCTAGCGTGTCTACTTCATCCATCTTAATGCCGACTTCAGAACGCACTGACAACACGTTATTGAGCGAGTTACTCAAACCACGGTTGGTCTTGTCCATCGCATCCTGGAACGTTTGTTGAGTGGCCTCATCAGCATTATCCTGCGGCACCTTCAGTGCAGCGATAGCGCTATCCAGCATATCAAACAGATTCGTTTCACTGGTGCTGCCATCTGGCTCAGCTTTGGCATTGCTGGTGATCGACATAAACACCGAATCGCCGGTGTTGCCTACCGTCATGGTTCGGCTGTCACTCACTTTCTGGCTAATGGCATCGGTGCCGCCTACGTAGGTGACGCCCGTTCCCGTGTCGCTGAAAGGTTCGGCTTCGGTTTTGTAACCCGCAAAGATGTAGCGACCGCTGGCATCCTGGCTGTTCGCCAGTCCCAACAGTTGATCGCGCAGCCCTTGTAATTGCGTCGCCAGAGAGCCACGGTCATCATCACTGAGCGTGCCCGTTGAAGCATTGACGATGGTGGTCTGTGCATCCTGAATCGCTGACGTCACGCCCTTGAGGGTGTTCTCTTCCAGGGACAAGCTCTGGTTAGCGAAAGTGCGCGCGGTCGCATATTGGCTGCTTTTCGCCTGCGACTGCGCCAGGACAACCGAACTCGCTGCCGCAATCGGATCATCAGAAGGATTATTCACACGCAGACCGCTCGAAAGCTGCTGCCCTACTTTTAACCAGGAGGATTGCGAACCGGTAATGCCGCGCACCTGCTGGTCGAAAATCATATTGGTACTTAAACGCATGGTTTTTTATCCTTTGATGACTTAGCCGCGGATATCCATCAGCGCATTAAAGATGGTACTTGCTGTCTGCAATACCTGCGCATTGGCCATGTAAAACTGCTGGTACTTGGTCAGGTTGGCGTACTCCTCATCGAGGTTAACGCCGGAAACGGATTGCTGACGGTCAGTTAACTGCGTCACCACGTTTTCCTGAGTGGTACTGGCGGTCTCTAACGAACTGGTTTTGTTGCCCACGGTGCTAACGATGGTGGCGTAGGCTTGTGCCAGTGTGGCATTGCCGTTGACCAGGTTAGCATCCTGCAGTGCCAGCATTTTTTGTGCGTTAGTGTTATCACTTTCGCCGCTGGTGGCAGACGATGCTGCAGCAATTTGTGACTCATCGGTAATCGCGACCGACATACCGCCAATGACGTCTTGCACCGGTTTGACCAGGAAGCTGTCTTTAGCCTGGGCAGTACCGCTGACGGTCAGGTCAAGACCATCGAAACTCAGCGTCGTGTTGCCATCAGTATCGGTACCCGTCGTCGGCGATACTTTCACGTTGTCCGACAGACGCGTGACTGACCAGTTAGTGCCGTCGTAGCTCACGGTGTAATTTGAAGCCTTCAGCGCACTGCTGTCTGACCATGCTGCGGTCACTTCAGCCGTACCGGTATTCTTGGTGTTGCTCAATACGTTCGGGCTGCCAATGGTGAAGAAGTCAGTGCCCTGGTCGCCATTGCTGTCATAGCCAGCAGTTTGCACGGCGTTGAAGCTGGTCGTGAACGCAGCGGCCAATTGACCCAACTGGTTCTGTGCGGTGTCCAGGTCCTGGGTACGGAAAGCCAGTAATCCGCCTAAAGAACCGGTGGTCAGGGTCTTCTCCGGGATTTCAACGTTCCCTGCGCTCTTGTCTACATATCCCACCGTGGTGCGTGAAGGATCGCTGCTGGAAGGCATTGCCACCAGCTGAGTGGTGTTTTTACCGTTCACCAGGGTCGTGCTGCCCATGGTGACGATGTAGCTGCCGTCCTGTTGCGAAACGTTAACGCCAACGACGTTGTTCAGGTTGTTGACCAGTTGATCGCGCTGATCCAAAAGATCGTTCGGCGCGCTGCCAGCGGTGGTGAGCTTGGCGATTTGCGTATTAAGGTCGGCAATCTGGCTGGTGTAGGTATTGATTTGGTCGACGCTGGAAGCGACGTCCGTATTCACGCTGTTTTGCATATTGGTGAGATATTGCGCGGTGGTCTGGAACTGATTCACCAGGCCTTGCGCATAACTCAGCATCGACTGACGAGCTGACGGATCGTCTGCATTGCTGACCACGTTCGATACGTTGGTAAAGAAGCTTTGAATCGAGGTCGACAGACTGGTGGTCGAGGTTGACAGCAAATCATCGATATTGGAAATCTGTGAATATTGCGTATTCACTGCACTGTAATTGGCACTGGAACCGCGCAATTGAGCCGTAATGAATTCATCATATTCACGCTGCACGCCAGTGACATTCACACCGTTACCGTAATAGCTGTTGCCCGATAAGGTACTGTTTGCCTGGTTCAACAAAATGGTCTGACGCGAGTAACCCGCCACCGTATAGTTGCTGATGTTGTTACTGGTGGTGCTTAATGCGGCCTGTGCGGCGCTCAGCCCACTCATCGCTGAGTTAATTATGCTGGACATCTCGGTTCCTTAATTTCCCGTTAACCGGGCTGGCAGTCATCAGTGCGATTGCGCGGGCGGAGTCGCCCGCGGCATGTGATAGTTATCGGCGTGCTTAAGTGAAACTTGAGGCAAAAAAATCAGAACAAATCAGTGATATCCTGGCTGTACGCTTTAACCACTTTCTCGCCCATGTTTTTGAATTGTTGGATCATTCCCACCAGCTTTTGTGCATATTTCGGATCGGTGGCATAACCCGCGGCCTGCAAGGCACGTGCGCCCTGCTCTGGCGTAGCCGCATTGGCTACGGCGGCATATCGTGGATTGTTGGAGAGCAGTTTGACGTAGTCACTCAGCGCTTCCATGTAGGATCCATAAACACGGAAAGTGGCATGCACTTTCTTCGCCACGCCACCTTCATATTCGGTGGTCATGATGTCGGTGGTTTCCCCCTTCCAGTCACCGCTCGCCTTGATGCCAAACACGTTGTAACTTGGCTTGCCTTCACGTGTCAGAATCTGGCGTTGTCCCCAGCCCGATTCCAGTGCCGCCTGGGCAAGAATCAGGTGATGCGGAATACCACTTTGCTGGCTGGCGACCTGCGCCGGTTGCGCCAGCTGAGAGATAAAGTCGGTGCTATCGGTTGGCAAGCTTGACGGAGACACCGGCAGACGCGGCACCGCTTTGCGCACCATCTGCTCCAGCTGGCTGGAAGGCAGGTTGCTATAAATGAAGCTGTTATCCAGCTTCATTGGCACGGTACCCGCGCTTTCATCCGGTTCCTGCGCGGGCTGCATCTGTTTGACGATCAGATCCGCCATCCCCAGCCCGCGTTTGCCAATTTCCTGCGCAATTTGCTGATCGTACATCGAGGTGTACATCTTCGTTGAGTCGCTGCTGAAGATGCCGTCCTGCGGCAAGGCTTCACGCATGCTTTTCAACATCATCTGTACGAACATCCCCTCAACCTGTTTGGCGACCTGCAGCGCCTTCCCTTTCGGGTCGGCGGCCGCTTCACGCTTCAGGTTGTTCAGTGAGCGGCTGTCATACGCCGCATTCATCAGCGATTGCGTATCGGTCATCAGATGATTTCCAGTTTGGCGCGCAGACAACCCGCCGTCTGCATGGATTGCAGAATCGACATCAGTTCAATCGGTGTCGCACCCAACGCGTTCAGTGCGCGAATCACGTTGTTCAGATTGGCGCTCGCATTAACACTCTGTAAGGCGCCACCGCTCTGGCGCAGATCGATTTGCGTCTGAGTCGTCGCCACCGTTTGCCCGCCCGCGAATGGCGTATTTGGCTGGTTAACGTTCTGCTGTTGGTTAACGGTGACGGACAGATTGCCCTGCGCAACCGCACAGGTGTTCAGCGTCACTTCACGATTCATCACCACCGAGCCAGTACGTGAGTTGATGATCACTTTGGCATCTTCCAGCGGTACAGAGACGTCGAGGTTCTGAATCTCAGCTAACAGTCGCACCTGCGAACTGTTGTTAGGTGAGACGCGGATCTGCACGGTGCGCGCATCCAGTGGTTGAGCTGAACCCATGCCGCGGCTGTTAATCGCATCCGCAATCCGCTGAGCCATAGTGAAATCTTCACTGTTCAGCTGCAGGTTGATGGTGTTCTGGCTACCAAAGTTGCTCTGCAACTCTCGCTCCACCGTGGCACCGCCGGTGATACGACCGCCGTTCAGCTGGTTGACCTGCACGCTGCTGCCGCCCGCAGACGCGCCCGCGCCGCCCACCAGGATGTTGCCTTGCGCCAGCGCATACACCTGATTATCAACGCCTTTCATCGGCGTCATCAGCAGCGTTCCGCCGCGCAGACTTTTGGCGTTACCCAGCGAAGACACCACCACATCAATGGTTTGTCCCTGACGCGCAAATGAAGGCAGTTTCGAGGTGACCATAACGGCTGCCACGTTTTTCAGCTGCATGTTAGTACCCGTAGGTACGGTGATGCCGAGCTGTGACAGCATGTTGCTGACCGTCTGGGTGGTAAACGGGGTTTGCGTGGTCTGGTCACCGGTACCGTCCAGACCCACCACTAAGCCGTAACCAATCAGCTGGTTTTCGCGCACGCCCTGCACGGATGTCAGATCGCGAATGCGGTCAGCATGGGCAACCAGGCTAACGCCAAGTAGCAAGCCCAGGCTTAGACGCAGCAGAGTGTTCATTTTCATCATTACCTCGATTACATCGGCGACACGTTCAGGAAGAAACGCTGGAACCAGCCCATGGTCTGCGCCTCATTGATATACCCGTTTCCGACATACTCAATACGTGCATCGGCCACCTGCGTTGACAACACGGCGTTGCTGGCGCTGATGGTGCGTGGGTTAACCACACCGGAGAAGCGAATAAATTCGGTTCCCTGGTTAATTTCGATCTGTTTCTCACCCACCACGCGCAGGTTGCCGTTCGACAACACCTGATTGACGGTGACGGTGATGGTGCCGGTAAAGGTGTTGTTGGCGGTAGCGCCACCTTTACCTGCGAAGTCGTTTTTGCCATTGGCATCCAGTCCGGCTTTCTCGCCGGCAGCACCGACCAGACCACTCAGGCCGGTTGGGACAGTACTCACACCGAAGCTGTTGCTGCCATCGCGGCTGGCGCTGGCGGTGGAGCTTTTGCTGGCGCTGACATTTTCTTGCAGAGTAATCGTCAGGGTGTCGCCAATGTTACGTGGACGACGATCTTCAAACAGCGGCTGATAGCCGTAGTTCAGCGGCGCAACGCCCTGAAAAATAGAACCGTTCACCACCGGCGGAGCGGAAGGCGTCGGTTCTGCCGTTGTTGTGCCCTGCACCAGTGGCGTGCGCGGAATCAACGCACAACCGTTTAATGTCAGTAGCAGCGTGGCTACTAACCAATGCCCAGGCTTGAGAATCACTTGCTTCGCCACGGAGTTCTGACCTTCTTCATGTTCTTAATCGGGCCAGCCAGGCCGGCCCAACGATCCCAGATTAAATCTGGGTTAATTTCTGCAGCATCTGATCAGAGGTGGTGATCGCTTTGCTGTTGATTTCATACGCGCGCTGCGTCTGGATCATCGTCACCAGCTCTTCCGCTACGTTAACGTTAGAGGTTTCGACATAGCCCTGATACAGCAGACCCGCGCCGTTCTGGCCCGGCGTACTTTGCGTGGCCGCACCGGATGCCTGCGTTTCCTGATAGAGGTTTTCACCCAGGCTATCCAGACCGGCATCGTTCATGAAGGTGCTGATCGTCAGCTGTCCGACCTGTGCCGGGTTGGTCTGGCCCTGCTGTGTCACGCTCACCACACCGTCACGAGAAATGGTAATGCTGGTGGCGTTTGCCGGAATGGTAATCCCCGGCTGCACCGGATAACCGGCGTTGGTCACCAGCTGGCCATTCTGATCCACCTGGAATGAGCCATCGCGGGTATACGAAGAGGTGCCATCTGGCATCTGCACTTCGAAATAACCCTGACCGTTGATCGCCACATCTTTGGAGTTGCTGGTCTGCGACAGGTTGCCCTGAGTGTGCAGACGCTCGGTGGTCACGGGACGCACACCGGTACCAATCTGCAAACCTGAAGGCAGCGTGGTCTGTTCCGATGACTGCGTGCCTGGCTGACGCAGCGTCTGGTACATCAGATCTTCAAACACCGCACGCGAACGTTTAAATCCATTGGTGGATACGTTGGCCAGGTTGTTCGAAATGACGTCCATGTTGGTTTGCTGGGCATCAAGACCGGTTTTGGCGATCCATAAAGAACGAATCATGCTGTTTTCCTTACGCCTTAGCTGCTCATGTTGAGCAGTTGATTGGCTTTCTGTTCGTTTTCATCGACGTTGGTGATGACTTTCATCTGCATCTCGAAACGTCGGGCGTTGGCGATCATGTCGACCAT
Source organism: Pantoea rodasii (assembly GCF_002095465.1). Lineage (GTDB taxonomy): Bacteria > Pseudomonadota > Gammaproteobacteria > Enterobacterales > Enterobacteriaceae > Pantoea > Pantoea rodasii. The sequence continues at coordinate 278,845 of NZ_MLFP01000005.1, read as the reverse complement.
GGTTTCCACTGGCTTCACGTTGCTGCCTTCCAGCACGCCTGGCATGACCGCGACGGTCGCGTCAGCGCCCAGTGCGGCGCCGCGCGTGGCCTGAGTGGCCTGAGTTGGACGGAACATGCCGTCGTCACCGCGCTGCAACTCTTTGCCTGTGGCCTTGACCAGCTTCAGCCTGCCAATCTGCACCGTGGCGTTCGGCGCATCACCCGCATTACGCGAGGTGATGGTGCCGTCAGCCGCGATGGTCAGTTCGGCGCCTTGTGGAATGGCAATAGGACCGCCATCGCCCATCACGGGATTGCCCTGAATGGTCAAAATACCGGTGGAGCTGATCTGCATGTTGCCGTTGCGGGTATAAGCTTCAGAACCGTCAGCCGTGCGCACGGCCAGCCAACCATCTTGCTGTACCGCTACATCCAGCGGACGACCCGTGTTGTCCATCGCGCCCGGTGTCATATCAGCACCAGGCGTTGAAGCGGCAACCAAAGTACGCGTCGGCAGCGACCAGCCGTTGACCGGCACCGCGCGCAACGCGTTGAGCTGGGCACGAAAACCCGGCGTTGAGGCGTTGGCGAGGTTGCTGGCAGTCACCGATTGCTGTTCCATCGTCTGACTGGCGGCGCCCATTGCGGTATATATTGCGTGATCCATAGTGCAATCCCGTTAGCGTATTAGCGTAATTGAATCAGTGTGTTGAGGATCTGATCCTGCGTCTTGATGGTCTGGCTGTTCGCCTGATAGTTGCGCTGTGCAACGATCATGTTCACCAGCTCTTTACTCAGATCCACGTTGGAAGCTTCCAGCGCGCCCGAGGTCAAAGAACCGTAGGTGCCGGTGTTCGCCAGACCAATCGCTGCCTGACCGGAAGAGTTGGTTGCTGACCAGACGTTATCGCCCTCTGACTGCAAACCTTCTGGGTTAGAGAAGCTGGCCAGAACGATTTGACCCAGCAGCTGAGTTTTCTGGTTTGAATAGGTACCGGTGATGGTGCCGTCATCGTTGATGGCGTAGCTGGTCAGATCGCCCGGTGCATAACCATCTTGCGTTGGGTTACCGAATGAAGTAGTGCCGGTGTTTTGTTGCAGGCTACCCAGAACACTCAAGGTGATAGGCTGATTTGCTGCCGCGCCGTTGGAGCCTTGGATAGTCAAGCCTACCGTTGTGGCGCCAGCAGTAGTTGTTCCACCGCTGGTGATTGAGGCCAGCTTACCGCTGGAGTCAAAGGTCATGGCGAAATCACCCGCTGAAGCGCCGGTGGTTGAATCCACAGCATGCACATCCCAGTTGTTATCACTGGTTTTCACATAATAGAGATCCAGCGCATGATCGTTACCCTGCGAGTCATACACAGTGACGGTGCTTTTGGCGTTGTAGCTATCCACGTCAGAGGTACTAAACGTCGCCACCGTTGGGATAGCATCGGTTGAGTTCAGGTTTGATACTAAACCTGCAGTGGTGGTTGCACGTGCAGACATCTGGGTCGTCGGCACACTCAATGCCACTGGGTTTGCACCGGTCTGAATGGTTGGCGGTGTGCCCGTTGCCGGATAACCCGTCACGCTCATGCCTTGGGTGTTCACCAGATTACGGTTTTCATCCAGCGTGAACTGACCATTACGCGAGTAGTAAACGCTGCCTGCAGCATCGGTCATACGGAAGAAACCGTTTCCGCTCAGTGCCACGTCCAGCCCGCGGCTGGTTGAAGTGGTGGTACCGTCATTGAAGTTCTGAATGACCGCAGCCACTTTGGTGCCCATACCAATATCGGAACCGGCAAACATGTCCGCGAATGAAATGGTGCTGGATTTGAAACCCGCAGTGGCGGAGTTGGCGATGTTGTTACCAATGACATCCAGGTTACTGGAGGCCGCATTCATACCACTTACAGCTTGAGAAAAAGACATAGCGTGTCTCCTGCTAAAATTGAATTAGAGAATCTGACGAACTTCATCAAGAGTGGCGGAGCCCATGGTGCCGAGATCCAGTTTTGAGGTGCTATCCACCGTACTCACGCCATTCACGTAAGCGTAATTAAGCGGTTGTGCCACCAGTTGGGTGCTGCCGTTACTGGCGGCAATCGATACAGAATATTTCCCGTCTGCGACAGTGGTGCCATTGGCATCAGTGCCATCCCATGAGAAGGCATGCACGCCCGATGTCAACGCGCCCAAATCAATGGTGCGCACCACTGCGCCGCTGCTGTCTTTGATGGTGGCAGTTGTCGCAGTGGAAGCGGTGGTCAATTCCACGCCAAACGGTGTGGTGGTGCCGCTGCCGACTAACACCTGGCTGCCATCAATCATCACGCCATGACCGATCAGCGTCGTGCTTTGCAGTGACTGGCTAGTGGTGAGCTGACCCGAGATCGAACCCAGCGTGGTGTTCAGCTTCTCAATACCGCTCAGGGTGTTGATCTGTGCCAACTGTGTCGTCAGCTGGCTGTTATCCATCGGATTAGTAGGATCCTGGTTCTGCAACTGCGTCACCAGCATGGTCAGGAACTGATTTTGTAAATCTTGTGCGCTATTACCGGTACCCGTTGAACTGGAAGAACTCAGCACCGTGGGGTCAAGGTTTGCGTTAACGCCTACTGCTACGCTCATGATCGTGCTCCGTTATTGACCCATCGTCAGGGTTTTCATCATCATTGACTTCACCGTGTTCAGCACCTCGACGTTGGCCTGATAGCTGCGCGACGCTGACATGGTGTTAACGGTTTCCGATACGACATCGACGTTTGGCATCTTGACGTAACCCTTCTCATCCGCCATCGGATTGCCTGGGTCATACACCAACTTGGCAGGTGTTGGATCATTCACGACACCCGCCACTTTGACGCCACCGGTGGCTGCGCCAGGCGCGGCATCGGTCTGGAAGATCACCTGTTTGGCCACATACGGTTGGCCATCTGGCCCGGTGACGCTGTCGGCGTTGGCCAGGTTACTGGCGCTGACGTTAAGGCGCTGTGATTGCGCCGTCATCGCAGAACCGGCGATATCAAAGATATTCAGCAATGCCATGGTTATTGCCCCTGCAATACGGTCATCATGCCCTTGATCTGGCTACTGATGAGGGTGAGATCGGTTTGGTATTTCAGGCTGTTATCAGCAAACTGCGTACGTTCACGATCCATATCCACGGTGTTGCCATCCGCGGCGGGTTGATCGGGAATGCGGTACATCAGATCCATTGACGGCTGAGAATTGGTTTCGGCGGCAATATGGCGTGAGGATGTGACCTTCAGCGACATGCTGCTGCCTTCCGCGCGACCATTTTCCATCACCTTGCTCAGCTGGCTGGCAAAGTCGATATCCCGAGCCTGGTAGCCCGGGGTATCGGCGTTGGCAATATTTGACGCCAGGATTTCCTGGCGCTGAGCACGCAGGTTTAACGCTTCTGTACCAAATCGCAGCGCGGCATCGAGTTTGTCGAGCATGCTTCCTCCGCGAATGAGAATTTCGAGCTGACAGCTTAGTTCGACAAAAGCAAGAGCCATCGTCTGAATAGCAGCAAAAATGACGGCTATTTTTGAGATTGATTTTCCCGCACCCAGAGTAGACTCAGGCCATCTTCTCGACAGGAGGCGTTTATGCGCAGATCTTCACCCTTGCTGGCCACCATTTTGTTGGCCATCGCGCTGCCCGGCCACGCGGCGGACCTGACCGCCCAGCTCACGCAGTTTTTTAAAGCGCGCGATCCGCAACATGCGGCGGGGATGACGGTAGTGGTACGCACGCCCAAAGAACAATGGCCGACCTGCGCCGCGCCGGAATGGCAACTGCCGGGGAATAGCCGACAATGGGGTAATCTCAGCATTGCAGCCAGTTGCGATCAAAACCGTCGCTTCTTGCAGGTTCAGGTGCAGGTGACCGGGGAGTATTTGGTGGCCAGCCGGCAGATATCGCGTGGCAGTGCACTCGATCCCAATGACTTCCGAATGGAAACTGGTCGTCTGGATGAGCTACCCCCGCGCGCGCTGGTCAATAATGGCAACGTGATGGATGCGATTGCCTTGCGAGATATCCCACCAGGACAGCCCGTAACGGCCATGATGGTGCGTCAACCATGGCGCGTGAAAGCCGGGCAAAATGTGATGGTGGTGGCGAGCGGAAACGGGTTTAATGCCAGTAGCGAAGGACGTGCGCTGAACAACGCCAGCGCGGCACAAATGGTGCGCGTGCGCATGGGAAATGGTCAGGTTGTCAGTGGTCGCGTCGACGCGGATGGGAATATTCTGATATCGCTATAAAGCGTTAAAGAACCCTGTTGTTCTGCCGATAGAGATATCAACGAAGACATTACCCTATGCTGACTCAGTTGACTGACCCTCAGCTGACCTTACAGGAGCACTACCATGAGCATCGACAGAACGCAGCCTTTAATCCCGGTTAGCACTGTACAGACCCGCGACACCAACGATAACAACGGCAAAGTCCGCCAAAGCGCGACGGCTGCAAGCCCAGCGGCCACCAGCGAAAGCGGTGCCGAAGTGAAATTAAGCACGGCTCAGGCGCAATTGATGCAGCCGGGCAGCAAAGACATCAACACGGCACGTGTTGAGCAGTTGAAAACGGCCATTCGTAATGGCGATCTGAAAATGGATACCGGTAAGATCGCCGACGCGCTGATCGCCGATACCAAGGCGTATTTAGAGGGTAACTAATCCCAATGGACAATCTGCTGACCACCTTAGATAAAATGCAGGATGTGCTGGCTTCACTCACTGTGGTGATGGATGAAGAACAACAGCAACTTTCTGCCGGCCAGGTTAATGGCAACCTGTTGCAGCGCATATCAGAAGATAAAAGCGCGCTGCTAACGACGTTGAATTATCTGGACGAAATGCGCCGTAATACCGAAAAGTCACTCGGTATCCAGGCGCCTTATGGTGGTCACAGCGATCGTGAACGCCGTTGGCAGAGCATCCAGCAGCATACCCGCCGTTTGCGCGATACCAACACCCATAACGGTATTCTGCTGCAGCATCAAATCAGCTACACCAATGATGCGCTCGCGGTGTTGAAACCGCATCAGACCCAGGCGTTCTACGGCCCCGATGGATTAGGGAAAGGTCAGTCGACGCTCAGTCGCAAAGGTTAATAAAGAAAAATCCCGCCGAGGCGGGATTTTTTTATGCTATTGTACGGCGGGCAAAGTCTCTCGGTCGGAAGCCCAGCAAGCCCAGCATCACAAAGTAGGCGCCACCGCCAATTGCACACACCGCAGCCAGACGCAGTAATCGCGACCACATCTGCCCTTCTTCCCAGGCAGGCATGATTTGCAGAATGCCGAGCAGCGCTGCCGCCATCACCACCACCGCGATCAACAGACGCACCAGGAAGCTAAACCAACCCGGCTGCGGCTGGAAAATATCCTGTTTGCGCAGTTGCCAGTACAACAGTGCGGCATTCAGACAGGCCGCCAATCCAATCGACAGCGACAAGCCAGCATGTTTGAGTGGACCGATAAACGCCAGGTTCATCACCTGCGTCATGATCAACGTCACGATGGCAATCTTCACGGGGGTTTTGATGTTCTGACGCGAATAGAAGCCTGGCGCCAGCACTTTAACCACAATCAGTCCCATCAATCCCACTGAATAGGCCACCAGCGCACGCTGCGTCATCGCAGCATCGAATGCGGTGAATTTGCCGTACTGGAACAGCGCAACCGTCAGCGGACCAGACAAGATCCCGAGAGCAACGGCGCTCGGCAGCGCCAGCAGGAAACAGAGACGTAAGCCCCAGTCCATCAGGCGTGAATATTCATCATGATTGCCGCTGGCGAAGCTTTTTGCTAACGACGGCAGCAGAATCGTGCCGAGCGCCACACCCAGCACGCCGGAAGGGAACTCCATCAAGCGGTCGGCATAGTACATCCAGGATACCGAGCCTGAAACGAGGAATGAGGCAAAAATGGTGTTGATGATCAGGGAAATCTGGCTCACCGACACGCCAAGAATCGCCGGTCCCATTTGACGCATAACGCGCCACACACCCGCATCGCGCAGATTGAGGCGCGGCAGCACCAGCATGCCAATTTTCTTCAGATGCGGCAGCTGATAGAACAGTTGCAGCACACCCCCCACCACCACTGCCCATGCCAGCGCCATCACCGGTGGATGAAAATGTGGGGCGGCAAACACCGCGAAGCCAATCATGCTGATATTCAACAGCGTGGGCGCAAACGCGGGCACCGAAAAGCGATTCCAGGTATTCAAAATCGCGCCAGCTAGCGATGCCAGAGAGATCAACAGAATATAAGGAAAGGTGACGCGCAGCAGTGAGCTGGTGAGCGCGAATTTATCGGCGGTATCGGCAAAGCCTGGCGCGGTGACCACAATCACCCACGGCGCGGCAATCATGCCAAGCACCGTGACCACCGCCAGCACCAGCGTCAGTAGGCCGGAGACGTAGGCGACAAACACCCGCGTGGCATCTTCACCCTGCTTGCTTTTATATTCGGCAAGTATCGGTACAAACGCCTGGGAAAATGCGCCCTCCGCGAAGATACGGCGCAATAAGTTGGGCAGTTTGAAAGCGACAAAGAAGGCATCGGTGGCCATACCGGCACCGAAAACGCGTGCCACGATGGCATCACGGGCAAAGCCCAGCACGCGGGAAAACAGGGTCATCGAACTGACCGCAGCCAGCGATTTCAACAAATTCATATTGAGTGGCGCATCCTGAAAAGTGTCGGATAAATGAGCGACTTAGCGCGGACATCCGATGATGTCCGGCGCTAGTCTACTGCCACGGCGGGAAATGACCAGCATTGAGTGTTACAAGGGGTTATTCCTGTTCGGCATCACGCCAGAGTTTTTCCACCAGACGCTGCGCCGCCAGCGCCTGTTCACCGCTGGTTTCAGGCATCGTCTGATTTTCGATGCACTGAATAAAATGGTGTGCCGCGCCGCTGAAACCGCGCTGGGTAAGATGGCTTTGCCACGAAGGCGCGGGATCGGTACGTAAGCCGCTGAGGTTTTCTTGCTGCCAGTCATGCATATCACGAATGTCGATGTAATCACCGTCGCAGATGGCGCTGACCACTTCGCGCTGCGTGCCCGCACGACGATGCATACTGGTGGTAATTTGCAGCGCGCCCGCCGAGAAGTGATGTTCGGCATACAGCATCGCGCCCTCCTCATTGGTTTCAATAAAGCCCTGCTCACGCGTCAGCTTGCCGCCCGCCAGCCACAGCGCCGTATCCACCACGTGCAGATAGTCATCCAGCAGGGTAAAACGCAGATCCTGTGGGCCAACGCTATCCGCACGATGCTTCTCAATGCGCAGTGAGGCCGCACGCGGCATCTCGGCTTTCAACTGTTGATAGCGTGGCGCAAAGCGGCGATTAAACGCCACCATCAGTTTACGTTTGCGCTTTTCTGCCAGTGCCACCAGCGCTTCCGCCTGCTGCAAGGTTTCGGCTAAGGGTTTATCCACGCAGACATCTTTGCCCGCGAGCAACAACGCCTGTACCACCTCAAAATGACTGGCAGTGCTGCTGTGCACAAATACCGCATCACTGGCTGCTGCCAGTGCGTCAAGCTGATTGAAATAGGGTATGCGATAGCTATCACAGATCGGCTGCGCTTTTGCCTGATTCGGTGAAAACGCCCCTGCCAGCTGCCAGTGCGTGGCCTGAGACAATACCGGTAGCCAGGCTTTTTGCGCGATGCCGCCTAATCCCACGATGCCAATGCGCAGCGTCATGTTAATGCTCCTTTTGCAGCAGTTGCTGTAACTGGGATTGTAATTCGGCGACCTGCCGTTCCAACTGTGCAACCCGGCTCACCAAATCCTCGCTCTCCCCCTCGACCTCACTCATCACTGACGCTTCGGCAACCTCACCACTGAAGAGATGCATATAACGACTCTCACGTTTACCAGGCTCACGTGCCAGACGCACGATCATGGGGCCATCATCACGGGTGATTAAGCCGTTCAGCGTTTGCTCAACCTCATCCATATCAGCGAACTCATGCAAGCGCCCGCTGCGGGTGCGCAGTTCACCCGGCGTTTGTGCGCCGCGTAAAAACAGCAAGGTGAGCACGGCGACCTCAGCGCTGCTGAGTTGCAGGTTGCCAAACGCCGAGTTGCAAAAGCGCTGTTCATATTTGCTGACGCGTTGGCCAAACCCGTTGTTGGGCGTGACCAGATGCTTTTTCACCAGTTCATCGAGTTGAGACTGCACTTCCATCTCACTCAGATTCATCACCGGTTCACGATTGGATTTTTGATTGCAGGCGGTGACCACGCCATTAAGAGAAAGCGGGTATTGATCGGGTGTGGTGACCTGTTTTTCCAACAGGCAACCTATCACACGTAAAGCCTGTGTGGATAAAGCCATCTTCATGTAAATGTCCTTGTTATTGTCCACGACGATCCGCGGTCCACTCCTGCCAGGTTAACGCCGTCAGCACATGATCCTGCCAGCGTCCATCAATCAACAGGTAATCTTTGGCGTAGCCCTCTTTCTCAAAGCCAAGGCGGGCCAGCAGATCGCCGCTGCGCTGATTGTGCGGCATGTAGTTGGCCATGATGCGGTGAATACGCTGTTGCCGCTGCATATAGCGAATCGCCGCCTGCAACGCTTCAAACATCATCCCTTGTCCCTGCCACTTTTCGCCCAGTGAATAACCGAGATAACAGGCGTGAAACGAACCGCGCAGCACGTTGCTAAAGTTGGCGACACCGCGCACTTCATGCTCTTCCTGGTCCATCAGCACAAAATAGTAGGCTGAGCCCTGTTTGTGCATATCAGCGATCAACCCAAGGCGTGCCTGCCAACCCGAGGGATAGCAATGACTTTCGTCACGCACCGGCTCCCACGGTTTTAGAAAGACACGATTCTCGGCGTAATAATCCGCCAGTCGCCAGGCATCGCGTTCGTGAACTAAACGGACCACCAAACGATCGGTAGAGAGGCGCACGCGGGGTCCAGCAGAACGATAGCCAAACATCATGACTCCTGAAATCCATAACTGTAAGAAAGATGTACGCCAACGGCGATACTTCTCACTATAACCGTCACCTTCGCTGCGGTAAAACCCTCGGCAGTGTGCGAAAGGATTGTTCCTGATTCAGGATTAATTTTTCTGCGCATTCGATGAAAAAATATCATCCTCGATTCGCTGTTTTTCCCCTCATCGCAGGCGGAAAATAGACCAACTGGTCTCTTATTTCATCTCTTGCTCAGGAAAAGCATGTCTCGGGTAGCGCGGGCACGACGCCTCGGTAAAACTTTTTTGTTAGTCGATAACATGTTGGTGGTGTTAGGGTTTTTTGTGGTATTTCCCTTAATCTCCATCCATTTTGTCGAGCAGCTCGGCTGGGCAGCGTTAATGGTCGGCATCGCGCTGGGTTTACGCCAGTTTGTGCAGCAGGGGCTGGGGATTTTTGGCGGTGCGGTGGCCGACCGTTTTGGTGCCCGCCCGCTGATTGTCACCGGGATGCTGATGCGCGCGGCCGGATTTGCCTGCATGGCGCTGGCTCACCAACCGTGGATGCTGTGGCTGGCCTGTTTACTCTCCGGACTTGGCGGCACTTTATTTGATCCTCCCCGCAGCGCCATGGTGATGAAATTGGTGCGTGCCCGCGATCGCGGTCGTTTTTTCTCCTTATTGATGATGCAGGACAGCGCAGGCGCCGTGCTGGGTGCACTGATTGGTAGCTGGCTGCTGGCGTGGGATTTCCGTCTGGTGTGCTGGGTCGGCGCAGCGGTGTTTGTCGTGGCGGCGATATTTAATGCCGTGTGGTTACCGGCATGGCGCATCTCAACCGAACGCATCGCCATGCGCGAGGGCATGCAGCGCGTTTGGCAGGATAAACGTTTCCGCCTTTATGTACTGACGTTGACCGGCTACTACATCCTGGCTGTGCAGGTGATGCTGATGTTGCCGGTGATGGTCAATCAGGTGGCTGGTGCGCCCGCCGCAGTGAAGTGGATGTACGCCATCGAAGCGATGTTGTCATTAAGCCTGCTGTATCCGCTGGCACGCTGGAGTGAGAAACGTTTCCGTCTGGAAACCCGTCTCATGGCTGGCTTGTTCCTGATGACCTTTAGCCTGCTGCCCGTGGGAATGACCCAATCGCTGCCCTCCTTGTTCATGCTCATTGGCGTGTTTTATCTCGGTTCGATCATCGCCGAACCGGCGCGTGAAACCCTCAGTGCTTCGCTGGCCAGTGCGCGTGCGCGTGGCAGCTATATGGGTTTCAGCCGGCTAGGACTCGCCATCGGCGGTTTAATTGGCTACTCCGGCGGCGGCTGGATGTTTGACGTCGGGCAGCAAATGGCGCTGCCGGAACTGCCTTGGATGCTGCTCAGCAGCGTGGGCATGGTTACGCTCATGGCATTATGGTGGCAGTTCCAGCCGCGATCCGTGGCACCGGCCATCTTCAGCAGCTAGTTTGCCCCTTCGAGTGATCTCTTCCATACTTCCCGCACGTCCGGAAAAAGGGTGACCTCCGTCACCCTAAGACTCACAGGAGAAACGGGATGAAACTTTACATCTACGATCACTGCCCTTTCTGCGTCAAAGCACGCATGATTTTCGGCTTAAAAAATCTGCCGGTTGAACTGATTGTGATGCTCAACGACGATGAGCAGATGCCCAAAAAACTGATTGGTCAGAAGATGGCGCCCATTCTGCAAAAAGCTGACGGCAGTGCCATACCGGAAAGTATGGACATTGTCCGTCTGGTGGATAAACAGGATCGCGAGCCGCTGCTGAACGGTAAAAACAATCCTGCCATCAGCGAATGGCTGCGCCGCGTCAACGGCTATATTAATAAGCTGCTGATCCCGCGTATCGCTGACGCCTCGTTTGCTGAATTTGCCACGCCGGAAGCGCGCCGTTATTTCCGCGATAAAAAGCAGGCGAGCATTGGCGATTTCGCTGAGCTGCGCAAACACTCGTCGGGTCTGATTAAAAACATCAGTGATGATCTGCGCCAGCTCGATAAGCTCATCGTCAAAGCGAATGCCGTGAACGGTGAACTGTCAGAGGACGATATTAATCTGTTTCCTCTACTGCGTTCGCTCACGTTGGTGGCGGGCATTGAATGGCCGAGTCGCGTCGCAGATTATCGCGACAATATGGCTAAGCAAACGCAAATCAACCTGCTCTCTTCCATCGCTGCGTAATGCGATCTGTTGAGAAACGCTGCGGCGTTTCTCATCCCTCACCTGGTGACACCTGGCCCGGTTTCAGGCAGGCTATGGCTGGTTTGCCGTATCGTTCAGGATGAGGAACTATGAAAAAGGCGATGTCCGGGCTGTTGGCCCTGTTTTTAGCCGCGCTATTGAGCGGCTGTAATCAATTGACGCAATACACCATCAGCGAACAGGAAGTTAACCAGGCGCTGCAGAAGCGCAATAACTTCGAAAAAGACATCGGCGTTTCCGGGTTGGTTAATGCACATATTGTGCTGAGTGACCTGAATAGCCAGATAGGTCGGGAGGAGCCAGGCAAAATTACCCTGTCCGGTAAAGCGAACATTAATGTCAGTTCGCTGTTTGGCCCGCAGCAAGCGGAAATGCAGCTGAAGATGAAAGCGCAGCCAATTTTCAATGCCCAGGAAGGCGCGATTTATCTGCATGATATCGAGATTGTCGATGCGCAGGTGCAGCCGGAGAAGATGGCGTCGATAATGAAAAGCCTGACGCCTTATCTGAATGAATCGTTAAAGCGTTACTTTAATGAGAAGCCGGCGTACGTGCTGAGTGAAGATCGCAGCAAAGGCGAAGCGCTGGCGAAGAAATTCGCCAAAGGCATTGAAGTGAAGCCGGGGCAATTGGTGATTCCGTTTACCGATTGACCTGCCAAACCGCACCTTCGGGTGCGGTTTTTGTTTGCCGCAATAAAATCCCGTGCAAACGGTTGCTCACACCCTTATGATTACTCCCCGGCCTAAACGTGCCCATTCGTTTTTTCACAGCCGGAGCCTTTTTGAATGACAGCCCAACCCCAGCAAATCACGATTCGCCGCCCTGACGATTGGCATATCCATCTGCGCGATGGCGCAATGCTCAATGCCGTTCTGCCTTATACCAGTGCGGTGAATAGTCGTGCGATTGTCATGCCCAACCTGGTTCCACCGGTAACCAGCGTGGACGCCGCCGTTGCTTACCGCGATCGCATCCTGGCTGCGCTGCCTGCTGAACACACCTTTACGCCATTAATGACCTGCTATCTCACCGATACCCTGGATGCGGATGAGATCGAACGCGGCTTTCACAACGGCACCTTCACGGCGGCTAAGCTCTATCCTGCGCATGCCACCACCAACTCCAGCCATGGCGTCACCAATATCGACGCCATCGCCAGCGTGCTGGATCGTATGCAGCAGATCGGGATGCCGATGCTGGTGCACGGTGAAGTCACGGATTCGCACATTGATATTTTTGACCGTGAAGCCCGCTTTATCGAAACGGTGCTAGAACCGCTGCGTCAGCGCTTCCCTGCCCTGAAAGTGGTCATGGAGCACATCACCACGAAAGAGGCGGCAGAATATCTGGCCGCGGGCAACGACCTGCTGGGCGCCACCATTACGCCACAGCATTTGATGTTCAACCGTAACCATATGCTGGTGGGCGGTGTTCGTCCGCACCTCTATTGCCTGCCGATCCTGAAACGCAATATTCATCAGGAAGCGCTGCGTAAACTGGTGGCAAGTGGCAATCGTCGCGCCTTCCTCGGCACGGACACCGCGCCGCATCTGCGCCATCTCAAAGAAGCGAGCTGCGGCTGTGCCGGCGTGTTTAACGCGCCCACCTCATTGCCCGCTTATGCGACGGTATTTGAAGAGTTAAATGCACTGGAGCACTTCGAAGCGTTCGCTTCTGAGAATGGGCCAAACTTCTACGGCCTGCCGCTGAACGAAGGCACGCTGACGCTGGTACGTGAGCCGTGGACGGTGCAGGAAACGATCGCCATGACTGACGACACGCTGGTGCCGTTCCTTGCCGGTGAAACGTTGAACTGGCGCATCAAAGAATAATTGAGCCCTGCTTGCCTTTGGGATAATTATACTGTACAAATAACCAGTATATTATCCCGGAGGCTTTTATGCGTGTTGAAATTACCGTAGCGAAAACTCAGCCCCTTCCTGCAGGTGCCTTAGATGCACTCGGCGCCGAACTCACTCGTCGTATTTCCCGTGATTTTCCTGAAGACGATCACCATGTCAAAGTCCGCTATGCCGGGGGCAATCAATTGAGCGTATTCGGTGGCTGTAAAGCGTCACGCGAACGCATTAGCGATATTTTACAAGAAACGTGGGAAAGCGCAGACGACTGGTTTATTACTGATTAACTGCCACTGTGCCGTTTTTACCGGGTTTCGCCACCCGGTTTTTTTGTTTTTATTTCCCCTCGCCAGAAAAAGTCACTGCATCTAGACTCATGTTAAACGATCCCCTATTCTTGCCTCGTCATGCTTACAGGAGGTGTTTTACATGACTACTGAAAAACCAGAAGAGGCGATGACCTTCGGTGAATTGCTGGCATTCATTGCCGAACAGCAGCGCCGTTTAACCGTGCTGGAAAATGCCTTTGCCAGTTTGACGTTCTGTCTTGATGAGCGTGCCAGTCAGTTGCTGGTGCACAACCTGTCACTCGAAGCGCAAAATCAGAACCACGACGCCCAGTTACAGCAGCATTTTACTCGGCTGGCAGAAGAGATTCAGAAACGCAATGGTCAGTTACCACCGGAAACACAGGCCTAAAGCTTTCACTTTTTTACCTGCTCCCACAGCGTAAAGTTTTACTCTGGCACTGCCGATAACCAGGGTGTAGCCGCTGCGTAGGATATCTAATAAATGCCCAGTGCATCGGGCATTTTATTATTCGACAAAAGTCGCATTTTAAACGCATTTATTATCGTTATCTTTTTAATCGCCACACCTTTTAACTATTGTACCGTCTGTTTCATGTTATAATTGTTCCGCTAGTGCAAGAAAAGCTGCATTGAACCTCAAGAAGCACTTCGTTTAACGAGTAATAAGGAGGTTATAATGGACAGAAATAAAGACGTCATTCAGACTCATCCGCTGGTCGGATGGGATATCAGTACCGTTGACAGTTATGACGCCATGATGATCCGCCTGCACTCGCTATCATCGCAGGATCAGAAAGAAGAAGAAGCTGACGTAGGCCCTACCTACTGGCTGACCACTGATGTGGCCAGACAGTTCATCTCGATACTCGAAGCTGGCATTGCAAAGATTGAGTCCACAGAACAATACCTACGCGATAATCAAAAGCACTAATTTCTTATCTCGCGTGAAAGGGCACCCAACAGGGTGCCTTTTTCATGGGGGCTCTCTTTTGATATGCTGTTGAAAAATTTCGCCGTTTTGCAGGAGTGATGTGGTTATGATTTATGATCTGATTGTGGTGGGTAGCGGATCGGTCGGGGCAGCCGCCGGTTTTTACGCCACTCAGGCAGGCTTATCGGTGTTAATGATTGATAGTGCCCATCCGCCGCACAACCAGGGCACACACCACGGTGAAACTCGCCTGATCCGCCATGCTTACGGCGAAGGTGAACGCTATGTGCCACTGGTGCTGCGTGCGCAGACCCTGTGGGATGAGCTGGAGCGTCAGAGCGGTGAGCGCATCATGCATCGCAGTGGCATCCTCAACCTTGCACCAATGACCTCTTCCTTTATTCAGAATGTGATCGACAGCGCCAACGCTTTTCAGTTAGACGTCAAAATCCTGCAGGCGGATGAAGTGCGTAAACGCTGGCCGCAAATTTCTGTGCCTGACGGCTACATTGGCGTATTCGAGCCCCAATCCGGTTTCCTTAAATGTGAGCAGGCGGTGCGCAGCTGGGTGCAATTGGCTGAACAGGCCGGCTGTGCGCAATTGTTTAACTGCCCGGTGACCGAAATCGCACGCGATGGCGATCTGCAACAGGTGACGACGTCAGACGGGGTGTTCCGCGCACGTAAAATACTGGTCAGTGCCGGCACCTGGGTCAGCGAACTGGTGCAAGGCTTGCCGGTTGCCCCGGTGCGTAAGGTGTTTGCCTGGTATCAGGCTGATGGCCGATACAGTGAGAACAATCAATTTCCAGGCTTTACGGTAGAAATGCCCGATGGCAGCCATTTTTATGGTTTTCCTGCGGATAACAATGCATTGAAAGTGGGACGCCATGATGGCGGCCAACTCATGCATAAACCTGAAGATCGGAAACCGTTCGGCAGCATCGCCGCCGATGGCAGCGAAGCCTTCAGCTTCCTGCGTCAATTCTTGCCTGGTGTAGGCGTCTGTTTGCATGGCGAAGCCTGTAGCTATGACAACACGCCAGATGAAGACTTCATCATTGATACGCTTCCCGGCGAACCCAATCGTTTGATCATCACGGGTTTAAGTGGACACGGATTTAAATTTGCCAGCGTATTGGGCGAACTCGCCAGTGAATTTGCGCAGGATAAACCGTTTTCTTTTGATCTCACGCCGTTCTCGCTGGCACGTTTTCACTGATATTTTGCGCTGGCCCGCATCCCGCGCCAGCGCAATTGACAGAACTTGACGATAATAAATCTTTCCTGACTATTTCATCTGCTGCGTGACGCATTAGGTGTAGCAATCGCTTATTACTCCCCGTTTGACATCGATATTCCCATGCCATATTCAATAATCCTGAATCTTATTTGAATAAAGAGTCATTATTTCCGAATATCTTTTAAAAAGTTATAGAAAGGTAAGCCTGATTGCATTCATATTTCAAAATGTAGATGCTCATGACATCTTATTTCCTGTTGCTGGCAAATTCTCATGTGGCGTAATTCCAAACAGCATTTCGGACGACTTTCCATTATGTTGCACTGGCTGATGGCGTTGGCCATTTACGCTATGTTCGCGTTGGGTCTGTGGATGGTGGGCTTAGGTTATTACGATGGCTGGTATCATAGCGCACCAGAAATACATAAGGGCATTGGCATCCTGTTATTCGCCACCCTGATGTTGCGTCTTGCCTGGCGGTTCATCTCGCCACCCCCTGCTCCTTTGTCACATTACTCACCGCTGATACGACGCTCTGCGCGCGCAGCACACGGGCTGTTGTATGGCTTGTTGCTTCTGCTGCTGATCAGCGGCTATCTCATCTCCACCGCGGATGGCAAACCTATCTCTGTGTTTGGCTGGTTTGAAGTCCCTGCTGTCTTTAGCGGCGCGGGCGAGCAGGCCGACCTGGCCGGAGACCTGCATTTATGGCTGGCGTGGGGACTGGTGCTCTTTTCCGCTCTGCATGCGCTGGCCGCATTGAAGCACCATTTCGTTGACCGTGACGTGACGCTAAAAAGGATGTTGGGTTACCGCATCCCGTTAACCTCTGAAAAGGAAAAGTAACATGTTAAAAAAGACCCTATTGGCCCTAAGCGCCGCAAGCATCCTGAGCACTTCATTTATTGCCAGCGCGGCGGACTACAAGTTTGACAAAGAAGGGCAGCATGCCTTTGTGCAGTTCCGCATTCAGCATCTCGGCTACAGCTGGTTGTACGGTACATTTAAGGATTTTGACGGCACCTTTACTTTTGATGAAGCCAATCCGGCAGCCGACAAAGTGAGTGTGACGCTTAACACCGCCAGCCTCGACACCAACCACGCCGAGCGTGACAAGCATATTCGCAGTGCAGATTTCCTCAATACCGCGAAATTCCCGCAGGCCACCTTCACCTCGACCGCAGTGAAAAAAGAGGGTAAGGATTACAAAATTACCGGTGATTTAACGCTCAATGGAGTGACCAAACCGATTACGCTGGATGCGAAGCTGCTGGGCGAAGGCAAGGACCCGTGGGGCGGCTATCGTGCTGGGTTTGAAGCCAATGGTGAGATCGCCTTGAAGGAATTTAATATCACGAAGGATCTTGGGCCGGCTTCGCAAAAAGCAGAGTTGATTATCTCGGTGGAAGGTGTGCGCCAGTAAAACAGTCTCAGCCTGAGGTCGTATGATCTCAGGCTGGACAGGCGTTACTTCTTCTCTGGCGCGGGGATCGCCATGGTCATGTTCAGTAAACCACGAGATTTGTTGAACACCTTGTTGCCGTTTTCACGACCGGCACGACGAGAGCGCTGCTCTTCTGGCGTCAGCGTAGACTCTTCCATGCAGATTGGGCTGCAGCAGTTTTGATACTTCTCAGCACAGCTTGGGCACTGAATAAACAGCAGATGACAACCGTCATTTACACAGTTGGTGTGGCTATCGCAGGGCTCGCCGCACTGGTGGCAGCTGGAGAGGATATCATCAGAAATACGCTCACCCATGCGCTCATCAAAGACAAAGTTTTTGCCCTTGAATCGCACCGGTAAACCTTGCTCACGCGCACGGCGGGTATATTCGATGATACCGCCTTCAATGTGATAAACATCATTGAAGCCATTATGTTTCATCCAGGCGCTGGCTTTTTCACAGCGGATTCCGCCGGTGCAATACATGACAATTTTTTGTCTTTCTGGTCCTGCAGCATATCAACGGCCATCGGCAGCTGATCGCGGAACGTGTCAGCGGGCACTTCCATCGCCTGATCAAAATGCCCCACTTCGTATTCATAGTGGTTACGCATATCGACAAACACCGCATTGGGATCGTCCAACATGGCATTCACATCTGCGGCCTTCAAATAGGCACCGACATCGCTGGCATCAAAGCTATTGTCTTCAATCCCATCCGCCACAATGCGCTCGCGAACTTTAAGACGCAGCACCCAGAAGGATTTGCCGTCATCGTCCAGCGCGATATTCATCCGCAAGTTATTGAATGCCGGATTAAACGCATAAAGCGCGGCCTTCATCGACTCATATTGACTGGCGGGAACACTGATTTGTGCGTTGATGCCTTCATGCGCCACGTAGACGCGGCCAAAGACCTTGAGCTTCATCAGCGCAACGTAGAGTTCATCACGGAATGCTTTGGGGTCGGCAATCTGGAAGTACTTATAAAAAGAGACTGTAGTCCGCGGCTCGGTTTCAGCCAGCATACGATCTTTCAGCTCTTTATTGGAAACAAGGTTATGTAACACTGGCATGGTGTTCGATCCTGTTAGCAATCAGAGAAATTTAGCGCGCATATGATACCTGAATTAGGCTTGATGCAAAGCCCCTGGCAGGATAATCCTTGCAGCCGTGATAAGCGGCGCGATTCTCTGCCATAATTGCCGTTTAATGCGCAAAGCCACTGCCCAGAGCCGATCAGCCAGCTATGCTTGATTTCAGTCAGCTCGAAATAATGGCATAATCTCAGTAAATAACAGAAACCGGACTCTCTGGCACAAGACGCAGGATACTGACATTTCAATGACTCAACTTCCTCAATTTAATCGTGAACTCCTTCACCCACGTTACTGGCCTACCTGGATTGGTATTGGTTTCCTTTATCTGCTGGTGTTGCTTCCTTATCCGCTTTTGCACGCGCTGGGCTGTGGTTTAGGGCGCATTGCCATGCGCTTTTTGAAGCGGCGCGTGGACGTGGCACAACGCAATCTGGCGCTGTGTTTTCCGGATATGCCCACTAACGAACGTGAAGCCATGGTAAAGCACAATTTTGAATCTGTGGGAATGGGTTTGATTGAAACGGGGATGGCGTGGTTTTGGCCTGACTGGCGTATTCAAAAGTGGGTCAGCACTTCCGGTCTTGAGCACATCGAGAAAGCGTTAGCTGAGAAGCGTGGCATTCTATTGATTGGCATGCATTTCCTCACCCTTGAACTGGGTGCGCGCGTCTTTGGCATGCACAATCCTGGCATTGGCGTATATCGTCCGAATGACAATAAACTCATCGACTGGCTGCAAACCTGGGGACGCATGCGCTCGAATAAAAGCATGCTCGATCGTAAAGATCTCAAGGGTATGATCCGCGCGATGAAGAACAACGACATCATTTGGTATGCACCCGATCATGATTACGGCCCGCGCAGCAGCGTGTTTGCGCCCTTTTTGCGGTACCTGATGCTGCCACCACTAGCGGCACGCATATGTTGATTCGTTTGGGTAATCCTGCCGTGGTGCCTTTTCTCGCCCGCCGCCTGCCCAATGGGCGCGGTTATGAGCTGAAAATGATGCCTGACATCCGCGATAAGTTCTCACTTGAAAATGAACTGGATACGGCAAGCGTGATGAATAAGGTGGTTGAAGAGACCGTCTTGCTGGCGCCTGAGCAATATATGTGGCTGCACCGTCGCTTTAAAACCCGCCCGGAAGGTCAACCTTCGCTGTATTAATGTGATGTGGAGCACACTTCGTGCTCCCCCACTTCCTGAGTCAATTTGCGTTATGACGCGCTGATATTCCGCTAATTTTGGTGAAACTGGACCAGTCTGAATTCAGGCTGATGGGATTAAACGGTCCAAATTTTACTTTATCCACTGCCTCGAATAACTTATAGAAATGCAGAATATTAATCTTTGTTAACGAAATGTGAACAAGAAATAGTGCATCTTATTGAATTGCCTCCAAAGCTCATTAAGGGGCTTTACTGATTGAAACATGTCTATTCGGACCTGATTTTCATGAAATCCAGGTCTATTCCTATTTAATATTGCTGAATGCTTTGGCTTCGCTTATCAATCCAGTAAAATTAACTTACTTAACAAGGTTTTGTCCGAGTGATCCACCCGTATATTCTGTTTCTATAGAAGAAGTACTATCGTTATTCCTTTCTGGAATTTGTCCGCGAAATCGATTCCAGTTAATTTCAACCGTGACAGTTAGCTCAATAACTGCCCTTCTAAAAATATAAAAAGATTACACACAGCAAATATATCGCAGGAACTCATAATATGAATAAAGGCATCTATTACTACGTGACAATCAGTACTGATCAAGAGGGCTATCACCTCTTGCATCGTAAAGAATGTAAACGTCTCCCCGTAAAGGAGGATATGGTGTTTATCGGTACCCTCTACAATTTGAACCAGGCTTTATCGACCGCGCGAATTAATTTTAAAAAGGTGAAACCCTGTATTAAATGCTGTATTCGTTATTCTGCTCCTATTATTCGCGAGTCTGTACGTCCTGTACTGCATTTCCCGCAAAAGATGATCTAAACGGTTTGGGCGGATGAATTTTACTCATCCGCCCGCCGTTATTCCCCTCCTGCACTGCACACCCTGATTTTTCGTCTATCCTTCTGTGAAATCCCTTTTTTACAGACAAGGAGTTCATCATGAGCCTCTACAGCACCCTTGAAGAAGCCATCGACGCTGCACGCGAAGAGTTTCTTGCTAGCAAACCAGACCTCAACGAAGACGATGCCAATGTAAGTCAGTTCTCACTGCAGAAATATGTGATGCAGGATGGTGACATCATGTGGCAGGCGGAGTTTTTTGAAGGTGAAGATGAGCAAGGCGAGTGCCTGCCGATTCACAGCGGTGAAGCGGCTCAGGCAGTATTTGACGGCGACTTCGACGAGGTGGAACTGCGTCAGGAGTGGCAGTCGGAAAACACTCTTCACGAATGGGATGAGGGCGAGTTTCAGCTGGAACCGCCGCGCGACCTCGAAGAGGGCGAAGCCGCCGCGCAAGAGTGGGAAGATGATGACAGCCCGTCAGACAAATGGGCCTAGAATCTATTCGTATGGGCCGTGGTTGGCATCCACTGGCAACAGCAGCGTGTCCATCACCAGCGATAACGGCAGGTCGAGGATGGTCAGTACGCGCCAGGGTCCGTCACGCACATCCCATTGCACGCCAGGATAATACTGGCTGCCGTGGCCCTGACCCGGAATGGTTCGGCTGATAATACTGCCGCAGCCGGTCAGCAACAAAATGGTGGCGCAAAGTACGGTTAATTTCAGGAAAGGATTCACAACATTTACTCACAATGAACTGGCGTCAGTTTAACCGGGTACCGAGGGCAATAACTATACTCAGGCGCGTAAAGATTGTGTTAGTCAGAATACTGGTATAAAAAAAGCGGCATCTCTGCCGCTTTTTTAGTTTGAAAACTTATCGCTGAGGCAACGCCGCAGGATTAAGTTTCAGTTTCTGATAACTCTCCACCCACTGATGGTATTTGTCAGCACTTTCCCACAGACGTGAGTGTACGCGTGCCAACACCACCGGATCGCTGATCAGCTGCAAACGCTGCTCGCGATTCAGTTTCTCCGGCGCATCACTCAGGGCCTGATCAACACGACGATCGCGCGCATGGTCCAGCAAGGCACTCTGCTTATGACGAGAAGTCGCCATCGCTGTTGCCAGCGCGTTAAACGCCGGATTAAACAGCGCGTGCATAAAGCCATTTTTCAGCGCACGTTCACGGTTCAGCTGCAGATAATGATCGGTATCGACCAACTCCTTCGGCGGCTCATACTCTTCCGGAATCAGGAACAGTTTGGCGTTACGGCTTTTCTGGCCCACGGTTGCACGGCTCGACATCACCGAAACAAACGGCGACAGGATCAGTGAGAACACGATAGGCGACAGCCACCACAGGAAGTTAAGATCCAGCAAGCCCATACCACCAGCCCACACGATACCCAGCAACATCTGAGAACCATGACGACGGAAGGCTTCGCTCCACGGCGTGGCATCATCATCACGCTGAGGTGAATTCCACACCACTTCCCAACCAAGGAATGCACTGACCACAAACACCGTGTGGAACAGCATGCGCACCGGCGCCAGCAGCACTGAGAACAGCATTTCCAGAATCAGCGAGCAGAACAGGCGAATCGCACCGCCATACGGCTTGGCACCTTTAAACCAGATCAGCACCACGCTCAGCAACTTCGGCAGGAACAGCAGCACCAAAGTGGTGGAGAACAGTGCAATCGCCAGATCAGGACGCCACTGCGGCCACACCGGGAACAGCTGGCGAGGTTGCAGGAAGTAGGTCGGTTCCATTAGCGTATGCACCACCTGCAAGGCAGTGGACAACGCGAGGAACATAAACCACAACGGCGCAGACAGATATGACATCACACCGGTCAGGAACACCGCACGGTGGACCGGGTGCATCCCTTTTACCAGGAACAGACGGAAGTTCATCAGGTTACCGTGGCACCAGCGACGGTCACGTTTCAGCTCATCCAGCAGGTTCGGCGGCAGCTCTTCATAGGAGCCAGGCAGATCGTAGGCAATCCACACACCCCAACCGGCACGACGCATCAATGCAGCTTCTACAAAGTCATGCGACAGAATCGATCCGGCAAAGGAACCCTCACCTGGCAACGGTGCCAATGCACAGTGCTCGATGAACGGCTGCACGCGGATGATGGCGTTATGACCCCAGTAGTGCGATTCACCCAACTGCCAGAAGTGCAGACCCGCAGTAAACAGCGGACCATAAACACGCGTGGCAAACTGCTGACAACGCGCGTAAAGCGTATCCATGCCAGACGCTTTTGGCGACGACTGGATAATACCGGCGTTCGGGTTGGCTTCCATCATGCGCACTAAACCGGTGAGACAATCACCGCTCATCACGCTGTCGGCATCCAGCACTACCATGTAGCTGTAGTTGCTACCCCAGCGACGGCAGAAGTCATCGATGTTACCGCTTTTACGCTTCACACGGCGGCGGCGGCGGCGATAGAAAATCTTGCCTGCGCCTCCGACATCACGCACCAGCTCCATCCAGGCTTTCTGCTCGGCGATGGCGATATCGGCATCGTAGCTGTCGCTCAGGATATACACATCGAAGTGCTCTGCGTTACCGGTACGCTGCACCGATTCCCAGGTGGCACGCAAACCGGCGAATACGCGTTCAACGTCTTCGTTACAGATCGGCATGATCAGCGCGGTGCGGTGCTCCGGATTCAGCGGCTCGTCGCCGGTGGTCGAATACGAAATACTGTATTTATCACGACCAATCAGCAACTGGAGGAAGCCCATCAACGCGGTCCAGAAACCGGCGGACACCCAGCAGAACAAAATCGCAAACAGGAACAGGATCCCGGTTTGTAAAATGTACGGCAGCACCAGCTCCACTGACTGCAGCCAGTTCTGGTTAAACAGCTCGATAGGATCGAGCAGTGTCCAGCCCTGATACGGCAGAATGGTTTTCATGTACCAGGTCGCAACCACGGTCTGCAAAATGGTCAGAATCAACAGCACATATCGGCGCATCGAGCCGACATGACGCCATTTATCTTCTGTTTTCTGCTCTTCTACCGTGGCATAGCGCGGATTGGATTTCTGACCACGCAGGGAATCCCACGCGCGAGCGATGGGGTTAGTGCGCCAGATTTCCGGGAACATCAACGAACGCTTGACCTTCGGCATCGCCTTCAGCGTGGTGCGATCGAGATAATCTTTGCTGAGCTGCTGACCTTCCGCCAGTGAATCTGGCCAGGCCATCTGCACACGGGATGACACCGATTTCAGCGGTGCATCATCCGGGCGCTCGCTGGCCGCGTTATCTTGCCCCAGCGACGTATGAATAGCGTGGAACGCCTGCGCATTCTGTAACGAATCGCTTAGACGCGCGCGCCCCGCCGCATCAAGCGGCAGGGCCTCCACGTAAGATTGAGGTAGAAAAGTCGATTTATTCATTGGCAGGTAGCTGATAGCTCCAGGTTTCCGTCAATGTCTTGTCGCCGCTCACCAGCGCCGCACGCATTTCGGTCGGCTGCTTGTTATCTTTCACGCGCAGACGCAAGACTAAACGCCAGCCTTTGGTCACTGGGTTGTAACGTACGCTTTGCTCCACGACATCCGCATTGTTGCCGACGCTGACCTGCGGTGCGACCTGAGTGTTGTCCGGCAGCTTGCTCATGTCTTTACCGACAAAGTCGATGGTAAAGGCAATCGAGCCATCCGGTTGACGCACCAGATTAGACTGTTTCACATCACCGGCTGAGCGCAGCGTGTTTTTCACCCAGGCTACATCGTCAGAGTGCAGCTGATTTTCATCACGCGTGAAGTGCAGGCGATACTGGAAGTTCATCTCTTTGCCCGGCTCTGGCAGCTTCTCCGGCGTCCAGAACGCAACGATATTATCGTTGGTTTCGTCAGCAGTCGGAATTTCTACCAGCTCAACACGACCTTTGCCCCAGTCACCCTGTGGCTCAACCCAGCCGCTTGGACGCTGATCGTAGCGATCGTCGAGATCCTGATAATGGCTGAAGTCACGCCCACGCTGCAGCAGACCAAAACCTTTCGGGTTTTCCACGGTAAAGGTGCTCACCGCCAGATGTTTCGGGTTGTTCAATGGACGCCAAATCCATTCGCCGTTGCCCGCGTGAATCGACAGCCCGTTAGAGTCGTGCAACTCATTGCGGAAATTGGTCACCGGCGAAGGCTGGTTCGCACCAAACAGGAACATACTGGTCAGCGGCGCAACACCCAGCTTGCCGACGTTATCGCGCAGGTAAACTTTCGACTGCACATCAACCGTGGACTCTTTGCCCGGCTTGATGATGAAGCGATAAGCACCAGCGGCACGTGGCGAATCCAGCAGCGCATAAATCACCAGTTGTTTGTCCTGTGGTTTAGGACGCTCAATCCAGAATTCTTTAAAGCGCGGGAACTCTTCACCTGAAGGCAATGCGGTATCGATAGCCAGACCGCGCGCGGACAGACCATACACCTGGCCTTCACCAATCACACGGAAATAACTGGCTCCGAGGAAGCTGGAGATTTCGTCGTCTTTACCCTTTTTATTCAAAGGATACAGGACCTTGAATCCGGCAAAACCGAGGTTTTTAACGGAATCAGCATCGTGCTTGACGTTACCGAAGTTGAAATAGTCAGGGTTATATTTGATTTCACGTACCGACGATGCAGTGACTTCGTTAATTTTCACTGGCGTATCGAAATACATGCCTGATGGTAGAACTCGAGCTTAAACGGCGTGCGCAGTTTGCCCCAGTACGCTTTGTCGTGGTTAAACTGAATTTGCTGGTAATCCGCAAATTTCATTTCACGAAACTGAGAGGGTAAATTGCTCTTCGGCGCTTCGAAACTTTTATCCGCCAACGCCTTGGCCTGTTTTGCAACATCATCAATGTTAAACGCCCAACTATTATTGGCGTACATCGCCAGCAGAACTGCTGCGCCTAACCAGCGCATCTTCACCAGCCCACCATTATTTTTTACTTTAGTTAGCACGTCCCCCCCTTTCGTGTGCTTAGATCAAACCCGCTTATCTTAAAGGATTATTCTGTTTTCCGACAGCGTATGTAAAAGATTGTTCCGCTGAATCATAGGCCAAAAGGGTACTTTTCAGATAATTAGACGCAGGAGATTAAGATACAGATTCACCTGATAGTATACGCTGTTTACAGCCAGTAGAATTTTCATCCGGCATAATCCGGTTTCAGGGTGAAACCGGCAAGAAAACTGACAAGTTGGAAGCTTATGAGTTCAGCAAAACCCGAACGCGAATATTTTCTCGACTCCATTCGAGCGTATTTAATGTTATTAGGCGTGCCCTTTCACGTCTCGTTGATTTACTCCACCCAACGCTGGGCGGTCAACAGCCATGATGCCTCCATGTGGCTGACGGTGTTGAATGATTTTATCCACGCCTTCCGCATGCAGGTGTTCTTTGTTATTTCAGGATATTTTTCCTATATGCTCTACCTGCGTTACCAGCCACAACGCTGGCTAAAGGTGCGCATGGAGCGTGTGGGCATCCCATTATTGACCGCCATTCCGCTCATCACTCTGCCGCAGTTTTTTATGCTGAAAAACCTGACGGATAAAGTGGGAGACTGGAGTCAGCTTTCGCTGTACGACAAGTACAATACCCTGTCGTGGGAACTCATTTCTCACCTGTGGTTTTTACTGGTGCTGGTGATCCTGACGGCGCTGGGGATGCTGACCTTCCGCTGGTTGCGCACCCAGCAACGTAAAATTGATTATCAGCAGGTCGGCTGGGGAAAATTGACGCTGGTCTTCATGGCGTACGCGCTGGTGTGGTGCCTGTTCCGCCGCGCGCTGTTTTACTCGGTCCCGGGCGTGTTTGCTGATGGTCTGTTCAGCGTGGCGGTCATGCAAACCCTGACTTTCCTGCCGTTCTTTATGCTCGGCGCGCTGGCGTGGAAGCATCAGGCGCTCAAGGCGCTGTTTATCCGCTTCAATCCGGTGATGTGCTTTGGGTCGATTGTGGTGTTTGTCGCTTATAGCCTGAATCAACGCTTTAGCAGCGGTGAGGGTTGGTTGTATGAACTCGATGCGATCATCTCCATCATGATGGGACTGTGCATGCTGAACGTCTGCTTCAGCTTCGGCCACAAGCTCCTCAACAGCCATTCGCCACGCATCATGTATTTGGTTAACGCTTCACTGTTCATCTATCTGGTGCACCATCCGCTGACTATTCTGTATGGCATTTACGTTACGCCGCACATTAGCAGCAACACGCTGGGCTTCTTTGTTGGTTTGCTGATGGTATTCGGTGTAGCGTTTGCGCTCTACGAAATCCACTTGCGCATCCCGCTATTGCGTTTCCTGTTCTCCGGTAAACCGCAGCGTAAAGAGCCGCGCAGCGCATAATAATTGAAACCTTAGCGGCGCAATTCATTCATTGCGCCGCTAAGGTTGATACGTAAATGACACGCCTACAACAACCACTCCACCGGCAAGCGCCAGACTAATCGCACCAGCAGCCTTTGTATCCACGTGCACTGCGGTTCATGTTTGTGGACCACCTCACCCGACTCACCGGCATACTCCACCCAATTGACGCGTCCCCAGTTGTCGAGACGCAATGTCCAGGCACGATCGCGCATCCCGGCGATAAAGCGCTGATGGGTTTGCTGGGCCAGCGTTTCGCTCTCAATAACCAGCCCCATTTCGGTGTTCAGCTCCGCCGAGCGCGGGTCAAAATTGAACGAGCCGATAAACACTTTTCGATTATCGACGGTGAAGGTTTTGGCATGCAAACTGGAACCGGAGTTACCGGTTAATCCGCGGTCGTGCGGGGCTTCGCTGGCATTGGCTTGCGGTTTCATCTCATACAGCGCGATACCGTGGCGCAACAGTTTTTTGCGCCAGCGCGCATAGCCCGCATGCACCACCGATACATCATTAGCCGCCAGCGAATTGGTTAAGATGGCGATTTTCACCCCGCGCCGCTTCAGCGCCACCAACTGCGCCACGCCCGCGCGCGTAGGCACAAAGTACGCCGAAATGATGTCAAACTGCTGTTGCGGCGTGCCGATCACCTCGAGCATACGCTGCGGCAACAGGCTGGAACGTTTGGCTTTGCCCAATCCTTTGCGTGGGTCATCACTCAACAGACGCGATGCTGCCCAGGTCATCTGCATCGACCCCTGCTCCATTTGGCTGACAAACGACGAATGCTCGAGTCGTGACAGATAGCGCTGAACGGCCTCGCTCTGCTGCCATTCTGCGGGCAGGAGCACCGACTGGTGCGCATCACCTGTGACATCGACCACCGCACGCAGCGGCGACACCGCTTTGCTGTGCCAGTAGCGTTCAAAATCGTGCGACACCTGTTGCACTACAGGCCCAATCGCCAGTACATCGAGATCGGTAAACAGCGGCTCATCGCCAGTACCAAAATATTCGTCGCCGATGTTTCTGCCTCCCACCAGCGTAGTCGCGCCATCCACCGTCAGGCTTTTGTTGTGCATACGTCGATTGAGGCGGGCAAAATCAGTCAGATAGCCGAGCGCACGCAAGGTACGGAACGAAAAGGGATTGAACAGGCGCACCGCAATATTAGGATGACGATCCAGCTGAGCAAGCGTGTCATCCAGCCCCGGCGTGTTGTTGTCGTCCAGCAGCAGACGCACTTTAACGCCGCGCTCGGCGGCTTCCAGCAGTGCACTGAATAATAAACGACCAGACATGTCGTTGTGCCAGATGTAGTACTGCACATCAATCGTGTGTTGCGCCATACCCATCAGCAGGTACCGCGCGGCAAACGCATCCAGACCATCATTTAGCGGATGAATGCCGCTCATATCAGGATGCAGCGCACAGCGCGCATCAACAATTTCTCGTAACCCTTCGCCCGTTGGCTGCGGCTGGACGGATGCTGCTTCACTCATACCGAATCCCTGAATTCACTGGATCTATTATTGTTGGTATAACCGCGTCACACGGCAATCAGAGGCTTCTGCATCCGCTCGCTGACGCGTCGTTAATTTACAGTCTAGACTTAGGCTTGCGTTCTGCATCCGACGTTTACCGTGAGGAGAGGATGATGACTCAGCAATCCCCGCGCCATCACCCGCAGCTTTTCCGCAGTTTCTTCCAGGGCAGCTTCCCCTGCTCTACCGCTTGTCGTAGCGGCGGTCGGCGCATTGATATGGTGATCAGTAGCGGTCACGACATGTTACTGGAGAAAGATTACGCAGCGCTGGCGCAAGAGGGCTTACACACCGCCCGCGATGGCGCACGCTGGCACCTGATTGAAGCCACCCCCAATGAATATGACTGGCGCAGCTTTTTACCGATGGTACAGGCTGCCAAGCGTCATGACATGCAAATCATTTGGGAGTTGGCGCATTTTGGCTATCCCGACCACCTGGATATCTGGCGAGCGCCGTTTGTCGACCATTTCGAACGATTCGCGCGCGCAATGGCACAACTGATGCGGGATGAAGGCATTGAACAGCCGTTCTTCACGCCCATCAACCAAATTTCGTTTTGGTCGTGGGCCGGTGCCGATGTGTCCTGGCTTGACCCTTACGCCAGTGAGCGCGGCCGTGAGCTGAAGCGTCAACTGGTGCGTGCTTCACTGGCAGCGATGCACGCCATTCGCGATGTTTATCCCGATGCGCGCTTTGTGTTAACCGATCCGCTGGTGCAAATCGCCACCGATCCCGATAACCCCGACAGCAAACCTTATGCCGATGCCCAGCATCAGGCGCAGTTTGAAGCCTGGGATTGGATTGCAGGGCGCGATGCGCCTGAACTGGGCGGACGCGAGGACTTTCTCGATATCCTTGGCCTGAATTACTATCCCGACAATCATTGGTTCTTTTCTGGCGCCACCATTTCCACCGACCACCCCACTTATCAGCCGCTGCATCAATTAATGTTGCAATGCTGGCAGCGCTATCAGCGTCCCTTGCTGCTGGCAGAAACCGGTGCCGAAGGTGACGCACGCGCGCCCTGGCTGCGACACGTTACTGAACAAGCACGATTAGCCCTCGATGAAGGGGTGGCGCTGGAGGGGATTTCGCTCTATCCGGTGGTGGAATATCCGGCCTGGGCAGACGATCGTCGATCGCCCGGTGCGCTGTTTGGTCCTGGCGATCCCAATGGTAATCGCACCCTGCATGAAGCGCTGGCGTTGGAGTTGCGCAGTCAGCAAATAAAGTGGCACAACCGGGAAAAACAGGATTAGGAGTGTTGCGTCGGAATGGTTTTTGGCGGGCAGGTTTGCACGTCGAGCGTGGGGTCGGCGGGATGGCGCACATCGGTGAGCCACGTCATGGTAAACAAGAACACCACGCCAATCAGACAGGCGGAAAGCAGGCCAATTATGGCGATCAGTTTGTCATCTCGGGCTTCCATCGACATCTCCTTGCAGGCTTCCATGAACTGTTGCTGACCTTAACTCATCCATAACGTCACCATCAGGACGAAGATTATAAGGGTAACAGAGGTCACTGCAAGTACCACAATGGCGAAGTGCGCGTCGTCCAGTGATTGCTTTAGCGGTTCGTCGTGATCGTCAGGTGGAGCAGGTGAACTCATGTTGACTCAATGACAGTGAGACTTTTGTGCGCAGGATTGCCGCACTGAGTGTAATGGAATGCGTGGCAAGGTACATAATTATTTCAGTATGAAATGACAACAGGGACGCGATGGCGTCCCTGTTAAGAGCGGATTAGAAATCGTAGCTCATGGAGACTTTCAAGGTGCGTGGATCGCCCTGGTAGATGTAGTAGCCGTAGCTTTCTACGCTCGACCAGTACTTCTCGTTGGTGACGTTATCAACGCCCACACGCCAGACCATATCATGGTCGTTCAGCTTGGTACGGTAACGCACACCGAGATCCAACGTGGTGTAGCTATCCAGCGACTTGGTGTTCTGCGCATCGGCATACTGCGAACCTGAATGGTTAACATAAGCCGTGGCCGTTAAGCCATCCACCGGTTTGATGTCGTATTCAGCACCGAGTACAAAGTAGTAACGAGGAACGCCAATCGCCTGCTTGCCATTTAACGTGCCGTTGGCGGATTCAGTGATCTGCGCATCCAACCAGGTCGCACTGCCGTTCAGGCGGAAGCCCAGCACCGGCTCACCAAACAGATTCAGTTCAACACCGCGGTTACGTTGCTCACCGTTCAGCGCATAAACATTATCGCTGTTGGTGATAGCGTTAGGTTTGCGGATATCAAACAGTGACAGCGCGCCGCCAACACGATCGAAGTCGACTTTTACGCCCACTTCATTCTGCTTAGAGTGCGCGATGCCAGTGGTTTTCCGTAGTTGACCGCAGTGTTTGGTGCAGCACTACCCGGTTGCAACGCTTCGGTATGGTTGGCATAGAAAGAAACTTCTTTCCATGGCTTGTAGACCACGCCATAGGTTGGCATCCAGCGGCTGGCGTCAAAGCGAGAATCGGTATCTTCAGCACCGGTGTCGTTATTGTAACTGCGCACCACCACTTTTTGATGACGTGCTCCGGCGGTAAACAGCACAGTGTCATCGAAGAAGCCTAAGGTATCGCTCAGCAGATAACCCTGGGTACGCGTGCGGCCGGTGGTCAGCGGATCGTGGTAATCACCACTGCCGGAGGTGGTCACTGGGACAGCGGTGGTCGGGGTGTTATAAATATTGGTGTCTACCGAACCTGCACCATAACGCCACGCCGTTTTGACCGCCTGAGTCACGGCAGAGTAACCAAAGTTAACTTTGTGGGTGACAAAGCCGGTGGTGAAGTTACCGCGAATGCCCGTCATGCCACTGAAAGCATCACTGATACGGTTGGTATCTAAGCGACCATACTGCGCATCGCCGCTGGCATCGGAAACCGCCGGGCTGGCATACAGGCCAATTTCATGCGAGTGCTGAGCACCCACCGCACCGTACCAGGTCCAGCTATCGGTTAAATCATACTCGGCTTTCGCCATACCGAATTCGCTTTCGATATTGCTGTAGACCCAAGGCTGGCTGGTATTGTGCGTAGCGGCTGTCGGTGCAGGAATAAAGTCCAGTCCACTGACGTTAACGCCAATACGGTCACCGTGGAAAGTCTGTTTCTGGTAGCCGAGGTCCAGTGAAGTACGCAGGCGATCGCCACGGAAATCCAGACCGAGGGAAGCGGCCGTGGTGCGGCGTTTAGCGCCATGCACTGCGGTATCACCTTCACGATCCAGCACATTAACGCGCACGCCGAACTGGTTGTTGTCACCAAAACGACGTCCAGCATCAACCGAACCGCCCACCTGAGAAGAGGAGGTATAATCCAGGCCAACACGCGCCATTGGCGTATCTTCAGCGTGTTTTGGCTCAAGGTTGATCATGCCGCCAACGCCCGACGTTGCCGCACCGTTGACCAGTGAGTTAGCGCCTTTAAATACTTCGACGCGGTCAATCAGCTGGGTATCGATCACCTGACGCGGCACGACACCTGGCAGCCCGCCATAGGTCATGTCATCGCCATCCAGCTCAAAACCGCGGATGCGATAGGTCTCGGCATAGTTGCCGTAGCCCTGAACGTTCTGCACGCTGGCGTCGTTGCGCACTACATCAGCAATGGTTTTTGCCTGCTGATCCTGAATCATCTTCGAGGTGAAGCCGATGACGTTAAACGGCACGTCCATCGCGTTCTGCTCACCCAGCATGCCGAGGCGGCCACCGTGGGCGATTTGACCATCGAGGTAGGCAGGCACTAAATCGTTACCGCCTGCTTTGAAATCAGTTTGTGGTGCTGCGGTCACGATCAGCGTCTGCTGTTCGTTTTTGCCGCAGCTGAAGATGTTGTGGTGTTGGTGGTAGCAGCCATCACTGGCAAACAACCGGCACTGACCAGAACGGCGAGCAGCGTCGGTTTCAGTCCGGGATTGAAAGGCGAAGTACGCATGGATATCCCCTGATACAAAATGTATTGATAATCATTATTATTGCGGTTTGCGATTATGCTTGGCGCTATTACGAAAGCAAGTAAAATCGCTGAACTTTCTGAATCAGGCGCGGTCGTAAGCGCGCAACCGTCAGGAAAGCGCAAAGATTGCGGCTTTTTTAAGCAACTCCCTGCATTTCACGCAGCTTTTGTGGGGATTTGAGGCCGGAAAAAATCAGAGGCCAGCGGCTCTATGGCTAAAGCCGCCGGTTAAAAGAGGAGTTAAGCGTCGCGCCAGCGTTTAAACACCAGAGAAGTGTTGATCCCACCGAAAGCAAAATTATTGGATTGGATATAATCGGTATCAATAGCGCGTGATTCGCCGATGATGTAATCCAAATCACCGCACTCCGCCGCGGGCTGTGTCAGATTCAGCGTGGGTGCAAACCACCCTTCTCGCATCATCTCAATGCTCATCCAGGCTTCTAATGCACCACAAGCACCGAGCGTGTGACCAAAGTAGCTTTCAGCGATGAAATTGGCGTGCTGTTGCCGTAGATCGCCGCCGTGGCCTGGCTTTCGGCGATATCACCACGATCGGTGGCTGTGCCGTGTGCGTTGATATAGCCAATCTGATCCGACGTCACACCCGCGGTTTTCAGCGCACGCTCGATACAAATCTGCATGGTTTCACGCTGCGGCTGGGTAATGTGCGCAGCGTCGCAGTTGGTGTGGAAACCCACCAGTTCAGCGTAAATGGTCGCACCGCGTGCCTGCGCATGCTCCAGCGATTCAAGAATCAAGGTCCCGGCCCCTTCGCCAATCACCAAACCGTCGCGCTGTTGATCAAACGGTGACGGCGTGGTTTGCGGGGCATCGTTGCGCTGGCTGGTGGCAAACAGCGTGTCAAACACCGCCGCTTCAGAGGGACAGAGTTCTTCCGCACCACCTGCCACCATCACGGTTTGATAACCATGGCGGATCGCTTCCCACGCATAGCCAATCGCCTGGCTGCCCGACGTACAGGCGCTGGAGGTGGGGATCACCCGGCCACGCAGGCCAAAAACAGCCCGGCGTTTACCGCCGTGGTGTGCGGCATCATCTGAACATAGGTGGTGCCGGTGATGTTATTGGTGTGCTTCTCCGTCAGCATGGTGGCGAATTCGCTGACCGGGCCAGTGCTGCCGGTGGAAGAACCATAGGCAATGCCGGTTTCACCGCTGGTCAGTACCGGATGATCGATCAATCCCGCCTGCTCCAGCGCCAGTTCGGTGGCACGGGTCGCCATCAATGAGACGCGGCCCATCGAGCGGATGCGTTTACGCGTGTAGTGCGCGGGCAGTTCGAAGTGATCAACCGGTGCACCAAGCAAGGTGTGCAAACCGTCGTAAATCTGCCATTCCGGCATTTTCCGCACCGCGTTTTGCCCCTGCTTAATCCGCGCCGCGACCGACTGCCAGCTCTCGCCAAAAGCCGTTACGCCGCCCATACCGGTTACCACTACACGCTGAATCACAGCATACCTCCGTTGATTGAAATCACCTGACGCGTCACATAGCCCGCGATATCCGACATCAAATAGCTGGCGAGTCCGGCGACTTCCTCAGCCGCGCCCATGCGCTTCATCGGGATGATTTTTAGCGCTTCATCCATCACCCTCGGCTCTAAATCGGTCATACCGGTATCGATCAAGCCCGGTGCAATGCAGTTCACAGTGATTTTGCGTTTCGCTAACTCGATTGCCAGCGCTTTGGTGGCACCGATAATCCCGGCTTTGGCCGCGCTGTAATTCACCTGACCCCGGTTGCCCATGATGCCAGACACTGAGGACAAGGTGATGATGCGGCCGCCATTGCGCAGACCGATCATCGGCATCACGCACGGATGGATCACGTTGTAGAAGCTGTCGAGGTTAGTGTGGATCACGCTATCCCACTCATCTTCGGTCAGGGCCGGGAAAGCACCGTCGCGTGTGATGCCGGCATTGTTCACCACGCCGTAATAGGCGGCGTGCGCGGCAATATCGTTCTCAATCGCGGTGCGCGTGGCTTCGCGTTCGGCCACGTCAAACTGCAGGATGCGCCCCTGGCCACCCGCGTCGGCGATCTCCGTTAGCGTCTGTTGTGCGCCTGCTGCATCACGGTGGTAATGCACCACCACGTGAAAACCGTCCTGCGCCAGACGAAGCGCGATGGCGCGGCCAATCCCTTTACTGGCACCAGTCACTAATACGCTGCGTGTCATGGCTGAATTCCCTGTTGTAGTTGATTAAGTTCCTGCTCATCTGGCTGATAAGTATTTAACCGTCCGCTGGCAATCACCGCGTCCTGACTTCGGATTTCGCCTTCGAAGCTGCCGAGCTTGTCGTCGCGCATCAGCAGATGCATTTCCACACGCAGCGTGCTGTCTGCCGCAAAGGTGGCCGCAGTGGCGCGATAGCCGCGTCCGCCCAGTAACATGCCAGGCTGGATATCCCGATCGCCGCGCTGACGGGCATGATAGCCTGACCAGACGCCCACGGTTTGCGCCATGATCTCGACACCGAACCACGCGGGCAACTCGCCCTGCGCATTGAGAAACGGGGCCAGCACGCCATGGTGGTTGATCGTCACTTCACACACTACGCGCTCGTCGCTGACCTGAATGACGCGATCCAGCAGCAACATCGGTGCACGGTGCGGCAGATAATCGCTTACCGGCAGAAAATCAGTCATGAGGCTTTCCTACAATCAGGCAGGTATTGTTCCCGCCAAAAGCAAAAGAGTTTGAAGCAATGATCGGACGCGCCAGCGGCTGCGGCGAAGTCAGCAGTCCACAGGCAGGCAGCGTGCTATCCAATGTAGTGGTGGTGAAATCCTGCGCCGGTAACGCCAGATTCTGTTGCACGATAAGTGCCGCCAGCGCCGCCTCAGTAGCACCCGCCGCACCCAGCGTGTGGCCCGTCAGATGTTTGGTGGAGCTGCACGGCACGCGATCGCCAAACAGGCGATGGATCACTGCCGATTCAACCTGATCGTTGAGTAGCGTGGCGGTGCCGTGCAAATTAATGTAGCCGATATCCTGCGGCTGCAAGCCGGCCTGCTGCAACGCCATCCTCATCGCCTGTTCTGCGCCTACGCCTTCCGGATGTGGAGCCGACATATGCCAGGCATCCGATGATTCACCCGCGCCAAGCAGCGCCAGCGGCTGCGGTTCACGCGTTAGCAACAGCAGCGCCCCCGCCTCACCAATCGAGATACCGTCACGTTCTGCGCTGAACGGCGCGCAATGGCGCTCGGATAACGAATCCAGGCTGGCAAAGCCGTTTATTGGCATGCGGCTAAGCGAATCCGCGCCGCCCACCAGCGCCACATCCACCAGACCGGCCTCAATCAAACGCTGTCCGCTGATCAACGCACGGGCGCTGGAGGAACAGGCGGTCGAAATGGTGTACGCCGGGCCGTCCAGTTCAAGGTAATGTGCCAGGAAACGCGACGGATCGCCCAATTCCTGCATGCGGTAATCGTAGCCCGGCAAACCACCGTCAACCTGACGATCGCCCTCATCCACACCCGAGGTGCTAGTGCCCAGCACCACCGCGACGCGTTCACGACCAAAGTGGGCAATCGCGGCATCGACAGCCGGACGGATCTGCGCCAGTGCCGCCAGCAGTAGCTGATTATTGCGCGTATTGTGTGCGGCAAGGGCGGCGGGCACTGGCGGCAGTTCACCCGGCACCTCGCCCAGCCAGCAGGTTTTATCTTGCTGCAACCAGCCTTCGCGCGGCTGCATGCCGGGTGCATGGCCTGACGTTAGCTGCGCGGCAATCTGCTCCAGCGTGTTGCCGAGCGCATTGACCATACCAAACGCCGAGATGTAGATCATGAAGATGCGTCCAGATGCTGGATTTGAATTTGATAACCGAATGCACGCTGGTCGATGCTGATCGGTTCACGTACGGTTCCTCGTTGCAGATAGCGAATCAGCGTCACCACGTTACCGGCAGGATCGCGTAACTCACGACGGTCGCCCTCGTCGACCAGCTGCCAGCCCGGCGGCAGCTGCGGCTGCCACGCACTGAGCGGCCAGTGGCTCAGCATCACATCGGCTAACACCTGGCTGGCGGGCGGCATTTCGGGCAGCGCCATCATCTGCTGAGTATGAATACCGTTTTGATCATAGGTCACGCGGAACAAGCGAATACCCAGCGAAGATAACCCGGCCAGGCTGATTTGCTGCGAATCGGCACTCAGCAGCACCAGCAGTGACTGGGTTTTGCCTTTGGCGTGGCCGGTCAGCAGTTGCTGCTGCTGAAACGCGGGTGAAATACCCGGCGCAGGCAAAGTGACGCGCACGCCCGGTTTTAGCCACGCGGTGGGCCGATCGGATGGGCTGTCATGCTGTGCACAGCCGCTCAACAGCAGGCTCAGCATCAATAACAAAGCACCTGTTTTCATCGTTGCTTTCTTTTCCCAGGGGCCAGCGCTAGCGGAGCCAGCAAGAATGCACAAAAGATCCCGCTGCACAGCACGGTGCCAAAGCCACTGATTGCCGCCGTGCTGCTGAACACCAACATGCCTAACGTCAGCAATGTGGTCATCATCGCCAGCGTGACCGCCAGCATCGAGGTCAGCGGCGTACCGCGGGGATTACTGAAGAACAGCGTGTAATTGATGCCGATGCCGAGCACCAGAATCAGCGCCAGTAAGGCGAATAAGTTCAGGCTGGCACCAATCCAGCCTAACGTCGCCAGCGCCGCCGCCAGCGACAGCCAGGAAGGCAACGCGCTGCGCAAGCCCGCTGGCAAACCAAGGCGTACGATGTAACTCGCGGTGATCAACAGCAGCGCCAGCCCCAACAGGCCACTTAGCATCGTGCGCCAGAAGCGGAAAAGCTCATCGTAACTGGCTTTGCGATCGACCCAGCTCACACCCGCCTGCTGCGTTGCTAAGTCCAGTAACGCCGCACTGTTTTTCACGCCATTGACCGGCACCAGCACGCTGCTGCGTCCATCCGGTAATGACAGCCACAGCAAGCGCCAGCCTTCGCTGAGCGGACTCGCCAGCCAGTCATCGGCATTGACCGGCATCGCCGCAAGGTCGGCATTGGCTAACGTGATTCCCGCCTGTTTTAACCGCGCCAGGATATTCGGCGCGGCCTGCTGCAACAGCTGGACATCCTGCTGTTGCTGGTCCAGTGAATTGAGCGGCAAGACGCGATAACCCGCCATCCAGCCCTGCTGCTGTGCTTGTTGCAGTTTCGGCGTCAGCGCGCTGAGACGCTGCAATGCCTGTTGTTCGTTATCGCCCCACACCACAAACCAGGTTTGATCGGCCTGCTGGCCGGTGAGTTGCGCCAGCTGACGATCCTGTGCCAGCAGTTTCGCGGGTGCGCTTTGCAGATGGGCAATATCGTCATCAACGTGCAGCTGAATGATGCCGCTCAATGCATAGATTGCCACCAGCAGCGGCAATCCGATTTTCAACAGTTTGTTGCGACGCCACGCCGCTAACCAGCGCGCCAGCCACACCATGCCGGGAATCGGTCGCACCGGCAAGCCGCGCACCAGCCACGGATAAAAACAGATCACCGTCAGACAAGAGGCACTCAACCCGCTGGCGGCGAACACCGCCAGCTGGCGCAAACCGGGAAACGGTGCCAGCAACATCAGCAGCCAGGCAATCGCCGTGGTGCCCAGTGCCAGCAGTAAGGTGGCGCGCACCTTGTGCAGGCTTTGCCATGGCGTGGATTGCTCGCCGTGCACCATGCGCTCCGTCAGGTAGTACAAGGTGTAATCGGCAGAGATACCGACAATGCTGAGGCTCATCACTAAGGTGGTGAGATGCAGCTCGCCAAAGCAGAGCAAGGTCAGCACCGTGCCGGCCATCGCACCTATCGCCACCGAGAGCGCACAGAGTGCCAGCGGCCGCAGCGAGCGGAACACCAGCCACACCAGCAGCAACAATCCGGCCAGCGTTACGCTGCCGAGCGTTTCAACATCATGCTGCGCACGCTGGCTGGCATCATCACTGAACAGCACCGTGCCACGCGTTAACAGCTGCGCATCAGGCCAGCGCGTTTTTAATTGCTGTTCAAGCTGGTTGAGGGCGGTTACCAACTGATGGCTCTGCTGAATGCTAAAGGCATTGCTGGCCAGTTCACCGTGCAGGAAATACCAGCGGCGAGGCTGGGCATCATTCACGGTTAACCAGCCGTTATGCAGCACCATTTTGCTGGCATTCTGCTGCAGTGCCAGCTGCGCACCACGCACCAGCATCAGTGGATCGTTTTGGATCTCTTTACTGCCAACACCGGCAAACGCTGAGAATAACTGCGCCAGAATCCAGTCGGCTTGTGCGGTGCCGCCGTTTTGCAGACGTGCTCGTGTCAAAGGATCGATCAGGCCATTACGATGCTGGAAAGCATAGGTGCCCCAGCGTTGCATCTGATCCTCATCCAGCGCACCGCTGACCTGTTTCAGCATCGGCAGCGCCTGCAACTGCGCTTGCCACCACTCCGCTACCTGATCACCGTGCGCGTCATCGGCGCTCACCAGCCACACCAGCTGACGATCCAGCCGCTGCATAAAGCCTTGCTGGATCTCAGCGGGTGCCTGCCCGAGATTTTGTTGCGGCAGTAAGGCCAGTACGCTGCTGTTCAGCTGGCTGCGCGGCAACAGGATGGCAAGGGCCACCGCCAGCGCCAGACACACCGCCAGCCACAGCAGCGCAGCAGTTTTCTCACTGCGCTGGGGCAAAACGCGCTCGCTCTTCATCGGTCAGTTGTTTTGGCTCAGTGCGGGTATCACTCAGGGTAATGGCGGTTTTATCGCCCTGCTTATCATCCAGTGTAATGCTGCTAAGGAAGGCGGCGCCCTGCAGATCGATACGGTTGAAGATTTTATTCAGCGGTGCCGCTTTCGGCGTCAGGCTCAGCTGCCATTGATCATTGCCTCGATCGTGGAAATCGAGATCGAAATTCTCGCGCAGCACCTTTTCATCGGCCTGGAACAAGGCGCGCATCAGATGATTGAACTGGAACATCTGCGGATTGCTGTCGGCGGTGATCACCTGCGGCGGCTGGCCACTCATGCTCTGCACCATGCGCTTATCATCGAGAATCAGAGTCATTTCAAACGGTGTGGCCTGATGCCACCACAAGCCTTGCTGCTGAGCGATCAATAACTGGCCGCGCGACACCAGCGGCTGCGACATGCCGGAAATGGTGCGCACCTGCTCGAAGTTGGCACGGATCACTGGCTGGCTGGCAAAACGCTGTTGTAGCTGATCCAGCGTCACGGCGTGTGCGCTGGCACCGATCAACGTCAGCAGTAAGCAAAATAGTCTGATCACGGTTTGACTCCCAGGCGCTCAAACAAAATATCCGGCGAGACGAAATTCATCTCCTGGCTGGCCGCATCCACCGCCACCTGCAACGTGTGCGCTTTGGTGGTGATTTGGTCCGCCGCATTGCGGATCACATAATCGATACGCAGGCGGTTTTCGTATTCCGTAATGCTGGCTTCTACGCGAATCACCTCTTCGCAGCGCAGCGGCTGGCGATACTTAACGCGTGTGTCCACCACCGGCCAGACAAAACCGCTGGCGGTCATCTCACCGTAGCTGTAATTGATGCTGCGCAGCAGCGCTTCACGCGCCACTTCAAAAAAGCGGAAATAGTTGCCGTGCCACACCACGCCCATCGGGTCGCAGTCGTGGAACGACACGGTCAGTGCAACTTCAGCGCGCCAGGTGCGTTCACTCATCGCGGCTCTTCTCCTCTGGTAACGTCCAGAAATCGTAAAAGTTAAACCAGTCCAGCGGCGCCATCAGCGCATGCTGTTGCAGTCGTTCGGCGTAGCAATCCACCGTGGCCTGCAGCGCTGCCTGTCGTTGGGCGCGCGGTAGCTGGATAGGATCGGCGAACGGTTCACAGTGCACCCGCAGTCTGCCCTGTTCACGCAGGGCAAACATTAACAGCACCGGGCAACGCAATGCCGCCGCCAGCACAAACGGCCCCTGCGGAAACGGTGCCGGACGGCCCATAAATTGACTCCACACTACGCGGCGTTCACCTCCGCGCTGACGATGCACGGCGGTACGATCGCCCACAATCGCCACCCATTCCCCGGCATCCAGCTTTTGTTGCAGCAGAATGGCGGTATCCGGGCCGATATCGGTGACCGGCATCAGATTTACCCCGGCCTGCGGCGCGATGCTCTCCAGCACTTCACGAAAGCGCTGGGCGTTATCGGTAAACACCAAGGCGTTAATCACCAGCCCGCTGACCTGTTTTGCCATGGCGCGGCAGGCTTCGATATCACCCAAATGCGACGCGAGGATCAAATGTCCTTTGCCATCCGCTGCACGGATGACCTCTTCGGCACCCGGTGCAAAATCAATATCGCGTCCCCACTGTACATCTCCGCGCCAGCTGGCGACTTTGTCCAGCATGCTGTAACCAAAGCGCAGAAAGTGGCGATAGCTGTTGATCGGCGTTGGCAGCGCAATCTGCTGCTTGCTGGCTTCGGCCTGCACCCGCGTCAGCCACTGCTGAGAAGCGGCACGCGCCTCACGTCCGCTTAGCCAGTAAACCGCCACCACCGGCCACAGCAGCAGCACAAACGGCAGCCGCCCGGCACGACGGTACAACCACAGCATAAAACGCAATCCGCTCTGACCGCGTCGTTCAGGCGTGGCTGACCAGTGCTGTTCAGCTCTACGACGGCTCAGCAACTGTGGGATGCGCGGCAACATGCCAAAGAACAGGCGCGTGTGCATCCACGAGATACGCAGGTTGTCGTGCAGCGCATCAAAATGCGACAGACCACTTGCCGGATAGGTGACGCGCGTGCTGATAAAACGGCTCGGTGTGCCCTGCCAGTACAGACGCACCATGATTTCGGTGTCGAAATCCATGCGCTGACCAATCGGCTGACGGTCACACAGTTGCAGAGACGGTTGCAGTGGATAAACGCGGAAACCGCACATGCTGTCTTTTAGTGAAAATGACAGCGTTTCGATCCACACCCAAAAATGGGTGATGTAGCGGCCGTATAAGCGGGATTTGGGGATGGAATCATCGTATACAGGCTGGCCGGAGATCAGGCAATCGGGATGGCTTTCCGCTTCCGCCAGCATGCGCGGGGTGTCTTCCACCTGGTGCTGGCCGTCTGCGTCGAGTTGCAGCGCGTGGCTGTATCCTGCCGCAGCGGCTCTGCGCATCCCGGCGATCACCGCCGCGCCTTTGCCCTGGTTCACCGGTAAGGTGAGGATTTCCAGCTGCGGAGCGTCCAGCGCGGCGATCTGCTGCTGTGTCTGCGCATCGCTGCCGTCATCGACGATAATCACCGGCAGATTAAAGGCAGCCAGTCGCGCCAGCACCGAGGCCAGCATGGCGCCGTGGTTGTAGCAGGGAATCAGAACACAGGGTTTGAAAGACGTGCTCAGCACAGGCGTATCTTCCCGCTGCTGGCCATCTCAGCGCTATCACCACGAATCAGGCTGAAGCTGAACATCAACAGTGATTTCTCTTCCTGCCAGTTCAGCTGCAACTCCAGTTCCGCATCAGGCGGCACCGGCTGCTGAAATTTGATGTTTTCGATAGAACTGAAGTGTTTGCCGATCGCCAGGCGCGACAGGCCATAATGCAGCGCCCAGTCAAGCTGCGCGACGCCGGGTAAAATCGGTAAGGTGGGAAAGTGGCCGCGGAACCAAAACAGATCCGCGGCGGCATGCAGGCGCAACGTTAGCGTCGCGCCCTGCTGCTGGGCGTTAAGTTCAACCGGCAACATCAAACAGTTCCTCAATTTGGGGCCAGGCGCGTTTGCTCTGCGCCGTAACCGGAATCGCGTTGACGACTCGCCAGTAACGCGGCATGGCAACCGGCTCCAGCCAGGGTTGCAGCGCGATTTTCCATTGTTTCTTACGTTGGGTCAGCTTTGCGGCATCGAGCGTGTCCGGCAAGGCCAGCACCACGCCAATTGCCTGACGGCCATGACGCTGAATCGCCAGAGCCGCTGCGTCTTCTACGCCGGGCAAGGCTAGCAGACGGCGTTCGATTTCGCTCAGCGACACGCGTTTGTCTTCAATCTTCACCACCCGATCCTGACGGCCTGCCAGCTGAAATGCGCCTGAGGGCTGTTGCACAATACGATCGTCGAGCGGCCAACCTTCGCTGGTTTCCAGCAGAGCCGAAAACACCCGCCAGCCGGCTTCCTGCTGAACCAGCTTAACCTGTGGGAAACAGTGCCACGGGGAATTTTCTGCCTGCGCACAGCGCCAGCCAACCACACCGGTTTCGGTGCTGCCGTAAATTTCATCCACCGCACACTTAAAGGCGCGCTGTGCCTGCTGTGCATCAGCCCAGGGCAATGCCCCGCCAGCCGAAACAATCAGCGCACACGACGGAGCCTCCAGGGAAGGATCCAGGCGACGCAAAAAGGCCGGGCTGCTAATAAAGGCGTAGCGGCGATCGCGGCGCTGATCGGCCAGCTGTTCACCGTAAAAGATTTGCTGGGCGGCGAGCGGCAAGCTCAGCGCCATCGGCAACACAATGCGAAACGTCAGGCCATACAGATGCTGATGGCTCACGGAGGCAATAACATGGCATTGCTGCAGACGGTCGGCCCATAAGTCCGCCAGCCACTGGGCTTCCAGATCGAGTGCGCGCAGTGATTTCACCACGCGACGCGGCGTGCCGGTGGAACCGGAGGTGAACAGCACCAGCGCGGCATCTTCAGCGATGGCAGGCAATTCACCCAGCGACAGTGCGCCGTCCCAACGCAGTTGCGGCAGTGAGACCGCCAGTGGCATATCACTGATCACCCCATCCAGCTGATCGGCCATCTCTTCCAGCTGCGCGGCGCGACAATGTCCAGGGATCACCGGCGTTTTGCCGGCGTGCCAGAGCGCCAGCAGCGCAGCCGTGAAGTGATAACTGTTATCGAAGCACAACGCCCAGTGCTGGCCCGGCAGCCGTTGCAGTGTGTCCACTAGCGCCTGCACCTGCTGACGCATCTCCGATAGCCAATGCTGTTGCTGCCCTTGCCAGGCCACCACGCGATCCGACGCAGCGAGCCAGTCGCGGATACTTACCACCTTCATGCCTTGTTCCTCATACGCTGACGCAGCAGCCATTCGCCGCCCATCAGCGTGCCCATCAGCAGATAGCTGATGCACCCATTCCAGAGTGTCCATAGCGAGACATCATTGCGCAGGCAGGTGACCAGCGCCACGCTGCCGTTAAAAACGAAAAAAACACACCATACCTGGGTGACGCGGCGCGTATAACCTACGGCTCGCGCGGGCAAATCCGGCTCGCGCAGGCGCGCTAAACGCTCAACCAGCGGCATGGGACTCCATAAAGATGTGCCAAACAGCAGCAGCATTAAGACATTCACCACCACCGGATACCACAGCAACAAATGCTGACTGCGCAACAGCATACTGGCAAGGCACAATAGCGCGCCCACCAGTGCCACCGTTAGCATCACCCGCCCCATCGCACCCTGTGCGTGACGCAACGACCAGATGCGCCAGCCAAACAGCAGCGCCAGCAGGGCAATCACGCCACGCCACTGCGGATGAGTAACGGCGAGCCACACCAGAAACGGCCAGGCCAGCAGGGCCAAACCATTTAACAGGCGCAGAATGGCAGGCATAGTGCGAATCAGGCTTCGTCGCGCATGAGTTGGTCGACGGCGTCCACCACATCCTGCACGGTACGCACCGCGCGAAACGCTTCCGGTTTGATTTTACGACCGGTACGCTTTTGCAGGTGCACCACCATGTCTACTGCGTCAATGCTGTCGAGTTCGAGGTCTTCGTACAGACGGGCATCCGGGCGGATATCATCG
Source organism: Pantoea rodasii (assembly GCF_002095465.1). GTDB lineage: Bacteria > Pseudomonadota > Gammaproteobacteria > Enterobacterales > Enterobacteriaceae > Pantoea > Pantoea rodasii. Next base: position 235,070 of record NZ_MLFP01000005.1, on the reverse strand, counting down.
GCTTCAATTTCAAACAGCGAGGTGAGCAGCGAGGCCACTTCCTGGTAAATTTCGTCTTTATTCATCATTTTGGCTGTTCTCAGGCTTGCTGTTGTTCAACAAACGCGGCCAGCGTGGCCACGGAAAAAAAGTGCGCGCGTAAGGTTTCGCTTTCAGCCGAAAGCTGTACGCCGAAGCGATTTTTCACCGCCAGTCCCAGCTCAAGGGCATCGATGGAATCGAGTCCCAGCCCTTCGCCAAACAGCGGCGCGTCAGTTTCAATATCGTCCGGGCTGATCTCTTCCAGATTCAGCGTGTCGATAATCATCAGTTTGATGTCGTTAATCAGTGCTTGCATAACTTACTTCGTCTCTTCAGGGACCAGTGCCTGTTGCAGGTGACGCGTCAGACGGCGCGCGGCGAGCGGCTGCGCATCCTCATCGGCTTCACTGAAGGCCTGGCTATCAATACGCGATTGTACGCGTACAGTAAAAAGTGGTTTAACCAGCGGAATCTGATACCAGCGACTTTGCTTATCGAGCATACGCTGGCTGCAACTAATGTGTACCACGCGCAGATCGCATCCGGCACGCACCGCAATATTGGCGGCACCGCGCTGCAGCTTCAGCGGTTCACCGTAGCGGGTGCGCGTACCTTCAGGAAAAATCAGGATAGTATCGCCGCGCGCCAAACGTTGCTGGCTATCTGGCAGCAAGGTATCGGCTTCGCTGTTAATCAGATAATCGGCAGATTTGATCACGCCATTAAAAAAATATTGTGCTGCAGTTCGGCCTTCACCAGACAATCCATTTCTGGCAGTACCGAGGCAATCATTACGTAATCGATTAACGAAGGATGATTGGCGACGATCAGACAGCCGCGATCCTGGCGCAGTAACTCCGCACCCATAATTTGGTAATCGTAGACGCCGACAAAACGACAGAAACGCAGGAAACAGCGGAAGCTCCACGCAATGCTGCTGCGCGCAATTTGACGACGGCGCAGGCCATCACGCTGAACCAGCAGTAGCAGGTTAAACCAGGTTACAGACAGCAGCAGGCCGCCCACGCTGAACAACGTAAAGCTGACGGCGGTCATCACCAGCCGCCAGTAAAAGTTGCAGGCAGCACGCCAGCGCAGGACAAGAGAATTAGCTGCCATGATGGCGCTCCCAGTGCCACAGGTGACGTTCACCGGCAATCGTCATTTGCGCATCACTCCGCAACATCGCCTGCAGGAATTGCAGACTTTGCGGCAACGGCGCAGATTCGGGGCGCGCGGATGTTGCGGTACAGCACCACTCAGCGCCGGATTGCAGCAACAGTGCCACCGCGTAAGGGGCGTTGAAGCGCTCAATTTCAGGCAGCCAGGGCTGATAATAGGCGGGGACAACGCCGTCGAAATCCACCAGCAGCACCTGCGCGTAGCCCGCCTGATGCAACGCCGTGACTTCAAGCAGCCCCTGCTGAAAACTGTCAATGCCCGCAGAGATCGATGAAGAGACCAGCGGCTGACGCGCCGCGATGGTTAAGCTGCCCACCGCAGAATTATGCACTGACATAGCAAAGTCGGTCGGCGACAGCGCCTGCTGATCTTTTAACGCCGTCAGTATGCGCAGATTGCGTTCCAGCTCACCGTGGCGGCTAGTGAACACAACGGCATCCACTGATTGGCGTGCCAGCAGCGTCAGTCCGCACTCCACAGCCGCACGGCTGCCCGCACTGAGGCGACGCGCGGTCATCATCGGCAAAAATTGGGGTTTGGCGATCGGTAAGGTGGCGTCCAGCGCAGATGCCTGCCCGGCCCAGCGCTGCCATTCGTCGGCGGTGCTGTGACCCGGTGCAATTGCGTGCCAGTCAACCAGGGTGTAAGCGAGTTTCATACCTGTATTCTTTCTTCAGCCTCAGGGATGGTCAGATTTTCGCTGTGCGGCATCCCTTCCCTGCTTGCGTTCGAGTCCGTCATCCGTCTCATGCGGATGTCGCCGATTAACAAGGCGGGCACATGGCCCGCCTGTTTTCTCTTTCGGCAGCGTTACCGCATTCTTTACAACAATATCTCAGCGGTGACGCATGGCGCTTATTTTACCGCTTGAACCGCAAGGCGCGTCTGGATGCCCTGATTCAGGTTCTGAATCCAGTGATTATAGTTACGGTGGATCTGACCGCTGCCTGCTTTCAGATTGGTACTGCTCACGTAATCAATACGATAGCTGTTGGCGGTGTAGGTGATACGAATATCCGCCGTGTGACCGCGCTCGGACAGTTGGCCGTTCATCACGCCAGGACCCGCCGGGGAAATCACCCAGTGGTTGGCTGCACCGGCTTCAACGATAGCACGCTGCATTTGGCTATCCGTGTAGCTCTGCCCAACGGTCTGGCTTACGTTCTGAATCGGTGCGGTGCGCGGTGCACAGCCGGTCATTAATGCCGCCGTCACGATCAAGGCGAAAGCCGCTTTTTTATTCATCATTTCCTTTTTTTCCCCTGTCATAGCCAATCGCCGGATGGGCGACCGTGCAAGTCATCAAACTGGCACTGATCCGTTCAGACTTTGTAAAGCGCGCGAATAATACCACTAGATGTAAAGACAAGTAAAAAAAGCACGAATGACTTAAGAACCGCCTCACGCCATGGCAAAAGCAGAATTTGCCGGGTTTACAGCAGAAAATATGCCGCAAATTCGCTTTGCGGCATCATGTTTACCCCTGCCAGCCGCCGCCCAGCGATCGGTAAAGATCGATTTGTGCGAGCAGCAGAGTATTTTTCACTGAAACGATGTTGAGCTGAGTGCTAAACAGCGTGCGCTGAGCGTCCAGTTCATCCAGATAGGAGGCGTATCCGTTCTGATAGCGATTGTGTGCAATGCGGTACGCTTCTGTGACATAGCCTTCCTGCTTCTGCAGTTCCGCTAGCTGTTCCTGGCTACGGCGAATGGCATCCAGCGCGTTATCGACATCCGAAAAGGCACTGCGTACCACTTTTTCATAACCGTACAACGCCTGATTGCGCGTTGCCATTGCCACATCCACCTGCGCCGTTAGCGCTTCGCGATTGAGCAACGGTGCGAGAATGCTGCCGCCAATGCTCCACAGGCGGAAAGGATTATCCAGCAGCTGATGCAATTGATAACTTTCCAGCGTGCCGCTGGCGGTAAGATTGAGCGATGGCAATAAATCCGCTTGCGTCGAGGCCAGCGAAGCATCCGCTGCGATCAGCTGACGCTGCGCCTGCACGATATCAGGACGGCGGTTGAGCAGCTGAGACGGCAACAGCGATGGCAGCGTCTGCGGTTTGATGTGGTCAAACGCAGTGGGGCGGGCAATCTCACGCGGGTTCATGCCCACCAGCACGCTAAGCGCGTTTTCCTGCTGCTCGATCTGATGCTGTAGCTGCGGCACCTGCGCTTTGGCAGTTTGATATTCCGATGCGGCCTGCATCCACTCCAGTCGCGAGGTGTAGCCGGTTTCAAACTGGCGCTGTGCCAGATTGAGTGAGTTTTCACGCGTGGCTAGCGTGGCTTCGGTGACACGCAATTGCTCATCCAGTGCGCACAGGCTGAGATAGCCGGAGGCCACCGAACTGGCGACGGTCAATTCCGCCGCCGAGGCTGCGGCACGCTGCGCATCTAGCGAAGCTTGCGAGGCGCGAATGCTGTTGCTGCGGCTGCCCCACAGATCCACCTCATAGTTGGCCTGCAACAACCCCTGAAATACCGCGTTCTCATACGGTTGCCCGGTCACAGCCGACAACGCGCGCTGATGCGTGGCCGCCACGCCCGCCGATAACGTCGGGAAGTTGTCACCCTGAGCCGCACGCAGCTGCGCGCGATACTGATCGACCCGAGATCGGGCAATCAGGATATCGCTATTATGCTGCAACGCCTGGTTGACTAAGCGATTGAGGTCGTCGTCGCCAAAGCGTTGCCACCACTGCGCTTCGGGTGCTGCTGAGGGCCCCACCTGCTGGCGCCAGCTCTCCGGGATCGGCAACGATGAGGGGGCTTTTTCCACCTCTGTCGCACAGCCGCTGACCATCAACGCCATCAACGAGGCGAGGAGTAACCGCTTCATGGTGCATCCTTGTGCGGCTCTGCTGCGGTATCAATATTAACTTCAACCGACATGCCAGGACGCAATCCTTCCGTGTCATCCAGAATACGGATGCGCACCGGAATGCGCTGAGCAATTTTGACAAAGTTACCGGTGGCATTGTCTGGCGAAATGGCACTGAATTCAGAACCTGCAGCGGGCGAGATAAATTCAACCCGGCCGTTAAAACGCTTGCCGTCGAGCGCATCCACACGAATGGTGACCGGTAAGCCCGGACGCACACGTGCCAGCTGCGTCTCTTTCAAATTGGCGATCACCCACTTGTTGTCCGGCACCACAGAAGTCAGCCGCGTGCCCGCCGTAACATAAGTGCCTTTGCGCACTGACAGTTGCCCCAGCTGTCCGCTATCGGGCGCGATAATGCGCGTGTTAGCCAGATCGATATTGGCCAGTTCCAGCGCGGCTTTGGCGCTTGCGACATCGCCTTCCAGTGAACCGCGATTTACAATCACCGTTTGTAAACTCTGCTGCGACACCGCAACCTGCGCATCGGCCTGGCGGAGTTGCGCCTGCGCCTGCGCATTGGCCGCGCGCGATGCATCACGCTCGCGCACTGACAACGATCCATCGGCTGCCAGGTTTTCCACACGCTTAAGGTCCAGCGTGCTTTTCAGCGCCTGCGCTTTTGCATTCTCCAGCGCGGCTTTATTGCTGAGAATATTCGCTTCGGCACTGCGACGCTGTTGCTGGTTGTTATTTTGTGCCGCGATTTTCATATCCAGCTGCGCCTGCGCCTGATGCACGCGCTGGCGATAGATACGATCGTCAATGGTCATTAGCAACTGCCCTTTAGTGACAGGCTGCAAATCCACCACGTTGACGTCGGTCAAATAGCCGCTCACCTGCGGGCTGATAAAGGTCACCTGACCGCGCACGTAGGCGTTTTCCGTGGACTGAATGGTGCTGGTAAACGGCCACAGCTGCCAGGCGTATAAAATCACCAGCACACCAACAATCACGATGCCGCTGCCGAAAGCGATGGAAAGAATACGTCGGCGGTTGGCGCGTTCGCGCTCCGCAGCCTGAATATCGTCCTGTTGGCTCATGAATTCTCCGTCGGGTTTGAAGCTTGCTGACGCTGTTCCGTCAAAGTACGGCGTGCCTGACGCCAGTTGATGTAACGCAGCCGCGTCAGTCGCCACAGCACCCACATCAGGGTGATCAACGCCATCGCAGCAGTGAGTAAATAGGTGTCGTTATAGGCCAGTACATTCGCCTGCAGCGTGGCCACGGTTTGCAGTTGGCTCGAACTCTGTGCGCTGAGCAAAACGTTATCGGACAGCTGGCTGCTAAACAGTGAACTGTATTGGCTCAGCCGCTCGGTGACGTTGGGATCGAGCTGCGAAAGCTGATCGCCCAGCAGGCTGGAGTGATATTTCTCCCGCCACGTCTGGAAAGTACCGAGAATGGCCGAGCCAATCAGCCCACCGAGATTTTGGCTCATACCAAACAGCACCACAAAACTCACCAGATTTTTCGGCTGCGTGACCACACCGCCAATTCCTAACAGCATCGCGGGCCCGAGGAAAAAGGCGCTGCTAAAGCCGAGTAAAAACTGACTGAAGTACAGATTGTTGCCGCGCGTCAGCGGGCTCGATTGCGCATCCATGTACGACGCGACGATCATCACCACCAGCGAGGTGACAATCGGCCAGCTAAGATGCGTTGGCTTGATGGTGAGCGCACTGGCGATCATGCCAAAAATCACCCCGGCGATAATCGCCAACGCCAATCCACGCATCTGATCATTCAGCAGCCCGATCTGTTGCAGGAATCCCACCGCGCCGGTGTTCTGCTCCGCCAGCACGATACGCATCATGATCATCACAATGCCCAGCCGGACAATCATGCCGTTGCTCAGCCATCGGGTGTTAATCAGCGGGTTCGCGCGGTTATGTTCTACCACCACCGCCGCGACAATCAGCACCAACGAGATGGCTAATGAAATGCCCAACCACGGCGTGGTAAACCACCACTCGATGCGACCCAGTGACAAAACGCCGCACAGCAAAGCCATGCCCGGTGCCAGCAATATAAAAGTGACAAAATCCATCTTTTCAAACGCTTTGATACGGTCGCCGGGCGGCAACTTCACCACCAGTACACAGCCGAGCGCAATCAGTGCCAAGCCAAGCTCAAACAGATACAGGCCGCGCCACTCTTCCAGCTGCAACAGTTCTGTTGAGAACAGGCGGGCCAGCGGGATCGCCAATTGTGAGGCGGTAATGCCGATCACCAATGCTTTAAGCCGATGTTTGGCCGGCCACGCTTGAATCTGGTAATAGATGCCCAGCGAGCTGAGTGCCGCGCCCACCATGCCGTGCGCGGTGCGGACAATGATGGCGGAGCTGAGATCGTTGGCAAGGATGTGGAAGAACGCCACGATGACGTAAAGCACCAGGAACGCTTCGGTAAATAGCCGCAGGCCGAACTGCTGGCGGAATTTCACCAACAGCAGGTTGATGGAAATATTGCCCATCACATAAACGGCCGGCAGCCAGGCAATTTCATTGCTGTAGGCGCCAAAGGTGCCCTGAAGATTGGTCAAATTGGCGGTCACCAGCGCATTGCTGAGCGCGCCGGTGATGGAAATCAGCAGTCCGATAATGCCGAATGCCACGCGCTTTGAGGGCGAGTGGATTGGGGTCGAGGGTGAGCCTGGCAGCATCGGCTTTTCATGCGGCAGCCATTCACGTTGAGCATAGGGATTGCGTTTTGCCACGATCACATACTTCCTAATCGCGCCAATAACTGTTGCAGCACCTTCTCGGTCACCGCCAGCGCTTCAGGATCGATATCAGCCAGCAGTTGCGTACGCAAAGCGTCCGCCTGCGTTTTCACTTCGTCAAAGGCCACGCTTCCCTGCTCGGTCAGCACCAACAAACGTTTGCGGCGATCTTCTTTGGGCTGAACACGCGCCAGTAATTGCTGTTTCACCAGACGATCCACCAGCGGTACCACGCTCGCTTCTTCTAATCCCAACAGTTGGGCCAACGCTTTTTGAGTTGGCGGCTCGGTGGCAGTGGCTACCGTCGCGATGGCCATCCAACTGCTCATGCTCAGGCCGCTCTCTTTGAGGCGACGATCAACCGCCAGCCGCCAGGCATGGGCCGTTAAATGCAATAAACGCGAAAAAGGTTGTGGGTAGTCGCTCAAAACGTAGTAGCCTAATGGTTAGGTATCTAACTAACTGGGTGCGTTATTATAAACAAAGCGCACGCACGATGAAAAGTTTGCTTACATTAGCCATGTTAGTTCACCTGTTCACTCTCTCGCATTTCCCACCAAAATGTAACGCTTTGAGCCTAAATTTGACTCTGTACAGCTATATTGTATAAGTTTGCAGTCTCTCGCCAAATATAAGTGCATGTTAAATAAAACAAAGCACGAATCACTCAAAAATATCATTGTACAAGTTAAGTTACTTTGTATAAGTTTACACCCCGTGAGCCGGCTAACGGCTCCGTAACGAATGATGCACTTTGCGTCGCCTCTGAAGGTGTTTTTGGATTTCCACCTTCAGAGGTGTCTTTTTGCGTTGGTTGATGAGTTTGGGTCTTGCGCGCCTGTCCGCGCGTGAATTTTTCATCATGGAACTGAGGGCCTGGTTGCCATCAGACCGATCTTAAGGGCTTCACACATGCAAAACGCCGCTACCAGCAGCGCAGCTATCGCTGACTATTTTAAACTCGCAGGCAACAGCGACAGCACTGAGATGGAAGTTTTCGGACAGATCATTGCTGAAATCCTGCAGGCCGGCAAACCGGTCACCAATAAAGCCATTATTGCTTCGCTGATTAACCGCCTTGAATTGGAAAGCGATGTGATTCAGCTGGATATTTATCGTCATTTGTTGGAACTGGTTGTCAACAAAACACCGGACGACCTGTCGGTTTAACACCGGATTCCAGGGACGGAATCACTCTCTTCTTCGCTCTCCGCTAGCTTCATTTCTCGATGCCCGCTAACATCATCCGCGTTTACTGTCTAACTGGTTAATGCCTTGCCGTGACGGCATGTGCAAAATAATAAAAGAGCCTGCACATTTATGAGCAAATCCCCTGATCACGCCCCTGAGGCGAACGATATTACCGTGGGCAGCGTTTTACGTTCGCCCGCGCTGTTAACCCGCGAGTGTCTGGCGGGCGTCATTACCGCTTTGGCATTGATCCCAGAAGTCATCTCCTTTTCAGTTATTGCCGGTGTCGATCCGAAAGTGAGTTTGGTCGCTTCGGTGGTGTTGTGTCTGACCTTGTCGATTTTAGGTGGCCGTCCGGCGATGGTCACGGCGGCGGCTGGCTCAGTGGCGCTGGTGATTGGCCCGATGGTGCACGCGCACGGTGTGGAGTACATCCTGCCTGCCGTGATCTTCGGCGGTATCATCCAAATCATCTTTGGCCTGGGCGGGCTATCGCGCATGATGCGTTATATTCCGCGCTCGGTGATGCTGGGTTTTGTCAACGCGCTGGGTATCCTGATCTTCTTTGCTCAGGTGCCGCATGTTTGGGGTCAGTCTGGATTGGTCTGGGTGCTGTTTGCCGCAACGCTGGCCATCGTGTTGTTGTTGCCAAAAGTACTGAAGAGCGTGCCGTCACCGCTGGTGGCGATTGTGGCCGTCACCGCTGTGGCATTGCTGCTGGGCTATCGCGTGCCCAATGTGGGAGATGAAGGCCCGATGAGTGCGGGTTTGCCCGGCTTTACGACCCTGCTGGTGCCGTTTAATCTGCAAACGCTGCAGATCGTCTGGCCGACAGCACTGAGTATCGCGTTTGTTGGCTTAATGGAGTCGTTGCTGACCGCCAAACTGGTGGACGATATTACCGATACCCCATCCGGAAAACGCCGTGAATCCTGGGCGCTCGGCATCGGCAATATTTTAGCCGGATTTTACGGCGGCATTGCGGGCTGCGCGATGATTGGCCAGACCATCGTTAACGTGGAACTGGGTAAAGCACGCACCCGCATTTCCACCCTCGCGGCGGGTATTGTGCTACTGCTGATGGTAACCGGGCTGAGCCAGATTATGGCGCAAATTCCCATGGTGGTTTTGGCCGCCATTATGATGGTGGTGGCGGTGAAAACCGTGAACTGGCATAGCCTGCAGCCCGCTACGCTCAAGCGCATGCCGTGGTCAGAAACCTCAGTGATGGTACTGACCGTGGTTGTCACCGTCTGGACCGGCAACCTGGCGCTGGGCGTACTGATCGGCGTTATTCTCGCCATGATGCTGTTTGCCCGCCGTATTGCCCATGTGATCCATGCCGAGCGCCAGTTGAGCGATGACGGTGAGCAAGTGTATTACACCGTGCGTGGCCCGCTGTTCTTTGGCAGCAGCAATGATTTATTTGAGCATTTCGATTACGGCCACGATCCGAAAATCGTCACCATTGATCTGACGCACGCCCAGATCTGGGACGCATCCAGTGTCGCCGCGCTGGATGCCATTGAATATCGCTACCAACGCCACGGTGCAACCGTGCAGGTTATCGGGTTGGATAACCGCAGCAGCGATTTCCGCGATCGGTTAAGTGGCAATTTGGGATGATTGGCGTGGCGCTTTAGCGGCCTGTCAGCGCAATTTTACGGTAACACCCAGCGGCTATTTCTGACGAAATAGCCGTTTTTTATATCCGGAAAGGTTGCGAACAGGTATTAGGGCATAAACAACAAAAACAAAAAAACCGCCCTTGGGCGGTCACGACATTGCTTATATTGCTTTGTTTTAATTCGTTTTTATTTACTACTGAATATGGTGCCCGGGGCGGGACTTGAACCCGCACAGCCATAAGCCGAGGGATTTTAAATCAGTCTTTTTAATCACTTTAAACAACAATTTAACCAATATATTCATAATATAATGAAATCACATGACTTATATAAATCATATAGTTAGTGATTCACTCATTCGCTTATTATGAAGATATATTTGGAGTTTTTGAAGCGTTGAGTGGAAGTTATAAAATTTCGAACTTTTCACAAAAAAAGGCGCACAAGGCGCCCTATTATCAATCATTACTTAAAAAAGTAAACGCGACGAACCGCTGTGGGCGTATGCCCAAATGTGTGAGGTGTATGGGTCGTGCCCGTACCAAAAATACGCGATTGAATCACCTCTTAATGAACCAAACAGATAAGCAATTAAAACTAGAACTACTGGGACGGCAGCAGCAATAGCCAGAAAGTAAAAGGCTTTCCACATTAACTTAGGATACGCGCTACGAAGACGGTTGATAATGGAGGAAAGTACAAAAAGCCAGATAAATGCGATAATCGGCATCGCAAAATAAACGCCGGTAGTGCCAAAAAATATGCCAAGTAGTAAGGCGCTCCAGCCACCTTAACGGCTAAATCCCATGCCGTGTAAAGCAATGAACCTATCCAGCTGAAAGGCGCGGGGGTGTTCATAAGGAGCCATGAGGCGTTTAGTGCCGGAAATGCAACTAACCAGTACAACACTAATACCGGCCCAATGAATGCTATCAGCGTTTTGAACTCATCCCAACTGATATCGATACCACCAGCGCCTCCGCCTCCGCCTCCAGATGCATGATCAGTTTGTGGATGTAATGCAGCCTGTAAATCCCTCTCATGGCGGTAAGCTGCATCCGCGTAGTCAAATTCCTGCGTATTGTCCGCGTAGGTTCTATATTTCCCGTTTTCGTCTCTGTAAACACTCATTCCTACATCCTTATTTGAGAATATTCTGAACGATTATTTAATCAATCACAGTGTTTAGCAAGACATGAAAAAGGGCGCAAATGCGCCCTTCCCACTCCACTAAGTAACAGGTACTGCTGGTTGTCGTCAATTTCTAAGCCGGGAGAGTCACCTCGCCACTGGCAGGTCCGAATATCGAGTGGTGTATGCCGGAGACAACATTTCCCGCTTCATTGTCCACGATTTCTGAATACCCTGACCTGCGAACCATGGCTTCCACTTCCCGCTTTGGTCTGAGCCGTTAGTATCAAATGCCGCTTCGCTAGCTTTTCCTCAGTGCCATCCTATTATCAATGTGTCACTTCTACTTACCTGTGATGTTGACCAACTCTCATTGGAAATGTTTGGCATAGGATTGTGCCAGCCCGGCCTGCCACCAGTAACGGGCTTTTATTTTTCAATAGGGTATGACGCAGGTTCTTATCCAGAGTGATACCTCGACCACCACCACATCTTCTAGTTGCTCACCCTCTACCAATCGAAGCTTTTTACTTAGACCGGAGCTAATTTTTATTGTCTGAAACTAAACCTTAGATATGAGCTATCATTGCTTAAATTTTGACGACAATGCATTAGGAATTAATTATGGATGATGTAGATCTGGCGCAAGAACGCGAAGAGGCTCACTTGGCGGCTTCGATGTCAGCGCGTATACCGAGATTAGTTAGCCGAAACGGCAACTGCATCTGGTGTGCGGACGAGCCAATCGTTGCAGCAACAGCTTTCTGTTCGGCCGAATGTGGTGAGGATTACCACAAGCATAAACGTGAGATGAAGCAGAGAATCACTGGTGATTTAATGACCTGAGTCGTATCCATTAGAAAATAAAATCCTGCCGGATAATTCTTATCATCGATCATTTTCGGAGCGTTTCGGAAAGTGATGCTACTATATCCCCGTGATACACACAGCAAACGTGTTGTTTTACGAGAAGAGAATTTTAGCATTGAACGAATTTTGGCCCGCCTCTGTGCGGGCTTTTTTGTGGGCTCTAACTAGTAAATTATTCAGAAAGCGTTATTATCCAAAAGTTCTAGTTTTCCTCGGGACTACCAACACTCCATTGATGTATCAGGCATGTAATTGTTGCCGCCCGGGTGACTGTTGTTTCCCGGGCTTTTTTATTCTGGGCATTAAATTGGTGAGCCGTCCTGTTCATGTATCGCGGTGACCTCATGCGTTACCACCCCCACAACAGCCACATCCTCAAGCAAATCATCTTCCAGTGTAAGGCCGTCATCCGTGATAATCCGGCTAGGGTGCAGATAAGCGTGACCCCATTCATAGAGGCCTGACATATCGAGCAAAACAGTATCGCCGTTTTGTGGCCGCCGCTTCTCATCAACTATGCAACTCCGCCCCTTCCACTCCACCAGGTAGCAGGTCGTGCTGGTTGCCATGACCTTTTGAACCGGCAGCGTCATCTCGCCACTGGCAGGTCCGAATAGCGAGTGGTGTACGCCGGTGACAGCATTTCCCGCTTCATTGCCCACGCTTTCTGAGTACCCTGTCCTGCGAACCATAGTTTCCCCTTCCCGCTCTGGTTGAGGCCATCTACAACGCGCATCAGCGCCTCACTGTTGGCCTGTGGTTTGTGTTCGTCAAAGAGATTGAGTTGTGAAACACCCTGGCTGAAAAAGTCGCCCAGCATGACGCCTGCCTTCATGTAACGCCGATTATCGAGCCAGATGCGATCCAGCATCTCCATAGCAACTCGGATGATGTCGCGGGTGTCATTGGATGGAGTCATCAAATTACCCATAGCCTGATTGCCGTAGTAAATTTCATTTTCTGCATGTGGGCTGGTTCGGACGAATACCGCTACCTGTCTGCAGAATTGACGTTCTCCGCGCAGCTTCTCCGCAGCACGCTCCGCATAAGCGCATATCGCCTGTCGCATCCCCATGTATTCGGTTATCCGTGAGCCAAACGAGCGTGAGCAAACAATTTGCTGTTTAGTTGGTGCGAACTCTTCTATCTCAAGGCATTGCTCGCCACGCAACTCTCGCACCGTTCTCTCAAGCACCACATTGAAGTGCTTACAGATGATATAAGTGCTCTGCTCTGAGAGGTCTTTGGCCGTGATGATGCCCATGGCATTTAGCTTCTTGCTGATTCGACGGCCAACGCCCCAGACGTCTTCGACTGGCACAAGAGCCATTAGCTTCTTTTGACGGTCAATATTGGACAGGTCCAGCACACCGCCTGTCTTTGACCATTTCTTGGCTGCGTGATTTGCCAGCTTAGCCAATGTCTTGGTTGGCGCGATACCAACTCCAACAGTGAGATGCGTTTCCTGCTTTATGCGCGCCCTTACACGGCGTCCGAAGTTTTCCAATGGCTCAATCCTGCTCATTCCATCAAGCAGCATAAAGGCCTCGTCTATTGAGTAGATTTCAACAGCAGGCGCCATCTCTTCAAGCGTGGTCATTACCCGGTTAGACATGTCAGCGTAGAGCGCATAGTTCGAACTGAAGATGTGGACACCATGCTTTCTGAACTCGTCTTTAAGCTTGAAGTAAGGCGCGCCCATTGGCACCTGCAACTTTTTGGCCTCAGCCGAACGAGCGATCACGCAGCCATCGTTATTGGATAAGACAACAACCGGCTTACCGCGCAGGTCAGGACGGAAAACAGTCTCACAACTAGCATAGAACGAGTTCACATCAACCAGGGCGAACATTATCGACTCATCGTTTTAATGGAGTGCTTCACCACGCCAAATATTTCAAACAGGTCAGGGTCAGTAATCTCTATGACTGAGTGAGCAGAGTTCATTGGCTTCAGTTGTAGAAATGGCTTAGTTATTAGCTGCTTTACCGTGAACTCACCACCCAATGAAGCAACGATAATGTCGCCGTGTTCGGCCTTGACTGAGCTGTCAACAACAAGCATGTCGCCATCACTGATTCCAGCGTCAATCATCGATTCTCCACTTACCTTGATGAAATAGGTCGAGCTGGGATGACTGATAAGCAGGCTGTTAAGGTCAATGCGTTGCTCAACATAATCCTGCGCCGGTGATGGGAAGCCACACGGAACCCGGTCATTGAACAATGGCAACTCTAAAATGGCGCGTAAATCCGCAGGCTTGTAAAATTTCATGGCTATGGTCTCAATAGAAGCACTTCATTACGCGTTTTATATTCATTAGATCAACCATTTGGATTGAACACCTGAAATACACGCTCCTCTCCCTCACTTGAGGATATATCCCGGAAAGTGGTCGTGTGCGTCTCGATCCACTTATTGGCGTCACGCAGGGAATAATCCCACTTGTAGCGTTTAAGCACGGTAACAAAGTCGAGGGTACTGATGGTAAAGCGGCCTTCGGCATCACGCGTAATCGCCTGCCTAAAAGCCATCATGATTTCGTAGTCGCGGGGCATGAGATGTTCCTCCATAACTTTACTGTATATACGCACAGTATTATTTGTAAGAAGAACCTTATCAAGATGCTATTAGGGAGGTTTTTGTAAAGTCTTTGGCGGGTATGGGAATTTTGTTGTAGGGGTGTAAAAATTAGCTCAAATCACATTCAATAAGTTAATCGTGCTGTCATTCATGAATCCTCAGCACATAATGTTATCTGCGAACGGTGGCGGCTAACTCCGTTACAATATAATATGTGCATTGTGATGTGCTTGGGGTTATTATAATTACTGTACATCCATACAGACCACTCTTAGGTAGACACCTTTAGAGAAGTTTTCACACATCTTAATTTTAACGAAGGAGGCATAAGATGGCTTACTCAGCTAGCGCGGTAGCTAATGCCTTCATTGAAAGAGCAGCTCAGGGTAAGATCTCTGATCTGACTCCTATGAAGGTTCAAAAGCTGTTGTTTTACACACAGTCTTGGTTCCTCAAGCTCTATGGTAACACTCCAATAATTGACGATAGTTTTGCCAGATGGCGTCACGGGCCAGTCATTACTTCGCTTTACCATGACTTGAAAAATTACGGATACACCCCCGTAATGAACAAAATAACCAGAGCGGTTCCATCTCCAGATGGCAATGGTATTAGACTGATAACACCTGAAGTTGACCCTAATGATAAGACAGCAACTGAACTCATTGATCGCATTACTGAAGTTTATGGTAAGTTTTCAGGCACTCAATTATCAGCAATGACTCACGCCCCGGGAACTGCGTGGAGTCTACGTGGCGGTGATGGATCAATTATTAATTTTGATGAAATGGCCAACTACATCCATCCTAACCAAAATGCCTAAATTGGAAGATCATGGAAGAGCATCCTAAGGTAGACATTCTAAGTCAAGTAGTCCCTCCAGCTGATGCGGGGCTACTTGCTCCTGAAAACTCTCAAGTCGATGAACCACCTCATACCGCTAAGGGCGAGGTAGTTCGTGAAGAGAAATCTAGCGAAAAAGACCTTATGTTACTCAATGAAGAGGTTGAGGACAGAAAGGCTGATAGGGCTCTTCGAGAAAAGTTTGGCGATAAAGCGTACAAGGTTGTTAGAAAAACATTGTATGGGTGGGCCATACTTCTGTTCTGTTATGGGTTCTCCAGAATCTTCGGTTTCACGATATTCCCAGACCCAGTCATCATAGCAATTACATCTGCTGTAACTTTAAATGTTTTTGCTGCGTTTTTGGGAGTTATACGTGGTCTATTCCCCACTTCTAAAACGTCAAAAGAAAAGGATTAACCCGGCCACCGCGCCGGGTTTTTTGTGCCCCAGCATAGAACAATCCTAACCTAATAACTTGTCAGACCATTCCCACATAGATACAACTGACATTGCCCTAGCCTTTAATAGCTACACGCATACAGGATGTTGCGCGTTAGCGTACGAGATTTGCAGGTCAACCCTGCCATGAACCACTTTGCCCGCCACTGCGCGGGCTTTTTTACGCATGATGCATGGGAAGGGATTGGCGGGAAGGGAATTTTGTTGGAGTGTAACGGAGTGAGGAGTTCACCTGTACTCACCCAACTCGCAGTCTGCAAAAAGATAGTCGCGGCACATGCCTGCCCCGTTACCGGGGCTTTCAGTTACGCAGGCTGGTCAGGCCATGTGATGTCATCGGCAGTGTTGGCATCAATGCGATTCACAGCCACGCGATACTGTTTCCATAGCTTAAGTGACGATGTTTCTGCGTCAGTCGCTTCATCCAAGTCCACAGCATCCTGAAGTGGTGCAATCGCAATCGTTGCCTGTGCAATTAAGCTGGCTTTGGTCGATACATTATTGGCTATATTTTGCTGATTCTGCGCCTCTATTTGCTCATCAGTAAGAGGGGGAACAGCAAATTTAGAACCATCATAACTCCATCCGATTGAAGGTTGATTACCTTCGCCGTCTGGTATTTCCGCGTAAGTTACACCTTCACCAAAGTCAACCGGTGAAACATCCGGACCATCCCATACGATCGTGTTAGTGACGGTACCATCTTGAATAAGTGCGTATGATTTCGTCATTATGCCATCTCTCTTAGTATGCAAAGGCCTGGACCACCAATATTGCCTGCTTTTGCTGTAGTGTCTGATGAAATAGCTCGGCTACCACTTCCCCCTGCCCCGTTACCAGCTGAATCTGGGCCAGATGAACCAACAGGAGTAGCACCACCAAGGCCGGGTGAACCACTGGTGTTGTTAGACAGATACCCCGGGGCACCTGCCTGTCCTCTGGATTTAGCAATCACTGTGACTGATGATGAAATAGTCGCTTCAGCAGGAGAATTTGCTCCTCCTGCGTTAGTTGCTGTAGTTGACGTTGAGTAACCACTTCCAAGACCGCCGGGACAGACAACCAGTGAGCCGAAAGATGAATTTCCACCTGCTCCGCCAGTGCCCCCACCTGATACACCGGCCACCCCTGGAATACCGATTGTTACAAGAACGCCAGACGCTATTAAAGAAACGGGTATTCTGAACTTAACCCAGGTTCCTGCCGACGCCCCCCCAGCTATCGCAGCAGTACTTCCTGAGTATGCTGGCACTCCCGCGCTACCTCCCCCGGGAGCATAAAGCTCAACTTCAACATATTTAACCAGTGATGAACTGGGAGTATATGTTCCTGTTGCTGTCATTACGATTGGCGCGCCAATTTGACGACCTGTAAATAAGGCTCTCATGGCCGTTAGCAACTGCGAGTTCGTATCTTTTTTAGTGTAATTCCAGCGGCTTCAATTACACCTGCAAGTTCTTCCTGCAGGCTATCGAAGTAATCCGCATCAAGCGCTGTAGGCAGGACGCCGGTTTGTGGGTTGCCACCCGTGAAGCCATTTTTACCCGAGCCGAATTTGTCCACCTGAGCAGTAGACGTGTCAATACGATGCATGGATTACTCCGTGTATAAAAAGATTACGTAAGTGTGAGACGGGGCAAGCTTGTTGAGCACGCACTCAACCACGGTTTCGCCCCATGAACGGATTGAATCAGTACAATTACTGATGCAGATCATAGGGCTGATTTGAGCTGCTGCAGGGATGTTTACGCGCCAGTAATATCGCCATTCATCGCTATATAAGGATTCTGTGCAGTCAGATACACAGGTGAAACTACTTTTGGGATATCGCGTTATTGTCGCTTCGGTATAACCCAGCGCATCCAGCTGCGCGCGATAAAAAGCTTCGTTTATCCCACCAGCAAGATTTACTTTCGCATCTAAACGCTGGCGGCGCTGCTGAAGCGTTTGTGTGCCTGCTGGCGTGCAACTGTCGGGAAGCCCGGTAATACCTTCGTAGCGATCTATGAGTTCGGTAACGGAACGTGGGTCGATCTCCAGCATCAGTGCGTCAGCACGTTGATGTGCGCGAGACATAACCGGAGCAAAACCCTGCAGCAACGGGTCTTCAGCATCCCACGCTGGCCCACGCGGCAGCAACGCGCCCAGCATCTGCTCGTACTGCGCTGTCAGGTCCATGTGAAGTCTCCCACTACTCCCACTTCACCTTTTGCGATTGGCACCTCATCTGCCGGGCTTACGAGAACGTGGCTGTATTCACCGGTCGCCAGGCTGATGGCTTCACTGATTCGGGACGGCTCAAGCGCGCCCTCAGGTACACCATCTCGGAGATTCATCGCTCTGATCTCCGCCTCTACAGCCAGCCTGATATCTTCAGTGTCGGGCGTGAGGCGGATGTGATAATCAACGACATGAGGGGTTGCGGCGAAAGCGTAAACGTCCGACCCTGCTATCGGGGCAAGCGGTTCAATATGTGCCTGGACGGCAGCCACAACAGCGGCATCCGGTATCGGGTTATAAAGGTCGCTGTTTGCAAGCATGACGCCCACCGTTCCGCGACCTGCCCAATGCCGGTAGGTCCATGCACGGGTTACGCCAGATACCTCTTTCGCCCACACCTCATAATCGGGATCTGCTCCACCTGCGGGGTGTAATACCAGCGCTCAATAATTCTGGCGCGCCATACCTCAAGGTCTTCGATATCGGTGCCGCCCTGAATGGTATCTGCCACTCCAGCTGAAGCCAGCCCAGTTACCGGACTGGTAAGGCGCATTGTGATACCGTCATCAGTATTGCCGGTGACGCCTGCCGTATCGCAGGTGACTGGCACACGAAGCACGCCACCAGAAGGCGTAGCGCTGGCAGTAGTGGTGAATGACACCAGATCATCACGCTGGATGGTCACACCAGCAGCAATACCGGTAGTACCCGTTACGCCATCCCAGCGAACATAGCCACTTGCGTAAGTAGCTGCCTTGCGCGGTGCTCGCTTCATGTTCCCATGGCGGATTAGCCAGTCTTCATCGGCAAGGTCGGCAAGAAGATTGCGGGCGAGATAGTCGATATAGCCATACACGGTATGGACTGAGGCAGCCAGAACGCGGCTGTAGACCTCGGCGTCTGTGCGGCGTAATTCTGCCAGCGTTGAATCAGCCGCGAGGCGTGTAAGAATATCGCTCCGTACTGCGGTGATCAGCTGCGGGAGTGTCGGGCGGGAATATCCGCTATCAGCCATTAAGTTCACTCCATAAATCATCAAAGGTAAGCGTCAGGGTTGTGCCGTCCTGTTTCTTAATAACCGTAGAAGCTGACAGTGCATTGATGCCGAGCCTTTGTGCGGTGACATCCACACGCGCGGCCACACCATCAGTCGTGAGCCACTGCAGCGCTTCTGCGATGTACTCACGGGCTTTAAGCGGCGTCTGGTTTGTAAGTTTTGAGCGCTTAAGTAAATAAAGGCGGGAGCCGATCCGGTCATTCTGAATAGTCGGGAACGAGTCTCCCCACCAGCCATTGACCTCTTCAGGCACGTCGTCTTTTCCTGCTTTTCTCCAGGTGAAGAGGGAGATGACAACCGCGCGGGTTAGCGGGTCGGTTAACTCGTACACCGCCTGCTGCTTACCATTTATTGTGAGGATCATGAGCTATCCATTTGTTGCAAGGTTGCGTCCGTTGTGCCGCCACCGTCCCCGTTTTCTTTGTGCTTGTGACCGTTGTAAGTCACGCGCATCTGAGCCATGGAGACGCCGCCAGAGTCACAGTTGTCGGTGATGTTTCCGGTTGCCTCAATGTCCATTTCAAAACGGGCTTTTGGGGCATTTTTGAGCGTGATGAGTTTCCCTCCACCATCAACAACAATTCCTGTTCGTGTAAGTGTTACCGACTTGGCCTCATCGTCATAAATGGCAACCTCACCGCCCTTCAAGCCTTTAAGGCGATAACGCCGATCCGCCACCACCAGCACGACGCCATGAGAGCGATCGCCATCAAAGTAAGCCGCAACTGCTTCCGCGCCGCTCAATGCCGCTGACGTAAAGCCATAGGGCTCAAGATGTTCGATATCGTTTTTTCCTTCACCGCCTGGCATACTGATTTCCAGCATCTGGCACTTACTGGCGGTATCGATACCACGCAGCACCGCTCTGGCGAGAACATTTGAAATAGCCCGATTAATCGCATCAAGTGGACCAGCCATCAGAAATCATCCTCCACTGCTGCTTTCTTCTTACGCTTGCCGGACTTAGCAGGCTCAGGGAGATAAGCGTCGGCAGGGCCAACTCGTAGCTCACTGATGGTGCCGTTTTCATCCTGCTGATAGGTCACCTCCGCGATCACCATTTCACGGTTATCAAATCCTAGGACGGGATCGAATACGTTCACCAGCATGTTGGGCTGCCACAGCTTTCCGTCTCCCTGATGCCAACCCTGAACGGTGTAAGTCACCTCGTCAGTTTTGGCAGCACGCTGGCGCATTTCAAACTCGCTACGCTCTGCACAGGTTGCTGAAGTGGCATTACCTGTCTGCCTGACCAGAAGCGGCCTGTAGCGGGCAATACCAGTGTCTGTTGCCGAGCCCCGAATAGCCGTTGTGGTTGCTTCGCCAAAATCATCATTGTTTCCGGCACGCATGCCTGACACCTGGTAGCTACTGAAGCGGTCTTTAATGCTCTGCTCGCTGTCGCAGGTCAGGATATTTTCGCCCAGCACCAGTGCGGTGGTGGCTTTTACAGTGCCGATCCCGCCAATGACTAAATCCCCCGCTGCGTTGTCATAGGCCAGCGCCTGCTGCAGTCCCAGCATCTTATTCAGCACATCCATAACGGATTCGCCCTGGTCGGCCTGCACGCCCTGCAATACGCCAGACACGCCGCCCGCATCCACAACGTTAATGCTGAAAGGTTTGGCAAGGTCAGACGCAACCTGAACGATTGAACGTCCGTTGTACTGCGAGGGTGAGGCCGAACAATCAACGAGGTCGGATGTTTTACTGCGGCCAACGATACCCATTGAAATGCTGTTAGCGTCATACCGCACGGGCATTGCTTCCACCCATCCGGTGATAACCAAATCGTCACCGATCAGCACTTCAACCTTGTCGGCCTTTTTAATGCGGCTGCGACGACTGACCTGTGATTCGTCACCCGGCCATGAGCGTGTAATCTGAACGTTGAAATCTCTTGCGATACGTTCAATGCCTCCGGCAATGCGGACAGAGGTCCACCCGCCCCACTCACGGCCATTAACGCGTAGAAGTACGGTTGTATTCACTGGACGGGCACTCTGAGGGTTTTTACCGGAACGAATCCGGGGTGCCGGATGGCATTGCGCGCGGTGATGTCATATTCACGCCCGGCATCGTCATACCAGTCAGCAGCAAGCACTACTGCAGGTAAAACTTCGGGCGGGATGCGTTCAACCGTTCTTGAGGTTTGTTCAAGACGTGCCGTAATATCTTCATTCAGCGCGGTGCGTACCTGTCGAAGCGCAAGGAAAAGTCCGTCATCGGTTACGCGGATCATCTCCTGATCGATGGCGGTATTTAGCGTGTCGCGAACTTCGGTTAAATCATCCCAGGACGGAACCGTGTCAGTTGCTGTGGAAGTGGTTACCCCCACGGCTGTATCGTCTTCCAGCACGTCATTAACTGCAGGGTGCGAAACAATGACTGTCGCTGACGCCTGTTCTACCGCATTCGTGCTTGATGATGCGGATTTGGGAAGGCTCGTTACCGTATTCACTGCCTCGCTCAGTGCCGACGTGCGAATAGCCTGCGCCACGTAATTTCGCTGCTCTGTTCTTGCCTGCGTGCTGGCACTGTCTGTTTTCCAGACTCCACGCGGGGCAAGTCCTGTATCGAGGGTAATACCGCTGAGGCCTTTGACCATTGAGATAAGGTCTGTGACATTACCGCTCAGCTTTGTACCGGCTCGCCACATAGTCTGAAGCTGATTTACAAAGCTCATGCCACTGGATGGCGGCATCAACAGCACGGACAAATCCCCCTGCAACAAACGGGATGCTGCGCTGATACCTGAATCCACGTACTGCATGGCGTCAGTTACGGTATTGAACATCTCCGTTGCATCATCCAGCAGGCCGTTTTGCGTGAAGTCTGGCAGACCATCAAGCCCAAACGCTTCAAATGCCGATGACAGGAAATCATCCATTAGCGCTGCGGCACCAGTAAGCTTCATCCCTGTTGCAATACCGGCTTTAGGGAATGACAGTTCGCCCGACTCGATGAAGCTGAAGCTGACTCGGCACATGCGGCCTTCGTCTTTGGTGTGGCTTACACGCACTTCATCCGTAACAGTGACGGTCATTTCGCCGTAGAACGGATGAACGAGCGTGCAACTACCGGGCTTTTCAACCGCCTCGATCAGCCTATTTCGCTGTTCAAAATAGTCATCGCCGACCAGATACGCCTGAACGCTGAAGCGCCGCGTTGCACGCCCCATATCTTCTGCCCATGGCTTATCGCGGTTAGGGTATTCATGAACCTGAACACGGCGTCCGAAAGTAGCTTCATCCTCATCGACTTTGAAAGGCACGCCGCGCAGTGAGGCATCCTGCAGATTATCAATCCAGCTCATGCAATCTCCGGGCAATAAAAAACCCGCCGGAGCGGGTTACTGGTTTGAGAAGCGGTTATATCCGACATCATAGTTAAGCCAGGGTAGTGAGTTACCCGCTGGCGCAACTCGCATGCCGGGCGGCGCATTATCGAATGTTACCTTCAATTCGCCCTGCTGTGGGCGAGAAAGCGGAACCGCTGACTGATAGCCTCCGCCGCCCTGCTGATTGTTGTACCAGCCTCCCGCATTCCAGCGGTTCTTCAGGGATTGCCAGAAGGATGTTGTGCCGTCCTTTTCAGTAACTGCATCAGCGATATCATTTAGTTTTTGAAGATGTAAATCGCAACGCCAATGGACACCGTCAAAGCACCGAGTGAAGCTATCTGCGCCAGCACGCCGGAAAGTGAAGTCGCTGTTGTAAGCGCGGTTTTCAGAGTGCCAACGGTGCGGATTGTGAATACGCCAGCCATGACGGCACTGATACCTTCAATCGTGCTCTGCCATCCACCCATCGCTTCAACGACATCATTCACGTCTTGCCATACTGCTTTAACAACCGGCCCAACCTGATCCCAGTTACTGACAATAAGGCTTCCACCCAGTACCAGCAGCGAGACCAGTTTGCCCATGGTGGACATCTTCAGCACGGTTTCAAACATTTTCACTGCCTTGACGGCAATACCAACAGCAGAGGCTGTGCCAAGCAATGTGAGGCCAAACTTAAAGGTGCCGCGAACCATCTCGGGGTTAGCTTTGGTGAACTGCCTGAACTGTTCAACCATCGGCTGAACCTTCTGAGTCAGCCTGACGATATCTGGCAGGAACATATCTCCGATGGTTATGCTGGCAGCGTTGAACTGATTCTTAAGCAACTGAACAGAGTTCGCCGTCGTAGCCGCGCGCGACTCATATTCCTTCTGCATCGACCCTGCATACTGCTGCGCATCCGCAACACGATTGAAGTTGGTGCGCAGTAAGTCCAGGTTCGTCAGCAGAGGTGCAATCGCACCAAGCGACTCTTTGCCAAACAGCGCATTCATGACCGCTGCCTGTTTGTCTTTTGGCACCTTAGCCAGAGAGTCCAGCACCTTAAGCATCGCGGCGCGTGAATCCTTCTGCATGTCAGCCGCTAACTGGCCAGGATCAATCTTTATAAACTTCAGCGCTTTCTTCTGTGATGCCGTGGCTGACTTGCCAGAGGTAAGGGAAAGCATGAAGTTTTTGATGCCCGTTGCGGCTATCTCAGACTCCACGCCCATACCCGCGATGGTTGCGCCCATCGCGGCAATCTCACCGGAAGCCACACCAGCAACACCACCCAAAGGACCAATGCGGGTGACGATATCGGAAATCTTTTGTGCATTAGCCGGTCCAGTGTTGCCCAGGTAGTTAATTTTATCGGCGAGAACCACCACGCCATCCTGAGTCATTTTGAAGGCGGTTCGCCATTGCGCCATCATCTGGCCTGACTCTTCTGCAGTCTGGTCAAATGCCACGCCCATCTTCACCGCATCGCTGGCGAACTGCATCAGGTCTTTACGCGCAATACCTGACTGACCACCAGCCGCAACGATCTGAGCAATGCCGTTTGCAGCCATTGGCAACTGAGTCGAAAGCTTGAGTACGTCCTCACTCATCTCTTTAAACTGCTGTGGGGTGTCGAAGTTCACGACCTTGCGAACGTCTGCCATCTGCGATTCAAAATCCATCGCCTGGCTGATTGGCACTGCAAAGGCAGATGTCAGCGCGACGCCCATAGCCGCCGCATTGACCATGATATTTTTGGCTTCTTTTTGGAAGCCTTTGAGGTTTTGCTCATCCCCTTCAGTGGACCAGATAACTGATCCACTGCCGTGATGATCGCCTTCAGCTGAAAACTATCTGCCACGGTTCATTTCCTCAGAGATGCGGACAGCCTCAGATTCCATTTCAAGGAACTTGCTGAGGCTGACATTTTTTAACTCAAGCGGATTTATGCGCCAGAAGTGGGCTGTGTTGTAGAGTCGCTTTCTGAACCCTCCGCCGCTTCCGACCCCGTAAAAAAACCAACGATTGTCATTGAAGCCATAAATACATCCTTGAGCGCCAGTTTCGCAGCCGAAGAACGCGGGATAGCTGCAAGCACCGGGATGTATTTCAGCGTGACGCGGGAATCCAGTTTCATTTCACCGGACTCGTTGTAGCTGAAAGGGATGCCGAATTGCTCAACTTCGTCGTAAGTGGGCTCGCGGATTTCCAGCACATGAAGCGTCTCATTTGCCGCCACAATGGGTTTAGTCAGTACCAACTCTTTCACTGTCACTGGTAAAATCCTTCTGAACCGTGGAATTCAAGGTCAACCGTACCTTCTTCGGCATTGTGATTGGCCTCACCAAACAACCAGGCTTCGGTCAGGACATACACCTGACCATTCGCCAGCTCAGCAGTACCGGTCATGTTGTCGGACTCTGTGATTTTGCTGAGAGGGAAAGTCTTCGGTACCTTGAAAGTGCCTTTGATGTAAGGGGCACGATGTGTTTCTTTACGATCAACATCACCAGCAAGCCCGATCAAATCATCGTTTACCTTGGTGTTCATCGGCACTTCAATGCCACCCGTCAGCGACAACTGAAGCCCGTCGAGTTTGAAATACGTGGTACCAGCAATACGGGCCATTATTCGCTCTCCTCGCTGTATTGCAGACGGAACTGATTAACCAGAGCAAATACACGCAGCTGATTAACGTAGTCAGGCGGGAACAGCACATCAACGCGGTTTGGATTATCCGCGTTGCGCTCCACCACCAGATAGGTTTTGAACAGGTCAAAGTTTTCAACGATGGCTGAACGCTCCATCTGCTTGTAGACCGAGCACATCTCACCTTTGATAACCGCTGGCGTCACCACCGCCTGGCCATCACCAAAGCGGGTGCCGTCATTAGCCAGTTTATGGCGCGGGTACTTGGAGGTGATAACGCTCTTCAGTTCGCGCAAAACGTAAGCGCTGGTATGCAGCGTTTCACTGTCCAGATAGCTGTCATCAGACACGCCGTAGCTGTTCTGCTGATAGGTTGTGATATCGCGCTGAATACGCAGCACACCGCTTTCGGCATAGGCCATTGCAATACCGTGCGTCAGCAGAGACTGCTGCTCTGAAAGGATGAAGCGGCTCCCCTTCGGTGCCGGCAGTGCACCGGTCAGCTCTCCGGTTTGCGTTGGGCGCGCCGGATCGTTGCGGATAAATACCGCGTTGCGGGCGGTGCGCATCGCTACAAGCTCATCGCAGGCTGTCTGCGTGGCCACTTCATAACCCGCAACGGTGATGTGCTGGTTATTCATGGTATCGCCAAAAGCAACCAGGTCTGACAATGTGCCAGTTTTGGCCGTGTATACGTGGCCATACAGCTGACGCGCATAGCTCCAGCGTCCCGATCCATCATTCATTTCCAGCGCCATAGTGGCGAGAGATGCCGAATCGCTGAACGGTAGACCAATGAAATCAAATGGCTCATCGCCCATTGCCGCAATGGTGTCGGTAAGGTCCGGTGAACCGGTACCGCCAGACAATGCGGTAATGGTCACGGTAATGCCGTCCGGTGTAGTTTCACCGCCCACCGTGCCGTAGTAGTTCATCATCAGCGGAATGTCATTCCCGGTCAGGCCTTTGTGGCGCGCTTTCACTGCCACTGATCCGTCAGTGACTGTTGCAGTAACAGGCAGACTGGCATTCGCGTTGATAGCAGCTGCCAGCGTGGTGGCAACGTCAGCAGCCTCATCGCCAATCACCACGGCGGCCTGCACACGTTCAACCCCGATATAAAGGCTGAGCGTACCTGACGCCTGAGCTGTGCCTGCAATGACTACCGAGCCTGCTGCCTGCGCACCTGTAGATTCACCCACAGCCAGAATCCACAACTCACCAAAGGGATCGATGGCGCGATAGCGCTTGACCATACGGTGTAACTGGCTACCGAAGCCACAAATTTTCCCGGCAAGATCAGCAGAGGGCATGATAGTGAGCGTGTTTTTTACAACCGTTGCCGTGGTCGCCACGGTACCGATTAGCAGTGCCGGGCTGCTTGAACTCGCGCTGTTTGCCTGGCTGGCATCCATCTCTGCCCAGAACAGCGGCACGCGGATATCAGAAGGTACCTGATTAAAGCTGACAGTCATCACTCGCCACCTTGTTTAGTTGCGTCTTTTGCAGAAGCCTTTGTTTCTGCTTTGACTTCCGTAACATCCCCAGCCTTAATACGGCGGAGCCAGTAGGTACTCATTTCGACGTTTCGCCCTTCTTTGGGCAATAGGTCGCCACGGGCAGGATCAGGAACTGATCGCCCGGCTACAGGTTTTAGTTTCATTGGTTACTCGCTGAGGTTGACCTGAAGTTTGTGTTCGATCATGCCGTCTGGTTTCTGATCTTTGCCGATAAAGTCCACGTCGACATCGATTTCTCTAAAATCATCCAGAGCATTGAGATCGTCATGCTGGCGCGTCAAATCTTCTGTGATTTCACGCGTCAGCATGAATTCATACTGGTAATAGAGTCGTCCACGGTCCATATCCAGAAGCTGACCGCCGGAATAAGCCACCGGGCCCGCGTCTTCATCCGGTTGCCAGCCCAACAGCGCCTTCCAGATTTCACCCCGCACGTCATGCACCGCGTCATAACCTGATGCCTGACCGCGTTCGTCGCGGGTATTGTCCAGTACAACGACAACCGCAAACCCTTCAGTGACGTTCTGCCAATAATCGGTCAGTGACTTTTGTTCGGCAGTGATGTCTTCAGTCGGCACCACGTAGGCTGCCGGAAGTTTCATTTTTCCGGTCTCAGGAATGGCTTTGAATTCCGCCGCACCAGCCACGTTGCCCGCAAAGCGCGGACATCGCGCGCGAAGCGCAGCTATCACAAGAGACAGCTTCATTTCTTTTTCCTTTCAGGCCTGAGTGAGGTACGTAGCGCCCTGCTGAGTACGTAACGCGTCCAGCTTTTGCGGGATTCAAGCACCTCCGCCATATAGTTCTTACGTGGTGCAATACGCCAGCCGTTGCCGCCAGACTTGCCTTTATGATGGCTTTTACCGCGTTTCGCCCCGCGCCGGACACCGTAAAACAGGAAGGCAGGATAGAAATCGCCTTCAATGAGCCTGTTTCCCTCACCCCGCTTCTGGTTTGGCGCAATGCGCACCATCAGGCCAGGACGGTTTTTGGATGCGCGCGGAACGTAGTAACCGATTGAGCGAGCCAGCCTGCCAGTGAGGTATGCAGGACTCTCACCCGGCGATGAACGCCCACGGCTCATCACCATCCGGCGTGCATCACGCATGTGCACCTGGCCTATTTTTACAAAGGCCTTCCGCATTTTGGCGCGATTAAAAACAAGTTCTTTCGGCTGGTCGAAATCGACGTGCAGCAGAGGCTTATCCATACATCTCTCCATCGCGCTCTACCGCACCCAGCTCTTCGCATTCCATCAGCAGGTAACGGCCAGCGGAGTTAAGATCACGAAGGCGCTTAACCCGGTAAATATTGCCGCCATAAACCACCTCAAAATCTGAAGTAATGCCCTGGCGAAAGCGGATCGTAATGTAGTGGGTGATGATGTCATCAGCCTGAATGGATTCGTGATATGTGGTAGCCCCTACCTGACGGACCTTTGCCCACACATCCTTTTCATTCTGATAAACCGGCTCAACGCCATAATCCGCCGCCGCATGATCTATACGCTGCCGTAAGTGGATGCGCTTATTAAGTTCACCGGGATCGGGTAGCGTGAATACAGCGCTAGTATTTGATGACCGTAACTGCATATCAGTACCCCGACACAGGCAGGCGGCGTGAATAAAGAAGGAACTCAAACGCCTGCGGCGTTTCTGTCATCTCCAGTTCAGACACAGAACTACGGTGTTCGTACCAGTGACTGACCAGCATCAGGATGGCAAGCCGGATGTCTTCTGTGATCACCATGCCGTCAGTATCAAGCGGGGCAATGTCGGCAATTGTTTTATAGAGGTTGCGGTTGAGGTAGGTCACCGCCTTCGCTTCAGCAGCCAGAGCAAAAAGCTCAAGAAGCTGATCCTCTGCAGTGAAATCGCTTTCCAGACGGCACTGCAATTTGATTTCTTCGAGCGTCAGCAGCATGACCAGGCCTTATTTTTTAGCTTTTTCCTTTGCTTCAGCTTCTGCTTTGGCTTGCGCTTCAGCAGCGGCTTTAGCCTGGGCCTCTTCTTCAGCCTTGGCCTTGGCTTCAACTTCGGCCTGCGCTTCGGCTTCTGCTTTGGCTTGCGCTTCAGCAGCGGCTTTAGCCTTTGCATCTTCACCGCCTTCATCATCGACTGGGCGGGCATACTTAAGCTTGATGAGTTGTCGACCGTGTTGCTCATCCGTTTCAATGGTTTGGCCTTCAGTTACAACCACACCCTTGAAATAATTCGGCTTTAACAGAATCAGTTTCATGAACGTACCCCTGAATGAGGCGGCACTCAGGCCGCCGGATTAATTAGCTGGCAGCAGGAATGGTGAATGTACCGTAGATGAATGCTTCAGGACGTTTAACCGCCAGAGCCAGACGCTCTTCACAACGGATTGAGATCATGTTTTTCTCAAAGTCGTCGGCGTTTTCGGTGGAGATCACAACGTTAGCATCTTCACGGTCGAAGATTTGCGCACCGGCATTAAACGCGCCAGTCAGGAATTTGCCCTGGAATGCGGCCGCTTCGGTAGCCACTACCGGAAGACCCCAGAGGGTTGGTCCCGTTAGCGCCGCAGGATTCGCCAAGATATAGCGACCCAGCGTGTCTTTGGTCAGTTCAATCTTGGCCCAGTCGATAAAGTGCAGGACGTGACCAGAAGCCGGGAATCTCGCCAGCTGAGCCTGAAGCATGGCTAAGCGAAGATCGTCAATGCCGTTCTGGCTTTCAACTTCAAAGGCAGCGGCAAAAGCTGAAGCCTGCGGAACAATGCCGTCGAGATGCGCACCCGTTCCATCACCGAACAGAATTTCCTGTTCTTCAACATACTTCAGCCCATAGCGAAGCTCTGCATCGATAGTGGACTGCAGTTGCGGCATATCATCCAGAATCTGCTTGGCCGCCTTAAACAGGTGAGCGATCGTGCGGACTGGCGTGATCTTCTCCGCAAAGGCAATGTCGCTGTACGGCTTGGTCGTGTTTTCAGCCACGGCAGCAGCTCTGTTGGTGAAACCGGTTTGCTGCACCCAGTAAATGGTGTTGGAAGCCGTACGACCCGGCGCAATCAAATCACGGATAAACAGGCGCTGCTTTGGCTGGGTGTCGATACCTGGAAGGCGGTCAGGTGCAACGATTTGACCAGGGACATCGACTGAAACCAGCGCTGCACTAACCGGAATGCTGAGGCGCTTATTCCCTTCAACGCCAGCAGCGAAAGCCTTAAGCGCTTCAGAGGAAACAACCTGACGGCCCACTGTCTCAACAACTTTAGCGGCGTTGTTTAAAGGCATCTGAGCAACGTGCTGCTCCAGTTCGCCAAGAGAGGCTTTGAGAACTTTTTCTGCTTCACGCATGGCATTGAGTTCAGAAGCCATTTTATCAACTGCGTCCTTCGTTTCAGCAGAGAGTGAGCCCGCCTTCTTTGCCTCTTTCAGGGCATCTTCTGCCTTGGCACTGAATTTGCCATTAGCTTCTTCAATGCTTGCCGTGACCTTTTTAAGAATCTCATTTACTTCAGACATGGGTAATCCTCATTTGCCGAACGCGGCCAGCGCGTTATTAAGTTGTTCAATACTTTCAGGGTTGATTTCGTCGGTAGCGCCCGGCATACCTTCAGGGGTGGCAGCAGCGCCTGGCTTGCTGCCGGTTAGTGCTTTGAGAAGTTTTCGACGTTCGGAGCGAGGTGCATCGGTTTTAGCCAGCATCGCGTCAAGTTTGCGTAATGCAGCGGCGGGGCTGTCGTCGTCGTCTGCAATTTCATCTGCTGAAAGCAGCCGGTCCGCAAACCCCTTATCAACGGCATCACTCCCACCGATGTAGGTTTCAGCGTCCATCATCGCGTCGATAGTGGCGGTATCCAGCCCAGTGCGAGCGCCGTAGATATCGTTCATAGCCTTATCAAAAGGCACCATGTCCGAAGCAATCTGCTGCAGGTCGTGACGGTTGCCCATCGCATACACCCAGCAGTTATGGATCATCAGGAAAGCACCGCGACCAATCTGCACCTCATCACCGGCCATCGCGATAATCGACGCTGCAGAGGCGGCGAGACCAAGCACCTTAACAGTGACCTTTCCCTCGTACTCGCGCAGCAGGTTGTAAATCGCCAGACCTTCGAACATATCGCCACCTGGCGAATTGATATTCACGGTTACATCAGCACCGCCGATTGAGCGGAGCGCCGCCGCGATACGGCTGGCGGTGACTCCATCGCCGTACCAGTCGGCACCGATCACATCAAATACTGAAATGCTGTTTTCAGACTGCTTTGCGGCTTTAATACCACCGTTCCAGCGATCCATTGCGGAGGACGGCAGATCGCGATTTTCGCGCGCAAAAGGCCGCCCCTCCGGCGCTGCCGGAAGACTTTTCAATGTCATGGGGGTTGCTCCTAAGCCGCTTTTTTAAGCGGTGACTGTTCTAAAGGAATGTCCGGGAAAACTGCATTGTGAACTTCGCGCAACAACGTAGCCCTTGCTTCGATGCTGTTTTTCGCAAGTCCTCAAGCGGGGTAAGGTTAAGCTGCACGGTGTAGATATCACCGCCTTCAATTGGCGGCAGATTCTCTAGGCGACGAACGTCATTACGTGACATCCAGCCATTCTGCAGTGCGGTGGTGTAGTAGGCGGAACGTCCGGCGCTGTCGGCGCGTAGCAGACCCTCAACGGAGAATTCAGCAAATAAATCTTCATCACCGTTAAGCAGGCAGCGTGAAATTTCCTGCTCAATATTAACCAGCATCGGGCGCAGCGTATTGGTCAGAAACAGCAGGTTCATACCCTCTACACTCGAAGCCCAGCTGCTTTGTTTATCAACGTGTCCCACCATAAAGGGCGGAACACGGAACCAGCGGCAGATTTCTTCAATACTGAACGAACGTGACTCCAGCATCTGAGCGTCTTCAGGATTAAGCGTAATGCCCTGATAGGACATATCGCCTTCCAGCACCATTACCTTTCCGGCATTTTTTGACCCAACGAACCGATTAAGGTTTTCACGGTTCTTCTGGCGTTGCTCTTTTGTCAGCAGGTTCTTCGACAGGAAAAAGCCGGATGTCTGAATACCGTTTTCAAAAATCTTGGCAGCGGATTCTTCGACCGCCATTGCGGCACCGAACACATCACGCCCGGTGCGCATCGGCATCATCCCGCAGACGCCATCTAGCCCGAAACCACGAATATGCATCATGTTCTTCACAGGAATGATGCGGGGTATGCCCTTTTCGGTGTAGGTATATTGCAGTTCACCGCTGTCAAGTCGCTCTACCTTCATACTCTGTGGAAGAAGTGGCACAAGCGAAACCAGCTTGGTGCCGATCATTTTTTTCTCAACGTAGGCGTTGCCCCGCAGACAGATACTGGCAACCACCATCAGCATGAATCGTGACGGTGTCATTTCACTGTTCGGGCGGCGGCAAAGCAGCTGATAGGCCGGATGATTCAGAGCAAGCTTGCGGGAACCATCGGCAGCGCGTTCATAAACCTTCATGGGCAGAGTTGAAACCGATTCACTTAGAAGTCGAACACATGCCCAGACCGAAGCCAGCGCCAGCGCTTTCTCAGCTGTCACTACTTTTCCGCTGCTACTGGTGCCGTACCATTCCTGCCAGAAAGCAGCATCGTTAAGCCCAATGGACTCGCCAAGCCAGTTAACAATCGCGCTCTTAATGCGGCCCGGCTGTTTCTTTTCCTTCATCAGATACCTACCATAATCGGGTCGTCAAAAAAGTCATCGGGGTCGCCACTGTCTACCAGTACTGCATCCTCAGCCGCACCGATTGCCATAGCAGACGCCACCACGCCATCAATACGGCCAGTGCTTTTCTTTTTGGCAAAAATACGGTTGTCCTTCTGATCTGCCTCCAGTACGGCAGAGGCAGCGTTCCAGCGCAGGCAGGGATTAGGCCGGATAACAAGAACCCGGTTATTGAGATGTTCCTCAAACAACTCGATAGAGCGCGGCATCCAGAGTCCGGATTCCTGCGCCTTATAAAAGCCCTGACCGTGCGGAACAAGGTCAACGCTCACAGATTCGCTTTCGAGTTCGGGCTCCAGATACTTAATGCGATACTGGTCAAACGCGATGCACTTAATGTCATATCTGGCAGCCAACTCACCAATTCGCACCGCCACAAAGCCGTAGTTAACTGCCTTCCCCGGTGGTGCGTGAATGAAGCCGTTACGCAACCAGGCGTCATAGGGAACATGGTCCGTTTTGGCGCGCTCAAGCAGCGAGTCTTTAGGGGTCCAGAATTCGACTAAAAGCTTCTTGGATTTCGGGAAGTAAAGCGCCAGTGCCGTCAGGTCTCGGGAGCCTGAGAGGTCCAGCCCCCCGTAACACTCTTCTCCCGCCAAATCTTCGGGATCAAAGTCCTTTTCGCAGTTCATCCAGGTGTCGCTGTCAATCCACGGATCGGACGCTTCTACCCACTGACAGAAGTTAAGGCGGCGAACGATGCTCTCTTTTGAAGGCATGCCGCGCGCCTGCGTCACCTGCTCACGCAGATATTTATCCGTGAATGTTTGCCCCAGAGAGGGGTTAGCTTTACCCCAGCATGTTTCGTCTTTGAAGGGATCATCACCTTCATCAAGTGAACAGATGAAGCTGAAAAAGCTGTCATCAACCAAATCACCTGCAGCAACCTTGCGTCCGTACTCGTGATACTCGAAGCAGACGCTGGTCTTATCGTGGCCGCTGTTGGTGATGAGGAACATCAGCGCCTGACGACGGCCCTTAGTCCCGGCGCGCATCATCTCAACAACGGCGTTTGTTTTGTGCTCATGGACTTCATCAATCAGCGCGCCGTGAGGGCGCGGACCTGACTGACCATCATCGGAGCTGATCGGCTTGAAGAAAGAACCCGTCTGCAAGAATGCAAGGTTCCAGACGTTGAGACCCGTGCCTGATTTGGTAATGCGTTGAGACAGTGCGGGAGACTGATCTACCATCGTGACCGCATCGCGAAACAAAATCATCGCCTGGTCTTTTTTGGTTGCCGCTGCATAAACCTCGGCGCGTGGCTCCTTGTCTGCCATCAGCAGGTAAAGCCCAACACCACCAGCCAGAGGCGACTTGCCTGAACCCTTACCGGATTCGATATAACTCATGCGAAAGCGGCGCGTGCCGTCTTCCGCTTTCCAGCCAAACAGAGAACCTACAATGAAACACTGCCATGGCAGCAGGATAAAAGGTTTTCCCTCATGCTCCCCGCCGTTAAGTTTAAGAACCTGAGCGAAGAAATTAACGACGCGAGTTACAGCTTCAACATCCCAGAACAGGCCACGCTTCGGACCCTCTTCCAGATCGCGAAGGTGGCGGGCACATGCAGCGCGGATGTCTGGTCCGGCAATAACCGTGCCGCTGGTAACGTCCATTGCATACTGCGTTGCCGGATCAACCGAAGAACTGGTTGAGCGGGTCTTCTTCCTTTTCTCCACCATCAGCATTTACCTTTGACCGGGCAGCCGGTGTAAGGCCGAACTCCACCAGATAACTTTTAAACCGACGATCCACATCCGCCAGCATGGCGACAGCCGGGTTAGCTTTAATAAGAAAATCACCCATCTGGGTTTTAGTCGTATAGGTGCGCCCTTCGATATCGACTATCTGGCGCAATTGCAGAATTTCTGCATACAGATCGCAGAGCCGTTCGAGCGCAAATGTGTCCGCAACCGTGAGCACGCCCATCCCGTCCAAAAGAACGGTGAGCTTTCCCCAGGCTGTTTTACCCCAGTCGGTCAGATGTGATGGAGGGCTTGGAATTTCCCGTGCTGGCTTCGGCTCTTTTTTATTGAGCGCGCGCTTGCCGGGATTCCCAGTAACAACTTTCAGATGGGTAGGTTTTGGTCGTCTTCCGGCCATAAAAACCTCCCAGAAAAAAACTTTTCATTTCGCGGTTGTGCATAAAAAGGGGGGCGGGCGGTCAGGAAGGCGATGAACCCTGAAGATTTGCCCCGCCCTCCCCCGCATAATGCTAAATTTTTGCACCACTTTCGTGCTGATATCGTGCAAATGATAATGATTATCGTTTTCTCCAGTGGGATGATGGGTCGAGTGGCATGCCGTTCTCGTCGCATCCGATGACATGACCACGCTTTTCTTCACGCTGTTTCGTCGAATCATGATGCTGTTTGCACAGCGGCTGCCAGTTGCCTTTGTCCCAGAAAAGCTTCTGAGCAATGGCAATCTCTTCCTGCTTGCCACCGTTGATTGCTTCTTTAAGGCGGTGAGGCTTGATGTGGTCGACAACTGCTGCGGCGACTGCCCGCCCTTGTCGGTGACACATTACACATAGCGGGTGAGATCTGAGAAATGACTGCCTGGCTTTGTCCCAGCGGCTGTTATAGATACGTGGCTCGGACACTTAACCTCCCCAAAAAAACCGCCCGTAGGCGGTTAGGTGATGAGTGTGTTTTACCCACCCCAAACAAAATCATCGGTGCCTAGCTTGTGCGATCCGTAATGCACAAAATAATCAGCGCCCATTTCATCTGCCTTAACTGCAGCTTCTTCTTTGGAACCATAAACTCCAGCCAAATGCCATTTGTTACTGCGCACAACGCCCCACGCTTTAACCATGCCGGGATTATCTTCGTCTACTGGTAAATGATTATCGACAAACATTTTTTAATCCTTTTCAACGCTGGGAAAATTATTTTATCTTCTTCCTTTAAATTTAAAAAGCTCAGTAATCTCACAGAGAGCAAGATTATTGATCACGTTTTCAGAGAATTCATCAGGGGGCGATCAAGTTTGAAAATTAATGATTGACCAGTTCCGAGCCTGACTAAATATCTAAGCTTTTTCAATTTTCCTTGAGAATTTTCAATGTTTTTTAACATTAAAGCTTTCCATTCACCAAAATCATCAAACTGGTGAAAGAACATCGCTGACTCGCCGTGCTCAAGTTTTTTGGGGAGTGATGCTGACCCAACGCCATTCATACTCATTACAAACTTTTTATTCCCTCCGCACTCCCACGTTATTGAGCTCACCATAACTGGATAGATGCCGATATTAGCAATTTCAACACTCAATCCAATAAGGCTTATGCCAGGCGCGGGAGAGATAATTACGGTGGAACAGTGGGATGATATTGATGGTTTGGGCTTTCTGTTTGCTAAGTAGAGAGTCGTTACAACCGCAAGAAAAGTTGCCGTACCCGCTACCCAAGTTGCGTACATCATCCATAAAGTCCATTTTGCCGTTTCTTGAGCCGCAAGCATCGTTTCAAGGGCTATAAAGTCTGTGTCCATTGTCATCCCTTTTAGTAAAAAAGAGATTTTACCTCAAACATTGTTCACTTATGAACTGCTGTAATCCGGCTATTTGCTTTCCGGCGATTTCGATTCGCTCTCTGAGGGTGAAATAATCCCGTTGAGCGGAGTCAGTAAGTCGGGGGCTGGCTGCATAATCCACGCTGGCGGTGCCGGTGGTGTTACCCGCTGGGCATTTTGCGTTGAGGCGCAGCCCACACTTGCCAGAATTAACACACTGCTGAAGAGCTTCGAGACGGGCTTTAGCATCTGCTAATTCCTTCGTGTATTTCGCATCGAGAGCGGCAATTTCCCGCTGACGCGTGGTCATATCCGTGATCGTGTCGTTTGCCAGCTTTAGCTTGTCTGTGGCCGTATCTCTCTGCGCTTTGTATTCGATGGCATTGCCACGGTAATAAAGAGCTAATGAGGATGCAGATACGATAGCGATCAGACATACAACGACGAAAACGATAAGAGCCTTTGCCTTAGAGGTCATCTGCACCTTCCGCAAGACATAGTGAACGCTCCATATCGCGGCGGTTCTGGAGTCCTCGCCACTTCATACCGCCTGCATAGACCCAGCGGCGCATCTCTTCACACGCTCCGGTAACATCGCCAGCATTAAGCTTTTTGAGAAGCGTTGATTTCGAGAAAGCCGATGTGCCAACGTTATAGGTGAAGCTGTAAAGCGCGGCGCGCTGATACTCACCCAACGGAACCTTGACCAGTCCATCTACTGCTTTCTTAACGGGCTGTAGATCATTGCACATCAGGCGTTCGCATTCGCGGTCGGTGTACTTGCGGCCTTTCACAATGTCGTTGCCAGTATGGCCGTCACAAACAGTCCAGACGCCAGCAACATCTTTGTAAGGCTCATACACGCGGCCTTCGACGCCGTCTTTACCACCGATGAACAATGAAGCGATGAGCATTGACCCACCGCCTGCCGCGGCAATTAGCTTGTTACGTAAGCTGGCAGACATAGCCATATTTATTCCTCGCCAAGCTTATCGGATGGGATGTATCCACGCTGCTCAAGTGCTCTTATCTGAGCCAGTGAAACCTTGCGCTTAAAATAGGCATTGATCGCAAACGTCATCAGCGCCAGGACGATACCTGCTATAACGCCGACCGCACTCCATTCATCCGGGCTCAGTCGCGATAAAACGCCATTTGCCACAGCTGAACCAGCCGCGCCGTATGCCGCTCCTGATGCTAGTTTGCTCATATGGTTGATACTCATCTTCACCTCCGTGATTACGGTCGGTGCTGTCTGTAGTCACAATTAAAATTGCGCGCCGCCACAGCGTGAAAGGGTGAGAGTCGATGTGATTGGCGGGCGCAAAAACGAAAGAAGGCCGCTCTATGGCGACCCTCTGTAAATAAAACCCTGACGCATTACGCGATAGTTACTTGCCCCGTCGAGCACAGGGTTAAGCTTGATTTAACGCAAACGCAAGAATGCACGTTAGTGAGATTTGATGTAAATAAAAACGCCCATAAGCCAGCAAGGCTAAGGGCGTTAGAATTAACTAAATTTTTCGCAACTAAATCATGATGATAAGTAGTACTGCGTAGTAACAACTCTTAGCACATTACAATACTTTTTGCGTACGCGTTAGTATTTTTATACTATTTCTATAAGAATTTTCCGCAACAAAACATGGAAGGTTAAAAATGAGTAAAATCAACATCAAGCACGTTATTGTCCACGAGCTTATCAAAGAGGCTCAAAAGGATTTTGATCATTCAAAACCGTATAACCTGCGTGATACTGAACTTGATAAGAGCAATAAGGTCGTACAACAGCTTGTTGATGGAGTTGTTGAGCTTTACGGCACTAAGGGTAATTCCGCGCATTATGGAATTTTCATTCAGAAAGGTGAACACAAAGGTCCAATACCTGAGCTATTTAATCAATATCATCAGTTAGCGGGTTATGATTCAGATAAATTTATTGAACTTAGCCAGCAAATAATGAAGCAAATGTTTGAAGCTGCAAAATCTCAACCTTGGTCATCTGGAGGGTATGTTGTATTCTCGGATTACGTCTTATCAGGAATGCGATATCTTATAGTGACAATGATTAAGAAAACCAACGGTGTGACAATCAGCGACAATTTAGAACCAGAAGAAATGATCCATCTTGAGCTTAGTAATATCAATCAAGCTGCTAAGATAAATTTTCGTTTATATGACGAATATCAAAAAGCAGATGAAGAACAAAAAACTGAATTGAGCTATTTAAGCTTTATAAACAAGGTGACGGGTCAGTCAGCAGCTGCTTATTTCATAGCGGCTTTAGGTTGCGATAAGGGCACAGCTTCGGCTGGTGCAACTAGGAAGTTACCCAATGAAGCCAAGCGCTATTTCAAAAAACATCAGGAGTTAATGGCGCATGCAGATAATTTTAGAAATTCTTTAATTTCTTACATGGAAACCCAATTTAAAGCCAGTAATTCTGCTCGACTATCTGACGTGGAGGCTTTAGCAATAAGTAAATTAAGCTTTCTTGATGAAGAGAAAAGGGATCAATTAGTCCGTGGCCTGATGAAACACCTAAACAACGAAGATAACCAAATCCCCACTGAGTTTGTAATTAACAAGACCTCGTTGGATAAGATAAGAAACGTCATTTTTAAAGATCCTGACTCCCAATATAGCTTTAATTTTGATAAGGATTTGCTCGGCACCACAAGCGATGCTAAAATATTTTATGATGACGAAAAAGGCAACCTAACATTTAACCATTTGCCGCTCGAAGCTAAAAACAAAAATCAAAAAAGCAATTAACGAGATGGGAATGACTACTGTTAGTAGAAAAGGTTAACAATGGCAGACTTAAATGATGTGATAAAACTTTATAGAACATCCGGATGTCCTGAATTCAGGGGGGCTTTTTTTTCTGCATCATTAAATTTTATAGAGAACCGTGAACTTATAGTATCTTTATTTCAAGAAAACACTGGCTTGGGGAGGTTTAAAGATGTAGAAGTTGACGGTGTTGATATAGATGAAGCTAACAAACTACCCAAGAATGGTAAAAAAGTAGTATATACTTTCTCGGTAAATCAAGGTAGCGCTGAGAAATTTTATCCAAGAAGAATTGATTTCTTAATTACCAACACCTTAAAGAGAGGCGAAGTTCCTAATAATTACTATATTACTGAAGACAACTACTGCCCAAAGGATGATTTTAAACCCGATTTTATAATAAAGATTGAAGCAATATGTAAGCTGATTAAAAATCTGGCTAAATTAGCTCATTTTAATGATATAAAGCTAGAGGGAAATGAATCCTTTTATAAACTTGTATTTATATTAAACTCAGAATCCAAATCTTCAACAGCTGTAGTTGAGATAAATCTAGATGAAAGCATTTTGGGCATTGATAATTTAGATACTAGTATAATCGATGCTTTGGCACAGCCTGGAGCAGAAAAAGACATACACTATATTGAGAAACTTAATACTTTCAGAAATACTTTCATTGAATACGTTAACTCATCTTCACGAAACTTCTTTCAGATACTTAAAGGATGGGAGGAGCTTAATAATCTTTATGTGAATAACTTAGCCATATACATGTCTGCATTCTCCTTTCATAAGTCCAGGAAAGAGGTATCTGAAGCCGAGTTAGAATATGCTGAAAAAATTTCTAAAGTCGTGTCAGAACTAACTACGAAAGCATTAGCTATACCTGTATCTATAGCGGCATCAATTGCCACCTTTCAACTTACATCAAAGTCAGAAGCGATAATCGCTCTTATAGGGTTATTCTTAACTTCGCTAATTACCTCTTTAATGTGCTCATCTCAAATGAAGCAATTACAGAGAATAGTACATGCAAAAAACACGCTATTCGATGGCATTGAAAAAAGGCTACTTAGCGAGCAGTCAGAAATAAAATCTCGCTTATCAAGTGCAAAAACGCACCTTCGTGATAATGAGGTTTTTTGCCACAGAGTTTTGGAGTTTTCATTAATTATATCTTGGGTGCCCACAATCATAGGCACCTTAGGATTGATGCAAAGATATCTTTAGAATTTATAATCTAATATGCATAACATTCCTTCTACAAAACCTAACGCAGTCTGTAGGTCTTTCCTTACTGTACCATCCGAGCACTTTCTTTTTTTGCGATTGTTCTTAAAGATAAGCCTAGCACAAAATGGGCTATAATAATTTCATATTCTTCTGGCCTCAGCTGCTTCAATTTGCCCAAACAACTGTCGATTAGAATACCCTCATCGTCACAGCATTGTTGTCTTCCGCTTA
This sequence comes from Pantoea rodasii, assembly GCF_002095465.1. GTDB lineage: Bacteria > Pseudomonadota > Gammaproteobacteria > Enterobacterales > Enterobacteriaceae > Pantoea > Pantoea rodasii. The sequence goes on along the minus strand of NZ_MLFP01000005.1, from coordinate 195,266 downwards.
TACCATAAGGTATTAACCCCTTAAATCCTGCAGCTATGTGTTGCCAATCAACTCCACTGCTATCCGCAGCGGCCCACGCGCCCCAACAATTAAGTATTAGTGACATGTCACGCATATAACTCCCTCCACGCTTTAACTTTACCCGACCACGCCGACAGCAATCGAGTGATCGAGGAACCTGACCAGCAGCTCCACCTGACTGCCGTATTTTTCATCAAATGCCCTCATGTCCCGGTGCAGTTCATCGTGATGCGCCCTGCAAAGCGGTATCACAAATAAATCATGCGCCTTCGTTCCCATTCCCCCCTGACCATGTCCGATGATGTGATGCGGGTCGTCTGCTGGCTTTCCGCAGCATGCACATGGCTGTGCTTTGACCCATCGTGTGTATTTCTCGTTGATCCAGCGAATACGCTTTGGTCGTGCCATGTATGACTGTGGTGATTCAGTATCAATGCTGATGGTCAGCACCTGCTTAACCACTTCTGCCGCTTCCTGAATCATTTGCTTCGCCGATGGTGCCGGGTCTATCCACGCTTCAGGCATTGGACCTGTGACAGCCACAGGCTTTGGCATACGCAGAACGCGGCGGGCATGTGATTCCGGTATCAGGTCGATAACGTCATTCAGACTGGCCCACCAGCACAGTTCCGGCAACGTCATCTGATGGTCCGTTCCTAATCCCATCTGGATGCAAGCAGAGTCGATAATCCACTGCGCCAAATTGACCGCTGCGACATTTTCCAGGATACCAGGTACGCCGTTCAAACGACAGGAATTGTCGCAGGAATAACATAGGCAAAGTGAGCCTGAATCGGTCCGCAGGGTAGTGTAATCGTGATGGTGAAAAGAATCTTTTTCCCGGTACTGGCAGGCTCTGATTTTTGCACCCAGGCATCATGAATTTCCCATCCACCAGCGGCTTTGATCACCCTGCCGTCGGCGAAGAAGGCTTTCAGGCTGGCATCGTCCAGTAGTGGCTGGCTGCTCGAATTTACCAGCCCCGCTGGTAGGTGTGACATGTCACGGGGAAGTGTGCAGACGAGCACGCGCTCACGGAACATCGGTATCAGTTCGCTCCCCGGCTTGAACAAGACAATACCGGTTTTGTTGGCAACATCAGGTGTGAGAATCGCCCTCATGCAGCCACCGCCTGATAAACGCCAATGCTTATCTCAGCAAATCCGCCTTTGGTTACTGGCCCCCACTCCACCGCCATTCTTTTCACCTGGCTGTCATCCCTCCAGATTCCGGCATGAGTCATGCTGTCGAACAGCGCTTTCAGGTAATTGTCCAGGTCACGCTGCCGGCGATCAGGTGGCGAGATGATCACAGTCACCTCTACATCCACCTCAATCGGTTTTGGCTTGCGGCCTAACTGCATATACACAGCCGCAATAGCGTTGGATCGGAAAGAGCGCCCGGAGGCGCTGATTAATACTCCCTTCCCGGTATTTCTCCAGTAGGTGTTTACGGATGGAGGGAATGGCAAAGTTAATTTCATTCATTCCCCTCGCTGTCAGGAACTACAACGCGGGAAAGGCGGTTGCTGACTTCTTGGCGCAGCGCTCGGATGTTGTAACCACATTCATGATCGATGTTGTCGAGTAATGCCAAAACCACATCGAGCGACATGTCGGTTTCTGATAGCACGTCAGCGAAACGCTCAATGACGTCATCAAGCTGTGGATCGTCCTGATACTTCGCCGAAACCCATTCAGCAATATCTTCATGCGCAGCATGTTTGCTGATGAATGAAATGGCTTTATCGACTGTCTCAGCAGGGATAACCAGAAACTCAGGATTGGCAATGCTGTCTGCTGCCCATGTGTGAGCGTATTTCGATTCAGTGTGCGTGTAGGTCGGCTTATCGCCGAACGCGGCAACTACACAGGCCAGCACCTCAATCCCGCTTTGCTGCTGAATGTCTTCACGGCTCAGCGGTAACGTGGTTTCATGAATGCCGATATCGTCAGATTTAACTTCTGATGCGAAGTGCTCACGGGCTTCTCTGATAATCTGCATCGCTTTCAGCGCTTCGAAGTCGCTGGAGAAAACCAGTGTGATTGCGAAGGTCTCTTCTGCAAAATCCACTTCACAATGTTTCGCCACCAACTCCAGTAACTCACGCATCTTGGCAGCGCTGAACTGAGGCATTGCATCATTCAGGGTCAGTTTCTTTTTGCCGCTCGCTTTAGCCTTCTGCAGCTGGGTTTTAGCAACGGTCTCAGCTTTCGCGCCATGCTCACGCACCATGGCTACTGCGGTTGATGCCGCCACTTCACCAGCCTTAACCATCGCGATTAATCCATCACCGGCAGTCAGCAACTGGAGATGATGATCCACATCGGCGGGAGAGCGCTTAACCTTCTTGGCAATTTCAGCAGGCTCCCAGCCTTGGTTTATCAGGCGCTGATATGCTGCTGCGCGTTCCAGTGGCTCAAGTGCACGGCCCTGACTGCTTGTCACCATGAAGGCAATGCGATCGGCTTCGCTGCCAACGAAGTCTTTGCACTCCAGGCGGATATCGTAACCTGCTTCCTGTGCCATCTTCGCGCCATGCCAGCGGTGATGACCGTCGATAATCTTAATACCCTGCTCTGTGACCTGAACGGTCAGTGGCGGGACATGCTCACCTGCAATGTACGCATCGCGGAATTCTTCGACGTGGGTCTGATCAATGTCGCGGACGTTATAACCCGGCTCGATGTACAGCTCATCAACGCCCAACAGATGGGTTTTACGAACGGTGATATCGGTGTTGCTGTCGTCTTTGTTTTTATAGACCTGATTTAAATTGCTCATGCTTTGTGAAACTCCCACGCCAGATAAATAGTCAAACTGATGATTGCCAGAATCGAAACTCGCGCGCCGATGTAAAATCCTGCGTTGCACTGGAAATGCGCTTTAATCGGTCTCATCGGCTGTAACTCCTGCCCAGAAGCGGGTCAGGCTCTGGCTTGGGCGCTCGGATGTTGCCCTCTTCCATGCAGCGCTGATGCTGATAAATGGCTTTTTCTTGCAAGCCAGGACGGCTGGTAGAGTTACGTGCTTGTGCCCATGCCTGTCCGGCGCGATACCAGCAATTACGTGACTGAAGCTCTTCAGCCAGTTTCGCAAGGCGCAGATACTCAGTTTCGGCAATGCCATCGGCCTCAACAGCGAAATGAAGGGAGTAACCGTCATTCCATACATCACAGTTGGCTAGCATGATCTTGAGTGTGCTCTTCACCGTTATGTAAGTACGTCCAATTGCTTGAGCAATCTGCGCCGGAGTCTGGCCGGGGTTCGCCACCAGGTGAGCCAGAATCAGCGATTCAGTGTTAACTGCGTGCTTCATGGTTAAGCCCCCTTGAATCCGTCAGGAATCTGGTAATCCATGCTCGCCACCTGTGTGGTGTCGCGCTGCCACTTGCCTTTGACGCATGGCGGACGGCCAGCGCGCTCCCATGCCTGAGCCGAACCGAGGTATGCGGGGAACTTTCCCTGACGGAAAATCGTTTCCGGGCGGACGTAGTCGCGCATCTTGGCGTCATCGGACCATTTAGCGATGGTGTAATCCACGGCGAGGATCAGCTCATCGGCGGTAAAATCCTCTAACAGGCGACCACGGATTGGGCCTAGCGATGAACGAGATTTCTGGTAACGAAGACCAGCGGCACGGTTCAGATGCTCAAGAACCTTGAACTCATCCAGCTCATCGTCGGGTTTCGCAGAAACCGGACAAGAGTCTTTACCTGTAATCTCTGTAGTATTCTCTGTTGTATTCTCTGTAAGAACAGGGCGTTTTGCCCCGATGGATGAGGGCAGATTGCCACCAATCGAAGATGGTGTTTTTGCCCTGCTCGATGAGGTGGAATTTGCACCCTTCGATGAGGGCAAATTGCACTCATCGGTTAGCAGTGGGTTGTCATAGTTAATTGCGTAGAAATTGGTGCGGTCATGTTTAGACTTGTTCCACTGTTCCACATGAATCAGACCATGTTTTTTCAGGCTGTTAAGTGCGCGCTTGACCGTATCTGACGACCAGAACGGGAACTGCTCATTCCACTGCTCATGTGTGTTGTACACCCACTTACGGCCAGCCTTTTCAACGCCAGACGGCGTGTCTTCCAACCAGTAGCAAATCTGCTGAAGCACGATTGCTTCGTTGAGACCGATACGGCAGGCAAGCACAGGGCTAACCACCAGCGGTTTCACTTTCAGAAGTAAACTCATGTGGTGCCTCTATTTCCCGAAAGTCGCGGAGGAACATTTCCAGAGGGCTAAAGCACTCTCCATGTTCGTAACCGGGTATGAGGTAGATAACCCGTCCAGTGTCTCACTCCCAACGAATGACATGCACAGCGATGCCTCTTCGGTTGGTGAACCAGCGATCAACGATTCGCATATGGAACCCTCTGGTTTACGGTAAAAATCATTCCACGCGTTGCCCACTACCAGATGATCCACTGAGTGGTAGTTGTTCACCCCACCAGCACCAGGTATGATTTGCTCATACCGAATGCCGCTAACCTCCACGCGACACCGGAATTGCAAGACAGGTCTTGTATGATTTATGCTGGACATATCGTTGTTTCTCCACGCTGGACGATTTGACGATGCCGAACGCTCTGGTCTGCAAACCGGGGCGTTCAACTTTTCTGCTCTACTCACTTCATACCTCCGCCGACTGAACCTGCATCCCGGCAACTTCCACCTTGCGGTTAGCCATGAACATATCCACGTTGTGTTCTGAGACGCTTGCGCCATACAGCGCGAGGAAGCCAAAGAAACCGTGCATCTGGTGGCGAATCTTTTGCTGAAATAAACCGGAAAGCTTCTTCAACTCTTGCTTGTCAATCACGCCATCAGCTGCGGCTTCCTGTTTGGCAATCGCCAGTTGGCCAGCTGCTGCGTTAGAGCGCATCTCAATGTCGAACAAATCAACCTTGTCCACATTCTGTACGGAGGCAATGTCCACCAGCGTTAAGCCACGGCGGTTAGCGAAGTACTCAGCCAGGTGATTACTCTTGGACAGGTCTTCCATCTGCTGCAGCTCATCCATGGTGAAAAAGCGACTTCCGCACTTCCGGTACAGGTGGTTTTGGAACTGATCGATGGTCATACCCATGTCAGAAGCCATGCCCAAACGACCATGTGGATGCGCTTTGCACATCAGGCGGATCGCTATGTTTATGGTGTCTACCATTTCTATTTCCCTGTTGTAGTTACCGCTAAGCTGCGGTGGCTTTAGAATTCAGTTCGGGCCAGATTTTCATCCAGTCTTCCGGGTGAAGGTCTTTCCTGCTTACTGCACCTGATGAATTAATTTCGATAAGAACTGATAACGCTGGGCCAAGCTTTTGGCCTTTACTGATTGCTTTGCGCAGGTACTCAAGTGACGTTTCGCAATTAGCGGCGAAGTCCCGTTGCTTACCCAACGCAAGGCCATTTAGATACGCTCTTAACGTTTCCATGAAGCCTCCTGTGATTGATGAAAATGAGTATACCCGTAAGTATATTTTATTCAATACCTGAGAGTCATTTACCTGAGAGTAAATTTTCGTATGATTCGGGTATGAAAATTGAATCAGGCAATGACATCTTCGAAATCCGCAGGCAGAAACTGCAGGAATTGGTAGATGGATATGAGACACAAAGAAAATTTGCTGAAGCGGCAGGGCTAGACGCGACCGTTGTTTCTCGAATGCTCTATCCAGCAGGAAAAGCCAACAAGCGAAACATTGGAGAGCAGTCCGCTCGTCAAATCGAAGAATCTTTAAAGCTCAGTCGAGGCTGGCTGGATGGTTTGGTTAAACCTGAGCCATCAAACGTGGCCTTCGCTGGCATGAATGAACCAAAGGGAAGTTTCCCAGTTATCAGCTGGGTTAGCGCAGGACAATGGATGGAAGCTGTAGAACCCTATCACCGCAAGAGTGTTGATCGCTGGTATGAGACGACTGTTGATTGCTCAGAGAATGCATTCTGGCTTGATGTTAAGGGTGACTCGATGACAGCTCCAGCTGGCCTGAGCATTCCTGAAGGTATGGCAATCTTGATTGACCCCGAGGTTGAGGCTCGTAACGGGAAGCTGGTTGTCGCCAAGCTCGACAATGAGAACGAAGCAACCTTCAAAAAGTTGGTAATTGATGCGGGCAGAAAGTTCCTCAAGCCCTTAAACCCTCAATACCCAATGACAGAAATCAATGGCAACTGCCGGATCATAGGTGTGGTTGTCGATGCGAAGGTTACCAACTTGCCCTGACTTGAATGATTCTTCCCCTGACCCGGCCACAGCGCCGGGTTTTTTATTGCCTCAACCCCCCTTAAAAATTTATTTTCATATAAAACAGCGTAGTATACCTAAAAGTACAATTAATTTACCTTTGAGTATTTACACTCAATATACTCGAAAGTATATTTAACTCATCGGATAGATGCCGACTGATGTGGAAAGCTGTATCGGGATGATTCGCGATTAAGCAGGATGATGGATATGAATTACTCGTTCTTTGAGCACCTAAATGTTATTGCTCCCGGCTCGGTTAGCATTAACAAAGAGTTAGGCGAAGTTAAGGTTTACGGCTGGGACTTAAAAGAACTTGTAAATCCCTATTGCTGTGAGTGTGGCACCAAGAACGTCAAAGGCGATGCCAATGGGTTTGTTGCTTCTCCATCTGATCGTGAAGACGCGTTCCCTAAAAGCATCTTCCTGATAGATGGCAGTTTTCAAAGGGTGATTTATCCATTCGCCGATGCCAATGAAAACACAGCCGAGAGAGATAGCTCCTGTTGCTGCTGTAGGAAAAGCAGGAAATGCACCAGCGCCAGTGAGAAGAAACACTGCGCCTCCAAGGGCGATCAGGACCTTGTACCAGGCATTAAGGGCAAGTTGAGAAAGTGGATTTTGCAAGCTTACGAATTCCTTTTTCAGCCGCTTTAGAGATGCATAAAGATTATCCGATTACTTAGCTTGTTGGAATTATCTGGGTTGGATTTTTGCGGAGGTTGTCAGGTGAGTAAATTGCCAATGATGGTCAAGCAGATGACGGCTACAGCATTGGGGATTTGATTACCTTCCTTAAGCTTTTCCCAAATGCTGAGCTGATATGTGATGCAGATACTGGTGTGCTGAGTGTTGATCTTGACGAAGTGCAGTTACCCTCAAAGAGTCCGTTTTGAAGGCTGTGTGTAGTGGAAAGAGAGATATTGTTTTATTTAAGCGGTTGCTCCGGGGCTTTCACCCTTTGTAGGAGAGGGAAGATAGTGTTCGACCCGGTAACCGCCACTTTTTAGCGAGGTTATTGATGGCTAACAAATCAAAAAGCGCCGCAAGTGGACGCTTAAAAGTTGTCGAGACCAAGCCGTTCGCAATTCAAAACGGGCCGGTTTTCATTGATGTATCGGTGATTAAGCAGGCTTCGCTGACGAAAGAATCTTAATGATTGTTTGCTTCGCTCCCTGGACCGCTTCCTCTTGTCCAGGAATATTTAAAGGTGCTGATTTAACAAATTCACAAGCCTTATCTTTATCAATAAGGCCTGAATTAATTAGCGCAGCTATGAGGCTAACGGTGATTTCTGTTCTTACCGTTAAGTTTGCGAAGTTGGCGTCATAATGCTTTTGCGCGGCTTTAAGTCTATCAATGTCGAAATTTAATGCGTTGATTTGAGCCTGAAGTCCATTGATATCCATAAGATTCTCTAAATTCTGTGTAGGAATGAACAGCATACCATCGAGCCTGATGTGGTGAAAAGACAGGCACACAACGATGAGAGCATTTGGCGGGCGTAAATGGGCGCGCCACAGAGGCGCTAAGTGCTCTCAACGTTGTGGTGAATGCGGCTATGCGCTCGTGGTGAACTGATACCAACTTTCATGCGGTCAGTTGGTGCTTCAAGTCTAAGTCACCGCTCTGGACCTTGTCAGTTCGGCCAGAGCACCGGGAGGCACCCGGCACCGCAATACCTTTCATAGCGTGGAGTTAACCGGCTGCAGGTTTTGCAGAACCTGCCAGCCAATTTTATGAATCCCTCAGTGATTTATTGCCATCAAAGGCAAGGGATTCGTGCAAACAAAAAACAGCGTGGAGGAAGTATGCAACACCCTAAAGACCACATCACTGTAGGCATCATCACCCTGCCCTACAGCATCATTTTGGCGGGTTGGATCATGCCTGACGGCTCAGTAATCCATAACCCTGTTGCAGCACAGAACGCAGCTGAGCGACTCAACAACGCTCACCGTACCATTCACTAAGGGCCACCAGCATGTTTAATAAATTATCAAATAAAGAGCTGGTTTCGGTCACTCACGACCTGGCTAAAACATTGGGCGCTGACACCCCACTACTAGATATTGCAAAGCTACTGGCGGAATCAGCTACACGTCTCGATGTTGCGATTGCTCGCGGTAATGAGCTGCAGCGGAAAGTGGAAGACACAGAAGCACTGATGCTGGCTATGCGTGATGATTCGCGTGAGTCGCGCTCGAAGCTGGAGTTGGTCACAGCAGAGTGCGCAGCGTTGGTTAATTACATCGATGGCGAGTGCTACACCGAGAGCAAACGAACTGGCGTCTACACATGTGCCGGCATCAATAAGCCAGCTTCTCCAGCTACTGATGCCATGGTCAATGAGATTCGCGCTGAAGGTGTCGAGTTGGCTATCAATTACCTGATGAATAAGTTTGAAGGCACTGGTCATATCGGCGTTCCAGTAATGGCTCTTGAATCTCTTGCCAACCAACTCCGGGCCGATGCAGCTAAGGATGGTGAGTGATGGCTACCAAAAATGAACGTCTGGAACATGCCAACCAACTCATTCAGGTTATCTCAGCACACGGGCGGCGGTTCTTCTATAACGACAGCACCGACATGACTTCTAAGCTGCTTGTAGATAAGCGCGGTCGTGTTTGGTTCCTAGATGATTACACGCTCAAGTGGGTTTTCACGCACAAAACCACCTGGACAAACAAATGGCGTGGTTTCTCTCACGGGGGAACCTTGCGCGGTTTAGTTGAAATGATGCGCGACTACATCATCCACGGCACCCAAATCCACCCCTACTATCTTGGTATGGAGCGCCGCAATGTTTATGACGGCAATATATGGGGCTACCCAGACGATGCCATCAAAGCGGTTCGCGATCAGGCATCACTTTTGCCAATCATTGCAGAGGTGAAAAGCCATGCGTGAACGTCCAATCATCTTTAACAGCGAAATGGTTCGTGCAGTTATGGAAGGCAGGAAGGTGCAGACGCGCCGGATCATCAAGCTAGACCATGAGCGTGGAATGCAAAATCCGGTTGTTCGCGGTAAATGTGGCGCGGTGAGCTATGTCGGCTGTCGCCTTGCTGCCAATCTATGCCCGTTCGGTGCAGTAGGTGATCGTTTGTGGGTGCGTGAGACGTGGAGTGAAGACTTTGCGAATTACTACCCAAATGACCGTGTCTGGTACGCAGCTGATGACGATCGCCGCTTGGACATTGAAGTCGTGGATGGTGTGCGCGGTATTTTCAGCCCTGAAAGCGATGTGCATGTTCCTTTCCGCTGGCGTCCATCCATCCACATTCCGCGCTGGGCTTCCCGCATAACGCTGGAGATTACCGGTGTTCGTGTGGAGCGGTTGCAAGATATCAGCGAGGCTGATTGTGCAGCGGAAGGTTTAGGCAGTCCATTTCTACGCGATTACAAAAAGCCCAAGTTCGCAGCGTTGTGGCAGTCCATCTACGGAGAGGAAAGCTGGCAGGCTAACCCGTGGGTGTGGGTAATTGAGTTCAAGCGCGTGGAGGGTGAGTGATGAGCAAGGTGAAATTTTCTGCCCTCCAGGACATCAGTTCAAGTGCTGCCGAGGTGCTACTGGCTATCGCTGGGAAGCATGAGGATGTAAGCAAGAACGACAGCACCGAGATGTGCCGTCTATGGGACAACCTAAACGACCATTCCGCTCCACCAGCGGTGGTGAAATCAATGGCCGATGAGCTTATTAACCTGCGAAAACAAAACCAGCGGCTGCTCGCGCAACGTATTGCTGACCGTCGAAGATTTTCCAACCCTGCTCCAATTGAACTCCTCTCATTGGTATGCAGTGAAACAAAGACCGGAAAAGAGTTGTTTATGCATGACATCAAGAAAATTTGTCTTGGTCATGGATACACAGAGCAGAATTGGAATAAAGGTTCTCATGACTGGGGTGATTTATACGACCAAGGCTATCGGGATGCGGGAGAGGCTTTCCAGGAAGCGCGGAGGTGTGAGTGATGGCAATGTCACCCACCGAACGCAAAGCAGCGCAGCGGGCACGTCAGGCCGCTGCCGGTGAAACAAAGGTTGAACTGGTACTTGATGCCGAAGAGGTGCAAATGCTCGATTACGATTGCTCTCAACGCCGTCCAGGTCGTGAGCCATACAGTCGGGAAGAACTGGTGTCGCTCATGATTCGCAAGTATCACGCAGAGCTACTGGCTACGCAGGAAGAGTTGAGTGGGCGGCAGTGCGGGAAGTGTGGCGATCAACTGCCGGTGCAGGATTGCCCGTGCAAGGGCGAAGCGGCCTGTTGGGTCAACCTTGGTTGGCACGAAACGAAATTATCACTGTGACATGTCACAGCAACTAACGCCTGTTGCAGCAGGTAAAGCGTGGAGATTGGAGATGGCTATGCAGAACGACATAATTTCCGATGCTGACATCGAAAAATTAACCGGCTACAAGATTCCTTCGAAACAGTGCAATTGCCTAAAGCAGGCTGGCATCTTCTTCGTTGTGAGACGTGATGGCCGTCCAAGAACAACCTGGCAGCACTTTAACGATCCGATCACGCATCGCAAAGTGGCTGAACAGGAAACCCATGAACCAAACTTTGGCGCGCTGGATTAATGGCAAGAACAAGAAAAAATACTGAAGACGCATGGATGCCGCCGCGAGTATATCGCGGCCGTTCAGCTTACGAGTTCCACCCTAAGAATGGCGGCGCTATTCGCCTGTGCAGTCTTGATGCTGTGCAGTCAAAGGTTTGGGCAGCGTATGAAGCGTTGATCAACGAGATACCCGACGACAAGCTGTTAGCATCACTGGCTGACCGATTCTTTAAGTCGGCAGATTTCTTTGAGTTGGCGCGGGAAACACAGAAGGACTACCTCAAGTATTCAAAAAATGTTTTGTCTGTCTTTGGTGCCATGCCTTCTGATGCGATCAAGCCTGAGCACATCAGGAAGTACATGGACAAGCGAGGATTGAAAAGCCGCGTCCAGGCTAACCGTGAGAAGGCATTTATGTCCCGTATGTATCGCTGGGGATATGAGCGCGGCATGGTGAAGGGGAATCCTACAAAGGGCGTGAAGAAGTTCAAAGAGGAGTCTCGTGACCGCTACGTCACAGATGCGGAATATCAGGCACTGTATTCGTGTGCGCCGGATATTGTGAAGGTGGCAATGGAGCTGGCCTATTTATGCTGTGCCAGACAAGCAGATATCCTTTCCATGAAAAAGAGCCAAATCGTGGAAGAAGGTATTTTAATTAAGCAGAGTAAAACAAGCGTAGCGCAAATTAAAGGCTGGTCCCCTCGCCTAACTACTGTGATCAGCATGGCTGGAGAGCTGACCCTTAAGCCTGGCATGAGCAGTATATTCATCATCCACCAGCCAAACGGTTCAGGCTATACGCGCGATGGCTTTAACAGTCGCTGGAGTTCAGCGCGTGAAGAGGCCCGCGTTAAATTTCCAGAACTGCTTTTTGATTTCACTTTCCACGATCTGAAAGCAAAAGGTGTGTCCGACCTTGAGGGTGATCTTTATGAGAAGAGAGCCATCACCGGGCATAAGAACGTGGAACAAACCGCAGCATACGACCGCAAGATTGTTGTTGTTCCGGTGGTCGGCGGTCAGAAAAAGAGTGTCTGATATTAGGAAGTTATATTAGGAAATAAATTGCGGGCAACAAAAAACCGCCCTTGGGCGGTCACGACATTGCTTATATTGCTTTGTTTTAATTCGTTTTTATTTACTACTGAATATGGTGCCCGGGGCGGGACTTGAACCCGCACAGCCATAAGCCGAGGGATTTTAAATCCCTTGTGTCTACCGATTTCACCACCCGGGCAGGGTGTAAATTGGAGGCGCGTCCCGGAGTCGAACCGAGGTAGACGGATTTGCAATCCGTTGCATGGCCACTCTGCCAACGCGCCTTTAATCTGAGGCGTAATACGTTGAAAACGTACTACTAAATTTGGAGCGGGAAACGAGACTCGAACTCGCGACCCCGACCTTGGCAAGGTCGTGCTCTACCAACTGAGCTATTCCCGCATCATCTTCGTCTTTCAATTGCTGACTTATCGCAAACTGAAACACTAGATTCTATACTTCACCGAACTCGCTGATTTTATTCAGCTTCTTGCAGACTCGCTGCTGTTCGATGCGATGCATTCTACTTATCTGACGCAATGAGTCAATATAATTATCCACACACCGCGTCCGTTTGCTGCTTTTTGAATCGCATCGATCAGCTATCGAGCAAATCACCGCGTGCGGCGCTGAGATACTGGAACATTGACCAGAAGGTCAACACCGCGGCGATGTACAACGCCACCACGCCAATCCCCACCACTGTTGCCTCTGGACGCCACAACAGCGCGAACAGCGAAAACATCTGCGCGGTGGTTTTCACTTTACCAATCCAGGAAACGGCCACGCTGCTGCGTTTCCCAATTTCCGCCATCCACTCACGTAACGCAGAGATGATAATCTCGCGGGCAATCATGGTGGCAGCCGGCAATGTAATCCACCAGGCGTGGTAATACTCGGCCACCAGCACCAACGCAATGGCAACCATGACTTTGTCGGCAACCGGGTCGAGGAAGGCACCAAAGCGCGTGGTCTGCTTCCAGCGGCGTGCAAGGAAACCATCGAACCAGTCAGTGACAGCCGCAACCACAAAGATCAATGCGGTGGCAAAGGGTGCCCAATGGAAGGGCAGATAGAATGCCAGCACAAAGAATGGAATCAGTACAACTCGAAACAGGGTAAGAGACGTCGGAATGTTAAATTGCATATGCCAGTAACTGTCTGGTGTGTGTAGGATTTAACGTATGTTCCTACATTGCCCCCCCTGTTTCAATGTTAGTGTTTCAGCGAGTGGTAGATTTTTTCTGCTAACGCTGAAGAAATACCCGGAACTTTGGCAATCTCATCGACGCTGGCATTCATCAATGGTTGCAGGCCACCCATATACTTAAGTAGCTGCTGACGGCGTTTGGGGCCGACGCCTTCGATGCTTTCAAGCGCACTGGTGTTCTTTACTTTGGCGCGTTTTTTACGGTGACCCGAAATTGCATGATTGTGAGAGTCATCACGAATATGCTGGATCACATGCAGCGCCGGCGAGTCCGGCGGCAGCGAAACGCCCTCACCTTCCGCTTCGAAGAACAGCGTTTCCAGACCGGCTTTACGATCAGTGCCTTTTGCCACGCCCAGCAAGATAGGACGATCTTTGTCCCAGGGCACATCCAGTTCAGCAAACACCCGCTTCGCTTGCGCCAGTTGGCCTTTACCGCCATCGATGATAATCACATCGGGAATTTTATCTTCTTCCAGCGCTTTACCATATCGACGGCGTAATACCTGATTCATCGCCGCATAATCATCGCCTGGCGTGATGCCCTCAATGTTATAACGACGATAATCGGAGCGCAGTGGGCCATCACGGTTAAACACCACGCACGAGGCAATGGTCTGCTCGCCCATCGTGTGGCTGATGTCGAAACACTCCATACGTTTGATGATGTCCAGCTCAAGAAACACCGCCAACGCCGCCAGCCGCTGTTGAATCGTGGAGTGCTGAGAGAGTTTGGTGGTTAATGCGCTGGCTGCATTGGTGCGCGCCAGCTTAAGGTAACGTGCCCGATCGCCACGCGGTTTGCTTTGAATATTGACTTTACGCCCCGCCAGTTCGCTCAAAGACGTCGCCAGCAGCTCGCGCTCGGGCAGCGTGAAGTCCAGCAGAATATCCGCAGGCAAGGTACGCGCTTCGCTGCCTTGCAGATAAAACTGGCCGACAAAGGTTTGCACCACTTCAGTGAGATCGGTATCAGCAGGTACTTTGGGGAAATAACTGCGGCTGCCCAACACTTTACCCTGCCGAATAAACAATACGTGCAAACAAGCCATTCCGGCATCGAACGCCACGCCCATCACATCCAGATCGTCCCCCTGATTGGAGACAAACTGTTTCTCAGTGACACGCCGAACCGCCTGAATCTGATCGCGCAGGCGCGCCGCTTCTTCAAAACGCAGCCCATGACTGGCATCTTCCATACGTTTAACCAGTTGGTTGATTACCTGGTCATCTTTACCGGCCAGGAACAGTCGCACGTAATCCGTCTGCTGCACATACTCTTCTTCGCTGACCAATCCGGCAACGCACGGCCCAAGGCAACGGCCAATCTGATATTGCAAACAAGGACGCGAGCGATTGCGATAGACACTGTTTTCACACTGACGAATAGGAAAAACTTTTTGCAACAGCGCCAGCGTTTCACGCACGGCATAACCATTGGGGAACGGTCCAAAATATTCCCCTTTGGCATGCTTGGCACCACGATGCATCGCCAGCCGCGGATGGGTATCGGCACTGAGAAAAATATAGGGATAGGATTTGTCATCGCGCAGCAACACGTTATAACGCGGCTGATAAAGCTTGATGTAGTTATGCTCAAGCAGCAGCGCTTCGGTTTCGGTATGCGTAACGGTGACATCAATGTTCTGGATGTTACTGACCAGCACTTCGGTTTTACGGCTGCCAACCTGTGCACGGAAATAACTGGTCAGGCGCTTTTTGAGGTCTTTCGCTTTACCCACATAGATCACCGTGCCTGTCGCGTCATACATACGATAGACGCCGGGCTGACTGGTCACGGTGCTGAGAAAGGCTTTGGAATTGAAAACGTCACTCACTACTGATTAACGGCTCCGCATTGAACAGGCCATGTCGTATGGCCAGGTGCGTTAACTCTACGTCGCCACTGATATTCAGCTTACTGAACATGCGATAACGGTAGCTGTTAACGGTTTTGGGCTGAGATTGAGCTGCTCGGAAATATCCGTCACCTTTTGCCCTCGGGTGATCATCAGCATAATCTGCAATTCCCGTTCCGACAAACAGCTAAACGGTGATTCCGCTCTTTGTGGCTCGATTTGGCTCAGTGCCATTTGTTGCGCAATATCTGACGCGATATAGCGCTGACCAGAATGCACCGAACGAATCGCACTCACCACTTCTTGCGGGGCCGCACCTTTGCTCAGGTAACCGGCTGCTCCCGCCTGCATGACTTTCGCAGGCAGCGGGTTTTCCGTGTGTATGGTCAGCATAATGATGCGGATGTCAGGATTGAAGCGCACAATTTTGCGCGTCGCTTCCAGGCCACCAATGCCGGGCATATTCATGTCCATCAGCACGACGTCAACGGGATTGCTACGGCACCACTTAACCGCATCTTCACCACAAGCCACTTCCCCGGCAATTACCAATCCCTTCATATCTTCCAGTATGCGGCGAATACCGGCGCGAACCAGTTCATGGTCATCAACAAGAAGCAGGCTGATCAACGGGACGTACTCCGCAGGTTAGTGAGGGGAAAATATATTACAGGAGGGCCATCTTACCGGGTTTGCCGGAGAAAAAACATCTGGTAACGCAGATAAATCCCAAACAGAATGACCTAAATCAATGCTTCACCCACGGCGCTTGATTTCTTACTAATTCGTAATAACATGCAAGAATTAAAATGTTAAATTGTGACTAATATCATTAAGTTATAATTTATAGCCATTTGTGCTGACGCATTTTCGCCCAAATTTCAATTATCCCCTTTGACGCATTTTCCTCAGTCGATAAATAGCGCAAACGTTAATTAATCGCCGCAATGGTCTCCACCGCTTCGCCTGGGCTAAATTCCTCCGACAACCCTATGATATACTCTGTTTTTACACACAGGTATTGTGTCAACATTGAGTAACACCACCAAGGAGTCAATTATGAGTGATGAGAACTTTTCAACTTCGCAGGATACGCAGGCGCTGGCAGATGAAGTGGCTTGCCTGAAAATGATGGTGACGCTGATTCTGAAGGGAATGGGTCAGGCAGATGCCGGTAAGGTGATTATCAATATGGAGCGCTACGTGCAGAGCGCATTAGCCGATAAACCGCAGGCGGAAGTGTTCAGCAACACCATTCGTCAAATCAAAACCGCTTATCGTCAATAAGCGGCATGCCCCGCGCACCGCGCGGGGTGATTAGCTGTGCGACTGCCAGTTGACGGAAACACCGAGTGACGGTAAGACCTCTTCAGGACTGAAGCGGCGCGTACCACGATATTTATCTGCCAGCGCCGGTTGATGCACCGGAATGCGAATGGCAAACAGATTATCTTCGGATTGAATCAGGCCCGGTGACAATGGCTCGTACTCGACCCGGTGCTGTTCAAACATCTTTTCCAGCATCGGCGTGGCTGAACTGATGAGATAATCCATACCACTCAGTTCCGCCAGTTGCACAGAGTGCCATAAAATAGTCAGCGGCAGCTCCACATCGACTTCCAGACGAGCCGAAAAGCGCGACATTTCCCAGACTTTGTGCTGATCGAACGGTAGCACCATGCCCTCTGGCACTTCGGGCTCATTCCACGGCAGTAAACGCGCGCAGCCGCAAATGCCCTGACGCGCATTCCAGGCGATTATCCAGGTCACATCAGAACGATCAAAACGGTCATATTCCTGGCCGGGCGTGCTTAATCGCGGCGGAATGGACCAGCCTTCACCACGCGCAAATACGCTGTAGCGATACGTTCCCAATTCTGCCAACAAAGAGGACGGCATATCCTTAAGCTGTGTTTGAATTACTTTCATCATGCGCCCCTGACATCCCCCATGTTTGCAATGATTTCTTTGCGCCAGCCTGGCAAAGTTCCGGCGCAGGGTAGACAACTGACTAAAGAGTGGGAACTACTAAAATTAGTAGTTGCCTTTTTGCTATATCAGGCCAATTGCTGCCGCATAACATGCAATCTGCGTTTTATTGGAAACATTAAAACGCTTTTGCATATTCTTTTGGTGAAAATTCACCGTATGTTCAGAAATCGCTAAAATAAGTGAAATTTCCGCAGAGGTTTTTCCTTCTGCCGTCCATTTCAGAATTTCCAGTTCGCGTTGACTAAAATCATTAGATAAAACGACCATAGAACTGTCATTCAGTCGCTCAAGCACGCGCAAACTCAGTTCCGCCAGAAGATGCAGTTTCACCTCTAGCTGAACGCGTAAGTGTTGGGTCTGACTGTGAAGCGACGATGCTATAGATAATATACCAATGGCACGATTTGGCGCCATTGCCGAGCAAGAAAAGCCGCTATTGAGACCTGCAGCGTTTGCATCCGCCCATAAATTACCTGCGCCGGTAAATAAATCACGCGTCCATTCCACGCCACGCCCCGGTCGCTGACAAAGTAACAGCACCGGATCAACAGCATAATAGTTTTCGCTTTCATAGCGTTTTACCCAGCTTTCCGGGTAAGTACTGAACAAAAACACGCGCGGCCGGGTAAAAGGCACGGGATGCTGAACCAAAAAAGCGAAGGAATCAAAACCCAGCGCTTCAATGTGTTTTTGTAATAGCTTTTTTACCTGCAGCACTTCCGTCAGCGCCTGAAATTCATTTTCAGTTTCGCTACGCCAGACGAAATAATTATCGGTAGTCATTATTGCCTCAGCGTTGTTTCACGCTTTAACTTGTTATTCGTTCTGATTAACACAAAAATAAATTAACGAGAGAAAAAATATTGATTGAGATGAGAGCAGCCCGCGGGGTAACAATCATAAACGTCCTGTTGTCAATGCGTTACCATTATTGGGGGCTGTAAGCAGATATTTTTTGCTAACAGCTTCACAACTTTAATCCTCTTTCGTGATTAGAATAGGATTTTTCTGAAGGAGTTTCAATCACCCTGTTCATCGAAAATTATCATTAGATTGATAAATTTTTAGCATCGTCATTAACTAAAATCACTCACTTAAGAGCGGTTACTGATAACTAAAGACTATTTAGCGGGACGATTACCCATCGGCTTAGTCTTCATCCCAGCTATTTCTGTGGCAAGCACGACAACCGGATTTCCGCCACCCTCTTTTCCGGCTACTCTTAGAGGATGCGCGGCGCAACACGCCACGGGATTTTGCAAAGGGAAGACAATGCCGCAGCATCTACTCAGGCGCATTGTTGCGCGTATTCGGGCATCCAAACGGGACTGACTATGTTGAACCAGTTGGCATTACCTTTCCTTGTGCTGGGCGGCTGTACAGCCCTGATGATTCTAAAAGATCTTTTCCGTCACCCGCATCCGGTGGCGATAATGAATATCATCTGGCCATTAACCGGCCTCTATATGCCCTTCATCGGCTGGCTGGCCTGGTGGTATCTGGGACGTAAACCGTCGCGTCAGGTAAAACTCGCCCTGTTGGTTCCCCAAAAAATTCAGAGTAATGCCAGCTGGCAGACGATATTTATTTCCACCTCTTTATCCGCCGCTGCTTGTATATTCGGCGACATCATGACACTCCCAATAATCACCCTGCTAAATCAATTTGCCATTAACCCAACCCTCTGGATGCAGGCGATTATTTGCGTGATAGTTTCATTCGTGGTGGGATTATTTTTCCAGTTTCTGGCTATTCGCCAACGTGAAAAACGTTCATTTGGCCGCGCGTTATTATTAGCATTTAAAACCGAAACTTTTCCGCTGCTCATTTATCAATTAGGTATTTTTATCTTTATGGCGCTGGCACTAAAATTTGTGCTCAATCAGCAAATCAATCCATTGCTGGTGGCATTCTGGTTTATGCTGCAATTGTCCATGATAATCGGCTTTCTATTCTCCTGGCCGGCTAATCATTTCCTGATAAAACGTGGGCTTAATCCCGCCGTCTAGTTAACGACAGTACCCTGCGCCGCGCATGCCGAGATGAAAATGCCCGGCGTGGGCAGCGTTGTAATCTGGCCCCAGCGCATTGCCAAAGGTGGCACAACCGTTGCGCCACAACGCATGAAGACCGGCCGCTGCATCCTCTGGTTGCTGCCAGTTTTTACTCACCTGAAGCCAACGCCCGTTAGCCAACTGAAACCCTGTCACATCCCATGCATCAGCTGTGGCATGTTCGCTCAAGCGACCTTGCTGGCGATGATAGATATTGCGACAGGCATAGCTGCCAACATGGGCAATTCGCCGGAGTGGGCTGTTAATCCCTGCCTGCTGCAACGCGGCTGTGCTGTTTACGACAAATAGCGTACTGCTGACGGCCATCGGACAGCTGGCAATAAAACTGCTGCTCAATGTCACTTCCCCAAAACCGCTCACCCGAACAGGTTGATCAATCGGGCAATCGCCTTTTAGCGCGGGGACGCGACGAAACGCTACCCATCCCTGTTGGCTCGCGCGCTCCATTACCGCCAGACACGCGGCGGGGTCGTGACTTAAGCGTTGTAATTTATAACGCATCATCCATCCTGGAGGATCGGTGACCGACAGCGGCGTAAACGGATTCCACTGTGGCGGAAGATGAATTTTTAGCCAGGGCAAACACCACCAGCCGCACAGGGCCAGCACTGCAACAGCAATGAATGCGCGCACCACACCTCACGTTTACTGATTAATAGAACCACTAAGTGTAGATGGCTAAAAGTCGCTATCACGGAGAAAAGGCTTAATTGTTGAAGATTTACGCGAAATGACCGAGGTTTATGCCATGTAAATTTTTACTGACAGAACGAATCGCGTAAAAGGTCACAATTGTTAAAAAACAATTACCGAGAGTAGCGGCCTTTCCACTATCTTATGCCACTTACCCTGTAAAAGGGTGCGTCATCCAACAGCCAGTAGAGCTGACACAACATCAAGACAGGAAAGATATCTTTATGGTTGATCAATCCAAAGAGGCGCTGGTAGAGGCCGAACAGCCGGAAAAACTCCAGCGTAATCTGCATAACCGTCATATCCAGCTGATCGCCATCGGTGGCGCGATTGGCACCGGGTTGTTTATGGGCTCAGGTAAAACCATCAGTCTGGCCGGACCCTCGATCATTTTCGTTTATATGATCATCGGTTTTATGCTGTTCTTCGTTATGCGCGCGATGGGTGAGTTGCTGCTCTCTAATCTCGAATATAAATCCTTCAGCGATTTCGCCGCCGATTTACTCGGCCCGTGGGCGGGATACTTTACCGGCTGGACTTACTGGTTCTGTTGGGTGGTCACCGGCATTGCTGATGTTGTCGCCATTAGCGCCTATTTCCAGCTCTGGTTCCCCGATTTTTCCATCTGGATGAGTGCACTGCTGTGTATTGTGGTGTTCCTTGCGCTCAACGTGGCCACGGTGAAACTGTTTGGCGAGATGGAGTTTTGGTTCGCCATTATTAAAATCGTGGCGATTGTGGCGCTGATCGTCACCGGCATCGTGCTGGTGAGCATGCATTACCCTTCACCAGGCGGCAGCACCGCTTCACTCAGTAATATCTGGGATCACGGTGGTATGTTCCCGAAAGGCCTGAGCGGTTTCTTTGCGGGCTTCCAGATTGCGGTGTTCGCGTTTGTGGGTATTGAGTTAGTGGGGACGGCGGCGGCGGAAACCAAAGATCCGCACAAGGTCTTACCGCGCGCGATTAACGCCATTCCTTTACGCATCATTATGTTTTACGTATTGGCGCTGCTGGTGATCATGGCAGTGACGCCGTGGAATCAGGTACTGCCTAACCGCAGTCCGTTTGTTGAGATGTTTGTGCTGATCGGTTTACCTGCTGCTGCCAGCATCGTTAACTTCGTAGTGCTGACTTCAGCTGCGTCTTCGGCTAACAGCGGAATCTTTTCAACCAGCCGCATGCTGTATGGCCTGGCGGAACAAGGCGTAGCGCATAAAGCCTTTGGTCGTCTGTCGTCGCGCGCCGTTCCCACCACCGGGCTGTTCTTCTCGTGCTTCTGCCTGCTGTGTGGTGTTGCGCTGATTTATCTGATCCCTGACGTGATGACCGTATTCACCATGGTCACCACGGTGTCCGCGATTCTGTTTATGTTCGTCTGGACCATTATCCTGTGCAGCTATCTGGCATATCGTAAACAGCATCCACAGCGCCATGCGGAATCGAAGTTTAAGATGCCGCTGGGCAAGTTGATGTGCTGGGTATGCATGGCGTTCTTCGCCTTTGTGCTGGTGCTGCTGACCCTACAGGAAGATACCCGCCAGGCGCTGATGGTGACGCCGCTGTGGTTTGTAATCCTTACCATGGGCTGGCTACTACGTCGTCGTAAAGCCTGATAACCCTGCCGATAAAAAGCCCCGACACTCTCGGGGCTTTTTTTTATAGCCTTTCGCGTAATTTATGCCATGCCTGCACCAATGATGGCCGCACAGAAGGTTCTCTTTCTGGTGCTGGTTCCGGGGCATGTGCCGACCCGAGATTGAAGGTGAAGGTGTAATCTGGCGCTTCCCCCATCCTCAAATCCGAGATTAAGGTATCTTCACCCTGCTGCTGCATGGCGTAAAAACCGTGGCTAAACCAGGCAACTCGCTCGGCATACCAGTCACCTTTAAATGCATCGAACAGTTGCGGATTGCGCGGATGCCAACGGATCTCCAGCGCACGATCAGGTGATAGCAGAGACCAATAGGCTTCCCCGTAGCGATCGGGGGTGATAATAACGGTTCGCCACACCAAAGTATTAAACGCCGTTGGCGTCACCAGCACTTGCTGCGGCTTGATGGATTGCTGGGTTAAATCACGACCGATGTGCTGCGTCGCCACGGCCTGCACCACCATGCTCCAGCCGAGATACAGCGTGCTGAGCAACAAACCAGCCTGGTTCCAGCGTAATCCCACCCCATCACGCCGCCACAAGGCAATGCCGAGGGCAATCAACAGCGGCAAGGTATATAGCGGATCGATGATGTACATGCTGCCAATAGCGTAGGGAAAATCGGTAAAGGGCAAGCCAAGTTGAGTACCGTATACCGTGGTGAGATCGAGCAAAGGGTGGGTAATCAGTGCCAGCCAGATAGCCAGACACCAACTGCGCCAGCTGGTACGACTGCGGGTGATGCCAGCCACCAGCCAACCCAGCAACGGTGCAATCAGCGTCAGCCATAGCAGCGCATGGCTTTCGGTGCGATGCAGCGTCATATTGCGAATGGCATCGCCGTGGTCGATAAAGACATCAAGATCGGGCAAGGTGCCGGCAATCGCGCCGACCAGCGCCGATTGCCACAGTGGCACGCGCTTGCCCATCACCGCGACGGTAACCGCCGCGCCCAAGGTCAGTTGTGATAGCGAATCCATGCACGCTCCTGGCTAAGCGGGATCAGCGCACGCGGATCCCTTCAATAATCATGCGCTGTACATTCTCCAGCGTCTGTTCAAAAAACTCAGGGTCGCTCAGTGTTTGGCCGGTGATGGCCTCCACCTGCGACGCAAAATCAGCGTAGTGTTGCGTGGTCGCCCACAGCAGGAAAAACAGATGCTGTGGCTGCACGCCCGCTAATCGACCTTCTGTGATCCACTGTTCAATGATGGCGGCTTTTTCATCCACCAGCGCTTTTAAATCACCGGCTAATTCGCCTTTAAGCAACGGCGCGCCTTGTAACATCTCCAGGCAGAACAGGCGCGAGGCCTGCGGGTGATCGCGCGAGACTTCCAGCTTAAGACGAATATATTTCCGTATAGCGGTCAGAGGATCCTGATCGTGGCGTAATGCGCGCAGCGGCGCCAACCAAACGTCAAGAATCTCTTTCAACACCGCAACATACAGCACCTCTTTCGAAGGATAGTAGTAGAGCAGATTGGTCTTGGAGACATCAGCCCGTTCCGCCACTTTATCGAGGCTGGTGCCGTGAATACCGTATTGCGAGAAGAAGGTTAACGCCGCTTCCAGAATCGCGGCCCGTTTGGCGGCAACGGCTCGCGAACGTCGCCCCGGTTTTTTTCATCGCTTTTCACACTGTTACCTCTTCCATCCTGCATAACCGCATCATAACAAAGGCCCTCTTTCCTGCCTAATCGCTGCCACTGCACCTTTTTTGACCATGCCACGCATGAAAAATGTGCAAAAGGTTTTGACCAAACGGTCTGTTTTAGACCATTCACTCCACTTTATCGCGCAGTGGATTTTTAACACATTGTTGTACAAGACATTTAAAAATGTGGCACAGGCTTTGCAATTTTGTGACTGAGCGCCGCCCACAGGATGTGTGCAGGAAGCAGCGTAGCGCGTGAAGCAATTCCCGTTCAATGCAGAGAGGTTTCACATGAAAATTGGCGTCTTCATCCCGATTGGCAACAATGGCTGGCTCATCTCCACTCATGCGCCGCAGTACAAACCGACATTTGAACTGAACAAAGAGATTGTGCTGAAAGCCGAGCACTATCACTTCGACTTTGCGTTATCGATGATTAAGTTGCGCGGCTTCGGTGGCAAAACCGAGTTTTGGGATCACAACCTCGAGTCCTTCACACTGATGGCGGGACTCGCGGCGGTGACCTCACGCATTGAAATTTATGCCACGGCAGCCACTCTGACGCTGCCACCGGCGATTGTGGCTCGCATGGCCTCAACCATTGATTCCATCTCCAATGGTCGTTTCGGCGTCAACCTGGTCACCGGCTGGCAAAAGCCCGAATACGAGCAGATGGGCTTATGGCCGGGTGATGAATACTTCTCCAGCCGTTACGACTACCTCACGGAATACGTTACCGTGCTGCGCGATTTATGGGGCAAAGGCCAGAGCGATTTCAAAGGTGAATTCTTCACCATGAACGACTGCCGCGTCAGTCCGCAGCCGCAAAAACCGATGAAAGTGATCTGCGCCGGTCAGAGCGATGCCGGTATGGCATTTTCCGCCCAGCATGCCGATTACAACTTCTGCTTCGGTAAAGGGGTGAACACCCCAACCGCCTTCGCCCCCACCGCTAGCCGCATGAAAGCGGCGGCCGATAACGCCGGACGTGATGTCGGTTCTTACGTGCTGTTTATGATCATCGCCGCCGAAAGCGACGAAGCTGCGCGCGCTAAATGGGAGCATTACAAAGCGGGCGCCGATGAAGAAGCCCTTGCCTGGCTGACCACGCAAAGCCAGCAGGACACCAAATCTGGCAGTGACACCAACGTGCGTCAGATGGCCGATCCCACTTCGGCGGTGAATATAAATATGGGCACACTGGTGGGCTCTTACGCCAATGTGGCACGAATGTTGGATGAAGTTGCTGAGGTCGACGGCACTCAGGGCGTATTACTGACCTTTGATGATTTCCTGCAGGGCATCGAGGATTTCGGTCAACGTATCCAGCCGCTAATGCAGTGCCGCCAAAATGTCATCACATCGCAGAAGGAGGTTGCCTGATGAGTACCATCACTTGCGCCCACACATCGAGCTTGCCCAACATCACCCTGCCCGCGCGTCCCGAGGCGATCGCGCTACCGCCAGCACAAAGTGCGTTGATTGTGGTGGACATGCAGAACGCCTACGCCACCGAAGGCGGTTATCTCGACCTTGCGGGTTTTGATGTCTCGGCCACCAAACCGGTGATCGCCAAAATCCATCAGGCGGTGACTGCTGCCCGTGCTGCAGGCATACAAATCATCTGGTTCCAAAACGGCTGGGACGATCAATACGTCGAAGCGGGTGATGCCGGCTCGCCTAATTTTCATAAATCGAATGCGCTAAAAACCATGCGTAAACGTCCTGAATTGCAGGGCACCTTGCTCTCCAAAGGCGGATGGGATTATGCGCTGGTGGATGAACTGGTGCCGCAGGCGGGCGACATCGTGCTGCCAAAACCACGCTATAGCGGTTTCTTCAATACGCCGCTCGACAGCATGCTACGCAGCCGTGGTATCCGCCATTTGGTGTTCACCGGCATCGCCACCAACGTGTGCGTTGAATCGACGCTGCGCGATGGTTTCTTCCTCGAATATTTCGGCGTGGTGCTGGAAGACGCCACTTATCAGGCTGGCCCGCCGTTCGCTCAGCAGGCAGCGATTTTCAATATTGAAACCTTCTTTGGCTGGGTCAGCGATACGAACACGTTTTGTGAAGCCCTGAAAGCCTAGGATCTCTATCACCTGCAAAACCATAACGATAAGGAACAGCGACGATGCCTAAAAGTGTGATCATTCCTGCCGGTAGCGGCACCCCGATAGCGCCCTTTGTGCCGGGAACGCTGGCCGACGGCGTGGTGTATGTATCAGGCACGCTACCGTTCGATGCCAATAACAATGTGGTACACGTTGGCGATGCGGCGGCACAAACTCGCCACGTGCTGGAAACCATCAAAAAGGTGATTGAGACCGCCGGCGGCAACATGAATGACGTCACCTTCAACTCCATTTTTCTCACCGACTGGAGCAATTACGCAGCCATTAACCAGGTTTACGCCGAGTATTTTCCCGGTGATAAGCCTGCACGCTTCTGCATTCAATGCGGATTGGTCAAACCGGATGCGCTGATTGAGATCGCCAGCGTGGCTCACATTGGCAGCCAGGAGGCGTAATGCATCTTGAGACCCATGGATTAACGGCTGACGATGCCCCTACGCTGGTGTTGTCTTCAGGACTTGGCGGTGTGGCTGGCTTCTGGCAACCCCAGTTGGCGGCACTGACGCCACATTATCGCGTGGTGACTTACGACCAGCGCGGTACCGGACGCAGTGCCGATACGCTGCCAGAAGGCTACACCATGGCGATGATGGCAGCTGAATTAGCAGAACTGCTGGCAGAGCACGACATTCATCATTACGACATTGTTGGCCATGCGCTGGGCGGGTTGATTGGCTTGCAGTTGGCACTGGATTACCCCGAACGCGTTGGTCGCGTTGTGGTGATTAACGGCTGGCTATCGCTGGATGCCCACACGCAGCGCTGCTTCCAGGTCCGCCAGGATTTGTTGCTGAACGTGGGCGTAGAAGCCTTTGTGCGTGCTCAGCCGCTGTTCCTGTATCCCGCCGAATGGCTGGCGCGTAATCAAACGCGGATCAACGCAGAAGATGCCCATCACGTAATGCATTTTCAGGGGATGGAAAATCTGCTACGCCGATTACATGCGCTGATGAGCTGCGATTTTCGCCCGCATGCTAAGCAGATCGCTCAGCCAGTATTAGTTATTTGCAGCCAGGACGACCTGCTGGTGCCGTGGAGTTGTTCTCCGCAACTGGCGCAGGCTCTGCCCAATAGCAGTTTGATTGAGATGGCATGGGGCGGACATGCCATGAGCGTGACCGATGCCGATAACTTTAATGCGCTACTGCTGGAATGGCTGGCCGAAACGGCATCCTCTGCACAGCATGCCCTGAGCTAGACAGAAGAGCACAACGATGATCGGCCTGAGCTTGCAGGAATATCATCAGCTTTTACGGCAGGACGCCCGCTAACGCCGCCCTGTGCGGCCTGGTTCCACCGACACCCTGGAGAAGACGATGGCGAGTTCCTGGTTCCCCCGCTGGCAGAAAAAGTCAGCCATGACCGAAGATGGGCTGATTGCACCGGATGAAACGCTGCCGTTTGGGCAGACCTTCGTGCTTGGCCTGCAGCATGCTGTAGCAATGTTTGGCGCAACGGTGCTTATGCCGTTGTTAATGGGCCTCGATCCTAACCTGGCGATTCTGGTTTCCGGCATCGGCACGCTGCTGTTTTTGTGGTGACCGGCGGCCGTATCCCCAGTTATCTTGGCTCCAGTGCGGCGTTTGTCGGGGTGATTATTGCTGTGACCGGATTCAACGGTCAGGGACTGAACCCCAACCTGTCGCTGGCGCTGGGCGGCGTGATCGCGTGCGGCGCACTTTATACGCTGATCGGGGCCATTGTCATGAAAGTCGGCACGGGCTGGATTGAACGTTTGATGCCACCGGTGGTGACCGGCGCGGTGGTGATGGCGATTGGCCTGAATCTGGCACCGATCGCCGTTCACGGCGTTTCCGCCTCAATGTTCGACAGCTGGATGGCGGTCATGACGGTACTGTGCATTGGCGTGGTGGCGGTATTCACCCGCGGTCTGGTGCAACGCTTACTGATTCTGGTTGGATTGATCGTTGCCTGGGCCATCTACGCGTTGCTGACCAATGTGTTTGGCCTGGGTAAACCGGTGGATTTCAGCGGCATGGCCAATGCGCCGTGGTTTGGTTTACCGCATACCACCGCGCCAGTATTCGATATGCAGGCAATTGTGATGATCGCGCCGGTGGCAATCATTCTGGTGGCGGAAAATCTCGGGCACATCAAGGCTGTTGCCGGCATGACCGGGCGTAATCTTGATCCCTGGATGGGCCGCGCGTTTGTCGGTGATGGCCTGGCCACCATGTTGTCCGGTTCGATCGGGGGCAGCGGCGTCACCACTTACGCGGAAAATATCGGCGTAATGGCGGTGACCAAAGTTTACTCAACGCTGGCGTTTGTCGCCGCCGCTGTCATCGCGTTGGTACTCGGTTTTTCACCGAAGTTCGGCGCATTAATTCACACCATTCCCGGCCCGGTCATTGGTGGCGCATCGATTGTGGTGTTTGGCTTGATTGCCGTGGCAGGTGCGCGTATTTGGGTGCAGAACCACGTGGATTTTAATCAGAACGGTAATCTCATCATGGTTGCTACCACGCTGGTGCTGGGTGCAGGCGACTTTGCTTTAAAAATCGGCAGTTTCACCCTTGGCGGGATTGGCACTGCGACCTTTGGTGCGATCATCCTTAACGCGATTCTTAAACGTCGCGGTGCCGCACTGGCAAACCAGGCGGCACGGCAGCATCCTTAAGGTTCTTGCGGTGCCTGCTCGGGCACCGCTTTTTTCCGGCGAAAACGCAATTCGCTGACGATCACCCCACACACAATTAGCACTCCGCCCAACAGCGCGGCAGCGGGTAAACGTTCACCCGCCATACGCCCAACGACGCCAGCCCAAACCGGTTCGCCCGCGTAAATCACCGTAGCACGCGTCGGTGATACGCTACGCTGTGCCCAATTCATGGTGACCTGAATCAGTGCGCTCGCCGCCCCCAAACCTAGCGCGCTAAATAACAGTGGCGCAGACATTGATGGAACCGACTCACCGTTCGGGATCATAAAAACAAACGCGCAGGCTGACGCCACCATCAGCTGGACCAGGGTCACGCGGCGCACATCGACCTGACCGGCGTAGCGGCTGATCAGTATGATTTCTGCCGCAATCGCTAACGTGCTGATTAATGTGGCTATCTCACCCGCGTTTAACGTCAGGCTGCCGTCCTGTGGACCCGCGACCAGCACCAGGCCGGTAAACGCCAGCAAGATGCCTATCCACGCCATGATACCCGGTGGGCGGCGCAGAAATAACCATTGCAGCAACGGCACGACCGGTACATATAACGCGGTGAGAAATGCCGACTGACTACTGGAAATGGTTTGCATACCCCAGGTTTGCAAGCCATAGCCGCCCGCAATCGACAGGCCAATTAACGCACCGGCTTTAATTTCCAGCCACGTCATCTGCTTTAAGTAGCGACGGAAGAAGAACGCCAGCAGCAGTGAAGCCGTGGCAAATCGCAGTCCGACAAAGAAAAAAGGACCGGAGTGTGCCATCGCTCGGTGCACCACCAAAAAGGTGCCACCCCAAACCATGGTGATGAAGATGAGAACCAGTTCCTGGCGCGAGATGCGCAGGCTGAGACGAGAGGTTGTAGCGGACATAACGCACCAAAATAATCTGTTGGCGGTCATTTTTGCCTGGTAACAGGGGGAAATGCAATGTCTGTTACCGCCGGGTGAACCCGGCGGTTGGGGAATCGAAAGCAATCGCCTACTTCTTGCTGCGACTGCGTCCCCCTTTTTCACCTGCTTCGGAAGCGCGCTGCGGATCGTTTCTGAAATTACCCCCGCTATTTTTGCCGCCTTTGCGACCTGCTTCCGCGGCTCTTTCACGGTCTTCCGCAAAATTGCCTGATCCTCCACGATGTTGAGCCATCATTTCCTCCAGGGATTGAGCATCGGTGGTTAGGACTTTTCATCCAGTTTGGTGAAAAGCAAGGTGGCGAAAGGTTCGCATCACCTGAACAAAGAATAGCCAGGCGAGCCTGAGATCTGGCTGATATTCATACTTTGAAACACATAATCCACTTATTTTTGCCCTGTTAACCAGATTAATGGCCCCGTTACAAGCGGTTAGTCGGGGAAAAGCGCAGCGGTAATCGGACAAGTCCCTCCCTCTCGCCCGCACCTCGCGCAGTCTCTTCTATACTTCTGAATACTCATCACCCTCAGCAGGATAGAAAACCATGGCAAAAGTTTTGGTGCTTTATTACTCAATGTATGGACATATCGAAACCATGGCACAAGCCGTGGCAGAAGGCGCAAAGAGTGTGAGCGGTGCGGAGGTCACCATCCTTCGTGTTCCGGAAAGTATGGATGCGGAAAGATTTGCACAGGTCGGTGGCAAGGTGAATCAGGCTGCGGCAGAAGCTAAGCCGGAAGATCTGACCGAGTACGATGCCATCATCGTCGGTACGCCGACCCGCTTTGGCAACATGACAGGCCAGATGCGCAATTTCTGGGATCGTACTGGCGGGTTATGGGCTTCGGGCGCACTGTACGGCAAACTGGCCAGTGTGTTCGCTTCCACCGGCACCGGTGGCGGTCAGGAACAAACCATCACTTCCGTGTGGACCACCCTCGCCCATCACGGCATGGTCATCGTACCCATCGGTTACGGCACCAAACAACTCTTCGATATTTCTCAGGTTCGTGGCGGCACGCCTTACGGCGCAACCACGATTGCCGGCGGTGATGGCTCACGTCAGCCGTCTGCGGAAGAACTGGAAATTGCCCGCTATCAGGGCCAATACGTCGCCGGACTGGCGGTAAAACTGCAAGGATAAATCCACAACAGGAGACCTGTATGGCCACAGAACAGTCGAAAGCTCACCACGTGGGCGAATGGGCCACGCTGCGCCACACCTCGCCAGAAATTGCTGAAGCGATATTTGAGGTGGCAAATTATGACGAACGAATCGCGGAAGAAATCTGGCGTCAGCAAGGTAGCGACGATGTGCTGCTCCGCGCCTTTGATAAAACCGACCAGGACGTTCTGACGTGGGACGATAAAACGGTCGAGCGTAAAAACGTTTAACTCACAGGCGGGCATGTCCCGCCTTTGTCATCTTTTCATGCCAAGGAGCCATTTATGTCAGCCTATCAAAGCATCAACCCAGCCAATAACGAGTTGCTAAAATCCTGGCCCGCCCACAATGACACCTTTACGCATCAGGCGCTCGGCACAGCAGATGAGCTGTACCATTCCCCGTGGAGCAAAGGCGATATTCAACCGCGTCTGCAGGTGTTGCATCGGTTGGCCGACCTGATCGAGCAACGTGTTGACGAGCTGGCGGCGATTGCCAGCCGCGAGATGGGCAAGCTCATTGGGCAGAGCCGTGGTGAAGTAAAAATATGTGCGCAGATCGCCCGTTATTATGCCGAGCATGCGGCTAACTTTTTACAGGCTCAGCCTTATCCCAGCACCGTGGGCGACGCCTGGCTTGAGTACCATCCGATTGGGGTGATTGTGGCCGTCGAGCCGTGGAACTTCCCGTACTACCAACTGATGCGGGTACTGGCTCCTAACCTGGCATTGGGAAATCCGGTGCTGGCAAAACATGCCAATAATGTGCCGCACTGTGCGGATGTATTCGAAAAGCTGGTTGAAGAAGCGGGCGCGCCAAAAGGGGCGTGGACTAACCTGTTCATTTCTAATCAGCAGGTTGCCGATCTGATTGCTGATCCGCGCGTGCAGGGTGTTGCCTTGACCGGATCGGAACGCGCCGGTAGCGCCGTGGCGGAACAGGCGGGCAAGCATCTGAAAAATCCACTCTTGAGCTGGGTGGCAACGATGTTTTGTGGTGCTGGATGATGCCGATATCGACGAAGCTGTGCGTCAAGGTGCGCAGGCACGCTTGAGTAACTGCGGGCAAGTCTGTACCGCTGCGAAACGCTTTATCCTGCATGAGAAGATTGCCACGGAGTTTATGGCCAAATTCAGTGCGGCGCTGCAATCGGTCACGCCGGGCGACCCGCTGGATGAAAAAACCACACTCGGCCCGCTGTCGTCACAAGAGGCACGCGATAGATTAGTGAAGCAGGTCGACGATGCAGTCAAGCAAGGTGCGCGCGTGGAGTTTGGCGGTAAAGTGATTGAGGGCGTGGGATGTTATTACCAGCCAACGGTTCTCACCGGCCTGACCCCGAGTAATCCAGCCTATTATCAGGAGTTCTTTGGCCCGGTTGCTCAGGTTTATGTGGTGGCGGACGATCGAACGGCGGTGGCTCTGGCCAACGATTCGCATTACGGATTGGGCGGTTCGGTGTGGACACGCGATATAGTGCGCGGCCGAAATATGGCATCGCAGATTGAAACCGGCATGGTGTTTATTAATTCGCAAAGTGATACCGCCGCGGAGTTGCCGTTTGGTGGCGTTAAGCGCTCGGGTTATGGACGCGAGTTGTCCGATCTTGGCTTAAAAGAATTCGCCAATCAGAAACTGGTGGTGGTAGCCGGTTAAAGGAAATAAAAAACCCCGTCGCGACGGGGTTTTTCATGACCGCGAACTTAGTTGCTGGCGGGCGCAGGTTGCGCCGCATTGCCTTGAGGTTTGGCTGGCGCTGCATCTGACTGCGCTTTTTGCGCGGCTGCTGCATCCGCTTTCGCTTTGTCGTCCGCCGCTTTCTGCGCGCTGGCTTTCTCCGCTTTCGCTTTATCCTCTGCCGCCTTCTGGGCAGCCGCTTTGTCCGCTTTCGCTTTCTCTTCGGCAGCTTTCGCATCAGCCGCTTTCTGCGCAGCGGCTTTATCTGCTGCGGCTTTATCTGCGGTAGCCTTATCGGCAGCCGCTTTATCCGCCGCGGCTTGATCGGCTTTTACTTTGGCATCGTCATTTGCAGCCGCCGCCGGTGCGGGCTGTGCAGCAGGTTGTGCTGCCGGAGCCGGTGCCGCGGGCTGCAACGGCGTGCCCTGCAATGAGGTGTTCAACGCCGTGGTAAACTGATCCCAGCTGCAGTAACCGTTGGCATCGGCATCACAGCCTGCCAATTGCAGAGTGACACGCTTCGGCGGATTCTTCAGGCTCAGCACATCTGCATTGCGCAGCTGCTCGGCTGTCTGATAAACAAATTCCACTTTCAGCAGGTCTTTATTGTTTTTGGCATCGTGCCAGCGTTCAAATACGACCTGGCCACCAATCGGTGTTTTCTCATCGTTGCCAGGCAGTTCGTAAGGCTTAACCTGCAATGCACTGAGCAGTGAGGCGATATTCGAATCGTGCCCTACCATGACCGTGACTTTCGGCGCGTTGGCTTTATCCTGGTCCACTAATTGACTGCGAATGTAATCCACCAGCGGAGCCGCCACTTCACGTGCGACATCAGGAGAGGTAAACAACGCATCCTGATAGCCGTTTTTGATCGCCGCAAGGGTCTTCCACTGCTCTGGGGTTTTGATCTGACCCCAGGCCACCTGATCGGCCGGGAAGCCTTCGTAATATTGCAGCGTGAAAGCGTCTACCAGCGAATTGCCGATTTTCAATGGACCATTCACGTTTGGCTCTTTGCCATTTTCCGCGCTAAAGGTGTTGTCACCGCTGCTTAAATCACACTGTTTTTTGCCATTACAGGCCGGTGCTGATTTGTAATCGACAATTTTCTCTAACTGCTGGAAAGCGGGCTTCAGCGCCAGTTTTTCATTGGCTGCGGTCATTGCGGCCAGCGCTTTCTTATTGAAATCATCGCTGCCGTCAGTGATCACCGGATTAAAGATAGGATCCATGGTGCCCATCGCATCCTGATGCGACACCGAGATATCACAACCTGGGAAGGCGCCAGTAATGAAATACTGCGCGGTGGCGACCGTACGCTGCAAGCTATTGGCATAGACAAAAATGTTGCTGCTGTCTGGACAGGTGCCGCTCTGCACCAGGCCCTGCTGTGCCAGCCACTGACGGGTATAGTTACCCATGTAGACTTCCAGCACACCGCCTTTGGTGGTCAACTCGCCGCCGGGAACATCCCACTGCGGCCAGTTTTTCTTGGTGGATTGTTCCAGCACGCTGCCATTGTTGGCTAGCGGGGCGCGCAGATTGTGGCGACTCAGCATCAGTACTTGCTGCAGCTGCATATCTCCATCCGCCGCATAAGCAGACATACCCAGCGGAAGCGCAGCGATAACTGACAACGCGCAAAGACTCAGTTTCTTGATCATTGTGCCTATTCCATAATTCATCAGTGAAACACTCTGGCATTCAAACGATTAGCTCGCCATTGAGCGAATTACCGCACAGTGTAACCCAGCTTGCCTCGGAAAATCGCCAGATGTTTACAAAAACAGTGAATGGAATATAGCAGTAAACGCGCGTGCCGTCGGGTTACAGCAGCAGATTGAAAAGCAACGGGATGTTTTTCGGAATTCCGGAACGCAGAAAAGCAAAAAGCCCGCATTTCTGCGGGCTTCTTTAATATGGCGGAGGAACAGAGATTCGAACTCTGGGATGGTTTCCCATCGACGGTTTTCAAGACCGTTGCCTTAAGCCACTCGGCCATCCCTCCGGAAATCTTTTTGTAACGTCACTCTGCAAGAGTGATGGCGGAGGAGGAGAGATTCGAACTCTCGGATGGTTTCCCATCGACGGTTTTCAAGACCGTTGCCTTAAGCCACTCGGCCACCCCTCCGCAATGAGGCGCACTATAAACATCCCCCCGAACGATGTAAAGCGTGTAATGAATCGTTCGCCTGAAAAACAGTCAAAATCCATTTTTTCGATGTCAAATTCGCCATTCTGCTCAGTGAAACAGCAATTTATCGCGTAAAGATGGGTAAAACGCCTTTGCTGTCTGGTAGCCGTTGCGTATCCTCAGGCCATATTTGGTGTTCTCTCTCTATAATGGAGCGCATGATGGATAGAATAATCAGCTCGTCGCAGCAGCAATCACTGATCAGCACCCACAAAGTGCTGCGCAATACCTACTTCTTACTGGGCATTACGCTGGCGTTCTCAGCCCTCACCGCCACGCTTAGCACCGTCTACGCGTTACCGTCTCCGGGATTGATCCTGATGCTGGTGGGCTTTTACGGCTTAATGTTCCTGACTCATCGTCTGGCCAATAGCCCGGCAGGTATTTTGGCAGCCTTCGCTTTTACCGGTTTCCTCGGTTACTGCCTTGGCCCAATCCTGAGTTCCTTCCTCGCTGCGGGCATGGGTGATGTGATTGCCATGGCGCTCGGCGGTACCGCGCTGGTGTTCTTCTGCTGCTCCGCCTACGTCCTGACCACGCGCCGTGATATGTCGTTCCTCGGCGGGATGATGATGGCAGGCTTCGTGGTGCTGTTGGTTGCTGTGGTTGCAAATATCTTCCTGCAACTGCCGGCGCTGCATCTGGCCATCAGTGCACTGTTTATCCTGTTTTCTGCCGGTGCCATCCTGTGGGAAACCAGCAACATTATTCATGGCGGCGAAACCAACTATATTCGTGCGACGGTGAGCCTGTATGTCTCGCTGTACAACATCTTTGTCAGCCTGCTGAGCCTGCTGGGCTTCGCCAGTAAAGATTAAGCGACATCATCGCTGTGTTAACCCCGCTTCGGCGGGGTTTTTGCTTTTTAAGCACCGCCGAACTTACAATATGATGATTGATGCTGTGAGGATGAACTGTGATTTTTGCCGGTAACGAGATAGCCACCGATACGGAAGGCTATTTAAAAAATAGCGCAGACTGGAACGAAGCACTCGCTGCGGCGATTGCCGAGCAGGAAGCGATTGTTATGAGCGAGGCACACTGGGAAGTGGTGCTTTTTGTCCGCGCTTTTTATCAAGAGTTCAATACTTCCCCGGCGGTGCGTATGTTGGTCAAAGCAATGGCGCAAAAATACGGTGAGGAAAAGGGCAACAGCCGTTATTTGTTCCGACTGTTCCCGGAGGGCCCAGCCAAACAAGCCACGAAAATTGCCGGTTTGCCTAAACCCGCCAAATGCCTGTGATCAACCCGTGGTAAATCGGGTGGGAATCGGTGCGGCTTGATGGGGTTCCACCAGCACCTTATCAACGCGAGCGCTGGTTGGCCCACCCGCTTTTAACCAGGCGATCAACGCATCCACCTTTTGTTCATCACCCGCGGCCAGTACTTCGACGCTGCCGTCACGCAGATTGTGTGCATAGCCCGTGACGCCTAACTGATTAGCCTGCGCCTGAGTGTAATAACGAAAGCCTACCCCTTGCACAATTCCGTGCACCCAGATTTTGTAGCACGTGTTCGCCATCGTAAACTCCCCTTTGTGCGTTGCAATTTGCCGCCATCCACCGGAAAATGGCGCCTCATTTTTTCAGGTAAGCATAGCAAACATGACCGTTCGATTGATTCTCGCAAAGGGACGTGAAAAATCCCTGCTCCGCCGCCATCCATGGGTATTCTCTGGTGCCGTTGCACGTATGGAAGGAAAAGCCCAGTCGGGTGAAACTATTGATGTCTGTGACAGCAATGGTAAATGGCTGGCCCGTGCCGCTTATTCACCTCAGTCACAAATTCGCGCGCGCGTCTGGAGTTGGAAGCAGGATGAGTCAATCGACATCGCCTTCTTTGTGCGTGCTTTTGAAAAAGCGCAGCAGTGGCGTGAGTGGCTGGCCCAGCGTGATGGGCTCGACAGTTATCGCCTGATTGCCGGTGAATCAGATGGCATGCCTGGCGTGACCATTGACCGCTTTGGCAACTTCATGGTGCTGCAACTGCTGTCTGCAGGCGCTGAGTATCAACGCCCAGCCATTCTTTCAGCTCTGCAACAGTGCTTCCCGGCTTGTGCGATTTACGATCGTTCCGATGTCGCCGTGCGTAAAAAAGAGGGACTGGAGCTGACGCAAGGTCCGGTGACCGGCGAGCTACCGCCGCCGTTACTGCCAATTACCGAACACGGCATGAAACTGCTGGTCGATATTCAGGATGGCCACAAAACCGGTTATTACCTTGACCAGCGTGACAGCCGTTTGGCCACGCGCCGCTATGCTGAAAACGCCCGCGTGCTGAACTGCTTCTCTTACACCGGTGGATTTGCCGTGTCGGCCTTAATGGGCGGCTGCAGTGAAGTGATCAGCGTGGATACTTCTCAGGATGCACTGGACGTGGCGAAACAGAACGTGGAGCTGAATAGCCTCGACCTGTCGCGCGCGCAGTTCGTACGTGATGATGTGTTCAAACTGCTGCGTCGCTATCGTGATAGCGGTGAAAAGTTTGACGTTATCGTGATGGACCCGCCGAAATTTGTTGAGAACAAGAACCAGCTGATGGGCGCCTGCCGCGGATATAAAGATATTAATATGCTGGCGATGCAGTTGCTGAATCCTAACGGCATCCTGCTTACGTTCTCATGTTCAGGGTTGATGGCTACCGATTTGTTCCAGAAAATCATCGCAGATGCCGCCTTAGATGCGGGCCGTGATGTACAATTTATTGAGCAGTTCCGTCAGGCAGCCGACCATCCAGTGATCGCCAGCTATCCTGAAGGGCTTTATCTGAAAGGCTTCGCCTGCCGCGTGCTGTGACTTGAAAATCTGTTCCCTGCCTCCATATTAGAGACAGGGCACAGTTTTGGGAGGCACAATGATTACCAGCAAATTTGGAATTGGACAGCAAGTCCGTCACCGTCTCTCCGGGGTGCTCGGCGTTATCGTGGATGTCGACCCGGAGTTTTCGCTCGATGAACCTGAGCAGGATGATGTTGCCGCCAGCGAAACGCTGCGCGCTGCTCCGTGGTATCACGTGGTAATGGAAGATGAAGAAGGCGATCAGGTGCACACCTACGTCGCAGAGATTCAGCTGGCGGGGAAACCTCATATGAGCATCCAGAACAACCTTCGATGGATGAACTCGCGGCTTCCATTCGGCAGCAGCTGCAGGCGCCAAGCCTGCGTCATTAATACAAACGGCGACTTCGGTCGCCGTTTTTGTTTCAGTGCGTTGAGGGTGTTAGACCCAGCCGCGGAATTTCAATTTTTGGGCAGCGATCCATCACCACCGTCATACCCGCATCGCGCGCGAGAACGGCTGCCTGTTCATTAATCACGCCTAACTGCAGCCACAATGTATCAGCACCAATGGCGATGGCTTCCTGCGCTACGCCCCACGCGGCCTCGGCATTGCGAAACACATCCACCATATCTACTTTGCCCGGAATGTCTGCCAACGTGGCATAGGCCGTCTGACCGAGCAACTGCTGTCCCGCCAGTTTTGGGCTTACCGGAATCACCTCGTATCCTTGCTCAAGCAAAAACTTCATCACGCCGTAGCTCGGGCGATCGGGGCGATCGCTGGCGCCGACCAACGCAATGCGCTTGGTTTTGCTTAACACATCACGAATTGTTTGATCATTCATGCATTTTCTCCTTGTTCACTCGCCTGAGTGTAGATGGCATTCACCTGAGTAGCGCAAATACTTCAAGCGAAAACCTTGCGCCTCAGCACGAATAAATATGTAAAAATGTAAATTTACTGCCATAATGTAATAATTTGCTACACATCACTGATTTATCCCCACCTTCCGGGAGTTGAAATGAAGCTGTCTTTGGCTGTTACGGGTTTACTCGTGTTGCTCGTATCGGCATCCTGCCATGCTATCACCCTCAAACTTGATCCTGAGATCGAGCTGCTGGTGTTGGATGGCCGCAAAATCTCGGGCTCGCTGCTGAAAGGCGCGGATAGCCTTGAGCTGGAGCGTGGACAGCATCAATTTCTGTTTCGCGTTGATAAGCCCTGCGCCGATGCCACCCATTTTCAATCGATACCGATGATCGTCACCTTCAATGCCAGTGCCACTTCGGTTGCCATTCGCCTGCCCGCCCTGAATAACCGACGTGAACGCAACACCTTCGATAAAGCGCTTAATTTTCAACTGATCGATGAACGGGGTAATGAAATCCTCAGTGTGCGTGACCGCTTACCGCAAGGAAGTGAAGGCAATTTAGAACAAGCCATGCTGAATTATAACCGCACCGCGCAGGCTGCCTCTGTTCCTCGTTTTGCTTTGCAACCCGTAAGCGCGCCGGATGCACAATTAAATCTTGATTTTGCCTGGCAAGATGCGAGCGACCTCCCCTCTTTACAGCGCTGGTTTCAACGTTTTGATGCGGCGACGCGCCAGCGATTTATCAGTTGGATGAAAACCTTACGCGCAAGTTGATAGTGAGGAAATGCCAGGGGTAAACTCGTGCCTTGATAATTAATGCATGAGAAGAAACAGGAAGCCCTATGGAGCAGACCGTTCGTACCCTTGAAGTTCAGAAACACATTGCCCTCGTTGCCCACGATCACTGCAAAGCCACCCTGCTGGAGTGGGTTAAAGCCAATCAAAACGCGCTGCAATCGCATATTCTTTACGCCACCGGCACCACCGGTAATCTGATTAACCGTCATACCGGATTAGAAGTGAACGCCATGTTGAGCGGCCCGATGGGTGGCGATCAACAAGTCGGGGCACTGATTTCAGAAGGCAAAATTGATGTGCTGTTTTTCTTCTGGGATCCCTTAAATGCGGTACCGCACGATCCCGATGTTAAGGCCCTGCTGCGTCTGGCCACCGTATGGAATATCCCGGTGGCGACCAATCGCGCCACCGCAGACTTTATTATTCAGGCTCCGATGTTTGCCCAGCAGTTCGAGATTCAGATACCCGATTATCAACGCTATCTTGCCGATCGCCTGAAAGCGTAGTGTTTAGGCCTTCCGGCTCTGCGGCACGCCCAATTCGCGGAAGTGTTCAACAAAATGGAAGGCCGTTCTTTATCAAACATCATCCACACTTGCTGACGCGCGCGGGTGATTGCCACGTAAGCTAACCGCCGCTCTTCCGCATCAGGAAAATCTTCCGGCTGAGGTAATAACCCCTCTTCCATAATCGATTCTCGCGCCTGAGCAGGAAAACCATCACGCCCTTCATGCAGCCCCAGCATAATAACAAAATCGGCCTGCTGCCCTTTGCTGGCATGGATGGTCATGAAATCGATGTGCAATTTTGGCCATCGCGTTTTGGCTTTTTTAAGGATGCCCGGACGTAAATGATGATAACGCGCCAGCAGCAGTACGCGTTCTTCCGGCTTCGCATAGCCACTCAATTTATCCAATAGCGGCTCCAACTGCTCCTGCGGCAGCAGCGTGATGGACTTTTTATTGCCCTTACTCAGGCTGTTAAGCGGTTTGCGCAGTTGATGTGGATTCTGCTGCACAAAGCGGTTGGCAATCTCACCAATGCGGTCGTTAAATCGATAGGTGGTATCCAGCACGCAGCGGTCGCCGTCACCAAAATAGTGATGGAAGGCGGTGGTCAGGCTCATTTCGGCACCGCTAAAGCGATAAATCGCCTGCCAGTCATCGCCCACCGCGAACAGGCTGGTACGTTTATTTTGCTGACGTAATGCTGTCAGTAACGCGGCGCGCTGTGGCGAGATATCCTGGAATTCATCGACGAGGATGTGCTTCCAAGGGCTGATAAAACGTCCTTTTTCGAGAATCGCAATCGCCTGATGGATCAGCCCAGAGAAGTCGACTGCGCCCTCTTCTTTCAACGCACTCTTCCAGGCTTTTAATAGCGGGGCCATCAGTTTGACGCGCTTGCTGAAGTTATCGCGAAAATCTTCTGGCACATCGGCAATCATTGCGGCCTGCGCACCGCCGTGCATGCGCATCAGCCCCAGCCAGCGCTCCATCCGGGAAGCCAGCCGTTGCGCCAGCTTGTCATCCTGCCAGAAGGGACCTTCGGCAACATCCCACGCTAACTCCTCCTGCAGCCACTGTCGCCAGCCGCTCGCCTGCGCTTTTTTGCTGTTGCACTGCTCAC
This sequence comes from Pantoea rodasii, assembly GCF_002095465.1. GTDB lineage: Bacteria > Pseudomonadota > Gammaproteobacteria > Enterobacterales > Enterobacteriaceae > Pantoea > Pantoea rodasii. Next base: position 155,398 of record NZ_MLFP01000005.1, on the reverse strand, counting down.
GCCAGGTGTCGATAAGCAGTGTGCGCCGCGCTTTGCTGTCACTCTCAAGCTTGCTGATCACTGGCTGCTTGTTACTGCCTTCGCGAATAATGTGCAACGCCAGTGCATGGAACGTACGCGCCTGAATGGCACTTTCACCTAAGCGCTGTTGAATGCGTTCGTTCATCTCTTCGGCAGCCTGGCGACCAAACGCCAGTAACAGGATTTGCTCTGGCTGCGCCAGCTTACGCTTTATCAACCATCCAGCCCGTGCCACCAGCACTGATGTTTTACCGCTTCCTGCGCCTGCCAGTACCAGCAGGACGTCTTCACCATTGACCACGGCTTCGCACTGGGAAGCATTGAGCGGTGTGGTTTCCACGTTAGAGAAGAACTCGTGATAATCCTTGATCACTTTCGCCGTCCATTCGCGGTTACGCTGACGAATAGCGATCTCACCCTGCTCCAGCCATTGCTGGCAAAACTGCCAGCGCGCGCGACAGTTTTCGAACTCGTTCATGCGTGATAGCGGCAGCGGTAAGGCGGAAAACTGACGGGTAATACTCTCTTTCACCGCAGCCAATTCACTGCGTTTCAACCAACGGTCTTGCTGCGTGAAGGCAACAATTTCTTGTTCGAGAGCGGTCAGGACTTGCGCACTCACTTCGCTCATCTCCTGGCTCCACTGCTGCCAGGCATGCTGCAAATAGTGGAAGAAACGCTGCGTTTCCTGCCATTCGGTGCCGTGCAAACGCACCACTTTCTCTTCGGGCAACTGGAATTCCAATTCACCCCACACCATGCCACGTTTACAGGTGATGCTGATTAATTGGTTGAACGGGATAAGATATTCGTGACGATCGCCACTGACTTCCACTCCGGCGGCCAGCAGCCGAACCCGATTATAGGGATGCTGAGCCAGACGTTTGCCCATTGATGTTGCTTTCAGTTCCATGTCCGCACCGTCATGTGGAATTCGATTATCGCGCAGTTTACCTGTCAGACCCTTGGCGCTCCAGCCTTAAAACACGCTAAACTGGGCGGCACATATTGCGGATTGCAAAAGGAAAATCGTGTTATGCGCACCGTACTGAATATTCTTAACTTCGTTCTCGGTGGTGTGTTCACCACCCTTAGCTGGCTGTTTGCCACACTGGTCAGCATTGTGCTGATATTTACTCTGCCTTTAACGCGATCCTGCTGGGAAATCACCAAACTTTCGCTGCTGCCTTTTGGCAATGAAGCGGTACATATTGATGTGCTGCGGCCCGACAGTAAAAGTCATGTCCTGAATGCCGGCGGAACCTTTCTCAATATTTTCTGGCTGGTATTCTTTGGCTGGTGGCTCTGTTTGATGCACATCTCTGCCGGCATTCTTCAATGCCTGACCATCATCGGTATTCCGGTGGGCATTGCTAACTTTAAAATTGCCGCCATTGCCCTCTGGCCCGTCGGACGCCGTGTGGTGTCGGTGGAAGAGGCCCAGGCTGCACGCGAAGTTAACGCTCGACGTCGCTACTGAGGCGGTTCACTGATGCTTATGAACGCTATGCCGGGATGGCGACGTTATCTGTTCAATAGCAGTCTGCGTTATTTACTGCGCATCTTCTTCTCACTGGCGGGCTGTGCCGCCGTGCCATGGTGGCTGCAGCAAATCGAGTGGACCATACCGTTAACACTTGGCGTGGTGGCGGCGGCGCTGGCCGATCTTGATGACCGATGGACTGGCCGCCTGCGCAATCTGATGATTACGCTGGTCTGTTTTTGCATTGCTTCGGTATCGGTTGAGTTGCTCTTTCCCTATCCGTGGGCCTTTGCTGTCGGTTTAGCGCTCTCTAGCTGGGGCTTCATTCTGCTTGGCGCATTGGGGCAGCGTTATGCCACCATCGCATTTGGTGCGTTGTTGATTGCCGTCTACACCATGTTGGGTATTGGATTGTTCCCCCAATGGTGGATGCAGCCCGCGCTGCTGCTGATTGGTGCCTTGTGGTACAACCTGCTGACATTCATCGGCCATTTGATCTTTCCTGTGCGGCCGGTACAGGAGCAACTGGCAGCCAGTTTCTCGCAATTAGCGAGTTATCTGGATGCCAAGGCCAATCTGTTCGATCCGGATGCGGGTGAACAGGATGATGCCAGTACCATTGCAACGGCGATGGTTAACAGCCAGTTAGTAGCACAACTGAATCAAACCAAAACTACCATTCAGAGCCGTTTACGCGGCGATCGTGGTTCACGCAGCACGCGTCGCAGCTTGCACTACTACTTTGTCGCTCAGGACATCCACGAGCGTGCCAGTTCATCGCATCTCCAGTATCACCTGTTACGCGACGACTGGCGCTACAATGAAGTGTTGTTCCGCTTTCAGCGCCTGTTGAATAAGCAGGCTCAGGCTTGTCGTAAGCTGGCTGAAAACATTTTGTTGCGACAGCCATGGCATCATGACAGCAGTTTTGAACGCACTTTTGCTCGACTGGAAACGGCGCTTGAACGCTTACAACACAATGACCCGCAAGACCCGCATATCCGTGCGCTGTTTTGGTTATTGCGTAATTTACGTGCGATTGATGCGCAACTGGCATCTATTGAGTCTGAGCAGGCCCTGGCTGAACCGGCGACCTCCGCCGATCATCATCTTTCACGTGAAGGTTTGAGCGGCTGGGCCGATATCCGGCTGAGATTAAGTCGTCATCTGAGTCCAGGTTCGGCACTGTTTCGCCATGCCGTGCGCATGTCGCTGGTGCTTTGCGTGGGGTATGCCTTCATACAGATTACCGGCCTGCATCGCGGCTACTGGATTTTGCTCACCAGCCTGTTTGTCTGTCAGCCCAACTACAATGCGACACGGCGTCGGCTTGCTCTCCGTATCGGCGGAACGGTCGTCGGTGTGGCCATCGGTTTGCCGGTATTGTGGTTAGTGCCTTCGATTGAAGGGCAGCTGATTTTGATCGTGCTGAGCGGTGTGCTGTTTTTTGCCTTCCGCCAGATTCAATATGCACAGGCAACGTTGTTTATCACCTTGTTGGTCCTGCTGTGTTTCAATCTGCTTGGCGAAGGCTTCGAAGTGGCTCTGCCGCGCATCGTTGACACGCTGCTCGGTTGTGGACTGGCCTGGATGGCAGTGGCATTTGTCTGGCCCGATTGGCGTTTTCGTAAGATCAGCGCGGTGGCAGATCGCACGTTGACAGCTAACTGTCGTTACCTCGATGCCATCATGGAGCAATATCATCAAGGCAAAGATAACCGCCTGACCTATCGTGTGGCGCGCCGCGATGCACATAATGCGGATGCGGAGCTGGCATCGGTGGTATCGAACATGAGCAGTGAGCTAAAGCTGCAGCAGCCGTTACGTGAAAACGCATTTCGGCTGCTGTGCCTCAATCACTCCTTCCTGAGCTATATCTCTGCGCTGGGTGCGCATCGTGAACAACTCACCGATCCTATCCTGCTGCAGGTGTTAGATGATGCCGTATGCTTCGTTGAAGATGTACTGCAAATTGAACGCGTTAGCGATGAGCAGGCATGCGCGATGCAGCAGCAAGTCTTGCAGCGGTTGAGTGAGATTAAAAACAGTCTGGAAGTGCAGGCGCCGCTGGTGATGCAGCAGTTGGGATTACTGATTGCCCTGCTGCCTGAAATTGCCCGCCTGCGCCGCACATTATCCAGTCATTAACGTTAAGCCTGCTCCACCGTGTTTGTGCGGTGGAGCGTCTTTACATACCACGCATAAAGCTCTTCCCTGATCGCCGTTGGCAATGCCGCCTGATGATGCCCGGAGATCGCCCCTTCCAGCGCCATTAAAGTTTTCAAACCGATGTGTTTATTAACCGCACGCAGTTTGAGCCAGCTTTGACGCGACCCCATTTCATACAACAACCGCACTGAACTGATCCCGACCTTATGTAGCATCATCTCCATACGCAGGCTGAGATTAGGCAAATCTTTTAAACGTAGCGTCACTGAGCGGGTGGCCAATTCTTGTTGAGCGGCGCGCAACGCACTGGCAGAAAGCTGCAAAAGCTGCTCTGAGTCCTGCCACAACGTGTCATCCACCTTGAAGTAATTGAGCTGCACAGGCATGCCGCGTTTGCGATACACCAGCGGCTCGAGGGTGCGTTGAGTGTGGTAAACCTGCAGCGCTTCACTGGCGCGCAGGTAGAGCGCGTCTTCATTGATGTAGGCAAAAATCACCTTTTCTACTGTGAGTGCGTAGCCTCCAAATTGCGTACGAGACTCGATCTTTCCTAACGGCGCTAACTGCGCTTTTGATTGTTTAACTAGCGGATTGTTGGTTTTCATTACAGCTCCTTTCCGTGAATTCTCATCCGAGAAAACTCCTTAAAACCCTGGATTTTCATCTGGTTAGAAGATAGAAAAAACCTATTAGCTGTTCAATGAATAAAAGCGTTTAGTGGATACGTTGTGCACAATTTGCGAGGTGTTTTCAGAAAATGAGGTTGATCTTTATCCAGGAAGACATTACTGTATATTCATACAGTTCATTACTGAGTGATTAAATTATGCGTACTCAATTCTCTGGCCTTGCTGATCGTTCTCAACGTTTTGCTTCTTCAAGCTTGACGCAGCCTTCTCTGGGTGGAATTACTGAACTGCGTTACAGCGAACAACCCGGTATGATGCAGTTGCTGCTCTTGCCAGTCTTAAAGCAGCTCAGTGAGCAATCTCGCTGGCAGTTGTGGTTAACACCGGCACACAAGATTAATCGTAGCTGGATGCAGCAGTCAGGTTTGCCGCTAGAGAAAAGTATGCATATCAACGAGTCTGAACGACTCAGTACGGTGGAAAGTATGGTCAAAGCGCTGCGCACTGGAAATTACAGTGTCGTATTGGCCTGGATTCCGTATGAATTGAATGATGAAGAGCGTTTTGAACTTGAATTGGCAGCGGCGGAAGGTGAGGCGTTGGGTTTGATTATGCGTCCTCAAGGTCATGATCGCGTCTTGTCCAGACAACCAAACTCGTCAAAAATTCCGTCAGATTTGTTTCATTAAGTAAAACCAGGAATTTTCTCACGCTTTTTTTTCTACTGGATGCTGCTAAGCCACTGATTCTTACACCGCCAGCTTTGACAATGGTTTAGCCGTATTTTCTCAATCAGTAAGCGAAGATTTTGCCATGTGATTTGTTAAAATGTGTGTATAAATCGCTGTTTTTTACTGACTGGCCTCACATCATACTTGTAACTTTCCAATCTCGTTGTAGACTTTATCTCGCCAGGGTGCTCAATAACCTCCGTTTTTTCGGTAGAGTCAAAAGCGAGCGTTCAGACCCGGCGAAGGATTAACACAAAGAGCAACCTTTTTGCTCATTGCCTATTTGGATGATAACGAGGCGCAAAAATGAAAAAGACAGCTATCGCAATTGCAGTGGCACTGGCTGGCTTCGCTACCGTAGCGCAGGCCGCACCGAAAGATAACACCTGGTACACCGGTGCTAAACTGGGCTGGTCTCAGTATCACGATACTGGTTACTACGGTAACGGTTACGCGAACAACGACGGTCCTACTCACGAATCACAGCTGGGCGCAGGTGCTTTCCTGGGCTATCAGGCTAACCCGTACCTGGGCTTCGAGCTGGGTTACGACTGGTTAGGCCGTATGCCTAACAAAGGCGACCAGGTAAATGGCGCATTCAAAGCACAGGGCGTTCAGCTGGCAGCTAAACTGAGCTACCCAATCACTGACGATCTGGACGTGTACACCCGTCTGGGCGGCATGGTATGGCGTGCAGACTCTAAGCAAGCTAACCTGAACACTGGCGACCGTATCAGCAACCATGACACCGGCGTTTCTCCGCTGGCTGCTGTTGGTGTTGAATACGCACTGACCAAGAACTGGGCAACTCGCCTGGACTACCAGTGGGTTAACAACATCGGTGACGCAGGTACCGTTGGTGCGCGTCCAGACAACAGCATGCTGAGCGTCGGCGTTTCTTACCGTTTCGGTCAGGATGAAGCAGCAGCACCAGTTGTTGCTCCAGCACCTGCTCCAGCGCCAGTTGTTGAAACCAAGCGTTTCACCCTGAAGTCTGACGTACTGTTCACCTTCAACAAAGCGACCCTGAAGCCAGAAGGCCAGCAGGCTCTGGATCAGCTGTACAGCCAGCTGAGCTCAATGGATCCTAAAGACGGTTCTGTTGTCGTACTGGGCTTCACTGACCGCATCGGTTCAGAGCAGTACAACCAGAAACTGTCTGAGAAACGTGCTCAGTCTGTAGTGGATTACCTGGTATCTAAAGGTATCCCTTCTAACAAGATCTCTGCACGCGGTATGGGCAAATCTAACCCAGTTACTGGCAACACCTGTGACAGCGTGAAAGGCCGTAATGCCCTGATCGACTGCCTGGCGCCAGACCGTCGCGTTGAAATCGACGTGAAAGGTATCAAAGACGTTGTAACTCAGCCACAGGCTTAAGTTATCACGCAGTAAAAAACCCCGCTTCGGCGGGGTTTTTTTTATCTCTTTAAACAGCTAAAAATAACGTTACTCGTTTTCCGAACCACCTTTCCCCAGAATCGCCTGCAAGTCTTGCTTGAGGGTCGACATCTGGCTGGCATACTTCTCTTTGCGCTCTGCATCTTCAATTAACTGCACAATGGTTTCTGACAGCGTATTGCTGCGGCGCTGTGCTAATCCGGCCAGTCGTTGCCACACCAGATATTCCAAATCGATGGATTTCTTGCGCGTATGCTGATGTTCAGCATTGAAGTGGCGCTTGCGCCGGGCACGAATAGTCTGCTTGAGGCGATTCTCGAGGTCCGGATGAATATGCTGAGCAATCCATTCCGCCACCTCCACAGGGCTATTTTCCATTGCCAGCAATGAATCGACTGCGACCTGCGCAGCACTAAGTTCAAGATGACGGGTGATCAATTCACCCTCCCGATGCTTTTTCACCAGGTATTTCCACTTCCATCCACTTTCAAGATTTTCGAGTTGCTGGTATTTCATCGGAATCTCATCGTGATCACGTAACAAACTAAGAATAACAGCTTTTTTCCCGGATGCAGCAAGGAAAAACATGTTGCGGTCATCACATTTCGGGCTGGAACTCCGCAGTGCTTAACCAGGTCGATTCCTGTATAATCGCGCTTTTCCTAAATAAGACTAATGCGAATATTTTGACCAGCACTCAAATTACGTGGCAAGCCCTGCAGCCGGATAGCATCCGCTACCAATCCATTTTTTCAAACGTCTCACTGGAAGATAGCGATAGTCTTGCCGCGGTTCAGCCGCGTCTGCTGAATGCGCTGGCGCATTTGCATCATCAAACTCTTGGCTTTCCTCTGCTGCTGTTGCGCAGTCAGGAAAACAGCGATTATCTCGCCTGCATCGCAGAAGCTGCACAGCGCTTCCAGCCAGAAGAGAGCGTTCTGTACGGCGGTGACTACCATGTGATGGGCGATACCGTCAGCCTGATGCCACCCAGCGATGCTAATCGCCCGTTCACCAGCCAGGGCGGCGTCCACTTCGCCGACTGGATTGAGTCTGAACAGCTGTTTGGTTGCGTTCGCCAATATAAAGATCGCATCCAACCCGAACCCGGTCTGATTCATCAAGCCAATGGTGGCACGTTAATCCTCTCAGTCAGCACCTTGCTGGCTCAGCCGCTGCTGTGGCTGCGCCTGCGTAAGTGCATCGAACAAGGTCGCTTTGACTGGTACTCGCAAGACGAGCGTCAGCCGCTACCGGTGGCGATCCCTTCTCTTCCACTGCAACTGCGTCTGATTTTGTGCGGAGAACGTGATGCGTTGGCCAGCTTCCAGGAGCTGGATGCAGAAGTGCATGAAATGGCACTCTACAGTGAGTTCGAAGAGAACCTACAGATCAACGATGAAGAGGATATGACCTTTTGGTGCCAGTGGACGCTCACTCAGGCAGAACAAGCCGGTCTGGAGCATCCTGAAGCCGATTTCTGGCCATTGTTGATCACAGAAGCCGTCCGCTTCACCGGTGACCAGGACACGCTGCCGCTCTGCCCACGCTGGTTACGCCGTCAATTGCAGGAAACCGCACTGCACGGTGACAATATCAATGCCGAAGCGTTGAAAGAAGCGCTGGAAGCACGCGAGTGGCGCGAGAGCTATCTTGCCGATCGTATGCGCGATGAAATTCTGCTCAATCAAATTATGATTGAAACCGATGGTGAAGTGGTGGGACAGATCAATGGTCTGTCTGTGGTGGAATTCCCTGGCCATCCACGTCCATGGGGCGAGCCGTCACGTATTACCTGTGTGGTCCATCCCGGTGATGGCGAGTTCACCGATGTTGAGCGTAAAGCCGAACTGGGCGGCAACATTCATGCGAAAGGCATGATGATTATGCAGGCCTATCTGATTGCCGAGCTGGAGCTGGAGCAGCAACTGCCCTTCTCTGCCTCGTTGGTGTTTGAGCAATCCTATTCCGAAGTGGATGGTGATAGCGCCTCGCTGGCCGAACTGTGCGCACTCATCAGCGCATTGGCGAATCAGCCTTTAAGCCAACACATTGCCGTGACAGGTCAGTGGATCAGTTTGGAAATGTGCAACCGGTCGGCGGTTTGAATGAAAAAATCGAAGGCTTCTTCCACATTTGCCAGTCACGCGAACTGACAGGGAAACAAGGCGTCATTCTGCCCGCCAGCAACGTGCGCCATTTAAGCCTGAGCGAAGCCGTGGTTGATGCGGTAAAACAGGAGCAGTTCCACATCTGGGCGATTGAAAGCGTGGATGAAGCCTTGCCCTTGCTGACGGGAATTGCGTGGCAAACCGAAAGCGGTGAGTCGCTACTGACGATGATTCAGGATCGCATTACCCAGCTCAATCAGCAGGAAATCCGTCATCGTCCATGGCCATTCCGTTGGCTCAACTGGTTCAACCACAGCTGATTGATTTGCTCAGCGTACAACTGTTCGCTAATATTCGGGCTTCACTAAAAGAAGGCATATTGAGAACATGGTAGATAAACGCGAATCCTATAGCAAAGAAGACCTGGTTGCCTCAGGTCGCGGCGAACTGTTTGGCGAAAATGGCCCGCCGCTTCCCTCTGACAATATGTTGATGATGGACCGTGTGGTCATGATGACCGAAGACGGTGGCAAATTTGACAAAGGATATGTGGAAGCCGAACTGGATATCCGCCCTGACCTGTGGTTCTTCGACTGCCACTTCAAAGGCGATCCGGTAATGCCTGGTTGCCTCGGCCTCGACGCCATGTGGCAGCTGGTAGGTTTTTACCTCGGTTGGTTAGGCGCTGAAGGTAAAGGTCGTGCACTGGGCGTGGGTGAAGTGAAATTTACCGGCCAGGTACTGCCAACCGCGAAGAAAGTGACCTATAAAATTCACTTCAAACGCGTCATCAACCGCAAACTGGTGATGGGCGTGGCTGACGGTGAAGTTTTTGTCGATGGCAATCTGATTTATAGCGCGACAGATTTGAAAGTCGGTCTGTTCAAAGACACCTCCGCTTTCTAATCCCCAAACGAAAACCTCCGCGCGCAGCGGAGGTTTCTTCCATCGTTTATAGACATCCGACAGTGCTAGGCCACCGCCGACCTGTCCTCCATGGCTTGACGCCAACCTCCCAACCAGTAAGACCGCGCATCGATCATTTGATAAGGGCATATCTCTTTTGAGCGGCCCGTAATACCGGCTTGATAGCCTCGTGAATGTGCTCGTTCCAGGCGGTCTCTCTTCTGTCTCTTCATGCCTCGATTCCCTCATTTCAGGTCTGGTGGATTCTGGGTGGAAAGAAAGAGTGGCGATATAATGTTCAACCACAGTAATGTTCTAACCCCAAGCAGAAGAAAGGTCAATGCGCAAAATTCACGCCAATGTCATCAATTTGACGTTAAAACGACATCGATAATTGTCAATTCCGTGTATATCTGGCTGATTAAACGATAAAAAAAGCCCCTGATTTGATGTCCGTCACACAACGGCAAATCAGGGACTTAGCATAAGCATCGAACAAATCTTAATTTAGCGAAATGACACTTTTTGCGATTTGTTGTGCCGTTTGCTGCCAACCGATAGCCAGAGTGCGCACCAGCGCATCGTAGCCATCTTCGGTTTGTGGCAGGGTCAGATTAAAGCCATGTTTGATTAGGCGCCCTTGATGTTGCAGCAGCCATTCACCGCTCACGACCACCTGACCATCATAACGTCCCTGAAAACCCGTCACATTCACCGTCAAGGTATCATGGCTCTCGCCCAGCGGAGCACCCGCCACAATCCGTCCCGGCAGCGCTTTACTGAGGTTGCTGATCAGCGTTTGTTGCAATTGCTGATCCAACGGGCTGGCCCACAGATTATTGGCTGCAATCACATATTTCACATCGCTGGTTTGATACACCAAACCATTGCCCGCCATGTAATCGGGCACCGAAACCTGTTCAACCCAAATCATCGGCTGATTGCCACTCGATTCACTGTCGACGCGAGCAACATTGGTGCCCGCTGGCAGCTGGTAATAGGTATTCTCAATTGTGCTGCTGCAACCCGTCAGCAGGAGCAGCGCACCGATAATCAGCCCTTTTTTCACTGTTTCGCCCTCTTTGGCTGGGGATCCTGGCCCGGTTTAGCTTCAAACACCAAGGCGTTACTCTTGGTATTCAGCGTTTTCAGCACTGGCTGCAATTCGCGCAGTACCTGATCGAGTCGCTGCATATCGCCCACCAGTTTGTTGTAAGCAGGTGAACCCGGCTGCAGTCCTTTCATACTGCGATTCAATTCGCGGAGCGTCTGCTGCATGTCAGATGGCAGGGTTTTCATCGCTGGGCTGGCCGTGATGTGATTGAGGTTATCCAACGTTTTCTGCAACTGCTGCATGGTGCGTTGGCTCTCTTTCAAGGTCCCTGTTGCCTCGGTAATCATTGGATTCAGTGGCAAGCCGTTGATCTTATCCAGTGCCGCGGTCAGTTTCTGTTGAATCTGACTCAGACCACCACTCACGGTTGGAATCACTTCCAGCCCCGCGACTTCGTTTGGCCCTTTGAACACAGGCGCGTTGTCGTAGAAATCGAGATCGATATACAGCGCCCCAGACAGCAGATTGCCTGTCTTCAACGTGGCACGCAGACCGCGTTTCTTACCTTCCTGCAGATGCTGCTCAAGGTTGAAGTCGCCACCCAGTCGTTTCACGAAGCGATCCGGTTCGATACGAATCAGCACCGGAACCCGATAATCGTTATTTAATGCCTGATTGACACCCGGAATGGTGTAAGGCACTTGCGAGACGGTACCCAAACGAATGCCGCGGAACTCAACCGGTGCGCCGACCTGCAAGCCGCGAATCGAATCGGTAAAGAACAGCAGGAAATCGGTATGCTCGGTGTACAACGAATCCTGAATACTGCGCTGATCGTCAAACAGATGGTATTCCGCTTTGTTCTCGGCGATCTGCCCCAGATCTGCGCCATCTGGCACATCAAAACTCACGCCACCGCTAAACAGCGTGGTCAGCGAGCCCATTTCCACCCGCATGCCAGATGCAGACATATCTACGGCGATACCGCTGTCTTTCCAGAAACGCACATTGGTGGTAATCAGACGGTCGTAAGGTGCGGCGATAAAAAGCTGATAGGTCATCATGCGCTTATCGGTATCAAAGGTGCTGGATTCAACGGTACCCACTCGATAGCCGCGGAACAGCACCGGATCGCCTGCATTTAGCTGTCCGGCCTTTTTGCTGTCGAGCGTAATACGAATGCCTTTGGCATCAGGTGGGGCCAATGGCGGCGCGTCCAGCAGCTGATAATGCTCCGGCTGATCGCCCTTGGCACCCGGCTGCAGTTCGATGTAAGCGCCTGACAGCAAGGTGCCGAGACCTGTAATGCCTTCACGACCAATCTGCGGTTTGACCACCCAGAACACGCTATCGCCGTGCAGCAATTTTTCCATGCCAGAATTCAGACGTGCTTTGATCTCAACATGATGCAGATCGTCAGTCAGCACCGCGCTTTCGACTACGCCAACATTGACGCTACGGCTTTTGATGGTGGTTTTTCCGGCCTCGATGCCTTCAGCACTTTCAGTGATCAACGTCACTTCCGGTCCTTGATGGCTGAAATGATAAAACAGGATCCAGCCACCGATGAGTAGCGTGACAATAGGTACGATCCAGACCGGTGACCAGCGTTTTATCTGGTCGACCTCAGCAGTCCCGTGATGGTTGTCCGTCAAGACGCGGCTCCTTACGTTCAGTTTCCCGTAGTCGATCCCAAATCAGGCGCGGGTCAAAGGTCAACGCTGCAAACATGGTAAGAATCACCACCATGGCAAACAGCAGCGCACCTGGCGCGGGATAAACACTCATTAGCTGTCCCATCCGCACCAGGGCGGAGAGAACGGCAATCACAAATACATCAATCATTGACCAGCGGCCGACGAACTCAACCACCTCATACACCACGTGCATTTTTTCATCATCACGCCGGCCACGACCGCTGGCGTGCCAGCAAAGCCAGGCAATCGCCAACATCTTAAGCGTAGGCACCATAATACTGGCGATAAATATCACCAGCGCCACCGGCCAGGAGCCATCGCTCCACAGCAGAATCACCCCGGCCATAATGTTCGAGGGATACTGCGAGCCCAGTGTCTCAGTGACCATAATCGGCATAATGTTGGAGGGAATGTAGAGCATCACCGAAGTGATCAACAGCGCCAGCGTCCATTGCAGGCTGTGTTTGCGTCGCGGTGCAGCCACGACGCCACAGCGCGGACACTCGACCTGCGCAGCAGGCAATATCGCAGTACAGCATGGACAGCTGCGTAACCCTTGCTTCAGGCCACTGATACCGGCCTTGGGCACCATCGGCAGTGCGGGTAACGGCTTGATGCATTGCCACACCCAGCGCCGATCCACGCATTGAAAGGCACGTAACTGCAGCACACAAAACATGCACCACGGCCAGAAACTGCTGCCAAGGCCAATCTCGCCATAGGCCATCAGTTTCACGAAACTCACCAGCACGCCCGCCATAAAGATTTCAGCCATACCCCAACTGCGCAGCTGGAATAAAATGCGCGCCAGCCCAAGACGCAGGCTGTGCGGCATGCGCACACGATTCACCAACAGAAGGATGGTGACCATGCAGAAAGCGGGGATCCCCTGCACGAACAGCAGAAATAGCGTCGCCAGGCTGCGATAATCTTCGCGGTCCATGACCGCGGGAATTTCAAGCAGCGAGATTTGACTGCTTAGCCCGGCCACATGCATGTTGATGAAGGGAAAAAGATTGGCCAGCACCAGCATAAACAGTGCCGCGAAAGCGTACCCGGAGGGACGTTTTCGCGGCTCATGCCAGTTGGCGGTCAGCGTGGTATGGCAACGTGGACAGCGCGCGCGACTGCCCACCGGCACGGCAGGCAGTTTCACGGTTAAATCACACTGTGGACAGAGAATCCACTGATGCGCCTGATCCGTTGCACACATACTGACTTCCTCTGTGTTACGCGCCGTTTTTCAGCGCTTCTAACTCTTCCCAGCGCTCAAACGCCACTTCCAGCTCTTTTTCGGTTTGCGCGAGCGCATCCAAAACGGGCTGAGATTTGTCGTGTGGCTGGCTGAAAAAGTCCGGATGGCTCATTTTTGCCTGCAGTTCGCCAATACGTGTTTCCAGTTGCTCCAGTTTTTGCGGCAGCTGTTCCAGTTCACGTGTCAGGTTATAGCTTAGTTTGTTCGCGCTACGTTTTGGCTCATTACTTTTATCAGCCGCTTTTGGCGCAGCAGATGAGGTTTTCACCGTGGCGGATTTGGATTGCTTATACGCGCTACGCTGCAACTGCGCATCGTGATAGCCGCCCACAAATGCGCCCACTTCACCGTTGCCTTCAAAGATCCAGCATTCGGTCACGGTGTTATCCACGAATTGACGATCGTGGCTCACCAGCATGACGGTGCCTTGATAGCCATCGACCAGCTCTTCCAACAGCTCCAGCGTTTCCACGTCGAGGTCGTTGGTCGGTTCATCAAGAATCAACAAGTTGCTAGGTTTCAGGAACAAACGTGCCAGCAGCAGGCGGTTACGCTCACCACCGGATAATGCACGCACCGGCGTCATCGCACGCTTCGGATGGAACAGGAAGTCCTGCAGATAGCCCAGCACATGGCGCGGCTTACCGTTCACCATCACTTCCTGCTTACCTTCCGCGAGGTTATCCATCACGGTGCGATCCGGATCCAACTCAGCACGGTGCTGGTCGAAGTAAGCAATCTCTAACTTGGTACCGCAGTGCACGCGGCCGCTGTCCGCTTTTAACTCATCCAGCATCAGGCGCAGTAAGGTGGTTTTACCACAGCCGTTCGGGCCAATCAGGGCGATCTTATCGCCGCGCTGCACCTGGGTGGAGAAATCACGCACCAGCGTTTTGCCATCAACACTGTAGTTGACGTTTTCCATCTCAAACACAATCTTGCCCGAGCGTGCCGCTTCGCCAACCTGCATATTGGCTTTGCCCATCACTTCACGGCGCTCAGAACGCTCGTTACGTAAGGCTTTCAGCGCACGCACACGACCTTCATTACGCGTACGTCGCGCTTTGATGCCCTGGCGGATCCACACTTCTTCCTGCGCTAATTTGCGGTCAAACTCAGCGTTCTGCATCTCTTCAACGCGCAACGCTTCTTCTTTGCCGGTGAGATAGAGATCGTAATTGCCCGGCCAGGAAACCAGTTTACCGCGGTCGAGATCGACAATACGCGTCGCCATATTGCGAATGAACGAGCGGTCATGCGAGATAAACACGATGCTGCCGGTAAAGGTTTTGAGGAAGGTTTCCAGCCAGTCGATGGTTTCGATATCGAGGTGGTTAGTCGGTTCATCGAGCATCAGTACGCGCGGGTTGCTCACCAGCGCACGGCCCAGCGCGGCTTTACGCAGCCAGCCGCCGGAGAGTGAGGAAAGCTCGGTATCGGGTTCCAGCCCAATCTGCAGCAAAACGTCATTGATACGGCTGTCCAGCTGCCACAAATTCTGATGATCCAGAATGGTTTGCAGACGGCCCATTTCGTTGAGGTTTTTCTCGCTTGGATCTTCCATCACCAGATGGGAAATCGCGTGATAGGCTTTGAGATGCTCAGCCTGCTCCGCAACGCCTTCAGCCACGAAATCGTAGACTGAACCGGTGATGTTGCGCGGTGGATCCTGTTGCAGACGTGCAACCACCAAATCCTGCTCGTAAATAATGCGGCCATCATCCAGCGGTTGTTCGCCGTTGATGATTTTCATTAATGTGGATTTACCGGCACCGTTGCGGCCCACCAGACAGACGCGTTCGCCTTCTTCGATGTGCAGTTCGGTGTTATCCAACAGCGGCGCATCGCTGAATGAGAGGTAAGCGCCATGGATACTGATCAGTGACATAAAACTTATTCCTTACCGGCGTGGCTAACCAGCCAGCAGTTGTGAATTTGACGGTTGCGTGCGAAATCTTGCGACAACGTTTTTTGGGTAATTTCCTGCGCCTGCAGACCCAGACCGGCTAAGCCGTCGAGGTCCATTTTGAAGCCGCGCTTGTTATTCGAGAACATAATGGTGCCACCGCGACGCAGCAGACGTTTCAGATTCTGCATCAGCATCATGTGATCGCGCTGCACGTCAAAATCGTCTTCCATCCGTTTAGAGTTAGAGAACGTCGGCGGATCGATAAAGATCAAATCAAACTGTTCGTCACTGTCACGCAGCCAGCTCAGGCAATCGGCGTGCATCAGTCGATGTTGACGTCCGGTCAGACCGTTCAGGCGCAGGTTGCGCTCGGCCCATTCCAGATAGGTGCGCGACATATCGACGGTGGTGGTGGTTTTCGCGCCGCCCAATCCGGCATGCACACTGGCGGTGCCGGTGTAGGCAAACAGGTTCAGGAAGTCTTTACCGGCGCTCATCTTGCCCAGCATCTGACGCGCCAGACGGTGATCGAGGAACAAACCGGTGTCGAGGTAATCGGTCAGATTGACCAGCAGACGCGCGTCAAACTCCTGAACTTCGAAGAAGTCGCCCTTCTCTCCCAGCTTCTGATACTGATTTTTGCCTTTCTGACGTTCGCGAGTTTTCATCACCAGGCGATTAGCCGGGATCTCCAGCACGCTTAAGGTGGCGCTGATCACATCGAACAGACGCTGGCGCGCTTTATTGGCATCCACGGTTTTCGGTGGAGCATATTCCTGAATCACCACCCACTCGCCGTAACGGTCTACCGCGACGTTGTATTCTGGCAAATCGGCATCATACAGGCGATAACATTCAATGTTGGACTGTTTCGCCCACTTCTCCAACTTCTTAAGGTTCTTACGCAGACGGTTGGCGAAATCCTCAGCAATCTGCGCGCTGCCTTCACCGCTGGTCGCGGCCAGCTGATAGTTTTCTGCACACATTCCAGCGGGCCATTTTTGGCTTTGAACTGGCGATCGGCGCGCAGTTGCAAACAGCTCAGCAGCTCCGGAGAAGCACTGAACAGCGACAGGTTCCAGCCACCAAACTGCTGCTTCATGATGCGTCCCAGCAGCGTGTGTAGCGCAATCAATGCCGGTTCGCTTTCCAGACGCTCACCATACGGCGGATTGCTCAGCACCGTGCCGGTTACTTCCTGCCCCGCCAGCGGATTCTTCAGCTTGATGACATCCTGCTGGGCAAAGGTGAACAGTTCGAACACGCCAGCACGACGCGCATTGGCACGCGCGGATTCCAGCACGCGGTTATCATTATCGTAGCCATAGAAACGCGCGGTCGCTGCTGCGGTGCCGATGCGTGCGCGTTCTTTCGCTTCACCATGCACTTCTTGCCATACCGCCTGGTTATGGTTTTTCCAGCGGTTAAAGCCCCAATGGGTACGCAACAGGCCAGGTGCACGATCGCAGGCGATCATTGCCGCTTCCAGCAACAGCGTACCGGAACCGCACATCGGATCCACCAGCGGCGTGTTGCTCTGCCAACCCGAGCGCATCACAATCGCTGCGGCCAGCGTTTCTTTTAGCGGTGCCGGACCGGTTTGCTGGCGATAACCACGCTGATGCAAGGCATCGCCACTCAAATCCAGCGCAATGCTCACGCGATCTTTA
The DNA here is from genome assembly GCF_002095465.1 of Pantoea rodasii. Lineage (GTDB taxonomy): Bacteria > Pseudomonadota > Gammaproteobacteria > Enterobacterales > Enterobacteriaceae > Pantoea > Pantoea rodasii. The sequence goes on along the minus strand of NZ_MLFP01000005.1, from coordinate 138,362 downwards.
TTCAGCCACGCATTAATACGGATGCCAGGTTGCTCACGATCAACGCTTGGACGCTCCAGATTTTGACGGGTGAAGCTATCCACGATGGCATCTTTAATACGCAACGCGCCGAACTGGCTGTTACGAATCACCTCGTTGGTGCCGCTAAAGTGAATGGCAAAGCTGGTGTTGGTGTCGAACATCTCGGTCCACGGAATGCTTTGTGCACCCACATACAGGTCGAGATCGCTCCAGATGCCGAATTCTCCCAGCGGCAGCAAAATACGCGAAGCCAGCCGGCTCCACAACAGGCTTTGGTACATCACACGGTCGTCGGCTCGGAAGTGGACGCCGCCCTGCACCACCTGCAAATCTTGCGCACCCAGCGCGTCCAGCTCAGTTTTCAACAGCTCTTCGAGCCCACGCGCCGTACTGGCAAACAGAGAATTCATATCGTCACTTTTTACTCTTGCTAAAATTGTTGCGCATTATAGCGAATCAGCGTCCTATGTCATAAAGTTAGCTTCTTTTTGTCCGCCTGGAGTTGTGATGATCACCCTATCCCGTCTTTATATCCATCCGGTCAAGTCTATGCGCGGTTTGCAATTGTCACATGCGCAGGTGCTGGAGAGCGGTCTGGCGTTTGATCGCATCTTTATGGTGACCGAATTAGACGGCACCTTTATTACGGCACGGCAGTATCCAGAAATGGTGCGTTTTACCCCGGCGCTGCTGCCGGATGGCCTGTTTTTAAATGCGCCGGATGGCAGCCAGGCGCTTATCCGCTTCAGCGACTTCAGCGCACAACCGGCGCCCACAGAAGTCTGGGGCAATTGTTTCACCGCGCAGATTGCCCCAGCAGCCATCAATGATTGGCTGAGTGAATTCTTCCCTCGCCCGGTGCAATTACGCTGGACGGGTGTAACGCCGACACGTCGTGTAAAACGTTTTGATGACGTGCCGCTGAGTTTTGCCGATGGATTTCCTTTCCTGCTGGTGAATATGTCATCGCTGCAGGATCTTCAGCAGCGTTGTCCGGCCAGCGTACGCGTTGAGCAGTTCCGCCCCAATCTGGTGGTGAGTGGTGCAGCGGCCTGGGAGGAAGATAGCTGGAAGCGTATCAAGATTGGTGAAATCGCCTTTGACATGCCCAAGCCCTGCAGCCGCTGTGTATTTACCACGGTCGGCACTGAAAGCGGCCGCAAGCATCCTGAAGGCGAGCCGCTAGCTACGCTGCAGCGTTTTCGTAGCGGGCAGGACGGCAGCGGAGATATCGATTTCGGTCTGAATTTAATCGCCCGTAACAGCGGCGTGATCCGCGTCGGCGACCGGGTGACGATTGTGGAACGGCAGACGCCGCGCGTTTACGGGCCGGGTGCGGTGGTCGAGACTCTCAAACCCGCAGCCAGCTCGCAGGCCGAAGTCACGATTGGCTATCAGGGCAGTGAATTTACCGGCGATAATCAACAAGTGCTGCTCGAGCAACTGGAAATGCAGGGCTATCGCATTCCCTACTCGTGTCGCGCCGGAATTTGTGGCAGCTGTAAGATGACGCTGGTATCGGGCGAGGTGAAAGCGCTGAAAAAGAGCGCAGTGCGTGAGGACGGCACAATTCTCAGTTGTAGCTGTATTCCAGCCGGAGATATTGTTCTGGCTTAACGGCTTAAACCGCCCGCGCAAAGTGGGCGTTCTGTTCCTGCTGATGCGGTCGCAAACGATCGTTCATGATCTTAATCGCATCGCCTAACTGCATGCCTTTACCGGCGACCGATAACGCATTTTGCGCCAGCAAACACAGTGCTGCATTTTCACCGCTCTCGACCACCAGCAATTGCGCCTGTTCGCCGCTATCCGCCAGCGTCACGGCCACCATATCGCCTGATGTGGGTTGCCAGCTATGAGCATGAGTCGTGAAATGCCAGCTTTTCGGCATCAGCGGTTTTAAAAAACGACTCGCCACTAATGCGTTTAATACTAATTCGGCGCGCTGATCGCCTTTTAATCCACTCTGGCGGCAACGCTCTTCAAAAGTAAAATAGAGCGCGGCATCGTCAACGCAAAATCCGCTGACATTAAAGGCATCCGGTGTCAGCATTTTACGCGAGAAGCGCGAGCGAAATAGCATGCCATCAGCCAAATCCAGCATCATACGATCGTGCTCTGCGTCGAAATACCAACGCCAGTTATCATCAGGTTTGATTTTCATGATGTGCCCTGCTGCGCTAAACGGCGCTTAATTTAAAATAATTACGCTAAGGAAAAGCTGAAAAATGCACCAGCAGGACAAAATATAAACGAGCCGAAGGGATAAATAAACCCCCCGGCGCGGGAAAGTGGGAAATGTCTTAGAGATGGGTCACGATATCTTTAATTAAACCCGGGCCTTTATAAATAAAGCCGGAGTATATCTGCACCAATGTGGCCCCTGCGGCAATTTTTTCACGCGCTGAAACCAGTGAATCAATGCCACCGACGCCAATAATCGGTAAGCGGCCCTGTAGCTCTTGCGACAGGCGGCGAATCACTTCCGTGCTCAGCGACTGAACCGGGCGGCCACTTAATCCACCCATCTCGTCAGCATATTTAAGACCAGAAACCAGCGAACGATCGAGGGTGGTGTTGGTGGCAATAACGCCATCAATTTCATGGCGGACTAAACTGTCGGCAACCTGGATCAATTCTTCTTCAGAAAGATCCGGCGCGATCTTCACCGCCACCGGCACATATTTAAGGTGCCGTTCTTGCAGCTCTTTTTGTTTTAATTTGATCGCCGAAAGCAGATCGTCCAATGCCTCACCATATTGCAAGGTGCGTAATCCCGGGGTGTTAGGCGATGAAATATTGATGGCAATATAACCGGCATGGGCATACACCTTTTCCATGCAGATCAGATAATCGTCTTTACCCTGCTCCACTGGCGTATCTTTATTTTTACCAATATTGATACCGAGGATGCCTTTAAAACGCGCCTTTTTAACGTTCTCGACTAAGTGATCAACGCCGTGATTATTAAAGCCCATGCGATTAATAATCCCTTCCGCTTCCACCAAACGGAACATACGCGGCTTATCGTTGCCGGGCTGGGGACGCGGCGTCACGGTTCCTACTTCAACAAAACCAAAGCCCATCGCACTGAAGGCATCAATGCACTCTGCGTTTTTATCAAGACCTGCTGCAAGACCCAGCGCGTTAGGGAACGTCAATCCCATGCAGGTCACCGGACGTGACGGCAGCGACTGGCGAATCAGTCCTTCCAGCGGTGTCCCGCTGATAAAACGTAATTGTTGAAAGGTGAGTTCGTGCGCACGCTCTGGATCGAGCTTAAACAGCGCCGGCCGGACGATAGGATATAACATGCACTCTCCTGAATGGCGGAAGCGAAGACGTCGGGTGCACGAAAATTTGTGCGCCAGAATGGTAAAGGCCTCTGGCGCAAAAGTAAATTTAATCAGGTGGTGCTGAGTTGATCGAAATCAGCGCTTACCGGTATAACGTGCCAGCAGGCTGCGACTCGCCTTCAGACCGTTATAAAGGGTGGGATAGTACCACTGCAATTTCATGCGTTTACTTTCACCGGTTACCTTGCGGATCAGCTGATCAATGGTGACATGCCATTCGCCAGGGACTTCAATGTTGTTTTTCTGCATCTCAATCAGGCAGCCGTACATCACCGGCTCGTAATAGCGATCCAGCAACCACTCATCGACGGGCATTCCCCATGCTTGCATAAAGCTTTCACTGTTACCGCGCGCAATGAAGTAATTTTCAACCCAGGCAAAGGTCGCTTTACGCTGAGACAGCGATGTCACCATAAAGCGTTTGTAGTAGTAACTTTCCGCGGAGAACACCACTTCCTGCGCTTGCATGTACAGCGCGAACATATAGGGCGCATCTTCGTGGTTTTGAATCGGCAAAAACTGCACGCCAACGCGTTCAATCAAATGACGCGACACAATGCTGCTCCACAACACACGATGCGCAGACTGATGAGTGATCATGTTGCGCAGCGTGGTGCTGCCACCGGGAAACGCGCCGTTGATGCGCCGCTGATGGAACTGCTGGTATTGGCGCTGTGCCAAAGGACGGTCCGTAAACATTTTAGCGCCGAAGCAGAACAGTTCCATCTCCGGATGCTGGTCGCGGGCACGCCGGAAATCGGCGAACAGCGTTTTACCGACAAAATCATCGGCATCCATAAAATAGATAAAGTCGCCGGTGGCGATCGCCAGCCCTCGCGTACGTGCGGCACTAACGCCGCCACGCTGCGCCTGCAACAGTTCAATTTGTGGATAGCGAGCGGCCATCGCTTGCAGCAGGTCGATACTGTTGTCGGTTGAGCCGTCATCAATCACGATGATCTGCTCAGGCGGTGACGATTGCCCCGCCAAAGACTCAATCGCTTCCGCCAGCCAGGGCGCGCAGTTCCAGTTTGGTACGATTACCGTGATGGTGGGTTTCGAACTCTGGCCGCTCATTCTCTCTCCTCGACGTTAAATCCTTTACCGAAAGGCAGACGCAGGCGTTTGATCACCAGGCTGTGCAACAGACAGCACACCGCTAAATTCACCATACCAATCAATCCAAGCCACAACAGATTCAGCCAGTGGTTTTGGTCCCAGCTGATAGGCAATAATGAGCACAGCCAGGCAATCGCACCGGCAACCACCCACACCAACATCACATCTCGCGTCAGCCAGGTGAAGTGGATCCCTGGTGCGAATCGGCGATGCACCAGCCACGCCCAGCCCAGCAAATAAAATACGTTTTGCCCCAGCCACAACCAACCGGTACCCAGCGCACCAAAATGGATGGCCGCAAAAATATTCAGCGGCACCAGGACGATGGCAAAGCAGGAGAAACCTTTGACGTGCAGTTTGAGGTTACCGTTGACGTATTGCAGGTGATAAAGCAAGCCGCAAATCGCCTGCACGCCGCTGCCCAGCGCATACAAACTGAGCACAAACGACATCTCATTCACCACTTGCTGATTCTGCGTCCATGCCCACAGCAGGGGGGCAGAGAAACAGGCAATGGTGATGCTGAGCGGTGCCATAAAAATGGCGACTGCTTGCGTGGTATAGCGGTAAAGGATCAGCGATTGTGCATCCCCTTCTTTCTTGGTTTTCATCCCGGTCATGCGGGGCACGATGGCCTGCATAATCGGGCTACTCAGCAAAATAATGCCGGTAGCGGCAGTGGCGACCACGGTGAAGGATCCGTATTCGCTCAACGGCAAGGTTTTCGACAGTACTAACCGGTCAATTTGCGAAATAAAGGTCCACACTGCGCTGGCGTAGGCGGCACTGAGCGCGAAGCGGATAAACGGCTTTAATATCGTTTTCAGATTCTCATGCTTCTGCTTGCGCGCAGCGGCAGGCACGATCTGGAAACATTTGTAGATTAGACATACGGCTTCAACAATCGAGACCAGCAGTTGCCAAATAAAGAAGCTCAGCACCGGATTAGAAAACAGCTGGATCACCAGCACCGCGCCAAAGGTGCGCAGCGTGACGATCACCAGATTGACGCCGTTTAGCCACACCTGATGTTCAAAGCCAACAATCACGCTGCGATAGGGGCTGGTGCGCCAACGAATGGCGGCCGTGATCACCATGATGGCGACGGCAATCACCACATCCGATGACGGCAGATGCTTCGCATCCAGCCAATGATGGGCAATCCACGGCGTTGCCAACCAACCGATCAGCACCAGAATCACCGTTGACATCAGGAAGAATTTTGACAACGCGGCGAACAGCGAGGGAAACCAAATAAATTCTGCCTGATTGGCGCGGTAACGCGCCGCCTCACGCATCAAGGTGGTTGAGACACCGGCATCCAGCAGCTGTAACCAGGTTAATAGAATCGAAAAAAATCCCACTAACCCGTAAGCTTCCATCCCTAAATGATGAATATAAAGTGGTACCACCAGAATGCCCGACAGCGTCAGGTAAATCTGACCAACATAGTTAGCAATGGCGTTTCGTTTAATTGACATAAGTATCGAGGCGTCTGGGAAAATTCGCTAAAAACAGAGCCTGACACAGAACAACAAAACTGCCTACCAGACTTAATCTTAATTTTATGCGCGGCGCTAAAATGAGATAACTTCCACGCCATACCGAACATTTAAAATGCAGTCACACGCGTAATGAAATTGCTTTTTTACTTTCCACTTGTGCGTACAATTAATGACAGCGAGATGAATTTGACATCAACCGTAACATTTTATTGATCTTGCACCTGACAATGACACATCCGCCAGTAGAGGGTTATTAGTTCAGGATGGAATAAAAAGGAATCATGCGGCGCGTTTTAATTCACGCGACACTTTCATATTCTGAAGCAGAATAAACATTTCCGGTCGATGAATAAGCAACCACTCTTTAACATTAGCTGGCTCATATTGCCCACCCAAAAAGCGTATGGCATTAATCACATACTCTGGAACCTCGCTGCCATTGTACACCGAGAGATAAATCATCAAGCGGAACGAGTGCAGGACATACTCTTTCTCAAGTTTCTTTTTCAAGGGTGAGTTGTGCAGCGCGATTTTTAGTGTGCTGTAAGCCTGCATAAATGCGTTGTAGCGTTGCAGGAAATAGTCATCACTTTTGCGACCGTTGGTCAGTGAACCATTGCGCACGCGCTGATGGTAATACACGTGTTGGCTCACCCACGCATGGCGAGAGTAGACGAAAGCAGACAGGGTGAACTGGTGATCCTCATGCACGCGGCCACGGAAACGCAGTCCTTGCTGCTCCACCAGCGTTTTTTTCACCGCATAACTCCACGCAGCTGAGGTGTAGCTGCCATTGCACAGCAGGCGTGAGAATACGTGGTGGGAAGACTGTTTGCCGAAGACCTCATGGCGTACTTTCGGACGCGTGATATGACGTTGACCCTCCTCAAACATCTGCGAGCTGAAACAGAATAGCTCAGTATCTGGATGTGCCTGGTAAACCTGCTGCAGTTCGGCCACAAAACCCTCCGCCACGATGTCATCCGGATCGCAGAAGAACAAAAATTCCCCCTGGGCGGCGTCGATGCCTGCGTCGCGCGCCTGGCCCGCACCACCGTTAAGGGTAGTGATAATTTTCACCTGAGGCAGATGACCATAATGCTGTTGAATTAACGCTAAGGTGCCATCTGTTGAGCCATCATTGACGATGATAATTTCATCAGACGGATTAATTTGCTTCACCAGGGCGTCAACGCACTCGACAATATAATTCTCTACGTTGTACGTAGGAATAATTACGGATAACAGGATTTTAGACATAAACCTTTCCCGACAACGGTTGAAAGAAATGAAATGCCACAGGCAATGCATGCCTGAGCAAAAAGAATTGCGCTTTTAAGCTAAACGTAAAGTAAACGACTGAATTTTTGATTTCGGGATCAGTTAAGCAGATTGTTTTTTTAATTCACAGGACCAAATAATAATTAAGTAATTTAAATCATTCCCAACACATTAAGCTGGCTAATTTCTTTATCCATTCCTGCCAAAACCACATTAACGCTTTTAACTTTTTCTGTATCTGCAAAGGGGAAGTTTCACACTTTCTGTGTGGAAGCGTTTCAAACATTATTTAATCATGAAAAATAGCGGGATAATGCGCGACGTGCGCTTGCCACTGATTGATTAAACGATTGCTAAACGGCTGTTACCTCGCCATTGATTTAACAATGCTTTTTAATCAGTACCGCGTGCGCAATTCCCACTCGTGTTTTGTGATGTGCCATCTTCGACCATTTGTACAAACATTTCCGCGGTTACAGATACCTTAAGGCGAAAGTATCATTTCCTGACTCACTATTAGCCACGGGTTAATTCATCTGCGGTAATCAATTGCATGCGCAGTTAAGGGGGGTTTTAAGATTAATCGCAAAACTGCAGCACCATGCCTCTCAATGCCCTTTTGACCACGACATCCCTTTTGCAGTTTCCACCTTTTGATTGCCAGATAAATCATTTAAGCCCATCCGCCTGCTCTGCCAGTATTGAACACATCAGTTCTCAATATCAGATAATCAATAACTTTTAGTTATAAGGAGTGACTATGCGGGTTATTACGCTGGCGGGCAGCCCTCGCTTTCCTTCACGCTCTACTGCGCTGTTGAGCCTGTGCCAGCAGGCGCTGGAAGCACGCGGTGTCGAAGTCATTCCGTGGAATATTCATAACTTCCAACCCGAAGATCTGCTTTATGCACGCTTCGACTCTCCAGCACTGGCAGCGCTAAAAGCCGATTTAGCCCTGGCTGACGGACTGATTGTCGCGACACCTATCTATAAGGCTTCGTTTTCTGGAGCGCTGAAAACCTTGCTCGACCTGCTGCCTGAACGCGCGCTGGAGCACAAAGTGGTACTGCCACTGGCCAGCGGCGGCAGCGCATCCCATCTTCTGGCGGTGGATTACGCCCTCAAACCAGTGCTGAATGCGTTAAAAGCGCAGGAAGTGTTGCACGGCGTATTTGCTACCGACGGTCAGATTTTGCATTACGACCGCCAGCCCGAGCTGGACCCACTACTGGCCGATCGTATTGATGACGCGCTGGATACCTTCTGGCACGCGCTGCATCGTCGCCATCAACCTTACGCACAAGCGGTATAAAGGAAGAATCATGAAAAGGATGTTTACAGGACTACTGTTACCGGCTTTTGCCGCGTTATTCGCACTCAGTGCCAGTGCCGCGGATGCACCGGAGCAACTGCGTATTGGCTACCAAAAAGGGTCGGTCAGTATGGTGCTGGCGAAATCGCATCAGCTACTGGAGCAGCGTTTCCCGCACACGCACATTAAATGGATCGAATTCCCGGCAGGCCCACAGATGCTGGAAGCGCTGAACGTCGACAGCATTGATTTGGGCAGCACCGGCGACATTCCGCCACTGTTTGCTCAGGCGGCAGGTGCAGACCTGCTTTACGTCGGCTCCGAGCCACCCAAGCCGCAGGCCGAAGTGATTCTGGTGCCAAAAGACAGCCCGATTCACAGCGTGGCCGATTTGAAAGGCCATAAAGTTGCGTTCCAGAAAGGGTCCAGCTCTCACAATTTGCTGCTGCGCGCGCTGGAACAGGCGGGACTGAGCTTTAAAGATATCCAGCCAACCTATCTGACCCCTGCCGATGCGCGTGCTGCTTTCCAGCAGGGTGATGTGGATGCCTGGGCCATTTGGGACCCGTACTACTCTGCTGCTTTATTGCAGGGCAACGTACGCGTGTTGGTTGATGGCAGCAAACTCAATCAAACCGGTTCGTTCTATTTAGCCACACGTCGCTACGCCGAAGCCCATGGTCCGTTTGTGCAGCAAGTCTTACAGGCTTTCAGCGATGCCGATGCGCTAACGCGTAGCCAGCGCGACCCCAGTATTGACCTGCTGGCAAAGGCAATGGGCTTACCCAAGCCAGTGATAGCCAGCTATCTCGACCATCGTCCGCCGACCACCATTACGCCGGTCAGCGCGCACACCGCGCAGGCCCAACAGCAAACGGCCGATCTGTTTTATGCCAACCATTTGATGCCGGTAAAAGTGAATATCGCTGACCGCATCTGGCATCCACAGTCCGCCAAGCCATAAGGAATTGAATCATGAGCGTATCCGTATTCTGGTTTCTCCCGACCCACGGTGATGGACACTATCTTGGCACCGCAGAAGGTTCTCGTCCGGTCGATCACGGTTATCTGCAGCAGATTGCGCAGGCCGCAGACCGCCTTGGCTTTGGCGGCGTGCTGATCCCCACCGGCCGCTCCTGCGAGGATGCGTGGCTGGTGGCCGCATCGCTGATTCCGGTAACGCAGCGTTTACGTTTCCTGGTCGCGCTGCGCCCGGGGGTAATTTCACCGACGCAGGCCGCGCGGCAGGCCGCCACGCTTGATCGCCTGTCCAACGGCCGTGCGCTGTTCAATCTGGTGACCGGCGGCGATCCCGAAGAGCTGGCCGGTGACGGCGTGTTCCTTGATCATCGCGAACGTTATGAAGAATCTGCCGAGTTCACCCGCGTCTGGCGACGTGTGACTGAGGGTGAAACCGTTGATTACCAAGGCAAGCACGTCAAAGTGCGTGGCGCGCGTTTGATGTTCAAGCCAGTCCAACAACCCCGCCCGCCGTTATGGTTTGGCGGTTCATCGGATGCGGCACAGGATCTCGCGGCAGAACAGGTTGATGTCTATCTCACCTGGGGCGAGCCGCCAGCATTGGTGAAAGAGAAAATTGAAAAAGTGCGCGCCAAAGCGGCGGCACAAGGGCGCACCGTTCGCTTCGGCATTCGCCTGCACGTCATTGTGCGTGAAACCAACGAAGAGGCATGGCAGGCGGCGGATCGTCTGATCGCGCACCTCGACGATGCCACCATCGCCAAAGCTCAGGCTGCCTTCGCCCGCACCGATTCTGTTGGTCAACAACGCATGGCGGCGCTGCATGGCGGTCAACGTGACAAGCTGGAGATCAGTCCAAATCTCTGGGCGGGTGTGGGTTTAGTGCGGGGTGGCGCCGGAACCGCGCTGGTGGGCGATGGCCCTACCGTGGCGGCCCGTATGCAGGAATATCAGGATCTTGGCATTGAGACCTTTATTCTCTCCGGCTATCCACATCTGGAAGAAGCTTATCGCGTCGGCGAACTGTTGTTCCCTCACCTCGATTTGGCGATTCCTGAAGTACCGAAGCCGCGCGTGGTTCAGGCACACGGTGAAGCGGTAGCCAACGATTTCACCCCGCAAAAAGTGTCGCAGAGTTAAGGAGCCGATCATGGCAAAGTTTCAAAAACAACTGAGTAATGCCCTGCTGCCCTGGGCATTGCCGGTGCTGCTGATTGTGGTGTGGCAGCTCGCCTCTCAGGTTGGCTGGCTGTCGACGCGCATCTTGCCGTCGCCTGAAAACATCATTATCACCTTCTGGAAACTCACGGTGAGCGGCGAGTTATGGCAGAACCTGGCGATCAGCGGCTGGCGTGCGGCCATTGGTTTTGCTATTGGCGGATCGATCGGCCTGATTCTGGGCTTAATCACCGGCACCTCGCGTTTAGGTGAACGCTTGCTAGACACTTCGGTACAGATGCTGCGCAACGTGCCGCATCTGGCGCTGATCCCGCTGGTGATTTTGTGGTTTGGCATCGATGAGTCGGCCAAGATTTTCCTGGTGGCTCTCGGAACGCTGTTCCCAATTTACCTCAACACTTATCACGGCATCCGTAATATCGATCGCGGACTGGTGGAGATGGCTCGCAGCTATGGCCTTTCTGGCTGGAGCCTGTTTATTCAGGTGATCCTGCCCGGCGCGCTGCCCTCGATCATGGTGGGCGTACGCTTTGCGCTGGGTCTGATGTGGCTGACCCTGATCGTTGCCGAAACGATTTCCGCTAACTCAGGCATTGGCTATCTGGCAATGAATGCCCGTGAATTCCTGCAAACCGATGTGGTGGTGGTCGCCATTATTCTCTATGCGCTGCTTGGCAAACTGGCCGATGTAGCCGCTCAACTGCTGGAGCGCGTATGGCTGCGCTGGCATCCAGCCTACCAATTAAAGGAGAACGCATGAGCAACGCAACGTTAAGTCCATCGCGTCTGAACAGCGGCACACCGGTTGGCGTCAACGGTGTCAGCAAGCAATACGGCGACCGCACTATCCTGAACAATATCGATCTGCATATTCCTGCCGGGCAGTTTGTCGCGGTTGTGGGTCGCAGCGGCTGTGGCAAAAGTACCCTGCTGCGTTTGCTGGCGGGGCTGGAGTCCACCACGCGCGGTGAGCTGCTGGCGGGCACGGCGCCCTTGGCGGAAGCGCGTGAAGATACGCGCCTGATGTTCCAGGATGCGCGTTTACTGCCGTGGAAAAAGGTCATTGATAACGTTGGTCTCGGTTTAAAAGGTCGTGCATGGCGCACTGCGGCGCTGGAAGCGCTGGAGGCCGTGGGATTAGCCGATCGCGCCAATGAATGGCCTGCCGCCTTGTCTGGCGGACAAAAACAACGCGTGGCATTGGCGCGTGCACTGATTCATCGTCCGGGATTGTTGTTGCTGGATGAGCCACTGGGTGCACTGGATGCGCTCACGCGTATCGAGATGCAAGGCCTGATCGAATCCTTGTGGCAACAGCATAACTTTACGGTGCTGCTGGTTACCCATGACGTCAGTGAAGCGGTGGCGATAGCCGATCGCGTGCTGCTGATTGAAGAGGGGAAAATCGGACTGGATTTGACGGTGGATTTGGCCCGTCCTCGTCGTCGTGGATCGGCGCGTCTGGCAGAGCTTGAAGCTGAAGTGCTGGATCGTGTGATGAAGCGAGGTTCTTCGGAACAGCCGTTGAAATTCGCGCAACAGCGTTAAATCAATCCGCACGATAAATCACGCCGCTACAGCGTTGTTCAGACTCTGTAGCGGCGCTATTGATGGTGTTATTTCTCAGGCATTTAACGCCTTGGTGATCTTCTCGTACAGATCGCCTGACAGCTTATCTAACCCTTTCAAGGTTTCCAGCGCTTTACGCATCAACGCCTGACGATCGGCATCATAGCGTTTCAGGCGAATCAGCGGTTCGATCATGCGCGCGGCAACCTGCGGATTGCGCGTATTAAGATCGGTCAACATCTCCACCAGGAACTGATAACCACTACCGTCTTTGGCATGGAACGCGGCCGGGTTGCCAGAAGCGAAAGCCCCAATCAGTGAGCGGATACGGTTCGGGTTGCCCATGGTAAATGAACGGTGATTTAACAGTTCGCGGACTTTGCCTAAAACATTTTCCGCCGGGCTGGTCGCCTGCAATACAAACCACTTGTCCATCACCAGACCATCCTGATGCCAGCGCTCGTCATACGCGGCCAGCAACGCTTCGCGGCAGGGCAATTGCGCCGCCACGGCCGCAGAGAGTGCAGCCAGTGCATCCGTCATGTTGGTGGCCTGATGATATTGCGCCTGCACCAGCGTATCCGCCTGCTGCGCATCAGCAAAGGCCAGATAACTCAGGCAGACGTTTTTCAACGCACGTTTGCCAATCTCAGCATGTTCAACCCGGTATTCATGGCTCTGATTCGCCAGATACACCGCGTAAAATTCATCGCTCAGTTCAGTGGCAAGCGCGTGGACCAGCGCGGTGCGCACCGCGGAAATCGCTACAGGATCGATCACCTCAAACAATTCGGCGATTTCGTTCTCTGTTGGCAGTGACAGAATTAACGCCATTAATGCCGGATCGCCCTGCTCATCCAGCAGCACAGCGCGGAAGGCATCCGCCACGTGCAGCGGCAGTGACAGCGGTTGGCCCTGCTGATGACGTGCGACGTTGAGGCGGATGTAGGTCGCCAGCAGGCTTTGCGCGGCATCCCAGCGTGAAAAATCATTACGGGCGTGGCGCATCAGGAACGTCAGTTGCGCATCGCTCCATTTATAGTCGAGCTTCACCGGCGCAGAGAACTCACGCAGCAGCGAAGGCACCGGCTGGAAATGCACGTTATCGAAGATAAAGGTCTGGAACTGCTCGGTGACATTCAGTACGTGATGCACTGGATGGCCGTTGTGCTGCAGCGGAATCACCTTGCCTTCGTTGTCGTAGAGTTCGATATCGAGCGGGATATGCAGCGGCAGCTTTTCTTTCTGCTCAGTGGTTGGCGGCGTGTGCTGCGTGACATGCAGTGTGTACTGCTCCAGCTCAGGATTGTAGTCGTCACGCACGGTCAGCACCGGCGTACCCGCCTGGCTATACCAGCGACGGAACTGTGACAAATCAACGTTGGATGCATCTTCCATCGCCTGGACAAAATCGTCGCAGGTGGCTGCACTGCCATCGTGACGCTCAAAGTAGAGCTGCATGCCTTTCTGGAAATTGGCTTCGCCGAGCAAAGTGTGCAGCATGCGAATCACTTCGGAACCTTTTTCGTACACCGTCAGGGTGTAGAAGTTGTTCATCTCGATCACCTGATCCGGGCGGATCGGGTGCGCCATCGGGCTGGCGTCTTCTGCGAACTGTGCGCCGCGCATCACGCGCACGTTGTCGATACGGTTAACCGCACGTGAGCCAAGATCGGAACTGAATTCCTGATCGCGGAACACGGTTAAGCCCTCTTTCAGGCTGAGCTGGAACCAGTCGCGGCAGGTGACGCGGTTACCGGTCCAGTTATGGAAGTACTCGTGACCAATCACCGCTTCAATGCCGAGGTAATCTTTATCGGTGGCGGTTTCCGCTTTTGCCAGCACATATTTGGAGTTAAAGACGTTAAGCCCTTTATTCTCCATGGCGCCCATGTTGAAGAAATCCACCGCGACGATCATAAAGATGTCGAGATCGTATTCGAGGTTGAAGCGCTCTTCATCCCACTTCATGCTGGCTTTCAGCGAGGTCATCGCCCAGTCGGCGCGATCGAGATTGCCACGATCGACGAAGATCTCCAGCGCCACATCACGGCCGGAACGGGTGGTAAAGCTATCGCGCAGCACATCGAACTCCCCCGCCACCAAAGCAAACAGGTAGCAGGGTTTCGGGAACGGATCTTGCCACTTCACCCAATGCCGGCCATCTTCGTGGCGCCCGCTTTCCAGCTTGTTGCCGTTTGACAGCAGGTAAGGATATTTCGTGGCATCGGCAATGATGGTGGTGGTAAAACGCGCCAGGACATCAGGGCGATCCAGATACCAGGTAATATGGCGGAAGCCTTCTGCTTCACACTGCGTACAGAGCGCATCACCCGATTTGTACAATCCTTCCAGCGCGGTGTTTTTGTCTGGATGGATATCATTAATAATCGTCAGGGTAAAGTTTTCGGGCAGTTGGCTGATGACCAGCGCACCCTCTTCTTCGCGATAGTGTGACCAGGGATGACCATCCACTACCAGCGAGACCAGCTGAAGGTCTTCGCCATCCAGACGCAGTTCGGCATCCGCCGCACCGAGACGTTTCACCTGGCTTACCGCGGTGACGCGCGTCGTGGCGTCATCAAGGTCAAACGTCAGGTCAATATCGGTGATGGTGTAATCCGGCGCACGGTAGTCGTGGCGATATTTGATTTGCGGCTGTTGCGTCATAAGTCCTTCTCGCATCGTTAATATGTTGACCCGTCAAAGTCTAAGCGGGTTGTGCCTTCGTTGCCACGCACAATGCGTGCCATCGTGCAAAAGGCTACAATTCATTAACAATGGCACAAATGACCCTCGACCTGCCACCCGCAATTATGGTGTGATCGCGGACATTACTGTTTTATACTCCTGCGTCTTTATGACTTTGTTGACACCGGGCTCTGCTCCGCGGAAGAGGATGCTGAAACGCACCATGACTGGACACGCTTCCCCGATTTTGACCACGCTGCTTGATACCGATGCGTATAAGCTTCATATGCAGCAGGCCGTTTATCATCGTTATTACGATGTCCCGGTAACGGCAGAATTTCGCTGTCGCGGCGATGAATTGCTCGGCCAGTACGCTGACGAGATTCGTGCGCAACTCGATACGCTGCCTTCCCTCGCCCTGAGCGACGATGAACATCATTACCTCAGCGGCTTACCTTTCTTTGAATCCGATTATCTCGACTGGCTGCGCCAATTCCGTTTTGATCCTTCGCAGGTCAAAGTGCGCAATGATAATGGCCGTCTGACGCTTCAGATCAGCGGACCGTGGCGCGAAGTGATTTTATGGGAAGTGCCGCTGCTGGCGCTGATCAGTGAAGTGGTGCATCGCCATCGCACACCTGACATCGACGTCGGGCAAGCGGTGAGCCATCTGCAGCAAAAGCTGGTGACGTTCCGTGAGCAGGTTGGCGATCTCGATATGTCGCGCTTCCAGCTGATGGATTTCGGCACGCGCCGTCGTTACTCCAAAACCGTCCAGGAAGCGATCGTTGCCACCCTGAAAGCGGAATTTCCGTGGCTGGTGGGCACCAGTAACTACGATCTGGCGCGACGCTTACAGCTCAACCCTGTGGGCACTCAGGCACATGAATGGTTCCAGGCGCATCAGCAAATCAGCCCGGTACTGGCCAACAGCCAGCGAGCCGCATTGCAGTCGTGGCTGGATGAGTATGATGACCAACTGGGTATCGCCCTGACGGATTGCATCACCATGGATGCTTTCCTGCGTGATTTTGGTCCCGGCTTTGCACATCGCTATCAGGGCTTGCGCCATGATTCGGGTGATCCGGTGGAATGGGGTGAAAAAGCCATTGCGCACTATCAGCGTCTGGATATTGATCCCAAAAGCAAAACGCTGGTGTTCTCCGATAATCTCAATCTGGACAAAGCGCTGGCGCTGTATCGCCACTTTGGCCAACGCGCTAACGTGGTATTCGGCATCGGCACCCGTCTGACCTGCGATATTCCGGGCGTGACACCGCTGAATATCGTGATCAAGTTGGTGAGCTGCAACGGTAAACCCGTGGCGAAACTTTCCGATAGCCCCAGGCAAAACGATCTGTCAGGATAAGGCCTTCGTGCGTGCCCTGCGTAAAGCGTTCGACCTTCCACTGGTGAAAAGAGCCAGCTAATCGTTGATGCAGGGTGCTCGCACCCTGCTTTCATGCAACAAATCTCCCCTCTCCCCGGCAAAACTACTTGTTTCCTGTTGGCTCGCAAGTAACATAGCAAAACCCTAAATTGGGCTTTTATCCACTTCTATATATAGAGAGATATTTATGAGCGTAGTGCCTGTAGCGGATGTACTGCACGGCCGTGTCGCGGTTGACAGTGAGGTCACCGTACGTGGTTGGGTGCGTACCCGAAGAGATTCCAAAGCCGGTCTTTCCTTTATCGCCGTTTATGACGGTTCCTGCTTTAATCCCGTTCAGGCTGTCGTCAATAATTCTCTGAATAATTATCAGGATGAAGTGCTGCGTCTGACCACCGGCTGTTCGGTTATCATCACCGGTAAAGTCGTGGAATCGCCAGGTGAAGGCCAGGCGTTCGAAATGCAGGCGACCAACGTGGAAGTCACTGGCTGGGTGGACGATCCGGATACCTATCCGATGGCGGCAAAACGCCACAGTATCGAATACCTGCGTGAAGTCGCACACCTGCGTCCACGCACCAACCTGGTGGGTGCCGTGGCGCGTACGCGTCATACTCTGGCGCAGGCACTGCATCGCTTCTTCCATGAAAATGGCTATTTCTGGGTTTCTACCCCGCTGATCACCGCTTCCGATACCGAAGGGGCTGGCGAGATGTTCCGCGTCTCTACGCTGGATATGGAAAACCTGCCGCGCGATCCGCAAGGCAAAGTCGATTACGACAAAGATTTCTTTGGTAAAGAAGCCTTCCTGACCGTTTCCGGCCAGCTGAATGCCGAGACTTATGCCTGTGCATTGTCAAAAGTCTATACCTTTGGCCCGACCTTCCGTGCAGAAAACTCCAACACCAGCCGCCACTTAGCGGAGTTCTGGATGCTGGAGCCGGAAGTCGCCTTCGCTAACCTTGACGATGCTGCCGCACTGGCCGAGGCCATGCTGAAGTATGTGTTCAAGGCCGTGCTTGATGAGCGTGCCGATGACATGGCGTTCTTCGCTGAGCGCGTAGACAAAGATGCGGTTGCTCGCTTAGAACGTTTTGTCACTACCGATTTCGCGCAAGTCGACTACACCGATGCGGTGGATATTTTGCTGAAAAGCGGTCAGACCTTCGAAAACCCGGTTTCCTGGGGCGTGGATCTCTCCTCCGAACACGAGCGCTATCTGGCCGAGAAACACTTTAAAGCGCCGGTGGTGGTGAAGAACTATCCGAAAGACATCAAAGCGTTTTACATGCGCATGAACGACGATGGCAAAACCGTGGCAGCGATGGATGTGCTTGCGCCTGGCATCGGTGAAATCATTGGGGGTTCACAGCGTGAGGAGCGTCTGGATGTATTGGATGCGCGTCTGGCTGAGATGGGTCTGAATAAAGAGGATTACTGGTGGTATCGTGACCTGCGTCGTTACGGCACTGTGCCGCATGCAGGCTTTGGATTAGGTTTCGAACGATTAATCGCCTATGTCACCGGTGTACAAAATGTAAGGGATGTTATCCCCTTCCCACGCACCCCACGTAACGCCAATTTCTAAAATTCGCTATTAAATATAAGTAATTCATATATATATCGAGGTCGGCACTGCCGGCCTTTTTTTATTTTTGTAAATTTAGAGTTCTCTCACAAAGTTCCCGATATTTTACAAATTGTAATACAATATTGCTTTTTGATACGTAATTGCGAGATTTGAATCATTTTCGGGCTAGAATTAGCAACCCCGTGATGGAAAGATGCGTGCAGACACAGGAGACATCAAACTTCTTTCAAGGTTCCCGTAAAGGTTTCTTGACGGCAGTGGCAGATGTCCAAATAACTCCAATGAGGGTAATAAAAAATGATGAAGCGCAACATTCTTGCAGTGGTTATCCCTGCTCTGTTAGCTGCAGGCGCAGCAAACGCAGCAGAAATCTATAATAAAGACGGCAACAAACTGGATCTGTACGGTAAAGTTGATGCGCGCCACACTTTCTCTGACGACGCTGGCAACGACGGCGACGCTACCTATGTTCGCTTTGGCTTCAAGGGTGAAACTCAGATTAATGACCAACTGACCGGTTACGGCCAGTGGGAATACAACGTTCAGGCTAACAACACCGAAGGCGCTGACGCGCAAGACGGCAACAAAACCCGTCTGGGCTTCGCAGGTCTGAAATTCGGCGATGCGGGTTCATTCGATTACGGTCGTAACTACGGCGTTATCTATGACGCAATGTCTTACACCGACCAGTTGCCAGTGTTTGGTGACGATACCCTGTATCAAGACAACGACAACTTCATGATTGGTCGTTCAAGCGGTCTGGCTACTTACCGTAACAGCAACTTCTTCGGTCTGGTTAACGGCCTGAGCTTCGCTGTTCAGTATCAGGGCAAAAACGAAGGTTCCCGTAGCGCACTGTCTCAGAACGGTGACGGCTGGGGTTCTTCTGTAGCCTATGACACCGGTATGGGCATCAGCGCTGTAGGTTCTTACTTCTCAGCTGACCGTACCGATGCACAGGTTGCTGACGGTAACGGCGATAAAGCTGACGCATACGCTTTCGGTCTGAAATATGACGCGAACAACGTATACCTGGCAGCATTCTACGGTGAATCACGTAACACCACTGCTTACGGCAGCACCGCACGTCAGGTTGCTAACAAAACTCAGAACTTCGAAGTGGTTGCACAGTACCAGTTCGACTTCGGTCTGCGCCCATCCATCGCTTACCTGCAGTCTAAAGGTAAGGAGCTGAACGGCAACACTGCTAACGGCTCAACCTTCGCTGGCGGCGATGCAGATCTGGTTAAATACATCGAAATCGGTACTTACTACTACTTCAACAAAAACATGTCTACCTATGTTGATTACAAAATCAACCTGCTGGACGACAACAACTACACTCGTGCTCAGGGCGTAAGCACTGATGACGTAGTAGGTGTTGGTCTGCAATACCAGTTCTAATCCCGCGATTAGATACTTGTAATGCTTAAAAACGGAGCCTTCGGGCTCCGTTTTGCTTTTTAGTGATCGGCTTCTCAATTAGCGCCACTACTTTATACATGCAGCTTATTTCTTTTTTATGTCAGCGGTTGGCAAGCGTATCATCTGACGCTAACCTGATAGCTCATTTTGCTAAAGTTCACCCAAACGGAACTGACTCATGTTTGAATCGATCTCTGCCGCACCCGCCGATCCTATTCTGGGACTGGCTGACCTGTTTCGCGTCGATGACCGCCCGAATAAAATCAACCTTGGCATTGGTGTTTATAAAGATGAAACCGGCAAGACGCCGGTGCTGACCAGTGTCAAAAAGCTGAGCAGTATCTGCTGGAAAATGAAACCACCAAAAATTATCTGAGCATTGATGGTCTGGCTGATTTCGCTCGCTGCACTCAGGAATTGCTGTTCGGCAAAGAGAGTGCGCTGATTTCAGCCGGCCGTGCGTGCACCGCACAAACCCCAGGCGGTACCGGCGCACTGCGCGTGGCTGCCGATTTCCTCGCGACACAGACCAGCGTCAAGCGCGTATGGGTAAGTAACCCAAGCTGGCCGAACCACAAAAACGTGTTCAATGCCGCCGGTCTGGAAGTGTGTGATTATCAATATTACGACGCAGCCAACCATAGCCTGGATTTCGACGGCATGGTGGCTTCGTTGCAGGAAGCAAAAGCGGGCGATGTGGTGCTGTTCCACGGTTGCTGCCACAATCCTACCGGTGTCGATCCTTCTGCGGATCAATGGCAGCAGCTGGCGAAGCTCTCGCAGGAAAAAGGCTGGCTCCCGCTGTTCGACTTTGCCTATCAGGGTTTTGCTCGCGGTCTGGAAGAAGATGCAGAAGGCCTGCGTATTTTCGCGGCTTCTCATCAGGAACTGATGGTTGCGAGTTCCTACTCGAAGAACTTCGGCTTATATAACGAGCGTGTGGGTGCACTGACGATTGTGGCGGCCAACAGTGACGTGGCTAAGACGGCCTTTAGTCAGGTGAAGTACAGCATCCGTGCTAACTACTCTAACCCACCGTCACACGGTGCCGCTGTGGTGGCCACCATCCTCGGTAACGACGCGTTACGGACCATCTGGGTGCAGGAACTGACGGATATGCGTCAACGTATCCAGCGCATGCGTCAGCTGTTTGTGAATACCCTGGCTGAGAAAGGCGCCAATCAGGACTTCAGCTTCATTATCAAACAGAACGGCATGTTCTCGTTCAGCGGCCTGACCAAAGATCAGGTTGTGCGTCTGCGTGATGAGTTCGGCGTGTATGCGGTGAATTCGGGGCGTGTAAACGTGGCAGGAATGACACCGGACAACATGTCGCAGCTGTGTGAAGCCATCGTCGCGGTGCTGTAAGTCTTGTTAGCTAAATGAGAAATGGGCCTTTAAGGCCCATTTTTTATTGCAGGAACGGATTGCTTAGGCGCTCATGTCCCAGCGTGGAGACAGGTCCATGCCCTGGAACAAAAGTCACATCATCACCCAGCGGTAATAGCTTGGTGTGAATGGCGTCAATCAAGTCACTGTGGCTGCCCTGTGGGAAATCAGTTCGCCCGACGCCGCCATTGAAAATCACATCGCCTGATATCAGCAAGCGTCCTTCACGGTCAAAGAATACAATGTGTCCCGGCGTGTGACCAGGGCAAAGCAGTACCTCCAGCGTCACATTGCCTACCTGAACCGTTTCGCCCTCTTCCAGCCAGCGGTCCGGCGCCAGCGGCGCACATTCCGGCAAGCCAAACATCCGGCTTTGAGTCGGTAAGTTATCCAGCCAGAAAGCATCCAGTTTATGAGGGCCGACGATAGGCACCTGATAATGTGCCGCGAGTTCGGCGGCGGCACCCACGTGGTCAAGGTGCCCATGGGTAAGGAGAATTTGCGAGGGCGTTAAGCCCCGCTCTGCCAAAATGGCGATAATAGTTTCGGCATCGCCGCCGGGATCAACCAGCGCCGCCTGCTGAGTTGCATCATCCCAGATGACTGAGCAGTTTTGAGAAAAGGCCGTAACCGGAATAATCAGGTAGTTCATAGCGCTCCATGACCGACACACGCAGCGCTGCCGGTATCAGGACCAGTGCCTTGCAGGCCCGGTATCTATGTGTACGAAGTTGCTGCGCGGGTAATATCCTACACCACCCGCGCGCATAGATAACGCCGCTTTGCGAACATTGCTCAACGAAATTCCCTCAATGTGGAAATCCATCGCCTGTCCTTTGGTGTGATAGCTGTGTTTGGCCACGCCAGGGCCCGATTCGCGCAGCATATTATTGGTTGCCAGCGTGCGGTAACCCGAAATCAGCTGCACCGGTTTGCGGGTGTTTAACACCATCTGCAAACGATAAAGCTGATCAAACAGGTGGGGATCGATGTGCTTCACCTGATTGGCGCGATAATCGCGGAAGAAGTGATTTAAGCGGGCTAACTCATCCTTGTCATAACTCTTGCCGTTAAAAACTCCGTTTTAAGGGTTTCACCGGTGTGAAGGTTATTAAGCGTCAATATACGTGGGCGCGAGGTAGAAAGCGAAGCCAGTGCTGAGCCTGGAAGCAGAGACAAACCTGCCGCTGCGCCCCCAATCAGGAGTAATCGACGACGTTGAGAATCAAAATTAGCCATGTTGCGGAGTTACCTAATCTAAAGCGATAAAAATAATGTGTAAAAAGTACACAAGGCCGAACAGTAACCGCAGCCTAAGAGTCAGTCAACCCGGAATGTGTCACAGAACGAACAAAACCAGCGCAAAATCGAAATTTTGCGACTGGTCTTGGGCTTTTTAGGGCTAGGTGATAATCGGAAAATCAATAACTAGAGAAGAAGTTTTCCCGCTTTTGACATTACCTGGCTACCGGAACGTGCAGGATTATCATAATTGTAAATATCTGTACGATACTGCGGCTGACCATCTGCAGCCACCCATGCGGTCAAATAATATAGGTTGACCGGAATACGGTGACGAATCGGCACATAGCGCGTGTCACCCTGCTTAAGGGTGTCGGAGATGCGACTGTCATTCCAGCCCACATCCTGTAGCAGCAGATCGGCTAACTCGGAAGCTTTATTCACGCGGACACAACCCGAACTCAGTGCGCGGATATCACGCTGGAACAAACCATGATTCGGCGTATCGTGAAGATAGATAGCATCCGAACTTGGCATGTTGAATTTATAGCGCCCTAATGAGTTCATTGCGCCTGGTGCCTGACGAATGCGGTACGGGAAGCTGGCTGCCGATACCATATGCCAGTCAATCATCGATGGATCGATCACTTCAGCATCAGCACTCCAGCCCGATAGCAACGTATAGCCATGCTTATAGAGGTATGCCGGATCCTGTTTTACTTTGGGCACAATATCCTGACGAACCAGCGTGGTGGGCACGTTCCACGGCGGATTGAGCACCACGTTGTTGAGCGCACTGCGCATCAACGGCGTTTTGCGATCGGGACGGCCCACAATCACCCGCGAGGAGAGAATGGTGGCACCGTTGTTGTAATAGGTCAGCGAATAGTTAGGGATGTTCACCATAATGCCGTTGTGCATATCATCTGGCAGCAGGCGTAAGCGCTGAATATTCAACGCCAGCAGTGAAGCTCGCATCTGCGGTGACACATTCAGCCACTCACGCGTACGTGGCCCAATCGCGCCATCATCAGCTAATCCTTGCCAGTGCTGGAAGCGTTTGACGCCTTCAACTAGCGCGGCGTCATACACATTGTCACCCGCAGGCGCTGGATTCGCCGCCACGTTGCCGGTTGCAACAGGTGCCTGTGCCGATAAGTCGCTCACGCTGGCCGCTGACGGGCTTATCGCAATTGGCTGGTTACTTTGACTGACCGGCACCGGTGCCGTAGGAACCGCATCATCCGCGGGGGTCGGCGTTGTGCTGTGCGTCGCGGTTAACATGCCGGTACGCTGCAAAATCTCTCTTAATGCGGGCACATCATTACTGATTTGCCCCGGGCGCAGCGTGCCACTGTCGCGCAGCTGCGGCCACGCTCGGTTATCGGTCAATAAGGCTTTGAGTGCACTGTGCATCGGCGCATATTGAGGATGCTGCGGCGCCAGCGAGACGACAAACGCGCGGCTACCGCCCCCGTTTACCGCGTTCTCCCACTGATTGATCGCCGCTAATGCTGGCATCGTCAATTTATAAGGCACGTTGCTGTAGAGCCAGGTTTCACCCTGCGTCGGCACATTAGCGACAAATTGCAGATAACCCAGCATGGCATCGCTGAGGACAATATCGCGCGCCAGCCCTTTAATCTCTGGATTGGTGAGCAGTTCAACCCAGCGGGTAAACTGCGGCTGTACGCCTGACAATGCGACTTCCGCCAGCTGTTGCTGGAAAGCCTGCACGGCTTGCGAGTCTTGCCATAACGGCGCCATATTACGCGAGGCATAAATGCCCGCCAGGCCTGGCAAATAGAAAGGCTGTTCGCTGGGGCTAAACGCCTGCTGAATTTGATGCTGGCTCGCCGCTACTGACATGGTGCTATGCGACGTTCCGGGCATTGCGGCAATGATCGCGGCATGGCTGATAGCCAGCGGCGACAATACCAGTGAAACACTGAGTGCTAATAGTGCACGATTAATTCTGCTTCTTTTGTTCAGCCACATCCCTGCCCCCTTCTCACCTAAGACACCGCGCCCTGTTATCGCCGTGTACAGCCTTACTCTTATTGTTGAGTATACAAATAAAAAACGGCATCTGCCTCAGAGTGCAGATGCCGCTTACAGATTAAACGGTACGCTGTTTTTTAACCAGATTGCGCGTTACGTATTTTCTGTTTCTAAATCGATATCGCTGGTTTCACGTTTTGCTGGCGCAGTATCTGCTGAGAAGCCACGCAGACCGACCACATGCACGTGTTCCGTATTGTTAAACACTTTACGTACCAATTTGTAAGTGGTGCCTTTTTCCGGGCTGATGTTCTCTGGTGCAGCAATCACCAGCTGCATTTCCAGACGCTCACACAGCTCGAACAGCGTAGCGATAGAGCGAGCATCAAGACGCGCCGCCTCATCGAGGAACAGCAGACGACATGGCGAAATATCTTTGCCACGCAGACGACGCGATTCCTCTTCCCAGCTTTGTACCACCATCACCAGAATCGACATGCCGGTACCAATGGCTTCACCGGTCGACAAAGCACCACTCTCGGCACGCAACCAGCCATCGGAGCCACGGTTGACTTCCACTTCCATCTCAAGATAGTTGCGGTAGTCGAGCAGCTCTTCACCGATGGTTTGCGGTGTACGCTGTCCCATATCGATTTGCGGATTCAGACGCTGATACAGTTTTGCCAACGCTTCTGAGAACGTCAGACGATTGCTGGTAAACAGATCCTGATGCGCTTCATGCTGTTCCGATAGCGTATCCAGCAGCGTGGAGTGCGCTTCGCGAACGTTGACGTTGAGACGCACACTGCGTACCTGTCCAAAACTCACGGCCTGCAAGCCCTGGTTCAGCTGACGAATACGGTTCTGCTCACGTTGAATGGTCTTGCGAATAATATTCGCCGCGCTGCGTGAACTGATCGCCAGGGTTTGCTCGCGGGCCGTCAGCTCTTCCGTCAGACGATTCAGCTCGATCTCCATCTGTTCGATGGCTTCGACCGGATCATCAGTACGGATGATGTCCTGACGGATGCGCTCGCGCAGATGCTGGTATACCGCAATAAAGAACTGCACCTTGCGCTCAGGACGTTTCGGATCTTCCGACATGCGCAATACATCACGCAGATGTTCGTTATCCGCCACCGCCAGACGCAGCGCGCCTAACGCCTTATCCGACATTGAACGCAGCTCGTCACCGCCGAGATAGGCCATCTCACGACGATGCAGCCGACGTTCCATGCCGTTCTCTTTCACCAGACGCAGCACCGTGCACCAGCCGGCTTTCGCACTGACCACCTGTTCACGGTTCTGATGATAATCGCGCTCCAGCTTACGCAGATTTTTCTGCAGGCTGTCCATTTCGGCTTCGCAGAACGTCAGCTGTTTCTCCAACTGATTACGGCGGGCGCGGTTGTGGCTTAATGCGGTATAGAGTTCATCACGTCGGGCACGTGCACGCTCTTCGGCGCTGGCATCGGCATGCACGCCGATGTCCTGCATCTCTTGTTGCAACTCTTTCAGCATGTCGCGCTTGGCATCATAGGAACTTTTCAGCGATGCCAGCACTTGCGAATATTGCGTCAGCTGCGCCTGGTGCTCACGCAGACGTTCACGCGCACGGCTACGTTCGCCTTCCGCCTGCTCCAGACGCTGGCGCAGTTTCTCATTCAGATCGCTGTTACCGGTCAGCATGCCGGCAGAGTCTTCATAGCTGAAGTGAGCGCGGCGCTGTACCACTTCCGTCAGGGCAAAGGCTTGCTGACGCGCATCGCGCTGCTGCAGCTGCGCTTGCTGATAATCACGTTCCAGCTGGTCGTGCTGCTGTGGATCGCTCTGCAGCACGGACACCAGCGGCTCCAGCTTGCTGATTTTCGCGCCATGCTGATGCAGGAAGCGCGCCGCTTCCTGGGCTTCTTCAACGCGTTCACGGATCTCTTCGCAGCGATCGCCCAGCGAATCATCCAACAGCAGGTTCACACGCGGCAGCAGACGGTTCAGTTGGCTAACGCCCTCTTTCGCCTGTTCAAACTGCGCACGCTGCTGCTGGTTATCGTTTTCATGCTGCGCCAGACCCCGTTCCAGCTCGCCACGGCGGCTGTTCAGCTGGCGGATCAGCGCTTCTGGATCTTCATCAAAGGCCACAGCCAAATGACTGCCGATAAAACGGCTGAAGGATTGATGCAAACGCTGGGTTTTCTGCACGTCGAACGATAGCGTGGCAAAGCGTTCTGCCAACTGCTCGCGCTCATTGTTGAGCAGCTCCAGCTGATTTTCACGCGCAGCGCGGCCAAACAGCGGCACTTTCGGGAAGCGGGAGTAGCGCCATTGACGCTCAGCCACTTTCACCACCACCGCGCCTTCCAGCTCATCAACGCTGAACACGCTGTCATCAAACGCCTGCGGATCCCCTTCAATCAGGTAGAGATCTTCCGGGCAATCATCAAGGCCGTCCAGCAGATCGCGTACCAATGATAAATCCGGGACGACGATGGCATGGCGTGAAGGACCATACAGCGCCGAGAAGTACGGGGCGTCATCCAGCGTGACGTCATCGTAGATTTCCGACAGCAGCACGCCACCAAAACGCTCGGCGAGTTGCGTCAGGCGTGCATCTTCCGCGCCGCCAGGCTGACTTAAACGCTCAATCTGCTGCTCAACTTCCCGTTTACGGGCCGCCACATTGTCACGTTCAACGGTGGTTTCACGCTCACGTTCCAGCAGCTGCTGCATGAATTCGGTGATCTGCTGGCTGTTGCCCAGCGCTTGTCCGGTCTGCTCGCTGAGCTGCGTCAGGATCTCCTGCGCGGCCAGCCAATGTGGTGCACGTGCGGTCAGAGCGGTAATGCGTTCACGCAGCTGTTCCAGCTCCTGGCGCATCAGCATGCGACGCTCACCGGCGTCAGACACGCCTTCGTTTAGCTGTTCAATCTGTGCTTCCAGCTCACGCTGCAGCCCTTCCAGCGCGTCAGCATCGTACTGCTGGCCCTGACGTTTGCAGAAGTCAGCCAGGAGACGTTCGGCATCGTGCTGCTCGCGCAGGCGGGTTTCCAGTTCATTGAGACGCAGACGCAGCGAAGAGAGCTGATCGGCATGATGGCGCTGGTTGGCGGCATCACGCAGTAAGTCACGTCCCACTTGCCACGCATCCTGACGGCTCACTTCACCGGCGATGCTAGTGACCAGGGCGAGCGCCTGCTCGAACTGGCTGTGTGCCGCTTCGGCCACACTCAGTTTTGTTCCAGACGCAGCAGCTGTTCGGTGGCCTCTTCTTCACGCGCCTGGAAAGTTTCCTGCCATTCGGCGGCGTTCTGAATGCTTAAATCCGGCAACTGGCACTGCGCTCGCGCTTTTTCCAGCGCCTGCAGCGCTTGCTGATATTGGATGGCACGAGTTTGCTGCACATCAAGCGCCTGCTGGAAATCGGCCAGCTGGCTTTTCAGCTCATCGACTTCAATTTCAGCGGCTTCAGATCGCGCTTCGTTCTCTTCCTGCACTTCGCGGGCTTCCGCCACCACTTCGTTCTGTTCTTCCAGACGATAGGTCAGCTCTTCAAGATCGGCATCATAACGCGTGATCTTCTCCTGCTGACGCATGGCGGTTTGCACCAGATTCAGGTGATCGCTGGCGCCCTGGTAATCGGTTTCCAGATCGCTTTCTGCACCGGTGTGCTCAGAAAGTTCACGCGCCATTTCGATGTGACGATACTGCTCAGAAGCCAGCTGATTGCGGCTGGTGAACAGTTCGTTACGCAGCTGCAGCGCGCCATCGAGATGAATACGGCGCTCGTTGGCGTGACGCATGTAATCTGCCGACACATAACTGGTCGCTTCAGAGATCAAATGCTTGAAGAGATCGCGATCGGACTGCGTAACGCGAATGGCTTCCAGCGTCATGCGGTTCTCACGCAGCGCCGCTTCCATATCCTGGAAGGCTTTACGCACGCCGCCGTTTTCCGGCAACAGATAATCGCGCAGTGAACGGGTGATGGCGCTGGAGATACCGCCGTACAGCGAGGCTTCAATCAGACGATAGAACTTGCTGCGATCGCTGGCAGTGCGCAGACGACGCGGCACCACACCCAGCTCAAACAGGACGGCGTGGTAATCAGTAACAGAGTTGTACTGACGGAACTGCACGCCTTCCTGCGCTTCAACACGATCTTTCACTTCCGCCAGCGGCAATACACGCGCCTGACGGCTGTTGAGAATTTCGGTCAGCATATCGGTGGGCTGCGAATCGGTCGGCAGGCCATGGATACTGAAAGGTTTAATATCGACTTTTTTATCGCGACCGGCCACTTGCTGCAGACGCACGCCGACCACCACGCGCTGATGGCGTGAGTTAACCACATCCAGCACCGCATAACAGACGCCCGCACGCAGCTTACCGTGCAGACCTTTATCGCGGGAACCCGACGTCGCGCCAGCCTCGGTGGTGTTACGGAAGTGCAGCAGGGTTAAATCGGGGATCAGCGCCGTGACGAATGCCGCCATGGTAGTGGATTTACCCGCACCGTTACCGCCTGAAAGCGTGGTCACCAACTCATCGAGATCAAAAGTACGGGCAAAGAAGCCGTTCCAGTTGATCAGCGTTAGCGAACGAAATTTACCGCGTTCAATCATTCCTGTTCATCCTCCGCGTTATCACTCGCATCGCTTTCAATGTCATTCTCGTTGTCCGCCTCGTCACTCTCATTGGCCGCCGGCTTGCTTTCCAGCGTCATGGCCTCGCCATCGCGGATCAGTCGCAGCTGCGCTTCACGCGCATCATCGCCGCTACGGACATCCGCACCAAAGCGGAACACCGATTCCATAATGCGGAATTTGCTGCTGTCGTTGCCCATGTACCACACCATGCCTAAGCGGCGCAGGCGGCTGAGTGAAGCACGCATTTTTTCCTGCAGCTTGGCGCGATCCACGTCAGAACCGGTTGAGCGCTGATTCACCAGCTTGAGCAGTTTGCTCTCATCGGCCAGCGACAGCAGTTCGTCATAGAGTTCCTGCTGGGTGAAAATCCCCTCGTTCGCCAGACGTTCCGGGCTGAGGTAGAGATAACACAGGATTTTTCCGACCATCATGTCCAGTTCGGAAAGCACCGAACGAGGAATCAACGTAGTGGAGCGCGGGCGCAGATAGAAAAAGCCTTCTGGCGCACGCATCAGTTCAACGTTATAGCGCGCGTAGAACTCTTCCAGGTACTCCTGGTAATCCATCAGAAAAGCGTGATTATCCAGCTCTTCGATACCAATGTGGCGGCCCGCGCGTAACTGGCTATCGAGCGCCGGGAAAATCGGGTTTGCCAGTGCCAACGCCAGTTTGACGGGCATCACTTGTTCAATATTTGTCGATGACATGTGCCTGCACCTTGGCTCCGTAATCATTAATGGTCTGCCATTCTGCCGGCAGACCGGCTAAATCAGCTTCCGCCACACCCAGTCGCACGGCTTGATCGATGACGATACGCGCCAGATCAAAGTGGCGTGCTCGCGGATATTGCGACAGGTAGTCGCGCATTACCGCAGCAAGATGTAACGGTTTTGTTCTAACTTATAAACCAGCAGCGCCTCTTCAATCATCGCTGCGAGCTGTTCGCGAATTTCATTAAACTCTTCGTATTCCATCTCTGGCGGCAGTTCACCCATCACCTCGTCATTACGCAGCGTCATCTCTTCATCGCGCATGTCGTAAAGACGATCGGCATTGGCATAGGTCAGCGCCCAGGGTTGATCGAAGTAGTTCTGCACCGACAGACGTAAACGCTGGGCAAACACGCGATTCTTGTCCATGTCGATGGCGGTACGGATAAATTTGTGGACGTGCCGGTCGTAACCAATCCACAGGTCGATCGCCTGCTGGCCCCAACTGATGATGCGATCCAGTTTGTTTTGCAGATCAAACACCAGCTTATCGACAAAACCTAAATCCGGGCTGCTGAGCGTGGCATCCTGAATACGTAACAGATTGGCCTGCAACTTATCGCCTGCCGCTTCCAGCGTGTCCTGCAATTCGCGCAGCGTGCCGGAAGTCTCCGACAGCAACATCTCACAGCTGGAGATCGCTGCACGCCAGTCTTTGTTAAGCAGATCGGCAATATCGGTTTTCACCGTTTGCTGCTGCTCATCCATCAGACGCTGCGTCATATCGATGCTATCGAAAATCTCCGCCACTGAGTATTTCAACGGGGCGAAGACGTTGCGATGCCAGTGGAATTCGTCACCGTCTTCTTCGGCGGCATCTGCCGCACGTTTCAATTCCTGCGCCACAATTGACAACTGCATCGACAGACGCAGCGTGGAAAACTCCCGCTGGCGGATGTAGTAATCGGTGATGCCAATGGCAAGCGGCGTCAGGCGATAAATCGCATGACCTTCCGTTAACTCGCTGGTAAAGCGGTTGAGCAGACGCTGGCGCACCATGTCATTGATGGCGTTATTCGCACGCACCTGAACGGTTTCGTGGGTTTGTTCAAAGGCTTTACTGACATGACGGAAAGCGTCGATCAGTTCACCTTCACTCATCTCACCGTCCATACGCTCACCATTCAGGGTGGCGATAGCCAGTAAAAAGGCCAGACGCTCTACCGGCAACGCAAGTGAAAAGTCATTCTTGCGCGCCCATGCCACCAATTCGGGGACCGTCTGGGAAAATTCGCTCATAGTTGATCCTTCTACCTGGGTTTGCGCGCGGTCACGTGGATATAGCGCCCTAAACTTAAAAAGGGCTCCTGACGACAGTAGCGCCGTTCCATCTCAATTATCTCTTCAACGCTCTTTACGACGCCGGGCGGTGGCGGTTTCATGTAGTCACAAAACACGCGTATTCCGGCTCGCTGCTCAATTTCAAAGCCCGCATTATCCAGCCAGCGATTGACGTCCAAAGGATCGCGAGGGAAATCCGGCGACAGCGTGCGCTTTTTGCGTTTGGTCATATTGGCACGCAGATAACCGAAATTGCCGAGTTGCAGTGTGCGGAATGTCAGGGCATGTGCGTTGTAAAACATCAACGACAGCACACCACCGGGCTTCAGCGTATGCCACAGCGCTTGCAGCACCGCTTCGGGTTCTGCTACCCACTCCAACACAGCGTGAAACAATACCAGATCAACTGGCTGATCCAAATGTTCGCCAACCTGCTGCGCGCTAATTTGTTTGAATTGCATGTTGTGGCTCACACCCTCAGTGTGCGCGTGCGCCTCGGCCAGTTTCAACATCTCAGCGGAGAGATCGCACAACAGCACCTGATGGCCGCGCGCGGCTAATCCCGCTGAGATTTGTCCTACGCCGCCGCCTGCATCCAACACGGAGAGTGATCCCTCAGGTAACGTCGGCAATAGCGCATCAAGCTCGTCCCACAGGATCGCCTGACGCACCAGCCCTTTTCGGGTGCCATAAATGTTCTGCGAGAATTTGTCCGCCAGATCGTCAAAGTTACGATCCTGCATGATGATGGCTCCACTGTGCTGCATTCAACTTGTGCTATTTTGTCACAGGCTCAACAAGAATGAACCTTTCACGCCACAGTAACTGTCTGGCTGCTGTTTTTTCGGACAAAAGAGGCAATATTCGATGTTTTTTACGTTAAAAAAAGTAATCGGCGGGATGCTGTTACCTTTGCCACTGCTGTTAATGATGATGGCAGCAGGACTTTTGTTGCTCTGGTTCAGCCGCTGGCAAAAAAGCGGCAAAATAGTCATCTCTGTAAGCTGGCTTTTGTTGCTGTTGTTGAGCCTGCAGCCGATTGCCGATCGTCTGCTGCTGCCACTGGACAGCCACTATCCCACCTGGAACGGCAACGAACCGGTGGATTATATCGTGGTGCTGGGCGGTGGCTATACCTTCAATCCGAATTGGGCGCCGAGTTCCAATTTAATTAATAACAGCCTGCCGCGCGTGGCAGAAGGCGTGCGCCAGTGGCGACGCTATCCGCAGGCCAGGCTGATTTTTACCGGTGCCGCTGCCGGAAGTAATCCACGCAGCAGCGCCAGCGTAGCCGCAGAAGTAGCGGAAAGTCTCGGCGTGCCGCGCACGGCGATGATTTTGCTGGATCAACCGCGTGATACGCGTCAGGAAGCGCAGGCGGTAAAACAGGCGATTGGTCAACATCCGTTTTTACTGGTGACGTCAGCGAACCACCTGCCACGGGCGATGCACTTTTTCCAGAGTGCCGGGATGAACCCACTGGCTGCGCCAGCCAATCAACTGGCGATTACCTCACCGTTGAACGCCTGGGAGCGGGCGATACCCTCGCCGGTGTGGCTGAGCCACAGTGAACGCGCCATCTATGAAACGCTGGGTCAAACCTGGCAACGGCTGCACGGTGACGCCCCTGCCTCAGCCGAGCCAGGGGAGTAGCTGACTACGCGCGTGATCAAAGCGCGGACGGTCAAACTGTCCGCTGCTCACCAACGTATCGACACAATCCCACAGCTGGTATAACCATCGCCGCCAGATAAAACCTTCGGCTACCGGTGCGCGCTGCAGGTAATGATGCAACAGAGAAGCCTCTGCGCCGCTGTCCGCCAGCCTGATTAACTCATACTCACGTGGCGCCCACAGAATATTGCCCGGCTGCATCATCGCCACCAGCTGATCACTGCGCGCGTCTTTCAGCATGCTGGATAAGCGCAAATTGCCGTGCATCAGCACGCAGGGATCGTCAAAACCGTTGAACAGTTGCGTCAACTGCTGCCGGCTGCGGTATAAAATCTGTCGATCTTCCAGCGTAAAAAAGGGCGGTGACAGATAGCCCAGCGTGGCCCACAGCACTTCGACGCGCTGGTGATACCAGGCTGGCCAGTTGTTTTCCTGCACGCTATCCACTCGTCCCACCAGCCCGTGACTGTCGATACGATGCCAGCCGAGAACGCCTTCCACAATCTGTTCACACAGTTGCTCCCAGCGCATTGCGGTGCGGGTGGGCGCTTCGGCCGAGACGCCATTAAAGCGCGCCATCAGCAACATCTCATGCGCCGGCTGCTGCTGACTGAGGACCAAACCAAATACCGCAGGCACGGCCACTAAGCCATCATGGCTCAGCATAGTGAGTTTCCTGGCTTCCAATGCGGCGCGACCTTGATGACGGAAATACTTCGCCACCAGCGGCATGGGTTTGCCGTCGTTGTCATAGAGCGCGTACAGTCGCGATTGCGCCTGCTCGCTGATGGTTTCGAGGCGGCTGATACCTTCACCCAGTACCAACGCCAGTCTGAACGGAGCTGTTCCATGCGTTATCCTCCGCAGTCATGTGACTTCACTATCCTGGAGGTCATGGTGGCGCGAAACTTAGCGCCAGATCAAACTTTATGGCCAGCGCGAGCGGCTGGCCGGTCGGGCATTACCCCTGCATGGCCGCACGGACCCGAATCAGGTCCTCCGGTGTGTCCACGCCAACGCTCGGCACGGTTTGCGCCACGGCAACATGGATCTTCTCGCCGTACCACAATACGCGGAGTTGCTCGAGCAACTCAATATGCTCCAGCGGGCAAGGTTCCCAAGCAATATAACGACGGATAAAACCGGCGCGATAAGCATAAATTCCAATGTGGCGCAGCAGGGTGTCGCCAATCTGTTCACGTGATTGCGCATAGCGTTCGCGATCCCACGGAATGGTGGCGCGTGAGAAGTAAAGCGCATAGCCTTTCGCGTCCATCACCACTTTTACCGCATTGGGATTGAAGGCCTCTTCCGCATCGGCGATCGGCACAGCCAGTGTCGCCATCCCCGCATCGGCCTGCGCCAGATTGCTCGCCACCTGACGCACGATTTCTGCCGGAATCATCGGCTCGTCGCCCTGCACGTTGACGATAATGGTGTCATCGGAAAAATTATATTTCTCGATAACTTCAGCCAAACGCTCGGTACCTGACTGGTGGTCAGCACGCGTCATGCAGACTTCTCCGCCTGCTGCGGTAACCGCCGCCGCAACCTCAGGGTGATCGGTGGCCACAATCACGCGGTCGGCCCCCGACTCACGCGCGCGCTCCATCACGTGTATCACCATCGGTTTACCGTGAATATCAACCAGCGGTTTGCCAGGCAGACGCGTTGATGCGTAACGCGCCGGAATAATGGCGACGAAACTCATGGATGAATCTCTTCAACAGACAGCGTACGCGCTTCCACTTCCAGCAGTACCGGAATGCCGTCGCGTACTGGGTAAGCCAGGCCATCTGGTTTACAAATCAGCTCCTGCTGCTCTTTATTGAAATACAGTTTTCCGTTGCAAACCGGACAGGCAACAATCTCAAGTAAACGGTGATCCATAATTTTCTCCTTTCAGCACCGATTTGTCAGGCGCTTAGCATACCATAGCGTGTTCTGAGGCAGTGCGCCGGACACGGCAATATTGCGCTGAACTCAGTCAGTCACCACCCAATGCGGTGACCAGGCGGCAAGCAACTCGGCGGGGGCATTTTCAATCATCACCTCACTGGCACCCTGCCACTGCGCAAAACGATTAATCGCTTTTTGCACATCATTGAGGAATGCATTGCTGACACGCGTCCCCGGTTCCAGCCAAAAAGCACGGATGATGAGCTGTTGCGCCTGGCGATCCACTTTGGCATCGACACGCCCCTTCAGGGCACCCCGGTGCAAAAGCGGCAGGACAAAATAACCATAGACGCGCTTTTCGGCCGGCGTATAGCACTCAATGCGGTAATCGAAATTGAACAGTTCCCGTGCGCGACGGCGATCCCACACCACCGGATCAAAGGGTGACAGCAGCGCGGTATGTGTCGCGGTCGGGATCTTTTCCAACTGCGGTAACAAGCTGGCGTGCAACCACATCTCCCCTAACTGCTCCACTTCAACGCGCACGATGTCACCACGCGCTTCGGCATCGCTGATCCAGGATTGCAGCGGCACACGCTTCAGGCGATAGTAATCGGCCAGCCAGCCGGCACGAAAAATACCGAGACTGCGCGCACTGTGCTCTAGCATCGCCAGCACCGCATCCGCTTCACTGAGTGCATGTTGCCCGTCATCCCAATCTGGCATCACACGGCTGCGTAAATCATAGACTCGCTGGAAGTTACGGCGTTCAACTACCATGAGTTCGCCCGCGCTGAACAGATTTTCCAGATGGCGCTTATGCGGTTTCCATGCCCACCAGCCGGGTTGCGTCTGTCGATCATTGGCGAAATCGGCGGCGCGCACCGGGCCATTCTCGGCAATATGATTAAGCAGATCAGCGATTTCTTGCTGATGCTCTTCTACCCACTGTTGATTGTATTTCCAGCCCAGCCGCTGAGGCTCCAGCATGCGATGGCGCAGCAGTG
Source organism: Pantoea rodasii (assembly GCF_002095465.1). Taxonomy (GTDB): domain Bacteria; phylum Pseudomonadota; class Gammaproteobacteria; order Enterobacterales; family Enterobacteriaceae; genus Pantoea; species Pantoea rodasii. The sequence goes on along the minus strand of NZ_MLFP01000005.1, from coordinate 103,036 downwards.
GGTAATCTTCAAACGGAATAAAGCAGGCTTCATGCGCCCAATACTCAAATAGCGCACCGGATGACAGCGTCTGCTCGAGCCATTCAATCGGATAGGCGCCAAGGCGGCTGAATAACACCAGATAGGGACTGCGCGCGACCACGTTGATGGTATCGATTTGCAGCAGCGACATCTGACGCACGCAGGCGTGAATATCAGCAAAGCGCGCGCGGCGGCTCGCGGGACGTAATAATCCCTGAGCAGCCAGATGCAGATGGCGAGCGTGTTGTAGTGAAAGGGAAGACGTGATGGCCATAACTCGATTCCCTTAGACAGGTTTAGCGCGAACGACCGTCGCGTGCGGTATGGGGGAGTTGGGACAAGTCGTCAAGTAACGCGTCCAGCGATGCGCCTGATAAATCGGCATCCACCGGCAAATACCACCAATTATCGCGGGCAAAACTGCGGCATTTCACCGCATCTTTCTCGGTCATCAACAGGCACTGATGGGTTTGCGTCAACCGTTGCAGTTCTTCTTCGCTGTAAGCATGGTGATCGGCGAACGCGATTTCAGCCACTGGCTTCACCCCTTGCTGCTTCAAGGTATTGAAGAATCGCGGTGGATGGCCAATCCCGGCCATCGCGACCATTTCCGGCAGCTGTTCAAGGTTCGCAGTCTCACCGCTCACCAAATTAACCGCCTTGCCAGGCCGTAATGTCATGGCGATCTCACCCGCTTGCGCTTCACCGCCGTTCACGACAATGGCATTGACGCTTTGCAGGCGTGAAGCACGCTCACGCATTGGACCCGCGGGTAACCACCAGCCATTACCGAAGCGACGCACGCCATCCACCACCACAATTTCGCGATCGCGCTGCAACGCGTAGTGTTGCAGCCCATCGTCGGTGATGATCACGTCCAGATCCTGCGCGGCCAGTAAACCTTCTACCGCCATCCGCCGCTTTGGTGCGACGGCAACGGGCACCTGTGTCCGCTGCGCAATCAGCACAGGCTCGTCGCCAGCCTGACTGGTGGGCGTATCTGCCGTGACTAGCAGTGGATAGCGTTCTGCTTTACCACCATAACCGCGTGACACCACACCAACGCGCAGGCCGCGCTGTTGCAGCGCCTGAACCAGCCAAATCACCACCGGAGTTTTACCGTTACCGCCGGCAGTCAGATTACCCACCACTATCACCGGGCAAGGCGCACGCCAGCTTTTACGCCAGCCGCGCTGATAACTGAGCCGAATCAAGCAGCTGATCGCCCCATACAGCAGGCTGAGTGGCCACAACAGTAGCCACAACGGCGAGCGCCCGCTCCAGATGCGATCAATCATTGACCAAACTGCAGCTTGTGAAGTTGTGCGTAAGCGCCCTTCTCGGCCAGCAACACACTGTGCGTTCCGCGCTCGATGATACGGCCATCTTCCACCACCACAATCTCATCGGCTTTTTCAATGGTCGACAAGCGGTGCGCAATGACCAGCGAGGTGCGGTTTTCTGCAACTCATCCAATGCCGCCTGAATCGCGCGCTCGGATTCAGTATCCAGTGCCGAAGTGGCTTCATCGAGGATCAGGATTGGGCAATCACGCAGCAGTGCGCGTGCGATAGCAATACGCTGGCGTTGGCCACCTGAAAGCAATACGCCGTTTTCACCGATCACGGTATCCAGCCCGTTATCCATCTTCTTGATGAAGTCCATGGCATGGGCCATGGTGGCAGCCTGTTCAATCTGCTCGCGGGTGTATTCACCATTGCGTGCATAAGCAATGTTATTGGCAATGGTGTCATTGAACAGATGGACATTCTGGGACACCAGTGCCACCTGGTTACGCAGCGAACGCAGGGTGTATTCGCGCAGGTCGTGACCATCCAGCAGAATCTCACCGGAATCGATGTCGTAAAAGCGCGTCAGGAGGCTCGCCATGGTGGATTTACCCGAACCTGAGCGTCCCACCAATGCCACGGTTTTGCCCTCGGGCAGTGACAGATTAATATCACGCAGCGCCGGGACATCACGTCCAGGATAGGTAAAGGTTACATTGCGGAATTCCACGTCGCCTTTCGCACGTGCGATTTCACGCTTACCGTTGTCAACTTCCTGCTCGCTATCCAGAATGGAGAACAAGGTTTGGCAAGCCGCCATACCGCGCTGGAACTGGGCATTGACGTTGGTCAGTGACTTCAGCGGACGCATCAGGGCAATCATCGATGAAAACACAACGGTGATCGTACCGGCGGTCAGCGTTTCCATCACGCTTGGGAAACTGGCGGCATAAAGCACGAACGCCAGGGCCAAAGACGCAATCAGTTGAATCACAGGATCGGAAATTGAAGAAGCCGAGACCAGTTTCATGCCCTGCTGGCGCATTTTGTTGCTCACCTGCGCAAAGCGGCCGGCTTCAACATCCTGACCACCAAAGATCAGGACTTCTTTATGCCCTTTCAGCATCTGCTCAGCACTGGTAGTGACTTGTCCCATGGTGTTCTGCATGTTTTTGCTGATGCTGCGGAAGCGTTTGGACACCGTGCGGATAGCAAAAGAAACAATCGGTGCCAGCACAATCAGAATCAGCGACAGCTGCCAGCTGTAGTAGAACATCATGATGAACAGGCCAATGATGGAAGCACCTTCGCGCACCACCGTGACCAGCGCACTGGATGAGGAGGAAGCAACCTGCTCAGAATCGTAGGTAATGCGTGACAGCAAAGTACCGGTAGATTGCTGATCAAAGAACGCCACCGGCATGCCCATCATATGGCCAAACAGACGACGACGCATATTCATGACCACGTTGCCGGAGACCCACGAGATGCAATAACTGGAAATATAGCTGGTCACGCCACGCACCAGCATCAGGCCAATGACCACCAGTGGCATCCAAAGCATGACGGATCGATCGGCCTTGCCGAAGCCATCATCCAGTAAAGGTTTCAACAGCGACAGCATTAAGGTATCGCCAGCCGCATTGAGAATCAGCGCCACCGCAGATACAAACAGTCCTGCTTTGTGCGGCGCAATCATCGGCCAGAGTCGGCGGAACGTTTGCCACGTTGAGAGATCTTTGTCTTGATGCATTATTTATTCACGCTGTTTGAAATAGCCGCTCATTCTACCTGGATTCACGTTTGACGCCAAACCACTGATGATACCAGCGAGGTTTTATTTGCTCTCTCAACCCTTTAATTTGCCATTCACCCTGCCGAACGCCAATATGAATCTGCCCCGATTGTGCAGTGTCATACCAGATATAACCCTGCTGGCGATAACGATCCACCACCGCTGGGGCCGGCATGCGCCACGCATTGTAGCGTGCGACTGACGCCATCGCGCCCTTCCCTGCAACACTACGTAACAGTAATGGTCCAGATGAAGTCCGGCTGCCATGGTGAGGAACCTGTATCAGGGTGCTCGAAAGCTGTGCTTTTTCCAGGGCGACCAACTTTCTTTCCGCCTCTAACTCAATATCCCCGGTGAGCAGCAGGCTGACAGTGCCATCATCAACCCGCACGACACAGGAGTCATTATTTTGTCCTTGCGTGTTTCCCGCAGGCGGCCAAAGTGCCGTAAAGGTCAACTTGCCCCACTGCCATTTCTCGCCTCGCTGACAGGTAGATGCCCTGGTTTAGCCAACGCGCTACGGATCACCATGTTGGGATTGGCCTGGTGAAGAGAATCTACGCCTCCCTGATGATCCAGATGCTTGTGGCTGACGATAATCGAGCTCAAATTTCTTCCCTGATAATGCAGCCACGGCAGGATGACGCGCGCCCCTGCGTCGTCCTGGTTCCAGCGGGGCCCCGCGTCATATAACACCACCTCACGCCCCTGTGTAATGGCGATGGCTAATCCATGACCAACATCAATCATGTCAATTTGCCAGTCATCTTGTTCCGCCTGACTACGCCAGATAAAAATGGCCAGCGCACAACCACAGCAGGGCATCAGGGTGTAATAAATAACGCCACTGCGCCACAGCAGCAACCCGCCCCAAATGAATGCGATAGCAGGAACCGCGTCATTTAGCGGCCACCAGCCTGCAGGTAAGCGCGCGAGTCCTTGCATCACTTGGCTTACGGAGAGATCGGCCAGCCACCATAATCCCGTGGCGATGGGCATGACTGGCAGCAATAGTGCCAACAATATCAAAGGCACGGTAATCAATGAGACCACCGGTACTGCAAGGAGGTTCGCCAGTAACGCGCTCAGGCTTATTCCCTGAAACAAGAAAATCTGCAAGGGCGCCATCAGGATCATCATGCCTGCCTGCAAATGCAATAATCTCAACGGCAACCAACGCCAGGCTTTGCCATATCGCGCAGGCAGTGCAAACCATTGAAACCAGATGATCAACATCGCGACCGCCAGCGCTGACAGCCAAAAGCTTTCTGACAGCACGGTGAGAGGATCCAGCCATAACAATCCTCCCATGCACAGCGTCCAGACCTGCCAACCCGTTAATTGCCAGCCTGCAATGCGAATCATCATCCAGATCAGCAGCGCCACCATGCTCGCTGAGCCGGCGCATGGCTGCCAGAAAGCCAGCAATAGACCGCTGCCGTCACAACGCTGCCCACCAGAGGAAATATATAGCCAATGTAGCGAGCAGGAAGCAGCCATTGCAGGCCGCGCGCTATCATCCATCCGATGCTGGCCGCTAACGCAATGTGCATACCTGAAATCGCCATCAAATGTGCGGTCCCGGTTTCACGCAACAGTTGACGCTGCGGCTTGGTCATATTCTCCCGTTCACCAAATGCGAGCGCCTGCAAAATGGCGGATTGCTGAAGTGGCTCCAGAAGCGGCTGATGATAGCTGATTAACCGATCGCGCAAGTTACACTGCACCGATTCAACCTGTTGATGGATCACCCGTCCCTGTAAAGGCGTGTGGTTAGCCAGCGCAAAACGTTGCGCATCAAACCCTCCTTCATTGAGTCGGCCATGTACAGCTCGCAGGCGTAATGTCATTTTCCAGCGCTGCCCGGCACAGTATTTCAACTCAGTCGATCCCGTGTTAACGCTGACAAAAAGCGGAGGGAACTGATATTTCTCGCCGACACGGATAATTTGCGCCGTGAATTGCTGCTGCTTTTCTCTGACCTCGGTAATTCGCACTGTCATTTCAGTGGGTGCCGCTGAAAGTCGCTCTATGGAGTTCTGCATCTGACTTGCTTCAGCCAGTGCCCACGTCAGAAGCAGAATTCCCATGCTGGTGACACGTATCACTTGATGGGGGATCAGTCCAATAACGACGGCTGCCAGCGCCATGGCCGCTATGAATGCGGCAGTGGGTATTTGTGGTAATAATCCCAATGGTAAGGTAGCCAAAATCATCATTCTGGCGACGATAATCCCTGTTATACGCATCAACTCTCTCCCGTAAGGGTTAGAGTTTGCTTGCTGTTAACGTTAAAAGCTTTCAGGCGAAGTGCATTCTGGCAGGTGGGTTACATTAATTCAGCGGGATTTGCACGCTGGCAAATCAATTTGGAATGGAGTTCGCAACAGCCAATTTTAGGCAAAAAAAAACGACACCCGGAGGTGTCGCTTTATCGTTCGGTAACGGCTTAACCGTAGATGTTCGCACGGTCACGCAATTCTTTGCCTGGCTTGAAGTGGGGAACGTATTTACCTTCCAGATCCACTTTGTCACCCGTTTTCGGGTTACGACCAGTGCGCGGTGCGCGATAATGCAAAGAAAAGCTGCCGAATCCCCGGATTTCAATGCGCTCGCCCTGTGCCAACGTAGTGGCCATGTGCTCGAGCATCTCTTTGACCGCATCCTCAACGACTTTCGCCGGGATATGAGTATGCTGGCCAGCAAGTCTTTCAATCAGTTCTGACTTGGTCATGTAACCTCCGGTTAATCCCTATTTGGAAAGGTATGACAGCTTTTACCGAAACCGGACGATTTTCATCGTCCGGTGCCTCGGGTCGATTACTCGCCTTTAGCCGCTTTGAACGCTTCAGCCATAGCGCTAGAGAAGTTGCTTTCTTCCTGTTTGGTGTTAACAGTGTTGATTGCTTCTTTCTCATCAGCCTGGTCTTTAGCACGAACAGACAGGCTTACAACGCGGTTCTTACGGTCAACGCCGGTGAATTTAGCTTCAACGTCGTCACCAACACTCAGAACCAGAGTTGCATCTTCGATACGGTCCAGTGAAGCTTCTGAAGCGCGCAGGTAACCTTCAACGCCATCAGCTAATTCTACTGTAGCACCTTTAGCGTCTACTGCAGTCACTTTACCGTTAACGATAGCGCCTTTCTTGTTCAGGGTGATGTAGTTGTTGAATGGATCTTCAGCCAACTGCTTCACGCCCAGAGAGATGCGCTCGCGCTCTGCATCAACCTGCAGTACAACAGCAGCGATTTCGTCGCCTTTTTTGTACTCACGAACGGCTTCTTCGCCAGTCGCGTTCCAGGAGATGTCAGACAGGTGAACCAGACCGTCGATGCCGCCGTCCAGGCCGATGAAGATACCGAAGTCAGTGATTGACTTGATTTTACCTTCAACGCGATCGCCTTTGTTGTGGGTCTCAGCGAACTGCTGCCATGGGTTGTTTTTGCACTGCTTCAGACCCAGGGAGATACGACGACGTTCTTCGTCGATGTCCAGAACCATAACTTCAACAACATCGCCCACGTTAACAACTTTAGATGGGTGAATGTTTTTGTTGGTCCAGTCCATTTCAGAAACGTGCACCAGGCCTTCAACGCCTTCTTCGATTTCAACGAAGCAGCCGTAATCGGTCAGGTTGGTTACACGGCCAGTCAGCTTGGTGCCTTCTGGGTAACGCTTAGCGATAGCAACCCATGGATCTTCGCCCAGCTGTTTCAGGCCGAGGGATACACGAGTACGCTCGCGGTCGAACTTCAGCACTTTAACAGTGATTTCGTCGCCCACGTTGACGATTTCGCTTGGATGCTTAACGCGTTTCCAAGCCATATCGGTGATGTGCAGCAGGCCGTCAACGCCACCCAGATCCACGAATGCGCCGTAGTCAGTGAGGTTCTTAACGATACCTTTAACTTCCATGCCTTCCTGCAGGTTTTCCAGCAGCTGATCGCGTTCAGCGCTGTTTTCAGATTCGATAACTGCGCGGCGAGAAACCACCACGTTGTTACGTTTCTGATCAAGCTTGATGACTTTGAACTCAAGCTCTTTGCCTTCCAGGTGCAGAGTATCGCGAACCGGACGAACGTCAACCAGTGAACCTGGCAGGAACGCACGAATACCGTTCAGCTCAACTGTGAAGCCACCTTTAACTTTGCCGTTGATAACACCGGTAACAGTTTCAGCTTCTTCGTAAGCTTTTTCCAGCGTGATCCAAGCTTCGTGACGCTTAGCTTTCTCACGGGACAGCAGGGTTTCACCGAAGCCGTCTTCAACTGCGTCAAGCGCAACGTCAACTTCGTCGCCAACCTGGATTTCCAGTTCGCCGGCTGCGTTCTTGAACTGCTCTGCAGGAATTGCAGACTCAGATTTCAGACCCGCATCAACCAGGACTACGTCTTTGTCGATAGAGACAACAACGCCACGAACGATGGAACCCGGACGGGTTTCGATTTCTTTCAGTGATTCTTCAAATAGTTGAGCAAAAGATTCAGTCATATTGATAATCTTAGGATTCTTCAATTTAACGTCCACCTGACGTCATTGTCGGATGGGGTTGTTTCACATGCCCAGCACCGGGTCCATGGTACAGGGTTACTTCAATTCAGTTACCGAACAGATTAAACACCCAGCTTCTGGCGGGCATAATCAAGTGCCTTTTCAATCACTTGCTCAATGGACATACTGGTTGAATCCAGCACCAGAGCATCAGTGGCAGGCACTAAAGGTGCGATGGCGCGATTACGATCGCGGTCGTCGCGTTCCTTTATCTCGGATAAAAGGCGATCAAAGTTAACATTAAAGCCCTTCTCCTGCAACTGTAGCATACGACGATGCGCACGCTCTTCTGAACTTGCATCCAGGAAGATTTTTACGGGTGCATCCGGGAATACTACCGTTCCCATGTCACGCCCATCCGCGATCAAACCTGGCTCTTCGCGGAAAGCCCGCTGGCGGCGCAACAGCGCTTCACGCACACGTGGAAAGGCAGCAACACGCGAAGCCGTATTGCTCACTTCTTGCGTACGGATTTCACCAGTCACATCCTCACCTTCCAGAATCACCTGCATTTCGCCTTCTACAGACAAGAAACGCACGTCGAGGTGAGCGGCCATCGGCACCAGTGCTTCTTCAGATTCAATATCCACCTGATGATGAAGTGCAGCCAATGCTAATACACGATAAATGGCACCAGAATCCAGCAAGTGCCACTGCAATGACTCCGCCATCGCTTTACACAAAGTCCCTTTACCTGCGCCACTTGGCCCATCAATGGTAATTACCGGGGCGATTGCCGTCATTGTTTTCTCCTGTTGCTGCGTGCTTATTATCAGCCTTCTTGGCTGTCTGGATTGCGCGGCATTATACGCTGCCCGCGTCAGGTTCGTTACCCCTTCACGGAGACAGCGCTAGAATTTTAGACAGTTTCAGAAGAATTTCCGCCCATCAAGGCCAGAAAACAGCAAAGAAACCCGGCACAAGCGCACCGGGTAGACAAATCAGGCGGTTTTACTGATTTTCGCTAACTGCTGGAAGTAGTCAGGGAAGGTTTTCGCCGTACAGCCTGGATCCAGAATTGTGACGGGTGTGTCAGACAACGCGACCAGGGCGAAGCACATTGCCATGCGATGATCGTTGTAAGTCCCAATATCGGCATGCTGCAGCTGAACCGGTGGGGTTACGCGAATGAAATCATGGCCTTCTTCCACTTCAGCGCCCACTTTACGCAACTCTGTCGCCATCGCCGCCAGACGGTCGGTCTCTTTCACACGCCAGTTATAGATGTTACGCATCAGCGTCGTGCCCTCGGCAAACAGCGCCGCAGTGGCAATGGTCATTGCCGCATCGGGGATATGGTTCATGTCCATATCAATAGCCGTCAGTGAGCCACGTGTACAGGCAATGTAATCATCGCCCCACTCAATTACCGCGCCCATTTTTCCAGCACATCCGCAAAACGAATATCGCCCTGTACGCTGTTGCGACCAATACCGGTCACGCGCACCGTGCCACCTTTAATCGCGGCAGCGGCAAGGAAGTAAGATGCTGATGAAGCATCGCCTTCCACCAGATAATCGCCCGGCGCCTGGAACTGTTGCTGGCCCTTAACCACAAAACGCTGGTAGTTCTGATTATCAACTTCCACACCAAAAGTGCGCATCAGGTGCAAAGTGATATCAATATAAGGTTTCGAGACCAGATCACCTTTAATGGTAATCACGGTGTCTTTAGGAGCCAGAGGTGCGGTCATCAGCAGCGCGGTCAGGAACTGGCTCGATACGCTGCCGTCCACGCTCACTTCGCCACCCTCAAATCCCCCGTTGAGACGCACCGGTGGATAATCAGTCTGTTCCAGATAATCAATCTTTGCGCCGCCCTGACGCAGCGCATCGACCAGATGGCCAATTGGGCGCTCTTTCATGCGTGGCTCGCCGGTCAGCACGATTGATTGCTGGCCCAGACACAACGCAGCAGCCAGCGGGCGCATGGCGGTGCCTGCGTTGCCCAAAAACAGCTCTAAGGGCTGATCGCTGTGCAACGGGCCTGCATTACCCACCACTTCACACACGGTGCGATCGTCAGACAACGTATAGCTGACGCCCAACGCCTTAAGCGCATTCAGCATGTGTTTAACGTCATCGCTATCAAGCAAGTTGGTCAGGCGAGTTGTGCCGTTTGCCAGTGCAGCCAGTAACAGCGCGCGGTTAGAGACGCTTTTTGAACCCGGTAAGTTTACCGTGCCGTCAACGCGGGCAATCGGTTGTAGAGTCAGGGAGTCCTGCATGTGAAACCAAATCTCCAGAAAAGACATAACCCCGTTGTATAACGGGGCCTGTGGCCAGCCAGGCTGGCCTATGATAAGTCATTAGCCGTGGCGACGTTCGAAGTCGACCATAAACTCAGTCAGGGTTTTAACCCCTTCCAATGGCATTGCATTGTAGATCGATGCGCGCATGCCGCCAACCACACGGTGCCCTTTCAACGCATGCAGACCCGCCTGCAGAGACTCGTCGAGGAACACTTTATCCAGCGCAGCATCAGCTAACTGGAACGGCACGTTCATGCGTGAGCGGTTAGCCGCAGCGACATCGTTACGATAGAAGTTGCTGTTATCGATCACACCATAGAGAAGATCGGCTTTGGCCTGATTGATCTTATCCATCTCTGCAACACCGCCCTTCTCTTTCAGCCATTTGAACACCAGGCCAGAGAGATACCAGGCGAATGTTGGCGGCGTGTTGAACATGGATTCGTTCTCAGCCAACACTTTGTAATCAATAATGGAGGGCACATATTGTTGCGCTTTACCCAGCAGGTCTTCGCGCACCACCACCAGCGTTAAGCCAGCCGGACCGATATTTTTTGCGCACCCGCATAGATGACGCCGTAACGGCTGACATCGATGGGACGAGACAAGATCGTTGAGGAGAGATCCGCCACCACCACTTTGTCACCGAAGTCAGGTTCTTCATCAATGGCAATGCCATCAATGGTTTCATTCGGGCAAAAGTGCACATAGGCTGCGTCATCATTCAGCTGCCATTCACGCATTGGTAATAATGCACGTTTACCGTCAAGCGTGGTTTTGATGTCGATGGTGTTGGGTGAGCAGAATTTTTCCGCTTCTTTAATGGCACTGTGGGCCCAGTAACCGCCATCAATGTAATCAGCCGTTTTAGCGTTGCCCAGCAGGTTCCCTGGGATCGCCGCGAACTGCGCGCGTGCGCCGCCATGGCAGAATAAAACTTTGTAGTTGGCTGGGATCTTCAGCAGATCGCGGAAGTCCTGTTCTGCTGCTTCAGCCACGGCAATAAACTCTTTACTACGGTGACTGATCTCCATTACCGAAGTGCCTAATCCGTGCCAGTTTGTCAGTTCTTGTTCTGCACGACGGAGCACTTCTACCGGCAGCATCGCTGGGCCGGAACTAAAATTATAAACCTGCGTCATTTCCCCTCACCACTGTCATATCGAACGGTTATGAATACCCCATCGGTTTTATCATTGCCTCCGAATGGCTGCAATCATTAATCCGATAGCGATCACATTTCCGCAGCAGGCTTCACCGCAGCTTATGTCATAAATGCAATAAGCCACGGAATTTTGTGAGGGAGTTTCCTGAAGTAAAATCAGAATGTCGCCAGTGCTCGAAAAAGCCGTCACCATGCCGCGATAAATTTAGACCACTGAATAGCGAAGCAGGCGCAAAACCCGTATCATTGCGCGCTTTACGCCCACCCCATCGACTTGAGAGAGCGCCAACATGACGCAAACCTTCATTCCAGGAAAAGACGCCGCACTGGAAGACTCCATTGCACGCTTCCAGCAGAAACTGCAGGACCTCGGCTTCAATATTGAAGAAGCTTCCTGGCTTAACCCGGTTCCACACGTCTGGTCTGTGCACATCCGCGATCGCGACTGCCCGTTGTGCTTTACCAACGGAAAAGGCGCCAGCAAAAAGGCAGCACTGGCTTCCGCGTTAGGCGAATATTTTGAGCGCCTCTCAACTAACTACTTCTTCGCCGATTTCTGGCTGGGTGAAACCATCGCGAACGGCGATTTTGTTCATTATCCTAATGAGAAGTGGTTCCCCCTGACCGAAGATAACAGCTTGCCAGAAGGGATTCTGGATGCGCGTCTGCACAAATTCTACGATCCAGAAGAGAGCGTCAATGCCTCGGATTTAGTGGATCTGCAGTCAGGTAATGCCGATCGCGGCATCTGCGGCCTGCCATTTACCCGCCAGTCAGATCAGCAAACGGTTTATATTCCGATGAACATTATCGGTAACCTGTACGTGTCTAACGGCATGTCTGCAGGTAACACGGCCAACGAAGCCCGCGTTCAGGGCCTGTCGGAAGTCTTCGAACGTCACATCAAGAATCGCATTATCGCGGAATCCATCAGTCTGCCCGAAATTCCTGCGGAAGTGATGCAGCGTTATCCTGGCGTGATCGAAGCAATTGATCGTCTGGAAGCAGAAGGCTTCCCGATTTTCTCCTACGATGCGTCGCTCGGTGGTAATTACCCGGTGATCTGCGTGGTGTTGTTCAATCCAGCTAACGGCACCTGCTTCGCTTCCTTTGGCGCACACCCTGACTTCGGCGTTGCGCTGGAGCGTACAGTCACCGAACTGCTTCAGGGCCGTGGTCTGAAAGATCTCGATGTGTTTACGCCACCCACCTTCGACGATGAAGAAGTGGCAGAGCATGCCAACCTGGAAACCCACTTTATCGACTCCAGCGGTTTGATTTCCTGGGACATGTTCAAAGACGACGCGGATTATCCGTTTGTTGACTGGAGCTTCGCGGGAAGCACGCATGAAGAGTTTGATACGCTGATGGCCATCTTCCGCGCGGAAGATAAAGAAGTTTATATTGCCGACTATGAACATCTGAGCGTTTACGCCTGCCGCATCATTGTGCCGGGCATGTCAGATATTTATCCGGCGGAAGATTTACTGCTGGCGAATAACAGCATGGGCGCACCGCTGCGTGAAACGCTGTTGGCGCTGCCTGCGACTGAGTGGGAACCAGAAGCTTACCTGAATTTGATTGAACAGCTTGACGAAGAAGGTCATGACGACTTCACGCGTGTCCGTGAGCTGTTAGGTCTGGCGTCTGGTAAAGACAATGGCTGGTACACCCTGCGCATTGGTGAACTGAAAGCCATGCTGGCATTAGCGGGTGGCGATTTGGATCAAGCATTGATCTGGACTGAATGGACGATGGAATTTAACCAGTCAATCTTCAGCGAAGAACGTGCCAATTATTATCGTTGTCTGCAAACACTGCTGTTGTTGGCGATGGAAGAAGAACGCGATCCGCTGCAATACCATCGCGCCTTTGTTCGTATGTATGGTCAGGCAGCCGTGGAAGCTGCTTCTGCCGCGATCAGCGGTGAAGCGCCATTCTACGGCCTGCAGGCTGTTGACCTCGATCTTAAAGCCTTCCCATCACATCAGGCTTTGTTGGCCGCGTATGAAAAATTACAGGCAGCCAAGCGTCAATACTGGTCGAAGAAGTAATCTCAAACGCCCAGCGCACTATTTTTAGCTGACGTTTCAATTGGCACTGATTAACTTCAGTGCTTTTTTTTGCCATAAAAACGCCACCGTTCACACTGACTATTGGTTATTAACAGTTCAGCTTCATTAGTTAACCTTAGTTAACATTCCATCGTGTAATCCTGGCGGGCATTAAACTTATTTTGTATAAATTAAAAATTATTTATATCATTAATTTCAATGAGTTAATCTTAAAACAAGCACCTTGACGCCTCGCTTACTCCTGAGCTTCCTGCCATTTATGATCCACATCAATTCCTGACCTATACTCCTTTGTTAGTATCTTTACAGACAATTTTCAGGAGAGCGTTAGTGTGAAAGCTGACAACCCTTTTAATGCATTATTACCTGCGGCCATGGCGAAAGTTGCTGAAGATGCCGGCGTCTATAAAGCGACTAAACATCCTTTAACCACCTTCTTCCTTGCCATCACCGCTGGCGTATTTATTTCCATCGCATTCGTTTTTTACATTACCGCGACCACCGGCAGTGGCGCCATGCCTTATGGCATCGCAAAACTGATTGGCGGTATCTGTTTCTCGCTGGGTTTGATGCTGGTCGTGGTGTGTGGCGCAGACCTGTTTACTTCTACCGTTTTGATTGTGGTCGCGAAAGCCAGCGGACGCATCACCTGGATGCAACTGGGCCGTCACTGGCTGTACGTCTATATCGGCAACCTGTTTGGTGCACTGTTCTTTGTCGTGCTGATTTGGCTCGCGGGTGAACATATGGTCGCCAATGGCGCATGGGGGTTAAACGTCCTCCAGACCGCTGACCATAAAATGCATCACACCTTCGTTGAAGCCGTGAGTCTGGGCATACTCGCCAACCTGATGGTTTGCCTGGCCGTATGGATGAGTTACTCCGGCCGCAGCCTGTTCGACAAAATGTTCGCGATGATTTTGCCTGTCGGCATGTTTGTTGCCAGTGGCTTCGAACACAGTATCGCCAACATGTTTTTAGTCCCTATGGCTATCGTTATTCGCGATTTCGCCAGCCCGGAATTCTGGCAAATGGCAGGCTCCAGCGCCGCACAGTTTCCGTCTCTTAGCGTTGGCGACTTTATTGTTAACAACCTCATTCCCGTGACTATCGGCAACATTATCGGCGGTGGATTGTTAGTAGGTTTGACCTACTGGGTTATCTATCTGCGTGGTGATGATCCGGTGCATTAAGTAATTGATACGGGCGTGCTCAAGAGCGCAACCGTCAAAGTCTCCCTAAATAAGGCAGGTATATCATGTCCGAACTTAACGAAAAATGGCGTCAGCTGGGAAGGATTTAGCGCCGGCGAATGGCAGAAAGATGTCAACGTGCGTGACTTTATCCAGAAAAACTACACTCCGTATGAAGGTGATGAGTCCTTCCTGGCGGGCGCCACACCTGCCACCACCAAGCTGTGGGACAGTGTGCTGGAAGGCATCAAAATTGAAAACCGCACCCATGCACCGGTGGATTTCGATACTGACCTGGCTTCAACCATCACCTCGCACGATGCCGGTTACATTAATAAGTCGCTGGAGACCATCGTGGGTCTGCAGACTGAAGCTCCACTGAAACGCGCCATCATCCCGTTTGGTGGCATAAAAATGGTCGAAGGCTCTTGTAAGGTTTATGGCCGTGAACTCGACCCGGCCCTGAAAAAAGTCTTCACCGACTATCGTAAAACCCATAATCAGGGTGTCTTTGATGTTTACACTCCAGACATCATGCGCTGTCGTAAATCCGGTGTCCTGACCGGTCTGCCAGATGCATATGGTCGTGGTCGTATCATCGGTGATTATCGTCGTGTCGCGCTGTACGGCATCGATTATCTGATGAAAGATAAAGTGGCGCAGTTCAATTCACTGCAAAGCGATATGGAAAATGGTGTCAACCTTGAAGCCACCATTCGCCTGCGTGAAGAAATCTCCGAGCAGCATCGTGCGCTTGGTCAGATCAAAGAGATGGCGGCCAAATATGGTTCTGACATCTCTCTGCCAGCCACCACCGCGCAAGAAGCTGTGCAGTGGACCTACTACGGCTATCTGGCTGCCGTGAAATCACAGAACGGCGCGGCGATGTCATTTGGTCGCGTATCCACCTTCCTCGATGTCTATCTCGACCGTGATATCAAAGCAGGCAAACTGACTGAAGAAGGCGCGCAGGAGTTAATCGACCATTTGGTGATGAAACTGCGCATGGTTCGCTTCCTGCGCACCCCAGAATATGACGAACTGTTCTCCGGTGACCCCATCTGGGCAACCGAGTCGCTGGCCGGTATGGGTGTCGATGGCCGCACTTTAGTCACCAAAAGTACCTTCCGCTTCCTGAACACTTTGTACACCATGGGCCCGTCACCGGAACCGAACATGACCATCCTTTGGTCAGAAAAACTGCCGGTCAACTTTAAAAAGTATGCGGCCAAAGTCTCCATCGATACGTCTTCATTGCAGTACGAGAATGACGATCTAATGCGCCCTGACTTTGATAACGATGACTACGCGATTGCCTGCTGCGTCAGCCCAATGATTGTCGGCAAACAGATGCAGTTCTTCGGCGCACGTGCCAACCTGGCAAAAACACTGCTGTACGCAATCAACGGTGGCGTGGACGAAAAACTGAAAATGCAGGTTGGCCCGAAAGAGGCGCCAATTACTGATGAAATTCTGGATTTCGATACCGTGATGGCAAGTATGGATCACTTTATGGATTGGCTGGCAAAACAGTATGTCACTTCTCTGAACATCATCCATTACATGCACGATAAGTACAGCTACGAAGCTTCGCTGATGGCACTGCATGACCGTGACGTCTATCGCACCATGGCTTGTGGTATTGCAGGTTTGTCAGTGGCGGCGGATTCCCTGTCTGCTATCAAGTACGCCAAAGTGAAAACCGTGCGTGATGCGGACGGCCTGGCGGTTGATTTTGAAATCGAAGGCGAATATCCGCAGTTCGGTAACAACGACTCCCGCGTTGATGACATGGCGTGCGATCTGGTTGAACGTTTCATGAAGAAAATTCAGAAACTGCAAACTTACCGCAATGCAGTCGCGACACAGTCAGTGCTGACCATCACCTCTAACGTGGTGTACGGTAAGAAAACCGGTAACACTCCAGATGGTCGCCGTGCCGGTGCGCCGTTTGGACCAGGTGCTAACCCAATGCACGGTCGCGATCAGAAAGGGGCGGTTGCCTCACTGACCTCGGTTGCCAAACTGCCGTTTGCCTATGCGAAAGATGGTATTTCATACACCTTCTCCATCGTGCCAAATGCGCTGGGTAAAGATGACAACGTGCGCAAAACCAACCTTGCGGGCCTGATGGATGGCTACTTCCACCATGAAGCCAATATCGAGGGCGGTCAGCACCTTAACGTCAACGTGATGAACCGTGAGATGCTGCTGGATGCGATGGAGCATCCTGAGAAGTATCCGCAGCTCACCATCCGCGTTTCCGGTTATGCTGTGCGCTTTAACTCGCTGACGAAAGAGCAGCAGCAGGATGTGATTACCCGTACTTTCACTCAGTCACTGTAATCCTCCCTGAGATTAAAAGGCTCCTGCGGGAGCCTTTTCTCCAGAGTCTGTTTTGCCAGTGTGCCGTGAACGACAGCCTGGCAAAATCGACTTTCATCTTAGAGCACAACAGAGATTGTGCCGCCTGATGTTGAGGCTAACCCGGAGAATACATCGCAATGTCAACCATCGGTCGTATCCACTCATTTGAATCCTGCGGCACCGTTGACGGTCCCGGCATCCGCTTTATCACCTTCTTCCAGGGCTGCCTGATGCGCTGCCTCTATTGTCATAATCGTGATACCTGGGACACGCACGGGGGTACTGAAGTCACGGTAGAGGATTTAATGAAGGATGCATTATCGTATCGCCACTTCATGAATGCCTCTGGCGGCGGGGTGACGGCTTCCGGTGGCGAAGCTATCCTGCAGGCCGAGTTTGTGCGTGATTGGTTTCGTGCCTGCAAGGCGGAAGGCATTCATACCTGTCTGGATACCAATGGGTTTGTGCGCCGTTACGATCCGGTGATCGACGAATTGCTGGATGCCACTGACCTGGTGATGCTCGACCTGAAACAAATCAATGATGACGTGCACCAGATTTTGGTTGGCGTTTCCAATCATCGCACCCTCGACTTTGCGCGCTATCTGCAGAAGAAAGGCAAACGCACCTGGATTCGCTTTGTGGTGGTGCCCGGCTATTCCGATGATGATGCCTCTGCGCATCGCCTGGGTGAATTCACCAGGGATATGGAAAACGTCGAGAAAATTGAATTACTGCCCTACCACGAATTGGGCAAGCACAAATGGATTGCCATGGGAGAAGAGTACAAGTTGGATGGAGTAAAACCTCCGACTAAGGAGACCATGGAGCGTGTTAAAAATATTCTCGCGGGTTACGGTCACGAAGTGATGTACTGACAAAAAAGGGGAGCTTTGCGGCTCCCCTTCTCAATGGCATCACTTAGTCGTTAAGCATGTGCAATCGGAGTGGCGTGACGATCGGCTTTACGCAGCAACATCACTAAATACACCAGAGCCACCGCCGCAATCATCACAAATAGCAGGCGATCGGAGTAATTCTGCATCAGCATTGACGTCATGCCAGGCCCAACCAAACTGCCTACGGTGTAGCTGAACAACAATGCCTGATTCATCGCCACCAGTTCATGGTGCGCCACGGTTTCACATGCCCATGACATCGCCACCGGATAGAGAGTAAAGCCGGCCAGGCCCAGAATAAACAGCGCGGGTGCCATGGCGGTATCACCCAGCATGGCGATAGCACCTAAAATCACCACAAAAACTTGAACGCGCAACACCATCAGGCGGCCAAAGCGATCGGCAAGACGCCCAACGGGCCACTGACCCACGATGCCAGAACTCACCAGCAACGCCATCCAGTATCCCACGTTGGCGTCACTCATGCCCTGATGCGACAAATAAAGCGGCATCAGACCGTACAGTGAACCGAGCACAATACCGGAAATCACACAGCCGTTAATCCCGAGACGTGAACTGCGACGGCGCAGCATGGTCCAGATGTGACCGGTAGACGCTTCTTCTGTGGCCGTACCGGCATTAACCCGCAAGAACACGACCGGCAGCACTGCACAAACAATCAATGCGGTCACCCACGGAATCACATGCAGGAGTTCAGTCGATACGCGGCTGACCAGCAGCTGACCCGCCACGGTGCCGAGGTAGTAGATAATCATATAGGCAGCCAGCAATTGACCGCGGTTACGCACCGTGCCACTGCACAGCAACGCACTCTCCACCACGACCCAGATCAGGGCGCAACCTACGCCTGCGACAAAACGCAGCGCGGTCCAGCTGTAGAAGCCCTCTAACAACATCATTCCCATGGTTGCCAATGCAAAGAGCACGCTCGCCAGATAGAAACAGCGGTTAAATCCGTGGCGATTGATCAACAAGCCGGCCAGCAAGGTCCCTAACAGGTTCCCGGTGTAATAAGCTGAGCTGGCCATACCCACCTGCCACGTTGGCAGTTGATCATGAGTAAGCCAAAGCGGCACCAGCGTATTAAGCACAGCAATAGACACCGTCATTAGCATTAAGCCGCAAAGCAGCAACACGACGGGGCGCGACCAGGTAGACATAGGGATAAAAAACCAAAGAAATGGAGATAATTGCGCGCAGTTTGCCATCCGCTATTTTAAAGTCAACGGGCAAAAAATCATCGCCGCACAATTTGCTGCTGAACAATTTATTATTTTTATCTTCAGCGGGTTACAGGAGATATATCATCGTTGATGCCTGACGCTATCTTCATGAATTTGTAGATTTTAGTCTTTTGAGGAAGTCTGCTGTCGATAACGTTTATTTCTGATTAATTCTTATTAAAAATTAATCGCTAAATCGCTGGCAATAAAAAACCCGGCATCGCCGGGTTTTCTTTAAGAACGCATCGCTTAACCAATAAATTCCAGACCGCCCATATACGGGCGTAATACTTCTGGCACTTCGATACGGCCGTCAGCCTGCTGATAGTTTTCCAACACGGCTACCAGCGTACGTCCTACCGCCAGACCTGAACCGTTCAGGGTATGCACCAAACGGGGTTTCTTATCGGTTTTGCTGCGGCAGCGAGCCTGCATACGACGCGCCTGGAAATCCCACATGTTGGAACAAGAGGAGATTTCGCGATAGGTGTCTTGTGCGGGCAGCCACACTTCCAGGTCGTAGGTTTTGGCAGAACCAAAGCCCATATCACCGGTGCACAGCAGCACTTTACGGTACGGCAGGTTAAGTAATTGCAGCACCTTCTCAGCGTGACCTACCAATTCTTCCAGCGCATCCATCGAGGTCTCAGGCGCAACAATGTGCACCATCTCAACTTTGTCGAACTGGTGCATGCGAATCAGTCCGCGCGTGTCGCGTCCGTATGAACCCGCTTCAGAACGGAAGCACGGCGTATGCGCAGTGAGTTTGATCGGCAGATTTTCTTCTTCAACGATCTCGTCACGCACCAGGTTAGTCAACGGCACTTCTGCCGTTGGAATCAGCGCATAATTGCTGCTGCCCGCTTCTTCACCCAACGGCTTGGTGTGGAACAGGTCTTCACCAAATTTCGGCAACTGACCCGTGCCAAACAGCGTCTCATGGTTGACCAGATACGGCACGTAGGTTTCGAGATAACCATGTTGCTGCGTATGCAAATCAATCATGAACTGGCTAAGCGCACGGTGCAGACGCGCGATTTGTCCCTGCATCACGATAAAACGTGAACCGGTCAGTTTCACCGCAGCGGCAAAATCGAGGCCTTTAAGTGCTTCACCCAGCTCAACGTGATCTTTTACCGGGAATTCAAACTGGCGCGGCTGGCCCCAGCGACTAACTTCCTGGTTCTCACTGTCGTCTTTACCCAGCGGCACTTCATCAACCGGCAAGTTAGGCAGTGACAGAGCAAAATCGCGGATGGTGTTTTGCAAGGTATCCAGCTCAACCTTGGCCGCATCCAGGCGTTCGCCCAGCACGTTCACTTCCTGACGCAGTGGCTCGATGTCTTCCCCACGCGCTTTGGCCTGACCGATGGATTTGGATCGGGAGTTACGCTCTGCCTGCAAATTTTCAGTTTCGACCTGCAGTACTTTACGACGCTCTTCGAGCGAACGCAGCGTTTCCACATCCAGTTTAAATCCTCGGCGTGCCAGTTTTTCAGCGACTGCGTCTGGCTCATTACGCAGCAGATTGGGATCGAGCATGCTTATCCTGTGTAATTAAGGTTGATTGATCGAATGAAGGGATGCATCCCACTGGAATGCATTGAAATACTTGCTCACCTTACCGTAAGGCGTTTATCAGCGGTAGCGTTTTATCGGGCTATTTTGATCCTGTTCAGCCAACCAGGCGAGTTTTTCGCCTATTTTCCCTTCAAGCCCCCGATTGGTGGGCTGATAGTAGCGCGTTTGCGCCATTTCCGGTGGGAAGAACACTTCTCCAGCCGCATACGCATTGGGTTCATCGTGCGCATAGCGATACTCTTTGCCCAGCCCCATCTCTTTCATCAATTTGGTGGGGGCGTTACGCAGATGTTCGGGCACATCGTAATCGGGAAATTCGCGCGCATCTCGCATCGCGGCCTTGAAAGCCGTGTAAACGGCATTACTTTTAGGCGCACAGGCAAGATAAACAATCGCTTGGGCAATCGCGCGTTCGCCTTCGGCAGGTCCAACGCGAGTGAAACAATCCCACGCCGAAATAGCTACCTGCATGCCGCGTGGATCGGCATTGCCCACATCTTCTGAAGCGATCGCCAGCAAACGGCGCGCAACATAAAGAGGATCGCCACCGGCAGTGATAATGCGCGCATACCAATAGAGTGCCGCATCTGGAGCCGAACCGCGCACGGATTTATGCAACGCTGAAATCAAATCGTAAAAACGGTCACCTTTATTATCAAAACGCGCCGCCCTTTCGCCGGACACTTCATTCAGTAACTGCGGTGTTAGCTCACGCAAGCCCTGTGCGTTGCTCTCGGCCATGTCCGCCATCATTTCCAGCGTGTTCAAGGCACGACGCGCATCACCGTTGACCAGTTCAGCAATCATGCGCCGGGTATTATCTGGCAGCAGGATGTCGCTGTCACCGTAGCCGCGCGCACTGTCTTGCATCGCCTGCACCAGCACCTGCTCAATATCTTCCGTGGTGAGGGATTTCAGCAGATAAACGCGTGCACGTGAAAGCAGTGCTGAATTGAGTTCAAAAGAGGGATTTTCGGTGGTCGCGCCAATGAAAGTGATGGTGCCATCTTCAATATGCGGTAAAAACGCATCCTGTTGGCTTTTGTTAAAGCGATGGACTTCATCCACGAACAGGATAGTCCGTCGACCCAATTGGCGATTTTGCCGCGCACGTTCGATGGCTTCACGGATCTCTTTCACGCCGGAAGTCACGGCTGAAATGCGCTCTACATCGGCTTTGCCATAGTGCGCGATGATCTCGGCAAGGGTTGTTTTACCTGTTCCTGGTGGCCCCCACAGAATCATTGAATGCAGATGTCCAGCCTCAATCGCACGCGGTAACGGTTTGCCCGCCGCCAGCAGATGCTGCTGCCCGATATACTGCTGCAATGTGGCTGGCCGCATACGCGCGGCCAGAGGTTGGAACTCATTTGAAGAGGCGAAATCCAGGGACAGGTTACTCACCGCGACCTCACTGACGTTGATCGTCCACCGTTACCCCTTTTGGCGGCGTAAAGGTGAATTTATCCGGGCTAATCGCCCCATTTTTCTGGCTCTTCAGCTGATAGTCACTGTGCTGGCCATCTTGCTCAATCGCGCTGAATTTGTTGATTGTACCCGCTGAGGAAACGCTGATGGTGAATTGCTTCAAATTGCCATCGCTGCTTTTCGGCGTCAGCTCGAAATTATCGCCTTGTTGTTTGATGTTGTACTGCTGCCAGTCGCTTGGCTGGTTGCGGGCAATCAACATAAAGGGCGTATTGCTGGTAGCATTTTGCAGCAAGCTAACGCTGGCCTGCTCGACAAACGGATTATAGAACCATAGGTTTTACCGTCGGAGATAATCACGCTTTCGTCTGGCGCAGTCATATGCCAGTTGAACAAGCTTGGGCGCTTAACCCACAGCTCGCCTTCCCCATCCTGCACATTCGCGCCGCTGCCATCGGTGACTTTCTGACTAAAGCTGGCATGGAAGCTGTTCACTTTATTCAGACGCTGTTGCAAATCACTCGACGCATCCGCCAATACCGATGCAGAAACAAAACTGGCCATCAGGCCGAAGGCAATAACGCGTAATTTCATCTGATTCGATTCCTTATTCATGATTTCCCGACACTTACTGCATTAACCGTAGTTGCCGCTCTGTCTGTTCGACAGGAGAAACAGCCGAAAGCTCCCGAAGATATGGGGATCGTTCTGCAGATAAACAACGGGCCAGTGTTAACTGGCCCAGAAGTAAGTCATGGCGTGCGTAAGGTTACATCTCGTGCGGCGGCGGCGACAGCACTTCGCGGTTGCCATTGTGGCCCGGTTCAGAAACGATGCCCTGCGCTTCCATCTGTTCAATGATGCGCGCGGCTCGGTTGTAACCGATACGGAATTGGCGCTGCACCCCGGAAATCGAAGCACGTCGTTTTTCCACCACGAACGAAACTGCCTGATCGAACAGCTGATCCAGCTCTTCATCACCGTCTAGTCCCCCCGCTGCGCTTTCACTCTCTTCGCCTGCGGTAATACTTTCGATGTATTGCGGACGTCCACGCGCTTTCCAGTCCTGCACTACCGCATGCACTTCCTGATCGCGCACGAAGGCACCATGGACACGCACCGGCATGGAGGAGTTAGGCGGCATGTAAAGCATGTCACCCATTCCCAAAAGCGATTCCGCGCCGCCTTGATCAAGGATGGTGCGTGAGTCAATTTTACTGGAAACCGTAAAGGCGATACGCGTTGGGATGTTGGCTTTGATCAAGCCGGTGATCACATCCACCGACGGACGCTGCGTCGCCAACACGAGGTGAATACCCGCTGCTCGCGCTTTCTGCGCCAGGCGCGCAATCAACTCTTCGACTTTCTTGCCAACCGCCATCATCAGATCGGCGAATTCATCCACCAGCACCACAATGTACGGCAGTTTTTCCAGTACCGGCGGCGTGGTATCCATGCTGTCACCCGGCTTCCAGAAAGGATCCGGAATTGGGCGACCCATCGCGGCAGCCTGTTCAATCTTCTCGTTATAACCCGCCAGATTTCGCACGCCCAGCGCGGACATCAGCTTGTAGCGACGTTCCATCTCACCCACACTCCAGCGCAGCGCATTGGCGGCATCTTTCATGTCGGTGACCACTTCAGTCAGCAAATGCGGAATGCCTTCATAAACTGACAGCTCCAGCATTTTCGGGTCAATCATAATAAAGCGCACTTCTTCTGGCGTGGCTTTATACAGCATGCTGATGATCATGGTGTTAACGCCGACGGACTTACCGGAACCGGTGGTACCGGCAACCAGTAAATGCGGCATTTTCGCCAGATCGGCCACCACCGGTTGCCCCGAAATATCTTTACCCAACACCACTGCCAGTGGTGAAGGATTATCGCGGAACTTGTCGCAATCCAGAACTTCGCGCAGATACACGGTTTGACGATGCTTGTTAGGCAATTCCAGCCCGACATAGGGCTTACCGGGTATGACTTCCACCACGCGCACGGCAACCGCAGATAGCGAACGAGCCAAATCGCGTGACAGGTTGGAAATACGCGCAGCTTTGACACCCGGCGCAAGGTCAAGCTCAAAGCGGGTGATAACCGGACCCGGTGAGATGCCGACGACTTCAGCTTTCACGCGGTAGTCAGCCAGGCGGGCTTCCACCAGGCGCGCCGTTTGCTCAAGCGCAAACATATCCACCGGCTCTTCTTCTGAAGGCGGTGATGTCAGCAGATCCAGCGTCGGTAACGGCGTGGAAGGTCGCTCCAGCGGACGCTCGTGGCGAACCAGGAACGGATGGAACAGACTATCCTGTGCGGGCGCAACGGGTTGAGGAGCTTCTGCTGGAGGCGTATAGCTGTCCGCTTCCGGTGACGACCACGGGCTGTTTTCGGCGCTCAGTGACGGCATAATTTCCGGCTGCGGAGCGGCCGGTTGCTGCCACTGGGCAGGCGCTTCTGGCTGTGGGACCGCCGATTGCTGCCACTGGGCAGGTGCTTCTGGCTGTGGGACCGCCGGTTGCTGCCACTGGGCAGGCGCTTCTGGCTCAGGCGTAGCCGCAATGGTAAACAGCGGTTCACTTGGGCTGTCATCGACCAGGTCTTTCATCGGTGAAAAATCAAAGGCAGATGACGTGTCGAGATTGAATACCGGACCTGACTTCGCCTCAGGCTGCTCATAGCGGTGTTGCTGCTGCGCCGCAAACTGATTAGCCAACTGAGCCTGATGCAAGGCTTCTTCATCGTCCTCAGGTTGATACTGTTCGCTCTCTGCATATCGCTGCTGTTGCTGAGACGCGAATGCTGCGCGCAATTGTGCTTCCTGCAGCGCAGCATCGTCTTCATGATCGTGTGACGGTTCATGATAGGTCGCCGTCATCTCAGGCATTTGCTGTTCAGCTTCTTCTCGCGCTTTATCTTCAGCCATGCGCTGTGATGGCAGCTTGATACCATAAGACGCCATCTCACGACGCGTTGGCAGCTTCACTTTATTTGGACGCGGTAACTCTGGTCCAATGCCTTGTTTCACCTGTGGGTTGTAATCACGCTCAGGCACCACATCAAAGGCCGGCGTGTAAGCGGAAGCCGTTTTAGCGGCTGCGGCACCGAATGCCGCAGCAGCAGCGGTGTTCAAGCCTGCTGAGGATTGGGCAGCATCCTGCCAGTTCCCCATGCTTGGGCCATCATCCTCATCCGCCAGCGAGAACGGTGATGGAGCAGGTTCGCTTGGTACTTCAAAGCGATACGTTGGGGGAGCAGGCTGAATAACCGGTTCAGGCGCCGCCGTTACCGCTGGCGCTTCAACTGCCACCTGTGGAATCTGCGCGGTTGGTAAGGGTTCTGGCGGTGTATTCACGACGGGTTGGCTGACTACCGGTGCCTGTTGTGCAGCCTCGGTCGTCACCGCAATGGCGGCAGCCGTCGCGGCGCTGGCCTTCGCCAGCAGCGGATCATCGGGTAACTGCTCATTAAGCGGTTCGACAATTTTGCGTGGTTTTGCCAACAGGACATCAGCATCATCATCCTGAGCTTGCGCTGCACGTAAAGGAGGTGCGGCCTCTTCAGCAAGCTCTTCCTCTTCGTACTCGTCGTCTTCCTGCCAGGGTTCGTCATGACGTGAACGGTTGCTGGCGAAGGTCAGCACACCCATCACCACACCGCCGATTCTCTCGGCAATGGTTAGCCATGACCAACCGGTATACAACGTGATACCTGCCGCCCAGACGCACAATAAGGTCAATGTGCCGCCGGCAGAACTGAACCATGGCGCCATGGCATTACTGACCAGACTGCCAATGACACCGCCGGAAGCGAAATACCAAATGTCATCGACATTCAGCGCAGCCAGGCCACAGGTGGTCACCACCAGTGCCAACACGCCAATTAAGCGCAAGCCGACGGCAAAATAGTCGATGTAATCCTGGCCATCGCGCTGACGGAATGTAATCCAGCATAAGCCAATGATGACAGGAGGAATGGCATACGCCATTACGCCAAAAATGAAGAGCAGCGTGTCAGCCAGCCATGCGCCAACGCTGCCACCCAAATTATGGATCGGCTCATGCCAGGCGGTCTGCGACCAGCTTGGATCGGAAGGATTGAAGCTAACCAGCGACACCATCAAATAGATGGCGAACAGGGCCACAAGGATGAGCAACGCTTCCAGCAGCCTGCGACCACTGCTCAGCGGTTGTAACGAAACGTCTTTATCTTCTGTATATTCCTGGCTCAAGAGAACTCTCCAGGTGCCTGTAAATTAAGAAGGCAACAGCGCCGGGCAAGCCCGACGCTGGTCCTGTATGAATTCACAGGAGTGTACCGAATTCCTGCAAGCTTTGCACCTGCCCTGCATTAGCGGGTTTTGATCACCAGACGATTGCTCTGTTTGACCTCTTCCATCACTACGTAAGTACGGGTGTCATTTACGCCCGGCAGGCGTAGCAAGGTTTCACCCAGAAGCTTACGATAGGCGGACATGTCCGGCACACGCGTTTTCAGCAGGTAGTCAAAGTCACCGGAAACGAGGTGACACTCTTGAGTTTCCTCAAGTTTTTGCACGGCGGCGTTAAATTGCTCAAACACATCGGGCGCACCACGATTCAGAGTAATCTCAACGAACACCAGCAGTGAAGCATCCAGATAATGTGGATTCAGCTGCGCGGTATAACCCAGAATGAAACCCTGACGCTCCAGGCGACGCACACGCTCAAGACACGGCGTAGGTGATAAGCCAACACGTTTCGAAAGCTCAACATTGGAAATACGACCGTCTTTTTGCAATTCATTCAGAATGTTTCTGTCGATACGGTCCAGATCTTTTCCGGGGCGTTTCTTATTGTCTACCATTATTATTGTCTCTCTTAATTCCTTCCCTTTACCTGCCACACCCTGAAAACGCTCATTGTTCAGGGCCTTACTGAAGTGAAGTCTATAAGTCTGTGCAGTAATGCGACCATCCGTATGACGCATGTTGTCTGTCCACATCATGCGTCATTACCAATGTCAGACTGAGTTTATTTGGCAAAAAAGCCCAAAACAGCAATGAAATCCTGTTTTGACCCGCTAAATATTCTCCGCTTCTGGTAATGTTTTCGCAAAACAGCAGGCGATTGTCAAAGTAAAACATCCAAATTCAGTACAAGATGCCAGATAGAGTTCTGGGTTGCTGTTTTCTAATGAGAATTTTTATACTGCTGCACCAGAAATTGCCGAGCATTGCCCCCTTTTGGCGCAAATCGCGTGCAAAAACGTCGCTCATCGTCTACGCCGCTTGCAGCGATTGTTAACAAAATTGCTGAAACCTTTTTTTGCGGCGTTAATTTCCCTACAATCAAAAACTATGTTGTCAGAAAAAAACTGAGGAACGCATGAGTACGGCCAAACACAGTAAGCTGCTCATTTTGGGCTCCGGCCCTGCCGGATATACCGCGGCAGTCTATGCCGCGCGCGCTAACCTGAATCCGGTATTGATTACCGGGCTGGAAAAAGGCGGTCAGCTCACCACTACCACTGAAGTTGAGAACTGGCCAGGCGACCCGAACGATCTGACCGGTCCGGCGTTGATGGAACGTATGCAAGAGCATGCTGAGAAATTCAACACCGAAATCCTTTTCGACCATATTCACACGGTAGATTTGCAAAATCGCCCCTTCCGTTTAACGGGTGACAGTGGTGAATACACCGCTGACGCGCTGATCATTGCGACCGGCGCCTCCGCACGCTATCTCGGCCTGCCTTCTGAGGAAGCGTTCAAGGGTAAAGGCGTTTCCGCCTGTGCGACCTGTGACGGTTTCTTCTATCGTAACCAGGAAGTTGCGGTTATCGGTGGCGGTAATACCGCGGTGGAAGAAGCGCTTTACCTGGCAAATATCGCGGCGAAAGTTCATTTGATTCACCGTCGTGATAGCTTCCGCGCAGAAAAAATTCTGATCAATCGGCTGATGGAAAAAGTGCGCAACGGCAATATCGTGTTGCACACTGACCGCACGCTGGAAGAAGTGGTAGGCGATCAGATGGGCGTGACCGGGGTAAAACTGCTGTCGACGAAGGATGAAGAGCCTGAATTGCTTGAAGTGGCAGGCTTGTTTGTCGCTATCGGCCACAGCCCGAACACCGCGATTTTTGACGGCCAGCTGGCACTGGAAAATGGCTATATTAAAGTTCAGTCCGGTCTGCAGGGCAATGCGACGCAAACCAGCATTCCTGGCGTATTCGCTGCCGGCGATGTGATGGACCATATCTATCGTCAGGCAATCACCTCTGCTGGCACGGGTTGTATGGCCGCGCTGGATGCAGAACGCTACCTGGATGGGCTTGTTAAAACCGATCTGTAACTTGTTAATAAGCTGATCATAATTGCTAATAGGCGACCTGTTTTGGTCGCCTTTTTTATTGCCTGCATGCTAAAGTTCATGCGCTTAATATCTCCGGACACTTTATCCGGTTTTGCCTCTCTCCATCAGTGATCAAACGGCTTCGCATGGAAAAATCACGGCAGCAACATCTTCTCCGCTGGCTTCGACAGCAACGACTTCACGGCGGGCATGCATTGCGTGCAGCCTCTCTGTTCGGCTTTGCCGGCGCATTGGTGATTATTGCCCAGGCGTGGTTACTGGCATCGCTACTTCAAAATCTGATTGTCGCGCAACAACCGCGCGGCACATTATTAACCGATTTTATGCTGCTGTTGCTGTGCTTTGTACTGCGCGCCGGGCTGCACTATGCGCGTGAGATGGCAGGTTACCGCGCGGGCGTGACGATACGTCGCGCGTTGCGCAAACAGGTACTGGATCGACTTAACGAGTTGGGGCCAGCCTGGATTCAGGGCAAACCTGCGGGGAGTTGGGCGACCTTACTTTTAGAGCAAATCGAAGAGATGCAGGAGTATTACGCACGTTATTTGCCACAAATGTCATTAGCGGCGTTTATCCCGTGCGCCATCCTGGTTGCCATCTTCCCGGTGAACTGGGCTGCCGGCTTGATTCTGCTGGCTACCGCACCGCTGATTCCACTGTTTATGGCGATGGTTGGCATGGGAGCCGCCGAGGCAAATCGTCGAAACTTTCTGGCACTGGCTCGTTTGAGCGGTGATTTTTATGATCGATTGCGTGGCCGAGAAACATTACGTTTGTTCCATCGCGCGGCCGCTGAACAGCAAGCCGTCGCCGCCAGTACCACCGATTTCCGTCAGCGCACCATGGAAGTTCTGCGCCTGGCGTTTCTCTCTTCAGCTGTGCTGGAATTCTTCGCTTCACTGGCGATTGCCGTGGTCGCAGTCTATTTCGGCTTTTCGTATCTTGGCGAACTCAACTTTGGCCATTACGGTACTGGCGTAACCCTGTTTGCCGGATTCCTCGCGCTCATCTTAGCCCCCGAATTTTTCCAGCCGCTGCGCGATCTTGGCACTTTCTATCACGCCAAAGCGCAAGCCGTAGGCGGTGCAGATGCATTGGAGCGCTTCCTGACTGAGAGTCCGGATATCTCCGCACCTTCACCCAACTCTACGATGCGCTTTGACACGCCCCTGAGCCTTGAAGCACACGAGTTGGTAGTCCTCTCGCCCAAGGGTGACCTGTTATCCCAGCCGCTGAATTTTACCCTTGCGGCAGGCCAGCGTGTGGCCCTGGTGGGTCAAAGTGGCGCGGGGAAATCGGCATTGATGAATGTGCTGCTCGGTTTCCTGCCCTACCAGGGATCGTTACGCGTCAATGGCTATGAGCTACGGGATTTAAGCCGAGATAACTGGCAGCAGCATCTGGCATGGGTTGGCCAAAACCCGCACTTGCCGGCAGCCACGCTGCGAGAAAATTTACTGCTCGATAATAAGGCCAATGAGGAAATGCTGCAGCGTGCGTTGCAGCAAGCCAGAGTGGATGAGTTTTAACACGTATGCCACAAGGCCTGGATACGCCTCTCGGCGATGGCGCATTTGGCCTGTCGGTTGGCCAGGCACAGCGCGTGGCCGTGGCGCGCGCACTATTGAAACCCGCGCAGTTGCTGTTGCTGGATGAACCGGGTTCAGGACTGGACAGCCAAAGTGAACAGCATGTGATGCGCGCGCTCAATCAGGCGGCAACACAGCAAACCACCTTAATGATTACCCACCAGCTTGATGAACTCTCTCGTTGGGATGAGGTGTGGGTAATGCAGTCGGGACAATTGGTACAGCAAGGACACTGGCAACAGCTGGTGGCTCAGGATGGACCATTGCGTGCCATGGCTAAGCATCGCCAGCAGGAGATTGTCTGATGAGAGATTTATGGCCGTTTCTGCGCCTGTTTAGCCGCCACCCCTGGCGTTTAGGGCTGGGTATTATCCTTGCCGTCGCTACCCTGCTGGCCAGCATTGGCTTGCTGACGCTATCTGGTTGGTTCCTGGCCGCGTCCTCATTGGCCGGCGTGGCTGGGCTGTACAGCTTTAACTATATGCTGCCTCCCGCAGGGGTGCGTGGTGCGGCGATCATCCGCACTGCATCGCGTTACTTTGAGCGTTTAGTCAGTCACGATGCCACCTTCAGGGTGTTGCAGCATCTGCGGGTGTTCACCTTCGGCAAGCTGATCGCTTTGGCACCCGAACAACTGGCGCGCTTCCGCCAGGGTGAACTCCTCAATCGCTTCGTCAGTGATGTTGATACGCTGGACCACCTTTATCTGCGGGTGATCTCACCGCTGATTGGGGCCGCCGTGGTGATCGTTGTGGTCACCTGCGGATTAGCGATGTTGGATATGCCACTGGCGCTAATGCTCGGCGGGATCATGCTGCTGACGCTCTTGCTGATGCCGCCACTCTTCTGGCGACTGGGAACCACAGCCGGCCAGCAAATTTCGCAGCATCAGGCCAGCTGGCGTTTGCAACTCACACAATGGATTACCGGGCTTGGCGAACTGCAGATTTATGGCGCAGCGGCATTATGGCGCCATAAGCTGGATGCCGGAGAAATCGCCTGGCAGCAGGCGCAGCAGCGTCAACATCGCCTGCAAGCCTGGCGCAGAGCCTGCTGCTGTTAATTAGCGGGACAACCGTGGTCATGCTCCTTTGGCTATCAGCCTCTGGCGTGGGGGCAAACAGTTCACCCGGCGCGTTTATCGCAATCTTTGTGTTCTGTGGTCTGGCCGCATTTGAAGCACTGGCCCCGGTGGCGGGCGCATTTCTGCCTCTGGCTCAGGTGACCGGCGCGGCACAGCGTGTACAAGAGATCATTGAGCAAGAACCGCTTATCCATTTTAACCCCCTCCTCACTCCTTCCAGTTCAGGCATCAGTTTAAAGCTGGATAATCTCACGTTTAGCTACCCGCAACGCCCGGAGCCGGTATTACGCCACTTTTCACTTGAACTCCAACAGGGCGAACATCTGGCGCTGCTCGGCCCCACCGGCTGTGGTAAATCAAGCCTGCTGTCATTAATCACGCGCGGCTGGGAGCCGCAGCAGGGTGAAATCTGGCTCAATAACACTCCCCTCGCTGAGTGGGATGAAACCAGCCTGCGTCAACGCATTAGCGTGGTCACTCAGCGCGTACATCTGTTTAGTCAGACGCTACGCGATAATTTGCTACTGGCGTGTCCATCGGCCAGTGACGAACAGTTGAGTAGCGCATTGCATCAGGTGGGGCTCTCCCATTTAGCTGAACATGATGAAGGGCTCAATGCCTGGATGGGAGAAGGTGGTCGCCCGTTGTCCGGTGGTGAACTGCGTCGCCTCGCCATTGCACGGGCGCTGCTGCATAACGGCGATTTATGGTTGCTGGATGAACCCACCGAAGGGCTTGATGCCACCACCGAACAGCAAATACTGACGTTGTTGCGTGAGGTGAGTCGTGGAAAAACGATGATCATGGTGACGCATCGATTGAGTGGCCTGGCGGCGATGGATCGTATTTGCGTATTGGATCAGGGACAGATTAGCGAATCCGGCACCCACGCCGAATTAATCTCAAAAGCAGGACGCTATTGGCGTTTCCACCAGCGCTTTGCGCTATAGTCTTAGCGAACAGCCCGAAGGGTAATTGACGCAATGAGACTGGTACAACTTTCACGGGATTCGCTTAACTTTCCCCCGCCGGAGATGGCGCTACGCGAGCCCAACGGACTGCTGGCGATGGGGGAGATCTCTCCCCTGCCCGCCTGATGAATGCCTATCAGCGTGGCATTTTTCCGTGGTTCTCACCCGGCGATCCCATTCTGTGGTGGTCGCCCGATCCTCGCGCCGTGATGTTACCCGAGTCGTTCCACCTCAGTCGCAGCATGGCGCGTTTTCATCGCCGTTCGCCCTATCGTGTGACGATGAATCATGCTTTCCCGCAGGTGCTGGAAGGATGCGCCAGCGGCAGGCAGGAAGGCACCTGGATCACCTTCGAAGTGAAGCGTGCCTGGTTGCGTTTATACGAACTGGGCCACGCGCATTCAATTGAAGTCTGGAGCGATCATCGACTGGTGGGCGGCATGTACGGCTTAGCGCTCGGGCAGATTTTTTGTGGTGAGTCGATGTTTAGTCGTCAGGAGAATGCGTCGAAAACCGCGCTATGGGTGTTCTCTCAGCACTTCCTCGTCCATCAAGGGCGTTTGATTGATTGCCAGGTGCTGAACCCCCACACCGCGTCACTCGGGGCACTGGAAATCCCGCGTGTCGATTATTTACAGTATGTGCAAACACTGGCGTGGCAACCCGTTTTGAGCGGTTGCTGGCAAACACAAACCCTTTTTTGACCATCCCCGCAGATGTTTTGCACACAATTCCCGACAAAAGTGATACAATAAGCGAGTTTGGTATGTCGTCCGCGCTTCGCTGTGGCGAGCCGGAATTGCCAGGTTGGGAATCTCATCCATTTCCCGAAGCTGTCACAGTGATGCACTCGATGCAGATTGCGACAGATTCTTAGCCCGCTAATCCCCCGCAGACGTCAATAAACACCCGAATTTTTCCGTAATGCACGCGCAATGGCGCGACGCACGGCGAAGCGTTGGCAAAATCACCAACGGTTCTTTACATAAATCATGGAATTCGGCATTATCTTGCCGGTTCAACAGTTTGGTAGTTCACCCCAGAGGATTCGATGGCCAAAGAAGACAATATTGAAATGCAAGGTACCGTACTGGATACGTTACCTAACACCATGTTCCGCGTAGAACTTGAAAACGGGCACGTGGTTACCGCTCATATCTCCGGTAAAATGCGCAAAAACTACATCCGCATCCTGACGGGCGACAAAGTGACTGTCGAGTTGACCCCGTACGACCTGAGCAAAGGCCGCATTGTCTTCCGTAGTCGCTAAGTTGTTGCCCACATCTCGCGTTTGTGGCAAGTAACTGAGCGCGAAAAAAAAGGCCGGATTCGCATCCGGCCTTTTCTTATCTACGACTCAGCACATCAGTGCACAGTCCCTTCGGTTTTACGTTTTTCCGCACTCAGGAAGTGGTAGGTCAGCTGGTTTTTCTCTTTATCCAGCGCCACCGAGACTGATCCGCCATCCACTAATGAACCAAACAGCAGCTCGTTAGCCAACGGTTTCTTCAGGTTTTCCTGAACGGCACGCGCCATTGGACGGGCACCCATCGCTTTGTCATAGCCTTTATCTGCCAGCCAGTCACGGGCATCGTCACTCACTTCCAGTGACACGCCTTTCGCATCCAACTGCGCCTGCAACTCCACGATGAACTTATCAACGACCTGATGAATCACCGTGGTATCCAGGTGACGGAACCAGATAATGTTGTCGAGACGGTTACGGAACTCTGGCGTAAAGATCTTTTTGATCTCTTCCATTGCATCAGTGCTGTTGTCCTGATGAATCAGACCAATCGATTTACGCTCAGTTTCACGCACCCCGGCGTTGGTGGTCATCACCACCACCACATTACGGAAGTCCGCTTTACGGCCATTGTTATCGGTCAGCATGCCGTTATCCATCACCTGCAGCAGCAGGTTAAAGACATCCGGGTGCGCTTTCTCGATTTCATCCAGCAGCACGACCGCATGCGGATGCTTGATCACTGCATCAGTGAGTAAACCGCCCTGGTCGAAGCCCACATAGCCTGGAGGCGCACCAATCAAACGACTGACGGTGTGACGCTCCATATACTCGGACATATCAAAACGCAGCAGTTCAATGCCCAGTGCTTTCGCCAGCTGAACGGTGACTTCCGTTTTACCAACACCGGTCGGCCCAGCAAACAGGAATGAACCCACCGGTTTACGATCCTGACCCAGACCAGCGCGACTCATTTTGATTGCTTCAGTCAGCGCTTCAATCGCGTTGTCCTGACCGAACACCAGCATTTTCAGACGGTCACCGAGGTTTTTCAGCGTATCGCGATCGGTTGCCGACACGCTCTGCTCAGGAATACGTGCAATACGCGCCACCACCGTTTCGATGTCTGAAACGTTGACGGTTTTCTTGCGCTTACTCACTGGCACCAGACGCGCACGCGCACCGGCCTCGTCAATGACGTCAATGGCCTTATCCGGCAAGTGACGATCGTTGATGTATTTCACCGCCAGCTCAACCGCAGCACGCACCGCTTTCGCGGTATAACGCACATCGTGGTGCGCTTCGTATTTCGGTTTCAGGCCGTTAAGGATCTGCACCGTCTCTTCAACAGAAGGCTCGGTGATATCTATCTTCTGGAAACGACGCGCCAGCGCACGGTCCTTCTCAAAGATATTGCTGAACTCCTGATAAGTGGTAGAACCCATCACGCGGATTTTCCCACCGGAGAGCAACGGCTTGATCAGGTTAGCCGCATCCACCTGGCCACCAGACGCCGCACCCGCACCAATAATGGTGTGGATCTCGTCGATGAACAGAATGCTGCTGGTGTCTTGTTCAAGCTGTTTCAACAGCGCTTTAAAACGTTTTTCAAAATCACCACGGTACTTGGTACCGGCAAGCAGCGAACCGATGTCGAGTGAGTAGATGGTGCAATCCTTCATCACTTCCGGCACGTCACCCTGCACAATACGCCAGGCCAGCCCTTCCGCGATGGCGGTTTTACCGACGCCCGATTCACCCACCAACAGCGGGTTATTCTTACGACGACGGCACAATACCTGAATGGCACGCTCCAGCTCTTTATCGCGGCCGATCAGCGGATCGATTCCGCCGACACGAGCAAGCTGATTAAGATTGGTGGTGAAGTTTTCCATACGTTCCTCCCCGCCTGCTTGCTCTTCGTTAACCGGATTCTCCGCATTGTTCTGCGGCTGGCCCGGTTCGTCTTTACGCGTACCATGGGAGATAAAGTTCACCACATCAAGGCGGCTCACTTCGTGTTTGCGCAGCAGATAAGCCGCTTGCGACTCCTGCTCGCTAAAGATGGCAACCAACACGTTCGCACCCGCAACTTCGCTGCGACCGGATGACTGGACATGGAATACCGCACGCTGCAACACGCGCTGGAAGCTGAGCGTCGGTTGCGTATCGCGCTCTTCTTCACTGGCCGGCAGCACCGGAGTGGTTTGTTCGATGAAGGCTTCGAGTTCCTGACGCAGAGCCACGATATCTACCGTACAGGCTTCCAATGCCTCTCTGGCCGACGGGTTGCTAAGCAATGCCAGCAACAGATGCTCGACGGTCATAAACTCATGACGGTGCTCGCGCGCTCTGGCGAAAGCCATGTTTAAACTGAGTTCCAGTTCTTGATTGAGCATTTGGCACCTCCCCCAATTATCGCTCTGACGACCTTTCCCCTATATGGAGACGGGCTCAGGCTTTTTCTAGCGTACACAGCAACGGATGTTCATTATCTCGTGCGTAATTGTTCACCTGGACGACTTTGGTTTCCGCCACTTCTGCAGTGAATACACCACAGATCGCCTTTCCATGGTAGTGAACTTTCAACATCAGCTGCGTTGCACGTTCAATATCATAAGAAAAGAACTTTTGCAGAACGTCAATAACAAATTCCATAGGTGTATAATCGTCATTATTCAGAATGACTTTATACATCGAAGGCGGCTTTAACCCTTCGCGTACTTTATCTTCGGCTAAATGTTCAAAATTAAGCCAGTCGTTTGTGTTTGCCATAATGTTCCGTAGAAATTCTGCGTTACGATTGTGCGCATTTCTGCGCCCATTCCTAAGTTTAACATGTCTGTCAAGCCACCTTTCCTCAAAGAAAAAACGGGTCTAAAAGCACATGCGCGACCTGTATCACAAAATTTGCAATAGCGTTAACTGCCTCAAATTTTGATGAATTTCTCCCCATGCGTCAGGGCCGTTTGCTTGACGATAAGGACCGTTTCTCTACATTCTACTTACACAAGCTGATTGAGTTTTAAACAAACTCGACTCACAGCTTCAATGACCTCACCTACTGTTCAAAATGTCTTGCGAGGGAAGTAAAAGCATGGAGACGGGTACTGTTAAATGGTTCAACAACGCCAAGGGCTTCGGCTTTATCTGTCCGATTGGCGGCGGCGAGGATATCTTCGCGCACTACTCCACGATTCAGATGGAGGGATACAGAACGCTGAAGGCCGGCCAGCAGGTTCAGTTCGATGTCCATGAAGGGCCAAAAGGCAATCACGCCAGCTTGATTGTGCCCTGTGAAGTCGCGCAAGTCGCCTGACACGCGCCTCTTCATTCATTCTGACCACTCCCGAAAAAAATGCCAGCCGCAGATGCTGGCATTTTTCTTTTGCGAATTTAACCCATCACTCAATCTGCCCGACCGCGCGCCAACCACATCACGCGAGCAAACAGCTGATCCAACAGCGGCGGAATAGCCTCCGGCCCACGCTCAGCGGCGGCCATCGCTACCGCAATCGCCAGCTCAGGTTTCGAGCTGTGTTGAATCGCTTTACTAATAATACGCCGCGCATTCATCGGCACGTTTAACGGCAGGTGCGCCACCTCATGATAAACATCGCGGAATCCTTGCTTATAAAGAAAATGCTCGATATCAGGTGCCGGGAACTGCGTGAGATGATCGCCTTCCTGTTCATGCGCTTGCAGCTGGCTGCGCGCGCCCGCAGCATATTTATTGCCCGCTTCGTCACCGTCTGTCAGCACGTGCCAGGCAATACCCATGCGCCGTGCAAATTTCAACAGCGGTTTCAGACCCGATTGAGCGAACTCGATCACTTTGACCCCTTCCGCCGCAAAGTGATAGCCACGTTGCCGCGCCAGCTCATTGATAATCCACACTTCAGTTTCGCCCTCGACCAGTAACCAGCAGCGGGCAAACAGTGCTGAGGGGCGATTCACGCGGATGTGGAAACCAATGCGCCGGCTCTCCTCGGCGCTCAACCCTTCCGGACCAATACGCCATGCCGCAACGCGCGTGGGTTCTCGCACCAGACGACAAATATTCTCCAGCGGCACCTGTGACAACAGTTCACCCGAATTGGTGGTGGTGACTTTCTGCAGCGGCATCAAGTCCAACAAATTCCACGCCACCGACAGCATGATGGGATGCAACCGCGTTTCCGGATCTTCCACCAGCAACAATGGATGTGCCCCCGCAGGCAATGCTTCATTGCCGTGCGCCTGAATCAGCAGCGAGAACATGCGCAGCAGAATCACCTGACGGCTACGCGATTCGGTCCCCGCAATCAGATGATTGAGTTTATCTAGCGAACGCCAGCCCTGAGAGCCATCACGCCTTTCTGGCGCCATACGCGCCGCGCTGCTGCCCGGTTGCTGCACGAGGAAATAGTGTTCCAGCAGTTGCTGCATGGTGTGCAGACCCTGCCGCAACAACTCATCGCTAAGCGTTTGTGGGCGTATCACTAAATCACGCGTCAACTTTTCAACTTCCTGCGTCAGCTCACTCAACGTGGAGGCCCGACGCTCGCCATCGGGCTCACTGTGTCGCCCTCGCCGACCAAAGCGTGCATCGCGCAGTCGTAGCACCGGATAGTAGGCACGCAGATGCGCCAGCGCCGCCTCCGTGCCCTCCATCGGTAACACATCGCCATGCTGATCGATAAAACGCCAGGTGGTTTTCACGCCACGTTCATTTCGTCGTGCTCGGGTACTAAAACGGATAAAACGCCCATGCTCTTCCCGCTGCCAGAAGGGTTGCAACACGGCAAGATCATCGTCTTCCTGCGCGCGAAAGCGAAACACCAGCTGCAACTGGCGCAGGCGTGCATCCAGTTCTCCAGGCGGGAAATGAAAATCCTTTTCAGTAAACTGATAAGGTTCGGCAGCGGGTGCCAGGATTAAGGTTAACGCGTCCAGCAGACTGGACTTACCCCAGGCATTTTCGCCAATCAGCAGGTTGGTCTCGGTCAACGGCAATGACAGCTGGTTGATACCGCGAAACCCGGTAATGTCGATGTGTTCCAGAATCATCTTTCTATCCCTTCGCTGTTTTGCCTGAGCATGGTTTGCGCCGTTAAGTTGGTCAAGTTATCGGCAGGGGGAAAAGGTTTACACTTCAAGTGTTTTTCGCTAGCGTGACGGCCCCCACCACGGATGGAATCTCACTATGTATGGCTTAATCATTATTTTACTGCCGCTGATTTTCGGCTATTTGCTGCACATCAGGCGTGCCAATTTGCTGCACGGCGTAGCCGCATGCTTAGCGCGTTGGTGTATATCATTCTGTTCTTTATGGGCACCAGCCTGGCATTTCTGGACAATCTCAGCACGAATTTGCTGACCATCTTCCACACCGCTTTGATCAGCATGCTGTGCATTCTGGCCTGTTCACTGCTGGCCTTTTGGCTGTTGGAAAAGCGCGTGCCGTGGCATCACACGCACAAGCAACAGGCCCTGCCTTCTCGTCTGCATATGGCATTGGAATCACTCAAGTTGTGCGGTTCTGTGTTAGGGGGATTTCTGCTGGGATTGAGCCAGTGGTCACCGCTGCGTCACGCCTCGACAGTGAGCGAATATGCCCTGATGCTGATGTTGTTTTTAGTGGGCATTCAGTTGCGCAGCAGCGGCATGTCGTTACGTCAGATCACGCTTAACCGTCGCGGCATGCTGGTGGCTGCGGTGTCACTGTGCAGCGCCCTCATCGGTGGCATGCTGGCGGCGCTGTGGCTCGATTTGCCGATCAAAACCGGTCTGGCCCTCGCCAGCGGCTTCGGTTGGTACTCGCTGTCCGGCATCCTGATGACCGAATCCTTTGGCCCGGTGATCGGCAGTGCGGCCTTTTTCAACGACCTGCTGCGGGAGTTAATCACCATCATGCTGATCCCACTGCTGATCAGCCGTCAGCGCAGCATGACGCTGGGCCTGAGCGGCGCCACGTCGATGGATTTCACCTTGCCCATTCTGCAGCGGACCGGCGGCATGGAGATTGTTCCGGCGGCGATTGTGCACGGTTTTATCATGAGCCTGCTGGCACCGATCCTGATCGCGCTGTTTTCCGCCTGAGCGTACAGCGCATTTTTTCACGGCTGCGCACGCATTCCATCGTCTACGCTTTCTGACTGACACGTTTCCGCCATCAGGATGGATGGCCTAACACCAGAAAGGAGCGAACGATGAAGCAAACTGTGGCAGCGCTGCTGGCCAAAACCCTTGAAAGTGCCGGTGTGAAACGCATTTGGGGCGTCACCGGCGATTCTCTTAATGGGCTGAGTGACAGCCTCAATCGCATGGGGACCATCGAATGGATGCCGACCCGGCATGAAGAAGTGGCAGCCTTTGCAGCCGGTGCCGAAGCGCAAATCAGCGGTGAACTGGCGGTGTGTGCCGGTTCCTGCGGTCCAGGCAACCTGCATCTGATTAACGGTCTGTTTGACTGCCATCGCAACCATGTACCGGTGCTGGCGATTGCCGCACATATTCCTTCCAGTGAAATCGGCAGCGGTTACTTCCAGGAAACCCATCCGCAAGAACTGTTTCGTGAGTGCAGCCACTATTGTGAGCTGGTGTCTAACCCGGAACAGCTGCCGCAGGTGCTGGGCATTGCGATGCGTAAAGCGATCCTCAATCGCGGCGTGTCAGTGATCGTCATCCCCGGCGATGTGGCATTGAAACCCGCACCCGAAGGCGCGCGCAGCGAGTGGTATCCACCGCAATTGCCGCATATCGTGCCCAACGCCAGCGAAATTGCTCGCCTGGCCGAGACGCTTAATGAGGCGAAAAATATCACGCTGATGTGCGGTAGCGGCTGCGCAGGTGCTCACGCTGAAGTGGTAAAACTGGCTGAAACGCTGAAAGCGCCGGTAGTGCATGCCATGCGCGGCAAAGAACACATTGAGTATGACAATCCCTACGATGTCGGGATGACCGGCCTGATAGGCTTCTCCTCGGGCTATCACGCCATGATGAACGCCGACACCTTAGTGTTGTTGGGCACGCAGTTCCCGTATCGGGCGTTCTATCCTGCTGACGCAAAAATTATCCAAATTGATATTAACCCTGCCAGTCTGGGTTCCCACAGCCACGTAGATATGGCGCTGGTGGGCGACATTAAAGCCACGTTACAGGCGCTGCAGCCCCAGCTCAGCAGCAAGAATGACCGTCACCACCTCGACAGCGCGCTTGAGCATTATGTCGATGCCCGCAAAGGCCTCGATGACCTGGCCACGGCCAATGACAAGCAGGCGATTCATCCACAGTATCTGGCGCAGCAAATCAGCCATTATGCCGCCGATGATGCCATTTTTACCTGCGACGTCGGTACACCGACCGTTTGGGCCGCGCGCTATCTCAAGATGAATGGCAAACGTCGTCTGATCGGCTCGTTTAATCACGGTTCGATGGCCAACGCCATGCCGCAAGCGTTGGGCGCCCAGGCGCTTGATAAGCAGCGCCAGGTTGTAGCGCTGTGTGGTGATGGTGGATTCAGCATGTTAATGGGCGATTTTATCTCCGTCGCCCAACTGAAATTGCCGGTCAAACTGGTGATTTTTAACAACAGCGTCCTCGGTTTCGTGGCGATGGAAATGAAAGCCGGTGGCTATCTGACCGATGGAACTGACCTGGAAAACCCGGATTTCGCCGCAATTGCCACAGCCTGTGGCATTAAGGGCATGCGCGTTGAAAAAGCCTCGGAGCTTAATAGCGTGCTTGAGCAGGCGATTGCCCATGATGGCCCAGTGCTGATTGATGCCATCACTGCCAAAGAAGAATTGTCGATGCCGCCGCAGATCAAAGCGGAACAAGCCAAAGGATTCAGCCTGTATATGCTGCGCGCCATTCTCAATGGGCGAGGCGATGAGATTGTTGAACTGGCGAAAACCAACTGGCTGAGGTAAAACGGATAACCCTGCCAGATTAATAACAACGCGGGCGCTCAGCCCGCTTTTTTGTTTCAGGAGAGCAATGTGATCGATTTACGCAGTGATACCGTAACCCGCCCAAGTGCCGCCATGCTGGATGCGATGATGGCCGCCGAAACTGGCGATGATGTCTATCGCGATGATCCCACTGTCCATGCCCTTGAAGTCGAAGCCGCGCGTTTGAGCGGGAAAGCGGATGCGCTGTTCTTCCCCACCGGAACCCAAGCCAACCTGGTTGCGCTGTTGTGCCACTGCCAGCGCGGCGATGAGTATATTGTTGGTCAGCAGGCGCATAATTATAAATACGAAGCCGGCGGTGCGGCGGTGCTGGGCAGCATCCAGCCACAGCCGATTTCACATGCTGAAGATGGCTCGCTGCCGCTGACCGATATCATTGCGGCCATTAAGCCGGATGACATCCACTTCGCCCGTACGCGCCTGCTGAGCCTGGAGAACACCCATCACGGCAAAGTGCTGCCGCTCAGCTATCTGGAGCAAGCATGGAACCTGACGCGCGAACGCAAACTGGCACTGCACATTGATGGCGCACGCATTTTCAACGCGGTGGTGGCGCAAAATGTTGAGCTGAAAGATATCGCCCAATTCTGCGATACGCTGACCATTTGTCTGTCCAAAGGGCTGGGCACACCGGTGGGTTCACTGTTGTGTGGTGATGAAGCCTACATTGAGCAGGCGCGTCGCTGGCGCAAGATGACCGGCGGCGGCATGCGTCAGGCGGGGATTCTGGCGGCAGCGGGTCTGTATGCGCTGAAGCACAACGTCACGCGCCTGAAAGAGGATCATGACAATGCCGCATGGCTGGCTGAACAGCTCAGCGCCATTGGTGTTGAGGTACTGAATCAGCACACCAATATGCTGTTTGTGAAAGTACCGGCGGATCAGGTTGACGCACTGAAAAGCTGGATGCACTCCGGCGATGTGCTGATGAGCGTGGGCCCGGTGACGCGTATTGCCACCCATCTCGATGTCAGCCGTCAGGACTTACAACGTCTGGTTGCTCACTGGCAGGCGTTTCTGGCTTAACAGAGCGCAGGTTGCCTTGCTGGGACGGCCTTCGGGCCGTCCATAAGCTCACCAACGCGCGCCCCAACTTCAGCCGCACCGTATTTCGCCAATAGCGCCCGAGCTATCGCCAGCATTTCTGCATCGGCGATGTCATACACCGGCTCTTCACTGCCTGCGCCGTATTTCGCCAGCAGCGTCCGAGCTATCGCCAGCATTTCTGCATCGGCGATGTCATACACCATCTCATCACTGCGCCGCACCGTATTTCGCCAGCAGCGCCTGAGCTATCGCCAGCGTTTCTGCATCGGCGATGCCTCGATAATCCCGCGCACGGAAGTGCATCTGAAACGCCGCAATCAGCTTACGCTGCATTTGTGGGGTATCGGCAGCAGCCACGTCATAGCCATAACGCTGGAGCGCCCCCAGCAGTTCGGCCTGATCGATGGGAGCATCAGCAGCGCGCCCATTGAGATAGCGCTGCACCGTGGCGTGATCGGGCCATGCGCCCAACCCTTGTTCGGCCAACTGCTGCCACGGGAATAGTGGGCCAGGATCCTGTTTACGCTGCGGCGCAATGTCGCTGTGCCCCACCAGATTTTCAGGCGTGATGGCATAACGCTGCGTGATATCTTTCACCAGCGCCACCAACACGCTGATTTGCGCTGGCGTAAACGGCTGCCACTCCACACCAGTTAATGTCCGCGTGTAGCCACGATTGACGATCTCAATGCCGATTGAGGTGTCATTGATGCGCGTCGCGCCGCGCCAAAAGCTGGGTCCGGCATGCCACGCCAGTTCGCTCTCCGGCACCAGTTGCCAAATTACGCCCTGACCGCTTTTCTGCGCGGGCTGCTGCGGGATTAAATAGTGGGCACTGACTTCACGATCGGTCAGCGTCGCCAGCGAGGAAGGCAAATCCTCGGCGGTATAGTGGATCACCACCACTTTAATGCGAGGCCGCGCGCCCTGCGCCGGATGTGCCGTATCCACCCAGTAGCCGTGGCGCGGCTCAACAGACGACTGACAGGCACTCAATAAAAAACGCCAGCGCCAGCAGAACAGCAAGGCGCATCAGCGAATAATCACTGCGGTACCGGTGACGCTCACCATCAGCATGCTGCTGTCTTTGCCCACGGTTTCATAATCGATGTCGATGCCGACAACCGCATTTGCGCCCAGCGCTTTAGCCTGCTCTTCCAGTTCCTCAAAGGCGATCTGCCGTGCTTTGCGCAGCTCCTTTTCATAAGCACCGGAACGGCCGCCAACGATATCGCGAATACCGGCGAAGAAATCACGGAAAATATTGGCCCCGAGAATCGCTTCACCGGTAACCACACCGCAATATTCAGTGATGCTGTGCCCTTCTAACGTGGGCGTGGTGGAAAATTTCATCGCGGTCTCCTTGTTTGAGTGAGGTCAATTTGTACCCTCAATAATTCAAGAGGCAGGAAGGCGGCAAACAAGTGACTCCCGATGAGCTTACTCCGGTAAGTGATTCGGGCGAATGCGTGCGGCCGACGCACCTGCATGACGGGTACAGCTCGTACGGCGTAAAAGCAAGACTATACTCTATGTTAAAAATGGCGCTTTGCCAGTGAACAATAAGGAAATCGAGATGAGAAACAATGCCTTTGCGCTGCTTGTTCCCGCTGCGTTGCTGCTGAGTGCCTGTACCACCGTTGAACCG
The DNA here is from genome assembly GCF_002095465.1 of Pantoea rodasii. Classification (GTDB taxonomy): domain Bacteria; phylum Pseudomonadota; class Gammaproteobacteria; order Enterobacterales; family Enterobacteriaceae; genus Pantoea; species Pantoea rodasii. The sequence continues at coordinate 59,284 of NZ_MLFP01000005.1, read as the reverse complement.
GTGATCAAGGATAACGGACCGCGCACTGCCAGTTGTGTCGATGGCGGTCCAGACAGCGTCGCCCAGCAGTTTTACGATTTACGCATTAGCCAGCCCACTCAGGGGTTACCTAATAGCAGCACCCTGGCAAAATATCGCCCTTACCTGAGCGATCGCCTGTATCAAAAACTGCTGAGTGCCAGCTCGCAGAGCAGTAAGCCTGCCTCGTGGAGCCAGGGCGATCTGTTCTCCAGCCTTGCTCAGGGCCCAACCTCCGCGGATGTTGCCAGCGCCTCAACCATCCCGAACCGCGATGCACGCAATATCCCGCTACGGGTAGCGTTGAACCGCGAGGGTAAAAGCTGGCACGACGAAGTGTTGATGATTAAGGAAGGGACCTGCTGGGCCGTGGATGATATTCGCTACGTCGGCGAAGTGCCGCACGCCGGGGGTGGATCGCTCAGCCAACTGTTGGAAGAGAAGAAATAACCGCTCACTTTTACAACACTCAGTTTCAAACTTAAGCGCGCCGCATCTTTGCGGCGTTTTTTGTTAATTTTTTCTCATCCCCTTGTTGCGGCTGGGCCCTTTTCGGCCTTGAACTGCCCGATATTGTGCTACGCTTTTGGGACTTCACTGCTGTTTAATAAATTTTAACCCACCACATTTGCATAACTATTCTGGTGACGTTAAGATTCGCGGCACTAATTACTATTCATATTTTGCGCATGAGTATTCAACTAAACGCCATTAACTGTTTTTACGGTGCCCATCAGGCACTGTTCGATATCAACCTGGCATGTCCGCAGGGAGAGACGCTGGTGTTGCTCGGGCCGAGTGGCGCGGGTAAAAGTTCGCTCCTGCGCGTCCTCAATCTGCTGGAGCAGCCGCGTTCCGGTAGCCTGCAGATTGCCGGAAACCATTTTGACTTCAGCAAAGCGCCGTCAGATAACGCGATCCGTGAACTACGTCAAAACGTGGGCATGGTGTTTCAGCAATACAATCTGTGGCCGCATCTCACCGTGGTGCAGAACCTGATTGAAGCGCCGTGTCGCGTGCTCGGTCTTAGCAAAGAAGCCGCGCGTGCACGTGCCGATAAATTGCTGGATCGCCTGCGCCTGACGCAATTTGCCGATCGATTCCCGCTGCACCTCTCTGGTGGCCAGCAACAGCGCGTGGCGATTGCCCGAGCGCTGATGATGGAGCCGCAGGTGCTGTTATTTGACGAACCTACCGCCGCACTCGATCCCGAAATCACCGCGCAGATCGTCAGCATCATTCGTGAGCTGGCGCAGACGCAGATCACTCAGGTGATTGTCACCCATGAAGTTGAAGTGGCGCGTAAAACCGCCAGCCGTGTGGTGTACATGGAGAACGGTCATATCGTTGAGCAAGGCGATGCCAGCCACTTTACACAGCCGCAAACCGAAGCGTTTGCACATTATCTATCGCACTAAGTCAGGATGCATCTAATGAAAAAAGTCGTACTTGCTGCACTGCTTGCCAGTCTGAGCCTGAGCGCTTCTGCTGCGCAGACCCTGCGTTTTGCCACCGAAGCGTCCTATCCTCCGTTTGAGTTTGTCGACTCTGACAACAAGATTCAGGGCTTCGATGTCGATCTGGCCAATGCGCTGTGTAAAGAGATCGATGCGACCTGTACTTTCACCAACCAGGCATTTGATAGCCTGATCCCCAGCCTTAAATTCCGTCGTTTTGACGCGGTGATGGCGGGTATGGACATCACGCCAGAGCGTGAAAAGCAGGTGCTGTTCTCTAAGCCTTACTACGACAACTCTGCCATTTTCATTGCGCAGAAAGGCAAACTGGCTGATGTCAGCGCGTTGAAAGGCAAGCGTGTCGGCGTGCAGAACGGCACTACGCATCAGAAATACCTGTCTGACAAACACAGCGACATCACCGTTGTGCCTTATGACAGCTATCAGAATGCGGTGTTGGATCTGAAAAATGGCCGCATCGATGCGGTATTCGGTGACACGGCGGTGGTAAACGAGTGGCTGAAGCAGAATGCCAATCTCGCCCCACTGGGTGAAAAAGTCACGGATAAAGATTACTTCGGTACCGGTTTGGGTATCGCGGTCCGTCAGGGCAATACCGATCTGCAGGGCAAGTTCAACACCGCACTGGAGAAGATCAAAGCTGACGGCACCTACAAAACCATCTACAACAAATGGTTCCAGCAGTAATTCCTGATGAATGAAATGATCCCACTCGCAAGCGCCGCCGGCATGACCGTCGGCCTTGCTGTTTGTGCACTGATCGCCGGCCTTGTGCTGGCGATGATTTTTGCTGGCTGGGAAACCGTGCGCTGGAAGCCGCTGGCATGGGTTGGTACCGTGCTGGTGACGCTGATTCGCGGCTTGCCTGAAATTCTGGTGGTGCTGTTTATCTATTTCGGCGCGTCGCAGCTATTGCTGACGCTCTCTGACGGCTTCCACATCAACTTCGGCCTGTTCAGCATTCCGGTGCAGGTACAGATTGAAAACTTCGATGTCAGCCCATTCCTGTGCGGCGTAATTGCCTTAGCGATGCTCTATTCCGCCTATGCTTCACAAACACTGCGCGGCGCGTTGAAAGCGGTGCCGGTCGGTCAGTGGGAATCCGGTCAGGCATTAGGCATGAAGAAATCGGTGATTTTCTTCCGCCTGATCATGCCGCAGATGTGGCGTCATGCCCTGCCGGGTCTTGGCAACCAGTGGCTGGTGCTGCTGAAGGATACCGCGCTGGTGTCGTTGATTAGCGTGAATGATTTGATGCAGCAGACCAAAAGCATTGCTACGCGCACGCAGGAACCGTTCACCTGGTATCTGGTGGCGGCGGCTATTTACCTGATAATTACGCTGTTCAGTCAGGCGGTGCTGCGCCGTATTGAATCGCGCACCACGCGTTTCGAGCGAGGGGCCTGACGCATGCTGGAATACTTACCCGAACTGCTCAAAGGGCTGCACACCAGTCTGACCTTGACGGTGGCATCACTGATTGCCGCACTGGTATTGGCGCTACTGTGTACCATCGTGCTCTCCCTGAAAGTCCCGGTGCTGAACTGGCTGGTGAAAGGCTATATCACGGTGTTCACCGGCACGCCGCTGCTGGTGCAAATCTTCCTGATTTATTATGGCCCCGGCCAGTTTCCCAGCATTCAGAACGTGCCGTGGTTATGGCATCTGCTGTCGCAGCCCTGGCTATGTGCGCTGCTCGCGCTGTCGCTTAACAGCGCGGCTTACACCACGCAGTTGTTCTACGGTGCAGTACGCGCCATTCCGTCCGGGCAATGGCAGTCTTGCGCCGCTCTGGGCATGAACCGTAAAGATACCCTGCGCATTTTGCTGCCGTATGCATTTAAACGCGCCCTCTCCTCTTACTCCAATGAAGTCGTATTGGTATTTAAGAGCACCTCGCTGGCGTACACCATTACGCTGATGGAGGTTATGGGGCATGGGCAGATGCTGTATGGACGCACTTACGATGTCACGGTGTATGCGGCGGCTGGCCTGATTTATCTGGTGGTGAACGGTTTACTGACGCTGATGATGCGCCTGATCGAGAAACGGGCACTGGCGTTTGAACAACGGAATTAATTTCAAACGGCGCGCTTCGGTGCGCCTCATTCAAATTTTTAATCATATTTATTGCATATAAATTCATTTACTGGCATCGTGTAACCCGTTCCATCTCTGGCATGGTTTACAGGAGTTATATAATGAAAAAATGGATTGTTGCAGCTGCGCTTGCAACACTGGCAATGAATGCTTATGCGGCGGAAAAAATCCGCTTCGCCTCTTCTGCGACCTATCCCCCGTTTGAATCCCTCGACCACGACAACCAAATCGTTGGCTTCGATATCGATCTGGCGAAAGCGTTATGCCAGCAAATGAAAGCGGATTGCACCTTCAACAATAACGCGTTTGACAGCCTTATCCCCTCGCTGAAATTCCGTCGTTATGATGCGGTCATCTCTGGCATGGATATCACCGCCGAGCGCAGCAAACAGGTCGATTTCACTCAGCCATACTACGCTAACTCCGCGATTGTGATTGCGCACAAAGGTCAGTTCAGTGACTTCAGCCAGCTAAAAGGGAAGCGCGTTGGCGTGGAAAATGGCACCACGCATCAGAAATACCTGCTGGAGAAGCATCCAGAGGTGATCGCCGTAGCCTATGACAGCTACCAGAACGCGATTCTCGATCTGAAAAATGGTCGCCTGAACGGCGTGTTTGGCGATAGCGCGGTCGTGAATCAGTGGCTGAAGGCCAACGACGATCTTAGCGCGGTGGGCGAGCACATCACCGATACCGAATACTTTGGCACCGGATTGGGCATTGCGGTTCGTAAGGGCAATGCAACGCTGCTGAAAGAGATGAATGACGCGCTGGTGGCCCTGAAAGCCGATGGCACCTGGCAGCAAATCAATCAGAAGTGGTTCCCGGAATAAGCATTATGGAGCGGCGTGGCGTGCAACCTGACAGGTTCTGCATGTCCTCAGTTCAGGCGGCGGCTACGCGGCTCCACCCTTCTTAATCAGTAACGTCAGCACTTCAAAGTGTGCAGTGTGCGGGAACATATCAAACAGCTGGACGCGGCTCACCGCATAATCCGCCAGACGCGCAATGTCCTGCGCCATCGTGCTGGGATTACAGCTCGAATAGAGAATGTAGTCCGGCGCCATCTCACTAAGATAAGCACACAGCTCAGCACCAATACCGCGACGTGGCGGATTAACCAATACCAGTTGTGGCACCTGCTCACGCGAGGTGGCGAACTGAGTAGAATCCAGCGCGGCGAAACTTACCTTATCAAGCCCTAACTGTTTTGCAGACTGCTGTGCACAAGCAATCGCTTCCGCACTGATCTCAATACCGGTCAGCTGCATCTCAGGCGTGGCGCAGTGCAAGCCGAAGCCACCCACACCGCAGAACAGATCCCACATACTGGTCACCGGCAGCTCTGCTACCCAATCACGCGCGGTGGCATACAAATCAGCGGCGACCTGCGGGTTGGTCTGAAAGAAACTTTGCGGACGAATGTAAAGTGGCACCTGATTGAAACGCTCGGCCAGCGCCTGATCCGGCGTCAAAGCAATCTCTTCATCCCCTTCCAGAATCGCCATATGCACCGGTTGGATATTGGTGGAAATCACTGTCAGCTGCGGCAACTGCTGCTGCAACCACGGTAAGGCTGCACGCAGTTGCTCCAGCTTGCTGGTGGAACGCAGCACAAAGCGCAGCATCATGCCGCCTTGCGAACTCTCGGTGAGTAACAGGAATTTCAGCTCGCCGCGTTTTCGCGCCACGTTGTAGGGTGTCAATCCAGCGCGGGCAATAAAGGGTTTCAGCACCTCGAATACTGGCGCGAAGCTGGCGGGATACAGCGGGCAATCGCACAGATCAATCGGTTCGCCATCACGTGCCAGCATGCCGAAAATCGGCCGCTCAACGCTGCCGCTCACCACCATTTTGGCTTTATTGCGAAACCCTTGTTGCGCAGACGTCACTGGCGATAAATATTCAGCCACGGGCATCTGTGCCAGCAACTGCTCAAGCAATGATTGCTTATCACTGAGCTGTTGCGGATAGGGTTTTTCCAGCCACTGACATGAACGACAGCGACCGGCATCATAAAGCGCGCAATGCATGGTGAGGCCTGTATTGAAAATCGGGAGAAAAATCGGGGGCAGATTGTATCACCGGGCGCGGAAAAAAGCGCGACTGCTGGCCGGTACAAACAGCAGCAGTAACACCAGCACATCCGGCACTTTCTGCAGCAACGTGTGGTGAATAATTTCCGCGTTGGTCTCTCCGGGAATACTGAAGATCTCGGGGTAGATCCAACCCACTGACGCCATCAGCATATAAGCCAGCACAATCACTTGCGTGACGACATAACCCCAGCGACCGCGATTGTTGCCACGCATCAGGGTAAACGCGCAGCGCAGTTCAAAACAGAAAAATCAGCTGGCTGGCGATAAAAATCAGGGTGGAGTCCCAGGCTTGCGCACTACGATGGACAAAATTGGCGATTTCATCGTACCCCAGCTCATTGGCCAGCATCAGCACGCTGAGACAGCGGGTGGCAATGATAGCAATACCTGCCACCGTTACCGCTGCGGGCGTTGAAGATAACATTGAGGGTTTAAAGGTTTCCGACATCGACCAGGCTCCATAAGAAAAGGCTGGCAACGCCAGCCTTGCTTATAGTGGCAAATGTTACGAGTTTCAGCCACGTTTAGCTTTCTGAATATCGCGTAAACGTTGCTTTTCTTCGTGCGCCATAAAGCGCCAGGCGATAAATCCAACCAATCCGACCACAAACAGAATCAATGAGGCTAACGCATTGATCTCTGGATTGACGCCGCGTCGCACGGTGGCAAAGATCGCCATCGGCAGCGTAGTCGCTCCTGGACCGGTAACGAAGCTGGAAATCACCAGATCGTCCAGCGACAGCGTAAAGGCCAGCAGCCAGCCGGTCACAATCGCTGGCGCGATCATTGGCACGGTAATCACGAAGAACACTTTTAACGGTGTCGCGCCAAGATCCATCGCCGCTTCTTCAATTGAGCGATCCAGCTCGCGCAAGCGGGAGTTGATCACCACCGCCACATACGCGGTACAGAAAGTCACGTGCGCCAGCCAGATGGTGAGCATGCCACGATCGCTCGGCCAGCCAAAGGTGTTACCCATCGCCACAAACAGCAGCAGCAGTGACAACCCGGTGATCACATCCGGCATCACCAGCGGTGCGGTGAGCATAAACGCAAAACCGCTGTGCCCACGGAAACGGCCAAAGCGCACGATGATCACCGCCGCCATCGTGCCGAGCACCACCGCCATGGTGGCGGAGAGCGCGGCGATGGTCAGGCTGAGACCAACGGCATCCAGCATCGCATCGTCCTGGAACAGCACTTTGTACCAGTGGAACGAGAAGCTCTCCCACACGGTCACCAGTTGCGAGCTGTTAAAGGAGTAAACCACCAGCAGCAGCATCGGCGCGTACAAGAACATAAAGCATGCGACCAAAATCGCCGTACGCCACGGAGAGCGAATGGTCGGTAACTGATTCATTCCTGCTCTCCCAAATCGCGGTTTTGATGCTTGTGGAACCAGATGATCGGCAGAATCAAAATCAACAGGATGATCACCGCCAGCGCTGAGGCTACCGGCCAGTCACGGTTATTGAAGAACTCTTGCCACAGGATACGGCCAATCATGATGCTGTCCGGGCCTCCCAACAATTCAGGGATCACGTATTCCCCCACCGCCGGGATAAACACCAGCATCGAACCAGCAATAATGCCGCCTTTGGTCAGTGGCACAATCACATTAAAGAAGGTTTTCAGCGGACGCGCGCCCAGATCCAGCGACGCTTCCACCAGCGAGTAATCGATGCGGGTTAACGCGGTATAGATTGGCAACACCATAAACGGCAGATAGCAATAAACAATACCGATATACACCGCGGTATTGGTGTAAAGGATCACCAGAGGATGGTCGATGACACCCAGCCACATCAGGAAGCGGTTGAGAATGCCGTTGTTGTTCAGCAAGCCCATCCACGCATAGACGCGCACCAGGAACGATGTCCACGATGGCAGAATCACCAGCAACAGCAGAATGGTGCGCATCGAAGGCTTACTGTGTGCCACTGCCCACGCCAGCGGATAACCTATCAGCAAACAGATTACCGTGGAGATCCCCGCCACTTTCAACGAAGTGAGATAGGCTTCGGCATACAACGGATCGTCAGTGAGCGTGATGTAGTTATCGAGATTCAGCACCAGATTGAGCTGGTCATCGGCCCAGGTAACCAAATCGGTGTATGGCGGAATGGCGCGCGCAATATCGGCGAAACTGATCTTCAGCACGATCAGGAACGGCAGCAAAAACAGCAGGATCAGCCACAGATACGGCAAGGCGATCACCAGCTTGCGGCCATGCAGCATTTTCATGCGCGTGCCCCAGCGCTGCAACGGTGTACCCACCACTTCAGGTTCGCTGCGTTGAGAAATCTGGCTCATTACGCCTCCTTAAACCGTCAGAACCACACAGCTATCGGCTTCCCAACACAGGCGAACTTCATCACCCCATGTTGGCGCACCTTTGCGATAGCGATGGGCATTCTGCAATTGCGCACTGATCATCTGACCGCTGCGCAGGCGAACGTGATAAATCGACAGGTCACCGAGATAAGCGATATGCACCACTTCACCCACGGCAAAGTTGCAGCCATCTGCCGGGACGTCTTCGCACAGCATCACTTTCTCAGGACGCAGTGCAACGTGCACCGGCACGTTATCGATAATGGACACATCGGTCTGCACTTTTAGCGGATGCACCAGGCCCGGCGCATCAATCACCACGCCATCTTCCGCACGCTCACGCAACAGGCCATCAAACACGTTGACCGAGCCAATAAATTCGGCGCTGTAACGGCTGGTGGGATGCTCGTAAATCTCTTCTGGCTCACCAATCTGCACGAACTTGCCACGGTTCATGATGGCAATACGGCCGGCCATGGTCATGGCTTCTTCCTGGTCGTGCGTCACCATCACGCAGGTCGCGCCGACGCGCTCCAGAATATCCACCACTTCATGCTGCATGCGGTCGCGCAGTTTCTTATCCAGCGCGCCCATCGGTTCATCCAGCAGCAGCAGTTTAGGGCGTTTCGCCAGGCTACGCGCCAGCGCCACTCGCTGACGCTGGCCGCCAGAAAGCTGATGCGGCTTACGCTTAGCAAACTCTTGCATGTGCACCAGCGTCAGCATCTCAGCCACGCGGCTGCTGATTTCGCCTTTCGGCAATTTATCCTGCTTCAGTCCAAAGGCGATGTTCTGTTCCACCGTCATGTGCGGGAACAGCGCGTAAGACTGGAACATCATATTGATCGGGCGCTGATATGGCGGAACGTGCGACAGGTCTTGCCCATCCAGCACAATCTGCCCGCTGGTCGGTGGCTCAAAGCCCGCCAGCATGCGCAGCAAGGTCGATTTACCGCAGCCGGATGCACCGAGCAGGGCAAAAATCTCGCCTTTATAAATGGTCAGGCTGACATCATCCACGGCGTGCTGGCCGTCAAAAGATTTGGTCAGGTTGCGAATTTCCAGCAGCGGCGTTAACGCCTTAGCCGTTTTATTTGGGGGGCGGGGAATCGCGTCGTTCACTAACATTTCTCCGGCGCTAAGCGGGGTAGCGCGGCACAACCAGCCGCTGAAATGGCACAACAGAGGCCATCACCGCGCCTCTGTTGTCGTTACAGGTCATCAATTCGTTTAGAACGAATTACTTACCACTTTTTACTTTAGTCCATGCACGGGTACGCGCACGATCCAGTTTCGGATCCTGGACTTTAAGCACAAACAGTTTCGCCATCGCGTCCGGCGTTGGGAAGATGCCCGGATTGTTGCGCACATCGGCATTAATCAATGGCAGTGAAGCCTTGTTGCCGTTGGCATAGTTCATTTTGTTGGAGACATCCGCGATTACTTTTGGATCCATGATGTAGTTCAGCCACTGGTAGGCGGCATCAAGATTTTTCGCATCTTTAGGAATCGCCATCATATCGAAGAAGGCCAAAGCACCCTCTTTCGGCACGCTGTAGCCCAGATGCACGCCGTTGTTGGCTTTCTCAGCACGATCTTTCGCCTGCAGGATATCGCCAGACCAGCCGATCGCCACGCAGATGTTGCCATTCGCCAGGTCGTTAATGTACTGAGACGAATGGAAGTAACGGATGTTTGGACGCAGCTTCAGCAACAGGTCAGTGGCGGCGCCGGTGTAATCTTTGGCATCAGAACTGTTCGGATCTTTGCCGAGGTAGTTCAGCACGGTGGCGAAAATCTCTTCCGGCGCATCGAGGAAGGAAACACCACAGCTTTTCAGTTTTTCCAGGTTTTCTGGTTTCAATACCAGATCCCAGCTGTTCACTGGCGCATCAGTGCCTAACGCCGCTTTTACTTTTTCAACGTTATAGCCGATACCGGTGGTGCCCCACAGATACGGAATCGCGAATTTGTTACCCGGATCGTGTTGCGCGACTTTCGCCATCAAATCAGGATCGAGGTTTTTGTAGTTTGGCAGCTTGCTCTTATCCAGCTCCTGGAACACGCCAGATTGCAACTGACGCGCGAGGAAGCTGGACGATGGCACCAAAACGTCGTAACCGGTTGAACCGGCCATTAGCTTGCCTTCCAGCACTTCGTTGGAATCGAAGACGTCGTAAACCACTTTGATGCCGGTTTGCTTTTCAAAATTAGGCACGGTATCGGCCGAAATATAATCGGACCAGTTATATACGTGCAGCGTTTTATCCTCTGCCTGAGCGCCTGCGGCCGCAGCCATCAGCACACCAGCAACCACACCTGGCAACCATTTTTTACGTTGGTTGATCATGTTTTACTTCCTCCTGAGGGGGTCATCACAACGCTGCATACACGCGATCCGGTCGTTGCGTTTTTTCTGTTTAATCACAGACACACAATGAATCAATATTCAGCGGGAGTTTAATAGCAAAAACCTATAGTTGTGCTGAGGTTGCACGTCTCAAGCAGCCCCGCAAGAATAGCCCCCCAGCTTCACGCGTGCCAGATCCCAGCGTAAAAAACGCCTTTTTGCGATAAGTTATGCATGTTTCTGCTATGGGCTTTGGCACTAGTGGCATAAAGCACGACTAATATCTGGCAATAAAGGGCAAAATGCAGAATAAAAAGTGGTGGGGCGAAAATGAAAACTGCCGCAAAAAGCGGCAGTTAGCGAGGCGGGTAACTCAGTGCAGCATGGCGTGACTGCTGGAACTCGGCTGTCGTTCCTCTTCTTCTTCGCCCACCATCAAAAGATTGTTGGCAAAGGCTTCCATGATCACCATGGAAACGCCCTCTTCACTTTGCTTCATAAAGTGCGAGAACTGGCCGAAGGTTAAGCCGGCAGTGGTACTGATCGACTGGCAAACAATCAGCTTGGGCAGATTGTCATCCTGAATATCGATAAAGGCTTTCACCGTGAGCGAACTGGCATTGATTTGCGACAGATCGCCCACCAGGGGGATCAGCGCAGTGGGTTTCACTTCAGCCAGGGCCGAGAAGAGGATGACGTTGTCCACCAGGTCGATTTTTGCATCAAACACCCCGTCAAAATTCTGCATGTGCGGCAGGTGCAGTGCCTGACAGGCATCGCATTCGAACCAGGTGATATTTTGTTGATCCAGCCAGCGACGCAGGATGTCGATGTCAGGAACGACCAGTGAATCCATCGTTATGTCCTGTGGGGTGAAGAAATAAGCGCCTTAGCTTACGGAAAAAGTGCATCTGATGCCACGAAAACCGCGTAAAAGCGCGCTCAGCCCCCGGTTTTAAGACGATAGCCGGGGCAAGCGTGCGCTTCTACCCACTTAATCATCATTGAAGCAATGTCCAGACCGGTGGTGCCCTCAATGCCCTCAAGGCCTGGCGAGGCATTGACCTCCATGACCAGCGGACCGCGATTGGCGCGTAAAATATCTACACCGGCCACTTCCAGCCCGAGCGTGGATGCCGCCTTCACCGCGATTTCACGCTCCTGCTCAGTGATACTGACCACGCGCGCGGTGCCGCCGCGATGCAGATTGGAACGAAAATCGCCCTCTTTGGCAATGCGTTCGATGGAGGCCACCACTTCATTGCCAATCACCAGGCAGCGAATGTCGCGTCCCTGCGCTTCTTTGATAAATTCCTGCACCAGAATATGGGCGTTGAGTCCGCGAAAAGCATCGATCACGCTTTCTGCTGCCTGGCGCGTTTCCGCCAGCACCACCCCAATCCCCTGCGTGCCCTCCACCAGCTTCACCACCAGCGGTGCACCACCCACCATGGCAATCACATCCTGAGTGTCATCAGGCGAGGAGGCAAAACCGGTGATCGGCATATCAATGCCTTCCCGCGCCAGCAGCTGCAACGAACGCAGCTTGTCGCGCGCCCGGGTGATGGCCACTGATTCATTCAAGGGATAGCTGCCCAGCATTTCAAACTGACGCAGCACCGCCGTGCCATAAAAGGTGGTGGCGGTGCCGATGCGCGGCAGCACCGCATCAAAATGGCCCAGAGCTTCGCCACGATAATGCACGGCGGGGGAATCGGAATTGATATTCATGTAGCAGGAGAGCGGATCGATCATCTGCACCTGATGACCACGCTCTTCCGCGGCGTCACGCAGACGTTTACACGAATACAACGTTCCATCGCGGGTGAGAATGGCCATTTTCATTGCAGAGTTCCTTGTGCTTAGCGCGTCGCCCAGCCTTGTTGATGCAGATAATCCAGCATAAACGGACGCGTTTCTTTAATGATCAGGCGTTGAATCAGTTCGCTCCAGTTTTCCGAACGCTGGTTGCTGTCACGCTGCTGATAATAGGCGGTGATTTGGTTGTCATACTCGGCCAGCACGCGCTTATCAACCGGCTGATAACGGTTTTCATGCACCAGCATCGTCTGCGGCATACGCGGTTTCACGTCTGGCGCGGCAGCCGGATGGCCGATACAGAAGCCAAACAGCGGCAACACAAACTGGGGCAGCTCCAGTAATTCGGTGACCTGCGCAATGCTATTGCGGATACCGCCGATAAACACTCCGCCCAGTCCCAGTGATTCCGCCGCAACCATAGCATTTTGCGCCATCAGTGCGGTATCGACACAGCCCAGCAGCAGTTGCTCCGCACGTCCAAGATGGGCATCAGGACAGATTTGCTGATGGCGATTAAAGTCGGCGCAAAATACCCAAAATTCGGCGGCGGCGCTGACCCACGGTTGTCCACCGGTAAGCTGCACCAGCTGTTCACGTTTTTCCTGGTCGGTGATACGAATAATGGAGGAGCACTGCAGAAAGCTGGAGGTCGAAGCCGCTTGCGCTGCAGCAATAATCGCGCTGCGCTGAGCATCATCAATGCCCTGCTCAGTAAAGGCGCGAATGGAACGGTGGCTGCACAGTAAATCTATCGTCGGCGTCATAATCCTCTCCGGTTACTTCTTTTTATGGGTGTGATTGAACAACTGTGGCGCCATCGCTTTCGCGGTGCGCCACATCATCAGCCATGCGGCAGGCAGCATTAGCGCGATGCCAAGGAAAAACAGCAGCGTTGCTAGCGACTTTTTCGCCATAAAATCCGGCGCCGTCATCCAGTCGTTCACCAGCAGCAGGGCGCCAATCACCGTGAGTACGCCCAGCACTTCCAGCAGCAAAATCGGTTTAGGCAAAGTGGCCAGATTACGCATGCAATGTTTCCTCAGTTTTTCAATCTGTTCAGCTGTCTTTATATAGCAAGCCTATAGACAGTGTGCATTAGAGTAACAGGCATTTTCTTCTTTAATTAAGCAGGATGGGCGGGCATGATGTTAGCCATTATTCACGCTGTAATGTGAAACTGGTCACAAAACAGCAGCGGAAGGAGAGAAGCAATGATTGCAGTAATTTTTGGCCGTTCAAGCTGCCCATACTGCGTACGTGCGAAAGAGTTAGCCACCAAGCTGACCAGCGAGCGCGATGATTTCAACTATCAGTACGTCGATATCCAGGCGACCGGCATCACTAAGGCCGATCTGGAAGCGCGTGCCGGCAAACCGGTGACTACCGTGCCGCAGATTTTCCTCGACGATCAGCATATCGGTGGTTACACCGAGTTTGCTGCCTGGACCAAAGAAAATCTGGGTGTAGAAGCATAATGAAACGGGCCTGCGGGCCCGTTTTTGCCGGCGTTATTCCGCACGCATTGCCAGCATAATCCGCAACAGGCGGATCACCAGCGCCCCGCACCCTGCCCAAAACAGCGCACTTAGGCTCCAGGCTACGATCAGCAGCCAGCTGTGCATCTGCGTCACCGTTAGCCACATCCACGCCATACCCAGCAGCGTCCCGGTCAGGGCCACCCAAAGCGTGCCGATCAGCGGGCTATCCGGCTGCAGAAATGCCATGAGCATGCCTGGCAATAAAAACAGCAATAATTCAGGCTGTCCACGGACGGCTTGTTCCGCGGCGACCGCCCAAAAATGATGTGCAAAAATAAACACCAGCGTATAAAGCATGACGCCCAGCACCGATGCTGGCCAGCGATTATTGCGCTGCAACATAACCATCCTCAACTTACACGTTAACAATATTGAAACGTTTACAGCCCTGATGCGCACAAGTGGAAATAAAAAGAAACAGCAGCTGGCAGAAGGATTGAAAACTGCTGATAGCTGAGGAAGTTATTTATGATTAGAATGACGCCGTTTTAATAATGGTCTGCACCTTCCTGGCGGCAAGGACGCTTGCGGCTGCCACAAGATAGCGAAAAAAGGCCCTTTCATCAACTTGTTACAGGTAAAGAAGAAGTTAAACCGTGAACATTAACGTCGCAGAATTGTTAAGCGGAAATGACGTTCTGTTATTATTTGTCGTCTTAGCCTTAGGGCTTTGCTTGGGTAAATTACGTCTCGGATCCGTCCAACTCGGTAATTCTATTGGTGTCCTCGTTGTTTCATTGATTTTAGGTCAGCAGCATTTTGCGATAAATACCGACGCATTAAGTCTCGGCTTTATGTTGTTTATTTTTTGTGTGGGTGTCGAAGCAGGACCTAACTTTTTCTCGATCTTTTTCCGCGACGGTAAAAACTACTTCCTTCTTGCCATTGTCATGGTGGTCAGCGCCCTGTTAGTGGCGTTGGGACTTGGCAAAGCCTTCGGCTGGGATATTGGCCTCACGGCGGGCATGCTGGCCGGTTCCATGACCTCCACACCGGTGCTGGTCGGCGCGGGTGACACGCTGCGGCAAAGTATCAGTGACAGCCATCAGCTCAACATGATGCAGGATAACCTCAGCCTGGGTTATGCCCTTACCTACTTGATTGGTCTGGTCAGCCTGATCTTTGGCGCTCGCTATCTGCCTCGCCTGCAACATCAGGATCTACCAACCTGCGCGCAGCAAATTGCGCGGGAGCGCGGTCTGGATGCCGACAGCCAGCGCAAAGTGTTCTTGCCGGTGATCCGCGCCTATCGCGTCGGCCCGGAATTGGTGGAATGGAGTGACGGTAAAACCTGCGCGAGCTGGGTATTCACCGTCAGACCGGCTGCTACATTGAACGCCTACGCCGTAACGGTATTCTCGCCAGCCCGGATGGGGATGCGATGCTGCAACTCGGCGATGAAATTTCGCTGGTGGGCTATCCCGACGCGCATGCACGCCTCGATGCCAGCTTTCGTAACGGCAAAGAGGTGTTCGACCGCGATTTGCTCGACATGCGCATCGTCACCGAAGAGATTGTGGTGAAGAACCACAACGCGGTGAATAAGCGCCTGAGCCATCTAAAACTCACCGATCACGGTTGCTTCCTTAATCGGGTGATTCGCAGCCAGATTGAGATGCCGATTGATGACAGCATCATGCTGAACAAAGGCGATGTGTTGCAGGTGAGTGGTGAAGCGCGCCGCGTGAAAAGCCTGGCGGATCGCATCGGCTTTATCGCGATTCACAGTCAGATGACCGATCTGCTGGCCTTCTGCGCCTTCTTTATCATCGGGTTGATGATCGGCATGATCACCTTCCAGTTCAGCAACTTCAGCTTTGGCATCGGTAACGCCGCCGGTTTGCTGTTCGCGGGTATCATGCTGGGCTTCCTGCGCGCGAACCATCCGACCTTCGGCTACATCCCGCAGGGTGCACTGACCATGGTGAAAGAGTTCGGTTTGATGGTGTTTATGGCGGGTGTCGGCCTGAGCGCTGGCAGCGGTCTGCAGCACGGCCTTGGCAGCGCGGGTGCCTTGATGTTGCTCAGCGGCCTGCTGGTGAGTTTGATTCCGGTGGTGATTTGCTATCTGTTTGGCGCCTACGTGCTGCGCATGAACCGTGCGCTGCTGTTTGGTGCCATCATGGGCGCGCGCACTTGTGCACCGGCTATGGAGATCATCAGCGATACTGCCCGCAGTAGCATTCCGGCACTGGGCTATGCAGGAACTTATGCGATCGCTAACGTTTTGCTGACGCTCGCCGGCACGCTTATTGTGATAATTTGGCCGCTTTTGCCTTTTTAAAAATATTTTACCGCGTTCAGAACTTTCTAATTGGGGCGCAGTCTGAATAAGTGCCACTGCTTTTCTTTGAAATCCCCAAATTGTGGAGCCCGCCGGTCACTGACTTGCGGGTTTTTTTATGCCTGAAATGCCCGCCGCTTAAGGTTCTCCTAAGCGTAAATTGCGACCCTGCGATTCTGGTTTCGCTATTTTTAAACATTCATGCAACTTTCATCAAAGTTAAACACTCCAACAACCCGCGATAAGATTAAGAGCCCGACTATTTATTGTTTGTCGCGACGCTTTTACGCTATCAACTTTATTTTACTGGCAATTTCGGCACTGGTGTTCCTGTGGTGGTCACGCCACGAAGGCCTCGATATCGCTATCAGCCAGCGGTGGTTTGACCCACAGACGCAGACATTCCCATTGCAGCACAATCGTTGGCTGGACCTGATCAATCATCGCCTGTTTAAGGATGTGATCATTGCGGGTGCGGTGTTGATGTTGTTGCGTGGTGCGCAGCAGCGAGATGGCCGCCGCGTGCTGGTGGCCCTGCTGTTTGGCCTTGGGCCGCTGGTGGTGGGCATTCTCAAGGCGCATAGCGCGCACTCCTGCCCGTGGGATTTGGCGATGTTTGGCGGCAAGGCCGCCAGCTTTGTACTGCTGGATCCCACGCCTGCGCTGAGCGGTCCGGGGCAGTGCTTCCCAGGCGGTCACGCGTCGAGCGGCTTTGCGTTGATGGCGCTGTTCTTCCTGTGGTGGCCCGAGCGTCCACGCCGCGCCGTCTTAGCACTGTTGTTCGGTATCGCTGTGGGCTTGCTGATGGGATACGGACAGGTGATGCGCGGTGCCCACTTCTTCTCTCACAATCTGTGGTCAGGATGGTGGGTGTGGCTGAGCCAGGTGCTGATTTTTGCCGGTGTTTCTTTTTGGGTAGACAAGATGAGGAAAATTAAACGTGATGGAAGCGCTCAACCATAGTCTCTTTTTATGGATGAACGCCACGGCGGATTCACCGCAGTGGTTGATTAACCTGGCAACCTTTATTGCTAAAGATGTGATTGCCATTGTCCCGTTGCTGATTGTGGCATTGTGGCTGTGGGGCCCGCGCGAGCAGGTGCAGTCGCAACGTGCGTTGGTATTGAAACCGGTATGGCGCTGATTTATGCGCTGACTATCTCCTGGTGCGTGGGCCAACTGCTGCCTCATCCGCGCCCGTTTGCTATTGGCTTTGGCCATCAATTCCTGGCGCACGCCGCCGATGACTCTTATCCCAGCGATCATGGCACCACTATTTTCACCTTTGCACTGGCGTTTATCTGCTGGCATCGCTTGTGGTCTGGCGTGATCTTGCTGGCGGTGGGCAGTGCCATCGCCTGGTCACGGGTTTATCTTGGCGTGCATTGGCCAATGGATATGCTGGGTGGATTTTGGTGGGGATGCTGGGCTGTCTGGCTTCACATATGGCGTGGCAGCTGTATGGCGAACGCATGCTGGCTTTCACCCATCAGGTTTATCGCGCGTTATTCGCCATGCCGATTAAGAAAGGCTGGATTCGCGGGTAATCGGGATGGCGGCTTTACCGGCCGCCATCCTATTCATTAGTTAAACCACTTCCCGAACCAGCCATTGAATTTCATCATGATGAAATCCCAGATACGGCCAATAAATCCGCCTTCCGGCACCGCTTCCATCACCACCAGCGGACGCTGATCCACGGTTTTGCCATCCAGCTGGAAATCAATGGTTCCCACCACCTGATTCTTCTCCAGAGGTGCTTCCAGCTGCGGGGAATTCAGGGTGAAGCTGGCTTTGAGATTTTTCATCTGCCCTTTCGGAACGGTGATCGCCGCATCTTTCGCTACCCCGAGATTGACCTGACTCTGCTCACCAAACCACACACGCTGCTGAGCAAAGGGTTTATCGCTTTTTATCGGTGTCACGGTTTCGTAAAAGCGGAAACCCCAGGTGAGCAGCTTCTCACTTTCACGAAAACGAATCGCATCGGTTTGCGTGCCGAGTACTACCGAAATCAGACGCATATCTCCGTCGACCGCGGACGCCACCAGGTTATTACCCGCGCCTGAGGTATGCCCGGTTTTAATTCCGTCCACCTTCAGGTTGCTGCTCCACAGCAGGCGGTTTCGGTTCATCTGTTTGATGTGATTAAAGGTGAACTCTTTCTCGCTGTTTAACGCATACTCTTCAGGCACATCGCTAATCAGACGCTGGCCGATGATCGCCATATCGCGTGCAGTGCTGTATTGCCCTTCGGCATCCAGACCGTGCACGGTCATAAAGTGGGTGTTTTGTAATCCAAACGCTTTAACGTAGTTGTTCATCAGACCGATGAACGAGTCCTGGCTACCGGCGACATAATCGGCCAGCGCGATGCAGGCATCATTGCCTGACTGAATCACCACGCCCTTATTGAGTTCAGAAACCGGAATGCGATCGCCGGGTTTGAGGAACATCAGCGATGAGCCACGCAGTTTTGGGTTGCCGGTTGCCCACGCATCCTGGCCAATGGTGACCATATCATCGTTATGGATCTTGCCGGATTTTAACGCCTGACCAACGACATAGCTGGTCATCATTTTGGTGAGACTGGCAGGATCCAACCGCTGGTCGGCATTGGACTCGGCCAATACTTTCCCGCTGTTGTAGTCCATTAAAACCCAGGCCTTGGCCTCAATTTGAGGTGCCGCAGGCGCCTGTTCAGCCTGAGTGGTGACGGGAAGGAAAAGCACTAATAATGAAGTGGCAGCCAGCGGCCGCAATGCAGAATTGACGGAATTTTTTCTCATGAGCGTGACCAGATTGTCCTTGTTAAATCATGGTTTTCTAGCAGGTAAGACATGTCTTATTAAAAGCTACACGCTTACCACCTGCGAACAAAACCGTCCAACCGTAAAGTTTTATAGAGTTTATTAGAGTAACCCTGGCACCAACCCCGGCGCGCTGCCACTTTTGCGGTTAAGCCGTAGTGGAAAAAGTGAGTGAAATTCCGATTTTTCGCAGAATGGTTAAGCCAGTCACAAAATTCCGTTAACCTGATGCCAATCAGCCCGAGGAGAACCACGATGGACTTAGCCGTTTTCGATCTGGACGAAACCCTGATTTGTGAAGATAGTACCAGCCTGTGGCTGCGCTGGCTGGTCTCACAGGGATTTGCCCCCGAAGCACTCATCTCTCAGGAACAGGCGCTCATGGCGAAATACCATGCCGGCACTCTGTCGATTGAAGAGTATATGAACACCACGCTTTCCCCTCTAGCCGGCATGGCGACCCTGACGGTTGAGGGTTGGGTGCGGCGTTTTATCCATCGCGATATTTTGCCACGCGTCTTCCCCGCTGCACGGGAGCGCATTAACTGGCATCAGCAGCGCGGCGACACCGTGATGATCATTACCGCCAGCGGCGATCATCTGGCAGTGCCGATAGCGCAGCGTCTGGGCGTGAACGGCGCACTGGCGATTGGCGTGGAAGTGGTAGATGAGCGCTACAGCGGCCAGATTTACGGCACTGCAACCTATCGTGAAGGGAAAGTCACCCGCCTGAGCGACTGGAAAGCTTTGCAACAGGATCAACGTTTTGAGCGGACCTGGGCTTACAGCGATTCCATGAACGATATGCCGTTGCTGACGCACGCCGATCACGCCTGGGTGATCAACCCTAATGCGCTGCTGCTGGAGCAAGCACAGCAGCGCGGTTGGGAAGTGTGCAACTGGGTTCGTTAAGTTAACCGCGTGAGGCGCTGGCGGGTTCCGCCAGCCCTACTTTCAGCAGCTTGCCGTTGGCTTCATCGGTGAGGACATACAGATAACCATCCGGCCCCTGACGCACATCACGAATGCGTTCACCGCGATCCTCCAGCAATCGCTGCTCTTCAACCACTTTCTCACCGTTCACCCGCAGGCGAATCAGACTTTTTTCCTTCAGCGCGCCGATAAACAGCGAATTTTTCCACTGTGGGAAACGTGCGCTGTTGTAAAACGCCATCCCGCTGATGGCCGGTGACACTTTCCACCAGAACTGCGGTTGTTCCGTGCCGGCAACGTGCGTGCCCTGCGCTTCCGGCACTTTCTGACCGCTGTAATCGATGCCGTAGGTGGCCAACGGCCAGCCGTAATTTTTGCCTTTCTGCGGAATATTCACTTCATCGCCGCCGCGCGGGCCGTGTTCACTCTCCCACATCTGCTGCGTCCACGGATTGAAAGCTAATCCCTGCGGATTGCGCATGCCGTAGGACCAGATTTCTGCACGCGCATCTTTGCGCTGCACAAAAGGATTATCCGCCGGGATAGCGCCGTTCTGCGTTAAACGCACGATTTTTCCAGATAGCTTGTCGAGTTGTTGGGCGCTAAGACTGGAAAAGTTGTCGCCAAACGCAATGTAGAGAAACCCCTGTGCATCAAACGCCAGCCGGGTGCCGATATTCGCGCCGCTGGAGAGCTTCGGTGTTTGCTCCAGCACCACCTTGAAGTCGCTCAACTGACGGTTATCGTCGCTGAGACGGCCATAACCGACCACACCGCCCGCTCGCCCCTCAGCATCTGCCGTGGTGTAGCTGAGCCACACGCGACGGCTCTGGGTGAAATCCGGTGCCAAAACCACATCCAGTAAGCCACCCTGGCGATTCGCCCACACTTTCGGCACGCCGCTGATGGGCTGCGATAGCCCTTTGCCTGGCTGCCAACTGCGCAATTGCCCGGAGCGTTCCGTGATTAACAATGTCTGATTGTCAGGCAGAAAAGCCACCGACCAGGGATGGTCGAGTTTGTCCTGCAATACCTCAACCTGGACATCGGCAGCCAGGGTCGAATGGGCATAACTTAATGCGCCAAGCAACAGCGCGACAGGCAGTAAACGCATGGGGGAATCTCCTTTATCACGGTCTGCCGTTAAGGGTAGTCAGCCCGTAAGAAAGGATGTGCAGGATTTACAAAACATTAAGCCCGACCTGAAGCCGGGCGACAGGACTAAGGAGCGGAAAAGGCCACCACATCACGCACCATTTCATCGATGCCTGAGCGCACATCGTTGAGGGTGATTGGCGTCGTGTTGTTAGGCAGTGATTTACCAAAGGCCTTACGTACGACTTTGATCATTGGCTTACCGGTCTGGGCATCGACCGCTTCCACTTCAAGGAACAGCGCGCTGTTCTGGGTGCGGTGGCCGGTTGCTGCCATGGTGCTGGCGACGACCGCCGCAATCGGCACCACTTCATAGAACTGCATCCCTTCGTTTTCCGCCGTTACCGCAGTAATTGCGCTCTTCACGCGCAACGTACGCGCACCCGGTTTTGCGACTACCGGCTTACGCTCTGCAACAGCCCGTTTTAGCTGACTATCGGTGTATTGACGAATTTGATCCAGGGTCTGCTGGCTGATGCGTTCAGTCGGACGCGCGGCAGGATAGTAAACCACCGGTTCAAACACCACGTTGGTGTAGTTCGCGCTGTGATAATCCGGTGAGATCCAGCGCAATGTCGGCTTACCACTCGGTGATTGTTCAGACTTTAACTGACTGTAGTCGCCCAGAAATCCTGAAAACTGTTGTTTATCGGCAACATGAGAGGTACATCCAACCGCCAGCATGGCGAGCGTTAATGCAGGAATATAAAGACGAAATCGCATGAGAAGGCCCTTATAGGAAGTAGTGGCTTCTCAAGTGTAGAGGGCATGCTGCGCTTTGGCGGGATTTATTCTCAGGGTGTGATGAAAAAACCACCTGCATAGCAGGTGGTTAGCCGTATTACTCGAAGTGCGTTTCCGGGTTTTCTGAAAGCGAAATAAAGGAATCACCGCCTTTGGTCAGGGCAATAATTCCGCCGCTCTCAATATCATAAACCCACCCATGCAGGCGCACTTTGCCTTTACGCAGCGCCACCGCAACTGAAGGGTGTGTTTTGATATTGTGCAGTTGGGCAATGACGTTCTCTTTCACCATCTCTCTGAGACGGGTTTCCACCGCTTCGTAGTTGCGCTCTTCCACCACGGCTTTCGCTGCATTGGCGTAGTGCAACCAGTGATCGACCGCAGGCATGCTTTCCAGATCGGCATTGGAGGCAATCGCATTCATGGCACCACAGTTTGAGTGACCGCAAATGATGATTTCAGTGACGCCCAGAGCGACAACCGCGTATTCGATGGTTGCGGAGACACCGCCCGGTTCTGGACCAAACGGCGGTACAATATTACCGGCGTTACGGATCACGAACAGCTGGCCAGGCTCGGATTGGGTCACCAGTTCCGGCACCAGACGGCTGTCTGAGCAGGAGATAAACAGCGCTTTGGGATTCTGGTTTGACGCCAGACTTTTGAAAAGATCCTTCCTTTCAGGGAACACATTCTGTTGGAAATTCAGAAAACCTTTGACGATCTCTTGCATATGTCTGCTCTCACATTATCCGCATCTGCGCTAGCGGCGAGGATCAACCGTCAGCACGCGTTCAAATTCTTCAGTGCGGTGAATAACTTATAATCACCAACCGAACATTTAAGCAAAACGGGCTGGATTACACAACTCGGATCACCGTTAACGGTTCGCAGTCGCCAGCCTTATCGGCGACGATTTGAACGGATAACGGCTCCATTAAGCATAGCGGGAAACGCCCATTGCGCGGTTAAGGAGATTCTCACATCACCTATACATTTTCCCTCGCAACCTCTGTACAATCCCCCGCCTATCCACACTAATTATGATGAATTATTATCCTTATGAGCCATGTCAAAAATCCGCCGCGCGTAGGCTTCGTCTCACTCGGCTGTCCAAAAAACCTCGTTGACTCTGAACGCATCCTGACGGAACTGCGTACTGAAGGCTACGAAGTGGTGCCACGCTATGATGATGCGGAGATCGTCATCGTTAACACCTGTGGATTTATTGATAGCGCCGTACAGGAATCCCTGGAAGCGATCGGTGAAGCGCTGAACGAGAACGGCAAAGTGATCGTCACCGGTTGCCTCGGTGCCAAAGTGGATCAGATCCGCGAAGTGCATCCAAAGGTATTGGAGATCACCGGCCCGCACAGCTACGAGCAAGTGCTGTCGCACGTGCACACCTATGTGCCAAAGCCGGAGCACAACCCGTTCCTGAGCCTGGTGCCAGAGCAAGGCGTGAAACTGACGCCGCGCCATTACGCTTACCTGAAAATTTCTGAAGGCTGCAACCATCGCTGCACCTTCTGCATTATCCCGTCCATGCGTGGCGATCTTGATAGCCGTCCGATTGGTTCGGTGCTTGATGAAGCCAAACGCCTGGTGGAAGCCGGCGTGAAAGAGCTGCTGGTGATCTCACAGGACACCTCGGCTTACGGCGTTGACGTGAAACACCGCACCGGTTTCTGGAATGGATCCCCGGTGAAAACCAGCATGGTGAGCCTGTGCGAACAGCTGGCGAAACTCGGCGTGTGGGTGCGTCTGCACTATGTCTACCCTTACCCGCACGTGGATGATGTCATCCCGCTGATGGCCGAAGGCAAAATCCTGCCGTACCTCGATATCCCACTGCAGCACGCCAGCCCGCGCATTCTGAAGCTGATGAAGCGTCCTGGTGCGGTTGAACGTACGCTGGAGCGCATCAAACGCTGGCGTGAAATTTGTCCGGAACTGACGCTGCGTTCGACCTTTATCGTCGGTTTCCCGGGTGAAACCGAAGAAGATTTCCAGTTGCTGCTCGACTTCCTGAAAGAAGCGCGTCTGGATCGCGTCGGTTGCTTCCAGTACAGCCCGGTTGAAGGCGCGACCGCCAACCAACTGCCGGATCAGGTGCCAGACGACGTGAAGCAGGAGCGTTTCGATCGCTTCATGCAGCTACAGCAGAAAATCTCCAGTGAACGTCTGCAGGAGAAAATCGGCCGTGAAGTGCTGGTACTCATCGATGAAGTGGATGAAGAAGGCGCGGTTGGCCGCAGCATGGCCGATGCACCTGAGATCGACGGCGCGGTGTATCTGAATGGCGATCGTCAGGTGAAAGTCGGTGATGTGGTGCGTGTCAAAGTTGAACACGCCGATGAATACGATTTATGGGGTACGCGCGTTTAACCGTGCTGCTGCTGGTGCGCACGTTTGCGCGCCAGATAATCGGTGTCCGCTCTCAGCCGATCCCAGCATGATTTGAATATGGCCGCCGCAGCGGCCTTTTCTTTTTCTGTGGTACGCGGCAACTCGTTGCCGTCCGCATCATATTTACGCCCGCCTTTGTGATTGCTATAGCGACGTGCGCGGGTATATCCCATCTGAATAAACTTTCGCGCCATATCCATGCCGACGAAGTCGTCTTGTGCGCGGTAGTCCTCAAACAATTTCATAATCTGAACGGAAGATTCCTGAGCTAACTCCACGGTACGAAAGCGCCAGAACGGCAGAATTTCGCTCTTGTAAGGCTCCACCATTAATACCCCCTGCTCACCGCGTCCTACCTGATAAAGGTCTGGCCGCTGTCGGAAATCGATATTCTTAAAGTCTTGTTCGTAATCAAAGGGTTTCACTGCATTTCTCCTGCACGACATTATCACTTACTGCAATTATTTTTTGCGGCTCTTAAGCAAAATGCTTTTACACCGATAACTTCTCTACTAGCCTACTTTGCTCAGGGAAAATCATGTTAACGAAAATGAAAATTGTGACTGCCATCATATTGATGCTATTGGTATTCACCGCTATGCAGGCCATATCAGGCTCACTGTTTTTATCTTCCCTGATCGCGGGTCAGCATAATTTCACCGCCAGTAACCAGCTATCGCATCAACAACGTGAGTTCTCCGATAGCTGGCAAACGCTGGTGAAAACGCGCGTTATCATCAACCGCGTGGCGATTCGCATCCTGAAAAATCAGACCGATGATGCTTCACGCGCTGCCATCAACAAGCTGCTGGTTTCCGCAGGCGCCTCGCTTGATGAAGCGAAACAGCACTTTGACCGCTACAAAAGTGTCCCGCGTATTGCGGGGCAAAGTGCGGCAGCCGCCGAGCTTATCGAGAGCAAATTCGCGAACTATTACAAACTGCTGAATCAATCCGCGACCTTCCTGCAAGCCAACAACTACGCCGCTTATGGCGAGTTGGATGCACAACAGGCGCAGGACGATTTGGAAGCGGCCTACAAGCAGTGGCGCGGCGACAACGTTCAGCTAATCAATTCCCGCGCTGCAGATAACGATAGCACTTATAAGCATATGCTGATTATGGTCGCTGCGATGGCAGTGATTGTGGTGCTGTTGCTGCTGGTGGTTTGGCTGCTGGTTCGCCGCATCCTGTTGGCGCCGATGAAGCAAGTACAGCAGCAGATGGAACGCTTCGCCGATGGCGACCTCTCGGCCAGTTTGAAGATTGAAGGGCACAGCGAAATGGCCGCCATTGCCGCGAGCCTCAATCATATGCAACAGGCATTACTCGGCACTATCAACAATGTGCGCGACAGTGCGGATGCCATTTTCGGCAGTGCCAGCGCTATCGCTAACGGTAATAACGATCTCTCCTCCCGTACCGAACAACAGGCCGCCTCGCTGGAAGAGACTGCCGCCAGCATGGAAGAGTTGACCGCGACGGTAAAACAAAATGCCGATAACGCGCGTCAGGCGACACAGTTGGCGAAAACTGCCTCGGAAACCGCTGACAAAGGCGGCAACGTGGTGGATGGCGTAGTGAAAACCATGCGCGATATCGCCGACAGTTCGAAGAAAATCGCCGACATCACCAGCGTGATCGATGGCATTGCTTTCCAGACCAATATTCTGGCGCTGAATGCTGCCGTGGAGGCCGCACGCGCCGGAGAACAAGGTCGTGGCTTTGCGGTGGTCGCGGGTGAAGTACGTAATCTGGCGCAGCGCAGTGCGCAGGCGGCGAAAGAGATTAAGCTGCTGATTGAGGGCTCCGCACAGCGGGTTAATTTAGGTTCACAACAGGTGAGCAGCGCCGGCGATACCATGCAGGAGATCGTCAGTGCGGTGACGCGCGTGACCGATATCATGGGCGAAATTGCGTCGGCCTCTGACGAGCAGAGTCGCGGCATCGATCAGATTGGTGTGGCGGTGAACGAGATGGATCGCGTGACGCAGCAGAACGCCACGCTGGTGCAGGAATCGGCTAACGCCTCGGCTTCGCTGGAGCAGCAGGCCAGCAGCCTGTCATCAGCGGTAGCGCGATTTAAAACCGGGACGCGGGCAGTGATGGCACCGGTGACAAACACGGTGAAAGCCCCTGTCGCACCACCACCACGTGCCTTGTCCGCTGCCGGTGCGCCTAGCAACGACAACTGGGAAACTTTCTGAGGTAACAGAAAACCCGGGACGCTGTAAATGGCGAAATGCGTGTTGTTAAAAAGGGCACGATAGTTGAGGCCAGAGTAGCTCTGCAGCTGCAAGGGCTATCCGCAGCGCTGAGGCTTTTACGTTGGGCCAGGAGCCCGTCGCATGGATGCGACGGGCAGTTCGGGTTGGCCTGGATGGCCTTACCCGAACGGTCCGCCCGGCACGACGTGGAAGCCGAAGGCACCGCGTCAGCGGCGCGAGGACTGCCCTTGCAGCTGCAGAGGTGCTCTGGCCCGCACTCCGGCATTCAATTCCAAACGAAAAAAGCTGCCACTTTTAACCGTGACAGCCTTTGCGAAAATGACCTCAGCTGATGAGCACTGCACCATAAATGGCGTGCGAAAGAGATCAGGTCTTTAACTTCGGATCCAACGCATCTCGCAGACCATCGCCCAACAGATTAAACGCCAGTACCGTCAGGAAAATCGCCAGACTGGGGAAGATCGCCACATGTGGCGCAATCACCATATCGGCACGCGCTTCATTGAGCATTGCGCCCCACTCCGGCGTGGGCGGCTGCGCCCCCATCCCGAGGAAAGACAAACTCGCTGCCGTGATGATTGACGTCCCGATACGCATGGTGAAATACACCACAATCGATGACACCGTACCGGGCAGAATGTGACGCATAATAATCGTCCAGTCGGATGCGCCGATACTGCGGGCAGATTCAATAAAGGTTTGGTGTTTTAGCACCAACGTATTACCCCGGACCAGACGAGCAAACGCCGGAACGCTGAAAATCGCCACCGCCACAATCACGTTGCTCATGCCGCTGCCCATGATCGCCACCACCGCAATCGCCAGCAGAATGCCGGGGAAAGCAAACAGCACGTCACAGATACGCATGGTGATCCGATCCCACCAGCCTTCGTAATACCCGGCCAGCAAACCCAGCAACGTGCCAATCAGCGCACCGATTGCCACCGAGAAGAACCCGGCAATCAGTGAGATGCGCGTACCCACTAGCACGCGACTGAAAATGTCACGCCCCAGCGAATCCACGCCAAACCAATGCATCATTGACGGCCCGTCATTCAGCCGGTCGTAATCAAAATAGTTTTCTGCATCAAACGGGGCAATAAATGGGGCAACAAACGCCACCACAATCAACAGCAGCACAAATAAGCCTGCCACCATCGCCACGTGCTGATGGCGAAAGCGGCGCCAGAATTCGCGCCACGGCGTACGTACCCGGGTTTCCGTCATCATCGGCATGGTTTTCAATGCCGCTGCGCGTCGCCAGTTCTTCAATTGCGACTCCTTATCTGTAACGGATGGCCGGGTTGATCGCCGCATACAGCATATCGACAATCAAATTAATCAAAATAAACTCCAGCGAAAACAGCAACACCTCGGCCTGAATCACCGGATAATCACGCATCTCCACCGAATCCACCAACAAGCGGCCTAAACCGGGCCAGTTGAACACCACTTCCACCACAATCGAGCCACCCAGCAGGAAACCAAACTGCAGGCCCATCATGGTCACCACCGGGATCATCGCGTTACGCAGGCCGTGTTTGACCACCACCAGCGACTCACGTACCCCTTTGGCGCGCGCGGTGCGCATATAATCTTCCTGCATCACCTCGACAAACGAGGCGCGGGTAAAGCGTGCCATCACCGCCGCCACGGCTGCACCCAAGGTTATGGACGGCAAAATATAGTGTTTCCAGCTGTCGGCACCGACGGTCGGCAGCCAACCCAGCTCAACAGAAAACACCTGCATCAGCAGCATGCCTAAGGCGAAAGCGGGAAAAGAGATACCGGATACGGCCAGCGTCATGCCAATACGATCGGGCCAGCGGTTGCGCCAGACGGCGGATGTAATGCCGATGGTCATACCGAAAATCACCGCCCACACCATGCTGGTCAGCGTCAGCCACAGCGTCGGGAAGAAGCGCGCGGCAATCTCTTCCGAGACCGGACGTTTCGACACCATCGACTGGCCGAAATCTCCCTGCAAGGCATGGATAATATAGTGCCAGAACTGCTGGATCAGCGGCTGATCGAGACCCAACTCCTGACGCACCAGCGCCACCACGGAGGCATCCGCTTCCGGGCCAGCAATCAGGCGCGCCGGATCGCCCGGCAACAGGTGAACAAACAGGAACACCAGCACCGCGACAATCAGCAGCGTGGGGATCAGCCCCAATAATCGTTTGAGAAAATAGTTGAGCATGCAAAATCCTGAGCAGCAGCGGCCAGCCTCGCAAGGCTGGCCGCGCCTGTTACTTCAGATCCGCCTCATCAAAATTGAATGAGGTGTCGGGCATGACATAAAAACCGGTGAGGTTTTTATTGTTCGCGGAGAGCAACTGCTCAACCACCAGCGGGATCCACGGATGATCGTTCCAGATACGATCCTGAGCGTCTTTGTACAGTTTGGCTTTCTGCTCACGATCGGTGGTCTTCAATGCATCACCCAGATCTTTATCCACCTGCGGATTGCTGTAGAACGCCGTGTTAAAGATGGCTGGCGGCCAGGAGGTGGTGGCAAACAGTGGCGTCAGTGCCCAGTCTGCTTCACCGGTCGAAGCCGACCAGCCAGTGTAGAACATGCGGACACCGCTCTCTTTCTGCCCTTTGCTCTCGACTTCTGCGGCACGCTGGCCGGCATCCATCGCGGTGACTTTAACCTTCACGCCGACCTGCGCCAGCTGCTGCTGAGTGAACTGCAACACTTTCTGCGCGGTGCTGTGGTTGTGAGATGACCACAACGTGGTTTCGAAACCTTTCGGGAAGCCGGCTTCTTTCAACAGCTCACGCGCTTTGGCCGGATCGTATTTAATCGCCGGGTATTTCTGCGCAAAATCGATAGCCGGTGGCACGATGCCGGTGGCTGGCGTGGCGTAACCAGCAAACGCCACTTTGACCAGCGCCTCACGGTTGATGGCATATTCCAGCGCTTCACGCACTTTCGGGTTATCAAACGGCTTTTGCGTCACGTTGAGGCTGATATAACGCTGCATGATCGATGGCGTGGTGACCACATCGAGCTTGCTGTTGCCCTGCAGCAGTTTGGCCTGCTCAAACGGCACCGGGAAAGCAAAGGTCGCTTCGCCAGTCTGCAACATCGCCGCACGGGTGTTGTTGTCTACCACCGGGCGGAAAGTGATGCTATCCAGCTTCGGATACCCTTTTTTCCAGTAGCCATCCCACTTCTTCACTTTGACGAAGTCGGTCTGATTCCAGGTGACAAACTCATACGGGCCGGTACCGACCGGATGGAAACCAATGTCCTTGCCGTATTTCTTCAGCGCGGTGGGTGAAATCATTACGGCCGCCGGGTGCGCCAGATTGTTGATGAAGGCCGAGAACGGCTGCTTCAGCGTAATCTTCACTGTGGTCGGATCCACCGCTTCGGTGCTGGCGACATACTTAAACAGGTTATAACGCTTGAGGTGATTGTCTGGATTGCTGGCACGATCGATGTTGGCCTTCACCGCTTCCGCGTTGAAATCGGTGCCATCCTGGAACTTCACGCCTGAGCGCAGTTTGATGGTGTAGGTTAAGCCATCGCTGCTCGCCTGATAGCTTTCAGCCAACACGTTTTGCAGCTTCATGTCTTTATCGAAGCCGAACAGTCCCTGATAGAACGCTTTGGCCACCGACTGCGACAATGTGTCATTGGCGTCGTACGGGTCCATAGTGGTAAAGGTTGACGCCACAGCAATCACCGCGTCCTTCGCTGCCCACGCTGGCATTGCCAACGCTGAACTCAACAACCCGGCAGTGATAACCCCTTTTCGCATAATATGGTGCATTATTATCGTTCTCCTGTAATCCCTGTCATGCGCGACATCCGTGGATGACGCGGTTGCTTGCTGCTCAGGCACCGCTAATGGCGTGACGGGCAACGAAATGCCCCGGCGCCACTTCCAGTAACGGCGCCACTTCTGGCTCATCACCCAATGGGCGAATCGGGCTGGGGATCTCATCCACCATTAACGCCCGTTCGCGATGACGGTGCGCCGGATCGGCGACTGGCACCGCGGCCATCAGTTTTTGGTATAGGGATGGCGCGGCTGCTCAAATACCGCCTGGCGCGGCCCCATTTCCACAATCTGTCCGAGATACATTACGGCCACGCGATGGCTGATGCGTTCTACCACCGCCATATCGTGAGAAATAAATAAGAAGGCGATGCCAAATTCGCGCTGCAGGTCGAGCATCAGATTGATGATTTGCGCCTGAATCGACACATCCAGCGCCGAGACTGACTCATCGGCAATCACCACTTTAGGGTTCAATGCTAGTGCGCGGGCGATGCAGATGCGCTGGCGTTGGCCGCCTGAAAACTCGTGTGGATAGCGCTGCGCATGCTCCGGCAGTAAACCGACGCGCTCCAGCAGCCAGGCTACACGCTTCTCCGCCTGTCGCCGATCCATGGTTTTGTGCACCAGCAGTGGTTCCATAATCGAGAAACCCACCGTCAGGCGCGGATCGAGGGAGGCGTAAGGATCCTGAAAAATGAACTGAATATCGCGACGCAGCGACGCCAGCGCATTGCCCTGCAACGCATCAATACGCTGGCCATTGAAGGTAATGGTGCCGCCCTGGCTGGCGACTAAGCGCAGCAACGAACGGCCAGTAGTGGATTTTCCGCAGCCGGATTCGCCCACCAGCGCCAGCGTCTCGCCAGCGTGCAGATCAAAGCTGACCTTCTCCACCGCATGCACGCGGCGCTTCACGCGATTGAGTAAACCCCCACGGATATCAAAGCGCGTGACCAGGTCGCGCACCTGCAAGATCGGTGGCTCATCACTGCGCACTGTATCCTGGGGTGTGGCAATCTCTTCTCGGCCATTGGTGTGCAGCAAGGGGAATTTAGCCGGCAGCGGCTGGCCGCTCATCGCACCCAACTTCGGCACCGCCGCCAGCAAGGCGCGGGTGTAAGGTTGCTGCGGCGCATCAAACAGTTGCTGCACCGGCGCGCGTTCAACCACATCGCCGCGATACATCACCTGCACGCGATCGGCCATCTCCGCCACCACGCCCATATCGTGAGTGATAAAAATCACCCCCATCTGCATCTCTTTTTGCAGTACGCGAATCAGCTGCAGAATTTGCGCCTGAATGGTGACGTCCAGCGCGGTGGTGGGCTCATCGGCAATCAGCAACGCCGGTTTGCACGATAGCGCCATGGCAATCATCACGCGTTGACGCATGCCGCCAGACAACTGGTGTGGATAACGCGACAACACGTTGTGAGCTTCGGGAATGCGCACCAAATCCAGCATACGCTGCGCTTCGGCCTGCGCCTGCTGATGGCTTTTGCCCTGATGTAATCGGATGGATTCGGCGATCTGCTCGCCCACGGTAAACACCGGGTTAAGCGAAGTCATCGGCTCCTGGAAAATCATCGCCATATCGGCGCCGCGCACTTTGCGCATCTGGCTGGCGGAGGCACGCATCACGTCCAGCACCTCGCCGTTACGCCGACGCAGCTGAATTTCACCGCTGACGTCGCCGCCCGCCTGCTGAATCAAACGCATCAACGCCAGCGACGTCACTGATTTCCCTGAACCGGATTCGCCAACCAGCGCCAGGGTTTCTCCCCGATGCAAATCCAGTGACAGGTTGCGCACCGCTTCTGTGATGCGTCCTTCGTGCTCGAAACGCACGTTGAGATCGCGCACCGCCAGAACTTGCTCCGGTGCAAACTGCTGATGCTGCTCCGTCATGCCTGCTCCTTAGCTATCGCGGTAAATCGCTACCTCAACTTCGCCACCGACATAAGCGAATCCCC
Organism: Pantoea rodasii; assembly: GCF_002095465.1. Classification (GTDB taxonomy): domain Bacteria; phylum Pseudomonadota; class Gammaproteobacteria; order Enterobacterales; family Enterobacteriaceae; genus Pantoea; species Pantoea rodasii. Next base: position 27,211 of record NZ_MLFP01000005.1, on the reverse strand, counting down.
GGTACATCCCTTCACTGTTAAATGGCAATACCACGTTGCCATGGCTATCGATGGCGATCAGTCCACCGCTGCCCTCCAGCTCCTGCACTTTGTCGTGAATGACGTTAGCCGTGGCCTGTTGCAAGCTACGACCGCCATACTCCATCTGTGCAGAAACGTCATAAGCGGCCAGCGTGCGGATAAACACTTCACCCGTGCCGGTGCATGACACGGCAACGGTCGCATTGTTAGCGTAGCAGCCCGCGCCGACTAACGGGGAATCTCCCACGCGTCCCACCTGCTTGTTGGTCATTCCACCGGTTGAGGTGGCGGCAGCCAGATTACCCTGAAGATCGAGCGCCACCGCGCCCACCGTGCCGAATTTGCGATCGGGGTCGAGCGGATCGTCACTGTGACTTTGCGCCGCGCCATCATGATCCAGCACCATCTGCTGACTGCTCAGCGCACGCTGTAACTGCTCCCAGCGTTCGGGCGTGGAGAAATAATCCGCCGCAACCCGCTCCAGCCCCTGTTCAGCGGCAAAGGCTTCTGCGCCCGCGCCGATAAACAGCACGTGCGGGCTATTTTCCATCACTTTACGCGCCGCCAGGATCGGGTTACGAATGTGGCTGACGCCCGCGACCGCACCGACATCAAGGGTGCGGCCATCCATAATGCTGGCATCCAATTCGTGGGTGCCTGATGGGTAAACACCGCGCCTTTGCCTGCGTTAAACAGTGGGCACTCTTCCAGCAGCCGCACCGCTTCAGTGACCGCATCCAGCGCGCTGCCGCCTGCCGCAAGGATTTGCTGGCCAGCGGTAACGATTGCGTTCAGTTGCTGACGATAGTGCTGCTCTTTTTCGGCGCTCATGGCGGCACGCGTGATTGCGCCCGCACCGCCGTGAATTGCGATAACTGCTTTAGCCATAACCGGTACCCTGTCAGGAAATCAGAACCAAAAACACTGATTTAGAATGGTTTTCATCTTTTTTTGGCAATTTTCGACTATAGAAAGCCACTCCCGGCTTGTAAAGCAGAAAGTGTATCTCCGGTCATAACCTTTTAATGTGGATTATGCTTTTTAGTCGCATGTGACTCGGCAGACAAATGCCACCATAATAGGCAGCATCTGAAATTCATCACGCAGAGACAGACATGGAACCTTTCACCGCAGGATTAATCTCCCTTGAAGACGCGCAGCAAAAAATGCTGCAACAACTCACGCCCATCAGCGATTGCCTCAGCGTCTCGCTGTTTGAAGCAGCGGGACGCATCACGGCGAAACCAGTCACTTCCCCGTTGGATGTGCCACCGTTTGATAACTCGGCAATGGACGGTTATGCCGTACGCCTGAGCGATATCTCACCGGAACGCGTATTTCCCGTTGCGGGCAAAGCCTTTGCCGGTGCACCGTTCAACGGCGAATGGCCGGCCGGCAGCGTGATTCGCATTATGACCGGTGCGCCGATTCCTGCGGGCTGTGACGCGGTGGTGATGCAGGAACAAACCGAACAGCGCGATGGCGGCATCGTCATCACCGCCGCCGTGGCCGCCGGGCAAAATATCCGCCGTATCGGTGAAGACATTCAGGCCGGTAAACAGGTGCTGGATGCCGGCGTGCGTCTCGGTGCCGCCGAGTTGCCGCTGCTGGCTTCACTGGGTATTGCCGAAGTCAGCGTGCTGCGCAAACTGCGCGTAGCGATTTTTTCCACCGGCGATGAACTGCAGGCGGTTGGCCAACCTTTGGCAGACGGACAAATCTACGACACCAATCGCTTCACCGTATCGCTGATGCTCAACAAACTGGGCTGCGAAGTAATCGATCTCGGTGTGATTGCAGACGACCCCGAGGCGCTGCGTAAAGCGTTCAACGAGGCCGATCGTCAGGCAGATGTGGTGATCAGCACCGGCGGCGTATCCGTCGGCGAAGCGGATTTCACCAAAGCGATGCTGGAAGAGTTAGGCGCGATTACCTTCTGGAAGCTGGCGATGAAGCCGGGCAAACCTTTCGCCTTTGGCCGTCTGGCCAACAGCTGGTTCTGCGGTTTGCCAGGCAATCCGGTTTCTGCCGCCGTGACCTTCTATCAGCTGGTGCAGCCATTACTCGCCACCCTCACCGGCCAGACCACGCGCATTATGCCGCTGCGCCAACGCGCTCGCGCTACCCAGCGCTTGAAGAAATCGCCCGGTCGCCTCGATTTCCAGCGTGGCATTCTCAGCCGCGCGGAAGACGGTGTGCTGGAAGTGCGCAGCACCGGCGCCCAGGGTTCGCACGTGTTTAGCTCTTTCGCCCTGGCCGACTGCTTTATTGTGCTGGATCGCGACCGTGCGGATGTGGAGCCCGGCGAATGGGTTGAGATAGAAGTATTCAATAGCCTGCTGGAGGGCTAATGAGCGTCGAACTGAGCGATGAGGAGATGCTGCGCTATAACCGTCAGATCGTGCTGCGGGGTTTTGATTTCGACGGTCAGGAGAAGCTCAAAGCCTCACGCGTGTTGATCGTTGGTCTCGGCGGGCTCGGTTGTGCCGCAGCACCCTATCTGGCTTCGGCTGGCGTGGGTCATCTTACTTTGCTGGATTTCGACACCGTCAGCCTCAGCAATTTACAGCGCCAGATTCTGCACAGCGATGCCACCATTGGCCTGGCCAAAGTGGAATCTGCGCGTCAGCAGCTGGCGGCGATTAACCCACATTGCCAGCTCGAAGCGATTGATGCACAGCTGGATGATGACCAACTCAGCGCCCTGATCGCACGCCATGATGCGGTGCTGGACTGCACGGATAACGTCAGTGCGCGTGAACAGATCAATCGTTTGTGTTTCCTGCACAAAGTGCCGCTGATTTCCGGCGCAGCCATTCGTATGGAAGGTCAGCTCAGCGTATTTACCTGGCAGCCGGGCGAACCCTGTTATCGCTGCATTAGCCGCTTGTTTGGCGATCAGACATTAAGCTGCGTGGAAGCAGGCGTGTTGGCGCCGTTAGTGGGCGTGATTGGCGCGATGCAATCTTTAGAGGCAATAAAAGTGCTGACCGCATTGGGGCAACCGGCCAGGGCACGCTTGTTGATCTACGATGCGATGAGTGCGGAATTCCGCAACATGAAAGTGATGCAGGACAGGCATTGCGAGGTGTGCGGCCAGAAATAAGTTGGATGCTGAAGGCCACGAGTCGGGTCAGTCAAGGTCAGCCCGATCGCAAGGTCACTAAGGATTCAGCAACCGCGTTTGCATGGATGGGTGTATGTGGATTTGGTTGTTTTCGCTGAAGGTCGGGTGCTGGGTCAGATAAGGTCCGCCCGATCGCAAAGGAAACCGGCATCCATGCCGATCGGCTGGGCCATCCGTGGCCCAGACGCTTTGCTCTTCGGGCGAACCTTATCTTCCCTATAACCCAGGGTGTTGCTGTATAAACCGCATAAGCCGTGCAGACTGAATTAACCGACATAGAGCACAAATATTGATAAAGGCAGGAATGGTGGGTCCGGAGTAAAGCGTACGCCGCAGGGATGCGGCGGCCGAGGCTACAGGGATGTATTCACGCCGTCTTTACGAAGCGACCCACCATTTATGCCGGAAGGTGCAAGACTCTCAGGCAAGAATGGCAAACCAGTGTAAAGCGCCTATTGGATGGATGTACGTAGGTTTGACTGTTTTCGCTGAAGGTCAGGAGCCGGGTCAGATAAGGTCCGCCCGATCGCAAAGGAAACCGGCATCCATGCCGATCGGCTGGGCCATCCGTGGCCCAGACGCTTTGCTCTTCAGGCGAACCTTATCTTCCCTTTAAACTTTGGTGTTGCTGTTTAAAAAGCGAATCGTCCGCGCGGGCTGAATTAACCTAAAGAGAGCACAAATATTGATAAAGGCAGGAATGGTGGGTCCGGAGTAAAGCGTTCGCCGCAGGGATGCGGCGGCCGAGGCTACAGGGATGTATTCACGCCGTCTTTACGGAGTGGCCCACCATTTGTGCCTGAAGGTGCAGGACTCGCAGGCAGGAATGGCGAACCGAGTACAACACTCCGCTACAGGGGCTTGCCCATAAGGATGTATTCACACCCTCTTTACGGAGTGGCCACCATTTGTGCCTGAGGATGCAGGACTCTCAGGCAGGAATGGCAAACCAGAGTAAAGCGCCCACAACAGAGATGCGGTGGGCGAGGCTAAAATAAAGCTATTTTAAACAATACCCTGACTACGCAGATAATCTTCGTAGTTGCCGGTGAAGTCGACGATGCGGTCGCCCTTCATCTCCATCACGCGAGTGGCCAGCGAGCTTACAAACTCACGGTCATGTGAGACGAAAATCAAGGTGCCTTCGTAGGCTTCGAGCGCCAGGTTAAGCGACTCAATCGATTCCATATCAAGGTGGTTAGTAGGTTCATCCATCACCAGGATGTTTGGCTTCTGCATCATCAGCTTGCCAAACAGCATGCGGCCTTTCTCACCACCGGACAGTACTTTGGCTGGTTTCTTAATCTCATCGTGACCGAACAGCAGACGGCCCAGAATGCTACGCACCGCTTGCTCGTCATCACCTTCTTGCTTCCACTGGCTCATCCAGTCGAACACGCTCAGGTCATCGGCGAAATCTTCAGCATGATCCTGCGCGTAATAACCAATCAGCGCATTCTCGGACCATTTAACCGTACCGCTGTCTGGCGTCAGTTCGCCCACCAGCGTTTTCAGTAAGGTCGTTTTACCGATACCGTTGGCGCCCAAAATCGCGACTTTTTCCCCGACTTCAACCATCAGGCTAAGTTTGCTAAACAGCGGACCGTTATCAAACCCTTTCGTCATGGCTTCCACTTCCAGCGCATTTCGGAACAATTTCTTGTCCTGATCAAAACGCATATAAGGGTTCTGACGACTTGAAGCTTTGACTTCATCCAGTTTGATTTTATCAATCTGTTTCGCGCGCGAAGTGGCCTGACGCGATTTAGAGGCGTTGGCGCTAAAGCGGCTAACAAAAGATTGCAGATCGGAAATTTGCGCTTTCTTTTTGGCGTTATCAGATAATAAACGTTCACGCGCCTGGGTTGCCGCGGTCATATATTCGTCATAATTACCCGGATACACGCGCAGTTCGCCGTAATCCAGATCCGCCATGTGCGTACACACCATATTCAGGAAGTGGCGGTCATGCGAAATGATGATCATGGTACTGTTACGTTCGTTCAGTACCTGTTCCAGCCAACGAATGGTATCAATATCCAGGTTGTTCGTCGGTTCATCGAGCAGCAAAATATCCGGGTTAGAGAATAATGCCTGTGCCAGCAGCACACGCAGTTTCCAACCTGGCGCGATTTCACTCATCGGACCGTAATGCTGTTCCACTGGAATGCCAACGCCCAGTAATAATTCACCGGCACGTGACTCGGCGCTGTAACCATCCATTTCACCGTATTCAACTTCAAGGTCGGCAACTTTATAGCCTTCCGCTTCGCTCATTTCTGGCAAAGCATATATACGGTCACGCTCTTCCTTCACCGCCCATAATTCAGCGTGACCCATAATCACCGTATCCAGCACGCTAAATTGCTCAAAGGCAAACTGGTCCTGGCGTAACTTACCGATACGCTCGTTAGGGTCGAGGGAAACATTACCGTTGGTCGGTACCAGGTCGCCGCCCAGTATTTTCATGAAGGTCGATTTACCGCTGCCGTTCGCACCGATTAAACCGTAACGATTACCGCCGCCAAACTTAACGGAGATATTCTCAAACAGCGGCTTACTGCCGAACTGCATAGTGATATTGCTGGAAACTAACACGGCATTGACCTTTGTTACGCGATGGAGGAAAAAACAGCGGGCATTATGCCAGAAACGGGCATCAAGACGCCACCTCTGCGCCTGCTGGCGTTAAGATGAGGTACTGAACGCGTTGTTGCAAAAAGAGAAATAAAAAAGCCGAAGGCGATGTCGTCTCCGGCTCCCACTTACAAGGATTGTGCAGATTATTTGATCAGGAAACTGTCCAGGCTTTTACCTGAGTCCAGCGCTTTCTTAATCGCTGCTGGGGTACGGCCCTGGCCGGTCCATGATTTCTCATCACCATTCTCATCGGTGTAAGAATATTTAGCAGGACGTGGAGCACGCTTGGCACGTTTTTTACCGGTTTCCAGCGCACCCAGTAATTCGTTCGGGTCAATACCGTCAGCCAACAGCATTTCACGGTATTTAGACAGCTTCTCTTCTTTTTCGCGGCTCTGTGCTTCTTCAGCGTGAACTTCGTCACGGCGTTCAGTCACTACCACGGTTAATTTTTCCAGAATTTCTTCCAGGTCGGTCAATGGCAGTTCACGAGCCTGCGCACGTAATGTGCGAATGTTGTTCAGAACTTTAAATGCGTCACTCATCACAATGTCCTTGCTTAAGGGGGTAATTAAACTGTAGTGGCAAGATTACCCAATTCAAATAAAAAAATAAATTAATTTATGCGGGCGGATAATTCTTAATAGATTAATTTATTCTCCCGGCCACAGGTTAAAGCTGACGGGCGGCTTTAATTAACGGTGAATTAACAACAGACAGGTTGTGCTACCTCACTGAACAGGTAGCGATTCCAGCGCTTATTCTCGGGGGATAAACAAGCATTTAGCCACTTTCGCAGCCTTAGTCTTGAGTGAAGCTAACGAAAAAAAGATTAATGATGGGTGCGAAAATCTATTTTCATTGGTGATTATTATATTTTTACAGTTGAGAGAAAAATCGCATTTTTCTTGACTCATTACGATAAAAGCCGGCACATGCACCGGCTCTTTAGAGGATAAACCGTCTCCTTAAGTTAAGAGCTTTTCTATACTGCAAAGGTCAACCGCGGTGATGGCTCTTCATTTGACAACCAGTCGTGCAAATAATGCTCAACAGTAACAATGGTAATTCATGTCAGATTGAGAAGTGAAAAATTGCATTGATGAGAAATTAAAAAACTAATTTCAGATGGCATGAATGACAAATGATGGGCGACCTGCAGGCCGCCCGAGACGAGACGTTACGGCACCGTGGTAGCCGGACCAAACACCGAGTAATCAGGTAAATTGACGTTCTGATAAGGTTCCCAGCCGCCGCCTAGCGCTTTGTACAACGCCACCAGGTCCAAGGCGCTCTGCATCCGCGCTTGGGTCGATTGCGCTTCCGCCTGCGCTAACTGGCGCTGTGCATCCAACACGTCAAGGAAGGTAGATATACCCTGCTTGTAGCTATCGCTGGCGAGATCAAACGCGCGCTGTAGCGCGCCGGTGGTTTCATCCAGTGCGGTCACCTGCTGCTGATCGGCACGATAGCTGACCAGCGCATTCTCGACATCCTGCAGCGCGGTCAGCACCGTCTGGCGATAGTCCAACGCGGCATTTGCCTGCTGCGCGCGCGCAGTTTCACACTGGAGACCAAACGTCCGCCCTGGAAGATAGGAATCGAAAGGGATGGCCCAATGCTATAAAAATGGCTGCTCCAGTCATCAAGATAGCTGGCATCTGTGTTGCGCACGCCAAGCTGGCCCGTGAGCGACAGGCTGGGAAACAGATCCGCCACTGAGACACCAATATTGGCGGTCTGTGCATGCAGGTTGGCTTCCGCCTGACGAATATCCGGACGCCGCCGCGCCAGTGTAGAAGGAATCCCCACCGCCACCATTTTCGGCAGCGTGGGTAATGCTTTGTTGTTCATCAACTCGTTATCCAGCGCGCCCGGCGTTTTGCCCAGCAATACTGCTAAGCCATTCATCGCCTGACGTTCCTGCGACTGATACTGCGGCAGCTGGGCGTTGAGTGATGAAAGCTGAGCACGCGCGTTTCCACATCCGTTAACGGAGCCATCCCATTACGCTGCTGGCTTTGCGTCAGTTCCAAGGTTTGCTGCGCCACCTCGATTTGCTGTTGCAGCGTAGCCAGCACCGCTTGTGCGCCACGCAGTTGCAGATAAGCGCGCGCCACCTCCGCTTCCAGCGATACCAACGCATCATTACGTTGCTCAATGGCGGCCTGCTGCTGCGCATCCGCCGCTTCCATTTGACGTCTGACTTTGCCCCACAGATCCAGTTCCCAGCTGGCGTCAAAGCTGCCTTGATACAGCGTGACAGAGTGATCCAGGCCGTTAAGCTGATTCGCGACATCACTATCAACCTGATCGTAGACACCGTTTGATTTCAATATGCCTTTCAATCCCAGCTGCTGGCGCGTCACTTTGGCTGAGCCATTGAGAGAAGGAAATAGTCCACCGCGCGCCTGTGCCAACTGTTCGCGCGCACCCGCGATACGCAGCACCGATTGCTGCAGGGTGAGATTGCCCGCAATGGCGCGCTCAATCAGGCTATCCAACTGCGGATCGTTAAAACTTTTCCACCACAGCGGGTTGGTCGCTGATGCCAGCGGTTTCGACGCCTCCTGAGAAGGCAAATCCCGGTAACTGCCCGGCGTCTGCGCCTGCGGCGGCTGATAATCCGGGCCAACTGCGCAGCCCGCCAACAGCAAAGCCAACGCCACCATGCTTAAGCGCGGAAAAGTGTTCATTTTAGTGTGCTCCTGCACTGCCTTCGCTCTTGATCGGCGAAAGCAACCAACAAAAAGGAATCAACAGCAAGGCCACAATGCTGAGGCCCATAAATACGTCGATGTACGCGAGGATACGCGCCTGCGCAATCATCTCTTTGTACAGCTGACCCGTCGCCAATGTCAGCGGATCGCCCACCGCCGTGGTGAAGTCACGGATCGCTTGCGCCCAGTGTTGCAGCGTGAGATTGAACGGCTCATTCAGCGGCGTCATGTTATGCACCATACTCGCCGACCGCACCTGCATGCGTTCGGTGATCCCCGCCGTCGCCAGTGAAATGCCGATCGATCCGGCCACGTTACGGAACATGGTGAAGAGCGCAGCAGCATCCGCATTGAGTCGCTGCGGCACCGTGATAAAGGCGATGGTGGTCAGCGGCACAAACAGGAAACCCAGCCCGATGGACTGCGCGCTGCGCATCAATACCAGGGTGGTAAAATCAACGTTCGGCGTTAAGGTGGTGGAATAGAAAAACGCGCTGGCAAGACAGGTAAAACCAAAAGCGATGATGTAGCGCGTTTGCACAATGGGCATCAGCTTCAGCACCAGCGGAATGGTCAGCACGATCAATACGGCACCGGGCGACAGCACCAGCCCCGACCAGGTTGCGGTATAGCCAAGATCCTGCTGTGCCAGCTGAGGAAGCACCACTGAGCTGCCGTACAAAATCATCGCCATGCCCGCCATCAGCAAACCGGCGACCCAGAAGTTGCGGTCTTTCATCACCGTGATATCCACCACCGGCTTGCGCGCATACAGCAACCAGTAAATTGCCCCGACAATGCCTATCACCGCGAGCATGCAAAACAGGCGAATAAAGTGCGAGGCGAACCAGTCTTCATCTTCGCCACGGTCGAGGAACACCTGCAAACAGCCGAGGCCAAGGGTAATCAAACTGATGCCGATGTAATCGATCTTGAGCTTGCCCTTCGCCCACTTACGCTCCCACGGCGGATCTTCCAGCAGCTGATAAATCGCCAGCACCGTTAAAATCCCCACCGGGATATTAATAAAGAACACCCAGCGCCAGCTGTAGTTATCGGTGATCCAGCCACCGAGCGTCGGGCCAATCACCGGCGCGACAATAATCGCAATCGAAGAAAGACCAAAGGCTTTGCCGCGATCTTCCGCTTTGAAATAGTCGAGCAGAACGGATTGCTGCACCGGCTGCAAACCGCCGCCAAAAAAGCCCTGCAACACGCGGAACAGAATGATTTGCCATAGCTCGGTGGCGATTCCGCACAGGAACGAGCAGATGGTGAACATCACAATACAGATCAGGAAAAACTGCTTGCGTCCGAACAGTCGGCTAAAGAAGGCGGAGATTGGCAACACAATGCCGTTGGCCACCAAATAGGAGGTCAGTACCCAGGTGGATTCGTCATAACTGGAAGAGAGTGAACCGGCGATATGCGGCAGCGCCACGTTCACGATGGTGGTGTCGAGGATCTCCATAAACACCGCCAGCGTGACCGTGATGGCGACCAGCCAGGGATTGCTGGCCGGACGCCAGCTTTCGCTCGCACTCATTCTACGGTGACCTTCGGTTCAACCGACAGGCCCAGTGGCAGCGGATGATTCGGATCCAATCCTTTATCGATGACAATTTTAACCGGCACGCGTTGCACTATCTTCACGTAGTTACCGGTGGCGTTCTCCGCTGGGAAGGTGGAGAAGCGTGAGCCGGAACCCATCTGCACGCTGTCGACATGTCCTTCCAGCTTCATATCGGGCCAGGCATCAATACTGATATCCACTTTGTCGCCCGGATTCATGCGCGCCAGCTGTGACTCTTTAAAGTTGGCGTTAATCCAGATATCCGGTGACACCAGTGAAAACAGTGCCGTACCGGCTTGCACCAGCGTGCCGACCTGCACATTGCGCTTGGTGACGAATCCATCATAGGGGGCGCGCACCTGGGTGTACGAAAGATTGAGTTCAGCGGTGTTGAGCTGCGCCTGCGCCTGTTCAACCTGTTGCTGACGCGCTTCAACATTGGTTTCTTGCTGGCGAATCTGCAACTGAACCTGTGACGCGACTTCCACCTGCGCTTTGGCGCTTTGCAGTTGGGCTTCAGCAGATCGCAGCTGGGCCGCAGCGGTGTCGATATTGCGCTGCGAGGTGGCGCGCGGATCGACGCCGCGCTGACGGCGATAGTCCGCCTGCGCATTCAAAAGATTGGCCTGGGCTTTGGCTTGATCGGCTAATGCCTGATCGCGCTGCGCCGGATATTGCACGCGTGAGAGCGCTAACTGCGCCTGAGCCTGGTGCAGCTGCGCCTGTGCGAGCCCCAGTTGAGCTTTGGCCTGATCGCGCTGCGCGGCGTTATCACGCGGGTCGATCTCCACCAGTAAATCGCCCTGCTTCACGCGCTGGTTATCTCGCACCAGCAGTTTCACCACATATCCCGCCGCTTTGGGTGCGATGGTGACCGCATCGCCTTCCGTAAAGGCGTCGTCAGTGGTTTCGATATTGCGGGTGGTGATCCAGAACCATAAACCCACCACCAGCATGATCACCACCACGATGGCGAGAATGATCAGCGGCTTTTTGCCGGGGCGTTTTCGTTGCGGTTCATTATTGTCTTGCTGGTTATCTGAAGCGTGCTGCGCATCCTGCTGCTCGCGTGCGGGCGGCTGATTTTGGTTATCACTCATAGGTTGTCATCGCTGGCTGTGATCCCGATCCTCGGGCAAAAACGGTCAACTTAACCTTAGATCGTAAACTGACAAATGTCAGTGCAACTTTACATAAGCCAACAATCAACGCATTTTCTGCCACTAAGGGCGATAACGCGCTGAATAATCAGCGCGTGATGTGAGTGCACAGCACATTATTACTGGCTTAACGCAGCCAATGCAGCAGGAACCAGCCACACAGCATTGACCACGCCAGCATCGGCAGTGAGAAGAGGTGAAAACGCCACCAGACTTTACTGTCCTGTGCCATGCGCAAGGCGATCAAATTCGCCAGGGATCCTGGCAGCAAGCCAAATCCGCCGATGTTGACCGCCCAGGCGAGGACATCTGACGGCGGGACTTTCTGTAACAGCAAAATGGTCGCCGGAACATTACTGATCACCTGAGAAAGACCGATCGCCAGCAAATACAAACGTCCTTCGCTTAAGTGATTGATGGCGGCGAAATACGGCTGCAGCAGCGGCAAATGCATCAACAAAAACACATCGATAAACATCCCGACAAACACCAGCAGCAGGCTCCAGTCGATACTGATTAACACGCTGCGCGCCATGATCAGGAAACAGCCCGCCACCAACAAGAGTGCCCATCCGGTCATTTTCAGCTCTAAAGCCACGATAAACACCAGATAGAGCAGCACGCTGATGATAAACAGCGGTTTTTCCCATTGATGCGCTTCGCTTTGCGCATGTTTCTGGATCGCGCGCCCTGAAAAACTCCACCAGGTCAGCGCCATCAGACTGATCATCAACACTGCGGCCAACGGCGCCATTTGCAGAATAAAGCCCGGCACACTCAAGGTGCCGTGACTCCATAACAGAATATTTTGCGGATTGCCCACCGGGGTCAATAACGACCCGGCATTCACCGCCAGTGCTTCAAAAATGATCAGACGAGAGATCGGCAGGCGTGAAAATTTGCGCAGCGTTAAGGTCAACGGCACCAGAATAAACAGCGCTACATCATTGGTGAGGAAGGTGGAGAGCAACGCGGCGGCACACACCATAAACAGCGCCAGCGCTCGCTCATGCTGGAAACGCTGCGCCAGACGCGCGCCGAGCACATCAAAGTAGCCGCTGTTTTCCAGCCCTTTGGTCAACATCAATAGCCCGGTGAGCGTCATGATGGTGTGCCAGTCAACGGCGGCCGGCAATTGCGGCCAACGATACTCCGCCAGCGGCAATAAAATCACACCCAGCAGCAACAACAAATGCAAAATACGATCACGCATTAAGGAACGCAGCACGATGGGCATGATGGCGGAAGGCCTTGTAAGTTAGCGGCTCTCGTAAAATTTCTGGAAAACGGCGAGGGTTTCATCACTGACGTGATGTTCCAGGCCTTCAGAATCTCGGCGGGCAGTTTCCGGGCTGACACCTAAAGCCAGCAGGAAGGTTTCAACAATATGGTGACGCACGCGACTCGCTTCGGCCAGTTTTTCCCCTTCAGCGGTCAAAAACACACCGCGATACGGAACCTGTTCCACCAGACCGGTGGTGCCTAAACGCTTCAACATTTTCGCGACGGTGGGCTGTGAGACGCCCAAACGCGCGGCCATATCGACCTGGCGAGCTTCACCAAATTCACGAATTAAATCAGAGATTAACTCTACGTAGTCATCAATCAGTTCACGTCGATGCGCTTCGCGCACCTGGCGAAATCCTTCGACATGCTCCTCTATCTCTTTAAGCGGCCCCTGGGGCGTGTTGGTGGCGCTCTTTGCACGACGACTCATTCAGCTTCCTCATTATTATCTGCCGCACTTTACCTGCGGTGCGGGCCTGGCTGCGCTCATTGTAAACCAGGCACAAATAAGCACAAATTTTTCCTAAATAGTGTTGGCTAAAGAGTATAGCCAGTGCTATCTTTGTTCGTAATGTAAGCGAATAGCTTATTAAGGAGGCAACGATGAATGAACCTTATCTGCTGTTGCTCCTTTTCCTGCTGTTTATCGCAGGCTTGTGCTTACTGTTACGTCGTCATTCATTCGGGAGGTGAACATGACCACCATGAAAAACTGCCTCGACTGTGGTAAATGCTTCCAGGCCGAGCAAAGCAAACCGATTTTTGAGCTGAAATCGCTGCTGTGTCTGTTTAGCCGCTCACCTTTTGCGCTGCGTCTGATGCTGATTGAAAAGCTCACCGGCAAACAGCTTGTTGAGCGTCCGTGCCCAAATCTTATCTGGCGCGGCTGATTTATCCCTGAATTCCTCGATAGGATCCGTTTCCCCCGCGGATCCTTTGCACGATCTCACATTTTGTTACCTTTTTAGCCCCACACCTTCTATTGTTATTGAACAAATCCCAAACCCCTGCTCTCTCTGTGGCTGAATCGCTTCAGGTATTGACATAACTTTACCTTCAACAACACCTAAACGATTAGGCTGCTAACTTTTAGCTTGCAACCTATTGTGACGTCTGATTAATCTCCTCATAACAAAAATTACATACTTATAACAAAATTAACCCAAGGTGGGTTTTTCCTAAGGAAGATCAGCAATGTCACTTAAAAAGCCTGAAGAGCAACCATCGGGCCGGAGACGATTTTTGCAAAAATCGCTCTCGCTCATTCCCCTCGCCGCCGCAGCCAGTACCGGTGTGGTTTCACTCTCCTCTCCCGCTGTCGACAAGCCGCAAGGCGTGTTATCTGACTATGTTCCGGCCTACTTCAACGATAAAGAGTGGAAATTTTTGCTGGCGGCACTGGATCGCCTGATCCCTGCTGATGCCAATGGGCCTGGCGCTGTCAGCGAAGGCGTGCCGGTATTTATCGATAAACAGATGGAGTTTCCCTACGGCTATGGTCGTCTGTGTACATGCAAGGCCCCTTCGCTGACGCCGCACCGGAAATGGGTTATCAATCCCATCTTGTCCCGCGTGACACCTATCGCCTGGGCATTGCCTTAGCCGATCAACACTGTCAGCAGCAGTATCAGAAAGATTTTTATCAGCTGGAAACCGCGCAGCAGGAAGACGTTCTGCGCGCGCTGGAAGCCGACAAACTGCGCAACGATGCCATTCACGGCAAGCAGTTTTTCGAGCAGCTGCTGGAAAACGCCAAAGAGGGTTACCTCGCCGATCCGATTCACGGCGGCAATCAATCGCTGGCCTCGTGGAAAATGATTGGTTTTCCCGGTGCACGCGCGGACTACCTCGATACCGTGCAACAGCCGAATAAACCCTATCCGTTTGGCCCAGTCAGCATTTCCAGCAAAAGGAGCGTGTAATGGCGGCAGTAAAAAAGCGCCCGTCGATGTGGTCATCGTCGGGTTTGGCTGGACCGGTTCGCTGATGGCGAGGGAATTGGCCAGTTCTGGTTTGAATATCGTGGCATTAGAACGCGGCGAAAATCGCGATACCTATCCTGATTTCTCTTATCCCCGCATCGCCGATGAACTCACTTACGGTATCCGCCTAAAGCTGTTTCAAAACGCTTCGAAAGAAACCGTCACGGTGCGTCATACGACACAGGAGACCGCGCTGCCTTATCGCCGCTTTGGTTCCTTCCTGCCCGGTGATGGCGTAGGCGGTGCCGGTACGCACTGGAATGGTCAGCTATGGCGTCCATTGCAAGCCGACTTGAAGATGCGCAGCACGGTGATTGAAAAATACGGTGCGGACTTCATTCCCAAAGACATGACGGTGCAGGATTACCCGTTCTCTTATGAAGAGATGGAACCCTACTTCGATAAGTTTGAGAAAATCTGCGGCGCGGCCGGTCAGGTCGGTAATCTCAACGGTGAAACCGTGCCGGGCGGCAACCCGTTCGAATCACCGCGTAAAAATGGCTATCCCACCAAACCGCTGGAAACGCTATATGCCGGTCAGCTGTTCTCTAAAGCCGTAACACAACTTGGCTATCATCCGTTCGAATGCCCGGCGGCGAACTGTACCGAAGCCTGGACCAATCCGTATAACGTGCAACTTGGCGTGTGTAACTACTGTGGTTACTGCGAGCGCTTCGGCTGCTTCAACTACTCTAAAGGTTCACCGCAAAGCTGCGTAATCCCCGCCCTGAAGCCGTTCAGCAACTTTGAGTTACGCACTCAGGCGCACGTGATTCGCGTTAATACCGATAGCAGTGGCAAAAAGCCACCGGCGTCACCTATATCGATGCGCAAGGTAACGAAGTTGAGCAACCGGCTGACCTGGTGATCCTCAGCGCCTTCCAGTTGCACAATGTACGCTTACTGCTGCTGTCAAAAATCGGCAAGCCCTACGATCCGCAAACCGGGGACGGCGTGGTAGGCAGAAACTATGCCTACCAGATGACCGGCGGCATCAAGCTTTTTTATGACAATGACAACTGGTTCAACCCGTTTGCGGCGACCGGTGCCACTTCCACCGTTATCGATGATTTCAATGCGGAAAACTTCGATCACAGCAAAGTTGGCTTTGTTGGCGGTGCCACGATTTCGGCCGCTTTCTCAGGCGGTCGCCCCATTCAGCAGATGGGCATTCCCAAAGATGCACCGCGCTGGGGTTCTGGCTGGAAGCAGGCAATCAAAGATAACTACCTGCACAATATGAATGTAGGGTCATCCGGTTCTGTGATGCCGTACAAGCAGTGCTACCTCGATCTTGATCCCACTTATCGTGATATCTACGGCCAGCCGTTGCTGCGCATGACCTTTGACTGGCAGCAGAACGAACTGAAGATGACCAACTTCATCAAAGACAAGGCAGAAGAGATCGTCAAAGTCATGAATCCTAAGCACTACGAACTCGGATTCAAAACGCTCAACAGCCATTACGATGTCCGCCCCTATCAGTCAACGCACACCACCGGTGGAGCGGTGATGGGCGACGATCCGCGCACCAGCGTGGTGAACAAGTTCCTGCAAAGTTGGGATGTGCCGAATGTGTTTGTGACCGGTGCCTGCTGCTTCCCACAAAACCTGGCCTACAACCCGACAGGGATTGTCTGTGCCACGGCATTGTTCGCGGCGGATGCGATTCGCAACCGCTATCTTACAAATCCTGGTCCGCTGGTTCAGGCCTGATAAGGAGCGTCATTGTGAAATTTTCCGCACTCTTTCTCGCTCTCAGCAGCGCGCTGATCAGCCATGCCTCCTGGGCCGCCACCGACGCCTCGGTGAAGCAAGGCGAATATCTGGCCAAAGCCGGCGATTGCGCCGCATGCCATACCGCCGCCGGAGGACAGCCTTTTGCCGGCGGTCTCAAAATGAGCACACCGATTGGCGCCATTTACTCCACCAACATCACGCCGGATAAAACTCACGGCATTGGTGACTACAGTTATGAGGACTTTTCCAAAGCGGTACGCGGCGGCGTCGCTAAAGATGGCAGTTCGCTTTATCCGGCCATGCCTTATCCGTCGTATGCCAACATCACCGACAGCGATATGCACGCGTTGTATGACTATTTTATGCAAGGTGTGAAGCCGGTGAGTCAGGAGAATCATGACAGTGATATTCCCTGGCCGCTGAGCATGCGCTGGCCGCTGGCCTTCTGGCGCTGGACCTTTGCCGACAGCGGCGCCTACGCACCTACTGCCGGTCAGTCTCAACAGTGGCAGCGCGGTGCCTACCTGGTACAAGGACTCGGCCACTGCGGCTCTTGCCATACACCGCGCGGCATTGGGTTCCAGGAAAAGGCCATGGATCAGGATGGCAAAGGCTATCTGACCGGCGGCACGCTGGAAGGCTGGCATGCGCCGGATCTGACCGCCAGCCCGTCAGCAGGATTGGGAAGCTGGTCTGAGCAGGATATCGCCATCTTCCTGAAAACCGGTGCGAATAAGCAAGGCGCTGCCTTTGGTTCGATGACGGATGTCATCACGCACAGTACCCAGTATCTCAGCGATGAAGATCTTAATGCTGTTGCGGTGTATCTGAAGTCATTACCGGCTGCGGATAACACCGCTGCACCACAGGCCAGCGACGCGACCGCGCAAGCACTGTTCAAAGGCGATGTCAGCCAGCCGGGTGCGCAGGTGTACGTGGATAACTGCGCCGCCTGCCACCGTACGGATGGCAAAGGCTATGCCAGTACTTTCCCGGCGCTGGTGCACAACCCGGCTTTGTTGAGTGAAGACCCGTCATCAGTAATCAGTGTGATTCTGAAAGGCGGCCAACGGGCGATTACGCAACAGGCACCGACCGGTTTCACCATGCCGGATTTTGCCTGGCGTCTGGATGATCAGCAGGTCGCTGATGTCGCTAACTTCATTCGCAACAGATGGGGCAATAAGGCGGCACCGGTAACCGCCGATCAAGTCAAAAAGATCCGCGCCACGCTTCCGCCGCAAAAATAAGCATAAAAAAACGGCCCGTAAAGGGCCGTTTCTTGTGCAACTCTGGTCTAAGTAAAAAACTTAGAAGCTGTAGCCTACGCCAGCAATCCAGGTGCCCACGTCTACGCTACGGATGCGGCTCTGCTCGTAACCCACGTCAACAGCAACGTTTTCGATTGGGTTGAACTGCATGCCAGCACCGTAAGAGAAGCCGTAATCGCTGGTGTCAGTTTTGTACTGTGCAGCAGCGTCAGTTGCCTGGTATTTGCCGTAGCCAACACCCACAACACCGTAGATGCTTGCCCAGTCGTTCAGACGGTAAGCAGGACCACCGGTGATGCCGTAGTACTGACCTTTGTTGTAAACGCCAGCGTCAGTACGGTCTTTCTCGGTATAAGTGAAAGAACCGATCCAACCCAGTGGGTTGGTGCCATCTTCGTAACGGTATTTCAGGTTGAAGCCGTTTGCTTTGTTAGCAACGCCCTGATAATCGCTCTGCGCATAACCAGCAGTAACGGTGCTCTGTGCCATGGCTGAACCTGCAGAAACTGCGAGTAAACAAGCCAGTGCTGAAAGACATGCAATTTTTTTCATAAACCACCTCAAATGTGAATATACTTCTCTCCTGACAACGCTAAAAATATAACAAAAAACAGCAAGAAACTCTGCCCGCATTTTGTTGTCTAACAGATTGTTTGGTGTAACAGAAAGTTAATGAAGTTTCCTATGTCATTCATTTTACTTATAAAAACCATCATATTTCTGCAACATTAATTTGTGCTATTCAACCCGTCTTTAAGGATATTCCTAAACTAACCTGACGTTTCTTTACTGAAATGGCCCTGAAAACGCTTATTTCTCCCTCTGATGCCGCGTTTATTTTCCCTGTTTCACACCTCCTTATTTCCTTGAGATTCCTTTACACTGGCGTTTTGTTGCTGTGTTGTTAATCACGAAAGGAATAGATCACAGGATGTCTGCGCCCCTGACAAACCCTAAATTGGCTCCGGTATTGTTGCCGATTGCCGTACTGCTTCTTGCAATGCTCTCGCTGCAGGGCGGCGCTTCATTGGCGAAATCCCTGTTTCCTTCTGTTGGTGCGCCGGGCATTACCGCATTGCGTTTGGGGCTCGGCACTTTAATCCTTTGTGTCATTTTCAAACCCTGGCGTCTGCATTTCAGCCGCGCACAGCGCAAACCGCTATTAATGTACGGTCTGGCGCTGGGCTGTAAGAACTATCTCTTCTATTTATCTATTCGCACCGTGCCGCTCGGCGTGGCGGTGGGTCTGGAGTTTCTTGGCCCCTTAACGCTGGCATTGGCCGGGGCGCGCCGTCCGCTCGATTTTCTCTGGGTGCTGCTGGCAGTGACCGGTTTGTGGTTCCTGCTGCCGATAGGTGATGGCATCAGCCATATCGATCCGCTGGGTGCGCTGTTAGCGGTGGGCGCGGGTGCCTGCTGGGCGGTCTATATATTGGCGGGACAACGTGCCGGTGCCGAACATGGTCCAGCAACGGTTGCAATGGGATCGTTGATTGCATCAGTCATCTTCGTGCCACTCGGATTAACCTTTGCAGCGCCAGGTATCTGGCACTGGGAAATTCTGCCATTGGCCCTGATCATCGCCCTGCTCTCTAGTGCAATCCCTTACTCGCTGGAGATGATCGCATTAACGCGCCTGCCTGCCCGTATCTTTGGGACGCTGAT
The DNA here is from genome assembly GCF_002095465.1 of Pantoea rodasii. Taxonomy (GTDB): domain Bacteria; phylum Pseudomonadota; class Gammaproteobacteria; order Enterobacterales; family Enterobacteriaceae; genus Pantoea; species Pantoea rodasii. The sequence goes on along the minus strand of NZ_MLFP01000005.1, from coordinate 8,025 downwards.
GAGTCTGGAACCGGCCATGGCAGCGCTTTCAGGTATGTTATTCCTTGGGGAGTTGCTGACCTTAAAGCAGTGGATTGCGCTGCTGGCGATTATCGCCGCTTCTGCTGGATCGACACTCACAATGAAACAAAAGCGTGCCAAAATAAGCGAAGTGGATATTAATAATCCGCAATAAATAACGTCTCATTCAGCCTGTTACCCCACAGGCTGAATATATAAGCATTCTCATTCTCTTTTTAACTCACCGCTTATCCGTAATTGTTATTATTTTGCAACATCATCGAAAAATAATTAACACCAACTCTAATTAATTGTTTTAAAACCATAAAAAACAATCTGGTTAAATCCCGCACAACATTAAGGTTTATCTATTCCTGTCATCGGTTTAAACAATCCGGCACAGCGTAAAACTGCTGCTATACTTATTCCCGTGCTTGATTAGGACAACCATCAATTAGAGGACATTAATGATGAGTACCGCAAAACTGGTTAAAACTAAATCGTCTGATCTCATTTACACCCGTAATGATGTTGCTGATAGCGATAAGAAAGCGACCATCGAGGTGCTCAACCGTCTGGTAGTGGAGTTTATTGACCTGTCACTGATCACCAAGCAGGCGCATTGGAACATGCGTGGTGCAAACTTTATCGGTGTACATGAAATGCTGGATGGCTTCCGTACTGCCATCACCGATCATCAGGACACTATTGCAGAGCGTGTTGTACAGCTTGGTGGCGTTGCGCTGGGCACCACCCAAATCGTTAACGATAAGACGCCGTTGAAAAGCTATCCGCTCAACATCCATACCGTGCAGGATCATTTAAAAGCGCTTGCCGATCGTTATGCGATTGTCGCGAACGATACGCGTAAGGCTATTAGCGAAGTGAGCGATGAAGACACTGCAGATATTTTCACTGCGGCATCGCGTGATTTGGATAAATTCCTGTGGTTTATCGAATCAAACATTGAATAATGAATGTCATAGCGAAGGCGGGTTATCCCGCCTTTTTTTATGTTTGTAACATTTTGGTGCTTTTTTTGACGTCGTTAACAAATTCTTAATCCTGCCTTTCCCTTGCCAAGCCCATGGTGCACACTGTGCCTGCACCACAACAGCACGACGCACTATTTTGGTGATCCATATTAGTGCAAACTTTTCTATTACAGCAAAATCGCTTCAGCCAGGCCCTGCATCCTGCTGATTTCGACCAAAATGAAAAGTTGGCATAATTTTTTCATATGAATAGCCGTACATCAGGCCACCAGGCCTGAAGGGTAATAAGGAAAATAATGATGAAGTCTTTGATTAAAGTCTCCGTGGCCGCGCTGGCGCTGGCCTTCTCGCTTTCTTCCACTGCAGCAGATAAGAAACTGGTTGTTGCGACCGACACCGCATTCGTTCCTTTTGAATTCAAACAGGGCAATGAATACGTTGGTTTTGATATCGACCTGTGGGCCGCTATCGCCAAAGAACTGAAGCTGGATTACACCCTGAAGCCAATGGATTTCAGCGGCATCATCCCAGCACTGCAAACCAAAAACGTTGACGTAGCACTGGCCGGTATCACCATTACTGACGAGCGCAAAAAGCCATCGACTTCTCTGACGGCTACTACAAAAGTGGTTTGTTGGTGATGGTGCGTGAGAACGAAAACAACGTTAAAGGTATCGACGACCTGAACGGCAAAACCGTTGCCGTGAAGAGCGGTACTGGCTCAGTTGATTACGCAAAAGCACACATCAAATTCAAAGACCTGCGTCAGTTCCCGAATATCGATAATGCTTACATGGAGTTAGGCACCAACCGTGCTGACGCCGTGCTGCACGACACACCAAACATTCTGTACTTCATTCACACCGCCGGTAAAGGTCGCTTTAAAGCGGTTGGCGAGTCAATCGAAGCTCAGCAGTATGGTATCGCCCTGCCAAAAGGCAGCGATGACCTGCGTAACCAGATCAATGGCGCGCTGAAAACCCTGCGCGACAACGGCACTTACAACACAATTTATAAAAAATGGTTCGGCAGCGAACCAAAATAATTCCGGCCTAAGCCGATTTTTCCAGCAGGGAGCTTAATCTCCCTGCTTTTTACATTTCCATTGCAACAGATTTTGGAGTTACACCATGGAGTTTGACTGGAGCGTCATTTGGCCAGCCCTGCCGATTTTGATCGAAGGCGCCAAAATGACCCTGATAATTTCCGTACTCGGCCTGGTTGGCGGGTTATTCATTGGCTTAGTCGCCGGTTTCGCCCGCGCCTACGGCGGATGGATTACGAATAACCTCGCGCTGGTGTTCATTGAACTGATTCGTGGTACGCCAATCGTGGTGCAGGTGATGTTTATTTACTTCGCCTTGCCGATGGCCTTCCCGGACCTGCGTATCGATCCGTTTACTGCCGCCGTGGTCACCATCATGATTAACTCCGGTGCCTATATCGCGGAAATCACGCGTGGTGCCGTGCTGTCGATCAACAAAGGCTTCCGTGAAGCAGGCCTGGCGCTGGGTCTTTCCCGCCGTGAAACCCTGCGTTACGTCATCATGCCGCTGGCACTGCGTCGTATGCTGCCACCGCTCGGTAACCAGTGGATCGTGAGTATCAAAGATACCTCGCTGTTTATCGTGATCGGCGTGGCGGAACTGACCCGTCAGGGCCAGGAAATCATCGCCGGAAACTTCCGCGCGCTGGAGATCTGGAGTGCCGTTGCCATTATTTATCTGGTTATTACGTTGGTGTTGAGCTTTGTACTGCGCCGTATTGAGAAGAAGGTGAAAATCCTGTGATTGAATTTAAAAACGTCTCTAAAAACTTCGGCCAGACCCAGGTTCTGCATGACATTAATTTGAAGATTAACCAGGGTGAAGTCGTGGTGATTATCGGGCCATCTGGCTCAGGTAAATCCACCCTGCTGCGCTGCATCAACAAACTGGAAGAGATCACCACCGGTGACCTGATTGTTGACGGCATGAAAGTTAACGATCCTAAAGTCGATGAACGTCTGATTCGCCAGGAAGCCGGCATGGTATTCCAGCAGTTCCATCTGTTCCCACAGATGAGTGCGCTGGATAACGTGGCTTTCGGCCCGATTCGTGTGCGCGGTGCGAAAAAAGACGCGGCACAGAAACTGGCACGTGAACTATTGGGTAAAGTGGGCCTCGCCGAGCGCGCACACCACTTCCCAGCCGAACTGTCAGGTGGCCAGCAGCAGCGCGTCGCGATTGCTCGTGCGCTGGCGGTGAAGCCGAAAATGATGCTGTTCGATGAGCCAACCTCTGCCCTCGACCCAGAACTGCGCCATGAAGTGCTTAAGGTAATGCAAGATCTGGCCGAAGAAGGCATGACGATGGTGATCGTGACGCACGAAGTGGGCTTCGCTCAGAAAGTGGCTTCGCGTCTGATCTTCATTGATAAAGGCACCATTGCTGAAGATGGCAATCCTGATGAGTTGATCACCAACCCACCGAGCGATCGCCTGCGTGAGTTCCTGCAGCACGTGTCATAAATGACGAGGCGGCTGTAAAGCCGCCTCTTCTTCCGTAAAGAATTTTCCTTTCAGAATCTTCACCTTCCATCACTGACTATACTTTTTCTCTTGTGCCGTTGTGCGTTGCTCAAGGAGAAGGTCATGTCGTTTGCCCGCCCATCATGGTGCCTTACCATATGGATGCTGCTTTGTCTGTTCCTCGTTCCCACCGCAGACGCGGTCAATCTGCCGCAGGCCGCCGTTGCTGCCCAACAAACTTCAACTCCTGCTGCCAGCACCACCGCTGAAGGTGAGCCGACGCTGGAGGATAAGAAAGCCGCTTACGCCGCGTTGGCCAACATTCTGGAAAACAACGATTCGCGCCAGGAGCTCATTGAGCAGCTACGTCAGGCCGCCGCCAGTAAAGCGGTGAATGAGCAGCCCGTGCTGGCACCACCGCAGGCCGATCAGGAAGATCCCACGGTACTGGAGAGCGTCACCAACGTCACACGCGAATATGGCGGTGCGGTGGCATCGCAGTTTGTCAGGCTGCACGACAACATCGTTAACGCACCGCACAAGTCGTTTAATCAGCAAACCTTCTTCAACGCCCTGAAGTATTTCGCCGGGCTTGCCGCGGCCGTTTTTGCGTTCTACTGGTTTACGCGACTGTTGATGTATCCCGTGTGGCAGCGCATGGGCCGCTGGGGTCGCAATCATAATCTGGAGCGCAGCAAGTGGCTGCATCTGCCGGCAACCATTGTTGTGGCGTTCCTGCTCGACTTGGTGCTACTGGCGCTGACGCTGTTTGTCGGCCAGATCATCAGTGACAACTATCACAATAACAATCGCACCATTGCCTATCAGCAGGGACTGTTCCTCAATGCTTTTGCGTTGATTGAATTCTTTAAGGCGGTACTGCGCCTGATATTCTGCCCACGCTTTCCGTCACTGCGCTTCTTTCATCTTTCCGATGCGCGTGCCGCTTACTGGAGCACGCGTCTTAGCTGGCTCAGCGGCATTATCGGCTACGGCTTACTGGTGGTGGTGCCGATTGTCGGTAATCAGGTCAATATGCAGGTCGCCGCGCTGGTGAATGTGCTGATCATGTGCATCATGACCGGTTGGGCGCTGTGGCTGATTTTCCGCAACCGACGCAATATCCACGACGAGTTATCGCGTTTGGCCGATCGCAGCATGAGCTTCTTTGCCTTCTTTATCCGCGCTTTCGGCATGGTGTGGCACTGGCTGGCGAGCGCCTACTTTATCGCGCTGTTCCTGTTCTCGATCTTCAATCCCGGCGACAGCCTGAAGTTTATGATGTCGGCCACGGTGCGCAGCATGGCGATTATCGTTATCGCCGCACTGATTTCCGGCATGCTGACGCGCTGGATTGGCAAGACGCTGACGCTGTCGCCGGATCTGCGCCGTAACTATCCCGAGCTGCAAAAGCGTGTCAATGATTGGGTCAAAGCGCTGTTGAAACTGGCGCGGGTGATTACCGTGTTCGCCACGCTATTACTGCTGCTCAACGCCTGGAATCTGTTTGATCTCTGGCACTGGCTCACGCTGGGCGCCGGACAGAAAATGGTGGATGTGCTGATTCGAATCGTGATGATTCTGCTGCTGTCGGCGATTGGCTGGACGCTGCTGGCCAGTCTTATCGAAAGTCGTCTGGCCTCAGACTCGCACGGCAGGCCGATGCCCAGCGCACGTACGCGCACCTTGCTGACGCTGTTCCGTAACGCGCTGGCGGTGGTGATCAGCACCATCACCATTATGATTTTGCTGTCAGAAGTGGGGGTTAACATTGCGCCGCTGCTGGCGGGTGCCGGTGCGCTGGGGCTTGCGGTGTCGTTCGGTTCGCAAACGCTGGTGAAGGATATTATTACCGGTATCTTTATTCAGTTTGAGAACGGCATGAATACCGGCGATCTGGTGACGATTGGCCCGATTACCGGCACGGTTGAGCGCATGTCGATTCGTTCAGTCGGCGTGCGTCAGGATACTGGCGCGTATCACATTATCCCCTGGTCTTCGATTACCACCTTCGCCAACTTTGTGCGCGGCATTGGCTCGTTTGTCGCCAACTATGATGTTGACCGCAGTGAAGAGACCGAACGTGTGAATGCGACCTTGCAGGCGGCGGTGAAAGAGTTACTGGAGAACCCGGATATTCGCGGCATGGTGATTGGCGAACCGAGTTTTTCCGGGCTGGTAGGTTTGACTAACCAATCGTTTACCGTGCGCGTATCGTTCACCACCCAACCGCTAAAGCAGTGGACAGTGCGCTTTGCGCTGGATGATAAGGTGAAAAGGCATTTTGATGCCGCAGGTATTAGAGCGCCGCATCAAACGGTGGAAGTGATGCAGACCGGCAGCGATGTGGCCTCAGCGGCCACCTTACCCGCGCTGCCGCCGCCCAGTCCATCTTAATTCACGTAGGGTGTCGCCCTTTGGATGCCGGCTCAATGCCAGCATCCAAAGGGGCGCGCGCCTGCGTTCGCAACACTCGAGGATACGGCGTTCTGGCCGCGCGGATTATCGCGCGAGGCGTTTGGTGCGCGCGGCTGGCGGCAGGAACGTCCAGGCGATAAAGCGGCTCTGCTTCTGTCCCTGAGCCATCTCGATGATACGCACTTCATAGGCATCGAGGTCGCGTAACTGATCGCGCAGCGCCGGCAGGTTTTCTTTGCGTGAGACCAGGGAGGTGAACCAGACAATGCGATCTGCGTAAGCCACGCTTTCGTCGATCATCTTGCCAACGAATTGACGTTCGCCACCTTCACACCACAGCTCGTTGTGTTGGCCGCCGAAGTTCAACGGTGCATTTTTACCCAAGCCCAGATTGCGGGTTTTGCGCTGGCCGACCATCGCCGCTTCCTGCGCTGACGCATGGAACGGAGGATTACACAGCACGGCGTGATAGCGTTCGGTTTTATGCACCACACCCGCAAAAATGGCTGATATGTCTTTCTGACGACGCAGGCGCACACTGCGCTGCAAGCCAGGATTGCTGGCCACAATGTGGTTAGCGGCCGTGATGGCTTCCGCGGTGATCTCGGTGCCGGTGAAGCGCCAGCCGTATTCTGCATTGCCGATCAACGGGTAGATCAAGTTTGCGCCACAACCGATGTCCATAATATCGACATCGTGCGGAATCTTGCCTCCGTTGTCACTGGCCAACAGATCCGCCAGCGCGTGCACATAATCAGCGCGGCCTGGCACCGGCGGCGTGAGGTAACCTTTTGGCAGTTGCCAGTTCAGGTTGTAGAACAGCTTGATCAACGCCTGATTCAGCAGCATTACCGCTTCAGGATCGGCGAAATCCACCGACAGTTCGCCGTAGCCGTTGGGACGCACTTTTACCGCCAGCGGCGGATGGGCAGCGGTCAGAGCAGCAAAATCATAATGGCCTTGATGGCGATTACGTGGATGGAATGGCGAAGTGGCAGCTGGCTTGTTCATAGATTCTCCGGAAAGTAGCGCGGGCGTAAGATACGCTGGATGGCGGCATCGCACAATCCGCTTACACAATTATTGCCGTTACGCCTGAGGCTAAGTCGTTAAGATAGAGCATTGTTCATCATCAGGAGCAGAAATGACACGCCAGAGATACTCTTACCAGCCGCGCGCTGGGCATGGTTTACCACACGATCCGCTGAACGCCATTGTCGGGCCTCGCCCAATCGGCTGGGTCAGTTCGCTGAGCGCCAGCGGCCAGCGCAATCTGGCCCCTTATAGCTTCTTCAACTGCTTTAACTATCATCCGCCGATTATTGGTTTTGCCAGCAGCGGCTGGAAGGACAGCGTGCGTAATATCAGTGAGAGCAAAGAGTTTGTCTGGAATCTGGCCACGCGCCCGTTAGCCGAGGCAATGAACGAGAGTTCTGCTTCCGTTCCGCCCGAGCAGGACGAGTTTGCGCTGGCAGGATTGACGCCGATAGCCGCCTCACACGTGAATGTCAGTATGGTGGCAGAAAGCCCGGTGAACTTTGAGTGCCGTCTGACACAATTAATTCGGTTGCAGGATGTGCAAGGCACCGAGTTAGAGAGCTGGCTGGTGCTGGGTGAAGTGGTCGCGATTCATATTGATGAGGCGTTGCTGGAGAATGGCATCTACCAGACGGCTAAGGCGCAGCCCATCCTGCGAGCCGGTGGCCCGTCGGCCTATTACGGCATCAGTGAGGATCTGCGGTTTGATTTGGTGCGTCCGGATGCGCGCCGCGGTTAATGCGATGTAGGTTGGCGGTTATAAGCGGAAGCTGATTAGTTAGTGGAGGCTGATTCGTAACAAAAACCGAGTTAACGCTGGCTGGGGGCGCAGGGGGTCTGGCGTCCTCGCGCCGCTGACGCGGTGCCCTCCTGCGCCCCCAGCCAGCTCATAAACTTCAATACGCGTTGTCAAAAACAGCACAAGCGTCAGTGGCCGTAGCACCTCTGATGCTGCAAGGGCTATCCGCAGCGCTGAGGCTTTTACGTTGGGCCAGGAGATCCACGCAGGGATGCGTGGATCAGTTCGGGGCCGACCAGGGATGGTCGATCCCCGAACGTTCCGTA
>NZ_MLFP01000004.1 GCF_002095465.1 Pantoea rodasii | reverse complement strand
CCTCTGCTGCTGCAAGGGCTATCCGCAGCGCTGAGGCTTTTACGTTGGGCCAGGACGGCCTTACCCGAACGGTCCGTAGGCACGACGTGGAAGACGAAGGCACCGCGTCAGCGGCGCGAGGACGGCCCGGCAGCAGCAGAGGCGCTCGGGCCCGCACTCCGGAATGCCCACCAAAACGAAAAAAAGCTGCCACTATTAACAGTGACAGCCTTTGCAAATATCGCCCTAACTAACAAGCTTTACGCTATAAATAGCGCCGCCACAGGCCAGTGCCTATCGGTATAACGGCGTAGTTTGTTGCGCGACGTTACTGAGCCGGTTTCGTCTCCAACTGGAACACGCTGATATTCTCCACCAGCGAGCCGACCTGCTGATTCAGCGCGCGTGCCGATTGAGCGGACTGCTGCGACAGCGTGGCGTTCTGCTGGGTGGCGGCATCCAAATGGGTTACCGCCAGATTCACCTGCTCAATGCCGACGCTCTGTTCCGCGCTGGCGGATGAGATGTTCTCCATCAATTCACACAACTGCTTCACGCTTTCGACGATCTCCTGCATCGACGATCCCGCGCCTTTCACCAGCGTGTTGCCCTGCGCAATCAAGCTCACCGAACGATCGGTCAGGCCACGGATGTCGCGTGCCGCTGAAGCCGAGCGCTGTGCCAGCGCACGCACCTCCGACGCCACCACCGCGAAGCCACGGCCATCATTCCCGGCTCGTGCCGCTTCAACTGCGGCATTGAGTGCCAAAATGTTGGTCTGGAACGCGATGCCATCAATCACCGTGACGATCTCGTTGATCTCACGTGAGAACTGATGAATTTCGTCCATCGCCACCACCACTTTTTCCACTACCTCACCCCATCGCCGGCGCGCTGGCGGGTATCACGGGCGATATCGCTGGCATGGCGTGCGTTATCGGCATTGTTTTTCACCACTGACGTCAGCTGTTCCATTGAAGCGGCGGTCTCTTCCAATGCGCTGGCCTGCGCCTCATTGCGCGCCGACAGTTCGCGGCTGCCGTGCGCCACGTGGTCGGTGGTATCGGCAATCGCTTCGGTGCCGGAACGCACACCCGTGACAATGCGCGTAAGGTTATGGTTCATATCACGCAGCGCCGCCATCAGCTGTGCGGTTTCATCACGCCCTGAAACCTCAATCTGGGTGCGAAGGTCGCCCGCAGCGACAGTTTTCGCCACATTGATCGCTTGCTTGAGGGGACGCGTAATACTCTGGATCAGCCAGGCGGTAATGCAGATACCCACCAGCAAAATACAGCCCATGGCGATCAGCAGCAGCGTGCGGGTTTTCTGGTAATGCGCGAGGTTATTGGCTTCGATTTCCTGATGCATCTGCTGCGCGCGTTGCAGCGTGGCGGCCACCAGATCGTCAATTTGCTGCGTTGGGGCGCGGTCAATGCCGGTGACCAGGCGATCAACGCGTGCTGCGCTGTTGATATCACTAATGCTGTAGTTTTCCAGTGCCGCCAGATATTTGCTCTCCAGCCCGGCATGCACGTTGCGCGCCTGTTCAACCGGTGCGACAGGTAAGCCCAGCGCAGTTTGTATCTGACTCAACTTGCTCAGCAGCGCCTGCGTTTGCTGGCTCTCTTTTAAAAACGCCTTTTTGTACTTATCGAAGGCTCCTGCCCTTGAGTACCGCGCAGCAGGGTATTTTTCCACTCCTGTACCTGTATCTTGAACTGCACCTGCGCACTGCGCGCGGTGTCGATGCTGTCGGCAATCAAAACTTCACGTGCCATCACGTCCTGATTGTTTTCCAGCGCCTGCATATTGACTTGCAGTCCGTGCAGTCCCATCAACAACGTAGCGAGCAGCAGCAGCGTGGCGAGAAACCCCAGACGCTGGCCAATTTTAAACTGGTTGAGCTTCATAAATCTGAACCCTGGTGAAAAGAAATGTGACAAATGTCGCAGGGGTTATCGTCCAACAGGGCATTAGGCTTTATAGAATGAGCGAGGATATTGCGTGACAGTTTTATGAATAGCGAAGCGGTAGAAATCGAGGCGGCACAAGGGCCGCCGGTATTTACAGAATGCCGGTCTCCACGCTGAAATGGCGTTGCTCACCGGGAATCAACTCAATCAGCGTGCCGGCACGCTGCGCCGCCTTCAATCCTTCCGGCCGGCAAGTTGAGGGCAGCACGTAAGCCGCCACCTGCTGATCGTGATTGTGCAGCAGCCAGCGCGTGGCGTGAGGGAACTGTCGGCTGTCGAAGCGCGTCATTAAGGCATAGCCTTCCGGCGCATGCAGTTCGAACTGCACTTCGTTGCCGTACTGCGCCAGATCGTCGGCAAAGAACACGATCTCCGGATCGCACATCGCTGGCTGATCCAACTGCTGCAATGCCTGCGGATCGCGCGCCAGCTGTTCGGTGTACGCGCTCCACTGCGGCGTCGGTTTCACATGCGCCGGGATCGAGGTGCGCAGCTTGAAGGCATCCTGTGGGATCGACTGCTTAAAGCGCCCATTGCCCAGCCAGGCACTGTTCAGATGGCACATGTACTGCAGCGGCATCGGTGCGCCCGCCAGATTGGTGATGTTCATTTCGATGTGCAGGCGCGGCGTGTTAGCGTGCAAACGCACCGCTGGAGAGGCCAGATAGTGATGGCCAAAGCCTTTCACATATTCGGCTTCTCCTTCCAGCGACACGCGATCCTGCTCCAGCACCATCCATGCGCTGTCCATGCGCGCGCAGGCCATTTCACCGTGCAGCGGATGGTCGTCATCCGGCGCCGGACAGCCGTTCGCCAGCAGGCCGGAATGGAAGGCAAAACAGCCGTAGGTATCAATAATCGAGCTGCCCAGCAGCGGCTGTTTAAAACTGTGCCCCATGGTCAGCGAATGGCCATCGAAGGTCGCGTCCCACACCATCTGACCGTAAAACGGCAGCACGATCACCGTGCCACGCTGATTACGGATACGCACCGCTTCCACGCCCGCCGGATAGCGGAACAGCTCGACGTGGAAATACTCATTTTGCAGCAGCGTGCTGGGCGTTTCATGGAACTGTTCACGACGCAGCGGTAAACGGGTTTTCATGACATATCCTCAACCAGACGGCCAGCCTGCATCGCCTGATTTTTATGACGCAGCTCGCCCCAGAAATAGAAGCCGACCCACGCGAAGCACAGCAACGAGACACCAAATGCCAGCTGCATCGAACCCAGATGATCGGAGACGAAGCCCTGAATCGCCGGGATAAACGCCGCGCCAACAATCGACATGACGATAAACGCACCTGCCACTTCGGTGTACTTGTTATCCACCGTGGCCAGCGTGCCCGCGTAAATCGTTGCCCAGCAGGGTCCGAACAGCACGCTGACAAACACTGCCGCGTACACTGCGGTAAAGTTTGGCACAAACATCACCCACGCGAGGGTGATCACACCGAGCACCGAGTAGGCAATCAGCACTTTTTCTGCACGGAAGCGCGTCATCAGGAAGTTGGCGACAAACTTACCGATAAAGAAACAGATAAAGCTGTAAATCATAAAGTTAGAGGCATGACGTTCGTTTGCTGCACCCAACGTCAGCGCCAGACGAATGGTGAAGGACCACACCGCCACCTGCATGCCGACATACAAGAACTGCGCGACGATACCGCGTTTAAAGTGACGATTACCGGCCAGATAGCGGAAGGTTTCGCCCAGCGATGGCAGTGACTTTTCACTCGACGCAGGTTTGCAGCGTGGATAACGGGTAAACAGGAACAGCAGCATCACCACCACTAATACCATTACCAGATATTTGTACGGCTCAAGAGTATGTTCCAGCATGCTGAGGCGGAAGGCATGCGCCTGCTCGGCATTCATGGTCGCCATCTGCGTATGCAGACTTTCACCGTCCTGGAACACCAGATATTTGCCCAACACGATGCCCATCAGCGCGCCGATCGGGTAGAACGTCTGGCTGATATTGAGGCGCAGCGTGGCGTGATCGCGATGGCCAATCATTGAGCTATAGGTATTCGCGGCGGTTTCGAGGAAGCTGAGACCAATGGCGATGGCAAAGATCGCCGCAAGGAACATGGTGTACGTCGCCATGTGCGAAGCAGGATAGAACAGCACGCAGCCCACGATGTACAACACCAACCCCATTAGGATCGCCAGCTTGTAGGTGGCTTTGCGGATCACCAGCGAAGCCGGAATCGCAATCAAAAAGTAACCGCCGTAGAACGCGCTCTGCACCAGCGCGCTGGCGAAGTCGCTCAACGCAAACACGCTTTTGAACTGGGTGATCAGGATGTCGTTCAGGCTCGCGGCGCAGCCCCACAACGGGAACAGGCACGACAGCAAAATGAACTGGAACAGCGGCGTTTTATTCAGATAGCCGTCGGGTTGCTGAACAATGTTCGGTTGCATGGCTCGACCTCAGTTTACGTTGAGAAAACGCTGGAAGGTTTCCGCGTCAGGATAGGAGCGCTGCGTACCGCGACCGGTCACGCTGCAGGCAGCGTAGGCCGAGGCTTGCGCCATCGCTGCTGGAATATCGCCGGTTTTCACCAGCGCGTGGGCAAAGCAGCCAATAAAGGCATCACCGGCACCGCTGGTATCGACGGCTTTTACTGATGTGGGTGCAACCTGATGCAGCGTGTCGCCTGTCATCCACAGCGAACCACGTGCGCCGAGGGTGATAATCAGGTTTTGAGGCCACGCTTGAGCAGCGTCTGGCCCGCCCGTTTTACCTCATCATCGGTACCGACCGGCATGCCGGTCAGGATCTCCAGTTCGGTTTCGTTAGGCATAAAGAAGTCGCACTTGCAGGCATAATCAATATCCAGATTCGCCACCGCCGGTGCCGGATTGAGGATCACTTTGATGTCGTGCTGACGGGCAAAATCAATCGCGTAATAGACGGTTTCCAGTGGGATTTCGAGTTGCAAGATGATCAGTTGGCAGGCTTTTAGTGCCTCAGCGGCGGCATCGATATCAGCGGGTTTTAACTGTTGATTGGCACCTTTGATGATCAGAATGCGGTTCTGCGACTGATCGTCCACGAAGATCGGCGCCACGCCGCTGGAAGTGCCCGGCGCGGTGGTAACAAATTGAGTATCGACGCCCTGCTGTTTGAGGTTAGCCACCGTGTTGGGCGCAAACAGATCGTCACCGACTTTGCTCACCATCATCACGTTGCCGCCCATTTTCGCGGCGGCCACCGCTTGATTCGCCCCTTTGCCGCCACAACCGATGGCGAAATCAGGCGCCTCCAGCGTTTCGCCCGCTTTCGGCATCTGATTGGTGTAAGTAATAAGGTCGACCATATTTGACCCAATAACCGCGATATCCATTGCTCACTCCCCGGTGAATTTTTAACTTTAAAATGTTATTAAAATCACACTAGCAGGTAAATACAGAGAGTGATGTGACAAATTTCACATCCTGAGCCGGGAATTAAAACCATTTTTGCGGTGATTCCGCATGCGAAGATGTTATTATTCTAACAAAACAACATCAGCGTAGTTGACGCTTTTATCCCGCTATGGGAAGTTTGCGGGGCGATCTCATTACAGGTAATATTGAAAAATTGCCTGCTGGATGCGTCGCAAATCATTAAATTCAGAGAGATTTGTCGGTTGTACTCATACTGCCTTCACGGCCGAAAACCTTTCACCTTCAGGATACTCATTACACAGAGATGCTCATGGAAACCCGGCGCGACGAACGCATTCACAAGCTGGCGCAAGCACTGAAGCGCACCGATAAACTGCACCTGAAAGATGCGGCGCAACTATTGGGCGTCTCAGAAATGACGATTCGCCGCGATCTCACCGAACCGGCCTCCAGCGTGGTGCTGTTGGGTGGCTATATTGTTAGCGATCCGAAAAGCCATGCCGGGCACTATTTCGTCTCCGATCAGCATGGGCAAAATGCCGCACGCAAACAGCGTTTGGCGCAGGCTGCAGCCAGCCTGATTAACGAAAACGATACGGTGTTTTTTGACTGCGGCACCACCCTGCCTTATATCGTGGACGCGATTCCCGACACGCTGACGTTTACCGCGATTTGCTGCGCCATGAACACCTTTCTGGCGTTGAAAGAGAAACCAGCCTGCAATGTGATCCTCAGCGGTGGCGAATTTCATGCCGATAACGCGTTGTTCACGCCGATTGGCGCGCATTCGATTCTTGACGACCTGTGTCCCACGCTGGCCTTTATCTCGGCGGCGGGCATCGACCAGGAGCAAGGTGCAACGTGCTATAACATCAATGAATTAGCGATGAAACACCACGCCATGCTGCGAGCACGCACGCGGGTTTTGGTGGCCGACAGCAGCAAATATGGCAAAGTGCTGCCCGCCCGCATTGGCGAGCTGCGACATTTTGACATGCTGGTGAGTGACAGTGCGCCTGATGCGGCGCTGAAGGATTGGCTGGCGCAACAAAATATCCCGCTGCGCCTGCCGTAACGCTTAGGCCCAGCGATCGATAACCGCTTCGCCATCACGCAGACGGCGCAGGTTATCGCAAATCCCTTTGATATTGCCCGCCAGTGAAATGTCGGTCACGCCGCCAATGTGCGGTGTGGCAATCACGTTATAGCTGAACACCGGATCCTGTGGATCGGGTGGCTCCTGCCAGAACACATCCAGCCCGGCGCCCGCCAGTTTTTTGCTTTCCAGCGCCGCCAGAAAGGCCTGCTTCTCAATCAACCCACCGCGTCCAAGGTTAATCAGATAGCTATCCTGCTTCATCTGCACCAACGCATTGGCGTCGATGATGTTATGCGTTTCAGTATTGTCCGGCAGGCTAAGCACCACAAAATCGGCCTGCTGCAACAGCTCCGGCAGTTGCGCCATGGTTCCCAGCCAGTCGAGCTGATGCTGACGCGCAAAAGCCTCATCCGCCTCACGTTTCACGCCAATCATGCGCATGCCAAAAGGTGCAAGGCGCTTGGCTAGCGCTTTGCCGATGCCACCCAATCCTACCAGCCCCACCGTTTTACCCATCAATCCCAATCCAATGGGCTGGCCAAGTTTCTGCTGCGCCAGGCAATCCGCGATCTCGTGCTGACGCCGCGCCAGGCCAATCATCATCCAGATACCCAACTCGGCAACCGAATCCGCATTGCCTGAATGGTCGGAGGGAACATTCGCCACCATAATGCCGGCTTTTTTGCCGCATCGAGATCGACACCTTCCAGCCCCACGCCTGCCTGCTGTACCAGCTTCAGGCGATCGGCGGTGGCAATCAGTCGCGCATCCACACGGCACATGCCGGGGATCAGCGCATCAAATCCCGCCAGGCTTTCCGCCGCATGGCCCGCAGAGGCGACAAACTCCACATCGGGTAACGTCTGACGAATTGAAGGAATCAATCCGCCCCAGGCATGTTCATCGGCCGCAATTAGCACTCTCATCGAACCCTCCCGTTTTCAGGCAAAAAGGCAGCATAGTCCGGCAGTTGAGTGAGAATCAATCAGTTATCGGGTTGTGAGCCCGGCTTCAGAAGATTCAACGCCGTGTGGCTGTGATTGCAGGGTGAAAACGGCTAAACTTCAGCATCTGACGTTCACCACTCACTGACCAAGAGGCTCAATACAACGTGGCTCAATTCGTCTATAGCATGCATCGCGTCGGCAAAGTCGTTCCGCCGAAGCGTCACATCCTGAAAAATATTTCTCTTAGCTTCTTCCCTGGCGCCAAAATCGGCGTGCTCGGTCTGAACGGTTCCGGTAAATCCACTTTGCTGCGCATCATGGCCGGCATTGATACCGATATCGAAGGGGAAGCACGCCCACAGCCGGGCATTAAAGTCGGCTATCTGCCACAGGAACCGAAACTGAACCCAGAGCACACCGTGCGTGAATCTGTGGAAGAAGCGGTATTTGAAGTGGTTGGCGCGCTGAAACGTCTCGACGAAGTGTACGCACTGTATGCCGATCCCGATGCCGATTTCGATAAGCTGGCCGCCGAGCAGGGCCGTCTGGAAGAAGTGATCCAGGCACACGACGGTCACAACCTCGATACGCAGCTGAACCGTGCTGCCGATGCCATGCGTCTGCCAGACTGGGATGCCAAAATCGAGACCCTGTCCGGTGGTGAACGCCGCCGCGTCGCGCTGTGCCGTCTGCTGCTGGAAAAGCCAGACATGCTGCTGCTCGACGAACCAACTAACCACCTGGATGCCGAATCGGTAGCCTGGCTGGAACGCTTCCTGCACGACTTCGAAGGGACTGTTGTGGCGATTACGCACGACCGTTACTTCCTCGATAACGTTGCCGGCTGGATTCTGGAGCTGGACCGTGGTGAAGGTATTCCATGGGAAGGTAACTACTCTTCCTGGCTGGAGCAGAAAGATCAGCGTCTGGCGCAGGAAGCTTCTTCTGAAGCGGCGCGTCGTAAGTCGATTGAGAAAGAGCTGGAGTGGGTACGTCAGGGCGCGAAAGGCCGTCAGTCTAAGGGCAAAGCCCGTCTGGCACGCTTTGAAGAGCTGAACAATACCGATTACCAAAAGCGTAACGAAACCAACGAATTGTTCATTCCACCAGGCGCACGCCTCGGTGACAAAGTGTTGGAAGTCACCAACCTGAGCAAATCGTATGGCGATCGCGTGTTGATCGACGATCTGACCTTCGCGGTACCAAAGGGCGCGATTGTCGGCATCATCGGTCCGAACGGCGCGGGTAAATCGACTCTGTTCCGTATGATGTCAGGCCAGGAGCAGCCGGATTCCGGTACCATCGAGCTGGGCGAAACCGTCAAGCTGGCCTCTGTGGATCAGTTCCGTGATGCGATGGACAACTCTAAAACCGTGTTTGAAGAAGTGTCTGGCGGTCAGGACATTATGCGCGTCGGTAACACTGAGATGCCAAGCCGTGCGTATGTCGGTCGCTTCAACTTCAAAGGCACCGATCAGGGCAAACGCGTTGGCGAGCTGTCCGGTGGTGAGCGTGGTCGTCTGCACCTCGCGAAACTGCTGCAGGTTGGCGGCAACCTGTTGCTGCTCGATGAACCCACCAACGACCTCGACATCGAAACCCTGCGCGCGCTGGAAAACGCCCTGCTGGAATTCCCAGGCTGTGCCATGGTGATCTCGCATGACCGTTGGTTCCTCGACCGTATCGCCACCCACATCATCGATTATCAGGATGAAGGTAAGGTGGAGTTCTTCGAAGGTAACTTTACCGAGTACGAAGACTACAAGAAACGCACCCTCGGCGCAGATGCGCTGGAGCCAAAGCGTATCAAGTACAAGCGTATGACGAAGTAATTGTTATGCTGTGAAAAAGGCGCCGATAGGCGCCTTTTTTGTGGCTGAAGCGTTTAGGCTCCGAGCATCTGCTTCACCAGCTCGACACAGCGCAGGAAGCGCGCATCGTAGTCATCCTCTTTCACGTGCACGAACTCAATGTTGTTTTCACGCAGCATGGTCACCAGCATTGACTGAAACTCGCGGCGATCCATCGAACTGCCGAGGCTGCGTAAGCCATCGGCCACCCATGGCACATTATTCTCCAGCAGGATTACCAGATCGAAACGGTACTCATCGATCAGCGCCTGCACGAACGGATGCTCGCGCCCCTCATACTTAAGGCAGAACGCCTGCGTGGTAACAAAGTCGGTATCGATAAACGCCACTTTGCTGGCATATTTCACCGCGAAATCAATGTACTGTGCCTGACCCAACGCGATCTTGTCGTAATCGGAATACTGCAGCGCCATCTCATCGCCACCGAGATGCGAGAAGACATAATCGCGGCCATATTCCCACGCACTGGTGGTATTGAAGATATTCGCCAGCTTGTTCACCAGCGTCGACTTCCCACTCGATTCACCGCCGAGGATCGCCACGGTGCGCACGAAAAACGGCTTCACTTCAGTCGGAATGTATTCCCAGTAGCGGAACGGATCTTGGCGGATCTGCCCGCCGCTGATGCTCATAAACGACCGGTTGGGATCGATCACCACCGTTGGAATGCCGAGATGCTGTTGATACATGGCGGCATCGGGTTCTTCGCTGGTGTAGATGCAGTCCGGTTCGATGCCCTGCTCGGCGAGAAATTTCTTTACCCCCGCGCTCCACACATCCCAGCCGTGCGGATAAGGCTCGATTCCCTCTTCATCAAACGAGTGGATGCGGATGTTCTTCTGGTATTTGAAGGTCTGTAACAGCCAGCGTAAACGATCGCTGATGGTCGGCTGCTGCGACATCGCGCTGTTTTCAAACAGTTCACGATCGCGCGGATCGTCGTGTCCCATGATGATGTGCAGCTCATCCACCTGGCTACAGGCACGCTGAATCAAATAGATGTGGCCGGTGTGCAGCGGATAAAACTTACCGAACACCACGCCGACAGTTTTGTCGCGGCGCGGGAATTCCAGCCCAAGAAAACGGTGCAGCGCTTCCAGCTTCTGCGCGCTCGGGCTTTTGATTTTGGCATTCAGCAGCTGGCTTAAGTAGCCTTTGGTCATCCCGCTGGCATCTGCGACCTGCTGCAGCGTATGACCCTGCTGGCGTATGGCAGTTTTCAGGTAGTCGAACGATGACATTTAGTGCCTCCTGCATCGGCTGTAGCGGCGCAATGTATTGCGCATCTGCCAGCAAAATGGTCGCTTTCCGGCACGCGCGATACATCGCGCCGCGCCGGATAAGTGCTTATTGTGGGCCATTGCTAAAATAAAACGTCCGGGCGAGATTACAACTCGTCAAAAATCGCCAATGCATCTGACAGCTTTTTCGCGCTGTACACTTTCATGCCTTCGATCGCTTTCTTTGGTGCATTGCCCGCCGGCACAATCGCCCGCTTAAAACCGTGTTTGGCGGCTTCGGAAATACGCTCCTGACCACTCGGCACCGGACGAATCTCGCCCGCCAGACCCACTTCGCCGAAGATCACCAGATCCTGCGGCAGTGGGCGGTTACGCAAACTCGACACCATCGCCAGCAACAATGCCAGATCGGCACTGGTCTCGGTGACTTTCACGCCACCGACCACGTTGACGAACACATCCTGATCCGCCATCTGCAAGCCGCCGTGACGATGCAATACTGCCAGCAGAATCGCCAGACGGTTCTGCTCCAGACCCACGGCGACACGACGCGGATTGCCCATCATCGAGTGATCTACCAGCGCCTGAATCTCCACCAACAGCGGACGCGAACCCTCCCACACCACCATCACTGAACTGCCGGCGGTGACTTCATCACCACGTGACAGAAAAATGGCTGACGGGTTGCTGATTTCACGCATGCCCTGTTCGGTCATGGCAAACACGCCTAATTCATTCACCGCACCGAAGCGGTTTTTATGGCTGCGCAGCGTGCGGAAGCGCGAATCGGCATCGCCATCCAGCATCACCGAACAGTCGATACAGTGTTCCAGCACTTTCGGACCCGCCAGCGAGCCGTCTTTAGTCACGTGGCCGACCATCACAATCGCCACACCGCGCGTTTTGGCGAAACGCGTCAGGTAAGCAGCGGTTTCACGCACCTGCGCGACGCTGCCGGGCGAAGATTGGATATCCGCCATGTGCATCACCTGGATCGAGTCGATCACCATCAGTTTCGGCTGCTCCTGCTCGGCGATCAGACAGATCTGCTCGATGCTGGTTTCCGACAACATATTCAGGTTTTCCGTGGGCAATCCCAGACGATGGGCGCGCATCGCCACCTGTTGCAGTGATTCTTCGCCCGTGACGTACAGGGTTTTCATCCCTTCGGCCAGCTTACACATCACCTGTAGCAGCAGCGTCGATTTACCGGCACCCGGGTTACCGCCGATGAGAATCGCGCTGCCCGGCACCACACCGCCGCCCAGCACACGGTCAAACTCTTTGAAACTGGTGGAGAAGCGCGGCACGGCTTCCAGGCTGATTTCTGACAGCTTCTGCACCCGGCTGGGTCCGGCGCTACCGGCATAACCGCTTAAACGCTCGTTGCGCGCAGCCGCAGGCGAGGCGGCAATCCGCACCTCGGTGATGGTGTTCCACGCGTTGCAGGCGCTACATTGCCCCTGCCAGCGTGGATAATCTGCGCCGCATTCGTTACAAACGAAGGCGCGTTTTGCCGCTTTGGCCAAATCAAATCCTCTGTTAACGCTCTTCGTGAATCAGGCTGCCGCTCAGGATGCAGAACACCCCCATCAAATCGGCGTGGCGGATAATAATCGACGCCTGCTCATTCACTTTCGGTTTAGCATGGTAGGCGATACCCAATCCCGCCGCTTTGATCATCGGCAGATCGTTGGCACCGTCGCCAATCGCCACGGTTTGCTCAGGCGCAATCTCATAACGTTCGGCAAGGCTTTTCAGGGTATCGGCTTTAAATTGAGCATCGACAATCTGTCCCAGCACTTCGCCAGTCAGTTTGCCATCACGCATTTCCAGTTCGTTGGCCACCGCCGCCGTCAGGTGCAGCGTCTGACGCAGATAATCGGCATAGTAGGTGAATCCACCGGAAGCAATCGCCACTTGCCAGCCCAGCGCCTGCAGTTTCTGCACCAGCGTGGTCAAACCCGGCATTAATGGCAGCGTATCACGCACCTGCTTAAGGATGTTGGCATCCGCACCCGCCAGTTTCCCCACGCGTTCGCGCAGGCTGGCTTTGAAGTCCAACTCGCCGCGCATTGCGCGTTCGGTGACTTCAGATACCTGCTCACCACAGCCCGCCAGTTTGGCGATCTCGTCGATGCATTCGATCTCAATCGCGGTGGAATCCATGTCCATCACCAGCAGCCCTGGGGTTTTCAGGTGTGGGATTTTGCCGAGTGGCGCGACGTCAAAGCCCGCGTCATGCGCCAGTTTGGCAGCACGCGGCGTCAGCGAACCCGCCAGACGAATCACCTGATACTCATCGACATTCCAGGCGCTGACGATCACCATCGCCGCACCCAGCAGATGCTGGTAATCGGTGAGTTTTTGTTTATCGAGTCCGCGCCCATACAGCAACCAGCCAGTTCGACCGGCACGGTAATCCAGCGGCATCACTTCATCACCGCTGAGAGAAAGGGGTAGACCCGGCCAAAGTGAAACATCGGCGGGCAGATCGCACCAGGTAAGTCGATTTGGCATTACAGCTCCTGTAGGGACAACAAAACCACGCAAGAGGCTACCTTGTCTGCGCGGGTTCTGGCAACATAATTGCCAGCCTTTCTGCTGTTACGTCACACGGGTTTCTGATGGTTAAAACCGCACTGAAATTTCGCCTGCATCGCACGGTGATCGTTCTTATCTCGCTGGCCCTGTTAGTGGTGCTGATGCAAGGGGCATCCTGGTTCAGTCTCGGCCATCAAATGGCCCGCTCTGAGCAAGTGGAAGAACTGGCGCATACGCTGACGCGTCAGGTGGCGTTTAGCCTGAAACCGTTGATGGATAACAGCGACGACAATCGCACGCAAATCGAAGCCATCCTTAATCAGATGACCGACAACAGCCGCATTCTCGATGCCTCAGTGTATGCCGACGACGGCAGTCTGGTGGCGCACAGCGGCGAAAGCATTAACGTGCGCGATCGTCTGGCGCTGGATGGCAAACGCGCCGGCAGTTACTTCAACCATCAAATCGTGCAGCCGCTGGAAGGCAAAGAGGGGCCGCAAGGTTTCCTGCGCGTTACGCTGGATACCCACGTGCTGGTCACCGAATCTCGCCAGGTGGATAACACCACCAACATTCTGCGTTTGATGATGCTGCTGGCGCTGGCGATTGGCATCATCCTGACCCGCACCCTGCTGCGCGACCGCCGCACCCGCTGGCAGCAATCACCTTTCCTGCTCACCGCCAGTCGCGCGGTGAAAGAAGATAAGGAACGCGAGGAAGAAGAAGTGGCCAGTAACGTAACGCCAGAAAAAGAGAAAGATCACTGATAACGTACTCGTGAATAGATACATGAATAGATTCGTGAATAGATTCGTGAAGAGATTTTCCAATAAAAAAAGCCCGCACAGCGGGCTTCTTCGATTCATCACAACGTTAACGGTGAATAGATACTGTTAGCGTTCTGTCAGCAATACTTGCAGCTCAGCCAGCGTCTTCACCTGCCAGGTTGGCGTGATGTGTTCCGGCAACGGACGCGTGCCGTGATCAATCCAGCAGGTTTTCACTCCCGCGTTCATACCGCCCAGAATATCTGATTCTGGCGTATCACCGACCATCAACACCCGGCTGCGATCCGGGTTGCCGAGCAATTGCAGCGTGTGGTCGAAAATCGCCACATCCGGCTTCGGTACGCCGACCTGCTCTGAAATCACCAGCTCATCAAAGAACTCGCGGAATCCGGTACGTTCCAGACGCGCCTGCTGCAAAGCGGTAAAACCGTTAGTGATGATGGCGATCTTCACTTTTCCTTTCAGCGTGTTAAGCAATGCGGCTGCGCCCTCGAGTGGCAAGCAAATCTCCGCCATCGCGCTGAGAAAATCGCTGTTCAGCACTTCAGGCGCTACGCTAAGTTTCTCGCCCCACAAGGTGAAACGACGCGTTTGCAGCTGCAACGCCGAAATGGTGCCGTTTTGATAATCGACCCACAGCGGTTTGTTGATCGCCTGATAATCGGCGTAATCCTGATCGTTAAAATGAACGTCATAGCTGGCAAACATGCGCTGTAAACCGGCATAGGCGTCAAAATGAAAAAGCGTGTCATCCGCATCAAACAGGATGCAGTCCCAATCGTTTAACATAGTGTCCCTTTTTACAGTGTTAGCGCCATGATAATGGCATCTTCACGGCCGTTGGCGGTGGGATAGTAGTTGGGTCGTACGCTGACCTGATGAAAATCGAGCTGTTCGTACAGCGCAATCGCCGGATGATTCGAGGCTCGCACTTCCAGCCACAGCGTCATCACATCGCGCTTTTCCAGCTCGACAATCAAATGTTGCAGCAGCTGGCGCGCATAACCGCGGCGCTGGAAATCGGGATCGACCGCAATGTTGAACAGTGAGGCTTCATCCAGCACTACCTGCGTAATGGCGAATCCCGCCAGTTTACCTTCGGCTTCCAGACGATAATTCATAAAACGTTCGCCCTGATTACTGGCAAAGGTTTGCTCGCTCCACGGAAACGCGTGGCTGCGACGTTCAATGGCCAGCAGCTGCGGCTGGTCTTCAGGGGTGACTAAAGAGATGGCTGTCATGGTTACACATCTGTTGCCACAGGGCGCGTTTGGCGGCGCCGCTGCTGATTAATTCATTGAAAACGGCAGTGGAAAACGTGATGCCGTTAAAGGAGTATTCACTTTCGACGCCCAATAACCAACCGGCACAATCCACCTGCTCGGGCAGCATCGGTAGCTGTTCCGGCGTCAGCGTCATCACCTGCGAAGGCTGAATATTCAGGGCACGCAGGACATCGCGAATCAAAGGTTCCTGTAGCGCGGGTGCATGTTCCGCCACCATCACCAGACGCGTATCCGGTGCCAGCGTCACCGCAATTTCGCCCTGCAGCACGCGCGGACGCCGCAATTGGTACTGCGTAATCCCCATTTGCTGTAGAAGCCAGTCGCGCCTTGTGCTCATGCTATTACCCGTTATGCTGCCAGAATGCGACGCTATGCTAGCAAACCCATCGAACATGCGCCAACAAAGCACTATAATCCCCGCTCTGATTTAACAGGAGCGTTCCATGTCTGCTTTTACCCCGGCCAGCGAAGTCATTCTGCGCCACAGTGATGAATTTACCGCCCGCAATGTTTTGTTTGCTGGCGACCTGCAGGATGACCTGCCCGCCCAGCTGGAAACCGCGTCTACACGCGTGCATACCCAGCAATATCATCATTGGCAGAACCTGAGCCGTCGCCTCGGTGAACGTGCGGTTTACAGCATGGTGGCCACTGCCGCTGATGTTGAAGGCTGCGATACGCTGGTTTACTTCTGGTCGAAGAACAAACCGGAAGCACAGTTCCAGCTGCAGAATCTGCTGTCACTGATGCCGGCTGGCTGCGATATTTTCGTGGTCGGTGAAAACCGTGCCGGTGTACGCAGTGCTGAAGGCATGCTGGAAGCGTGGGCGAAGCTGGAAAAAGTCGACAGCGCGCGCCGCTGTGGTCTCTATCACGGCCGACTGGATACACAGCCGACCTTTGATGCCAGCGGCTATGGCAACACTTACATGATCGAACATCTCACCATTCATACCCTGCCGGGTGTGTTTAGCCGCGATGGATTAGATATCGGCAGTGACCTGCTGCTCTCTACGCTGACGCCGCACTTCCGTGGCAAAGTGCTGGATATCGGTTGCGGTAGCGGCGTGCTCGCCACCGTGATGGCGCAGATCTCCCCGCGCATTCGTTTGTGGCTGTGTGATGTGCATGCCGCAGCCATCGAAGCCAGTAAACTGACGCTGGCCGCTAACGAACTGGAAGGTGAAGTGTTTGCCAGTAACGTCTTCTCGGATGTCACCGGCCGTTTCGATATGATCATCTCCAACCCGCCGTTCCACGATGGCCTGCAAACCAGCCTCGATGCAGCCAATACGCTGATCCGCGGAGCGCTGAAGCATCTGAACAGCGGGGGTGAACTGCGCATTGTCGCCAACGCCTTCCTGCCTTATCCGCAGATTCTGGACGAAACCTTCGGCAACCACGAAGTGCTGGCACAGACTGGACGCTTCAAGGTGTATCGTGCGGTGTACGGTCGCGGCGCCAAAACGCGTAAATAACGCATTTTGATCTTCATGACGGTGAAAATGTTGTTTTTTGCAGCAATCGTTTCATCGTCGTGAAATATGTATTGACGCAAAGAGTAAAATCTCTAGAATGCGCCTCCGTGGTTAGCAATACTTAGGGTGTTGCATGGTACGCGACGGTGGCGGAATTGGTAGACGCGCTAGCTTCAGGTGTTAGTGTCCTAACGGACGTGAGGGTTCAAGTCCCTCCCCTCGCACCAATAATCACAAAGTTTATATCATAGCACTGAGCGATGGTGGCGGAATTGGTAGACGCGCTAGCTTCAGGTGTTAGTGTTCTTACGGACGTGAGGGTTCAAGTCCCTCCCTTCGCACCAATGCGATGGTATAAACAAAAAAAGACAACACAATGCGATGGTGGCGGAATTGGTAGACGCGCTAGCTTCAGGTGTTAGTGTTCTTACGGACGTGAGGGTTCAAGTCCCTCCCTTCGCACCACGTTGTCTTACTTTTCTGGCAGTACATCCCAAAAAAGTCAGAAAAAAATATCACGCGCTAAGCGTGATTTTGTCATTTCTGCCGTCCGGGAACGGCATCAGATAATGTGGAAGTTTACGGTGACCGCCGCCGCACCACCCGCTAATGCCAGGCAAGAAGGCAGCAATAAATAGTGCCGCAGGCGATGATGGAACAGCATCACCACGGTCATTAACAGCGCAACGATCATCACCACTCGCCACTGGCTGAAACTTGGTTCCCACAGCGCGAAAATCGGCAATGCCGCACAGGGCAGTAATACCCCCCCAGCCGCTGTCCAGACGTTTACCCATTATCCAGCTCACGCCCCATAAGCCACAGGCAGCCAACATCGCCATGATCATCGCGCAACCCTCAAATGATAAATATTCGTATTATCATATGACAATATTTCTCATCTTGCAGCGAATTTTTTAATATAAGTCACGCCAGATGACAGATTTACTGGAAAATGCTAAATTGCCGCCGATAACTCTTTCGATAACACGACTATAACGTGCTCACTATCCAATTTTCGGGAATATTTCCCTCGGGTAGCGCTTTGATATATCAGGGCTGTCACGAGTAATAATAATGAAATTACAATCTTATGATGAGTTGAAACACAGCAAATATCGGCTTTCGCTGATGCTCTTTTTGTTTTTAAATGTCGCCGTTTCGCTTTTTTGCCTGTTGCCTTTTTTAGGCACAGATAGCCCGGTAAGCTCGCTGCCCGTGGGGATTGTCGCCGCTTTCAGCCTGACGTTGCTCACCGTTTGCTTAGTGGTGCCAAAACAGAAATTACCGCTATTAAATCCTGTCGCATTGATATTAGGTGCGCTGTGGGCGTGGCATATTAACCACAGGTATCATCAGGTTTTTTATTTTGACGGCAGTTTTCTTATCATCAGCCTGTTAAGCGTATTTTTTGTCAGTGCCATTGCGCTAAGTGATTATTTGATCGCATTTTGTTTGCACATTACGCCGCCCGTATTAACCGTGCTGTTATTAGATGATGGTCAGCATTTAATGATGATTATCTTCACGATAACCCTGCCATTAATCGGTTTTTCACTACACCATTTAATGCGCCGCCGTTTTGATACGTTCACCCGTCGCCTGGTGAGCCAGTTGTATGAAGAAAAAGAGAGTTTCAGCGATTTAAGCATGCTGGATCCGCTCACCGGTTTATATAACCGTCGCGGACTGAAGAATCGCCTCGATACCATCCTGGAAAACCATGCGGGCAGTCATTATGTGCTGCTGCTGGATATCGATCACTTCAAAGCCTATAACGACAATTACGGTCACGCGATGGGCGATCAGGCGCTGGCACGAGTCTCAGTGGCAATTCGTGATGCGGTGCGTTCCCGCGATGTGGTGACGCGCTATGGTGGCGAGGAGTTTCTGGTGCTGATGACCAACGTTAACGCGTCGATCGCCATGAAGCTGGCCGAGCGCATTCGTCAGTACGTGGTGGATTTAGAAATCCCGCATCGCTTTAATGAAAAGGTTTCCACTCACGTCACCATCAGTGCCGGCATTGCGCCCATTTTCGCCGATGACTTTGACCAGGCCGTGTCTAACGCGGACCGCGCCCTGTATGTGGCGAAAAATCAGGGACGTAACACCATCCTCGCATGGGAAGATTTGCCTAAGCTGACCCAGGTTTCGAACGACCTTATCTGATGCCATGTTGATGGCATCTTGTACGTATTGTCGGTAACGATTATCATTTGCCTCACGATTCCCGTTTACACTCAGGACCGGCATGCCGATCATCACGCGTCAGGATCATCGCTTCAGCGAACATCCCCTGATCTTTATGCAGAGCGACCGCAGTTTAGCGAGCGCGCTGGAAGATCTGATGCGCGAGCAACGCAGTTATATGCTGGACAACGTCAAACTCGGCCAGGCCGCGCCAGCAGGCACGTTAACGCTGGCAGATTGGTCTACACCTGTACACTATCGCCGTCTGACGCAACGCTACAGCGATTATCTCTATCGTAACCACACCGATGTCCAGCCGGAAGCCAAGCCACTGCAATCACTGTGGGCGCAATGGTATTTTGGCTTACTGTTACCGCCGTTGATGCTGGCGCTATTGCAGGAACCGCGCGCGCTGAAATGCGCCCCGCATCTGATTCACGTCGAGTTCCATGAGAACGGCCATCCTTGCGCGTTCTGGATTGATGTGCAGGAAGATGACGAAGCGCGTTACCTCGGCGCACAACAGCGAATTGATCGCCTGATTCAGCAATGCCTGATCCCCGCCGTCAACGGCATGGCGCAGCACGGTGATATCAATGCCAGGCTCATCTGGAACAACATGGGATTCTCGTTTTACTGGTTCCTGGGCGAATTAAAAAACCAGTTAGCAGAGCCGGTGGTATCGCAACTGGAACTGGCGCTGTTCTATAGCCAAACGCTGCTGGATGGCAGTGATAATCCACTCTACCGCACCATGATCCCGCGTAATGGCAAGATGGAACGCCGCAGCTGCTGCCAGCGCTATCGCATCCCGGATGTTGAACGCTGCGGTAACTGCACGTTAAAAGTGGTTTAACCTGCGCGCATTCTGTTACAGATTCTCTTTTTATCCCGTTTACACTTTTCCGCCCTTGTGGCAGCTTTTAGGCTCTGTTTTTACCGGAGAAAAAAATGAGCCTGGAGTCGGTACGGCACTTCTTTGCCGAACATGCACCGGATATCGACATCATCGAGATGCCGGAGAGCACCGCCACTGTTGAACTGGCCGCACGCGTACATGGCGTGGCGCCGGGACAAATCGCCAAAACCCTGTCGCTGAAAGTGAAAGACGCGATTGTGCTGATCGTCACGCGCGGAGATGCCCGCCTCGACAACCGTAAGCTGAAAGCCGCGCTCGGCGCCAAGGCACGCATGTTAAGTGTCGATGAGGTGGTGAACTGGACCGGGCATCCGGTAGGCGGCGTCTGCCCGTTCGGGTTAGAAAATCCGCTGACCGTCTATTGCGATGTGACGCTGCGCAATTTTGATGAAGTCCTGCCCGCTGCGGGCTCAATTCACAGCGCCGTGCGCATTTCGCCGCAGCGTATGGCTGAATTGACTGCGGCGAAATGGGTCGACGTCTGCGAGGCGATCTAACGCGGTTCGCGCGCCACCGCACCGGATATCTCGATGCCGCGCGTCTCTCGTCCGAAGGCAACAAACACGCAAATCAACACCGCTACCGTGCCGGCAACGATCGCCATTCCGAGGCCATAGTTGCCGCCGTGCGCCTCGGCAATGCGTGACTGCAAGGTGGCATTGACCGAGGCAAGCAGATTACCTAATTGATATACAAATCCGGGCAGCACGGCGCGCGCATTGGAAGGCACCAGCTCGGTGAGATAAGTCGGTACCACACCCCATGCGCCCTGCACCATAAACTGCATCAGAAACGCGCCAATGCCAATCATCCAGGTTCCGCTGGAAAACGCCCACAGCGGCAGTACCGGCAGCGCGAGGAAGGACGCGAGCATAATGGCTTTTTTGCGGCCAATACGTTCTGACAGCGCACCAAAGGTAATTCCGCCCAGCATCGCCGCAATGTTATAGCTGATGGCGATAATGCTCACCGTATGCGGATCAAACTGGTGTTGCACTTTCAGGAAGGTGGGATAGAGATCCTGTGTGCCATGACTGAAGAAGTTAAAGCACGCCATCAGCAACACCATATAAATACAAATTTTCCAGTGTTGGCGAATAATCGGTAAGAGTGCAGTGCTCTCTTTGCGCTCACGCGCCGCCAGCCAAACCGGTGACTCTGGCACTTTGAAATAAATAAACGGCAGCAGCAGAATCGGCAGTGCGCCAATTAAGAACATGCCTCGCCAGCCAATCGCCGAGAAAAACAACCCAAACACAATGGATGCCAACAGATAGCCACACGGATAACCCGCCTGGAAGATGCCGGACATCAGACCGCGCGAGCGATCCGGGATGGTTTCCAGTGCCAAAGACGAGGCAACACCCCAGATACCGCCCATCGCCACGCCGTAAATCACGCGGAAAGCGAGGAACGCCGTGAAGGTCGGTGACCACGCCGAGAGCAGTTCAAACAGCGAGAACATCACAATATTGAGCATTAAAATCGGACGTCGACCATATTTTTCGGCCAGACGACCAAAGATCAATGCACCAATCGGTCGCACCGCCAGCGTGAGCATGATGGCAATGGAAATATCGGAGACGCTGGTGTTGAAATACTGGGCAAGATCGCTGAGTACAAACACCAGAATAAAGAAGTCGAACGCATCCAGCGTCCAGCTGGCGAAACTGGCAAATGCCACGTTTCGCTGGGTCGCAGTCCAGTTGAACATAGGGGTATCCTGTCTGATTAGCTTCCGGTTCATTGACCAGAATTTATTGGAACGTTATCCGGCGAATGATTTCGCTGGTTATTATTGTGTTAACTATTTGTATATAGCATGTCAGAAAGGTGGGCGGCGGCGGGGAATTGTCAGGGAGTGATTCGCGGTGTAAGGAAGCATGTCATTGCACTGCAGGGCAACAGTGCAATGTGTCAGGCCAGGATAAAAGCGGCATTGCAGAACAACCGGTGCGACAACATACGCCGCACGCAGTCATCGGCAATCAGCGTTGTAGCTGATTAAACGCCTTCTCAATCATCTCCAGCAGCAGCGGATTGTTAACGCTGTGCATCACATGCACCAGCGCCCCGGAATGCTCCGGCACGCCAATGTCCAAACGCAGTGGCGAACGGTAGCGCCAGCTCTTGCCGCGTGTGGCTCCTGCACGCAGTTCGATATCAACAAAGTAATCTACGCCATCGGCCACGCGCTGATTCAGCAACCAGGCGATCACCAGCGCATCATGGATCCAGCAGCCCGGCAAATGACGAGTCCGAATCGAGTAGTCAATCCACGGGCGCAGCGTTTCGCGCACAAACTGCGGCAACGGATGATCGTTAGCGGTAAGACGATTAAGATCCTGATGGGTCATCAACGTCTGCGTGGTGGCATCCATCGGCACCAGCGTAATGGTCGCGCCGCTATGCAGCACTTGATGCGCAGCCTCGGGATCAAGACCAAAGTTGGTATCCTTAATGTAATCATCCAGCGCGAAGACCCCGCCCATGATCACAATCTCTGCTACCGATTCGGCCATCTGTGGATAACGCTGCAGCGCCAGCGCCACATTGGTCAGCGGACCAATGGCCACCAGGGTAAACTCACCGGGATTGTCGCAAATCAACTGGCCCATCACGCCTGCGGCATCATTGCCATCCGCGGCAATCAGCTGCGGTTTACGCACCCCTCGCCATAGCTCACCCAACGCCGCGTCCTTGACACCATCCAGGCGCGCGCGCCAGGGGGCGGGATCTTCACGTAGCGCCTGCAACGCGCCCTGCACCACCGGAATGTTGAGTCCCAATCGCTTGAGTAAATCTTTGGCGACCTGGGCGCCCACCGCGCTCGGCGTATTGCCCGTCACGGTGGTAATCAGTTCAACCGATAACGACGGTGACGCCAACGCCAGTGCCAGCGCCAGGCCGTCATCGGTGTTCGCACCCGCTATTCCATTCCCCGGATCACAATCAATAATCAGTCTTTTCATCGTCTTATAGGTTTATTTATGTTGAATAAGCGGGCAACCGCAGGACTCACCGATCTCAAGATGGTGAGGAAACTCCGCGAGTTTTGCCTCGCCATCCCAATTTTTCAGCATGGCGATGGCGCTGCGTGCCATTTCGCGCAATGGCTGGCGTGCAGTGGTCAGCGTGGGCACGTGGAAGGCGGACTGATCGGTTCCGTTAAAACACACCAGCGCGACATCCTGCGGTACCCGTAAACCGTGCTCAGAAAGCGCGCGGATGCAGCCAATCGCCTGGCCTTCATTACTGGTAAACAGCGCGCGCGGTACGCGTCCGCTGGCAACCATACGTTTGGCAGCGTCATAACCGCCCTGCCGCGTGTAGCTGGCCGGGAAAATCAGCGCCTCATCGACCTGCAGGCCTTGTTCTGCCATGGCATCGCGCCAGCCTTCAATACGATCCTGCGCGTTGAGCATCTCCAGCGGACCGCTGATCATGCCAACTTGCTGATAACCGTGGCTGAGCAGATGCGCTGTGACCTGTCGTGATGCCTCGCGCTCGTTCACCCGCAACATACTGACGCCGGGACGCGGCTCCACACGATCCAGCATCACAAACGGGGTTCCGCTGGCCTGAATCACATCAATGTAAGGATGGCGGTCAACGCTGTTGTAAAACAGGCCATCGACCTGACGATTCAACAGGCCCTGAATCAGCTCCAGCTCGCGTTTACGATCGTCTCCGGCATCGCCCAGCAGCATGACGTGACCGTGATCCAGCGACTCCTGCAGCAGCACATGCGCCATGGAAGCCACGAACGGGTTACTGATATTCGGCACCACCAGACCAAAGGTTTTGGTGCTGCCGGAAGCTAATGCACGCGCCACCGCATTTGGCCGATAGCCCGTATGCTTGATCGCCTCCAGCACGCGCTGGCGGGTGGCTTCTGCCACCGGGCGCGGACCGTTATTAATCACGTAGCTCACCACCGCCACTGAGGTGCCAGCGGCTTTTGCCACATCACTGCGTGTCACATTTCCAGTTGGGGATTTCGCCAATGCTCTTGCCTCTGCATCAAATGCCTTAGGCCGGAATATCCGGCCTAAGCAATATTTCATTCACCTTTGCATGCGTGTCAGATCGCATCTTCCGGCAGATTCAGATCGCGTCCACGCGTTTCCGGTGCCACAAACGTCGTGAGGAAACCGATGGTCGCCATTGCCGAGAAGTAGACGGCTATTGCCCACCAGTGTCCGGTGAACGACAACAATGCCGCTGCCACTAAAGGTGCTGTACCACCCGAAAGAATAGACCCCAACTCTTTCGCCACCGCCATTTTGGTGTAACGGTGTTTGACACCAAACATCTCCACGCCCCAGGCCGCCTGAACACCAAAGATGCCCAGCGAAGCCAGGGCCATGCCGACCACCATCACGCTGATTACAATCGCCGGATCGCGGCTGTCCATCAGGCTAAAGGCCGGCCAGGCGTAGATCATCAGCAGCAGGCAAAAGCCGCGATAGGTGATGCGCCGACCGAACCGGTCTGATAACCAGCCGGCAAAAGGAATGATCAGGAAACCGAGTAACGAGGCGATGAATACCGCTTTGGTCGGTACCGATTTATCCAGCATCAGTACTTTGGCGACGTAACCGACGATAAAGCCCTGAGCTAAATAGGATGGGCCGTTTTCGCCGATGCGCAGACCCACCATGGTCAAGAAAGCACGACTGCGCTGCCAGAAACCGCGGGTATCCACCTCGACTGCAGCCTGCTGCAGAGTGACCTGCCGTTCGGCCTGCAGTTCTGCCTGCTGGCGTTCAAACACCGGCGTTTCACGCAGATGACGACGCAGCCACAAAGCCACCACCGCAATCAGCACACTGCTGAGGAACGGAATACGCCAACCCCAGGCGAGCAAACTCTCTTTATCCATTTGAATCACTGCCAGCCACACCAACGAGGCAATCAGCGTGCCGCTGTTAGAACCCAAAGCAATGACAGAAGAGACCAGACCACGACGCTCAACGGGTGCATATTCACCCAACATCACGGTGCCGCCAGAAAGCTCAGCGCCCGCACCCAGCCCCTGGCTAAAGCGCAGTAATACCAGACAAGCCGGTGCCCAAACGCCAATGGTGGCATAGGAGGGAATCAAACCAATTAATGTGGTGGATGCGCCCATCAGGATGATAGTGGCGATCATCACCGTTTTGCGGCCTTTGCGATCGCCAATCCAGCCAAACAGCAGTGCGCCTATCGGACGGGCAATAAAGCCCACCGACCAGGTGGCGAAACTGGAAAGCAGCGCCATGGTGGGTGTGGCATTAGGGAAGAAAACATCGCCAAAAATAATCCCCGCAGCCAGACCATAGAGCGCGAAATCCGCGTACTCCATTGCCGTGCCCAGCCAACAGGAGAAGGTGGCGCGCCAGAAATCTTTGCGGCCAGAGGGAGTTTCCAGCCGCGCATCGGCAGCTGAAGAGGAACTCAGTGAGGTTTGTTGCGAAACGGATTCATGTACCGTCATAACCCTTTCCCTGAAAATAGGTGAAAACAGCAAACGCCCTTCCGTGGGACGGTTTCCATGCAACAAGCGAAACACCCCGGTGACGACGTTCAGTAGGCAAACCTGGATGAAAGTAAAAGAACTCCCTGGTGTTGGAATTCACTCATCCGCCTTTTCTCGCCGATGTTTTTTCCATCGATCGCATTAGCAAGGCAAATGTAACTGGGTCATCTCAAGGCCAACGTTGTCTTCGGCACCGCGAGCTATCACTGTGGATACAGTCTATCTACGCGCGTAGATAAATCAAGTGATAAAAGTGAAAACAATTAATTTATCTTCACTATAGTTCGAGATTAAAAGACAAAAATGGCGTTAATTCATGACATTACATCTAATGCGCGCAGGCAAATAATCGTTGAACACCCTGAAATTAACGATTATTGCTTATCATTAGCTGAGTGGCGGCTGATTCTTCATCGCGTTTTTTTTTCGCACAAATCAGTTAAGCTTTGATGACAATTGCGAATTATTCTTAAATCCCTGCCGCACATGCCGTTCGGCTACCACCTGCATTACACTGGATAAAAATGACTCAGGACGCTTATGACTATCATCCTCATGCGACATGGCAAACCTGACCATCCAGTGAGCGGACGCTTTTCGGCGCAAGCGCTGGCCGACTGGTGTGAAGGTTACGATTTGGCCGCTATCTGCGACTCGCCGCCGCCGCGCAGTATGGCGATTGCCCGCGAGGCTAGCGTGATTGCCTCCAGCCCGCTGCCGCGTGCTCGTTCGTCGCTGGCGCGCCTGGGTTTGCAACCGCATGACGTGGATGAGGTGTTTAGTGAAGTCGCCATGCCCATGCTGCCGTTTGAACGGCTGCATTTGCCCCTCACCGTCTGGCTCGCGCTGCTGCGTCTGCTGTGGTTATGCGGCTATGCCGGACATGTCGAATCGGTAACACATGCGCGTCAACGTGCACGCCAGGCAGCAGACAAGCTGGTGGCATTATCCAAACAGGGAACGGTATTGCTGGTTGGCCACGGCATCATGAACAAGTTAATTGCCCGTGAACTGCGTAAACGCGGCTGGCAGGCAGAAAAACATGCCAGCAGCCGCCACTGGAGCAGTGCGATTTACCACCGACCGTTTATTTGAGATGGAAATAGCTCAGCACTTCACAGCCCGTTCCCGCCGTCGGCGTGGCAATCACCTTCATCTGCTGTAAATCAATCACACTCAGCGAACCATCGCCTTCGTTGGCGATTAACAGCGTGTGGTTGTCTGCGCTGAAACAGCCATCCATTGGCTTATTGCCCACCTGAATGTCACCTAATGGATTGAGCAGATCGTCAAACAGCGTGATCAGCGGTTCCTGATCGCCAATCGCCACCAAACGCTCACCGTTGGCGCTGAAGCGCACGACCTGGCACGGCTGTTGGTGAGCCGGTAATTTAATGCGCTGGCGAACGCGATGACTTTGGCGATCGACCACATACAGTAACGGCGCATCTGCAGCACTTGCCACCAGATAGGGATGCTTAGGAGAAGCCGCGATCCCTGAAATGGGTCCGGGCAGCAAAATGTTGTCGATGATGCGCCCTTCTGTCTCGCATAAATCCACTACCGTAATGCTGGCGTCCTCTTCGTTTTCGGTAAACAACTTACGCCCGCTGGGGGAGAGCGTCAGACGATGGGCATTGTGCGATGGCAGCTTAATGATTTTCTCTACCCGATCGCTCTGCGGATCGATAACTGCGACGGCCGCGCTGTTTTCACAGCACAGATACACTTTCCCATCGCGCCCCAATTGCCCACTGTGCGGCGACTGCAAAGGCGATAAATCTATAAATCCGCTGATCTGCCGCAAGCGCAAATCGATGACGGCCACTTTGTGACCTGGGTGCGGGTTATCCCCGTGAATGCCGTCACCGTAAATCGGCACATACGCTTTCTCAAGTTCGGGCAGCATCAGCAACTCATGCGGACGCGGCGGAAACGCATTCAGCTCCTGCTGCACGGCAAAGGTGTCGGGATCGAGAAACAGTACCCGATTCCCTTGTTTATCGACCGCCAGTAATCCACGGTTGTGTGGCTGCATAGTGCCTCCTTTGTGTTAACCACCTTGTTTAAGCGTAGTTAACCTGCATCAACAAGGGGAAAATCCAGACCAGGCCAACGAAAAATGCAGTCCTCTTAAACGGTTTCATTCTGGACGATTTTTATCTAAGCCACAGCCTGTGCTGTGCCCAGGTTATTTTATTAGGAATAGTCCTAACGCCGATTAATTATAGAATTAGTCATCCATTCAATTATTTCTGCGAAATTTTATGCTTAACGGATCCTTCATTTTCCGGTTTATCTGAAAGCAAAAAAAGTGATAGCCTCTAAGGCCAGAATGTTTTATTAAGCTGAGGTGAGTACTTTTTACACACAGCCGTGAGGAAACATAAGAGCGCAAAAGCTGCCAGCATCAGGGAATCCTTGCCACCATAATCACAATAATCAGGTGCATCATGAATAAAAAACGTCTCCAGCCAGCGCTCGCGCTCTGGCACAACTGGAAAAGAATTGCCTTTACCAGCCAGACATTACTGCAGAAAAAACAGCATACTGCGCTCTGCGCGCCGGAGTACGATCCCAGCGAAGAGGACAATATCGTGTTGTTTTCTGGCGAGAAAGCATTGCCAGAAATCCCGAAAAAAGTCTGGATGTATTGGGACGATGAATATTTGCCTAAATCGATGATGTTGAATATTCAAAAACTACGCAAAGATAATCCTGACCACGATATTCATTTACTTAACCGATTAACGGTAAAAGAAGTTTTGCCCGATTTTATTTTCACTTCAACCCAATTAAGCGAACAACAAAAAAGTGAAGTGATTCGTCTGGAACTGTTATTACGTTATGGCGGCATTGCCATTGATTGCAGTACGCTGTTATTTGAAGATTTGTCGTGGGTGCATCGTGCTCATCAAGAACGCAGCATGGATGTGATTGGTTACTATCGTGAAATTTCCACCGTCAATTATCTGGCGCCGGTGATTGAAAACTGGTTCCTGGCAGCAGCACCGAACAACCCGTTTATTCGTGAATGGCAGAAACAGTACGCGCCAATCAAACATCTTGGTGAACAGAATTACTTTCATGAACTGACTAAGCGCGATGACTATGCACTGCTGACGCAAAAGATTGACCAACCGCAGCAGCAATTAGGTTCTCTGGCGCAGCAAGCGGCGATGCGGGAATACCGTCGAGTGAATCTCTACCTGCGCAAGTGCGAAGCCAACGCTTACTATTATCAGCGGTTGAGCGGCTGGAAAAGCGAAGCGTTTGCCCATGCCATCCTGTTCAATCAGCGCCCACTGACACCCCCGCCGGTGATTAAGTTAAGCGGCAACGAGCAGTTGCACCTCGACTTCAACCTGCGGCTGGGAAATTACAACCGCAGCAGCCTGTTAGGTGAAATGATGCAACCGCCGGCTACCCTGACGCTGGCATCACCCATCAACAAAGCGCGCGCGTAACCAGTGGATAAAAGTGGTCACCGCCCGTGGCACCTGTGCGGCATACGGGCGTACCACCCAAAGTCTATCGGCGAAGGCATCCACGGTACGCCACTGCGGCAATACCTGTTGCAGCGTACCTGCGGCCAGCGCCGCAGTGGCACTGAAATCCGGTAGCATCGCAATACCTAATCCCTGCAGTGCCGCGTCACGAATGGATTCGCTGTTATTGGTGGCAAAGTTGCCCTGAATCTTCACCTGGACCGTTTCGCTCCCGCCGCTCACCGGGCGAAAGCGCCACTGGGGTGATTCCAGCCCGCGCGGGTAGTACAAACAGTTATGCTGCTGCAACGCTTCGGGCGTTTGCGGTACGCCGTTTTGTGCCAGATAAGCCGGTGACGCCACCAGCAGCGCCTGTGTTTCACACAGTGGCAGCGCCACGTGGGTTTCAGGCAGCGTCTGACTGTGGCGGATAGCCAAATCAAACCCTTCACTACCCAGCGATACCAGACGGTCAGTGACATCCAGCTGCAAGCGCACCTGCGGATATTCCCGCAGAAAATCACCAATCATCGGCACCAGCTGCTGGCGTGCAAACGCCACCGGCGCGCTCACCCGCACTAAACCACGCACCGGCCCCGCCTCATCACGCACGCTAAAAAAGCTCTGGGCGATGCGCGCGAAGGGATCGCGCAGCTCATCCACCAGCTTTTCGCCGGCCGAGGTCAGACGCACGCTGCGCGTGGTGCGTTGCACCAGTGACACGCCCGCCATCTCTTCCAGCTCTTTAATTTTTTGGCTCATGGCCGCTTTGCTGACATCTAATCGTTCAGCAGCACGCGTAAAACTGCCCAGTTCAGCCAGCACCGTTAACCAGTGCAAATGCACCCAAAGCGCATCAGTTTTGATTTCTTTCATATGGATTGTTCAAAATAATAAATAATCATTTCAACCAGCGCGCTTTTTCTTTCCTGCAGCAAGCGGCAGCATAGAGCCACATCCTACTCTTATCTTGTGAGCAAAAACGAGGGTTTATTTATGCCATTACTGACATTTGACGTGATTCAGGGCCGTTCTGAATCAGAGTTACGCACTTTATTGGATGCCGCGCACCGCGCCGTATTAACCGCGTTCAAAGTACCCGCACGCGATCGCTATCAGATTGTTCATGAAAATAAACGCTACCAGATGGTATTCCAGGATACCGGGCTGGGTTTCGAACGCAGCGATAATCTGGTGATGGTACGTGTTTACACCAGCCCGAGAAGTGAAGAACAGAAGACGCTGTTTATGGCAGAGTTAGCCCGCGAGTTGCAGGAAAACTGTGGCGTGAAGGGTAGCGATCTGATGATCAGTTTTATCACCAACAGCAAAGGTGACTGGAGCTTTGCTGACGGTGAAGCACAGTATCTTACGGGTAAACTCTGATCGCACTTCCTCCCCCTCGCTGGCAGCAACCCGAGCGTTGCTGCCAGGTCAAACCATAGCCAATCTAAACCCGTCTTAAACGAATCGGAACGCGCCGCACAAATCTGTTTGCTTATGTTGCAGCCCTGTGACAGCCCATATAAATTGTCGCATAACCCCCAAAGAGGGCCGAGGGCGCAAGGATGGCGTCACTATTTAATGTGAGGATCAAACCTTGTCCGAATTGGTTTCGGTTATACTCTTTTTGGCTGCGATCGCCGTTTACTCCTACAAAGCCGGGCGAAATAAATTCTGGTTTATCCTGATCTTAGTGTTACTCACGCTGTTTATCGTGCTCAATGCCACGCTGTTCGCCAGTAACTATTTTACCGGCGATGGCATCACCGATGCCGTGCTGTACACCCTGACCAACAGCCTGACCGGCGCGGGTGTCAGTAAATATGTGGTGCCCGCGATTGGATTAATCATTGGCCTGTTTTTGCTGTTTTGCCTGCTTTCCTGGCTACTGCGCCGCCGTAAACGGCCGCATCACCTAGGCTGGAGTCTACTGGCTATTGCCTGCGCTGCCGGTTCAGTGCAAACCACACCTGCATTTCGCCAGGTGAAGGATCTGATTGCCTCGCACTCACGTCTGGCCGACTCTGATTTCGACAACTACTACATCGCGCCCGGTAAAGTGATTCAGGAGCCAAAGCTCAATTTGGTCTATATCTACGGTGAAAGCCTGGAACGCACTTACTTTGATCAGCAAGCATTTCCTGGACTGGCACCTGAACTGAGTCGGGAGAAAGACCAAAGCATTGATTTCAGCGAAACCGAGCAGTTACCCGGCACGGACTACACCATCGCGGGGATGGTCGCTTCGCAATGTGGCATTCCGCTGTTTGCGCCTTTTGATGGTAATGCCTCAGCCGCGCTTTCCAGCTTCTATCCTCAGAATATTTGCCTGGGCGATATCCTGAAGAATTCTGGCTATGAAAACTGGTTTATTCAGGGTGCCGATCTGCGCTTTGCGGGCAAGGACACGTTCTTACTGTCACACGGCTTCGCCCCGGCACACATGTACGGTTCAGAAGAGTTAAAGAGCCGGGTTGCCGATCCTGGCTACCGCAATAACTGGGGTTTTTACGACGACACGGTGATGGATGAAGTGTTTGAGAAGTATGAGGAACTGTCGCGCCAGCAAAAACGTTTTGCTCTGTTCACGTTGACGGTGGATACCCATCATCCAGACGGCTTTATCTCACGTAGCTGTCAGCGAAAAAGTTACAGCTACGACGGGAAACCGAACCAATCCTTCAGTGCAGTTGCCTGTTCACAGGAACATGTTGCTCGTCTGATAGAGCGTATTAAAGCCTCGCCCTGGTTTAAAAACACCGTCATCGTGGTCAGTTCGGATCATCTGGCCATGAACAACACCGCGCATCAGTATCTGATCAAACAGCCGCGACGCGATTTGTTTATGGTGATCCGCGGCGACCAGCCGCAGGCAGAAGTCATGGATGGTAAACGCAGCACGCTGGATAACGGCGCAACGGTGCTGGATATCCTCGGCGGTGATAAAGCCATTGGCCTCGGCCGTAGCGGCCTGTCCTCGACTTCGCTATCCGCGCAGTTTGATGACATGGCTCAGAAAGTTACCGCGTGGAAAGCCGATATCATTCAACTGTGGAATTTCCCCAGCAAGCTGGATGCCTTTACCATTGATCAGCCTAAAAACACCTTCAGCTTCTCCGGCTCAACATTTAAATTGCCGATTCTCTTCCGCGTAGGGCAGGATCGCGTCGAGCCACTGCCAGAAGGCGAATACTCGGCGCCGCTGCGTTACCAGCTCGCGGACTTCACCGCTGCGGATAAATTTGTCTGGGTCGATCGCTGTTTTAAAATGGGTCGTTTATGGCAGCCTGATTTAGCGCTCTCTTCCGATCTCTGCGTCGCGATGGGCCAGATGGGCGCAAAACCCACGGTGACGCGTATTGATAAGCCGCAGTGGAAAGGCAAAGCCATTTTTCCAAAAGCCGAGGTGAGCGCCGCAACGTATCAGCTTAACGAGCAGCAGATCCGCGTGGAGGATAATGCCATCCGTTATCCTGCCGACAGCTTCCTGCTAACCGTGCCGGGGGCGCCTAACAGCGTGAAAGCGTTCTCAGGAATATCCCGTCCAGAGCTGTGGGGGCGTTGGTCCAATGCCAATTTGGCGCCTGAAGTGAACATCGAATATATCGATGCTTTACCTGCTCGCTTTGATGTGGAGATTACCGCACGCGCCTTTGGCCCCAATGCACATCGACCTATTCCGGTTCGCGTGGGCGATGAAGAGCAGGTACTGAATCTGGGCGATGAGTTCTCCACGACCACGCTGCACTTCAGCAATCCTAACGGCAGCCACAACCTGACGATTACACCGCCCGAGCCGCAGCTCTCTAATGAAGGCAATATCACCGGCCAGGATCCGCGTAAATTAGGCATTGGCATGGTGGATATAAAAATTATTCCGCAGCCGTAACGTTGACCCAATCGCGATAAACCAAGGCCTGCCAATGCGCAGGCCTTTTTCATTAGCCATTCCCGTTACTTGTTGTAAGCATTGATTTTTTTCGAGACAGCGCGCAAAATCCACATCGTAACATTGAGGAACTATCACCCACTGGATAGGCTTCCATCTTCACGGAAAGACACCAGAGGAAATAAGGATGATATTGACAATGCTTAACACTCATAAAGCCTATAAAGCGTTGCAGGACGCGGGCGTTGCGGACAAGCAGGCCGAAGTTATGGTGGATATTTTTGCTGAAATGCAGCAAGAGAATACCTTAACCAAATTCGACTTATCGCAAGCAATGGAAACCCTGGCACGGGAACAAAGAGCAACCAACCATCGCATTGATTCTCTTGAAGGGCGTGTCGACAAATTCGAAACGGAGGTCAATCAGCGATTTGACAAAATCGATGCAAGATTTGAGAAAATCGACCAGAGATTTGAAAAAATTGACCAGAGGTTTGAGAAAATTGACCAGAGGTTTGAGAAAATCGACCAAAGGTTTGAGAAAATTGATGAAAAACTCGAACAGCACGATGCTAAATTTAACGAATTAGATCAACGCATGCAGATTGGTTTTGCGGAGCTAAAACAAGACAATGTCTGGATGAGGCGCATCATGTTTACTATCGCCACCACATTGATCGCGTTTACCACCAAATATATGTTAAGCAACTGAACCGGGCATCTCACCCGGCTGTCGACATGCTCTTAGCGCAGCGCCTGCAACTTTGCGCGCTGCGTTCCATCCTCATTGAAATTGTCTGCTGCCAGCCAGCGCTCAAAGGCCTGTTTCAACTGCGGCCACTCCCCATCAATAACGGAGAACCAGCAGGTGTCGCGGCTGCGGCCTTTGTATACGATTGCCTGACGAAAGATGCCTTCAAACTGGAAACCCAAGCGTAATGCTGCCAGGCGTGAGGGTAGATTGCAGCTGTCGCATTTCCATTCGTAGCGACGATAGCCTAGCTGATCAAAGGCATAGCGCATCAGCAGATAGTGCGCTTCCGTTGCCATGCGGGTTTGCTTAAGCAGCGGTGAAAACGCCACATGCCCCACTTCCATCACACCGTGCGTGGTGTCGATGCGCATCAGCGCCAACGTCCCGACTGCACGCTGGCTGTGCAGATCAATCACCGCGAAATGCATTGGGTCGCGTCCCTGCTCAATTTTGCGGGCATTGGCCAGATAGGCCTCCTCATCGGCGAAAGGCTCAGCAAACATATAGGTCCAGTCGCGCCCGTCTCTCGCCTGTGCATAAGCAGCATAAAGATCGCGAGCGTGGCGTTGCGCACTCAAGGGTTCCAGGCGGCAGTAGTGGCCGGTGAAAGTCTCATAAGACGGCCAGCTGCATGGTTGCCAATCCGGCAATGGTGCACCAACCGGTTGTCCGAAGGTATTGGTGTGTTGCGTCATAGTCCAGTTCCCTGTTTGTCTAAGCCTGTTGCACAGCGTGCCACTTAACTGGCATGTTAAAAAGCACCACATTCGATAAAATCTATGGGTCCACAAATCACCATGAACGATCGCGAGCTGCACAATCTATTACTGGCCCCGCTGGCGGCTCGCAGCGATCTGACGCTGCAACAGCAGCTTCTGCAGCGGTTTAAGCAAGCCATTCTGAACGGTGTGCTCTCAGCGGGTACGCGTTTACCGGCCACACGCCAGCTGGCTGCCGATCTCAGCGTGTCACGCAATACCGTTACCGGTGTTTGGGCGCAGTTGCAGGCGGAGGGGTTTATCGTGAGCGACCGCCAGGGCAGCCACATCAGTTCAA
This sequence comes from Pantoea rodasii, assembly GCF_002095465.1. GTDB lineage: Bacteria > Pseudomonadota > Gammaproteobacteria > Enterobacterales > Enterobacteriaceae > Pantoea > Pantoea rodasii. The sequence continues at coordinate 356,886 of NZ_MLFP01000004.1, read as the reverse complement.
TCGCGCAACTGCCGGTCGCCAGGCGCCATGATGTCAGTGAATGCGCGATAGCGCTGTCACCGCGCGTTGCGCAGCTCCGTTCTGGTCATCGCATTCTGAGTCAGGAGCTGGCGCTGCGTCCGGGTATTCCTGCACTCGCACACTTTCCGCTTGCCCAGTGGCGACGTACGCTCAATCGAGTGATGCAGCACTCGCCACAGCAACTATTAGGGTATGGCGATCCTCTGGGCGAGCATTCCTTGCGTGAAGCGCTGGCACAGCATCTGGCTGTGGCACGCGGCGTGCGTTGTACCGCTGAGCAAATCGTGATCACTGAAGGTGCGCAGCAGGCGCTAACGCTGTGTGTATCGCTACTCAGCCAACGTGGCGACATTGGCTGGGTTGAAGAACCCGGCTATCGCGGTGCCAAAGCCGCAATGCGCCTCGGTGACATGCGTATTGAACCTATTGCGGTGGATGCGCAGGGCTTATCCCCGCAATCCAGCGATTGGCAACAACGTCCGCCACGCCTGATTTACACCACACCAACCCACCAATATCCTACTGGCGTGGTGATGAGCGCACCGCGTCGTCTGGCACTGCTCGCGGCGGCACAGCAACATCAGAGCTGGATTATTGAAGACGATTACGACAGTGATTTCCGTTACAGCGGTGAGCCCATCGCGGCAATGCAGGGAATGATGCAGCCCACGCCGGTTATTTACGTGGGATCCTTCAGTAAAACGCTATTCCCGGCGCTGCGCATCGGATTTATGGTGTTGCCCCCTCAGCTGGTGCCACTCTTGCGTCCGGCGTTACACGAACTGTTGCGCGGGGGTAACCGTCCTGAACAGATAGCGCTCGCGCGGTTCCTCAGCAGCGGCGACTATGGTCGGCACTTAAGCAAAATGCGTCGTTTATATCGTCAGCGTCAGGGCTACTTGCGAGAGGCGTTACAGTTAGCATTGGGTGCGCAGGTGCGGCTGTTGGGCGGCGATTGTGGCATGCATCTGGTGCTGAGTTTGTCTGATGAACAACAGGATGTGGCGTTGGTGGATCACTTAATCCCCCGGGGTTACGCGCCTGGCGCATTGTCGAGCTTTTATATCGGGCAGGAAAAGCAACAAGGGTTGGTGCTGGGCTACGGCAACACCAGTAGTAGCCAGATTATCGCGGGCGTCGCGCAAATTGCGCAATGCGTAACAGTAATCGAACGTGGGCGCACCTGAGCACGCCCAACAAAGGGAAATTAGCCCTTAAAGAAGATATCGCCAGATTTACCCATCACGATTTTGCCGCTATCGTCGGTGATCAGGATGTAGTTAGCATTGATATAAGCCCAGTGGGTACCCGGCTGCGGTGCTGGCAGGTGACGCGGCTGCCACTCCACAATGGTGTACTGCTTTTTACGGTACTCATCTGGCACCACATCACCGACTTTGTACTCTTTGTAGTCGATAATAATGGTATTCAGATCGTAATTATTCTGCCCGGCAGGCGCATCTTGCATACCGTTTTGTGATGGGCGAATCGGAGCCACATCGCCGGAAGATTCCGCCGGTTCAGTGCTGGCCGGCGCATCAGCAGCAGGAGCCTGCGTCTGTGCGTCGGGTGCGGTCTGCTGCACCTGCGGTGGAGGGGGTACGTTATCCGTTTGCTCGCCTTCAGCCAGTGCGGCTGGAGTCAGGCTCAAAGCGCCCAGAAAAATTCCTGCAGAAAGAAGGGTGACGTGTGTCCTGCGCATTGGTGATTTCCACTCTGGTTAATTATTAACTGTCCAATTTACTGACAAGTGCAGCACGCAGAAGGTTCCCGCGGCGCGCTTTGCGCGTCAAATTTCGCTGCACAGCATACCTCAGCAAAAGCGACTTTTGGCGCAGTAAAATTGCAAGCAACCATGTTCATTACTCCGCCTGGTTCTTCTGCGCCAAATCCATTAGCAGTGCGATACCGAGATAATTGCTCCAGTTAAACGCATTCTGCAGCACCACTATCGCATTGCCGTTTTGTTTATCAAAACCAATAAAACTTGAGTAGCCACCGATATAGCCAACCTGATAGGTAATCTTCTGCTGACCATAGGTATCCGTTACCCAGGCAATATTTTGCGACTGGTTACCATGCTGCTCATAACCGTGGCTAACTTGCGCGAAAGCGGCGTTGATGGGCGTACTGGCGTCATCGTGCAGATGCGCATCCAGATAGCGAATCAAATCGCGCGCGTTGCTGTAAAGGCTGGCGGCGGCCACCATGTTATTGGTAAATGCCCAGTCCGGCGTCAGTTCACCACGCGAAATGAGTTTGGGCTGATCGCCTGCATGCCCTAACGCACGTTGCGGATAGCCGCGCAGGGTCTGCGGTTTGAAACTGCTGCTGGTCATGCCAAGTGGCTGAAACAGATTGCGTTGCGCCAGCGTTTCGATGTCCTGATGCAAACGGTGTTTGAGGATATAGCCGAGCAGCGCATAGCCCAAATTGGAATACTCTGCCGCCGGTTTTGCTGGCGCGTCAAAATCAGCCAGATAACTGAGCACCGCATCACTATCGAGGTTACCGTAAAAATTCTCACCGCTGCGCAGATAAGCCATAAATTTCATAAACATCGGCAGATCCATATCCTGACGCGGCAAACCAGAGGTATGCGTGACCAATTGCAGCAGCGTGATGCGTTTCGCGTCTTCACTGAGCGGCACACCTGGTGGCAGCAGCGTGGCGAGCGTGTCATTCCAGTGCAACTCCCCGCGATCCACCAGCTCAATGATCACTTCCGCCGTCATGCCTTTACTGAGCGAGCCAAGTGCAAAGAGCGTATCCGGCGTAATCGGATAACGTCGAGTCGAGTCGGTCACGCCATAACTGTAAAACTTCGCTGGCTGGCGCTGATGGATAATCGCGATGCTGATGCCCGACACCTGCTTCTGCTGCATGTAGTGCCGCACGATGTCATCGACGTTTTCATTGAAGGTTGCGTGGGAAAGATAGACTTTATCGCCCACCGGCGCGGATGTCTGTGACAGCGTGCCACACGCGCTCAGCAGCAGACTGCAGCACAACAACAGCACAAGCGGAATGATGCGTTGCATCATCCATAGATCCTGGTGAAAGTTTTCATAGCAATTGATTTATATACTATTTTTTATTTTTAGCAAAACGTGCGGTGAATATTTGTGGCGAAATATAACACAGAAGAGGGTAATCACCACCTGCCAGAAACAGGTGGCGGCAGGGATTATTGATTCACTGGAATCACCGAACCTTTATAGTGCTGGTTGATAAATTCAGCAGTTTGCTTTGACTCCAGATCTTTTGCTAGTTCAAGGATGCGCGGGTCATGCGCCAGTTTTGGCGTGGTCACCAGCACATTGGCATACGGATTATCTTTGGCCTGTTCCAGCGCCAGCGCATCTTTCGACGGTACTAAACCCGCCTGTAACGCGTAGTTGCCGTTGATGATCGCTAACTGTGCATCATCCAGTGCACGCGGCAACTGCGGCGACTCGATTCCAATGATCTTCAGATGATGCGGGTTATCACTAATATCCGCCGTCGTTACTAAGGTACTGGCATTGCTGTCCTTTAACTTAATCAAACCGTTGGCCTGCAGCAGATAGAGTGCACGACTGAGGTTGGTGACATTATTCGGCACGGCAACCTGCGCGCCATCAGGCAAATCTTTCAGTGATTTCACTTTATGCGAATAAATGCCCAACGGCTCAATATGCACCGTCGCCACCACCGCAAATTTCTCACCCAGGGCTTTTTCCTGATCGCGCAAATAAGGCACATGCTGGAAATAGTTAGCATCCACATCGCCGCGCGCTAACAGCTCATTGGCGTTCAGATTGCCGTTAAGCTCAATCACTTTCAGATCGAGTTTTTTATCGGTTTCTTTGATGTGGTTGAGGATTTCGCTATGCGGTACCGGATCGGCCGCCACGCGCAATGCAGCTGCCGAAGCATAAGTGCTCAATACCGAGAGCAGTGCCAGGGTTGCTATCACCTTTTTAGTCATGTGCTTTCCTTACTTTTATTATGATTGAACAGTGTTATGGGCGTCGGCGTAGTAACGCGCTGCCACGTCGCGATGCGATCGCAAACGCCCTTTGAGATAGTTCCAGCCCACTTCACGCAGTAGCGGGTTGGTGGGATCGCTGGTCGGACCACGTGCTTCAGAAGCCAGCTGCGGCGGTAATTGATAAATCGGCACTTCGGCATCCAGCTGCGCGCCGAGGAAAAAGGCGATCGACACACGCTCGTTGCGCGCGGGTGGCGACACCACGCGATGCACCGTGGCGCGCAAATAACCATTGGTGGCAATCTCTAACAGTTCTCCGATGTTCACGACAAATGCACCCGGTTTTGGCAATGCATCCACCCAGTTATCCGGCGTCACTTCAACCTGTAAGCCGGGTTGATCATCCTGTAACAGAAACGTCAGGAAGCCTGAGTCTTTATGCGCACCGACGCCCTGCTGGCTGGCACTGTCTGCCTGTCCGGGATAGCGAATCAGCTTCACATGTTCGTTGGGATGCGTGCCGTACAGCGCATCAAACGCATCTGGCGGCAGCGACAATGATTTGGCGAACGCGCGCAGCAGGCGCAATGCAATGCCAGTCATCGCCTGCTGCCACGCGTGGATCACCGGCCTGAGTTGCGGCAACGCCTCTGGCCATAGATTTGGCCCCTGCAGACGCTTCCATGCGGGATCGCCGGCTTGTAACGCCAACGCCACCCGTTCCGCGCCAATATCAAACTGCTCACGTTGGTCGCGTTGCTCACGGGTATATTCCACGCCAGCCCGGTTGTAGCCGCGGAAGTGCGGTGAGTGGATCATCGAGACACGCTGCTTCTCCTCATCCGGCAGGGCAAAAAACGCCTGCGTGATGCTTGGCACGTTCTGCAGCAGCTGTGGATTGATGCCATGATTGATCAGATAGAAAAACCGACATCGCGCGCCGTGTTGCGCAGTTCGGCGAGATAAGGCGACTGGTCAGCATCCGGGAGTTCCAGCAGCGCTAAATCCAGTACCGGCAAAGTTTCCGCCATACTAATGCATCCTTAATCCTGAGAAATTCTGTGTTTACGCTGCCATTAGCCATCCATTCCAGCCAATACTGTTGTGCAATATGTTATGGCGAATGATTTTTAGGAAAGCTTCAGCAATCGATATGCAAAAAGCGGTAAATCCACGTCGCTTCCCGCTATAATCGCGCCGTCAATTTTTTGCCCACCCGCACCGCACAGGAGATGCCGTATGAACCAAGGCCCGTTAACCGAAAAAGAACTGAACTGGCTGGAAGATATGCTGGAGAAGTACGGCAATGAACAGTCGGTGGTCGATACCTCCGAGCTGGATGGCATGCTGACTGCCCTGCTCTCCGGCCCGAATGACATCGAACCGAGTGAGTGGCTGGTAGCGATGTGGGGCGACAAGAAGCACATTCCAAAATGGTCTAACGAGCGCGAGATGGATCGCTTTATGGCGCTGATTTTCCAGCACTTCAATGATATTGCTGAGCGCCTGGCTGAATTTCCGGAGCAGTTTGATCCCCTGTTTGGCACGCAGGAGATGGAAGGTCAGGAGTTCACCGTGGTAGAAGACTGGTGTTATGGCTATCTGCGCGGCGTGGCGCTAGATGCGGACTGGGATCAACTGCCGGCAACCCTGCAACCGGCGATGCATGCGATTAAGCTGCACGGCAGTGAAGCGGAGCTGGCAAAGCGTGAAGCTTTCTCGCCGGACGAATTTGAAGCCAGCATTGAAGCCATTCGCCCCGCGGCGCTGGAACTGCATGAATACTGGCAAGAGCAGCGCATGGCGCAGCCGGATCCAGAACCGCAACTGCCGCACTTCGCAGGCGATAAAACCGGCCGTAACGATCCCTGCCCGTGCGGCAGCGGCAAGAAGTACAAGCAGTGTTGCGGTAAATAACGCGAAAACATGGCAAGGGCGCGCCCTTGCCAGAGCCGGAGTAAGCCGGTTATAGCGCTTATCCAGCACATTCAACTCGCGCAGGATGCGGCCTTCAGGCCGCCTTTTTGTGGGAGGGAAGCCAAACGGATTAAGATGCGGGCTTCACATCAGTGACGAGCGTTGGCAATTGCCATGCGCCGCCAGCGCGAATCGCACGACACATACCGGTGGTGGCATCACTGCTTTGCACAAAATCTTTGCCATTCCAAACCCAGGCTGCGGTACTCCAGCAGTCGCCAATCCCGCGCCCTTTCTGTGCCTCGGAAATCACGCCTTCACTGTAATCAGAACCAGAATCGGTGATCAGCTGCGGTTTACCCTGCAAGGCACGATCCATCAGCCAATAGCCATAGCCTTCGTTATAGGCACCGCGCCAGCACAGTGCGGCAATCAGCACATGCGCGTCATCCACTGGCGTTAATGTCAGCGGCTCAGCGCCTTCTTCGGGTTGATCATCCGTCGGGTCCAGATTATCGCAGCTGTCGTCATCGGTCAGAGAAGCAATCAGCTTTGGCTTGAGCAGCGTCAGTTCATCCGCAGTGAGCGGACGCGGCGCGGCTTTTTCGACGTTGACCTGCTGGATCACCGGCATTGCCACTGCCGCTGGAACGCTGTTCTCGGGCTTATTGCCTTTACGCACCAGCGCACCCGGCGTGCTTAAGCGTCCTTGTGAATCGTCCATCTTCAGCAATGTGGCAAACGCGCCGTTGCTGGAAAGCTCAAACGGCTCTTCCCCCCCGCGAAACTCGACTTTACCGCTGCCTCTGATGGCATTAATCAGTGCCTGAGTTTGTGCATCGGTTAGCGTCCACTCATCGTTCTCGGCTTTCGTCACTTCGCCCTGCGCATGGTCATCAATCCACAGCGCCAGCGCATCCACTTGCTTGGAGTCATCATCGCCAGTGTCGGCCAGCACCACACGTCCGTGGGTCGGCGCATTGGGTCCGCCCGCACGCGTGAGCAGCACCGATCCCCCTGCGCCCTCTTCAGCGCTGTAACCCGCCGCGCGACAGGTTAAGGTGTTGTCGCAGGCGAGTTCCCAGTCCTTATGGCTAAAGGAGACGCCATCTTCATCTGCCAGCAATGGCGCGCTCAAACTGGTGAGCAGCGCGAACGCCAGCAGCAATCGGGTTTTCATGCCATCACTCCGTAACGGTAAAGGTGGCTAGTGTGATGATTTTTAGGGCGCGGGAGAAGTGAATTTTTTGCGCTGATATGTTTTCCATGATACTGCGTGATAATGAACGCCACACCAGTGAATCGGATGCCCCGCAAGAAAATAAAACTCACTATTTCCTCTTTTTTAAAAGATTTTTTTAATAAGTGAACGGCATCTGGCGCGCTGATATTAGATCAGAAAAGTAATCTGAAGTGGCATGACCGCTGGGTTGATGGAAACACCGGCGTTAACGTTTCACGTAATGAGCCACATTGGCTTGAGGGGAACACGTTATTTGGGCAGGTATTGAACGACTGAAAGCTTGCGCACATACTCTCATCACATTCATTGAACGCCCGATGCCTTATGACAATTGCCAATATTAATCCTGCCATGCTTAGTTGGTCCCGCGAACGGGCGGGTCTTACCATGGAGAAATTGGCACAAAAGTGCGGCATCAGCCTGGAACGTCTACAGGAATGGGAAAGTGGCCAGCAACCCTTAACATTCAATCAGGCAATGACGTTTGCTGGCAAAGTACATGTACCCTTTGGCTACCTTTTCCTGCCCCTTCCTCCCGAAGAACAACTGCCCATCCCAGACTTGCGCACAATTGGCAGCAAAGGGCCACTGCGCCCAAGTGCTGAATTGATCGACCTGCTGAAAGTTATGCTGATGCGCCAGGAATGGTACAGAGAGTACTTACAGCAACAGTTAACTGCGGCACCCAATATTAGTGGGCGTTTTACCGTTGGGAGTTCAGCTAACGCGATAGTTGAGGATATGCGCCACAAGCTTAATCTACCGGCACACCCAACGCGCGGTACCTGGGAGAGCTATTACAATGAATTGATTAAGCGCATCGAGGATCTCGGTGTTCTGGTAATGCGAGCGCCTTATCTCAATCATCATACGCGTCCTTTCAACGTGGATGAGTTTAGAGGATTCGCCATTGCGGATGATTTTGCTCCCATTATCTTCATCAATCATGCAGATACACCCGGCGCTCGACTGTTTACGTTAATTCATGAGCTTAGTCATATCTGGATTGGACAATCCGGTGTTTCAGATGGTGGCACATCAACTCACCGACAGGAAGAAATCCTGTGCAATGCCGTCGCTGCCGAATTCCTGGTTCCGGCAAGTGAGTTCCTCTCTTTATGGAATGCCTATAAGGAAAACTGGCGCGAAAATCTTGCCCCGTTGGAAGGACACTTTCATGTCAGTTGTTGGGTCATCGCCCGCCGGGCTTTGACACTTCATTTGATTTCCCATGAGGATTATCAGCAATTTACTCAAGAGCAGAAACTTGCCCATCAACAGCGCAGTAAAAATGATAACGGCGGTCCCAGTTATTTCAGAACGAAGAAGGCACAAATAAGTCCCTCTTTTTCTCGTGCTGTCTTAAGCCAGGCACTGAGTGGTCAAATGTTATTACGTGAAGCCAGCGATTTGCTGGATGGTATGCAGCCTTCCAGGCTATCAAAATTTGCAGAGGAGTTGGGGCTTTGAAATATTTGCTGGATGCAAACACTTATATCATGGCGAAAAACTTTTACTACGGAATGGATATTTGCCCCGGCTATTGGGAATGGCTGGATAGGCAGTATACATTCAACATTGTCGGCAGCGTAGACATGATCGCCCGCGAATTACGAGACGGAAATGATGAGCTATCAGACTGGGTAAAAGCGAGGCCTGCACATTTCATTGCTAATGATGATCATGATACCCAGCGGATTTTTCAGTAAATAGTGGAAAGTGTAATGAAAGCCGATTTCAATCCAGGGTCACGCGATTTATTTCTGGCAAAAGCTGACCCATGGATCATCGCAAAAAGTAAAAGCATTGGAGCTACCGTCATCACGCATGAACTTCCTCTGCCTGCCAACGCACGCAAAGTGAAAGTACCCAATATCTGCCGCCAATTTGATGTTCCTTGCATGACCACTTTTGAGTTTTTAAGAAAGCTCAACGCGCGTTTCGTGTTGGAACGGCACGATTAATAGCCGCAACTGCATGTGAAATGATCGCGCGGCGTTGGCGCTATTCATACAGCCAACGCCCTGCTTTGGCGGATTCAATCAGCATCCCCAGGGTAAAGTCCGGCACCACCGGGACTTCGCGCTTGTTGAAAGGATTCAGGATCTGCGCCAGCGACGGTTCGTCCGGATAATAGGTATCAATCAAAAACCCGCTGCGATCCACTGCGAATTCGCTGAAGAACTCGTCCATTAACGCCTGCGCTTCTTCACGCTCGAAGTTAAGATCGGTATCGATATCAATCTGTGGCGTCAGCATTTTTTGCTTGAACAGATAGACGCCGTCATAGCGACGCACTAATTCGTAGATACGCTGGTCGATTTCGTCGGTCATGATCTACCTCCTGCTAAACGAGGGGGCTATTCTGCCACGCAATCTCATCGGCCTGGTAATAAACTGTGCGCCGCAACCCTTTTCTGCACACCTCCGTGGCGGCGCGATTTATCGCGCAACGGCGCTAATTGCATCCCACTTGATGCCGCTACGCTAACGCATCGGTCACTGCATCCATCGCATCCAGCTCTTCCCGGCTCAGCAGCTTCTCGATATTCACCAAAATCATCATGCGATTATCCACCACGCCCAGGCCCAGCAAATAGCGGCTGGACAGCGCTGCCGATACATCCGGCGTGGGTTTAATCTGCTCGTGATCCAGCGACAGCACGTCCGCCACGCCATCCACCACAATACCGACGATACGGTCGCTGAGATTCAGCACAATCACCACCGTATTCTCATCCTGGCCGATCACTGGCAGATTAAAGCGCACGCGCAAATCCACAATCGGCACTATCACGCCGCGCAGATTGGTCACGCCAGTGAGAAAATCCGGTGCGTTCGGCACGCGCGTCACCCGATCGCAGCCACGAATTTCCTGCACTTTGAGAATATCGATGCCGTACTCTTCATCGCCGAGACGAAAAATCAGATACTCCTGCGCTGCCGTATCATCCCTGAGCGATTTTGATAACGTCATGCTGCCACCTCCTGTTCGCTGACGCATGCGCGGCCAGCTTTTGCCTGTGGATGCGTGAAGGCTGATAGTTCAACCACATCCAGAATCAACGCCACACTGCCGTCACCGAGAATGGTGGCAGCCGATACGCCGGTCACTTTGCGATAGTTTTGTTCGAGGTTTTTCACCACTACCTGCTGCTGGCCAATCAGCTGATCGACCCACAGCGCATAGCGACAGCCGGCGCTCTGCACAATCACCACGATGCCGTTGTCACTCGGGGCTTGCCCGCTCACTGAAAAACGCTGACGCAACATCACCAGCGGCAAATACTCGCCGCGCACTTGCAGCAAGCGTTCGTCACCCACATAGCGATACAGCATCTCCTCTTGCGGCAGCAGCGACTCCATCACCGCACCCAGCGGTATCACATAAATCTCATCAGCCACCCTAACCAGCATGCCGTCGAGGATCGCCAGCGTCAGCGGCAGCAGGATGCGCACCGTAGTGCCCTTGCCCTGCCGCGACTGCACCTCCACGTGACCGCCCATCGCCAGAATATTTCGCCGCACCACATCCATACCCACGCCGCGCCCGGAGACGTCGGTGACACTTTCTGCGGTAGAGAAACCGGCGGCGAAGATGAGCATCCATACCTCATCATCGCTTAAGGTGTCACTGATGCTCATGCCCTGCGAGCGCGCTTTCGCCAGAATTTTCTCCCGGTTCAAGCCCGCGCCATCATCCGTGACTTCAATCACGATGTTGCCGCCGTGATGTTCAGCGGAAAGCGTCAGATTGCCGGTGCCCGGTTTGCCCTGGGCAATGCGCTGCGCTTTGGCTTCAATACCGTGATCGAGGCTATTACGCACCAGATGGGTCAACGGATCGATAATGCGTTCAATCAGGCTCTTATCCAGTTCGGCGGAGCCGCCTTTCAGCGTGAGCTCTACCTGTTTATCGAGGCGCGACCCGAGGTCGTGCACCAGACGAGGAAAACGGCTAAAAACATAGTCCATTGGCATCATACGAATCGACATCACCGACTCTTGCAGTTCACGCGTGTTGCGCTCCATCTGCGCTACGCAGTTAAGCAGCGCGTCATGATTGGCGTTATCCAACGCTGGGTAAGCTGAGACAGCATCGCCTGAGTGATGATCAGCTCGCCGACCTGATTGATAATTTGATCAACCTTACTGACGGCAACGCGGATGCTGCTGGATTCCTGGCTAGCGGCACGCGGCGCGGTGGAGGGAGTTGGTGTCGGGGGTGTAGACGTGGCCGTGGAAGTGGCTGACACCGGGGCATTAAGCGGCGCCGTGGATGTGGGCGCGGGTGTTGCAGTCAATACGGCAGCGGTGGGCGCGGCGACCACTGGCTGAATGGCGATTTGCGTGTCATTCAGCACAAAACACAGCACCGCACGAATATCGTCGGCTGGCGTGGCGCTGGCGAGCACCACCTTCAGGCTATTCGATGTCTGTTCCTGTTTGCGTAATGTGCCAAGGTTTTCCAGCTCTTGTCGCAGCAGCGTTTGTTCATTTTCATCAACGTCACTCAGCGTAATACACAGCTCCATCTCCGCTGCGTCGTCGGTCATCGGGATCGGATCGCTGGCCTGCAACGCGATCTGGCGCAGCGCTTCGCAAATGTAACGGAAGCGCTCTTCATCCGGCGGCAGCGAGGCACGGTACGCAGCGAGCTGGTTTTGCATGATGTCTTTACTCTCCAGCAACAGCTGAACCGTTGCCGGATTAAGCCTGCGCTCACCACTGCGCGCCTCATCCAGCAGGTTTTCCAGCAGATGCGTGGTTTTCTGCAAAGCATCAAAACCAAAGGTGCCGGCCCCGCCCTTCAGCGAGTGGGCTGCGCGAAAGATGGCATTGAGCTGCTCAATATCGGGCGCGGCAATATCCAGCTGTAACAGATGCAGCTCCATCTCTGCCAACAACTCTTCTGCTTCACTGAAAAATATCTGCGAAAAATCATTCAATTCCATCGGAGTGTCCTTCAACAGGCTGAATGGAAGCATCCTGCAATAGGGCATCAGGGTGCTGCGCGAGGGTGTTTTCCATCTGGATCTCCTGCTTTTTCATGTGGCTGAGGACAAGAATACTGATGCGGCGATTACGAGGATCGTCTGGCGTGCTCTCTTCCAGCGGCATACGGCTGGCGGTGCCAATCACCCGCAGAAAACGTTCATCTGCCAATCCGCCATGGGTTAGCACACGTCGCGTGGCGTTGGAACGTCCCGCTGACAGTTCCCAATTGCTGTATCCACTGACACCGCCCGCGTAGGGCAGCGAATCGGTGTGGCCGGTCAGACTGATCGCATTTGGTAACTCGTTGAGCAGCGGCACCAACGCCTCAAGAATGCCCAACATGTAGGGTTCGGGCTGTTCGCTGCCCAACTTGAACATCGGGCGCTGCTGCGAATCGGTAATCTGAATCAGCAGACCATCCTGGGTCAGCGTCAGCAGCAAATTGGACTGGAAATTATTCAGTCGGGGATCGGTGGCAATCATCTGCTGCAGTTTCTGTTTTGCCCGCTTCAGGCTCTCCATCTGGCGCTTCAACGCATCCAGCCTGCTTTTATAGACTTCGCCCTGCTGTTTAATCAGGTCGTCGCCGCCGCCGGGAATGACGCTATCGCTCAGGCTGGCTTTGTTGCCCTGCGCCAGCGTGGTTTTTAACGGGGTGCGAAAGTAATCGGCAATCATTTCGCGTTGCTGCGCGGTGGACTGCGACAGCAGCCACATCACCAAAAAGAACGCCATCATCGCGGTGATGAAATCGGCATAGGCGATTTTCCACGTGCCGCCGTGATGCGCATGCTTATGCTTTTTACGGCGACGAACGATGATAACCGGGCTGCCGTCCTTCATGCGCTGGCGTCCGACGGTTTCATTTTGCTGGCATTCGATTTCACACTGCGCACGTGTTCTTCCAGCTCTTCAAAGGAGGGACGTTCGCTGGTGAAGATGGTTTTGCGGCCAAATTCCACCGCAATCTGCGGCGCATAGCCGTTCAGGCTGGAGAGCAACGTGACTTTGATGCACTGCAAAATTTTGACCTGATCGCTACTCTTCTGCCGTAACAGCGTGGCAAGCGGCAGCACGAAACCGTAAGCCAGCAGGATACCGAGGAAGGTGCCGACCATAGCGTGGGCGATCAGCACGCCCAGCTCGGAGGCCGGGCGATCGGCAGCGGCCAGAGCGTTCACCACCCCCATCACCGCCGCCACAATACCGAAAGCAGGAAAGCCATCCCCAAGCGTGTTCATGCTGTTGGCCGGCACTTCCAACTCCTCTTCGCAGGTTTCAATTTCTTCGTCCATCAGCGCTTCGATTTCATGCGCATTCATGCTGCCGGCGATCATCAGGCGGAAATAATCCAGTACGAAATTTTTCAACTTTATGGTAATTACCAAAGGCGCCGGACGTATCGCTGAAGTCGGCGCGCGTTTCACGCTGGATGGCATGCCCGGCAAGCAGATGGCGATCGACGCCGATCTCAACGCCGGTTTGATCGGTGAAGAGGAAGCCAAGCGACGTCGCAAAGAGGTGACGCAGGAAGCGGACTTTTACGGCTCGATGGACGGTGCCAGTAAATTTGTGCGCGGCGATGCGATTGCCGGACTGATGATCATGGCGATCAACATCATCGGCGGCCTGATCATCGGCGTAATGCAGCATGACATGACCATGGGCGTGGCGGGGGAAACCTATACGCTGTTGACCATTGGCGATGGCCTGGTGGCTCAGATTCCAGGACTGGTGATCTCCACCGCAGCGGGCGTAGTGGTCACACGGGTGGTCAACGATCAGGATGTGGGCGAGCAGATGGTGGGCCAGCTGTTTACCTCTCCGCGCGTGCTGACGCTGGCCGCTGTGGTGATTGGCTTGCTCGGGCTGATTCCCGGCATGCCGAACATCGTTTTCCTGCTGTTTACTGCCCTGTTGCTCGGATTGGCCTGGTGGCTGCGCGGCCGCACCCTGCAGCAACCGGCAGCTGGTGCTTCGCCCCTGACGCGTTCAGAAAGCGAGGCTGCGCAGGTCAATGAAGCGAGCTGGGCAGATGTTCAGCTGGAGGATGAGCTTGGACTGGAAGTCGGTTATCGCCTGATCCCGATGGTCGATCACGAGCAGCAAGGCCAGTTGCTGACCCGCGTACGCGGTATCCGCAAAAATTCGCCCAGCAGATGGGCTTCTTACCCCCTGCAGTGCATATCCGTGACAACCTTGATTTGCCGCCCACTCGCTATCGCATTTTGCTCAAAGGCGTGGAGATCGGCCACGGCGAGATCCAGCCCGATCGCTGGATGGCGATCGATCCCGGCTGTGCCGAAGGTGAGATTCCCGGCACACCGTGCATCGAACCCACCTTTGGATTGCCCGCGTTGTGGATCGACGAGGTGCAGCGCGAACTGGCGCAAACGCTGGGCTATACCGTGGTCGATCCCAGTTCCGTGGTCGCCACCCATCTTAATCATCTGATCTCAACCCATACCGAAGAGCTGTTTGGCCGTCAGGAAGCGCAGCAGTTGCTGGATCAGCTCAGCAAACATGCCCCTAAACTGGTGGAGGATCTGATACCCGCCGTCATCAGCCTGACCTTGCTGCACAAGGTGTTGCAGAACCTGTTGGCAGAGCGCGTGCCGATCCGCGATATGCGCACCATTATCGATACGCTGGCAGAGTTTGTTACGGCCAGCAGCGATGCCGATGAACTCACTGCCCGCGTGCGAGCACGTCTGGCGCGCGCCATTACGCAGCAGTGGTTCTCCGGCGAGGAAGACATTCAGGTAATTGGGCTGGACGTATCACTGGAACAGCTGCTGGTGCAGGCGACGCAAAGCGGCAGCGCCATCGAGCCGGGCATAGCCGAGAGCCTGATGAAACAGACCGAACAAGCGCTGATGCATCAGGAAGGATTAGGTGCGCCGCCGGTGCTGCTGGTGAATCCGGCGCTGCGACTGATGCTGTCGCGCTATTTGCGCCGCCTTTTCCCGCAGATGGCGGTGCTCTCCAGTCAGGAGATCAGCAGCCAGCGCAACGTGCGTATGACGTGGCTGATTGGGGGGAAAAGCTGATGCGGAGCGGGCCTATGTGAGATTGGGCATGGCTCAGCCTGATTCGTGAAAATAGATGCAGAAGACCTGTATAGGGCCGGATACAGCGAACAGGAGATTAAAACTTATTCGCAGTGATGAGTGTAAAAGATCGGAATGGGATTGGACTTGGCTGACTGGAGGTAAAACCTGATGCGATGCTGGATGTGGTTTGGGCTGCTGTTAATCTCGCCGCTGGCGCTGGCTGCGGAAGGATCATGGAGCAGCCAGAGCTTTGGCGGCGTGATCACTCAAGGTAAACAAGTGTTTAAAGGCCGTCCGGTACAGCCTGCCGTGCCGCCTCCTGCGGGCGCGATGGCAAGGCATCTGGCATGGCGCATCGCCGTCGATGGGCCCGTGCCAATGGGGTTTCAGGTGCAGGTCTGCGGCGGCGGTCGCTGCGTGAGGCTGCCGGGATTGCGCGGAGAAATGGCCATGCCGCACGGCTTTCCGGCTGGCGGACCGTTGTGGTTTGAGTATTTTTCAGCGGTGCGCGGCACGATAGCGCCTGCGGTAACGGTGTTGAGTAATCAGGTGACCGTGGGGTATTGGGTGCGGTGAAATCGATGCTAACTCTCTGAGTAAAATCATTAACTCATCTGAGAAGGCGGGATGAGATTCTCATGGTCTCTATCCATAAGTGTGAGGTCAAAACACTGTTGTATCTGTCCTGCAATTGCAAATCTAAGGCTTGCCGGGTATTATTTGAACTTCGGATGGTTACAGGGATTTTGGCAACAAAATCGCATCCCACTTCCTGGTAACAGGTTCGTCCATGACGGTAAAGTGTCCTGACCTGCCTCAAGGCAGCTGAGACCCCCGTAAGGGGGCGCTGCTTTCTCAGTCCAGAAAATTCAGTTTTAAAATCTATTTCTTGCCTCTTTCGGTCCTGTTTTACTTCGTGGACTTTTGGCCGTATCCATCGCAATTTTAAAGATGCTTACTGATTTGTTTGGGATTGTTGAAGATTTTTTCGTTTAGAGGGAGTGTGTATTACTGAATTTCAGGCACAAAAAAAGCCGCTCGTAAGCGACTTAATTTTTTGCATCAATCGATGGTGCCGAAGGTCGGACTCGAACCGACATGTATCTCTACGGTTGATTTTGAATCAACTGCGTCTACCGATTTCGCCACTTCGGCACTGAAGAGGATGCGGAAAACGTTGGGGATTATACCGTTACGCGCAGAGTGCGCAACCGGAATCGACAGGGTTGTGCGCTGACCGTTGAAAAAATCAGCACTTCGCCGGTTCTGAGGTGCAAACACAACAGCACGAGTGCCATTCAGGCGCTTTCCTGTGCCGATTCCAGAACATTCCCAAACTCCCGCGACTTCGGAACTTTCCGTGCTTATGCCTCTCTTAACCAAAACTGACAGCGTCAGATGTATAAAACAAAGAGGTTGAGATGAACAAAGCAACACAACGCATCATTTGGGGATTGGGTATCGCGGCGGCACTGACTGCAGGAAGTGCTTCGGCAGCGAGTTGGCAGGATCAGTTGAGCAGCGCGGCATCGCAGTTGTCTCAGCAAAATAATAGCAATAGCACCACCACCAGCAACTCGCAGAACAGCGGTTTGTCGCTCTCTTCGCTGAGCGGTTTGCTGAATGGCGGTGACAAGGCGGTTAGCTCCAACAGCATGACCAACGCCGCAGGCGTAATGTCCTACTGCGTGCAGCACAACGTAGTGGATAACAATGTGTCATCGGTGAAGGATCAGGTGCTAAGCAAGCTCGGCCTGAGCAGTCCTGCCGCCCAGGAGCAGAAAACCGATTACCAGCAGGGTCTGCAAGGTTTGCTGAACACCGGCAACGGTCAGCAGCTGAATTTGCAGAGTCTGAGCAATTCGCCGATGGGTGAGAAAGTGAAGACTAAGGCCTGTGACGTGGTGCTGAAGCAAGGCAAGAAATACATCGGCATGTAATCCCCGCCCTACTTCGGGTTGCAGGTGCGTTGGCGGCTTTCGTTCCCCCGCATTGAAGCACATCGGGCGTCTCTCGATCGCCGCCGTTCTGCAACTGGAATGATAGTGGGTGAAGTGATCATGAATAAGGCGCGAGCTGTCCCTCGCGTCTTATTTACTATTGATGGGGAGCGCAATAAATTGCGCCGCTACGGCCCATCTTCCCATCAGCTCATCAACCCATCCGCCAATCAACCCATCAGCCAATCAACACTTTGGTTTCTTCAACCACCCTCTCCAGCACATCCACTGCCTGCTCGAACGATTGAATATTGGTGTAGCCAATCACCAGCCCGTAGCGTTTCTGGGTTTGTGTGTACCAGCCAGAAAGCGGCAGCACGCGCAGTTGATGGCGCTGCCAAATCTCAGCCAGCGCCACATCCTGAATACCGCGATGCAGGAAGGCGACGATATGCATGCCGCCGTCTGTCAGTTCAAACTCGAACACGTTGGGTAAACAGTGGTGAATCGCATCAATCATCATGCGGCGACGTTGCTGGTACAGAATCCGCATCTTCTTGATGTGGCGATAGAAGTGCCCTTCATTGAGGAACTGCGCCAGAATCTTCTGCGGCAGCAACGGCATGCCCGTTTCAAGGATCTCGCCCAGTTCACTGAAACGTTCAATCGTCTCTCGCGGCATCACCAGATAACCCACGCGCATCGCAGGCATCATGGTTTTGCTGAAGGTGCCGGTGTAGATCACCCGATCGTGCACATCAAGGCTTTTGAGCGCCGGGATCACTTTGCGCGTGTAGTGAAACTCGCCGTCGTAATCGTCTTCAATAATCCAGCTGTTATTCTGCTGCGCCCACTCCAGTAATTGGTGTTTACGGGGCAGCGATAGCGTCACCGCGAGCGGGCTCTGATGGGTTGGTGTCACCACCGCAAAGCGTGCATCTGAGTGATAACGCTGCAGGAAATCCACATCGAGACCGTCACGATCCACCGGCACATAGTGCAGATTTGGTGCGATGCGTTTCAGCAGTTTCTGGCCAAAGAAATAGCCAGGATCTTCAAACAATACTTTGTCGTGAGGATGGGCCAGTACTGAAAGGATCAGCCGCAGATTGGCGCGATAGCCGGTGGTGATAAAGATCTGCTCTGGCTGGCAATTGAGCCCGCGCGAGATGTTGAGGTAGCTGGCAATCGCCTCGCGCAGCGGCTGGTAGCCCATGATGGCGGGCATGATCATCTCATCGGGTCGCAGCGTGCGTGCCGCCTTCCCTGATATGAGTAGCCATTTCTTGTGCGGAAATTCATCCAGCGCGGGAATACCCAGTCGCAGCTCGCCTTTGCTTTCAATCACCGGATGTTCCAGCCGTGTGGAAGGTGGCACAGTGGAGATAACAGCCGCTTCGCCAAGATTGAGCGCAGGGTTCACGCGCGTGCCCTTCGCGCCCTGGCTGACAAAGTATCCTTCTCCGATCAGGATCTCGTAGGCGGCCTCCACGGTTTTGCGCGCAACCTGCAGTTCACTGGCCAACACGCGGATCGCGGGCACCCGATCGCCCGGCTTTAAGCGCCCTTCCAGGATCTGCTGGCGATAGCGAGCGTAGATTTCTTTGTAGCCCATCTCTCTTCCTTCATCACGATGAGGTGCACATGAATGTGCCCCTACAAAGTGAGAGCACCACTCAGCAACACAACCATGTCCTACCTGTTTTCTCTCATATTGACCCTTTTCCCTTCGACATAGAAGTTTAAGATGCTCCCCTCAACCCGACAACCATTCACAGGCCGCCATGAAGATTGTTCATTACCAAACGCCCACGGAGCTGGCGCGCTGCTATGCGTTGATGCGCGAATTGCGTTTCAAGCTGACAGATGAAGCTGCGTTTGTCGCGCAGGTGCTGCGTCAGCAAGCACAGGGCTATCAACTGGCAGGCTTCGAGCAGAATGGCAAACCGGTGGCGCTGGCGGGCTATCGCCTGCTGGAGAGCTTTATTCATGGCCGCTTTTGCTACATCGATGACCTGGTGACCTGTGCCAGCACCCGCAGTCAGGGTTTAGGGGCAGCATTACTGCACGGCCTGGCGGAGCAAGCACGAGAACAAGGCTGCGGCCGCATCGTGCTCGACACCGCGCTGAGCAATCAACGAGCACAACAATTTTATCAACGCGCTGGGTACCACGCGTTGGGACTGCACTTTTATCGCGATCTCGCTGAGGGAGAAACTTTATGAAACTGCTGCACATTCAGGTCAGCCCGGATCTCGCCGGATCGGCATCACGTAACGCCTCGGCACGTTTGGTGGAGAAACTTCGTGCCCTGCATCGCGATCTGGAAGAGACGGTACTGGATTTGGCACAGCATCCGTTGCCGCACCTTGATGCCTTCACCATTGGCGCGTTCTTTACCCGCCCGGAGGAGCGCAACGATGCACAACGTGCCGCCGTTCAGACTTCCGAAAACCTGGTGGATCAGCTGTTTGCCTGCGACACCCTGGTTATCTCGTCGCCGATGTGGAACCTCGGTTTGCCGTCGGTGCTGAAAGCCTGGTTCGACCATATCACTCGTGCAGGACGCACCTTCGCGTTTACGCCGGAAGGCACCAAAGTCGGCCTGGTGAACGGCAAGAAGGTGTACAGCGTGGTCGCCAGCGGCAGCGTGTTTGCCCACGGCCCGTTTGTGCAGGATGACCAGTTCACGCCTTATATCCGCGTGGCGCTCGAATACATCGGCATCACCGATGTGGAATTTATTCGCGTGGACGGTACGCACGATCCCGTCAGCCGCGACACCGCATTACCCCAAGCTCTGCAAGCCATTGACCGCTTATTTTGACTGAGGAAAACATCATGACTTCACGCGTTAACCATTTTAAAACCGCACCCGCACTGGCCAAATCCATGTCCGATTTCTCCAACACCGTGGCGAACACGGCGCTGGAAAAGTCACTGAAACATTTGATTGATATCCGTGCTTCGCAGCTGAATCACTGTGCTTTCTGTCTGGATATGCATGTGAAGCAGGCAAAAATCGACGGCGAGCGCGAACTGCGTCTGCACCACGTTTCTATCTGGCGTGAATCTCCACTGTTCAGCGCACGTGAGAAAGTCGCTTTTGCCCTGACCGAAGCGCTGACCCGCATTGGTGAGCACGGTGTCGATGAAGCGTTGTATGGCGAACTGCGCGAGCACTTCTCTGAGAACGAAATCAGTGAGCTGACTTTCAAGATTGCCGCCATCAACACCTGGAACCGATTGATGATTCTTTCGCAGATGGCTCCGGGTGCCCTGGACAGCGCTTATGGGCTGGATCGTGCTGATTTGCGTTAATTTTTACCGCCAGTAGCGCGTGCTGCTGGCGTTGTCATGTTCATCTGCGCTGCCTGGCGCTATAGTGAGATTTTGCACTACACAGGACAGCGCGCATGAAAGGCATCAATATTGCGATTTACTTCGATCCCGACCAGATTCACATCTGTGTTCATCAGCAGGATGAGAGCTATCTCAGCCAGAGTTTCATTTACGATGACAGCGTAATTGAAGAGATTTACCAGTGGCTGGAGCAGTTCACCCCTAATCGCACCCATATTTGCCTGATTGAGCACGATACCGCCGATATCCTCGCCGATGAGCTGGTCGATAACGGTTATCACGTCCATCAGGTCACTCAGCACGATCTTCTCAACTGGTTTGCCAACGAACCGCCAGCCGAACCCGATGGTTCACCAGTGCGCGCGCTGCTGCGTTATCTTGAGAACGAAAGCCCGTCTGAATATCAGTCTCGGACCCCGCAGATCGAAGCATTAATGGATATGCTGGATGAGCTGGACGATCTGGAAGGCGTCGAGGAAGTCGAGGATGAGGACAGCCTGCCAGACGACGTACTGCGTCTGATGAAGCAGAAGAAAATTACCGCCAACGAAGCCGCACAGCGTTTGCTGCCTGACGTCAATGAACGCATTCGCGAGCACCTGATAAGCTACCCTGAGCTGATGACGCCCGAGCTGCTGGAAGATTTCTTCCCGGAGCTGCTGGAAGCGTTAGAAACGCCTAAACATTGATGCGCTGAAACCTCGCGCGATAGATCACGCCGCAACCCGCGGCGCGCTTTATTGTGCAATTTCATTCAGGAAAAACCATGTTCGAATTGTTTAAAGCCATCGGGCTGGGATTGGTGGTGATTTTACCGCTGGCCAACCCGCTAACGACTGTTGCGCTGTTTCTCGGCCTTGCCGGGGACATGAATTTCCAGGAACGCAATCGCCAGGCGATGCAGGCTTCGATCTATGTGTTCCTGATTATGATGGTGGCGTGGTACGCCGGTAATGCGGTGCTGCACACCTTCGGGATTTCGATTCCTGGCCTGCGTATGGCGGGCGGATTGATCGTCGCCTTTATCGGTTTTCGCATGCTGTTTCCGGCCAAACCGGTTGGTCATTCCGTCGAAGCGGAGCACAAGCAGGATGAAATCGATGCCACTGATGCCAATCGTGAATCGGTAAATATTGCCTTTGTGCCACTGGCGATGCCCAGCACCGCAGGTCCAGGCACCATCGCGATGATCATCAGCTCGGCCTCCACGGTAAAAGCGGGCGTCGATTTTCCGAACTGGGTGGTCAACGTGGCGCCGGTGCTGACCTTCTTATCGGTAGCCGTGATTCTGTGGATTTCGCTGCGCAGTTCAGGTGCCATCATGAAGTTGGTGGGTAAAGGCGGTATCGAGGCAATTTCGCGTTTGATGGGCTTCTTGCTGGTGTGTATGGGCGTGCAGTTTGTGATTAACGGCGTGTTAGAAGTGGTGCGGACGTTCATTAGAATCGCACCGCCGGGTCGCGGTGCGATTTATTAAAGCGCGATAAATCGCGCAGCTACGATTTAGTGCAGGGTCTTGCGTACGTCAGCGACCTGAGCTTTGGTCACCGCTGGGGCATTGTTGCTCCAGCCCTGACGAATAAAGGTCGCCAGTTGTGCCACTTCATCATCCGTTAAACGCTTGCCAAAGCCCGGCATCGCCAGGGTCGACGGCGCTTTCTCGGTCGATGGCTGCTGCGCACCGACGAGGATGGTGTGGATCAAACCCGTCGGATCGTTGGCATTCACGATCGTGGCCTGATCCAGCTCCGGGAAGATCCCCGGCGCGCCCTTACCGGTCACGAAGTGACAGGCACCGCAGTTATCGATATACAGACGCTCGCCTTCCGACAGATTTTTCGCTGCGGTCAGTTTCGCTTCTGTCGCCTGCTGCTTCTGGACGTTGTAAGCCTGCAGCGGCGGATTACCCCCGATAAATTTCAGGTACGACGCAATAGCTTTCAGATCTGCATCGGTCATGTGCGAGCTGGAGTGCTCAATCACCGACTTCATCTCTCCGCCCACTGCCGCTTTGTCGTTACGACCGGTTTGCAGGTAATCGACGATCTCCTGCTCGCTCCAGCGCGGTAAGCCACGCAGCGATGGCACATCCCAGTTGTTCAGGCTGCCGCCGGCGAGGAACTTATCGTCACCGCTATCCAGCGCTTTCTCGTTCATGCCGAGGCCGCGTGGCGTATGGCAAGAGCCGCAGTGACCGAGGCTTTCCACGATGTAAGCACCACGATTCACTTCTTCAGACGCGCCGCCAATTGGCTGGAACGGCTTATCAGAGGTGAATGCCCAGTTCCAGAAACGCATGCCCCAGCGCTGGCTGAACGGGAAGCTCAGTTTGGTCTCTTCCGGCTGCTCGCTGCTCGGCTTCACGCCCTTCATGAAGTAGACATACAGCGCGTGCATGTCTTCATCACTGATTTTGGCGTAATCCGGGTACGGCATCGCCGGGTAAAGACGTGAACCATCCGGCAACACGCCTTTGCGTACCGCATCAGAGAACTGCTGCTCGCTGTAGTTGCCGATGCCGTGCTCTTTGTCCGGCGTGATGTTGGTGGAGAAGATAGTGCCGAGATTCGACTCAATCGCCAGACCACCGGCGTAATCCGCTTTGCCCGCAACGCTATGGCACGCCATACAGTCGCCGAGACGTGACAGATATTCACCCTGCTTAATCAGCGCGGCGTCATCTTCCGCGTGTGCCTGTACCGCAAAGCTTCCCAGCAGCACGGCGTTAGCGATTAACAATGATTTTAATTTCATGTGCTTATGCCTGTACCAATGGACCTGGGTTTTCAGATAGTGTTCTTTGATTGCCTGCGCCGCCATCAGGGTAATCGCGCCGATGGTATCGGTCGGGTTCGCCTGGAAGTTTTGCGGGAAGGCGTTACCGCCCGGTACAAACACGTTATGCACGTCCCAGCTCTGCAAGTACTTGTTCAGTGCAGAAGTTCTTGGGTTATCGCCCATCACCGCGCCGCCCACGTTATGGGTGGAAACGTATTTGGTCAGATCGAAGTCCGCGCCCATCGGCAGGAAGCTCATGCTCATGTTGTCTGGGTTTAGTTCTTTGGCGATGTTGCCGACGATGCCTTTCAAATGCTGCTGCAGCTTAAGTTCGTTCTCTTTCCAGTTGAACGTCATGCGCAGCAGCGGCTGACCGCGATGGTCGGTGTAGTGCGGATCCAGATCCAGATAGATATCGCGATACGACTGGCAAGTTGTCGTGATGCTGATCTTCATGGAATGGTTGTACCACTCTTCCAGACCCTCTTTGTAACCCATGCCCCAGGCTGGCGTGCCTTTTGGCAGTGCAGCGGCCATTGGCGTACCGGTGGCTTGCGAACTGTGGATCTTCGCGCCGCCGAGGAAGCCGAGGCCTGGGCCATCGAAGTTGCCTGGTGAGATGTCGTTGAACATCTGACCGGTAGCACCGGCGGTGGCGTAGGAGTTGAAGTTTTTGTCTTTGAAGAACAGGGTTGCGCCGCCGTTCGACAGGAACGCGTAGTTACGGCCTACCACACCTTCTTCCGTGATCGGGTTGTACGGCTTGCCGATACCGGACAGCAGCATCAGACGCACGTTGTACAACTGGAAGCTGGACAGCACCACGATTTTGGCCGGCTGGAACACTTCGTTGCCGTCCACGTCGTAGTAGATCACGCCTTTGGCGGTCTTCTGGTCATCATGCAGTACGACTTTCACCACTTCCGCATGCACTTCATACGAGAAGTTCGGCATGCGCTTCAGTGAATCCATCACTGCGGTTTGCGGTGAGGCTTTGGAGTAGTTAAGGCACGGATATTTCGAGCAGTAACCGCAATAGTTACAAGGCGCGATCTGGTTGCCGTACGGGTTTTTCCACGCACGAGACACACACGCAGACGGGTTCGGGAACGGGTGATAGCCCAGCTTGGTCGCCGCTTCTTTGAACATCACGTTATTCAGCGTGTCTTCCAGCGCGGGCAGCGGGTAAGGTTCAGAACGCGGACCTTCAAACGGATCGCCGCCTTCCAGAATCTGACCACGCAGGTTGCCGGTGTTGCCCGACTGACCGCAAATCAGCTCAAACTTGTAGTAATACGGCTCGATCTCTTCCCAGGTGAACGGGAAGTCCATCACGCGCATATCTTCCTGCAGTACGCCCGGCTTATAGGCCTCATCGACGTAAGTCTTCAGTTTGATATCGGTTGGGGTCGGACGAATCAGTACCGCCGTCCAGTGCATACCGGCGCCGCCGACACCGGTGCCCGGTGCGAACGCGCCCCATTTACGGGTCGGGAGTGCCGTCTGGTTCATGTTGTAACGCACGGTGACCGCCACTTCTTTCGGGGTGGCGAACACTTTATTACGCACGTTATAGGCGTATTCATCAGCCGGTTTCGGGTAAGCAAAATCCGGGTAATCACGCTCACCGCCGCGCTCCAGGGCGCGCACTTCCAGCCCGGCCATTGCCAGTTCGATGCTCATCAACGAGCCGGCCCAGCCGAGGCCGCAAACGACGACGTCGACTTCTTTCTTTGTAATCTGTGCCATGTTAATCCTGTCTCACATACCAAATACGGGGGAAGCTTACGCGCGCTCACCCAAGAGGCTGACCGGTCCCAGCGGGTACGGCACGTTGTGCTGCTTCACCCATTCGGTGAAGCTGGCGCGTGCACCTGGGAAGCCGATGGCAATCCAGGCTTTCATGCCCTTGTTGCCGCCGTACATCGGGTCAGCGAGGTAACCGTGTTTGGTATCTGCCAGCAGTTGGCCAAAGAACTGTGAAGCCTTCAGGTTCGGCTCGCCCAGCGCAGCGAAGTCGATACCGTCGTTTTTGTTCACTTTGGTCAGCACAGCATCTTTCTGTTCCAGCGTCAGTTCATGGAATGACTTCTGGTAGGTGCTCTGCGTCCACTGATCCACCAGCTTGATGCCGGCCTGATAAATCTGTTGTGGCGTGAAGGGAATTTGATAACCCATGGTGGCGGGCGCATGCACGTCGAACGGGCCCTGCATGTAAATTTCGCCGCCAAACTCCGGGCTGTGCAATTGCTGATCGATAAAGATCGGCACATTGGTTTCCAGTGCACCTGGCGCTTTGCCATTGCCGCCAGCGGGGATCAGACGATCGGTCGCAGCCAGAATAAACTGCCACTCCTCCGCGCTGAAAAAGATCGGTTTATAGTCGGTCAGCTCGGGTGCTGCCATTTCCGCAGCTTGCGCCGCAGTTAATCCCTTAAATACCAGGTCGCTTAATGGCAAAGCCAGTAACGACCCGAGTAAAAATTTACGTCTGGTGGTCGGTTTATTTAAAAGCATGGCGCGACGACTCTCACTTGCTAAGAAAGATAATTATTTTTGTTAATGGCTTTATAAATCGGTAAAGAACCTGGCAATCTTAGGGATATAAATATTTCTGAATGTAAGAATCAATTCAAAGATGTGTTTTGATGAGAATTCATCATGATGTTGAATTTAGGTTACTGGCTGGTAAAGGGCTTTCGAGGCGGGAATTGCACTTTTAACCGTACAAATGTTGGGTTTTTAGGAATCAGAGATGGGCAAATGACCAAAATTGATCGCGCAAGGAAATAATCGCGAATATTAATCGATGAAAATAAATCATACTTCCATACAAGAGAATTATTCTCATTAATAACATCTTATTTACGTAATTGACCAGAGTGTGAACGATCTATTTCCCGGAAATGACAAGTCGCGCACAAAATAAGCGTGATAGTCGCCAAATGTTATCAATTGTGAATTTCTGGCACAGCTCAGAACAAACCGGCATTTTGCCTGGACGGCAGCAGCGATAGAGTCGGTTAATCTATCACTCGGGATAATAATAAATGCGTTCATTGATTTTGTTCGTCGCCTTATGGAGCAGCGCGTTTGCGCTACAGGCAGCCACACCGAAAGACACCCTGGTCGTCGCGGTGCCGCTGGATGGCATCATCAGTTTTGACCCCGCCGAAAGCTTTGAAACGGTCAGTAACAGCGTGCAGCGCAACATCTATGAAACGCTGGTGCAAGCCGATCGCGACACACCACAGAAGCTGGCGCCGCTGCTGGCGACCTCCTGGCAGACCGGCAGCACGCCGCACAGCCTGGTGTTTAACCTCAAGCCTAATGCGCATTTCTCCAGCGGTAATCCGGTGACACCACAGGATGTGATTTTCTCTTTAACGCGTGCGGTGCAGTTAAACAAAGCCCCCTCGTTCATCCTTGCCGAGTTCGGCTGGACCAACGAGAACATCGCCAGCCAGTTTAAGGTGCTAAATGATCATCAGCTGGAGATTCAGTGGCCCGCAGCGATTGGCCAGGATCTGGCACTGCGCCTGCTCACGGCGCCAGTGGCCTCGGTGGTGGACAGCAAAACCGTGCAGCAGCACGTGGTGAATAGCGATCTTGGCAATGGCTGGCTGCACACCAATACTGCAGGCAGCGGCGCGTTTACGATTCAGCAGTATGTGCCTCAGCAGGCGCTGGTGCTGAGCGCCAATAAACAAGCGAATCCACAGCCGCATCTGAAGCGCATTTTATTGAAAGGCGTGGCCGATGCCGGTGCGCGTCGTTTGTTGATTCAGCAAGGCGATGTTGATGTTGCTTATCAACTCGGCCCGGATCAAATCGATGCGCTGAAGAGCGATAAAAACCTGCGGATCGACGCATTCCCTTCGAGCCTGGTGTATTACCTCGGCTTTAATACCCAGAATAAAGCGCAGCCTGCGCTGGGCAATCCTGCCCTGTGGGAAGCAGCGCGCTGGTTGGTGGATTACCCGTCCATCTCACGAGATTTACTGAAAGGTCAGTACAGCATTCATCAAAGTTTCCTGCCGCAGGGTTTTGACGGTGCGCTGGAAGACCAACCGTTCCACTACGATGTCGCGAAAGCCAAAGCGATATTAGCCAAAGGCGGCATTAAACCCGGCAGCAAGTTTGCGCTGACGGTGATCAATCAGCCGCCGTACATCGATGTGGCGCAGGCGCTGCAGGCCAGTTTTGCCAAAGCAGACGTGCAGATTGAGCTGCAGCCGGTGGCGGAATCCGAGTTGTGGAGCAAAATGCGCGGCCGCGATTTCCAGTCGATCTTTATCTACTGGGGCGCGGATTACGTCGATCCGAATACCAATGCCAGCGCCTTTGCCTATAACGTGCCGGGCGGCTCCAAAACGCTGGCGTGGCGAGTGGGCTGGGAGATTCCAGAGCTGAGCGCCAAGACGCGTGCCGCGGCCGGTGAAAGCGATGCGGTGAAGCGCCGCGCGTTGTACACCGATTTGCAGCATACCGTGCAGCAGAACTCCCCGTTTGTGGTGATGCTGCAGGGCGCGCAGCAGGTGGCAATTCGCAACAACGTCAGCCATGTGCAGCAGGGGATTGGCGTGAGTTTGCTGTTCTTTGATGTGGTGCAGAAGCAATAAGGTCACTTTTTGTCGCGGCGTGATCGATCACGCGAAATTGAGGCGTCTGAGCAGCTGGCAGACGCGCAATAAATTGCGCCGCAACGGGCTTCGCTTGCTATTCTTTCTGGCATAACCTGTTGCCTGCGAGTGAAAAAACATGACCACCCCGTTACTGATTGCTCAAACGCCCGACATCCAGTTATCCCTGCTTTCCAATATGGCCAACCGCCATGGCTTGATTACCGGTGCCACCGGCACCGGTAAAACCGTCACGCTGCAAAAGTTGGCGGAATCCTTCTCGAGTATCGGCGTGCCGGTGTTTATGGCCGACGTTAAAGGCGATCTGACCGGCGTGGCGACCGCAGGCGAAGGCTCGGAAAAGCTACTGGCACGGCTGGAAAAGATTGGCGTGACCGACTGGCAGGCACAGAAAAATCCGGTAATGGTGTGGGATATTTTTGCCGAGAAAGGCCATCCGGTGCGTGCCACGGTTTCCGACCTTGGCCCGCTCTTGCTGGCGCGCTTGCTCAATCTGAATGATGTGCAATCGGGCGTACTGCAAATCATCTTCCGCATCGCCGACGATCAAGGCTTATTGTTGCTGGATTTCAAAGATTTGCGCGCCATGACGCAGTACATCGGCGATAACGCCAAATCCTTCCAGACGCAGTACGGCAACATCAACAGCGCCTCCGTGGGGGCGATTCAGCGCGGCTTACTGGCGCTGGAACAGCAAGGCGCTGAGCACTTCTTCGGCGAGCCGATGCTGGATATTCGTGACTGGATGCGTTGTGACAACGAAGGCAAAGGCTTCATCAACATCCTCTCCGCTGAAAAGCTGTATCAGATGCCGAAACTGTATGCCACCAGCTTGCTTTGGCTGCTGGCGGAGCTGTATGAGCAGCTACCTGAAGCCGGCGATCTCGACAAACCCAAAATGGTGTTCTTCTTTGATGAGGCACATCTGTTGTTTACCGATGCGCCGCCGGTGCTGCTGGAGAAAGTCGAACAGGTGATCCGTCTGATTCGATCCAAAGGCGTCGGCGTTTACTTCGTCACGCAAAATCCCTCTGATATTCCTGATAACGTGCTGGGCCAGTTGGGCAACCGCGTGCAGCATGCCCTGCGCGCTTTCACGCCGAAGGACCAGAAAGCAGTGAAAAGTGCCGCCGAGACCATGCGCGCCAATCCAGCATTCAACACCGTTGAAGCCATCCAGGCATTGGGAACGGGTGAAGCGCTGATTTCGTTTTTGGATGAAAAAGGCAGCCCGTCGATGGTGCAGCGCGCGATGGTGATTGCGCCCGGCTCACGCATGGGGCCGGTGACGCAGGATGAGCGCAACGGCCTGATCAATAACTCTCCGCTGTACGGCAAATACGACACAGAAGTGGATCGTGAATCCGCGTTTGAGATGTTGCAAAAAGGCGTGCAAGCCGCGCCGCAGCAAGCTAATGCGCCAGAAACCAAAGGCAATAATGTTGAAGTCGATGATGGCATTTTGGGGGGATTGAAAGACATCCTGTTTGGCACCACCGGACCGCGTGGCGGCAAACGCGATGGCGTAGTGCAGAGCGTAGCGAAAAGCGCGGCGCGTCAGGTCACCAATCAAATCATTCGTGGCGTGCTAGGGAGTTTAATGGGCGGTCGTCGTCGTTAAACCAGCCTCATCGCATCCCGGGCAGTCATCCGGCTGCCCCTTCAAAGCCCCCTGCAATCCTCTCTGCTAAAATGGGTATATGGATAAATATCAACAACTCAAACGGAGCAAGCGGCTCGCGCTGTCGCTGCTGCTGGTAGCGGCGGCAACTTTTGTCGTGACGCTGTTTTTGCCGCCTAACTTCTGGGTACTCGGCGTGAAGGCGATTGCCGAAGCGGCGATGGTCGGTGCGCTGGCGGATTGGTTCGCGGTGGTCGCACTGTTTCGCCGCGTGCCGTTGCCCTTCATTTCACGTCATACGGCGATTATTCCGCGCAATAAAGATCGCATCGGGGAGAATCTTGGCCGCTTTGTGCAGGAGAAGTTTCTCGATACCGATTCGTTGCTGGCGCTGATTCGCCGCCACGATCCCTCTCAGATGCTGGCGCAGTGGCTGAATACGCCAGGCAACGCCGATCGGATTGGCCGCCATCTGCTGCAGGTGATGCGCGGCTTCCTCGATCTGACTGACGATGAACGCATCCAGCGTTTTCTGCGTCGCGCTGTGCATCGTGCGCTGGATAAGGTCGATCTCACCCAATCCACGGCGTTATTGCTCGATAGCCTGACCAAAAACAATCGCCATCAGGAACTGCTGGATGCCGCCGTGCAGCAACTACTGCGTCTGCTGCACAAGCCGGGAACGCGTGAGTTTATCGCCTCGCAGATTGTGCGCTGGCTCAAGCGCGAACATCCGATCAAAGCCAAAATGCTCCCCACCGAATGGCTGGGCGAGCACAGCGCTGATTTGGTGGCCAATGCGGTGGATTCAATCCTTGATGAAGTGGCGCTTAACCAAGGTCATGAACTGCGACAAGGCTTTGATCGCGCGGTACAACGCCTGATTGATAAGCTGAAAACCGACCCGGAAATGGCACAGCGCGCCGAGGTCATCAAAAGCTGGTTGAAAGAGGATGAGTCACTGAATCGCTATATTGGCGAGCTGTGGCAGGATCTGCGCAGCTGGCTGAAAGCCGATCTCAGTAGTGATGATTCCCGCGTGCAGGAGCGCGTGCGACTGGCCGCATTGTGGTTCGGCGAAACGTTAGCAGCCGATCAAGCCCTGCGCACATCGATGAATCAGCATTTGGAAGATGCAGCCCGCAGCATTGCACCGGAGTTTGCCGAATTCCTGACGCGCCACATCAGCGATACCGTGAAAAGCTGGGATGCGCGTGATATGTCCCAGCAGATTGAGCTTAACATTGGCCGCGATCTGCAGTTTATCCGCATCAACGGCACGCTGGTCGGCGGCACCATTGGCCTGGTGCTGTATTTACTGTCGCAGCTGCCGATGTTGTTGCAGACCTGGAGATAATAAAAAGGGTCGTCATAAATGACGACCCTGCATAACGTATTGTAGCGGCAGCATTTAGGCTGCCCCTAACCAATTACTTACGTTTCAACAACATATACAAGCTAATCGCGAAGAACGCAGCGCTCGGAAGAATCGCGCCGAGGATCGGCGGTATACCGTAAACCAGGCTCAGCGGGCCGAAGATCTGGTCCAATACGTAGAATAGGAAGCCGAAGCTGATCCCCGTTACCACGCGAACCCCCATCGACACGCTACGCAGCGGGCCAAAGATAAACGACAGCGCCATCAGCATCATCACCGCCACCGACAGCGGCTGGAAGATTTTGCCCCACATGTTCAACAGATATCGTCCGGAAACCTGCCCGCTCTGCTTGAGGTATTTGCTGTAGTTGTACAGACCACTGATTGACAGCGCATCCGGGTCCAATGCCACCACGCCGAGCTTGTCTGGCGTCAGGTTGGTTTTCCACTCGCCACCCAGACTTTGCGAACCGGTAATCTGTTTTGCATCACTCAGATTGGACTCATCCACCTGCGAAAGCTGCCACAGCTTCTTATCGGCGCTCCAGGTTGCACTCGCGGCATAACGCACGCTGAGCAGACGACGCTGATCGGTGAAGGTGTAAATGCTCACCCCATCAATCTCGTTGTCGCTTTTGATGCGCTCGATGTAGATAAAGTCATGGCCATCTTTTGCCCACAAACCGCTCTGCGTCGACATCAGTGAGCCACCGTACAGCTGCTGCGCACGGTAGTTACGCGCCATCTGCTCGCCCTGCGGCGCAACAAATTCACCCACTGCCATGGTTAACAGCACCAGAGGAATGGCGGTTTTCATCACCGCCAGCGCCACCTGCAAACGGGTGAAGCCCGATGCCTGCATCACCACCAGTTCGCTACGCTGTGCCAGCGTGCCCAAACCTAGCAGAGCGCCCAACAGTGCCGCCATTGGGAAGAAGATCTCGATATCTTTCGGCACGCTGAGCAGCGTGTAGTAACCGGCGTCCAGCGCGGTATACGCACCCTGCCCGGTCTTACGCAGCTGATCAACGAACTTGATGATGCCCGACAGCGACACCAACATGAACAACGTCAGCATGATGGTGTTGAAGATGGTTTTACCGATATAGCGGTCAAGGACCTTAAACATCACATCGATCCTCCACGGCTAAAGCGGCCACGAATGCGTCGCATCGGCACCGTATCCCACAGGTTAAGCATCACTGCCAGCGCCAGATAAGCGAAGTTCACTACCCACATCCAGATCGCGGGGTCGAACTTGCCTTTCGCCGCGTTGGAGCGCAACGAGCTCTGCAACAGGAAGAAGATCAGATACAGCAGCATCGCCGGCAGCATCGACAACACGCGGCCCTGACGAGGGTTCACCACGCTAAGTGGCACCACCATCAGCGCCATCACCAGCACCGCAAACACCAGCGTTAAACGCCAGTGGAACTCGGCCTGGAACTGCGGCGTTTTGGTTTGAACAGCTTGCTGATGCTGGCCTGATCGGCATCATTGGGATCGAGCGTGGCGACTTTATAGCCACCAGCGCCTGATAATTGGTGAAGTCAGTGATGCGGAAATCACGCAGCATCGCGGTGCCTTCAAAGCGCGAGCCTTTATCCAGCGTCACTACCTGCGAGCCATCTTTACGCTGCTCCATGTGGCCGCTGTCTGCCAGCACCACGGATGGACGCGCGTTGCCTTTCGGACGCAGCTGCGCCAGGAACACGCTACCAAAAGTGTTGCCCTTGACGTTCTCGACGAACAGCACGGAATTACCGTCACTGGAGGTCTGGAACTGGCCCGCCGCCAATGCTGCCGCACCGGGGTTGGCTTTAGCATTTTGTGTCACTTCGTCCTGATAACGCGATGACCATGGCCCTAACCAGATGACGTTGACCGCCGCTACCGCTGAAGTCAGCAGCATCAGGATCATCGCGGCTTTGATCAGCACGCTTTTCCCCAGGCCGCAGGCATGCATCACCGTAATTTCACTTTCGGTGTACAGCCGCCCAAGGGTCATTAAAATCGCCAGAAACAAGCTTAGGGGCAGGATAAGTTGTGCCATTTCAGGCACGCCAAGGCCTAACAAAGTCAGAACCAGATTTGTTGGGATCTCGCCATCCACCGCTGCACCCAAAATCCTGACTAACTTCTGGCAAAAGAAGATCAGTAGCAGGATGAACAGGATAGCCAGCTGGCTTTTGAGCGTTTCTCGAACCAGATATCTAATGATGATCACGCTTAGTACGCCTGTGATAACTTGTCTTTTTGCAGGAAAATCGCTAGTTTCAACGCTTATCAGCCATTTTTATTCATCAATGGCCGTCATCGTAGCTAAAATAGTATGACGAACGCGTTTCGGTGGTGAAAAAACAACGCATTGCCACCACATCTCATTATGACCGTCGGCGTTAAATTGTCATGGCGCCGCTAAAAATAATGGGTTACGAACGCGCTACATTCTAACGACAGCTAAGGCCGTTGTCTTTAAGATTCAGGAGAGTGCATGGAGTTCAGTGTAAAAAGCGGTAGCCCGGAAAAACAGCGTAGCGCCTGCATTGTCGTTGGCGTTTTCGAACCGCGCCGTTTGTCCCCGATTGCTGAACAGCTAGATAAAATCAGCGATGGCTACATCAGCGCCCTGCTGCGCCGCGGTGAACTGGAAGGTAAAGTCGGCCAGACGCTGTTGCTGCACCATGTGCCTAACATCCTGTCTGAACGCATCCTGTTGATTGGTTGTGGTAAAGAGCGTGAGCTTGATGAACGCCAGTATAAGCAGGTAATTCAGAAAACCATCAACACGCTGAACGATACCGGTTCGATGGAAGCCGTGTGCTTCCTGACTGAACTGCACGTCAAAGGGCGCAATACCTATTGGAAAGTGCGCCAGGCGGTTGAGACTTCAAAAGAAGCGCTCTACAACTTCGATCAGCTGAAAAGCAATAAAGTTGAACCACGTCGTCCGCTGCGCAAGCTGGTGTTTAATGTGCCGACGCGCCGTGAACTCACCAGCGGCGAGCGCGCTATCCAGCATGGTTTAGCGGTTGCAGCCGGTGTCAGAGCCGCCAAAGATCTCGGCAATATGCCGCCAAATATTTGTAACGCCGCGTATCTGGCGTCACAGGCGCGCCAGTTGGCTGATGCTTACAGCAAAAATGTCACCACCCGTGTCATCGGCGAACAGCAGATGAAAGAGCTGGGCATGAATGCTTATCTCGCCGTGGGTGCGGGTTCACACAATGAATCGCTGATGTCCGTGATTGAGTACAAAGGCAGCACCGATCCAGAAGCACGTCCGATTGTGCTGGTGGGTAAAGGCCTGACCTTCGATTCCGGCGGTATCTCGATCAAACCGGCTGATTCGATGGATGAGATGAAATACGACATGTGCGGTGCGGCATCGGTGTATGGCGTGATGCGCATGGTGGCGGAACTCAATCTGCCACTCAACGTGGTCGGCGTACTGGTGGGCTGTGAGAACATGCCGGACGGTCGTTCGATGCGTCCAGGCGATGTGCTGACCACCATGTCAGGTCAAACCGTTGAAGTGCTGAATACGGATGCTGAAGGGCGTCTGGTGCTGTGCGATGCGCTGACTTACGTCGAGCGTTTCGAGCCGGAAGTAGTAATCGATGTCGCTACCCTGACCGGTGCCTGTGTGGTTGCGCTCGGCCATCACGTGAGTGGCTTGATGTCGAACCACAATCCACTGGCACACGAGCTGATCAGTGCATCTGAACAATCGGGTGACCGCGCGTGGCGTCTGCCGATGGCCGATGAATATCAGGAACAGCTGGAATCCAATTTTGCCGATATGGCAAACATTGGTGGTCGTCCGGGTGGTGCTATCACCGCCGCCTGCTTCCTGGCGCGTTTTGCCCGTAAGTTCAACTGGGCGCACCTGGATATCGCCGGTACCGCATGGCGTTCTGGCAAAGCCAAAGGCGCCACCGGTCGTCCGGTTCCGCTGCTGTCGCAGTTCCTGTTGAACCGCGCCGGATTGAACGGCGACGATTAAAGCCGAGTAAAAATAGACACAAATAATTCGAGGTGCAGGAAGGCGGCAAACGAGAGAGTCCCGATGAGCTTACTCAAGTAAGTGATTCGGGTGAACGAGAGCAGCCAACGCATCTGCACCTTGAAGTATGAAGTGTATAGACGTATGAACTCATGGGGCGCAAAATGCGCCCCACTGTCATTAATGGAAATAAGCTTGCCATGAAAAACGCCACTTTCTATGTGATGGAGTCAGAAAGCGCCAGCGACGGCCTTAGCGCCATCGAAGCACTGGTGTGCGATCTGGCCGAAACACGCTGGCGTGACGGCAAACGCATCCTGATTGCCTGCGAAAATGAAGAGCAGGCCAATCGTCTGGATGAAGCGCTCTGGCAGCGCCCGGCCAACGCCTTTGTGCCGCACAATCTGGCCGGCGAAGGTCCGCGTTACGGTGCACCGGTAGAACTGGCCTGGCCGCAGCGTCGCGGCAGTTCACCGCGTGACCTGCTGATTAGCCTGCTGCCACAGTTCGCAGATTTTGCTACTGGTTTCCATGAAGTGATAGACTTCGTACCTTACGAAGAATCCTTAAAACAACTGGCGCGCGACCGCTACAAAGCCTATCGCAGCGTTGGTTTCCAATTGAATACGGCGACGCCACCTCCGCCGCAAACGACAGTGTAGAAATGGAAAAGACATATAACCCGCAAGATATCGAGCAGCCGCTCTACGAGCACTGGGAACAGCAGGGCTACTTTAAACCGAATGGCGATACCAGCCAGGAAAGCTTTTGCATCATGATCCCGCCGCCGAACGTCACCGGCAGCTTGCATATGGGTCACGCTTTCCAACAAACCATCATGGATACCATGATTCGTTACCAGCGCATGCAGGGTAAAAATACTCTGTGGCAGGCGGGTACTGACCACGCGGGCATCGCCACGCAGATGGTGGTGGAGCGCAAGATCGCCGCTGAAGAGGGCAAAACGCGCCAGGACTATGGCCGTGAAGCCTTCATCGACAAAATCTGGCAGTGGAAGGAGGAATCTGGCGGCACCATTACCCGTCAGATGCGTCGCCTTGGCAACTCCGTGGATTGGGAGCGCGAGCGCTTCACCATGGATGAAGGCCTGTCGAATGCGGTGCGTGAAGTGTTCGTCCGTTTGTACAAAGAGAACCTGATTTATCGTGGCAAACGCCTGGTGAACTGGGATCCAAAACTGCGTACGGCTATCTCCGATCTGGAAGTGGAAAACCGCGAGAGCAAAGGCTCAATGTGGCATATCCGCTATCCGCTGGCAGACGGCGTGAAAACCGCCGAAGGCAAAGATTATCTGGTGGTTGCCACCACCCGTCCGGAAACCCTGTTGGGCGATACCGGCGTGGCGGTGAACCCGGAAGATCCGCGTTACAAAGATCTGATCGGCAAAGAGCTGATCCTGCCGCTGGTAAATCGTCGCATTCCGATCGTGGGCGATGACCATGCGGATATGGAAAAAGGCACCGGCTGCGTGAAGATCACCCCGGCGCACGACTTCAATGACTACGAAGTCGGCCGTCGTCACAAGCTGCCAATGATCAACATCCTGACCTTTGATGGCGATATCCGTGAGCGCGCGGAAGTGTTCGACACCAACGGTGAAGTCAGCGACGAGTGCGCGGATGAGATTCCGGCACAGTTCCAGAAAATGGAGCGTTTTGCTGCGCGTAAAGCGATGGTAGCCGCGATTGATGAAATCGGCCTGCTGGAAGAGATCAAACCCCATGATCTGACCGTGCCTTACGGCGACCGTGGCGGCGTGGTGATCGAGCCGATGCTGACCGACCAATGGTATGTGCGCACTGCCCCGCTGGCGAAAGTCGCGGTCGAAGCAGTCGAAAACGGCGACATCCAGTTCGTGCCAAAACAGTACGAGAACATGTACTTCTCATGGATGCGTGACATTCAGGATTGGTGCATCTCGCGTCAGCTGTGGTGGGGACACCGCATTCCGGCCTGGTATGACAACGACGGCAACGTTTACGTTGGTCGCACTGAAGCAGAAGTGCGTCAGGAAAATAACCTGGCTGACGTTGTGGTACTGCGCCAGGACGACGACGTGCTGGACACCTGGTTCTCGTCAGGCCTGTGGACCTTCTCTACCCTTGGCTGGCCAGAGAATACCGAAGCGCTGCGTACCTTCCACCCAACCAGCGTGTTGGTGAGCGGCTTCGACATCATCTTTTTCTGGATTGCGCGCATGATCATGCTGACCATGCACTTCATCAAAGATGAAGACGGCAAGCCACAGGTGCCGTTCAAAACCGTCTACATGACCGGTTTGATTCGTGATGAAGAAGGCCAGAAGATGTCCAAGTCGAAAGGCAATGTCATCGATCCGCTGGATATGATCGACGGCATTTCGCTGGAAGATCTGCTGGAGAAACGCACCGGTAACATGATGCAGCCGCAGCTGGCTGAGAAGATCCGCAAGCGTACCGAGAAGCAATTCCCGGACGGCATTGTGGCTTCCGGCACCGATGCCCTGCGCTTTACCCTGGCGGCACTGGCCTCAACCGGCCGTGACATCAACTGGGATATGAAGCGTCTCGAAGGCTATCGCAACTTCTGTAATAAGCTGTGGAACGCCAGCCGTTTCGTGCTGATGAATACCGAAGAACATGATTGTGGCCAGAACGGCGGCGAACTGAAGCTGTCGCTGGCGGATCGCTGGATTCTGACCGAGTTCAACAGCACCGTGAAAGCCTATCGTGAAGCGCTGGACAGCTATCGCTTTGATATCGCAGCCAACATTCTGTATGACTTCACCTGGAACCAGTTCTGTGACTGGTATCTGGAGCTGACCAAGCCAGTGATGAGCAACGGCAGCGAAGCGGAACTGCGCGGCACGCGTAATACGCTGGTTACCGTGCTGGAAGCGGTGCTGCGCCTGGCGCATCCGATCATTCCTTACATCACCGAAACCATCTGGCAGCGCGTGAAAGGCCTGAAGAACATCGATCACGACACCATCATGCTGCAGCCATTCCCGCAGTTTGACGCGGCGAAAGAAGACGCAGAAGCCAAAGCGGATATCGAGTGGATCAAGCAGGCGATCGTGGCGGTGCGTAACATCCGTGCTGAGATGAACATCGCACCGGGTAAACCGCTGGATGTGCTGCTGCGTGACTGCTCGCCAACCGCGCAGCGTCGTGTCGATGAGAACCGTAGCTTCCTGTCACGCCTCGCGCGTCTGGAAAGCCTGACCATTCTGCCTGCGGGCGAGAAAGGTCCGGTATCGGTCACCAAGATCGTCGAAGGCGCTGAGTTGCTGATCCCAATGGCGGATCTGGTCAACAAAGAAGCTGAACTGGAGCGTCTGGCGAAAGAGCTGACCAAGCTGGATGTCGAGATTGAGAAGATCCAGGTCAAACTGGCGAACGAAGGCTTTGTCGCACGTGCACCGGAAGCGGTGGTGGCGAAAGAGCGTGAGCGCATTGTTGAGCTGGAACAATCAAAAGCAAAACTGATTGAACAGCAGGGCGTGATTGCGGCATTGTAAGCGCTTCAGTCCAACTGCTTAATCCAGGCCGGGCACTGCCCGGCTTTTTTACACCGGAAGAGAATGATGACCACCGCTACGCCACTCAATTTGCAGGTGCGCCCGATTGTCGCGGCCGATAACCCGCTGATCGCCCAAGTGATCCGCGATGTGTCCGCGGAATTTGGCCTGACCGCAGATAAAGGCTACACCGTGTCCGATCCTAATCTGGATCGCCTGTTCGAGCTGTATAGCGAGATGAACAGCGCGTACTGGATAGTTGAGCATGAGGGTTTAGTGGTCGGCGGCGGCGGCGTGGCACCGCTGGCGTGTAGCGCACCGGATATCTGCGAACTGCAAAAGATGTACTTCCTGCCGCAGGTGCGGGGTTTAGGGTTAGCGCGTGCGCTCGCATTGCGTGCCATGGAGTATGCGCGTCAGCAGGGATTTCGTCGCTGCTACCTGGAAACCACCGGCAGCCTGACCCGCGCGATTAAACTGTATGAGTCGTTGGGCTTCGAGCTGATTGACAGCGCCATGGGCTGTACCGGGCACGGCGATTGCGAAGTGCGGATGTTGAAGGTGCTGTGATGTTGAAGTGATGCGCACGTCTGCGCATCAGGCTTAATACGCGGGCACACCGCTGTGAAAACGCAACTCACCATCTGGCTCGCTGATTAAGCGCGCTTCTGCTGCACCAAACGCCTGCACGCGCGGCGTAATATCCTTGGCTGAAATCTGTTCCGCCAGCTTTAAATAATCTTGGTAGTGACGCGCTTCAGAACGCAGCAGCGAAATATAGAACTTCTGCAGCTGTTCATCCAGATACGGCGCCAGGCTGGCAAACCGCTCGCAAGATCGCGCTTCGATATAGGCCCCGCAGATCAACTTATCCACCAGCCCATCGGGTTCATGATTGGCAATCTCACGGATTAAACCTCTGGCGTAACGGCTGGCGGTGATTTTTCGATACGGCAAACCACGCGACTGCATAATTTCCCATACCTGATAAAAATGATGCAGCTCTTCTTTAATCAGCAGAATCATCATCTCGACCAAATCATCCGCCCACGGCAGTTCATTACGCACAATGATGCTTTTGGTCAGATTTTTATGCGCGTTAATGAAGTTGCTGTCCGGCTCTTCGCGGTAGATGAAATCTTCATACGGCTTCAGCCACGCCAGAATGGCATCACCGCTCGGCTTATCAGCCACATAGCGACGAATGATAAACACCGCGGTTTGCGCCGCTTTTAGTTCACACACCATGTGATCGGTCAGCAGCAGCGTCAAATTTTCCGGCTTGCGCGCTTCATCAATCCACGCTTGTGGCGTGCGGCAGTGCAGAAATTCATAAATGGGTTCTAACAGGGGAGCGTAATTCATCGGCGTTCTTTATATGGCGGGGAAAATGATCTGGGCGGCGAGCGCCGCCCATTAAGACTTAGTGACGCACACCGTCGTCTTCTTCGTCGTCGATGAATTCACCATCGTCGTCTTCATCTTCTGCGTCTGGATCTTCGAAGTAGGTGCCCCAACCGTCGTAATCGACGTTAAAGCCACCGGCCAGATTCACCAACTGCTCAACCTGTGCATCAATCAGCTCTGGCTTTAACGCGCCTTCGCTTAAGATATCCACACACATTACCGTGCCGCCCTCTTCCAGCTCCAGCTCTTCTGGCTCGCTCACTTCAAAGCCCAGTTTGAAAGCCTCAACCGCCACTTTCTCCAGTGAGTCGAAGTTGTTGCAAGAGAGGTGATGCTCGATAGTGTAAAGCGCATCCGGATCGCTGCCGTCTTCCAGCAACTCTTCAATGATCAGGCGGGTTTCTTCGCGCTGTTCTTCCAGCAATGCTTCATATGCCATGTGCGTGTCCTCAAAATGTTCGACGTGAATGCAATTATTTTCCCACACTGCCTCGCCCGCCACTACACAAAACAGAAAGTTTCTTATCTCCGGGGTTGAAAATGCATATTCATACGGTTAGATTGAATTTTAATTCATTATGAACCCGTATCTGGAGCGCTGTATGAGTCAGCTGTATTCGAGACACTTCCTGAGATTGCTGGATTTCACCCCCGCCGAAATCGCTAACCTGCTCAGTCTGGCAGGTGAATTAAAACACGCTAAGAAAAATGCCAACGAGACGCAGTACCTGAAAGGCAAGAATATCGCGCTCATCTTCGAAAAAGACTCGACCCGTACCCGATGCTCTTTCGAAGTTGCCGCATACGATCAGGGCGCTAACGTCACTTACCTCGGCCCAAGCGGCAGCCAGATCGGCCATAAAGAGTCGATGAAAGACACTGCGCGCGTTTTAGGTCGCATGTATGACGGCATTCAATATCGTGGCTTTGGTCAGGAGCTGGTGGAAACCCTGGCGGAATTTGCCGGTGTGCCAGTATGGAACGGTCTGACGACCGAGTTTCATCCTACGCAACTGTTGGCCGATCTGCTCACCATGCAGGAACATCTGCCAGGCAAACCGTTGAGCGAGATGACGCTGGTGTACGTCGGTGATGCGCGCAACAACATGGGTAACAGCATGCTGGAAGCCGCTGCGCTGGTGGGGCTGGATCTGCGTCTGGTCGCGCCAAAAGGCTGCTGGCCGGAAGAGCAACTGGTGGAACAGTGTCGCGTGGCGGCACAGAAAACCGGTGGCAAAATCACGCTGACGGAAGAGATTACCGAAGGCGTGCAAGGTGCGGATTTCATCTACACTGATGTGTGGGTGTCGATGGGCGAAGCGAAATCGGTGTGGGAAGAGCGTATCGCCCTGCTGCGTCCTTATCAGGTGAACAGTGCGATGCTGGCGCTGACCGGCAATCCTCAGGTGAAATTCCTGCACTGCCTGCCCGCCTTCCA
This sequence comes from Pantoea rodasii, assembly GCF_002095465.1. GTDB lineage: Bacteria > Pseudomonadota > Gammaproteobacteria > Enterobacterales > Enterobacteriaceae > Pantoea > Pantoea rodasii. The sequence continues at coordinate 315,587 of NZ_MLFP01000004.1, read as the reverse complement.
TGACGATCAAACCACTCTGGGGCGTCAGATGGCTGAGCAATATGGTCTGCATGACGGCATGGAAGTGAGCAATGAAGTGTTTGAATCGTCGCACAGCATTGTGTTTGATCAGGCTGAAAACCGTATGCATACCATCAAAGCAGTGATGGTCGCCACGCTGGGTAACAAGTAAAGCAAACGTTTACCTTGCGGCGATTTCTGCTTGATGCAAATCAGTGAATGCGTATAATGCGCCACAATTTGCCGGAGGAAACATGCAACAGCGCAGCGTACAATTTGCCGCTCTACCCCGCCTGACCACAGGCGATGCCGCTGTTTCTTTCCGTCATACATTGATCGTAAAAAAAGCCCCTTAAGCAGGGGCTTTTTTTTGTCCGCAATCCGGCAGCGCAGAGGAGAACGCTATGGCCAACCCGCTATATCGCAAGCACATTATTTCCATTAACGATCTCAACCGCGAAGAGCTGGAGCTGGTGTTACACACCGCTGCCCAGCTGAAAGCGCATCCTCAGCCAGAACTGCTGAAGCACAACGTGATCGCCAGCTGCTTCTTTGAAGCCTCAACGCGCACGCGCCTGTCGTTTGAAACCGCCATGCATCGCCTTGGCGCTTCGGTGGTGGGTTTTGCCGACGGCAGCAATACCTCGCTGGGTAAGAAAGGCGAAACGCTGGCCGACACCATTTCGGTGATCAGTACTTACGTCGATGCGATTGTGATGCGTCATCCGCAGGAAGGCGCCGCGCGCCTGGCGACTGAATTCTCCAGCGGTATTCCAATTCTCAATGCCGGTGACGGTGCCAACCAGCACCCGACGCAAACTCTGCTGGATCTGTTTACTATCCGTGAAACCCAGGACCGCCTCGATAATCTCAACGTGGCGATGGTCGGTGACCTGAAATACGGCCGTACCGTGCACTCGCTGACGCAGGCGCTGGCGAAATTCACCGGCAACCGTTTCTACTTTATCGCGCCGGATGCACTGGCGATGCCGGCCTATATCACCGACATGCTGGATGAGCAGAATATCGTCTGGACGCGCCACGACACCATCGAAGAAGTGATGCCAGAACTCGACATCCTCTATATGACGCGTGTGCAGAAAGAGCGTCTTGATCCTTCCGAGTACGCCAACGTCAAAGCACAGTTCATCCTGCGTGCGGCCGATTTAGTCGGTGCCCGCGACAACATGAAAGTGCTGCATCCGCTGCCGCGTATTGACGAGATCACCACCGATGTCGATAGCACGCCGCACGCCTGGTATTTCCAGCAGGCGGGCAACGGCATCTTCGCCCGCCAGGCTCTGCTGGCACTGGTACTGAATAGCGAACTGGCACTCTAAGGAGCAACCGATGACTCACGATAATAAATTGCAGGTTGAAGCCATCAAGCGTGGCACGGTAATCGACCATATTCCTGCGCAGGTCGGTTTTAAATTGCTGTCGCTGTTTCGCCTGACCGAGACTGACCAGCGCATCACCATTGGCCTCAATCTGCCGTCTGGCGAGATGGGCCGCAAGGATTTGATTAAGATCGAGAATACCTTCCTGACCGACGATCAGATCAATCAGCTGGCGGTGTATGCGCCGCTTGCTACCGTTAACCGTATTGATGAATACGAAGTGGTAGCGAAGATCGCCCCGACCTTGCCGGATCGTGTTGAGCGCGTACTCACCTGCCCGAACAGCAACTGCATCAGCCGCAGCGAGCCGGTATTCAGCAGCTTTGCGGTGAAACAGCGTGACGATGATGTGCACCTGAAGTGCAAATACTGCGAGAAAGAGTTCGCGCGCCACGTGGTGCTGGGTCACTGGTAATCGTGCTTATCGTCCCTATAATGGGGCGAACCAATACGCGGCTGACAAAGGTCGGCTGCGCACTTTTAAGGAGAAACAATGTCTCGCGAAATCAGCACAGAAAAAGCACCCGCAGCAATTGGCCCTTATGTGCAGGGCGTGGATCTCGGCAGCATGATCATCACTTCAGGCCAGATCCCTGTTGATCCGGCGACCGGTGCCGTCGCGGACGATGTGTCTGCCCAGGCACGTCAGTCTCTGGAAAATGTGAAGGCGATCGTGGAAGCCGCGGGCCTGAAAGTCGGCGACATTGTGAAAACCACCGTGTTTGTGAAAGATCTGAACGACTTCGCCACCGTGAACGCCACTTACGAAGCGTTCTTCACCGAGCACAACGCCAGCTTCCCGGCGCGTTCTTGCGTGGAAGTGGCGCGTCTGCCGAAAGATGTGAAGATCGAGATTGAGGCGATTGCCGTACGTCGTTAAGTAAAGGCAATGCGCAATAAATTGCGCCGCTACAAACTTGTGCTCAAGTGTGGCGGCGCATTTAATGTGTGAGAATATCACCTTAGCGGCATCATTGCTTGGGCTGCTCTTCACCCCCGTAGCGGCGAAATTCCATGGTGTGCCATCCCCCCGTAGCGGCGCGATTCATCGCGCATCCGTTTACTTAGACGATCTCAGCAACTTCTCCAGCGGCCTGACCAGCGCCAGCACGGTTTCATCCTGCACCTCGGCAGCGGCATCCAGTTTTGCATGCATCTCAGCCACTTCACTCGCTCCATAAGCCTGATTACGCTGCATCGCATTGACCAAATCGATGCCCATGCGGCTGAGCGAAGCCACCTGCTGAACCTGCTGCTGCAGCGGTTTGAGTTGATAGCTGCCCAGAATCAGCGGCATCACTGCATCACTGTTGTTCTGCCAGCGCTGTAACTGCTGGCGAATCGCGTTGGCCGCCATGCGATCCTCGCGATTGGCGATCAGCGCATCCACCTGTTTATCCAGTAATCGCACCGGTTCGCTCTCAGCGGGCAGCACGTCAGCCAGACGGTTTAACGGCTCGAAGTAGTCGTAATGCCCGGCCTGGAATTTTAGATGCTGGCGCGTGTAATACTGCGCCGGCTCCAGCACCTCTGCCAGCACCCGCAGCGACGAGATATCGCTGGTGTTGGCCAGCCTCATCATCTGCACCTCCGCCTGCTGATGCTGCTGCAATCCCACCGACACCGTGCCCCAGCGATCTACCGCGCTCAAGCGCTGGTACATGTTGTCGCTGTCGGTGACATCCTTCGCCGACCAGAGACGCTCAGCCACCACAAAGGCGCGCGGCCACAAGCGAGTATCGATTACCCTGCTGTTGACGTTTTCCGCCCACAGCGCCGCTTCACCGCCAATCAGGTTGTTTTGCATTTGCTCAGGCGTTGGCACGGAAGGCTGAATGCCGGTCGGCACCTGCGCCAGTTTGCTGCCCTCGGCGGGATAGCGCATGTTGCCCACCAGCATATAGCCGGTCAGTTTGTCCTGCGTCAGAGTGACCATTGGCTGGAATGGTCCCATCCAGGTATCGACGCTAAAGGTCAGCTGCGTCGGCGACAGCCAGCGAATGTCACTCACCATGCGCCGCGCTTTGCCATTGAAATCAATAAAGCCGCGCCAGCCATTCTTACCTTCCACCAGGGTGAAACTGCCTTTCAGCGGGCTGCCTTTGAGACGCGGCATGGTGAACTGCCAGCTCTGCGCCTGATCGTCAGCTTGAATCTGGTCCTGACCATTAAGCCCTTGCGGCCAGGGTTCGTTGCGATAGTGATAAGCCGCCGTTTGCGGTTGGTCGAGATAGAAACCGGTGGAAAGAATACCGCGGAAATCGTGTTTCGCCGCCTCACCCAGCGCGTCCTGCCCTTGCCACGACTGAATCAAAATACTTTTCGGCAGATCCGGATGATAAACCTCATCCCAGCCGATCATGCGTCGCTGGTGCGCTTCCAGAATCTTCTCCACCCGCTGATTGAACCACGCCTGTAATGCGTGCGTGTCCTTTAGGCCATGGTCGCGCATAAACTGCTGAATCTTCGGCGAGTCGTTCCATTGCGTCGGATCCACTTCATCGCCGCCGATATGAATGTAGGGATCGGGGAAAATCGCCGTGACTTCGCCCATCAGCGTATCAATGAAGGTGAAGACCGCTTCGTTGCTGGGATCGAGCAGCGGTTTAAACACGCCCCAGCCGCGCTCCATCTTATACGGGCCCGGCGCGCTGAGCAGTACCGGCATCGCCACCGCAATCGCTGAGGCATGTCCCGGCACATCAATTTCCGGTACCACGCGTATGCCGCGCTGGGTGGCGTAACGCACCACATCACGCATCTGCTGCTGCGTGTAGTAAAGGCCGTCGCTGGCCTTCTCCTGTAACTGCGGATAGTGGCTGGAGGCAAATCGCCAGCCCTGATCATCGGTCAGATGCCAATGGAATACGTTCATACGCGCTGCGGCGATACCGTCGATCTGGCGCTTCACCGTTTCAATCGGCAGGAAGTGGCGCGCCGAATCGATCAACACCCCGCGCCACGGGAAGCGCGGCTTATCATCAATGGTAACGTAAGGAATCTGCGTGCCTGTTTCATTATTTTCAATCAGCTGCAGTAGCGTCTCCATGCCGCGCATCGCACCGAAACGCGTGTTGGCTTTGAGTATCACGCCGCTGCTGTTCACTTCCAGATGATAGCTTTCATCGCTTTCGGGTTGTGGCAGCGGATCCACCGCCTGGGCGATTTGCACCTGAATCGTGGCCTGATCGCTCGGCGCGCTGGCGGGCAGCAGCGGCCAACCGGTTTGACGTGAAATACGTGCACGCCAGCGCGCTTCGGCGCCTTCCAGATGATCGCCCGTAATATGCAGCGTGAATTGCGGCGTCAGCGTCAATGCGCCACCGCTCGCGGGCTGTACCACTTTTTGTGGCCAGGGCATTAATGGCAGATCGGTAACCGGTGCGGCAAAAGAGGAGAACGTCAGGGATAAACAACAGGCGAGCAGCGTTCGTTGCAGAGGCATGTAAGGCATCCTTGTAGAAAAAATGACGGGCCAAAAATAGGCAAAAAAACCATTAAACCTGCTTCGCATCGCAAATCAAGTTGCACGAGGTCGAAGTTTGGGCGGGTTAAAACTTTTGAAGTTTAGTCCGCTTAACCATTGTGCGGCTTTCAATCTTCGTTGTGGCTTCTTTGCGGCAGGTCAAAAACAGCGCGATTAATTTCCGGCAAAACACCACATATAGCGATTACACTTCCGTAAAATATCTATATGTAGTGACACGGAGAGACAATGGCGACGGTGGTGATTAAGCGCGACGGCTGCAGAGTACCGTTTGAAGCGCAGCGTATTGAGCTGGCGGTGCAGGCTGCGGCGCAGGCGGCACAGATTGATGATGCGCAGTGGTGTGCAGAAGTCGCGACACGCGTCAGCCAGCAGCTGGCCGATCGCAGTGAAGTTGATATCCGCGATATTCAGTGCGCGGTGGAAGAGACGCTGATGAGTGGGCGCTGGCCACAGCTGGCACGCGCGTATATCGAATATCGCCACGACCGCGATCAGGCACGCGAGCAACGCGGAAAACTGCACCACGCCATTCGTGGCCTCGTAGAACAGACCAACGCCGCGCTGCTCAACGAGAACGCCAACAAAGACAGCAAGGTGATCCCGACCCAGCGCGATTTGCTGGCAGGTATCGTCGCGAAGCATTATGCCCAACAGCAGCTGCTGCCGCGTGATGTGGTGCTGGCGCATGAGCGCGGCGAGATCCACTATCACGACCTCGACTATTCGCCGTTTTTCCCGATGTTTAACTGCATGCTGATCGATCTTCAGGGCATGTTGAACAATGGCTTTAAGATGGGCAACGCGGAGATCGAGCCGCCAAAATCCATTGCCACTGCAACAGCCGTCACCGCACAGATCATTGCGCAGGTCGCCAGCCATATTTACGGCGGCACCACCATTAACCGCATCGATGAAGTGCTCGCGCCGTTTGTGAATCTTAGCCTTGAAAAGCATCGCGCGGTGGCGGTGGAATGGCAGATCCCGGATGCGGAAGCCTATGCTCGCGTGCGCACCGAGAAAGAGTGCTATGACGCCTTCCAGTCTTTGGAATATGAGGTCAACACGCTGCATACCGCCAATGGACAGACGCCGTTTGTCACCTTTGGTTTTGGCTTGGGAACTGACTGGGCTGCACGCCTGATTCAGCAATCGATTCTGCGCAACCGCATCGCAGGGCTGGGAAAAAACCACAAAACTGCGGTGTTCCCGAAGCTGGTGTTCGCCATCCGCGAAGGGTGAATCGCCGCCCTGGTGATTTTAATTACGACATCAAACAGCTGGCGCTGGAATGTGCTAGCAAGCGGATGTATCCCGATATCCTGAATTACGAAAAAGTGGTCGAGATCACCGGCTCATTCAAAACGCCGATGGGCTGCCGCAGTTTCCTTGGCGTGTATGAGGAAAACGGTGAGCAGATCCATGAAGGTCGCAACAATATTGGCGTGATCAGCCTCAACCTGCCGCGTATTGCGCTGGAAGCCAACGGCAACGAAGCCCACTTCTGGCGGCTTCTGGATGAACGCCTCACACTGGCCAAGCGCGCCTTAATGACGCGCATCGCCCGATTGGAGAAAACCAAGGCGCGCGTGGCGCCGATTCTTTACATGGAAGGCGCGTGCGGCGTGCGCTTGAATGCCGATGATGAAGTCGGCGAGATTTTCCGCCATGGCCGCGCCTCGATTTCATTGGGTTACATCGGCCTGCATGAAACGCTGAATGCGCTAAGCGGCAATGAGGTTCATCCGTATGATGCGCAGCACCTGCGGGAAAAAGGCGTGGCGATTGTGCAGCGCCTGCGTGAGGCGGTAGACGCGTGGAAAGACGAGACGGGTTACGGTTTTAGCCTCTACAGCACGCCGAGCGAAAACCTGTGCGATCGTTTCTGTCGACTCGATGCCGCTGAATTTGGCGTGGTGCCGGGCGTGACCGACAAAGGCTATTACACCAACAGCTTCCATCTCGACGTCGAGAAGAAAGTGAATCCTTACGATAAAATCGACTTCGAGACACCCTATCCGGCCATCGCCAATGGCGGCTTCATTTGCTACGGCGAATACCCCAATATTCAGCACAACCTCAAAGCGCTGGAAGATGTATGGGATTACAGCTATCACCGCGTGCCCTATTACGGCACCAACACGCCCATCGATGAGTGTTATGAATGCGGCTTCACCGGCGAATTCAGCTGCACCAGCAAAGGGTTTACCTGCCCGTGCTGCGGTAATCACGATCCGGCACGGGTTTCCGTGACGCGCCGCGTCTGTGGCTACCTCGGCAGCCCGGACGCGCGTCCGTTTAATGCCGGTAAGCAGGAAGAGGTACAGCGCCGGGTTAAACATCTGGATAACGGACAGCTGGGATGATGCGCATCCATGGCTATTACGCCGTCGATATCGTCAATGGGCCGGGCACGCGCTGCACGCTGTTTGTCGCGGGCTGCGAGCATCAGTGTCGCGGCTGCTATAACCAAAGCACCTGGCGGCTCGATTCCGGCGAGCCTTTCACGCTGGAGAGGGAGGAGCAGCTGATGGCCGATCTTAAGGATCAGCGCATTCCGCGTCAGGGGTTGTCGCTCAGCGGCGGCGATCCACTGCATCCGCACAACGTGCCGCACATCCGTCGTCTGATAAAGCGCGTACGCCGTGAGTGCCCGGACAAAGATATCTGGCTGTGGACCGGTTATCAGATGGCGGAACTCAGCGCGGCACAGCGTGAAGTGGTGGCTGAAATTGACGTGCTGATTGATGGGCGTTTTATCGAAGCCGAGAAAGATGCGCGGCTGCTATGGCGCGGCAGCCGCAATCAGACAATCTGGTATTTACGTCAGCCACAGAGCGAAGATACCGAGGATCATGCCGCTGAGTGCCACGCCAATCAGCGCGATCCACAGGCGCGCGCCGGGAAGGCACGGTGCAGCATCAGTAGCGACGGCACACTCACGGCGGGTAAGGTCACCAGCAGCGCTAACGCAGGTGCCAGGCCCATGCCCGCCAGCATCATGGTTTGCACAATCGGGATTTCTGCGGCGGTGGGAATGACAAATAAACAGCCGGCTATCGCCATCAGCATCACCCAAAACAGCGTATTCCCCACCGCACCCTCGGCATGCGGGAATAGCCAGACGCGCGCGGCACCCAATAACAGCACGGCAACGATATACAGCGGAATGGTATTCCAGAACAGCCGCCACATGACGCCCAGCCAGCGAGTGAGGAACGGCTGCTCATTTCCGGCAGCCATCGCCACGGGGGCGGCGACCGAGTGTTCCGGCACGCTACGCTGCACCAGTGACGCGATCGCTAACACCATGATTAAGCCCGCCACCAGCCGAATCGCGGCGAAGTGCCAACCGAGCACAAATCCCATAAAGATTAACGTGGCCGGATTCAGCAGCGGATTCGCTAACCAGAAGGCCATCGCCGCCCCGCTGGATACCTGCGACTGACGTAATCCCGCCGCCACCGGCGCGGCGCAGCAGGTACACATCATGCCCGGCAAACCTAAACCGGTGCCGATCAGCGTCGATCCAAACCGCGAGTTGCCCATCAGGCGTAGCAGCCAGTTGCGCGGGATCAGCACTTGTACCAGCGATCCCAGCAGCACGCCGAGTACGGCGGCTTTCCAGACGGCGAGGAAGTAGATCATCGCGTAATCCAGCGCCGCGCGCCAGGGTGAATCGGCGGCATTCGCCAGTATCGATTTGCCGATCGAGTGGGTTTCAGCCGCCGTGAAGGCTTTGCCGTAATAAGGTTGCCATTTGACATACCACAGGCCGATGACCACCACCGCGATAAACAGCAAGGGTTTCCACCACGCGAAGCGCGTCGCCGGTGCAGAAGTTGCGAGTTGGCTCATAACAGATTCCGTATTCTACAGAATAACGATGGCCGCACGGGGAAGTGCGACGGTTAATCCACAGTGTTATTCAGGTTATTGGAATCTGCTATGCAAAATTGGCGTAATTTTGATCGCACGCGGAATTTTTAGATCGCGCCGTTGTTATCACGCTGCCAGACAATCTTTTTGCCGAAGCCCAGTGCGTTGTCGGTCATCTTCACTTCATCCAGCGTGATTTCCCACAGCGGGGCTTTGACTTTGCGGGCAACTGGAAAGCGCTTTTGGTAAGCATGCCGCGCCTGCTCCTCACTCTCGTCTGTCAGTTGCTGAATACGCCCACGATATTGCACGCCTTTGATCAACAGCACCGTTTTCGGCTGGCCGTTGACCGTGCCGGCCACGCGCGAATTTTGCAGCATCAATGCGCCATGTCGCGTATCCGGTTCGGTCATCAGCCAGAACGCCATGCGCGCTTCATCAAAGACATAAAAACAGTTGGCACACCACAGATCGTCGCCGTTGCTGGCGCACAATGACAGAGCATGCTGTTTTTTGAGGTAGCGGATCAGATGAGAATGGTCGGACAAAATGCAACTCCCTGCAGCACGTAGCGATATGCAGATAAGCACGCTACACTGCCAGCCAGCAATTTTTCAGGATACGTTTATGCAACAGGGCTGGCAGCTGTATATGCTGCAAACCGCTGCTGGAATGCTTTACACCGGCATCACCACGGATGTCCAGCGCCGCTTACTACAGCATCAGGCCGGAAAGGGTGCGCGCGCGCTGCGCGGAAAAGGCCCGCTGACGCTGGTCTTTCACTGCGATGCAGGCGACCGCTCAGCCGCTTCTCGTCTGGAGTACCAGGTGAAGCAACTCAGCCGCACGCAAAAGCTGCTGCTGGTTGCACAGCAGCCTTCATGCCTGAATGCGTGGTTTAATCGAAACGATTAAAAGGTTCCGCGAAAGCGATCAGCCCTTCTGCGCCCGTAAACGCATCGTCCGCAAGTTTGTACACCTGGAACGCCGCTTCGCTGCCCAGCCAACGGCAGTGCAAGCCATGCCGTGCAGCCGGTTCAAAGCCCAACGGGTTGTAGACTCGGGATCGCCCAATACCACCACCGCGCTATAGCTGAACTCGTTCAGGGAATCGAGCCCTTCATACACCAGCTGTTTGGCAATGCCCTGCTTGCGCACCGATTCATCGACCGCCAGCGGCGCTAATGCCACCCAGTTGCGATCTTCGCCTTGCAAGGTGACGGGACTGAAAGCGGCATAACCTAATACCTGTCCTTCATCGTCCGTGGCAACCACGCCCAGCGTTAATAATCCATCTTCACGCAGCTGCTGCACCAATTCAGCCTCGGCGGTAGTAGCAAAACTGCGCTTTAAGAGCGTGTCGATGCCCGCCGCATCCACACCAATTTCAGTACGAATCAACATGAGATCCCCGCGCGCGCCTCTGCGGCCTTCGCGTCCTGTTTCATTCCTGCCTCAACAAAGGCAGCCAGCTGCTGCAACCCCGTGCGCAAAGGCGTGGGCATGGCATCCAGTTCTATGGCATCCATCAAATTCTTCACCTCCAGTCCCAGCTCCGTGTCGCCCTCAATCACCAGGCGGCGTTGAAAGAACAACATATCGGGGTCTGCTTTGCGTGCTGCCACCAGCAACAGATCGTTGGCTTCGCCACGAAACCAGACATCGGCCTCGGCATCGCGCGAAACGGTCAGGCGCCCGTTCTGCAAGGTGGTGATCCAGCGCAGATTTACATCCGCAATCTCGATTCCCAGAAAGCGCCCTTCCAGAAAGTTTAACTCACCTTCAGACAAAGCATGACGAAATTGCCAGTTTAGGAGTTGTTGCAAAACCACTTTTTTCATGGGGAATGGCGTAATAGAAATCGGTAAGCCAAGGAATTTTGGTCCTTTTTCCACAATAAGACCGCACAAGCGCGACAGCATAATCATCAATCCCTTCAGAAAATTTTACCTATATTGCCACATCCCCGCGGCTTCGCCTCCACTGAGATCAAGGAATTAGCCGGATGATTGGTTAAATAATCTTCAGTCTGCAGGGTCATCATCGCTTTCACTGCCTTAAATCAACATTACCGCCAGTCGCCTTCCCTACACTTTACGGCTTCAGTATTCGGGGGAGAAAAATGTATGGAACTGCTGTGTCCGGCGGGGAATTTGCCTGCGCTGAAATCGGCGGTGGAGCATGGCGCCGATGCCGTGTACGTCGGTCTGAAAGATGACACCAATGCCCGCCACTTTGCTGGCCTGAATTTTACCGATAAGAAGCTGGCAGAAGCGTCGCGCTTTCTGCATCAGCATCGGCGCAAGCTGCACGTAGCCATCAACACCTTTGCCCACCCAGATGGCATGAACCGCTGGCAGACTGCGATTGATGTGGCCGCACAGAACGGTGCCGATGCGCTGATTCTCGCTGATATCGCCACGCTGGAATATGCCGCGCAGCGCTATCCGCAGGTAGAACGCCATCTTTCCGTGCAGGCTTCGGCCACCAATCTGCAGGCCATCCACTTTTATCATCGTCATTTCGATCTCAGCCGCGTGGTGCTGCCGCGCGTGCTGTCGATGCATCAGGTTAAACAGCTGGCACGTGAAACACCGGTGCCGCTGGAAGTGTTTGCCTTTGGCAGCTTGTGCATCATGGCGGAGGGCCGCTGTTATCTCTCATCCTGGCTGACGGGTGAATCACCTAACAGTGCTGGCGCCTGCTCACCGGCAAAATTCGTGCGCTGGCAGCAAACGCCACAAGGGATGGAATCGCGCCTGAATGAAGTGCTGATTGATCGCTACGGCGCCGATGAAAGCGCAGGCTATCCGACGCTGTGCAAAGGCCGCTATGAAGTCGATAACCAGCGCTATCACGTGCTGGAAGAGCCCACTAGTTTGAATACCTTGTCGCTGTTACCCGAGCTGCTGCGCGCCAACATCGCTTCGGTGAAAATTGAAGGTCGTCAACGCAGCCCAGCTTATGTGGCGCAGGTGGCGAAAGTATGGCGTCAGGCGATTGACCGCTGCATGGCCTCACCTGAGCAGTTTGCGGTGCAAGAGCCCTGGATGCGGGCGCTGGGTGAGCTTTCTGAAGGCAGTCAAACCACGCTCGGTGCCTATCACCGTGACTGGCAGTAAGGGGAACGCATGAGATACGCAATCGGGCCGGTATTGTGGTACTGGTCAACGGATACGCTGGAAAGCTTTTATCAGCATGCCGCCGACAGTTCTGCCGATATTATTTACCTGGGTGAGGCGGTATGCAGTAAACGGCGCGCGACATCCTTCCATCAATGGATGGAGATGGGACGGCACCTGGCGCAACACGGCAAGCAAGTGGTGGTCAGTACACTGGCGCTGTTGCAGTCGCCATCCGAGGTCAAAGAGCTGCGCCGCTATGTTGAGAATGGCGAGTTTTTGCTGGAGGCGAATGATATCGGCACGGTCAATATGGCGGCAGAGCGTAAGCTGCCGTTTGTCGCCGGCCCCACGCTGAATGTTTACAACGCGCAGACGCTGCAACTGTTGTTGAAAGAAGGCATGACACGCTGGTGTATTCCGGTAGAGATGTCGCGCGATTGGCTGATTCAACTGTTGCAGCAGTGCGATGCAGCAGGCGTGCGCGATCGGTTCGAGGTAGAAGTGCTCGGTTATGGCTATCTGCCGCTGGCGCTTTCCGCACGCTGCTTTACTGCACGTTCAGAGAATCGCGCCAAGGATGATTGTCAGACCTGCTGCATTCATTATCCCACCGGCCGCCGCGTGCTCTCACAGGAGGGGCAACAGGTGTTCGTGTTGAATGGTATCCAGACCATGAGCGGGTACTGCTATAACCTCGGTAACGATTTGGCCGGCATGCATAACTGGATCGACATCGTACGCCTCTCGCCGCAGGATGAAACGACACTGACAGAGGTCGATCGCTTCCGCGCGAACGAAGCCGGGGAAGCGCCGCTAATGATGGCGCGCGGCAGTGACTGCAATGGCTACTGGCGACGGCTGGCGGGCATGGCGCTGCAAAACGGACGATAAAGGCACGTTCCGGCTATATGCCTGCTGTTATTAGCAGTTTTAATATGGGTACTGATGCGTAATACTGACTGGTGCAGGTTGGCTGACGCCTGCGCCATCATAAGCTGGAGTACCCATGTCCGAGAAAAACCTGTTCGCCTGTCCGTATTGGATTTGGCTCCGATTCCCCAGGGTTCCGCCGCGCGCGAGGCCTTCCATAATTCGCTGGCGCTGGCGCGTCAATCAGAAGCGCTTGGATTCCACCGCTATTGGCTTGCCGAGCACCACAACATGACCGGTATCGCCAGTGCGGCGACATCAGTACTGATCGGTTATCTGGCCGCGAATACGGAAACGTTACGCCTGGGTTCCGGTGGCATTATGCTGCCCAACCACGCACCGCTGGTGATCGCTGAACAGTTTGGCACGCTTGAATCGTTGTATCCTGGCCGTATTGACCTGGGACTGGGCCGCGCGCCGGGTTCCGACCAGCGCACCATGTTAGCGCTGCGCCGTCATCTCTCTAGCGCCCAGGCAGATAGCTTCCCGGAAGATGTGGCAGAACTGATTCACTGGTTTGACGCCGAAGACGGTGAACATCCGCCAGTGCAGCCAGTGCCGGGCCTCGGCCTGAAAATTCCGGTGTGGCTGTTAGGTTCCAGCCTTTACAGTGCACAGCTGGCTGCGCAACTTGGCCTGCCCTTCGCGTTTGCGTCTCATTTTGCGCCGGACCTGCTGTTCCAGGCACTGCATCTCTATCGTGAGAAATTCAAACCTTCTGCGCGTCTGACGAAACCGTATGCCATGGTGTGTGTCAACGTGGTGGCTGCGGATAGCGAGCGTGATGCGCGCTTCCTGTTCACCTCGATGCAGCAGCAGTTTATCAATCTGCGCCGTGGCAAACCGGGCCCGCTGCCCGCACCGGTCGAGAACATGGATAACCTGTGGTCGCCGTCTGAGCAATATGGTGTGCAGCAAGCGCTGAGCATGTCGATTGTTGGTGACAGCGACAAAGTGCGCCAGGGGTTAGCCGCGCTGATACGCGAAACTCAGGCGGATGAAATCATGGTTAACGGCCAGATTTTCGATTCACAGGCTCGTTTGCGTTCGTTCGCGCTGGCGATGGAAGCCGCGCGTTCGCTGTAACGTTCACTGCTGTGGGGTCAATCCTTCTGGCCCCACTGCCACCATACGCACATCACGTGCCGGCGATTGCCCGTAGAAGCGACTGTATTCACGGCTAAACTGCGAGGCGCTCTGATACCCCACGCGATATCCTGCCGTTCCTGCATCCAACTTATCAATCAACATCAAGCGCCGCGCCTCGTTAAGACGCAGCTGCTTTTGATATTGCATCGGTGTCATCGCCGTTACCGCTTTAAAATGATGATGCAACGACGAAATGCTCATGCCGACGCTACTGGCCAGCTGATCCATTTTTAGCGGGTGATGGAAGTTTTCGCGCAACCAGCGTGCTGCGCGTGCCACTTTGTTGCCCGGCCGTTCAGTTAACGCCATGTTGAGGATGCGCGGCCCTTCTGGCCCGGTCAGAAGCCGATAGAAAATCTCTTGCTCAATCAACGGTGCCAGCGCGGGAATATCCTGTGGCTGGTCCAGCAGCTCAATCAGGCGAATCACCGCATCCACCAACGGCGGCGCCACTTTGTGTACCGTGATACCGCGTTCGTTGGTGACCGCTGCGCCGATCTGCTGCAACGGGAAATGTTCGAGGTAATGCATCAGGCGCGTTTCATTGATGGTGATACCCACGCCCAGATTGGGTTTCTCCGCTGTCGCTTGTACCACGCAGGATTGCACTGGCATATCCAGCGTGACCAGCAGCAGATCGCCCGGACCGTAATGCATCACGTCTTCACCCATTCGCAGCGCCTTCTGCCCCTGAGCCACCAGTGCAAAACTCGCCCAGGTGGCGATATGAGTCAGACTGGTGGGTTTAGAGCTGCGTCCAAATGAGAGAAAATCGATTGGGCTAAAATGGCGGCCATCCTCCGGGGAATGACGAGCAATCATCGCCACCAGTTGCTGCCACTGTTCCTGATGAATCATGCTTTACGCTCTCCGTGATGAGAAATCACTGTGTCAGCATTCTCGCCTTTCGCTCGCGCTGCGCCTAGTCCCTGAACAGTACTTTTGCAGGATTGTGCAAAAAGCTTGCAGGATTGCGCTACCGCAAAATTGTAGGGACAGCGCATGCTTACCCTTCCCCGAATTCCCAGGTGGAGAGACACAATGAAAGCACTTGAAGGCAAAATCGCGCTGGTGACGGGCGCGTCGAAAGGCATTGGCGCCGCCATTGCGATGACTTTCGCGGCGGCCGGTGCGCGCGTGATTGTTAATTACCGCCAGGATGAAGCGGGTGCGGCAGATGTGGTGACGGACATTTGCGAGCTAGGCAGCGATGCTATCGCCGTTCAGGCCGATATCTCACGTGAGGCCGATGTGCAGCGTTTATTCGCCCGTAGCATCGAGCAGTTTGGCGCACCGGATATCGTGGTCAACAACGCGGGTATTTTCCATCACGGCGACTTTGCCGAACTCAGCCTCAGCGAAATGCAGCAACAGCTCAATGTGAACGTGTTGGGGACATTACTGGTTTGTCAGCAGGCAGCTAAGCACTTCCCCGCCCACGGTGGCACCATCATTAATCTGAGTGCCCTCAATAGTCAGCGTAGTACGCCCGGTTCGGTTTTGTGGGCGGCGACCAAGGGCGCGATTGATACCTTAACGCAAGGTCTGGCACGTGAACTGGGGCCGCGTAACATCCGCGTCAATGCATTGGCACCGGGGATCATCCTGACGGAAGGTTTACTGGCAGCGAAGAAGATGAACCCCGACGTTAAAGCGAAACTGATTGCCGCTACGCCGTTGGGACGATTTGGGTTACCGGAGGATGTGGCGCAGGTTGCCCTATTCCTCGCGTCGGAAGAGTCAGCCTATGTAAGCGGTGAGCGGGTGCTGATTTCAGGCGGAGTGTAAAGATTATTTTACGAGCATAAAAAAGGGACGCCGCGGCGTCCCTTTTTACTTTTAAGCTTTTATCGCTTATGCATCACGGCGTGCTGGACGTGGCGCAGAGGCACCGTCTTCACGACGTGGGCCACGGCCACCTTCACGGCTGAAACGTCCGCCTTCACGACCACCCTCACGACCGCCTTCACGACGCTCAGAGAAACGACGCGGAGCGCCTTCGCCACGTGGAGCACCATCACCACGCGGTGCGCCATTGCCACGACGCTCGCCACCACCTGCAGGACGACGCTCAGAGCGCTCGTGCACCGGTGCATCACCCATCAACTGCATGTTCATCGGCTTGTTCAGGATGCGCGTGCGAGTGAAGTGCTGCAGAACTTCGCCCGGCATACCTTTTGGCAGCTCGATAGTTGAGTGAGTACCGAACAGCTTGATGTTACCGATGTAACGGCTGCTGATGTCGCCTTCGTTAGCAATCGCGCCAACGATGTGACGAACTTCAACACCATCATCACGGCCCACTTCAATGCGATACAGCTGCATTTCGCCAACGTCACGACGTTCACGACGTGGAGCACCATCACGGCTTTCGCCACGATCACCACGGTCACCGCGGTCGGCACGGTTTTCACGCGGACCGCGTGAATCGCGAGAGTCACGTGAATCACGACGCTCATCACGCTCGCGGAATTCACGACGCGCTGGACGTGGTGCTTCTGGTGGCAGAATCAGTGGACGTTCGCCCTGTGCCATTTTCAGCAGTGCTGCGGCCAGAGTTTCGATATCCAGATCTTCGCCCGGCTGCATTTTGCTCAGCAGTGCGCGGTACATGTCCAGATCGCTGCTTTCCAGCTGCTGCTGTACTTTCGCGGCGAACTTAGCCAGACGACGCTCACCCAGCAGTTCTGCGTTAGGCAGCTCAACTTCTGGAATGGTCAGCTTCATGGTGCGTTCAATGTTACGCAGCAGACGACGCTCGCGGTTCTCAACGAACAGCAGCGCACGGCCCGCACGACCCGCACGACCGGTACGGCCGATACGGTGAACGTAAGATTCCGCATCCATTGGGATGTCATAGTTAACAACCAGGCTGATACGCTCAACGTCCAGACCACGTGCGGCAACGTCAGTCGCGATCAGAATGTCCAGACGACCATCTTTCAGGCGCTCCAGCGTCTGCTCACGCAGTGCCTGGTTCATGTCACCGTTCAGGGCTGCACTGTTGTAACCGCTGCGCTCCAGCGCTTCGGCCACTTCCAGCGTGGCGTTTTTGGTACGCACGAAGATGATGGCTGCATCAAAGTCTTCTGCTTCCAGGAAACGCACCAGCGCATCATTCTTACGGCCGTAAGCGGTCCAGTAAGACTGAGAGATATCAGGACGCGTGGTCATGCTTGACTGGATGCGTACTTCCTGTGGATCTTTCATGAAGCGTTTAGTAATACGACGAATCGCTTCTGGCATGGTAGCTGAGAACAGCGCGGTCTGGTGACCGTCTGGGATCTGCGCCATGATGGTTTCAACGTCTTCGATGAAGCCCATACGCAGCATTTCATCAGCTTCGTCCAGCACCAGGCCGCGCAGGTTAGACAGATCTAACGTGCCGCGTTTCAGGTGATCCAGCAGACGACCAGGCGTACCCACAACAACTTGTGGTCCCTGACGCAGTGCACGCAGCTGAACGTCATAACGCTGGCCGCCGTACAGGGCCACTACGTTTACGCCACGCATGTGTTTAGAGAATTCAGTCATGGCTTCAGCAACCTGAACAGCCAGTTCGCGGGTTGGAGCCAGCACCAGGATTTGCGGTGCTTTAACGGTTGGATCAATGTTGTGCAGCAGTGGCAGCGAGAATGCCGCCGTTTTACCACTACCGGTCTGCGCCATACCTAACACATCACGGCCAGCCAGCAGGTGAGGAATACACTCAGCCTGGATTGGAGAAGGCTTAACGTAGCCCATACCGTTCAGTGATTCGAGGATGTCGGCGTTCAGGCCAAGTTCGGAAAAAGTGGTTTGAATATCAGTCATGTAGTACACGTGCCTCTTAGATTGCGGCGGCCAGTCTACATAACTCGTCGTGAAAACTTTCAGTCATTTTCATCAAAAAGTGTGAACCGGCTCAAATTAGAAGTTTTGACGAACAGAAAAGCCCTCACCTCGAAGATGATGACTTTACAAGTATTCAGGCAATAAAAGTTCGTCAGCTATTGCTGGTCAGATTCTGATAAATCGTCTTGTGTCTGGCCGAGTTGCGCCAGTTCCAACAATGCGTATCGGTGCTCAACAAAGTTGTTAACATTGTTAGCGACCGCCAGTTTGAACAACGCTTTCGCGTCGTCCTTCTCCCCCAGACTTAGGTAGTACTTACCTAAATAGAAGTTGGTTTCACTGAGATGTTCAGCGAGCGAGGTGTTATCCGTTGCGTCCGCCTTGAGACGTTCCATCAGCGTTTTTTCACTGATGTCGCCAAGGTAGAACTCGACAATATTCCATCCCCATTGGTCCCGGGCCGCTTTGTCATGGCGCTGTTGAAGCGCAACTTTTGCCTTGTCGGCGTCCATATCGCTTTCAACGAGATAGAGCCAAAGGCTGCGGAAAGGATCGTTAGGATCGTCTTGATAAAACGCCAGCAGATCATCTTGCGCTAACTTGTATCGACCGCCGTAATAGAGGGCGATACCACGGTTTAAATGCGCATAATTGTAAGTTGGATCAAGCTCAAGTACAGAATCAAACGCTTCATAGGCAGCATCAAAATTGCCTGCCTGCGTTAAATATATACCGAGGTAGTTAAACACCTCGGGCATATCTGGTCTTATAGACAGCGCTTGCGAGAAATCGTTCCGCGCTAATGCCCTCAGACCCAAACTATCATACAACACTCCGCGCTCATATAATAGCTGTGCGCGTTCATCATCGGTCAGGGCACGACTGGCAAGAATTTGTTCCATTCGCGCCAGGATCACCTCTTGCTGCAGTGTGGGCTGCAAAGGTACTGCCAGAACTTCGTTCTTACGCCAATTGGAGTTGCTGCATCCTGCCAGCGTGATAGCTGTCGCAACAAAACACCAGCGCAAAAAAGGCTTCATTTCCCACTCCCGAATACAAACATTGGGACAACCATCCTGTCATCCGCCTGCTGTGCACAAGGATTCCCGCCCTCGCGATGATCCAAACACCTCTCCCCGAAAAGCAGGGAGAGGCCAATCAGTAAACGCTTACTCGGCGTCAGATGCATTCGTTGCAGCGGTAGTTTCTTCTGCTGGTTTCTGCTCTGTCGCTTCTTTGATGCTCAGGCGTACGCGGCCCTGACGGTCCACTTCCATAACTTTCACTGGAACTTCCTGACCCATCTGCAGGTAATCTGTCACTTTCTCAACACGCTTGTCAGCGATCTGAGAAATATGGACCAGACCTTCTTTACCGCCGCCGATTGCCACGAAGGCACCGAAATCAACGATACGCGTCACTTTACCAGAGTAGATACGGCCCACTTCGATTTCAGCGGTGATCTCTTCGATACGACGAATCGCTTCTTTCGCTTTGTTGCCATCGGTTGCTGCGATCTTCACGGTGCCATCATCTTCGATTTCGATGGTGGTGCCGGTTTCTTCAGTCAGCGCACGGATTACAGAACCGCCTTTACCGATAACATCTTTGATCTTGTCTGAGCTGATCTTGATGGTATAGATACGTGGTGCGAACTCAGAGATTTCCTGACGTGGGGTGCTGATTGCCTGCTCCATCACGCTCAGGATGTGCAGACGCGCGCCCTTAGCCTGATTCAGTGCAACCTGCATGATCTCACGGGTGATACCTTCAATTTTGATATCCATCTGCAGGGCAGTGATACCGTCGCGGCTACCCGCCACTTTGAAGTCCATATCGCCCAGGTGATCTTCATCGCCCAGAATGTCAGACAGAACCACGAAGTTTTCGTCTTCTTTCACCAGGCCCATTGCGATACCCGCAACAGCTGCCTTGATCGGTACGCCTGCATCCATCAGTGCCAGAGAAGCACCACACACGGAAGCCATAGAAGAAGAACCGTTTGATTCAGTGATTTCTGACACCACACGAATGGTGTACGGGAAATCTTCCTGCTTAGGCATCACTGCCAACACACCGCGCTTCGCCAAACGACCGTGACCAATCTCACGACGCTTCGGTGAGCCAACCATACCGGTTTCGCCCACTGAGTATGGAGGGAAGTTGTAGTGGAACAGGAAGCTATCAGTACGCTCGCCCATCAGCTCATCCAGGTTCTGCGCGTCACGTGCGGTACCCAGTGTTGCGGTAACCAGTGCCTGCGTTTCACCACGGGTGAACAAAGAAGAGCCGTGAGTACGTGGCAGCACGCCAGTACGCACATCCAGACCACGGATCATGTCTTTTTCGCGGCCATCGATACGTGGCTCACCACGAATGATACGGCTACGTACAACACTCTTCTCAAGATCGTGAACGATGTCAGCGATTTCGCCAGCATCCAGCGTTTCGTCTTCTGCTTTCAGTGCAGCAATGGTCGCATCTTTAACGACGCCAACCTGCGTGTAACGCTCTTGCTTATCAGTGATACGGTAAGCATCAGCGATACCGGCTTCTGCCAGTGCAGATACGCGTGCAATCAGCGCATCGTTAGCAGGTTCTGGCTGCCAATCCCAACGTGGTTTGCCAGCTTCAGCAACCAGTGAGTTGATGTTTTCGATAACAATCTGCTGCTGATCGTGGCCGAATACTACCGCGCCCAGCATCTGGTCTTCGGTCAGTACTTCTGCTTCTGATTCAACCATCAGAACCGCGTTCTGCGTACCCGCAACGACCAGGTCCAGACGTGAGGTTTTCAGCTCATCAGAAGTTGGGTTCAGCACGTACTGGTCATTGATATAACCTACACGAGCAGCACCGATTGGACCGTTGAATGGCAGGCCTGACAGCGCCAGGGCTGCAGATGCACCAATCATGGCAACGATGTCTGGGTTAACCTGTGGGTTAACAGAAACGACAGTAGCGATAACCTGCACTTCGTTAATGAAACCTTCCGGGAACAGTGGACGCACTGGACGGTCAATCAGACGAGAAATCAGGGTTTCGCCTTCGCTTGGACGGCCTTCACGACGGAAGAAGCTACCCGGGATACGACCAGCAGCGTAAGTACGCTCCTGATAGTTAACCGTCAGCGGGAAGAAATCTTGATTTGGTTTGGTTTTTTTCTGGCCAACAACGGTCACGAATACCGCGGTGTCGTCCATGCTGGCCATTACTGCTGCAGTGGCCTGGCGCGCCATCATGCCGGTTTCCAGCGTGACAGTATGCTGACCATATTGGAATTTGCGTACGATCGGGTTCAGCAAAATTAAAGTCCTTAAATTCGAGGGGCAGAGCGCTCTTTGGCTCGCCGGGGTTTACCGATCTTTAATTGCATCCTCGCGACTAATGACAATCTTCAACCGCCCATGCGGTAAAGCCTCTCATTAGCCGCGCGAAACGCTGCAAGCAAAGATCACTCTCAGCAACAATACATGAGTTTGGTACGGAATGCTGCGGATTGCTCGAAAAAAGGGGCCTTAAAGGCCCCCTTTTCGCGAAACTCGCACAAATCTGATCGTCAGATGCGGTTTTCTGCATACTGCATGCGCTACATCGTTGATCAGATTCTTCAGACTTAGCGACGCAGACCCAGGCTTTCGATCAGGCTGGTGTAGCGAGCAACGTCTTTACGCTTCAGGTAGTCCAGCAGCTTACGACGCTGAGATACCATGCGCAGCAGACCGCGACGGCTGTGGTGATCTTTTTGTGCTCAGAGAAGTGACCCTGCAGGTGGTTAATCTGAGCAGTCAGCAGAGCAACCTGAACTTCAGTTGAACCGCTGTCATTGGTACCACGACCGTATTTAGCAACGATCTCTGCTTTAGCTTCTACGCTTAGAGACATAATAAACTCCAGATAAAAAATGAATGTATGGGTGCCGATCTCTAATTCAGCAGCCCGCTTTAAAAGCCGCGCTATTCTACTCTTCGCCCGATAGCAACGCAAATGCGCCGTAAGGTCAAACGTGAGTGTCTTGATTAGGCGGGGAACTCTACCACCAGACGACGCGGCGCTACGCGCCCATCCTCAGCGATTTCAGCCATACCGATAAATTTGTGCTCGTCACCTTCAGTGACGCGAACCAATCCCTGAGCTGGCACATTTGCCGCCTGAACGGGCATGCCCTGTTTGAAATAGGCGGCCACGGCAGGCAACAAATTCACAATCGGGAATTCCTCGGCCGGGCTGTCCATTGGCAACAGCAGCGCATCCATTGCACGGTAATCTGGCGTTTCTGATGCGTTAGCTTCTGCCGCCATCGCCTGCAACTGCTCAAACGTCACCATGCGTTCGATGGGATATTTCGCCACCTGCAAACGACGCAGCATGATGACATGCGCACCACAGCCCAGTTTTTCACCAATATCATCAATAATGGTGCGAATGTAGGTGCCTTTGGAAACGTGGATTTCCAGCTCAAGCTCATCGCCTTCCCAGCGAATAAACTGCAGCTCAAACACCGTAATCGGACGCGCTTCACGTGGCACCGTAATGCCTTCACGCGCGTATTCATACAGCTTGCGGCCCTGATATTTCAGCGCGGAAAACATGGTTGGCACCTGTAAGGTGTCACCACGAAAGCTCTCCAGCGTCTCATCCAGCGCGGCCTGATCGAAGGTCACCGGACGCGTTTCGACAATATTGCCATCCGCATCAGAGGTATCGGTTCGCTCACCGAGGCGTGCAATCACGCGATAGCGTTTATCCGAGTCGAGCAGGAACTGCGAGAACTTAGTCGCTTCACCCAGACAAATCGGCAGCATGCCTGTTGCCAAAGGATCAAGTGCGCCTGTATGGCCCGCTTTATTAGCATGAAACAGCCGCTTCACTTTCTGCAGAACATCGTTCGAGGATGCGCCCTGATGCTTATCCAGCAAAAACACACCGTGGATATCGCGACCACGACGACGAGGACGACTCATCAGTCCTCCTTGTCATCTTCCGCCGGGCTATCGCCACGACGCTCGACATCGCTTTTGATCACATTGCTGACCAGGTTCGACATGCGCATGCCTTCGACCAGCGAGTTGTCATAGAAGAAGGTCAGTTCTGGCACAATGCGCAGGCGCATCGCTTTGCCTACCAGGATGCGGATATAGCCAGACGCTTCTTTCAGCGCTTTCAGGCCATTTTTTACCGCTTCTTCGTCTTTGTCGTTTAGAAAAGTCACGAAGACTTTGGCATACGCCAGGTCGCGGGACACTTCAACACCGGAAACGGTCACCATCATACCCAGACGTGGATCTTTGATTTCGCGCTGCAGGATAATTGCGATTTCTTTTTGCAGTTCCTGAGATACGCGCTGTGGGCGGCCAAATTCTTTTGCCATTTGTCTTTCTCCCAAATAATTCGGGAGGCCATAGGCCTCCCAAATTGCAACACATCAAATGATGATCAATCGATGGTGCGTTTAATTTCAATGATTTCGAAGACTTCGATCATATCGCCAACGCGAACATCATTGTAGTTCTTCACGCCGATACCACACTCCATGCCATTACGCACTTCGTTGACATCGTCTTTAAAGCGACGCAGAGATTCCAGCTCGCCTTCGTAAATCACCACGTTGTCGCGCAGTACGCGAATCGGGTTGTGACGTTTGATGTTGCCTTCGGTAACCATACAGCCGGCAATGGCGCCAAATTTCGGTGACTTAAATACGTCACGGACTTCGGCCAGACCAATAATCTGCTGTTTGAACTCAGGCGCCAACATACCGCTCATCGCCGCTTTCACTTCGTCGATCAGATTATAGATGACGGAGTAGTAACGCAGGTCAACGCTTTCAGCGTCAATCACGCGACGCGCAGAAGCATCAGCACGGACGTTGAAGCCGAGGATGATTGCGTTAGACGCTGCAGCCAGGGTGGCGTCGGTTTCAGTGATACCGCCCACGCCCGAACCGATAATTCTCACCTTCACTTCGTCGGTAGAGAGTTTCAGCAGAGAATCGGAGATCGCTTCGACAGAACCCTGTACGTCGGACTTCAGCACGATGTTCAGCTCGGACACTTCGCCTTCGGTCATGTTGGCGAACATGTTCTCCAACTTCGACTTCTGCTGACGCGCCAGCTTCACTTCACGGAATTTGCCCTGACGATACAGTGCAACTTCACGCGCTTTCTTCTCGTCACGTACGACTGTCGCTTCATCACCCGCTGCTGGCACACCAGACAGACCGAGGATTTCCACTGGAATGGATGGACCCGCTTCCAGCACTTCACGACCCAGTTCGTCACGCATCGCACGGACACGGCCGTATTCGAAGCCGCACAGCACGATATCGCCTTTGTTCAGCGTACCTTCACGCACCAGCACGGTAGCAACCGGACCACGACCTTTGTCGAGGAACGATTCGATAACCACGCCGCTCGCCATACCTTCACGGATAGCGGAGAGTTCCAGCACTTCTGCTTGCAGCAGAATCGCGTTCAACAGGTCATCGATACCGGTACCCGCTTTCGCAGAGACGTTAACGAACATGTTTTCGCCGCCCCACTCTTCCGGAAGAATTCCGTATTGAGTCAGTTCGTTCTTAACACGATCTGGATCGGCATCAGGCTTATCAACTTTGTTGACCGCTACAACCACTGGCACACCGGCTGCTTTCGCGTGCTGGATAGCTTCGATGGTCTGAGGCATCACGCCATCATCTGCAGCAACAACCAGGATAACGATATCCGTTGCCTGTGCACCACGTGCACGCATCGCGGTAAACGCGGCGTGGCCCGGGGTATCCAGGAAGGTAATCATCCCGTTGTCGGTCTCAACGTGGTAAGCACCAATATGCTGTGTAATACCGCCAGCCTCGCCTGAAGCGACTTTGGTTGAGCGGATGTAATCCAGCAGAGAGGTTTTACCGTGGTCGACGTGGCCCATAATGGTCACCACTGGCGCGCGAGCTTCCTGCGCAGCATCAGTGTCACGATCGTCCATTACCGCCTCTTCCAGCTCATTCTCACGGCGCAGGATCACTTTGTGACCCATTTCTTCCGCGACCATCTGAGCAGTTTCCTGGTCGATAACCTGGTTGATGGTCGCCATCGCGCCCATCTTCATCATCGCTTTGATGACCAAAGAACCTTTGATCGCCATCTTGTTGGCCAGTTCAGCCACGGTGATGGTTTCACCGATGACAACATCGCGGTTTACAGCCTGAACAGGCTTGTTGAAGCCTTGCTGCAGGGTGCTTGGCTTACGATGTTTGCCACCTTTACCGCCACGTACTTGCGCACGTGCTTCTTCGCGGTCGGTTTTCGCTTCAGAATGCTTGTTGCCTTTCTTCACCGGGCGAGCAGCCTTCGTGGTGCGCGCACGTGCACGTCCCGCTTCGACTTGACGATCGTTCTCGTCTTCGGCCTGACGGGCATGAGTTGAAGTGGTGACGTGATAGTCGCCCTTATCTTCTTCCTCAGGTTTTGCCCATTCAACGGCTTTCTCTTCAGCCAGGCGCTTAGATTCTTCTGCTACGCGGCGGGCATCTTCTTCTAGCTTACGGCGCGCTTCTTCTTCTGATTTGCGTTTCAGTTCAGCCGCTTCGGCTTCACGACGGGCTTTATCAGACTGCGCAGCCTTGGTTACTTCGTCGGTAGGTTGATTTGTCACTTTGTCATTTTCCGCTGCTTCACGTTTGGCCTTTTCAGCGGCTTCGCGCTTGGCTTTATCTTCGGCTTCACGTTGCGCTTTTTGTTCAGCTTCGCGACGGGCTTGTTCTTCCGCCTCGCGACGCGCCTGCTCTTCCGCTTCACGCTGCGCCTCAGCTTCAGCTTCTGCCTGAGCTTGCTCAGACTCTGCATCACCTTTCACGTATGTGCGCTTTTTGCGGACTTCGATTTGCACCGACTTACTTTTACCCCCGGTGACGGGAATATTCAAGGTGCTGCGCGTTTTGCGCTGCAAAGTCAGTTTACTTGAACCGGTCTGACCGTGCTCACGATTCAGGTGGGACAGTAAGGTTTCTTTCTCTTGCTGGGACACCGCATCGTTTTCAGACTTGGGGATCCCTGCATCAGCAAATTGCTGTACCAGGCGATCGACCGGAGTCTGAATTTCGGCGGCCAGCGATTTTACGGTTACATCTGTCATGCTGTTCCTTCCTGTTATTACGCGTCATCGCCGAACCAGCAGATATTACGTGCAGCCATAATCAGCGCACCGGCCTTCTCATCATCCAGCCCTTCAATATCTGTCAGATCGTCAACACCTTGCTCAGCGAGATCTTCCAGCGTGCAAACGCCTTTTGACGCCAGGCGATACGCCAGCGCACGATCCAAGCCCTCAAGATTCAGAAGATCCTCAGCGGGCTCCTGATTACCAAGGCTCTCTTCTTTCGCTAATGCCAGGGTGGTCAACGCATTTTTTGCTCGTTCACGCAGGGCTTCAATGGTCTCTTCGTCGAGGCCGTCGATTTCCAGCAGCTCGTTGATTGGCACGTAAGCCAATTCTTCCAGCGAAGAGAAGCCCTCTTCCACCAGAACGGTGGCGAACTCTTCATCGATTTCGAGATGTTTGGTGAACATATCGATCGCTGCGTGGGCTTCAGCCTGATGCTTAGCCTGCAGATCATCGACGGTCATCACGTTCAGTTCCCAACCGCTCAGTTGGGAAGCCAGACGCACGTTTTGGCCGTTACGGCCGATCGCCTGAGCCAGATTGCCGGCTTCAACAGCGATATCCATGGTGTGATTATCTTCATCAACCACGATTGACGCCACATCGGCTGGTGCCATGGCGTTAATGACGAATTGCGCGGGGTTATCGTCCCACAGCACGATATCGATACGCTCGCCACCCAGTTCGCTTGAAACTGCCTGTACGCGCGCACCGCGCATACCGACGCACGCGCCAACAGGATCGATGCGTTTATCGTTGGTTTTCACGGCGATTTTTGCACGTGAACCCGGATCGCGCGCTGCCGCTTTGATCTCGATAACTTCTTCACCGATTTCTGGAACCTCAATGCGGAACAGTTCGATCAGCATTTCTGGCTTAGAACGGGTGACAAACAGCTGCGCACCACGCGCTTCCGGACGCACGGCATACAGCACGCCGCGAATACGATCGCCTGGGCGGAAGTTTTCACGTGGCAGCATATCTTCACGACCAATCACGGCTTCAGCATTGCTGCCGAGGTCCAGTGAAATACTGTCGCGGTTCACTTTCTTCACCACGCCGGTGATGATCTCACCTTCGTGTTGACGGAACTGATCAACCACCATTGCGCGTTCAGCTTCACGCACTTTCTGCACGATAACCTGCTTCGCGGTTTGGGTGGTGATACGGTCGAAGGTGACAGATTCAATCTGATCTTCAACGTATTCGCCCAGATTGAACGCTTCGTCTTCAAAGCGGGCCGCATCCAGCGTGATCTCGCGAGTTGGCTGTGTCACTTCGTCCACAATCACCCAGCGACGGAAAGTATCGAAATCGCCGCTGCGACGGTCAATGCTGACGCGCACTTCGATCTCTTGCTCATACTTCTTTTTAGTCGCAGTGGCCAAAGCGCTCTCCAGCGCCTCGAAGATTTTCTCACGCGGCAGGGCTTTTTCGTTAGAAACGGCTTCTACTACAGCTAAGATCTCTTTGTTCATCCTGGTTAGCCTCAATCCGGACTTTTAAAAGTGGGGGACCAGGTTCGCTTTCTGAATATTACTCAGCGCGAACACCTCATCGTTACCCTCAACGGTTACCGTGATCATCTCACCTTCCACGGACTTGATGATCCCCTGCCATTTACGGCGGTTCTGTACGGCCATGCGCAGTGTCAGGCTTACCTCATCACCGGCGAAACGTGCATAGTGTTCAGCAGTGAAAAGAGGACGCTCAAGACCTGGCGAGGAGACTTCAAGGTTGTAAGCCACCGTAATGGGATCTTCCACATCCATTACCGCGCTGACCTGGTGGCTCACATCGGCACAATCATCAACATTGATACCATTCTCACTATCAATATAGATGCGCAAAGTCGATGTGCGACCGCGAACGAATTCGATACCGACTAATTCGTAGCCAAGCGCTTCTACCGGAGCGGTGATCAAATCAGTCAATTTTTGCTCTAATGTGGACAAGCCCACCCCCAAGACATAAAAAAGGGCCTATAGCCCAGTATTGCGATTCCTGATAACAAAAAACCCCGAAAATTCGGGGCTTTTTGTGACTGGACCCTGTACGCCGCATAGCGGCTTCGGCACACAATCCAAAAGAATTTTTTCAAAAACTACTGAGGATGCGTCCGTCGATGCATACAGTATATTTGAAAAAGAACTCTAAGGGAAAGTGGTTGCGGGGGCCGGATTTGAACCGACGACCTTCGGGTTATGAGCCCGACGAGCTACCAGGCTGCTCCACCCCGCGTCCGAAAACGTGGCGAATAATACGCCGACCTTGCTAAAATAGCAAGTTTTACTGAGATTTGGTACCGAGGACGGGACTTGAACCCGTAAGCCCTTTCGAGCACTACCACCTCAAGGTAGCGTGTCTACCAATTTCACCACCTCGGTACTGCACTGACTGCGACGTTGTTTTGTCGCTAAAGCATTGACGATGTTACTGCGGGATATCATTGCCCGGGGTTGCCGGTTTAGCTGGCTGAGTCTGCTGTTCAGACTGAGCTGGCGCAGTGAGGTTTTCCCACTCGCTTCCTTTAGAAGACTTGTTCGTGTTCAGATTGCCCAGAATCAAGCTGATAATGAAGAACAGGGTCGCCAGTACTGCAGTCATACGCGTCATGAAGTTACCAGACCCGTTTGAACCGAACAGTGTACCAGAGGCGCCTGCACCGAATGAGGCTCCCATATCAGCGCCTTTGCCTTGCTGAAGCATGATCAGACCCACGAGGCCAATCGCAACAATAAGGAAAACAACTAACAGAGCTTCGTACATAATCAACCTGTTTCCTTGCGCGTATCCGCACAGTTAAAGCTTCACCAGTATTGACGGGGAGTATCGTCATCACCCATCAGAAGCGGGTGTGAATACTAACCAATGGTGCATACCTCTGCAAGCGCAATTTTCACCAACTTTATTGATTGCGGAAAAAAGCGCCAGGGTGGTGATTTATCAGGCGGAAAGTTGAGATCTTGCCGCCTGATAACGGTTTTAAACCGCTTTTACCGCATCGGCAATTTTATGCGCCAACTCGGTCACTAAAGCCTCGTCTTCGCCTTCTACCATCACGCGAATCAGCGGTTCGGTACCGGACTTACGCAGCAGCACGCGCCCACGTCCTGCCAGGGTTTTCTCCACTTCTGCGCTGACGGCTTTCACGCTGTCACTCTCAAGGGGATCATGGCTGCCCGTGAAACGAACATTGACCAAAATCTGCGGCAACATTTTCATGCCGCTGCACAGATCATGCAGGCTCATGTGATTACGTACGACGGCAGTAAGCACTTGCAAACTGGCTACGATACCGTCGCCAGTGCTGATTTTATCCAGCAAAATCACATGGCCGGAGTTTTCAGCGCCCAGACGCCAGCCCTTCTCCTGCATTTTTTCCAGTACGTAGCGGTCACCCACTTTCGCGCGGGTAAACGGGATCCCCAGCTGCTTAAGCGCCAGCTCAAGCCCCATGTTGCTCATCAACGTCCCCACCACGCCACCGCGCAGTTGTCCCTGACGTAACGCTTCACGCGCAATGATATAGAGAATCTGATCGCCATCGACCTTCTGCCCTAAATGATCGACCATCATGATGCGGTCGCCATCTCCGTCATAGGCCAGGCCGAGGTCGGCTTTCTCATCCAGCACGCGCTGCTGCAACATCCGCAGGTCGGTAGCGCCACACTCTTTATTGATGTTCATGCCATCGGGCTGCACGCCGATAGCAATCACTTTTGCGCCCAGTTCGCGCAGCACGTTAGGTGCGATGTGATAAGTGGCGCCATTGGCGCAATCCACCACAATCTTCAAACTGTTGAGGCTGAGTTCACCGGGGAACGTACCTTTGCAAAACTCGATGTAGCGGCCCGCCGCATCAACGATACGACTGGCGCGGCCCAGCTCAGCAGACTCTACACAGGTCAGCGGCTTCTCCAGCTCCAGCTCAATCGCCTCTTCCACTTCATCCGGTAATTTGGTGCCTTCGGCTGAGAAGAATTTAATGCCGTTATCATCAAAAGGATTGTGTGATGCAGAAATAACGATGCCGGCTTCTGCACGGAAGGTACGCGTCAGGTAAGCAATGGCCGGTGTCGGCATCGGACCGGTAAAGGCCGCCGACAAACCAGCCGCCGCGAGACCGGCTTCCAGTGCAGATTCCAGCATATAGCCAGAAATACGCGTATCTTTGCCAATTAACACTTTGCGCGAGCCAGAACGCGCCAGCACTTTCCCGGCGGCAAAACCCAGCTTGAGGACGAAATCAGGCGTGATCGGCGCTTCACCGACTTTGCCACGAATGCCATCTGTACCGAAATATTTACGATTACTCATGTCTTTATCCTTTTGCTCTTCGCGTCGCTTCGACAACGCGCATCGCTTCGACAGTTTCTTTCACATCATGCACGCGAATAATTTGTGCCCCCTGCATAGCGGCAATGACCGCACAGCTTAGGCTGCCAGTCAGGCGCTGTGCTGGACCGACGTTTAACAGCTGGCCAATCATCGACTTACGCGACATCCCTACCAGCAGCGGCAAGCCGAAATGGTGGAAATGGCTGAGTTCAGCCAGCAGTTGATAATTGTGGTTGAGATTCTTACCGAAACCGAAGCCAGGGTCGAGCAGCAGATTGTCTTTTTTGATGCCCGCCGCTTCACACCGGGCAATTTGCGCTCGAAAGTAAGCGTCCACTTCGCTCACAATATCGGCGTATTCAGGTGCCTGCTGCATTGTGCGTGGCTCGCCTTGCATATGCATCAGACAAACGGGGAGTCCGGTTTCGGCAGCCGCGGCCAATGCGCCAGGTTCCGAGAGCGAGCGAATATCATTAATAATGTGGGCACCCACTCGCGCCGATTCACGGATCACCTCTGGCTTGGAAGTATCCACCGAAATCCACACTTCAAAACGCTGAGCAATCGCTCCCACGACGGGAATCACGCGCGCCAGCTCTTCGTCCACGCTCACTTCATCCGCGCCGGGACGCGTCGATTCGCCGCCCACGTCGATGATCGTTGCGCCAGCGTTCACCATCTCATTGGTGTGGGTCAGCGCATTCACCAGCGTGTTGTGTGATCCGCCATCAGAGAAAGAATCCGGGGTGACGTTCAAAATACCCATCACATGGGGGAACGACAGATCGAGGTGGGAATCGCGGGCGAACAACTTCATGG
This sequence comes from Pantoea rodasii, assembly GCF_002095465.1. Taxonomy (GTDB): domain Bacteria; phylum Pseudomonadota; class Gammaproteobacteria; order Enterobacterales; family Enterobacteriaceae; genus Pantoea; species Pantoea rodasii. The sequence continues at coordinate 284,469 of NZ_MLFP01000004.1, read as the reverse complement.
CGGGGTCTCCTGGAAAATCACACTATCACTAAATGTAAAAAACCCCGGACGGCCGGGGTTTTTGCTGAGGTTTGTGGCCTCTTATTTGTCGAGCTGCTCTGACATGGTATTGCCAGGATTTGGCGTACGCGGTTCATCAACCGGACGTGGCGCCTTTGGCGTACCGTTGTTATCAGATGAGCTGCTGTTGCCAGAATCATCCCAGCCCGCAGGTGGACGCACTTCACGGCGAGCCATCAAGTCATCAATTTGCGGCGCATCGATGGTTTCATACTTCATCAGCGCGTCTTTCATCGCGTGAAGGATGTCCATATTCTCACCCAGCAACACACGAGCACGCTGGTAGTTGCTGTCGATCAGGTGTTTAACTTCCTGGTCGATGATGCGAGCAGTTTCATCAGACATGTGTTTTGCCTTCGCCACAGAGCGGCCGAGGAACACTTCGCCTTCTTCTTCTGCATACAGCAACGGACCGAGTTTTTCGTTGAAGCCCCACTGCGTCACCATGTTGCGCGCCAGGTTAGTGGCCACTTTGATGTCGTTGGAAGCACCGGTAGAAACACGTTCCGCACCGTAAATGATCTCTTCTGCCAGACGACCGCCGTACAGAGTTGAAATCTGGCTTTCCAGTTTCTGACGGCTGGCGCTGATCGCGTCGCCTTCAGGCAGGAAGAAAGTCACACCCAGCGCACGTCCGCGAGGAATAATCGTCACTTTGTGAACCGGGTCATGCTCCGGCACCAGACGACCAATAATCGCATGGCCTGCTTCGTGATAAGCGGTCGATTCTTTCTGCGCTTCCGTCATCACCATGGAGCGGCGTTCTGCACCCATCATGATTTTGTCTTTCGCTTTCTCGAACTCAACCATTGAGACCACACGCTTGTTGCCACGAGCCGCAAACAGTGCCGCTTCGTTGACAAGGTTCGCGAGGTCAGCACCGGAGAAGCCTGGTGTACCACGAGCGATGATTGCCGCGTCAATATCGGTGGCCAATGGCACACGACGCATATGCACTTTTAGAATCTGTTCACGACCGCGAACGTCTGGCAGGCCAACCACAACCTGACGGTCAAAACGACCTGGACGCAGCAGCGCAGGGTCAAGCACGTCTGGACGGTTAGTTGCCGCGATAACGATGATACCTTCATTACCTTCGAAGCCATCCATCTCTACCAGCATCTGGTTCAGCGTCTGCTCACGTTCATCGTGACCACCACCTAAACCGGCACCACGCTGACGACCGACAGCATCGATTTCATCGATAAAGATGATGCACGGCGCGGCTTTCTTCGCCTGCTCGAACATGTCACGCACACGAGATGCACCGACACCCACGAACATTTCTACGAAGTCAGAACCCGAGATAGTAAAGAACGGCACTTTCGCTTCGCCAGCAATCGCTTTAGCCAGCAAGGTTTTACCGGTACCCGGAGGGCCGACCATCAGGACGCCTTTCGGAATCTTACCACCCAGTTTTTGGAAGCGGCTTGGCTCACGCAGATATTCAACCAGCTCAGCCACTTCATCTTTCGCTTCATCACAGCCAGCGACGTCAGCAAAGGTGGTTTTGATCTGGTCTTCCGTCAGCATACGGGCTTTGCTTTTGCCAAAGGACATCGCGCCCTTGCCGCCGCCGCCTTGCATCTGACGCATAAAGAAGATCCATACGCCAATCAACAGCAGCATTGGGAACCAGGAGATAAAGATCGAAGCCAGCAGGCTTGGTTCTTCTGGTGGTTCGCCAACCACTTTGACGTTTTTAGTCAAGAGGTTATCAAGCAGCTTAGGGTCGTTGACAGGAATGTAAGTGGTGTATTTATTACTGTCTTTTTTGACAACGTTAATCTCACGCCCGTTAATACGTGCCTCGCGGACCTGATCCTGGTTCACTTCTGACAGGAAGGTTGAGTAATCAACCCTACGGCCATTCGACTCGCTGGGCCCAAAGCTCTGGAAGACAGACATCAGCACGACCGCGATGACTAACCAGAGAATCAGGTTTTTCGCCATGTCACTCAAGGGATTAACCTCATATTACAACGGTGTTAACAGACAGCGTAGGGTACTATATATCCTTCGGACCTGGAATCGCGACGCTGATGATTTTGCTGCTTTTCACTGAAAATCAGAATGACACATCAGAGTAAACGCAGTTCGCCTTGCTTTGATTCCAGTGCCGAGGGCTATAGTTTGCGCCCTGTCGCCACAATATACACTTCACGTGAACGTAAACGAGAAGCGTCTGGCTTACGAATTTTCACTTTCGTAAATAGGGAGCGAATTTCCCGCAGGTATTCCTCGAAGCCATCTCCCTGAAACACTTTCACTACAAAACTGCCGCCAGGTGCCAGAATATCTCGACACATCTCCAGCGCCAACTCTACCAAATACATCGATCGCGGAATATCAACCTCAGGTGTACCGCTCATGTTTGGTGCCATATCAGACATCACAACATGCACTTTTTTATCACCTACGCGCTCCAGCAATGCGTTTAGCACCGCCTCTTCACGAAAATCGCCCTGCAAAAAATCGACCCCGACTATCGGGTCCATGGGCAGCAGATCGCAGGCAATAATACGGCCATTCGCGCCAATCTGTTGTACCGCATATTGCGACCAACCACCGGGTGCAGCACCCAGATCTACCACTGTCATGCCGGGTTTGAAAAGCTTGTCACCCTGCTGAATTTCATCAAGTTTAAACCAGGCGCGCGAACGCAACCCCTTTTTCTGTGCCTGCAGCACATATTTATCGCTAAAGTGTTCCTGAAGCCAGCGACTGGAACTGGCCGAACGCTTTTTACCCGTCATAATTTTTCCAAATAAATCGTCATCGTAGCGATAAATCAGTACGCAATGGATGCGTTGATTTGGCGATATACCCGAGATGGCGGTAGAATGAACCGTTTTCAATCCCTGAGTAAGTAAAAAATACGATGAATCTGAGTACCAAACAAAAACAGCACCTCAAAGGTCTTGCCCATCCACTGAAACCGGTGGTTATGCTGGGCGGCAATGGCCTGACTGAAGGCGTGCTCGCCGAGATCGAATTAGCGCTCGAACATCACGAATTGATCAAGGTTAAAATTGCCTCGGAAGATCGTGAGACCAAGCAGCTGATCGTTGACGCTATTGTACGCGAGACTAAAGCTGGCAACGTACAGGTCATCGGCAACACGCTGGTGCTGTATCGCCCTGCAAAAGAGCGCAAAATTACTCTGCCACGTTAATCAAGCCAACCGGCTTGCTATGACGGGCAGAGAAAGTGCCATGCTCCTGCATGGGATAAAAGGCCGCGATGCGGCCTTTTTCCTTTCTTTACAAAATGCGGCAACGCATTTCAAAGCGTAGCAATATCTTAAAGGTATTCCACCTTCAGGACTTCATATTCCACATCACCGCCCGGCGTTTTCACAATGGCAGTGTCATCCGCTTCTTTTCCGACCAGGCCGCGCGCCATCGGCGAGTTCACAGAAATCAGATTCTGCTTAAAGTCAGCCTCGTCATCACCCACGATGCGATAAGTAAACTCCTCATCGGTATCGACATTCAGCACGGTCACTGTTGAGCCAAAAATCACGCGACCCGATTTTGGCATCGTCGCAATATCAATAACTTGAGCGTTAGAGAGTTTGGCTTCAATTTCCTGAATACGTCCTTCACAGAAGCCCTGCTCTTCGCGGGCTGCATGGTATTCGGCATTTTCTTTCAGATCGCCGTGCTCACGGGCATCAGCGATCGAGGCGATGATGCGCGGACGCTTCACGGTTTTCAGTTCGTTCAGCTCTTCACGCAGCTTCTCAGCGCCTTTCAACGTCATCGGAATCTGATTCATTTTTTGGCTCCTCGTCATCTATCCTGGTTAACGGCGTCATCCTGACCGGTGACAGCAGAAAAAAGCTTCTGCGGCGCGTTACCTCTTTTCACAAGCAAAAGAATCCTGACCCGGAAAGCTTTCCGGGTCAGGATCGGTTTTGCATTTTGATACGTATTTTACCCCAGAGTTCACTGTGGGTCATCGTTTACTTTGCACCGTCCGGGGACGTAGTATTGACGCCTTCACCCGTCAGTTACCGCGAGATTATGCGATTTTCACGACTTGTTACCGGATTAACCTGTGCGTTTATGCTGCAGGCACAAGCAGCCCCCGTTGAAGAATACATGCAGTATTTACCAGACGGCGCAAACCTGGCGCTGATGGTACAAAAAGTGGGCGCATCAACCCCGATAATCGACTATCACGGCAAACAGATGGCATTGCCGGCCAGTACCATGAAGGTGATTACCGCATTGGCGGCCCTGCTGGAACTCGGTCCGGATTTCCGTTTTCAAACCACGATGGAAACCAAAGGTGCGATCAGCGATGGCACCTTAAACGGCGATTTGGTGGCACGTTTTGGTGGCGATCCAACGCTCAGCCGTCAGGATTTGCGAAATATGGTCGCGGCGCTGAAAAAACAGGGCATCACCCATATCAAAGGCAATCTGGTGGTGGATACCTCGGTGTTCGCCAGCCACGATATGGCCCCCGGCTGGCCGTGGAATGACCTGACGCAGTGTTTCAGTGCACCGCCGGGCGCAGCGATTGTCGATAAAAACTGCTTCTCGGTTTCGCTCTATAGCGCCACCACGCCGGGCGAAAACGCCTTTGTGCGTATCGCTTCCTACTATCCGGCGCACATGTTTAGCCAGGTGCGCACCCTTGCCCGTAACAGTGGTGATGGACAGTATTGTGAGTTGGATGTGGTGCCGGGCGAGCTGAACCGTTACACGTTGACCGGCTGTATGCGTCAGCGCGCTGAACCGTTGCCGCTGGCCTTTGCGGTGCAAGATGGTGCCGCATGGGCGGGCGAAATCCTCAAGGCCGAGTTGCGTGCTGCGGATATCGATTACAGCGGTCATTTAGTGCGCCAGACGCAGGTTACCCCACCGGGTACCGTGCTGGCTTCGACGCAATCCGCGCCGCTGCACAACCTGCTGCATACCATGTTGAAGAAATCCGACAACATGATAGCGGACACCGTATTCCGTACCATTGGCCATCATTATTTCAACGTGCCGGGCACCTTCCGCGCGGGTTCTGATGCGGTGCGTCGTGTACTGCGTGAAAAAGCCGGCGTTGACCTGGGTAACAGCATTCAGGTCGATGGTTCAGGATTATCACGCCACGACTTGATCGCGCCGGATACCATGATGCAGGTGCTTCAATTCATTGCGAAAAATGATTCGACGCTGAATTATATTTCGATGCTGCCTCTGGCCGGTTATGACGGCACATTACAGTATCGCGGCGGTCTGCATGAAGCGGGTCTGGATGGCAAAGTGTCGGCGAAAACCGGTTCGTTGCAGGGCGTCTATAATCTGGCTGGATTTATTACCACTTCCAGCGGTGCACGCGTGGCCTTTGTACAGTATCTTTCTGGTTATGCGGTACCACCAGAAGACCAAAAAACGCGGCGTATTCCTCTGGTACGTTTTGAAAGCCGCCTCTACTCGGATATCAACAAAAATAACTGATGAAACTGCTGATTGTTGAAGATGATGCGCTGTTGCAATCGGGCCTGGCTCAGGCACTCGGCGCACAAGGTTACGCCGTTGACTGCGCCAGCACCGCCGCAGAAAGCAATGCGTTTCTGCGCAGCGGCCAATACAGCCTGATCGTATTAGATCTTGGTTTGCCGGATCGTGATGGTGCCACGCTGCTGCGCCAGTGGCGGCGTGAAGGCATTAACGTGCCGGTATTGATCCTCACGGCGCGCGATGCGCTGGAGGACCGCGTGGATGGCCTGGATGCCGGTGCTGATGATTATCTGGTGAAGCCGTTTGCGTTGGTTGAGCTACAGGCGCGAGTACGAGCGTTAATTCGCCGCTTTCAGGGCCACAGCGACAATCTGCTGCAACAGGGCGATCTCACGCTCAATCTCAGTTCACAGCAGGTGTTACTGGAAGAGCGCCCACTGGAAATCACCCCAAAAGAGTTCGCGCTGCTGACGCGCCTGTTGATGCGCGTTGGGCAGAATGTGCATCGTGAAACGCTGCAGCAGGATCTCTACAGCTGGAATGACGATCCTGGATCCAATACCTTAGAAGTTCATATCCACAATCTGCGCCGCAAACTCGGGAAAGATCGAATCAAAACCGTGCGCGGCGTTGGCTACCGTCTGGAAGTGCGCGAATGAATAGCATGCGTCAGCGGTTACTGATTATGCTGGCGCTGATTCTCCTCACCTGCCAGGTGATGAGCGCCATCTGGTTATGGCATGAGAGCCGCGAACAGATCAGTTTCCTGGTCAACGAAACGCTGTCTGCCCAGGCGCGAAACGATCGCGTCGAGAATGAGATCCGCGAAGCCATCGCCTCGCTGCTGTTGCCTTCACTGGTGATGATCGCCCTGACGCTGTTGCTGTCATTCTGGGCAATCAACTGGATTATTCGTCCATTACGATCCCTGCAGGACAGCCTCGCCCATCGCTCTGCCGATAATCTCACCCCGCTGCCGGTTTATTCAGAAATGGATGAAATCGTTGCCGTGACCTCCTCCATCAACCAGCTTTTTTCGCGGCTTGATCACACGTTACAGCAGGAACGCCTCTTCACCGCCGATGCGGCGCACGAGTTGCGCACCCCTTTGGCCGGTTTGCGCCTGCATCTTGAACTGCTGCACCAGCAGAATGTGCCGCAAAGTGAGATGCTGATTGAACGTATCGATCAGTTGATGCACACCGTGGAGCAACTGCTGATGCTGTCACGCGCCGGTCAGGCGCTGGCGGGTGGCCACTATCAACAGTTGTTGTGGTTCAAGGACATCATGCAGCCGCTGCAGCCTGAAATGGCCGAACTGTACGAGCAGCGAAAACAAACGCTGCACTGGCCGCACAGCAAAGATATTCCGCAGCAGGGTGAAGCGGTGTTGCTGCGCCTGATGCTGCGCAATCTGCTGGAGAACGCCTCACGCTACAGCCCGGAAGGCAGTGAAGTTAAGGTGAAAATGCAGCAGGACAAGCAGCAGGTGATCATCGAAGTGTGGGATCAGGGACCGGGCATTGAGGCCGATGCGGCAGAGGAACTGACGCAAGCTTTCCGTCGCCGCGATCAGCGTTACGGTGGCAGTGGATTGGGTCTGAATATTGTGCTGCGCATTGTGCAGATGCACCGTGGCAGGCTGGAACTGGTCAACCGTAATGATAGCAGCGGGCTGATTGCCCGCTGCTATTTACCACATCAACTGCTTTAGAAGTGAGTGTTAAGGCTCATGTAGTAAGTACGGCCTGACTCGTTATACGTGTTGGCACCCGCACCGTACAGATAGGCGCCAGTGGTGGCGTTACCGGTGGTTTGCGCATTACCTTCACGGAAGTGACGCTTATCAAACAGGTTGTCGATACCCAGGGTGACGCTGGCGTACTTATTCACATCGTAAGTGCCGCTCATGCCAATAATGGAGTAAGGACTGACTTTATCGGCTGCGCTTCCGGTGACGGGCTGGCCTTTATAGTCATACTTTTTCGGGGTCTGCGTGCCGTACCAGGTCAGCGTGGTTTGCAGCGACAGATCCTGCGTTGCCTGCCAGCTCAGCGTTGAGTTCAGGGTGTATTCCGGGATGATCGACAGGCGATCGCCGGTTTCCTTGTTCTTACTCTGCAGCATGTAGGTGAAGTTGTTGTTCCAGCTGACGCTATCCGAGAACGGCACATTCACCGTGCCTTCTAGCCCTTCTACTACCGCTTTCGGTACGTTTTCCCACTTATAAATATCCGTGGTGCCGTTAGAGGCTTTACCGACGGCCGCGTAACCCGCTTCAATTTTGTTGCGGTAATCGTTACGGAACCAGGTCAGACCCGCCTGATAGCCTTCGTGTTTCCACTCCAGTCCAATCTCTTTGTTGAAACTGTTCTCGGCTTTCAGGTCTGGATTACCCTGCAGATAACAGGCGCCGGTGCTGGCAGCACAGCCCTGACCGTTGCTGTACAGCAGGTAGTTCGGGTTGGTCTGATACAGGCTTGGTGCTTTATACGCGAGGCCAGCGCCCATCTTCAGCGTGAAGTCATCACCCAAACCTTGCGACAGGTTCAGTGACGGGCTCCAGTTGTTGCCCACAATCGAGTGATGATCGAAACGCAGGCTTGGCGTCAGCATGGTGCTGTCGGTCAGCTCCATGTTGTCTTCGGCAAACAGCGAGAAGATTTCTGCCTGTGAATACGGGCTGCGGCCAGTATTCGACACGCCCGGTACGTCACCGTAGCTCGCGGCCTGGGTAGTAGAAGACGGGTCCTTCATGCTCTGCTGGTTCCATTCGGTACCCAGCGTTGCCGTCTGATTAATCAGCCACTCAAACGGAATGCTGACTTCGCTGTGCAGCAAAATATCGTCTAACTGAATGGTGTTAAAACCATCGTTAGAGAAGATACCTTCTGTACCGCCCGCCAGACCTTCGTTGATACGGCTGTTGCGGGTTTTCTCGTAACGCGCGTAGGTATTGGTGCTGACACCGTTATCCCAGGCGCCAGTCCATTTCAGTGAGATGTTTTGACGATACAGACGGTTGGTTTCATCGCCATACAGGCTCTTCACCAGCGTACTGGTGTTGGTGTTCTGGGTATCACCCGCATACAGGTTACCCTGACGGCTATAGCCCGCCTGCAGTTCCAGGGTTTGCATCGGGGCAAACGTCCAGCTCAGCAAGGCATTAATATCTTTATTCACCGACCCTTCACGACCCGATGGATAGCTGCCTGCATACGTACCGGTACGCGCGGCAGCATGGCCATCGTTAATGTCGTAGGCATCAGCCTGGGTTTTGGCTAAACCACCGTACAAACGGAAGTTGAAATCGTCACCCAACGGCCCCTCAAGGCTGAAGTTAGTGCGCTTAGTTGAACCTTCCGATTTGTGTTCCGGCGCATTTAAGTAGGTGTTCCACGAACCATGCCACTGCTGATCGGTGTTTTTCTTGGTGATGATATTCACCACACCGCCTGCTGCGCCATTACCATAGCGCACCGCAGCCGGGCCACGAATGACGTCAATGTGATCGATCAGTTCCGGTGGCACCCAGTTGGTATCGCCGCGCGTATCACGCTCACCGCGCCAGCCCAAACGCACTGAGTTGCGGCTGGTGATTGGCATGCCATCCACCATAATCAGGGTGTTTTCCGGGCCCATGCCGCGAATATCGATCTGACGGTTGTTGCCACGCTGACCGCTGGTCGAGTTACCGGTCAGGTTAACACCGGGCATAGTACGGATGATCTCAGACACATCGCGCGCAGGCGGATGTTTTTTGATTTCATCAGAGGTAATGGTCGAAACGCCGGGTGCCTGCAGGTTTTGCTGCTGGGCAGTCACCATCAAGGTGCCACCGTTTAGGGACTCGGCGTCGGGTGAAGATTGGCTGCTGGTCGTCTTGCTGGAAGTGTCTGCTGCCCAGGCGCTGCCGGAGAGCAGTGAGGCGCTGAGCCCCAGTTCAATCAAAATAGCTAATGATAATGTTGAATAACGCGTCATTTTTTTCATTCCTGGATGGCCAGCGAAAAATGCCATTGGATTCTTAACTGGCGAGCCGGTGAGAAGATCCCTGTCCTTATCGCGCCCAGTTCCAGACCTGGCAGTGCCATCCGTTGCGTAACCTTCCGAAAGGAAAGAGTCAGGCGGAACGAGCGTGCTCTTAAGAGCGGAAACACCCTATTGCAAATGCAAATAGTTATCAATAGTATTAATTATTAATCTTATGTAAATCTTACCCTACACAGTAATTGGCAGCCCCTATGACCTGGCGAAATGATGTAACCGGTAGCGAAGCCTGGTGGCAGGAGCAACACACTCAAGGCATTCCACGTATCGCCCCTCAGCCGGATGGCACCTGTCTGGTCACTTTCTTCTGGCGCGATCCGCAGGGCAGCGAAAATAGCTCGGCGACACAACGTGTATGGATCAACATCACCGGCGTGACCGATCACCATCAAAAGCGTCCCCCGCAGTCATTGGTGCGCGTAACGGGCACCAATGTGTGGTACTGGCAAACTGTGCTGCCGTCCAACTGGCGCGGCAGTTATTGCCTGATGCCTGATGAGCAGGCCACCGATTTTACCGGTGAAGCCGACATGTATGCTCTGCGCAACTGGTGGCGCGACAAATTCCCCACGGCGAAGGCCGATCCGCTGAACAAACTGCGTGGCTGGTCGGGCGGACGCGGCATGGGCGTTTCGCCGCTGCACTTGCCACAGGCACCGAATCAACAGATTTGGCAATCCGTGGATGATGGCAGCGCATCGACGGTTTCTTTACAGCAATATCAGTGGGATAGCGCGCTGTTAGGCAACAGTCGCAAGGTGTGGATTTATGCCACTGGTGAGTCCGATGCTGAGCAACGCCCATTGGCCATCCTGCTGGATGGTCAATTCTGGGCAAACCAAATGCCGATCGCCGGACCATTGCAGCAACTTACTGACGCAGGGAAACTCCCACCTGCGGTCTATCTGTTTATCGACATCATTGATCGTGAACACCGTAGCCGCGAACTGCCCTGCAACCCGCAATTCTGGCAGGCTGTGCAACAAGAACTACTGCCGCAGGTGGCGCAATGGGCACCTTATCGCCAGCAGGCAGACAGCACGCTGGTGGCCGGACAAAGTTTCGGCGGGCTGGCATCGGTGTTTGCCGCGCTGCATTTCCCTGACACCTTTGGCAACGCGCTGAGCCTTTCCGGGTCATTCTGGTGGCCTGAGCGCGGCAACCCGCACGGCTGGCTGTTGCAGGCGCTGGATAGCGGGCTGGCACCGAAAAAGCCCCTGCGTTTCTGGCTGGAGGCCGGCAAACGTGAAGGGCTGATTCTGCAAGCCAATCAACAATTAGAACAAAAACTTACCGCTGCCGGCTATCAGGTAAATTACCTGTCGGTGGAGGGCGGCCACGATGCGCTATGCTGGCGCGGTGGTCTGCTCGACGGTCTGCAAGCCCTGTGGCGCAATCCGACTTAACTTCATTACGCAGGACGCAAACCGGAGCACAGATGTCTGAATCTCTGATGAACAAAACCATGACCGACCAACACACCTTGCCTTTAGTGGCAGCCCAGCCCGGCATCTGGATTGCCGACCAGCTGACCCAGCATCACAACGCTTATGCGGTGGCACACTTTGTCGAATTGCGTGGCGCGATTAACAGCGACCTGCTGGCGCAAGCCATTGTGGCCGGCATGCAGGAAGCCGACACCCTGAATATGGCGTTTGACGAAGTTGAAGGCGAAGCGCTGCAGTGGCTGCGGCCGCAGACGTTTAGCGCCGCCAACATCGTGGACTTACGCGATGAGATCGATGCGGCTGCCAAAGCCCGCGCGTTAATGCGTGAAGACATGAGCGGTGATTTGCGCGTGCTGAGCGGAGCCCCATTATGGCATCACACGCTGTATCGTATTGGCGATCAACACTGGTTCTGGTATCAGCGTTATCATCATTTAGTGGTGGATGGCTTCAGCTTTACCGCCATCACTCGGCGCATCGCCAACCTTTACACGGCAGCCGTGCAGCAGCAGGATGCCGGGCCGACGCCGTTTATTCCGTTCAGTGAAGTGGTGGAAGAGTATCAGCGCTATCAGGAGTCCACTGCGTTTACACGCGATGGAGACTTCTGGCGTGAAAAAGGTGCAGCCCTGCCCGCCCCGGCGTCTCTGTCACCGCTGCCGCTGGCCGGGCAAAGTGCCACCACCGATCTGCTGCGCCACAGCGTGACGCTCGATCGCAGCACCTTCCAAAAGCTGGTCAATCAGCATCCTCAATCCAGCGCCGCCGATCTGGCGTTTGCGCTGGTGGCGCTATGGCTGGCGCGACTCAGCGGACAAAACGATTTTGCCGCTGGTTTTATCTTTATGCGCCGTATCGGATCCGCCGCGCTGTGCGCCACCGGTCCGGTGATCAACGTGCTGCCGATGGCCGTGCATTACGATCCCACCCAGCCGCTAAGTGCGCTTGCTGCCCAGCTGGCAGGTGAAGTGAAGAAAATGCGCCGCCACCAGCGTTATGACGCGGAACAGGTGCAGCGCGATCTCGGTCGCTTAGGCGATGGCGATCCGCTTTACGGCCCGGTCATTAACCTGAAGATGTTTGATTATCAGCTCGATTTTGCCGGCGTTGAAGGCATAACCCATCAGCTGGCATCCGGTCCGGTGCGCGATCTGGAAATCGCTATCTACATCAGCGAACAGGGTGAGTTGACGCTGGAGTTGCTGGCGAATGCCGAGCGCTATAGCGAATCCACGCTAATGCGCCACGCCAGCCGTTTTGCTCTGCTGTTGGATCAGCTGGCGGAACAACCGCTGCGGGCGTTAGGTGAACTGGATCTGTTAACCGCAGAAGAGCACGTGCAAATTGCCGCTATCAACCAGACCGCACATCCTATCCCGGCAGAAACCCTCGCATCATTGTTAGCACAGCAGGTCGCGCGCACTCCCGATGCCCCGGCGCTGACTGATGCCACACACCAGTTAAGCTACCGTGAAATGCAGCAGCAACTGTATGCCCTCGCAGCGGATCTCAGTGCGGCTGGCGTACAGCGTGGCGATATCGTTGCGGTGGCATTGCCGCGTTCGGTACAGCTCTCGCTGGCATTGCAGGCGATTGTGTCGCTTGGCGCAGCGTATCTGCCGCTGGATACCGGCTACCCCGACGAACGTTTGCAGCTGATGCTGGAAGATGCCGCCCCCAAAACGCTGATCACCTCAGCGGAATTGAGCGCTCGCTTTAGCGCTATCGACTCTGTTAAGCAGCTGCACTTTGATGCGCTTTACACCGCGCCAGACGCCCCGCAACCCGCCAGCGCGCCGACACCGCAGGATGGCGCTTACATCATCTACACCTCAGGATCTACCGGACGTCCAAAAGGCGTGCTGGTCGGTCATGAGGCGATCGTTAACCGCCTGTTGTGGATGCAGGATCGCTATCCGCTGCAAGCCGATGACGTGGTATTGCAGAAAACCCCGAGCAGCTTCGATGTGTCAGTGTGGGAATTCTTCTGGCCGCTGCTGGTAGGCGCGCAACTGGTGATGGCACCGCCGGAAGCGCACCGCGATCCGGAAGCCCTTCAGCAGCTGTTTGCGCGTTACAAAGTGACCACCACGCACTTCGTCCCTTCGATGCTGGCCGCCTTTGTCGCGGCGCTGGACAGTGAGCCAGCGATTGCCTGCTGTGGCAGCTTACGCAACGTCTTCTGCAGTGGTGAAGCGCTGCCGACCGATCTGTCGCGTGAATGGGAGACGTTGACGCAGGTGCCGCTGCACAATCTTTACGGCCCGACCGAAGCGGCAGTGGATGTCAGCTGGTATCCGGCGTTTGGCGAAGCTTTGGCAGCCGTTGAAGGGGCCAGCGTGCCGATTGGTTTCCCGGTATGGAATACCGGATTACGCATTCTTGATGCGCGTATGCAGCCGGTGCCACTTGGCGTGGCGGGCGATCTTTACTTAACCGGCATACAGCTGGCGCACGGCTATCTTGGCCGTCCGGATCTCACCGCCAGCCGCTTTATCGCCGATCCTTTTGCCGCTGGCGAGCGCATGTATCTGACCGGTGACGTGGCGCGCTGGCTGGATAACGGCGCGGTGGAATATCTTGGACGCAGCGACGATCAGCTGAAGATCCGTGGCCAACGCATCGAACTCAACGAAATCGATCATGTGATGAGCGCTCAGCCTGGCATTGAGCAGGCGGTAACGCATGCTGTCGTGCTCGGCGGTGCCGCAGCACAAGGCGGTGATGCGCGTCAGCTGGTGGGTTACGTCATCGCAGAGCACGCTGTCGATGGTGACGCGCTGCGTGACGCGCTGGCGCAACGCCTGCCTGCACATATGGTGCCGGTGGCGATTGTGCAACTCGATGCCTTCCCGCTGAGCAGCAACGGCAAGCTGGATCGTAAAGCCTTACCGCTGCCGCAAAATGCGGCTGACAGCATGGGACGCGAACCGCATCCCGGTCTGGAAACGCAGCTGGCACAGGCTTTCTGCCAGCTATTAACACGCGACAGCATCAGCGCGCAGGATGATTTCTTCGCCCTCGGTGGTCACTCACTGCTGGCGATGCGCTTAGCCGCCCAGCTGCGCCGCGAACTGCAACAGCCGGTTTCGGTCGGGCAGATTATGGTGGCTTCAACGGTAGAAAAACTCGCCCGGTTGCTGAGCGATACACAATCGCATCAGCAGGCAGGTTTTGAAGCCGTACTGCCGCTGCGTCAGGGCAATGGCCCCACGCTGTTTTGCTTCCATCCGGCATCAGGTTTTGCCTGGCAGTTCAGCATTCTGCAACGCTATCTCAACCAGCGCTGGTCGCTGGTGGGCATTCAGTCGCCCGATACCCAGAGCCCGCTGAATCAAAGCGCGCATCTCGACGATGTCTGTGACGCGCACCTGCAAACGCTGCGTGAAGTGCAGCCGCACGGGCCGTATTTCTTCCTCGGCTATTCGCTGGGCGGCACGCTGGCGCAGGGCATTGCGGCGCGGCTGGAAGCAGCAGGTGAAGAAGTGGCCTTCCTCGGCCTGCTCGATACCTGGCCGCCGGAAACGCAGAACTGGGACGAGAAGCGCGGTGAGAATGTGCTGGATCCGGCGGTGCTGGAAGAGGTGAATCGCGAGCGCGAACAGTTTATCGCCGCCCAGCGCCATCAGGCAGGCGAAGAGATGCGCGCGATGTTCGATACCATCGAAGCCAACTACGCCAGTTCAGTGCGCCTGCTGGCCACCGCGCGCAGTGCGCGTTTCAACGGTCGCGCCACGCTGTTCCTCGCCGAGCAGACGCAGCAGCCCGGTCAGGATGCGCGTCGCGCCTGGGCACCGTATGTCGGTGAGTTAGAGGTATGGCCGATGGATTGTGCACACGTGGAGATTATTTCGCCGCAGATGTTTGAGCAGATTGGCCCGCTGTTGCAGCAGATATTAGGCTAACGTCAGCCGATTTCCGGGAGGTCGAAGGACCTCCCGGCGATAAACTTATCTGCCTTGTACAGGGCGCTGAGATGAAGCCTCACTGCAATCAACCTGCCTGCCATGTGCAGGGCGCTGCGTTCAGGCCTCTCGACACGATGCTCCACTGTAGTGTGCCGGTCGCAGCATTCAGATTCCCGCTATAACATGCTTTGTGCAGCCAGACCGCTTACTTTCCTCTCCCCAGCGGCACGATCATTGGCGTGTGCGCCACCGGATCTTCTACAATCACGCAGCGCAAGCCGTACACCTGTTCAATCAACGCGGGTGTGACAATATCTGCGGGCTTGCCTTCAGCGATAATCTTACCGTGACGCATGGCAATCAAATGCGTGGCATAACGACAGGCGTGGTTGAGGTCGTGCAGCACCACCACCAGCGTGCGACCATGTTGCTGATTCAACTCTTGCATCAATTCCAGCAGCTCAATCTGATGGGTGATATCCAGCCAGGTGGTCGGCTCATCCAGCAACAACAGCGGGGTTTGCTGCGCCAGCACCATGGCAATCCATACGCGCTGCCGCTGACCGCCAGATAAGGTATCCACCGGCTGCTGTGCCAAATCCGCCACGCCGGTTGCCCGCATCGCGCTTTGCACTGCCTCTTCATCTTCGCTGCGCCAGCGGCCAAACAGCGCTTGATGCGGATAACGCCCACGCGCCACCAACTCGGTAACGCTGATGCCCGCCGGTGCGTTGGAACTCTGCGGCAGCAGCCCAAGTCGACGCGCCACCTCTTTGGTCGGGTAACGCGCTATCGCTTCACCATCCAGATACACCTCGCCTTTCAGCGGGGTGTTAAGACGGCTTAGGGTGCGCAGCAAAGTGGATTTACCGCAGGCGTTCGGGCCGATAATCACCGTCAGCTCACCTTCTGGGATCGCCACCGACAGATTTTCTGCCACCACTTTTTTGTCGTAGCCGAGCGTCAGACCTTCGCCATATAGCCGTGAAGGGATATCGATCATTGGCGTCGCGCCTCCCGCACCAGTAACGCAATCAGATAAAGTCCACCGAGCTGACGGTAATGACGCCAACCGGTAATTGATAAGGCAGGAACAGATGCTGCGCGGCAAAATCGGCAGCAATCAATAACAGAGCGCCACACAGCGCCGCCAGCAGCAGCGCGCCTTTTTCACCGCCGCCGAGTCGACGCGCGATCTGCGGTGCCAGCAGCGCCACAAAGGAAATCGGCCCCACCAGCGCGGTTGACGCCGCAGTCAATACTACGCCAATCAGCATCAGCAACAGCCGACTACGCTCCACCGGCACACCGAGCGCGCTGGCGGTATCATCACCCATCTCCAGCAAACGCATCCGTCGTGTTAGCAGCGCCATCATCAGCAGTGACAGCAGCAATACCCCAATTACCGGCGGCGTTTTCGCCCAGGTGATACCGTTAAGCGACCCGGCACTCCACAATCCGGCGCTGAGCGCGGATTCCAGCGAAGCACTGATGATCAGCCAGGCATTCAGCGCCATCAGCAACGCGCGCACGCTAATGCCGACAATAATCAGGCGGAAGGTTTCAACCCCGTTACGCCAGGCAAAGAGATACACCAGCGCTGCGGTGCCGATACCGCCGACCAACGCCGCACCGGTCATCGCAGCGATCCCCTGATTAAACAGCACCAGCGCCACCAGCACGCCACTGTAAGCGCCAGTATTGAAACCAAGAATATCCGGGCTACCGAGCGGGTTGCGCAGCAGTGACTGGAAAATCGCCCCGCTTATGCCGAGCGCAGCGCCAATCAGCAGCGCCATCAGCACACGCGGCAGTCGCCACTCCAGAACGATGAGTTTGACGTTGCTGGCCCCGTTTCCCGCCAGCACCTGCCAAAACTGCTCAGCCCCAATCGGCAATGCGCCTCGCGTCATCGCCAGATACGCCAGCAGCGCGCACCCAAACAGCAGCCACGTGGTATGAAATCCGACTCGACGCGTCATAATGCACCTCGCCCAAGCTTGCGGCGTACCAGCACGATCAGTACCGGCGCACCCAACATCGCCGTGACGATGGAGACGCGCAGTTCACCCGCTACCAGCAGTCGTCCCAGAATATCCGCTGCCAGCAGCAGAATCGGGGTAATGAGCGCCGTGGCAGGCAGCATCCAGCGGTGATCGTTGCCGACCATCCAGCGTGCAAAATGCGGCGTCATCAGCCCGATAAAAGCAATTGGCCCCACCGCAGCGGTCGCCGCACCACACAGCAACGCAATCGCCAGCAGTCCCAGCAGTTGCGTGCGACCAACGCGCGTGCCCAGCGCAGTCGCCATATCGCCGCCCATGCTTAAACTGTTCAACGCCTGCGACAAATAAAGCGCCACTCCGCTGCCGATCAGCACGGCCGGGAACAGCGTACGCAATGCGGTGAAATTGCGAATATCCAGCGAGCCGCTGTGCCAGAAACGCAGATGATCGTAAATATCGGGATTGAGCAGTGACAGGCCAGACGTCAGGCCATCCAGCACCGCGCCCAACGCCACGCCGGCCAACGTCAGACGTACCGGATTGACTCGCCCGCCGCCAATCGCGCCCGTCATCGCCACCAGCAATGACGCCAGCAGTGCACCGGCAAACGCGAAGCCGAGCCAGTCGAGAGGAGAATCCGCGCCAAACAGCGCAATGCCGATCACCACCGCAAACCCGGCACCCGCATTGACGCCGAGAATGCCCGGATCGGCCAGCGGATTGCGCGTCAGGCTCTGCATCAGCGCGCCCGCTAATCCGAGGGCGACACCCGCAAGCAGACCTGCCAGGGTGCGCGGCAGGCGAGCATCACGCACAATCACGCACTCAGCGCTGCTGCAGCTTGAGGTAAGAGAATGATAAACATCGGAAATGGGTATCGATTTTGCCCCCAGCATCAAGCTGAGCGCAATGAGGAGCAAGAGCAGAATCCCTGAGCCTGCTAATGCACGGATCTGGCGCATCGTTCTAAACCTTCACTGTTCAACGTCGTCGCATGCGCAACGCAATTTGATAATGGTTATCGTTATTACTCGCGTTTGCCTATGTTACCATGACTCGCCTCGCGGACGATGAGGAAAATTGGTGCAAAAGGCGAACAAATGAACAAATCTTCCCACTTTATCGATCTCTCCCTGCTGAAAACCCATGCGGCGTTTCGCGCGGTATTTATTGCCCGTTTCATCTCGATTGTTGCCCTCGGTATGCTCGCCGTGGCGGTGCCGGTGCAGATTCAGCAGATGACACAATCCCCGCTGCTGGTGGGATTGGCCGTCACGCTGGCTGCATCCGGTATGTTTATCGGTCTGCTCACCGGCGGCGTGTTAGCCGATCGCTACGAACGCAAAAAGCTGATTCTGATTGCCCGCTCGACCTGTGGATTGGGCTTTATTGCGCTGGCAATCAATGCCGCGCTGCCGCAACCCTCACTGATCGCGGTTTATCTGCTGGGATTCTGGGATGGCTTCTTTGGCGCGATTGGCGTCACCGCGCTGCTTGCCGCGACGCCGGCGCTGGTGGGTCGCGAAAACATTATGCAGGCCGGTGCCATCACCATGCTGACGGTGCGCTTTGGCTCCATCCTTTCGCCAGCCATTGCAGGACTGGTGATTGCGCACGGTAGCGTAGTGTGGAACTACGGTCTAACCGCGTTTGGCACGCTGATTACCGTGCTGACGTTGCTGAAATTACCGCAGCTGCCGCCACCGCCTCAGCCGCGTGAACATCCGCTGAAGTCGCTGGCTGCCGGGGTGCAGTTCCTGTTTGCCAGCCCGATTGTCGGTATGGTGGCTCTGATAGGCGCGCTGGTCACGTTAGCCAGCGCGATTCGCGTGCTCTATCCCGCCCTTGCACCGCATTGGTCAGTGAGTGCTAACCAGCTTGGCATGCTTTACGCAGCTGTGCCGCTGGGTGCCGCGATAGGTGCCTTTACCAGCGGCAAACTGAAGCACGCAGCCCGACCGGGACAGCTGGTGCTGGGCAGCGCGGTCGCCGCCTTTATTGCACTGGGATTATTCAGCCTGATGCCCAACCTGCCGCTGGCACTGCTGTGTCTGGTGGCGTTTGGCTATTTCAGCGCCATTAACAGTTTGGTGCAGTACGCAATGATTCAACTGCTGACGCCTGACCATTTGCTGGGCCGCATCAACGGCTTATGGACGGCGCAAAATGTCACCGGGGATGCGATTGGTGCGGCGATGATTGGTGCCATGGGATCGTGGTTATTGCCGCCACAGGCCGCCGCCGCGTTTGGTTTTGCGGCAGCGCTGTTAGGCATTGTGATGTGGTGGGTGATGGGTCGTTTACGTCGTTATGCGCCGCCAGCCCCTGAGCTGGCGGAGCAGGTATCATGATTTAACGAACAGTTTTTCCAGACGCGCCAGCAGATTACTGGCGCTGTAGTAATCCAGACGGAACGAATCGACGCCAAGCGGGAACACCTGCTTATCCTTAACCGCCGCGTTTTGCGCGAGGAACGGATTGCCCATCACCGACTGCGTGGTTTTATCGTCAGCCGCAAACAGCAGGAAGGTTTTACCGGTTAAACCGCTCGCGACGTTCTCACCCGACAGCTGAATAATGTCTTTACGCTGTCCCATGCTGTGGCCCTGCTGCACGCTGGCGGGCGGCGTGGCGAGCATAAAGCCAAGCTGCTCCAGCAATTTTCCCTGAGCCGATTCGGTAGTCCACACGTTGACGGCACGCCCATCGCCGTTCCACACCATCGCTGATACCGGCTGCGGCGGCAGAGTGATAGCTTTCTTCAACGCCGCTTCACGATCGTCAAAAGCTTTCACCCGCTGTGCGGCCTGCGCTTCGTGGCCGGTTGCCTGGCCCAGCAGCGTCACCACATCCTGCCAGCTTTTGTCGTCGTAATTCACTATCAGCGTCGGCGCGATGGCGGAAAGCTGGCTGGCAAGTTTGATCGCAGAGTCATTCCCCGTGGCGCTCACCAGAATCAAATCCGGCGCTTCTGCCGCCACCGCTTCTGCACTGGGTTCACCAATATAGAGACGTTTAAGCTGGCGCTGCTTTGCCACATCGCCCCACTGACGGAAGAACCCTTGATCGTTGGCCAGGAGACTGTTCGGCGCTGTCGCGCCCGATGCAACAACCGGCGCATCAATCGCCAGCAGCGATCCCGTTAAGGTCACGCTGGTCGAGACAATACGCTGCGGGGCTTTATTTAAGGTAATTGGACCATTCGCCCCTTCTACCGTGCGTGGCCATCCCTGTTCAGCCTGCGCGAGCCCTGTGAAAGTCTGGAAAATAAACAACAGGGCTGTCAGGCCCAATAAACCGCATTTATTCATAAGTTTTGGTCCACCTTTTAGCTTATTGCACGGCTCGACGTCACCTTCCGATTACGCCTAATCATGCGGGAAATCCCGCGAATGGATTGACTCTTTTGTCCAATCGACGTAGGTTACAGGCCCATAATAAAAATGATAATCATTCTTAATAATCTTATCATTTATAGGTGAAAATTATGGTGGAATCTTCCACGTTTGAAAATGCCTCACTGACGGATTTTTCCGCGCTCTGCCGTGGATTCCTCTTTACCTCACCGTGGCGCAGCCTGTCCACACAAGGCTGTTACACCACCATCACCGCGCCAGTGGATGATGCTGCGGCGTTACAGGGCAATTTCCAACAACAACTTCGTCAGCATTTTGCTGCGGCAAAAAACAGGGCATCAACAATCCGATTCTGGTCGGCGCGATACCCTTTGACGTCAGCCAACCGGCTGCGCTATTTATTCCTGAATCTTATCAGACCTTTAACCGTGCCGATTTACAAAATGCGTTGCCGCCTGCCTTGAGCGAACTGCCTCAGGTACGCCGTCGTACAGCGGTACCGGATCACGATGTCTTTACCCAAATGGTGGCGGATGCTGTTGCGGCAACGCAGCGTGGCGATCTCGACAAAGTCGTGCTGTCACGGCTGATGGATATCGCCACCGAGCAGCCTGTTGATACCGCCGCGCTGATGCAGCGCGTGATTGCGCAGAACCCGAATAGCTATCACTTCCATCTGCCGCTGCCACAGGGCGGCGCACTGGTGGGTGCCAGCCCGGAGTTGATGCTGCGTAAACAGGGGCGTGATTTCAGTTCTTGCCCGCTGGCGGGCTCGGCGCGACGTGATCACCACGACAGCCAACAAGATCAGGCGGCGGGCAATACGCTGATGGACTCCAGCAAAGATCGTCATGAACATCAGTTGGTGACGGATGCGATGCGCGCCACGCTGCAACCCCGTAGCCGGTTATTATCGGTTCCGACGGTGCCCACGCTGATCACCACCGCCACACTGTGGCATCTGGCAACGCAAATCGATGGCGAAGTACAGGATGAGCACGAAAATGCCCTGTCGCTGGCCTGCCTGCTGCATCCAACGCCGGCATTAAGTGGCTTCCCGCATCAGCAGGCACAGCAGTTGATTAAGCAGTTGGAACCGTTTGATCGTCAGCTATTTGGCGGCATTGTTGGCTGGTGCGACAGTGAAGGCAACGGCGAATGGGTCGTGACGATCCGCTGCGGCACCGTGCAAGGCGCCCGCGTGCGACTGTTTGCCGGGGCGGGCATCGTGGCTGACTCCCAACCTGAATCAGAATGGCGCGAAACCGGCGTGAAGCTGGATACCATGTTGCGCGCTTTTGGACTGCAATAAAGGAAAGAGCATGAGCATTCCCTATAACCGCTGGCCGGACGATTTAGCCGCACGCTACCGCGAAAAAGGCTACTGGCTCGATGTGCCAATGACCGATATCCTCGCGCGCCACAAAGAGAATGAAGCGATTGCGGTGATCGACGGCGATCGCCACATCAGCTATCGCGAGTTGGATCGGTTAACCGACAATCTCGCGGCTGCCCTGCAGCGCCGTGGCCTGCAACAGGGTGATACCGCGTTAGTGCAGCTCGGCAACGTGGCGGAGTTTTACGTCACGGTCTTCGCGCTGTTTAAACTCGGCGTGGCGTCGGTATTCGCGTTGTACAGTCATCAACGCACCGAGCTGACCGCCTACGCCGCGCAGATTGAGCCAAAGCTGCTGATTGCCGATCGTAGCCACGCGTTGTTTGCCGATGACACCTTCATCGGTGCGCTCTGTGCCGCTCAACCGTCACTGCAGCAGGTCATTCTGCGCAATGACGGTGATAAAGAAAACACCCTTGAAGCGTTGATGGCTGAAGCGGCAGGCGATTACCAGCCAACACCAACTGCTGCCGATGAAGTGGCGTTTTTCCAGCTCTCCGGTGGCAGCACCGGTACGCCGAAACTGATCCCACGCACGCATAACGATTACTACTACAGTATTCGCGCCAGTGATGAGATTTGTGAAGTCACGGCTGACACGCGCTATCTGATTGCCCTGCCCGCACCGCATAACTTCGCCATGAGCTCACCGGGTTCACTCGGCGTATTTTATGCCGGTGGCCAGGTGATTCTTGCCGCCGATCCCAGCGCCACGCTGTGCTTCCCGCTGATTGAGAAGCATCAGGTCACTGATACCGGTCTGGTGCCGCCAGCGGTAAGTCTGTGGCTGCAGGCGATTCAGGAATGGGGCAGCAACAAACAGCTGGCTTCGCTGCAACGCATCCAGGTCGGTGGTGCGAAGCTCGGCGAAACGCTGGCGGCACGCATCCAGAGCGAAATTGGCTGCCAGCTGCAGCAGGTGTTCGGCATGGCTGAAGGTCTGGTGAACTACACCCGTTTTGGCGATGACGAGAAAATCGTTCTGACCACCCAAGGCCGACCGATTTCTGACGATGACGAAGTCTGGGTGGCGGATGAACACGGCAATGCGTTGCCGCACGGCACGGTGGGTCGCCTGATGACACGCGGTCCGTACACCTTCCGTGGCTA
The DNA here is from genome assembly GCF_002095465.1 of Pantoea rodasii. Taxonomy (GTDB): domain Bacteria; phylum Pseudomonadota; class Gammaproteobacteria; order Enterobacterales; family Enterobacteriaceae; genus Pantoea; species Pantoea rodasii. The sequence continues at coordinate 261,670 of NZ_MLFP01000004.1, read as the reverse complement.
CTACAAAAGCCCGGAACACAACGCTACCAGCTTTGATGCCAACGGCTTCTATTGCTCCGGCGATCTGATTGAGATCAATCCGCAGGGTTACATCACCGTGCAAGGCCGCGAGAAGGATCAGATCAACCGTGGCGGCGAGAAGATCGCCGCAGAAGAGATCGAGAATCTGCTGCAGCGCCATCCGGATGTGATCCACGCCGCGCTGGTGTCGATGAATGATGAACTGATGGGCGAAAAGAGCTGCGCCTTTATTGTCGCCAGCCAGCCGATCAAAGCGGTGGCACTGCGTCGCCATCTGCGAGAACTCGGTGTCGCCGAGTTTAAATTACCCGATCGTATTACCTGCGTAGATGCCCTGCCGCTGACCCCGGTTGGCAAGGTGGACAAAAAACGTTTACGCCAACAGCTTGCTGACCAACAAGCGCAAGCCTGAACCTGTTCCGGAGATTGTAATGGCTATTCCAAAACTGAATTCTTACGCGCTGCCTGCCGCCACTGAACTGCCGACCAACAAGGTCAAATGGACCGTAGAGCCGCAGCGTGCTGCCCTGCTGATCCATGATATGCAAGCTTATTTCCTGAATTTCTGGGGCGAGAACAGTCCGCTGATCGATCAGGTTGTGGAGAACATTGCCCGCCTGCGCGCCTACTGCAAAGCACAGGGCATTCCGGTGTTTTATACCGCACAGCCTAACGAGCAAAGCGATGCCGATCGCGCACTGCTCAACGACATGTGGGGACCGGGCCTGAATAAGCATCCGGATCAACAGAAGATCGTGGATGCGTTGGCGCCAGATCAGGACGATCAGGTATTAACCAAATGGCGTTACAGCGCCTTTGTGCGCTCGCCGCTGGAATCGATCCTGCAAGAGATGGGCCGCGATCAGCTGATCATCACCGGCGTTTATGCTCATATCGGCTGCCTGACTACAGCCACTGACGCTTTTATGCGTAATATCCAGCCATTCATGGTGGCAGATGCGCTGGCCGACTTCAGCCGTGAAGAGCACATGATGGCACTGACCTACACCGCTGGCCGCAGCGGCAAAGTGGTGATGACCGCCGATCTGATGCCGCTCCCGCTGAGCAAAGACGATCTGCGAGCGCTGATTCTGCCGCTGCTGGAAGATGATGATGTGCCGGAAGATGATGAAAACCTGATCGATTACGGTCTGGATTCCGTGCGCGTGATGGCGCTGGCGGCGCGCTGGCGCCAGGTGCACAACGATATCGATTTCATTAGCCTGGCGAAAAATCCCAGCATCGATGGCTGGTGGGCACTGCTGTCACGGACGCCAGCCAAATGAGTGCTTCTTTCGACTTTAGCGGAAAGATCGCCTGGGTAACCGGCGCGGGTAAAGGCATTGGTTTCCATACTGCACTGGCATTCCATCAGGCCGGCGCACAGGTGATCGGCTTCGATCTGCGTTTTGAACAGACCGACTATCCGTTTGCCACTCAGGTGATGGATGTTGCGAATGCGGCGGAAGTGAAAGCAGTGTGTCAGCGTCTGCTGGCAGAGCAGCCGCGTCTGGATGTGCTGATCAATGGCGCGGGGATCCTGCGCGTTGGCAGCACTGAAGAACTCGCGTTCGAAGACTGGCAGGCGTGCCTGGCGGTCAACGCCGGTGGCGCATTCAATATGTTCCAGCAGACGCTGCCGGTGTTCCGCCAGCAGCGCGCCGGTGCGATTGTCACTATCGCTTCTAACGCGGCACACGCGCCACGTCTCGGCATGTCTGCTTATGGTGCCTCCAAAGCCGCACTGCGCAGCCTGTGCCTGACCGTCGGCCTGGAAATGGCGCCGCTGGGCGTGCGCTGCAACATCGTTTCGCCGGGCTCAACCGATACCGACATGCAACGCAGCCTGTGGCACACGCCGGAAGCCGAGCAAGAGATGATCAACGGCTTCCCGGATCAGTACAAGCTCGGGATCCCACTACGGAAGATCGCTAAGCCGCAAGAGATCGTGAACAACGTCCTGTTCCTCGCCTCGGATCTTGCCAGCCACGTAGTGCTGCAGGATATTGTGGTCGACGGTGGCGCAACGCTGGGATCCTGACATGGCAATCTGGAAACGATCGGTTGATCTTGCAACCTTAAATACCCTTGGTGACAACTCGCTGGTTTCGCACGTCGGCATCGTATTCACGGTGATTGGCGATGATTACCTCGAAGCGACCATGCCGGTCGATGCGCGCACGCAGCAGCCGTTTGGCCTGTTGCACGGCGGTGCGTCGGTGGTGCTGGCGGAATCGATGGGATCGATCGCCGGCTATCTGAGTGTGGAAGAAGGCAAAAGCGTGGTGGGGATTGAGGTGAGTGCCAGCCATCATCGCGCGGTGAGCAGCGGTGAAGTGCGCGGCATCTGCCGTCCTCTGCACCTTGGCGCCCGTAACCAGAGCTGGGAGATTGAGATTCGCAATGGACGCGACCAGCTATGTTGTACCTCGCGGCTGACGGTCGCGGTGCTGGGATAAGGCAACAAAAAAGCGGCCAATTGGCCGCTTTCTGTTTTGCGATTAACGCTGGTAGATGATTTCGACACCTTCGTCGTCTTCTTCGTCCCAATCGTCATCCCAATCTTCGTCTTCTTCAACTTCCTGCGCGGTTTCCAACGCTTCGCGGTGGTAGTCATCCCACATAAAGGCGACTTTTTCCGGCTCTTTCGCTTCTTCTTCCGCTTCTTTCGGGTTAGCGATGATAAAGCTCATCACATCCCAGCAAAGATCTTTCACGCCATCATGGCTGGCGGCAGAAATCAGATAGTACTTCTCATCCCAACCCAATGCTTCCACAACCGCTTTAGCGCGGCTTTCCGCTTCTTCACGGCTCAGCAGGTCGCATTTGTTAAACACCAGCCAGCGTGGCTTCTGGAACAGCTTATCGCTGTATTTTTCCAGCTCACCCAGGATGATACGGGCATTCTCAGCCGGATCGGATTCATCAATCGGCGCCAGGTCGATGAGGTGCAACAGCACGCGACAACGCTCAAGGTGCTTCAGGAAGCGAATACCCAAACCGGCACCATCCGCTGCGCCTTCAATCAGACCCGGGATGTCCGCGACCACGAAGCTTTTTTCGTTGTCCATACGCACAACGCCAAGGCTTGGCACCAGGGTGGTGAACGGGTAATCCGCCACTTTCGGTTTTGCCGCTGAGACAGAACGGATAAACGTTGATTTACCGGCGTTAGGCAAACCAAGCATACCGACGTCTGCCAGCAACATCAGTTCAAGCTGCAGATCGCGCTTCTCGCCTGGTGTACCCATGGTTTTCTGACGTGGGCTGCGGTTGACTGAAGATTTGAAACGGGTATTGCCCAGGCCGTGCCAGCCGCCTTTCGACACCATCAACTTCTGCTCATGGCGGGTCATATCACCCAGCGTTTCGCCAGTTCCCTGGTCGATCACACGTGTCCCAACAGGCACTTTAACGACGATGTCTTTGCCGCGTTTACCGGTGCAATCACGGCTCTGACCGTTCTGACCACGCTCGGCGCGGAAAGATTTCTCGAAGCGATAATCGATCAGGGTATTCAGGTTTTCGTCAGCGACCAGATAAACATCGCCGCCGTCTCCGCCGTCGCCGCCATCTGGGCCACCGCGTGGAATATATTTTTCGCGGCGGAAGCTTACGCAACCATTACCGCCATCGCCCGCGACCGCAAGGATCGTCGCTTCATCTACAAACTTCATTTTATTTCTCCGTCACGCTATCGTTCGCGGCTATTAAGCACGGCAAACGGGTCCGCCAGGGTCTTCTGCGCTGACCGGCGGCGGATAATACAAGATTGGCAAAGCCAAGTGTACATAAATTGTACAGCAAACTGCGCATTTTGGTCAGAGGGGATCCCGCAACCTGCGGCAGAATGTAAAAAGCCCCGCAAAGCTGCGGGGCCTTCAATTCGTGTGTTCAGACGTTAACCGTCTGCGTCACAACAACCTTACTCAGCAACGATGCTGATGTACTTACGGTTGTTAGGACCTTTAACTTCGAATTGTACTTTACCGTCTGCGGTAGCAAACAGGGTGTGGTCACGACCACAACCTACGTTGGTACCTGCATGGAACTTGGTGCCACGCTGACGAACGATGATGCTACCTGCCAAAACAGATTCACCACCGAAACGCTTAACACCCAGACGTTTTGCATTGGAGTCGCGACCGTTACGAGTCGAGCCACCAGCCTTCTTATGTGCCATTTGTCAGATCTCCTCTTAAGCGCCGATCACAGTGATTTTCACATCAGTGAACCACTGACGGTGACCAGCTTGCTTACGGTAGTGTTTACGACGACGAAACTTAACAATCTTAACTTTCTCGCCACGACCGTGAGCAACAACTTCTGCTTTGATCACACCGCCTGATACCAGTGGCGCGCCGATTTGCACGTCTTCGCCATTTGCAATCATCAGAACCTGGTCGAACTCAATGGTTTCGCCGGTTGCGATGTCCAGCTTTTCCAAGCGAACGGTCTGACCTTCGCTTACTCGGTGTTGTTTACCACCACTTTGGAAAACCGCGTACATATAAAACTCCGCTTCTGCGCATGCCTTTCTATTCATCAGGCGGCGCGATAAATATTCACAATAGGGCGCGAATTCTACGCAAATCTCCAGCAGAAGACAAGTGCACTTTGCACTCTCTTGCAGAAAAAAAGCGCAGGACGAATGCAAACGTTTCTCAGCCCGATTTTTCAAGTACAATCAGTAACAGATTACCTGAACTCACGCTGGGTAAAAGCGCTTACCATGCAAAATACGAGTCAAAGCTGAACAGACGAATGAACTTAGAACAGATTAATGAATTAACCGCGCAGGACATGGCGGCCGTCAACCAGACCATCCTCGACCAGCTGAATTCAGAGGTCTCACTGATCAATCAGCTGGGTTACTACATCATCAGCGGTGGGGGCAAACGTATTCGGCCAATGATCGCGGTGCTGTCGGCACGCGCGCTCAATTATCAAGGATCGTTGCATGTCACCAATGCGGCGCTGATCGAATTTATCCATACGGCGACACTGCTGCACGATGATGTGGTGGATGAATCCGATATGCGCCGTGGCAAAGCCACTGCTAACGCCGCGTTCGGTAACGCTGCCAGCGTGCTGGTGGGTGATTTTATTTACACGCGTGCGTTCCAGATGATGACCAGCATGGGATCCTTAAAGATCCTCGCGCTGATGTCAGAAGCCGTTAATGTGATCGCTGAAGGTGAAGTGCTGCAGCTCATGAACTGCAACGATCCGGATATCACCGAAGAAAGCTACATGCGCGTGATTTACAGCAAAACCGCGCGCCTGTTTGAGGCCGCTTCTCAAGCCTCCGCGATTCTGGCAGAAGCCACGCCGGCTCAGGAGAAAGCGCTGCAGGATTATGGCCGCTATCTGGGTACGGCTTTCCAGTTAATCGACGATCTGCTCGATTACAGTGCTGATGGCGAAACGCTGGGCAAGAATACCGGTGACGACCTCAGCGAAGGTAAGCCTACGCTGCCATTACTGCATGCCATGCATAATGGAACACCGAAGCAGGCGCAGATGATTCGCAAAGCTATTGAAGAAGGCAACGGTCGGCACCTGCTGGAGCCGGTATTGGCTGCGATGCAGCACACCGGTTCACTGGAGTGGACGCGTAAACGTGCGGAAGAAGAGGCGGATAAAGCGATTGCCGCACTGCAAGCCATCCCCGAATCACCCTGGCGCAGCGCACTCGAAGCGCTGGCGCACATGTCAGTACAGCGCGACTTCTGATTGATTAACGGGGCCAGGCGCCCCGTTTTCTTTTCCCACTCGCTCCCCCTCCGCTTTTCCTCCGCATACCGTTTCATCCATTGCAGTACTTTTGCGAAAGAGTACGCAGTTTCGCGTGACGCCAAAACAATTACTGGAAGCTTATGGAAATTATTTGCTATAAAGTTTTTGGTTTTTTCCAGATATCTCGGTCATGGATTCACGCATTGCGGCAGAGACGAAGCTATAACATGGACAAGGAGCAGGACGTTATGAAAGCAAGGAAACAGGATTGGCACCCGGCGGATGTGATCGCGGCGCTGCGTAAAAAAGGGACATCGATGGCTGAATTGTCGCGAGATTCAGGGCTGAACTCCTCCACATTATCGAATGCCCTCTCCCGCCCCTGGCCCAAAGGGGAATGGTTGATCGCCAACGCGATCGGCGTACATCCGGCAGAGATATGGCCAAGTCGCTATTATGATCCCGTCACCTTGCGTTTGTTGGATCGCAAAAAACGCATACGATCGCCCAAGGATCGTCATGAGATCTGAGATCCTTGACGAAAAAAAACCAGCCACGCTGCCGTGACTGGTTCCTTCAAACGTTGTGTCAGCGTTATTCGCCGCTGACGCGTTCGATATTGGCGCCCATGGCTTTCAGTTTATCTTCGATGTGCTCATAGCCACGATCGATATGATAAATACGATCCACAATGGTGGTGCCTTCCGCGATGCAACCGGCCAGCACCAGGCTCGCTGAAGCACGCAGGTCGGTTGCCATCACTTGCGCACCTGACAGCGTCTCAACACCGTGACAAATGGCGGTGTTGCTCTCGATTTCCGCGTGACCACCCATACGAATCAGCTCAGGGATGTGCATGAAACGGTTTTCGAAGATAGTTTCGGTGATGACGCCCGTGCCTTCTGCCACCATGTTCAGCAGGGTGAACTGTGCCTGCATGTCGGTTGGGAAGCCTGGGTGTGGCGCAGTGCGAATGTTGACAGCTTTCGGACGCTTGCCGTGCATATCAAGGCTGATCCAGTCTTCACCGGTTTCAATCTCGGCACCCGCATCACGCAGTTTCGCCAGCACCGCATCCAGCGTATCAGGCTGCGCCTTGTGGCATACCACTTTGCCGCGAGAAATCGCGGCGGCCACCAGGAAAGTACCGGTTTCGATACGATCAGGCAGCACGCGATAAACACCACCGCCGAGACGCTCAACGCCTTCGATGGTGATTTTGTCGGTGCCTGCACCGCTGATTTTTGCGCCCAGCGTGTTGAGGAAGTTTGCCGTATCGACAATCTCCGGCTCGCGCGCGGCGTTTTCAATGATGGTGATGCCCGTTGCCAATGTTGCGGCACTCATGATGGTCACGGTCGCGCCGACGCTGACTTTGTCCATCACAATATGCGCGCCTTTCAGACGGCCATTAACGGAAGCTTTAACGTAGCCCTCTTCCAGTTTGATCTCTGCACCCAACTGCTCAAGGCCGGTGATATGCAGATCCACGGGACGGGCGCCAATCGCACAACCGCCCGGCAGTGAAACCTGGCCCTGGCCAAAACGCGCCACCAGCGGACCCAGCGCCCAAATCGAGGCACGCATAGTTTTCACCAGATCATAAGGCGCGCTGAAGACGTTCACTTCGCGAGCATCAACGTGAACCGAACCATTACGCTCAACGCGCGCGCCCAGCAAATTCAGCAGCTTCATGGTGGTATCGATATCACGCAGCTTAGGCACGTTTTGAATCTCTACCGGCTCTTCTGCCAGCAGCGCAGCAAAAAGAATTGGCAGCGCAGCATTTTTCGCCCCGGAAATGGTCACTTCACCGCTTAAACGGGTGGGGCCTTGCACACGAAATTTGTCCATTAACGGCTCTCAATTATCTATCAACAAAACAGCCCGTGAGACGCTTAGAAACCGTTGAGTTTACGGTCGCGCGCCCACTCAGCTGGGGTATAAGTTTAATGGAAACCGCATGAATACGGTTATCCGCAATGTATTCCATCAGCGGCGCGTACACAGCCTGCTGCTTCTTAACACGGCTCAGTTCACCGAACATCTCACCGACCGCGATCACCTGAAAATGGCTACCGTCGTTGCTGAGTACGTGTACTTCTTCTAATGGCAGCGCCTGCATCAGCACGGCCTGAACTTCATTATTTTCCATCGCTCATTGCTTCACTTAATAATAATAAGGCGGATATCTTAGAGGAAAGCGCCTGACTCTTAAATACACAAAAGCCCCTGAAAAATTCAGGGGCTTTAATCGATTAAGCCGTAATCAGGCGATTTTTTCCGCAGAAACAATAATCTGCTGCAAATTATACAGCGTGATTAGTGACTGGAGTTTATCGTTAATGCCGGTGAAAACCGGGGTGCTGCCTTGTGCTCGTGCGATTTCGCGCAGGTGGACCAGCAACGCTAAACCCGCTGAATCCACACGATCTAACGCCGCAACATCAATAGTGACCACATCCACCATCGCCGTTTCACGTTCATGCCATAATGCCAGCAGCGTATCGCGATCCAACTTGCCGCTTAAAGACAGCGTGCTGGCAGTGCGCTGCCAGCGTAACGGTTCGCTCATGCTTACTGTTTATCCAGAGTGATAGGCTGTGCTGCGTAAGATTTCAGCTGCGCGGTCAAACCATCAATCCCTTTCGTGCGCAACAGATCGCTCCACTCATTTTGTTTGGTGGTGATCATGCTAATGCCTTCGGCCACCATGTCATAAGCCTGCCAGTTGCCGGTTTGGCTGTTCTTACGCCACTGGAAATCCAGGCGCACGGGCGGACGACCATTCGGATCCAGAATCGTTACGCGAATCGCTACAATGTTGGCATCGCCAATCGGTTGCGGCTGCTGAATCTGGTAGGTCTGGCCATGATAGAGTGCCAGCGCCTGGCCATAAGCCTGCGCCAGATAATCACCAAAGGCGCTGAAGTAAGCGTCGCGCTGTGCCGGCGTCGCTTCACGGTAATAACGACCCAGCACCAATGCACCGGCATATTTTATCTGCACATAAGGCAGCAGTTCCTGACGCACGACTTCACGTAAGTAGTTGGGATCCTGCTTGATTTTAGGCTGTTCATTTTTCAGACGAGTGAACGTCTTCGCTGCCGCTTCATTCATCTGTTTGTAAGGGTCGCTCTGATCTGCCGCATTGGCAGCCAGAGGCAAAATCGCCAGCATGGCTATCATCATTAATCTTTTAAACATCGTGTTTACCTCTTGGGGTTATTCCGTTGTAGCAGGTGCTGCAGGGGCAGGCGCACTCTCTGCACCCTGCTTTTGATTATCGTTTTTATTGTCGCCGCTCTTGTAAAGGAACTGGCCGATCAGATCTTCCAGCACCATCGCGGATTTCGTGTCGCGCAATGTGCCGCCCTCTTTAAGCATCGCCGACCCCAGTTCAGGATCGTCAAACCCTAAATTGAGCGCGAGGAACTGCTCACCCAGCAAGCCTTGCGTACGAATCGCCAATGAACTGGTATCCGGGATTTTGTCGGTGTACTGATCGCTGATGTCCATGGTGACACGCGGCGAGAGGGTTTTATCATCCAGCGAGATATCCGTCACGCGGCCAATCACCACGCCACCAATTTTTACCGGGGAGCTGACTTTCAGACCGCCGATATTATCGAAGGTGGCATACAGCTTCCAGGTGGGTTCTGTACCGAGTGATTTCAGATCGGCCACGCGCAGGCTAAGGAATAACAGTGCCAGCAGCGCCGCCAGCATGAAGACGCCTACCCAGATTTCGTTTTTCTTGCTTTGCATTGCATCAATTCCCAAACATCAGTGCTGTCAGCACAAAGTCCAAACCGAGTACCGCCAGTGAAGCATGCACTACGGTACGCGTCGTCGCCCGACTGATCCCTTCCGAAGTCGGGATGGCGTCATAGCCATTGAACAGCGCAATCCACGTCACCGTGACGGCAAAGACCGCGCTTTTGATAATGCAGTTGATGACATCAGTGCGGAAATCTACCGCATTCTGCATCGCTGACCAGAAGAAGCCGGGATCGATACCTTTCCAGCTCACGCCAACCAACGCACCGCCCGCAATGCCCACAGCAGTAAAAATCAACGTGAGCAGCGGCATACTAATAAAGCCCGCCCAGAAGCGCGGTGAAACCACGCGACGCAATGGGTCAACCGCCATCATTTCCATGCTGGAAAGCTGTTCAGTGGCTTTCATCAGACCGATTTCTGCTGTCAGGGCTGAGCCCGCGCGTCCGGCGAACAACAGTGCTGTGACGACAGGCCCGAGTTCGCGCAGCAGCGACAGCGCCACCAACATACCAAGGCTGGTTTCGGCGCTGTACGTGGTGAGCACCAGATAACCCTGCAAGCCCAGCACCATGCCGATAAACAAGCCCGATACCACAATGATCAGCAACGAGAGTACGCCCACGCTGTACAGCTGTTTTATCAGCAGTGGCGCATGTCGACGAAACGCCGGTTTTCCCACCAGCGCATGAAACAGCATCAAGCCGGCTCGGCCAAAGGCCGCGCAAGTATTAATTCCCTGACGTCCAAATGACGCCAGCGCCTTAAGCAACATCAGTTTAGGCTCTCCCTACACGGGTCAGATCGCTGAGGTAATCCCCGGCCGCGAAGCGGAACGGTACCGGGCCGTCCGCATGACCCTCAATAAACTGGCGCACGCGCGGATCGGGATTTTCCCGCAGTTCCGGCGCACTGCCCTGAGCAATAATCTTTTGACCGGCAACAATATAGGCATGGTCGGCAATGCTCAAGACCTCTGGCACATCGTGTGAAACGACAATGCAGGTCACGCCTAAAGCATGGTTCAATTCATCGATTAATTTTACCAGTACACCCATTGTAATCGGATCCTGGCCAACAAACGGCTCATCGAACATGATCAGTTCCGGCTCCAGCGCGATAGCGCGCGCCAGCGCCGCACGTCGCGCCATCCCGCCGGAGAGTTCGGCTGGCATTAATTTCGCCGCACCGCGCAGACCCACCGCTTCCAGCTTCATCATCACGGTGCTGTGCAATAACGCCGGCGGAAGCTGTGTGTGTTCACGCAGCGGCCAGGCGACGTTATCAAAGACGTTGAGATCGGTAAAAAGTGCACCTGACTGGAACAACATGCTCATTTTTTTCGCACTTCATACAATTTGGTGCGAGAAAGTGTCGGGATATTCTGGTCACGGAACCAGATTTCGCCTTTTTCCGGTTGCAGCTGTCCGCCAATCAGGCGCAACAGTGTGGTTTTGCCGATACCGGATGGCCCCATGATGGCGGTGACTTTGCCCGCAGGCACGGTAAGCGAAATATCATCAAAGATGACGCGGTCTCCGCGAGTGAAGCTGACGCCACGAACCTCAACCAGATTCGTTTTTTGCTGGATCATCGTTACCTCTTTATGCGGATCGGGCGTTCTCAAAGTCGTGGATGGTAGCCTGGTAGACCACAATGCACGATAGTTTTACAGAAACTTACCCGTAAGGTGTGGCGAAAACGGCCTTAAAATTTACTTTTGGCTCTCAGACAGTCAAAATCAGCGCCTGTTTCCGCGCGTGCAATGTTTTTACCTGTCGGACAAGGTTTGCCGACACACCTATCCATCAAGGATTTTTCATGTTCGTAGCCACTGCCCTGCTGTTTATCGGATTGCTTCTTCTGGCTTACGGCGCTGACCGTCTGGTATTCAGTGCCGCGATCCTGTGTCGATCCTTTGGCATACCTCCGCTGATCATCGGCATGACAGTGGTGAGCATTGGCACCTCGTTACCGGAACTGATTGTCTCTTTCTCCGCGGCACAGCATGGGCAAATGGATTTAGCCGTGGGTACAGCGCTTGGCTCGAACATCACCAATATTCTGTTAATCCTTGGCGGCGCGGCGCTGCTGCACCCTTTAACGGTGCACTCTAATCTGATTCGACGCGAACTCCCCTTGATGCTGCTGGTCTCACTGCTGAGCGGCATCATGCTGTTTGATAATCATCTGAGTCGCCTGGACGGTGTCGCGCTGCTGCTGATTGCCGTGGGCTACCTGATCATCGCTATTCGCATTGCCCGCCGCGCCGAGCGTGATAACAACGACACGCTAACACGTGAGCAACTGGCCGAACTCCCGCGTGATGAAGCAGGTAATACTGTAGCGTTTCTCTGGCTGGCCGTGGCGCTGATCATTCTGCCGATGTCGACGCGCATGGTGATCGACAACGCTACGGTGTTCGCCGACTACTTCGGGGTCAGTGAACTGGTGATGGGCCTGACGCTGATCGCGGTAGGCACCAGCTTGCCAGAACTGGCGACCGTGGTGGCGGGCGCGCTGAAAGGCGAAGACGATATCGCCATCGGTAACCTGATTGGCGCTAATATCTTTAATCTGGCGATTGTGCTCGGCCTGCCTGCGCTGGTTCATCCTGGCAGCATTGATGCCCATGCCTTCGCGCGTGATTACTGGGTCATGCTTGGCGTAAGCGTACTGTTCGCCCTGCTCTGTCTGCTACGCAAACGCCGAATTGGCCGCGTGGCAGGTACGTTACTGTTAAGTGGATTTATCGTGTGGGTACTGTGGCTGTGGCTCAGCCCCACGCTTATCGCAAGCTATTAAGGACGGACTGACCATGTCACATCAGCAACCGGATTTTGATTATCAACAAGCAGGTAAAGCGGTATTGCGCATCGAACGCGAAGGCCTTGAGCAGCTCGATCAGTATATTAACGCCGACTTCAGCCGCGCCTGCGAGATGATCATTGCCTGCCGCGGTAAAGTGGTGGTGATGGGCATGGGCAAATCCGGCCACATTGGCGCGAAAATGGCGGCCACCTTTGCCAGTACCGGCACGTCGGCGTTTTTTGTCCATCCTGGCGAGGCCAGCCATGGCGATCTTGGCATGGTAACGCCTAATGATGTGGTGATCGCTATCTCCAACAGCGGTGAATCGAACGAGATTCTGGCGCTGATTCCGGTGCTGAAGCGGCAGAAAGTACCGTTAATTTGCCTCACCAGCCGCCCGGAGAGTGCCATGGGACGCGCTGCTGATGTGCATTTATGTGTGAAAGTGCCGCAGGAAGCCTGCCCGCTCGGTCTGGCCCCGACTTCCAGCACCACCGCGACGTTAGTGATGGGCGATGCGCTGGCCGTCGCCTTGCTGGAAGCGCGTGGCTTTACTCAGGAAGATTTTGCGTTGTCGCATCCCGGTGGCGCACTGGGCCGCAAGCTATTGCTGCACGTTAGCGATATTATGCACAGCGGTGATGAAATCCCTCACGTCAGCCGCGATGCATCACTGCGTGATGCGCTGCTGGAGATTACACGTAAGAATCTTGGCCTGACGGTGATTGTTGATGACCTGATGAAAATCGAAGGCATCTTCACCGATGGTGACCTGCGCCGCATTTTCGATATGGGCATTAATTTCCAGTCAGCCAGTATTCAGGATGTGATGACGCGTGGCGGAATCCGGGTGCGCCCCAATATGCTGGCAGTAGATGCGCTTAATCTGATGCAAAACAAAAACATCACTGCGGTGTTGGTCGCCGATGACGACCGTCTGCTCGGTGTGGTACACATGCATGACATGCTGCGCGCTGGCGTAGTTTGAACAGGAAAAAATAATGAGTGCGGACTCCACAATGGTTGAAACCTGTTACGGCCCGGTCAGTGCAGAAGTCATGGCGCGTGCGGCGCAGATTCGCCTGCTGATTTGTGATGTCGATGGCGTAATGTCTGATGGCGTGATTTTCATGGGCAACAGCGGTGAAGAGCTGAAAGCATTTAACGTGCGTGATGGCTACGGCATCCGCTGCCTGCTAACCTCCGACATTGAAGTGGCGATCATTACCGGGCGTAAAGCCAAACTGCTGGAAGATCGTTGCAAGACCCTTGGCATTACGCATCTTTACCAGGGACAATCAGATAAGCTTTTGGCGTGGCGTGAACTCCTGGATAAACTGTCGTTAACTGCCGAGCAGGTTGCCTATATTGGTGACGACCTGATCGACTGGCCAGTGATGGCGCAGGTGGGCTTGAGCGTGGCCGTCGCCGATGCGCATCCGGTATTACTGCCGCGTGCCCATTATGTGACGCGCATCGCCGGTGGACGCGGTGCGGTGCGTGAACTTTGCGATCTGATTTTAATCGCACAGAACAAATTTGAGGATGCCAAAGGGCAATCAGTATGAGTAAGAGCAGGCGTTGGATAACGCTGATTTTGGCCTTGATCGCCCTGGTGCTGATCGGCTGGAATCTCACCAACCAGGACGACAGCAAAACGCCGGTGGCCACCGATAGTCAGGAGCCAACCTATACCAGCGAAAAATCCCATTCGGTGGTGTACAACCCGACGGGCGCGCTGGCGTACAAACTGATCTCGGATAAAGTGACCTACTTTGCTGAGGACGAAGTCAGCTGGTTTGATAATCCGGTGGCGACCACTTATGACGAAAATAAAGTGCCCACCTGGACAATACGCGCCGACAAAGCAAAGTTGACCAAAGATCGTATGCTTTATCTGTATGGTCACGTCGAAGTGAACACGCTGACCCAGGATTCACAACTTGAGCGCATCATCACCGATAATGCTCAGGTTAACCTGATTACTCAGGATGTTAGCTCTGACGATCAGGTTACCCTATTTGGCCGCAGTTTTAATTCCACTGGCATGAAGATGCGCGGCAATTTACGAACCAAAAATGCCCAGCTGCTTGAAAAGGTCAAAACTTCCTATGAAATCCAACAAAATGAACAAAAACAGCCTTAAGTTGTTGCTGGTGAGCACCTTGCTGGCGACCAGCCTGCCTGCGCTGGCGTTAACCGGTGATTCAGACAAGCCGGTTAACATTGATTCAGTGAATCAAGCGCTGGATCTGCAGGGCAACGTCGCCACCTTTACCGGCAACGTGATCGTGACCCAGGGTTCAATCAAAATCACCGCCGACAAAGTCGTAGTGACACGTCCTGGTGGCGATAGCAAAAAACGATTGTGGATGCGTACGGCACGCCGGCCACCTTCTATCAGATGCAGGATAACGGTAAGCCCGTGCAAGGCCACGCCTCGAAACTGCATTATGAACTGGCGAACGATTTCGTTGAACTGACTGGCAATGCCTTCATCCAGCAGTTGGACAGCAATATCAAAGGCGATCGCATCACTTACCTGGTGAAAGAGCAGAAAATGCAGGCTTTCAGCCAGGGTGAGAGCAAGCGCGTCACCACCGTACTGGTGCCGTCGCAGTTGCAGGACAAAAACGGCTCGTCCACGAGCCCTAAGAAGAGTAACTGATAGCTATGGCCACATTAGTCGCTGAAAACCTGGCGAAAGCCTACAAAGGCCGCCGCGTGGTGGAAGATGTTAGCCTGCAGGTAAAATCTGGCGAGATTGTCGGCCTGCTTGGCCCGAACGGCGCTGGCAAAACCACCACGTTTTACATGGTGGTGGGTATTGTGCCGCGCGATGCCGGTCGCATTGTGATTGATGACGAAGACATCAGTATTCTGCCTCTGCATGCTCGTGCACGTCGTGGTATTGGCTATTTGCCACAGGAAGCCTCGATTTTCCGTCGCCTGAGCGTGTTCGACAATTTGATGGCGGTGTTGCAAATCCGCGATGATTTGACCGAAGAGCAGCGTCAGGATCGTGCCAACGAGCTGATGGAAGAGTTCCACATCGAGCACCTGCGCGACAGCATGGGCCAGGCGCTTTCCGGTGGTGAACGCCGTCGTGTGGAGATTGCCCGTGCGCTGGCGGCTAATCCGAAATTTATCCTGCTGGATGAACCCTTTGCCGGTGTTGACCCTATCTCAGTCATCGACATCAAAAAATCATCGAACACCTGCGTGATAGCGGCCTCGGCGTGCTGATCACCGACCACAACGTGCGTGAAACCCTCGCCGTGTGCGAACGTGCTTACATCGTGAGCCAGGGTCACCTTATCGCGCATGGTACGCCCGAGGAAATTCTTGCAGATGAGCAGGTTAAGCGGGTTTATTTGGGCGAAGAGTTCAGACTCTGATAAGGTGTCGTCATACACGACATTTGCTTAGGAAATTCAAGCAGAATTATGAAGCAAGGTTTGCAACTCAGGTTCAGCCAACAGTTGGCGATGACTCCACAGTTGCAGCAGGCCATCCGTCTGCTGCAACTCTCTACGCTTGAACTTCAGCAAGAACTGCAACTGGCGCTGGAAAGCAATCCGCTGCTTGAACAAACCGATGTGCATGAAGAAGTCGAGGCACGTGAGTTTCAGGAAAAAGACTCGTTAGACACACGTGAAGCATTAGAACAGAAAGAGATGCCAGAGGAGTTGCCCCTTGACGCCACCTGGGATGAAATCTACACCGCTGGTACCCCTTCAGGCACCGGCAACGATTATCAGGACGATGAACTGCCGGTCTATCAGGGCGAAACCACGCAGTCACTGCAGGATTACCTGATGTGGCAAGTAGAACTGACGCCTTTCACCGATACTGACCGTGCGATCGCCACCTCCATTGTCGATGCCATCGACGACACCGGTTATCTGACGGTATCTGTCCAGGATATTTGCGACAGTATTGGTGATGATGAACTGACGCTGGAAGAGGTTGAAGCGGTACTGAAGCGCGTTCAGCGCTTTGATCCGGTCGGCGTCGGCGCACGAGACTTACGTGACTGCCTGCTGGTACAACTTTCCCAATATGCCGCCGATGCGCCGATGCTGTCAGAAGCACGCCTGATCGTCAGTGAACATCTCGATCTGCTGGCCAATCACGATTTCCGTAGCCTGATGCGTGTCACACGCCTCAAGGAAGACGTCCTGAAAGAAGCGATGCTGCTGATTCAGTCTCTTGACCCACGTCCGGGCCAATCCATCAATACCAGTGAACCTGAGTATGTGATTCCCGATGTGCTGGTGCGTAAAATCAGCACGCGCTGGATGGTTGAACTGAACTCTGACAGCCTGCCACGCCTGAAGATCAACCAGCATTACGCATCGATGGGTGGATCAACGCGAAACGACACCGACAATCAGTTTATCCGCAGTAATTTGCAGGAAGCCAAATGGCTGATTAAAAGTCTCGAGAGTCGTAATGACACGCTGCTCAAAGTGACGCGTTGCATTGTCGAACAGCAGCAGGCGTTCTTCGAACAAGGCGAGGAGTACATGCGCCCTATGGTATTGGCGGATATCGCCCAGGCCGTGGACATGCACGAATCCACCATTTCTCGCGTGACCACGCAAAAGTATCTTCATAGTCCGCGTGGCATCTTTGAATTAAAGTATTTTTTCTCCAGTCATGTGAATACCGAAGGCGGTGGCGAAGCCTCTTCCACGGCAATCCGCGCACTGGTGAAAAAATTGATCTCCGCGGAAAATCCCGCAAAACCCTTGAGCGACAGCAAACTCACCACCATGTTATCCGATCAGGGCATCATGGTGGCGCGACGTACCGTTGCTAAATATCGCGAGTCTTTGTCTATACCGCCATCAAATCAGCGCAAACAGTTGGTTTGACCGAACGAAGAAGGAAGACCTATGCAGCTAAACCTTACCGGACTTAATGTTGAAATCACTGAACCGCTGCGCGAATTTGTAAATAGCAAATTTGCCAAACTGGAACACTATTTTGATCGTATCAATCAGGTTTATATTGTTCTGAAAGTGGAGAAGGTGACGCAGATTGCTGAAGCAACACTGCACGTCAACGGCGGGGAGCTGCACGCCACAGGGGAAGCGGAAGACATGTACGCGGCCATCGACGGGTTAATCGACAAGCTTTCCCGTCAGCTGACTAAACACAAAGACAAACTGAAAAAACACTAACCTTCATGCTTGCAGAGTGCTGACCGATTCGGCACTCAGAGCGCAAATGGGGCGGGTTAACCGCCCCGTTTTGTCATCTGCGCAAGCGCCAACAGGGGACTCGCCATTGGGGTATGAATGGCGTTAACCTTGCGGCTATGTGAACTCGCAAGTGAAACGATGATGAACAACGATCTGACACTGGAATTGAGCTCGGTCCTCTCACTGGACTGTACCCGTAGCGGCGTACACTGCCAGAGCAAAAAACGCGCGCTGGAAATTATCAGCGAGCTGGCAGCCAAGCAGCTCAATCTGCCGCACCAGACGCTTTTTGAAGCCATTCTGACCCGTGAACGCATGGGCAGTACCGGCATTGGCAACGGTATCGCCATTCCTCATGGCAAGCTGGAGGAGGATACGCTGCGCGCCGTTGGCGTGTTTATCAGCCTCGATCAGCCGATTGCCTTTGATGCTGTGGACAACCAGCCGGTTGACCTGCTGTTTGCGCTGCTGGTGCCTGCAGACCAGTGCAAAACCCATTTGCATACGCTGTCGCTGGTCGCTAAACGCCTGGCGGATAAAACCGTCTGCCGCCGTTTGCGTGCGGCACAGAGTGATGAAGAGCTCTATGCCATTATCACAGAAGCTCAGGAAGAACACTCTTAAGCGACAGACACATTTACCGGCGTGTTCGCCGGTTTAAAACGGGAGAAATGTGATGGTGCTGATGATCGTTAGCGGTCGGTCAGGCTCAGGAAAATCAGTCGCGCTGCGGGCCCTGGAAGACATGGGCTTTTACTGTGTCGATAACCTGCCGGTCGTGTTGTTACCGGAGCTGGCAAACACCTTAACGGAACGCAACATCTCGGCGGCCGTCAGCATTGACGTGCGTAATATGCCTGAATCGCCGGAGGTGTTTGAGGCCGCGCTGAATAATCTGCCGGATTCGTTTTCGCCGCAGCTGCTGTTCCTGGATGCCGATCGCAACACCCTGATCCGCCGTTACAGCGACACGCGCCGCCTGCATCCGCTCTCCAGTAAGAATTTATCGCTGGAAAGTGCCATCGATGAAGAAAACGATCTGCTGGAGCCATTACGCTCACGTGCTGATTTGATCATCGATACCTCCGAGATGTCGGTGCATGAACTGGCAGAAATGCTGCGTACACGTTTGCTGGGTAAGCGCGAACGTGAGTTGACCATGGTGTTTGAATCCTTTGGTTTTAAACACGGTATTCCTATCGATGCCGACTACGTGTTTGATGTGCGCTTCCTGCCAAACCCACACTGGGATCCCAAGCTGCGCCCGATGACCGGTCTCGACCGTCCGGTAGCCGCATTTCTTGACCGCCATACCGAAGTGCACAACTTTATCTACCAGACGCGCAGCTATCTGGAGTTGTGGCTGCCCATGCTGGAAACCAACAACCGCAGCTACCTGACCGTCGCGATTGGTTGTACCGGCGGTAAACATCGCTCGGTCTACATCGCCGAACAGCTGGCGGATTATTTCCGTTCACGCGGTAAAAACGTGCAATCGCGCCATCGCACCCTGGAAAAACGCAAATCATGACCGTGAAGCAAACCGTTGAGATTCGTAATAAGCTGGGCATGCATGCGCGTCCGGCGATGAAGCTGTTCGAGTTGGTGCAGAGTTTTGATGCCGAAGTGCTGCTGCGTAACGAGGCGGGCACGGAAGCCGAAGCCAGTAGCGTGATTGCCCTGCTGATGCTCGATTCCGCCAAAGGCGGTCATATTGAGATTGAAGCCAACGGTCCGCAGGAAGTGCAGGCGCTGGCTGCTGTCATCGAACTGTTTGAAGCTGGCTTCGACGAAGATTAAACCCGGTTAATGCAGCTTGTAACGCGCGAGATAACCCTCGCCGCCTAGCTGGCGCATTTGGCGCAGGATCCACTGCTGGCGCATCCGTACGTAGCCCGATGGCGCATCCGCGCGAAAGCGAATCGGATTCGGTAAGACGGCCGCCAGCAACGCTGCTTCGGACATGCTTAAACGACTGGCCGGTTTGTGAAAATAGCGTTGCGAGGCCTCTTCCACCCCGAATACGCCATTGCCAAACTCCGCAATGTTCAGGTACACCGTCAGGATTCGACGTTTGGTCCATACGGTTTCAATACCGACCGTCAGCCCCGCTTCAAACCCTTTGCGCACCCAGCTACGGCCATCCCATAAGAACAGGTTTTTTGCCGTTTGCTGCGACAGCGTTGAGGCACCGCGCATCCGTTCAGATCCATCGTTATCTAATACCTGCTGGATGGCATCCATATCGAAACCCCAATGCTCCGGGAATTTCTGATCTTCGGAGGCGATCACCGCCAGTGCCATCCACGGCGAAATCTCATCCATGCTCACCCAATCGGAATGCGCCACATAGGCGAAACGGCCGCTCAGCCACGCCCCCCAACTGGCGCTCAACCATTACCGCTGAAAACGGTACCGGTAAAAAGGCAAAGATCACGATCCCGGCCAGCCAGATTCCCAGCCAGGCGACCAGAACTTTAGCAATCAGCACTTTAATGCGTTGCCCCAGTTTCCCTTTACTCTTACTCATACAATTTTCTCTTACCTGTTTCCCGGATTAATCAATCACTCGGGTCACGATTTCAAATAGCGGCGATCCTAGCCAAAACTTTATCGCTCAGCGCGTGACAGTTAGAGGTAAAGTTATTACCTGCGCAATCATCGTTCCTCTATTAGAGCCAATCACATCAAGCACTTCCATCTCTTAGGAATCGGTTCCATGGTGAAAAACCCAGCAATTTGCTTACCATCGAATACTTAACTCAATGTGATGTAGGTCACGTTTAAACTTTCACAATACTTAACAATAAACTTTCAAAGCATTTGAATATGCTCAATGATAAGCGAGACCATTCCGAAAATTGCCGCTAAAACCGCCTCCATATCACCTTGATTAACCCTGCTACCGGTAAAGGAATTAACCTTCCGTTTGGTTTACATTAAGCCACGAAACCTGAAACTGGAACTTTCTGCAGAGGGTTTCCAAAACGTTTTGGATAACCCATCGGTCCAACCTTAATTATCAAGTTATATCAGCACGTTAAGCTTACTTAACTCCGATTTTTCGGCCGATTAAGAATTTCAGTGCTGCTGTCAGGCTTTTCCTGCTCTCGGCTGAAGGAAATTCAGGCAAAAAGCAGAACATTTGGTCAAAAATAGTGCAATACGGCAAAGAAATTAATTCCTTACTTGACTGTGTCAGCAAATTAATGTTTTCTGTATTTAATCGCTGCTCAACATCACACAATTTAATGAATCTTGTCACAAGCGTTGGCGAATTTGTTAAGGTGATTTCGAAGCGTTAACCAATACCATACTGTTGCTGATTCATTCGACTTCTAACGATAGCAGCAGTACCCATTTCCCTGGTGTTGGCGCAGTATTCGCGCACCCCAGTTTCGACTGGGGTCATTTTTTCTGGCGTCCAAAGATTTTTCCCGCTCGATAACCCATTCGCGTAACACGTTAACGTCATGCTGCCACTCATGTTTTAATTCGTCGATCCACTCCTGCACGTTATCCCACCATGCCGGCAGTTCCGGTGACTGAATCTGTTTTGCCAGCTTCTGCAGATGCAGCAACCCGACCGATCCCGCTGCACCTTTGATTTTATGCCCTTCTTCAGCGATACCTTTTTGATCGCGCGCCATCATGTTGGAATCCAGCACATCGAGATAGCCCGGCATCATCTGCTCAAACATCGTCAGGCTTTGTGTAATCAAACCTGGGCCCACCAATTCGATATACTGCTCCAGCATCTCGACATCGAGCAGCATGCGCGAGTGTTCGTCTGAGGACGCCTGAACTTCTTCTTCCGGTTCGCCCTGATAATCCCAGAACTTTTTGATCATCGCCGTAAGGGCCGGCACCGCCAGCGGTTTGCTCAGCACATCATCCATGCCCGCATCGAGATACTCTTTTTGTCCTTCAATACGTTGGCGGTCAGCGCCACCAGCGGCGGCAGCATTACGCCGGCATGGCGCTGATGAATGGCACGCGACACATCCAGGCCGGTCATATCTGGCAACTGGATATCCAGTAGCACCAGATCGAATTCCTGCGGATCGAACATCGCCAGCGCTTCAGTGCCTGTCATCGCCACTTCCACACTGCAGCCGAGCTTCTCCAGTACCGAACTGGCAACAATAACGTTCAACTCAATATCTTCAACCAGCAACACGTGTAACGCCGGAAGAGGCATATTGTCATCAAGATCTTCGTCTTCAACCTCATCGGCCACGCGAGGGGCTTTGATCTCTACCGCAAAGCATGAACCCTGCCCCGGCGCGCTGCTGACGCTGATATCACCGCCCATCGCCTGCGCCAGACGGCGAGAAACCGCCAGTCCAATGCCGGTACCGGTCGCCGGTTTGCCGCCGTGCTGATCTTTCACCTGATAATACATGGCAAAAATCTTGTCCTGCTCTTCCTGCGGGATGCCCATACCGGAGTCCTGTACTTCGAAGTGCAGCGTTTCGTCCTGTCGATAGGCCACGCGCACCACGATTTCGCCCTGTTGGGTGAATTTCACCGCATTGCCGATCAGGTTCCACAGGATCTGGCGCAGGCGCGTGCCATCGGCTGAAATCTTGTGGGGCAGCGGCAGCTCGGGCGCCATCACAAACTTAAGGCCCTTGGGTTGCGCCAGCAGGCCTGAGAGGTTCTCAAGGTCCGCCAGGAAGCCGGTGAAATCGAGCGGCTGATTATCCAGCTGCACTTTGCGACGCTCGATTTTGTCCACTTCAATCACGTCGTTAAAGATGTTGCCAAGGGTGATGGCCGAGACATGGATGGTTTTCAGGTACTTGACCTGTTCCTGATTGAGATCGGTATCCAGCAGAATGCGGCTCAACCCGACAATGCCATTCAGCGGCGTACGCAGCTCGTGGCTGATCGTAGATATAAAGGTGGTCTTCTCACGGCTGGCATTCTCCAGCGCGTCCTGATAACGCTTACGCTCGGTAATATCGCGGCCAAAGCCCATCAGGCCACTGCGTTTACCGACGCGGTCGTAGTAAGGCACTTTACGGATTTCGAAACAGGCTTTGCGCCCGTCGGGATATTGCAGCCACTGTTCGTAAGTCAGGGAGACGTTATGACGGAATACCTTCTCGTCGGTTTCCAGTACTTTGGTGGCCGCATCTTCATCGTAGATGTCGCGCGGCGTCAGTCCAATCAGCTGTTTCTCGCTCATGCCGGTCAGTAACTCCATCGCGCGGTTACAGCCCGAGAACTGCTTATCGATGTTGCGATAGAACACCAAATCCGGTGAGGCATCGAGGAAGGAACGTAAGAAGGAAGACTGCTGCTCCAGCTCGATCTGCGCCTGCTCGCGACGCGCCATCTCTTCGCGCAGCTTATCCATCACCTGTTCGCGCGCCTGCTCGGCCTTTATACGGTCGTTAATTTCCTGATTAAGCTGGGCGATGGTCTCTTTCATCTGCTGATTAAGCTCGAGATCGCGCGTACGCATCTCCTCCAGCTTATCGACCAGCTTCGTCAGGCGCTGGCGTGACTCTTCCAGCTGATCGACGACCACCGAGAGAAAATAGACCGCCCAGGGCGTGATCAACAGGCCAAAGAACACCGATCGCACCACGTCGATGCTTTCAACATGGCCACGCAGTACCATGGTGACCGCCATCTGCACCACCATCGCCAGCACCACCAAGGCTGAGGCTAACAGTAGCGAGAAACGCACCAGCCCCAGCTTGACCATCAAATCAACGTAGTACTGCGCTAAAAGACGAATTTGTTTCATCACGAGCTCCCTGAACGAAATCTGGCTCATGATAGCGTAATTATCGCGGCACTGCGCCGCCTCACCTGTTCATATCGCGCTGCGTTTGCCTCATTATGGTGCACCACAGGGTGATTTCGCCGATGTTCGCATCGTTATGCGCAAACTGCTTGACTAATTCTGCCAACTGAATAATCTGGAGGGCCGCGCTTTTGCGACACTTTCATGACATCCCGTGCTATTCAGCATCCCGGCAGCCATTTCACCTGATGGTTGCGCCTCGTTATTGCATATTCATTCAACTTTAGCGCTGTTTTAATCACACTCTTCCTGATTAATTTTACTAATGACAGACCGTTTTTGATTCAAATATGACGCCATAAGAAAAACAGATACATCCTGTGCATGAAACCGCGCTAACAGAATTTTATGCTGATGACGTACGGTTATTCAGCATTGTTTGGATATCTGAGGCGTACCTCACAGTGAGACGGCTCACACTTCATAGGGGAATCAGAATCGTCAGATTGACAGTTATTTACGTAATAAATTGTTCATAATCATAAAGTTAATTGTCAAAATAGCCTATTAACCGCAACAAAGCTGGCTATTTGACCTGAGTTCGCTTTCCCGATAAGTTGGAATTCCGCTGGATGCTTTCCAGTCGGGACTGTGTCTCGGCATATCTATGCAGCAAGAAACACCCTCTGGATGCAAGTTATCTCCCGTAAGAGACCGGAAGTTAAGAGCAGCTCATCAAGGACGAGACCATACTCTCTTGAGAGCCTTTGCTCGGTATTGCGACGTCCGCGTTTAAGCGGCGAAAACGAATTTGATACAGCACGCAGCAGTGCTCTGTGCTTGAAATAATGCAGGTAATGTCAAAAGCAGTTTAAGGAGACCCTCAATGTCCACTCAAAAACCTCATCCATATGGTTTGTATGATCCCTCAGCCGGTAGTGATAGCTGTGGTGTTGGGTTTATTACCCGTAAGGACGGCGAGCAGACCCATGAGATCCTGCAGATGGCGCATAGCGCACTGTGCACGGTGCCCCACCGTGGCGGCATGTCTGCTGAGGGCGTGGGCGATGGCGCAGGTGTCAACGTCGACCTTTCTTTAAACTTCTTCCGTAAAGTCACTGGCCAACCGCTGGAAGCCGGTCGCTTTGGCGTGGGTAACTTCTTTGTGCCGAAAGATGCCGAACTGCGTGCGAACGCTGAGCGTCTGGTCGAAGAAACCCTCGCAGCCCATAACTTCCCCGTGCTGATGAAGCGCGACATGCCGCTGGACGGCAGCGTAACGCGTCCAGCCGCCCTGCAATTCCAGCTGCCGATTGTGCAGTGGATCTTTGCGGCACCGCAGGAAGTGACAGAACAACTCGAATTCGAGCGCCACATCTATCGTGCGCTGCTCGACATCGAAGCACGTGCCTTTACTGAAAGTGAATTTGGCGGTCTCTATCCGCTGTCGCTCTCTTCGCGCACGCAGGTGTTTAAAGCCCGCCTGAACTCCAATGAAGTGATTCCTTACTTCAAAGATTTGACCGATGCCGATCATCAGGTGCGCGGGCTGTTCTTCCATACCCGCTTCTCGACCAACACCGATCCGCACACCACTATGGCGCAACCGTTCCGCCTGATGGCGCACAACGGTGAGCTGAACACCGATCGTAAAAACCGCATTGCAGAAGCGGCATTGATGCTGGCGCGCGGCAAGAAAATCGTGCGTCCAAAAGGTCAGTCCGACAGTTCACGTCTTGACCAGAGCATTCACAGCCGTTTGATGGAAGATAATCTCGACCTGATCAACGCCGTGGTGTCGATGATGCCGCCCGCGTGGGAAAACGACACCTCGCTGTCTAATGAAGTGCGCGCGATGCTGGAGTACTTCTCACTTTATGAAGAGAAGAACGATGGCCCGGCAGCGTTGATCTTCGGTAACGGCGAAGTGATCGGGGCGCGCCTTGACCGCCTCGGCCTGCGTCCGCTGCGTTCGGTTGAAACCGCTGAATACATCGGTGCGATGTCTGAAGCCGGCCAGATCGCCTTCCCACCGGAAAGCGTACTGCGTCGCGGCCGTATCGAAGCGGGCGGCATGCTCTATTACGATCACCAGGAAAACGCTCTTACACCACGGTGGAAGCGCTGGAAAACTGGCGGCAGAGAAAGATTACCTTTCACTGCTGAGTGCGGCACGCGTTGACCTGCACGATCTGCCAGAGATTCAGGCGGAACAGCTCGGCTCACCGCTGCGTTATCGTGGTGACCTGCAAACCTATCAACGTTTTGTGGCGTACTACTATAACCAGGAAAGCTTCAAATTCATGATGGACCCGATGCTGCAAACCGGCGCTGAGAAGATCTCGGCAATGGGTTACGGCAACGCCATCAATGGCCTGTCCGACCACGAAGGCGGCATGGCGCACTACTTCTCACAGCGTTTTGCTCAGGTCACCAACCCGCCACTGGACTCCATCCGTGAAGCGGACGGCATGACGCTGCGCGTGGCGCTGGGTGCCAAACCGCATCTCGGCCGCAGCAAAGGTCAGCAGGTTATCGTGCCTACGCCGATCCTGACTCACCTCGATATGCTGCGTCTGCGCGAGCAAACCGTCGCGCCTTATGCGCGCTTTGAAATGCTGTATGAGCCAGTCGTCGGCAAAGATATCGTTAGCCGTGCGGCCAACGCCAACGCGCTGGAAAACGCCATTGATAACCTGGCACAGCAGGTCGTAGATTTCGCTCGCCAGCAAGGCGGCATTGCGGTGATCACCGACCGTCACATTTCATCGACGCACGCGGCGATTCCAATGCTGCTGATGGTCTCTGCGATTAACCAGCGTCTGGTGCAGGAAGGTCTGCGTCTGGATGTCTCGCTGGTAGTAGAAAGCGGTCAGAGCATCTCTTCGCACCACATCGCGGCCACGTTAGGCTTTGGTGCGTCAGCGGTTTATCCGTTGGGCGTACAGATGCGTGCGGAAGAGAAATTTGGCGAAGGCGAAGAAGGCAACAAAGCCTTTAAGCGCTATGCCAAAGCCGCAGAAAAAGCCTTGATGAAAACCATGGGTAAAGTGGGTCTCTGTACCGTAGAGAGCTACAGCTGTGGTGAGTTCTTTGAACCTAACTTCCTGAATACCGACGATCCGGTATTGAAGAAGTATTTCCCGAATATCAAAACCCCAGTGGGCGGCGCGGGCTTCCCGGCTATCGCTCAGATGGCGGCTGACTGGCACCAAAGCTCGCTGAAAATTCAGGGCGAGGCAGAAGTGCCACTGCTCGGTTTGTTTAAAGAGCGTGCGGAAGGTGCAGGCCACTCATACGGCACCATTGCCGTACGTACCTTTATTGATATGACGGAACAGCCGATTCGCTTCGCCGATAAAGCGCGTGAAGAAGATAACTTCATCCGTCTGATGACGCTGGCCAAACTGGACAACGCGTTCAACATCAAAGCTGACGCCTTTAAAGACAGCAGCTTCGAACGCATCCCGAACGAGGTGATTGATTCACTGGCGATCACGCCGGATTACCGTCAGTTTTCCAGCCTGATGCACGCCGAACGTAAACGTCGTCCAGCGGCACTGCGTGACATCCTTGCGCTGCCGTGTGATTTGACCCACGTAGACAGCGAAGCGGAGTTCGGTCGCAAACTGGGTCGTTATTCACTGGTGAACAACGGTTTCGCCACGCGCGGGCTGAAGTGTGAAGCCGTGCAAGGCAGCCTGAACCAGTTCGAACTGCGCCTGATTGATTCCATCGCGGGCCTGAAGCCAGAAAATGAACGTCTGGAAGCGCTGGCTCGTGCACTGAAAACGCGCTTCAGCGACGATATCGAAAGCAGCAGCGTAGCCGACGGTGTATTGCATATCACCGCTTACGGTAAAGCGGCAGACTATCTGTCACTGATCTTTACCGCGCTGCCTTCGCTGCCGCTGGCAGAGATTCAACCGGCACACGAAATCACCCGCACTTTCGCCTCAGGTGCGATGAGCCACGGTGCGTTGGTGGCACCTGCGCATGAAGCCGTCGCGCACGGCACCAACATGGTCGGCGGCATGAGTAACTGTGGTGAAGGTGGCGAGCACTATTCGCGTCACGGCACCATTCGCGCGTCACGCATCAAGCAGTTGGCATCCGGCCGTTTCGGCGTGTGGGCGGCGTATTTGGCCGATCCGATGCTGGAAGAGCTGGAGATCAAAATCGGTCAGGGCGCGAAGCCGGGTGAAGGCGGACAGCTGCCTGCACCGAAAGTGACCGTGGAGATCGCCGCAGCGCGTGGCGGTACGCCGGGCGTTGAGCTGGTATCACCGCCGCCGCACCATGACACCTATTCCATCGAGGATTTGGCACAGCTGATCCACGACTGTAAAGCAGCGCGCGTGCGCGTTATCGTGAAACTGGTGTCTTCTGAAGGCATCGGCACCATCGCGGTGGGCGTGGCAAAAGCTGGCGCCGACGTGATTAACGTGGCTGGTAATACCGGTGGTACCGGTGCGGCCTCGGTCACCAGCCTGAAATACACCGGACGCGTTGCTGAAATCGGTATCGCGGAAGTGCATCAGGCGCTGTGTGCTAATGGCCTGCGTGACAAAGTGCAGCTGCGTTGCTCCGGCGCACAACAAACCGGTAGCGATGTGATCAAATCTGCCCTGCTCGGCGGCGACAGCTTCGAGTTCGGCACCACCGCGCTGATGATGTTGAAATGCGTGATGGCGAAAAACTGTAACGTCAAATGCCCGGCCGGTTTAACCACCAACGCCGAAGCCTTTGATGGCGATCCGCGTCAGCTGGCGCAGTACTTCGTCAACGTGGCGCAGGAAGTGCGTGAGTTCCTCGCACGCCTCGGCTTGCGTTCACTGCGCGAAGCGCGTGGTCGTTCTGACCTGCTGCACCTGATGGATCACCCGCTGGAAGTGGGCAAACTGGATCTGCGTGCCATGTTGACCGTGGTGCCAGAGCAGAAAATCGCGAAGCCAGTCTATCTGGAGAAAGATTTTGAGCTGGATGATGGCTGGGTTGAAGAGCTGAAAAGTCAGCTGATCGGCCAGGCGAGCCGCGATATCGCGCTCGGCGCGGGCATCACCCTGAACAACCGTAACAAGAGTGTTGGCGGCCAGTTGGCTATCGACATCGAGCGCATGCTGAATCATGAGCTGTCTGCTGAACAACGTGCTGCACTGCCAGCGGTGTTCAAAGACGATCGCGGCCGTCATTACCTGGCACCGCGCACCGTGAACATCCACACCAGCGGTTCTGCTGGCCAGTCATTTGGCGCATTCTGCAACGATGGTATGCAGATGAAGCACTACGGCACCTGTAATGATGGCGTCGGTAAAGGCCAATGCGGTGGCGATCTGGTAGTGATGTCTCCAGGCGGCGGCGCGCAAGACAGCGATGGCAACGTGCTGATTGGTAACTTCGCGCTGTTCGGCGCAACCGGTGGCCGCTTGTTCGTACAAGGCCAGGCGGGCGACCGTTTTGCCGTACGTAACTCCGGCGCTACCGCAGTCGTTGAAGGCGTCGGTGATTTCTGCTGCGAATACATGACCAACGGTGCGATTCTGAACCTCGGCACGTTTGGTAAAGGCTTCGGCAATGGCATGAGCGGCGGTTTTGCTTACCAGTACGATCCGTATGGTGCGCTGGCAGCCCACGCGGCGGGTGACTCCGTGCTGTTCGGCTCAATCGCCGATGAAGATGAACTGGCGCAGGTTCACAAGCAAGCGGTGCTGACCATGCTGAACTGGCATCTGGACGCCACGCAATCTCCGCGCGCAGCCTGGCTGCTGGAGAATTGGGAAACCGAGTGCCATCACTTTGTCTATGTGATGCCGCGTTCGCTGCTGCTGTATCAAGACGGCGGCGAGATCCTGAAAGCGAAATCGCGCAAGGATCTGCTGGAAGAGCTGTCAACGTCACTGGCCGCGCATCAGGTTGCTAAGTTCAAAGCGGCCTGGCGCACTGGCAAGACGATTGCGGATGGCGCAGTGCCGGCTTACGGAGCCACCGATACGCTGGAAATGTTCGTGCTGCTGAACAACTACACCGTGTTGAGCTTCGCGCAGCAACTGGCACTGGGCAAATTGCCGAAAGGCACGCCAGTAGAAGATGCTGCGGTGGAAAAAGCCGTACGCAATCTGCTGATGACCGAAGATTTCGCGTTGGTGAGCAAACTGCAACGTCATGCGCGCTCGGCGATTGAGAGCTACAGCGATGACGAACTGGCTAGCTTGATTGCCGCCAAACGTATGTCGGATTACAAAGCCGCGCTGACGCAGCGCAACATCCGTTCCATGGACAGCCTGGCAACCTATGGCTGGATCATTTATCAGGACGCCCGCAACCGTGAGGTGCTTGGCCATCTGCCTGATTTCGAGGAACTGTTTGCACGCGCTGCGCTGCCAGAAATCGCCGCTGCGGTCGGGAAACTTTCCTGATAGCAGCACTACTGAATGTGTGTATATTGACTGAACATCACGAAACGGGTTTGAGTACAGATATCCATGAAGATTCCTTACATTCCTGAAGATGCGCCCTTTAACGGCGAACAGAAATACTGGCTGGCGGGTTTTCTCGCCGGTCTCCACTCGCGTCTGTTGGTATTAGAAGACAAGCAGACGGCACCTGCGGCCGGTGGCGCCACCAACACGCAGTTGCACATTCTGTTCGGTTCACAGACCGGCAATGCTGAAGCGCTGGCACAAACGGCTGCGAAAGCCGCTCGTGCCAAAGGTCTGGTGCCGGTGGTTCAGGCATTGGGCGAAGTGGATTTAGACGTGTTCGCCACCATGCGTCACGTGCTGATCGTCACCTCGACTTACGGCGAAGGCGAAATGCCGGACAACGCCCAGCTGTTCTGGCAGGCCCTTTCCGCCAGTACCGCGCCGCGTCTCGAGCAGATGCACTTCGCCATCCTGGCGATTGGCGATACCGGTTATGATGGCTTCTGCCAGGCCGGTAAATTCTTCGATATGCGCCTGGAGCAGCTGGGTGCTAAACGCGTCTTTGACCGTATCGATTGCGATATCGACTTCGAAGAGCCTTCCAGCGCATGGATTGGCGACGCGATGCCGCAGTTTGCCGCCAGCGCGGGCAGCAGCGGTACCGTATTAGACAGCGCGCCAGAAGCGCCAGTGATCCCAGGCAGCAACAAGCAGAATCCTTATGCTGCGGCGTTGGCGACCAACAAGCGTCTGTCGGGCGAATCGTCAGCGAAAGATATTCGTCACTTTGAATTCGATCTCACCGACAGCGGCCTGAAATATGAAGCCGGTGATGCGTTGGGCGTGATCCCAGTGAATGATGCTGAGCTGGTTAGCCTGCTGTTGAGCGAGCTGAAAGCCGATTACGAAACGCCGGTGCCGGGCTTTGACCGCAACCTCGGCGACCTGCTGACCTATCAGTTCGAAATCTCTGAGCCATCGCGCAAGTTGATTGAGTGGGTTGGGCAGAACACCGGTAATCAGGAACTGCTGCACGTGTTGCAGCACGATGACAAAGATACCCTCGCCAACTGGCTGTGGGGCAAAGATACGCTGGATCTGCTGCAGCTTGAGCTGAAGCGTAACCTGTCCGTGCCGGAACTGGTGGCGATGCTGCGTCCGTTGCAGCACCGTGCGTACTCCATCTCTTCCAGCTCAAAAGCACATCCAAATCAGGTGCACCTGACTATCGCTTCCGTGCGCTACCACAGCGGTGGCCGTGAGCGTAAAGGCGTGTGTTCAACCTATCTGGCCGAACGCGTGCGTCGCGGCGAGAAACCAGCGATCTTTATTTCGCCGAACAAAGCGTTCCGCGTGCCCGCTAACAACAACGCGCCACTGATCATGGTCGGCCCTGGCACGGGTATTGCCCCGTTCCGCGCCTTCCTGCAGGAGCGCCAGTCAGCCGGTGCTGAAGGTAAAAACTGGTTGTTCTTTGGTGACCAACATCAGGAACACGACTACATCTACGAAGATGAGTTAAACGGCTGGCAGCAAAGCGGTTTACTGACGCAACTCGATCTGGCGTTCTCACGCGATCAGGAAGAGAAAATCTACGTGCAAAATCGCATGCTGGAGAAAGGCGCTGAGCTGTACGCCTGGCTGCAGGACGGCGCGTACTTCTACGTGTGTGGTGATGCTTCGCGCATGGCGAAAGATGTGGATGCCGCGTTGTATGAAGTGGTGCGTCAGTTTGGCGGCCTCTCCAGCGAACGTGCGGCGGCTTACATCGACCAGCTGAAGAAAGATAAACGCTACCTGCGTGACGTCTACTAAGCATTGCAGACATAAAAAAACGGGCCAATTGGCCCGTTTTTTATTTCACGCGATTTACTTCACTACGCGCAATGAAGGACGTCCACCACGCGGTGGCGGTTCATCATCAGGCGAATGATCGTTATCAGCCGCATCGTCGGGACGATCGCCATCAATCACAGACATCATCGTCTCTTCCTGGCCTTCCTGCTCGTTAGTCTCCAGCTCGTAAGCCGGTTCCGGTTCGAACATCGTGCCTGCGCCATTTTCACGTGCGTAGATGGCGAGAACAGCGGCCATTGGCACAGAAACCTGGCGTGGAACACCACCGAAGCGTGCATTGAAGCTCACTTCGTCATTGGCGAGGTCGAGGTTACCCACGGCGCGTGGCGCGATGTTCAAAACGATCTGGCCATCACGCGCATACTCCAGCGGCACCTGCACACCAGGCAGATTGATGTCGACCACCAGATGCGGCGTCAGCTGGTTGTCGAGCAACCAGTCATAAAACGCACGCAGCAGATACGGACGACGAGCCGTTAGTTGCGACATTTCCATACATTAGCCCCGGGCTTGCAGGCGCATTTCACGTTCCGCTTCCGTTAATGAAGCAAGGAATGAGTCACGTTCAAATACGCGTGTCATGTAGCCTTTCAGCTCTTTAGAACCCGCGCCAAGCAATTCCACGCCCATCTGCGGCAGACGCCACAGCAGCGGTGCCAGATAGCAATCTACCAGGCTGAACTCTTCGCTCATAAAGAACGGCGTACGTGCGAACAGTGGCGCAATCGCCAGCAGCTCTTCACGCAGTTGTTTGCGCGCGGCATCAGCTTCAGCGTTAGTACCGTTTTCGATAGCGCGCATCAAGGTGTACCAATCCTGCTCGATGCGATGCATCATCAGGCGGCTTTCACCACGGGCAACCGGGTAAACAGGCATCAGCGGTGGATGCGGGAAACGCTCATCAAGGTATTCCATGATGATGCGGGATTCATACAACGTCAGTTCACGGTCGACCAGCGTTGGTACAGTGCGATACGGGTTGAGGTCAATCAGATCCTGCGGCAGGTTATCCGTTTCAACCTGCTCGATCTCCACGCTGACGCCTTTTTCAGCCAGCACGATACGTACCTGATGGCTAAAGATGTCAGTCGGACCGGAAAACAGCGTCATTACCGAACGTTTGTTGGCAGCGACAGCCATGAAAACCTCCAAGTTTGTTCACAAAAAGATACTGCGAATAGCCAACCACGCGGCGACTCACCTGCTCATCAGATTCGCACACAGCCAGCATTAGCGCGGCGATCCCGTCGTCCCGACAGGAATAACGCGCACAACGCTCCGGCTTGCGGGCGCAAAGTGTCAGTGAGTTTACCAGATTTTAAGCAGCTTGTGGGGCGGGGATGATGATTTGCGGGCAAAATGCGGGTAAAGCTCGCGTTTTTAGCGTTAAAAATCGTGAATGCCGGCAATAAAAAACCCGCCGAAGCGGGTTTTTGAGCAAATTGTGTCTGCCGAAGCAGCAACAATTAACGCTTAGAGAACTGCGGACGACGACGTGCTTTACGCAGGCCGACTTTCTTACGTTCAACTTCACGCGCATCACGGGTAACGAAGCCCGCTTTACGCAGTTCAGGACGCAGAGACTCGTCGTATTCCATCAGAGCGCGTGTGATACCGTGACGGATCGCACCAGCCTGACCAGAAATACCACCACCTTTAACGGTGATGTACAGGTCAAATTTACCAACCATATCAACCAGCTCCAGCGGCTGACGCACGACCATGCGTGCAGTCTCGCGACCGAAGTATTGCTCCAGTGAGCGCTGGTTAATTACGATGTTACCGCTGCCCGGCTTGATGAAGACGCGAGCGGCAGAGCTTTTGCGGCGACCAGTGCCGTAGTTTTGAGTTTCAGCCATTGCCTATAATCCCGATTAAATGTCAAGAACTTGCGGTTGCTGCGCCGCGTGAGTGTGCTCGTTGCCTGCGTAAACCTTCAGTTTACGGTACATAGCACGACCCAGTGGGCCTTTCGGCAGCATGCCTTTAACCGCGATTTCAATCACACGCTCAGGACGGCGCTCGATCATCTCTGCAAAGGTCGCTTGCTTGATACCACCGATGTGGCCAGTGTGGTGATAATAAATCTTGTCAGTACGCTTGTTGCCGGTTACAGCAACTTTCTCTGCGTTCAGAACGATGATGTAATCACCGGTATCAACGTGCGGAGTGTATTCCGCTTTGTGCTTACCACGCAGACGGCGCGCCAGTTCAGTCGCGAGGCGACCCAAAGTTTTGCCAGTTGCGTCAACAACATACCAGTCACGTTGTACGGTTTCTGGTTTAGCTGTAAAAGTTTTCATTGAAAAGCTTACCCAAAATAAAAAGTTACACGTTGGTGAAATCCCAAACGCTAAGTAAACGATTGAGGCTCACACGACCATTTTGCCCAGCAAGCCACCCCTTCAAGTGAGTTACCGGATCACATCGAGTTCTTGGGAAAGAAAACCGATGCTGTAACGTGGGGTCGCAAGATTATAGAGAAGTCGAACTCAAAGATCGAACCTTTTTGCATCGAAATCCTGCGTTTTTTGCCCACGCCATCAGGGCAGATGCGGCAAACGCAAATACTCTTCGCTTTGCATTTCCTGCAAACGCGACAAGCAACGCTGATACTCGAACTTCAGGCGCGTGCCCTGATAAATTTCAAACAGTGACGTTTCTGCCGCGACCACCAGTTTAACGTGACGTTCGTAGAACTCATCCACCAACGCCAGGAAACGGCGCGCCTGGTCTTCGGTCTTATAAATCATCACCGGCACATCGTACAGCAACACGCTGTGAAAGCGGCGCGATAATTCAATATAGTCATGCTGCTGCGCCCTGTCCCGCACAGCGCGAGGAAATCAATCGCTAACACCCCTTCGTTCACGCCCAGCGTTGGCATCTGACGATGGTTAATCTCCAGCACTGGCGCATCCTCACGCGGCTTACCCGATAAAGCGCGGAACATCCGCTCCATCTCAGCATGCGTGGCATCGTTAAGCGGGAAATTCCACAGATGCGCGGAGGTCAACGTACGCAGGCGATAATCAATGCCCGCATCCACGTTCATCACATCACAATGGCGCTTAATCTGCTCAATGGCGGGCAGGAAACGCGGGCGCTGCAGGCCATTGCGATACAGATCGTCAGGCGGAATGTTCGATGTCGCGACCAATGCAATTCCGCGATCAAACAGGGCTTCCATTAACGTGCCCAACAGCATGGCATCGGTAATATCGGAAACAAAAAATTCGTCGAAACAGAGAATGTCGGTTTCTGCCTTAAAGCGATCGGCCACAATCAGCAGCGGATCGCTCTGCCCTTGCAACTGTGTCAGCTCTTCGTGAACCCGCAGCATAAAACGGTGGAAATGCAGACGAAGTTTGCGGTCGCCAGGAATAGACTGAAAAAACAAATCCATTACCCAGGTTTTTCCACGCCCTACACCGCCCCACATATAGAGGCCACGTACCGGCGCTTCGCTGCTGCTTTTCTCTTTAGACATCAGCTTAGATAAGCGGCCAAAGAGCCCTTTAGCGGCGGGCTCTGATGAGGGCTTACGGGCGATCAATCCCTGCTGGATAGCATCTAAACGGGTAATGGCTTCGCGTTGTACATCATCCGGGCGAAACTCGCCCTGCGACAGCGCCTGCTCATAGCGGGCAAGCGGAGATGAGGTTTGCATGGTTCTCTCTGAATCCCTGAAAAAGTCCGATTCACGGGTCGGTTGGCGAAAATTAGGCCGCTCTACAGTAAGCGATGCAGCCCGAGAGTTCCACTTCCATAAGATTATTGGGTATAGTGGCTGCTAATGAAGTTGAAATAGAAGCAATGCCCTACGAAGCAACGGAAATTACACGGGAGTCATTATGACCTGGGAATACGGGCTGATTGGTTTAGTGATTGGCATTATTGTCGGCGCAGTCGTCATGCGTTTTGGCAACAAGAAGCTGCGTGAGCAGCGTAGCATGCAGTATGAGCTGGAAAAATCGAAGGCTGAGCTGGCAGATTATCGCGAAGAGCTCACCAACCACTTTGCGCGCAGCGCAGAATTGCTGGACAACATGGCGCATGATTATCGCCAGCTGTATCAGCATATGGCAAAAGGGTCGAATGACCTGCTGCCAAATCTGCCTGGCGAAAAGAATCCGTTTGCTTATCAACTGACGGAAGCCGAAGCGGATAACGATCAGGCACCGGTGCAAATGCCGCGTGATTACTCTGATGGCGCATCCGGTTTGCTGCGTGGCAGCGATCGCACACCGCGTAAATAATCCTTTTGGGGCACAGCTAAGCTGTGCCCTTTTTGTTTTCCGAACACTTACGTCAAACGGCTGTCACACTTTTTATCCCCCTCCTTTTTTTCGCAGCGAGAGCGTTGTAGCAATGAAAAAACAAGCACGAGTGTTAAGCGCATTAGCCTTGAGCATTGGGATGAGTCTGGCGGCAACGCCTGCCGCTATGGCGACTCTGCCCGCACAGGTTCAGGGACAAGCATTGCCGAGCCTGGCACCGATGCTGGAAAAAGTACTGCCCGCGGTGGTCAGCGTGCATGTTGAAGGCACTGACAGCGGTCAACAGGCGCAGGAAATTCCTGAGCCGCTGAAACGCTTCTTCGGTCAGGCGCCGGGGCAATCCCAGCCGCAGCCTTTTGAGGGGCTCGGTTCCGGTGTAATCATTGACGCCGCGAAAGGCTATATCCTCACTAACAATCACGTGGTCAACGGCGCGGATAAAATCAGCGTCCAGCTCAGCGATGGCAATGAATATGACGCCAAGCTGATTGGTCACGATGAGCAAACCGATATCGCGCTGATTCAGGTTGAAGGTGCTAAAAATCTGACGCAGGTGAAAATCGCCGATTCTGACTCACTTAAAGTGGGTGATTTTGCCGTGGCTATCGGTAACCCCTTTGGTTTGGGGCAAACCGCCACCTCCGGCATTATTTCGGCGCTGGGTCGCAGTGGTTTGAACCTTGAAGGGCTGGAAAACTTCATTCAGACCGATGCCGCGATTAACCGCGGTAACTCCGGCGGTGCGCTGGTGAATCTGAATGGCGAACTGATTGGTATCAACACCGCAATTCTGGCCTCCAGCGGCGGCAACATCGGTATCGGCTTTGCCATCCCCAGCAATATGGCGATGAACCTCGCTCAGCAATTGATTCAGTCCGGTGAAGTGAAACGCGGTCAGTTGGGTATCAAAGGCACAGAGATGACACCTGACATCGCCAAAGCCTTTAACGTAGATGCGCAGCGCGGCGCCTTTGTTTCTGAGGTCTTACCAAATTCCGCTGCACAAAAAGCCGGCATCAAAGCGGGCGATATCATCACCACCATTAATGACAAAGCCATTACCAGCTTTGCAGAACTGCGCGTGAAAGTGGGTACCACACCGCCAGGACAGCAGGTGAAGATTGGTCTGCTGCGTGAAGGCAAACCGGTGAACGTGACCGTAACGCTGGAACAGAGCGCACAAAGCACCGCCAGCGCCCAACTGATGTCACCGGCGTTACAAGGTGCCACCTTAAGCGATGGCGCCACCAAAACCGGTGATAAAGGCGTGAAGGTCGATGCCATCGATAAAGGCACGCCGGCTGAGCAGGCAGGCTTGCAGAAAGATGATGTGATTGTCGGTGTAAACCGCGATCGCGTCAGTTCACTGGCGGAAATGCGTAAAGCGCTGGAAGGTAAACCACCGATCCTGGCGCTCAACGTGGTGCGCGGTGAAGAGAGCATTTATCTGCTAATGAGATAATCCTCGCAACAGGCGGACAAGCAGGTGTTTGTCCGCCTTACTCATGTTATTCTGCCCTGCGATCCCACCTTTCCTGAAATAACACCATGTTTCTTAAACTTTTGCGTTCTATGGTGATGGGCCTGATCGTCGCGGGCTTACTGCTTGTTGCGATACCTGCGCTGCGTATGGGCAGCAACGTCACCTTTGATCATGATAACAGCGATGATGAATCACCCGTGAGCTTCAATCAGGGTGTGCGTCGTGCTGTGCCTGCGGTGGTCAATGTTTATAACCGCAGCGCGCACGGCAACAACAATCGCGGCATCACCACGCTGGGCTCCGGCGTGATCATGAACGTGAAAGGCTACATCCTCACCAATA
This sequence comes from Pantoea rodasii, assembly GCF_002095465.1. Lineage (GTDB taxonomy): Bacteria > Pseudomonadota > Gammaproteobacteria > Enterobacterales > Enterobacteriaceae > Pantoea > Pantoea rodasii. Next base: position 223,964 of record NZ_MLFP01000004.1, on the reverse strand, counting down.
AGCATGTCATCAATAACGCCGATCAGATCATTGTGGCGTTGCAGGATGGCCGCTTCTTTGAAGCCAACTTAGTGGGCTCGGATGCGATGACGGACCTGGCGGTACTGAAGATCAGCGCCACTAACCTGCCAGTGATTCCGATTAACGCTAAGCGCATCGCCCATATTGGCGATGTGGTGATGGCGATTGGCAATCCTTATAACCTTGGTCAGACCGTGACGCAGGGCATCATCAGCGCCACCGGACGCGTCGGTTTAAGCTCATCCGGACGCCAAAACTTCCTGCAGACCGACGCCTCGATCAACCAGGGCAACTCGGGCGGTGCGCTAATTAACTCGCTGGGCGAACTGATGGGCATCAATACCCTGACGTTTGACAAAAGCAATGATGGCGAAACGCCGGAAGGCATTGGTTTTGCAATTCCCACCGCGTTGGCAACCAAAATCATGGATAAGCTAATTCGTGATGGTCGGGTGATTCGCGGCTATATCGGCATCACCGGACGCGAACTGCCGCCGCTGCACGGCCAGGGCAGCAGTCTGGATCGCGCACAGGGCATTATCGTCAGTGAAGTGACGCCCGGCGGGCCAGCCGATCGCGCCGGCATTCAGGCCAATGATGTGCTACTGCAGGTGAACGGCAAAACAGCGCTTTCCGCGCAGGAAACCATGGATCAGGTGGCGGAGATTCGCCCAGGATCGGTGATTCAGGTGCAGGTGCTGCGTAACGAACAGAAGATGATGCTGCCGGTGACCATCCAGGAGTTTCCAGAAGCCCCCGCCGCTCCGACCACCACACAACCCTAATCGCTGAATGAGTCACGGAGCGATAAATCACGCCGTGACTGTTGGATATCGACGGCAGGAATTAGCTGCGATCGACCGGGAAGGCAATCACTTCGCTTAATGCATTGGCTTTCAACGCCAGCATAATCAAACGATCCACACCCAGCGCCACGCCTGAAGAAGCAGGCATGCCATGCGCCAGTGCGTCCAGCAGGTTGGTATCAATCGGATGCTGCGGCAAACCACGCGCGGCACGGCGGCGGTTATCCTGCTCAAAGCGCTGGCGCTGCTCGCGGCTATCGGTTAATTCACGGAAGCCATTCGCCAGTTCCACACCTTTGTAATACACCTCGAAGCGCTCCGCGACACGATGATCTTCAGTGCTGATCTCGGCTAATGACGCCTGGCTGGCCGGGAAGTGATAAACAAAGCACGGCTTGTCATTACCAATTTTCGGCTCAACGCCCAGCATGAACAGCAGCTGAAGGAGCGTATCGCGGTCGTCTTCACGATTCGCCAGTTCACCCTCGCCCAGTTTGGTTGCGGCTTCACGCAGCTGCGTTTTATCCGCAGACAGAGGATCGAGTTCCAGATGGCGAATAAATGCCTGCTGATACGACAGGGATTCGGCGTTATCGCACTCCAGCACCTGCTGCATCAAGTCATCGACCTCGTTCATCAGGCGATACATATCGTAGTGCGGGCGATACCACTCCAGCATGGTGAACTCTGGATTGTGATGACGACCGGCTTCCTCATTGCGGAAGCAACGCCCCATCTGATAGATCGGGCCACTGCCTGCCGCCAGCAGACGCTTCATGTGGTATTCGGGGCTGGTCATCAGCCACAGGTCACGCCCTTCAGCGGCACCGGGGCCGACAAAGCGCGTCTGGAACGGCACCAGATGGATGTCTGTGATGGTCGCCTGGCTCATCGCCGGGGTATCCACCTCCAGCACGCCGCGATCGGCAAAGAAACGACGTATTTCCGCTAAAATAGCGGCGCGTTTCAACAAATTGGCAATGGGTGCGCTCGGCTGCCAGCTTGCCGTTTCGCTCATGTTGGTGACTCCGTATACAGATAAGGGGGAGAAGTCTACCCGTATTGGCTACGGCAAACAACGGCGTTACGGGATCGAGACTCGACCAGGAGAAATGCAGGGAAGGAAATGGAGGCAGAAAAAATCCGGTACGAAACGCCGTTTCGCACCGGCTTTCATTACTGTGCGCTGCGCTGAATTGCTTTACCGCCCGCCTGAACATCTTCGCCTACCCCACGCGTGGTGTTACAGGCTGTCAGAACGGAAGAAAGCACCAGTACCGATAAAATCGCGACAATACTTTTCTTTAACATAGCCATATCCTTGTTGGTTGCAGTAAAACTACAGCCCTTAAAGCATAGACCTGTTACGCAACGCTGGCGGCTAAGCCGAAGATAAAAGACGAGAAAAAAAGGCGCATCGATTGATGCGCCTGATTTGGCAATTATTTTACGCGAGAAACGTATTCGCCAGAGCGGGTGTCAACTTTTACCACTTCGCCAATCTGCACGAACAGTGGAACTTTGATCACTGCACCAGTAGACAGCGTCGCTGGCTTGCCGCCGGTACCGGCAGTATCACCTTTCAGGCCTGGGTCAGTTTCGATGACTTCGGCTTCGATGAAGTTCGGTGGCTGAACCGCGATTGCTTTATCGTTCCACAGGGTCACGATACAATCCGCATTGTCCTGCAGCCATTTGGTCACATCGTCCAGCACTTTAGATTCGATCTGATACTGCTCGAAAGACTCTGGGTGCATGAAGTAGAAGAAGTCGCCATCGTTGTAAGAGTACTGCAGCGTCATATCACGAACGTCTGCGCCTTCGGCAGAGTCGGTAGATTTGAAGGTCTTCTCAACGCGAGAACCCGTCAGCAGACGACGCATTTTTACGCGCGCAAACGCCTGGCCTTTACCCGGCTTGACGAACTCACTGGCTTCGATGGCATATGGCTCGCCTTCGAACATGATTTTAAGACCGGGACGGAAATCGTTGCTAAGATAAGTCGCCATAAAGGCCCTCTGTAAATATTGAACTGGTAATAGCCAAAAAAATGGCAAACATTGTAACCCTAAATCCCCCCATCAGAGAAGATTGGTTGCAGCAACTTGCTGATGTTGTCACCGATCCTACTGAATTACTGCAACTTTTAGCTCTTGAACAGCATGCGGATCTGACCGCAGGCAACGATGCGCGCAAGCTTTTTGCCCTGCGCGTGCCGCGTGCCTTCATTCAGCGCATGGTAATGGGTGATGCAAAGGACCCACTTTTGCTGCAAGTGTTAACCAGCCGTCAGGAGTTTGTTGATGCGCCAGGTTACAGCACCGACCCGCTGGATGAACAAAGCAGTGTGGTGCCCGGTTTACTGCACAAGTATAGAAACCGCGCGCTGCTGTTGGTGAAAGGCGGCTGTGCCGTCAACTGCCGCTACTGCTTCCGTCGCCATTTTCCCTATCAGGATAATCAGGGCAACAAGCGTAACTGGCAGGCCGCGATCGATTACATCGCTGAGCACCCGGAGCTGGATGAGATCATCTTCTCGGGTGGCGATCCGCTGATGGCCAAAGACCATGAGCTGGCGTGGCTGGTGAGCGCGCTGGAGAAAATCCCGCATCTGAAGCGTCTGCGTATTCATAGCCGTTTGCCGGTGGTGATACCCGCACGCATTACGGAAGGACTCTGCCAGATTCTGGCCGAAACGCGCCTGCAAGTGCTGATGGTAAGCCATATCAACCATGCGCAAGAGATCGACGACGAACTGCGCTACGGCATGCAGATGCTGAAACGTGCAGGCGTCACTTTACTCAATCAGAGCGTGCTACTGCGCGGCGTGAACGATGACGCCAGGGTTTTGGCTAGCCTGAGTAATACGCTGTTCGATGCCGGCATTTTGCCTTACTACCTGCACGTGCTGGATAAAGTGCAGGGTGCCGCGCATTTCTATGTTTCTGACAGTGAAGCGCGTGCGCTGATGCGCCAATTGCTGGCCATGGTTTCGGGTTATATGGTACCGAAACTGGCGCGTGAAATCGGGGGTGAGCCCAGTAAAACACCGCTGGATTTGCAGCTACGTCAGGAATAAAAAAAGCCGCATCAGCGGCTTTTTTTACAACTCTTTTTTGCCATTACGGGCACTTATACACCTGACCAGACATTTTGCTGTCCAGCGGGGCGAAAGCAGACAACAGGTTCTGCGTTGGGCTGGTTGCACCGTAAATCACGTTGCCGCCCATTTCAGCAGCACGGTTACGCAGGTCATTCGCTGCACCACGCAGTGAGCTACCTTCACCGCCTGATCCGCTCAACCAGTTGCTTTGTGAGCCGGTGACATTGCCCAGCAGCTGACATTGGCTGCCTGGCTGTTGGTCAACGAAAGTGACACGTTGTCCGCCGGAACTCAGTTGATTGGAGCTGCTGCAGCCCGCCAGCAGTACAGTCCCTACCGCCAGTCCGAGCAAGAGGTTAATCCGCATTGTAATCCCCATTTATTATCATCAGTGTCGGGTGGCAGCGTAGCAGAAAAGCGCACATTTTTTCTGAACGTTCATTGCCTTATACCCTAAATAGTTCAAGGTGCAGAAAAGCGGCAAGGGCATGAATCCCCGGGAGCTTACTCCAGTGAGTGACTGGGGTGAATGCACGCAGCCAACGCATCTGCAATTTGAAATATGACGGGTATAAACCCGCAGAGCCGAAGTATTGCGCTCATACTTATACCTTGTTCGCCGCCAAAAGAAAAACCCTCGACCGTTCCCGATCGAGGGTTTTTCAGATGACTAAAGCAGTCAGGGGCAAATTACATCATGCCGCCCATTCCGCCCATTCCACCCATACCGCCAGCGCCGCCTAAATCAGGAGCGTCGCCTTTTGGCAGGTCAGTCACCATCGCTTCGGTGGTGATCATCAGACCCGCAACAGAAGAGGCGTACTGCAGCGCAGAACGGGTCACTTTAGTTGGGTCGAGGATACCGAAGTCGATCATGTTGCCGTATTCTTCAGTCTGCGCGTTGTAACCGTAGTTACCGTCGCCTGCTTTCACGTTGTTGGTCACAACAGAAGGCTCTTCACCGGCGTTAGCTACGATCTGACGCAGTGGCGCTTCCATTGCACGCAGTGCAACTTTGATACCCACGTTCTGGTCTTCGTTCTGACCTTTCAGGCCTGAAGCAGCGATTTTGGCCGCTACGCGAACCAGCGCCACACCACCACCTGCAACCACGCCTTCTTCAACTGCAGCACGGGTCGCGTGCAGAGCATCTTCAACGCGGGCTTTCTTCTCTTTCATTTCAACTTCAGTTGCTGCGCCCACTTTCAGAACGGCAACGCCGCCTGCCAGTTTCGCTACGCGCTCCTGCAGTTTTTCTTTGTCGTAATCAGAGGTCGCTTCTTCGATCTGCTGACGGATCTGCGTTACGCGGCCCTGGATTGCGCCCTGATCGCCCACGCCATCGATGATGGTAGAGGTATCTTTGTTGATCACAACGCGCTTAGCCTGACCCAGATCTTCCAGGGTGGCTTTTTCCAGGTCCAGACCGATCTCTTCAGAGATAACGGTACCGCCGGTCAGGATAGCGATATCCTGCAGCATGGCTTTACGACGGTCGCCGAAGCCAGGTGCTTTAACAGCAGCGACTTTCACGATGCCGCGCATGGTGTTAACCACCAGAGTCGCCAGCGCTTCGCCTTCAACATCTTCAGCGATGATCAGCAGTGGTTTACCGGCTTTAGCAACCGCTTCCAGTACTGGCAGCAGTTCGCGGATGTTAGAGATTTTCTTATCGGCTAACAGGATGAACGGTGCATCCAGTTCGATAGCGCCAGTCTCTGGCTTGTTGATGAAGTACGGGGACAGGTAGCCACGGTCAAACTGCATACCTTCAACCACGTCCAGCTCGTCTTGCAGGCCGGTGCCTTCTTCAACGGTGATAACGCCTTCTTTGCCTACTTTCTCCATCGCGTCAGCGATCAGAGCACCCACGGTTTCGTCGGAGTTAGCAGAGATGGTACCTACCTGAGCAATCGCTTTGGTATCCTGGCACGGAACAGACAGCGTTTTCAGCTCTTCAACTGCAGCGATAACCGCTTTGTCGATGCCGCGCTTCAGATCCATCGGGTTCATACCCGCCGCCACAGCTTTCAAACCTTCAGTGATGATAGCTTGAGCCAGAACGGTTGCAGTGGTGGTGCCGTCGCCTGCAGCGTCGTTCGCTTTAGAGGCCACTTCTTTCACCATCTGTGCGCCCATGTTTTCGAACTTATCTTCCAGCTCGATTTCACGCGCAACAGAAACGCCATCTTTAGTGATGGTCGGTGCACCAAAAGATTTATCCAGCACCACGTTACGGCCTTTCGGGCCCAGGGTAACTTTTACTGCATCTGCCAGGATGTTAACGCCACGCAGCATTTTTACGCGTGCGTCATTACCGAATTTTACGTCTTTAGCTGCCATTTCAAATATCCCTTAAATTCGTTTCGTTCAGTGAAATACGCGTAATTACGCTTCGACAACCGCCAGGATGTCGCTTTCAGAGATGATCAGCACTTCTTCGTTATCGATTTTTCAGTTTTGGCACCGTAGCCTTCGCTGAAGATAACCAGATCGCCAACTTTCACGTCCAGTGGCTTAACATCGCCGTTTTCCAGGATGCGGCCTTTGCCAACAGCCAGAACTTCACCGCGGGTTGATTTGCCAGCTGCAGAGCCGGTCAGAACGATACCGCCAGCAGATTTAGCTTCAACTTCTTTACGCTTGACGATAACGCGATCGTGCAACGGACGAATTTTCATTTGGTAGCTCTCCTTTGAGAAGTCCAATCATTCAGTTTTTTGGGTTGAACCGGACTGCATGGCTTCCGGCCTCGTGGAGAGAGAGATAGGGTCAATAAATGGGCTTTCAAGGGGCAGAAAATAAAAAATTTTCGTTTGTGTAACAGTTGGCGAAAAAGACAGCAAAAAGGGCGACTATTGCCGCCCTTCTCTGATTAACGATCTTTATCGTGGCCGATTTTATCCTGATCTTTACGCTCGTATTCGCCATCCATCGTAAAGCCGCTATCAGGACCGGCACCCGGCCCGCGCCACACGCGCAAGTGGGGCATCAGTTTCAATGTCAAATGCTTCTGCACCGGGGGCAGCAGCAGCAATAAGCCGAGGAAATCGGTAAAGAAGCCAGGCAACAGCAGTAAGAAGCCCGAAATGATCAGCGATACGCTTTTGGTCATCTCAGCGGCTGGGCTTTCATTACGCGCCAGCTTTTCCTGCATCAAGCGGAAATTCTTCATACCCTGGTTCTTCACCAGCGACACACCAATGCAGGAGGTGAAGATCACCAGCAGCATGGTCAGCAGCACGCCGAGCGCGTGTGCCACCTGAATGAAAATTGAGATCTCAATCCAGGCCAGAACAAAAAAATCACCAACGGTATCCAGCGCACCGATATCTCCTGTGAGTAGGGCTGCCTCGCTTCTTGCCAGGCAGCAGAAAGGGATGGTCTGCAAGACCGTATTGATAGAGATGGGCATCTCAACCCGCGATTTCAACCGATCCTGCCAAATTTTTCCCACTGACTTAAAATTGCGAACTACATCACATATCGTTATTACCGCTGGGCCAGTAAATGCCCGTAAAGTGATCTGTGCACAAACAATTCTGTAACAACAGAATATGATCGTGCCCGCCAGCCCGAAGATGGATAATATGTCGGTGCGGGTATTCCACGACAACATAATCGCTTCACCTGCACAGTGATTGCCGCCCGACCATCCCGGTCGCCCGGCACTAACACCGCAGAAATAATAAGAAGGTAATCATGGCGAACAACATTCGTATCGAAGAAGACCTGTTAGGCATGCGCGAAGTTCCGGCAGACGCTTACTACGGTGTTCATACTCTGCGTGCGATTGAAAACTTCTACATTAGTAACAATAAAATCAGTGACATACCGGAATTCGTTCGCGGTATGGTGATGGTGAAAAAGCAGCCGCGCTCGCGAATAAAGAGCTGCAAACAATCCCTCGCAACATCGCAAACACCATTATTCAGGCCTGTGATGAAGTGCTGAATAACGGTAAATGCATGGATCAGTTCCCGGTTGACGTCTATCAGGGCGGCGCGGGCACCTCGGTCAACATGAACACCAATGAAGTGCTGGCGAACATCGGTCTTGAGCTGATGGGCCACCAGAAAGGGGAATATCAGTTCCTCAACCCCAACGATCATGTGAATAAGTGTCAGTCTACCAACGATGCTTATCCCACCGGTTTCCGTATCGCCGTTTACGCGTCCATCCTGAAACTGCTCGACGGCATTAGCCAACTGAGCGAAGGCTTCCAGCGTAAAGCGGTCGAGTTCGAAAACATTCTGAAGATGGGCCGCACCCAGCTGCAGGATGCGGTACCGATGACGCTGGGCCAGGAGTTCCATGCATTTAACGTATTGCTGAATGAAGAAACCCGCAGCATTCTGCGTACCGCAGAGTTACTGCTGGAAGTAAACCTCGGCGCCACGGCCATCGGGACTCGCCTCAACACGCCAGATGGCTATCAGCAGCTGGCGGTTCAGCGTCTGGCGGAAGTCAGTAATCTGCCAGTGGTACCGGCTGAAGACCTGATTGAAGCGACCTCGGACTGCGGTGCATACGTCATGGTGCACTCCGCGCTGAAGCGTCTGGCGGTCAAGCTGTCGAAGATCTGTAACGACCTGCGCCTGCTCTCTTCAGGTCCGCGTTCGGGCCTGAACGAAATCAACCTGCCAGAACTGCAGGCGGGCTCATCGATCATGCCAGCCAAAGTGAACCCGGTGGTGCCAGAAGTGGTGAACCAGGTGTGCTTCAAGGTTATCGGCAACGACATCACCGTGACCATGGCGTCAGAAGCGGGCCAGCTGCAGCTCAACGTGATGGAACCGGTGATTGGCCAGGCGCTGTTCGAATCGATCAGCATCCTGACCAACGCCTGTTTCAACCTGCTGGAAAAATGCGTTAACGGCATCACGGCTAATAAAGCGGTGTGCGAAGCTTACGTGTTCAACTCCATCGGTATCGTCACTTATCTGAACCCGTACATCGGCCACCATAATGGCGATATCGTCGGCAAGATTTGTGCGGAAACCGGCAAGAGCGTCCGTGAAGTGGTGCTGGAGCGCGGTCTGCTAACCGAAGCGGAACTGGATGACATCTTCTCCATCCAGAACCTGATGCATCCGACCTACAAAGCCAAACGCTACACCGACGAAAACGAACAGTAATCCGTTCCGGATCAAGTCGCAAAAAAGCACGCTTGTATACAATACGGCGTGCTTTTTTCTTATTGGCGGCTACAACTTTAAGGGTCTGGATTTCCTCCCGGCTCAGGAGCGGAACGAATGGTAGTAGTGGAATTATTGATTGTCCTGCTGGCAATCTGGCTGGGTGCACGTTTAGGCGGCATCGGCATTGGATTTGCCGGCGGTTTAGGTGTGCTGGTGTTGACGCTGTTCTGCGGCATGAAACCGGGCGCGATTCCCTTCGATGTGATCGAAATTATCATGGCAGTGATTGCCGCGATTGCCGCGATGCAGATTGCAGGCGGACTCGATTACATGGTGGGACTGGCCGAGCGTCTGCTGCGCCGTCATCCGCGCTACGTCACCTTTCTCGCTCCTTTAGTCACCTATGTCATGACGCTGCTGGCGGGTACCGGCCATACGGCCTTTTCTACCTTGCCGGTCATCGCTGAAGTCGCCAAAGAACAAGGCGTGCGCCCTTCACGTCCGCTATCCATCGCGGTGGTGGCCTCCCAAATTGCCATTACCGCGTCGCCACTTTCAGCCGCCGTGGTGTTCTTTGCCTCGATCCTGGAGCCACGCGGCGTCAGTTATCTGGCCCTGCTCGCGGTCTCGATCCCTGCGACGATGGCCGCCATCTTCTGTGCTGCCATTTTTACCAGCTTCCTCGGCAAAGAACTTAAAGATGATGAGGTATACCAGGCTCGCCTGGCCAAAGGCGAAGTCACGCTGCGTGGGGAACATGTCTATGAGATTAAACCCGGCGCCAAACGCGCGGTCGGGCTATTCCTGATCGGTATAGCCGCCGTGGTGCTGTATGCCACCGCGATCAGCGATAGCGTTGGGCTGATTAGCAATCCGGTCCTGCCGCGCAACGAAGCGATTGTGGTGTTTATGCTCACCGTCGCCACCTTGATTTGTTTGACCTGCAAAGTCGATACCGGCGAAATCCTCAGCGCCAGCACCTTCAAATCTGGCATGAGTGCCTGCATCTGCGTGATGGGTGTGGCATGGCTGGGCGATACTTTTGTCAAAGCCCATTTGTCGGACATCCAGACCGTGGCGGGGGGAATGTTGCAGAGTTACCCGTGGATGCTGGCCTTGGTGTTGTTCTTCGCCGCCACCCTGCTCTACTCACAGGCCGCGACCACTAAAGCGTTAATGCCCGCCGCGCTGATGCTGGGCGTGTCGCCGCTGGCGGCGGTAGCTTCGTTTGCCGCGGTGTCAGCTCTGTTTGTACTGCCGACCTATCCCACCTTATTAGCCGCAGTCGAAATGGATGACACCGGTTCGACCCGAATCGGCAAGTTTGTGTTTAATCACTCCTTTATCATTCCCGGCGTGTTGGCGATTGCCTTCTCCGTGGCGTTTGGCTTCCTGTTTGGCAGCCTGATTCTGTAGCGCCGTTACATCCTGAAAACCTCGTGGCGAGGCGGCCGTGCTATCATCGCGGCTCATTCGCCACCGGAGCTGATTACATCCTCATGGCTGCACGACTTTCTCGCCTGATGGGCCTTTGCCTGGCGCTGCTGTTTTGCGTTTCAGCGCACGCTAATATCTTCTCACCGAACAACAACAGCCGCTTTGTGCCGGTGGATCAGGCGTTTGGCTTTGATTTCAACCAGCAGGGCAACCAACTCACACTGAGCTGGAAGGTGAAAGACGGCTACTACCTGTATCGTCAGCAGATTCATGTGACGCCGCAGAAAGCGCAGATGGCACCCCTGGCCCTGCCGCCAGGACAGCCGCATGAGGATGAGTTCTACGGCAAGAGCGAAATATATCCCCAAGATTTACAGGTGCCGATCACTCTGCATCAAGCTGAGTCAGGTGCCACGCTCACCGTGACCTATCAAGCTGTGCCGCCGCTGGATTCTGCTATCCGCCCGAGACCCGTTCGGTGCCGCTCAACCCGGTTGCCGCCAATCACGATGCTCCCGCCGTTAATGCGCAGCCTGCGCAACAGCGCACGCCACTGCCGTTTTCACCGCTGTGGGCGCTGCTGATTGGCATCGGCGTTGCCTTCACGCCGTGCGTATTGCCGATGTATCCGCTGATCTCCAGCATCATTCTCGGTGGTCAGCGCCGCTACTCTGCTGGTCGCCTGTTCGCGCTGGCGATGGTGTATGTGCAAGGGATGGCACTGACTTACACCGTGCTCGGCATGGTGGTGGCCGCCGCGGGCTTGCGCTTCCAGGCGGCGCTGCAACATCCTTACGTATTGATTGGCCTGTCAGCGCTGTTCATCGCGCTGGCGCTATCGATGTTTGGACTGTTCTCACTGCAACTGCCTACCAGCCTGCAAACGCGCCTAACGCTGTGGAGTAATCGCCAGCAAGGTGGTTCGCTGCCGGGTGTATTTATGATGGGCGCACTGGCGGGATTGATCTGCTCGCCCTGCACCACCGCGCCGCTCAGTGCCATCCTGCTGTATATCGCGCAAAGCGGTAACCTGTGGGCTGGTGCAGGCACGCTGTGGCTCTATGCCTTCGGGATGGGCCTGCCGCTGATTGCCGTGACGATGTTTGGTAATAAGCTGCTGCCAAAAAGCGGACCGTGGATGCAGAGCGTTAAAGAAGGCTTCGGCTTTGTGATTCTGGCACTACCGGTGTTCTTACTGGAACGAGTACTCGGCGATGTCTGGGGCTTGCGCCTGTGGAGCCTGCTCGGCGTCGCGTTCTTTGCCTGGGCATTCAGCCTCAGCTTGCGCGCTAATGGCAAGTGGCGCATTTTACAAATCATCATGCTCGCAGCAGCGCTGGTGGCCGCTCGTCCGCTGCAGGATTGGGCCTTTGGCAGCAGCGCTAGCGTACAATCTGTGGCACATCTGCCGTTCAAAACGGTGGCCAGCAGCGAGCAGTTGGATAGCGCACTTCAGCAGGCACAAGGTCGCATCACCATGGTCGATCTTTACGCCGACTGGTGCGTCGCCTGCAAAGAGTTCGAGAAGTACACCTTCAGCGATGAAGGCGTACGTGCCGATTTAAGCCAGATCCAGTTACTGCAAGCTAACGTCACCGCAAATAATGCACAGGACAACGCTTTGTTGCAGCATTTGCAGGTGTTGGGATTACCCACCATTCTGTTTTTGATGCGCAGGGAAAAGAAATCCCCGGCTCACGCGTCACCGGCTTCCTGAATGCCGCCGACTTCCGCACGCATTTGCACAATCTGTCGCGTTAAACGACACTGGTTCCAGGACACTGCCCGTTCGTGCGCGAGCGGGCCCGCACTCCAGAGGAGAGTCACTTGCAACGTGAACAGATTCTTGAGCATGCGCTGAATGTGCTTGAGCAAAGCGGCCTGGCCGCCACCACATCACTGCATCAATTGGCCGGAGAGACCGGACTTGATGCAGAACATTTAGAGCGTTTTTGGCCCGACCGTGACGCGTTGTTGTATGACGCGCTGCGCTACCACGGTCAGCAGATTGACAGCTGGCGCCGCCAGATACAGCTCAATGAACATCTCACTGCCCAACAAAAATTGCTGGCGCGCTATGACGTGTTATCCGAACACGTGAGCAAAGGCCGTTTTCCCGGCTGCCTGTTTATCGCCGCCTGCAGCTTCTATCCACAGCCGGATCAACCGGTGCATCAGATAGCTGAGCAACAAAAACGCAGCTCATGGCAGTTCACCCATGAGATTCTGGTGGATTTGGCCCTGGATAATCCGACGATGGTGGCCGACCAGATGGAGCTGATTCTTGAAGGTTGTCTGAGTAAGTTGCTGGTGAAGCGTAACGTGCAGGATGTCGCCACCGCCCGCCGTCTGGCAGAAGATGTGTTGAGTATTGCGCTGTGCCGGCAGAATGGGGCACTGGCCTAAACTGTCGCGGGCGACCCTTAGGCCCGCGCATCACGCAGGTCATGCAGGTCATGCAGGTCATGCAGGTCATGCAGGTCATGCAGGTCATGCAGGTCATGCAGGTCATGCAGGTCATGCAGGTCATGCAGGTCACTCAATACTGAATACCGCTTAACCGCCAGCGTGCATGTTGAGATTTTGCACGGCCTGCCTGAAAAGCAAGCAATCAGTCACGATTGCTACGCTTTTTTGACGAAAGCCGTTGACGGCTGAAAGCCATTAAGGTTTAATGCGCCCCGTTGCCCGGATAGCTCAGTCGGTAGAGCAGGGGATTGAAAATCCCCGTGTCCGTGGTTCGATTCCGCGTCCGGGCACCAACATTCTGAAAACCCAGCTTATGGCTGGGTTTTTGCTTTTCTGCGTTTGTCGTTTCCTGCCTTGCTACCTAATTAACACCTCTTCTCCTTTTATGTCCCACATTGAGGACTTAAATTGCCTTTAAGCGGTATAAAGTCCAATAAATGGGACACTATAAGGCATCCGTTTTTTATGGCATTAACTCTATAAAGTCCTATAATTTGAACATTAAACGCTTACCTGGCGATAAAGTGCCTTAATCAGGACCTTAAACAGATGACTATTCGTTCCGCATCGGCTTTGGCAGAAGAAATCGGCCTGCGACTTAAGCAAGCCCGTCTTAACCGTGACTTAACGCAGACGGAGGTTGCTGAGCGTGCAGGTGTTGCACGTAAGTCTGTGCTCAATGCTGAAAAAGGAAAAGTGCCGTTCGATGTCTTTATCGCCATCATGGTAGCGTTGGATCTCACCGAAAAGCTGGAGCTGTTTCTGCCGCGTCAGGAAATATCCCCGATTCAACTAGCAAAGTTGCAGGGTAAACAAAGGCGTAGAGCTTCAGGGCAACGTAAGGACAAACCGCTCATGGAGGAGAAATCAGAATGGTAATGGAAGTTATCAATGTTACCTATGCACAACAAGAAGTGGGTGCGGTGAGTTTTGATTCAGAAAAAGGATCGGGGGCGTTTGAATATGCACCCAACTTTATTAAACAAGGAATAGAACTTTCCCCACTCAAAATGCCGCTGGCAACACAAATCTACAGTTTCCCTGAACTTGCGTTTACAACCTTTAAAGGGCTACCCGGTTTAATTGCCGACTCGTTGCCCGATGATTTTGGTAACGCAGTACTCAATGCCTGGGTCGCGGGCCAGGGTAAACTTCCTGCCGACATTACGCCATTGCAACGACTGCAATACACAGGCAAGCGCGGTATGGGTGCGTTGGAATACACGCCGGCGACAAAACTTCGCAGTCTCAATGCCTCAAACCCGATTGAAATAGCATCCCTTGTCGTCATTGCACAGGAAATCCTTGATGCCCGAGGAGCCTTCTCAACAACACTTCATCGAGACGGAGATGAAGATCGTGAAGCCATGCTTTCGCTGCTATCAGTAGGCATGAGTGCGGGTGGAGCAAGACCTAAGGCGGTTCTCGCATTTAATGAAGATTTCACCCAAGTGCGCTCTGGCCAGGCCACAATTCCGGATGATTACACACACTATCTGATGAAATTTGATGGCGTGAGTGAACATAATCGCAACCAGGAAACCTTTGGTGATCCATTGGGATTCGGGGCCATGGAGTACGTTTATTATCAAATGGCAACAGCCTGTGGTATCGAGATGATGCCTTCGCAATTATTGTCGGAAGGTCATCGCCGCCATTTCATTACTCAGCGCTTTGACCGTATTGGAAATCAGAAGATCCATGTACAGACCCTGAATGGACTGGCGCATGTCGATTATAAAAAGCCTGGCTCATTTTCTTATGCAGAGCTGTTCAGCGTAGCGCGAGAACTCAAGCTTCGCGTGCGTGATGCAGAACAGCTAATAAAAAGGATGGTCTTCAATATTGTGGCACGCAACCATGACGATCATGCCAAGAACTTTGCTTTCATGCTGAAGGACAACAAATGGCAATTGGCTCCAGCTTACGATCTGGCCTACAGCTATAAACCCGGAAGTAAGTGGGTTAACAGCCATTGGATGACATTGAATGGTAAACGCGAGGATTTCACCCGCAATGACTTCTACGCTTTAGAGAAAATAAGCCCACTATTCAGCAAGCGTAATCTGGATCGGATCATTGAAGAAACAGTCGAAGCGGTGGCGCAGTGGTCACTTCTCGCTCGTGATCAGGAAGTGCCCAATTCATTGATTGCCGAGGTCAGTAACAACCTACGTTTATCACTCTGAGTCCTGGCTATTTCAGCTTAATTGTCTAATAGCATTGTCCCGGGTTTGATAACACATGAGCAGTACTCATGAGCTCATGCCAATTGCCCCTACAGCCATCAATGGCCTTCCCCGTTATGCTTGCCGCATCAGTCATTCCTCAAGGCGGAAAGTACAATGAAAGAGATTATGGTGGTTATTGGCGCGGGTGCGATTGGACAAGCCATCGCGCGTCGCGTGAGTCAGGGCAAAACCGTACTTCACTTTCCCTGAAGGTGGATAAAATCCTGTTGGAATTAAAAAACAACTCTCCAGTCATATTATAAATATATGCCACCATAACAAAACCCAATAAAATTAATTATCAGTGAGTTAAAAACCCGCCTAATAATATTTCGTGATCCTCACTTCGTTAGCCGTAACACAAACTCCGTAACACGTTTATTTCCCGTATTCTTGCTCAAACAGAACAATAACCTCTGATCACAGACTGTATTTTTCAGTCTGGATCCCCCTACGCTGTAAATAGCATCCGGAGTTTGTCATGGCTGAAGAGACAATGGCTTTGCCCTGGTATAAGCGGCTTAATCGCCAGCAATGGAAAGCCTTTTGGGCCGCCTGGATGGGCTATATGCTGGACGGATTTGACTTTGTTATTATCACATTAGTGCTTACCGAAATAATGGCGGAATTTAAGGTCAGCACCGCTGAAGCAGCCGCATTAATTTCGGCAGCCTTTATCCTCCGTTGGTTTGGCGGTTTAGCACTCGGCGCCATGGGCGATAAATACGGACGTAAAAGCGCCATGATCACCAGCATTATATTATTTGCCGGTGGGACCTTTGCCTGTGGCATCGCACCGAATTATACGTGGATGTTTATGGCGCGTATTTTGGTCGGAATTGGCATGGCGGGTGAATATGGCACCAGCTCGGCTTATGCTATCGAAACCTGGCCAAAAGACATGCGTAATAAAGCCAGTGCTTTCCTTAACTCGGGCTTTTCCTCAGGCGCCATTTTATCGGTGTTAGCTTATAGCTGGATCGTGCCGCTGTGGGGCTGGCGTGCGCTGTTTTATCTCGGCATCATCCCGGTGTTCTTTGCGTTGTGGCTGCGCCGCGCGATTCCAGAAGCGGAAGAGTGGGCTGCCGCAAAAGCCAGAGCCACAAAACCCACCGTCACCATGGTGGATACCCTATTTCGAGGCCCCAATCGTCTACGCAACACGCTAAACATTTTGCTGGGATTGCTGGCAGCAGCGGCGCTTTACTTCTGCTTCGATCATCAAAGCTCGGGCCTCGTTACTGCCGTATTAGCCGTGATGACCGCCGGCATATTTATCAGTTTTCTGGTGCAAAGCGGGGGCGATCGTTGGCCGACTAGCCTGATGCTAACCGTGACCATCGTGTGCGTATTTTTGTATGGCTGGCCAATCCACGCCCTGCTACCTACCTACTTAAAAACCGATCTGCACTACTCGCCCGAAGTGGTCGCACTGGTGTTTTCTTTCAGCCGCTTTGGCATGGGGCTCGGATGTTGCGTGGCGGGTATTGCTGCCGACCGCATCGGCACACGCAAAACCTATGTCCTCAGCCTGCTGGTCGCCCAGGTGCTGATCATCCCGGTATTTATGCTCAACGGATCGAACGTCTGGCTACTGTGCCTGCTGATCTTCCTGCAACAGCTGTTTAGCCAGGGCGTTGGTGGCCTGCTGGCGAAAATGATCAGTGGTTATTTCGATACCGAGCAGCGCGCTGCCAACCTCAGTTTTATCTACAACATCGGTTCACTCGGCGGTGCGTTGGCTCCGGTATTAGGCGCGCTGATTGCTCAGCACGCCTCACTGGGCGGCGCGTTGGGCGGGCTCTCTTTTGGTCTGACGTTCGTGGTGATGCTGCTGATTGGCTTTGATATGCCTTCACGCGTGCAGCGCTGGCTAAAACCGCAGGCGTTGCGCCATTACGACACCGTGGATGGCACGCCCCTTTCCGGTGCCTTCACTCGGGAAGAACGCGAGAACCCCTCTCTTACCCCTATAAACCCAGGTAAATCCTGACAGGAGAAATAAAATGACCGCAGGAAATCGTATTTATCTACGTCGCCCATCCGATGCCGAGCCATTGCTGGAAGCGTTCCGCCGTTTACCCGCAGCGGTAGTGGCGGACTGCATGAGCCGTTTACCGGCGCTGTCAGCGGAAATCAGCCTGAAAACCGCGCCTAAAGCCCCCATCATGTGCGGCCTGGCGGTCACCGTGAAGGCACGATCCGGCGATAATCTGATGCTGCACAAAGCGTTGGATATGGCCGGGCCCAACGATGTCATCATCCTGTCGAACGAGGGCGATCGCAGCCAGTCACTGATGGGCGAAGTGATGGCAACTTACGCTAAACAGCGCGGTATGGAAGGCATTGTGCTGGATGGCCCGGTGCGGGACATCGATGGCTTATCACGCATGGATTTCCCGATTTATGCCGCCGGACACACGCCAGGCGGCCCGTTCAAAGATGGCCCTGGCGAAATCAACGTGCCGATTGCCTGTGGCAAAATCCACGTCTCACCGGGCGATATCGTGCTGGGCGATGCCGATGGCGTAATTGTGATTCCGCGCCAGGATGCCGCGCGGATTCTCGAAGCTGCGCAGGCCTATTTAATTGTGGATGAGCATAATTTCGAGCTGGCAAAAACCGGTTCACTGGAGCGCGGATGGCTGGCAGAAACGCTGCGCAATAAGCAGGTCGAAATCATCGATGACGTTTACCGTTAATGTGATGCCGTAAGGTGTGGCCTTTATGCCGCACCTTACGGCGTGCTGCTCGCCATCGCTAATTTGCGCTGGCGATTCTCTCGCCACACCGCAAATATCCCGGCCAGTGCCACAATCGATGCGCCAAATAGCGTTGTCGATCCCGGCAAGCTATGCAGGAACAGATAGCCAATCAGCATTGACCATACCAGCGTGGTGTAATCAAAGGGGGCGAGCAACGAAGCATCGGCATAACGCAGGCTCAGCGTGACCAAAATTTGCGCCAAACCGCCAAATAATCCACATCCCACCAGCAGCAGCCATTGCAGTCCGTCCGGCTTTACCCAGCCAAACAGGGCGCTGGCCAGGCCAATTAGCGTGGTCATCACCGAAAAATAGAACACAATCGCGCCCGGCTTTTCGATGCCGTTGAGGAAGCGGATCTGCACATTCGAGGTCGCCGTACAGAGTGCGGCAGCCAAGGCAAAGGCCACGCCCAGACTGGCCGTGGCACTGCCGGCACCTCCTGCGAGCACACCGCCGCTGGCCGCGAGACTGGAAGAGAGCATAATCAAAATACCCGACAGCCCAACAACAACCGCTACCCAGCGCGATACGCGAACGCGTTCCTTAAGCAGCATCGCTGCCATAATCACGGTGAACAACGGTGCGGCATAACTGAGTGCGGTCGCATCTGCCAGCGAGATATATACCAGAGCCAGATAGTTAAAATACATGCCACCGGTGCCGGAAAATCCGCGGATGAAATGACCAAACAGATTACGTGTCTTGAGGTTTTCCAGTATGTTGCCCTGGATTTTCAGCCAGATTAACAGCGGAAACAGCGCGATAAAGCTGCGGAAAAAAATCACTTCACCCGTGGGGATGGCACCGTTAAGGCCTTTGACACAGGCCAGCATCAGCGTGGCGCACAGTGCGGCCATTATCTTCAGTAATACGCCTAATCGGGGATTCATGCTTTGACTCTTCTCTCTCTACCACGTGCAATCGGCAGGATTGCCGAGAGGACAACGCGTTTCACACTAGGGAGAAAAATGTGCGCTGGATAACACTTTTTCGCTCTGCCTGAATAGAAATAACTTATTGCCGGGGGTCATATCATTTCGCTATCGCATAACACGCTTTCCCTCTTTTTCGACGTAAAACAAAGCCGATATAGTCCAGAAAAGCGATATTTTGCGCTCTGAGGCAGTATCCACCACTGAGGGAATGCACATGACCATGAAAAGACTTACCACCATTGGGTTGGCACTGCTGCCGTTGCTGGCTGTTTCAGCGGCGCAGGCAGACATGATGGCGAACATCAAATCCAGCGGTGAGCTGAAGTGCGCAGTCTATTCTGACGTGCCGCCCTTCTCTTCGCCGGATCCAAAGACGCGTCAGTTGGTGGGCATGGATATTGATCTGTGCACCTCACTGGCGAAGCAGATGAACGTCAAACTCACGCTGGTCCCGACCTCTGTAGAAGCCCGTATTGCGGTGATTGCCACCGGTCGCGCCGATGTGCTGATCGCTAACCTCGCCTACACCAAACGCGCGGCAACCAGATCCAGTTCAGCGATCCATACTACGTGGCGAAAGAGATGCTGGTGGTCAAAGCCCCGCTGGCGGATAAGTCACTGGACTTCTTCAAAGGCAAACGCATCAGCGCCACCAAGGGCACCACCTCTGAGCAATCGATCCACATCAAAGGTGGCAAAGCGGTGACCTTCCAGGATACGGCATCCGCCTTCCTGGCACTGGAGCAGAACAAATCTGTGGGCTTCGTGACCAACACCATGACCGGTATTAAAACCATCGCGCAGGCGAAAAAAGACGGCATTGAGCTGGCGATGGTGAAAGAGCCGATGGCGCTGGAGCCGATTGGTATTGGCATGAAGAAAGATGAGCCGGCACTGCTGGCCAGCGTTAACAGTGGCCTGAAAGCGATGGACGATGACGGCACTATCGACAAAATCTGGGATACCTGGATTGGGCCGAAAACTGAATACAAAATGGTGCGTGAAGAGCGCGTACAACCGCTCTCCAGCCTGAAATTTGAACCACTGGAATAGTGATCGGTGATGTCGCATTCTGATATCCAGCCCGCCAGCGCACCCGCGCTGGCTTGTTCCTCCACGATTACCCTTTCCACCATCGGTGCTCGCGCATGGCTGGTGGAAGCGCCGGGTGGATTCGATCTTTCTGCTCAGCGCCGCATCTGGTCCCTGGCGCGTCTGCTGCAGGCAGATGAAGCGGTAGAAGCGCTGATCCCTGGCGTCACCAATTTGCTGGTGCTGTTTCGCCATATCCCGCGTGATGACACGGCGGTGCGCGCCAGCCTGCACGCAGCCTGGGATCAGGCGCAGTCGATCAGCCCACAAGGCAAACTGATTGAGATCCCAGTGCATTACGGAGGTGAACACGCGACCGATCTGGATGCGGTATGCCGCCATACCGGATTCAGTGCGCGCGATGTAGTGCGCCGCCATCATCAGAATGAATACACGGTATTTGCACTGGGCAGCGCGCCAGGCTTCGGCTATCTGCACGGACTGGATCCGCAGCTGGCGACACCGCGCAAAAAAGTCCCGTCTCTCAGCATGTTGAAAGGCACCGTCACCATTGGTGGGGCACAAGCCGGTGTTTCAGCGCTGACCGGCCCCAACGGCTGGAACGCCATCGGTTTTGCCGAGCTGGAAGTGTTTGATCCTCTGGCGGAATCGCCTGCACTGATGGCTCCTGGCGATCGTATTCGTTTTCTGCCGCAGAGGATTGAACTGTGATCGAAATTGAACAGAGCGGTGCCCTAAATACGGTTCAGGATCTGGGGCGTTTCAACTTCCGCCATATGGGCGTCTCGGTGAGTGGTGTAATGGATCCGCTGGCACTGCGCGCCGGAAATCTGCTGCTCGGCAATGAAGAAAATGCCGCCGCCATTGAAGTGCAGCTGTTCCCGTTTCGCGTACGATTTTTGCAGGACAGCAGCATCGCCGTAACAGGCGCTGACTGCCGTGCCACCCTAGACGGTGCGCCGTTACCGCCCTGGTGGGGCTGCGGCGTGCGTGCCGGACAGGTGCTGGAATTGCGTTACCCGCGCAGCGGTGCTCGTGGCTACCTGTGTATCGCCGGCGGTGTTGATGTGCCGCTGGTGCTGGGTTCGCGCAGCACGGCGCTGCGCGGCGGTTTTGGTGGTCTGGAAGGCCGTCCGCTGCAGCGTGGCGACCGCCTGGCGCTGGGTGAAACGCACGCTTCACCGCTGCCCACCAGCGGTATCGGCATTGAGCCGCCCGACAGCGCCCTGCGCGCCCATTTTCCGCGCAACAGTGCGGGCGAAATCCAGCTGCGCGCCATTCCATCGGGCGAATATCCCTTGTTCGCTGCCGATGCCGGTCGCTTCTGGCAGCAGTCATGGCAGGTGTCCAATCAAAGCAATCGCACCGGCTATCGACTGGCGGGCGATCCGATTTTCCCGTCACAAACCATTGAGATGCGATCTTACGGACTGATCCCTGGCATTGTGCAAGTGCCACCCGGCGGCGAGCCGATCATTCAGCTCAGTGATGCCAACACTGCTGGCGGTTATCCCAAGATCGCTGGCGTGATCGAGCAGGATCTGTGGCGTTTAGGACAAGTGTTACCGGGCCAATCGATCCAGCTGATCCAGAGTGATACGCGTGAGGCCATTGCCATCGAGCAAGAGGTCGCAGGCTGGCTGAGCCGCTTACGGGTGAGCTGCCCACCGCTGCGTAAAGCATTAACCGCATAATTTTCCAAAGGAACCCAAACCATGAAGATTGATGTGAACTCCGATATGGGCGAAGGCTTTGGCGTTTATCAGCTGTGTGATGACGCCGCGCTGATGAAAGTGGTCTCCTCAGCCAATATCGCCTGCGGATTCCACGCCGGCGATCCCGCGATCATGACCAACATGGTGCGGCTGGCGAAAGAGAATGGTGTCGGCATTGGTGCGCATCCGGGCTTGCCCGATCGTCAGGGCTTTGGTCGTCGCGAGCTGCCGTTCAGTGCCGAGGAGATTTGCCAGCAGGTCGCTTATCAACTCGGGGCGCTGACAGCGATTGCTCAGGCAGAAGGCACGAAAGTGTCTCACTTCAGTTTCCACGCCGCGATGGGCAATATTGTTAATCGCGACGAGGCATTAGCGCAGCAGGTCATGGCGTTGGTGGCCCGTATCAATGCGGATCTGATTGTGTTCGCACAACCCGATACCCTCATTGAGCGAGCGGCACAGGCAGCGGGCCTGAAAACTCTGACGCTGTTCCTCGCCGACCGCGCCTACGATGCGCAGGGCCGTTTAGTCCCGCGCGGCATTGCTGGTTCAGTGATCAAAGAGGAAGCAGCGTTGCGGGCGCGCGTACGACAGTTTCTGCAGCATGGCACTGTCACCACCTTTGAAGGGGAAGTGATAGCCGTGCGCGCGCGTTCGATTCTGGTGCACAGCGACACGCCGGGTTCACTGGCGCTCGCCAGCATCGTACGCAGTGAAATCGAAGCCAGCGGCCATCAGGTGGCATCGGCGGCAGAAGTGCTTGCTCAGTAACGTTTTTAAATCGCCCAAATAAAAATGGCTGCCCATCGGCAGCCATTTTTTTTCGCCTTCCGTTTAACGACAGCCAGCGCAGAATGCCGCGATACGATCGCAGCCGGTCTGCAAGCGTTCCATGCTGGTGGCGTAAGACAAGCGGAAGTAAGGGCTCATGCCATACGCAGCGCCCTGCACTGTTACCACATGCTGCTCTTCAATCAATGCCAGCACAAAGTCAGCATCGTTGCTGATGAAGCGGCCACCGGCGCTGGTTTTGCCAATCAGCCCTTCAATATTCACGAACAGATAAAACGCGCCCTCTGGCTTATGGCAGCGTAGGCCATCAATCGAAGTCAGGCGCTCCAGCACGTAATCACGGCGTTCACGGTAAATGCGCGCGCGCTCTTGCAACAAATCCTGTGGGCCTTCCAGCACCGCCACCGCTGCCGCCTGCGTCAAGGTACACACACCACCGCTGTTCTGCGTGTTCACATTGCTCATGGCTTTAATTAATGGCGCAGGACCCCCGCAAAAGCCCAGACGCCAGCCTGTCATCGAATAGGCTTTCGACACGCCGTTCACCGTCAGCACGCGGTCATACAAGCGTGGCTCAACCTGCGCCAGCGTATAAAAACGCACATCGTCATAGATCAGATGTTCATAGATATCATCCGTCATGATCCACACCTGCGGATGGCGCAGCAGCACGTCGCCCAACGCCTGCAGCTCGGCTTTGCTGGCAACCGAACCAGTTGGGTTGCTCGGATAGTTCAGCAGCAACCACTTAGTCTTATCGGTGAACGCCGCATCCAGATCCGCTGGCAGCGGTTTAAAGCCGTTCTCTTGCGCACACGGCAGCGGCACGGGCACCCCGCCTGCGAATTTCACGATATCGGCATAGCTGATCCACGATGGCGTAGGGATCACCACTTCGTCGCCCGGATTGATGGTCGCCATGATGGCATTAAAGATGATCTGTTTCGCGCCGCCCGCCGTGAGAATCTGGCTGACGTCATAATCCAGCTGGTTATCGCGTTTAAATTTCAGCTGAATAGCTTTGCGCAGGGCAGGCGTACCGTCGGTGGGTGGATAGCGCGTGTCGCCCTCACGTGCAGCGGCATATGCGGCTTCAATCGCATGTTGCGGCGTAGGGAAATCCGGTTCGCCGGTAGAAAGTGCTACCACATCAACGCCCTGGGCCGCGAGATCGCGTGCTTTTTGGGTCATGGCAACGGAGGCGGAAACGGTCACATTCTTTAATCGATCGGCTATCTCGGGCATGGTCAATCCTGGGTTCGGGGGAGTCAGTTTCCCCTGAGCATAGGATTAGGGCCGAAGCCACGGATAATAGTGCTTTGTTGTGGTGATATAACACAAAGCGATGACTGGACCGACTGCACACTTTTGCCATAAAGGCGGGAAATTGGCACGGAATTGCGCGACAGGTCACGCCCGCACGCCTGACGAAATGTTAATAAAGTGTTACCTTCTTTCCCGAGTTATATCCCGAACCCACGATTTTCCTTGCCCGTCATTGGCAATGCTGATGGGTCAACTGCACTCATTCGGTGCAGCGCTGCAATTTTCAACACCCGCCAAGCCGGCGGCTCACTAGCTCAGCACCTGCCTCAGGAGGCCCGGTAGCCGTACCCTCCTGTCTGAGTTCAATAACGAAAGCTTATCCTGGCATCAACTTTGCTTGAGGAGGATATGCGTTCTGTTTGAGGGAAGTGTCCATGAATCTTCGTCGCCTGAAGTACTTTGTTAAAATTGTTGACGTCGGTAGCCTGACGCAAGCTGCCGATATCCTGCATATCGCCCAACCCGCACTGAGCCAACAGCTGGCCACGCTGGAAGGTGAAGTGAATCAACAGCTGTTGATTCGCACCAAACGCGGCGTCACGCCCACCGAAGCCGGGAAAACACTCTATTCCCATGCACAGTCCATTTTGCGCCAGTGCGAACAGGCGCAAAGTGCGATTGATCTGGTTGGCGCAGCGCTAAGCGGTAGCGTCTCTGTCGGGCTGGCTCCCGGCACAGCAGCGCAAAACCTGGCGCTCCCGCTGATGATGGAAGTGCAGCAGCAGCATCCTGGCATCGTGCTCTATTTCAACGAGAACTTCGGCACCACGCTGAGCGAGCTGATCATGAACGGGCGTATGGACATGGCGGTGATCTACGATCATCGCACCATCCATGGCCTGCGCTTCATGCCGCTGATGAAAGAAGATCTGTGCTTCGTTTGCCCGTTCAGCCTGGCCAAACCGGTCAAAGAGATCCCGCTGTCGCAGGTTGCGCAATATGATCTGTTCCTGCCCCGCATCTACAACATCATGCGTAAAGTGCTGGATGACGCCTTCGTGCAGAACAATCTGCAGTACCGTGTGAAGTGCGAGATCGAATCACAAACCACCCTGAACGCGGCACTGAGTGCCGGTCTGGGCACCACCATCATGCCGGAATCCGCCGCACGCGCGATGCTGAAAAATGGGGATACCTGGATGGCGAAGATCATCGAGCCGGATGTGCAGGCCTCGCTGTCATTCTGCATGTCGGATCATCTGCCGCTGTCCCAGCCTGCCGAAGCGGTGAAATCCATTCTCTTGTCCCTGATGTCGCGTCGCAACGTGGAGAACCATCCGCTGACTCTGGTGGGATAAGACCCGCTTATCACCGCAAAGCGAAACCCTCTTACTGCCCGTCTCACGAACGCGCTAGATTAATCTGGTCTGTTGCCCGCTCCGGCGGGCGTGCTTCGCTTTGACGGGAATCCCATGGAAAAACCGCGATACCGCTGCCGACGCTGCGCGCGTTGGCGCGCAAAATGCAACGTTCTGGTCTCAAAAGCCTGGCGTTAGAGGGCAAACAGTGGTCGGTTCGTCTGACGTTTGCGCCTGTGCCCGCTTTACCCGTCATGCCGACGGAGGAAACCCCGCCCATCACACAGGTTATCGGCGCGCCGCTGCCCGGTACGCTGCTACGCCGTCATCCGCACAGCCAACAGGATTTTGTTCAGCCCGGCCAGCAGGTCGCACCTCAGGATCTGCTGGCATTGGTGCAGGTTGGTCCGCTGTATGTACCGGTGCTCAGTCCCATCAAAGGTCGCGTACAGCAACTGCGTGTTGAGGCAGACTCAGCGGTTGAATACGACGAAGAAATCCTGACTATTCAGATGGATAAATAATTAGCAATCCGGTTATAAGGGGCTCTTATCGCCTCACAGTTTTTATGTCTTATGCCCTTGCGGCATAACTGCATAAAGTCAAAAAAGACCCATTACGCCGGGGACACACCTGGCGAGACGAGGAAACACAAATGCCATTTTCAGATTACAAAACCGCGCTGGTGACCGGCGCATCGGCTGGCATGGGCGAAGCGATTGTTGAGCGCCTGTGCAAAGAAGGGATCACCGTGCACGCGGTGGCGCGCCGTAAAGAGCAATTGGCGGCGCTGGCCGACCGCACTGGCTGTATTCCGCACGCGGTCGATGTCAGTGATGTCGCGGCACTCACTGCGCTGTGCAAAGACCTGGAAATCGACATTCTGATTAACAACGCGGGCGTTTCACATCCTGGTTCGATTCTTGATGCCGACGAAAACGTGGTGGAAACCCAGGTCGATGTCAATCTGCGTGCCGTGCTCCACCTGTGCCGCTTGCTGGTGCCGGGCATGATGGCGCGCGATCGTGGCCACGTGTTCAACATCACCTCAATTGCCGCCATTTACAACTTCAATGGCAACTCGGTGTATCACGCCACCAAAGCCGGTGTGCACGCCCTGTCGCGCCAACTGCGCGTGGACTGCTATGGCAAACGTGTGCGCATCACCGAAATCTGCCCAGGCCGCGTCGCCACCGACATCTTCGGTAACGTTTCAGGCGATCACGATGATGCGCGTCGCCGCTTTATCGATGGCTTCGAACTGCCAGAGGCCAAAGATATTGCCGACTGCGTGGCTTTCGCGCTGTCTGCCCCGGTCGCCGTCAACATCGGCAACATCGAAATTACCCCGACGCTGCAAGTGCCGGGCGGTCTTTCCACAATGCGACCGGGCGACCGCACCGCGTAATACCGTACGATGAGGTAACTGTATGGCACTTGATTTCAGCAGTGTGATAACCGGCCACTACGGCCAGATGATCGTTGACGGAACGGTGGTCACCCTTGAACTGGCGTTGGGTGCCTGGCTGCTGGCGATGGTTCTCGCCCTGCTATTGGTGGTGGTCCGCCTGACGGAGAATCGTATTGCCGTTGGGCTGGTTAAGGCGTATGTCTCCTATCACCGCAATGTGCCAACGTTGATTCAGTTGATGATGTGGTATTTCGCCATTCCCACGCTGCTGCCGGAATCGGTGCAGATGATGATCGTTGATTACAACGCCGAGTTTTATTCTCTCTTATCGCCCTTGGGCTGTGCCAGGCCGCCTATTTCTCTGAAGATATCCGCAGCGGCCTGCGCGCCATTCCGGATGGACAGAATGAGGCCGCCCGCGCGCTCGGCATGAGTTATGTGCGCGCCATGCGCTCGGTGATTTTGCCGCAGGGCGTGCGTAACGCGCTGCCGTCGGTGGTCAATCACACCGTGCTGCTGTTTAAAAACACCAGCCTGGCGATGGTCATCGGCGTGGCGGACCTCACCTATGTGACACGTGATATCGAAAACCAAACCTTCCGCACCTTCGAATCCTACTTAGTGGCCACCGTGGGTTACCTGTTCTTCTCCCTGCTGCTGATGGGCTTGGGCGCGCTGCTGGCCCGCCGCTTCCAGCGCGTTTACGCGAGGTAATGGCGATGTTTGAGATCTTCACCATTTTGCATGACAACGGCATGCTGCTGTTAATGGGCCAGTACCCCAACGGGCCGCTGGGTGGCGTACTCTGTACGTTAATGATTTCCGTATTAGCGGTGGTGCTGGCCTTCCCCATCGGGGTGATGCTGGGACTGGCGCGCCTGTCACCGTGGCGCTGGCTGAGCTGGCCCGCCACCTGCTGGGTTTATCTGCTGCGCGGCATTCCACTGATGATGGTGGTGTTCTGGACCTATTTCTGCGTCCCGCTGCTGATTGGCCACAACATCAGCGGCTTTGCCACCATGCTGTGTACGCTGGTGATTTACGAAAGCGCCTATATTGCCGAAATCGTGCGTGGCGGCATTCAGGCACTGCCCCACGGCCAGTATGAAGCGTCTCGTGCGTTAGGCATGAGCCACATGAAAACCCTGCGTGTCGTGATTCTGCCGCAGGCGCTGTTCAACACCCTGCCAAGCCTGGTGAGCCAGCTGGTATCGATCATTAAAGACAGTACGCTCGGCTACGTGATTAACGTGCCGGAGCTGACCTTTGCCGCCAATCAGGTGAGCAACCAGCTGTTGACCAAACCGTTTCAGGTGTTCGCCATTGTGGCGATGAGCTACTACATCATCTGCTTCAGCCTCACCTGGCTCGCTAACAAACTTGAAGCGCACATTGCGCAGAAACGTCGCCAACCGCCGCAGGCTAATCCCAGCGTAGCGCCCGCGGTGATGCTGACTAAAACCTCTTCGCAATAAGGAACCACTATGAGCCCGATGATCATGTTTAACCAGGTCAACAAATGGTACGGCGCGTATCAGGCGCTGACCGACCTGAGCGCCGAAATCAATACCGGCGAAGTGGTGGTGGTGTGCGGTCCTTCTGGATCGGGAAAATCCACGCTGATTCGTACCGTCAACCGTCTGGAACCGATTGATAACGGCCAGATCGTGTTTGATGGCACCGATATTCACGGCAGCAGCACGCGGCTCAATCAACTACGTACCCGCATTGGATTTGTGTTCCAGAGCTTCAACCTGTTCCCGCACGTGTCGGTAGCAGAAAACATCATGATGTCACCGATGAAAGTGCTGGGTGTTAAACGATCTGAGGCGCGCAAACAAGCGGGTGAACTGCTGGAACGCGTTGGCTTGTCGCATAAAGCCGATGCCTATCCGGCACAGCTGTCAGGCGGCCAGCAACAGCGCGTGGCGATTGCTCGTGCGCTGGCGATGAAGCCGCCGGTGATGCTGTTTGATGAACCGACGTCCGCGCTCGATCCCGAAATGGTCGGTGAAGTATTGTCGGTGATGCGCAGCCTGGCGCAGGAGGGCATGACCATGATGTGCGTGACGCACGAAATGAATTTTGCTCGCGAAGTGGCGGATACCATCTGGTTTATGGATCAGGGACAGATTCTCGAAAAATCCACCCCAGAGAAGTTCTTCACTCAGCCCCAGCACCCACGTGCCCAGCGCTTCCTGAGTGATTTGCGCTCGCATTAATGCATCCCGGTCGGCAGTGCTGCCGACCGGGATATTCACTTCATATTAATCAGCAATCCACCCACACCGCACCGGCATCCGCTGACTGCACGCACTGCTCAACCCAGCGCACGCCCATTAAACCGGCATGTACATCCGGATACCAGAAGTCAGCCAGGAACGCTTCATCACCGCGGTCGGTGGCATCCATTGCCAGCGCAAAACGGCGATAGAGATTCGACCAGGCTTCAAACAGCCCTTCCGGATGACCACCACCGATGCGGTCGTCGGCCAGGGCGTTTTTATGCAGATAGCCCATACCACGATCCAGAATCTGCAGCGGCTCGCCCTGCACTTCATAACGTAACTGGTTCGGCTGCTCGTCCCACCACTCCAGACTTGCTTTCTCACCAATCACGCGCACTTTCTGGCCGTGCATCGAGCCACAGTTCACCGCCGAGGCCCACATGGTGCCGACCGCACCGTTGTCGTACTCCATCATCACAAAGGCGTTATCTTCCAGTGGCGCACGGGTTTTCACGAAGCTCTGCCGGCTACACAGCAGACGTTTCACCTGCAGTTTCGGCACCATAGTTTCGGCGATAAACAGCGGATGAGTCGCCAGATCCCCCAGCACATAGCTGGGGCCGACAAAGCGTGGATCGACGCGCCACTTGGTGCTCTCGTTCTGCAACTCAACTGCTTCGTTATGGAAGCCGTGCGCGAACTGCATATTGATAATGCGGATCTCGCCGAGCAGCCCTTCCGCAATCATCTCGCGCGCCTGATGGATCAGCTGGTGTCCGGCATAACCGTAGGTCACGCCAATGATCTTCTTCTTCTCGGCGCAGAGTTTTTCCAGTTCGTCCGCTTCTTCCGTGGTGAAGCACAGTGGCTTTTCACACACCACATGCAGACCGGCATTGAGCGCCGCACGGCAGATGGTGAAATGGGTATTGTTCGGCGTGGCGATGGAAACGGCTTCGATGCCGTCTGCACGCGCCGCTTCCGCCGCAAACATCGTTTCGTAATCGGGATAGCAGCGATCCGCGTCGACGCCCAGCGATACGCCAAACGCACGGCCGCGTTCGGCGTTAAGATCAAATGCACCCGCCTGCAACACGAAATTGCCATCCCGCAGTGCCGATGAACGATGGATATAGCCAATCTGGCTGGTGCCACCGCCGCCGACCATACCCCAGCGCAGTGAACGATCCAGAGCTTTGATGCCGTTAATCATGATGTTCTCCTTAGAATCCGACTGATTGCAGGTAGTGAAGGCTGGCGGTGACGTCGCGCAGGCTGGTGTCGGCATGACGCGGATCGCGCTCCTGCTCGATAGTGATCCAGCCCTGATAGTTTCGCTCCGCGAGGAACGCCCGCACCGCCGGATAATCAATCGCTCCTTTGCCAATCGGGCACATCACCCCTTCGGCGCAGGCGGCAAAGAAATCGACGCCGCGCGCAATCACATCGCGCCAGACCGCATCATTCACATCTTTAAAGTGCAGATAATCGATGCGATTCCAGTAACGGCTCAGGTAAGGGATCGGATCCATGCCGGAGTAATAGAGATGCCCGGTGTCGAGGCACAAACCGGCCACCTCGTGCGGAATGTCCTGCACCAGCTGCTCCAGCTCGTCGGCGAACTCAATGCAGCCGCCCGCATGCGGATGGATCACCGCACGCACGCCATATTCATCGCGAGCAATCTGGCTCAGGGTGATGATGTGCTGCATCATGCGCTGCCACTCTTCGCCGGACAAACGCGGCGCTTTGTCTGACTGACCGGCAAATTTCGCACGCTCAGGATTACCGAAATCAATAATCACCAGGTAAGGCGCGGGCAGATTTTCCGCGTGGGTTTTCTCTGCGGTAGGGACCTGCGACAGGTTGCGACAGATGTTGTGTGCCAGCTCAACCATCGCCGGGAAATTGGCTTCGCTGACCAGATCGTCAAAGATCGTGCCTGCCACCAGCGAAAGCTGATGGGCTTCCAGCTGGTGACGCAGTTCAGCGGCATCGGTCGGCAGATAGGTCCATGGGCCCAGCTCAATACTTTGGTATCCGGCCTCAGCGGCTTCGCGGAGGACTTTTTGCCACGGTGGCAGGAAGGGATTTTTCGGATCGTCCACGCCCCAGCTACAGGGTGCGTTAGCAATATGAATTGTCATGATCGTTCCTTGCGGTAAGAGATAGCGCAAGTATCAAATAAATATTTCACCTTCAGCAATCATGAAACTTTCATTTTTTGATAGCGATCATATTATTTATCATCACAAAAATGATAGATTAACTATCAAATTCATAGCTGGCGCGACTTCCAGACGAAGGAGGCTGGCCACCACGGCACAACACATTGTTCCTCCCTCAGCTCATTGGCATTCCCATTTGCGTGGATTGTTGCGCTGCTGGCGATGAGTCTTGTTTAGAGGCTAAAGATTCTCACGCGTGATGATCTCAAACGGCAGCGTAACCTGGGAAAAATGCGTTCCCGGCTCGACATGCTGCTGAACGGTGCGGACGAGCTGCCGTGCCATATCCTCAATTTCATGGCGAATCATCACGGTAATCGTGCCGTCAATCAGTGCCAGCTCGCCCTCTTTCACCGGACCGTGACAGATTAACGCCACCTTGCGCTGCGGCTGCTGGCGCAACGCCTGAATAACGCCTTCAACACCGCCGCAGGGCGCATAGATCAACGCCAGATCGGCATGTTCTTCCAGCAACTGACGGGTAGCGTGATAGCCGCCATCGATCGACTCATGTGTTTTTAACGGTTCCAGCACGCGTCGGCTACTGTCCTGTTCGCGCAGGTAGGAGCGGAAGCTGATTTCGCAGCTCTCCTGACAGGTAAAACGATGGTCGCCCACCAGCACGCCCACCGATCCCGGCTGATGCAGCAGATGCGAGGCCACCCAACCGGCCGTGCGCCCGGCCTTTTGATTATCCAGCCCGAAATAGCCTGCATGTCCACAGGGCGAGAAGTTGGAGAACAGTGTATACACCCGAACGCCCTGGCGCGAGATGTTCTCAATCGCGTGGCGGATTAACGGATGATCCAGCGCGACTAAGCCAATCACATCCACCTGTTCTGCAAGGGTATACAGCGAGGCGACTACGGCCTCGACATCATCAATATCATGCCAGTAAAACTGCGGCTCAGTGCCTGAAGGATGTAACGGCTGCGTCTGCTGGCGCAGCGCATCAGTCAGCGCATGATAGAACGAGTAAGATTGGGAGAGCAGCACAAACCCCATGCGCAGCGTGACGCGTGCGGACTGGATTGAACCGTTGATCGGCGCTACCGGCCCGAGCTGATATCCTAAACGTTGGGCGGCTTCCAGCACCTTCTGTTCGGTGGCAGCACGCACCGGTGCGCGACGGTTTAGCACACGGTCCACCGTCGCAACGCCCACGCCTGCGGCGCGAGCGATGGCATTGAGGGTGATTTTGCTCATCATCACATTCCATTTTGATAGTTAGTTATCAAAAATAATGCCTTATTTTGCTGACCAGTGCGAATGTGACGTGACTCCAATCTGCATTTCCTCTCATGATTTGATAGTTAACCTTTCAGACTTATGATCGTCCTCGCAAAAATGAAATGGATCATTTCATTTAGATTCCATACCGAATAAATGTTTGATATCTAATTGCCTGACCCTGGCAAATTGAGCTGATGGATTTCCATCAGCAAAGAGGTAGAGGGTGTAGGTGCGCCTTTCTATAGTGAAAGCGATCTGCCTTATCGGCTCCCAGCGATGTTGTACCCCATAAAAACGGAGATGATATGTTCCCTACATCCTTACCAGCACCTCGCCGTCACCCTGAAAATCAAATTCCCGCGCTGCGCTGGGGCATTGTTGGCCCCGGCTGGATCGCCGACCATTTTGCCAACGCGCTGCGTCACCATACTCAGCAGCAACTGGTGGCCGTGTCGTCACGCAGCCTCGAAAAAGCGCAGGCCTTTGCCAGCAAATGGGATATTCCGCACGCCGTCGAAGGCATTGACGCACTGCTGAGCCGGAATGACATCGATGTGGTGTATATCGCCACGCCACACAATCACCACTTCCCGGATGGTCTGCGCGCGCTGCAAGCCGGCAAACATGTGCTGATTGAGAAGCCGCTAGCGCTTAATGCACTACAGGCGTTGCAGTTACAGCAGGAAGCACACAAACAACAACGCTTGTGCGTAGAGGCAATGTGGTGCGATTTCGCGCCGAAATACGATGTGATCCGCCAGTTGCTGGCTGATGGTGCGCTGGGCGATATTCACACCTTGATCGCCGATCATGGAGAACACTTCACACAGGATCACCGCATTTTCAATCTCGATCTGGCGGGCGGACCAATGCTGGATCTCGGCAGCTATTTGATCGGCTTTAGCGTGCTGGTCGGCGGCGCACCCGACAGCATTGTGGCGAAAGGCCAGCCTGCACCGGGCGGCGTCAATGGCCAAACGTCGATGTTGCTGACCCATGGCAATGGCATGCACTCGGTGCTCAACACCACGCTGTTCAGCAACACACCCGGCACCGCCGTGATTGCCGGTCGCGATGCCACGATCTACATCGACGGCCAGTTCTATGCGCCAGGCAATTTCCGCCTCACCTCCAGCGATGGCCGCCACACGCTGCGCTGGGAAGAACCGAAAAATCGCTATATTCAGCTCTGTCATGAAATCGAACATACCGCCTGGTGTATCCATCAGGGGCTGCTTGATTCGCCTGTCCGTCCGCTGGCCACCTCACTGGCCACGCTGCACGCCATGGATGAAGTCAGGAAGCAGATCGGTGTGGTGTTTAATGAAGAGCGCACCGCTTAACGATCAGGAGAACAACATGAAAATCGCTTTTGATGTGGATGTCATCAGAGAGATGGGCATCACGCGCATGGTGCATCAGGTGGCCGAATGGGGTTACAAGTACATCGAACAGTCGCCCCATCCGCAGATCAATCCATTCTATAAACATCCAAAAGCCAGTCGCGAAATCATGCGCGAGTATAAAAACGCGCTAAATGCGACTGGCGTGGAAATCTCGTCGTTTATCACCGTTTATCGCTGGTCTGGCCCGGACGAATTGCGTCGTCAGGCGGCGGTGAAAAACTGGAAACGCATGATTGAAATCGCCGTTGAGATGGGTGTGCAGGTGATCAACACCGAGCTATCCGGCAACCCGAACGAGCCGGAAATCTGCGAAGAGATGTTCTATCGCTCGATGGAAGAGTTATTGCCGATTTTCGAACGAGAAGGCATCCGCGTCGAAATTCAGGCACATCCATGGGATTTCTGCGAACAAAGCAACGAAACGGCGGATATCGTGAAATCGTTCCGCAGCGACAACGTTAAATACATCTACAGCGCGCCACACACCTTCTACTACGACAAAGGCGTGGGCGATGTGAAAAACATGCTGCATTACGCGGGCGACGATCTGTCGCATATGCTGATTGCCGATACCATGAACCACACTAAGCACTGCCGCTATATCGTTAACCCACCGGGCGTTGATGCGACCATTCATCAGCACGTGGCAGTGGGTGAAGGCGAGGTGAACTTTGATGCGCTGTTTGAAGCGCTGCGCGAAATGGATTTCGCCAACCGCACCTACAAAGTTGGCGGTGAGTCGATTATCTCGGCGGCGCTGTTTGGTTATCCGGAAAAGATGAAGTATCAGGCGGTAGAAACGCGGGAATTGATAGAGCGTGAACTACTGAAGTAAAGCTGAGGCGCGGCCAGTGTGCCGCGCCCTGTTATTAAATTGCCACCCACTCCACTTCCACAAATTCACCGCGTGTCAGTGATTGCTGTGCCGCCTCGGCAATCGCCTGCGCGCGCAGACCGTCGATCAATCCTGGCAGCCCATCGATTTTCTCTCCGCCGATATGACGCACAAACGCATCCAGATGGGTGTAGTAAGTCTCTTTCACCCGGCTAAACCAGTCGGCATACAAACCGGGTTGGGTAATACCGTTGCCCTGATACAGCGTGGCGCCGCGCGCTGACTGGCTCTCTGAAGCCAGCATCCCTTTACTGCCCATCACGCTGATGCGTTCGTCGTAGCCGTAAGCCGTGCGGCGAGTGTTATCCAGTTGTGCCAGTGCGCCTTGCTGCATGCGCATGATCAGCACCGAAGTATCGACATCAAAATCACGGATCTCCGGCATTGCCAGCGCCGCGCCCAGCGCACCGACAGTGCTGACTTCATCTTCTGTCAGCCAGCGCAGCAAATCGAAAAAGTGGATCGCCTGATCGCGCATCTGACCGCCAGAAGCTTGCAGATAGCTGATTGGCGGCAGTTCTGACGCGCGGCACACCATCTGAATCAGTTCAGTGCGGCCAATCAGCCCTTGTTGCAGCTGTGATTTAAGTTGCTGATGGCTCTGGTCAAAACGGCGGTTGAAGCCAACGGTAACGGGAACCTGCACCGGGGAAATCTTCTCCACCACCTCACGCGCACGCTGCAACGACAGATCAATCGGTTTCTCGCAGTACACCGCTTTGCCCGCCAGCACCGCTTGCTCCAGCAGTTCAGCGTGGGTTGGCGTGGCGCTGGCGATCAGCACCGCGTCGATGGCATCACTGTTCAATGCCTGCTGCACGCTGGCTGCCCGCGCGCCATAGCGCTGCGCTACCGCTTCGGCACGTGACGCATCAATGTCGCACACCAGCGCCAGATCCACGCCAGGATGCGCCGCCAGGTTCGCGGCGTGCACCTGGCCGATAAATCCACTACCAATCAAGGCAAAACGTTGCGGGGTCCGCATTTTAACGCTCCTTTTGTTCACATTTTGGAAGAGCCAATGTTGTCAAAATAGCGCTTTCTGGCAGGCTAGCTGAACGCGGTTTTTGATGGAATTACCTCAGATGAAAGCACTGACGCTAGCGGAGCTGGCTAAGCAAGTCGGGGTCGGCGTGGCCACGGTCGATCGGGTATTAAACGATCGCGGTGGTGTGTCCCCGGCAATGACCAAAAAATCCTGCAGGCGGCGCGGGATGCGGGTTTAAAGCGCATCCTGCCAGAAGAACATCGCCACAGCTGGCAGATTGAAGTGCTGCTCAGCGGCAACGGTTCGTTCTTCTTCCAGCAGCTGGCACAGGATTTTGCCCGTCTTGCTGATGAACTGGGCTATCGCCGTCTGCGCCTGCATCGCACGCTGATCCCGGAAAACGCACCCGAGAAGCTGGCCGCGCACATTGCCACCAGCAGTAAAAAGATGGATGCGCTGATCGTTTTCGCCCACGAAAATCCGCTGATTTATGATGCTTTAGCAGCGTGTCAGGCGCGCGGCGTGCCGGTGATCACCATGGTCACCGATCTGCCCGATGCGGCGCGCTTGTGCCATGTTGGCATTGATCAGTATAAAGCTGGACGCACCGCCGGGTTGATGCTCGGCAGCATGATCAATGCACCGGGCGATGTGGTGCTGGTGAGTGGCCGCGCCGACTATTCGGCCCATCGTCAGCGTATTGACGGTTTTCAGGCGGTGCTGGCGGAGCGTTTTCCGCAGCTAAGGTTGCGGGAAATTCTTGCCGGGCAGGATGAACGCGATCGTATCAGTCGTCTGCTGGAGAAGACTCTGGCCGGATCGCAAAATATCGTCGGACTCTACAACACCGGCCTCGGCAATACGCAAATCCACGAAGCGCTGGCGCGCCATCGACTCGGCGGCAAAGTGGTGTATATGACGCATGAACTCTATGCCACCACGCGCCAGCTTTTTGAGAAGCGCGTGCTGACGTTAACACTCGATCAAAATACCCTGCGTCACGCCCAGCTGGCGCTGACGCTGCTGCTAAAACACCTCGAAGACGGTGAACAACCCGATACCTATCAGTCCGGCAAAGTGGACTTTATGCTGTTTACGCAAGAAAACTTCACATAATCACGCTTTGCATCTCACCGCCAGCGCGGTTAAATCGCCTTCATCTGTCGCTGCTACACTCAGTAGCAGCAAAAACGCAATCACAACAAGGCGAAATCACTATGTCGGAAAATCAGTATCAGCCCGCGAAAGTCTGGACCTGGGACCCGGAAGCCAAAGGTAACGGCGCGAAAACCAACCGTCCGTTCGCCGGGCCGACGCATGATAAAACCCTGCCGGTCGGCAAACACCCGCTGCAGCTCTATTCGCTCGGCACCCCGAACGGCCAGAAGGTCACCATCCTGTTGGAAGAATTGCTGGCGGTTGGCGCTAAAGAGGCCGAATACGATGCCTGGCTGATTCGCATCGGTGATGGCGATCAGTTCTCCAGCGGCTTCGTTGACGTGAACCCGAACTCTAAAATCCCTGCACTCAGCGATCACTCGGTCACACCACCGCTGCGCGTGTTCGAATCAGGCAACATCCTGCTGTATCTGGCTGAGAAGTTTGGTCACTTCATTCCTGCCGATGTGGCCGGTCGTACTGAAACCCTGAACTGGCTGTTCTGGCTGCAGGGTTCTGCGCCTTATCTGGGCGGCGGCTACGGTCACTTCTATTTCTACGCGCCAGAAAAAATCGAATACGCCGTCAACCGCTTCACGCTGGAAGCCAAGCGTCAGCTGGATGTGCTGGATCGTCAGCTCGCGAATAACCGTTTCCTCGCCGGTGAGGAATACACCATCGCCGATATCGCCACCTGGCCGTGGTACGGCAACCTGGTGCTGAACAATATTTACGGCGGCGGCGAGTTCCTTGATGTGCAGTCCTATAAGAACGTGGTGCGCTGGGCCAAAGAAATCGCTGAACGTCCAGCGGTGATCCGGGGTCGCAAAGTGAATAAGGCGTTTGGTGCCGAGCCGCAGGATCAACTGCTGGAGCGCCACGATGCTTCTGATTTCGATACCAACACTGAAGACAAACGTCAGGCGCGAGGAGAACAGTAATGGCCGCTTATGTGGTGATGATTAAAGACGAAACGCTGGATAAAGATGAACTGGCGACTTACGCGCAGAAAGCCGGTGAGGCACGCGGCGATCATCAGATCACGCCGCTGGCGTTTTATGGCGATCTTGAAGTACTGGAAGGCCGCGATGCGGAAGGCGTAGTGGTGCTGGAGTTTGCGGATATTGATGCAGCAAAAGCCTGGTATCACAGCCCGGCGTATCAGGAAGCAAAAGCCCATCGGGTCAAAGGCGCGAACTATCGCGTGCTGCTGGTCAAGGGTGTGGCTTAACCTGCCAAAGGGGCGCACTTCGGTGCGCCCTATCAGTCAAAGCAGTGGTGATTTGCGCGTCTCACCAAGTTTCAATCCAATCTGAATAATGCAATCGCCTGCTGCAACTGGTTCGCCTGTTGTTGCTGCTGATGCGCCACCTGCAAGGTTTCGGCCACGTGCTGAACGTTGTGATGCACGCTGTGATCGATGCTGTTGATGCTCTGCTGAATCTGCTCGATGCTCAAATTCTGCTGCTCACTCATTTCAGACAGCTCGGTGACCAGCTGTGACAACCCGCTGATGCTGCTATGAATCGCACGCATGGTCTGTGCCGCATCCTCAATCTGCACCGTACCCTGCTCGGTACTCAAGGTGCTGGCATCCATCAGTTGGCGAATTTCGCGGGCGGCATTCTCGCAGCGCATCGCCAGATTGCGCACTTCGCTCGCCACCACGGCAAAACCGCGCCCCTGACTTCCGGCACGTGCCGCTTCTACCGAAGCGTTCAGTGACAAAATATTGGTCTGGAAAGCGATACCGTCGATCAATTCTAAAATCACTTTCACCCGCTGTGACTCTTCGCTGATTTTGGACATTGAGCCAATCGCCGACTGGATATTTTCCTCTCCGCGCGTGGCCACCGCCCGCGTATCCCGCGCTAACTCGCTTGCGCTCTGCGCTTTGTCACGCGTTAAGCTGGCGGCGATGCTGATTTCCGTCATCGCACTGGCCGCCACTTCCAGCGCCTGCGCCTGTTCATCGGTGCGGGTCGACAGTGCGGCGTTGCGTTGCAAAATACTTTCTGACTCCGTCAGCAAGGCGCTCACGCCGAGGCTCACCTGATGGAGCGTGCCATGCATGGTGCCTAATGTGGTGCTGAAAGTGCGTGCGAACGGCGTTTCACTCTGCTGCGTATCTGCGTTCAGCGTCAGATATCCGGCCTGTTGGTTGATTTGTGATGCCAGCTCCGCCACTTCACTCGCGGAACGAGCATCGGCGGCCATCTGACGCGCAATCACCAGCAAGATAGCGGTTTGCGCCACCACAAATAGGGCATGAAACAGCACCATATCCCAGCCCGGATGATGGAATACCACCACACCCAACAGGTCGTTTTCTTGCAGATAATTAAACAAGACGTGATGCGTGGCCGCTGCTACCGCGCCCATAAGCAGCGGGCGGATGTCGCGCCACGCCAGCAGCACCGACATCAGCACAAACACTGAGAAGTGGTATTCGGTTTCACCGCCGCCGAGTTGAATCAGTAATCCCGCCCAGCCAATCAACAGCGCAGAGAGCACTAGCCTTGAAGTCAGGGTGCCGCGCATCATCGTGCCAAAGAAGGTCGACAGCAGCGCCAACGCCAGGCCGGCAATCAGCGCCACTGGCGTGCAGTCATTCATCCACCCCACGCCGAGCGCAATCAGCCATAAGCCCCAGTTGAGCATGACGGCAAGGCTATCTGCGCGCTGAGCGATACGTCGCAGCGAAACCATCTCTACCGGCACAGCGTCCGGGCCTGACAAGGGCGTTGCGATCATGAAATTTTCCACACAGAGGTTGATCAAAGCGCCCCATCACTGCAGGGCAAAGCGCACGGACTGA
Source organism: Pantoea rodasii (assembly GCF_002095465.1). Classification (GTDB taxonomy): domain Bacteria; phylum Pseudomonadota; class Gammaproteobacteria; order Enterobacterales; family Enterobacteriaceae; genus Pantoea; species Pantoea rodasii. Next base: position 184,504 of record NZ_MLFP01000004.1, on the reverse strand, counting down.
ATGGATAATTTATCGACAGCAGCTGGAGAAAATTTAGTTTTGTTAATAGGTTAAGTCAGTAAATGTGATCGATTTCGCTTTCGATACAAAAAAATCCTGCCGTTGGGCTTAATGAGAGGTCATCGTTCGTATTATTCTGACTTTCTGCAATATTTGAGCTGCTACGCGAATTCTCTCACTCCTTATAGTGGACCTATAGTAATATTAAACGTGATGTCTCTTATAAAAGATCGCGGATAATTATGGCTTCTCCTTACGTTATTAGTGTCTTGCTCACAGCGTATAATTGTGAAAAATTTCTTCCAGACACGTTAGGGAGCTTAAAGAATGCCTGCATCGGGGTGCAGGATTCAGTTGAGATCATTCTTGTCAATGATGCGTCCTCTGATAAAACCAGTGAAATCCTTCACGACTTTGCCAGCAAACACCCACATGCACGTGCATTTGATGTGTCCTTGAGAAATATTGGCAAGGTTAGAAATTTTGCAGTGAGTCAGTGCCGCGGACAGTATGTCACTATGCTAGATGGTGATGATCTTCTGTTAAAAAATTCGTTATCAGATATTGTTGACTGCCTAAAAAAGAGCAGCCAGATGCCTTGCTCGCTGCACTCAATGAAGTTTATGAGAATAAAAAACATATAAATAAATGGCATGGTCTGACGACTACGTCATTAACTCAGCATCAAACCATTGAGAAGTTTCTTATTCACCGTGATTTGCAGGCTCATTTTATCGGGCAATTTATTAAGAGAGAAATTCTGGAACATAATCATTTTCCAGATTTTTCTTGCTATGAAGATGCTTACCTCTTCCCCTCCGTCCTGAATGCAAGCCATCACATTCTCTACGCGAGTCAGAGCCCGTATCTTTATTTTAAGAGAGCGCAAAGCTTATCGAGCGATTTGGATGCCGAAAAAGTATCCATGCTTATCTTTGCAACACAAAGAATGGATGAGATTTTTCAGGATCAATATCGAAATCTTCTTTCCTGTCATTGGATCAATATCGTGCACAAATATTATCCAATCATTAAAAATGAAAATGAAAAAGAGATAGTTAAAACCGCAATTAGTAAGATACCGGTTATCTCTTTTCTTGCTGATTCCAAGGTCAGAACCAGCATTAAGAGAAAATATTTTAAAATGAAACTGAAAGGAACTATATAGTAGGCACGATACTCTTATCGCTTCTGGTCTTTACTGTACGATTCGTCACTCTCGATCAATGAAAGTAAAACCACTAAAACACTAAACATTGCAATGAATTCAACGGACGTGAGCAATACATCTGTCATACCGTATAGTAGAATTGCAATACTGGCTATTGCTAGCGGAGTCAGCTTACGACCATTTTTAATTTCTAAAATAATAAATGTATAAAAGAAATACAGTAATACAAACACACCCATTACACCGAAGATTGACGCAAATTGAATAAACTCATTATGCAAATGAACATTAATATAAATTAATGCCCATGAATCAGATTGGTGATGCTCATTGAGATACGTAGTGATGAATTTATTTCTTTGATCCTGCGTCTGACCAAACGGCGAATGTTCAAAGGCTAAAATTCCTGTTTTCCACATGGTAAAGCGTGAGCCGAGCGATGTTTTATCATTGCCATGCTGATAATCATTATATTCATTAACCGTTGATTCAACACGGACTTCAACCACCTTGTAGCTAAATCCAATGGCCACTAACAATAATACTGCTATGCAACCGATGAATCTGACATTACGTGTCACCGCAAAAAGCCTGAAGGTCATAATGGCCAAAAATAACGTATGAATAACCATGGCAGATCGTGTTTGCGTCAACATAATAACGTACAATGAAACGATTGACACAATTAAAAAACAAAATTTCTTTAGTTTAGTCTCTGGAAGATTTAAAATTAAATAGATCAATGAAAGAACCACTGCGGAATAAGCATAGGCTGTCATCGTGGCCCGATTGATGCCTAATACAATCCGTTCATTCGATGTAAATGACTGAAATGTTGCGAAACAACTTGCTGTTAAAAACGTCAGGGATAGAGAAACAAGAGCACATTTCACCATCTGTTTTTTATCAATATAACCTGCATGTGAAATATGCATAATGTAAACAGCTATAATATAACCCAGTGCAAATCGCTTTGCAGCAGTATAATACAACCCATCATGTGTATGGTCGTAATACTGAAAAAATAGAGACCAACCGACATAGACCAACCCTAGCGAAAGTATTGCTAAGGCTTTACGGTCTGTGAGTATTATCGGTCTTCTTTTACATAACTCAATCACCACGCCGGTCAATGAAAAATAAGCGCAATAATAAAATAACACTCGACCGCCCTTTTCGAAAAGAAAGGCAATCGGAAGAATGCAAATAAGAGTAGAGAATGCCAACCAGGGCAATAACAAACTCACATTTTTCCTATCCATCATTGACATTAATATACGCAAAATTTATTCAGCCTCAATAACCTGATACATAACCACTTAATTTAAGTAAAATCCTAGAGTAATACTGATTTTACTTTATGTTATCCACCTTAACGGTTTGATATCTTTGTTATGAAGATGACACAGTAATGCTGCTTCATCATCCTTTACCTAACGGGATATCATCAATTGACGCTGATAATGCCGCACTCATTGATAAACGTCCAGTAGGCGCAATCAATAGCGCTGATGACTTTGGCTGGATAGGCTATTCAGATAACATATATCGTGGGGAAGGAAGATCGAGGGTAACTGACTGAATTGATGATTCTGAAACGCCTCCTCTTACATCCTTGTAAAGAGGAAGCAGAACTTATTTCGCAGCAAACTGCGCGTAGTTATCCGGTGTAATGGTCTGATACGGCACCCAGTTGTACTCCTGCACTTTCTGCTTATCCAGCAGCGCTTTCGTCACCTGCACCGCACCGATTGCCTGACCTTTGGCATCCTGGAAAATGGTCAAAACCATCTTGCCGTTTTTCACAAACTGCTGGCCGTCGGGCGTACCATCAATTCCCGCCACCAGGATTTTGTCATTTTTAGCCTGACTGAGTGCCATGATGGCCCCAATCGCCATTTCGTCGTTATTGGCGGCAATCGCATCGATCGGGCGCTGATTCAGCAGCCAGCTCGATACCACATCCACCGCTTCATTACGCTGCCATTTGGCGGTCTGCTTCTCTACCACCTTCATACCTTTGTATTTGGCGATCACCGCTTCTACCGCACGGGTGCGCTCGCGCGCTTCCTCATTCGACAGTGCGCCCATCAGAATCGCCACATTGCCTTTGTAATTCATTTTCTTCGCTAACGCTTCCATCTGCATTTCACCGCCTAATGCCGAATCGGAACCGACATAGGCCATGTCAGCCGGCAGTTTCACTTCGGGCTTACGATTGACGAAAATCAGCGGAATATTGGCCTTTTTCGCAGCGGTAATCATCGGCAAGACACCTTGTGTATCGACCGGATTGAGGATGATGGCGTCAACGCCCTGATTGATAAAATCATCGACCTGCTGCACCTGCAATGCCACATCCCCTTTAGCATCAACAAACTGGCTGTTGAGTTGATTGGCCTTTAACTCCTCCTGCATCTGCGTGCGCAGAATCGAGACAAAGTTAAGGTCGAAGTTGGCCAGCGCGACGCCAACGGTGAAGGTTTTGGCGCTGACACTCAGACTCAGCAGCAGTGAGCACAGACAAAGCATGATGTTTCGGATAGTCATGAGGTGATTCCTGTAGGTTGAGGTTTTATTGTTATGACGCCGGGCAACAGGCAAATACCCGGCGGTAAAACGCTTAAATCGTGAAGTGATCGCGGAACTGTTGCAGCGCGGCCGTGCTGTCACCGCTGGCCCAGCCCTCCATCGCCACCGTGCCGCTGTAACCCACTTCCTGCAGTGCACGCGCGATTGCGCGATAGTTGATCTCGCCGGTGCCCGGCTGCTGGCGGCCCGGCACATCCGCGACCTGAACTTCACCGATGGCAGTCCCGCTGCGGCGAATCAGCTCGATCAAATTGCCTTCGCCAATCTGCGCATGATAAAGGTCGAGGTTCATCTTCAGCGCCGGACTGTTGACCGCTTCCACCAGCGCCAGCGTATCGGCAGCCAGCGCAAAAGGGGTTCCGGGATGATCGACCGGTAAATTGAGGTTTTCGAGGGTGAACACGCGTCCGGCGCGCTCGCCGAGTTGCGCCACTTTGCGCAAGGTATCGACCGCTTTCAGCCACATCGCGCCGGTCACCACTTCAACGGGTTTGACCGGCAAGCCTCTGTCATCCAGCCCGGTGCCATGCAGATTCAGCCCCGGGCAGTTAAGCCGTTCAGCCACCGCCAGCGAGGCTTCAGCACTCTGCAGCAGTTGCTGGATCTCGTCATCATCGGTGAGATTGCCGGTGAGATAACCCGTCATGGAGGTAAATCGCGCGCCCGTGGCCACCAGCGCATCAATGTCTTTATTGGCCCATCCCCAGATTTCTACGCCAAAACCCAACGCGTGAATGCGTTTAACGCGTTCGACGAAAGGCAGATCGAGAAACACCATTTCGGCACAGACCGAGAGTTGATAAGCAGCCATTAGCGCGCTCCTAATTTGACAGGCAGGTTATGTTTAACCGATTCAATACAGGCCAGCGCAATCTCCAGCGCATTGCGCGCGTCTTCGCCGGTGGCACGTGGCGTTTCGCCGGTGCGGATGCAGCGGGCAAACTCGGTCATCTCCGCCACGTAGGCTTCGCGTAGCAGATCGGAATCCATACGTGAGGTCTCCATGCTGATGCCACTGGCGCTGTAGCGTACGCAGTTAGAAGAGGTGATATGGCCCGCCTGCAGCATCCCCTTGCTGCCAAATACCTCACCGCGTACGTCGTAGCCATACACCGCCTGGAAGTTGGCTTCCGCAATGGCTATCGCTCCGTTATCAAAGCGAATCGTCACGACTGAGGTGTCCAGCAGCCCGTGATCTTTAAAGTCCGGGCGCACCAGCGCATCAGCAATGGCGTAGACTTCCACCGGCTTCGCGCCAGGGTTGAAATGCAGCAGCGTATCGAAATCGTGGATCAGCGTTTCGAGGTAAATGGTCCACTGCGGGATGCGCGACGGATCGTGCAGTGCCGGATCGCGCGTCAGCGATCGGCTCAGTTGGGTTGTCCCGTTCTCGCCCGCCTTCACCGCCGCAATTGCCGCCGCAAAGCCCGCATCAAAGCGGCGGTTAAAACCGACCTGCAACACCACGCCCGCACGTTTGGCGGCGGCAATGGCGCGATCGGCTTCCTCCAGCGTGATGGCCATTGGCTTTTCGCAGAACACATGCTTGCCCGCGTTCGCCGCTGCAATCACCCATTCCGCATGAGTACGTGCCGGGGCCGCAATCGCGATGGCATCGATCTCCGGATCCAGCAGTAGCGCATGCAAATCGCTGTAGGCTTTTGCCACGCCCAGTTTGCTGGCGAGCTTTTCCGCTGCACCCGGCTGCGGATCCGCCACCGCCGCCAGCATGGCACCCGGCACGCGATACGCCAGGTTTTCAGCGTGGAAGCTGCCCATGCGCCCTGCGCCAATCAGACCAACGCGTACCGGTTGAAGATGAAATGTCATAAATCATTCCTTACTGTTTGGATGTGTCCGTTCGGGACAGGAGAGATAGCCATTTCATTGCAATCCGGATGCCAACCAAAAACGCCTATTTATGTGAGACACAACACAGCGTTGCGCGGCAAACTGGCCATAAACTTTACATGTCAACTTCACATGTTCATAAAATGGACACTCCAACTTTTTGAGGAATGCCTGATGCGTGCCATCGAGCGTTTGCCGTTTAAAGATGAAAGCGATCCGATTTTCAGCCTGCCGGACGCGGCTGAAGTGGGTGAATGGAATACGCTGCTGTGGCAGGGCTGGCACAGCTTTGAACGGGGTGAACAGCCGGGCTGGATGCGGCGCAGCATATTGCAGTCATGGCAGCGATCGCAGCAGCGCGCCATTGATCCTCATACCTTTGTCTACACCTCGCCGCCCACCGATGAGCTGGCCGCCATTCTTGCGCACAATGCCGAGCTGATTGTGGTGGCGCGCAACGTGATGGAGAACCTGCTGGCCTATAACCCGGACGGCCACATCAACCTTACGGATGCACAGGGCGTGACGCTGCATTATTGCGGCGCGGATTTGACGCCGGTTGGTAGCATCCTGCGTGAAGAGGTGCTCGGCACCAACTGCACCGCGCGTTGCCTGATCGAGCAGCGGCTGGTGTATGTGCTGAACGGTGAAAACTGGAAGATCGCGCTGCGTAAGCGCCACTTTCAATGTGCTGCAGCCCCGATCCGCGATGCCAGTGGCCAATTGCTGGGCGTGCTGACGCTCACCGCTACGCCCGATAACTTTAACGCGCACACGCTGGGCACGGTGCAGGCCGCGGCGGAAGCGGTGGGACAACAGCTGATGCTGCGCAGCTTGCTGGCGGAACAGCAGTCGATCCTCGAAACGCTGAATGAGGGCGTGATCGTCTGCGATCGTCACGGACAGATCAAAACGCTGAATCGCTATGCGCGACAGATCTTCACGGGGCTTGATCCGCAGGCCGGTCCGATCGATGTGCTGCTCCAGCCACAGGGCGGATCGCTGCTGACCATGCCGTTCTGCAACGACCGCGAGCTGCAGTTTATGCCGGATGGCGTGCATCCCCTCTCCTGCCTGATCTCCCTGATGCCGGCACCGGACGGCGGCCGCGTGCTGTCACTGCGTGAGAACCAGCGCATTCGGGCCATCACGCGGCGAGTGATGGGTGTCAGCGCCAGCTATACCTTTGAAATGATCCGCGGCCACGCACCGCGGGTACAGCAGGCGATCCAAAAGGCGCGGGCCAGTAGCCGTACCGACAGCACGGTTCTGCTGAGTGGCGAAAGCGGCACAGGCAAAGAGCTGTTTGCCCAGGCGATACATAACGCCAGCCCGCGCCATCAGGAACCGTTCATCGCCCTCAACTGCGGCGCACTGCCGCGCGACCTGGTGCAAAGCGAGCTGTTTGGCTATGTCGACGGGGCGTTTACCGGTTCGCGTCGGGGCGGGTCCGCTGGGAAATTCGAGCTGGCGGATGGCGGCACGCTGTTCCTGGATGAAATTGCTGAGATGCCGCTGGAAGCACAAACCAGTTTGTTGCGCGTATTGCAGGAGAGCGAGGTGGTGCGCATCGGCGCGGCTCATCCACTTAAGGTGAATGTACGCATTATCGCGGCAACCCACTGCAATCTGCTGGATGCGGTGGAGAAAGGCGCTTTTCGCCGCGATCTCTTCTATCGGCTTAACGTTATTTCATTAGAAATTCCGCCGCTGCGCGCGCGTCAGGAGGATATTCCGGGGTTAGTGAATACCTTTATTCAGGCGCTCTGTACCCGATTAAAACGCATCGCGCCGCAGGTATCGTCAGAAGCGATGAGCTGTTTGCAGGCATGGCATTGGCCCGGCAACGTACGTGAGCTGGAGAATCTGGTCGAACGTATGGTGAATTTGTGTGAAGGGCTGGAGATTGGCACCCTGGATTTGCCAGAGGAAATGACGCAGCGGGCGCTTCCGTCTGAATCCAGCACCTTAACCTCGCTGCAAGAGAATGAGCGCCAGCATGTGTTGCAGGTGGTGAGCGAGCAGAAAGGCAACCTGCGCCAGTCGGCACAGCTGCTCGGGATCTCGCGCACTGCGTTGTATAACAAACTGAAAATCTGGCAGGTGGATGTCACCGCAATGCGCGGGAAATAGGTTAAAGCGGGAAGATCTCTCCTCCCGCCCAGCCTCGTGCGCAGGCTTTCCCTGAATCCTGAGCTGGATTCAGGGAAGACCACAGAGTGGGCAGAGCACTTTCCCCACTCTCTACCACGACGCTCCACCGCAAATCACTAGCTCCTGACCCAATATCACATCAGCTACGGGTGACAGCACATCCCACACTCTCTACAACGACGCCCCACCGCACATCACCAGCTCCTGCCCGGTTATCGCATCGGCAGCCGGTGACAGCACAAAACCGGCCAGCGCCGCCACTTCCTCCGGCTTGATGTAACGCCCAATCGGCGGCAGCTTCGGCGGTGAACTGGCGCGACCCGGTTGCAGCAGCATGGGCGTTTCAGTGGCACCGGGCGCAATCACATTTACGGTGATCCCCTGAGGCGCTAATTCAGCTGCCCAGCTGCGCGCCATGCCCACCATCGCCGCTTTGGTACTGACATACTGGCTGCGATGAGCGGCACCGCGCGATGTACGACTGCCGATCAGCAAAATACGATCGCCCTGCGTCATCTGTGGCTGCAACGCGTTCGCCATAATCTGTGCCACCTGTACATGCAAGTACCACAAGCGTGCGCTTTGCTCCTCATCCAGATCGCCAAGCGGTGCGGCGGCCATCATACCCGCCGCATGCACCAGCGCATTTACCTTTGGCAACGTAGCCAGCGCCTGCTTCAGCAAACTGGCATCAAACAGATCCACGCTCACCGAGGTAAAGGCTGGATGATCTTTCTTCACCCGCGTGCGGCTAAAACCCGTCACCTGCCAGCCTTGCGCCAGCAGTTGATCGGCAATGGCCGCGCCGATGCCGGAACTGGCACCGGTAACCAGCGCGTGTTTAATCATGCTTATCCCCTGGCCCACGTTTCGTCTACGCGCACGTATTTGATCGCCTGACGAAAGTAGGTATAGGCGATATGCAGTGCACCATCTTCGCTCTGCTTAATGCTCGGATAAGAGAACTCGCGGTTGAGCTTCTGCTGTGAGTTATTGGTCATACAGTAGCCGTCACCTTCATCGAGGTTGCGTTGCCACGGCCAGCTTTTGCCACCATCCGGGGAAATGGCGAGCGTCATCGGCGCGCGCGGTGCGCCCCAGAACGCGGTGCGCCCGGTATGCACCACCGGCTCAGCGGCCACCGCCACATCATCATCCTCGTCTTCGATTTCGTCATACAGTGACAGGCGACGCTCGCTGGCATCTTTGGCACTCATGGCATTAAACACCAGCGCCAGATGTCCGTTGTTCAGCGTGGTGACCTGAATCGAGGAGTTGTTGTTGGGCAGCTCAGTTGCCTCAGGTGCGCTCCAGCTTTCGCCACCGTCGACAGAACGGCTTTGGTAGATAAAATCCGCCCAACGGCTGCGATACAACGCCAACAAGCTGCCATCCTGCAACAAGGTGATGTTCATGTGCACGCAGCCCAGGCTGTCAGGCACCGCCACATCGCGCCAGCTTTTGCCCTGATCGCTGGAGATTTTTACCGCGCTGATATCGTCATTGCCGACCCATTTCACGCCTGGCTGGGTGCGGCAATAGAACACCGGCAGCAGCCAGTTGCCATTCGGCAGCACCACAATCGGCTGGCGAATAAAGGTGCCGGGTTGATCGAGTAAGGTCGCGATCTCACTCCAGCTGCGGCCCAAATCGCATGACTGGCGATAGCGCACTATCGCCGTGTCCTGATTGCCGGACTTCTGCGCGGTCCACAGCAGCCACAGCACCTGTTGAGGATCGAGGAACAGCACCGGGTTCTGCTCAGATCGCGTCGCATCATCCGAGAGTTTTTGTGCTGCACTCCACTGCGTGCTGCCCGCCTCCAGCCGTGAACTCCAGACAGAAATATCAGCGATACCTTCCTGGGTGCCGCCAAACCAAGCGCACAGCAGATCGCCGTTTGGCAGCGGCAGCAAATTGGCAGCATGGTTCTGCGGACAGACCGAAGGCAGCATCGCCGTGAGCTGCTGCGCATCCTGCGCGTGCGGATGAAGGTTACCGTTACGTTCGACGGTAATCGTTAAATCGGTCATATCAGGCTCCACTGTTTTGCATTGAAGATTTTGGTGCTTTTTTCTCGTGCGTTTGTGCCGAGGGGATCAGGCGATCAATCACCATGATCACCGCGGGCGTAATCAGCGCCACATACATGTTATTGATGCCGAACGGATCGCCGAGCAGATACCAGACGGTGGTCATCACACAAGCCCCGATCAGACCTGCATTCGCACCGCGCGTACTTTTGTAGAATGGCAGGTAGAAGGCAATAATCGCCACGACAGAAATCGACAGGCGAATGGCGCGGGTGAAGAAGGACAGCTTCAGCACCTCTGGCACGAACAGCACCAGGATTAACGGCAGGAAACCAATCAGCAACGATAGCCAACGCGTCATGCGGAATTCACGTTCTGGCGTAGGATTGCAGTACGGCACGTAGAAATCTTTCACCACCAGCGAGGCAATCGCCAACGCCACGGTGCTGACACTGACAAAAATCGATGCCACCAGCGAAGTGGTGACAATCCCGGCCAGCCACGGGCTCATGTCCTGCAAGAACACCGGCAGCGCATACAGACTCTTGATGTCGGGATGCAGGTATTTCGCCGCCACACCGATTAACGCAATGGCAATCGCGATCGGCATACAGAAGAAGAAGGCAACCCAGGTTGCACGCTTCGCTGACTCAGCGCTTTTAGTAGAAGCAATAGCCTGAATCACAAACTGGGTGCAGAAAATGGAACCGATGGTGCCAATCATCCAGGCAAAAATCGTACTGGCACCGATGTTGCCGTCCCACGTCCAGTAGAAGTGCGGCATCTCTTTGATCATTGGGCTGACACCGCCGGTCATATGCAGCGCCACACCCAGAATGATCAGGATACCGATGTATTTCAGGCCGCTGTGCAGCAGCGTCACCCACGCAATGCCCTTCATGCCGCCAAACATAAAATAGAAGGTGCTGACAATCGCGGTGATCACGGCCGCAGTGGTGAGATTGAGATTCAGCACCGTGGAGATCGCCGCCGCGCCGCTAACGTAGTTACCCACGTTCACCAGCAGCAGCGCGTAGATCATGATAATGGAAATGATGTTCTTGGTAGAGTTGCCGTAACGCTCGGCAATCGCACCCGAAATAGTGATTTTTCCGGTGTTATAAATGCGTTTGACCAGCAGAAATCCGAACAGCGGGAAGCCTATCGCGGCGCCAATCACTGACCAGGAAGCGGCAAAGCCCCCTTCAAACGCCGCCTGAGCCGTGCCGACGGTGGATTTTGCGCCGATGTACTCGGACATCAGCATCACGCCCACGACAAAGGCTGGCATCACATTAGAGCCCGCCATAAAGTCACCGCTGTTTTTACTGCGCAGGCGCCAGGTCAGCCATGTGGTGAACAGGATGTACGCAATGACGATCCCAACAATCACCATCATCCCTTCTGCAGAGAACTGTTTCATTTTAGCCTCATTGATAACGTAGGGTCGTGGCGTGCGCTGGGCTAACGCACGCCGTTAATGAGGTCGCCAATCTTGTTATTTTAGTGTCTGAGCACGTTGGCAACCCTGTTTATGCTTATTGATTCATTTCACTCAATTAAGAATGAATTCACGCATAAGCAGGGCAATTTATAGGCTAAACAAGCAATAATTTGTTTGATCATGCTCACAAACAGTCAATTATGATTGCAAATAATCATAAATGCATCACCATTAGAGGGTGCTCTGTAAAAAATCCACAAAGGCGCTAATGCGTGCCGGCAGTTGGCGCTGGGGTTGCCACACCGCAAAGATATCGCCATCCACCGTGCTCCACTCCGGCAATACGTGCAGCAATTCACCACGTTCAATCATGTGCTGCGCATCCCACCATGAACGCAGCAGAATGCCGTGTCCATCCATCGCTAGCTGCATCGCCACTTCGCCATCGTTGGTGATCAGGCTGCCTTGCACCTTTTGCGTAATTTGCTGTGCACTGTTGCTTAATCGCCACAAGGCAAAATCGCTTTCGTATTGGCGCAGCAAAATGCAGTTGTGCTGCGCCAGAGCCGCAATACTGGTGGGCAAACCGCAACGTTCGGCATAGGCGGGTGCGCAGCAGAGCACGCGCGGATTGGTGCGTAACTTGCGCGCGATGAGCCGTGCATCGGGCGGCTCGCCGATACGAATATCAATGTCGATGTGTGAATCGAGGAAATTCAGTGGCTGGCTGCTGAGCTGCAATGACAGCGAAACCTCCGGATGCAATGCCGCAAAACGCGACACGCAGGCCGCAACATGCCGGCGACCAAAACCGAAGGAGGCGTTAATGTTCAGCGTGCCACGCAACACCGCCGCCTGGCTGCTGACCGACTCTTCCAGCTCCGCCAGTTGATCGAGTAGCGGGCGTGCCCCTTCCAGATAGCGTTTACCTTCGGCGGTGAGTTCCAGCCGTCGCGTGGTGCGTTTAAGCAGTTGCACGCCCAGACGCTGTTCAAGATGGCTGAGGCGTTTACTCACTGCCGGCAGCGATAAACCCAGTTCACGCGCCGCAGCGGTTAAACTCTCCAGCGCCGCCACACGCACAAAGAACGCCAGGTCATCGGTTGAAGTGCGCGATTCTCTACTTTTATTCAACATTGGCTTGCCGCTCAGGCTAATTATTTCCCGGTGATGCATGGTTATACTGCGTTCAGAACATCAACAGCAACCTGCGAGAACCCTATGAGCGGCAAAACCTACAAAATCGCCGTCATCCCTGGCGATGGCATTGGCAAAGAAGTGATGCCAGAAGGCATCCGTGTAATGGATGCAGCGGCAAAGAAATTCGATATTTCACTGGAATGGCAATGGTTTGACTTCGCCAGTGCCGAATACTGGCAAGAGCACGGCAAGATGTTGCCAGATGATTGGTTCGCCACCTTGAGCCAGTTTGATGCCATTTATTTTGGCGCGGTGGGCTGGCCGGAAGTGGTGCCGGATCACGTGTCGTTGTGGGGATCGCTGCTGCAGTTCCGCCGCGAGTTTGATCAGTACGTCAACCTGCGTCCGGTACGCCTGATGCCAGGTGTTAAAGCACCGCTGGCGAATCGTCAGCCGGGCGATATCGATTTCTACGTGGTGCGCGAAAACACCGAGGGCGAGTACTCCTCGGTCGGCGGCACCATGTTCCCTGGCACTGACCGCGAAGTGGTGATTCAGGAGACAGTGATGACGCGCATCGGCGTCGATCGCATCCTGAAATTTGCCTATGAGTTAGCGCAGAAGCGTCCGAAGAAACACCTGACGTCTGCCACCAAATCCAACGGCATTGCTATCACCATGCCGTATTGGGACAGTCGCGTCGAAGCCATGGCACCGAGCTATCCGGAAGTAAAAGTCGATAAGTATCATATTGATATTCTGACTGCGAACTTCGTGCTGCATCCGGACTGGTTCGATGTGGTGGTGGCCAGCAACCTGTTTGGTGACATCCTGTCAGATCTCGGCCCGGCCTGTACCGGTACCATCGGCATTGCGCCTTCCGCCAACATCAACCCGGAAGGGAAATTCCCGAGCCTGTTTGAGCCGGTGCACGGTTCTGCGCCTGATATCGCGGGCAAAGGCGTGGCCAATCCGATTGGACAGATCTGGTGCGGCGCGATGATGCTGGAGCACCTTGGTTACGCCGAAGCGGGTGCCGCCGTGCTGGACGCGATTGAGCGCACGCTAGCCGCCGGCAACAGCCTGACGCGCGACCTCGGCGGCAGCGCCTCAACCGAAGAACTGGGTGTCGCGATCGCGGCAGCGTTGTAAACCGATTTTACGGGCACGCCCGCGAATAGCGCGGGCGATCCGATGGCCGCGACCTGCAATGTTCGCAGTTGCAGGTGCTCTGGCGCGCCCTACTTCACCGCCCCTTCCGTCACGCCACTGATAAACTTGCGCTGGAACACCAGGAACACCGCCACCAGCGGCATAATCACGATCATCGCACCGGCCATCAGCACCGGAATATCGATGGTGTTTTTGTTCTGGAAGAACATCATGCCAATCGGCAAGGTACGCAGTTCATCTTTGTTCACCAGAATCAGCGGAATCAGGAACTCGTTCCACGTCCAGATAAACAACAACAGTGCCAGCGTGGAGAGCGTGGGCCATATGGCGGGCACCAGAATGCCCCACAGAATCTTGCGACGAGATGCACCATCCATCACCGAAGCTTCCACCAGTTCGCGCGGCACCTGTTGCAGCGCGGTGGCGATCATTAACGTGGTGAACGGCAGCGATAGCGCAATCTGAGGCAGGATCAGCGCCAGATAGGTGTTCGTTAGCCCCATCCAGCGCAGTTCGTGATAGAGCGGAATAATAAACGCTTCAGTCGGCAGCACCATGCCAAGCCCTAACATTGCCGCCACCACTTTCTTGCCGGGAATCTTCAACCAGGCAAAGCCAAATCCCGCCAAAATGCCTAACAGAATGCTGCTGATCACCACTGGGATCACCACCAGCACCGAGTTCATAAAGTAAACGTTGAAATGTCCCTGCTGCCAGGCGGTGACGTAGTTTTTGAAGTTCAGTGACGAAGGCAGCGTGAATACGCCCTGGAACAGCTCCATCTGGGTTTTGAACGAGGTCATCAGCGCCATTAAAAACGGCAGGATAGTCATCAGCGCGACCATCCAGATCAGCGCGCGTGAGACAATGGGCGTTCCGCGCATCAGTGTCGCTCCCGAATGGCAAATGAATGATGGCGTTGATCATCAACACAATCAGCATACTGAAGACCGCCACTGCCGAGGCATAGCCAAAGTAGTGCAGGTCAAAACCCTGCTTATACATAAAGATATTGGTCACCATGGTTGAGGTGCCCGGACCGCCCTGCGTCATCACGTAGACCAGGTCGAAGGCTTTGAGGCTGGCGATCACCGTCAGCAGCAGCGCAATACGCAGTTCCGGACGCAGCGAAGGCAGCGTGATGCGCATAAACTTCTGCCGGCGCGAGGAACCGTCTAAATCGGCGGCCTCCAGCAATGACGGATCCATGCGCTGCAAACCCGCCATAAACAGCACCAGGCAGAATCCAAAGAAATACCAGGTGGCAACAAACCCCACCGCCGGGAGCGCCCAGGTAAAATCCCCCAACCAGGAAAGTGCCAGCTGTGGCAAACCGATGGCGCGCAGGAACTGGTCGATGGGGCCAAACGCCGGGTTATACAGCCAGCGCCACACCACGCCCAGTACCGCCATCGGCATGATATAGGGCAGGAAAAACAGAATACGTAACACGCTGCGCTCCCTGCCATTGCGCGTGTCATACAGGAAGCTGCACAGCAGTAAACCCACGCCAATCGGCAACAGGGTATAGAACAGCATCAGCAGCGCGTTGTTACCCAGCGCCACCCAAAACACCGGATCCTGGAACATGCGCAGATAGTTGCTCAGGCCAGTGAAAATCGGCAGGGAGGTGCCGTCCCACTCGGTAAAACTGATGCCGAGCGAAGCCAGCAGCGGCAGAAGTAAAAACACCGCGTACACCAGCACCGCGGGCAAAAGATAGAGCGCATTGCGCCAGGCAGATTTGTTCAGCATAACCTTACTCGCTTGCAGGCCTGTTCGCGGCCCGGCAATGCTGCCGGGCCGGACGTCATCAGTGCTTCAGGGTTTTCAGGTAACGTTGATAGTTGTTGTCGAAGTTAGTCACCATCTGATCCGGCGTTTGCCGTCCCGCCAGCAACAGCTGCACGTTCTGGTTCAGCTCGGCGTTCATGGTCGGCGTGGCCCAATCCAGATAATGGCCCAGTCCGTCGTGTTCGTTGAGCGTGACCCACACCTGATACGCTTCTGCCAGCAGCGGGTTATCCGCTGGGATTTGTGCATTCTTGCTGGTGCCCGCCGGCAGGAAGCCGACCTTCAACCAGCGGTTAGCCATCTCATCGGAAACGATATAGTCGATAAATTTGGCAGCGGCATCCTGCTGTTCTTTGCTTTTCGCGGTGTTGGTGATCGAGAACGCCAGATCGGTGCCGCCCACCATCAGCGCATGTTGCACGCCCTCACCCATTGGCATCGCTGCAAAGTGCAGGTCTTTGTTGTCTTTGAACTGGCCGAGATACCAGGTGCCGCTCACCAGGAACGCGGCCTGACCATTCTGGAACAGCGTGGCCGCATCATCATGGCCGATACCTTCAAAGCCTGGGAAGAAGTAGCCTTTGTCTTTCCAGCCCTTCATCATCGTTGCAGCTTTCACCAGTTTGTCGTCTTTAAAAGTGCCGCCGACGTCGTAGATCAGATCGTCAAGCGCCTTGCGATCTTTGCTCTCAATCTGTGCTTCCCACACTGTGCTGAGAAGCTGCTGGCCCATGTTGCCGTCCAGCAAGCCGAGCATCATCGGTGGCGTACCGGCGGCTTTCAGTTTTTCCATTGCCGCTTCCAGCTCTGCCAGGGTTTTCGGCACGGCCACACCGGCTTTATCCAGTAGCGCTTTGTTGTAATACAGCCCCACCATTTCACCCAAACTGGCCACGCCATACAGTTTGCCACTGCCGAAATCCTGCTTATCTGACCAACGGTTACGCTTGAGGATGGAATCCGGGAAGCGCGTGGTCCAGCCGTAGGTTTTGGCGTAATCGTCCAGCGGCCACAGCAGTTTGTCTTTCACCAGCGAACCCATATCACCGCCGCCCTGATTGACCTGAGCGATTTGCGGGCCATCACCGGCGGTCAACGCCAGCTTGAGTGGAATACGCGTGTCTTCGAACGAGTGCACCGAGCGCTGAATGGTGATGCCCGGATTCTTTTGCTGGAAGGCTTTGACCGCCTCATCCACCGCTTCTGTCTGTTGCGGATAGTTATAAATATCCCACTCGTTCAGCGTCACTGCCTGCGCAGCGGCCATGGTTGCACCGAGCAATATCCCGGCTGAAACCATACGCGACACGCCGCGCAGTGAGCTTTTCATACGGGACGAACGCGGAGTTGAATCACACATCATGCTCGGTTTCTCCAACAGATGACTGGCATCCCTTCATCTCGACACCTGCATGTCCTGGCAGGCTGATTCAGCAGCAATAAAAGCGTTAATTCATACTTACTTTATGCATAAAAGAAAGTCAAACACCCACGCTGTGGAATTTTTGCTCTGTGATACAGTGCAAATAGTGAGAAGAAAAGCGGTCTAAACAGCAGGGAATCCTGCTGAAATGCACAGTAAGCATACACAGATAGCCGAGTCACGCCTTGCGCCAGCATAAACCTCTCGCTGCAGTATCCGGCATTAACTCACTGACAGACCATATGAAAATTCTATAGATAGGAAAGCTGCCGTGACGATGAGTGAGCGGGAATGGCGTCCAGCACCCGCCGCTGTGGGGTTCAGCCGCTGCAGTTGACGCATAACGTGATAACCTGGAAGGGAAGTTCACCTCCGCTTTGTGCGCTAGCGCAATTATTACACCTTGAAAACTAAGTCGGCTTTCTTTACCGTGAAATCTGTTCATCTCATGACCACAGAGGCACTCCCATGACGGCCCAAGGTGTTATTCGCCGCGCCAGTGAGGCGGATTATCCCGCCCTGTCGCGCATCTGCTTACAAACCGCCAATGCCGGCACCGACGCTACCGCGCTCTACTCCGATCCGGCGCTGCCTGGCCTGCGCTTTGTTATCCCTTATGCACGCTTTGCGCCTGAATTTGCTTATGTGCTTGAAATGGAGGGTGAAGTGATGGGTTACGCGGTGGCCGCACCCGATACCCGCGCCTTTGAAGCGGCAGTGAATGCGCAGTGGTGGCCGCGCCTGCAGCAGCAATACGGTGATTACACACCACGCGCACCGCTCGACAGCAAAGTGCTGGATGCCATTCGGCAACCCGATGCCGCTGCCGAGCAGTTGGTGACGCAGTGGCCTGCGCATCTGCATATCAATCTCCTGCCGCCCGCGCAACAAGGTGGCTGGGGACGCAAACTGATTGAGCAACTGCTGCAAAACTTGCGCGCCGCCGGCGTGCCGGGCGTGTATTTGGGCGTCAGCCTGCAAAACGAGCAGGTATGTGGGTTTTATCAGCGCCTCGGCTTTACACCGATTATGCGCAGCAACGCTATCTACATGGGCCAACTACTCTGATTGAGGCATCGCAATGACCAGCCTGCATCTGCAAAACGTTAAGAAGTCCTATGACCAGGTGAACGTAATTCACGGCATCGACCTCACTATCAACAGCGGCGAATTCGTGGTGTTTGTGGGTCCTTCCGGCTGTGGCAAATCGACGCTGCTCCGCATGATTGCGGGCCTTGAAGAGATCAGCGATGGCAAGTTGTTGATTGAAGGCGCAGATATGACGCATCAGCCCGCGACCGAACGCGGTATTGCCATGGTGTTTCAGTCGTATGCGCTCTATCCCAATATGACCGTGCGCGGCAATCTGGCGTATCCGCTGGAGGTGATGAAGAAATCCAAAGCTGAGATTGAGAAAGCGATTAATCAAACGGCTGCGCGTCTGCATCTGACGGAGCTGCTGGATCGCCTGCCCCGTGCGCTCTCCGGCGGCCAGCGTCAGCGAGTGGCCATTGGTCGCGCCATCATCCGCCATCCACGCATTTTCCTGTTTGATGAACCGCTGTCGAACCTGGATGCTGAGCTGCGTTTACAGATGCGCATTGAGATTGCGCGTCTGCATGCGTCACTCGGTAACACCATGATTTACGTCACGCACGATCAGCTGGAAGCGATGACACTGGCCGACCGCATTGTGGTGCTGCGTCAGGGCCGCATTGAACAGGTTGGCGCGCCGATGGCGCTGTATCACGATCCCGATAACCTGTTTGTTGCAGGTTTTATCGGCTCGCCAAAAATGAATTTACTCCACGCGGAAGTGGCGGCGGTGGCGCCCGGCGCAGTGCAGTTGCGAGTGCCGTCGCTGGGCATTCATAACCTGGCCATGAAGATCGATGCAGCGTGCCGCGAAGGTCAAAAGGTCACTTTCGGTATTCGTCCTGAGCATTTTTCCCCTGCCGGAGCCGATGCGCTCAGTTTCAGTGCCGATTTGTCCTTCAGTGAAATGCTGGGGCACACCAATTATCTCTATCTGGATATTGGTGAAGAGAAATTGCTGGTGATTGAGGAGCGCAACGCAACAGATCATGAGATTGGCGACCGCGTCAGTTATCAGATCAATGCCGAACGCGGGCTGTTGTTTGATGAGCAGGGATTGCGGTTGCGTTAAACAGACCCGGTGCGCAGCAATGCGCACCGCCAAACTCGTGCTGGGTGGCTCTTTATGGCCACCGATTATGACACGGTTTCTTCATCTGCCTGCGCGGCCAGAAGATCCAATAACTTATTCACGGCAAAGCCAGCCGCACCTTGCGCCCACATGCGATTCGACTCGGTAAGGAACTGCAGCGGCGTCATGTGCGGCGTGATCTTCAGACGGTAGTTCTGGAAACTCTGCGTGATGTGGTCGAGCAGAATGCGCGACGCCATCTGCGGCTCCATCGCCAGATATACCACGTCAGGATCGTAGGCTACCGACAGATTGGCCAGCGACATACCCAGATGCTGTCCGGCTTCCGCCAGCGCACTTAACACCTCAGGAGTGGGCTGCTTGTCGAGGTCACGCAATGTCTGCGGCACCGCCTCTTTCAGCGAGACCGCCACGCGCTGCAAAATGGCCTGCGATGAGGCCACATCTTCCAGCAGTCGCTCAGAGCCATCACCGAGCAGCGACACGCCAATCTCACCGGCTTTACCGTGACGACCGCGATAAAGCTGGCGATCCAGCAAGATTCCGGCGCCAATACCTTTGCCGAAGGTGGCAATCACCGCCGATTGCGCATGGCCGAGTTGACCAAAGACCAGCGCCGCCATGGCTAATGCATTGGCGTCATTTTCGATAAATACCGGCAATGAAAAACGCTCTTCCAGCAGGCGTGCAATCGGTACGTTGTTCCAGCCCAGCGCGCGTGACAGTACGCAGACGCCGTTGCTGGCATCGACCAGTCCAGAAAGCGCCAGACCGATCGCACCCACCTTCTTACCTTCCACGCTACGCAGAAACTTCGCCAGCGCATCGCCAAGCTGTTTCGGCGTCATCGCGCCTGAGGGGATTTGCTGCTCGCCGATAATATTGCCGCTGAGATCGGTTAAAACGATCAGATTACGCTCAGCATTGAGCTGAATGCCGACCACGCTGGCGTGATCCGGGTTAAGACCGAGCAGCGTTTTTGGGCGCCCCATCGAGACGCGACGCAACCCCAGCTCCTGCACAATCCCGCCGGACAGCAAGCGGTTAGTGGCCTGCGAAACCGTTGACATGCTCAGGCCGCTGCGGACTTTGAGGTCGGACTGGCTGATAGGCGCATTTCGACAATCAGCCGCAAATGCGTGCAGTTACGTTGGGAGCGCTCATGGATCTCTTTATGTGAAGTTGGAAGCGGTTAAGCCGGTTGCTGGCTAAACTGGCTGGCGAGGCGTATTGCCCCACTCAGTGCATCACCTTGCGGCTTCACCAGCTGTGCAGCGATCTCTGCGGGCAGCCAGTTCTGAATCGGCTCCGCGAGTCCGCCCATCAACGCCAGCTTGCCATGGCTTCGTGCCAGTAACGGCTGCACCATCTGCACAATATCGGCAGCGGCCTGCTGTACCAGAGCAGTACCATGATGATCGCCCTGCTGCGCGGCAGCAAACACCTCGGGCACCACGTTGCCCCAATCAGCGGGCGATGCCTGCTGTGACCAGAGCAACATCTGTTCAGGCTGTTTTGATGACGCGCCATAATGCCTTTAGTTAGCGCCGAGGCAGGCACAATACCTTCGTGCGCCAGCAGCGCTAAGCGTCGTGCACGGCGGCCGAGAATGGCGCCCGAACCCGCATCGGACAAGGCAAAACCCCAGCCGCCCAGCAAAGTGAACTGTGTTCCGTCCCAGGCTGCCCCCTGGCTTCCCGTCCCGACAATAAACACCGTGCCAGGCGCACCGTCATGGGCACCCGCGCACGCGATCTCGACGTCGGTAAACAGATAACGCGCCTGACAGCGAGGCTGCCAGCTTTGCAGCCGGGTGTGTACCGAGGCGACGTTTGCGCCGGCCAATCCCGCTACCAGGGTGGTGCGATCGCGTGCGTCGGTCTCTAATCCTGCCTGTTGAAACAGCTGATCAATGACCTCTTCGACGGCCAGGATAGCGGCATCAAACTGTGACCAGACATTGGCTGGCCCGCCTGTGGCTTGCGCCAGCACGCGCCCGTCACTGTCAGTGAGGCGTCCGCGACAATGCGTACCACCGCCATCAATTCCCAGCAAAAGTGATTGCACGCGCTTCCTCCTGCCTGCCACCCATGGCATGACGCTTATAGATGTGCGAAAGATAGGGGAAAAAAACTTAAATCGCAATCACAAATAAATACGCATTCCGTATAGCTAATTAATATTGTTTAAAAACATATAAATAACAGAATTTAACCGTTTGCGATCGGGGTTATAGATTGACATTAGTTTTTCTGTCGTAATAAGTTAACGGTCAGATTATCGGCAGCCTGATGGTTCGGGCGGCTAACAGGCAACGGGCTTCAGGGGTACAACATGAAAGTGGGCATTATTGGTCTGGGCTTTCGTCTTTCCCACGTGGTGAAAGAGTTCAACAAAGCCGACACAGAGTTCTCCGTGGTGGGTTACGTCGATCCAGCGCCCGCTGGTTTGCCGAACCTACACACCTTTGGCATTGATGCGGGAACAGCGTTTGATAGCGTAGACGCTCTGTTGCAGCACGGCGGCTTTGACCTGCTGCTGGTGGGTTCACCGAACTTTATGCATCTGGAACATATTCGCCAGGGTCTGGCCGCCGGTTTCACTGTGTTCACCGAGAAACCCGTGGTGATCAATGAAGAACAGACCATGGCGATGGCGCAACTCGTACAGCAATATGGGCATGAACGCATTCTGGTAGGGCTGGTGTTGCGCTACTCCCCGCTGTATCACGATCTGTTGCGCGCGCGTGATGAAAATCGTTTGGGTGAGATCACCTCGATTGAAGCCACCGAGCATATCAAGCCCTATCATGGCGCCTTCTTCCAGCGTGACTGGCGTCGCCTTGAGAAATACGCCGGTCCGTACATTCTGGAAAAGTGCTGCCACGATATCGATCTCTATCAGGGATTGGTGGGCGAGCGCGCGGTGCGCGTTGCCAGCTTTGGCGGCCGTAAAAACTTCACGCCGCAGCATGCCCCTAAAGGCGCAGTCAACCCGCAATCTGAGGTGTATCACGTCAAACCTAGCGGCTGGTCGAGCACCGATGCGGTGTTTGATGGCGATGCCGATATCGTCGATTACCAGACGGCATTGATCGAGTACGCCAATGGCGCGACGCTGGCCTTCCACGCCAACCTCAACGTGCCAGATGAGTTTCGTCGATTCTGCGTGATGGGCACCGATGGCATGGCCGAGGGCGACTTTGTGCGTAACTACTTCCGCGTGCACAACGCGCGCACTGGCGAGCGCGAAGTCGATACCACTTACAGCGGCAATGCGTACGATGGCCACTACGGCGCCGATGCGTTGATGGCTGAAGAGATTGTGAAACACATTAAACAGGGAACGCCACTGAAAGTGTCAGTGGTGGATGCACTGGAAGCGGGTCTGACTGCGATTAAAATCGATGAAGCGCGAAAATCGAAAATCGTGGTGGACATGACAGATAGCTGGAAACAATTTGACGCCAGCCTGGGGAAAACCGCGACCGTTTAAGGCCAGTAACGGCCAGATAACCGTTGCGGCGCAATTTATCGCGCATCGTTTTGCATCATCATCGCAGAACGTTTGCGCTATAAATTGCGCATTAATTAACGACATCATCGCTTTACGACCAATCCGTAGCGGCGCGATTCATCGCGCGTCGTTTCGCGACATCATCGCTTTACGTTTACGCAATGAATCGCGCCGCTACGGTTTTACGCAGAGACTAAACGACGGTTTCATTCTCCAGCTTCTGGCGTTTACGCAGATGCGGGAAAATCGTCATCCACACCGCCACCACCACCAGCGTACCAATCCCACCTAGCGCGGCAGCCGGCACGGCCCCCATCCACGCCGCCAGTAAGCCCGACTCAAATTCGCCCAGCTGATTAGAGGTATTGATAAAGATGGCGTTGACCGCGTTGACACGACCGCGCATATCATCCGGCGTATCCAGCTGCACCAGCGCCCCGCGAATCACCATGCTCACCATATCGAAGCCACCCAGCGCCGCTAAAGCCAGCATCGATAGCCACAGTTGCGTAGAGAGGGCAAACACCAGCGTGGCCACGCCAAAACCGGCCACTGAGCCAAACATGATCATCCCGACATGTTTTTCCAGCTTGTGGCGACTCAGCCACACACCCACCAGCAAGGCGCCTACCGAAGGCGCACCGCGCAGCATGCCTAATCCCCATGGACCGGTGTGCAAAATATCCTGAGCGAAGATCGGCAACAGCGCGGTGGCACCACCCAGCAATACGGCAAACAGGTCGAGCGAAATCACCCCAAGCACATCTTTGCGTTCACGAATAAAACGTACGCCGGCAAACATGTTGGTGAGGTTCATCGGCATGCGCGGCTGCGGTAGGCGTTCATAGCGCAACCGGCTCACCAGAATGATCGAGAACAAGTAGAACAGTGCCGAGACGCCGTACACCACCTCTGGACCCGCCACGTAAAGCAGCCCGCCGAGTGTAGGTCCGACAATCACCGCCGCCTGACCGCCCACTGAACTCGCCGCCATGGCACGCGCCAAAATCGGTGGTGGCACCAGCGCGGGCAGCATTGAGGTAATAGAAGGCCACTCAAGTGCTTTGGCAACGGAGATCAGGAACACCAATCCCCAAATCTCGATTTGTCAGCCCAGTGCAGCAGCGTCAGTGCCACCAATCCCAGCAGGGCCAGCCATTCAATCACTTGTCCAATTAATACGATGCGGCGACGATCGAACTGGTCCGCCATATGGCCTGCTGGCAGTGCCAGCAATACCGAAGGCAAGAACTGCATCAGTCCAATCATGCCGAGCGCCATAGCGCTGTGGGTGATAGCGTAGATTTGCCAGCTAACCGCGACCGAAAACATCTGAAAACCAAACGATGAACAGGTGCGCGCCAGCCAGAAGGCAACAAACGACCTGTGCCGCAGCAGCGAATCTTCTGCTGCGGATACCTGTGAACCCATAGTTTTATCCCATCCTAAATCAACATTTTGGTTGGCGTCATTGCACCAACCTGGTGAAAAGCCGTTTTCCGGCTCTCTTTATCTTTTTCCGGCCACAGAGTGCGGCATCTTAGGCGTGCAGGCAATGGCTAGCCGTGCGCTTTAAAAACAGTTGCTTATCCATAATTTAACTAAGCATAGAGTTCTGAATATTAGCAGGCTGATTGTTTTATCCTGAAAATATCCGAATCATTCCAGAAGTTCCAATAACAATTTAATTAATGCCTTTCTGATTGCTGATATCTCTCTATCAGAAACAGCTAAAAAAGGTGATTTTTACAAACAAATCGGTCTATATTGGAAGCGTAAAGATCACAGCCACCTTGCCGTCCTTATAATAATTAAGACGTTCCAGTTAATTAATTTATTCGCAGAGATAAATGGAAAACAGTTCATACAATCCTTATGTTACTGAGCGTATCCGTCGCTTCGACGGTGCACTGACCGGTGTCTGTTATTCAGCACCCTTTATGCATTGTGAACAGGAAAGCACAGCATTACTTAACGGAAGCAACATAATTTCACTGCACAATCAGTTGCCCGATACGCCTGAATTAATAATTATCCCTTTAGCGGGAAATAGTCTGATGCGCTTTTTACAGGCACCGGAAAATTATTCCAGCCTGCAAATGGAGAATGTGCGTTTAGCCATCAATTACGCCAGTTTAGTTAAGGGAGATAAGGCGTTAAGAGAGGCCGCACAGCATTTCTCGTTCTGGCTTTATGATTTAGCGCCGCCGGGAACCTGCTGGCAGAATATTGCGTCATTTCCCTTTAGCGGGATTGTGTTGACTGACGAATTCTTCAACGACAATTATCTCAAGTTCAGCTTTCCATTCCTGCTGGGATCTTGTCGGGAAAGAGAAGCGGAGGTGATATTACGCACACAACAGTTGTCCCTTCCCGTTGCAGCGTACAGCGAACTTCAACTCTCTGGCTGGCAGGAGCTGCGCACCAGCAGTACCCTGTTTGAAGTGTAAACGTTTACACAAAATTCCACGCCTCGGCGTTATGGCCCGATCTCTTCGGGCTTTATACGTTAATCTCCTCATAAAATGTCGCACTACTACCATTCCACAAGTGCAAAGCACTAAAAAAATCAAACCCGTTAACGTTTTTAAGATAAAATTTAACGCAAAGGGATCATCTGGCGTAACGGAAGCGCTCTGATCGAACATGTTAAGTCACTTCGTACTCTATGTCGGGAAACAACCCAATGCGTTGTTTCCTTTTAAGTTTATGGCAAAGAAAGAGGTTAATATTATGGGGAAAGCTTCCTCATCTTTTGGCGTGATTCGCTTTTTGACGGTGCTGTTCACACTGCTCACGGGCGCGTTTATGCTGGTAGGCGGTGTATGGCTAGCCGCAATTGGTGGTTCCTGGTACTACGTTATTGGCGGTGTGATTATGTTGATCACCGCTGTTCTGCTGTGGCGCCGTAGCGGCGCAGCAATCATGCTGTATGCACTGCTGTTGTTGGCAACGCTGGTGTGGGGCGTGTGGGAAGTCGGTTTCGACTTCTGGGCGCTGGCACCACGTACCGATGTGCTGGTGATCTTCGGCATCTGGCTGATTCTGCCGTTTGTGTATCGCGGTTTGAACCACGCAGGTAAAGGCGCGTTAGGTCTGATGGCCGTGGCGCTGATTGCTAGCGTACTGGTGCTGGCGTGGGCAGTGTTCCACGATCCGCAGGAGCTGAATGGTGAGATTCCAGCGGCGGCAGATAATGCACCGCAAGCGCAGCCTCTGAGCAACATCAAGGACGCTGACTGGCCTGCATATGCACGTGACCAACAGGGTACTCGCTTCTCTCCACTGAAGCAGATCAACAGCGGTAACGTGAAAGAGTTGCAGGTTGCCTGGCAGTTCCAGACTGGCGATCTGAAAACCCCGAACGACCCAGGTGAAATCACCGACGAAGTGACGCCGATTAAAATCCGCGACACCTTGTATCTTTGCTCACCGCACCAAATTCTGTTTGCGCTGGATGCGAAAACCGGTAAGCAGAAGTGGAAGTTTGATCCGGGCCTGAAGCCGAATCCAACCTTCCAGCATGTGACCTGTCGTGGTGTTTCTTACCATGAAGTTCCTGCTGCAGCTGATGCCTCTAACACCCAACCTGCGCTGTGCTCACGCCGCATTTACCTGCCGGTAAATGATGGCCGTCTGTTCGCGCTGGATGCGGAAACCGGTGAGCGTTGTGCCGCATTCGGCAACAACGGTGAACTGGATCTGCAGCACAAACAGCCGGTGCTGACCCCAGGTCAGTATGAGCCGACTTCACCACCGATCATCACGGACACCACTATCGTGATTGCCGGTGCGGTTACCGACAACTACTCCACCCGT
Source organism: Pantoea rodasii (assembly GCF_002095465.1). Classification (GTDB taxonomy): domain Bacteria; phylum Pseudomonadota; class Gammaproteobacteria; order Enterobacterales; family Enterobacteriaceae; genus Pantoea; species Pantoea rodasii. The sequence continues at coordinate 158,206 of NZ_MLFP01000004.1, read as the reverse complement.
GAGCCGTCAGGCGCCATCCGTGGCTTCGACGTTAACACCGGTAAACTGCTGTGGGTGTTCGATCCGGGCGCGAAAGATCCAAACGCGATTCCAGATGATGAACACACCTTCACCATGAACTCGCCTAACTCCTGGGCACCGGCGGTGTACGATCCGAAACTGGATACCGTATTCCTGCCGATGGGCGTCACCACTCCCGATATCTGGGGCGGTAACCGCACGCCTGATCAGGAACGTTTCGCGAGCAGCGTACTGGCACTGAACGCCACCACCGGCAAGCTGGTGTGGTCATATCAGACCGTGCATCACGATCTGTGGGATATGGACCTGCCGTCACAACCGACGCTGGCCGATATCACTGACAAAGATGGCAACACCGTTCCGGTGATTTATGCCCCGGCCAAAACCGGTAACATCTTTGTACTGGATCGTCGTACCGGCAAGCCAGTGGTTCCAGCACCGGAAACCCCTGTGCCACAGGGCGCCGCGAAAGGTGACCACGTCTCTCCGACTCAGCCGTACTCCGAACTGACCTTCCGTCCGAAGAATAATCTGACGGACAAGGACATGTGGGGCGCGACCATGTTCGACCAGTTGGTGTGCCGCGTGATCTTCAAGCGTCTGCGCTACGAAGGTCCGTTCACGCCGCCGTCTGAGCAGGGGACGCTGGTGTTCCCAGGTAACCTCGGTATGTTCGAATGGGGCGGTATCGCGGTGGATCCTCATCGCCAGATCGCGATTGCTAACCCAATGGCGTTGCCGTTTGTCTCTAAACTGGTGCCACGCGGTCCGGGTAACCCGATCGAGCCACCAGCCGATGACAAAGGCGGTTCAGGCACGGAAACCGGTATCCAGCCACAGTACGGTGTGCCGTACGGTGTGGAACTGAATCCGTTCCTGTCTCCGTTGGGTCTGCCATGTAAACAACCGGCGTGGGGCTATGTCTCTGCGGTTGACCTGAAAACCAACGAAACCGTGTGGAAAAAACGTATCGGTACCGTTCGCGACAGCGCACCGGTTCCGGTTCCGTTCAAAATGGGTATGCCAATGCTGGGCGGCCCAATTACCACGGCCGGTAACGTGTTCTTCATCGGTGCAACCGCGGATAACTATCTGCGTGGATTTGACACCAACACCGGTGAACTGCTGTGGCAGGCACGTCTGCCAGCGGGCGGTCAGGCAACACCGATGACCTATGAAGTGGATGGCAAGCAGTACGTTGTCATTGCTGCGGGTGGTCACGGTTCGTTTGGCACCAAGCTGGGCGATTATGTGATTGCCTACGCACTGCCAGATGCTAAATAAGTTTCTGGTTTGATGTGACAAAGGCGGGCTGCGAAGCCCGCCTTTTTTATTGTCTCAGTGCCTGCGCTCCGGCGTATCGCGTCGTTATGACGACGCTAATGGCTGTTCGAAGCACCATGCATTGCGCTACTACGGTTTCTTTAACACTCGCGCATTTAACAGCGCGCATAGCGCCATAATCACACAGGTGGCAAGAAATACCGGCTGCATGCCGAAGGCGCCGCCGACAAAACCACCGAACAGTGGGCCGGAAACCTGGCCAACGTATTGTGCCGAAGTCGAATAGCCCAGCATTTTCCCCACCTGCCCCTGCGGCACATTGTGGCGAATCAGCGCCGTGACGCACGGCATCAAACCGCCCAGCGCCATGCCCATCAGGAATCGCAGCACCACTAATTGCCAGGCTTGAGTAATAAACGCCTGCGGAATGAGCAACACCGCACAGGCCACCAGGCCATACACCAATACGCGAGCATGCCCCACCCGATCGGCCAAACGCCCCAGCCGGGGTGCTGAGAGAATACTGCCCAGCGCGGCAGCCGCCATCACTACGCCGGCCGTTACCGTAATCGCATGATCGCCCTGCACGAACTGGCCGATATATAACGTGATAATCGGTTCAATCGACATATTGGCGAAGATCAGCAGCATGCCAGACAACCACATCAGCCGTACCACGGGTAAATTCACTGATTGTTCGCCTGCCACCGGGCTTGAGGCTGCCTTTTTACCCGGCTGACGCGGTGCTTCTTTCAACAAAAAGGTGGTGGCAAGGAAGGCGAGGAAAATCACCGCACCGGTCAGCCAGAAGGTATGACGAATGCCAATCAGCGGTGGCAATACCCCGCCGAGCAGTGGCCCTACCACGTTGCCCGCCATAATGCCGGATGACAGCATGCCCAGCGCCCAGCCGGTCTGCTCTTTCGGGGTTTGCGCCGCCACCAAAATGGTGGAGCCGGATGCATAACCGCCCAGCAATCCTGCCAGCAAACGCAGCGCCACCAGCTGCCACGGCGCGGTCGCCATGCCAATCAGCGACATAGCAATTGCCATGCCGAGGCTGGCACGGATCAACATCAGTTTGCGGCCATAGCGATCCGCCAGCTTGCCCCACAGCGGCGCGGTTAACGCAGCACTGAGGAAAGTCGCGCCATACGCAGCACCCGACCAGCGCGCAATCGCGGCCGGCTCCTGCACGCCAAGCTGCTGCACATAAAGCGGCAGAAACGGCAGCAGTAACGTCATCGCCACGATGGTGCTGAACGATCCCAGCACGCAGACAAACAAATTACGCTTCCAGTGTTGCTGCTCAGGCGCTAACACGGTTGAAGATTGCGACATAGTGATTCCCTGTTTTTGCTTTTTTAGCAGGCTAACAGTGGTGAAGCGCAGAAAACAGGGTAAGAAGGATATTTGCCAGCCAGCGCCGTATTGTTGCCAGTAAACAACAATCAGTTGCCGCTGAGCGCCGTGATCAATGCATCACACAGTAACGTCACGGGTGATGAAGGTTGCGGTTGTTCCTTGAGAAGCAGATAGCTGTGCAGGCGGTCCATCTGCCATTCCGCAAGCACCTGCTGGATCTCGCCGCGTCCCAGCGCCTCTTGCGTCATATAGGCTGGGAGATAAGCGATGCCGGTGCCCGCCAGAGCTGCATTCAGCAGCGCCATGCTGTTGTTGGCGCGAAAACGGCTGTGCACGTCCAGCGCCAGCCGCTGTTTGTCGCGCCGAAACGGCAGTGCCGCGGTGTGCGCAGGCCCGTGGAACAGCAATAAATCATGCCGCGTCAGGCGTTCAGGATGGTCAATAGTGGGATGCGATGCCAGATAATCAGGCGTGGCGTATAAGCCCCATTCAATGGTGCTCAGCTCACGGTAATTGGCCACTTCCGGCGGCCGCGCACGGATGACTATCGCCACGTCTGCGCTGGGTTGTGGATCGTCACTGGTGGTCAATTCGAGATCGACGTTGATATGAATATGACGGCGGATAAAGTCATTCAGAGTGGGAACAACGCACTGGCAGCCATAGGTAATCGGTGCCTGCAAGCGCACGTTGCCTGCAGGCAGTTGATGAACCTGCTGCACAAAAGCGTCAGCCCGGTGCATCTCTTCCAGCATCCGCGTACAGAATGGATAGTACGCCTGACCCAGCTCGGTTAACGCCACTTTGCGCGTGGTGCGCTGCAACAACTTGATGCCAAGCCGCACTTCCAGCCGGGCAATTTCACGGCTGACATGCGATTTGGAAACACCAAGGGTTCGCGCGGCTTCGCTGAAGCTTTGTCGTTCAACCACACGCGCAAACAGCATCATGGCGGTGAGATTATCGCTGTTGTCCATGTTCTCTGGCGGGATAAAGAAGTGAGAACAGCAGCTTAAAAGTAAAAGCAGCAATAAGCACCGAATTTAATCAGCGCACATTGCGGAGCGGCGTAATTTATCGCGCAATCCCTTCGCGATTCACTGCGCAATAAATTGCGCCGCTACGTCTCCTGCACGGATCACTCTCAGCGTCATCGATCAACTGGCCACCGCCAGCGGGAACAGCAAACGCTCTTGCTCAACGCGGCGTTGACGACGCAGTTGACCCGGCGTGACGCTAAAATAGTTTTTGAAGGTGCGGGTATACGCCTGTTGGGTATCAAAGCCGTAGCTCATTGCCACCTGCAAAATCGCCTCATCGCTGTTGATCAGCGTGAGCGCGGACTCGGTCAATCGACGCTGGCGAATATACTCTGCCAGAGAAAAGCCGGTGTGCTGACGGAACAGACGTTGCAGATGCCAGCGGGAGTATCCCGAACGGCGAGCTACTTCATCCAGATGCAAATCGTGACCTAAGTTGTCTTCAATCCAGTCCAGCAAACTACGGATAAACTCGCGCTGATTCATGGGAACCTCCTGCTTCGACAATATGTCCAGTGCCGTCACTGTAGCGCGTTAAATTTATCCCTTAATTAGCAGAAAATTAGCGCAGAATTAGCAAGAGGGAAAACGGGTGTAATTCTAGGCTAATTATCTGACGCTACACTGCGTTCAGTTACGTTGGAGGACACTATGCGTGTGCTGCTGGTAGAAGATGATGAAATGATTGGCGCCAACTTGCAGCAGGCGTTGGAAGCGGCAGGCTGGTCAGTGGACTGGGTGCGCGATGGCGTGTATGCCTCGAATGCCTGGGCCGATGGTGGCTACACTTGTGTCCTGCTCGATCTGGGTTTACCGCGTGAAGACGGCATTCATGTCCTGAAGCGAGCGCGCACACGCGGCGATATGACGCCGGTGCTGGTGCTCACCGCACGTGATACGGTGCAACAGCGCATTCAGGGCCTCGACAGCGGTGCCGATGACTATTTGCTTAAACCCTTTGATTTACAAGAGGTACTGGCGCGGATGCGTGCAATCACCCGACGTCGTCATGGAGCGGCGGATTCCCTGTTAGGCAGTGGCGATGTGCAGCTGGATATGATGACGCGTGAAGTGCTGTATAAAGGCCAACGTGAACAGCTGACCGCACGCGAATATGCCCTGCTCTACGCTCTGCTGGAGCGGCCGGGCGCCATTCTGTCGCGCGAACAATTAGAAAATCGCATCTACGGCTGGGGTGAGGAAGTCACCAGTAACGCCGTTGATGTGCTGATCCACGGTATGCGCCGCAAGCTCGGTAACGAAGCGATTCGCAACGTGCGCGGCCTGGGGTGGCGAGTACCGGCAATATGAAACCTTTCACCTTTATGCGCTCCCTGCGTAACAAACTGCTCGCCACGCTGGTGATCCTTCACCTGGCGATGATTGGCGGCGTCACCTGGTATTTTTATCACTGCTACGGCGACATGATGGGCACCATGAAGGACGATCAGCTCGCGAAGATCGCCGATGCGTGGTCCTCCAGCCAGCGCATGCCCGCGCTGATGCCGATGGTGATGCAGCAAGAGAAATTGAAAAGTACTTACATCGTGCAGCTGTGGGACACCAATAATCAGCTACGTGCCAGCTCATGGCCGGCGCTGCGTGCCCCGCTACAGGCGAAAAAGGCTGGTCCGATTTAAAAGTCGGCGACTGTGGCGATGACTGTGACTGGCGCGTGTATACCCGTCCCGGCGAACTGGGCAGTGAAATCGGCAATATACAGGTGCTGCACAACATCGGCTATATGAAGAGTCTGATGGTGAAACGGGTGTTGTCCGCCATTATTCCGCTGATGCTGATGATGCCGCTGTCACTGCTGGTGATCTGGTTGGTGGTACGTGCCATTACGCGGGATTTACGTGTCGCTTCGCGGCAAATCGCCGCACAAGAGACCATGCACCCGCACGCGGTTTCGCCAAATGGCCTGCCGGATGAAGTACTGCCACTGGTCGATGCGTATAACTCGCTGCTGGATAAGCTGCGTGCCGCCTGGTCGTCGCAACGCCAGTTCCTCGAAGACGCGGCGCATGAGCTACGCACGCCGGTGACCGCCGTGACTTTACAGCTGGAGAACCTGCGCCAGCATATCCAGCCAGGCGAAGCCAGTCGCCAGTTTGATCAGTTAGAAGCGGGCGTCACCCGGACCCGCCACCTGGTCACTCAGTTGCTGAACATTTCACGCCAGGAAGATCAGTCGGTGGTGGCTACCGTTGAAACCATCGAACTCGACGACGTGCTGAAAGAGAGCATTGAGCAGTTGATGGTGGTCGCAGACAAACGCGGCATTGATATTGGCTTTAACGGCACGGCTCACTACCGTCTGCATGCCAGTCGATCCGATTTACGCAGCCTGTTCGATAACCTGATCGGCAACGCCATGTTACACACTCCGGAAGGCAGCCTGGTGGATGTGTTACTGCACCGTGTGGGTAATCGCACCGTGGTGGATATCGTCGATAACGGGCCGGGCATGCCAGAATCCTTTATCGAACGCGCCTTTGATCGCTTTACCCGCTCGCCGGATGTACAGGCGCAAGGCAGCGGTTTGGGCCTGTCGATTGTGCGCAGCGTGGCGCAGAAGCATCAAATGCAGGTCGCGCTGTCGAACTGTCATAACCTGCAGGGCGAGATCTCTGGCCTGCAGGTGCGCGTCACCCTGCCATAATCACTGTGTCGCTACCGTGTTGAATAGCACGCGCGGTAGCGGCGCAACGTAATGAGTCTTTGCTCTTCAAACTCGCACTACCCGATATACTACATATTTTTCCGCTACAAATTCCTAAGGCGAGATGCACCGAGCACATCTCCGCCATCAAATGCCAAAGGCGCGCTGAACCCCGCATTTTCCGCCATCAAATTCTAAAGGCGCACGATGAATCGTGCCGCTACGTTCTTTTTCTTCATCTGAGATCTTTGCGGTTGTACGCGACAACGTAAACGGTTGCGGGGTTCCGTTCGCTACACGGCAATTATGTGATCGTAGTCACATATTTAGTGAATCAAAATGCAACACTTTTTGACAAACGTGATCAAAATCTATTTCCTATCGCTGTGTTACAGGCACATTACGCACACTTGAAAATTCGGCGATTTAGACCGGTTAAAAACAACTCACGGCCCATCCCCTGGGATCGCTTTCACTCGATCGCGACGCATCTGCGGCGATCACTAGCATGTGGTTAATAAAATAATGAAATTCAAAGCATTGATAGCAGGGGCCTTACTGGCCAGCAGCTGGACCGGCGCGGCACAAGCGGCAGACAGCGATCCGCAGTATCTTTCAGATTGGTGGCACCAGAGCGTTAACGTGGTTGGCAGCACCCACACGCGCTTCGGACCGCAGTTCAACAATGACGTGTATCTCGAATACGAAGCCTTTGCCAAAAAAGACTGGTTCGATTTCTACGGCTATGCGGATTTGACCAACTTCTTTGGTGCAGGTAACAGCAACGCCAACGGCATTTTCGACCACGGTTCGCCGCTGTTCATGGAAATTGAGCCGCGCTTCTCTATCGATAAACTGACGGGCACCAGCCTGGCATTCGGTCCGTTTAAAGAGTGGTACTTCGCCAACAACTATATCTATGACATGGGTCGTAACGCTTCACAGCGTCAGAACACCTGGTACATGGGTCTGGGTACCGACATCGATACGCACAGCGATATCGGCTTGTCACTGAACGTGTATGCCAAATATCAGTGGCAGAACTACGGTGCAGCGAACGAAAACAGCTGGGATGGTTATCGCTTCAAAGTGAAATACTTTGTGCCGATTACCGATCTGTGGGGTGGCAAGCTGAGCTATATCGGCTTCACCAACTTCGATTGGGGTTCAGACCTGCGCGATGAGACCGGCCCTTCACGCACCAGCAACTCGATCGCGTCCAGCCACATTCTGTCGCTGAACTACGATCACTGGCACGTTTCTACCGTGGCACGTTATTTCCATAACGGCGGGCAGTGGGCGGATGGGCAGGAGCTGAACTTCGGCAACGGTCCGTTTGAAGTGAAATCAACCGGTTGGGGTTACTACCTGGTCGTGGGTTACAACTTCTGATTTGCTGACACTATAGCGGCGCAATTTTTCGTGCGTTTCTGAAGCTTTAATATCGTTTCAGAAATGCATTAAATTGCGCCGCTACGCATTTTGACCCTGTATATTAACTCTGCGGCATGTCCGCACTCACCATCCAGGGCACGCCAAACTTATCGGTGAACATGCCGAAACCGTGCGCCCAGAATGTCGGCTCCCACGCTTTCGTCACCTCTCCGCCTGCGGATAAAGCATCAAACCAACGTTTTCCTTGCGCTTCATCGAGTGTCGATAAACTCACGGAAAAGCCGGCGTAGTTTGCCTGCTGTGCGCCATCGCTCATCATCAATTCACCCTGACCGATGCGCAGCTGGGCATGCATGATTTGTTCTGGCGAGAAGGTCACGCCAGAGGGGCAGCCCTCATCCTCAACAGGGGTTTCATCCGGCATGTCACCGAAGGTCATTTTAAACAGTAGTTCGCCGTCAGTGGCCGCAAGATAAAAGGCGATCGCCTCTTCACAGCGGCCGTTGTAAAACAAATAAGGGGTAATTTGCATGGTCGGTTCTCCTTAACGTAAACGTACGGAGCAAGTGTAATGCGCAATTTTTAAAAAGCTGCGAGCCAAACCGCACTCTTAACTTTGCTGACAATCCAGGACACACTCTTACCTTTGTTGACAATAGCGGCGGAACAGCTGGGCCATGTAAGCGCTCATTGGGGTCAGCGCGGTGTCTTTTCGCTGGATCAAATAGAAGGTGGCTTTCGGCAACGGATCGTCAAGATCAAGGGCAATGAGTTGCCCTCCGTGCGTCGGATCCTCAATGACATCGCGCGAGATGATGCTGACAAAATCACTCTTTGCCACCAGGCTGGTGCAGGCCATAAAAGTCTCGCAGGTCACTACGATCTTCGGCGCCATACCGCGCTCGCCAAACAGATCGTGCAGCAGGCGATAATAGCTGCCCTGCGGCGTGGGCATGGTCCAGTCACAGTGCTGCAATTCGGCTAACGAACGCGCATGCGCCATCGGGTGCCCTTTACGCATTACCACCTGATAATCACGCTGCATCAGCCGCTCAAAAATCAGCTCCTGATCCAAATGATGCTGATCGTAAGTATTGATGGTGAAATCCAGCGCGCCCTGACGCAGCTCATGCACCATCGACACCAGTTGCCCCTCAACAATACGCACCTTCACCAACGGGTATTCGCGATGAAATTGAGTGATGACCTGCGGCATGATAGTGCGCGCAATACTGCCGCCCACGCCGATATTCACCCGCCCTCCTGCCAATCCCAATCTCTGCTGAATATCTTCCTGCGCCACGCGTAACTCTTCCAGCACCAGACTGGCATGCCGGAAAAAGTTATCACCGATATCCGTTAGCGTGACGCCTTGCTGACGCCGTTCAAACAAGCGTGCGCCAAGCGCCAGCTCCAGTTCCTGTATCGCTTTAGTCAGCGCAGGTTGTGATAGCCCCGATAAGCGGCTGGCAGCACGGATACTGCCCTGACGAGCGACATCGACAAAGGCGCGCAGCTGATGAAGTTTGAGGTTGGCAGGCATGATTTTTGTGATAACCGTTGTTTATCAGTGACAAGATATTCGCATCTTATGCGCACCAATACCATTGTGTAGATTCGGGTGAATGCATAAAAAACCAACACAAAGGACATGCCGATGAAAACCCTCTCTGACCTCGTCAACACGCGGATACCGCAGATGCAAAAGTGGCGGCGCGACCTGCATCATTTTGCCGAATCTGGCTGGCTGGAGTTCCGTACTGCCACTTTAGTGGCAGAAGAACTGCATCGTCTGGGTTATCAACTCAAGCTGGGCCGTGAAGTGATCGATGCCGATGCGCGCATGGGTTTGCCTTCTGATGAAGTGCTGGCACAGCAGGAAGCCCGCGCACTGGAACAAGGCGCATTGCCACAGTGGATCTCGCATTTTTCCGGCGGCTTCTGCGGCGTGGTCGCCACACTGGAGACCGGTCGTCCTGGCCCGGTGATGGGCTTCCGTGTCGATATGGATGCGCTGGACCAGAACGAAAGCCGCGATGCCGACCACATCCCTACTCGCGAAGGTTTCGCCTCCTGCAACCCCGGCATGATGCACGCCTGTGGTCACGACGGCCACACCACCATTGGTCTGGCGCTGGCGGGCGTGTTGATGGAGATGAAAGATCAGCTCAGCGGCACAATTAAAATCATCTTCCAGCCCGCCGAAGAGGGCGTGCGCGGCGCGAAAGCCATGGTGGCGGCAGGCGTGGTGGATGATGTGGATCTGTTTACCGCCATCCATCTCGGCACCGGCGTGCCTGTTGGCGAAATCGTTTGCGGCAGCGACAGCTTCCTTGCCACCACCAAGCTGGATGTCAATTTCACCGGCGTGGGTGCGCATGCAGGTGGCAAACCCGAAGAGGGTCGTAATGCACTGCTGGCGGCGGCGCAGGCCACACTGGCGCTGCACAATCTGCCGCAACACAGCGGCGGCGTGGCGCGCGTCAACGTCGGCGTGTTGCAGGCCGGTTCGGGACGCAATGTGGTGCCGGATTATGCCCTGATGAAAGTGGAAACCCGGGGTGCCAGCAACGAGGTCAACGATGACATTTATCAGCAAGCCCTGCGCGTAATTGCAGGTGCCGCGTCGATGTACGGCGTGGAGTACGACATCAAGCTGATGGGCGGCGCGCGCAGCTGTACGCCAAGCCAGCCGTGGGTCGATTTTATTCATCAGCAGGCCGATGCTCTGGGGATTTTCAGCTCGGTGGTGGATACCAAAAAACAGGCGGCAGGTTCAGAGGATGCCACCTACATGCTGGAACGCGTGCAGCAGCGCGGCGGCCAGTCATCCTATGTGATCTTCGGCTGCGATTTGGCAGCAGGCCACCACAACGCGAAGTTCGACTTTGACGAAGCGATCATGGCCACCGCGGTACAAACGCTCGCGACGCTGGCGCTGAATCAGGCGCAGTTTGGAGGTCAGCGATGAGCCATCACAATTTTATCGATCGCTATATCAACGAAAACCAGCCGCGCTTCACCGCCCTTAGCGACGCCATCTGGGACGTGCCGGAAACCCGCTTTGAGGAGACACAGTCTTCCGCCATTCTGGCCGATGCGCTGGAGCAGGAAGGCTTTGCCGTTGAGCGTAGCGTCGGCAACATCGACACCGCCTTTATCGCCAGTATCGGCAGTGGAAAACCGGTGATTGCCATCCTCGGCGAGTTTGATGCGCTGGCCGGATTGAGCCAGCAGTCCGGCTGTGCCTCGCCGCAACCGCTGGTGGAAAACGGCAACGGACACGGCTGTGGCCACAATCTGCTGGGCACAGCGGGACTGGCGGCTGCCTTCGCCATCAAAGCCTGGTGGGCCGAGAACGGCCAGCGTGGCACGCTGCGTTTTTATGGCTGTCCGGGCGAAGAAGGCGGTTCCGGCAAAACCTTTATGGTGCGTGAAGGGCTGTTTGATGATGTGGATGCCGCTGTGACCTGGCATCCTGAAGGCTTCAGCGGCATGTTCAACCTCAGCACCCTCGCCAACATCCAGGCCGCGTTTCACTTCAAAGGCATTGCCGCGCACGCCGCCAACTCACCGCATCTGGGCCGCAGCGCACTGGATGCCGTGACGCTGATGAATACCGGCGCCAATTTCCTGCGCGAGCACATCGTGCAGGAAGCGCGCGTGCACTACGCCGTGACCAATAGCGGCGGCGTTTCCCCCAATGTGGTGCAAGCCGATGCCGAAGTGCTGTATCTGATCCGCGCGCCTGAACTCGATCAGGCGCAGGATATTTATCAGCGGGTGATTAACATTGCCAAAGGCGCGGCCCTGATGACCGACACCACCATGACGGTACGCTTCGATAAAGCCTGCTCCAACTATGTGCCAAATCGCGCGCTGGAAGCGGTTATGGAGCGTAACTTGCATCAGTTTGGTTTGCCTGAGTACAGCGCGGAGGAACGGCAGTTCGCCGCAGAGATTCGGGCCACGCTGACCAAAGACGATCTGCGCAATGCGCGCCTGAACGCGGCACGCACCGGCGGTGAAGAAGGCATAGCCTGGACCGAAGCGTTGGGCGACAAGATTTTGATGGATGAGGTTGCGCCCTATGCCGTGACGCGTGAGCTGTTGTATGGCTCAACCGACGTCGGCGATGTGAGTTGGGTGACGCCAACCGCGCAGTGCTTTGCGCCTTGCTTCGCCTTCGGTACGCCGTTACACACCTGGCAACTGGTGGCGCAGGGCCGCACCTCGCTGGGCCACAAAGGTATGTGCCTCGCCGCCAAAGTAATGGCCGCCACCGCGCTGACCTTGTTGCAGGATGAAGAAGCGCTGGCGCGCTGCCGCGAAGAGTTCCAGCGCGTGCGCAGCGAACAGCCTTACAGTTGCCCGATTCCGGCGGATGTGACGCCATCAAAATTATAAAAGCCGTAGCGGCATAAAAGATTTAAATCCGACGCAAACCCGGATGCAGTAACCAAAAATAAAAACTAAAGCCCCAAATAATTCGAGTCGCAGGACAAAAGCGATGACTCGCTTTTGAACAGCGCTTGCGCTGGCCCGCAGGGTGAGGCCGTAGGCCGAATCACGCGGCAAGTGCGTGCACCCCAGTCACTGACATCAGTCAGTGACTGGGGTGCACGCACGCGGCCAACGCATCTGCGGCTTGAAGTATGACGGGCGCAAATACAACAGACATGACGAGGAAATACCGATGGAAGTCACCACGGAGAACCGCAGCCCAGGGAAGCTGTTTAGCTTGATTGAGCGGGTCGGCAATAAAGTGCCCAACCCGTTCTTACTGTTTGTCTATTTGATTGTCATCCTGATGGTGGCCACCGCCATAATCAGCGGTCTCGATTTGGCGGTTAAAAACCCCACCAACGGCGAACTGGTACGGGTCAACAACCTGCTGAGCGTGGCCGGGATTCAGTGGATTCTGCCAAATATCATTAAAAACTTCAGCGGCTTTACGCCACTGGGCTCAATTCTGGCGCTGGTGATTGGTGCCGGACTGGCGGAAAAAGTCGGCCTGCTGCAATCGTTGATGGTGAAGATGGCGTCACGCGTTAGCCGGCGCTACGCCAGCTACATGGTGCTGTTTATCGCCTTCTTCAGCCATATCTCATCAGATGCTGCATTAGTCGTGATGCCGCCGCTCGGCGCACTGATCTTCCTGGCCGTGGGCCGTCATCCGGTAGCAGGATTGCTGGCCGCCATCGCAGGTGTCGCTTCCGGCTTTACCGCCAATCTGCTGATTGTCACCACCGACGTGCTGCTTTCGGGCATCAGCACTGAAGCCGCGAAAGCAGTGAGCGATACCGTGCATGTTAGCGTGATCGACAACTGGTTCTTTATGGCCAGTTCGGTGATTGTGCTGACCATCGTCGGGGCCATCCTCACCGATAAGTTCGTCGAGCCGCGTCTTCCGGTGTGGAACGGCGGCAATCACGATCGCCTGCCACCGCTGACCGCGCTGGAAAATAAGGGCTTACGTGCAGCGGGCTTCGCGGCCCTGGTGTTTATCGCGCTGATAGCATTGCTGGTGGTGCCAGAGCATGCGCCGTTGCGCGATCCCAAATCTGGCGGCATCATCCCCTCGCCGTTTATTCAGGGCATTGTGCCGATCATCATCCTGTTCTTCTTTGTGGTGGCGATTGCTTACGGCGCCGTCACCAAACAGATTCGCCGCCCGGATGACATCCCTCAACTGCTGGTCGATCCGATGAAGAGCATGGCGGGCTTTATTGTGATGGTGTTCCCGCTGTCGCAGTTTGTCGCCTTCTTTAACTGGAGCAACATGGGCAAATTCATGGCGATCGGTTTGACCGATATGCTGGAAAGTGCCGGCATCAGCGGCGCGCCTGCGTTCCTCGGTTTGATGTTCCTGTCGGCATTCTTGTGCATGTTTATTGCCAGCGGCTCGGCCATCTGGTCGATTCTGGCACCGGTGTTTGTACCAATGTTCATGCTGCTTGGCTTCCATCCGGCCTTTGCGCAGATGATTTTCCGCATCGCGGACTCAGCCGTGCTGCCACTGGCACCGATGTCGCCGTTCCTGCCGCTGTTCCTTGGATTCCTGCAGCGATACCAAAAAGATGCGCAACTTGGCACCTATTATGTGCTGATCTTCCCGTATCCGGTGGTGTTCTTTATCAGCTGGATCATCCTGCTGCTGGTGTGGTACGCCCTGGGCTTACCGATTGGTCCAGGCGTTTACCCCAGCCTGCATTAATCGCATCGCCAGGGACGGCGATCACACTTCTGTGAACTGCAACGTAGATTGCGAAAATGTCACCGTTGCCCCTCTCGGCAACCCGCGATGAATTGATTATCCTGCTATTCCTTCGCTTGCTAACGGTTAATTATTTTTAAAACCAATTACAACCGTGCGAGTTCTGCAAACACCGAGGTTTATCCAATAATGACAACAATCACTTCGACAGGGATGGCGAACGATCACATCGCAGCGGATCGCCGCACCTTAGCCGGGCGCATCGATGCACTGCCCTCTTCCGCAGGCCTGTGGCGTTTTATCACGCTGCTGGCATTGGGCGGTTTTTTTGAGCTCTATGATCTGTTTGAAACCGGTTATATCAGCTCTGGCCTGATGGCTGCCGGGGTGTTTCATACCGGCTCTGAAGGCGTGCTGGGATTTTCTGACCAGGCCGCCTTCGCCTCTGCCACCTTCCTTGGGCTGTTTTTCGGTGCCAGCCTGCTCGCACCTTACGCTGACCGCTTTGGTCGGCGTTTGACCTTTATGTGTGCGCTGATGTGGTACGGCGTGTTCTCACTGTTGATGGCCTTCCAGCAGAGTGCTGAGATGATCATCCTGTTCCGCTTCCTGGTCGGTATCGGCCTCGGTGTTGAGCTGGTGACCATTGATACTTATCTGTCCGAATGGGTGCCTGCTCATCTGCGCAGCCGCGCCTTTGCCTACTCTTTCTTTATCCAGTTCCTGTCGGTTCCGGCGGTAGCACTGATGTCATGGTGGCTGGTGCCGCAAACTATTCTTAGCCTTGAAGGCTGGCGCTGGGTTGTTATTGCCGGCGCGGTCTGTTCGCTGGTGATCTGGCTGATTCGTAAAAACCTGCCGGAATCGGCGCGCTGGCTGGCGCAGCAGGGCCGTCATCAGGAAGCACATAAGGTGCTGAGCGAGATGGAAAAACGCTGCGGGATTGCGCCGGGCGAAGACTTCTCCAACAGCGATGCTGCTGCACAGCTGCCGAAAAAAGGGCGCTTCAGCGAGATCTGGAGCCCGACTTACCGCAAGCGTACGCTGATGCTGGTAGTGATGAACTTCTTCCAGGCGATAGGTTTCTTCGGCTTCGGCAACTGGCTGCCTGCGCTGTTATCCGGCAAAGGTGCGACCGTGACGCACAGCCTGCTGTATGCGTTTTTCATCACGCTGGCCTATCCGCTGGGCTCACTGATTTGCAGCCGCTATGCCGATAAGATCGAGAACAAATGGCAGATCGTGCTCTCTTCCCTGATGACCGTGGTGTTCGGCACGCTGTTCGCGTTAGTAACCAATCCGGTGATGATGGTCATCTGTGGCTTCCTGATCACCTACAGCAACGCATGGCTGACCTTCAGTTATCACGCTTATCAGACAGAGATTTTCCCGACGCACATCCGTGCTCGCGCAGTCGGCTTCTGCTACTCCTTTAGCCGCCTGTCCACGGTGTTCAGCAGTATTCTGATCGGTATTATTTTGCAGTACGCCGGCAGCGAAGGCGTGATCGCCTTTATCGTGCTGAGCATGCTGATGGTGATGCTGTCAGTGGGGATTTACGGTCCGAAAACACGTGGGTTGGATTTGGAGAATATCTGAGTAATCGGTCGACCGTGGGCGGAAATATAGCCGCCCACTATTTCGCGAATTTGTCTAACTGCGCGAAGGCAATATCCCATGGCAAGCGCCTGCCACTGTCTCGCATTTGGCAATAAGCCCGGCGCGCGCCATCCACTGTAATGATCTGATGCTCAATCATTGCTTCCACAACCCAAAGCGTTCCACGAACATCTATACCCTCTTCTCTGGCAACTCGATTGAGCGCTCTGTCACCGGTTAATAGCGGACAGATTTCCTGTTTAGCCAGGGCTAATGCAAAACAATCATTGCGGCTGGGCCCACGCACACGCTCAATGAGTTTTATAGCGTACATCATTGTGTTTGAACTCAATTCTCCAATGACCAATCCTTTATCAAGCAAATCGGCATGGTGGGTTTCAAGCTCATCAAAATAGAGTAAATCTGGCACGGTAAATTGGTAGGGCAATTCGAAGAGCGCATCTAACAAATCGCCCTCTTCCATATCAATTAAAATGTTGGCATCACTGATGAGAATGATCATCCGACCACCCCAACTGTCGCTCGCGGTGGAAGGTGACTAACGAGATGCCCATTAGCTCAGCCGCTTTACCTTCAGTGATAATCCCTTCGCCTAACGCGCGATAAATTAACTGGGGAAAAAGCAGAGTGCTCTCACGCGTAACCTGCTCACCAGGCTCCTGTTTACGCCATTTTCGCGCAGAGAACATCATGATCAGATCTTTGCGTTTTCCCTCTGTTATCACAGCCAGATCGGCAGCGCGATACACACAGGCCATCATGCTCAACCCATAATCCATTTTCTGTAAATAGAGCTCTTGCTCCTCAATACGAGCACGGCGGTGGCCAAAATGCTGAAACACAGCATTAGCTGGGAAAAGCAAAGCCCCCGCAAAGCGATTGCACGCTTTCTCCTCATCCAGAGAAGATGCAAGACGACCATGTAAAATCAAATGGCCAAGCTCATGCGCTAAGGTAAAACGCTGGCGATCGCCCGGCCATTTTGCGGAGATAACGATGACGGGTATAGCGTCAATCATCGTCTGACAGCCATCAAACTTGTCAGAATGATCGACATCCGTGACGATCACCAGAATCCCATGGCTTTCCAGCACATCTATCAAATGCGTGATGGGTTGCTGACCGAGCCCCCACTGTAGCCGGACGTCATCCGCAATCGTTTCAAGCTGCGGATAGTTTTCAACAAGCTCAGCGGGAAGATGAGGTTGAGCAAAAGTGGCAACGGGAAAATTAGGCCACAAATTGGCAAGCTCAAGCCACCGCTCTGCCTGATCAATCACATCAGCATGGATCTGCGCCAACATTTTGGCTGATAGCGTCTGGCGTTTGCGGTATTCAATATTTTTAAGTTCTACCGTAGTAGGACGGAAAAAATATTCGTTACGCACGCCTAACGCGCGCGACATTTTCACCAGCACTGCAGACCCCGGCATACTTTCGTTATGCTCGTATTTCTTGATCATATTGGCGCTGACGCCGGCCTTTTCAGCCAGCTGCTTCATGGATAAGCCCGCAGCGGAGCGCGCGCGCAATAAACGTTCTCCAAACACACTGACCTCCGTTGGTTTATAAAATAAGTAATTTTTATAATTTCATAAACCGGAATTATGTGCGCTTAACGATGGCCTTGCAATGAGAGGGATGAAAAATGAGACAATGCTTGTAGGGATTTAATTTTGAGGAGGTGTAGAACACAATTATTGCAACGGTAAGTATGAATGCTTCATGGGGTCAGTGAGTTCGGTGAAACGATGCAGATGAATGCGCACCCTACTCATTGGAATGGGGTCCAACTTTCGGGGGTTCACTTCATAAATTGCGCCGCTACCCGATCAGTGCGATCTGTAGCGGCGCGCTTTATCGTGCTTTAAAACGCCATATTGGCTTACTGCCCTTCCAGCACCTTAATGTCCGCGCTGCCTTGCTTCGACTCGACTGCCTCGTCTTTGCGCAGCTTCGCCACATCTTTCGCCGTCACCGTCGACTTCACGCCATTACCCCAGCTGCCGCGAATGAAGTTCACCACATCCGCCACCTGGTTGTCGTTCATGCGCCAGCCGAAAGCCGGCATGGTAATCGCCGTTGGTGCGCCCTGCACGCCAGGCAAGGTGCCGCCCACCAGCACGATGTGGATCAGTGAAGTTGGGTCTTCAGCCATCACCACCGGGTTGCCACGCAGTGCCGGGTAGAAGCGCTGATAACCGCTGCCGTCGGTTTTATGACAGGCCGCACAGCTATCGACATACACCGATGCGCCTGGCTGGCTGTCATCGCCCTTCCACAACGCTTTCGCGACCGTATCGTCCTGCGTGAACACCGTCTGGCTGGCATCCTTCGCGCCCAGCGACTTCAGATATTTGGCAATCGCACTGATATCTTCGTCGTTGAGGTACTGCAGGCTGTGCTGCACCACATCGGTCATGCCACCAAATACGGCGGTGTGATCGTTGCGGCCAAAGCGCAGGAACTGCTTCAGATCGTCCTCGCTCCAGCGGCCTAAGCCATCACGGTTATCGCCACGCAGATTGCTGGCGGTCCAGCCATCAATCGGTGCGCTGCTGCCAGACAGGTAATCATTGCCTTCGCCGTTAGTGAGTGCTTTTTCCTGCATGGTGATGCTACGCGGCGTATGGCAGGCACCGCAGTGACCCAGACCTTCCACCAGATAACGACCCCGTGCTAACGCCGGATCTTCCTGCGCCGCTGGCTGGAACGCTTTCACGTCTGGCGCGAAGATGCCACGCCAGATGGAGAGCGGCCAGCGCATCGACAGCGGCCATGGAATATCGCTGTCTTTGTTGGCCTGCGCCACCGGTTGTACACCGTGCATGAAGTAGGCATATAACGCCTGCATATCGTCGTCACTGACCACCGCGTAGGACGGATAAGGCATCGCCGGATAGAGCGTCTCGCCATTTTTCGCCACGCCGTGACGCACCGCTTTCTGGAAGTCGTCGTAGCTGTAATCACCGATACCGTTCGCTTTATCTGGCGTGATATTGGTGGAGTAAATGGTGCCAATCGGCGTCGCCATCGGTAAACCACCGGCAAACGGCTGGCCGCCTGCAATGCTGTGACAGGCCACGCAGTCACCCGCGCGTGCCAGGTACTCGCCGCGCTTCACCAGTGCGTCCGAAACTGCTTCGTCCGCCACTGCGGCGAACGTCATCGTGCCCAGAAACAGGGCTAAAATGCTTTTGAGCATCGCCGTGTTCCTTATGCCTGAACCAGTGGGCCGGGGCTCTTGAGATACTGTTCACGAATGGCTTTGGCTGACCAATAGGTCAACGCCGCCACCATGCCGGTTGGGTTGTAGCCGAGGCCCTGCGGGAATGCAGAAGCGCCTGGCACAAACACATTGGACACATCCCAGCTCTGCAGATAACGGTTCACTGCACTGGTCTTCGGATCTTCACCCATGATTGCGCCGCCGCTCATGTGCGTGGTTTGATACACGGTCGTATCGAAGTGCGTACCTGCGGCTTTAGCGCCGCCGATGATCATTTTCGGGTTCATCGCTTCGGTGATTTTGCGCATCTTGCCGACCATAAACTGCGCCATCTTGATGTCGTTTTCCTGCCAGTCAAAGGTCATGCGCAGCAGCGGCTGGCCATAGACATCTTTGTAGTTCGGATCGAGATCAAGGTAGTTGGCGCGATACGACTGGTGCGCGCCGTGCGCATCCATCGAAATGTGATGGTTATAAGTATCAGCAACAGCCGCTTTCCACTGGCTGCCCCAGTTCGGCGTACCTTTTGGCGTAGGCAGACCCGAAATCGGCTTAGTACCCGCCTGGTTAACCCAGAACGGTGAACCGCCGACGAAGCCATACGGCCCATGGTCGAAGTTATCCGCGTTGAAGTCATCCACCGCTACGCCCGCACCGCCTGCTCCGATAAACGGATTGGTGGTGGTGTTCTTGTCGAACAGCGCTTTCAGCGTGGAGATGTTCTGGTAGGCAAAGTTACGGCCGACCACACCTTCATTGCTGATCGGGTTATACGGCTTGCCAATGCCTGACAGCAGCATCAGATGCACGTTGTGGAACTGGAACGCCGCGAGGATCACCAGATCCGCCGGCTGCACCACTTCGCGTCCCTGACCATCCTGATAGGTCACGCCCGTTGCGCGCTTCTTGTCATCGGTGAGATTGACGCGCAGCACGTAGGCGTTATTACGCAGTTCGAACTTCGGCTCCTGACGCAGTGCGGGCAGGATGTTCACGTTCGGCGAAGCTTTGGAGTACATGTAGCAGGCATAACCGCTGCAGTAACCGCAGAAGTTACACGGCCCCATTTGCGCACCGTAGGTGTTGGTGTACGGGCCAGAGGTATTGGCAGACGGCATATCGTACGGATGATAACCGACTGATTCAGCGGCCTGAGCGAACAACTGTGACGAATAGGTGCGCTTCTGTGCAGGCAGTGGGAAAGCGCTGGAACGATCCGGCGCGTACGGGTTACCGCCCTGCTCTTTGCCCTGCAGCTTACCTTTGATCGACCAGGCGCTGCCGGAGGTGCCAAATACTTTCTCGGCCTGATCAAAGAACGGCTCCAGCTCATCATAGCTGACGCCGAAATCCTGAATGGTCATGCCTTCCGGGATGAAGTTTTTACCGTAACGCTGCTCGTAATGGCTGCGCAGATTCAGCTCAACCGGATCGACACGGAAATGCACGCCTGACCAGTGCAGACCTGCACCGCCGGTGCCGGTGCCCGGTAAAAAGGCCGCCAGCTGACGATACGGCACGGCGGTTTGCGAAGCATCGTGACGAATGGTGACGGTGCTTTTCGACAGATCCTGGAACAGCTTTTTACGGATGTTATAGGTCAGCTCATCAATCGACTGCGGATAGGATCCATCAGGATAGGTATCACGATGTGGGCCGCGCTCCAGCGCCACCACGTTCAAACCCGCTTCGGTCAGCTCTTTCGCCATGATCGCGCCGGCCCAGCCGAAACCAACGATCACCGCGTCTACTTTTTTCAATTCATTTGCCACAGTTACGCCCTCTCCCCGCGAATATCCACTGACGGGAACGGATAACGTTCACCGCGCTCAACCCAATCCATAAAGTCGGCACGTGCGCCAGGGAAGCCAATCAGCTTCCAGCCCACCATGCCCTGATTTCCACCGTGGATCGGATCGCTGAAGTAACCCTCGCGGGTGTTCTGCAGCAGGAAGGAGAAGAAGGTTTTGCTATTGAGCTGCGGGAACATTGCCTGGCCGCTCTCGAAGGCGGTGAGCAAGGCATCCTGCTGTTCGCCTGTCAGCTCAGCGAATACTTTGCCGTGCTGCTTTTTGCTCCAGCCATCGGCATCGGCCAGGCCGAGGCGATAAATCTGCTGCGGCACCAGCGGAGACTGATAACCCAGCTCTTTAGGCAGATCGGGATTGAACGGACCTTGCATGTACCAGTTGCTGCCGGTGGCGTACGGCGTGTTCATTTGACGATCGATAAACTCCGGCACACCGGCTTCCAGTGCGCCAGGACCGCGTTCATCATTGGGGATCAGGCGTGCCACCGCGGCAGTGAGAAAAGCGAACTCTTCTGCGGTGAACCACACCGGCTGATAAGCGCGTGCCTGTTGAGGTGCGACGGGTTGCTCTGCTGCTCCTGCGGCCATCGGCACCACTAACGCGCCCATCGCCGAACCGCCAACGGCCATTGCTGGCGCCAGGGTGATGGTTCTCAGCAGAAAATCCCTGCGACTGTGACCATTTTTTTGTTCTGACATGACATTGCCTCATTACCACATGAATGCGGTATGAAAGTTAACTCGTTGCGTTGTATTGTTTTTTTAGTTGTGTCTTAAGGGATACAGCGTCACTGTTACCGGTAACAGTGCGCATAGTGTAACACTACAAACTGTATTAATTTAGTTTCTCGAAACAAATGCGCACAAAATACTTAACAACTCACGGCGTCGCTTTACATCACTGCGGCGATGCTGTCATCGTCAGATACAACCCACAACAGACAAAGCACTGTCTGACGCGGTATAAAAGAGTACACACAACAGCGGAGTGCCTATGTTTAAGTCCTATTTTCCGCGGCCAGCGCTGTTTTTCAGCTCGGCCGCGATTTGGAGTTTGATTGCGATTTTTGCCTGGTTCGGCTTTGCCAATGAACTGCCTGCACTGTGGCCTTCGCTGCATGCGGCGATGCAACAGCCGCTGCCCACCAACGCCAGCCGTTTCATCCATCCAAGCCAATTATGGTTCTATGCCTATTACTGGATCGTTGCGGCGATTTTCGCTCTTGCCTGGAAGGTGATCGATAACCATCCGTGGCAGCGCTGGTCAGTGTGGGGCGCCGCCCTGATCATCTTCGTCACCTGGTTTGGTGTGCAGGTTGGCGTGGCGGTCAACGCCTGGTATGGCCCCTTCTATGATTTGATTCAAAAGGCCTTAACCAAAGCCGGATCGGTGCAGATTGCTGAATTTTACCAGCAGGTTCTCGCCTTTTTAGGCATCGCACTGATTGCGGTGGTGATTGGCGTGATGAACTCGTTCTTCATCAGCCACTGGGTGTTCCGCTGGCGTACCGCGATGAACAACTACTACATGCATAACTGGCAGCGCCTGCGCCATGTGGAAGGTGCCGCGCAGCGTGTGCAGGAAGACACCATGCGTTTTGCCAGCACGCTGGAAGATTGGGGCGTGAGCTTTATTCAGGCAATTATGACGCTGGTAGCGTTCCTGCCGGTGCTGATCACGCTGTCACATCACGTGAAAGACATCCCGCTGCTGGGTAATATTCCGTATGCGTTGGTGATTGCGGCAGTGCTGTGGTCGGTGTTTGGTACCGGGCTGCTGGCGATTGTCGGGATTAAATTACCGGGGCTGGAGTTCCGCAATCAGCGTGTTGAAGCGGCCTATCGTAAAGAGCTGGTGTATGGCGAAGACAATGCCGATCGTGCGTCACCGCCGACGGTCAATGAGCTGTTCAGCCGCGTGCGCTTTAACTATTTCCGTCTCTATTTCCACTATCTCTATTTCAACATCACCCGCATTCTCTATCTGCAGGTCGATAACGTATTCGGGCTGTTCCTGCTGTTCCCGTCGATTGTCGCCGGGACCATCACGCTCGGTTTGCTCAACCAGATTACCAACGTGTTTGATCAGGTGCGATCGTCGTTCCAGTATCTGATCTCGTCGTGGTCAACGCTGGTCGAGCTGATGTCGATCTACAAACGTCTGCGCAGTTTCGAGCAGATTCTGTCGGATATCCCGCATCAAGAGATGATGCGCGAGTCGGCGGACTAAGGTTGTTGTAGCGGCGTAATGTATGACGCACCTGTCAGCGGTGATATCGCTTCAGGTGCGCACGATAAATCGCGCCGCGACCCTTCTCATCAATCAGTTGCCATCAACCGGCTAACACCGCAAACACCTTCTCAACCGCATACGCACCCGGATCTTTCACCCCATCCAGACTTTTTTGGTTCAGATAAGCCGAACGGCCCGCTTTGGCACTCTGCATTTGTGCCGTGGCATCCGCACCTTGCTGAGCAGCTTTCGCGGCAGAAGCCAGCGACTCACCGGCTACTAACACTTCCAGCGCCGGTTGCAGCGCATCCACTAACGTACGATGTCCCGGCTGTGCGCCACCGTAATGTTTCATCCGTTCCAGACCGTGCATTAAGGCCTGCGGCAATGCGCTACCCTCTTCCAGTTTTTGCCCGGCGCTGGTGAACAGAATCGACATCAACACACCGCTTGAGCCGCCCATCACCGTCGCCAGTTGCTCACCGATCAGCGCCATCAGAGTTGGTAGCTCATCCAGCGGCAGTTGCTTGTCGCGCAGGCCGCGCTGAATCTTCTTCGCACCTGCCGCAAAGGTTGAGCCGGTATCGCCGTCGCCGACTTTGGCATCCAGCGCGTTAAGTTCGCTTTCCAGATCGATTAAGGTTTGCGTCACGCGCTCAACATGTTTTGCCACTTCAGCGTTGTCGGACGGGTCGAAATCCAGCACGCTGCCGACTTTTTCCGCGCTCTGCAAACTGATCGGGGCGAAATCATAGACCGGCACCCAGCCCAGCACCTGCACTGGCGCATTCAGTGCCTCAAGGAACGGTTCCTCCAGCGCCAGCAACGACAGCGAGAAGCCCTTCATATCCAGGGCGCTGACCAGGGTTGCCGGGCCAATAAGATGAGTGACTCGCGCGGCAAGTGGTGATTGCAACACTTCACGCGTCAACACCGCCAGCTCCAGCTGGGAAAAGCCACCGAGGTTATTGATCAGCAATAGCGCCTGTTTGCCGTCTGGCAGCGCCTGCGCCAGCTTATCGGTCATGATGCTGCTGATTTTTCGACTGTTCTGGGTATCCAGTGTCACCACGCCCGGCTCGCCGTGAATGCCCATACCCAGCTCGCTATGGCCCGCTTCAACGCGTTCATCGCGCTTTTCGCCAGGAATATGGCAGGTGGCAAACGCCAGCCCAATCGATGAGGTGGCATCAATGGCGCGTTGCGCAAGCGCTTTGACTTCATCCAGCGACTGCCCCTGCTCGGCGGCAAAACCGGCGATCTTATGCACCAGCACGGTTCCCGCGATGCCGCGTGGCTGAGGATTTTCGGGCAGCGCAATATCGTCCTGCACCATCACCAACTCGACGTTGTAGCCGAGATTTTTCGCTTTCTCTGCCGCCAGTCCGAAGTTCAACCGGTCGCCGGTGTAGTTCTTCACAATCAGCAGGCAACCTGCATCGCCCGTGACATTGATGATGGCGTTCAGCACCGCGTCCACGCTCGGGGAAGCAAAGATATCGCCGCACACCGCCGCCGTGAGCATGCCTTTGCCGACAAAACCGGCATGTGCCGGTTCATGGCCCGATCCGCCGCCGGAGATCAGCGCCACTTTGCTCTTATCCCAATCTGTGCGCACCACCACGCGGATCTCATCACCGAGATCTAGGCGGCTCAGGTTGTGCCATGGCGTGCTCAGCAAAACCCCTTCGATGGCTTCGTTCACCAGATCGTTTTTCTCATGCATAAAAAACTGGCTCATTGCTTCCTCTCCATTGGTGTTGTCGAGGTAAAGGTAGCGTATATCGCGGGGGGATCGGGGAAGGAAAGTGCGGAAATGCAAAGGGCGGCACACGCCGCCCTTGAGTTTCAGATAACTGCCGCTTACAGCGCGATGCGCAGGACGCTATCCGGATTTTTTGGTGGCTCTTTACGGCTGCCCGGCTGCTTAATGCTGACAAACAGCGCTTTACCGTCTGCTGACAGCGCCAGGCTGTTCGGCAGGCCCGGTGCTTTCACCGTGCGCTTCACTTTGTAAGTGCTGGCATCAATGATGCTGATCTCACCCGCTTTGCGATGGGTCACGTACAGCTCGTTGCGATCGGCATTGAACAGCACCGCCAGAGATTCTGGCACATCAATCTTGTGAATCACCTGCTGAGTGCGGGAATCCAGCACCAGCACCTGAGGCTGTTTAGAGTCGCTCAGGAAGATGCGATGTCCTTGAGTATCCAGCGCAATGTTCAGGAAGAAGTGATCTTTGTCGCCATCAATTTTCTGACGTTTTTCAATCGCGTTCAGGCGAGTATTGATGGTTACCAGTTCGCCGTCTGCGTTGGTCACGTACAGTTTCTGCGCCGCAGAATCGATCGCCAGGCCGGTGCCCATTTTACCGGTGTTTGGCACGGTGCTAACCAGCTTCAGGGTTTTGCCATCCACAACCCACACCACGCTCTGCTCACCGAGGCCGGTGACATACACGCGATCGGTTGCCGCATCCGCTGCCACTTCACGCGGCTGCAGTGGACGCACGCTTTCGCTGCGCTGACGCGCATCCAGCACCAGCGTGTTCAGCACTTTACCGCTGCTGGCATCGACCGAGGTCAGCGCCGCATCACGGGTATTGCCGAAGAACAGCGTGTTGGTTTTCTGGTTGATCGCAGCGCCAAAGGTCGGCAGATCGGTGTTGATAGTCTGCTTCACCGACAGATCCTGCGGATCGAGACGATAAACGGTGCCGCCTTTGGTGCTGGCATTTTGCGCCGTGGCGAGGAACAGCGCGTTATCGCTGTTGCTGAACGCCAGTTCGTAAGCACCTTTGGAAATCACCTGGTTCAGCGGCTGAGACTCCGCTGCCAGTACCGCAGAGGAAGATAACAGCGCCGTTGCCAGCAGCAATGGACGCAACGCCCATGTTGTTTTAATCGCTTTCATAACTTCTCCATAGCAAATCCACCGCCTCATGGCAGTGAAGTGAAAGCCCGACAATGCAACCAATTTCAGAATGACAGCCCGAGGCGAGCCGACGAAGGATGTTAGTTTTTGAGAATAGTAATCATTTAGGTAGGAAAGTAACAGAATTTTATGCAGTTACAAACGCCGCCAGGGCGCCCTAAGGCACCCTGTCAGCACAGATCGTTAACGCAGACTTATTTAGTCAACTCGGCAGTCATGTGCACGCCGTTGTTGAAGTTGGCTTCAGTCACTTTATAGGAAGCACCAGCTTTGTGCGCCTGAGCAGCGATTTGCGCTTCTGCACCATCCAGCGTTGAAGCACATGCGGTGACGCTTTGCGCAAAGCTTGCGAATGGCAGAGCAGAGAGAGCGATAACAGCAGCAAAAGTTTTGATAGATTTCATGGTCAATTCCTCAATGATTTTTTATCGGATAAGGCGTCATCGCCTTGTTGAGATAAATAATAGGCGTGAAATCGATCACAAAAAGCAGAGAGATTTGCCGTAGTTGTTCGATTAATTTGAACATAAAGAGCACATTTGGATTAACCTGTGTGCAAAGGGTTAAAAAACTGGGTTTTGATTGTGGTGCAGGATTTATGTCTGGAACATCTGCTTTTCAATCTGTCGCCGTTCATGGCTTGATCCAGGCATTTCAAACGGATTGATAACAATACGCACAAATGTTCAGGAGCGGGCTGGGGCCGCTTTGGGACGGGCAATCCGCAGCGCCGAACAGAATGAGTCTGCCAGGATAGCCCGCAGGATGCGGGCGAAAGGCGGGGCGGCACAGGGATTGTGCCATCCCCCGCCGTTCCGTCAGGCAGACGAATGACGTGAGGGCACCGCGGAGCGGCGTGAGGACGCCAGTCCCAAAGCGGCCCCAGCCGGCGTGATCACGTGTTACTTCACACCGCCGCTGCAGGTAAATTATCCGTGATGCCGAACGCGGGTGAAAATAGTAATGGCCGCCAGCAGCATCAGCACGCCGCTGGCGAGGAACACGCCGCCCGCGCCGTTGAGATCAAACATCCAGCCACCTGCCGCCGCACCCGCAGTGATCGCCAGCTGAATGGTCGCCACCAGCAAACCGCCGCCGGATTCGGCATCATCCGGTACCGCACGGGAGATCCACGTTGACCAGCCGGTCGGCATTGAGCCGAACGCCAGGCCCCACATGGCGACGCCCGCACCCACCACCCACGGCAGATTGCCAAAACTCACCAACACCACCGCCGTCACGCTCATCACCAACGCCATACCGGTCAGCGTCAGAGACACGCTGCGCGTCACCAGGAATCCTGCCAGCGAGGTACCGAAGAAGTTCGCCACGCCAAACGCCAGCAGCACCAGCGACAGCTGACTGATATTGAGCTGCGCGCTGCTTTCCAGGAACGGACGCAGATAGGTAAAGAAGGCAAAGTGTCCGGTGAACATCATGATCACCGCCAGCATGCCCCAGCGCATCAGGCCGTTACGCAGCAGATCCAACACGCCGCCGTTGCGAGCTTTATTCTCTGGCGGCATCGCAGGCAAGGTGAAGAACTGCCAGAAAAGCGCCAGCACGCCCAATACACCGGTCAGCAGGAAGATGTTACGCCAGCCAATGATGTCGCCGAGATAACTGCCCAGCGGTGCGGCAATAATGGTCGCCAGTGAAATGCCGCTGAACACAATCGACAGTGCCTTCGGCACCTGATCGCTGGGCACCAGCCGCATGGTAATCGCCGTGGAGAGCGTCCAGAATCCGCCAATCGCCATGCCAAGCAGCACGCGCGCCAGCAGGATCATCGGCAGGTTTCTGCAAACGCCACCAGCAGCGCCGAGGCAATCAGCAACAGCGTGAAGGCCAGCATCACCATGCGACGATCGAGACGACGCGTAAGGTTACCGACCACCAGACTGGTCAGCAGCGCCACCAGCGCAGTCACGGTCACCGTTTGGCCCGCTTGCCCTTCACTCACCTGCAGCGAGTCGGCAATCGGTGTCAGCAAGCTCACCGGCAGAAATTCGGCGGTAATCAGGCCGAACACGCCAAACGCCATGGCAAACACCGCGCCCCATGCGGGTTTATCCACCGCTATACTTGTTTCGACTACTTCAGTATCCAGACTCATCTGTGATCCCCATCACAAAAATTCAGGTTGTAAGCATAGTGAGACAATGCAAGACGATCTATGATACAAAAACTTTGTTTTTTGATTATTCGTCTGGATTCGTATGAGCCGCTATGAAGATCTGACCAGTGAACTGCTGATGGGCATGCGCCTGTATGGCGTGAAATATCAGCGTATCGCCTTACATACCCCTTTTGGTTTGCAATACGATGACGCGCCAGGCAGAGCACAGTTGCACTTTGTCGGCCGCGGATCGCTGCTGATCCGCTCCGCTTCCGGGGTGATCTACCCACTGCAAGCGGGCGATGCGCTATTGATCCCGCACGGGAAAGCACACGCGCTGATCTCCAGCGAAGATGCTATCTGCGAACCGATCGGCACCTTCAACAGCAAGCCAATCTGCGGCAGCGTCTGCGCCATTGGTGACAGCAACGAAGATTGCCCGGACGACAGCGATGTGATCCTATTCAGCGCCTGCATGGCCTTCGAACTCGGCGGCATGCAACCGCTGGTGCACACCATGCCGGACGTGATGCTGGTGAGCACCCTGCTGGCACAATACCCGGAAATCCAACCGATTCTCGATGCGATGGAGCGCGAAACCCGCGACCGCAAAGCCGGTTTCGCCGGGATTCTCTCCCGACTGGCGGATGTGGTGGCGGCGCAGATTGTGCGCGGCTGGGTGGAGAACGGCTGCGGCAAAGGCAGTGGGTTGGTGCAGGCGCTGCGCGATCCACGCCTTAGCCAGGCGATGGCGGCGATGCATCGTGCCCCGGGAGAAAACTGGACGGTAGAACGTCTGGCACGCGAATCAGGCAGTTCACGATCGGTGTTTGCCGCCCGTTTTCAAACGGCCACCGGCATGACGCCGCTGCGCTACCTCACCGAATTGCGCATGCGACTGGCGGTAGAACGTATCGTCAATGAGGGTGAAGCAGTAGAAAGCGTCGCCTTCCACCTTGGTTACGGTTCGCTGGCCGCCTTTAGCCGGGCGTTTAAACGGATTGTCGGCACGCCGCCCGGCGCGTTGCGGGCGGCACGAGAAATCCTCTAACGGAATACGCTGATCGCTTCCACCAGGCGATTGGCCTGATGCGCCATGCGCCCTGAAGCTTCGGCGCTTTCCGCCACGCGGGCAGCATTGCGATGGGTAATATCGTCGAGGTCTTCAACTGCGGTGCTGACCTCGCTCAGCGCGATGGATTGCTCGGCGGTGGCAGAACTGATCTGGGCAATTAATGCCGTGACGTTTTGCACCTGATCAACTATCTCCTGCATGGTACGTCCGGCGGCATCGGCGTGATCGCTGCCCGACTGCACGCGGCTGGCGCTGGTTTCCACTAGGTTTTTGATTTCACTGGCCGCTTTGGCACTGCGCTGTGCCAGGCTGCGCACCTCACCGGCTACCACGGCAAACCCTTTGCCCTGTTCTCCGGCGCGCGCGGCTTCCACCGCTGCGTTCAGTGCCAGAATGTTGGTCTGGAAGGCGATGCCATCAATCACGCTGGTGATATTGGCGATGCGCTTCGAACTGTCGGCGATCTCCGCCATCATGCCCACCATCTCCTGCATCACTTCACCGCCTTTCAGGGCCGCATGACTGGTGTTCTCCGACAGCTTGTTCACCTCATGAGCGGTATCGGTATTGCTTTTCACCGTCGCGGTCATTTCATTCATGGTGGCGGCGGTTTGCTGCACGTTGGCCGCGGCCTGCTCGGTGCGGCGGCTCAGCTCATCGTTGCTGCGCGCAATGGCACCGCTGGCGCTGAGTACATTGATTGCCTGGCCGCTGACGTCATCCACCAGCCAGCGGAACATCAGGCCAAGTTGCCCGATGGCGCGCAGGGTAATGCCGATCTCATCCACGCGATCCAACTGCTCCACCTTATGGCTGGCACCGGTGGCGACGCTCAATGCCTGACGGCAGATACGCTCCATCGGACGTGAGATTTGCTGTTCCAGCCACAGACTCGCCAGCAGCAACAAACCTGCCATGCCTGCGGCAAATCCGCCCAGCGCCATCGGTGCCATCCCCAGCAGCCAGACGCCGACAACGGAGAGCGGCAGCACGGTCAGTAAAGTAGAGCGAATACGCCAGCGCAGCGGCATGATTTTTAACAGTGATCCGAGACGACGCCAGCCGGTGCCGACCAGCAGCCCTTTATGAAAACGGCGGCCTTTGGCCCGCCCTTCGCGGAAATCTCGATACAGCGCTTCAGTCTGGCGGATTTCTTCGGTGGAAGGCTTGGTGCGTACCGACATGTAACCCTGCACCTTGCCTTCACGCACCACCGGAATCGCATTGGCCCGCACCCAATAGTGATCACCATTCTTACGACGGTTTTTTACTAGCGCAGTCCAGGGTTCGCCCTGTTTCAGCGTGGCCCACATGTCGGCAAAAGCTTCCGGCGGCATATCCGGGTGACGCACCATGTTATGCGGTTGACCGTTAACCTCCTCCGGCTCAAAGCCGCTGACCTCGATAAAAGCGTCGTTGGCATAGGTGATGTGGCTGTTGAGATCGGTGGTCGACATCAGCGTGGCGTCATCGTCAAAGATGAACTCACGTTGAGTAATAGGCTGGTTGTTCCGCATGTGTGTTGTCCTTGCAAGATGCAGGCTAAAGGAAAAAATCAATTACACTTTTTTACCTTTTCGGCAGCAGAGCAGGCAGGCTTTAGCACTAAGAATTAATTTTTATCCTGAATTAAAGCCATGGTGAACAATACCCCTGTTTTTTATGGCAGAAATTGATCGATAAAATTTTATTTAGAGTATATGAAATACCCTCATTTAAAACTGCCACCTGACGCCAACGTTATAGCGCCAGCCTTTAGCGCCGTTGCTGCCGATCTCTCTGCGGTAATCGGCCTCTGCATACAGTGAGACATCCTTTTGCAGCGTGGCGGTGCCGCCTGCGCCCACTTCCCACATTTGCCCAAAGTGCCCGCTGGTGAAGGTGGCGCTCAGTGCAGGATTTTCCACCGAAGAGATGTTAGTGTCCGCCGTGCCGCCCCAGCCTTTGTAGTAGTTGGCGCGCAGGTAAGGGGTATATTGGCGATTGCTGTCATCCGTCCAGGTGCGATCAAGACGTGCGCCCAAACGTCCAATGGTCTGGTTGTAATCGCCGTAACGCACCTTGTTACCGTCTTCATCGGTGAAGTCGTTCATGTTCAGCTTCATGTACATCAGCTGCGCCTGCGGCTCCAGCTTATAACCATCGCCGAGATCAAACGGATAGCCGCTCTCCAGCGAGGCGGTCCAGCCGTGACCTTTCAGCCTGGCCTCCTGCTTTTGCCGTGCAATGTCGGTTTCACCGCGATGCCAGTCGAACGACAGCACACCATCCAGATAGAATCCGTTCTGCCGCTGCCAGGTGCCGTAAAGGCCAGGCTATCGCTGTCGAAGGTGGTGCTGCTGTAACCATCGGCGGCATCCGGACGGATGCGCGTGTTACCACGCGTGTAAGCTAAGCCACCGCGCAGGCTGTCTTTGTCCCCGTCCAGACGCAGAACGTTGCCGCCCACCTGCACCGCGCTGTAATCCAGATCAAAGTCGTAACCGTAATCGCGGAAGCTCTGGTCGCTTTTGTATTTCAGGTTGGAACCGATGTAGCGCAGGAACATCTCGCCGCCCTCGCCTTCCGGCCGGGTTTGCTCATGGCGCAGTTCACCGAGACGCTTATGCAGATCGTCGATAATCGCCGAGGTGTAATAGGCAAGGCCAACCGGTGCGGAGATATAGGAAGGCACCTGCGGCACCACGGCGGGACGCGCATCGTAGCTTCTCCCGCTGCCAAACGCATCGGTGATAAAGGTCGATGGGCAGCTGGCGCCATCTTCACAAACGTAATAATTCGCCAGCCGGTAATCCCAGTAATTGTTGCCACTGCCACTGACCAAACGCTGGCCAGGATCGGTACTGCCCGGTGCGAAGGAGTAGAGCCGGTATTGCCAGGGCCCTGCGCCGAGATAGCCGTCTTTAAGGGCAAAGCTGTTGGGACCGGCGTTGCCCGCGACCTGTACCAGCGAAATCCCCTCGTTGCCCTCGATGCCGCCGTTGCGGTTGAGGTCGGTTAACGCGCCGGTGCTGCTGTCGGTCAGTTTGACGTTCACCAGCGTGGTGCCCGTGGCATTGCCGGTGACGTTGAGATGGTCGGTGAACTGATTGTTCAGCGCGCCGCCTTCGTTAAGGTCGGTGATCAGATTGAGTTGGCCGCCGCTGGAGGCCAGCGAACCATCGATATTTAACGTGTTGCCCGGCGAGCCCGCGCCGTTGGTCAGATCGAGAAGACCGGCGTTGTTCACCGTCAGTGAATCCGCCGTGCCGCCTGCTAACGTCGGATGCACATTGTTGCCCGCGTATAACGTGGAATCCGCATCCACATTAATGGTGCTGTGCGCCAGTTTGAGGTTGTCGGTCAACGTCCATTGCGTATCGGCAAAGTTGATGGTGCTCCAGCCGCTGCCGAGGTTAACCCCTTTGTTAAGGTCATCTGCGCTCAAGCTCCCGCCACGCGAATCGATCTGGTTAAAGGTTAGGGTGTTACCGGTTCCGCTGCCGCTGGTGAGGTGATAGGTGGTGCCGAGATCCACATTGCTGACCTCCGCGCTGTTGTTAGCGTCATTGCCCATCGTCAGGCTGCCGTTAAGCGTACCGCCCGTCCAGCGGAACACATCCGCCCCGCCGCCGGGATTGATATCGCCGCGTACATCGCCTTCGGTCAGCAGGATTTCATCATTGGCATTGCTGCCTGCCACCGCCACGGTTTGCGGATTGGCGGTGATGATGTTGCCGAGGTTTTCGAAGATGGTTTTACCCCCACGCAAATCCACCACCGGCGCGATCAGGCTGTTCGAGGTGAACGTTCCGGTGTTGACGATGGTGCCCGCCGTGCTGGAGATCAGGGCCGATCCACCTGCCGGATTGTCGATCGTGACATCTGCGGCGGTGGTGACATTGCCGGTGGTGTTGGCGCGAATACCGCTGCCGCCCGCGCCGGTGACATTGAATTGATAGCCCGAGCCCAGCGTTAAATCGCCGCTGGTGGTCGATCCATCTTCATTGGCGATGTTCAGGCCGGTGCCGCTGCCGGTCACATGGGTTGTTACCGTTGAGGCGGGATCAAACGGCACCGCAGTGCGGATCCCGTTGCCATTCGCCACGTTGATCGTGAGATTGTTCAGGCTCACATTGCTGAGTTCGGCGCGGTTTTCGATGCCGTTGCCGCTGCCCAGCACATTCACCGTGGCATCGCTGGCGCTGAGCGCACTCGCGCCGTTATCGACCAGGATGCCGTGCGCCGTGCCGCGCGTGGTGATCACCGTATCGCTGCCGGTCAGTGCCAGCTGTGCGCCATTACTGATACGCACGCCTGCCACGCCGTTATCCACATTGATAGCGCCGCCTCTTGCCAGCGTGCTGCCGCTGCCGGACACATCCAGCCCGGTGCCGTTCGCCACATTCACCGTGCCGTTGTTGGTCAGCGTACTGCCTGCGCGTGAGCGAATGCCGATCGTGTTGCTGCCGGTGAGATCCACCGCTCCGTTGTTAACCAGCGTGGCGCCGTTGGTGACATCAAAGCCGATGGCGTTTGTGCCTGCGCCGCTGAGGTTGGCATTGCTGGTGACGATAGTCGCTGCTGACGTGCCATCCAGCGCATTGCTGAGATCGCTGCGCAGATTATTGACCAGCACGCCGATAGCGCTATTGCCGCTCACATTAATGCTGCTGCCGCTATCAAGCGTGGTCACCGCGCCGCCTTCGGTACGAATCGCCGTGCTGCCCTGACCGCTGGCGGTGAAGCTGGCGTTAGCCGTGTTCAGCGTGCTGCCGTTGCCAGAGACAATAACGCCGGTGCTGTTGATGCCGCTGGTGGTCAGCGCCGTCGGGTTGCTGAAGCTCAGTGCGGCGCCATCATCGATGCGGTATCCGGTTGAATTGAGTGTATTCACGTCCAGCGCGTTGGCGGCCGAGATGATGCGTGAGCCGCTGCCTGCCGCGTGATAAGCAATCTGATCGCTGTTATTAAATATCGGCGTGGAGCCGGTGGCGATATTCACCCGTGCGCCGTTGATTGCCTCTGCGCCAATTGCGCCAGTGCCGTTAAGATTCAAGGTTCCGCTGTTGAGGTTGGCGATTGCCCGACTGCCGCTGGCGCTGACTCCCCGGCTGCGGCGGGTGGTACTGCCGCCATTGACATTGATATTGCCACTGTTGTTGGCCGTGGTGTTGGCTGTGCTGCCGCTGCTGTTCACCGCAATCCCAGTGCCACCATCGTTGATATTAATGTTGCCGCTGTTGGTTCCGGTCGCACCACTCTCCACGCGAATGCCGGTGGCGTTCGCGCCGCTGAAAGTAATATCGCCGGTGTTATTGAGCTGTGCGCGATTACGCGCCAGATAGCCAATCAGCCCGCTTTGCGACGAGTTGAGCGTCGCCGCCGAACTCAGCGTGGTGCTGATCACCGGTGCGCCGCTGTTGCTGCCCGCCAGCGTATGTTTCTGCCCATCGACAATCGCGCCAATGGCGTTGTTGCCGGTGAGGTTGATGGTGGTGTCGTTGTCGATGCTGCCCGTTGCGCCGCCTTCAATATTCACCCCCGTCGCGCCCGCGCCACTGACGTTGAGCGTGGCGTTGCGGGTATTCACTTCGGTGCCGCCAGTGCCGCTGCCGTTCACCGCCACAGAACCTGCGCCCGATGCGGTGAGCGAAAGATCGGTGCCATCAAAATCCGCACCCTGTTCAACGCGGAACAGTGTCGAGTTGGTGGTGGTGACATTGAAGGGATTGTTCCCGGCCACGTTAATCCGCGCATTGGGGCCGTAGGCGAAGAAGGCGATCTGATTGCTGCCGTTGCTGAAGGTCGGTATCGCGTTGGCCGCCACCTCCACCGTGGCATTGCCGCGCGCGTGTACACCTATCGCACCCGTGCCGCTCAGATTCACCGGACCATTAACGTCTGCGCTCGCCTGACCATTTCCCTGGCCTTCCACCCACACGCCGAAGTTACGCGTGCCGCTGGCCGGATCGGCGCCGCCAGCAACGTTGATGGTGCCCGTTGAGCTGGCGGAAGCGGTATTACCATTAGTCGCCACCACCTTCACACCCGTACCGTTGACGCCGTTAAGATTAATGGTACCGCTGTTGTCGATGGTGCCGCTGCTGTTGGTCACCAACATCCCGACGTTTTCACGCGGCACGCTGGCGGCAGCGCCATTGACATCAATGGTGCCGTTATTGAGCATCGTGACGCCGCTGGCGCCCGTTGCTGACATGCCCGCCGCATTCTGCACCTTAGTGCCGATCACGATATTACCGTTGTTAGTCGCAGAGCCGTTGGCCACCAGCGCAATCCCGCTGGTGAGGCCGCTCTGATTCATCGCGGTATCCGCCACACTGTCGGTCAGGCTGTTTTGCGGACCGCGACCAATATAAATCTGCCCATCGGCATTATTGGTAAAGGTGGAAGTCGGTGCTGTCAGCAGTACACCAGAGGCGGTGCCGCGCGCGCTTGAACCATTGACGCCGACGTTGATGTTGCCGCTGTTGCTGGACATAGCGTCATCTTCCAGTCGAATCCCCGCCACGCCATACTGCGAGTTACTGCCGATAGTCGCCAGATTGACAATGCCGTTGTTATTGAACGCACTGCCGCTCTGCACCAGCACGCCGTTTGCACCATAGCCGGTAGAGCCGATGCCGGTGCCATCCTGGCGATTAAGGAACCCGCCGTTGATAACGCCGGTGCTGCTGGTGCTGCCACTGCTGTTATCGGAGAGCACCAGCGCAGTGCCGTTGTTGGCGACAGAACCGCGGCTCGCAAGCTTACCATCAATCACCGCCTGCGCGCCGTTGGAAGCTTTAATTGCCCCGCCCGTCGATCCCACCACTTCCAGCGTTTTGCCCGCAGCCAGATTGACACGAGCGTTAGGGCCATCGGCATTGACCACGATGCGGTTACCAATCGACTCTGTGACTTCATCCGGCGGTGTGGCGCTGACGTCATACACGATATTGCCATTGGTGACGGTGACCGCTTTATTGAACTCGGTGAGGTAATTGGCTTTGTCCAGATTGCCCGCTTGCAGCTGGCTAATCAGCCAGTTGTTGTAGGTCTGCAGTTCGCTGGCGCTGGTCACGCTGAAGGTATGAGAGACGCCATCCAGCGTTTGCACATTTACGCTGCCGCTGTAGGTGGCGAGATTTTGTACCTGAAAGGTTTGCGTGGCGCCTGCACCATCCGGTGTGGCGGCAGTGCCAAAGAAGCTGATGCGATTGTTGGAATTCCAGTCCAGCGTGCTGCCGCTGCCTACCTGGAACAGCGTGGTCTGCTTGGCTGCCATACTCCAGCTGTTGGTGCTGGCGCTACTGGCGGCGTTCGCTTGCCCAATATTCACATCGAGCGTGCCACCATTCGAGACATCGGCGATGCGCACATTGATGTATTGATCGCCATTCACATTGACCACATCCGGCACCGCGGTGTCAGACGTCACCGGCGTTTGCGCCACCAGGCTGGCAGAGTTATACACCTGGAACGTGGTGTTGCCGCCGGTAGTGGGATCCGGCACGGCAATGGCAAAATTTTGCGGACCGGGATCGAGTCGCGTTTGATTCAGAAACTGCGCACCCGAAGTGATATTCACCTGGCCCAGGCTCGAACTCACCGATCCATCCGTTCCCGGTGCGAAATCAGGATTGCCCGTTAGCGCTTCATTGCTGCCGTTGACGTTAATACTCTGCTCGCCAAAGAGGTTGTCATTAACCAGCGGTGAATAACTTCCCAATGTAATGGCTTGCGCACTTATTGCCGGATAGAACAGCGCTTGCGCAGCTAATATTCCGAACGCAATCGGATTTAATGTGAACTTCATACTTCCTCCCGTGGGCGAGCAGCGTCCACGCTGTTATTGCAACAACGTTAAATTCATCGCGAGGGGATACAGCGGCAGGAATAACACCAACCCCGATAAGCAATTAATTTCTGAGAACCACTGTGTGAAGAAAATAGGGTGTAGCGAATAGGGAGAGTAGAAACTGTTTTTATAGATTAATTGGCTTTAGGTATAGACTTTTTTGCCATTGGAAGCAAAAGACAATTATGTTTAACCCTTTGTCATATTGAAGAAATAA
This sequence comes from Pantoea rodasii, assembly GCF_002095465.1. Classification (GTDB taxonomy): domain Bacteria; phylum Pseudomonadota; class Gammaproteobacteria; order Enterobacterales; family Enterobacteriaceae; genus Pantoea; species Pantoea rodasii. Next base: position 121,142 of record NZ_MLFP01000004.1, on the reverse strand, counting down.
TTGCCGAGGCGGGCAAGATTATCAGGAAAGATTAAGACCAGCCTTTCCCAATAATTAGCATGCTAAGGTGCTAATAATTTCTTTATTTTTCCTTATCGTTTTATTTACGAATGGTACCGCGTTGAGGGAAGCGTTAGCACCAGGCTAAGCGATACGGTTAAACGCTAAAATGTGACTCGCATCACAAATTAAACCCTTGGGTACGCGACTGAAAAGGCGGCCTATTGGCCGCCCTTGGGCAAATCACCGTGCGCTCTCAGCCTTCACTAACTCAAATCCACGCCTTTGGTTCCGCCCCACCAGGTGAAAGCGAAACCGCCGATCCACGCAACAATTAATCCTGCGAGGTACACCGCCATACCGGCAAAAATGCCTTGTGATGATGTCATCAACGGGAGCGTGACCAGTCCCGACGGGCCAAACACGGTATTCATCCCCACCGGCAATCCCAGCCAGGCTACCAAACCAATGAAAAACCCGCCCAGCGCACCGCCAAAACAGGCGGTAATAAACGGCTTGAGACGCGGCAAGGTCACGCCATAAATCAGCGGTTCGCCTACGCCTAACAGACCCGGCACAATGGCCCCTTTGATCTGGCTACGCAGCAGCGAGTGTTTATCGGCCTTGCACCACAGCGCCAATGACGCGCCCACCTGACCGGCTCCCGCCATCGCCAGAATCGGGAATAGCGAATTGAAGCCCTGGGTTTCCATCAGCGCAAAATAGACCGGAATAAAGCCCTGATGAATGCCGAACATCACCGCAATCAAAAACAGCCCGGCCAGAATGGCGCAGCCAAACGGATTGTTATTGAGATGAATAAACAACCACGACATGCCTTTAAATAACTCACCGCCAATTGGCATAATCACGATAAAGGTGACCGCACCGGTGATTAATAACGTGAGTAATGATGTCAAAATCATGTCGAGATTATCGGGGATGATTTTGCGCAGTTGTTTCTCGATCCACGCACCGAATATCGCCGCCAATAATACGCCGATGATATTGCCGCGCGGATCAATCGCCATGCCAAAGAAATCTGACATCCCGCTGTAATAGCCCACCGTGGCTTTTGGCATATAACCGAGCACAAACAGTGAGGCGATAATGGCACCATTCACGCCGGTGCCGCCAAAGGCTTTTTGCGCGTTGTAACCAATGAGAATACTGAGGAAGGTGAACAGCCCTTTGCCGAACACTTTCATGTAGGCCACGGTATCCAGCAACCACTGCGCATGCTCGCCGGGCTGGTTGAGGTGGAAAATCTGCTCAATCAGCGTGGCGAATCCCAGCAGTAAGCCTGCACCGATAAAACCGGGGATCAGTGGCGTGAAGATGGTGGCGAAGCAGGAAAGGAAGCGGTGCAGCGCGCTGGTCTGTTTGGCTTTCATCTGCTGCTTTTGTGCCGAGGCAATACTGCTCAAATCCTGCGGCGTGTCCGTTTCATCGCTATCCAGTAACGCCTGCATTTTCTCTGCCGCGGTTTGCGCTTTGCCGGGGCCGAGGACAATTTGTAGCTGCGCATCGCTATCAATTACCCCCAGCACACCGGGCAACGCTTTCAACCTGGCGTGATCCACCTGGGCCGCATCCGCCAGCGTCAGGCGCAGACGCGTCATGCAGTTGCCGCACTGCACGATATTGCGCGCGCCACCTACCGCTTGCAGGATATCGCGCAGTAATCCTTCGGTAATGGCGGCCATTATTGTGCTCCTGCATCACGCAACGCGTTGCGGATAAAGCCGCTGTTTTGCTTCAGCAGCGTTTTGGCCTCGGTGGCATCCAGTCCTGCTAACACCATTACAATCGCGGTTTTGCAGTGGCCCTGACAGGCGTTTAGCGCCTGCTGCGCGGTATCGTCATCGCAGTCGGTGGCTTGTTTCACGATATTGATTTGGCGCTGCACCAGCTTTTGGTTGGTGGCTTCGACATCCACCATCAGATTGCCGTACACCTTGCCACTGCGGATCATCGCGCCGGTGGTGAGCATATTGAGCACCAGCTTTTGTGCCGTGCCCGCTTTCATGCGCGAGGAACCGGTAACCACTTCTGGCCCCACCACTGGCGTGAGCGCCACATCGGCGGCCTGCGACATCGGGCTGTTGGGATTGCAGGTGAGCGCCGCGCTGAACGCGCCCAGCTGTTTCGCATAGGCTAATGCGCCCAACACATAGGGCGTACGACCGCTGGCGGCAATGCCCACCAGCACGTCATTGGCGTTGAAATCGATGTCCTTTAAATCCTGTGCGCCCTGCTCGACGTTGTCTTCCGCATTCTCCACCGCCTGCAAATCGCGGTGTGGCCGCCAGCAATTAATCCCACCACCTGCGAGCGCGGCGTGCCGAAGGTCGGCGGGCACTCGCTGGCATCAAGAATACCGAGACGGCCTGACGTGCCCGCCCCACAATAGATGAGGCGTCCGCCTTTGCTGAAGGCTGCGGTAATCGCATCCACCACCTGTGCGATCTGCGGCACGATAGCTTCCACCGCCAGTGCCACTTTTTTGTCTTCATCATTAATGACGCGCAGCATCGCTTCGGTGGATAGCTCATCAATATTTTGGCTCGCCGGGTTACGGCCTTCGGTGATCATCTGGCTGAGGTCGATCTGCATCACGCACTCCTGTGTAAGAATAAATTATTCAAAAACTATATACCATTTTGAATTGTTAATTCCTGTTCGGTCATCATGTTTTTGTACTTTTTGCAGAGGCAGGCATAAAAAAACCCGCCGGATGGCGGGTTTAGTTAAATACGCATTAATGTGCATTACACCATTGAGGTGCGGCCCTTGGTATTAACTGGCACTTTGTGTGCGCAGTTGCAGCTCGTAGGCTTCGGCTTGTTTAGTGTCGAACTGGTTTTCCCAGCGTGCAATCACCAGCACCGCCAGCGCATTACCGATCACGTTCAATGCGGTACGCGCCATGTCCATGATGCGGTCCACACCGGCGATAAACGCCAGGCCTTCCAGTGGAATGCCCACGCTACCGAGTGTCGCCAGCAGCACCACGAAGGACACGCCCGGCACGCCAGCGATACCTTTTGAGGTCACCATCAGCGTCAGTACCAGAATGATTTCATCGGTCAGCGACAGATCGATGCCGTACAGCTGCGCGATAAAGATCGCCGCGATGCTCTGGTACAGCGTTGAACCATCAAGGTTAAACGAGTAACCGGTTGGCACCACGAAGCTGGTGATGGCTTTTGGCGCACCGTAGGCTTCCATCTTCTGCATGATGCGTGGCAGCACGGTTTCTGAACTGGAGGTGGAATACGCCAGAATCAGCTCATCTTTCAGAATGCGCATCAGTGTGGTGATGCGCAATTTACAGATGCGTGCGACCGTTCCCAGCACCACGAAAGCAAAGAACAGAATCGCCACGTACACCAGCAGCACCAGCTTGGCCAGCGGATAGAGTGAGGCAAAACCAAAGTTAGCGATAGTGACCGCAATCAGCGCAAACACGCCAATCGGCGCATAACGCATGATCATGTGCGTCACTTTAAACATGGTTTCAGAAATCGAACGGAACACCGTCACCAACGGATCGCGATGTTCTGAAGGCAAGGCAGACAGCCCCATACCAAACAGCACCGAGAAGAAGATGATTGGCAGCATATCGCCCTTCACCAACGAGGCGAAAATGTTCTGCGGAATCAACGACAGAATGGTGGTGACCAGGCCGTGAGGGGCACCTTGAACCGCTTCCGTTGTCGCTTCGTACTTAGAGATGTCCACCGTTACCAGCGTTGACATATCAATGCCGCTACCGGGTTGGAATACGTTGGCCAGCGTGATGCCGACCACAATGGCAATGGTGGTGATCACTTCAAAATAGACGATGGTTTTGACACCAATACGTCCGAGCTTTTTCGCATCGCCGACGCCAGCAATCCCGACAATCAGAGATGAAATCACAATCGGCACCACAATCATCTTGATCAGATGAATAAAGATGTCGCCTGCAGGCGTGAGAAGGTTAGTGATTAACCATTCACGATCGTCTGGCTGATTATGCAGCACGGTTCCGACGATGACGCCGAGAATCAAGGCAATCAAAATTTGCCAGGCAAGGGTGAGTTTAAAACCTTTCATAACGCGTTACTTTCCTCAGTAAAAACCCCTTTGCTCCTCTGCGAAGGTGCAGAAGACATGACGCACAGGGAAGTGAGCAAAAGCCCGATAAAATAGAGGGTTATATAGGACTGCAACAAACACTACTGCATGAGCATTTTGCGCTTGCGCGATGATGCAGCCTGAGTGGATACCTGCTGAACAGGGCCGAGATAAGTACCATTTTCACTACGGTAATTGCAACCCCTGGGGACTTAGCTTAAATCCTGCGCAGGTGAGTAGCATAAAATGCTGACATTTACTTTTAGTCATAACTCGCTGTTATGAAAAGTGTTAATTCGATAATTTTCCGCATAGCTATTCACTATCGCGCAAAAAACCTCCCGGCGCGTTTGCTGATTATTTAACCAGCGACAACGTCTGATTTCGCGAAAAGCAACAGACGGGGTCTCATTTGTTTCAGAGATGAACAGTATGAATTCGGGTGCTTTTCAGGCATACAAAAGGTCGTGATCCAGACAGCAAAATAGAAACAAAGCTTTGTCGAGCTCTTCAATTAACCTTTGATTGACATATGATTAACATCTTCAAGGAGGTCAGCCATGAGCCAAATACATAAGCATCCTGTACCCGCTGCCGTCGCAGCGAATGCCCTGATTAATGCCGACCAGTATGCGGCGCTGTATCAACAATCGGTTGACGATCCCGATGCCTTTTGGGGTGAGCAAGGTAAAATCCTCGACTGGATCAAGCCCTACAGCAAGGTGAAAAACACCTCCTTTGCTCCCGGCAATATTTCGATTCGCTGGTATGAAGACGGTGCGCTGAATCTCGCCGCCAACTGCCTTGACCGCCATTTGCAAACGCGTGGCGATCACCCGGCGATTATCTGGGAAGGCGATGACGCCAGCGAAAGCAAAACCATTACGTTCCGTGAATTGCACGGCGACGTGTGCCGCTTTGCCAATGTGCTGCTGAGCCTCGGCGTGAAGAAAGGCGATGTGGTCGCCATCTATATGCCGATGGTGCCGGAAGCGGCCGTGGCGATGCTGGCCTGTGCGCGTATCGGTGCGGTGCACTCGGTGATCTTCGGCGGCTTCTCACCGGAAGCGGTGGCCGGTCGCGTGGTGGATTCCAACGCCAAACTGGTGATCACCGCAGACGAAGGCGTGCGCGCTGGACGCAGCATCCCGCTGAAGAAAAACGTCGATGACGCACTGAATAACCCGAGCGTCACCAGCGTCAAAAACGTGGTGGTGTTCAAGCGCACCGGTAAAGACACCGGCTGGCGCGAAGGTCGCGATCTGTGGTGGAACGAACTGGTAGCCAAGGCCAGCGATCAGCATGAACCGGTGGCGGTTGAAGCTGAGCACCCGCTGTTTATCCTTTATACCTCCGGTTCCACCGGCAAACCTAAAGGCGTGCTGCACACCACCGGCGGTTATCTGGTGTATGCCGCCAGCACCTTCAAATATGTGTTTGATTACCATCCAGATGATGTTTACTGGTGCACCGCCGATGTGGGCTGGATCACCGGCCACAGCTACCTGATTTACGGTCCGCTGGCCTGTGGCGCAACCACCCTGATGTTTGAAGGCGTGCCGAACTGGCCGAAGCCGAGCCGCATGGCCGAAGTGGTGGATAAACACAAGGTGACGCTGCTGTACACCGCGCCGACCGCGATTCGTGCCTTGATGGCCGAAGGCGATAAAGCGATTGAAGGCACCAGCCGCAGCAGCCTGCGCATCATGGGTTCCGTCGGCGAGCCGATCAACCCGGAAGCCTGGGAGTGGTATTACAAGAAGATCGGCGACAGCCGCTGTCCGATTGTTGATACCTGGTGGCAGACCGAAACCGGTGGCTTCATGATTACCCCGCTGCCAGGCGCAATCGAGCTGAAAGCCGGTTCGGCCACCAAGCCGTTCTTTGGCGTGCAGCCTGCACTGGTGGATAACGAAGGCAACGCGCTGGAAGGCGCAACCGAAGGCAATCTGGTGATCAACGATTCGTGGCCAGGCCAGGCGCGCACGCTGTATGGCGATCACGACCGCTTCGAACAAACCTACTTCTCCACCTTCAAAAACCGCTATTTCAGCGGTGACGGCGCACGTCGTGATGAAGATGGTTATTACTGGATCACTGGCCGCGTCGATGACGTACTGAACGTCTCCGGTCACCGTCTCGGCACCGCAGAGATTGAATCGGCGCTGGTGTCGCATCCGAAGATTGCGGAAGCGGCGGTTGTGGGCATTCCTCACAGCATTAAAGGCCAGGCGATCTATGCTTATATCACGCTGAACCACGGCGAAGAGCCATCGCCAGAGCTGTATACCGAAGTGCGTAACTGGGTACGTAAAGAGATCGGCCCCATTGCCACACCGGATGTACTGCACTGGACCGACTCGCTGCCGAAAACCCGCTCCGGCAAGATTATGCGCCGCATTCTGCGCAAAATCGCGGCGGGCGATACCAGTAATCTCGGCGATACCTCTACCCTGGCCGATCCGGGCGTGGTAGAGAAATTGCTGGAGGAGAAGCAGTCCATCACCATGCCGTAATCGGCATCGACGCGACGGAGAGTGTCAGCCTGTCCACGGCAGGCTACTCTCCGTCATCCCCACCTTACGCCGTACGCTTTTCACCATCGCACAACCTATACCCAAAATAATTCGAGTTGCAGGAAGGCGGCAAGAATGAGAATTCCAGCAGCTTACTGAAGTCAGTGACTGGGATGAGCATACGCTGCCAACGCACCTGAAACTTGAAGTATGAAGGGTATATATAACTAGAATATTCAGCAGTTTAAATCATTTAACCGTGAGATATCTGCCTGCCTTTCCTCTGGAGAAACTGTGATGAACGAAACCCTAAATCAACAGGAAGCAGTCTGGCAACAAATCGAGAGTAACCCGCGTTTTCAGGAGTTGGTGCACAAGCGCCAGTCCTTTGCGCTGTTGCTCAGTATCATCATGCTGGTGTTGTACGTCGGCTTTATTTTGCTGATCGCCTTCGCCCCTGGTTGGCTCGGTACGCCGCTGCATGCAGGCACCAATGTCACACGCGGAATACCGATCGGCGTTGGCTTAATTGTGGTGTCGTTCCTGCTCACCGGCATTTATGTGTGGCGCGCTAACGGCGAGTTTGATCGCCTGACCAAGCAGATCCTGAGCGAGGTGAAATCATGAAGCGCCTGTTCTCAGCTTTGTTAGCCATTGTGCCCGCCAGCGTGTTTGCCGCCGACGCCATTACCGGCGCGGTGCAAAAACAGGCCACCAACTACGAAGCCATCATCATGTTCGTGGTGTTTGTGGCAGCGACACTCGGCATCACCTATTGGGCCTCCAAACGCACCCGTTCACGTAACGATTACTACACGGCGGGCGGCAACATTACCGGCTTCCAGAACGGTCTGGCGATGGCCGGTGACTTTATGTCTGCGGCCTCGTTCCTCGGGATATCGGCGCTGGTTTATACCTCGGGCTACGACGGACTGATCTACTCGCTCGGCTTCCTGGTCGGCTGGCCAATGATTCTGTTCTTGATTGCCGAGCGCTTGCGTAACCTCGGGCGCTACACCTTTGCCGATGTGGCCTCTTATCGCCTGCAGCAGAAACCGATTCGTACGCTGTCGGCCTGTGGCTCGCTGGTGGTGGTGGCGCTGTATCTGATCGCGCAGATGGTTGGCGCGGGCAAACTTATCCAGCTGCTGTTTGGTCTCGATTACCATATCGCCGTGGTGTTGGTGGGTATTTTGATGGTGATGTATGTGCTGTTTGGCGGCATGCTGGCCACCACCTGGGTACAGATCATCAAAGCCGTGCTGCTGCTGTTCGGTGCCAGCTTTATGGCGATTATGGTGATGAAAACCACCGGCTTTAGCTTCAATACGCTGTTTACCGAAGCGATGGCAGTCCATCCAAAAGGCGCGGCGATTATGCAACCGGGCGGGCTGGTGAAAGATCCGATATCGGCGCTGTCGCTCGGCTTAGGACTGATGTTCGGTACCGCTGGTTTACCGCACATCCTGATGCGCTTCTTTACCGTGGCGGATGCACGTGAAGCGCGTAAGAGCGTGTTCTGGGCCACTGGCTTTATGGGCTACTTCTACTTCCTCACCTTTATCATCGGCTTTGGTGCCATCTTGCTGGTCGGTGCGAATCCGGCCTTTAAAGATGCTTCGGGGGTGCTGATTGGCGGCACCAACATGGCGGCGGTGCATCTGGCGAATGCGGTCGGTGGTAGTTTGTTCCTCGGCTTTATCTCGGCGGTCGCTTTCGCCACCATTCTGGCGGTGGTTGCCGGATTGACGCTGGCCGGGGCTTCTGCGGTATCGCATGACCTGTATGCCAGCGTGATCCGCAAAGGCCAGGCGACTGAGCGTGATGAGCTGCGCGTGTCGAAGATTACCGTGCTGATCCTCGGCGTGGTGGCGATTGTGCTGGGCATTGCGTTTGAGAAACAGAACATCGCCTTTATGGTCGGTCTGGCATTCTCGATAGCGGCCAGCTGTAACTTCCCGATTATTTTGCTCTCGATGTACTGGTCAAAACTGACCACGCGCGGCGCGATGATAGGCGGTTGGCTGGGGCTGATTACGGCGGTGGTGCTGATGATTCTCGGGCCGACCATTTGGGTGCAGGTTTTGGGGCACGCCAAACCGGTTTATCCGTATGAGTATCCGGCACTGTTCTCAATGGCGGCGGCGTTTATCGGCACCTGGCTGTTCTCGATTACCGATCACTCCAGACAGGGTGCTGAAGAGCGGGCTAAATTCCGCGGTCAGTTTATTCGTTCACAAACTGGCGTGGGGATTTCGCAGGGCAAATCGCATTAAACAAAAATGCCGCCCAAATGGGCGGCATTTCGTTTAGGCGATGATGAATCCGACGCGCCATCAGATGCATCGGGTGCCATCATTAGAAACGCAGTGACGCGCCCACGTACGGGCCATCGACCAGCACGTTGTCTTTGCGGTCGCCTTTGTTGTTCAGCTCGATGTACTGGTAACCCACACGCAGGTTCAGCAGTGAAATCGGGGTGAAGCTCAGACCACCAGACGCTTCGGTATAGCTATCCAGACGATCGGAGAACGCTTCTGGCGCATAGTAGTACTCGCCGTACAGGCCCCACATGCTGTTGAAGTTGTACTGTGCACCGGCACCTACAGCAACGGTGAAGCCATCACGACCATCTTCCGGATGGGTGAACAGTGCTTTAGCGGTAGGAGCAATGCGGAAATCACCCAGGTCGATGTTGTAACCCGCGCCCAGACCGTAGGTGCTGCCATCGTGATCGCTGCGCAGCCAGTTGCCTTTCAGGAACAGGCCAGGAGAAGTTGTGCCGAGGCCAAGGTTCAGGTTGGTGCTATGCTCACCCACGTCAACACTGCCCTCAATCGCCTGTGCGCCGCTGCTCAGCAGTGCCAGACCCAATACGCTTCCAGTAACAAGTTGCTTAAACATATGATTCCACTCCATGAAGGACAAATAAGTCGGCGCAAAGGGTAACAGCCTGAGAGCAGGAGACAACTTTATTTGGAAAGCTTTACGTAAAAATCGATGACAGTGCGCAAAGCGGCTGATTAAGCCGCCCACAGCAGGTGGCCCAACAGCGGAGCCAGAATCACCGTCACCACGCCCGACAGCATCATCACCAGGCTCGATACCACGCCCTCTTGCTGACCTAATTGATAAGCGCGTGCGGTGCCCGCACCGTGTGACGCGGCACCAAAACCAGCACCTTTCGCCACGCCCTGTTTGATGGCGATACGCAGAAACAGCACATCGCCCACCGCCATGCCAAACACCCCGGTGATCACCACAAACAGCGCCACCAAATCCGGCTGGCCGCCAATTGGTAATGCGGCCGCCAGTGCAAACGGCGTGGTAATCGAGCGCACCGCGAGGCTGCGCTGGATGGTTTCAGGCAGCATTAACAGCCGCGCCAGCCAGACGGAACTGCACACTGCCACCAGCGTTGCCGTTAATACGCCGACACTCAGCGATAACCAGTGACGCTTAATGATCTCCAGGTTCTCATACACCGGCACGGCAAACGCCAGCGTTGCCGGGCCCAGCAGCCAGATCAGCCAGTGGCTTTCTGCGATGTAATCTTTCCAGCTGACGTGTGTCAGCAGGAGCAGCGCCACCAGCACCACTGGCGTCAACACCAGCGGCATCAGCAGTAATGTCTGTTTGCGGCGATAGAGCCGTTTATTGAAGAAATACACCAGCAGCGTCAGCGCCAGACACAGCAGGCTAATGATGAAATCAGCCATGATGCGCCTGCTTACGGGCGGCACGTGCCAGTTCAAAACGATACAGGCGATCCACCACCAGCGAGGTCGCCGCCAGCACTAACAAAGTACTGACCGCAATCACCACGCAGATGCGCCAGCCCTCACTGCGCAGCAAATCGCTGTAGTTGACCACCGCCACCACCGCAGGAATAAAGAACAGCAGCATTTCCGCCAGCAGCCAGTTGGCACCGGCTTTAACCCAACGCAGCGGTACTACGCGCGTCATGATCAGCAACAGCAGCAGCACCATCCCAACCACATTGGCGGGCAATGGCAGATGCAGCCAGCTCACCAGTTTATCGCTGGCGATAAATAGGCCGATATACAGCACCAGCTGTAACGGCACGAACACACGTTGCAGGATATCCGTTCTACGCGGACTTAATGCCAACGCCATTTTCCTCTCTCCCCGGTATTGAATGTGGGCTTCAGTATAAATCCCGAGCAAACCGTGAAAGAAATGAATTAAAATCATTCAAACTATGCCAAAAAGGAATGCTTTATGGATGTCCGCGCCCTGCGCTATTTCACCGAAGTGGTGCGCCAGCAAAGCTTCACCCGCGCCGCCGAGAAGCTGTACGTCACGCAACCGACCATCAGTAAAATGCTGCGTCAGCTGGAGGAGGAACTTGGCTGTACGTTGCTGTTGCGCGAGGGACGAAAACTGCATCTTACCGATAGCGGCCAGGCGGTGTATCAGCGCGGACTGGCGATTCTTCAGGAGTTTCATCAGCTGGAAGCGCAGATCGGCGATATCAATGAATTAAAAACCGGTGAACTGCGGCTGGGCATTCCTCCGATGGTCGGGATGCAGATCGCCGGTTCGATCTCGGCGTTTCGCCGCCGTTATCCGGGCGTGCAGTTGAAGATTGTCGAATCCGGCGGCTTAACGGTGCAGCAGGCGGTGCTGAGCGGCGGACTGGATATCGCCCTCACCGCGCTGCCGGTCGATGCCGATTTGCCGCTTAACACGCTGGAACTGATGCGCCATCCGTTGTGCGTGCTGCTGCCACGCAACGCGCAATGGCTGAATCGCAGCAGCCTCGGTTTGAAGGAGCTGGCGGCTCATCCGTTGCTGATTCTTAATGAAGAGTTCTCACTCAATAGACAGTTAATGAAGGCATTTCAGCGTCAGGGGCTTACGCCGGAAATTGCCGTGCGCAGCGCGCAGTGGGATTTCCTGGCGGCGATGGTGCAGGCTGAAATGGGGCTGGCGATTTTACCCGAGCCGATTTGCCAGCGGCTGGATAAGCAGTCGCTGCTGTGGCTGCCGCTGGAATCGGAGTTGCAGTGGAGTTTGGGATTGATCTGGCGCGAGGGGAGCTATTTGTCGCGCAGTGCGCAGGCATGGATCGATTGCTGCCGCGAGCATTGGCCGGACGCGCCGCCACGGTTGTCGGTGTAGCGATGAGCTAATTTTGCCAGGCGCGCATCAGTGCGGGTTGTTAAAAAGGGCACGATAGTGGAGGCCAGAGCGCCTCTGCTGCTGCAAGGGCTATCCGCAGCGCTGAGGCTTTTACGTTGGGCCAGGAGCCAGGCGCAGGGATGCGACTGGCAGTTCGGGTTGGCCAGGACGGCCTTACCCGAACGATCCGTAGGCACGACGTGGAAGCCGAAGGCACCGCGTCAGCGGCGCGAGGACGGACCGGCAGCTGCAGAGGTGCTCTGGCCCGCGCTCAAGTAGGCCGTCTGGTTTATTCCTCTTTCTCTATCAGCAGTGCTTCCAGCAGATCGAGGTCGCGCAGCAGCTTTTGCATCGTCTCGTTGGAGATCTCCTGCGTCGCGCGCAGATGGTAAACCTCGGCGCGCTCAGCACGCAGCGCATTCAGGCGGAAACGACGCTCCAGGTTTTCGGCAAATAACGCCTGATCCACCTCGTCTTTGCCCACCACACGGCGACGCAGGTTGCCAATCACCCGCAAGCTGACCTCTTTCAGCAATTCCGGATCGATGTTCTCTTCAGTATCGCTTTCCAGTCGCTGCTCCATCTTATGCAGGCTCTCAATGGCGACATTGGCCATTGCCGCACGCGCATGCTGGATTTCACGACGGTGTCCCGACTTATCGGTGCTTTCCATGCCGCGCAGCAGCATCGGCAGCAGGATTACGCCAACAAACAGCGAAAACAGAATCACGCCGGTGGCGATAAACACCAGCTCATAGCGCGCCGGGAACGGCTCGCCATTGCTGAGGAACAGCGGAATCGACAGCACACCGGCCAGCGTAATCGCACCACGCACACCGGCAAAGGAGGCGATGAGCAACTCACGGAATGAGTAGTTAGAGAACTCCAGCGGCTTCTTCTTGAGAAAACGTAAGCTGGCGCGTTGCATGATCCACAGCCAGCCGAAACGCACGATCATCAATGCGCCATACACCAGCGCGACATCGGTAAACAGCATCCACAGCTCAACGTTAGGATCGGCGTTAGCCTGTGTTACCGAGGTTTCCAGGATGTCCGGCAACTGCAGGCCGAGCATCAGGAACACCATGCCGTTAAACACGAACTCCAGCATCTGCCAGACGCTATTGGCGCGCAGACGCATCGCCAACGGAGCCTGACGGATGATGCCAGAACGGGTAATCGTCATCCCGGCTGCCACTGCCGCAAGGATGCCCGACACGCCAAGGTGTTCAGCAATCAGGTAAGAGGCAAACGGCAACAGCAACAGCAGCACGGTTTGCGTGGCCGGGTCATCACCGCTCCAGCGGCTGAGCAGACGCAATGAACGACCATACAGCCAGCACACCGCGACACCGGCGATCAAACCGCCGATCGCCACTTTGAGGAACTCAACGCTGGCGCCGCCCCAGGTAAACACCATGGTGCCCATCGCGACCGCAACCGCAAACTTCAGGGACACCAGGCCGGATGCGTCGTTCATCAGGGCTTCACCCTGCACGATCGACATAATTTTTTTCGGGATGCGGCCTTCACCGACAATGCCGGATAGCGCCACGGCATCGGTGGGTGACAGCACCGCCGCCAGCGCGAAGGCAGGGATCAACGGAATGCCCGGCACCAGCCAGTAAATCAGATAACCGATGCCGACCACGGTAATTAATACCAGCACCAGCGCCAGACCGATGATTTCGCGTCCGTGGTGCAGGAATTCGTTGATCGGCGTTTTCCAGCCATCGGCAAACAGCAGCGGCGGGATGAACAGCACGAGGAACAGTTCAGGATCGAAATCCACATGCAGGCCAAAGCTCGGCACGGCTAACAAGGCACCGGCGGCAATTTGCACCAACGGCAGGGGAATTTGGAACGGCAAAATGCGCGCCGCCACACCGGAGAGGGACACCACCAGCGTCATGATGAGAATAGTAAAGAAGATTTCCATGCTTTCCTTAGGCGAATCAATTTCATTAAAGCGATGTTGTTGCGCTGGAAAGTGTAAAACAAAACGCCGCACAAAGGGGCAACCCTGCGTGCGGCGTGGACCAGAAAGAGAGTTATCTGGAAATAAGCGCGTTCAGAAGTTAGATGGCCCAGCCACCGGCGTAGAAGGCCACCAGCGCAACAGCAATCACCACCGTGCCAACGTTCAGCTTGCGCCATTCACCCGCAAACACGCGGCCAATCACCAGTGAGCCGAAACCCAGCATAATGCCGGTGACAATGTTGCAGGTCAGCACGATAAACACGGCGGTGACCAAACCCGACATCGCATCGACAAAATCATTGAAATCGATCTTCGCCACGTTGCTCAACATCAGCAAGCCAACGTACATCAATGCCGGCGCAGTTGCGTAGGCCGGCACCAGATAAGCCAGCGGAGACATAAACAGAATCAGCAGGAACAGCAGGCCGACAACAATCGCTGTCAAACCGGTTTTACCGCCCGCCGCCGTTCCGGCGGCAGATTCGATATACACCGCCGCAGGCGAAGCACCCACCAGCCCGGCAAACAGGCTGCTGACAGAATCGGTGGTCAACGCGCGGCCACCGTTAATGATCTGACCGTCTTTATCCAGCAGATTCGCCTGGCCCGCCACTGCACGAATGGTGCCGGTGGCATCAAATACCGCGGTCATCACCAGCGCCAATACGCTGGGCAGCACCACCGGTTGCAGCGCGCCCATGATATCGAGGCTAAACATCGCCGACTGACCATTTGCATCCTTCAGGCTCGGCATAGCAAACAGCCCCTGATAAGTCACCGCCGGGTCAAAAATCAGTCCCAATACTGAAATCGCCACGATGGTCAGCAAAATGCCGCCTGGCACACGACGTTTTTCCAGACCAAAAATCGCCGCCAGACCTATCAGCGCCATGATCACCGGGAACGACATGAAGTGACCCAGAGCCACCGGCAAGCCCGGTGCTGGGTTCTTCACCACCAAACCGATACCGTCCGCAGCAATCAGCAGCAGGAACAGGCCAATACCGACACCTGTGCCATGTGCTACGCCCATCGGTAGATTACGCAGAATCCACGCACGGATGCCGGTGACGGAAATCAGGGTGAACAGCAGCCCCATCAGGAAGACCGCGCCAAGGGCGACAGGTACGCTGATGTGTTGGCCAAGCACCAGGCTAAACGCAGTGAAGGCCGTGAGCGAGATTGCACAGCCAATCGCCATCGGCAGGTTGGCCCACAAGCCCATGATGATCGAACCAAAACTGGCGACCAGGCAGGTGGCAACAAACACAGCAGTCGGCGAGAAGCCGGCTTTACCGAGCATGCCAGGTACCACGATGACGGAGTACACCATCGCTAAAAAGGTAGTCAGACCCGCCAGCACTTCCTGACGCACGCTGCTGCCGCGCGCTGAAATGTTGAACCAGGCATCCAGTTTTCCACTGGCCGGGCGTAATTCGCCAGACATAGTCAATCCTCTGCGTTTTTAAAATGATCGAAGCCGCACGGCCCGGGTTTGCGCATCATCCTGGTGAGGGCTTCTCAAAGAGAAAAGAGGCAAACGTTTACGTGGCCGCGTATTCCAGGTCGTAAATGGGGGACACGGAAAAAGGCAAACGATTATCTGGCGTTTGCTATGGGGTTTTCAACTACTAATCGATCATCAGGCAGGATAAAGCGCAGACTGGCGCGGGTTAACCATGTGGTTACACTGTCAGGCGCAAATTTTTGGAAGGCGGAACTGGCTGGAAAATATCGATATTTTTATTTATCACCTATTTTTCCCTGACCAACTGCACCAAAGGTATGAGGTTGCTACGACTTGAAGCGATGACCAACTTGAGGCCCAACAAAGGCCCGCCCGAAGAGCAAAGCGTCCGCGCCATGGAAGGCGCGGCCGATCTGCATGGATGCGTTATTCCTTTGCGATCGGGCGGGCCTTTGTTGGGCATGGCACCCAACTCACAGCGACTAGCCCACCGCGACCAACCCACAGCACCGAACCCTAAGCGACTAACTAAACGTTATCGCCCCGCCCTGCTCAATCGCGCGTTGCCAGGCGGCGCGCTGCTGCATGGTTTCTAACCAGCGGGCAGTGGCCGGCATCTCTTTCAGCGATCCCCGCCCTTGCAACGCCAGCAGCGGGAAGCTCATCTGTACATCGGCGATGCTAAAACGCGAACCGGCAAAAAAACGATGCTGGCTAAGATGCTGCTCAATCACGCCACCATGCAGCTTCAACTGCTTGTTCAGCCAGGCCTTCTGAATCCCTTTGCTCAATGCCACGCCTGCCGGACGTAAAATCCATGGCACCGGCTTTTTCCCGAGCTGCCCAAACACCAGCTTCATCACCAACAGCGGCATCAGCGATCCTTCGGCGTAATGCAGCCAGTAGCGCGCCTGAATCTGCTCATCCTCATCCGTGATAGCCAACAAATGCTCGCTGTCATATTTATGCTGCAGGTATTCCAGAATCGCGCCGGACTCAGCGATCACCCGATTGCCATCAGTGATCACCGGCGACTTACCCAGCGGATGAACCTTCTTTAAGGCATCTGGTGCCAGCAGCGTGTTCTCGCGCTGATAACGCTTGATTTGATAAGGCACCGACAGCTCTTCCAGCAGCCATAACACACGGTGCGAACGGGAATTTTCCAGATGGTGAACGGTAATCATGCGGTTTTCCTTGCCGGTCAAAGTTTCCCGCCAAGTATAGCGGATTAACCTTTGTGCTCGTCTTGCTCTGGATCGAGTAACACCGCACCGGACCCTTGCTGCGCCAAACGGTCTCCCGGGTTGCGCAGCGGGCAATCGCGCATCGACAAGCAACCGCAGCCGATACATCCGTCCAGGTCATTGCGCAAGCGCGTCAGCGTTTCAATGCGTTTATCCAGCTCTTCGCGCCAGTGCTGCGTCAGCGCATCCCACTCCTGCGTCGACATGCGTTTGTTGGCCGGAACATGCATCAAACTGTCGCTCACCGTGGCCAGCGGAATGCCGATTCGCTGCGCAATTTTAATAATCGCCACGCGTCGCAGCACATCACGACTGTAACGCCGCTGGTTTCCGCCATTGCGTGAGCTGAAGATTAATCCTTTGGTTTCATAGAAGTGCAGCGCGGAGACGGCTACCCCGCTACGTTTGGCCACTTCACCGGGGGTCAGCACCGGCTTTGGGTAATTGCGTTCTTTTTTCATTTAGGGCCTTTACCTCAAGTTAACTTGAGGAATTATACTCGCACCCAAACAAAACTTCGAATTCAAACCCGATAAAAACCTTCAGAAGGATGACGCTATGATGCAACAGGAAATCATTCATTCGCTGACTCACTGGATCGATGAAAATCTGGATAAGGCCCTGTCGATCGATGAAGTGGCGGCAAAATCAGGTTACTCAAAATGGCACCTGCAGCGTATGTTCCGTACCGTGACGAAACAAACGCTGGGTGGCTATATCCGTGAGCGCCGCTTGACCCTCGCAGCCGAAGCGCTATGCCAGACGCAGCGCCCGGTATTTGATATCGCGATGCAATATGGCTACGACTCGCAGCAAACCTTCTCGCGCGTGTTCCGTCGTCAGTTTTCACAAACGCCGACCGCCTATCGCCACACCATGCGCCGTCAGGCAATGATTCAGCGCCCGCGCCTGCTGAATTTTGATTGCAGTGAAAACATCAACAGTTTTGCCCAGCGCACCACCGGCGAGTGCTGCCCGGTTCAGTAACTTTCTGCGCGCCCTTCGCGGGCGCACCTCCTCCTGACATCTGCATGACCTCCCCTCTTCGATAAAAATCTTTCTACCATACCAGGTATAAATTTTGTTCAAACTTTCAAATCGAGTGATATAATGTGACCCAAGTCACAGATTTACCCTCGTGTAAGACGGCCAGAAGGGCCTCCCTGACTCTTCATCGTTGCCGCCAGTGATGTCCAATGAATGTCAGGGATATTACTGATTTGAAGAGGTTTTTGCAGATGGCTACGTTAACCACCAGTTTGATCGTCATGCGTTGGGAACTGCTCAGCGCCGTAATGATGTTCTTCGCCAGCACCATGAAAATTAAACTGCGTCAGAACAGTCATCACGTGATGGCGCTGATGTTCGGTGGCATTGGGGTTGGCATGTCCTGCTGGTTCGTTACTGGCCTGCTGGGGATTACCCTGAGCATGGAAAATCTGCACAACTTCATGGAAATCTCGAAAAACGCCTTTATTGAAGTGATGAGCCAGACGCCTGCTGATTGGCCAATGCCTTAATCGCTGCCAATAAAAAACCCCGCTTAGCGGGGTTTTTTATTTTGCTGTGTGATTCTCAAATTTTCTTCAGTACGGCGGGAAGTGCGACTTCCGGCACCGTGACGCCCGGTCTCTGCGTACCGCGGCGATCTTGAATCCACATATCACCCATCATCTGGTTTAATCCACGATCCAATCCAGTGACCAATCCGGCACCCGGCGTAAACGTCAACTCACCGAAGTAAATCCGCTCGCCATCGATGTACCAGTCAACGCGCACGTAATCGAAATCACTTGCCAGCGTTTTACTCAGCGCTAATGCGTGCTGCAGTTGCGCCATAATGGGCGACACATCCAGCCCGGTATCGCGGATCTTGTGATACGCCTCATTGAGGTTGTTTACATAGAAATTCATCGACAGTAAGGGGTTACATCGGTTGTAGATCACCTGCAGCACATATTCAAAGCTGCCGTCGCGCTTGTTGAACATATGAAACTTGTAATCGATCGGAGCCGTTTTGCCATCACCAATGTACTGCTCAACCAAAATGCGCGGCTTAATGTAGCGATAGTGAATCTCGCGCGCTTCATTGGCGAAGTCCGTTTTCAACCAGCGATGGCAGTCGCTGATGATTTTCTGCTTTCTCAGCGCATCCGGCTCTTCCAGCAGAATCTCCACCATGTTGGAAGCGTGATTCGGCTTGATCACCGTGTTCTTCCAGCTCGGCAACGTGTGCAGCGAGTGTGGATCGCTGGTTTCGTACACCAATGGGATCAGGTATTCACTGCCCACTTTCTCGGCGATGTATTCACGCACCGAGTATTTATCCGACAGACGCCCATAAATCTGGTAGTCGCCAAACACGAATTTGCGGTACAGCACTTTCTCATTGAACACTTTCGGCTGACGCAGATTCGGCAGCTTACGAAACTTGTGAAAGTAATAGATACGGTCCTGGTAAGCCCAGGGCATCTTCTTGATGAAGTACTGGACACTTCTTCTGAGTTCATCTTTCAACTTGAGCATATCGGACCTCATTTGTAGGTTTTGTAGTTGAGTGAGGAAACTTGAATCTTCTGAATGACGCCGTTATTGAAGAAGTAATTCATTACGGTGAGGGACAGGAGTTCAGAGATGAAGACGCTCCAGGCGGCACCCATGATGCCGTAGCCCTGGATCAGCCACCACGACAGCGGCAAGCTGATGACCATCAGGCAAATGATCTTCTTCAGCAGATAGTTAAATCCGCCCTCT
Source organism: Pantoea rodasii (assembly GCF_002095465.1). Classification (GTDB taxonomy): domain Bacteria; phylum Pseudomonadota; class Gammaproteobacteria; order Enterobacterales; family Enterobacteriaceae; genus Pantoea; species Pantoea rodasii. Next base: position 101,909 of record NZ_MLFP01000004.1, on the reverse strand, counting down.
TTCACCATGTAGCGATACGCTACGGTCCCCATTGCCGAAAAGCAGGTTGCTAACGACAGTAACGTAATGAGACTTCCTGACTGTGTGTACTCGTGACCATACAAAGCGATGATGATTTGCTCGCCATACAGCGCGATCACCGCTAACAACAACAATGAAACACCCATAACATAGCCATTCAGCCGCGCAGTGAGCTTAATGGCGGCTGCTCCGCGCTCCCGAAAGATTTCCGAAAAGCAGGAAGTGATAATGGCAACCGGGATAAATATCCAGGAGGCCGAAATGGTATTGGCGGCAGCAAACAGGCCAAGGTCACGTGCTGAGGCAATCCCCGCCAGGAACATCTGAGCCGCTTTGACTTGCACCGAAATAAAAATGCTGGAGATAGCCAACGGCAAACCGGCATACATCAGATAGCGCAGATAGGTATTGCGCTTCTCCTGCGGCGGCGCGATGTCCTGATTTTCGCGGTAAAAATTAAAACGTTTGATGATGTACGGCACCAGCGTGACCGCCACAATCGACAGCGTGAGCCACAGCGGATTGAGGTGCAGCCAGGCGATGAGAAAACTCAGGGTAAAGCCCAGCAGCAGGCCGACCGAGTTAGCCACGGTATTCAGCCGGGACGCCAGGCGTGCGTTGTTGTACACGCTGAACGTGTCCTGAGTGACAAACACTGAGGAAATAAACGAGGCCAGGGCAAACGCGAGGAAGTTTTCCTGCATGTTGTACCACACCCATATCAACACCGGGATGGAGGTAAGCAGCAACAGGACCAATCGCATCGTGCGGGCCACCGTCATCAGCCGCAGCCCTTTCGGTGCGCTCTTGCTGATGCGTTTGAACAGGATGGTTTCGGTGCCGAAAATCGCAACGGTTTGCACCATCGAAAACAACGAGGTTGAAAACGCCATTTGGCCGAATATGGTCGGGCCAAACGACTTAGCCACGTAGGAGGTCACAAATATGACGCCGAACACCGAGACGATCTTCTCAGACATCATCCAGGCGGCATTAGACATTACGCTCAATTTCATTGACTGATCCTTAGTATTACTTACAGCAACTGCCTTTCGGTACAACGTCCTTGAAATGAATTAACAAGCGCTCAGTGGGCCTGACTTAAATTAATAACTTCAAACCAAACTGGTCCGAAAAAAGAGACTAGCGTCAGGATTATTTAAATGAATTCAGGATAATTCCGATTAAACCTGGCGCGAAACTCTGCGGATGTAAACGATTTCAGCTTAAATTCTAAGCAAACGTTTACTGGCACACCCTGTGATTTTCACAAACAGGTTATGCCGTATTTCCAATGATTGTAGTATTTTTCTGCATTTGGGATGGAGTGAATCTATATCAAAAACCCAATACCAGGAAGGCGTTCAATGGCATTCAGAATAAAATAAGATTTATCCCATGATGATATTTATTCTAAATAACTTAATTTAACCCTCGCAATTCTAATCGCGCACTTTAATACTGCATTAATACTCTTTTTGCAGTACCAGATATTAATACAGTAATTCTCATCCACTAATTGATAAGAAAGGTAAGAGCATTTATGAGAAAGTCACGATATAGCGAAGAGCAAATCACAAATGCCATTAAAGCTTCTGAAACAGGAGTGAAGGTCAGGGAGATTTGTGAGGAGCTTGGCATTTCTGAAGCCACCTTCTATAGCTGGAAGAAAAAGTTTTCTGGGCTATCTTCCGAAGAAGGACGTAAAATCAAAGACCTGGAGGATCAACTACTCAACCTTACGCGCGAACTGCAGTCATTGAGTTCCGATAAAGAGATGCTGCAAAGCGTACTGAAAAACTTCTTTACCACGAATGAGAAGCGTCAGGCCGTTAACTTCCTGCAAACCACCTTCGACATTGGAACGCGTCGCAGCTGCCGCTTGCTGGATATTAGTCGCAGCGTTTACCACTATCCTTCAGGTTCTGATAATCACTAACACCATTAAGACCGTTGTTATTTGACTTAATGCTGAGATTTGTTCTTACCAGAAGAGATGAAGATCACTTAATTCGGCTTTCGTAACATAACAATTCGAACCATTTTTTCCTGATGAATATCATCGCGGAATTGCTTCCTTTTTTGCGGTAAAATTGATTCGCATCAGCAAAAGTCTCGCTATTCAAGCCTTTTAGACGGAGTCCAATCTCATTACGGTGAGATTGGTGCTTCGTTTATTACTTTACCAATATTAATACTCAGCCCTGAATGCAGATAAATCTGTTAAGCATTCATGAACAACGCGATGTAACCGCTCACACACCTACTCTGTTTTTAATTGGACCTATCACTTAGGGTAACGATCGGGGTGCGCCATTTTGCTAGCCCTATATCCTGACAACAGCACCAGGATTCGTCCGGATCGAATACGTTATCATAGCTAAACAATAACAGTAAAAAATGGCAACTAAAGGGAAATATACCCCGGCAATTCATCTCTGTGTTTAATCATTTTTTACCGTCGTTTCAACGGATGTTTCTTAACGGCGGAGCGGCACCTTGAGAAAAACGTGGCCTGTGACAGGTTTTTTCAGTGCCAAATCGCAATAAAAATGCAGATAGAAAACAGTTTTAAGGCGTGAAAAGTGTACGTTTCACAGGCTACTGAGGCTTTTTATCCCTTCTGCTGGCAATTCAGTGTGCAGAATCGTGACCTGAATGCGGTGCGGGTTATGACAAAGTGGGCTAAAAACAGGCAGGTTAAAGAGAGGTAAAGTTATATCGCATCGGTGATTGAGGGTAAAAGCAGCAGCAGGTCGGGCAAAAGGGATGGGGCAAATTCTTAAAAACACTAGAGAAAGGGCTGCGGAGCATCTTACTCAGCAGCCTCGTAAAATGTTAAAGGGCACTCACCTGCGGCTGCGGTTTGATGCGCATGGCATAGATTACCCCCACGATCAGGCAGCCTATGCCGATGCCAGTCAACATCGGCGGCCAGCTATGTCGCCAGAGGAAAGTCCAAAGCAAACCGGCCAGCGTTTCGAACACAATCAGCGGTCCCATGATCACGGTAGGCACGCGCTGGCTGGCCGCATTCCAGCACAGCGTGCCGAGCCATGAGCAAATCAGGCCGATCCCTAACATTAACATCAGAAAACGCGTGGGCTGCGGCCCCAACGGCAGTGCGAAGGCAGGCTGTTGCCAATAAAGTTGGCCACACACTAAAAGATAGAACACCAACGCCAGCGGCAAGGTCACCAATCCCTGCGCCGTTGCCCAGCTCCCGGCTTTATGCTGCGGATGGGCACGCAGCCAGATACCATTGCGCAACGGATACCATGTCCAGCATGCCACGGCCAATACCGCCAGCACCAAACCCGTGAGATAGCGCGACCAGTCAAACGCGGGGCCCTGCATCTGCAACTCGGCAGCATTTACGCACGCCAGTCCGGCGACAATAATCAGTAACGCCGGGCAAAGTTTCCGCCAGGATAAGCGCCCTTCAAGATGACCGTAACAAAGGTTGGCCGTCACGGTGATCACCACCGGTAGCGTGCCGATAATCATGGTGGAAATCGGTGCGCCGGTCCGCTGGATCGCACTGGCGAGGAAGGCGTAGTACAGCAGATTGCCCACCAGCGACAGTTTCAGCGCCTCCAGCCAATCTTTACGCGCCAGCTGCTTGAGACGGCGGCGATCCAGCCATGCCACCGGCAACACCACCAGCCCAAAAGCCACATAACGTCCGGCCGATTGTAGGGTGCCCGGATAGTCCGGAATCAACAATGGACCCACAAAAATCAGTCCCCACATCAGTCCTGCGGCAAGTGCAAACACAATTCCAGCAAACATATTCTTATCCTTTATGTCCTTTACGCCGCAGTGTGGCGTAACCGGATAATAAAGGCTTGTAGCAGATTGCGGTTAACGTGAGGGGAAAACTTGCTTTTGATAGCGCCCTGGCGTGATGCCATAGCGATGGGCAAACGCCCGCGTAAGGTGTGCCTGATCGGTCAATCCAACGGCAGCCGCTACCGAAGCCGCGCTTTCTCCCATCCCTAAACGTTGCTTGGCTTCGAACAGGCGAAAGGCCATCAGCATCTGATGTGGCGTGGCATGGAAGTGCTGTTTGAAACTGCGGAGAAAATGCCACGGCGACAAAGACGCCAGGGCGGCCAGCTCATCGAGGCGAACCGGCTCCGCCAGGTTTTCACGCAGATAGGCTTTAACCGCATCGAAACGGTGGGCACCCTCTTCTGGTCGGGATTTTCCCTGATGCGCCAGCGGGCGTAACTGTTCCAACATTTCCAGCAGCAGCCCCTCGCGTTCAAGCGCGCTGGTGGCCTGCCACATCTGTGCCAGTCGCAGGGAAAAGGGCTGTGCCAGACGGACATCTGTGCGCAACGCCTCACTAAACCACCAGTGACGATCGCCGGTCAGGCGCTCCATCTCATGCGGATCAATATAGATCATGCGATAACGCCAGCCCTCATCACAGGCCGATTCCCCGGTGTGCAATTCATCAGGATTCATCATCACCAGAGAATGCTGTGGTGCCGTGTAGTGCGTGCCGCGATAACGAAAGCGCTGTGCACCCGATTCAATGGTGCCGATGCCGAAGGCTTCATGAGTATGCGGTTCAAAGGCATAACGCGAGATGTGCGCCTGATAAAGCTCGATACCGGGCAGTTCAGCGAAATGCTGAAACTGCGCTTGATCGCACTTATCAGGAAAGATTTCCGGAACCACCTTCACGTCACACCTCCGTTAAAACAGGTTAATCAGCATGCGCGGCGACAAGCGGAATTGCAAAGCAGATTTGCTTTACCTGCGCGACGCTTCACCGCAATACTGTCCATCTGCCTATAAAGGAGGACATGATGGCAAATCGGGTTGTGGTGATAGTAGATATGCAAAATGGCGTACTGGCGACGCCACGTTTCGATCGTGACGGGCGTTGTGCGCGCATCAATCAACTCACGGCAGCGGCCGATCAGGTGATTTTTGTCCAGCACGTTGGACCAGGCCTTGAAGTGAATAGCGAAGGCTGGCAAATCGTGCCGGAATTAGATCAGCCTGCCAACGCGATCTACGTTAATAAGACCGCCTGTGACAGCTTCTGGCAAACCGACCTGGCGGCTCAGCTTGATCAGCATGGCATTGAAAAATTTGTAATTTGCGGCTGCGCGACCGATTACTGCGTGGATACCACCATCAAGGTTGGCGCCAGCCTGGGTTATCACATCACTGTTGCCGCCGATGCGCATACCACGGCCGATAGGACTTACGTCTCCGTACAACAGCAAATCAATCAGCACAATGAAATCTGGGCTGATTTGATCATGCCGGGTAATCCGGTGTTCGTGCGTGATACTGAGGTCGTGCTGCGGGAATGGCGACCGCATTAAGGTGACTCAGCCGGAGAGATTTTTCCGGCTTCAATCATTGGTGCGTTCAGCACCTAAATTTTACGCTTCCATTGATAGCGGTTTGTCCCTGCCAGCTGCTCAATTTGCCCCTCATCCACCGCGCGCTGTAACCATTCTGTCAGCTGAATCTGATGCAGACCGGTTCGCGAGCCCAGATCTTCAATCGTGATGGGATAGCGGCCAGAGTCGGCAATTGCGCCTGAAAAATCAGGTAAAAATCGGCCGGATGCCAGATTCCCTCTGGTTCCTGAGCCACGTTAGCCACCGCGGCCTTTTCAGGCATTGTGTGCCCTGCAGCGCTCAATAGATCATCCTGCTGATAGGGCTGTTCGCAGGGAGCGGTCATCCATTGCGCAACATCAATGTCATCAGGGTCAGCAACGCACCATTGCCCCCCCTGTTTAACCAGCTCAGCGTTGCTCGCCTGAATATCGTCGGTCGGCTTAACCCACAACGGCACCCATTTTTGCGTAGATTCTCTTCCGCACCGGCTAACGTACCGCCCTTGTGACCCGCGTGTACCACTAACGCACTCCTCGCCAGACAATAAATATACCGATTGCGCGCCATGGCGTTACCCACCGTAAAGCTCGCTTCAGGATAGAAAGGCGAAAGCAGCAGTAGTTTTCCTGCCATGAGACCTTTACGCCATTTGGCGCTGGTTGCAGCGGTCAGCAAACTGTCACTGAGAACACCCACGACGGCTCCGTCGTGCTGCAACGCGCCCAGCATGGCGGCTTCATCAATACCTCGTGCCCCCCCGAAATCAGGTTTAGCCCTGTAGAGGCGACTTTTGCCGCAACCTGTCGGCTGAACGTTAAATCCAGCTCGCTGGCATTCCTCGACCCTACCACCGCAAGGCCTGGCTGATTAAATAAAGTGATGTCACCACAGCCGAACAGTACCGGTGGCGCGTCGGTGCGCAGTTGTTGCTTTAGCAGTCTTGGGTATTCAGCATCAGAACGCGTCAACACCCAGAGCCCCGCGCGCTGCCAACGTTCAACCGCTAACGCCAGGCTATGTCCACGGCTCAGCAGCGTTTCTATTCGCTCACGCGTGATATGGGAATCAACCCAATCAGCTAACATGACATCAGCACCAGCGTTGAGTAGATCGGCGGGTGTAGCGGATTGTTGTTTCAACCACAGGGCGAATCGTCCCCATTCAGCATTACTGAGTGGCTTCACCTCATTCTCGCTCTGGCGCGAGAAGTCGCTGGTTAACAAAAGCGTTGCCTGTGCAACAGGAGATAAATTCATCACTCTTTCACCGTTGAGGTTGCCAGTGCCACTGGATAGACAATGCCGCTTCCCGCTTGCTGAAGCACGGCTGCCGTCACTGCCATCGTCCAGCCTGAATCGATAATATCGTCAACCAGTAATACGGCCGTGGCGGGCAGATCCGCGCTGGAGGAAAACGCGCCATCCAGATTACGACATTGATGGAAGCGATTATTCTGCAGACGTTGCCGAGGGTTATCTTTCACTTTTTGCAGGGCATCTATAAAGGGTAAACCAAGTCGCAGTGCCAATCGGCGGGCAAAGTCGGCCACCAGCTGAGGCTGGCGTAGCGAAGGTACGCAGCAAACCCACTGTGGCGCAGGCACGGGCTGCCAGCGCTGTTCAACCATTTCCGCTATGGCGGTAACAAGTTCATCGCTGAAATGACCGGCTGCTTTCTCGGCCACCACCCGAGATCCCCATCCAGCATCTCCCCAGCGCGAAAGCACCCGTCCTTCCTGCGCACGCAGAGTGGCAGGTAAATTGCCGCGAAAACCGTATTCTTCAAACGCCTGAGCAGCAACCTGAATTTTGGGCGAAATTACCGTTTCGGCGCGCTGTAGAAAAGTCGCTGCCTGATGTGCCAGTGTCGCATCCACCTGCGGGTCAATCAAAGGCCGACCGAGGCAATATGCACATTTACCACAGGATACGGGGTCTGTGTCATCCAGTGATAATCGCAGAAACGTCATCAGGCAACCGCGCTGTGAAATATAACGCTGCACTTCCTGCCACTCTTGTTCACGCTGCTGCGTCAGGTGCACGATACGTTCGCGATCCAGCTGATAAGGAACAGGTGTTCTCCGCCATTGGCTTTTGACCTTAATCACCGGCGCAGGATTTTCAACGCTGAGCAATTTCAGCACTTTTTCAATTTGCCCCTGGCGCAGATTGGTTTGCTGTTCAATATCACGAATCGATAACCCATCACTCTCCTCCAGCACCTGCAAAATATCATATACCTGAGTTTCTGCCGGAAACGCAGACTGCCGGAAGAATTGGTGAATATCGCGATCTTCACCGCCTGACATTAACACCCCAACCGCATGATCGATGCCACGCCCCGCACGCCCTACCTGTTGGTAGTAAGCAACAATGGAAGCGGGTGCCTGATAATGCAGCACGAAACTCAAATCAGGTTTGTCATATCCCATTCCCAATGCGGTGGTCGCCACCAAAACTTTCAATTGGTTGGTCAGCAGCAAGGTCTCAAGATGTTGACGATAGTCGTTGCTGCTGTCGAAACCCGCGGCCTCAACGCTGCCATGATAGGCTCGCGCATCAATTTGCTGCTTGCGTAACCAGGCCGCGACCTGCTCGGCATCACGCACGGTGAGCGTGTAGACGATACCGGTTCCTGGCAGGGATGGGATAATTTGCGCCAGCCAGGCAAGACGTGAAGCCTGATTCGGCAAAATGAGCGTTTGTAGCGCCAAACTCTTGCGGATCAGTTCACCGCGCTGAATCACAATGTCACCCATCTGTTGCTGTATATCCGCCACCACGCGGTTATTAGCGGTCGCGGTGGTGCCAAGTACCGGCGTATTAGCCGGTAATTGCCGCAAGATGCTGACGATACGGCGATAATCGGGGCGAAAATCATGCCCCCAATCGGAGATACAGTGTGCTTCGTCAATCACCATGAGCGCGATACGGTTGGCAATCGGCTGCAGTACGGTTTCGATGAACTGATCATTGGCGAGACGTTCTGGAGAGATGAGTAAACAATCGACCTGATTATCCAGCACGCGCTGTGTCACCGAGTGCCAGTCGCTGCTATTCGAAGAGTTAAGGGTTTCAGCAACAATACCCAATCGACGAGCCGACTCGATTTGGTTACGCATCAGTGCCAGCAGCGGTGAAACGATAATGGTTGGACCCATACCACGATCGCGAAAAATTTTGGCGCTGATGAAATAAACGGAGCTTTTACCCCAGCCAGTCCGCTGCACCACCAATAATTTCTGTTGCTGATTCACCAGTGCATCTATCGCTTCCCACTGTCCTCGATGAAACTGGGCATGGTCATTTGCCAGCGCGATTTTTAATAATGCTTCTGCCTGTTGCTGTTTCATTATCACTCCTTGATGGGAACGCATCCCTTACATTGATTGAGAAACCTGAGAGTCAGATACAAAAAAGCCCCGTAAAACGAGGCCTTAGCGAGTAGTTGTGGGTGCGCGTTGACTTAAAACGGGATGTCGTCGTCAAAGTCCATTGGCGGTTCGTTGTTCGCCGGTGCGCTCTGCTGCTGCGGACGCTGTTGTGCGCCGCCGCTGAACTGGTTGCCGCCGCCCTGTGGCTGCTGCTGAGGTTGCTGAGGCTGGCCCCAACCGTTGTTATTGCCGCCACTGCTCTGGCCGCCCATTGGTGCACCGCCTGCGTTCGCGCCTTGCTGACGTCCACCCAGCATCTGCATGGTGCCACCAACGTTAACAACCACTTCGGTGGTGTATTTTTCCTGGCCGCCCTGATCCTGCCATTTACGGGTGCGCAGCTGGCCTTCGATGTAAACCTGAGAGCCTTTACGCAGGTATTCGCCCGCCACTTCAGCCAGTTTGCCGAACAGCACAACGCGGTGCCATTCAGTAATCTCTTTATTTTCACCGGTTTGCTTGTCGCGCCAGCTTTCCGACGTGGCCAGCGTAATGTTGGCTACCGCGCCACCATTTGGCATGTAGCGCACTTCCGGATCCTGACCCAGATTCCCGACTAGAATCACTTTATTTACGCCACGACTGGCCATGTTGCTGTCTCCCGATGAGTTGATGCTAAAAGTCTAAGCCAAAAATTGTATCACGTCACACTGACGGTGCCCACTTCAGAGCGGGCTCCCAATTTTTTGCGGCAGCCAGAATAGCAAAAACACTGGATATTTATTCAGTTTATTTTTTGTGCCATACTAACGCGTTTCTGCTGGTCGTGCTGGCAAGGCATGGCGAGTGTTGTTCAATTCGGGAAAGGTGAATGGATAAGATCGAAGTCCGCGGTGCTCGCACCCATAATTTGAAGAATATCAACCTGATCATCCCTCGCGATAAGCTGATTGTGGTCACCGGTCTGTCGGGTTCCGGTAAGTCTTCGCTGGCGTTTGACACGCTGTATGCGGAAGGTCAGCGTCGCTATGTTGAATCGCTCTCGGCCTATGCGCGCCAGTTTCTTTCCTTAATGGAGAAACCGGACGTGGACCACATTGAAGGTCTCTCGCCCGCCATCTCTATTGAGCAGAAATCCACATCGCATAACCCGCGCTCTACGGTCGGCACTATTACCGAAATCCACGACTACCTGCGTCTGCTGTTTGCCCGTGTGGGTGAGCCGCGCTGCCCCGATCACGATGTCCCGCTGGCGGCACAGACCGTGAGCCAGATGGTGGATCAGGTGATGGCGCAGGAAGAAGGCCGGCGCTTGATGTTACTGGCGCCAGTGGTGAAAGATCGCAAAGGCGAACACACCAAAACGCTGGAAAATCTTGCAGCGCAAGGTTACATCCGCGCCCGTATCGATGGCGAAGTCTGTGACCTGTCAGATCCACCGAAGCTTGAACTGCAGAAAAAGCACACCATTGAAGTCGTGGTGGACCGCTTCCGCGTGCGCGACGATCTGGCGACACGTTTGGCCGAATCGTTCGAAACCACGCTGGCGCTGAGTGGTGGTACCGCCATCGTTGCGGATATGGATGACAGCGCGGCTGAAGAGCTGCTGTTCTCAGCTAACTTTGCCTGCCCGATTTGCGGCTATAGCATGAGCGAACTGGAACCGCGCCTGTTCTCATTTAACAATCCGGCCGCGCGTGCCCAACCTGTGATGGTCTGGGCGTGCAGCAATATTTCGATCCCGATCGCGTGGTGCAGAACCCCGAACTGTCACTGGCTGGCGGTGCCATTCGTGGCTGGGATCGTCGTAACTTCTATTACTTCCAGATGCTGCGCTCGCTGGCAGAGCATCTGGAATTCGATGTCGAAGCGCCGTTTAACAGCCTGAGCGACAAAGCACGCGAAGTGATTCTGTACGGTTCCGGCAAAGAGAATATCGAATTTAAATACATCAACGATCGCGGTGACACCTCGGTACGCCGTCATCCGTTTGAAGGTGTGCTGCACAACATGGAACGCCGTTATAAAGAGACGGAATCCAATGCGGTGCGCGAAGAGCTGGCGAAGTTTATCAGCAACCGCTCTTGCACCAGCTGCGAAGGTACGCGCCTGCGCCGTGAAGCGCGCCATGTGTTCGTAGAAAATACCAACCTGCCGACCATCTCAGAAATGAGCATCGGCCATGCCACCGACTTCTTCCGCAATCTCAAACTCAGCGGACAGCGTGCGCAGATCGCCGAAAAATCCTGAAAGAGATCGGCGATCGTCTGAGCTTCCTGGTCAACGTCGGTTTGAATTATCTGTCGATGTCGCGTTCAGCGGAGACTCTATCGGGCGGTGAAGCACAGCGTATTCGTCTGGCGAGTCAGATTGGTGCAGGTTTGGTCGGCGTGATGTATGTGCTGGATGAACCTTCGATTGGTCTGCATCAGCGCGATAACGAACGTCTGCTCGGTACGTTGATTCATCTGCGCGATCTCGGTAACACCGTGATTGTGGTCGAGCACGATGAAGATGCGATCCGTGCCGCTGACCACGTGATTGATATCGGTCCTGGCGCGGGCGTACACGGCGGCCAGGTGGTGGCCGAAGGTGATGTGCATGCCATTATGGCCAACGAAGCCTCGCTGACCGGGCAATACCTGAGCGGCAAACGTGAAATCGCTATTCCACAGCAGCGTGTGAAAGGCGATCCGGCGAAGGTGCTGAAACTCACCGGCGCGCGCGGCAATAACCTGAAAGACGTGACGCTGACGGTTCCGGTTGGCCTGTTTACCTGCATCACCGGGGTTTCCGGCTCAGGTAAATCTACGCTGATTAACGATACGCTGTTCCCGATTGCGCAGCGCCAGCTGAACGGCGCGACCACCACCGAAGTAGCGCCTTATCGCGAAATCGCGGGGCTGGAGCATTTCGATAAAGTCATCGATATCGACCAGAGCCCCATCGGCCGTACGCCGCGCTCCAACCCGGCCACTTACACCGGTATTTTCACGCCGGTACGCGAGTTGTTCGCGGGTGTGCCAGAGTCGCGTTCCCGTGGGTACAATCCAGGTCGCTTCAGCTTTAACGTGCGTGGCGGACGCTGCGAAGCCTGTCAGGGCGATGGCGTGATCAAAGTCGAAATGCACTTCTTACCAGATGTGTATGTGCCGTGCGATCAGTGCAAAGGCAAACGCTATAACCGTGAAACGCTGGAGATTAAATACAAAGGCAAAGGCATTCACGAAGTGCTGGATATGACTATCGAAGAAGCGCGTGAGTTCTTTGATGCCGTGCCTGCGCTGGCGCGTAAGTTACAAACGCTGATTGATGTGGGCCTATCCTATATTCGCCTCGGTCAATCTGCGACCACGTTGTCAGGCGGTGAAGCACAGCGCGTTAAGCTGGCACGTGAACTGTCAAAACGTGGCACCGGCCAGACGCTCTACATTCTCGATGAGCCGACCACCGGCCTGCACTTTGCGGATATCCAGCAGTTGCTTGAGGTGCTGCATCAGTTGCGCGACCAGGGTAATACCATCGTGGTGATTGAGCACAACCTCGACGTGATCAAAACCGCAGACTGGATTGTCGATTTGGGTCCGGAAGGCGGCAGCGGCGGTGGCGAAATCCTGGTTTCAGGCACGCCAGAAACCGTGGCGGAGTGTGAAAAATCCCACACTGCACGCTTCCTCAAGCCCATGCTGAAGAAGAAGTAAAATTGAAGGCCCGCAGTGCGGGCCTTCTCGTTTTTGGAGTGCATAGCGCCGCACGCTACAGTTTAGCGGCCTAATATTGCAGTCAGTCAAGCCGGATACTTCGCTGCCAGATTCCGCAGCAAAATGCAGAAACAGGCAAGAATCAGACAACTTCAGGCATATACGCATCTCCTTCCGCTGACTATTCTTACACAGTTCCTTTTTGGCGTAGCTCAATGCGCCTTTGTCCCTTCAGCTTACTGAACGGGATCCCGCAAAACACTCACGACACACCCGATTGGAGACACCATGAATATTACGCATGCCTATGCCGCACAGGACGCGAAAACTAAACTCGCCCCGTTCGACTATAAGCCGCGCGAGCTGCGCGCTCATGATGTGCAGATTGAAGTGTTGTACTGTGGCGTTTGCCACTCCGACCTGCACCAGGCGCGCAACGAATGGAAAAACACCATTTTCCCAGTGGTACCAGGCCATGAAATCGTTGGTCGCGTCACCGCTGTTGGCGCTCACACCCATAAATACGCAGTGGGCGATTTAGTGGGCGTGGGTTGCATGGTTGATTCTTGCCGCAGCTGTCCGAGCTGCCAGGAAGGACTGGAGCAGTATTGCGAGAATGGCTTCGTGGGCACCTATAACGGTGAAGATCGCGAAACCGGCGCCATCACCTATGGCGGCTACTCCACTAACATGGTCGTTGATGAAAGCTTCGTGCTGCGTGTTCCAGAGAACCTTGAACTGGCCGGCGTTGCCCCGCTGCTGTGTGCCGGTATCACCACTTATTCACCACTGCGCCATTGGAACGTCGGCCCAGGTAAAAAAGTGGGCATCGTTGGTTTGGGCGGACTCGGTCATATGGGCGTGAAAATCGCTCATGCGATGGGTGCGCATGTGGTGTTGTTTACCACTTCGCCTTCAAAGATTGAAGACGGCAAGCGTCTGGGTGCGGATGAAGTGGTGATTTCAAAAGATGCGGATCAGATGGCTCAGCACGCCAACAGCTTCGATTTCATCCTCAACACCGTTGCGGCACAGCACGACCTCAATCCGTTTATTGTCCTGCTGAAACGCGATGGCAATATGACGTTAGTGGGCGCGCCAGAGCACGATCACCCGGCTCCACAGGTGTTTAACTTGATCTTCAAACGTCGCAGCATTGCCGGTTCACTGATCGGTGGCATCGCTGAGACGCAGGAGATGCTGGATTTCTGTGGCAAGCACGGTATCACTTCCGATATCGAATTGATCGCCATAAACCAGATTAACGAAGCCTACGAACGTATGCTGAAAAGCGACGTGAAATACCGCTTCGTGATTGATATCAATACCCTGCGAGAAGAGTCAGCGGCTTAACTAGCGCGCATCTTCATCATGGCTGACGCCCGCCGCGCGCGTGGCGTCAGCCTGTTGCCAGGACGCCTCTACCAGATAATAGATTTGCGAATCCTTCAGCGATCCATCCAGCCACAGCGTACTCCAGTGCGACTTGTTCAAGTGCTCGCTGGGAAACACATCGCTGTGCTCTTCACGTAGCAGTTCCGCCAGTGCGGGCGAGGTTTTTAAAGACAGCGCCGGACGCCCTTCCACATCGTGCACCATAGCGAACAGTACGCCTTCGCTTTTAACCTGCGTTGCATCCCATTCATTTTTATAGCTTTGCTCCGCACCTGATTTACTCATGCAGTAGGTGAGGAGATCCGAAATATTCATGCTGTGTTCCTCTTGATTGATGGGCAGTTGAATCAGCGCGAGTACGCCAGTCCGTTGCCTTAATCCTTAAGTCATGACACCGTTTAAGTGTGCAGCATGTCGCCAAAAGGTAAAGGAAATGCCAGCAGATTGCGGATATAAAAAAACCGCCGGCCCGAAGGCCTGGCGGTTTTCTCGTGCTGCGAAATACGTTACATCACGGCAGCAAAGGCTTCAGCAACCTGATTCACGTTACGGCTGTTGAGGCCCGCCACGCACATACGGCCGCTGGCGATCAGATATACACCGAACTCATCACGCAGGCGATCAACCTGCTGCGCGCTCAAACCGGTGTAGCTAAACATACCGCGCTGTTTCAGCAGGTAATCGAAGTTCTTGCCTGGCAGCTTGGTGCTCAATACGTTGACCAGCGATTGGCGCATTTCGATGATGCGCAGACGCATCGCTTCCACTTCGGCCAGCCAGTTGTTTAACAGCGCTTCATCGTTCAGTACGCAAGAAACCACCTGCGCACCAAAGTTTGGCGGGCTGGAGTAGTTGCGACGTACGGTGGCTTTCAGCTGACCCAGCACGCGTGCAGATTCTTCTGCGCTCTCGCACACGATGGACAGGCCACCAACGCGCTCGCCATACAGCGAGAAGATTTTCGAGAACGAGTTGCTGACCAGAGCCGGCAGGCCAGCGGCGGCAATGGCGCGAATCGCGTAAGCATCCTGCTCCATGCCCGCACCAAAGCCCTGATAAGCGATATCGAGGAACGGAATCAGCTCCTGCGCTTTCAGTACTTCGGTGGTTTCATCCCACTGTGCGTTCGTCAGATCCGCGCCCGTTGGGTTGTGGCAGCACGGATGCAGCAGCACGATAGATTGCTTTGGCAACGTTTTCAGCTTGGCAATAAACGCATCAAACTTCACGCCGTTAGTTTCTTCGTCGTACCACGGATAAGTCTGTGCGTCGAAACCGGCACCGTTGAAAATCGCGATGTGGTTTTCCCAGGTCGGATCGCTCACCCAGACGTTGGAATGCGGGAAGTAACGCTTGAGGAAATCCGCACCCACTTTCAGTGCACCGGATCCACCCAGTGTCTGAATGGAAGCGATACGACCGGCTTTCAGCATTGGGTGTTCTTTACCAAACAGCAGTGGCGCAATCGCGTTACGGTATGGGCCCAGGCCTTCCATCGGCAGATAGAGCGACGCCTGATGCGGTTGCGCCTGCAGGCGTTCTTCTGCGGCAGCCACCGCTTGCAACTGAGGAATAATGCCCGCCTCGTTGTAATAGAGGCCGATGCTCAGATTCACTTTATTGTCACGTGGGTCCTGTTTGAAGGTTTCCATCAGCGACAGAATTGGATCGCCAGCATAAGCATCAACGTTTTGAAACACGGTGCAGATCTCCATGATTGATCATAAGTAGTCGGTAAAGAGGCGTCATCAAACCATATAGCGGCCAGGACGGTGATTCATCGCGATGATGAGATTGAGGATCACCGCGCCCGCGATTGAGGCCAAAAGTATCGGCAGCGACACCACGAACAGCGATGCCAATACCACACAGGTATCCACCGCCATTTGCAGCTTGCCGGCACGCAGACCCATGCGGTCTTGCATCCAAAGCGCCAGAATGTTGATACCGCCGAGGCTGGCTTTGTGACGGAATAACACTATAAACCCAATCCCCATCACCACGTTACCGAACAATGTCGCATAAAAAGGATTTAGCGCAGAAAAATGGATGAACATCGGATGCAGATGGGTAAACAGTGAGACTAAACCCACCGCACAGAAGGTTTAATGGTGAATTCCCAACCCATACGGCGGACCGCCAGCCAGTAAAACGGCAGGTTGATCAGGAAGAAAGCGCTACCAAAGGAGAGGTGCGTCAAATAACTGATTAAGAACGCAATACCCGCGGTACTGCCGGTCAGTGCGCCCGCTTGTTTGAGCATCATCACGCCGAATGAGACCATTAAGGTGCCGAGCACAATCGCCAGCGCATCTTCAATGCGGGAATGAGGAATTTTGGTAGGTTGAACGACGTTATCCATGGAGTTATCTCGCTGCAAATGATGCGCTTCAAATGCAAAAAACGCACCACATTGGCAACGTCTTGTCGCCACCAATGGGGTGCCAGCGATTATCCAATTGATATCTAAGGCGCTTTTATTGCTGGTTTTTGTGCATCAACCCAATGCTTCACAGTTGATTCATGCACAAATCTATTATCTGGTGCGCGTTTTTGCATTAACAGGGCGTTAATTGCACCAGATTAGCACATCATGCACTTTTTTGGCGCGTTTTGTGCTCAGGGATAATCATTAAACCGTTCTCTTTCAAACGGCTTAATACCACAGAGGTTTTCACATGGGCCACGCTTTGATGGCCCGCCACTAACTGGCTAATTAAGGCGCTCAGCGAGGCTAAATCAGACACCGCCACTTTCAGAAGATAATCGGCATCTCCGGTGGTTTTAAAGGCATCAACAATCGCGTCTTGTTCTGCCACCATGCGATGGAAACTCTCTTCATAATCTGGCGTGTGATTCTTTAAACGCACTTCAATCAAGCCCACCATCCCGAGACCGACCGCATCCGGCGAGAGCCGTGCGTGATAGCCAAGAATGAGGTTTGCCTGTTCAAGATTGATGCGGCGGCGTGAACATTGAGACGCCGAAAGACCGACTAAATCACTGAGTTCCTGATTGGTAAGGCGGCCGTTAGATTGTAATAGTGTCAATATCTTAAGGTCGTAATCGTCTACCTGAGTCATTCCGTTTCCACAGCGTTATAGGGTGCGCTTTGCTACAGATAACCTGATTAAAGCCGGGGTTGTCCAACACTATTTTCTGATGACGTGAAATGCATGCACAAATCGTGCATGCATCTGCAAGGAAGGGATTATTCGTCGTCGTAAGACGGGCCAGCGTAGTTATCGAAGCGCGACCATTGGCCGTTAAAGGTTAAACGTACGGTGCCGATTGGGCCGTTACGCTGCTTACCGAGAATGATCTCGGCGATCCCTTTGAGATCGCTGTTTTCGTGGTAGACCTCGTCGCGATAGATGAACATGATCAAGTCAGCATCCTGCTCGATCGAGCCCGATTCACGCAGATCCGAGTTCACCGGACGTTTATCGGCACGCTGCTCCAAAGAGCGGTTGAGCTGCGACAGCGCCACCACCGGTACATTAAGCTCTTTCGCCAGCGCCTTAAGCGAGCGCGAGATCTCTGCGATCTCCAGCGTACGGTTGTCCGACAGCGCCGGCACGCGCATCAATTGCAGATAGTCGATCATGATCATGCTTAAGCCGCCATTTTCACGAAACACGCGGCGTGCGCGGGAACGTACTTCCGTTGGCGTCAGTCCGGAAGAGTCATCGATGAACATGTTCTTCTTCTCAAGCAAGATGCCCATGGTGGCAGAAATGCGCGCCCAGTCTTCATCTTCCAACTGACCGGTACGAATGCGCGTCTGGTCCACGCGGGACAATGACGCCAGCATACGCATCATCAGCTGTTCGCTGGGCATCTCCAGACTGAAAATCAGCACCGGTTTTTCTTGCAGCATCGCGGCGTTTTCGCACAAGTTCATGGCGAAAGTGGTTTTACCCATCGACGGACGCGCCGCCACGATGATCAAATCCGAACCCTGCAACCCAGCGGTCTTTTTGTTGAGATCCTGATAGCCGGTATCGACACCGGTAACGCCATCGTGCGGAGTGGATACCAATGCCTCAATGCGCGAGACCGTGGCTTCCAGAATTTGCTCAATATTCTGTGGGCCTTCTGCTTTATTGGCGCGCTGTTCAGCAATTTTGAATACGTTGGATTCCGCGAAATCGAGCAAGTCTTCGCTGCTGCGGCCTTGCGGGTCATAACCGGCGTCGGCGATTTGGTTCGCCACCGAGATCATTTGGCGCACCACGGCACGTTCACGCACGATATCCGCATAAGCACCGATATTCGCCGCACTTGGCGTGTTTTTCGCCAATTCGGCCAGATACGCAAAGCCCCCCGCCATTTCCAGCTCGCCCAGTGTTTCCAGCGATTCGGACAGCGTAATCAGGTCTATTGGCTGGCCCTGTTCCAGCAAACGCTGCATTTCCGAGAAGATCATGCGGTGCGAACGGTTGAAGAAATCATCCGCCACCACGCGCTCGGAGACGTTATCCCAGCGTTCGTTATCCAGCATCAACCCACCGAGCACCGACTGCTCCGCTTCAATAGAATGCGGCGGCATTTTTATGCCTTCCAGCTGCCGATCGCGGGGTTCGTTGGATTTGTTGGTGGGTTTATTTCCTGCCATAGTGAATGCATTACCGATCGTGAAGGGGACGCGCAAGTATACCGTCCCAGGATGAACAATCACAGGAGTCAGAATGGCAAAGCGAATTCAGTTCAACCAACACGGTGGCCCGGAGGTTCTGCAATGGGCCGATTTTGAGCCCGCCGATCCTGCCGAACATGAAGTGCAGGTCGAGAACAAGGCGATTGGCATTAACTATATCGATACCTACGTGCGTAGCGGGCTCTATCCGGTTGCCGCTTTCCCGTCCGGACTTGGCACAGAAGCGGCCGGCGTGGTGAAGCGCGTTGGCTCAGGCGTAAGCCAATTTAAGCCAGGCGACCGGGTGGTCTATGGTCAGGCCGCGTTGGGCGCCTACAGCGAAGTGCACAATGTGCCAGAAGATCGGCTGGTGATTTTGCCGGAAAGCATCAGCTTTGAACAAGGTGCAGCCTCGTTCCTGAAAGGCTTAACCGTGCAGTACCTGCTGCGCCAGACCTATAAAGTGAAAGCAGACGAGATTTTCCTGTTCCATGCCGCGGCGGGCGGCGTAGGGTTGATTGCCTGCCAGTGGGCTAAAGCGTTGGGCGCGCATCTGATTGGAACTGTGGGTTCCGCGGAAAAAGGGCAAATCGCGAAAGATGCTGGGGCATGGGCGACGATTAACTATCGTGAAGAGAATATCGCCCAACGCGTAAGTGAATTGACTAACGGCGAGAAAGTCGCCGTGGTATATGACTCGGTGGGCAAAGATACCTGGGAGCCATCACTGGATAGCCTGCGTCGTCATGGCTTAATGGTGAGTTTTGGTAATGCGTCAGGGCCCGTGACCGGCGTCGACCTCAGCATTTTAAACAAGAAAGGCTCGCTGTTTGTCACACGCCCTTCTCTGTTTGGCTATATCACCAATCGCGAAGAACTTGATAGCGCCAGCAACGAGTTGTTCTCACTGATTGCCAGCCGTGCGATTCAATTGAAAGTGCCGGAGGCGCAGAAGTTTGCGCTGAGCGATGCGGTTCGAGCGCACCAGGTATTGGAGAGTCGTGCCACTCAGGGTTCCAGTTTACTGATTCCCTAAATAGTAAGGGCTTCCCGAAGGAAGCCCTTTTTCTTTCTTTTTTATAGTTCGCGCTGGTGTAGGGTCAGCGGCGATGAATTCGTTTGAATTACTTTACGCATCCTGACAGAAAACATAAGTAAAAAATATGTTTAATTGCAGATTAGTACTAAGCAATTATTCACTCTGTGATCGCCTCCGCATTTACCGCCAGCCGCGCTTCTCTAACTTACTGATTTTTCTTTTCAGTCTGTTCAATTTCGCTTCACCGCTCGGGGTGGAAAATGCACGATACAACCATACCGCAACCACCGCCAACACCAACCACGGCAACAATTTAATAACAATTGCGAGCAGACCGCCAAGGAACATCAATACGGTGGCAACAATCAATGCCGCGATGACCCCCAGCAAGGAAACACCGGTCAGTAGCAGCATGAGAAAAAAGCCGAGAACAAATAAAATTTCCACGAGGGCTCTCCTGTGTAAGTAACACAGAGTGCATTACAAGATGCGTGCCAATCTGGATTAATGGCTAATATGTTGAAAATTAACCAATTGTTTAAGAGGATGCATTTCAGTGGTGATGAAATTCACTAATAGTTGGCGCGTTTTAAACCGCATTAACGATCTTCTCAAAAAGGCAGAAATGGTCAGCCCGATTAGCAAAGCGTCCGCGCTGGGCGCGTCAGATCGGCATGGATATGTTTTTCATTTGCGACCGGGCTGGCCCTTTCTGGCCGAGCCCCTTGCCATCCAGCGATGAAACTAACAACCCGTATCAACCTAAAGGAGAAATTACGCTTCCTGAGGAATCTTATCCGCCACCAGTGCCAGCGCGGCTTCCAGCACACGTACATCGGCTCCCGGCTTATGGGCATTTTCACTCAAATAGCGACGCCACTGGCGCGCACCGGGGATTCCCTGGAACAGGCCCAGCATATGACGCGTAACGTGACCGAGATAAGTGCCTTTGCTCAGCTCCGCTTCAATATAAGGATACATCGCACGCACCACCGCGACCGGATCGACTAACGGCGTATCACGGCCAAACAACTCACGATCCACCTGCGCCAGAATGCCAGGGTTTTGATAGGCTTCGCGGCCCATCATCACGCCATCCATATGCTGCAAATGCACTTTCGCTTCTTCCAGCGTCTTGATGCCACCGTTGATGGCCATGTTTAGCGCAGGGAAATCACGCTTCAACTGGTAAACGCGGGGATAATCAAGCGGCGGAATTTCGCGATTCTCTTTCGGGCTTAAACCGGAAAGCCAGGCCTTGCGCGCATGGATAATAAAGGTGTCGCAGTTGCCCTTATCCGCCACGGTGCCAAGAAAATCACACAGAAAAGCGTAGCTGTCCTGCTCGTCAATGCCGATACGGGTTTTCACCGTCACCGGAATGCTCACCACATCGCGCATCGCTTTAATACAATCGGCTACCAGCGCCGCGTCAGCCATCAGACAGGCGCCAAAGCGACCGTTCTGCACGCGATCGGATGGGCAACCCACGTTGAGGTTGATCTCATCATAACCGCGCTCTTCTGCCAGTTTTGCACACTGCGCCAGCGCTGCAGGATCGCTGCCACCTAACTGCAGTGCCAGCGGATGCTCCGCCTCGCTGTAGGCCAGGTAATCACCTTTGCCGTGAATAATGGCACCCGTGGTCACCATTTCGGTGTACAGCAGCGTATCGCCGCTTAATTTACGGTGAAAATAGCGACAGTGGCGGTCGGTCCAATCCAGCATCGGGGCGATGGAGAAACGTTGCGAAGAGAAATTATCGGTCATGAAGCGCAGTGAATCCGGAGTTAGTTGAGTGACGAGAAACTGCGCAATCATATCACAGCAACAACGGGCGACACAGCCGCCCGTTGTGGTGAGTTTTAGAAGTTAAATCCGAGCTGCAGCATGCCGCCCACGGTATTGTCATCACCCACTGAGCCGGCAAGATCCAAATGCACCGTGTTGTTAAACGGTGAAACGCCCAGACCCGCCGTGAAGACGTTGGTATCGTTGGATTTCATATCAGCACGATAACCGGCGCGCAGCGCTAACCAATCCAGCACACGATACTCCGCACCCACGCCTGCATACTGGCTGCTCTCTTCTGATTTGAAGCGCTTGGTTTGCGTCAAATCAACATCGCCAGCCACCGTGAACGGACCGTAGTTCCACGCCAAACCTGAAGTCACCAGCGGACGGATTTGATAAGTATCGCGATAGCCTTCCACCGTTTTGGTATCAAGGTCGCGCGAAATCAGGTTTTGCCCGGTCACACCCAGGGTCCAGTGCTCGCCGAAGTCAGTGGCAACGCCCGCATCGATGTTAAAGCCAGTATCGGAACTACGATATTGGCTGTTGTTGATATTACTTTTATCGAAGTTATAAATGCTGGCGGTGTAGTTATAGAGCCAGGTTTTCTGCAGTTTAGGCGTGACGCCGACAGAGACCGCGTGACCCGCCACGTCAAACTCATGCGCGAATGCCACACCATAGTCAGTGACTAACGCCGCCAGACCATGGCCACTCGAACTCAATTTGTCCTGGTCGCCTGGCAGGGGGATTACAGTGCCGTTCGCCACACCGCGCAGATAGGTAATGTCGCTGTCCACGACATTAGCCTGCACACTGGCCGTGCCGTAGGCTTTGGTAATAAAGGCAAAAGGCAGCGTTTCATTGGGAACCGTCACAGCAAAAGCGACACCCGCCGTGCCGTGCGCCTTATCACCCTTCAGGTCATCCAGCTGATTGGCCATATCGCCCGCAGCAGACTTTAACTCCGGGTAGCCTCTTAGATAATCAGCGAATGTCAGATTATCGATCACCTCTTTGTAGCGATCGACACTGTCAGTGATGTCATCAACCTTGTTAATTAATTTGTCTTTATCCGTAACCTGAACACCTGCTGAAGGGAAAATGATGCTGACGCCATCTTCAGGTTTGGCTTTGGTCATCAGTGCTGGGTTGGCCAGCACGGCAGAACTCCAGGTTGAGGAGGCAACACCCGTGCCACCCATCGCATCGTTACGCGCGTCGTACCATGTACCTGCTGCCAGAGCTGAAGAAGAAAGAAATACTGCATTCAAACCAACAAGATAAGCTACTTTTTTGTGCCTGAATAATGTCTTCACCATGAGCCTGCCATCACCTTTGAAATGTCGCTGAATTACTCAGAAACGAAACAGTTTAGTTAGCCGCTATTCTGAACCCTGGCTAACGCATCATTGCTGTGAATTAAAAGGAAATAGCGCTGCTATTCACAGAATTGGATGCACATGCACCATTCTGCTGTTTAGTTATGCAGAAAAATGAACAATGCCTAAATTGATGCCAGAAATTACTTAAGACCTTTTGAACCTTAGCCGCTAACCCGGTGAGTTGCAAAGCAAAAAAAGAGTGATAATTACGCTATATAACTGATCTAAAGAGAGGTCTGAATCGCGAGGAGGAAACGTGCCACTACGAAGAGTTAAGTTAATTTATTGATTAACGAGATTTTCCTGAACATTATCCGGGTAAAAAGCAATCACAGCAGGGTAAAAGTTTGTGTGATAAAATAACATCGCCTGCAACCTGGAGATTACCTATGTCAAACCTCACGCCCGAACAGCTGCTCACTCAGGCAGAATCACTTTGCCTTGACCGCGGCGTGCGCCTGACCACTCAACGCGCCGAAGTGCTGCGTCTGATGGCCGAGCAGAATGGTTCGATTAGCGCTTACGATCTGCTGGATCAATTGCGCGTGAGTGAGCCGCAGGCAAAACCGCCCACCATTTATCGCGCGCTGGATTTTCTGCTGGAACAGGGTTTTATTCATCGTGTTGAATCGAACAACAGTTACGTGGTTTGCCACCATTTCGATGAGCCCGCGCACACGTCAGTGATGCTGGTGTGTGACGGTTGTGCGGCAGTGAGTGAGAAACACGCTCATGGTGTGGAAAAATCATTGCGGGATTAGCCGATCAGGCAGGGTTTTCACTGCGTCACACGGTGATTGAAGCGCATGGCTTATGTGTGAACTGTACTGAGGTAGCGGCATGTAATCAGCATGATAACTGCGATCACGATCATGAAGTTGAGACAAAAAAGAGGGTGCGAAAAGGTTGAGTGGCACTTCCTTGTGCCGTGCCGACGGGTGATCGGCGGGTAGGAGCATCTTCCGTAATAGGGTTACTTACCAGCGGTGATCGGTATTGTGGCTTTCCCAATCTTTTACTTCGCTTTCGGCCTGATCTTTCGCGTAGCCGTAACGTTCCTGGATTTTACCGACAAGCTGATCGCGTTTACCTTCGATAACGGTCATGTCGTCATCCGTCAGCTTGCCCCACTTCTCTTTCATTTTCCCTTTGAACTGCTTCCAGTTACCGCTCGCTTCGTCTTTGTTCATAATAATCCTCCACGTCATCCTGAGTGAGATGTGATGTTTACCTACAAAAAGCCGGAAACACCCACACAACGCGCTACTCATTTGCGCCGTTTGAGATAATTATAGTAGTGGATTGGCATAGCGCAAAAAATACAGATTAATCTGTAGGTTACGCTTCGCTTATTCAGGCGTTGAACCAGCTGTCGTTGCGCCAGTGGCGACGCCATACCCACCACAGCGTCACTCCGCGCAAGCCGAGGAACACGGTAACTGCCAGCCATAAGCCATGATTGCCGAGCCATGGCAGAGCAAGTAGCGCCAGGCCATAACCCACTGCCGCCATCACCATGCTGTTACGCATCTCCCGGCCACGCGTAGCGCCAATAAACATGCCGTCCAGCAGATAACACCAGACGCCTACCAACGGAAGAATCGCTTGCCATATTAAGTAGCGATCGGCCATGTCTCGCAGTGGCTCCAGCGACGTCAGTAACGCAACGATCTGCGGTCCGGTGAAGGTATAGATCACCGCAAACATCAGCGCAACGATACCCGCTTGCCGACAGGCAGCGTGCCAAATCAGCAATAAGCGACTGCGATCTTTCGCACCCACCGCTTCTCCTGAACAGGCTTCGACAGCATAGGCAAAGCCATCCAGCGCGTAAGCCGTAAAGGTGAGGAACATCTGCAGCACCGCGTTAACCGCCACCACATCCGGTCCCAGACGTGCCCCGATAATGGTGAGTGACGCAAAGCAAATTTGCACCATTAATGAACGCAGCATAATGTCGCGATTCAGGCGAAACAGTCGTGCCGCATCACCACGCCAGCTCTGCTTTAGCAGGTTAAAAGAGATACCGCGCATCTTAAGCACGCGTACCACCATCCACAAACCCACGCCCAGCGTGACGTACTCCGCCAATGCCGTCGCCGCTGCGGCACCCGCCACACCCCAGTGCCATTTCAGTACGAACAGCAGATCGAGCAGAATGTTCACCAGGTTACCAACAATCAGCAGCACCATCGGTGCACGTGCGTACTGCACGCCGAGCAACCAGCCGAGAATCACTAAATTCGCTAACGTTGCCGGTGCGCTCAGCCAGCGGATGTTGATAAATATCTGCGCCTGCTGCTGCACTTCAGGGCTGCCGCCCATCAACGTTGCCGCCACATGGCTCACCGGCGTGCGCAGCAGGACGAATAGCACGCCCGCCACCAGCGCAATCAGCAAAGGTTGTGTCAATGCGCGCGCCAATGCGGTTTTATCATTCGCGCCAAAGGCCTGAGCGGTTAATCCGGTGGTACTCATGCGCAGAAATAGCAGCAGCATAAAGATGAAGCTGGTCGCGGTGGTGCCGACGGCAACCCCACCAAGATAAATAGGGCTATCAAGATGGCCAATCACCGCCGTATCGACGACACCGAGTAAAGGGACGGTAATATTAGAGAGGATCATCGGCAGCGCCAGCCGCCACAATGCTTTATCTGAAGAGGAAAACAGCCGCATCCGCCCGTTCCGTTGTTGCGAAGATCTGCCTGATAACACGTACAGGCAGAATGAAGCCCGATGCGCGCATCATAACATCAGACTGCGGCCAGCCAGAGGCCAACCGCAGCGGGGGAATTCACAGGGAAATCAGAGCCACTCGCCGTTGCGCACGATGCCAACAGCCAAACCTTCGACGGTCAGTGACTGCTCACGGGTATCGACCACAATCGGCTGAAACTCGGTGTTTTCTGGCAGCAGATGCACAATAGCGCCCTGCTTTTTCCAGCGTTTTACGGTCACTTCATCGTCGATGCGCGCCACAACCACCTGGCCATTACGCACTTCCTGAGTTTTATGCACAGCAAGCAAATCGCCATCCATAATCCCGATGTCTTTCATCGACATACCGCTTACGCGCAGCAGGAAATCAGCTGTAGGTTTGAACAGGTTCGCATCAACCTGATAGTGCGCTTCAATATGTTCTTGGGCCAGCAACGGTTCGCCCGCGGCCACGCGGCCAATCAGTGGCAGACCTTCTGATACTTCTTCTTCCATCAGCAGGCGAATACCACGTGATGCACCTGAGACGATCTCAATGACGCCTTTGCGCGCCAGGGCTTTCAGATGCTCTTCCGCAGCATTGGGCGAGCGAAAACCCAGCTGTGCAGCAATTTCCGCACGCGTTGGCGGCATGCCGGTCTGGTTAATGTGGTCGCGAATCAGATCATAGACCTGCTGCTGCCTTGCTGTTAACGCTTTCATCCCGCCCCCTGGTTGTTTATACAGTCGCTGTGAGTATATACAGGTATTGGCGAAATGAAAACCAAAACAGAGGGAAAAATCAGCGGTTTGACGAATGTGGAATGGCTATCGCAAATGCGACCAGAGCAGCGCGATCCAGACAAACAGCGCCAGTAAGATAGCCAGCAGCACCGCCGCTGAACCCATATCTTTAGCGCGTCCGGCCAGGGGATGGCGCTCTTGCCCGATGCGATCAACCACCGCTTCGATAGCACTGTTGAGGATTTCGATGATTACCACCAACACCACCGAGCCAATCATCAATACGCGAGAAACGGTATCCACATCCAGCCAGCAGGCCACCACAATTGCGATGAGCGCCGCTATCGCTTCCTGACGAAATGCAGCTTCATGTTGCCAGGCGGCGCGCAGGCCCTGCCAGGAATAACCGGCTGCATTCACTATTCTTTGAATACCGGTGACGTTATTTGCCATGCTAGTGGAACCCTTGGTGTGTTTTGACGTCAATGTGTGGGCAGTCTGAGGTGGAGTCGCCACAGATCTTCGTTGCGCTTTCTGGTATGCTTGCCGCGCTTTGCTAACAAGAGGCTTTAAGTTGTCTATGTCAGGTTGGCGTAAACTTTATTACAAACTATTGAATTTACCACTCTCTTTTTTGGTAAATAGTAAGGTCATTCCGACCGATCCTATCTCTGAACACGGGATCGATCCGACCCGTCCGGTGATGTACGTTTTGCCCTATGATTCAAAGGCTGACCTGCTCACATTACGGGCGCAATGTCTGAAACTTGATCTGCCCGATCCGCTGGCCCCGCTAGAGATCGATGGCACCCTATTGCCGCGCCACGTGTTTATCCACGATGGTCCGCGCGTTATCCCCTATTTCGTTGCCAATCCGGAGTCCGTGAAGCTGTTTCACGATTACCTCGATTTGCACCGCAGTAACCCTCAACTCGACGTTCAAATGCTGCCGGTATCGGTGATGTTTGGTCGAGCACCCGGACGTGAAGTTCAGGGTGAAGCGACGCCGCACCTGCGTATCCTGAATGGTATCGAGAAATTCTTCGCCATTCTGTGGCACGGTCGCGACAGCTTTGTGCGCTTCTCGCCTACCGTTTCCCTGCGCCAGATGGCCACGGAGCACGGTACCGATAAGACGATTGCACAGAAGCTGGCGCGTGTGGCGCGCATGCACTTTGCCCGTCAGCGTCTGGCAGCGATCGGTCCGCGTCTGCCTGCCCGACAGGATCTGTTCAACAAGCTACTGCAATCTAAAGCGATTGAAAAAGCGGTTGAAGACGAAGCGCGGAGCAAAAGATTTCTCATGAGAAAGCGCAACAGAACGCCATTGAAATGATGGAAGAGGTCGCGGCTAACTTCTCTTATGAGGCCATCCGCGTGACTGACCGCGTGATGGGCTGGCTGTGGAGCCGACTTTATCAGGGCATCAACGTCAACGGCGGCGAGCGCGTCCGTCAGTTAGCGCAAGATGGCCATGAGATTGTGTACGTGCCTTGCCACCGCAGTCACATGGACTATTTGCTGCTTTCCTACGTGCTTTATCACCAGGGCCTGGTGCCACCGCATATCGCGGCGGGCATTAACCTGAACTTCTGGCCAGCCGGCCCGATTTTCCGCCGCCTGGGTGCCTTCTTTATTCGTCGAACCTTCAAGGGCAATAAACTCTACGCCACGGTGTTCCGCGAATATCTGGGTGAATTATTCAGCCGCGGTTACTCGGTGGAATATTTTGTTGAAGGTGGACGCTCGCGTACTGGCCGGTTGCTTGATCCTAAAACCGGCACGCTGTCGATGACACTTCAGGCCATGCTGCGCGGCGGCAGTCGCCCGATTACTTTCGTCCCGATTTACATCGGTTACGAACACGTGATGGAAGTGGGCACTTACGCCAAAGAGTTACGTGGCGCGGCGAAAGAGAAAGAGAGTTTCCTGCAGATGGTGCGCGGATTGCGCAAGCTGCGCAATCTTGGCCAGGGCTACGTCAACTTTGGCGAGCCTCTGCCGTTGATGAACTATCTCAACAAGAATGTCCCGGAATGGCGTGATGCGATAGACCCTATCGAGCCACAGCGTCCTGCCTGGATGACGCCCGCCGTGAATGATATCGCGGCACGTTTGATGGTGCGCATCAATGAAGCGGGTGCTGCCAACGCCATGAACTTATGCGTAACAGCGCTCCTGGCATCACGTCAGCGTTCGCTCACTCGCGAGCAGCTGATCGAGCAGCTCGAATGCTACACCCAGCTGCTGCGTAACGTACCTTACTCGCCAGAAGCGACCGTTCCAGACATGAGCGCTGAAGCGCTGCTTGATCACGCCATGGGCATGAACAAGTTCGAATCTGAAAAAGACAGCATTGGCGACATCATCATTCTGCCGCGCGAGCAGGCAGTACTGATGACTTACTACCGCAACAACATTCACCACATGCTGGTGATGCCATCATTGATTGCTGCGATTGTGCAGCAGCATCGTGAAATCAGTGAGGCGGAGTTACTGCGTCAGGTCAGCCTGGTGTATCCAATGCTGAAGAGTGAGCTTTTCCTGCGCTGGGATAACTCAGATCTGCCTGGTCTGTTGAATGCACTCTGTGCAGAGATGGCGCGGCAAGGTCTGATTACGGAGCAGGAAGGTCAATTACGCATGAACCCCGTGCGTCACCGCTCGTTGCAATTGCTGGCTGCTGGTATCCGGGAAACGCTGCAGCGTTTTGCTATCACCTTTGCGATTCTCAGTGCCAAGCCGACGATTAACCGCGGTACGCTGGAGAAGGAAAGCCGCACGTTGGCGCAGCGTCTGTCGGTGTTGCACGGCATTAACGCGCCGGAGTTCTTCGATAAAGCGGTGTTCACCACGCTGGTGCTGTCGCTGCGTGATGAAGGCTACATCAGTGATTCGGGTGATGCCGATGCGGAACGCACCAACATCATGTGGCAATTGCTGGCGGAGCTGGTCACCAGTGATGTGCGTCTGACCATCGAAAGCGCGGTTACGCACGAGTAACAAAGCCTGTAAATGCAAAAGGGCGACCCTTGTTGAAGGGTCGCCCTTTTCATTGGTGCAGATAATCAGAACACATCAATAAACGGCTGCGTGTTAAGCAGCACGCCCACAAACAACACCAAACCCACATAGTTATTGTTCAGGAACGCCTGGAAACAAGGGTCACGCTCACGATGAGCAATCAGCTTTTGCTGATACACAAAGAAACCGCCCGCCACCAGCAGTGACCAATAGAACGCACCGTTCAGATTTAGCATCATGCCCACCAGGGCCATCAAACCGAGCGTTGCCAACTGCAGCAGGCCGATAATCAGCTTGTCGAAACGACCAAACAAAATCGCCGTGGATTTCACGCCAATCTTCAAATCATCGTCACGATCGACCATCGCATACTGCGTGTCGTACGCCACCGTCCAGCAAATGTTGGCGAAGAATACCAGCCAGCAAACCAAAGGTAAGGACTCACTAACTGCCGCCCAGCCCATCGGGATTGCCCAGCCAAAGGCTGCGCCCAAGACCACCTGTGGCAGATGGGTATAGCGCTTCATAAAGGGATAAACCCACGCCAGCGCCAGGCCGCCAAACGACAGCAGAATGGTCATGCGATTCATGGTCAGTACCAGCGCGAATGCCAGCAGGCCCAGCACCACAAACAGCACTTTGGCCTCTTTTTCGCTGACGATACCGCTGGCCAGCGGGCGTGAAGCCGTGCGTTTGACGTGTCCATCGACTTTCCGATCGGCATAGTCATTAATTACGCAGCCTGCGGCGCGCATCACGATGACGCCGAGCACAAACACCACCAGCACAGACAAAGGCGGCACGGCCATGCCCGATAGCCACAGCGCCCACATTGTTGGCCACAGCAGCAACAGGGTGCCGATAGGTTTATCGATACGCATCAGGCGGCGATAGGCCTGCCATTTGGTCATGGTTAAGGTTTTTTCCACGGTGCGTTATCCTTGCGCCAGCGTGCGGTAAAGCGGCGACGCCGGTAAAAACAGTTCAGTTAACATCAGCGGTTTGCCTGACAAACGCAGGCGCGAACGGCGTCCCCATAAATCATCCACCTGGCCGGGATCGATAAAGTCGCGGCTCAGCGTAGAGGAGGCAAACAGGTATCTTCCCAGCGGACGCGTGCCGAGGTTTTGCAACATCTGCTCCGGGCCATTTAACGTGCTTTCTGGCACCACGGTACGCCCAATGAGCCAGGGTTCACCATCGCCGCACAACACAATTTCACGCAGCCAAAATTGCTCATCGGCAGGCAGAAACTCAGCCTCTGACGCTATCTCATCGGCGTGGATAAAGCTCTCGCGAATCAGTTCCACCGTGACCTGCTGGCAATGCTGCTCAAAACGGCGCGTCATGGAATCTTCTTCCAGCAACCAGTCAAGTAACGGGGGAGAGAGCATGGGGGAAGTGGCTGGCAGCCAATGCAATGCGAGTAACTGGCGCAGCGCGTGATGCGACATCAGGACATCTCCGGAGAAAAAGTTGCCCTAGTTTAGCGCAGAGAGACGAGCGTGGCACTGCGGTTGTGCCACGCCAGAAGAGGATGTGCTATTCGCGCTTTAAGCGATTGCTGTTCGCCAGCCACAGCGTGACGACCAGGATCAGGATCGCCGCCGAATAATAAAGCGTATCGAACGGATTTTTATGGTCGACGATAATCAAACGAATAATCGCGGTGATACCGATATAGATGAAATAACGCAGTGGGAAGTGATACCCCGACTGGAAGTACTTCACGATCAGCGCGATAAATTCGAAATAAAGGAAGTAGATGACGATGCCTTCAATTAATAGATAAGAAGACGCCTGCTCACCGGTGCTGAACAGCACATTGGCGAGATGAATCGTCTCTTTCCCTAAAAACACCACCAGGATAACGGCCAGTGTCACCAGGCCAATATTCAGAACCCACTGCAATACCGAAGCAATAATTTGCCCCGGTGCTGATTTTGTTGTCATTTTTATGCGCCTCGAAGTACAAAACTCTCTGGGGCTATCATGCTGTAGTGTGATCAAAATCACAATATGCTACACGACAACATCCACACAGAGCGCGTCATAGCGCCAGTATTCGCAGTCGCAGTCGATGACGCGTTTATATTGGTCACGGTTGATGCGGGTGATGAGCAATCCTGGTGTTCCGCTGGCGACATTGAGTGCCGGTGCCGCGCGTGCCGGTAACGGGCCCGGCAGAATGGTAAAGCGCGCACCGCCATAGCGGATGCCGTAACGCTGATCGTAAAGGTCGGTCAGCGAGCGGGTGAGATCTTCGTCAAGCAGGCCGGGGAAAAACGCTGGATTGAGGTAATGCTCGACGTACAAAACTGCACGGCCATCAATGCGCCGTAAGCGACGAATGCGGTATACCCCATCCCCTTCCAGCAGATTTAAGTGGCGCGCAATGGCCAGCTGCGCCGGAACCTGCCGCGCCTCAATCACTTCGGTGCTGGCAATACGCCCTTGCTCCGCCGCCATGGCATGAAAATGGCTGTGATGCGATGGGTTATACACCAGACGCGGCGGCGCGAGGAACCAGCCACGACGCAGTTCGCGATAGATAATGCCCTGCGCTTCCAGCAAGCCCAACGCTTCACGCAACGTAATGCGCGTGGTGGAATAGCATTCACTCAGGCTGCGCTCTGCCGGCAAGCGTCCGCTGGAAAATTCACCGTTTTCAATGCGTTCACTCAGCGCTGCAGCAATCACATCCACCGTTTTCGACAACATCTTCTCAGCCTCATTTTGGGGCAAACCTGCACTATGACAGTTCGATGACTACAATATGACAGGCATATCCCACGCTTTAGCGCGAAGTATCCGCATGTGGAGCAGCGCGTCACGCCACATTTCACCACCACGGTCATAAAACCTTCATCTGATCGGGCTACATTGGCTCGGTTCTTGCTGGACTAGACCAAGATGTCCCACAACTTACACCCGGAGCAACCGAGATGAAAGCGTTTATCTCCTCTGTAGTAGCCAGTG
Organism: Pantoea rodasii; assembly: GCF_002095465.1. Classification (GTDB taxonomy): domain Bacteria; phylum Pseudomonadota; class Gammaproteobacteria; order Enterobacterales; family Enterobacteriaceae; genus Pantoea; species Pantoea rodasii. Next base: position 69,746 of record NZ_MLFP01000004.1, on the reverse strand, counting down.
CCGTACTGCTTGCGCTGCACGCCGCGCACGCCGCCGATAACGACCTCGCCGCGCTGGAAAAAGCCGCACGCGCTGAGGGCCAGGTCAACAGCGTCGGTATGCCAGACAGCTGGGCGAACTGGAAAGACACATGGAATGACATCAACAGCAAATATGGCCTGAAGCACAGCGATACCGATATGTCATCGGCGCAGGAGCTGGCTAAATTTGATGCAGAGAAAGAGAACGCCAGCGCCGATATCGGTGATGTGGGCGCCGCGTTCGGTCCGGTTGCTGTGACCAAAGGTCTGGCACAACCGTACAAACCCACGCATTGGGATCAGATCCCGAGCTGGGCCAAAGACAGTGAAGGCAATTGGATGCTGGCTTACACCGGCACCATCGCGTTCCTGATCGACAAGCAGCAGGTTAAAGATGCGCCGCACAGCTGGGCCGACCTGAAGAAAGGTAAGTATGTGGTCACTATCGGTGACGTCGGCGTGGCTGCTCAGGCGGCTAACGGCGTACTGGCAGCTAACTACGCGCTGGGCGGTGATGAGAAGAACCTGAAACCCGCCTTGAGCTTCTTCGGTGACCTGGCAAAAGAAGGCCGTCTGGGCGTGACCGATCCGGTGATTGCCAATATTGAAAAAGGCGAAATTCAGGTTGCCGTGGTATGGGACTTTAACGGTCTGAACTACCGCGATCAGATCGACAAAAACCGCTACGAAGTGGTGATCCCGTCAGATGGTTCCGTGATTTCAGGTTACACCACCATCATCAACAAATATGCCAAACATCCGAACGCCGCCAAACTGGCGCGTGAGTACATCTTCTCTGATGCCGGCCAGATTAACCTGGCGAAAGGCTACGCGCGTCCGATTCGTGCTGAGCATTTGACCCTGCCAGCCGACGTGCAGGCCAAACTGCTGCCGCAGTCTGAGTATAAAAATGCCCGTCCGATCAAAGATCAGGCAGCATGGGATAAGACGTCAAAAATGCTGCCGCGTCTGTGGCAAGAGAACGTGATCATCAATATGAAGCAGTAATTTGCACATAACGTGGCGGCGTGATTTATCACGCCAACGTAAAGCGATGATTCTGCTGATAAGTGCACCATAAATTGCGCCGCTACGCACAGTGCTTGTATTTTGAATGATGTAAGGAACGGGAATGAAAACAATCCTGGTGGTACTGGATGGCCTGAGTAATCAGGTGGCACAGCATGCGATGGGCTATCTGTTTGCCGAATGCAAACAGGGCAACGGCCAATATTACACGCTAACCTGCGAACTGCCTTCGCTGTCGCGCCCGCTGTATGAGTGCATTTTGACCGGCATCCCGCCGGTACAGAGCGGCATTATCCACAACGGCGTCAATCGCCTGAGCAATCAGCGCAGCGTCTTCCACTATGCCCGCGCCGCCGGTTTAACCACGGCCGCTGCCGCCTATCATTGGGTCAGCGAATTGTATAACCGCTCTCCGTTCAACGCCGCGCGCGATCGTCATACCGTGGCACCCGAGCTTCCGATTCAGTACGGCCATTTTTACTGGGACGACGGCTATCCGGATTCCCATCTGTTCGAAGATGCCGAGAGCCTGCGTCTGAACCACGATCCCGACTTCTTACTGATCCACCCAATGAACATTGACGATGCCGGGCACAAACATAGCCTGTCATCACCGCAATACCGCAACCGCGCGCGTATGGCCGATGGCTATCTGTCGCAGTGGATGCCCGGCTGGTTGGCTGCGGGCTATCAGGTGATTGTCACCGCCGATCACGGTATGAACGATGATCGCTCGCACGGCGGCATTTTGCCGGAAGAGACGCAGGTGCCGCTGTTCGTGTTTGGCGCAGGCTTCTCACGTCAGCCCGATCTCCAACCACAACAGACCGAACTGTGCGGCATCGTCTGTACGCTGCTGGGCGTTGAGCATGATAAACCGGTGTGCCACGGTTTGCTGGCGGAGCCGCGTTAATGAAGGGCAAAACCCTCGCCACGCTGTTACTGCTGCCGTTCGCCTTTTTCTGGGTGGCCTTCCAGCTGGCGCCGCTGCTGTGGATTGCCATCAACAGCTTCTGGAGCGACATGAACGAGCGTTGGGGTATCGATAACTACACCGATATCCTCACTTCGCCGTTTTATCTGCAGGCCTTTCGTCTGTCGCTGGATATCTCTATCTGGTCGAGCATTTATGGCCTGCTGATTTCATTGTTCGCGGGTTATTCGCTGCACCAACTGGGCAGCGGCCGCTTTCAGCGCTTCCTGATGTCGTTCACCAACATGACCAGCAACTTTGCCGGCGTGCCGCTGGCATTCGCCTTCGTGATTCTGCTGGGGATGAACGGCTGTCTGACGCTGCTGCTGCGCCACTTCGGCATGCTGGAAGGGTTTAAGCTCTTTTCGCGTGACGGCATGGTGCTGGTTTACACCTGGTTCCAGATCCCACTCGGCATTTTGCTGCTTTACCCGGCGTTTGATGGGTTGCGCAAAGATTGGGAAGAGTCTGCCGCTCTGCTCGGGGCCAGCCGCTGGCGCTACTGGTGGCACATTGGTTTGCCGATCCTGTTCCCGGCGCTGCTCGGCACCTTTGTCATTCTGCTGGCCAATGCGCTGGGCGCTTACGCCACCATTTATGCGCTGACCACCGGAAACTTTAACGTGGTGCCGGTGCGTATTGCCGCGCTGGTGTCGGGCGATATCTCGCTCGATCCAAATACCGGCGGAGCGCTGGCGATGTTGCTGGTGCTGATCATGGCGTTGATTACCGTGGTGCAGCAGTATCTGGTGCGCCGCAGCTATCTCAACGCGAAATCACAGGAGTAGAACGTGTCTCGCGCGGAAAAAATTTATCATCGCCTGGTCATTTGGCTGCTGCTGATCATTCTCGCCGCCCCGCTGCTGGCGACGCTGCTGTATGGCATCTCCACCGACTGGAGCGACACTATTCTGCCGCAGGGCTTTACCCTGAAGTGGCTGATCGAACTGTGGAGCGATCCGCGTTTCCTGACGGCGCTGGGGCATTCTCTGCTGATTTGCTTTGGCGCGCTGCTGTTCTCGCTAGTACTGGTGCTGCCTGCGATGTTTGTAATCGCTTACTACTATCCGAAACTGGATGCGGTAATGAACGTGCTGATTCTGATGCCGTTTGCCGTGCCGCCGGTGGTGTCATCCGTTGGCCTGCTGCAGCTTTATTCGTCGTCACCGCTAATGATTACCGGCACGCCGTGGATTCTGATTGGCTGTTACTTCACCATCGCGCTGCCGTTTATTTACCGTGCTATCGCCAACAATATGCAGGCGATCAACCTGAAAGAGTTGATTGATGCGTCTCATCTGCTGGGCGCCAGCACCTGGCAGGCGGCACTGTTTGTGATGCTGCCCAACCTGCGCAAAGGGGTGTTCATCGCGGTCTTGCTCTCCTTCTCATTCCTGATCGGTGAGTTTGTGTTCGCTAACCTGCTTGTCGGCACGCGCTACGAAACCTTGCAGGTGTATCTCTACAATATGCGTAACGGCAGCGGCCACTTCACCAGTGCGCTGGTGATCTCTTATTTTGCTGTCGTCCTGCTGGTCACCTGGCTGGCGAATGCCCTCAATCCTGAACGAGGCTGATCATGAGTTATTTGAACGTCACCCAGCTGAACAAAAGCTACGGCCCGACCAGCATCTTTGAAAATATCGATTTCACCGCCGATGAGGGTGAGTTTGTTACCCTGCTCGGCCCGAGCGGCTGTGGCAAATCAACGCTGCTGCGCTGCATTGCCGGTTTGACCGATGTCGACAGCGGCAAAATTCTGCTGCAGGGCCAGGATATCGTGCCGCTGCCACCGCAGAAGCGCACCATCGGCATGGTATTTCAGAGCTACGCGCTGTTCCCCAACATGACGGTGGAAAAGAACGTGGCGTTTGGCCTGAAAATGCAGAAACTGCCGGGCGGCGATATTCAGAAACGGGTGATGGAGGCGCTGGCGCTGGTTGAACTGACCGATTTCGCCCGCCGCTATCCGCACCAGCTTTCCGGCGGCCAGTGTCAGCGCGTCGCCCTGGCGCGTTCACTGGTGACGCGCCCCCGTTTGCTGCTGCTGGATGAGCCGTTATCCGCACTGGATGCGCGTATCCGTCGCCATCTGCGCGAGCAGATTCGCAATATTCAACAAGAGCTGAAACTCACCACCATTTTCGTCACCCACGATCAGGAAGAAGCGCTGACGCTGTCAGACCGCATCGTGTTGATGAACCGTGGCAAAATCGTGCAAAACGGCAATGCCGAGGCGCTCTACACTCAGCCCGTTGACCTGTTTGCCGCCGGGTTTATTGGCAACTACAACTTGCTCAGTGCCGAACAGGCCACGCAACTCACCGGCCAAACCTTCAGTGGCCAGGTGGCGATTCGCCCGGAATCGATCCGCTTGAGTGCAGTGCAGGATGGCATTCCGGCCACCATTCTCAGCCACAGTCTGCTGGGTAACGTGATTCGCTATCGCGTGCTGGCTAACAGCGTGGAGCTTTCGGTGGATGTGCTGAACCGTAGCGTGGCGGATTTGCACCCTGCTGGCATGCAAATTGGTCTACAGTTAGAGATGTCGACGTTGCGCCAGGTCGCTTAAATTTAACGAAAAATTGGCAACGCAACGCGGCAGCATTCAGCGTTAATGCAGCCTGTTCATCGTTGTCGCGGCGGCCTTTAGGCTGCCCGTGGTCGCACTCCGGTGCGCCTGCCACTTCGGTACTCACCCACGGGCTTGCAGTTGGTGCAATGAAAGTCTGAGGATAAGGAACCGCCCGACGTGTTAACCCTGCTCAATCTATTATCTGCCGTGGCCCTGCTGGTGTGGGGCACGCACATTGTACGCACTGGCATCATGCGCGTGTACGGCGCCGACCTGCGGCGCGTGCTCAGCCGCAGCGTGGAAAGAAAGCCGATGGCGTTTCTCGCCGGGATTGGCGTCACCGCGCTGGTGCAGAGCAGCAACGCCACCACCTTGCTCGTGACCTCGTTTGTCGCACAAAATCTGGTGAGCCTGACGCCTGCGCTGGTGGTGGTGCTGGGTGCCGATGTGGGTACCGCCATCATGGCGCGTATTCTGACCTTCGATCTCTCCTGGCTATCGCCGCTGTTTATCTTCTTTGGCGTGGTGTTTTTCCTCAGTCGCAAGCAGACGCGTGCCGGACAAATGGGCCGCGCCGCCATTGGCCTCGGATTGATTCTGCTGGCGCTGCAGCTGATTGTGGCCGCCGCTAAACCGATTACTCAGGCCGCCGGCGTGCAGGTGCTGTTCTCCACGCTGACCGGTGACATCATGCTCGATGCGCTGATTGGCGCCGTGTTCGCCATCATCAGCTATTCCAGCCTGGCGGCGGTGCTGATCACCGCGACCCTGACCGCCGCTGGGGTGATCTCATTCAAAGTCGCGCTGTGTTTAGTGATTGGCGCCAACCTCGGCAGCGGCTTACTGGCGATGATTAACGCCAGCGGCTCTAATGCTGCGGGTAAACGGGTGGCGCTCGGTAGTCTGTTGTTTAAGCTGATTGGCAGCCTGGCGATTCTGCCGCTGGTGAATTATGTCGCGGATATTCTGGAGAAATTATCGGTCAACGATGAAGAACTGGTGATCTTCTTCCACGTGTTTTACAACCTGATCCGCTGTCTGATCATGGTGCCCTTTGCCGAACCGATGGCGCGGTTGTGCCAACGAATGATTGCCGACGAGCCGGAAAACACCACCCATTTAAAACCGAAACATCTCGACAGCAGCGCGCTGGATACTCCGGCCCTGGCGCTGGCTAACGCCTCGCGGGAAACGCTGCGTATTGGCGATGTGGTTGAACAGATGCTGGAGTCATTCAATAAAGTGGTGCACGGCGAACTGCGTGAAGAGCGCGCCGTACGCCGACTGGATGATGATGTTGATGTGCTGTATACCGCCATCAAACTCTATCTGGCGCGCATGCCGAAAGAAGATTTGGCGGAGGAAGATTCGCGGCGTTGGGCGGAGATCATCGAGATGGCGCTCAATCTGGAGCAGGCGGGTGACATTATTGAGCGCATGTGCGCGGACGTGGCGGATAAAGCACTGCAGGCGCGGCGGGCTTTCTCAACGGAAGGTTTGGAAGAGCTGAACACGCTGCAGGAGCAGGTACTGAATAATCTGCGTCTGAGTTTGTCGGTGTTTCTGTCGAAAGATATTACCAGCGCCAAGCGTCTGCGCCGTTCCAAGCACCGTTTCCGTATTTTGATTCGCCGCTTTTCGCACGCGCACGTTGAACGCTTGCATCAGCAGAACGTGCAGAGTATCGAGACCAGCTCACTGCATTTAGGGTTGCTGGGCGATATGAAGCGCCTCAATTCACTGTTCTGTGCGGTGGCGTACACGGTGCTGGATCAGCCAGATGATGAGCGGGATGAGGATTAATCAGGTCAGAGTCGCGTGATACATCACGCCGCTGCGTAGCGGCGTGATGTATTGCGTATTTTTACGACAGCAAACTAAACGCGATCATCCCGACAATGGCACCGGTGGTGCCCAGAATGGTTTCCATCAGCGTCCAGGTCTTCAAGGTTTCACCTTCAGTAGCGCCGGTGAAGCGCCCAAACAGCCAGAAACCGGCATCGTTAACGTGGCTGATAATGATGGAGCCACCGCCGATACAAATCGACAGCGCCGCCAGCTGCGCGCCGCTGTAGTGCAGCGGTTCAATCACCGGCATCACCAGCCCAACCGTGGTTAAACAGGCGACAGTCGCCGAGCCCTGAATCACGCGGATCGCACCGGAAAGGATGAAGCACGCCAGCGCAATCGGCATGCCGGCCCCGGTAAGCGCATGGCCGAGTACCGGACCGACGCCAGAATCCACCAGCACCTGCTTGAACACGCCGCCTGCACCGATCACCAGCAGAATAATCCCCGCCGGTTGCAGCGCACTGCCACACACCTGCATCACCTTCTCTTTATCCATGCCCTGACGATATGCCAGTCCATAAATGGCCACCAGGCAAGCGAGCAGAATTGCGGTAAACGGATGGCCGATAAATTCCAGCCACTCATACAACTGAGTGCCCGGCGTGGTGAAGCGCGCCCCGATGGTTTTCAGACCCACCAGCAGCAACGGGAACAGGATCAGCGCCAGGCTGAAGCCAAACGACGGCAGCTTACCCTCTTCCACTTCAGGCTGATGATCTTCCGGCGGCGCACTGAAGCTAACGTGACGAGCAATAAAGTTGCCGAACAGCGGACCGGCAATCAACATGCCGGGAATCGCGGCGCACAGACCCAGCAGAATCATCCAGCCAAAGTCCGCGTGCATCTGGGAAGCCAGCAGCATTGGCGCCGGTCCCGGCAGCAGAAACGCCGCCGAGGCAGCGACACCGGCAAACAGCGGAATCACCAACTTCACTAAGTTGCCGTTGGTGCGACGCGCCACGGCAAAGGCAATACTGATCAGCAATACCACGGCCACTTCGAAGAACAGCGGCAGCGCGCAAATCAGACCCGCGATACCCATCGCATAGTGCGCCCGGCTCTCGCCAAATGCCTTGAGCATGCGGATAGCAATCTGATCGACCGCGCCGGTTTCATGCAGGATTTTGCCGAACATCGCGCCCAATGCCACCACAATGGCGAGAAATCCGAGCGTGCCGCCCATGCCTTTTTGCATGGTATCGGCAATTTTATCCAGCGGCATACCGGAGAACAGACCGGCACCAATCGAGACTAACATCAGGGCGACAAAGGCGTGCATACGCGCTTTCATCACCAAAAACAGCAGCAGCAGGACGGAGCCTGCTGCCGTTAACACCAGCGTTGCGGTACTCATTACTAACCCTTGTTGGTTGCTTCCTTTATGGTCGCAACCGTGGCCGCAACGACTTCATCCAGTGAATGATTAATATCAACCACCAGTACATCGGGCTCGTCGGCCCCAGGTTCTTGCAAGGTCTCAAACTGCGTCACCAGCATCTGCGGCTTAAAGAAGTGACCTTTACGCGCTTTCAGACGCGATTCGATGGTGTCGAAATCGCCCTTCAGATAGATGAACTTCAGGTTCTGATTGCCCTGACGCAGGATGTCGCGGTAGGACTTTTTCAGCGCCGAGCAGACGATAATCGAAATGGCCTGCGTGCGCTGCATGGCAAACGCCGCATCATTCAGCGCCTGTAACCACGGCTGACGATCGTTGTCGTCCAGCGGATGACCGTCGGCCATTTTCATGATGTTGCTGCGCGGATGGAGGAAATCGCCATCCAGAAATGCGGTGCTCAACTGATGAGAAACCTGATTAGCGACGGCAGATTTTCCGCTGCCAGAAACGCCCATCAGGATAAAGACGTGGTGCGATGGAGATGGCGTGGTCATGGTTTTGCGCTCCGGCAGCTTGCCTGCCAATGTTACCGATAACAAATTTGATTATCATTGTCGGAGCCCACTGCAGGACTGGCAACCCTTGTTAGGCGGAAAAGCACGAAAGTGTGAACTGACTCAAATAATCGCCAAAATCAGATGCTGCCACCTTCTGCAATTTCAAACCCCACATCCAGCGGCTGTTGCACGCTGCGATCGCCGCCAATGCGCGCCAGCAGCATCGCAGCCGATTCCCGTCCCATGCGCTCACGCGGCGTGAGCACGGTGGCCAAGCGCGGCGTCACCACTTGCGTAATGTCGTGGCCGTGGAATCCGGCGATCGCCATCTGTGACGGCACATTTAAGCCCTGACGCTGACACTCAAACATCGCGCCGACCGCCAGGTCATCGTTGGTACAAAACAGGCTGTCGGTTTCGGGATAGCGTTTCTGCGCCTCACACAGCAATTGCGCACCGGCGCTGAAAGAGGAAGCATCTTCCATCATCACGCTGTGCGGAATCAGCCCGGCTTCACGCATCGCCTTTTCGTAGCCCTGCTGTTTTTGCAAGGTACGTTCATCGAGACGCGCGCCGAGGTAAACGGTGTGGCGGTGACCTTTTTTCAGAATAGCATGCGTCATCTGACGTGCTGCTTCGACGTTATCGAACCCCACCGCCATATCGAGGCACGGCGTCACCGAATCCATCATTTCAATCACCGGAATGCCCGCCACTTCGAGCATGCGTAAAGTGCCCGGCGTGTGAGTGCGTTCGGTGAGGATCACCCCGTCAATGTTCCAGCCGAGCAGCGAACGCAGCTGTAACTCTTCTTTGTCCGCGTTGTAGCCAAAGTGCGCCACCAGCGTTTGATAACCGGCCTCATCGGTGACGGTTTCAATGCCGCGTAACACATCGGCGAACACCTGGTTGGTGAGCGAAGGCAGCAGCACGCCGATAGCGCGACTGGTGGCATTGGAGAGCATATCGGGGGCACGATTGGGGATATAACCGAGTTCATCCAGTGCTACGGCAATCTTATCGCGTAACGCCACGGAGACCTGATCGGGATTGCGCAGGTAGCGACTGACGGTCATTTTTGTGATGCCGACGCGATCGGCAACGTCCTGTAGTACCGGCCTTTTCTTCTTCATCGTATGCGCCTGAGGTCAGAGATACGATGAGTCTATCATTTTTTGTCATTTTCAGACTGTGCAGCGGCGATGGCCAAAAGCGCGCGATGAATCGCGCCGCTACATACCGCATGGTATCGGTAGCGACGCAATTTATTGCGTAAGTTTTACACCGGCGGCAAATCGAACAGCAGAATCTCTGCATCGCTGTCGGCTGTAAGGGTTAACGCGCTTTCATCCCAGATAGCCAGCGCATCGCTGGTGCCGACCTGTTCGCCATTGACGGTCACCAGGCCTTTTACCACCTGAATCCACACACGACGACCCGTTTCAACAGTCACCGCATCGGTTTCGCCTTCGGCCAACACCCAGCGCGACAAGGTCATGTCCTGGAACACTTTCAGCGATCCCTCACGCTCATCCGGTGACAGGACAAACTGGCGGCCTTTCACATCCTCAAAACGACGCTGCGCGTAACGTGGCTCAATGCCTTTGCGCTCTGGAATGATCCAGATCTGATACAGATGCAGCGGATCTTTCTCGCTGGCGTTGTATTCCGAGTGACGCACACCCGAGCCAGCGCTCATGATCTGGAACTCACCCGCTGGGATCTGCTCCTTGTTGCCCATGCTGTCCTGATGCTCCACGGTGCCAGACAGCACATAGGTCAGGATCTCCATGTCTTTATGCGGATGAGTGCCAAAACCCTGGCCGCCATCGATCACATCTTCATTGATAACGCGCAACGCCGAGAAGCCCATAAAATTGGCGTCGTAGTAATCGGCGAAGGAAAACGTGTGCCAGCTATCGAGCCAACCGTGATTGGCGTGACCGCGTTCTTCTGCTTTGCGTACGTAGATCATGTTCAATTCTCCTCAATGTTTTTACAGTGTGTGCCTGAGGGAGATCGATTGATAGCTGAAAAACTTCACGCCTCTGTTCAAAAAAGCTGAACGTTTTGGCGCAGATTGGACAAGTTGCATGAAGGAGGTAAATCGCAGGCAAAAAAAAGCCAGCACCCGAGCTGGCTAAGTAATTCTGGAAGCAATGTGAGCAATGTCGTGCTTACCCGTTCTGTCAGGAGACGTTCCCGAGTCCGCATGGCAATAATAATCATTATCATTCGCGTCTGTAAACCCCTTTTGAGAATTATTTTCAATTGACGGGTCCTGAGAATTCCTTGATGTTAAAAGGGATTTTATTCACTTTGCACAAGGAGTCGCTCTATGAGTCAGGTCACTGTTCGTCATGCAACGCCGGAAGATGCCGCAGCCTTAACCCATCTTTATAGCCAGCAAGAGACTCAGGCCGGCACGCTGCATCTACCCTATCAATCACCAGCGCTGTGGCAGGAACGTCTTAAAGAGATGCGCCCCGGTCAGTACCGTTTGGTGGCGTGCATTGATGAACAGGTTGTGGGTCAGCTATCGCTGGATGGCATTACGGTGGCACGTCGCCGCCATGCCGCATCGATTGGCATGGGCGTCGATCCCGCCTTTCATCGTCGCGGCGTAGGCTCGGCGCTGATGGCCGCGATGATTGACCTTTGCGACAACTGGCTGCAGGTAACACGAATCGAGTTAACCGTGTTCGCCGATAATCATAAAGCGATTGGTTTGTATCAGAAGTTTGGCTTTGAAATTGAAGGCACAGCGAAGCGTTTTGCCATGCGTGATGGCGAGATGATAGATACGCATTATATGGCGCGATTGAAATAATCTTTAAGGACATCACTGCCTACTTAGCACCAGCATCATGCCCTGTTAAACAACGCACCGAAGCTTATGAGCAGGCTGGTGCCGCTCAGGGGCAGGCAATCCGCAGCGCTGAACAAAATGAATCTGCCAGGAGAGCCCGCAGAACGCGGGCGAAAGGCGGGCCGGCACACGATGTGCCATCCCGCCGGTCCGTCAGGCAGATGAATGACGTGAAGGCACCGCGTCAGCAGCGCGAGGACAGCCAGCCCCTGAGTGGCACCAGACTGCGTTATCATCTGTACAAGCATTACGTCGACAGTTAATACCCGGCACTCAAATCATCCACCGAACGCGGATCGGAAGCACCATAACGCATACCATCCGGCCCAATCATAATGCTCTGGGTGCTGCCCATCGCTGGCATCACTTTCACATGCTGACCTTTGGCTTCCAGTAAGCGCAGCGTGTCCGGGCTAAAGCCTTTCTCCACGCGCAGCTGATCCGGCAACCACTGATGGTGGAAACGCGGTGCGTTGGTGGCTTCCGCCACGTTCATCCCAAAATCGATGCTGTTCACCACCATTTGCAGCACAGTGGTGATAATTCGGCTGCCGCCTGGACTGCCTGTAACCAGCCAGGTTTTGCCGTCTTTGGCGATGATGGTCGGTGACATGGACGACAATGGACGCTTAGCCGGCTGCACCGCATTCGCTTCGCCGCCCACCAAACCATACACGTTCGGCGTACCCGGTTTGGCGGAGAAATCATCCATCTCGTTGTTCATCAGGATACCGCTCTGCCCGGCAACAATGCCGCTTCCAAAGTAGGTATTCAGGGTGTAAGTCACCGCCACCGCGTTGCCGTCTTTATCCACCACCGAGAAGTGCGTGGTCTGGTTACTTTCATACGGCTCAAGCTTGCCCGGTTTAATTTCGCTGGAAGGACGCGCTTTGTTGACATCAATCTGCTGCGCCAGGGTTTTAGCGTAAGCTTTGCTGGTCAACGCCTGCTGGGGCACTTTGACGAAATCAGGATCGCCAAGGTATTCCGAACGGTCGGCATAAGCGTATTTCTCCGCTTCGGCCATCACCTGCATCGCATCGGCGCTGCCAAAGCCCCACTTCGCCAAATCGAAGTTTTCGAGGATATTGAGGATCTGCACGATGTGAATCCCGCCCGATGACGGAGGTGGCATTGAGAACACCTCATAACCGCGATAGGTGCCGCTCACCGGTTTGCGCTCCACTGCGCGATAGGCTGCCAAATCCGGTTTACCGATTAAACCGCCGTGCTGCGCCATTTCTCCGGCAATCTCATCAGCAATTTTGCCTTTGTAGAACGCATCAGGCCCTTGTTGGGCAATCAGCTGCAGGCTGTGCGCAAGGTTTTTCTGCACCAGACGCTCGCCTTTTTGATACGGCTTGCCGTCGGCTTTATAGAAAATCGCCCGGCTGTTGTCGTGATTGATCAGCGTCTCTTTGCCGTAGGTCGCCAAATCGTCCGCCAGCGCATCGTTAACGATGATGCCTTCACGCGCCAGCTTAATCGCCGGTGCCAGCAGTTTGCTCAGCGGCAGCGTGCCGTATTCTTGTGCCGCCAGCGCAAAACCCGCCACGGTGCCCGGCGTGCCAGAGGCTAAATGAGAAGTCAGCGACAGCTTCGCATCGGCATTGCCTTGCTTATCGAGGAACATATCGCGGGAGGCTCGCGCCGGTGCCATTTCGCGGAAATCAATCGCCGTGGTGCGACCTGAAGCGGTGCGCAGCATCATAAAGCCGCCGCCGCCGAGATTGCCGGCCTGCGGATGGGTCACTGCCAGCGCAAAGCCGACCGCGACAGCGGCATCCACCGCGTTACCGCCCTGCTTCAAAATATCAACGCCCACTTCGGTGGCTATCGCATCCACTGATGCCACCATACCGTGCTGCGCTTTCACCGGATGGAAGGTATCGCTATCCACCCCGTATGACACCGGTGGCGCACTGGCCGGCGCGGCGAACGCGCCTTGCACCACGGTGAAACTCATCAATAATGCCCAGCCAACCTGGCGCACGCTGCCCTTTAGTCTCATTTGCTATCTTCCTTTGCGGTTATTTACATTTGTTATTTTTTGATGCAAGTGTTTGCAAACACGATAAAAAGCGTAGCAGTAAGCCAAATTCGGCGCACTCCTGGTACAGGACTTTGTGACATCGCATAAACTTATGACAGCAGCCTTTGTTGCCATACTGATGGTGACAACACACAGCAGGCTGCATTAATGGAGGAAGACCATGAAAAAATGGCTAATCGTTATCGCTGCGTTGCTGCCGTTGAGCAGCATGGCAAATATGCTGAACAGCACCAATGATCCGAACAAACCTGGCTATAACCCGAGCCAGCAGCGTATGCAGTCGCAAATGCAGACCCAGCAGCAACAACAGCAGTTGAAGCTGAAACAGGATCAGCAGCAGCAGAATCAGGAGTTACAGCGGAAAATGCAGGAACGGCGGGATAGCGCCCAGCAGCGCGTGATTCAATCGCAGCCGGGCCAGCAGAAGCTGAACTAACGGAAGTCGGGGCCGATAATGTCGATGCGGTCGGTACAAATAGCATCGACGCCCCAATTCAGCAGCTCGCGCGCCCGCGCGGGCTGATTCACTGTGTACACCAGAATATGCAACCCGGCGGCTTTCAGCTGCGCGGTGCGTTCGGCATCCAGCAGTTTATGATTGAGATGAATGGAGACGCAGCCCAGCGACGAAGTGAGCGCTAACCAATCATCGTGCCACGTATCCAGCAACAGTCCGCGTGGCAGTTCAGGCACCGCCTGCATCGCCGCTTCCAAAGCTTCATACGAGAAGGAAGACAACAGCGGCGCAGTCTGGCCTTGCCACAGTTCACGCGCGGCGATGGCGACATCGCGTCCGGTTTCCTGCTCTTTGCCGGTGGTCGGTTTGATCTCGATATTCGCCATCATCTGATGCTGACGACAGCGTTCAGCCACGTCACGCAGCAGCGCCAGCGGCTCGCCTTCGTATTCGCGGCTGTACCAGCTTCCGGCATCCAGCTGTGACAACTTACTCCATGACAGATCGCCCGCCACACCCCAGCCGTTGCTGGTGCGATCCAGCGTATCGTCATGCAGCAGGAACACCTGCTTATCATCCGACAGCTTGGCATCAAACTCGATCATGCTATGACCGTACTGCGCGCCGACATCAATCGCCGCCAGGGTATTTTCCGGGGCCAGTTTACCGCCGCCGCGATGGGCGACGATCTGCGGATATGGCCAATTTTCTACACTCATTCCAGACGCTTTCCATGGGTTGAATCGAAGAAGTGTAACGCATTCGGCGGCAGTTGCAGCCATAAGGTGCTGCCCGATGACGGGCGCTCGCTGTGCGGCAAACGCACCACCAGGCGGGTATTGCCGATGCGGCCGTGCGCGAGGTTATCCGCACCCAGCATCTCTAAGGTGTCCACCACCAGCGGAATGCCACCCGCCGCCTGGGTGCTGAGCACCAGATGCTCAGGACGGATGCCCAACGTGAGGGGACGATTCGCCCACTTCGCTTTGCTCTCACCTAAAGGCAGGCTATTGAGGGCATCGAGCGTAAAGCGCGTGCCGTCGCTGTTGATCTGGCCTGGCAGCAGGTTCATCGCTGGCGCACCGATAAACGAGGCGACAAACTGGCTGGCGGGACGCTCATACACTTCCACTGGCGTACCGACTTGTTCCACCACGCCTTTGTTCATCACCATCACACGCTGTGCCAGCGTCATGGCTTCCACCTGATCGTGGGTCACGTACAGGCTGGTGGTTTTCAGGCGACGATGCAGCTGTTGCAATTCAAGACGCATCTGCACGCGCAGACGCGCATCAAGGTTCGACAGCGGCTCATCAAACAGGAACACCGCCGGTTCACGGACAATCGCGCGGCCCATCGCCACACGTTGACGTTGACCGCCGGATAACTCACGCGGACGACGAGCCAGCAGATGATCCAGTTCGAGGCTGCGCGCGGCTTCCATTACGCGCTGTTCGATCTGCGCTTTGCCCATGCCGCGAATTTTCAGGCCATAGGCCATGTTTTCGCCAACCGTCATGTGCGGATAAAGTGCGTAGTTCTGGAACACCATGGCGATGCCGCGATCTTTCGGTTCCATATTGGTCACGCGTTTGTCGTCGATATAAATATCGCCGGAAGTCACGCGCTCAAGGCCCGCCACCATACGCAGCAAAGTCGATTTACCACAGCCGGAAGGGCCGACCATCACCATAAATTCGCCATCGTTGATGGTGATATTCAGTGGCTCAATGATCTGATTTTTGCCGTCATACGATTTGGTGACGGTCTGAAGGGTTACGCCTGCCATTTATTTATCACTCTCCACCAGGCCACGCACAAACGCACGTTGCATAACTAATACCACCACCACCGGTGGGATCAGGGTTAATAACATTGCCGCCATCACTTCGTTCCACTGCGTCGGCCCGCCGCTGGTGTTGATCATACTTTTCACCCCGGCCACTGCGGTGCTGAGGCCCGGGTCGTTGATGATCAGTAACGGCCACAAGTACTGGTTCCAGCCGTAGATAAAGGTGATCACAAACAGCGCGGCGAGGTTGGTTTTGGACAGCGGTAACACGATGTCCCAGAAGAAACGCATCGGGCTGGCACCATCAATACGCGCCGCTTCAATCAGCTCATCGGGCAGTGACATAAAGAATTGACGGAACAGGAAAGTCGCGGTGGCCGAGGCCATCAACGGCAGCGTTAAACCACTGTAGCTGTCCATCATATTCAGGGTCGAAATCACTTCCACCGTGGGGAAAATACGCACTTCCACTGGCAGCATCAGGGTGATGAAGATCAGCCAGAAGAACAGCGAGCGTAACGGGAAACGGAACCACACCAGCGCGAAGGCAGAAAGCATCGAGACGGTGATTTTGCCCACGGTGATGCCAAGCGCCATGATCAGGCTGTTGAGCATCATCATGCCAAATGCCGGACCGCTGCCATTGACGCCCTGCGTCCAGATGCGCGAAATGTTGTCCCACAGGTGCGTGCCGGGCACTAAGGTCATCGGCACCTGATACACCGCTTCGTTATCCAGCGTGGCGGCGACAATCGCCACGTACAGCGGGAACAGAATGGTCAGCACGCCAAGCACCAGCAGGGTATGGCTGAAGATGTCCAGCCCGCGTCGATTCTCAATCATTGGTATTGCACCTTACGCTCGACAAAGCGGAATTGCAGGATCGTCAGACCAATCACCAGCAGCATCAGCACCACCGACTGCGCGGCGGAGGAGGAAAGATCCAGACCGGTAAAACCTTCGCGATAAATTTTGTAGATCAGCGTGGTGGTGGCTTGAACCGGACCACCGCCGGTGGCGGCATCGATCACTGGGAAGGTATCAAAGAACGCATACACCAGATTGACCACCAGCAGGAAGAAGCTCACCGGGGTGATCAGCGGCAGTGACAGATTGAAGAAGCGACGCACCGGACCGGCACCGTCAATCGCCGCCGCTTCCACCAGCGATTTGGGAATCGACTGCAGCGCCGCAAAGAAGAACAGGAAGTTATAGCTCATCTGCTGCCAGATGGACGCCAGCACAATCAGGAACATCGCCTGGCCGCTGTTTTGCGCGTAGTTCCAGTTGTAGCCGATCTGATTCAGCAGATGGCTGAACAGGCCGAGACCCGGGTTAAACAGGAACATCCACAGTACTGCCGCGACAACCGGCGCCACGGCGTAAGGCAGCAGCAGCAAGGTTTGATAGAGTTTTTTCAGCCGTATGACGTAATCGACCAGCGCCGCCAGCAGCAGCGAGAAGGTCATGCCACACACGGTGACCAGTGCGCTGAACTCAATGGTGGTCCAGAACGACGCGAGGTAATACTCATCGTTGAACAGGCGCTTGAAATTATCCAGGCCAACAAAGGTGCTGGAAATACCGAAGGGATCGATGCTTTGCAACGAATACCACAGCGCTTCACCGGCGGGCCACAGGAAGAAAATGGCGGTAATCACCAGCTGTGGTGCCACCAGCAAATAAGGCAAAAATCGGGAGCGAAAAACGGGGCGTGATGAGGACATAGCAGACTCGCCAAAAGAGAAATCGGGGCTGACGCCATGCGCCAGCCCCGAGACAACGGAATTACTTCACTTGCTGTTCAAAACGACGCAGCAGTTCGTTTCCGCGCTTCACAGCGTTATCCAGTGCAGCCTGAGGAGCCTGTTTGCCCGTCCACACGCCTTCCAGCTCTTCGTCCACGATGGTACGAATCTGTGGCATGTTGCCCAGACGCATGCCTTTGGTGAACGGCAGTGGATCTTTGTTCAGCATCTGACGCGTGGCGATGTCTGCGCCTGGGTTCTTGTCATAGAAGCCCTGTTGCTTAGTCAGCTCA
This sequence comes from Pantoea rodasii, assembly GCF_002095465.1. Classification (GTDB taxonomy): domain Bacteria; phylum Pseudomonadota; class Gammaproteobacteria; order Enterobacterales; family Enterobacteriaceae; genus Pantoea; species Pantoea rodasii. The sequence goes on along the minus strand of NZ_MLFP01000004.1, from coordinate 52,190 downwards.
TACGCCGCAGTGGTGATGGGCAGGTAACCGGTCTTCTGGTGCCATTCCGCCGCGATTTCTGGCTGAGCCAGGAACTTCATGAACTCCGCTACACCCTTGTAGGTGTCGGCATCTTTGCCTTTCATCACCCACAGGCTCGCGCCGCCGATAATGGCGTTCTGCGGTGCGTTTGGCACAGTAGAGTCGTATGGCATCATGCCCACGCCGAAGTTGAACTTCGAGTAGTGCTTGATATCTGCCAGTGAACCGGAAGAGGCAGTCGTGATGCCGCAATCGCCGTTGTAGAACTTGGCGGTGGATTCATCTTTACGACCGAAGTAGGTGAAATCACCCTTCTTGTTCATGTCTTCGAGCATCTGGATATGACGCACCTGCACTGGCTTGTTGAACTCCAGTACCGCGTCAGTGCCGTCGAAGCCGTTGTTCTTGGTGGCGACCGGCAGTGCATGCCAGGCGCTAAAGTTCTCGATTTGAATCCAACCCTGCCAGCCGCTGGCGTAACCACAGGTCATGCCCGCTTTACGCAGCGCATCGGCGTCTTTCGCCAGTTCCTGCCAGGTTTTTGGCGGCTGATCTGGGTTCAGACCGGCTTTTTTGAATGCATCTTTGTTGTAATACAGCACCGGCGTCGAGCTGTTGAACGGCTGAGAAATCAGCTGGCCGTTGCTGTCGCTGTAGTAACCCGCCACCGCTGGCACGAACTGTTTTGGATCCATCTGCACGCCCGCGTCTTTAAACACGTCATGCACCGGCACGATGGCTTTCGAAGCCATCATGGTCGCCGTACCTACTTCGTAAACCTGCAGAATAGCCGGCGCTTTACCGGTACGCACCGCAGCGATACCCGCTGCCAGGCTCTGCTCGTAGTTACCTTTGTACGTCGGTACGATTTTATATTCTGGGTGAGCCTGGTTAAAACGTTGTGCCAGAGAATCGACTTCTTTGCCTAACTCGCCTTCCATTGAGTGCCAGAAAGGAATGTCAGTTGCAGCCAGCGCATTACCGCTGAGCGCCAGACCAAGCAAAACACTCATCAGGCGGGGACGAAGCGTAAAAGCGGACATAAGTTTTTTCCTGTGCTGTTAGGTACGCGCGATATCACGCATTTTTTGTTCGCGAAGTAACATGACACGGGGAAATGACGGATTAATAACAGGTTTATGACGGGAATGTGACAGGGATTGCGCGTATTAGAAAGTTTAAAGTGGCACGAGTTATCTCAAACTCGTGCCGATTGCTCAGGCTGTTAGCGCTGCCGTAAGACCGCACCTTCTAACAGACCGTCGGCGGCGCAGCCAGATTGCGGGCGGACAGCGCACAGCCACTGGAGCGTACTCTTAGTTCGTGAGGATGGCGAGCACTGCCCAACCGCAAGCTGACAAGTAAGCCAGGTCAGGCACCGAGACAGCACACAGCCACCGGAGCGTACTCTTAGTACGTGAGGATGGCGAGCACTGCCCAACCGCAAGCTGGCGAGTAAGCCAGGTCAGGCACCGAGATAAGCGCTGCGTACCGCTTCGTTTGACAGCAAAGCTTCCCCGCTGTCTTCCAGCACCACGTGACCGTTCTCCAGCACGTAGCCGCGATCGGCCAGCTTCAGCGCCTGGTTGGCGTTTTGCTCCACCAGGAAGATGGTCATCCCCTCTTTACGCAGTTGCTCGATAGTGTCGAAAATTTGCTGAATGATAATCGGCGCGAGACCCAGTGAAGGCTCGTCCAACAGCAGCAACCGTGGCTGACTCATCAGCGCACGGCCAATCGCCAGCATCTGCTGTTCGCCACCAGACATGGTGCCCGCACGCTGCAGTTTACGTTCTGCCAGTCTTGGGAAAAGCTGATAAACCCGCTCAATGCGCTGCTGATACTCCTGACGCGTGGCAAAAAAACCGCCCATCGCCAGGTTCTCTTCCACCGTCATGCGCGAAAACACGCGGCGGCCTTCCGGCACAATCGCAATCGCTTCACGCATGATTTTTGCCGTTTGCCAGTCGGTGATCTCTTTACCGTCAAAGACAATGGTGCCACTGGTGGCGCGCGGTTCGCCGCACAGGGTGCCGAGCAGCGTGGTTTTACCCGCGCCGTTAGCGCCGATCAGCGTGACGATTTCACCCTGGCTGATGTGCAGATTAATGTTGTGCAGTGCCTGAATCGGGCCGTAATGGGCACTCACCCCTTGCAAGGTTAAAATCGGGTTTGCCATATTACGCCTCACCTAAATAAGCACGGATTACATCCGGATTGTTACGCACTTCTTCCGGCGTACCGTTAGCCAGCGGCGTTCCCTGGTTCACCACATAAATGCGGTCAGAAATGCCCATCACCAGCTTCATATCGTGTTCAATCAACAGCACCGAGACCTTGTGCTCACCGCGCAGTTCGGCAATCAGTTCGTCCAGCTCATGAGTTTCACGCGGGTTAAGTCCAGCGGCGGGCTCATCGAGCATCAGGATTTCCGGACGCGTTACCATACAGCGCGCAATCTCCAGACGGCGTTGCTGGCCATAAGCCAGATTACCCGCCTGACGGTTAGCCAGCTCCAGTAAGCCGATGCGCTCCAGCCAGGTGGCGGCACGATCCAGCGCTTCACTCTCACCGCGACGGAACGCCGGGGTTTTAAACAGGCCGGAGAACACCCCGCTTTTCAGGTGCTGATGCTGCGCCACTAGCAGGTTTTCAATCACCGTCATCTCACGGAACAGACGCACGTGCTGGAAAGTACGCACGATGCCCATGCGCGCAATCTTCTGGCCTGGCTGGCCCTGCAACTCCTGATCGCGCAGCTTGATGGTGCCGCCGGTCGGCTTGTAAAAGCCGGTGAGGCAGTTAAACACCGTGGTTTTACCGGCACCGTTTGGACCAATCAGTGACACGATTTCCTGAGGATGCAGTTCCAGCGCCACATTATTGACGGCCAACAGACCGCCAAAGCGCATCATCAAGCCTTCAACGGCTAATAAAGGCTGGCTCATGCCTGCTCTCCTTGTTTACTGCTTTTCAACTTCAGGTGTGGACGCTTCATCGGCAGCAGCCCCTGCGGACGCCAGATCATCATCAGCACCATCAAACCACCCAGCACCAGCATGCTGTACTCATTGAGATCGCGCATCAGCTCACGTGAGACCACCAGCAGCACTGCCGCGAGAATCACCGCCAGCTGTGAACCCATGCCGCCCAGCACCACAATCGCCAGCACAAAGGCCGATTCGACGAAGGTAAAGGATTCCGGACTGACAAAGCCCTGGCGCGCCGCAAACAGCGTACCGGCAAAACCGGCGAACACGGCGCTGATGGTGAAAGCGGTCAATTTGATACGCGTCGGGCTGAGGCCCAGCGAGCGACAGGCAATTTCATCCTCGCGCAGCGCTTCCCACGCGCGGCCCAACGGCATGCGCAGCAAACGGTTGATGACGAACAACGTCAGCACCACCAGCAGCAGCGCCACCAGATAGAGGAAAATCACGCGATGGTTAGGATCGTATTGCAGACCCGTTAGCTCATGGAAGTAGTCCAGCCACCTTCACTGACGCGACGTCCAAACTCAATGCCGAACAGGCTCGGTTTCGGAATCTGCGCGATACCGTTCGGACCGCCGGTGATCGAAGTGCTGTTGAGCAGCAGAATACGCACGATTTCACCGAAGCCGAGCGTCACAATCGCCAGATAGTCACCGCGCAAACGCAGCACCGGGAAGCCGAGCAGCAAGCCAAATGCGCCCGCAACAAGCCCCGCCAGCGGCAGACTTTCCCAGAAACCAAAGCCGTAATAGTGATTGAGCAGCGCAAAGGTGTAAGCGCCGATGGCATAGAAACCGCCATAGCCCAGCACCAGCAGGCCAGAAAGACCGACCACTACATTAAGGCCGAGACCCAACATCACGTAGATCAGCGTTAAGGTGGCGATATCCACGCTGCCGCGCGACACCAGGAACGGCCACAGCACCGCAGCGGCAATCACCAGCGCCATCACCAGCTTTTGCTTCGGCGTTGAGCCATCAAAGCCAGGCAATACCAGAGGCTTACCGCTGCGCTTGAATTTGCCGTGGAACAGCGGGCGTAACAGCTGGAAGACAAACACCACCGCACAGCCGATGAAAATCCAGTTCCAGCGCGCCGCACCAGCGTTGGCGACCACTAATTTGGTGCCATCCAGATCGAGACGGACGCCCATAAAGAAGGTGGCGAGAATCAGTAACATCACCGTAGAGATAACGGCGTTGACCAGACCGAGGCGTTTCATACTTTCTCTACCTCCGGACGGCCCAGAATCCCGGTAGGCATCACCAGCAGCACTACAATCAACAGCGCGAACGACACCACATCTTTGTATTCAGTCGACAGATAAGCCGAGGTCAGCGCTTCTGCAATACCCAGCACCAGACCACCAATCATCGCGCCCGGAATACTGCCGATACCGCCCAATACCGCAGCAGTAAACGCCTTCATCCCAGCCATAAAGCCGATGAACGGGTTAATCGAGCCGTAGAATTGGCCCAGCAACACGCCCGCCACCGCTGCCATCGCGGCACCAATGATAAAGGTCAGTGAAATCACGCGGTCAGTGTTAATACCCAGCAGGCTGGCCATTTTCAGGTCTTCCGCACAGGCGCGACACGCACGGCCCATACGCGAATAGCGAATGAACAGCGTCAGCGCCAGCATCGACAGGAAAGTCACTACCCAAATCACCAGCTGCATGGTGGAGAGCGTGGCGGCAAAACCGTTGCTCTCGCCCAGCGTCCACTGGCCGGTGACCAGGCTTGGCAGGGCCAGATCGCGCGAACCTTGCGTCAGGCTGACGTAGTTCTGCAGGAAGATCGACATCCCGATAGCCGAGATCAGCGCGATCAAGCGCTTGGAGGAGCGCACGGGTCGATACGCCACGCGCTCGATGCTCCAGCCGTAGGCGCTGGAGATAATTACCGCCATCACGAAACCGGCGGCGATCATCAGCCACGTGGTATCGATACCCATCATCATCAGGGCGGCAATCACAATAAAGGAGACATAACTGCCGATCATATACACCTCGCCGTGGGCGAAGTTGATCATGCCGATGATGCCGTAAACCATGGTGTAACCGATGGCGATCAGCGCGTAGGTGCTTCCGAGGGTGACCCCGTTAAACATCTGCTGAATGAAATAGAGAAACTGCTCGGACATAACAAGTACCTTAAAAACACGTCCGTGATCGGTTAGCGCAAAATGCGTTAAATAAACCGGATTTGATAAAGGGCGGCCACAAGGCCGCCCCTACATGCTTACTGCGTGATGCATTGGGCGGAATTACTTCACTGCGGTAGAAGAACCGTCTTTATGCCATTTGAAGACACCAAATTCGAAGCCCTTCAAGTCGCCTTTCTGATCCCAGTTCAGGTTGCCCATCACCGTTGGCACCGCTGCGCCTTCTTTCAGATTCTTGGCAATCGCATCGGGTTCGTCGCTTTTGCTGCGTTCAATACCCGCAACCAGTGACTGAATCGCAGCGTAGGTGGTCCATACGAACGGACCGGTTGGATCTTTACGGTTAGAGGCCGTATTGGTTTTGATCGCTTCAACAATCGCCTTGTTCTCTGGCAATTGGTCATAACGCTTCGGCAAGGTCACAAACAGACCTTCTGAGGCGTCACCTGCGATGTTAGACAGTGAGGCGTTGCCCACACCTTCTGGACCCATGAAGCCTGATTTCAGGCCCGCTGATTTTGCCTGACGCAGAATCTGGCCCAGCTCCGGGTAGTAACCACCGTAGTAAACGAAATCAACGTTCTCTTTCTTCAGACGCGCAATCAGCGTAGAGAAATCTTTGTCGCCCGCCGTGATACCTTCGAACAGCACCACGTTGCCGCCTTTGGCTTTCAGGGTTTTCTGCACCGATTCTGCCAGGCCCTGACCGTATTGCTGCTTGTCATGCACGATAGCGATACGTTTTGGTTTGATCTGGTCGAGGATATAGGTCGCCGCTGTTGGGCCCTGATCGGAATCCAGACCGGTAGTACGCATCACATCAGCATAACCACGTGCCGTCAGTTCCGGAGCGGTCGCTGCTGGGGTGATCATCAGAATGCCTTCATCATTGTAGATATCAGATGCTGGCTGAGTAGAAGAAGAGCAGAGATGGCCGATAACGTATTTGATGCCGTCGTTAACCACTTTGTTGGCCACTGCAACCGCTTGTTTCGGGTCACAGGCGTCGTCATATTCCACGCCAACCAGTTTGTCACCGTTCACGCCACCTTTGGCGTTAATGTCCTTAATCGCCTGCGCAGCACCGGTAAACTGCATATCACCGTACTGTGCAACCGGGCCTGTTGCCGCACCAACGATGGCAATTTTGATGTCTTTTGCCAGTGCCGCGTGGCTCAGGGCCAGCGCGACGCAACCCGCCAATAACGCGCGTCCTTTACTCATTTTCATGCGTACTTCCCCATCTGTTGTGTCGTGTTTGTTGTGAGTTGGCTTATTTTCTGCCAGTCAAAGAGGAAAACTGATTTTAGAATAATGAGTTAACGCACTTTTCTGGCATTTATAGGTAATAAGGCTTTATTTTTCAGGTTATTAAACAGGAAGTTTCTTCTGTAAATCAACTGACATATTCAGTATTAGTCGCGTTGAACAGCAGAATCGTCTGGTTGTTATGGCCGTAATTTCGCCAACTTGCCAGCGCATTATGCTGCCTTTTTCAGCAATCATTGATGGCTTACGCCATAATCCTGGCAAACTGTATGGCGTTTGACCTATTTTTATTGCAAAACAGTGACAGCACGCTGACTGTCTAAATTCGCTACACTATGGCCTTTCAGCCAGTACAGGTAAGGGTAATGAAGCTCACTATTCAGCGCATCACAGCGCTGACGCCGCAGGACCGATTAGATTTAGCTAAAGTCTGGCCGCAGATCGATATTTCGCAACTTGAGGCAGGATTGAGCGAGACGCACCGGGTCTACGCGGCTCGCTTTAACGACCGGCTGCTGGCTGCGTTACAGCTGGAGATTCGTGGCACGCTGGGGAAGATTTATCATCTCAATGTGCGTGAAGTGACGCGTCGTCGTGGCGTCGGGCAATATCTGCTGGAAGACACCATGGTGCAAAACAGCGCACTGGCGGATTGGTGGATGGCTGATGACGGTGAAGACGATCAGAACGTACGCGCGGCGTTATGCAGGCCTGCGGATTTCGCGCGCAGGCAGATGGCTGGGTGCGCAGCGGCGCGATTTATCGCGCTGGCCTGCAGCGGCGGTGTTGCTGACCGATGGCTGATTCCGGACACGTAGCGGCGGTGTTGCTGACCGATGTGCAATAAATGGCGCCGCCACGGTTTCGAGCAAATAAAAAGGGCGACTATAAAAGTCGCCCCGTTTTTCACCTGAAGCAAATCAGGTTTCAATTTCATCTGACACGAATCAGGCTTCGATCGCCATACGCAATTTCTTCATGGCGTTCTTTTCCAGCTGACGTACACGTTCTGCAGAGACGCCATACTTATCGGCCAACTCCTGCAGCGTGGTTTTGTTCTCATCATCCAGCCAACGGGCGCGGATAATGTGCTGGCTGCGCTCATCGAGGCTCAGCATCGCATCGCTCAGCTTATCAGCAGCGTGTGCATCCCAGTTGTCCTCTTCGATGCCGTCGGCAAAGTCAGAGGTTTTATCCTGCAGATACAGCACGGGTGCCATTGGCTTACCGTCACCGGCTTCGTCATCAGCAGACATATCGAACGTCATGTCCTGAGCGGCCATGCGCGATTCCATTTCCAGCACGTCTTTGCTGCTCACGCCTAACTCGCGCGCAACCATTTCCACTTCGTCCTGGTTGAACCAACCGAGACGCTGCTTGCTTTTACGCAGGTTAAAGAACAGCTTACGCTGTGCTTTAGTGGTCGCGACCTTCACGATACGCCAGTTACGCAGCACGTATTCGTGAATTTCTGCTTTGATCCAGTGCACGGCAAATGACACCAGACGCACGCCGACTTCAGGGTTGAAGCGACGCACCGCCTTCATCAGGCCGATGTTACCTTCCTGAATCAGGTCCGCCTGTGGCAGGCCGTAACCGGAGTAGTTACGAGCAATATGAACAACAAAGCGCAGGTGAGACAGGATCAGCGTCTTAGCTGCATCCAGATCGCCCTGGTAATGCAGTTTCTCCGCTAATGCCTTCTCTTGTTCTGCCGTCAATACCGGCCAGTTGTTAGCAGCCCGGACGTAAGATTCCAGGTTACCCAGAGGCGCAATCGCTAAAGTTTGCATTTCTTTGGTCATTCAAACCCTCACACATTCAATGGACTTGCTGCACAGTTCCTTGCGCAGACGTTACATTATGACAACGTCGCTAAAAAACCAAAAGCAATCTGTGCTACTTGGACGACAAAGTTATCCACAAGTTCAATTATAGCAGTTGATATTTTACACACAGATGACGGCGGGGGGAAATAGGAAGATTCCTCTGCTCCCAGATCGTCGGCAGCAGAGGAAGAGTATATCAAAAAACGTTGCTGTTGGTTACTGCGGCGTAAATCGGCGTAAATGTTGTACAGTCGCTAACCACGCGGCGATCCAGCCAATAATGGCGGCAATCAACAGCAGCAACAGCCCTTCGTCCCAGGAAAAACCTTCCAGAACAAAGGTGGTGCCAAACACCGTCGCCACCTGCGCCACCACCGATTGCAGGCGCAACACCAGCACTTCGGAAAGCAGCAGCGAAAGCACTGCGCCACTGAAACCTAACAGCGCGCCGCCATACAGGAACGGACGCAGGATAAAGCCATCGGTAGCACCGATCAGCTTTTGCACGTTAATGGTATCGCGACGGGCAAAAATGCTCAGGCGCACGCTGTTGCCGATCACCAGGAACACCGCCACCACCATCAGCAGGCCAATCATCGATGCGATTTGCCCCACCAGTCCGGTCAACGCGGCTAAACGGGCAAACCAGCTATCATCCATACGCACTTCATCTACGCCCTGCACTTTCGCCACGCGATCGCGCAGATTGGCCATGGTGTCCGAATTCTGGAAATTCAGCTTTGGCGTGATAATCGCCACGGCAGGCAGTGGATTTTGTTCCAGCATATCCATCGAGCCGCCGAAACCAGACCAGTTACGGAATTCATTCAGGGCTTCTTCGCGCGTCAGATAGTTGACGTTATCCACGCCATCCAGTTTCTTCAGCTCCGCCGTCACGTTCTCGGCCGCGCTGTCATCCAGCGCCTTATCCAGATACACCGTCAGCTGCGGTGCCGGATACCACTGCGTGGCTGCCTGGCTGACGTTTTTCCACACCATGTAGCACACGCTCGGCAACGTCAGCGAGATGGCAATCACCATCACGGTAAGCAACGTCGCCAGCGGCTGACGCCACATATCCGACAGCGTGCCACGCAGCGCGTAACGCCACTGCTCCTGCCAGCCGCCTTTCAGCGCCTTGCTTTTCGAAGGCTGCTTCGTGGCTTTCGGCGCTGCCGGGCGCTTATTGCGTTTATTGACCATCATGGCCTCCGTGCAGGCGTCCTTGATTCAGCGTCATCAAGCGATAATTGCGGCGTGCAATCAGCCCGGTGTCGTGCGTCGCCATGAGTACGGTCACGCCGACGCGGTTGAACTCTTCAAACAGGCGCAGGATATCTTCTGAAAGCGCGTCATCCAGGTTACCGGTGGGTTCATCCGCCAGTAGCACCGCAGGCTTGTTCACTACCGCGCGGGCAATGCCAACACGCTGCTGTTCACCGCCAGAGAGCTGGATCGGGTAACTCTTCGCTTTGTCGAGCAGGCCGACTTTATCCAGCGCCGCCGACACGCGACGACGGATGTCTTCACCGCTGGCCCCGGAAATAATCAGCGGGATCGCCACGTTGTCATAGACCGAACGATCCATTAACAGGTGGTGATCCTGAAAAATCATCCCGATCTGACGTCGCAGGAAAGGCACTTCACTGTGACGCAAACGCGAAATATCGTGACCGCTAAACCAGATTTGCCCGGCGCTCGGGCGCTCAATGCCACAAATCAGCTTCAGTAAGGTGCTTTTACCTGCACCAGAATGGCCGGTCAGGAATGCCATTTCGCCAGGGCGCAGATGGAAATCCACCCCCTGCAGCGCCTGACGTCCTCCCAGGTATGCTTTACTGACCTCTTCAAAGCGAATCATCCCAATCATTCCTCTCGGGCAAACAGTGCCTCAATAAAGTCTGCGGCCTTAAACGGCCGTAAATCCTCGATGCCTTCCCCGACACCGATATAGCGAATCGGAATGCCAAACTGATCGGCAACCGAGAAGATCACACCACCTTTAGCGGTGCCGTCGAGCTTGGTCAGCGTGATGCCGGTCAGGCCCACCGCTTCATGAAACAGTTTGGCCTGGCTGACGGCGTTTTGCCCGGTGCTGGCGTCAAGGGTCAGCATCACTTCGTGCGGCGCATCGCCATCGAGCTTTTTCATCACGCGGGTGATTTTTTTCAGCTCTTCCATCAGGTGTGCTTTGTTCTGCAGGCGACCGGCGGTATCGGCAATCAATACATCCACATTGCGCGATTTCGCGGCCTGAATAGCATCAAAGATCACCGAGGCCGAATCAGCACCAGTGTGTTGAGCCACCACCGGAATGTTATTGCGCTGGCCCCACACCTGCAGCTGTTCAACCGCTGCGGCACGGAAAGTATCGCCCGCCGCCAACATCACCGATTTGCCTTGCGCCTGATATTGACGCGCCAGCTTACCGATCGTGGTGGTTTTACCCACACCGTTGACGCCGACCATCAGGATAACAAACGGCGCTTTGCCGCCCACATCCAGCGGTTGATCCACCTTATCCAGAATACCGGCCATTTCGGCTTTCAACAGACCGTACAGCGCTTCCGCATCGCGTAACTGCTTGCGGTTGGCCTGCTGGGTCAGATTGGTGATGATGCGACGCGTCGTTTCCACGCCAACGTCAGCGATCAGCAGCTGCTCTTCCAGCTCTTCAAACAGGTCATCATCAATTTTCTTGCCACGGAACAGGCTGATAAAGCCAGAACCGAGGTTTTCACGTGTTTTGACCAGGCTGCGCTTCAGACGCGCAAAGAAGCCCTCTTTGGTTGGGCGCTCCTGCTCTTGCGTCACAATGGGCGCAGCGGCCAGCGGTAAATCGCTGACGGTATCTTGCGCTTCGGCTTCGGCGTCTTCCGCGTAGGTCTCGGCTAACGCCAGCGCTTCCAGTTCCTCGTCGCTTAACGCGTCATCTTCAAGCTCAACCGTCGCGTCTTCGATGATTGGCTCATGCGGCACAGTCACAGGCTCAGCAGGCGTAACCTCGATAACTGGCGCTTGCGGCACAACCACGGGCTCAGCAGGCGCAACCTCGATAACTGGCGCTTGCGGCACAACCAGGGGCTCAGCAGGCGCAACCTCGATAACTGGCTCATGCGGCACAGCCACCGGCTCAGCAGGCGCAACCTCGATAGATGGCGCTTGTGGCACAACCACAGGCTCAGCAGGCGTAACCTCGATAACTGGCGCTTGCGGCACAACCACGGGCTCAGCAGGCACGTCGATGATCAGTTCTTCAGCCTGAGGCTCTTCTTCGATAGGCGCCACATCCGGATGGATTTCTTCTTCCGGCAGCACTTCTTCTTCAATGGTGGTGATCGGCTTGGCCACCACGGCTTCCGGCGGAGCCAACTGTTCTTCAGCCACGTGCTCCGTGACGGCAACCGTCTCTTCCGCCTGCGCTTCGGCGCTTGCTAATGCGCTCTCTTCAGCGATCGGCTGTTGTGCCGCGTCGGTCGGTTGCTGCTGCTCTTCCGCAGGCTGCTGGGTCTCTTCTTCTTTGCCAAAGCCTAGCCAGGAAAAAAAGCCACGTTTTTTCTCTTTTGCCATTGTGTAACTACACTCCTCGATGGCTTATTCCCGGTTGCACGCTGTTCCCAGGGGATAAAAAATTCAATTTTTTGTTCGTGAGCGGCGTAAAAATCAGGTAATTACGCGCACCATATCAACTCAGTAGTCTAACACTTTCCAGCCAGCGCACCACAGCACCCTTTTTTACGTTTCTTCTGCCTGCCACGCCCGTTAAACTACGCAACAAATTATGACGAGTTGTGAGCGAAATGAGTAAATCCCCCCGCGGCAGCAGCGCTGCTGGCCAAATTCGTATCATTGGCGGACAGTGGCGTGGCCGTAAATTACCGGTACCGGATAGCGCAGGTCTGCGTCCTACCACCGATCGCGTGCGTGAAACCCTGTTTAACTGGTTAGCGCCGGACATTCAGGAAGCGCGCTGCCTCGATTGCTTTGCCGGCAGCGGCGCACTCGGGTTAGAGGCGCTGTCACGCTATGCGGCTTCTGCTACGCTGCTTGAGATGGAACGCGCCGTTGCCCAGCAGTTGTCGCAAAATCTGCAAACGCTGCGTGCGACGCAAGGCAAAGTCGTGCAGACCAATACCCTGCAGTGGCTGAGCCAACCCGGCGAGCCGTTCGACGTGGTGTTTGTTGATCCGCCGTTCCGTAAAGGATTGTTGCTGGAAACGCTGACGCTGCTGGAAAGCAACGGTTGGCTGGCGGAGAACGCGCTGATTTACGTTGAAAGCGAAGTCGAGCATGGCACGCCAGTGGCGCCTGCCAATTGGGATCTCTATCGCGAGAAGATTGCCGGTCAGGTGGCTTATCGCCTTTATCAACGCCAACAGGAGACGCACGATGTGGCTTAATCTGGGACGTTTACTGATGCTGTGCGTCTGGGCATTTCTGCTGTTGAATCTGGTGCATCCTTTCCCGACACCGCTGCGCTACTTTGTGCATGTGGCGCTGTTCTTCATGGTGATCATGCACGGCTTGCAGCTGGTATTGCTGCGCGCCACCCAGCCGAAAGACGCGCCAAAACTCAGTGGCGCGACCCAGGCGAAGATTTTCTTTTTTGGTGTGTTTGAACTGCTGGCGTGGCAGAAGAAGCATTATCCGAAAATGTAACGATCGGGGCCGCCGCAGCGGCCCTTTTTACTGCACTGGCGTGAAGCTGACAAAGCGGCTGCCCTGCATTTTCAACTCGCCCTTCGCGCCCTTATCAATATGATGATAATCATTGGCGCTCACCACCACTTTGATATCCCCCGCACCATTTAGCGGATGGAACCAGGCTTCATACTTCATATCCTCGGCCACAATCTCTTCGCGTTGGCGCGAACGGCGATTGGGCGACGGAAACTCACGTTTGGTTTTCACTTCGACGCTCAGTGAGCGCACCGGTGAGGCATCATTCACCGCGGTTTCACGGCGTTGTTTAATAAACTGACGGGTCGCCAAAACGGCAATAATCGCCAGAACGATGAAAAAGATTAGCGGTGGTTTGCTCATGTTTTCTCTCGCGCTTTGCGTTAGTGTCGGGAAAGTAAAGACGACAAAGCATACAACCAGAGTTGACCGATTGTCACATTCGCCGCCAGTAACTTACACTGAGATCGCGATTTTGGGAAAATTCAATACTCTGGCACTGCGCTCAGAAAAGGGAGAAAACATGCTTTGGTCTTTCCTTGCCGTACTTTTTTCCGGTTGGCTTTACGTTGATGCTTCATACCGCGGCCCGCAGTGGCAGCGCTGGCTGTTCAAACCCGTTACCTTGCTGTTGCTGGTTGCCTGGGCCTGGCAAGCGCCCACGCTCAACACCACCGATTACCTGATTCTGGCAGGTCTGGTTGCCACTCTGGTAGGCGATGCGCTGACGTTACTGCCTCGCCAGCAAATGCTCTATGCACTCGGTGCATTCTTCCTCTCTCATCTGCTCTACACCATTAGCTTTGCGGCGCACATGACCATGAGTTTCTTCTGGCCGATCCCGGTGACATTGCTGGTGATTGGGGCAGTGGTGATTGGCGTGATCTGGTCGAAGCTGGAGGATTTACGCTGGCCGATCTGTACCTTGATTGGCATGACGCTGGTGATGAACTGGATGGCGGCAGAGAATTACTTCTTCCGTCCGACGGATTACAGCTTCTCACTGTTGGTGGGTGCGGGATTACTGCTGTTAGGCAATATTGTTTGGTTTATCACGCATTATCGCCGTCGTTTCAGCGCCGATAGCGCCATTGTGGCTGCCTGCTACTTCGCCGGTCACTTTATGATTGTGCGTTCACTGTGGCTGTATTGAAGAAAAGCTGACCTTCTGCTTGACTCTGGAGTCGACTCCAGAGTGTAGCATTCAACGTGCGGGCATTGGCCCGCACTGAATCCTGGAGGTCACATGCACCCACATTCTCATTCCTGCCGCTGTGGAAAATCCCACAGCAAACCCCAGCCGCTGTGCGCCATTCGTAGCGTTTCACCGACGACGCTAAAAATTTCTGCCGCCCTGCCCGCGACACCCGAAAGCGGTTGCGGCTGTTGTGACAACGACAGTAGCAGTCCCGGTGGCGAGAGCGACGCCGAAAGCGACAGGCCCGCGCTAACCTCACATCAATATCGCTGGCAGATTGCTGGCATGGATTGCCCCAGCTGCGCGCGCAAAATTGAAAATGCCGTACAACAACTGCCGCAGGTGCGGGAAGCGCGCGTCATTTTTGCCAGTGAAAAACTGGTGGTAGACGCCGATCACGACATTCGGTCCGCAGTAGAACTGGCGGTGAAGAAGGTCGGCTTTACGCTGACTTCAAACGCGTCACCCGCACCAACTGATGCGCCGAACCGCTGGCAGGAAAATGCCGGTTTACTGCTTCTGGCAATGCTGATGCTCGCCAGTTGGCTGCTAAGCCAGGTTTCTCCTCTTTGGGGCGATCGCCTGTTTGTAGCTACCACGCTGATCGGCTTAGCGCCGATAGCTTACAGCGCATGGAAACTGCTGCGCAGCGGTTCTCCGTTCAGCATTGAAACGTTGATGACCCTCGCCGCCGCCGGTGCGTTAGTGATTGGCGCGCATGCCGAAGCCGCCATGGTGCTGCTGCTGTTCCAACTGGGTGAACGTCTGGAGTCCTACGCGGCTTCACGTGCTCGTCGCGGTGTGACGGCGTTAATGGCGCTGCGTCCCGATACCGCTACGCGTTTGAACGGCACTCAGCGTGAGCAGGTGATGCTGGCTGAGTTACGTCCCGGCGATATCATTGAAGTCGCGGCTGGCGGACGCTTACCCGCCGATGGTGAGCTGCTTATCCTCAGCGCCAGCTTTGATGAAAGCGCACTAACCGGCGAGTCCGTGCCGGTTGCGCGTCAGCCGGGTGAAGCGGTGATGGCGGGTGCCACCAGCGTGGATCGTTTGGTCACGTTAAAGGTCATCTCTCAGCCCGGCCAGAGCGCCATCGATCGCATCTTGCAACTGATTGAAGAAGCCGAAAGCCACCGTGCGCCGGTTGAACGTTTTATCGACCGCTTCAGCCGCATCTATACGCCTGCCATTATGCTGCTGGCGATGTTGGTGATGGTGCTACCCCCCTGTTAGCGGGTGCTGCATGGCTGCCGTGGATCTATAAAGGCCTGACGCTGCTGCTGATTGGTTGCCCCTGTGCACTGGTGATTTCAACCCCCGCAGCGATCACCTCTGGTTTAGCGGCCGCCGCGCGTCAGGGTGCTCTGATCAAAGGTGGCGCCGCGCTGGAACGTCTTAGCCGTATCCAGACCATGGCATTCGATAAAACCGGCACTCTCACCCTCGGCAAACCGCAGGTCACTGAGGTCGATTGCTTCAGTGCGCTGGATGAACAGGAGATGCTGCGTATTGCAGCGGCCGTCGAGCAAGGTTCCAGCCATCCCCTGGCGATCGCCATGGTGCGTGAGGCTGAACAGCGCCAGCTCACACTGCCCCATGCCCAGCAGCAGCAAGCTCTGGCCGGCAGCGGTATTCGTGCACAGATTGATGGCGTGGCCTACCAACTGCTGGCACCGCGCGATGTCACTACGCTCACGGCCGATCAGCAGCAGGCGATAGCGCAACGGGAAGCACAGGGTAAAACCGTGGTGGTGCTGTTGCAGGATGAGACGGTGCTCGGCACCTTAGCGTTGCAGGATCAGCTGCGGGCGGAAGCCGTCACCGCACTGGCACAGCTGAAAGCGCTGGGCATCAATAGCCTGATGCTGACCGGTGATAACCCGCGTGCAGCGGCGTCGATGGCGGCAAAACTGAGCATTGATTATCGCGCCGGGCTGTTGCCTGCCGATAAAGTCGAGGCGGTGCGTCAACTGGGTGAGCAGCAGTCACTGGCGATGGTCGGCGATGGCATTAACGATGCCCCGGCGATGAAAGCTGCCACGATTGGCATTGCCATGGGCAGCGGAACCGATGTGGCGCTGGAAGCTGCCGATGCCGCGCTGACGCAAAATCAGCTGACGATTCTGCCGCGCACCGTGGCGCTGGCACGCCGCACGCGCGCGATTATCCGTCAGAACATTGCGATTGCGCTGGGGCTGAAGGGGATTTTCCTCGTCACCACCCTGCTCGGCTTCACCGGTTTGTGGCTGGCGGTGCTGGCAGATTCCGGTGCCACCGCGCTGGTCACCGCCAATGCCTTGCGATTGCTGCGCCAGCGTTAAGCCGTGCCTTTTTGCAGCAAAACTGGTACGGCAGCGAGTCGGTCTGCTGTGCCAGCAGCTGATGTTCCATAAAGCGGCAAAAGCCGGGAATATCACGCGTGGTGGCCGGATCGTCGGCAATAATTAACAATGTTTCGCCCGCCTGCATAGTGCGCATCGTTTTGCGCACCATCATTACCGGCTCCGGGCAGCGCAGGCCAAGTGCATCAAGCGTGTGGTCCGGCGCAGAAAAGGGATCGCTCATGATTCTCTGTCTTCATTCAAGGTGGGCGCTCATTCTAGCGCGCTAAATGCGCAGCGCAAGGCGATAACGATTGCGTTAAAATTAACCATTGCATTAATTGCGCAACGCGCTAAGATCGCCGCCGTTTTTTACCAAATTGCTTAATCCTCGCAATAATTCGCGCTGTAGCAAGGCGGCAAGAGCGTATATCCCCAGGTGCCTTCTCAAGTAAGTGGCCGGGGTACATGAACGCAGCCAACGCAGCTACAACGTGAAGTATGACGATGTTGATTTACTATATTGCTCAATCCTCGAAATAATTCGTGTTGTAGCAAGGCGGCAAGAGCGCGTATCCCCAAGAGCTTACATAAGTAAGTGACTGGGGTACGTGAACGCAGCCAACGCAGCTACAACGCGAAGTATGAAGAGGATTGTTGGGTTCCCTCACCCCATTACTCAAAAAGGTCAGACATGATTGATTTCTCTGCACGCCAGCGCATGCATGCGCTGTTTTGGCTATCGCTATTCCATCTGCTGGTGATCACTTCCAGTAACTATCTGGTGCAGCTGCCGGTTTCGATTTTCGGTTTCCACACCACCTGGGGTGCGTTCAGTTTTCCGTTTATCTTCCTCGCTACCGATCTCACCGTGCGCATTTTTGGCGCGCCGTTAGCCCGTCGCATTATTCTGGCGGTGATGATCCCGGCACTGTTTATCTCTTACGTGGTGTCCTGCGTGTTCTATCAGGGCGAATGGCAAGGATGGGCATCGCTGGAGCAGGTGAATCTGTTTGTCGCACGTATCGCCAGCGCCAGCTTCATGGCTTATGCGCTCGGTCAGATTCTGGATATCCACGTTTTTAACCGTTTGCGTCGTTTACCGCAGTGGTGGATCGCCCCGGCATCCGCCATGTTCCTCGGTAATATCAGCGATACCATGGCCTTCTTTTTCATCGCCTTTTACAAGAGTCCAGACCCGTTTATGGCCGCGCATTGGGTGGAGATCGCCCTGGTGGATTACAGCTTCAAAGTACTGATCTGCATGATTTTCTTCCTGCCCGCTTACGGTGTATTGCTGAACAGCCTGCTGAAACGGTTGGCTGAGCGCTCAGGTCAACGCCAGGTCAATTTCGGCTAATTGCACATAGACGCCACGCCGCAGCACGCTAAGATTTCCTGACAGAACGGCGGTTGCTTTTGACCGCCGATTCCGTTTTTATAACGGGTGGAAAGCACCTGACTGGAATCATTAAAGGGAAAAGAATGCGTAATTTAGTGAAATATGCGGGTATTGGTTTGTTGGTGCTAGGTCTTGCGGCCTGTGACCAGAAGAAAGACGATGCGGCTGCCGGTGACAACGGTGCCAGCGCCAGCCAGTCCGCTCAGACGGTCAACCTGATGGACGGTAAACTGAGCTTCAACCTGCCTGCGGGCATGTCTGATAAGAGCGGTAAACTCGGCTCTGAATCCACCAATATGCACGTGTACGCGGATGAGAGCGGCCAACGCGCCATCATCGTGATTGCCGGTGACCCGACGAATGAAGCGCTCGATGCGCTGGCACAGCGTCTGGAACAGCAGCAGCGCGGTCGCGATCCGCAGTTGCAGGTCGTTTCTAACAAAGCAGTGACGTTGAAAGATCAGCCCGCTCAGCAGTTGGATACCGTGATTTCAGCCAACAACCAGACGTCATGGTCTTCCGTGATCCTGGCAAAAGTGGATGGCAAACTGCTGACCCTGCAAATTACTCTGCCAGCGGATAACCAGCAGCAGGCGCAGAGCGATGCAGATGCAATTGTGAAAAGCATCACATTAAAATAATTTCCTTCATCCTTCGAACGGCAGATGCGTTGGCTGCGTTCTCTCACCCCGGTCACTTACGTAAGTAAGCTCTCGGGGATTCGTTAACTTGCCGCCTTCCTGCCATTCAAATGATTTTGGGGATCATAGCCCTTCTAACAGCACGCACATAAGGAAGCAGGCTGGGGTCGCTTTGGAGCAGGCAATCCGCAGCGCTGAACAGAATGAGTCTGTCAGGATAGCCCGCAGGACGCGGGCGAAAGGCGGGGCGTCACATGAATGTGCCATTCCCCCGCCGTTCCGTCAGGCTGACGAATGAAGTGAAGGAACCGCGTCAGCGGCGCGAGGACGCCAGCCCCAAAGCGACCCCAGACGGCGTTAGTTCCCACGCTTTCAGGTAGTCTGCCTTACAATCTCACCGGCGAAATGTGCCAGATCTCATCCGCGTATTCCTGAATCGTTCTGTCCGCCGAGAAATAGCCCATATTGGCGATATTTAACGCCGCACGTCGCTGCCACTCGTCTGGCTGGCGATAAAGTTTGTCCACTTTATCCTGGGTATCCACATAGCTGCGGTAATCCGCTAACAGCTGGTAGTGGTCGCCGAAATTCACCAGCGCATCAAACAGATTGCGGTAACGTCCCGGCTCCTGGGGACTAAACACGCCGCTGGCAATCTGCGTCAGCGCCAGGTGGAGATCCGGGTCTTCCTCGTAATATTTACGCGGGTTGTAGCCCTCTTTACGCAGTTGCTCGACCTGCGGCGTGGTGTTGCCGAAGATAAAGATGTTTTCTGCGCCTACATGCTCAAGCATCTCCACATTGGCACCGTCCAGCGTACCAATGGTCAACGCGCCATTCAGGGCAAACTTCATGTTACTGGTACCGGAAGCCTCGGTGCCCGCCGTTGAAATCTGCTCAGAAAGATCCGCTGCCGGAATAATGATCTGCGCCAGACTGACGCTGTAGTTGGGAATAAACACCACCTTCAGCTTGTTCTTCACCTGTGGATCGTTGTTGATCACGTTGGCGACATCGTTGATCAGGTGAATGATGTGCTTGGCCACGTAATAGGCCGAGGCCGCTTTACCGGCGAAGATGTTCACGCGTGGCACCCATTCAGCCGTCGGATCGGCTTTGATGCGGTTATAACGGGTGATTACGTGCAGCACGTTGAGCAGCTGACGTTTATATTCGTGGATACGTTTAATCTGCACATCGAACAGCGCATGGGGATCCACCACGATATCGAGGTTTTTCGCCACCCACTCTGCCAGCCGTTTTTTATTGGCGAATTTGGCATCCGCCACCTGCTCGATAAATGCCGGGTAATCAATGTGCGGCGTGATATCGCTTAACTGACTGAGATCGGTACGCCAGGTGCGGCCGATGGTTTCATCCAACACCTCAGAAAGCGCCGGATTGGCCAATGCCAGCCAGCGTCGCGGGGTAACGCCGTTGGTTTTGTTGCAGAAACGACCGGGGAACAGGCGCGCAAAATCAGCAAACAGCGACTGCACCATCAGGTTGGAGTGCAGCTCGGACACGCCATTGACCTTGTGGCTAACCACAACCGCCAGCCAGGCCATGCGAATGCGGCGACCGTCATTCTCATCAATGATCGAGATGCGCGACATCAAATCCCAGTCATCCGGATAGTAGTCCTGAATGGTTTTCAGGAAGTAATCGTTGATTTCAAACACGATACTGAGATGGCGTGGCAGGATCTTGCCAAACATATCCACTGGCCAGGTTTCCAGTGCCTCCGTCATCAGGGTGTGGTTGGTGTAGGAGAACACCTGACAGGTGACTTCGAAGGCATCGTCCCAGCTGAACTTATGCTCGTCGATTAACAAACGCATCAGTTCCGGGATGGCCAACACCGGATGGGTGTCATTAAGGTGGATAGCAATTTTATCCGCCAGATTGTCCCAGGTTTCGTGCATCTGCCAATGGCGATTGAGAATATCCTGCACCGTCGACGACACGAGGAAATACTCCTGACGCAGGCGCAGTTCACGACCGGAATAGGTTGAGTCATCCGGGTAGAGCACGCGTGACACGTTCTCCGAGTGGTTTTTATCCTCCACTGCCGCAAAGTAATCGCCCTGATTAAACTTACCCAGGTTAATTTCATTGCTGGCCTGCGCGCTCCACAAGCGCAGCGTGTTGGTGGCATCCGTGTCGAAGCCGGGGATAATCTGATCGTAAGCGGCCGCAATGATCTCTTCGGTTTCTACCCAGCGGATGCGCGCACCTTCATGCTGCAAGCGACCGCCAAAGCGCACTTTATAGCGGGTATTGAAGCGCTGAAACTCCCAGGGATTGCCGTATTCCAGCCAGTAATCCGGGGATTCGCGCTGCTGGCCGTCAACGATGTTCTGTTTAAACATGCCGTAGTCATAGCGGATACCGTAGCCGCGCCCTGGCAAACCGAGCGTGGCGAGCGAATCGAGGAAACACGCGGCCAGTCGCCCCAGGCCACCGTTGCCGAGCCCCGGATCGTTCTCTTCATCCATTAGATCGCTGAGATCGAGGCCCATCTCATCCAGCGCCTGATTGAGATCGTCGTAGATGCCCATCGCCAGCAGCGCATTACCAAGCGTGCGGCCCATCAAAAACTCCATCGACAGGTAATACACCTGGCGCACATCCTGAGACAGCTGGGCACGGCTGGATCGCAGCCAACGTTCCACCATGCGATCGCGCACGGCCAGCAGTGAGGCATTAAGCCACTCGTGCTTATTGGCGATCGAGGGGTCTTTACCAATCGTAAACATCAGCTTATAGGCGATGGAGTGCTTCAGCGCATCTACCGTCAGCGTGGGCGAGGCATAGGTGAAAGGTGCATTCATATCCAGTATCCCAATCTCTGATTACAGCAAACGTTGATAAAGATCGCGGTAGGCTTGTGCTGCCACCTGCCAACTAAAATCCATCCCCATCGCCTGGCGCTGAACATAACGCCAGAGTGAAGGACAGGACCACAGAACAAAAGCGCGCCGTATCGCCCGCAGCAGCGACCAGGCATTACTGTCTTCAAAACTGAAGCCACTGGCAACGCCATCGGCGAGGTTCTCCAGTGAACTATCCTGCACGGTATCCGCCAGCCCACCGGTGCGGCGCACCAGCGGCAGCGTGCCATATTTCAGGCCGTACAGCTGCGTCAAGCCGCACGGCTCAAAACGGCTCGGCACCATAATCACATCCGCGCCGCCGACAATGCGATGCGAGAAGGCTTCGTGGTAGCCGATCTGTACGCCGACACTGCCCGGATGTTCGGCAGCCGCGGCGAGAAAACCTTGTTGCAGTTCAGCATCGCCCTGGCCCAGCAGCACTAGCTGGCCGCCTTGCGCCAGTAAACCCGGTAACGCTTCCAGCACCAGATCCAACCCTTTCTGTTTGGTCAGGCGGCTGATAACGCAAAACACCGGCACTTTGTCATCGACCTTCAGGCCCATGGCGATCTGTAGCTGGCGTTTGTTTTCCGCTTTGCTTTCCAACGTTTCGCGGTCGTAACGCGCGGTCAGCAGCAGGTCATGCGCCGGATCCCAAATGCCCGGATCGACCCCGTTCAGAATACCGCTCAGCCGGCCCTCTTTAAGCCGCTGTTCTAACAGTGACTCCATGCCATAGCCAAACTCCGGACGGGTGATCTCCAGAGCATACGTCGGGCTAACGGCGGAAATATGATCGGCATAAAACAATCCCGCCTTGAGGTACGAAATTTGTCCGAAGAACTCCAGACCGTGCATATCGAAAAAGGCGCGCGGAATCTGAATCTCATCCAGATGGCGCGCATTGAACAAGCCCTGATAGGCCAGGTTATGCACGGTAAACACCGTTTTCGCTGGCCGCCCGCGCGCAGCGATATAGGCACAGGTCAATCCTGCGTGCCAGTCATGGGCATGCACCACATCCGGCTGCCATTGGATATCCAACCCGCTGGCCAGCTCGGCGCCCATCCAGCCCAGCAGCGCAAAACGCAGATAATTATCCACATACGCAAACTGCGACGTATCGTGATAAGGACTGCCGGGACGCTCATACAATCCCGGCGCATCAATTAAATAAATGCTAACACCGTTGAAATGTCCAAGTAATAAACGGACCGGTCCGGCAAAAGTGCTTAATTCCGCCACGATCTCGGTGTCAGGAATCCCTTTACGCAGGTCCGGATAGGCGGGAAGCAACACCCGCGTATCCATACCTTCAGCAATCTGAGCCTGAGGCAATGCGCCGACGACATCAGCCAACCCGCCGGTTTTAAGCAGCGGGAAAAGTTCTGAACAGACATGTAAAACCTGCATCCTGGACCCCTATTGTGTTATCGCGCGCGTTCCCCGCGGCGATTGCCTGTGTGCTTGCTCGTTGCTTTCGTGGTCAGCCGGCCAATTTGGCCAGCATGGCGCGCGTCACCAAAACGATGCCTTCTTCTGAACGGTAAAAACGGCGGCTGTCTTCATCGGGGTTTTCACCAATCACCATGCCTTCCGGAATCACGCAGGCGCGATCGATCACGCAACGGCGCAGACGACAAGAACGATTGATGACGACGTCGGGCAACAGCACCGAAGAGTCGATATTGCAAAATGAGTTGATGCGTACGCGCGGAAACAGCACCGAATTCACCACCACCGATCCGGAGATAATGCAGCCGCCAGACACCAGCGAGTTCATCGTCATGCCGTGACTGCCCGAGCGGTCCTGGACAAACTTGGCGGGCGGCAACGGTTCCATGTGGGTGCGAATCGGCCATTCGTGGTCGTACATATCCAGCTCAGGCGTGACAGAGGCCAGATCGAGATTGGCCCGCCAGTAAGCTTCCAGCGTCCCGACATCGCGCCAATACGGCTCGGCGTTTTCATCGTTCTGCACGCACGACAGCGTAAAGGAGTGCGCATAGGCATCACCGCTGGCGACAATTTTTGGCAGTAAATCCTTACCGAAATCGTGGCTCGATTCAGGGATCAGCAGGTCTTCTTCCAGCAGTTGATACAGGTAATCTGCGTTAAACACGTAGATGCCCATGCTGGCTAAAGCTTTGCTGTCGTCACCGGGCATTGAAGGCGGCTGTGGGGGCTTTTCCACAAAATCGATGACGTTGTTGTCCACATCCACCGCCATCACGCCAAATGCCGTGGCTTCTGCCAGCGGCACCGGCAAGCAGGCGATGGTGCATTTCGCACCACGCTCGGCGTGGTCCAGCAACATGCGCGAATAGTCCATTTTGTAGATGTGATCCCCGGCGAGAATCACAATGTACTGCGCGTTGTAGCGACGAATAATGTCGAGGTTCTGCGAGACCGCATCCGCCGTGCCGCGATACCAATGTTCGGTCGCGGCACGCTGCTGCGCCGGCAGTAAATCGACAAACTCGTTCATTTCTTCGTTGAACAGGGACCAGCCACGCTGAATATGCTGCGTCAACGTATGCGACTGATATTGAGTGATGACGCCGATGCGCCGGATACCCGAGTTGATGCAGTTGGACAGCGCAAAGTCGATGATGCGGAACTTACCACCGAAGTGCACTGCAGGTTTGGCGCGTTTGGCAGTGAGATCTTTCAGACGCGTACCGCGCCCGCCAGCAAGGATCAACGCCACCGTTTGTGTAGGGAGCTGGCGCGCCAGCATCAGGGGATCTGTTCTATCTAATTTCACCATGTCTGACTCCTTATGATTGCTTTAGGAACGCACACACGCCGTGTGCGGGCCCGTGCCAGACAGTTGTAAGGATGGGGTTTTCTTCCCCGGCGAAAGGAGGAATGGCACGCCACTCTCCGTCTGGTAAGACAAGGTCACTCACCGATTCCGTGGCGTTTATTGTTATTAACCAGCGGCTGGAGAGCAGGATCTGCATTCTATGCGCCCCCTGTTCCCACTCCTCATTTCCCAGTGGTTTTCCGCTGGCATTGAACCACTGCACGTTGCCATCGCCCTCCTGCCACCAGCGGTCTGCCGTCAGCGCGGGAATGCGCTGACGCAGCCGAATTAAGGCGGCAGTGAAGTCGACCAGTCCAAAATCATCCTGATGCCAGTTCAACCAGGTCAGCGGATTGTCCTGACAGTAAGCATTATTGTTGCCGTGCTGGCTGTGGCCGCGTTCGTCGCCGGACAACAGCATCGGCGTACCTTGTGCCAGCAGCAGCGTGGTGAGTAAGGCGTGCACGCTGCGCCGCCGCCGTTCGACAATATCGAAATTGACCTGCAGCCCTTCTTTGCCATGGTTATGGCTGAAGTTACTGCTGCTGCCGTCACGATTGTCTTCACCGTTGGCCTGATTGTGTTTTTGGTTAAAGCTCACCACGTCACGCAGCGTGAAGCCGTCGTGTGCGGTGATCAGATTGACGCTGGCGTGCGGCAGCCGCCCATCACGCTGAAACACATCGCTGGAGGCGGCAAAACGCCGGGCAAAATCGCCATTGCTGAGCTGGCCGTGCAGCCAGTAGCGGCGCGTGGCATCGCGGAAATGGTCGTTCCATTCGGCGAATCCCACGGGAAAATTGCCTACCTGATAACCGCCGGGCCCGATATCCCACGGCTCTGCAATCAGCTTGACCTGCGACAGCAACGGACAGGCTTTGATGGCGGCAAACAGTGGCGCATCCTGACGATAGTCGGGGGTGCGACCCAGCACGCTGGCGAGATCGAAACGGAAGCCATCGATATGGCAGTCACGCACCCAATAGCGCAGCGCTGCTAATGCCCATTCCATTACCTGCGGATC
Organism: Pantoea rodasii; assembly: GCF_002095465.1. Classification (GTDB taxonomy): domain Bacteria; phylum Pseudomonadota; class Gammaproteobacteria; order Enterobacterales; family Enterobacteriaceae; genus Pantoea; species Pantoea rodasii. Next base: position 26,958 of record NZ_MLFP01000004.1, on the reverse strand, counting down.
GCTGAGATTGAGCGTGTTGCCGCAGCCGGTCCAGTTTTGGTATTCACCCTTCGCGTCAAGCCAGTAGTAGCTGGCGTTATCCACACCGCGCAGCGAAATGTTGGGGCCGATCTCTTCCAGTTCAGCGGTATGGTTGAACACCACATCGAGGATCACTTCGATGCCCGCCGCATGCAGCGCTTTGACCGCCTGCTGAAACTCCTGCAAGGGGGTAAAGCCGTGCTCACCCGAGGCATAGCGCGGATCCACCGCCCACAGCGCAAAGGGGTTATAGCCCCAGTAATTGCTGAGACCGAGGCGCTGCAGACGTGGCTCCGTCGCAAAATGCGCAATCGGTAGCAGCTCCAGCGCAGTGATGCCGAGATGACGTAAGTATTTCACCATAGCAGGATGGCCCAGTGCCGCATAAGTCCCGCGCAGCCTTTCCGGAATTTCCGGATGTTGCCGGGTCAGGCCGCGCACGTGCGCCTCATAAATCACCGTATTGCCCCATGGCGTGCGCAGCGGTTTTTCATCATCCCAGTCAAAATCTTCGGCGATCACCAGCGATTTCGGCGCAATGGCGGCGTTATCCTGAGGATCCCGCTCCTGTTGACCGCCGAGAAAACGTGGATCGTCCGGAATATCGCCCTCCACCGCTTTGGCACAGGGATCGACCAGCACTTTAGCCGGATTAAAGCGATGCCCTTGCTGCGGCGCCCACGGACCGTGCACGCGATAGCCGTAACGCTGGCCGGGCTTTAACGCTGGAAAATAGCCGTGCCAGATATCCCCACTGCGCGCGGGCAGCGGAAAGCGGCGCTCAACGCCGTGCACGTCAAACAGGCACAGTTCCACCTGCTCGGCGTGGCGAGAAAACAGCGTGAAGTTAACGCCGCGCCCATCATAATGGGCGCCCAACGGCGTTGGCTGCCCGGTTTCCAGCATCAATCACCCTCCCGCACCAGCCAAATCGTGGCCAGCGGCGGCAAGGTCAGGCTGAGCGATTGTGCCCGGCCATGGCTTTCAATGTCATCGGTATGGGTGATGCCGTGATTGCGCACGTCACTGCCGTGATAATCGCGCTGGTCCGTGTTCATCACTTCCCGCCAGCCACCTTGCTGATTCACGCCAAAGCGGTAAGCCGGACGCGCCACCGGCGTAAAATTGCTGACAACAATAATTTCATTGCCCTCGCGATCGCGGCGCGCAAACACGAACACCGAGTTTTCATGATCGTCGACCACCAGCCACTCAAAACCCTGCGCATCGAAATCCAGCTGGTGTAACGGTGTGAAGTGTTTGTAGCTGTGATTGAGATCGCGCACCAGGCGCTGCACGCCGTTGTGCCAGTTGTCCTCGCCCTCCAGCAAATGCCAGTCGAGACTGCTGTCATGATCCCATTCACGGCCCTGAGCAAACTCGTTGCCCATAAACTGCAGCTTTTTGCCTGGGAAGCCCCACATCCAACCGTAATAGGCGCGCAGATTGGCGAACTTCTGCCAGGCATCGCCGGGCATACGATCGAGAATCGAGCGTTTGCCGTGCACCACTTCGTCATGCGACAGCGGCAACACAAAGTTTTCGGTGTAGTTGTAGAGCATGCCGAAGGTCATCAGATTGTGATGATATTGGCGATGCACCGGGTCGAGTTTCATGTAGTCCAGCGTGTCGTGCATCCAGCCGAGGTTCCATTTAAACCAGAAGCCGAGGCCGCCATCTTCTGAAGGGCGCGTCACGCCAGGATAGTCGGTGGATTCTTCTGCCACGCTGATGGTGCCGGGCGCAGCGCGGCCCAGCGTGCGGTTGGTATGGCGCAGGAACGAGATAGCTTCGAGGTTCTCGCGGCCGCCGAAGTGGTTGGGCACCCATTCGCCCTCTTTGCGGCTGTAATCGCGATAAATCATCGAGGCCACAGCATCAACGCGCAGGCCATCAATGCCAAAGCGCTCCATCCAATACAGCGCATTGCCAGAGAGATAATTGCTGACTTCGCGACGACCAAAGTTGTAGATCAGCGTATTCCAGTCCTGATGGAAGCCTTCACGGGGATCGCTGTGTTCATACAGTTCGGTGCCATCAAATTTTGCCAATCCGAAGTCATCACTTGGGAAGTGGCCCGGCACCCAATCGAGTAACACGTTGAGGCCGGCATCGTGCGCTGCGGCGATAAAGTGGCGGAACTCATCGCGGGTACCAAAGCGGCGCGTGGGGGCATACATGCCAAGAGGCTGATAACCCCAGCTGCCATCAAACGGATGTTCATTGATTGGCAGCAGTTCGATGTGGGTGAAGCCCATCTCTTTGACGTAAGGCACCAACTGCTCGGCTAACTCTTTGTAGCTCAGCCAGAAATTGTTGTCAGTATGGCGGCGCCACGAACCCAGATGCACTTCGTAAATCGAGATAGGTTGGTCAAAAGCGTTAGCGGCTTTACGCTGCGGCTGCATCTCCACTTTCGGCGGCAGACCACAGATCATGGAGGCAGTTTGCGGGCGCATCTGCGCTTCAAAGGCAAAGGGATCGGCTTTGATACGCATCTGCCCTGTCGCATCAATGATTTCATATTTGTAGAGCTGACCATTGACCGCACCCGGCACAAACAGCTCCCAGACGCCGAGTTCACGGCGAAAACGCATCGGGTGACGGCGGCCATCCCAGAAATTGAACTCGCCCACCACCGACACGCGGCGCGCATTGGGTGCCCACACCGAGAAGCGGGTGCCGCTGACGCCATCAATCGTGGCGCTGTGCGCGCCCAGGGTTTCATAAGGTCGCAGATGAGTGCCTTCACCTAACAGCCAGGCATCCATCTCCGCCAGCAGCGGGCCGAAGCGATAAGCATCGTCGATCAGGTTTTGCTGGCCATGCCACGTGACCGCTAATTGATAACGAAACAGGTTTTTTCGGCGAGGGATCACGCCGCTAAAGAAGCCGCGTGAATCAAGACATTTAAGCTGTGCGCATTTGCGTCCGGTGTTGGTTTCAATCACCCACACTTCGGAGGCATCGGGCAGCAGTGCGCGCACTTCAAGGCCTTCGACAGTTTGGTGCATCCCCAGGAAAGAGAAGGGATCGGCATAATTCCCGGCAAAAAGGGCATTGATCGCCAGGCGATCGGGAAGCTCTGACATGACTTTCTTCCTATGATTTTGCGCAGGCGACCGGAGTGGACAAAAAAGTCGCCTCTGGTGCGCTGCTTTTCATTGAGCCATACGTACAACAGCAAGAGAGGACACCGTCCATGGGGGAAGATTTTTTTGCCGTGTACAACAACCATTCAGTTCGGAAAGCAAAAACAGTTAACAACCGGCACATCACTGTTAAATCATAGCTTGGGGCTGGCAGAAGCCAGGGGGGAAAGCAAAATAATCTTGTCGGGCAAGCAAAAAGGGGAAGCGGATCACTTGTCAGGCGCAATTTGCGTTAAGTTTTGCAACCTGAACGATAAAAAAGGCCGGGAAATCCCGGCCTGTCTGGTTTGTCGCTGCGCTTAGTCGATCAGCAAACGCAACATGCGGCGCAACGGTTCAGCCGCGCCCCACAATAGCTGGTCACCCACGGTGAAGGCGGAAAGATATTCCGGCCCCATGTTCAGTTTACGCAGACGGCCCACTGGCGTGGTCAGCGTACCGGTGACCGCCGCAGGTGTCAGTTCACGCATGGTGATTTCGCGATCGTTGGGCACCACTTTCACCCACTCGTTGTGCGAAGCCAGCAGCTGTTCGATTTCGTTCAGCGGGATATCTTTCTTCAGCTTCAGGGTGAACGCCTGGCTGTGGCAGCGCAGTGCACCGACGCGCACGCACAGACCATCGACCGGAATCACGTTGCTGGTGCGCAGAATCTTGTTGGTTTCTGCCTGGCCTTTCCACTCTTCGCGACTCTGGCCGTTATCCAGCTGCTTGTCGATCCAGGGAATCAGGCTGCCCGCCAGCGGAACACCGAAGTTATCGGTCGGCAAGGTGCCGGAACGGGTGAAATCAGTCACGCTGCGTTCGATCTCCAGAATCGCCGAAGCAGGATCCTGCAGGGATTTCGCGACGTGGTCGTGCAGCATGCCCATTTGAGTCAGCAGCTCACGCATGTGGCGCGCGCCGCCGCCGGATGCGGCCTGATAAGTGGCGACTGAGGCCCACTCCACCAGATCGTTAGCGAACAGACCGCCGAGTGACATCAGCATTAGGCTGACGGTGCAGTTACCGCCGACGAAGGTTTTAACGCCGTTGTCGAGGCCCTGACGAATCACATTGTGGTTAACCGGATCGAGAATGATGATGGCGTCATCTTTCATGCGCAGCGTGGAGGCTGCATCAATCCAGTAACCCTGCCAGCCGCTTTCACGCAGCTTAGGATAGACTTCACTGGTGTAGTCACCGCCCTGACAGGTGATAATAATATCCAGCGCCTTCAGCGCCTCGATATCAAAAGCATCCTGCAGCGCACCGGTCGACTTACCGCCGAACGTCGGTGCCGCCTGGCCCAGCTGTGACGTGGAGAAGAAGACCGGATTGATCACATCAAAATCACGTTCTTCACTCATGCGTGACATCAGCACAGAGCCGACCATGCCACGCCAACCAATAAAGCCTACATTCTTCATTTTCTGTCCGTCCGGGGCGTTTTTCACTGTGCCCTTCGTGGTGCAAGGAAAGACCAAGCGGAATATCCAGTTGATCTGCGTAATAATCAGGTTTACCTGCGACCTCCAACTCTACAAAATGCAGGCTTTCTGGCAAGTGAATTAATTCGATTGCGCCAACTTTTTCAGCAGTACAACTAATAACAACGAAGGGAAGGCTTCTCTGCCATGACTGAAATGATATCTGCAACCATCTTACTGTTGTTGATTATGGACCCGCTGGGCAACCTGCCGATTTTTATGTCGGTGCTCAAGCATCTGGAACCTAAGCGCCGACGTGCGGTGTTGATACGTGAAATGCTGATTGCACTGATTATCATGCTGCTGTTCCTGTTCACCGGTGAACGCATTCTGGCGTTCCTCAATTTGCGCACTGAAACCGTCTCGATCTCCGGCGGCATTATTCTGTTCCTGATTGCCATCCGCATGATTTTCCCTTCTGGCGAAACCAGCACCAGCGGATTACCTGCCGGAGAAGAACCGTTTCTGGTGCCGCTGGCGATTCCGCTGGTCGCAGGCCCTTCGCTATTAGCCACGCTGATGCTGCTGTCACATCAATATCCCCATCAGATGTCACATTTGGTGGGCGCATTGCTGATTGCCTGGGGCGTCACCGTGGTGATTCTGCTGATGTCAGGACTGTTTTTACGCCTGCTCGGCGACAAAGGCGTGAATGCGCTGGAGCGCTTGATGGGACTGATTTTGATTATGCTGGCAACGCAGATGTTCCTGGATGGGATTCGCGCTTATCTGAAGCTGTAGCCACAAGGAGGGAAGATGCTGATAACCCGATTTTTCAAGATTATTAAAGATGGCTTTCTTAAGACGTTTAATTTTAGTGGATTAGAAAGGCGTGCAGGTTACGTGGTGTTCATCGTGTTTCAGGTGGGCTGGTTTTGCCTTTACCTGCAGCTGTTTGCCATGAAGAGTGGCGAAATTGCTTTCGTGCCACTGCTGCTGTTTGTCTTGCCGCTGCTGGCCTGTGGCAGTCGAAGAATTAACGATGCGGGTTATTCGCGGGGTGTTTTTCTTCTTTTGCTGATCGCGCCTTATTTGCTGTTCCCTTTCCTGGCATTTCCTGCCTCGGTAGCGCGTAAATAGACAGCGGGCGGCTCATTGGCCGCCCGCTCGCAGGATTACTTCTGCTTCTTCTCAATCGGTTTGCCCGACCAGTAACCGGCCAGCAGCGAACCTGACAAGTTGTGCCACACCGAGAACAGCGCGCCCGGCAAGGCTGCCAGCGGCGAGAAGTAGAGTTTGCCCAGCGTTGCCGCCAGACCCGAGTTCTGCATGCCCACTTCCAGCGCCAGCGTGCGGCAAGTGGATTCGTCAAAGCCAAACAGCTTGCCGCCCCAGTAACCGCCCAGCAGGCCAATGGCGTTATGCAGGATCACCGCCGCAATCACCACCAAGCCCACGGAACCGATAAAGCCCTGGCTGCCGGCAACCACTGCGCTGATGATCAGCAGAATGCACAGCATGGAGAACGCCGGCAGATACGGCTCAACGCGGCGCACCACGCTGTTCATTGAGTGGTGAATAATCAGGCCCAAACCAATCGGGATCACGACGATTTTAATGATGCTCAGCAGCATGCCGACCACATCGACCTGAATGTGGGTATCCACGTAGAAGCGTGTCAGCAGCGGCGTGGCGAAGACGCCCACCAGCGCAGAAACCGAAGAGATGGTCACGGACAAAGCCACATCGCCCTTCGCCAGATAGATCATCACGTTAGAGGCGGTTCCGCTGGCCACGCTGCCCACCAGAATCATCCCGGCGGAAAGGTCCGGCGGCATGTGGAATAGCTTAGCCAGGCCCCAGGCGGCCAGTGGCATCACCAGGTAATGCAAAAAGGTCCCGGCGAAAACCGGTGCCGGACGCGTCAGCACACGTTTGAAATCATCAATATTCAGGGTGACGCCCATGCCGAACATGATCAGCATCAGCAGATAAGTCACCCACGGCCCAATGCCGAGGAACGTTGAGGGAGAATAATACGCCGCGACCGAAAGCAGCACGGCCCAGAGCGGAAACAGGCGGGTAAGTTTGGCGAGCATGGAGAGACTTCCTTAGATATTTTTTAATTTATTTCATATGCCACAGATGAAGTGCCGCGCGGGGAACGACCACAACGACGGACGCGGGATCATAACATTTCATTATCGTGACGTAAGGCGGGAAGTCGCTGGCAGGATAAAATGCGGATCGTCTGCGGTCGATCCGCGGTAATTAGACAAATTACTCTGCTTTTTCCAGTAAAACACGGTAGATCACACCACCGATTGCCGCACCGATGATCGGCATCAGCCAGAACATCCAGAGTTGCTGCAATGCCCAACCGCCCTGGAAGATCGCCACGCCGGTGCTGCGCGCTGGATTGACGGAGGTGTTGGTCACCGGAATACTCACCAGATGGATCAGCGTCAGCGCCAGACCAATGGCAATCGGCGCGAAACCGGCTGGCGCGCGTTTATCGGTTGCGCCCATGATCACCACCAGAAAAATCGCCGTCATTACGGTTTCGCAAATCATACCGGCATACAGACTGAACCCACCGGGCGAATGCTCACCATAGCCGTTCGAGGCAAACCCACTGGCAGCGGCATCAAAACCGGGTTTACCGCTGGCAATCAGGTACAGCACGCCCCCTGCCGCCACGGCACCCACTAACTGCACAATGATGTAAGGGATCACCTGAGCTGCCGGAAAACGTCCTCCTACCGTCAATCCTATGGTGACGGCGGGATTAAAGTGCCCGCCTGAGATGTGCCCCACTGCGAACGCCATCACCAGAACCGTCAAGCCAAACGCCAGCGCCACGCCGGCAAAACCAATCCCCACTTGTGGGAACGTTGCGGCTAATACCGCACTGCCACAACCGCCCAATACCAAAACAAATGTGCCTACCCCTTCAGCAACCAATCTTTGCATGGCCATTCCCTCAAAAAATGAAATATTTTCTCGTTGGAACAATCGATAAGGGCGACTAAAACGCAATCGCTGATTAGGAGCGTAGTGGGATATGGAGACAATTCCAGTGGAGAAATCGAAGGATATTGCTATGAATCATGGGGTTATAAAGAAATCGCTGGCGCGAAAAATCAGCTGCCGCTTGGCTTAATCCCTTGTTTAACGAAATGTATAAAATAAAAAAGCCGGACCAGGTCCGGCTTGATGGATTGCGCTAAAAATTTGCCTTAAGAACCAAAAAGATTCTTATGCAGAGCGCGCACCACTTCTTCCGCGTCTGGCGTCGGGACCAGGAAGCACAGGTTATAGCTGCTGGCACCGTAGCAAATCATCCGCAGATTAAACGGCTCCAGCGCACCAAACACCTCTTTGCCGACACCACAGGCTCTCGACAGGTTGTTGCCGATAATCGCCACCAGCGCCAGGTTCTCTTCCACTTCCACACGGCACAGTGAAGAGAGTTCAGTCAGCAGCGCCTGGGTTAGCAGGCTGTCACCGGTGGTTGACGACCCGGTGGTGTCCAGCGTCAACGCCACGTTCACTTCTGAAGTGGTCACCAGATCAACCGAGATATTGTGGCGGGCCAGAATCGCAAACACTTCCGCCAGGAAGCCGTGTGCGTGCAGCATGTTCAGGCTGTGCAACGTCATCAGCGTTTGCTTACGACGCAGGGCGATCGCACGGAACAGCGGTGGATTCTGGGTTTCATTGCAGACGCGTGTGCCGCCTGCCGCCGGGTCTTTGCTCGAACCGACGAACACCGGAATATCACTGCGCACCGCAGGCAGCAAAGTGGCAGGATGCAGCACTTTTGCACCGAAGATAGCCATTTCAGCCGCTTCTTCGAAGGTGATCTCTTCGATGCGTTTCGCCGTTGGTACTACGCGAGGATCGGTGGTGTAGATGCCGGCAACGTCAGTCCAGATATCCACGCGCGCCGCCTGCAACGCTTCACCCAACAGCGCCGCGGTGTAGTCACTGCCGCCACGGCCCAGCGTGGTGGTGCGGCCTTTGCTTTCGCTGCCGATAAAGCCCTGGGTAACCACCAGCGCTTCCGCAATGCGCGGAGCCAGTTGGACGGTGGTCAACTCTTTCAGCGTGGCGACTTCAGGTTCTGCACGGCCAAAGCGATCGCTGGTGCGCATCACTTTACGCACGTCAAACCACTCGGCGTTCACCTGGCGCTGGCGCAGGACTTCCACGAACAGCAACGTCGACATCAGCTCACCGTGGCTCACCAGCTCATCGGTCAGCGCATGTGAAGTGGCCAGCGCCGTGGCTTCCGCCAGCATTAGGATGTTTTCCAGCATGCGATCAATTTCCTGACGAATCACGTCAGGCGACTGCAAACGATCGATGATGGCGTATTGGATGCTGCGGATTTCATCCAGCAGATAAGCGCGCTGCTCCATTTCCTTGCCTTCCGCTAATGAGACCAACAGATTGGTCACGCCAGCAGACGCAGAGAGCACCACTAAACGGGTGTCAGTATTGGACAGCACGACATCGGCACTGCGGTTCATGGCGTCAAAATCAGCAACGCTGGTGCCGCCAAATTTTGCCACGATCAGAGTTTGAGACATGTTACGAACCTCGTGTCAGATTAGCTTTCCTCCGTTGATTTAACGGAAGAGGTGGTATCAGCCTTGGCACAAGAGAAGAGCGGAATTGGACAGACAAGATCAGGAGATGAGTCACCAAAAGCACTTCACCTTGCGAAACGTCCGACTGTGGACGATTCTGGTGACAACCCAGAGGATTCAGCCCCTGCAGCCGACAGTGCAACACTCCGCGTGTTGTTCCATCTCGGCGTCGCACCCCATGATGTGTTTTCGTTGGATACGGATCCTCAAACACACTGCCTGGGCGACGCGCCTCTTCTGGCTTGCACCCAAAGGTGCAAGTCGCGGGCACAAAATACTGATTAATTCTTCCGCTGTCCAGCCTTGCAACGCGTTGATAATTCATTTTTAGAATTACGCCAGCGCATCGCAGAACAAACGCGAGCGCTCACTCCCGCCTAAAGTAGTCAACGGCGCCAAAAAACGCGGCCTTTTGCTGATGCGGCACAGGGAAATTTTTTGCTGCAACATCGACAATCGCCGCCGGATTAACCTGAAACCGTGCGGCCACGGTCACAAATTTTTTTCCCTTCGATTGCAACTGTGGTCATACTGAAACCCGTTCGCGGTAGCGTATCAGCCACAAGAAATGCTTAGCACGCCGGGCCAGCAGGACGCGCCCGGATGGAATGACGGTTCTTATTTCAACAAGAGTGTTGCCATGAAAAATATCAATCCGAAACAAACCGCAGCCTGGAAAGCGCTGCAGCAGCATTTTGATCAGATGAAATCGGTGCAAATCGCCGACCTGTTTAAAGATGATGCCGATCGTTTTGCGAAATTCTCTGCCACCTTCGACGACCAGATGCTGGTGGATTTCTCAAAAACCGCATCACCCAAGACACCCTCGACAAATTGCAGGCGCTGGCGAAAGAGACCGATCTGGCGGGCGCCATCAAATCGATGTTCTCTGGCGAGAAGATCAACCGCACCGAAGAGCGTGCCGTGCTGCACGTTGCTTTGCGTAATCGCAGCAACACGCCAATCATCGTTGATGGCAAAGATGTGATGCCAGAAGTGAATGCGGTGCTGGCGAAGATGAAAGGCTTCTCTGAGCGCATCATCAGCGGTGAGTGGAAAGGTTATACCGGCAAAGCGATCACCGACGTGGTGAACATCGGTATCGGCGGTTCGGATCTCGGTCCATTCATGGTGACTGAGGCGCTGCGCCCGTATAAAAACCACCTGAACATGCACTTTGTTTCTAACGTTGATGGCACCCACATTGCCGAGACGCTGAAGGATCTCAGCCCGGAAACCACCCTGTTCCTCGTGGCGTCTAAAACCTTCACCACGCAGGAAACCATGACCAACGCCCACAGCGCGCGCGACTGGTTCCTGAAAACCGCGGGCGACCAGCAGCATGTAGCCAAACACTTTGCTGCGCTGTCGACCAACGGTAAAGCGGTGGGCGAGTTCGGTATCGATACCGACAACATGTTTGAGTTCTGGGATTGGGTCGGCGGTCGCTATTCACTGTGGTCAGCGATTGGTCTGTCGATCATCCTCTCCATCGGCTTCGACAACTTCGAACAGCTGCTGAGCGGCGCGCATGCGATGGACAACCACTTCGCTAACACGCCAGCCGAGCAGAACCTGCCGGTGCTGCTGGCGTTGATCGGGATTTGGTACAACAACTTCTTTGGTGCCGAAACCGAAGCTATCCTGCCTTACGATCAGTACATGCATCGCTTTGCAGCGTATTTCCAGCAGGGCAACATGGAGTCCAACGGTAAATACGTGGATCGTGAAGGCAATCCAGTGGATTACCAGACCGGCCCGATTATCTGGGGCGAGCCAGGCACCAACGGCCAGCATGCGTTCTACCAGCTGATTCATCAGGGCACCAAACTGATTCCTTGCGACTTTATCGCACCGGCCCTGAGCCACAACGTGCTGACCGATCACCATCCGAAGCTGCTGTCGAACTTCTTCGCACAGACGGAAGCGCTGGCGTTTGGTAAATCCCGCGATGTGGTGGAGAAAGAGTTTACCGATGCCGGTAAATCCGCTGACTCTGTTGCCCACATCGTGCCGTTCAAGGTGTTTGAAGGCAATCGCCCAACCAACTCCATCCTGCTGCGTGAAATCACGCCGTTTAGCCTCGGTTCTTTGATTGCGCTGTATGAGCACAAGATATTTACCCAGGGCGCGATTCTCAACATCTTCACCTTTGACCAATGGGGTGTTGAACTGGGCAAGCAGCTGGCAAACCGTATTCTGCCAGAGCTGGAAAATGATGCGCAGATTAGCAGCCATGACAGCTCCACCAATGGCTTAATTAATCGCTATAAATCCTGGCGTTAATTTTCTTGCCAATCTGAATAAGGCGGCGCTCTTGCCGCCTTATTTCTATCAAACCTGCAATAACCCTCTCAATTTTGTTATTTAGCGCTCCCACCACGGTTAGATAATTCTTAAAATGACCTAAGGAAAATCGGAACTTGCTGGGTCCATTTCGTTTACCACTCAATAAAAAATGGATCTAATACTGCAAAATAAATAACTATCTATTTGATTAACATGTTATTTATATTTACGCGCGATCAGGAAAATCTGATTATTCCTATTCCGTGCCATTATTTAATGCAAAAGTGAAAAATCCTGCCCCACTCCTCTCAACCAAACAATAATCCCAGCCAGTGAAAAAAGTTCATTTAAAAAAAGCAGCTATCCCCAATTCGCCGCATTTACCACCAGAATAACCCTCCATTTTCACCCTCTTTTACTGCCGGTAAACTCTGGTAATTTGTTGCCCTATACTGAACGCGCCCGAAATTAGGTACATCCTTCATTCATATTTTCTAAAAAATGCAGGAAACGTTGTTATGAAAAAACTGATGGTTGCCGGTGCAGCCTTACTTTACGTTGCCGTTTCTTCCGCTGCGATTGCCGCACCGGAAGAAGCTGGTGCTGCAGCAGGTGCGCAGGCGGGAGCAATCTCGACCGGTGCCACCACCGCTGTAGGTATCGGTGCACTTGGCGCGTTAGTAGGACTCGGCATCGCTGCTGCTGGCGGCGGTGACGGAGCAAATACCGGCACAACAACCACCACCACAACGAGCACCACGCGTTGATGTAGCACCTTTAAACATAACCACACAGTCGTGTGGTTATTTTTTGCCTGGTTTTATTTTTGACAGGGATATACACAGTGCGCCGACTCTCTTTGCTACTTCTTTGCCTGCTGCTGCAGGCCTGCACACAAACGCAAAAAGGCCTGGAACAGACCGTGATGCTCGCCGTCAACGGTCCGGACGATGTGACGGTCACCGATCAACAGGTCGCCGATCTGCCTTATGCCAGCCTGTATGCGCGTATTAATGATGGCCCCCGCATCTTCGTGGTACTCGGCTACGACGAGCAGGGTCAGCAGAAATGGATCACCCAGGATAAAGCCATGCTGGTGATGCAGCATGGCCGGTTGGTCAAAACGTTGGGACTGGTCAACAACCTCGATGACATCAGCAATCTGGCGCAAGACCCGCTCGCCGATACGTTACATCTGCAAAACGGCGCTAGCTGGACGCGCGTGGTGCAGTGGCGTGAGAAAGAGAAGGTGCGCGCCGCGACCGCCCTCTCAACGTTCCAGCGTGGCGACGACGCCGTGCTGAGTATTGCCGGTGAACGCGTGCCGTGCCGCGTGTGGATCGAGACGGTCCATATCGACAGTCTGGGCGCGGAGTGGCAGAACACCTTCTGGATCGACAACCGTGATGGCACGGTGTTACAGGCGAACCAGATGCTGGCAGCAGACGCCTTCCCTGTTAACATTACCCTTCTGAAGCCGGCGAAATCATGAAAATAATCATTCCATTGCTTTCCGCCATGGCGCTGCTGGCTGCGGGCAACGCCCTGGCTGACAGTCAGGTCACGGTACACGGTCAAACGCCTCTCCAGATCGATCATGCGCAGAATCTGGCGCAGCTGGTCACGAATCCGGCGCTGCACACCTGGTGGCCCGCGACGGTGATCGCCGAGCGCGGTGCCAGCGCTGTGGCGCAGCAACAGCAGCAACAGCTGCTGGCGGATTTACGTCAATGGCAGGCCGAGAGCGGTGACACGCTGGCGGCGACCATCGCGACGGTCATCCACCAGCTGAGCGCAATACAGGTCACTGGCCGCCAGTTCACCACGCTCGATCCAGATTGGGTGCGTCTGCGCCCGGAAGCTAATCGCACGCTGCAAGGCAGTTATGATCTTTACACGCTAGCGCAGCCTACCCAGGTGCTGGTGCTGGGTGCGTTAAGCCATCCGGGTAAAGAGAGCTGGCAGCCCGGCCGTACCGTGCGCGACTATCTTGCTGCGCACGAGAGTCTGTCCGGCGCCGAGCGCAGTTTCGCCACGGTCATTGCGCCGTCTGGACAGGCGCAACAGGTGCCCATCGCTTACTGGAATCAACGTCACGTGGAAGTCGAACCCGGCAGCATCATCTGGCTGGGCTTTAGCTCATGGAGCCTGCCGTGGGGCAAGGCTGATTTGAATGCGCGCATGCTTTCTGTTCTGACTCACCGGATTCCAGACTGATGAAAAAACAACTCCTTCTCAGCCTGTTGGCTGTTTCTGTCTCTGCGGCATACCAGGTGCACGCGGAAACCTGGCCGGAACCGATCGGGCCATCACAATCTGATTTCGGCGGCGTGGGTTTGATGCAGACACCCACGGCGCGCATGGCGAAAGAGGGCGAATTTAGCCTGAACTTCCGCGATAACGACCAATATCGCTACTATTCAGCTTCGCTGCAGCTGTTCCCATGGCTGGAAACCACCGTGCGCTACACTGATGTGCGCACCCGTCGCTATAGCGCAGTGGAAGGATTCAGTGGTAACCAAAGCTATAAAGACAAAGCGTTCGATGTGAAGCTGCGCTTGTGGCAGGAGAGCTATTGGTTGCCGGAAGTGGCGGTAGGATCGCGCGACCTGGGCGGCACCGGCCTGTTCGACAGTGAATATCTGGTGGCGACCAAAGCCTGGGGCCCGTTTGATTTCACCATGGGGATGGGCTGGGGCTACCTCGGTAATAGCGGCAGCATCAAAAACCCGTTCTGCTCCTACAGCGACAGCTTCTGTAGCCGCACCGGAGGCGGGACGGCGGGCTCTATCAATGGTTCCCAGATGTTCCACGGTCCGGCAGCCCTGTTTGGCGGCGTGGAATACCAAACGCCCTGGCAGCCGCTGCGTTTAAAACTAGAATATGAAGGCAACGATTATCAGGATGACTTTGCCGGGCGTCTGGAGCAGCGCAGTAAGGTCAACGTCGGCGCTATCTATCGCCTGACCGACTGGGCGGATATCAATGCCAGCTACGAGCGCGGCAACACCTTTATGTTTGGCGTCACCGTACGCACTAACTTCAACGATCTGCGCCAGTCGCACATTGATAGCGCCAAACCGGCTTATAACCCGCAGCCGCAGGGCGATCTGTTGCAGTCCACGGTGGTGGCAAACCAGCTTACCGATCTGAAATACAATGCCGGCCTGAACGGTCCGCACATTCAGACCAAAGGCAGTACGCTGTACGTTTCAGGCGAGCAGACCAAATATCGCGATACGCGTGAAGGCGTTGATCGTGCCAATCGCATTATCATGAACAACCTGCCAAGCGGTATCGATACCATTGAGGTAACCGAGTCGCGTCTCAACATGCCGCAGGTCACCACCCGCACTGACGTTGCCAGCCTGCACAACGAGCTGAGCGGTTATCCGCTCGGCCATGAACAGCCGCTGCAGCAAACGCGCGAGAATCCAGTCGATCCTGGTACCACTGAGCAAGGCTTCTTTATTCGTAAAGACCGCCTGCATTACAGCTTGTCGCCGGTGCTCAACCAGTCAGTTGGCGGACCTGAAAGCTTCTATATGTACCAGCTTGGCGCGATGGCTAGCGTTGATTATGCGCTTACCGATCATCTGCTGGTCAGCGGCAGCGTGTTTGGCAACCTCGCCAACAACTACGACAAATTTAACTACAACGGCGCGCCAGCCGACTCCACGCTGCCGCGCGTGCGTACCCATATTCGTGACTACGTCGAGAACAATGTCTACGTTAACGACCTGCAGGCGAACTACATGGGCCACCTCGGCAATGGCTTTTACGGCCAGGTGTACGGCGGCTATCTCGAAACCATGTACGGCGGCGTCGGCGGTGAAGTGCTGTATCGTCCCATAGACAGTAACTGGGCCTTTGGTGTTGATGCCAACTACGTGAAGCAGCGTGACTGGGACAACATGATGCAGTTCACCGACTACAAAGCGCCGACCGGACACTTCACCGCGTACTGGCGTCCGTGGTTTATGCAGGATGTGTTGGTGAAAGCCAGCGTCGGTGAATATCTGGCGAAGGATAAAGGCGTGACGGTCGATGTGTCGAAGCGCTTCGACAGCGGCGTGATGGTGGGCTTCTATGCCACCAAAACCAACGTATCCGCCGAGGCTTATGGTGAAGGTGACTTTACTAAAGGCTTCTACATTTCGATTCCAATGGATCTGTTTACCGTGACGCCAACCCGTGGCCGTGCGCAGGTAAACTGGGTGCCGTTAACGCGTGATGGCGGGCAGATGCTGGGTCGTAAGTATCAGCTGTATGACATGACGTCGGATCGTGATGCGCGATTTAATTAGTGTGAACCAACCCGCGTGAAGAATAACGCCCGACGAAACGTACAGTACGTTTGTCGCGGCGTGCATTAGTGCGCGCTGTCTTAATCCGCGTCGTAGCCCAAATTGGGAGCCAGCCAGCGTTCTACTTCGCTCACGCTCATGCCTTTACGCAACGCGTAATCTTGCACCTGATCGCGCTGAATCTGCGCCACGGCGAAATATTTGCTGTCGGGATGGCTAAAATACCAGCCTGAAACTGCCGCACCCGGCCACATGGCGAAGGATTCGGTGAGCTTCATGCCGGTGTGCGCTTCAACGTCCAGCAATTGCCAGATCTGCGCTTTCTCGGTGTGTTCCGGACAAGCCGGATAGCCCGGTGCCGGGCGAATGCCCTGATAATTTTCACGAATCAGCTCTTCGTTACTCAGGTTCTCATGGGCGGCGAAGCCCCAGATCACTTTACGCACGCGCTCATGCAGATACTCGGCAAAAGCTTCGGCCAAACGGTCCGCCAGCGCCTTGATCATGATTTTGTTGTAGTCATCATGCTGCTGTTCATAGGCTTCGGCCAACATATCCTCTTCCAGTCCGCCGGTGACGGCAAACGCGCCCAGGTAATCGGCTTTGCCACTGGATTTTGGCGCCACAAAGTCGGCCAGGCAGTAGTTGGCGAAGTCGGTTTTCTCCGTCTGCTGACGTAAGTGATGACCTACGCACAGGACGTGATCGCGACTTTCGTCGCGGTAGACCTCAACATCATCTCCCACGCGGTTGGCCGGGAAAATTCCCACCACACCACGCGGATTTAAGGTGCCGGTACTGCTGAGCATATCCAGCATATCGTTGGCATCGGCAAACAGGCGCCTGGCCTCTTCGCCCACCACGTCGTCTTCAAGGATGCGCGGATACTTGCCCGCCAGCGACCAGGTCATAAAGAACGGCGTCCAGTCGATATAGTGACGCAGCGTTTCGATGCTGGCTTCGACCGCGCTGACCCCAAGACGATGCGCCACCGGCGGCGTGTAGCTTTCCCAGTCAATGGAATAATCGTTGTCGCGTGCGGTTTGCAGGCTCACCGGCGGGGTGCGCGGCTTTTTACGCGCATGCTGGATACGCACCGTGTCGTACTCTTTGCGCGTACGTACTACAAAATCTTCTTTCAACGTATCGGATAACAGCGATGACACCACGCCAACGGTACGCGAGGCGTTTTGCACATACACCGTTGGGCCACTGTAGTTTTGTTCGATCTTCACCGCCGTGTGCGCTTTCGAGGTGGTGGCACCGCCAATCAGCAGCGGAATGGTGAAGCCCTGCCGCTCCATCTCTTTTGCCACGTTGACCATCTCATCCAGCGACGGCGTGATCAGTCCAGAAAGCCCAATGATATCGGCATTTTCCGCGATGGCGGTTTTGAGAATTTTGTCACTCGGCACCATCACGCCAAGATCGATAATTTCGTAGTTATTACACTGCAACACCACACCGACGATGTTTTGCCGATGTCATGGACATCGCCCTTCACCGTGGCCAGCACGATTTTGCCGTTGCTGCGGCCCGCTTCTTTGCTGGCTTCAATGTAGGGTTCGAGATAGGCCACCGCCTGCTTCATCACGCGCGCGGATTTCACCACCTGCGGCAGGAACATTTTGCCCTCGCCAAACAGATCGCCAACCACGTTCATGCCGGACATCAGCGGCCCTTCGATCACCTGAATCGGGCGTTCGAAGCCCTGACGCGCCTCTTCGGTATCCTGCTCGATAAACTCGGTAATGCCTTTTACCAGCGAGTATTCCAGACGTTTCACCACGTCCCAGCTGCGCCATTCGGCCTGCTGTTTCTCCTGCTCGCCGTCGCCTTTACTACCACGGTATTTCTCCGCCAGCTCCAGCAAACGCTCGGTGCCATCGTCACGACGGTTCAGCACCACATCTTCCACCGCATCACGCAGTTCTGCGGGCAAATCGTCATAGATCGCCAGCTGGCCGGCATTAACAATGCCCATGTCCATGCCGTTGCGAATCGCATAATAAAGGAATACCGCGTGAATCGCTTCGCGCACCGGGTCGTTGCCACGGAATGAGAACGACACGTTGGAGACGCCGCCGGAAATCATCGCATGCGGCAGTTCGCGTTTGATGTCTTCACAAGCGCCGATGAAGTCCATCGCGTAGTTGTTGTGCTCTTCAATGCCGGTGGCAACCGCGAAGATGTTGGGGTCAAAAATGATGTCTTCTGGCGGGAAACCCACCTCTTCGGTCAGAATCTTGTAGGCTCGACGACAGATTTCGATTTTACGGGCGCGGGTATCCGCCTGGCCGACTTCATCAAACGCCATCACTACCATGGCGGCACCATAGCGCCTGACTTTGCGCGCGTGCTCGATAAACGGCTCAATACCCTCTTTCATCGAAATCGAGTTAACAATGCCTTTGCCCTGAATGCACTGCAGGCCTTTCTCGATCACTTCCCACTTGGAGGAGTCGATCATGATCGGTACACGCGCAATATCCGGTTCACCGGCAATCAGGTTGAGGAAACGCACCATCGCGGCTTCCGCATCCAGCATGCCTTCGTCCATGTTGATATCGATAATCTGCGCGCCGCTTTCCACCTGCTGACGCGCGACGTCCAGCGCTTCGTTGTATTTTTCTTCTTTAATCAGTCGTTTGAATTTGGCCGAGCCGGTGACGTTGGTACGTTCACCCACGTTAACAAACAGGGAATCGGCGTGAATATTCAACGGCTCGAGGCCGGCCAAACGACAGGCAACCGGGATCTCGGGCAGCTGGCGTGGCGCAACGCCCTCCACCGCGGCAACCATCGCCGCAATGTGTTCTGGTGTGGTGCCGCAGCAGCCGCCGATAATATTCAGGAAACCTGCCCGCGCCCATTCACCGATTTGTTCGGCCATGGTCGCAGCATCTAAATCGTATTCCCCAAACGCATTCGGCAATCCGGCGTTGGGGTGCGCAGTCACATAGCTTTCCGCAATGCGGGATAACTCCTGCACATATTGGCGCAGTTCGTCCGGGCCAAGCGCACAGTTAAGTCCGAACGACAGCGGCTCGGCGTGGCGCAGTGAGTTGTAGAAACCTTCGGTGGTTTGACCGGAGAGCGTACGGCCAGAAGCATCCGTGATGGTGCCGGAGATCATCACCGGCAGTTTTACGCCCATCGCTTCCATTTCGACTTGCACGGCGTAAATCGCCGCCTTGGCGTTCAGCGTATCAAACACCGTTTCAATCATGATCAGGTCGGAACCACCGGCAATCAGCGCGTGGGTCGATTCACGGTAGGCTGCCACCAGCTGATTAAACGTGACGTTTCGGAAGGCGGGATCGTTCACATCCGGCGAAATGGAGCAAGTGCGGTTGGTGGGGCCGAGCACGCCCGCAACATAGCGCGGTCGGTCAGGTGTTTTGGCCGTCCACGCATCGGCACTGGCACGCGCCAGTTTCGCCGCTTCGAAGTTTATCTCCGCCGAGAGCGCTTCCATCGCGTAGTCAGCCATCGCAATGGTGGTGGAGTTAAAGGTGTTGGTTTCCAGAATGTCCGCGCCAGCGGCCAGGTAAGCATCATGGATTTCGCAGATCACTTCCGGTTTGGTTAGCACCAACAGGTCGTTGTTGCCCTTCAAATCTGAGGGCCAATCGGCAAAACGGCTGCCACGGAAATCGGCTTCGCTGAGTTTATAACTCTGGATCATGGTGCCCATGCCACCGTCCAGAATCATGATGCGCTGTGCCAGCTGCTGCTGCAGCATTGCTGTTTTGTTGCTCACTCTTGCCCCGTCCACGTCATTGCATTGGCCAACATGCCAGCCAAACATACTGGCACAACTTTCCGGCCAGCAAAAGTCACGACAGATGAGACATTTTCAGCCGGAAACCATCACAGATCCGACCAGTAAAGCAGGGTTTGCATTCACGCGGCTAAAAACGAAAATGGTTTCCAGCATTGATGCGATTGTGGAGACGATATGGCAACCCCAGTTCCCGCGAAGCGTGGTAAAAAACCCCGTGCCGCCACAGCCACCAGCGCACCCGCCGGTGGGCAGGTCCAATCCCTGACGCGCGGTTTGCGTTTACTTGAGTTGATTGCCGAATCTCACGGCAGTGTTGCACTGACCGAACTGGCACAACAGGCGGGTTTACCTAACTCCACCACCCATCGCTTACTCTCCACCATGCAGCAGCAAGGTTTTGTGCATCAGGTCGGCGATTTGGGCTTCTGGACCATTGGTTCGCACGCGTTTGTGGTCGGCAGCAGCTTCCTGCAAAGCCGTAATCTGCTGGCGATTGTGCATCCGGTGTTGCGGAAGCTGATGGAAGATGCCGGTGAAACGGTGAATCTGGCGGTGCTGGATCTCAGTGATTATCAGGCGGTGATTATCGATCAGGTACAGTGTACCCAGTTGATGCGCATGTCAGCACCGATCGGCGGTAAGCTGCCGATGCACGCCTCCGGCGCGGGCAAGGCGTTCCTCGCCCACCTCAGCGATGAGCAAGTGACTGCGCTACTGCATCAGAAAGGCTTGCACCATTACACGCCGAAAACGCTGATGTCACCGCACAGCCTGAAAGAGAATCTGGCGCTGATTCGTAAGATGGGCTTTTCACACGATGATGAAGAGCATGCGCTGGGCCTGCGCTGCGTGGCGGCACCGATTTATGACGAGCACGGTGAGCCTTTTGCCGCCATCTCGATTTCCGGCCCGATGGCACGCATGACCGACGACCGCGTGACCGAACTGGGTGCGCTGGTGATCCGCGCCGCCAAACAGGTGACGCAGACGTATTCTGGCCGTTAAGCGGCCACCGATGCATAGCGCGCGCTGAATCGTTGCCCGGCGCGCCAGGCGATCACCTCTTCGATGTGCCCTTCCCGAATACGCGTTTGCAGCGCACGCCACCAGCTCGGATCAAATAATTGTGGATGCAGCGCTTGCAGCAACTTACCGGTGCCTGGCTCGCTGCACAGCGCATAACGGAAGGTTTCCGGGAACACATCATCCGGTCCGACGCTGTACCAGGGTTCGGCTTGTAACTCATCCTCTTCGTATCGCGCTTGCGGCACATCACGGAACACCAGTTCGGTCATCGGACGGATTTCATCGTAATCGTAAAACACCACACGTCCGTGGCGCGTCATACCAAAGTTTTGAACAGCATGTCGCCGGGGAAAATGTTTGCTGCCGCCAACTGACGAATCGCATCGCCGTATTCACCAATCGCGTGCTGGCGCTGTTCCGGCGTGGCTTGCCCCAGCCATAAATTGAGTGGATCCATGCGGCGTTCCAGCCATAAATGGCGAATGATCAGCACGTCTTCACGTAGTTCAATCTTCTCAGGAATATCCCGCGCGAACTCCGCCATTAATTCAGCTGGGATACGTGCAAGCGGGATCGCAAAGTACTCAAATTCCTGCGTATCGGCCATGCGCCCCACGCGGTCGTGCTCTTTGACCATGCGATAACAGTCACGCACCTGCGCATCGGTGACCTCTTTCTGCGGCGCGAAGCGGTCCTTAATCACTTTAAATACGCGATCAAAACCCGGCAGCGTAAACACCATCATCACCATGCCGCGGATGCCCGGCGCGATGATGAAGTCTTCCTGCTATGCGCCAGATAATTCAGGTACTCGCGATAACATTCGGTTTTACCGTGCTTCTGACAGCCAATCGCCATATAGCGCTCTGCAACGGTTTTGCCGGGCAGAATCGGTTGCAGCCAGGCGACCAATGCAGCAGGCACCGGTGCGTACACCATAAAGTAGGCGCGGGCGAAGCCAAATACGATGCTGGCGTCGTCGCTGTCGGTTAAACAGGTATCGATCCATAAACGTCCCGCTTCATCGCGTTGGATCGGCAGCAGACAGGGCACCACGCCATCGCTCAGCTGTAAGCGCGCCACGATCCATGCGGTTTTATTGCGATAGAACAGTTCACCGGCAACATCCAGCGTGGCGGTGGCCAGTTGAGCGGGGCTGAACTGCTCATGCAAGTGACGGACAATCCAGCCAATATCGCGGGTGAGATCCTGCCACGCTAAACGCAGAGGAATATCATTGAGCACTTGCCGCAGCGCCTCATGCCAGCTGTTCTGCGGGCGATACAACCGTGACAGTGGGCGCTGGGCCAGCGGCGTCGGGGCATAAGGCTGCGACGGGAAGATAAACAGGCGTTCGGGATCCAGATGGCTATGGCCTTGCAGACGGCAATAGACGGAATTAAAGAAGCTTTCGGCGATTTCATGGCGTGGATAACCGGGCAGCAGCGTCTCATAGTGGCTTTTCACCCGCAGCCAGAAAGCTTCATCCCAGTTCGACACATCATTGAGGACACGCAGCTGGTTGGCGACTAATCCAACATGATGATCGTAAAGATGGATACGCGCTTTCATCGCCTGCTGAACGCCATGCCACTCGGCTTGTTCAAAGCGTTGTTGGGCGCCTGCGGTGATATCCAGAAAGCGGCCATACTGCGCGTCGAAACCTTGCAGGATGGTATGGGCGATCAGAGATTCTCTCGGTGTCATCGGCAACGCTCCGGCAAAGGGAGCCCATCCGTGGGCCAGGCGTGATGAAGGTCCGCAATGCGGTTTTTGGTCGCTATCAATGGCGACCCTACGAATGTGTCGTGCGATTTTCGTAGGGTGCGCATGCAGATTTATCAGAACTGCGCGGCTTCCGTCGAACCGGTCAGTGCAGTCACGGAAGATTGGCCGCCCTGAATCACGTTGGTGACGCGATCAAAATAGCCGGTGCCCACTTCCTGCTGATGCGAGGAGAAGGTGTAGCCTTTGTCACGCGCCGCAAATTCCGGCTGTTGCACTTTTTCGACGTAATGACGCATGCCTTCGCCCTGCGCATACGCGTGCGCCAGATCGAACATGTTGAACCACATGCTGTGAATGCCCGCCAGCGTAATGAACTGGAAGCGGTAGCCCATATCGCTTAACGCCTGCTGGAAACGGGCGATGGTGCGATCGTCGAGATTCTTCTTCCAGTTGAATGACGGCGAGCAGTTATAGGCCAGCAACTTGCCCGGATACTGCGCGTGGATCGCATCGGCAAAACGCTGCGCCAGTTCGAGATCCGGCGTCGAGGTTTCGCACCACAGCACATCCGCATAGGGCGCGTAGGACAGGCCACGGCTGATCGCCTGCTCAATCCCGGCGCGGGTACGGAAGAATCCTTCCGCCGTGCGTTGCCCGGTGATAAACGGTGCATCGCGCTCATCGCAGTCAGAGGTAATCAAATCAGCGGCATCGGCATCAGTGCGCGCCAGCAGTATGGTGGGCACGCCCATTACATCCGCTGCCAATCGCGCAGCCACCAGTTTCTGAATCGCTTCCTGGGTAGGCACCAACACTTTGCCGCCCATATGACCGCACTTCTTCACTGCTGCCAGCTGATCTTCAAAATGCACCGCGCCTGCACCGGCCTGAATCATCGATTTCATCAGTTCGAAGGCATTGAGCACGCCACCAAATCCGGCTTCCGCATCGGCCACTATTGGCAGGAAGTAATCGATAAAGCCTTCATCTTCAGGCGACACACCGTTGGCCCACTGAATCTGGTCAGCACGCTGGAAGCTCTGATTAATGCGTTCCACCACGTTCGGCACCGAGTTCACCGGATACAGCGACTGATCGGGATACATCTGTCCGGCCATGTTGGCATCCGCCGCCACCTGCCAGCCGGAAAGGTAGATCGCCTCAATGCCCGCTTTGGCCTGCTGTATCGCCTGCCCGCCGGTTAACGCGCCGAGGCTGTTGATATAGCCTTTGGTGGATTCACCGTTGAGCAGCGACCACAGTTTATGGGCACCGCGCTCCGCCAGCGTACAGGCCGGATTCACCGAACCGCGCAGGTTGATAACATCCTCGGCGCTATACGGACGGGTAATGCCCTGCCAGCGCGCGTCGTTCCAGCTCGATTCCAGTTGTTTGATCTGTTGGTTACGATTCATAGCGTTATCTCCAGGTTCATGGCAGCAGGCGGTAGCCCGGCAGAGTGAGGAAAGAAACCAGTTCGTTATCGGTGGTGATTTGCGCCATCAGCGCGGCGGCATCGGCAAAGCGTCCACTACGGAAGCGTGCCTCACCCAGCGTTTGCTGCAGCGCTTGCATCTCTTCATCCAGCAGTCGCTCAAACAGTTCGGCGGTCACCAGTTGGCCATCGCTGAGGATCTGTTTGTGGTGAATCCACTGCCAGATGGAGGTGCGGGCGATTTCCGCCGTGGCTGCATCTTCCATCAATCCGTCGATGGGCACGCAGCCGTTACCCCCGATCCAGGATTCGAGATACTGCAGCGCCACGCGAATGTTGGCGCGCATGCCGGCTTCGGTGCGCTGTCCACGGCACGGACGCAGCAGACGCTCTGCGGTAATTGGGCCATCCTGATCGCGACTGATATGCAGCTGATTCGGTTGTTCACCCAGCTGGCGGTCAAATTCAGTCATCGCGATATCGGCCAGACCCGGATGCGCCACCCAGGTGCCGTCATGACCGTTGCGAGCTTCGCGCGCTTTGTCTTCCTGTACTTTGTGCATCACCCACGCGTTGCGTTCGGCATCTTTGCTCGGGATGAGCGCGGACATGCCGCCCATCGCCAGTGCGCCACGGCGATGACAGGTTTTGATCAGCAGACGCGAATAGGCATCAAGGAACGGTTGATCCATGCTGATTTGCTGACGGTCTGGCAGGATACGATCGCCGTGCTGCGCCAGGGTTTTGATGTAGCTGAAGATGTAATCCCAGCGGCCGCAGTTTAGCCCAACCACGTGATCGCGCAGTTCCCACAGGATCTCATCCATCTGAAATACCGCTGGCAGCGTTTCGATCAGCACCGTGGCTTTGATGGTGCCGCGCGGCAGATCAAAACGATCTTCGCTGAAACGGAAGATCTCACGCCACCACGCCACTTCGGACGCATGCTCGGTTTTTGGCAAATAGAACCAGGGTGCGTGGCCCTTTTCCAGCAGCGCATCAACGTTGTGGAACAGGTAAAGCGCGAAATCAAACAGTCCACCGGGGATGGCACGATCGCGCCACTCGACGTGCTTTTCATTCAGATGCAAACCGCGTACGCGACACATCAGCAGTGCGGGATCCGACTTCAGCTGGTAGATCTTGCCCGCCTCACTGGTGAAACTCAGCGTGCCGTCGACGGCATCACGCAGGGTTAGCTGGCCATCCATCAACTTCTGCCAGGTGGGTGCCAGCGAGTCCTCAAAATCGGCCATGAACACGTTAACGTTGGCGTTGAGGGCATTGATCACCATTTTGCGATCGGGCGGGCCGGTGATCTCAACGCGACGGTCGCGCAGCAACTGTGGGATCGGGCGCACCTGCCAATCGCTTTCGCGAATGGAAGTAGTTTCCAAATTGAAATCTGGCAGTTCACCTTGATCGTATCGTTGCTGCCGTACTTGCCGTGCTTTCAGCAAGCGATCGCGTTCCGGTGCAAAGCGCGCGACCAGCGTGTGCAAAAAGTCGATGGCTTCTGGGGTAAGCAGCTGCTTTTCCGCGTGGGTAAAGGGCTGGCTGAAGGTTAGCGTGTGGCTGATAACCGAGTCTGTCATGCGGGCTGCCTCCGGGTTTGATCCATCGTCATGTGATTGGATCCGGGTGTAGGGTGTTTTTTAACCTGCAAGATCAGAGCATAATGATTTTTATTGTATTTTCAAAAACTATTTCCATTTTTAAGTTTAAACATGATTATTGCATTGATAATCATATAATTTAATCTCTCAAAATAAAGGCAATTGATTCCACTCATTTACGACAGGCAAAAAAAAGCCGCGACAACTTCACGCTGTCACGGCAGGTTAAAACGAGGAGTCTGTAGTTATCGTCTATTCGAGTGTTGGATTCATGCGGCGCAGATCGAATGGCGTAATCTGGTAAACGTAGTAGTTTAACCAGTTAGAAAACAGCAGATTGCCATGGCTGCGCCAGGTCGCACGCGGTGGCAGTTCCGGATTGTCTTGTGGGAAGTAATTGAACGGTACTTCAGGCAGCAGCCCAGCATCATAATCACGGTGGTATTCACCGGAGAGCGTCAGCGCATCGTACTCGGGATGGCCCGTGACAAATGCCAGACGCTTGTCTTTGCTCGCCATCAGATATGCCCCGGTAGCTTCAGATTCTGCAAACAACTCGAGATCGGTATAGTCACGAATTAACTGGCTTGGGAAGTCGGCATAACGTGAATGCGGTGCGAGGAAATTGTCGTCAAATCCACGGGTTAGCAAGGCATGTGGATGTAATATCTGATGTTCATACACGCCTGAAAGTTTGTTCTGACGCGTCTGCTTCGGTATTCCGTAAAGGATGTTCAAAGCCGCTTGTACCGCCCAACAAACAAACAGTGTGGATGTCACATGCTCTTTTGCCCAGTGCAGCACGCGCTGGATCTGCGGCCAGTAAGCCACATCATTGAAATCAACTAACCCCAGCGGCGCGCCCGTGACAATCAGGCCATCAAAGTTATCGTGTTCGATATCTTCAAAGTTGCAGTAGAAATTATTGAGGTGCTCGCTCGGCGTATTACGCGATTCACGGCTATCGATACGCAGCAGCTGCACATCGATTTGTAATGGCGAATTGGAAAGCAGACGTAGAAACTGATTTTCCGTTTCGATTTTCTTCGGCATCAGATTAAGAATCAGTACTTTAAGCGGACGAATCTCCTGAACACTGGCGCGCGATGAGGCCATGACAAATACATTCTCATTGCGCAAAAAATTCACTGCCGGTAATTCGTCGGGGATCCTGATTGGCATAGCTGACTGACCTCTTACTGATAACCGTATAAACGTTTAGACATCCAGATGCCCGAGGTTAGCCTGGCATCAGCTTAATGTCGAGTCTTCATGCGGATTATGAAAATGTTTCAGCTTAAAGCAGGATTTGGAGGTCTGATTCGGCTATTTATGCCGCATCTTTGCGCGAGTCATGTGGTTTTCTATGCGTTTTTTGCATATAGATAAGGTGTATTGACAGCGTCTGAGAGTAAAAATGGGCAGTTTTACGTATAAATTCGATCTTTTTTCGCAGAGAATTTAGCGGTGTTTTGGCGATCTTGGTGGCTTTTAGCGTGGATTTCACCGATCGGCAGACGTAAAAAGTCCTGA
>NZ_MLFP01000003.1 GCF_002095465.1 Pantoea rodasii | reverse complement strand
TACCCGTATTCAGGTGGAGCATCCGGTGACCGAGATGATCACCGGCGTGGACCTGATCAAAGAGCAGCTGCGCATTGCTGCCGGTCAGCCGCTGTCGATCAAACAGGAAGACGTGGTGGTGCGCGGTCATGCGGTGGAATGCCGTATCAACGCTGAAGACCCGAACACCTTCCTGCCGAGCCCGGGCAAGATCACCCGTTTCCACGCGCCAGGCGGTTTTGGCGTGCGCTGGGAATCGCACATCTATGCCGGTTACACCGTGCCACCGTACTACGACTCGATGATCGGCAAGCTGATCACCTACGGTGATACGCGTGAAGTGGCCATCGCGCGCATGAAAAATGCGCTGGCGGAACTGATCATCGACGGCATCAAGACCAACGTCGAGCTGCAGATGAAAATCATGTCCGACGAAAACTTCCAGCAGGGTGGCACCAACATCCACTATCTGGAGAAGAAACTCGGCCTGCACGACTGAGTCTATCCTTTCGCCGCTATCCTGCCGTTGGCGGCGTTTCCCAATCCTGACAGTAAAATCTGGAGGTCAGTTTGTCTGAACTTTCCTATGTGACGGGCGACCGTCACTCAGCCTGGTCAACTTATCTGACGCAGGTCGAACGCGTGTTGCCACTGCTTGGCGATCTCAGCCGCTGGGCCGATACGTTAACGCATCCGAAGCGGGCATTAATCGTTGATATTCCGCTGGAAATGGATGATGGCACAGTGCGTCATTTTGAAGGCTATCGCGTGCAGCACAACTTATCGCGCGGGCCAGGCAAGGGCGGGGTTCGTTTCCATCCTGATGTGACGTTGCAGGAGGTGATGGCGCTCTCCGCGTGGATGACGGTGAAGTGCGCGGCCCTGAATCTGCCGTTTGGCGGAGCGAAAGGCGGCGTGCGTGTCGATCCGACCACGTTGTCTCATAAGGAGCTGGAACGTTTAACGCGGCGCTACACCAGCGAGATTGGCACTATGATTGGCCCACAGCAGGATATTCCTGCGCCTGATGTCGGCACCAACGCGCAGGTGATGGCGTGGATGATGGACACCTGGTCGATGAATGTCGGTGCCACCACCACCGGCGTAGTGACGGGCAAACCGGTGCATTTGGGCGGATCGTTGGGGCGGGTAAAAGCCACCGGGCGCGGCGTGTTTGTTACTGGTTGCAGCGTAGCGGCGAAACTGGGCATTGATGTGGCCAGCAGTCGTGTGGCGGTGCAGGGCTTTGGCAATGTCGGTAGCGTCAGTGCTGAGTTGTTCCATGCGCTGGGGGCGAAAGTGGTGGCAGTGCAAGACCACAAAGCCACGCTGTATCTGGCCAGCGGGCTGGATATTCCAGCATTACAGGCCTGGCAACAAACGCACGGCACGATTGCTGGTTTCGCTGCTGCCGATCACATCGCGGATGAACATTTCTGGACACAGCCTTACGACATTCTGGTGCCTGCCGCGCTGGAGGGACAGATCACGGCTGAACGCGCCAACCTGCTTCAGTGTCGCCTGATTATTGAGGGCGCAAACGGCCCGACGTTGCCTGAAGCCGATGATATCTTGCAGCAGCGCGGCATTGCTGTGGTGCCAGATGTGATTGCGAATGCGGGCGGTGTGACGGTCAGTTACTTCGAATGGGTGCAGGATTTCTCTAGCTTCTTTTGGAGCGAAGAGGAGATCAATCAACGGTTGGACAGCATTATGCAGCATGCGATTGAAACGGTATGGCAGAAAGCCGATATGCTAAACGTCACGCTTCGCACTGCGGCTTATGCCGTGGCATGTGAACGCATTCTGCTGGCAAGGAAGGATCGCGGGTTGTATCCGTAACGATAAAGAGTTGATAACTTTTAAAGCAAAATGGCGGCCTCAAAGCCGCCATTTTGGTATCGCTAACGCTGTTAGAACTGATACACCAGTCCCAGCGCTACCTGGTCATCATTAGGCAGTCCGAGCTTGTTGTCGTCGTCGAGCAGATTGATTTTGTAGGCGACGAAGGTCTTCATGTTTTTGTTGAAGTAGTAGGTCAAGCCCGGCTCAAGGAACTTCAGCAGGTCTTCATTGCCCACGCCTTCAATATCCTTAGCTTTGGTTTGTACCCAGGCGATGGAAGGACGGATGCCGTTAAGGAACTGGTATTGCAACGTGGCTTCGAAGCTTTCGGTTTTGTTAGCGAAACCGCTGTCACCGGTCAGGCTGTTGCTGATGGCGTAAGCATTGCGGGTCTGGCCGTAGAAGGTACCGAAGTACCACTGGTTATCATCGTATTTCGCGCCTACTGCCCAGCTCTCACCTTTTGCACCCCGTCCGTAAACGCCGTCAGCGTTCTGTGCAGCGGTACGATTCAGATTGGCATAACCGCCGACCACACTTACACCGAAGTCGGTGGCATAACCGAGTGAGGTAGCCCAGCCATCGCCGTTGGCTTTGCTGATGGCATCACGATCGTTTTTGCCTTGATATTGCACGCCCAAGCTTAATCCATCGACCAGCCCGAAGAAATCGCGGTTGCGGTAGGTTGCAACGCCGGTTGAGCGGCCACGCAGGAAGCCATCCGCCGTGCCGGTTGGGCCGCCAAATTCGGGCAGTACGTCGGTATAGGCAATGGCGTCATACACTAAACCATAGTTACGGCCATAATCGAAGCTGCCGTATTGGCCCACTTTCACACCGGCAAAGCCAAGGCGCGTTTTATTGCCGCTCTGAGCATCGCTGCCTTCACTGTTGTTCAGCTGAGCCTGGTATTCCCATTGACCATAGCCGGTCAGCAGCTCGTTAATCTGTGTCTGGCCCTTGAAACCAAAACGCATATAAGATTGATCGCCACCCAGGCTGTCATTACTAGAGATATAATTCTCGCCCTGAACCTTGCCGTACAGATCCAATTTATTCCCATCTTTATTGTAAATTTCGGCAGCCTGGCTGAATGCCGAAGCAAACATGGCACTGGCGATACAAAGTTTTAAATTCAGCTTCATCATTTATCCTCGTCGGAGCATTTATCATCTTGTTGGTATAAACATCGCGTAAATTAACGGCGCGATGGAAGGAATCAGGAAAAGATTCCGCTGGCTGTTAAGTCTGTCGAATGCACAAGAGTGCTTCGACTAAAACAGGCCTGGCAGCCAGCCAGCGGATGAAGCGCACACATCAAAGATGCCATGAGGCATTTACACCGGTCATTGAATAACGTTGGGTAGGAGGTTTTATTATTTTATTCGACGATTATTCAAATCAATCGGCGTTAACGAAACGTGCGAATCACCATAGGGCGATATGGTCGTTGCCGATAAGATAATTTTGTTTTGACCGGATACTATTTTCTTATTTCATTGCGCGCTAATAATACAATTCCACCCATATAAAACACCTATCCTGTGACAGGTAATTCTTCTTACCTCGAATGAATCAATGCCGATAAAGTCGTGATAGCCTGCGGCAAATTGAGTGCCCGGCAAATATGAATGTGGCGGGAACTATGAATATCCGACGTCTGAAGTCGTTCATTACCATTGTTGATATGGGCAGTATTACCCGTGCGGCAGATGCACTGCACATCGCGCAACCGGCTTTGAGCCAGCAGTTGGTGGCACTGGAAGAACATTTTAAACGGCAGCTGTTGATTCGCAGCCAGCAAGGCGTGGTCCCGACCGAAGCCGGAAAAGTCTTGTATGGGCATGCCCACGCCATGTTACGGCAATTTGCCCAGGCTGAAGCCGATGTGTTAAGTGCCGGACAACGCCTTTCAGGCCGCGTATCAGTCGGGTTGGCGCCATTCAGTGTGGCATCAACGCTGTCGATGGCCTTGTTGAGCGAAATGCGATTGCGTCATCCGGGCATTCTGCTCCATTTGGTCGAAAGCGTCGGCCAGGCTTACAGTGAGTTGGTGGCGAATGGTCGGCTGGAAATGGCCTTGCTGCACGGCTGCGGCGGCGTAAAAGGTCTGCAGTACGAGCCCTTGCTGGAGGAAAACTTCTTCTTTGTGGCTCACGCCGACTTTGATTTCGACGATGATGGCGGCCCGCTGCAGGTGAGTCAGCTCAGTGCATTACCGATGCTGTTACCTCCCGCCTATAACTTTGTGCGCCGTGCCATTGATGAAGCTTTTAGCTTGCATCATCAGAGCCTGAATATTGTCGGTGAACTGGAAGCGGTGAAAAGCATTGCACGCGCGGTGGATGCCGGGCTTGGTTGTACGATCATGCCAAAAGCCATCGCCGAGCGCATCCAGTCCGAATCACGCGATGTGGTCATCCGCTCCATCACCGGGCCCGCCATTAGCCAAACGCTTTCCCTTTGTGTTTCCGATCGGACGCCGCTCTCAGAGCCCGCGGCAGCAGTGCGGGAATTATTGATTGAACTGACGCAGAATCTCACGCGGGGAGATAATATTCTTTCACATTGATCTATTTCACTGCAGGAATGCAGGCGGCGGCTGTAAATATTATTGTTCATAACCGGAATGAATATGCGCATCGTAAAATTGTATTGGGTTCAATACAAATAATCATATTAACGTTTTGTGACGCAAAAAATAAAAGGGCAATGAACGTCATTTCAATTGCTTATATTAAAACGCGGAATTTCTTACTCTACATAGTTTTCTCTGATGTCGTCATGATTTTATGGCGTAGTGCACGATTTTGTCTGGAGGAATTCCGATGACTGCTATTCCCACGCCAATGCCACGGGTGAAATCGACCTGGCGCTGGCAATCGCCCGCGATGTTGATTATTCCCCTGCTGGCGTTTCAACTTTTTTTCTTTTTTGCTCCGGCGGTCAAATTGATGTTGTTCAGTTTGATGACGCAATCCGCCGATGGAAATATCGGCACACCCTGGACCTTAAGTCATTACTGGCACTTCTTTTCCGTGGCGCTCTACAGCGATGTGTTGTGGAACACGCTGCGCATCAGCGTTATGACTTCGTTGATTGCCGCAGTGCTGGCCTATCCGGTCGCCACGGTACTGGTGCGGGGTCATGCTTTGCTGGCGCGTATTTTGACGTTGGTGATCATTGCACCGCTGGCGGTGAGTGTGGTGGTGCGTGCTTACGGCTGGCAGTTAATTCTTAATAACGGGCCAACCGGATTACTTAACTACGTGTTGCTGCATCTTGGTGTCATCGATCGTCCAAATACACTGATGTTTACCGACTGGGCGGTGATCATCGCTTCGCTACAAATCTTCTTCCCGATGATGGTTCTGCCGCTGGCGTCGGCGCTGGGGAAAATCGATGCCAATCTGCCGTTTGCGGCTCGCACGCTGGGCGCACCGCCGTGGCAAGTGTTCTTCCGCATCATCTTCCCGCTTAGCCTGCCTGGACTGGTCGCGGGCATGACATTGGTGTTTTCGCTGGCAGCCGGATCTTATGTGATTCCCGCACTGATTGGTGGACCGCGAGCACAGATGCTGGGCAACCTGGCAGAACAGCAGATTGTTGCCGTGTACGACTGGCCCTTTGGCGCCACCATCGCCGCCATCCTGGTGTTTATCGTGATCGCGGTTAACACGCTGTCGATGAAATTGCTTAGCGGGCGTCGTCTGCATGGAGTCGAAAAATGAATGCACGGTTACAAGGCTGGGGTGGCGCGGCGCTGTATGCCTTCGCGGCGGCAATGATGGTGTTCATCCTCGCCCCGATTCTATTAATCATCGCCATCTCTTTCTCTGATGGCTACTTCGTCAGCTTTCCGCCCACCGGTTTTACGCTGGACTGGTACAGCAAAGTGCTCGGCAACAGTGAATTTACCGAGGCATTGTTGTTCAGCACGCTGCTGTCATTGGGCACCACTTTACTGTCACTGCTACTTGGCATTCCGGCCGCGTTTGCGCTGGTGCGCGGCAATCTGCCGTTCGCCGATCTGTGCAAAGGGCTACTGCTGTCACCGCTGATCTTCCCGGTATTAATTACGGGGCTGGCCTTGCTGCAGTTGTTTACCGGCTACGGCTGGAGCAACGCCAAAATCAACCTGCTGCTGGCGCATACCGTAGTGACGTCCCCTTATGTGGTGCGCACGGTGATCACCAGTCTTGAACTGGTGAATCCCAGTCTCGAAGAAGCCGCGCGAACCCTTGGCGCCTCACGCTGGGCCACATTCCGTCAGGTGATCTTGCCGCAAATTGTGCCGGGCGTGATGTCCGGTGCCATCTTCTGTTTCATGGTTTCTTTTGATAACTACCCAGTCTCGATGTGGCTCGCCGATTCCGAGAATACCCCGGTGCCGGTGGTGCTGTATCGCCAGATTGGTACGGTGTTTGATCCTTCCGTTGCGACGATGTCGACGGTGATTATTTTGCTCGCCACCGTGGTGGTGATCGTGTTGGAAAAATTGGTTGGCCTGCGCCGTGCGATGGCCGCATAACTTCACACCAGAGGATGTTCTATGAGTGCTATGAAACGCCGTACCTTTATTAAAGCGGTGGCGGGCGCCGCGCTGCTGCCGTATATCCAGGTGAAAGCCAATGCTGCCGATCGGGTGCTGCAAGTGGGCGTGTACAACTCGGCGCAAGGTGCGCTAATCAAACAGAAGGTGCTGCCAGCGTTTGAGAAGGAGCACAACTGCAAAGTGCTGACCACCGAGGGTGCAACGCTGGCAAATATTGCCGCACTGCGGGCCACCAAGGCAAAACCGGTATTCAGTGTGATGTCGATGGACGATATCGGGGTGCCTCAAGCCAAAGCGGAAAACCTGATCGAACCGCTGCCAGCGGAAGGCATCCCTAACCTGACAAATGTCTTTGATCGCTATCTGTTGAGCGATCGCCACGGCGTAGGTTTCTCGGTTTCCATGGCGGGATTGTTTATCAACCCACAAATGACTAAACCGATTGAAAGTTACAACGAGATTTTCACGCCGCAGTTTGCACATCAAATGATTCTTAACACGCCCAAAAATACCCAAAGCATTTTGATGTTGATTGTGGCTGCAGCGCTGGCTACCGGCAAACCGTTACAAGAAGCGCAGTACGACATCGATAAAGGCTGGGACAAACTGGCTGAGCTTAAAAATAACGTGATGACGGTTTATGACGGCGAAGCACAGGTGATGATGGTGGCGCAGGGCCAGGCGATGGTGGGTGGCATTGAATATTCGAAAGCTATCTATCCACATACTAAAAAAGGCATTCCTCTCGACATGACTTTCCCGAAAGAGGGCGCGTTTACCGGCATTAACGGGTTGGCGTTAGTGAAAGGGGCACCACAACGCGAACTGGGGCTGGCATGGATTAACCGTTTGCTGGATGCCGACGTGCAGAAAATGTTGGCTGAAGTCACGCTAAGTGCACCGACGGTGCGCGGTATCACCTTTGATGAAGCCACGCTGAAATACCTCGCGTATCCAGAAGAGAAGATGCAGCAACTGAAGCTGTTCACACCGGACTGGACCTACATCATTCCACGACGCGCTGAGTTACTGGAACGTTACAACCAAACTTTTAACGCTTGAGGTCCTTATGCAGCGATCCTATGAAGTCCGCCTGGATAATCTCAGCAAGCATTACGGCAAAACCGTGGCAGTGGAGAAGGTGTCACTGACGGTCAATGCGGGCGAGATCCTTGCGCTGCTAGGGCCGAGCGGCTGCGGTAAAACCACCTGCTTGCGCATGGTGGCAGGCCTGGTGACGCCGACATCCGGTGATATTTTGGTTGGCGGTCGCTCGATTCTGGAAACGGCGGTACATCGACGTAATATCGGTCTGCTCTTCCAGAATTACGCCTTGTTTCCGCATATGACGGTCGAGGAGAACGTGGCATTTGGCCTGAAAATGCGCGGTCAGTCGCGCAGCGAATACGGCGACCGGGTGGCAAAAGCGCTCGATATGGTCCAGCTCAAAAGCTACCGCGATCGTTTACCGGCGCAGCTATCCGGTGGCCAGCAGCAGCGTGTTTCTCTGGCGCGCGCGCTGGTGATAGAACCGGATATGCTGCTGCTGGACGAGCCGCTAGGTGCGCTGGACAAAAGCCTGCGCGAGAGTATGCAACTGGAAATTCGCCAATTGCAGCAGCGTTTGGGTCTGACCACCATCATGGTGACACATGATCAGGATGAAGCGCTGACCATGGCCGATCAGATTGCGGTGATGCAGGGTGGAAAGCTGGAACAGGTCGCGAGCGCGGCGCAGATTTACCAAAAACCGGCCACCGCATTTGTTGCTGGCTTTATCGGTGCATCGAATTTCCTGCCTGCTAAGGTCGTGCAGCAGCAAAATGGCCGCAGCGAGTTGCAGACGGAAGGAGGCATGCGATTACTGGTGGACGGTGAGTTGCAAGGCCATGCCACGGTGACAGTGCGGCCTGAAGCCGTAAGATTGTCGCCGCTGACGGTGCCTTTAGACGCGGCTGCCTGTAATGCAACGGCCGCAGAAGTGGCTCAGGTGGTGTATCGCGGTTATATGCTGCATTACAACCTGCGTCTGCCGAATGGCGACACCTTGATGGCGTGGAAACAAACGCAAGGCGAAGCCGAACCGCAAAGCTTTGCACCGGGCGACCGGGTGCTGGCGCAGTGGAGCAGTGAAAGCAATCATGTTGTGCATGGGTGAAAGCGATTGATCCGCCCGGATCGTAACAAGGTACGCTCCGGGCGGATTGGCGCCGCGCTAATGCTGGCAAGAGTCAGGACGCGATTTGAAGGGCTCCGCCTTCACGCGGCCCGATCCTCGAAGCGAGATGTTTTGGGCTAACTGACCGGGCGAATACCCTGGCAGAACAGGCTCAACGTATGCTGCACAATGATTTCAGTATTAAATTCCGGCTCATTGGCAAAGCGCGAGAAGGGCACCAGAATCATGCTGAGGATCGAGGTCATCAACAAATCTGGATTCAGTTCGGCATTAAGCAATCCCTGCTGCTGCCAGCGCACCATGATTGCTCTGACTTTATCGCGTCCGGCATGCCCGTAGCGCGCTTTGATATGTTGCCCCAAACCGTGTGAACCGCCGGTCACTTCTTGCATCCACAGTTGAGCGAACCAATCGTTGCTCATCACTATGTCGGCAATTTCCCGAATGAACCCACTGAACGTTGCGACCGGGTCGCTGCTTTCATGGTCAAAGTGGGCTTCAAGACGTTGGCGTAACGGCAAAAAACGCTCTTCAACCACCACATCCAGCAAAGATTCACGCGACTGAAAATAGTAATTGAGCATCGCCGGACTGACGCCCGCTTTACGCGCAATCGCATTGAGTGAGGTTTCAGCGATGCCGCTCTCGGCGTAAAGCGCCAGCGTGATATCCAGCAAATGCTCGCGCTGTTGTGCGGTAATCGCACCTCCACGCGGTCGCCCGGGGCGACGTGGTTTGTCGTGAGTGGATTTCTCATCATCAGGGACTTTTTGTGCGGTCATCTTTACGCGCTCACTGGTTTCATGTCAGACTGAGAACAATATTAATTGTGTATTTAATTAATTTCAATTGGTGTCTGATATGAAATCTAAAACGTTAGTGCCGTCATCAGGCAGTGGGGAAGAGAGTCCACCTTCTGTCCGCTTGCTGATGGGCGCGTTGATGCTGGTGATGCTGCTGTCCGCGCTTGACCAGACCATTGTGTCTACTGCGCTGCCCACCATTGTCGGTGAGCTGGGCGGGCTGGATCGTCTGTCGTGGATCGTCACGGCGTACATGCTGGCTTCCACCATTGTGGTGCCGCTATACGGTAAATTCGGTGACCTGTTTGGCCGTAAAACGGTGCTGCAAATCTCCGTCATTTTGTTCCTGATTGGCTCAGCACTGTGTGGGCTGGCGCAAAATATGGAGCAGCTGATCTTTACCCGTGCCCTGCAAGGCTTAGGCGGCGGGGGATTGATGGTGGTGAGTATGGCGGCGGTGGCGGATATTATCCCCCCGGCCGAGCGCGGGAAATACCAGGGGTTGTTTGGCGGCGTATTTGGCCTGGCAACGGTGATTGGTCCCTTGCTCGGCGGCTTTATTGTGCAGCACGCTTCATGGCGCTGGATATTCTATATCAACCTGCCGCTGGGCTTATTTGCGCTAGTGGTGATCAACGCCGTGTTTAAGGCGGATAATAAACGCAAGCCGCACGAGATTGATTATCCAGGCGCGGTTTGTCTGAGTCTGGCTTTGGTCGGTATTACGCTCTTCACCAGTGAGGGCGGAACGCTGCGTGAGTGGAGCGATCCGGTGCTGTGGTGCATCCTGGCATTTGGCCTGGTCGGCGTGATCGGTTTTATTTATGAAGAACGCCGTGCGTGGGAACCGATTATTCCGCTCTCGCTGTTTCGCAATCGCAGTTTTTCACTCTCCAGTTTGATGGCGTTTATCATTGGGATGTCGCTGTTTGGCAGCGTGACCTTTTTGCCGCTGTATTTACAAGTTGTGAAAGGCTCGACGCCGACTGAAGCCGGGCTGCAATTATTGCCGCTGATGGGGGGATTACTGATCACCTCCATTGCGAGTGGGCGCATTATCAGTCGCACCGGACGTTACCGACTGTTCCCGATAGCCGGAACCTTGCTGGCAACTGTTGGAATGGCGCTACTCACTACGCTGACGCTTGATTCACCGCTGTGGCACATCTATTTATACGCTTGCGTGCTCGGTATGGGCATGGGCATGGTGATGCAAGTGCTGGTACTGGCGGTGCAGAACACCGTTTCGCCGGATCGTATTGGCGTTGCCACGTCATCCGTCACGCTGTTCCGCTCGGTGGGCGGTTCGATTGGCGTGGCGCTGTTTGGTGCCGTATTCAGCCAGGTGCTGAAATCAGGACTGGTCACACTGGTGGAAAAAGGCGACGCGCTGCCTGCCACACTGGATCCCAATGCCGTGCATCGTCTACCGCCAGATGTGCAACAGGCCTATTTGCAGGTATTCAGCGATGCGGTTCATGCGGCATTCCAGATGGCGGCCGTAGTGATGTTGCTGGCATTTGTCCTGTCTCTGTTCCTGCCAGAGTCACCGCTGCGCACGAAAGCGAAACAATAAATCCGACAAACCATTTCCACTCCGGCACGCGCTGACGCCGGAGTGGAATGAAATAGCAGCAGAGTTGGTCGAATTAATAACCGCCACAGCGAAAATTGGCGAAAGAATATATAATTTTTATCCCAAATACATGATGTTACCTTTGCGTAAACTTAGGTAAAAAAGAAGAGGATTAAAAGAATTCAGCGCTGAGCTATTTATTTTTGCAACTTTTATGCGGTATAAATCTCTAACCACTGTCTCCCTCAGCGAAAACGTCATCTCATGATCAATTCTGCGGCCAGCAAATTTTTCGCCTGCCTGTTCGTTATTACCCTGGCAGGTTGCTCTTCAAAATCTTCCCATGCACCTGCGGAAGAGAGCGTCGATGCTTCAGCCGATGGCGGCCAGCAACCCGATTTGATTCCCGTGATTGCAGCATTACACGATCAAATGCATTCATGGGAAGGCACTAAATATCAGTGGGGCGGCACGCAATTAAACGGTGTGGATTGTTCAGGTTTTGTCTGGCGCACATTGAAAGATCGTTTCAATATTCCGATGGACCGCGTCACCACCCGTGAGTTAATTGCCATGGGGCAGCCTGTTGATAAGGCGCACCTGCAACCCGGTGATTTGGTGTTCTTTCGCATCAAACGTGAGTTACACGTTGGCTTTTACGATACCGATCATCAATTCCTCCACGCTTCGGTTAGCCAGGGCGTGATGCGGTCGTCATTGAATAATCCGTATTGGAAATCGGTGTATTTAGAGGCGCGGCGTCTACCGCGTGAACAGAATTCGCAGATCAGCTTTAATTATAAAAATAAGGTGTGATGCAGAGAAAATCCCCGGCTTAGCACCGGGGATTTTTTTTATCAGAACTGATATGACACGCTAACAGAGAAGTTTCGCGGCTCGCCATATACATAGTTGTTCATATAGGTGTAGTACTCGCGGTCGAATAAGTTATCGACGTTAGCCTGCACCGCCACTTGTTTGGTCACCTGATAGCGGGCAAACAGGTTAGCCAGTGGATAGCTGCCCTGATAAACGCGCTGCGTGCTGCCATCCGGGGCGCTGACATCTTCAAACACACGGTTCTGCCAGTTAACGCCGCCGCCGATGGTCAGGTCAGGCAACATGGGAACCTGATAACGGGTGAACAATTTAAACTGAGTTTGCGGTTGGTCTGAGTTGTAACGGCCATCGGAATCACGGGCGACATAGCGCGTTGCACCGAAGGTTAACTGCAGATTGTCAGTCACCGCACCGTTCAGCTCGAACTCGGCACCTTTGCTGCGCGCGCCTTTGGTGGCGGTGTAAGCCTGCTCACTGCTGTTGTTCACGTAAACGCCGTTCTCTTCCGTACCCACGTTCTCCTGCTGAATGCGGAATATCGCGAAGGTGGCAGTCAAACGACCATCATACCAAGCCGATTTCAAACCCGTTTCGTAGCTTTTTCCAGTCACCGGCGAAAGATAATGGCCCGAGCTGTCGCGGTAGGTTTGCGGCTGGAAAATCGAGGTGTAGTTGGCATACGCTGACCAGGTATCGTTGATGTCATACACCAGGCCTGCATACGGCGTGGTGTTATTTTTGGTCATGTTGCCGCTGCTACCGTTGGTGCTCCACTCGGTGTAGCGTGCTCCGATGATCAATGACAACGGATCGGCCAATGAGAAACGTGCCGCGGTATAAGCCGATTTCTGACGGATAACGTCATTGGCGTTCAGATACCAACCTTGCCACTGGGGCTCGGCGATATTGCCATTCCAGCTGTTGTTGAAAGCGCCCATATCCGCAGCGGTAATATCGTACTCATCCAGATCGGTGACGCCGTCCTGGCTATAAGTTTGGTTATGTTGACGGCTGTAACTCACACCGGCCATTAACTGATGCTGACGACCGAGCAGCTCAAACGGTCCACTGGCATAACCATCTACGGAGGTTTGCTCACGCTTACCGCGATCCAGACTGCCGTAACCGGTGACGCCTTCGCCGGTTGTTTCATCAGGGAATGCACTGTAGAGACTCATCAGCTTATCGCTGAAGGTATTTTTGGCATGGGTGCCGTTGACATGGAAACTCCAGCCATTGTCGAAGTTGTGTACCAGGTCGGCATACACTTTCTGCACTTCGGTGTGGTAGTAGGTCCAGTCAGCCGCAGAGTTCAGGCTGCGGTTGTAATGCGTCAATGACCCGTTGCTATAGAAAACAGGAATGCCGCCCCAGGTGGGATCGCGCGTATCCGCTTTTTCATAGTCGTAACCCAGTGAAAGCGTGGTGTGCTCAGTGATATCCGCATCGACAACGCCATACAGGAACTTCTTGTTTTTATGATAGCGGTCTAACCAACTGTCCTGGTCCTGATAGCCGGTCACGACGCGTCCACGTAAAGACCCCTCGCTGTTGAGCGGTCCCGCAATGTCAGCGACGTAACGTTGTTTGTCCCAGCTACCATAGCTGCGCTGACTGAACCGGTGAAGTCTTTGCTATCAGCGTGTTTGCGCACCATGTTGACGGAAGCGGAAGGGCTGCCCGCGCCGGTCATCAAACCGGTGGCGCCGCGTACCACTTCAATACGATCATAAATGGCGGTATCTGAGGCCGCATCACCGTAGTTCCAGCTGTCGCCTACGGAGGTTGGGATGCCATCATAAGTGAAGTTAGTGATTTTAAATCCGCGTGAATAATATTCCGAGCGTTCAGAATCCACCAGATTACTGGTAATGCCGGTGGTGTTATTCAGCACGTCGGTCACGGTTTGTAGCTGCTGGTCCTGCATACGCTGTTGCGTCACGACACTGACTGATTGCGGCACGTCGCGCGGCGTTAACAGCAGTTTGGTGCCTGCACGCGTGGTTTTGACGGCGTAATCCTGTTTATCGTTATCACTGCCGCTGTCATCAGTGGAGGCGTTGACCACCAGATCCTGTTGCGCATTATCCGCTGCTTGCACTAACGCTGGATTGAGAAGCGCATGCACCGCCAGTGCCAGTAACGAGACGCTGAACGTTTTCCGAATGCCTGATTCCCTGCCGTTTAAAGACATAATTGATTCCGTAATAAATAATTTTTTATAAGGCGGTTACGCCGGGTCTTAATGCTGAGGCCTCGTCATTCCATTGCAAAAGAGCAGGGAATACGCTGCTAATCTTGTATGAGAACGCCAATGATAATCATTTGCTTTATAGAATCCTCAAAGGATTCAATTTGAAGTGTAATCATATGTAAACATGCTATAAATCATAATGATAGAGCGATTAATACCCGGCTAATTACTGGTGTTTTCACATTTATTGGGGGCGATTTTGGCTACTTTTTGGTTAAATGACGTCTGACAAGAGCTGAAAAGAATTTGGAAAAGTGGGGAAGGCAGCACTTAAATCCACCTGAATATTTGCTTACTCCCTGTTAATGCGTATGATTCTCATTCTTCTTATATTCTTCCGCCCGGCATTGATCGGAACGGAGCCGTTCATCCATTGATGGAGTTCAGCATGAAATCGTTGTTTAGTCCGCGTAAAGCCACCGTTGCCATGGCGATCGCCGCTGCATTTAGCCTGACCGCTTGTCAGGCGCCTGCTAAGAAAGCCGAAGCCCCTGCCGCTGAAACGGTTAAACCGGTTGATACCGCAGTGACGCAACGCGCCCTGGGCGATGGTCTGTATGAAATGGTGTATTCACCGGCCTCAAAAGCGTTGTTTGTTGCCAGTGCGCAGGCGTTCAAAGATGTGAATGGTGGAGTGATCTATCGCCTCGACCCGGCCACGCTGGCGACCAAAGGCGAAACCCATACCGATCTGAAAAACTTCGGTACCGCGATTGATGAGCAAGGCAGCGTGTTCTACACCACCAACTCACTGGACGGCGCAATCTCTAAAGTCGATGCGCAGAGCGGTAAAGTGCTGCAGCGCCTGGTATTCCCAGGCAAAATCAGCAAAGAAGGTTACCCGGCGGGCGCACGTGAAGTGCTGTGGCACGGCAACGAACTGTATGTGGGCCGTGTGGCCGATCCGGGTTACATCTCCGTGGTGGATACCAAAACTTTTAAGCTGAAAACCGAGATCAAGAATGCCGGTAAATGGGTAACCGGTATTATCTATTCTCCAGTGACCGAGCGCATTTATGCGGCCAACGGTTCGGGTGAAATTCTGGTGATCAACCCACGCACGCACAAAATTGAGAAGCGCTGGACAGCAGGTGATGGCAAAGAATATCTGTTCCTGAACATGGCAGAAGATCCGTCTACCGGCCGCCTGTTCGTGACTGATGATTCAAAAGGCAAAGCTACTCTGGTGTTTGATGAGCGCACTGGCAAAGTGATCAAGCGTATTGAAGGCGATTCGCTGGGCATTAAGTTCGATGCAAAACGTAATGAGCTGTTCATCAGCCAGCGCGAATCGAAGAAAGTGCTACAGTTGGATGCCACCACTTACGCAGTGAAAAACAGCTGGTCGTTTGAGAAGAATCCAAACAGCCTGCTGATTGGCCCGGACAACAATACCCTTTACGTGACCCTGAAGGCTGAGTTCAATAAAGACTCTTCAACCAAAGGTTCTGACGAGATCGTGCGTATTGCGCTGAAGTAAGTTTGTTATGAAGTAAAAGATGCCCTCTGCTGAGGGCATTTTTTTTGTGCTACTTTCAAGCCTCTCCCAAATTTTACTCAGCAATATGCTCAGGATTGAGTCCAGATTGATATTGGTGAAGTTTGGAAAGCTATATCATGAAAAACATCAAATTTTTGTCCTATGACAAATAGCTAGCCGTTGCTAAGATGTTTTTTTACGCTATCCAACAGGAGCTGGCTATGTTTTCAGGTCTCAGTGCGTTCCCGCTTACCCCGTTCACCTCTTCAGGTATCGATGAAAAAGCCTTTCTATCTTTACTCGCGCGATTAACCACTGCCAAAGTCGACTCGCTCGGCGTACTCGGTTCCACCGGTAGCTATGCCTATCTCACCCGCGAACAACGCAAACGCGTGGCGACATTAGCCGTTGAGCATGCAGACGGCATTCCCGTCATGGTGAGTATCGGCGCAACCAGCACGGACGAAGTCTTACGTCTGGCGGATGACGCACAGCGGGCAGGCGCGAAGGCGTTACTGCTACCTGCTGTTGCTTACCAAAGGCTGACTGAAGCAGAAGTGTATGGATTGTTTGAGGAGGTGGCACAGCGTGTTTCCTCGCCGATTTGCGTGTATGACAATCCTGGCACCACCCATACCGAATTCTCAGATGC
Source organism: Pantoea rodasii (assembly GCF_002095465.1). Classification (GTDB taxonomy): domain Bacteria; phylum Pseudomonadota; class Gammaproteobacteria; order Enterobacterales; family Enterobacteriaceae; genus Pantoea; species Pantoea rodasii. Next base: position 419,703 of record NZ_MLFP01000003.1, on the reverse strand, counting down.
GCTCTACGCACGTATCGCTGCGCTTCCAAATATTGTTTCCATCAAAATCCCCGGCGTTCCCGCTGAGATCAACGCTGCTACTCAGCGCGTACTCAACCTGCGTGCGGTGTTACCCGCTCATATCAGCATTGGTGTCAGTGGTGATGCCTCAGCAGGGAACGGTTTGATTGCGGGATGCGATGTTTGGTACTCGGTGTGCGGCGGACTTTTCCCCCACACCGCGAAATCGCTTACCCAGGCCGCCAAGTCAGGTGACGTAACCGCGGTGGCCGAGCAATCGCTGAGGCTTGAGCCGCTCTGGGCACTGTTCCGTAAGCACGGTGGCAGCATTCGAGTGATGGCTGCGGCAGCCGCGATCTTAGGCCTGGCGGGCGAGCACAGTTTACCGCGCCCGCTGCGTGCCTTATCCGCCAGCGATCAGCGTGAGGTGCAGCAGGTGATTGAAACGTTGGGTCTGTCTTAGGTTAATTAACTATTAGTGCGAACATAATGATCGCACTAATAGTTAATATGGATATAGTTTACTGGTTATTATCACTTCCATCGAAGGCACACAGCCTTCTCATCAAACAAACCAAGGAATATGACCATGAAAACCATTAAAGCAATGTCAATCGCCGCTGTTGCCGCTCTTTCACTGATGTCTGCTGCAAGCTTTGCACAAACTGTTTCAGCAACCTCCCTGACTCTGGATGGAGCCGAAGCAAAAAATTGCTGCTCAGGCGCATCAACAGAACGAACAATACAAAATTATTGAAGCCAGCAACGGCAACGTCGTGCACATGACCGCAGAATTGTACAAATAAGTATCGGATGGTTGCATACGGAAGTGCCGGGACAGGCCGCCCCACGGGGCGGTCTTTTCCGTTTAGAGGCGTAATGCACAGGAGACAACAGCATGAATCAGAATCATGACCCGATCGTTCAGCAAGCCAGCGCATTTGTTGAAGCGCTGCGCACGCAGCGTCATGCGCACATGCCGGTGATACGTTTCCATCAGTGGCCACACTTTATTTCGACCGTACGCAGCCTGCTGGCAACAAGTAATTAGCACGATCACCATTATCGCACTAATAGTTAATATAGTAACGATAACTTAGGTTATTATTGTTTCATCGAAGGCACACAGCCTTCAATCACAACCCAAAGGAATATGACCATGAAAACCATTAAAACATTGACCATCGCCGCTGCTGCCGCTCTTTCACTGATGTCTGCTGCCAGCTTTGCACAGAGCATTTCTGTAGAGTCTTCAACGCTTGATGGTGCAGAAGCCAAAGTTGCCGCTGTTGCTCAGGAGCAAGGCGCGCAGTATAAAATTACTGAAGCCAACACGAACAACCGTGTGCACATGACAGCAGAATTGTATAAATAAGTCCTGTTGATATTGTTGCGTTAAGGCCGCCTTCGGGCGGCTTTGCTGTTTTTGTTACTCAGCGCGCCACCAGCGTCTCGATTTCTGCTCTTGCCTGCATCAACGCAGCCAGTAAATGGGGAAACTGCTCATCAAAACGTAATGCCGGTACGGCTAAGGCCAGCGCATAACGCTCACCCGGCCCGGTACGCAGGGCAACACTCACGCCACAAACGCCCCGCGCATGTTCCTCCCGATCAATTGCATAACCTTCCAGACCCACCCGCTCTATGGCTGCCAGCAAAAGCTGACGATCCTGCAATGTTTGCTGGGTGCGCACTTCGTTCAGCTGCGGCAGTAATGCCGATAAGATCTCTGCCGGTTGTTCCGCTAACAAGGCTTTGCCATGGGCGGCACAATGGGAAGGAAAAGCGGTGCTAATGGGGGAAACAACGCGTAACTCTTGATCCGAAGCGTATTGGCTGACTAAAACCGTGTGGCTGCCACGCCAGACACACAGATCCACCGTTTCGCGAGTGCGACGGCCCAATGTCTCCATCGCGGGCTGGGCAAGGGCAATAATATCGGTATGGGCTGAGGCGGCGAGTCTTGCCAGCGCAGGGCCAAGCTTAATCCCCTCACTATCCTGAATCAGCAACTGCTGCGCTATCAAAGATGTGACTAATCGATGCACCGTCGTACGCGGTAGCGCAGTCGATTTCGCCAGCTCAGACATCGACAAACCGGCGGGGCGATTTTCCAACGCGCGCAATATAATAGCTGCACGTGCAATAACCTGTGAACCGTTAGCTTCAGTATCTGCAACCATTCTTTATCCACTTCATCGATTTATCCGTTCGCCACTATACCACGATGCCCGGTAGCGATTGACAATACACGCGATTGGCTCAACACTTCTGTCCGATATGTGGATATAAATACCATTATACGGATAGGTGAATTTATGACTGTATTGAAGCCTGCGGGTGCAATGACGTTATTGGCAGTGAGTTGCCTGACCATTATGGTGGGATGTGTCATCGTGCCGGGTTTGAGTGTTATTGCCGCGCAACTCGGCGTTTCACATTTGGCAAATTGGCTGGTGACGCTGCCTGCGCTGGGTGTGGTTGTGGCGGGCCCTTTGGCTGGCCGAGCGATAGACCGTGTGGGTGACTATCCCATGCTACTGGTGGGTCTTTTTTGCTATGGCGGCTTGGGTTTTGCTGGCGCCTGGTTGCCTGGGGCGACGTTGCAAATTATTGACCGGATACTACTGGGCGCGACGACAGCCATCGTGATGTCCGCAGGAACCAGCCTGATCGCCCGTTTTTATCAGGCTGAGGCCAGACTTAAAATGATGGCGCGTCAGGGCATGGCCATTGAACTCGGTGGGGTGGTGTTTTTATTTATAGGCGGGATCCTGGCTTCCTTTAGTTGGCGCTATCCCTATGCACTGTATCTTTTTCCTGGCTGCTGCTGGTGTTGGTGGTAATCTTTATCCCACGCCGACAACAGCCAATCGCCACGAGCGTGATTAAGGACGATGCCATGAGTAGCGATCGGACATTGCGTCCGGTGTTGCTGGCGGCTATTTGTTCCATGATGTGTTTTTTTACTGCCATCATCATGCTGCCACAACGCTTCGCCGCGCTGGGCGTTGATGCCGCCCATATTGGCTATTTCCTGTCATTCGTCTCGCTGGTGGCGGTGCTGGCCGCTGCGTTGATGCCGCATGTTGCGCTGCAATTTGGTTCATATCCCACGCTGATTATGGCGTTTATCTGTTATGTCCTCGCGCATCTGGAGTTTGCTGCCGCACCAGACATGATGCTGTGTTTACCCGGTGGCATCTTGTTAGGCATGGGATTTGGTCTCTCGGTCCCGCTGGTGAATCATATGACCGTGGAAATCAGCCAGCCGAAAGAACGCGGTCGTCAACTGGCGCGGCTATCCATGGCTATTTTTGCCGGTCAATTTCTTGCAGCATTTATGGCCTACATTCCGGGTGATATGGCGATGACCTTTATCGCTGCAGCAATATTGGCCGTGATGAATATTTTGCCATGCGTAAATTCGCCGTAGTGACGCGTTAATCTGGCCTGAAAAGGCCGACAGATGTCCTAAATACCCCGACGCTTAGGGTTAATATTATGCGTAATTTCATTGATTAAGGTCGCGCATGAAAACTATCATCAGTAAAAATTTCACGCCAGAGAAGGCATGGGATGCTTTGGATATCGCTAATTTCAATGGCACCAGCGTCAGACTGCACTGGACGGATAAACCCTATCGCTGGCACATCAATGATGGCGAAGAAGTGTTTGTGGTGTTAGATGGCATCGTTGAGATGCATTACCGTGAGCAAGGTGATGTGCAGAAAGTCATGTTGAATGTTGGTGATATCTTCTTTGCCAGCGTGGGGACTGAACATGTGGCCCATCCTCAGGGTGCTGCGCGCGTGCTGGTGGTCGAGAAGGATGACTCGGTGTGAAGGCTCGTGAGCTGAAACTGACCAGGCGTTAAAGCGGCAAGCCTCATCATCCGCTGTTCTTTGACGTTATTGCATGATGTTTCGTACGAAAAGTAGCCGCCTGTGGTCAGCGGGCATGGCGGGCGGGAAGGGGAGATTTATCCACAGGTTAGCCAGGACTCTTTTCACCTGAAATGTGGATAACATCCTGATCATTATGACAGTTGCAGTGACAGTAATTGGCGGTACGATTAGCTGGATCATCATGATCGCACTAATAGTTAATATGGTGATGGTAACGTGAGGTATTATTGTTTCCATCGAAGGCACACAGCCTTCACTCACAACCCAAAGGAATATGACCATGAAAACCATCAAAACACTGACCATCGCCGCCGCTGCTGCTCTTTCACTGATGTCTGCTGCAAGTTTCGCACAGAGCGTTTCTGTAGAGTCTTCAACTCTGGACGGTGCAGAAGCCAAAGTTGCAGCCGTTGCTCAGCAGCAGGGCGCACAGTACAAAATCACTGAAGCGAACACCAATAACCGCGTACACATGACTGCAGAACTGTATAAATAAGTCCGGGTTATGCTACAGCGTTAAGGCCGCCTCCGGGCGGCTTTGCTATTTGTATCATCCGCAAAAACACTTTAGCGAATGGCGTCCACAAAACGCTGCGTAATTTGCTGAGGGCGAGTAATCGCACCCCCAACCACTACCGCATGTGCACCCAGCTTTAAACACTGCGCTGCCATTTCCGGTGTTTCAACATTGCCTTCCGCAATCACTGGCACCTTCACCGTTGCCAAAACCTCACGTAAGAAATGAAAGTCATTGGCCGGCAGGTAAGCGCCTTGCGTCTCTGTTGTGTAGCCGTGCAGCGTGGTACCCACACAATCAAATCCCAACGCCGCAGCCTGCTGTGCTTCATCCAGCGTGGCGATATCGGCCATCAGCAGTAATTGCGGATAACGCTGTCGAATCGCCGCCACCAATTGTGGTAACTGCATTTCGCCAGGACGTTGATGTTGCGTGGCATCCAGCGCAATCATCGCCGGACTCGCTGCCATTAATTCATCCACTTCTTTCAACGTCGCGGTGATATAGACGTCGCTGCCAGGGTAATCCCGTTTGATGATAGCAATGATCGGCAAATCGACGGTTTGCTTAATCTGCTGCACATCAACCAGGCTGTTGGCGCGGATTGCCGCCGCACCGCCTTGCATGGCGGCTAACGCCATCCGCGACATGATGTAAGGGCTGTGCAGCGGCTCATCTTCCAATGCCTGGCAAGAGACCACCAGTTTTCCCTGAATATGCTCCAGCATGGTTGCTTTCATAGCGCGAGTAACTCCTCAACTTCATTTTTGATGATGGTGACGTGCGGGCCATAGATCACCTGCACGCCTTTGCCACGTTGGATCACCGCGCGGGCGCCCGTGGCTTTCAATGCGGCTTCATTCAGTTTAGAACTGTCGTGCAGCGTGATGCGCAAACGGGTCGCACAGCAGTCAAGTTCAGCAATATTGTCTTTACCGCCAAGCGCTTCGATCACTTGCAAAGGGCGTTCGCCTGCGGCCATTGGCAGCGTATCGATGCTGACATCTTCACGGCCCGGGGTTTTAAAATTGAAGCGTGTAATCAGCAGACGGAAGGTGAAGTAATACAGCAGGAACCATGGCACGCCGACCATTGGCACATAAATCCAGTGCGTTTTAGCTTCTCCCTGCAACACCCCGAACAGGATGAAATCAATCAGCCCACCGGAAAAACGTTTGACCAATAGTGATGTGCAAGATGTGAGCAATCATAAAGGCCAGGCCATCAAACACTGCGTGGATCACATACAGCACCGGGGCGACAAACAAGAAGGAAAACTCAATCGGTTCGGTGATGCCGGTCAGGAATGAGGTCAGCGCGGCCGACAGCAGCAGACCGGCAACGCGCTTGCGGTTCTCTGGTTTAGCTGTGTGATACATCGCGAGGCAGGCGCCGATTAGCCCGAACATCATGGTGATGAAGCGACCCGACATAAACCGTGCGGTCCCCAGATAGAACTGCTGCGTATTGGGATCGGCCAATTGAGCAAAGAAGATGCGCTGAGTACCTTCAACCAGATGACCATTGATCATCTCGCTGCCGCCTAACGCGGTAGTCCAGAACGGCAGATAAAAGATGTGATGCAAACCGAACGGGCCCAACATGCGCAGTACGAAGCCATAAATAAAGGTGCCCAAATAGCCTGTGGCATCGACTAAGCTGCCCATGCCAAAAATGACTTTTTGGAAGTGGGGCCAGACGATGGTCATCGCAGCGCCAACGATAATCGCCACAAATGAGCTGATGATAGGCACGAAGCGTGAGCCACCAAAGAATCCAAGAAATTGCGGCAGGGCGATTTTGTTGTACTTGTTATGCAGCAATGCCGTGACCAGTCCAATCACCACACCACCGAACACGCCGGTTTCCAGCGTCTGAATGCCCAGTGCCATGCCCTGGCCCACGGCGCTCAGGTTGCTGCTGGCCAGCACACCAGTCAACGTCAGTAGCGCATTGATGGTGGCGTTCATCACCAGATAGGCGAGCAGTGATGCCAGCCCCGCCGTGCCCTTATCGCTTTTGGCTAATCCTACCGCCACACCCACCGCAAACAGCACGGCGAGGTTGGCAAACACCACCGAGCCCGCACTGGCCATGATGGTGAACACCCCTTGTAGCCAGGCGATATCCAGGAATGGGTAGGCCTTAACGGTATTGGGATTGGACAACGCGCCACCCACGCCAAGCAACAGACCGGCGGCGGGTAAAATGGCAATCGGCAACATAAACGACTTGCCGAAACGCTGCGCCTTTTCGAACCAGCCTCCGGAAGAGGCTCCACTGAACATTGACATAAATTTTTATCCCCGAAGTGTTGTTGTGGTAAAAATTATTACCACAATCTACTTCATTGGATGAAAATTACTACCGTTAGTGTGATAGCTTTCACTTATAATCAATTCTTCTGGCACAAAGCAGGGGCATTACGCACACTAAGCGCCATCAATATTGGGTAATGGAGGAATGTGATGACGGACAACGGAAATATTTTGCTTCATCTGCGGCAGGGGCTGCCGGGCTACAGTCCAGCGCTGCAAAAGCTGGGCGACTTCATCCTTACCGAACCGCAGAGAGTGTTGTATCTCACCATTACTGAGTTGGCAAAAGAGACGGACACCAGCGAAGCCAGCGTGACTCGCTTATGCCGGAATCTGAGCTGCAAAGGCTATACCGAATTTAAAATGGCGCTGGCGCTGGATGTCCAACAGAGCCAGCCAACGTTGCCAGCGACGGGAGATCCGGTAGACGCGTTGGTTGAAGAGTCAGTGCAGGCGCTGCGCGATACCGGTAAATTCATCAATCGTGAAGTATTACAACAAGCGGGTGCCGCGTTGCATCAGGCGCGTTCTATTCAGATCTATGGTGTGGCAGCCAGTGCCATCACCGGCGAATATTTGCACTATCGTCTGTTGCGACTGGGCAAATCGGCACAGCTATTTGGTGATATGCATCGCGCCGCGATGAACGCTTCCACGTTAGGCGAAGGTGACTGGGTGATTGCGATCTCCGCATCCGGATCCACTAAAGATCTCATGCATGTGGTTAACGTGGCGAAGAAGCGGCAGGCGCGCGTGTTGATGTTAAGTAACACCTTGCGCAGTCCGATGGGCAGTCTGGCGGACCTGCTGCTGGTGGCGGCACGCCCTGAAGGCCCGCTGAATGCGGGTACGCTCAGCGGTAAAGTCGGGGCGATGTTGCTGGTGGAAGTGCTGATGGGTGAACTGATGACGCACGATGCGCATTACGCAACGGCCAGTCAGCAAACGGCCAGCGCCACGTTGCCGATGCTGATCTGACGGTTACTCCTGTGCCCGAATTGCACCAGAATAGGTCTTCATTACTCGCTTGCTAGCGCCGCCACCGGATCCATTCGGGCGGCTTTGCGCGCAGGCAGATAACCAAAAATCATGCCGATGATGGTGGAACAGGCAAACGCCGCGCCCGCGGATTCCCAGGAGTAGATAGCGGTTAACACGCCGCCGGCCAGCAGGCTAATCAGCGGACCGATCACCAATGAGAGTGCTACCCCCAGCGAACCGCCCACTAAACACACCAGCACCGCTTCAATCATAAATTGCTGCATGATATCGCCACGCCGTGCGCCCACCGCCATGCGCACACCGATTTCGTGGGTGCGCTCGGTGACAGACACCAGCATGATGTTCATCACCCCGATACTGCCAATCATCAACGCAATCGACGCCACCATTAAAATCAATAATGTCAGCGTGGCTGCCGCGCCTTCGATCGCCTTACGATATTTGTCGCGGTTGAACATCAGGAAGTCTTTCGTGCCGTGACGCGCGGTCAATAACTGTGTAAGTGATTCTACCGCTGGGCCGCTGACCACATCATCTTTGAGCTTGATGCTGATACTGGTCAGCGCTGTTTGCCCGCTGATGCGGTACATCATGGTGCTCCACGGAAGCCATACCGTAAGGCGGTTAGGCGAAATGCCGTTATCTTCATGCGCCACACCAATCACCCGCACCGGCACAGAACCCAACACGATCATTTTACCGATTGGATTCTCATGCGCAGCGAACAACTTATTTCGCGTATTGGTATCAATGATGATCTCTTGTCGCGCATGACGTTCATCACTGAAGTTACTGCCTTCGGTGAGTTTGATGCCCTGAATCTCAAAGTAATCTTTACCCACGCCGGATACCGACGCTTTTGAGGAATTCGCCAGATAGCGGATAGGCTGCGTTGAAAGCAGTTCCGGGCTAACCTTATCGACAAACTGTTGACGCGCAATCACATCCGCATCGGCCATCACGAGCGTCAGTATCGGGTGTGCGTCATCCTCGGCAAAATCACTGCCGGCATAAATCGACACCACGTTCGTCCCGAGGCCGGAAATACTTTCCAGCGTCTTTTCGCGCGCCCCTTGACCGAGTGCCACCACGGTGACCACGGCGGCGATGCCAAAGATAATGCCGGTCATGGTTAGCGCAGTGCGCAAGCGATGGGTGTTCATGGCATTAAGCGCCATGCGCATCGATTCGCGCAGGCGATCAATAAAACCCCGCAGCTTGCTCTGACTTTTACGCGCCACTGGGGTGTAAAGCGCACGGGCGCCATCTTGCTGGCGGCCGCTGTCAGCGAAGATCTCGCCATCCTGAATCTCAATAATGCGGTCGGCGTGCTGCGCGACTTTCATATCGTGGGTGACGATAATGACGGTATGACCTTCGCGATTGAGGTCGTGCAGGATGCTTAACACTTCTTCACCGGAGTGCGAATCCAATGCGCCAGTGGGTTCATCGGCGAGGATAATCTCCGCGCCGTTGATCAACGCGCGTGCAATACTGACACGCTGCTGCTGACCACCGGAAAGCTCGCCCGGCTTATGATGTTCTCGCCCTTTCAGTCCCAGTCGCTCCAGCAGCTGAGCAGCACGTTCGCGGCGCGAGTGGCCCTGCAGATTGGCATAAATCGCTGGAATCTCGACATTACTCAGCGCGGTGAGATCCGGCATCAGGTGATAACGCTGGAAGATAAAGCCGATGTGTTCGCGGCGCACTTTCGCCAGGGCATCGGGCGACAGTGAGGCGGTATTTTGCCCACTGATAAAATACTCACCGCTGTCGGCAGCATCGAGACAGCCCAGTATATTCAACAGGGTCGATTTGCCGGAACCGGAAGGACCGATGATCGCCACCATTTCACCACTGGCGATCTGCAGGTTAATGTTTTTTAGCACATGCAATGATTGTGAACCGTTAACATAGCTGCGCTGAATGTTTTTCAGTTCGATAATGCTCACATCACCACCTTGTCCGCACCCACCGCCTGGGTAGCGAGAATCACTTTTTCACCGGCTTTCAGTCCGCTGAGAACCTGAATATCAACGCTGTCGGTGATGCCGGTGGTAATGAAGCGTTTTTCTGGCTGATGGTCTGTACCCACCATTTCTACGTAAGTTTTGCCATCCGGCTGTTTTTTGGTCGCCTGCACCGGAATCAACAGCGCATCTTTAGCGGTGTCACGTAGCAGATTGACCTGTGCGGTCATGGAGATACGCAGGGCGTTATCCGGATTAGGCACATCCAGCAGGGCATTGTAATAAATCGCGGCATTGGTACCACTGCTCGGTGTACTTTCACTGTTGCCCATCAACGCATCATCTTTCATCACCGATTCCGGGGCCAGTTCGATGCTGCGCAGTGTGGCGTTGTAGCGCTTATCAGGATTGCCGAAGGTGGTGAACCAGGCCTGCTGGCCGGGTTTGATGTTGTTGATATCCGCTTCGGAGATTTGCACCTTAATGGTCATGGTATCGAGCTGTGCCAGTTTGGCGATGGTCGGGGCACTTTGCGCAGCGTTGACCGTTTGACCTTGCTTGGTGACGATGGCAATAACCGTGCCGTCCATCGGCGCCATGATACGGGTATAGCTCAGATCCAGTTGCTTCTTATCAACCTCAATCTGTGCCTGGATGACGCGCGCCTTTTGTGCCGTGAGTTCGGCGCGTGCGGTACTCCAGGCTTCAGCCGATTCATCATAATCCTGACGTGATACCAGATTGGCTTTGATCATCGCCTGTAGACGTTTGAACTGCGCATCCTGTCGCACCAGCGCAGCTTCGCGCGTTTCCAGATCCGCCTGAGCCACGCTTAAGGCGGCCTGTGCATTGCGTAGATCGCTGCGCTGCGGCTGATCGTCAATCTCCGCAATCAATTCGCCTTTAGTGACGTTATCGCCTGCTTTGATATACAGCTTTTTCACCTGGCCCGACACCTGTGCACCGACGTTCACGCGTTCAATGGCATCCATTTTTCCGGTCGCGGCGATGACGTTTTCAATGTTGCCTTGACGCACTTCGGCAGTGACCAGCGGATTCGGTTTTGGTTGTGCGCTGCGGTAGGCCCAGACCAGAATAATGACGACAAAAATAACAAGCGCGACTAAAAGCCGTTTTTTAGCGGTATTCAACATAAGCATCCCTTTAATGAAGGGAGAATAGTAATCACTAAATGCAACAAACAGGAGAAAATTCGTCAGGATTCCCGCACTAAACTGCGCACGTTGAGAAAAAAGTGAAAATTTTCCGAATAGAAATCGTTGCTGAGGTGTTTACCCCTAAATCACTCACACTTCGGGAAACGCAATGTCTGCCAACCTCTCTGATACACCGCGCCAGCGTTATGATGCCTTTAGCCTCACGCTGCACTGGATCACCGCCTTCAGCGTGATTTTTCTCTTTGCGTCAGCACACATCTGGGAACAGCTTGAGAAAGGGACACCGCTGCGAAAAGGCTTGCAGGCGTGGCATATCTCTTTCGGTATTTTATTGGCGGTGGTGATGGTCGTACGCCCGCTGTGGCGTCTTTATAGCCAACGCCAGACGCATCTGGCGATGGCACCCGCGGAAAACAGCACTTCGATGCGCATCATGGCGCATGCCGTACACGGTTTGCTTTATTTGTTGCTGTTCACTCAGGTGGCCCTGGGTTTTCTGTTCCGCTGGTCGCAACAAGAACCGTTTAGCTTCTTTGGTTTGTTTGATGTTCCTGCCTTTATTCACGTCGATACCGCACTGCGCCACACGCTGGCGGGATTGCACAATAACGTTGCCTGGGCGTTGATTATTTTGGCCGGCGCGCACGCGCTGGCAGCGTTATTCCATCACTACGTTCTGCGCGACAACGTGCTGCGCCGTATGCTGCCGTTGCGCGATTCCATGCCACTCCGCGAGGATAAATAATGAAGATGATGACTCAGGTTCGCTGGTTTGCCGTGCCCGTGCTGTTGATGGCGCTTCATGCGCCTGCAGCCCTGGCGATGGGCGATGATGACAGCGACAAGAAAACCCCGGACTGTCCAAAAGGGCAGGTTTATGACAGTAAAACCAAATCCTGCGTGCCGGAAAAACCAGCATGCTGAGCGATGAGGACAAAACGCAATACGCCTATCACCTGGCGAAAAAAGGGGAATATCAGGCCGCGCTGACGCTGTTAGATACGCTGCACAATCAAAACACCAAAGAAGCGTGGAATTATCGCGGTTACGCCACGCGTAAACTGGGGCGCACCGATGAGGGGATGAGCTACTATCAGAAATCGATCGCGCTGGATCCTAACTATGCCAAAGTGCGTGAATATTTAGGCGAAGCGTGGATGATTAAAGGCCGTCCGGATTTGGCGAAACAGCAGCTTACCATCATCAAATCGCTGTGCGGCGTCAATTGCGAAGAGTATCGAGATTTGCACGCGGCAATCAATGGTCATCCAGAGTCCTGATGATTCTGTCTGACGGAGGACATCTCTATCACCAGCACTGAAGTCCGCCAGCATCTGGCGGCCCATCTGGCGCGCATGTGGCGTTACGCGATGGTGTTGTCGCGTAATCGTGATGTGGCAGAAGAACTGGTGCAGTCCACCTGTGTGCGGGCGCTGGAACGCAGCGCCCAATACGCACCGGGCACGCGCATTGATCGCTGGTTGTTCAGCGTGTTGCATTCCGTGTGGATCAACGAATTGCGCGCGCAGCGGGTACGCATGGGACAAGGATTTGTAGCGAGCGATGAATTGCTGGCACCGGATAATCAGCAACAAAATGAACAGCGTAGGCAATACGCCAAAGTCATGCAGCGCGTGGGACAGCTGCCGGAAGCGCAACGCAATGCGGTATTCCTGGTTTACGTCGAAGGTTTTACCTACCAGGAAGCTGCCGACACGCTGGCCGTACCGATTGGCACTATCATGAGCCGCCTCGCTGCGGCGCGAAACACCTTAGCCAGCGCAGTGATGGCGCGGCCTGATGGACAGGAGAAACGCGTGTGAATGCACCACGATTTACCTCGCCTTATGCCGATGAGGCGATCGTCGCCTGGCTGGACGGTGAGATGCGCGCGGATGAAGCACAGGCATTTGAAACTGAACTGAAGCGCAGTGAATCCTTATCGGCGCGCACCGCTGAACTGATGAAAAGCAATCAGCCGTTTGCCGATGCCTTCGCGCCGATGCTGGATGAAGCACCGTTGGAGCGAATGGCACCGCGGCTGGATTATCTGCTTGCCCAGTCATCCTCAATACCAATGACATCGCCGGCGCAGGTGAGTCGTCGTGCGTTGATTGCTGCATCGGTTAGTTTTCTGCTGGTGGGCAGTGGTATTGGATTTTGGGCGCGCCCCGGTGTGAAAGCTGAACAGAGCGAAAGTGAACGTATTCGCGAGCTGGAAGCGCAATATATGTCGCTCTACAGCCCAGAAACACTGGCCGATGTCGATAGTTCACCCCAAATGCTGGCACGCTCGTTACAGCGTACCGCACGCGATCTCGATCTGCATCTGACGCCTGCACAACTGGTGTTACCGGAAGCCAGCCTGAAAAGCGTGCGTATGCTGCGTTATGACGATGCGCTGATTACGCAAATTGCGTGGAATCACCATAGTTATGGCCCGATGGCGCTGTGTATTTCGCGTGAGGAGCATCCCATTGATCGTAATCTGGCGCAGGAGAAGCGCCATGGGATGAATCTGGTGTGGTGGCATCGAAGGGGTTATCAGTATGTTTTGATTGGGCGCAATCCGGCTGACCAGTTAAAGAAAGCGGCGCAGGATCTCAGCGCCGTGATCTAGGTTGCATTAAGGGCGGCTTGAAGCCGCCCCTCGGTGCTAACGTGGACGACTCCGATGCTCTACAAATTAAGCTGGGTTTTCAGTGCTGCAATCTCTTCAATCCACTGTGCCTGCAACGCCAGTTTTTGATGTTTTGGCTTACGAGCACAATCTTCATCCAGCTTGCCTTCCAGCTCAACCAGCGCAGAAAGCAACGCTTCTTCATCGTCAGATACTGCGCTAGAGGGGGTAACCGTTGCAGAGGTAACATCCATCGTTTGCGGTGTGCGCAGGCGCTCGGTCACGTCATCGAAGTCATGCCATTCACTGAGTTGCCGATCTTCAATCAGCCAGAAACGGTTGCAGCTGTTGGCGATTAAACTGCGATCGTGTGACACCAGCAGCACCGCACCGGCAAACTGATTCAGCGCCTCTGCGAGTTCCTCTTTACCGGCCATATCCAGATGGTTGGTCGGTTCATCGAGGATCAGTAACGAATAGCAAGCTAGCGTCAGACCCACAAACAACAGCCGCGAGCGCTCGCCGCCGCTCAACGTCCCGATGAGCTGTTGATGACGCACATAGGGAAAACCGGCTCCAATGAGCGCCATCTTCCGTTGTTCATCACTTAGCGGAGCAAAGTGGGCCAATGCCTCGCTTAAGGATGCTTGATCACGCAACTGATGCAGGCCCTGATCGTAATAACCGAGCCGGGTTCGCGGGTGGAATAACGCGCTATCTTGCTGTTGATAAGCGCGCCACAGCTGGCGCAGCAGTGACGATTTCCCTGTCCCGTTGTGACCCACAATGGCAACGCGATCGCCGCTTTTCACCTGCATTGCGGGTAAAGAAAACAGTGCCGGGAGGTTTTCTGCAGGATGCACATCCATCACCGGCAAGGCCAGCACACGATCGGCATCTAACGCCTCGCCGCGCAATTGCAGTCGCCATTGGCTGCCCTCCGTGAGCGTGGTTTGCGCTTCTTTGAGCCAGTGAGCACGCTTCTCCATTTGCTGAGCTTTGCGCGATAAACCTTCGTTATCATAGGTGCGTCCCCACATGGCCAGCTGTTTGGCACTTTTCTCGACCCGATCAATCTCGCTTTGCTCTGCCTGATAACGTCGCGCATCAGCGCGATCTTGCTCAACCAGGGCCAAACGGGCTGCTGAGCACGGCAGGCGGAAGAACTGTAACGTTTGATCGCGTAGCATCCAACTGCAGTTGGTGACGCGATCGAGCAAAGCAATGTCATGGGAAACCAGCACAAAACTGCCGTTCCAGCCGATGAGGAACTGTTCCAGCCACAGCAATGTGGGCAGATCGAGGTGGTTACCTGGCTCATCTAATAAAAGAAGGTCGGGCTGCAAAATCAGCGCACGCGCCAGTAACAGGCGCATGTGCTGACCGCCGCTTAAGGTGGCAGCCGTTTGCGCTTGCTGCTCAGCACTGAATCCCAGCGACGCCAGTAAGGCTTCAGCGCGCCAAACCTCAGTGAATTGCTGCTGTTCAGGCAGGCGAGCAACGATGCTTTCCAGCAGCGTTACCGCATGCAGCTGCGAGGGGAGATGCTGTTCGATGCGGGCCAGCAAACAGTGATTAGCCCGCGTCACGCTGCCCTGGCTGCACGCCTGCTCACCGCTGAGTATTTTCAACAGCGTGCTTTTGCCGCTGCCGTTATCACCCAGCAAACCGATGCGGTCGCCTTTTTTCAGGCTGAAATTGATGTTGTGAAAAAGTGTGCCGAAGGCGTTATCGAAGCCTACAGCGTGTGCGGATAGTAATGTGCTCATGTGCTTACTCATAAGTTGCAGGCGTAAAAAACCTGACGTCATAAACCGCTGACGACAACCCGGTAAGCCGGAGGAAGGGAGTAGATTTTAGTGAACTTCGCTCAGGCGGATTATCGCAGCACGAATGCAGAGATAGCTGAGCGCGGCCAATTACTATAAAAGTGTGAGTAAATAAACAATTCACACGATGACATAGTAATCCTCCTTAGTTTTATCAGGTGAAAAGATGTGCTGAATATAATGCGTAAACTCTTTCTTATCCAGATTTAATCTTCGGCGCTGAGATGTTCTCTGTCTGTGTATTTCTTGCTGGGTAAGTGCCTAATTGGTAATCGCGACGAGTTAAGTGCTGCAGTACTGTTTTTGTTGTGGAGAGGCGGCCTCCATGCCGCCAATCTGATGGCTAGCGCAACTTTTCTAATAGTTGGTCGGCACCTTTATCGATACCAGTCTCGGCCGCGCTAAGCGAGCCAAATGTGGCACCGACATTCATGGCATTGGGATATTGCTCAGTGACATAGGCGAGTAACAGCTTATCCGTCGCGGCATCTTTGATCTCAACCGCATAATTAACGTAACCACTCATCAGGCCGCGACCACCGCGGACAGATTGCACAATGTTGTATGGTCCGCCGGCCAGATCAAACTTTGTAAAGGTGCCCACAACCTGAGGTGTGGTATCTGCACCGGTCAACGTGAGTTTGAGCCTGAGCGTGGGTGAGGTTCCCGCTGACGTATTCATGACAAATTTCTCGGCTAACGTCTCACTGAATTTTTTATGCAGGTAGTCAGCCAAACGCTGACGGTCTTCTGGCGACAGATCATTAAATTGGGCATCGCTGCCGGTATAAATTTCCACCGGATCAAGCGTGATCGCACGGTATTTACTCCAGTCTACTGGTGCAGCATAGCGGAAAGGGACACGGTCACTGTCGTCAGCGGTGTTTGCGGTCATTTTCGGCGAAGAGGCGAGACCCGCATATTTAACGGGTGAGGTAGAGGAACATGCCGCTAAGGCCAGGACTGAGGTTAAGAGCAGAATGCGCCCGCAAGAAAGGTGAGACGGCATCATGAATTTCTCCAAACAAGGTTAAATGATAAATGAACTGTACGGTTTAGTTAACATTGTTTGCGATGGTACTGTCAAGAGGATGTTGCTGTGGGTAAGCGTTTTACAAAAAGTTCAGGATGAACGCTAAGGTAGACGGCGAGCACTCAGTACGTCAGTTGGGTGCTGTGATCAAAGGGGACTTTCAGGGAGTGTTAATGTAGGGGAAAGTGGATAGATTCGCGGCTGGCAAGCCTTCTGCTGGTGAGCATTGCCAGACCAGAGATCGGATTTTAGTTTAGACAGAAGAGTGACGTGTACCGTTTAAAAACACCTGCACAGCGCTTTCTACCATTGTAGTCACGTCACTGCTTGAGTAAACAGGCATCTCGCGTTTAAGAAACAGTTCATCGGCTTCTGCTTTAACCAGGGCGGAAAACTGCCTGGCCCGTAAAGCGGAATTTCCCGGCGATAACTCACCGTTTTCGGTATACCTTTCCATCACGTTTGTCAGGGCATTCATGCTCTCACGCACGCCGGACTGATAGAAAAGTTCGCCAATGCTGGAGTGGCCCGCTTCACCTAAAACCATGCGATAGAGTTGGAGTGCCTTCCAGTCTGAGGTCATCGCGCCGAGCATGCCCTCACCAAATCGCTGGAGTTTTTCTGCGAGCGATAAGGTTTCATTTTTCACGCAATGAAGTTCATTGGCTGCATGGGTGAGAAAGATCGTGCTAAACGTTCTGACGACTGCCTCAAACAGACTTTCTTTGGAGGGGAAGTAATTATATAGCGTCGCTTTAGAGCAACCGGCTCGCTTAGCAACACTCTCCATTGAAGCCCGTTCATATCCCTGTTCGAGAAAAACCGATGATGCGGCGTTAAGAATTTCCGTTTTTTTTGTTCTGTTAGCGTACGCATTTATCTTCCTCACCCGTTAATACACAGACAATAACAGAACCGAGCGGTTCATTAAACTCTGGCCTGGAGGCTGCCGATTAGGGGGTATAAGTCCATATTGAGTGGCTGGCTAACCTGTATTGGCGACGTTATGTCGCCTATGAAGCGCCTATAGAGCGGTTTCCGAGTACATAAAATTCCATAAGAATAAATCCCGCGAAATACCCTGACAGTCAAATCACCTGCCTGTGTGTGGTATGGCGCTCATTGCTTAATAAATCGATAACTTTAATTATTATGGGTCATGCTATGCAAACCAAAGGTTCGCTACTTTTACTGACGCTTTCTGTTGCTGTTTTCGGCGTCATCACCACGGAAATTGGGATTATCGGTTTGCTGCCGAAGCTGGTTTCACAACTCCACGTCACGGCTACGCAGGTCGGTTTTCTCGTCAGCATTTATGCGCTGGTTGTGGCGGTTACCGGGCCGTTTATTACTTTGCTAGTGTCAGGTCTGAATAAAAAACATGTGCTATTGGTTATTCTTTTAGTTTTTGTTATTTCAAACCTGATTTATGCCACCACCGATGTATTCAACATGATGCTTATTTTTCGCATCCTGCCCGCACTGACGCACGCTGTATTCTTTGCTGTAGCGCTGGTGGTGGCGACCGATTCCGTGCCGAAAGAGAAGAGTGCTGGAGCGGCGGCAAAAATATTTGCCGGTGTCGCCATTGGGTTGGTGTTGGGCGTACCGCTTAACACTCTGCTGGCAGAACATATTTCGCTGGCGGCGGCATTTTGGTTTGCTGCTGTTGCCTGCATGGTGGCGTTTACTGGCATTCTGTTGTTTGTTCCCTCGATGCCAGCCAAAAAGAAAGTGTCTTTCGCCAGCCAACTTAGGGTATTACGTAACGGCAAACTCTGGTTAACGATTGTCACCGTCACCATGATCTTTGCGGCGATGTTTTCCAGCTTTAGTTACGTCGCCGACTATCTGTCAGGGATTACTCACCTGGATAACAACACCATCAGCGGCATGCTGCTGTTATTTGGCATCTGCGGTTTTATCGGTAACTTCATCTTTAGCAGCTTGCTGCAGAAAAACGTGGTGAAAACCACTTATCTGTATCCTTTGTTGTTTGTGCTGGTACTACTCCTGATCTGGTTAACGGGCAATTCGGTGCTGGCTATGGGATTGATGATGGTGTTTTGGGGCGCGTTTCACTCCTCCGGTTTAGTGATCAGCCAGACATGGTTGATGCGTGAAGCCACTCAGGCACCTGAGTTCGCCAACAGTCTTTATATGTCGTTCTCTAATCTGGGCATTACCATCGGTTCGTTGGCCGGCGGCTGGTTTATTGCGGAGTTCGGGACGCACTCTGTGGTGCTGAGCAGCATTATTTTTGCCTTACTAGCCTTCCTCAGCATCCATATTAAGCTGCGTGCTGACGGTGCTGTTAACGGTATGGAGCAGAGAAGTGACCGTCAGGTAAAACAGAATTAAGTGCCCGTTAGTAGACTTGTCGGCGGCCTGACAGCCGCCGAAAACAGGCCTGGTTAGTCTAACAACCCCTCTTTTGCAGCGTTGACCAGCATATCGACCATGTAGCGAATTTTGGGCAGCAGCTGCCGATTTTTCGGCCATAGCGCGCTCACCGGCATCTCACCGCCGGCATAAGGTTTCATTACTTCAACCAACTCCCCAGTGGCAAGGTATTTACCTACCAGCCACAGTGGCAGCTGCGACAAACCACATCCTGCCAATACAGCGGCCAACATGGCATCGCCGTCAGCAAACTCATGCGTTGGCGGTGGCGTCAAACGGGTCACATCTCCCACACCATTGTTTAACAACCATATTTTTGGCTGGTTGCGGCGCAAACCAATAATGCAGTGGTGATGATTGATATCTGCGGGTTGTTCGGGTGCGCCGTACTGTTGCAGGTAAGCAGGTGAAGCGCAGATCACCAGTTTCTGCGTTGTCAGACGGCGTGCAACCAATCCGCTGCTATCCGCGAGATCGCCAATACGGACCACCAAATCAATACCTTCTTCGATCGGATCCACGAAGCGCTCACTGAATGTTACGGTCAAGGACAGTTCAGGAAATTGACGCAGCGCCTTCAACAGATGGGGCAGAATGCGTTGCCGCCCAAATGCCGCCGGCAGATCCACTCTTAATCGCCCTGAGGGCTCGATAATATGAGACGTCAGTACTGCCTCAGCCTGCTCTAAAATTTCTATGGCGCTTTGGCTGCTTTCCAGGAACCGCTCACCCTCATCGGTCAGGCTGAGACGGCGGGTTGATCGCAGAAACAGTTTGACCCCCAAACGATCTTCGAGGCGACCCACACTTTTTGCCACGGCTGATTTGGTCAGGCCGAGTCTTTCCGCAGCTGCCGTAAAACTACCGTGCTGCGCTGTGGTAACGAAGGCCGTAATCCCTCCGAGGTGATCTGTTTTGCGCATCTTCAGTTGTCCTGCCGTTTTACCAATTGATGAAAAAATCAATTTTATCAATTAGTTAAATTTAATTAAGTGTTTTAATGGTTAAAAATCATGCAATTTCAATGCGTTAGATTTTATCCGTGATTGTTATCTTGCTGAATTATCAATTAACGCTATATCTGATCTACCTGGTTTTTTTAGGACAAACGCATAATGCCTACGACTAAAAAAATGAGCGTGGTTCAATTAACTATGCTCACTGCCGTTAATATGTTGGGTTCCGGGATTGTATTATTACCCACCAAACTTGCTGAAGTCGGTTCAATATCTATTTTATCCTGGCTTATTACCGCAACAGGTTCTCTTGCCCTCGCTTATGCTTTTGCACGGTGTGGCATGCTCAGCCGAAAGACCGGAGGAATGGGGGGATATGCCGAGTATACCTTTGGTAAGGGCGGGAACTACATTACCAATTATACTTACGGCCTCTCTCTTCTTATTGCCAATGTTGCCATCAGTATTACCGCAGTCGGATACATTGAAGAACTCTTTCATACCCAACTGAGTGCCACCCAGGTTTGCCTCGCCACCATTTCCTTACTGTGGATTACCACCTTCGCCAATTTTGGTGGCGCTAGCATCACCGGGAAAATTGGTGCGGTGACCGTTTGGGGCGTTATTGCACCGGTCGTTATCGTGTCGACGCTGGGGTGGTTCTGGTTTGACAGCAGTATTTATGCTGCAGGCTGGAACCCACACAATATGGGCTGGCTGGATGCCGCAGGTGCTTCCGTTGCCATTACCCTGTGGGCTTTCCTTGGGCTCGAGTCTGCTTGTGCCAACACGGATGCCGTCGAAAATCCCGAGCGTAATGTGCCGATAGCGGTGCTGGGCGGAACTCTCGGTGCCGCAGTGATTTACATCGTTTCGACCAACGTCATCGCCGGCATTGTTGCGAATCCAGAACTGGCTGCCTCAACGGCACCTTTTGGCCTGGTGTTTGCCAAAATGTTCAATCCAATGATTGGTGACGTGGTGATGGCCTTGATGGTGATCGCCTGTATTGGTTCATTGCTGGGCTGGCAGTTTACCATCGCTCAGGTATTCAAAAGTTCAGCCGATACCGGCTACTTCTTACCTATCTTTGCCCGCGCGAACAAAGCCGGCACACCGATTGTTGGCATGCTGGTGCTGCTCGCCGGTCAAACGGCGCTAGGGCTATTAACCATTAGCCCGGATTTGACCAAACAGTTTGATACCTTGGTGAACCTTGCGGTCGTGACAAATCTGGTGCCTTACATCCTCTCGATGGCGTCACTCATGACGTTACAAAAAGTCTCGAATGTGCCGATTAGCAAAGCGCTCACCAGCAACATCATTGCCTGGGTGGCGGCGGCTTACAGCTATCTGGCGCTTTACAGCTCAGGTGAGCAGGCACTGATGCTCGGCGGTCTTGCCACCATTTTCGGTTACACGCTGTTCGGCTTCGTTAACAACCGTCTGATCCGAATCGAAGCGCATAATCGCAGTGTTCCCGTTCAAACTATCAGCGCACAACACCTGAGTGAACGGCCCCTTCCTGTAAATTCACTTCCCGCGACCCGTGAGGTTTTGAAATGATCACTGCAAGACAACCCCTTGGCATGCTGGCTTTGCTTATCAGTCGACCACCCGACAATCACACCGTGGTGGGCCGCGGCCTGATGCAATTAATCAGTGATGTGGAAGATCGGCAAATCACGGTGACCACGGTAGAAAATCTGGAAGATGCGTCTTCGGTTATTCATGCTGAACCCGCGGTACAATGCGTCTTACTGCGTTGGGAGCTGGATGAAAGTGAAGGTCATGCCGATTGTATTCGCCTACTGACGGACCTGCGGCAGCGGAATACCCGCTTACCGGTGTTTTTAATCAGCGACAGAACCACGGCTGCGACAATCCCCCTTGTGGTGATGCAGCACGCGGACGATTTTATTTGGCTACCCGAAGATACCAGTCGATTCATCAGCGGCCGCATTTTGGCGGCGATAGAGCGCTACCGCGAAGCCGTGCTGCCGCCGATGCTGGGGGCTCTGCTCAAGTTCGCCAGGACTTACGAGTATTCATGGCACACGCCTGGTCATGCCGGCGGAACGGCATTTCTGAAAAGTACGGCGGGCAGAGCGTTTTATGCCTTTTTCGGTGAAAATCTGTTTCGCTCTGACTTGTCAATTTCGGTGGGTGAGTTGGGATCGCTGCTCGACCACAGCGGCCCAATAGGACAAGGGGAACGCTATGCAGCGAAGGTCTTTGGCGCTCATCGAACGTACTATGTGACCAATGGTTCTTCGACGTCCAACCGTGTGATCCTGATGGCCAGCGTCACTCGCAATCAAATCGCGCTGTGCGATAGGAACTGTCATAAGTCAGCGGAACACGCGATGACGTTGTCGGGTGCGATTCCAACCTATCTGGTACCCACACGTAATCGTTATGGCATTATCGGACCCATTCTTCCCGAGACATTAAGTCCGGAGAGTGTGAAGCTGGCCATCCACAACAATCCTCTGGTCGGGAAGGATATTGACCCAACACCGATTCATGCCATTGTCACCAACTCAACCTATGACGGCCTGACTTATAACGTCACGCGGGTTGAGGAGTTGCTGGGACAAAGCGTTGACCGTCTGCATTTCGATGAGGCCTGGTATGGTTATGCACGCTTTAACCCGCTTTATCGTGAACGCTTTGCCATGCACGGCAATCCGAAAGATCACGATGCATCCGGACCCACTGTTTTCGCGACACAGTCAACGCACAAACTGCTGGCGGCACTCTCTCAGGCTTCTATGATTCATGTGCGTGATGGGCGCAATCCCATTCCTCATGGCCGATTCAATGAATCCTTTATGATGCATGCTTCGACCTCACCTAACTACGCGATTATGGCGTCCTGTGATGTCAGTGCAGCGATGATGGAAGCGCCGAGCGGAGAAATTCTCACCACCGAATCGATTGAAGAGGCGATTGCGTTTCGTCAGGTGATTTCACGCATGCACAGTGATATGCACGCCCAGGACGATTGGTTCTTTACTTGCTGGCAGCCGCCCACTGTCGAAATCAACGGTCAGCCAACACCGTTCCATGATGTCAATCCTACCGTATTGAAAACAGAACCGAATTGTTGGGTGCTGCATCCGAATGAAGTCTGGCATGGCTTCGGCGCGATCGAAGACGGTTACTGTATGCTCGATCCGATCAAAGTTTCGGTATTAACCCCAGGCATGGGCGATACCGGCCAGCTTGAAGATTTCGGCATTCCGGCTTGTGTGCTCAGTGCTTATTTGGGCAGGCAGGGAATTGTGGTCGAAAAAACCACGGATTTCACCATTCTGTTCCTGTTCTCCATCGGGATTACTAAGGGTAAATGGGGCACGCTGGTTAACGCGCTGCTCGATTTCAAACGTGATTACGACGAGAACCTTGAACTGGAACTCTGCTTGCCGGATTTATTGGCAGCGAACAAGCAACGCTATGCGGGCATGGGGTTGAAAGACCTGACGGTTGAAATTTTCGCCGCCATGAAATCGACAAAAACCACCTCGCTGATGGCCCAGGCGTTTGGCATTCTGCCCGAAGCGGTGTTCAGTCCTGTTGAGGCGTATGAAAAACTGGTCAGAAACGATGTCGAACTTGTGACCTTAGCTGAGGCTGCCGGACGCATAGTGGCGACAGGCATTGTGCCTTATCCACCGGGTATTCCGTTACTGATGCCAGGCGAAAATGCGGGGACTGCCGATGGGGCTTTATTGAGCTATCTCAATGCGCTGGAACGGTTTGATGCGTCATTCCCTGGGTTTACGCATGATACCCACGGGATTGAGAACGAAGACGGAACTTACCAACTGCTGGTGCTGAAATAATCGGCGTAACATCATTCGTGGGCCTAATGCCAAATATTAGGCCCACCGTTTAAACCCTTTTAACGTTGATCAACCCATATCAGCTTATCCACCGCAAATCCTAGCTGTTTGGCGACAGCAACATAGTGCTGCTTGACATCATCCGGGATAGTGGGCTGGCGCGATAAAATCCACAGATAACCGCGATTGGGGCCGCTTACCAGCGCATACTGGTACGCATCATCTAACGCGATGACGTTGTAGCCACCATAAAAGGGACCAAAGAACGAAACCTTAAGCGCTGCGGTGTCCGTTTGCCCGGTGAAATAGGCTTTCCCTTCGCTTTCACTCCACTCTTTTTTCACCGGGTCGTATCCACGATTGATTACGCCAATGCCGCCATCGCTCCGTTTCGCATAGGTGGCGGTGACGTGATCTTTACCGCGTTCAAAGCGGTGGTCGAGTCGGGCAACCTCATACCATTTACCTAAATAGCGGCTGGCATCAAAGGGGCGGATGGGGGTGACGCCTTTCGGTGGCGTGGGGGATTTACACGCCACAAGCGTCAACGATAACGCGGCGAGTGCGGCGATGGGCCATAACTTCATGACAACTCCTTAATCAGTCCTGATCCGTGAAGGAAATGCGTGGCAATCATTATAGGCAATAGGAATCGAGGCGGCCTGCAGGCCGCCAGATAGAGGCCGTTATTTTTTATCTTTTTCTTCATCAGCCGGGACCAGCGGCTCATCAATCGCAATAGAGGTGCCCGATTTCAATAACTGAATATCGAGAATCACATAGGTCATGGTGGTAATAAACAGCGAGATTACGCTGCCAATGACGCCGCTGGTGGTGAAGGTAAAGTAGTTGTACATCACCACCCAGGTCACACAAATAAACAGCGCCAGGGCAACGTTAATGGCGGACTGTGAATAGTTGGTGGTGCGAGCACCCATCTCGTTAATCTGCTGAAAGAGATTAGCCCCGGTATATTTCTCCAGCACGAAGATGCCCTGATCCCAACTGCGCAGGCGACGCGCGCTGCTGCGGGTAAAAAACAGGAACAATAACGACACAAACAGGCCAGAAAAGGCGATCAGCACCGGAACGGCTTCAAGAGCGTAAACCAGACTTTTATGGCTCGGCACTTGTGCCGTGAGATCCAGTGTCAGGGACGCGCCTAATACGGCATAGAGAAAGATAAACAGCACCAGAAACACCGCATTGCGTTTCCAATCCAGCTCCGCTTCATGATTTTTCTGCTGGCGAGCGGTAGCAAGGGCTTGCTGTAAACGTGTGTCACCGGCGTGAGTGTCAATCTGCTCAATCTCTTCACCCAGCAGACGATAAATAAACGGCTGATCGGCCGCATCAATGGTAATGCGCATAACTATCCTGATGGCGTAACTATCGTGGACCCACAGTGTAACGCAAATTATGACGGAGAAAGGAATCTGCGAGTCACCACGCAGTTTCAGGCGAGCTTTCGCTCAAGGTTTGTGTGTTATTTGTACACTTTATTTTGCGGTCAGAGTCGGCCGTAAACAACACGACGGAGGAATAGCCTATGTCGTACGTAGATGGTTTTGTTGTCGCGGTTCCCGAAGTCAATAAGGAGGATTATCGCGCGATGGCGGCGAAAGCGGCGCCGCTGTTTAAAGAGTTTGGCGCCACCCGTATTGTCGAGTGCTGGGCGGACGATGTGCCTGAAGGAAAGCTCACGGATTTTTATCTGTCGGTTAAAGCAGAAGAGGGCGAAACGGTGGTGTTCAGCTGGATTGAATACCCCTCGCGCGAGGTCCGCGATGCCGCCAATCAGAAAATGATGGCCGATCCGCGTATGAAAGAAATGGGCGAGAATATGCCGTTCGATGGCAAGCGAATGATTTACGGTGGCTTTTCGGTGCTGCTGGAATTGTGAAAGTGCTAATGGTCTGAATAGTCGCAATCCAGCCCATTATCCTCGCCTATAGCGGCGCAAAATTATTGCGCCGCTGGTTTATTACGATGATCAGCAACAAACCCGCTGTGATGCGAAATACTCTGCGAATGTCTCTCTCGATAATCATGGATCTTTAAGCGCTGCGCGATACAATCAAATTCCATATCGACAAGGAGTTAGTATGCTGGATATCATTCATTTCCCTCTGTTTCTCGCTTCTGTATTCCTCTTGTGTATTACGCCAGGGCCCGATCTTGCTTATGTTGTCGGGCAAAGCATGGCGAATGGGCGCCGAAGCGGAGTGATATCAGCTAGCGGTGTGGCGCTTGGTAGTTGTACTCATGCACTGGCCAGTGCAATTGGCCTGACCGCATTGATTACCGCCTCACCTGCATTATTTACCGTGATTAAATATGTCGGTGCTGCTTATCTGGTTTATTTGGGCAGCAAAATGATATGGGATACTTTCATCGCTAAAAAGCCTGAAAGCTGCGATAACATTGACGCCCCACGCACCAATACACGGAGTCTGTTAGTCCGTGGATTCATTACCTCAATAACAAATCCCAAGGTACTGCTGTTTTTCATTTCATTCTTCCCGCAATTTGTCGTGGTAACGGGTGAACATCACGCAAGTTCATTTCTGCTTTTGGGCTTGACGTATGCTGTCATTGGATTGATCACTGATGTGGCTTTTGCGCTGTTGGCCGGCGGTGCGGCAAGTGCGGTATCACGCAATGCCACGCTACAGAAGATGCTGGATCGTATCGTTGGCATAAACTTCATTGGTTTGGGAATCCGTCTGGCCATGACCAGGCGTTAAAATAATTGAAGCGGCCTGTTCGGTGATTGGCGCTGGCGGATTATTCGGGTAACGTGAAATGCCTAACGTTACCTACAAAATAATTACCGCACGCTAAGTTGCAGGAGAGTTCAGCCATGGCAGTTAACCCCAACATCATCGGTATCGTCAGCGATGAATTGACCAATCCGAATACCGTCACAATGCTGAACGAAGTCACGCGGCAGTTAAATGCGCGCGGTTTGGTCACGCTGTTAATAAATGTGGATTCACGCGAAAGCTATCAATCTGCGTTACGCCATGCCGCGCCTTTGCCGATGGCGGGGCTGATATTTCTCGCCTCACTTTACGACGATGAATTGCACACCGCTGCGGACATATTACCCAATGTAGCAACGGTGCATTTAAGTCCAGGGCGTGATGCCAGTGCCAACGTGGTGATAGCTGATAGTTTCGATGCCGGTGCTGAGATGGGGTTACTGTTGCTAGCGCAAGGGCATCAGCGCTTTGGCTTTATGCAGGGGCAAGAGAACGCGACGCCTGCACGACAGCTGGCAGGTGTGGTGTCGAGCCTGGAAGCGGAACACAAAGAACTGAGAGTTCACCTTGCTGCGGGTGCAAACGATCGTGAGCTTGCTTATCAGGCGATGATGGCGTATCTGAAGAAAACCCGTGCGGCGGAACGCATCAATGCGCTGCTGTGTGAGAGCGATGTGTTGGCGTTTGGTGCATTGCAGGCCGTGCGCGATTTTGGTCAAGGCGCACATGTCGCGGTCGTGGGTTTTGACGATGTCGATGAAGCGCGCGCTTCAACCTGGCATCTCACCACCTGGGCCTTGCGGCGGGATTTGCTGGTGGCCGAAGCATTGACCCGTCTTCTTGAAAAGCGTATCGATGAGAGTAACGCCTGGCAGCAAGGCGAACTGCAGGTACGTCACTCGCATCTCGGTAAACATGTGCCGGGTGAGATGACACAATGCGGGTGCGCTATCCGTCATTAAATTATTCAGGGTGCTGGCTAAACGGGCACCCTGATACCTCCCTGTAATCACGTGAATGCTACACCTGCAACGTTGCTATCCGATCTTTTAGTGCGCGCTCAATCGCTTTCCGGTGATAGGGCGACATTTTGCGCCACTCCTGGGCTTCCTTGCGCGTACGGCCGCAGGCACGGCACCAGCCATTTTTACCTTCAAAAATACAGACATCAATACAAGGTGATTTGTTGGTCATAGAGAGAACGCTACTGGAAAATTGTGACATTGAATTGAGATGAATATACTATACCCCAGTATACATAAAGATCAACGGGAGCTAACAATGGGCCATACGCTGAAGCATCAGAAAAGCCTGCTCACCCGCGTGCGACGCATCAAAGGGCAGGCTGCCTCGCTGGAGACGGCATTGGAATCGGGTGAAGAGTGTCTAAAAGTATTGCAACAGGTAGCCGCAGTGCGCGGTGCGGTAAACGGATTAATGGCTGAACTGCTTGAAGGCCATATCAAAGAACATTTGATGAATGAATCCGCCACGCCAGCGGAACGCAGTCAGGATCTCGAAGAGATCGTCAGCGTTATCCGTTCATATCTGAAATAGGAGCGAACGATGCTGTGGCTGATTGCGAAGTACGCCATTACGGCGGGTATGGTGGTGTTGATTTCTGAAGTGGCTAAACGCAGCGATCGTCTCGGGGGACTGATTGCTGCCCTGCCTTTAGTGACGGTGTTGGTGCTAATCTGGATGAAGCTTGAAGGGCAAAGTCAGGCGAAAATCGCCAGCCACGCGTGGTACACCTTTTGGTATGTCGTCCCCACACTGCCCATGTTTGTCGCCTTTCCCTTTCTTTATCAACGCTGGGGATTCTGGCCGACGCTGGTGGCGAGTTGTTTATTAACCATCGTGTTGTTTATCCTTTGGGCAACACTGCTCAAACGCTTTGGTATCGCCCTGATGTGAGTTTCCTGATGTGCAGTAATAATGTGGCACGGCCGATCGCGCCGTGCCACATTATTTAAAATGGGTAATCGGCAGCGGTTGCCAATTGCACGAACGGGCCGGCCAGGGTTTGGTTATGATGGGCAATGATCTGCTGAGCACTGATCTGCCCGTTATCCACGGTGGTATGCGCATCGCTAATCAGCGTTACTCTAAATCCTAAATCTGCCGCCGCGCGACAAGTGGTATCCACGCAAAATTCTGTTTTCATCCCCACGATCACCAATTCCTCAATGCCAGCCTGTTGCAGCGATGCCAGCAGCGTAGTGTCGCGAAAACAGTTGGGATATCGCTTAACAAACATGGCATCCCGTTCGGCATTTATTGCCATTTGCGGAATCAACTGGGTCAATGGGCTGTTTTCAGCGAAGGGAGAGCCTTCTGGCCCGGTATGACGTGCGGCAAAAATGGGTATATTTTTGCCACGCGCGTGTTCAATCAAGATATTGACGTTGGCCAGCGTGATTTCAGCTGCGAACGGTTGCTGAGGCGCAAAAAATAGCCCGTGCTGCATATCGATAATCAACAGCGCTTTTTTACCTGGGGATTGCATGGTGTGTCTCCTTTCACAGTGCCATGAACGGAGATTATCCCCGTCCAGTGATGGGCGGGGCGAGTCATCTGCAGGTTTAGGTTATCGCTACAGATGCACGCACGCCGCCGCCTAATGCGGTGGTGGTAGTCTCTGTGGTGGACGTCATAAACCCGAACATAAGCAACTCGCAACAAATTACAAATGAAGCCCAACGTTAACACATCAATTCCTATAATCCAGCAGGTTATGGACAGGAAAGTGTAAAAGCCGGGAATGTAAAAAGGTGTTATCGCGCGCGGGGACATGTGAATGTTGGTGACTGAGCGGAGAAGGAAGAACGGGGCCGAATGGCCCCGTGATTAATGCTGTGTATCTTTGCCCGTGTTATCACGATTGCGAAAAATATGCGTGACGTTATCAGTATCCTTCAATGCCACGCTGTCACTGTTTTTGGACTGCATATTATTCATGACTTCTGCCATGGCGCGTCGCAAAGCTTTTTTGGCGAGTGGGATTGAACTCCATCGATGCCATGGCACGAAGCTTATCCAGCAAGGCATTGTTATTCACCGGCCCCGCTTTATGCAGCAGTTGTAGTACGGCATCGCCCAGGACGATATCCGCAAGACGTTCTTCTTCACTTCTGTACATACGCACTCTCTGGTTATCGCGGCAGACCTGCGACAGATAACAAAGTGGATTCAGTCTTATGTCATTAAAACTTATGAGGCGGAAGCCACTTGGTTCGATGTCAGATCGGCAACGAAGGGTTTCAGGATTCCTGCTCCGAGGTAAACATCAGTCCAATTAACTGTTGATAGTGTAGTTCTTCTTCCTTGCTTTTGGCCTGTTCCAGCCTGCAAATCAGTTTAGTACACAGTGTCTTACGACTCAGTAAACGGCCAGACCGCAGAATCTCAACCACGACTTGCCCCAGTGTTTCCTGCTGTGAAGGCAGAGAGGCTTTGTTGAAGTAGCGTTCAATGGCATCCGTAGCTTTCGAAAGGTTTCGATCCTGACGCATGGTTCCATCCTCCAGGTTAACTTATGAGCACAAGGCCCGCTAAAGTTATACAAAATTGAATAGGCTGTACAGGAATATGCGAAACATTAGCGGGCCTGTTTTTGCAAAAAGTGCTTATTTTAGTTTCGCACTTCTTAAGTAAATACTTAACTCTTTGACTTGCCTTGATGATTTTATTAAACGAAATAATTAATATTGAGAGCAGCTATTGTACTGGGTACTATAGGTTTTCATATGAGGACACGGACAGTCCTGGTCGAAACATAATAGGGAGGCCTTATGGCTATTTATGTATTAAAGCCATTCGATAGAAATACAAAAGTGGACAATATAGATGACGCTAAGCTGTGTGTTGCTGCGCTGGAAATCATGTCTGGTGTTTACGAAGCAAATTTTGGCGGGGGCGTTTACAAGAAGAGGATTCGCTTAGACGCAGGTAAAAGTGGCGGTGCCAGGGCAATCGTGGCATTCAAAATGGATAGTCATCTTTATTTCGTCAATGGATATGCAAAATCAGCAGTTAGGCACGCTGGCAGAGAGATTTCTGAGTCTGATCTTCAGCTTTATAAACAACTCGCTAAACAGATGTTTAGCATGACATCTGAGCAAGTAAGACTAGCTATCCGATTCGGGAAAATGCGAGAGGTGAAATGTGATGGTTAATCATCTAAAAGATATCCAGGAAATTGCTAATGATTTCAATGAAATTGGCGTTGTTTCCGATGAGTTAAAAGAGAAAATTGATTCACGTGCTAGATTGCGCGAACTCCGGGCGGCGCTGCCAGTGATGCAAATGATGTCTGGCGAGGCGATTAAGGTATTACGAGAACGTTTCGGGTTGAGCCAGGCAATGTTGGCGGCTTATGTGGGTATGTCTGTTGCCACGATCGTTAAGTGGGAGCGTGATGAAAAAAAACCCAACGGTGCAGCACTGCGGTTGCTGAATATTATTGAGCGTAAAGGTCTCGATATTCTGTTTTGAAAAGGGACCTGATAGCGATCCCCTCGGACTAAACCATCTGAGACGTTTAACCGTCCGTCGAACGGGTTAACTTTTCCCACGCATCAATCTCTGCACTAAAGCTGGCGAGCTTATCTTTCACCAGCTTCAGTGCATCGCTGCCGAGTAGCAAATGCGCGGGTGGATTTTCACTCTCGATGACTTCAAGCATGGCGCGCGCGGCATTTTGTGGATCGCCCAGCTGTTTGCCACTTTTCTCTTCTCGTGCCTGACGAATCGGATCAAACAATGCATCGTAATCCGCGATGCTGCGTGCACTACGCTGCATTGAGCGTCCTGCCCAATCGGTGCGAAACGAGCCCGGCGCTATAGCGGTGACGCGAATATTAAATGGCGCCAACTCCTGACTGAGAGTTTCAGAGATCCCCTCCAACGCGAACTTACTGCCGCAGTAATAGCTGATGCCGGGCAGGGTGATAAATCCGCCCATTGAAGTGATATTGAGAATGCGCCCAGCACGCCGTTTGCGCATGTGAGGTAAGACGGCTTTGATCATAGCAACCGCGCCGAACACATTGACGTCGAACTGGTGGCGCATCTCCTCCAATGACGACTCTTCCATGATGCCTTCGTGCCCATACCCGGCGTTATTCACCAGTACATCAATTGGTGCAACATTTGCTTCAATATCGCTAATAACTTCATCAATAGCAGGGAAATTAGTGACATCAAGCAGGTATGCCAAGGCGAGTTGGGGATGCAAATTTTCAAAAGCCACCCTGGCTTCAGTGTTGCGCACGGTACCAATGACACGATAACCCTTTGCCAATGCTTCTTGCGCCAGCGCGCGGCCAAATCCGCTACTTACTCCGGTGATCATTAGGGTTTTCATACTCGACATTGCTGTTCTCCAAAAATAGGGGGAGGATGCATATTATTATTGTCAGGTGGAGGCAATAAGACCCTTTCTGCTGCATTTATTGCCTAATCTTATGATCTGGGGATTGCATGATGACCCAAAGTGATGTTCAGGAACTCATGGTGCAGCGGCTGAAAACGCTGGCACCGCAGGAAGGATACAATCTGACGGCGCTGCCCGACGTCCGCATATTGCGGTCCGATCGGCCGTTAGCGCGAACACCAGTGCTTTACGATCCCGGCATTGTGATTGTGTGTCAGGGCAGCAAACGCGGATTTTTGGCGATCAAATCTATCTCTATGATGAGCAGCACTATCTGGCGGTTTCCGTTCCGGTGCCATTTACCATGGAAACCACGGCGACCGCAGAACATCCATTGCTGGCAATTTACATGCATCTTGATTTCAGCCTGGCGACACAACTGCTGCTGGAGCTGGAACAGCAGGACGTGCCGCTGCAAGTTAGCGCGGCGCAAAGCATGATGTCCAGCCCAATGGATACCACGCTGCGGGAGGTGGTGCTGCGTTTTCTGACGGTGCTCAATCATCCGCTTGATGCGGTGATGCTTGGTCCGGCATTGGTGCGCGAGCTTTATTATCGCGTGTTGACCAGCGCGCAAGGAGAGGCATTACGAGCGGCACTGACTTTGCAGGGACAGTTCGGCAAAGTGGGTAAAGCGTTGCGTCTCATTCATGCAGATTACGCGCAGGCCTTAACGTTAACGCAGTTGGCAGGATCGGCAGGAATGAGCATCCCGACCTTCAGCGCTCATTTTAAAACCATCACCCAGCAGTCGCCGATGCAGTATGTGAAATCGGTACGGCTGCATCAGGCGCGAATGTTAATGGTGCGCCAGGGGATGACGGCGGCAGCGGCGAGCCATTCGGTAGGGTATGAAAGCGCATCGCAGTTTAACCGTGAATTCAAACGCCTGTTTGGGCTACCGCCAGCGGAAGAGATTAAACGCATGCAACGTAATTTCGCCGTGCCGCCGGCACAGCCCGCGTCAGTCTTTATTTCCTCCCATTAAGGCTGTCATCCAGCCCAAACGCCTGAGTGCGCATATGAGATAAATTCTCACGCGATATGGCCCGCTGCATGCTATAAATGATAACGATTATCATCTATTGATTAGTGCTGAGGTCAGGATGCAGACTACAGAGGGAAAACAGCTCACCGCCGACTGTTGTATTGTCGGTGGTGGGCCAGCAGGACTTATGCTCGGTTACTTACTGGCCCGAGCAGGATTAAGCGTGGTGGTGATTGAAAAGCACCCTGACTTCTTACGTGACTTTCGAGGCGATACCATTCATCCCTCAACGCTGGAAATCATGCGCCACTTGGGTCTTTTGGATGAATTATTGACGTTGCCACATCAGCGCGCCGAAAAGTTGCAGGCTGAGGTGGCTGGGCAAGAGGTCACTATGGCCGATTTTTCCCGACTGCCAGTTCAGTGCCGTTTTATCGCCTTTATGCCACAGTGGGATTTCCTCAATTTTCTCGCCCGAAAAGCGGCTGCGTTTACAGGCTTCACGTTGCTGCAATCCACCGCGTTCGACGATTTACTGTATGAAAAGGATGTCGTGGCAGGGGTGAAGACGTTACAGGGTAACGAGTCACTGACCATCCGTACTTCACTGGTGATCGGCGCTGATGGGCGTCATTCGCAAGTCCGCACTAAGGCCGGATTACGGGGCAAAAGTTTTGGTGCACCGCGCGATGTGCTGTGGTTTCGCCTCGATAAAGTCGCTGATGATCCTGAATGGGGCATGGGACACAAAGGACCGAAGCAAAATTTCATTGTCATCGATCGTGGTGATTACTGGCAGTGCGGTTATACCATTCAGAAAGGTCAATGGGATGAACTGAAATTGGCCGGATTGGATGCGTTAAAGCACAGCATGGCGCAAGTGGCCCCGTTCAGCGCGACGCGCATGGCGGAGCTGGATGCGTGGGACAAATTGAAGCTGTTGTCGATTCGTATTGACCGACTCGATCACTGGATGAAGCCCGGCGTGCTATGCATCGGCGATGCCGCACATGCGATGTCACCCATTGGCGGCGTAGGCGTTAACCTGGCGATTCAGGATGCTGTCGCCGCAGCTAATTACCTCATCCCGCCATTGAAAAAAGGTCATGTCACTCTGCGTGATTTGCAAAAGGTCCAGCAGCGCCGACAGTTTCCAACGGTTGCCACGCAATTCCTGCAAATCAAAATGAGCAGCAACAAACGTAAACGCACCACACCCAGCAAAGTGCCACAAATGATTGGCCGCTTTCCCTTCCTGCGCCATCTTTTTGGCAGATTGATTGGCTTAGGTTTTAGAACTGAGCGGCCGAGGTATATGGATTAGCAGAAAAGAAAGACTGACTCGATAACGAAGTTTATGCACGCCTTTGATGTGTAGCGCGTTGACGTTAATCCGCGCTACCAAGGTCTAATGTCTTAAACGATAAATATCTGCAAAATAGAGATATCCCTTCTTAGCACGCATCTCGGCTAAGCGGTTTTTCTCACTGTCCGTCAGTACATTGCCGTCCATTAAACTATCAATAAACCCCTCACGCACATGGACTTCCATGTACCAGTCGCCGGTGTAACAGTTTTTCCACGCGCCTTTATCAATATCTTTAGCCCGGTAGGAAGGGTTAACGTGGAAAAAGAAGAAGAAATTACACACGGCAAAGATAAGAATGCAAACAACATACTCGATGGTGCCAAAAGAGTCTGAGTACATCAGCAGCGTCATGGTCAAGGCAAACAGGATCCACATCAGGCTAAACAAACCGGGGTAATTTTTAATAAACGAGATATCAAAGTAAGGACGGTCGTTACGCTTCTCTGCTCCGTTGATCCTGTCCAGTTCGGTTTGTAATTGCTCATCCAGTTGATGGTTCATGCTGTCACCTCATTCGTTCCCTTATCCATTCATCGCCCGCGCGAGTCTACCAGATAAACTCCGGGTCTATTCTGATCGCGTGCGAGTTGTGCGTTTGTTGGCGTCAAAAATGGACAAAAAGAAGCCCGCTAAGCGGGCGGGGTAATTAAACCAAGGAAAAAATTCTCGTAGGCAACGCATTGCTGTGTGTTGCGTCACTATAGTAGCAACGATAGTGACGCGGTACAGAAAATGTTCGATGATTTAATTTTGCTGATTTGATAAACGTTATATTTGTGACGGCAATGTTATTCTGATGTTTACAAATGCTCAGCGAAGCGGCAAGAAAGAGCGATTTTCCCGGCTGCCGTGACGTTTATCGTCTGGCAGGCGGCAGATATATATAAATATTAATTATCTGTTTGCCACATAAGCCGTGCCTTTTCCCTTAACTCACCCAACGTGACTGCCGAATCACACTGCAAAAATTCAGCGGTGAGAACGTGGGCTGTTTATCGGCAATAACGTCTGCTTTGACGTTGCCAAAGGTGGTATCCGGTTTATGTTTGATGCCGTCATAGAAGGCCTGAATGATCTCTTCTTTAAATTGCGCCGGACGGGGATGCTGTTGCACGACCGCTTCACGTTCTGCATCGGCGAATTGTTCATAGTTGATCCCCAACACATCCATTTCCACGCCTGCGGTGACCAGGGCAATTTCCGGTGCCATAAATTGTGGGATGCCAGGTGTGGTGTGCAGGGCAATAGCGGTCCACACTTTGTCGATATCTGCCTGCTGCACGCCATAACCTTGTAAAAAGTCGCGCGCCGCGTTGGCACCATCCACTTCAAAGCGCTTATCACAGCTGCAGTGTTCGTGCGTCAGGCCGATGTCATGGAACATACAACCGACGTACAACAACTCCCTGTCCACATTGAGATTGAGACGCTGACCGGCCAGTGCAGCCCAGTAATAGACGCGGCTGGAATGATGGAACAGCAGGTCGGATTCTGTATCACGTACAAAGTGGGTTGCGTCGCGCGTCATCTGGCTGTCGGGAATGTTGATGCCGTTAATTGAAAATTTCATGAGGTTTCTCGCGGTTCAGTGAAGTTGAAATTAGCTTAACGCGAGCGCAGAATGTCTTGAATTGATGTTTAACGATGAATCTGGACATTTAGACCAATGCAGACGGTAAGATCAGAATGAATCATCAGATCACGCTACTGGCGGTGCCGGGCACACAGTTGCTGGATGTATCGGGTCCGCTGGATGTGTTCGCCGAAGCTAATCGGGTGCTGAATCGCACGGTCTATCACTTGCGTGTGATGTCGCTTGATTCAGCCACCGTCCAGTGTTCCTCCGGTGTGCGATTGCTGGCGGATATGATGTTGGCAGATCAGCATCAGCCACATACTTTTCTGATTGCCGGTGCGCCTGATGCCATGAAACTGGCATTAACCGCGACGCAAATCGAACAGGTGATCCAACTTTGCCAGGGAAGCCAGCGTTATGGTTCGGTGTGCACGGGCGCGCTGCTACTCGCGCAAACCGGTTTATTGCGAGGTAAAAAGTCACGACACACTGGGCATGTGCTGCGGCGCTGGCCGAGCAGATTCCGGATGCGCACGTGGAAGCGGATGCCCTGTATGTTGCCGATGGTAAATTGCGCACGGCTGCTGGCGTGACCTCCGGACTGGATATGGCGTTGCGGCTGGTGGAAGAGGATCTGGGACGTGAGCTGGCACAGGACATTGCGGCCAATTTAGTGATGTTCTTTCAGCGACCGGTCACGCAGGGGCACTTTGCGCGTAAGCGGCAAGTTTCGCTGGCGGGACGCAGCACGTTTCAGGAAATGCAGCGCTGGGCACTGGCTAATCTGGCACAGATTAACGGGTTGCACGATATGGCTGCACATATGCAAATCAGCGCACGCCATTTGGCACGACTGTTTCGTCAGGAGATGGATGTCCAGGCCGGCAGTTGGCTGGAGAATGCGCGCATTGAACATGCGCGCAGTTTATTGGAGCAGGGAACGCTACCGCTGAAAGCCATCCCTGCTGCCTGTGGTTATCACAGTGCCGACGTATTACGCCGGGCATTTGTGAAAGTTACCGGTATGACGCCATCGATGTACCGCAAAATGTTTACCCGGTAGTCTGCAAGCTTATTCAGGCCAATTATCCAGTACGCGTTGGCGCACATCTTCTGGATAACCCTGCGCGAACGAGGCGTGCAAATGGCGCTGAGTCTGCAAGGTATCAAACACCACTTTGGCCCCTTTGCCGGCAACGTACTCCGCTTCGTCATAACACTGTGGCAGGCGAATCACGCGCTGATCGTCAAATACGGCACGACGACCCACTGGATGAACGCGGGTGGATAAAGCCCACACCACTTCACGCAGATGGGTAGGATCAAAGTCATCATCCACCACGTACACTTTCGGGATAAACACCATCGCATCGGTTTTAAACAGCACTTCACCGATACGTTGCGTCAACTCTTCGCTACTGACGCCCGGCAACTGTTCACGCCAGTTTTCTGGCATCACCACCAATAGCCAGTGCACGGTTGAATCCTCCGGAATCCACGTGGTTTTAACCGGTATTTCAGCCTGGCGCAAATGCGTCAGGGCATCTGCCGCTAAGCCCATCGCCCACAATGTATGCGACTCATCGGTAGGACGACCGGTGATCGACATCGGCCAAATCGGATCGTCGCGATGCGTAATGGTCTCAACGTGGAAGGTAGGTTGTGCCGATGAACCCTCACCGAGATAACCGCCGTATTCGCCGTAAGGACCTTCCTGGCAATCGCGCTCAATCGACACGTGCCCTTCAATCACGATTTCTGCCGTTGCCGGGACATCAAGCTCAAGGCTGATGGCTTTCACCACCGGAACCGCCTCGCCCGCCAGCGTACCAATATAATCTGCCTCATCGGCATGAGCGGGAATCGGGATGCCGGAAATGCAGGAAATGGCCGGCGCGGGCCCTTGCACCAGCGCATAGGGCATTGGCTCACCGCGTGCGACCCACTGTGTCCAGATTTGACCAATATGCTGGCTGGGTACAATTAAGCCCACCATGCGCTTGCCATCCACTTTCATCACGCGCGCAATCGACCAGTTGACCCATTTACCGTCGGGCGTTTTAACAATCAGCGTGCCCCAGGTGTTGGCGTAGCGGCCGCCGTCTTTGTCGTGGGCGAAAGGAATGGGGAAGCGATCAAGATTGGCGTCATCGCCACGTAAAATATTCTGCTGGCACTCGGCTTGAGCGGACTCCACGCGCACAGGCGGAATGCCAGGTTTTAAGCGGGCCTGATACAGGGCTTCGATGATTTCAGGGCCAGTGGACTCGGGTGCCAGACCCAGTGACATCGCCACGCGGGCGTAAGGCATCTCACTGCGAGAAGATAAAGCCGCCGGTGCGCCAAACAGACGAAAACCGGATGCCACCCCAGCGACCTTGTGGAACAGCGGTGCCGGTGACTGAATTTCATAACTGCGACGCGTTATCGCGCTTAGCTCATAATCGCCATCCACCTCGCGATGCACATGCATGATGTCGCCCATTTCATCGAGCGCGCTAATAAAACTGCGTAAATCCCCGTAATATTTCATCAAGCTCTCCTTAAGCCGTAGTAGTGGAACGTGATCCGGTCCAACGTTGGGTCACATTGTTGTCGAGGCCGAACTGATCGAGAATGCGTGACAGGGTATGGTTGATGAGGGTTACAAAAGGCGTTACCCAGTGGGCCGACTCTCAGTACACTGTAAGACGTTTCCGAAAAGACAAAAGTGCACGCCCGTTGCGCCCGTCATCCCGATAACAATCTTCATAAGCATTCCGATTTATTATATAGTTTGAGTTCAAACTGTTTGTGTTCGAACTATAGTTTTGACGATTAGAGGAGTCAAGTGCATCAATGTCACAAAATCCTGACTTAATTCTCGCTGCCCCCTTGTGGCCGCACGGCGATTGTTCGTTAATGCACCTTGTGCGCCGTGCCGGACAGCACTCGACATTTTGTTGGTCCCAGTGCGTAGAGACCGGTCTTTCGGCAGTGCAGTATGCGATTCTGGTGGTGCTGGCCGAAGAAACAGCGTGTGATCAGCAAACCCTGGGACAACGCGCTGGCTTTGATAAAGCCACAGGAACCTATGTCATTGATCGCATGACTAAAAGTGGTTTACTGAATGTCGTGACGGACACCAATAACCGTCGCCGTAAACTGGTGTCCATGACCGCTGAAGGGGAAGTGATGATGAATCGAATGGTGGAACAGGCCAAAAGTGCGGAGAAGATGATTACCGCAGGGCTGGACAGCCAGGATATCGCGGACCTGAAGCGCTTATTAAGCAAGCTGGGCGGATTGCAGGAACCTGAATAACATGCCGCAAACAACCCATGCCGAGCAGCACGGAGAGCCGAAACCGGATCTCACCATCGGCTTTTTGTTGATGAAAAGTTTCACACTGGCTTCTGTTGCCGGGCTGGTGGAATCGCTGCGCTTTGCGGCGGACGAATCGTTCACCAGTCGCCAGATTTTCTGCCGCTGGGAGTGGATGACCTGCGATAACCAACCCGTCACCGCCAGCTGTGGTTTACCGGTATCGCCGACTGCGAATCTCGATTTCGCCAGGGGCTGGGATTATTTCGTGGTAGCGGGGGGATTGCTGGAAGAAACGCGCCAGTCACCGCCGTGGTTGCTGCAAGCGCTGCGCGATTTACACGCGCGTAATATTCCCATTATCACGCTGTGCAGCGGCGCTTTTGTCGCGGGCAACGCGGGCTTGCTGGATGGACGTCATTGCGCGATTCATTTCACCACGCGCGATGAGTTTCGCCTGCGTTTCCCCAAAGCGATCCCGGTGATCGACAAGACCTACATCAAAGATGGCGGCATCATCTCGTGTCCAGGTGGGACCGCGATCGATCTGGCCGCCGATCTGATTCGGCAGCACTGTGGCTTAGTGCGCTCGCAAAAAGTGCTGAAATATCTGCTGGTGGAAGAACCGGCCGCGCCGGTGAAAAAAACACAGCAGAAAAACAATCTTAACGAGCCGGATGTGTATGAAAACGACTTGGTGAATAAGGTGATCGAGTTTATGAAGCATCACCTTGATTCGCCGGTGCCGCTGGCGGATGTGGCAGAGTTTGCCAGCGTGACGTTCCGCCAGCTCAATCTGATTTTCACCAAATGCACCGGTTATTCTGCTGCTGTTTACTGGCGCCGTATGCGACTGGAGCAAGCGCGCAAGTTAATGGCCGATTCCAGCAACAGCATCAACGCTATCGCCACCGCCACCGGTTTTGCCGATGCCTCACACCTCATTGCCTGGTTCCGTAAACAGTATGGCGAAACGCCAAGCTCGTTTCGCAAACGGCGGCGAGTGGTGGAGAGATTGGTGAAGGAGTAGGGGCCGGTTGGCCCCTTTTTGCATTACTGCGAGTGCTTCGACAGCGTGCGAGTGACCGACTGCGGTGGGAGTTCTTCATCCAGCGAGGCGGCATCGTTCAGATTGCGTGAGGCGGTTTCAGGGGCGAGGAACCAGGAAACAGTCAGGCAGATAAACGTAATGCCTGCCGCGATATACATAGTGGAACCAATGCCGATGGTTTGCAGTGAAATGGGTACCAGATAGGTGCCGACGCTGCGCCAATGCGTGACATTGATGTGCCGATGCCCACCGCGCCAGTGCGAATTTCAGTCGGGAAGATTTCATTCGGATACACCAGTTGCAGCACCTGCGCACCGCCAATAAACAGGGCGTAAGCGCCAAACATCAGCAGAATGATCATCGATGGCCCATCGCGCAGGCGCCCAGCAACAGCAGCGCCAGGCCAGACCACAGGAAGCTGTGCAGCAGCAGTTTGCGGCGTCCCAGTGAATTAACCAGACGCGTACCGATAACACAGCCCACCACAAACAGTAGCGTGATCGCTATCGAACCGTAGGAGGCCCAATCGCCGCTCAGATGCAGCGCCTGCAACACTTTCGGTGCGAAGGCGTAGACGGCAAATACCGGAATCACCGAGCAGGTCCAGAAGAGGGTTACAAATGCCATCCGCTTGCCATAGCCTGAATGCAGCAGGCTGCCGAAAGACAAATGTTTGTTTTCCGCTTGCTCAGGCAAATTCTTCAAGCTGAAACTGCTGCCGTAGACGCGACGGATAACCGCCTCGGCTTCCTGATGCCGTCCTTTACTGATCAGCCAACGCGGTGATTCTGGCGTGCCCATGCGTATTATTAACAGCAGGGCACCGATCGCTGCCGTGCTCGCCAGCGTGTAACGCCACGCCTCCGCACCACCGAAATTGAGAAGTGCTTCTCCAACCAGATATGCGGTCGCAGCACCGGCAAACCACAAAATGGTCAGAGTTGCCAGACAAGGTCCGCGCGACTTCTTCGGCATAAATTCAACCAGAAAGGCGGTGGCAACCGGATATTCTATTCCTACCGCGATACCCGTCATGAAGCGCAGCGCGAATAATACTTCACCACTTTGCACCCAGAATTGAGCGAGCGAGCAGAGAATGAATAAAGTCGGACCTACGAAATAAATCATGCGGCGACCCAGTCGATCGGTGAGGACTCCGCCCATAAAGCCGCCGAAGAAAATACCGATCAGGGCGGAAGCCGCAATTAAACCTTCCCATAATGGGCTCAGTCCTAATGCCGGCGACACTTTCGTCATGGCTATGCCAATAATACTCAGCACATAGCCATCGACGAAAGAGCCGCCACCAGAACGCACCGTTAATAAACGGTGGAAACGGTTAATAGGAACATCTTCAACAGACATGTTATTGGACATGTTTTACTCCAGTCTCTATTTGGCGAGGTGAAAAACCCTTACGCCAATACGAATGAAGTCAGCACTCTGAGCGGTGAATGCTTAACTTCATTAGGACGCCAGATAAATAAAAAACCTGTAGCGATGATTTAAAATTTATTCAGAAACGTTACTGTTCACCGTTTTACTCACCACGGTGCGGGTTGACCACCAGCACACCAGCGAACCCAGGCTGACCATCGCCGTGCCTTGCCAAAATGACAGGGTGAGGTGAGAATTGAGGATAAATGCCGCTAAAATAGATGAAATAATCGGGATAAAGTACGATGCCGCTGCCAGCATCGTGACATTGCCATGCAAAATTCCCACATTCCATGCCGCATAACCAAATCCCATTGCCATCGCCGCCAGGGCCAGAGATATCCATGTTTGTACCGAGGTATCAAACGGTGGCTGCGGTGAGGTAAAGTATTTAACCCACAGCGTTAATGCCGTTAATATAAAGAACAGCGTGATGCCATTACTGCCGTTGGCAATTTTCTTGGTGACCACACAATATATTGACCAGATGACCGCGCCAGTAAATGCCAGGCCATAACTCAATGGGTTGTCCATAATATTATGGATCATTTCATCGATCGAAAAACCTTGATCGCCACCGAGCACACGACAAATGCCCGCCACCGCCAGAATGACGCCGGGAATAATCAGCGGGCTGACTTTCTGCCGGTTAACAATCACCGCCAATACAATCGTCATGCTGGGCCACAGATAATTCACCATGCCCACCTCAATGGCCTGCCGCCCACTGTGGGTGAATCCGAGCGAGAGCGACAGGCAGAGTTCATAACAGACAAACAGCAGGCTACCGATGATGATGTACTGACGCGGGAATTTACGCAGATTGGGAAAGCCCACGCTGAAGAGCAGCAAAATGGCACTGCAGCTGTAGATCAACGCTGCGCCTGCGATCGGGCCAAAGCCTTCACTGACGCTTTTGATTAATCCCACGATCGCGCTCCATAACAGGATGGCAATCAAAC
Organism: Pantoea rodasii; assembly: GCF_002095465.1. GTDB lineage: Bacteria > Pseudomonadota > Gammaproteobacteria > Enterobacterales > Enterobacteriaceae > Pantoea > Pantoea rodasii. The sequence continues at coordinate 377,233 of NZ_MLFP01000003.1, read as the reverse complement.
CTATGAGCGTCGCTTTCTTTTGGGGCATCACCCGCTACCTCTTATACACAATGTTCACCTGAAACGCTGGTGGAAGCTTACCTGTTAAATCCAGGTTAAAACTATGCCGACTGACACGCCGTGTAAAGACATGGCGGATGCCGATAGTTGTGGAATGTGATCGTTATCTGAATTCATTTAGAAAATTATTACAGCGATGAAAATAAATTAAAATATTGAAAGTAATAAATAAATTATCATTTGTCGGTAAGAATGTTCCACCCGGCCGTATTTCCTTTGTATTTTTAAAGTATACAAAAAACTTATCCCGATTGACCTTGCTGCGTACGGTATGCAAATTGTTAACAAACGCAACCAGACGGCGTTGCATTTGGTCCTGAATTCACCTGGAGATTTCGTGATGACTTTTGAAGGTATCTACACCCCTGCTATTACTCCTTACGCTGCAGACGGCAGCATCGATTACGCTGCATTTGCTAACGTACTGGAGTCACTGATTGAAGCGCGAGTCCACGGCATCATCATTGGTGGTTCCACCGGCGAGTATTATGCACAAAGCGCGGAAGAGCGTCTTTCTCTGGTTGAACATGCACGTAAAGTGATTGGCAATCGCCTGCCACTGATTGTTGGCACCGGCGCGATTCGCACCGAAGATGCTGTGGCGTTCGCGACTCATGCACGTGACCACAAAGCCGATGCGATTCTGGTGACCTCACCGCCGTATGCGTTGCCGACCGAGCTGGAAAATGCCCATCATGCGCTGACCATCGATAAAGCCGCTCAGTTGCCGATCATGCTCTACAACTATCCCGGCCGCATGGGAATCTCCATGGGTGAAACCTACTTCCGCGAAGTGAGCCGCTCTAAAAACGTGATCGCGATTAAAGAAAGCTCAGGTGATTTCAACAATCTGCATCTGCTGGCGTGTCAATTCCCAAATATCGCACTCTCTTGTGGCTGGGACGATCAGGCGCTGGAATTCTTTGCCTGGGGCGCACGCAGCTGGGTTTGTGCTGGCTCTAACTTCATCCCACGTGAACATGTGGCGCTGTACAACGCGTGCGTTGTTGAGAAAGACTTCGACAAAGGGCGCAAGATCATGGCGGCGATGATGCCATTGATGAACTTCCTCGACGGCGGCAAGTTTGTGCAATCCATCAAGCACTGTGCCGAGTTGGCAGGCTTGAAAGCGGGTCCGGTACGTGCACCACTGCAGGCGCTGGAAGAAGCAGAAAAAGCACAGCTGCAGGCCGTGATCGACGGTGTGAAACGTAATGTGGCAGCTGTGGCCGTGCTGTAAGGAGTGCGTATGAAACAGATTCAAACGCTAAGCGATGTGGTCAACGTAGCGCGTGAGCTGCGATTCCCCGATCAGGCATTCATTAACGGTCGTTTTACCCCGGCCATTTCTGGCAACACGCTGGAAACCACCAATCCAGCGACCGGTGATATTTTGACGCATATCGCCGCTTGCAGCAGTGCTGATGTGAACGTGGCAGTGCAGAGTGCACGTCATGCGTTCGACGCAGGTAGCTGGAGCCAGCTTCATCCCGGCGAGCGTAAAGCCGTATTACTCAAGCTCGCTGATTTGCTGGAAAACGAAGTTGTGCAACTGGCGGTGATGGAAAGTCTCGACAGCGGTAAACCGGTCAGCGAATGTCTGGCGGTGGATGTACCTGAGACGATTCACGTGATCCGCTGGCATGCTGAAGCCATCGATAAGCTCTACGATCAAACTGCGCCAACAGGCAGCGCTGCGATGGCGATGATCGTACGTGAACCGATTGGCGTGGTGGGCTGCGTGCTCCCATGGAATTTCCCGTTACTAATGCTGGCCTGGAAGATCGGCCCGGCGTTGGCGGCTGGCTGCTCGGTGATTGTGAAACCCGCAGAGCAAACCTCTCTGACGGCACTTCGTGTAGCAGAACTGGCGCACGAAGCAGGTGTACCAGCTGGCGTACTCAACATTGTTACCGGCACCGGGAAAGACGTAGGCGAGCCGATTGGTCTGCATCACGACATCGATATGGTGAGTTTCACCGGTTCAACCGCCACCGGCCGCCGCTTCCTGCACTATTCGGCAGAATCAAATCTGAAGAAGATCGTGCTGGAGTGCGGCGGTAAAACCCGGCGCTGGTGTTTGATGATGCCGATGATTTGGCCAGTGTTGCCGCCAATGTGCTTAACGGCGCATTCTGGAACATGGGTGAGAACTGCTCGGCGACATCACGTTTGCTGGTGCAGGAAGGCATTAAGGACAAACTGCTGGCACATATCGCCGAGCAGATCGGCGAATGGCGCATGGGCAATCCGCTCGATCCTGAGAATCGCCTTGGCACGATGATCACTACTGAGCATTTCTGCAAAGTGAGTGACTATTTGAAAACCGCACGCAAAGAAGGATTACGCATTATTCAGGGCGGATTCACCGACCGGGGTATCTACGTGCAGCCGACCATCGTTGATGGCGTGACGCCAAAAAGCGCACTGTTCCGCGAGGAAATTTTTGGACCGGTGCTGTCTGTCACCACCTTCAAAACTGAAGCTGAAGCGATCGCTTTGGCCAATGACACCGATTACGGTCTGGCGGCCTCGGTGTACACCGGTAAACTCAGCCGTGCCATCCGCGTATCTCGCGCGGTACGTGCCGGAACCGTGACGGTCAACTGCTTTGGCGAAGGCGATGCCACTACGCCGTTCGGCGGCTATAAGCAATCTGGCTTCGGCGGCCGCGATAAATCTGTTTTCGCGCTCGATCAGTACACCGAATTAAAAACCATCTGGATTGATGTGCCTGCCGAGTAACGTCAATGCCCGCTACGGATGGCGGGCGCAATGACAAATAGAATAATCTTCTACTCATCTTTTCTGCTGTAACTCTTTGTTATCCCGTCAAAGCCTGTTCTGTGATCAACCGCAGAATGCACAAAATATCCCATATTTATTTTTGCTGTATACACACTTTTTCTGTAGGTTAAGCAGGAATTGAGTGCGTAATGACATTACAGGAGGTCACATTGAGATCGGGAAAAGCTGCGTTATACGAAGATTTAAAACGCCTTATTTTGACCATGGAACTGGATCCTGACGAACTGCTGGATGAAGCCAGCCTGACCGGACAATATGGTCTTTCGCGCACGCCGGTGCGTGAGGTGTTCCAGCGTCTGGCCGGGGAAGGTTTCCTCGAGATTGTCGAGAAACGCGGGGTACGCGTTATCCCGATGAGCCACTCCACGCTGCGTAACTTCTTCCTGGTGGCGCCCATGATCTATGCGGCAACCGGTCGGCTGGCGGTGCAGAATTTCAAACCCTCACAGCTGAAATCGCTGAAAGAGACGCAAAAGCGTTTCCGGAAAGCGGTGCAAACCCGTGACGCCGAAGCGCTGGCGCTGGAGAACAATCGTTTTCACGAGATCATGGGTGAAATGGCCGCCAATCCTTATTTGCAGCCGAGTCTGGGCCGTTTGCTGATCGACCATTGCCGAATTGGTCACACCTTCTTCCGCCCACAAAATGCAGATATGGAACAACGCTTACAGCTGGCTGCCGACCATCACGATGCTTTTATCAGCGCGATTGAAGCGCGTGATGAACAGAAAGTGGTGGATTTGGTATTTGAGCATTGGGATTTGTCGCGGGAAAATATGGAAATCTTTATCGCGCCACAGGGTTTGAAAGCAGATGATTTGGTGCAGTCACCTTAGGTGACCGCCGCGGGTCGCGGCGGCCTTCAGGCCGCCCACAGACGCCTTGACCTCAGAATATAAAGCCGCTTACTCGTTGCCCCACTGATTCAGGAAGTTAGCGATCTCATCGATACGCTGCGCTTGAATGCCTGATTCCTGGGCCATCTCTTGCTGCGACGCTTCACTGATTTCTTCGTTGTTCATCAAACGGGTCAACAGCAGCTGGAAATAGCGTGCTAACGGTTCACGTTCCGCTTCGCTGACTTCAATGTCGCTTTCTGTCGCGTATTCATCGGCGATATCAAAATATTTAAGGTCAATTTCATTATTCATCATGTGTTCCCAAAGAAATGCTGTAGCCCAATATGGCTGAGATAATCTGGCGCGGAAGGAAAGGATTGATCATCAGACCTTGAGCATTTTCACTGCTGCATCAATATCGACTTCATCTTCCGTGAAGATCAGGGTCGTACCCTGGAAGGTGGTCACCGCCAGTTTCTTCACCGAGCGCATTTCGTTCACTTCAGTGGCAGATTTAGGCTTGATGCTGTTCATCAGGATGCCGACAGACAACACGGTGTTTTCTTTATTAATCCGTGTTTCAACAGGCTCTTCTTCACTGTAAACCACGTACGACTTGATTGAGGTCAGCTTCAGGCGCTCACCCGCAATAAAGATATATTTGCTGTCCGGCACGACTTTCACCGCAAAAGCGGACAAACCCTTGTTGTTAGTGGTGGGTTCAAATGTTACTGCCGCATCTTTTTGATCAGATCAGGGTTGGCGACCTTAATCACATGAAAATAACGGTTATCTCCGTTTTCATCTTTGATAAATCCAAAACCTTTATCTTGAAACCAGGTCGTGATTGTTCCGTTCATCGCCATTACCGCCTACTTAATCGTTAATCTAATCAGTTTTTTGCAGCGCGCAGTGTAATGCACATTGCCTGCGCAGACCACGCCTTTGCTTTAAGTCTGGACGATAATTTTGCGCTAAGCGAGTGTGCGGCAGGGTGAAGCGGCAAAATTCGTCAGTTCACGGAAAATTGGTTATCATCCGCACCCACTTTCCAGCCGGTCATTCTGATGTCTACGATTATCGATACCTTCATTGCTCCGCCATGTTCTGACGAGATCGAGATCCTTTATCAGGACGAGCATCTGGTATTGATCAACAAACCGGCCGGACTGCTCAGCCTTTCAGGCAAAAATCCGCAAAATATCGATTCGGTGCATCATCGACTGGTCAAGATTTTCCATGGCTGCACACTGGTGCACCGCCTGGATTTTGGCACGTCCGGATTGATGGTCGTGGCGCGCAATAAAGCCACTAACGCCGTGCTGTGTCAGCAGTTTAGCCAGCGCAGTGTCACCAAAGTTTACAGTGCGCTACTCTGCGGGCATCTCAACTCGGATCAGGGCGTGATTGATGCAGCGATTGCTAAAGATCCCGCGCTGTTTCCCTTGATGTCGATTTGCACCGTGAGCGGCAAGCCTGCGCGCTCGCGCTATCAGGTGGTTGAACGCTTTTCACGCCAGCTGGAAGAGGGCAGAACGCTGTCACTCACGCGAGTGCAGTTAATGCCAGAAACCGGACGCACCCATCAGCTGCGTATTCACTGCCAGCAACTCGGATACCCGATTTTGGGTTGTGATCTGTATGGTGGCCTGCAGCAGCCGGGGACCGAGAAAACGCCACGGCTGATGCTTCATGCTAGCGAGCTGCATTTTGAGCATCCGGTGAGCGGAGAGAAGATCGCAGCGCACAATGCCAGCCCGTTTTGACACGGGCTGAACGGTTTACCACATCAGATCATCAGGTACTTTAAAGTCGGCGTACGGATCGTCCTCATCCTGCTCTTCCTGACTCAATGCGCTGTTCAGCACAATACTGTCCGCGTCGCGCTGCGCGATTTTATCGGCTACGCTGGCGGGAATAATCGCGTACTTGCTTTCACCTTTGTTATCAACTGCTAAACGCGCAATCGCCAGACGACCGCCGATCAGCTGAGCTTGCGTGATTTTATCCACCGCGATTTTCTTTATTAAATTATTATCGGTGAAGTTAAAATCGATGGTGCCTTTAGCCACGGTAATAGCATTCATTTCAATCAGTTGCTTAACCTGCGCTTTATACTCTTTGGATAACGTCGCTTGCTTTTGCTGTTCGCTCAGCAGCTTATCGCGCTCGATTTGCGCTTTTTTGTTCTCTTCAACCGCCTCTCTGGCCTCGCGCGCCTGCACGCGTGACTTCTTGGCGGTGCGTTGCACTTTGTCCATTTTCTTGCTGGAGACTAATCCCGCTTTAAGCATCTGCTCTTGTAAGGTGAGCTTTGTCATCTTCGTTTCCAAATCTGGTAAATAATCTGCGCGATTATAGCTGGATTTGTACTGGCTGTGCCAGGACGCAGCGTGGTAAGGCGGCGATCATGAGAAAAATACGCGTGTTGAGGCCGAGGGCTTTGACTGCTCTAACAAAAAATAGGATTCTTATCAGAATTCACCGCCCGTTGCATTGCGGGGGTCTATTGAACTCAGAATCTTAACATCATCACTTTTCTACAGGTAATATCGGCAATGGCTCTGATCCCTAGAAACTACTCGCGTTTAGAAAGCGGCTACCGTGAGAAAGCACTCAAAATCTATCCATGGGTATGCGGACGCTGCGCGCGGGAGTTTGTGTATTCCAACCTACGTGAGTTGACGGTTCACCATATCGATCACGACCACACCAATAACCCGGAAGATGGCAGTAACTGGGAGTTGCTGTGTCTGTATTGCCATGACCATGAACACTCCAAGTACACTGAAGCTGACCAGTATGGAACCACCGTGGTGGCGGGCGAGGATGCGCAGAAGGATATCGATGCAGCAACCTATAATCCGTTTGCGGATTTGAAGTCGATGTTAAGCAAGAATAAATAAGCTTAGGTGGTGATCTACAGGCATTAAAAAACCCGCTCAAGGCGGGTTTTTTTATCAGTATTGCTTAACTGCTCAGACTTTTGTCTTCATCGCGTTTGTAAGCGCCACTGATAACAAGCTCAACTTACAGAGCAGTTACGTTTGCTGCTGCTGGGCCTTTAGCACCATTCTCGATGGTGAAAGAAACCTGCTGACCTTCATCAAGAGTCTTGAAGTTGTCGCTCTGGATAGCAGAGAAATGTACGAATACATCTTTGGTGCCATCGTTAGGAGTGATGAAGCCGAAACCTTTATCAGCGTTGAACCATTTTACTAAACCAGTCATTTTGTTAGACATAGAAAATTCCTTAATTAATGAGCCACTAAGTGTGGCGATGATGGCCTGTAATTTGAGAGTGACTTATGTGGCACTTAGGAGGAGGCTCATTGAGAAGGGTATCTATTGATAACACCTGAACTGAGGACTGCTTTACTAAAACTGCGTGCATAAGGTCTGTATTCCAAACCGGTGACGCATTAAGACATAGCCAAATCCTTTTAGCAACGTTTATCTCAATATTATTTTACACACTTGCCCAAACAACGCCGTGACATCTCACCCGTGATGAAAGGCGTTCATCTCGAAAACTCCCCCTCATTTTGCGATCCATAACACAATCATATCGCGATCATATTGACAACATTTCATGAGATTCAGTAAAACTTTATACATCAGGTATACATGGTAAATACCTGTGAAATGCACTAAATGCTTACGCTCTACACCGCTAACAAACCCTACGTTGTGCTGGCCAATTGGCGGGTACAAAAAACGAATAACGTGTATTGGAGTAACGGAATTGCAAAAGATCACCTCTCTGCCTGCCGATGATTCGATGCCTGGCTGGTTCCACACCAGCGCAGCACGCACGCCGTGTCCGGCGCATATCGGTCAGAAAAAAGTGCGTTTCGCCATTGTGGGCGCGGGCTTAACCGGTTTGGCGGCGGCGCGGCAGCTGGCGCTGAATTTCCCCCACGATGAAGTGGTGTTAATTGAGGCGCAGGAGGTGGGCTATGGATCGGCAGGACGCAATGCCGGTTTCGCTATCGATGTACCGCACGATATCGGGGCAAAGGACTATATCGGCGACGTCACGATTGCGAATAAAATTCTCAAACTGAATACGCTGGGGCAGAACTATTTGCGCCAGATCGTGCAAGACCATCGTATCGAATGCCAGATGACGGAATCTGGCAAGTATCAGGCATCCGTGGGCAAGCAAGGTACTGCGATACTCGAAGCCTACCGCAGCGGACTGGCAAAAATTGGTCGCGAGTCGGAGATGATTTCCGGTCAAGACTTGCCAGATCACATTGGCACTTCTTACTACAAACAGGCGCTGTACATTCCTGGCACCATCTTGCTGCAACCTTCAGCGTTAGTGAAAGGGTTGGCAGATAATCTGCCAGCAAACGTCACGCTCTACGAGTACACGCCGATTACCTCAATCGATTACGGTGATAAAGTCACGCTGGTGCACGATAAGGGCAGCATCACCGCAGACACGCTAATCCTCGCTAACAACGGCTTTGCCTCGCACTTTGGTTTCCTGCAGCGCCGTCTGCTGCCGACCTTCCTTTATGGCAGCCTGTCGCGCCAGCTGACTGAAGACGAGCAGGCGCGCTTAGGGGGGAAAGCAGTGTGGGGCGTGATTCCCGCGCATCCGTTTGGCAGCACCATTCGCCGCACCGTGGATAATCGTATTCTGGTACGCAATAGCTTCAGCTTCCAGCCAGACGGCAGACCGCGTGAGAAGTACCTGAAGCAGTATCTGGAAAATCACCGTAAATCGTTTGAACGTCGCTTCCCGATGCTGCCGCAGGTGGATTTCGAATACACCTGGAGCGGGGCAATTTGCCTGTCAGAAAACCACGAGGGCTTCTTCGGCAAGCTGGCGCCTAACGTCTATGGCGCACTGTGCTGCAACGGCTTGGGGATTACGCGTGGTACGGCAACCGGCAAATTGATTGCAGATATGATCGCGGGCGAGAAAAACGAGTTGATCGATTTTCTCACCCAATCACCGGGTCCAAATCTCACGCCAGCGGAGCCCTTCCTGTCGATTGGCGTTAACTCGGTGCTGAAGTGGGGCCAGTACCGTGCAGGGATGGAAGTATAAGTTTTTCCTTTATCCCGGTTGAGTTGATCACCCTGTCGCCGTCAGCAATGGCGGTGCCGTGGCAGGGCGCACCGACGCCAGCAACTGCTGCGTGTAGGCATGCACCGGCCGCTGCCAGATCTGCTGGTGGTCGCCTTGCTCCACTATCTCGCCTTGATACATCACCATACCCGATCCGCGATGTAACGGACCACCGCCAGATCGTGGGAGATAAACAGCAGCGACAGGTTGCGCTGCTGTTTCAGACTCACCAGCAGATTCAAAATCTGCGCCTGAACCGACACATCCAGCGCGGACACCGGTTCGTCGCAAATCAGCAAGTCCGGGTTAAGTATCAGCGCGCGAGCAATGCCAATGCGCTGACGCTGCCCACCGGAAAACTCATGCGGATGGCGTTTCAGCGCATTGAACGGCAAGCCGACCTGCTCAAGCATCTCGTGCACCGCCCGCCGTTGCTCCGTACGTGAACCTCGTGCATGCACGCGCAAAGGCGTGAGCAGAATCTCTTCCACCGTGTGGCGTGGATTGAGTGAGGAGAACGGATCCTGAAAGATCATCTGGATGCGCGGTCGCCAGGCCGCACGCTGCCGGTTGTTGAGGTGATCGATCCGCTCCCCCGCGAAGTGAATCTGACCGCCATCCGGTTTCAGCAATCCTAACAGCAGGCGCGACAGTGTTGATTTACCGCAGCCAGATTCACCCACCAGCCAAGTGTCTCTCCGGGTTGAATATGCAATGAGACATCGCGCACTGAAGCGCTGCCCGCTGGCATGGAAGGATAACGAAACTGCAAGTCATCAATCGCCAGCAGCGGCGCTGCCTGCGCATCAATCGCCGGTAGCGTGGGGGCTTCGGGCGTCACAAGGCGCGGCGGACCGTCCGGCTGATGCACAATCTCTGTCAGGCGACGTTGACGATAATGGGGTGTTTCCCCCGCATGCAGCGAAGCCGCCAGCAATCCACGGCTATAAGGGTGTTGCGGCTGGTGGAATAGCGCGGCTTTAGGGCTCTCTTCGACTTTCACGCCGCGATATAGCACCGCCACGCGATCGGCATATTGCTCGACTAATCCGAGATCGTGAGTGATAAACAGCACGCTCATGCCAAGTTCATGGCGCAGGCGATCCAGCAGCTCCAGAATCTGACGCTGCACGGTGGCATCCAACGCGGTAGTGGGTTCATCGGCAATCAACAGCTGCGGTTCGCAGGCCATTGCCATGGCAATCATGATGCGCTGGCGTTGGCCGCCAGAGAAATGGTGTGGATAATCATCAACGCGTTGTTGCGCGTGAGCGATGTTCACTTGTTCCAGCAGGCTAATGGCACGCTGGCGCGCCTCATGCCGGTTCAACCCAAGATGCAACTGCACGCTTTCGGCTAACTGTTGTCCGACGGTCAGCACCGGATTCAGCGAGGTCATCGGATCCTGAAAGATCATGGCGATGGATTTGCCACGCAGCCGACGTAATGTGGCCTCCGGCTGTGCCAACAGATTTAACCCCTGGTAGTGAATCTCACCTTCCAGCGTGGCGGCTGGCGGCGTTAAACGTAACGCTGCCAGGGCACTGATTGATTTGCCACTGCCCGATTCGCCAACCAATGCCAGCATCTCGCCGGGTTGCACGCTAAGATTGAGATCCTGTACCGCATAACGATCACCAAAACGGACGGAGAAGTGACGAAATTCCAGTATTGCGCTCATTGGGAAGCTCCTTTACGACGCGGATTGAGCCAGTCATTGAGTGCATCGCCCAATAAATTCAAAGCCAGTATGGTCGCGGCCAATGCACTGCCGGGCAGCACGGCCAGATACCAGGCGTTCTGCAACGACTGACGACCATCGCCAATCATGCCGCCCCAACTGATGCGATTAGGATCGCTAAAGCCAAGAAAACCCAATGAGGATTCGGTCAAAATGGCACTGGCCATCATCACCGACAGCGTGACGATCAAAGTAGGCAGCAGATTGGGCAACACCTCACGCACTAATATGCGCAGCGGGCTGTAACCCAGCGTTTGTGCCGCGAGCACAAATTCCTGATGACGCAGCAGACGGCACTCCGCCCGCACCAGCCGCGCAATCATCGGCCAGCTCGCTACGCCAATCGCGCCAGCAATATAATTCACCGTGGGATGTCCAATCGCGACCAGCACCACCACCAGTAAAAAAGCCGGGAAGGTCTGGAACAGCTCGCTGATACGCGTGACGATGCGATCGGTTTTACCACCGAAATACCCAGCGCTGGCCCCTGCAATCAGGCCAATCACCACGCTCACCACCACCGCGATAGTGCCGATTTGCAGTGAAACCCGCGCGCCATGAAATATTCCTGCGGCCACATCGCGCCCGAGAGAATCAGTGCCAAGCGGAAACTGCGCATCATCACCCGGCCAGAGAAACGGTTGAGCCACCATTTCCAGCGGGTCACCGGGATACAACCAACCGGCCAGTAACGCCATCAGCAGCACGATGGCCAGCAGCAGACTGCCCAGCACCACTTCCAGCGATCGAAACCAACGACTCCAGGCGGATAATGGCGTGAATGAGAGTGTGAGGGCCTTCATGCGCGGCCCTCCATACGCGGGTCGATCAGGCTTTGCAGCACATCGACCAGCACATTCACTATCACCACCATAAAGGCCGACAGCAGCAATATGCCGAGCACCACATTGAAATCACGCGCCACGATAGCTTCCATCGCCAGGCTGCCTAATCCTGGCCAGCTGAACACGGTTTCAATCACGGCAGCACCCCCCAAAAGATTGCCAAAATATAACCCTGCAACGGTGGTCACCGGGGTCAGCGCGCAGCGCAGCATATGACGCAGCACGATGCGCCACGGTGACAGACCTTTGGCGTGTGCGGTGCGAATGAAATCCTGATCGGCGACGTCCAGCAATGCGCTGCGGGTCAGGCGGGCGTAAATCGCGATGAAGTAACTGCTAAGCGCCAGCACCGGTAACAGTGCATGTTGCAGTTTATCCAGCAACGCGCCACCCGCCGAGAGATTGGCGCCGATCGTTTGGTTGCCGCCGCTGGGCAGCCAGTTGAGCTGTACTGAAAACAGCAGCAACACCAACAATCCAATCCAGAAGCCGGGCAGGGAATACAGCAGCAGGTTCACCAGCGTTAGCAGACGATCCGGCCATTTATTGGCCCAGACCGCCATGACGATACCGAAGCCAATCCCGACCACCAACGCCATGGCTTGTGCCAGCAGCATCAGCAATAACGTATCGGGTAAACGGCCGAGTATCAGCCCTGTGACATCGGTGCCAAAGCGTGGAGAATAACCGAGGCTGAAGTGCGCCAGGTGCCACAGATAGTTCCAGAACTGCGTCAGAACCGGCTGGTCGAGACCGTATTCGGCTCGCAGCCACGCCATGGTTTCGGCGGAGGCACTGCCAGACTGGCTGGCCATCACATCCACCACATCGCCGGGTACCAGTTGCAGTAAAACGAATACCACCAGTACGATCCCCAACGCAGCGGGAAGAGCCTGGATCAGTGCATCACGCAATGCATAAAGTACGCGCCGGGTAGTGCGTGACAGCGGACGTACGGGTTGGCGATCGGACGCGTGGCTGCGCGACATCAAAGGGTCCATTGTGCCCCCCGATCCCAATGCGCAGGGCGCAGCGCCGCCTGAAAACTGTTTACCAGCGTCAGCGTGTCATAAACCGGCAAGCCAAAGCGCGCCTGCAATAGCGCGCTAAATGGCGCAAGGTTGGTGCATTCCAGTAGCAGTGCGCCGCTGTTGGGGAAGCGTTGTAGAGCGCTGGCCGCCGCACTAAGCACTTCATCGGCCAGCGTTGCCCAGTTCACGCTGCTGTCGCCTTCGCGGATAGAGCGCACAAACTCAGAATCTGCTGGCATACCGGCCACCTGCGCCTCTGCAGGAATGCCCACACGGGTGAGGTAATCCGCCTTTAAGGTGCTCTCATCAAACGTCAGAATCAGTGGAGGGCGGTTAGCCGGCAAGATCTGGCGCAGGCTGACATACTGCAACAGGCTGCTGGTAACGATGGGTACCGGTGACCAGGCCGCCAGTTCCTGTTGATACCACGAAAGATAGCCGCAGCTGGTGGTGAGCCCATCGACGCCCTGATCAATCAAGGTCTGAGCCGCACGTTTAAACGGCTCCAGCAGCGCGTGCTCACCCAAATGGCCCATGCGCTGAGGGATGGCCTCGTCCACCACCTGATAGCGCACCGGGAAGGGCCAGGTTTGCGGATTACCAATATCGCCCTGGTAGCGACGAAATGCGGTTTTGACCATCAGAATGCCAATGGTGGCTGGTTGGTGTGTGGATTGCGTCATGATTGGGATCCCTGAAAATACCGAAAGGCATAATGAGGATTGACGTTAACAAAGGGGGCTGGCAGGCAGAATGAATTAAAAGCGCAAAAGTTTTGCGCTTTTCTGATAAAGAAAACCGGCAGCGTTGATTAACCGGTTTATTTATTATTACGAGTGAGGATTTATTTGGCTGCCTTATCGAGCCACACACTGGATAAATTACCTTCCAGACCGTCGGCGGTAGGCGAGTCATCATGAACATGTTTACTGCGGATGGTAATAAATTGCGGAGAGGCCAGATTAATATCCGGCAGTTCCTGCTGCACGATGTCCTGGAACTGCTGGAATTCCGCCACGCGCTTCGCTGAGTCGTTCTCGGTCTGGGCCGCTTCCAGCAACTGATCAACCTGAGGATTCTGGTAATGAGAGATATTGGTGAAGGGCACTCCTGGACGATAGTTCTTTGACCAATACAGGCGCTGCACACCGACGGTAGGATCGTACAGGTTGGCATATTGATCGATGGAGAAAGAAAAATCGCGTTGAGTAAACACGCGAGTCGCATAGGTTGACAGATCCTGCGAGCGCAGCGTCACGGCAATGCCCACGCGCGCTAAGGCCGATCGCACAAACTCGGCGTTACGACGGAAAGTATCGTCAAAGGTGTTGTAATCCAGCGTCACGCGCAGGCGCACGCCGTCATCGCCTTTCTTATAGCCCGCCTCATCCAGCAAGGCGTTTGCCGCTGCCAAATCGTATTGATAAGGAGAAGGCTTAGTGCTGTGGAACGCTTTCAGGTTAGGCCCAACTGGGGTTTCAGTGGGTGTGGCATAGCCAAAATAAACCACATTCAACAGCGCCTTACGGTTGATACTGTGCGCGATGGCCTGGCGCACGCGCAGGTCTTTAAACAGTTTGTCATCGAGGTTGAAGTGGATTGATGCCACGCTATTGGAGTAGTTGTAGCCTTGAGTTTCAAATTCTAACCTGGGGTTTTCCTGCAGGCGTTTCAGCTCGCTAAGCGCGATCGGCGTACGATAGCCAATATCCGCCTGACCGGTTTGTAATGCCAGTGAACGCACGGTGGGATCGGTTGAGAATTTCACTACCAGCTGGTCGATATAAGGCTTGGGCGCATCCCAGTAGTGCGGATTGCGCTTATAGAGGATGTAGCTGCCGCGTTCCCATTTATCGAAAATATACGGCCCGGTACCTATCGGCGCATTGTTGTTAGGGTTCTTCAGCACATCTCCGTTTTCATAGATGTGCTTAGGGAGGATCGGCGTTTCTCCGGCGGCAAAAGCGGTGATCAGATAAGGCGCCGGATGGCTAAGCACCAGCACCGCAGTGAGATCGTCCGGCGTTTCGATGCTGGCAACATTAGCAAAGGTCGATTTGGCTCGCGGATGGGTTTTCTTCAGCAAATCGAGTGAGAAGGCCACATCTGCAGAGGTAAAGGGCTGCCCATCATGCCATTTCACCCCTTTACGCAGGTGGAAGGTATAGCGCTTGCCGTCTGGACTGATATCCCACGAGGTGGCCAATTGTGGCAGCGGGTGGAGATTATAGTCGTAGGTCAACAATCCTTCATTGACCTTGGCGCTGGTGGCAATCACCGGCTGTGCGACCGTTGCCAGCGCCACCAGAGCTGAAGGCTCACTGGGTAAAATCAGTGTCAACGTCCCGCCTTTCTGTGGCGTTTCAGCATGCGCTGAAATAAGACTAAGCGTTCCCATTAGTGTAATAAATAAAATCCGACTCAAGCGCCGTAATACATTCATTTCGCGAACCCTTTTGAGAGAATAATAACGTTATTGCAGGCTCAGGGAAATTATCAGTCGGGTATAGATTTGACTATTAACTAAAGTGGCATTGGTTTGCCGTAAAGCGGATATTAATCGAGGATGGTGCTGATAACACCAGGCCGTTATTCCTAACGACCTTTTCATTGATGAAGTCGGCTAAATTACCACTTCATTTCGCCAGTATTCACTTTAGCACTTAATTCCAGTGAGCTTTCATCCGGTAAATTGGGATAAGCGGTCTTCATTGTCTCAATCACTGCCGCAGAACCCTTATGCTGTTGCAGCGCTTTTTCAAAGCTTTGCAGGTAGTTAAGCGTGAAGGTGACTGCATTATCGCCGGAAGGGCGTGCGCCGATGTAATGACCGGGGATCACCACCTTGGGATTAAGCCGCTGAATTTCAGTGAGGACGTTGCGCCACTGCTCACGGCTGGCTGGCGTTTGCGTATCTGCCGTCCAAACGTGGATGCCAGCCGCAATGGCGGTTCCGCCCAACACGGCTTTGTTGGCGGGGATCCACAGATAAGCTGATTTATCACCTGCATGGCGCAATTCTACACGCTCTCCATCCACGCTAAATGAGGTCTGATGCGTAATCTGCGGTACATACAACTGAGTGGGGGCGCCACCTGGCATTTTCGGGCCCCAGTATTCCAGTTTGGCGGCTTTAGTGGCTTCGATATGCTCTACCACCGTGGGCGCCGCGACAATTTTCACCTGCGGGAAGGCTTTGACGATGGGCTCAAGTCCGAAGTAGAAGTCAGGATCGCCTGAGGTAATCACGATTTGCGTGAGTTTTTTACCGCTGGCTTTAATCATCTCCACCAGTTTCTCGCCATCTTTAGGGCTGAATTGGGCATCCACCAATATCGCTTCATGCGGGCCAGAAATCAGGGTTGAAGATACCGGAAACACCCCTTGCTCCTGTGGATTGTATACCGCCAAATGCAGGGGGGCAGCAAATGCTGGGCTGGCTGCCAGCGCTAACGTTAGCGTCAATGACTTCATCTTCATCTCATTTTCCTTTCAGTGGCAACATGGCCGTTAAGCGCACCATTGTAAGGATTTTGTCGTCTGCTAGAATTCCCGCAAATAGAGATGATCAGTTTCATAAAACGATCAGATGGAGTGGTAATGGATAGAGTGACAGCAGCATCGGTGTTTAATCGCATTTGCGAACTGGGCAGCCTGAGCGCCGCGGCACGCGCGCTGGATATCTCGCGACCGATGGTCAGCCGATACCTCGATGAGATGGAAAAGTGGGCGGGAGCGCGTTTGCTGCACCGGTCGTCGCGTCGCCTGACCATCACGCCCGCGGGGGAGAAAGTCCTCGAAAAAACCCGCATGCTGGCACGTCTGGCCGATGAAATTACCGGACAAGGCGCGCCGGGGGAACCGCAAGGTATCTTGCGTATTGCCTGTGCGCACTCCACGGCCACACATATTTTGGGTCCGATGATCCCGGCTTTTCTGGCGCGCTATCCATTGTTGCGCATCGAATTAGAAATCAACAATCAGCCGGTCAGCCTGGTGGGTGAGCGCATTGATGTGGCGGTACGCATCACTGACAATCCTGAACCGGGCGCGATTGCTCGCCGTCTTGGCGAATGCGTTTCAGTGGTCTGCGCCTCACCGGCTTATTTGCGCGAGCACGGTATTCCGACAACGCCGCACGATCTCAGCCATCATAATTGCCTGCACTACAGCCGTTTTGCGGGTCAGAGTTGGCAGTTTAGCGATGCCAGCGGTGATGCCGTGACGGCGGCGGTGAGCGGCAACTTCAGTGCGGGCATTTCCTCGGTGCTGTGCGATGCCGCCATCGCCGGATGTGGTCTGGCCATGGTGCCTGAAATGGAGGCCCGCGCCGGTCTCGATAGCGGGCAGTTGCAGTGCGTACTGCCTGATTTTGCGCCCAAAACCCTCGGCATTTATGGTTTGTACATGTCCCGCGAACGCCAGCCGGCCGCGCTGCGTCTGTTTCTCGATGCGGTGCAGCAGAGATGCCTTAGCCTTTTGCGAGCAATGCCGTGAAAAAGAGGAGGCGGCTTGCACGCTTTATGCAGCGGGTGACCACCTCCTTGTGGTGAGGTAAGGAATCAGGCGAGGGGAGTGACCTGCATAAAATGCATAATCGCGACCAGCGTGACAATCGACAGCACGGTGGAAATCAGGATCGCTGCTGAGGTGATTTGCGCGTCACGGCGATAATATTCTGCCAGCATAAAAGGCCCGGTGCCGGTGGGCAGAGCGGCCAGCAGGATCGCCATTTTGGTCAAATCATCGGGTAGATGGAACAACCATACCGCTAACACCCAGGTGAGCAGCGGTTGCAACACCAGTTTGGCCACCACGACCAGGCCCACGGTGGTAAAACTCATCTTCGCGCCGGAAGGCACTTCGCTGGCTTTGGCTTTTTGCCGGCTGGCAAGAAACACGCCTAGACACACCAGCGCGCAAGGACTTGCTGCGCCGCCCAACATTTTCAGGAATGTTTCGAGGCTGTCTGGCAGGGTTAATCCCGCACTCGAACAGGCAGCGCCCAGCAACGGCGAAATGATCAGGGGGTTTTTGATAATGGCGCGTACCACTTTAATCGCCAACCGATGAAACTCGCGTTCGCTCTGCAAACCAATCTCAATCATCGCAATAGCAATCGCGAACAAAATACAGGCGACCACAATGGTGGCGGTGGTGGTCGGAATCAGGCTGCTTTTGCCAAAGATCAGCAATAATAATGGAAACCCGAGATAACCGGTGTTGGGATAGGCGGCGGCTACGCCATCCACGCTGGCATCGGCGGTGGACTTACCTTTAACTTTTTTCTGGAACAAGAAAACGATGACAAACGCTGCCGCGCAAGAGAGGGCAAATGCCCAGAAAAAGCCCGGCTGATAAATGATGTGCCACGGCGTATGCGCCATGATGTCAAACAACAGCGCAGGTAGCGCCAGCCAAACGACAAATTTATTCAGTTCAGTCGCCGATGTTGGACCTAACACGCCCAACATCCGACAACCATATCCCGCCACAATCAAACCGAAAATCGGTAAAAGAATCAGAAACGTCGATAACATAGTATCCTCCCAATAAGCTGCAAGACTCTAAAGCCTTTACCACTGCAAATCCAATATTGGATGGTGGGGTGTGCAAGCCATGGGCGGATTCGACTCAGGAGAATGTTGTACAGGCGAGGAGCCGAACCAGACGAAATCCCTTTCTCAAAGGTTTATGAAACTGCTGATTCCATGTTAGCGAACGCAACAGCCTGCGCGCCAGCCGCATATTATTCTGCTGACGATCGCATTCATCTAATATATTCAATCAATTAGCAGCGAGCTAACAAGATTCTCGCGTGCAGTTTCAGCCTGAAATCGCCATAAACCCTGCATTGAACTGCTCAAAAAATAAGCCAGTATTTACTTTACCATTAAGCCAATTTTAATCTTCGCCACGTAGAGTGCCCTCACAGTGACAACCATCAGTAAACGAAGAAAGGATAGCCAGTGAGCAACCGAACTCCTGTTGTTGATTCGCGTCTACATTGCGTGCTGAGCTGTCTGTTATCCGCTGGAGAGAGTATTTGCTGCGACTATTATTTTTGTTAATGGGTGGACCGGCACTGCGTGCGGGTTGGCCTTACCTGGCTGCGTTGGGCTTAGCCTGTGTTGCGGCCAGCGCAGGGATCGTTATGGATCTGCTGCAACATGGCAGCTTATCGTTTCCGCTGCATGCGTTAGGTGTGTTTCTCGCGGTGGAAGGGCTGGCAGAGGCCATGGGTGCGATTTACGCGCCTGCGGGCATTGCCTGGCCACCGCTTGCGAAATCAGCCGTGTTGATGTTATTCGGCGGAATAGTGTTTCTGGCGCCACATGATAGCGGTTTGTGCTTCTCGTTGGCCTATGCGCTGGTTTTCCTGCTTGATGGTGGTTTCCGTATCATCTCTTGTAGTTTGATGCGCTGCCGTCGCTGGACGCGCAAACTGATGCTGGGTAGCGCCGAAATTCTGTTCAGTATCCTGATTGCCACCAATTGGCCGTTATCCCCGCAGGTCATCGTGCCGCTGTGTTTTGCGCTGCTGCTGGCCGGATGGGGGATTAATTTGTTGATTATGGCGGCGCAAATTCATGCCCTGCCGGAACACAGCAGCGTAGCCGCGCTGCCGCTGTTTACGCACAAGGGCCTGCGTGCACCGCATGGGTTGGATTATGTGCACCCGCCGCTTAACGCGGAGTCGGTCAGCGCGCCGCTAAACATCTATATCTGGACGCCGGTGGGATCCGGCGATGTTTCTGGCCGCCGTCCGTGGTTTGACCGCTGGGTCGCGGCCATTGATCATCGTGGTCAGGTTTCAACCGGTCACACGTCGTTGGAAATGGGCGAAGAACTGTATATCAGCTTATATCCCGCTGATGACGTATCGCGTGATTTTCGTGGTTTCCTGCAGACGCTGCGCGCCAAAGAGGAATTCGATGTAGAAGGCTGCTACCTGCCTTCACTGGAGAAAGAAATAAAGATGTGGTGTCGCCCGGATAAACGTCTGGTGTTAACCCATTTCAATCAAGCTGCATTGCGCAATTATTGGCGCACCAATGCATCAGATACCCGCTATAACCTTACATCGCGTAATTGCTCCACCAGCGTGATGCAGGCGCTAGATGTCGCCACCGAAGGTCTGCTTGGTGAGCGCGGATTAAAAGGATTATGGGTTTTGCTGAATCCTGATTTTTGGCTGCTGAGTCTGGTGCGCAGTCGGGCGGAAGGCATGACATGGACGCCCGGCTTGGTGATGGATTACTGCATCCTGTTACGCCGGGTGCTGGCGTCCACTGAACGTTCAAGCCGCTATCGTCGAGTCGCTAACCGCCTAAAGCTGGAATGGCTTGGCGCACGGATGGTGGTGCGCAGTTTGTTACGCTGAAGGCCCGCATGAACAGGGCCTCAGGTAAAACCATGCTGTTTCAACAGAGTCTGTGCCGACGCTGAGTGCAAAAACGTTGCCAGGGGTTCTGCTGCAGGTGTGAGGGTTGCCCAACCATATTCAGCCTGCACGTTGAAAGGATCCGGGATAGCAAAGACCTGCAACTGCGAATGACAAACGAGGCGCGGTGCATAGCTGGCATAGCCAATAAACATCTCGGTGTGCTGGTGGTCGATGAGCCATCGGGCCGCTAACTCTCCGGCGGCAGCGGTAAACTGTCCGGTCCGCCCACCAGCGTGCGGGCTTTTTGTTTCAGCTTTTCACCGCAACCAGGATGTGCCAACTCGATATTGTTGAATAGCTGCCACGTATAATCACCCGACGGATCGCACAGCGGAGTTGAGGTGGCCAGACGTAAATCGTCACGCAGCAACAGTGACAGCCAGTTATCACTGTTAGTGACAACGTCACGTTTCACGGTCAGGCATAATGCGTTAGCGGCAAATCTCCCCATATTCATGGCGATGCGCTGCTGCACTAATTTGGCCGGATGCTGAAGATTGGCTGAGGCAAACAGATCGCAGTTTTCACCCTGTTCAATCCGCTGCCGCAGTAAGCCGGCTGGGCCAAAATCTGTCTCCGTGCGCAGGCCGGATTGCGCGCTAAACGCCGCCATTAACGGCGGCCAGACGCTGCGTAAACTACCGGCTGCCAGCAGGCGTAGCGTTGTCATGATAAGAAGTCCGATAAAAGCGCTGATACCAGCGGTTGGCTTGCTGCTGCATATCAATGTCGCGGAATTTCTCTGGATAGAGTTTCTTCGCCATCCACAATTCGCCTAATCCAATCGCTTCAGGCATTGGATAGCCCCACGCTTTAGCGTATTCCGGCATCAGCCAGACCTGATGATTTTTGACGGCGGCGATAGTGCGCCAGCGCGGGTCCTGGTTTATGTCATTCACGACCTGGGGATAGCGGTCCTGGACAAAAATCACCTGAGGATCCCACGCCACGACTTGTTCCATGCTGACCTGTTTGAAACCCTGCACGGTAGCTGCCGCCACGTTTAACGCACCCGCGTGCGACATCATCAATCCCGTGTATTTACCCGAACCGTAGGTGGTGAGGTCAGGATTAGCCATATAGGCGCGAACGCGCTGTTGCTCGGGTAACGCTTTGAGGCGATCGCTGACCAGCTTGCGTCCGGCAAACGCAGCGCTAATCAAGGCTTGAGCCTGCTGCTGCCTGTTCACGACCTCGCCAATCAAGGTAATGCCTTCTTTGATGCCGAGATCGTAGGCCTGGTTCTCATTCTGCATGCTGGGATTGATTTTGCCTTGTTCGCCAGCATCATCATGTCGCAATGAGATCGCCAACACCGGAATACCCAACGCCGAAATCTGGTCAATCATCTCTTTTGGCGCGTAGTTAGTGACAAACACCACCTGTGGATGCAGCGCTACCAGCTTTTCCAAATCAACATGGGTAAGGTCGCCCAGCATGGCTTTATGCGTCAATTCCGGCACGAGTTTCGCGTAGCCATCACCCAGCTGTTGTTGCCAATTCGCCAGAATACCGACGATTTTATCG
This sequence comes from Pantoea rodasii, assembly GCF_002095465.1. GTDB lineage: Bacteria > Pseudomonadota > Gammaproteobacteria > Enterobacterales > Enterobacteriaceae > Pantoea > Pantoea rodasii. The sequence goes on along the minus strand of NZ_MLFP01000003.1, from coordinate 355,849 downwards.
GTCGCATTCAGCTGCACCAGCAGGTTGAGGGTTTGATGCTGCAGCACCACCACGCGGTCCACCTGATCCGGGATCGTCACCTGACGGCCAATCTGGTCGGTCACCACGCGGCTGGCATAGCTGTGCATTGAGGTTAACGTGAGTAAGCCCGCCAGAATAAGGCGGTTGAAAGTGGTGTTCATAGGGATTCCCGTTAGCGTAATGCATCGGATTATATAGCGCTGATCTGCCGCAGCCTACGACTGTTTCATTTGCCTGCAGTTGTCTGGCGACAGCCCTCAGTGTCATCTGCTAATATATCGGCCCAATTGCAGCGCGATCCGCTGCTTATTTTCACCTGTCAAATCAATAACAATAGTCATCGGGCGATCAAGCGGCATGACTGTGGAGTGAAGGCTGTTATGTTGCACGATGTGGGTATTATTAATGTCTGGACGTTTTTGGCGGGCGCGCTGGTGATTATTCTGCTGCCGGGTCCTAACAGTTTGTACGTGCTGCGTACCGGGATGAGTCGCGGCGTAAAAGCCGCGTCAAAAGCTATCGCCGGGGTCATGATGGGCGATCTCATTCTGATTTTCCTGGCGTGGGCAGGCGTCGCAACGCTGATTCGTACCAGCCCACATATCTTTATGGTGGTGAAGTATTTAGGGGCGATGTTCCTGCTCTATTTAGGCGTGAAAATTATCCTGGGTGCACTGCGTAAACGTGAGGCCAGCCAGCCTACTGAAGCCGTGAAAGTGGAAAACTACTTTCTGCGTGCGGTGCTGTTGGGCGTTACCAATCCCAAAGCCATCCTGTTTTACGTCTCCTTTTTCATTCAGTTTATTGATCCGGCAGTCACGCACACGGCACCGGCCTTTGCGGTGCTGGGTTCGATGATTCAGCTGATGAGCCTGAGCTATTATCTGGTATTACTCATGGCGGGGAGTGTGATGGTGCGCTTCCTGAAAAATCGTACCCGTCTGGTTAAGCTCGGGAATATGCTGACCGGCATGCTGTTCTTTGGCTTTGCGGTGCGTTTAGTGAGTGCGCAGAGCTAATAATATTGTCCGGCGGCATAACCGTCGATGCTGACAACAGATGGCTACCTCTGACCGGATGGTTTGACTCTCCCGTCAGAGGTTGTTTACAAGCCATGTTGATAGCCCCTAAGCGGGACAGTTGAGCGTTATTGTGCGCGCATAACCTGGCGCAGAGATGCGCCACCCATCAGACACCTACGCTTTTTTAACCCAGCCAACCGATCAGCGCGGCGGCGCACAGGCAATAACCGCCAAACAGATGCCAGCGGTCGTGCTCCAGCCAACGCGAAAGCCAACGTAATGCTAAGAGTCCGGCGATAAAGCTCAATAGCATGCCGACCAGACTGGGCACGATCACACCACTGCTGACTGCAGCGGTTGCCGCCGTCCCTCCGCCAAAGGCGCGTAATCCCTCTTTGATAATCACCGCCGGTGTTAGCACCACCGCTAAAGCGAAACTGAACTCCTCTGCACGCTTGCGCGCGACACCCAGCGTTAACCCGGTTGAAATTGTGGCGCCCGAACGGGAGAAACCGCGAAACGGCAGACATAAACCCTGAATTAAGCCAATCCCTGCGGCGCTTAATAGGGACAGTTCGCCGCGATCTTTTTCTTTTAAGCGTGAAGAAACGATTATTAACAGTCCAGCTGCTGCCAGGCCTGTGGCGATTATTTTACTGTTGCTAAATAATGATTCTATTTCGAATGTGTCGGCGTTGGCGGCGAAAAAATATTTAATCAGTTTCATCAGTGCCAATCCCACCACACCGGTCACACAGGTGGCGAGAATAATTAAAAATACATTTTTCTTGAAGGCATGGGTCGAACTGAAATAGGTCTCGCGCCAGTTTTTCCAGAAGTAGACAATCACCGCGAACATCGTGCCAGTGTGTAACATCACTAACAGCAGCGTCATGTCAGGTGCCGCTGGATCCAGGCCGAGAAGCTTTTCGGTCATAATGACATGCGCGGAACTGGAGACGGGCAGCAGTTCCGCCAGGCCCTGAATCACCGCCAGAATGGATACGTCGAAATAATTCACCCGTTCACCCCTAAAAAGAATAATGGAAAAGTCAGTCTTAAAATATCCGTCTTAACCTGACACATTTTTCTTTTTAGCTGTGATAAGTTTTATCCTATTCGGAACGCCGTTGATGAAGTGTTTAGTGCCCGACGCTCTTTGAAAAGGCCTGCATCACGACCACTCCGGCAATAATAAGTCCCATGCCGGCCAGTGCGTAAATATCCAGTTTCTGACCATAGATAAAGTAAGAGGCCACGCTCACCAGCACAATCCCGAGCCCGGCCCATGTCGCATAAGCGATGCCCACCGGTATGGTTTGCACCACCAGGGTTAATAGCCAAAACGCGACGCCATAGCCAACAATCACTAATATCAGCGGTAACGGTTTACTCAAGCCCGAAATGGCCTTCATCGAGGTGGTCGCCACAACTTCAGCCACAATGGCGATGGCGAGATATATATATCCATTCATCGATATCATCCTATGCTAGTCATATTAATCCGTGATCATAGCGTGTTTAAGCGTACGTGGTCATGATGACATCTCTTCAATTCACCCCGAAGGCTGATTGGCACGAGATCAACACATGGACATCAGAACACGAGGAAAGTAGTATCGCTTCGGGCTTTTGTCATAGGTCAATTATGATTTCAGGTAAAACGGCAGGCGAGATCTTTGAACAGATCCGAGCGGGCATGCAATCGGGCGGTTATTTACCGGGTGATACTTTACCGCCGGTGCGGGAGTTAGCAGTCGCGTTAGAGGTGAATCGCAATACCGTCGCTGCAGCGTACAAACGATTAATCGAAGCGGGATTTGCGGAGTCACGTGGGCGCAATGGCACGGTGATCCGCGCCCTGGCTGAGCGCGCTGCGCAAGAGGGTTCGCCACCGGGATTAACGCTGATTGATCTTGCGGGGGGCAATCCTTCCGTTTCACTGCTACCAGATCTCAGCCGCGTGTTGAGTCAATTACCGTTTCGTCATCGCGTGTATGGCGAACCGGCCATCAACCCGCAGTTGGAACACTATGGGCGCGAGTGGATGGGCGGCGATTTACCAGGGCCGTTCAGCCTCAGCCTGACTAACGGAGCCGTTGATGCGCTTGAACGCCTGTTAACCAGCTATTTGATCGGTGGCGATCGGGTTGTGGTCGAGGACCCTTGCTTCCTCAGCAGCATTAACACGCTCAACAATTGTCGGCTGAACGCCGTGGGCGTGACGATAGATGAAGAGGGGATCTGTGCCGGAGAATTAGAAGCGGCACTGATGTCCGGTGTACAGGCCGTCATCATCACGCCACGTGCCCACAATCCCACCGGATGGGGATTCAGTGCGACACGCGCCGCGCAGATTCGGGATGTGCTGGCGAACTATCCGCAGGTGTTGGTTATCGTTGATGACCACTTTTCACTGCTCTCAACGCATGACTATTACCATGTCATCCCACCACAAACGCGCCGCTGGGCATTGATACGTTCGGTATCGAAGATTCTCGGGCCAGATATGCGCCTCGCGCTGATAGCCAGCGATGAGGAAAGCGCCCAGCGTTTAGCGATGCGTATCAACGCAGGGAGCAACTGGGTCAGTCATCTACTGCAAGATCTCACGTTAGCAGCATTGCAATCTGCGGAGATACGCAGCGAAATCAGTGAGGCACGTGACCAGTATCAACGCAGGCGCGGTGCATTGAATAACGCATTAGTGAATCATGGCGTGACAATGTCACTTAAGCATGATGGTTTAAATATCTGGCTACCGCTGAAATACGATAGCGCAGACCTGGTCAGGCAATTATCGACCTATGGCTGGCTGGTTCGCAGCGGTGAAGTCTTTGGGCTAGACCCGAAGGTCAACGGATTGCGCATCACCGTGGCGGATTTTGCTGCTCATCAGGTCGATGTCTTCGCCCGCACGTTGGCCCAGCTTTTACGTTAAACCCGCTGTTGAACACTCTGTGGACCAAAGTGGCGCAGCGATGCGCCATTTTTGTGCTTCACGCATTATCCCCCGCATCGTAAAGAAACATAAGTATTCGATCTTGTATCCAAGCCCGTATCCCACCTGATGTCATCCCTTTTGCGGCTCTGTTATAGATCAACTGGCACGTAAACTGCATTAATCCCGTTAAGTGACCAAATCGGGAGTTTAAGCATGTTGGATGCATTACTGGATGGCGATGCCACGGCATTGGCGGCGTTAATCCGCGAGGGTGAGATTTCTGCGCGTGAGCTGACTCAAGCTGCGTTAGATCGTATGGATCAGCGCGAGCCACACATTCAGCCTTTTGCACGGCAACGCCGGAGCTGGCACTTAAGCAGGCGGCGGCTGTGGATGCGAAACGTGGGCGGGGTGAAAAGCTGGGGGCATTTGCCGGGGTACCGCTGGCGGTAAAGGACTTGATTTGCACTGCTGGGGTAAAGACGACCTCGGGGTCTGCGGCATATGCCGATTTTATGCCAGAAGATGACGACATTACGGTGGAACGCCTGCTGGCCGCCGATGCGGTGCTGCTCGGTAAAACCACTGCGCCAGAGTTTGGCTACAGCGGCGTTGGCCACAATCCGCTATTTCCCTCGCCGCGTAATCCGTGGGACTTGAGCAAAACACCGGGCGGATCGAGTGCGGGTTCTGGCGCGGCACTGGCAGCACGACTTTGTCCGATCGCACTGGGCAGTGACGGCGGTGGCTCGGTACGCATTCCGGCAGCGCACTGTGGCGTGTATGGCTTCAAAGCTTCCATGGGACGTGTGCCGTTATGGCCAGGCTGTCGCGATGAGCGTTATCCCGGCGTTTCGAGTTGGGAATCGCTGGAGCACATTGGTCCAATGACGCGCACGGTGCGTGACAGTGCATTAATGATGTCTGTGATGGCGGGGCCGGACATGCGCGATCGGCACTCCATTCCCTGCAGTGATGTTGACTGGCTTGGCGCACTGGACAAACCGCTAAACGGACTGCGCATCGCCTTCAGCGCCGACTTTGGTTATGTTGCCATGGATCCCGAGGTGCGTGACGTTGTCACTAAAGCCGCGCGACTTTTTGCGCAAGAACTGGGGGCGGAATTAGAAGAAGTGGATCCCGGCATTGCCGATGAGGGAGCCACCTTTGCTGCGCTGGTGGCGTTTGAAAGCGACCTAACCGGCATGCGCCAGATGCAAACCGATTTGGGTTCACGTATGTCACCGCATCTTAGCGCCATGCTGCAACGTGAATGGCGCGCTGAGCACTTTACCGACGCCAATACCGCACGTAAGAAAATCTGTAATCAACTGTGGCGCTTTATGCAGCGTTACGACCTGTTATTAACGCCCACGCTAGCAGTGCCGCCGTTCCCGCTCAACATGCAGGGACCGGAAATCATTGATGGGCGCATGGTACGCAGCGATCACTGGTTATCGTTCTGTTATCCGTTCAATTTCACTGGCCAACCGGCGGCCTCAATCCCTGCGGGCTTCACCGCCAGCGGTTTGCCGATTGGTCTGCAAATCGTGGGTCGTCACCTGGACGATGGCCTGGTGCTGGCGGCAAGTGCCGCTTTTGAGCGCATCCAACCGTGGAATCACCTTTATCCTGCCTCTATCGGAGTTGCCCATGAGTCATAAATCGTCCCCTGCATTAGAGCAGGAATTTGAACACGAGCCGGTTCCTTTAAGTCATCGTCACTCAACGCGCTCGGTGTCTGCTGTGTGGTTTGGTTTCCCGATGATCCTCACCAATGCGTTATTTGGCGGCATCATTACCTGGCACCTGGGATTCTGGCCGGCGCTGATTGCCATCCTGCTCGGCAATCTGGTGCTGTTCGCTTATGTTGGTGCACTTAGCTGGTTGGCGGGTAATACTGGGATGAACTTCGCGCTGCAGGCAAAGCGTACCTTCGGCACCAAAGGCTATATCCTGGTTTCCGGTTTCCTCTCGACGGTGGTGATTGGCTGGTATGCGTTTCAAACCGGATTAACCGGCACGGTAATCAACCAAACCTTTGGCTGGAACGCACTTGCGGTAACCGCCATCGCTATGGTGCTGTACACCGGCGTTACCTTCCTCGGCGTTCGTGCGTTGTCGATTCTGGGAATGATTGCCGCGCCACTTTTTGTCGTGCTCGGTTTGGTCGCGTTGTGGCTGATTGGACAGGACCATGATTTCAGCACCATCACCCAGTTCAAGGGCAGTGCCAGTGCCGTCGGCGCTATGAGTATGGGAACGGCAGTGACCATGGTGGTGGCGGGATTCGCTGATTCGGGCACCATGACAGCGGATTTCACCCGTTGGTCAAAAGACGGTAAATCTGCAGTTATCGCCGCGTTTTCCGCTTTCCCGCTGGCGAATGTGATCTCTTATTTGTTTGGCGTAGTGATTGTGGCAGTCGGTGCGGCGGTTGATCCGGTGAATAATGGCGGCAATTTCCTGCCGATGCTGATGAACCACGGCACGTTACTCTCCATCATCGCTTTCCTGTTTGTCTTCATTAATCTTGGCTCGGTTTGCACCCATTGTTTGTACAACGGTGCCGTGGGCTTCAGCCATCTGTTCAGCAGCAAAATGCGTATCTGGACATTGATTCTCGGGGCGGTTGGCGGGGCGCTGGCATTGGCAGGCGTCTGGTCCTACTTCCTCGAATGGCTGAGTTTGCTGGGCATCGTGGTGCCGCCTTTTGGCGCGGTGATGATCGTTGATTTGATCTTCATGGCAAAAATCAGTGAGCAGCGCAAAACCCGTCGCCTGCGCGGCAGTGCGTTCGCGGCCTGGGCGATTGGCAGCTTGTGCGCGGTGATTGCCCACCTTGAATTCCCACAGTTTGGTGAAGCGGTCATTGGTTTGGTAACGGCTGCAGTCAGTTACACATTGATTGTCAAACTGAAACGCGAAAACAGCGCAAGCCTGATGGAGCAGAAAAATGCCTGAGTTTACTTTTGATTCCACGCCTTATCCCTGGCCGTATGATGGACAGTGCTCGCCTGCCGATACCGCGCTGATCGTCATTGATATGCAAACCGATTTTTGTGGCAAGGGTGGCTACGTCGATAGCATGGGTTATGACATCGCATTGACCCGCCCCCCAATTGCGCCGTTGCAGCGTGTGTTGGCACGCATGCGAGAGTGGGGCTTCCCAATCATTCATACCCGTGAAGGTCATCGTCCTGACTTGAGTGATTTGCCGGCCAATAAACGCTGGCGTTCAAAGCGGATGCAGGCGGAGATCGGCGCGCCCGGTCCCTGTGGGCGGATTCTGGTGCGGGGAGAACCGGGCTGGGAGATCATCCCGGAACTGGCACCATTACCCGGTGAAACCATCATTGATAAGCCGGGCAAAGGCTCTTTTTATGCCACCGATCTCGAACTGATCCTGCGTAGCCAGGGGATCCGCAATCTGATCATCACGGGTATCACCACCGACGTCTGTGTTCACACCACGCTGCGCGAAGCCAACGATCGCGGATTTGAGTGCCTGGTGCTGTCTGACTGTTGCGCCGCCACTGAGCTAAAACACCATGAAGCGGCGCTGAGCATGATTCATATGCAGGGCGGCATTTTTGGTGCGGTGGCCAGCTCGGAAACGTTGCTGGCTGGCCTGGCTCAACCCTCCGCAGCGTCAACCGTTTAACCAGTGCAGATAATGCCCCGGCCACTCTGTAGTGAGTGTGCCGGGCTTGCCCATTCCAAAACCGTGGCCGCCGCTGGGATAGCGATACATCTCCACCGGCACATGCGCTTGTTGACAGGCGGCAGCCATGATCAAGGTGTTGTGCGGATCGGAAACCGGATCATCCTCGGCCTGCACAAGGAAAAATGGCGGTGACTGCGGAGTAACGTAGGACTGAACCGACCAGGCCGTATCGGCGCTGAGTGACGCGCCTTTCCCCACCAACACTTTGTGCGTGGAAGTGTGGGCGTAAGGCGGCTCCAGCGTAATGATGGGATAGATCAGCGCCGCCCGATCGGCGGTTGCGGGGAGATTGTCCAGTTCGTCGCTGGCCTGATAAGCATGAAATCCGGGTCGATTGACCGCCATACCCAGCAGGTGTCCGCCGGCCGAAAAGCCTAATACGCTGACATTATTTTCGCGATGACGGACAACGCGCAACGCGCGCTGCGCATCCTGAAGTGACACCAGCGCGCCATCTTTCCAGCCTTCCTGCGGCAAGCGATAACTCAGCACATAGGCCGTGTAGCCCTGAGCGACCAGCCACGCTGCAGCAGGCCAGGCTTCTTTGCCCATTTCAATACGCGTATAGCCGCCACCTGCGGCAACCAGCACGGCGCGTCCATTCGGCTGAGCCGGCTTGAATACGGTCAGCGTTGGCATGGCAATATTGCGCTGTGTACCTTTGGCGCTAAACGCCATTGCCCCTAAAGGGCCGCCGCCGCCAGGCGGTTGTTTTGACCACAATGGCAACACTTGCGCGGGATTTGGCGCGGAGGCGGCCAGACTAATGCCGCTGCGGGCGACTAAGGGGGAGAGCAGTAAGCCGGTAAGAAAGTGGCGACGATGCATGGCCGATCCAGACTGAATCCAAAGCGATATTGAAGCAGAAGAATCGGCAGAGAGTATGAAGAAGATGTTGGATTATATGTGAAAACGCATCAATTATTGCTCCGCCAAAAGTGCCGCTTGCACGGCTGGTCGCGCATGAATGCGATGATAATGCGCGTGCAGTGCAGGCCATTGTGCTAAATCGATCGCGAAGAATTTGCACCATCCGCAAAGAACATACAGATAAATATCAGCCAGACCGAGGGTTTCGCCCTGTAAAAACAGGCCTGGCCTTAGCGTATTTTCTAAATAAGCAAAACGTTGAAAAAGACGCTGTTCAAATCCCTCACGTACCGGCTGGGGTAAGGCACGATTAAACAGCGGCGCCATCCCTGCATGCAATTCCGTGGCAAGAAAATTGAGCCATTCCAGCAGCCGGATGTAATCCATCCCGCCGGGTGCCACGCACAGCGGTGCGGTGGGTTGTAAACTGGCGAGGTACAACAAAATCGGGGGGCCTTCCGTCAGGATCGAACCCTCATCTATCTCCAGCGCAGCGACATAACCCTTGGGATTGATGTGATAAAAATCCTGTCCGTCTTCGGTCTTTTTTGACTGGTTGTTGACACGTACCAGCGTGAAAGGCAGAGCCAGTTCACGCAGAACGATATGTGGCGCTAATGAACACGTATCAGGGGCAAAATAGAGTTTCATCGCAAATCCTGGTTGCTGTTGTCTGCATGCATCTTGCTTACGCGCACGTTGTCAGTAAAATTAATGTTCAATTACCTCATCATTAGCTGAGCTACTGACATGATGAATCTTACTCATTGGCGGCTTTTAGTCGCGGTCGCCGCGCACGAGAACTTAACCCGTGCGGCGGCCGCCATTGGCATGACGCAATCAGCCGCCAGCCAGGCCATTACGCAACTCGAAAAATCCCTCGGCGTCACGTTGATCCATCGCAGTCGTATCGCCATCTCCCTGACGGAGGTAGGCCGTGAAGTGGTGCAACAGGCGCAGCAAATGCTTGATCACTTAGACGCTATTCGTTCGCTGGCTCACCAGACGCGGGGTCTTGATCAAGGTCGCGTGCGGTTGGCGTGCTTTCCTTCGGTGGTGTCAGTCTTGTTACCTGATTTGATAAAGCAGTTCGCGCACGATTTTCCCGGCGTCAATTTGAGTGTCATTGAGGGCAGTGACGAGGAAGTCGTCACCTGGCTGCAGCGCGATGAGGTGGATGTGGGCGTGGTGTTAAATCCTCGACTTGAAGATAACGCCATCCTGCTCGGGCAAGATCGCTGGATGGCGCTAATGCCTGCTCAGCATAGACAGGTACGCAGCCACCGCGCGGGTATCACGCTACAGGAACTCCATCAGCAACCTTTCATTTTGGCCACCGGGGGTTGCAAAGTGAATGGTGAGAGCCTGGTGGAAGCCGCGGGATTAACGTTAACCGATGTGCGAATTACGGTGCGAGATTGGGCCAGCGCGTACGCGCTGGTGAAAGAAGGCATGGGCGTGGCAATAGTGCCGGAATCCACGTTACCCGATAACATGACAGGCGTCGTTGCCATGCCAATCCAGCCGCTCACGGTGAGGCGTTTTGGTTTGGTTCGCGCTGCGGGTCGGGAAGTTTCGCCCGCGCTGGACGCCTTTTGGACATTTGCTGCCCGCAGCTTTGATTAATCCGTTCACTGCGCGGGCGGCGTGCCATCACGCTATGTGATGCAATGTCTCACCTACAGCGTCAAACAAACGATCCAACTCGGCAGGCTGTGTAATGAACATCGGGCCAAACTGCAATGTATCGGCACCGAAGCGCACATAAAAGCCGGCTTTCCACAGTGCCATCCCCGCATCAAACGGGCGAATGGTGGCATCGCCGTCGCGCGGAGCAAGCTGGATGGCTCCCACCAGCCCGCAGTTGCGAATGTCGATGACGTTCGGGCAATCACGCAGCGCATGCAGTGCATGAGCGAAATGCGGTGCCAGCTCGGCGGATTGCGCAATCAGCGCCTCGTTTTCCAGCAAGTCCAGCGTCGCCAGGCCCGCCGCACAGGCCACCGGATGGGCAGAGTAGGTGTAGCCGTGAGCAAATTCCACCGCGTGTTCTGGCAATTTTTGCGCCATAAAGGTGCGGTAGATTTCGCTGCTGGCGACCACGCCACCCAGCGGTACCGCGCCATTGGTGATCTGCTTGGCGAAATTAAGGATATCAGGCGTGACGCAGAAGTATTCTGCGCCGCTCCAGCGGCCCATGCGGCCAAAACCGGTAATGACCTCATCGAAGATCAGCAAAATATCGTGCTGGGTGCAGATATCACGCAAGCGTTGCAGATAGCCTACCGGCGGGATGATGGCACCCGCAGAGCCGGAAAGAGGTTCAACAATCAAGGCGGCGATGTTGGAAGCATCATGCAGCTCAATCAGTTTGAGCATCTCATTGGCCAATGCCACACCGCCGGTTTCGGCCTGCCCAGCAGTGAAGGGCAGTTCGGCTTGCAGCGTGTGCGGAATATGGTCAACGTCCATAAACTGGCCAAACATTTTGCGATTGCCACCAATACCGCCAAGGCTGGTTCCGGCGATATTCACGCCGTGGTAGCCGCGGGCGCGACCAATAAATTTCGTTTTCGCCGGCTGGCCTTTGATACGCCAGTAAGCGCGTGCCATTTTCACCGCGGTATCCGCTGACTCCGACCCCGAACCGGTAAAGAACACATGGTTCAGATCCCCCGGCATATGTTGGGCAATCTTGTCTGCCAGCTGAAATGACAGTGGATGGCCGTACTGGAAGCCGGGCGAATAATCGAGTGTGCCCAGCTGTTTCGCTACCGCCTGCTGGATTTCACTGCGACAGTGTCCTGCACCGCAGGTCCACAAACCGGAGAGGCTATCAAAAATCTGCCGTCCTTTATCATCGGTCAGCCAGCGTCCCTGTGCAGAGACAATGAAACGCGGATCGCGCTGGAAGTTACGGTTGGCAGTAAACGGCATCCAGTGCGCTTGCAGATTGAGATCGGTAGTGTTGACAGCATCAGACATGATGTTTCTCCAGACGGGTGTATGAAGAGTTTGCATTTAACGGTTAGTTAAGTTAAATCCCTATTAATTCATCTTCAGTTATTGATTTACTCACCTATATGAAAAGCAAATCGCTCGCGCAGGTCACCGACTTTGATCTCAAATTATTACGCCTGTTCAAAACCGTTAATGAGAGCGGCAGCTTCTCTGCGGCAGAAAGTTTGTTGGGGATGACGCGTTCGGCCATCAGCCTGCACATGGGCGATCTGGAAAAACGTCTGGGTATGCGATTGTGCCAACGTGGGCGGGCGGGTTTTGCGCTCACGGATGAAGGGCGTGAAATCCTGCGCCATAGCGAAAGTATGATGGCGGCTATCGAACAGTTCCGCCTGCAGGTTAACCAGATGCACAAGCAGCTGCGCGGTGATTTGAATATCGGCATTATCAATAATCTGGTCACCCAGCCGCAGATGAAAATCACCCATGCGCTGGAAAAATTACATCAACTGGGGCCTGATATTCGGCTAAACATCAGCATGATGACGGCAGCTGAGATTGAAAGAGGGCTGATGGATGGTCGTTTGCACGTCGGCGCGCTGCCGCAGACAGCACCGATTTCCGGGCTGGATTACCTGCCGCTTTACAACGAAAAATCGCAACTGTTCTGCAGTGATACTCACCCGCTCTTTACGCATTCACCAGACGATGAACAATTGAAGCAGTGCGATGCTATCGCGCCCGCCTTCCGCATGACAGCAGAAGCTATCGCCATGCACCAGAAGCTCAACTGCAACGCCACGGCGACCGATCGTGAAGGCATCGCCTTTTTGATCCTCACCGGGCGCTTTATTGGTTTTTTACCCGATCACTATGCTGCGCAATGGGTAGAAAAAAGATTGATGCGCGCCATTGCACCAGAACGCTTTCATTTCACCAGTAAAATCGCCGTGGTCACGCGGAAAGGGCGGAGCCAGAATGCCATTCTTGAGCAATTTCTGCAGGCGCTTGAGCGGGAGTGAGTTTTACCGCAAGACGTTAAATAAACCTGTTACTAGTTACAACATACTTTCTGCACCCTACTGAGCGCAAATTTTGACATCGGTGCGCACTGCGTTGACCAGTATTGAGAGGATCGGTCGTCACTAGCGACGACCTTGCAGTGCAGACCGCTACCCATCTTCGTTTAAAGCGCCACAATCACCACGCCGCGCGCCTTGCCGGAACACGCATCCGCCAGCGCTTGGGGCGCAGCTTCCAATCCTTGATAGGCGCTGGCGGCAAAATGCATATCACCCCAGCCGGGCTGCGTCAGTTGATGCATCCATTGCGTAAACGCTTCCGGGTTCTCATCGGCGCTGTAGCCTTTTAAGGTGACGCCTTTAACGATCAGGTCAAAGCCGTCGATTTCAACCGGCGCAATTTTGCTGGAATGACTCGCGGCTAACTCGGCGGAAAGGGCACCCAGCAGTACATAACGAGCGTGTTCCCGTGCTTGTGATACCGCCGCCGCTAATTGCTCTCCGCCGACGATATCCACCAACACATCAATTCCTTCTGGCGCGGCGTGGCGCAACTGCTCGGCAATCGGGCCCTTGCCGCGCTCGATGGTCGCGTCATAACCGAGCTGCTGGCACATCCATAGCGCTTTATCAGCTGAACCGGTGCTGCCAATGACTCGCGTAGCACCTAATTTACGCGCGATTTGTCCAGCCATCGAACCGATAGCGCCTGCACCGCTGGAGACAAAGACCGTGTCGCCATCGCGCACCGAAATCCCGTGCGTCAGGGCAGCATAGGCTGTCCAGCCGTGACCGAGGTAGGCCGCTGGATCAAGTAAGGGTTTGGCTAATCGCACGCACTGCTGCTGCTCGACCCACGCATGCTCGCGCCAGCCGTAAGGGTGCATCACCATATCACCGGCAGCAAAAGCGCTGTTAGCAGGGGCACTGATGACCTCACCTATCGCAGCATCCGCCAGCGTATCGCCGATTTGTAAAGGTGGGAACGGAATGCCTTTTACCGCTTCAGCCTCAACACTCATCATTAAACGGGTTGAGATAGACACGCGGAACCAACGATTTTAACCAGCAGTGGACTGCCTGGCGGTTTTGGCAGTGAGGTTTCCACCACGGTAAAATTTTCGCTGGCGGGCATGCCCTGGCTGCGTTGTGCAAGGCGAATTTCCCTGCTGTGCAAATTTTCAGGTAACATCACGGTTTTCCTCCATATGTGAGTGAATACTCGTATTATCAGGCGGAGGGTCCTTAATGAATACTCGTGTTACTGACGCATCGCGTTCGATGCGTAAAGCACCACGCCAGCGCCGTTCGCAGGTGATGGTGGACATTATTTTGCAGGCGGCGGCTCGCGTCCTGGCAAAGAGTGGCTGGGCAAAGTTCAATACCAATGAAGTGGCGCGCATTGCGGGCGTGAGTATTGGCTCGCTGTATCAATATTTTCCTAACAAGCTGGCGTTGGCGGAGGCGATACGTCAAAAACATCTGGCGGCCATTCTGCAGGTGCTCGCAGAGGCGGCAACAGAAGACGTTTCACTGGTGGCACGGATTGATCGCTTAATTGAGGGCATTATTGCGGCGCATTTGATCGATCCCAATTTGCATCGTGTCTTGCTGGATGAGGTGCCACTTTCGGAACGTCATGCTCATGAAGATTTTGAGCGTCAGTATGCGGCGTTTTATCTGCAGTTTGTGGAGCAAACATCAGTGAGCGATTCAGCACGTGCACCTGTAATGGCTAAAGTGCTGGCCTCTGCCGTGGAAGGGGTGGTGCATGATGCGTCGAGACGCGATGAACTGGGTGCAGAGGATATCAAGACCGAGCTACAGCGGTTGATTATGGCCTATCTGCAAAGCTAGCGGGAAAAGAGCAGGGTGACGAGATGCCACCCTGGTATAGAACGGTTAAGCGCGCTTAGGCTCGCGGCGTACCGGCAACTCTCCAGCGACGAAGTAATCCGCTTCGCTGCGCGGCAACGGCTGACGACCACGAATGTTATCCGCAATCTTTTCACCGATCATGATAGTGGTGGCATTCAGATTGCCAGTAATGATCAGCGGCATAATCGATGCATCCACTACGCGCAGGGCCTGCAATCCATGCACACGACCTTCGCCATCCACCACCGCCATGTCATCACTGCCCATTTTACAGGTACCGCACGGGTGATAGGCGGTCTCGGCATGGTTACGCACAAATTCATCCAGCTGCTCATCCGTCTGGCAATCGAGGCCCGGACTGATCTCCGCACCGCGATAGCGATCCAGCGCAGGCTGATTGATGATCTGACGCGTGATACGAATCGCATCACGGAACTCATGCCAGTCCTGCTCATGCGCCATGTAGTTGAACAAAATGGCAGGATCACGACGCGGATCGCGCGATTTAATCTGCACGTGCCCACGGCTTGGTGAACGCATCGAACCCACGTGGCACTGGAAACCATGCGCTTCCACGGCGTTGGACCCGTTGTAATTGATCGCCACCGGCAGGAAGTGATACTGGATGTTCGGCCAGGTAAACTCTTCGCGGCTGCGGATAAAGCCACCGCCTTCAAAGTGGTTGCTGGCACCGACGCCCGTCCCGTTGAACAGCCATTCGGCGCCAATCTTCGGCTGGTTCCACCATTTCAATGACGGATAGAGTGACACCGGCTCTTTGCACTCGTACTGCAGGTACATTTCAAGGTGATCCTGCAGGTTTTCGCCGACACCCGGTAAATCATGTACCACCGGAATATCAAACTTATTCAGCAGCGCAGCAGCGCCCACGCCCGAACGCTGCAAAATTTGCGGCGAGGCAATTGCGCCCGCGCACAGCAGTACTTCACGACGCGCATGCACCTGATGTGAGCTGTTGCTGGATCCTTGCAGATACTGCACGCCCACTGCACGTTTACCTTCAAACAGGATGCGATCGGTGGTGGCATGCGTGACGATCTTCAGATTCGGGCGCACTTTGGCGGTATCGAGATAACCGCGCGCGGTGCTGGATCGGCGGCCTTTCGGCGTGACAAAGCGATCCATCGGGCCAAAACCTTCTTGCTGATAACCGTTCAGATCTTCCGTGCGCGGATAGCCTGCTTCAACACCGGCTTCAATCATCGCGGCAAACAGCGGATTGTTATCGGGTTTGCAGGTGGTGATGCTCACCGGGCCTTCGCCACCGTGATAGTCATTGGCACCGATATCGCGCGTCTCGGATTTACGATAGTAGGGCAGGCAGTTCAGGTAGCTCCAGCTTTCCAGGCCAGGCTGTTGCGCCCAATTATCAAGATCCATGGCGTTACCGCGGATGTAGCACATGCCGTTAATCAACGATGAGCCACCCAATCCTTTACCTCGTCCGCACTCCATGCGGCGATTATTCATATGCGGTTCTGGCTCGGTTTCATACGCCCAGTTATAGCGTTTGCCCTGTAACGGGTAAGCCAGCGCTGCAGGCATCTGTGTGCGGAAATCGAAGCGGTAGTCAGGACCACCAGCTTCTAAAAGCAGCACGCTGACGCTGCTATCTTCGGTCAGTCTTGTTGCCAAAACGTTCCCTGCGGATCCGGCTCCGATAATGATGTAATCAAATTCCATTAGTCGCTCCTCAGGTTAAAGCTGAATTAAAATACGGACTGAAAACGGGATAACTCGACCTGCACCGATTTCACCTGGGTGTAATTTTGCAAGGTCATCAGGCCATTCTCACGGCCAATACCGGAATGCTTGTAGCCTCCCACCGGCATTTCTGCGGCAGACTCGCCCCAGGTATTGATCCAGCAGATCCCCGCTTCGATCTGATGGATAACGCGGTGCGCACGGTTCAGGTTTTGCGTCACCACGCCCGCGGCCAGACCGAAATCGGTAGTATTGGCGCGGCGTACCACTTCTTCTTCGCTCTCGTAGGTGAGGATTGACATCACCGGCCCGAAGATCTCTTCACGCACAATCGTCATTTCGTCACGGCAGTCGGTGAACACCGTTGGTTCGACCCAGGCACCCTGGTCGAAATCTCCGCCGCTCAGGCGCTTACCGCCGCACAGCAGACGCGCACCTTCGTTGACGCCGGATTCGATATAGCGCATCACGTTGTCGCGATGTGGGAAGCTCACCAGCGGACCAAAGTTGGTGGCCGGATCGTTAAGATCGCCGGCCTTGATGCGGGCAACACGCTCAACAATTTTCGCTTCAAACGCGGTCTGCAACGCGGTCGGGATGAATACGCGCGTCCCGTTGGTGCACACCTGACCTGAGCTGTAGAAGTTAGCCATCATCGCAATGTCGGCCGCCAGATCGAGATCGGCATCATCGAAGATAATCAGCGGCGATTTCCCGCCCAGCTCCATGGTCACGTCTTTCAGCGTTGAGCCCGCTGCGTTGGCCATCACTTTCTTCCCGCTGGCCGCGCCGCCGGTGAAGGAAACTTTATCAATGCCCGGATGGTCAGTGAGCAGTTGGCCGGTCACCGCACCGCGGCCGTTCAACACGTTGAAGACGCCCGCAGGCACGCCGGCTTCGGTGTAGATCTCCGCTAATTTCAGGGCGGTCAACGGGGTGACTTCACTTGGCTTGAAGATCATCGCGTTGCCTGCCGCCAGCGCTGGCGCGGATTTCCACAAGGCGATCTGAATCGGGTAGTTCCACGCGCCAATACCGGCCACTACGCCCAACGGCTCGCGGCGGGTATAAACGAATGCGGTATCACGCAGTGGGATCTGCTGACCTTCCAGCGTCGGGATCAGCCCAGCGTAGTATTCCAGCACGTCGGCACCGGTCACGATATCCACATATTGGGTTTCGCTGAGGGGCTTGCCGGTATCGAGGGTTTCCAGCGCGGCTAACTCGTCGTTGCGCTCACGTAGAATATCCACCGCACGGCGCAGAATGCGTGAACGCTCCATGGCGGTCATGGCGGCCCAGATCTTCTGGCCTTTTCTTGCGGCTGCAACGGCGCGATCTACATCAGCCTGCTCGGCTTCGTGGACATCGGCCAGCACTTCGCCATTGGCCGGGTTAATGGTCTGGAAGGTGTTGCCTGCGTTGGCTGCAACAAATTGACCATCGATATAAAGCTGCTGTTCTGTGAATCGGGACATGATTCCTCCTTCCTCAGTGATTCAGTGCGCCAGCGAGTTGCTGACGAATAAATTGGGTGGTGAGCGTTTTCGCCACATCCAGATTGAACGGCTTGCCACTCAGCGCGGCGCGCAGCCACAAGCCATCGATCAGTGAAGCCAAACCGTGTGCTGCCAGGCGCGCCTGTTCACGCGGCAGCTCGCGCCGGAACTCGGCGGCGAGGGTCGAAAACAAGCGACGGCTACTGACGCGTTCTAAACGACCGAGCTGCGGTTGATGCATGCTGCTGGCCCAGAAATCCAGCCAGGCTTTCATCGCCGCGCTGTGCACCTGCGTGTCATCGAAGTTGCCTTCAACAATCGCCAGCAGGCGCGCTTCCGTGTTGGCCTCAGAAAGCGGTTTTAACCGGAAGGCGACGGCATCACGCAGCTGGCGCGTGATGTCGCGCATCGTGGCTTCCAGCAAGCCGTTTTTGTCTTTGAAGTAGTGACTGATGATGCCTGTCGAGACGCCAGCACGGCGCGCAATCTGCGCAATCGTGGCGTCATTGATCCCTACTTCGTTAATGGTATCGAGGGTTGCATCAATCAGTTGCCGACGACGAATCGGCTGCATTCCCACCTTTGGCATGACTCCACTCCACCACAATGTCAGAGCACCATTAAAACTTTTTTTGATTGCACGTTCAATATAAAAAAGAATTTTGTTAGGATACTGTGCTTCGATTGTTACAAAAGCACAGCGGTGAACCGGGCTATGCGGGACATCGTCAGTGAAAAGCACGGTATGGAGGGAAAACAGGGGAACCAACAACAACAAGGCCTGGTAAACGGGTCACGCTAATCCATTGAGTTATTACAGGAAATTAACCAGAGGTCATCGATGATTAATCCACCTGCCAGTGAAAAAGACAGAATCAATCCTGTGGTGTTTTTTACCTCAGCCGGACTGATTCTGACATTTTCACTTGTCACTATCTTCTACAGCGAACTCGCTGCCAGCTGGATCCAAACCGCAGTTAACTGGGTTACTGCTACCTTTGGCTGGTACTACATGTTGGCTGCCACGCTGTACATCGTGTTCGTTATCTACATGGCGTGTTCACGCTATGGCGCCATCAAACTCGGGCCTGAGCAATCCAAACCGGAGTTCAGCTTACTAAGCTGGTCAGCTATGCTGTTTGCTGCCGGTATCGGTATCGATCTGATGTTCTTCTCGGTCGCCGAACCGGTCACGCAATACATGCAGCCGCCGGAAGGTGCCGGACAAACCATGGAAGCCGCCCGCCAGGCGATGGTGTGGACGCTGTTCCACTATGGTGTCACCGGCTGGTCGATGTATGCGCTGATGGGCATTGCGCTCGGCTACTTTAGCTATCGCTACAATCTGCCGCTCACCATCCGGTCTGCGCTGTATCCGATTTTCGGCAAGCGTATTAACGGCCCAATTGGTCATACCGTGGATATCGCGGCGGTGATCGGCACCATCTTTGGTATTGCCACCACCTTAGGTATTGGGGTTGTGCAGCTCAATTACGGCCTGAACGTGCTGTTCGATATTCCGGAAGGCTTCACCGCGCAGGCGGCGCTGATTGTGCTGTCGGTGATTATCGCCACCATTTCTGTTACGTCCGGCGTGGATAAAGGCATTCGAATTCTGTCTGAGCTGAACGTTGCACTGGCGCTTGGGCTGATTCTGTTTGTGCTGTTCATGGGCAAAACCGACTTCCTGCTGAATGCGCTGGTACTGAACGTGGGCGATTACATCACCCGCTTTATGGGCATGACGCTTAACACCTTTGCCTTCGATCAGCCGCGAGAGTGGATGAACAGCTGGACGTTGTTCTTCTGGGCATGGTGGGTGGCATGGTCACCGTTTGTCGGCCTGTTCCTGGCGCGTATTTCACGCGGTCGTACCATTCGTGAGTTTGTGCTCGGCACGCTGATTATTCCGTTCACCTTTACGCTGCTGTGGCTGTCGGTGTTTGGTAACGCGGCGCTGTATGAAATCATCCACGGTGATGCGGGTTTTGCCCAGGAAGTGATGGCGCATGCGGAACGCGGTTTCTACAGCCTGCTGGCGCAGTACCCGGCCTTTAAATTAAGTGCTTCAGTGGCCACCATCACCGGCATGCTGTTCTATGTGACTTCAGCGGATTCCGGTTCACTGGTGTTAGGTAACTTCACCTCGAAGCTGAAAGACATCAACAGCGATGCGCCAAACTGGCTGCGTATCTTCTGGTCGATCGCGATTGGTGTCCTGACCATGGGCATGCTGATGACCAACGGTATCTCTGCGCTGCAGAACGCCACGGTGATCATGGGTCTGCCGTTCAGCTTTGTGATCTTCTTTGTTATGGCCGGTTTGTATAAGTCACTCAAAGTGGAAGACCATCGCCGCGCCAGCGCCAGCCGTGAAACGGCCCCTTACATTCCAGCCAGCAACGATCGTTTGAGCTGGAAGAAACGCTTGTCACGTCTGATGAACTATCCTGGCACGCGCTACACCCAGCAAATGATGGAGAACGTGTTGTACCCCGCGATGCAGGATGTGGCTAAGGAGCTGGAGTTACGTGGCGGTCGTGTTTCGCTGGAGCGCGTCGAGCCGGAAGAGGGCCATCCGCTAGGTTATCTGGACTTGCGAGTGCTGCTGGGAGAAGAGCAGGACTTCCTGTATCAGATCTGGCCACAGCAGTATTCGGTGCCGGGCTTTACCTATCGTGCACGCAGCGGTAAATCCACCTATTACCGTTTGGAAACGTTCCTACTGGAAGGCAGTCAGGGCAACGATTTGATGGATTACAACAAGGAGCAGGTGATTATCGATATTCTCGATCAGTACGAACGTCACCTGAACTTTATCCATTTACATCGTGAAGCACCGGGCAGCAATATCACCTACCCAAGCATGTAACTTGCAGGACAGCGGCAGAAATGTCGCTGTCCGTGCACAATCCCCGTAGCCAGCTACACTATCAGGCTGCTCTAAAAGGGGAATGAGATGAAATTGGGTTTCGCGTGTAAATACTTTGATGCACAGGCTAAGCAGCCTTTTCCGTTTAAAATCACCACGCGTACGCGTTTCCTTGGTCTGGACCACCCGGTTCGCACAGAATTGCTGGCGCAGCTGGCGACCAATAACCTCAACAACCTCTACCTGACACTGGAGCAATTGGCGAAACAGCCGGATGCGCTGCGCATGATGCGCATTGGCAGCGACCTGTTGCCGCTGTATACCGTGCCAGAGGCCACCGCCATCTACAGCGAATTGATGCCCGACTTACAGCCGCTGCTGGCGCGCTGTGGCGACATGGCTCGCGCTCACAACATTCGTCTGTCATTCCATCCTGGACAATATTCCGTGCTCGCATCCGATAACGAAGGCGTGGTGGATAGGGCGATTGAGGATGTGGAGTACCATGCGCTGTGTGCCGTGTTAATGGGCTATGGTCGCCAGTTCCAGGACTTCAAAATTAATATCCATATGAACGGCAAAAAGGGCATCGATGGATTCCGCGCAGCGTTTCAGCGCCTTTCTCCTGAAGCACGCAATATGCTGACAGTAGAGAATGATGAAATTTCCTGTTCGCTCGACGATGTCTTACAGGCGCGCGATCTCTGTCCGGTGGTGCTGGATATCCATCATCATTGGGTGAAAGAGAATCAATTTATCAAAGCCGATGACGATCGTATTCCGTTGATTATTGCATCATGGCGCGGTGTGCGTCCGGTATTGCATTATTCCATCGCGCTGGAGGGGTTGATTCCTGAAGCGGGTTTACCGGATCAACAGGATTTAGCGGTGGCAAAAACCAAACTGCGTGCGCATTCCGATTACTATTTCAATCAGGACTTAAACGACTGGGCACTTTCATTTAAAGACTTCGATATTATGTGCGAAGTGAAAATGAAAAATCTGGCGCGCGATCGTTTATATCACTATTCACTGACGGGGAAAGAGTAGGGGAAGTACGCAGCGAGATGTGGAATTCATAATAAATCCGGGCAGAAGATTCTGCCCAATTTAAAAGGGAAGAGGGATTACGGCGAGGTGATGACAATCGCCACGCGACGATTCTGTGCCCGCCCCTGTGCGCTATTATTACTGGCAACCGGCGTACTCATCCCCATTCCTCGGGTCATGATATTGCTGCGCGGCACCGCAGCGCCCAACGCCCATTGCTCTGCGACGGCATCTGCCCGTTTTAATGACAGCTGCTGGTTGTAATCCGCCTTGCCGTAATTATCCGTATGACCATCAATACGTACATGCTGGATGCCGGTGGCTGAGAGGTTCCTCGCCATGGTGGCGATATTCGCTTTGCTGATGGCAGTCAGTTCGGACTCATTGACGCCAAACAGAATCTTATCCGATAAACCTAAACCCCAGCCTTCCATGTTTTCAGTGAAACCGGCATTTTGCATGGCCGCAATTTGTGCAGCACTGAAGCGACCTTTGGACTGGCAGCCCACACAGGCCAGAATACACACCAGCAGAAAGAGTTTTATTTTCATGCGCGTACCTTACTTATCCCTTTGTTTTTGTACATGTGCATATCCGCACGCTCGAGAATCGACTCTACCGTGTCGCCATGTTGTGACCAGGCATAGCCAATAGTGACTGAGGTGGTGATCGGCATACCCTCGGCGATCATGATCTTCCTCGCAATGGCTGCGCGAATGTCTTCCGTCAAAAGTTGCAGCTGCGATTCGGTCGCGCGGCTGGTGATCAGCATGGCGAATTCATCACCGCCGAGGCGTGCAACCATATCCTGCTTATAGGCCAATGCCGCCAGGCGCGAACCAATGGCTTTCAACACCTCATCGCCTGCGGCATGGCCCCAGTTATCGTTGATGCTTTTGAAGCGATCGCCATCGAGGAACAATAAAACAAAACGCTCTTGCGCCAGCTGCGCATCAAGTAAGGTGTTCAGTCGGCTTACAAAGGCGGCGCGGTTTGCCAGCCCGGTCAGCGGATCTTCCAGCGCTTTGGCGGCCAGTGAGCGGTTATCACGCAGCAATGAGGTTTGTAATGACTGCATCTCCGCGAGCAGAGAGTTGAGATCCTCGGAGAACAGTTGGAATTCTTTGGTCGGACTTTCAGGAATTCGTACGGAAAAATCACCGGAGTGAATAACATAGTGAATCGAACTGGTGATATTGCGCAGCGACACCAAAATACCGCTGTGCAGGAAAGCGCTCAGCAAGAATGAGACGATTAACACGCACAACATGCCGCTGGATAAAATGATCACCGAGTAACGAATAAATTCGGCCGCACCGGTGACGGTGCCAGCCAGCGTCAAGGTTCCAACCACGCTTTCGGCGTGATTAATATTCACACTCAGCGGTCGCAGGTAAATCCATTCACGCAGAAAGTTTTGATACCAGCCGCTCTGTTGCTGTTGATCTTGCCAGTCAACCAGCACCGTCTGGTCACTGGTCATCAATTTAGCGGAGGCAAACATGCCTTCGTTGCCCAACATGGCAATCTTTTTATGGGCGTCGTAACTGTCTTCAAATACCGTGGCTGCCGTCAGACTGTTGCTCAGCGTGGCGGCAATCAGCTCCAGATTGCGTTTTTCATAGCGCTTTATAAACAATAACGATGTCGATGTGAGCAGCAACCAGCACAGCAACAAAATAACCGCTGAGTTAATGATGCTGATTTTGCGCAGCTTGATACGGATAGATGACTTTTCATTTTTATTTTTTTCAAATTTTCATCTTATTGGCTTCCTTTGCGCGACAGCAACAACACATCCGGACTTACACGAACACCGCTACGCGCCAGCGAATCAAGGTTGACGGAAAACATCGGATGATCGGCATTGAAGATCAAACAGAAGGCGGCACCTATCGCACAATCTGGATTGTTTTCGGCCAGCGACAGCACCGGTTGGCTTTTTTCCAGGGCCAGTAACTCGGTCTGCTGCTGCGGGGTTTGATCGCCAAAATAGAGCGCATCACAGCGGTTGCTGGCCAGCTCGGCCTCGCTATTGAGATAGACCACGCTAAACGGCAGCGATGTTGCCATCGTGCTGGCGGGGAAATTGATATGGCGGGCGGAGTTAAACACGCACAGCTGCGGCGCGGAGTTTAAAGCTGGCCAGTGAGTAAAACTGATAATACCGCTGACAATGCGATTGGCTTTGTCGTCTTTGGTGGCCGCATTTTGCGCGGCAGCGGCGGGCAGTGATAGCGGCAATAGCAATAGCGCCAGCGCTATAAAGCAGGTCAAAATCGCTTTAAGCTGCGCAAAAAAAGAATTAAACCTTCACCAAAGTGAAGCCGTAGGTCAAAACGTATCATGCTGCCATTCCGCTGGGTTGAACGCGGAAATAGTACCATCGGCATTTATAAAAGAGTACAGATGTTCAATCAAAGGAAGGGGCGATTATTTAGCTCAATAGAACAATCCGATCCGTTTATAAATAGAGTTTCAGGCGACATTGCCGGGAGGCTTTCAGGCTGTCCGGCAATGTGGTGAGGAATTAGTCAGTTAAATCCTGGCCATTGCTGGCAATGACCTTTTTGTACCACCAGAATGATTTTTTGCGCGTGCGGGCCAGTGTTCCTTTACCGTGATCGTCACGATCCACATAAACAAAGCCATAGCGTTTACTCATTTCTCCGGTTGAAGCCGCCACCAGATCGATACAGCCCCAGGTGGTATACCCGATCACCGGAATACCATCGGCAATCGCTTCGCCCATCGCCTGAATATGCTGCCTGAGATAACTGATGCGATAATCATCGTGAATTTCGCCGTTGGCTTCGATTTCATCGCGTGCACCTAAACCGTTTTCCACCAGGAACAGCGGCTTCTGGTAGCGGTCATACATCATGTTCATCGTGATGCGCAGGCCAAGTGGATCGATACCCCAACCCCATGCGCTGCGCGGGATATGGGGATTGGTTAACGACTTCACCACGTTTGCCGCACTGCTGTTTTTCTCGTTCATGTCGGCGGAAGCACAGCGCGAGGCGTAATAGCTGAATGAGACAAAATCTACGGTATGACGCAGTATTTCTGCATCACCGGGCTGCCATTCAATCTCAATGCCTTTTTCGCGGAACACCCGTGCGGCATAAGAGGGATATGCACCACGCGCCTGCACATCGATAAAGAACAGGTTTTCGCGATCTTTCTCCAGTGCCGCCCAGACATCCTCAGGATTGCAGGACCACGGATAGAAATTGCCACCCGCCAGCATGCAGCCGACCTGATTCTCGGAGTTAATCTCGTGGGCGATTTTCGTCACCTGCGCACTGGCCACCAGCTCATGATGCGCGGCCTGATATTTCACCTGCTCGTGATTATCCTCTGGGCCAAAGACTAACCCGGCGCCCGAGAACGGGCTGTGCAGCAGAATGTTGATCTCATTAAAGGTCAGCCAATATTTCACCAACCCGTTGAATGCTTCAAAGCAGGTGCGGGCATAGCGGGTAAAGAATTCGATCATCTTGCGGTTACGCCATGAACCGTATTCGGTGACCAAATGCATTGGCACGTCGAAATGGCACAATGTCACCAGCGGCGTAATGCCATATTTCTGACACTCTTCAAACAGGCTGCGATAAAAGGCGATGCCGTTTGGATTAGGCGTTAACTCATCGCCGTTGGGATAAATTCGGCTCCAGGCAATGGAGGTGCGGAACACGGTAAATCCCATCTCCGCCATTAACGCGATGTCATCTTTGTAGCGACGATAAAAATCGATGGCATCGTGACTGGGATAATATTCTTCATCCTGCAGGGAGTAACGCGGCTCAAGCCCCAGTTTGACCGGCATACGGTGTTCGCCATGCGGAATCATATCCACCGTGGTTAAGCCTTTACCTCCCGCCAGATAGCTCCCCTCTGACTGATTGGCGGCTAGCGCGCCGCCCCATAAAAATCCCTCAGGAAATGTCACTGCAGACATAAAAAAACCTCAGTTAATCAATTCGCGTTAACGGTTTTAGCGGCATCCACAACCGGTTTGGGCTGTGCTGTTTCACTAACCGGAATATCTTCGAAGCCAAGAATCAGGGTGAGAACGAAAGAGAGCACCACGGATAACACCATCACACCGCCGACCCACACGATGCTCATTGGATTAGCGGGATCAAAGAACTGTACGCTGGTAAACAAGCCGGGTGAGGCCATGGAGTGGCTGGCGAGCCCGCCAATACCCGCCACTGCGCCACAGATAAATCCACTGATCAGGCTGGCGATCAGCGGACGCTTGAGGCGCACCGCGACACCATACAGCGCAGGTTCCGAAATCCCGGCCACAATCGCCGAGGCCGCTGCGGCAAACGCGGTCTGACGCAGTTCCGGGTTTTGGTTTTAAAGGCCACAGCCAGCGATGAGCCGCCGAGCGACAGATTGGCACCGATTTCAGATGGCATCACCATGCCTTCTTTACCGGTTTCAGCAATGGTCTGAATAATGGTAGGGGTGAAAACACGATGCATCCCGGTCATCACCAGCAGCGGCCACAGTCCGCCCATGATCGCCACGGACAACCAACCCAGATAGCCATGAATGGTGTACACCAGCTTAGAAATACCGCTACCAATCCAGATACCGAGCGGGCCAATCAGCACTATGGCGATCGGTGCGGCAATCAGCACAATCAGCATCGGTTTAAGGAAGTTTTTGGTGACTGCAGGGGTAAAGCGATCCACCCAATATTCGATGTGCGACAGGATCCACGTCATCACCAGCGCCGGGATAACGGTATAGGTGTATTTCACCGCCGTCACCGGGATGTAAGCAAACTCGACGGCCTGGCCTTGCGCCGCTTTGGCCATCAAATCAATAAAGTTGGGGTGCACCAGTACGCCCGCAATCGCAATCGCCAAAGACATATTGGTTTTAAATTTTAGCGCTGCCGACGCAGCCACCATCACCGGCAGGAAGAAAAAGGCGCCGTCGCCGATCACGTTAAGGATCACCAGAGTCGATGAACCTTTTTCCAATACGCCGCTCATCTCCAGCATCATCGCCAGCAGTTTCACCATGGATCCGCCGATGATCGCCGGGATCAAAGGCGACATGGTGCCGACCAGGGCATCAAGAATGCCCGCACCGACGCGGCGCAGGGTGATTTTGCGCGTCACCGGAGCGCTATGGTCACTGTTGGGCGTGCCGAGTTTGAGGACTTCCTGATAGGCGAGGTTGACGTCATTGCCAATGATCACCTGACACTGGGTATCGCTGTGCACCACGCCCATCACGCCTGGGATGGTTTTTAGCGTCACGTTATCGATCAACGCCGTGTCTTTTAGCACGAAGCGCAAGCGCGTCATGCAGTGTGTGACCGCCTCGATATTCGATAAGCCGCCGAGCGAAGCCACAATGGCTCGTGAAACGTCAGCATAATTTTTAGCCATGGATTGTAGGTCTCTAGTTTTGCAGTAGGGTACGGGCGCTCGCATTGTCACTGCGAGTCGTGAGAAACCGGTTTCACAAAATCATGAATATGAATCTCATATCAGGCAAGATATTTAAAAATGGATGTTTAGAAATGTGATATCGATCGGATGCGGGGAAGATCAAAGGCGTTGTTAGGTTGAGAAAAATCTCCGCATTATTGGTCACTTAGGTACACTGCCAGTATATCAGCGTAAATCAGAGTGAAATATGGCAACCATCATTGAGGTGGCAAAAGTCGCGGGCGTGTCCAAAGCCACGGTGTCACGTGTGCTGTCAGGCAAGGGTTATGTCAGTGAAGAGAAGCGCGAAAAAGTGTTTCAGGCCATCGCTGAAACTGGCTTTAGGCCGAATCTGCTGGCGCGAAATCTGGCCACCAAGTCGAGCCAAACCATTGGATTGGTGATCACGAACACCCTTTATTCCGGCAGCTATTTTACCGAACTGATGCAACACTCAGCGCGGATAATGGAGCAGCAGGGCCGGCAATTGTTGTTAGTGGATGGCAAACACAGTGCAGAAGAAGAGCGTGCTGCGATTCAATTTCTGCTCGATTTGCGCTGTGACGGCGTCATCATTTATCCGCGCTTTCTTACCATCGATGAAATGGATGCCATTATTGCTCAGCATCAACATCCCATTCTGGTGATTAACCGCCGTCTGCGTCAGCATGACAGCTACTGCATTTACTCCGATCAGCAGCATACCAGCGCCGTGGCCGTGGAAAAGCTGATCGCGCTGGGCCACCGTGACATCGCGTTCATCACCGGTTCTCTGGACTCGCCCACTGGCCGGGAACGTCTGGCAGGATATAAGTCGGCGCTGGCACAGCATCAGATTCCGTTGCAGGAATCGTTAATCATTGAAGGTAAGTGGCAGGCGCAAAACGGCGTGGCGGCGGTGGAAACGCTGCTAAAACAGTGCAGCAGTTTCAGCGCGCTGGTCGCCAGTAACGACGATATGGCGGTTGGGGCGTTGAAAGCGCTGGCATCACACAATATTGCTGTGCCCGCGCAGGTTTCTGTGTTGGGCTTCGATGATATCCCGCTGGCCCCGTTTACTGTTCCATCGCTCTCCAGCGTGAAAATGCCGGTGACCGACATGATTCAGGAAACGCTCGCCCGGCTGATCTCGATGCTCGACGGGGGTGAAATGCGTAACCGCCAAATCTTCGCCGGTGAAATCATGATGCGTGAATCCATCGGGCCCGGGCCTTTCGCCTGAGAAAACGGTGACGGGTCAGTAATATAACGCTGATAAACAATAGGTTGACGAATTTTATCGATATATAATCGAAAATATAGCGCTAGCTTAACGCGCTAACCCTTTCGTCAGCCATCCTGGAAAAGTCATGTTTATCAAGCGTATCACCCTGGTGAAAACAGGTTTCACCAGCGCCATGTTATTGTCCGCCGTTCCGCTGTATGCCGCATCAGAGCAACCAACGCTTGCCGTTACCGCTTCGCCGAATTCTGCCCCGTTGGAAACGGATAAAAAAGCCACCTTGGGCAATCTCGGCAAACAGGAAGTCCGTAACACCCCATGGTCGGTACAGACCGTCTCGCCGCAGTTAATGAAACGCCAGCAGTTGAAAAGCGTCAGCGATCTTTATCGCTATTTGCCTTCGGTACAAGGGGATGGCGCGCGTCCACAAACGCGTGGCGTGCAGGGAAGTGTGGTGCAAAACAGTATGATCGATGGGCTGAACGTGGTGTCGACCACCGATTACGCCGCTGAACAGTTTGATCATATTGAGGTGCTGAATGGTCTTGCCGGGTCGTTGTATGGCCCTGCCAATCCTGCTGGCTTGTTTAATTTCGTTAGCAAACGCGCCAGTGATACACCGCAAAACAGCGTGACGGTGGGCGCGGGCACCGGGTTAAGTCATCAGCTGGCAGGGGATTTTAGTGGTCCGCTGGATAGTAACGATCGACTGCGTTACCGATTGAACCTGTTGGATGATGAAGGCGATGGTTATGTGAAAGGCAGTAAAATACGCCGTCAGCTGTTTAGCCTCGCGCTGGACGCCAATTTGACCGATCAAACGGTACTGGAAACCAACTTCAGTTATTACCATTTCTATGACAAAGGGTTGCCGGGTAAATTTGCCCTCGGCAGTGGTTTGTCGTTCCCCTCGGCGCCCGATCCTAAAAGCGCTCATTTAGGTCAATCCTACGCTGGCGATGACAACCATACGCTGACCGCCGGGATGCATCTTAAACATGATTTCAACGGAAACTGGCAGGGTGAAGTGGGCGTGTTACGCCAAATAGCAGACCGTGAATCCACGGCGGTGACCAATACCTTTACCAACAGCCGTGGCGATTACACCACAACCACCTCCTCAGCCACGGCCAGCCGTTTTACGATCAACAGCTATATGGCCAATCTCAACGGCGAAGTGGATACCGGCTGGCTTCATCATCAGATTTCAACCGGAATTCGCGGTTTTGTCTGGAAGAATTACAATCCGCGTAACGGCGCGTCCTCGACGCTGGGCAGCGCGTCGCTGGACAATCCTCAGGCATTTGCCGAACCGGATTACCCTGATTTTACTGACCGCTATCATTCTGCCACTGCCACCCAGCACGCATTCTTGCTGAGTGATAACCTGCAGTTCTCTCCTCAATGGAGCCTGCTGTTAGCCGGCAGCGAAAGCCTGCTCAGCTCGTCTAATTACAGTAAACCGGCAGTCGCAGCAGCGATTCCTCGAATAACGGCTTTAGCGGCTCTGCCAGTTTGATGTACAAACCTGTCGATCCGCTGACGCTGTATGTCACTTACGCCGATAGCCTGCAGCAGGGAGATACCGCCCCCGCGACGGCCAATAATGCTGGCGCGATTTTGGCGCCTTATCGCAGCCGCCAGGTCGAAGTCGGCAGCAAGCTGGTGGTGGATAAACTGCTATTGACCGCTGCACTGTTCCAGATTAAACGCCCGTTTGCCTACACCACTGCCAGTGGTGATTATGCTATTGATGGTGAACAGCGTAACCGTGGGCTGGAACTGATGGCGGACGGTGACGTCTCCGATCGTCTGCATCTGTTTGGCGGCATGACGTGGTTAGATCCGCGCCTGCTGGATACCGCCAGCACAGAAACCGATGATAAGCAGATTGTCGGACTGCCGCGCTACACGGCCAGCCTGTTTGCGGCCTACGATTTACCGATGCTCAGCGGCACCGATATTCACGGTGGCGTTCACTATGTCGGCCGCCGCACGACCGACAATCAGAATGACGGCTGGGTGGGCAGCTATACCACGCTGGATGCCGGTGCCGCCTACAAAACGCGTCTGTTTGATACCGCCACCACTTTCCGACTCGATGTCACCAACCTGACCAACCGCCATTACTGGACCAATATTGTGCCCGGCGGGTTGAATGGGTATAGCGGTGCAGGCTATGCCAGCGCATCGCTGGGCGCGCCGCGGATGGTGCAGGTTTCCATGCAACTTAACTTCTGAGGGAATGAATGATGAGCAAAACGTGGCGATGGCTATTGCCGTTGTGGATGCTAAGTGCACTGGCTTCAGCCCAAACGGTGATCGATGACAGTGGCAATTCTGTCAAAATCAGCCAACCGGCGATGCATATTGCTGACGCCTGGTTTGCGCATCATTCGTTGCTAATGACGCTGGGAGCAGGGGATCGCATTGTCGCCACCGTGAACCATCCTGCCGATCATCCGTGGATGTTTAAAGTCCAGCCGTCATTGCAGCAGGCATTGCAGGTGAAGGGTAAAACCTTTGCCAGCGAGGCACTGGTGGTGCGTCACGTTGACGCCATTTTTGTGCCCGCCAACGATCCTGATGCCGAGTCATATCGACTCGCGGGCATTCCGGTGTTGGCAATGAATTTTGACGATTTCTCCTCGATGAAGCGCTCGCTAGCCACCACCGCACAAGTGGTGGGCACGCCAGAAGCAGCGGCACGCGCGCAAGCCTACAATCGTTATCTTGATGAGCACATCGCCGCTATCAGCGAAAAAACGGCGGCTTTAAGTGATGCGCAACGCCCGCGCGTGTTGCATATCCAATCGTTGCATCCGTTGAAAATCGATGGGCGTAATACGCTCATTGATACCTGGATTCAACTCGCCGGCGGCCGCAATGTGGCTGCTGGCATTGACGGCAATATGAAGCCGATTTCGCCGGAAGAGGTGATTCGCTGGAATCCCGATGTGATTATCATCGGCGCGGGTGCCGGTTCATTGGCAGATTCAGAGTATCAGACGTTGTTTGCGAGCGTGAAAGCCGTCCAGCAACATCGCGTGTGGCAGAATCCGGCGGGTGTGTTTCCATGGGATCGCTACGGCACCGAGGTGGCGTTACAGATTCAATGGGCGGCAAAACAGTTGCATCCGACGCTGTTTACCCAGCTGGATTTGGTTAGCGCAACGCAGGCGTTTTATCGTCAGTTCTACGATTTTGAGCTGACGGCTGAAGACGCGCAGCGTATTTTGCAGGCGCAGCCGCCGCAATAATTAATGAACGTACTCGCGGCGTTTTTTTCAATCCATTAGCACAGCTGGTGAACACCGTTATTCAAAACCGCCATGACTCTGATCATGGCTGGTTTTTTATTGTCAAATAAACGCGGCTATCGTTAAATATTAGCCTTGCGGGCGCTGATAAATATCAGGGTTAACGCCTATTCCAGAATGGGCTGGCCAGTCCATTGAAAAGTGTTTATTCAAGCCTTCACTGATTAATAAAACTCGCGATAAATGATTTTTTAATCAGATTAAGTCTTATTGTGAGTAAAGATGTGTCAGTGCTAAGTTGAGTTTACACATCCGGACATCTTTCCTGAGGGAATTATGCACGCACGCATCAAACATCTTGACGGAATGCGCGGCTTAGCGATCTTATTAGTGATTGGCTACCACGCTTATGCACGCTGGCCAGAATTATTGCCTTTTGCCAATATCACACAACATATTCCAATTTTTTCCTATGGCTGGCTCGGCGTAGAATTGTTTTTCATGATTTCCGGCTTTGTTATATTTATGACGCTGGATAAATCGGAGAGCTATATCAGCTTCCTAAAGAAACGCTGGCTACGCCTGTTCCCGGCGATGCTGATCGCCAGTCTGCTACTCTATTTTGTGGGTGGGTTTTTCCCAGAATGGTCGGCCATGACGCCGTATGTCAGGAATCTGCTGCCTGGGCTGATCTTCACCAATCCTGAAACCCTGACGCAAATAACGGGTATTGAATTTAAATCGATGGCGGGTTCATTTTGGTCGCTGTACGTTGAGGCCGTGTTCTACCTGATTATCGGTGCTATCTACTTTTCGCTGGGCCGAAAATATTGTTTGCCGGGATTGCTGGTGCCCATGTTACTGCTCTCCGCATCCTCGGTATTAAAATCATTAGGTCATCCTGTTTTTATTGATGTTATCTCTAAGTTTGGATTTATTCATTACGCCTGGTTTATGGTCGGTTGCCTGGTGTATGAGAGAATGCATGGCCGTGATAAAGCACTTCATTATGCGATAGTGGCTTTTGCTATGCTGATTAATTTCAGTTATTACGTTAAGAATGCCGGCGTGATGACGGTGATCCCACTGCTGATCGTGATGCTGTTCTTTATTGCCAGTTTTTATTCAAAACAGATGGAACGTCTATTATCGCTGCGTTTCTTTACCGCTATCGGTTTTGCCAGTTATGCGTTCTATTTGATTCATGAAAACCTGATGATTGCCCTGTTGATCAAACTGAATGTGACTATCAAAAGCGAATGGATGATGTTGTTCATGCCGATTGTGGTGGCCACGGTGCTGTATTATCTGGCCTGGTTTATCACCAAATACCTTGAGCCCGCGTTGAGAAATGTGCTGAAGGGCAAGCGTGCACCCGCAGCAGAAGCAGGCTGATAATGGGATGCGGCCATCGAGCCGCACCTCATATTTTTACTACAGTCCAAACCCGTAACGCAGTGCGGTATACGCCACCATGCCCGCTAATACGGTGGCAAACAACCCGCGCGTTATAATGCCGGTTAGCGCCGCAATCAACGCGGCCAGCAGCGACAAACTTAAGCCCGAAGGGGTCATGGCCGGTTTTTCAATCAGTTCGGCCGTTACAATCGCCGCCATAATTCCGGCCGGAATAAAGCTCAGCCATTGTTGCGCCAGCGGAGCGAGACGAAAACGTGACAGCAGTAAAATCGGGCCCACGCGCATGACCGCCGTGACCAGTGCGGCGACCACGATGGTGATCAGGACATTACGTTCCATGTTATTTTCCCTCCTTGTGCTGCATACGGAATACCAGCGTGGCTAAACTCGCGGCAATGGATGCGGCAACAATCACCACGACGCTGAGATCGACCTGTCCCGCCGAGAAGTACGTCACCGATACCGCCACAACAATCGCCAGCGTTTCCAGCCATTTACGACGGCTGGCAAACCATGTCATTAAAATCAGGCCAATAAACATCGAGACCAGGCTGAAGCTCAATCCGGCCATCAGTGATTCAGGTACGGCAGAAGCGGCATAGGCGCCAATGACACAGGCGAGGATCCAGTTCAGCCAGGCCGGCAGATTGAGGCCAAACATCCAGGCAAAGTTGATTTTGCCGTGCTGGCTGCCGTGCTGCACCGCCACCCCAAAGGTTTCATCGGTGAGCAGCAGGCCGCTAACGACTTTCTGCCAGCCGCTTTGCCCGCGGAAAAACACGCTAATAGCCGAACTCATCAACAAATAACGCAGGTTAACCAACATCACACTCAGCACCACCGAGGTCATTTCTGCGCCGGACGCCCACAGTGAATAAAATAAAAACTGGGCCGAACCGGTGTACAGCAACGTCGCCAATAGCGCCGTTTGCAGTACGGAAAAACCGGCCAGCGTACCAATGGCACCGGCGGCGAAACCAATGCTCAGATAACCCGGCACGGTGGGTAAACAGGCGATAAAGCCTGCGCGAAAACTCAGCGGATCGCTGTGTTTGGGCAGGGTTTGACTCTTCAACGACATAACAATTTTCCAAACCTTCTCAACAGATGCACCAATATTAAGCCACAGGACGCAAGGCTATAGTAAAATCCTGCTCCCGGAGAACATCAGCGAAGGATTTGTGATGCAGACAAAACGTGATGACATCAAATTGTGGCGTGACCGTGGAATGCACGGCGGCATGGAAATCCTGCGGGCGCGCTGCTACGAACACAGCTATCCGCCCCATTTCCACGATGAATTCGTGATCGCGGCGTTTGCCCGCGGTGCACAGCGCACCCGCATTTGCCGTCAGCAGGGCATTGCTGCCGCAGGCACGGTGATGGTGATCCTGCCCGGAGAAGTACACACCGGCGAAGCGGTGCAGCGTGAGGAAGGTTGGGATTACTGTGCGTTTTATCCTTCGGCGGCGTTGGTGAACCAGATTGCCGAGTCACAGATTGGCGGTACGGGCGAACTCAATTTTGGTGCGGAAGGGATGCGCTATGATCCGCTGTTGGCCCAGCAGATGCTGCACGCTTCAGCCGTGATGCAGCAAAGCCCGGACGCGGTCGAAAAGGAGTGCGCACTGTTTCAGGTGCTCAGCACGCTGATATGTCAACACGGCGAGCGTACCCTGAAAGGCGGCCAGCGCAGTGCCGTGCGCACCGACATTCGCCATGCCATCGACTTTCTGCACAGCGACTACCATCAGCCGCTGGCGGTCAGTGACATCGCTGCCGTCGCCGGATTGAGCGAATACCACTTTATGCGCACCTTCTCTAAACTCACCGGCTTATCAGTGCATCAATATCTCACGCAGATTCGCCTGATGCGTGCCAAACGGCTGTTGTCACAAGGCTTCGATGCTGCCCATACCGCCAGTGAGGTGGGCTTCTTTGATCAAAGCCACTTTATCAAGAAGTTTCGCGCCCATTTTGGCGTCACGCCCGGTGCTTTTGCGACGGCATCACTGTGATGGATCAAGGACTTCACCATGATTTCCCGTAACAAAACAAACGAACAGGCGACGCCGCTGTCAGTGGGCTTCGTCCTGCTGAACCGATTTACGCTGCTGCCGTTTGCCGCGTTTGTTGATTGCCTGCGCCTGGCTGCCGATGAGGGTGACCGCAGCCGCCAACTGCGCTGCAGCTGGACCTTTATGTCCAGCTCGGGCAACGAGGCAACCTCAAGTTGTGGCGCTGTGATTTCGCCGTGTGAAGCGTTAAAGAACCCTGAAGACTTTGACTACATCGTGGTGATTGGTGGCGTGCAAGATGAAAAAGATAAAAATCGACCATCGCGCGCTGGATTATATTCGCCTGGCCGCGCAGTTTGGCACGCCGCTGGTCGGTTTATGTACCGGGGTATTTGCGTTGATTCAGGCCGGGGTGATGAAGGGCAAGCAGTGCTGCGTCAGCTGGTATCACCACGGCGATTTACAGCGGCGCTTTCCTGATATCACCCCGGTCGCTGACAGCATTTTTGTTGATGAAGGCAAACTGATCACCTGTGCGGGCGGCGTGGCGGCGGCCGATGTTGCGGCCTATCTGATCGAGCGTCATTTGGGGCGAGCATGGGCGATAAAAAGTCTGCACATCATGCTGATTGATGAGGCGCGCACCACGCATCATCCGCAACCTCAGCCGGTGATCTTTGAGAAGATAAAAGATCGCATGGTGCGCAATGCGGTCGATTTGATTTCTCAACATATGGGAGAGGTGATTTCGGTTGAACAGTTGGCCCAGCGCTTAAATACCTCGCGGCGCAATATCGAGCGAAAATTCAAAGAAGAATTGGGAGTCAGTCCACAACGTTTCGCCCGCGATTTACGTTTGCGTTACGGCTTGTGGTTGCTGCTGTACAGCGCGAAAACCGTGACAGAAATAGGTGAACGCTGCGGCTTTTCTGATACCGCTCATTTTTCCCGTCATTTTCGTGATGCCTTTGGTTATCCGCCGAGCCTGGCGCGTAAACAGGCGGCACTGCGTGACCAACAACACGTTGACCCATTCTTTATTCATATTGATAGCACCATTGAAGGGCGTTGATTCTCACGCCCTCGCGCTATTCCTCAATTCGCCTCGTCTCCTTAATCGCTGATTTTAATCATCATTTACCACGCTGCGGCGTGCCTCTCGCTATTGCATCCATCATATTTTCTTATTTAATCGTGATTAAGTTCAAATAATACAATAGTTAATGAAAAGTTAACTTATTGATTTATATGGCTTGTCGCGAATTTGTCATGTTAATTGTCGCAAACGTTCAAGCTTATGCGCCTGCATTTTCAGTAGTGTGAAAACGTAATGAAATTGGCCACTAATCCTGATGATGAGGGTGCAGCAATGAATGCAAATGATTTGAACAGTGCAGATCCACAGCTGTTTGCAGCAGTTGTGGGTGAGCTGGTACGACAGGAAACACACATCGAATTAATCGCCTCGGAAAACTATGCCAGCACGCAGGTGATGTCTCTGCAGGGCAGTCAGCTGACGAACAAATACGCTGAAGGTTATCCGGGTAAGCGTTATTACGGCGGTTGTGAACATGTCGATACCATCGAACGTTTAGCGATTGAGCGTGCCTGCCTGCTGTTCGGTGCCGATTATGCCAATGTGCAGCCACATTCAGGTGCCCAGGCTAACGCCGCGGTATTTATGGCACTGATTAAACCTGGCGACACCATTCTGGGGATGAGCCTGGCGCACGGCGGACACTTAACCCACGGCGCTGCGCCAAATGTCTCCGGTAAGCACTATCACGCGGTGCAATATGGTTTAAACGCGGAAACCGGTGAGATTGATTATCAGGAAGTCGAGCGCCTGGCGAAAGAGCATCAGCCCAAGCTGATTGTGGCCGGCTTCTCCGCCTATTCGCGCATTGTTGACTGGAAACGCTTCCGCGATATCGCCGATAGCGTCGGGGCCTGGCTGATGGTCGATATGGCGCACGTCGCCGGTCTGGTGGCGGCTCGCTGCTATCCCAACCCGTTACCCCATGCGCATGTGGTCACTACCACGACGCATAAAACCCTGCGCGGGCCGCGCGGTGGCCTGATTCTCTCAGCCAACGGTGATGAAGCGCTGTACAAAAAACTCAACTCCGCGGTGTTTCCTGGCCAACAAGGTGGCCCGTTGATGCACGTGATTGCCGCCAAAGCAATGGCATTCCGCGAGGCGATGGAACAGGACTTTGTTCACTATCAAGCCAAAGTCATCGATAACGCCAAAACCATGGCGAAGGTGTTTATCAAACGCGGCTATGACGTCGTATCAGGTGGCACCGACAACCATCTGTTCCTGGTCTCACTGATTGGTCAGGAAATTACGGGCAAAGAAGCTGATGCCGCGCTGGGTCGTGCCCATATCACCGTTAACAAAAACTCAGTCCCTAATGATCCGCAGAGTCCGTTTGTCACCTCCGGCTTACGCATCGGCACGCCAGCGGTAACCACCCGTGGATTTGGTGAGAAAGAGTGCGAAACCCTGGCAGGCTGGATTTGCGACATCCTCGATGTGCTGGCCCTCAAGCAGAACAGCGACAACATCGAAGCCTGGGTGCGTTTTAACGTTTCAGAGTTGTGTGCCAGACATCCGGTATATGGCGAACACCCGCAGCAGGTTATCGCTAAAAAAGCCATTGCCTGACCATTTTTCCCGGTGCTTGCCGGGCGTTTTAGGAGACGAGTATGCAACGTTTTTCTGGCTTTGGGCTGATTAGCCACGGATTGAGTTATCACGAAAACTGGCAGCGCATGTGGCGCAATCCCACGCCGAAGAAGTCTTACGACGTGATCATTATCGGCGGAGGTGGACATGGATTAGGCACGGCTTATTACCTGGCAAAAGAGTTTGGTATCCGCAATGTAGCGGTGATCGAGAAAGGCTGGCTAGGCGGCGGTAACACCGCGCGTAATACCACTATTGTGCGCTCGAATTACCTGTGGGATGAAGCGGCCGCGCTGTTTGAACACTCCGTGAAATTGTGGGAGGGGCTGACACAGGAGCTGAACTACAACGTGATGTTCTCGCAGCGTGGCGTGCTCAACCTCGGCCACACGCTGCAAGATATGCGTGATATTCAGCGCCGAGTGAATGCCAATCGCCTGAACGGCATCGACGGTGAAGTGCTGGATGCGCGCGGCGTTCAGGATCTTGAGCCGCTGCTGGACTGCTCCGCCCGCGCACGCTTCCCGATTATGGGCGCGTCCTGGCAGCCGCGCGGTGGCGTGGCGCGTCACGATGCTGTGGCATGGGGCTTTGCGCGCGGTGCGGATGCCCACGGCGTGGATATCCTGCAACAAACAGAAGTCACCGGATTGATGATTCGTGACGGTCAGATTTATGGCGTGCACACCAATCGCGGTGATATCGAAGCGAAAACCGTCGGTTGTGTCGTCGCGGGCAATTCAGGTGTGCTGGCCAATATGGCGGGGATCAAATTGCCGCTGGAATCACATCCTCTGCAGGCATTGGTCTCTGAACCGCTCAAGCCCGTGGTCAATACCGTTGTGATGTCCAACCACGTGCACGGCTATATCAGCCAGTCCGACAAAGGCGACCTGGTGATTGGTGCCGGCATTGATGGCTATACCGGTTACGGCCAGCGCGGCAGCTATCCGATTATCGAGCACACCTTACAGGCGATT
The DNA here is from genome assembly GCF_002095465.1 of Pantoea rodasii. GTDB lineage: Bacteria > Pseudomonadota > Gammaproteobacteria > Enterobacterales > Enterobacteriaceae > Pantoea > Pantoea rodasii. The sequence continues at coordinate 317,205 of NZ_MLFP01000003.1, read as the reverse complement.
GTTGAGATGTTCCCGGCCTTCTCGCGCGTGCGCATGAACCGCCAGTGGGGCGGCATCGTGGATACCACGCCGGATGCCAGCCCGATCATCTCGAAAACCAACGTTGAAGGTCTCTATTTCAACTGCGGCTGGGGCACAGGTGGCTTCAAGGCAACGCCGGGTTCAGCACACGTGTTTGCCGCCAGTCTGGCGAAGCGTGAGATGCACCCACTGGCGGCACCGTTCTCTATTGACCGTTTCCATACCGGTGCCTTAGTGGATGAACACGGCGCGGCGGCGGTTGCGCACTGATTATTGTTCGGGAGAAGACGACATGTTTCATATTTATTGTCCGTGGTGCCAGGAGCATCGCGCAGAAGAAGAGTTTCATGCAAAAGGCCCGGCACATCTGGCGCGCCCGAAAGATCCGGAAGCCTGTAGCGACGAAGAGTGGGGAGACTATTTGTTCTTTCGCGATAACCCGCGCGGCGTGCACCACGAACTGTGGGTGCATGCGGTGGGTTGCCGCAAGTTCTTCAACATCACGCGTAACACCGTGACCTACGAGATTCTGGAAACCTACAAAATTGGTGAGCAGCCAGGCAAAAGTGTGCAGGCAGAAGTGGTGACCTTGCCGCTGCGTCAGGAAGCGCGGGAAGCCGCGAATGAAAGCGTGAAAGTGCAGGCAGGAGGCGCATCATGAGCCAGGTCAATCGCCTCAAACAGGGCGGCCGGGTCGATCGCAGCCGCAAGATCAATTTCACCTTCAATGGCAAAACGCTGGAAGGTTTTGTCGGTGACACCCTGGCATCAGCGCTGATCGCCAACGGCATTGATGTGGTCAATCGCAGCTTTAAATACTCCCGTCCACGCGGCATTGTTGCGGCTGGCGCGGAAGAGCCTAACGCAGTGGTACAGCTTGGCGGTGCCGAGCAGGAACAGATTCCTAACGTGCGGGCCACTCAACAGGCGCTGTATCAGGGACTTGAAGCGGCCAGTACCAATGGCTGGCCAAATGTCGATCGCGATTTGATGGGCGTGGTAGGCAAGATCGGTGGGCGCTTTATGCCGCCGGGTTTCTACTACAAAACCTTCAAACAGCCTGCGTCGATGTGGAAAACCTACGAGAAATATATTCGTAAAGGTGCGGGTCTCGGACGCAGTCCAACGGTCGCCGATCCGGATATTTACGATCACTTCAATCAGCACTGTGATGTACTGGTGATTGGCGCAGGCCCGGCGGGACTGGCCGCCGCGCTGGCTGCCGGTCGCAGCGGCGTGCGCGTGATGTTAGTGGATGAGCAGGAAGAGATGGGCGGCAGTCTGCTGGATAGCCGCGAAATCATTGATGAGAAAGGTGCCGCGCTGTGGGCCCGCGATGTGCTGCAAACCTTGCAGGCGCTGGACAACGTACAGCTGCTGGCAAAAACCACCGCCAATGGCTATCACGACCATAATTTCGTCACGCTGCTTGAGCGCCGAACCGATCATCTGTCGATCACCGCACCAGTAAAAAACGGTCATAAGCAGGCGCGGCAGCGTATGCATCGGGTGCGTGCCGGGCGGGTGGTGCTGGCTACTGGTGCGCATGAACGTCCATTGGTATACAGCGGCAACGATATTCCCGGCAACTATCTGGCAGGTGCGGTTTCCACCTACATCCATCGCTATGGTGTCGTGCCGGGCAACAAACTGGTGGTTTCCACTAGCAATGATGACGGCTACCGCGCAGCGCTGGATTGGCTGGAGAGCGGGCGCGAAGTGGTGGCGATAGCTGATGCGCGTCCGAGCCCGGACGGCGAATGGGTGAAACAGGCGCGCCTGAAAGGCATTACCCTCATGACCGGAAGCGCGGTGATTGAAGCACAAGGCACAACGCGCGTGCGCAGTGTGGATATCGCCCGCATCAACAGCGAAAGCTTTGAGGTGGTCGGTAGCCCCACGCGCCTGGTGTGCGACACCGTAGCCAGCTCTGGTGGCTACAGTCCGGTCATCCATCTCGCATCACATACCGGCGGGCGCCCGCAGTGGCGTGACGATATCCTCGGTTTTGTAGCGCCGCAGGTAAAAGGGATGATGGTAGTTGGGGGCGCGCAGGGCATCTATAGCTTGCCTGACGTGCTCAGCAGCGGTTTCGAGGCTGGAAAGCGTGCTGCTGAAGAAACCGGAGGCGCACCTCAAACGATGGCGCTACCGCAAACACGGGCGCGTCGCGATGGTCCGGCGCTGGCGCTATATCAAGTGCCGCACATGAAAACCACCATGCGCGCACCGAAGCAGTTTGTCGATCTGCAGAACGACGTCACCGCTGCTTCCATTGAGCTGGCCACGCGTGAAGGCTTTGAATCGATTGAACATATCAAACGTTACACGGTCATGGGCTTTGGGACCGATCAGGGCAAGCTGGGCAATATTAATGGCCTGGCGATAGCGGCTCGTGTGCTGAACCGTACTATTCCAGAGGTCGGCACCACCATGTTCCGGCCAAACTATACGCCTGTGGCCTTTGGCGCAGTGACCGGACGCCACTGCAATGAACTGTTCCAGCCGGAGCGTTACACCGCGCTGCATCAGTGGCATGTGGAGAATGGTGCGATGTTCGAAGATGTCGGGCAGTGGAAGCGCCCATGGTACTTCCCGCAACGCCAGAATGGCCAACTGGAAACAATGCATCAGGCGGTGGTGCGTGAATGCCGCGCCGTGCGTGAAAGCGTGGGCGTGCTGGATGCCTCAACCCTCGGCAAAATCGATATTCAGGGGCCGGATGCGCGTGAATTCCTCGAACGTGTCTACACCAATAAGTGGGCCAAACTACCGGTGGGGCGTGTGCGCTACGGCCTGATGTGCCGCGACGATGGCATGGTGTTTGATGACGGCACCACCAGCTGTCTCGGCCAGAATCACTTCCTGATGACCACCAGCACCGGCAATGCCGCCACCGTGCTGGAGTGGCTGGAACTCTGGCATCAAACCGAGTGGCCGGAACTGCAGGTTTACTTCAACTCGGTCACCGATCACTGGGCCACCATCACTGTCACCGGGCCAAAAGCCCGCGATCTGCTGGCGGAGTTCTGCGATATCGATTTGGCGCGTGACAGCTTCAAGTTCATGGACTGGCGAGAAGGCAAGGTGGCCGATGTGCCGGCGCGCGTGTTCCGTATCTCGTTCACTGGTGAGCTGGCGTATGAAATCAACGTGCAAGCCAATTACGCGCTTCACGTTTGGCAGGTGCTGTTCGCACACGGCAAAAAGTACAACCTCACCCCTTATGGCACCGAAACCATGCACGTATTACGTGCCGAGAAGGGTTTCATTATTGGTGGGCAGGACACCGATGGATCGATGACGCCACACGACCTCGGGATGGAGTGGTGCGTCGGCAACGACAAACCGTTCTCGTGGATCGGCAAACGATCGCACACGCGATCCGATGTGCTGCGTGAGGATCGTAAACAGCTGGTCGGTCTGCTACCCAAGGATCCCAGCGTGGTGCTGGAAGAGGGCGCGCAGGTGGTGCTCGATCCTCATCATGCCATTCCTGTACCGATGTACGGTCATGTCACCTCCAGCTACTACAGCCCAACGCTCGATAGCGGCTTTGCGCTGGCGGTGTTGACACGTGGTCATCACCGTATGGGCGAAACCGTCTGGCTTTCCAGCACTGACGGTAAATTTATTGAAGCCGAAATCGTAAGCTCGGTGTTCGTTGATCCCAAAGGAGAGCGCCAGAATGTCTGAGACCTTAACCTGCAACGTATTTAATGCGCATCCTTCAGCTGCCGTGGCCAGCGAATCGCCACTGGTGTGGAGCTATGCCCAAACTGGTGTGCCGAAGGTGGCAAACAATTCAGGTATCACGCTGCGCGAGCGGTCTGACTTCGCCCATCTGACACTCCGTGGTGCGGCCATTGAACTGGATAAAGCGCTGCGCGAAGTTCTGCAACTGTCACTGCCGTCACAACCTTTATCGCTGACGCAAATCGGTGAATACAGCGCGCAGTGGATGTCCCCTGATGAGTGGCTGCTGATCGTGCCACAGGGCGAGGAGTTTGCGATTGAGCAGCAGTTACGCGCTGCAATGGGTGCGGCCCATTACGCCATCGTAAGCGTGGGCGGCGGGCAGATGTTGCTGGAGCTGAGCGGAGAACAGGCGATCAATGTGCTGAAGAAATCGGTGGTGTATGACGTCCATCCGAAAAACTTCCCACCGGGCAAAGGCGTGATGACCTGCTTTGCCACCGTCACCGTGATCCTTCGTCGCCCGACGCAAGATCGCTGGGAGTTAGTGGTTCGCCGCAGCTTCGCCGATTACAGCTACCGCTGGCTGCTGGACGCGGGCGCGGAATACGGCATCACCGTGTTGGTTTGATCTCATCACCCGCTGTGAAGGTGGCCATGAGGTCGCCTTCTTTCGGCTCAGTCTGCTATTTTTTTGAGGGTTTTCTATGAGTCGCAATAATGCTAACTGGATTTTAACGGCACAATGCCCGAGTAAGTTGGGCAGCGTGGATGTGGTGACGCGCTTTCTGAAAGAGCAGCGGTGTTACATCAATGAACAACACAGTTTGATGACAAATGTGCGCAACGTTTTTTCATCCGCACCGTGTTTGAACCGCAGAATGAAACCCTTGATCCGGTGGCGTTTCGCGATGAGTTCAGCCTGCGCGCAGCCGATTTCGCGATGTCGTTTGAACTTACCGAGCCGGGCTACAAAGTGCCGGTGGTGATCATGGTGTCGAAAACCGATCACTGCCTGAATGACCTGCTGTATCGCCATCGCGCTGGCAAGCTGGCGATTGATATCAAAGCGGTGATTTCCAACCATCCGCTGCTGGAGCCGATAGTTGCGTGGCACGGTTTGCCTTATCACTATTTCCCGGTGTCCGCTGAGAATCGGACAGAACAGGAGCAGCAGATTTGGCAGGTGGTGCAGGAAACCGGTGCCGAGTTAGTGGTGCTGGCGCGCTACATGCAGGTGATGTCGGCGGATATGTGCAAAAAGCTCTCAGGCCGTGCCATTAACATCCACCACTCACTGTTACCTGGATTCAAAGGGGCCAAGCCTTACCATCAGGCGTACGACAAAGGGGTGAAGCTGGTGGGCGCTACCGCGCACTTTATCAATGAAGATCTTGATGAAGGACCGATTATCAGCCAAAAGGTCGAAGTGGTGAGCCACGCGGATTACGCGGACGATCTGGTGGATAAAGGACGCGATATTGAGCGTTTAACCCTGGCGCATGCGGTCTCCTGTTACGCCGAGCGCCGCGTCTTCTTGTACGAAAATCGCACCGTGGTGTTCTCACGGTAAGGTGCGGCTCTGATGGACAATGACCCCAATCAGTTGAACATCGCAGAGGCATTGCCCGTGCGGCCTGATATCCGTATTGGCTTTGTACTGATCAACAAATTCACGCTGCACTGCGTTTCAGTGCTGATTGAACCGATCCGCTTTGCAGCGGATGTTTCCTTTCTCAGCCGGCAGATTTACTGTCAGTGGGAGTGGATGAGTTGCGATAATCAGCCCGTCACATCCAGTTGTGGATTGCAGATAACGCCGACCGCGCCGTTCAATCTGAATGATCAATGGGACTACGTGGTGTTTGCCGGTGGGTTGCTCGATGAGACGCGAGATTCTCCAGCGTGGTTGCTGCAGGCCATGCGGGAATTGCAGGCGCAAAGAATCCCGATCATCACCCTGTGCAGCGCGACCTTTATGGCGGCTCAGGCGGGTTTGCTCGAAGGCAAAAAGTGTGCGATTCACTTCACTACGCGTGATGAGTTTCGGCAGCGCTTCCCCACGGTGACGCCGGTGATTGACCAAACCTACCTCAGTGACGGTGGGGTCATTTCCTGTCCGGTGGGTACCGCGCGGGATTTAGCCATGGATATCATCCTGCAACACTGCGGCGAACTGCGCGCCAAAAAAGTACAAAAATATCTGTTGATGGAATCGAGTAAAAAGCGCCAGTCCAGCCCTGGCCGAGCACCGGTTGGCGGGGAGCTAAAAAACTATGATGACGATTTAGTGCAGCGCACCATTGCTTACATGCAGCTGCATCTGGCGTCCCCTGAAACGCTGCAAAACATGACCAACGCTATGCAGATTAATCTGCGCCAATTGAATCAGGCTTTTTTACATAGCACCGGTGATACGGCGGCAGTACATTGGCGCAAAATGCGGCTGGATCATGCGCGTAAATTAATGACCAGTAGTAATGTCAGTATTAATAGCGTAGCGAAGTCATGTGGTTTCTCTGATGCCTCACACCTTATTTCGTGGTTCCGGAAACAATATGGTGAAACGCCAGCGGATTATCGTAAGCGACGCAGGGAGGTCGAGCGCTTAATTCAGTAGCTTGAACCGTTATCCACTGTAAAGCCCATGCGCTTATTTATCGTGCGCTGGGCTTTATTGTTTGAATTAAGCGCGGATGTGTAATGGACAGGGATTTAATCACCATTGATGTCCCATTTCACAAAAATAAGAAAAGGATATGAATAAAATGTTAACTCACCAACTTGTTGATTTTTATAGTATGTGGCGGTTCTCCTCGCTGAAATGTTCTATCATCGTGGTTTTTCATATTATTTGCCTTTAGGCGTCAGGTTGACCGGTGCAAGGGGTGGTGCAATTATTCCCTTACGAATTCACGGATATACTGTGAGGCTGAAATGAAAGGGTCAACCTGTAATCTGATAGCGCGCACGGCACTTCCTCATAAGGCGTATGGAAGACATCGCACGAAAGGAAATGTGAAGAAAATTGATGTGATATTCTGTGCGGTGAGTAACGGCATCATTGAAAATTCTTACATCAAACCCGGTAAAAGTATCCTTCGTCTCTGCAAAGCGCTGTGGACGTTAATTACCGCCCCCAACGCAAAAGACCAGGAGAAAAGAAAGTTTAATTATTAATTCTCCAGAGGGCTGATGTTGCCCTCTCTGCTTTTTCTGCTCCGGTTACCTGCTTTCCGCCTTACCCACCCAGTTTGCCGCTCCGCGTTGTGTCCGACGCTGTTGACATTTTTCCCCCAACCTTTGGGTTGATTTATCTGCCGCAGAAGGGGACTTTAGTTCTGCCCAACAGATCACTCAAAGGAATAACAACATGACGAACGCTCTTTGCCAGGCGCTTCAGCTGCAATACCCGATCATTCAGGCGCCGATGGCAGGCGTATCCACGCCAGAGATGGCCGCTGCCGTGACCGAAGCCGGCGCGCTGGGTTCCATCGGCGTTGGCGCATCCACGCCAGAACAGGCGATGATGATGATTGCTAACACTCAGGCGCTCACTCAGGGGCCAATCAACGTTAACGTCTTTTGCCACGCGCCAGCTAAACGCGACGTTGAGCGCGAGCAAGCATGGATCGACCGCTTTGCGCCGTTGTTTGCGCGTTATGAAGCCGAGTTACCTTCAGCTCTCTCAGAGATCTATCAAACCTTCCAGAATAATGACGCAATGCTGAACGTGATTGAGCAGGCGTCGCCGGCAGCAATGAGTTTCATTTTGGCATCCCTTCTGCGGCAGTGATTCAACGACTCAAGGAACGTGGGATTGTGTTGCTGGCCACCGCGACCAGTGTGGCAGAAGCGTTGGCCATCGCGCGCAGCGGCATTGATTTCATCGTGGCGCAGGGGATTGAAGCAGGCGGGCATCGAGGACATTTTGATCCTCAGGCTTTCGACCCTCAAATGTCGACCTTCACGCTGCTGCAGGCGATTCGTCAGCAAACTGCGCATCCGGTGATTGCGGCGGGTGGCATCATGGATGGTGCAGGTATCGCCGCTATGCTGCAACTTGGCGCAACCGGTGTGCAGTTAGGCACGGCTTTTGTATTGTGCCCGGAATCCGCCGCGAACAGCGCTTACCGCACGGCCTTAAAGCAGGCTGGTGAAAGCGGCACCGCCATCACTGCCGCAATTTCAGGTCGCCAGGCTCGCTGCCTACGTAATGATTTCTGCGATTTCAGTCGTGATTTCGCCGCTCACACCATCCCGGATTACCCATTAACCTACTCGCTGGGTAAGGCTTTGGCTGCCGCCGCCGCCGCAAAAAACCAGCACGGTTTTGGCGCGCAGTGGGCAGGACAGGGCGCAGCGCTGGCGCGAGAAATGCCAGCCGGCGAATTGATCAAAACCTTCGTCACCGAGTGGCAGGCAAGCTGATGTGCTGAAGGTCGCACGCCCTGCGGCCTTAATCTTCAAATCACCCGGTAAATAATATAAACATTGTTTATGTTATCTGGGTTGAGTCATTGGCATGGGTAGTGGGTTTTGTATAAACGTGCCAGTGCTAATCTCACATTTTTGAATTCAAATCATCACACCTTTTAAACATAAATTACAGAAATGCCGTTCGGGTCATCTTTTAGCATCGGGGAATATTGAAAGACGCCTATTACTTAATTGTGATGAGGCTTGTTGTTATTGAGATACAGTAAAGTGTACAGCGTTATGTCCACGAACTGCCCATCATTTAGTATTTCACCTTCAGATGAATTATTTTATAACTTTATTCATTAACAACTTTGATTTAACCGTCGCTTACGTATCAGCACTTTTTCAATGAAATCGATTGCGCGAATTTTCGAAAAATTTATTTTTGATGAGAATGGATGGCAGCATTGTCTTTATAAATGTATTAGCCAGTGTTTCTGTTGCTTTTAGCGACGAAGAAGTTGTTGAACAATTGATGCAGGCCGGAACCCGCGAGGCACTGTACCGATTAATGGTCAACAACACCGGAGTATAAACTTTCCACCTGGAGTTTATCAATGAGACTGATTGCGATAACCGCCTGTCCAACAGGCATAGCCCATACTTACATTGCGGAAGCCAATCTGAAAAAGAGCGCAGCTAAGATGGGTATTGATATTGTGGTTGAAACCCACGGTGCCGTTGAAAGTGAATATCATTTTACGGATGATGATATTAATAACGCCGATGCAGTATTGATCGCAGCAGATAAAGTTATTGATATGCGTCGTTTCGCAGGAAAACGCATTTTCAAAGTGCCGGTGGCACGTGCTGCCAAAGACGCCACTGGGCTGTTAAATAATATTCTCACCGGAGCCATTAAACCCGAATATTCTGGCGATAATTTAACTGCGTCGACAGAAAAACCATCTAACGCTGTTCACGGTGATTCTGTTTTTTCTCAGCTGTATATTCATCTGATCACGGGCGTTAACCTGATGATTCCTTTTGTCGTCGCCGGAGGAATTCTTATTGCACTGAGCTTTTCATTTGGCATTACTGCCGCGACCCCCGGCGATGCGAACTTTAGTCCTATTGCTAAAATGTTATCAGACGTGGGCGGAGGCGCGGCATTCGCTTTGATGCTCCCGATCCTTTCACTCGGCATCAGTAAATCAATTAGCGGAAACCCTGGCATTGTCTCTGGCGCAGTGGGAGGGATGTTAGCGGTGCATACTGGCGCGGGTTTCTTAGGCGCACTGTTCGCGGGTTTTCTCGCCGGGTACATTACGCTACTGATTGTGAAATATATTCAGTTGCCGAAAGTTCTGGCGGGCCTCAAACCGATTCTTATTGTTCCCTTGCTGTCAGTGCTCTTGACTGGCGCGTTAATGATTTTTGTGGTCGGGCAGCCAATAAAAGTTTTGCTGGAAGCGCTAACCACGTTTCTTCAAAGCATGGGGAATATGAATGCCGCTGTGATGGGACTGATTATTGGCGTGATGGTCGCCTTTGATATGGGCGGCCCGTTGAATAAAACCGTCTGTATGTTTGCCATCGGATTAATGTCTACAGGAATTTATGAACCGATCGCTGCCTGTATGGCTGCAGGAATGGTCCCGCCGATAGGCATTGCATTGGCAACAACGTTATTTAAAGGGAAGTTTACCGCTCAAGAGCGTGAGACCGGTAAAGTGACGTATGTATTAGGACTCTCATTTATTACTGAAGGCGCGATTCCCTACGCCGTGTCCGATCCTCTGCGCGTTATTCCTGCCATTTGTGCGGGTTCAGGATTAGCAGGGGCCATTTCAATGGGACTGGGTTGTGCTTCTCGTGCACCACATGGCGGGGTGTTTGTCTTATTTATTCCTAATGTTATCACCCACGTGGTGGCGTATCTCTTTGCCATTGCCGCGGGTGCACTATTAACCGCAGTGATCTTACGCGTGATTAAAAAAGACGTTATTGAAAACCTGACGGAAGGCGTTAAAGACGTTAATCAACATGAACAATCTTTAGAGCGTGGCTAAGTCGAATAAATTCGGCGTGGGTGCTTTTATATTGTTTGCACGGTTGATTGTTGAGGTGGCCGGGGAGCTACGCTCGCCGGTTATTCCCAAGGTCCATCCGGCTAAGCATGATGTTCGAACGTGAAGGGTGAAGGATCACTCAGCACTCTATTGAAGGGTGAGGGATCACTCTTCACTCTATTAATGGGTTAGGATTTTCTTAACCAACACCTCGGTTAATGCTGTTTTGTCTGCCGCGCGCTGCGCGGTATACCTTGCGAGACATCCATCCACTCTTGCAGGCAGACATGAGCACACATACGCGCATCCGCAAATTTAATACCAAAGAAACTTACCCGAACCAGTCGCTGGACAACGATCTATGCCAGGCCGTTCGTGCCGGTAATACCGTTTATGTGCGTGGCCAGATTGGTACCGACTTTGAAGGCAATCTGGTGGGATTGGGCGATCCGGCTGCGCAGGCCGAACAGGCTATGAAGAACGTGAAGCAGCTGCTGGAAGAGGCGGGCAGTGACCTGTCACACATCGTCAAAACCACCACCTACATCATCGATCCACGTTATCGCGAGCCGGTCTATCAAGTGGTCGGAAAATGGCTGAAGGGCGTATTTCCCATCTCAACCGGTCTGGTGATTTCCGGCCTGGGCCAGCCGCAGTGGCTGATGGAAATTGATGTGATCGCCGTAATTCCGGACGACTGGCAGCCGCAAACAGGAGCATCAGCATGACGTTATCGATTGTTGGACGCTGCGCTGAAACCGGTCAAATGGGCATCGCCATCAGCTCATCAAGCATTGCGGTAGGGGCACGTTGTCCGTGGCTGCGCAGCCAGGTGGGTGCCGTCTCAACGCAAAACATCACTTTGCCTGCTTTGGGCCCTCGCATCCTCGATCTGTTGCAGCAGGGTGAATCTGCAAGTGCAGCGTTAGCGGCGGGACTGGCATCCGATGATCATCACCCATACCGCCAGGTAACCGTGCTGTCTGCCGATGGGCAAACAGCCTGTTTCAGCGGGGAAAAAACGCTAGGCGTGAACAACGCGTTGAGCGGTACCGACTGCGTTGCCGCTGGGAATTTGCTGGCCAACCCCGAAGTGATCGTTGCCATGGTGAACGCTTTTGAACAGCGTGAGGGCCCGCTGGCCGATCGTCTGATTGGTGCGATGCAGGCCGGTATGAGTGCAGGAGGCGAAGCCGGACCGGTGCATTCGGCGGCGCTGTCGATAGTCGGTGAACCGATTTGGCCGATTGTCGATCTGCGTGTGGACTGGACCGATTCAGACCCTATTGATGCACTTGATGCGCTGTGGCAGGCCTATCAGCCCCAAATGCAGGATTATGTGATACGCGCGCTTGATCCCACCAAAGCCCCCCGTTATGGCGTGCCCGGCGACGAGTAATACAAGGAAATTCCATGGTGAGCAGTCGTCAAATTCTTGCGCAGCTGGTGGCCTTTGATACCACCAGCCGTGAATCCAATCTTGCCCTGATCGATTTTGTCTGGCGCTACCTGACCGATCTCGGGGTGAGTTGCGAACTGATTCATAATGCTGAACGCAGTAAAGCCAATCTTTACGCACGGCTTGGCCCGGCGGGAAACGGCGGCGTGATGCTTTCAGGTCACAGCGATGTGGTGCCGGTTGATGGGCAAAATTGGAGCGTACCGCCATTTGCCCTTACCGAGCGCGATGGCAAGCTTTTCGGGCGCGGTACCGCGGATATGAAAGGCTTTATCGCCTGTATGTTGGCTGCTGTGCCGCACTTCCTGGCTCAGCCTTTAACGCAGCCGCTGCATTTGGCGATTTCGTATGACGAGGAGGTGGGCTGCCTTGGTGTCAGAACATTGCTTGATGCATTAGCCCAGCGTCCGGAAAAACCCGATATCTGTTTGATTGGTGAACCCACAGAACTCAAACCGGTATTAGGCCATAAAGGCAAACTGGGCGTGCGCTGCGAAGTGCAGGGCGCGGCGTGCCACTCAGCTTATGCTCCGCAGGGTGTCAATGCCATCGAGTATGCGGCGAAACTGATTCATCGGCTGACAATGATGAGTGAACGACTGGCTGCGCCAGAACGTCAGGATGCCCGATTCGATCCGCCGTTTACCACCGTGCAAACGGGTGTGATTCATGGCGGACGAGCACTGAACATCGTGCCCGCAGAGTGTACTTTTGATTTTGAAGTACGAACGCTGCCTCATGATGATGCACAGCAGGTGCTGATGAATTGGCAAGCTATGCACATCGTGAACTACTGCCGCAGATGCAGGCGGTAAATAGCCAAACTTCGATACGTTTCACCCCCATCAGTGGCTATCCCGCTTTATACACCACAGCGGAAAGTCCTGCCGCACGGTTGATAGCGCATCTGACCGAATCGGCTGACTTCAGCACGGTGGCATTTGGCACTGAAGGCGGTTTGTTCCATCAGGCCGGAATTCCCAGTGTGATCTGTGGGCCGGGCAGCATGGCACAAGGCCACAAACCTGATGAGTTTATCAGCACCCATCAGCTAGCAGCCTGTGACGCGATGCTACAGCGTTTGGCGGCGTGGATGTGCGTTTAAAGTGACGACGTCACTTTTTTGAACGCCGGTCATTACCTGCTTTATCTTTTCCAAACGCCAGCTTCAGGAAGCACTAACCGCATGGTGCGCATATTCACCGTATGCTGGTAACAAGCAAAGATAGCCCGTTTTTTGGAGAGTCCATGGTCAGTGCAGAAGTCACCTCATTCCCGCAGCCCGAAATGCTGCATCCTGCGGCAAGTAAAGCCAATGTTGCTGTGCAACTTGATGGCGTATTGAAACGCTTTGGCGATGCTATCGCCCTACACAAAATTTCATTAACCATCGAAGAAGGCGAATTTATCACCCTGCTTGGCCCGTCGGGCTGCGGCAAAACCACGCTGCTGAATTTAATGGCAGGTTTTGCCGAGGCGGATGGCGGCGAAATCTTCATTGATGGCGACCTGGTCACTGAAATCCCGCCTTATCAGCGTGAAATCGGTATCGTTTTCCAGAACTACGCCCTGTTCCCGCACATGACCGTTGAAAAGAACGTGGGATACGGCCTGCGCATGCGTGGCGTAGCCAAAGCGGAAATCGCCGAACGCGTTGAGCAGGCATTAGCGCTGGTCAAATTATCAGGTTACGGTCAGCGCAAACCGCGTGAGCTGTCGGGAGGGCAGCAACAACGTGTCGCACTGGCGCGCGCTTTGGTGATTCGACCCAAAGTCCTGCTGCTGGACGAACCGTTCTCCGCGTTGGATAAAAATCTGCGCTTATCGATGCAGGTGGAACTCAAAGCCATTCAGCGCAAACTCGGGGTCACGACGGTATTTGTCACGCACGATCAGGGTGAAGCATTGAGCATGAGCGATCGCGTGGTGGTGATGTCAGCCGGACATGTACGCCAGATCGGCACACCCGATGATATTTATCGTCGCCCGCAGGATCCTTTTGTCGCGAGTTTTGTCGGCGATGTGAATATTTTACCGGGTCGTTATGCGGGCCGCGACAGCACCGCAGTGCTCGAATTGGGGGGAATCAGCTGCGCCTGCCAGCAGAGCGCGTTAATGCCACCGTGGGCGAGCGTGTTGATGTGTATATGCGTCCCGAAAACCTGAAACTGGCGCCGCTTGGCCCGCATTCTTTATTCAGTGCGACAGTGATAACGCATGTATTCCAGGGCGATCATGTTGATGTCCATCTTGATGTGCCGGCATTGGGCAGTGCCTCACTGTTTGCCCGCCAGTCTGGACTGGATTCCCTGACCCGTTGGCCAGTTGGCAGTGTCGTGGGCGTCAGTGTTGATGATGAAGGCGTTTGCGCCTTCAGCGCAGCGGAGCAGGCATAATCGATGATTCCTGAAATGATGAATGCCGTTATTGCCCGCCAGCCGGGCGGTCCTGACGTCCTTGAATGCGTCGCCCGACCTGTTCCACAACCCTCTGCCGGTGAAGTGTTGATTCAGGTGCGCTGTGCCGGGGTCAATCGCCCCGATATCCTGCAACGCAATGGCATGCCGCTGCCGCCGGGGACCACCGACGTCCTCGGGCTGGAAGTGTCAGGCACCGTTGTGGCACTGGGTGCGGGGGTTGAATTCCCTGCAGTCGGTACGCCCGTGATGGCATTACTGAATGGCGGCGCTACGCCGAGTATTGCGTGGCGCGCGCTGAACTCTGTTTGATCGTGCCGGTTAATCTGCCACTGGCGCAGGCGGCCGGCGTTCCGGAAGCGGCTTTTACCGTGTGGCACAATTTATTCGAACTCGGGCGGCTGCAGCCGGGTGAAAGCGTACTGATCCACGGCGCTGCCAGTGGTGTCGGCACCTTCGCCATTCAATGCGCGCAGGCGTGTGGAGCACAGGTCATCGCCACCGCTGGGGGAGCCGATAAGATTGCCGCCTTGAAAAAACTGGGCGTATGGCGCGCGATTGATCGCCACAGTGAAGATTTTGTCGCGGTGATCCTCGATGAAACACAAGGGCGCGGTGTGGATGTGGTACTGGATAACGTGGGAGGCGACTACGTCGCGCGTAATCTCAGCGTTTTAGCATCCGGCGGGCGTCATGTCAGTTTATCGTTTATGCAGGGCGCGAAGATAGAACTCGATCTGCAATGCGTGATGCGCAAAGGGCTGAGTCTGACATCGTCCACCTTGCGGCCCAAAAGCGCGGCTGAAAAAGCGCGGCTGGCGCAACACATCAGTAAACACCTGCTGCCGTTACTGGCTAGCGGTAGAATCGCCCCCACCATTTTTCAAACATTGCCGTTAACGCAGGCTGCTGATGCCCATCGCATCCTTGAAGCCAATGCCAATATCGGCAAAGTGCTGCTGCAGGTGGCGTCATGATGCAACTCTTTTATGCCAGCACGTCGGCCTACGTCCGTAAAGTGCTGGTGTGTGCACAGGTATTGGGTGTCGACGAAGCCATTGAGCGGCTGGATTCAGCGGCACATCCTATCGAACGCGATGAACGTATTGCGGCGTTTAATCCGCTAGCGAAAGTACCGGCACTGCGCACCGAGAGTGGACTGTGTCTGTATGACAGCCGCGTCATTTGTGAGTATCTCAACACATTATCACAGGGTCCGCTGTTTCCCACTTCAGGTGAAGCGCGCTGGACCAGCCTGACGCGTCAGGCTTTGGCTGATGGATTAATTGATGCTGCGCTATTAGCGCGCTATGAGTTTAGCGCACGTCCGCTTGAGAAACAGTGGCAGGAGTGGGCGGATGCGCAATTGAAAAAGTCTCAGCGGCGCTAGCCGAAATTGAACGGCAGGTCAGCGGTTTTAGCCGTCATCCGGATGATATTGGACTGATTGCGATTGGCTGTGCATTAGGCTATCTCGACTTCCGTTTTGCCGAACTCGACTGGCGCGCCCGCCATCCGCTGACTGCCGCATGGTTTGCCATGTTTGATGCGCATCCGGCGATGGCTGCCACGCGCCCGCACGTTTAATCAGGAGTGAGCATGTCACAGCAGATCTATTTTCTTAACGGACCTAACGCCAATTTATATGGCCTGGATAAAAACGGAACTTACGGCAGCGAAAGTTTTGTCAGTATTGGCGAGCGTTGTGAGTGTCGGGCTGAGTCGCTTGGCGTAGCGCTTCAGTTTCGCCAAAGTAATCATGAAGGCGTGCTGGTTGACTGGATTCAGGAAGCGCGCCAAAACGCAGCGGGGCTGATCATTAATGCGGCGGGATTGACCTACCGCTCGGTGCCGATTTTAGATGCGCTGCTGATGTTTGAGGGTCCGATTATCGAAGCGCATATGAGCAATATCTGGAAACGCGAGCCGTTCCGCCACCATTCGATGGTATCTAAAGCCGCAACCGGCGTCATTGCTGGGGCTTGGGGCGTTGGGGTATGAGCTGGCCATCGATGCGGTGGTGGCGTTAATCAAGGCGGATGTGGCATGACAACGTTGGTATTTTACAGCGAGTTTGACAGTTTTGAAGAGTGGTCGGCGTTATTGGCCCCGCATTTGCCCGGCGTCACCCTATGCCGGGCAGAAGACGTTCAGGACGCTAACGATGTGCATTTTGCGCTGGCGTGGAAACCGCCGCAGGGGTTTTTTGCATCTTATCGCAATCTCAAACTGTTAGTGAATCTGGGCGCCGGTGTGGATTCGCTGGTGGGCCGCGATGATTTACCAGACATCCCAATCATTCGGCTGTCTGACCCCGACATGGCAAGGATGATGGCCGGATATGTGCTGTTTGCGGTGCTGCGTTATGCGCGGGACATTCCTGCCTTTGAGCGCGCACAACGTGAACAGCGCTGGCACTATCTTCATCCTCGTGAGCCATCAAGCGTGCGTGTTGGCGTGATGGGATTAGGCGAGTTGGGCGCATATGCAGCCCAGGAACTGGCGCGCCAGGGCTTTACTGTCAGTGGCTGGTCGCGTTCACAAAAAGCCCTTGCCGGCATTCACTGTTGCAGTGGATTGGCATCCCTGGATGATTTCCTCGGCCAAAATGACATTTTGGTGGTGATGCTGCCGCTAACCCCAAGTACCGCGGGTTTACTCAGCGCATCACGTCTGGCGCGGCTGCCAAAAGGGGCGGCGTTTATCAATGTTTCACGTGGGGCCGTAGTTGATCAGGCCGCGTTGACCGCTGCACTGCAAGCGGGGCACATTGCCGAAGCGACTTTGGATGTCTTTGACCGCGAACCTTTGCCGCCACAAGATCCGCTGTGGCGCATGGAAAATGTGCTGATCACGCCACATCTGGCTTCGGTGGCGATTCCTGCCAGCGCTGCCCAGCAGGTGGCCGAAAACATCCAACGCGCCGCACGCGGCGAACCTGTGACGAATCAGGTTTTCCCGGAGCGCGGCTATTAACAACGCTTACGCCACGCGCACCACTTGCGGATCGAAATAACTCGGTGCCGCCATGCCGGGAATGTATTGATCAGAAATAAACATCTGACAACGTTCGGCAAATGCACTCACCACCATCGAGTGCTGGGTATTGGCGAGGGTGGCATAACCGAGCTGCATCGCTTTGTTGACGCCCGCGAGGCGGACGCGGATCAAGCGTTTTCCATCCTGCGATAAATGCGCCTTCGGGCGCACGTTAGCGATACCAAATCCCACGCCATTGGCGACCATCGCACGGACCACTTCCATATTGCTTGAACGCATCACGATGTTAGGCGCAACACCGGCTTCGCTGAATAAACTCAGAAAATATTCGCGGCTCCATGGCATATCCAGTAACACCATCGGCATTGTCGCCAGGTCCTGGATCGTCACCGCAGACTGTGTCGCCAGCGGATGGTGTTCGCCCACCATCACGTACGGCGGAAGTTGCGCCAGTGATTTAAACGCCACATCGTTAGCGGGCACCAAATCATAGGTTAAGGCGATATCAATATCCGCTGAACGCAATTGTTTCAGTAGCTGCTCGTGGTTGCCTTCGACCAGCGTGATGCGCACGCCAGGAAAGGCGCGGCCAAAGCCAAACACCAGCTCGGGCGTCAGCATCGGGGCCAGCGTGTCAAGGCAGCCCACGCGCAACGGACCGCGCACATTATTCATTGACTCTGAGGCGATGGTATACAAATTCGACATCTGGTCGAGGATCAGCTTCGCCTCTTTTAAAACCTGATGACCAATGGCGGTCAATGACACGCCTTGAGCGTGATGGCGAACAAAGAGCTGTACGCCCAGTTCGGATTCGATGTGTGTGATAGCCGCTGAAATGGAGGGCGATGAAACGTGGATGCGTTCCGAAGCGCCAATAATACTTCCGGCCTCACCGGAAGCGACAAAGTATTCCAGCTGACGCTGGGTGATGCGACTGAGCATGCAGATTCTCCTGAGATTGCCGACGCGCTCATGTCGCGCCAGTCATTCTAATAGTGCCGATTATCCTGCATTTATCATGCCAAAGACCGGTTATTAGCATAATCGCCTGCCTGTCAGGTCACGCCCATTCGCTTCTTCCTCATCAATGATTAAGAAAATCCGTTGCAAAGCAGCACGATTGTTAGCGTCAGAAATCCTGATGCAACGGCGAGGAAAAGGCTGTTTTACCGAATCAACGCGCAGCGGCATTATCGTTTCAACACCAGGGAATATCCATCGCACCGTTTTGGTGCGTTGCGTTCCACACAGCACCAACCGCCATTTCATTCATTGGGGACGATAATATGTTGCGTAAGATTTTTGCCTTAACGTTGCTGACGACGAGTGTATTAAGTGCAGGTAATGCCATGGCCGCCGACAAGCTGATTGTCAGCACCTGGGGCGGCAGCTTTAAAGACCTGATCGATGAAACCATCGCGAAAGAATTTACTAAAGAGACCGGTGTAGAAGTGCAGTTTGTTACCGGTGGCACCATCGACCGTCTCAACAAGGCAAAACTGGCAGGTGGCACCCCAGAAACAGATGTGACCTTTACCACAGCGCACGTCGGATATCTGTATGCCAACAGCGGCCTGTTTGAAAAACTCGATATGAGCAAAATCCCCAACGCGGTGAATCTGGTTGAGCAGGCGAAAGTGAGCCCGTATCACCTTGGTGTTTGGGGTTACGTGTACACCATCGGTTATCGTCCAGACCTGGTACCAAAAGGTGAAACCTTTAGCAGTTGGAACGATCTGTGGAAGCCGGAGCTGAAAGGCACGCTGCTCTGCCAGATTGGGATCCGAGCCATATCATCGCCGTTTCCGCCAAGCTTTCAGGTGCGGATGCCGCTCATTGGCAGCAGGGCGAAGCGAAGATGAAAGCATTAATCCCGAACATCAAATCCTTCTATACCGATGACGCCAACAGCCAGCAGTTGATCTCGACGGGCGAAACGCCTGTGCAGGTCATGCTGTCGATGAACGCCTACAGCATGATTGCGGAAGGGGTAAACATCAAACTGGCGATCCCGAAAGAGGGTGCGATTTTGGGTGTTGATACCGTCGGCATCAACAAAGGCACCAAACACGCGGATCTCGCCTACAAATTTATGAACATTGCCCTGAAACCGGAAATTCAGGAGCAGGTAGCCAAGATCTATCGCGGTAGCCCAACGGTAACTAACGCGCACATCGATCCTGAACTTGCGAAACTCCCTGGCATGTTGACCACGCCGGCACAGTGGAATGCCACCATCAATACCGATCCGCAATTGCGTGCCGAGAAAACGGCCGAATGGCGCCAGTGGTTCTCTGAAAACATCATGTCTCATTGATTGACTCATCACGGGCGGCCTGCGGGTCGCCCACAAGCAACACTTTATTCAGGCAGCAACGTCTATGACGAGAAAACCGACATTCTTACCCTGGTTCATTATCCCCGCCACACTGACGGCACTGGGACTGGTTGTGGCCATGTTCGCGGTGATGCAGTTTAGCGTGCGGGCTTATATTCCCGGTTCGCTCGACGTGGGCGGATTTACCCTGGCAAACTTCAACGGACTGCTGAAAACCATCTATGCCGATGCGTTCATCAACACCGTAGTGTTAAGCGCCAAGACCGCCATTTTTGGCTTGTTGATGAGTTACCCGTTGGCCTATGCGCTGGTACGGACACGCACAACATGGATTAAATCCACGATTTTGATCATTGCCATCACACCACTGTTCCTCGGTGAAGTTGTGCGCACCTACTCGTGGATTATTGTGTTGGGCAACAGTGGCTTCCTGAACAGCCTGTTACTGGCAATGGGCCTCATCTCGAAGCCCATTCAATTTATGTTCACCCAAAGTGGGGTGGTGGTGGCCCTGGTGCACGTCACGATGCCGATCATGGTGTTGATGCTGGCCACGGCGTTGTCACACATCAATCCTGATTATGAAAAAGCCGCTACCAGCTTGGGCGCAGGGCCGGTACGCACTTTGTTAACCGTGACGATTCCGTTATCCATCCCCGGTATCGTTGCCAGCCTGACCACCGCGTTTGCCTGGACGTTCAGTGCCTTTGCGACGCCGCAACTGATTGGCGGTGGACGCGTAAGCACCGTGGCAACCATGGTGTATCAACTGGGTTTCTCGTCGATGAACTTCCCGTTTGCCGCCGCCCTGAGTATTGCCGGTTTGATTTTGACCGTGCTGCTGCTGCTGGCGCTGAAACGAATGACTCGCTTCCTGCACGCGATGGGAGAACACTAATATGACTCGTTCGATGACCGATAAACTGGTCACACTGGCCGGGCGCTTACTGGTCGCCGCCATTCTGATTTTTGTGATGCTGCCGACTATCGTGGTGTTTATCTCCTCGTTTAGCAGCACCTCGGTATTGTTCTTCCCACCGAAAGGCTGGTCTCTGCGCTGGTTTGAGCGCGCGGTGAACTATGACGATTTTCGTCATGGCTTTTACTCCGGATTGATTGTGACGGCATGGGCATCATCACTGGCGGTGATCGTGGGTGCAACGTTGGCGATTGCCATCGAGCGCTACGCCTTTCCGTGCAAGCGAGTGCTGGAAGGCATTTTGCTGTCACCGCTGTTTATCCCGCACTTCACCATTGGTTTGGGGTTGCTGATGTTGGTGTCACAACTCGGCCTGGGGCGCGGTTATCCGTTGGTGATTTTCTGTCACGTCGTGCTGGTGTTGCCGTTTGTATTGCGCAGTGTTTATGTGTCGCTGAAAAATCTTGAGCAACGTATTGAGATGGCAGCAGCCAGTCTTGGCGCATCGCCTCTGCGGGTGGTGTGGACTATCACGGTGCCGTTAATTTTACCCGGTCTGTTTGGTGGCTGGATGTTTGCTGCAATTCTCTCATTTAATGAATTTACCGCTTCGCTGTTTATTACCACTCAGGCAACGCAAACATTGCCGGTAGCCATGTACAACTATGTGCGTGAATTTGCTGATCCCACCTTGGCCGCGTTATCAGTGATATATATTGCTGTTACCGCTGGGATGTTAATTATTGCTAATAAGTATTTAGGTTTGGGTAAGGTGCTCAACGTCGAAGCGAGCCATTAATTATTGATTAACGCGCTTTGGTTTTTCCGAAGCGCTGCATTTAAATATCCTGATTATCATTAATACGACACTTGATTATGCTCAGCGATGAAGATCGAGGTCGACTCTATTTAGGGATCAAACATGTCAGTAGAAAAAATTAATACCGTGATTGTCGGCGCTGGCCAGGCCGGTATTGCCATGAGTGAACATCTCTCATTGATGGGCGTACCGCACATCGTATTTGAACGTAGCCGAATTGCAGAACGCTGGCGCTCAGAGCGTTGGGACTCGCTGGTCGCCAATGGCCCGGCCTGGCACGATCGTTTTCCCTCGATGAAATTTGATAATATTTCTCAGGAAGCGTTTCCCCCTAAAGAGCGTATGGCAAAGTATTTCGAGGATTATGCCCACATGCTCAATGCGCCGATTCGCACCGGCGTTGATGTTCACCAGGTTGAACGTTTGCCGGGACGTAGCGGTTTTAAAGTGCTGACCTCTATTGGAGAGTTTGAAGCGGATAATGTGGTGGCTGCTACGGGGCCGTTTCAGAAGCCGTCTTTCCCACAAATCGTGCCGGAAAGCGCCAACCTGCATCAGATTCACTCTTCTTCTTACAAGAATCCACAGCAGCTGCCTGAAGGCGGGGTGCTCGTGGTGGGCGCAGGTGCTTCAGGCTCGCAGATTGCAGAAGAACTGGGCAAAACAGGCCGCAAGGTGTATTTGTCAGTCGGCGAACACTACCGTCCGCCGCGTGCTTACCGTGACCGTGATTATTGCTGGTGGCTGGGTGCATTGGGCTTGTGGGATGAAGTGAAAATCAAACCGAAAAAAGAGCATGTTGCCTTTGCCGTCAGCGGATATGAAGGCGGTAAGACCGTTGATTTTCGCCGTTTGGCCCACATGGGAATTTCACTGGTGGGCATCACCCAACAATGGAATAACGGCGTGTTGAGCTTTGCCGATGGCCTGGCTGAAAACATCGCAGCTGGTGACAAAGCCTATTTCGATGTATTGCGCGATGCAGATGCCTATATTGAACGTAACGGACTGGATCTTCCTCTCGAGCCACAGGCCTGGGAATTATTACCTGATCCCCAGTGTTTAGAGAATCCGTTGACGCAATTGGATCTGGCCGCCGCCGGTATAACCTCGATCATTTGGGCCACGGGTTTCAAATTTGATTTCAGCTGGCTACAGGTCGAAGCTTTTGATGAAAAGGGTGTGCCATTCCATAAGCGCGGCATTTCTGCAGAGCGTGGCATTTATTTCCTCGGCTTACCTAATCTTGTGAATCGGGCTTCATCATTTATTTATGGCGTATGGCATGATGCAAAATATATTGCCGATCATATTGTGCTGCAAAATGCGTATACCGACTACAGCAAGCCTGAATAAATCTGTGTGTGTGTTTGCGTGATCGCAGGCGCTAAATACCCTTTTATTTAGCCGCTTTTTATTAGGTGGGAAAATGACGATTACCTGTATTGAAGAGTTGCGACAGCTGGCACGTAAACGTGTGCCAAAAATGTTTTATGACTACGTTGATGCAGGCTCCTGGACCGAATATAGCTATCGCGCCAATGAATCTGATTTACGCCGCATTGAGTTTCGACAGCGTGTCGCGGTAGATATCACCACCCGCAGTACCGCTAGCCAGATGATTGGGCAAAATGTGGCGATGCCGGTGGCAATTGCCCCAACAGGACTGACAGGCATGATCCATCCTGATGGCGAGATCCACGCAGCGCGTGCGGCGAAGAAATTTGGCATCCCTTTTACGCTCTCTACAATGAGCATCTGTTCGCTGGAAACCGTGGCGCAGGCAACGGACGCGCATCCTTTTTGGTTCCAGCTCTATGTATTACGCGACCGGCAGTTTGTGTCGAATCTGATTGAGCGCGCCAGGGCGGCCAACTGCAGCGCGTTGGTGGTGACCATGGATTTGCAGGTATTTGGTCAACGGCATAAAGATATTAAAAATGGGCTATCGACGCCGCCCAAAATGACGCTGCGTAATGTGCTTAATATTGCCAGTAAACCGCGCTGGTGGGGGAAAATGCTGGCCACCCGCAATCGAAACTTCGGCAATATCATCGGGCATGTCAGCGGCGTGGATAACATTGATTCCATGGTGGAGTGGACCGCGCAACAATATGACCCGCGGCTTTCCTGGCAAGACATTGAGTGGATCAAACAGCGCTGGGGCGGAAAGTTAATTGTGAAGGGCATCATGGACGTCGCCGATGCGCGGCTGGCTGTGGAAGCCGGCGCAGATGCGCTGATCGTTTCCAACCACGGAGGACGTCAACTTGATGGTGTGTCATCGTCGATTACGCTGTTGCCAGAAATTGTGGCTGCGGTGGGCGATAGGATAGAAGTGCACTTTGATGGCGGCATTCGTTCCGGCCAGGATGTGTTGCGGGCAATGGCGCTAGGTGCCAAAGGCACTTATATCGGGCGCAGCATGTTGTATGGCTTAGGTGCGCTGGGTGAAGAAGGGGTGAGCACTGCGCTGAACATCATCCGTAATGAATTTGACCTGTCGATGGCGTTTTGTGGCAAAACCAGTGTGGCAGCGATTGATGCGGGGATCCTGCGAGGGCGATAAAAACGCGGGGGGCTATGGGGCCTCCCGCACCGGTATCAGAACACTTCGTCCAGCAGTTGATACAGGCGTTTGAAAGCGCGCTGCGTGACTTCTGGATGGTATTGCGACACGCCAGCATTATCGGCTTTTGGATCGGTGAATGAGTGCACCGCACCGGCAAAGCTCACCAGCTGCCAGTCAACACCTTTGCTGTTCATTTCATTGGCAAAGGCCGCTAGCTGCTCACGTGGTACCAGCGGATCGGCCGCGCCGTCCAGTACCAGCAGTGAAGCCTGAATAACGTTGTCATCATAAGCGCCTTTGGTATCCAGCGTACCGTGGAATGAAGCGGCCGCTTTGATATCTGCGCCACTGCGTGCCAGCTCCAGTGCACAGTGTCCACCGAAGCAGAACCCCACAGCCGCGACTTTATCAGCATTCACTGGCGCGATGGTTTGCGTACGTAACGCGTCCAAAGCGGCCTGCATACGTGCCACTTCGGCCGGGGTATCTTTCACCGCCATCATCAGTGCACCGGCTTCTTCGCCGTTGGTGGGACGTTGGCCCTGACCATAAAGGTCGGCAACCAGCACCACATAACCTTTGGCCGCAATTGCCTTGGCCTGCTCTGCGGCATCCGCAGTGGCACCCATCCAGTTGGGTGCAATAACCACGCCCGGCTGAGCGGCGTTATTATCAGTCGCGTAAACTAAATAACCTTCAAAGGGTGCATTGTCCACGGTGTAAGAAAGGATTGAAGACTGGATGTTGCTCATTAATTAAGCTCGCTGATTGTTATTAGCAGATGAAGCCACGACGTTACCGACTATTTTAAATTTAGCAATTGCATGCTGATTTCACCGCACCAAATGTTTAATACCCTATTTAATGTTTCACCGTAGCATTAAATTTCTGCCATTTTTGGCTGAGATTTCCCACCGCCAAGAGTGATGAGAAAACTGAGCAGGGTGAATACTGTCATAATGCTCACCATGATCCAGGGTGTACCGTTGTTAAGTCCTGCCAGCAGCAGTGAGGAGACAATCCCACTACCGTATTGCAATGATCCTATCAGCGCGGAGGCTGAACCCGTGGCATTCGGCACGGCATCCAGCGCGGCTGCGGTAGCAGAGGCTGCAATAACTCCGTTCATTGAGAAGAAAATGAAGATACAGATGACCAATCCCGCCAACGCTGCCGGATGCGTTTTCAGTACAAAACACATCACTAATGTCATCAGCGCGGCGATAAAAGAGGCGGATTTCAGCAGCGTCTCAAGCCTGACCTTTTGCACTAAACGTTTATTGACGGTGCTGACCGTCACCAGTCCAAGGATATTAATGGCGAACAGCCAACCATAATGCTGCGGATCGATACCGAAATAGCTGATATACACCGCAGGCGATCCGACTATAAATGCGTAAGCGGCAACGTAATAAAAAGTCACGCACAGGGTAAATC
This sequence comes from Pantoea rodasii, assembly GCF_002095465.1. Lineage (GTDB taxonomy): Bacteria > Pseudomonadota > Gammaproteobacteria > Enterobacterales > Enterobacteriaceae > Pantoea > Pantoea rodasii. Next base: position 292,029 of record NZ_MLFP01000003.1, on the reverse strand, counting down.
GCATAAAGTTTTTATTTTGCAGCAGCGTGCGATAATTGTGCATTACTTGCCGAGGTGACGCCGTTACCCGTTTTTCTGCCGGCAGTGTTTCAGGAAGCCAGAGCAGTGAAATGAACATCAATGCGCCGACCACCGCCAGAAACCAGAAAATCACCGGCCAATGCGAGTAACGAATGATTTGGCCACCCATTAATGGTCCGGCGATAGGGGCAATCGCCATGACAATGATCAGCGTTGACAGCATCTGTGCAGCACGCGTGCGGGTAAACAGATCGCGGATCATCGCACGCGCCAGCATCGGGCCGGTACAGGCGCCCGCCGCCTGAATGACGCGCCAAAAGACAATCTGAGGCATGTCGCTGGAGAGTGCGCATCCCGCAGAACCGACAGCAAAGATAATCATCCCGATGTATAACGGTGTTTTTCGGCCGAGTTGATCGCTAATCGGGCCCCAGATTAACTGCGCGATGGCAAAGCCAATCAGGAATCCGGTGACCGTCAGTTCCGAATCGCCGTGTAACGCTGCTGACATCGCGGGCATGGCCGGCAGATAAATGTCGGTTGAGAGTGAGGTAAATGCCATCAGCGCGCTAAGAATAATAATAAAGGCGATGCCGGTTTTCATATCCGGAGGATGCGTTGCAGTTTTGATATCCATAGTGTCTTTTTATGAGGAAAGGAAAGGACCTGTGCGATGCCAGGACTTGAATACAATGATGGAAAAGGGGTTGCGGAGTAGCTTAACAAAGGCAGAAGGGATTGATTAGGTGCGCCAGTCTGCTAGCACCTATGAGAAAATTTCATAAATGGGATGGCTAATAAGACGAAGGCACATCACCGCCAGTGCAGTGATGTGCTTTAAAGCGATTAAGGCTGTTGTGCTGCCAGTTGCAGTAGCAGTGCTTTCGCAACATCTTCTGAGCTGGCCGGATTTTGCCCGGTGATCAGTTTACCGTCTTCTACGACAAAAGGTGCCCAGTCAGCGCCTTTTTGATAATGCGCGCCCAGTTTGATGAACTCATCCTCAATCAGGAAAGGCACCACATCGGTGAGTTCAACGGCTGCTTCTTCGCTGTTTGTGAAACCAGTGACCTGTTTGCCTTGAATTAACGGGGCACCGCTCGCTGCTTTTACATGACGCAACGCGCCAGGTGCATGGCAGACAAAACCAATCGGCTTACCGGCACGCTCGAAAGATTCAATCAGTTGGATGGAGTCTGCTGACTCCGCCAGATCCCACAAGGGACCGTGGCCACCGGGATAAAAGACGGTATCGAAATCCTGCTGATCGATGCCTGCCAGCTTTACGGTATTGGCCAGCGCTTGTTGTGCCGCCGCATCAGATTTGAAGCGTGCGGTCATTGCAGTCTGGAATTCAGGTAAATCACTTTTTGGATCCAGCGGCGGTTGTCCACCCGCCGGAGACGCTAAGACCACTTCGGCGCCCGCATCTTTAAACACGAAGTAGGGTGCGGCGAACTCTTCCAGCCAGAATCCAGTTTTTTTGCCAGTGTTGCCCAGCTCGTCATGCGATGTCAGAACCATCAAAATTTTCATTTTCTGTCCTCGATTAATGTTGGTTATTCAGTAATGCGGTTAATGCTGCGCTTTTGTCCTGATAGGGCGCACGCAGCCGTAAATTTGTGGTACCCGCCTTATCCTGGATCACAATCGGCTTGGCGTGGCTGAAACGACGGAATCCGTGAATCCCGTGATACGCGCCAATACCGGAAGCACCTACGCCACCAAATGGCAGGCTGTCGAGAGAAGCATGGGTCATGACATCATTTATCACCAGTGCACCCGAAGTGGTGTGCTGGGCCATCAACTGCTGATGCTGTTCATCGTGACCAAAATAGTAGGCGGCCAATGGACGTGGATGCGCATTGATATAGCGAATCGCTTCCTTCACCTCTCCGCTATAGCTTTTGATCGGCAGCAGCGGGCCAAAAATTTCTTCCTGCATTACCGCCATCTCTTCGGTGACATCGAGGATCAAATGCGGCGCGATTTTGCGGCTTTGTGCATCAAAGTCCGGCTCGCCCGCAGGGGCCAGGCTAACGATCCGAGCACCTTTAACACGCGCATCTTCGATCAGATCGATCAGTCGCTGATAGTGTCGAGCGCTGATAATGGCAGTGTAATCCTCGTTGCTTTGCAGCGTTGGGTACGTCTGCAGCATGAACTGTTGCGACGCGGTGATAAATTCCGCTTCAGCGACATGCGGAAGTAACAGGTAATCCGGTGAGATACAGATTTGACCGGCGTTGAAGGTTTTTATGGTCAGAGTCCGGGCTGCAGCCATTGCCACATCAGCATCAGCGTTAATCACCACCGGCGACTTTCCGCCCAATTCCAGCGTAACAGGCACCAGATTTTCTGCCGCTGCACGCATCACATGCTTACCGACGGCGGTGCTGCCGGTGAAGACCAGATGGTCGAATGGCAGAGCGCTAAACGCTTGGCCCACGCTGGCGTCACCCAAAACCACGCTGAGCTCATCAGCGGAGAAGTAACGCGGGACTAACTCCGCCAGTAATGCTGAGGTGTGAGGTGTCAGCTCAGAGGGTTTCAGCATCGCGGTGTTGCCCGCAGCAAACACACCGGCTAATGGGCCAAATGCCAGGTTAATCGGGAAATTCCACGGGCTGATAATACCGACTACGCCTAAGGGTTGCGGTTCGATACGCGCCTGCATACCCGCAACCGGGACCTCGGCGATCTCCGGCTGCATCCACTGCTCCAGATGCTCAGCGGAGTGCTGCAACATACTGATGGTGGTCATCAGGTCGGCCGCCTGGGTTTGATAGGCGCTACGATGACCGAAATCGGCGCTGATAGCCGCAGTAAACGCGGCATGATTCTCACGAATTAATGCCACGCTGCGTAATAGGCGATCGTGGCGAAGTTCGGCGCTAGCAGGTTCGTTCTGCAGGTGAGCCTGTTTCATTGTGTGCAGCACATGCAGTAATTCTTGCTGAAGTGACATGATTTTTTTCCCGTGCGTTTCAAGATGTGGGCAGCTTACTCGCGCTGGTGTTTGACGGCTAACAAGGCTATTTTGGCAGGGGTATAAAATAATTTATGGGTCACTATGTCACTGGTTCGCTTACGAACGTTTATGGAAGTGTATCGCCAGCGCTCAATTTCCGGTGCGGCACGCGCACTGAATCTGACGCAGCCTGCGGTTTCGCAACACATTAGCGGCCTGGAAGTCGCAGTGGGTCGACCGCTGTTTGAACGTCAGGCTCATGGTGTAACACCCACTGCCGCTGCCGACGATTTGGCCGCTGATATAGGCCACTCACTCGATACTGCTGAATCCGCCTTGTCATCGGCACGAGCCCGATCCATGGATGTGAGTGGTACGTTGCAGATCATCGGACATGCGGATTTTATGGCGGAGAAATTATCAGCAGAGTTGCTTCCTTTGCTTGAAAGCGGTATTCGCGTGCATATGCACAGCGGTGATGGTCCGCTAGTCGCGCAGATGGTGATTGAAGGGCACTGTGATCTCGGCGTGACGGCACATCCGGTGACCGATCCACGTTTAAAGGGGGAAGTGATTTTTCAAGACCGCGTGGTTGCTGTGGCTGCACCGGCCGTGGCGGTTCGCTTGAATAACAGCGCAAATTCTTCCACGGATTTGATCAACGAACCCCTTTTGGCTTATGACCTGAAACTGTCATTAATTGATCACTGGCTGGATAAGAATCGCATTAAATATCAGACGCTGTTACCTGCGGTGGTTGGGCAGGACTTACGTGGTTTGCGAAGTTTACTCTGCGGTGGATTTGGCTGGTCGGTGATGCCGGCATTTTTATGCCAGGCGCAAATCGCGCAAGGGGAGTTGGTGGTGCTGGACGCGCCGGTGGGGGACACAGAGATTCGTTATCACCTTATCTGGTTACCCAGCGCTCTGCGCCAGCCGCGTATTGCCCATGCAAGACAGGCACTGGTCTGGGGGATGAATAACAGAAATTAAGATTCATTATCTAAATGTAGTGATTGATAGCTTTTATAATGTTTCCTGACCTGTGGATCATCGATCTCACTATAATTCATTTGTTCCTTATCCAGTCCATCCAGACCTTTAATACTCCCGATGATTAATGGCCATTCGTCCCGACTATGAATTTCAATGATGTACGGTTTGAGATAGCGGTCAAGATGTCCTTTACCGGGGTCACGAATTTCAACGCTTAATGCGCGTAGGTAATCATCTTTCATCGTTTTAGACCAATCGATTGAAAAGCCGGCGCGAAAACTTAACTCCATGAAAAAAAGTAATATTGTACGACCGTTGCCATCCAGGAACGGATGAGCAAAAGCTAATTGTCCCATCACTTCACCTGGTTTTTCGCGAAACTTAACCATGTTACTGGCGAGTTTTAGCGCATACTCCACTGCAGGTTGGATAAGATATGGATATTCAAATACGGTAAAATGTTTGTCTTCACGGGCACCTTTAAATATCGACAGGTGTGGAACTAATTTATTACGGTCCTTTCCGGCCCAATGATAAAAACCTGTGAATAAAATCTCATGCACTTTAAGCACGGAAGAATAATTTAATTGTTTTTCTTTTGAAAGAAACTGCAGCGCTTCTTCAAGGCTAAGTTCGAAAGAGAGATGCTCAGAGGCTTTTACTTCATCGGGATCTTTCAAACTTAACACATTCTGCAAATAACCTGCAGTTTCGAAGTCACCAAAGGGATCAAAAATCATGCAGAAAAATTCTGTTTAATTTGTCTTTTTTCACGCAGATAGTTGCCTTGTATCTCAAGCGTTTCTGCTTTGGTCAAAATGCCTTTTTTCTTCAAATTGACCAGAAGTTGTTCGATGACATCAAGTTCAACGATGTCATCGGCCAGGCGAGTGATAGCAACAGCCATGCGGCTCATGCCGTCACGCTCAGCAGTTACCTGGTGCGCTTTAGCCAGTTCGCGTACCTGATTTGCAACACTTAATGATGCAGCTTTAGTCATATCTTTGCCTCATTCAATGATGGCTAATTTTAGCACGTGGGAGGATGAGTGTCTGCTCTGTGGCATTGCCTTCTTCAAAGCACAAAAAAGCCGGACAGAGTCCGGCTTTCTCAATTAGCGCGAGGGAAAATTACAGCGCCATATCTTGCTTAGCGGATTCCGCACGCGGTTTAGCTTGGGTTGGTGCCACTGACTGGTCACCCATGTTGATCACCGGTGGTTTGGTCAACTGCAGCGTGGCTGCGGTGTTGTCCCATACCTGCTGGGTCAGGGCGGTGTTGCCGTTCAGTTTCTGACCGAAGCTTGGAATGATGCCACGGATCTTCTCTTGCCATTCAGGAGAAGCGAACTGCTCTGGGAACAGCTTTTTCATCACGTCGAGGGTGATTGGCGCAGCAGTAGAAGCACCTGGTGATGCACCCAACAGCGCGGCAATGGTTTTCTGCTGATCGGTTACGATTTCAGTACCCAGTTTCAGCACGCCACCTTTTTCGGCATCTTTCTTGATGATCTGCACACGTTGACCCGCCTGAATCAGTTTCCAATCTTCTTTACGTGCGTTCGGGTAGTATTCTTTCAGCGCGGCAAAACGGTCGTCGTCGTTCAGCATTACCTGACCAATCAGGTATTTCACCAGGTCAAAGTTATCAATACCAACGTGAGTCATTGGCATGATGTTACTGGTGGTGGTAGCGCTTAACAGATCGAACAGTGAGCCGTTTTTCAGATACTTGGTAGAGAAGGTGGCGAAGGGTCCAAACAGCACCACTTTTTTGCCATCAAGGTTACGCGCATCGATGTGTGGAACGGACATCGGTGGTGCACCAACAGAAGCCTGACCGTACACTTTTTCCAGATGACGGTTCGCGATCTCTGGGTTCTCAGTCATCAGGAACGAGCCGCCAACCGGGAATCCGCCGTAGTTATCTGCTTCTGGAATGCCGGTTTTCTGCAACAGCTTGATGGCTGCGCCGCCTGCACCGATAAACACGTATTTCGCATCAACCGCACGGTTTTCGCCGCTCTTCACGTCTTTAATGGTGACGTGCCAGGAGTTGTCGCTGTTGCGTTTGAAATCGGTGACTTCAGAAGAGGTTTCTAATTTGAAGTTCTGATCTTTTTTCAGGCTACCAATCAGCTGACGGGTAATTTCACCGTAGTTGACGTCGGTGCCGACTGGCGTCCAGGTGGCTGCCACTTTCTGATTCGGGTCGCGACCTTCCATTACCAGCGGAGCCCACTGCTCGATCTGCTTGTGATCGGTAGAGAACTTCATGCCCTGGAACAGAGTCGTTTTCTGCAGTGCATCGTAACGCTTGTTCAGGTACTCAACGTTTTTGTCGCCCCAAACAAAGCTCATGTGCGGGGTGGAGTTGATGAATGAACGCGGATCGTGCATCACGCCGCGCTGAACCTGAGAGGTCCAGAACTGACGGGAAATCATGAAGGCTTCGTTGATTTCCAGGGCTTTGCTCACGTCGATTGAACCGTCTGCACGCTCTGGCGTGTAGTTCAGTTCCATGTTCGCAGAGTGACCGGTACCGGCGTTGTTCCAGCCGTTAGACGATTCCAGTGCGACGCCATCCAGACGCTCGACCATCAGCTGTTTCCAGCCCGGTTGCAGTTCCTGCAGCCATGTGCCCAGCGAGGCACTCATGACGCCGCCGCCAATCAACAGAACATCGGTTTTTTCTGGTGCGTCTTCAGCGTGGACCGCTGAAGCAACAAGCAGCGCTGCCAGCGAAAGGGCAGACACGATTTTTTTTGAATGAGTCATTCTGATCCTGATCTTTATACTTTGCAGGTGAACGTTAAATTTTCGGTTTGCAAATTAAAAGATTGTTACGAAAAGATTAACTTGTTTTTAGTTAATAAAGTATTGGTGTTAATTATTTAACTTACATAAAGCGAAGTTGATGGGAAATTAAGCAATGCGTGCGAAGGGTGGGGAGATATATCCGTGAGTACAGCGCGGTTATTCTTTATAGCGGGCAATGCAACTTAGGTCAAATAAAACGCGTGATGTGATGTACGAAGATTGACATCATGAAGCCGGTGCGCGTCCTTGCACACCGTTCTGACTCAAGCTTAGGACGCGCGGATTTTAATACTGCGCTTGATCGACATGCCGTATCCCAACAGCGCGCAACCGGCAATGAACCATGGAATCAGTTTCACTACACTGGAATCGCTACCACTTAACGATTGGAGGTTGTTAACCACCAAAATAATGGTCACGCTCATACACGCCATCGACAGCAACGGTGCCCAGAAGACGGTGAACCGATTCTCCTTGCTGTCAATACGACGGAAAAACAGCACCACAGCGGCGGAGACGCCCAGTTGTAATATTAATATACACAGCGTGGCGACGGCGGAACCAATGGCGAATATGTGCACCATAGGGTCCAGTCCCGCACTGCCCATCCCGGCCAGCAGCATCAGCATAATCACACTGTGTACGTGGCTGGCATTGTGTGGCGTGCCGTTGGTGGGATGGGTTTTACACAGTTCTTTCCAGATCAATCCATCACGGCTGATGCTAAACAGATAGCGCGAAATATTATTATGAAACGCCAGCGCAGCGGCAAATAAGCTGGTAATTAACAATACTGACATCGTCTCTACTGCCCACTGACCCACATATTGTCGGGTGATGTTAAACACGAAGTTACCGGGATCTTTACTGGCAATCACGACGATCTGATCAAAGCCATACGCCTGCACCAATGACCAGCTGGTAAAGCAGAAAAACGCGGTGATGAGTAACAGCGCACACACAGTGGCTCGCGGCACGGTTTTATGCGGGTCGCGACACTCCTCGGCATAAATCGCGGTGGATTCAAAACCGATAAACGCGGCGATGGTGAAGATAAATGCAATGCCGAGATTGCCTTGCATAAACACCGACGGCTCAAAAGATTGAAAACTATATGGCCCCACTTTTTTAATCAGCAGCATCACGTCAGTCAGGAGCACAATAGCCACTTCCGCCAGCATCAATATGCCGAGTAACTTTCCGCCGACCTCGACGCGCTTAATGTTTAACACCCAACAAACCAGCACAAATAACATACTCAGCGCCCACCAGGGAATATGCGCGGCGAAGTGTTCTTCAATAAATAACTGGGTAAAGAAGCCCAGCATGGCAACGATGGCAATTTGGATGGAGATATATGCCATCAGCGCTAATACCGAGGCCGAGGCACCCCAATTTTCACCCATCCCTTTGGAGATATAGGTGTAAAAAGCCCCGGCATTGTTGACGTGACGGCTCATGGCGATAAAGCCGACGGCGAATAACATCAAAATAATGCACGAAAGAATATAAAACACCGGAATGCCGCCGCCGTTGCCGGAAATAATCGCCACCGGCAAACCACCCACCACGCCGGTTAGCGGCGATGCTGCCGCGACGACAAAAAACACCAGAGAAAACAAACCCAACGAATTTTTGCGTAAGCCGGAATCCGTATTCATCGCCAATGCCCTCAACAGCTAAGAGAAAGTTCTCAGGCAGTCTGTGCCGCCTGAGGCAGGTAACGTAGCGGCATCATTTCTCAGCAAGGCGTCTGGCGGATAGAAAAAATCGGACAGCGTCACAGTGCAACGCTGCACTGTTTTAGTGCTCAGTGAAAACGTAAACGATGGGAATAGGCCTGGTGCGCAATACGCCGTTGATAGTCGCACGGCGTGGTGCTGACGAACTTTTTAAACTCGCGCAGGAAGTGCGATTGATCGCTGAATCCAAGGTCGAATGCCAGATCGCTAAACGATAAATCCTGCTGCAGATGAATACTGCCGAGCGCCGACTGACAGCGCAGAATACGGCTGAAAGCCTTAGGTGACATCCCGGTATCCTGGCGAAACTGTCGCTGGATCGTGCGGCAGGTGTAGCCGGTCAGGGCTTCCAGTTGGTCGATGCGAATATTGCCTTTCACCTGGCGCATCGTCTGGATAATCAATGAGGTGACGGCAGAGGCTTTGCGCACCAGGCGCGGTGTGAAACAGGCATTGAACAACGATATCTGACGAGAGAAATCGCGCGTTTGCACGATCTGCTCGAAGGCTAAACGTGCATCCGGCACCACATCCAGAAAGTTGAATTCACGATCGGGAATTTCCTCTGCCATTACGTCAAGGAAATCAGGAATGATGCCAGGTGCAAAGCGCACACCAAAATAGTGATGGTTATGCTGCATATCGGCACCGCGCGCTTCCAGCGTGGTTCCACACACCCGCGCCGCAGGCCGCTGCGCATCACAATCAAAAACGATATCGACACAGCCATCGGGAATGGCCAGCGTCATGCTGGCATTCTCCGCGACATCAAAACTATAGAAGTGGGAAATAGCCGGATTGTCGGAGGCAATCAGCGAGTAATGCTGCGCGGCGTTCAGCACAAACCACGGCTGCTCGGGCTGAAATCCACTGTGGCGATAGATGGGCAATTGGGTCATGACATGCTCCGCTGCGGGCTATTTACAGCCTGAGTGATGCAAGTGCTGTGCCACGACATCGATGTGCCATGTCGCAAATCTTCAATACAGCCTCCTTGCTGGCGCGCTATTTCTACCTCACGCAGCAGGAAACCGACCTGAACTGACTTGAGAGGCGAAACCATGAGTGATTCAACCCGGATTGATTTTATTTACCTGTCAGAGCAAGACATGATTCGTGCCGGCGTGACCGATATGGCCGCCTGCGTTGATACCATGGAAGAGATGTTTGGCCTGTTGTATCACGGTGACTATCGCATGGCGGGATCGAACAATGATTCACACGGTGCGATGGTGACTTTCCCGGAAAACTCGCCATTCCCCACGATGCCAAAACCCACCGCCGATCGTCGCATGATGGCGATGCCCGCTTATCTGGGCGGCAACTTCGGCACGGCTGGGGTGAAATGGTATGGATCCAATATCGCGAACCGCGAAAAAGGGCTGCCACGCTCCATTCTGATGTTCACCCTCAACGATGCCGATACCGGCGCACCGCTGGCGCATATGTCGGCCAACCTGTTGTCGGCCTATCGCACCGGCGCGGTGCCCGGCGTGGGCGCACGTCATCTGGCCCGGAAAGACTCGCGCGTCATTGGTTTGCTTGGCCCAGGCGTCATGGGCAAAACCGCCGTGGCGGCCTTTATCGCCGTGTGTCCTCACATCGACACCATCAAAGTCAAAGGCCGCGGACAGCGCAGCCTCGATAACTTTCTCACCTGGGTGCAGGAAACCTATCCGCAGATAAAGCAGGTGGAGATTGTCGATACGCTGGAAGCGGTGGTGCGCGGGAGTGACATTGTCACCTATTGCAGCTCGGGAGAGGTAGGGGATCCCGCCACCTATCCGCTGGTAAAACGGGAATGGGTGAAACCTGGAGCCTTTCTGGCCATGCCTGCGCTATGCAATATCGATCAAGGCATGGAACAGTCCGATGTACGCAAAGTGCTGGATAACACCGGGCTGTATCACGCCTGGTTCGATGAAGTGCCCAAGCCTGCACATCGTTGTGTGCCGATTATTGGCGTGCGCTTTATGGATATGGTCGCCGAAGGGCAACTGCAAGCAGAGCAGCTGGAGGATATCGGCAAAATCGTTGCCGGAGAGGCGCCCGGCCGTCAAAACGACAGCGAGATCATCATCATGTCGGTGGGAGGCATGCCGGTAGAGGATGTCGCCTGGGGCACGGTGTTATATCGCAATGCCTTAGAGAAAGGCATTGGCGTCAAACTCAACCTGTGGGAATCACCGGTTTTAAGCTAATCCAATTTATTAATAGAGGAACGATCATGACTCAGATCATCAAAGTGAAAACCGGTTCGATATTTGAAGAGCAGGCGAGTTATTCGCGCATCGTGGCGGTAGATAACTGGATTTATGTCTCCAACACCGCCGGACGCAATCCAGTCACCAAAGACATTCCCGCAGATGTCAGTGAACAAACTTTGCAGGTGTTTGCCAATATAGAGGCCGCGTTAGCCGCTATCGATGCTTCATTACAGGATGTGGTGTGCTCACGCGTGTTTATTCAGGATCCTGCGGATGTGCCTACGGTGATGGCTATCATTGGTGAGAAGTTTCGTGGGGTGAATCCTGCATCGACAGTGACCTGCCCACCGCTGGGCTCAACCGTTTATAAAGTGGAACTGGAAGTGACTGCCTATCGCGGTGCCGGTAACGCTCAGGTTCAGGAAATCACCGTAGCCCTGTAAGGGCGGGAGGCGCGTTATGGCACCTGTTATTTCTCCGGTTATCGCTTCGCAAACGTTGCCGGATACGACCACGGTGGTGATTATTGGCGGCGGTATTGTTGGCCTCACCGCCGCGCTGACGCTGGCAGAGCGTAATATTCCCGTGGTGGTGCTGGAAAAAGGGCACATTGCTGGCGAACAGTCTTCCCGCAATCTCGGCTGGATTCGTAAAACCAGTCGTGCGCTGGAGGATATTCCGCTGGCCCAGGTGGCCGATCGGCTGTGGGCGAGTATGGCAACGCGTGTCGGCAGCGATGTGGGTTACCGCCAGGCAGGCATTATGTTTGTGGCTCGCAATGAAGCGCAGATGGCGATGCATGAAAAATGGTTAAGCGGGGTCAGCGCGGCCGGATTGGATTCGCGTCTGCTCAGTGATGCGCAAATCGCTGCGCAGGTGCCGGGTGGCGCAGCAAAATGGGCGGGGGAATTTTTACCGCTTCGGACGGGCGAGCGGAACCTACGCTGGCAGCCAGTGCCATCGCTAGGGCGGCCATCGCCAAAGGCGCGATTATTGTTGAGCAGTGTGCGGTGCGTGCTTTGTCCACCAGCAACGGTCGCGTCAGTGGCGTAGTAACCGAACGCGGGGAAATCCGCTGTGATCAGGTGCTATTGGCTGCAGGCGCCTGGTCACGCCGCTTTCTGGGAAATCACGGAATTAATTTGCCCACGCTGCCGCTGATTTGCTCGGTGATGCGCACCAGGCCGCTGCAGGGACCGGCGGAAATCGCCGTCGGTGCGCCCGATTTTTCGTTTCGCAAACACCAGGACGGCGGGTTCATCATCACGCAACGGGGCGCGCTGGATGCGCCGCTAACGCTGGATCATGTGTTGCTTGGAACACGTTATTTGCCGCAATTACGCCAGGCACGCGATAATTTGCGCATCTCACTTGGCCAATATTTCGTCAAGGACCTGGCCCTGGCGCGCCGCTGGCGTAGCGATCGGCGCTCGCCTTTTGAGCAGGTCCGCACGCTGGATCCTCCAGCCAATCCTGCTCTTAACAGTGAAGCGATGAGGAATCTTCGAGCGGCATGGCCAGTGTTTCAGCAGGCCGAAATGGCGGCGTCGTGGGCGGGTGTGATTGATATCACTCCAGATTCTAACCCGGTGATTGGTCCGGTGGCGTCGTTACCGGGATTAACCCTGGCAACCGGTTTTTCGGGGCACGGTTTCGGGACATCACCCGCCGCAGGTCAGCTAGCGGCAGATTTGGTGACCGGGCATGCACCGATAATCGATCCGACACCGTACCGCTTCGAGCGTCTGATTTAATCCCACTCAGCGATGGGCGGTCTCACGGTCGCCCATAGAACACACTTCATAACCTATCAGTTCACGTTGCGTGTTCATGGTTTTGCCCACGGCTGTATTACCCTAACGTTACTGATGAATTGTGAACACTTTCGTGGGCAATAGCATGGCTAACAAAACTCTGTATGAAAAACTCATCGATCAGCATGTCGTCCGTCGGTTAGACGATGAAGGGCATGTACTGCTCTACATTGATCGCTCAATTCTCAACGAATACACCAGCCCGCAGGCGTTCAGTGGGCTGCGTGAACATCAACGCCCGGTGCGCCATCCTGCGACCATTCTGCTCAATGTTGATCACGTTAATCCCACGCGCCCTGAGCGCGACAACGCGATGACGGATGCCGGTGGCCAGCTTCAGGTTGATTATTTCCGTCAAAACGCGGCGCATTTTGGTATTGAACTGTTTGACGTGATGGATCCTCGTCAGGGGATCGAACATGTCGTCGCTCATGAGCAAGGGCTGGTGATGCCGGGCATGGTGATTGCCGCCGGTGACAGTCACACCACGACGTACGGTGCCTTCGGTGCATTAGGTTTTGGCATTGGCACTTCTGAAATTGAACACCTGCTCGCTACGCAAACCCTGATTTATCGCACGCTGAAAACCCTGCTGGTGACGGTCACCGGTGAACTGCCTTATGGCTGCTCGGCGAAAGACATCATTCTGGCGCTGATTGAAAACATCGGTGCGGCAGGCGCGACCGGCTATGCCATCGAATTTAGCGGGCCGGCAATTGATGCACTGAGCATGGAAGGACGCATGACGCTGTGCAACATGGCGGTGGAAGCTGGTGCGCGTGGCGCGATCATTGCACCGGATGACAAAGTTTTTGCCTATATCCAGGGTAAACCCCAGATGCCAACGGGTGCGCTGTGGGAACAGGCCAGGTCCGATTGGATGACACTGCGCAGCGATGACGATGCGAAGTTTGACCGCACGATTGCGCTGGACTGTAGCGATCTTGAACCTCGCGTCACCTGGGGGATCAGCCCCGACCAAACCAGCGCGATCGGAGGCTGTGTCCCGGATCCGCAGCTGGAAAATGATCTGATTAAACAGCAGGCCATGCGGGCAGCGTTGAAATACATGGGGCTGGAACCCGGCATGCGTTTAGCCGATATCGCCATTACCCATGCTTTTATTGGTTCCTGCACCAACGGCAGGATTGAAGATTTGCGCGCGGCTGCCGCCGTCATTGGCAACAATAAAATCGCTGGTCACGTGCGCGGAATCATCGTGCCGGGGTCAACGCAGGTTCGTCAGCAGGCTGAAGCCGAGGGCTTAGCCCGCATCTTTATCGATGCCGGGTTTGAGTGGCGCCAGTCAGGATGCTCGATGTGTCTGGCGATGAATGAGGATGTGCTGGAGCCTGGCGATCGCTGCGCTTCCGGGACCAATCGTAATTTTGCTGGCCGTCAGGGCGCGGGCGCACGCACGCATCTGATGAGCCCGGCGATGGTCGCCGCCGCTGCGGTGGCCGGCCATCTGGTGGATGTCCGTTATTTTCATACAGCAGAGGTTTAACATGGATGCATTGAATAACATCACTGGACGCATCGCGCATTTGCCTGCCGCTAATATTGATACCGATGTGATCATGCCAAAGCAGTTTTTGAAAGGCATTGACCGCCTCGGATTGGATCGCGGCGTGTTCTTCGACCTGCGATTTCTGCCGGATGGCAGCGCCAATCCCGCGTTCATCCTCAATCAACCGGCGGGTCAAGATGCCACGTTCTTGTTAGTCGGCCCCAATTTTGGCTGTGGCTCCAGCCGTGAACATGCGGTGTGGGGACTGAATCAGCTGGGGATCCGCGTCATTATCGGTACCAGCTTTGCCGGGATTTTCGACGATAACTGCCAGCGTAACGGTGTGCTGACACTCACGCTCAGTGAAGAAGCCTATCAGCAGCTAAGTCTGGCGACCGCCGATGCGCAACATAATCAGATTACCGTTTCGCTGGAACAGCAGACTATTAGCTGTCATCAGCACGTCCTGCATTTTGAGGTTAGCGCGTTAAAACGGGAAATGTTGCTCGGCGGCGGCAACGCGGTGGAGTGGACGCTACAATATGAGTCCGACATTGCGCAGTTTGAACATCGGCACTTTGCTCAGCGTCCGTGGCTGCAACGGGTAACAGGATAAACAGCATGAGTGACATCACGGAACGCGGCGCATCGCCGTTTATCGAAGGCTTTGCCTTGAAAGATGTGAAACTGGCCAATGGCGTGACGCTGCGAGTGGCCATCGGCGGAGAGGGTACGCCGCTGCTGATGTTGCACGGGCATCCGCAGAATCATCTGGCGTGGCGCAAGGTCGCCCCACAGCTGGCGCAGAAATATCAGGTGATTTTGCCCGATCTGCGCGGCTACGGCGACAGCGACAAACCGGCCAGCGACGACCGGCATGAGACATATTCGAAGCGCACCATGGCCAATGACATCAGCCTGCTGATCGATGCGTTAGGACTGACGCGCGTGGCTTTTGTCGGGCACGATCGCGGTGGCAGAGTCGGACATCGTCTGGCGCTCGATCATCCGGAAAAAGTCACCAGCTGCACGTTCATCGATATCGCACCGACCGCGACCATGTACGCGCAGACGGATAAAGCCTTTGCCACGCGCTATTTCTGGTGGTTTTTCCTGATCCAACCTTTTCCACTTCCTGAAACGATGATTGGTCACGACCCGGCGTTTTTCCTCAGAAAGCATATTGAAGGACAGTTAAAGACGCCGGGCGCAACCTCGGAAGCCGTCTTTGAGGATTATCTGCGCTGTTATCAACAGCCCGAGATGATCCATGCGGTGTGTGAAGATTATCGAGCCGCTGCGACGATAGATTTAGCGCATGATGCACAAGACAGCGACAAACGCATCGCTTGCCCGCTGCAGTTAGTGTGGGGTGAAAAGGGCACGGTGGGCCAGTTGTATGACGTCACCGCGACCTGGCAGGATAAAGCGCTGAATGTGCGAGGCAACGCGCTACCCTGCGGGCATTCTCCGCAGGAAGAGGTTCCGGCCATCTTTTTAACCCAGCTTCAGGGCTTTCTGGATTCTGTGCTATAACCGCTGGATGCTAGCAAACCCTGTGACACTATGAAGCTCATGCACGCCGGAAAAAACGTTCAGAAGCCGCTTCAGGGCTGGCCTTCTATCGAAGATTTGTACGTATTTATCAGCGTGGCGCGCCATGATGGCTTCGGTCGCGCTGCCGTGGAACTGGGCCAGTCGCCCTCTTATATCAGCAAGCGTATTGCCATTCTGGAAAAGCAACTCGATACGCGGCTATTTTTCCGTACCAATCGCGTAATGCGCCTCACCCCGGAAGGTGAGAAAGCGCTGGAAGGGGCGCTGCACGTGGTGCAGGAAATGGGGGCGTTTCTTAATGATTTCCAGCAGTGGCGCGGTGAATTGACCGGAGAGATGAGTGTCGGCTGTTCAATGGGGTTCGGACAGGATTATCTTTCCGATGCCATCTCCGCTTTTATCACGCTGCACCCGTCACTAAATATCAAACTGGTGCTTAGCGATCGTGAAATCGATTTGATGCAATCGGGTACTGATGTGGATATTCAGGTGGGCGATGATGTTAATCACGCCTACATCGCGCGAAAACTGGCCGCAAATCGCCGCATTCTTTGCGCATCGTCTGATTATTTAGCGCGGTCAGGTTCACTGAACTCGCTGGATGATTTAATTCATCACAGTTGCCTTATTATCAATGAAAAGAACACCAGCTTTGGTAATTGGACGCTGACTGACGGTAAACAACCGATTTTGTGCCGTCTTAATAGTCATTACTCATCAAATAGCGGCAAGGTCATTTTAAACTGGGCGTTGAAGTCACACGGTATCGCGCTGCGTTCGGCGTGGGATGTCGCACCTCATCTGGCGAAAGGTGAGTTGGTGCATGTTTTACCGCAGTGG
Organism: Pantoea rodasii; assembly: GCF_002095465.1. Lineage (GTDB taxonomy): Bacteria > Pseudomonadota > Gammaproteobacteria > Enterobacterales > Enterobacteriaceae > Pantoea > Pantoea rodasii. The sequence goes on along the minus strand of NZ_MLFP01000003.1, from coordinate 275,552 downwards.
TATCAGGAAGCGAATATTTGGGCGGTGTATACGCAACGGACATCTGAATCGCCGCGCATTAAGGTGTTTATAGATTTCCTGGTCGAGTACTTTGCAAAAAAAAGCCTGTCACGAGAGTGGCAGGCTTAAATTCCATAGCACCAAATTGATGAACATTAGCCGTACGCCACTTTGCTATTGATGTGGTACAGGGTGGCGGTGGCTGCCATCACATGCTGACCATCCTGGCCCGGCTCATGGGATTCAACATCGGTGATGTGATAACCCACGGCACCGGCGGCGAGCGTTTTTTTCACTATCGCGTCAGTTAAATCTTCCATCGAGGTAGCCCAGCTTACGGAAGTGAAGCCCACAGGATGAATGGATGATAATTCGCGATGGGTTAAATCTGCGCGAACAATCACCGGTTTAACATTTTGCGGTGTGAAGATAGAAATAACATCGTTAATAAGTTCTTTCATGGTCTTACTCCTCGAAATAACAACAGAGCCGATTGCTAAGCTACGCGTTTTATTGTTGATGGTTGGTTTATTAACACCCGGCAGTTGCGCACGGCAGGTAATCCGCGCCGGTAGGCTTAATAAACACCTTTTGAGGTTATGCGTTTTAGCTTTAATTGCTAATTAGTTGTTAAGAAAAGTTCAGCCACAACTCCGTTAAACTTTCGGGAATATTCTTTCATCTGGTTACATTTAGGCGGGGCAAATAAAAGCGTAGGGGCGTAAATTACGCCCCAATTTGTTAAAACTCGCGTTGTCCGCCTAACTCAATCACCCGATTCGGGGGAATATTGAATTGTTCATGCGCACGCAGAGCATTGCGCTGACAGAAATGGAATATGACGCCTTTAACCCGCGCCAGCCCCCGACGTTTCTTCATCACCAGCGTATCGTGCGAGGTAAAGAAAGAAGCCTCATTCACGGTACAACCAAATCCTTCCAGTCCGCACAGGTGCAATACTTCCGCCATCGAAGGCACTTCACGCCAACCATAGGCCGCTGTGACCTGCCAGAAGGACGGTGACAGTTGGGTGATCGTAATGCGCTGTTGGTTGTGCACGCGTGGGGTATCGGTGGTGCGGATGTTCAGCAATACCACGCGTTGATGTAACACGCGGTTGTGTTTGAGGTTGTGCAACAGCGCCTGCGGAATCTCAAACTCTTTACGGGCAAGGAAGATTGCAGTACCTGGCACACGGCTTGGCGGGTTGGTTTCCAGTGATTTAACCAGTGCCTGCAGGCTGTCCGGATCGTTGTTCAATTTTCTGATCAACCGGTTACGTTCAGTGCTCCAGATCAGCATCAAACCCATCATGGTCAGCGCCATTAATACCGGTACCCAACCGCCTGATAGCAGTTTCATCAGGTTAGCCGCAAACAACGGCACATCAATGGTGAGCATGCACAGCAGAAAAATCACTGCCAATGGCAATGGCCACTTCCAATTGCGCAGTGCCACGACTCCGGCCAGGCAGGCGGTGATGACCATGGTGCCGGTGACCACAATACCGTAAGCGGAGGAGAGGGCCGACGACTGACGGAACGCCAACACAATTACCGTCACTGTCACAAAAAGCAGCCAGTTGACCACCGGAATGTAAATCTGGCCGGATTCGGTGTGTGAGGTGAACACAATGCGCATTGGCGGCAGGAAACCCTGGCGTATCGCCTGATGCGTCAACGTGTACACGCCGGTGATAACCGACTGCGCGGCAATCACGGTGGCCAGTGTTGATAGAACTATCAGGGGGATCTGGCCCCAGCCCGGTGCCAGGTTAAAGAAGGGGTTGTTGACCGCCTGCGCATCCGCAATCACCAGCGCGCCCTGACCAAAGTAGTTAAGCACCAATGCAGGCATGGCGATGACCAGCCACGCCATGCGTATTGGCGCTTTGCCAAGATGGCCCATATCAGCGTACAGCGCTTCAGCACCGGTCACGGCCAGAACCACCATGCCCAACGCCGCGAAGGCCAGCGTCTCGTGCGTAAGTAAGAACGTTAACGCGTAGCTGGGGTTAAGTGCGTGTAATACGGTGGGATTCAGCGCGATACCGCGAATACCCAATAAGCCGATCGACGCAAACCAGATAAACATCACCGGACCAAACACCTTACTGACTTTTTCAGTACCGTGTTTCTGGATGATGAACAGCAGGGTGAGGATCACCACCGCTAGCGGGACAACATATTTACCGAGATGGGGTGAAACCACCTCCATGCCTTCGATGGCTGAAAGCACCGAAATTGCTGGGGTGATAATGCCATCGCCATAGAAGAACGCGCCACCCGTCAGCCCCGCGAGTACGATGATGTGGCCAATCTTTGGGCTAACGTTGCGACGAGCCAGTGACATTAATGTGAGAATGCCGCCCTCGCCATCATGATCGGCACGCATAACAAAGCACACGTATTTCAACGTCACAATCAGCGTTAAAGCCCAGAAAATCAGTGACAGGAAACCCATCACGGCGGTGGTTGATACCGAGCCGTCGGGAAGAATCGACAGGCACTCTTTTAGGGTATAGAGCGGGCTGGTACCTATGTCACCAAACACGATCCCTGCGGCGGCCAACATGCCTGCAGGCAGAGACTGTTTTGCAGTCTGACTCATAAATTTCCTGTTTCTTATCAGCGTGGAACGGCGATGGCTGTGTCTGTGACGGCGAACATACCTGTTTACCCCATCGGTTAATAGCGGATGGTGGTTTTATGCACTGCATTTTTACGCCTGACAGCAATATTTTTACGACATTTTTATACGGCGGTTTGTTTTTTAAACTCAGAATAGACAGTACTGTGCGCAAAAATGATAAGCAGTCATCACAACATGGCTAAAGATATTATAGAGACAAGAAGAGAGAGGAAGGGGTGTATCAAGAGTTAAAGAAAGCCGCGCCAAAGGTTAATGCGCGGCTCGTTGAGATGTTATTACCAGCCTTTAATGATATCGCCTTTGTAGATTTCGTTCGCTTTATCCAGCACGGCCTGTGACTGGAACGCTTCTTTCAACTTCTGCACATTGGCACTGTCTTTGTTGTCTTCACGCGCCACGATCGCATTAACGTATGGCGACGCTTTACCTTCCATAAACATGCCATCTTTAGACGCGGAAAGGTTAACCAGCGCGGCAAAGTTGTTGTTAATGATGGAAATATAAACCTGTGGATCGTCAAGCGTACGCGCCAGTTGCGGTGTATCCACTTCAACAATTTTCAGCTTCTTAGGGTTATCGATGATATCCAGTGAGGTTGGCAGCAGGCCAGCTTCCGGTTTCACTTTTATTAGTCCCTGAGCTTGCAACAGCAGCAGGCTACGGCCAAGGGTGGTGGCTTCGTTAGAAATGGTGATGGTCGCGCCATCCGGCAGTGCATTCAGGGCTTTTATTTTGCGGGAATAGCCGGCAATCGGAAATACAAACGTGTTAGTGACGACCGCGAACTTATAGCCACGCTCTTTAGTCTGCATTGCCAGATAAGGCAGGCTTTGGAAAGCGTTGGCATCGACATCTTTGTTGAACAGCGCTTCGTTTGGCTGCACGTAATCGTTGAACGCAACCACATCCACATCCAGATCATATTTGTCATGAGCGACCTGTTTAACGGTTTGCCAGAGCGCTTCGTCAGGACCGGTATTAATCGCGACTTTGATCGCGTTATCTTTGTTGTTATCGCAGGCGCTGAGCAGTGAAACTGCAGCAGCAAGCAGGGTGGTAACGAGTAATTTGTTCATGGCAACAGGCCCCTAAGTAACGTAGGGGACCGACTATAATATACGTCTGGACGTCTGTACATCCACCGTCGGTGCGTTCGCTTGAAATTTGCCCAGTACAAAAATTCGCTAACTCATAGCAAATTGTAATTAATACCGGTTATTTACATTGTGGGTTGCTGATATATCCATCAAGAAACCATTCAGTAAAATCACACCTTTTCGCTTCGCTTAGCAGATAGATCACACTTTTATGTGCTGAGATCGATCTCATTAAGCAGGTAAACTGCGGGTTTAGTTGCGAGTTGCACGCATCCGTCATGGGATTTATCGCAAACTGTAATATTAATATAACTGCATTGTGCACCAGGCGACTAACAAGATAATCTGTTGATGCAGATTATCTTGTTATAGATCGGGAGAAGATGATGGAGTCTGTTAAAGCGTTAAATATGGAACAGTTAAACGCGTTTCTCAGTAGTGGTAAGCACCCTTCGGTTATCATTGGCTTCAATTTAACCAGCGATGCGTTCTTCAATATGGCCGCTTACTGGCGCGAACGCGGTGTCACTATTGATAAACACGAGCAGTATTTTGTCGCCAAATCGGACACGTCAGTCACAGCGTCCTAAAACAAAATAACGACCTAAATTAAAGCGCGAGTTTAATAAAGGCATGCAGATCGCTAATCGCCTGTTCCCGCGCTTCAGCTTCCTGAACCACAATCAATAAATCCGCATAGCCGTTCAGCATCGCGCTCAACTGACGCGCCACCTGTTCTGCATCGGTGGCACGAAAAACCCCAGCACTTATCCCTTCACGAATGATACCGGTCATTAATGACTGCCACTGTTGCGTAACCTGGGTGGCCAGTTCGGCATAGGCGGCTTCCGTCGTGGCTTTACGCCAGAGCGAGCTGTACAGCTGCCACACGGCGTCCGGTTCAAGGGGCAGATAATTGGTAATGAATGCTTCCAACCGCTCGGCAAAAAGCAGTTGGCCAATTTGCTGCGTAAATTCCTGCAGGTCCTTTTGCGCAAAGCGCGCGCAGGCTTCCAGGCTCAACGACGCCCAATCCGAAAAGTAATGATAGATATGACTGCGCGACAAGCCTAACTGCGTGGTCAGCTCGCGAGTCTTCACATTTTCCAAACCTCGCTCAATAAAAAGCGCCACCGCAGTATCGAGGATCTTGTCGCGCAACTCCGCCGCTGTTTCTTTCATAACCACCTACCGTTGACTTTGAGCAAGTGCTCAAATACACTTTCGCCACTTTTGAGCAACCGCTCAAAATTATTCTTTCAAACTTAATCTTATGCAAATCATACCTGAAAATATACCAAGCGTGGCCTCACGCAGCGCTCTTAATACCTTGAAAGTGCTGGCGAAACGTCACAAGCGAAAATTGCTGCTAACACTGATGTTGGTGATTGCCGAAAACGTTGTCTACCTGCTTTATCCTTTACTGGCGGGTTTCGCCATCAACGCCATCACCCAGGGAAATGCACTGCACGGGCTATTTTATGCCTGTTTGGTGCTGGTTATGTGGGTCATCGGTGCCGCACGTCGCACCATGGACACCCGCACCTTTGCGCGTATCTACGCGGGCTTAGCCGTGCCAGTCATTCTTGCTCAGCGTGAAGAGGCACATAGCCACTCGGCCATTGCCGCTAGAGTGACGTTGTCACGTCAGTTTGTCGACTTCTTTGAAACTCATCTCCCGATGTTGATCACGTCGGTGGCTTCAATGTGTGGCGCAGTGGTGATGTTACTCACCATAGAACCTTGGGCTGGATTGGCATGTCTTGCCGTGTTGCTGCTGTTTGCGGGGTTTTTACCCAGCTATACACGTAAAAATGAATCGCTTATTGGGCGAATGAACGACCGCTTAGAGCGAGAAGTCGGATTCGTCAGCACCGCTGGGGAACAGAAACTGCATCGCCATTATCACTTCCTGGCGCAGGTGAGGATCCGTTTGTCGGACCGCGAAGCGATAGGCTATTTATCGATTGGTGTTGCCTCCGCACTGCTATTTGGTGTCACCATCAGTGTGATGGCGTTGAAAGGCGGTATGAGCGCGGGCCATATTTACTCGGTGATGACCTATTTATGGATGTTTGCCATGAGCCTGGATGATGGCCCGTCATTACTGGAGAAGTATTCACAACTGAAAGAGATAGGCAAACGGGTCAATACCGGAATGGTTGATTAACAGGTATAGGTATTAATCAGATAACCAGTGCCGAATCGCTTATTTCTTCCGGCCATCCGTAGCCGCCATACTTTGCGTCATCAGGATGAACAGGATAAGCCGATGTCGACAGTTAATATTTCTCATCTTTCATTTCTCACTCCGGGTAATTATGCGGATGACGCCCCACATCAGGGGCTGGAAGAAACGCTGCAATTAATTTCCCTGGGTGAGGCGCTGGGTTACAACGGCGCGTGGGTTCGGCAGCGGCATCTGGAACACGGCGTTTCTTCCGCCAGCGTGTTCCTGGCGGCCGCCACACAGCGTACCCAGCAAATTGAACTGGGCAGCGCGGTGATTCAGATGGGCTTTGAAAGCCCGTTTCGCCTGGCGGAGGATCTGCTAACCGTTGATGTGTTAGCCGCTGGGCGGCTCAATGTTGGATTAAGCGCGGGCACACCTAATCACGTTGAGCTCATTGGTGATGATGTTTTCCATGGTGACTGGCGGCAGCAGGACTTCAGTTATGCACGCCTGAAACGATTGCAGCAAAATCTCAGTGGCCGCTATTTTGGCGATGATGAGACCTACGTTATTTCGCCTGGCAATCGTCAACGACCTCGTGTGCAGCCGCCATCGCCGGGCCTGAAAGATCGGCTGTGGTACGGTGGTCATTCCCATCGGTCAATTCAGTGGGCGGCAGAGAATCAATTCAATTTATTGATCGGTAATTTAACCTCGGCAGAAGTGAGCCTTGATTACCACCAGGCCCAGCTGGCGTTGATAAACACCTTTCGCCAGCACTGGCCCGATCAGGCAGAACGTCAGCCGCGCATTGCTGCCGGGCGGGTGATCATTCCTACGGATAGCGCGAGCCCTGCAACCATCAAGCGTTATCAGGATTTCGCCGCCAGCCGCCATCAGCGCACGCTGGAACCGCAAGGTCCCAGACGCATTCTTTTTTCTCAGGATATTGTGGGAAGCAGCGAGGAAATCGTCGCGCAGTTAATCAACGATCCGATTTTGCGCGAGGTCGATGAGTTTCGCGTGGAACTGCCGTATGAGTTCTCCAACGAGGAGTACAGTCAGATAATCAGAGATTTCATCGTTGGCGTGGCGCCCGCGCTGGGATGGAAGCCTAAAGCCGTGCTCACGCCTGCGGTGGCTGAAGCTGGTAAATCCACGCGGTAATTTTTTCACCCTCGAGGGAAGTGACGTCAACTTCGACACGGTCGTAACCGCCTTCAAACTCGTCTAGCATCGGCCAATAGTCGGGAAGACGTGCCGAGAAGAACAGGTAGCCGTTCACCGGCGGGGCGTCGTTATGCAATACGATACCTGGAAAGTCTGCTGCGAGTCCCCAGCCACGCGCATAGTACACGCCGTTGACGCTACCGGCTAACCACTCGCCGCCGATGCTTTCCAGTATGTGTGCATTTGATTGGCCCGGTTGTAGGGTGCCGTAAACAAATAATGGTTTCATTTTTCCCCGTGAAATCAATGTAAACAGGCACTTTAGTCCTGGCGAGCCTAATTCTCATCTGTAAGGGCGATTTTTGGCAAGACCGCCCTTAATGTCCTATGGCATTCATCAAAAGTCGTTATTCTGAAGCATCTATGTCGACAGGTAAAAGATCAATGTTGAATTGCTCCAGCATTTCCCGTTGCACCCTCAAAGGCTACCCACAGTCCCCGCAGTTTGATGGGAAACGCTTTGCTAATGTCGCTCCGCGCCAGTCGTTGAAAGTCAGCGATTATGTGAAGATGTTTTGGGATCTGGCGTTTAATAAACCCAAAGAGAGCGTGCCTGCGCAGACCTTACCCGTGCTGAATATCACTGCTCAGACGCTTGCCGATGCAGCGGATAACAGCGTATTTCGTTTGGGACACTCATCGTTATTGTTAAAACTGCAAGGCAAATATTGGCTGACCGATCCGGTCTTTACTCTGCGCGCTTCCCCATTCCAGTGGTTAGGTCCCAAACGTTTTCAGCCTGCACCGATTGAGTTGGACGCGCTGCCGCCAATTGAAGGGATCATTTTGTCGCACGATCATTACGATCACCTCGATTACCAAACGATAATGCAGCTAAAAGATCGCGTACGTTATTTCCTGACGCCGTTGGGCGTGGGAGATTTACTGGTGAAATGGGGCGTGGCGCAAGAGAAAATCACGCAGCTGGATTGGTGGCAGTCCGTCGATATTGGGGCACTGCATTTTGTCTCTACGCCCGCGCAACATTTTTCTGGCCGTGGACTGTTTGATAGTAATAAACGGTTATGGTGCTCGTGGAGTATTATCAGCGACGAATTTCGTCTGTTCTTTGGCGGTGATTCCGGTTATTTCCCCGGCTTCAAAGAGATTGGTCAAAAATATGGCCCCTTTGACGTTGCCTGCCTGGAGAACGGGGCGTACGACAGCCGCTGGGCCGATATCCATATGTTGCCCAGCGATACTCTTCGCGCCTTTCAGGATTTGCAGGGGAAATGGTTATTGCCCATTCACAACGCGGCCTTTGATTTGGCTTTCCATCATTGGAACGACCCTTTCAAGCAGATCGTGGCGCTGGCGCGTGAACAGCAGATCAAATTGTCTCTGCCTAAAATCGGGCAGGGCGTGAATATTCTGCAGCCTCAGGAAGAAGCAGCCTGGTGGTGAATACATTGTTGTGAGCAGTTATTTTGCAGGCGGCCTAAGGGCCGCCTCGACAGGTTAATCACTTATTCGACGGTGAGCGCGTCATACAGACTGCGTAATCGCGTACGCAGGGCCAGCACCGCCTTATGTTTGCGTGATAGCAGGGCCTGTACGCTGGTCCCGCTCGCTTCGGCCAACTCGTTGTAGCTGTAACCCAGCAACTCAGTCTTCTCGAACACATCGCGCTGTACTTCCGGTAACTCGGCCAGGGCTTCTTCCAGTTCATCCCACAACATGGCTTTGAGATATTCATCTTCAGGTGTTTGCGGTACGCCAAACAGCGTTTCTGCCAGCTCGTCTTCCGGAAAATCGGTTTCATCATCAGCGCTAAAAACATCGGCAAACGGCAACTCACGCTTTTTACGTGCCCGGTCGGTCATTTCATTGCGTGCGGCGCGGAACAACCAGGCCGCAACATTTTCCACCGGTTGCTCCACCTGCATCAGCTTGTAAGTCACTTCCTGCAGGATATCGTCGGCGTCTTCACGCACCGAAGTGCGGCCGCGAATAAATGCACGTAATGTTGACCGACAGGCGTTTAACGCGGAGATCAGCAGTGAATCCTGCGCCATCAGGGTTACTCTGCGTCTGCGGGTTTAGACGTGTTTTCACCGTTGGGTGAACGAGCCTCATCGCGGCGGCCGTGCCAGTCACAGCGGTCGCGGCGCCCACGATGTGAACGTTCACGGCGATGCTGCATAAACTCTTCACGCTGTTCTGGCGTCATTTGCATCCAGCGTTCATGCATGCGACGTCGCGCCATGCCAAACATACCCGGACGGAAACCTAAACCACCAAACAGGATGCGGCACAACACCAACAGCCCAAGCGCTTGCCAAAAGCCAATGGCCTTTACGCCGATAATGGCGGGCAGTACGGCATTCCACAACGACATCACCAGCAGTCCAAGCGCCGCGATAATCACCACGCCGATTAGCAGCGGTTTTATCATGCGATGACCGCCAAAATGGGAACCACGGTGATGTCTGTGCATATCAAAATCTCTCATTGTCATTCTTCCTCATTACAGTAGCCGAAGTTGGCCTGTGATGAAGTAGACGAATGAGCGATGAGAATATTGCTAAGAAATTTAAAAAAATTGAAATCTAGCGCTGAGCCTTATCACGCCGTGGCCGCACCACAATATCGGCAATCTGGGTATCTTCCGGGCTATCAACGATAAAGCGTACAGCACGAGCCACCGATGCGGCCGCCAGATAGTCCCGTGGATCGATTGCGGCAAGGTTACCTTGCTGTTCACGTGAACGTTGGTTCATGGGCGTATCCGTCGGTCCCGGCGCGACAGTGGCAACTCGCACGCCGTGTTCACTCTCTTCGGTTCGAAGAGCATGCGCCAGCGCGGTGAGGGCAAATTTCGATGCGGAATACACCACATGACCTGCCAATGCCAGCGTGCCAGAACCCGAATTAATAAACACCACTTTGCCGTGGGATTGCCGCAGTGCGGGAAGCAACTGTCGCGTCAGTTCGGCAGGCGCCACAACGTTGATGTTCAAATGTTGTTGCCACAGATCAGGCGTGGCGTCGAGGGTGGTGCTGGGAACTGATATTGCGGCCGAATGCACCAAAATATCCACCTGACGCAAGGAGGCAGTGAACGTCGCAAGTGCACTGAAGTCCGTAATATCCAGTGCCACCGGCACCACATTGGTCAGGGCTTCCAACGCCTGTAATGTCGCCGGTTTGCGTCCTATGGCATACACCTGATGGTCGCTTGCCAACAACTTCACTGTTTCAAGCCCAATGCCACTGTTACCCCCCGGTCACGACGGCGACCGGTAATGAGGATGCTGTCATCTCTTTTCTCCTGCAAAACTCCAAAGTAATCAATGGGTGACCAGGAGACAAATGCCTAAATGTTTTTAACTTATGACTCAGTGAAATCCGTGGATCTACCCGATGCAAGTTTATTGATGACGTTCTGTTTTGCGCATCGGCATATTATCGATAGTTGATAGCAGAACTTCAGCACTCAAAGGCGTGGTTTCGCGCAGTTTCATTCCGCCATCTTTCCCCACCAGCACCACTTCAAAACCCTTTGGCTTGAGTTGAGATCGCAATTGTCCTTTATCACCTGGTGAGGTATCACTGAGCACGATGATATCGCGTTCAGTCAGGGCCGTTTTCTGGCTTTCCAGCAGCGTGATTTGCTGTTGATATCGCGAATCTTGTTTTGAAGGCGCAAAAATAACCACGGGACGATTGTGCCAGCGATAGGTATTGAGATCGGCGGTCTCTGGCGATAGCGGGCGAAACAACGTTGAGTCCGCTGCGCTGGCCGCTCCGGCGAACACGCTGAGAAGCAAAATTACGGTATGAATTGGGCGGGTTATGAATGGCATGATCTGATTTCTCCCCTATGGATGCGTTGAGCAACTGAGCATCATGAAAGACTAGCGGAATCGTGCGCATTGAAGAGGCTCTTCACGTATTTTTACTTTTCTATTCATCGTAGGTACACAATCCGCAAGGCGTTATAAGCCTTGCAGGATAACGGAAAGCAATCTGGCCCACATCTCTGTAATACCCGCCATTGCCAACCCTGGCGATGGCGGGTGCAATAAGACACCAATTACATTTTAAAAAACCGCCTGGAAACGAAGGGTGATGATGAATCACGTCACCGTTGCTACATGAGCCCCCGCAGAGGCTCAACAGTGGGTCAGAATGAGGTCGTCACACCGGCATAATAGGCGCGGCCGGACTCGTTATAAGTCGATGCGCCTTCATTTTCACGGTAGATTTGTTTATTCAGCAGATTACTCACGCCCGCGCTGAAGCGAAGGTTTTTATTCAGCTCATAATTCACACCGACACCGTAAATTGCATAGGCCCCCACTTCTTTATCCGATAAGCCGCTCGCTTCTTTACGAATCTCGGCGGTGGTACGCGGATGTTGGCGACCATACATCGTCCAGCTCAGGGTCGCAGACAATGCATCTGTCACCTGCCACTCCAGCCAGCTGTTCACGGTATATTTCGGGATCAGTGACAGCGGATTGCCGGTCGATTTATATTTCGAGGTGAACATGTAGGTGGCATTGGTACGCCAGTTCAGGGTGTCTTCAACTAATGGGAGGGTCAAATTGCCTTCCAGGCCCTGCGTCAGCGCTTTACCGCCGTTCTGCCACTGGTAGATATCGTAAGTTGAAGAGTACCAGGAACCCGCAACCGCCACTGAGCCCAGCGAGTCTGAGCCTGCCACAATCTTGTTCTGATAATCATTGCGGAAGTAGGTCAGTCCGGCTGCGTAGCCAGCATCATTCCACTGTAAGCCAATCTCTTTATTGATACTGACTTCTGGCTTCAAATCGCCATTACCCATCAGGTAACAACCATTGCTGCCGCTGACGCTGCAACCATTACCGCTGCTTGCCAGCAGGTAGTCTTCTGAGGATTGATAGAGGTTCGGTGCTTTGAATACGCGTGCGATACCCGCTTTCAAGGTCACGGTGTCACTCAGCGCTTGCTGCAGGTTAAGACTTGGACTCCAGTTGGCACCAAAGCGATCGCTGTAATCAAGGCGCAAACCAGGTATCAGGGTGGTGCCATCAAAGGCATCAATAGTATCTTCGAGATAGACTGCACTCAGTTCCTGACTATTTTTGCTACTGCGCTGTGAGGGATCGCCCGAGACGCCATTAATATCAATACCCGTGGCATCCGTTTCCTGCATCGCTGAAGGATCGTTGAGCTGTTCTTTGTTCCACTCGGCGCCCACGGTTAGGGTGTTATCCACCCATAAGGTGAACGGAACGGTGTATTCATTGTTGATGCGCCAGGTTTTATAGCGGCTGGTGTTATAGGTATCACTGTTGATCATACCTTCGACCTTGCCCGTAGAGCCTTCGGCCAGACGTGTGTTGTGCGTATCTTCATAACTCAGTGTGAGTTTTGATTGGCCCCAATCCCAAATGCCATTATGAATAAGGCTATAGGCCTGACGATACATGCGGTTGGTTTCCGCGCCGTATAAGGTCGGAACCAGCGTACTGAGATTACTCAGACTGTATTGGGTATCACCCGCGTAGATATTACCCTGACGGCTGTAGGCATAATTGAAATCGAGATATTGCTGCTCGTTAATCTTCCACTGCAGAGAGGTGCTGATATCGCGATTTCTTACTCCTTCGCGACCAGCAGCATAGGAACCATTTTCGTTGGTATTGATATCATAAGCATCAGCATCGGTTTTATTGATATTGCCGTAAACGCGCATGGTCAATACGTCATCAATAAGCGGGCCACTCAAACTAAAGTTCATGCGTTTAGTCGAGCCTTCATCTTTGTCTTCAGGCTGATTAGTAAACAACGATAGCGAGCCGTGCCAGTCATTGGTCGGTCGCTTAGTGACGATATTCACCACGCCGCCCATGGCGCCCGAGCCATAATGCGCTGCAGCAGGGCCACGCAGCACATCAATGTGATCGACCATTTCAGCAGGCACCCAGTTGCTGTCGCCGCGCGTGTCGCGCTCGCCGGTTCGGCTGTAGCGAACGGAACTGCGTGAGGATACAGGCACGCCATCAATCAGTATTAAGGTGTTTTCCGGTCCCATACCGCGAATATCGATTTGGCGGTTATTCCCTCGGCTGCCCGTGGCACTATTGCCGGTTAAATTAACCCCCGGCATTCTGCGGATAATATCGGAGAGATCGTTCACTGGCGGATTGCGTTCAAGATCTTCCTTGGTTATCAACGAAGCACCGGCCTGCTGTTTTAATACATTTTCCGCTTTTGCACTGACGACCATGTCATTTTCATTGGTCGCGGCTTTTTCCTTTTTCTTTGCTGAAATAACGTTCTCGTTATCACTCTGGTTATTTTCGAGAGATAAAGTGCTATTCGTTTCAGCAGCCAGCAGGGCACCACTATGAACGATCATCCCAATCAGAATAGAAAGGGTCGTTTTCCTTACACCAGATTTTAAAGACATAAAGTTACACCGGGTTATTATTAGTTACATATAAAGCGAGGAAGAGAATAATTATCATAATCATTCGCATTATTGTTAGATTTGTAATATTTGGACATGTCTGATGGTGGTTGTTTACATGTCTTGCCCTGGGCATTGCAATTGAGCGTGACATTCGCGTAATTAAGGACAAATTGTGGAGGCGCTAATCCAGGCGACAAAGGGCAATATCGCCCTGTCTGAGGAAGATGAGAAGGGGGGGTGGCTAACAGTACGCAGGTGAGAATAGCCAGATTAAAAAGGATTTGATCCGGAAAACGATGGATGATGGTAGTACGTAAGCGATCACATCATCGCCACGATTGTCATTGGTGCCGGTGCGCTGCCTTCGACCACCACCACATACTGCTTACCGTCTTCACCGAAATAAGTCTTCGGAGCGCCTTGTCCATCCACTGGTTAAGGGACACGCCACAGCTTGTTGCAGTGTTGTTATCCAGCACGCAATTAATAGTCCAGTAAGCCGTGGAAGAAGGTTAATTCGCCTTTGGTCACCAGCGGACCGTCCATGGTTGGCATGCATAACGGAATATCCACACTCCTTTGATGATATCGATCCTGAACTGACGATGAAACAGATTTTTGACGATTTTTATCATTGGCCTTATCGCGGAGTGTACTGGGCTAAGTTGAACAACCCGTAAACAACCACTTGGCTACCGTGCAGAGGCCATGATCCCCGGTTTTGGTCCGCTTTTGCTGCTCCTTTTCCCCTACCCAATTTTGCCGCTATCAGGAACATGAACTTAGCTCATGTTCCAGTGAAATATAATCACTTTTCCTTGCAAGCGGAGTCTGGCATAAATTGTGCATCGATATTGACTTAAGACAATATAAAACTTGCCGGGTAACAACGGCAGTAATGAATGGGAACGCGACATAACCCTTCAGGTTTTATATCAGCATTCAGGAAACCAGATTGCGATGAACGATTTTAAATTTACCATTAAGAGCACCCGTTTCGATGAGAATTACAATCCCTCAGGAAACACGCGCATCACCACTAACTTTGCTAACCTGGCCCGTGGCAGCAGCCGCCAGGGGAATCTGCGCAATGCCTTAATGATGATCGATAATCGTTTCAATTCGCTCGCACATTGGGACAACCCGAAAGGGGACCGTTACTCTGTAGAACTTGAGATCGTTTCCGCTGAAATTGATGTTGAAGGCAACGGTAAAACGTTCCCGGTGATTGAAATTCTGAAAACCCACATTGTTGATAAAAAAACGCATCAACGTATCGCCGGGATCGTGGGAAATAACTTTTCCTCCTATGTGCGCGATTACGATTTCAGTGTGCGTTTATTAGAAGCGAATAACGGAAAATCTGGATTTAGCCTGCCGGAAAACTTTGGTGAGCTGCACGGGAATCTGTTTAAAAGCTTCGTCAATTCGCCTGTCTATCAGGAGAACTTCAATAAAAAGCCGGTTATCTGTCTGAGCGTATCGAGTAAGAACATTTATCAGCGTACAGAATATCAGCATCCTGTTTTAGGGTACGAATATCAGCAAAATGAGCTGTCTCTGACCGATCATTACTTCAATAAAATGGGATTGCAGGCTCGCTATTTCATGCCAGCAAACAGCGTCGCGCCTTTAGCATTTTATTTCACCGGCGATTTGCTGAATGACTACACGGATCTCGAACTGATCAGCACCATCAGCACGATGGAGACTTTCCAGAAGATTTATCGTCCTGAGATTTATAACGCGAATTCTGCGGCAGGGCAGTGTTATCAGCCAAGTCTGAATAACCAGGATCATTCCTTAACGCGCATTGTTTACGATCGTGAAGAACGTAGCCAATTGGCTATTGAGCAGGGTAAGTTTACCGAAGAGCACTTCATCAAACCTTACCAGTCTGTTCTTGAGCAATGGTCTGCTCATTACGTTCTTTGATTAACCCAATACAAAAGGTTTTTTAGCATGAAAATTTTGTTACCCACTTCAACGGCTGGCAGCTTACCGAAGCCTTCATGGCTGGCACAGCCAGAGACATTGTGGTCTCCATGGAAATTGCAGGGCGATGAATTAGTTGACGGCAAAAGGGATGCGCTGCTTTTGTCCCTGCAGGATCAACAGCTGGCGGGTATCGATATTGTGAGTGATGGCGAGCAGACGCGCCAACACTTTGTTACCACCTTCATTGAGCACCTCAGCGGTGTCGATTTTGAGAAGCGTGAGATTGTTAAAATTCGTAATCGTTACGATGCGAGTGTACCAACCGTGGTGGGCGAAGTTACCCGTCAAAAACCGGTGTTTGTTGAAGATGCTAAATTCTTACGTCAGCAAACTAAGCAACCGATCAAATGGGCGTTACCAGGCCCTATGACAATGATCGATACGCTCTATGATGCCCATTACAAGAGCCGCGAGAAACTGGCCTGGGAATTTGCCAAAATCCTGAATCAGGAAGCCAAAGAATTAGAAGCGGCTGGCGTCGATATTATCCAGTTCGATGAGCCGGCATTTAATGTGTTCTTTGATGAGGTGAATGACTGGGGTATTGCCGCATTAGAGCGTGCAGTCGAAGGCCTGAAGTGTGAAACCGCAGTGCACATTTGCTACGGTTACGGTATTAAGGCCAATACAGACTGGAAGAAAACGCTGGGCACGGAATGGCGTCAATACGAAGAAGTGTTCCCTAAACTGCAGAAATCGAATATCGATATCATTTCACTGGAATGCCAAAACTCGCGCGTTCCGATGGATCTGATTGAACTGATTCGCGGTAAAAAGTGATGGTCGGCGCCATTGATGTGGCGACTAACACCGTCGAAACGGCCGAAGAAGTGGCGAATACTCTGCGTAAAGCACTGCAGTTTGTCGATGCTGATAAGCTTTATCCTTCGACCAACTGTGGCATGACGCCGCTGTCGCGCAGTGTTGCCAGAGGCAAGCTGGAAGCGTTAAGCGCAGGCGCAGCATCGTGCGTAAAGAACTGACCGAGTAATATCCAGTTCAGCATTCAGACCGGGAAGCCTTTCCCGGTCTTATCTTATTGTTTCCCCATTCGTTACGCTTGCTGAGATGCAGCCTCATTCAGCCATCCTGTGCCCAGCAAAATTATCTGAATACGGCGTTTAATATGCGCGGTTATTTTTTGTCTTTCTTCGGTTTGACTGACGCGGCGGTGAGGCACAAGCGCACCGAAAACCACATCCATCAGCAGACCGGCAACCATCTCAACATCATCTAACGGCAGATGCTTTTCATTGGCGGTTGTCTGCAACCATTCCATTAGAAGTTCGCGCGATCGGACTGCCCTGGACTCATACAGATAGTCTGAAAGCTCCGGGAAAAGTATCGATTCGCGAGTCATCAAACGCAGAATCGCGTCTCGTTCGAGAAATTCATCTTCGCTTATGTTAAGGCGAAAAATTTCAAACAGGGTCTCATCTAGCGGATGTTGCTCATCTTTGGGTCTGGGCAAGTCCAGCAACAGATGGCGATGTTGTTTGATGACCGCTGCAAACAACGCCTTTTTATCACTGAAAGCCTCATAGAGCGTGCGTTTAGATATTTTGGCGCGCCGGGCAATTTCCGCAGTGCTGGTCTGAGCAAAACCCAACTCAATAAAGGCCTGAAAGGCATGCGAGATGATGCTTTGTCGGCGGCTAGCTTCATCCTGAGTTTTGGGGCGTCCGCGCAGCGCAGAGGGCTGTGAGTCACTCTTTTTCATCATTGATTACACATTCCAGTCACTTTGTATTGATTATGGTACTTGATAGGTACCATTAAGTTTAGCAAACTATTTGCATCTTATTGTGGATTGTAACGTGGCCCTGGAGAATGTCCTATGAATCACCCAACGATGGATTACAAAGGCTCAGCCATTCGTGACCCACTGGTTTTAAGTGTGATCAGTGAAATGAATGCGCGTCGCAAACGCCCTGATGCAGCGGCATTTTCGCGCCCGGGTGCGCCAGACCCTGAACTGTTCGCAGATTACGGATTTTCTATCCATCCTGAACAGGGCGATCTTATTTATTTGCTATGTCGTGCCATGAAAGCCAGCCGCGTGGTGGATTTCGCCACGTCCGTGGGTATGTCGGCACTCTATTTTGCCGCAGCGATGCGTGACAATGGCGGGGGTGAAGTGATTGGTGCAGAACTGGTTGCGGCAAAAGCCGCGACGGCACGCAGCAATCTGGCGGCGGCTAATCTGGACGGCTATGTAGATATTCGTATTGGTGACGCGCGTGAGACATTGAAAGATGTCGGCGGCCCGATCGATTTCGCGCTGATCGACGGCTGGCCATTAGCAGATGGTCCCACTCTGGCCCGACAGATGATTGAAATCATCGCACCGCAGTTACGTGTAGGAGGCTATATTCTCAACGACAATGCAGAGCCTGATTTTCTGGAATATATCCGCGATCCGCTTAATGGGTTTATTTCACTGACGCTGCCGATTAAGCGTGGCACAGAGCTGGCTGTAAAAATCAGTTGATCCGTTTCACAGGGAGAAGGTGAAAGCGTGGTGCAGGCGATTGTGCGCCTGTTGCAAGATTTGCGGAAATTGCCTGCATGATGCTCATACGATATTAAGGAAATAACATGTCTAATATGTCTCGAAGAACATTTATGGTTGCCGGCACCGCGCTAGCTGGGGCTATATCTTCAGCCACTATTCCACGCGCTGCTCAGGCAGCAAATAAAAATGGATTTATGGCTGCCTCGGTTAACGGCGTCAGTGATAACGAGAAAAAAGGACCAGGGATACAACGCATTTTCGCGTTGTGTGAAGTCACCGGCGGCGGGGAAAAGGTCTACGGTATTGCCGTTGAATATGACGTAGAGATTGAACCCACCAGCCTGAGCCACACCACGTTCAAAGCCAGCGTGGTTCCCGCTGCTGAGGGTTTCTTTGCCGGCATGCCGAATGAGCCAGACAAAAACGCGACTCAGGCCGCGCCCGTCAATCGATCCGTGGCGGCGATCTACACCCATTCTCAGCCCGCGCTATCAGCCAGTCAGGCGAGCGTGACCGGCAAGTATGTCATCGTTGAGTTCAGCCATGATGCAGATTTGAGCCTGCCGACCACAGACAGTGACATCGTTTCAATTGTGCAGGCCAAAGGGGTGAAGACACTGAAAGGCCATGAATACCCAGGTAGCAAAACTGTGTGGCACAACAGCGGTTCTCGAGGAAATAACGTTGTCATCCGCGGGGTTGATGATTGGGAACAAAACCATTGGTGGTGGGACGATACGCGTTCCGCCTGGCTTGAATACAGTATTTATTTACCAAAATCATTTCTGCAGCCTGGCGGGGAAGATAAATCGTATCCATTAGTTCTGGCGATTACTCACTCGGGCACCAGCTACGATGGCACCTGTGCGCAGACGTTGACCGAACAATGTATTGCCTCCATCTGGAGTCTGCCGGAAGAGCAGGAGCAGCGTGAATGCGTCGTGATCACGCCACGCTATGAGCGCACCACCATGAACGATTACTGGGAGCACACCAGTGATGTGGAAAATACCTGGCGGTTGGTGCAATCCCTGTTAACCAATACCTGGGATTACGGCAATCCAAATCTGGAAGACCGTCGCGATAAAGTCCTGAAAATTGATGCTTCACGCGTCTACTGCACGGGATGGTCTATGGGGGCGATGACGTCACTGTGGTTAATGGCAAGGCATCCAGAAACCTTTGCCGCAGGATTGATCATTGCTGGTCAGCAGCGCCCTAAAGATGTCGTGACACTAGCGGACCAGAAGCTGCTGATCATAACCGGTTCGGATGACAATAAAGCCACGCCGTGGAATGAAAAATGCGTACCGGTATGGCAAAAGGCGGGCGCGCAGGTCACGCGGCCCGATGAGTTAATGGATCCTGCCTTGATCTTTCCACTCAATCAGCAGCAGAAACTGACTCAGCAGGTAAACAACTATCTTGATGAGAAGGGCAATATCACCTTCCTGACGTTTAAGGGCATTGACCACATGGCTTCTGCGCGAAAGTTTTTTATATTCAAAAAGCTCGCGAATGGCTGTTCCAGCAGAAAAAGGCCTAAAGCACCCTGCGAGGTGATGTGTAGCTGAGAAGCGTATTCAGACGCTCTATAGAAAAAATATTCAGCATAATTTTTTATGCTGAATATTCAGCTGATGCTCAAATATCTTGTTCCGTTAAGGATGGCGTTATTCATTTCAACGCCGCCCTAATAAGTGAGGGCGTGTGAGGCATTTTACGCGCTTGCTGAAAATCGACGTGGCCGTTGTGGCGTGAGCTTGATGGTGTTTAAATATAATTTGTCTTCAAGCTCCAGACGTATGCCTTCACAATTACTTTCTAAATTGCCTATTTTCTTCTCAAGGTCGCTGACGGTGACTTCCGATGCAACCAGATCCAACATATGGAAAATCTCATGTCGGACATGCTCACCAAATGTTTTGGCGGATTTGTGATGAATAAGCCATTCAGATAATTCAGCCTTCTTAAAGGCGGTGGTTTGTTTTCGGTAAACCTGGCTTGTTTCGAGTTGTCTTATTTTTACTAAGAAATGGGTATAAAAACAGTGTATCTCACTGAGTTGTTGAATATTCATAAAAGCCTCAATCAACTGATGAGTGACAGTTTTGCGGTCAGCCATTGTTTACAAGCTGACCGCGGGTAGATTTAATTAAAGAGGATTGTCTGGCGTATCCGCCTGGTCATAGGCGCCCCAGATAGTTTGATCGTAATTGATCATCGAACCGCTCATCAGCCCTGACTCTTCGCTGGCAAGAAATGCCACGGCACGCGCCACTTCTTCTGGCGAAATCAAACGGCCAAATGGCTGTTCTGCCGCTGCTTTTTCAAGCCAGTTTTCTTCTGCGCCGTGATAGGTGCGCATGATGCGATCTTCGCCTTCGGATGCCATCCAACCGATATTGAGACCATTGACGCGAATACGGTTACGCAGCAGCGCATAGGCGGTGTTGCGCGTTAGCGTCGCCAGTGCGCCTTTTGAAGAGCAGTACGCAGCAATAAAAGGTTGGCCCGCCAATGATGACATTGAGCAGATATTGACGATGCTGCCTTCAATCTTCTCACGACGCATCACTTTGATAGTTCCTGCATCAGAAAGAAGGGACCACGCACGTTAGTAGCGAACATTTGATCAAACAGTTCGGGTTCCGTGTCGAGGATGGTTCCGCGATCGGTCATCCCGCCGGCATTCACCAAAATATCCACGCGATTGAAAATTTCATCGGTCGTCGCCACCACTTTGCGGCAGTCTTCTACCGAGGAAAGATCGGCGCGGACAAATTCAACACGGGTTGCGCCTTCCGCATTCAGCCGGGCGGCAATCTCTTTGCCTTTGGCTTCATTACGGCCACAAATAACCACGCCAGCCGCGCCATTTTGTGCAAAGTGACGAGCGATTGCGGCGCCTAAACCCTGGGTTCCACCGGTAACGACGGCAACTTTTCCTGAAAACTGTGTCATCAGATAATTCCTTCAACAATAGTGTATCCCGCTGCGCTCAGACATTTGCGCAGCGTGCCATTTCCAATACGTGCATATTCCAGTGGCGGGGCTTTGGCAGGATCCTGCTCGGCCTCCACCACAAACCAGCCTTGATAGCCAATCTCTGCCAGGGTGCGAGTGATTGCCTCGAAATCAATCATCCCATCGCCAGGCACGGTGTAAACGCCTTTCAGCACGGCATCAAGGAAACTGTCTTTATTCCAGTCAAGTGAAGTTAACACCTCTTTCCTGACATCCTTGGTGTGAACATGATTGATGCGACTGCCGTGTTTTTTCAGAATACTGAGCGGATCCACACCCGCAAACGTCAGATGTCCCGAATCAAACAATAGCCCAACGTCTTTACTGGTTGCCGCCATCAGACGATCGATATCATTCTCATCCTCAATCGCCGTTCCCATGTGATGGTGGAAGGCAAGAGGAACACCGAAGTCGGTGCAGAACTCAGCGAAACGAGAAAGTTTATTTCCGTATTCGATGAGTTGCGCATCGGACAGACGACGGCGTTTGGATAACGGTACATCCTGTTTATTTTGAATCGTTCCGGCGGTTTCACCGTAAACCAGACATACCGCACCGCAGTCGCGGAAGAGCTGCATCTGTGGCAGCGATTTCTTAATTTCGTCTTCTACGGTGTTATCCAGCAAAGTGCCGGAATACCAACCTGAAACCAGATCCAGCTGATATTCCCGCAGCAGAGGCTTCAATAGCTCGCTGGTTTTAGGGAATTTCCCGCCGGTTTCTACGCCCTGAAATTCAGCAAGGTGGCTCTCACGCAAACAGGTAGAGAGCGGTGTGTCCCCACCAAGCTGAGGAAGGTCGTCGTTGGACCATGCAATCGGGGCAATACCTAATTTGGCCTTAAGCATTTGATGACTCCTGTTAAATGCCTACGCGTTGATTTTACGACCCGCAACGTGCTCTTCGCGGGCCTGATTGACACTTTCACGTGCGCTCACTTCTGGCACACCGACATCCCACCAGGCATCACCCGGTGTCCAGTCAAAGGCATTGGTGGTCAGCGTAAGCACCGTAGTGCGATCGTTCGCTTTCGCCCAAACGATCGCCTCCTGCAATTCATCCAGCGAGTTCACTTTGCGTGCCAGCGCACCCATTGATTGCGCATTGGCAACGAAATCAACAGGGAAGGGTTCCTGAACGCGGCAGTCTTTTAATAGGTTATTAAAGGATGCGCCGCCTTTGGCATTTTGCAGGCGATTGATCACCGCATAACCGCCGTTGTCACATACGATCAAAATGAATTTATGACCAGAAAGCACGCTGGAGTAGATGTCAGAATTCATCATCATGTAGGTGCCGTCGCCAATCATGACGAACACATCACGGTCCTGTTCGGCCATCGCCACGCCCCAGCCCGCGGACAGTTCATACCCCATACAGGAGAAACCAAACTCACAGTCAAAGGTGCCTGGATTTTTGACCTTCCAGCCTTTGACCAGCTCGCCAGGTAAGCCACCCGCAGCGCTGATGATGTAATCTTCGGGGGCTGCCTGCGCGTTGACTACGCCGATAACCTGCGCGTAAGTGGGATCGCCTGCGGTTTGCGTGCGTTCCTGACGCGATGCAATCAGATCATTCCATCCGGCAAAGGCTTTGCGGCCGCGTTCGAGCCAGCTGCTGTCAACCTTCCATCCCTTCAGTGCCGCATCCAGTTCAATCAGACCTTCACGCGCGTCACACACCAGCGGAATCGCCCGGTGTTTGTGCGCATCAAAACGTGCGGCGTTTAGCGCAATAAACTGCGCGTTGTCATCGAATACCGTCCAGGATCCGGTGACAAAGTCCATCAGGCGTGTGCCAACGGCAATAATGACATCCGCATTGCCTGCCAGTTCATTGGCCGAGGTTGACCCCAGAATGCCAACCGGTCCCATGTGCAGCGGATGATCGTGGGTAAATGCCCCTTTACCGGCAATGGTTTCCACCACCGGAATGCCATGGGCCTGCGCGAACTGCTCCAGCGCCTGTTCTGCCTGCGAGTAACGCACGCCGCCGCCTGAAATGATCAGAGGGCGCTTAGCGCGCAGCAAGGTCTCTTTGGCGCGAGCCAGCAGCTGTGTATCGGGACGCGGGCGCGGCATGCTGTGCACGCGCGGTTGGAAGAAGGCTTCGGGATAGTCATAAGCCATTTCCTGCACGTCCTGGCACACGCCAATAAATGCAGGACCGCAGTCGCCCGGATCGAGCATGGTGGCGACAGCTTGCGGCAAGGAGGAGAGAATCTGCTCAGGCCAGGTGATGCGATCCCAATAGCGCGTCACCGCTTTGAATGCATCGTTGACGGTTTGCGTTGGGTCATTGAAATGCTCGACCTGTTGCATGACCGGATCGGGTACACGGCGCGCAAAACTGTCACCGCAAATCATCAGCACCGGCAAACGGCTGGTGTGCGCCACGCCTGCGGCCGTCAGCAGATTGGTGGTTCCCGGACCAATCGACGCGGTAACCACCATAATTTGACGACGTACCATGGCTTTGGCGAAGCCAACGGCGGCAAAAGCCATCGACTGTTCATTCTGACCTCGCCAGGTGGGCAACGTATCTTGCACGGCTTCAAGTGCCTCACCCAGGCAGGTCACGTTGCCGTGGCCAAAAATTCCATAGACCCCAGGAAACAATGGAACGCGTTTCCCGTCCACTTCCGTAAACTGATTGCTCAGGTAGCGAACAATCGCCTGAGCTGTTGTGCAACGAATGGTAGCCATAATGTCACTCACTCTTATGGGACGCTAATAACAGCATCATGGTTTCTATCAACAACGTTATTTGCCTGATGGATAAAGTGGCAATAAAAGTTGCAAATTCAGCATGCAGTTATCCCTCCCCAGCAAGGGATAAGAGATAACTTTGTTACCTATTAAGCGCGGGAGCGTTTACGCGTTAAATCTGCCTGTTCCCGTTCTGTAATTGTTTCAATGCGCGGCTGCGTTTTTTCTGGATGCATCGCACTCGCCAGCGCCATGGCAATACTCTGCGCAAGGCAAACCGGTGCGGCCAGTGAACGTGAGAAGCTGTACTCTTCTTCTGGCACCGTAAATAAAACCCGCGCATTTTTCGCTAGC
Organism: Pantoea rodasii; assembly: GCF_002095465.1. Taxonomy (GTDB): domain Bacteria; phylum Pseudomonadota; class Gammaproteobacteria; order Enterobacterales; family Enterobacteriaceae; genus Pantoea; species Pantoea rodasii. The sequence continues at coordinate 251,395 of NZ_MLFP01000003.1, read as the reverse complement.
GGCGACAGCGTACTGTCGGTAATGGCGATAATCGGCAAACCTCTGGCGTGCACCTCATCCGCTATCGCGATGACTTCTTTTGCATAATGACGGAAGGAAATGGCCATCAGCACGTCATTGTCACGCATATTTTTTGCCATCTGCGGCGCCAGCCCGCCAGCGGCATCGAGCAGCACTACTCTGCGATTTAACATGGTAAACAGATAGCGCAACAGCATCGCAATTGGTTCTGAACGCAGCTGACCAATCAGATAAATGGTGTCGGCATCTTTTAGCAGGCTGGCGGCGTGATCGAGGTCAGCTTCCGTCACGTTCTGCAGCAGCTCCTGCAATGTTGCGATATCGCGGATCACCAGGCTTTGCAGGAAACCCGCACTGCCTTTTTGTTCGTTCTTCTGTAAATCAGCTTCCAGCGCATTAATCCGCTCGTTATAGCCTGGGGCAGCGGTGGCCAGACGTGACTGAAACACGCTTTGCATTTGCTTAAAGCCGCTGTAACCAAAAACCTGGGCAAAGCGCACCAGCACAGAAGGGTGCAAGCCACATTTTGCGGCAACCGCATTGATCGATTCGAGCGCGACAGTATTTGGGTTTTGCGTGATATAACGCGCCGCCTGTTTGTGACGTTCGGATAACTTTGCATATCGCTCTGAAATATCGTTAACGACCTGCTCATACGTTTCATGCGGCAAGGGAGGGGCAGCCGACTTAATTTTGCTTACTTTCGTCATGTTCGGCACACCTCTAAAGCATTGCCTTTCTGAATTTCAAACTGTCTTTCGCAATAAAAATTGCAATAAGAACTTCCATGCAACTAGTTCTAACGCATTCGTTGCGACGATGGAAAATATCTTCACGATTTTTGTGATAGCACTCTAAGAATTCATTTTAAATTTCTCTCTCTGCACTGACGCAAGTTATCGAAACACATCATAACTCATTGATTCTATGCAATATAAATTTCATTCCTAAAAGTTTTTAGGATGAAATGGCTCATATTGCAATTTTTGTTGCTGTGATCCTACTATTGCAATCATCAGTGCTTATCCAGGGTTCTTATCCCGCTTAAGCGATAAGCAATCGCCAGCTCATTCAGGCCAGCAAGGCGTTTTAGCCGGGCCCGATTTAGATGCCAAAGGAGTAGTTAACCATGTACGACAATTTTGGACAGTTTATTGATGGCAAGTGGAGTCGAGGTAACGGCAAAGAACCGGTCCGGGTGACCGATCCGGGTAATGGGCAACTGTTGGGAACCATTCCCGCGGCTTCGGCTGAAGATACCCTGGCCGCATTGGCCAGTGCTGAGCGTTCCCTTGAAGGCTGGAAAAACACCCAAGCGTGGCTGCGCGCGGACTTATTACAGGCCGTTGCACGTGAAATGGTCGCTGCCACCGCCAACGCGGCTCTCACCATCTCCAAAGAGAGCGGTAAGCCGGTTGCCCAGGCCAGGCGTGAGTGGGAATTGTCCATCGATCAGTTCGTCTGGTATGCCGAAGAGGCGCGTCGTATTTATGGTCGTGTCGTTGAAAGTCGCGTACCGGGTGGCCGGTGCGAAGTGACGCATGAGGCTGTGGGCGTGGTGGCAGCCTTTACTGCATGGAATTTTCCGGTGGTGCTGGTGGCACGAAAACTGGCTCCCGCGCTGGCGGCGGGCTGTACCGTGGTACTGCGTCCTTCTAACGAAGTGCCGGGCTCCGCCATGCTGATCTTTGAGTGCCTGCGTAAAGCCGGTCTTCCTGCTGGTGTTGCCAACCTGGTCGTAGGGCCAACAGCCGATACCTACGAGCCTTTAATCTCCTCTCCGGTGGTGAAGAAAGTATCACTCACGGGCTCAACCCAACTCGGCCAGCAGATGATCCGCGACTCGGCGGCCACGATTAAACGATTGAGCATGGAGTTGGGCGGTAATGCCCCGGTGATCGTGTTTGACGATGCCGATCTTGAAAAGGCTCTGGACCTGTCAGTGGCGACGAAATTTGCCAACTGCGGACAGGTTTGTGTCACCGCTGACCGCTTCTACGTTCACGAAAGTCTGTATGAGGCCTTTGTTGAAGGGTTTGCCAATCGCACCAACAAGATCAAAGTAGGTTATGGCCAGGAAGAAGGCACGGGAATGGGCCCGCTGATCAACCCCCGTCGCCTGCAGGCTATTGAGGCCATAGTCGCAGATGCACGTGATAAAGGTGCAAAAGTGGTCACGGGCGGTCATCGCCTTGATATCAATGGCGGTTACTTCTATGCCCCCACCGTGCTGGCCAACGTACCCGACGATGCACTGGCGATTGCCGAAGAGAACTTTGGCCCGATTGCCGCCATCACTTCGTTTACTGACCATGAAGATTTGTGGGCACGCGTCAATAACTCCTCTTTCGCATTATCCGCTTACGCCTTTACCCGAGATCCGGCACGTATTCGCGAAGCCGTAGCCAAACTCGAATCCGGCATGGTGGGCATCAACAGCTATGCGCTGGCTGCGGCAGAAGTGCCGTTCGGCGGCATCAAAGCCAGCGGAATGGGGCGTGAAGGCGGTAGCGAAGGCATTCACGACTATATGAACGTCAAATTAGCCCAGATCGTAGTGTAAGGAGCAGGGATGAAACTCAATAACATCAAAACGCGCTGGAACGAAAACAAAACCGTGTTGAACGGCTGGTTGAGCATCGGTAATGCGTTCAGCGCCGAGATTATGGCCCAGCAGGGCTATGATTCTCTGACTATCGATTTGCAACACGGTTTTGTCGGTTATGACGAGGCCAAAACCATGTTGCAGGCCATGCGTGCCAGCGGTGTTGCTCCGATGGTTCGCGTGCCATGGCTTGAGCCGGGCATCATCATGAAAGCACTGGATGCGGGCGCCTGGGGCGTGATCTGTCCGATGGTGAATACTGCCGAACAGGCACAGCAGCTGGTCTCCTTTGTGCGCTATCCCCCGTCCGGCAGCCGCAGTTTTGGCCCGACGCGCGTCTCCATCGCGGAGGGCGCGGATTACGGTCAATATGCTGATGATCACGTAGTGTGCTTTGCCATGATCGAAACGGCAGAAGCCTTCAATAATCTTGAAGCCATCGTGGCGACGCCCGGTCTGGACGGCGTTTACATTGGTCCGGCGGATCTGACCCTGGGTTTGACCGGGCGAAAATACCGTACCGGATTTGACCGTGACGAACCGGAAATCGTCGATGCGATAAAACACATTGTTGACGTTGCGCATCGAGCCGGCAAAAAAGCGGGACTGCACAACGGTTCAGCTGCGTATGCCGCTAAGGCAGCGGAGTGGGGCTTTGATTTGGTGACGGTGTCCAACGATGTCCAGCTATTACGCTCAGCGGCGACCGCCAGCATTCAGCAGTTCAGAGAGTTGAATGAAGGGCAATCAGTAGACAAGCGTTCCACGCAGACAGGGGGATACTGATATGCCACATGTACTGGTTGCTGGAAAAATTCATGAAGCCGGGCTGGCAATTTTGCGTCAAGCCGAGGGCATCACCCTGACTCAGGTACAAGAAGTCAGCGTGGAGAGTTATGCCCCTTATCTGACAAATGCCGACGCGCTGCTGATCCGCACTCAGCCGCTGACGGCAAAGGAAATTGCGGCTGCACCCAATCTCAAAGTCGTTTCACGTCACGGCGTCGGTTATGACTCTGTGGATGTCGAGGCTCTGACCGAACGCAATATCCCTCTGACGATTGTGGGTGACGTGAATTCGCTGTCGGTTGCTGAGCATACGTTGTCTGTGCTGCTGGCTCTGGCCAAGCGTATTACCTATTTCGACAGTGGTATTCGCGCGGGAGAGTGGAACCGTCGCAACAGCTTCTCAGCCGTTGAGATCGCGCACCGCACGCTGTTTATCCTGGGATTTGGCCGTATTGGCCGGGAAGTTGCCCGGCTGGCGCAAAGCTTCCGCATGAAGGTGGTGGCATACGATCCGTATCTCCCGGATGAGGTTTTTCAGCAGCAGAATGTTCAGCGCGTCTCGGACATTCAAACCGGTTTGCAAACCGCCGATGCAGTGACCGTGCATTTGCCGCTCAGCGGAGAGAAGCCGTTGATTGGTCGCGAGGAGCTGGCATTGATGAAGCCCGGCGCCATGCTGATCAATACCGCGCGGGGGGGGATCGTCGATGAGGATGCGTTGGCCGAATCGCTATCACAGAATCATCTCGGTGGCGCCGGACTCGATGTGCTCAAAGCGGAACCGGCGGACCTGAATGCTGCACTGCTGCAACACAGCGATCGCCTGATCCTTACGCCGCACACTGCCGGTCTCACAGAGGAGGCGGCGATGCGTATGTCAGTGTCCGCAGCCGAAAACATCGTGAACTTCTTTAACGGAAGTCTGGATGCAAAACTGGTGGTTAATCAGCAGGTACTCGCCCTGCATGACCTGATGAACCAATTACCTTAACAACAATAAATTACCTCTCTACGGGAGTATTCCATGGTCAGAATCGCCATTCTCGGTGCCGGCCGTATCGGACAAGTGCATGCAGCGAACGTCGCGCGCCACAAAGACGCCACGCTGGTTGCCATCGCCGATCCTTTTATCAGCAATGCGCAGTCACTGGCTGCCACCTGGGGTGGCATTGCCATCGCCGATCCGCTTGAGGCCATTAACAACCCGGATATTGATGCTGTAATCATTGGCACGCCGACGAACACCCACGTTGAACTGATGCTCGCCGCCGCCAAAGCGGGTAAAGCGGTGCTGTGTGAAAAGCCCGTGGATTTGGATATCCGTAAAGCGGTTGCGGCGGAAGAAGCCTTAGGAGAGCAGCGTAAAAAAGTCATGCTGGGCTTTAATCGACGCTTTGATCCGGGTTTTACTGAAATCAAACAGCGCATTCAAAGGGGGGACATCGGCGATCTTCATCAGGTGATGATCTGTAGCCGCGATCCGGGTCTGGCCCCGTTAGGCTATCTGCAAACCTCCGGCGGTATTTTCCGTGACATGGTGATCCATGATTTTGACCTCGCACGCTGGATTCTGGGAGAAGAACCGACTGAGATTTTTGCTGTCGGCAGCCGCCTGTTTGAACCCTCGCTGGAGGCGCTCGGTGACTATGACACGGTGATGGTGCAGATGCGTACCGCTTCGGGTAAGCAGTGTCAAATCAACTGCAGCCGTCAGGCGGTATACGGTTATGACCAGCGTATGGAAGTGTTTGGTTCAGCGGGCATGTTGTTGAATGACAACATACGGGAAACCACCGTGCGTCATTACAGTGCCGAACAAACCGAAACGCGCGGACCGCTGCTGAATTTCTTTATGCAACGTTACACCGATGCTTATCGTCTCGAAATGGAGGCGTTTATCAGTGCGATTAAAGATGGCACTGACTTGCCATCCACCGTGTTTGATGGTTGCCAGGCGTTACGACTGGCGGATGCGGCGCAGTTGTCGGCGGATACGCATGCGGTAGTGAAGCTCAACTAAGGAGAATGCCATGCGCAAGCTTGGAGTGGGATTAATCGGAACAGGTTTTATGGGCAAATCACACGCGATGGCGTGGCGAGCTGCCGCGTCATTTTCGGGAGAAGTGCAGCCGGTGTTGATCAGCGTGGCGGATATTGATGGCGCCGCGGCTGAAAAGGCAGCAGCGCAATACGGTTTCCAGCGCTGGACCACGCAATGGCAGGACTTGATTGATGATCCTGAGATCGATGTTATCTCCATCACCTCGCCCAATCGATTCCACGCTGAACAATCTCTTGCGGCGATTGCGGCAGGGAAGCACGTGCACTGTGAGAAGCCTTTAGCGCCGAACAGTGCCATCGCCGAAGAGATGTATCGTGCCGCAGAAAAAGCAGGTGTGGTCACGCAGGTGGGGTTCAACTATGTCAAAAACCCGTTACTCAAACACGCCAAAGAACTGATTGCGGCGGGTGAATTGGGCGACATTACCGGCTTCCGGGGCATACACGCAGAAGATTTCATGACCAGCCTCAGGTGCCATGGTCGTGGCGACTTGACCCCACGGGTGGCGCAGGTGCGGTGGCTGATTTAGGCAGTCATATTCTGGGCATGGCGCGTTTCTTATTAGGCCCGATTACTGAGCTGTTTGCCGATCTCGATACGGTGGTCAAAGCCCGTCCGGAACAGGCGGGTTCAAGCGTGTTAAAGCCGGTAGAAGTGGATGATATCGCCCGTCTGACAGTGAAATTTGCGCGTGGCTGTGCCGGTCATATTGAAGCGAACTGGGTTGCCTCTGGTCATAAGATGCAGCTGGGTTTCGAAATCACCGGTACGCGCGGTTCATTGATATTTAATCAGGAGCGCTTTAACGAACTGCAGTTCTTCCAGTTCAGTGAACGTGAAGGCAGCAATGGGTTCCGCACTATTGTTGCAGGCCCTGAACATGCGCCTTATGGGCTGTTCTGCCCCGCACCCGGCCATCAGATTGGTTTTAACGATCTGAAAACCATCGAAATGCTGGAGTTTATCCAGTCAATCGAACGCGGTCAGGCAACTGGGCCCGATTTTAAAGAAGCTTACGAGATCCAGAAGCTGGTGGATGCCTCATTGGTGTCCTCTAAAGAGCGCAGCTGGGTCTCACTGTAATCACGTAGAGGTGAGATGGCAGGACGCCCTCGCGAGGCTGGATGCCTCAACTATTTAGCATGTCGATAAAATAAGTCGCTTTAATTAAGTCTAATTCCTAACGCGTAATATAGCCCGGCAGCATTATCAGTCGTAGCAGTAGCAATAAACCCTACGTAATAGCAGTAAATAATAAAATCATCGCATCAGCTTCGAGCTGACATTAACGACTATTGTGGAAGGCCAACATGAAAAAATCATCTTACTCTGTTTAACACTACTCTCGATCAGTCCGTCGGTATTCGCCGTACAAGTGGGTGTCAGTATTGCCCAAATGGATGATGTATTTCTCTCACGCCTGAGGGGATATATTATTGAACACGCTAAGCAATACCCCGATATGAAAGTCCAGTTTGAAGATGGACAGGGCGCGGTTGATAAACAATTAAGCCAGGTTCAAAGTTTTATTAGTGCCAAAGTGGATGTCATTATTGTTAACCCGGTAGATACGCAGGGCACAAAAAATATGTCCGAAGCGGCACGCAAGGCCAATATTCCGATTATATATCTCAACCGTATGCCAGCAGATTCAAAAATGGGTAACGGTGTGAGTTATATCGGCAGCGATGAAGTGGAAGCAGGGCGTCTGCAAATGGGCTATCTCGCCGAAATGGTCAAAGACCGCAAAGACGTCAATGTGGCGATTATGAAAGGGCTGCTGAGTAACGATGCCACCCGTTTCAGAACTCAGGGCGCCAAAGAGGTGATTGCTAAGCATCCCAATATGCATGTGGTCTTAGAAGATACCGCGAAATGGATGCGCGAAGATGGCATGAATCTGATGAACAACTGGATCCTGACCGGTCAGAAAATTGACATCCTCTCCGCGAATGCGGACGAAATGGCGATAGGTGCTGCGATGGCCATCAAGAGCAACGGCCTGAATATTGGTAAAGATATTTTGGTTGGTGGTACCGATGGCGGTCCGAACGGTCTGCAAGCGATCAAAACCGGCATGTTAACGGTCACCGTTTTCCAGGACGCGAAAACGCAAGCCTATGGCGCCGTGGACATGGCGGAGAAAGCCGCCAAGGGCGAAAAACTGCAGGACATTAACTTCATTCCATTCCAGCTGGTTACGCCGCAGAACTACCAGAAATTTCTGACCAATTAAGCACTTTTCTTTCTGTGTCATTCGCACCTGTGCAGTCGCAGGTGCATTTTTTTCAATCGGGAGTGGTTATGAAGACGATTAAAGGTCCTGGCGTTTTTCTTGCGCAGTTTGCGGGAGACAGTGCGCCTTTTAACACGCTGGCAGGGATGGCGGGCTGGGCGGCAGAAAAAGGGGTTTAAAGGGGTAGAGATCCCGAGTTGGGACACACGATTAATTGACCTGCGTAAAGCGGCGGAAAGCCAGACCTACGTAGATGAAATTCTGGGCGTGCTGAGTGAGCATGATCTGACGTTAACCGATCTCGCCAGCCATTTGCAGGGCCAGTTAGTGGCGCTCCATCCGGCGTTCGACTTGCCGGCAGATAGCTTTGCTCCCGCCGAAGTACGCAATAATCCTGAAGGGCGTCAGGCATGGGCAACCGAGCAGCTGTATCTGGCTGCCAGAGCTTCTCGTCGTTTTGGTCTGAATAAACATGTGACGTTTTCCGGTACGTTGTTGTGGCCTTATCTTTACCCGTACCCGCAGTGGCCTGAAGGATTGATCGATGAGGGGTTCAACGAGCTGGCGCGGCGCTGGACGCCGATTCTCAATGCCTATGACGAGCAGGGCATCGATCTATGCTACGAAATCCATCCGACAGAAGATTTACACGATGGCTTGACCTTCGAACGCTTCCTGGAAAAAACCGGCAATCATTCGCGTTGTAACATCATGTACGACCCGAGCCACCTGGTCCTGCAGGGTATCGATTATCTCACCTATATCGATCACTACCATGAGCGCATTAAAGCCTTCCACGTCAAAGACGCCGAGTTTCGCCCTAACGGTAAAACCGGAGCCTACGGCGGTTATCAGCCGTGGACCAGCCGCGCTGGTCGTTTCCGTTCCCCTGGCGACGGGCAAACCGACTTCGGCGCCATTTTCTCGAAACTTACCGGTTACGATTTTGATGGCTGGGCGGTGCTTGAATGGGAATGCTGCTTCAAAAACTCTGAAGACGGCGCGCGCGAAGGGGCGCAGTTCATTGACGAGCATATTATCCGCGTCACCGGCAAATCGTTTGATGACTTCTGTAAGTCGTATGCCGATCAGTCACTGAACAAAAAAATTCTGGGAATTTAAGGAGAAAGTCATGAGTAAGTCATCTCTGCAAGGGCGCCGCATCCGTCTGGGAATGATTGGTGGCGGTGAGGGCGCTTACATTGGCGGTATCCACCGTTTTGCTTCACGCCTGGATAATGAATACGAACTGGTCGCCGGTGCATTTGACGTGAATGCTGAACGGGGGCACGCTTTTGCCGCGCAAAATCATATTGCCGCCGATCGTTCTTATAATGACTACACCGCAATGGTAGCCGCTGAAAGTGCGCGGGAAGATGGCGTGGATGTGGTGGCCATTTGCACCCCGAACTTCACGCATTTCCCGATTGCGCGCGCTTTTCTTGAGGCAGGCATTGATGTGATCTGCGAAAAGCCGCTGACTTCCACGCTGGATGACGCAGAAGCCCTGGCAGAAGTCGTGAAATCCACCGGTGGTTTTCTTGGCGTCACGTATACCTATTCCGGTTATCCCCTGATCATGGAAGCGCGTCATCGCGTGGCTGAGGGGTTGATTGGCAAAGTGCGTACCGTACAGGTGGAATATCCGCTGGAGTGGATGGCAACCGGTGTGGAGCTGAAGAACAATCAGCAGGCAGCCTGGCGCGTCGATCCGAAGAAGAATGGTCGTGGCGGTTCTATCGGCGATATTGGAACGCATGCCTATCATCTGGCGGGCTACGTGACCGGTCTGAAAGCAGAAAGCGTGATGGCCGATCTTGCCACCTTCGTTGAAGGCCGGGCCCTGGATGACAATGCACACGTCATGATTCGCTATGAAGGCGGCGCGCGTGGACTACTCTGGTCATCGCAAGTCGCGATTGGCTGTTCGAACGCACTGCGTCTGCGGGTATTTGGCGAAACGGGCAGCCTGATGTGGTCACAGGAACAGCCCAATGAGCTGATATTTACCGCGCTGGAAGGCTATACCCAGATCATTAAACGCGGTCGGGATGACCTGTCTGCACTGACGAAAGCGCGCACTCGCACCCCGCCGGGACACCCTGAAGGTTACATCGAAGCTTTCACTAACCTGTACAGCGGTTTTGCTTCAGCGTTGCGCGCGCGTGACCAGCAACGTGAGATTCACGGCATCGGTGCGGCCGTGCCGCAGATTTATGACGGGCTAAAAGGCGTGGCGTTTGTTGAAGCCGTGGTCGACAGCCATGAACAGGGTACTGTCTGGAAGACTCCGAAATACAACTGACCGCGATGATTGATCAATAAAAAAGCCGGGCAGCTTAATCAGCATGCCCGGCTTAGTTTTATCCGCGATTCGTTATATAGATCAAGGAAGCGCGTAGGCGATAACGTAATCGCCACGGTTGTCATTAGTGCCGGTGCGAGTTGCACCCCCTGCCACCACGACCATGTATTGCTTACCGTCTTTACCCATGTAAGTCATTGGAGCGCCCTGACCGCCAACCGGCAGTTGACCACGCCACAACTCTTTACCGGTGTTGTTATCGAAAGCACGCACAAAGTAATCCAGTGAACCGTGGAAGAAGGTCAAGCCACCTTTGGTCACCAATGGACCACCCATGGTTGGCATGCCCAGAGGGATTGACAAGCCTGGAGCAACACCATGAATCGGTGCATCTTTAATGGTGCCAACCGGTACCTGCCAACGGGTTTTACCGGTGGTCAGATCGATTGCCGTCATAGAACCAAACGGTGGTTTAAAGCACGGTACGCCCAGTGGTGACATAAACATCCCGCGTTCTACACCCCAAGGGGTACCTAACTGTTCAGAGTATTCACCTTCAGTTGTGGCTTTCAGGCCACGGCGATCGGCTTCTTCACGCTTAATGAACTGTCCCCACTGCGCCATACGAATATCGTTGACGATCAACGTGCCGGTAGACATATCCAGTGCGCCACCACCCCAGTTAAAGCCACCGTAATAGCCTGGATAAATCAGCGTACGTTGTTTATCCGTAATTGGAGTGAACGGCCCTTCGCTACGCATTTGCTTGAACTGAATACGGCAGTAGAGCTGATCAAAGATTGATGCGCCCCACATATCGCTCTCTTTAAGCGGCGTGGTACCCACAGAAATCGCAGAGAACGGTTGGGTATCGGCCACTTGCATACCCGGCATGACATCGGTTGGAACTTTACGATTTTCAACCGGGATAACAGGTTGACCCGTACGGCGATCCAGCACGAAGATTTCACCGCGCTTGGTCAGCTGAATGAGTACGGGTGTTTTCTGACCATCTTTGCCTGGCAGGTCAAACAAAATGGGTTGAGACGAAACGTCGTAGTCATACTGGTCAATGTTGGCGGTGCGGAAGTGCCAACGCTCCTTGCCGGTTTTCAGATCGACGGCTACGACGGCATCGTTATACTCATTAGAGTACGGATGGCGGTTGCCGGTCCAGAAGTCAGGCGTCTGGTTGCCCGTCGGGAAATAAGCCAGACCCAGTTTTGGATCGTAAGCGGCCGTGCCCCAGAAGTTAGGCGTTTCAAGTGGGTAGGTCTCGCCGGCTGGCAGCGGAGTACTGTCGCTGGCACCGCGTTTCGCATCCCAGGCCCAAAGAATTTTGCCACTGACCACATCATATCCACGTACCACGCCGCCAGGCTCGCCAATGGTGAGGTTATCGTTCAGACGGCCTCCCACCATGATCACGCCATCGGCCACCAGTGGCGCGGAGGTCACGTTATAGCTACCCTGCTGGCCGCCTTTGGCATCAGCCGGCATGTTCAGCGTCAGATCGACGTAACCGCCGTTGCCAAAGTCTTCACAGAGTTTTCCGGTTTCGGCATCCAGCGCCACGATGCGGGCATCAATGGTGGTTTCAATGATGCGTTTGCGACAGGTCGCAGCAGGGGAAACCGGCGTTGCGGCAATCCCGCCAGGGGTTTGATTATTAGCCGGCAACTGGTCGAGATCGGCATAGCCCACCCCACGGCATCGCTTCCAGCCTTTGTCGCTTTCAAAGACTTTGGCTTGTGGATCAAAGCGCCACTTCTCTTTGCCCGTTGTGGCGTCAATCGCAATCACCTTGCTAAGCGGCGTACACATATACATCGTGTCACCCACTTTCAATGGTGTCGTTTGATATTCAGCGCCATCAATCGCAAGGTCACCGGTGCGATAAGTCCAGGCGACTTTTAGATCCTTAACGTTGGTGGTATTGATTTGTTTGAACTGTGCGAAGCGCTGTCCCAGGGTATTGCGGCCCCACGCGGTCCAGTCATCGCCACTATTGTCTTCTGCTGCCTGGTCGATAACTTTTGCCGGACCCGCGCTGGCATCCGCTTCGACTTCCGGATGTACGCGGAACATGCTAGCGAAGATGGCAACGAGTGAAACAATGGCGACCAGTGACACGATGACCGAAGCCATTTTAGGCAGAGCAGGGCGGCCAACTTTATTAGTGAGAACGGGCGAACATATTGCAGCCAATATGAATACAACAAGGAACGCAACGGTGCGCGGAACCAGTTGCCAGAAATCGGTACCGACCTCTGCAAATGCCCAAATGAGGCTGCAGACCAGCAAGGCTAAGGACAGATAGAATGTCCAGGCTTTAGCGCGGAAAAATCCAACGCCACATACGGCCATAGCCAGTCCAGCAGGTAAATAAAACCATGAACCGCCAAGACTGATTAAATAAGCGCCACCACCCGCTAAAGCCAGCCCGAGGATCAGTAGAAATATCCCCACTATTTTTGTGAAAATTGACGTACTACTTTTCATTTTCAGTTAACCCTTGCGTTAAAAATCCAGCTTTTATTGAAGAGAGTATTTAAAGCGATTATTGCTCTTGTTGCTTCCTGCCTAAAATTATTGATTAAATAAGGCCCATAGGGGCTCGCTCCTTTAAAATGAATTAAGGAGTTAAGGTTTTGAATAAAGTGGCCATTGGACTCTAAAATACACGCGTAAAAACCAAGGCTAATAAATGACTTTCAACCTGGTTCAATTGTCTGTATTGACAATTCAGTTGCGCGAAATATTAATTTTTAGTATCCAATTGTCATTTTTTGCGGTTTCGGTTACGCGGCGAAACATTATCATGTACATTTAAATAACAAAAGAGCTTAAAGACCTCAAAAAGACCTCAAAATGAAGTTTACCCTGAAACAAATCGCCGCTCAGGCTGGCGTGAGTAAGGCGACAGTTGACCGCGCGCTGCATAGCAGAGGGGCGGTACATGCAAGAACTGAAACCCGGATAAAACAAGCTATTAGGGATTTAGAACTACAGGAACGCACCAGCCTGGCTTCCGGCAGAACCATACCTTTAGATATTATTTTACATACACCTGAAAGATTCAGCCGATTGGTCCGTGATGCACTTATCGACGAAATGAGCCATTTTGTATCGTTTCAGCTCCGTTTGCGTTTTCACTGTGTTGAAACCATTAGCACGGAAGAAATGAGGAAACTGATGCTGAAATGTGCCAATGACAGTTACGGCATCATCCTTAAAGCAGAAAACAATCCCCTGATCAGCAATACCATCGAAGAGCTACAACGACATCGCGTTCCTGTCGTCACATTGGTGACCGATATACCTGCCAGCAAACGTCTCCGTTATGTCGGCATGGATAACGTCGTGGCGGGTATGACTGCGGCTTATCTTATGTCGCAGTGGCTGAAAGATGCCGTACTGGATGTTGCTGTGGTGTTAAGTAGCCAGAATTTTCTGGGAGAGGAAGAGCGAGTGAAGGGGTTCTGTCAGGGTTTAAGGCTTATGGCACCCTCACTCAATCCTGTTTGGGTCAGTGAAGGATATGGCGTTGATGGCATGACCTTTGATGTGATGCTCAATACCTTAAATAATTATCCTAATTTGAAGGCCGTTTACTGCGTCGGCGGAGGCAATGCGGCCATACTCAGGGCATTTCGCCAGGCTGGCCGAGAAATAGTCAGTTATATCGGACATGATGTTGATGAAGAAAATCGCTTCCTTTTAACTGACCATAAGTTGAATGCGGTGATTCAACATGATCTACGAGTGGATGCACGCACGGTTTTCCAAACGCTTTTGACGTTTCACGGCTTCCTACCGGTCATTGAACAAAACCATCTTTTTTCGAAGGTGAATGTAGTGACACCTTACAACGTGTAAGGCGAACAAAGCCGCTCACGTTTGAAATAAGGGTACAGCAACAACAGCGGCGTTATGACTTTGTGGCATATCCTTGGTGGTATTAAGCATTTTGTCTGGATTAATGACCTGTTGATAATCGGCTGCTGACTCTTTATGCATGCCGATAACTCAATGATAACAGTCACAGATTTAAGTAAATCATTTCGGGGCTTCCAGGCTCTGGATAATATCAGCTTCGACATTCAACCACGCGAAGTGGTCTCCATCATCGGCCCGTCAGGTTCCGGAAAATCCACGCTTCTGCGGACTTTAAATCTTCTGGTCGTGCCCGATGCGGGAAAAATATCGATTGGTAACGCATCCATCGATGCACAGCATTTGGACCGTAAACAGGTCAACACGCTACGGCGAAAGAGTTCGATGGTATTTCAGCACTATAATCTTTTCCGCAATAAAACGGCTCTGGAGAATATTACTGAGGTTTTACGATTTGCCAGAAAGCTAGGGCGAAAAGAAGCGGATGAAAAAGCGCTTGAGTACCTTCATCGGGTAGGACTTCATGATAAGGCATCATCATATCCGGCGATGCTATCGGGTGGCCAGCAGCAGCGGGTAGGGATCGCGCGAGCACTGAGCCTTGAACCTGAGGTGATACTGATGGATGAGCCGACATCTTCACTTGATCCTGAAATGCGCCGCGGCGTGTTGAAATTAATCGCCGAGATTGCGACGCAAAATATCACTATGGCCATCGTGACTCATGAAATGAACTTTGCCCGGGAAATATCGAATCGCCTGTTTTTTATGGAGCAGGGCAAAATCATCGCCCAGGGTGCTCCCGATGAAATCAGTCTCGGCAAGGCAGGCAGCCGCATCAATGCATTTGTAAACGACTACGAAATATAACTCAGGAACCGCTAACATGAACTTTGACCTGATTTATATGTTCAAACTGATACCTGCCATTCTTCACTATCTGCCGATTACGTTATTGATATCTGGCGCATCGATTATCGTGGCCACCCTTTTAGGCTTATTGCTGGCGCTGATGTTGCGCGGTGTAAAACCGTTACGCGCAATAGCAAAATTGTATATTTCGTTTTTTAGAGGTACGCCGGTACTGGTACAACTGCTGATTATCTATTTCGGCTTACCGCAGCTTTTTCCAGTACTCAATTCGGTTGGGCCGGTTTATGCGGTAATCGCAGGATTAAGTTTTAACACGGCGGCTTATTTAGCCGAGATATTCCGCGCCGGCATTGACTCCGTGGACCGCGGACAAATCGAAGCCGCATTGGCCAGTGGCCTGAGTTTACCGATTGCCTGCTGGCGTATTTTATTACCGCAGATTTGTCGTAATGCCATTCCAGCTACGGGAAACATGTACATCGGCCTCATCAAAAACTCATCGCTGGCATTCACGCTGGGTGTGACCGAGTTGTTATCAGCAGGCAAGTTGGAAGCCACTGCCTCGTTGAAGTTTTTCGAAGCCTACACTGCCGTGGCATTAGTTTATTGGGGGCTGACTTTCCTGCTCTCATTACTACAACGACAGCTGGAAACCCATCTGGGCAAACCCTATCAACAATAATCAGGAATCAGTATGAAATTTCGCGGAATGGTGATGTGCCTGTGTGCTGCAGCGTTACTGAGCGCATGCGATCAAAGCCAACAGGCTGACACTCAGGATGTATTACGTGTGGGGGCAACGCCAGATGGCTACCCGCATTACTTCAAAGAAGGTAACGAACTCAAAGGCTTTAGCGTTGACGTGCTAAATGCAGTGGCTAAAAAAGCGGGATTAAAAGTGGAGTGGGTCACGTCAGATTGGGTCGGGGTATTGGGCTCACTGCAAACCGGAAAAGTGGATACCGTGGGTAATTTTGCCGATACGCCTGAGCGCCGTAAAGCCTATAACTTCTCCACGCCTTATTACTATTCCGCCGCGCAAATCGCAGTGAGCAAGAATAATAATAGCATTCACGGGCTTAGCGATTTAAGCGGCAAAACCGTGGCGGCTGAACTGGGTTCCAATTACGCCAACGTGTTGAAAGAATCCGATCCGGAACACAAGATTAACCTGGTAACCTATGAAGGCCGGGATGTAGTGGTTAATGCCGTGGCGCAAGGTAAAGCAGATGCCTTTATTTCCGGGCAGGTCATTTTACTGGGGCAAATCAAACAAAAAGGGTTGCCGCTGAAAGTTGTCGGCGAGCCATTCGGCGTCCGTCAGGTGGCGTTACCGTTCCGCAAAGATGCACAGGGCGATAAACTGCGCCAGAAAGTCGATAGCGCGCTGGATCAGCTGCGTAGCGATGGGACGCTCAAATCGATCTCGGAAAAGTGGTTTGATCAAGACCTGAGCCACGCGCCTGCAGGCGGACAAAACTGATTATGCCGTCACTCCATCTCGCATTATTTCTTGAAACGACCGGCTGCCATTATGCGGGCTGGCGCATGCCCTCATCAGAGCCCGTGCCGCATCCAGCGGATTTCAGGCAGCTCAAAGCGTTAGCGCTGCAAGCTGAGCAAGCGAAATTCGACCTGGTATTTATGGCGGATAAACTGTCGGTTGATGACATTTACGGAGACCATTTTTCTGAAGCCGTCACGCATCGTGTCACCGAGCGGCCAGATCCGTTTTCGGTCCTGTCTGCATTAAGCTCGGTAACGGAAAAATAGGTCTGGCGGGTACGATTTCCAGTTCCTTTGCCAGTCCGTTTGCGGCGGCACGGACGCTGGCGACACTCGATCATCTCTCCCGGGGACGAGCCGGATGGAACGTGGTGACCTCGACCAGCGGCAGTGAGGCGAAGAATTTTGGCGTGCCGCTGCTAAGCCATGATCAGCGATATCTTAAGGCGGATGCATTTATAGAAGCCGTATTCCGTCTATGGGACAGCTGGGAAGCTGACGCGATTGTAGGCGATCGGTTAAAAGGCATTTACGCTGATGCCAGCAAGATTCATTACGCTGACATCAGCAATGCGTGGTTTACCGTGCAGGGCCCGCTGAATCTTTCCCGTGCACCTCAAGGGCGACCAGTGACGATTCAGGCTGGTGGTTCTGGTGCCTTTACCGAGTTGGCGGCGCAGCGGGCGGATGCCATCTTTGCTTCCGAAAAACCCAGCCTGGCGGCGGCACAAGCATACTATGCCAATATCAAAACTAAGGTCGTAAATTACGGCCGTGCCGCAGACAGCCTTAAGGTGTTGCCCGGACTGCAACCGGTGATTGGCACAACGCAAAAAGAAGCCGATGAGTTATTGGCTGAGCTAACGCGATTGCATCATCCACTGGCCACGCTGACGCATCTTTCCAACACCATGGATTATGATTGGTCGCAGCACGCGCTGGATGAACCGATGCCCGATATCCTTGCCCATCTGAGCCGACGTGAACGTTTTGCCCCGATGCTGGAACATGCGCGAGAGCAGGGCATGACGCTGCGTGAGTTCACTAAGTGGATAGCGCGCAGCGGCTTTATTGTGGCAGGCACCGCTGAAAGCATCGCGGAACGCATAGCATTGTGGTATCGGCAACGGGCGGTGGATGGGTTTGTGATCATGCCCCCGTGGCCCGGTGCCGCAGAGGTATTTTTCAACAAAGTGGTTCCGTTGTTGCAGGAAAGGGGAATATTCAGGGAGGAATATGAAAGCGACACGCTGCGCGGACATTTAGGCTTGTAGCCGACATTACTGATATCGTTTTAGATATTGATGTGACTAAGATCCCAATTTACTATTTGCGTCTATACTTATACCTTTCTTTACACAGCAACTCGCTGTGTATATTGGTAAATCAGGGATGCAATAATGCAAAACACAACGCAGACCCCGCCAGATTCAGATGAAAGTGGGTCGATAAATTTAACCGTAAAACAACGCCTGTTCTTCGTGGTGCTGGTCGCCACGATGGGCGCATTGGCGTTCGGCTACGACACCGGCATCATTTCCGGCGCGTTACCTTATATGACGCTACCGGGTTCTCAGGGTGGACTCGATCTGTCACCGTTCACCGAGGGATTGGTCACTTCATCGCTCACATTTGGTTCTGCCGTAGGTGCTTTTGTCAGCGGCTATGTGTCTGACCGTTTTGGCCGCCGCATCACATTACGCAGTCTGGCATTGCTCTTTGTGGCGGGCTCTTTGGGCACCAGCCTGGCGCCGAATATTGAAATTATGGTGGTGATGCGGTTTGTGTTGGGCTTCGCTGTAGGCGGCGGTTCATCGACCGTACCCGTTTTTATCGCTGAAATTGCCGGTCCCAAACACCGCGCACCGATGGTCAGCCGCAACGAACTGATGATCGTCTCTGGACAGCTGTTGGCCTATGTCGTCAGCGCGGGCATGAGTCTGCTGTTGCATGATCCGATTATGTGGCGCTACATGCTGGCCTTAGCAATGGTGCCCGGCGTATTGCTGTTTGTAGGGACTTTTTTCGTACCGGCTTCACCACACTGGATGGTAGCAGAAGGGCGCATCAACGAGGCGCTGCGTATCTTGCAGAAACTTCGTGAGCACCCGCGAGAAATAAAGAAGGAAATGGCGGAAATGCGGCTTAATGCCCGTGAAGCGCGCCAGGGTCCTTCTGCTCGTGAGCTGTTGAAGGAAAAATGGATTGTGCGTTTGCTGTTAATGGGCTGCGGTTTGGGGATGGTGATTCAGTTCACCGGCGTCAACGCGTTCATGTATTACACGCCGATCATCCTTAAGAGCACCGGTCTTGGCACCAGCGCCTCAATCGCCGCGACGATTGGCAACGGCGTGGTATCGGTTCTGGCTACACTGGCGGGCATCAGGGCAATTCGTCATTTCGGCCGCCGTCCGATGTTAATGACCGGTTTATCGGTAGTCATTGCTACGCAATTAGCGCTGGGCGCAGTTCTGGTATTGCTGCCAAATGGCATGATGCAAAGTATCCTCGCGTTAGCCTGTATTTTGGTTTTTCTCTGCTTCATGCAGATGTGCATCTCGCCCATTTACTGGCTGTTGATGTCGGAGCTTTTCCCGATGCAGGTGCGCGGGGTATTGACCGGTTCAGCAGTGTCATTCCAATGGATATGTAACGCAATTGTCGCCTTTGCGTTCCCGCCATTACTATCGGCAGTGGGCAACAATGCCTTTTTCATTTTTGCCGGCCTGAATGTCGTTTCACTGATATTCGTTGCTGTGGTTCTGCCTGAAACACGCGGAAAATCGCTGGAGGAGATTGAAACCTATATGCGCGACCGTTTTGGTGAGGGTGAAGAGAGTACCGCATCGGCTACGTAGTTTGATTGTGCAGCGCCATCGGGGAATGGCGCTGCACAGCGTAATAATAAGATTTACAGTGGCATTCATCCTCGGCTTGTGTACCTCATAACACAATGCTGTGATAGTGCTCTGGATGCGCCAATACATGCGAGATAGTCTGTAGGTTCTCCGCACATATCGCTCGTGACCATGCTCCTCCCAGACAGATACGTAACGCATCAGGCGGGTTGTTGTCGGTGCAAAACGCGGCACTGGATACGGCACTCACCCCAAGTTCCCGCAATTTTACCGCCACTTCTGCGGGATTCCAGTTCAGATGACGCGGTAGCCTCAACCACAAATGAAATCCCTCGGGTGAAGCTTTCAGAGTGAAAGGCCGTAGGATGTCGGCCGCTAGCTTCTGCCTAATTCCCGCCTCGGTACGAATAGATTCCAGCACGCGATCGGCGGTGCCATCCTGTATCCATTGCGATGCCAGCGCATTGGTAATGGGGCTAGCCATCACGTTGAGTGCGCGCAGAGCGCCTGCCAGGAGTTGCGTATTGCGTTTGCCTGGTCCTTTTACAAAGGCCGTCCGCAATCCCGGGCCAAAACATTTCGACAGGCCGGTGATATACCACGTCAACTCCGGTACCAGCTCACTAAATGAGGCAATGTGTTCTGTCATCAGCGCCGCATAGGCTTCATCTTCAATCACCGGAATACTGTAGCGGGAAGCAACATCCGCCAGCGCCTCACGACGACGCAGGGGCAGGGTTAAGGTGGTGGGATTTTGCAACGTCGGATTGATAATCACGTTGAGTGCGCGCAGAGCGCCTGCCAGGAGTTGCGTATTGCGTTTGCCTGGTCCTTTTACAAAGGCCGTCCGCAATCCCGGGCCAAAACATTTCGACAGGCCGGTGATATACCACGTCAACTCCGGTACCAGCTCACTAAATGAGGCAATGTGTTCTGTCATCAGCGCCGCATAGGCTTCATCTTCAATCACCGGAATACTGTAGCGGGAAGCAACATCCGCCAGCGCCTCACGACGACGCAGGGGCAGGGTTAAGGTGGTGGGATTTTGCAACGTCGGATTGATATAGAGTGCGCTGATATGCCCCGTCTGACACTGATGCTCAAAAGCGCGCGGAAGTGGGCCATCTTCATCACAGGGCAAGGACTGCAGCGTGATGTTTAACTGGCTCGCAATCGCTTTCAGCCCCGGGTAAATCAAATCGCTCACGCATATGCTGCCTCCCTTGCGGCATAACAACGTTAGCAACCCGACCAGCGCACTGTGAATGCCCGGCGTGACTAAGATCTCCTCTTCGCTGACCTGGGGCAGTTGTTTCTCAAGCCACACCTTTGCCATGGCCTTATCATCGGCATGCCCGCCAAAGTCCTGATAGCGCAGAAGACTGAGTATATTTTTTGCGCAAACAGGTTCATCGCGCCATCGCTAATAGCCTGCGCCAGCTCTTCTCCCGGCTCGATAGGCGAGTTCATGGTCATCTCATAGCTACTACCGCCGCTAAGCGGCACCGACGGGACTTTGCCGCGAATATAGCTGCCTAACCCCGGGCGTGAATCAATCAGTCCCCGCCGTTTCGCTTCAGCATAGCCCCGCGTAACGGTGGTGTAATTGAGCGAAAGCGATACCGCGAGATCGCGTAACGGGGGAAGGCGGTCACGGGGCTGGAATTCACCGCTGTTAATACCATCAGCAATGATATCTGCAATTAACAGATAGGCCGGACGCGGCGTGTTTTGAGTCTGATGGCCGTGCCAGCGGCTGGAAAGCTTAGTTAGCATAGTCGCAACGCCTTATCGAATGAGCCGTTTTCACTCACTATGCCGGGCTGCATTTCTCTCTGCAATCACCAATCTTATTGATTGCATCATTGATTGCATGATGATTCCAGATGTGTGCTTATTTGGTGCAAATAGGCATCAATTTAGTGCATTTGACGCCATATCACTCCTATCATCACCCCATTTTTTTAATGGTTAATTCCTTCAGGAAAAAAAATTTAGTTCATTAAGTGAGCAGTTGATGGGCCATTGATTGCATGGGCTTAAATCCCGGCTGGCACGCCCCTTGCTCCTGTTAAAAGGCATGACCTGCACATGTCAAATAACGGGGGAGCCAGGCTCCTCCAGACAACCCTGAGGAGAGAAGTGCTATGCCAAAAGTCACAATGCCTGCCCATAAGACGGGTGATTTTTTGTCGATTACGAAGAAAAGGTTTTTGAGGACGTTAAAGCAGAACCTGGTCAAAAAGCACTGGTGACCTTCCATACGGTGGCGTTTGAAGGGTCAATTGGCTTCGTCAACATGCTGCAGGCCACGCGCCTGCAACGTAAAGGGTTTGAAACCTCAATCCTGCTTTACGGGCCGGGTGTGCTGCTGGGCGTTCAGCGCGGCTTCCCGACTATCGGTGCAGAAGCGTTTCCTGGTCATCAGAACTATGCCAATCAGCTCAACAAGTTTATGGCTGAGGGGGGGAAAGTTTACGCCTGTCGTTTTGCCCTGCAGGCGTTATATGGCCATGGCGAGCCTTCACTGCTGGAAGGCGTACGCCCTATCAACCCGCTCGATGTGCTCGATCTCAAGCTGCTGCATGTTCGAGACAATGCGGTAATTATTGATACCTGGACGATGTAAGCGGAGGACCATCATGGCTGGATCTCGCATTATTCGCGCCGCTGCAGCCCAGATCGCCCCGGATCTTCATGAGGCCAGCAAAACGCTGGCCCGTGTTCTGGAGGCCATCGATGAAGCCGCGGTGAAAGGGGCCGAAATCATCGTGTTTCCCGAAACCTTTGTGCCTTATTACCCCTATTTCTCATTCATTACACCGGCGATGACTGCCGGGGCGGCGCATCTGAAGCTCTATGAGCAGGCCGTTGTCGTGCCCGGCCCGATTACACATGCCGTGGGTGAGCGCGCACGGCTGAGAAATATGGTGGTGGTACTGGGGGTAAATGAGCGCGATCACGGCACGCTCTACAACACACAACTGGTGTTTGATGCCAGCGGGGAGCTGGTGCTGAAGCGGCGCAAGATTACCCCGACCTACCATGAACGCATGATCTGGGGCCAGGGCGATGGTTCAGGGCTGAAAGTGGCAGAAACCCGTGTCGGTCGCGTCGGTGCGCTGGCCTGCTGGGAGCATTACAACCCTCTGGCCCGCTACAGTCTGATGACGCAACACGAAGAAATCCACTGCAGCCAGTTCCCGGGATCGTTGGTGGGGCCCATCTTCGCCGAACAGATGGACGTCACTATTCGGCATCACGCACTCGAATCAGGCTGCTTCGTCATCAACGCCACAGGCTGGCTGACCGAAGCGCAGATAAATGAACTGACTTCCGATCCGACCCTGCAGAAGGGGCTGAGAGGGGGATGTCACACCGCGATTATCTCGCCGGAAGGGCGCCACCTGGCAACACCGCTGACGGAAGGAGAAGGCATTCTGGTGGCCGATCTGGATATGTCGCTCATTACCAAACGTAAACGCATGATGGATTCTGTGGGCCATTACGCGCGCCCGGAGCTGCTGAGTCTTCGACTGGATGATACGCAAGCTCGTTATGTCATCCCTCGCAGTGCTGAGGCTCAAACCGTAGGAGATCACGATGCAGAACGTACCAGCTACCCGCCAGCAACTGATCACTGAGCTGCTGACTCAGGGCGTACAGGTCATTAATCCGCAGCAGGAGCACGTCAGTCGCCACGGCGGCGCGGGTCCCTCAGATCATCAGGCGATGAATATCGACGGTGTTACGGTGATGGTGCCGATTTACACCCATTCTGCGCATCGTTCTCCCTGGCAGGTAAAGCATGAAGCTTCGGGAACAACCCGCCTTTACAACCTGAGCATTCCGGTGAAAGAGATCAGTATTGCCCATAAGCCGCGCTTTTATGACAGACAGACGGCAGATGGCATTCCCGCCACGCTGCATGGCACTGATGTGCTGGCCACAACGGTGCTGCAAACCTGTATCCGTTACGAAAACCGGGCCAAAGCCTGTCAGTTCTGCGCCATCGGTCAGTCGCTGGCAGCAGGCAGCACCATTGCGCGGAAAACGCCGCAGCAACTCGCGGAAGTGGCCAAAGCCGCCGTGGAGTTGGATAGTGTGAAACACATGGTGATGACCACCGGCACACCCTCTGGCAGCGATCGTGGGGCGCGTATTCTGGTGGAAAGTGCAGCGGCGATTAAAGCAGCGGTGGATCTGCCATTACAGGGCCAGTGTGAACCGCCGGGGGATGCTGTCTGGTTTCAGCGTATGAAAGATGCGGGCATTGATGCACTGGGTATGCATCTGGAAGCGGTTACACCGGCGGTTCGCGCACGCATCATGCCGGGGAAGGCACAGGTGAGCGTTGAGCAGTATCTGATTGCCTTTGCAGACGCGGTTGCTGTGTTTGGCCGTGGCCAGGTCAGCACCTACATCCTGGCCGGACTCGGTGATACCCCCGGAGCCATATTGTCGCTGTCCGAAACGCTGATTGATCTGGGTGTTTACCCGTTCGTCGTGCCGTTCGTTCCCATCAGCGGCACGCCGCTGGAGCATCATGCCGCGCCAGACAGCACCTTTATGACATCGATTCTGCAACCGCTGGGGCAGATGCTTAATGCGGCGAATCTGCGTTCCAGCGATATCAAAGCAGGTTGCGGCCGCTGTGGCGCCTGTTCCTCGCTTTCCAGCTTTGAGCAGGCGACTGCCTGAGGAGCGCCGATGAATCATTACGCGGGATACACCATCAAATGGGTCACTCTGCCCTGGGAGCGGCAGCAGGCGTATGCACTGCGCCAGCGCGTGTTCTGTCAGGAGCAGGGGCTTTTCGTGGATAACGATCGTGACGAGATTGATAACGATGCGCGGCTGCTGGTCGCACTCGGTAGCGTGGCTGGCTGGCACGATGAAGTGGTCGGCACGGTACGCATCCATGAACCTGAACCGGGTATATGGGTGGGATCGCGGCTGGCGGTGGACAGCGCCTATCGGCGGCAAGGACAGCTCGGGCCGACCCTTATCCGTCTGGCGGTATGCAGCGCGCATGCGCTGGGGTGTCAGGCCTTTTATGCCCAGGTGCAGCATCAGAACGAACCGCTGTTCCGGCGCATGCACTGGCAAACGCTTGACTGGCTCGATCTGCGTGGGGTACGCCATGCGCGGATGCAGGCCGATCTGGCGTTTTACCCACCCTGTCACGATCCGCTAAGCGGCATGGTCATTCAGACCGCGACCCGGCAGCGCATCGCGGAAATCCCTACCTTTCTGACAGGAGCAGCGTAATGAATGAAGACTTAACCGCGCTAATTACGCAGCTGCACAGTTTTAGCGGCCTCGCGCATAAACAAGATATTCAGACGGTGGCGCGGCAGTTACACGAAGCATGGCCTGCACCCTGTGCTAACGGGGATGACTGTGCGCTGATCCCGGATGGTGCGAGCTTCAAGTTGCTCGCTATAGAAGGGTTTATCAATCGTTTTGTTGCGGCCGACCCCTGGTTTGCGGGCTGGTGCGGCGTCATGGTGAATCTCAGTGATATTGCTGCTATGGGGGGGCGTCCGCTGGCCATCGTCAATGCACTCTGGGATGACGATTTACCCCATGCAGAACGCATCCTGGAGGGTCTGGCGGCAGCTTCACGCGCTTACCAGGTACCGATTGTCGGAGGGCACACCAATCTGCGCAGCGATCACCCGCAACTGGCAGTGGCGGTATTGGGGGAAACCACTCACCCATTGAGCAGCTTTGCCGTGCGTCCCGGTCAGACGCTGATGGTGGCCATCAACCTGCTCGGGCGCTGGCATCCTCCCGGTCTGAACTGGGATGCCGCCACCGACGCTGATCCCACAGCCTTAAGGCAGGCACTGGCATTGTTGCCCGAGCTGGCCGCAACGGGCCAGGTTCATGCGGCAAAAGATATCAGTCAGGCTGGACTGGCAGGCACGCTGGTGATGCTGTTGGAAAGCGCGGGGCTGGGAGCCGAAATCGATCTTGAGCAGGTTCCGCGACCGGATAGCGTGGATCTGGAGCAATGGTTGTGTGCATTTCCAAGTTTTGGATTTCTGCTGGCGCTGGACGCTGAGCACTGTGCTGCCGTGCAGCACCGCTTCAGCGAGTGCGGTATTGCCTGTGCGGTGGTGGGGCACTTTACCGCCAGTCAGCAACTGATGATGCAACTCCGGCAGCAGCATGCCTGCTACTGGGATCTTAACCAACAGCCGTTAACCGGTATGACGAATCACTAAAGGAGCGAGCAATGCCTGCGATGCACTTTGTTGTTTGCTGGCCCGATGGCAGCAAAGATACCTGCTATTCGCCTTCCACGGCGATTGAGAAACACCTGCAGGTCAATCACCCCTACATGCTTGAAGAGTTTGTCACACTCACCGTACGCGCACTTGATGAAGCCAGCGAGCGGGTAAAAGCAAAGTTTGGCTATTTCTGCTCCAGCGCCATGGATCAGTCGGCCGCTATCTCGCTCAAAGCACAGCAGTTCAGTGCCGGGCAGCGGGTCATTGTCGAAACCATTACACCTATCCCGGTCTGACAACAAGCGAGAAAACCATGAATCATCACTATCCTGTGGTCATTATTGGCGGCGGGCAGGCAGGACTCGCCATGAGCTGGAGTCTGACGCAAAAAAAATCCGGCACATTGTCCTTGAGCGCCATCAACTTGCCTGGGCGTGGCGCCATCAGCGCTGGGACAATTTCTGCCTGGTAACACCAAACTGGCAATGTAAGCTGCCGGGATTTCCTTATGACGGTGAGGATCCGCACGGATTTATGCTGCGCGATGAAATCGTGGCTTACATTGAGCGCTATGCACGGAGTTTTGATGCGCCGCTCTATGAAGGGGTGAACGTGGAGCGCGTTACGCGCCACGCTGACGGGTTTGTGTTACGCACCTCGATGGGAACGATTCAGGCTGAACAGGTGGTGATCGCCGTGGGCAACTACCACAGGCCGCGTTTCCCTGACATCGCCACACAGTTGCCGCCACGTATCGTGCAGTTGCACTCCGCAGAGTACAAATCTTCAGATCAACTGCCACAGGGTGATGTGTTGGTGGTGGGTTCGGCACAATCCGGCGCGCAGATCGCCGAGGATCTGCACCTTGCGGGGCGCCGTGTGCATCTGTGTGTGGGCAGCGCACCGCGCGTGGCGCGTTTCTACCGTGGACGCGATGTGGTTGATTGGCTTGATGATATGGGGCACTACCGATTAACCGTGGATAATCATCCGCTGGGCGAGGATGCGCGCCGTAAAACCAACCACTATGTCACCGGGCGCGACGGCGGTCGGGATATTGATTTACGCGCGTTTGCGCTGCAGGGCATGCAGCTTTATGGACGTTTATTGAAGTATCAGGATGGCCAGTTACTCACTGCTGGGGATCTGCGCGCTAACCTTGACGGCGCGGATGCGACCTCAAAAAAATAAAGGACAGCATTGATGCCTGGATTGATCAAAAGGGCATTGAGGCACCGGAGGAACCGACTTACCAGCCGCTCTGGGAGCCGGAACAGCATCCAGCTGCTATCGATCTCGCCAGCATCAGCGCCATCGTCTGGGCGGTTGGATTTCATACTGATTTTAGCTGGATTGAAGCGCCAGTTTTCGATGAAAAAGGGTATCCCCGCCATACGCGGGGCGTGTCTGTGCAGCCCGGGCTTTATTTTCTGGGGGTTGCCATGGTTGTGGACCTGGGGCTCGGGGCGGTTTGAGGGGGTAGGAGAGGATGCGACATGGATCGCGAATGTCATTGAGCAGTACACCCGGGACATGGCTCAGCCGGAGGCGATGAATGTTGGGATCCGACGTGGATAATACAGGGTTTAACAGTGAATTCTGGCGGCAGGAGGCCCGGCGAATTCACTGGCAGCATCCCTTTGAGCAGGTGGTTGAACGGATTGAGCCGGGGCCCCGCAGCCGCTGGTTCCCGGAAGGAAAGACCAACCTCTGCTTCAACGCACTGGACCGTCATCTTGCACAGCGCGCCGATCGCTGCGCCATTATTCATCGTGACTATCGCGGCCAGACGCATCGCGGGAGCTATCGTGAGTTATGGCAGCAGGTCAACGTGCTTAGCAGTTTAATGATGGAATGGGGGATCCGGCCGGGCGATCGTGTGCTCATTGCGCTGCCGGTGTCGCCGCTGGCTGCGGTGGCGATGCTGGCCTGCGCACGTCTAGGTGCGGTTCATGTGGTGGTTTACTCCTCCATCACCAGCGAAGCGCTTTTACAGCGGACTCAGGCCTGTACGCCCGCATTGATCCTGCACCATAGTGAAAGCCGTGGCAGGGAATTACTTCCCAATATCCCGATGACATCAATAAGCATGCGCGTTGTTGATACTGCGTCAGCTGACTTCATGGGGCAACTGTCGACTCACGCAGCGATGCAGATCCCCTGTGTGTGGTTAGCCTCCAGTGAGCCTTCACATTTGTTGTTCACCTCAGGCACCAGCGGCACGCCAAAAGGGATAGTGCGCGATACTGGTGGGTATGCCGTGGCGTTGTTAGCCAGCCTGCATCACCTGTTTAAACTGGATGATGACGAGGTCTTCTTTACCTCGGCTGATATTGGCTGGGTGACCGGGCACAGTTACGGGATTTATGCACCACTGCTGGCCGGATTAACCACGGTAATGTGCGAAAGCAGCCCGCGTAATGCGCCTGGCCAGAACTGGTGGCAGATGATTGAAGAACTGGGTATAACCCGTATGCTGACAATCGCCGGTGCTATTCGGTTGGCGCGCAGGCAGGGCCCGCCTCGTGCCACTCTGGCCTCACTGCGCGCGATGTATCTGGCGGGAGAACCACTGGATGACGCAACGGAAGCGTGGGTTAGACAAGTGATGGCGGTGAACTGTGAAAATCATTACTGGCAAACGGAGTCTGGCTGGCCGTTGCTGGCAGGCCAGGGTACGGCGCTCAGTCCTGTATTTCCACGCGCGCCGGAAGTGGTCAATCCGTTAAACGGTGAAGCCTGCGCCGAAGGTGAAACCGGTATGCTGATATTCAACTCTACGCTGGGACCCGGCGCAATGCTGACCGTGTGGCAGGACGACACTCAGCATGACCAACGCTACTGGTTAAAACGCAACGGTCAGTGGTGTTATGCCACCCACGACTGTGCGGTAAGAAAGGGTGATAAAATTGTCATTCAGGGACGCATGGATGATGTGATCAATATCGGTGGTAAGAGGCTGGCAACCACTGAGGTGGAAAATGCGTTGGGCGGCCTTAATGAGATCCTGGAAGTGGTGGCCACCAGAACGCCACACGCTTTGCTTGGAGAAATGGTTGCTTTATATGTGGTTACTGAGGCGCTGACCTCATTACAGCAGAGGGTACTGAAGCGACAAATTCGAGAGAAACTGGTGGAGCGTTGCGGTCGACATGCAATTCCACGGTACATTCGTTTTTACGATACGCTACCTAAAACCTTTTCCGGTAAATATATCCGACGTGAGTTGGCATCATGACAAAAACGTTCCAAACACTCTTTTAGAGGGGAATGTGACTTCACAGGATGTCTCATCGTTTAGGGAGTTCAACGAACACGCTAGAGTCTCAACACCAAGTTGAGTCCTTATGACAGTCACGCCCAAGGCCGATAACGGATTAGCGAACGTCACGCGTTGATCTCAGTGCTGGAAAACTTCCCCAGATAAATATTTCAACCGCCATCTAAAGCGCTTTAAGATACTTTAGGTGGCTGGCAATTTAACATAATTGAAACCCCAATTTAATGCGCATAATGTATATTATGTTAAATGACATATCTGAAACGCACAGAACACTTCATGATGCTGTGACTTGCTCATATCTTAACAGCCTCTAAAAAAAACTAATATTATCCTGTAAATCAGGATGGTTGTGAGTGAAGAATTTGATATTCGGGATGAAACGATCGTACCAGAATCATTTCACTGTCAATGCGGAGAAGAAACGCCATGCTGAAAAACTTTGATTGTGAAACTCTGATCGGCTTTACGCCAACGCTGTCCGATCGGTGTCATGAATTATGCTCCAACCGCGATCAGATGCTGTCGGAGGACACATTATGATTGTCATGCAATATCGATTTACCCTACCCGCTGACTACGACATGTCGATCATTGATACGCGTATCAAGCAAAATGGTGCGAAATTGGATGGCTTCCCAGGCCTACTTTTTAAGGCATATCTCGTTTCCCGGATCGGTGATGCACATTGCGATGAGAACCGTTATGCGCCCCTCTATCTCTGGAAAAATGCTGACGCGATGGCAAATTTTTTACAGAGTCCAGCCTTTGAAAAGCTGACGCAGGATTTTGGCTGGCCGCTGATTGATAACTGGCTGGCACTGCGTTTGCCCAATATTGAAGTGATTAATGATGCCACATGGTTGTCGATGAGAAAGCGACCCATTGCCGCGCACAGCGCACTGTCGGCTCTGGCGCTGGAAGGTCAACTTTGTGCATGGGATGTCAGCCGCTGGCAGTTGTTACAGGTGGATTTTGGCAGTGGGCCTAAAGCGGGATTTGATAACTACCGTATCAATTATGTGGCGAATGGCGTGTAGTTAGCGGCAATTTGTATCCGTTGTTTCGCTCAGCATCAATTGTGAGCGAAGCACACGTCCCCAAAGTGTGTCCCACACCAGAGAGCACAGATGCTCATCAACGGTTGAAAGCATTATTCCCTTTACGAAGCCAGAGCCCCGACAACTATGCAGTGAAAATAAAAGCCCACATAATCAATTACTTAAAAAATCTTACTCGCCTTCAAATACATGCCGTTACATTATAACGTAGCGGTAACCTCCTGCTTGCTGAACCCTTTCAAGCTGACAGCGTCATAACGTTCACTGTTTCTTAATAAAAATTAGTTATAATTTTTTCACTTGCGAGGCTAGGGATGTTCAAACGAAGTTTTTTAAGGCAATTATATGTGCCGATTTTTATTGCACTGTTTGTAGGGATACTGCTCAATTTACCCATATTCTTTCGGCGCTTTGAAAAAATAAGTTTTGACAGGACACTATCTCTGATAGTTGAAGTATTTGCCGCCTTTTGCCTCGTATTATTTCTTTGCATGCTATTAAGTCTGTTAGGTAAGTACGTTTCCCGCATAGGCATGTCAGCGCTAGTTTTGGTGTCAAGTGCAGCAAGCTACTATATGATTTTTTATAACATCGATATTGGCTACGGTATCGTTGCAGCAGTAATGGCCGCTGACTCATTCGACCTTTCAAAAGAGTCTGTTGGATGGCACTTCTTCGTGTGGTTGATAGCCATCAATAGTGTTCCACTCTTTGTGATCTGGAAATATCACGACCGCCAAAAACATTCTTCAATGCAACCTAAATTTGCATGGTCTTACAAGACGCTCGTCATGATTATTGCCGGTCTGGGCTGCTGGCTTCCCCTGAACTTAATGGGTAAGGTTCAAGCGGAACAGGACAAAGTAAATAACCGCATGATGGCAAGCTACGGCGGTGTTGTGGCCGGGACATACTCCCCCTCTAATTGGCTTTCCGGGGTTGGATTGTTAGCTTACAGCACCTTCAGTCAGGCAGAAGATGACCGCAATCTTTATGATCCTGCAGAGCATTTTAAATACGTTGCGCCGAAAAGTGCAGATGACCTCTACATTGTATTTGTGATTGGAGAAAGTGCGCGAAGAGATCATATGGGTTTATATGGCTATGCGCGTGATAACACCCCTTATCTTGATCAAGAGAAAAACCTTATTCACCTGCAAGGTTACTCGTGCGATACATCGACAAAGCTTTCCCTTCGTTGCATGTTTGTCAGAGAAGGCGGTGCTTCAGAGGCCCCAGAACGAACGCTTAAAGAAATGAACGTGTTCACGGTAATGAAGAAACAAGGTTTTTCGTCTGAACTGTTCTCTATGCAGAGTGAGGCATGGTTCTACAATAAGGTACTTGCTGACAGTTATTCTGTGCGAGAGTCTATTCAGGCGGAAAAACGTCATGCCGGTCAACCCGTTGACGATATGGCACTTATTGATGAACTCAAAGATTCTATAGATCGTCATCCTCAAGGAAAGCATATCGTCATCCTGCATACCAAAGGTTCTCATTACATGTACACGGAACGTTATCCACGTGCATTTGCCAGGTATAAACCTGAATGTCAGGGTATTGACGATGCCTGTAGTACAGAAGAGATGGTTAACTCCTATGATAATAGCCTGCTCTACACGGATTATTTTTTGAAGAAAACGTTCGACAGTTTAAAAGACAAGAATGCGATTGTCTTTTATGCGTCGGATCATGGTGAGTCCATTTCAGATAATCTGCATTTTCATGGAACGCCTCGCGATCACGCCCCAATGGCACAGCGTACAATCCCCATTATGGTCTGGGCATCGGATAAATTTTTAAGTAATAAAGATAACCAGTTATCGTTTGACCGCCTGCGTGAGCTGCAGGACAAAAAGACGCCGGTTTTCCATGAAAAACTTTTTGATAGTATTTTAGGTTGTTCAGGATTTACATCGCCAGACGGCGGTATCAATAAATATCGGAACTGGTGTAATCATGTATCCTGATAAGCCAGCAAAAGCGTAATCCAATCGCCGCAGGAGGCATGTTTGCTTCCTGCGGCGATTGGTCAGTCAGTCTTTCCGCTGTAGGGTAATTCGTGTTAATTCCGAAGGACGACCCAATCTGACTGCCATTCCCGGCCACAGCGCTGTTCCGTTATTCACGTAGAGTTGCATGTTTTCCACGTCATAATGTCCTGAAACAAAGCCCGCATTAGGTTTAACAAATAGACGATCGAATCCAAGAATCAGCCCGCCATGAGTATGGCCAGAAAGCTGTAAATCTACATTATGTTGCGCATTGTTCCGCGCATTACGCGGTTGGTGATCCATGAGCACCACAGGTGCGTCATCAGGTATCCCCTCCAACGCTTTCTCTATATCTGGGCCAATCGCATCTCTCCGTGATGCTGATGCATCGGGCAGGCCCGCAATAACCAACTCTGCTTCACCGCGTTTGATAATCGTGTGGCTATTCAGCAGAGGTTGCAGGCCCAGTGTCGCAAGGTGTTCTGTCCAGCGTTGCTGTTCAAAGAAATACTCGTGATTACCGGTAATGGCAAAAACGCCGTCGGGCGCATGCAAACCTTTAAGCGGTTCAACATCATTTCGGCGATTTTCCAGCGTGCCGTCGATGACATCGCCCGTGACCAGGATGAGGTCAACATCAAGCGTCATCGCCCTTTCCACCATCTTCGTCGTCCAGGCGGCGTTAAAGAGTTTTGTGATGTGTAAGTCCGTCAGTTGAAGCAGTTGATATCCCTCGAACTCACGAGGAAGGTCCTTAATTTTAATGGTCACATCTTTCACAGGCGGTACCCGTATTGCCTGATGGACGCCCACCGTTGCCAGCACCATCGCCAGGATCGCTGCCAGATAACGTGCGCCGGGTGCGATCTCAAACGGATGGCGTAACGCCAGGGCAATCACCGCCACGATATCTATCAGTAATTGGGTCATCGCCAGGAATAACACCGTTCCGAATGCCCAGTTAAACAGGATAATAACCACACGCGGCATTTCAGGTGAGAAGATACCGCCCGGCGTAAAACGGCTGATTAACAGGTACTGTGAAGCCAGTAAAACCACCAGGGATAAGAGGATTTTAAGCACCAATGGCATGGCTAATGGAATAACAAATCGCGCAATGACATACCAGCTCGGTATGCTAAAAATCAGATGAAACATTCCTTTCTTCCCTGTTTACAAGCACTGATTCAGTGCGAAAATTAAGCAATGCATCATAGCATCAATCTCATCTTCGTTGTTCCCTGCAAGCCGTTACACAGCTCATATAGCTAACGGTAAACATCGTACCTCTAATGAAATAATAATTTAACGGTACAACTTCTCGGTCGTTAAGGCCGCATGATACGGTGTTTAAGTCATGAGAAAAATAAGCGAAGCGGTAATGGTTACTTAAGTTTTCGAACCTGCCTAATAAGCGATAACAGCAATCGCCAGTGGCTACCTTCTGTGGCTTCCAAACTTCTCGAAGGAGATGCACATACTTTAATGGCAACCTTCAGAAGTGCTTATATAAGAATTTTCTGCGCAGCTCCCTGTTTATTCCTGGGTATTATCTCTGATATTATTGTCTACCCAGGACTATAAAGTCTGTATGGACGATTCGAACGGATGACATCCAGAGGTAACATTGGAAATAACGTACAGCATTGACTTTCAGTACAAACGACGCGGTGAAGAAACACCAATTCCCGAAGGAAGTGTTATCAGCACCTCCGGTGAAGAAACCCCAGTCATGTTCATTCCTTCAGTGGGTGATTTTGTCGAAATCGGCGGGAATCCAGATGAGGACAACAGGCTCTCCTCATTTCGGGGCGTCGTGGTTTCGCGCTACTTCCGCTACGATCGACAGTCGGAGCATGAAGTCTTTTGTCACGTCAATATTATCGTAGAAGAGTCGTTTCAAAACTTTGGCAACCTCGTACGCGATTAAGTTGCCAGCGGCTGAATGCGCTTTGTAGCATCGACGAGCGCAATTCTCTTTCGACGTAGCTGATAGCAGCCGGAAATAGTTTCGGCTGCTATATTCCATTATCAAAATCTTAAATCCAGGAAGGGCAACGCTCCCCGCTCTTTCATTGCAGAAAGATTTAAGTATTGCTCCAGAGTGAAGGAAAGTCATCGCCGTGGAAATTTCCTATCACGACGCTATACACAACTCGATGGCAGCCTCAGCCAGATGTTCAACGCACACCTCAGCCTCGCCCAGGTTCTTAATTGACTAACCCCTTCCGCATCAATGCATTTTGCAGTGTCACACCCTGTCGAACAGGTAAATTTCTTTTCACCACAGTGAAGCCCTGCCGTTCAAAGAATGATTCTGCGGTCTTGCTTACATTTGACGTCAGTTCGTTAAGTCCCAAACGTTCGGCTTCTTCATGAAGACCTTTCATCAGCAGTGAGCCGACACCTTGCTTAGCATAGGCCCCGGATACGTAAAAATGGTCAATATACCCATTAGATTGAACATCGGCATATCCAGCAATCCTTCCTTTCACTTCTACTACAAAGGGGTTCAGCGCCTTCATATGGCTTGCCCACTGTTGCGGGTCAATATCTTTCGATGCCCACACCTCAATCTGTTGCGGAGTGTAGTCGCGCGATGCGAGATCACGGATCGATGATGAAAAAACATCAAATAAAGCGCTCGCATCACCGTCCTTAAACCTTCGAATTTCCATCACTCTCTCCCTATCGTAATGCCCAACGCACTTTAGCCTTTAAAGCAACATCTCCCGCCGTTGGCCTCATATTCGAGCGTGATTATACGATGCTAGCCTGAGAAACGGCGAAGCTGTCTTCGAACAGTCTGAAACGGGTAATCAATCCATCCTTGACGATAAAATCAAAAATGAAATCAGTCTCAATCAACTTGCCGGTCTTGATGACCCGTGAACTGAGCCTGCCGGGCACTAACACGCGATCGCCATGGCTGAAAAAGCCATCAACGGAAAAATCTTCGGATTTAATCTGCTCACGAATCTGTGAGTAAAATTCCGCGGCACCTGTCTGTCCACTTTTTCTACCAATCCACGGGACGTTTTCAGTGTCACCAGCAATAAACCAATCAATATCAGGGCTCACTAGCTTTCCGATTTCCGACGTGTCCTGTGCGGTGGCCGCCACATTGAAAAAGGTTTTGATCACTGCTTCATTCGTTATGTCTGACATCACTATTCTCCTGCTGGGAAAGCACATTTGATTGGCGAGTCATACCGTCAGGCAGATCTTCGCTCGTGAGCCATAGGTGCGTCGGCTTTCACCGCCGATAGCAACTGCTGTGTATAAGGATGCTGCGGATGGCGCCAAATCTGCCCGACGTCTCCCGATTCCACGATCTCGCCTTGATTCATTACCAGCACGTTGTCTGACATATAACGCACCACAGCAAGGTTGTGCGAAATAAACAGATAGCTCAGCCCGAACTCCTGCTTCATTTCCAGCAGCAGGTTCAGGATTTGTGCCTGAACCGACACATCGAGCGCGGAAACGGCCTCATCGCAAATGACCAGCCTCGGTTTTACGATGAGCGCACGCGCAATGCCAATACGCTGGCGCTGACCGCCGGAAAACTCATGGGCATAACGATGCAGTGCCTGTTTAGGCAGTCCTACACGATCCAGCATGCGATGAATACGCTGCAAGCGTTGTGCGGCAGGCGCAGGGTCGTGCAGATGAAGGACTGAGTCAAGAATCGTGAAAATGGACTGACGTGGATTCAGTGAAGCGTAAGGATCTTGGAAAATCATCTGCACACTCTGGCGCAGCTTTTTTAATGCCGATTCAGGCTGATGTGTAATCTCTGCACCATCGAGGAATATGTTGCCGCTATCGGCGTTGATCAACCGTAAAAGCGTGCGGGATAAAGTGGATTTGCCACAGCCAGACTCCCCTACCAGACCCAGTGTTTCACCGGCATGCAGATCGAAGCTAACGTTCTGCAGTGCCGGAATACGCTTGCGCCCCTGCTTATAACTCACCGTCAAATCATTCACTGACAGCAACGGGGCATCACTCTTGAGATCCTCGAAAGGCAGCATAGCGGGTTGATGCAGGTGGAACTGCTCCTGACCATCATAGCGAATCTCGGTAAGAAGACGCTGGCGGTAGTGCAGGTCGTTGTCGCCGCTCAATGAAGCTTCCATCAGCCCACGCGTGTAATCGTGTTTTGGATGGCGGAAGAGCGCCTCTGCGCTACCCTGCTCGACAACCGTGCCGTGGTGCATTACTGCCACGTTATCTGCCCACTGTGACACAACGCCGAGATCATGGGAGATCATCAGAATGCTCAATGAAAGCTCGCGGCGCAGTCTATCGAGCAGCAGCATGATGTTCGCCTGTACCGTAACATCTAGCGCGGTGGTGGGCTCATCGGCAATAAGGAGTTTAGGTTCGCACGCGACCGCCATGGCGATCATCACCCGCTGGCGCTGCCCGCCTGAAAGTTGGTGCGGGAAATCATCGACCCGCCGGGTAGGATCGGGAATGTTGACCAGGTTCAACAGTTCGATAGCGCGGGCACGAGCTTGTTTGCGATTGAGATGTTGATGCAAGCGCAGACTCTCTGCAATCTGCGCCCCCACGCTATAGACAGGGTTTAATGAGGTCATCGGCTCCTGAAATATCATGGAGATTTTATCGCCACGTATTCCGCGTAATACTGGTTTCGGCAAACTGAGCAAATCTTGACCTTCAAACAGGATACGCCCTTTCACCTCAGCCTGTCGGGCTAGCAGGCCCATTATCGATAGCGCTGTGGCAGATTTTCCGCTACCGGACTCCCCAACCAGAGCGAGCATTTCACCTTGCGCCAGATTAAAACTCACCCGTTCAACGGCGGCATGTTGACCAAAACGGACCTGCAGATTCTCTACCGACAATAGTGCTGACATCATTGCTCACTCAGTCTGGGATTAAAGGCATCGTTTAACGCATCACCCAACAGGTTCAGGCCAAGTAACGTTATCACCAGGGCAAGACCTGGAACGGCAGTCAGATACCAGGCGGTACGCAGCATTTCACGCCCGCTGCCAATCAAAAATCCCCAGCTAACCACGTTAGGATCGCCTAATCCGAGGAAGGAGAGCGCCGCTTCCATGAGAATGGCGGAGGCGACCATCACCGAGGCGGTGACGATAATGGCAGGCAGCGCATTGGGCAGCATTTCACGAAAAATGATGTGCCCCGACGAGTAACCCTGGCAACGGGCAGCCAGCACAAAATCGGACTCGCGCAGAGTACGAAATTCTGCCCGCACCAGTCGCGCAATAGTTGGCCAACTGGTAATGCCGATGCTGAAGATGATCAGGTTCACTGAAGGAGTGGAGACCGCTAAGATAATGATCACTAATAAAAAGGCGGGCATGGTCTGAAACAGTGTCGTCACTCGCATTAACAGATTATCGATAACACCGCCGTAATAGCCGCTCAGGCTGCCAATCAGTGTACCGGCGCAAAGACCAATCAGCGTGGCACCTAAACCAATCATCAGCGAAATACGTGCACCGTGAAAAATGCCGGCAGCCAGGTCGCGTCCCATCGCGTCCGTTCCTAACGGCCAGTCCCAGTCGTTAGCGGGTTGCAGCAGCGGCGTGGCGACCATATCCAGCGGGTCTCCGGGATAGAGCCAGGGAGCGATCAACGCCATGGCAACGACGATCAGAAGAATCACCAGCCCAAGCAGACCGGCAGGATTACGGAAAAATTGACGTAACGCGCGATGATGAACGTCATGCGTTACGGTGACTGACGATAATGTGCTCATTTAATGTCTCGCAACACGGGGATCGAGCCAGGCGTGAATAAGATCCACCACAAAATTGGCGATCAACACGAGCAGCGATGAGAAGAGCAGGATACCGAGCAGGATATTGACATCGCGTGCCATCACCGCATCAAGTGCCAGCCTGCCAAGGCCCGGCCATGAGAATACCGTCTCCACCACCGCTGCCCCGCTCAACAGCGTGGCGATATGCATACCGCTTACCGTGACCAGGGGAATTAATGCACAGCGCAGCACATGAACAAGGGTCACCCTTAGTGGCGACAATCCCTTGGCGTGCGCAGTGCGAACAAAATCCTGATGGGTGATCTCCAGCATCGCGGCACGGGTTAAACGCGCATATATTGCGAGGAAAAAACTCGCCAGGGAGAACACCGGTAATATCGCGTGAGAAATACGATCGCTGATATATGCCCAGCCATGGAGATCGGATCCGATAGTCATATTCCCACTGCTAGGCA
The DNA here is from genome assembly GCF_002095465.1 of Pantoea rodasii. GTDB lineage: Bacteria > Pseudomonadota > Gammaproteobacteria > Enterobacterales > Enterobacteriaceae > Pantoea > Pantoea rodasii. Next base: position 213,426 of record NZ_MLFP01000003.1, on the reverse strand, counting down.
GCCAACCTAAATGAACGGAGAACAGCACCAGCAACATTAATCCGATCCAAAACCCAGGTAATGAATAAAGCAGTAAGCTGGTGAGAGATAATAATCGGTCAGGCCAGCGACCAACAAACAGCGCCATTATCACGCCAAACAGAACACCAATGATTAATGCGAAAAATTGAGCCGCCAGCATCAACATTAGCGTGGCGGGCAAGCGGGATAATATTAATGTGTTGACCGGCGTGTTAAATCGGGGAGAATAGCCCAGGTTACCCTGCAGAATATGGCCTCCCCAATGAAGAAACTGCTGCCAGGCCGGTAAGTTAAGGCCATACTGTTCGCGCATCAATGCCATGCTCGCCGCACTGGCACCGCCAGATTCTCCCGCCAGCACGTCCACCGCATCGCCGGGAATGGCTTTCAGGATCACAAACATGATCAGCAAAATACCCACAAATGTTGGTACGACCTGAAACAGGGTTTTCACCAATAGTGAGGGCAGCCAATGGCGCGCTTGCTGCATAACCAACGTCCTTGCATCAAGGTTTTAAGAAACAGGGAAACTAACAGGCGATGTTTTTTGGCTTAATAATAATTCCGCAAAAGTATTGCTGTTAAAATGATATCCAGGAATTAAGCCAGCTTATGCACATTGCGCATGAGTTAACCCGAAATACTCAGTAGTCATCATCTATTCGATGTCTGTTAATGATGCCCACCATTTTCAATTATTTAACAGGCAAAGGCATGTCAGAAAGACGTAATATCCCCCCGTTAATCGGGTCGCCGTGGATGTGGGCGGCACGTTTACCGATATTGTGTTGTTACAAGGCAACCAGCAATATTCGGCAAAAGTGCTGACCAGCGCTGAAGCGCCTGAACGCGCCGTCATTGCGGGCATCGATGAAGTGCTCAGCCAGGCAGCATTAGACTTTTCCGCCATTGATCTGTTGATCCTCGGCACCACGCTGGCGACGAATGCCTTAATCGAGCGCAAAGGAGCACGCACCGCGCTGATTACCACCGCTGGTTTTCGGGACCTGGTTGAAATCGGGCAGGAAGATCGTTTCGCGCAATACGACGTGTTTCTGCAGAAGCCGCGCCCCCTGGTGGAACGGCAATGGCGCTTTATCGTGGAGGAACGGATTGATGCTCAGGGCACGATCCGCATCCCCCTCAACGAAGCGCAAGTGGTGGCATTAGCCAGTGAGTTAAAAACGCTGAAGATTGAGAGTTTGGCGATTGGCTACCTGCAAAGTTTTATCAATCCCCAGCACGAGCAGCGTACGGCAGAAATCCTGCGTGATTTATTGCCCGGCGTAACGATTTCGCTCTCCAGCGATGTTTGCCCGGAAATCCGTGAGTATGAGCGCCTGTCAACGGTCTGCGCGAATGCCTACGTTCAACCGCTGGTGGCGGGCTATCTTCAACGTTTGCAACAGCAGCTCAGTGCCCGCGGCTTACGTGTGCAGCCTTACCTGATGACATCCGGCGGCGGGATAACCACGCTGCAACAGGGCATTGACGAACCGGTACGATTGGTGGAGTCAGGCCCGGCAGGTGGCGCGATTCTCGCCAGTAATATCGCCAGTCAGCTGAAGTTGCCGAAAGTTTTATCCTTTGATATGGGCGGCACCACCGCCAAAATCTGCTTTATCGACCACTTCCAGCCGCAAATTTCCCGCAGCTTCGAGTTTGGCCGCGTGCATCGCCACCAAAAAGGATCGGGTTTACCGATCCGTATTCCGGTTATTGATCTGGTAGAGATTGGTGCCGGCGGCGGTTCGATTGCGCGTATCGATAATTTGCAACGTTTGCAGGTCGGGCCGGACAGCGCCGGTTCTGCGCCAGGCCCGGTGAGCTATAACCTCGGTGGTGAACTCGTCACTATCACTGATGCCAATGCGCAACTGGGATTACTGGACCCGGCCAGTTTTGCTGGCGGTAAAGTCGAGTTGAATGTGGACAAAGCCGCGTTGGCACTTGCCCAGCAGGTGGGCCAGCCTCTTGGGCTGGGCACGGATGAGGCTGCGCTGGCGGTGACCGAAATTATTGCCGAAAACATGGCGAATGCGGCGCGAGTGCACGCCAGTGAACTGGGAAAACAGGTCGACAGCTATACTCTGGTTGCTTTTGGCGGTGCTGCGCCACTGCACGCTGCCCGTCTTGCCAGCAAACTGGGTATCGATCGCGTGGTCATCCCGCATGCCGCTGGCGTTGGCTCCGCACTCGGCTTCTTATGGGCGCCGGTCTCCTATCAAGCAGTACGCAGTTTCTATCAACGGCTGGATAATCCCAATTTTACCGTCATCAACGCGCTGCTGGCTGCATTGAGCGAGCAGGCACAGCGCATCGTTCACCAGGCAGACACATCCGCTGAAGTGTTACTTGAGCGCCATGTCTATCTGCGCTATGCCGGTCAGGGCCATGAAGTGCCGATTGCAATTGAGCATGACATCTTTGATCAGCACGGAGTGTCCACGCTGCACCAGCGTTTCACCGAGACCTACCGCCAGCTGTATGGACGTAGTCTCGACCATGTGGCAGTGGAAGCGATCAGCTGGACGGTGACCGCCTCCACGCCGGCTCCAGCGATCGCTTTCCCTGCGCCTGCCCATGAGGCCCAGACCTCGCCGAGTACAACTCCACGCGAACTTTATTCACTTCAACAACAGCGTCGTATTGAGGTACCGGTTTACTCGCGCGCGGCGATTAACCTCGCGGGCAAACAAGCTGGCCCACTGTTAGTCGTCGATGAAGAGACGACCACGCTGGTTGATGAACTGTTTGCTGTCAGCAGCACCCCCGAAGGCATTTGGTGCTGGAACGTCACTCTCTTGCTGGAGGTACGCAATGAGTCAGGCCACTATTCATTATCAGGTCATCTGGAATCGTCTTATCTCTGTGGTTGAAGAGCAGGCCCAGGCGCTGATTCGGACCGCATTTGGCACGGCGACGCGCGAAGCCGGCGATCTTTCCGCGGGTGTGTTCTTACCGGACGGGCGCATGGTGGCACAGGCTGTTACTGGCACTCCAGGCCACGTCAACTCTATGGCGGAATCGGTTAAACATTTTCTCCGCGCCTTCCCGCTCGACACGTTAGCGCCCGGTGATGTGCTGCTCACCAACGATCCCTGGAAAGGCACCGGCCACCTGTATGACATTACGATGGTGACACCAGTATTTCATCAAGGTCGCCCGGTCGCCCTATTCGCCTCAACCCTGCATGTGATTGATATAGGCGGTCTTGGCCCCGGCCCGGATGGCCAGCAAATCTGGCATGAAGGATTGTTCCTGCCGATCATTAAATTCATCCACGCGGGTGAACTCGACCAAACCGTACTGAATATCGTGAAAGCCAACGTGCGCGAACCGGCTCAGGTTGAGGGTGATTTTTGGCGCTGGTGGCCTGTAACGACGTCGCGCACGCCGATTGTTATCACTGTTGGATGAGTTTGCCTTACCCGATCTGCTTGAGGTTGGCGAATTTATTTTACAGCGTTCAGAGCAGGCAATGCTGGAGGCGGTGCGCCGCTGGCCAGCAGGCAGTTGGGAGAGCGAGTTGTGGGTGGATGGATATGACCAACCCTTACGCCTTCAGGCCAGACTGACGCTGGGCCATAACGGCATTCACGTTGATTTCGCTGGCAGCGCAGGATTTGTCGCCAAAGGGATCAATGTGGTGAAGGCCTACACCGATGCCTATACCTCGTTTGGTATTCGCTGCCTGATAGGTGCTGATATTCCCAATAATGCCGGTTCGCTTGGCGTGATAACCATTGATGCTCCGGAAGGTTCCATTCTCAACGCACCCTATCCTGCCGCCGTGACCTCGCGCCACATCATTGGGCAGATGTTGCCAGATGTGGTGTTCAACTGCCTGCGTCAGGCGCGGCCAGGTGAAGTTCCTGCTGAAGGGGCTTCTTGCTTGTGGAATATCCAACTGTCTGGCGGTCACATTCTGCCAGAGTACGATGCTAAAAATACCCTGACGCAGCCTCGTTTCTCCATTACCAGTTTTTCAACCGGCGGCACGGGGGCACGTCCGCATTTGGATGGCCTGTCTACCACCTCCTTCCCCAGCGGGGTGCGCAATGTCTCGCTTGAAATTTTGGAGTCGATCAGTCCAGTGGTGTTCTGGCGTAAGGAGTATCGCCAGGATTCAGGCGGCGCGGGCACTCAGCGTGGCGGTTTGGGTCAGGTGATTGAACTTTCCCACGGTCAGGATCTGCCGATGGAACTGGGCGCGGCCTGGGATCGCATTCATTTCCCTGCGCAGGGTGCCGAAGGGGGATTAGCGGGTGCGCCGGGCCGCGTCACGCTCTCAACGGGCGAGACGTTGTCAGGAAAAGGCAGACAAGTCATCCCACCGGGAAGTCATTTGATCGTAGAGACGCCAGGTGGCGGCGGACTGGGCGACCCACAGCAAAGAGTTGCCACGCAAATTGCCCGTGATGTCGCTAATCAGCTGATCGGTGCTGAAGCGGCAAAAGGGCTTTATGGGCACGACGCCCACTTAACAGATAAAACGGAGTAACGCATGATTACAGTTTTTCGCCGCACCCTGTTAGCGGTGGCCTTAGGGGCTTCTCTGTTGGGAGGGGCTGCGCAGGCAGCGGATCCTCAACACGGCGGCACGCTTAATCTGGTGCTCAACTATGAGCCGCCTGCCCTGATTGCGCTGACTACCGTCGCCACGCCCGCGCTGAGCGTCAGCGCTAAGGTTACGGAAGGCCTGCTGAGCTATGATTTTGATCTCAAACCCCAGCCGCAGCTGGCGACTCAGTGGGAAATTAGCCCGGATGGCTTGCGTTACACATTCCACCTTAGGCCAGGTGTGAAGTGGCATGATGGGCAAGATTTCACCTCGGCAGATGTGGCGTTTTCCATTGAACTGCTGAAAAAGGTGCATCCGCGTGCTTCGAGCACCTTTGCTAACGTGACCAAGGTTGAAACGCCTGATGCACTAACAGCAATCCTGGTGTTGTCCAAACCGGCCCCTTACTTGATCAAAGCCTTCGCGGCGGCAGAATCGCCGATTGTGCCCAAGCATATCTATGAAGGCACAGATCCACTGACCAACCCGCATAACAATGCGCCAATCGGTACTGGGCCCTATATTTTTGATAAGTGGGTACGCGGCAGCTACATCCTGTATAAGCGCAATCCCCACTATTGGGACCAAAATCGCCCGTATCTCGATCAGTTAGTGGTGAAGTTTATTCCGGATGCAGCGGCACGATCAGTCGCTTTTGAAACCGGTGATGCCGATCTTGGCTACCGTACACCGGTCGCGTTGAATGATGTGGCGCGCCTTAAGTCTCTGCCCCAGCTGGGTTTTGAGACCAAGGGCAACAGCTATTCTTATAACGTCAGCTCGCTACAGTTCAATCTTGACGATCCGCACTTTAAAGACTTGCGGGTCCGGCAGGCAGTGGCCCATGCCATTAACCGGAATGTCATTTTACAGGTGGCTTACTTTGGCCTTGGCCAGGTGACAGCGTCACCTATCGCACCGGGCATCAAAGCCTATAATGACCCCTCTCCGTCACCCTATGCCTTCGATGTAAAAGTGGCTAACCAACTGCTGGATCAGGCAGGCTACCCAAAAGGCAGTGACGGCACCCGATTTGAGGTGACGCTGGATTACAATCCCATCTCAGAAGATCTGCGTAAAACGGCCGAGTATACCCGCTCGGCGCTGGCAAAAATCGGTATCAAAGTGACGCTGCGTGCTCAGGATCTTTCCAGCTTTGTACGCCGTATTTATACCGATCGCGATTTCTCATTCACCGTAAATGGCCACAGTAACCTCTATGATCCTACTGTTGGCGTACAGCGTATTTATTGGTCGAAAAACTTCCGTAAAGGGGTGCCGTTCTCCAACGCGTCGGATTATCACAATCCTGAAGTCGATCGCCTGCTGGAAGCCGCGCAGACCGAAAATGATCCGCAAAAGCGCGTGGAAGAATTCAAGGAGTTTCAGAAAATTGTCGAGCAAGATTTGCCCGATATTAATCTCATCTCCCCGCAATTTATCACCATTTATAATCACAAAGTGCACGACCATTCAGTGACTGCCGACGGCATCGAGGGCAACCTGTCACAGGTATGGCTGGATAAAAAGTAACGGTTAGGGAAGCCGCTGCGGCGGTTTCCTTATCTATATTCATTAGCAAGCTAAGCTTTGCGAAAATCCATCTAATTAATGCGGGTACATCTCGTCTATGTTGTTCTCCTCGTTCGTTTTTCAGGAGAATGAATCACTATGCATCTTGCCGCATTTCTTAATGCTGGTCCGATGGGGACTTCAGGATGGCGACACCCTGATGCGAATCCCGGGTTTCTAACCGCAGGTTATTATCGTCATGTAGCAAAACTGCTTGAAGCCGCGCGTTTTGATCTGGCCTTTATTCCTGATGCACTTTCGGTACCCCGTTCACTGGGGGGCTCTTTTGCACCCGCAGTGCAATGGGGTTCAGGCACACCGCGTCTGGATCCGCTGGTCATTCTCGGCGTCATGGCGGGTGTCACTGAACATATCGGACTGGCTGCGACGCTCTCAACGGGTTACCACGAACCTTTTCATCTGGCACGTGCGCTGGCGACATTTGATCATATTTCGGATGGCCGTGCGGGCTGGAATATTGTGACCTCTTTCCAGAATGCGGAAGCGCAGAATTTTGGCCAGCCGTCATTACCTCCTCGCGATGCCCGCTATGCCAGAGCCGAAGAAGTGCTCAGTGCTGCGACCCAGCTGTGGGACAGTTGGGATGATGGGGTACTGCTACAAAATAAAGAAACGGGCGAGTTTGGTTCGCCAGAAAAGGTGCGCTCTGTAGATTATCGCGGTGAATATGTCAGTACGCAGGGCCCGCTGAATGTGCCGCGATCGCCGCAGGGTTACCCCTTGTTAATTCAGGCGGGAGCCTCACCCAGCGGACGTGATTTTGCCGCACGCTGGGCAGACGTCATTTTTGCAGCCATGAATCACTGGATTCTGCCATCACGTTTTATCAGGAGATGAAAAAGCGTGTAGCGGACCACGGACGTGACCCGCACCAGGTGCGCATTCTCCCTGCAGCGACTGTCGTGGTGGGAGAAAGTGATGGCGATGCGCAGCGCAAGCATCAAGACTTCGCCGATCGGGTGCATCCGTTAGCGGGTCTGTCGCGTCTCGCCTACCACGTGAATGTCGACCTCACCCAATACGATCTGGATGGCCCGCTACCGGATCTCGGCGAAGTGGGTGTACAGGGCCATTACGATGAAGTGCGTGAGTTTGCGCAGCGCGAGAAGCTGAGCATCCGCGAGATTGGCCGCTGGTATGGGGCGCGTACCGAAGGCAACATGGTGGGTTCAGTGGATAGCGTGGTGGATACCATGGAACAGTGGCTGGATCGCGGAGCCGCAGACGGTTTTATGATTCAGGCCACCCATCTTCCCGGTGCTTTTGAAGAGTTCGCCCGCTATGTCGTACCCGAGCTACAGCGACGCGGTTTGCACAAAACGGAATATCAGGGCGCAACGGCCCGTGAACACTTTGGCCTGCCGCGTCCGGCGCGGGATGCGTGGCAACATCGTGCGTTACGGGGCGAAGATGAGCGTGTCATTGCCTTCTTCACCGGTCGTTTCTGCCCAATGGCTGGCAGAACACGCACAACACGTGGTGGTGCTCGATTGTTCGGTTGCGCGGTCAGTCGAATCAAGTGGCAAAACGGCATTTTCCTCCGGATACCACTCCTTCTTACAGCAGCACCTCCCTAATGCGCAGTTCGCAGATCTGTTTGGTGCTTTCTCCGCACCGCAGAGCAGATTTCCTTTTACCGCGCCGGACGGCAGCCAGTTGTCCGATGCACTCAGGTCACTGGGTGTTAATCAGCACAGCTTGGTTGTCACTTACGATCAGCTGAATGGCGCTTATGCTGCTCGCGTCTGGTACTTACTGGCGGGGGTATTTGGCTGGCGCAACGTGCGGGTGCTGGATGGCGGCTATGCCCGTTGGGTGGGAACACAGGGCACGATTGAAACGGGCCCTGCTCATTCTGTTGCCTGTGGTGATATCCAGCTTAGTGCGGCACGTCCATTATTGCGTTCTACCGAACAGGTTGAACAGGAAAAGCAGCGCCCATTGGTATGCGCACTGCGTCGCGAGCCTTTTCAACAGGCCCATATTCCCGGCAGCATTAATCTTCCCTACCCCGAACTGCTTAATCCTGACGGCCTGATCGATACCCTGCGGGTGGCTGAAGCTTTGCGCAACGCCAAAATCACACCACCTGAAGAACTGCTGCTCTATTGCGGTGGCGGTATTAACGCGGCAGGTCTTGCGCTGGCGTTGGTTTCGGCAGGTTACCCCATTGATGCCCTTTTACTTTATGACGATTCACTTAACGGCTGGTTGAGCGATAAGCATCGCCCAGTCTCCAGCGGCCAGGTGACTCACCCGTGATGAGAGGAAAATAAAATGCAAACCCTAAACTGGCAGGATCGCACTGTTCGTGACGCACTTCGCCATATCAAACTGAACAAACCTTTTTGCTACGGTCTGACCAACTACATTGCGGCCAATCTTTCAGCCAATGTCTTGCTGGCAGTCGGTGCGGGTCCGGCGATTGGCGCCGCCCTTGACTGGCAAACCGCCTTTGGCCGCCATGCAAATGCCTTGTGGATCAATGCGGCCTGTTTAATGAGTAATTCTCCCCACGAGGTGCGGCAGGCCGCGCGGGCAGCCCATGAAGCGGGTGTGCCGTGGGTGCTCGACCCAGTGGCCGTCGGAGCCGGTGCCGCAGAGTACGATCGTGTAGTACAGGGCCTGCTGGATTTTAAACCAACCGCGATACGCGGGAATGCCTCTGAACTTATCGCCCTTGCGGGGGGAAATGGCGGTGGAAAAGGTGTCGAGACCACGCTGACGTCACAGGACGCGATCCCTTTCATTGAAGCGTTTTCACGCAGCCAAAATACCATCACAGCGGTAAGTGGTCCGATTGATTTTATTACTGACGGTCAAAGGACGCTGGCCGTCGAAGGCGGTGATATTCGCTTGACGCAGGTGACTGGCGCGGGTTGTAGTCTGGGCGCGCTGACGGCCGCATTACTGACAACGTCTGTCGATAAACTCACTGCGGTCGCCGCTGCGCACGTATTCTATGCCGAGGCCAGCGAAAGAGCCTCCGACGCCCGTGGCACAGGCAGTTTTGCCGTGAAGTTCCTGGATGAATTATCCTTACTTGACCCGGACGACGCATGAAAATGCGTCTCCGATTCGGAGACGCATTCTGATTACGGAGCCAGTGTGATCACGTGAGCCGCAATATCGGGTTTACTTTTGATAATCCCTTGCTGCAAATACCAGTCAGCGATGTGCTGAATATGTGCGATAGCGCTGGCATCAACCGGAGTGACCGGAACCGTGTTCACCGTTCCCAGCTGTTCTGCCAGTCCATCCCCGGTTTGCCCCATCTGTTTGGCCCAAATCTTCCCAGCCTCAAGTTGATGGCTTTAGCCCAGGCATTCTCCTGCTGTAATACGCCATAGAACCAGGTCAGCACCTCCGGATGGGCATGCGCGAAGGCATCACTGACAAAGTAACCTGCCGCATTTTCTGAGCCGACCTGCTTACCGCTGGCAAGCAGACGCGCATCGTAGCTTTGTTTAGCCAGTGACAGGAAAGGATCCCAGATGGCCCAGGCATCAACATGACCGCCGACAAAGGCCGTTCCGGTATCTGACGGGCTGAGATAGATTTTTGTACGGCATCCTCCGGAATACCTGCGCTGCTGAGCGCCCGTGACAGCAGGTATTCACCGGTTCCCCCTTTATTCACCGCCACTTTTTTACCGCGCAAATCGTTCAATGACGCGATATGGCTCTCGTTTCGAACCACAATCCCCTCGCCGTTCGCCGGCATGGCTTGATAGGCAAAAAACTGCAGGGGCAAACCGGCAGCAATGGCGGTAACAAACGCGGTAGAGCTACCTGTGGTGAGATCGATGGCGCCAGCATTCAGCGCTTCATAGGCTGGCGCAGCCGCGGAAAAAGGCCCGGCCCACTCGACTTTCACATGATGTGCGGCCAGCGCTTTTTCCAGCGTGCCCTTCTCTTTTGCCAGCGCTAAATCCGTGGGGCCGCGTAAAAATCCAATACGTAATGTGATGTCTTCTGCCGCCTGTGCAGTGCCGGCACAAATCAGCAGTGCGGCAACCACGCCGCGAATCAAGGTGGTCTTCATGCGGTTCTCCGGTGTGAAAGATTAACCGCGGCGGGAATAAACCCCACCGCAAAAAGGTCGTCGGCCTGTTGTTGTTGTTCAGCAATCAGACCCGGATTCGCGGGCGTAATCCCCCATGGACGGGCACGTAACGTTTTCTCCCACTCCTGGTGGGTGATCGATGACGTCAGATGCGCTGAAAGCAGTTGCGCTGCTTGTGTAATATGCGAGGCAATCCACGCATCATTGAGCTGCAATTGCTCCACCACCCACGCGGCTGCCTGCGGATGGCCTTCGGACCAGGCGGCACGGGTCCAGAACAGTGAACGGTTGATAATTTCATCACCAACACGGGCGACAGTGACAATCTCCGGATTCTGCTTGGCACGCGTCAGCCAGGGATCAATCGCCAGCCAACCGTCGATCTCACCCGAGATCAAGGCATGCAGCGCCGCCTCACCCTGAATATCTACCAACTGCACATCCCGGCGTCGCAATTGCTGTTTCCGCAGCAATTTCGCCAGGAAGTGATCGGTAAATGAACCGATCATCGCCGACAACCGGGCCCCTTTTAGTGTGCGAAGTTCGCGGCTCTGGTGAGCGAGTAACGCGCAGCTCGCATCACGAGAGGGTGAGCTGGCGAGATAGCCCACGCCCAGACCTTCTGCCTGAGCATTAATCGGCGGTGTTGAACCGGTACCCACCACATCTAACGCGTTGCTCGCCAGCCAGTCTCCACTGCGGGCGCCCTGGGTATAATCAATCCAATTCACCGACCAGTTTTGCTGAGCGGCAGCGCGTTCCAGCACACCGCGATGCCGTAAAATAAACAGCGAAAGATTACTGGGATGACTGCCAATACGAATCTGCATTACGCTTTCTCTCCGAACGGACGATCCCACAAATTACCCCAGGTGAAACTGTTGTCCGGTTGTTCGGTTTCAACGTTAAGCTTCAGGCGCGGCATCACCAGTTCACTGAAGCGATAGGCTTCTTCAAGCAACGGGAAGCCCGAGAGGATAAACACCTCAACTCCCGCATCCTGATAGGCTCGCAGGGTGCGCTCAACGGTTTCCGGGCTGCCAACAATGGCAGTGCCAGGCCCCGGGCGCACCAGGCCAATTCCCGCCCACAGGCCAGGATAAATTTCTAAATCACGGGGATCCGCCGGCTTTTGGTTGTGGTGTAACGCGCTCATACGAGACTGACCAACGGAATCAGATCCCTTTTCCAGCGTCTGGCGTGCGCCAATCGCTTTCTCATCCATGGTTTGGTAAAGCGCATCGACGGCCTGCCACGCCAGCTCATCGGTTTCGCGCACAATCACGTATAAACGAATGCCAAAACGCAGTTGCCGCCCATGCTTTTCCGCACGCGCTTTTACCTGCGCGATTTTTTCCGCGGCCTGCGGTGGCGTCTCACCCCATGAGAGATAGGTATCGATATGTTTGGCGGCCACTTCTTGCGCGGCATCTGAAGAACCACCAAACCAAAGCTGTGGTGGCGGATACCCGCCATTGCCTAACGCCAGCCGGGCGTTATCAATGTGGATATGTTCGCCTTCAAAGTTCACCGGCTGCTCTGCTAATAATGGTCGCAGCACCTGCAGGAACTCATCGCTCAGATCATAGCGGGCGTCATGATCGAGATGTAATCCATATGCGCCAAGGGTGTTTTTGTCGCCACTCACCACGTTTAACAGTACGCGGCCTTTCGAGAACTGGTTAAAAGTCACCGCCATCTTTGCCAGCAACGTGGGCGAAATCAGTCCGGGCTGAATGGCAATAAGGAATTTCATTCGCTCTGTATGAGGAATCAATGAGGCGCCCAATATCCAGGGATCGTGCGCGCCCGTTGCCAGCAGCGCGCCGGTAAAACCAAGGTGATCGACCGCCTTGGCCACCTGCTGAAAATAGGCATAGTTGACCTGACGACTGCCGGAGGCGGTCCAGGGTTGTGGCCCATCAGGCGCGGTGAGATACCAGTAAATTTCCATGCTGTCATCCTGTTAGGTGAAAAAACCCCATAGGATAGGCAAACGGTTTGCTGTTGGAGAAATACGGATACCGGGAGAACTTAGCAACAAAACAGAAAAGCCGTTGGGTGATGAAAAATTATATTTCTATCTCCCAACGTTTACCGTTTTGTTGCTGATGAAAAACACTGTCTAACTATGCTGGAATTAAATGATTGTTCCACTCATAGCTGCATCATCCTTTTTGATCACGATTCCCGATTTGAAGCTCTCTTAATCTGCTCACAGTCAACCATGCCACTACCATGCCGATGCCTGCGCTGCCTGCCAGACCAAACATCACGTGTTGAAAACCCGTGGATGATCCTCCGGCCTGATAGATTTGCGTCGCCACGGCCAACCCCATGGCCCCGCCCAGATTATGCAGTGTCCAAGAGATACCAATGCCCTGTGCATGTCTGGATATGTTTATCGCTGCCAACGCCGCAGCAACCGAAGGTCCCAGAATGGCGGCCCAACCCGCGCCCATCAGCACCAGTGCGATGAGTAACGCCATTATCTTTGAATCAACAAGACTGAAGAGTAAAGCTGACATCATTAACAGACCAAAGCCTGTCGCCATTACCGGCCAGGGACTGAATCTGTCAGAAAGACGCCGGCCAAAGGGGATGTTAGCGCCATGACCAACGTCACAGGCAACAGCATTAAGCCCAGGCTGGCATCGTTAAGATGGTAAAGCGCACTCAGCCGGAACGGGAGCAACATAAAAGCACTGCAGTAAAACACCGCGAGTAATACTGAAAGCAGGCAGGCTGCCGCAAAAGTTTTGCTGCGCAGCATGTCAAAATCAATCACCGGTTGCGCGGTTCGTCTTTCTCTCATGAAGAATGCCGATAGCACGATGAAAGACAGTAGCAGCGTGAGTAAAGACCAGGAAGACAACGCACCCCATGGCGTGACATAACGGGTCCAGATCAGCAGCAGAATTAATCCACCACACATCAGCAGCCAGCCGGGTATATCAAGGGAGGTATCTGCGCGTTTAACAGAGGCCGGTACACTGCGACTGCAGAAATAGAAGCTGAGCAGAATAAGGGGGACATTGAGCAGGAACACCGCGCGCCATCCCGGGTCACTCACCAGAATCCCGCCTAAAACCGGGCCGAGCGCCAGACCCAATCCATTGGCCGCAAACAGTAATCCCAGAGCGCGGCCATGATTTGAGGCCGGTATCGCCTGAACCAAAATAGTGGCACTCACGGTATAGAGCACCGCACATCCCGCGCCCTGTAGTAGCCTGAACAGGTTCAACACGATGAGTTGGGTCGCTAATCCCGACCCCAAAGAGGCGATACCAAACAACAGCATCCCGCTGTAAAGCACTCTCCGAGCACCAAAGCGTTCTGCCAGCCTCGCCGACATCACCATGCAGCAGCAAAGGGCCATGACAAACAACGTCATGGCCCACTGCGAAGATTCAATATTGCTGGAAAAGTCACGTTGAATGGCAGGAAGCGCGGTATTCACGATGGTGAAATCCAGGCAGCCTAAAAAGCTGGCGAGGCATATTCCAATTTGTAATCGGATTAGCTTCACCGGGTATTGTGTTTTAGAGGAGATCATCAGATAGCTCGTTCAATTAAAACGTCAGACTGACACGATTTATATTCGCCAGTTGCGCCATTTGATCGTTACACTGGCGAAAATGATTCGCCATTTGCAGGTGCCTTTATGATCAACATCGACAGATTAAACAGCATCAAGGCGTTTGTGCAGGCCGCTCAGTCAGGGGGTTTTAGCCAGGCCGCTGAGCAATTGGGCCTGTCTCGCTCCACCGTGGGTAAAGCTATCGCCCGGCTGGAATCTCGCCTCAATGTGAAACTGTTTCAGCGCACTACCCGCTCGCTCTCCCTGACCAGCGAAGGGCGGCAGTTTTATCAGGATTGTCTGCTCATTTTGGCAAGCCTCGACGAGGCTGAAAACCGATTAACCCATCATGCCAACGCACCCACCGGCCAGCTGCGCGTTTCGGCACCGCCGTTATTAGGTGAAAAATGGGTGATGCCGGTATTGCTTGATCTCACTCAGCAATGGACCGGCCTTTCTCTTGATTTGAGGCTTTCAGCGCAGCGTGTTGATTTGGCGGCGGATGGCGTGGATTTGGCGATACGCATTGGCGATCCGGGACACCATAGTGACCTCACGGCGTGCCTGATTGGCCAGCAGCCCTTGTTGTTATGTGCCGCTCCTGCGCTATTGTCACCGAATACCGTATTGAACAATGAAACCGATCTCGCGCTTTACCCTCACCTCACATTGTTGGAACAAGGCAAGTCACAGTCGTGGTCACTTAAAAATCCACAGGGCGAAACGGTGTTTTATCCACCGCACCAGCGGTTGAAGTTGAGTACTATGAGTGCAGTGTACGCTGCTGCTCTGGCGGGGTACGGCATTGCGCAGTTGCCGCGCTGGTTAATCAGTCAGGACATTGAAAATAATAGACTGGTTGAGATTTTGCCCGCCACGCGCAGTCATAGCCTGCCGATTTACGCTGTGTGGCTAAAAACTGCAGCCATGCCACAGCGATTAAGGGTGACGATTGATGCATTAAAGATGGCATTCGGACAGCAGTCTTTTTAGCTTTGAAAGAAATTTAAAACAGTGATACCAAGCTTTAATTAGCTGATTGGTATGACGGCTTAATGTTATCAAAGGATTCGTGAATTCCTGATCACCGCTTTAATTTCTAACGCTTACTTCAAATATGATATTTACTTTCTCATAATTCAGCTGAATCTGGCACAACACTTGATGGTGCCAGTGTTGTTTTCAGCGCAGTTTAAAAATGTCATCAAAATAAAATGTGATGATTATTATAGAGTTATATTATGGCACGTTATTTGCCTCATCCTCCTGATGATTAATTAGGAGAAAGCATGAGCCAAATAGATAAAGCCTGGGGAGACGGTCCATCCGTTGACTATGAAAACCTGGCAGAGCGCTTCAGACCTTTGTTTTCACGCATCCGTGATGGGGCTATTGAACGTGAACTCAACCGGCAATTACCAACAGAACAGTTAGCATGGCTCAAAGATGCTGGTTTCACTGCGCTGCGCGTTCCAACGGAATATGGCGGCAGCGGCATTACGCTGCCTGCGTTATTTAACCTGCTAATTGAGTTAGGTGAAGCGGACTCTAACCTGGTGCAAGCGCTGCGCGGACATTTCGGCTTTGTTGAAAGTATTCTCAACAGCGAAAATCAGCAGAGACGCGCGCATTGGTTACCCCTGCTTGGTAAAGGTGACCTTGTTGGACCGGCATGGAGCGAAACCGGAGAGGCACGTCAGCAAGCCTTCAGCACGCAACTCTCTGAACATAATGGCGTCTGGTCACTTAACGGTAAAAAGTTCTACACCACTGGTTCGCTTTATGCTGACTGGATTGATATCGGCCTGCAGGATGAGCAAGGCAACTTACAGGCCATCACCCTCTCCCGCCATGCGACTGGCGTCACGGTGGTGGATGACTGGAACGGTTTTGGCCAAACCCTCACCGCCAGCGGCACGGCTATTTTTGAAAACGTCGCCGTTGCTGCAAGTGATGTCTACCAGGAAAATAATTTCCGCTACGCCACCGGCTTTTATCAGTTGGTGCATCTGGCCACACTGGCAGGCATTGGCCGCGCACAAAGTCACGAGGTGGCGCAGCAGGTTGCTCAACGGACTCGCACCTACAGCAACGGTAATGCGCCTCGTGCCTCTCAGGATGCGCAAGTATTGCAGGTGGTTGGCAAGTTACGCAGTGCGGCCTACTGCAGCGGCGCTATTGTGCTTAAGAGTGCGGATGCCCTGCAACGCGCTTTTGATGCCCGATACAGTGATGAAGCGGTAAAAGCACAGGTTAATAGCATTGCGGAATTGGAAGTGTCGCAATCATTGAATGTCGTCACCGATCTGCTATTGAACAGTTCGAGTATTTTGTTTGATGCATTAGGCGCATCCGCCACGTTAAAACCACTGGCGCTGGATCGCTTCTGGCGAAACGTTCGCACGCTCTCCTCACATAATCCACGAATCTATAAAGACCGCATCGTCGGCGATTTGCGGTTAACGGTGCCTTGCCGCCCTTCCAGTGGCGCATTGGTGTGGCTGATGAACGCCAGGGAGAGCAAGCATGAGCCAACAATTTCATTTAGCCGGTTTCATGATGGCATCCGCCGTGACCCATAGCCACGCAATGTGGCGTCATCCGCGCAGCAACACCGACTTTCTCAGCGCGCGCTACTATCAGGACGTCGCGCGCGCAGCGGAACGCGGCTTCTTTGACTTCGTCTTTTTGCCGATGTGTTGGCCGTTCCCGGCCGCTATAACAGCGAGATTCGCCAGGCCGTTGAGCAGGGAGTGCAATCTGTCGCCACGCTCGATCCGTCCTACGTCGTCATGGCGATGGCAGCGGTAACACGCCATTTAGGGTTCGGCATTACCCGCTCTACCACCTATTACAATCCTTATGACATTGCCCGCGCTTTTGCCACGCTGGACCATCTTACTGAGGGCCGTATTGCCTGGAATGTGGTGACGTCTAATGCCGATGCGGAAGCACAGAATTTTGGTTTTGCTCATCACCTTGAGCATGCTCAACGTTACAACCGCGCAGATGAGTTTCTGGAAGCGACCTGTAAACTTTGGGGGAGTTGGGAACCCGATGCGCTGATTCTGGATAAACAGGGACGTTTTGCCGACCCTGATAAAGTGCATGTGGTGAATCATCAGGGAGAGTGGTTTAACACGCGTGGTCCATTGACGGTGCCCGCGTCACCACAGCGCCGTCCAGCGATTATGCAGGCCGGATCTTCCGCGCGAGGCAAGGATTTCGCTGCTCGCTGGGCTGAAATTATTTTTGAAATCGATCCCACCCCTGAAGGCCGCAAAGCCTATTATCAGGATGTTAAAGCACGCACGGCGGCTGTCGGGCGCGATCCGAATAGTCTCAAGATCTTCCCTTCCTTTATTCCTTTCGTTGGAGAGACCGAAAGCATTGCGCGAGAGAAGCAGCGCTATCACAACGAATTAGCCGACCCCATTGCCGGGCTGATTACCCTCTCGGCCCATGTTGATCATGACTTCTCAGGCTATGCGTTGGATGAACAACTGCAAAACGTCGATGTCGGTGGCAATACCGGTCTGTTCGATGTGGCCCGTCGTATTACCGCGCAGGACAATCTGACGCTACGCGACTTAGGCAAACTCTACGCACAAGGCGTTTTGTTGCCACAACTGGTCGGTACGCCGCAGCAAATCGCCGATCAACTGGAAGCCAGCTTTGACAATGGGGAAGCCGATGGTTTCATCGTTTCGGCTGCATACCTGCCCGGCACATTCGATGAATTCAGTGATTTTGTCGTGCCTGAGCTGCAACGCCGTGGTCGAGTGCGTCAGCGCTATGAGAGCACGCGACTACGCGATCACCTCGGTTTACCCGAAGTCTCTTTGCACGAATATCTGCGCTAATTTTGTCGTCTTCATCAGGGAAATCTCATGTTTAAAAATGTCCGTTCGACGCTGTTTCATCTGAATAATTCTCGCGCTATTGATGCGCATCTTGACCGTCTTGATGCCCATGGCGTCAGTCGTCGGGAGTTTATCGCCCTTGCCACTGCCGGAGCTGCCGCAGCGGCCACCGCCAGCTTATGGAGCAGCCCTGCGGTGGCAGTGGTTGCGCCTTTGGGCAAGCTTGCCTATCTGGCGTGGACCAGCCGCGTAGAGTTTATGGCGCAAGCGAGCCATGCAACCCAGGCCGCTTCCCAACTGTTCGGTCTCGGATACAGCTATCTTGATGGGCAAATCGATAGCCAACGGCAATTGAACCAGGCTGAACAACAGTTTGCGGATGGTGCCAATGCACTGATCCTGCATGCTCCGGATGGCAGTGCCGTGCGCCGTATCGCGCAGTTGGCGCAACAAAATAAAGCCTACTTCGCGAACGTCTGGGCCACGCTCCCCTGGTATACCCCGTTTGACGCCAGTGACTACTACACGCTTTATGCAGTGCCAGAAGAGTTCAGTGCACACCGCGGCGTAACGGAAGTGTTGCTGAAAGCCGTTACCGAAAAGTTTGGCGGTGGAGATATTATTGGCGTCACAGGTGTTCCGGGATTTTCGACGGACTCCGTGCGCAGCCGCGGTCGTGATGCAGCCTTTGCGTCGTTCCCCAAAACCAAACTTGTTGACCAGCTTCCCGGTCTATTCAATCGGGAGGACTCATTGAAAGCCACTCAGGATCTGCTGTCGCGCCATAAAAATGTAGTCGGTGTCGTGGCGCAGAATGATGACGTTGCGCAAGGCGTCATCGCCGCTCTGCGTGCCAATGGCTTGAAGCCCGGCGAAGATGTGCTGGTGGTGGGTGCCGATGGCACGACCAAAGGCGCACGGGCGATCAAAAGTGGGCAACAACTGGCAACCAGCGCTAACTGCCCTGCGTTCCAGGCCGGCTTTTTCACCGCACGATTGTATGACGTGTTGAACGGATGGCAGCCGCGCGCGGCAGAACGCATGCTTAACTGGCACTCCGTAACCATGACACGTGAGAACGTTGATATCTATCTACAGCGCTATGTTGATAACGGAGACGTGCCGCCGTTTGACTACAAGTTAATGTCTAAAGTCGCCCATCCCAATGACTGGGATCCTCAAGGGCAAATCACGCCGTTAGATATTGATGTTGAGTGGGCCGGATTGCCCAAACCCGCTGGATGGCAGTATCCACCGGCTTATCTTGATGCCAAAAACAACGGTGAATGGCAGCGCGTAACAGAGGAATATCGCGACCATTACAAAATTCCTTTCTTTGGCCCCTCCCCGTTTAAGGCCAAAGCATGAGCACCTTGCTCGGTATCCATGGCGTGAAGAAGCGCTATGGCGAAAACACGGTATTGCACGGCTTGTCGCTGGAGGTGGCTGAGCGCAGTGTTGTGAGCCTGGTGGGTGAAAACGGTGCAGGGAAAACCACCCTGTTCGACGTTCTCTCTGGGCTCACCCGTTGTGACAGCGGTGAGCTGCTATTACGTGGCACACCATATGCGCCCACCTCTCTGCAACAGGCTCAGGCTGCGGGCATCTCGCGGGTATTTCAGGAGCAAGCGCTGGTCAGCGATTTGGCGGTATATGAAAATCTGCTGCTGGGGCGAGACCGCTACTTCTATCGCGCGGGTTTTTTACAGCGTCGCGCCATGATCCAGCAAGCGCAGCAACTCGCTGATGTTGCGGGGTTAGCCTTTGATGTGCGCCAGCCTGTCAATCGACTCTCATTTTCACAGCGTCAGACGCTCGAAATCACCCGCGCTTGCCTGGCACCGAGCCTGGTGGAAGATATTGCCCATCCACTTATCTTACTGGATGAACCGACAGCCACGCTCGATCTGGCTGATGAACAGTGGTTCTTGTCTCTGGTAGCAAAACTCCGCCAGCAGGCCAGTTTCTTGTTGGTGTCACATCGATTACAGGAAGTGCTAAAGCTCTCCGATGCGATTTACGTCCTTAAAGATGGTTTGCAGGTTGCACACGCCAGGCCAGATGAAACCACTGAGGCGCAATTGCAGCAGTGGATGGTGGGTCGCGAACGGGCAGCGGATCACTACTATCAACAGCTGCAACACCCGATTGATGAGCAGCCCGTGGCCTTTACGGTAGCGGGTCTGTCGCATACTGGTCGTTACCACAACGTGAACCTGGAGATTCGTCAGGGCGAAATTCTCGGATTAGGAGGGTTGCTCAACAGTGGCAAGGAGGCGCTGGCAAAAGGCATTGCGGGTGTGGTGCCGCCGACCCGTGGTGAAGTGTCCCTGGCGAACGCGCCTGGTCAGAAACCGCGAATCCGTAAACTGGTGCAACAAGGTCTGGGTTATATCCCTGCTGAACGTCTGGAGGAGGGCATTATTCCCCCCTTTAGCATTAGCTGGAACCTCTCTTTGGCCAGCGGTGCCGATCGTTTCAGTCATATTTCCGGGTACTGGTATTCACGGCGTGAACGCCAGGTGGCCTCTGATTTTGTCACACGTCTGCGCATCCGCAATGGCAGCGCGCTAAAGCGCTGCGATCAGCTTTCGGGCGGCAACCAGCAGAAAGTCGTGCTGGCGCGCTGGCTGTATCGTCAGCCGCGGGTACTGGTGCTGGATAATCCAACACGCGGTGTTGATGCGGGTGCCAAAGAGGAGATTTACCGCGAGCTGCGCCAGCTCAGCGCGCAAGGTGTCGCCATTCTGCTGCTCAGCGATGAGTTGCTGGAATTGATCGGTTTGTCACACCGCATTGTGATCCTGCAACACGGTGAACAAATTGGCGAAATCCCGGCGCCTGCCGACGGTAAACCCGACGAGCAAACGCTGGTTGCGATGATGCTCAACACTCCCTCTTCACCTTCAGTCCGGAGCCCACAATGACTCAGGAAACCTTATCCACACGGGTGAGCGAACGCGCCTTTCCTTTCGCCTGGAAACAAGCGCTTCCGCTGTTAGTGGTGGTGGCGTTAATGATTTTCTTCAGCCTGACCACCGATTCCTTCGCCACCGTGCGCAATTTTAGCGCTATCGCCGGTCAGGCCAGTGCACTGCTGATTGCCTGTATCGGGCTAACCTTCGTCATTCTGATGGGCTGTATCGATTTGTCAGTTGGGGCCACGGTGCTGTTAGTGTCCGCTGCCACCGTGACATTTATGAATAGCTTCGGCCTGGTCTTTTCAGCCCTGCCGTTGGCCTTGCTACTGGGCACCGCCCTGGGCGCGCTGAATGGCACAATTTATACCCTGGGACGTGTGCCGTCATTTGTGGTGACGCTGGGTTCACTGTCGATTTTTAGTGGTTTGGCCTTAACCCTTCTTCAGGGGCGCGCGGTGGCTTACCAGGCACTTCAGTTTGAAACCGTCGCCATTGGCCAACTCATTCCACATGTACCCAATATCGCGCTGTGGGCGTTACTTGCCTGGCTAATCAGCGTTTTTGTCGCGCTACGAACGCGTTTTGGTCGCTATAGCTACTTGATTGGCGGCGGGGAACGGGTTGCTCACACCGCTGGAATCCCCGTGAGCCGTTATAAAATTTACGCCTTTTGTGCCTCGGGCTTATTTGCAGGCCTGGCGGGGATCCTGTCGGTAGCGCGGCTGGGCGCGGCAGGTCCGTCGCTTGGCAGCGATCTGCTGCTGAACAGTCTCGCCGCCATTGTCGTTGGAGGGACCTCATTAGCCGGCGGCCGTGGCGGGCCGCAGCGCACCTTAGTCGGTGTGTTGATCATCGCGTTGATGGATAACGGGCTCAATCTGCTGGGCGTATCCGAGTTTATGCAGATGGTGATTAAAGGGGCGGTGGTGATTGCTGCGGTGCTCACGGGGCGCCAGTCCGCGCAGTTTGTCGTGAAATAAACAGGAGAAGAAGAAGATGACTAAACGACTTATTCTTAATGCCTTTTCAATGGCGGCAGTATCACATATCTATCACGGATTCTGGCGTAACCCCGCCACTCAAGCCACGCGTTTTCATGAACTTGAAGTGTGGGTGGAACTGGCGAAACGTTTAGAATCAGCGCATTTTGATGCGCTTTTCCTGGCCGATGTGCTCGGCGTTGATGCCATCTACAAAGGCTC
Source organism: Pantoea rodasii (assembly GCF_002095465.1). GTDB lineage: Bacteria > Pseudomonadota > Gammaproteobacteria > Enterobacterales > Enterobacteriaceae > Pantoea > Pantoea rodasii. The sequence continues at coordinate 191,617 of NZ_MLFP01000003.1, read as the reverse complement.
GGCTGATACCTATATTGAGCAGGCGGTGCAGATACCCATCCATGATGCATCCACCATTGCCACAGCACTGGTGGCGGTCACACAGCAACTTGGGTTGGTATTCACCAGCTCTATTCTTCAGGATCATCCGTTCAATTTTGCGCGCCGGGTTTCGACACTCGATCATCTGAGTAAAGGGCGCGTCGGTTGGAATATCGTCACCAGCGTCAGTGAGAACGCGTCACACAACTTTGGTTTACCGGGCATTACGGCGCACGATGAACGCTATCGCTGGGCGGAAGAATATATGGAGGTGGTCTATAAATTGTGGGAAGGGTCATGGGATGACCAAGCGCTGCTCAATGACGCGCGCAACAACCGATACGCCGATCCTGCTCACGTTCACCGTATTCATCATCAGGGCCAACGCTATCGGGTTGCCGGACCGCATCTGGCATTACCTTCACCTCAACGCACCCCGGTGCTGTATCAGGCGGGATCATCGCAAGCGGGACGGGCTTTTGCTACGCGTCATGCTGAGTGTACTTTCATTGTTTGCCGCAATCCTGAAGGTGCGCACGTCCTCACCAGCACCATGCGTGAGCAATTGCGCCAGGCAGGTCGTGATCCGCAGGATCTTAAATTCCTGCAGGGCTTGTCGTTTGTTGTGGGCAGCACTGAAGAAGAGGCCAGAAGGAAAGCTGCAGCGCTGGACGAATTTTTGAGTGTTGATGGATTACTTGCGCATATCAGTCGTGATTTGGGCGTTGACCTTGGGGTGCTGGCACCCGACCAGTTGCTGTCCGACGTTAAAATCGAAGGCGTTCAGGGCATCATTGAGGTTTTCAGCGAGTCTTTTGGACGATCGCCGACGGTTGCCGACCTGGCCAGTGCATATGCACTCAATACACGCATTGTAGGAACACCCGAACAGATTGCTGATGAGCTGGAGCGCTGGCAAGCAGCCGGCGTGGATGGCATCAATCTGATGTATGAAACCACGCCGGGTTCGTTCATTGAGTTTATCGATCATATTCTGCCGGTATTGCAACAGCGCGGTCTGGCGCAGCGAGAGTATGGCGCGGGCACCTTGCGGCAGAAAATGTTCGGTGAAGCCCCTACTTTACCTGCACGACATCCCGCACGGCAGTGGCATCAGGCTTTTAATTAATATTCGTGTTCAACAGACGCCTGACGCGGCGACCTATCCCGTTCATCGCATATCACTAGCGATTTTTTTTGGTTGGGCTAGCTCAGTGGTTTAGTTATAAAACTGTTGTCTGCAGTACACCTCACTGAAAGGAAGTCGTTCACTCAGCGAGACACTGTTTGCTCACCAACATTGTATGTGAGAGGGATAATGGCTACGTCATGGCAACGCGCGGAACAACTCGCTGAATTTTTTGCGATTGATGCAGTGGAACGCGACCAACAAGGAGGAACACCGAAAGCACAGCGCGATGCGATTCGTCAAAGTGGGCTGTTAGCCATGTTGATTCCGCAACAGTTTGGCGGATTGGGCTCCAGCTGGCGCGAGATCATGGCCACCACGCAGCTCTTTGCTCGCGTAGACAGCTCTATCGCGCATATTTTCGGTTTTCACCAGTTGCAGTTGGCGACCGTGCGCATGTTTGCACGTGCTGACCAATGGCAGCCTTGGTTTGACCAAACCGCTTCGCGCAACTGGTTTTGGGGTAATGCGCTTAATGTGCTTGATGAGCGGATGACCGTACAGCAACAGATAGGATGGTATGAGTTTTCCGGTCAGAAGAGTTTCAGCTCCGGTGCCGCCGACTCAGAGATCCTGCTGGCATCTGGCTTTGAGACCAGTAATGACAATCGATTTGTCATGGCAATGGTGCCTAGCGGCCGCACGGGAATCACTATCCATGATGATTGGGACAATATTGGTCAGCGCCAGACTGATAGCGGCAATGTTACTTTCGAACGTGTCCGCGTTGAGCCTGATGAGATGTTGTTGGAACCGGGCCCCAGTAGTTCAGCGTTTGCCAGCTTGCGCCCTCTGATTTCGCAACTGCATTTCGCCAGTATGTTTCTGGGTATCGCTGAAGGTGCTTTTAATGAAGCACGTGACTACACGCGGCGGGAAAAACGCCCCTGGCTGCAATCCGTCGCGCGGGTCGCAACGGAAGATCATTATGTACTGCACCATTACGGCGAATTTTGGGTCGGTCTTGAAAGTGTGCGACTGCTGGTTGACCGGGCGGCACAACAGCTTGATGCGGCATGGTCTAAAGCGCTGACGTTAGACTATGCGGAACGCGCGCAGCTAGCCTTATCTGTCGGCACCGCTAAAGTTGCTGCCACACAGCATGGACTGGATATTTGCAATCGCCTGTTTGATGTGACGGGTGCCCGCGCCACGCATGCATCGCTTCGCTTTGACCGACACTGGCGCAATATGCGCACTCAAACGCTGCACGATCCGGTGGATTATCGTATTCAAGAGCTGGGGAAATGGGCGCTTAACCACCAAGCCCCCGAACCCTCGTATTACTCATAAGGTGCAGCCATGAATCTACTGACGCTTCCTATCCCAACGCCTGCCAGAAAAAGGCCAGCGCGCAGGTATTTGAAGATCCGCGATCGCTGGAGCTGTTGGCGCACATACAACAAATTGCGCCAAGTGAAGCCAGCATTTTGATAATAGGTGCAACCGGAACGGGCAAAGAGTTGGTTGCGCGACACGTGCACAACCTTAGCCATCGGCGTGACGGTCCCTTTATTGCGGTGAACTGTGGCGCTTTTGCGGAATCGCTGGTCGAAGCAGAACTGTTTGGCCATGAGAAAGGCGCTTTTACCGGGGCACTGTCTGCACGAGCGGGTTGGTTTGAAGAAGCGAATGGCGGCACACTTTTTCTTGATGAGATCGGTGATTTACCGCTGGCGATCCAGGTGAAAATTCTTCGTGTGTTACAGGAGCGTGAAGTCGTGCGTTTAGGCTCACGAAAATCTATTCCAATTGATGTGCGCGTATTAGCCGCGACCAATATTCATCTTGAACAGGCTATTCTCCAAGGGCAGTTTCGTGAAGATCTTTTCTATCGACTGAATGTCGTGAGTTTAAGACTGTTACCACTCCGTGAGAGAGTTGGCGATATTATCCCACTGGCTCGACACTTTATCGAGGAGTACAGCAGTCGCCTTGGCTATTCGTATGCCACACTAAGTGATGAAGCCATTCATAAACTAACCCATTACAGCTGGCCAGGGAATATTCGCGAGCTTGAGAATGTTATTCATCACGCATTACTGATTAGCCACAGCAATGAAATTCAGGCCAGGAACATTGCCTTAAACAATACGCGACTGGTTCAAGATCAAACGCATGAACAATCTGAAGTCACCGGGGAAACGTTGTTGCTCCAGGCACTGGAGCGTCTGTTTGAAGAGTGTTCAGGCAGCGTCCACCAACGTATCGAGGATATAGTGGTCAGGATGGCGTATCAATATTGCCATCAAAATCAGGTTCATACCGCTAACCTGTTAGGGTTGACGCGCAATGTCACACGTGCGCACCTAATACGTATTGGTGAGCTTATTGTTAATACCCGAAATACTTGATAGAAAATCAGGATTAATTATCGCATAAATAATTTACTGAAAATCACATTTTAAAGCTGGTGCTACTTAACTTCGCTCTGTATCGAGAGTGAGGCTCACTCATATCTTAATAAAAATAACCAAGCTTATTCCTTTAAGGTCAATGGAATGTTTTTTTCGGTATTTCTCTTTGCAGGGAAATTTAGATATTACTGTCTGGCAGTAAAAAATAATTCCTCATTCAACTTCACCAGTTAATTTGCAGGCAATTGCCGGAGAGCATAATGGAATCATTGTCTTTTTCACGTCGTCGTTTTTTACAGTTTAGCGCAGGGGCTGCGCTCGTCGGTGGCCAGTTACTCACTGCGCGCAATGTTCTGGCGCAGAACCTGCTTACAGCACCGATACAACAACTGCTGCTGCTTAATAACGAATGGAACACTATTGTGAATGATGCTGCACAGCGAGCCGCAAAAGTGCTGGGACTGCCTTATTCCTCGACCAACTTCAATTTGAATGACGCCACTGCGCTCACTCAGGCACAGTCTGCCATCGCTGCCGGGAAAAAATTGATCCTCACCAACAGCGTCGATGGCAGTGCTAATAAAAGCATTGCGCGTGCTGTCGCCCAGAACGGAGGCTTTCTGGTCAACTTCGGCAGCAATTTGCCGTGGAGCCATCCTCTTGATGCCGGTGATGGCTATGTGCAGGCCTTTGTCACACGGGAAGATGTCGGTTTTTACCAGGCTGTAAAATTCACCCTCGGAGAAGCCGTCAAGAAATCGGGGCCGGCATTAAAAGTCCTGCATGTGACGGGACCAAAAGGGGCGTTTGTCGATAATCTGCGCAGCGCTTCCGTTTACCATGCACTCTCTGAATTCCCGCAGGTCAAAATTTTGGGCAGCCTGCCGGGCAACTGGAGCGCAGAAGATGGACAAAAAGCTGCAGAAGATTTGATATCCCGTTATGGCGCGCCGGATGTGATTATCGCGCAAAACGACGGCTCACTGACGGGTGTGCTGGCCGCACTGCGCGGGCTGAATATTAAACCGGGTAAAGATGTCCTGACTGTCGGTACTGATGGTGCCACGGATATTCTGCGCGCGGTAAAAAGTGGGCGTGTGGCGGCAACAGTATTCCAGTCTCCGGCTTATCACGGAATCCAGGCCGTGGTGCGTCTGTTTGATGCTTTAAATGGTTATAAACCCTCAGTGCCGGAACGTTTCGTCGGTTTTGCTGGCTTGCTGGTGACCAAAGATAACGTAGATGGCGTGCTGGCTCGCTTTGTTGATAACCCTAACCTGCCCTTTGACCCTCGCTTGCTGTCACATGTTATCAGTGGTGACAAATGGGATCCGCAGACGCCACTGGTGCCGATCAATATCAAAGAGTATTACGCGGCATCGGGCACCCCCAAACCTGCAGGTTGGCAGCCCCCTGCCGCTTATGCTGAAGCGGTGGCATCCGGTGAGTTTGAGAAGGTCACGCAACGTTACCAGCAAGCTTACCGCCTGAAGTTAAATAACTTCGATTACAAAGGCATCAGTGTCTGATGGCGCAGCTCAGCCTTGATCGCATCGGCCACAGTTACGGACGGAACCGCGTGCTGGCGAACATCAATGTGCAAATCGCCTCCGGTGAGGTGGTCGGTATTCTGGGCGAAAACGGTGCGGGAAAATCAACGCTGCTTAATATCCTTTCCGGCACGCTGCGACCCACCACCGGAACCGTCCAGCTGAACGACCGAACCCTCACGCTGGATAACTATCGGCAAGCGAATCTGCAAGGGATCTGGCGTATTTTTCAGGATCCCGCGCTGATTGGTAATTTACCGGTTTATGAAAGCTTGTTTCTCGGGCATGAGCAGAAATTCAGTCGTTATGGCGTGTTGCAGAAACGCGCCATGATGACGGAAGCCCGGCATATCGTTTCGCACATGGGATTGGACGTGGATGTCAAAGCCGCGATGCTCAGCTATGACTTTGCCACGCGTCAGGCATTGGAAGTCGCTCGTGCTGTGATGCTGCCTAAAGTCCTTAATTTGCCCGCTGGTTTTGTACTGTTCGATGAACCCACCACCGGTTTGAGTCGCGCTGAAGTTTCACGCCTGCTGAATCTGATGTCTTCACTGCGTCAGCAAGGTGTCGGTGTGGTGTTCGTTTCCCATCGATTGCAGGAAGTGTTTGAGGTTTGCGATCGGTTGGTGATTCTCAAAGACGGTGAACAGGTCAGTGAAGGCAAGGTCAGCGAATATAGCGAAACGCGTATCCACAAGTTAATGGTCGGTCGAGCCGTCACTCGTGAGACGCAACCGCCGGCGGCACCCTCTTCTGACCACATCGCACTTTCGGTAACGGCCCTTTCTGCGAGCAGCCGCCTGCGAGCAGGAACCCGTCGCGGTGCCCTGCACATGGTGTCGTTTTCGCTCCAGAAAGGCGAAATCGTGGGAATTGGTGGACTGCTCGGCTCGGGAAAGGGGCAACTGTTACGCATCCTGGCGGGCATTGAACCGGCTGAGAGCGGCGATGTTGCCCTGAATCAGCGCGCATTACGCGGCAGTTTTCGTCAGCGTCTGCAGCAAGGCGTCGCGTTTATTTCTGGTGATCGCCCCCACGAAGCCCTGATTTTAAGCCAAAGCGTCACCAGCAATATCTCGTTACCTGGCGGGCAGAATTCACCTCGAGGTTTTACTAATTGGTTGGGTTTATGGCGCACGCGGTATGAACGGCAGGTTACCCGCGAGATGATCGATGCGCTCAACATTAAAACCCGTGCCGGGCAAACCGTGGGTTCCTTGAGTGGAGGGAACCAGCAAAAGGTTTCACTGGCGCGTTGGATCCATCGACAACCCGCGTTGTTGTTGATTGAAAATCCAACGGCAGGCGTGGATGTCGGCGCCAAAGCCGATATCTACGCCCTGCTCCGCCAACTGGCGGCGGCCGGCACCACCATTTTGTATGTCAGCGATGACCTTCCGGAGTTGCTCAGTTTAAGCCATCGCATTTTGATCATGCGCGATGGGCAACTGGTAACGGATATCTCAGCCCAGAGTGAGCAAGCGACTGAACACGATCTGGTTGCTGACATGATTGGATCTGCTGAGTCCCCCTCTTCTTTTCATTCAGGAGATACTGATGAGTATCGACTCGCTTAAACCCGTAGAAACGCTACCGCGCTGGCATATTCAGCAGCTGCTGCGCCGCGAACAGCGTGCCATTATCCTTCCTGTCGCCGCTCTGTTTATTTTGGTTGTGTGGTTTGGCGTGAATCAGCCCGCGTTTCTCTCACCCTTGAATCTTGTAGTGATGGGCGCGCAAGCAGGCCCGCTGCTGTTGCTCTCACTCGGCGCAACCTTTGTGGTGTTAATGGGCGGCATTGATCTCTCCGTGGGGGCCGTTGCAGGGCTCTCCTCAGCTCTCAGCGCCGTTTTACTTCAGCATTTTGGCTTGAGCTTTGGGCTCACGTTTGTGGCGGCATTGGCGACGGGAATCATTGCTGGATTAATCAATGCCAGTTTCTCTACCCTGATGCGCATTCCCTCCTTTATTGCCACGCTAGCCTCCGGCTCAATCTTTACCGGCGTCATGTTGCATGTATTGAACGGGTCCGCGCTGTTTGTCGATAACGACGACTTCTCCTCATTGGCCAATGGGCAGCTGATCCCCAATGTGCCCAACGTGTTGTTGCTTGGACTGGCGTTATGGCTGGTGCTCAGTTTCAGTACGTCCTATACCCGCTTTGGTCGCTACATCGTGGCGATTGGTGCCGGTGAGCGCATTGCCCAACTCAGCGGTATTCCTGTTAAACGGTTCAAAACTTACGCCTTTGTGTTGTCTGGCTCGCTGGCCGCCGTGGGAGGGTTCTTTTTACTCTCTCGCTTGGGTTCCGCCACACCTTCCATTGGCGAAGGTTATGTGCTCGATAGCGTCGCGGCCATTGTGGTCGGCGGCACTGCGCTGAGCGGAGGGGTCGGCGGCGCAGCACGCACCTTCTCCGGCGTTGCCATGATTACCATTTTGAGCAATGGCCTGAACGTTTCCGGTGTTTCCCCCTTCACGCAGGAAATCGTTAAAGGTTTCATCATTGTGCTGGCGGTATTAACCACTATCGATCGCCAAAGCCTGCAAAACATCATCAAGTGAGGACAGACCCGATGACAAATTCACCCCGTTTCGGCATATGGGCTAATGTCCACGGCACGTTTGCCTCGCTTAGCCATCCGGAAGAGAAAGTCGATGCCAGTTGGCAGCGCGTGCGTGCACAGATTTTATTAGCCGAAAAGCTGGGTTTCGACAGCACCTTAATTGCGCAGCACACCATGAACCCGCTTGGTGAAGATCTGGATCAGCTTGATGCCTGGACGGCTGCGGCTGCAGCAGCCGCGTTGACGGATAACATTGAAATTATCGCGGCGATTAAGCCTTCAATCATCCACCCCACGATTCTGGCGAAGCAGGCATTGGGCATTGAGGAGATTAGCCGGGGCAGATTCGCCATTAATGTGGTGAATGCGTGGTGGAAACCTGATCTTGAACGTTCTGGTATCGGCATGTTGCCGCATGAACAGCGTTATGCCTTTGGTACCGAATGGCTAAAAGTGGTGAGCCAATTGATGCAGGGACAAAGAACCACGTTTCGTGGTGATTTCTTCAACATTGATGATTTTGTTCTGCGCCCGGCGAACAACTGGCGTCAGCGTCCCCAGATTTATATGGGCGGGGAATCTGAGCCGGCTCGTGCACTGGCGGCACAAGAGGCAGATGTGCTTTTTCTGAATGCCCAACCTGAGGCGAGTGCTAAAGCATTGATTGCGGATGTGAGAAGTCGTCCGCGCCCAGCTGCATTAGCGCCGATTCGCTTTGGCATGGCGGCGTTTGTTATTGCCGCAGAAAGTGATGCAGCGGCAGAGGAGATTCTGCAGTGGCAGTGGCACCTTGATGCGCAAGATAAAGCCCGCGCGGGAAATATGATCGATCGTTTTCTGGAGCAAACCGATCAGCAATCGGTGATGTGGAAAAACCTGCGTGACCGCCCGCATATTGGGCCTAACGGCGGAACCGCCGCGGGATTGGTCGGCAGTTATGACACGGTGGCACAGCGTATTCTTAACTGGAACCTACTGGGAATTGAAACCTTTATGCTTGCCTTCCAGCCTTTTGAGCAAGGGATGGAAATCTTTGCGCAGGAAGTTCTGCCTCGCGTTCGTCATTTGGAGAAAAATCAATGAGCCAGCAGGCTGAAAATGTCCTCGCCGCGTTAACGGCAATCCTTCCACAACTGGGTGACAAAGCTGCCACTTATGAGCGCCAGCGAAAGCTGCCTTATGACGGCATCGGTTTACTCCGCCCAACGGGGATTTTCACGCTGCGCGTACCGGAGGAACAGGGTGGCGCAGGCGGGACTTTGCATCAACAGATGGCTGCCATTACGGCTATCGCTTCAGTGGACTCCAATCTGGCGCAGGCCATACGGCCACACTTCTTTTTTATTGAGGAACTGCGCGTGCATGGCTTGGGCTCCACGGCTACAGCCTGGTGGCCGACTATTGTTGAAGGCGCTTTAATCGGTAATGCCTTAAGCGAAGCATCAACTTCGCGCGTCGGTGACATTACCTCAACACTTATCCATCAGGCTGATGGCAGCTGGCAACTCAACGGAGTAAAAGCCTATTCCACCGGCAGCCTGTTTGCCACGTTGCTTTATGTTGCGGGTCAGGATGCAGACGGTGTTCGTCGCACGGCCCTGATTCCGGCAAATCGTGACGGTGTCACTCTCAATGATGATTGGGACGGTATGGGTCAGCGGCTTACCGCCAGCGGAACGTCTTATTTCAATGACGTTCGGGTTGAGGCGTCTGAGTTACTTTCCTTCCATGCTCTGGATGATCGCTTTACACATATCGGTGGTCAACGGCAGTTATTTTTATCTGCGGTACTGGCCGGAATTGCGCTCAACGCATCATCGGATATCAATCAATATCTCAGTGGAAAAGCGCGGCCCAGTGCACATGGATTGACGGCAAAAGCCAGTGATGATCCGTTCTTCTTGCGCACCGCGGGCGACGTGAGCAGCGCGGCCTGGGCGTCACGTGCGGTGGTTCTGGCCGCAGCAGACAGCCTGGATGTCGCAGCGCGTCAGCCAGAAAATGAAGCGGCCGCACTCTCTGCGGCTATTGATGTCGCCCGCGCACAAGTCGCGGTGGCCGATCTGGTTTTACCCGCGACCACGCGTATTTTCAATGCAGGCGGGGCTTCTGCGGTGCGTGACGAGCTGAATTTACACCGTCATTGGCGCAATGCGCAGACGGTAGTGGCACATAACCCGCTGGACTATAAACGTTGGGCTGTCGCGAACTGGGAAGTTAATCATATTCAACCGCCGCGTACGTCCTACTTCTGAGGTGATAAATGGCCAAAATTGCTTTGCACTGGTATCTACCCACCCACGGTGATGGCCGCACGTTGACGCAGGCTGGCGCGGCAGTGCAGTCACTCTACATGGGTGATAATTCACAGCCAGCACAGGCGGATTCAGAAACCGATGTTGCCCCCGCTGGGGTGCGCGCCGCCACGCAGTCGTATATTCGACAGGTGGCCCAAACCGCCGAGTATGCAGGGTTTGATGCGGTATTAACGCCTACCGGCACCTGGTGTGAGGACGCCTGGATAACCTGCGCCAGCCTGTTATCGCAAACCACGACTTTGCGATTTCTGGTTGCCGTCAGGCCGGGCACCCTTTCTCCAGCGCTTGCGGCACAGCAAGCGGCGACCTTCCAGCGGTTGTCAGGCAACAGACTGCTGTTGAATATTGTGACCGGTTCAGAAAGTGCCGAGCAGCGGCGCTTTGGCGATCCGCTGGATAAAGAACAACGTTATGAGCGTACAGATGAGTTCCTCACCATCCTGCGTAATGCCTGGCAAGCGCCCTATCACTTTGAGGGGAAGCATTTGTGGAGCGAAGGGGCTTATGCGCCGGGTGTCAATCAGCCGCCTGAAATCTATTTCGGTGGATCCTCTGATGCCGCTTTAAAGGTTGCCGCTCGTCATGCTGACGTCTATCTCAGCTGGGGGGAAACGCCGCCGGAGCTGAAAGCGCATTTCGATCGCGTGCAGTCACTGGCGGCTGAGCAAAACCGGATTTTACGCTTCGGGGTTAGGATGCATGTGATTGCCCGCCCTACAGCGGAAGAAGCGTGGCAAGCCGCAGAAGCCTTATTGGCCGATGCTACGCCAGACGCTATCGCTGCCGTGCAAAAGACCTTCAAAACAGCAACCGGTGTTGGGCAGCAGCGTATGACAGCGCTTTTGGAGAAGCGGGATAATAATCTGGAGATTTATCCCAATGTCTGGGCGGGTGTCGGTTTATTACGCGGAGGTGCGGGCACCACGCTGGTCGGTAGCTATGAGCAGGTCGCTGAGAGAATCGAGGAGTATCATCAGGCGGGAGTGGACGAGTTTATCTTGTCTGGCTACCCGCATGTTGAAGAAGCCCTGTGGTTTGGTGATGGCGTGATACCCGTATTGAAAAGACGTGGGCTAATGACGTAGCGCGTTATCATTTTCGGTCGATAATAAGAATCTATTAGCATTTTAGCGCGCGAATTATCAAGGCCACATCGCCTTGTTACTATTTTCGCGCTATAGTTCTGAGAAATTATCGTTTTCACTCAGATGTTAAAGGATTCAGCCGATGCTGGTGGGATTTAAGGCGCTCTGCAAGCTTCATCACATTGAACTGGTTCAGCCATTACGGGTGGAGTCTTCAATTGGCACGGTTCGCACCACCCACGAGAATCAGGGACAGATTGAAAAACGTTACCCACCAAGCTATCAACCTGACGATAGCTTCTCAGGGCACTTTGCCTTTGGGCTTAAATATGAAGAGATCCATCTGGAGTTCTTTGCCCGACTCTTTGCCGCCATCGGCCCTGAACCGATCGAAAACTGGTGCCTGCGTGAACCCTTTGGCCAATACGCTCGCCGGACGGGATTTCTCTATGAATGGCTGACGGGCAACACGCTTCATAATGTGCCCGATGTCACTAATGGCGGCTATATTGCGGCGATCTCCGCGAAGGATTATCTGGCGCGGACGTCAGCCATAAAAATAAACGCTGGCGTATCAATGATAATTTACCCGGCTCGCCTGACTTCTGCCCTGTTGTTCGCCGCACAGCTGAAATTGAGCAGGCGATTTCATTTGATGTCACCGCAGCCTTGCACGACCTGGATGATACCTTCGGCGCAGATATATTATTGCGTACCGCCAGTTGGCTGACTTTCAAAGAATCTCGAGCCAGCTTTTTGATTGAGAAAGAAGCTGAACAGGCCGATCGGATACAGCGATTCGCCCATGTGATCGCACAATATTGCGGCCAGATTGAGTTCCCTCTTAGTGACGAAAGCCTGCATATTCTGCAAAAAGGGATTCTCGGTCACGATGCATTAGGTTTAGGACTTCGTCGATCCCCGGTGTTTGTCGGGCAGGCCACGCTGCGTGAAGACATTGTTCATTATGTGGCACCGCAATTTGAAGACCTCCCGCTATTTATGCACGGATTACAGGAATTTGAATCTGCCACACGTGGCGCTGAATCTTTGGCTCGAGCGGGCGTTATCGCCTTTGGCTTTGTCTATATTCATCCGATGCGCGATGGGAATGGTCGTATTCACCGCTTCTTGATCAATGACACATTAATACGCGATGGCGCGATCCCTGAAGGTGTCATTTTGCCCGTTTCTGCCAGTATCACCAGCTCTCTGGATTTCCGTGTTGGCTATGACCGCACGCTTGAAGTCTTTTCTAAACGTCTGATGCGCCGATACGCTTCCTCCTGCCACTTTGGCGAAATCGTAACCTATGAGGACGGCACACCGAGCAACTTCTATTTCTCTGACTACCAGGACGCCCGCTTCGCATGGCGCTATCCGGATCTCACGTCCCACGTGCTTTATACCGCGAAGGTCATTGAACATACCGTGCGAGTCGAAATGGCCGATGAAGCCAGAGTGTTAACAATATTCCAGCGGGCGCAAGAGCGGTTAAAAGAAGTACTGGAAATGCCAGACCAGGATGCGAACCGCATTATACGGGCATTAAAAGAGAATGGATGGCAGATATCGGGCAAGCTGAGGAAAGAATATCCGCAGCTGGAGGATGCTGTAAAAGCGGATAGGATTGTTGCAGCGGTAAGGTCGGCGTTTGAAGATGGAAGTTAGAGAAAGCTGAGGCACCTTTGGACGCGTTGAGAAATATCTAAAAATTGACACCTTGCAGGCTTTATTATTGATATCTGATGTGTTGTACTTCTTTTAAGAGGACGGCATCTATATACTCGCCCTTAAATTAGTTACCTACTGCACCATTTAATTTATTTCGTTCAGCGACAAAATATTCAGGAGAAGTTCATGAGTGAGTCAATTAAGGCGTTAAACAATATCCGTACGCTTCGCGCACAGGCACGTGAAGTCCAGCTGTCCGATTTGGAAGAGATGCTGGAAAAATTTACTGTCGTGGTGTCCGAGCGTCGTGAAGAAAACAATGCCAGCGCAGCCGCTGTGCGCGAGAAAGAAGAGAAGCTGGCTAAATACCGTGACCTGCTGCTGCAGGATGGTATCGACCCGAATGAACTGCTGGGCGCATTAACGCCGACCGGTAAGGCGCGCGCTAAACGTGCACCGCGTCCGGCTAAATATAAGTACACAGAAGATGGCGTTGAGAAACACTGGACCGGACAGGGTCGTACCCCGGCAGTGATTAAAGCCGCCGTCGACGCTGGCAAATCTCTCGACGACTTCCTGATTTAATTGGGCCTGGTCCAGTTAATTTGAGTTATCGAACATGTTTGGTGGGTGAATGCCCACCAAAATGTCACTTGCTCTCTGACTGACTTCATCCCCCTTCTTCATTCGCTGCATATTCAATTCCCTTCCCCGTACCAGGCCCGTTATTAAAATGATTGGTTGATTAAGCTGCGGCGTATTCATAACTACATCGTATTATTCAGTGGTATGAATGTGTTTTAGCACCAGGAAAATATTTCCATGATGTTCATCGACTAAGCTGGCCGCTGCACGATATAAATTTGCTGACCGACAAAAGCAAGTGGCATGTCTGGCTCTGGCCATTCACCCACCATGCGGAAACCCGTGCGCAAAAATGCCTGCTGCCAGCATTCACGCGAAAGTATCGAGGAATCTTGCTGATGATGTCGCCCCAACGCCGCCTGCTGAATCGCAGGCGCGCTTATCCAATCCAGCGCCCTATCCTGAGTGACTTCCAGCACAATCAATGCACCGCCCGGTTTCAGCAAACGCCAGATGCAGGTGAGATAGACATCGAGGTTAGAGGCAATACGCCGCGAATTGATCGCCAATACGACATGGAATTGTTCGGGATTTTTCTGGTCCAGAGGCTGATGAGCGTCACAGTGGCCGGTTGGTAATGTGGAAGTGTGCGCGAAACAGGGTTCAGCGTGTTGGGAGCATTGGGGTGTGACAGAAACGTGGTCTGTCTCACTTCCATCTGCGGTAAGGCCGACTGAGCCAATTTCCAAAACCTGCGGCCGATCATGCCCCTGCATTACCGTTTGCAGCAGCGAGGTGACTATTTCGCCGAAGTAATCATTTATAATGTTGCGACGTTCAACCGCCAAAGAAGCAATAGGTTCGCCATTATGGGACTGCAGTTGATGCGCCCGATGCGGGGCACGCATCACCTCGCATAGAGAGTGGTGACAGGCAAATAACTGGTTAAGGTAGGCTTCCCCTGCGGAGTGCCAGTCCAGGCAACGGCGCAGGCGAATTTTGCCATCGTCGATACGTTGTTCAACGGAAGTCAGCGCAGGCGCGCAGTCACCGGCGAACCAGCGATGGTCACGCTGTTCTACGATCCCCTCCTCTTCCAGAATCAAATGCCATCGCTCCAGCAGACGATGAAAGACGGCATCTATTCCCGCCTGTTTGCACGCCTCTGTAATTATCCATCCCTCAGCGGAGACAATCGCCAGTTCATGTAGCACTTGCCAAATCATCAGTGGGGCCAGCGACTCGCTCTCCGCATGGAAAGCGGCTAATGAAGCAATCTCTTCAGGTGCAGGAAGCCGCTGTGCAGCGTGACCCCCTGCCTGATACCAATTCTTATGCATAATCACTCCAGCCATAATGATGAGTGTAAATGCCCCACACACCGCCAGTTCTTATTAGGTTTAAACAGGCAGCGTAATGGAACAATCCGACTACAACATTGAAAATGATAATCATTATGATTAACGTTGCAAGTCACATTTTGACAACGTTTGCCGCTTTTTGAGGCGGATTTTTTTATTACGGCCAATTTATAGCGGGAGAAGTTGGGGTTCTGTTAAGCCGCGAAGGTTTTTTTCCACGACTCCGCTTATGACAATTGCATGAATCCTGTAATATTAGGCCCACTTTTGCCCACATTTTCAGCATGCATAAAGAGTATCAATGCGCAAAAATGTTCTCTCTGATAGTGCCCCACGCCTGTTAAAAACATCCCTTGGCAGAAGCATGGCCGTTTTTTTATTGCTAATCAGTCTGCTGGTTATCGCGATTAATGCGTGGTCACTGTGGCATTCCTGGCAGCAGCATGTCACTGAGAAAGAAGAAGATGCGCGTAACCTCTCGCTCTCGTTGGCAAAACAGGCCGAAGATGCCTTTTTACAGGTCGATATCACGCTTGCGGATGCCGTAAGGCAACTGAGACAAAACGGCAATAATTTTGCCGCCACACCACAGTTCCTTCATCAGATAAAAGACCAGCAGAGTAAACTTCCTCAACTGCACGGTCTTTTTGTTTACGACACCGAGGGGCATTGGATCGCCTCGTCCGGCAACTTTACCCCTACCAATGCCAGTAACGCCGACCGAGATTATTTTGTCTGGCATCGAACGCATCCCAGCCTTGATATTCATATCAGCCATGTTATCCGCAGTCGTTCTACCGGTGACCTGGTGATCCCTGTTTCGGTTCGTCTCAACGACAATGCAGGGAATTTTGCCGGCGTGGCGTTAGCCACCGTCAAAGTGGATTATTTCCGCCAGTACTACAGCTACTACACGCTTGGAGATAAAGACGCGTTAGGCTTGATTCTGGCGGATGCCACGGCGCTTTATATTCGCCCTTTCCCTGATACTTTTATTGGCCGAACCCTTTCCTCCAGTCCGCTGTTTAAAACCGAGTTGAAATCGGCTTCGAGCGGCAGTGCAACCTGGCGGTCAACACTTGATGGTGTCGAACGTATATTTGGTTACGCACGACTGGAGCGCTACCCACTGATTGTGACGGCAGGATATGACCGTGACCGAATTCGTATGGAGTGGATGGCAGCCAACCTGACCAACGTGTTGCTTAACATCGTGCTGCTATTAACCATTACCGGCATGGGCATCTTTGTATTGCGTCAGGTCGGCACCAACGTGCGTAATCAAGTTGAACTCACCCATGTTCGCGATGAACTGACCACGATCAATCACACGCTACAATCGCTGGCACTGGTTGATGGCCTGACTGGGCTGGCTAATCGCCGCCAGTTTGATGCTCTGCTGGAGCAGGCGCTGCTGCGTTCAGAAAAGAATGACGAGCCGTTATCGCTGGTGATGATCGATATCGATTACTTCAAGCGATACAACGATACCTATGGGCACGTTGCGGGTGACGAGTGCTTGCAGGATGTTGGCCTGGCGTTAAAGGATAGCGTGCATTATCAGGGCGATATCGTGGCACGCTACGGTGGTGAAGAGTTCGCGATTATCCTGCCCAACACTTCAGCCTTTGATGCCAAAAAGTGGCTGAACGCGCGGTGAGATTTGTTGCAGAAACGGGCATTGCGCATGAAAGCTCGGAGGTCTCTGCGGGCGTGGTGACCATCAGCGCCGGCTACAGCACGCTGACGTCAACCGGTAAAACCGGCGAAGCGGATCAGCTGAAACAGGACGCCGATAAAGCGTTGTACCTGGCAAAGCGCAGCGGGCGTAATCAAATTAAGCCCTGATGCGCGCTATTTCCCAACGCTGAAAGACTCGTTTTTAGCGAGCAAAAACGGCCTTAAATACCCGACAGCATTGGACAACGGTAGAACATCGGCATTGAGTTTAATGCCGATTTCATCACGCAAGTAACGGCGTCGAGTCTCGATTCGGTGCCAAAGCATCGGATATGCTTCAGCGATCGCCGCTTGCAGTGAGGCATCGGCCAACGCTACACACTCTTCTGCACTCACACCGTTGTAACCCGGTACAGAGGGAATAATATCGATTTGCAGCATCATGCCGCTTTTCAATGTCTCGCCAGACTGAGGGTAAACCGGTGATGACATCCACTCTTCATCAGCAACCAGATGGCCGGGATTCAGATGCCAGCCATAACGGGCTTTGGGCATCACATCTTCGATCAAGTCATAAAGCTCACCGCCGGTCATGCCAACATGAATATTTTCAAGCCAGGCCACCTGCGCAGAGAAGTAAGGTTTAGCGATTCTATCTAGCCAATCTTTCTGGGCGTCAGGCAGCTCGGATGAATGGGCGATAACGAAAGCCGCTCGACTGGACAGGCCGCCTTTGAATCCCGTGGTGAGCGACAAAGGATCGCCCTGCTGCACCCTTTTGTAGGTTGGATAGAGGTGAGCATGTTCGAAGCGAGCGCCTGTGGCCGCAATCGATACCACGGTATTGTATTGGCCTTCCGCAGCCAGAAACGCACCTAAATCAACTTCTCTCACACCCACTTCCACCGCGTCTATCGCCTCAAGAATACAATTGGATGCCAGATTGGCTCCATATTCATAATGTGCAATTTCATTAGCGTTATTGGTCACTCTTGCACCGGTTTCTCCGCCAATGAACAAGTGTGCCGCATTGAGCATCTCGGCCTCAGTTTTCAGCGTGCGCTGCAACGCATCAACAATAAAAAAAGGTAAATCGAAATAGGAGGAGCCATTGCCCGCTGCTGGGGTAAACATTTTCCATCCCACCAGGCCAACTTTACTCTTAACACTCAGGCCGGCAGATGCCAGTAAGCTTTCGAGTGGTGTCTCGTGGTCCATCGGCTGATTGGGGAGCGAAAACAAGGGGCAATGAAGCAACGTGACGGGCACGCGTGAAAAGCGAGCAAGTTTGAGGTTCTCATTACCCAGAATGACGGTGCAGTCTCCGCTGGCATCAATAACCAGCAGCCCTTCTTCAAAGCGCGGGATGAAACCGGTTAAATACTCAAAATTCCCGCCGTGTTCTTTGTCTGCGTAAATCACCAGAGCATCAAAACCGTCTTTGACCATCCCCTGCAGAACCTTGTTTTTTCGTTCCCGTAGGGTTTCGTCTGTAAGAAAAACGGGTTCAACCTGGGTAAATTTTATCGGTGGTGTAGTCGGGCCAAGCTGAATTGACGGAGACATCATGATGAATTACCTCAGGTTAACGTATTGGATGCGTGAAAAATGTGCCTTTCATTTGCTCAGGCTGCCACATGTTCAAGCAAGGTAGCACCTGTTGATTTTAATTGTGCGCGGATAATGTCATGCCCGGTTTATTGCTCACTGTTGAACTCGCAAATTTTGTGTGAGGCCACCTGCAATTCCTTCAATCAATGCTGGTTAAGCAAGAAGTTCAAGGCGCAGAATGGAATATATAACCATCATTGAATATATATTCAAATCATCATCGTGACGCATCGAATTACCCTAATCCCAAAGGAGAATGTCTTATGAGTGGTTACACTTACCCGAAATTTGGTGCCGGTTTGTGGCATTTTGCTAACTATATTGATCGTTATGCCGTCGATGGTTATGGTCCGGCGCTTAGCACGCTAGACCAGATCAAGCTTGCTGGCAGTGTTGAAGACTTATCGTATGTTGATGTGCCCTATCCCTTTACTGAAGGTGTCACCGTTGCTCAGGTAAAAGAAGCCTTAGACCAGGCAGGACTTAAAGCCATTGGCGTGACGCCTGAAATCTATCTGCGCCGCTTTTCTCGCGGTGCCTTCACCAACCCAGACCCAGCAATACGCCAGCAGGCATTCGAAGTCATGCATGAAGCGGCAACGGTAGTCCGTGAATTGGGTGCCAACTACGTGAAAATCTGGCCGGGGCAAGATGGCTGGGACTATCCCTTCCAGGTTGATCATAAAAACCTCTGGAAACTGGCGGTTGATGGCATGCGCGAACTCGCCAGTGCCAATCCTGATGTGAAATTCGCCATCGAATATAAGCCGCGTGAACCCCGTGTAAAAATGACCTGGGATTCGGCTGCTCGCACCTTGCTGGGGATTGAAGATATTGGCCTTGATAACGTCGGGGTGCTGCTGGACTTTGGCCATGCGCTTTTTGCCGGGGAATCACCCGCAGACTCAGCCCAGTTGATTATCGACCGTGGCCGACTGTTCGGTATGGACGTTAACGATAACTTACGCGGTTGGGATGACGATCTCGTTGTCGGCACAGTTCATATGACGGAAATCTTTGAGTTCTTCTATGTTCTCAAAATCAATAACTGGGATGGCGTGTGGCAGCTGGATCAATTCCCCTTCCGTGAAGATCATGTTGAAGCCGCTAACTTGTCGATTCGTTTCCTCAAACACATTTATCGCGCACTGGATAAGCTGGATATCGTTGCGTTGCAAGCAGCGCAAAGTGAACAAAACCCGCTTAAAGCGCAAAGAATTATTCAGAACGCACTGCTAAGCAGTATTGAAGACTGATGTGCAATAGGCCCGGCGAATATTGCCGGGTCTGTTATGTGCAGCCAGCCTGGCAATGATGTACCCGTGCACTAACTTGGTGGTGAGCCGAATGCTCGCTGTAAACTCACATTGAGCGCTGTGTTGTACAAAAATAGATTATGTATGTTGTAACGTAATGCGTGCGTGTTACGCATTTACCTTATGCCGGTCACTTAGCGCGCCCTTTGTATAGTTAAGCCGCGGGATGTCATATAGGGTTTCAGTTACCTCAAACTCATGGGTTCATTCCCCAATTTCAAAAGCAAAAAAAGCAGCCGACCGATTGTAATGATAACTATTCGCAGTTAGTATCAGCGCAACATTACTTTGACACACTTTGACATCATGTTGCCCGCTGCCACTTCACCCAACGCGCCTTCACTGGCGACATTCTATGCCGCTAATCGCGGCTGGCTGACGCAATGGCTGACCGCCAAACTGCGCTCCGCTTTTGATGCGGATGATGTGACACAAGACACCTTTATGCGGGTCATGAACGGCAGCAATCTGGCCGAGGTGCGCGATGCCAAATCCTTCCTCTGCACCATTGCCAGGCGAGTCATGGTGGATCGTTTCCGCCGTCACGCGCTGGAAAAAGCCTATCTGGAGATCCTCAGCCAGCTGCCCGAAGCGGTGATGCCCTCACCCGAATTGCAGCAAAGCCAGCTGGAGACACTGCAACTTGTTGATCAGATGCTAGATGGACTTGGCACGAAAGCGCGTCAGGCATTTTTACTGTCCCAGTTAGATAACCTCACCTATGCCGAGATTGCTCTGCAACTGTCGGTATCGGTCAGTTCGGTAAAAAAATATATGGCCAAAGCCACCGAGCACTGCCTGCTGTTTCGTCTTGAGCAAGGTATCTGAATGTCCGTCTCTCTCTCCACCGAACAGCGCCAGGCATTGCGTAACGCCTCACACTGGTATGCCGTGTTGAGCGGTGAACGCGTGAGTCCGCAGCAGGAAGAGAAGTGGCAACAGTGGGTTGAGGCAAATCATGAGAATCAATGGGCGTGGCAACAGGTTGAAAACTTGCGCCAGCAAATGCACACCATGCCGGGTAACGTCGCCAGTAAAGCGCTCCACGATTCGCAGCTGACGCGTCGAAATGTATTAAAAGGCTTGCTGCTGGCCGTGGGTGCAGGGACAAGTTGGCAACTCTGGCACAGTGACAGCGCAACCGGGTTGCGGGCCGATTACCACACGGTAAAAGGCGAAATCCGCCAATTCCCGCTTAGCGATGGCAGCCTGTTGACGCTGGATACCGCATCCGCCGCCAACGTGCGTTTTGGCGACAATGAACGTCGCATCGATCTGCTGTTTGGTAAACTGGCCATCACCAGTGGTAAGGATACGCTTCAGCGCCCCCTTCGCGTTTATACCCCACAAGGGCAACTCACCGCACTCGGCACCGAATTCAGCGTAGAACAGCAAATAGACCGTACGCTGTTACGCGTGAATCAACATGCGGTAGCCGTGCGGCTGGCCCAGCAGCCAGATAAGCTGATGACGGTTCATCAGGGACAAATGCTGAGTTTCACGGCTGATGCTTTCGCGTCCCTTGAAAATATCACCGGAAGAATGGAATGGACGCGAGGATTGCTCAGCGTCAGCGATCGTCCTCTTGGTGAAGTGATTGCCCAACTGGCCCGCTACCGCCAAGGCGTTTTGCGCTGCGATCCGCAGGTTTCTCAGTTGCGCGTGAGCGGTACGTTCCCCCTGTTACAGAGCGATGTTGCGCTCAATGCCTTACAACAAACCCTGCCGATTTCATTGCAGCGCGTCACGCGATATTGGGTCACGGTGAAGGCGCGCTAAAAAAAATTTTGAAAAAAACGCATTCGCGATTGTCCCTTTCTCTCCTGCCAAACGACTTCTCTTTAAATACACCAAAACAACGATATTTTTTGGAGATGTTATGACTGTTTCACGTGCCTCTTCACGGTTCGCGCTGCCAAAGGCCAGCCCGCTGGTGATGGCCATTCGCCTTAGCTTGTTACCTCTGATTTGCATCACGCCTGCCATCGCGCAAGCGGCCACAGTGGCCACCGCACCTTACGCCATTCCTGCGGGGCCGTTAGACGTGGCGTTGAATCAATTTGCCGCGACAGCGGGGATTACACTGTCGCTCGACGCAGAGCTGACGCGCGGTAAACAGAGCCCAGGGCTGCAGGGTAACTACTCCATCAATGAAGGCTTCTCCGCTTTGTTGCGTGGCAGTGATCTGCAGGCCGATGGATTAGGCAGTGGCGTATGGACCGTGAAACCGCTCGCTAATATAAGCGGTGAGACAAACCTGACGGTCGTGGGTGACTGGTTGGGCGATGCACGTGAATCTGATGTATTCGAACACGCCGGGGCGCGCGATGTGATTCGCCGCCAGGACTTCGCGAAAAACGGTGCCACCAGCATGCGTGACGTGCTGAACCGCATTCCGGGCGTCAATGCGCCAGAAAACAACGGCACCGGAAGTCATGACCTGGCGATGAATTTTGGCATTCGCGGGTTAAATCCTCGTCTCGCTAGCCGCTCCACCGTCTTGATGGACGGCATTCCGGTGCCCTTCGCGCCTTACGGACAGCCTCAACTCTCTCTGGCACCGGTCTCGCTGGGCAACATGGATGCGATTGACGTGGTGCGCGGTGGCGGTGCGGTACGTTACGGACCCCAAAGTGTCGGTGGCGTGGTCAACTTTGTCACTCGCGCCATTCCACAGGATTTTGGTATTGAAGCGGGTGTTGAAGGCCAGCTCAGCCCCACTTCCTCACAAAACAACCCGAAGGAAACCCATAATCTGCTGGTGGGTGGCACAGCGGATAATGGATTTGGCAGCGCGCTGCTTTATTCGGGCACACGCGGCAGCGACTGGCGGGAACATAGCGCCACGCGCATTGATGATGTGATGTTGAAAAGCCGCTATGCGCCAAATGAAGTGCATACCTTCACCAGCCTATTGCAATATTACGATGGTGAAGCGGATATGCCGGGCGGCCTTTCCCGTGCAGATTACAACGCCGATCGCTGGCAATCTACGCGACCTTACGATCGCTTCTGGGGACGTCGTCAGTTAGCCAGCCTTGGCTATCAGTTCCAGCCCGACCAACAGCATAAATTCAATATTCTGGGTTTCTACACCCATACGCTGCGCAGTGGTTATCTGGAACAGGGTACGCGTATTACGCTATCACCGCGTGAATACTGGGTGCGCGGAATTGAACCTCGTTACAGCCAAAGCTTCAATCTGGGACCGTCTGCCCATGAAGTGGGCATAGGCTATCGCTTTATCAGTGAATCCGGTCACGAGATGCGTTACTACACGCCCACTGCCGGCGGCGAACGGCCATCAACCGCCAGTCCTTACGACCGCGACACCCGTTCGGGGACGGATGCACACGCCTGGTACATCGATGACCGCATTGATATTGGCAACTGGACCATCACGCCGGGTATGCGTTTTGAGCACATCAGTTCGTATCAGCGCAATGCGATTCGCGGTACTCAGCAGGACGTGAGTTACAACGCGCCGCTGCCTGCGCTGAATGTGCTTTATCACCTGACGGACAGCTGGAACCTGTATGCCAACACCGAAGGTTCGTTCGGTACGGTGCAATACAGTCAGATTGGGAAAGCTGTGGAAAGTGGCAGCGTGGAGCCGGAGAAGGCGCGCACCTGGGAACTCGGCACACGCTATGACGATGGCGCATTAACGGCTGAGATGGGACTGTTCCTGATCAACTTTAATAATCAGTATGACTCGAATCAAACCGACGACTCAGTCACCGCACGCGGTAAAACTCGTCATACCGGGCTAGAAACACAGGTGCGTTATGACTTGTCTTCGCTGACACCCACCCTGGAAAACGTCTCGGTCTATGCCAGCTATACCTACGTGAACGCAGAAATCCGCGAAAAAGGCGACACCTACGGTAACCAGGTGCCGTTTTCACCGCGTCAGAAAGGAACGCTGGGCGTTGACTACAAGCCAGGCAACTGGACCTTTAACCTCAACAGTGACTTCCAGTCGAGCCAGTTTGCCGATAACGCCAACACGGTGCAGGAAAGTGCCGATGGCAGCACCGGCCGCATTCCCGGTTTCATGCTATGGGGTGCGCGTGCCAATTATGACTTCGGCCCGCAAATGGCCCACCTCAATCTGGCGGTTGGCGTGAAAAATATGTTCGATCAGGACTATTTCACCCGCTCGTATGACGACAACAACAAAGGCCTGTATGCCGGACAGCCGCGCACCTTCTACCTGCAAGGTTCGCTGAAATTCTGATTCGCTATGCACCGCCGGGCCGCCCACTAGGTAGCCCGGTTTTTTGCTTATGTGGAGACTCACTATGCTTCGTCAATTACGCCTGTTGATCACCTGTAGTGTCATCGTATGGGCTTTTAACGCTCAAGCCGTCACAGTGCAAGACCAGAACGGAACGTTCACCCTGGATAAGGTTCCACAGCGCATTGTGGTACTTGAACTGTCATTTGCGGATGCGCTCGCGGCCGTCAACGTCAGTCCGGTGGGCATTGCAGATGACAACGATGCGCAGCGTTTACTGCCAGAAGTGCGTCAGCAACTGCAGCCCTGGCAATCCGTGGGGTTGCGTGGGCAGCCAAGCCTTGAAGCGATCAGCGCACTCCATCCGGATTTGATTATTGCCGACAGCAGCAGACACAGTACGATTTATGCTGCCCTTCAGCGCATCGCTCCGGTTCTGCTGCTGCAATCACGTAATGAAACCTACCAGGAAAACCTGCACTCGGCCGCCATCATTGGCGATGTAGTCGGCAAGCACAGCGAGATGCAGCAGCGTCTTGCTGTGCATCAACAGCGTATGCAGTCCGCTGCGGCGAAATTACCCGCCGGAACTTCAGTGCTGTTTGGCACCTCGCGTGAAAACCAGTTCACTCTGCATTCTGCTACCAGCTATACCGGTGGCGTGTTGATGGCGTTGGGATTGCAGGTTCCGCAACCGATCAATAATGCGCCGATGACGGTATTAAGCCTTGAGCAACTGCTGGCACAAAACCCCAACTGGTTACTGGTGGCCCACTACCGTAAAGAGAGCATCGTTAAAACCTGGCAACGCGACCCATTGTGGAGCCTGATGAATGCGGAGCAACAGCACCATATTCGCACGGTTGACAGCAATAGCTGGGCGCGCGCACGCGGATTGTTCGCCGCTGAAAAAATCGCAAGTGACGCCGTCACTTTATTCGCTACACCATGATTTATACCTATCGATGGGTATTAAGCCTGCTACTGCTGGTCGTGGCCTTCTGGCTAAGCCTGGTGAGTTTTGCTGCAGTGCCGATCCCCTTTCAAGCGGCGTTTGACGCGCTGTTGCCGGGAAAAGTGCACAGCATCGCAGAAGCTTTGGTGTTTAATCTGCGACTGCCGCGTGCGCTGGTGGCTATGCTGCTGGGTGCCAGCCTGGCGTTGGCCGGCGCATTATTACAGGTGTTGACCCACAATCCTCTGGCCTCGCCTGCGGTGCTTGGCATCAACAGTGGCGCAGCGCTGGCGATAGCGCTGACCTCGGCTTTCAGCCCGATGGCGCTACAGGGCTATCCACTTTCTGTTATTGCTGCCGCAGGCGGCGGGCTTAGCTGGTTATGTGTGAGCGCCGCTGGACGTGGCAGTCATCAGCAGCAAGACCGCCAGCGTCTGATTCTTGCGGGTATTGCCCTTTCTGCCTTTTGCATGGCGCTAACGCGCGTCACGCTGCTGCTAGCGGAAGATCATGCCTTTGGCATTCTTTACTGGCTGGCGGGCGGTATTTCTCATGCCCGCTGGCAGCAAGTGTGGCAGCTTTTGCCCTTTGTCGGTTTGCTGGCACCCCTGGTGCTGCTGCAGGCGCGATCGCTCAATCTGCTTGGTATTGGTGATGACGCGGCACATGCTCTGGGGGTGAATTTGCGCCGCCTGCGAATAGGGCTCAGCTTCGCATTACTGCTGCTGGTCGGCGCTTGTGTCAGCGTGGCCGGCCCATTAGGTTTTATCGGATTGCTGGTGCCGCATGTGGCACGGGCGTGGATCGGTCACGATTTACGCATCATGTTGCCGATGTCGATGCTGCTGGGAGCGATGTTTTTGTTAGTAGCCGATATCGCCGCTCGCGGGCTGGCTTGGCCCGGTGAAATCCCCGCGGGCGTGGTGCTGGGATTGGTTGGCGCTCCCTGCTTTGTGTGGCTGGCTCGCAGGCAACGTTCATGAGCGCGCGCCGGCTATTTTTGCTGATGGTCTTCGCAATGATGATCGCCGCCCTGTTGAGTTTGAAACTGGGTGCACAAAGCATCAGTTGGGCCGCGCTGGGGCAATCATGGCAGACAACCGCTGACGCGCACTTTGTGGTGATCGAGTATCGTTTGCCGCGCCTGGTGCTGGCAATGCTGGTCGGTGCGGCATTGGCCGTTTCCGGCGTGCTAGTACAAGGCCTTATCCGCAATCCATTGGCCTCACCGGATATCCTTGGCGTCAACCACGCCGCCAGCCTGATGACCCTCTCCGCCCTGTTGCTGTTTCCCGCATTGCCGGTGTTTTGGTTACCCCTGCTTGCCTTTGGCGGCGGATGTCTGGCGCTGTTGATATTACGCATGCTGGTGGATTTCTCGGCCCCATTACGTCTGGCGGTGGTCGGTATTGCCCTTGCTGCCTGCTGGGCCAGTCTGACCGACTACCTGATGCTGTCGCGTCCACAGGACGTCAATATGGCCCTGCTTTGGCTGACTGGCAGTTTGTGGGGGCGCGACTGGACCATGGTGATGCTGGCGCTGCCTGTACCACTGCTGTTGCTATCGAGCCTGCGTTTTAGTCGCGATTTGGATCTGCTCGCTCTCGGTGATGAGCGCGCCGCCACGCTGGGGGTAAATTTAGCAGTGGTACAACGCTGGGCTCTGATGCTGGCGGTAGCGCTGGCAGCAATCGCGGTGGCGATATGTGGTCCAATAAGCTTTATCAGCCTGGTGGTGCCGCATCTGGTTCGCCATGTTGTTGGCGGACGCCACCGTCGCGTGTTGCCGTTAGCCGCACTGGGGGGTGGATTATTGCTGGTATTAGCCGATTTGCTGGCGCGAACGCT
Organism: Pantoea rodasii; assembly: GCF_002095465.1. GTDB lineage: Bacteria > Pseudomonadota > Gammaproteobacteria > Enterobacterales > Enterobacteriaceae > Pantoea > Pantoea rodasii. Next base: position 165,257 of record NZ_MLFP01000003.1, on the reverse strand, counting down.
CGCTCCGCCGATGGAGCTGCCTGCGGGGGTCATTACCGCACTTTTGGGCGCACCGTGCTTTTTCTGGTTACTGATTAGGATGCGTTAAATGCAACTCACTGCTCACGATCTCTGTGCCGGATATGGCAACCAACGCATTTTGCATCACATCAACGTGACGCTTCCCGCAGCGCAAATTACGGCTTTGCTTGGCCCCAACGGCTGTGGGAAATCAACGCTGCTGAAGAGTTTTGCTGGTTTACTGGCTCCGCAACAGGGCGAGGTGATGATTGATCAACGTTCGTTGTCCTCGCTCTCTTCACGCCAGTTAGCACGCAGCCTGGCACTGTTACCTCAGCAGCATCTGATACCCGAAGGTGTCAGCGTCGAGGAATTGGTGGGCTATGGCCGCAGTCCATGGCTGCCTTTTTGGGGCCGTTTATCCCTCCACGATAAAGCGCAGGTGAAGATCGCCATGGCACGTATGGACATCACTCACCTGGCGCAGCAACGCGTCACCGCGCTGTCAGGCGGACAGCGCCAGCGGGTCTTCCTGGCCATGTTACTGGCGCAGGATACGCCGCTGGTGCTACTTGATGAACCCACCACCTGGCTGGACATCAACCATCAGGTTGAGCTGATGAAGTTGCTGGGGGAACTTAAAGCACAGGGTAAAACCGTGATTACCGTGCTGCATGATCTCAACCAGGCCAGCCGATATTGCGATCATTTGGTGTTACTGAAACAAGGGCAACAGGTGACACAAGGCATGCCTTCAGCGGTGTTAACGCCACAACGCTTGCGCGAGGTGTTTCAGGTAGATGCCACCGTAGTCGCTGACCCGTTGTGCGGGGCACCTCTGTGTCTGTTTCACGATGCATAAATCAAGCGCTGCCGAAGCCTGGCAGCCAGCCAAACTCGCTCAGCAACCAGGCAAGAATATTCAGCGCGCCAAACAACAACACCAAACCTATTGCGAGCGTTGAACGTGGCATGGTCGCAAATCGCTGTTGTGCTTTCCATGCCAGCAGCGCGGGGACAATCACCGCCCACAATGTGGCAAACAGCCCGGCAAAGCCAATGGCGGCGACAAAACCATGGGGCCAAAGCAGAGAGGCGATCAACGGCGGCAGGAAGGTCAGACTCGCGGTTTTCAGGCGCGCAGTTGGGGAATTCCCCAGCCCAAACGATCGGCAATGAAATCAAACAAGCCTGCGGTCACGCCGAGGAACGAAGCGATCACCGCAAAATGCGAGAAGATTGACATCATCAGCGCCAGCGCATTGACGTGAAGGTGTTCGCTCAGCGCTGCCATAAGCGTGGCGATATCGCCACCTTGCTGCACAATCGCGGGAAACGCCGTACGCGGCAGGTTGCCCATGGTGCAGGTGATCCAGAACAGATATAACGCCAGCGACAGCAAAGTCCCCAGCAGCAATGCACGAGTGATGTGCTGTTTGTTACCGTTGTAGTAACTCACCAAACCGGTGATGTTGCCGTGATAGCCAAATGAGGCCAGACAAAATGGCAACACCCCCAATGCATACGGCCAATAGCGTTCACCCTCGGGTGCCGAGGCGAACAACGAGGGTAAATTCACCTGCGTAAGCAATCCGCCAAAGAGCAGGATCAGCAACAGGATCTTGGCTAGCACGCAAAACGTCATCAGACGACTGACGCCGGTTGTGCCCAGCCACACCACGGCGGCAACACACAGCGTGAGCGCAATTTTGGCACCTGCGGTGGAAATGGGTAGTCCGACCTGGTTGAGGGAATGCTGATACACCGGCCCGCTGGCGGAGATGTAGGCATAAGTCAAAATGCCCAAAACAAACAAAATACTGAGCCCGTTCAGCGTTGCCCAACCGCGTCCCAGCAGATCCTTGGTTAAAGTGTCGTAGCCTGAACCCTGTGGATAGTGCAAGCTAGTGCGCATAAACAGTAATCCGGACAGCAACATCGCTCCCCACGTCACCAATAGCAGCAGTAGTGCCCAGCCAAACCATGCACCGGCCATCACCACCGGCAATGTAAACATGCCAGCGCCAACCACGGTGCCGCAGATGATCATGGCGCCCCACCAGACAGACGGCTGGCGACGACTCAATGTTATATCCGTCATCACTTTATCCCTGAAAAACAACAAAGGCGGCGATGTTACACGGAAAGCGGCGCAAGTGAGAGACAACGGTGGCAGGAAATACTGGGGTAAGTGTCAGCGTAAGATGACATCAGGTGAATATAGCATTGACCATACCGTACTAAAGGCGCGGCCCTAAGGCCGCCCAGGGACACCCAAAGGGCTGTCCAGTCATTGTTAGTGATAAAACGCTGGACGTGCTGGCATGGTAATCGGCACGATTTCCCCGTTGTTCTGCGCTACGACGCAGGCATCTGCCGCCACGGCCGCTGCGTAGCCATCCCATGCTGAAGGGCCGGTCATATTGCCAGACAATACATTATTAATAAAGTCTTGCAGTTCAACGTCATAGGCATCAATAAAGCGTTTTTTCCAATCAGTCAAAATCCCCGTAGAAAGTTTTGCTGCGCTGCGCGTTTGTATCGACATTGGCTCAGGCAGATTGGCAACGCCCGATTCGCCCACCACCTGGCACTGAATGTCATAGCCATATTCACAGTTAACGAATATCTCCACGTCAATACGAACACCCTTGACGGTTTCAAGTAGTACGATCTGTGGATCTTTTAAGTGCGAAGAGGCTTTACGCGTTTTGCGAGGATAAATCACCTGTGCACTCTTGTAATCGTCTTGCAACAACCAACGTAGCACATCAAGTTCATGGATCAGCGTATCGGTAATCGCCATATCGGTGGTGTAAGAATCACCCACCTCTGGATTACGGTGCGCACAGTGCAGCATCAATGGTTCGCCAATTTCGCCGCTATCGATCAGGGTTTTCAGCGCTCGATAGCCACTGTCATAAGGACGCATAAAGCCAACCTGCACCAACTTTTTGCCCGCAGCGATTTCAGCTTCCACAATATTCATACAGCCTTGAGCCGTCACCGCCAATGGCTTTTCGCAGAATACTGCCTTACCTGCTTTAATCGCCGCGAGGACGAATTCTTCATGCGTTGGTCCCCAGGAAGTCACCAGAATGGCTTGCACTTCTGGTGAATTAATCAGGTCATGGGCATTGTCATATATCTCTGCTTTCAAACCCAGTTCGTTGACCACTTGTTCACAGTTTGCACGATTAATATCATTGAGTGCGACTACGCGCGCGTTTTGCAGCACCTGGCTGCAACGACGAATGTGTTCGCGACCAATCGCACCAGTGCCGATTACACCAATATTGAGCGTCATGATTTATTCCTTCAATCTTTTACGGGTGAAATTAATGGTTTAGGTAGTCAATACTGGTACGGATTTCACGGGCGATATCTTCTTTACTCCAGGCATCCATCACCGACGAGAAGGGCTCAAAAGCGTAAATCCCGGTGTAACCCATCTCTTCAAGGCGTTGTACTTGCTGCTTGGACTTCAACAGGTCTTCAGCGCTGAGCATAATGCGTTCTTCATCGGTCAACTCAGCGGTAGGACGCGCATCCGTTACACCAGAAAGGTGCACCAGACCGATATTTTTGACGTCAACCCCTCCTGCGAAATCTTGTTCAGCGCCTTCATACAAGTGGTGATGGAAGGTATCAAGTACGATTTTGAACGGTACGCCTGCCTGTTTAATTAGTTGTTGAGCCAATGCGGCAGAACGCAATGAACTCTGTGGGAAACCCAGCGGCTCAACTAACCCTTCGATGCCATATTCCGCAAACAGAGGGGCGAGGGTTTGCAGTGCGGCAACGGTTTGATCATTGGATATAAGTGTGCCGTCATTCAATGGACAGAGCACCAACGCTTTCGCACCTGTTTCGCGGGCATCTTTAAGTAACCCACGTGTTTTTTCCAACACGGCATCTGTTAATTGATTAAACGGATACACTGCGTTAATGGTCTCAATGGTGAACGTTTGCTGATTGGCCAACTCACGTATTTCCGCACCGCTAAAACCATCTGTCACACTGCCACTTTTCATGTCATTACGGATTTCCACCTTATTTAACCCCAACTCTTTAACCAGCGTGAAAAATTGAGAAAGGCTTAAATTTGGTGCAATTTTACGGTTAACACAGAGACGATCACTGTTTATTTTATATGTCATAACCTTACCTGAAATAATTACCAGCCATTTATGGAGAGATGTTCTGTTTTGCTGCAACGCTTTAACTGATTTTGATAGTAAATTAACTTTCTCATCCGCACGGTGTGAATATTGAGTGATTTACATCAACCTCCCTCAGATATGATCTGCGTCACGTTTACGGCTTACCGTCATACAACTCATAAAAGTAATGCTCGACTTGCTCCAGGCTGCGTCCACGCGTTTCCGGTATGGTACGCATCACAAATATTGAACCGCCTATACCGATAATGGCAAAAGTCAGAAATGCGCCCGCAAGACCCATAGATGCCAGCAAAATCGGGAATGCCATGGATATGGCGAAGTTAGCGATCCACAGTGCGAACACCGCGCCACCCATACAAATCCCACGCATACGTGCAGGGAAAATCTCGGACAGGAGTAACCAGGTTACGGGTGAAAGCGCACCTTGCTGGAAGCACAGGAACATCAACATACCGGCCAATACCAGATAGGCGCGCAACAAGTTAACGTCTCCTACGGCATGGTATTCAGGTAAAAAGAAACAGACGGCAGCGATAAAAAACAAACATGCTGTGCATCCCATTTGGCCTATCAGTACCAGTGGTCGTCGGCCAGTTTTACCAATCATCCAAATTCCCACCAGTGTCATCAATACAGAGATGACACCGTTGGCAATAGTGGCAAAAAGTGCAGCATCGTTGCTCAATCCCGTCGCGGTAAGCATGGTGGGTGCATAATACATGATGGTATTCACCCCAGTGAGCTGCTGAATGGCAGCGATACCAATGCCAAGCAGAAATACTTTACGCAGCCAGGGAGTGCGAAGATCGCGCAGTCGCCCTTTGCCTTTCTGACGGTTTTCCTCGATGGTTTCTTCAATCTCTTCTAGCTCCCACTCGACATCTTCTGCCGCTCGGGTCTTCTCCAGCACCTTTCTTGCTTCTGCAATATTGCCACGCATCATGTGCCAGCGCGGGCTCTCAGGCATGAAAATCATCCCCAGCCACAATAGCACCGCAGGAACGATTGAAATGGCCAGCATCCAACGCCACGTATGTTCTCCTCCCCAGATCTCATTGAAGGTCGCATTCGAGACATAGGCCAAAAGTTGGCCAGATACAATCATTAACTCCTGTAACGTCACAAGCTGACCACGTTTGTTTGCCGGTGCGATTTCAGCGATATACACCGGAACAGTAGCTGCAGCCCCTCCTACTGCAATGCCCAGGAAAAGACGTGAGATAATCATCGTCAAGACGTCTGGGGCGAACGAAGATCCCACCGCTCCAAGGGCAAAAATGAATGCTAACGCGATAATAATCTTGCGGCGTCCCATTGCATCGGCGAGATACCCAGCAAGTAAGGCACCAAAGGCTGCGCCAAACAGGAGCGAGCTGGTCACCAAGCCGGTAGTGAATGGTGTCAATTGTAAATCACTACGCATAAATAACAGCGCACCTGATACCACCCCCGTGTCGTAGCCAAATAACAAACCGCCTAAGGTGGCGACCAGGGCAATAATCTTCACAAAAGGTTCAGTGCGCGTCACGCTATTTGGGCCAGATGCCGTATTAGCCGATATATAAAGTTCTTTTTCCATAACCACTCCTGGTAAAAAACACATTAGGAAATACAGCAGAACAAAACAGAGTTTTACGCTATCGGTATTTTTATTTCATGTTAATTTTTATTTGAAATTACTCTTCCAAATTGTGATCCAAAGCATTTTGGCCACTTTTATTTTGATGGGTTAACATCAAATAGAAGGCGTTATTCAATTAAGACGTGTTCACAGCAGAGGGAATATCCACATGAAGGGTGATACTGGTATTAATGGCATTCAGTTATGGCAGGGGGGAGTTAGAGAGTCACTTACAAAATAATAATAAGATAAACCTTACGCCAATACTCCCTGGCGTAAGGTTGTACGGGATCAGAATTGCCAGCGAACACCGCCGTTGTAACGCCACCCTTTCGTGCCGTTCCCGTCGATTTCCTGCCGATAATCCGCTTCGGCGTAGAGCGACACGTTACTTTTTAGCGTGGCCGTGCCGCCGAGGCCAATGTCCCACATCTGGCCGAATTGACCGCTTTCAAAACTGATGCTGTCTGCACTGCCGTTGGCACTTGCCCGTGTGGTGGCTGCACCGCCCCAGCCGCGCGTATAACTGGTGCGCAGATAGGGCGTATATTGCTGCCCTGCTGTATCCTGCCAGGTGCGATCCAGACGCGCGCCCACGCGGCCAATGGTTTGATCGTAACTTCCCCAGCTCACCCGGGTGTTATCACCATCGACCAGGTCATCCATATTAAGCTGCAGGTACATCAACTGCGCCTGCGGCTCGAGGCGGATCCCCTGCCCAAGTTGCCACGGATAGCCCGTTTCCAGTGATGCTCCCCAGCCATTCCCTTTCAACTTGCCGACCTCTTTCTGCCGCGCTATATCCGTCTCGCCGCGATGCCAGTCAAATGACAGCGCGCCATCAACGTAGAATCCACTGTCGCGCAGCCATGTTCCGTACAGCGACAACGTATCGCTATCAATACTGGTCGAGCTGTAACCATCTGGAGCATCTGGTCTAATGCGCGCATTGCCGCGCGTATACGCCACGCCGGCGCGAAGGCTGTCACTGGCGCCATCGAGGCGGATCAGATTACCGCCCAATTGCACCGCGCTGTAATCCAGGTCGAAATCATAACCATACTGGTCAAGGTTACGATCCGTCTTATAAGTCAGGTTGGAACCCAGATAGCGGATAAACATCTCTCCGCCATGACCCACGCCGCTGCCTTGATCCTCGCGTAATTCCCCCAAACGTTTGTGCAGGTCATCCATCACCGCCATGTTGTAGTAGGCCAGCCCCACGGGTGCCGAGATGTAGGAAGGCATTTGTGGCGTGAGCTGTGGGCGAACCGCCTTGCCCGCCGAGTCACTAATGAAGTTGTTCGCCAGGTGATAATCCCATGCTGAACCGCTGGTGCTGCTGTACAGACCGTATTGGTAAGGGCCGGATGCCACATAGCCGTTTGTCAGAGCAAAACTGTCTGCACTGGCGCTGCCGGTAACCTGCGCCACTGAAACGCCGCGATCGGGGGTGATGATTGCCAGACTGCTCGCCACCGGTTTCACATCCAGCAAAGTGGTGCCGCTGGTGTTGCCGTTCACGTGCAGATTGTCACTGACGCCGTTGGTGCCAAGTTGCGTGTTGAGCTTCACGTAACCGCCAACCGCATTGAGGTCGCCATCAATCGTTAATGTATTACCGGGTACGCCGCTGCCATTGGTCAGATCCAGAGTGCCGGCATTATTCACCACCAGCGATCCGTCTGAAGCGCCGCTTAACAGAGGATTAACGCCATCGCCAGCAAACAGCGTTGAGCCCTCACTGATATTGATGGTGCTGTGCGCCAGTTTCAGGTTATCAGTCAAAGTCCACTGCGTGTGGTCGAAGTTAATGGTGCTCCAGCCGCCGCCCAGGTTGGTGCCCTTGCTGAGATCATCGGCGCTGAAGGAGCCACCACGCGCGGTGATGTCACTAAAACTCAAGGTGCTGCCTGCGCCGTTATCCGTGGTGATATGACGGGTGTTAGCCAAATCCACCTTTTCCACCAGCGCCTGGTTATTACCGTTCCCCATGGTCACGCTGCCATTAAGCGTACCGCCAGATACCTGCACCCTGTCGTTCCCGCTGCCCGTATTCACATCCCCTACGACGCTGCCAGATAACAATGCAATACGGTCGTCAGTCGCACCACCGGCGACCACTTCGATATCCGGGAAGGTGGCGCTGATTTGCCCCTGGTTGATAAACAGCGTTTGGCCGCCACGCAAATCAATCACCGGCGAGACTTTACTGTTCGAGAAGATGTTGCCGCGGTTGATCACTTCGCTGGCCGTATCTGTGACAATCGCTGAGCCACCGCTTAAGTCGTAAACGCCAATAAAGCCTTCGTTAATCACTTGTCCGGTGGTTTTGGCGCGCACACCCGTAGTATTGGCACCTGACAAGAAGATGTAATAGTTCGGGCCGATGGTGAGATCGTTTTGAGTGACGGAACCGTCTTCGTTTGCAAACAGATAGCCGGTACCGGGCGCGTTGGTCGCGCTATTGCTGCTCACATTGACATACACATGGTCATCATGACCGAATGAGGTGGCTGAACGAATGCCATTGCCGCCATTGATATCCAGTCGCACATAATTCAGTGCGATATTGCTGGTTTCCGCGCGGTTGTTAATCACGTTACCGGCACCGCTTAACACCACATGATCGGCACTCAATCCAACCGCGCCGTTATCCAGCAAAACCGTATCGGTCTTGCCGTTGGAGCCGATGGTACTGCTGTAACTGTTGTAAAAATCGCCTTCACCGTCTCCAATGATGTTGAGCGAACCTCCGTTGCCGACACGAATCGTTGCCGTGCCTGTGGAATAGAGTTGGCCGCTGCGTTGCACATAGATGGAGCTGCCTGATGAGGCAACCAGCGCCACACCTTTGTTCGCTGAAATTGAGCCGCTGTTGATTAACAGCCCACCCTCCGTCAACCCGACCGCGCTGCTGTTGTCGCCACTCAGAGTGACGGTGCCCTGATTATTGACATTGCCCCCCCGCCAGCACTTAACAGCGTGATGTCTTTGGCATCCGTGGTCAGATTGGTGCTATTGCTGATGCTGCTTAACCCTTCAAGCGCCTGATATCCGATTTGATTAGCGTCATGGAACGTGACATTGCTACCCGCGCCAATCACCACGGTACCGCCATTGCCGGCTTGAGCACCTATCACATGTTCGCCGTACAGATTGATGTTGCCATTCTGGTAGAAGTAGCCGGAATCGCCGAAGGCCACTCCCCCGACAGAAGGCTGTGCGACACTGGCATTGCCCGCAGTGACATTTAACGTGCCATTATTGGTGGCGCGGGCGGCCACCGAATAACTGTAACCTTCCGCGTAAATCCCAGTACTGCCATTGGCGATAAATATTGTGCCGTTGTTGGTGGCAGTCGCCCCTAACGACGCTATGCCCGTCGAACCGTTGCCGCTCAGCGCGATAGTGCCGTTGTTGACGAACTGGCCCTGGCTGCTGGCAATGAAGCCAATTTGCTGGTTCTGGGTGCCGCTGATGTTGGCATTATTGGTTAACAGCGTATTGGTGAACGGAAATAGGTCGAATGGGTAATGTTACCGGTGAGGTCGGTACGATTACCCTGCACCTGTGCCGCGATGCTGTGCACACCGTTCATGTTAATTGTGGTCCCGGCATCGATGGTGCCCTGCGCTGCGCCCTCAATACGTAAACCAATCCCATTTTCACCGAGGTTAAAGATGGCGTTGCCCGTGGTGACATCCGTGTTATCGCCACTGCCCAGCACGGCGGTCGAGAGGTTGCCGTTTGATGTCAACGTCATACCGCTGCCATCAAAGCTCGCGCCATCCTGCACCCGGAAAATCGATGAATTTTCCCCTGTTACGCCATAGTGACCGTTAGCCGGAAGCAGGATATTGGCGTTCGGACCGAGAGTCAGGAAGGTAATTTGATCGGCGCTGCTGTTGCTGAGGGGGATTGCGCCTGGCGCTAAATTGACGGTGGCATTGCCTTCCGCGCGGATACCAATCGCCCCTGCGCCGTTGAGCGTAATCGGCCCGTTGATATCAGCCGAGGCCACACCGCTGTCAATGCCCTTCACCCACACTGCGGTGTTGCGCGTTCCTGCCGTGGCATTGGCGTTACCAGTAATGTTAATCGGTCCGGTTGACCAGGCGTGAGCGAGGTTGCCATCATTCGCTATCACCATCAGGCCGCTACCGTTGTCGCCATTCAGGTTGATCAACCCTGCGTTACCTACTTGCCCGCCGCTGCCAGAGTCAATCACTTCCATCGCCGTGCCGCGACCATTAACATCGATCACGCCGTTGTTGCGGCTAACGGCATCCTCGGCGCTGTTTACGCTGATTGCCGCGCCACTTTGCACTTTCGATCCCATGACGATATGACCGTTATTGATCACACTGGAATTATCGAGTTGAAGAATCCCGGTGGCATGACTCAACAGGGTATCGACAGTACTCTCACCCGCCGCGTTTTGCGGCGTGCGGCCAAGATAAATTGTGCCATTGTTGGTAAAGGTGCTGGCGGCGCCACTTAGCGTTACCGCCATTGCGCTGCCGTTGTCCTCCACCAGATTTATGGTGCCATTATTCACACCACTGCTGTTATCTAGCCTGACGGCGGAACCGGCACTATTAATAATGCCATTGTTAATAAAGCGGCTGTTGCTGGCATTAACGGCCAGTCCGTTATTGCCCAACGTACTGCTGTCGATGCCAGTGCCATCGGCGTTGTTAAAGAAACCGCTATTGATCACACCGTTGTTAATGCCGCTGCTGCCGTTGGTTAGCACCAGAGCATCGTCATCCGTTAACCCGTTGCCGCTGCTGGCAAGCTTGCCATTAATGGTGGCGGTGGCACCGTTATCAGCCCGCATCGCGCCACCGTTGGCATTGGCCACCTCGAGTGTTTTCCCCGCTTCAATGGTGGCATGTGCATTGGGCCCTTCAGCACTGAGTACGATGCGTTCACCGATGGGCAGGAAGGCTTCATCTTCATCTGGGTTATTGACGCCCCACACCACCAGACCACTGCTGAGCGTGACAGCTTTATTGAATTCGGCGTTGTAATCGGCGCTAGCGATCTGCCCATTTTGCAGTTGCTCAATCAGCCAGTCGTTGTAGTTTTGCAAATCGGTTAACGAGGTAATGTTAAAACTGGTGGAGTCGCCATACAGTGTCGTCACGCTGAATGCGCCGTTGTAGGTCACCAGGTTGTCAACGTTGAGGCCCCAGCGGGAGACGGCAGGAATCTGCGTCGCGGTGAAGGTGATGCGGTTATCGGAATCCCAGTTCATATTGCCTTTATTGCTGGCAGTAAAGAGGCGACTCTGTTTGGCCGCCATGTCCCAGCCGTTCGTTAACGTGCTGGCGCCATCAGTGCCCAATTGCACGTTGATGGTGCCATTGCTGACCGAGGCAACGCGGGCATTAATGTACTGCTGGTTTTTCACCTCTTCGAAATCGGTTACCTGAGTACTGCTATCAACCGGTGCCAGACTGCTCAATGCGGCAGTGTTATAGGTTTGGAATTCACTGTAGGAGCGGTGATCTTCATTGGGCACGGTAATCGTAAAATCCTGCGTTCCCAGGCTCAAACGCGCTTTACCCAACAAATTGTTGTCAGTGACCAACCTGCCCTGATCTTGCAATTCACCAATCGTGATCGGAACTTCGCCACTTTTACCCGGAATGAACTGCGGTAAACCCGTCAGCGATTGTGTGCTGCCATTGCACACACAGAACACGCCAACTTTATTGTCATTTTTCGCCGGATCAAAAGGCTGAATGACAGTGGCATTGGTTTGCAAGGTGGGAATGATGATGCCTTGTGCAGCCAGCAAACTGATAACCAACGGTTTTAATTTGAATGACATCCTTTCCTCCAGAGAGAAAATAATTATTTCTGCACAGCAAAGCAGCGCCGTGCATGACGGTTTATTTGATGAAAAAGAGAGAATGGAAAGAGTTAATGCACTATGTAGAGTTATCTCATCATTTCGTAAAGAAAACGTCTAGCTGGAGTTAAGGTGAACAGCGTTAGTTAAGTCAAATTAAGAATTAGCCCTTGTAAATCAACAGATAAACTGGCGAGTTTAAGTTGGTTTATTATTGATTAATCAATGTGATAATAAGATTAATAGCGCCAGGCATTGGTGTTTATTGCCCTAAAATAATATCAATAAAACGGGTGCGTTAACTGTAATTAAAAATACCAACAACTTGAGCCTAATAGATCCAGTCTAATTTTCTTATTTACGTTGTGGCAATAAATAACCACAGCGTTAAATCGGATGATGAATAATCGTATTGAGACAAAATCGCGCCAGCTTAAATCTGTGATCATTGCCGCAACAAACACGAAAACATCCTTGTATGGTAGTCTAACATTATAAACAGGCAGGACCTTTGCTATGGCCTCTTCTACCCTTACTCAGACTCAAGCGACACAGGAAAATCACACCTCACTGATACGTCGCGTGGCCAGTGCATCGGCCATTGGCACAGCTGCAGAATATTATGACTTCTTCGCCTATGGCACTGCCGCTGTGCTGTTTTTGGCCACCTTTTCTTCCCCAGTCACGATCCGTTAATCAGCACCCTTGCCGCGTTTGCCACCTATGCGGTGGGCTTTCTCGCACGCCCAATCGGCGGCATTGTGTTTGGCCATATTGGCGATAAAGTCGGTCGCAAAAAAGCGCTGGTTGCCACCATCCTGATTGTCGGACTCGGTACTTTCTGTATTGGGCTGCTGCCAACCTACGAGAAAATTGGTATCTGGGCTCCCGCTTTATTGATCTTAATTCGTCTGCTGCAGGGCTTTGGCGTCGGCGGTGAGCAGGCAGGTGCGGTGCTGATGACGGCAGAGTATTCACAAGCGTCCCGTCGTGGATTTTTTGCCAGTTGGGTACAGATCGGCGCTCCCGTTGGCTTCTTACTGCCGCTGGCACTGTTCGCCATTCTCAACGCCACCTTGTCCGCCGATCAAATGATGGATTGGGGTTGGCGCGTGCCGTTCCTGTTAAGTGCACTGCTGGTGATTGTGGGGCTGTTTATCCGTCTGCGCATTGATGAATCCCCGGTTTTTGCCGCCATCCGCGAAACCAAGGCGGCCGAATCACGTCCATTAAAGGAGGTGATCAGCGGCAATCCACGCCTCGTGATTAACGGAGTGGCAGCCAAACTGATCGAAGCCTGTGCCTTCGCACTGTTTACCGTGATTATTTTGGCGTGGGGAAAAGCAAATAATCTTGACGCTGGGATCTTGATGAACAGCATGATCGTCGCGGTGATCCTTGAAGTCTTCGCCATCCCATTGATGGGGGCGCTGTCAGATAAAATCGGCCGCAAGCCAGTGTATTTGATGGGCGCGCTGCTCATCGTCATCTCTATAGTGCCCTTCTTCTATGCCCTGTCACAAAACAGCTATTGGCTCACGCAAATCGCGATGATCGTAGCGTTAACGCTTGGCCACAGTATGTGTTACGCACCGCAAGCCTCATGGTTCCCGGAGCTGTTCCCGACGCATATTCGCTGCAGCGGCATCGCCGTGATCTGGCAGGTGGGTTCGCTGATTGGCAGCGGCGTGCTGGGTTTAGTGGCGGTCAAAATTCTGCAAGCCGCGGGAGGACATTGGTACGGATTGGCACTGTATGTTGCCGTGCTGGGTGTGATATCGGTGATTGGCTTGTTGCGTCTGCCCGAAACAGCACCAGGGCGCCGTAATGGCGAATATCATCCCTGGGAACAACATTGATTTTCAGTTGGGCGTACTTCAGTACGCCCTTAATGCGTTATTGAGATAAGCATTGCCATTTAAAGCATTTGTTAACCGCCCTGATTGCAATAGCATGACTTTCCACTGTTTTATTCAATCAACTTGAATCTTCTTCCCATGCGCAAACTGCTTCAGCGTTGTCTTTCCCTGAATGACTTCGAAAAACATGCCCAAAGACACCTGCCACATCCCTTATTTGCGTATGTATCTGGCGGCGTTGAGGACAATATTGCGCTGCAAAACACGCTGAATTCCTACCAACGCTTTTGCCTGATACCTGAAAACATGGTGGATGTCTCGCAACGCGACATAGCGGTTGAGCTATTCGGTCATCGCTATGCGGCTCCGGTGGGCATTGCGCCAATGGGAATTTCAGCCATCACGGGTTTTCAGGGAGATATCGCTCTGGCGCGGGCAGCGGCGAGTAAGAACGTGCCATTTATTATGAGTGGTTCTTCGCTGATGCGTTTAGAAGATGTGGCAGCAGTTAATCCAGCGATGTGGTTCCAGGCCTATTTACCGAAAACACTGGAAGAAATTGATGCGCTGGTCGATCGCGTAAAGCGTGCAGGTATTCCCGTATTAGTGGTGACCGTTGATACACCGGTTAAGGCCAATCGTGAAAACAACGTGCGTGCGGGGTTCGCCACCCCCTTTCGCCCCAGTCTGGCGTTAGCATGGCAGGGTGTGACGCACCCGCGCTGGCTAACCGGCACGCTAATCAAAACGTTGATCACCAGCGGTATGCCTTATTTTGAAAACAACAATGCGGTTCGCGGTGCCCCGTTGTTCTCCAACAATGCAGTGCGCGATTTCAGTGGACGTAGCCATCTTACCTGGCAGCATATCGAACATATCCGTCAGCGCTGGCCGGGTGCCATGGTGATCAAAGGCATTCTGAGCCGTAATGATGCCCTGCGCTGTAAGGCGATGGGCATCGACGGTATCGTGGTGTCGAATCATGGAGGCCGCCAGTTGGATACGGTGATCCCGCCGATTTACGTGCTGCCAGAAATTGTTGAAGCGGCAGGCGATATGACAGTGATGCTGGATAGCGGCATCCGGCGCGGCACTGACGCGATCAAGGCGCTGTCGTTAGGCGCGAAGGCCTGCTTTGTCGGCAGGCCATTCAATTATGCGTGTGCCGTTGGCGGTACGGCGGGCGTAGAGTTGGCGATTGATTTGATCTCTAACGAAGTCAGTCGCGATATCGGCATGTTGGGTGCCCCCAAGTTGGCTGACCTCAGTGAAAAGCATTTACGCTATATAGAGTGACATTGTCACTTACACACGCTTGCTCGGCAGCGAGACGCATAACAGGCCAATCATGATCAACAGCACGCCAGCAAAGCTGCTCCAGCGGAAAGGTTCGCCAAACATTGGCAGAGAGATGGCGGCCAGCCAAACCAGCACATAACTTAGGCTAAGCAGCGGATATAACCGATTAAGCGGTAGAGATCGCATGGCCAGCATCCAGCACAGCATTGAGACAGCATAGGCACCGAGTCCGAGGCACAACAGCAAAAGCGGCTGCAGATGCTGCCAGATTTGTGCACTCAGCAGCAATGATAACGGCGGAAAATGCTGCATCGCCGCACGTAAAACCAGCTGTGCTAGCGAAACCAGCAGCACGCTGCACAGCGCGAGTGCCACGCCCTTCATAAATGACTTCCCATCAATGCCACGCCTGCGACAATTATCCCGGTGCCGATCCACTGCTGCAGCGTATACGTTTCACGCCATATCCAGCGCGCCGCTATCGCCACCAGCACGAAGTTAAGGCTCAGCATCGGATAGGCTATGCTTACCGGCACCAGGCGTAACACCCACAGCCACAGCAACATCGCTACGCCGAGCAACAGTATGCTCAGTGCAATCCACAGGATGAGTCTTTTTTGCCGTATCGCGCGCCCTGGTAAGCCGCTTGTTTTTGGCACAACTGCGCAGCACAACTCAACAGGCTGACCAGCAGGATAAGCAGCAGATTCATGGTGTCGCGTCGTAGCCGTAATAGACTAACCGCCCCTGCCGATATACATCATCCGGCACTGGCATAGCGGGATCCGGGCCACTTTCCCCTGAGTTAAGCATCATTACCACCGAGACTTTGCCATGACGGCGATGTTCACGTAGCCAGTCGGCAAAGGCACGGCCGTCTACATAGCGTGTTTGCGCGTCAGGATAGCTGAGACCGTATTCCAGTTCGCCTTTCGCATCGTAAAGCGTGATATCACTGCGTTGCGTTTCCCATGCCACCGCTGCGGCAATGCCAGGATTATCCGCCAGCAGATAGCGGCTGTTCTGCAGTTGATTATGCACCACATGCACAAAACTTTGCGGCTGCTTGGAATCACGGACTTTCTGCGGGATAGCAAAACCCACCAGCAGTGCCAGCATCAATGGGCAAAGCGCCGCCAGTTGCCAGCGAGCAGCGCCCGGCTTAAGGCTTAACCAACCCATGAAGCCCCAACCCGCAAAAGCCAGCACCGCGCAAATCAGTCGCCCGATTTCATCAATGCTGTAAACCGGTCGATGTGCCAGCCCCCAGGGGGCAATCACGGCCAACAGCACGACAGTCGCGATTGCACCAAACAACATGTTTATCCAGCCGTTGACCTTAAACACACTTAACAACTTTGCTGAACCGCTATGTGCATATTGCGCCATGAGCAAAGCCAGCGGCGCAGAGCACGGCAGGATATAGGTCGGCAGTTTTCCCTTGGCGATACTGAAGAACAGCAAAGGCATGATCACCCAACTCAACAAATACATGACACCCGCATGTTGGCTGCGCTGACGCCACGCGCCTAGCAATGAACCCGGCAATAATGCCAGCCACGGCAAACAGCCGGCGAGTAATACTGGCAGGTAATACCAGAATGGAGCCTTGTGCTGCGCATCTTTTTCCGCGAAACGTTGAATATGTTCCACCCAGAAGAAGTAATGCCAGAAATCCCCTTCCTGACGATAAATCGCCACTGCCCACGGCGCGCTGAGCAAGGCTGCCACGATGACAGTCAACGGCCCCCAGCGCAGTAACTCACCAAAGCGACGCTGCCAAAGCGCCCAGGGTACGATCGCCAACACGGGCACCGCCAGCGCGAGAAAGCCTTTGGTCATAAAACCCATTGCACAGGCTGCACCCAGAAGTACGTAGCCACACAAGCGTTGTTGCGTACTTGAGGCTTGCACCACCAGCCAGTAACTGCACATTGCGGATACCAGCCACAGCAGCAAAATGGGATCGAGCACGGCATATGTGCCAATGCCATACACCAGAAGTGAAGTGAGGAAAATGACGCTGCCGGTCAGCGCAATCTTGCGACTGGCAAACATTTGCTGGCCCAGCCAGTAGATCAGTAGCGCACTGAGAGACGTGCAGAAGATCGAACCGGCACGCACGCCAAAATTGTTATGGCCAAACAGCAACTGGCCAATATTATTCACCCAGTAACCTGCGATCGGTTTCTCGAAATAACGCAGATCAAAGAAGTGCGGTACCACCCAATTACCACTGACCAACATTTCACGGCTAATTTCCGCATAGCGGGTCTCATCCGGCTGCCACAGGGCGCGGAATTCAATTGGGATCAGGTAATAGAGCGCGAAAAGCGCCAGCAGTAGCGCTGTTTTGGTGCCTGTACGCATCCGTGGTTCCTATAAAGTGTCCTGTTTACCGTCAGTTCTGGCAGCCCAGCCAGCCTTCCCGTCCGGGTATTTGCCCACGCACCAGATTGCCTTGTGGCAGCGTGCTGAGATCGTCTGGCAGCAATTCGCTGAGTGGGCAGAAGCGAATGCCCTGTTGTTCCGCACGGGTTAACAACTCGCCAAATGCCGATGAACCCACAATGCCTTCCACTTCGGCATGAATGGTGTAAACCGGCGATCCGCACGCGGCATGCATCTGCTCCAGAATGTAATCGTTATACCCTGCGGCGCTGACGGTCTGGCCGACCACTTCGTCCCACGTGGGCAGCGTCACGGGAATTTGCACCGTGCCAATACTGCCATCACGCAGACGAGGCAAGAAAGGCCCGGTTCCGCGGCAATCGCTGTTATAGCGGAAAGGGAATTGTTGCTTAGCCGCGACTACGCGGCCATCAGCTCGCCATCCGGCCACGGCAGAACAAGTGACATTGTCACCTATTATCGTCTCCAGTGCGGTTTTTCCGCGTGCAATCTGCTCCAGCAATTTCTCTTCTGGCCAGACGCCAGCCCAGGTTTGCCAGGCAAAGTGATCCCAGGCATGCAGCCCAACTTCATGATGGTCGGCTGTGGCGCTGATGATCTCCTCCAGCCCTCGGCCAATCTCACGCCCCGGCCATGCGGTGCCTGCCAGTAAAATATCCCAGCCATAAAGTGATGCCGCGCGTGAGCGCAGCATTTTCCATAAGAAGCGCGGTTTCATCAGACGCCACAAGTGGCGTCCCATGTTGTCCGGTCCTACGCTGAAGAAGAAACTGGCCTGCAACTGGTGCAGGCTGAATTGTTCAAGCAGCGTCGGAACGCCAAGTTTGGTTCCACGCCAGGTATCAACATCTACGCGCAAACCAATTTTCTTCATGGCTTATCCTGTAGCTCAACGGTGCGCAGGAAGAAGTCCAGCGTATTATCAATGGTGGTATCCATCTCAATAGTTGGCGTCCATTCCAGCAGACGACGTGCATTTTTGATCGATGGCTTACGGTGCTCGACGTCCTGATAACCTTTGCCGTAATAACTGCTGCTTTCAACTTCACGGAAACCGGCAAACGGCGGGAAACGATCGCGCAGCGGATGACGCTCAAAGCTGGCCAGCAGACGTTCAGCCAACTCTTTGATACTCGCTTCGTTTTCAGGGTTGCCGATATTGACGATCTGGCCATCACAGTTTCTGTTCTTGTTCTCGATGATGCGGAACAAGGCTTCGATGCCATCACGAATATCGGTGAAACAGCGCTTCTGGGCGCCACCATCAATCAACTTAATCGGTGAGCCTTCAACCAGGTTAAGAATCAGTTGAGTAATGGCACGAGAACTGCCAATTCGCGCGGCGTTCAGGTTATCGAGACGCGGGCCCATCCAGTTAAACGGACGGAATAGCGTGAAGCGCAGGCCTTCTTTCTCACCGTAGGCCCAAATGACGCGGTCCAGCAGCTGCTTGGAAACGGAATAGATCCAGCGCTGTTTGTTGATTGGCCCCACCACCAGATTGGAGTGATCCTCATCGAAATGTTTATCGGTGCACATGCCGTACACTTCCGATGTTGATGGGAAAATGATGCGCTTTTTGTATTTCACGCAATCACGAATGATTTTGAGGTTCTCTTCAAAATCCAGCTCGAAGACGCGCAGTGGATTACGGGTGTACTCAATCGGCGTCGCAATCGCCACCAGCGGTAACACCACATCACATTTTTTGATGTGATACTCAATCCACTCGGAATGAATACTGATATCACCTTCGACAAAGTGGAAGCGCGGTTGATCGAGGAAACGGCTAATCGCATCCGATCCGATATCGAGGCCGTACACTTCGAAGTTGTCATCCTGCAGCAAACGTTCCGTCAGATGATTACCGATAAAGCCATTAACACCCAGAATCAGCACACGGGTACGACGTTTCACCGCTGCAACCGGTTGGGAGTAAAGTAACGCGCCCGGCACCATACCCAGACTTTGTGCGAGCTGGCTGCCGTTCATGTAGACGCCGTTCTCACTTTGTCCGGTCAACACTTCAAGTGCGCCTTCCCCGCACGCAATCATGAAGGGATCAACCGACACCACCGTACCCGGTTTGGCTTGCGGTGTATCAGCGTGTACGCGCCCTTTCCACACCACAAACTTCACTGTACCGGCAAAGGCAAACGCACCTGGCCAGGGATCCGTGACCGCGCGCACCAGATTATTAATCGACTGCGCGGACTGCTCCCATTTAATACGACCGTCCTCAGGCGTGCGACGGCCGACCACGGTTGCCTGACTGTGATCTTGTGGAATGGCGGCAATGTCGCCACGCTTCATTGCAGGCAGCGCCTGCTCCAGTAGCTGTGATGCACAGGCCACCAGTTTATGGTGCAGCGTTAAGGCATTGTCCTGTTCTTCAATCGACAGACGCAGTTGCGCCACGATATCACCCGCATCGGCGCGTTTTACCATGTGATGCAGCGTCACACCGGTCTCGGTTTCACCGTTTACCAGCGCCCAGTTGAGAGGCGCACGCCCGCGGTATTTTGGCAGCAGTGAACCGTGCAGATTAAAGGCGCCGAGGCGCGCACAGCTAAGAATGCTGTCGTTCAACAGATTGCGGTAGTAGAACGAGAAAATGATCTCTGGTGCCATGGTCTTAATGCGATCCACCCACAGTGGATGGTTGGCGTCTTCCGGCGCATAGACCGGTATACCCTGTTCGGCCGCCAGACGGGCCACCGAACCAAAGAAGTGATTCTCTGTTGCAGAGTCAGCGTGAGTGAAAATCGCGCTGATTTCAAAACCCGCGTTTAACAGCGCAGTAATACCTGCACAGCCCATATCGTGATAGGCGAAGACGATCGTTTTCATTGTTCAATTTCCTGTACAGAGGAGACTTCTTTCTGCGAATTAATCACGCGTTGGATGAAGTAGCGCGGACGAGCGCGTACGTCGTTGTAAATTCGGCCAATGTATTCGCCGAGTAAGCCCATGCCGATAAATTGCGCGCCGACGAAAATAAACAGCACCGCAAACAGCATAAACACGCCATCACCGGCCCAATCGGCACCGAGGAACAGACGCAAAACAATTAACACTAATGAAAATGCGAAACCCGCTAACGCAATCAGGCTGCCGACAATGCTCAGCAGACGCAGTGGCGTGGTGGTCAGGCATGTCACCAGGTCGTACATCAGGTTGATCAGCTTCATAAAGCTGTATTTCGAATCACCGAATTCGCGCTCCGCATGGGCCACCGGCAATTCAATGGTGCGACGCGCAAAGGTGTTGGCGAGGATGGGAATAAAGGTGCTGCGCTCATGGCAATTAAGCATGGCATCAACGATATGGCGGCGATAGGCGCGCAGCATGCAGCCGTAGTCGCCCATTGCTTTGCCGGTTACACGTTGGATGAGTTGATTGATGGTGCGCGATGCACGACGGCGGAACCAGCTGTCCTGACGGTTTTGCCGCACGGTGCCGACCACGTCATAACCTTGCTGCGCGGCCTTCACCAGATTCGGGATCTCCTCCGGTGGGTTTTGCAGGTCCGCATCTAACGTGATAATCAAGTCTCCCGAGACATGGCTAAACCCGGCCATAATCGCCGAATGCTGACCGTAGTTGCGATTCAGTAAGACACCCACCACATGGCTTCCCGGCATATCCGCGGCATCCGCGATCATCTCACCCGAGCGATCGCTGCTGCCGTCGTCCACCAGCAAGATTTCGTAGTCCAGATTCAGCACAGCGCAGGCCGCATCGGTACGACGGACCAGTTCAGGCAGGCTGTCCTCTTCGTTGTACACCGGGATCACCACGGAGACTTTACGAATGTTTTTTTCTTCCAGCATCTCAATCAAACTCCAGCGATCTGACGTAATGCGTTAATCACGCGACTCACATCTTCATCGTGCATATCAGGGAACAACGGTATTGAGCAGATGCGATCGCTATTCCATTCCGTATCAGGCAGAGAAAGCTGCGGATAGCGTTCGCGGTAATATTTGTGTGTATGGGCGGCGCGAAAATGCAATCCGCTGCCAATATCCTGTGCCTTCAGCGCTTCCATCAATGCGTCGCGACTCAAACCACAGCGTGCTTCGTCGACACGGATGATAAACAGATGCCAGGCATGCTGATGCGACCAGCTCGGTTGCGCTAGCGGCAGGAAAGGCGTATCCGCCAATTCGGTTAGATAACGCTGCGCAATTTCCGCACGTCGTGCATTGATGGCCGGCAATTTTTTAACTGCACCAGCGCAATGGCAGCGCTGATATCCGGGAGGTTATATTTGAAGCCCGGCATGATCACTTCAGCTTGCGGTTTACGACCGTGGGTGTGGCGATCGTAAGCATCCACGCCCAGTCCGTGAAACTTCAGGCTGCGCATGCTATCGGCCAGTTGCGCATCATCGGTAACGATCAAGCCACC
The DNA here is from genome assembly GCF_002095465.1 of Pantoea rodasii. GTDB lineage: Bacteria > Pseudomonadota > Gammaproteobacteria > Enterobacterales > Enterobacteriaceae > Pantoea > Pantoea rodasii. The sequence goes on along the minus strand of NZ_MLFP01000003.1, from coordinate 143,606 downwards.
TTCAGCACAGGTCATATTCTTAATGGCGTGGAAAGAGAAAATCGCCGTACCTTTATGACCGACATGCTGGCCTTTGTAATAACAGCCTGCGGCGTGTGCGGCGTCTTCAATCACCGCAATACCGTGGCGCTCGCCAATCGCGCGGATTGCGTCAATGTCCGCGGGAGCGCCCGCATAATGCACCGGAATAATGGCGCGAGTGCGTGGCGTGATCGCCGCTTCAATCTGCTCAGACGTCACCATCAGCGTGTCACGGTCAATATCAATCATCACCGGCGTTGCGCCGAGCAAGGTAATGATATTAATGGTCGACACCCACGTTAGTGAGGGCGTAATCACTTCATCGCCGGGCTGAATATTCAACGCCAGCAGGGTGACATGCATTCCTGCAGTGGCTGAACTGACAGCAATCGCATATTGATTACCGGTTAGCTGGCAAAAGGCTTGTTCCAGTTCCGCGTTTTTAGGGCCGGTGGTAATCCAGCCCGATTCAAATACCGCTTTTACCGCCGCTAACTCTTCCTCGCCCAGAGAGGGACGCGAGAATGGAAGAAAAGTCATAAGTTTACCTTAATGTTTTACACCTAAAGTTGCCTGCAATAGGACCAGTTGCAGTGTGCAGTCATTCAGATCTTTAACAACATTCAGTAACTTGCTGTTTAAACGTAGATTAAGCAGAAACATTTCGGTAGCACGAACTGTTAAAATTCCAATCTAACGAAAAAAACTTAAGCACACCTGTCATATTGCCTCGTATAACAAAATACGGAGGAAAACTTAACGGAACATTAAATGGGAGGGAGACAAGATGGGTTATTTCTTAAATGTTGATGATTGGTAGAAGAACTTTGCAAGCAGTAGCGCTCAACCATGAATATTCATGAAAAGTTCATTAAAAAATCAAAATAAGCCTGGAATTGTGAAATGGGTTTAAAGAGGTATAAGAAGTTTCTATTTAAATCAATGATAAGCATGATGATAAAATTAACCTATACTGTTCTTAAGGTTAAATTAATATTCCATTCTTACTCTACGTTGGGAAATCTAACGGCATAAAAATGGAGGGGGGATACGCGATGAATACTGGAGCCGACAGACTCGCTCAGGCTGCGCTGCGCCGCCACCATATTGGGGTCAAAACCAAAGGATTACGTTTTCGCGGCGACATGTACGTTTTCCGCTATAACGCCGGTCATTATGATGTGTTCCTCAATAATGACCGCGTGATGTCACTGGCCACCAGCAACGTGCAGGAAGCCATTCAACTGTTTAAACAGCAGTCCTCACTTTGACTGCTGTTCAATGACTACGCCCTGCGCCTTTCGGTGTGTGCGTCCAGCGCCGCCTCAAACTCTTCAACACTCCACCCCGCTTCCAGCGCCTCTTTCAGCAACGACTGCTGCGTTTTTGGAACCAGCCCACCGACCGGTGGATCGGTATCTAAATTCGTTGGGAATGAGTATCCGCGTGCCGCAACAGCGATTGCTGCATTAAGTTCAGCTTCATTGAGATGCCCCGCGCGCAGAACGGGATATACCCACTTGAGAAGTTGCTCATGATTCACTTCTTCCATAGGCACCCCGAATGCGGAAGAAATTTGCAGCAAATTGGCGGTGCGGATGTGATCCTGCGTGGTGTTATTGCCCGCGGCGTGGAACAACGCAGGATTGAAGAACAATCCATCCCCTTTCTTCAAAGGTAACTGTACAAAGTTATCGGCAAAATACTGGGCGAACTCAGGACGGCGATAGGCGATATAACCCATTTCATACTGATGCGACCACGGCAGCAGACGCGTTGGGCCGGATGCCAGCGGCATATCGCTGTGAGCTACGGCGCCCTGTAACGTCAGGTATTGCGACAAAATTTGCACCGGAATGGGAAACTCGGCGGCAAAGGCAGCTTGTTGAAAACCCAGATGATAATCACGATGCGCCTGCTGCGCTTCACCGCCCGGACGCACCTGATTGACCTGTGAGGTCATGCTCCACGCGGGGCCAAGCCATGCCTGGCAAATCAAGCCCAATGTCGGATTGGCATAATAATCAATAAACACCTGCGGGTTAGCTTGCGCCAGCTTTTGTAAGGCATTCCAGATGCGACCATTATTACCCGCTTTAGAGAAGTGATCGGCCTGAACTTTCGATTTCGCTTCTTCGTGCATGATCGCTTCAAACTCTTGCGATGCCCGATCAACACATTCGAGGTCGGTATAAAGTCCGCGCACCACTATCACGCCCGGCCCATAAGACAGCGCTTTATGCAGTTCGCTCAACACCGCTTTCTTATCCGTTGTTGCAGCATCCGCGAGCACGTCACGGTCATAAATCAGCACCTCGGACACCACTTCACTGGCCAGAGGATAATCGTCGGCAGCTACTTGCTGCGCGCAGAAAACACGTAAATCATCCAGAGAAGCCTGGTCTTCATTTACAAAGTAATGTGATGTCATGATGACCTCATTAGCGAATCAGTTTACAGGGGGATGTTCTTTCTAATATGACGCAGCCCACAAAGAAGGATGGCGTCTTGCTACCCCTAAAACTACCAGCTACATTACGTTAACAAAACATCAAAAACACCTCACAAAAACCTCATCATTATATGGCTAAATTCACGTTAAAACAGATTGCTGCACAGTCCGGGCTAAGCCTGGCGACCATCGATCGTGCGTTACATCATCGCGGCAAAGTCCATCCCCAAACCGAGCATCGCATCCAGCAGGCGATTGCCGATCTTGATTTGCTGCGCAAAACCGGACTGGCACAGGGCAGAACGCTCTATTTCGACATCATCATGCATACGCCAGCCCGCTTCAGTGAGCTAGTGCGCGAAGCATTTACCAGCCAAATTGCCGGCTTCGGGGCCTTTCGTTTGCAACTGCGCTTTCACTGTCAGGAAAATATGACCATTGAGGAAGTGGATGCCCTGTTGAAGAAATGTGCACTGAGTAGTCACGGCATCATCTTGAAAGCCATTAATGATGACCGTCTGCTGCCAACGCTAGAAAGCATCAGTAAACAGCGCATCCCCTTAGTGACAGTCGTGACAGATATGCCCGCCAGCACCCGTCTACGCTATATCGGGATGGATAACGCTAGCGCAGGTAAAGCGGCGGCATTTCTGATGTCAAAGTGGTTACGCGGCGAAGAAACCCGCATCGCGGCGGTGATTGGCAGTCAGGAGTTTGTCGGTGAACAGGAACGCATTGACGGTTTTGTTGCTGGCATAGCGCAGTTCGCGCCACAGCATCAGGTAGAGATCATCGCCGGAGGATTTGGTATTGACCAGCAGATGTACCGTTGTGTCAGTGCCTTCCTCACACACCAGCCGGATATTCATGCGGTTTACACCGTTGGCGGCGGGAATGCCGGGATCCTGCAAGCCTTTGATGAGCACAATATCCGTATCGAAACCTTTATTGGCCACGATCTCGACCGTGAAAACCGGGCGTTGATGCAGGCTGGCCGAATCGATGCGTTGATAGACCACAACCTGCAGCTTGATGCCCAGCATGCCTTCCGTGCACTGCTTGAGTTCCATGGCTTTTTACCCGAGGCAGAACACTCGACCCCTTCTTCCCGCATCAACATCATCACGCGCTTCAACATGTACAGCTGAAATGCCGGACGCCGCTCTGAATTCAACATGAAAGGCGCTGTAACGCCATCCTCGCTCTCGCCTCGTCAAGCCTGCGGGCGTAATGTCGCAACCAGTCAATCTTCAGGATGCGGGAATTACACCATGGCATGGATAAGCTATTTATTGATGGCGATAGTCGGATTGAGCGTGGGCAGTTTTATCAATGTCGTGGTCTATCGGCTGCCCAAACAACTGCTGCAAACTGACAATACGCTGCGTTTATGGTCTCCCGCGTCACACTGCCCCACCTGCAAAAAAATCTGCGCTGGCCAGATCTGCTGCCCGTGATCGGCTGGCTGTTGTTACAGGGCAAATGTCGGTATTGCCAGGCAGCCATCAGTGCACGCTATCCATTAGTGGAATTTTTCAGCGCATTTGTCGCCCTGACTCTGCTTTTTAGGCAGCCTGTCGATGGGATTTTCGCCGCCTCACTGCTGTTATTTTGGATGCTGCTGGCACTCTCATTAATCGATATTGACCACTTTTTGTTGCCAGATGTGATCACCCTGCCGTTGCTGTGGCTTGGACTGGTCTTAAAGGCTGGGGAAGGGATCCCCGGTTCCCTGCATGACGCCATTTTTGGCGCGGTCATTGGTTACAGCGCGCTTTGGCTAATCAGCCATATATATCAATCTATTACAGGCATAAATGGGCTGGGAATGGGCGACGCCAAATTGCTGGCGGCATTAGGCGCATGGTTAGGTTGGCCACTTTTACCTTACGTGCTGTTAATCGCTTGCGGTGGTGCAATTTTAGCGCTTTTTATCGGCAAAATTGCCTGGCAACGAGACCTCGATCACCCCCTCGCATTTGGTCCGTGGATGGCTCTGGCGGGCATAAGTCTTTTTATTAACACGATTATTTAATAACCACTTCATATGCTGGCGCTAAAATAGCCGGCCAATTAGTGGCCAACGCCCTGATTCCTATATGAAAACAATAAACAATTCTAAACAAAATTAATCATTGTGATGTCCGTCAAAAGGCTCTATATTGGCCGCGATTTTTAAACCACTGATACTTTTTTGTTCAACTAGTCAATCGGCCAGCCATCACGAGCCCCGGTTGAAGGAGAGATATGATGACGGATAAAGTCCGTATTGATAATTTTGGTGCCAACGCATTCAATGGAAATAACGACGCATTCTTAGCCCGTCAGGCTGAGTTTGAATCAAACGTCAGGAGTTACCCGCGCAAGTTGCCTTTAGCGATTGCTAAAGCCAACGGCGTGTGGATTACAGATGTTGAGAATAAGCAATATCTTGACTGTCTGGCTGGCGCAGGGACGCTGGCACTTGGTCACAACCATCCTGATGTTCTGCAGAGCATCCAAAATGTCATTACCAGCGGCTTGCCGTTACATACTCTTGATCTGACGACACCTCTGAAAGATCAATTCTCAGAATCTCTGCTCTCGCTGCTGCCTGGCCAGGGTAAAGACTACTGCCTGCAATTCACCGGTCCTTCCGGTGCGGATGCAGTTGAAGCAGCACTGAAACTGGCGAAGAAAGTCACTGGCCGTAGCGGCGTGATCAGCTTCTCTGGCGGCTACCATGGTATGACCCATGGCGCGCTGGCGGTCACCGGTAACCTGGGACCGAAAGAAGCCGTTAACGGCATGATGCCAGAAGTGCAGTTCATGCCTTACCCGCACCAGTATCGTTGCCCTCTGGGCCTCGGTGGTGAAGCCGGTGTTAAAGCACTGACCTACTACTTTGAAAACCTGATCAATGACGTGGAAAGCGGCGTACGTAAGCCAGCGGCTGTCATCCTGGAAGCAGTTCAGGGTGAAGGCGGCGTGAACCCGGCTCCGGTCGAGTGGCTGCAGCGCATCCGTAAAGTGACTCAGGAACACGGCATTCTGCTGATCCTGGATGAAGTTCAAGCTGGTTTTGCCCGTACGGGTAAATTCTTCGCCTTCGAACACGCAGATATTCAGCCAGACATCATTGTGATGTCTAAAGCCGTGGGCGGTGGTCTGCCATTAGCGGTTTTGGGTATCAAAAAGCAGTTCGATGCCTGGTCACCCGGTCACCACACCGGCACCTTCCGTGGCAACCAGCTGGCGATGGCCACCGGTCTGGCTACGTTGAAGGTCCTGACCGAGCAGAACATCGCCGGGAAAGTGGCTGAACAGGGTGAATGGCTGAAGGCACAGTTAGCGGCAATGCAGAAACGCTTCCCGGTTATCGGTCACATTCGCGGTATGGGCATGATGATCGGTATTGAGATCGTTAAACCAAACGAAGCGGCTGACCACATGGGTAGCCTGCCTGCTGATGGCGAGCTTTCTGCGCTGCTGCAGAAGAAGTGCTTCGAAGCCGGTCTGATTCTGGAGCGTGGCGGTCGTCACGGTGCAGTACTGCGTCTGTTGCCGTCACTGCTGATCACCAAAGACGAGTTGGCGATTTTCCTGGATAAATTTGAGCAGGCGCTGATTGGCGCTGGCGTCAAACCTGTTTGATTGGAAGAGTAAATGTCTGAAGTAAACCCGATTCTGGCCGCCTCTGCACAGAGCATTGAGGCGTACCAGCAGGCGATTGCCCAGAGCAGCGCCGCGGTTGTGCAGTGGCTGCAACAGCCTGAGATGTATCAAGGCAAAAGCGTTGCCGAGCTGCGCGAGCGTATCACGCTCGACTTCAATCCAAACGGCCTGGGTAACCAGGTCGCGATTGAACGTGCGATTGAATATTTCCTGAAAGACAGCCTGTCAGTGCACCATCCACAATGTGTGGCGCACCTGCACTGCCCTAGCCTGGTGGTGAGCCAGGCGGCAGAAGTGCTGATCAACGCCACCAATCAGAGCATGGATTCGTGGGATCAGAGCCCTTCTGCCACCATCATTGAGGTCAAATTGATCGAATGGTTGCGTGCGCAGGTGGGTTACCCGGCGGGTGATGCTGGCGTGTTCACCAGTGGCGGTACGCAGAGCAACCTGATGGGTCTGATGCTGGCGCGTGATGCCTTCTTCGCACGTCAGGGCCATTCTGTTCAGCAGGATGGTATCACCGGCGATTTGCGTAAGATCAAAGTGCTCTGTTCTGAAAACGCGCACTTCTCCGTGCAGAAGAATATGGCGTTGTTGGGCCACGGTTATCAGTCAGTTGTCCTGGTGAAATCTGATGAATTCGCCCGTATGGACGTGAATGACCTGAAAGCCAAACTGGCGCAGGCTGATGCAAACGGTGACCAGATTCTGGCTATCGTGGCAACGGCCGGTACCACCGATGCAGGTGCCATCGATCCATTGCGTGAAATCGCCGGTATCGCTGCACAGCGCAATATCTGGGTACACGTTGATGCTGCCTGGGGCGGCGCATTGCTGCTGTCAGAGAAGTACCGTGACTACCTGGACGGCCTGGAGTTAGTGGATTCCGTTACTCTGGACTTCCACAAGCAGTATTTCCAGACCATCAGCTGTGGTGCATTCCTGCTGAAAGACGAGCGTCACTACGAGCTGATGCGTTATCAGGCGGCTTACCTGAACTCTGAATTCGACGAAGAAGCCGGTGTTCCGAACCTGGTGTCGAAATCACTGCAGACCACGCGCCGTTTTGACGCATTGAAACTGTGGATGGGCCTCGAAGCACTGGGTCAGAAACAGTACGCTGCAATCATCGATCACGGCGTGACGCTGGCACAGGAAGTGGCGAAGTTTGTAACTTCAGAACCACGCCTTGAGCTGGTAATGCAGCCACAACTGGCAAGCGTCCTGTTCCGCTATCGTCCAGAGCAACTGACCGATACCGCGCAGATTGCCCTGTTCAACCAGCGCATTGGCGATGCCTTGCTGGATTCTGGTCGCGCCAACGTCGGTGTCACTGAAAACCAGGGCGTTACCTGCCTGAAATTGACGCTGCTGAACCCAACCGTGACGCTGGAAGACATCAAAGTCCTGCTGGCGCTGGTTGAGAAGACTGCGAATCAGCTGCTGAACGCGTAAGTTTCACTGACAGTTATGCAGCAATGCATAAGTCATTGTTATCTACAGCAGATATTTAAGGGTGCCTTTTGGCACCCTTAATTTTTACCTGAAATTCAGTCGCCAGTCCTACGATAGCGTAGACACTCTCTTTTTACCTTAATCCGACATTTTTCCTTAAACCCCATTTGCCAGACCTATCGTATCTCCCTTATCACTCCACAATCTTTACACAGCTTAACGCTTCACACTCTCGCAGACAGTTGCTGGCTTTCATTATTTACTTTACAGTAAAGTAAACTAACTAAGCGTTGGCGTTTACGATTACTGCGGGAGTCGAGATATGAAGATCTTGTGTATGGATATTGATGTTTGGACAGTATCAGGGCTGAGTTGCCTGCTTGAGGGGAAATTAAATCTTGAATGCCAGCAAGTCTCTATCAGGGATTCGAAAGCGATACTGGCGAAGCACAATATCGAATTTTTATCACTGAACTGGCTTCACAAAACAATAATGTAAGCGAGGTGTATAATTTCCTGAAGTTGTTAAATGCCAGATTACCCTGGTTAAAGATTATTATCTTCACGCGTTTTGAGGATAACGCCGTACTACGCTTCTTTTTTGATAATCTCACCCATGCGGTAATCATTACTAAACGGGATCCAATTTGTGAAATTCAGGATGCCGCCAATAATTACAATGACTATTACATCAAAAATTATATGCGATGGAAGTATTTAGAATCGCACCTGAACATTCTTAATAAAACGGAATTTCAGTTACTTCAATGTTTTTCTAATGGAGAAAAACAGGTAGACATCGCCGCAAGATACAATTTAAGCAATAAAACCATCAGCACTTACAAGCGAAGTATACTCACTAAATTATCTTGTTCCAATCATGCCGAACTCAACTCTAAACTTAAAGCATATGGTTATAAGACCAATAAGAAGACGAATTTATTTTAAACAGCCCCAATAAAAACGAACAAATAATTAAGGTGCAACATGAAATATTTCATGCGAAACGCTATTGCTGTCATTTTTCCTTTATTCTTAATGACCGGTTGTGATGAAGAAGCAACTGCACCCCGTGAAGCAGAGTTGCCTGAGGTTTCTATTTTGAAGATGTCTCCACAGCCGCTGGTATTAACCCGACAACTTCAGGGTCGCACTTCCGCGCCAGAAATCGCAGAAGTGCGACCTCAGGTAAACGGTATTATTCATGCCAAGCTTTTTACTGAAGGGGCAAGGGTGAAAGAGGGACAACCCTTATTTCAACTTGAGACTGAAGTCTACGCCAGTCAGTTAGAGCAGTATGTTGCTAACCTGTCCGTTGCTCGCTCGTCGCAAACCGCCGCAGGTTCGAAATTGAATCGAGCGAAAAAAATAATTGCACAACAATATATTAGCCAGCAAGACTATGACGATCTCAATGCCGCCTATCAGCAAGCTCTAGCCAATGTTAAAGCAAGCGAAGCACAGGTTAAGAGCGCGAGAATCAACTTAAAATACACCACTATCGTCGCACCGATTTCAGGACAGATTGGTCGGTCTAATATCACCGTAGGCGCTTTAGTTACAGCCAATCAAACTGATCCATTGGTGACGATTCAGAAAATAAATCCTATCTATCTTGATTTCAGCCAGTCTGGTGAAGACTTTCTGCAATTAAGACGCGAGGTGGATGCAGGGAGTGTAAACGCTATTCCTATCAACGTGCATATGTTTTTACATGACGGAACACGGTATGAGCAGCAAGGTAAATTACAATTCGCAGATGCCACTATTGATGAAAGCACCGGTTCGGTTAGCCTACGAGCTAGCTTTCCTAATAATAAAAATTACCTTATTCCTGGCATGTTTGTACGTGCTCAGGTTGACGTTGGCAGACGTGAAAATGGCTTTTTAATTCCGCAAAATTTAATTTCACGAGCCGCCAATGGTGACGCTAGCGTATTAGCCGTCAATCAGCAAAATCAAATCACCTCATTGCCACTTTCGTTGGGGAGAACCGTAGGCAATCAATTTATTGTTGAAAGTGGAATTTTGGGTGGCGAGAGAGTGATAAAAGAGGGAGCCAGTGGTCTGGAGTCGGGCACTGAAGTCGCCATCAAAGCACTTTCTGAAAAGGAATAAATTATGTTTTCGCGATTTTTTATCGATCGGCCAGTGTTGACCATTGTGATCTCCCTGCTGATTATATTTTCAGGTGCCTTGTCTATCCTCACCATGACGATAGAGCAATATCCTGATATTGCGCCGCCAGGCGTGACCGTCACTGCAAATTACACCGGCGCATCGGCTGGAACGGTACAAAATAGTGTGACACAAGTTATCGAGCAGCAAATTAAAGGCATTGATGGCCTACTCTATTTCTACTCAACCAGCAGTGCCGCAGGTCAAGCACGCATTCTCCTTAGTTTTGCTCAGGAAACTGATCCTGATATTGCCCAGGTTCAGGTACAAAATGCGGTGAATCAGGCCCTCACCCGCCTACCGCAGGAAGTTCAGCAACAAGGTATTACTGTGACAAAATCACAAGGCGATAGCTTGATGGTGGTCGGCTTATATGATGAAACTGATGCGATGAGTAGCGTTGATATTAGCGACTTTCTCGTCAGCCATTTTCAGGACCCACTAAGTCGAGTGGATGGCGTGGGCGAAACCACGGTTTTCGGTGCACAGTATGCCATGCGTATCTGGATGGATCCGGTCAAACTTCATAGTTTGGGGCTGATGCCCTCCGATATTCAGACCGCGGTTGAAGCACAGAACGCTCAGGTGACCAGTGGTGAGCTAGGCGCACTACCCGCGCCCGAAAACCAGGCGATGACTGCCACTGTTACCAGCCAATCACGCCTGCAAACCGTCAGCCAGTTTAATAATATCCTGCTACGAACCAACCGCGACGGGACAAAAGTACTGCTCAAAGACGTGGCCAGGGTTGAACTGGGTGCGGAGAATTATCAAAACCAAACGCGCTTAAATGGCCACCCTTCGTCAGGCATTTCCATTCAGCTGTCATCCGGAGCGAACGCACTCGCGACAGCTGAAAATGTGAAGGCAGAAGTCGCCAGACTCAGTCACCTACTTCCATCGGGGATGAAAGTCGCTTACCCGCGCGACAGCACGCCTTTCGTCACGGTGTCGATCGAAAAGGTGATTTAAACTCTGGTCGAAGCGATCATCCTGGTGGTTCTTGTGATGTATATCTTCCTGCAGAACTGGCGGGCCACGCTGATTCCCGCCGTCACCGTTCCGGTGGTGTTGTTAGGCACGTTTGGCCTGCTCGCCGCATTTGGCTACAGCATTAATACGCTCACGCTGTTTGCGATGGTGCTGGCGATTGGATTGTTAGTCGATGATGCGATTGTGGTGGTGGAAAACATTGAAAGGATCATGTCGGATGAAGGCAAAAGTCCGCGCGAAGCCACCTTACAATCGGTGAACGAAATCACCGGCGCACTCTTTGGTATCGCGCTAGTACTCTCTGCGGTGTTTATTCCGATGAGTTTTTTTGGCGGATCGGTCGGAATTATTTATCGTCAGTTCACCTTCACCATTGTAGCGGCCATGGCGCTCTCTGTGTTTGTCGCAATGACGCTGACCCCCACACTGTGCGCGCTTTTTTTAACACCACAAAACCATCGCGCACCGCGCTTGTTTCGCTATTTCAACCAGGCAATTGATGCAGGGCAGAAAAGCTATCTCAAAAGCGTCGGATATGTACTTCGTCGTCCTCTGATATTTCTCGGACTCGCCGGGGTACTCGTTTTCATTTTGCTCTTTAGCTACACCCGCCTGCCCACCAGCTTTCTGCCGGTTGAAGATCAGGGGTCGGTGATGTTACAAATCTCTGCGCCGACCGCTTATACCATGGCGGATACACAGCGTGCTGCCGATGAGGTTGCCCGCTACTTCATGGAAGAAGAGAAAGATAATCTCAACGTGGTGTTTATGGTGGTGGGTCGCAATAATGCCGGCAGCGGTCAGAATGTCGCGATGGCGTTCGCCGAGCTTAAACACTGGGATCTGCGCAGCGGCAGTGAAAATACAGCACAGGCGATTATCGCGCGCGCCAACCAGCACTTTCGCCATTTTGGTGATGTCTCGGTAAGCGTTCTTTCACCGCCTGCCGTAAGAGGTTTGGGACAATCGAGCGGATTCGAACTCTGGTTACAGGATCAATCGGGAGTGGGCGGCGATAATTTGATTTCCGCCCAACAGAAAGTGCTGGAGCAATCTCAACAAGATCCGAAACTCACCGCTGTCCGAATTAATGGGTTGGATGCCAAAGCGCAACTGCAAATCGACATTGATCATGACAAGGCCACAGCTCAGGGATTAACCCAATCTGATATCACCGCAACACTCTCATCCGCCTGGGGCGGAACCTACATTAACGATTTTCTGGATCGTGGAAGGGTAAAGCGCGTGTACATGCAGGGCGATATGCAATGGCGTTCGGTTCCCGAAGACATTGAGCAGTGGTATGTCAGAGGCGATGATGATCAGATGGTCTCTTTTGCCACTTTTGTTAACTCACATTGGGTGACCGGGCCACAGATGCTACAACGCTTCAATGGTGTTGCGGCGGTGCCTTTTCTCGGTTCCGCTGCAGAGGGCGAGAGTTCGGGTACCGCAATGACGCAGATGCAAACCATCATTTCGCAACTGGATGGATTTACTCTTGCCTGGAGTGGATTGTCTTATCAGGAAATCGCGTCATCAGGTCAAACACTCTATATCTATGTACTCTCCGCCATCTTTATTTTTCTCTGTCTGGCGGCCTTATATGAAAGTTGGTCGGTGCCACTAGCCGTGATTCTCATTATCCCGCTGGGCATTTTAGGTGCGGTATTGGCAACCAGCGCATTCAGTTTCGATAACGATATCTATTTCCAGGTAGGGATGCTCACCACCATGGGATTGACAGCAAAAAACGCCATTTTAATTGTTGAATTTGCTCAGGCGCAGATGAATGCGGGCTCACCCATGTTGCGCGCCATTCTTTCCAGCGCACTGTTGCGTTTAAGACCGGTGGTGATGACATCATTAGCCTTCATTGCGGGTGCCGTGCCGTTAGTCATCTCCACTGGAGCGGGTGCAATCAGTCGACAGGAGATCGGTGTCGCCGTAGTGGGTGGCATGTTTGCCGGCACAGTGCTATCTCTTGCTTATGTGCCGCTGTTTTATGTACTAATTCTGCGCGCGGTGATATGGTGCAAAGCCAGATTTAGCCCGTCATAAAGAAAAAACCGCATTAATATAAGGCAGTTACAATGACTCAACGCCCACAAGGAAGACCGATGAAAGCACGCCCGCGTATTTTGAGCGAGGCCTGCACGCTGTTTTTAGAGCAGGGGTTGGATGTTTCATTGGACAGTATTGCCGTCCAGGCGGGCACCACGCGCCAAACGTTGTATAACCACTTTCCGACGAAAAATGCACTCATCCTCGAGACCTTTCAATTTCTCCTCGATGAGATGCAACCTTCCGTTCGGGTGATTGTGGAAGATGAGAGGCTGCCGCTGGCAGAAAGTTTGTTAGGTTTAGCCAGCCTTGTACAGAATCATTTTTACCGTGAAAAGTTCGTCAATTTCCAGCGCCTGCTGATTCAGTTGTTACGTCAGGATCCTGCGCTATTTGACACTCTACAACAGCGCCCTTCTCAGCGCGTCAAAGCCGCGTTGGTGCTGCTGCTGGATAAAGCCAAAGCGCGCGGTGAAATTGACGTTGAGGATACCAGCGTCAACGCCGCGTGTTTTCTCGGCTCAGTCATGGGCTACCTTTTGCCAGCCACGCTAATTTCAAAAGAATTGCCGGATAAACAACTGCTTGATGCCATCGCCCATAACAGCGTTGCCGTATTTCTCACCGCCTGGCACTATCGCCACCCGTAATACACTCGCGCAGGGTGATCGGATGAACCATTAGGGTGCACTTGTGCACCGTAAGCATGCAAGCCTCCGGTTATTCAGACGCTTTTTTCCTCAAAACGCCGATATTACTCTGGCACGGCAATTGCTTATTTCTATTTACCGCATCCTGCACGTCAGGAACAGGCGCCGTAGTCTGGTAAGCGGTTTGTGGCGCAGTGCCACTCCAATACATCGAATTCAGGCGAAGAAGCCCCACCGGCAATGCTGTCGGCGGGGCTTTTTTTATTGGAGTAGAATTATGAGCAAGTTAAAAGCGTGGTTTCAGGGACCACAAGACATCACCGAAGCGGAAGCGGTGGAAGATTATGCTGTTGGGCGCGTTCCCTCCCACTATCGTTGGCCAATCCCGGCCATCATTTTAGTGTTACTGGGAAACTCGACCGCCATGTTTTGGTTCAGCCTCGGTGCGGATATCAGCTATCAGGTCGGCTGGCCGCTGCTGCTGTTACCGATCGGATATATGGTGGTGTTTGCGACCTTAATTGGCTCCTGCATTATGAAAATGGCCAGTAAAGAAGGCCTGTCGCTCAATCTGATGACGCGAGGGTTGGGCTTCGGATACATGGGTTCGGCCTTTACCTCACTGATCTATGCCATCAATTTTATTTTTTACTTCTTGTTTGAAGGCACCATCGTGTCGCATGCCATTGCGAACTATGCGGGTGTCCCGGTTAACTCCGTTACCGGCATTGCGATTTTTGCATTGATGGGATTGGCGGCAATCTGGTTTGTTTGGAAAGGCATGTCGTCGATGCAGTTCTTGCAAACCTGGGGCGTGCCGATCTTCATCTTGCTGTTCGGTTTCTGCATCTGGCAACTCACGCACCATTATCCATCGGTGGGCTTCGGTGGCTGGCAGCCTAAAGCGGAAGTCGACAGCAATGCGCTGTGGTTAGTGATGAACATGGCCAATGGACAAATTGTGTTTCAAGGCCTGATGGCGACTGATTATGGCCGCTTCGCTCGTCCCGGCGTCAGCCATAAAGGCACGGCGACTATCATGCTGGGTATGCTGATTCCGATTGTAGTGGTGATGCTGTTCGGCGCGTTTATGGCATATACCTTAATGCCGCACATTCAGGGACAGGATGTTTGGTCACTGGCTTTAGACCCTGGCTTTGTGTTCCCGCTGATTATCGGACTGACCGGCGTGCTGTTTGCCGTGATCACGCAGATTCGCATCAACGTACTTAACCTCTATTCAGGCTCCATTGCGCTGTCGAACACCATGGATATGGCGTTTAACTATCGTCCTGGCCGTCAATGGTGGATGCTGCTGGTCTGGTTATTAGGTGTGGTGTTTTACGTCTGCAACATTCTGCAGTACACCGGTACTTTCCTGTCGATTACCGGCATTCTGACCAATACATGGGTGTTCATAATCCTCGCTGACTATTATGTCTGCCGCAAAGTGCTGCACCTTGCGCCGTCAGATTTTGTCGAGTTCCGCAAAGAGTATCTGCGGATGTGGAACCCAAGTGGCGTCATTGCCCTTTGCGTTGCGGTGGCCATTGGTGCCGCTGGCGTACTCGGTGTTTATCCTATGGTGTACGCGTCGTTCATCGCCATGCTGGTGGGGCCTGTGCTGCACGTTGCAATCAGCGTCGCCACGCGCGGTCGCTATTACTTCAAGACGTTCCCGCAAGATATGCAGACCAACTGGAAACCTTCTGATGCCTATCAGGGACCAAAGCCCGTCTTCAATCCATTGCTGAGTAAGGAGGCTGAATAATGAACGTTAAGGTTGCCACAATTCAGTTTGAACCGACGCAATTTCGCAAAGATGAAAACGTCACTCATCTGCTGCAACTTGCCAGCCAGGCGGCCCGTGATGGCGCGCGATTGATTGTCATGCCGGAAATGGCCACCACCGGCTATTGCTGGCAGGATCGTGCGGAAATTGCACCTTTTGTAGAAACCGCTGATGGCGTCACCAGTCAGGCTTTCGCTGCTATCGCACGGGAGTTCCAATGTTATCTGGTGTTTGGCATGCCGGAGCGTGACCCTGTCACAGACATCTATTACAACAGTGCTGTTCTAGTCGGCCCGCAAGGTGTGATTGGCGTTCATCGCAAAACCCACCCTTATATTTCTGAACCCAAGTGGGCTGCCAACGGTGATGCCGGGCATCAGGTCTTTGCCACCGAAATTGGTAATATCGCCTTGCTGATTTGCATGGATATCCATTTTATCGAAACCGCTCGCCTGGCGGCGTTAGGCGGCGCGCAAATTATCTGTCATATCAGTAACTGGCTGGCTGAACGGACACCCGCGCCCTACTGGTTAAATCGCGGTTGGGAAAATGGCTGCGCCTTGATTGAAAGCAATCGTTGGGGCTGGGAGCGCGGCGTACAGTTCAGCGGCGGCAGCTGTATCGTTGATCAGAATGGCATCGTTCTGGCTAGCCGTGATAGCGGCGATGGTGTGATAGCAGCCGAGTTAACGCTGTCTGCGGAGAATCCTTCACTGCGCAAACGACGCCCTGAGCTGTATCAGCGCCTGATGACCAATACCTTTATGTGGAATCCGCAGGATTTCTTTGGCTTGTACGGCGGCGATCCCCTGCCTGCCGCCAAAGATTCACGTATCGCTGTAGCGCAGT
The DNA here is from genome assembly GCF_002095465.1 of Pantoea rodasii. Classification (GTDB taxonomy): domain Bacteria; phylum Pseudomonadota; class Gammaproteobacteria; order Enterobacterales; family Enterobacteriaceae; genus Pantoea; species Pantoea rodasii. The sequence continues at coordinate 127,495 of NZ_MLFP01000003.1, read as the reverse complement.
TTCATCCGGCCAATAACACTGCTGAAAATCTTTCGGTGATCCGTCATTGGGCCGAACAGGCAAAATCACGCGGTGCTGAACTGCTGATTTTGCCAGAGCGAGCGTTGACAGGGGGCGAAGGTAAGAATAATGCGCTTACGCTAAACGATGCGCCAATTCAAAGTCTGCTGAAACTGGCGATTGAACTGGATATCGCGTTGTTAACTGGATTTGCCGAATGCGAAGGTCAGCAGTTTTATAACAGTGCGCTATTGGTAAGCAGTGCGGGATTGAGCGCGCACTATCGACAAATCCACCTCAGCGAAAGCAATCAGCAATGGGCCAGTGCAGGCAATCAGTGGGTAACCTGCGATCTGCCTTGTGGACGCGTGGGGATTCTGCTGGGCGAAGATTTGCTGGTACCAGAGGCAGCACGCATTCTGGCATTGGAAGGATGTGACATCATTGCCTGTCCCGCCCAGCTCAACACGCCAATCCCAATGGCGCATGCCGGGACGGAGATCTCGCACGCCTGGCCGATTCCGCGCGGCGCCGACCCTTACCACTGGTTATTGCCTCGCGTACGCGCGGGCGAGAATAATGTTTGGCTGGCCTTTGCCAACTGGACGCCAGCGACCGGCGTGAGTTTTGGGCTGAGCGGCGTGTTTGGCCCGGATACTTTTGCGTTTCCACGTACCGAAATCAAAGTGCCGGGCACGGATGGTTTAGCGGTACTGGATATTACGACCGGGTCAGCAGAAACCGCATATCCTAATCATGTGGTAAGACGAAAGGATCTGGTATTGATGCGTCAACCGCACTATTACACCCCGCTCGTGTTGACGGCCAGCCAGTAATCACATACAGCGGCTTATTATATCTGCAGCGAATTGAACATCGGTGCATAAGCCGCTCGCGTTTAATCTAATGTGCATATTTATGTTTTGGCGGCCATCCTGCCGCCAAAACAGGCAATGAAAGACGTTAAATCATCAGGAGTGACTATGTCTGCACCACCACCACCAAAACGTGTCATTCCAATTGGCATTCTCTACTCCGTGTCCGGCGATTATGCGGTGATCGGTCGCGAAATGCTTAACGGTATCCTGCTGGCGATTGAAGAGATCAACGCTAATCCTGATTACCCCTTTACCCTCGCCCCAGTGGTGCGCGATCCCGGCGGCTCGCTGGATAAATATTATGACTACTGCCACGACTTACTTTATCGCCACGGCGTACGTCATGTGATCGGTTGCTACACTTCAGCGGCGCGTAAAACCATTCTCCCGTTGATCGAAGCCGCCAACGCTTTGTTGTGGCACTCGGCGCGCTATGAAGGTTTCGAAAGCAGCAACAGCGTGATTTATCTGGGTGCGGCGCCCAATCAGCATGTATTGCCGCTCCTGAATTGGCTGTTGCAGCAGCAGGATGTCGAGATGTACCACGTTGGATCGAACTACGTCTGGTCATGGGAGATGGATCGCATCACGCGTGAAGCGGTGATCCCGGCCGGAGGCAAGGTATTAGCCAGTAAGTTACTGCCGCTGGGTGAAGAAAATGTCGATGAGTTGATTGCCGATATCATCGCACAACGGCCTAAGGTGCTGCTGAATACCATGGTGGGCAGAAGTGCCTACAGTTTCTACCGCGCCTGGCATCGGGCCAGCCAACAGCAGCCATGGCTTAACGACGTCTTAAAATCAAGCCTGACGCTTTGCGAGCCGGAAGTGGACATGATTGGCGCAGAAGCCCTCGAAGGATATCTGGTCTCAGCGAGTTGGTTCCAGTCCATCGACAGTGCCGCCAACCGCGATTTTTTACGCTGCTATCGCCAGCGTTTTGGCGAAGGCGTGTCACCCTCGGTTGACAGCCAAACGGCCTGGTTAGCGGGACACCTGCTGGCGCGCGCTATCAACCGTCACGGTGATGCTGACGTAGAAGGCGTGCGTGCTGCCGTGCTTAAAGATGAGATGGATTCCCCCGCAGGACCGATTCGTGTTGATGCCGATAACAATCACTGCTGGCTGACGCCGCATCTGGCACGTTGTCATGAGGGTAAGCTAGAATGTTTTTGGCAGGCACCACAGCCGGTGAAGCCCGATCCCTGGCTGGCTTGGGTCGATCTCGATAATCTGACTCAGGATGGAGAGCGCACATGAGCCGAAAAAACGTGCAAATGCGCGGACTCAAGGTGTGCGTAATTGGCTGTGCGGATCGTGATAATCATCATCTGGAGCAACAATTTTCCCGCATGGGCATTCAGGGAGAATTTTGCGCGGCCTTCCCAACCGAAGCACAACTGGCTGGACAACAATTACTGGTGTTCGATGGCGACAACCCAGCGCTGTTTCATCCCACCAACAAATTGCCCTGGCCTGCGTTACCCAAAATTGCGCTCACCGCGATGGAAACCCCTTCGCGCCTTCAGTGGATCACCGAGCAAAAAATTGACAGTTATATGCGAAAACCGGTGCGTTTCGACGGCGTGATGACCGCCTTCACACTGGCGCTGGAAAGTGCCGCGCGCATCAACCAACTGGAAGCACAATTAAAACGCCAGGAAGAGCGTCTGCGCGCACGCAAGTACCTGTTCTCCGCACAAATACTGGTGATGAAAGAACTACAGTTAGGGGAAGATGATGCCTACAATCTGCTGCGTCACGCGGCAATGGCGCAGCATATGACGATTGAGAATCTCAGCTGTGAATTTCTCAATAACACAACATCCTGGCTAAACCTGCTTAAAGTGTTGGCGGTGGAGAAATTATAAAACGGCCCTGCCAGCGAAAAACACTCACTCCATCTGCGCATTAAGTTCGCGCACATAGTCGAGAAACGCCTGCAGCGGTGCGGGGATCAAGCGGCGATCGTTATAGTAAAGCCACAGTCCAGAAAAACTCTGCCACCACTCGCTGAGAATCGGTTGCAGGCTGCCATTATCCAGCACAGGTTTTAGCCAATCTTCAAACAGATACACTACCCCTGCACCGGAAACTGCGGCCGCGACAGTGAGATCCATGGCCGCGCCGATGCTACATATCAATGGCCCTTTCGGCTGTAAACGCACCACCTCTCCGCCCATTTCAAACTCCCAATCGGAGATGACGCCAGTGGCATAGCGACCATACAAACACCGGTGTTGCAACAGTTCACGTGGATGCTGCGGCGTGCCAAATGTGGCTAAATAGGCAGGAGACGCCGCTGCAGCAAAACGTTGCACGCGTGGTCCAATCGGCAGCGCCACCATATCCTGCTCAAGATGGTCGTCGTAACGGATCCCCGCATCACAGCCATCGCGGAAAATATCCTGCACATTGCTTTCCGCCACCACTTCCAACTGGATATCGGGATAGCGTGCCAGAAAACCGGGGACGATAGCGGGCAAAACCAGCCTGGCCGCGCTGACGGGGACATTCAGGCGCAGCATACCGCCCGGCGTACTGCGAAAATGATTCAGCGAATCGAGTGCCGCATCGACTTCATTCATCGCGGGCATTAAGCGCATCATCAGCGATCTACCCGCTTCAGTGAGCACCACCGTGCGCGTGGTGCGATTAAACAGTCGCACGCCCAACTGCTGTTCTGCACGCCTGACGGCATCACTTAGACGTGAAGGATTACTGCCGGTCATCCGAGCCGCTTCACGAAATCCGCCCGCTTTTGCTACGGCCACTACCGCATGCAGCAGTGCAATATCCAATGCCATTGTTCGCCCTTCCGTACACTGTGTCCCGATTTAACCGGATAGTTGCACAGCGATCTGTCGATTACAATCTGTACACACATCGACGAAGGAGGTTTCCATGTCTCACAACGTAAATACTTATACTTTGGGCGATCGTCAGGTTAAACGCCTCGGTTACGGCGCCATGCAGCTCGCGGGCAAAGGGGTATTTGGTCCACCAGCCGATGAAATCGTGCGCTGCAGGTGTTACGTGATGCAGTGGCTGCTGGGGTGAATCATATCGATACCAGCGACTTTTATGGCCCGCATATTACCAATCAACTCATTAAGAAAGCCCTGCATCCCTATTCCGACGACCTGGTGATCGTCACCAAGGTCGGTGCCCGTCGTGATGCTAAAGGCGGCTGGTTACCCGCTTTCTCGCCTGATGAGTTGACGCAGGCGGTGGAAGATAACCTGCGCAATCTTGGTCTGGAGGTGATGGAGGTCGTGAACCTGCGTTCGATGCTTGACGTGCACGCACCGGCAGAAGGCTCACTGGAACCGCAGGTTGAAGCGATGATCAAGCTAAAAGAACGCGGCTTGATTAAACATATTGGTCTGAGCAATGTCACTGCCAAACAAGTGGCGGATGCGCAGAAAATGACGCCGATTGCCTGCGTGCAGAACCTTTACAATCTGGCCAATCGTCAGGATGAAACTCTGGTCGATCAGTTGGCAGCCCAGGGCATTCCTTACGTACCGTTCTTCCCGTTAGGCGGTTTCTCGCCGCTGCAATCCGAGCAGCTCACGGCGGTGGCAGCAGAGTTGAATGCCACCACATTACAGGTCGCGCTGGCCTGGTTACTTCAGCGTTCGCCTAACATTCTGTTGATCCCGGGCACCTCATCACCGGAACATCTTCAGCAGAACCTGGCCAGTGGCGATCTGGTGCTGAGTGCCGATGTGGTGCAACGCTTAAACAGCATCGCTTAACCCAGCAGGGTGCGGCTTGAGGGCCGCACTTGCCTGTCTTGCCCGCCTACGATCGTGAGACGATTCCCGCCTCGACCAGGCAAGCCTTTAGCATGCCAAACGCGTCCTGGCACTGCCGCTCATCGACGCAGGCATACCCCAGTAGCAAGCCGCGTCGCTCCTGCTGATGCATATAATATTGTGACAGAGGCCTGACCTTTACCCCGCGTCGCAGTGCCAGTGCGGCAATGGCCACATCATCACATCCAGCCGGTAAATTCATCACCAGATGCAAACCTGCCTCATGATTAACTCTCGGCATAAAATCAGCCCCCAGATAACGCTCAATCAGACCAGCTAAAAAGCGACGTCGCTGACTGTAGAGTTTGCGCATGCGGCGAATATGCGCCATGTAATGCCCTTTCTGGATAAACTCCGCCAGCGCCCGCTGCACCAGTAAATGCCCGCCGCGATACAGTTCCGCCGCCGCCACGCGCAGCGGATGCGCCAGCGCTTTTGGCACCACTAAATAACCGAGTCGCAATGCCGGATAGAGCGTTTTGCTGAATGTACCCATGTAAATCACCGGTGCATCGGGTTCAAAACCCTGCAGCGAGGGAAAAGGCTGACCGGCGAAGCGAAATTCACTGTCGTAGTCATCCTCCACCAGCCAGGTTTTATGCTTGCTGGCTAAATCCAGCAACTGTTTTCGTCTTTCAAGGCTGAGGTGGACGCCGAGCGGGTATTGGTGTGACGGTGTCACAAAAATCACCTTCGGCGCCCGCGTGCGTGGCGGTAAATCCGGGATAATTCCTTGTTCATCTACCGGCATAGCCTGTATTTTCAGGCCGTTTATGCGCAACAGATTCCGCGTGCCCCAATAGCCTGGCTCTTCAATCCATGCGCTATCGCCGGGATCGCAGAGTACGCGCGTCACCAGATCAACCGCCTGATGAATGCCTTCGGTGATGATGATTTGATCCGCATCCGCACGCACCGATCGTGCCACACTGAGGTATTCCGCCAGCGCCTGGCGCAGATGCGGGCAACCGCCATTGCTGCTGTATATCAGGCGATCGATGTCAGGCTCGCGATTCAATCGCGCCTGAATCTGGCTGAACAATTTATGCGGGAACTGCGTGACATCCGGTGCGCCCGGTACAAACGCGCCCCATTGATAAGGCGAAGCGTTGGCATGGCCTAACAACGATGCACCGCGTTTTGAAATCGCCGCCGTTTTCACGCTGAGCGGCAGCGTCAGTTCATCACTGCGCGGGCTGTTCAAACAGCCTTCGGGCAGCGTTTCGGCAATCCAGGTTCCGCTGCCGGTGCGCGCCGTGACATAGCCTTGTGACATCAAATGTTCATAGACATTGATGACAGTATTACGCGATACCGATAACTCGCGCGCCATATCACGCGTAGCGGGTAATCGCGTGGCACGTGGAAAAATCCCCTCGGCAATTGCCGCCTGCATACAGGCCAGCAAACGCTGCTGCAACGTCCCTTCCGGCATAAACTGCAAACGCTCTAATACATGATCGGCGTACAAACTCCGCAATTGGCTCCATCCTTTTCTCTAAAAGTGGCTCTGGCAACAAACCTTAGCGCAGGGATAAATAAGCGTGTTTGTTGTGATTTGTAAAGACGCTTATCGCTAAGGAAAGGTTATGGAAGGTAAAAACAGCCAGCTGCAGCAACGCAAAGATGACGCCCTCCCACGTGGCACCGGAAATCTGTGCCAGTGGTATGTCGAGCAGGCAGAGAACGCGACATTGCGTGACGTTGAAGGCAACAGCTGGATTGATTTCGCGGGTGGGATTGCGGTGCTGAACACCGGCCATCGTCATCCCCGCATTGTGAAGGCTATCGCTGAACAGTTAGAAAAATTCACCCATACCGCGTTCCAGGTGACGCCGTATGAAAGCTATGTTGGCCTGGCAGAACGCATCAACCAGGTGGTGCCAATTGCTGGCAAAGCCAAAACCGCGTTCTTCTCTACCGGTGCCGAAGCGGTGGAAAATGCCGTCAAAGTGGCGCGAGCGGCAACGCGCCGTCACGGCATCATCACGTTTGGCAACGCTTTCCATGGTCGCACGTTCATGACCATGGCCATGACCGGCAAAGTGGCCCCCTATAAACGCGACTTCGGTCCAATGCCAGCCTCGGTGTGGCATGCACGTTATCCCAATAGCGTCACCGGCATCAGCGTTGAGGATGCCATGGCGAGCCTGCACGACATCTTCACCCAGGACATCGCCCCGCAAGACGTGGCTGCAATCGTGCTGGAGCCCGTACAAGGCGAAGGCGGTTTCCATATCGCCCCTGCTGAATTCTTAGTCCGCTTGCGCCAGCTGGCCGATGAACACGGCATCCTGCTGATTGCCGATGAAGTGCAAACTGGCTTTGGTCGTACCGGCAAACTGTTTGCCATGGACCATTACGATGTCAAACCCGATCTGATCACCATGGCGAAAAGCCTGGCAGGCGGCATGCCGCTGTCAGCGGTCAGTGGTCGCGCAGAGATCATGGATGCGCCCGGCCCAGGTGGACTCGGCGGCACCTACGCCGGCAACCCGCTGGCGATCGCAGCCGCCCATGCGGTGCTGGATATCATTGCTGAAGAACAACTGTGTGACCGCTCGGTACAACTCGGCGCGCAACTGGTTGATTTCCTGAACACGGCACGTGCCAACTGCTCTGCCATTACCGACATCCGCGCATTAGGTTCGATGGTGGCAATGGAATTTGCCGAGGCGCAAACGGCACAGGCAATTCAGCAGCAGGCAATGGCACGCGGTTTACTGCTGTTAACCTGTGGTCCACAGGGCAATGTGATTCGCTTCCTCTATCCGCTCACCATACCGGATGCGCAGTTCAGCCAGGCACTGGATATTCTCAGTGGCGTGTTGAGTGCCCACCAGGATTCGTAGATATCCGCTCAACTGACTCAGCCCGCACGGTGGGCTGAGCAGCTTTCCTGCTGCAGCCAGGCTGTGCATTAGGCAGCCCGAGAGACGATCTGGAGAATAACAATGAGTTCACAGAATGCCGATGCGCTTGCGCAAGGCCTTAAGCCGCGTCATGTTCGGATGTTATCGATTGCCGGCGTGATAGGTGCCGGGCTGTTTGTTGGATCCGGCCACGCGATTGCCGAAGCGGGCCCTGCCGTGCTATTGGCCTACATCGCGGCCGGTACGCTGGTGGTATTGATTATGCGGATGCTGGCCGAAATGGCCGTCGCCTCACCGGATTCAGGATCCTTTTCCACTTACGCCGATAAATCACTCGGCCGCTGGGCCGGCTTCACCATTGGCTGGCTTTACTGGTGGTTCTGGGTATTAGTGATCCCTTTAGAGGCCAATGCTGCAGGCACGATTCTGCACAGTTGGTTCCCGCAGGTTGAGGTATGGGAATATACCTTTGCCATCACCCTGTTCTTGACCGTAAGCAATCTGTTTAGCGTGAAGAATTACGGTGAGTTTGAGTTCTGGTTTGCGTTGCTCAAAGTGATCGCGATTGTCGGCTTCCTGATTGTCGGCAGCCTGGCGGTCTTCGGCCTGATGCCGGGAAGCAGCACCCAGGGGATTTCACATCTCTATGACACGCACGGCTTTATGCCTAACGGGATTGGTGCAGTGTTAGCGGCCATTCTGACCACCATGTTCTCCTTTATGGGCACCGAGATTGTTACTATCGCCGCGGCGGAATCACGCGAGCCGAAAAAGCAGATCACGCAGGCCACCAACTCAGTGATCTGGCGTATTGCACTGTTCTACCTGCTGTCGATTTTCATCGTCATCGCGCTGGTGCCGTGGAATACCCCATCCTTGATGAAAGCCGGTTCGTACCAGACGGCCATGGAGATGATGAACATTCCTTACGCACGGCAAATTGTGGATGTGGTGGTGTTGATCGCGGTGTGCAGTTGTCTCAACTCTGCACTCTATACCGCTTCCCGCATGCTCTATTCACTGTCTCGCCGTCAGGATGCACCGGCTGCTGCGTCAAAAACCACGCGCAGTGGTACACCATGGGTGGCAGTGATTGCCTCAACCGCTGCCGCGTTTCTCGCGGTTATCGCCAACTATCTGGCACCGGCAGCAGTGTTTGAGTTCCTGCTGGCAAGCTCGGGCGCTATTGCCTTGCTGGTTTACCTGGTGATTGCGGCTTCACATCTGGTGTTGCGTAAGAAACGCGAGGCGCGTGGCGAGACGTTGAGCTACCGGATGTGGCTGTTCCCGGGATTAACCTGGGCAACCATGGTCTTTATCGTGGGGGTATTGGTCTCGATGCTGTTTATGCCGGCACATCGCTCTGAAATCATTGCCACCGGTCTTTTAACCTTGGCGGTGTTAGTCACCAGCCGCATCGTGCACCGCAAACGCGCCTTGCGGGAGCGTGAGGCGTTGGTGGCGTTACGTTCATAACGCCTGATGATTCCGGGCAAGGATGCCCAGAAACATTACTCATACTGCACGTCGATGCTGATCGATTCTTCCGGCACGTTGATCACCACAAGGCATTTATTCCACACCGGCTTCCCGTCAGTCATCTCGTTCTCGACGAAATAGTTCTGAAAATCTTTTAGCGCTTCGGTTAAATCGCCAATCGCCTGTGCATCAGGTTCAAACCAATCCGGCTCGCCATTTTCATCGAGATAATCAAACTGATATTCCCCGCCTTCGTCATCGGCAAACAGTTCGGCTTTAACAATCAGTTCGCGTGCACCTTGCGGTCCACAGCTAAAAACGATCTGCGCAATACGGCGGTATAAGTCTTCATATGTCATGACAATTCATTCCCGTTTTATGTGAGTCTCTATTCGTCGCGTGAGCCATTGATGGCATGACAACGTTACCGAGGGCTCTTATTGACTTTATAGCTGATGAGAAGAGAATGAGGCTCTTCGAACAGTAAGTTGAAAAAAATGGAGTTTATCATAGCCTGTTCCGCGCGTTTCTCCCGTGTTGCCACCGTGAAAAAAACTGTCACGCTGTGGGTTGCCGCACTGCTATTAGCCAGCTGTAGCTCTGAGCCACCTAAGTCACTGGTGACGCCACTGCCGACGGTTACGCCTAAACCTCAACCCACTCAGCCCGTCCCCCACGCGGAACCGGTGCGCGGCGTGTGGCTCACCACCGTGTCGCGCCTGGATTGGCCACCTGTCGCTTCGGTGAATGCCAGTCCGGCCAGTCGCATCAGCCAACAGCAAAAGGCGCTGACCGACAAGCTGGATAAGCTTAAAAGTCTCGGCATTAATACGGTATTTTTCCAGGTCAAGCCCGACGGCACCGCGCTATGGCGCTCCAAAATTTTGCCATGGTCCGACATGATGACGGGAAAGATCGGGGAGGATCCCGGCTACGATCCGCTGCAATTTATGCTGGATGAAGCGCACAAACGCGGTATCAAAGTGCATGCGTGGTTCAACCCTTACCGGGTTTCAACCAACGTAAAACCCTCTACGGAAAGAGAGTTAAACAACACGCTATCACTCCACCCCGCGAGCGTATTTGTGTTGCATCGCGATTGGATCCGCACCGCGGGTGATCGCTTTGTGCTCGATCCGGGCATTCCTGATGCACGCGACTGGATCACCAGCATCGTCGCCGAAGTGGTGTCGCACTACGCTATCGATGGCGTGCAGTTTGATGATTATTTTTATACCGAATCAGCGGGTTCAACCCTCAATGACAACGCAACATTCCGCCAGTACGGCCAGGGATATTCGTCCAAAGCTGACTGGCGCCGACATAATACGCAGCAACTGATTGAGCAGGTTTCGCGCACCATTAAGCAGTTGAAGCCGAATGTCGAATTTGGCGTTAGCCCGGCTGGCGTGTGGCGTAATCTGTCGCACGATCCCGCAGGCTCCGACACGCGCGGTGCTGCGGCCTATGATGAAGCTTACGCCGATACGCGCCAGTGGGTGCAGATGGGCTTATTAGACTACATCGCTCCGCAACTTTACTGGCCGTTTGCGCGCCAGGCCGCACGCTACGATGTGCTCGCCCACTGGTGGGCTGATGTGGTGAAACCCACGCATACGCGACTCTATATCGGCGTGGCGCTGTATAAAATCGGCGAAACCTCCAAAATGGAACCGGACTGGACCGTTAATGGCGGCGTACCCGAGTTAAAAAAACAGCTCGACCTCAATGAGTCCGTTCCACAAATTAACGGCACCATTCTGTTCCGCGAGAATTATCTCAACCAGCCGCAAACGCAGCAGGCAGTGGATTATTTGCGAAGCCGTTGGGGGAGCTGATCTTCAAAATAACGCCGAGAGTTTAATTTCTCTCGGCATCGTTGACGCTGTAAAACTCAAGTATTAATCAATAAAACCGGTTTTTATTCGCACAGACAAGAGCCTTGATATTTTTATTCTGAACGATCACTCTTCTATGGTACATCTGACACTCTTGTAACACTTGAACAAACGTTTCCATACTCTCAACACTTGAAATTGAATTACGGTACATTGCGTTATTCATTTCGTATTCACCCACAATAGACTTTAGCCTTTGCACTAATGAACCGTCACGGATAAAAGCATGTAAAGCGGGTGATATCCAATACGCTAACTCAACGATATCCGCAATTTTCTCTTCCAGACAATGTATTACTGAAGATCGATCAATAAAATAGGCATCTTTCCAGATCGGTTCGTTATGCGCTACGCGATTTCTCAACACCCTGACGGCTCCCACTCTGCGACGAATAATATCACGTTGTTTAAACTGTCTGTTTTTACCTGTTACCATCGGCATTTTCTTGAACGCAGTGGCGAAACCCTTTGGCCAAAGATATCCCTTACTGGCATCACCATCATAAAAACTCTTATCGAGGATATGCTCCCATACACTGAAATCAGTCTGAGAAATAATCTGATCCAACGTAGGAGTGGCTAATGTATCTTTGCCTAATTTTTTCTGCAGCATCTTCCGCGCGTTTCTTTCAGCTTTTGCTATGCCACTCTCAAAACCTTTAATTTGAGCAGACTTAACCAGCTTATCTGTGCCAACACATTTAACATCAGCATTTATCTCACAGATCAAACTATAGGGGATGACGTTAAACCAATGTACATTATGTTCAGTTGTAATATGTTTCTTACCTGCTTCGTTTATGGCATTACGTAAAGCGACTTCAATCAATTGCAGCAGACTACAAAAAGCACCTGACAATTCAAGATTCCAGCTATATAGACCAAATAACTCCGCATCATCAGCAATAGAAAATGTGGAACGATAGCTTGAGAGGCGAGCAGACGAGGTCAGTTTTACCATATCGGTAAAATCAAAATTCTTTGGCATGTGACGCGTTATCCAATATCCATATCGAAGAAGACGTTATACCGCTGATAGCGCTTCGGTGATATTGCAATCCTTAAATTATGCGAATAGAATTCCATTTGTAGCTAGTCTGACGTTCTTCTCCCGACGCGTGCGGTGCCAGATCCAAGACATGAAGCGCAAGAATCAATGCCCCAGCCTGGCTGGGGCTTCTTGTTTCTACAGTGCCATCAACGCTATCACCCCTGATCCACGCCCGCCGATGCCTCTTCACTCTGCATTAAGGCAAAAAACGATTCCAGCTCGCGCAGCATCATCGATGCGGCGATAGACAGCTGCCGCTGCGGTGCCACACACAGCGACAACGTGAAGGGTTTCAATACCGTGTCGATGAGCGGGATAAACTTCAATTCACCGCGCCGATACTCATCCACAATATCCAACCAGCACATCAAACTGATGCCGACATCATCGCGCACCAGCGAGCGCAGCATATGAATATTATTGGTGCGGCCAACTTCATTCAGGCGAATACCGGAACTGTTTACCAATGCTTCCAGCGGGTCGGCTAACATCAGGGGCGCGGCAGGGACGATAAACGGCCAGGATTCACAATGGCTAAAACGAATGGATTCCAGCTTCGCCAGGGGATGATGACTGCTGACCACAATCCCCAATCGTAAATCAGCAAAAGACTTTACCAACAGTTCACGCGAACTTTGCGGATTTAACATGATGCCGAAATCTGCATCACCGGCGGTGAGCGCATTGGCGATATGAATGTTGCTCATGGTGGTGAGCGTAAAGGAGATACCGGGGTACTCTTCACGAATCCGTTGCAGGATCGAGGAAAAAAAGCCGCGATTAATGGCGTCTATGGTGGCGATATGTACATGCCCGTGGCGTAAACCGCGCAAATCATCCAGCTGGGTACAAACTCGTCCAAACTCGCGCTGCCAGTTTTTCGCCGCATTGAGCAAGATCTCCCCCGCCGCCGTCATACGTAATCCTGATGGATGACGTTCAAACAGCGGCATATTCAGCTGCTCTTCAACGCGCAGTATCTGCCGATCAATCGATGAGGCTGAAACGTGCAACACCTCCGAAGCCTTGCGCAGTGAACCCTGGCGCGCCACTTCGGTGAAATACAGCAAAAATCGGGAGAAGGCGAACATAGTGGGTGCTCTCTTTTTGCAACACATCATGCGAATTAAACAGATGGACGCTTACACTACGGCAAAATAATAATCACAGCCATGATAAAAACAAGGGTATGCGCGGCCACTCAGCTGATGACATCCCTGTTCAGACAGGCTGATTATGAAATCGACAACCCTGGCTGTCACCGTCATCGCAAAGCAGTTAAACGGTGCTGGCAATGTTTTACTCACGCTGGGCAGTGCTAGCGGTCAATCGCTACCGCATTTTACGCCGGGCGCGCATATTGATGTGCATCTGCCCTTTGGCAGCACTCGCCAATACTCTCTGTGCTCCACTGTCAACGACGCGCACTATGAAATCTGTGTGCGACTGGATCAGGCTTCCGCCGGCGGCTCACGCTGGCTGCATCAGCAGCTTCAAATCAATGATGTGCTAACCATTTCGGCTCCCCGCAACCATTTTCCTGTACCCCACGCCCCGCGCATCCTGCTGTTTGCGGCAGGTATTGGCTTAACGCCCTTGCTGGTGATGGCTGAGGCGCTGGCTGTTGAGCAAACTGACTTCGTCCTGCACCTGTATTTAAAACAGCAGGACGAGCTGGCTTTTGCTCAGCGTCTGGCGCGACTTGGCGACCGCGTGATGATCCACTACAGCACGCAGGGCGACAGTTTGCGCCACCGCATCCCCGCCGATCTGACTTGTTCGGAAAATAGCGCGTTAGTTGCCTGTGGCCCATCGGGTTTTATGGCACATCTGCAACATCTGGCGTTGGAATATGGCTGGCGCAGTGAGCAGATGCATAGCGAACGTTTCAAACCTGACGCGGCCCCACGCCTGCCGGGCGACAGCTTTGAAATCGAAATCGCCTCTTCGGGTACACGTTTTACTGTGGGCAAAGCACAAAGCATCGCCGAGGTATTAGAAAACGCGGGAATAGACATTGAACTGTCCTGTGAACAGGGAATGTGCGGTGCCTGTATTACCGGCGTATTGTCAGGCGAACCCGACCACCGTGATGAAGTATTAAGTCAGCAAGAGCGTGCGGCCAATGATTGCATCGTCCTGTGCTGTTCACGTGCTCGTACTCCGTTGCTGGTGCTTGACCTATGAAGACCTATACGGGCGCAACCGGAGCGCGTTTACCTCGCTGGCTATTGCCAGATAACTGGCCGATGAAGGGCAATCAGCCACAACTCGCCACGCTACATTTTCATGCCGATGGGTTACAACTTGAACCCGATGAGACACTGCATCCCGACTATCTGACACTCAACGGCGCGTTGGTGCTGCCTGCGCTGATCGAGCCACATGCGCACCTTGATAAAACCTTCACCGTTGAACGCAGTCCGGCACAGCAACCCGGTTTACTGGCCGCCATTGATGCGATGCATCAGGACCGGGTGCACTGGAGCCATGACGATTTACACCAGCGCGCTCAACAAGCATTAAACTGGGCTGCTCAAAGTGGCGTCAGCCTGCTGCGCACCCATGTTGACTGGTTCACCGCCGATGCGCCGCTAGCGTGGCAAGTTATTGGCGATCTTCATCATCCGCTGTGTCAGATCGAGCGCGTCGCCCTTGCCCCACTGAGTTTCTTCGCCGATGCCGCAGATGCCCAACATATCGCCGCACAGGTCGCTGTCAGTGGTCCGAGTGCGCTACTCGGCGGGTTTATTCACAGCAGCAATTGGGACGCGCAGGCCTTTACCCATTTAATGCAAGCCGCCGAGCAGTGGCAGCTGAACATTGACCTGCACATTGATGAAGAGCTGAACGCGGATGCGCAAGGGATGCGCTGGCTGGCGAACTATCTCCACCAGCACCCTTTCAGTGGCAGCATCACCTGCAGCCACAGTTGCGCGCTGTCGCAACAGGACGATGCGTTGCAGATACTCGACCAGCTAGCACAGCAGCGCGTGACGCTGATCGCCCTGCCGCTAACCAATTTACTGCTACAAGACGCCGTTCCCGATCGCACGCCGCGTCAGCGCGGTTTAACGCTGGTGAAAGAAGCACTGGCGCGGGACATGCCGGTGCTTTTGGGCGCCGATAACGTGCAGGACGCCTTTTGCCCTTTTGGCAGTTACGACCCGCTGGATACGCTATTTAGTGGCTTGTTAAGCCTGCAGCTGGGCGCTGCCTTCGATGTAGCTTCCCAACTTATCTGCCATCCGCAGGCTTTTTATCACAACGATTTAGTGATTTTTCCACAGGCCGATGTTGCCAGCTGGCCGTTGCGTCAGCGTCAGCGCTATCGGTTAAAACAGGGTGTCCGTTATGGAGACGAAACCAATGGCGCTTGATGAGGGAGCGGGAAAACCGCTGGCAAAATATGCCGCGTGGCGACGCGTGGGTGACTTTATCTTTCTCTCCGGCATTATTCCGGTGAACCCGCAAACTGCCACCATCGTGCGCGGTTACGGCGATATTCCGGAAGCCGCTCAGCTACTGCTGGGGCGCACCGGCGAGTTCTCCACGGACATTAAAGAAGGCCCGATTCTGGCGCAGAGTTGGTACGTGCTGGAGAGCATCCGCACCACTATTGAAAGCGCCGGCGGCCAGATGAGCGATGTCTTTAAGCTGGTGCAGTACTTCCGCAATCTCGACCATTTCCCGCATTACAGCCGGGTGCGCAAGCAGTTCTTCCCCGATGAACCGCCGGTTTCCACGGTGGTGCAGGTCAGTGAAATGCTGCCCAGTCCGGACGTTTTAATCGAAGTTGAAGCCACGGCGTGGTTGCCGCAATAACACGAGGAAGCACTATGTTGCATGGTTACATTCCGGCAAACCGTTTTTTGCCGTATCTGAGCTGGACTGATATCGCCACGCTGGATGACAAAGCGAATACCGTTATTGTGCTGCCCACTGGCGCGATTGAGCAGCACGGCCCGCATTTACCCTGCGCGGTGGATAGCGTGATTTCCTCTGGCGTGGTGGGTCACGCGCTGGCGCGGTTACCTGCCACGATACCGGCTTACGCCATTCCGCCCATCACCTATGGCAAATCTGATGAGCACCTGCACTTTCCTGGCACGCTAACGCTAACCGGTGAAACCTTGCTGCACACTATTTTGGAAATCGGCGAGTCACTGTATCGCGCCGGTTTTCGTAAGTTTTTGATGGTGAATGGCCATGGCGGTCAGCCACAGCCGTTGCAGATGGCGGCGCGCGAACTGCGCCTGCGTCACGGCGATATGATCATCATCATGCAGGACACCTTCAAGGTCCCGAACTGCGCCGAGAGCTTTATGGATGAAAAAGAGCGACAAATGGCGATGCACGCCGGGCACGCTGAAACCGCGCTGATGCTGGCGCTGGCACCGGACACCGTGCAGATGAGCAAAGCCGTGGCGAATTATCCGCCTGAATTCCCCTGCCCAACGCTCTCCACCAACAAGCCGATGGCGGCGTGGGCCTCTTATGATTTTGGTCCAAGCGGAGTGATTGGCGATCCGTTGCCTTCCACTCCTGAGCAAGGTGCCGCCATTCTCGATTCTCTCGCCGAAAGCTGGGCGCAGGTGATCACTGAAGTGCACCAGATGGTCTGGGTGACACGCGCCGAACCGGCGTGGGGCACAGGCCAATGGCAGGGCAAGGTATTAGATCACAACGACGCTGCATCACTATTACAACCGCGCTAAACGGGAATCGACGATGATGAAAAAATTGAGCATGGTAGCCGCACTTTCACTGGTGCTGTCGGCCCAGGGCATGGCGGCTGAACCCTTTACCTTTATGACCAACTGGTATGCCCAGGCGGAACATGGCGGCTTCTATCAGGCGCAGGCACAGAATCTGTATAAAGAAGCCGGCCTGGACGTCACGATTAAAATGGGCGGCCCGCAGGTGCACACCATGCAGTTGATGGCAGCGGGTCAGGCGGACTGCATCATCAGCGATAATATGCAGGCGCTGGAATCGTGGCAGCAAGGTGTTGAAGCCGTGCCCGTCGCGACCACCTTCCAGCATTCGGCCATCGCATTTCTCACCCATCCCGATGTGAAAGATAAAGCCGATCTGCAAGGTAAAACCTTCCTGCTTGCCGCAGAGGCTTACACCTCCTACTGGCCGTGGGCACAAAGCGCGCTAAACCTGAAAAATGCCCGCGTACGTCCGTACACCTTCAGTATTCAGCCATTCCTTGCGGATAAAACGCTGGTGCAACAGGGCTATATCACCTCTGAGCCGTTTGCAGTGCAAAAAGCCAATGCCCAGGCCAATGTCTATCCGATCAGTGACTGGGGCTATCCCCCTTACGGCAACAGTATTGTTTGCATGAAATCGACCATCGAGAAGCGTCCACAGGCTGTCGCCGCGTTCGTTAAAGCCTCGATGCAAGGCTGGAAAAATTATCTGCAGGATCCCAGCGCAGGCAACGTGCTGATCAAGAAAGAAAACCCACAGATGAGCGATGAACAGATTGCCTTCGGTATCGCACAGATGAAGAAATATCAAATGGTGACCGGCGGCGATGCGCAAACGGGCGGCATCGGTATCCTCACTGAGCCTCGTCTGAAACAGACCTGGCAGTTGTTGGTGGACAACAAGCTAATCGATCCGGCTAAAGTCCCGTTTGAGGGGAGCTATACCTTGCAGTTCATTAAAGACGTCAAGGTCATGCCATGAACACCGCCAGCAAATTAACCTTAAGAAATACGGATAGCCAACCGGTGCCGCTGCCTGCGGCACCGCCGGCCATTGAGGTACTCTCAGCGGAAAAGATCTACCCCAATGGTACACGTGCGCTGCTGCCAGTGGACCTCACCATTCGCCAGGGTGAATTTGTTTCGCTGCTGGGGCCCTCTGGCTGTGGCAAAAGTACCTTGTTGAAGATGATTGCCGGGTTGATTGAACCAACGGATGGAAAGTTGATGCTGTTCCGTCGCGATCGTCGGGAAAATCAGCGCGATCTGCCGCTCTCATTTGTGTTCCAGGAAGCCACGCTGATGCCGTGGAGCACGGTACATAAAAATGTGCGCTTGCCGCTGGATTTAGCCGGCGTGCCACGTGCTGAAGCCGATACCCGCGTGCGTGAAATCCTCGAACTGGTCGGGCTGGGCCAGTTTGGCCATGTGCTGCCGCGCGAACTCTCCGGTGGCATGCAGATGCGCGTATCGATTGCGCGCGGCCTGGTCACGCGGCCCAAAGTGCTGTTAATGGATGAACCTTTTGGCGCGCTGGATGAGATTACCCGCAATAAACTCGACAGCGATTTACTGGATCTGTGGCAGGAACAAAAGCTCACTGTGGTGTTTGTCACCCACTCGATTCAGGAAGCGGTGTTCCTGTCGCAACGCGTGATCATGATGGCGGCGCGTCCGGGGCGCGTGGTCGATGATATTCGCATTGATACCACTCAAGCCCGCGATGATGAATTCCGCGTCAGTCAGCCATTCACCCAATATGCGCAACAGCTGCAGCGCGGTTTGCTGGCAGCCAGTCAGGAGAGCAAACCATGAAACCGCTCGCAACCAGTCACAGATTCCAACAATGGTTATTCCCGGCAATTGTCGCCATTGCCCTGCTGTTGCTGTGGCAATTTCTGGTGACTACCTTTAAGGTGCCGACCTTTCTGGTGCCTTCACCGATCGTGGTCGCGCAAAGTCTGGTGCAAAACTTTCCAACCTTGTTCATGTCGTTGCTGTATACCCTGAAGATCACCGTAATCTCCTTCGCGGTCGCCATTGTCATCGGGTCGATCATTGCCTTTCTGCTGGTGCAGAACCGCTTTATTGAAACGGCGTTGTTTCCGTATATCGTTTTTCTGCAAGTCACGCCGATTGTCGCCATTGCACCGTTGATCATCATCTGGGTAAAAGACACCACGCTGTCCCTGGTGGTGTGCGCCACACTGATGGCAGTGTTCCCGATCATTTCTAACACCACGCAGGGCTTACGCAGCGTTTCACCCGGTTTGTTGAGCTATTTCAAACTCAACCATGCATCACGCATGCAAATTCTGCTGCGTCTGCGCATTCCTTCGGCGCTGCCTTACTTCTTCGGCGCGTTACGCATCTCCAGCGGTTTATCGTTGATTGGTGCCGTGGTGGCGGAGTTTGTCGCGGGCACCGGTGGCACGGATACCGGGCTGGCTTACCAGATTTTGCAGGCCGGCTACCAGCTTAATATTCCGCTGATGTTTGCCGCACTGTTGCTGATCTCTCTGGCTGGATTCCTGCTGTTTGCCTTGATGTCGTGGCTGACACGTCGGGTGCTGGCCGCCTGGCATGAGAGTGAGCTGAGTCCAGGTTAATCGACGTGGCGGCTGATGATTGCCGTTGCACATCGCTCTGATTTACATCAGGCGCGGCCTTCAGGTCGCCCTCCCCAAAATATGCATAGGATGTCCACATGTCTGATTCCGATCGCCAGTCTGCACTGGCGGCGCTGGTCGCGGCGTTGCCTGAACTTGACTGGATTAAAGCAGCGCCCAAGGTCAAACGCCTGTCACGAGATTTCCACTGGTTCAGCCCGGTGCTTAAACCACAGCTGGAAGAGAAATTTGCCGAACTGGCGGTGCGCCCGCGCGATGAGACCGAACTCGCTGCGGTCGTCGCCGCCTGCGCCAAAGCCCGCGTACCGCTTAATTTGCGCGGCGGTGGCACCGGTAACTACGGTCAACTGATCCCGCTGGATGGCGGAGTGATGGTGGATATGACGCGCCTCAACGCCGTCGCGGCAATGGGCAGCGGCACGGTGCGAGCACAGGCGGGCATTCGGCTCGGGGATTTGGAAGCCTACACGCGCCCGCATGGCTGGGAGTTGCGCTGCATGCCGTCCACCTGGAAACTGGCCACATTGGGTGGGTTGTTTGGCGGAGGATTTGGCGGTGTAGGATCGATTAATTACGGGCCGTTGGCCGCGCCGGGCAACGTGTTGTCGGTAAAAATGATGACCATGGAAGAGACGCCACGCATCATTCATTTGCAGGCCCCGGATGCGCTGCTGCTGCATCATGCCTATGGCAGTAATGGCATAGTGCTTGAGATCGAACTGGCACTGGCTCCGTGCCATGACTGGATTGAGCGTCTCGATACCTTCACCGATTTCGCTGCTGCGATGCTTTCGCCGATGCGCTGGCGCGTTCACCGGGTCTGGTGAAACGCCAGATCGCGGTGTTTGCTGCGCCGGTGCTGGATTACTTCAGCGATTTGGCCGATGCCAACGTCAGCGGCATGCACGGCGTGATTTCAGTGGTGGGCAGCGAAAGTGACGCTCTGCTGCCCACGATGCTGACGCAGCATGCCGGACACAATGCACTGCGCTATGCCGAGGGTGAAAACAGCGGTCATTCACTGATTGAATATTGCTGGAACCACACCACATTGCAGGCACTCAAAATCGATAAAACCCTGACCTATCTGCAAACTGCGTATGCGGCTGACGATTACCACCAGCAAGCACTGGCGATGGAAACACAATTGTCGGATGAAGTGATGTCTCATATTGAGTTTCTGCGTGATATGAACGGCACACTCACCTGCAGCGGATTGCCGCTGGTGCGTTACAGCACGGAGGAGCGCTTGAATGCGATCATGGATATTTACCGCAGCCAGGGTATTAAAATCAATAATCCACACGTGATTCATATCGAAGATGGCAAGCAAGGCATGGTGCGTGCCGATGTGGTGGCGATGAAACGCGCCTGCGATCCGCATAATTTATTAAACCCCGGTAAACTCCGCGGCTGGGAAGTGCGGGAAACCTTACCGGACGTACATATTCCGGGCGTGAATGAATAGGTTTATGACGACAAAACTGAATGTGGCTATTCAGCGTATTGTTAAAAGCTCTGAGCGTCGCAGATTCCGCTGACGCCCAGACTTCAGCACTGTATCATTCTCATTTGATACAGAATTGCTTAATTTGATTAGCATTGAATCAGCCAGCAATGCATATTGCTGGCTTCAATACTTAAAATGGATCGGTTGCGCTGAGATATTCTATGGACTGTTCTTTGCCATTTATCCACAACTTAACAAATCGGCGTGTACGCCATTTCCCTGTTTCATCTACCACCGCTTTTTCGAATACCGGCCCACTCAATAACAACTCTTTGTTATCGTTATAACCAATTCCCACCTTTTCATTACCAATCCAGTGCTGTTCGAAAGCCACAACAGGGGCTGCATCAAACTTTTGCGCATCGGTTTCCGAGCAGGCGGTGTAACTTTTTCGGAAGATAAAACATAATCCCGCCTTGTAACGATCTTTGCCATTGGTTTCCACCTGAGCTGTCGCAAATCCCGTGAACTGGGCCAGTTTAACGTAAAGTTTGGTGCGGGTGGCGCCCCCTTCAATATGCACTTTGGTCACCGGGCATGAGCCTTCGCCATACCAACTGCCAATGGTATTCGCATTGTTGCGCGCCTGAAGGTAGATATTGGCCACACCTTCTGGTGTTCGTCCAGTGTGCTGAGTTTGCGTTGCGCTTTGCGACAATATTTGCGACGTTCCCACCACACGTACGTGAATCTGCGTGCCTTCATCGGAGAAATTAAATTCGCCAATGTAGAACCATTTCTCTTTATCCGTGCGGTTATCCATGTGGTGCTGGGAGGTAATGTAATCGTAGTTTAACGATCCCTGAATGATGGCGCCCCAATCCGATATTTCCATAACCCCGCGATCACCTTCCGCCAGCAGTGACCAGGGTTCGATACCTGCGGTGCTGTAATCAAATCCGGCGCTTTGATTATGAATACTTTTTTGAATGATCAACGCGCGGCAATAACCCAGTTTTAGCGGGTTAGTCGTCGATTCAATCGCCAGCCCCTCAATCACCCACTGGCCATTGGTTAAATCTCCGGCGAATTCTGAATGTTCAATCCAGCCATTACGAATAAAGGATTGGGTACAGCGCGGCAAATCCAAAACCGGCTTTAGGGTATTTTCTTGCAAATTGAAGTTGGATAATTCAATGGCCGTGCTATGGTCCCAGGCACCTGCTTCACGGTCGGACCAGCGTGCATACACTATGCTGTCCTGACACCCTCTGGAATAAAACTGATCAATCTTACAATCCAGCGTATCAATAAGGTCCAGCGCGCGTCCGCCCAGATAGCGAAACTCCATACTGCTCACGCGCAGAAACTGCCCGCCGGTAATAATGTTGGCGTAAAAACCAACTTTATTAAATGCGGTACCGCCGTCTCCGCCGTTATTAGAACTCATGCCTTTCACTACAATGCCCGATATCTCTGCATAGCGCGCATTAACCTTAAAGAAGTGCAGTCCTCGTGGCTGCGTCCCCCAGTTAAAGGTCAATGTGGTGGTGGGGAAATAGCCAAAGTTAACCGCCGCACCGGCAACTTTAAAGCGGTTTATCTCTTTATCGGATATGTCGAAGGTGGACATACTGAACACCCCGGCAGTAAAACGGATTCCCGCAGCGGGCAGCACGCGCTGCGACCAGGTATACATACGTTTGACTGCCTCGATACAATCCGTTTTACCGTCAGCTATGGCACCAAAATCCAAAACGGTGACGGTGCTATAATCCTGGATCACCCGCTTCCAGCGCTTTTTCCCTGCGGTGATGAAGACAATCCCGCCGTCGTCTGGACTGATGGTGTCAGTCGCGTCATGAACAAAAACCCCGCCGCCCATTTTGCTGCCTTTGCTGTACTCCAGCACGGAAGCGATTTCACCAGCAGATGCCGGTTCGGTAGCGCGCAATTCATCAATGGTTTTCAACTGTACGACGGGACCATTTGTTGCATTCACAGCATTTTGTGGCGTGGTGTTATTGGACGCATTAACCATGGTGTACCCCTTAAATATTAAGAGAAAATAACTGCCCCATGCAGTATAAGTAGCTGATAGTTAATGTGTTGATGCGTGCCAGTGTAATTAGAGGCGTTTATCATCCCGCCAATAAGTGGGATCCAGCAAGATAATGATTGCAGAAAGAAAGCGCAGCGGTAAGGCGGGATTTTACAGAATAATCGCAGGCACATTATTGATTATTGCGGCCGCAAAAAATGACCGGCTGACGCAAGATTCCGATCAAATACCTTAACCCGGTAACTGTTTCATTCACTTATTAATGCAGGTTTGTTGAAGCTAAAGCGGTGCCAGCAAGCCACGACTTGCTGGCACGTCATCTTAAAATGTGGCATTCACCCCGACGTTCCAGGTCACCTGATGGTAATCGCTGTTACTGGCGACGGTGGACACGCCAGCAAAGGCATTGACGGTGTCGCCCAACGGCACATTGGCACCCACCGCCACGTCGAGCCAGTTTTTATCCCCGGCTTCCACCGTCCGCTCAAACGAGGTTTGGGTGGATTTCAGCCCCGCGCGCACCGTGGAGTCGGTATCACCAAACTGGTGGTTATAACTGATCTGTGCCCACGGATTGACCACCCACTGCCGGCTATCGACGCGCCAGCCAATTGAACCGATCTGCGAGTGAAGGGTTTGGTCTGAGAAGCGCATCGAAGTGCTGCTATTGCCATTTTCCTGATAGCCGTCAACACGACCATAATCCAGCGCATAGCTGGCAACCGGGCCTGTGGTGATATGCGTCCCCAAAGGTAAATCCCAGCCGGTTTGTATGCGCATGCCCATTAATTTACCGCTGCTGCTGCCTTGTTCAGTTCGGGTGGCCGGGCCGATGTTTATGTTACGCTCGATGCTGTCGAAATCGAGATCGGCATAGTGGAGATCGGCGTTGATCCAGCTTGATCGAACAAGGTCAGCTGACTATAAAGCGCCACCAGATTACCGCGCAGCTTGTAGTCATAATTTGATGAGGGATCCATGCGCTGATTGCTGTTTGAGAACAGCAAACCGGTTTGCCAGTTATCGGTCAGCTGATAGCCGATCCCCAACGTCAGATTGGTGGTGTTTGCATCACCATTGCTCCAGGCATCACCTTGATAATCGACGTGTTGTCCTGCGTAACCGCCAAACACCGTGAACTGACCCGCGCTGGCCGGTTGCTGGCGCTGCTGTTGCAAATGCCCATCTAACGTATTATGCATGTCGCGCGCCATCAGCAGCGTGGATTGCGACAGAGCCGCCACCTGCGCCGGCGCATCAAGGATCGATTGAATATAATCTGCCAGCATGGCCTGTACTGCCGGGCTTGGATGCAGACGATCGGAAAACAGATATTGCTGTGCGGTACTGAAGCCCGCATCGGTAGACTGGCATTCATCCGCTGAGGTGCCCACGGGACATGAAATGCCAATAGTGTTACTTAAGCCATAGCGGCCGGGATTGGCTACCACCTCGTTAAACAGACCCGCGATGTCCACGCGCACAATATTGCCGTTGAGCGCCGCTAGCTGAGCCTCTTCCTGCTGATTGTAACCCTCTGACAACGCCGTCACCTGAGTGCTGAGTTCCTGCCAGGCGGTATAGAGCTGCTGAGCCAGCGCATCCCGCACCATGGGACTGCTCGATACTTGCCCCGCTGCGGCGGTGAACGCATCCTGCACCGCCTGTTCGCGAGCCGCAACATCCGGTGTCGCTGCGCTGTCCAGCGACTGAAACGCCGCGACCATCGCTGAGGTGCCCAAAGATCGCAGCACCAGTTGTACCATGTAGGGCGTTAATCCCAGTTGCGGGACGTTCGGCACAATGACGGTTCCTGCCCCCGCATCCAGCAAGGTTTTAACCTGAGAAGCCGCCGCAATGGCACTGTTGCTGATGGTTTCACGCGCGGTCAAGGGGTTGGGCACCGCGGCAGCGATATCATTGGCGCCGACCCAGTGAATATACAAACCATTGCTATCCGCGCGCCCGCCAGTGGATTGCAGATACGCTGCCAGCTGATCCTGCGTGTTGAGTTCAGGGTCGAGCGCCGGAACGGCCACCGCGCCGCCTTCAGCATAGTTACTGCCACCGCGCGAAGATGCCTGCAAATCTTCCCCAAGATGCGATGCCAGGATTTCGTCGTATAGCGGATGTTGCGCGCCATCGGCGGTAAAACGACCGATATTGCCGCTGTCGCTTAAGCTATCGCCAAACACCGTCAGACTATCCCAGGCACGCGCGGGAGAGGCAGCCAAAAGCGCGCCAAGGGTAGCTACGGCGACAGCAGAAAGTGCAGATTTGCGCATTATCATCAACTCCGTGATGGGCCAGACGGATCGCGTCTGGTCACTTTTAAGGTAGGCCGTGCGCATCATGCAGCAGCAACGCAGGCCAGCAAGGTCGCATCAAGAATGCGAAAAGTCGCAAAGAGAAATAACAAGGACGTTTAAGGTTTAGTCACGATAAGAGGGTAATACCAACTTACTTAAGCAAAATTTCAGCGTAATTTTTCAGAATCTGCCGTTAGCGAGTCTGGAAGTGGAATGATTTTTTATTTTTTCGCGGTTCGGTTATTGCAACTCTTATTGGGAAAAAGGAAAGATCTGACCCATAGTCATTATTCAGGTTGACTCGCGGTCGTAGTGGCACTGATATCTGAAGGTTTGGTTGGCATTTTAGTCTCGGGTTCATCTAAAGATCGGCTGAAAACTCTTGCTAATTCTCCGTCAGGCGAGCGATGCGCTTTTTCATGCATTTCGATTAAATGTTCTGGAAACCACGCCGATAATTAAGATACTTTTATCAAAGCGGACTTTTTTTAGGTCCGTTTGCAACAACATCAGGCAGCCATAACTCAATAAACCCAGCCTGCGCATGCGCAGAGAGACACCATCGCGAGATCACGTGTTCGGCTGAGGAAATCCAGCGGCGCGGCGCAGAGCTGCACGCATTATGTTCAATGACATAATCTTGCCTGAGGTCACACATGTTTGGGGTGAAGAAATCCAGCCTTTCTCTGCCATTTTATAAAAGTGGCGATGTACTCAAAGACATCAATGCAATCAAGCAGCACGTAGCATGGATTGAGTTTTCGCCCAGTGGTGAAATCCTCAGCGCCAACCCCCTTTTTCTTGATGTTACCGGCTACACCTTGCATGAAATTCAGGGTCAGCATCACCGCATTTTCTGCAGCCCTGCTTACAGCCAATCATCCGATTACTTTACCTTCTGGCAAACCCTGGCTTCAGGCGAGTCAGTCACGGGCATTTTTGAACGATTTAACAAACAGCGCCAACGCTTCTTCCTGAGCGCAACGTACTTCCCGGTCAGTGATGACAAAGGGAAAGTCTACAAGGTGATTAAAGTCGCCAGCGATATCACCGCCCGCCATGAGGAACTGGAACACAAGGAGGCGGTGATCACGGCGCTTGATCGCTCGATGGCGGTGATTGAATTCACGCCAGATGGCCATATCCTGACGGCCAACACCAACTTCCTCACCCACATGGGATATGATCTCAAAACGATTGTTGGTCAGCATCATCGCCTGTTCTGCTTCGATACCTTTTACCGCGAGAACCCGGATTTTTGGCGCAAAATTGCCAAAGGACAGCATTTTGTCGGTCGCTTTGAGCGCAAGACAGCCAGCGGCGAACGTATCTGGCTGGAAGCCAGCTACAACCCGGTATTTGATGCTAATGGCAACGTGTACAAGGTGATCAAGATTGCCTCTGATATCACCGCACGCGTTGAAGCAGCCAAACGTGTGGCCGATATCGCCCTCACCACGTCCGAACAAACCTCGCAAATCACTGACAATGCCAACGAAGTACTGGATGAAACCATTCGCAACTCAGGTTTGGTGGCATTGCAGGTGAAAGCTGCAACGGATGTTGGCATCCAGCTCAACGCCTCAGCGAAAAGTATCAACGAGGTAGTTGAGACCATCAACCTGATTGCTTCACAAACCAATATTCTGGCGTTAAACGCGGCGATTGAAGCGGCGCGCGCCGGTGAGGCCGGACGCGGATTTAGCGTGGTGGCTGATGAAGTACGCCGACTGGCCGCCTCCACCTCAAGCGCGACCAAAAAAATCACGCAAGTGGTTGAACACAACGCCAGCCTGATCCAGCAAATGGAGCAGCAGCTCGGGGAAGTAAAACAGTTTGTGGTGACCGAGCAGGATAAAATCAGCGTGCTGTCACGCAGCCTGCGTGAAATTAACAGTGGCGTGCACGAGTTTGTGAATGTGATTCATCGACTGGATGTTTAAGTGATGACGCTTTAGCGATGAGGAGGCGGCCTGAAGGCCGCCTTTCATTTTAAAAGAATATGATGACGCTAAATGTGGATCTCGCCTTTACATCATCTGCGGTTCACGAATCGCATTACCTTTGGCGAAACGCGCCAGACTGTAAGGTTCTGCATCGGTGAACAGCGGTTGATTATTCACCATCTGCGCACACAACAAGCCCGCTCCAGGGCCGATGCCGAAACCGTGCCCACTGAAGCCAGAGGCAATAAACAGGCCCGGTACATTATCCATCTCATCAATCACCGGCACCAGGTCAGGCGTGGTATCGATCCAGCCACCCCATGCATGATCGACTTTGATCCCGCTAAGCTCAGGGTAAAACTGAACCAGCATCTGCATCGCTTCCTGCACAATCGCAGGATCGCCGGCGGGATCGAGTACACGAATCTTTTCAAACGGTGACAGACCCTGATTTGACCAGGAACCCGCGGCTTCCGGGCCATTGAAGAAGGAACCGTTGATACGCACTTTGAGCTTTTTCGCAATTTTGCTGCGATACATCGGATAAAACTTGGTGGCATAGCGGATATTTTGCGGTGCCAGATCGATCTGGCCACGCCCGGAAAGCGCCACGGTGTAGCTGCCATCCTGACGACGGCGAATACATAAACCGCCCATACTAATACAGCCTTTGATCACTTCCGGTGCGGCTGTGGTTTTAAACGCCGTACCCAATATATTGGCGCTTGGCAGTTCAACGCCGTACTGCATGCAGAAGCGTGAACTCCAGGCGCCGCCACAGCAGATCACCCGGTTCGCTTTCACTAATCCTCGCTCGGTCCATACGCCGGTCACACGCCCGCCAGTGATATCCAATCCACGCACCGCGCAGTTTTGATGTACTGAGGCACCCAAATTTTTAGCACCTGTGGCGATCGCCGGTGCGGCCATGGAAGGTTCAGCACGAGCATCAGTCGGTGACCAGACGCCACCCACCCATTGGGCCTGGTCGCCAATGCGCTCGCGCGTCTCTTTACACGTCAATAAATGGCTGACAAAGCCGATTTGTTTCGCCTGCTTGCCCCAGGCATCCCAGCGCGCCACATCCGCTTCACTCAGTGTGCCGTAGGTGATTCCCTGACGACTGAAGCCAAGATCAAGGCCAATTTCCCCGCTCAACGCTTCCCAACGCTGCAAACTGCGCATCGCCATCGGCAGCTCATACAAGTCGCGGTTTTGCTGGCGAACCCAGCCCCAGTTACGTCCCGACTGCTCACCGCCGATCACGCCTTTTTCAAACAGCGCCACTGAAACGCCCTGCTTCGCCAGTTCATAACTAACGGACGTGCCGATAATCCCGCCGCCAATGACGATGACATCCACCGCGCTGGGGAAGGTTTCACTGTCTGCTACGGTATTAACGCTAATACGCATGATGTTTAATCCTGACCTTTATAAATGTTGTTCAGAGGAAATGTGCATGATCCACAATACCGTGGCGTCACTGGCCGTCGGGTTGAAAATGTTGTGCCGCAGATGGCTCTGGAATTGAAAACTGTCTCCCGCTATCAGGCGCGCGGCGTCACCCTCAATGTCCAGCGTCAGTTCGCCCGCCATCACTAAACCTGCCTTTTCTCCCTTCCCCATTAACATCTCAGTCGATCGCACGCCCGGCGGGATATTAATCAACATAAACTGCAAGTCATGGTCGCCAGAGGGAGAAAGCATCTGCTTTGAAATGCCCTGCTTGCCCACGTTAAAATGCGGGCGTTCGGCGGCGCGTCGAACAAAGTGCTCAGCACCACGATGATTCGCTTCGGCCTCTTCCAAAAAGGCCGAGAGGGGAACCTTCAATACCAATCGCAACTGTTCCAGCACGCGCACCGTGGGATTCGTCAAATTGCGTTCTATCTGACTGATGGCGCCAGCAGAAACGTTTGCCAGCCGCGCCAGTTCAGTAATCGTCATATTCTGCGCCTTGCGCACACCTTTGACGCGAGATCCTATATCCGCTTCCTGCGCGCCAGATTCCCCTTTAATGCCCGGTTCTTTTTTCATCTGCTGAATTCCACTCGCATCCTTGTCAGCTGAGCTTACGGGTATCATGAATCAGGGCATGCCCCATTTGGTTTTAATGGTCTGCAAGGTGCCGTCATCTTTCATGCTGGTTAACGCGCTATTAATCTGCGCCATCAATGCATCGTTACCTTTCTTCACACCAAACGCCATCGGGGAAACATGCTCAGGTTTATAACCATCCACCACGTGCATGCCTTTTAAACCACCCGCTTTTTCCTGCGCCTTCAAAATCGGGTAATCATTCAATCCGGCAGCCACGCGGCCCAGTGACAAGTCTCTGGTCATATCCGCCGGGCTGTCATAAACCTTCACCTCTTTGGCGATGCCGCTGGCCATCAGGCTCTGGGTGTAATCGGTACCGGCCATGGTGCCGACGATTTCACCCTTGAGATCCTGCCAGGAGTCATACGCTTTTTTGTTGTCATCACGCACGATCAGCCCTGCGCCAAATGCGGTAACCGGTTGAGAGAAAGTAATACGTTTGGCGCGTTCTTCAGTGGGCGTCATTCCCGCCACAATCATGTCGATCTTGCCGGCAATCACAGATTGTATCAGCGTGGAAAAAGGGATTGCGCTGTATTGGATGTCCAAATGCTCACGTTTGGCCACTTCGGCGGCCACATCCGGCATAAAACCCTCAATCTTCCCTGTCTGCGTATTTAAAAAGGTGGTTGGGGCGCTCGATGGCGGCGAACCGGCGGTTAACACTGCGGCACTGGCATTAAGACTTAATGCAGCCGTCAGGCTTAGGATCATTAACTGGGAACGAATGGCAGACATGACTCACTCCTGGGTGCAATGAAAAGGGGAACGCTCTTTTTCACTATAATGAAAATTGTCCGCCTGCTGTCAACCTTTTATTTAATGAAAATGCGCGGATTCACAAATTATCAATAAAGCCTTTGATTTCAATAAATATCACATCTATAGCTTGTTCGTATGTGCGTAATAAGTAAAAGCTATCTCAGTATCAGGGGTAATGATTGACAGCGATTTGTCATCAGCGATATTCATTATAATGAATTAGCCACCTCACTTTCCGGTGACACCACGACCCAGGAGAACACAATGGACTGGAGCAGCATCCACGTTTATCTGCCCTTTTTATTAAAAGGGGCTGAAATGACGATCTACATCACCATTTTGTCTCTGATCATCAGTACGCCATTAGGCCTGGTTTTTGCCGCGGCGAAGATGTGCCCGTGGAAAATTATTTCCTGGCCGATCGCCACCATCATTAACATCACACGCGGCCTGCCGATGATTGTGGTGTTGTTTTATATCTATTTTGTCTTCCCTGATATTGGCATCACCCTCAGCTCATTTCAGGCCAGCGTGATCGGTATTGCCTTTTGCTTTTCGACTTATATCGCGGAAATATTCCGTGCCGGCATTGAATCGGTCGATCGCGGGCAACTTGAAGCTGCCCGCTCGATGGGCATGAGCTATGGCAAAGCCATGTACCGCGTGGTGCTGCCGCAGGCGTTTCATGTTGCCTTACCGCCCTTTAGCAATACGTTAGTGATGATGCTCAAGGATTCGGCGCTGGCCTCCACTATCGCAGTTACTGAAATGACCCGTCAGGGCCAGCTTATCGCCGCTTCTACGTTCGATAACACCACGGTATACACACTGGTGGCACTGATGTATCTGGTGCTTTGCCTGCCGCTGCTGGCACTCACCAAAAAGCTGGAAAAACGCCAGATTAAAGGGGTTTGAGATGATAGAAATTCATGATGTGCACAAAAAATTCGGCCCCATTGAGGTGCTGAAAGGCGTGAGTTTTAAGGTCAGTGAAGGCGAGGTCGTGTGCCTGATTGGTCCTTCAGGATCGGGCAAATCTACCATTCTGCGCTGCATCAACGGCCTTGAAACCTATGAAGGCGGCGATATCACTGTGCTGGGCCAGCGCGTCAACAATAAGCACAAGAGCATTAACGATCTGCGACGCCAGATCGGCATGGTGTTCCAGCGCTTCAATCTTTTCCCGCACCGCAGCGTGCTGGAAAACGTGATGGAGGGTCCGATTCACGTTAACGGTGAATCCCGTAACGTGGCGGAAAAGCGTGCGAAAGAGTTACTGGCGATGGTGGGGCTGGCCGAGAAAATCAACGCCTGGCCAACCCAATTATCTGGCGGTCAACAGCAGCGCGTGGCGATTGCCCGCACCTTAGCCCTGCAGCCCAAAGCGATATTGTTTGATGAGCCCACCTCCGCGCTAGATCCAGAATTAGTCGGTGAAGTGCTGCAAGTGATGCGCAATCTCGCTCGTGAAGGCATGACCATGATTGTGGTGACACATGAAATGCAATTCGCCCGAGAAGTGGCCGACCGCGTCTGTTTCCTGCACAGCGGACAGATTGTGGAGCAAGGTCCTGCGGATAACCTCCTGTTGCGGCCGCAAGAAGCGCGCACGCAAGATTTCCTGCGCCGCGTGTTAGGCAATACCGTGTCTCAACCCTGTTCTTGTTGTCAGGCCGTCAGTTGAACAACGGCAAAAGTTTCTGCTAAAGCCGCACGAATAATCATTCAAATATGTTTTTCGTGCGGCAATAAGCACCCTCAGGTTTTACGGCAATCCCCTAATCTGAATTGAATGTATTCCCAATGCACCCGGCGATGGTGACGGGTGCTATTTGCCACTTATGACTGGAAAAATAATTGATGAAAGTGCAAAAAATTGAACAGCCTGCCTTAATTGAAAAAATGGAACCCTGGGGTAGCGTAGAAGGCTTGCCTGGCAGCGGTTCCATTGCGCTTTCCGGCATTCAAAAAGTGATTCCCGGCAAGGAAGATATCGACACGGGAATATTCGAATGTGCTGCGGGCTCTTATCGGCGCTCAGTGAAACAGGCTGAAATTATGCATTTTCTTAACGGCACGGGTTCTTTTACTCCCGACGGCGAGCCCACGTTGAATTTTAAACCGGGTGATTCCTTCTTTTTTGAAGCAAATACCGAAGGAACCTGGGTGATTGAAAATACCATGCGTAAACTGTATGTAATTTTTGATGCCAGTTAATCCCTTTGTTCGTAATAAACCGGCGCGTTGATTCGCGCCTTTTTTTATGTCAAGTTTGTGACATTGCAGTGCGTCATTTTCCACTTTGCACCAGTAAAACTCAGATCTCTCGCTTATTACCCGCCAAAAATACCAATCAATTCAAACATAAATAAAATGGCACACCCCTTGCTAAGCAATTGGTAGAGATGTTGGACCAATTAAGGCAATGCCATGCAATCACCTGTTGAGCTTCAACCGATAACCACACCGCGTAGCGACACGCTGATTCTTGATGCTCTGACGCGTTTTATGGCGCAATCCGGCGCGCAGCCGGGGAGCCGTTTGCCGCCTGAGCGCGAACTGGCGGAAAAGCTCGGGGTTAGCCGCAACACCGTGCGTGAGGCGCTAAAACGCTGGGAAGCACTGGGCATCATCCTGCGTAAGAAAGGCAGCGGTACGTTTTGCAGGCCGACGTGGGCATCAACGACAGCTTCCTCTCGCTGCGATTCAAAAATGACTCCGCCAATATGCTGCACGCGCTGGAGGTCCGTCGCATTATCGAATCCGAATCCTGTGTACTTGCCGCACAGCGCGCAAGCGCCGAAGACCTGCTGGAAATTGAACAGCGGTTAGTTGAAATGGAGCGTGTGCATCTGGCGGTCGGTTCCGCCGGTGCCGAAGACTGGGCCTTTCACACCAGCGTTTACCGCGCTTCGGGCAATCCTCTGCTGCTGCAAATGCTCAACGGCATCTACGACAGCCTGCACGCCTTTTTTGAATCGCCACCGGAGCAGGCACTGTTTGCCGACTCCTTCCTGTTACACCGCGATCTCTTCAATGCCATTTGCCAGCGGGATGGCGAAGCAGCGCGCGCTATTTGCCATCAAATTCTCGATATCACTGAACGCGACATGAAGGATGTCATCAATGCCAAACGATAAACCTGTCTCGCAACAAACGCTTTTGTCTCACGATTTACGCCATGAAAAAGGCGCGGTCACTCCGCCGATCTACCAATCATCACTGTTCACCTTTAGTGATTACGACAGCATGATCGCCCGCTTCCGTGGCGAAAGCGATCAGCCGCTCTATTCGCGCGTTGATAATCCTACGGTCCGAGCGCTGCAGGAAAAAGTTGCCGCACTGGAAGGTGGCGAGGCTTGTCTGGCGTTCGGCAGCGGCATGGCCGCAATCAGCAATGCCATTCTCAGCGTGCTGCAACCCGGCGCAAAAGTGGTGTGCGTCAATCACGTCTATCCCGATACCTATCGCTTCCTGCGCGGCTTCTGCCAGCGTTTTGGTATTACCACCGAGTTCGTCGATGGTGATGATGAAGAGGCGATTCGTGCCGCGCTGCCGGGTGCCAGCCTGCTCTACCTGGAAAGCCCGGTGAGTTGGGTGATGAGCGAGTTAAACCTGAATAAACTGGCCACGCTGGCGCGTGATGCAGGTGCGGTCACCATTATTGATAACAGCTGGGCGTCGCCGATTTTCCAGCAGCCGCTGCTGTGTGGGATCGACATCGTGGTGCATTCGGCATCGAAATACATCAGCGGACACAGTGATGTGGTGGCAGGCCTGGTGATTGCCAGCCAGCAACACATCGGCAATATCGCACGCCACATTAGTCCCTTCCTCGGCGGCAAACTCTCTGCGCATGAAGCCTCATTGCTGATGCGCGGTCTGCGCACGCTGCCCCTGCGCATGAAGCAGCATCACCAAAGCGGCATGGAGCTGGCACAAAAGCTGCGTGCACATCCACAGATCACGGCGGTGTGTCATCCCGGTTTAGCCCCCAAATCCTGGTCATCGCTGCGCGGCTACAGCGGCCTGTTTGCGTTTGAAGTGACCGAACAAATCGATATCCCCGCCTTCTGCAACGCCTTGCAGTACTTCCATATGGGTGTGAGTTGGGGCGGATTCGAAAGCCTGGTGATGCCCGCCATCTCGGTCATCAACCAAGCCAGCGAATTTAACTCGGCCGTTGATTTTGGCGTCTCGCCACGATTAATCCGCATCTCGATTGGACTGGAAGAAACCGAAGACCTTTGGAACGACCTGCAACAGGCGCTTGCCACCGCAACCCGCGCATAATCACTCCCAGGAGAAGCTGCAATGACGACTCGTTTTGCTATTAACGCACTGGTTTTAGCCATTGGATTGGGTTCAGCACTCAGCAGTATGGCGGCAAAATTAACCGTGGTGGAAGTGATTACCAGCCCGCCCCGCACCGAACTGCTGCAGAAGATGTTGAGCGAATACAAAGCCCAGCATCCCGGCACGGAAATTGAGCTGATCTCGCTGCCGTGGGGTCAGGCGTTTGAAAAGTTAGGCACCATGCTGCAAAGCGGACAAGTACCCGATGTGGTGGAAATGCCGGACACCTGGCAAGGGCTGTATGCCAGCAACAACATGCTGGAAGATTTAGAGCCGCGCCTCAATAACTGGGATGGCACCGCCCAGTTAACCGATAAGACGCTGGCGATGGCGCGTGCCGCCAATGGCAAAGCCACCATGATCCCTTATGGCTTCTACCTGCGCGCCCTGTTCTGGAATAAGAAACTGTTCCAGCAGGCCGGGTTAAGCGAGCCACCTAAAACCATGGAAGAGTTTGCCAGCGATGCCAAACGCATCAGCCAGTTGGGTAACGGCATCAGCGGGTATTGCATGCGCGGCGGCGTCGGCGGCACCAATGCGTGGATGATGTTTATGGCGGCGATGAATGGATCACCTGATTTCTTCGATAAAGCGGGTAACAGCACCCTGACTCAGCCGGGGGCGATCAAAGGGGCGCAGTTACTGGTGGATATGTACAAACAAGGCGGCGCACCAAAAGACAGCGTTAACTGGGGCTTTAACGAAATCGTCTCCGGTTTCTACTCGGGTAAATGCGCCATGCTCGATCAGGATCCCGATGCGCTGATAGCGATTAAAAATAGCATGGCCGCCGATGATTTCGCCGTTGCGCCGATGCCTGTCGGGCCGTCGGGTAAAGCCTTCCCCACCATTGGTTATACCGGCTGGGCGATGTTCAAACAGGGCAAGCAAAACGATCTTGCCTGGCCGCTGATCACCTTCCTCAGTAACAAAACCAACAACCTCGCGTGGGCGAAATTTGTCGGCACCCTGCCGATTTATAAGGGCGCAGAACAGGATCCTTTCTATCAAACGCCGCAGTTTGCCGGCTGGTTTAAAGAGTTAAACGATCCGAACTATGTGCCCTTGACCATGCCGACACACCTGAAAGGCTGGGGCTATTTCAACTCGGTGATCGTGAAAGAGAGCAGCCAGGAAACACTTTTGGGTGAAAACGACACCGAAGACATGGTGAAAGACTGGGCTAAATATCTGAGCAAAGAGCAGAAAAGCTGGCTCGCCACGCAGTAATCACCGATCGCGCGGAGAACAATGATGATGTTAGAAACCTCACTTGACGCCCGCTCGCCGCGCCCGCGCTACACGCGCTGGCTACGGCTGGCTGAGCCGTGGTTTTATCTTTCGCCGGGACTGCTGCTGATCGCCTTGTTTATCTTTGTGCCGATGGCGATCGGCATTTCCTATGCTTTTCAGAGCATGAATCTGCTCAATCCAATGGAGAGCGGCTGGGTTGGCTGGGATAACTTTGCCGAGATGTTTGACGATCGGCGCTTTTTTAAAGCACTCGGTCACACGCTGAACTGGACGGTCAGTTCACTGCTGCTGCAGTTTTTCTTTGGCCTCGCGCTGGCACTGCTGCTCAACCGCGAATTTCGTTTTCGTCGCTGGGTGCAGGCACTGGTGTTTCTGCCCTGGGCGGTGCCTGCGTTTCTCTCCGGCCTGACCTGGTCCTGGCTGTTCAATCCGGTGGTGGGCCCGTTGCCACAGTGGTTAAGTAACCTTGGATTACTCAGTGAGCCTTACAACATTTTATCCGATCCCCAATTAGCCATGTGGGGACCGATCATTGCTAACGTTTGGTTTGGTATCCCTTTTTTGCCATTACCTTGCTGGCCGCCTTGCAATCGATCCCCAAAGACTTGTACGAGGCGGCATCGATTGACGGCGCCAGCGGCTGGCAGCAATTCTGTCGCGTGACGTTGCCCTTCCTCGCGCCAATGATCGCCATCACGGTAATGCTGCGCACCATCTGGATCGCCAATTTTGCCGATTTGATCGTGGTGATGACCGACGGTGGCCCTGCCGGATCCACCTCGATTCTCTCCAGCTACATCTTCACCACCGCCTATCGCAAACTCGATTTTGGCTATGCCTCGGCAATGGCGGTGTTTCTGTTACTGCTGATGACCTGCTACGCGCTGGTACTGCTGCGTATTCGTCATCAACTGTTGAAATAAGGAGGCGAGATGAAACTGCTCCCGATGATTGGCCATCGCCTGAGTATTGGCGCCTATCTGCTGTTTGCCCTGTTTCCGCTCTATTGGATCATTAAGATCTCAGTGACGCCGGATCAACTGCTGTTCAGTCAGGGCGTCACGCTGTTGCCGGGCGGCTTCACCCTGGGTCACTTCCAAAAAGTGCTCACTGACAGTGACTTCCCCACCTTTTTTAGCAATAGCCTGATTGTTTCATTCAGCACTGCATTCCTGACCACGCTGATTGCCACCGGTGCCGGCTATGCGTTTTCGCGCTTCCACTTTCGCGGCAAAATGGTGATGGCGGCGCTGCTGCTGTTTACGCAGATGTTCCCGCTGGTGATGATCATCGCCCCGATTTACCGCGTCATGGCCTCGCTCGGCCTGACCAACAGTCTGCTGGGCCTGATTCTGATCTACACCGCCTTTAACGTCCCGTTCGCCACCTTTTTGATGCAGTCATTCTTTGATGCCATTCCCAAAGATCTGGAAGAGTCTGCGATGCTGGAGGGCTGCACACGTTTCCAGGCGCTGTATCGGGTGCTGGTTCCGCTGACCTTGCCAGGTATGGCGGCCACGCTCGGCTTCGTGTTTACCGCCGCGTGGAGCGAACTGCTGTTCTCGCTAATGCTGATCAACAAAAACGAAGTAATGACCTTCCCGGTAGGGTTACTCAGCTTCGTCTCCAAATTTGCCGTTTCATGGGGTGAAATGATGGCAGCCGCCGTAATGGCGCTGATTCCTGCCTGTCTGTTCTTCGCCTTTATTCAACGATATCTGGTTCAGGGTCTGACCGCTGGCGCGGTTAAGGGGTAAACATGGCAGAAATTACACTGGCGCAGATCGACAAACGCTACGGCAATGTTGAAGTACTGCGCGATATCAACCTCACCATTCACGACGGAGAATTCGTGGTGTTGGTCGGGCCTTCCGGCTGTGGCAAATCCACCTTACTGCGCACCATTGCGGGTCTGGAACTGGCGAGCAGCGGCGATATCCGCATCGGCAAGCGGCTGATGAATGATGTCGCCCCCAAGGATCGTGATATCTCAATGGTGTTTCAAAGTTATGCGCTTTATCCGCATCTGACCGTGGCACGCAACATGGGCTTTAGCCTCGAAATCCAGAAACGTCCGCGTGCAGAGATTGAAGAGAAGGTGAAGCGTGCGGCGGATATCCTTAATCTTTCACACCTGCTGGATCGTCGCCCCAAAGAACTCTCCGGCGGCCAGCGCCAGCGCGTGGCGATGGGACGCGCAATCGTGCGTCAGCCGCAGGTCTTTCTGTTTGATGAACCGCTCTCCAACCTGGATGCACAACTGCGCGGCAAGATGCGCGTCGAGATCAAACGTCTGCACCAGCAGATGAACAACACCATCGTGTATGTCACGCACGATCAGGTTGAGGCGATGACGCTGGCCGACCGCATTGTGGTGCTGAACCACGGGGTCATCCAACAAGTCGGCACCCCACTGGAGCTGTATGACACGCCAGCCAACAAGTTTGTCGCCAGCTTTATCGGATCACCGTCGATGAACTTTATTAACGGCGTTGTCACCCCGAATGGCGTGCGCATCGGCGACAGCGCGCTACTACCGGCAAACCCGGCATGGGCCAGCCAGCCGGAAGGGCGTGAAGTCATTTATGGCATCAGACCTGAAAACATTGCGCTGGCCTCAGCAGACGCTGCACATGCGCTGCCGCTGGAAGTTTCCCTTGTCGAACCCACCGGTTTATCCGAACTGATCCATGGCAGCTTATTGGGTCATGATGTGATGCTGTTTACCACCCAGCGATCCGGTGCCGCAGCGGGCGATATCATCTCAGTGGAAGTGGATTATGCGCGTGCGATGCTGTTCGATGCCGCATCACAAAAGCGTTTGTAACCCCGCCGCCGTGTTGCTTTGACTGCAACGCGGCGTTGCCGGGATACG
The DNA here is from genome assembly GCF_002095465.1 of Pantoea rodasii. Classification (GTDB taxonomy): domain Bacteria; phylum Pseudomonadota; class Gammaproteobacteria; order Enterobacterales; family Enterobacteriaceae; genus Pantoea; species Pantoea rodasii. Next base: position 89,030 of record NZ_MLFP01000003.1, on the reverse strand, counting down.
TTTACCCGGCACTGCGCACGAGTGGTAGCCTTGAGGCGAAAACATTCGCGATTGAAACAGGGTTAAGGAGCGTTATGAGCATTATCAATCCCGCTGGTTTAAAGGCGCGTAGCTATTACAATCACGTCAAAATTCGTCCCGGTACGCCGGTATTCCCGACCGGGCAAGTCGCGTGGGATGAAGAAGGAAACGTGGTCGGCATTGGAGATATGCAGCAGCAGGTCGAGCAAGTGTATGCCAATATCGATCGTTTGCTGGAGGGGTTAGGAGCACAGCGCGACTGGATTGTGCGGACCACCACTTATGTCACCGACCTGGCGCTGGTGCCGCACATTCATCCGATTCGCCAGCGCTTCTTTGAGGGGCTTGAGTTACCTGCCAGTACACTCTTTCAGATCTCTGCGCTCGCCGAGCCGGAATTGCTGTTGGAAATTGATGTGGTGATTATGCTGCCGTGAGAATAACGGGAGGCGATTGCCCTCCCGTTCATTGGGTTACAGTGCAGAGAGTTGATGAAATGCACGGTCGTGATACACCATCGGTTGCGCATCACTGTTGGGATGCACCACGTTGGTCACCTCGCCCAGAAAGATCGCATGCGTATGCCAGTCAACGGTATTGACCAATTTACAGCTAAACGCCACCAGCGCGTCGGCTGCAATCGGTGAACCCAGATCATCCTGCAGCCATTCACCGGTCGCAAACCGTTCAGCGCGGCGTGCTGCATTACTGAAGATATCCACCAAACCCAGCGCGTCAGCTGATAATACGTTGACGCAGAAATGGCCGCTACGCTGGATCAATTCAAACATCGAGGCATTCCGATTGACGCACACCAACAGTGTTGGCGGCTCAGCACTGACCGACGTTACCGCAGAGGCGATCATCCCGCCCGGTTGTTGTAAATCAGCGCTGGTGATCAGGCTAACGCCCGCCGCCAACTGGCGCATACCGCCGCGATACGCATCGGCGATACTCGGCATCAGAAGTGAATCAGTCATTGAGAACCTGCTTTAACTTGACCGACGACGCGGCCTTCAATCGGATGATGAGGATCGACCGGACCGAGGCTGCTGCCTTTGCCCGGTGACACCAGACGGTCGCAGAACATTTCATCTTCCGCGGACCAAGGACAATCCAGCGCTGCAACACCTTCGCGCCACTGTTCAAAAGTGCGCGGGCCCACCAGCGTGCTGGTCACTAATTGATTGCGCATCACCCACTGTTGCGCAAAATGCGCGGGTTGGCGGCCGGTGCGTTCGGCATAGGTGGCTAATTCACCGGCCACCTGCAGCGATTCCGGACGCCATTCAGCTTCCAGCATGCGCGGATCGGCGCGCCCGGCGCGGCTGGTACTGTCCGGGGCTTCACCAACCCGGTATTTTCCGGTCAGAATGCCGCGTGCCAGCGGGCTGTAACACACGGTTCCGACGCCAAAATAGGCGGCGGAAGGCAGAATCTCCACTTCGGCTTCACGGTTGGCGAGGTTATACAGCGGCTGAGTGGCAACGGGCCCGGCAATCCCGGCTTCACGTGCCAGACGTACGGTTTCAGCCAGGCGCCAGGCTTTGAAATTCGACACGGCAAAGTAACCGATCTTCCCTTCACGGATCAGATCGGCAAATGCCAGCACCATCTCTTCCAGCGGCGCGGCTAAATCTGCTTTGTGCATGTAAAGCACGTCAATGTAATCGGTGCCAAGACGCGTCAGAGAACCGTGCACCGCCTCACGAATCCATTTGCGCGACATGCCCTGCTGATTCGGGCCATCGCCCATCGGGTTGCCCACTTTGGTGGCCAGTACCCAACGATGGCGATCGGCAGCGATGGCCCGGCCTACCACGCGTTCAGATTCGCCTTTGTTGTACATATCGGCGGTATCAATGAAGTTAACCCCGCTGGCGCTGGCATCAGCGATGATGCGCTGCGCTGTGGCTTCATCGGTGGCTCCACCAAACATCATGGAACCGAGGCAAATTTCGGACACTTTTAGCCCGCTGCGTCCGAGATAACGGTATTGCATGCAAACATCCTCAATAGTGAGTGGTGTTCAGTGTGGTGCGGCCCTGGAGCCGCCCATTTACGCGGGAATGACTGCCGTGGTGGCGATCTCAATCAGAAACTCCGGTCGCACCATCTCCAGTTTGACGCAGAAACGTGCGGGTAACATCGCCGGGAAATAGCTGACGTAGATTTCATTGAACTTGTGGTAATCGTCCAGATTGCGCAGGAAGATCTGGTTCATCACCACGTGATCCATACTGCTGCCCGCCGATTCCAGCACCACTTTGATGCTGTCGAGCACGCGTCTCGTTTGTACTTCGATATCGCCCACGCCCACCAGGCCGCCATCGATCGGATCGGTAGACAGCATGCCCGCCACATACACGTGATTGCCTGCTTTAATACCCCAGTTCAGGTGGTTAAGACCCGTAGCGGTTTTGCCGATAATCCAGCCTTCTGGATTGATTGCCTGATTCATCTGTTACTCCTGTTAATTGAAAATGAATTAGCGCCCGTTGCCGCGCAGGAAAGGACGCCCTAAATCAGCCGGTGCCGCGCCAGCTTTGCCCATCATGATCCAGGCGATGAGCGCCACGGCAAACGGCATCGCCATCAGCAGCGAGGGCGCAATGTTGACGCCTAAATATTGCCCCTGGAACTGCAGGGCTTCGAGCAGGCCCAACACAATTGCCACCACCAGCACGCGCAGCGGCATCCAGCGAGCAAAGATGGTAATGGCGATGGCCAGATAGCCCCGCCCGGCAGTCATGTTGTCAACGAAGGTGCCACCGGATGCGACGATGCACAGATAGGCGCCGCCCAGTCCCGCCATCACCCCGGTAAACAAAGTGGCGCTGAAACGAATGCGTAATACCGAGTGTCCGGCCGCATCGGCGGCCAGCGCATTTTCCCCGACGGCACGCAGCAGCAAGCCAGCACGGCTGAAACGCAACACGCCCCACAGCACCAGCGCCACCAGTACCGCGAAATAAAACACCGGGCTTTGGGAAAACAGCGCGCGTCCCACCACCGGAAGATCGGACAATCCCGGCAGTTTCAGCATCGATACCACACGCATCGAACCTGCAGGCGGTGCACCACTGAGCCATAGCTGACGCATCAAAGAGGTGGCACCAATCGCAAACAGGTTCAAGCCAATGCCCATGACGATTTGGTTAGCTCGCGCGATCACTGTGCCCAATGCCAGCAGCAGGGCTGCCACGCATCCGCCGAGCATGCCCACGCCCAGCGCCAGCACGGGAGATCCGCTCCACATCAGCCCCAGCGCGGAACTCGCCGCGCCAAACAGCATTAATCCTTCCAGCCCGATGGTGAACACACCGGCGCGCTCAGAGAGGGTTTCCCCTAACGCCGCCAGCAGCACCGGCACACACAGCCTCAAGCCCCCTGCCAGAAACAGCGCCAGGGTTACAGTGTTGAATTCCATACCGGCCTCCCTTTTACTAACATCACGCCACTTAATACCGCCAGAATCAGAATTGGCATGCCGCCCAGCACATCTGCCAGTGCGGCCGGAATCGAGAAAGTGCTTTGCAGCGCCAGTGCCGCACTGTTAATTGCACCGAAATAGAGAGAGACGATCACCGCCCCAAACGGTTGTAATCCGGCAAGAAATGACACCGCCAGCCCTTCGAAGCCCAGTCCGGAAGAGAAGCCGTCAATCAGGCGATACTGCACGCCGAGTACTTCAAACGTGCCCGCCAACCCACTCACCGCGCCTGAAATCGCCATGCTGGAGAGCACGGTTTTGGCGGCTGACTGTCCCTGCAATTTCACAAAACGCGGGCTCTGTCCGCTGGCCCGCAGCTTGAGACCAAACGCGGTATGGTTAAGCATCACCCACACCGCCAGCGCGATCAGCAGGGCGAGGAATACGCCGGCATGCAAACGCGCGCCCTCGATCAGTGGCTGAAATACGCCATCGGCGGGAATTTGCGCGGACATATTGAAGTTGGAACCCAGCGGACGCATCGGCCCCTGTACCAGATATTTCAGCGTGTAGATGGCGATGAAATTCATCATCAGCGTGACGATGATTTCATCCACGCCGCGCCACACTTTCAGCAGTGCCGGAATTGCGCCCCAAAGGGCTCCGCACAACGCACCACTCAAAATGGCCAGTGGCAGCAGCGCGGGTCCAACGTCACCGAAAGCCAGGAATGGCAGCATGGCGCCAATTGCGCCCATCTGCAGTTGCCCTTCACCGCCGAGGTTAAACATGCCTCCCCGAATCGCGATTAACGCCCCCCAGCGCCACCAGCAGGCGCGGTGTCATAAATACCAGCGTGTCGGACAGCGCGCGCACCGAACCAAACGCGCCGTCAAAGGCGGTGCTCATCGCCCCCTGCATCGGCACGCCCAGCGCGGTGATCAGCGCCAACCCCAAAATCAGCGATCCAACAAAAGCACTCAGCGTGACCCACAGCGATCGTGAAGCGCTCAGCTGCGCCAATGCCCGCCGCAATCCGGCACGGGTCTCGGTTAAGGCGCTTAATGATTCAGACATGGACTTCTCCTGCACCTTGTAAAGACAGACTACGGCCCGATGTCATCAGCGTGCCGATGCGTTCAATGTTCATCGCCTCACCCGTGACTTCGCCCGTTATTCGCCCGCCGTTCATCACCACAATGCGATCCGAAACGCGAATCAGCTCTTCGATATTGGAGGAGATAATCAGCACCGTGGTGCCGGCATCCGCAGCATCGGCCAGACGCATCAACACCGCTTCGGCGGCGGCCAAATCCAGACCGCGCGTGGGCTGATACACCACGATGATTGAGGCATCTTGTGCCATGGCGCGCGCCACGACGATTTTTTGCTGATTACCGCCCGAGAGCGAACGCGCCGGGCTGGCGTGTGAATGGGTACGAATATCGGACTGGTCGATCATCTCACTGGCGCGCTGCGCAATCGCTGCGTGATCGAGCAGCCCGAAACGGCGATATTGTCCCTGCATAATCTCGGGATAGAGCAGATTGTGTGACACCGGCAGATCGAGGGATAACCCTTCGTGATGGCGATCTTGTGGCACCAGCGCCAGCGTCACCTGTGCATCACTGCGTTTTATCTCGCCACTGTCCGGTACACGTTCACCGGCCAGCAGCGCAAACAGTTCGCTTTGACCATTGCCTTCCACGCCTGCCACGCCCACCACTTCACGCGCCGCCAGACTCAGATTAATGTCGTGCAAACCCGGCGAGCCGCTGCCGGCCCGCACATTGACGCTCTGCATTTTCAGCTGTTCTGCACCCCCGCTGCGCAACGTGCCCAAGCGCGTACCGCTGCTGACGGTGCGTCCTACAATCTTCTCAACCAGCTGTTCTGCGCTGCAGGCCGCTGTCAGTCCGCTGCCGTTGGTTTTGCCCCGACGTAGCACGGTATAGCGATCGGCGTGCGCCAGCACTTCATCGACGTTATGCGTCACCACCGCCACCGCCGTGCCTTTATCGCTGATGCGACGCAGCGTGGCGTACAGAGCACTGATTTCTGCAGGCGTCAGAATGGTGGAGGCTCATCCAGCAGCAACACCCGCGTGTCATTCACCAGCGCCTTGAGGATTTCCACGCGTTGCTGCAACGCCAGAGGTAAATGGCCGACAATCGCATTGGGATCGAGATCCACGCCATAACGCTGCATAAAAGCGCGAATCTCTGCGTGACGCCGTAACGTTTTTCGCTGTGAGCCCCGCGCCACCAACGCCAGGTTCTCAGCGACGCTAAACGGCGCAACCAGCTTGAAGTGCTGGTGCACCATGCCAATACCGTTGGCGATGGCGTCAGCCGGCCGCCGATGAATCACCTGCCGACCACCCATCAGTACCCCGCCTGCGCTGGGTTCGTGCACGCCATACAGAATGTTCATCAGCGTGGATTTGCCCGCTCCGTTCTCACCCAGCAGCGCGTGAATCTCACCAGGAAAAAGCGACAGTGACACGTTCTCTAGCGCCACAAAGCCATTGGGATAGCGCTTCGAAACGTGATCGAGTTCGATAAGCGGGCTGCTCATGTGTTACTCCTCAATCTTCACTTTGCCGGACTTCAGGTCGGCGATAACCTTGAACACTTTGTCCTGCACCGATTTGTCGACGTGCGCAAACGGCGTCGATAACGTCCAGCCATTGGTGGAGAGATTCTCGGTGATGATGCGATTACCTAATTGGTGGTCGGCATAATGCTTGCCGATATCGGCGTAGGATTTATCAAAGTTCATCACCGTTGAGGTCATGATCGAGTTCGGGAAGGATTTGGATTGATCGGTGTAGGAACCGATGGTCAGCACGCCCTCTTCATCCGCCGCCTGCTGAATGCCTGCATCGGCGGTATCGGCAGAAGGGATGACAAAGTCTGCGCCGCGTGCGATCGCGCCAGTGGCGATCTCTTTGGCGCGCGCCACGTCGGTAAACGAGCCGACATAAGCAGAATCCACCTGCACTTTCGCGTTCACGTAGGCGGCACCTTTCTTGATGAACTGCACCGTGCGTTCAGCAGACGGAATCGGTTCACCGCTGATTACCGCGATGTGCCCGTTTTTGCTGGCGCTGGCCGCTAACACACCGAGCACAAAGCCGTACTCGTCCCAATCTACTGACCACGCCGAGTAGTTGGGCAAGTTGGAGGTGGAACCTTCGTAGGAGTACAACACGAACTGGGTGTTCGGGAACGAGGGCGCGACCTCTTTAATCGCCGCCGAATAGCCGGAAGAGTGCGCGATAATTAACTTCACGCCATCGGAGGCCAATTGGCGTAATACCGAAGGTGCCGCTTCATAAGTGGTGTGCTCAAGATAGCTGGGCGCAAAGCCCTGTTTATCCGCCATGGATTTAAACGCGGCATAGCCCGCCATATCCCAGGAACCTTGCGTCACCGTTTGCGTAAACAGACCTGCCACGCGTGGTTTGCTCTCATCCGCCTGAATCGCACTGCTCGCCAATACCGCAGCCACAGCAACAGCCACCATCATCTTTATTCTCATCGTTTGACTCCCGGTAAAGTGATTTAAGTTTTGGCAGGGGAATTCCCCTACGATGCAGTAATGGATTTTTGATAGGCGCGGGCATGGGTATTCACGCCGTGATGCTCCAGCACTTCCAGCACGTCAGTACCGACAATGCGCAGGTCATCGATAAAGTCCGGCACGATCACCGTCACGCCATCCAGCTGTGCGCCCTTCACAATCGCCGCCAGCTTGTTGCCGATGGTTTCCGCTGAACCCACCAGCGCGGCACGCGTCATGGAATTACGTTGTTCCCCCTGTGAAACAAAGCGCTGCGCCATGGTGTTCTGTTTAAAGCTCTTGTCACCGGAGTACTCGCGCGTCTGGTTGTCCAGCGCGATGGTGTCAACACCGGCGTCATACAGCGCCACGCGTTCATGTGCTTCTGCATCGGTCGCGCCTGGCACGATGGTGAATAAGCCGTAGGTTTTGAAATCCGGCTTGCCCTGCTGCATCGCCAGTTCTTTGGCACGCAGCCCGGTTTTGATGAAATCATCATGATCGGAACCGAGCATGAAACTGCCGGTGCAGTGCTCCATGGTGAACAGGAAACCGCGATCCGAAGCGCCCGCGCAGATAATCGGTGGCGGCGAAACCGGTTTAGGATTCGACATGCAGTCAGTCAGTTGATAATGCTTGCCCTGATGATCGACACGATCCTCAGTCCACAAGCGCTTCAGCACCGTCAGCCACTCTGCCGCCAGTTCATAACGCTCGGCGTGGTCGAGGTCCATCCACAAGCCCATCTGTCCCTGATCGGTTGGGTTCGAACCGACACGATGTTGAGGCCAAAACGTCCTTTGGAGATTTGATCCAACACGGCAGTCATTTTTGCCACCACCGCAGGATGAAACACCATGGTGTGCACCGTGCCCCAAACACCAATCCGACTGGTGGCTTCAGCCAGGCCCGCCATGGTGGTTAAACTTTCCAGCGTGACGTCCCAATGTTGCGAAGGACCGCCGTAGCCGCGCCATTTCGCCATCGACAGCGCGAAATCAAAGCCCAGCTGCTCCGCAAGAATCGTCACTTGTTTGTTGTAGTCGTAAGTTGCCGGCAGCTGCGGGCTGGTGGTCGAGGTGATCCAGCCGCCGTTACCCACCGGCAGAAACACGCCGAACTCCACATTGCGTTGATCAAATTGGCTCATGTGACACTCCTTCATTCATTACGCTGACGCGTGAATGCCCGCGATAAACTCGAGCGTAATTTGGTTGAATAATGATGTTTCGCTTTCGGAGAAACTGTGGCCACCCTGCGGCACAATTTTCAGTTCCGCGCCTGGGATGTGTTGCGCCAGAAAGCGCGACTGATAGGGCGGCGTGAGAATGTCATCCTGCGCACACAGCACTAACGTTGGTGTTTGAATGGCGGCCAGTTGCGCGGTGGCGTCATGCGCCATGATCGCGTCGATACGGCTGAGCACCACATCGCGTGCGGGAAAACGGGTTGCAGAGGCCAGCAATCCTGGCGACAGGGTTTCCGCATGGTTCTGGATATGCTCAGGTGGATAGAGGAACAGCGCGCTACCGTGCACATACTCTTCCATGGTGCTGCCGAGCAGCAGCGCACGGCGCATGCGGAAGCACCAGTTAAAATGGCTATCCGATTTTGCCCAGCTGGCATATTGCACCATGCCGGAGAGCAAGCCAGGCTGACGCGCGGCCAGCAGTTGGCCAATCGCGCCCCCGGTTGAATGACCAATCAATGCCGGTCGATCCAGCTTCAGCGCAGCAATCAGCGCCAGTAAATCTTCGACCAGCGTATCGATGCTATAAGGCCCTGCTGGATGGTCCGAGCTGCCTGCACCGCGTTGATCGTAAGTCACCACGGTATAGTGCTGTGCAAAGGCTTTGAGCTGCGGCTGCCAGTACGCGGCGGTGCCGCCAAGTCCTGACACAAAAATAAGCGCCGGACCTGTTCCCTCGATTTCATAATGCGTTCGAATTCCGTTAGTCATAATGTCCGGCATGGTTTTCCCCTGGTTGGCGTCAAGCATTCACTTCTGGTGTGTAAACTCTGCGATGGGAAATAAATACCACGCAATTTCGGACTATCAGTAATATCGAATGCAGCACGCCGTGTTGCCGTTTTTAGAACACCCAAAACCAACGCATTAACCCGGTCAATTCCCTCGTTTTTTAATTTATGGATAAGGGAAGATTATGACGAAAACGACGAGAGTAATGCGTGAATTCATGATTAATTGAATTCCCGGCACACATGTTTGAGGAATTGATGAGCCGCAAAAGAGAGTGTGCGGTCGCGATGGACACATATTTCAATGTTGGCGGATTCCATCGCTTCATTATCAATCGGAATCGCACGCAGCATATTCTGTTCGATTTCGCGGGCAGCGATTTGCTTCGGTCCGATGGTTAGCGTTCGCCCGGCAATCGCCATGGCTTTGGTGAGTTCCAGGTTGTTGGTGTTAACGATCGATTGCGGATGAAGATGCAGGCTGCGCGTGACTTTATCGAAGGTTTGTCGCATGCCAAAACTGGAGACCGGCAGCGCAATCGGATAGAAACAAATATCTTCCAGACTTAAAGATTGATGTTGTGCCAGCGGATGATTCGGTGAAACCAGGCACTGAATTGGTGCAGCGCAGCGTTTAATCACTTCTATTCCAGGGCGGTCCCCCATGTTAAACACAATGCCAATGTCGATTTCATCCCGAATTATCGCTTCAATAGTGCGATCGGATGATTCACTGTTAATCGAAAACTGTATCGCCGGGTAATTTTCATTAAAGTCCGTCATGATGCGCGGCAAAATCGCCTGCACCACCGCTTCAATCACCCATATTTTGACTTCCCCTTCACGCAAGCCTTTTAAATTCTTTATCGACTCATGAATACGGTCGAGATCGCGACACATCTTACGCGTGAAACCTTCTAGCAATGTCCCCGCAGGGTTAACCGAATCCCTGTATTGGTGCGTTCCAGCAACATCACACCGAGCGTGTGCTCCAGCAATGCAATCTGCCGACTGATAGCGGATGGCGCCACATGCAAGCGGTCCGCGGCGCGGCGTATCGATCCCGTCGCAGCGACTTCATTGAAATATTTATAGGTGTTGAGGTTCACAGGCATCTCCAGCAAATCGCGGCGTTGATCGCTGGTTGGGATGCAAGAGTTATTCCATTCGCGCCAGTGTGACCGAGCAACTCGGACGCGGCAAACACAAAACAAGGTTGACATGGAATTTACAAATCGAAATAATCTGAATACATCATGTATACATGAAATATACATAGAAACATAAAGGGTACATTTTTAAGCAATGCTTTAGGTCGTTACCTGAACCGTTTTTCAGGCATCACGGGCAATTTTTAGAACATCTTATCTGTATCAAGGAGTCTTTTTTACATGGGTATTTCCAGAAGGAAATTGTTGGTGGGCACAGGAATCGGTGCCGGAGTCATTGCCGCGGGCGGTGGCGCAACGCTGTTAACAGACAATCTGCCGAACGATCCTGAATCGTTACTGCGTATTGATGCGCTGCCTTCAGATGATCCGACTCCCGGCTGGTTCCACACCAGCCAGAAGCGTATTCCTAAACCTGCGCTGGTCGGTGATGCCAAAGCGCCATGGGTGGTGATCGGCGGCGGTTTTGCTGGCCTGGCAGCCGCGCGTCGTCTGGCGCTGAACTTCCCTAACGATCAGGTGATTTTGGTTGAAGCTCAGCAGGTTGGATTTGGTACGTCTGGACGCAATGCGGGCTTCCTGATCGACGTGCCACACGACATCAGCGCACCGGATTATATCGGCGATAAAACCGTTGCCCGCAATATCCTCAATCTCAACCAGACCGGCCAGCGCATCCTCAAAGATTTGGTCGAAGAGCACAATATTACCGACGCGCATATGCGCCACTCCGGAAAATATCAGGCAGCGGTTGAAGACAGCGGCATGGCGGTGCTGGATGCCTATCGCGGCGGTCTTGAAGCCCTTGGCGAGAAGTGCAAAATCATTGAAGGCAGCGCGCTGGAAGATATTTTCGGCACCAGCTTCTATCGCAAAGCGCTGTATACGCCAGGTACGATTTTGGTTCAGCCTTCTGGCTTAGTGAAAGGTCTGGCCGATACGCTGCCGGAAAACGTTACGTTGTATGAAGATACCGCCATCACCGCGATTGAGTATGAACCGCAGATTGTGTTGCACCATGCCACCGGCCGTATTACTGCCGAAAAGCTGATTCTGGGTAACAACGCCTTTGGTACGCATTTTGGCTTTGGCCCACGCACCATTTTCCCAATCTTCACTTACGGCAGCCTGACCCGTCCGCTGACCCAATCCGAGCAGGCCAGCATCGGTGGCGAAGATTTCTGGGGCATCATTCCAGCAGATCCGTTTGGCACCACTTCGCGTCGTACGCACGACAACCGCATCCTGATCCGTAACAGCTTCAGCTTCAACGAAGATGGACGCCACAAGCCGGGATACACCGAGAAGTATCGCCTAACCCATCGCCAATCCTTTGAGCGTCGTTATCCAACCCTGAAGGATGTGCCTTTCGAACATACCTGGGGCGGTGGTTTAGGCATGACGCGCAACGGTTCCAGCCTGTTCGGCGAACTGCGCAAGAATGTGTATGGCGCACTGGGCTGTAATGGTCTCGGCACCGTACGTTGTACCGCCATGGGCACTATGCTGGCCGACTGGCTGGCAGGTAAAAGCAACGATACCATTGATTATCTGCTGTCACTGCCGAAGCCAGAGTGGAATCCGCCAGATCCGTTCCTGACCATGGGCGTAAACTTCACGCTGCGCCGTGGCATGCATAATGCGGGGTTAGAGGCGTAATACATCAATTATACAGGCGACCTCTGCGCCGCCTGTTTGAATGAATCAATCCCAGCCAGCACATTGCTATCATTTAAAACGATGATCCTGTCTGCAGTCGCAACGGTGCTTTCTCGGTGCGACATAATGACGCGCGTGATGGCGTCAAGTATAAAAACTCCACTAACTCTCTGGCTTCGCAGGACTGGCGTATAAAACAGACAATGCGGGCTGCGGGTAATAGGTGGGGATGCCTGCCATAAAAGATTGAAGTACCCTTTACCAAGTCAGTTTCTGATAATAAATGAGCGAGATGTTTTAAAAGGGGGCGAGTTAAAGGTGCAGCGGATTACACCCATGTTGTTAACAGCGACCTGGTTGAGGCCGCTGTTAGGGACCTTTCGGCGATAGCAATAATAGATAAATGTGAACTGAATCGATTAATCTAATACATTAATATCAACTCTCAATTATTTGACGAGTAGAAACTTTCCCGATGCAAATTCATGATGTTCTTACCCTCACTATCGCCTCGGTCTGCGCACTTTTTCTGACCAATGGCATTGCGGCTTTTCGCACCATCCTTAACTCCACTGATGACGAACAACGCGAAAAAAATCAAAGTAGGTCAATTTGATATGACCATGCGCCGCTATATGACAGGTGAAGGTGTGGGATATATCCTTACATCTGCTTTAAGCATCATGGGATGGGTAATGTACATTACGGGTTAAACGGCGTTTTTAATCAGTACCCTAAAGCGGCTGGGGATTTGAATTTTTAGACCGAACATGCCCGTCATGTCTCATGCCTGTGGAAACGCAGGACAGTGGTTCTACCATGAAAGCGGTATCAGCCCCCTAAGACGACCTTACTTTAATACAGCACCGTTCAACAAACGACCTGTCCTTCCTGATTATCAGGATAAAGAGCCGCGCGTAGGACGAAATCGTTGCCATGCCGTTTAGCGCATTGGCGCAATCCTGCAAAACCTATGAAGAATACGGCGAGCGAATCGCCAGTAATCATATTGAACTGGTCGCCATCGGCTTGATTGGGCCGAAAAAGAAAATCACTCGTCTGACGGGCAATCTTAAACTTTTCCGCTAACCCTCCTGCCCAGCGGCAAACCACGTGGGTGGTTGCCCCACATAACGGGTAAAGGCCACGCTAAATGCACTGGCGGAACGATAACCGACACGTTCGGCGACATCCGCCACCGCCATATTTTTGCCGCGCAGCATATTTTTGCCAATGCCATACGCCAGGTAAGCAAATAGACCATCGGCGCAACGCCCACGGCTTCACGAAAACGGACAAAGAAGGCCGAGCGTGATAGCGCGGACACTTTGGCTAACTGTGCGACGGTCCAGGAATGGGCAGGATTGGCGTGAATGTCACGGATCGCCACTGCCAGACGTTCATCCGCCAAACCGCGCATCACGCCAGGACAGGCATTGCGAATGGGCATCGATCGCAATGCTTCAATCAGCAGCAGTTCCAGCAAACGTTCTAATACCACATGTCGCGCGGGACGCTGCGCACGGCACTCATCCATCACCAGTTGTACCAGCGTGGTCAGCCGCGACTCACCGCGAATATGAATAAACTGGGGTAACAGCGAGACGATCAATCCTGCGTCGGGCGCAGCGAACTGACAATAACCAATCAGCGTCTGGACGTCTGCAGGCTGTTGTTGATCGCCGATCCAGAATTCACCGGGGCTGAGCATTTCGGGCAGTGTTTCAGGGGCATCGTCTTCTGGTGGCTCGGCACTGCTCATGCAAAACTCCCACGCTGCCGGAATCAGGACAAAATCGCCCTGCTCAAGCGTGATGGGTTCATGCCCTTTCATCTTCAATTGACTGCGCCCAGCCAGTACCAAACAGTAAAACGGCTGTCCGGTTTCACTGCGATTTACACGCCAGCGGCCATTGGCGCGTGCGCGTTTGGAGTAGGCCGCCTGCGGTTGCAGCAGCGACACCATCTCGGCCAGGGGATCGATCATCATGGACTCCTGCGAATGATATATGGACTTAGCGTTGTAGTGAGTCCAGCTCACTGACTCTATAGTGAGCATCTACCCAATGCAATGCAGGAGTGAAAGATGAAAACGATCCTTATCACCGGCTGTTCTTCCGGCTTCGGCCACGCAACCGCGATCTATTTTCTTGAGCGCGGCTGGAAGGTGATTGCCACCATGCGCAATCCGCGTCCTGAGCTGTTCCCAGCCTCAGAACATCTGCGCCTGTTGCCGTTAGACGTCTGTAATGCAGAGAGCATTAAACAGGCCATTGCTGATGCGGGTGAAATCGATGTGTTGGTCAATAACGCCGGCATCGGTGTGCTGACTTCAGTGGAAGGCATCCCTATGTCAACGGTACGTGATGTGTTTGAAACTAACACGATCGGCACCATCGCCATGACGCAGGCTGTGCTGCCTCAGTTCCGCGCTAAACGCGGCGGTACGGTGATCAACGTGACCTCAACCGTCACGCTGAAATCATTGCCGCTGCTGGCGGTGTATACCGGCAGCAAAGCCGCAGTGAATGCGTTCACTGAATCACTGGCGCTGGAGTTGCAGCCATTCAACATCAACGTGCGACTGGTGTTGCCGGGCCTGGCGCCCACCACCGACTTCGGCAAGAACGCCATGCCGCGCATGGAGGAGACTTTCCTCGACGCCTATCAACCGATGCTGGATGGCATTATGGCGGGGATGCACCAGCCGCAGCCCACCACTCAAGCTGAAGACGTTGCCGCAGCAGTGTGGCGTGCGGCGACAGATCCGAATGCCCCGATGCGCATTCCCGCCGGGGAAGATGCGGTGGCTTTGGCCAATCAGACAGCTTAAGCATAAGAACCAGGTAAATAGCCTGGTTCCCTTCGAGGTTAACGGTTATGTTGTTTGACTCCCCTGTTAGCCTTGAAGAACGATGGATGCAGATTCACTGTCTGGCTCAGATGCCACATTTCTATGATGAAGTTACTGACATGCTGCATCGCGAATGGTCCGAGCTGCCTAATTGGCACAACCGCGATGTGATCCGCCAGCGGCTGCAATCACGTAATGCCGCTGATGCCCAAACGATGACGCTGTTTGCCACCACACGCGAAGGCGAGTTGATGGCGACCGCCAGCATCATCCCTTACGAATTGAGTGATATCCCCGAGCGTGAATTTTGGCTGGGTGAAGTGATCACCGCTCGCGAGCATCGCGGTAAAGGCTTAGCCAGTGCGCTGGTAACCCGCCTGATTGACGAAGCGCGAGCAAAATCGATCCTTGCACTTTGGCTGTATACACCAGACCAACAGGCCATTTATCGCCGCTTCGGCTGGCAGGACGTGGAACAGCGAAACATCGCCGATGAGGACGTCACGGTGATGGTATTGAAACTGGAATAAGGAGCAATCGATGTTGATACGCAAAAACTACCCGGAACTGGGTGAAGTCAAAGCGCCCTACGTGCACGCAGTCAAGCACGGCGAAACCCTGTACGTCTCTGGCTTAACGGCATTCGCCACACCTGCACAGCAAGGCGACATGGCCACACAAGCTGAAGCCATTTTCCAGCAACTGCACCTGATTGCTGCGGCAGAAAATACCTCGCTTAACAATCTGATTAAGGTGACGATCTTCATCACCTCATTTGTCGAGATCAACGATTTGCGAGCTGTGCTATTTAAACATTACGGCGATCACTTACCGGCCAGTTCACTGGTGCAAATTAGCCAGCTATTCTCGCCTGATTTAAGCATTGAGATCGAAGCCATTATTGCGCTGTGATTTGCGCCAGCTGCTGCAGCGCCACGATGCCGTCACGTGCAATCCATGTGCGCAGTGGCGCAAACAGTGGCTCCGGCAACGCTTCTGGCGCAAACCACTGCCAGCCTTCGCATTTATCCGGCTCCAGCAACTGCGGTTCACCCTGTGGATGATGCGCCACCAGCAGCAAGGTAATGTAGTGTTTGTTAACCTCAGGGAACATATCGCTGACAAAAGCGCCATGGCTCAATTCCCCCAACACGAATCCCGTTTCTTCCAGGACTTCGCGCCGTGCGCAATCTTCCGGAGATTCACCAAACTCCAGGTGTCCGCCGGCAGCGGACCAGTCCCCCGATCCGTGGCTGCCTTTACGGCGGCCCAGCAATAATTTTCCGTCGCGGAAAATAAGCACGCCCACTCCAACTTGCGGTGACATAAAAGCTCCTACGATTAAGGGGCCGTCGTCACTGACGACCCAGCCATTATCACTCAATCCCAATCGGCTGATAACCCTGCCACTCAGGACGGAAAGGTTCGCCGCTGGCATCTGGCGTCAAATGAATATACAAACCACCGACCTGCTCCAGCAGCAGACAATCATCCACATCCTTCAGGTTATCTTTATGCTGGTGGTCGGCTCCCGGCAACAGGTTGGCGAGTCCTTTAGCTTTCGCCGCTTTGACGTCATTTGCGACAAACAGATCGAAAGCATGCAGCTCTGCCAGCGTAGAAGGATGGTACGCACCGGCATTCACAAAAAACAGCTTTTCACTGCCGGTTGTGGGCTTATCAGACAGAGACACGCGATAGCCATCAGCCCAGGTCACGCGCGCATAGCCATCAACATGGATTTTATCGGCATCACCAAACCAGGCTTCACGCAGCGCGGGCCAGGCATCCTCTGGTTTCTCAGCCGCAACAAACTGAATGTCATGTACTTCAATGTTAGATTTTCCGGCATTGCCGCCTACGTAAAAGATAAACAGGTTCACGTGGTCATTTCCTTTTGATAGACATAGGAGAGTCAGGCAGGCGTTATAAAACAAGATACATAGCGTTACAACCGTTTCATCTCGCAATCAGTCCAGTCATTGCTGAGGCTTAAACCGAAATGCCATTACCATCAAAATCACGATCCCAACGCTCATAATCGCCCACGCACTCTGCAGAGAATCTGCGCGATCGCGAACCATTCCGGCTACCAATGGCATCAGCGCCGCCAGCAAATAGCCGCCGCCTTGCACAAAGGACAGTAACGCGCCCGCCTGCTCCGGCGACTCTGCATGATCAAGTGTCACGATCAACGAGAGCGGGAACAGCGCGCCAATCCCTAATCCCAGTAGCAGGGTCGGCAGCCATGCCTGCGCACCGCCAAGCCACATCAAACTGAGTAATCCCAGCAAGATGGAGGCCAGCACCAGCAGTAACGGAAGTCGGCGATCGCGGAAGCGATGAATCAGACCAGACACGATAAACCCGGCCACCACCTCGGTTAACGTCAACGCACCCAGCGCATAACCGCTTTGCTGCGGCAACCAGCCATGCTGCATGTAATACGGCGGCAGCCAGGCCAGCACCAGGGTGTAAGCGCCCGTGCCGATCCCGAAGAACACCATCAGCAGCCAGGCTCGGACAGAGCGCGTGGCTTTGGGGCGATGCGTAGAGATGGCTGGCACGGTTCGGCGCAAGGTTATCAGCCACAGCAGCACCGCGATAATCGCCGGCACCACCGGAATGGCCAGCGTCATGCCCAATCCTTGTGCATCGGCCAGCGGTGCGGCTGTCGCGGCCGCGATCGCCGCACCCGCCATAATCCCGGTGGTAAACAGCGCCATCAGGGTGCCCGCCTGCGCCGCAAAATGCCGTTTAATCAGCGCAGGCATCAGCGCCTGAATCACACCGATACCTATACCCGCCACCAGCGCACTGGCAATCAACACCGTAGCGGAGGGATCCACACCGCGCGCCAGACAAGCCAAAGCCAGCAGAATCAACCCGGCGGCAATGCCCCGCACTTCGCCAATAAAGCGCAATAACCACGGCCCCGCCAGTGCCGCCAGGCCCATCATAATGACGGGTAAACTGGTGAGTAGGCTGAGTTGCGTCGCACTGAGCTGAGCCTCACGTTGTAACAGGGGAAACAGCGGCCCCATTGCCGCCATGATAGGCCGTAAATTCAGTGCGATAATAAAAACCAGTAAGGCAAACATGCCCATTGCAGGTAAGGTACGATTCACATTGCGTCTCCTTGCGCGTTGAAGTATCTTAACGTTAAGATACTTTGCGATGTCGCGATAGAGGGATGCGCACAATGCAACAAATGACAGAGGAAAAATGACCGACCACGTTGATTTTGTAATCGAGCAGTGGGCCAGCGCGATGCCGGAACTCGATGCCTCGTCCATGGCCGTATTCGGCCGCATGCTGCGCATCATGAAGCAACTCACCACAGCGCGCGCGGAGGCATTGGCGCCGTTTAATTTTCGTGATGGCGAATTTGATGTGTTGGCAACGCTGCGTCGAGCCGGTGAACCTTATTGCCTCTCACCCACGCAGTTGTATCAATCGCTGCTGATTACCTCAGGCGCAATGACCAATCGGCTTAATCGGCTTGAAGCCGTGGGTTCGATCAGACGCGTGGCCGATCCGGACGATAAGCGCAGCATGCGGGTTGCCTTGACGGAAGTCGGACGAGAAAAGATCGAGCAGGCACTGCAGGTGCATACTGAAACACAACGCCAACTGCTCTCGCCCCTGACCAGCGATCAACAACAACAGCTGCAGGCGTTACTCAGTCAGCTCATGCAGGCGACGGAAGCACAGCGGTAAAAATTTCGTTGTGGGATGTGTCAAATTATGAATTAATTCAGCCCGTTTTCCGCTATGTTAGCGCTTCTGCTACGCCTTTTACGGACTGAATGATGAGCACCAAATACGCCCCTTCGCAGATTATTCTCCATTGGTTGACCTTCTTGCTGGTGGTCACCGCCTATTGCACCATGGAGTTTCGCGGATTAGCGACGCGCGGCTCATGGCAAGGCTTCGCCATGATCATCGGCCATTTCAGCGCAGGAAGTTGCGTGCTGGTGCTGATGCTGTCACGCGTGTTGTTGCGCTTTCGCCATCGTAGTCCCGCGATTGTGCCTAAACCGCCGCACTGGCAAACCGGCCTCGCGCATCTGATGCATCTGGCGATCTATCTGTTCTTTATTGTGTTGCCGATCCTTGGCATTTTGTCGCGCTTCTATATGGGCCGCACCTGGTGGATCTTCGGCATTCCGATGCCGGTGAGCGGCGATCCCGATCCGGATTTCGCGGACAGCATTGCCGACTGGCATGAAACACTCGCCCCTTACGGTTACTGGCTGATTGGTATTCATGCCGTAGCAGCGCTCGCCCATCACTACCTGTTCAAAGACAACACATTACTGCGCATGATGCCGTCGCGTCGCTCGCGCTAATCCTGCTTTCTGCGCCCGGTAATCGCACTGGCCGGGCGACCAAAATAGCGTTGAAATGCCACGCTGAAATTACGCGGATGTTGATACCCCACCTGCCAGGCCGCCTGCGCCACCTGAAATCCCTGTTCCAGCAAGTGATGCGCGTGTTCCATGCGCATCTGCAACAACATCGCCCCCGGCGTGCAGTGAAAATGCTGCTGAAACCCGGTTTTCAGCTGATAGTCACTCAGTCCTGCCGCCAATGCCAGCGTGCCGAGCGAAAACGTTTCGTTGAGATGATCGTGCATCCATCCGCGCGCGTGCTCCAGCCGCTCAATCATCTGCGGATGCAACTTTGGCAGCAAAACACTGGGCTGGATCTGATGACGATGCAGCGCCAGCAGGCTTAACGCCTGAATTTCCCGTAACAACGGGTCGTCTTGCGTTTGATTAAGCTGCGCGACAGTGGCCTGGCCGAAGCGACTGAACAGATGGCGCTTGAGCTGTGGCTGTAATAAACCCTCAGCGTCCTGCTCACCAAAGTAGTGACGAACGCTGGCGGCACTCAGGATCAACCGCAGCTGTTGTACCCGTTCACCGGCACGATAAAGCCGCTCGCCATCGCTGGCCTGAAAACTGGTGACAGTGAGATGTCCGGCGCTGAAAGCGATCTCGCGTCCGTTGCATTCGCGATAGCGTGAATTTCCCAGCTGGCCGAAAGTCAGCACCAGCAGAGGCTGATTGTGACTGGGCTGCGCGGATTCACTCAGCGCGTGAATCGGCCAGTAGTCCGACTGCACCATGCGCATATCCCATGACAGTTGATGCTGGCGCACATGCCTTTCACCGGGCTTTTGCATCCTTTCTCCTCACGCAGAGTTTAATCGCCGTGCCACAGACAAATGAGAATAAATTGCATTTGCGCGAAAGGCTAGGCTGATGTTCTCGTTATCTGCTCAGGACATGGCTATGCGCTCACCTCTTTCCACACTCGATGCTTTGCTGGCTCAGCAGGCACTTAACGGCGCCGTTGCGCTGGCGTTTGAACATCGTTTGTTTGATTTTCTGGCACTGCCCGCCACGGCTGCGCAAGTTGCTCAGCATTATGACTGGCTACCACAACAGGCTAATCATCTGTTACGTTTGATATGGAGCACCGAACTGCTGGTGCATGAAGGTGATTGCTTTGTGCTGGCGCCCGATGTGCATGTGTTTCTCTGTCACGGCAGCAGCCGTTATATCGGCGATGCCTGGCGCTATCGACATCAGGTGTTGCAGCAGTTTGGCCAACGCCTGCCGCAGCTGTTAACCCAGGCGCAACCCGGCTGGCAGGACCCGTTGCAGATTGACACCGCATGGGCCGATGCGGCGCTGCATCAGATTGCTCAGGAACAACGTGCACTCAGCGCCGACACCGCCTGTGATATTGCGGATACGCTGGCTGATTTTCAGCGTCCGGCGCTGTTGCTGGATATGGGCGGTGGGCCAGGGTTGATCAGCATTGCATTAGCCCAACGTTTTCCGCAGCTTTCAGCCATCGTGTTTGATTTGCCCCAAACCGCCACGGTGGCGCAGCGCAATATTGAAAAGGCGGGCTTGAGCGATCGCTGTTGTGCGCTGGCGACCTTTCCAGAACAGCGTCAGGTCGACATCATCTGGAGTTCATCGTTTCTCTACTTTATGGCGGACAGACAGGCGATGCTGCGCGAGTGGTTCACGCGCTTAAAGCCAGGCGGATTGCTGATCAGTGCCCATGCAGAAGTCCCCGAAAACCCAGAGGAGGCACGGCAGGTGCTGCCATTCTTTACCCCGTTAATGATGCGAGGTTACAACGTCACTAATGAAGGGATGTTGTGCGAGGAATTGCAACAGGCAGGATTTGTGATTGAGCGCGTCCAGCGAATGCAACCGTTCCCGATGTCGCCGCTCGATGTCATCATGGCGCGAAAACCTAAAACGTTAAGCTAAAGCTGTCATCCAGCAGCGCAATGATCTCGCTATCCGGCAAGCCGTTTTCCAGCGTCAGGCTAATCCAGTGCTCTTTGTTCATGTGATAGGCCGGATAGACGCCATGCTGCTGGCGCAGTGAACCGGTGAGTTCGGGATGGGTTTTGATATTCATCACCTGAACCACCGGGCCTGCGTCCAATCCGAGTTTATGGCTCTCCAGCGGGAACACCAACGCAAACCATTTACGGTGGCGAGGGTGCCGCAGAACCGCATATTCACTGTGTTTTTTCCACGGATAGTCGGGTTCAATTTGGTAGGTTTGGCTGATGTGCTCGAACAGTTGCTGGCGATTCATGGTGGTTCCCGATGTGTGGCAGTCATTGTTGGCCTTGAGCAAATAGCACAAGGCCGCGCCCTACGTTATAAGGCGCGGCCCGTTGTGACAAGGTCTTCAACTCAGATGACTAACTCAACTTAACTGAAAACGCCCTACCGTATGCGCCAGCTGTGCGGCCTGGTCTTCCAGCGAACTAGCCGCCGCCGACATCTGTTGCACCAGCGCGGCGTTCTGCTGCGTGGTGCCGTCCATTTCATTCACCGCAATGGTCACCTGACTAATTCCGCGCGCCTGCTCATCGGATGCCACCACAATTTCACCGATGATGGTGCGCACAGAGTTCACTGCCTGGGTCATCTCCTGCATGGTCTTACCGGCGTCCTGTACCAGTTGAACACCGCTGCCAACACGCTGGCTCGACTCCTCAATCAGCGCCGCAATCTCTTTCACCGCGTTGGCACTGCGCTGCGCCAGATTACGCACTTCCGAGGCCACTACGGCAAAACCACGGCCCTGCTCACCGGCACGCGCCGCTTCAACTGCGGCATTAAGCGCCAGAATATTGGTCTGGAAAGCGATGCTGTTAATGATGGCAGTGATATCGCCGATCTTTTTCGCACTGTCATCAATTTGCGCCATGGTCTGCACCACTTCACCTACCAGCGATTCACCCCGGCCGGCAATCTGCGTGGCATTTTCCGTCAGCTCCGTTGCCTGATGTGCATTGGTGGCGTTGTGTTTCACCGTAGCCGTAATCTGCTCCATGCTGGCAGCCGTTTGCTCCAGCGCCGCCGCCTGCTGTTCGGTGCGTGAGGCCAGATTAAGGTTGCCGCTGGCGATCTCCCCAGCGCCCTGTCTTACCGACGAACTGGCATCCTGGATCTGACCGACAATCTCACGCAGTTGGTTCTGCATGGTATGCAGCGCATAGAACAGGCTACTGTTGTCACGTTCTTTTAGGACGATCACGTTATCTAGCTTGCCATCGGCTACCGCCAGCGCAATGGTGGCGGCTTCCAGCGGCTCGCCCCCAATCGGTTTCAATACTTTACGACTGAATAACAGACCCAGCAGCGCACACACCACCAGAATGCTGATGATCATCAGAATCACGGCGTTGACCAACTGGCGATGGGCCGCCGCCATCACTTTGCTCACCGGGGCGACCACGCCGAGATACCATTTCTGACCGCTGTTGCCGATGATAATCGGCTGCCAGGTGACCATGCCATCTTCACCCAACAAGGCGTCATGTTGTTCAACCACTGACGCGCTGTAGTTGTGCGTATCGCCCTTCCACGCTTTGCTGGTCTGGTTTTTATCCGGATAGGACACCACGTTGCCCGCGCTGGACAGCAGCATAGCGTAACCACTGCCATCCCACGGCTTGATTTTGTTGACCTTTTCCTGCAATGACGCCAGTGAAATATCAGACGTGACAACCCCCCACAGTTTCCCCTGGCTGATGATCGGCGCAGCCACTGACGTCAACAGCGTTGGGACGCCGTTATAGGCATAGCTATAGGGTTCGATTAACGTGTCTTTCTGGCTTTTCTGCGGCAGCAGATAGTAATCACCCTGACCTGGCGTAAAGATTGAGGTCAGCGGATGCATATTAAAATTGCCGGCCTGATTGCGATCGACGAAGTAGGCATAGCGCCCTTTAGGTGCGGCATTAGGCTGAGTCGCGAACTCGGCATCGCGTCCATCAAAGGCATTTTCTTCAAAAATCACTGAAATGGAGAGATAGTCCGGGTTATCACGTAACGCGGATTCCATCACTTTGTCGGCCACTTTACGATCCTGAATCCCTGCCGCAGGCAGTGCAATCAGGCTGTGCCCGAGGTTATGCGCCACATCGCGCGCATAGCTTAACTGCTGCTGAATTTGCAGCGCCTGGGTCTGCGCAATCTGCTGCAGATAGTTTTCTGCCAGTGACTTTTGCTCGTTACTGGACTGCCAGCTCAACACGCCGATAGTGACGGCAAAGCCAAGGGTGATAGTTAAGGCGCCCGTCAGCAGCATCTGCGTGCGGGTGCTCATTGTTTTCTTTGATGCGTGTTTGGCCATTATGGCGCTCCTGGGGTTGACACTTTTCGGCTTAAAATGAACCACTCCCTGTGCACCTACATTCCTTCTGAAGAGACTATCGGCGCGCGGCACAGGAACTTGATGGATGAGCAGGTCGGAGGAGAGCGTGATGAAGGGGAAGTTTGCAGCGTGTTGTGTTGCACGGGCGCCTCTCAGGCCGCCCGCGGGTGCATCAAAGTGCACCTTTCCGTCATGAATAGTTGAGCTAAAACATCAGTCGTTATTTAAAGCTGTCGCTTGCCGCTTTGGCGATGGCGATTTCATTCGGGTTAGCAGAACCGCTGACGCCCACGGCACCAATAGTATTGTTCTGCCACACCACCGGTGAGCCGCCGCCCAGCGGGATCACGCCCGGCAAGGTTGCGATAGCCGGTTCTTTACCGTTGGCGCGATCCATATATTTGTCTGTTGGCGTGCGATACAACGCGGCCGCGCGACCTTTCAGAATCGAGGAATCGATGCAGCCGACGGGCGCATTGTCCATGCGATTAAACGCCAGCAGCTGGCCTGACTGATCCAACACCGCAATACAGACGTTGGCGTTTAGCGCATGCGCTTTTTCCTGTGCGGCCGCGATCAGCTTCTGCGCATCGCCTTGCGAGAGAATGGTTTGCGTCAGGGTGGCGTGCGCGGCGGCAGAACCAAACAGCGCGGCGCTCAACAGCGCAAGGGATAAAGCCTTTTTCATTGAAGTCACTCCTTAAAGGGTCATACCGTTATGAATCCGGGCGACGTATACGTCGCCCGTAAAAGTTATTTCCGGCGGCGCAGGAAAAGGATCAGCGCCACCACGATCACCAGCAGCGCGACCACGCCACCGATGATGCTTAACGCATGCGCGTATCGCACCAGCCAGCTGCCGCTTTCACCTTTTAGCGTTTGCTCTACATCGGCTGAGGTAATCACATGCTGCGGATTGCCGAAGTTGGTGGAGACGTAATCCGCCACTTTGGCCAGTTCGGCCTGACTAAACTGCGTGCGAAATTCCGGCATAAAGGCGTGATCGTTGCCGGTCTGGCGATCGACCCCTTCTGCAATCGTCATGATCAGATTGGCGGGATCGTCCGACAGCACCGCTGACGATCCGACCAGCGAGGGATAGAAGCGCTGCGTATCGTGGGTTCCGCGTCCATCACTGGCGTGACAGGTGGCACAAGCCCCGTTGTACAGTTGCGCCCCGCTCATCGCATCGCCGGAGACATAATCGGTAATCTCATTTTTCATGCCGGTTTCAATGGCCGACAGCGGTGTAGCCTGAGGCGCTACCGAAGGCGCTTTACGATCCACGCCGCCAATCGCAGGCACCTGTTTCAGGTAATGTGCCATCGCCTCCAGATCGTTCTGCTGCATTTTCGAGAACGAATTCTGTACCGCTGTGCCCATCTCACCTGCGGCAATCGCTTTACCGTGCAGCGCGCCAGTGCGCAGGTAAGTGACAATCTCCGCTTCACTCCAGTCACCGATACCCGCCTGCGCATCTGGCGTGATATTCGGTGCCGTCCAGCTGCCAACCTTACCGCCCGACAGGAAGCGATCGCCCTGTTCCGCCATCATGCCGTTACGTGGCGTATGGCAGGTGGAACAATGCGCCAGCGTGCGCACCAAATACTCGCCGCGTTCTGCACTGCCTGCGGCCGCATCGCTGCCTGGCACCGCCTTGCTATCGAGGAACAACAAATTCCACATCGCCATCACCGGACGGAAAGAGAACGGGAACGGCAGATCGGTTGCGGGGGCCGGATGATCGTCGGCTGGCACGCCGAGCATCAGATACGAATAAAGCGCGTGGATATCTTCGTCTGACAGCCCGGCAAATGAGGTGTAAGGCATCGCGGGATAGAGGTAATGATTGCCCGGCGCTTTGCCTTTACGCATCACATCGGTGAAATCCGCCAGGCTATAGTTGCCAATCCCGGCGGTTTTCGATGGCGTGATGTTGGATCCATAAATCATCCCCATCGGTGACTGAATCGCGTAACCGCCCGAGAAAGGTTTGCCGCTGTGCGGATCGCGATGACAGGCCGAACAGTCCCCGGCGGTGGCCAGATATTCACCCCGCTTGACCAGATCCGGCGAGGCCTCCTGCGCCTGCACAGCACCGGCCAGTAGCAGACTGGCAGCGGCAAGGCGCAACAATGGTTTGCGCATCATCAGATCTCCCTCGCGATGGTGTCGGCCATGCGCAGCGCCAACGCGATGCCGGTCAACGTCGGATTCACCGTGGCAGAGGTGGGCATCACGCCGGTGGTGGCGAGGAACAGATTGGGATGATCCCAGCTACGGCAGTGCGCATCGACCACCGAATCACGCGGGTTATCGCCCATAATGGTGGTGCCCATGATGTGATACTGATTGCGCCAGCCGGTCGGTGCTTCAATCACTTCACCGTTAAAGGCCTGCAGGAAGTTAGCGAAATCCTTGTACGCCTGCGGGCGCATGCCGCGCACGTAATCATCAAGATGGTAATTAACGTTGATCATCGGCAGGCCAATCGAATCTTTGCGATCGTAGTTTGGCGTTACGCGGTTGGTCGGACTTGGGAGCGTTTCACTCATGGTACTGATGTTCATGATGCGTGAAGCGCGGTCACGAATCGCGTCATCCAGCGCTTGTCCCATCATGCCTTGCTTTAGCAACGGCACGGTAACATCGACGTTCGGCACCAGGTTACGCAGCGAGTAACGAATGGCTGAATGCTGTGCGCGACTGGCTTCATCGCGGCGATTGGCGATAGTGCCGTGCTGCACGGATCCACGTCCGGTCCACAGCGGTTCGTCAGCGAGGAACGTCAGGCTCAAACCGGTGTGATCCATCAGGTTACGACCAACTTGATCGGAACTGTTGGCGATATCGTTCATCAGCAACAGTTTTGGCGTTTCCAGACCGTGTGCGGCGATGATAAAAGTCTTCGCGGTGAGGCGCGTATCTTTGCCATCAGGCTGACGATAATGCAGCGCGACGATCTTGTTACCTGCGCCTTTCTCCAGCTTCCAGGCAACACATTCGGTGCGTAGCTGCACGCCCAGCGCCACGGCTTTATCGACGTGCATATCGCCGGAATACATTGCGCCAATCGGGCAGATCGGTTCGCAGTTGTTGTTACCTGCGCAAGCCGGGCGGCCATCATAAGGACGTGACACGCGGGCGTGCGGCTCATGAATCACCTGATAACCCATCGGGCCCAGCTTTGACTGCATGCGCTGCACCATATACGGCTTGGCTTCCGGCGGCAGCGGATACTCTGCTGAACGTGGCGGATAGTGACCGCGCCCTTGCCCGCTTTGGTCCTCATCGGCGGTGCCAACGACGCCGACTTCTCGCTCGGCTTTGACATACCACGGCTCCAGCTCGCTGTATTCCATCGGCCAGTCACGGCCAACGCCGTAAACGCTTTTTAGCTTGAAGTCGTTGGGTAACAAGCGCCAGCAGGCGGATGCCCAGTGACGCGTACTACCACCCGCGACACGTAAGTAGCTGGTGACATATTCGAAATCTTCATCCCCTTTGGCATCGATATAGCCTTCGGTGTAAGAGTTCGGTGCCCACGGCAGATTCGGATAAGGCGCGCACCAGTTACGTTTACTGGCACCGTTTCGGTAGTTTTCCACCGCTTTCCAGCGCGGAATATAAGGCCCTGCTTCCAGCATAATTACCGATTTGCCCGCTTTCGCCAGCTGATAAGCGGCGTTGGCGCCCAGCGCACCGGAGCCGACGATCACCACATCGGCATCAAATTCACTCATGATGTACCTGCTCGATTCTTGTTATAGGTTGTTGTGCTGCGCCAACATCGCCTCGGCTTCCACGAGGGTTTTGGCTTTGCCCTGCACCATCAGTAACCAGGGGGCATCAGGCTGTTTAATCTGCTTTGCGGCCAGCGGGGATTGATCGCCCCATTCGCGAATCAAGGTGGACATCGGTGGCGCTGTCACACCCGGCGGCACTTCGGCCCAGTAATCCCCGCCTGCTCTGGCATAACTCGGACGAATGGTGTGGTCACGCGTTGGCTCATACATCAGCGCCGACAAGAAGGTGACGAAGTGCGCGTCATCCACCGCTTTGGTGGTGGAGGGATGTCCGGTATAGCCGAGATACCACGGGGAAATAATTGTTAGCGCGGTCTTCACATCTGCATCATCGAGTTGCGCGACGATCTGCTCACGATCTTCGCTATGCAACGCATTGAGACGGGTCATCAGGCGCGCCAGCTGTGCCGGGAATTGCGTATCCTGCTCACACAACAGCGTCCATAACCGTTCGGTGATGCCAATATCAAGGCCACGGCGTCCGGTTAACAGTTCACTGGCACGCAACAGCAGCGCCTGAGCGGCATCCGCAGGTGCGGCCAACAGCGGCTGTAACGGGATGGAGACGATGACCGGCGTGGCCATCATCAGTTGTAAAAAACGTCTCCTTTCCATGGCTAACCCGCTTTCAATGCCGACAGCGCGCCCTGCGCCGCTTCCGCATCCACGTTGCCATCTGGCGTGCTGACACCAATGGCACCGACCACCACACCGTTCACTTTTACTGGCTCACCGCCTGGCAGCGGCACCACCACCGGATTACCCAGCATGCCGATATTTCCAGCAGCGATTTTCTGCTGGAAGCTGGATGTCGGCACGCCAAAAGCTGCCGCCGAGTGCGCTTTCTTCGGCGCGAGTTCGCTGTTCGCCAGCGTTGCCCCATCGAGACGCTCATAGGCAATCAGTTGGCCAAACGGATCGACCACCGCAATCGCGCCGCCGATGTGATGGCTGCCAATGATCTGCTCGGCTTTTGCCACCAGCTGTTGTGCCTGGTGATGAGTTAAAACGGCGACCTGGTTAACGGGTTCGGCGGCTTGCGCTGCGGCACAGAAAAGTCCGCCGCACAGCAGCACTGTCGTGATTTTTTTCATTGGTAAGATCCTGAATAGTGAATCGTTTAGGGGGAAAGCTCAGCGACGTGCCAGACGTTGCTGAATCAGATGATCGAGGCTCCATTTGCCGCCGCCGTGCAGGCACAGCATCAGGAAACCGGCGGCGCAGGAGATATTTTTCAACCACACCATCAGGTGTGCGTGGCTATAACCCTGATAGAACAGGAAACCTGCCATGACCGAAAACACCGCCATAAAAATGGCCGTGAAACGGGTCAGGAAACCAAAGGCAATCGCCAGACCGCCGCCCACTTCCAGCAGGATAACCAGCGGCAGGAAGAAAGCAGGGACGCCGTTATCCGCCATGGTTTGCAGGTTGTCTGCATAGTGGGTGATTTTGTCGAGACCGGAAGCGAAGAACAGACCCACCGCCATGACGCGGCCGAGCACAGCGAAGAGATCTTTTGAGTGAGACATGATGTAACCGTTCTATTATGTAGTTGTTAATGAACCAAACGGTACACTCTATAACTTTAGTTACATTTATCATTTCGTGCGGCTAAAAAACGTTCGGCGCATGACTTGTGCAACATTGCAGCGCACTTCGCTTAAAACAACGGCGATAAAATATCTGATGGGTATCAGGGCGCTGAGGGATCTTTTTGAAGTAGATCACACTATTTATGCGGTCTTTGACCTGCGGATATAGGGCCGCTGCGCTCCGCTAACTCTACGTTTTTAACGCTTTTTTA
This sequence comes from Pantoea rodasii, assembly GCF_002095465.1. Lineage (GTDB taxonomy): Bacteria > Pseudomonadota > Gammaproteobacteria > Enterobacterales > Enterobacteriaceae > Pantoea > Pantoea rodasii. Next base: position 60,028 of record NZ_MLFP01000003.1, on the reverse strand, counting down.
AGTAAAAATCCTAAAGCGTAAAGCGCAGCGCAATGTCAGCCAAAAGCGATCTGATCATTAACAAAAATATAACACTGTCTTGCGTCGTGATTTATGCCGCGCCGGGCAGCATTATTCCTGGAAGGAATGAATTAATAACCTTCGCAGAATATTTTTTATCGGTTGTCGATGCCAGGATGACGTAAACCCTATCGGAGAACCGACATGACTTATCGCTTTCTCGTGACCACCACTGACCTCGGCCAGGGAGGCCGTCAACGCCTCGCTGATGCAGGCTGTGTGGTCGATTATCTTGATGACGCCAATGACGTTGCTGAAGTAGAGCGTCGGATGAGCAGCGTGGCGTACGACGCGGTGATCTCGCGCACCGTTGAATTGAACGCGAAAGCCATCAACGCCTGCCCAACGCTGAAAATCATCTGCAAGCACGGCGTGGGCGTCACCAATATCGACGTGGCGGCCGCTACCGAACGCGGCATTCCGGTGCTGACCACGCCGGCTACCAATGCACAATCTGTTGCTGAACTGACGCTGGCGCTGATGCTGAACTGCGCGCGCCGCCTGCCCTTTTCCAACAGGAAGTCGCCGCCGGACGCTGGACCCGCAGCGGCGATGGCGAAGAGTTACAGGGCAAAACCCTTGGACTGGTCGGCTTTGGTGAGATTGGCCGTCGCGTGGCGCGCTTCGCACGTGTGATTGGGATGCAGGTCTCATTTTTTGATCCTGCCGCCCCGGCTGATGGCGACTTTGAAGGTGCTCAGCGCTGTGGTTCGCTAGACGAGCTATTGCCGCTAGCGGATGTGCTGAGTTTGCACTGTCCGGTTACACCCAAAACTCGTCTGATGATCAACGCACAACGTTTGGCGCAGCTGCCCGCACACGCCACGCTGATCAATACCGCTCGCGGTGAATTGATTGATGAAGAGGCGTTGGCTGTCGCGTTGCAAACTGGCCAACTGCGTGCCGCGGCACTGGATACCGTGGCGCTTGAGCCGCTGGCTGCCGATCATCCCTTCCGCACGCTCAGCAACCTGATCGTGACCCCGCATATCGGTGGCTCAACGCCGCAGGCACTGGATGCCGTGGCACAAAGTGCGGCACGCCAGTGTCTGGATTTTCTTGATATTCAACAGATCAACCCAACCGCCTGCGTGAATCCGCAGGTGCTAAACCGGAGTTAACCTATGACCATCCATAAAGACTGGCCGATTGGCTATTTCATTGGTGAACGCGGCGCGCCGATCGATGCGGGCGTGATTGATGCCTTCCGTGCACTGCCGGTGCCGAATATTGGCGACTCCATGGGGCGCAGTGTCGGTGCGCTTGGCTTACAGGCTTATCACAACGATGCCAATCTGGTGCTGTGCGGCCCGGCGATCACGGTGAAAGTGCGCCCTGGCGATAACCTGATGATTCATAAAGCCATCGAGATGGCGCAGCCGGGCGATGTGATCGTGGTAGACGGCTCAGGCGACCTGACACAAGCGTTGATCGGCGGCCTGATGCGCACCTCCGCTGTCACCAAAAAGATTGCCGGCTTCGTGATTGATGGCGCAGTGCGCGACCTCAATGAATGGGCGGAAGGCGGTATTGCCTGCTGGGCACGCGGTAACACCCTGCGCGGTCCTTCCAAAGAAGGCCCAGGCGAGGTCAACACCACGGTGCACTGTGCGGGACTGGTGGTGTCGCCCGGCGATTTGATCGTTGCCGATGCTGACGGCGTGATTGCCATCGCCCAGGATGAGTTGAGCGTGCTGCTCCCTCGCGTGCAGCAACATGCACAGCGTGAAGAGAAGATCCGCGCCAGCAATTTAGCAGGCAGCAACGATCCTGAGCGTTTCAATGCCATCCTGCGTGCCAAAGGTTGTCCGGTCTAAGGCTGTCGGTCGATACACCTGTGCTGAAGGGCGCGCAATGATATCCGCCCTTCACAAACCATTATAAAAATAACGGAGTACCCTACCGTGCTGAAAAAAATTTCGCTGAGCGAGTCGATCCCCCCGCCGATGACCTGGCGTGACAACTTCACACCAGAAGAAGGTAAGGCCTTTGGTGCGCAACTCTCTGCGCGTCTGGAACGCTTACCTGCCGCGCGCCCGTTGTGGCTGATTATTTTGCGCTGGCGATGGGAGGTTGGTTTGAAGTTTATGATGTGTTCCTGACCGCCTATATCGGTCCAGGCATGGTTCGTGAAGGGATTTTTTCCCACGGTAGCCATAACTTTTTCGATCCCCAAAGCCTCGGTGCATTTGTCGCGGCGATGTTCCTCGGGGTGTTCCTCGGCACCTTGCTGATCGCCAATCTGGCTGACCGCATCGGGCGTAAAAAGGTGTTTATTATCGCGTTACTGGTTTACGCGGTGGCCAGTGGCATTATGGCCTTTCAGCACCATCCGTTTGCTGTGGTGTTTTGGCGCATCATCTCTGGCATCGGCGTGGGTGCTGAGCTGGTGACCATTGATGCCTATGTTTCTGAATTTATCCCGGCGCGTTTGCGCGGACGATCCTATGCCTTTGTGCAGGCGATCCAGTACACCTCGATTCCGACAATCGCTTTCCTCTCATGGCAATTAGTCCCGCAGGAAATCCTCGGCTTAAGCGGCTGGCGTTGGGTGGTGTTGTTTGGCTGTATCGGCGCGGTGTTGGTGTGGATCCTGCGGATGGGATTACCGGAAAGCCCACGCTGGCTGGTGGAGAAAGGCCGTTACAAAGAAGCGGAAGACGTGGTACGCCGACTGGAAGCGCGTGTGGCCAAATCCACCGGTTCCGCGCTGCCTGCTATTGATCCTGCGCTGCTGGTCCCGACTCCTTTGGCACCGGCGGTGAAAAACGAGATGTGGCGTCCGCCGTATCGTCGTCGCACCATCATGCTGCTGGTATTCAACTTCTTTCAGTCGATCGGCTATTACGGATTTGCCAGTTGGATCCCGACACTGCTGGCAGCAAAAGGCGTGACCTTTACCCACAGTTTGCTCTACTCCTTCCTGATCGCCTTTGCCAGCCCGCTGGGGCCGCTTTTAGCGATGACCTTTGCCGATCGCATCGAGCGTAAGTGGCTGGTCAGTGGCTCTGCGCTGGCGATTGCGCTGGTCGGTACGGTGTTTCATGGCAGTCACAGCCGGTGATGCTGGTGACTTTGGGACTGCTGCTGTCGTTAGCCAGTACCTGTATGACTTTCTCTTACCGCGCTTATCAGGCTGAGTTGTTCCCGACGCGTTTTCGCGCTAAAGCGATTGGGCTGGTTTACTCGGTGAGCCGTATCAGCGGCATGCTGTCAGGCTTTACCATTGCCTGGGTGCTGAGTGAGATGGGTGTCAGCTCGGTATTCGCTGTAATCTCAGGCGCGATGGCGATCGTGGTGTTTACCATCGGTATCTTTGGTCCGCGTACGCTGAATCGCCGTTTAGAAGAGGTGAATCCTTAAGGGTGTGATGACCAAAGGGATGTTAAGACAAGGTTTAAGTGGCGGGATTAGGCAGCTGCCTAATCCCGTTTTCAATGATGGTTATTTCTGTTCCGGCAACGCGTACGCCAAAACATAATCGCCCACTGGCGTTTCCATAAAGTGATGCCCTGCGGCGACAATCACCAGATACTCGCGTCCATTTTGCGTGTAGATCATTGGGTTGGCCTGGCCACCTGCAGGCAATTCGGTGCTCCACACTTCCTTACCGGTTTGCATATCGATAGCGCGGATCAAATCATCCGTGGCCGCCGCGACAAAGATCAGTCCGCTGGATGTCACCACTGAACCGCCATTGTTCGGCGTACCAATGTTAATCGGCAATCCGGTTGGCAGACCAAACGGACCATTGCGCCGTGCGGTGCCCAGTGGACGATCCCAGATAGTGCGTCCATCGCGCAGATCGATGGCGCGGATACCTCCATACGGCGGCTCTTTACACAGCATTCCGGTATAGGGCAAGCGCCAGCCCGCATTCACGTTCACCGCGTAAGGCACACCGATTTGTGGATCGCCTGCCCCTTCAGCATGGCCTGTATCGTGCGGGTTATAAGGGATTTCATCGCGGGGTTTCCATCCCAATGCATCGGCTTTAGCACGCGGCACCAGAATGTTGTAGTTCGGCATATCGTTATAGTTAGCAATGATGATGCCGCGAGTCGGATCCACCGCCACGCTGCCCCAGTCAGAACCGCCGTTATAACCCGGATACTCAATCGAATGACGATCGGCCTCCGGCGGCGTGTACTGCCCTTTATAGCTGGCTTGCTGGAATTGAATGCGGCACACCAATTGGTCCACTGGCGTTAAGCCCCACATATCCTGCGGCGTGAGATCCGGTTTGCTGAGGTGATGGAACAACGAATAAGGCTGGGTTGGCGAGCGTTGATCTGGCTCTACGCCGCCACCAGGCACCGGACGTTCCTCCACACCAAACAGCGATTTGCCAGTGCGGCGATCCAGCACATAAATTTCGCCCTGTTTGGTCGGCATAATAATGGCAGGCGTTTTGCCACCGTTTTTATCCGGATAATCCACCAGTGTAGGCTGAGAACCGGGATCGTAATCCCACACATCTTTATGTGCGGTCTGGAAAGTCCAGGCCGGCAAGCCGGTATCAATATTCAGTGCGGTCAGTGAGACCGAATACTTGTTTTCGGCAGGCGACCGCGTGCCGCTCCAGTAGTCACCGGATGAGTTTCCGACGGGCAGATACACCAATCCTAACTTGTCATCGCCGGTGAATGAGGTCCAGACATCAGGTGAGCCGCGTTTGTACGCATTGGGTCCTTTCTTCGGTGTAGCCGTATCCGGGTCGGCAGCATCCCAAGCCCATTTCAGTGCGCCAGTACGCACATCATAGGCTTTTATCACGCCCGGTGGACCGAATGCGCGCTGTCCATCGATGGTCTGATGCCCCACCACCAGGGTGTCACGAATCACCACCGGTGCGGAGTTGACTGCCACATAGCCGTCGTAAGTTTCCCCCATATCTTCAGCGAGATTAACCGTGCCCTGATTGCCGAAACTGCGGCACACTTCACCGGTTTTGGCGTTAAGTTCGATGATACGGGCATCCAGCGTACCAAGGATGATGCGCTGCTGGCAGTCGCTGTTATCACCGCTCGGCGCGTCAGCCACTTGCCCGACAGTTGCGTGGCTGTTGGTTTGGCTGTCGTACCACGTTAACCCGCGACAGGCAGCGGTGTAGGGAATCGATTTATCGCTGACCTTCGGGTCAAAGTGCCACTTCTCTTTACCTGTGGCTGCATCCAATGCAAACACCATATTGCGTGCGGTACAGGTATACAGCGTATCGCCCACCTTGATCGGCGTGTTCTCACCACCCCAACGCGCTTTCGGTAAATCACCGGTGCGGAATTGCCAGGCAAGCTTGAGGTCTTTCACGTTATCAGGCGTGATCTGACTGGCATTGGCGAAACGCTGTGACGCCAGGGAACCGCCGTAGGTATACCAATCGCCACTGTCTGGCGTAGAAGCTTTCCCACTGCCGGTGTCCGCCATGTAGTTGGCTGACCCTGCTGCAGGTACATCTGTGGCCGGCGTTTCATTGAGTGGTGCAAAGGGCAGCGCCGCAGCGACCACAAAAGCGACAATCAGCACTGCCGCCAGCGCGCGTGAAGCACCACGACTGATGCGCGGTACCAGATTCGGCAACTGGAAGGCAAACGCAATGCCGAGAATCAGCATCAATGCGAAGCGCGGCACCCAGCGCCAGTAATCCAGCCCTGATTCCTGAATGGTCCAGATCAGCGTGCCGACAAATACCAGCGCGAACCAGCCTGCACCGCTGGTGCGCTTCATGAATATCAGCACAGCGGAAATGATCAGCCCGATACCGGCCAGCACGTAGTACCCGTTACCACCTAATGCCACCAGCCAGCCCCCACCTGCGGCCAGGATAATCCCCAGCAACAGCAGAATGAGGGCAAAGAGTTTATTCCAGAGCGAAAGTCTGGGTATTTGATTTGCGATGTTCAAAATAATGTTCCTTTGCCATAAATAATTGCAGGATTAAATTTTTTTTAAACTTCGCGCTTAATTCTAGAATCTCTGAGTGATTTTGCTGATCTGATTGGCAAAGAGAGCAAATAAGCGGCACTTTTTATCCGCTTCTTTTCCCTACTTTTTCTATAACTAAACGGGCAACTTGTCTCTGGATCAATGATGGCTCCCATTTTTTCCCTACTAAAAACGGTGGTTTTTGATCTGGCGCAAGATCGCTAACTCGGACTGCTGTCAGCTTATTCCTCACAGGCGCACAACGCCGCATAACAAGAGGAATAAAATCATGACAGGTAAAATGGGATTGGCGGGATTGTTAGTGGTTTGGCTGGTATACGTAGCGTGGATGGTGACTTACTACTCCGGAACATTTTCACTGTTTACGCATTGATCTTGCATCTGAAATTGCAAACAACTACTGGCATAGCCATTTCCTTGAAATGGCTTTTTTATTGGCAGCAAGCACTGATTATCTACGAAGAATGAGTGGAAGCAATTTGTCCGGTGATTCACAAATAGAGTTCGCCTGAGCCGCCATCAACTCCCCCTGACTGGCATAACCCCATGCTGCGCCGATGGACGTAATGGCATTATGCTGAGCAGCCACGACATCATCTTTTCGGTCACCGATTAACACACATTCACTCACCGCCAATTTATTTTCAGATACCAAATGTGCGACTAAATGATCTTTATTATCGAAACGGCCATCATTTGTGCTGCCATAGACTTGATGAAAAAAATGCTGAAGTCCATTGTTTTCCAGCATAAGGTCGGCAAAGTGTTGTCGCTTTGAAGTGGCGATAAACAATTGAATGCCTGATTCTATCAACCTCGCTAAAACATCATCTATTCCTTCATAACATCTTGCGATGAACACACCGTAACGCCGATAGTGTTCACGATAGATTTCAATAGCCTGATCGATACGAGCATCATCAAAAGGTGCCAGAAGCTTTTCAAATATAACCCTCATCGGTGGGCCAATCAGTGCCTTAATATTCTGATTATCTGGTTTTTCATAGCCTAATTCTTTCAGTGCGAAAAGTATGCTTTTTTCTATGCCGGGAAATGAATCGACTAACGTCCCATCTAAATCGAAAATAACGTTCCTGATATATTGCATAATTTAATCTACATACCCCGCCATCCTATAGGGAGTGCAGATTAAAAGAGTTTCTAAAGACTTCATAATACAAAAAGGCACGAGCTTATTTGATCATCTGATAAGCCATTGGCGTAAAACGTCAGACGTGACTCACCTGAATCTGCGGCGCAAATCCGCCCCGTGCACAGTCGGTGCTCAACCCTCATGACGGTTTACTCAGGGGTAGCCTGTTAACTAGCGGCCAATAAGGCTTTATCCACGTCTCTGGATAGAAATTTCAGGCTGAAATCGCCACGATTGCTGCTGGTCAATGAGCCAATGCTACCCACATTCGGCTCATGCAGTGAGCCGAATAAAATTTAATCGGCTCACTGCATGAGCCAATTAAAGTCAGTGTTCGGTTCAGATGATCAGAAGGGGGAAATAATGAGGTCGTTATGGCAGCAGCGTGACTGCCGAGTTATCGCTTGATAAACAGGATAAATTATTCAGGCGCGCATCGAAGCGCACCTGTCAGAACAACAGCCTTATCAGGCTGCTTTAACCGCGCGCACTTTCTTTTCTGGTTTTCCGGTTTCAGCTTCCGCAGAGGCTTCAGATTCAGCAGAAGCTTCAGTCTCAACTTCAACTTCGGCAGTCGCTTCTTCCTTTACCGCATCCGGCAATTTGCTGGTACGCAAAATATGCTGCACCGCGTCTTTCTGTTCTGCCAGTAACATGCCCAATGCTTCGGCCTGTGCTTCACCCAGTTCAGGCTGATTTTGCTGCAGCCAGTCGGTGAAGGCGTCGGCCATATCGAGCATTTTATCCCAGGCATCCGCGTCTTTTTTATTGGCAAACGTCATCTTCTCTTCACCCTTTCTGACAACAACATATTTGGTTTCGACTGCCATGATGCACCTCGGCTTACTGTATTTATATACAGTATATTCTAAGCAAACTTTTTTGAGCAATCACTTTCTGCTCATCAAGCCAGTAATTCTTCCAGGAACGTGGCCAGCGCTTTGCGCGGATCATCCTCTTCGGACACGATCATTTCAATGCCCCACTGCCCTAACACCTCTCTCGCCACCGGATTATTGCGGTTGGTGAACAGATAGGATTTAGGGCGCGCGGTAGCCAATCCAGTGCGGCCCCACATTTTCGTCAGGCGGTAGAATAACAGACGAATGTTAAAATCACTGATGCTGTACCCGACAAACAACACTGAATTGCCCATCACGTCATGCGTCAGTTTGATATCCAGCGGCGAATCAAAATAGAGGCGTTCGAAGTAGCTGCTTTCATCCAGCACGATAGACGTATCATCGTCAAAATCGCCATGAAGTTTAATAATGTGACGTTTGTCTTCAGTCAATGAGACTAAATCCGCCGCGTTCGCCACTTTGCTGTACGGCACATTATGCGCTTCGTGCGCCATCTCCAGCCAGCGATCGTAATTGGTGGTGTAAATGCGCGAGAAATTGCCCTGCGTGATCATGGTGTGAATTTCAGAGCTACGCACATCGATATCCGGGCGATGCCATTCGCGATCCATCCAACTGCGTAACGGACCTAGCGAACCTTTGCGCTGCTTGTAATATTCCGCCAGCGAAAGGTGCGTACCGTAGGTATTAAAGATCTTCGGATCGTAACCCAATTCTTTGGCCAGATGCGCAATCAGCTCATGCCACTCCGGCAGACCAAGATTGCGTGAAATACCCGCGCCCGCAAACAGGATCAGTTTGCCTGCATCGTAGGCGCGTTTGAGTTCCGGTTTCATGCCAGTCCCCGTGAAGTTTTAAGAAAGGTGGCGAAACGATCCAGTGCCAGTCTGCGCATGGATATTTCATTTTTCAATTCACCCATTTCGGCGAAGGTCTGTGAATGCCCTTCAGGAATGAAAACACAGTCCCACTGAAATTCGCGTGGCCCGGCTGGAGCGGGTGCAATAGTGCCGCGAAGTTCACCTTCAAACTGGTACATTTTACGGCCATCACAATAGCCCAGTACCGTTTTGGCGGTCACGCTGGGGCTATCCAGTCCGTTCACCAGTTTGGTGAAACGCTCTGCATTTAATCGGCTCCAAAAGATACGCGTTAACCCGGCGGGCAAGCCGTTCAGTCCATCCAGATACAAACCAGTATGCTCAACAAACAGTGGGCGACCAATGATTGAGAAAGCTTTGGTGAGTTTATCCCGCACCAATTCCACCTCATTTTCAGTCTGAATCTCTTCGATACGACGCGCGATGGGAATCACCTCAACGCCTACCGGTTCAAGGATGGTACGCACTTCAGCCAGCTTGAGCTCATTTGCAGATAGGAAACGAATTTTCATTGCAACCCGATGTTTTAAAGTGGGTGTAGCCATCAAAGCACGCACGGCGGGATTCGGTTTCAGCCTGCGTTCATTGGCCTGAGGTGCTGTCTACACGCTAAGGCGCTTACGTTTCATTCTAACGTGCGAATTTGTCCCTGGGTAGGAACAATGTCAGTGTGGAGAAAATGCGCTGTTCCCGCTTAATAAAGCTGCAGAACAGTGACGAGAGCAGCGTAATCGACTTAGGGCGCGTTACTCTGCCAACTTAACGGCAAACAACGTTAAAACGTCGTAGCATATGTCAAATCAGATTGCAGCCGGAATGAGTGTAAATAACGTGAAAACTATTGAGACAGTGGTCTCGCTTTTCCCTAAAATACCCCACTGAAAATATTAAATAATTATGACATAAAATTGAGAACAGCTAATGATCTCTTATTTCAGTTCAAGATATTCTATGATTCGCAACCTGCCTTTTCTTTTGAAGGGTGACAACCTGGAAAAGAAGCTGCGCTTAACCTTATTGATCACCGGGATTTCCAGTATTCTGGCTGGTATTTATATGGCATTTTTTAATGTTGCCAATGGGCATCAGGATATTGCCTGTCTTTACGTATTTGGCATCGCTTTGGGGAGTTATATCACTGGTGCAGCCTTTTGCGGCGGGTTACAGCGCAACCTGTACATCATTGTTCATGCGCTATTAGTGATGATTGTCACTTTGATGCTGCTGGACAATTATCATGTAGCAGGCAAGCGCTCGGAATATAATTACTTACTGGCATTAACGATTGGATCGGTACTGGTCATGCGACAGCATTCAGCTTATCTCAGTAAAGTTTTCCCGTTAATTTGTCTTATAGTCTATTTGATGTTTATCGTCACGGGACTGACATTTCAGAACGGCGCATTCCAGTTGGATATCCCTGAGGAAAAAGGGTTCTATATTGTCAACTGCAGCGTGCCCATTATTGCGTTGTTATTAACAGTGTTTACCTCGCGTGGCGATTATTCTGAAACAGATTTGATCAAGCGAGAACTCTCAAACGCCATTGAGAAAAATGAGCTGGAACTTTACTACCAGCCACAAGTTGATGCGGAAAAAAAACTGATTGGTTTTGAAGCCTTGCTGCGTTGGAAACATCCGGTGAAAGGGTTTATTTCACCGGAAGTATTCATACCCATCGCAGAAAAAAGTGGCCTGATTATCGAGATTGGAAAATGGGTGATGGAACGGACTCTGCAACAGATCTCCGATTGGGATAGCAGATATAACTTCAAAAAATTAATGTTTTCCATCAACATTAGCCCTTTGCAATTAATGCACCGCGATTTCACTCAGGATACGCTGCTAACGCTTTCACACCACGGAATCAGTCCAAAACGACTAAAATTCGAGATCACTGAAACCGCCTTTATTTATGACCAGAAAAGAATCGGATCGGTGATTGCTCATTTTAGTCAGCTTGGCATTAAATGGGCGATCGATGACTTTGGCGTAGGTTATTCATCGCTGAAGTCGATCAGTGATTTTGCTATTGATGATATCAAAATCGATAAATCGCTGATCATGCATATTTTTGAAAACGAATCTGCCGCCATTGTCGTGCATAAAACCATCGAACTGTCGCGTGAAATGGGATTAAACGTGCTGGCTGAAGGTATCGAAAGCGAAGAGTATTTCGATTACCTGCGCGATAAGGGATGTCACCTGTTCCAGGGCTACCACTTTGCCCGTCCACTGCCTGCGGGAGAAGCTGCATTGTGGATTCGTAAAGCCACAACATAAGAGGTTTGCAATGGCGGCGACTGAGCCGCCATTATGCGCAGGATTAAAATATCGCTTTAGCGATAGTTAACGCCAGTCCTAACGTGACGAGTTGCATTGAAACCATCCATTTGGTTTGTTTGTTCAGTGCCTGATACAGATCGCCCCTGATCGCCAGTACATCCGCTTTGGTCGCGTAATTTTCCTTTACAGACGCAACATCGCCTTTCACTTCTCGAACCTCCGACCGCACTTCCGCTATTTCTAATTTGACTTCAACGATTTCCGTCCTGATCTCTGCCATATCCTGTTTAGTGGCATAATTCGACTTAATAACGGCAACATCTGTAGCGATGATTGCAACCGACTCTTCCAGCTTCCTGACTCTTGACTCCATGACAACGCCTCCCAATCTCGGCCACTTAATTTGTCTGCACTGTACGGATCGTGCGTGGCAGATATTAAGTTGACCTCTTATATTTTCAATTAACATGTTAACCCCAATCTGTTTATGCGTTGATTGGGTAATGCAGGTTAAGCCAGACCTGTTTAAACTCCTTTTTTACTCTTTTTCAACCTCACATTCCCTCTGGAAACGCCAATATCGCATTTCGCCGACAAGCAAAACGATACCGATCCTTGTAAGAGAAGATAAAAAAACCATCTGAAGCGATTAATTAAATGCAAGGCGAGATTATTTCACGGTTAAAAATCGAAATTCACCTTTTAAATCATGCGTAAAATAAATAAAAGAATGAATGGATGAATGAATGAATGAATGAATGAATTCACAATAACGCTGAAAAACAAAAACTCACAACCATTAAGCTGTGAGTTTTCTCTCAATTAATAAATAAATCCTTTACTGATACACAATCCCAGGCGGATTGACCTGTGACGCTTCCACGCCCTCCTCCTGTTCTCCCCAACGCGCCAACACCTGTTGATATTGCCCACTGGCTATCGCCCCATTGATCGCCTGCTGCAATGCCGTATCCAGACCATTGCCTTTTTTAGTGGTTACTGCCACCCAGGCGCGGAACGGACCGTGACCAACGATTTTGGTTTGACCGCGTGAAGCCACTTTCCATGCGGCCATCGCTTGTGGACCAAAAGACGCGTCCGCCCGCCCGGAGAGCAACGCCAGCGTCGCTGAGGCATCATCATTGAGATAAATTGGCTGAACCGGTGCCAGACCTTGCGCGCGGTTTTTCGCATCCCAACTCAGCAAAATTTTCTCCTGGTTGGTGCCGGAACCGACAATAATGCGTTTACCCGCCACATCTTCACGCCCTTTAATCGCCGTAATCGCACTGTTTGTTTTCACGGCAAACGCATGATTATCCGCCCGGTAAGTGGCGAAATCGAACTTCTTCTTACGCTCTTCCGTCACAGCGATATTGAACATCGCCACATCATAACGTCCTGCGGTGATGCCCAGCGGCCAGTCTTCCCAGGCGGCCGGTACCAGTTTGAGTTTTAAGCCTAAACTGTCGGCCAGTAAACGGGCAAAATCAGGGTCGCTACCAATCAGCGTTTTGTTATCCGATGCCCACAAGCCAATCGGTGGTGAATTCGATGCCGAAGTCGCCACCGTCAAATAGCCCGGCGTGACAAAATGGAAACCGGCCGGAATGTTGGCAATCGCCTGCGGGTTAGCCGGAATGTTGATCGGCGTTTCGTTGTTTTTGCATCCAGCGTTTCAGCGGCCAGCAGGGGCGAACTGAACAACCACGCCGCCAGCGCGCTGACTATGACTCTTTCCATTACAGCACTCGCGCCAAAAATCGTTTCGTACGTTCATGGCGCGGCTGATTCAACACCTGGTGCGTGCTGCCCTGCTCGACGATGCGGCCATCGACCATAAACACCACCTGATCCGCCACTTCGCGCGCAAAGCCAATCTCGTGCGTCACAATCACCAGCGTCGTACCGGATCGCGCCAGCTTCTTGATCACGTCCAACACCTCGCCCACTAACTCGGGATCGAGCGCCGAGGTCGGTTCATCGAACAGCATCACGCGCGGATTCAGCATCAATGCACGCGCAATCGCGATACGCTGCTGCTGTCCACCCGAAAGGTGGCGCGGCCAGGCATCGGCTTTATGGCGCAAGCCCACGATATCCAACAATTCACCCGCGCGCTCAATCGCCTCACGTCGTGATAATTGACGATGGGCAATCGGTGCCTCGATCAGGTTTTCCAGCACCGTAAGATGTGGGAACAAATTAAAGTTCTGGAACACATAACCGACGTTGATGCGCTGGCGTAAAATCGCCTTCTCTTTCAGCTCATACAACTTATTGCCACGACGCTGATAACCGATGTAATCGCCGTCGATCTGAATAAAGCCTTCGTCAACCCGCTCCAGATGATTAATGGTGCGCAGCAGCGTGGATTTACCGGAACCCGACGGGCCGAGAATGACCGTCACCGAGCCCGGCTCCAGCTCCAGTGACACCTCGTCCAGCGCTTTATGTATGCCAAACGACTTGCTGACGCCGGTAATGCTGATGGCACCGGTAGTGTGCAGAGAGCGATAATCAATGGCTTCGGACATGGGACAGCTCCTCATTGGCGGTGGCAGAACGGTTGCGCCATTGACGCCAGCGCGAGGGTTGCGGTTCACGCGTCACGCTGCGGGCCAGCGAACGTTCAACGCTGTGCTGCAACAGTGACAGTACGGTGGTAATAATCAGATACCAGGCCGCGCCCACCATTAATAATGGGATCACCTGCTGGGTGCGGTTGTAGATCATCTGGATGGTGTAAAACAGTTCCGGCATCGCCAGCACGTACACCATTGAAGTGCCCTTGGCGAGGCTGATGATTTCGTTAAACGTGGTGGGAATAATGGCGCGCAATGCTTGTGGCAGGATGATGCGGAAGGTCCGACGGGATGAAGATAATCCCAGTGCTGACGCCGCTTCGAACTGGCCGTGATCGACACCCAAAAAGCCGCCGCGAATAATCTCCGCACTGTAGGCGCTCTGCACCAGCGTCAAACCAATCACCGCTGCCGGGAACTGCCCCAGCACATTAATGGTCTGGAAATGCCCCCACGACCATGCCGTGAAGGGCACGCCGAGCGAGAGCGTGTCGTACAGATAGGAGAAGTTATACAGAATGATCAGCACCACAATCAGCGGCAGCGAGCGGAATAGCCAAATGTAGCCAAACGCCAGCGTGCTCAATAACCATGAAGAAGAGAGCCGTGCCAGCGCCAGCAGGCCGCCGAAAAACAGGCTCAAAACCGTACCGAACAACGTCAGCAATAGCGTTTGCCCCAGCCCATACAGGATCACCGGATCAAAGAACCAGCGGGCAAACACGCTCCATTCCCAACGTGGATTGAAGGCCACCGAATCAATCACGCTGGCCAAAATAAACAGTGCGACCAACGCCCCGATGATCCGCCCCGGATAACGTGCAGGGACCACGGTTAAGTGTTGTTGCTTACTCATTTCAACTCCTTAACTGGCTTGCGCCACGCTATGCACATCAATCACCTTGAGGAAGCGTAAACGCCCGTCATGAGGTGGCTGACTGTAGATTTCCATATCTTCCAGCAGCGCAAACTGCGGCTGATAACCGTGGCCGATATAGAGCTTTACCGCTTCCGGCTGACGAAATCCGGTGGTCAGGAACACGCGCTGATAGCCCGCACGCAACGCACGACGCTCAAGCTCTTGCAAAATCAGCAGCGCTAAACCCTGACGACGCAAATCGCTTCGGGTCCAGATGCGCTTAAACTCGGCGGTCACCGCGTCATAAGGTTTATAAGCGCCCATCGCGATGATCTCGCCGTCACGCTCCAGCACGATAAACAGCCCACGCGGTGGCAGATACCATTCGGTCAGCTCAACCTCGTTGGCGCTTTTGAAGAAGTCGCCGTAACGGGCAGCGTATTCACCAAACAGGCCGGTGATAATCGGCTGTAACTCAGCGGCTTCAGGATGCACTTCGCGGAAAAATTGCTGGCTCATGCTATCTCCTTAGTCGCCAAGACCGGCCGGGTTGATTTCAGAGTGGTCCAGACGCTCCACGCCTTCACCCCAGCGATTCAGCACCTTGTCGTAGTCACCGTTTTTGATCACGCCGTTGAGCGCGGTGTTAACTGGCTGTACCAGACCGTTATCTTTTTCACCGTCACCGCGATGTGTGCGGCTTTCGGCCAACCACCGTCCACGCTGCCCACCAGTTTGGTTTGATGAGTTAACGCGGCTTTCCACGCGCCAATCACGTTCGGACCGAAATAGGCATCGGCGCGCCCCGCCTGCAGCGCCAGCGTTTGGGCGGCATCATCTTTGGTGTAAACCGGCGTGAATGGCTTCAGCCCTTTCGCCTGGTTCTCTTTATCCCACGCCAGCAGGATCGCTTCCTGGTTGGTGCCAGAACCTACAATGATGCGCAGCCCGGCGATGTCTTCGGCCTTGTTCAATGATTTAATCTGGCTGCTGGATTTCACGTAGAAACCCAGGGAATCTTTGCGATAGGTGGCGAAATCGAAGCGCTCTTTACGCTCTTTGGTGACGGTGACGTTAGTAATGGCCGCATCATATTTGCCGGAAGCCACACCGAGCGGCCAGTCTTCCCACGAAGTCGGGACCACATTGAGCTTCAGCCCCAGGCTATCGGCGACCAGACGCGCGATATCCACTTCGCTACCGAGCAGGGTTTTGTTGTCATCGCTGAACACCGTCAACGGCGGCGAGTTCAGTGCGGCCACCGCCACGGTAAATGAGCCCGGTACGGCAAACTTATGTCCGGCAGGAATTTGTGCCACCGCAGCCGGATTTTTGGCGGTATTCACCGGCGTTTTATTGGCTTCGATACTGATCTGCTGACCGTTAACCGCCACTTCTTCAGCCAAAGCTGCACTGCTTAAACTCAGCAACATCAGCGCAATAAGGGATTTCTTCTGCATAGCGTGTTTTCTCTTTAATTTATTGTTGTGTGAACTGATTAACGGGATCTTTCAGACCGAAACTGGCACGCAGCGTGGTGCCAGGGTATTCCCTGCGGGTCAGGCCGCGCGCTTGCAAGATAGGGATAACGCGATCGACAAAGCGTTCGAAGGTATCCGGCGTGCCGCCCTGGATAATGAAGCCATCGGTGGCTTCCGTTTCAAACCACAGCTGTAAGCCATCCGCCACCTCTTCTGGCGTGCCAAAGAACAGCGGGCGCGGCGTGGCAGCTTCCAGCGCGGCCTGACGCAGCGTATGACCGTGCTCGATTGCTTTGCGTTTGATTTCATCAGTGGTGCTACGGAAGCTGTTTTGGCCGATATCGCCAATGTTCGGGAAAGGCTCATCAAGCGGATACTGCGAGAAGTCGTGGTGATCGAAGAAGCGACCGAGATAATTCAATGCATCTTTAATGGAAACCAGTGCGGCGGTAGTTTGATACTGACGCTCAACGTCTTCAGCATCGTCGCCAACAATCACGCCAACGCCCTGGAAGATATGCAGATCCTGCGGCTCACGTCCGTTTGCTACCAGCTGCTTTTTCACATCTTTATAGAAAGCCTGCGCCTCTTCGCGCGTCGGCTGATGGGTAAAGATGGCATCGGCGTGACGGGCTGCCAGCTTTTTACCATCCTCTGATGCACCGGCCTGAAATACGATCGGACGTCCCTGCGGCGTGCGTTCGATGTTCAGTGGTCCCTGCACCTGGAAGAAATCACCGTGGTGATTGAGGGTATGAAGTTTGGCCGCGTCAAAGAACTGGCCGCTCTCTTTGTTCCGCACAAAGGCATCGTTTTCCCACGAATCCCACAGCCCTTTCACCACCTGCAAATACTCGTCGGCGATGCGATAGCGCAGCGCGTGCTCCGGATGCTGCTGACGCGAAAAGTTCTTGGCCGACCCTTCTAATGGCGAGGTCACCACGTTCCAGCCCGCACGCCCGCCACTGAGATGATCGAGGCTGGCAAACTGGCGCGCGACGGTGAACGGTTCGCTGTATGAAGTGGAGACCGTTCCGACCAATCCTAAATGTTCTGTCACGCCCGCCAGCGCGGAAAGCAGCGTCAGCGGTTCGAAGCGGTTGAGAAAATGAGGAATCGATTTTTCATTGATAAACAACCCATCGGCGACAAACAGAAAATCCAGCTTGCCGGCTTCTGCCTTGCGCGCGATGTGCTTCGCATAGTCAAAATTGATGCTGGCATTGGCCTGTGCCGCCGGATGACGCCAGGCGGACATATTGCCAGATGCGCCATGCAGAATGGTGCCGAGTCGCAGTTGTCTTGCAGTCATAGTGTTCTCTCTTTTCCATGGCATAGCCTGATGGCGACGGTTTCGTCGCCATACAGAGCGGAGGATATTGGTAAGGGGTGCTAACTCAGAATGGCGTCACGACATCGTGCATTAAGGTGCTGCAAAGCCTGCTGCGCCAGTTGGGTGAAGTAATGCGCGGCAGGGGCAATCAATGTTTCATCGGGGTTGAAGCCGCCGTGGTGCAGACCAAATTCGCTGGCGCTGCCAATGCTGACAAACGCGCCGGGAATCTGCTGCAGGTAATATGCAAAATCTTCGCCGCCGAGGTGCAGTTCTGCGGTTTGCACGCGATAACCCACCTGCTGTGCAATCTCGCTGGCAAACTGCGCCCAGCGCGCATCGTTTTCTAACACCGGCGGGCCCGGATGCCAGCTGAACGTCGCGGTAGCACCGTTCGCCGCAGCAATTTGCTCGACAATCTGTCGCGCGCGCTGTTCAAGTTGTGCACGCACCTGCTTGTCATGGGTGCGTACCGTGCCGCCAAACTCGGCTTCACCCGGTAAAGTATTGCCGGATTGACCGGCATCGATGCGGGTCACGCTCAACACCAAACTATCCAGCGTGTTAAAACTGCGGCTGGTGAGGGATTGCAGTGCCTGAATGATCTGACTGGCCACGAGGATGGCATCCACGCCCTGTTCAGGGCTGGCGACGCGCACAACAAACTTGTCGGCATTGGCGTAAAACGCCCCGCCGCGCGTGGCGAAAGCACCCGTCGGTAAGCCTGGTTCGTTGTGCATACCAAAGATCGCCTGCACATCTTGCAGCACGCCAGCATGGATAAACTTTCGCGCACCGGTGGCGTTTTCTTCGGCTGGCTGGAACAGAATACGGATGCGTCCCGGCAGTTGATCTTGCAGCGCGTGGAGTTGCAGTGCCGCGCCGAGCATCACCGCGCTGTGCACATCATGGCCGCACGCGTGCATCACGCCCGCATTTCGCGAACGGTATGGGAGGCCGGTGGCTTCATGAATCGGCAGGGCATCAATATCAGCTCGCAACGCGATCAGCGTTTCACCCTGACCCACTTCAACCACCAGACCGGTTTCCAGCGGATAATCGAGCAACCGCAAGCCAGCGTCCTGTAGCCAGCGGCGCAAACGTGCCGTGGTTTCTACCTCATATCCAGACAGCTCAGGCCAGCTGTGCAGCTCGCGTCGCCAGTCAATCAGTTGCTGTTCGCTTGTGTGAGTCATGGTTATCTCCGGATTACGCCGCAACCAGTCGATGAGTTGCCAGCAGTTCGAGAGACTTCACTCGCGCCTGCTCCTCGGCAATCGGGGTATCAATCACAAACTCTTCAATGCCAAAATTCTGGTGCAGAGCGTCCAGTTTGGCGTGCACCTGTGCGGCAGTGCCTTTTAGCAACGATGGCGTGCGCGGCTCAATGACATAATCGGTGTAACCGCCCTGACGCACGTAACGTTCAGCTTGCTCAACGCTGCCCACGTTGACGCTCGGACCGTCTTTCACATTGACGTGATAGACGCGCAGATTATCCACCAGCAAGTCAGCTTCAGCGGGTGAATCGGCGACCACCACCTGCACGGCCACCAGCGCCTGCTTGCCGTTGCTATGTTGGCGATAACTATTAAGCACTTGTTCCATCAACAGCGGATCGCCATTGTGATGTGCAGCAAACACCAGTTGCCAGCCCAGTTCTGCTGCCAGTCGGGCACTTTGCTCACTGGCACCCAGCAGGAATCGGTTTGCCGGACGTGGCGGCTGCGGCGTGGCGCGCAGAATCTCTTCATCTCCGACCGGTGGGACATTAAGCCAGCTATCCAGCAGTGACAGTTGTTCAGCAAAGTTGCCCTTCTCGTCCTGATGAATACCTTGCTGTAAGGCGCGGGTGGAGAGCGGTAAGCCACCTGGCGCTTTACCCACACCGAGATCGATACGGCCTGGCGCGAGTGAAGCTAACAGGTTGAAGTTTTCGGCGACTTTATAAGGACTGTAGTGTTGCAACATCACGCCACCGGACCCGACGCGAATATGCTGTGTCTGGCCAATGATCCACGCAATCAGCAGTTCAGGAGAGGGGCTCGCCAGGCGGTCAGTATTGTGATGCTCTGCCAGCCAGAAACGGTGATAGCCCCAGCCTTCAGCCTGCTGCGCCAGCTGTAACGTGCGATGCAGGGCATGCGAAGCGCTCTCTCCATCGGCTATCGGCGATTTATCTAACAAGCTCAGTCGATATGACATACGCCAAATCCTTTTTCTCAATGATTATGGCGAGCAGTGTGTGATGGCGGCGGGTAATGGGTAAAACATATTATTGTCGTATGCATTATTAATTAATGCATATTGAGATATTACGAGATAACAAAAGTTAAATAGTAGCGATAAAACAGAAGGTTATTTAATTATCAATGATAATTTATAGGGTTAAGTGCACATCAGAAACTAATTGGGAATGGTTTGCAAAAATGAATATAAGCCTACACAAAAATGCATTTTAAAGGGTTATTAAATGGCGTGAACCGCACCGGTTTGAATTCCGGCACGGTGACATTCTTATCTCAGCCCCATTCTCTTAGCTGATGCGTATGCTTACGCCGTTTTAGCGGCCTCGTACTCTTCATCGCTGACTTTCTCCAGCCACTCAACCACCTTGCCGTTTTCAGCTTCAGCGATAGCAATGTGCGACATGCTGTTTTCCGGTGCGGCGCCATGCCAATGTTTCACGCCTGCGGGGATCCACACGATATCGCCCGGTCGGATATCACGTGCTTCACCGCCCCACTCCTGCACACGCCCCAGACCGGCGGTCACAATCAGCGTTTGCCCGAGCGGATGGGTATGCCATGCCGTGCGCGCGGAGGGTTCAAAGGTCACGGTCGCGCCGCCAATACGTGCAGGTTCGCTTCCCTGAAACGGCGCATCAATACGCACCGTACCGGTGAAATACTCTGAGTTGCCTTTTACAGAAGGTTTTTCACCACTTTGCCAAACAGTGATCATCGATGTGTTCTCCTTTGCAGAAACAGCTGAGACAGATAACGCCAGTATGAGTGCAGCAGCAATTCTCAATATCTGGGCTCCGTACTTCAGGTTCGGGTGATGACCGCTCTGGAACGGGCGGCCACATTGATTGCAGGTAAAAGTGTAGGACCCTGAGGATTGATTGATAAGGTAGTGAAATCAGGATGGGTTTATGAACAAAATTCACTAATAGACGCTATCAGTTGATCAGGCTTGATAGCGCACCGCTTCAATCAATTTAGAGAACGCCGCTGTATGCTGCTTGCGGCTGGGATAATACAAATAGTAACCACTAAAGGGTTCACACCAGTCGATCAATACGCACTGCAGCAGACCTTCATCGATATATTTCTGTACAGAATCTTCAGGGGCATACAAAATCCCCATGCCGCTAAGTGCTGCTTCAATACGCGAGCTGAGGTTATTGAAAATGAGCTGACCTTCAACCTTAACGCGAATCTCTTTTTTATCTTTGGTGAATTCCCAGTTATACAATCCACCCAATGTCGGCAAACGCATATTGATACAGTTGTGATGCTGCAACTCGTAGGGTGTTTCAGGAATGCCGTGATGTCTAAAATACTCGGGGGTGGCAACCACCAGCATTCTCCAGTCTGGGCCGATGCGCACCGCCACCATATCTTTTTCCACCTGCTCACCTAATCTCACCCCCGCATCAAAACGACCGCTAACGATGTCGGTTAGCGTGTTATCGACGGAGAGTTCAATATTCACGTCAGGATATTCCTGGAGGTATGGCTTGATTAATGGCCATAGCGTGGAGTGCAGCGCATGTTCCCCGGCGGTAATGCGGATATTGCCCGAAGTCCGCGTCTGGTGTTCAGTCAATGCCACCAGCGCTTTTTCAATATCTGACATCAAGGGCGCGATATTCTGTATAAGCTGTTCACCGGCTTCGGTGGGTGCCACGCTGCGGGTGGTGCGCGTCAACAGTCGCGTATTAAGCCGCTCTTCAAGACCGCGCACGGCATGGCTTAGCGCGGATTGAGAGACACCCAACCTGGCGGCGGCACGGGTAAAACTGCGTTCCTGAGCGACCATCACCAGATACACTAAATCGCTGAAATTTTCTCTTAACATCGCCTACTCACTTCTCCGTCCAGGTCTACTGAAGCTATCACAAACAAACTGTACTTAAGCGTTGTCTCATCTCACGCACGTCAACGCAGGCCTTCAATTTACGCGCATTACTCTTTAGCATCTGCCTAACGGACGGGTTCACTTTACGATGCATTATTAATGAGCCGAGCTAATAAACCCTAGCTGATTACTGGGTCTAATCAAATCAATCTCCTGACGTTATGCTCTCTAAAACTCACGCAAGGATATCTTCATGCCAGGTATAAAACTAAATAACGGTTTCGACATGCCCCTGCTGGGCTTTGGCGTTTTTCAGATGACGGATGCCACCGAGTGCGAACGCGCAGTGATTGATGCTATCGAAACCGGCTATCGCCTGATCGACACAGCGGCCTCTTATCAAAACGAAACACAGGTTGGTAATGCACTACAGCAAAGCGGTGTTGCGCGCGACGAGTTGTTTGTCACCACCAAATTGTGGCTACAGGATACAAACTATGAAGGCGCAAAAGCACAGTTTGAACGCTCCTTGAATCGACTGCAGATGGACTATGTCGATCTTTATCTGATCCACCAACCGTACGGCGATGTACATGGCGCGTGGCGTGCGATGGAAAAACTGTACGAAGCCGGCAAAATTAAAGCCATTGGCGTCAGCAACTTCCAGCCCGATCGCCTGGCCGATCTCATCGCCTTTAACAAGGTTGTGCCCGCCGTAAATCAGATTGAAGTGAATCCCTTCCAGCAGCAACTGCAGGCCGTGCCGTGGATGAAGAGTCGAAACATCCAGCCAGAAGCATGGGCGCCCTTTGCCGAAGGTAAAAACGGTTTGTTCCAGCATCCGGTTTTGGCTGCGATAGGCGAAAAGCATGGCAAAAGTGTGGGCCAGGTGGTGTTGCGTTGGATCTTCCAGCGTGGCGTGGTCTCTCTCGCAAAATCAGTGCGCAAAGCGCGCATGGCAGAAAATATCAACGTGCTCGATTTTGAATTAAGTAGCGATGAAATGGGCCGCATTACCGCGTTGGATACCGCAACCAGCGCCTTCTTCTCGCATCGCGATCCGGCCATGGTGGAGTGGCTGACCGGTCGAAAACTCGACGTTTAATCCGCTCAAAACAACCTGAAGGAGTAACACATGCAAACTCGATTTCTGGGCAACGCAAAACTTGAGGTCTCAGCTATTGGCCTTGGCTGTATGGGACTGAGCTTCGGTTATGGACCTGCAGTCAGTAAGCAGCATGCCATTGAACTGATACGCAGCGCCTACGAAAAGGGCGTGACGTTTTTTGATACGGCGGAAGTTTATGGTCCTTACCTCAATGAAGAGGTGGTGGGTGAAGCGCTAGCCCCGTATCGCGACAAAGTCGTGATTGCCACCAAGTTTGGCTTCACCTTTGGCGATGATAATAAGCAGCAGAACCTCAACAGCCGACCGGATCATATTCGCCATGCCATCGAAGGCTCATTAAAGCGCCTGAAAACCGATGTGATTGACCTGTATTATCAACATCGGGTTGATCCTGAGGTGCCAATTGAGGACGTCGCGGGCACGATTAAAGATCTGATCGCTGAAGGGAAAGTAAAACACTTTGGCTTATCTGAAGCCGGTCCCGAGACCATTAAGCGTGCGCATGCCATTCAACCGGTGACCGCGTTACAAAGCGAATACTCGATGTGGTGGCGCGAGCCGGAAGAAAAAATCCTGCCTCTGCTTGAAGAGTTAGGCATTGGTTTTGTACCCTTCTCCCCTCTCGGTAAAGGTTTTCTGACCGGCACCATCGATGCGCAAATGACATTTGGTGACGATGACTTCCGCAGCAAAGTGCCGCGATTTGCGGCCGAGGCCAGGGAAGCCAACCTGCAACTGGTGACGTTGGTACAAAGTATCGCGAGTGAAAATGGCGTGACGCCTGCGCAAATTGCGCTTGCCTGGTTGCTGGCGCAAAAACCATGGATTGTGCCTATTCCCGGAACGACAAAATTGCATCGTCTGGCCGAGAATCTCGCCGCCGCCCCTATTTCATTAAACCAAAATGAAATTAATAAGATTACGGTCGCCCTGCAGGCCATCGATATTATTGGCGCACGTTATCCCGAAGCCATGCAAGCTCGCGTCGGCCGATAAAGCTGAGGTTATTAAATCTTTCCTATATATAGCGTAAGGGGCGCATCCTGGTGCGCCCACATCCCGTCTCAACAATATTGATCGTTTACGCAAAACAATGCCAATATTTGATGGTTTCCACAAAATAATGTGGGATTAATTTACGGCTATTTATTTTTTTCGCAAAAGCTTAGTGCAATTCCTTGGTTCTACTCGCGAGTGCGGCATTTGATGATGAAATCCGCCCGTCGGGCTATTGAATCATAAGGAATTCACCATGAGTAAGCATTTTCACTTGCAGGCATTGAGCTTAGCCCTGCTGACAGGGATATTTAGCGCGCACGCGGCGGACACTCCGGTCAAGGGTGGCACGCTGGTGTATCTTGAGCAGCAACCGCATACCAACCTCTATCCGCCTGCCGGTGGTTTCTACCCGAACGGCGGCATTCTCAACCAGATCACCGATAAACTGACGTGGCAAAATCCGAAAACGCTGCAGGTGGAACCCTGGGTGGCCGAAAGCTGGAGCAGCAACGCCGATAAAACCGAGTACACCTTTAAGATTCGGCCGGGCGTGACATTCTCCGATGGCACGCCGCTCGATGCCAACGCAGTAGCCAAAAACTTTGATACCTACGGCCTCGGTAATAAAGCCCTGCGCTTGCCGGTTTCGGAAGTGATTAATAACTACGATCACAGCGAAGTTGTCGATCCCCTGACGGTGAAATTCTATTTCAAAAAACCGTCTCCGGGATTTTTGCAGGGCACCGCAACCATCGGTTCCGGATTAGTCTCTCTTAGTACCCTGCAACGTAGCCTCGATCAACTGGGTGACGCGCGCCATATTATTGGCTCCGGTCCGTTTGTGGTCAGTGATGAAAAACTCGGGCGTGAAGTCGATCTCACCGCGCGTAAAGATTATCAGTGGGGCCCGAAAAATATCGCTCAACAAGGCCCAGCTAATCTCGATGGCATCAAGATTATCGTCACGCCGGAAGACAGCGTGCGTATCGGTGCCCTGCTGGCAGGCCAGGCGGACTTTATCCGTCAGGTGCAGGCCTATGACGAAAAACAGGCGCAGCAGCAAAACTTCCCGATTTACGCCGCACCCACGCGCGGTGTGAATGACAGCATCAGCTTCCGTCCTGATAATCCGCTGGTCAGTGACCTGAAGGTGCGCCAGGCGCTGTTGCACGCCACTAACGCGCAGCAAGTGGTGCAGACACTGTTCTCGCCTAACTATCCGCAGGCCACATCGGTTATCGCCAATTCGGCAGCCGGTTACGTCAATCTCGCCGACAAGTTGAAGTACGACCCAACCCTGGCAAAACAGCTGCTTGATGAAGCGGGCTGGAAGGTCGGTAGCGACGGCATCCGTGAGAAAGAGGGTAAAAAACTCGCCCTCGCCATCTACGAATCCGTGCCACAGCCGCAAAACAAAGAGGTGCTGCAACTGGTGGCGCAACAGTGGCGTCAGGTGGGTGTCGCCTTAACGGTGAAAGCCGGTGATGCGGGCAGCGCCACGCTGGATAATCTTGATCCGCTGAAAACGCCGCTTAACGTCACGGAAGTGGGCCGCGCCGATCCCGATGTGATCAAAAGCAGTTTCTACCCCACCAACCGCAACGTACTGCTGCAAAAAGGCGGCTCCAGCGACAAGGTGCAAAACTTCCGCGACGATAAGCTGAATGCGCTGCTGGTGGATATCTCAGCGGAAGTGGATCCGGCTAAACGCCTCGCCCTGACCGGCGATGCCCAACGCTATCTGCTCGATCAGGCTTACGTGATCCCGATCTTTGAAGAGCCGCAGGTGTTCGCGGGGGCTCCATGGTTTAAAGGCGTGAGCTTTGAAGCGGTGGGTCGTCCTTCGTTCTACGGCGCGTGGCTGGAAAAACACTAAGGCAGGCTGATGATGCAACGTTCTCTGCTGCGAAGAGTGGGTCAAAGCGTGCTGGTATTGTGGGCCGCGTTTACCCTGTCGTTCTTACTGCTGCAGGTGCTGCCGGGCGATGCGGTGTTGATTAAGTTTCAGAATCCGGATCTGGGCTTGAGCCCGGATCAGATCGCTGAGATGCGGCTGGCCTATGGCGCGGATAATCCCCTGTGGCAGCAATATTTCCATACGCTGCTGGCGATGCTACATGGTGATTTTGGCTATTCGGTGCAGGCCGGTGTGTCAGTGAGCGATCTGTTGATCAGCAACCTGCCCGCCACGCTGCAATTGGCACTGCTGGGCTTTGCGCTGGCCACATTACTGGCCTTTACGCTGGCGGCACTGTCCCGGCTACCCGCGCTGCGTATGCTGCGTTCGTTGCTGCAATCCGTTCCTGCGCTGTTTATCTCGCTGCCGACCTTCTGGCTCGGCATCGCGTTAATTCAGCTGTTCTCCTTCCAGCTGCGCTGGATACCGGTGATCAATCCGTCGCCGTTGCAGGGGTTAATCCTGCCGGTGGTCACGGTGGCGATCCCGATCTCCGCGCCGCTGGCACAAATTCTGTTGCGCAGTATCGATCAAATCTCGACACAGCCGTTTGTAGCCGTCGCACGGGCCAAAGGCGCCAGCGCCAGTCGCGTGCTGTGGCGACACGTGATGCGCAATGCGCTGCTGCCGGTACTTAACGTAGCCGGTCTGCTGTTGGGCGAGTTGATCGCCGGCGCGCTGATCACTGAAACCGTATTTGGGCTCAGCGGCATCGGCCAACTGACGCAGCAGGCGGTCAATAATCAGGATGTCGCCGTGCTGCAAGCGGTGGTGATGATCTCTGCACTGGCCTTTGTACTGATTAATCTGCTGGTCGATGTGCTGATGCCACTGTTCGATCCCCGTCTGCAACCTATCGCCGGAGGAAACCGATGAGCCTCGTCGATTACGCCACCGCCCGCCAGCGCGGTGCCACCCCACGTCCGCAACGCCACTTGCAGATCCAGCCCGGACTTTGGCTGGCCTGGGCCGTGATGCTGCTGGCCCTGCTGGCCGCATTCGCGCCGGGATTATTGACCCATTACAGCCCGACACAAGGAGTCCCCGGCGCGCAACGTTTAGCGCCACAGGCCGCGTATTGGCTCGGGACCGATCAACTCGGCCGCGATCTGTTTACCCGCATTGTTTACGGCGCATCACAGTCGCTGGCAGCCGCGTTTGCCGCCGTGGCGATGGGCCTGATTGGCGGCACCGCTCTCGGCGTATTAGCGGGTGCCGTAGGCGGACGCACGGAAAACACCCTGATGCGCCTTGTTGATGTGCTGCTCTCGATTCCATCACTGCTGCTGTCACTTAGCGTACTGATTCTGCTGGGATTTGGCACGGTGCATGCCGCGCTGGCCGTGGGGATTGCCTCCATTGCCAGCTTTGCCCGCCTTGCGCGTGGCGAAGTGGTGCGCGTGCGTCGCAGTGAATATGTCGAAGCGGCCTATGGCAGCGGCGGCAGTTTTTGGCACGTGCTGTGGCGACACATCTTACCCAACTCGCTGACGGCAGTGATTGCCTTCGCCGCACTGCAGTTTGGCCAGGCGATTCTGGCGCTTTCCACCCTGAGTTTCCTGGGTTATGGCACACCGCCACCCACGCCAGAATGGGGATTACTGATTGCTGAGGGGCGTAACTATCTGGCAACCGCCTGGTGGCTGACCACTTTCCCTGGCGTCGTGGTGGTGGCCGTGGTGCTGGCCGCGAATCGTATTAGCCAACAGATTGCTGGAGGTGACGCATGAGTGCATTACTCGCAATAGAAAATCTTACCCTCAGCTATCAACAGCGCGGGCAGTGGCGTGAAGTGGTGCACAACGTGAGCTTCACTTTGCAGCCGGGTGAAATGGTGGCATTAGTGGGTGAATCCGGCTCCGGTAAAACCACCACTGCACAGGCGATTATTGGCCTGCTGGCCGAAAATGGTCGCCGCGACAGCGGCAAGATCGTATTAAACGGCACCGACATTGCCAACTGGTCGGCGAGGCGCATGGACGGCCTGCGCGGCGTCAGTATCAGTCTGGTACCACAGGATCCCGGCAACTCACTCAACCCGGTAAAACCATCGGCGATCAGGTGGGTGAAATGCTGCAACTGCATCAGAAAATCAGCAAGTCTGAACGCCAGCAGCGCGTGCTGGAACTGCTGGAAAAAGTTGGACTGAGCCATCCGCAACAGCGACTGACGCAGTATCCACATCAGCTTTCTGGCGGCATGAAGCAGCGGGTGTTGATTGCTATCGCCCTCGCCTTGCGTCCGCAAATTATCATCGCGGATGAGCCGACCAGCGCACTGGATGTCACGGTGCAGAAGCGCATTCTGGATCTGCTGGATATGCTGCGCCGTGAATCAGGGACCGCCGTGCTGTTTGTCACGCACGATCTGGGGTTGGCGGCCGAACGCGCCGACCGGCTTCTGGTCTTTCGTCACGGAGAGATTCAGGAACAGGGTCCAGCCGCACAGGTGTTTAACGCGCCGCAACATCCTTATACACAGCAGCTGCTGCAGGATGCCTCGCCTGACTCCACGGCGCTGTCGATCCCGCCCCAGGCAAAATTCTCGACCCCGGCGATCCAGCTTGCTGCCATCAACAAGCAGTTCTCGCTCGGGAAACAGCAGCTGCTGCAGGTCGCCAAACAGGTCAGCCTGACGGTGGCACGCGGCACCACGCACGCGCTGGTGGGTGAATCCGGTTCCGGTAAAACCACGCTGGCGCGGATTCTACTGGGATTTGAACAGGCTGACAGCGGACGCGTGGTGATCGATGGCATTGATGCCAGTGCGCTGCGCGGTGAAGCCCTGCGCCAACTCCGACGCAAGATCCAGTTCGTGTACCAGAATCCGTTTGCATCACTGGATCCGCGCCAGACACTGTTCGCCATCATTGAAGAGCCGCTGCGCAATTTTGAAAAACTCAGTACCGATGTGCGCCGCCAGCGGGTTGAAGCCGTGGCTCAGCGCGTGGCATTGCCCGTGGAATTACTCACACGCAAGCCGCGTGAACTCTCTGGGGGTCAACGCCAGCGCGTGGCGATAGCCCGCGCACTGATCCTGCAACCGTCGATTTTAGTGCTGGATGAAGCCACCTCGGCGCTGGACGTTACCGTACAGGCGCAGATCTTGCAGCTATTGCAACAGCTGCAACAAGAGCTGGGATTGACCTATCTGTTTATCACCCACGATCTCGCCACGGTGCGCCGCATCGCGCACAGCGTCACCGTTCTACGCGCTGGCGAAGTGGTCGAACAAGGTGACACCGTCACCTTATTTAGCGCCCCTCAGCATCCTTACACCCGAGCGCTGATTGAGGCTATTCCCGCTATCCGTCCGCCGATCAAGGAGTCAGCATGACGCGTAAACGCATTGGGTTTTTCACCCGCCTGCTGGATGAAGTGTCAGCGAAAGAGCGCTATCGCCTCGCGACCGAACAGATTCAGCACGCCGAACGTCTGGGATTCGACAGCGCCTGGATCGCCCAACATCATTTTCATGAGAAGGAAGGCGGTTTACCTTCTCCGCTGGTTTTCCTCGCCCACGTGGCTGCGCAGACCCGCACGATTCGTCTCGGCACCGGTATCATCACGCTGGCTATGGAAAACGCGCTGCGCGTGGCGGAGGATGCCGCCGTACTGGATCTGCTTAGCCATGAAAGGCTGGAGGTCGGGCTGGGATCGGGCGGCACGCAAACCTCTTTTCTGCCCTTTGGCTTAACCATCGATCAACGCGCCAGCGTGTTTGCCGACCAGTTGCACACGCTGCTCAGCGCCTGGCGCGGCGATACGCTTGCGCACCCGGATAATCATCTTTATCCGCCCGCCCCAACGCTGGCACAGCGCGTGTGGATCGCCACATTCTCGGTTGAAGGTGCCACACGTGCGGGTGCCGCTGGCCATGGTTTGATGTTGTCTCGCACGCAGTCACGTCCGCCGGGCCAGCCTGATTTACCGCTGGATGCCATTCAAAATCCGATGATCGATGCCTATCTGGCCGCGCTACCGGCTGATATTGCCCCGCGCATTCTCGCCTCGCGCACCGCGTTTGTCGCTGATTCGAATGATTATGCGCGCCGCCTCGCGGAGCCGGGATTGCAGCGTCAGGCTGAACAGTTCCAGGCTGCTGGCCACGTTATCACAGGCCATACGCTGGAAAGCCATGCGCGCCAGCTTGATGCGCACTTTGGTGATGCGCCTGCGGTGTTGGCGTCATTGCGCGCGGACTCCACCTTGCAACGCGTCACCGATATCACTTTCCAGGTGCACTCGATCGATCCGCCACACGCTGACATTCTGCGTTCCATTGAATTAATCGCTGACCATATCGCCCCTGAGCTGCGCGCTCTGGGTAACGTTTAACAGGAGAACATGATGTCTCAACCCGTTGATTTACTCTCTGCATTAGCGGACATCGATCCCGCTTCAGAATTGGCCCAGGCGCGTGCTGAACGCCACGCCGCCACGCAACATACGCAGGGCAGCTACGAGGTGCTCTTTAGTCAGGATGATT
This sequence comes from Pantoea rodasii, assembly GCF_002095465.1. Classification (GTDB taxonomy): domain Bacteria; phylum Pseudomonadota; class Gammaproteobacteria; order Enterobacterales; family Enterobacteriaceae; genus Pantoea; species Pantoea rodasii. The sequence continues at coordinate 29,922 of NZ_MLFP01000003.1, read as the reverse complement.
CCGACTTGCCTTTGCCATCTCGCTTTGCCTTAGCCGCACTGATTGCCGGCTGGCACGGCGCCACCCGCTTACAAGCCCACTATCAACAACAGGTGACGACCACCACGCCGGATGCGCGTGTCGCCAGCGGCCACGCTTTTGCTGAGCTGTTAAGCCTGCACCCCGTCGATGCGACGCCGCAGCATATTGAACGCCTTCAACAGGCAGGATGGACACCTCGCGGCATCGTAACCCTCGCGCAACTCATCGCCTTTGTTAGTTTCCAGAGTCGTCTGTTAACTGGCCTGCGTTTACTGTCCGGAGAAGAAACTGCCACGCAGACGCACGCCGTGGCAGGCACATGGCACGACGCGCCACGTACGCTGAGTGGTCAAACCGCGCTCACCGCCTTCACGCAGCAAGAGTTAGGCTGGGAAGCCTGGCTGGCGGCCAAACCGCTTAATGAATTCACAGCAGATGAACAGGCTACCCTGAAGAAGAATGGTCACAGCGACTCCGACTACTTCCGTTTGCTGGCGCGCAATTTGCCGTTACTGGAACAACGTACCCTCACCGACAAAGGCATCTTCTACACCTCTGGCGGATTATCTCGCGCGGAACGTGAACTGGCCGCCACGGTGGTCAGCAAGGTGAATGGCTGCATCTATTGCGCCTCTGTCCATGCGCGTAAAGCCAGCCAGCTGTCTAAGGATGAGCCAGCGGTGCAGAAGTTACTCAACGTTGCACCGGGCGCAGAGCTGGCACACGGCCAATCACCACGCTGGGCGGCAATGATTGATCTGGTCGCGACGCTTTCCATCACCCCCGCAGCCGCGAGCCTGCAGCAGGTGCAAAGGTTGCGCGATCAGGCTTCACCACACTGGAACTGCTGGATGTGATCCAGTCCGCCGCGTTCTTTGCCTGGGCAAACCGCTTGATGCTGACGCTGGGCGAACCTTTTTTACCCGAACAATCACAAGGATGACCATGACTGGTAAAACACTTCCCGCACAGCGTTTTCATATCACCCTGACCGGAAAAGGCGCGCACGCCGCACGGCCACATGAGGGTATTGATGTGATTGTAATCGGCAGCCATATCATTTCCGCACTGTATGCGCTGCCGGGGCGACATCGACAATGGACGCTGGGCGTCACGCGCATCACCGCCGGTAACAGTTGGAATGTGCTACCTCAGACGGCGGAAATAGAAGGCATTGTTCGCAGTCAGGATCAGTACACCGATGCACAAATCACCACCCTGATTGCCGGCATCGCCGCTGGTTTTGGTGCCGAAACGCACGTCAACTGGCAACCCCTGTCAGCAACCGAACCGGGCGCGCCAGCATGGGCGCTGTGACAATGAGAGCAAGGAGGAAAGCGATGGCGATTTCAGTACCGGCTCCCCGTCTTGATCATGTGGTGATCAATGTGGCAGATCAGTTGGATGACGCCAGTGCGCTGTTTCGCCGATTAGGGTTTCAGCTTACTGAACGCGGCCATCATTCACTCGGCTCCAGTAACCATCTGGCGGTGTTTGGTGATAACTACCTTGAGTTGCTGGGCTTTGAAGCGGGGCGTGCCAATCTGCGCCATGATGTTTGGCAGTCACCGATTGGCCTAAGCGGTTTGGTATGGAAGACTGACGATGCCGATGCGGTATGGCGTTATCTGGAGAGCCAGGACATTGATGGCGATCTGCCGGCCAGCTTCTTCCGTCCGGTACAGTTACCGGATGGCACCGAAGATCAGGCGCGTTTCCGCACCGTACAGTTACGGCCTGCGCTGGTGCCAAATGGCCGCAGTTTCTTCTGCCAGCACGAAACACCTCAAGCGGTGTGGCAGGATGCATGGCGTCAGCATCCCAACGGCGTGACCGACATTGTCGAGTTTGTGGTGGTGGCGCAGGATCCTGCGGCAGCGGCGCAGCCTTACAGTCGACTTTTCGGCGGGGATAAGCTCACCGCCTGCCAGGAAGGTGCATTTGTATTAAAAACCGGCGTGGCGACCGTGCGTTTTGCGGCCGCAGAGTATGTCACGCAACGTTTCGCTGGCTTACCGCTCGATTACAACGGCAGTGCACGCATGGCGGCATTGAGCTTGCGTAGTACAGACCTGCGCAAGGTGAAGGCCAGTTTGTTACTGGGTGATATCCCGTTTCATGAAGAGGATGCTGCCCTTATCGTCAGCGCTGAACATGCGTTTGGCGTGGCGCTGCGGTTTCAGCAGTCAGCTTGAGTTTTGCGGGCGGCCCAGGGGCCGCACCCTTTAAATTGCGCTTTTGAGCTGTGCTCGCGCGGTGTAGAAACGACGATACGATAAATACGCAGCAATAATCGTCGAGAGGCTGGCGGTGCCGATCAGCATAAAAGTGACCATAATCTGATATTTGATCGCTTTTACCGGATCGATACCGGCAAAAATCAATCCTGACATCATGCCTGGCAAACTGACAAGTCCCACGGTTTTCGCCGCATCTACCGTCGGGATCATTGCCGCGCGAATGCTGTCGCGAATCAGACGACCCGAGGCCATTTTTATCGTGGCGCCTAAACTCAGCATCTCCAAAATCTTCTGCCGGTTATCGCTGAATCGTTGGTTAAGATTGCTGTAGCACAGCCCTACTGCCACCATCGCATTGCCCGCGATCATGCCGGAAATCGGGATCACCTGCATCGGGATGAATTCTATAGCGCCGCTCAACAACAAAATCGTCAGGGTAAGCGTGGTGCCGCTGGCGATCGCCACGAAAGAGATGATCAGCGCGTGGTCAATATTGCGGCTACGTTTACGCGCATTCAGTGCCGCATTCACGCAGATAAATAGCACCATTAAAAGGGTCAGCCAGCGGTTATTGATGTCAAAGATCGACTTAAGTACATAACCCACTATCACCAGTTGCACGATGGCGCGGCACACGCTCCAGATGATGTCCTTACCCATGCCGAGCTTCTCTTTCTGACTGATCAGCAGTGCAATCACCACCAGCATCAGTGAAAGCAACAATGAGTTATCGCTAATATTATGCTGGCTCATGGGTCACCCCTTTTTCCGGTGTCTCCAGCCGCAACACTTTTCGGCGTGCTGGATCTCATTCACATCATGACTGATCCACACCACCGCCATCCGCTGGTGATCCACTAACTGACGAATCAGCGCCTGTATCGCGATTTTGTTTTCCTCATCTAACGCGCTGGTGACTTCATCCAGTAGCAGCACCTGCGGCGAGAATTGCAGGTTTCGCAGCAGCCCGACGCGCTGTTTTTCACCACCGGACAACTGTTCAACCGGTTTATCCAGCATGTCCGCGTTGAGATGAACACTCTCCAGCGAGGCGATCAGCTTGTCGCGAGCTGGCTTCTGCTGGCGAATCTGCCACGGCAGTGCCAGATTGTCGAAGACCGTGTCACCAAACAGCTGCGGCGTCTGAAAACAGTAAGAGACCTGTTGACGATACTGTTCGGGTTTCAAGGTCGCGATATCACGCCCCTCAAGGCGGATCGTTCCGGTAGTCGGAGCCAGTAATGAGGCCAGAATTTTTAACAACGTACTCTTACCGCTGCCCGAGGGGCCGGTCAGCAGGAGAAAATCACCGGCATGCAGTTGCAGTGAAACCGGCGCCAGGAGCGTTTGACCCTGCATGGCATAAGTGACCCCTTGAGCATCAAGCAGGGGAATATCGGTGGTCATGATGGCTTCCAAAAATAAGTGGGGAGACTCAGGACTTTTGAGTTTTTCGCGCGCCGGGACGGGTTAACGCGTTACTGATTTCATAAAGCTTGCTCATGCTATTCATGGTCGCGACCGGCGCAGTGGCAGCCAGCCCCAGCACCAAAATCTCCAGACAGATCATCGGTGTCGCATGCACCGGCATTTTGTCCGTTTCGCGGCTACGCGGGATCTCAATGGTGACATCTGAACGTTGGGCAAAAATACTGTCGGGCGCGCCGGTGAGCACAATGATTTTCATCCCCAGCCGCTGTGCTTCAGTCACGGTGACCAATCCTTCAGGATGTGCGCTGCTTTGCACCAACATAATCAGTACATCGGCATGGCGCATCTCGGCAATCTGTTCGCTGAGGGCAATGCCGGTGCGGTTAAGCACATAGGACGCGGTGCCGTTACGTTTAAACAGCCGCGCGGTGTAATCGGCAAGAATGGCTGAAGCACCGATGCCAAAGATCGCCACCCTATCCGCCTGTTGCAATAAATCGATGGCCTGCTGAATCGCCTCTCTGTTCGCTGACGTCGCCAGGACATCGCAACTCATGCGATAACTATCCAGCACGAAATCAACGCTCCCTTTGGCGTCTTGCGACAACGCATTGACCGTAGAGGCGACGCGCGCCGGCGAGCGCTGCGTCACGCCCAGATACTCTGCCGTCACAATTTTAAGATCGCGGTAGCCGGAAAATCCCAGCGCCTGAATGGCACGGATCACCGTAGCATCCGAGGTTTGCGTATCGATTGCGATGCCCAACGCGGTTTTATCCAGCACCGCACTCCGATGCTGTTGAATGTAGTACGCCACTTTATACAGGCGAGGCGTGAGCTGATGTTTACAGGCATGAAAGCGTTCGCCGTAGAGATCATAAGGGCGTTTGCTGGTTTTCGGTGCAGTATCGCTCACTGGAATGGACACCTTTAAAGGAGTGAGTTGGGTCAAATGCACGGTTGCGTCGTGACAAAGTCATGCGAGGATAATCCAGAACCCATGCAGAATCAAAGCCGATGCAGACTCGCTCATGATGATATTTCATGAGTTAAAAAGGTATTATCAACCTGAAAATTAAGAATACCTTAATTTAATTAAAATAATCAAAACGGCCGTGTTTATCACCAGGCAACGATAACCTGATATGACAATCGACAAAATGTAGTGATAAATAAATACTCGACCTGAAACTACAATCACTACTACATATCGACAATAAATCTTTTAAAATCAATTTATTTAAAAACTACATTTAATTTTAAGGTTGCAATGAATAGGGTTTCCGTGCCGGATTGAAGAGTAGATAAATATAAAAATAAATAGATAAACTGATGCCTGACCGTCAATATTTTGTTGTAAATAGAAATCAATCTCATTACCATCCGCTCTTCTGAATATTTCCCTTTTTGATGCGGATTTAGATCAATGAAGTATCTTTGCTTATTTTCTCCAGCGGTAAAATATACCCTCTCTGGCTCTCAGGTATTACTGGCTTCCACACTGCTGTACAGTTACGCCGCCAGCGGTGCTGACCCGACCTTGACGGTCACAGCTGCCCCGTCCACTTCGACAAACAGTTATAACCAGGATGATGCCGCCGCCACACTGCGCACCAACACGCCACGCAATGAAACGCCGCAGTCGATCAGCGTGGTGACGCCACAAGTTATAAAGGACTATCAGGTCACCAGCCTGAATGATGCGGTGAAATTCGTCAGCGGCGTCACACAGGGCAATACCCTTGGCGGCACTGAAGATGGCTTTGTGAAGCGCGGTTTTGGTTCAAACACTGACGGTTCAATTTTTATCGATGGCGTGCGCAGTAACCAGGGTTTGACCATGGACTCCAGCATCGATCATGTTGAAGTGCTGAAGGGATCGTCATCGCTGCTGTACGGCATCCTTAATCCTGGCGGTATCATCAATCTGGTGAGCAAAAAGCCGCAATACGAATGGAACACCCACATCAGCGGTGAATCCAGCAGTTACGGCGGCGGCACTGGCATGGTCGACATCACCGGGCCACTCGGCAACGGCTTTGCTTTCCGCATGGTGGCAGAACGCCAGCGCGAGGATTACTGGCGCAATTTTGGCGTTAACGAGCACACCTTGCTGGCGCCGTCATTAAGCTGGTACGGCGATCGCGCGTCATTCAACATTAGCTACGTCGAGTACAAATACGATGTGCCTTACGACCGTGGCACGGCATTTATCGGCGGTAAACCCGTGGATATTCCCTATAACCGTCGCCTTGATGACAGTGCTAACCATGCCTGGGGCAAAAACAAACGGTTGAACGTCACTTACGGTTACAACCTGAATGACGTCTGGGATACGCATCTTAACTACGGCTGGATGCAGCGCCGTTATGACAGTAACGAAGTGCGCGCCACCGCCATCAATACCACCACCGGCATTGTCTCGCGCCGCGCTGACGCCAACCGCGGATTCAACCATCAGACCGAATATGTCTCCTGGGATGTCAGCGGTTCACCCACTATTGCGGGTATGCAGCATGACCTTCTGGTGGGTGTTGATTATGAGCAGAATGAAACCTACAAAGCGCGATCCTATCGCGGCACCGTTTCTCGCACCTTCAATATGTACGATCCCGTGTACGGCGAAGAGCCAATTGTCAGCGACAGCACCTATAACGATGCCTTGAGCAACCTGCGCACCAATCTTTATAGCCGTTCGATATTTGCCAAAGACAGCATCCACCTGACGGATAAATGGATCGCGGTACTGGGCGGTCGTTTCCAGCGCTATACCCAAACCTCCAGCAACGGATTTATCGATCCAGAGAGCACGCTCAACGATCGTGGCAACGCTTTCCTGCCACAGCTCGGCGTGGTGTACAAAGTGCTGCCGGATGTCTCGCTGTACGGCAGCTTCAGCAAATCCTTTACGCCATCCACCCAAACCGATGATGACGGCAACGTTGCGTCTACCGAGAAAGGCACCAGCTGGGAAGTCGGATCCAAGTGGCAAGTTGCGTCCAATCTGGCGGCCACGCTGGCGCTGTACCGTATTGATGAAGAGGACATGTCGATCTTCATTAACGGCGTAACGCGCAACATCCCGAAAGCACGCTCCACCGGTGCTGAGCTGGAGGTCAACGGGGAGTTCGCGCCAGACTGGAATCTGATCGCCAATTACAGCTACGACAAAACCGAGATTGTTTCCGACAACGTTAACCCTGACAACGTCGGCAACCGTCTGGTCAACGCACCGACTAATATGGGCAGCCTGTATCTGAGCCACACCCTACGCTTCTCGTGGCTGCCGGGTGAACTGCGCCTCGGCGGCGGTGGACGTTATGTCGGTACCCGTGCTGGCGATCCGGAAAACAGCTTCGTGATGCCTGCGTATACCGTGGCCGATGCCTTTATCGCCTGGGATAGCCAGTTGATCGGTAAACACACCCAACTGAAGCTCAACGTGAAGAACCTGTTCAACCGCGAATACTACGAATCCAGCGCCGGAAACCTGCGTGTGATTGAAGGTGAACCACGCGTGATGTACTTACAGGCCGCTGTCGACTTCTAATCTGCTGCGCTCCGCCTTTAACGGTGGAGCCCACTGTGAGCAATGCGATGAAAAGAGTGCTACTGACATTACTGCTGCTATTGCCACTGGCATCGCAGAGCAAGACCCTCACGGATAGCCTGCAACGCCAGGTGAACGTCCCGGACAATCCACAGCGGATTGTGATTGGCGAAAGCCGGATGATTTATACCCTTGCGCTAGTGGAAGACGGCAACCCGGCGAAACGGGTGGTGGGCTGGCCCGCGGATCTGCGCAATCTGGATAAACAGACCTGGGATCGTTACGTCAAAGCGTTCCCGGAGATTGGCAAGATTACCCAGATTGGCAACTCCAACTTCTCGCAGCTTAATGTAGAGAAAATTATCGCGCTGCAGCCGGATTTGGTGATCCTGCCGGTGTATGCGCGTACCCCGCCCAATAACTCGCAGTTTATGCTGCAGCTTCAGGCAGCGAACATCCCGGTGCTGTTTCTCGATTTCCGCGTTGATCCGCTGGCGAATACCGTTGCCAGCCTGCGTACGCTCGGTGCCGCACTCAATGATGAAGCCAAAAGTGAACGCTTTATCGCGTTCTATCAGCAGCATATGCAGCGCATTCGCGATCGCTTAGCTAACTGGCACGGCACGCGGCCGAAAGTGATGTTGCAGTTGCATCTGGGTAAGAAAGCCGAATGCTGTACCACGGTGGCGCATGGCAATCTGGCGGATTTGATCGCCTTCGCCGGTGGCGACAACATCGCCGCCGGGCGTTTTCCCGCGGTGTTTGGTCAGCTCAATCCGGAAGCGGTGATTGCCGCCAATCCGGATATTTATATCGCCACCGGCTCTTCGGGCCCGGAAGAGACCAGCGCGCTGCAACTCGGCCCGTTGGTGAAGGCGGAACAAGCCAAAACCACTTTCCTGCGAGCTTTAGCGCAAGACACTACGGTCTCAGCCCTGCCCGCCGTGCAGCAGCAACGTGCCGCCGCCTTCTGGCAGAATTTCTATATGAGTCCGTGGCACCTGCTGGCCGCCGAGTTTTTCGCCAAAACTTTCCACCCACAACTGTTCCACGATCTGTCGCCTGATGACACGCTGCGGGAGATGAACCAGCAGTTCCTGCCGATTCCGGAAACCGGGACTTATTGGACTCACAATTGATTTTTTTTGGGGCGGCTAAGCGAAGCGCCTCAGCCCTAAGGTTGAATTAATCTTTGTTCGTGAAAATAGCCTCATTACCACGAGGATATTTTTATGAAATCGATGTTTGTTCGTCCCGCCAGTGAGTATCTGGCCGTTGCGCTGAGCCTGTTCGCCGTTGTGAGTTTTCTGACCATCTGGTTCACCCACTAAAACGCCACGCTGTGGCGTTTTTCTTTTTCGTAACCCACAGAAGAAGCAACGCATCTGAAGATGACAATTTGTCATCTGCCTCTTCCCATTCTGTTCGGTATCAATACCAACAGATTTCAGTTGTCATGAGCGGATAAAATTGAATTTTAATTCAAAGGTGATTAGTTCTCTCATTACCCATTTTTGCTTTGGTAATAAAATATCAGCCTTAATGTTTAATTAAGAAAATGATGAGTATGTTTCAGTTGCATCCGTTATTAATTAACGATGCGCCCTGAAATAACTTTACGTTGAAATGAATAACCTTACGAAGGTCACAAAAGCTGTAAAAACCTTTGATGGCGGATTGCATCGGAGTCGCAATGGGTTACTGTTAAATTCTTGTAACAAATGTAACCAAAAGGATCTGTATGAAAACCTCACTGCGTTTTTTGACCACCTCTGTATTAGCAGGACTCTCCTTCTCTGCTCTCGCAGCCGTGCCTGCTGGTTATCCTGCTGAATATCAGAAAATTATCGATGCCGGCACCAAAGAGGGGAAAGTAGTGGTGTACTCCACCACGGATACCAAAGCGGCGGGTCCGTTGATCAAAGGCTTTGAATCGCTCTATCCGGGTATCAAAGTTGAATATAACGATATGAACAGCACCGAGCTGTATAACCGTTACATCAGTGAGCAGGCCTCGGGCAGTGGCAGTGGCGATGTGGTGTGGAGTTCATCAATGGATACCGCACTCAAGCTGGCGACGGAATACGCAGCGGAATATGCCTCGCCGGAACAAAGCAAAATTCCTAAATGGGCGGTGTGGCAAAATAAAGCTTATGGAACCACCTACGAACCGGTGGTGTTCATTTATAACAATAAATTGATTCCAAAAGGTGAAGCACCAGACTCCCACACCGCACTGGCTAAAATGATTTCTGCCAATCCTGAGAAATTCAAAAACAAAGTCACGACCTATGATATCGAAAAGTCTGGCCTGGGCTTTATGCTCACCGTGGAAGACAGCAAGGTAGATCCGCAATACAAGCAGAATCTGGCGGGGATGGCGAAAGGTGGCCTGACCGTGCAGTCCTCCACCGGCACCATGATGGAGCGCGTGTCATCCGGTGAAAACCTGATCGGCTTCAACATTCTCGGTTCCTACGCCGAGGCTCGTGCGAAGAACGATCCCGCGTTAGGCATCGCCTATCCCAAAGATTACATCCTGGTGTTATCCCGCGTATCCTTTGTGACCGAAGAGGCTGAGCATGAGAATGCCGCCAAATTGTGGCTGGACTATGTCTTGTCAGAGAAGGGACAAAACATTCTGGCTAATCAGGCGGATATTCCTTCACTGCGTAATGATATTGAAGGCAAAAACGATATTGATGGCATGACCAAAATGCTGGGCAATGCGTTGAAGCCGATTCCGGTGGATGAGTCACTGCTGGAATATCTGGGACCGGCTAAGCGCCTGGAATTTATTAAACAGTGGCGTACCGCAGCCGGTAAATAATGCTCCCCACGTTATGCGTCAGCGCTGATGCATAACGTTTCCTTTCGCCTCCGGTGTTTGACAGGGTTGGCATATGAACAGGTTACTGAAAAGGTGGCAAAGTTTGCCACGTGCATTGATTGTTCTGATCACGGCATTGGTTATTTACGTGCCGCTGATGTTTATTGTGGTGCAGAGTTTTCTTTCCGCGCCCTTCTTTGCCAAAAAGAAAGAGCTGACGTTCGGTTCATTTAGTTTCATTTTCTCCGATCCGGATTTCTATAAAGCGCTCGAGTCGGGTTTTATATTGGCGTTCGGCCTGGTGATCATTGCCATTCCCCTTGGCGGCATTTTGGCCTTTTTGATGGTGAGAACCAATCTCCCCGGCCGGCGTCTGATCGAACCTCTGATTCTGGTACCGATCTTTGTTTCACCGATGGTGCTGGCCTTTGGCTACGTGGTGGCAGCGGGTCCGGTTGGCTTTCTCTCGCAGTGGGCAAATCAACTGTTCGGCGTGGTGCCGTGGAACATCTATTCGATGACCAGCATTGTGGTGATCGCTGGGCTTACCCATGTGCCTCATGCCTATTTATATATTTCCTCTGCCTTACGCAGCGTCAGTTCAGATGTGGAAGAGGCCGCGCGTACCGTTGGCGCCTCACCGTTGCAGGTAATGACCGCCGTCAGCCTGCCTATGGTGCGCCCTTCTATTCTTTATGCCTGCGTGCTGCTGTTCTTCCTCGGACTAGAAGTGTTCGGCCTGATGCTGGTGCTGGGCGATCCTGAAGGCAACATGGTGTTAGCCACCTATTTGTATAAGCTCACCAATAAACTCGGCACCCCGTCATATCATTTAATGGCTGCGGTCGCGGTGGTGCTGATTTGCTTCACCGTGCCGCTGGTGATGCTGCAACGCTGGCTGATGCGCACCGCTAATCGTTTCGTCACCATGAAGGGCAAAGCCTCTCAAGCCCGGGCTCTGCCGCTGGGCAAATGGCGCTGGATTGCGGGTGCAGTGGTGTTGACCTGGCTCACTGTCACCATCGGTGTGCCGTTACTTGGCGTGGTGCTGCGCGCATTTATCTCGCACTGGGGCGTTGGCGTCTCGCTGTGGGATGAAGTGTCTTTAGCCACCTTCCACAGTATTTGGGAGCAGCCGAATCTACTGCGCGCCATCGTCAACTCGATGCTCATTGGCGTTATCGGCGGGGCGATTGCGGTGATCTGTTATTTATTTGTCGGTATCGCGATGCACCGCAAACAGGATAACGTCACGCGCTTCCTTGATTACAGCGTGCTGGTGCCGCGCGCGGTGCCCGGCCTGTTGGCCGGTCTGGCATTCCTCTGGGTATTCCTGTTCATTCCGATGTGGCTCGATCAGTCATTGAAAAACGGCTGGCTCTCCAGCTTACCCATGGCGGATTGGCTACGGGAAAACTTCATTGTCTGGCTACGTTCGTTGCGTCAAACCATTTTCAGCGTCTGGCTCGCTTACACCGTGGTGTGGATGGCTTACGGCTTGCGCCTGATCACTTCAACGCTGTTACAGGTGGGCCCTGAGCTAGAAGAAGCCGCGCGCAGTGCCGGTGCCACGCCTGGCCAGACCATGCGCCACGTCACTGTGCCGCTTTCTCGCCACGGTTTGATTGGTTCCTGGCTGCTGATGTTCCTGATTTTCGAACGCGAATATTCAACCGGCGTCTATTTGCTGTCACCGGGCACAGAAACCATTGGTTCCATGCTGGTGTCACTGTGGTCAGCCGGCGCGATTGATATCGTGGCGGCGCTCTCCCTGATAAATATTGTGCTGGTGGTGGTTGGCCTCGGCATTGCCTTACGCTTTGGAGTGAAATTACATGATTGAATTATCGGTAGATAACTTGCATCTGATGTACGGCGATAATCCAGTGCTGAAAGGCGTATCGATGCAGTTGAAAAAAGGGGAAGTGGTTTCGCTGTTGGGCCCTTCGGGCAGCGGGAAAACTACCCTGCTGCGCGCCGTTGCCGGGCTGGAGAAACCTTCACAGGGCCGCATCAACATCGGCAAGAATGTGGTGTTCGATGGCACACCCAAAAGCGAAGTTCCGGCTGAGGAGCGCAATCTTGGCCTGGTGTTCCAGTCGTACGCGCTGTGGCCGCACAAAACGGTGTTTGAGAACGTCGCCTACCCGTTGAAATTGCGCAAAGTGGAGAAAGCAGAAATCAATCAACGCGTGCAAGCTGTGCTGGATCAGTTAGGGCTCGGCCACCTCGGCAAACGCCATCCGCATCAACTTTCCGGCGGACAGCAACAGCGCGTGGCGATTGGGCGTGCGCTGGTCTACAACCCGCCGGTGATTCTGCTGGATGAGCCGCTCTCTAACCTCGATGCCAAGCTACGTGAAGAGGCGCGCGTGTTCTTGCGCGAGCTGATTATTCGTCTCGGACTGTCTGCCTTAATGGTGACGCACGACCAGAATGAAGCCATGGCGATCTCTGACCGTATTCTGCTGTTGAACAACGGTGTGATTGAGCAGCAAGGCACACCGCAAGAGATGTACAGCCAGCCCTCAACGCTGTTTGCCGCTGAGTTTATGGGCAGCAACAATCGTCTGCACGGCAAAATCACCCACGTTGAAGGCGGCCGGGCGCGTATTGCCGGGGCGAAATGGGCACTGTGGGGTAAACCAAGCGGCGATGTGCAAGTAGGACAGGATGGGACGGCGGTGATTCGCGTCGAGCGCATGAACATCGCAGACACTTCCGATGACAACGCACTTGAGCTGCCATTACTCACCAGCATGTATTTAGGCGATCGCTGGGAATATCTGTTCCGTACCGAAGGGGATGATTTCGCATTGAGGGCGTATGGCAAAGAATTCCGCGGGAATCAGCGCTTCCGCATCTCGCTGCCCAAAGAGGATCTGTGGATTTTCGCTAAAAGCTAATCCCACTTTCATCTGAATCCCCCCTGTTGCGCATCTGTGCACGGGTTTGAAGCGAGAATGTCGGGCTTATTGGCATAACGCTTGTCAGTAAAGCGACAGGTGATAACGCAGTCTGGTGCCCTATCTGCTCTTTAGCTTCAGTGCGTGCTGTTAAAAAGGGCACGATAGTAGAGGCCTGAGCGCCTCTGCTGCTGCAAGGGCTATCCGCAGCGCTGAGGCTTTTACGTTGTGCCAGGAGCCAGTCGCAGGGATGCGACTGGCAGTTCGGGTTGGCCTGGATGGCCTTACCCGAACGGTCCGCCCGGCACGACGTGGAAGCCGAGGGCACCGCGTTAGCGGCGCGAGGACGGCCCGGCAGCAGCAGAGGTGCTCAGGCCCGCACTCAAGCATTCGCGCCAAAAAGCGGCCACTTTCAACATTCACAGCATTTGCAAATATCGCCTTAAATGACGAGCATTCAGGTTTATTTGCGCGCTTTAGCTGCCGCAACCAGCCCGTCCAGCCAATCCTGATGACCGTTAATCATCGGATTGGGTTTCGCGCTTGCTTGCTCAACGGCCGATTTACCCGGACTGAAAATCCTGCCGCCGCCATTGACCATTAAGGGCTTCAGCAAAATCGTCGTCTGGCATAAACGCACGCACCGCGATGCCGGACACCGCTGGTTGCGTGAATTACTGTTCTCCACTGCCCTTTAAGCCGCTACGCGCTCTGTACCCAGCAAATCCAAAATCCGGCTGCGGAGCGCCACCAACTGCGGATCATCGCGGCGGCGCGGCCAGGCCAGATCGACCTCAATCACATCTACCACTTTGGCCGGGCGCGGGCTGAACACCACTACGCGATTGGCCATTACCAGCGCCTCTTCAACGTCATGCGTCACCATCAGCGTGGTGAACTGCTGCTCTTGCCACAGTTCGACAATTTCCTGCTGCATACGCAATCGCGTCAACGAGTCGAGTTTGCCCAGAGGCTCATCAAGAATAAGCAGACGTGGCACATTCACTAACGCGCGAGCCAATGCTGCTCGCTGGGCCATGCCGCCAGACAGCTGATGCGGCCAGGCGCGAGCAAAATCCTTCAAGCCGACACGATCCAACATGGCGTTAATTCGCTGCTCTTTAACTGCGCGGTTCTCGCCGCGAATCTGCAATCCAAGACCGACGTTGTCATATACCGTGCGCCACGGATAAAGCGTGGGATCCTGGAACACCACCACGCGAGACGGATCGGGCGCGGTGATGGCTTTGCCCTCCTCCGCCAGCAAACCGCTGGCCGGCGGTTCCAGCCCGGCGAGCAAACGCAGCAATGTCGATTTACCGCAGCCGGACGGTCCCAATAGCGCAACGAACTCCCCCGCTTTTACCTGTAAATTAATATTTTCCAGCACTGGAAGATCCTGGCCTTCGAGAGTGAAATGATGATTCACTTTTTCAATCGAAATATTCACGCCAGCAGAGGTAATGGTCATATTTGGCTCCTGATTATCTTAATAAATTAAGAGTAAGCCTCTCTTCATTACGGCTGAAATAGCCATTTCAGCAAACTTATCCCCGATCGCTCATAAAGAAAAACTGCATGAACTCATGCGGGATTGTTATTTGGTTGAGCGAAATCGCTAAGAGATAGTGCCTGTGATCTTTTTTTATTTCGACAAGGAAAGTAGCATGGCAATGCACAATTACACTCTGAGCCGCCGCGCACTGTTACGCGGCCTAAGTTTATTCAGCGCCGGTGTGGCGGTGAACCCATTGCTAAGCAGCAATGTTTTCGCCGACGACAAACCGCTTAAAACCATCAAACTGGCGTGGGGACAAACGGCGGTGTGTCAGGCACCGATTTCCGTCGCGCTGAAGCAGGGATTCTTCAAAAAATACGGCCTCAACGTCGAACCGGTTAACTTCAGTGGCCCAACCGATGCCCTGCTGCAGGCGATCGCTACCGGGCAAGCGGATGGCGGCATTGGCATGGCGTTGCGCTGGTTAAAACCGCTGGAGCAGGGCTTTGACGTCGATCTCACCGTCGGCACTCACGGCGGGTGCATGCGCTTACTGACCCCGCAAAACAGTGGCATTCGCGATGTAAAAGACCTGGTCGGTAAATCTGTCGCGGTCAGCGATCAGGCCAGCCCAATCCGCAACTTCTTCGCCGTGCAGCTGGCGAAACAGGGCATCGATCCGGATAAACAGGTCAACTGGCTGCAATATCCGCCCGACCTGTTTGGCGAGGCACTGCGCAAAGGCGAAGTACAGGCGTTAGCGACGGATGACCCTCAGGGCTGGTTGTTGAAGAAGCAACATAACCTGCTGGAAGTGGACAACAACCTGAAAGGTGAATACGCCACCATGACCTGCTGCGTGCTGGGGCTGCGCGGTTCGCTGGTGCGCGACGATCCTGCCACCGCACGGGCCATCACTCAGGCCATTGTCGATGCACAGCAATGGACGGCCGATCATCCCGCCGAAACCGCCAAAATCTTCCAGCCGTTTGTACCGGGTTCGGTGTCGGTGGATGACATTACCGCGATGCTCAAGGAGCACACTCACCACCATCACTCAACGGGCGCACAGCTTCGCAGCGAAGTGGCGACCTATGTGAATGAATTGAAGAAAATCAACGTGATCCGTCCGGATACCGATGCACAGCGTTTTGCTGAGCACTATGTGCCAGATCTACTGCCAGCGGAATCCGCCCACCAGCACGCCAGTAATATGGCGCACATGAACAACATGTCGAGCTAAGGAGGCTTTGATGGCCAGTGAAACCCTGACGATAGCCCAACACCGTGACGCCCCGCGCCGCCTGCAACCCAGCGTGTTAGTCGCACTGCTGCTGTGGTGGGCGCTGGTGGCGCTGATGGTGGGGGTGCCGGATAAGCCGCAGGGTTTCGCCGCCCCGCGCTTCGTCAATGAAACCCATGAACTGTTTGCTGCGATTGCGCTGTTACTGACTGGGCTAGCGATCGCCTCCGGCTTTTTCCCCGGCTGGCGCTGCTGGCACCGCTCAAACGCAGTGGGCCCTGGCTGATTGTGCTGGCGCTGCTGATAGGTCTGTGGGAAACCGTAACCGGCAAGCTGGCATGGTTACCCGCCCCGTTCTTTGCACCGCCGCGTGCCCTGGTGGAAGCCTATGCCACCGACTGGCCGCGCTTGCTGGATAGCGTACTCAACTCTCTGCGTTTGCTGGCATTTGGCTTTATCTATGGCAGCGTCGTGGGCTTCGTCACCGGGGTAGCGATTGGCTGGTCGCGCGGGCTGGGTTATTGGGTACATCCGATTTTGCGTTTTCTGGGTCCGGTGCCCTCTACCGCGCTGTTGCCGCTGTCATTGTACTTCTTCCCTTCCAGCTTCTCTGCGGCGGTGTTTCTCATTGCGCTTGCCACCTGGTTCCCGGTGACGGTGTTGACGTGGTCCGGCGTTTCCAGCGTCGATACTCGCTATTACGACGTGGCACGCACGCTCGGTGCTAACTCGCTGTTCCTGGTGCTGCGCGTGGCGGTGCCGGCAGCGCTGCCGCACCTGTTTGTCGGGTTGTTTATGGGGCTGGGCGCGTCGTTTTCAGTCCTGGTCGCCGCTGAAATGATGGGGGTAAAATCCGGCCTCGGCTGGTATCTGCAATGGGCGCAGGGTTGGGCAGCTTACGCCAACATGTACGCGGCGCTGATTGTGATGGCGCTACTGTTCTCTTCGTTGATCTCTCTACTGTTCGTGATTCGCGATCGCCTGCTTTCGTGGCAGCGCAGCGCGGTGAAATGGTAACGACAGGGCGATGCGCCCGATGGCGCACCTTGTCGCAACGCATACCACATATGAAGGGTCGTCAATCATGGCGACCCACGCAGGCTACTCCACCACAGAGGTGAACTATGGTTGCAAAAATTTCCTCGTCAATCACCGAACTGATTGGTAATACGCCGCTGCTGAGGCTCTCGCGCTATGCTCAGCAACATGAAATTCAAGCCGAACTGATCGCCAAACTGGAGCTGTTCAATCCTAATCACAGCGTGAAAGATCGTATCGCCCTGAGCATGATCGAAGCCGCTGAACGCAATGGCATCATTCAGCCGGGCGATACGCTGGTGGAAACCACCAGCGGTAACACCGGTATCGGTTTGGCGGCGATTGCTGCGGCAAAGGGATACAAATTCCGCGTTTACATCAATGATTTTGTCAGCATCGAACGCACCCAGCTGATTCAGGCATTCGGCGCGCAAGTGGTGCCCTTCAGCACCATCGAAGGCTTCAAAGAATTTTACGATGCCAGCAACGGTGATTTTGTCGCGGCCACCAAATGGTTGGCGGAACAGGTCACAGCAGCGGAACCGGACGTGCATTTCCTGTTGCAGCTGGATAATCCAGCCAACCCAGCGGTGCATGTGCAAACCACCGGGCCGGAGATCTGGCGCGACAGCGGCGGTGAGCTGGATATCTTCATCGCCGCGGTCGGCACCGGCGGCACCTTATCCGGCACTGGACGCTATTTGAAACAGCAGCATCCGGGTTTACAGGTGATCGCCGTGGAGCCTGGTGTCGGTTCGCAGCCTAGCGAGTTGCGCCCGGAACCGCTGGAGATCACCGGCGTGCATGCGTTCAGTAATCAGCCGCCTGAACGCATTCCAGCGAACCTCGATCACCGCGTCTATGACGAAGTGATCGCAGTAGAAACCTGGCAAGCCTATGCAGCGGCGCGTCAACTGGCGCTCAGCGAAGGCGTGTTAGTCGGCGACTCTTCCGGGGCAGTGTTATGGGCGGCAGAACAGGTAGCGGCACGGCCGGAAAATCACGGCAAACGTATTGTGGTTTTGCTGGCGGATGGCGGCAGCAGCTATCTGAGTACCCAGCTGTTTGCCCATCAGGTGCCAGCTGAGACCTTCAAACTGGCAAATGCGATTCAGACATCGCAGAAGATTGCCTGATTCGCTGACTTATCTTGATCACGATGTGATTTATTGCGCATTCCTTAGCAGCAACACTGCCGGGTGAATGCGCGATAAATCACGCCGCTACCAGAGATGGCTTGCTATTAGATCACCCCTCACACCAGCACATTGCTGGTGATCCCCTTTGCGAACAGCAGCGGATCGGTTTCTGGCCGCAGCACGTTGATGGCTTTTAAATCCCGCGCATAGACATCGATTTCTTTGACGAACGCGTTGCCCACCGAATAGTGCCCATGGGTATGTGTTTTGAGCACGCTGGCAATTTCCTGCGGCGTGGTGTTCAGTGCCTGGCCATTGAATTCGCTGCCAATAGCTTCCGGATGCTGCGCGGCATAAGCATGCGCTTGCAAGATGGCATGCGTAATCGCGGCAGCCACCTCTGGCTGTTCGCGAATCAGACTACCGCGCGTTCCCACCACACAGCAGCTCAGGTTGGCATATTCATCCATCAGATTGGTGCCGACTTCGCGGTAACCCGGTTTCTGCGCCAGGCGCCACATTATCGGATCTGAGCCGCTGGCGGCCTGAATTTCTCCCTTCTCCAACACCATTGGCAGCAAATCTTGCGGGAACACACGCCAGTTCACGTCGGTGTTGGGATCGACGCCGTGCTTTTTCAGCATCAGTGAAAAGAAGTTCTTATCCGCACCCGCCATATCGGTGACGCCGATGGTTTTGCCCTTCAACTGCTCCAGCGTAGCGGGACCGTCATTACGCGCTAATAAGCGCATGCATCCACCGTGCGTGCCTGCGGTGAGCTTCACATCAAAGCCCTGCTCCAGCGCTTTTAACCAGCGCAGCGCCATGCCAACTGCCGCTTCTGCTTTCCCGGTGGCAATCGACTCCAGCAGTAATTCGGTGGAGTTTCCAAAGTTAACGAACTCCACTTCGAGGTTATGCGCCTTGAAAAAGTTATGCTGATCGGCCACCACAACCGGTGCGAGGCAGATGGCGTTGAGGTTTACTGCGAGGCGAATATGAGTGGGTTTCGCCAGTGCCCATTTTCCTGCACCGCCCTGCAACAGGTCGCCGGACATTGGCATATTGTGCATTGAGTCTTCGGCAAAACTGCGTCCCGGTAACGTTGACGCCATCATCGCCGCTGCGGAATATCCGAGAAAGCGACGACGCGAAAGTAAATAATTTTCTGGCATGGTTTTGCTCCCAAAAATATATGCAGGTGAAAGGTTTTGCGTTGTAATCATTCATTTCAGAAACAGGCAGATTAATCGTTAATTAACAGCGCAACCAGACGCGTAATTATGCCGATTCCGCATGTGTTAAGCGGTTTTATTGCTTTTACAGTCTCGCCCTATCAGGAAACAATCGACCTTATGTTATCCAGAGATAAATAAGGTTTTCTCAATGGCAAATAACACGCCTTTTCTCGCTGAAATATTGCCAGCGCTCACCGAACTATTGGCTGAACATGCTGAAGAAGTTGATCGCAGCGGTGAATTTCCGCGCGCGGCTTTCGTTCATCTGCGACAACTGGGATTGTTGCAGTTCGCTCTCCCCGTCTCCGCAGGCGGCGGCGGTGGCGATTTACGCGATTGTCAGTCGATCATTCAGGCGGTAGCGCGTGGCGAACCCTCCGCTGCGCTGATTCTGATCATGCAGTATCTCAACACGCGGCGGTTAAGTGAGGAATCTCATTGGCCTGTTGATGTACGCGCGACTGTGGCGAGCAGCGTGGTCTCTCAAGGCGCGTTGATCAATGCGCTGCGCGTCGAGCCTGAACTGGGCACGCCAGCGCGTGGCGGTTTGCCCGCAACCCGAGCGCGACGGACACCCGAGGGCTGGCGCATCAGCGGCGAGAAGATTTACTCCACCGGCAGCCATGGGCTGAGTTGGTTTCTCGTCTGGGCCAGCAGTGATGATGCCGATCCGCTGGTCGGCGGCTATCTGGTGCCCGCCGATGCGCCTGGCATCCGAATCGTCGATGAATGGGATCATCTGGGAATGCGCGGCACCTGTAGCCATCGCGTGGTGTTAGATGAGGTGCACATTCCGCTGGGTCACGCGGTCAACGTTGCGCCCTGGAGCACACCGAGAACTGGGTTAAATGAAGAAGAGTCTGTGTGGTTAGCTGTGCTGCTCGGCTCGCTGTATGACGCGATTGCCCAGAGCGCTCGCGACTGGTTTATCGGCTTTTTACAACAGCGTGTTCCCGCCAATCTCGGTGCTCCACTGGCCTCCTTGCCGCGTTTTCAAGAGTTAGTCGGACGCATCGATACACTGCTGTTCACCAACAGCACGCTGCTTAATAGCGCCGTTCGCGATCAGATACCCAGCAGCCATACGGCACAAATCAAACAGGTGGTTACCGAGAATGCGATTCGTGCTGTTGAACTTATGGTGGAGAGCATCGGTAATCATGCGCTAACGCGTCAACATCCGTTACAACGTCACTACCGTAACGTGCTTTGCGGTCGCATTCACACCCCGCAGAGCGACGCTATTTTCACTTCCGTGGGCAAAACCGCCCTATCTGCTGAGAGGAGTACGTCATGACGCTTGAATTTATAGGCCTGGTGGGCGCGCAGGAGAGCAGTGAATCACTGGCTGCGCAAGGCCCCATTGTCGATCTGCCTTTTATCAAAGCCTTTTCACACGCCCAGGAGTACGCGGGATTCGATAAAGTGCTGCTGGCGGTGAATACCCGCGCGCCGGATTCGATGATCCTTGCCAGCTATGTCGCGGCATTTACCGACAAACTCGGTTTGCTGGTGGCGCATCGTCCCGGCTTCCAGGCGCCGACCTTCGCCGCACGTCAGTTTGCCACCCTGGATCAGTTAAGCCACGGACGCGCAGCGATCAACGTGATTACGGGTGGTGACAGTGGAGACTTACAACGCGACGGAGATTTTCTCAGCAAGGATGAGCGTTATGCTCGCACCGGCGAATATCTCGACATCATGAAACTCACCTGGGAATCCCGTACCCCGTTCCGCTACGACGGTAAATTTTATCAAGTAGAAGATAACCTCACCGAGGTTAAACCCTGGCAGCAACCACGCGTGCCGGTCTATTTCTCTGGCGCTTCTGAGGCCGCGATTGATATCGCTGCGCGTCATGCCGATGTCTACATGATGTGGGGCGAGCCGCTGGAGCAGGTGAAATCACGCATTGAGCAGGTGCGCGCAGCGGCAAGAAAATATGGCCGCGAAAAGCATATTCGCTTTAGCCTGTCACTGCGTCCGATTCTTGGTGATACCGATGAGCAGGCATGGGCGCGCGCAAACCGTTTGCTGCGCGAGGCGCAAGCCAATATTGGTGGCAGATCCATTCAGCCCGACAGCAACACCGGCTCACAGCGGCTTTATCAACTGGCGACTGCACGCAAAGTCTATGACAGCTGCCTGTGGACGGAATCGCAGCGCTCTCCGGCGCGGCGGGCAACTCTACCGCTTTGGTGGGTTCAGCCGATACCGTGGCCGATGCGGCTTTGGAATACTACAAACTCGGCATTACCACCTTCCTGTTCCGTGGTTTTGATCAACTGCGGGATGCCACTGATTATGGCCAGCACCTGTTACCGCGTATTCGTGCACGCGTTAAGGCACTGGCTGCCGCTGCTTAGGCAGATTATTTCGGTGCGCAGACGTGCGCACCCTACAAAATCTCCGCAATTTCCCGCATGCTGTCGGCTTTCAGGGCCGCGATATCTGATTGGTATGATTGCTACTAAAACTGGATTTACCCTTGCTGCATTGGTGATGCTGACGGCGCTCGCCGTACTGTTTTCCCACTGGACGGCGTTTCTCGCCTGGTCACTGCAAACGCAGATTCAACTCCATCGACTGCTGGTGACGCATCTGCTGCAGATTAATAGCGGGCAATACAGCGCGGGGTTGTGGTTGATTGGCGTGACCTTTATTTATGGCATTTTGCATGCGGTTGGGCCGGGTCATGGCAAATTTATTGTCACCACCTGGCTCACCACTCATCAACCGCCGCGCGGTGTCGCCCTCACCGTACCGTTTCTCGGTAGCCTGGTGCAGGGACTCAGCGCCATCGCTTTTGTGTTTATCCTGGCCGTTGGCTTTAACCTGACGACCGGCGATCTCAGCACCAGCCGCTGGTATCTGGAAAAGGCCAGCTCGCTGTTTATTGCCGCGCTGGGCGTGATGATGATGGTGCAGGCATGGCGAAGCCGCAGTCAGTATCAGCACCATAATCTAAATCACAATCATGGGCATGGGCATGGGCATGGTTACGATCAGGAGCATGAACATGAACATGAGCAACATCATCATGGCTGCGGCCACCATCACGGCATTACGGCGGAATCCGTCGATAACTGGAAGGCGTGGATCGGCATTATTATTGCCACCGGCGTTCGGCCTTGCAGCGGCGCACTTACGGTGTTGCTGTTTGCCAGTGTGATTGGCATTACCCGCTGGGGCATGTTTGCGGTGATGACCATGGCGCTCGGCACCGGTATGGCACTGGTCGCGCTGGCCCTGTTTGTCCGCCATTTCCGTCATCGTGCAGGCGAATTATGGTTGGCAGAGTCATCGCCACGCTCGCAGCAAATACTGGGGATATTACGTATTGCCGGAGGTGCTTTGCTGATGTTATTTGCGCTGGTGCTGTTTTTAACCGTGGTGCCGATCAGTGCAAACGGGGATTATATTGCGGCGGGATGTTGAGAATGGATAAAGTTTGATGCGAACAACGCCGGGCCGGCATCCTTGCCTCCCCGGCCAGTGACTCACGAACACAAGCGTAAGTCCTGGCAGAGCACGCATCGCTGCGTGCCCGGCTGGTTGAAATCAGAAACGATAAGATGCGGTAACTGAGAAGTTGCGTGACGTACCGTAAACGATACCGCCGCTGCCGACGTTTTCGTCATACTCTTTGTCGAACAGGTTGTTCAGATTTCCCTGCACGCTCAGGTTTTTCGTCACGTCGTAACGTGCGAAAAGATCCACCAGCGCGTAGCTGCCCTGACGTGCGCGCCATGTGCCATTGCCGTCCGGTGCGCCAACGTCTTTATACGTCTTCGACTGCCAGTTAACACCGCCACCCAGCGTCAGCTGATCCAGCATCGGCAGACGATAGCTGGTGAACAGGTTGAATGAAGTGCGTGGCAGCTGTGAGTTGTAGTTCTCACCATCACGATCTTCAGCCACGTAGGTGGTGCCACCGAAGGTCATCTGCCAGTTGTCCGTCAGCGCTCCGTTGACTTCAAACTCTACGCCGCGGCTAACTACACCACTCTTGCCAACATAGATGGCATTACCGGTATCCGGGTTGGTCGCTCCAGTCGCTTCTGCAACGTTATCCAGTTCTGAACGGAACACTGAAATTGATGTGGTCAAACGACTGTTAAGCCAGTCAGATTTCACACCGGCTTCATAGTTCTTACCAATCACAGGTGAGAGGTAACCCCCTGAAGCATCTTGATAATCTTGCGGCTGGAATACTGAGGTATAGCTCGCGTAAGCCGACCAGTTATCATAGAAGTCCCAAATTACACCACCGTACGGGGTGGTGTTATTTTTCTCCATCTCTGCATTCAGCGTCTCACGATTCCAGTTGGTATAACGCGCACCCAAAATTACATGCAGCGGATCGGCCAGTGAAATGCGAGTGGCAACATAAGCGGATTTCTGACGCACCAACTGCGTATCCGATGCCGGCTCACGAGGGTTCCAGTCGGTTTCCGGGAAGTTGCCATTGAAGTTATTGAAATTACCCAGCTCTGTCGGCGAGATATTCGCCCACGCGCTGTAGTACTTATTATCCTGACGACTGTAATTCACACCCACCATCAGTTCATGTTGGCGACCTAACAATTCATAAGGGCCGCTGGCGAACGCATCGACGGCATCGACTTTACGTTTACCGGTATTGTATCCAGTGCCGCCTACAACAGGGTAGTTTGCGTAAGGTGAGGTGCCGATACCGGTGTTCTTATCGAAATAACCATCAATGTAGAGCTGCTTACTGTCGAGGAACATCTCGTTATGCGTGCCGTTAAGCGTGATGTTCCAGCCGTTATCGAAGTTCTGCTGCAGGTTAACAAAGACCTTTTTGTTTTCTTTGTTATTGTAAGCCCACTCTGGTGAGGTGTTGTATCCGCGACGTAGATGCGTTTGCGAACCGTCGGTATACCAACGCGGCGAACCACTCCACATTGGGGAGTCGGTATCGACCTGGGTAAATTCATAGCCCACAGACAGCTTGGTTTTGTCAGTCAGGTCAGCATCCACCACACCGTAGATGAATTTCTTCTCGAAACCATAGCGCTCAATAAAGCTATTTTTATCTTCGTAACCTGCGACTACGCGGCCACGCACGTTGCCTTCAGGCGACAGGGGCGCTGAGAGATCGGCGACATAACGCTGTTTGTCCCAGCTGCCGTAGCTCGCTTCCAGATTGCCGGTGAACTCTTTGCTGTCGGCGTGCTTACGCACCATGTTGATGGCAGCAGACGGGTTGCCTGGGCCGGTCAACAGGCCCGTTGCACCGCGCACCACTTCAACTCGCTCATACAGCGCCATATCGGTCTGGGCATCACCGAGGTTCCAGCGAGAAGCAAACGCCGTTGGAATACCATCGACCATGTAATTGTCGATGATAAAACCGCGCGAATAGTAGTTGGTACGATCCATATCGCTGCTGACGCCTCTAATACCGGTGGTATTCGAAAGCACATCATTCAGTGATTGCAGCTGCTGGTCTTGCATACGCTGCTTGCTGACAACGGTAACCGATTGAGGAATATCACGCGCGGTTAATGCCATTTTGGTACCGGCACGAGTGATCGGTACGCTGTAATCTTTTGCTGCCTGCTCTTGCTGCGCATCGTTGCTGGCGCTGGCATCAACATTCAGGGTTTGTTCTGACGCGGTGTTATCGGCGGCCTGGGCAATACCGGATGCCACCATCATTGCCAGCAGAGAAACTCGCAACACGCGTTGCGGCACTCGGCCAGATTCCCTGACGCGCTTTTCTTCGAAAGACATAATATTCCTCAATCAACTTATCGTTATTTTTACTGGCGGCATGCCTGTTGACGTCTGTTGGCTCCTGCCATGAATAACGAGCTGAGAGGGAATATCAGGATGAGGTAATTACCTGACCGCGCCATCCAGGCGCAAACAGAACGACCGTAAAGATGCCGTTAAGAAAGCAAATGAGAAATATACGCATTAAGATTAGTATTGCAAGAAATTGTTACCGGTTATCCGGCAATTTTACATTTGGATAAATCCTTATTCTTCAATGATTAATAATACAGGTGAGTTATTTTCGGTAATTTTCACGCACGTTAATGGAGCAAACCTGTGATAACTCACAGGTTATCGTCAATACGCGACCTGGCAGGCTACCAGGGCCAGCGTTTTTCCGCCAAATCGACCAATAAACGTGATGCAGGCGATAGCTCGCTTAATGAACGGAATTGCCAGCCAAAGGTGCGTGGCATCATTACCAGCGGCAGAGGGATTTCGATCAATTCCCCACCCTCACCTTTTAATAATCGCCGGGATATAAAACTCAGGAGTTGCGTTTGCGCCACAACAGCGCGCAGGGGTGATAGCGTGTTGCTCTCCATTTGCGCGCGCGGTAACGCATAACCGCCGCTGCGCAGGCGCTGTTCCAGCCACTGGCGCGTGGCCACGTTATCCGAAGGTAACAGCCAGTTGTAAGCATCAAGTTGCTCAGGCGAGGGATGAATGTTGGCCAGAGGATGATGGCGGCTGGCGGCAATCACTACCGGATCTTCAATCAGCGGACGAGTGATAAACTCGCTGTTCCCCTGCGGCAGGAATCCTAAAATCAGATCGATTTTGTTCTCGCGCAGTAACTTTTGCAGCAAATCGTTCATGCCGACGGTGACTTCGAGTCTGGCGGTAGGCGCTTTGTGCAACAGGTCTTTGCTGAGTAGCGGTAACATAAATTCTGCCGCCGTCGCCGCCACGCCCAGGCGAATCACCCCTGCGGTTCCGGCACCCAGCGCCTGCAAATCCTGTCTTGTGACCTGCATCATATGCACCACTTTATGAGCACGTTCACAAAGTAGCAGTCCCGCTTCAGTGAGTTGCATGCCACGGCCCACCTTCAGAATTAAGCGCGTAGCGTAAAACTTCTCCAGACGTTGCAGGCATTTGGTCAGTGCCGGCTGAGTGATACCAAGGGATTGCGCCGCTTTACCCAGGTGCTGCGTCTCCCGCACCGCCAGCAAATAATGCAGATCTTTCAGTTCCATTCATTCCCACCAGGAATCGATTGATAAAAATCAGAGAATATAATTTATCACTTTACGCTGCCAGGATGGAAAGACATTAACAACAGAGCAACACTCTGTTCGCGTCACCTTGTGGCGCTTAACAAGGGAGAGAAGGATGAAACATTCACTGAAAGCACTGGTGACGATGATTGCACTGGCCTCCAGCGCACAAGCGCTGGCGCATGACACCTTGCCCGCAACGCTGCCGACTCAGCAGGATAGCCGTTTGCAACAGGTAGCAACTTCGCCGCGCGTATGGAATGGCATCACCGTGAGTCAAGATAATCGCCTGTTCGCCTCACTGACCCAATCGGAAGGGGCGGGTTTGCAGCTGGCGGAAGTGGTTAACAATCAGTTGAAGGCGTTTCCGGATGAGAGCTGGAACCAGTGGAATGCTAACGATCCTGAGCATCACTTTTACCACGTTAACGCGTTACGTATCGGCCCGGATGGCGATCTGTGGGTAATGGATTCGGGTAATAAGGGGATTGGCACTGGCGATCAGGCCGTGACCGGGGGCGCCAAGCTGGTCCACATTAGTCTGGCAACAGGCAAAGTGATGAACAGCTATGTCTTTAAATCACCGACGCTGCAATCCACCAGCTATCTGGATGATGTGCGCTTCAACGGTGATTTTGCCTATATTACCGATCCGGGTGCGGTGGGATTAGTGGTGCTGAACCTGAAAAGCGGTAAAAGCTGGCGCGTGCTGGACAACCATCCGCTCTCGATTGACCACCAGCCAATTTATGCAGATGGCAAGAAGTTGATTCTGCGCGATGGCCGGGAGAAGCGTGTGGGCCTCGATCAGCTGGAAGTCTCGCCGGATGGCAAATGGCTCTATTATCAGGCGATTCCAGGGCCGCTGGCGCGCATTGAAACGCGTTATCTGAATGACAACACGTTGTCCGCGGCGGAGGTGGCGAAGCACGCTGAGAAGGTGCGCGAAACCTGGAGCACCGGCGGGACCGCAATTGATGCCGATGGCAATATTTATGCGTCAGACATCAACACCCGCAGCATTAAGCGCATTGCACCGGATGGACAGGTCACCACCGTGGTGCAGGATCCGCGTCTGGTGTGGATTGACGCGATGTGGGTCTCCAACGGTGCGCTGTGGATGCCATCCGGACAGATCAATCGCACGCCAGCGACCACCGGCGGCAAACCGTCAACTGTGGAATATCCGGTCAAACTTTATCGTTTACCGTTGCCGATTAAGCCCTCACCGCTCGACCATAAATAAAAGCTGAGCGGTTTGCAGCCATTAACCTGGGTGCGGTGTAAAAACCGCCCTTAATCAATCCTACTGTCATCATCAACTGGAGAAAATAACACCACGATAAATCATCACCGTACGCTATTTTAAATTTATTAAAACTAAGAGGTTACGCACATATTTCGCGATAACCTAACCTTGTGCCTGCCGAAAAAAACGCTGGATAATATAACCAGACTGACGAGGTTGCAGAAGGTTAATTTGAACAATAAATAATCATTCGCTGTTTTTTATTTATTCCGAACACGTCGCGTTTGCTACCCACGAACGTGCAATATCCCTCTGGACAGGAAATATCGTCATGTTGCTGATCATCAGTCTGCTTATGATTATCTGCTTTATTGGCTTATTAATGAGCAAAAAGCTTTCTGCGCTCACCGCATTAATCATCATCCCGACGCTATTTGCGTTGTTGTCCGGCCATGGCGCAGATATGGGCCCGATGGTGATCAAAGGATTACGTACCGTTGCGCCCACTGGCGTCATGTTGATATTTGCCATGCTCTATTTTATGAGCGTGACGGATGCCGGGATGTTTGATCCCATCATTAAACGTATTGTTTCTGCTGTGGATGGAGACCCGGTAAAGATATTTATCGGTACCGTCCTGTTGGGCTTTATTGTGGCGCTGGATGGTGATGGCGCGACGGTATATATGATTGTGCTGGCTGCTTTTATGCCGATATATGAACGCGTCGGATTATCAAAACTCAGCGTTGCAGCACTGCTATTACAGTGTACCGGGCTCGGCAATATGTTCCCGTGGGGCGGCCCCACGGCGCGCGCGGCAGCGGCCGTGCAGGCGGACGTGGCCACGCTGTTTGTTCCACTGTTGGTTCCCTTACTGGCTTGTGTCGCATGGACCTTCATACTGGCGATCATGCTGGGCAGAAGTGAGCGCAAGCGCCTCGGTTTCCAGCAGCATCTGCCGGTGGATCGCGCCGCTATTCAGTTTGAGGAGAAGCCGTGCGTCGCCTGGCGTTTCTGGTTTAATTGGGGACTCACCCTTGCGCTCATGACGATGCTGGTGCTGGATGTGATGCCCATGGCCTATCTATTTATGTTAGCGACCGCGATCATGTTTGTGGTTAACTATCCGCAACTGAGCCAGCAGCAGGAGCAGATTGGCCGCCACGCGCCGGCCATCCTCGCCGTAGCGGGACTGATCTTCGCCGCCGCGGTGTTCACCGGGATCTTTGCTGAAACCGGCATGGCGAATGCGTTGGCGCAGGCCATCGTTCACACCATTCCTGACGCGCTCGGCCCTTATCTGGCGGTGATTACCGCATTAATCAGTATTCCGGTAACCTGGATGGTTTCCAACGACGTGTTCTACTTTGGTATGTTGCCGGTGCTGGTGCAGGCCGCCGGGCATTATGGTATCGAACCGATTGAAATGGCGCGCGCCGCGTTGGTCGGTCAGCCGGTACATATTCTGAGTCCCTTGGTTGCCTCGACCTACTTATTAGTCGGCATGTTAAAACTTGACTACGCACAGACACAACGATTCACCTTACGTTGGTCATTTATTACCTCAATCGTGTTATTGCTGGTGGCGTTAGTCACTGGTTGCTTCCCGTTCTACCGCAGCATATAGAATAAAAACCCGGAAAATAAGCCGCTATTAAGTGCGGCTTATTTTCCTGCGTTGACGGGTGAAATATCATCAATTAACGTCACCACACACTCAGAATTGGATATATCCCCCGCCTGTTTTCCGGATAATTCTGTTACGCCCACGATATTTTCATTTACTTTAAATTACCGTAGAATGCTCGCTTTGACATTCGTTATATAAGTTATAAGGGTTTATTCATGAGCGATGCACTCAAAGCATTGAACAATCTTCGTACGCTGCGTGCCCAGGCACGTGATACTGAGATTGCGGTATTAAACGAAATGCTGGAAAAGTTCGCCGTGGTGGTTGCAGAACGCCGTGAAGAAGCGGAAGCCAATAATGCCGCTCAGCGCGAGAAAGAAGAAAAACTGGCGCTATATAAAGAGATGCTGCTAAATGATGGCATCGATATTAGTGAACTGACGAAATTAAACCAGAGCGAAACCAAACCTAAAGCGAAACGCGCTCCGCGTCCGGCGAAATATAAGTTCATCGACGAAGACGGTAACCAGAAATTCTGGACTGGTCAGGGTCGTACACCATCACCGATCAAATCCGTATTAGATGCGGGCGGTTCGATGGATGAGTTTCTGATTTAAACGTCCCGCGCGGATAATCGGTGCGCATGAATGTGTCCCCTGTGAAATACATTCTGGATTGTTACGGGGGTATTCATGGTGTCCTCTTTAGTTAAGTGACGAGTGATAACGCAGTCTGGGGTCGTTCTGGGGCTGGCTGTCCTCGCGCCGCTAAAGCGGTACCTTCACTTCATTCGTCTGCCTGACGGACCGCCGGGGGATGGCACATCGTGTGCCGCCCCGCCTTACGCCCGCATCCTTGCGGGCTATCCTGGCAGACTCATTACG
>NZ_MLFP01000002.1 GCF_002095465.1 Pantoea rodasii | reverse complement strand
CCCGGCAGCAGCAGAGGTGCTGCGGCCCGCACCAACACGCATTCAACAGTTCAGCAGTTCAGCAGTTCAGCAGTTCAGCAGTTCAGCAGTTCAGCAGTTCAGCAGTTCAGCAGTTCAGCAGTTCAGCATCCCTTAAGAGCACTCAGCTAGCACCGTTTTTCATCACCTCAACCGCCCTGGCAATTTCTGGTGCCAGCCAGCGATCTTCCTGCCAGTTCGCTACCACCGTCCGTAAGCGACGCAATGCCTGTTTTGTACCTTCCGCCAACTCCGCCTCGCCGTGGAAATCCAGCGCCTGCGCCGCCAGCAGATACTCAATCGCCAGAATCTGCCATACGTTCCCCACCAGCTTCAGCAGTTTAAGCGCCGCTCCTGTACCGAGGCTAAGATGGTCTTCCTGCAAACCAGATGTCACGTAATTATCCAGCACCGCCGGTTGTGCCAGCTGACGGTTCTCCGCGCACAACGATGCCGCCACATACTGCGCAATCATCATGCCGGAGTTCACCCCCGGCTGTGCCACCAGAAATGCCGGTAAGCCGCTAACCAGCGGATTCACTAAACGGTCCAAACGACGCTCGGCAATGCTGCCGATCTCTGCCATGGCAATCGCCAGTAAATCGGCCGCCATTGCCACCGATTCGCCGTGCGGATTGGCCTGCGACACCACACGCCAGTTATCCACGGAGCCCAAGACCAATGGATTATCCGTGCAGGCATTCAACTCAATATTCACCTGGCACGCAGCATGGTCAAACTGATCGCGGCTGGCACCGTGCACCTGCGGCATCGAGCGCAGACTCAGCGCATCCTGGGTGCGCACGCCCACGCTTTTTTCTAACAGCGGGCTATCGCTCAACAACTCACGTAAACGCTGCCCGCTCACCTGCATGCCAGGGCTGGCTTTCAGTGCGATCACTTCGGCATCAAACGCCACTAACTGACCCCGCAGCGCCTCAAAACTCATCGCGCCAGTCACGTCAGCCCATTCCAGCAGACGCGCCGCATCATCCAACGCAAGGCAGGACAACCCGGTCATGCACGGCGTGCCGTTCACCAGACTCAAGCCCTCTTTCGCGCCCGGTCGATAAGGGGTTAAGCCGGCCTGCGCCAACGCGTGCTCGGCGGGAACGGTCTGTTGCTGATACTCAACATCGCCCACGCCAATCAGCGCCAGCCCGATATGCGCCATATGACTGAGATACCCCACCGAACCCTGCGACGGCACCTGCGGTGTGATCTGGTGATTCAACAGCGCCAGCAGATGCTGAACCAGTGCCACCGACACACCCGATTTACCGTGGCTGTAATTAGCAATCGCCGCACATAAGATGGCGCGCACCTGTTCACGCGTCAGTAAAGGTCCAACACCACAGGCGTGGCTCAGCAGCGTATTGCGCGACAGTTGACTCAACTGTTCTTCCGGCAAGGTGATATTGCACAGCGCACCCAATCCGGTATTAATGCCATAAGCGATATGGCCGCTGGCAACGATCTGCTCGACGATCTCACGCCCCTGCGCGATCCGCTGCCAGGCGCTGGTGCTCAGCGTCAGTTCGGCATTGTGCCGCGCCACCTGCACCACATCCTGCCAGCTAACGGCTTCATCGCCCCACACTAACGTCATGCTGGCTGCTCCACGTGATGGCTTTGATGGCTGGAGATAAACTGCTTAAAGCGCTGCGATCCCTGTGCACCAAACATCTCTTCTGGTGTGCCCTGACAATCAATGGTGCCCTGATGCATAAACACCACGCGGTTGGAAACGTTACGCGCAAAGCCCATTTCGTGCGTCACCACCAGCATGGTGCGCCCCTCTTCCGCCAGGCTGCGCATCACTTTCAGCACTTCGCCCACCAGTTCGGGATCCAGAGCCGAGGTTGGCTCATCAAACAGCATCACTTCCGGGTCCATCGCCAGTGCGCGGGCAATCGCCACTCGCTGCTGCTGACCGCCAGAAAGCTGTGCCGGATAAAAGTCTTTGCGGTTTAGCAGGCCAACGCGATCCAGCAACTGCTCCGCCTGCGCAATGCAGCTTTTCTTATCGCGCTTCAGTACGTAGTGCGGCCCTTCAATCACGTTTTGCAGCACCGTCATGTGTGACCACAGGTTAAAGCTCTGGAACACCATGCCCAAACGAGAACGCAGGCGCTCAATCTGCTTCGGATTGGCCGCCAGCTGATGACCACGCGCATGACGCTTCATCTCAATGGTTTCGCCACCGACGCTCACCACGCCTGCATCCGGCGTTTCCAGCAGGTTGATACAGCGCAGCAAGGTACTTTTACCCGAGCCGCTGGCACCGAGAATCGAAATAACATCGCCTTGATGCGCTTGTAGCGAAATGCCTTTCAGTACTTCCATCGCGCCAAAGGATTTATGGATATCGGTGGCGCTTAAGGTTACGGGGGATGTGGATTGCATATCACTCTCCGGCAAGCGGTTTAACCGCGGGTAACGGCTTTTTTTCAACGCGATGCACCGGGGTTAAACGGCGTTCTAACAGCGCGTAAAGCTGGACGATGATGAAATTCAGAATCAGATAAATTGCGGCGGCGCAGACAAACACTTCCATGGTGCGGTAAGTGCGTTGAATGATCTGCTGCGCCACGCCGGTCACATCCCACACCGTCACCAGACTGGCCAGCGCCGTGGACTTCACCAGCAGAATCGCTTCGGTGGAATACGCGGGCAGCGCATAACGCAGCATGATGGGCGCGATGATGCGACGCAGCAGCAGCCAGCGCGACATGCCGCACGCAAGACCGGCCTCAACCTGACCAGGTGGCACCGCCAACAGTGCGCCGCGCAGGATCTCAGCGGTGTAAGCCGCCGTACACAGCGACAGCGCCAGCACCGCGCAGATAAAGGGTTCGCGCAGGAATGGCCAGACAAAGCTATGGCGGATCACGCCGAACTGCCCCAATCCGTAATAGATGAGGAACAGCTGAATCAGCAGCGGCGAACCGCGAAACACCAGAATGTAGCCGCGCGCGAAGCCACTCAGCACCCGCCAATGGCTCATGCGCAGCGAAAGAATACCGATAGCCAGAATGCCACCGCACAGAAACGCACTGATAAACAGGCCGAGCGTGACCGGCAGCGCGGCGCTGAGCTTGAGGAAGGTATCGGCGAGAAAGGCGAAGTCGATCATGCTGCTGCTCCTTAATGCTGTGCCGCAGTGCGACTTTGCCACGCGCGTCCGAGACGAGATTCCGCCCGACGAAACGCATGATTAGACAGCAGTGTCAGCACCAGATAGCAGCCACCGCCAATCAGATAAAAAGTGAAGTAATCGCGCGTGGATCCTGCAGCAACCTGGCTGGCGCGCATCAGCTCGACAATGCCGGTCACCGATACCAGCGCCGAATCCTTCAGGCTCATCTGCCAGACATTCGACATGCCCGGCAGCGCATAGCGCACAATCTGCGGCAGCAAAATACGCTGCGTAATGCGCCAGCGCGGCATGCCAATCGCCACTGCGGCTTCCACTTCGCCTTTCGCCAGCGCCAGACGCGCCGCGCGATAGACTTCACCTTGATAGGATCCAGAGATGAGCCCGATAGCCAGTGCACCAATCAGGAACGGCGGCGCTTCGATAAAGCCATCTGCGCCGAACATCTGTCCCACCAGGGTGATCAGGCCCGATCCGCCAAAATAGAACAGATAGATCACCAGCAATTCGGGGATGCCACGAAACACGGTGGAATAGGCTTCACCTAACCAGCGCATCCAGCGTTTAGGTGACAGCTTGGCCGCCGCCACGCCGGAACCGACCACCGCACCAATCATCAGCGCAGCCAGCGACAGCAGTAACGTGGTGAAAGCGGCGCCCAGGATCAGGCGGCCCCAGCCATCAGCACCAAAACTCAGCAGGCTCATCATCTTTCACCTCACTTACGGGGTTACGTCAGTTTTAAACCACTTCTCGCTCAACTTTTTCACCGTGCCATCGGCCAGCGCGGCCTTGATAGCCTCGTCGAGTTTGGCTTTCAGATCGTTATCTGCCATGCGCACACCCATCGCTTCGCCTTCGCCCCAGATCGGGCCACCCAGCTGCGGGCCGCTGAAGGTCAGGTTGTTGTTCTCTTTACGCGCCAGCATCGATTGGGCAAAGGTCACATCGTCAAACACCGCATCAATACGACCCGCCTGCAGATCGAGAATCGCATCCGCCGAAGAGGTGTATTCGCGCACGTCGGCGACATCTTTGAAGTACTTGTCGATAAATGGCGTGTAGACGGTGCCGGAGGCAATACCAATGGCCTTGCCTTTGAGCGCGGCTTTCAGCGGAGCTATCGCGGCGTTGATCTCTTTCTCATCGTCATGCAGCTTGATGATGTTGTGATCGGCAGGCAGCAGCGGGCTGTCTTTGCTGGTGATAAAGGTGGCTGGCGTGGAGGCATAAGGCACGGTGAAATTGACCACTTTTTTGCGGTCTGGCGTGATGACAATCGCATCCATAATCACGTCATATTTGCCGGCATTCAGTCCGGCGATCATGCCGTCCCAGTTTTGCACTACCAGCTTGCACTGGACGCCCATGCGCTTACACAAGTCTTCCATCAGTTCAGGTTCAAAGCCGCCTAACTTGCCGCCCGGCAGCGTCAGGTTCCAGGGTTCATAGCTGCCTTCGGTAGCGATGGTGATCGATTTCCACTCTTTCGCCTGCACAGCCATCCCGCTGATCATCAGGCTGGCAAACAGGGTCGTGAGGCAAAAACGGCGAATTGGGGCGCGGTGCGTCATGCGGCTTCTCCTGGTCATTAATCGAATTGGCTGTCTCTGTTAGCTGATACAGCGCAGATGACATTTCATGTATATACAAGCTAGCGTGCGGCAGATCATTGTCGGCATGAGCTTTTTGTGAGCCAGCCAGAATAAAAAGTGATAATTACCACGTGGTCTTTACTTGTACATACAACCTAGCAAGCGGTGTGCCAGGTCGGCAGAGGCGGTGGAATCATGGGATGGTGACGGCGTGGACGTATTGGTGCACATTTTTGGGGCGCCAATGCACTGCGATGGGGATTTATTGACAAGGTCTAAGGTGGAAGTGCGCATGGCCTGAGCCCGCACTTCCACACCCATAAAAAGGCTGCCACTTTTAAAAGGTGACAGCCTGGTGCAAACTTGCCCCGCTGGACATGACGACTCGAACGATTAGCGCTGTTTTCCAGCCTGCAAAAATGCCTGCATCATCGGTTTCAACACTTTCTGCAGCTGCGTGGCACGATCCTGCTGCCAGGCAAACGGCGGGGTTTCATCCATATAATTCAACTGCGCCAGTTCCAGCTGCACAGCTTGTACGCCCTGCTGCGGCTGACCGTAGGCACGCGTGATATAACCGCCTTTAAACCGCCCGTTCACCACCCAGCTGTAATCGCTCTGTGACTCACATACCGCTTTGATCGCTTCGATTACCGCATCCGAGCAACTCTCACCGCTGTTGGTGCCAATGTTAATATCCGGCAACTGACCGTCAAACAAGCGCGGAATCACCGAAGCGATGGAATGGGCATCAAACAGCAGCGCATAACCGTGTTCGGCTTTTAGTCGCGCCAACTCTTGCTGGATCTGCTGGTGATACGGCTGCCAGATATTATCGAGATAACCCTGACGCGCTTCAGCGCTGGGGGTTTTGCCTTCAGCAAAGGTCGGCGTGCCGTCGAACAAGGTTTCTGGATACAACCCGGTGGTGGCCGTGGCATACAAGGGCTGATTATCCGGCGGGCGATTAAGATCGATGACGAAACGCGAATAGTGACCAATCAACACGCTGGCCCCCAAATCACGCACAAAATCATACAGCAGCGGAATGTGCCAGTCGGTATCTGGCAGGCCGCGAGCCGCATCGCTTAATCCGGCATCCACTTCAGGCGTTAACTGAGTACCCGCATGCGGGATGCTGACCAGCAGCGGCAGCTTACCGGCGGTGAAATGAAAAGGTGTCATTGCGCATCTCCACGATAGATAACCTGGCACGGCAATTCGCCGCCCAACCAGTAAACCAACTCAGCCGGACGTGCCAGCGGCCAGTGCACAAAGTTCGCCACTTTGCCGGCCTCGAGCGAACCGTGCGAATGCTGTAATCCCAATGCTTTCGCGCCCCACAAGGTCACGCCTGCTAGCGCTTCTTCCGGCGTCATCCCAAACAGCGTACAGCCCATATTCAACATCAGACGCAGCGACAGCGCCGGGGAAGTGCCCGGATTGGCATCGCTGGCCAGCGCCATCGGCACGCCGTGTTTGCGGAACAGTTCTACCGGCGGGCGCTGCGTCTCGCGCAGCAGATAGAACGCGCCCGGCAGCAACACCGCGACGGTGCCGTGTTGCGCCATCGCTTGCGCATCGGCTTCGGTGGCATATTCGAGATGATCGGCTGACAAGGCGCCGTATTCGGCTGCCAGCGTGGCACCGCCCAGTGCAGAAAGCTGCTCAGCGTGCAGTTTGACCGGCATACCCAACGCTTTGGCTTGATCAAACACCGCGCTGACCTGTTCAGGGGAGAAGGCAAGATGTTCGCAGAAGGCATCGACCGCATCCGCCAGCCCTTCCGCCTTCACCTGCGGTAACAAGCGATCGCAGATGATATCGATCCAGCCCTGTGGATTCTGTTTAAACTCCGGCGGGAAACCGTGTGCGGCGAGGCAGGTAGAGAGCACATCGGCGGGCACCGTTTCGGCCAATTCGCGGATGGCGCGCAACATGGTCAGCTCGCTGGTTTCATCGAGGCCATAACCGGACTTGATTTCGACGGTGGTCACGCCTTCTGCCAGCAAACGATTCAGACGCCAGCGGGCGCTTGCGACCAGTTCATGCTGAGTTGCCGCGCGCGTAGCGCGAACCGTGGAGAGGATGCCGCCGCCCTGCGCAGCGATCTCGGCGTAGCTGACGCCATTTAAGCGCTGCTCGAACTCCTGGCTACGGTCGCCACCAAACACCAGATGCGTATGGCAATCCACCAAGCCCGGCGTGATGATGCCGCCGTCAAATTGCTGCTGCTTGCGCGGGGCAAAATCCGGCAGTTCGCTGCGCGGTCCTACCCAAATCAGCTCGCCGTTATCCACCGCCAGTGCGCCGTCGGCAATCAGGTTATAGTGCCCATCCCGCATAGTGACGATATCGGCCCCCAGCCACAGGCTGTCGATCTGCTTCGCTTCTGCCATCCCACTCCCCTTCACGTCTGACGATTTACAGTGCGTCTCAAAGTATGTATATGTATATACAACTTTCCGCCCTAAAGGATCAACCATGGCCGTTTTTTTTGCCCCACGCGCGCTGCTGGCCGACGGCTGGCATGAAGACGTTTTGATCACCGCTGACGCATCCGGACAGATCGCTGAACTCACTCCCAACAGCACGCCAGACAACGCAGTACGCCTTGCTGGCCCGGTGATCCCTGCTATCGCTAACCTGCACTCACACGCCTTCCAGCGCGCCATGGCGGGATTAGCAGAAGTGGCCGGTGACCCACAGGACAGCTTCTGGACGTGGCGCGATTTGATGTACCGCATGGTGCAACGCCTGTCGCCTGAGCAGGTCGGCGATATCGCCACCCATCTCTATATCGATATGCTGAAAGGCGGCTATAGCCAGGTGGCGGAATTCCACTACTTGCACCACGATGCGCAGGGCAAACCCTATGCCGATGACGCGATGCTGCTCCACCTGATCGCCGCCGCCGAAACGGCCGGTATCGGTCAGACGCTGCTGCCGGTGCTTTACAGCTATAGCGGATTTGGATCGCAGCCGGCCAGTGACGGCCAGCGCCGTTTCATCCAGCAAACGGATGCTTATCTGCAGCAGCAGCAACGCGTGGCGCAATGGAGCACCGCTAAGCCCCTACTGAATCATGGCATCTGTTTCCATTCACTGCGCGCGGTGAGTGAAGCCCAGATGCGTGAAGTGCTGTCCGCCGGCGCTGCTGATGTGCCGGTGCATATTCATGTGGCCGAGCAGGAAAAAGAGGTCAATGACAGCCTGGCGTGGAGCGGTGAGCGTCCAGTTGCCTGGCTGTATAATCGCTTCGAGGTGGATCAGCGCTGGTGTCTGATTCATGCCACCCATCTGGACGACAGCGAAATCCAACGCATGGCGGCCAGCGGTGCGATTGCCGGACTCTGTCCGACCACCGAAGCCAATCTCGGCGACGGCATTTTCCCGGCGGTGGAATACATTGCACAAAGTGGACGCTGGGGCATTGGCTCGGACAGCCATGTGTCGCTCAGTGCGCTGGAAGAGTTGCGCTGGCTGGAGTACGGTCAGCGATTGCGCGATCGCCGTCGCAACCGCATCACACTTCCCCATCAGCCCTCGGTGGGCGATCTGCTGTGGCAGCAGGCGGCACAAGGCGGTGCGCAGGCGTGTGCGGTCAACACCGGTGAACTGGCGGTGGGTAAACGCGCCGACTGGCTGGTACTGGATAACGATGCCTTCCTGAGCAGCGTGAGTTCCGCTTCGCTACTCAATCGCTGGCTGTTTGGTGGCAGCCAAAGCCAGATCCGCGATGTGTTTGTCGCCGGTAATCAGGTGATCAGTGAAGGCCATCATCCCGCTGAAGAAGCCGCGGCGGCACGCTTCGCCCAGGCCATGAGTGCACTGCAATGAGAACGTATTTTGACTACGGCCAGCTGCCGGTCAGCCGCTGGCGCAACGGCGGCGGTGAAACGCGTGAAATCATCAGCTTCCCTCCCGGTGAGACCCAATTTGGCTGGCGCGCCAGTATTGCCACCATCGATGCTGACGGGCCTTTCTCGCCTTTCCCCGGTATCGATCGTGTGATTACGCTGCTGAATGGCGACAGCGTCATACTGCGCAGCGAGGGTGTAGAGCACACCTTGCTGCCGCATCAGCCGTGGGCGTTTCCCGGTGAATGGTCGATCGATGCGCAGATCAGCGGCAGCTGTCAGGACTTCAATATCATGACCCGCCGCGACAGTTGGCAGGCGCAGGTGGACATCGTGCAACACGCCGTTGCCAGCGAACACGGTGTCGCCTGGGTGATATCGGGTGAATGGCAAACGCCGCAGGGAGACAGCGTGAAGATTAATCAGGGAATGTGGTGGCTGGATGAAGAGACGCAGCTGGCACCGCAAAGCTCGGATGCCAGCCTGCTGTTTGTGGCGCTTAGCCGTGTCCTCTGAAACGACCTAGTAACTTATAGCGCGAGCCGGGATACAGCAGTCGCGCGTAAGTCACTATCTTGTTGTCGCTCCAGGTCTGACGACGGATCAACAAGCAGGGTTCGTGCTCATCCAGCGCCAGATGTTTACGCTGGCGCAGATCGGGTAGCACCGCTTCCACTATATGCTCACCGGCGGTCAACGGCGCCACGCGCATCAAATAGGTGTAGGGCGTCAGCTGATGATAAT
Source organism: Pantoea rodasii (assembly GCF_002095465.1). Classification (GTDB taxonomy): domain Bacteria; phylum Pseudomonadota; class Gammaproteobacteria; order Enterobacterales; family Enterobacteriaceae; genus Pantoea; species Pantoea rodasii. Next base: position 445,130 of record NZ_MLFP01000002.1, on the reverse strand, counting down.
CCTGGCTGAGGTAATCCGGCGCCACCAGCGGATTGACTAAGCGGTCTTCGAGCTGCACTGGCATATCGTTTTCGTAATGCACAATCAACGAATGATAAAGCGTCTGCCCGGTCGACAGGCCGAGCACCGCAGCCTGTTCCGGATCGGCCTTCATCTGCCCTATCGACAAAATTTTGCAGCTGTGGCGATGACCGCGCTGAGCAATCTCATCGGCGATGTTATGCACTTCCAGCATCGCGGTGTAGCCTTTCATCTCCGCGACAAAGGTGCCCACGCCCTGCATGCGCACCAGAAACCCTTCACTGGTGAGTTCTCGCAGCGCGCGGTTTATCGTCATACGACTCACGCCCAGCTCATTCACCAGTTCACTTTCGGACGGCACGCGCTGATTCGCTTTCCAGTGGCCTTCACGGATCTGGCTGACGATCGCCTGTTTCACGCGTTGATAAATCGGCGCGGGCTCATCACCCATTGCCGCAGCCAGCTGTGCTACTGCCGTTTGCTCCGCCATATCCTGTTCCTTTTCCGAATAATGCCCAAAGTTTACTGTCTCAGCCCGTAAATGTATATACATCTAATTGTGCAGACAGCACGCCAACGGTGCAGCGCTCTCCCTGTTTCGGTGCAATACGTTACACGCTTCGCCACAGAAAGCGCATTGCGGCGTGATTCACAGAATCAGATCAATCTGGCACAGCGCTTGCTACTTGTATAGACAAGATTAGACACTTATGCTTCACTCACCACATTCTTTGGTGTTCCTCATCGCCGCATCGCAAACGAAAGGCGTTCAGGTGGCACCCGATCACTCGTATAGACAGGAGTAGACCATGTCAGGTTCGGTTCAGGAAATTTGCCTTGTTCCCGGTGAAGTGGACCTCGCGACCTTGCGCACGATTTATCAAAGCAAGGTCACGCTCACTTTAGCAGATGACGCACGTTCAGCTATCGATCGTGCCAATGAAACCGTTGATGCCATCGTAGCATCGGGCAAAGTGGTGTACGGCATCAATACCGGTTTCGGTAAGCTGGCGCAGACGCAGATCCCGGCCGAACGGCTGGCGGAACTGCAACGCAATCTGGTGCTGTCGCACAGCGTGGGTTTGGGCAATCTCCTGCCCGATAACGTCGCGCGGTTAGTGGTGGCCACCAAGATCATCAGTCTGGCACGCGGTCACTCCGGCGTGCGCATCCAGTTAATCGAAGCGCTGCTGGCGCTGTTCAATGCTGGCGTGATGCCATGTATTCCGGAAAAAGGGTCGGTCGGTGCATCGGGCGATTTGGCTCCGCTGGCCCATCTGTCACTGATGTTGCTGGGCGAAGGTCAGGTGCGCGTTGACGGCGAATTGATCCCCGCCACCGAAGGTCTGGCGCGCGTCGGCTTACAGCCAATAGTACTGGGCCCGAAAGAAGGCCTGGCGCTCTTGAACGGCACTCAGGTCTCTAACGCGCTGGCGCTGCGCGGCCTGTTTGAAGCCGAAAACCTGTTTGCCGCAGGCTGATGGCGGGCGCGCTGTCATTGGAAGCCATTAAAGGCTCGGTTAAACCTTATGACGCACGTATTCATCAGGCGCGCGGGCAGCACGGACAAATCGCAGTGGCTGCGGCCGTCTCTTCCTTACTGGAAGGCAGTGAAATCCTCAGTTCACATACAAATTGTGGTCGCGTGCAAGATCCCTACTCGATTCGCTGTGTGCCGCAGGTGATGGGCGCGTGTTTAGACAATCTCAGCCATGCGGCACGCGTGCTGCAGATTGAAGCCAACGCGGCGTCCGATAACCCGCTGGTGTTTAGCGACAGCGGTGACGTGATCTCCGGCGGCAACTTCCACGCCGAGCCAGTAGCCTTTGCCGCCGATATTCTCGCACTGGCGATTGCCGAAATCGGGGCCATCTCAGAACGCCGCATGGCGCTACTGCTGGACACCGGCCTCTCTGGCCTGCCGCCGTTCCTGGTACATGATGGCGGGGTTAACTCTGGCTTTATGATTGCTCAGGTCACGGCTGCCGCGCTGGCCTCTGAAAACAAATCGCTGGCGCATCCGGGCAGCGTCGACAGCCTGCCGACCTCTGCTAACCAGGAAGATCATGTGTCGATGGCGACTTACGCCGCTCGCCGCCTCGGTGATATGTGCTTTAACACCGCGGCGGTGGTCGGCATTGAAGCCATGGCTGCGGCGCAGGGCATCGATTTCAATCGCCCGCTGCAAAGCTCGATGGCACTGGAGCAAGAGATGAGCCGTATCCGCGAAAACGTCGCCTTCCTCGATCACGACCGTTTAATGGCGCCGGATATCGAATCCATGCGTCTTTGGGCCAGCAGTCATGCCTGGCCAGAATCCCTTACTGCGCTGCTGCCAAGCCAGCGTTCTTTTCCCTTTAAGGAACTGATGATGAGCGAAACTTTATCTCAGGCTGTTGCCCGTGAAATCCGTGCGCCGCGCGGTAACGAACTGCATTGTGCTAACTGGTTAATTGAAGCGGCTTACCGCATGATCCAGAACAACCTCGATCCTGATGTGGCCGAGCGCCCGGAAGATCTGGTGGTGTACGGCGGCATCGGTAAAGCCGCGCGTAACTGGGAGTGTTTTGAGCAGATTCTGCGTTCACTGCGTGCGTTGCAGCCAGAAGAAACCTTGCTGATCCAGTCCGGTAAACCGGTGGGTGTATTCCGCACCCATGCTGATGCCCCACGTGTGTTGCTGGCCAACTCTAACCTGGTACCGCATTGGGCAAATTGGGATCATTTCCACGAGCTGGATAAAGCCGGCTTGATGATGTACGGCCAGATGACCGCCGGATCCTGGATCTACATTGGTGCGCAGGGCATCGTGCAGGGCACCTTTGAAACCTTCGCCGAAGCCGGTCGTCAGCATTATGACAGCGATCTGAGCGGCCGCTGGATCCTAACAGCGGGCTTGGGTGGCATGGGCGGCGCACAACCGCTGGCTGGCGTGCTGGCGGGTGCCAGCGTGCTGGCGATTGAGTGCCAGGAATCCCGTATCGATTTCCGTCTGCGCACCCGTTACGTTGACCATAAAGCTTATACCTTAGATGAAGCGCTGGATCTGATTGAGAAAGCCACCAAAGCGAAGCAGGCCATTTCCGTTGGCTTGCTCGGCAACGCCGCCGATATCGTGCCGGAGCTGGTGAAACGCGCCAAAGCTGGCGGCATGAAGCCGGATATCGTCACCGATCAGACTTCCGCCCACGACCCGATTAACGGCTATCTGCCGCTGGGATGGGATGTTGAGCGTTGGCAGTCAGAGCGCGTCAGCAATCCAAAAGCGGTAGAGAAAGCGGCCCGCGCATCGATGGCGGTGCATGTGCAGGCAATGCTCGACTTCCACCACATGGGCGTACCAACCGTGGATTACGGCAACAACATCCGTCAGGTGGCGCTGGATGAAGGGGTGAAAAATGCCTTTGATTTCCCAGGCTTCGTACCCGCCTATATTCGTCCGCTGTTCTGCGAAGGCAAAGGTCCGTTCCGCTGGGTGGCGCTGTCAGGTGATCCAGAAGATATTTATAAAACCGACGCCAAGCTGAAAGAGCTGTTCCCGGAGCACAAGAACCTGCATCGCTGGCTCGACATGGCGCAGGAACGTATCGCCTTCCAGGGCTTGCCGGCACGTATCTGCTGGCTGGGCCTGGGCGAGCGCCATAAAGCGGCGCTGGCGTTTAACGAGATGGTGCGCAACGGCGAGCTGAAAGCGCCTATCGTCATCGGCCGCGATCATCTGGATTGTGGTTCAGTGGCGTCACCCAACCGTGAAACCGAAGCGATGAAAGACGGTTCGGATGCAGTCTCCGACTGGCCGTTGCTGAATGCCCTGCTGAATACCGCAGGCGGTGCGACCTGGGTGAGCCTGCATCACGGCGGCGGCGTTGGCATGGGCTTCTCGCAGCACTCTGGCGTGGTGATTGTCTGCGACGGCACCGCCGAAGCCGACGCGCGCCTTGGCCGTGTGCTGTGGAACGATCCGGCAACCGGTGTGATGCGTCACGCGGATGCGGGCTATGAACTGGCGCAGAGCTGCGCGAAAGAACATGGCTTGAATCTGCCGATGCAGAAGTAAATTTCCCGGTGCGCATCCATGCGCACCTTTCTCCACAAGAGTAAGGTCGGCATACAGATATGCCGACCGAGCGCCCCCGCTGCTTTATTCCATTCCGCTATACCCTATAGCCAAATTATTCCTTTCCACGATAGACGCCGCCCTGCGCTTGCCACTACAGTGGAGACATCACGTTACGAGTCAGAGAAATCGCAGCCATTGCTGCTGATGGAGAGCCTTACCTTATGAGCCTGCCTGCCGTCCTGCTGGAAAACGCCCTGAACTGGCGTCGTCAGTTACACCAACATCCTGAACTGGGTTACCAGGAGCAACAAACCAGCGAACTTGTCGCGAACGTGCTCGCTGAAGCAGGGTTGCAGGTGTTCCGTGGGCTAGCAGGCACTGGCGTGATTGGCACACTGGAAAACGGTCCAGGCCCGGTGATCGGTTTGCGTGCCGATATGGATGCACTGCCGATGACCGAAAAAGGCGCACCGGATTGGAAATCTGCCCGTCCCGGCGTCATGCACGCCTGCGGTCACGATGGACACACGGCGATTCTCCTCGCAGCGGCATGCCAACTGGCCGCCACGCGCAACTTTAAAGGCACCGTGCACTTCCTGTTCCAGCCCGCTGAAGAGAACCTCGGCGGCGCGCGGAAAATGGTGGAAGAGGGTTTATTCACGCGCTTCCCGATGGATGCGGTGTACGCCATGCACAACTGGCCTGGATTACCGGTGGGTTCGCTGGCGGTGAATCCGGGTGCGATGATGGCCTCACTCGATTCGTTTGAAATCACCCTCAACGGCAAAAGCTGCCATGCGGCGATGCCGGAAAGCGGTGCCGATCCGATGGTGGTGGCAGCAGAATTGATTATGGCGCTGCAAACCATCCCGTCACGCCGTCTGTCACCGCTGGCTTCAGCGGTGGTAAGCGTGACGCAGATTCACGGTGGTGAAGCCATCAACGTCATTCCCGAGCAGATTGTGTTGCGTGGTACGGTGCGATGTTTGCAGACCGACGTGCGCGATCGCGTGCGCGGTCTGATTGAAGATTTTGTCACCACGCTACCGCGCCCGTTTGGGGTGAGCGGTGAGATTCACTGGTATCCAGGCTATCCGGTCACCGCTAATCACGCGGCTCCGGCACAGCAAGTGCGCGATGTCGCTACTCGCGTACTGGGTGAATCGCAGGTGCACTGGCAGGTGAATCCTTCCATGGCATCGGAAGATTTCGCCTGCATGATGGAGTCCTGCCCCGGTGCTTATTTCTGGCTCGGCGCCGATGGCACCACACCTTCCGCCCCACTGCACAACGCGCATTACGATTTTAATGATGACTTACTGCCGATTGGTATCAGCTTCTGGCAGCAACTGGTGGAGAGCGTGTTGATTAAAGCCTGACTGGCAGAATTCGCGGAACCCAGGAATCTCAAACGAGATTGCATGTTGGTTATAGCCTGACTGACAGGATTCGCAGAAGCCAGGAATCCCAAACGAGATTGCATGTTGGTTAAAGCCTGGCTGCAGGATTTCCCAGAACCAGGAATCTCAAGCGGCATTGTAGCAAGCAGCGGTAAACTCTCGGCTGTGCGTTTGACCCGCAACCCAAGGCTGCGGGTATTGTTCTACCCGTTAGATCCCAGCCAGCTGCAATCGCGTCTCCGCCTCATCCAGCGTCGCTGACTCCCTGGTTGCCACTAAGCAGCACGCCAGCTGTAAACGCAGCGCCTGCGGCACCGCACGTTCGCCGGCCAGCACCTGTTTGATCCAGTCAGCGGTATCCTGCGCATTTTTACTTTCAGGCAGTTCCACACTGATTTCAGGCTGACGCTCAATCCACACTTCAGCCTCTGTGCCCGCACCCGCAATATAGTTAATCGCCGGGCAGCGCTGCGGATTGGCATACACCTCACCTTCAGTGCCATTTAGCAGAATGGCGGGCGCGTCAATATCCTGGAAGAACTTGCCGACACGCGGCACATATTCCGGATGGGAGACACTCGCCAGGCGCAACGCGGCGCGCTCGGCAAACGGCGTCGCCAGCTTAGCCAGCGTATGCGCGCTATTACGTACGCCCATGCGCCAGCGCAACGACAGCTGTTTTGCCATCGGTGCACACAGATGATCGATGGTGATAAACGCCAGTTCGCCACTTTCCAGCTTCGCTTGTGCCTGCTGCGCATTGGTGACCGGCGCAATATCCAGCGCTGCCAGCACGGCTTCGGTGGTGATGCGCGTGGGATCATCACTCACACCGTGCAGCAACACCGGAAACCCGAGTTTGCTTAACAGCAAGGCTAACAGCGGCGTGAGATTGCCCTGACGACGTGCGCCGTTGTAGCTGGGAATCACAATCGGCATCGGGCGATTGGCGGGCGGCTGCAACTGCATCATCTGCTGCTGCATCGCGTGGTAAAACCGCGCATCTCCTCTTCGCCTTCGCCTTTGATACGCAGGGCGATCAGCACGCCGCCCAACTCTAAGTCGGGCACTTCATCCGCCAGCATCGCGCTGTACAACGCCACAGCCGTATCGAAATCGATATCGCGCGCGTGGTTCTTACCGCGCCCAATCTCTTTGATAATTTTATTCAGTTCCATCAGGGCATTCCCGCTTCCAGGGCGCGCCGATACCCGGCTGCCAAAAGGTCATTGATGTGCGTCTGGGCACACCTAAGATTTCTTACTTCTTCGTTTCGCTGGTTTGACGGCGGCTTTAACCGCTGCTTTTACCGCTGGTTTGGTGCTGGCTTCCGGCATCGGCGGTTGCTCAATCGGGAACACCGGCAGCGCTGCCAGCAAGCGGCTGCCGTAAGCTTTGTTCAGCAAACGCCGGTCATAGATCACGATTTCGCCTGTGCAGTGGTGGCTGCGAATCAGACGCCCGACCTGCTGAATCAGCGTAAACGAGGCGCTAGGTAAACTCTGCACCTCGAACGGGTAGCGTTTGAGGCTCTTCAGCCACTCCCCTTCGGTCAAAATTACCGGACTGTCCACCGGGGGAAAAGCAATTTTATGGATATGCACCTGCGTCAGCAGATCGCCCTTTAAATCCAGCCCTTCAGCGAAAGACTGTAGCCCCACCAGAATGCTGGTTTGGCCCGCCTCGACGCGCTGACGGTGCAGCTCCACCAGCCGGGAACGGGGCTGATCGCCTTGCACCAGCATCGACAGGCGCAAATCGGTGACATGGCTGACAAATTGTTGCATCGCACGCCCGCTGGCAAACAGCACCAGCACACCTTTGTGCTTCTCTTCTGCCATTTGCTGCCGGAAGAAATGTGCCATTTCGGCAATGTGCTCCGCTTCCTGCGCCATCAGCGGTTCATGCCGCATTTGCGGGATCACCAGTTTGCCCTGGTCGATATGATTGAACGGCGAATCCAGCGCCACAAAACGGTCACCGGCTTTCTCACTCAGGCCAGACATCTCCTGCAAGCGGTTAAAACTGTTGAGCGAACGCAGTGTGGCCGAGGTCACCACCACGTGCGGAATCTTGCGCCACAGCAGTTTCTCCAGCTGATCGCTGACGCGAATCCCGGCGCAGTGAAACAGCAGATGCGCCTGGCCGTCACGAATTTCACGGGTAATCCATTTCGATACCGGCGCGTTGGAGGCTTTTTCCATCGCCGCCAGTCGCCACAGTTTGCTGATCGATTCGAACCAGCCGAACTGGCGGTTAAGCTGAATGATCGCCCGGTGCAGACGCATGATATCGGCCTTGCCGGTTTGATCGCCCAACTCATTGAGCAACCCTTCGCTCAACCCGCGCAGGGCATCGCTCAGTTTGAACAACCGCGCGCACATCGTCATCAGCTCTTCCGGCAGCTCGCCCAGCACAAATCGGAACTCGCCCGGCTGGTTATGCGCGGGTAATAGCGGATTGAGTGCATCGCACAGAATTTGCAGCAGTTCACGCATCTCATCGCAATGGCCTTTCAACCGCTCAGGGTTGGTAAGCGGGGGCGGCGATTTCGGACGGAACTGCGCCATGATGGTTTCCACCAGCCGCACAAATAAATCGAGCTGCAGGCTGCTCCAGCCGGGGGTAATTTCCGCGCTCATCTCCAGCGCATCACGCGCCACTTCTGGCAGATGATGGCCTTCGTCCAGCACCAGCATCAGATGCTTGGCGGGCGGTAAGACGGATTCATTCTCCATCGCCGCCATCACCAGCGCATGGTTTGCCACCACAACGTCAGCCTGTTCAATTTCACGACGCGCGACAAAGAACGGACATTCACGATACCAACGGCAGTGATGCCCCAGACAGTTGGCTTTATCGGTGGAAAGCCGCTGCCACAGGCTGTCCTCAATCGACACATCGGTGTGATCGCGCAGTCCATCCCATTGATAGCTACTGAGCTGCTTTTCCAGCTTGGCGCAAAACTTTTGCTCTTCTTTCGAACCGGTCACCGCTTCTTCATCGAGATACAGCAGCAGGTCGCCTTGCTGATCTTCGGTCGCCGCCAGTGCCGTGAGGTTGCGCGGACAGACATAGCGGCCACGGCCGAATGCGGCAGTGAAGGTGAGATCGGGAATGATTTTTTTCAGCAACGGCAGATCCTTGCTGAAGATTTGATCCTGCAGCGCCACGTTGGCGGTGCTGATCACTAATCGTTTCTCCTCGGCGCGGCTCACTGCAATGCCGGGGATCAGATAAGACAAGGTTTTGCCCACGCCGGTGGGGGCTTCAATCGCCAGATGGCGACCTTCGTCACCGGCCAGGCTCTTCGCCACTTCAGCGATCATCTGACGCTGTGGCGCACGTGGGATAAAGTCAGGAACCTGCTGCTGCAGCGCCTTATACCATTGCGCAATCTGGCTTTTTATCGCTGCTGTCAGGGCCATGTTCATTACTGTTTGCTGAATTGGCCTGTATTTTTACACAGTATCGGCGCAGCGTCAGCTTTCACTGCTATTTTTCGCGCTGGATTCAGAATTTCACGCATCGCGCGGATCAGCGTTTCGCGTGACCGTCCGCGGCGGAAGGCAAACGAGAACGGTGCGCGGAAATGAAAATGCTGCGGCAACAAGCGACAAAGCGTGCCCTGCTGTTCCCCGCTTTGCGCATAGTGTTCTGGTAAATAGCCGATAAATCGTCCGGAGAGGATCAACGTCAACTGCGCCTCGATGCTTTCCACCGAAGCATTGCTTTGACGGAAACCGCGCTTGTTTAGCTCCTGCTGATTCCAGTAACGCCGTGTCACCATGCCGGTTTGCTGCACGGTGCGCACATCCGGATCGCCCTGTGCCAGCGGATGCTGCGGGCTGCAATACAGCCAATGCTGCTCCTCATACAACGGGATGGTCACCAGGTTGCTGGCACGCAGCGGGAAATGACCAATGGCGAGGTCGAGACGATCTTCCAGCAACTGCTGCTGCAACTCATTGGGATCGCGCACGCTGAGATTGAAAAACACCGCCGGAAAACGCTGATTAAAGCGCGCAATTGCCGCTGGCAGATCCAGCGTGCTGTCGGTGACGGTGGCATCCACCACGCCCAGCGAAAACGTGCCACCCTGTGCGCTTTTCAGCGTTTCGACTTGCGCCTGCCAACCCGCCAGCGTGGCCAGCATTTCCTGGCTGTAACGATGAAACTGCTCACCTTTGGTAGTAAGCGTAAAGCCGCCACGTCCGCGCTGGCACAGAATAAAACCCAGCTGCGTTTCCAGCTCGCTCATATAGGCGCTAATGGCGGGCGTAGTCATATTAAGCGCCTGCTGAGCACGTGAATAGCCCTGATTCTCCACCACGCTGGCGAACACCTGGAGCAGTTTGAGGTTAGGAAGCGTTTGCACCGTATTTCCTTCAGAGATTGCCGATTAAAGTTAAGTAATCTCTGAAGTGATTATCTGCTGTCAAGGATTTTTCCCGCACGCGCCTCAGGCCATGATGAGATTCACTTAGCCGAAGGAGTTCGTGATGACCGATTTTCCTCAGCCGCAGGGCGGCAATGAGATGCCCCGTTTTGCTGGCCGTGGCACCATGATGCGTTTGCCGGCCGTTGAATCGCCTGCTGATCTTGATGTCGCGTTTGTTGGCATTCCACTGGATATCGGCACGTCGCAGCGCAGCGGCACGCGCTATGGGCCACGCGCGATTCGTGCCGATTCAGTTATGATTCGCCCGTATAACATGGCGACCGGCGCAGCTCCTTTTGATTCGTTGCGTGTCGGCGACCTCGGCGATGTGCCCATTAATACTTACAGCCTGCTGAAATCGGTTGATATCATCGAAAACTATTATACCGAGCTAAATAATTGGCCGATTATCCCGTTAACGCTGGGCGGCGATCACACGCTGACGCTGCCGATTCTGCGTGCGCTGGCGAAGAAGCACGGGCCGATGGGCCTGATCCACATTGATGCACACACCGATACCAACGATGAGATGTTTGGCGAGAAGATTGCCCACGGCACCACATTCCGCCGCGCGGTGGAAGAAGGTCTGCTTGATTGTCAGCGCGTGGTGCAGATTGGCCAGCGCGCTCAAGGCTACGCCGCCGATGATTTCCAGTGGGGCGTCGATCAAGGCTTCCATCTGGTGCCTGCTGAACAGTGTTGGTATCGATCCATGGCCCCATTGATGGCTGAGGTGCGTGCGCGCATCGGTGAGGGTCCGGTGTATCTCAGCTATGACATCGACAGTTTCGATCCCGCGTGGCGCCCGGCACCGGTACGCCAGAAGTGGGCGGCTTGACCTCAATGCAGGGACTGGAGATTGTGCGCGGCTGTCGCGGACTCAATCTGGTCGGTGGCGATCTGGTCGAGGTGTCACCGCCGTACGATATCAGTGGCATGACCTCACAGCTGGCGGCCAATATCCTTTATGAGATGCTGTGCGTGTTGCCCGGCGTCCGATACACAGAGAATAAGTGATGACACAACAGAATTTGGTGTTTCCGGCGCGCGTATTGCGCGGTGCAGGCGTGATCAATCAGCTGGGCGAAATATGCGCCGGGTTGGGCAAACGCGCCCTGCTGATCGGCGGTCATCAGGCACTGCAATCGGTGGAAGCGCAAGTGCGCGCCCAACTGCTGGCGGCCAACGTGACGCTGCTGGCGCAGGAGTGGTTTGGTGGTGAAACTTCGATTAACCAGATCAATCGTTTGGCCGCCATCGCCACCGAGCTGCAAGCTGACGTGATTATCGGCGTCGGCGGCGGTAAATCGCTGGATACCGTTAAAGCGGTGGGCGCGCAGCTGGGCTTACCGTTTATCACGGTTCCGACCATCGCCGCCACCTGTTCGGCAGTGACGCCATTGACCATTCGCTACGACGATAACGGCAATTTCTTTGATATTTTCCCGCTGCCACAGGCACCGGCGGCGGTGATTATCGACAGTGAGTTGCTGGCTAAAGCCCCTGCTCGCTGGCTGGCTGCCGGACTGGGCGATACCCTGGCTAAATGGTATGAGTTCCGCGCAGTGAGCGTCCGCCATCCTGCACGCGAAGGCAATGCACTCTCATCGCTGGCTCACAGCCAGATTTGCTATGACGTGATCGCGGAACATGGCCCGTCGGCTTATGCAGCAGTGCTGCGCGGCGAGAGCAGCGCCTCTCTGGATCAGGTGCTGGATGCGATCTTTACCTGGGCTGGATTGACCTCGCTGATGAGCAACGGTGCCCACGCAGCCGCTTCACATGCGATTTATGAAGGCTTTACCTTCTGCGATAAGACGCGAGAGTTTGGCCATGGCTTGTTGGTTGGCTTCGGTAATCTTTGCTTGCTGGCGTTGGAAGATCGCAGCGATGAAGAGGTGCTGGATGAGATGCGTCTGGCACGCGACTGCGGCGTGCCATTGACGCTGCGTGAGATTGCCGAATTGGATGATGCCGATCTGGCGCTGATTGTGCGTGAATCCGTGCATGCGCCGGATATGGAGAATATGGCGGTAGCGGTGACCGAAGACCGTCTGCTGGCGGCAATGCAGCGGATAGAAGGGTTGGCTGCGCGGGTTTAAACCTGGGGGGAGTGCTTGTGCAGGATGTGGCGAGTACTTCTGCGGAGTGAGAATTAAAAGTGCAGGGGTGTTCAGTTTGGGGGGCTGAGGGCTGAGTCCTGTGCTGGGTGCGGGCCGTAGCACCTCTGCTGCTGCCGGGCAGCCCTCGCGCCGCTAACGCGGTGCCCTCGGCTTCCACGTCGTGCCTACGGATCGTTCGGGGATCGACCATCCCTGGTCGGCCCCGAACTGATCCACGCATCCTTGCGTGGATCTCCTGGCACAACGTAAAGCCTCAGCGCTGCGAATAGCCCTTGCAGCATCAGAGGTGCTACGGCCTCAAATTTTGTGCCCACTTTCAACAGCATTCACTTCAGCTCATCTGCAGACTGGGAGAATTGGATCATCCCTGTGTGGATCTCCCGGCACAACATACAAACCTCAGCACTGCGGATAGCCCTTGCAGCATCAGAGGTGCTACGGCCTTACGCAATGTGCCCTTTTCAGCAGTAGGCACTTTAGCTAATCAGCTGGCTGGGATATCTGGATCACCTCTGGCGCTATCATCCAAAACAGTCTCATTCCAGGGCATAGTGAGTCTCGTCTGCTATGCCAGTTATAACTGTTACCCATGTACCCGGTCTAAAGTGTTACCTGTGTGCCCGGTTTGTACCTAAATGCGCACCCTAGTTAAAACATGTACTTACATCGTAGGGCCACCATTTATTGCGGCCGAAAAACGCTTAACTGACCGGCATTAGTCAGCAGGCTGCCTTTAACAGCAAGCACAATGGTTAATGAGCAGGCTGGGGCGATTTGGCGCAGGCAATTCGCAGCGCCGAGCAGAGTGAGTCTGCCAGGATAGCCCGCGGGGATGCGGGCGAAAGGCGGGGCGGCACATGGATGTGCCATCCCGCCGTTCCGTCAGGCAGATGAACGAGGCGAGGGCACCGCGTCAGCGGCGCGAGGACGCCAGCGCCAAAGCGCCCCCAGCCTGCGTTATCACCTGTGAACAACAACATCACCTGTGAATTAATCTGCGAGCATGCAAATGCATCTGACGACCTCACTAGTTGCTACAGGTTTAGGTGCAAAATTCAGCACCCACTCCCTATGCACGAGCCAGCAGCGCCACCACTTCCTGCACATCTGCGACGTCATCCAACTCCATGCAAATCGCTTCCAGCTGTTCAACCTGCTCAACCGGCAACACGCGTCCCGCTAAACTGCGGTATTTAGCCAGCAGCGCCTCAAGGCTCATCGGATTGGCTGGCGCACCCGATGGCACCGACACATGCTGCTGCCACTGCTCGCCCTGTTGCGTTTCAATCCGCACCCACGGCTCGTCGTCACGGCCCTGCTGCTCATCAATCACCAGCTCAATTTGTGCCATAAACGCTTCAACCTGAGGATGCAGACGCTTAGCATCATCGTAGCTGGCCAGCTCGGCGGAACCATACAGCGCACGCGCCGCCAATGCATACGGCAGGCTCATTTGTGCACTCGCCAGGCTCTGCAGCTCACGTCCGCCACACATCTCCAGCAGGAACGGATTCAATCCCACCACGATGCGCTCAATCTGCTCAGGTTTGACTGGATGCTGCACCAGCATCAAATTCAATGCATCGACTGCCGCATGGGTGCCGCGGCAGGATGCATACGGCTTAATTGAACAGCGCGCCAGCTTCCACACCACGCCAAGATCGGCGGTTAACGCCGCAGGTTGCTGCGTTTCAGGCGCCAGGGTTTGCAGGAATCCACCCCACTTCGCCTCAAACACCGCCGATGGTCCATTGATACCGCGCTGCGCCAACAAGGCCGCCTGCACGCCACCTTCTGCCGCGCGTGCAGCATGCAGCTTTTTGGTGTGCGAACCATCATGAATAAAGCCCCACAGCCCGCCGCTGAAACTGGCGGCAATGCCTAAGGCTGACGCGCACTGAGCGCGATCCAGTTGCAGCAGTGAACACACCGCGGCTGCGGCACCCAACACGCCGCAGCTGGCGGTGGAGTGCCAGCCTGCGCCATTGTGCGCAGAGTAGCCACCGCAGGCCTCCAGCACTCGACGTCCGACGTCATAACCGATCACCATCGCCACCAGCAGCGCCTGGCCTTCAACCGGCTGCGTCACCAGCGGCAATGCCGCCAGAATGGCGGGAATGACCACCGCGCCCGAGTGATCGCAGCCGCCGGTATCATCCAGCTCATACATATGTGCGGCAACGCCATTCAGCCATGCCGCCTGGCGCGGATTCACCTGCCGTGCACTTCCCCAAACCTGTGCCTGCTGATGCCCGCCTTCTGCGAGCGCCAATGCCAGACAGTCGCGCCAGATTGGGCTGTCGCTGCCCGCCAGTGAAGCTCCAAGCGTATCCAGCAGATGGCGTTTGGCCTGTTCGACCAGCACGTCTGGCAGTTGTTCAAAACGGGTATCAGCGATAAATGTCGCCAGTTGATCAAGCGTCGAGGCCATGCGCACCTCCGGTGATGCGAGTAAACACTTCTGCCGGATGGCAAAAATCATTGTCCGGCTGAGTTTGCCAATGCGCCGCCACCTGTTCCGCCGTAGCGATCCACACGTTGTGCTGTTGCAGCGTCTCGATCAATTCACGCAGCAAACCGATACGCCCGGCGGTGCCGATGATCTCCGGATGAAGGCGCAGCAGATAACACAGGCCAAAGCGGTGGAAGCCCTGGAAATCCTGCGTCATGTTCGCCAGCGTTTCGGCATAAGGCGCAATCCGCGACTGTCCCGGCGGGATAGCCGGACTCAGGTTAAAGGCAAAATAAGGTTCATCTTCCAGCGTGTAATGCATCGGCAGTTCCACCAGCCGCGTGCCGGGATGGAAGTACGGCAGATCGTCGCCGCGCCAGCTTGATGACCAGCGAATGCCCTGCTCCACCAGCGCGTCCGCCAGACCCGGCTTCCACTGCCCTGCGGGGGTGCGGAAGCCCTGAATCGGTTTGCCGGTAAACTGCGCCAGCTGCTCACAGCCGCGCGTCACGCTGGCGATCTGCTGATCCAGCGACAACGCCGAGAAGTCTTCATGGCGCTCGCCGCTGCAGGCAATCTCATGGCCATCGGCCACGATGCGTTTAATCAGTTCCGGCTGCTCTGCCGCGACAATTGCCGGTAAGCACCAGCTGGCTTGCAGCTGTTTCTCTGCCAGTAACGCCAGCAAGCGGTCCACACCGCGCAGGGTGCCATAGCGCCAAACCGACAGGGTTTTATCGCGCCCGGCGACGGCTGGCGCCTGGGTCAAAATGCCGTGGATATCATTGAAATCGATGGTCAAAACGGCGGCGGACTGGAAGCCCAGCGGCCAGCGGGATGATTCAGTCATGCTGTTGCTCCTGCAGATACCACTGCGCCACCGCATCACAGCGTGCAAACCACACGTCATCACGCGCCGTCATATGTTCAAACAGCTGCTCCAGCAGCAGGATACGTCCAGGCTGGCCGGAAATTTTCGGGTGGAACAGCGTGGTCAGGCACAAGCCTTCATCCATCGCGCCATCGAATTCACGCTGCCAGTTATCGCGCGTGTGCGCATAGCTGGCGATACGATCGCCCCCTTTCGGGAAGTCAGGCTGGCGCGTGTAGGCCAGCGAGGCGTAATCGTCCATCTCCCACTTGCCGGGGATCTCCACCAGCGGCGTATGACCGGCCACCGGGATGCTGTAAGGACGATCGTCGCCGCGCATGCTGCTGGAATAAATCACCCCAGCATCACGCAAAATTTGCGGCGTTTCGGCATGCCAGTCACCTGACGGCGTACGGAAACCGCAGGCGGTGATGCCCAAATGCTGTTTAAAGATTTCAGCGGATTTCGCCATCACGGCACGCTGTTCATCCGGCGGAATCGCCCAGAAAGATTCGTGACGATAGCCGTGATAGGCCACTTCGTGGCCTTGTTCGATAATCGCCTGACACTGCTGCGGCCACTGTTCCACGACCCACGCCGGCACAAAAAACGTGGCGGGGATCTGGAAAGCGCGCAGCAGGTCGAGCAATCGCCCGAGCGCACGGTACGGCCCATACGCACCAAAGGTGAAATATTCTGGCGTTGACCACAGGCTGCCATTCAACATGGCATCGCCGGTGGGACCATCAAGGTCAAACGCCAGCGCCATACAGCCGCGTTTCCCCTGCGGCCAGCGCACTGCGCCCGGTTGTTGCATCGCTACGCTCCTTTAGCCCTGGTTAACGGTCGCCTGAGTCACGCCATTGTCGGACAGGCCCCATTTCGCGAGGATCTTCTGGTAGCTACCGTCGGCAATCATCGCATCAATCGCCGCCTGCACCGCAGTGGTCAGCTCGCCTGCATCTTTACCAATCGCCATGCCGGTGTACTGGAAGGAGAAGGCTTTATCGAGCGGCTTATATTTACCCTTCTCAAGATCCATGATGTACGGCAGCGTTTCGCTCCCCTGCACCACGCCATCCAGACGGTTCTGACGCAGCTGGGTACGCGCATCCGCCGTACCTTCAGCGCCAACTACGATGATCGCTGGCTTGCCGGCCGCTTCGCAGTGCGCTTTAGACCAGTTGGCAATCTCTACCGGGAAAGTGGTACGACGACTGGTGCCGACTTTTTTACCGCACAGATCCATCGCGCTGTTGATGTCGCTGCGAGCGGCCTGAGTGTAGAACTGCGGACCGGTTTTGAAGTAATCGATAAAGTTAACCACCTTCTGGCGCTCTTTGGTGTCGGTCATGCCGGACATCACCAGATCGACGCGCTTCGTCACCACCGCGTTAACCATCTGCTCAAAGGCGATCTCCTGCCAGTTGATCTTCACGCCCAGCTTTGCCGCAATCGCCTGACCAAGATCGTAATCCACACCGGTAAGCTGGTTGGTGGCCGGATCCTTGAAATCCATTGGCGGATAGTTCGGCATGATCGCCACGGTCAAGCCTTTCTCTTTGATGGCGGCTGGCACGGCGATATCTGCCCAGGCAGAAGATTGCAGTAAAAGCGCAGCACTGATGGCACTCAATAACAGTTTTTTCATGTTTTTCACCCCGGTCACGTTAAAGAAGAATCGCGTTAATAAAGTTTTTCATCCGTGGGTTCTGCGGGTTCAGCAGAATGTCTTCTGGTGCGCCCTGCTCGATGATGCGTCCCTCGTCCATAAACACCACCTGGTTCGCCACCTCACGGGCAAAGCCCATTTCGTGGGTGACCACCAGCATGGTGGTGCCCTCTTTTGCCAACTGGCGCATCACCGCCAGCACTTCGCCGACCATCTCCGGATCCAGCGCCGAAGTGGGTTCGTCAAACAGCATCAATTTCGGTTTCATTGCCAGCGCACGGGCAATCGCCACACGCTGCTGCTGCCCGCCGGACAGTGACTGCGGATAGTCGTGCGCTTGTGCGCCAGACCAACCCGGTCCAGCAGTGCCATCGCCTCTTCAGTGGCTTCGCGCTTCGGGCGCAGCAGGACACGACACGGCCCTTCGATAATGTTTTCCAGCGCGGTTTTGTGCGGGAACAGGTTAAAGCGCTGGAACACCATGCCGGTTTGCAGGCGCTGGCGGGCAATTTGCTTATCGCTCAACGCATGCAGTTTGTTGCCGGCGATGCGATAGCCTGCTAATTCGTTGTCGACCCAAATGCCACCTTGATCGATCTTCTCCAGCTGATTGATGCAGCGCAGGAAGGTGCTTTTACCGGAGCCGGATGGCCCGAGGATGCACATCACCTCGCCGTAATTCACTTCGAGGCTGACATCCTTCAGCGCATGAAACTGGTCGAAATATTTGTTCACCTTGACGGCGCGCACGATGTTTCTCATCTCGTTCTCCCAATTACTGACGCTGGCGGTGGCCGCGTGAGAAGTAGCGCTCAAGGCGACTCTGACCAAACGACAGCACGGTCACGATGATCAGGTACCAGATGCCCGCCACGAACAGCAGTTCCATCACACGCGCATTGGCGAAGTAGATGGTTTGCGTGTTGTAGAGCAGTTCGGAGTACTGGATCATGCTCGCCAGACTGGTGGTCTTGATCATGCTGATGAATTCGTTACCCACCGGCGGCAAAATTACGCGCATTGCCTGGGGCAGAATAATGCGATGCAGCGCTTGCAGGCGTGGCATGCCAATCGCTTTCGCTGCTTCATACTGTCCGGTATCCACTGACAGTAAACCGGCGCGCACCACTTCCGAGGTGTAGGCACCCTGGTTGATGCTCAAACCCAACAGTGCCGCAAGGAACGGCGTCATGATGGTGACGGTTTGCACGCTGAACACACCGGGAATACTGATGGTAGGAAACACCAGCGCAAGGTTGAACCACAGCAGCAGCTGCAGAATCAGCGGCGTGCCACGGAAGATCCATGCGTAGCCCACGGCGATGTAGTGCAGCACCGGGTTGGGCGACATATACATAATCGCGGTGATCACACCGAACAGAATGCCGAGTCCCATCGCCAGCACCGACATAATCAGCGTGTTCACCACGCCGTTTAAGATCGCCTGCGCGGTAAAGAACTGGCTCACGAACGACCACTCAATGTTGCCGTGGGCGAACGCATTCACCAGCAGCGCCAGCAGCACCAGGATTACCGCCGAGGCGGTAATACGGCCGTAATAACGGCGTGGCACCACTTGATAGCGATCCAGATCGTAGTGCGTCTGCTCACGGCTATTTTCATGCTGGGTTCAACCGGGGTGGATTGCGACATCAGCGTCTCCTCAGGCGCGCGGGCCAGCGTAATCTTCAGTCCAGCGCTGCTGGTTCTGCATCAGGGTTTGCAAACGCGCTAACTGTTCGCGCACGCGGACGGGTGCGGTGCCGCCGTAGCCGCTGCGTGCCGCCAGTGCGGCTTCCAGCGTCAGGGCACTGCGCACTTCAGGTGTTAAGCGTGCATCAACGGCCTGCAACTGCGCATCACTCAGGTCGGACAGTCCGCAATTTTCTTGTTCACACAGCTGCACCAGCTGACCGGTGATTTCATGGGCTTCACGGAATGGCACACCGCGCATCGCCAGCCAGTCGGCGACTTCGGTAGCCAGGGTGAAACCGTCCGGTGCCTGCTCGCGCATCACCTCGGTGTTGAATTTCAACGTCGACATCATGCCGGCCATCGCCGGCAGCACCAGCAGCAGCGTGTCCACGGCATCAATCACGTTGCGTTTGTCATCGCTCAGGTCGCGGTTATAGGAGAGCGGCATCGCTTTCATGGTGGTGAGCAGCGCCATCAGGTTGCCAACCAGACGACCGGAGCGACCACGCGTCAGTTCGGCGATGTCCGGGTTTTTCTTCTGCGGCATGATTGAGCTGCCGGTGGCGTAGCTGTCATGCAGCTCGACCCAGCGGAACTGGCGCGAGGCCCACATGCACACCTCTTCGCACAGGCGTGACAGGTTGATGCCGATCATGCTGGTGACGAACAGGAATTCTGCGGCGTAATCACGGCTGGCGACGGCATCAATCGAGTTCTCGCACGGTGCCAGGTACGCCAGATCTTCAGCCGCTTTTTCCGGCTGGCGCGCAATTGCCGAACCGGCCATCGCTGCGGCACCCAGTGGGCAGCGCGCACTGCGGCGATCCCAATCCTGCATACGCTCGATATCGCGGGCAAAAGATTGCGCATGGGCCAGCAGTTGATGACCGAACACAATCGGCTGTGCCTGCTGCAAATGAGTGAAACCCGGTGCCACGCTTTCGGTATGCAGTGCGGCTTGCTCCACCAGGGAGTGCTGCAGTGCCAGCAACGCGCTGACCACTTTGCGGCCGTTGTCGCGCAGGTAGAGACGTAAGTCGTTGACGGTCTGATCGTTACGCGAACGACCGGCGCGCAGTTTGCCGCCCAGTGGCCCTAAGCGTTCAGTCAGCGCGCGTTCAATGAAGGTGTGCACATCTTCGTCAGCGGCAATCGGATGCAGCTGACCGGCGCGATAATCGGCATCCAGCGCATCAATCGCCGCCAGCATAGTATTGAGTTCTTCACTGCTCAGCAGATCGCCGCGTGCCAGTTCACGGGCATGTGCCCGGCAACCCGCCAGATCGTAAGGTGCCAGGGCAAAGTAATAATCCGGGCTGCGCGACAGCGCGGTTAAACTGGCTGCCGGTGCCGCTTTAAAACGCGCGCCCCATAACAGTTCGGCATTATCAGACATGCTAATTCCCCTTACAGATAATCGTCAGCGATATGAAAAAGATATGGATGCGGTAAGCGTGATAATAAAAACTTATTTCACTGCTACACTGGTAAATACGTCATATTTCAGGTTCACTGTACTTTCACCGCAATTATTCCGGAGTTGAATAGCAAAGATGGAAAGTAAAGTTTCCCAGTCTGGAAACAATGCAAATAATCGCGGCGACAATGCGGTTCTGGCACTGAGTAATATCGACTTAAAATTACTGCGGGTATTTAAATGCGTAGTAGAAGCCGGGGGGGTTAACTGCTGCCAGCAATGAACTGAATATCGGTCTGGCGGCAATCAGCAAACAAGTTTCCGATCTGGAGATTCGCCTCGGCATGACGTTATGCAGCCGTGGGCGCGAAGGCTTTGAACTGACGCAGTATGGCATCAACGTTTATCAAGCCACGCTGGAACTCTTCGTATCACTGAATCTGTTCCGCGAACGCCTGCACAACAGCCGTAACGAGCTTTTGGGCGACATCGCGATCTGCGTGGTGGATAACACCATTTCCGACCCGCACTCACCGGTCACCAACGCGGTGCAGCAGTTGCACCAAAAGGCGCCAAAGGTACAAATTCGATTACAAACCGCGCAATTGGATGATATTGAACGCGGAATGAGTGAAGGCCGCTTTCATTGTGGCATCGCGCCGGTTTATGAAATGAAAACAGATTTTGATTACTTCCCTCTTTATAAAGAATATTCAAAATTATATTGCTCTATGTCACACCCTTTATATTCTGGTTCTTGTGATAAAAATATATCGGTGGAAATATTACGTGAGCAGAAGATTATTAATCATTTATATGTCACGCCGCGTGACGACCGCCGCATCATTCCATTACAGGATAGCGGTGCGCAGGCTGTGCAAGTTGAATCTGTCGCGATGCTGATTTTGACCGGGCACTTTATTGGTTATTTACCCGAACATTATGCCGCGCCATTTATAGCGCGTGGTCAACTCTGTGAATTGGGTGATGAAACCGTCCGCCGCGAAAATCCGTTTTGCCTGATGATCAAAAAGGGCCGGAAAATCAATCCGATTATCCGGCTGTTTATGCAGTCGCTGGGTCTGGAAGATGCCGAGGCGGCGCACTGATTTGGTGCACTACCCCACAATTTTAAACATTACCGTGGTCGCATCCAACATCCCTTCCGTTGACTCGGCATACAACGGAATGGAACCCGCAATCTGCCAGTCCATCGACAAATACAGATCCGTTGCCACATCGCCGCTGCGCGTGTCCAGCACCAGCAATGTTTTGCCCTGCTCAACGGCCAATTGCTCAGCTTGCTGCATCAGACGACGCGCGATTCCCTGGCGCCGGGCGCGGGGATGCACCAGCAGTTTACTGATCTCGGCACGATGGCGCCCATTGGGCATCGCGCTAACGCCCACCATCACCGTCGCGACAATCACACCTTGCTGCCACGCCACCAGCAGCTGATTATCGCCGCTCCCCAGGCTGTAAATTTTGTCCTGCCAGAAGCGTTCCATTGCTGCGCGATCCCCGGCATCAATAAAGCCGACGCTGGCTCCGTCGGCCACACAACCGTGCAACACCTCGGTCAGCGCGGCCAGCAGGGGCTGTGCCTGAGTGGCGCTTAGCTGTTGAATTTCAGTCATGGTTTACACACCACCAGAATGTATCGCGCGCCACCTTCAGCATGCGCCTGGAACGACGATCTGCCGGTGAGATGAAAACGCAGGCAATCACCTGCCTGAAGTGTCCAGCGTTGATCGTCCATGGTGAACGTCAGCTCGCCGGATTGTAACCAGATATGCTGTTCCAGCCCCTGGACCGGCGGTGCGTCATAATCGATGCGTGCGCCCGGTTTCAACACGCCTTCCACCATTTCTGCTTTAAAGTGGCTGGCCGGTGGCGATACGCTGCGGCGCTGATACCCGCTGGCCTCATCTCGCCATACCGTTTGATCGCCGGCCTTAAGCAGCAGCGCAGCCTCTTCTTCCACTTCACTCAGCAGGCGCGACATGGTTAAACCATAAGCCACGCACAGTCGATTAAGCAAAGCGGCTGTGGGGCTGGTCTCTGCCCGCTCAATGCGCGACAATGAAGCCCTGCTGATGCCGGTAGCCATCGCCAATTCGTCCAGCGACCAACCGCGTTGCACACGTAATTCGGCCAGTCGAGCGGCCAACCGATGTTCGGAATCCGGTACAGACATGTTCACCTCTCATATTTGGGAAATAAATCTCACATATGAGATATGACCTTAAATCGTCTTTAACGTCAAGTTGTACAGAAACAAAAGAGTTGTACAACCCAAGCGTGGCGGTTAAGGTGTTGTAATGCAGGTCAGAATTTTCGAGGACGCCATGGCCTTATACAGTATCGGTGATGTTGCCGAACGCTGTGGAATCAACCCGGTAACGTTGCGCGCCTGGCAACGACGTTACGGTCTGTTAAAACCTCAGCGCACGGAAGGCGGTCACCGCCAGTTTGATGATGAAGATGTCCAGCGAATTGAAGAGATCAAACGCTGGATAGAAAGCGGCGTGCCTGTTGGCAAGGTTAAGGCCCTGCTGGAAGGCGAATCCATCAATGTGCATGATGGCTGGACCGCGCTGCAGGAAGAGTTGATGAGCGTGTTGCGTCACGTCCGTCCGGCTAAGCTGCGCACTAAAATTGCCACCATTGGCCGCGAACATCCGGTGGATGCGCTAATTGATCACGTGTTTGTGCCGGTGCGTCAACGCCTGGGATTGGACCAGCATACCGCGCGCACCATGTGCAGCCTGTTAGATGGCGCGTTGATTGATTACGTGGCGTTCTGCCTCGCCGGTGGTCGTAAAAAGGCCGGCAAAGATGCATTGATGATTGGCTGGGGCGTGGAAGATCGCACTCGCCTTTGGCTGGAGGCCTGGCGCTTGTCGCAGCAAGGCTGGCGTATGGATGTATTAGCCGAGCCGCTGGATATGCCGCGTCCTGAGCTGTTCCCCGGTCAGAATCTGTTTATCTGGACCGGTAAGAAGCCGACGCGTCGGCAGTTGGAGCAGTTTGAACACTGGCAGGCGCAAGGCTTTGCCACCCATATTCACGATCCCGCCTGACAAAAATCGCACACACGGCCTTTGCCTGGTCGGGTGTGCGCGTTATCATGCCGCACTCCATGACTTTTTCTCAGGTTTCCTTTATGAACTGGAATAAAATTTTCATTGGCACGCTGTTTGCCGTGATGGCACTTGGCGGCATGGGCGGCATGATGTTGGTGGGCTACAGTCTTATCCTTCCCAGCCACTGAGTTGACGTTGCACGCGTTCTAATACGCGGTCGCAAATCAGTGCCAGTAGCGCCACTAACAGCGCGCCCTGAATGACATAGGCGGTGTTAAAGCCGCTCAGTCCGATAATCACCGGCGATCCCAGACTTTCTGCGCCCACTGTTGACGCAATCGTCGCGGTGCCGATGCTGATCATCACCGACGTACGCACGCCCGCCATGATCACCGGTGCGGCCAGCGCCAGCTCAATCTGCCATAAGCGCCGCCACGGCCCCATACCCAGTCCCACGGCTATTTCCCGATTGCTGGCGGGCACGCTATCCAATCCTGCCAGCGTTCCCTGCAAAATCGGCAACAGCCCATACAGAAACAGCGCCATGATGGCGGGTGTTGCGCCAAATCCCATCACCGGCACGGCAATCGCCAACACCGCCACCGGCGGAAAGGTCTGCCCCGCTGCTGCCAGCGTCTCCAGTAACGGTCTGAACGCCCGCCCGGCACGACGCGTGGCGAAAACACCACTGCTCACCCCAAAAATAATCGCCAGTGCGCTGCCGCTGATCACCAATGACAAATGCGCCAGGGCCAGCCGCCAGAAGCTCTCCTGCTGATACAGTGGACGTTCCAGCTGCGGGAACCAATGGGCAAACAGCGGCCCGCTGTGCGGCAATCCCCACAGCAGCAATAGAAACACCGCCAGCAGCCAGTACAGCGGATCTCGCCAGACACGCATCAGCTCGCCTCCCGCTGACGCAGCAGATCGCTGAAGTGCAGGACACCCAGCGGCTGTTGATGCTGATCGATCACCGGCAGTTTGTCGGTGCGCCGGGCGATAAACTGTGACAGCGCTTCGCGTAGCGTCAGGTGCGCGGCTATCGGCTCACCGTCCAGCCACTCACCGCGCCGTGCCGCACTGCCTGCGCGCCCCAATGCCAACAAGCGCACACCAAGTTCGCTACGACCGAAGAATTCACGGGCGAAATCCGTGGCCGGCTGCGTCAACAGCTCGATCGGCTTGCCCTGCTGCACGATTTCACCGCCGTCCATCAATACCAGTTGATCGGCCAGCGTCAGCGCTTCGTCGATGTCGTGCGTCACCAGCACTACCGTGCGCCCTGACAGCTTCTGAATGCGCAGCATCTCCTGTTGCAGTGCCTGGCGGTTCACCGGATCGAGTGCACCAAAAGGCTCATCCATCAGCAACAGTTCGGGATCGGCGGCCAGCGCGCGCGCCACGCCAACGCGCTGCTGCTGACCGCCAGAGAGTTGATGGGGATAACGCGTCGCCAGATGTGCATCCAGATTGAGCAGCGCCAGCAGTTCTTCTACGCGCTGTTGAATTTTTGCCTGCGGCCAGCCAAGCAGTGACGGCACGGTGGCGATGTTCTTTGCCACGTTCCAGTGCGGGAACAGGCCAATCGACTGGATGGCATAGCCCATGCGCCGCCGCAGGGCACGCGCATCCATGCGTTCAATCGGTTCACCGGCAAAGCGGATTTCACCGCTGTCATGCTCCACCAGCCGATTGATCATTTTCAGCGTGGTGGATTTGCCCGAGCCGGACGTGCCAATCAGCACGGTGAAACTGCCCTTCTCAATATGCAAGGTGAGATCACGTACCGCCGCTTTGCCCGCGAACATTTTGCTTACCTGATGAAACTCAATCATCGGTTCTCTCCAGCAGTGCCGACAGTAAACGCAATGCGGCATCAGAAACCACCGCCAGCGCCACCACCGGAATCACGCCCAGCAACACCAAATCTAATGCGCTGCTCAGCAATCCCTGAAAAACAATGGCGCCAAATCCACCGGCACCTATCAATGCCGCTACTACCGCCAGGCCAATGGTTTGTACCACCACCACGCGCAAGCCCGAGAGCCATACCGGCAGCGCCAGCGGGAGTTCGGCGTGCCAGAACTGTTGCATCGCACTCATTCCCATGCCGCGCGCAGTTTCACGCACTTCCTGCGGCACCTGCTGCAAACCGGCCACCACACTGCGCACCAGCGGCAGCAGCGCATACAGCACCAGTGCGATCAGCGCCGGAGCCAGGCCAATACCGCTGATTCCCCAGCTCGCCAGCACCGGGAAGTGAGCCACCAGCCCCGCCAGCGGGGCAATCAGCAGGCCAAATAGCGCCACGGAAGGCACCGTCTGGATCAGGTTGAGTACGCTGAAAGCGGCACTTTGCCAGCGCGGTCGCCGGGCAATCGCCAGACCGAGCGGCAAGCCAATCAGCAACGTCGGCAACAGCGTGCCACCCAGCAGCAGCAGATGCTGGCTGAAGGCCGCATCAAATACCGCCGTGCGGTTGGCATACTCTTTCATCAGGGAGAGGTGGTCGAGGTGACCGCTGAGCAGCAATATCAGCGGAACAATCCAGATTTGTAGATTCAGCAGAATTCGCCACGGCGTGCTGGCCGTGAGCTGACGGATGGCCTCAGCGGCCAACAATATCGCCAGCGCGGCGGCACACCATAAACCGCTGCCAAAGGCCGTGCGTGCCAGCGGGCTGCCGCTATTAGCCAGTTGCGCCGCCGTTTGCCCGCCGATAAACATCAGCAGCACAAAAAGAATCTCAGCATCCAGCAGCGCCATCACCAGATTGAGACGCCGTGGCTTCCACCACAACCCTTGCCATAGCCACAGTAACGGCAGCAGCAACAGCCAGGATTGCGCCACCTGCCACAACATCAGCGGCTGGCCGGAGACTAAGCGATTGGCGGCAAAGCTCAGCAACGGTAAAGCAATCACCGCCAGCGTGATCAGCAGCGTGAGGACCAGCAGCACCGGCTGCTGGCGCGGTCTTGATAACAGTAACGGCACCGCTTACAGCAACTTATTCTGCTGTAGCCACTGTTTCGCCACCTGGCTGGCATCCTGACCATCAACCGCAATCTGCGCGTTGAGCTGTTGCAGGGTTTTCTCATCCAGCTTGCTGAACACCGGCTGCAACCAGTTGCCAATCTCCGGATACTGTTTCAGCACGCTTTCACGGATCACTGGCGCAGGCGCATAAATTGGCTGGACGCCTTTGGGATCGGTCAGGGTTTGCAAACCGAGCGCCGCCACCGGGCCATCGGTGCCATAAGCCATCGCCGCATTAACGCCAGAGGTTTGCTGCGCGGCGGCTTTTATGGTCACCGCCGTATCACCGCCCGCCAGCGACAGCAGTTGAGACTGATCCAACTTGAAGTTGTAGCTTTTTCAAATGCCGGAAGCGCATCGCTGCGTTCGATAAATTCTGCGGACGCCGCCAGTTTGAAGGTGCCGCCTTTTTTCAGGTAGGCGCTGAGATCGTCGAGAGAATTGAGATTATTTTTCTGTGCCACATCGCCGCGCACCGCGATGGTCCAGGTGTTGTTGGCAGGTGCAGGGGTTAACCACACCAGATGATTTTTATCCGCATCGAGCTTTTTCACCTTCTCATAGCCCTGCTGCGCATTTTTCCAGGCTGTGTCTTTCTCATCGCTGAAGAAGAACGCGCCGTTACCGGTGTATTCCGGATAGATATCCAACTCGCCCGCAGTGATTGCGCCGCGTACCACCTGGGTGGTGCCGAGCTGGATTTTGTTAACGGTTTTCACCCCATGTTTATCCAACACCTGCAGGATAATATTGCCCAGCAGCGAACCCTCGGTATCAATCTTCGATCCGACCTTAACCGGATCGGCCGCATTCGCTGCGCCCACACTCATCGCTAATGCGATCATCCCCAATAAACCCTGCTTAATCATGCCGCTGTCCTCTGCTTATGTTTTTCAGTCTGTGACTATCAAGCGTAGCCTGGCGAAACAGGATGGGGGCGGTCAAGCGCCTAAGTTCGAGCTTTTTCTGCTATTCAATGCACACTGCTTATAACCTATTCGCAGGACATATAACCAAATGGAATTTTTAAAGCGTTTATGGCGGCTTATTCTCATAGGCCCACCCTTTACAATAAAATACATAACATCATGTCCGACTTAGCTTCTCCGGCGCACGTGGCGCTGGCAGGGAATACGCCCACTGGCGAAACCAAGTGGATACGCAGCGCGGCTGACGTATCAAATCTCGTGAACAACAGTAACGAGTCACGCAGCAATGCGCGCATCGTGGTGGCCATCGCCCTCGGCGGTGTGTTCCTCGATGCTTACGATCTCGGCGCACTGGCCTTTGGCATCAAAGATGTCACGCGCGAATTTAACCTGACGCCGACCGGCACCGGAATGGTGGCCTCCGCGATTACCTTCGGCGCGATTGTGGGAGCGCTGATTGGCGGTTATCTCACCGACAAAATTGGTCGCTACCGCGTGTTTATGGCCGATATGTTCTTCTTTGTGGTTGCCGCCCTTGCCTGCGCCTTTGCGCCAAACGAATACGTGTTAGGTGGTGCGCGCTTTGTGATGGGGCTGGGCGTCGGGATCGATCTCCCGGTAGCGATGGCGTTTCTTGCCGAGTTTTCAAAACTGCGCGGGCAAGGAAATAAAGCGGCCAGCGTGGCGATGTGGTGCCCCACCTGGTATGCGGCAATCAGTATTTCCTATCTGCTGGTGCTGCTGCTGTATGCAGTGCTGCCGGAAAGTCACACCGATTGGTTGTGGCGGCTGATTCTTGGTTTCGGCGCGGTCCCTGCGTTGTTAATCATCGCCATTCGCAGCCGGTATATGAGTGAATCACCGGTGTGGGCCGCCAATCAGGGCAATTTGCACGGCGCCGCGCAGATCCTGCAGCGCTCCTACAACATCAACGCCCATGTGGCCGAAGATGCCGATCTGACGCAGACCAAGCCGGTACGCAAAGCCAGCTGGCGTAACTACGGTGCGCTGCTGCAGGGTGTTTATCGTCGTCGAACCATACTGGCAACCGTGACGTCCATCGCTTCATCGTTTGCTTATAACGCGGTGGCCTTTGGCCTGCCGGTGATTATTTCCAGCTTCTTCGCGCAATCGATGTTGACCACTATTCTGGTGTCGCTGGCACTGAACCTGCTGTTTGCCTTTGTCGGGGGTTTGCTGGCAGTGCGGCTGGTGCCGCGTCTCGGCGCGTGGAAGATGTCGGTGGCAGGTTACAGCTGCCAGTGCATCGCGTTGCTCGGTCTGGCGCTGATTGGTCGTCCGGAAGGCGGCGAACAGGCGGCATTGGCGATTGCTATGCTGGCGCTGTTCCTGTTTGGTCAGGGATTTGGTCCGGGTTCACACACCATGACCTTTGCCTCGCTGAGCTACCCCGCTTCACTGCGCGGCGTGGGTGTTGGCTTTAACCAGACGCTGATGCGCGGCAGTTCAACCGTGTCGCTGTTCCTATTCCCACTGCTGGTTGCGGCATTCGGCACCGGCGTGTTCTGGGTGATTTTCCTCGCCCCGCTGATTGGCTTGCTGGCGCTGCTGGCGATTCGCTGGGAGCCCTCAGGCTACGATGTGGATGCGGAGGATTTCACTTAAACAACAACGCCCCGTAAAAGGGGCGTTTTTTTTATGCGGTCAGGCGGAAGTCGCCAAACGTATGGGGAATGCGCGGGAAGGTGTGCAGGAACCACGGCGTAAATTGTTCAGGCCGATCCTGCATTTCCAGCTGAATCTGCTCAACCGAGCGATAACACCAGGCGTCCGCCTCTTCAGGATTGAGTTTCGGCTCAACATCGCTGATGGCAAAGAACACGTGGCCATATTCGTGCTCGGTTAACCCATTGCTGAGAGGCAGGTTATAGCTCAGCTCAAACACCGGCGTTAACGACAGTTGCATCCCCATCTCTTCGCGCAACCGACGTTCAGCGGCATCACGGGTCGATTCCTGCGGATAGGGATGGCCACAGCAGGTGTTGCTCCATAAACCACCACAGTGATATTTACCGTTAGCACGACGTTGCAGCAGCAGTTCATGGCGCGAATTGAACACGTAGACCGTCACCGCACGATGCAGTAATCCTTTCTCATGTACTTCCAGCTTTTCCATCTTGCCGGTGGGACGATCGAGGTGGTCAACGAGGATAACTTCAATAGCGGGCATGACAACTCCTTAAGATAATTCTCAGCTATTGTACACAACCTCAAAGGCCGAAACCGAGGAAATCGCGCACATTCCGTGCGCTTACGTGCAGAATTTTAAGCTTAGCAGTCATCAGACAAAGCGGTAACGACGAAATGTAATCAACCTCGTAAAGGGCATATGTTGACAGCGCTAACCAAAATAAAAGGCGCACCATTTTACGGTGCGCCTTGAGTTGTGGACATGTTAACCAGGCCTTTGGAGTGCGCCTGGTTCTGGCCTGCTGCGGTGATTAAAGCTTAAAGCTCTGCACCACCAGCTCCAGCTGCACGCTCTGCTCTTCCATTGCGCGCGCTGCAGCCGACACCTGCTCGACCAGCGCGGCGTTCTGCTGGGTGCTGCCATCCAGCTGGGTGATCGCCAGGTTAACCTGCTCGATCCCCATACTCTGCTCGCGGCTGGCAGACATGATTTCGCTCATCAACGTCGTCACGCTGCTCACGCCCTGCATCAGCTCATCCATGGTCTGCCCGGCTTGTTCAACCAATTCGCTGCCGGTGTCGATATTCGCCACCGACTTCTCAATCAGCTTCTTAATCTCACGCGCCGAGTTAGCGGAGCGCTGCGCCAGATTGCGCACTTCTGACGCCACCACGGCAAATCCACGCCCCTGCTCGCCCGCACGTGCCGCTTCCACCGCCGCGTTAAGTGCGAGGATATTGGTCTGGAAGGCGATGCTGTCAATCACGCTAATGATATCCACCACTTTGCGCGATGAATGGTTAATCGCGCCCATGGTGCTGACCACCTGGCGCACCACTTCGGTTCCGCGTGCCGCAACCTGTGACGCGCCATCCGCCAGCTGGTTAGCGTGGGTGGCGTTGTCGGCGTTCTGGCGCACGGTGCCGGTCAGCTGTTCCATCGAGGCTGCGGTTTCTACAATCGAACTGGCCTGCGATTCGGTCCGTGCGGAGAGGTCCGCGTTACCTGTCGCGATCTCACGCGAGGCCGCAGTGATCGCCAGCGCGCTGTCGCCAACCTGACGCATAAGCCCTTGCAGATATTCAATGAACTGGTTAAAGCTTTGTGCCACTGCATTAAATTCCGGGCTGTTGCTGGCAGGCAGACGCTGAGTTAAATCCGCGCCGCCAGTCGACAGGGCTTCGATGTTGCGGTTCAGCAGGCTGAGGCGTTTCATCATCGCGCGCACAAAGCCGAGCAGCACCAGCAGCAGGATCACCGCCAGCGGAATCTGCACCAGACCGAGGCGGGTCAGCATGCTGTGGGTTTGTGCATCCAACAGGCTGGATGGCACATCGCTGGCGAGATACCACGGGCTACCGGCAATCGCCTGCAGGAACAGCGTATGTTCGCCATCCTCGCCTTTAAACGTCGTTTGCGTAGGCTGATTACCTGCCTGCGCTAACAATCCTTTCAATGCTGAAGCCATTGGCAACTGGGTATCAGAGAGATTTTCCAGCTTCGGCGCACCGTCCAGCAGCGCGGCGTTACCCACCACTTTGCCATCGGCTTCAACGATCAGCACACGGCCTTGGATCGCATCACCCATCTGTTTCGCCAGCTGATTGAAGAAGCCGAGCGTCACGTCGATGGTCGATACGCCCCACACCGTGCCGTCACGATAAATCGCCATCGCACAGTTAGTACGTGGCTGCGGGCTGGCCGCATCCTGATACGCTTTGGCCCAGGCGCACTGCCCTTTGGCGGCAGCCATGCCGTCTTTGTACCACGGCTGCTCCCAGTATTTGTCGGCCGCATCTGAGTTCCAGTAGGTATTGACCTGCAACTGATTGCTGGCATTACGGGCGAAGAACGAACTGTCTTTTTCCTTCGCCGGATCGCGACGATTAGGCAGTGGCCAGATACCGCCGCCAAACACGTTGCTGTCCTGATACTGGTTCACCAGCGCAGGTAGCAAGCTGTCGATAGCCGCGCTGTCCATCACGCTTGCGGCTTCGGTAATGGCACGCTGCTGCGCCTGTACGCGGTTCATCTGCTCAACAATACGTCCCGCCAGTCCGTCAACTTCATAACGCACTAATCGGCTTTCGTTTTGGCTTAACTGCGGTGCAATAAACTGATTGATCACCACCACCGTGACCAGCATCAGGACAACAAAGAAGGCGACAAGCGTCGCAGTAAAACGTGATTGCGTTGTTTTTAACATCGTAATGCCCTTACCCTGGTTGGCGAGTTGCCTGATCGAGGTTAACGGCGTGTTACAGAGGAACTTGAGGTGAGCCAGATCACAAAAATACAAATAGTTGATTTCGGTGATCATTAGGTGGGTTAGTAACGCTGCGCTTACTTAGCCAGGTTGCGGGCAAATGCCCGCACAGCAGGTTATTGCGGCGGATCGACCACTTCCTGACGCGGTCGGAACACGTGGTCGTTGCCTTCCGTCTGCAAGCGCTGCAACAGCTGCTGGCCGCCACGATCGTCTGCCTGAGCAAACTGTCGCTCTGCCTCAGTGATCGGTGTAGCCCACAGCAGATTGGGGCGATCGCCATCGCGCTTCGGCAGTCGAAACTGGGCAACTTCCGGCGCTAAACCATTCGCCAGCAGGAAACTCTCGAAGCCCACCGGCGCCACTTCGGAGGCCAGCGTGTGCCCTTCGCCAATCCACGTCAGACGCGCCCATGGCAAGTGTGCAAATTCCGCCAGCGCGCTGGCCATCTGCACCGCATTGGCTTCGGTCATCACTTCGCCGTCCACCGCCATCGCCAGCTCTACGCGACGATACTGCGGAGCCAGCTCATCAAACAGATAATCGACCTGCGGCATCGGGCGAATCCCCATGCCAAGGGTGAGAAAATACCACACGCCATTGTGCCAGTGCTGAGAGATAGCCATAGGCGGCCAGCTACCCTGATCGATGGCGTAATACTTCACCGACTCGCCAAACTGCGCCTGATAGCACTGCATCAGCTCGCGCTGCACCACATCCCACAAATGACCATCATGCCAGTCACGCCAGAAGTGGCGCTGCTGTTCGGCGCGCGCGTAGTAATCATTGGTGGAAGCCGAGCCGAGCGGCGCGGTCAGGCGATTTTCCTTGATGCAGCCGGCAGAGAAGCTCACCTGTTTGTCCTGATACAGGCTCCAGCCGGGTATTACGGCCAGCAGCTGGCCGTAATACCACAACGCGGCACCGTCATCACTCGGCTCCCACAGGATCTGTAAACCGGCAGGATCGAGCATCGGTTCCGCTTCTAAGGTGCGGCAATACTCTGCGCTCAACAGCGGCGCAATGCCCTGCTCCATCGCTTCACGATCTTCACGCGCCGGGGCAGGCAGCAGATTGCGCAGCCAGCAGCCGCGCACCGCATACTGGCTGCGAAACAGATCGTTTGGCCAGATGTAGAAGTAGGCCGTGCGCGCATCCTGTTCGACGATGGCGGTGAGTGTGTTTTGCTGATTGGGCACCTCAGCAATCAGAGGTTGGTGTGTCATAACGCCTCGACAAAGCCTTGAGGGATCCATATTCCCTGAGAATAGAGCAGGATCGGCACTCGCACCCCATGACACAAGGGTAAAACTCTCAAAGTGCAGATATAACACGTGAATGATGCTGATGAATGCCAGCAGGATGCCCTTGCAAACATCAAATTATATCGCGATTATTTTGCCGCTTCGCATGCTATTGTCTGCACATTCCTCCTCATGGAGCCGACTCGCATGGTGCTGCAAAACCTGGATTTAAATCTGCGCGATATTGTGATTTTCGCGATTTTGGTGTGGCTGTTTATTCGCTACACGTGGGTGATGTCAGCGCTGACCATCATGCTTGGCGGTGCAGCCCTGTTGGTGTTGCTACCCCTCGACATTTATTACAGTTTGCTGCCTTTAGCGCTGATGGGGTTAGGACTGGGGATGCTGTTCCATCATTATCAGCAGCGTCTGCTCACGCTAAAACGTGAAGCGCGCACGCCGCGCACCTACACCAAAAAGCAGGACGAGCTGCATTTGTAGCCTCAACGCCCCATACGTTGCATAGCGCGGGAATAAGCCCCGCGCTGAATCGACCAACGCAGCAGCCCGGCGATCACCGCAATTTCCTTATCAACCCTCCACTGCGTCAGCGGGCTAATCGGCTGCTGAATTTGCTGTTGTGCCCACTCCGGCAGTAAGCCCATGCCCGCTTTGAGCATCACGTGCATTGCTGGTTTCGCCTGCCAACTGGGTGCCGGGGCATTGATCAGCAACTGCATCACTTCCAGCGTACGTTCATCGCAAATCAGCTCAGGTCGCATTGCCTGCAAATAGGCTTCCACCGCCTGTACTGTTTTGGGCACCTTTTCCGCACCCAACGCTTCAGCGATCAGCGCCGCTTCGTCGTAATAACGATCCTGCTCCGCCAGCGAGAGTTGCGGATTCTTGTAGCGCAGATGAGCGGCGAGGAAGCGGCTGGTTTCCGCCACGTGCACCCAAGTGAGCAGATGCGGATCGCTGGCGGCATAAGGTTGCCCGGCGTTATCGATACCGGTGACGCGCAGATGAATGCGTTTAACGCGTTCAATCAGAATGTTGGCATCCTGCGTGTTACCAAAAGTGGTCACGGCGATGAACTGGCTGGTGCGCCGTAAACGGCCCAGCATGTCCTGACGAAAGTTGGAGTGATCCCACACGCCCGCCAGCGCCGCCGGATGCAGCATTTGCAGCATGAGTGCGCTGATGCCGCCGCACAGCATCGATGGAAAATCGCCGTGCACACGCCAGATCACGTGATCGGGACCAAATAAGCCCGGATCGCCGAGCGGCTGCGAGATATCGAATTCGTTCAGCGCGAGGCCATTAAGACGAAAGACTTGCTGTTGGATGCGGTTACGGAGGTTCATGGCGTCTGGATTATGCCCGTTGGCAGAATGATCTCGGGCATATCATATACTGCGAGGGGAGACGGTGCGATTTATCGCATGATAAATCGCACCGCTACACAATCTACTAAATGCTAACGCTTACAGATAATCAAACTGCCCATCCTGAGTGCGCACCGAATCGAGGCCAATCATCACGTTGAATTTGCCTGGCTCAGCCACCTGCTGCATTTTCTGATTCCAGAATTTCAGCGCGTCGACGTCAATCTTAAAGCTCACGGTCTGCGACTCGCCCGCTTTCAGCATGATGCGTTTGAAGCCTCGCAGCTCCTGCACCGGACGACTGATGCTGGCCACCGGATCGTTGAGATACATCTGCACCACCGTGGCACCATCACGTTTGCCGGTGTTGGTGACGGTAACGCTCGCGTCAACTGTGCCGTTACGCGGCATGGTTTTCGCAGACATCTTCACCGGTGACACCGTAAAGGTGGTGTAGCTCAGGCCGTAACCAAACGGATAGAGTGGACCGTTCACCGCATCATAATAATGCGAGGTGTACTTGTTCGGCTTGGCGAAGTTATACGGACGCCCGGTTGGCAAATGGTTGTAGTAAATCGGCAGTTGTCCCACGGAACGCGGGAAGGACATCGGCAGCTTGCCCGATGGGTTGTAATCGCCAAACAGCACGTCGGCAATCGCGTTACCGCCTTCGGTGCCGCTGAACCAGGTTTCCACCATCGCATCAGCCATGTGATCTTCGTTGACCACCGTCAGCGGACGACCATTCATCAGCACTATCACCAGCGGCTTGCCGGTGGCTTTCAATGCCGCCAGCAGTTTTTGCTGGCTTGGCGGGATCACCAGATCGCTGCGGCTTGACGCTTCATGCGCCATGCCCTGCGCTTCACCCACGGCGGCGACAACCACATCGGCTTTCTTCGCCTGGGCGACCGCTTCATCGATCAGTTCCTGCGGCGAGCGCTTATCCACGCTCACTGCCTGCTCGTAAAGGTTGAGGAAGTCCTGAATGCCTTTGTTATCGGTGATGTTAGCCCCTTTGGCATACAGCACCGTGCCTTTGCCGGCCATCGCATTGCGCACGCCCTGCAACAGCGGAATCGACTGCTTCGCCAGGCCCGCGGCTGACCAGCTGCCCATGATGTCGCGCTGGCTGTCGGCCAATGGCCCAACGAGCGCCACCGTCGCGTCTTTCTTCAGCGGCAAGGTTTCATGCCAGTTTTTCAGCAGCACAATGCTCTTACGCGCCACGTCACGCGCTTCGGCACGATGCAAACGACTCTCGGCATTGGTGTCCTGCGGATCGCTCTCTTTCGGCCCTAAATGGCTGTAAGGATCGTTGAACAAGCCCATATCATATTTGACGTTCAGCACGTGGCGCGCCGCATCGTCGATTTCCGCCATGCTCACCGCGCCGCTTTTCACCAGGCCCGGCAGATATTTGCTGTAGTACTCATCGCTCATGCTCATGTCGATGCCGGACTTCAGCGCAATGCGCACCGCATCCTGCGGATCGCTGGCCACGCCGTGTTTTAGCAGCTCTTTGATCGCACCGTGATCGCTGATGGTGATGCCTTTGAATTTCCATTCACCGCGCAGCAGATCTTTCAGCAACCAGCCATCCGCTGTGGCAGGCGTGCCGTTCAGTGAGTTGAGCGCCACCATCACGCCGCCGCTGCCCGCATCCAATGACGCTTTGTACGGTGGCAGATAGTCCTGGAACAGACGCTGTGGGCTCATGTCGACGGTGTTGTAATCACGCCCGCCCTCCACTGCGCCATAGGCTGCGAAGTGTTTCACGCTGGTCATGATCGAATAACGGTCGGCGGCGCTTTTGCCCTGCATGGATTTCACCATCGCGCTGCCCATTTGCGAGGACAAGAAGGTGTCTTCACCGAAGCCTTCAGACACGCGTCCCCAACGCGGTTCGCGGGTAACATCCACCATCGGTGCCCAGGTCATATTGAGGCCATCGTCGGCCGCTTCATAAGCGGAGATGCGCCCTACTTCACCAATCGCATCGAGATCCCAGCTGGCCGCCAGGCCGAGCGGGATCGGGAAGATGGTGCGCTGACCGTGCACCACGTCATAGGCGAAGAACAATGGAATTTTTAGGCGACTGAGTTGCATCACCTGATCCTGCATCGCGCGGATATCCTGGCGTGTCACGGTATTGAATATCGCGCCAACCTGACCGTGCTGAATCATGTCACGCACCGCCTCTTTCGGCGTGTCTGGTCCTACGCTGATCAAACGCATTTGCCCGATTTTTTCATCAAGGGTCATTTTGCCGAGCAGTTGGTTTACAAAGGCGTCGCGCGCCTGTTCAGTCATCGGATGGGGGCCAAACAGGTCATCTGCGAAGGCAGGCTGCATGGCAAGTGTGACAGCGAGGCTAATAGAGCAAATCCATTTCATCAGGTCGGGTTCTCTTAAGTGACTGCGCAATATCGAAATAACCGGGGCAGTTTGCCACAAGATGAGGATAGCAGGTAGCCGCCGATGTCACACAGCGACCATGCCGTTGACGCGTGCTAAAGTAGATGCGCAACGTAACGACAAGGACAGGTTTATGAATAACAACACCTCACACCCTACACTGCTGGCTGAACTGCGCCGCCTCGTCGGCCCTTCCAACCTGTTAACCGAAGCGGAACAGACGGCGCGCTATCGCAAAGGTTTTCGCTCGGGTGAAGGCGATGCCCTCGCGGTTATCTTCCCCGGTACCTTGCTGGAACTGTGGCGCGTGCTGCAGGCACTGGTGCAGGCCGATGCGGTGATTCTGATGCAGGCCGCCAACACCGGGTTAACCGAAGGCTCGACGCCCAACGGCAACGATTACGATCGCCCGGTGGTGATTATCAGTACCTTACGCCTCGATAAATTGCAGCTGATCGAGGGCGGCAAGCAGATCCTCGCGTTTCCTGGCAGCACCTTGTATCAGCTGGAAAAAGCTCTGAAGCCGCTGGGACGCGAACCGCACTCGGTGATCGGATCGTCGTGTATCGGCGCATCGGTAATGGGCGGGATTTGTAATAACTCAGGCGGATCGCTGATCAAACGCGGTCCGGCCTACAGCGAAATGGCGCTTTACGCGCAGATCGATGCCGATGGCAAACTCAAGCTGGTCAATCATCTCGGCATGGATCTCGGCCACTCGCCGGAAGAGATGCTCGGCCGACTGGATGACGATCGCTGGCAGCAGAACGACGTGCGCTGGGACGAGCGCCATGCCTCCGACCACGAATACGCCGACCGGGTGCGCGATATCCATGCGGATACGCCAGCACGCTTCAACGCCGATGAACGTCGCCTGTTCGAAGCTTCTGGCTGCGCGGGCAAACTGGCGGTGTTCGCCGTGCGTCTGGATACCTTCCCCACCGAACCGAAACAGCAGGTGTTCTATATCGGCACCAACGATCCGGCGGTGCTGGGGGATCTGCGCCGGCATATTCTGGCCGAGTTCAAAAACCTGCCGGTGGCGGGCGAATATATGCACCGCGACATTTTCGATATCGCCGAAGTGTACGGCAAAGATACTTTTGTGATGATCGACAAGCTCGGCACCGACAAGATGCCGCAGTTCTTCACGCTAAAAGGTCGGGTGGATGCCTGGCTGGGTAAGCTGAGTTTTGTTAAACCTCATTTCACCGATCGCGTATTGCAGCGCATCAGCGGTTGGCTGCCGGCACATCTGCCAAAGCGCATGAAGCAGTATCGCGATAAGTTTGAGCATCACCTGATGTTAAAGATGTCCGGTGAAGGCGTTGTCGAAGCGCAGGAATATTTGCATGAATACTTCCGCGAAGGCGGGGGTGAATTCTTTGCCTGTGACGGTAAAGAAGGCGCACACGCCTTCCTGCATCGCTTTGCCGCCGCCGGTGCCGCAGTGCGTTATCACGCGGTACATGCGGATGAAGTGGAAGATATTCTGGCGCTGGATATCGCGCTACGCCGCAACGATCAGGATTGGTTTGAGCGCTTACCGGCGGAGTTTGATAACGATCTCAGCCATCGCCTCTATTACGGGCATTTCTTCTGCCACGTGTTCCATCAGGATTACATCGTGAAGAAAGGCGTGGATGCGCATGCGTTGAAGGAGAAGATGCTGGCGATCCTCAGCGAACGCGGTGCCGAATATCCGGCTGAGCATAACGTTGGGCATCTGTATCATGCGAAACCGCAGTTGCGAGCGTTTTATCGCCAGCTGGATCCGACCAATACCTTTAATCCGGGGATTGGTAAAACCAGTAAGCAGAAAGGTTGGGCGGTGAAGGTGTAATGAAGCAGTGGGCGGCCCGAGAGCCGCCCATTTGATTACGGCAGTTGTTCGCCCTCTTCGTGCACCGTTGCAGGCATCGTTCGACGTTCAATGATCATCGTCTGCGGTGTAGACAGCACAATGCCCTCTTTGCGCAGGCGCGTCAGAATATCGAACAGCAGATCGCTCTTGGCGCTGGAGATCTGACGCTGACCTGCGACGTTGCCGGTGACGCTCAGCACGATACCGGCAGAAGTCAGATCCTTGAACGACACGGACGGCTCAGGCGTTTCCAGAATACGTTCGTTCTCCTCGTACACCTCAAGCAGAATCTCACGCACGCGCACCGGATCGATATCCAGCGGGAAGGTCAGCAGAATGGTCACCACGCCCTGCGCATTGCCCATGGTGGCGTTACGTACGTTCTGCGAGATGAATTGCGAGTTCGGCACAATCACCGTCGATTTATCACTGAGCTGAATCTCGGTGGCGCGCACGTTGATACGACGAATATCCCCTTCAATGCCGCTGATGCTCACCAGATCGCCCACTTTGACAGGACGCTCGGTTAACAGAATCAAACCGGAGATAAAGTTCTTCACAATCTCTTGCAAGCCGAAACCGATACCGACTGACAAGGCACTGACGATCCACGCCAGTTTGTTCCACTGCAGCCCCATGATTGACAGCGTCAGCAGGATAATCAGCACGTAGCCGATGTTGCTGAACAGTGTGACCAGCGACACGCGCATGCCCACGTCCATGGTGGTTTTTGGCAGGAAATCTTTATCCAGCCAGCGACGCACCGAACGCAGCACGTAAATCCCCACCACCAGACACAAAATGGCATTAACCATGTGCGCCGGCACGATGTTCAGTGACTCCAGGCCTTTGCCGCCCCAGAATTCAATGACTTTTTGAATCAGTTCGATCGGTGTCGATGAGGCAAAGGTGCCATTCAGCAGCGCCAGCGCGACAATCCCAATCAGGGCTGTTTTACCGATAGCGCCCAGCAGCGTAGCCGCCTGCTGCAGATGACGTTCATCAATGTTTAATGACGTCTGCAGGCGTTTGCCGGTGGCGTTATTGGTCGAGAACAAGCTTTCGCAGCCGTCGTTGATCAGATGGCTGAGGAAGTAGAACGAGCCAAACAGGATGCCACACCAGATCAGTTCATAACTCATGAAGCGCGCGAGCGTGACATAGCCGATGATCAGCGAGATCAAAATCGCTAACGCGGTCAGCGTTAGCGCCAGCTGTATTAGCCCGACCACGGTCGGACGAGCTTCTGGCGCATTACCCGCTTGCACCATGCGACGGCGCACACGATTGGTGCGCATGCTGATCGCCAGCCCCGTGCAGCCAATCAGTAATGCGGTCAATCCGTTGGCGAAAATGGTGGTATTGAGGCTGGTACCAACGCTGTAGTTAAAGGATTCGGCGGTCTGGAAGATAAACACCAGTCCTGCGGTAAGAGGCGGGAACGGCTTCAACGCCTGCGCCACTTCGTTGGAGATGCTCGGCAGACGCCAGCTTGGACGGCGCGTTGACAGGAACGCCCGCCCTAACCCGGCGATCAGGCCGCAATAGACGCTGAGTTGCACCAGGCGCTCAACAAAATCCTGCACGTCAGTGGATACTTCATCGCGGCGGGTAAACGCCAGCGCGATAAAGTTAAACGTCAGCACCACCGCAGCCAGAGTGGTTAAGGCAATCGCCGCCGCCAGGAAGCTACGACGCAGACGCCCTTCAGGCATTTTGTGAATGCTGACCCAGGCGAGAAACTCCTCGCTGTAACGACGGCCGAGCGTCATCACCAACATCGCCGCGATCAACCAGCCGATGGTGCCAAAGCGCCAGCCAGACTCCCAGGAAAGTGCGGCGGTGTCCTGCAGTTCGGCAATAAAATCACTGATCTTCTCGCCATCCAGATCCTGGCGGCTCACCAGCGGTGACCAGAAACGCGGCCCCAAAATACTGCCGGAGTTCAGTGCCAGCTGACTTTTTAGCTGGTCGCGACGCAGGTTAACAATCTGTGAGGAAAGCACCAACGCGCCGTTTTTAATGCCGTCGGCCTGCTTGATTTGATCGTCCAGCTTGCTTTTCTGGCTCTCCAGCGTGGCGCGTTTGCGCGTGACTTCGGGAGTTTCTTTAACTCCGCTATCGGCTTTGGGTGCGGGACCGAGCACTGCCAGTTGCGCATCAAGCTGCTGACGTTGTGGGATCAATGCCTGACCCAGAGTTTCCGCGTTACCGGATAGCTCCAGCGCCATCTCATTGAGCTGGTTGAGCTGGCTTTCATTGGTATCACCGGATACCTGGCCTTTAATCTTGTCGAGGATCTTCTGCATTTTAGGCAGCTCGACCGAGGGATTCACCTTCGGCGCAGCATCTTCTTGCTGGGCCGCGGCGGCAGTATTGTCATCCGCATAGCTCAGGGCCGGGCTGAACAACACCAGCAGCAGTAAAAATGGGGTAATGAGTGATCGAAGCTTGAACATATAAATGAGATTCCAGCGCAATTTCAGCCGATAAATGCCAGTTAACTTTGAATGGCGGCCAGTGTAGAGCGAAGCCGAAGCGGAGACTATAGGAATGAAGCGCTAAAACATTGGTGCTAACGATTAGGGATTTTTTGGTCGTTCGGGGGTAATTTATCCCGCCAATCGGCAGCACTCACAGACGCGCAATTCATTGCGCATCTGTGAATTGAAACAGACGTCGTGATTACTCGTTGCTGGCCGTCTGCGACGTTTTTGCTTCTTGTACGCCAGCGCAGCCGCCGGAACCGGAGCGGCTTTGCCGGTTTCCAGCCAGTCACGCAGACGGTTAGCATCGGCAAAATGGGTGTACTTACCAAAGGCATCCAGTACCACCAGCGCCACCGGACGGTTATTAATCACCGTG
Organism: Pantoea rodasii; assembly: GCF_002095465.1. Classification (GTDB taxonomy): domain Bacteria; phylum Pseudomonadota; class Gammaproteobacteria; order Enterobacterales; family Enterobacteriaceae; genus Pantoea; species Pantoea rodasii. Next base: position 403,730 of record NZ_MLFP01000002.1, on the reverse strand, counting down.
CGCATCACCAGACAGTGGCCTGCTTCATCGGTATAACCGGTTTTGGTCAACGCAATGCGCCAGTCGCCTTTGTACACCAGGTGATTGGTATTACGGAACGGCAATGCGTAGTTAGGATGCTTAAACACCGCCGTGTCTTCTTTGGTGGTGCTCAACTCGCCGATCAGCGGATACTGACGCGTAGCTTTCGCCAGCTTGATCAAATCTTCCGCATTGGACACGTTGTTAATCGACAAACCGGTGGGTTCAACATAATGGGTGTGGGTCATGCCCAGTGCGCGCGCTTTGGCATTCATCGCGCGGATAAAGGCATCGTAGCCGCCCGGATAGTGATGCGCCAGGCTGGCGGCCGCACGGTTTTCTGAAGACATCAGCGCGAGCAGCAGCATATTGCGGCGGCTGATTTCACTGTTCAGTTTCACACGGGAAAACACACCGCGCATTTCCGGCGTATGGCTGATATCCACCGATAACAATTCATCCATCGGCAGTTTGGCATCCAGCACCACCATCGCGGTCATCAGCTTGGTGAGTGACGCGATAGGACGCACGCGGTCCGGATGGCTGGAGAACAGCACTTTATTGGTTTCAAGATCGACAATCATGGCACTGCCGGAGGCGATTTGCGGTTGGGCAATCGGCGCCAGATTAGACAGCGCAGCGGGCGCGGCCAGTGCCGGGGTTACAGCTGCCGGCGCGGCGACAAACAGCGCCAGCGACAGCAAAGAAATACGCATTTTTACAGACATCGTGTCAAAAAAATCCGGTGAGGAGTTTTGCGCCGTGTTTAAGACACAGGCCGCGCGCATCAAACCAGACAGGATGCGGGCTGGCAGCAGCATAATACCCACTTCCCTACGAAATTTCTTAGGTAGATTGTTTCCGGGCGTTAAAAAAGGGCGGCTTATTAGCCGCCCGGGTATTCAGAACAATCGTGGTCCGTATCCCCACAGAATCACCGTCAGCGCCAGCAGTACTTCAAACACCAGCACGCCAATCGCTAAAGTTGAACCGGAGAAGCGCATGCTCTCTTCACGGTCAATATTCAGGAACACCGGAATACCGACATACAGCAGATAACCGGTGTACAGCAAGGCCACTGCGCCCGCGAATACGCACAGCCACACCAGCGGATACAGTGCCACCAGGCCACTGATAAACAACGGCGTGGCCACATAACCGGCAAAAACAGTACAGCGTGGAATGCTCGGACGCTGCGGATAATCGCGCGCCATCCAGTGAATGACGCGGCCCATCACCGCCACGCCGCCTAAGATAATCAGGTAAAACAGAATGCCGAGACCGATGCCGGTCAGCAGGTTGAGTTGTACGAACTGCCCTTCGCCCAGATTCCAGCCCAGCTGTGTGGTACCGATAAAGGCGCAGATCACCGGGATCGCCGCCATCATCAAAACATGGTGGGTGTAATGGTGCGAAACGCTCTCGTTTTCTTGCTTGATATCGCGCATTTCCTGGTTAGGATGCGCCAGAAGACCCCAGACATGATTCATAAAATCACTCCTCTGATGCGACGGGCTGCCCCTTCAGCTTTCAGGCCTTACCACTCAGGCAGCTTCCCTTCAAGTATAATCGGCGCGGCTGTTTTTGCGGACAGCGGCACAAAAAAGCCGCAGGCGTATAAACTGTTACCTGATTCACTCGCGACAGGGAGGATAATTTGCATCTCGATATCAATGGATTAATTACCCAATACGGCTATCTGGCACTGCTGCTCGGCTGCATTGCCGAAGGGGAAACTTTTACGCTGCTGGGCGGCGTGGCGGCGCATGAAGGCTTGCTGCACTTTGGCGGCGTGGTGCTGGCCGCGATGATTGGCGGGATTATTGGCGATCAGCTGCTGTTTTGGCTCGGTCGTCGTTACGGCACGCGCATCCTGCGTCGATTCCGCAAACATGAGGATACGATTCGTAAAGCCAACCATCTGATTCAAAAGCACCCCAGTCTGTTTGTGATTGGCGTGCGCTTTATGTATGGCTTCCGAATCGTGGGTCCGATTATTATCGGCACCAGCCGGCTCAAACCGCTGCGCTTCTTTGTGCTCAACGTTATCGGTGCCGCACTGTGGTCGGTGATTTTCGTTACCCTGGGCTATTTTGCCGGGGAGATCATCACGCCGTGGCTGCATAAACTCGATCAGCACCTGAAGCATTTGCTATGGCTGGTGGCGGCGATTGTGTTCGGCATTGCATTGCGTTTCATCATTCGCCGCTGGAATCACCGCCGCGCCGGTTAGTGGTGATAACCTTTAAATTGTGGATTGGCGAGCATAAAGCCGCCGTCCACAATGAAAGACTGCCCAGTGGTGTAAGTCGCCCATTCTGAACACAACCACGCCACTAAGCTTGCCACTTCTCGCGTATCGCCCGGACGACCAATTGGGATTTCCGGCATGCGCGTGGTGCGCGCCTGATCGTTACTCAGATGATTCATCGCTGTGGCAATCGCCCCCGGCGCCACGGCATTCACCAGAATATGATGCGGCAACAAACTCAACGCCATCGATTTGGTGAGCCCGCCGAGCGCATGTTTCGCCGCGGTATACGCTGTCGCATCCGGTAGCGGCGTGTGCTCATGCACGGAGGTGATATTGATAATGCGTCCGCCATCGCCCTGATCGACCATGTGGCGCGCGGCAATTTGTCCGCAGACAAATGAGCCATCCACGTCCACGCTGAACGTCTTACGCCAGTCTTCAAACGTCACATCGAGAAAATCGGCTTTCAGCATCACGCCCGCATTGTTGACTAACACGTCAATGCGCCCCAGCGAATTAATCAGCTGTGATAGCTGCTGTCCACCGGCTTGCGGATCGGAGAGATCGAGCTGTCGCACCTGCGCGGTTTGCCCTTTGCTCTCCACCAGCCGCGCGGTTTCCTGCGCGCCCTCTTCGTCTGAACGCCAGGTGATCCCTAAGGTATAACCGGCTTCTGCCAGCATAACGGCGCAGCTGCGACCAATGCCGGAATCGGATGCGGTGACCACGGCCACTTTCTGTTTGCCCAGTGCCATAACATTCTCCTGCGTGATGGGTGTCTTCACAGTATAGAAGTTATCGAAATGTGCCTCGCGTCAGCCGAAAAAACCTTTTCGTCTATAGTTAACAATCAGATGCAGTCAAGGAGGCAGGATGAGCAAAATTAAACGCAGAATCGATGATCACGGGGTTATAGGCGATTTACGCACCTGTGCACTGATTGCCAATGACGGCACCATCGATTATCTCTGCTGGCCGGAACTGGATAGTCCATCGGTATTTGCCGCCCTGCTCGACGGCGATGAAGCGGGTTTGTTTTCACTGGCGCCTGACTGGAAAAATGTCCGTCAGCAACAGCTGTATCTGCCTGATACCAATATTCTGCAAACCCGCTGGCTGGGTGATGAAGGCGTGGCGGAAATCACCGATTACATGCCGATTTGCGATCAGCCCAACAAAGTGCCGCGCCTGGTGCGCCGGGTGAAAATGGTGCGCGGCTGTGCCACCTTTCATCTGCTGTGCGCGCCGCGTCATGATTACGCCCGCGCCGAAACCACCACCGAGCTGCGGCCCGGCGGCATCGCGTTTCTGGCGGAAGGGCAGCCTACGTTGCGTTTGAGCGCCACGGTGGTGATGACGCGGGAAAACCACAGCGCGGTGGCGGAATTTACCCTCAAAGCGGGCGAGTCGGCTGAGTTTGTGTTTGGCAGCGATGAAGACCCGTTCGTTGCCCACATCGCCACCGATCAATGCTTCAATGATACCCTGGCCTATTGGCGTCTCTGGAGCAGCCACAGCACCTATCGCGGACGCTGGCAGGAGATGGTGACGCGCTCTGCGCTGGCGCTAAAGCTGCTCACCTCCAAACAGCACGGCTCGATTGCCGCAGCGGCCACCTTCGGCTTACCGGAAGAGTTGGGCGGCGAGCGCAACTGGGACTATCGCGCGTCATGGATCCGAGACGCTTCCTTCAGCATGTATGCATTGATGCGACTGGGCTACGTGGAAGAAGCGCGCGATTTCACCCATTGGGTTGGGCGCTGCGTCGAGCACAGCCATGATGACACGCCGCATCTGCAAGTGATGTATCGCCTGGACAGCGGCACCGAGTTGCATGAGACCGAACTGCTGAATCTCTCCGGCTATGCCAACTCGCGTCCGGTGCGCATCGGCAATGATGCGTGGCGGCAAACCCAGCTGGATATTTACGGCGAATTGATGGACGCGATTTATCTTGCCAATAAATACGGTGAGGCCATTTCCCAACGCGGCTGGCGGCATGTTTCCGACATGATTGATTATGTTTGCGGCAACTGGAATCAGCCCGATGCCGGTATTTGGGAGATGCGCGGCGAGCCGGAACACTTCCTGCATTCACGTTTGATGTGCTGGGTGGCACTGGATCGCGCCCTGCGCCTTGGCCTGAAGCGCTCACTGCCGATGCCCTATGAGCGCTGGGATCGGGCACGCAGCGCTATCCGCGATGATATCTGGCAGAATTTCTGGAACCCGGAACTCGGCCACTTTACCGCCACGCGCGGCGGTCAATATCTGGATGCCTCAATGCTGCTGATGCCGCTGGTGCGTTTTGTCAGCTCCACCGATCCCGACTGGATCGCCACCCTCGACGCGATTAAAACGCATTTGGTGAGCGACGGTTTAGTGCGCCGCTATAACATTAGCGAGACGCCTGCCGATGCATTAACCGGTGGAGAAGGATCTTTTGCCGCCTGTTCATTTTGGTATGTGGAGTGCCTGGCACGTGCCGGACGCGTGCAAGAGGCCCACTTTGAATTTGAGAAATTGCTGAGTTATGCCAATCCATTGGGGCTGTACGCCGAGGAATTTACCACCCACGGCGAAGCATTGGGTAACATGCCGCAGGCGTTGTCGCACCTGGCATTGATCAGCGCTGCTTTTTTCCTCAATCGTAAATTAAGTAACGAAGTGACGCTGTGGCAACCTTAAGAAAATTCACTTTTTGGGCGGTACGGCAACGAGACAGGTCGGGAATTGACCACTATTTAAGTAAAGTATCATCAGCCATTGAAAATCATGATTCCCATCCTGGCGCCTATGCACATATAATGCGCAGCCGGTCATGCTGACCGAGATGGATTCGACACACTGACAAGCCTGAAACACGGCTATAACGACTTGTAAAACATGAAAAAGAGCATTCGCGCGTTCGCTTCACTCGCCCTGGTACTGGCGGCGTTCAGCCAGTCGGCATTCGCAGTAGTGTATCCGCTGCCAGCGGCTAACAGCCGTTTGATCGGCGAAAACCTTGAAATCACCGTGCCTGATGACAGCCGACTTCCGCTGGAAGCCTTTGCTGCACAGTACCAGATGGGCCTCAGCAACATGCTGGAAGCCAATCCGGGCGTTGATGTGTATCTGCCTAAAGCGGGCACCAAAATGGTGATCCCACAGCAGTTGATTCTGCCTGACGCACCGCGTGACGGCATCGTGATCAACAGCGCGGAAATGCGTCTTTACTATTACCCGAAAGGCACCAAAACCGTGGTTGTGCTGCCAATCGGTATTGGCGAGTTAGGTAAAGACACGCCGGTTAACTGGACCACCACCGTTCAGCGTAAGAAAGCCGGTCCAACCTGGACGCCGACCAAAGGCATGCACGCGGATTACGCGGCACGCGGCGAAACCATTCCGGCGGTGTTCCCTGCTGGTCCGGATAACCCAATGGGCCTGTATGCGCTGTACATCGGTCGTCTGTACGCGGTACACGGTACTAACGCCAACTTCGGTATCGGTCTGCGCGTAAGCCACGGTTGTGTGCGTCTGCGTGCTGACGACATCAAATGGCTGTTCGACAACGTGCCTGTCGGCACGCGCGTGCAGTTTATCGATCAGCCGGTGAAAGCCACCGTGGAGCCAGACGGTTCTCGCTATGTCGAAGTGCATAACCCACTCTCGACTACCGAAGAGCAGTTCAACTCACGTGAAGTGGTACCGATTACGCTGACCGCTGCGGTGACCAAAGTGATTGCCGATGGCAGCACCAACCAGGATGCGTTGAACAACGCCATCAAGGCGCGTGACGGTATGCCAACCAAAGTTAATGGTCCACAGGGTGAAGTGATGCCTGATCCGGTGCCGGTACAGGAATCTTCTGACGCAACGCCGAAAGAAGAGCCAATGACCCCGCAAGGCGCCAGCGCCGTTGCACCACAGGGTGATGTGGCACCGGTTGCTCAGCCTGCGCCAGCGACCGGCAACAGCCTGTAATCGCTGATTCGCATGCAGTAAAAAAGCCAGCCCATTGCGGCTGGCTTTTTTGTGGGCGCTATCCATCAATGACAACCCTACGATGACATTGCGCGGTGTTCGAAATGCGCGGCGCTGAAAGATGCACATTGATGCGCGCCTGGATACAGAGAGGTTATTCCCGCCGCCGTCTCAATGCCAGCCATCCCGCCACCAGGGTGAACACCAGCACCACTATCACCAATAACAAAAAACCGTGGGGATTACTCGCCAGCGGAATGCCGCCCACGTTCATCCCAAAGAAGCCGGCGATGATGTTAATCGGCAGCGCCAGCACGGTGATCACCGTCAGCAAAAACAGCGTGCGGTTACTCTCCTCCATCAAGCTGGCGGCAATCTCTTCCTGCAACAGCCGAATGCGCTCCATCAGTCCCGCCAGATCGTTCAGTGCCACACTGAACTCTTCGGTAAAAATCCGCAGTTCACTCAGTGGGTCGCGTTTTAGCCATTTCGGTGGCCGGTTTAACAAACGAAACAGTGCAGCGGGTTCCGGTGCCAGCAAACGCTGTACGCGCAGCAGCATGCGACGTAAATGCCCCAGTTCACTGCGGTTGGTTTTGATCGCCGCACTCAATAACCGTTCTTCAATGGCATCGACTGCCTGGCTGGAACGGCGCACCACCTGCTCAAGCTGCGCTTCCTGCTCACCCAGCAGCCACAACAACATCGCATCCGGCTCGGCAAAAGTGAGTCGATCAATCTGCTGGTGCATACGTTCAATCATCCCCACCGGGCGATAGCGCGCGGTAACGATGATGTGTGCGCAGCACCAGATCCACAGCGTCGCGTTCTGCGTACTGCGTTCTTCTTTACTGAACGTCACGTCGTTGAGCACCGCCAACAGCGCATCGTTTTGATGCGCCAGACGGGTACGCGGCGAAGCGGAATGGATCTCGTCGAAGAAATCGCTGTCTACACCAAAATGGTCCTGAACCCAGCGCTCGGCACGAGCATGATTCAGGTTGATGTGCAGCCAAAGAAAATAGGATTCAGGCAGATCTTGCTGCGCTAACTGCGCCGCTTCACGCGCATTAAGCCGCTGTGGCGGTGCGTCTGGCGTGAACAGGTATCCATGAATAAGTCCGGCGACTTCGTTATTAAAGTCCGGCAATGAGGCAAGCGGCAAGACAGGCTGGAGCATGGCAGCGTGATGATCCCGGAGCGGTCAGATCCACAGACTGCGACAGCTGTGTTACAGCAAGATGACACAGTGTGATCGCCATCATCATTCTGTCATACAAACCCCGTATCACACTGCAAGTAACGGATGCCAATCGAGCATCGTCAATCCACACCGGGGTGTGTTATGGCTGAAAACAGTTTACCTGCATCTACATCGACATCATCGTCCCACAGCGGACGCCCGAATCTTAACCAAGGCAGCGGTCGAGTATCCCGCATCATCTTTCTGATATTGCTGTTCGGCGGCCTGCTCTTTACCGCCATCAATCTGTTTAATGATGTTGAAGAAACCGGTGCGCCAGTCACCAGCTATACGCCGTTCCTGCTGCTGGGCGTGGCATTGGTGATTGCACTCGGCTTTGAGTTTGTGAATGGCTTCCACGATACCGCTAATGCGGTCGCCACTGTGATTTACACCCACTCGCTCTCACCGGGCGTTGCGGTGGTGTGGTCGGGCTTCTGTAACTTTCTTGGCGTGTTGCTCTCCAGCGGCGTGGTGGCGTTTGGCATTATCTCGCTGCTGCCCGTAGAGCTGATTCTGCAGGCGGGTAGCGGCAACGGCTTCGCCATGGTGTATGCGCTGCTGTTCTCGGCGATTATCTGGAACCTCGGCACCTGGTATTTCGGCCTGCCCGCCTCCTCTTCCCATACGCTAATCGGCTCCATCATCGGCGTGGGCGTGGCGAATGCCCTGCTGCATGGCCGCAGCGGCACCAGCGGCGTGGACTGGGATCAGGCGATTAAAGTGGGTTATGCGCTGCTGCTGTCACCGGTGGTGGGCTTTATCTGCGCCGCGCTGCTGTTGCTGGCGATGAAAGCGCTGATCCGCAACCGTCAGCTGTATGAAGCACCCAAAGGCAACCAGCCACCGCCACCGTGGATCCGTGGTTTGCTGATCCTGACCTGTACCGGCGTCTCTTTTGCGCATGGCTCGAACGATGGTCAAAAAGGCATGGGTCTCATCATGCTGATTCTGGTCGGCACCATGCCGATTGCCTACGCGCTGAACCGCTCGCTGCCGCCCGATCAAATCCCACGCGTGGCCGCGTTAACCCAGGTGACCGAACAGCAACTGCTGACGCTGCAACCGGCCCCGGCTGCGATGCCCGCACCGCGTGAGGTGCTGACCGAATTCGTACGCACCAGCCAGAATCGTCCACAGGTATTGCCGGCCCTTGGCATGATGCTGGGCGATATCGGCGATCAGATCCGTCGTTATGGTGCAGTGGAGAATATCCCGGCACAGGCGGTGACCAACACCCGTAACGATATGTACCTCGCCTCGGAAACCATTAAACATCTGCAATCTGCCAAAGTGGCGTTGCCGGAAGACATTGCCAGCAATCTCGCCGCCGTGAAGAAGGAACTGGATGCCGCGACACGCTTTATCCCGATGTGGGTGAAAGTGGTGGTGGCGATTGCCCTGGGTCTCGGCACCATGGTCGGCTGGCGTCGTATTGTGGTCACGGTCGGTGAACGCATCGGTAAAACCCACCTGACTTACGCACAGGGTGCCAGTGCGGAGCTGGTGGCGATGGCGACCATCGGCGCAGCGGATATCTTCGGTTTGCCGGTCTCCACCACGCACGTGCTCTCATCGGGCGTTGCCGGTTCAATGGCCGCTAACAAATCTGGCCTGCAGCTCTCTACCATTCGCAACCTTGCGTTAGCGTGGGTATTAACGCTGCCGGTCTCGGTCTTACTTTCAGGGCTGCTCTACGCCCTGTTTATTCATCTGTAACGGGGAAAAGTCATGGCGACACACGACAACAGCTTCCACAGCGAGACTTTCAATGCGCGTCTGCTGCAGGAGTTTTACGACAGCTACGACGAAGAGCTGGAAATGGAGCTGGATGACCTGCGCTTTAATGATAACGGTGAACCGCAAGAAGAAGGCGACAAGGCATTCCGCCGCCGCTACTTCCGTGAGCTGCTGCATCTGCAAGGTGAACTGGTGAAGCTGCAGGATTGGGTGATGCGCACCGGTCATCGCATCGTTATTTTGTTTGAAGGCCGTGATGCGGCCGGTAAAGGCGGCGTGATTAAACGTATCACCCAACGCCTGAACCCCCGCACGTGCCGTGTGGCTGCCCTGCCCGCGCCTAACGATCGCGAAAAAACGCAGTGGTACTTCCAGCGCTACATCGCCCATCTGCCGGCAGCCGGTGAAATCGTGATGTTCGACCGCAGCTGGTATAACCGTGCTGGCGTAGAACGCGTGATGGGCTTTTGTAACGAAGCCGAAGTGGAAGAGTTTTACCGCAGCGTGCCGGAATTTGAAAAAATGCTGACGCGCAGTGGTATCCAAATCATCAAGTACTGGTTCTCGATCACCGATGAAGAGCAGGAGCTGCGCTTCCTGAGCCGTATTCACGATCCGTTGAAACAGTGGAAACTGAGCCCAATGGACCTCGAAAGCCGTCGTCGCTGGGAAGATTACACCGAAGCCAAGGAAGAAATGCTGGAACGTACCCACATTGATGAAGCGCCATGGTGGGTCGTGCAAGGTGTCGATAAGAAGCGTGCGCGCCTGAACTGCATCAGTCATTTGCTGCAGCAGGTGCCGTATGAAGAGAGCGAGTCGAAGACGATTATGTTACCGACGCGCGAACGCAATGAGGATTATCGTCGCGCGCCAGTACCTGAAAAAATGGTTGTGCCAGAGAAGTATTAATTAACCGTTTGCACGGCCGCTTGTCGGCCGTGCTGCTGATGCAAACGCAAGGTAATCACAAACGCCCCCAGCACCATTAATGCCGCGGCCAGATACACCGACTGCATCCCCCAGTGACCAATCAGCAAACCCGCCACCGGACCGGTTAATCCCAGCCCTAAATCGAGAAACGCCGAGTAAGTCCCCAGCGCTGAACCCTGATCCTGCTGCTGCACCCGCTTAACCGCTTCCACACCCAGCGCCGGGAACACCAGTGAGAAGCCACCGCCGGTCAGGAACGCGCCGACATCCACCAGCCAGCTGCTGTCGGCCTGCCAGATAAGCAGCAGTCCCGCACACTCCAACACAAACGACACCAGTGAGACTTTTAGCCCACCAAAACGGGTGATGTATCGGCCACCGGCCAGTCGCACCAGCACAAATCCGAGGCTAAACAGCGTCAGTGCAAAGGCGGCACCGCTCCAGTCGCGGCTGGCGAAATAGAGGGTGATAAAGGTGGAGATAACGCCAAAACCGATGGTGCCAAAGCCCAGTGCCAGCCCAAACAGCCAGACGCGGCTGACCACGCGATGAAAAGGAATGCGCACGCCAGCGGTAACACTGACCGCCGCTTTACGGCTCGCCATGCAGAAGCCGATGATGCCCATCAGCGCCACCAGGCCGGCAAAGCCGCTGATGCCGAACATTTGATTGAGCAGCACACCCAGCGGTGCACCAATCGCCATGGCGAAGTAAGTGGCCACGCCGTTCCATGAAATCACACGCGCGGTCTGGAGCGGCCCAACCATGTTCATGCCCCACAGCGTTGAACCGGTGCTGCTAAAGCTTTCGCCTACGCCGAGAAACAACCGTCCCACCGCCAATAACGTCAGGCTGAGCATCGGCGCATCGGTGAACATCGCGGCAAAAATCGACAGCACGCCGCTCATGCCGCAGCACACCAATCCCATCATCACCACGCGTTTTGGGCCATAGCGATCGGCCAGGCGACCCGAATGCGGACGGCTGAGCAGCGTGGCGAAGTACTGCAGGCTGATGATCAATCCGGCGATGAATGAGCTGAAACCCAGCTGGTTGTGCACAAATCCCGGCAGCACTGCGAGCGGTAATCCTACCGAGAGATAGCAGAAAAACGTGAAGACGATAACGGAGATGATGCGTTTATTTAACTGAGCATGACTCAGTACAGCGGCGTCAGACATGTGTGATGGCATTACAAATGAATATGAAACGCTACTATAGCGCAAATAGCCTTCAGCTTGAACCTCACTTTACCTGGAACTGTGTTATGGCGTAATTCTGTAATATCCGTTCAACGCAGCATTATAAATAGAGTCCAATTCTATGCCGGTTAAATAAATAATAACGTTCAATTCAATTTTATTAACTTATTGGCATGAAAAATCTGAAAAAAGACCGCCAGCAAAAATCAATTTAATGTATTGGCTTGGTAAAAGAGCTGTAAAACCAGTCGCTAACCGTTACAGGCTGCCAGGCTAGCGCCCTGTGCTTCTGTACTCATTCACATTAAGACATAGATTCTGCCGTCGAATACCTTTAGGTTACAGTTAATTAAAACAAACCCAACTCATTACTCCCAGTGCGTAATCTCATTGCTATCCACCCAACGCCCTCGCACCGGGCCATGCTCATCGCTGACGCTTTTATTTTAATCTGTACCCTACCTGCCAGGAGAGATTATGAAGATAATCACCAGTGGAAGCGGATATCCTGAAAAAAGAAATATCATGACGCATTCCCAGCATCAATATATAGATTGCCGAAAAAAGAACATCTACTTTTATTCAAATGCCATAAGATCAAAGATTCTACACAAAAATAAACAATTTATTTTTCGCCCCTTCCCCGGCTCACTGCCCCATGATGCGGATGTGATTCATCTCTTCAACGAAGTGGCTAACACCAAAAGAAATTGGATCGCTACTTTTGAAACCGAAATCCCACGCGTGCTGCCGGTGCCTGGCATGGCGAAAGTGGATAATCCTGAACTGCAGTCACAGTTGCAATTGATCGCCCGTGAGGAGTGCCTGACGTTAATTGCCATCTCGCAAGCCACCCTCAACATCCAGCTGAAACTGCTCGACGCTTTTCCCGCCATCAAAGCCGCGGTCAGCCACAAGCTGCACGTGCTGCATCCGCCGCAGCCGCTGCTGTGCGTTAAGCCCCGCCTGGTGTCGCCAGGCGAAATTCGGTTGGTGTTTATCGGCAGCGAGTTCTATCGCAAAGGTGGGGCGGAAGTGGTGCTGGCGGTTTCACAATTGACTGAAGAGGATGTTTTCACACGTGGCCAGATTCAGGTGACGCTGATTGGTGATATCACGCAGCGACATAATATTGCCCATCGACAATTTCAGGATGACGAGGCGTTTTATGCGCGCATTGAGCACTTAATTAAAATCTCGCCGCATATCCAGCATTTCACCAGCATGCCGAACCCTCAGGTGCTGACCTTGCTGCAGCGTTCGCACGTGGGATTACTGCCGAGCTGGCAGGATACCTACGGCTTCTCGGTGCTGGAGATGCAGGCCAGTGGATGCCCAGTGATCACCACCAACATTCGCGCCTTGCCTGAAATCAATCCGGAGGGCGCGGGTTGGCTGATTCATCAACCCTTGAATGACGAGCATGAATATGTGATTGACTCTCAGGAGAGCAAAATGCAGATACGCCGACAGATCGTGCAGCAGCTCAAAGCGCATATCACGGATATTTTGCGTAACCCGGGGGTGATTACCCAGTACTCTGCGCAATCACTGAAGAGAATTGCCGAACAGCACGACCCGGTGAAATTCAGTGAACAACTCGCCCGCTTCTATTCATCCAGCAAGCAGATTCACTATACAACGGCGTTTAAATGAGGAGGCGTTAAACCGCTACGGTTAGCTGTTGCGCATGGCGTTCAATGGCCGAGGCAATGTCTGAAGAGACGCGTAACGTGCGGATTTCACTGAAAAGCCCATCGGCTTCGTTGTAGGCTTTGCGCAGATAGCCCAGCCACTGTTTGATACGTGCGACGTGATACATGCCGGTATCACCCTGCTTTTCCAGCTGGGTATACTTGAGCAGCAGTTCGACCACTTGCGACCACGGCATTGGCGCTTCGTTGTATTTCACCACGCGGCCAAGGTTCGGGATATTGAGCGCACCGCGCCCTAACATTACCGCATCGCAACCGGTAATGCGCATACAGTCTTGCGCATCCTGCCAGCTCCAGATTTCACCGTTGGCGATCACTGGAATCGACAAGCGCTGGCGAATTTCACCAATCGCCTGCCAGTTGATGCTCTCGGCGCGATAGCCATCTTCTTTGGTGCGACCGTGCACCACCAGTTCGCTGGCACCGGCCTGCTGCACCGCATCCGCGATCTCAAAGCGACGCTCGCCGGAATCCCAGCCCAAACGCACTTTCACCGTCACCGGCAGATGCGCCGGAACCGCTTCTCGCATGGCTTTCGCACCGCGATAAATCAGCTCGGGATCTTTCAGCAGGGTTGCCCCGCCGCCGCTGCCATTGACCAGCTTTGACGGACAACCACAGTTGAGATCGACGCCCCAGGAGCCAAGCTCCACGGCGCGCGCCGCATTTTCTGCCAGCCACTCGGGATATTGCCCGAGCAGCTGCATACGCACACGCGTTCCTGAGGGCGTTCGGCTGCTGTTATGCAGCTCAGGACATAAACGGTGAAAGGATTTTACCGGCAGCAGTTGATCGACCACGCGCAGAAACTCAGTGACGCACAGATCATAATCATTGACCCCGGAGAGCAGCTCACGCACCAATGAATCGAGCACGCCCTCCATCGGCGCCAGTAACACCCTCATCGCGTTAGATGTTCCCGCTCTTTTTCGCTGCCGGACGACGACGACCGCTGTTTGCGGCTGGCGCAGTCTGGCTGGCTGCGCCACCCTGACGACGTGCAGCGGCTGGACGCGCTTCACCTTGTGGTCGCGCACCGTTGCTGCCCTGCGGGCGCTGGCCGTTGCCGCTGTGCGGACGAGAAACGTTACCGCCCTGACCGCGACCCTGGCTTTGTCCACGGCCCTGGCCCTGTCCGCGCCCTTGCTGCTGGCGACCATTCTGGATCGGTTCCGCTTTGATGCTTGGGTCCACTTCGAAACCTTCAAGCTCAATGCGCGGAATCTCACGCTTCAGCAAACGCTCGATGTCACGCAGCAGTTTGTGTTCATCAACACACACCAGTGACAGCGCCGCGCCGGTTGCCGCAGCACGCCCGGTACGACCAATACGGTGAACGTAATCTTCTGCCACGTTAGGCAGTTCATAGTTCACTACGTGTGGCAGCTCTTCGATATCCAGACCACGTGCAGCGATATCGGTTGCCACCAGCACGCGAATGCCACCGGATTTAAAGTCAGCTAATGCACGCGTACGCGCGCCCTGGCTTTTGTTACCGTGGATAGCCGCAGCGGTGATGCCATCTTTGTTCAGCTGCTCAGCCAGATGGTTAGCGCCATGTTTGGTACGGGTGAACACCAGCACTTGCTGCCAGTTATCGCGACCAATCATCAGCGACAGCAGTTCCCGCTTACGCTTCTTATCAACGAAATGCACTTGCTGCGAAACCTGCTCTGACGCGGTGTTACGACGCGCCACTTCCACCTGTTCAGGGTTGGTGAGCAGTTTTTCCGCCAGGGTTTTGATCTCATCAGAGAAGGTGGCAGAGAACAGCAGGTTCTGACGTTTGGCCGGCAGACGCGCCAGCACGCGACGAATGTCGTGGATGAAGCCCATATCGAGCATGCGATCCGCTTCGTCCAGAACCAGAATCTCAACCTGGGACAGATCCACCGCATTTTGATGCGCCAGATCCAGCAGACGGCCAGGCGTTGCCACCAGCACATCCACACCACCGCGCAGTTTCATCATCTGCGGGTTGATGCTCACGCCACCGAAGACCACCAGTGAACGAATATCCAGGTACTGACTGTACTCACGGACGTTCTCGCCCACCTGCGCCGCCAGTTCACGGGTTGGGGTGAGGATCAACGCACGCACCGGACGACGGCCGCGCGCGTTTGAAGGATTTGCCGTAAGACGCTGCAGCAATGGCAGCGTGAAGCCGGCGGTTTTACCGGTACCGGTTTGGGCGCTCGCCAGCAGGTCACGACCCGCCAGCACCACGGGAATAGCCTGACGCTGAATCGGCGTCGGTTCCTGGTAGCCTTGTTCCGCTACCGCACGCAAAATATCGGCACTTAAGCCGAGAGAGTCAAATGACATGCAGGTGTATTACTCCGAACCGCCCTGTTCGCCGTGAGCGATGTAGTTTTCAGGGGGTATATGACGCAAGCCCGGGGCTCACGTGTGAAAAGGGCACAAACTACCATGCGTAAGGGCGAGAGTTTAGCAGGTTTCCGCTGCCACCGCGACCAACAAAAAAGGAGCCGCATTCGGCTCCTTTCTCTTCACAGCGGCACGTCGGCTTAGCTGCGCTTTTTCTCTACGCGATGGGCGGGTTCTTTCGCCAGCAATGACACCAGCGCTGGCCCCACCAGCATCACCACACCCAGACAACCAATCAGCAGGTTGTTATGGATGAAGCGAGAAATCAGGAATAGCGTTAGCATCGCCGCACCAAAATAATAGGTGGTGGTGACTTCCTCAAGGGCGTCACCCATGCGGCGTAAACGGGCACTACGCTGCAGAGCCAGCATGGCGATAAACACCAAGGCATAAGCTGCTACCAGGGTACTGCTCACTTCAACCAGCGCCTTATGCTTCCAGCCCCAAACCAGCGCAGCAATCACCAACAGGTGCATCGCAATGTGCAAACAGGTTTGACCGGTAACAATCTGAACACGATTAGACCATTTCATTCTTTTCTCCTGGCAGACCCAACAGAGGTCGCCCAAGTGTATCTGGCTGCGGCCAGACGGATTTCCTCAATGTAAAGCAAATTTCGGATAACACCCTAATTTTCTACGCTGCTTACCATCCATTTGTGACAAAGACTACACTTTGTGCTCTTGATGATGAAAAGGAGCGCGTCGAAGTATGCCACAAAATACGCAAGGATTTTCATTTAAAGTCCTGACGATCAACACCCACAAGGGTTTCACCAGCTTTAACCGCCGCTTTATCCTGCCGGAATTGCGTGATGCTGTCCGCGCCACGTCGGCGGATATTGTCTTCCTGCAAGAGGTGATGGGCACCCACGATATCCATTCGCTGCACATTGAGAACTGGCCTGAAAACTCTCATTACGAGTACCTGGCCGATACCATGTGGCATGATTTTGCCTATGGCCGTAATGCGGTTTATCCCGAGGGACATCACGGGAACGCGATATTGTCACGTTTTCCTATTGTTGAATATGAAAACCTCGATATTTCTGTGGCAGGAAGTGAAAAGCGCGGCATGTTGCACTGCCAGATTCGCTTGCCGGATCGGCCCGAGCTACTGCATGTGATCTGCGTGCACTTAGGGTTGAAAGCACAGCATCGTCAGGCGCAGATGAAGATGATGAGCGACCGCATCAATGCGCTACCGCACGATGCTCCGCTGGTGGTTGCCGGGGACTTCAACGACTGGCAGGTGCAGGCTAACCGCTTCCTGAAGCGCAGCGCTGGACTGCAAGAGGTGTTCAGCATGAAAAACGGCCGCCCCGCTCGAACCTTTCCGGCGCGGTTTCCATTGCTGCGACTCGATCGCATCTATATTCGCAACGCCACCGTCAGCCAGCCGTGGGCGCTGCCGGTCAAACCCTGGTCACACCTTTCCGATCACGCCCCACTGGCCGTGGAGATATTTATATGAATTTCAGCTGGCGTGAAGGTAACCAGCTGCGGCTGCTGGAGAATGGCGATCAGTTTTTCCCCCGCGTTTCCGCTGCCATTCAGCACGCCGAACGTTCGCTGCTGCTGGAGACGTTTATCCTGTTTGAAGATGACGTCGGAAATGCGCTGCATGGCGATCTGCTGGCGGCAGCACAGCGCGGCGTGAAGGTCGAAGTGATGGTGGATGGCTACGGTTCGCACGATTTGTCCGACCGCTTTGTCAACAGCCTGACCGAAGCGGGCGTGCGTTTTCTTTATTACGATCCTCGTCCGCTGGTGATGGGCATGCGTACCAATGTGTTCCGGCGCCTGCACCGTAAAATCGTGGTCGTGGATAACACGCTGGCCTTCGTTGGCGGCATCAATTTTTCTGACGAACACAACACCGATTACGGTCCGCAAGCCAAACAGGATTACGCCGTGGAGGTGACGGGCCCGATCGTGTTGGATATTGCGCGCTATGTGCAGCAGGCGATGGGCAGTGAGCAGGTGACGCGACGCTGGTGGGGAGCACGTTCGCAGCGGCTGGCGGTCAATGCCATGCCTGGTGACGCGCAGGTGCTGTTTGTTTATCGCGACAATGACGATCATCGTGATGATATTGAGCAGCATTACCTCGATATGCTGCGCAAAGCCAAACAGGATGTGATTATCGCCAACGCCTATTTTTTCCCCGGCTATCGACTGCTGCGGGAAATGCGCAGTGCCGCGCAACGCGGCGTACGCGTGCGGCTGATCGTGCAGGGTGAACCGGATATGCCGATTGTCAAAGTCGGCGCCGAGATGCTCTACAACTATCTGGTGGATGCCGGAGTTGAGGTGTACGAATATTGCCGCCGTCCGTTGCACGGCAAAATCGCGGTGCAGGATCAGCACTGGTCAACGGTCGGTTCCAGCAACCTCGATCCGTTGAGCTTGTCGCTTAACCTTGAAGCCAATCTGATTGTCCACGATCGTCACTTCAATCAGACGCTGCGCGACAATCTTGAAACCTTGATCCAGCACGATTGCGAGCGCGTGCAGGATGACAAACTGCCACCGCGCACCTGGTGGCATCTGACCAAAAGCGTGCTGGTGTTCCACTTCCTGCGCCACTTCCCGGCCATTGCCGGTTGGTTGCCCGCCCATACGCCGCTGCTGGCACAAGTTGATCCTCCGGTACAACCGGAAATGGAAACTCAGGATCGGGTTGAAACCGACAATGAAGGAGCCAAACCCTGATGAGTAACAAACATTCACGCTGGCAATGGGCCAAGAAAATCCTCACCTGGCTATTTTTTGTCGCGGTGATTGTACTGCTGGTGATTTATGCCCGCAAAGTGAACTGGCAGGACGTCTATCAGGTGATCGTAGGCTATAACCGCTACGTGGTGCTGGGCGCAGCGGCGCTGGTGGTGGTCAGTTATCTCACCTACGGTGTGTATGATTTGATCGGCCGCGCCTACTGCGGGCACAAACTGGCGAAACGTCAGGTGATGCTGGTGTCGTTTATCTGTTACGCCTTTAACCTGACGCTCAGCACCTGGGTCGGCGGCGTAGCGATGCGCTATCGTCTCTATTCACGGTTAGGCCTGCCCGGCAGCACCATCACGCGCATTTTTCCATGAGTATCGCCACTAACTGGCTGGGCTATCTCCTGCTGGCTGGCGTGGTGTTTGCAGCCGGAATGGTGCCGATTCCGCCGCGCTGGTTTATCGGTGAAAACACCCTGCGCATTATTGGTGCCGTGCTGTTGGTGCTGGTGGCGATCTATTTATGGGCCTGTGCTTTTGCGAAGAAACGCCACTGGACCATTAAGGGCCAGCATTTGCAGCTGCCGTCGCTGCGCATGGCACTGATCCAGTTTGCCGTCTCCAGCGCCAACTGGCTGGTGATGGGCACTATTATCTGGCTGCTGCTGGCGCGGCAGGTGGATTTTCCGCAGGTGCTTGGCGTGTTGCTGATCAGCAGTATTGCGGGGTGATCATTCATATCCCGGCGGGGATTGGCGTGCTGGAAGCGGTGTTTCTGGCGCTGCTGGGCGGCGAGCAGGTGTCGCACGGCACGATTATCGCCGCGCTGCTGGCGTATCGCGTGCTGTACTTTATTTTGCCGCTGCTGCTGGCGCTGGTGTTGTATCTGGTACTGGAGAGTCGCGCAAAACATCTGCGGCAGAAGAATGAGCGCAAGATGGCGGCACGCTCATAGGGTCTGCATGTAGTAGCGGCGCGATTTATTGCGCATCGTTCAGCCTGACCAGCGCTGCGGATGCGCGCGATAAATCGCGCCGCGACAGAAAGTGCTGTAATTAACGGCGGTTGCCGAAAATACGCAGCAGCATCAGGAACAGGTTGATGAAGTCGAGATACAGCGTCAGTGCACCCATGATCGAGTAACGACGCAGGTTCTCTTTGTCATTGACGTTGATGGTCTCACCAATCGCCTTCAGCTTTTGGGTGTCATAAGCGGTCAGACCGACAAACACCACCACACCGATATAAGTAATCGCCCACATCAGCGCCGGGCTTTTCAGCCAGAAGTTCACCAGTGATGCCAGTACGATACCAATCAGCGCCATAAACAGCAGGCTACCCATGCGGCTGAGATCGCGCTTAGTGGTGTATCCGTAGAAGCTCATCGCACCGAACATCCCTGCCGTCACAAAGAAGGTGCTGGCGATGGATGAATAAGTGTAAACGAGGAAAATGCTCGCCAGCGTCAGCCCGGTCAGCGCCGAATAGAGCATAAATAGCCCGGTTGCCAGAGTACTGCTCAGACGATGCACCATGCCCGACAGCACAAAGACGACCCCCAGTTGCACGATAATCAGTCCAAAGAAGGTGATGCGATTGGCAAACACCAGTTCCATCACCGCTGGCGTGCTCGCCGCAAACCACGAGACAAACGCAGTCAGCAACAAGCCGCAGGTCATCCAACCATAAACCTGCGCCATATACGTTTGCAGCCCGGTTGACGCCTGCTGCACAATTGAATCATTACGTGGATATCGGTCCATGATGCACCTCTTTAAGTTAGACAAACGCTCTAAGTGTGGAGTCTACACTTCGTTGCGTCAACGGCGCGTCAAGCACTGTTGATATCGGCCATTTACGCGCTGGGCGAACCAGGCGGTGGTCAGGTTGCGAGTGATTTTTGGGCTCTCCAGTTTGATGCCCGGCAACATCTCGCGTGGCAGGCGTTTACCGGCCATTTTGTCGGCGAGGATAAATGTCTGCTTCCATAATGTGCTGTTGCTGAAGCTTTCGCTATCCCCCTTTACCAAATCGCGACGGATTTCCCGATCGCTCATGTCCAACTGCTTGCTCAGAGTGCGTACCGCTAATTCGGTGGAACCCGCTTGCTCGCTGCCGTACATAATCAAATCGCCGTCCAGCGCCAGTTTAATGCCGCTGGCACGGGCTATCGCCGCCTGGAATGCGGCGTTACGACTGGCGTACCAGCCGGCATTGAAATCGGCAAAGCGATACAGCGGCTGGCTGTAGTCCGCCGGATAACCCAACAGATGCAGCGTGCCAAAGTAGATGCCGCCACGGCGGGTAAACACTTCGCGACGAATCGAGCCATCAATCGGGTACGGATAGCCTTTGGCGTGTGCTTCGGCAAATTCGATGCTGACCTGCATCGGGCCGCCAGTGTGAATTGGATTGAGATTGCCAAACAGCTTCTGCCCCATCGGCACCATATCGATAAAGTCATCGAAAATGGCACTCAGCTCTTTCTCGCTGTGCACTTTATCGAGGCGCGCAGCATAGCTTTCACCGTTGGACGATTTGATCAGCAGCGCGGTCCGCACTAAAAAGGCCGGGACATGCACTTTCGCGGCGCGGCGATCGATTTCACCCCAGGCAATTTTGGGTAAGCCCGGCACCGGCGCATCAGCGTTGAAGTTGGATTCCTGGTCGGCCACCGCGATCACCGCGCAGATATTACTGGCGCTGGGATCGATTTGCTGGACGCGAAAGGCTGTGTAGATGTCATCTGCCCAGACGCTTTTTTGCGTTACGTCACTGGGCAGCAACTGCTGAATTTGGCTCTTTACATCGTCGGGTTGGCGCGCGGGCGCCTGGGGCTCTTTTTTGGTACTGCATCCAGCCAGTATCAGCGCAGTGAGCAGCGCCGCGCCTTTCAGCATTCTGTTGTTTTTCATCCGGTTCCCTGACATGCCAGCAAAAAACGCTACCTTAACGTTTTCAGTGAGCTGCGGCTATCGGTGCAGGCGGATTTTACACGCTACTTCCAGCGTTCAGCGGCCTGATGGTCGCTGTCACGCGCATCTACCCAACGATCGCCCTGCTCAGTGGCTTCGCGCTTCCAGAACGGTGCGCGGGTTTTCAGGTAATCCATGATGAATTCGGTGGCGGCAAAGGCGCTACTGCGATGGGCGCTGCTGACGCCGACAAACACGATTTCATCACCGGGGAACAATTCACCCACGCGATGAATCACCGTCACCTGTTGTAACGCCCAGCGCTGACGCGCCTCTTCGACAATTTCCGCCAGCGCCTTTTCCGTCATGCCGGGATAATGTTCCAGCGTCAGTGCCGCTACGCTGTCACCCAGATTATGGTTGCGCACTTTGCCGGTGAAGGTGACGACCGCGCCGTCACTGTCGTGGGCAGCGAGTTGCTGATACTCGTGGCCGACATCGAAAGGTTCAACGCCGACGCGAATCCGGGTGGTCATGCTCATCCTCCGGTGACCGGTGGGAAGAACGCCACTTCATCGCCAGCGCGCAGTGGATGGCTCATCGGCACCAGCGTTTGATTGACCGCTGCCAGCAATTTGCCGGATTCCAGCGCCAGCGCCCAGCGATCGCTCTTGCCTGCCAGCGCCGCACGCAGTGTGGCAACGTCCTGATACTCTGGCGCCAGTTCCAGCGCGCTGGTTCCCGTCAATTCGCGTACCTGGGCAAAAAACAGCACTTTAATCATGCGTCACCGCCTGGAAATCACCGGATTTGCCGCCGGTCTTGGTGAGCAAGCGCAGTTGATCGATGACGATGTCTTTCTGCACCGCTTTGCACATGTCGTAAATCGTCAGTGCGGCCACCGATGCGGCGGTCAGCGCTTCCATCTCAACGCCGGTTTTACCGGTCAGTCGACAGCGCGAGGTGACCCGCACGCGGCTGTGTTCAGGTTCCGCCACCAGCGACACCTCGACTTTGCTGAGCATCAGCGGATGGCAAAGCGGGATCAGCTCCCAGGTGCGTTTGGCGGCCTGAATCCCGGCAATCCGCGCCGTGGCAAAAACGTCGCCTTTATGATGGCTGCCGTCGATGATCATTTGCAGCGTTTCCGCGCTCATCAGCACCAGCGCTTCGGCCTGCGCTTCACGCACCGTTTCGGTTTTGCCAGAGACATCCACCATATGGGCTTCGCCGGCGGCATTGATATGAGTTAATGATGACATGCTTACAACTTCTTCAAATGAGAGACAAAATTACACGGGCGCGTGCGCGCATCCAGCTGTTCTTCAATAATGCGTTCCCAGCCGCTGCGGCAGGCATTGGTCGAACCCGGCACGGCGAA
Organism: Pantoea rodasii; assembly: GCF_002095465.1. GTDB lineage: Bacteria > Pseudomonadota > Gammaproteobacteria > Enterobacterales > Enterobacteriaceae > Pantoea > Pantoea rodasii. The sequence continues at coordinate 381,244 of NZ_MLFP01000002.1, read as the reverse complement.
AATCAGCGTCTGATTCGCCAGCCCGGCGACCGCACGCGATTGCAGCGTTGAACTGCCGATCTCTTCGTACGAGACCATGCGGAACAGTTCACCAAAGCCGTCAATTTCACGGTCAAACAGCGGCAGCAGCGCTTCAGGCGTGCTGTTTTTGCTATTGAAGCCCGTGCCGCCGTTAACGATCACCACCTGCACATCGTCACTGGCAATCCAGCGCGATACGGTGGCACGGATGCGATAGCGATTATCCGGAACGATGGCGCGATCCACGACCTGATGCCCGGCTTCCGCCAGCGCCTCTCGCAGATAATCCCCTGAGCTGTCATTGCTGGCATCACGACTGTCCGAGACGGTCATCACCGCCACATTCAAGGCGACAAACTCGCCGGTAGGTTTACCCATGGCTGTAACTCCTGTGTTTAGCCGCCAATGAAGGAGAGATTTTGTGTAATGCCGGTGTTGCCCTGATGCAGGAAGTGCGTCTGCTTTTTCTGGCCGAGGCTGTGGGCGATGCGGGCCTGTAGCTCGCCTTGTTGTGCATCAGAGGCCAGTAAATCGCGCAGTGATACCCCGCCGTCGCCGAACAGGCACAGGTGCAAATTGCCCATTGCCGATACGCGCAGACGATTGCAGCTGGCACAGAAGTCTTTTTCATAAGGCATGATCAGGCCAACTTCGCCCTGGTAATCCGTATGCCGAAACACCTGCGCCGGACCGTCACTGCGCCCACGCGGCTGAAGCTGCCAACCCTGCATGAGCAGCTGGTCGCGGATCACTTCGCCAGAAATATGATGACGACGGAACAGATCGCCGCCCTCGCCGGTTTCCATCAACTCAATAAAACGCAGCTGAATGGGACGGGTGCGAATCCAGTCGAGGAAGGTACTCAGGCTGTGGCTGTTAAGGTCGCGCATCAGCACGCTGTTAACTTTGACCTTCTCAAACCCGGCGTCAAACGCGGCATCAATACCGGCCATCACTTCGGCAAATTTATCCTGGCCGGTGATGGCATGAAACTGGCGCGCATCGAGGCTGTCGACGCTAACGTTGATGTTGGTGAGTCCCGCATCACGCCACGCTCGCACATCACGTGCCATGCGATAGCCGTTAGTGGTAACAGCGATCTGGCGGATAGCGGCGTTTCACGCACCGCCGCGATGATATCGGTGAAGTCGCGGCGCATAGAGGGTTCGCCGCCGGTCAGGCGCACTTTTTCAGTGCCCGCGGCCGCAAAGGCACGCGTCACGCGGCGGATCTCATCCAGCGAGAGAAAACTTTTGTTGTGATTACCGTTCGGTTTATAACCGTCAGGCAAGCAGTAGGTACAACGGAAGTTACACACATCCGTGACCGACAGGCGCAGATAGTAAAAGCTGCGCGCATAGGCATCTGTAAATTGTGGCACCTGAACACCTTTCCAAATACGGGAGATGCAGTCATTTCTTTCTGCACCCTGGCAGCTACGCTGCGGCCAGGCATCCATATCAATATGACTTAGGCATGCAAGGCTTGGGAGTCTGTTGTCATTATGGACAACACGGTTACGACGAATGGTAGCGCGATTTGTCCCTCGCATCCATCAGTGAATTTCGCTATATATATTGATACATAACGTATTTTCACCGCATTTTCGCCGCAGGATACGGTAAAATGCGCGACAGATATTGATATACATCAGTTCAACTGCACCTCAATGTGCCGTTGTCAGCAATAAGGAAAAGCATGAATCGTACCCTGGCAGATTTGGATCGCGTGGTGGCGCTTGGCGGCGGCCATGGACTTGGCCGCGTGATGTCAGCATTGGCACCGTTAGGTTCGCGCCTGACCGGTATCGTGACCACCACCGATAACGGCGGATCCACCGGGCGCATTCGTCGTTCAGAAGGCGGTATTGCCTGGGGTGACATGCGTAACTGCCTCAACCAGCTGATCATGGAACCCAGCGTGGCGTCGGCAATGTTTGAATACCGTTTTGCCGGTAACGGCGAACTGGCGGGACACAACTTAGGTAACCTGATGCTGAAGGCGCTCGATCACCTCAGCGTGCGTCCGCTGGAAGCCATCAACATCATCCGCAACTTGCTCAAAGTCGATGCATTTTTAATCCCGATGTCGGAGCAGCCGGTGGATCTGGTGGCACAGGATTGCGAAGGCAATATGGTGTACGGCGAAACCGCGATCGATGAGATGAAGCAGCCACCGCAGGAGCTGATGCTGCATCCCGCCGTGACGCCCACTAAAGAAGCGCTGGATGCGATTGCTGAAGCGGATTTGATTCTGATTGGCCCCGGCAGCTTCTACACCAGCCTGATGCCGAGCCTGCTGATGGAAGAGATGGCGCGAGCGCTGCGCCGCACCCCCGCCACCATGGTGTTTATTGGCAATCTCGGGCGCGAGTTAAGCCCAGCCGCGGCCAGTTTAACGGTGGCCGATAAGCTGGCCATGATGGAAAAAGCCATCGGTAAGCGCGTGATCGATGCGGTGGTCGTCAGCCCGGCGGCGGATATTGTTGGCGTAGAAGATCGTTTGATTGTGCGTGAACCGCTGGAGGCCGCCGATATCAAATATCGTCACGACCGCCAGCTGTTGCGGATTGCGCTGGAGCATGCCATTCAGGCAGTTTGATTAAACACTCTATCAAGAGGCGGCGATAAACAGTTCGCGCAGCTGGTGTAACTGGTCGCGCACGCTAGCAGCCTCTTCAAACTCCAGATTTTGCGCATGCTGCTGCATCTGCCCTTCCAGCTCACGGATTTTCTTCTGCATTGCCTGCGGGGTAAGCGCCATGTAGTTGGCTTCTTCTTCCGCCGCCACGCGTGATGCCGTTTTGCCTTTGCCGCGGGTTTTCACCACGTTTTTGCCCAACTCAAGAATATCGGTGATTTTCTTGTTGAGTCCCTGCGGCACAATGCCATTCTCTTCGTTGTACTGCTGCTGCTTCTCGCGACGGCGCTCGGTTTCGCCCATCGCGCGTTCCATCGAAGGGGTGATTTTATCGGCGTAAAGAATCGCTCTGCCGTTAATGTTACGCGCCGCACGGCCGATGGTCTGGATCAGTGAACGTTCAGAACGCAGGAAGCCCTCTTTATCCGCATCAAGAATCGCCACCAGCGACACTTCCGGCATATCTAACCCTTCGCGCAGCAAGTTGATGCCGACCAGCACATCAAACTCACCCAGACGTAAATCACGGATGATCTCCATGCGCTCCACGGTATCGATGTCAGAGTGCAGATAGCGCACCTTCTCGCCGTGCTCCACCAGATATTCAGTGAGGTCTTCCGCCATGCGCTTGGTCAACACCGTCACCAGCACACGCTCGTTGATTTCCACGCGTTTGCGGATTTCAGACAGCAGATCATCCACCTGAGTAGCAACCGGGCGCACTTCCAGAATGGGGTCTAACAGCCCGGTGGGACGCACCACCTGATCGATAACGTCATCACCGGATTTTTCCAGCTCATATTTACCTGGTGTGGCCGAGACATAAATCGTTTGTGGCGCGGCCGCTTCAAACTCTTCAAAGCGCATCGGACGGTTGTCCAGTGCCGACGGCAGGCGGAAACCGTATTCCACCAGCGTCTCTTTACGTGCACGGTCACCGCGATACATGCCGCCGATCTGCGGAATAGTCACGTGGGATTCATCCACCACCAGCAAACCGTCCGCGGGCAGATAGTCGAACAGCGTTGGCGGGGGTTCGCCCGGCCCGCGACCGGAGAGATAGCGTGAGTAGTTCTCTATGCCTGAGCAGTAGCCGAGTTCGTTCATCATTTCGAGATCGAACTGGGTGCGCTGGCTAATACGCTGCTCTTCCAATAGCTTATTGTTGTCCATCAGCGATTTGCGGCGATCCACCAGCTCAACTTTGATCTCTTCCATCGCCTGCAAAATACGTTCACGTGGGGTGACGTAGTGCGTTTTCGGATAGATGGTGAAACGCGGGATCACCGAGTCGATTTGGCCAGTGAGCGGATCGAACAGGGATAAGCGCTCCACTTCTTCATCAAACAGCTCGACGCGCAGGCCAATATCATCGGACTCAGCCGGGAAGATATCGATCACCTCGCCACGCACGCGGAAAGTGCCGCGCTGGAACACCTGGTCATTGCGGGTGTACTGCAGTTCTGCCAGACGACGCAGAATACTGCGCTGATCGATAATCATGCCGCGCGTTAAGTGCAGCATCATCTTCAGATAAAGATCGGGATCGCCCAGACCATAAATGGCGGAGACGGAAGCCACGACAATGACATCACGGCGTTCCAGCATCGCTTTGGTGGCAGAGAGACGCATCTGCTCAATGTGTTCGTTAACCGCCGCATCTTTCTCAATAAAAGTGTCGGAGCTGGGAACATAAGCTTCAGGCTGATAGTAATCGTAGTAAGAGACAAAAAACTCCACCGCGTTATCCGGGAAGAACTCTTTCATCTCTCCGTACAGCTGTGCTGCCAGCGTTTTATTGGGTGCCATCACCATGGTCGGCCGATTGAGATCGGCGATGACGTTGGCAATGGTAAATGTTTTGCCCGACCCGGTAACACCTAACAAGGTCTGATGCGCGAGCCCATCTTCGAGCCCCTCTTCTAGACGACGAATCGCCTCAGGCTGATCGCCTGAAGGTTTGAAATCAGAGTTGAGTTTAAAGGCTTTACTCATGGTTTTGCGGTTCCTGCGGAAGAAGTCAGCGGGCAGGCTGGTAATTCTACTCTGCTACAGCGAATTTGCCAGAAAAAAATACTGGATATAATTACAGATATCTTGCACGATAACGGGGAAAACACCTGTTTCGCTTCAGTGCAATTTAAGCGGCAGCGGGCAAAAGGTTGTTGCGCAAGGTTATCCCCAGAGCCGTGACGCTTTTAACATTTGTCAAGAGAGCGTCATTAAATTGCAGTCAGATGACAAGGCAGAAAATCCTTAGGCTTGCTTTTAAACAACGTACTGATTTAATTGATAATCATCCTAAAGTCCAGTTTCTCAGCATAATGTGGACAAGCCGCGTATTTCCTCGCTTCCGCCCGGTTGTCAGTCGCTAATGCACAAGGTTATCCACAGGAATAGTGGATAACTGAATCCAGCCCCGAGCCCATCAGCTGTGTATAATTTTCCCCAGCCTTGTTCATGCGTGCGAAATATTTTTTTTGCGTTTTTTTTCCGCCTACCTCAACTCGCTTTAACTATTCTTTTTGCAAGTCAAGCCCCCTATGTTGTCGTAAAAACCGTACGTTAAGGCCATTTATTTCTTCAGTGATTGCCTTATGAACGAACAGATGCACCAGAAATGTTAAGCAGTCAGCACCGTCAAAGTGCAGTGCGTTTATTACCAGGTGGAATTATTAAGCATTGCTCACCTTTTGAACGCGATTTCACCCCAATCTGCGTCATTTATAGCGCTTCCTCTAACCTGGCCTGAGAATTGCAACATCTTTCCCATGGAGTGACGAGTCCATACGGCCTGCCTGGCAGGTCATCAACAGCGGTGTCCACCCTTAATCGTGCACAACTGTATGCCAGACGACACAGAGCGTGAGCATTCAGGCAAATAATCTGGAAGGAGTATGTCAGATGCTGAGTTTACGTTCGGTGAATCAGTTTTACGGTCAAAACCATATCCTGTGGGATGTGGATCTCGATCTGCCACCAGGCACCTGTACCGGTGTGCTGGGCAGTCCTGGCATGGGCAAAACCACGTTGGTGAACTGCATAATGGGTCGCTTGCCGATCAACAGCGGTTCGATGATCTGGCAGGAAGATGGCTCGCCCCCTGAGGATTTGCTGCTGCAACCCACCGAGCAGCGTGCGCGCATGGGCATTGGCTATGTGCCACAGGGGCGCCATATTTTCTCGCAGATGAGCGTTGAAGATAACTTAATGATTGCGTTGATGGCCGCGCAGGACGGTCGCAGCCGCGCGATCCCGGAGATGGTGTTTGATCTGTTTCCGGCGCTGTATTCGTTACGCCATCAGCGCAGTGGAGAACTGCCGATGGATCAGCAGCAGCAGCTGGCGCTGGCACGAGCGCTGGTATTGCAGCCTAAGCTGCTGATTTTGGACGAGCCTACCGAAGGAATGTCGCCATGGCTGGAAGAGGAGATGGGAAATATGATCCGTCGTCTCAACCGCGATTACGGTTTGACGATCTTGCTGCTGGAACAGCATCTGTCGTTTATTCGCCGCGTGGCTGATTATTTTCTGCTGCTGCACCGGGGCCGCAATGTGGCGCAGGGGAAAGTCGCCATGCTGGATGATGTCACCGCCAGTAAGTGGTTAACCGCGACCTGATGTGGTGGTGATAATGCCGATCGGTCAAGCCATGAACGGATTAACGGCTCATACGGTAGCGGCGAGATTTATCGCGCATCCTTGCTCAGCGGATTGGCTGTCCGGAGCGCAATAAATTGCGCCGCTACCGATAAATGTGATCGTTTAAGCGGTTAACTGGCAAGCATTGCGCGATAAATGGCGACCCTGCAGACGATATTACGTCAGGTGCGCATTGATGCGCACCTTGAGCCCCGACGACGTAAATAGCGACCGTGCAGGTGATTTTTAGCTACGTATTGAAACGCACTTGAGGGTCGGTGCGTTACTGCGGCAAAGTCAGATACTGCCCACACTCGGCCTGCTGTGCTTCGCTTGCCAGATAGGGGATTTCACCGAGGAACGGTGCATCAATCCGCTGGCGCAGCGTGGCCATATACTCGGCATGGCGTTTACCCGGTGGCTGTATATCATTGGCAATCCATCCCGCTAAGCGTAATCCGCTGGCTTTCACCGCTTCTGCGGTGAGCATCGCATGATTAATGCAACCCAGCTTCACGCCTACCACCAAAATCACCGGCAGCTGTTCCTCGATCACCCAATCTGCATAGGTTTGGGTTTCCGATAACGGCGTAAACCAACCGCCTGCGCCTTCCACGAGCACCCATTCCGCCTGCTGCTCCAGCGCACGCAGTCCGGCTGACAGCGCAGAAAATTCAATCGGCCTGCCCTCTTCCGCACTGATGATATGCGGTGATGTCGGCTCAACGAACGCCAGCGGGTTGACCTGCTCATAGCGCAGTTCAAGGCTACTGTAGCGCTGTAATGCCAGCGCATCGCTGTTGCGCACGCCCAGTGGCGTAATCTCACTGCCTGATGCCACCGGCTTATAGCCTGCAGTGCGCAAACCAGTGGCGTTTGCCGCCTGCAACAGCGCGCCGCTGGCGACGGTTTTGCCCACTTCAGTGTCTGTTCCGGTAATAAACCAGCGTGTCATTTGTGTAAAACTCCGTACATCAGGTGATAGCTAAGGCGATAACCGTGCGCATCCTGCGGCCAATACTGCTCAAGCTGGGCCAATTGGCTGCGTGTCAGCATCCCGGCGCTGCGTCCATCGTGCAAATGCGTCGCGCCAATGCCTTTAAGGGAGCGCATAGCGCTGAGCGCGCTGGGGAAATGCAGCGTGATGGTTTGCTGCTGGCCGTCGAGCGGCAAATCACGGGTCGCATCAGCGAACTGCGCTTCGCTCAAAAAGCGATTGGCATGCGTTCGGCCATCCAGCCGAGCCCAGGCGTGGTGCACTTCATGCAGTGATCCCGCCAGTAAAGTCGAAAATAATACCGAGCCGCCCGGTCGCGTTACGCGCAAGAACTGCTGCAGTGCATGACGCAGATCGCTGCTCCACTGCACCGTCAGATTGCTCCACACGCCATCTACGCTGCTGTCTGGCAACGGCAAATCATCGATGTCGCCTTGAACGTAGTGCTGTGCAGAACGCTGCTCACGTGCGGCATCCAGCATGCTGCTGGAAAGATCGAGTGCGGTGAGTGTGCGCCCGCGATCGCGCCAGTAACGGCTGTACCAGCCCGTGCCGCAGCCAGCATCCAGCAGATGAGGGCCAAAGCCAGAAGGTGCCAGCGCCAGCAACCCGTCGCCGCATTGGCGTTGCAGCTCGGCATGTTTTTCATAATGCTGTGCTGCACGACCAAAAGCCTGTGCCACCGCCTGCTTGTTAACCTGCAGCGTCATACAATGCCTCCAGCAAACGGTCGATATCGTCAGTATGATGGGCGGCCGTCAGAGTGATCCGCAGTCGCGCAGTGCCCGGTGGCACCGTTGGCGGCCGAATGGCACTGACCCAACATCCCGCTTGTGCCAGCTGCTGCGACAGCGCTAGCGCCGCACTGTTCTCGCCAACAATTAGCGGTTGAATCGCACTATTAGATGACATCAACGGCCACGGCAAATCGGCAGCACCCGCGCGGAACCGTGCGATATGGCGGTTAAGGCGCGCGCGTAACGCATCGCCTTGCTGAATCTGCTGCAATGCCGCCAGCAGGGCACAGCACTGGGCTGGAGGCATCGCCGTGGAGTAGATCAGATGGCGGGAAAACTGCTCAACGTAATCCGCTGTGGCGTCATCACACAACAACGCCGCCCCGCTGACGCCGAAACCTTTGCCAAACGTCACGATCAGCAATTCCGGCTTCACGCCTTGCTGCCAGCAGCTGCCGCGCCCCTGTTCACCGCATACGCCGATACCATGTGCATCATCCACCAGCAGCCAGCCGTTAGCGCGTCGCGTGTGCTCTGCAAGGGCGGCGAGCGGTGCACTGTCGCCATCCATGCTGAATACCCCTTCCGTTACCACCAGCGTGCCGCCCTCAGCGGGTGTAGCCAGCAGTTTTGCCAGACTCTCCGGCTGATTGTGGGCAAAACGCCGTAAGGTGGCAGGACTGTGACTGGCCGCATCGAGCAGGGACGCATGCGCCAGCTTGTCCGCGAAGATGCGATCCTGCTTCTCAGCCAGCAGATGGATCACCGCCTGATTGGCAGCAAAGCCAGAGATAAACAGCAGCGCACGTCGGTACCCCAACCAGTCAGCCAGTTGCTCTTCTAACTGCGCATGATGGCGGCTATATCCGGTCACATGGCCCGAAGCCCCAGCGCCTGCGCCCGCTTCCGCGGCGCCTTGCTGCCAGGCGGCAATCACCGCCGGATGCTGGCTCAAGCCGAGATAATCGTTGCTCGAGAAGTGACGATAAGCGCGACCGTCGAGCGTAATTTCACGCACGCTGTTGTGGTCCACCCGGCGACGCACACGCCAGCCATCGGCGTCACGTCGCGCGGTTAACGCCTGTTCGATGCGTTGTGACCAGCCCATCACACCGCCGCGTTGTAGAACTGCTCAGTATCGGCGTACACCAACTGCTCGCTGAGCTGATATTGCTGTTCTTTATCACCGGCGGTGGTGGCGGTGTGCTCTGGATTGAGGCCCAGCTTGCGGAACAGGATCAGATCTTTGTCCTCTTCCGGGTTCGGCGTGGTCAGCAGTTTGCAGCCGTAGAAAATCGAGTTGGCGCCGGCCATAAAGCACATCGCCTGGGTTTGCTCGCTCATCTGCTCACGCCCTGCAGACAGGCGGACATGCGAGGAAGGCATCATGATGCGCGCCACGGCGATGGTGCGGATAAAGTCGAATGGCTCGACGTCGTCATTATCGGCCAACGGCGTGCCTTTGACTTTCACCAGCATGTTGATCGGCACGCTCTCTGGCGGTGTCGGCAGATTGGCCAACTGCACCAGCAAACCGGCGCGATCTTTCACCGTTTCACCCAGACCGACGATACCGCCAGAACAAACTTTGATGCCCGCGCCACGCACGGTATCCAGCGTATCCAGTCGTTCCTGGTAGCTGCGTGTGGTAATGATGCTGCCGTAAAATTCCGGCGAGGTATCAAGGTTGTGGTTATAGAAATCGAGTCCCGCTTTGGCCAGGCGTGCCGCTTGCGTATTTTCCAGCGTGCCCAGCGTCATGCAGGTTTCCATGCCCATCGCTTTGACGCCCTGCACCATTTGCTCCAGATACGGCATGTCACGTTCGTGGGGGTTTTTCCACGCGGCACCCATGCAGAAGCGGCTCGATCCTGCCGCTTTGGCTTTGCGCGCCGATTCCAGCACGGCTTCTACTTCCATCAGGCGCTCGGATTCTAATCCGGTCTTGTAACGCGCACTCTGCGGGCAGTATTTACAGTCTTCCGGGCAGGCACCGGTTTTAATCGACAACAGTGTACTGACCTGCACCTGGCGCGGGTCAAAATGCTGACGGTGAACTTGCTGCGCTTCGAACATCAGCTCAAGGAAAGGTTTATCGAACAGTGCCTGAGCTTGTGTCAGTGTCCAGCGGTTTGCCATTGCTTACTCCAAAAAAAGGGGTTCATCCCGACGATTAACGTGGTTATACTTGTAAACTAAATCTTTTCAAAATGGTTTACAAGATCGATGTTCACCTCAGACGACCTCAACTTTGACCGCCAGCACATCTGGCATCCTTACACGTCGATGCGCGATCCCCTGCCCTGTTATCCGGTGGTCGCGGCGCACGGTTGCCAGCTCCAGTTGGCCGACGGACGTGAACTGGTCGACGGCATGTCGTCTTGGTGGGCAGCGATTCACGGCTATAACCATCCGCGCCTTAATCAGGCGATGCAGAACCAAATGGCGCAGATGTCGCACGTGATGTTCGGCGGCATTACCCATCCGTCGGCAGTGGCGTTAAGTCGCCAATTGGTCGAGATGACCCCTGAGGCGCTGGAGTGCGTGTTCCTCGCCGATTCGGGGTCGATTGCCGTCGAAGTGTCGATGAAAATGGCGTTGCAGTACTGGCTGGGACGCGGTGAAACGCGCCAAAAATTCCTGACGCTGAAACGTGGTTATCACGGTGATACCTTTGCCGCGATGTCCGTGTGCGACCCGGAAAATTCGATGCACAGTTTGTGGCGCGGCTACCTGCCGGAGCATCTGTTTGCGCAAGCGCCACAGTGCGGTTTTGATGACGAATGGAATGAAGCGGACTTCGCGGATTTCGCTCGTTTAGCCGAGACGCATCACCGCGAAATTGCCGCCGTAATCCTTGAACCGATTGTGCAAGGTGCAGGCGGCATGCGTTTCTATCATCCGCGCTACCTGCAACAGGTGCGCGAGCTGTGCGATCGCTACGGCATCCTGCTGATTGCCGATGAGATTGCCACCGGCTTTGGCCGCAGCGGCAAGCTGTTTGCCTGTGAACACGCCGGGATTACGCCAGATATTCTCTGCCTCGGCAAAGCATTGACCGGCGGCACCATGACGCTTTCCGCCACGCTGACCACGCGGGAAGTGGCCGATACCATCAGCCGCAGTGCGGCTGGCTGCTTTATGCATGGCCCCACCTTTATGGGTAATCCGCTGGCCTGTGCGGTCGCCGCAGAGAGCCTGAAGATGATCAACGAAGGGCACTGGCCTGCGCAGGTGGCAGCGATTGAACAGCAACTGCGTCGTGAGCTGTTGCCGTTGCGTGAGCATCATGCGGTGGCGGATGCCCGCGTGCTCGGCGCCATTGGTGTGATTGAAACGCGTTCACCGGTGAATATGGCGGCGCTGCAACAGTTCTTTGTCGAGCGCGGCGTGTGGATCCGCCCGTTCGGCAAGCTGATTTACCTGATGCCACCTTATCTGATTTCTGCCGCAGAGCTGGCGCAGTTAACCCAGGCGGTGCGCGCGGCATTGGACATTGAAGCGCATTTCCTGCCCTGAGCTGACTGGAAGTGCCACGCGTTTTCCACCATGATGGGGAACACACTGCACAACGGAAAAAGGAGAAGTCATGCGCGTAGTTAGCCAGGATTTTAACGATGGCGATAAGATGCCAGAGCGACACGTATTCAACGGCATGGGTTATCAAGGCGATAACCTGTCACCGCATCTGGCGTGGGATGATGTGCCTGCGGGAACCAAAAGTTTTGTGGTGACCTGTTACGATCCCGATGCACCCACCGGTTCTGGCTGGTGGCACTGGGTGGTGGCAAATATTCCGGCTGAAGTCACTGAGTTGCCACAAGGTTCCGGTTCAGGGCTGGTCGAACTGCCGCAGGGTGCTATCCAAACCCGTACCGACTTCGGCCAAACTGGCTACGGCGGCGCAGCGCCACCGCAGGGCGAATCCCATCGCTACATCTTTACCGTGCACGCGCTGGGCACCGATAAGATTGAGGTTGATGAAGGTGCGAGCGGCGCGTTGGTGGGCTTTAATGTGCACTTCCATGCGCTGGCGAGTGCTTCGATCACGGTGATGTACTCGTAATACGCAAACGGCGCCAAAAGGCGCCGTTTCTCTACATGAATTCAGATCAATCCAGTGCGTGAATCACCACCCACATCGGACCTTGTCCCACCGCGTAGCGCGCCAGCGGCTGCAACAGACCGCGATCGGCAATCTTGTACACTTCGATATGATGCGACTTCTGTCCTGCCGCCACCAGATACTGACCGCTGTGGTCGATATTGAAGCCGCGCGGCTGGGTTTCCGTTGGCTGATAGCCTTCAATCGCCAGCACTGAACCATCTTCGCTGATACTAAACGCGGTAATGGTGCTGCTGGTACGGTCACAGGCGTACAGGAAACGGCCATCTGGCGTGATGTGAATATCCGCCGCCCAGCGCGAATCGCTGAAATCTTTCGGCATCATATCCAGGCTCTGCACACGCTCAACCTGACCGTGCACGTTGTTCAATGCCCACACATCCACGGTGCTATCAAGCTCATTCACCACATAGCCGTAAGCGCCATTTGGATGGAACGCCATATGACGCGGGCCTGCGCCTTCAACCGTGGTGACCTGCGCTTGATCGCGCGGTGCCAGAGTGCCATCCGCATTAAGCTGGAACAGGCAGATACGATCCTGCTTCAGGGCTGGCACAAACAGCGTATGGTTGCTGAGATCGATATTGGCTGAGTGGCAGCCATCCATCCCGCCAATCACCTGGCTTGGGGCTTGCGGCAGGCCATCACTGTCAATCGGGCTGATGCTGACACAGGCATCGTTATAGGAACCGCAGAACAGGTAATTGCCCTGACGATCGGTAGAAATATGCGTTGGGCTGCCCGGCAACGGGGCTTCACCGGCCAGACTCAGGGAACCGTCGGCCGCAATGCGATAGGCCAGCACGCGAAAATTCGGACGGACGCCAACATAGAGGAAATCTTTCTTCGGGCTCACCACCATCGGCTGCACCTGGCCGGCCACGTCCGTGACCTGCAATAACGTCAGTGCGCCATCTTCCTGCAACTGCCACGCATGGATCTGCTGGCTCTCGGGACTGGCGGTATACACGACTTGTTTCATGCGTTTTTCCTTATTCGCTGCCTGATGAAAGGGATAACTGTAGCGCGTTTCATTTTGCCGCGCTGGATTCATTTGTGCCCTGTTTTTGTCTCAGGGCCGCTGCCGGGTGTAGACTCAATGCTTTGCTAACTCCCGGATGGAAAGAGTAATGAGCTACCGCGTAATCGCCCTTGACCTCGACGGCACCCTGCTGACCCCAACAAAAACCATTTTGCCTGAATCAATTGAAGCTCTGGCCCGCGCGCAACAAGCGGGTGTCAAAGTGTTGATTGTCACCGGTCGCCACCACTGCGCGATTCATCCTTTTTATCAGGCGCTGCAGCTGGATACACCCGCAATCTGCTGCAATGGGACCTACTTGTATGATTATCAAGCGAAAAAGGTGCTGGCATCCGACCCGCTGGAGAAATCCCAGGCCACGCGCGTGATTGAAATGCTCGATCAGGAGAACATTCACGGCCTGCTGTATGTGGATGATGCCATGTTGTATCAGGAGCCGACCGGCCACGTAACGCGCACCCTGAACTGGGCACAATCGCTGCCAGAAGCACAGCGTCCGCTGTTCCTGCAGGTGCCAAGCCTGGCGCAGGCGGCGCTGGATGCTGACTCCATCTGGAAGTTTGCCCTTTCCCATCCTGATACCCGCGCATTACAGCAGTTCGCTGAGCGCACGGAAGCGGAACTCGGTCTGGCGTGTGAGTGGTCATGGCACGATCAGGTGGATATCGCCCAGGCAGGCAACAGCAAAGGCAAGCGTCTGGCGCAATGGGTGGAGAGTCAGGGCTTCAGCATGCAAGACGTGCTGGCGTTCGGCGATAACTACAACGATCTCAGCATGCTGGAACAGGTCGGTTTAGGTGTGGCGATGGGCAATGCCGACGATGCGATTAAAGCGCGCGCCAAAAGGTGATTGGCACCAATCTGGAGCCGGGCATTGCTGAAGTGATTTATCAAGAGGTGTTGTAAGCGCGATTTAATGCGCGCGCGACAAAGGTGATGGGCACCCACGTGGTGCCAGTCATTGCCGAAAACACAGTACGTAGCAGCGCACTTCATTCATTGCGCGTCTGTCAGGCGGCCGTCGCTTAGCCACGGATTAAACGGGTTAGCGGGTACAGCCGCTAATGCCCGTTCAAGCCGCGTCGCGCCATTTACGCCGTGATCGACACGCTCTTAATTTGCGCATACAGCCACTGATCGGCACGGATACCCAGTTCGTCACGCGCCCATGGTGAGATGCGCGCCCACAATTCGCTGATGCCAATCCGCAGCTTCACTTCCACCTGATCGTCGATCTCCAGCAACTCCACCACCTGCGCCGGTAAAATATTGCGGATCGAGGTATTTTGCGGCGGTTGCAGCGCCAGCGAAACATCCGCCGAGGCGATGCGAATGCGCAATGCCGTTTTAAGCGGCTGATTCACCCGACTGACCCAGATATGCTGATCGCCGAGCGACAGTGCCGTCATCGGGTAATCCGGATGCTGCTCCAGCACCTGCACGCGCAGTACACTGCTGCGTTCTGCCGGGGGCAGCCACGGGCGCATCGCTGTGCTGCTCCACACTTTCTCCAGCGATCCAAACGCTTTCACCTGGCCGCCGTCCAGCACCAACACGTTATCCGCTAATTGCAGAATCTCATCCAGGCTGTGCGACACGTAAAGCAGGGGAATATCGACCTGCTTTGCCAGCTTTTGCAGATAGGGCATCAGTTCACGTTTGCGGGGCAGATCCAGCGATGCCAGCGGCTCATCCATCAGCAAAATATCGGGCGCGCTCAGCAGAGCGCGGCCAATGGCTACACGCTGTTTTTCTCCTCCCGACAGCGAGGCAGGATAACGACTTAACAGTGGTTCCAGGCCCAGCAACGCCACCAGCGCATTGAACTGCGCCTTCATCGATGGAGCCATGCCATATTGCAGATTGCCGCGTACCCGGTAATGCGGGAACAAACGCGCATCCTGGAATACGTAGCCGATGCGGCGCTTTTCTGGCGGAAGGTTCACGCCGCACGCGGCATCAAATAATACACGATCGTTAAGCTGGATCTGCCCGCTTTGCGGCTGCGTCAATCCACAGATCGCGTTGATCAGCGAGGTTTTCCCAGCACCCGACACCCCAAAAATAGCGGTGATGCCGCTGCCAGGAATGCGCACATCGACGTCTAGCTGGTGATCGCCCAGCCGTTGGGAAATGTTCAGGTTGAGCATCAGACCGCTCCCAGCCGCTTGCGGCCCCAGCGTGCCAGCATTTCCGACGCTACGAGCGATAACAGCGCCAGCGCAATCGCCACCGCACACAACCGCGCGGCAGCGCCTTCTGCGCCGGGCGTTTCAATCAGGGTGAACATTGCCGAGGGAATGGTGCGGGTTTCGCCAGGGATATTAGAAACGAAGGTGATGGTAGCGCCAAATTCACCGAGTGAACGTGCAAAGGCCAGCACAGTGCCAACGATAATGCCGGGCAGCGTGAGCGGCAGCGTGATAGTAAAGAACACGCGCCAGCGACCGGCACCCAGCGTGCGTGCCGCCTGTTCGAGTTTGGTATCTACCGCTTCCAGCGCAAGGCGAATGGCTCGTACCATCAGCGGAAACGCCATGACGGCGGAAGCCAGAACAGCACCGCGCCAGCTAAAGGCAAAGGTGAAGCCGAACCAGTCGTATAGCCATGCGCCGATAAATCCGCGTCGGCCTAGCGCAATCAGCAGCAGGTAACCCACCACCACCGGCGGTAACACCAGCGGCAGATGGATTACGCTATCGAGCAGGGTTTTGCCCGGAAACCGGCAACGCGCCAGAATCCAGGCCATCATGATGCCAAATGGCAGGCTGCACAGCACTGCAATAGAGGACACTTTTAAGCTGAGAAAAACGGCCTGCCATTCGGGATCGCTAAGTATCATTTCTTCGGCGCAAATCCATACTGTTTAAACACTGCAGCGGCGTCTGGCCCCTGCAAGTATTTGTAGAAGGCTTCAACCGTTGCGTTCTGATGTTCTTTCACCACCGCCATTGGATATTCTACCGGCTTGTGGCTCTCTTCCGGGAAGCGCCCGACTACCTGCACTTTGTCACTGGCAACCGCATCGGAACCGTACACGATGCCATACGGCGATTCATTGCGTTCGACCAGCGCCAGTGCCGCACGGACATTGTTTGCCGGTGCCAGCTGCGGCGAGACGGTATCCCACGCGCCCAGCTTTTGCAGGGCTTCTTTGGCGTAAATCCCGGCCGGAACATGATCCGGATCGCCCACCGCCAAACGCTCGCCTTTTAACAGGGTTTTCCAGTCGGTTTTGGCATTAATGGTCACCGCTTTCGCACTGTCGCTTTTGGGTGCCACCAACACTAAATCATTGCCCAGCAGCGTGTAGCGGGTGTTCTCCACCACACTCTTTTTATCCACCGCGTAGTCCATCCACTGCTGGTCAGCAGAGATAAACAGATCGGCCGGCGCGCCCTGTTCGATCTGGCGTGCCAGCGTGGAGGAAGAGGCAAAGGACGATACCACTTCAACGCCGCTCTTTTTCTGATATTGCGTGGCAATATCCTGCATCGCGTTGGTTAACGATGCCGCAGCAAACACGGTGATCTTCTCTGCAGCCACGGCGTGACCCGCCATAGAAACAGTGAGTACGGTAACAGCAGCCCAGCGGTAATTGATTTTCAGCATTTTTTACTCCTTGTTACGTTATATATTCGATAATACAACGTAGGAACAAATGCTGTCATGAACTTAATATCGGCAGGATTGGGGGGAAGTTAAAGAAAAAACGCCCGCTGAGTGCGGGCGCTTATAAAATCAGTGTTGCGAGCTGTTGGCAGGACGATCGTCGCGGCGGCCAAATTTGGAGATGACGTTGAACACTTCACCCAGGCCGTAAATCAGACCGAGCATAATGGCCATCACAATTGGCACCATGATGACAGCCACAGCCAGGCTTTTAAGCAGTTCCAGCATGGAAACCTCACGCAGAAAATAAAAAAGTGATTGTAACGTTTAGGGAAAAAAACGCACTGCCCTTTTCGTGCTTTTACTTTTGGCCTTACACTTGTCGCACTCACTTAAGGAGCTGACATGCAGGCAGAACTTTCTCTTCACATTCGTCTTCAGCAGAAGTTGTTTGCCGACCCACGCCGCATTGAACTGCTGAAACGCGTGCAGGAAACCGGCTCCATCAGCCAGGGCGCTAAACTGGCTGGCATCAGCTACAAGAGTGCCTGGGACGCCATCAACGATATGAATCAGATGGCTGATCAAACTTTAGTTGACCGCGCCACCGGTGGCAAAGGCGGCGGTGGCGCGCAGCTAACGCGTTACGGTGAACGCCTGATTCAACTGTTTCAATTGATGGAACAGATTCAGCAGAAGGCCTTTGATGCGCTGCAAAACGACAGCCTGCCACTGGACAGCTTGCTGGCGGCCATCGCGCGATTCTCGTTGCAAACCAGCGCGCGAAATCAGCTGTTCGGTACCGTGATGGCGCGCGATCATCAGCAGGTGCAGCAACATATTGATGTGCTGCTGGCCGACGGCGTGACGCGCTTGCAGGTGGCGATCACCGAACGCAGCGCCGAACGGCTGCAACTCGACAGTGGCAAAGAGGTGCTGGTGCTGATTAAAGCGCCGTGGATTCAGGTGAGCCGCGATGCCGCACACAGTGACAATCAGCTCGCGGTTCGCATCAGCGCGATCGAGCCAGGTGAACAGGTCAGCGAAGTGCTGATGACACTGCCAGGCGGTGAAACCCTGTGCGCGACGGTGAATAACCTCGCAGTGCAGCAGCAGAATCTGCAGGTAGACGACGCGGTCATCGCCAGTTTTCATGCCGAACATGCCATCATCGCCACACTGCTCTGAAAACCAGGCCATGATTTGACTTCGTCTGCGTCGCTCGCTACAACTGAGTAACACGATGCATAAAACGGAATGAATCATGGCTTCATTGCAAATTTCGCAAGGCATATTTCACCTTAGCGACACCCGAGCACTGTCCCTTAACGATTTAACACTTAACAGCGGCGAAAGCTGGGCCTTTGTCGGCGCCAACGGCAGCGGCAAATCTTCTTTAGCGCGTGCCCTCTCCGGCGAACTCTCGCCGGGTAAAGGCACGGTCACGCAGGACTTTCAACGTCGCACGCGTCTCTCGCTGGAGCAGTTACAGAAGCTGGTGGCGCAGGAGTGGGAACGCAACAACACCGATCTGTTGAGTGAAGGCGAAGACGATACCGGCCGCACCGCCGCACAGATCATTCAGGATGAAGTGAAAGATGAGGCGCGTTGCCAGGCACTGGCCCAGCAGTTTGGTATCACTTATCTGCTCGATCGCCGCTTCAAATACCTCTCCACCGGTGAAACCCGCAAAACCCTGCTGTGTCAGGCGCTGATGGCGCAGCCGGATTTATTGATTCTCGATGAGCCTTTCGATGGGTTAGATGTCGCCTCACGCGCCAGCCTGGCGGAGACGCTGAGCGATTTGCATCGGCATGGTTTCAGCGTGGTGCTGGTGCTCAACCGCTTTGACGATATTCCTGACTTTGTGCAGCAGGTCGGTGTGCTCGCTGAGTGCACCCTGACCCACGTGGGTGAGCGTAAGGCGATTCTGGCGGAAGCGCTGGTGGCGCAACTGGCACACAGCGAAAAGCTCGATGGCATGGCGTTGCCTGAAGCCGATGCACCCGATCAGCTGCCGCAGCTGGCAGAAGACGCGCCGCGCGTGATTTTGCGTAATGGCGTGGTGTCGTATAACGATAAAGCGGTGATTGATGGGCTGAGCTGGCAGGTGAATCCTGGCGAGCACTGGCAAATCGTCGGTCCCAACGGCGCAGGAAAATCGACCTTATTAAGCCTGGTGACCGGCGATCATCCGCAAGGTTATAGCAACGATCTCACCCTGTTTGGCATTCGTCGCGGCAGCGGTGAAACCATTTGGGACATCAAGCAGCACATCGGCTACGTCAGCAGCAGTTTGCATCTCGATTATCGTGTCAGCTGTAATGTGCGCACTGTGGTGCTATCCGGCTTTTTCGATTCGATTGGTTTGTATCAACCCGCTTCGGATCGGCAGAAAGCGCTGGCGCGCCAGTGGCTGGCACGGCTCGGCATGGATAATCATCTGGCCGATGCACCGTTCCACGGTTTGTCATGGGGCCAGCAGCGATTAGTGCTGATTGCTCGTGCGCTGGTCAAACATCCTACCCTGCTCATTCTGGATGAGCCGCTGCAGGGGCTGGATCCGATTAACCGCCAGCTGGTGCGCCGTTTTGTCGATGTGCTGATTGGTGAAGGACGAACGCAGTTGCTGTTTGTCTCGCACCACGCCGAAGATGCGCCACAGTGCATTACCCATCGTTTGAGCTTTGTGAAACAAGATGAAGGGTATGGATTCCAGCAGGACGATTTGCGCTAATTTCATCCTTCGTGGCGCAATAAATTGCGCCGCTACCCTTCTTCTGCACATTCGTGGCGGCGTGATTTATCGCACAACTGGATTAATTTCATCCCACCTGGCGCGACAAATGCCCGGCTAACCTTCTTTGCTCACATTCGTGGCGGCGCGATTTATCGCGCGATTCCCTGGAATGTAACCGCTACCATTTACTCGCCTGGTATTTCAGCAAACACGCGCTATAACCCCACAAAATGAGAATCGTCACCTTGTGTAAACGATACCATTTATCCAAACTGGATCACGCTTTCACGCTGGCCTCTGTGCTACTTTTATCGCAGTCATTTTGATCTGTTTGCCGTTTACCAGGACTCGTTATGGAAAAATTTAATCCGGTTGATCATCCGCATCGCCGTTATAACCCATTGATCGATCAGTGGGTGCTGGTCTCGCCGCATCGCGCTAAGCTCCGTGGCAGGGTGCACAGGAAACGCCTGCGCTGGAGCAACTGCCTGCGCACGATCCTGACTGCTTCCTGTGCGCTGGAAACACCCGCATCACCGGGGATAAAAACCCTGATTACAAAACCACCTATGTCTTCACCAACGACTTTGCCGCGTTGATGACTGACACGCCCGATGCGCCGCAAAGCGACGATCTGCTGATGCGCTGTGAGAGCGCACGCGGCACCAGCCGGGTGATCTGCTTCTCTCCTGACCACAGCAAAACGCTACCGGAATTACCGCTCAGCGGTCTGGAAGATATCGTACGCACCTGGCAGGAGCAGACCGCCGATCTCGGTCAGCACTATCCGTGGGTGCAGGTGTTTGAGAACAAAGGCGCGGCGATGGGCTGTTCGAATCCCCATCCGCACGGTCAGGTTTGGGCCAACAGTTTCCTGCCAAACGAAGCGCAAAAAGAAGATGATAATCAGCGCCAGTATTTTGACGAGAAAGGTTCGCCGATGCTGGTGGATTACGTGGCGCGCGAACTGAAAGACGGCAGCCGCACCGTAGTGGAAACCGAACACTGGCTGGCCGTGGTGCCGTGGTGGGCGGCGTGGCCATTCGAAACCCTGCTGCTGCCCAAAGCACACATCAAACGCATCACGGATCTGACGCCTGCCCAGCGCAGCGATCTGGCACTGGCGCTCAAGCAGTTGACCAGCCGCTACGACAACCTGTTCCAGTGTTCCTTCCCCTACTCGATGGGCTGGCACGGCGCGCCGTTTAACGGTGAAGCCAACGATCACTGGCAGCTGCATGCTCATTTCTATCCGCCGCTGCTACGTTCAGCCACGGTGCGCAAATTTATGGTTGGCTATGAAATGCTGGCCGAAACCCAACGTGATTTAACGGCGGAACAGGCAGCAGAACGTCTGCGTTCTGTCAGCGATATCCATTTCCGCGAGGCGCAATAAATGTCATTAAAATCCATTACTCAACAGGTTTTCGCTGACACCTTTGGCTATCAACCGACGCATAGCATTCAGGCGCCGGGCCGCGTGAATCTGATTGGTGAACACACCGATTACAACGACGGCTTTGTGCTGCCGTGCGCGATTGATTACCAGACGGTGATTGCCTGCGCCAGGCGTGACGACCGTCAGGTGCGTGTGGTCGCCGTCGATTATGACAACCAGCAAGACAGCTTCTCATTAGATGCGCCGATTGAAGCGTTAAAAGAGCCGATGTGGGCCAACTATGTGCGCGGGGTGGTGAAACATCTGCAGAAGCGCGATGCGAGCTTCGGCGGCGCGGATCTGGTGATCAGCGGCAACGTGCCACAAGGTGCGGGCCTGAGTTCATCGGCGTCGCTGGAAGTGGCGGTCGGCACCGTGTTCCAGCAGCTGTATCAGTTGAAGCTGGATGGCGCAGCGATTGCGGTCAACGGGCAGGAAGCGGAAAACCAGTTCGTCGGCTGTAACTGCGGCATCATGGATCAGCTGATTTCCGCCCTGGGCCAACCCGACCACGCCATGCTGCTGGATTGCCGTACGCTCGGCACGCGTGCGGTTTCCATGCCAGAAGATGTCGCGGTGGTGATCATCAACTCTAACTTTCGCCGCAGCCTGGTGGGCAGTGAGTACAACACCCGCCGCGAGCAGTGCGAAACCGGAGCACGCTTCTTCAACAAACCGGCGCTGCGCGATGTGACGCTGGAAGAGTTTACAGCGTCGGAATCGCAGCTCGATGCGCTGGTGGCGAAACGTGTACGCCACGTGATCACTGAGAATGCCCGTACACTGGAAGCCGCTGATGCTCTGAGCCATGGCGACCTGAAGCGCATGGGCGAACTGATGGCAGAATCCCACGCTTCAATGCGTGATGATTTCGAAATCACCGTGCCGCCTATCGACCAACTGGTTGAGATCGTTAAGGCAGAAATCGGTCCGCGTGGCGGCGTGCGCATGACCGGCGGCGGCTTCGGCGGCTGTATCGTGGCGCTGATGCCAACCGATTTGGTGGATCAGGTAAAAGCGGCGGTGGCAAAACAGTATGAAGCGCAGACTGGCATCAAAGAAACCTTCTACGTCTGCAAAGCGTCAGCAGGAGCGGGCCAATGGTAAGTGACGTCAATTCCCATGCGCCAGACGGGCAACCGTGGCGCATCACCGTGCTGCGCAATCAGCATGGCATGGTAGTGACTTTTATGGATTGGGGCGCGACCTGGCTCTCCGCGCGCGTGCCGATGCGGGATGGCAGCGTACGTGAAGCGCTGCTCGGCTGCGCCACACCTTCGGATTATCTTCATCAGGATGCTTATCTGGGCGCGACCGTTGGCCGCTACGCCAACCGCATCGCTTCGGCTGAGCTTAAGCCGCTGAATCTGCTGCTGGCGGCCAATCAGGGCGCACATCAGCTGCACGGCGGCCCGGAAGGCTTCGATAAACGCCGCTGGCAGATTGTTCGCCAGAGCGAAACCGAAGTGCACTACCGCATCGATTCACCCGATGGCGATCAGGGTTTCCCCCGGCAACCTGATTGCCGATGTGATTTACCATCTTGACGATGATAACTGCCTGTCGATCACCTATGACGCCCAGACCGATAAGCCGTGCCCGGTGAACCTGACCAACCATGCTTACTTTAACCTTGATGCGCATCATGGCGATGCGCGCCAGCATCGCTTACAACTGCACGCGGATCGTTACTTGCCGGTCGATAGCGAAGGGATTCCCAACGCGCCACTGAAAGCCGTGGCCGGCACCAGCTTCGATTTTACGCAGCCGAAGCCGGTGATGGATGACTTCCTCGCCGATGACGACCAAAAAGCGGTGAAAGGCTATGATCATGCGTTTCTGCTTAACACCGCCGGCGACAGCAGCCAACCTGCAGCCGAACTCTGGTCGGCCGATGGCAAGCTGGCGTTGACCGTGTTTACCGCCGCACCGGCGCTGCAGTTCTACTCCGGCAACTATCTGGATGGAACGCGCGCCCGTGAACAGGGCAGCTATACTGCTTTCCAGGGCATCGCGTTGGAGAGTGAGTTTTACCGGATTCGCCCAACCATACCGAATGGCCGCAGCCTGATTGCTGGCTGCAACCCGGCGACCGCTGGCAGTCTGTGACGCGTTATCGCTTCACACCGCAGTAAGCCAGCGGATGAAAAACGCGCACTGCGTTAGCGACAGGCTTACGCCGTGCGTTGTTTTCCGCTATGGTATGGCGCTATCAGTGTGCCGCTTTTCAGGTGGCCGCAGCCGGTTTCTATAATCATCGAAACATCAAGCATTAAGGAGTTAAGCTATGGCCGTAACTAAGCTGGTTCTGGTGCGACACGGCGAAAGCCAGTGGAACCAGGAAAACCGCTTCACCGGATGGTATGACGTGGATCTGTCAGACAAAGGTCGCACTGAAGCCAAAGCAGCCGGTCAGCTGCTGAAGAAAGAAGGTTTCGTGTTTGATTTCGCTTATACCTCCGTGCTGAAACGCGCCATCCACACCCTGTGGAACGTGCTGGATGAGCTGGATCAAGCGTGGCTGCCGGTTGAGAAAACCTGGCGTCTGAACGAGCGTCACTACGGTGCGCTGCAGGGTCTGGATAAAGCTGAAACCGCCGCTAAATACGGCGACGACCAGGTTAAACAGTGGCGTCGTGGCTTTGCCATCACTCCACCAGAACTGGATCGTGCCGATGAGCGTTTCCCGGGCCACGACCCACGTTACGCATCACTGACCGATGCACAGCTGCCAACCACCGAAAGCCTGGCGCTGACCATCGAACGCGTTATCCCTTACTGGAACGAAAACATTCTGCCGCGCATCAAAAGCGGTGAGAAAGTGATCGTTGCGGCACACGGTAACTCACTGCGTGCGCTGGTAAAATACCTTGATAACCTGAGCGAAGATGAAATCCTCGAGCTGAACATCCCAACTGGCGTGCCGTTGGTGTATGAGTTCGATGAGAACTTCAAACCGCTGAAGCGTTACTACCTGGGTGATGCAGACGAGATTGCCGCGAAAGCCGCAGCCGTTGCTAACCAGGGTAAAGCCAAGTAATTCCCGGCTTAAAAACAAAAAGGCCAGACGCGAGTCTGGCCTTTTTTATTGCGCGTTAAGCGATTAGCCGCGGCGCTGTTTGATCGCCTGTGCCAGTTGACGCAAGGCTTTCTCGGTATCATCCCAACCAATGCAGGCATCGGTCACGCTCTGGCCGTACACCAGCTCTTTACCGCTGTCGAGGCTCTGATTCCCTTCAACAAGATGACTCTCGATCATCACGCCAGTAATCGCCTGCTCACCGCCCGCGATCTGCTGCGCCACGTCATCAGCTACAACCATCTGACGCTGGAACTGCTTGCTGCTGTTGGCATGGCTAAAGTCGATCATCACCTGCGGACGCAAGCCCGCTTTCTCCAGACCGGTTTTCACCGCAGCCACGTGTTCTGCACTGTAGTTCGGCTCTTTGCCGCCGCGCAGAATGATATGGCAATCTTCGTTACCGCTGGTTTCGACAATCGCCGAATGACCGAACTTGGTGACGGAGAGGAAGCAGTGCGGCGCGCTGGCGGCACCAATGGCGTCGATGGCCACTTTGATGGTGCCATCCGTGCCGTTTTTGAAACCGACCGGACAAGATAAACCGGAAGAGAGTTCACGATGCACCTGGGATTCAGTGGTACGCGCACCAATCGCGCCCCAGCTCATTAGATCAGCCATGTATTGTGGAGTGATCATATCAAGGAACTCGCCTGCCGCTGGCAGACCGATGTCGTTGATGTCCACCAGCAGCTTACGCGCCAGACGCAGGCCTTCGTTGATCTGGAAGCTGCCATCCATAAACGGATCGTTGATCAGCCCTTTCCAGCCCACCGTGGTGCGCGGCTTTTCGAAATAAACGCGCATCACCACTTCCAGCTCACCTTTCAATTCGTCACGCAGCGTCAGCAGACGGCTCGCGTACTCTTTGGCGGCTTCGGTATCGTGGATTGAGCAAGGACCGATCACCACCAGCAGACGATCGTCCTGGCCATGCAGAATGCGGTGAATCGCCTGACGTGCCTGAGCAACAGTTTCAGCGGCTTTATCGGTAGCGGGGAATTTTTCGAGCAAAGCAACAGGCGGTAATAATTCTTTGATTTCTCTGATGCGTAAATCGTCGTTCTGATAATCCATACATAATTCCATTCAAATTTCTGGCCCCGCGTTCGCCGGGCGCAACCCGTTAAATGTATCCCTTCAGGCTGCGGGTGTAAATTCCACGCTCGCGTAAATGCTTTTGTTAAATTTGCATTTATCCGTTCATGAACTAAGCTTTTTAAACGTAAGCACTGAGGAATGAGGTTCTTGCGATATTTAATTTTTAAGCGAAGCGTTAAAGATGGAATTATATTCCGTCACGGGACGTTATTTTCGCCATTCAGCACCAGTGGTGTTTGACGGCTACTCTCCATCGATTAAAGGAGCATAATGATGAATAAGCTTGCACTTATCTTTCTGACGGCAGCGATGACCTTGGGCAGCGGCGCAGTCATGGCTGCAGATAATAACAACGGTGACGCCAACGCATCAGCAGAAGCTGGCGCGGCTGCAGGCGGCGCTAAACAGAATCTGCCACCGAATAATGTTGATAACAGCAAAATCAACAACGGCAGTACCAATACCAACAGCGCTGCGACGTCTGGCACCAGCTCAGGCAATATGACAGCCGAGCAAATTCACAAAAATACCATGTGTAAAGACGGTAAGTGTCCGGACATGAATAAGAAGGTCCAGACCAAAGAAGGTGGCGGCCACGTGAAACACAAAACTGATGGCACCACCCAGTAAAGGTGGGTAGATCACACAAAGGGAGAGCTTCTGCTCTCCCTTTGTATTTCCGCTCCTGCTTTTCCGCTATGCTAAAACCATGAAATTCAGAGGAACTGTTTCATGGCTTCACTGCTGCTTATTGATGATCATCCGTTAGTTGAAGTCGCGCTGGAAGCGGCCTGTATTCACTCCCCTATTACGCTCACCCTGCGCGCCGCCGCGGATGAAGCCCAGGCACGGCAGCTATTGCAGCACCATCAATTTGATCTCATCGTGCTGGATATCGGCTTGCCGGACAGTGATGGCCTTGAGCTGCTGCGCCGGTTACGCGCCCGCGACCCGAATTGCCCGGTGTTAATTTATTCCGCGCAGCAAAACCGCCATACGTTGCTGAGCGCCGTTTCGCTTGGTGCGGCGGGCTATGTGGTAAAGAGCCAAAGTATGGCGCAATTACTCAGTGCGATTCTGGCGGTCCTCGGCGGACAGCAAGCGTTTCCACCGCTGCCCGAACGTATCGAACTGCCGCTCACCGACAAGGAGCAGCAAATTGTTGCGCTGCTGGTGCGTGGCCTCTCCAATCTGCAGATTGGCGAACAGCTGCATATCAGCAATAAAACCGTCAGCACCCACAAAAAAATATTCTGGAAAAAACCGGTGTGCAGTCGGTGGTCGAACTGGCTGAACTGTGGAAGGCGCAGCAGTGAGAGTGATTTTGCTGGTGTGCATGTTGCTGGTCAGTTTGCTGGCCCGTGCAGACTTACAGCCCGCCAGCAGCGTGATGCTGCCCGCCATGATGCCCGCGCCTCATGCTGAGCCATGGCCTGAACCCACCCTGCGCGTGGCCGTACCGGCGCAAAACAGCGCGCCTTGGGCCATGCGCATCGGCGATCGCATCTGGGGAATCGATGCGGATTATCTCAGTGCCTTAAGTCAGCTCACCGGTACGCACTTTATCCTGCAAAGTTACGCCGATCGCGCGCTGCAGTTGGCCGCTCTGGCACGCGGTGAAGTGGATTTTGTGCTGAGCACTGAGCATGCGCAGCTGCCAGAAAATGTCCTGGCCAGTGACAGCTGGGTGAACAGTCCAATCCGCATTTATCGCAATCGTGATAATCAGCGCGCGGTGATGTTTAACAGTGAAAACGCCCAACTCACCATCGCGGAAGCCACGCTGGCGCAGTTACCCAGTGCCTTTGTGCAAAGCCATCGCTGGCGCAGCCTGCCAGGCGATTTGCAGGCGCTGTATGCATTGCTGAATCAACAAAGTGACTATCTGGTGGCTGACGAAGCCAGCGCCGGATTCCTGCTCAACCAGCTGCAACAAGGTCAGATTTACCAGATTACGGCCGATCCCGGTGCCGGCGAACTGTCGCTGCGTGCTCTGGCGCGCGATCCCACGCTGGTTCACTGGCTCAACTCGCAGCTGCGTCTGCTGCCCGCAGAATTCAGCAATCGCGTGCAGCAGCGCTGGAGCCCTCCTTTGCTGCGCTATCAGGATACGCAAACGCTGATGCTGTCTGCGGCTGAGAAGCAGTGGCTGGCCGGGCAGAATGACATTCCTTACGCCGCTGAAGTGGATAATGCGCCCTGGAGCTATCGTGATGGCAACGGCAATGCGCGCGGTTTGGCATTGACCTCCTCAACGCATTAAGCCAGAGCACCGGGCTGCACTTCACGCCGCGCTGGGTCAATAACCCGCAACAGGCAAATGCCTTGCTGCAACAACATCAGGTCATGCTGAATCTGCTGCAGCCGCTGGAAGGCGACGATGCCAGCAGCAACACGCTGCCGGTGTGGCGCGCGATTTGGGGCATCTATACGCTCAATACCCAACAGCCGATGGGATGGCAATCGTTGCAGAATCGACGCGTTGGCATATTGCGTGACGATTTGGCGCAACGCTTGTTACCGGCGGGCATCACACCACAGCTGTTCGACGACCGTGCGCAATTATGGCAGGCCCTCAACGGTGGCCAGATTGATGCACTGGTGGATAACGTGCTGTCGGCGCGCTGGCGTATGGCGAGCCACACCGATAATCGTGTCCATCTGGCATTTGCCGCCAGCGATATTGCGTGGCCGCTGGCACCGCAGGTCAGCCGCGACCAACCGCAACTGCAGGCGCTGTTGGATCATGCGTTACAGCAGATTCCGCCCGATACGTTAAATCAGATGCGCATCAACTGGTCGCAACCGCCCCAACCTGGCACCAATATGACCATGCGCAATGTGCCGCTGCTGATTCTGATCGCCGCAGGGATCACCATTCTGCTGCTGCTGATTTTGCTGTTGCGGCGCTATCTGCAACAGCGGCGTGAACGCTTGCAGCGCGAACAGGCTGAGCGCGCCAACGCCGCTAAGGGCCAGTTTCTCGCCACCGCCAGCCATGAACTGCGAACGCCGATGCAGGCCATTCTGGGCCTGCTGGAGCTTGAACAGCAGCAACATCCCAGCGAGCGGTTGGCGTTGATGCACAGCAGCGCCCGTTCGCTGATGGCGCTGCTCAACGATCTGCAAGACCATGCGCGGATTGAGAACCAAAGTTTTCGTCTCTCCCCGCGTCCGCTCAATCTGGCCCACTGGTTGCAGCAACAACAGCAGTTTTATCATCCACTGATGCGTGAATCGGGCCCGGTGTTGGTGGTCGAAGCGCTGACGCCGCTGCCCTCGCCGGTGATGCTGGATGGCGATCGCCTTCAGCAGGTAGTGAATAATCTGGTGGCCAATGCGCTAAAGTTTACTCGCCATGGCGAAGTGCGATTGTCTCTGGCCGTGAAGGAAGAGATTGTGCTGACCGTGGCCGACAGCGGCAGCGGGATTCCCCTCAGTGAACAGGCTCAGCTGTTTGAACCCTGGTATCAAGCGCCTTCCGGCAAAAGTCATGCGGTGCAGGGCAGCGGTTTGGGCCTGTTTATTTGCCGTGAAATTGTAATGCGCATGGGCGGCACGCTGACGCTCACCTCTGCGCCCGATCAAGGCACCACGGTGAGCGTGCAGCTGCCGCTGGATATTTGCGATGACGTTCCCACCGATCATCAAACCGCCTGGCCGCATTATCCACAGCTGCGCGTCGCGATTGTTGATGATCATCCGACCAATCTGCTGGTGCTGCAGCAGCAACTGGCTGTTTTGGTATCACGGCGGCCCTGTTCGAAGAGGGCCGCAGCCTGTTGCGTGACGACGCGCTTCAGCCGTTTGATGTCCTGTTGATCGACCAAATGATGCCGCGACCCGATGGATTAACGCTGCTGAAAATTTTGCGCCGCCGTCAGCGAGGTCGTGCCAAACCGGCACTGCGCGTACTCTGCTCTGCCGATGTGCAACTGCTGAAAATCACATTACAGGACGACGAAGCGCTGTTATTAAAGCCGATAGAGCTGGAGCATCTGGCCCCCTTACTGGCGCGCGCAGTTCAAGACCCGTTGAGCCGATTGCCCGACAGCCTGCTGATTCTGGCCCAGCACAATGAGGCTTTTATCCCGCGTATTTGTCACACCCTGCAACGCACGCTGCAACAAGATCGGGATGCCCTGCTCACCGCCAGCGCGAACCAGGACTGGCCCGCTCTGGAGCATGCTGCGCATCGCATGAAAGGCAGCTGGCTGCTACTCGGGATGGATGAGATCGCTGGTCATTGCCAGCAGTTGACGAACAGTGCCAGACTGCAACAGCCTGACGCTGAAGCACTCAATTTACTGATATCATTAACGAACAGGTTACTGGAACAACTGGAAAGTTATGGCACACACTCATTCTCATAGCGCGCACAATGGCAACCGCACGCGTCTGGCGGCGGCATTTGGCGTAACCGTCGTGTTTATGGTTGCCGAAGTGATTGGCGGCGTGGTTTCCGGCTCTCTGGCGCTGCTGGCCGATGCCGGACATATGTTAACCGATGCGGCAGCCTTGTTGATGGCGCTGCTGGCGGTGCAGTTTGCTCAGCGTAAACCCAATGCCCGTCATACCTTTGGTTTACTGCGGCTCACTACGCTGGCCGCGTTCGTCAATGCTATCGCGCTACTGGTGATCACCGTGTTGATCGTCTGGGAAGCGCTGCGCCGTTTCTATCAACCACAGCCGATAGCCGGTGGGTTGATGCTGGGGATCGCCATTGCCGGGCTGCTGGCGAATCTGCTTTCTTTCTGGCTGCTGCATCGCGGCAGTGAAGAGAAGAATCTTAACGTGCGCGCGGCGGCGCTGCATGTGTTGGGCGATTTGCTCGGCTCGGTTGGCGCGATTGTGGCCGCCGTCATCATTATGCTCACCGGCTGGACACCCATCGATCCGATTCTGTCGCTGCTGGTTTCACTGCTGGTGGTGCGCAGCGCGTGGTCATTGCTACGGGAAAGTCTGCATGAGCTGCTGGAGGGCGCGCCGAGCCACATTAACGTGGATAAACTGGCGCGTGAGCTGACACGTAACATTGCTGAAGTGCGCAATGTACATCATGTGCATGTGTGGCAAGTGGGAGAAAAACCGGTGCTGACACTGCACGTGCAGGTGATACCGCCTTACGATCATGATGGATTGCTGCGCAGTATCCACAGCTATCTGCACCAGCATTATCAGATTGCCCATGCGACGGTGCAGATGGAATATCAGCCTTGTATCGGCCCCGATTGCGAGCTGTGCGCCGATAACGGCTCAGCGCAGCACGATCACTCTGAGCATGCTGCGCTGGATGGTCACGCCCATCACCATCACTGATTAGACAGCGCGCGCGAGCCGTGTTCGCGCGCGCTTTGCATCCACAAGCGTGAGCCATTAAGCGCAATCAACGTCAGAATCGCATACTCCAGCGACATTGCGTATACGCCCTGACGCGCAAAGATCATCACGCTAATCACGTTGATCACCACCCACAGTAACCAGTTCTCAACGTATTTCCGCGTCATCAAAATCATCGCCACAATCGACAACACCATCATGCAGGAATCCCAGAACGGGAACGCATCCGGCTGTAGCTGCGGCATGGCCACGTTCAAGCCGAGGCTCTGCATCAGGCCCACCGCTGTTTTGGTCAGGAAGGCAAATACCGGGTCGATATACAGCGTCATCAGCGCAATCGCGATCACGCACGCCGCGCCCCACCCGAGCGCTTTCGGCAACGGCAACCAGCGAATTTTCAACGCCGCTTCGTTGCCGTTGGTTTGCCGGCTCCATGCGTACCAGCCGTAAACGTTGGCGACAAAGAAGAACAGCTGTAACAGCAAGCTGGCATACAGCTGGATCTGGAAGAAGATCACCGCAAACAGCGCGACGTTGATCAGCCCGAAGAAGTAGTTGATGATTTTTCCTGGCTGGCGAGCCAGATGCACAGCAGGCCCGCAATCGTACCTACCGCCTCGATCCATGACAGGTCGTAACCCCCCACGCCGATAGGAATGTGAACCAGAATATTTTGTGTGCTGAAGAAGTCCATGATCTGCACCTGTATGAAAGCCGCGTTATGCGTTCCCTTTCACCTTGAGTTTGAGTTGTGCTGCAAAGTCTAGCATGCGGTTAAGCGGTATCAATGCGGCTACACGCAGCGCATCATCTACATGGATTTCATGCTCGCTGCCGCCGTGTTCCAAGCCTTCGGCAATCGCTTTCAGGCCATTCATCGCCATCCACGGGCAATGCGCGCAGGTGCGACAGGTGGCGCCCTCACCTGCCGTGGGTGCCTCAAGCAGTTCTTTATCCGGCACCGCCTGCTGCATTTTGTAGAAGATGCCGCGATCGGTGGCGACGATCATTTGCGGGTGCGGCAAGGTTTTCGCTGCCTGAATCAGCTGGCTGGTCGATCCCACGGCATCAGCCAAATCCACAATCGCCTGGGGTGATTCCGGGTGCACCAATATCGCCGCATCCGGATAAAGTTCTTTCATACGCTGTAACGCCTGGGTTTTGAACTCATCATGCACGATGCACGCACCCTGCCAGCACAGCACATCCGCTTTAGTCTGTTTGGTGACGTAACGGCCCAGATGGCGATCCGGTGCCCAGATGATTTTCTCGCCGAGGCTGTCGAGATGTTCGATTAACTCTACCGCAATACTCGAGGTCACCACCCAATCCGCCCGCGCTTTTACCGCTGCCGAGGTATTGGCATACACCACCACGGTGCGATCCGGATGCGCATCACAGAAGCGATTAAATTCCTCAATCGGACAGCCGAGATCGAGCGAACACTCGGCGTGCAAGGTCGGCATCAATACGGTTTTTCCGGGCTGAGGATTTTGGCGGTTTCACCCATAAAACGCACGCCCGCCACCAGCAAGGTTTTCGCCGGATGCGCGCTGCCGAAGCGCGCCATCTCTAAGGAGTCGGAGACGCAGCCACCGGTCTCTTCTGCCAGCGCCTGAATTTCAGGATCGGTGTAATAATGAGCGACCAGCACCGCATCACGCTCGATGAGTAAGCGTTTGATTTCGGCGATATAATGCGATTTTTCATCCAGGCTGAGACGCGCTGGCTTCGGCGGGAAAGGATAAATCGCGCTTTCAGGATCGAACATCAGACTCATGACACGGCTCTCGTTTTCTCAATTTAACAAAATCGCCTGTTACAGCGATGATGCGGCATCAAAACCGCCATCGTGTTTTATATGCTAAACACGATAGCCGAATTGCACGAGAGTGTCGTCTCTTTTTTATGCGACTTATAACAGCAGTGAGCCACCTGACATTTTTTGCGGGCTTTCGAGGGCGAGAAGAAAGGCTTTCACGTCCAATCCGCCGGCAAACCCGGTGAGCTTGCCGTTACTGCCAATCACCCGATGGCAAGGCGCCATGATCGACAGGGGATTTTTGCCATTCGCAGCGCCGACCGCGCGTACCGCTTTCGGGTTGCCTATCTGCTCTGCAATTTGCAGATAGCTGCGGGTCTCGCCAAACGGAATCGTCAGCAATGCTTGCCAGACCTTCTTCTGAAACTCGGTGCCCACGGTGTCGTAGGGCATGTCGAATTGCTGACGCTCACCGGCGAAATATTCACGCAGCTGGCGCTCCGCTTCGCACAGAATCGGGTGCTGATCGTTACGACTGACAGGCTTGAGTGGCACACGCTGAGCGCCTTCGTTTTCCCATAGAATCGCCGATAATCCCTTATCCGTTGCGATGAGCGTGAGTTCTCCAACCGGCGTTGGAATGATTTTGGCATGATACATCGGGCACCTCCGGCATAAATCAGTGCGTCATTATCGCACTTTTATTGCGATAAACTGGCTGTTTTCGGTCATCGGCATAAACTGGTTAGCTGTCCGAAAGCAGCGAGTTTTGCTGAGTCAGTTGCGCGACTATAGCCAAAATAATTCAAGGCGCACGAAGGCGGCAAACGAGAGAATCCCGATGAGCTTACTTAAGTCAGTGATTCGGAGCAGCCAACGCATCTGTGCTTTGAAGTATGAAGGGTATATGCGGTTTATTTGCTGGAGACGATGATGTTCGATCCTGAGATTGCTTACGAGGCACTGACCTCGCGCGACAGTCGCTTCGATGGCCTGTTCTATGTCGGCGTGACCTCAACCGGCATTTATTGCCGGCCCATTTGTCCGGTGAAAGCGCCGATGCAGAAGAATTGCCTGTTTTTCAACAGTGCTGAAGCCGCCGAGAAAGCCCACTTCAGACCCTGCCTGCGCTGCCGCCCTGAGTTAGCGCCAGGCTTTGCACCGGTGGATAGCCACCACCGCATTGCCGATCGTTTGATTCGCCGCATTGAAGAGGGCTTGCTGGAAGAACAGGAGACGCTGGCAGACATCGCGGGCGAGTTTGCCTTGAGCGAACGTCAATTACGCCGTGTGGTGCAGCAGGAGTTGGGCGTATCGCCGATGGAGTTGCGCCAAACGCGGCGCATGCTGCTGGCGAAACAGTTGCTAACCGAGACATCATTACCGGTTACGGAAATCGCTTATGCCAGTGGCTTTCGTAGCCTGCGGCGTTTTAATGATGTGTTTCAGACGCGCTACCGTATGACGCCCTCTCGTCTGCGTAAGCAGAGCCAACCCGATACCCCCACCAGCATGCAGGAGAGCGCTGAGCTGCGTCTCAGTTATCGTCCGCCTTATGACTGGGATACGATCCTCGATTTCCTGCAGCAGCGCGTGATGAAAGAGGTGGAATGGGTCAATGAGGGGGCGTATCACCGCACCGTGGCGTTAGGCCACTGTCGTGGTTGGGTGCGTATCAGCCATCTGGCGGAGAAACAAGCACTCAAAGTACAGTTCACCACCACTTTAACGCCGGTTTTACCTGCCCTGCTGCGTCGTCTGCGCGACCTGTTCGATTTGGATGCCCAACCACAGCGCATCAGCGAGCATCTAAGCCAGGATCCGCTATTAGCTGAGAGTCTGGCTCGTTATCCTGGTTTACGCGTTCCTGGCGCGTTTGACGGCTTTGAATTGGGGGTGCGGGCAATTCTCGGCCAACAGGTGACCGTAAAAGCGGCCACCACGCTGAGCAGTCGTGTCGCTCAACGTTTCGGCCAGCCGCTAGCGACGCCATGGCCTGAACTATCCCGACTGCCGCCCACCGCAGAATCCCTCGCTGCGGCAACGATTGATGATATCGCCAGCCTCGGTATCGTTAGCGCCCGCTCGCAGGCGATTCAGTCACTGGCTCAGGCATGCGCCTCCGGTGCATTGCGGTTTAATGGCGCGGTGAATCCTGACGTGGTTCAGCAACAACTGTTGGCATTAAAGGGCGTTGGGCCGTGGACCGCGAGTTATATCGCCATGCGTGCGCTACGCTGGCCCGATGCGTTCCCCAAAGAGGATATTGCGATTCGTAATAATCTCGGTGGCGTGAGTGCCAAAGTGGCTGAAACGTTATCGCAGGCCTGGAGACCGTGGCGCAGCTATGCGGTGCTGCATATCTGGAAGAGTTTGACGCCAGGTAAGAAATAAACCTGAACGCTACAGTCGGCAGTAAAACAACGACAGTGCGTTTCAGTCGGTAATAAGGGGCGGTTGCGTAAAGTCGCCGTAAATACATCCCTGTAGGCTCTGGCGGCGCATCCCTGCGCCGCAAGCTTTACTCCACCGCCCCTTATTGCCGCCTTCATGCCACATCTGTGCACTTTTCACAAAGCAGCAACCAAGCCACATAAGCCCGTCAAGGCGGGAGCGGAAAGCGAAGCGTCCGAGCCATGGATGGCGAGGCCGATCCACAGGGATGTGAGATTCCTTCGCGATCCGGCCCGCCTTGACGGGTTGACGCACGGACCCACAGCAACCCCACCAAACAATTCGATATTGAAGAACGCAGTCCCTTCCAAAACAGATGTGCGTTTTAATAAAGCAGCAACCAGGCCACATAAGCCCGTCAAGTCGGGAGCGGAAGAGCGAAGCGTCCGAGCCATGGATGGCGAGGCCGGTCCACAGGGATGTGAGATTCCTTCGCGATCCGTCCCGCCTTGACGGGCTGACGCACGGACCCACAGCACGTTCAGCTGAAGTTTTGACAAGCACAGATTTAAGAAACGCAGAAAAGCAAAAAGGCGCCTTTAGGGCGCCTTTCTACATAGTGGTGGGTCGTGCAGGATTCGAACCTGCGACCAATTGATTAAAAGTCAACTGCTCTACCAACTGAGCTAACGACCCGCTCGAGGAGCGGCTTACAACTTTAAACTTGATGGTGGGTCGTGCAGGATTCGAACCTGCGACCAATTGATTAAAAGTCAACTGCTCTACCAACTGAGCTAACGACCCATCAAGGTTGTGAAGCTTCTGAAGAAAACATCTAACATACAGCTGGTTAAGATGGTGGGTCGTGCAGGATTCGAACCTGCGACCAATTGATTAAAAGTCAACTGCTCTACCAACTGAGCTAACGACCCATCTTCAGGCTGCCGGACGCTTTGTTAAACTGCCCGGGCAACGGCGGCATATATTACTGATTTAGCGGGAGGGCGCAACCCTTATTTATCACCAAATCACTCAATTGCTTACCTTTCATGCTGCAAGACCAGAAATCATACGAAATCCGGTCATTGCTGCACAAATTACATCCCAGCCAGACGCTTTTGCGCCAGCTTGGCAGATTCGCTTGTCGGGTATAATTTGATCACTTGTTGATAGACCGCTTTGGCTTTCGCCGTGTCGTTCTTCTCTTGCATGATCACGCCAACCTTAAACAGCGCTTCTGGGGCTTTCGGTGATTTCGCATAATTTTTTACCACAGTGGCAAAATAGTAAGCGGCATCGTCCTTCTTGCCCTTGTTGTAATTCAACTGACCCAGCCAATAATTAGCATTGGGCTGATAGGTGGAGTCAGGATATTTCTTCACCCACGCCTGCAGGGCCGTTATTGCTTGATCGAACTGCTTCTTCTCGAGAATCAGCGCGACTGCCGCATTGTAATCGGTATTTGCATCGCCGGTTTGCGCAGGGGCAGCGGTATTTCCGCTTGCATTGCTACCACCTGCATCAGCGTTTCCCGCTGCTGCACCCGCCGCTGCGGCATCACCGCCACCGCTCGCCTGTGCGCCATTGTTCCCGCTGCTCAGCGTATCAATCTGCTGATAGAGCTGCTTTTGGCGCTCAATCACCTGATTCAGTTGATAGCTGTTCTGCTGGATTTGGCCGCGCAGCGAATCGATATCGCTTTGGTTGTCACTCATCTGCTGCTGCAACTGCTGCAGAAGCTGAGCCTGGGCATTGGAGATACGTTCGAGATTGGTGACACGGTCTTCGACCGAGCCTGAGCCAACGTTACTGATTGACGCCTGGGCATTAGCGGCCCAGGGGGCCGCTACGCCAACCAGTAACGACAGACTCAATAGTTGAAGTCTGAAGTTACTAATCATGTGAGTCTCTTAGTAAACCAGTACGGCACGACGGTTTTTAGCGTAAGCCGCTTCGTCATGACCCGGTACAGCTGGTTTTTCTTTACCGTAAGATACGATAGACATCTGGTCAGCAGATACGCCTTTACCCTGCAGGTACATTTTAACTGCGCTAGCACGACGTTCGCCCAGGGCGATGTTGTACTCTGGGGTACCGCGCTCATCCGCATGACCTTCGATGGTCACTTTGTAAGACGGGTTGCCACGCAGGAATGCCGCGTGCTGATCCAGCATCTGAGCGTAGTCAGAAGCCACGTCATACTTGTCCAGACCGAAGTAAACGATGTTGTTCTGCTGCAGCTGCTGCATCTGCAGACGCGCTTGCTCATCAGAAGACATGTTGCCGTTCTGGCCAGCACCGTAAGCGCCGTTGTCTGCGCCCATACCAGTCTGGTCGTTGTTGTTGTTTTTGTGCGAGCTACATGCAGCTACCGCGATCACCGGCAGAGCCAGCATCAAACCCTTCAGCACTTTGTTCAGTTGCATTTCTTTATCCTATTATTTTGTTTGCTATACATCGTCATCCCCCGCTATGCAGGGGAGCCATGCATTACAGATACGGCGACCAGGCAGGGAATTTGACCTGTCCATCGGTTGCCGGAAGACGCGCTTTGAAACGCCCATCTGTTGAAACCAACTGCAACACGGAACCCATCCCCTGAGTAGAGCTATAGATTACCATCGTGCCGTTAGGCGCCAGACTTGGCGTCTCATCCAGGAACGTGTCCGTTATTGTTTGAACGGCTCCCGTTACCAGATCCTGTTTGGCGACATGCTGAGCACCACCGGCGCTGCTGATCATCACCATTGTTTTGCCGTCGGAAGACACATCCGCATCCTGGTTCTGAGAACCTTCCCAGGTAATACGTTGTGGCGCACCGCCGTTAACTCCAACTTTATAAATCTGAGGCGCACCCGCCTGATCCGAGGTGTAAGCCAGCGTCTGGCTGTCCGGGAACCAGGTCGGTTCAGTGCTGTTATAGCGACCATCGGTCACTTGACGCGTCTGACCTGAGGCCAGATCCATCACATATAAATTCAGGCTACCGGTTTTAGACAGCGCAAATGCCAGTTTCGAACCGTCCGGCGAGAAGGCCGGTGCACCGTTGTGGCGCGGGTAAGAAGCAACCTGACGGATGGCACCGTTGGCCAGCGTCTGTACCACCAGCGCTGATTTACCGCTCTCAAAGGTCACGTAGGCCACTTTGCTGCCGTCTGGAGACCAGGCCGGTGACATCAATGGCTGCGGTGAACGGTGAACCACGAACTGGTTGTAACCGTCGTAATCTGATACGCGCAGCTCATACGGGAACTGTCCGCCGTTGGTTTGCACCACGTAGGCGATACGCGTGCGGAATGCACCTTTGATGCCAGTCAGCTTTTCGAACACTTCGTCACTGGCGGTGTGTGCGGCATAGCGCAACCACTGCTTAGTCACTTTGTAAGAGTTCTGCGCCAGCACGGTACCCGGTGCACCACCGGTGTCCACCAGCTGGTAAGCAATTTGGTAGCTGCCATCTGGGTTAGGGGTAACCTGACCCACGACAACCGCATCAATACCCAATGCGCTCCAGGCGGCAGGCTGAACTTCCTGCGCGCTGGCTGGCTGTTGTGGCAAACGCGAACGGTCGAGCGGGTTGAATTTACCGCTGTTACGTAAGTCTGCAGACACAATGCCGCCAACGTCTTCCGGTGCCGCGCCAGGGCCAGCCCATTTGAACGGCACCACACCAATTGGACGTGCGGTGTTCACGCCCTGCGTAATTTCAATGCGCACTTCTGCGTGCAGCATCGCTGCCCACAGCAGTACAAAAAAACCTAAGGTGACTCGAAGTGCCTGCTTCATCTTTTCTCCCTTATCTGAACCTGAGTTCCCGATAATTCGCACAGTTCCTGAAAAACACGAGTGTTCATAAATTACGGCAAGCTAACCTTAGTTCAACCTGCCGTGGGTTACTGCATTATTCCGGTTTGAAACGCATTGGGGCATTTTTAAACACTTCATACACCGCTTGCGATGGAGGCTTAGGAATACGAGCCT
Source organism: Pantoea rodasii (assembly GCF_002095465.1). Taxonomy (GTDB): domain Bacteria; phylum Pseudomonadota; class Gammaproteobacteria; order Enterobacterales; family Enterobacteriaceae; genus Pantoea; species Pantoea rodasii. Next base: position 342,592 of record NZ_MLFP01000002.1, on the reverse strand, counting down.
GTTTCGCCGCGGTGATTGCAGCCTGACACAATGCCGGGTCGCCACCTTCTGATGTAACATCAATCAGCAAGCCGTCAGGTGCCAATTTAATACGCAGGTTACACTCTTTGCCCTTAAAGGTATCCGCATCGTAGAAGCGACTTTGAATCGCACCCACCACTTGTCCCATATAAGAGTTAATCTCTGCACCTGACGCACCTGCCTTCTTCTGATTCCCCTGCCCCGCAGCACCACCAGAAGCCGTGCCACTTTTCGGTGCATTCTTACCAGACGAGAGGCCACCTAACAGGTCATCAACGTCACTTTCGTTCTTCGCGGCTTCAGATGCGGCTTTCTTCTTGGCATCTGCTGCGGCTTTTGCTTTGGCTGCCGCATCGGCTTTCGCCTTCGCTGCTGCATCCGCTTTGGCTTTGGCTTCGGTGGCGGCTTTCTCTTTTGCCGCCTCAGCTGCCTTTTCCTTCGCGTCTTCTGCTGCCTGTTCTTTGGCTTCTTTCGCTTCCTGAGCGGCTTTCGCCTTCGCATCGGCGGCTGCCTGCGCTTTGGCCTCAGCATCTGCTTTTGCTTTAGATTCTGCCGCCGCTTTCGCCTGCTGCGCGGCTTTCTCTTTAGCTGCTTCAGCTGCCGCTGCTTTGGCCTGCTCATCCGCTTTCTTCTTTGCATCTGCAGCGGCCTGCTTGGCTTCTTCTACCGCTTTGGCTTTGGCATCTGCCGTGGCTTTAGCTTGTGCATCCGCCTCTGCTTTCGCATCCGACTTGACCTTTGCCGCCGCGGCTTCAGCTGCTTTCTGCTGATCCTGAGCTTGCTTCGCAGCCGCTTCCGCCGCTTTCTGCTGCTCGGCCTGCTGTTTCGCCTGCTCTTTCGCTTCCTGCTGGGACTGCAAACGTTCTTTTTCCATCTCTTTCAAACGTTGCTGCTCAGCGGCTTGCTTCTGCTGTAACTCTTCTGCCTGCTGCTGCGACTGCTTTTGACGCTGCTGCTCGGCGCGCTGGCTGTCACGTTGCTGATTCTGCTGGCGGTTGTATTGCTCAACCACGGCACCGGAATCGACCATCACCGCGTCAATATCACTGCCGCCACCGCCGCCGCTGGATTCGATCTTTTCGTTAAACGAGCTCCAAATCAGCAGGGCGATCAGCACGATGTGCAGAATCACCGAAATGATTATCGCGCGTTTTAATTTGTCGTTCTGCTCGGTTACCTTCGACACTCTCGGATCCCAAAAACGGTTCGCGTTAAATCGGCTGTGTCATCAAACCGACAGATTTCACGCCAGCCTGATGTAACAGGTTCAGCGCCTTGATGATTTCGTCGTAAGGCACATCTTTCGCACCACCAATCAGGAACACGGTCTTCGGATTGGCTTCGATGCGGCGCTGTGCTTCGCTCACCACCTGTTCCGGCGGTAACTGCGTCATGCGATCGTGATCCACCACCAGGCTGTACTGCCCTACTCCAGACACTTCAACAATGACGGGAGGGTTATCATCCGTTGAGACCGTTTTCGAATCGGTCGCGTCAGGCAGATCCACTTCCACGCTCTGCGTAATAATCGGCGCGGTTGCCATAAAGATGAGCAGCAACACCAACAGCACGTCGAGCAGCGGAACAATGTTGATTTCCGACTTAAGGTCGCGGCGCCCGCGACCACGGGTTCTGGCCATCGTTAACCTCGACTTACTTCGTGTTGTCGGTGGAGAAAGCCTGACGATGCAGGATAGCCGTGAACTCTTCCATAAAGTTGTCGTAGCCCTGCTCCAGCTTGTTGACGCGCTGGTTCAGACGGTTGTACGCCATAACGGCAGGAATGGCCGCGAACAAGCCGATGGCAGTGGCGATCAGCGCTTCGGCAATACCGGGCGCTACCATCTGCAATGTGGCCTGTTTTACCGCACCCAAGGCGATAAAGGCATGCATGATCCCCCACACCGTACCGAACAGACCGATATACGGGCTGATGGAACCGACGGTGCCAAGGAAAGGAATGTGATTTTCCAGCGCTTCCAGCTCTCGATTCATCGAGATACGCATAGCGCGGCTGGCGCCTTCCAGTACGGCCTCCGGTGCGTGATTATTCGCACGATGCAGGCGAGCAAACTCCTTGAAACCTGAGTAGAAAATCTGCTCAGAACCGCCCAGTTCATCCCGGCGTCCCTGGCTTTCCTGATACAGGCGCGATAACTCGATACCTGACCAGAACTTATCTTCAAATGCTTCGGCTTCGCGACTCGCCGCATTCAAAATGCGCGTGCGCTGAATAATGATCGCCCATGAGGCAATAGAAAAGCCGATCAAAATCAACATGATAAGTTTGACCAGAAGGCTCGCCTTCAGGAACAAATCAAGAACATTCATGTCAGTCACTGCTTGAACTCCGCGACAATAGACTTGGGAAGCGCAATCGGCTTCATTAGATGTGGGTTGATGCAGGCAATCAGGACTTCGGCTTCATTCAGCACTTTGCCCTCTGCATTCACGATACGCTGCGAAAAGGTCATGGTTGCGCGAGTCATGGCGGTCACTTCACTCTGGATATCCAGAAGATCGTCAAGACGGGCTGCGGCAACAAAGTCTATCGTCATGCGTCGTACCACAAACGCCACCTGCTCTTCTAACAGGGCTTGTTGGTTGAAATGGTGCTGGCGCAACATTTCGGTACGTGCTCGTTCATAGAAAGCAAGGTAGCTGGCGTGGTAAACCACACCACCAGCATCGGTGTCTTCGTAGTAGACCCGAACCGGCCAGCGAAACAGCGTTGTACTCACTCTACATCCCGGTCTCATTTTAAACGTTGCTACTATACGCAAGAGAGATCGGCTTGGGAATGGTCCGCCAGAGCCAGGAGAAAATAATTATCACACGTTAACAACTGGAAGGAATTTCAGGATATTTCTTGACCAGGCACTGACATAAACTCACGCCAGCACCTGAAATAGGCGGTTTCAAACAGCGGTGTGCAACTCAGTGATAGAACCAGTAAATCCCAATAATCAGCACAAGCATCGCGGGCAACGGAGAAAATAACGCCTGCCAACGGGTTTGTAATGGGCGAAACCCCGTGCCATGGATCACGCCGGCACACACCGCCCAAATCATCAACAGGCCATGCCAAATCGCTAAATCACTGGTACGTGCAGCAAAACGCGATGGCTGCCAAATGACACAGGCTGCCAACCACAGTGCCAGGATTAACGAAAGGGCCCGTAACGGGCCCTTGTCCATCAGACGGTAAAGCGTCCGAATCAGTGTGCGCATCAGTGCTGTTTATCCTTTGCGCCACTCTCTTCTGCTTGCTCAATCGCCAGCGCCGTAATCACGCCAAACGCACAGGCCAGCAGGGTGCCAAGAATCCAGGCAAAATACCACATGCTCAATCTCCTTAATCAGTACAGGGAGTGCGTATTGCTCTCAATGTGTTCTTTGGTGATACGGCCAAACATCTTGTAGTAGCACCAGCTGGTGTACACCAGAATCAGCGGAACAAAGATGATGGCGGCGAAGGTCATCACTTTCAGCGTCAGCAGGCTCGAGGTGGCATCCCACATTGTCAGGCTGGTGCCCGGAACGGTGCTGGATGGCATAACGAACGGGAACATCGCGATACCCGCGGTCATGATGACGCAAGCCAGTGTCAGTGAAGAGAAGACAAATGCCCAGGCGCCCTTCTCCATACGCGAACAGAGCACGGTCAGCAATGGCAACACCACGCCGAGAACCGGGAACAGCCACAGAATTGGCGTCTGTTCAAAGTTAACCAACCATGCACCGGCTTCTCGTACCACCTCTTTGCCCAGCGGGTTCGACGCGGCGTGATGATCGATAACGCTTTTCACCACATACCCGTCGATACCGTATTTCACCCACACGCCGGCCAACACGAAGCACACCATCATCACCAGCGCGCTGATTTGTGCCGTGCCGCGAGCACGCAGATGCAGATCGCCATTGGTGCGCATCTGCAAATAGGTTGCACCCTGCGTCAGAATCATCGCCACACTGATGACACCCGCCAGCAAGCCAAACGGATTCAGCAACTGGAAAAAGTTACCGGTGTAGAACAGGCGCAGATACTCATCCGCATGGAAAGGCACGCCCTGCAACAGGTTGCCGAAGGCCACGCCAATCACCAGCGGTGGCACAAAACTGCCGATGAAAATGCCCCAGTCCCAGGTGTTGCGCCAGCGCATATCTTCAATCTTCGAACGGTAGTCAAAGCCCACCGGGCGGAAGAACAGTGAAGCCAGCACCAGAATCATCGCCACGTAGAAACCGGAAAACGCAGCAGCGTAAACCATCGGCCAGGCAGCAAACAGCGCACCACCGGCGGTGATCAGCCACACCTGGTTGCCGTCCCAGTGTGGAGCGATGCTGTTAATCATGATGCGACGTTCGGTATCGGTACGACCAAGGATGCGCGTTAGCATCCCTACGCCCATATCAAAACCGTCGGTCACGGCGAAACCGATCAGCAGCACGCCGATCAGCAACCACCAGACAAAGCGCAATACTTCATAATCAAACATGGTTGCTCTCCTTATCCACGCACTGGCTGAGCAGCCGCTTTCACGGTCTCATGATGGTAGCGGCCGGTCTTCAGGCTGCTGGGTCCCAGACGGGCGAACTTGAACATCAGGTACATTTCCGCCACGAGGAAAATGGTGTAGAGACCGCAAATCAAAATCATCGAGAATAGGAGATCGCCGACGGTCAGTGAGGAGTTCGCCACGGCGGTCGGCAGCACTTCACCAATCGCCCAAGGCTGACGGCCATACTCGGCAACAAACCAACCTGACTCGATTGCAATCCACGGTAACGGAATGCCGTACAACGCCGCCTTGAGCAGCCAGCGGCTCTTACCGATGCGATTACGAATCACGCTCAGGAATGAGAGCGCGATAATGCCCAGCAGCAGCACGCCACACAGCACCATGATGCGGAAGGCGAAATAGAGCGGTGCCACGCGCGGGATCGAATCCTGCGTCGCTTTCTGGATCTGCGCTTCAGTGGCATTGGCCACATCTGGGGTATAGCGCTTCAACAGTAAACCGTAACCGAGGTCCTGCTTGCTGGCCTCGAACTGGCTACGCACCGTTGGATCTTTGCTGCCTGCGCGCAGTTCGTTCAACAACGCATAGGCTTTCATCCCGTTGCGGATACGCACTTCATGTTGTGACAGCAGATCTTTCAGGCCAGTCACCGGCGTGTCCACCGATCGCGTGGCGATCAGACCAAGCAGATACGGGATCTGAATCGCGTACTTGTTCTGCTGCGAGTCCTGATCCGGGATGCCAAACAGCGTGAAGGCGGCTGGCGCGGGTTGGGTCTCCCACTCAGCTTCAATCGCGGCCAGTTTGGTTTTCTGCACGTCACCCATTTCGTAACCGGATTCATCACCGAGGATGATGACAGAAAGGATCGCTGCCATGCCAAAGCTGGCGGCAATACCAAAGGAGCGTTTAGCAAAGGCCAAATCGCGACCTTTCAGCAGATACCAGGCACTGATGCCCAGCACAAACATCGCGCCTGCGGTGTAACCTGCCGCCACGGTGTGGACAAACTTCACCTGAGCAACCGGATTGAGCACCAGCTCGGAGAAGCTCACCATCTCCATACGCATGGTTTCGAAATTGAATTCGGATGCAATCGGGTTTTGCATCCAGCCGTTCGCCACCAGAATCCACAGCGCGGACATATTTGAGCCGAGCGCCACCAGCCAGGTGACCGCCAGGTGCTGAACTTTGCCCAGGCGATCCCAGCCGAAGAAGAACAGACCGACAAAGGTGGATTCGAGGAAGAACGCCATCAAGCCTTCGATGGCCAGCGGCGCACCGAAGATATCGCCGACGTAGTGTGAGTAATATGACCAGTTGGTGCCGAATTGAAACTCCATGGTCAGGCCGGTGGCCACACCCAGTGCAAAGTTGATACCAAACAACTTGCCCCAGAACTTGGTCATATCTTTATAAATTTGTTTCCCCGTCAGGACATATACGGTTTCCATGATCGCCAACAAAAACGCCATACCCAGCGTTAATGGTACGAACAGGAAATGGTACATCGCCGTCAGGGCAAACTGTAAACGCGACAGCTCGACAATATCTAACATGATGACTCCTTGCTCCTCGCATGAATTTATTCTGCGGCTGACAACGGTAAACAGCGAACATTGACGTGCAGAATAAGATCCAGGAACGACTGATTATTGATTCCAGTTTTGTTACTAGCAGAATAGAGAAATCTGTAGCCCGAAATGAGTGAGTAACAGTGGTGAAAATTTCCCGAAAAACCGATCGCTTCAGTCTGTTTCGAGCAGGAGCGTGATGTGAGGAGGCGGCAGAATTGCGCTAACAACGCCTGGCACAAACTCCTGAAAAATGTCGGAAAAGACTGAATTGATGCAGCGCAATTTATACCGTTTGTCGTGCATGATGCCAGTAGTAAAGTTTGTTATAACTCACGCTTTATTGATCTGGATTAAGACAATATTTTTTCAGATATGTAGTGTTAGAGTCGTTGTTAATTACTTGTCATAAACGGGTAATGCAATTAAGAAAATAATTACCTTTCCCGCAATTTTTTAACTTAGTGCAGGATGCATAGCGTTAATTTCTCAAGAAAAATCACGCACATTTTCTCATCTTTACCTTACCAACAAAGTAAGCATAGCCGCGGATTCTCAACCCGTAGCCTTTTTTCCCCTGCTTTTTACGTGGCTATGCGTGTCGCCGAACAGTGCGCATAAAAAAGGCCACCCGAAGGTGGCCTCTGTACATCATAAGATGCTGCTTATTTGATTGGCAGAACCGCTTTAACCGCGTCACCAATGTCAGCCAGGCTGCGCACGGTTTTCACACCGGCCGCTTCCAATGCTGCGAATTTCTCGTCAGCGGTGCCTTTACCACCGGCAATGATGGCGCCTGCGTGGCCCATACGTTTGCCTTTCGGTGCAGTCACACCGGCGATGTAGCCCACAACCGGCTTGGTCACGTGCTCTTTGATGAAGGCGGCCGCTTCTTCTTCAGCGCTACCACCGATCTCACCGATCATCACAATAACTTCGGTCTGTGCATCATCCTGGAACATTTGCAGGATATCGATGAAGTTAGAGCCTGGGATCGGGTCACCACCGATGCCGACGCAAGTTGACTGGCCGTAGCCGATGTCAGTGGTCTGCTTAACCGCTTCATAGGTCAGGGTGCCTGAACGAGACACGATACCGACGCGGCCTGGCTGGTGAATGTGACCCGGCATGATGCCGATCTTACATTCGCCTGGGGTGATCACACCTGGGCAGTTCGGGCCGATCATGCGCACGCCGGCTTCATCCAGCTTCACCTTCACGGTCAGCATATCCAGCGTTGGGATGCCTTCGGTGATGGTGATGATCAGTTTGATGCCTGCGTCGATGGCTTCCAGGATACCGTCTTTACAGAACGGGGCTGGAACGTAAATCACGCTCGCGGTCGCGCCAGTGGCTTCTACCGCTTCACGCACCGTGTTGAACACGGGCAGACCGAGATGCGTGGTGCCGCCTTTACCTGGGGTAACGCCGCCAACCAGCTGCGTACCATAGGCCAAAGCCTGCTCAGAGTGGAAAGTCCCCTGGCCGCCGGTGAAACCCTGGCAAATGACTTTGGTGTTTTTGTCGATAAGAATGGACATTATTTACCCTCCGCGGCAGCAACAACACGCTGCGCAGCGTCTGTCAGGCTGGTTGCTGCAATGATATTCAGACCGCTGTCGGCCAATTTCTTCGCGCCCAGCTCGGCGTTGTTACCTTCCAGACGTACCACTACTGGCACGTTCACACCCACTTCTGCTACTGCACCGATGATGCCGTCTGCGATCAGGTCGCAACGTACGATGCCGCCGAAGATGTTAACGAATACCGCTTTAACGGCATCGTCAGACAGGATGATTTTGAAGGCTTCGGTTACGCGCTCTTTGGTTGCGCCGCCGCCGACATCCAGGAAGTTAGCAGGCTGGCCACCGTGATGTTTCACAATGTCCATGGTGCCCATCGCCAGACCGGCGCCGTTTACCATACAGCCGATGTTGCCATCCAGCGCAACGTAGTTCAGTTCCCACTGTGTCGCGTGCGCTTCACGTGGATCTTCCTGACTTGGATCGCGCATTTCACGCAGCTCTGGCTGACGGAACAGTGCGTTGCCGTCTGCGCCCAGTTTGCCATCGAGGCAGATCAGATCGCCCTGCTTGGTGATCACCAGCGGGTTGATCTCAACCATCGCCAGGTCGCGTTCCAGGAACAGGGTCGCCAGACCCATGAAAATTTTGGTGAACTGGCTGACTTGCTTACCGGTCAGGCCCAGTTTAAACGCCAACTCACGACCCTGGTAAGGCTGAGGACCGGCCAGCGGATCCAGTGCCATTTTGTGGATCAGGTGCGGGGTTTCTTCCGCCACTTTCTCAATTTCCACGCCGCCTTCAGTTGAAGCCATGAAGATCACACGACGGGTTGCACGGTCAACTACCGCGCCCAGGTACAGTTCTTGATCGATGTCAGTCGCAGCTTCAACCAGAATCTGGTTAACCGGCTGGCCGTGTGCATCAGTTTGGTAGGTCACCAGACGCTTGCCCAACCAATGCTCAGCAAAGGCACGAATGTCTTCTTTGCTGTTTACGACTTTCACGCCGCCCGCTTTACCGCGGCCACCGGCATGAACCTGACATTTTACTACCCACGGACCTGCGCCAATTTTAGAGGCGGCTTCTTCTGCTTCACGTGGCGTAGCACAGGCGTAACCAGTCGGTGCCGGCATGCCATAGCGAGCAAACAACTGCTTCGCCTGGTATTCATGTAAGTTCATGATGTTCTATCCATTCAGATATGAGTTTGGGCGCACCTTCATGCGGTGCGCCCGGCGAAAATTAGACATCCAGCAGCAGACGAGCCGGATCTTCCAGCATCTCTTTCACCGCGACCAGATAGCCAACGGATTCACGACCATCAACCAGACGGTGATCGTAAGAGAGTGCCAGATACATCATTGGCAAGATCACAACCTGGCCATTCACCGCCATCGGACGCTCTTTGATCGCGTGCATACCCAGGATCGCGCTCTGCGGTGGGTTGATGATCGGTGTAGACATCAGCGAACCAAACACACCACCGTTGGTGATGGTGAAGTTACCGCCGGTCAGCTCTTCTACGGTCAGTTTGCCGTCGCGGCCTTTCACGGCCAGCTCTTTAATTTTCTTCTCGATGTCAGCCATGCTCAGCGCATCAACATCTTTCAGCACTGGGGTCACCAAACCACGCGGGGTAGACACCGCGATGCTGACGTCGAAGTAGTTGTGGTACACCACATCTTCGCCATCGATCGAAGCGTTCACTTCTGGATAGCGTTTCAGCGCTTCAACCACCGCTTTGATGTAGAAGGACATGAAGCCCAGACGCACACCGTGACGTTTCTCAAACGCGTCGCCGTACTGCTTGCGCAGATCCATGATCGGCTTCATGTTGATTTCGTTGAAGGTGGTCAACATCGCGGTGCTGTTTTTCGCTTCCAGCAGACGCTCAGCCACACGCTTACGCAGACGCGTCATCGGCACGCGTTTTTCGCTGCGGTTAGACACAGCAGCCTGCGGTGCAGCAGCGGCAGCGGCCGGAGCGGCTTTCGCGCCGTCGGCTTTCTTCGCGACATGCTTCTCAACATCTTCACGCGTCAGACGACCACCCACACCGGTGCCTTTGATCTGGCTGGCATCGAGGCTGTTTTCCGCGATCAGGCGACGAACCGCTGGGCTCAGCGCATCATTGCTCTCTTCTTCCAGAGACGCGGTTTTACGCTGCTCTGGCGTTGATTCATTGCTTTCGACTTTCGCAGAGGTCTCTTTTCCACCGCTGTTGCCTTCCACCAGGCGTCCTAACAGCTGGCGCGAAAGCACCGTTGCGCCTTCATCTTCCAGAATCGCTTCCAGTACACCGTCTGCTGAAGCAGGTACTTCCAGCACAACTTTGTCCGTTTCAATCTCAACCAGAACTTCGTCGCGACTGACCGCATCGCCGGGTTTTTGTGCCAGGTTGCAACCGTTGCGTCCGCTACGGATTCAGGCAAATCGGGAACCAGAATTTCTACGCTACTCATTTTCTTTCCTTTTAATTAACCAAGGTTCAGCGCGTCGTTAACCAGGTCTTGCTGCTGTTGTTGATGTACGGACATGTAGCCCACGGCTGGTGAAGCAGAAGCCGGACGACCTGCGTAACGCAGTGACGCACCGAAGGGAACCACTTCGCGGAAATGATGCTGACTGCAATACCACGCACCCTGATTCAGTGGCTCTTCCTGACACCACACGAAATCCTGCACATGGGCATAATTTTTCAGCACGTCCTGCACGACTTTGTGCGGGAACGGATAGAGCTGCTCGACACGTACGATGGCGACATCGGTCTGCTCATTCTTGCGACGCTGCTCCAGCAGGTCGTAGTAAACCTTACCGGAACACATCACCACGCGTTTCACTTGCTTCGGATCCAGATCGTCAATCTCACCAATCGCCGGCTGGAAGCTGCCATTAGCCAGATCTTCCAGGCTTGAGATGGCAAGCGGATGACGCAGCAGTGATTTCGGTGACATCACAATCAGTGGACGGCGCATACCGCGCAGTGCCTGACGACGCAGCATGTGGTAAACCTGCGCTGGCGTAGAAGGCACGCACACCTGCATATTCTGTTCAGCACAGAGTTGCAGATAACGTTCCAGACGCGCCGAGGAGTGCTCAGGACCCTGACCTTCATAGCCGTGTGGCAGCAACATCACCAGGCCACACATACGGCCCCATTTCTGCTCGCCAGAGCTGATGAACTGGTCGATAACCACCTGAGCGCCGTTAGCGAAATCGCCGAACTGTGCTTCCCAGATGGTCAGCACGCGCGGCTCTGCGGTGGCATAACCATATTCGAAGGCCAGCACTGCTTCTTCAGACAGCACAGAATCCCAGACTTTAAATTGTCCCTGGCCATTATGGACATGATGCAGTGGCGTATAGGTTGAACCGTTGGTCTGGTTGTGGATCACCGCATGGCGGTGGAAGAAGGTACCACGACCGGTATCTTCACCCGACAGACGCACCGGGATGCCTTCGTCAACCAAGGTTGCATACGCCAGATTTTCTGCGCCGCCCCAGTCGAACGGCTTGTTGCCTTCGGCCATCTCTTTACGGTCGTTGTAGATCTTCGCGACACGTGACTGCACTTCTACCGCTTCTGGGATGCTGCTGATGCGGCGTGCCAGTTCCTGCACACGTTTCAGTTCAACGGTGGCCGGATAGCTCTCATCCCACTCATGATTCAGGTAAGGCGACCAGGTGAAGGAGTGCAGGCTCATCGGACGCCATTCTGGCACCACGCACTCGCCTTCATCCAGCGCATCACGGTAGAGATTAACCAGTTCGGTGGCGTCTTCCTGCGTCGCGACGCCTTCGCTTTCCAGCTGATCGGCGTAGAGTTTGCGCGGCGTCGGGTGCTTTTTGATTTTCTGGTACATCAGCGGCTGGGTTGCGCTTGGCTCATCGGCTTCGTTATGGCCGTGGCGGCGATAGCACACCAGATCGATGAACACATCACGTTTAAAGGTGTTGCGATAATCCAGCGCCAGACGGGTGACGAAAGCCACGGCTTCCGGATCATCCGCATTGACGTGGAAGATCGGGGCCAGCACCATCTTGCCGATGTCGGTGCAATAAGGGGTGGAACGCGCATCTTTCGGGTTGGAGGTGGTGAAACCAACCTGGTTGTTGATCACGATGCGAACGGTACCGCCCACTTCGTAGCCACGTGCCTGTGACATGTTCAGGGTTTCCTGAACCACGCCCTGACCGATGACTGCGGCATCACCATGAATGGTAATCGGCAGAACTTTGTTGCTGCTTGGCTCTGCCAGACGATCCAGACGCGCACGCACTGAACCCATAACTACCGGGCTCACGATTTCGAGGTGCGACGGGTTGAACGCCAGCGCGAGGTGCACCAGGCCGCCTTCGGTTTCGACGTCTGACGAGAAGCCCATGTGGTACTTCACGTCACCGGTGCCGAGGTGTTCTTTATGCTTGCCGGAGAATTCGTCGAACAGGTCTTGAGGCTTTTTACCCAGCACGTTGATCAGGACGTTGAGACGGCCACGGTGCGCCATTCCCAATACCACTTCACGCGTGCCGCTTTTGCCCGCGTGACGAATCATCTCACGCAGCATTGGCACCAGCGCATCACCGCCTTCCAGCGAGAAGCGTTTGGCACCCGGGAATTTCGCGCCGAGGTATTTTTCCAGACCTTCCGCTGCGGTCAGCTCTTTCAGGAAACCTTTTTTCTCGTCGCTGCTGAAATTCGCATGGCCGACCACTGATTCCAGACGCTGCTGAATCCAGCGCTTTTCATCGGTGTTGTTGATGTGCATGTACTCTGCACCAATCGAGCCACAGTAGGTCTGCTGCAGCGCCGCGAACAGATCAGCCAGCTTCATGGTCTCTTTGCCAATCGCAAATGAACCTACGTTAAAGCTTTCCTGAAAATCGGCGTCGGTGAGGTCGTGATAAGCCGGCTCAAGATCCGCAACCCTATCCTGTTTCCACAGGCCGAGAGGATCGAGGTTAGCGTGCTGATGGCCGCGGAAGCGGAACGCATTGATCAGCTGCAGCACTTTAACCTGTTTGGAATTGGTGGCCGGATCGGTGACTGAGGATGTGTAACGGGTCGCATCTTTTGCCAGGCGGCGGAAGTAATCACGCGTAGTCGAGTGAAACTGCTCAGGTTTCACGCCGGTGCCAGGCAGCTGTTGGAACAGCTCACGCCACATTTCATCAACAGAGTCAGGATCGGTCAGGAAATCCTCATAGAGTTGCTCTATGTAGGATTGGTTCGCGCCGGCCAGCCAGGAGGAGTCCAGCCAGGGTTTCATCGCGCTGTTCTGCATTGTGATCCCTTAAGCATTAATCTGCTTTTTATGAGGTTTCATTTGTTGCCGCTTTCGCGGCTTGCCGTAGTGAGTTCAGCGATACGAACCTGTGCGCAACCGCCGCGTGGCCCGTAAGGGAACCTTTATAAGCGTGGTCATCACCGCGCTTATAAAGGCTTCCGTAAACTGCCGGGAACCTAAGTTCCCGGACAGTGACTTCAGTGTATTACGCCCCGCGTTGCAGCAGCATCGACTTAATATGGCCGATGGCGCGCGTCGGGTTTAGTCCTTTTGGGCACACGCTCACACAGTTCATGATGCTGTGACAGCGGAATACGCTGAAAGCATCGTTCAGATTGTCGAGACGCGCATCGGTTTCGGTGTCGCGGCTGTCGATCAGGAAACGGTATGCAGCTAACAAGCCTGCCGGACCGATAAACTTGTCCGGGTTCCACCAGAACGATGGGCAAGAGGTTGAACAGCATGCACAGAGAATACACTCGTACAAACCATCCAGATGCTCACGTTCTTCAGGCTTCTGCAAATGCTCACGCGCTGGTGGATTTTCCCCATTATTCAACAGGAAAGGCTTAATCTTCTCATACTGCGCATAGAATTGTCCCATATCAACAACCAGGTCGCGGATCACCGGCAAACCAGGCAGTGGACGGATAACAATTTTCTTCGTGCCATTACCCAGCGCGGAGATTGGGGTGATGCAGGCCAGTCCGTTTTTACCGTTCATGTTGAGGCCGTCAGAACCGCACACACCTTCACGGCATGAGCGACGGAAGGCCAGCGTAGGGTCCTTCTCTTTCAAACGGATCAGCGCGTCCAGCAGCATCATGTCGCGACCATCTTCGGATTCCAGGGTGTACTCCTGCATCCGCGGCTTGTCATCGACTTCCGGGTTGTAACGATAGATAGAAAATTCGAGTCTCATGATGATCTCCGCAATTAGTAGGTACGCGCTTTCGGCGGGAAGGCCGCACGCAGTTTCGGTTGCATGTTCACCTCACGGCGCGTCATGCTTTCCGTTTGCGGAACATAGAGGCTGTGACACAGCCAGTTAGCATCATCACGTTCCGGGTAGTCGAAGCGGCTGTGTGCGCCACGGCTTTCGGTACGGAAGTTTGCGGCAACCGCCGTGGCGTACGCTGTTTCCATCAGGTTATCCAGCTCAAGGCATTCGATACGCTGAGTGTTGAAATCTGGCGAACGGTCATCAAGACGCGCTGACTTCAGGCGCTCACGAATCACTTTCAACTCTTCCAGACCCTCACGCATCGCATCACCTTCACGGAACACCGAGAAGTTGTTCTGCATGCAGCGTTGCAACGCTTTGCGGATTTCAACAGGGTCTTCACCCGTGGTGTTGTTTTCCCAACGGTTGAAACGCGCCATGGCTTCATCGATGTTTTCCTGCGTGGCTTCACGCAGTTCACCCTGCTCTTCCAGACACTCCAGCAGGTGCACACCGGCCGCACGGCCAAATACCACCAGATCCAGCAGTGAGTTACCGCCGAGACGGTTAGCGCCATGTACCGACACGCAGGCGATTTCACCGACCGCGAACAGGCCCGGAATCACTTCGTCTTCGCCCTGCTCATTCACGCGCAGCGCCTGACCGGTCACTTTGGTCGGCACGCCGCCCATCATGTAGTGGCAGGTTGGGATAACCGGGATCGGTTCTTTAATCGGATCGACGTGAGCAAAGGTACGCGACAGTTCAAGAATACCCGGCAAACGGGATTCCAGCACTTCAGCGCCTAAGTGGTCGAGTTTCAGCTTGAGGTGCGGGCCCCATGGACCATCACAACCGCGACCTTCACGGATTTCCACCATCATCGAACGCGCCACCACGTCACGACCGGCCAAATCTTTGGCATTCGGCGCATAACGCTCCATGAAGCGTTCACCGTGTTTGTTCAACAGGTAGCCACCCTCGCCACGACAACCTTCGGTCACCAGCACGCCAGCACCGGCAATGCCGGTTGGGTGGAACTGCCACATTTCCATATCTTGTACCGGTACACCGGCACGCAGCGCCATGCCAACGCCGTCACCGGTGTTGATATGCGCGTTAGTGGTGGACTGGTAAATACGGCCCGCACCACCGGTCGCCAGAATGGTCGCTTTGGCTTTGAAGTAGACGGTTTCACCGGTTTCCATGCAGATAGCGGTACAGCCGACAATCGCGCCGTCTTCGTTTTTCACCAGATCCAGCGCATACCATTCTGAGAAGATGGTGGTTTTGTTTTTCAGGTTCTGCTGATACAGGGTATGCAGCAAGGCGTGGCCAGTTCGGTCAGCGGCCGCAGCGGTACGCGCTGCCTGCTCACCACCAAAGTTCTTCGACTGACCACCAAACGGACGCTGATACACGCGGCCATCATCAAGACGAGAGAAAGGCAGACCCATGTGCTCCAGTTCCAGAATCGCTTCTGGACCGACGTGACACATATATTCGATCGCGTCCTGGTCACCGATATAGTCGGAACCTTTAACGGTGTCGTACATATGCCATTCCCAGTTGTCTTCGTGGGTGTTACCCAGCGCAACGGTAATACCGCCCTGCGCAGACACGGTATGAGAACGGGTTGGGAAGACTTTCGATAACAGGGCACAGGTCTGGCCCGATTGTGAAATTTGCAGAGCCGCGCGCATTCCCGCGCCACCCGCGCCGATCACCACGGCATCAAATTCTCTGACTGGCAAACTCATTTACACACCCCACACAACAACGATTCCATAAATGGCATACGACAACAGCGCGACCACAATCACAAACTGCAGCAGCAAGCGGGTTGCTACCGGTTTAACGTAGTCGGTCAGGACCTGCCACATGCCAATCCAGCCGTGGATCAGAATCGAGAACAGCGTCAGTATCGTAAACACTTTTGTGAAGGCAGAGGCGAAGAAGCCGTGCCAGGCGTCATAGGTCAGAGTGCCGGTCATCACCACAAAACCAAGCAGGTAGATGATGTAGAGCGTCATTAAGATTGCAGCAGCACGCAGTAACAGCCAGTCATGAATACCGTTGCGTCCTAATGCAGAAGCATTGCTTACCATACGAGGACTCCAGCCAAAATTGAGAGCACGACAGTGATACCAAAAGCCGCTTGCGCGGAACGGGTTCCCACCTGCAGGGTTTCTTCCATAAAGCCAAAATCAGCCAACATATGACGAATACCGCCCACGACGTGATACGCCAGCGCAGTCAGGATGCCCCACATGATGAATTTGGCGAAGAAGCTGTCCATGATGGAAGCCGCTTGCTGGAAGCCTTCAGGAGAAGAGAGAGAGAGACCCAGTAACCAGAGCAGTATTCCGAGAGCGACAAAGGTGATCACGCCGGAGACGCGGTGGAGAATGGACGATATTGCAGTAACGGGAAACCGGATCGTCGAGAGATCCAAGTTAACAGGTCTTTGTTTTTTCACGGTTTTGCCCACACAGCTCTTTTTTATTTTGCTTCCTCCGGACCTGAGTCGCATCAGAGCACAGCGCGTGTTCAGACTGCAACCGCCACCAAAAAAGCAACATCCAGTGTTAAATGAAGCGAAAAAACGCTGGGTGGCTCCTGGTGTCAGGGTATTCCGGAGACCTGGCGGCAGTATAGGAGGATCACATTCTGATTACAATTCCCCTACAATCTCTTTGGTCACATTTAGGCTGAACAGTGATCCGACTCACGAATTTCACAATTCATACATTTTTAATTATCTGATTTGACAATAGATCAACATTTCAGTTACAAACAATCGCATTAAAGCCCTATGATGCACAAAAGTTATGGGGATACACTTTCCCCTAAGCTCAAGTTATGTAACATTGCCATTACGAGCAACACAAAGCATCAGGTTATTGGTTACCAAGAAGTTATGTCGTGACAGGATCTTTAACATCCGCGCTGTTCAGCATGTCATGCCCGAACGCCACCGACTGGCCCTAACGCATCTTTCGCTCTGTAACCCTGCACGACAAACGTTACCGCAGAGTGATACTGTGAAGATTGTGGTTTTACACAACATGAAGGCTATTCTGGTGTCTAAGATCCTTACCTACTAAGGCGCTATGGAGACGAAAAATGACAGATAAAAAAGTGACGCTAACCCTACAAGATAACGCTTCAGTTGAACTGGATGTGATGCAAGGTACGCTGGGACAAGACGTTGTTGATGTCCGCACACTTGGCAATCACGGCCTGTTCACTTTTGATCCCGGCTTCACCTCTACTGCGTCATGCGAATCTAAAATCACCTTTATCGACGGTGACGAAGGCATTCTGTTACACCGCGGCTTCCCGATTTCCGAACTGGCAACGCACTCCAACTATCTCGAAGTGTGTTACATCCTGCTGAATGGCGAAGCCCCGACCCAGGCGCAGTTTGAAGAATTCCGCACCACCGTTACCCGTCACACCATGATCCACGAGCAAATCACCCGTCTGTTCCACGGCTTCCGCCGCGATTCGCATCCAATGGCAGTGATGTGTGGGGTAACGGGCGCGCTGGCCGCGTTTTATCACGATTCATTAGACGTCAACATTGAGCGCCATCGCGAAATCGCTGCGTTCCGTCTGCTGTCGAAAATGCCGACCATGGCCGCGATGTGCTACAAGTATTCGATTGGCCAGCCGTTTGTCTATCCGCGCAACGACCTGTCTTATGCCGGCAACTTCCTGCATATGATGTTCGCCACACCGTGCGAAGAGTACAAAGTGAATCCGGTGCTGGAACGCGCGATGGACCGTATTCTGATTCTGCATGCTGACCATGAGCAGAACGCGTCTACCTCCACCGTGCGTACCGCCGGTTCTTCCGGTGCTAACCCGTTTGCCTGTATCGCGGCCGGTATCGCTTCTCTGTGGGGACCGGCACACGGCGGCGCCAACGAAGCCACGCTGCGTATGCTGGAAGAGATCAGCACGGTTGAGCACATTCCAGAGTTTGTTAAACGTGCGAAAGATAAGAACGATTCGTTCCGTCTGATGGGCTTCGGTCATCGCGTTTATAAAAACTACGATCCACGTGCCACCGTGATGCGCGATACCTGCCACGAAGTGCTGAACGAGCTGGGTATGAAAGATGACCTGCTGGAAGTGGCGATGGAGCTGGAACACATCGCACTGAACGACCCGTACTTCATCGAGCGTAAACTGTATCCAAACGTCGATTTCTACTCTGGCATTATTCTGAAAGCGATGGGCATTCCTTCTTCCATGTTTACCGTGATCTTCGCGATGGCGCGTACCGTGGGTTGGATTGCACACTGGAAAGAGATGCACGACGAAGGCATGAAAATTGCGCGTCCGCGTCAGCTGTACACCGGTTACACCGAGCGTCCATTCTCTTCGGCGCTGAAGAAATAAAAATGGAGGGCGGGTTATCCCGCCCTTCTCAATTCTGGCATCCGGGACACCAGTAAAACGGCCGTGATGACAACACGCCCTTCTCGATCACTGCACCGCAGCGCCGACACTTTTTACCCTGCCGATGAAACACCTCAAAACGAAACGCTGCCTCTTCGTGATACTTTTTCATGCTACCGCGCATCTGATACGACAATCGAGGCACCGCCAGCATCGCCGCACTTAAGGCATTGAGCTGTTCCTCGCTGAGATCCTGCGCCCGATGCGACGCCAGCAATCCGGCATGCCATAAAATCTCCACGCGCAGATAGTTACCCAATCCCGCCAGAAACGCCTGATCGAGCAACAATCCGCTGAACTGACGGCGACGAAAACGTGCCGATAGCAGCCGCTCACGCACCTCTTCCACCGTTAACGTGGCATCCAGCACATCGGGCCCCACGCGTTGTAGAAAGGGATGTGCGCCGACGGTATCCGCATTGAGCAGTTCAATATCCTACGCGCTGTACAGCAAAATAGTTTGATCGGCATTGGCCAGCCGCACACGCAGCTGGCGCGAGGTGTTGGGTTCAGTACCGGTCGGCACCACGCGCCACACACCGTACAGTTGGTTATGGCTGTAAAGGATTAAGCCATTAGAGAAGTGTGTCAGCAGTGCTTTGCCACGCGTTTCAAAGGCAGTAATGGTTTCCCCCATCAGTGCCGGTTCGTAGGTTTTCAGTTCAGGAAAGGCAAACCACACATCAGTGAGCGGTTTGCCTTCCATCGCAGTTGCCAGTTGATCCGCCGCGCGGCGGATCTCCGGTCCTTCAGGCATACCTTCTCCTGTTAATGCGTCGCCCCGCCGACCGCGCGAATGTCAGTTTCAGTGCTCAACATCACCTGCAGTGAGGTTTCCAGCGCCAGAATCACGCTGGCCGTCGCCATACTGGCTACGCCAGGATGATTCACCGCCTGTTCCGGCATATAGGGAATATGGATAAAGCCTCCCCGTGCCGGGCTGTGGGTGGTTTTCAACCAGTGCAGCAAGCTGTACATCACGTTATTACAGGTGAAGGTTCCCGCCGTTTGCGATACCGACGCCGGTACACCAACCTCACGCAGTGCCGCCACCATCGCTTTAATCGGTAACGTGGAGAAGTACGCATCGGGGCCATCGGCCACAATCGGCTGATCGATCGGCTGCTGCCGATCGTTATCCGGAATGCGGGCATCATTCACGTTGATCGCCACGCGCTCCACCGTGATATCGCTGCGGCCACCGGCCTGCCCCACGCACAACACGCGGTCAGGCTGAATCTCTTCCAGCGCTTGCGTTAACACCTTGCCGCAGGTGGCAAACACCACCGGCAGCTGGCGCACCACAATGCGCGCGCCAGCGATCTCTTTGCCATCAAGACTGCGCACCGCTTCCCATGAAGGATTGATACTTTCGCCGCCAAAGGGCTCAAAGGCCGTCATCAACACCGTTTTCATTGCAACCTCACAAGAACATCAGGAAGTAGAGCAGGAAAATATTCACCAACAACAGTAGCACACCGGTTGGCACCTGAGCCTTGATCACCGCATTACGGTCCGGCAGTTCCAGCAAGCGGGCCGGTACGATGTTGAAGTTAGCGGCCATTGGCGTCATCAAGGTGCCGCAATAGCCAGAGAACATACCTATCGCCGCCATCACCGCCGGATTGCCGCCGTGTTGCAGCACCAGAATAGGAATACCAATGCCGGCCGTCACAATCGGGAACGCCGCGAAAGCGTTGCCCATCACCATGGTCAGCAGCGCCATACCGATCGCATACACCGCGACGGCAATCAGACGGTTATCAACGGCAAGATACTGCTCGGTGAGATGTGAAATCGCGGTGCCAACGCCTGCGCTGGTGAACAGCAGGCCAAGGGTGGCGAGGATCTGCGGCAAAATAAACGCCCAGCCCACCGCATCCAGCAGACGACGGGTCTCCTGCATCGACTGCAGCGGTTTTTCATGGGTGATTTGCAACGCGATGATCCAGCCCAGCACGCAGCCGACCATCATCGAGAACAGGGTGACTAATGTTGAATGATTACCTGGGCCAAACACCGCATCCTGCAAGCCGGGAATATTGTTAAACGCCAGCACGCCAATCACCGTCACCACCGGAATCGCCAGCGCAGGCAGGAACAGTTTATTCCGCAAGCGCTGCGCACTTTCACGCTTCTGCTGGTCGCTGCGCTGATGATAGCTGCCGAGACGCACACCGCCGAAACCGGCAATCAACGCCATCAACACCACGGCAACGCCCACGCCAATATGTAGCATACGCTTGCCGGCGGCGGTATCACCCGCCCACTGACCGATTAATTGATACGCGCCATCACCAATCAGGAACATCAGGCCATACAGCGCCCAAAACAAACCGGTAGTGAAACGACGCGGATTGGCGCTGTCACGCCAGGAAAGCACAGCCACCACCAGCAGGATCACCCCAGCCAGCCACATCAAATATTGTTGTTGGAACATTATTTCCCGCCTTTGGCATGCAGCGCCTGCTGATTGATGGCACCCAGTTCACGCGCCAGCTGGCGATCAAGACGCACCAGACGCGCCGAATGGATCAGGAAGGCGCAGAGTGCGGTGGGTATCCCCCACAAGGCGATATGCAGCGGCTCGGTGCTGATACCCGCCGACTCCTGCATGAAGTTATGCATGAAGATGATGGCGCCGAAGGCAACAAAGATATCCTCGCCAAAAAACAGGCCAACGTTATCCGTGGCCGCTGACATCGCGCGCAGACGATGACGTACTTCTGGTGTGACCTCACCATAACGGTTTTCCGTCGCCCCTTCTGCCATCGGTGCCAGCAGTGGACGCACCATCTGCGGATGGCCACCGAGGCTGGTTAAACCCAGCGCCGCCGTGATTTCACGTACGAACAGATAAACGATCAGCAAACGGCCCGCTGTCGCGGTTTTGATCTGCGCGATCCAGCTTTGCGCGCGCTCCTTCAGACCGTGGCGCTCCAGCAAACCGATAACCGCCAGCGGCAGCAGCAAAATCAGCGGCAGGTTGCGGGTATTCAGGAAGCCGGAACCGAGCTTTTCAAGAATATCGGCCAGCGGCATATGCGCGGCCAGTCCTGTAACAAAACCGGCGACAATCACCACCAGCACCGGGTTAAAGCGCAACACAAACCCCAGTACGATGGCGGCAATGCCCAATAACGGCCAGAGATTGACCACGTTATCCATCTATTTCCCCTCATCTGAGAATTAAAAAAGCCCGACAGCGTGCCGGGCGAGTTGTTATTTATTATTCACTGGTGACCGCTATCTGATGACTGGCGAAAGCGGCTCGCAGCGCACGAGCAAATTGCAACGCGTGTGCCCCATCGCCATGCAGACAAACCGTTTCAGCGTTCACCGCTACCCACTCACCGCTGATGCTCTGCACCTGACGCTGTTGCACCATGGCCAGCGTTTGTGCCAATGCACGATCGGCTTCTTCAATCATCGCGCCCGGCTGGCTGCGCGGCACCAGTGCGCCCGTTGCCAGGTAGCCACGATCGGCGAACACCTCCTCACGCGTGCGTAAGCCATGATGTGCCGCCGCCGCAATCGAAGCACTTCCCGCCAGGCCAACCAGGATCAGCGCCGGATCCACTGCTTTGACTGCGCGCGCAATCGCGTCGGCGAGCACGGCATCCGCTGCAGCCTGGTTGTACAGCATGCCATGTGGCTTCACATGCACTAATCGCCCACCTTCACTCTCGGCGATGCTCTTCAGTGCGCCGATCTGATAGATCATCTGCGCATACACCGTTTCCGGCGGCAGCTGCATCGCAGTGCGGCCAAAGTTCTCACGATCCGGGAAACTGGGATGCGCCCCAATCGCCACGCCAGAAGCTTTAGCCCAGCGCACCGATTGCAGCATGGTTTGCGCATCACCGGCGTGAAAGCCACAGGCGATATTGGCCGAACTCACCAGTGTTAACAGTTCCTGATCGCTGGCGCTGCCTTCGCCAAGGTCAGCATTGAGATCAATCTTCATGTGCAAGCCCCCAGGCTATTTGATCAAAGGAGCGCTGTTGATGCTGCTTCGCCAGCAGCGCTTCTTCCAGTGTGCAATGGATAAAGTGGATCGGTTCGCCAAGGCGAATCTGCGCCAGTTGATAAAGGTCAGCTTCGATAACACAGGCGATACGCGGATAACCGCCGGTGGTTTGCGCATCGGCCATCAACACAATCGGTTGGCCATTAGGCGGCACCTGCACCACGCCGGGCACTAACCCGTGCGACAACAGATCACGCGTGGCTTTACGCTGCAGCTGACGGCCCTGCATGCGGTAACCCATGCGATTGCTCTGCGGGCTAAGCTTCCACGGGCTGCGCCAGAAACCTTCCTGCGCTTCACGGGTAAATTCGTTGTACTCCGGTCCCGGCAAAGCGCGAATACGATTGCCCCACAGCAGTTGACGCACGCCCGCTTTGCCTTTAAAGGTTCGCGAGGGTTTGCCCAACGGCAGCTGATCGCCATCCTGTAACTTACGGCCCTGAAAACCGCCAAAAGCCGCTTTGAGATCGGTACTGTGCGAACCGAGCATCTCATCAATGGCGAAACCACCATTGACCGCCAGATAGCTGCGCATGCCGCGCACCGGCATCGCCAGTGACAGTACCTGGCCTTTCTTCACCGGCAAACGCCAGCCGGTCCACACCGGTTTACCATCGAGATCGGCATTGCAGCCTGCACCGGTCAGCGCAAACCAGCCGTCACGCTTAAATTCCGCTTTGAACTGGCCAAGCACAATTTCGAGCACCGCGCTCTCGTCCGGATTGCCCACCAGCATATTGGCGGTGCGCATCGAAGGTTGATCGAGCGCCCCGCTGACGCTGATGCCATATTGCCGCCAGCCGGTACGGCCTTGATCCTGAATTGAGGTCATCAATCCGGCGCGTAGAATGTTTAACATACGCCCTCCTGTTGCGGCACAAAGCGCACGCTGTCACCGGGGCGCAGCAGTGTCGGCGGATGCTGTAAAGGATCAAACAGGCTGATGGGGGTATGTCCGATCAGTTGCCAACCACCCGGTGCGGCCAATGGATAAATGCCGGTCTGACTGCCGCCAATGCCCACCGAGCCGCTGGGCACAATGACGCGCGGTTCAGCACGGCGCGGCGTGTGCAAACGCTCATCCAGCCCGCCCAGATAAGGAAAACCAGGCTGAAAGCCGATGAAATAGACCACGTACTCAATACTGCTGTGCAGCTCGACCACCTGCTTTGGCGTCATGCTGGCGCCCTCTGCCACCACCTGCAGATCGGGACCACCCGCACCACCGTACACCACGGGAATTTCCACCCGACGCGATTCTGGAATCTGTTCTTCACTCTCTTCCCACCAGCGTTGAAGACGCTCAATGGCATCCAGCGCATTCAATTGCGGATCGCGCAGCAGCAGCGTCAGGTTATTCATTCCCGGAATCGCTTCCTGAACCTGTTCGTTGTGCTGCAGGCGTTGGCACAGTCCCCAGATGCGCTGCTGGCTGGCGAGTGAAACGGGCGGTTCCAGCTCCAGTACCACTGCTCGCTCACCCAGTAGATAACAACGTGCTCGTTGCAAAACCCACCTCCCGGTCGTGTTATAGGCGGACAAAAACGTCCGCAATGCGCTTTGCTTATGCTTAAAGTCAACAAGTTATGCGAAAGTGACGGAGATGTGTCAACCGATTTGCGCCCTTAACGTCAGTTAAGGGCGTGAGAAAGGAGAATCAGGCAGGATTATCGATATCGATAAAGGTGACATCCAGGCCGTGATGTTCGGCCAACCACTCACCTAAGGCTTTGATCCCGGCACGCTCGGTGGCGTGATGACCGGCTGCAAAGAAATGCACGCCTTGTTCGCGCGCGCTGTGAATCGTTTGTTCAGACACTTCGCCGCTGATAAAGGCATCCACGCCAAATGCCGCTGCGCTATCAATAAAGCCCTGACCGCCACCGCTGCACCAGGCGACGCGTTTAATCAGTGCCGGGGCATTATCACCGCAGTGCAATGGTTTCCGGCCTAAACGTTCGGCGATTTTGGCGGCGAGCGCTTCGCCGCTTAAAGGTTCTGTCAATTCGCCCCACGGCACCAGCGGTTGAATTTCCCCTTTCACCTCAATATCAAACAGCTTCGCCAGCTGCGCGTTATTGCCAAGTTGCGGATGCGCATCCAGCGGCAGGTGCCAGCCATACAGGTTGATATCATTGATCAGCAAGGTGCGCAGCCGCTGGCGTTTCATCCCTTTAATTAATGGCGATTCGCTTTTCCAGAAATAACCGTGATGCACCAGGATAGCATCCGCATTGCGCTTGACTGCTTCATCCAACAGCGCCTGACATGCGGTGACGCCCGTGATGACGGTTTTCACCTCCGCGCGTCCCTCGACTTGCAAACCATTAGGCGCATAGTCGCTAAAGGCGCTGGTGTTCAGCTGCTGGTTAACAATATGTTCTAACTCGACATGATTCATAGTACGGCTCCCTGAGCGCCTCAGGCCGCGCTTCGCGCGCGCTCAAAGGCGTCTAGTGTCTTCTTACGTGCGTCCTTATGTTCCACGATTGGCGTGGGATAATCGAGTTTCTTGTTATTTTTGTTCGCCCAGACGTGTGGCTGATGGATATCGCTATCCGGCACCGCTTGCAGCTCTGGTAACCATTGGCGAATAAATTCACCTTGTTTATCAAAGCGCTCACCTTGTGTAGTGGGATTGAAGATGCGGAAATACGGCGCGGCATCGGTGCCGGTTGACGCTGCCCACTGCCAGCCACCGTTATTGGCCGCCAGGTCGCCATCAATTAATTGCTGCATAAAATAGCGCTCGCCGTCATGCCAGTCGATCAGCAAATCTTTCACCAGGAAACTGGCAACAATCATACGCAAGCGGTTGTGCATCCAGCCCAGCGTATTGAGTTGGCGCATCGCGGCATCCACGATGGGGTAGCCGGTTTTACCCTGCTGCCAGGCCGTCAAATGGGCCTCATTTTCTGCCAGTCGACGTTACGCGTCCATTCCACAAACGGCTGATGCTTACACAGCGCCGGAAACGCCACCATCAGATGGCGGTAAAACTCACGCCAGATCAGCTCATTCAGCCAGGTAAAGGCTTTACCTGCATTCAGCGCATCAGGATGCTCTTTCAGGATACGATGCAAACACTGACGCGGTGACAACACCCCAGTGGCCAGATACGGCGATAAGCGGCTGGTGCCGTCCAACGCGGGCAGGTCACGCACCTCAGGATAAAGCTGCACTGATTGCTTGCCGAAATGCCGCAGTTGCTTCAATGCCGCCTCTTCACCCGCTGGAAACAGCGATGCATCGATCTCTTCAAACGGGTAATCAAAGGGCGGGATTTTTTTCCGACGCTTAGCGGCGCATCACCGCGGGCTTTTGGTGCGTGATGGCACTCTGGTAATCCCTGATGCAGCCGGCGGACAAAGGCGCGGCTGAATGGGGTGAAGACCTTGAACATAGTATTGCTGCCCGTCTGCACACTGCCGGGCGGCAACAACAGACTGTCATCAAAGCCCTGGCAAATCACACCCTGCGCATCGAGGCGCTTTTCGGCGGTCGCATCCCGCTCGCGCTCATTGATCTCATACTGATAGTTGTAATAAAGCGCATCCACCTGCTGTTGGGCGCAAAACTCGCTCAGATAATCCACAGACGCGCCGAAATCATCACACTGATGGTAATGCAGTTTGATACCGCGCTCGGCCAGCGAAGCTTGCAGTAAACACAGGTTCTGGTGGATAAACGCAGCCTGTTTCGGCGCCATATGATGCTGCTGCCACTGTTTAGGGGTGGCAATAAACAGTGCCAGCACGTTGGCATGGCTATCGCGGCACGCCGCAGCGAGTGCGGTATTATCATTGATGCGTAAGTCGTTGCGCAGCCAGACTAAATGGGTAGACATAATGCTCCGAAATTATTGCCCGTAGCGCAAACGTAACGCTTCCGGATAAGGGTCAAAATAACGCTGCTGCGCTAACCACGGATGCGGATACTCCGCCATGTAGTGTTTCAGCATGGTAATCGGGACCAATAACGGTTGGACACCGGTGCGATAGCGGTCAATCAGCTTTGCCAATTCCTGACGCTGAGGCGACGTCAGTTGAGGTCGGAAGTAGCCCTGCACGTGCATCAGGACATTGGTGTGATTGCGGCGTGAAGCCTGATGCGACATCAAATGCATCAGCCGGATGCGGTATTCAAAGGCATACGCCTCCAGCGAATCCCACTCGCCCATCGCCGCCACGAAACGCCCCATTTCCCGATATTCATCTTGCGCATGTGACAGCAGCAGCAGCTTGTAACGACTGTGGAAGACCATCAGCTTGTGACGCGTTAAGCCACTGCGCCACATCTCATTGAACTCATGCAGCGCATACACGCGCCCCATGAAGTTTTCGCGGATGGCGTCATCGTGCAAACGTCCATCTTCCTCAAGCGGCAACCAGGGCATCTCCCGTTGTAAAAACGAGGTAAATACACCGGTGCCTGCTTTGCGATTGTCATTGGTGTCGGGTTGGTAAACGCGCACGCGCTCTAGGCCACAGCTCGGTGATTTTGCACAGAGAATATAGCCGCACAGATGATGCAAGGATTTCACGCGATCGGCAGACCAACGTTGCATCTCATCAGTGACTTCCTGGCCACCATCCTTACTGAAGCAGAGATGGATCTGTTCATCCGACTCTTTCACCAAGCGCAACGCCGGTCGCGGCGTAGGCAAGCCAATCGCCATTTCCGGACAAACCGGCTCAAAGCGCACAAAGGGAGTCAGTTCTTCGGCTGCAAAAGCGAAACGCTTGTGGCCACCGTCGAAACGGACCTTATCCCCGAGCAGGCATGCACTGATACCAACAGGAATTTTTTCGCTCATACTTGTACAACCTCCAAAATCTTGTAGAGGTTTAAGTGTAGCTGAAATGGAAAGGGATAACAGCGGGAACCCGAGGAATAGCGATAAAGTTTAGAATAAAAAAAACCGGCGCTTCAATGAAGCGGCCGGTTTCTTCGATGCAGCGTTGGAACGCTTACCAGTGGATGCTGCCCACTGCTTCAGTCTGTGCCAACCAGACCGGTTTAGTACTGGTTTTACACCAGACGCGGTGCAAGTAGCTGTAAAAGCGTGCACGATCCTGGCGGAACAGCATCACCGGTAAAGCAAGCAAGCCGACCAATACCACCAGCACGCGGCGCAACACGATTTTATAGAGTGGAAATGCCTGATACATGATTGCCTCCCGTGATAATTTTTGCGTTGAAATGTGATCTGCCTCAGATATTACGCCTGGTTGTGTAATTTTACTACTCATCCGACCACTTATTTTGATCTTTTTTTGCGCTTCTCGGCTTTATCTGAAAGTAAGTTACATAATTGTAAATGAGGCGATAACTTCAGGTTACAAACATCCTGACGGACGCCGTGTCCGATTCTTGATAAAGTGCCGTGTTAACTTTTTATGCCGCAGGAGTCAGCGTGACGACCATCTTGATTGTTGAAGATGAAAAAGAGATTCGCCGTTTCGTGCGCCTGGCGCTGGAAAGCGAAGGCCTGAAAATTGTGGAAGCAGAGCAATTACAGCGCGGACTGATTGAAGCAGCCACGCGTAAGCCGGATTTGGTGATTCTCGATCTCGGGCTGCCAGATGGTGACGGCAACGACTTCATTCGCGAAGTACGGCAGTGGAGCAGCATGCCGGTGATTGTGCTGTCTGCGCGCAGTGATGAGCAGGACAAGATTGATGCGCTGGATGCCGGTGCTGACGATTACCTGACCAAGCCGTTTGGCATCGGTGAGCTGCTGGCGCGGGTGCGCGTGGCGTTACGTCGCCATCAAAGCAGCCAGCCAGAACCGATCGTGAAATTTGGGGAAGTGAGTGTCGATCTGGCTGCACGCCGCGTGCTGCGTAATGAGCAGGAGATCCATCTCACCCCGACCGAGTTTCGCCTGTTGAGTTTATTGCTGAACAATGCCGGGAAAGTGCTGACGCAGCGCCAGCTGTTGAGTCAGGTGTGGGGCCCCAATGCGGTGGAGCACAGCCATTATCTGCGCATTTATATGGGGCACTTACGGCAAAAGCTGGAAACCAATCCCACTCAGCCAGGTCATCTGCTGACAGAAACCGGTATCGGCTACCGATTTATGCCATAAAAAATGGCCCATGCAGTCACATGGGCCATTCTATTGAAAACGCGTGATAAAAGCGCACATAGTGCGCCTTTATGTTTAATTACGCGTTCTTCAGCACTTCACTGACAATTTCGACTGCTTCTTTCTCGATCTGCTGGCGATGCTCAGCGCCGAGGAAGCTTTCACAGTAGATTTTGTAGGCGTCTTCAGTGCCTGACGGACGCGCAGCAAACCAGCCGTTCTCTGTCATCACTTTCAGACCGCCAATCGACGCACCATTGCCCGGAGCCGCGGTCAGACGTGCAGTAATCGGATCGCCCGCCAGCGTGTCAGCACTCACCATTTCCGGTGACAGCTTAGACAGTGCTGCTTTCTGCGCAGAGGTCGCCGGAGCCTGCAGACGGTTATAGCTTGGCGCACCAAAGCGTTCAGCCAGTTCGTCATAATGCTGCTGCGGATTCTTGCCGGTAACGGCGGTGATTTCCGCTGCCAGCAGGCACAGGATGATACCGTCTTTATCGGTTGACCAGGCTGAGCCATCGAAGCGCAGGAAGGAAGCACCCGCGCTCTCTTCGCCGCCGAAACCGAAGCTGCCGTCAAACAGGCCATCAACAAACCATTTGAAGCCGACCGGGACTTCAACCAGCTTGCGGCCGATATCATTCACTACGCGGTCAATCATCGCGCTGGAGACCAGCGTTTTACCCACCGCCACATCTTTGCCCCACTGCGGGCGATGCTGGAACAGGTAATTAATGGCGACGGCCAGATAGTGGTTCGGGTTCATCAGGCCAGCTGGCGTGACGATACCGTGACGGTCGTAATCCGGGTCGTTACCGAACGCCAGATCGAACTTATCTTTGTACGCCAGCAAACCGGCCATCGCGCACTCAGACGAACAGTCCATGCGCACCACGCCATCTTTATCCAGATGCATGAAGCGGAAAGTCTGATCGACAGCATCATTAACGATGGTCAGATCCAGCTTGTAGTGCTCAGCGATGCGCTGCCAGTACGCGATACCGGAACCACCCAGCGGATCAACGCCGATTTTCAGGCCCGCTTTCTGGATTGCCGGGAAGTCGATGACCTCAGCCAGACCTTCCACATACGGTTGAATCAGATCCTGCTCAACGATATGGCCGCTTGCCCAGGCCTGATCCAGTGGCAGACGTTTCACGTCTTTCAATTCGCCCTTGATCAGCTGGTTGGCGCGATCTTCCACCACTTTCGTGACGTTGGTATCAGCCGGGCCACCGTTTGGTGGGTTGTACTTGATGCCACCGTCTTCTGGCGGGTTGTGCGAAGGCGTGATAACGATACCGTCAGCCTGCGCGCCACCACGTTTGTTGTGTTCCAGAATGGCATTGGAGATCGCAGGCGTTGGCGTGTAGCCGTTATCCTGCTGCACGATCACATCCACACCGTTCGCTGCCAGCACTTCCAGCACGGACAAGATCGCCGGCTCAGACAGTGCGTGAGTATCTTTTCCCACGTAGCAAGGGCCAGTGATGCCATTCTTTTTGCGCTCTTCTGCGATGGCTTGCGCAATCGCCAGAATATGCACTTCATTGAAGCTTTGACGTCCCGCGCTGCCGCGGTGGCCAGAAGTGCCAAATTTCACCGCATGGTCCGGGTTCGCCGCATCGGGCTTCAGGACGTAATACTGCGAGGTTAATTGTGCAACGTTAATCAAATCGCTCTGCTGGGCAGGCTGCCCGGCACGGGGGTGATTGGCCATTGGCGCTTCTCCCTGACGCTTCAGTTTAAATGGTGCCGCGAACTTTCTCTGTCAGTTCCTGAGGGAACTGCATAGCCATCATGATGTGTTCCACCATGCTGCATTTGCGGCCTGTATTGGTATTGGTGATCACCCAGTACGGCGTGCCGGGAACGTGCTTCGGCTTAGTATGGGTGCCATTTTGCAACAGCGTGTGCTCGTCGCCCGCGAAGTAAACGCGAGTACGGCCCTGCAACGAGGCAGTGGCTTCAGCAAATGCTGCTGGATCAAGACGATAGAGCGTTGACAGTACCAGCATAAAGCGATTAACCGCCTTATTCTGCTCGGCATACTCATCGGAAAGCAGCAGTTCACGCACGGCACGTACGCGATCCTGAGGACGCGCTTCGCTGCGCGCAGGCTGCGCTTCTTTCACTGAAGCACTGGTGGCAGGCGCAGCAGGTGCGCTCTGACCCGCCGTAAACTTCAGCATGCGGCGCAAAATATCGGAGGCGCTTTCACCAATGTGCTGCGTGTGGCTGGCAATATAACGGTAGAGTTCTTCGTCAACTTCAATCGTTTTCATCTTATTCCGTACAATTCTGGCAAATGACAGAACCACGCATTGTTGCAACCGCCTTAGCAAAATCGAGCAGTGCAAAACGTGAGCGGGCTCTAACATAAGGATTATAAAGTTAAATCCGTGGCAGCCGATAGCGCTGGCGTCGTTTCAGGGCAAAAGTCGGAATATGCCCTAATGCCTGGCCGGCTGGCTCCTGGACAGGTGAATCCATGATACCCTAAGCCAAGGTCACAACCGTAAGAACTTTAGCCATGATTTTGAACGCCCGTCTGCAAACTGAACAATCTACCCCTGACACCACGCCGATTCTGCTAATTCATGGCCTATTTGGTAGCCTCGACAATCTTGGCGTACTGGCGCGCGGCGTTCGCGATGCCCGTCCCACGCTGCAAGTGGATGTGCGCAACCACGGTCAGTCTGCACGCAGCGAAGTCATGCATTACGCTGCGATGGCACAGGACATTGTGGACACGCTGGATGCGCATAACATCGAACGTGCTGGCGTGATTGGGCACTCGATGGGCGGTAAAATCGCCATGGCCTTAAGCGCGGTAGCCCCGGAACGCATCGAGAAGTTAGTGTTAATCGATATCGCGCCGGTGGATTATCACATTCGCCGTCACGATGAAATCTTTGCCGGCATACGCGCCGTCTCAGCTGCTGGCGTTATACGTCGTGGCGAAGCCGCTGAGGTCATGCGCCATCACATCGCCGAAGAGGGTGTGATTCAGTTTATTCTCAAGTCTTTCGTGGACGGCGAGTGGCGTTTCAATGTGCCAGTGCTGTGGAATAATTACAGCATCATTTCTGGCTGGGAAGAGGTGCCGGCCTGGCCGCATCCTGCGCTGTTTATTCGCGGTGGCGATTCGCCTTATCTGGATAATCAGCACCGTGAGGCACTGCTGCGTCAGTTCCCGCAGGCGCATGCACATGTCATCAGCGGTGCCGGTCATTGGGTGCACGCTGAAAAACCGGATGCGGTGCTGCGCGCAGTTAGACGATTTTTTAACCTGTAAAAGCAAAAGCTTGCCGTTAGCGGTTTAGGGTTGGCGTCACAGATGACGCTGGAGTATGATGTCGCGCTAAAAATTTGCCGCGGATGGTTTTTCACCGCGGTCGGGCCGATAAAATATAAATCGCGCAGCGCCTTTCCGCCGTTCGCGCCCACTCAGTTTCGCAAATCATGGCAAAAGAACAGACAGACCGCACCACGCTTGATCTCTTTGCAGACGATCGGCGTCCCGGTCGCCCTAAAACCAGTCCGCTGACGCGTGATGAACAGTTACGTATCAACAAACGTAATCAGCTCAAGCGCGATAAAGTGCGAGGGCTGCGTCGCGTTGAGCTGAAGATGTCCAGCGAAGCGGTCGATGCGCTTAGCACGCTGGCCGAGCAACAAAACATCAGTCGTAGCGAATTGATTGAACAAATGCTGTTGGCGCAGCTCAAACTGTCGTAACGCGCGCAGACCGCACGCAGGAACACAAAGATCAGGCTTTACTCGTTCCTCAGTTTTTGACCGTCTGCTATCATTCGCATAAATGTGCAGTCAATTGACTTACTTTCACAATCAGGCTTTAAGAGGTTACTAAACCCATGGCAATCGTAGGCATTTTCTTCGGCAGCGATACCGGCAACACTGAAAACATTGCAAAAATGATCCAGAAACAACTGGGTAAAGATGTCGCCGAAGTGCATGACATTGCTAAGAGCACCAAAGAAGATCTCGCAGCATTCGACATTTTGCTGCTGGGCATTCCGACCTGGTATTACGGCGAAGCGCAGTGTGACTGGGATGACTTCTTCCCGACGCTGGAAGAGATCGACTTCAATGGCAAACTGGTCGCGCTGTTTGGCTGTGGTGACCAGGAAGATTACGCAGAGTATTTCTGTGATGCGATGGGCACCATCCGCGACATCATTGAGCCTAACGGTGCGGTGATTGTGGGACACTGGCCAACTGAAGGCTATCATTTTGAAGCGTCTAAAGGCCTGGCAGACGACAAACACTTCCTGGGTCTGGCGATTGACGAAGACCGTCAGCCCGAGTTGACCAACGAACGTGTTAACGCGTGGGTGAAACAGATTTTCGATGAGCTGCAATTGAAAGAGATCATCGAGGCCTGATTCCTGCCCTCCCCCAATGTGGGCGCTGGCTCACATTGGGACAAAGGAATTTCCTATAAAAATAATAGCTACGGTTTTTTAACTTTTCCCCGCAAATCTGTAGAATACCCGCAATGGTCATCCGCTTATTCCTCTGGCTATAGAATGAGGCTGAGTGAAATGGAAACCCAAACCACACCGTTCCGCGCTGACGTAGGCGATGTTTATCCTTACGACTTTTGTTGATTTGCGCGACACCCTGGTTTTCATTTCACTGCTTGAGTTCTATAATGAGACGCAAATGAGAATACGCGTGACCTAAACATTCAAGGCCCCTGCGCCGTAAGTGACAAGCAAAGTAACAGGACAATATCCGAATGACTGACAACAACTCCGCATTGAAGAAGGCTGGCCTGAAAGTCACTCTCCCAAGATTGAAAATTTTGGAAGTGCTTCAGGGACCCGGCCCCGAGTCCCATCACGTCAGTGCGGAAGATTTGTATAAGCGCCTGATCGACATGGGCGAAGAGATTGGCCTGGCGACGGTTTATCGCGTTCTGAACCAGTTTGACGACGCGGGCATCGTAACCCGTCATAACTTCGAAGGCGGTAAATCCGTATTCGAACTGACTCAGCAGCATCACCACGACCACTTAATCTGCCTGGATTGTGGCAAAGTGATCGAATTCAGCGATGAATCAATTGAAACGCGTCAGCGTGAAATTGCCACTCGCCATGGCATCAAACTCAGCAACCACAGCCTGTACCTGTATGGTCACTGTGCGTTGGGAGACTGCCGCGAAGACGATACGCTCCACGATAAGTAATTGAGTGTGCTATGCAATATAAAAAAACCGGTGCTCGTCACCGGTTTTTTTATGCCTGTTATCAAGCGATAAAGGTTTCGTGCAGATAACGCCAGCGGGGAATGGTGGTGCTGCAATCCAGCACTGCCAGAGAGATGCGTGTTTGATTGGTGCCGTTCAACATTTGTAACTCGCGATATTGAATCGTCACTTCATCACTCTGTTGTGAAATGATGGCATGTTCACTGGTCGCGATGCGCATCCCTTCACGCTTGCCGTGCAGTTGGCGAAACAGCACTTCGGTCTCATTCAGATCCAGCTGCTTGCCCAGCGGGGTCACCATTTTAAAGTCAGGGTGAAAGTAGGACAAAAGCAGTTCCATGCTGTCATCACTGCCTTCTGCCTGGTTAAAAACACGTTCAATAAGCTGATGTAATACCACCACGCTATGCTTAGCTTCCAGCGCGAGACTTGTCATTTTTTTTCCTTTGATAACCCGCAGAGCTCTGTTGAGAGCGCATAGCCTACCTGAAATACAATTTTTCACACTCGCAAATGGGTTAATTTTGCTAAAGTCAGATTAGTCGCAAACCCCGGTAACAAGCACATTTCGCCGCCTTCAGCATAATCAGCTGGCGGCCTGGAAATGCAGGCAATAAAAAAGGGCGATTGCTCGCCCTTTGATGATCATATTGTGCTATCGACAAGCAGAATCAATCACCGATTTTAGCAAAAGTATCACGCAGACCGACCGTGCGGTTAAACACCGGCTTGCCTGGCTGTGAGTAAACGCTATCGGCACAGAAATAGCCTTCACGCTCAAACTGATACGCTGCCGTCACTGCCGCATCTCGCAGACCAGACTCAACGAAGCCCTGTTTGATTTGCAGTGAATCCGGATTAATGGTGGTCAGGAAATCATCGGCTGCTGCCGGGTTCGGCACGCTGAACAGGCGATCGTAAAGACGGAATTCAGCTGGCAGCGCATGAATCGCTGAAACCCAATGAATCACGCCTTTCACTTTGCGGCCGTCAGCAGGATCTTTGCTCAGCGTATCGACATCACAGGTGGCATAGATGCAAGTAATGTTGCCCTCTTCATCTTTCGCCACGCGCTCTGCACGAATCACGTAAGCATTACGCAGACGCACTTCTTTGCCCAGCACCAAACGTTTGTACTGCTTGTTGGCTTCTTCGCGGAAGTCCGCGCGATCGATCCACACTTCGCGGCTGAATGGCACTTCACGCGTGCCCATCTCCGGTTTGTTTGGATGATTAGGCATGGTCAGCGTTTCTTCATGGCCAGCCGGCAGGTTTTCGATCACCACTTTCAGCGGGTCGAGTACCGCCATCGCGCGCGGTGCGTTCTCATTGAGATCGTCACGAATACAGGATTCCAGCGAGGCCATCTCAACAATGTTGTCCTGCTTGGTCACGCCGATACGGCGGCAGAACTCACGAATCGATGCCGCACTGTAACCACGGCGGCGCAGACCGGAAACGGTCAGCATGCGCGGATCGTCCCAGCCTTCCACCACTTTCTCGGTGACCAGCTGCGTCAGTTTACGCTTCGACATCACCGCGTATTCCAGATTCAGGCGCGAGAATTCGTACTGACGTGGATGCTGAGGGATGGTGATGTTGTCCAGCACCCAATCGTACAGACGACGGTTATCCTGGAACTCCAGCGTACACAGTGAGTACGTAATGCCTTCGATCGCATCCGAAATGCAGTGCGTGAAGTCGTACATCGGGTAGATGCACCACTTATCACCGGTCTGATGGTGATCGGCAAATTTAATGCGATACAGCACCGGATCGCGCATCACGATGAAGCTGGATGCCATATCGATTTTGGCACGCAGACAAGCTTTGCCTTCCTCGAAACCGCCATCACGCATCTTCTGGAACAGCGCGAGGTTCTCTTCCACGCTGCGATCGCGATACGGGCTATTCTTACCCGGCGCCGTCAGGGTGCCGCGGTATTCACGGATCTGCTCCGCAGACAACTCATCAACGTAAGCCAGACCTTTATTGATCAGCTCAACGGCGTAGTTAAACAGTTGGTCGAAATAGTCTGAGGAGTAACGAATGTTGCCGCTCCACTCAAAGCCCAGCCATTGCACGTCACGCTTGATGGATTCAACGAACTCCAGGTCTTCTTTAACCGGGTTGGTGTCGTCAAAACGCAGGTTGCACTGACCTTGATAATCTTGGGCGATACCAAAGTTCAGGCAGATAGATTTTGCATGGCCAATATGCAGGTAACCATTGGGCTCAGGCGGGAAACGGGTATGCACACTGCTGTGCTTACCGCTCGCCAAGTCTTCGTCAATGATCTGACGAATAAAGTTCGTTGGGCGGGCTTCAGCCTCACTCATCTCAAAATCCTCAAAACAATAGCGGGTGATTTGTACCACGAAGTAACGGAGTATGATCCACAAAGCGCAGGAGGGAAACAACCGTTTGTTGGTCGTTTTAAAACAAAAAAGGCAGGAATTGCTTCCTGCCTTCTGACTAAATCACAAGGACTTAGTTTTCACTTCATACAGCGGCGTTACACCTGCAACCACTGAACCGCTTGCCAGCAGATTCAGTCCGGCGAAATCATCGCTGTTGCTGACTACAACTGGGCTAATCATCGAGCGCGCGTTAGCGTTGAGGAAATCAAGATCCATCTCCAGAATCGGCTGACCCGCGGTGACGGTTGCGCCCTCTT
Source organism: Pantoea rodasii (assembly GCF_002095465.1). Classification (GTDB taxonomy): domain Bacteria; phylum Pseudomonadota; class Gammaproteobacteria; order Enterobacterales; family Enterobacteriaceae; genus Pantoea; species Pantoea rodasii. The sequence goes on along the minus strand of NZ_MLFP01000002.1, from coordinate 306,213 downwards.
CCACCAAACGCGTGAAGCCTTTACCTTCCAGTGCCACAGTATCCAGACCCATGTGCACGACGATCTCAACCCCGTTGGCAGCTTCCAGACAGAAGGCATGGTTGGTGTTGAAGATTTTCACCACGGTACCGGCAATCGGTGCCACCACGGTTTTGTCGGTTGGCTTGATTGCCAGACCATCGCCCACCGCTTTGCTGGCAAACGCTTCATCCGGTACGGCATCCAGCGCTACGATCTCACCGGTCACCGGTGCCACCAGCGTAGCAATCACGGCTTTTTCGGTGTTCAGCACCGCTTGAGGTTTCGCCGCAACCGGCGCACTCGCCACGGCAGGTGCCGCAGTAACGGCAGCAGCAACCGGGCCTTTACTCAATACCGTTTTCATTGCAGTCGCGATGCTTTCAGCCTGAGTGCCGACAATCACCTGCACACTTTGCTTGTTGAGACGAATCACGCCTGATGCACCCAAACGTTTCGCCACACCTTCATTTACCTGTGCAGAGTCTTTGACGTTTAGACGCAGACGGGTAATACAGGCATCGATGTTGGTCAGGTTTTCAGAACCGCCGATGGCAGCAATGTAGCGACGTGCCAGCGATTCAGTCTGGCTTTCACCGTTACCACTATGGTCGACGTTGACGTCGTAGCCATCAGTTTCATCGCCTGCAGACAGCTCACGGCCCGGCGTCATCAGATTGAATTTCTGAATAGTGAAACGGAACACCACATAGTAAATCGCAAAGAACACCAGACCCTGAGGGATCAGCATCCACCAGTTAACGGCCAGCGGATTTCGCGTTGACAGCACCATATCCACCAGACCAGCACTGAAACCAAATCCTGCAATCCAGTGCATGCTCGCAGCGATGAACACGGAAAGACCGGTCAATGCGGCGTGAATCACATACAGCACCGGCGCCACGAACATGAAGGAGAATTCCAGCGGTTCAGTGATACCGGTGAAGAAGGCAGCAAACGCAGCAGCCAGCATGATACCGCCGACTTTGGCGCGGTTTTCTGGACGTGCGCAGTGGAAGATAGCCAATGCAGCACCCGGCAGACCAAACATCATGATCGGGAAGAAGCCCGCCTGATAGCGACCGGTAATGCCCGGGATACCTGTGCCATTCGCGATAGATTGCGCACCGCCAAGGAACTTAGGAATATCGTTGATGCCTGCCACGTCAAACCAGAACACGGAGTTCAGCGCGTGATGCAGACCAACCGGAATCAGCAAACGGTTAAAGAAGGCGTACACGCCTGCACCCACTGAACCCATTTTCTGGATGTGCTCACCGAAATTCACCAGGCCGCCGAAAATGATTGGCCAGATGTACATCAGGATGAACGCCACAATGATCATCAGGAATGAGACGAGGATCGGCACCAAACGGCGTCCACTAAAGAACGACAACGCTTTGGGCAGTTCCACATGGCTAAAGCGGTTGTAGACCTCAGCAGAAAGAATACCGACCAGAATACCCACGAACTGGTTATTGATCTTACCGAAGGCAGCAGGCACCTGCTCGACCGGGATCTTCTGAATCATGGACACCGCGGCGGGTGAACACAGCGTGGTGACCACCAGGAAGCCGACGAAGCCAGTTAATGCGGCCGCACCGTCTTTATCTTTTGACATACCGTAAGCCACACCAATGGCAAACAGCACTGACATATTTTCGATAATGGCGGAACCGGATTTAATCAGCAGCGCTGCCAGCGCATTGCCTGCGCCCCAGCTATCAGGATCAATCCAATACCCCACGCCCATCAAGATTGCCGCTGCCGGCAGTGTCGCTACCGGCACCATCAGTGCACGGCCGACCTTTTGCAGATATCCTAAAATACTCACCTTTTTCTCCCCCTATGAGACTGGCGTTTTGCCGAGGCGCGGGTTGATTTTATTATCCCGGCGCCCGGTACCTTGATGACATCATTCACCACGAGGCGCAGTGTAAAGATAAATTAATTCGCCTCGCAAATTAAAACCACAGTAACTGTGACTTTAATCACCATATTCGACGTTTAATCCCGCGAAATGCTAGCCACCACCACAAACTTATTTTATGATGAAAAATATCAAGTCGCACTTTTCCCTGCTGGTTGCGCTTAAACGGATTACGCTTAAGGGCAGTAACCTAAACCCGCATCGGCGACCACACTTTCCTAATCTTAATTGAGGTGAAGACATGAGACTGATCCCCTTGGCCACACCTACCCAGGTGGGTAAATGGGCTGCACGCCATATTGTTAACCGCATCAACGCGTTTAAGCCTAGCGCAGAACGTCCCTTCGTGCTGGGTTTGCCCACTGGCGGTACGCCGCTGGAAGCTTACAAGCACCTGATCGATATGCACAAAGCGGGCCAGGTTAGTTTCAAGCACGTAGTCACCTTCAATATGGATGAATACGTTGGCCTGCCAAAAGAGCATCCTGAAAGCTACCACAGCTTCATGTACCGCAACTTTTTCGATCACGTTGATATCCAACCAGAAAATATCAATCTTCTGAATGGCAATGCGCCAGATATTGACGCAGAATGTCGCCAGTACGAAGAGAAGATTCGCTCATTCGGTAAAATTAACCTGTTCATGGGCGGCGTGGGTAACGATGGACACATCGCCTTTAATGAGCCGGCTTCTTCACTCTCTTCCCGCACCCGCATCAAAACCCTGACGCACGATACCCGCATCGCCAATTCGCGCTTCTTTAATGGCGATGTCGATCAGGTGCCAAAATACGCCCTGACCGTGGGTGTGGGTACGCTGCTGGATGCCGAAGAAGTGATGATTCTGGTGACGGGCCATCTGAAAGCACAAGCGCTGCAGGCTGCCGTAGAAGGTAACGTCAACCATATGTGGACCATCAGCTGCCTGCAGCTGCATGCGAAATCCGTGGTGGTGTGTGACGAACCGGCCACCATGGAACTGAAAGTGAAAACCGTGAAATATTTCCGCGAAATGGAAGCGGAAAATATGAAGGGTGTGTGAAAACACGTTGTAAAAAACCTGCTGCCTTAAGGTAGCAGGCTTAGCCGGGAGAGAAAAACGATGTACGCATTAGTGAACGGCCGGATTTTTACCGGTCATGAAATTCTGGACAATCATGCAGTGGTGATTGCGGATGGCCTGATTGAGCGCGTGTGCCCACGTGATGCACTTGACGCAACGATTGCACAGCAGGATGTGGCTGGTGCGTTTATCGCTCCCGGATTTATTGATTTGCAGCTCAACGGCTGCGGCGGCGTGCAGTTTAACGATGATATCGACGCGCTGAGCGTGGAAACGCTGGAAATTATGCAGCGCGCCAATGAAAAATCTGGCTGCACCAGTTACCTGCCGACGCTGATTACCAGCACCAATGCACTGATGAAGCGTGCGGTTGAAACCCTGCGTGCTTATCTGGCAAAACACCAGAATCAGGCGTTAGGCCTGCATCTGGAAGGGCCGTGGCTAAACAAAGCCAAGAAAGGTACCCATAATCCAGATCTGATTCGCCTGCCCGATGCGGAGATGGTGGATTTTCTTTGTGCCAACGCGGATGTGATCACCAAAGTGACGCTGGCTCCAGAAAACGCCGGTGCCGAGGTGATTGGCAAACTGCGCGCCGCGGGCATCATTGTCTCTGCGGGCCACTCAAACGCCACTTACGAAGAAGCCAAAGCAGGCTTTAGCGCGGGCGTGAGTTTTGCTACCCACCTGTATAATGCCATGCCGACCTTTGCGGGCCGTGAGCCGGGTCTGATCGGTGCGCTGTTTGATTCACCTGATGTATACTGCGGCATCATTGCGGATGGTTTACATGTCCACTACGCTAACGTGCGCAATGCGAAGCGCATTAAAGGCGACAAGCTGGTGTTGGTAACGGATGCGACCGCACCCGCTGGTGCGTCGATTGATAAATTTATTTTTGCAGGCAAAACAATATACTATCGCGACGGCCTTTGCGTTGACGAAAACGGTACCCTGAGCGGTTCTGCGCTGACCATGATTGAAGCGGTACAGAACAGCGTGGAACATTGCGGTATCGCGCTGGATGAAGCATTGCGCATGGCAACGCTCTATCCAGCCCAGGCAATGGGCGTGGAAAAACAGCTGGGTTCAGTGACAGCAGGAAAAGTCGCTAACCTCACTGTCTTTACCCGCGATTATCAAATCACTAAGACGTTAGTCAATGGAGACAACGTCCTCAGCGAGTAAGTACTGAATGACCACTGGCGGCCAGACTCAAATAGGAAATGTCGATCTTGTCAAACAACTTAATAGTGCAGCCGTTTACCGGCTAATTGATCAACAAGGGCCGATATCGCGTATTCAAATCGCCGATCTCAGCCAGCTTGCGCCCGCCAGCGTCACGAAAATTACGCGTCAGCTCATTGAGCGCGGCCTTATCAAAGAGGTAGAGCAACAAGCCTCTACCGGTGGGCGCCGCGCCATCTCCATCATCACTGAAACCCGCCACTTTCATACCATCGGCGTCCGCTTAGGACGCAATGATGCCACGCTGACGCTGTTTGATTTAAGCGGCAAATCGCTGGCGCAGGAAGACTATCCGCTGCCTGAGCGCACGCAAGAGACGCTGGAGAATGCGCTGTTCAATGCCATCACGGCGTTTATGGCCGCGCATCAGCGTAAGATTCATGAATTGATTGCGATTGCGGTGATCCTGCCAGGCCTCGTAGATCCGATTAACGGCATCATTCGTTATATGCCGCACATCACAGTGAGCCACTGGCCACTGGTTTCCAGTCTAAAAAAACGTTTTAACGTCACCAGCTTTGTCGGCCACGATATCCGCAGCCTGGCCCTGGCAGAGCACTATTTCGGTGCAAGCCGCGACTGCGCAGACTCCATTCTGGTGCGCTTACACCGCGGCACTGGCGCGGGCATTATCGCCAACGGCCATATTTTCCTCGGCAGTAACGGCAACGTCGGCGAGATTGGCCACATTCAGGTCGACCCTTTGGGTGAACGCTGCCACTGCGGCAACTTTGGCTGCCTGGAAACCATCGCCGCCAACGGGGCGATTGAAAACCGCGTGCGCCATCTGCTCAATCAGGGCTATCCGAGCACGCTGTCGCTGGATAATTGTCTGATGCCACAAATTTGCCGCGCCGCCAATCAGGGCGATGCATTAGCCTGTGAAGTGATTGAGTACGTTGGACGTTATCTGGGTAAAGCCATCGCGATTGCTATTAACCTGTTCAATCCGCAGAAAGTGGTGCTGGCCGGTGAAATCACCGATGCCGATAAAGTGCTATTCCCTGCCATCGAGGGCTGCATCAATACGCAGGCACTCAACGCCTTCCGCAAAAATTTACCGGTGGTGCGTTCTGAGTTGGATCACCGTTCGGCGATCGGTGCCTTTGCGCTGGCGAAACGCGCGATGCTAAATGGCATTCTGCTGCAGCATCTGCTGGAAGAATAATTGAAGCCTGCCCGCTGGCAGGCCTGACCGGAAACCCTCTATGACCATCAAAAGCGTAATCTGTGACATCGACGGCGTGTTGATGCACGACAATACCGCCGTAAAAGGCGCGAATGAGTTTCTGCAGCGCATCCTTGAGAAAGAGATGCCGCTGGTGGTGCTGACCAATTATCCGTCGCAAACGGCACAGGATTTGGCGAACCGCTTTGCCAATGCAGGCGTCGAGGTGCCGGACTCGGTATTTTATACCTCGGCGATGGCCACCGCGGATTTCCTGCGTCGTCAGGAAGGCAAAAAGCCTATGTGATTGGCGAAGGCGCACTGATCCATGAACTGTATAAAGCCGGATTCACCATCACTGACGTCAATCCAGACTTCGTGATTGTCGGCGAGACGCGCTCTTTTAACTGGGAAATGATGCACAAGGCGGCATTCTTTGTGGCCAGCGGCGCACGCTTTATCGCCACCAACCCCGATACGCATGCACGTGGCTACGTGCCAGCCTGTGGCGCACTCTGCGCCGGTATCGAAACCATCTCTGGACGCAAGCCGTTTTATGTCGGCAAACCCAGCCCGTACATCATGCGTGCTGCGCTGAATAAGATGCATGCTCATTCTGAAGAGACGGTGATTGTCGGTGATAACCTGCGCACCGATATCCTTGCGGGCTTCCAGGCCGGGCTGGAAACCATTCTGGTGCTGTCGGGCGTTTCGACGCTGAGTGACATTGATGCGATGCCATTCCGCCCCGACTGGATTTACCCTTCGGTGGCCGATATCGATCTCTTCTAAGTCTTCACTATCGCGTTTACTTATCGCCCTGCCCGCACGCTGTGTGAGCAGGGCGTTTGTTTTTACATCCCTTTATCGCGATTTTGGGCAGCGGTAATTGCTCGGGAAATCATTCAAAACGCCAATTCATTAGATACCATCTAATTTAATAGCCACTTCTTTAGATAAAATTCAATTTTAAAGCCATACCAACAATCTTTTTATCAAAAAAACGCAATTTTACTTGCACTAGCACCACCAGATAGCGCATTTTCTTATACATCACGCAGTCAAGGCTGCCGGACAAACGTAGAAATAACATCGCCGCAAGGTGAGATCAGGAGTCAGTTATGTGTTCGATTTTTGGTGTGCTGGATCTGAAATCCGATCCTGTTGAATTGCGCAAGAAAGCGCTGGAGTGTTCCCGTCTGATGCGCCACCGTGGACCTGATTGGTCTGGCGTATATGCCGATGACAAAGCCATTCTGGTGCATGAGCGCCTGTCGATTGTTGACGTCAACAACGGTGCACAGCCGCTGTATAACGCTGACCACACCCACGTACTGGCCGTGAACGGCGAGATCTACAACCATCAGGCACTGCGCGCTGAGTTGAGCGATCGTTATGCGTTCCAGACCGGTTCTGACTGCGAAGTGATCCTTGCGCTGTATCAGGAAAAAGGCCTCGATTTCCTCGACGATCTGCAGGGTATGTTTGCCTTTATTCTGTGGGACAGCGTGAAGCAGCAGTATCTGATTGGCCGTGACCACATCGGGATTATCCCGCTTTACATGGGCAACGATGAGCACGGCAACCTGTTTGTCGCCTCTGAAATGAAAGCGCTGGTGCCGGTTTGCCGCACCATCAAAGAATTCCCGCCGGGAAGCTTCCTGTGCAGCAGCGATGGCGAAATCCGTCGTTACTGGCAGCGTGACTGGATGGATTTCTCTGCGGTTGCTGAGAACACCACCGATGCTGCGGGCCTGAAGCATGCGCTGGAAGAGTCAGTGAAAAGCCACCTGATGTCTGACGTGCCTTACGGGGTGCTGCTGTCTGGCGGCCTCGACTCTTCAATCATCTCCGCCGTGACCAAGCGTTTTGCGGCGAAACGTGTGGAAGATGAAGATAAAAGTGATGCCTGGTGGCCACAGCTGCACTCCTTTGCTGTCGGTCTGGAAGGTTCACCCGATCTGAAAGCCGCCAAGTCTGTGGCTGAGCATTTGGGTACCGTGCACCACGAGATTCACTTCACCGTGCAGGAAGGTCTGGATGCCATCCGCGATGTGATTTATCACATCGAAACTTATGATGTCACCACCATTCGCGCCTCTACGCCGATGTATTTAATGTCGCGTAAAATCAAGGCGATGGGCATTAAAATGGTGTTGTCAGGTGAAGGTGCTGACGAAGTGTTTGGCGGCTATCTCTACTTCCATAAGGCGCCTAACGCCCAGGAATTCCACGAAGAGAACGTGCGTAAACTGCTGGCACTGCACATGTTTGACTGCGCGCGTGCTAACAAAGCCATGTCTGCGTGGGGTGTCGAAGCGCGTGTACCGTTCCTCGACAAGAAGTTCCTCGATGTGGCGATGCGTATCAACCCGGAAGATAAACTGTGCGGCAGCAACGGCAAAATGGAGAAACACATTCTGCGTGAGTGCTTCTCTTCTTACCTGCCGGAAAGTGTGGCATGGCGCCAGAAAGAGCAGTTCTCGGACGGCGTGGGCTACAGCTGGATTGATTCATTGAAAGAAGTGGCCGCGAAGCAGATCACCGATCAGCAACTTTCCACCGCGCACTTCCGTTTCCCGTACAACACGCCGAACTCGAAAGAAGCGTACTTGTACCGTGAAATTTTTGAAGAGTTGTTCCCGATTGCCAGCGCTGCAGAGTGCGTACCGGGTGGTCCATCCGTTGCCTGTTCTTCCGCTAAAGCCATCGAGTGGGACGAAGCGTTCAAGAACATGGACGATCCTTCTGGTCGTGCCGTCGGCGTGCACCAGTCAGCCTACAAATAAGCTTGTGAATGAGTAGGATAAGGGGTCTGAAAAGGCCCCTTTTTGTTTTAATCGATGATGTTGCGCTAGAAAACTGTTGAATAAATCGCCACCCTGGTTACAAGCCAGTCAAACAGGCGTTTTAAGGCAAAAAACGGCAAAAAACTTGTTGACGCTACAAAGCTCAATACGCATAATGCGCCCCGCAACGCCGATGAAGGTTAGCGAAAAAAGATGGCTACGTAGCTCAGCTGGTTAGAGCACATCACTCATAATGATGGGGTCACAGGTTCAAATCCCGTCGTAGCCACCATCTTTTTTTCGCGGGAGTGGCGAAATTGGTAGACGCACTAGATTTAGGTTCTAGCGCCGCAAGGTGTGCGAGTTCAAGTCTCGCCTCCCGCACCATTTCAGTCTTCGGCAGCCGGATGGGGTATCGCCAAGCGGTAAGGCACTGGTTTTGATACCAGCATTCCCAGGTTCGAATCCTGGTACCCCAGCCAATCCGATAGTTTCTCGTGGATACGAGTCGACAGATGGGATATCGCCAAGCGGTAAGGCACCGGTTTTTGATACCGGCATTCCCTGGTTCGAATCCAGGTATCCCAGCCATATCGGATGCAGTAAGCAGTAAACTCAGGCTACGTAGCTCAGCTGGTTAGAGCACATCACTCATAATGATGGGGTCACAGGTTCAAATCCCGTCGTAGCCACCAAATTTTTTGGGGTGTCGCCAAGCGGTAAGGCTCTGGTTTCTGATACCAGCATTCCGGGGTTCGAATCCCTGCACCCCAGCCATATTTAAGAAGAATTTGTAACACCATTAATTTGGGGTGTCGCCAAGCGGTAAGGCTCTGGTTTCTGATACCAGCATTCCGGGGTTCGAATCCCTGCACCCCAGCCAAATTGCACAATAAAGCCCGCTTCTGCGGGCTTTATTGTTTTCTGCGTTCGGGAAAATAAATGAGCGCCCTGCGACGCTCTGACATTTATAAGCCCAACGCGTATTTCAGCACCTGACGTTTCAACGCACCGGCATTCTCAGCCGCGATCAACCCCAGATTACGGAAAAAGCGCAGCGGCGGCAGTTTATTGCTGAAGGCGAAATAGAACAGATCCATCCCACCCTGCATCAGCAAATTATCTTTATAGCGTTGGCGATGATAGCGCTGTAACACCGCATCGGATGACCATAATTGCGCCTGGCTGCGCGCCTCAACCAGAGTATTGATTAAGGCGTCAACGTCGCGATAACCGAGATTAACGCCCTGGCCCGCCAGTGGATTGATCGTGTGGGCCGCATCGCCCACCAGCGCCAGGCCGGGCAGCACGTACCGCGTGGCGTGACGTCGCACCAACGGGAAGGATGCCGCTCGCTTCACCTGGAAACGCCCCACTCGCGTCGGGAAATGGGCGTGGATCTCTTTCTCTAGCTGTGACAATGGCATCGCCTGAAGCTGCCGAATACGCGCCGGTGCGTCGTACCACACCAGTGAAGCGTGGCGATCGAACAGCGGCAGGAAGGCGCGAGGTCCTTCTGGGGTAAATTGCTGCCAGGTCGAGTCACCGAACTCCTGTTCGCATTCAACACTGATTAGCATGCAGGATTGCGCATAATTCCAGCCGCGCACGCCAATCCCTGCCAACTGCCGTACGCGAGAGTTGGCGCCATCCGCCCCGACCACCAACCGCGTCTCCAGCGTGGTTCCGTTGTCCAGCGTGACCTGCCAGCCATGATGCTGCTGTTGTAAACTCTGCAAACTGGCAGGGCAAATCAGCGTGACGCCGGCTTCCTGCATCTTTTCCCACAGCGCGCGCTGGAGGACCGCGTTTTCCACCATATAACCTAACTCGGGCAGCCCCAGCGAAGCGGCATCAAAAGTCACGTGCGCGCTCTGCCACTCCCAGGTTTCCAGCTGGCGATAAGGTGCACAACGCATCGCCTCAACGCGCGGCCAGACATTCAGCTGACGCAGCAGCGCCACCGATGAGGCACCAATGGCAGAGATGCGCACATCGGGGGCGCTTTGGGCATCAAATGCGGCGGGTTCGGCGCGCTCAATCACCGCCACGCGAAATTGCTGTTCCGCCAGTCCACAGGCCAGCGCTGCGCCGACCATGCCACCGCCCACCACCACCACATCAAAATGTGAATCCTGCATTGACTCTAATCCTTCTGCTTGCCGTGATAGCTCACCTCATCACGTTGATAGATAAAGTGTACCGGAAATTGGCTGCACAATCTCAGGCCCTGCTGTGCTGGTCACAACAGCAGCAAAGCATTACAATACGCGCCCTGCACTTCCCTGCACTGAATCAATGGCTAGTTCGATGACCAAAAAACTGCATATTAAAACCTGGGGCTGTCAGATGAATGAGTACGATTCATCGAAGATGGCCGATCTGCTGAACAGCACCCACGGTTACACTTTAACCGATGATGCCGAAGAGGCAGACGTACTGCTGCTGAATACCTGCTCGATCCGTGAGAAGGCGCAGGAGAAGGTTTTCGCCTTATTGGGACGCTGGAAGAAATTGAAAGCGATCAATCCCGAGGTGATCATTGGCGTCGGCGGCTGTGTTGCTTCGCAGGAAGGCGAACGTCTGCGCGAACGCGCCAATTGCGTGGACATTGTCTTTGGTCCACAGACGCTGCATCGCCTGCCAGAAATGCTCAATCAGGTGCGCGGCACTAAAAGCCCAGTGATTGATATTAGCTTCCCGGAGATCGAGAAGTTCGACCGCTTACCGGAACCGCGCGCCGAAGGTCCAACCGCCTTCGTCTCGATTATGGAAGGCTGCAACAAATATTGTACTTTCTGCGTGGTGCCTTACACCCGAGGCGAAGAAGAGAGCCGCCCGAGTGACGATATTTTACTGGAAATAGCGCAACTGGCCGCGCAGGGCGTGCGAGAAGTGAATTTACTCGGTCAAAACGTCAACGCCTATCGCGGGGCAACTTTTGACGATCAGATTTGCAGTTTTGCCGATCTGTTACGCCTGGTGGCCGCCATCGATGGCATCGATCGTATTCGTTTCACCACCAGCCATCCGATTGAATTTACTGATGACATCATCGAAGTGTATCGTGATACGCCTGAGCTGGTGAGCTTCCTGCATCTGCCCGTGCAAAGCGGGGCCGACCGTATTCTGACGCTGATGAAACGCGCGCATACGGCGCTGGAGTACAAAGCGATCATCCGTAAGCTGCTGAAGGCGCGTCCTGATATTCAGATGAGTTCAGACTTCATCATCGGTTTTCCTGGCGAAACGCAGCAAGATTTCGAGCAAACCATGAAACTGGTCGGCGAAGTGAATTTCGACGTCAGCTTTAGCTTTATCTACTCTGCGCGTCCGGGCACACCGGCCGCCGATTTGCCTGACGATGTATCGGAAGAAGAGAAAAAGCAGCGCCTGTACATCCTGCAGGAGCAGCTTAATCAGCAGGCGATGGCCTGGAGCCGCCGTATGCTCGGCACCACCCAGCGTGTGTTAGTGGAAGGCATCTCCCGTAAAAATGTCATGGAGCTGATGGGACGCACAGACAACAACCGCGTAGTGAACTTTGCCGCGCCGGTTGAGATGATCGGCAAATTTGTCGATGTGGAGATTGTCGATGTTCATGCCAGCTCGCTGCGCGGCAAACTGATTCGCACTGAAGAGGAAATGGGCCTGCGCGTTAGCCTGAGTCCTGACGCTGTCATTGCCCGTACACGCCGTGAAAATGAGATTGGCGTGGGTCTTTACCAGCCTTAACACTTCTCTCGATTGAGCGGCAGCGCACAACGCGCTGCCGCCTGTTTCATCCCGAGCCCCTTGCATTCCGCGCGCAGCGCCCAAATATCGCTTAGGCAACTTGCAGCCGGGCGTTGCCCCATAAATAATTCCGTATAGATGCTTATGTCTGTGATGAAGCATTGGATACACCTTCTTCAACTGGCCCTGAGTGACCCAAAGGATTCATTTGAATATCGAAACTCGTGAAATCGCCCTTGAACCGGCAGATAACCGCCGACTGATGAGCCTGTGCGGTCCGTTTGATGACAATGTGAAGCAACTGGAAAAACGTCTGGGTGTCGAAATTAATCGCCGTGACAACCACTTCAAGCTGGTGGGTCGATCGCTCAGCGTCGACGCGGCCATTAATATTCTGCGTGACCTGTACGTGAGCACCGCGCCTGTGCGTGGCCAAATCCCGGATATTGAACCGGATCAGGTTCATCTGGCGATCAAAGAAAGCCGCGTACTGGAGCAAACCGCCGAAAGCGTGCCAGAGTTTGGTAAAGCGATACACATCAAAACCAAACGCGGTGTGATTAAACCGCGCACGCCAAATCAGGCGCAGTACGTCGCCAACATCCTCGACCACGACATTACCTTTGGTGTGGGTCCTGCCGGTACCGGTAAAACCTATCTGGCGGTGGCTGCCGCCGTTGATGCGCTGGAGCGCCAGGAAATTCGTCGTATTCTGCTGACCCGTCCTGCGGTTGAGGCGGGCGAAAAACTGGGCTTCCTGCCCGGCGATCTCAGCCAGAAAGTCGATCCTTACCTGCGTCCGCTATACGATGCCTTGTTCGAAATGCTCGGCTTTGAGCGCGTAGAAAAGCTGATGGAGCGCAATGTGATTGAAGTGGCTCCGCTGGCCTATATGCGCGGCCGTACGCTCAACGACGCCTTCGTGATCCTTGATGAGAGTCAGAACACCACCATCGAACAGATGAAGATGTTCCTGACACGTATTGGCTTCAACTCCAAAGCGGTGATCACCGGCGACGTGACGCAGATTGACCTGCCGCGCAGCACCAAATCCGGCCTGCGCCACGCGATTGAAGTGTTGGCAGAGGTCGAAGAAATCAGCTTTAACTTTTTCCAAAGCGAAGACGTGGTGCGTCATCCGGTTGTCGCACGCATTGTGAATGCTTATGAAGCATGGGAAGAAGCCGATCAGAAACGCCGTGACAAACTGGCAGAGGACCGCAAGCGTGAAGCGCTGGCGGTGCAGCTTGCCACCCCATCCAGCCCGCAGGAGCCTTCATGAGCGCGGTGATTTTAGATTTACAGTTGGCCTGTGCCGATGAAAAGGGACTGCCCGCGGAAAACGCCTTTCAGCGCTGGCTTGAAGCCGCCGTCACCCCTTTCCAGCCGGAAAGTGAGGTCACGATTCGTCTGGTAGACGAAGCCGAGAGCAATGAGCTGAACTTGACCTATCGCGGTAAAGATAAGCCCACTAATGTGCTGTCCTTTCCGTTTGAAGCCCCGCCGGGCATTGAGCTACCGTTACTGGGCGATTTGATTATTTGTCGCCAGGTGGTTGAGCAGGAAGCCGCCGAACAGGGTAAAACCGTAGAAGCCCATTGGGCGCACATGGTGGTACACGGTACGCTGCACCTGCTGGGCTACGATCATATCGAAGATGAAGAAGCCGAAGAAATGGAGGCGCTGGAGACCGAGATAATGCTTGCTCTTGGTTATCCTGACCCGTACATTTCGGAGAAAGAAGACGCCTGAGCCTTCGTGTTCAGGTTTTGCGCTGCTGGCGTCCACGCCAGCAGTTACTTTCCCTCACCAGAGAGAACGAAATAAAAACGCCATGAGCGACGACCATTCTCAAAACAGCGACGCACCCAGTAGTAAAAAGGGATTCTTTTCCCTGTTAATCAACCAACTCTTCCACGGTGAACCAAAAAATCGTGATGAGCTACTGGGACTGATCCGCGATTCTGAGCAAAAAGAGCTGATCGACCAGGATACCCGCGACATGCTCGAAGGGGTTCTGGATATTGCCGAACAGCGCGTGCGTGACATCATGATCCCACGCTCCCAGATGATTACCCTTAAACGTAACCAAAGCCTTGAAGAGTGCCTTGCGGTGATCATTGATTCCGCCCACTCGCGCTTCCCGGTGATCAGCGAAGATAAAGACCACGTCGAAGGCATTTTAATGGCCAAAGACCTGCTGCCATTTATGAGCAGCGCGTCTGAACCTTTCAGTATCGAAAAAGTGCTGCGCACTGCTGTGGTGGTGCCGGAAAGTAAGCGTGTGGATCGCATGCTGAAAGAGTTCCGCTCCCAGCGTTATCACATGGCCATCGTCATTGACGAATTTGGCGGCGTCTCCGGCCTGGTCACGATTGAAGATATCCTCGAATTGATTGTCGGTGAAATTGAAGATGAATATGACGATGAAGAAGATCGTGATATCCGTCAGCTGAATCGCCACACCTACACGGTGCGCGCGCTGACGCCAATTGAAGATTTCAACGATGTATTTGGTACCAGTTTCAGCGATGACGAAGTGGATACCATTGGCGGTCTGGTGATGCAGGGATTCGGCCACCTTCCCGCACGCGGTGAGAGCATCGACATTGATGGTTACCAATTCAAAGTCGCGATGGCTGACAGCCGCCGTATCATCCAGGTGCATGTAAAAATTCCGGAAGACTCACAACAACCGCAACTGGAAGACGAATAATTTTATGGCATTTGCCTCTCTCTACTCGCAGCAGCGGGTCCGCCTGCTGCTGGCGTTAATCACGGGTGCCGTTGGCACCCTTTCCTTTTCCCCCTACGATTTTTGGCCTGCGGCGTTAATTTCCCTCGCAGGTTTACAGCTACTGTTGCTGGATCGCCGTGCGCCACAGGCTGCGGCCATTGGCTTCGTCTGGGGCTTTGGTCTGTTTGGCAGCGGCATTAACTGGGTTTACGTCAGCATCGCTACCTTTGGCGGTATGCCTGGCCCGGTGAACATCTTCCTGGTGATATTGCTGGCCGCTTATCTCGCCATCTACCCGATGCTGTTTGCAGCAGTGCTTAACCGCCTGTGGCCTCGCGCCACGCTTTGGCGCCTGGCATTGGCGGCGCCGGCATTGTGGCAGATCTGCGAATTCCTGCGCGGTTGGATCCTCACGGGTTTTCCGTGGCTACAGTTCGGTTACAGCCAGATTGACGGCCCGCTAAAGGGCCTGGCACCGCTGGCAGGGGTCGAAACCATCACTTTCCTGCTAATGGTGATTGCTGGCCTGTTGGTGCACGCGCTTTATCATCGCACGGTGAAGAGCCTGATTGCTGCGGCTGCACTGCTGGTACTGCCCTTGCCGCTGCGCATGCTGCAGTGGTATCAGCCATTGCCGGAGCGCAGCGTTGATGTGGCGATGGTACAGGGTAATATTCCACAGTCGATGAAATGGGACCCGCAGCAATTACTCAATACGCTGCGTGTTTACACCGCCTTCAGCCAGCCGTTCATGGGCAAAGCGCCGATCATCATCTGGCCGGAATCCGCGATTACCGACCTGGAAAGTAATCAGCAGCCGTTCCTGAAATCGCTGGATGCCGAACTTCGCGAACGCGGCAGTACGCTGATTACCGGTATTGTCGATTCGCGCATAGAAGCGGATAACCGCTATCACGATTACAACTCCGTGATCGTGCTCGGTGGCGAGCAACCCTACAGCTACCAAAGTCACAACCGTTATCAGAAGAACCATCTGGTGCCGTTCGGCGAGTTCGTGCCGCTTGAGGACTTGCTGCGTCCACTGGCGCCGTTCTTCGATCTGCCGATGTCCTCTTTTAGCCGTGGCGCTTATGTGCAACCTCAGCTGAAGGTGGCCGGTTATGATCTCACCAGCGCGATCTGCTACGAGATTGTGCTGGGCGAGCAGGTGCGCGCGAACTTCCGTCCTGACACTAACTTCCTGCTGACGGTGTCTAACGATGCCTGGTTTGGCCACTCGATTGGTCCGTGGCAACACTTCCAGATGGCGCGTATGCGTGCACTGGAATTGGGTCGCCCACTGCTACGCTCGACCAACAACGGTGTGACTGCGGTAGTGAATGCCAACGGTGATGTTGAGAAAGCCATCCCGCAGTTCACGCGTGACGTGCTGGAAGCCAAAGTCACACCGACCAGCGGTGAAACACCTTATGCCAAAGCCGGCATCTGGCCAGTATGGATCCTGACGCTAATCGGATTGATCGTGGCGATGATTCGTCGCCGTCGCTGACAGCCGGTTCACACTTTGACAGGCGAAGTGCTCACTTCGCCTTTTTTGCGCTGTTTTCCGCTCCCCTCGGCTACGCTTTACCAGATTCTCTGCTGGCTTTTTCGCGCATTTCACCGTGCTGGCACGATCATTGCTATTTATTTCAGTAGTTTTATTAACATCAGCGTTTTGTCAGCGTAATGCCATGTTCACGCACTACGATCTGGCACTGACACGCACCGTTAAGGCGCAATGCTTTTTTATTGCCTCTTATTGGTGCGGAGCGGCTCGCAAAAAAGGAACTTTTTTGTTTCATTGCGTTAACAATTCGCTATGTTAATCACTATCCTGCGCGCAGTTGCGCTAAGGGATAACTAAAAAAGCAGCACGAAATACACACAACATCACAATCTGCGCAGTTTATGTTCTGCGCGACATCCATTCAAAGGAGTAGGAACATGCAGACACGCAAAGTGGCATTATCTCTTCTGCTGTTGGGAGCAGCAGCGGGAGCGGCCCAGGCGGAAGATCTCACCGGCACCCTGAAAAAAATTAATGATAGCGGCGTGATCGTCGTTGGGCATCGTGAGTCATCAGTTCCCTTTTCTTACTACGACAATCAGCAAAAAGTAGTGGGTTATTCGCAGGATTATTCCAACGCCATCGTGGCGGCGATCAAAGCCAAGCTGAACAAACCTGATCTGCAGATCAAAATGCTGCCGATCACCTCACAAAACCGTATTCCACTGCTGCAGAACGGCACTTACGATTTTGAATGTGGTTCTACCACCAATAACCTGGAACGCCAGCAACAAGCGGCCTTCTCCGACACAGTCTTCATCATCGGTACGCGTCTGCTGGTGAAAAAAGGCGGCGACATCAAAGATTTCGCTGACCTGAAAGGCAAAACCGTTGTCGTGACCTCCGGTACCACTTCTGAAGTTCTGCTGCACAAGCTGAACGACGAGAAGAAAATGGACATGCGCATCATCAGCGCCAAAGACCATGGCGATTCTTTCCGTACGCTGGAAACCGGTCGTGCTGTGGCCTTTATGATGGATGATGCTCTGCTGGCGGGTGAGCGCGCGAAAGCCAAGAAACCAGACAACTGGGAAATTACCGGCACACCGCAGTCAAAAGAAGCTTACGGCTGCATGCTGCGTAAAGAAGATCCGCAGTTCAAACAGCTGATGGATGACACCATTGCCAAAGCGCAGACATCAGGCGAAGCGGGCAAATGGTTTGAAACCTGGTTTAAGCAGCCAATTCCACCGAAGAATCTGAACATGAACTTCGAGCTGTCATCAGACATGCAAGCGCTGTTCAAAGCACCAAACGACAAAGCACTCTGAATTAACAACGACAACAAGGGCAGTTCCGCTGCCCTCTCGATTGCTGAACACGCGGTGCGGACAGACAAACTGTAACAGGCCGTTCCCCTGAAACAGTCAGCAAGACACCGCTCAACAATCTTATGGGTAGCTTCGCTACCCTTTTTTTACCGGAGCTTGTTATGGGTATCGATTGGAACTGGGGCATCTTTTTACAAGAGGCTCCGTTCGGCAATACGACTTACCTCGGCTGGCTGTGGTCCGGATTTCAGGTAACCATTGCGGTTTCCTGCTGCGCCTGGATTATTGCCTTCCTGGTAGGTTCCTTCTTTGGCATTCTGCGTACCGTGCCTAATCGGCTGCTGTCGACTATCGGCACCTGCTACGTAGAGCTGTTTCGTAATATTCCGCTGATCGTCCAGTTCTTCTTCTGGTATCTGGTCGCGCCAGAGCTGGTGGGCGAAAAACTGGGCATGTGGTTCAAAGCAGAACTGGACCCCAATATTCAATTCTTTGTTTCCTCGACCATTTGCCTCGGCTTGTTCACTGCCGCTCGCGTTTGTGAACAGGTAAGAGCGGCGATTCAATCACTGCCGCGCGGACAGAAAAATGCGGGGCTGGCGGTGGGTCTGACGCTGCCACAAACCTATCGTTATGTGCTGCTGCCTAACGCCTATCGCGTGATTGTGCCGCCGATGACCTCGGAAATGCTGAACCTGGTGAAGAACTCTGCCATTGCCTCGACCATTGGTCTGGTGGATATGGCGGCGCAGGCCGGTAAGTTGCTCGACTACTCGGCACACGCCTATGAATCCTTCACCGCTATCACCCTGGCTTATGTGGGCATCAACCTGGTGATCATGCTGATTATGAGTGTTGTAGAACGTAAAATTCGCCTGCCCGGCAATCTGGGAGGCAAATAATGTACGATTTTGACTGGAGTTCGATTCCTCCGAGCCTGCCCTATTTGTGGAATGGCTTGATCATCACCTTCAAGATTACCGCCGTGGCCGTGGTATTCGGCATTATCTGGGGCACGATTCTGGCGGTGATGCGTCTGTCGCCGTTCGCGCCGATTCGCTGGTTCGCCAAGCTGTACGTCAACCTGTTCCGCTCGGTGCCGCTGGTGATGGTGCTGCTGTGGTTCTATCTGGTGGTGCCCGCATTACTGCAACAGGTATTGGGACTGTCACCCAAAACCGACATTCGCCTGATTTCCGCCATGATCGCGTTTGCGCTGTTTGAAGCGGCCTACTATTCGGAAATCATTCGTGCCGGTATCCAGAGTATCTCGCGTGGGCAGTCTCATGCTGCGCTGGCGCTGGGTATGACGCATTGGCAATCGATGCAGCTGATTATCCTGCCGCAGGCGTTCCGCGCCATGGTGCCGCTGCTGCTGACGCAAGGCATTGTGTTGTTCCAGGATACGTCGCTGGTGTATGTCTTGAGCCTGGCTGACTTCTTCCGTACCGCCTCCACCATCGGCGAGCGTGACGGTACCCAGGTTGAAATGGTTCTGTTTGCCGGTCTGGTCTACTTTGTGATCAGCCTGAGCGCTTCGCTGTTGGTTAGCTATCTGAAAAGAAAAAGGACGGTTTAAATGATTAGCCTGAAAAACGTTTCTAAGTGGTATGGTCACTTTCAGGTGCTGACCAACTGCTCCACCGAAGTGAAAAAAGGTGAAGTGGTGGTGGTCTGCGGACCGTCCGGTTCGGGTAAATCAACGCTGATTAAAACCGTAAACGGTCTGGAACCGGTGCAGGAAGGCAGCATTCAGGTCAATGGCACCGAGGTGAACAATAAAAAACCAACCTGGCGCAACTGCGCAGTAAGGTCGGCATGGTGTTCCAGCACTTCGAACTGTTCCCGCACCTCAGCATTGTCGATAACCTGGTGTTGGCGCAAGTCAAAGTGTTAAAGCGTGACAAAGCCGCCGCGCGCGATAAAGGGCTGAAACTGCTGACGCGTGTCGGTCTCGCCGCACATGCTGAAAAATTCCCAGGTCAGCTTTCTGGCGGCCAGCAGCAACGTGTGGCGATTGCCCGCGCGCTGTGTATGGATCCGATCGCCATGCTGTTTGACGAACCCACCTCTGCACTCGATCCGGAGATGATCAACGAAGTGCTGGACGTGATGGTTGAACTGGCGAACGAAGGCATGACCATGATGGTGGTGACGCATGAGATGGGCTTTGCCCGTAAAGTGGCCAATCGCGTGATCTTTATGGATGAAGGTAAAATTGTCGAAGACACCAATAAAGATGACTTCTTCAATAATCCGCAGTCCGACCGTGCAAAAGACTTCCTCGCCAAGATCCTGCATTAATTAGCGTGTTAAATGCGCCGCAACAACCCTGTGCCGTTTGTTCATCAACAATGCACTGTTGTCGCGGCGCGATTCCTCGCGCTGGTTTAACAAGAACATCAAGGCTCAAAAGGTTGACGCTGGAAGTGATCGTGTCCGCACTCCGGACAGCGCGTTAAGCTTTCTGGAGTATAAATCGCCCGGGTGAAACCGCACTTTTCACACACCAGATTACCCAACCCCACCACTTCACCACTTTGATAAACGCCGTGATGACGCAGATCCTGAAACACTTCGCGCCACTCCAGCTGGCTCTTATCCGTGATATCGGCCAGCTCTTTCCAGACACTTTCGCGGATCACCCGCAAAATACGGAATCGCCCAGCACATCTGAAGATTCCTGATAACTGAGCGCAAACTCATGTAAATCACGCCGCACGGCACGCATCACCTCATTCACTTCCGAGGAGGTCAGTGTTTTTTCGCTAACAGTTCCTGTCGCGCTTCGGCAACCAGCGCATCAACATCACGCTCGCCTTGCTCCAGCCGCTGGGTTAATGCCGCTATCGTTGCACGATACTCCTGCGCCACATTATTCATTTTGTTCTCCTTTTTGCGGGACTAGCTGATAGTAAGTTTAGCTGTTCTGTCATATTTGCCGTGCCTGAAGCAGAGGAAATCGCAAAAGGGTGAAAGCGGCGGCGCATTAAGCAGAAATCCGGCCAGCCGGGGCGTCAAATGTTGTTGAGGGAGAGCCTTATGGGTATGCTATGCGGATCTAAAAGTACGCAAAACGATTTTCACAAAGGACCACAGGCAGCCATGCAAGAGCAATACCGCCCGGAAGAGATAGAATCCCGCGTCCAACAACACTGGGACGAAAACGAAACCTTTAAAGTGACCGAGCAGGAAGGCAAAGAGAAATATTACTGCCTTTCCATGCTGCCCTATCCTTCTGGCCGTCTACACATGGGCCACGTGCGTAACTACACCATCGGCGATGTGATTGCGCGCTATCAGCGCATGCTGGGTAAAAACGTCCTGCAGCCAATTGGCTGGGATGCGTTTGGTCTGCCAGCCGAAGGCGCTGCGGTGAAAAACAACACCGCACCCGCGCCATGGACTTATGACAACATCGAATACATGAAGAACCAGCTCAAACTGCTGGGCTTTGGCTATGACTGGAGCCGTGAATTGGCCACCTGTCAGCCTGAGTACTATCGCTGGGAACAGTGGTTCTTCACCAAGCTGTATGAAAAGGGCATGGTCTATAAAAAGACCTCTGCGGTGAACTGGTGTCCACATGACCAAACCGTGCTGGCCAACGAACAGGTTATTGACGGTTGCTGCTGGCGCTGTGACACCAAAGTCGAACGTAAAGAGATTCCGCAGTGGTTCGTGAAAATCACCGCTTACGCGGAAGAACTGCTGAACGATCTGGATAAGCTGGAAGACTGGCCTGAAACGGTCAAAACCATGCAGCGTAACTGGATTGGCCGTTCTGAAGGCGTGGAAATCACCTTCGACGTGGCGTACAGCGAAGAAAAATTGACCGTGTATACCACGCGTCCGGATACCTTCCTCGGTGCAACCTATGTCGCCGTGGCGGCCGGACACCCGCTGGCGCGCCAGGCTGCAGCCAGCAACCCAGCGCTGTCAGACTTTATCGCCGAATGCAGCACCACTAAAGTGGCTGAAGCGGATATGGCGACGATGGAGAAGAAAGGCATGGCCACCGGCCTGTTTGCTATCCATCCGCTGACGGGCGAAGAGATCCCGGTATGGGTCGCTAACTTTGTACTGATGGAATACGGCACCGGCGCCGTAATGGCCGTACCCGGCCACGATCAGCGTGACTGGGAGTTCGCCACCAAGTACAACCTGAACATCAAGCCAGTGATCTTGAATCTGGATGGTTCAACACCGGATCTGAGCGAAGCCGCGATGACCGAAAAAGGCGCGCTGTTCAACTCCGGTGAGTTTAACGGTTTGGATCATCAGGCGGGCTTTAACGCCATCGCGGATGCGCTGGCCGCTAAAGGTGTCGGCGTGCGTAAAGTGAACTATCGCCTGCGCGACTGGGGTGTTTCCCGTCAGCGTTACTGGGGTGCGCCAATCCCAATGGTCACGCTGGAAGATGGCACCGTGATGCCAACACCAGAAGATCAGCTGCCGGTGATTCTGCCGGAAGATGTGTTGATGGATGGCATTACCAGCCCGATTAAAGCCGATCCAGAGTGGGCAAAAACCACCGTCAACGGCCAGCCTGCGCTGCGTGAAACCGATACCTTCGACACCTTTATGGAGTCTTCCTGGTACTACGCGCGTTACACCTGTGCCAACTACAACGAAGGCATGCTGGATCCCGCGGCCGCAAACTACTGGCTGCCGGTCGATCAGTATGTGGGTGGTATTGAACACGCCATCATGCACCTGATGTACTTCCGCTTCTATCACAAGCTGCTGCGTGATGCAGGTCTGGTGAACTCGGATGAGCCCGCTAAACGTCTGCTGTGTCAGGGCATGGTTTTGGCCGATGCCTTCTATTACACCGGCACCAGCGGCGAGCGTAACTGGGTGTCTCCGGTTGATGTCACTGTTGATCGCGATGAAAAAGGCCGCATCACCAAGGCTGTCGATAACGCAGGCCGCGAAGTGATTTACGCTGGCATGAGCAAGATGTCGAAGTCGAAAAACAACGGCATCGATCCACAGCTGATGGTTGAGCGTTACGGTGCAGATACCGTGCGTCTGTTCATGATGTTCGCCTCACCAGCAGAAATGACGCTGGAATGGCAGGAATCTGGCGTTGAAGGAGCGAACCGCTTCCTGAAGCGCGTGTGGAAACTGGCCTACGAACACGTGGCGAAAGGCGCTACCGTCGCACTGGACGTCAACGCACTGAATGACGATCAGAAAGCGCTGCGTCGCGATCTGCACAAAACCATCGCCAAAGTGGCCGATGATGTTGGCCGTCGTCAGACCTTCAACACTGCCATCGCTGCCATTATGGAGTTGATGAACAAACTGACCCGTGCTCCGCAGGAGAGCGAGCAGGATCGCGCGCTGCTGCAGGAAGCGCTGGTGGCAGTCGTTCGTCTGCTGTATCCGTTCACGCCACACGCCAGCTATGTTCTGTGGCAGGCGCTGGGTGGAGAAGGCAACGTCGATGAAGCCAGCTGGCCGGTTGCGGATGAATCCGCCATGGTGGAAGATTCACTGCTGGTGGTTGTACAGGTCAATGGCAAAGTGCGCGGCAAAATCACCGTTGCGCCTGATGCTACGCAGGAGCAGGTTCAGGCGCGTGCTGCGCAGGAGCATATTGTGGCGAAATATCTGGAAGGCGTCACACTTCGTAAAGTGATTTATGTCCCTGGCAAACTGCTTAACCTGGTCGTGGGTTAAGTTCAGGAGGAACTGTGCGACAACTGATTATCAGGCTGTTTGTCCTGCTTGCGGTGATGATCACCGCAGGCTGTGGTTTTCACCCGCGCGGCACCACCATGGTGCCAACCGAGATGAAAACTTTGATCGTCCAGAGTGGCGACCCGTATGGTCCACTGGCGCGCACCGTGCGCCAGCAGCTGCGTATCAATGATGTCACCATTGTTGATGACAGCAAAAAGGCCAGTGCCAAGTACCCTACTTTGCGTTTAGGCGCTGAAAGGCAAGGACGTGATACCGCGTCAGTGTTTATCAGTGGTACCACTGCTGAGTATTCCCTGGTGATGACGGTCACTGCACAGGTTCTGATTCCGGGCAAAGGCATCTACCCGATCAGCACCACCGTGTATCGTTCTTTCTTCGACAACCCGAATGCCGCACTGGCGAAGGATGCCGAGCAGGACATGATCGTGCAGGAGATGCGCCAGCGTGCCGCCGAGCAACTGGTGCGTAAACTGTTAACGGTTCATGCTGCGCAGGAAAGCAACAAAGACACACTGCCACAGCCGGAGGTCATCGCACCGGGTGCTGACTCACCAGAAGTGTCGTCTTCTTCTGCCACCAGTCTGCAATGATCAGGATTTATCCTGAACAACTGAGCGCGCAGCTTCGAGAGGGGCTGCGCGCCTGTTATTTTCTGACGGGCAATGAACCGCTGCTGATTCAGGAAAGTGCGGATGCTATCCGTGCTGTTTCGACCACGCAGGGATTTGAAGAGCACTTTAGCGTCACCCTCGATGCGCAAACCGACTGGGATGCGATCTTTGCCAGCTGTCAGGCACTCAGTTTGTTTACCCAGCGTCAGACGTTAACCCTGCAGCTGCCGGAAAATGGCGCCAATGCGGCGATGGCCGAGCAATTGGTCAAGCTCTCCAGCTTGTTGCACAGCGATATCCTGCTGATTTTGCGTATGGCGAAACTGACCAAGGCGCAGGAAAACAGCGCCTGGTTTAAAGCGCTCAGCACGCAGGCGGTACTGGTTCCCTGCCAGACGCCCGAACAAGCGCAGCTGCCGCGCTGGGTGGCAAGCCGCGCCAAATCCATGAAGTTAAGTGTGGATGACGCGGCGATTCAGCTGCTCTGCTACTGTTATGAAGGCAATCTGCTGGCGCTGGCGCAGGCACTGGAACGTCTGTCGTTGCTGTGGCCGGATGGCAAGCTCACCCTGCCTCGCGTCGAAGACGCGGTGAACGATGCTGCGCACTTTACCCCTTTCCACTGGGTTGACGCCTTGCTGGCCGGCAAAAGTAAACGCGCCTTGCACATTCTGCATCAGTTACAGAAAGAAGATGCTGAATTGGTGATTTTGCTGCGTTCATTGCAACGTGATTTACTCACGCTGCTGCATTTGCAGCGTAATCAGGCTAAGCAGGGATTGCGTGCGCTGATGGATCAACAACGCATCTGGCAGAACCGCCGCGCCCTGTTTACCGACGCGCTGCAACGTCTTGATGCACGCCGTTTGCAACGCGCGGTGCACCTGCTGGCCGAGCTGGAACTCACCATGAAGCAGGATTATGGTCAGAATCTGTGGCCACAATTAGAGACGCTGTCACTGCTCATCTGTCACCGCGATTTTCCTCTGAGCTTCACTGATGTCTAAACTGTATGCGCTGTTTGGCGGCACCTTCGATCCCATCCATTTTGGTCATTTGCGCCCGGTAGAAGCGCTGGCGCAACAGGTTGGTCTGAAAAAGTAACGCTGCTGCCGAACAATGTCCCGCCGCACCGCCCACAGCCTGAAGCCAGCGCGCAGCAACGCGTGGAGATGCTGCGCTGTGCCATTGCCACCCGTCCGCTGTTTGATATTGATACGCGCGAGCTGGAACGCGAAACGCCGTCATGGACCGTGGCCACCCTGGAAGCACTGCGTGCGGAACGGGGTGCAGAACAGCCCCTCGGGTTTATCATCGGTCATGATTCTCTGCTAACGTTAGCCAAATGGCATCGCTGGCAAGAGCTGCTGTCGTTGTGTCATCTGCTGGTGTGCCAGCGTCCCGGTTATGCAACGCAGATGGAAACGCCTGATATGCAGCAGTGGCTCGACGCACACCGTGCGCAGCATGCAGATCAGTTGCATCATTCACCGGCGGGCCATATCTGGCTGGCTGATACGCCGCTGCTCGATATCTCCGCCACGGAAATCCGCCAGCGCCGCCACCGGGGAGAATCCTGCGCGGATCTGCTGCCCGACGCGGTTATCGATTATATCGATCGCGCTGGCTTATATCGCGCTTGATCGTAGCGTGCTATACTGCGCCGCTTCATTTTAGGCTACGTTTTCCGGGCATTCTGCCTGCTCGTAATCACCTGTTTTTAAGGGGAACCTTTTGCAAGGTAAAGCACTCCAAGATTTCGTTATTGATAAGATTGATGATCTCAAAGGCCAGGACATCGTTGCGGTTGATGTTCAGGGTAAATCGAGCATCACCGATTGCATGATTATTTGCACCGGCACGTCGACACGTCACGTCGTTTCGATCGCTGAACACGTCATGCAAGAGTCACGTGCTGCGGGTTTGAAACCGCTGGGCGTGGATGGCAAAGCTGCCGCTGATTGGGTCGTGGTTGATCTCGGCGAAGTGATTGTGCACGTGATGCAGGAAGAGAGCCGCCAGCTGTATGAGCTGGAAAAGCTCTGGAGTTAAGCCTTGAAACTGCAGCTTGTGGCCGTCGGCACCAAAATGCCCGACTGGGTTCAAACCGGTTTCATGGAGTATTTGCGCCGCTTCCCTAAAGATATGCCGTTTGAACTGACCGAAGTGCCTGCCGGTAAACGCGGTAAAAACGCTGACATTAAGCGCATTCTCGAAAAAGAGGGTGAAGCGATGTTAGCGGCCGTTGGCAAAGGCAATCGCATCGTCACGCTGGATATTCCGGGGCAGCCGTGGGAAACCCCGCAGCTGGCGCAACAGCTTGAACGCTGGAAACAGGATGGCCGTGATGTCAGCTTGTTAATTGGCGGCCCGGAAGGGCTGGCGCCGGCGTGTAAAGCCGCTGCAGAGCAGAGCTGGTCGCTATCCACGCTGACGTTACCTCATCCGCTGGTGCGTGTGCTGGTGGCAGAAAGCCTGTATCGTGCCTGGAGCATCACCACGAATCATCCTTATCACCGTGAATAAACGCCTGACAACCTCCAGACAATAAACGCAGCGGATGAAATTACAGAGCAACGCCTTTCGCGATTACACTGCCGAACAGAAACTCTTTGTCCGCCGGGCTTTGGTGGCTTTTGTTGGCATCTTCCTGCTCTCCAGCGTGCTGGTGGTCAACCTCTATCATCTGCAGATCCTGCGTTTCGACGATTACAGCACCCGCTCTAATGAAAACCGCATCAAGCTGGTGCCAGTGGCGCCTAGCCGCGGCATCATTTTCGATCGCAACGGCGTTCCGCTGGCGCTGAACCGCACCATTTACCAGGCTGAGCTGGTGCCTGAAAAAGTCGATGACCTGAAGCAGACGCTGCAAGATTTGCGCCCGGTGCTGGATCTGACCGACGACGATATTGATGCCTTTGAAAAAGAGCGTAAACGCTCGCGTCGGTTCACCTCTATTCCCGTCAAAATTGCCTTAAACGAAGTGCAGGTTGCGCGCTTTGCTGTGAATCAGTACCGCTTCCCGGGTGTAGAAGTGAGAGGCTATCAACGCCGCTATTATCCTTATGGCCAGACGCTGACTCACGTGGTGGGCTACGTGTCAAAAATCAACGATCGCGACGTTAAAACGCCTCGATGATGAAGCAAGTGGCCAAATTATGCCGCGACGCATGATATCGGCAAGTTAGGTATCGAGAACTATTACGAAGACGTGCTGCATGGCAAAACCGGTTACGAAGAGGTTGAAGTGAACAACCGCGGCCGGGTCATTCGTCAGCTGCATGAGCAATCCCCGCAGGCCGGGCGCGATATTTATCTGACCGTTGACCTGAAACTGCAGCAGTATATCGAAACCCTGCTCACCGGCAGCCGCGCGGCAGTAGTGGTCAGCGATCCGCGCACCGGCGAGATTCTGGCGCTGGTGTCAACGCCGAGCTATGACCCTAATCTGTTTGTTGATGGTATCTCCACCAAAGATTACAAAGCGCTGCTGAGCGATGAGAACCGTCCGCTCTACAACCGCGCTCTGCAAGCTTCTTACCCGCCCGCCTCAACGGTGAAACCTTATGTTGCCGTCTCCGCGCTGAGTGCCGGCGTGATTAACCGCAATACCAGCCTGTTTGATCCGGGTTGGTGGCAGCTGCCAGGTTCGGAAAAGCGCTACCGCGACTGGAAAAAATGGGGACACGGGCGTCTGAATGTCACCAAATCGCTGGAAGAATCCGCCGATACCTTCTTCTATCAGGTCGCCTACGATATGGGCATCGATCGCCTGTCGGAATGGATGACCAAATTTGGTTATGGCCATCGCACCGGGATTGATTTGCCGCAGGAAAGTCCCGGCAATATGCCAACGCGCGAATGGAAACTGAAGCGCTTTAAAAAGCCGTGGTATCAGGGTGACACCATTCCGGTGGGCATCGGCAGGGTTACTGGACCGCGACGCCCATCCAGATGAACAAAGCGATGATGATTCTGATTAACGACGGCGTGATCAAGGTGCCGCATCTGCTGCGCGCCACCCGTGAAGGCCAGGCGATGGTGCCGTTTCGTCAGCCACCTGATGCGCCAATTGGTGATATTCACTCAGGTTACTGGGAGATAGCCAAAGATGGCATGTACGGCGTGGCAAACCGCGCCAACGGCACCGCCCACAAAAGCTTTGCCGATGCGCCTTATAAAATTGCCGCCAAGTCCGGTACGGCTCAGGTCTTCGGTCTGAAAGAGAACGAAACCTATAACGCGCACAAAATTGCTGAACGCTTGCGTGACCACAAATTAATGACGGCTTTCGCGCCATATGACAAACCGCGCGTGGCGGTCACCATGATTCTGGAAAACGGCGGTGCCGGCCCGGCTGTGGGCAGCATTATGCGCCAGATTCTTGACCACATTATGTTAGGCGACAACAACACCGTGCTGCCAGAAGCAGCCCCCACGCCGCCTGGCTACGAAGGTGAATAAAGATGTCCATGAACGATAGCCCGCAGAAAAGATCGATCTGGACACGTATCCATATCGACCCGTTGTTTATGTTAATCATCCTTGCGCTGTTGACCTACAGCGCCATCGTGATTTGGAGTGCCAGCGGACAGGATCCGGGCATGATGGAGCGTAAGCTCGGCCAGATCGCCATGGGTATCATCATCATGCTGGTGATGGCGCAGGTGCCGCCGCGTGTGTATGAAAGCTGGGCGCCGTATCTCTACATCGTTTGCGTCATCTTGCTGATCGCGGTGGATGCCTTTGGCCATATCAGTAAAGGCGCACAGCGCTGGCTGGATCTTGGCTTTGTGCGTTTTCAGCCGTCCGAGATTGCCAAAATTGCGGTTCCGCTGATGGTGGCGCGCTTTATCAACCGTGATGTCTGTCCGCCCACGCTGAAAAATACCGGTATTGCGCTGGTGCTGATCTTTATGCCCACGCTGCTGGTGGCGGCGCAGCCTGACCTCGGCACGTCGATTTTGATCGCCGCATCCGGCCTGTTCGTCTTGTTCCTTTCAGGCATGAGCTGGAAGCTGATCGCTGTGGCAGTATTGCTGGTTGCCGCTTTTATCCCGGTTTTATGGTTCTTCCTGATGCACGACTATCAACGTGACCGCGTGATGATGCTGCTCGATCCCGAAAGCGACCCGCTTGGTGCCGGATATCACATCATCCAGTCCAAGATCGCGATAGGCTCCGGCGGATTACGTGGCAAAGGCTGGCTGCATGGCACGCAGTCACAGCTGGAGTTTTTACCTGAGCGCCACACCGATTTTATTTTCGCGGTATTGGCAGAAGAACTGGGTCTGGTGGGCGTCTTATTACTGCTGGCACTCTATTTGCTGCTGATACTGCGCGGCCTGATCGTTGCCGCGCGGGCACAAACCACTTTGGCCGCGTGATGGCGGGCGGTTTGATGCTGATTTTATTCGTTTATGTTTTCGTTAACATTGGCATGGTAAGTGGTATCTTACCCGTGGTCGGTGTCCCGCTGCCGCTGGTGAGCTACGGCGGATCGGCTTTGATTGTGTTAATGGCCGGATTTGGCATCGTGATGTCGATCCATACTCATCGAAAAATGTTATCTAAAAGCGTTTAAGAGGCTGCACATGCGTAAGGATTGGCTTGGGGTTGCATTGGCAACACTGGTACTGGCTGCCTGTTCCACACCGGAACAGCAGAATAATACTGCGCCACCGCAGCCGGCCTACAATGGCCCGGTGGTGGAAATCCCAGGCGTTGAACCACGCTATGAACCAATCAATCCTTCTACCAGCCAGGATTACAGCGTCAACGGTAAAAATTACCGTGTGATCAAAGACCCTTCCAACTACAGCGAAGTGGGTCTCGCCACCTGGTACGGTGAAGAAGCACAAGGCAATCGCACCGCGATAGGCGAAGCTTACGATCCGGATGCCATGACGGCCGCACACCCCACTCTGCCACTGCCGAGCTATGTTCGCGTCACCAACATCGCGAATGGTCGTCAGATCGTGGTTCGCGTTAACGACCGCGGCCCTTACACGCCAGGCCGCATCATCGATCTGTCACGTGCAGCGGGCGATCGCCTGAACATCTCCAACAATTCGCGCGTACGCGTGGATTACATCAAAGTTGCTCCGGATGGTTCGGTCTCTGGTCCGGGCACCATTGGAACCACCGTCGCGAAACAGAGCTACGCCCTGCCCGCGCGACCAGATCTTAATGGCGGCATGGTGATGATGGGCGGCAGTAGCGCCAATGCCACGCCAAGCCCAGCCCCGCAGGATGTGCGTGCGGTGGATAACAGTACTTTGCAGAGCAATGGCAACATGGGTGCCCCGGTGCAAAGCAGCGGCTTTCTTGGCGCGCCACAGCCTTTAGCTAACGGTGTGCTGGAAGGCAATGAGCCGGCTGCGCCACCGGTGCAGGCAACCCCAGCCGCGCCCGTCGCGGCACCGACCAGCGCTGCGCCGGTGAGTCAAAATGCCCATGCAGGCAGCGGTTATGTGGTGCAAGTGGGTGCGGTGAATGATGCTGCGCGCGCTCGTCAGCTGGCCACCAGCCTCGGCAAACGCTTCGGCGTGCCTGGCAACGTTGAAGCCAATGGCAACGTTTATCGTATTCAACTCGGCGGTTACAGCAGCCGGGCAGAAGCCGCTGCGTTACAACAGCGCCTGACCACTGAAGCACAGATGAGCTCATTTATTACGACTGCCCGCCCGTAATGTCACGGGCAGTTACCTTTACTGCTGAAACTGATTCGCAAAGCAAGATGTCGCCCGATCGGGCGTTTGCTATAGTAAGGCACTTTTTTCACTCTTAGCCCACGGATGTTGTAGTCCTTAACATGAATACGCTGAAACCCTCTCGTTTTCTGAAACGCCTGACAGTGGGATCACTGGTCGCCCTTTCTCTCAGCCATGCCGCGTTGGCGGACGATGTTAATCTTAAGACGATGATTCCGGGCGTCCCGGAAATCGATGCTGAAGTTTATGTGCTGATGGATGCCAACTCCGGCAAAGTGCTGGCAGAAAAGAACGCGGATGCCCGTCGCGATCCCGCCAGCCTGACCAAAATGATGACCAGCTATGTCATCGGTCAGGCAGTCAAAGCAGGCAAAATCCATAACGATGACATCGTGACCGTGGGTAAAGATGCCTGGGCAACCGGTAACCCGGTGTTCAAAGGCTCGTCACTGATGTTCCTGAAGCCAGGCGATCGCGTACCGGTTTCTCAGCTGACGCGCGGTATCGTCCTGCAATCGGGTAATGATGCCTGTGTGGCGATGGCCGATTACGTTGCCGGCAGCCAGGATGCGTTTGTTAGCCTGATGAACAACTATGTTGGCGCACTGGGCCTGAAAAACACCCACTTCCAGACGGTACACGGTTTGGATGCTGAAGGTCAGTACAGCTCGGCGCGTGATATGGCGCTGATCGGCCAGGCACTGATTCGTGACGTGCCGGACGAATACGCGGTTTACCATGAAAAAGACTTCACCTTTAATAACATCAAACAGATGAACCGTAACGGTTTACTGTGGGACACCAGCCTGAACGTGGACGGCATCAAAACCGGTCACACTGAAGCTGCAGGCTATAACCTGGTGGCGTCCGCGACCGAAGGTCAGATGCGTCTGATCTCTGCGGTGATGGGCGGTCGTACCTATAAAGGTCGTGAAACCGAAAGTAAAAAGCTGCTGACCTGGGGCTTCCGCTTCTTTGAAACCGTCGCGCCACTGAAAGCAGGCAAAGAGTTTGCTTCTGAGCCGGTCTGGTTCGGTAACAGCGATCGCGTCCAGCTCGGCGTTGAAA
This sequence comes from Pantoea rodasii, assembly GCF_002095465.1. Classification (GTDB taxonomy): domain Bacteria; phylum Pseudomonadota; class Gammaproteobacteria; order Enterobacterales; family Enterobacteriaceae; genus Pantoea; species Pantoea rodasii. The sequence continues at coordinate 274,580 of NZ_MLFP01000002.1, read as the reverse complement.
AAGATGCCTACCTGACGATTCCACGCGGCCGCATGAAAGACCTGAAAGCCAGCTACGTGCTGACTAACACCGAACTGCATGCACCACTGCAGAAAAACCAGGTAGTGGGCAGCATTAACTTCCAGCTGGATGGCAAAACCATTGAGCAGCGCCCGCTGGTGGTCCTGAACGAAGTGCAGGAAGGCGGCTTCTTCAGCCGTATCATTGATTACATCAAACTGATGTTCCATCACTGGTTTGGCTAAGGCGCTTGAAAAAACGCCGGTTTGATACCATATAATTAGAAATCCCCGTTTCAAACGTATAGGGGAGGCTCACCAGCCTCCCTTATCGATTTTTATGCACCATCAGTTTTAGGGGCGGCCTGCGGGCTTCTCTTCTCAATTTTAAGCACCGGAGCCAACATGAAAACCAAACTGAATGAACTGCTCGAATTCCCTACCTCCTTCACCTACAAAGTGATGGGTCTGGCGCAACCGGAGCTGGTTGATCAAGTGGTTGAAGTGGTGCAGCGCCACGCACCCGGCGACTATACCCCGGCGGTGAAGCCGAGCAGCAAAGGCAACTACCATTCGGTGTCTATCACTATTACTGCCACTCATATCGAGCAAGTTGAAACCCTGTACGAAGAACTGGGTAACATCGATATCGTGCGGATGGTGTTGTAATCCCTGCGCTGGCAAAGGCGGCTTTGCCAGCGTTATACTCAGCCCTTCACTCTCTACCGGATCTTCGCTGTGTCAGCTAACACGCTTCTTGTTCGTCAACTGGGCCAGCGCGACTGGCAGCCTGTCTCCGATGCGATGCATCAGTTTACCGATCAACGTGACAGCAGTACCGCCGATGAAATCTGGCTGGTGGAACATCATCCGGTGTTTACCCAAGGCCAGGCGGGCAAAGCCGAGCATCTGCTGATGCCAGGTGATATTCCGGTGGTCCAAAGCGATCGTGGCGGCCAGGTGACCTATCACGGGCCAGGGCAGCAGGTGATGTACGTCCTGATTGATATTAAGCGTCACAAGATCGGTGTGCGTGAGCTGGTCACCGCCCTCGAAGAAACCGTTATCGCCACGCTGGCGGATTATGATGTTGCTGCACGAGCGCGTGCCGATGCGCCCGGCGTGTATGTCGGCGATGATAAGATTTGCTCGCTGGGTCTGCGTATTCGCAAAGGCTGTTCGTTCCATGGTCTGGCGCTGAATGTGGCGATGGATCTCGCGCCCTTCTTGCGCATCAATCCTTGCGGCTATGCCGGGATGCAGATGACGCAGCTCAGTGATGTCCAACCGGGCGTGACACCTGCCGATGTGCAGCCACGTTTAGTGCAACATTTCGCGCGATTAACCGGCTTTACCCAACTGGAATGGCAAAATGAAGCCGCGGTCTGACCTTGACTGTCTGTGCGAATTTACAAAATTGTAACTTTAGCACTCGCTTATCGGCTGCTTATACGCAGACGAAATGATATAATTTTTGCCATATTTTCAAATAAAGTTGAAAGCCTGGTTCTCAGTTTGAGTGAGGAAGCTTTCAAATCGCAATCCCGACCGGAACCTGCAGATTTATGAGTAAACCAATTCAGATGGAACGTGGCGTCAAGTATCGCGATGCCGACAAAATGGCGCTGATCCCGGTGAAAACTGTGATGGTCGAGCGTGAAGAGATTCTGCGCAAGCCGGAGTGGATGAAGATAAAACTGCCTGCGGATTCCAGCCGCATTCAGGGCATCAAAGCCGCTATGCGTAAAAATGGTCTGCACTCGGTGTGTGAAGAGGCATCCTGCCCTAACCTCGCGGAATGTTTTAACCACGGCACCGCCACCTTTATGATCCTGGGTGCGATTTGTACCCGTCGTTGCCCGTTCTGCGACGTGGCACATGGTCGTCCAAATACCCCTGATGCCAATGAGCCGCTGAAACTGGCACAAACCATTGCTGATATGGCACTGCGTTATGTGGTAATCACCTCGGTTGACCGCGACGATCTGCGCGACGGCGGGGCTCAGCACTTTGCCGATTGCATTAGCGCCATCCGCGAAAAAAGCCCAACCATCAAGATTGAAACTCTGGTGCCGGACTTCCGTGGCCGTATGGATCGTGCGCTGGAAATCCTCACCGCGACGCCACCGGATGTGTTTAACCACAATATGGAAAACGTACCGCGCGTCTATCGCCAGGTGCGCCCGGGTGCCAACTACGACTGGTCACTGAAGCTGCTGGAGCGTTTCAAGGAAGCGCATCCGGATGTGCCGACCAAGTCTGGCTTGATGGTGGGATTGGGTGAAACCAATGCGGAAATCGTCGAAGTGATGCGTGATCTGCGTCGCCATGGCGTCACCATGTTAACGCTCGGTCAGTATCTTCAGCCAAGCCGCCATCACCTGCCGGTTCAGCGCTATGTTAGCCCAGCAGAGTTTGATGAGATGAAAGAAGAAGCCATGGCAATGGGCTTCACCCATGCAGCCTGTGGTCCGTTTGTACGCTCTTCTTATCACGCAGACATGCAGGCCAAAGGGCTGGAAGTGAAATAATTTGCTGCCACTCTGTTAGCCGATGGCTGAAAACAAAAAACCAGACTTTGATAGTCTGGTTTTTTTATGGCCGTAATAAGTATTTACACTTATTGACGTTCAATGCAGAGATCAGTCTTTATGCGTTACGCGTTCTGCAGGGACTTCTTCAGCCGTTGTTTTGGTAGCGGAGGATTCATCATCTTTCATGGCCTTTTTAAAGCCCTTGATTGCGGAACCCAGATCGCCACCCAGTGAACGTAACTTGTTGGTGCCAAAAAGCAGTACGATGAGCGCACCGATGATCAGCAGTTTGGCAATGCTGAAACCTTCCATATTTTACCTTTCAACCTTAGCGAAAAAAGAACATGACTATTAACGCGCAGTTTATCACCGGTCTCAAACCAAATCTGTAACAGAGTAAGATCACGATTCAAATAAAGCGGCTGAGAAATGCCTGCGTCCGGGGATGCTGAGGATTGCCAATTACCTGCTCCGGTGTACCCTGCTCCACCACCACGCCGCCATCCATAAACACCACCCGATCCGCCGCTTCACGCGCAAAGCCAATTTCATGTGTCACCACGATCATGGTTAACCCGCGATCGGCCAGTGTGCGCATGGTGGCCAGCACTTCGCCCACCAGCTCGGGATCCAACGCGGAAGTCGGCTCATCAAACAGCATCAGTGCCGGTTTGATTGCTAAAGCACGCGCAATCGCCACACGCTGCTGCTGCCCACCGGAAAGATGGCGTGGCCATGCATCGGCTTTATCGCTCAATCCCACCGTCGATAGCAGCTCACGTGCATGCTGCAGCGCCTGCTGGCGTGGAAACTTATGCACACCGATAGGCGCTTCGATAATGTTCTGCAGCACGGTCATGTGCGGATAGAGATTGAATTGCTGAAACACCATGCCGATCTTCTGGCGCTGATGAGCGATCCGTCGTGCCGACAAACGATGCAGAATACCGCGCTTCAATTCGTAGCCGATCTGCTCGTCACCGACCATAATGGAACCGGCATTCATATCTTCCAGATGGTTTATGCAGCGCAGGAAAGTTGATTTACCCGAGCCCGATGGCCCGAGAATCACCACCACTTCGCCTGGAAACACATCCAGATCGATACCTTTTAAGACTTCATTATCGCCATAGCTCTTCTGAACATTACGCGCACTCACCAGCGGCTGAACCTCACTCATACATCCTCCTTCAGCTGATGTGTCGCTGCAACAGCAGTATCTGCCCGACGTTTGTTCACCACGGTACGTTTGGTTCCGCGAGCGTAATAGCGTTCCACAGCTGACTGCCCCACATTAAGAATCGAGGTAATGATCAGATACCAGATCACCGCCACCATCAGCATCGGAATAATTTCAAAGGTACGGTTATACACCGCCTGCACCGAGTACAGCAGATCGCCCATGGCGATTACGCTCACCAGCGAGGTCGCTTTGATCATACTGATCAGCTGGTTGCCGGTGGGTGGAATGATGGATCGCATCGCCTGCGGAATGATGATGCGGCGCAGCGCGCGGCTGCGGCTCATGCCAAACGCCTGAGTGGTTTCCACCTGACCTTGATCCACGGATAACAGCCCAGCGCGGATGATCTCCGCCATATACGCTGCTTCATTCAGTGCCAGACCGGCAAACGCAGCGGTCAGCGGCGTAATCAGATCGTTGGTATTCCAGCTGGCGAAGGTGATGTCCGTCCAGGGTACGGTGATCGAAATGTTCGGAAACAGCGTCGACAGGTTGTACCAAAAGATCAGCTGCACCAGCAGCGGCGTCCCCCGGAAAAACCAGATGTAGAGTGACGAGATGCCGCTCAGCAGTTTATTTTCCGACAGGCGCCATACCGCCAGTAGCAGGCCAAGCAGCGTGCCGAGGATCATTGAGACCACCGTCAGCCCCAACGTCACCTGCAGCCCTTTCATCACCGAACCTTCGGTGAACCACTGCAACACCACATTCCATTCAAAATTGGGATTGGTCGCCACCAGCCAGAGAAAGTTGGCCGCGACCACCAGTACCACAATCCATGAGATCCAGCGTCCATAGGTGGGCGCACTGCGGGCGAAAGCGACATCGCGCTGTTGCACGTTGGCCTTATCCCTGGCTCGCGTATTGTGGGTGACCGGATTCATTTTGCTGTCCCCTGCGCCAGATTACGTCCCGGCTGCTGCAGAATATTGCCGTCGAGTTTCCACTTCTTCATGATTGCCGCGTAGGTGCCGTTGGCGAACAGCTCTTTATAGGCGTCGAGTACTACGTTGCCCAGATCAGAACCTTTCGGTACCACCGTGCCCTGGAAGATATCGCCAAAGCCGTTTTTCTGTCCTTTCCCTGACAACTCCAGCTGTCCGTTAGCTTGTTCGATAAAGTACGTTAGCGGAGCCTGAGAAGAGAAGAACGCATCAGAGCGCTTCGAGCGCACCGCCAGAATCGATGAAGGCTGATCGGTAAAGGATTGCACCACCACCGCTGGCTTGCCTGCCGCGACGCAGGCATCTGACTGCTTGCGAATCACCTGCTCGGCTGAACCTGCGGCCATCACCGCAATACGCTTGCCGCAGGTGTCTTCCAGGCCACTAATTTTGGCTGGATTGCCCTTCTGCACGCCGAACACCACGAATTCCTGCACAAAATCGATAAAGTCGACTTTCTGCTGACGATCGGGATAGTCACCAATCGGGCCAATCGCCATCTGATAACGGCCCGAGTTAATCCCAGCCAACGCCCGACAAACCGCTTACCGTGGCGTGTTCAATTTTCACACCCAGCAGTTCCGCCAATGCATTGGTCAGGTCAGCAGAGGCACCGTCCATGGAATGTGGGCCGTTAACGATCTCATACGGAGGAAACGAGCCGTTGTTCACCGAAATCATTTTCCCGGCCGTTTTAATCTCTGCGGGCAGGCGATCGTGCAACGCCTGATCGACTTTCTGCGTCGGGATGGCATCCGCTGCCTGCGCAGCGCTAACCGTCAGACCCAGAGCCAGCACAATAGCGGTAGTTAATTTATTCATCAGCCAGTTTCCCCAAAATCTATCAAAGTGGTTTCAGTTCAGGACGTGCAAAACGGCGGTTTTCCAGCACCGGCAACACGCTGCGCGCATAGGCGATACGCTGCGGGTCGAGGTCGGCAAACACCAGTGCGGCGGATTCCGGCGCCTTGGCAATCGCCACACCCAGCGGATCGATCACCAGGCTGTTGCCGATATTGCGCGGACCACACTCGCCCACGGCCACCATGTAACAGGTGTTTTCCAGCGCGCGTGCGGTACACAGCAATTCCCAGTGCATCTCTTTCAGCGGGCCTTTGACCCACGCGGCAGGCAGTACCAGCACATCGGCACCGTCCAGCACCAGACGGCGCGCCAGTTCAGGGAAGCGCACGTCATAGCAGGTCATCAGACCCACCTTCATTCCGGCCACTTCTACCAGCGGGGGGATTTCGTTGCCGGGATTCACGCGCTGTGATTCCTGCATAGCAAACGCATCATAGAGATGCAGCTTTTCGTAGGCGGCGATGAGTTCACCGTTACGTATCGCAATCAGCACGTTGAGCGCCTTGTTACCTTCGGTCGGCACATGCACGCTCATCATGGTGGTTAAATCGTTGCCTTTACTGACAGCCAGCAGCTGCGTGATGAAAGGACCATCTAGCGGTTGAGCGGCTTTCAGTACCAGATCAGGGTCGGCAATATCACGTGCCAGCACACCTTCGGGCAACACCAGTAAATCCGCGCCTCCGGCCAACGCATTGTTCATTAAACCGATGCAGATATCGGTGTTTTCCTGCCATTCACGGCTGACAGCAAACTGCCCCATTGCAACTTTCATCATCACTCCCCTTGCGCTGCAGCCGGGAAAATCGCTTCCGGCGTCAGTAATGTTTTGGTTAAGCCTTGCTGGAACAGCTCGTTGGCAAAATCGACGATCATCTTTTTGTTAGCGGAGAATCCGTTCTGATTCCAGTCCGCCGGCAATTCCTGCGCGGTGCGTCGCAAATCGTCCAGCAGCCACGGCGTGGTGTCGGCATATTTCTCGCGTTTCTGCATCCACATCTGGTACGAACGATCGATGGTTTCGCTCAACGCCTGCGGCAGCCACGGGTGCGCCTCTGCCAGTGCCGGTTTCATCGCCAGCAAGTGAATGCCCGGCACGTAGCCAACGCGGTTGAAGTAGTCACGTTCGGCGGTGACAAAGTCGTTTTGCAGCTGGCGCAGGCCAGAATCTTTCAGGAAAAAACCTTCCGGCATGAAGGGGGTGAACACCGCATCCAGCTCACCGGCCTTGAGCAGTTCGATCAACGGACGCTCACCCGGTGCCGGTTCAATGCGGCCCGGGCGACCGAAGCCCGCAAGACGATCAACAATCGGATGTTCTTCGGTCAGGCGACCGGCAAACCAGTATGCATCATCAATTTCCACACGGGCTTCACGCAGCACGGTGCGGGTCCAGGTATTCCCAGAATCCTGCCAGCCGGTGACGCCAATCTTTTTGCCTTTCAGCTGGGCTGGCGTGGTAATGGGGCTGTCAGCGGTGGTAATGATGCAGCGCTGGCGAAAGCCGCGCATCAGGAAGTGCGGCAGGCCGAGCAGCGAATAATCGCCGCGTGCACACGCCTGAGCATAGCGACTGAATGAAACTTCGCCCGCATCGTATTTGTCGCTGGTGGCGAGGTTATCGACCAGTGTCCCTACGCGGTCAATTTCCAGCGTAAAGCCTTCCGGTTTGATGTCGCCGAGTGCCAGCGGGGTGAAATAATCCCAGTCACGCACCGCCAGTCTGATGGTTACCATATTTGTGCTTTCCCCGTTTTTTCTGCCAGCCAACTGGCCTTGTCTATATATTCATCAAATAGTGCTTGAATTCGAGTCTAAAACGCGAATACTAATCTGAACAATCAATTCTTTGTTACTGAACAAATGATTTTCTTATGACGCAAATTGTGAATGTAGAGTGGCTCAGCCAACAGATTGACGATGCTTCGGTGAAAGGCATTACGCTCACCGCCTCGAGCTTGATCCGCGATGGGCAAATCGCCGTCGGCATGCAGATGCCAGCCGTGCGCGAACTGGCGGAACGGCTGGGCGTGAGCCCGGCGACGGTGTCTGCGGCGTGGGCGCAGCTGAAAAACAGAAAGTGCTGGCGGGCAAAGGGCGCAGCGGCGTGTGGGTATGCGGCAACAGCGTGCTGCCGCGTCCGATACGCTTTGAGAAGATTGGCAATTACGGTGAGAACATCCGTGCGGCACTGGCGATGGCGTCACCCGATCCGGCTCTGTTGCCCGACCTCAAACGGGCGATGATCGCCGGGATCGCCTCTCCTCAGCTCAACAGCTATCAGCGCGAAGCGATATCGCCTCAGCTGCAGGCCGCCATCAGCCCACGCTGGCCCTATCCGGCTGAAGCCTGGCTGGCGACCGACGGCGGTTTTGATGCCATGAACTTGATCGTACAAACCCTGTTATCGCCGGGCGATCGCGTAGTGATTGAGGATCCGACTGCCACGCGTCTGCTGGATATGCTGGATAATATCGGAGCTGAAATTCTGCCGTTGCCCTGTGATGATCAAGGCCCGATTCCGGCAGTGCTGGCCACCCATTTGCAAAAATCACCGGCCATGTTTATCTACCAGCCACGCACCCATTCGGCGACGGGACACAGCGTGACCCAGCGCCGCAGTGGTGAACTGGCACGCGTATTGGCCAACAGTGCCACGATGATAGTGGAGGATGACGGCATTGGTGATTTGTCGCGCTGGCCAGCCTGGAGCCTGGGCTTTCACTTCCCGGAACGGGTGATCCACGTCCACTCTTTCTCCAAAGCCTATGGCCCGGATCTGCGCCTGGCGGCGTTATCCGGCACCGCAGAAATGGTGAAACGATTGCAGTCGTGGCGTAACTTTGGCGTCAGCTGGACCAGCCGTATTTTGCAGGATGCGGTGGCATGGATGCTGACGGATAACGCCACGCAACACTGTATTCAGCAGGCGAAAACGGTGTACGCGCAACGCCGTCAGCAGTTACTGGCCGCACTCGCCAAACGCGGTTTAGTGCTGGAAGAGCGGGATGGATTAAGCGTGTTGATACCGGTGGAATCCGAGCAGTACGCCATGATTACGCTGGCCGCACGCGGCATTGCGGTATTGCCCGGCGAGCGCTGCAGCATCAATAGCTCACCATTCATTCGCGTCAGTGCTGCCCTGTTGCCTTTCGAACAACTCGATAGCATCGCTGACGCGATCGTAATTGCCACCGGGCGTGGAACCTAGCCCAGATCTTTGATGTGATAGCGCGGGGATTCGACATAGCCTTCGCGCGAATAGAACTGATTCGCTTTGAGTCGCGAAGCGTGGCAATGCACTTCCATGCGATCGCAACCTCGCTCGCGCGCGAGCTGCTCGGCATGGCTAAGCAACTGCTGTCCGCTGCCTTTGCTGCGCTCACCTTCTGCGATGCAAAAATAGCTGATGCGCGCAAAATCAGCCGGCAGCGCCAGCTGGGGAATAAAGTGCAGGGAGAGAAACCCCAGAACCTGATTACCGTGTTCCGCCACCAATAGCATCTCGTCGGGATGGCTGCTTAATTGCGCCAGACGCGTATCGATGAATTTTTCCGTGCCGCTGTACCCCAGTTCGGTTAACAGCGCACTCAAAGCAAAACTGTCTTTTGCCAGTGCCTGACGTATGTTCATCCTGCCTCCTCATGAGTCCCTGAATGCAGTTATATAGCGTTGTTGCGCAAAAAGCTGCAAGTAAGGATTGTTATGGGAATGTTACTGGCAGTATCTGTGAAATACGCCGCAGAATGTGCCCTGTCATGAGACTGTCATCACGGCTTAAGGTTGGCTTAACGTGGCTTTGCGATGCTGAGTAAAATAACGCTCTGGGGCATACGCATGAAAGACATGATTCCACGCTGTTTCAATGAACTGATGGCGCTCAGTGTCGCCATGGCGGCCGTGTTGGGCTATTCCCTGACCTGGTGGCAGATGTAAAAAAAGGATAAAAAAAACCCGCCATTAGGCGGGTTTTCAAAATTCTAACTGTTAACTTACAGAGCGATAACGTTAGCAGCAGATGGGCCTTTAGCGCCGTCAGTGATTTCGAACTCTACACGCTGGCCTTCAGCCAGGGTTTTGAAACCATTGCTCATGATTGCAGAGAAATGTACGAATACATCTTTGCTGCCATCTTCTGGAGTAATGAAACCGAAGCCTTTCGACTCATTAAACCACTTAACGTTACCTTTGATCTTGGACATCTATATTACCTTTACATGAAAAATGGACACTAAACTGTGTCGGCATGTAGTACAGCAATTGCGGTGACATTTGTCCAGTGAGAATTGATGAAAAAGTGATAAATATCGCTTTTTTGAACCTCTTTCACACTTTCTGTCGCTTTTCACGTGCTAAAACTGAAACCTCAACCAGGCAAAAAACACGTTACCATTATTATAAGTGCCTGGAATATAAGTCATTTGGAATGTAGCTGGACCGTATCCTATTGACGCTAAGGGCAAAACCAGCGGAACAGGGATATAGCGCCAATTATCTCTCGCGGTCACTCCTGCGGTATACCCTGCACCGATGTGGAAATTCTGATCGTTCAAAGGTCGCCAGGTCGCTTCCCAGCCATAACCGCCGATAGGTTCCCATTTATTAAACGAGTCTTTGAACACCATGGCATACAGTCCGTGCCAGTTGCCCTTTTCATCCCAGCGAGACACACCGCCACCTGCGCCCCACGGCCGCTCATTATATTTTTCAATGTGTTCTTCATCGTAGGTCCAACGGTTATGCCAGGTGATAGCAGGCAAATAGAGATCGTTGTGTTGGGGCTGCGACCAGGTTTCCGCAACGTTGTCACTAAAAGTATTCCAGCCAGATTCGATGGCTTGCGTCGTTGAGACTGCTGATGCGCTAAACGTGGCCAATAAGGTCAATGTGCCGCCCGATATAGCGGAAAAAATGTGCCGATTCACAAAACTGTCCTATTAAATCATCTCTTAAGCTCAACCCAACCCGGTAAAACAGCGCATTCGGTGAGTGGGCGATTATTAACGCTACGGCTTAAAAGGATATTTAAAAAGGCGGCTAAAAACTCCAGGTATAGTCTGGGTTAGGGGATTATTTTTATGTGATTTAGTTTACGTTTCAATTTGAACAGGCAGATGGATATTCTGGCAATGTCATATTCAAAATGAACATTTAGTGCACTTTATGCATCACAATCATTCAGAGATATCAGCCACTATTCAGCAACTTAACGCCGATCATTTACACCGGCAATAAATTAATTAAATTTATGAATTGAACTCAATAGACGAATGAGATAAATCTCATCTTTCCAGGACGGAGAGGGAGGAACATTGAGATGACTATTTGCTGTCAACGCTGCGGCTGCGCTAAATTTTATTTCACATTACCAAACACTGAAGAGAATCGGAACACACCACACCATGGCGCTTGTTGCGCGGTTTGCGACAAGCCGATTGACTGGCGCGATCTCATCCCTGCGGTGCGGGCATTTAGTGAATTCGCCGCCTCTCGTGCTGAATAACGAATTCAGGCACCTTAGGTGCCTGTTCGAGTCAGAAAATCAGTTTAAACACGCCAGTAATTGTCAGCAATCCCACGATAAAGATGATGGCGATGATCCACAGAATTATTTTCATAGTTCGCTCCTTCAGTGATGAAAATTAACGCATCCGTCATTCAGTATAGATGATCATTCTGCGTTCGCTGCTCAGTGCGAGCACTGTCACGTAACATGATGTGCGTTGCTTTCAGCTCCGTTTTATTTCTGCGAGAAAGGTCTCAGGTCACGCTTTTATCCCCCGCTCCCGCTGCGCACCGCCGCCTCATGCTGTCTAAACTTACAGCGCCTCTAGCAGGCCTCAATTGTTATCACTGCCTACGTAACAAGGAGATCTTATGAGCACGATTAATACCAGCATGGGGCGTTATAGCCTGAAGGCAAAGGATTACGGCAACCACATCAGTGGCAGCATTGCCATCAATGATGAAGGTGGCACCCAACTCACCATGCAAGAGTTTGAAGAGCACTATCTTGACGATGTCGTCAACAATGTCATTTATCCGGTCACGGGTGGGAACCGTGAAATTACCCGCGCGTTGCGCGATCAGATGGTGAAAGCCGGCTTTGAACAGCCACATTGAGTTTATTGGGCCACGGATTGTGGCCCTTTGCTTTTGATAACGCTCACTTGCGGTGATTGTTGCTTTAAGCGCAGGATGGACTATTGAACATGACAAGGAGATTGACCGCGTGAGTGCCCTCTATCGTATCGCCCCTTCCCAACTGCATCAGTTCGTTCAGGCCATTTGGTTACATGCTGGCAGCAGCGCTGAAGAGTCACGTTTAGTGGCCGATCATCTGGTGGCCGCCAACCTGGCCGGCCACGATTCCCACGGCGTGGGGATGATCCCAACCTACATGAATTCGCTGGCGCAGGGTTTCCTGCAGCTGAATCAACAAGCCACCATCGTGAAGGATGCAGGCGCGGTCCTTACGCTGCACGGCCATAACGGCTTTGGCCAGGTGGCCGCGCATCAGGCGATGCAGCACGGCATTGAGCGTGCGGCGAAACTGGGTATTGCCGCCGTTGGCTTACATCATGCGCACCACATTGGCCGCATCGGTCATTGGGCAGAGCAGTGTGCCGCCGCGGGATTCGTCTCTTTCCACTTCGTCAACGTGATGGGTGACCCGATGGTGGCCCCGTTTAACGGGAGCGATCGTCGTTTCGGCACCAACCCCTTCTGCGCCATCTTCCCACGTCGTAACGCCAAGCCGCTGCTGCTCGATTTCGCCACCAGCGGCATCGCCTACGGTAAAACGCGCGTGGCATGGAACAAGGAGCAGCAGGTCGCGCCGGGATATCTGATTGATCATCAAGGGCAGCCCACCACGGAGCCCGGTGTGATGCATCAGGCACCTTACGGTTCGCTGATGCCATTTGGTTTGCACAAAGGTTATGCGCTGGCCACCATGTGCGAAATTCTTGGCGGTGCACTTTCCGGTGGACGCACCACGCATGATGCCACCCTGGTCAGCAGCCATGATGCCATCTTCAACTGCATGACCACCATCATCGTCAATCCCGAGGCGTTTGATGCCCCTGCGATGCAGGAAGAAGCAGAATCTTTCCTTGAGTGGGTAAAACGCTCGCCGCAAAGCGGTGAGGCACCGATTCAGGTACCGGGCGAATGGGAAGAGCAGAATCGCGTGGCGCGCGATCGGGATGGCATTCCGCTCGACAGCAATAGTTGGGAACAGATCTGCGCGGCGGCGTTGCAGGCGGGAATGCCCGACGAGGAATTGGCGGCCTTCCGCGCCCTGGCAGAGTAAGCCGCAGAACAATGGCTGAGGCGCGCTGCCTCAGCCATGTGAGTTAGATAATGTTGGCCATCAGCAAACAACCCACCAGGCCGCACACCGAAATAATGGTTTCCAGCGCTGACCATGAGCGGATTGTTTCGCCGATGGTCAGATTGAAGTACTCCTTGAACAACCAGAAGCCGGGATCGTTGACGTGTGAGAAGATCACGCTACCGGATCCCACCGCAATCACCATCAATTCTGGGCTGGCACCGCTGGTCGCAATCAGTGGCGCCACAATACCGCCTGCGGTAATTGCCGCTACGGTGGCAGAACCCAGCGCAATACGCAGCACCGCCGCAATCGACCACGCCATAAAGATCGGCGACAGGTTAGTGGCATGCATCATATTCGCGATGTATTTATCCACGCCGCTGTCCACCAGCACCTGCTTAAACGCCCCGCCGCCGCCGATGATCAACAGCATCATGGCGATGAGTTTGATCGAGTCCGTGATGGTGCCCATTACTTCATCCATGCTGCGCCCACGGTTTAAACCAAAGGTGAAGATGGCGATCAGCACCGCAATCAGCGTCGCCATGATCGGGTCGCCGAAGAACTCAGCATAAGGCAACAGCACATGCCCTTTCGGCAGCAGCATTTCTGCCACCGCACGCAACGCCATCAGCACCACCGGCACTAACGCCGTCCACACGCTGACGCCAAATCCGGGCATTTCCGCTTCGGTAAAGGTTTTCGGGTTCCACAGTCCTTGCGGAATCGGCTTATCGATACCTTTCAGGAAACGCGCGTAAACCGGTCCGGCCAGAATCACCGTAGGAATCCCCAGTAACGTACCGTACAGCAGCGTTTTACCCATATCGGCATTGAACAATGTGGCAATCGCGGTGGGACCGGGATGTGGTGGCAGGAAACCGTGCGTCACGGACAGCGCAGCGGCCATCGGCACACCGACATACAGCAACGGCACGCGCGCTGATGCCGCAACGCTGAACACCAGCGGCAACATCAGCACAAAGCCCACTTCATAGAACAGGGCGAAACCAACGGTGAAGCCCGTCAGCACCAGCGCCCACTGAATATGTTTTTCACCAAATTTGGCAATCAGCGTGGTGGCAATTCGTTGTGCTCCACCGCAATCGGCCAGCAGTTTGCCCAGCATGGCACCGAAGCCCATGATCAACGCCAGGCTGCCCAGAGTGCCGCCCACGCCGGTTTTGATCGAGCCGATCACTTTGTTGACCGGCATTCCCTGCATCACACCCACTGCCAGCGCGACCAGTATCAGCGCAATAAATCCGTTGAGTTTGAATCGAATCATCAATAGCAGCAGTAACGCTACGCCAATCGCCACATAGAGTAATGGCATAATTTTTCTCCACTTTTGCGCTCGACAGCATGTCGGCAGCGGTTTGTTTTGGTTATCCCAGAGGATCGTCGATTCAATGACATTGGCGAGAGGCACGCGGCCTGCTGCGCAATGTTACGGGTATCATGTTAAGGGTAACATTGCGCACAAAGCATCAGCCGCGCACGGTGAATTTCTGTTTTGCGAAGGTGATCAACTTTTTGCCTGGTGGTTATCAGAATGTTTGCCGCGGGGGCGTCACGGCTTTTGGTTACACTAAGGTCTTTACGCCATTCAAAAAAGGATATGCAGGTGAGTGAGAATCTGATCGAGTTGTACAGTAATCAACAAACCCTGTTTGGTCGCGGCAGCATTGACCGTTTATTGCCGCTGCTGGCCGCCAATCCCCAACCGACGCTGCTATTCTGTGGCCGATCTTTTCTCAACGGCCCGGCCTGGCAGAGAATGGGCGCGGCATTGAATGACCAGATTCTGGGCTACGAGATTGTCAGCCATGAAGCCTCGCCCGATGAAATTGATGCCTGGGTGAATCGCTGGCGCGGTCATGTTGATCGCGTGGTGGCGATCGGCGGTGGCAGCGTGCTGGATGCGGCTAAGGCCTTTAGCGCCATGATGCAGCATCCGCTGAACACCGCGCGTTATCTGGAGAAAGTCGGTGATACGCCGGTGCAGGCGGTTACCCTGCCGTTAATTGCCATCCCGACCACCGCCGGAACTGGCAGCGAAGCAACGCAAAACGCCGTCGTTACTGACCAGCAGCACATTCAGATTAAGCTTCGCTGCGTCATCCGGTGTTTGTGCCGCAGGTAGCCATTCTGGATGCCGACTTGCTCAAGGGCACGCCGGACAGCGTACTCGCAACCTGCGCCATTGATGCCTTTACCCACCTGTTCGAAGCGTATCTGTCGCGTAAGGGCAATCTGTTTACCCAACAAACTGCGCTCAACGGTCTGCGATTGTTCTTCAAGGCGTGGCCAAACCTGAACCGCGACGATACGCAAGGTGATGAAGCACGTGAGGCGATGATGATGGCTTCCTGGCTGGGCGGCGTTTGCCTCAGCAGTGCCGGATTAGGGGTAATTCATGGGATTGCCGGTGAGCTGGGCGCGATTAAACCGTTCCATCACGGGGAAGTGTGTGGTCGCCTGCTGTTCCCGTTCCTCGATGTGCTGGCCGAGACAGAACACGCGGAGCAGCAGCAGTTGATGACGCAGTTGGGGCAAGCGCTGTTACCGGACGATCCGGCACCTGCGGCACTGGCGCTCAAAGCCTGGCTGCAGCAGCATGCGATTGTGCCGTTCTGGCAGGAAGGACCGACGCTGAGCGCCACGGACGTTGACTGGATTGTCGCGCGCGCCAACAGTAAAAATGGCTGGGTCAGTTACGATGCACCGACCATCACCGAGATGATTACCGCCGCCTGGCATGTTGCCTAGCATCGGTTAATTTCGGCTGTGCGGGCGCGCCAAAGCACGCCCGCACCACTTTAAACATCGCAATGTTCTAAGCCAGTGCTTCAGCTCGCAGCGCCTGGCTATTCTCAGCGCATCGCTAAAGCACAGTGACGATCAGACGACAAACGGCGGTTTGCCCGCCAGCATCTGCTCGATCACCTGCAGCACGCCCTCTTCATTGTTGCTGGGCGCGGCAAAGCGTGCGGCATCTTTCACCTTTTGCGGTGCATTCGCCATGGCGAAGCTGAAACCAGATTGCTGCAGCATCTCCAGATCGTTACCGCCATCGCCGAACACCAAAATTTCACTGCGTTCGATGCCCCAGCGTTTACCCAGCAGATCGAGGCCGTGCCCTTTGTGATTGCCCGGCACGATCAAGTCTACGGAACCGTGTCCGCTGGAGGTGGCTGCGGCTGAGCCCTCATGCAGACGTTCGATATCCGCCATTAAGGGTTCAACATATTCATCGGAGAGATTAAGAGCGAACTTGAAGAGTTTGTCATCCGCGACCTCATCGAGGCTGCGAATCGGCTTCAGACGATGGCAGTAGTGGCGCATCTTCACCAGCCAGCTCTCGTCGAGACCTTCGAAGTAGTAAGCACTTTCGCGTCCGCAAAGGATGTAACGCAACTCAGGGTAGTTGCCGTTATGCAGTGTATCAAGCACCGCATCAATATCGGCACGGCTGAACGCCCCGCAGAACAGCTCTTCATCACGATCGATGATCCACGCGCCGTTTTCGGCGACGAAGGCAATTTCGCTGGAGATGTCGGGGAAGAAGGATTTGAGTTGGTAATACTGGTTGCCGCTGGCGACCACAAATTTGATGCCGCGCCGTTTCATTTCCTGATAACAAGCCTGAAAACGAGCCCGGTTGTACTGCTTTTTATCGTCGAGAAAGGTGCCGTCCTTGTCTACTGCCACCATTTTTACCACGGTCATCATGACTCCTTAGCGCATTGTAGGGAAAAAAGGGTCGCAGAGAGAATAACCTGGTGAGGGCAGAAAGCAGAGAGAAACACGGATGGCCGTAGCCATCCGTGGGGGATATTAGTTGAAAGCGCCGTTCAGCAGCAGCGAGGTGATCACGCCGGTGGCCGCCGCAATCAGCACATAGTTGCCATCAACGTAAGACCAGTATTCGCCGCGCGGTGGCTCTGGCAGACGATGTTCACGCCAGTCATCTACGCGATAGTGCGGACCGCGATATTCCGGCGGCATTGGATGGCCGCGACGGAAATCGTGGCCGTTCCAGGCGAAGTGATCGCCGTCGTGGTGACCTTCTGGACCGCGATGATCGGCATAACGGTCATGATGGTCTGGGCCACGATCCGGACCGCGATTGTTGCCGTGATCCGGGCCACGGTCGCCGCCGTGATCAGGGCCATGACCATGGTCCTGATGCTGGTCGCCGCCGTGCTGCTGCCAGCGTTGGTCGCCCGGGCCATCCGCCCAGGAGACAGAAGAGAACAGTGTGCTGCATGCAATAAGTGACGCAATAAGACTTAATGTTGTTTTTTTCATAATGTTGCCTCCAATGATAACGGCAGTTACTGCACCGTCGAGAGACACTATTCACTAATCGGAGGCAAAAGAGGATTTCCAAAACTCTTAAAAACCGGACACTTACAATACATTACTGCAAATTATCACTTTCTTAACGATTGTGTCTTTTCTGACATTATCTGGTCTTGAAGTGAGCGGCGATTATTTGAAGTGCGGAGAGGGAAAGAAACCCGATCGCGAGGATCGGGTGGAGAATGCATTTTCCATAAATTGCATAAAGCAGGTTAACCCTGAAAATTGAGGGTAAAACTGAAGCACACAACGCCACATCACTAGCATTGCCGGTAAACAATACCATTTAAAATTGCAAAACTCTTTTAAAAACCTCTGCTTTTCGGAAAAAAACCGTAAAAATAAAACCGCAGAGAAAAATAAGCATTTGCTGAGCTGATCTGACGCGCAAATAAGGTCTGTGCTCTGACCAGAATACGAATTCACTAATTTCCCCGCCTGCATCAAGATTGAAATGAACCGGTTAGCAACGATAGCCACACACTGAACAGGCCATAAAACACCGTTAAATCAATACGATTACGCGTACACGGCATCAAAAACTCGCTGTTACCGGCAAACTTCAGCGTTATTCATCAATTTGCTGAGCAATAATAAGTTAGAATCCAATCGCACCTCAATTAATTCACAATCGTGATTAATATCGCGCTAAATATAGCGCAGGCTTTACGCCATTAAATGGATTTTTATTTCAACTTCGCTGCCAGCATTAGAATATTACGTTACTGCTGCGAATAATTTCCGAGGGAAGGTGACATGGAAAGAATATTAGTCAGTGCCTGCCTGATGGGTTTTACGGTTCGGTATAATGGCAGCGATAAGTTACTCATCTCCAGTACGCTGGCAAGGTGGCGTGCTGAACAACGGCTAGTGATCCACTGCCCCGAGTTGGCGGCAGGCCTAAAACCCCGCGTTTACCTGCTGAAATCCGCGGCGGCAGCGCTGAGCAGGTGCTGAGTGGGCAGGCTGATATTCTGGAATCAAACGGCGACAACGTCACACAGCACTATATTTTGGCGGCGTGGCTGGCGTTACGTGCCGCGCAGGATGCACAGTGTCGTTTTGCCCTGCTCACCGATGGCAGCCCAACCTGCGGCAGCCAGCAAATCTACGATGGCCGCTTCAGCGGGGAGAAAATCGCGGGCAATGGGGTTGCCGCCGCGCTGCTGCGCCAGCACGGAATCGAAGTGTTCAATGAAACGCAGTTGCACGCACTGATTCAGCGCGTGGCGGAAGCAGACAAATGACGCGTGGTCGAAGCCGGATGGCGCGCTAACGCCGCCGCCGGACGCACCGGACGACGCACCAGTTCGCCCTCACAGTTTGGGCAGCGATGATGCAGCGTGGTTTCCACACACTCGACACAAAATGTGCATTCGAACGAACAGATGCGCGCATCCGCCGACTCGGGCGGTAAGTCTTTATCACAGCATTCACAGTTGGGACGCAGTTCCAGCATGATTAATCTCCTGTCAGCTTTTGCCCCATCATCTCCGTCATTCCAGCGTTACGCCAGCCCGCTTGCAGACATCAGCAGGACAGATCGGGACATCCGTTATCCGCACTTCTTGCCTAAAAGCAATACATTCCCCGATTCCCGTTCTATAGTTCATTCGCCACATTTACTCTCGAGACTATTGAATGCGTATCAAAGGACTTAACTTCGGCTTCTTTATTGTTATTTTGGCGATAGTCACTTACGCCTTTTTTGACGTGCTGACACCGTACTTTTCCGCCATTTTTTGGGCTGCGATCCTCGCGGTCATCTTCCATCCGCTCAAATCATTGCTGCGCCGTAAAATGGGCGATCGCAACGGTTTGGCGTCGTTCGCCACCTTGCTGATTATCTGCCTGATTGTCTTCACCCCTCTCGCGATTATTACCTCTTCGCTGGTGGTGGAAGTGAACACGGTCTATACCAAACTGCAGAACAGCTCATCGCAGTTCCCAACGGTATTTGCCGATTTAATGCAGCATCTGCCGACTTGGGCGCAGAGCTACCTCGCCGAGCATAACCTCAACAATGCCGGACAGATTCAGCAAAAGCTTTCTGAGTTCGCTTTGAAGGGTGGTCAGTACATGGCGGGCAGCGTGTTCCTGATTGGTAAAGGCACCTTCACCTTCACCGTCGGCTTTGGCGTGATGCTGTATCTGCTGTTCTTCCTGTTGAAAGACGGCGCGTGGCTTGTGAATTTGATTCTGGAATCGCTGCCGCTTTCCACCTACGTGAAACATCACCTGATGGTGAAGTTTGCTGCGGTGTCGCGCGCAACGGTAAAAGGCACGGTAGTGGTCGCCGTAGTGCAGGGTGTGCTGGGCGGCATCGCCTTCTGGATCACCGGTATTGATGGCAGCTTACTGTGGGGTGCGCTGATGGCGTTCCTGTCACTGATCCCGGCCGTGGGCTCCGCGATTGTCTGGGTACCGGCGGCCATTTTCTTCTTCGCCACCAGCGCACTGTGGAAAGGCCTGTTCCTGGTGGGCTTCTTTGTGGTGGTAGTTGGACTGGTGGATAACATTTTACGTCCGCTGCTGGTCGGAAAAGACACCAAAATGCCGGACTACTTGATCCTGATCTCTACACTCGGCGGCATGGAAGTCTATGGTATCAATGGCTTTGTTATCGGCCCGTTGATTGCCGCATTGTTTATCGCCTGCTGGAACCTGCTTTCCGGACGCGATAATCGCGAAAATGCGGAAGAGATCGACGAAGAGTTTATCGAAGAGGGGAAATCGCGCGAGTAAGGCGCTTCCCTATCAGGCGGTTGCTGCGCTCGGCAACCGCCCGTTTACTGGAGAACGGCATCGATGTACCAGGGTTGGTTAAAATCTCTCACGCCACTGGCGCAAGCCCTGTTTCTACTCGCATGCCTGACGCTGGTGTTGTTTGGGCTGCATCTTGGCGCGCCGCTGATTAACCAGGTCTTACTGGCGATATTTCTTGCCGTGATGCTGGATCCCCTAATTAGCCGCCTGGCGCAGCGCGGCATCCCACGAACCCTCTCTTCCCTGTTAGTGATTGTGATTTTGCTGCTGCTGATCGTCATCACCATTATGTCGCTCAGCGCCTCAGCACCTGACCTGATTAAAATCAGCCGCCAGGCACCCAATCTGGTGGCGGCCAAACTGCAATATTTGACGCTTTCCCTAAGCCAGATGGGCATTGCCCTCACCGCCGATGAGATGCTGAATTTTGTCGATGCCGGTGCGGTGGTGCGCTTTGTCACTACACAACTGTCACTGATCCCCGGCCTGCTTTCGTGGTGGCTGATGGTGTTTCTGATGCTGCTGTTTATGCTGGTTGAACTGCCATTACTGAAACGCACCCTGCGCGCCAGTAAACAACACTCGGCACTGTTTATCGCGCTGGAAGAAGGGATTCAGAGTGTGATTGTCTATGCGCGCGTGAAAACGCTGACCGGCCTGCTAGGCGGCGTGATTGTCTGGGGCATGGCGCATCTGCTGGGATTGAAATTCGCCTTTTTGTGGGGCGTGCTGATGTTTATCTTCAACTACATTCCGGTGCTGGGCTCTTTTCTTGCGGCCATTCCTCCAGTGATCCAAACCTTCATCCTGTTCGATACGCAAACCAGCCTGATGATGGTGGGATTCTTTGTGGTGCTAAACCTGCTGCTCAGTTCAGTGCTGGAGCCGCTGATGCTCGGCAAACGCCTCAATCTCACTCTAACCGTGCAGCTGCTGGCCTTTCTGTTCTGGCAGGCGCTGCTCGGCATGACCGGCGCGATATTAGCAATCCCCCTCACCTTCCTGCTGAAAAAAGTCTGGCTGGCACTGCGCCAGCCAGAGTAAAAGGTCGGAACTTCCTAAAGTTTATTCCACATGGCTACTCAGCCGTATTTAATAATTAACTCCATCGAAAAATATAAAAATAAACATCCATCATCAATATATAATTAAAGCGTCAGCAAATGATATTTATTGCATCAGGAAACCCCTACAAAATAATCATTTGCGCCATTTAAACTTTAACCATAAAATCCATTAATCATTAACAACAATTCTAATAAATATTCCTCTCACCGCAATAAATAGGACAGCAATATGAAGGACGTTCTTATCGTTGATGACCATCCGGTGGTTCGGATGGCCCTAAGACTACTGCTTGAAACGGATAATATGAATGTGGTCGGCGAAACGGATGATGGTTTCGAAGCGCTGGCGCTGACGAAAAAAATGTCGCCGGATTTAATCATCGTCGATATCGACATGCCCTCCTACAACGGTATCGATCTGGTGCAAAGGCTGCGCCACAACGGCTTCAACGGCGGAATCCTGGTACTGACCGGCAAAGACGTTGATCACTATATTAAGCGCAGTGCTGCTGCCGGGGCGGATGGATTTATTAGCAAACGCAACAACATGACCGAATTACATGATGCGGTGCGCGCAATCAATGCCGGATATGGCTTTTTCCCTTTAAACCGTAAACGGCATGGTTTACCGGACGATATTCAGGAAGATAAAAATAAGATTGCCGGGCTCTCAAGCAAAGAATTACAGGTGCTGGTGTATTTATCCAAAGGTATGAAAGTGGTGGAAATGGCACATCGAATGAACATCAGCGATAAAACCGTGAGCACTTACAAACGCCGACTGATGGAGAAACTCGACATTCAAAATATGGTCGGACTTTACGAGTTCGCCAAACGCAATAATATATCCTGATTACTTGATGGCTAAATTACTCTGCCTGATTGGCTTGTTGCTCTGTCTGTTGAGTCAGCCAATCAGGGCCGAAGATCCTCGCGTAATGCAACTGGTCAGCCGCGAGCAGAATGTGTTGCTGAGCTTTGATTTACGCGACAACGACTGGCGCTGGTTGGGTGAGAAGCGAGAGGTCAAGGTGGGGATGTATGCCCCCGGCAATCCCCCTTTTGACGTAGTGATTGATGCCAACGCGCTGGAGGGCATATCAGCTGATTACACTTCATTAGTGCTGCATTATCTCGGTCTGCACATCATCACTCACTATTACAGCAGCCGCAGCGCAGCGCTTGAGGCGATGCAGCAGGGAAAAGTCGATATGTTAGTGGAGGGTGCCGGCAGCCCGGAACCGGCCTCACCGGAAATGCTGCGCAGCCAGCCGTATACCACTGACCTCCCCGCCATGGTCTCGCGCGAAAACACCCTGTCCGAGCTAAACGACATTAACGCACAGATGCAGATCGCCATGCCGCGCGGCTATCTGAGCGATGCGTGGATTGAGGCCCGCTATCCAGAAGCAAAAATCACCCGCTATCCTTCCGCACTCAGCGCGCTGGCGTCGGTGGCGTTTGGCGAAAATGATTACTTTATTGGGAATCTGAATGCGGCCAACTATCTGATTGAACGCAACTATGCTTCCACGCTCTCGGTAATCCACATTTTTGAGCCCACGGATGCCGGACCGCACTTTGTTTTTCCTGCGGTCAATGCGCCGCTGCATCGCAGCGTCAACGCCGTGTTAAATGCGATCCCGATGCAGCACCACAAAGCCATTTTTAATCAGTGGGTGCAAAGCATGCCGCCGATGATGGCGTCTTCCCAACTGACGTTAACGCCAGGCGAACGGCGTTGGCTTGGCCAGCATCAGGTACTGCGCGTGGTGATCAATCCTCTGGACGCGCCCTTCACGCTTAAAGACAGCCATAACAAATTCAACGGCATGACGGCCGATCTCCTGCGATTAATCTATCTGCGCACCGGCATTGTTTTCAAAATGGTGGAAGCTTCCTCGGTCAACGACATGCTCGGCAGGTTAAGTCGTCACGAAGCAGAACTGGTGGGATCGCTGGCACACAGCCCGCAGCGGGAAGCGCGGGCGCTGTTTTCCCGTCCTTACGTTTTGCCGCCCTATGTGTTAGTCAGCAAATCCACGCTGGGTGCGCCCAAATCCCTGAACGACACCGACACGCTGGCCATCACGCCGCAACATGAACTCACCGGCTGGCTGACGGAAAACTATCCGCACATCAAACTGATCACCGTCGAAAATGCCAGCATCGCACTGCAAATGGTCAATGAAGGACGAGTCGATAGCGCCATGAATAATCTGATCGCGGCTCGCTATATGATCGATCGCTATTTCAACAATCGCCTGCAAATAGTGTCACGCCTGGGGGAAAATCCTGCTCGCATTGGCTTTGCGGTTGGACGCGACAATCCCGAACTGCTGAGCATTTTAAACAAAGCGCTCGCCACCCTTTCCCCGCGCGATATCTCGCTGCTGGCGATGAAATGGCAGGGCACGCCCGATGTCAAACTCGACACCTGGATGGCGTATCGTCACGAATTCTACTGGCTGGCGGGGATCTTCGCGGTGCTGGTGATCACCTCGCTGTTCTGGAACTACCATCTGCATCGCGCGGTGCGTCAGCGTAAAGAGGCGCAGGCGCGACTGCAGGAACAGGCCACCTTCCAGAAAACACTGTTCAACGGCACGCCGGTGCCAATTTACGTCATTGACCACAAAGGCGAGATGACCAACAAAAATCCGGCCTGGAGCCAGTTCTTCAACGATCCACACTCCAATATCAGCCAGCTGCCACTCAGCGACAGCGCGCACCCGTTGCACGCCATCTGCCAGGCGCAAATGGCCTTGCTGGCCGAGCAAACCTCACTGGAGATGGCACCACAGCGCGGCCAGATCGATAACGGCCACGAACTGCGAGATGTCATCCACCGCGCCGAGGCGTTTCGCGATAATCACGGCAACATCGCCGGGATGATCTGCAGCTGGCAGGACGTCACCGAGCATGAACAGCTCACCGGCGATCTGCTGCAAGCCCGCGAACGCGCCGAGCAGGCCAATCGCACCAAAAGCACCTTCCTCGCTACCATGAGCCATGAAATCCGCACGCCGATCAGCGCGATTATCGGCCTGCTGGAGCTGGCGGTCGCCAATCGCCTGCAACAGCCGTGCGATAAGGAATCAGTGCGCGTCGCCTATGAATCTGCGCAATCACTGATGGGGCTGATTGGCGATATCCTCGACATGGCAAAAATCGAATCGGGCAAGCTGGAACTGTCGCCGGAATGGGTGCGCTTCGATACGCTGGCCGAACCGGTGGTGCGCGTGTTTGAAGGGCTGGCGCGCCAGAAAGGATTGCTGCTGCACTATCAGATTGACGTGCTGCATCCGGACGAACTGCTGCTGGATCCGATGCGTCTGCGGCAAATCCTTTCCAACCTGATCAGCAACGCGATTAAATTCACCGAGCGCGGCACGGTGGAAGTGCAGGTGCGCAGCAAGCCGGGCGAAGGCGATCGTGCCACGCTGGAACTCACGGTGCAGGACACCGGCATCGGTATCAGCGAAGAGGAACAAAAACTGATATTCAATCCTTACGAACAGTCCGCATCCGGCAAAAACAGAGCGGCACTGGTTTGGGATTAGCGATCTGTGAACAGATGGTGGCGATGATGGCGGGCAGCCTGACGCTGCACAGCCAACCAGGACGCGGCACCCGCATCTGCGTGCGTATTCCGGTGGATTGCCGTGAAGCGGTCAATGTTCCGGTTGAACAGGTGCGTCAGCAGGATGCAGGCGGATTGCCGTTAACTATCCTGACGGTGGATGATCATCCCGCCAACCGCCTGCTGCTGAAACGTCAGCTCAGCCGACTGGGACATAAAGTGATTGAAGCCGAAGATGGCGAACAGGCGTTGTGGCTATGGCAGGAAAACCAGATTGATTTGGTGATTACCGATTGCAGCATGCCGGTAATGGATGGCTTTACCCTGACGCGCGAACTGCGCAAGAAGCAGCGCGAACCGCTCACCATTATGGGACTGACCGCCAACGCACAGCCGGAAGAGCGTTCGCGCTGCCTCGAAGCGGGCATGGATGACTGCCTGTTCAAACCGTTGCGCCTGCCGCAACTGGAAGCACTGCTGCAAAGAGTGCCGCGCCCGACTGTTGTGCCCTATCCCGGCCATGTTGCGCTGAATCATCTGCTCGATCTCAACGCCCTGCGCGAACTGGCTCATCAGGACACCGAGATGCTACAGCGCCTGCTCTGCGCCACCCGCGATGAAAACCTGCACGATATGCAGGTGGCCTGCGCCTGTTTCGACAATCGCGACTGGCCCGCGCTGGAACGCAGCCTGCACCGCCTGGCAGGTTCGGTGCAGATCATCGGCGCAATATCGATTGCCGATCAGTGCCGCGAATTAGAGCAAGCCTGTAGCGCCCCAGCCGATGAACGCCATCTCGGCCTGATGCTCGATGAAACACTGGGCTGCGTGCATGTTCTCAACCAGGCGATCGAAACTTTTCTCAAAGACGAGTTCAGCGCATGACATGCCCAGCGCCTCAATCCAGGTTGTGCCGCTGGGCAAAATCGAGCACATCCACCAGGTTCTTTAACTCCAGCTTCATCATCAGCCGGCTTTTATAGGTGCTGACGGTCTTATCGCTGATGTTCATGCCTCGCGCGATATCCACCACTTTCTCACCACGCGCCAGCTGACGCAGTACATCCAGCTCTTTCGGCGACAGCTCATCAATTTTGCGCTGGTCACTGTTGTCATCATCAAGGTGCGAGCCCTGACGCGCACGATTCATCGGGAAAAAGCCGTATCCCTTGCTGATGGCGCGAATCGCATCTCTCAGCTCAGCCAAATCTTTGCACTTACTCATAAATCCGTTGGCACCCGCCGTGGCACAGCGGCGAATGTAGTGCTCGCTGTCTTTGCCGGAGAGCACCAGAATGCCCATCTCGTGCCCACTCTGGCGCACGCGCTTGATGACATCGATACCGTTGAGCACCGGGATATCGATATCAATGATCACTAAATCCGGCTGCAGTTTTTCACAAACTGGATGGCCTGAATGCCATCGCCCACTTCGCCCACTACCACCCGATTGTCTTCCTCAAGCAGTAATCTGAGCGCTAATCGCGTGATTGGATGATCGTCAACAATCAGTACCTTTTCCATTCTTCACCCCGTCCCGCGCATTGACCGATAAATTAGAGCGGCTGGGTGAATTGACGTGCGTCATTAACCGTCAGGCATCAGCTTCAAATTGACTCTCCGTTGTCTCGCCAGCCACCACTCTCCGAAAATGATCCATTAACGGTTATATCGGTGGATGTGGGGATCGCTAAAATAAATGCATGTGGGGTGTGATGGGACGGGAATGTGAGGAGGGATTATTGCCCGGCCTGCATTGCGGGAATCACTGGCCGGGCACGCGAAGTGTTACTGATGCTGGCGAATAAAACTGGTGGCGGAATCCAGTGCGTGACGCGCGGCATCCAGGCGGATATCCCGCTGAAATACGTGGTGCATGCCTTGATAGATATCCAACTGCACTTCACCGCCCTGCTCAGCTAATTGAGCCGCTAAGCGCGTGGCGTCATCCAGCAACAGTTCTTCGGTGCCAACCTGAATCATCAGCGGTGGTAAGTGTCTGTACTGCGCAAACAGTGGCGAGGCGCGTTGATCCTCCGCCGATGCGCCCTGCAAATAAGCCGCAGCGGCATCCTGCAGGATCGACGGCTGGAAAATCGGATCGCGCGTGTTGGGATCGTTAAATGAAGAACCGCTGAAGGTCAGATCGGTCCACGGCGAAAACAGCACCGCAGCACTGATTTTCTGCACCAGCTGCGGATGTTGCAGCGCCACCAGTGACAGCGCAGCACCGGCTGAATCCCCCACCAGCGCGATGTGTTCAATGCCGGTGTCGACCAGCCCGTTTAGTATCTCAATCACCCTGTCAGGCGCGGCCGGGAATGGATGTTCCGGTGCCAGCGGATAGTCCAGCACAAAGGTGGAATAGCCGGTGCGCACCGCCAGCTGGCTGGCGAATCCGCGATAGGCCTGCGCGCTGCCGAGCATATATGCCCCGCCATGGATAAACACGATAACCTGCTCGGTGCGTGTCTCCTGCGGATGCAGCCACCAGCCAGAATCCGCGGCGTGCTCACAGTGCACGACTGCTGCCAGCGGTGTCTCTGCAGTCATCTCGTCATAATACTCGCGCATTGTGCCGCTAAAGTGCTCGCGATGCGCTTGCTGCTCGGCCAGTGATTGCTGCACCTGCAAACGATCGTGATCGGTTAAGGGATGCTGTGTCTTGTTCATAAGTTGCTCCGGTAAAAGGGTGTGGAGAAACCTTATGCCATTCCAATTTTTGCAACTAGCTGGCTTAATGGAATACCCTCTATTCCCATCAGGACTACGTAATGGATCGACTTGATGCTATCCGGCTGTTTCTGCGCGTGGTCGAATGTGGCAGTTTCTCCGCCGCCGCCAAAGAAGCCGGTATCGGGCAATCTGCGGTTAGCAAACAGATAGCCGCGCTGGAGAAGCAGTTTAATCATCCGCTTCTGAAACGTTCCTCACGTGGCATCGCCTTAACCGACTCGGGCCGAACCTTTTATGACGGCGCAATGCGCCTGCGCGATGAATTCGACCAGCTAGAATTAAACGTTAAATATGGCGCAGATGAACCTGCAGGCACGTTGCGCATCTCAGTGGCTCCGGTGTTTGGCCGTTTCTACATTGTGCCGCGCCTGCCCGCTCTGCTGGCGCGCTATCCGGCGCTCAATGTTGAATTGCGCGTCTCTGAGCGGCATGTGGATTTGATTGAAGAGAATATCGATGTCGCCATCCGACACGGCGAACTGCAGGACTCGGCGCTAACACAACGTAAACTGGCCGACAGCCCGCTGATTACGGTGGCGAGCCCGGATTATCTGGCGAAGTATGGCGCACCCGCCTCACCTGCTGAACTGAATGAGCATCAGTGCATCTCGTTCAATGCCGGTCGCGGAATGCATCCGTGGCGCTTTGTGGGTGAGAACGGTAAAGCGTTTACGCTGATGCCTCAAGGCCGGTTTCAGAGTAATGATGGTGAGCAGCAGCGCGCCGCCGCGCTGGCGGGATTGGGGATTACGCAGTTCCCGGCATGGCTGGCGGGACCGGATTTGGCTTCAGGGGCGCTGGTGCCAGTGTTGAGGGAGTTTGCGCTGGGATCGATGCCGGTGAGTGCCGTATTCGCAACGAAGCAGACGGCGAACAGTAAGGTAAGGGTTTTTGTGGAGTATTTGCTGGGGACGTTGCGGGAGGATTTGCCGTTGGTGGCTGGGGATGAATCTGGGAGGTTGGTGTGAAACCTACGTTGGAAGAGGTGATAGAGTTTGTGCGTGAGTTTTCGGGGGATCACAAGTCTGTGATTACTGAGCATACCCTGCTGGATGCTGATCTGGGTATTACCGGAGATGATGGAGTTGAGCTGCTGGAGGACGCGGAGAAGAAGTTTGGGGTTTCGTTTGTGACCGAGGAGAGATCGTTTCAGGAGACTTTTGGGCTTGGGGATGATGAGTATCTGTTTAATTCGGAGGGGCTGGATTGGTTGGGGGATTGGGGCGGTTGGTGAGTTGGTTGAGGAAGGAGCCACGTCCGGTGGTGAGGGATTTGAGTGTGGGGGAGTTGTTGCGGGTTTTGGGGATGGTGAAACTGTAAGGTGCGAAGGCCGGACTCGAATTTCACACCTAACAGACTGACCTGCTCCCCGTTGATTCAATCGCGGCAACCGGTTCAAACCAAAATGGTGATGGATACAAAATGGAAGCTGGTAAATAGCAGCCAGCAAAAAAATCATTGTATGGACTGGCACAATCCTAATTCTATCAAATGTTTGCCTACGGCCAAAAGTATTTTAATGGGACTGGAGAGATGTACCTGATCTACCCTGCGCATGATGACTTTAGCCAACCAATACAGCAGCACTTTGCTTTCTCGGACACCTTAAAATTATGGGTTGTGCCATACCAGATAATGGCAAAGAGCGGTGAGGGGATGATGTTGGCAAGCGATGCATCCGGTGTTTAAAACCATGCCTGTAATTTTTCTACTCGAAAATCAAAACTCCACAACCGATGCGGTGCCATGCTGAGGGTGTAACCTGTGCACACTTTTGGTTTCACTTTACTGGACTTTCCAGAAACGATGTTCTTAGGAAAATACGAAGCTCAAATTACTGTTGTATCTCCGAGGCCAATCGTAGTGTTGTTCACCGTTTTCGAGCTCGTTCAATTACAATTTTTGCAAATTAAATCTTCTTTCTAGCGCGCAAACGCATGTTAAAAAAGTTCCTGCAACTAGCAAATGCGACTAGAATGGGAATTCTCTGAATCAAAAGAGATGCAACTGCTGCACTCATCTGATTCGATGCCTTTTTAGGATAAAGCAGGCCCAACACTCACGACCGGACCTGATGTTGAACATGTTTAAGAAAACACGAGATGAAAGACGAAAATAAGGATAGTTGGCCCGATTTCTTTCCTCCTGAACTGGAGCTACCTCCTGAAGATGCGATGGATGCAGAAGGAACTGTGTACCGGTTTGTAAAATCGATACCGCCTACAGAAACCTGTTTCCTAGCTACGCATCAGGAACAACCTCGCAGGCATGAACGATGTGAGACGCTTGAAAAAAAACAAGCGGTATACGGAACTAGTGTATGGTCCAGTAAAGAATTATTACTGGAGGCGATAGCGTTCCTGCCACAAGGACTAGGGCAGCGCAAACTTGCATGCGGGACAGTGAGTTCCAGCATGGGGAAAATGCGAAAAACGCTTGAGGCTGGTCATTTAACTCTATGGCTCAAAAAGACAGTAACATCCATCTGAATTTCAGCGAGGTGAAATAAATGGATATTTTCGCCCGTCACCCTTCTTTTGGTAAGCTTAGGATTATAAATGTTTACCTAGAATTTGATGGACCTAAAATTTTCTATGCAGAAAATGAAACTGGTTCCACTTTTTTTGTTTACTGGATTGGTGATGATGCCACTTTTGATAATTGGTATGTAATCCCGTGTTCAAAAGCAAGGGTTATTGCTTTTGAAAAAGAAAAAATCAGTTTACGTAGCATCCTTGAGCATCAAGAACAGGAATATTTTTACGATATCAAAATACCTTTTTCTGCTGATGGTGAAATGGAAATTAATTTTAAGCACAAAAACAAAATAGCAGAAATCAGCCTTCCAAAGCCTGAAATTTATGTCAAAAGAGTTGTGATATACGCGCCCAGCTTGCTAGAAAATAATCTCATCCCGACACATGAGATTATCGTATCTAAAACAAATAAAAAATCGAAGAAAAACATCACATTAGAGGGGATGAGTCAAGTATGTGATCGATTCAGCGAACTAGTTCTTGGCTTCAATAAGTCTCGCGGCGTGAAGGGAAATCTGCAAGCTTTAAATGCACGGTATGGTTCTTTTGCCATTTCACTGCATGCAGAAGAATTGACTAAATTTGAGAATTTCTTGAACAAAGTATCAACATTGATGGTTTATAAGAAGGATATAATCCCTCTGCTTACTCAAAGTGATATTGATATAAAAGTATTCCTCAACTTTCTGAAATCGATTGAGCTATCTAGTATTGATTTTGAATTACGTTCATCCGCTGATACAAGCAATACTATTAAAATATTTAAAATAGATGCTGAGATTTATTTATCACGACTTAAACGTCGTGCATTGACATACATTTCATCAATCAAAGTTCCACAAGGAAATGATATTGATAAAGTTTTCTTGTATATCGATCTTAAATGGAATAACGAACCTATCACGGCAGAAACCTTAAATGTTAATGCACGACTTGTTGATTATTATAAGCACTCAGCACTTATTCTCGGATTACTAGAATTCAATGGTGAGTTAACACCACAGGGACAACGAGTTGCCCTCTCCGATATACCAACAAAATACAGGATTGCAGCAAATGCTTTTGAAGCAAGTGAGTGCGCTTGGGCGTGGATGAATCATTGCGATATTACTAGCCTTGCTGATATCGATCCGGAGACTGCAGAAGATTTTTTAACTAAGTGCTGCCCTTCGCTTACAGGAGATACTATCCCACGAAGAGCTAATACATTAGTGTCATGGTGCAGACAGTTAAAGGATCATTATGTTCATGGGAATGTGTTGCCCCAAGAAAAATAATATTTCTAATAAGTACTAACGAAATAAAGAGAGCAAAGCTCTCTTTATTCATCGGATACATGTTTTGATAGTTTCTGCAATTTCATAACGAATACATCCCAGTTATAGGAGCAGATTGCGCCAAGCGATAAATAGCCAATTTTCACACTGGTTTGCCCAGCATTAACACTGGTCCCACCGTTCAAAACCATTAGCCCACTGTATAATAGACAAAAAATCAGTATGCCAATTACAATAGATAGTATTGGTGCCATCAAATACCCCCACAGATGGTCAATATCCAATGTTTTCGTTACAGCAGAATATCTATGTAAAGAAGTTATGCCTAATGTAGCCCCACCAAATAAAGCACCTAGTACAGTAAAGATGGCGAGCTTTATTTCCTCATTAGCAATAAGACTGTCCGATGGATGAATTAAATCATTCAAAAAACCATAATCACCAGCCCATGACAAAAAGAAGTATTTTATTGCAAAAAGTGTATAGATCATGATGTAAATAAATATAACAAACGATAAAAGAAGGCGCCATCCACTAAATCCAATCTCTGTTGATTCGCTACTCACATTAATATTCCTTTATGAAAAAATCTGCTACTGTGTCGAATGTAGTTTTTGTTGTCTCGAGCCGTTATGCAAGCCAGCAGTATACAAAACTGCCATCTGTCGCAATTGCCTTGGTACGTTCCTTCCCCCAAATATCGCATAGATGATTATACTTTCACAATTGCCCAGCTTCCCCTTCTTAATCCTCATTACATGCATTTGGTTGAAGCTAACTATCTGAACTATAGGCATATATTTACTGCTAAACCTTTTCTGCAGCTCACAAAAATTACCTACAAACCTGTGATAAAATCAACTGATATCTTGTTGTATCCATTGCATAAGGTAACGATTTAATGGAGCAGTCTCGCAATTTTGAAATGCTACGCAGTCAGTGGCCTGATTTAGCAAGCCTTGCGACCGCAGCAGAACAGTACGTCCATTCGGATCCAGAAAGTTGCTTAGTTAAGCTACGCAACTATGATGAGCAAATTGTCCGCTGGATCTATCGACAGGAACGACTTCCTGAAGGCTTCAAAGCTAGCTTGTATGATCTGATGAATGCTTCTGTATTTACTAGCATCATGCCTGAAGCAATTTTAATGAAAATGGACGCCCTGCGCATTCATGGCAATCGCGCAGCTCATGGCAGCACCATTAAAGCTCAGGATGCATACTGGTTGTTAAAAGAAGCATTTCTATTAGGGCTATGGCTTTACGTTCGTTACGCTCAGGGGAATGTTGATGACTGCCAACCTTTTGCTCTACCCCCATTGTCTGATGTTCTAAATACTTCAGTTAATCTTACAGAACAGCAAAAACGTTTAGATACGGCGATCAAAGATCTTGATAGTGCTCGCGAGCGGGAAATTGCGCTTCAGCGCGCATTGCAAAAAGAGCAGGAAAAAACAGAAATACTTGAACAACGCCTGCATGAAGTAAAAGATCGTAACCAGCAAGTTGCTGACATTCTATCACTTGATGAAGCTGAAACTCGCCGCCACCTGATTGACTCACGCCTCATTGCTGCAGGCTGGGATGTAGCTCCCGACGCTGCCAATACTGAACAGGTATCTCAGGAGCATCCTGTTAAAGAACAACCAACGACATCAGGCAACGGATTTGCAGATTATGTACTGTGGGATGATAGCCACAAACCGATTGCCGTAGTTGAAGCAAAAAAAACTAATGTCAGTCCAGATAAAGGTCGGACACAAGCCAGACTATATGCTGATTGGCTGGAGAAAGAATACGGCCAACGTCCTGTTATTTTTTACACCAATGGTTACGTTATTTATCTGTGGGATGACCATAAAACTCAGGCTACCCGCCACGCAAAGTATTCGGTTTCTACAGTAAAGAAGCCTGCAATATCTGATTCAACAACGCGAAACCCGCTTACCACTGAATGAAGTTCCTCACGCCAGAGACAGTAAAGGTGAGCTTGTCGCTGGCCGCTTGTATCAACAAGAGACCCTGGCGAGGGTGAGTGAACGTTTTACACAGAAATATCGTCAGTCGCTCATTGTACAAGCTACTGGCACGGGAAAAACTCGAGTTGCTATCGCTTTAAGCAAACTAATGATTGATGCCCGCTGGGTGAAGCGTGTGTTGTTCCTTTGTGACCGTAGAGAACTACGTAAGCAGGCAGGGAACGCGTTTAAACAATACATCAGTGACCCTATGTATGTCGTTGGCGTATCTCCAAAGAAAGATATGCTTAATGCCCGTGTCTATATAGCGACCTATCCAGGGATGATGAACATCATGGATCGCTTTGATGTTGGTTATTTCGATCTCATTATTGCTGATGAATCACACCGTTCCATCTATAACGTATACGGTGATTTGTTCAAATATTTTGATGCGTTACAGGTAGGTCTGACAGCGACCCCTATTGATATGGTCAGCAAAACTACTTTCGGGTTGTTTGGCTGTGAAGGGCGCATTCCTACGGCCAACTACAGCCTGGAAGATGCAATTGCAGACAACAATCTGGTGCCATATGAAGTTGTCACCCACACTACACAGTTTTTACGTGAGGGAATCAGGCGCGATAACTTAAGCAATGCTCAGATACGTGAACTAGAAGAACAGAATATTGATCCCAATACACTGGAGTTTGATAACAAAGCCATCGATGATCGGATCTATAACCGAGACACTAACCGGCTAATTTTACGTAATCTGATGGAAAATGGCATCAAAGATAAAGACGGCCAGCTTCCCGGCAAATCAATTATATTCGCCAGAGGGCACGACCATGCCATCTTGTTGAGAGAGCTATTTGATGGAATGTACCCGCAGTTTGCTGGCCGCTTTTGTCAGGTTATTGATAATCAGGAAACCAGGTCGGAGCAGCTGATAGAAGATTTTAAAGGGTTGGATGAAAGTACCAACAAAGAGCTTATCATCGCTATTTCGGTTGATATGTTGGATACCGGCATCGATGTACCAGAAATCGTCAACTTGATTTTTGCAAAACCCGTTAAATCAAAAGTGAAGTTCTGGCAAATGATTGGCCGTGGAACACGTTTAGCTAAAGGTCTGTATGGCGTTGATGAGAATGGAAAATCGCTGGATAAAGAGAAATTCCGCATTTTTGATCACTGGGGTAACTTCGAGTATCACGAACTAAATACAGAGGAAATCGAGGTTACAGCTAGCAAGCCCTTAGCACAGAAACGTTTCGAGGCATGGATTGAGCTAGGCCGGGCAGCATTACGAAAGTTTGATAAACAAGCAGTTAATCGAGTAGCCGCACAGCTATTGGTACAAATTAATGCTCTTGATGAAAATTCCATAGCAGTGCAAGAAAGATGGCAGCAAAAAGCACAATGTAGCGATGAAAGGCTCTTGCAACAATTTGCCCCACAGACCCAACAGGTATTAATCGATTTTATTGCTCCACTAATGCAATGGGTAGATGTACGCGGCCAAAGCGACGCAATGCGTTTCGATATGGATATGCTAGCTGCACAAACAGCCCGTTACACCAACATAGAAGAACTTGATGTACTCTGGCCTACGGTGGTTGAAAAGCTAGAAAGGCTTCCCCGTCATTTAGTGCAGGTACAGCAACAAGGGGCTCGCATAAACAATTTGCGAGAACTTCCTTGGTGGAAACAAGCTAGTTTTAATGATTTCGAAGATATGCGTATCCATTTGCGTGGCATCATGCATCTGATGGAAAAAGAAGTCATACCTCAAGTTGGACCACTCACGGTAGATGTTACTGAGGATGTAACTCAGATAGAAACCGGCATCAGGAAAACACAAGTTCGAACTATAGATTTCAGACTTTGGCGTCAACAGGTTCAAGGGGCACTGGAACCATTATTCAAGCAAAATACCGTGCTCAAGAAAATTCGCCATGGTGAACCAGTGACACCTGAAGAGCTAGACGAATTGGCAAAACTTGTACTAATTCAGAACCCTAACGTCGATATTCGCGATCTGAAAAGCTTCTTTCCTCAAGCAACTGCCAGTCTGGATAAGCTGTTGCGAACGATTATCGGTATGGATGGGCAAGCTGTTACCGAACGCTTTGCTATGTTTGCTTCTGAAAATCACCTTAACAGCCAGCAGATTCGTTTCCTGGAGATGCTCAAAAATCATATCCGTGATTACGGTACTATCGAGATGAAACAGCTCTTCGAACAGCCATTTACCCAGATACATGGTGGGGGTGTCACCGGTATCTTCCCGGATATGCAGCAGATCGTAATATTGCAAAAAATCGTAGAAGAGTTGGGTGTAGTCATTCCGTCACCGGCGCTATAATATCCTCATTCAAGCCTCGTACACATCGGGGCTTTCTCTTTTCTAAGCTGCCAACGGTAGCGATAAACGTGAATTAAAGAAGCCTTATGATCACTAGAGAACTAAAAAGTAGCATTGATAACTTATGGGAAGATTTTTGGGTTGGCGGTATCACTAATCCCCTGACCGTGATCGAACAAATCACCTATCTAATGTACTCACGGATGCTCGACAGCCTTGAGCTGAGGG
This sequence comes from Pantoea rodasii, assembly GCF_002095465.1. Lineage (GTDB taxonomy): Bacteria > Pseudomonadota > Gammaproteobacteria > Enterobacterales > Enterobacteriaceae > Pantoea > Pantoea rodasii. The sequence continues at coordinate 238,767 of NZ_MLFP01000002.1, read as the reverse complement.
ACGAAAAGCGTAAACAACTGACAAAAATCGATTTCAAACCACGCTTTGCCCCTGAACAACAAGAGTTTCGTTTCAGCCAGTACAGCAATTTAGGTGCCGATGAAATGATGGAAGTGGTACGTGACGGCGTATTCCAGCATTTTCGGACACTAGGCAACAGTGATTCACTGTTAGGCAACTTTATGAAAGATGCCCGCCTAGAGATAGTTAAACCGTCACTATTGACCAAAGCAGTTGAAATGATCAAGAACTTGCCTTTGGATCGAGGAGATACCAAGGGTGATTTGTATGAATACCTGCTTAGCAAACTAACAACCGCAGGTATTAACGGCCAGTTCCGTACACCCCGCCACATCATCCGCGCCGTCGTAGAGATGATGGAGCCTAATCCTGCTCGCAATGAAACTGTCTGTGATCCTGCTTGTGGGACTGGGGGTTTTCTGGCTACAAGCTATGAGTATCTGCTGGAAAAATACAGCTCCCTTGAGTCGATTCATAGTGAATTAGGTGTGAATGAGCGAGGTGAACTGGAAGAACAGAAAATTTTTACAGGTGATCTGCTAACCGATTATCGTGCTCACGTGGATCAGAACATGTTCCATGGCTATGACTTTGACACCACCATGTTGCGCATCGCAGCAATGAACCTGATTATGCATGGCGTAGAACAGCCTGGTATTCATTATCAGGACACTATGAGCCAAAGCTTCAGTGATAACTTCCCAAAAGCGAGTAAAAATGCCTTCCATTTGATTTTGGCAAACCCACCGTTTACGGGCTCACTAGATGAAGAAGATATTGATCCTTCTTTGTTGGCAACAGTAAAAACTAAAAAGACTGAGTTGCTCTTCTTAGTTCGTATTTTACAGATGTTGAAAGTAGGTGGCCGCAGCGCGACTATAGTACCTCAAGGGGTACTATTCGGCTCAAGTAAAGCACATCAGGCGCTGCGTAAAACGCTGGTGGAAGATAACCAATTGGAAGCGGTTATTAATTTACCATCCGGAGTATTCAAACCTTATGCTGGTGTGGCAACGGCAGTTCTTATCTTTACTAAAGGCGGCCAAACAGATGAGGTCTGGTTTTACGATCTTCAAAATGACGGTTACAGCTTAGATGACAAACGTAATCCAGTAAAAGAAAACGATCTACCCCATCTTATTGCTAGTTGGAAACATTACCGCCTAAGTAAAGGGTTACCAGCAGATAACTTTATCGGTGATAAATTCAGCACTCTTTTGAAAGAGCAGTATCCGCATGGAACCAATTTATCTACTGATTATCAAGATCGTACCAAATCAGCCTTTGTTGTTTCTAAGACAGATATCGCAGCCGAGAAATATGATCTTTCAATCAACCGCTACAAGAAAGTAGTTTATGAAACTGAGTTTTTTGAGGAACCAAAAGTAATATTGAACCGGCTGAAAGAATTGGAAAAAGAGATCTTAGCTGATTTAGATGTACTGGAGGGAATGCTGTGAATGTTCGCTATCTAAAGATCGCTGATTTCTGTGAAACAGGAAGTGGAGGTACACCTAGTAAGTCTAAACCCGAGTATTATGAAGGCGGAAGTATTCCTTGGATAAAATCAGGCGATTTAAAAGAATCAATAATTTATGAAGTCAAGGATTTTATCACTGAGGTTGGGCTAAAAAATAGTAGTGCTAAAATAGTTAAAAAAGATGCAATTCTATTGGCAATGTATGGCGCAACAGTTGGTCGCTTAGCAATATTAGGTATCGATGCATCAACTAACCAAGCTGTATGTAACATTCGCCCAGATGCTAAAGTCGCAGATTTGAAATATCTTTACTTTTTTTTAAAGAGTAAAATCAACTATTTCCTTAATAGTGCTGTTGGGGGAGCTCAACCTAACATTAGCCAAGGCCTGATAAAGTCTTTAGTCGTGCCTCTTCCTAAATTAGAAGAACAAAAACGCATCGCAAAAATTCTTAATCAAGCTGAACGTATTCATGCAATTCGAGAGAAGACAATAAAATTATCGGATGACTTGCTAAGATCTACTTTTTTAAATATGTTCGGCAACCCATTAAATAACCCAAAAAAGTTTCCAGTTGGCACTATTCGTGACCTTGTTAGCTCAGTAGATTATGGCACTTCGAACAAAGCTTCTGATACTAGTGGTAAATACCCAATACTCCGAATGGGAAATATTACTTATCAGGGCTATTGGGATTATGAAAATTTAAAGTATATTGATTTAGATCACAGCTCCAAAGAAAAATTTCTAGTTCGAAAAGGTGATTTGCTTTTTAACAGAACTAATAGCAAAGAGTTAGTAGGGAAAACTGCTGTTTTTGATAATGACACTGAGATGGCATATGCTGGATATTTAGTAAGACTAAGACCAAATGATAAGGCTAATAGTTACTATATTTCTGGGTACCTAAACTCTGCACACGGCAAAAATACTTTACAGAACATGTGTAAAAGCATTATAGGTATGGCAAACATTAATGCTCAAGAGCTTCAAAATATAAAAATTTTAATACCACCTAAAGAATTGCAAGAAAAATATCAAGAAATATACACTTTAGTTAGAAGCAGAATGAATAATTACATTGATAGCAAAAGAGAATTAGAAAAATTATATAACACTCTTAGCGGCCAACTTTTCAACTAAAAAGCAGAGGTTGTTTCATGAGATTAACAAAACTTACTTTAACTAATTTTAGATCTTTTAGAGCCCCCCAAACGATCGAGTTCGCTCCTATTACATTGTTATTTGGCCCTAATAGTGTAGGAAAGTCTACCATTTTAATGGCTCTTTTCTATTTGCAGCAAATAATAACAAAGGAGCAATGTAATCCTACGAAAATAGATGCGATGGGTGAAAAAAAGATAGATGGCTTCAAGTCACTTGTAAGTAATGGAGATCTTAATAGTGAAATTAAGATCGAAATTGAATTTCTGACTGAAACAACCATTGGTAATGAATACAGTGAATATATTGACAGAATATCAGATCTAACAGACTTAGATATTATAGAAGTAAATGATTTATCTAATGAAGCAAAAAAATAAAACTAGATTTTCTAATTTCATGGTCATTTGCAAAAAGAAATGCTTATGTTAGAGAATATACGGTAACAACAAACGATGAGCTCATTGGTGTACTTCGCTCGAATGAACACTTCGATAAAGCCATCATCAAAAATATTAATTTCTTACATCATTTAATCAATGATGCAGAGATACCGTATGAAAGTAGCGACGATTTATATGAAAATATTTTTCATGAAAAATACAATTCTCTTATTGGTGGTAGAAGAGCTGATTTTTTTTATAAAAAAATTAATGAAGATGACGATGATTCAAGTATCGATGAAAACTCAGTGAGACCGGTGTTAATAAAGGGGTTTGCAGGTGCACTACCTCCTTTGGGCACTCTGGTACAAACAAGCCTAGAGACATCTGAACCGGCTAATATCTCTGAATTAATAAATAATGATATTATCAATAGAGCATTAACCCAAATATTTACATCTCCTCTTGATAAACTAAAAATACTTTTAGATGAGAGTGTATCAATAGGTCCAATCAGAATTGTTCCCGATGCTTCATTTAAACCAAATCCTTACACAGAGCAAAAAAACTGGTTTAATGGGACTGCTGCATGGGACATACTTTATCAATTAGAAAATAATATTGGCGATGGAAATTTAACTGGGAAAATTAATGACTGGTTACTATCTGAAGAAAAACTTAATAGTGGCTACAAAATTCAAAGGCAAATAAATTTACAGGAAATAATAATTAACAACATACTTGGTTCTGATGGAAAATCCGCCACTTGTTTCTTTGAACCAGATAACAATGCTTTTTTCAAAAAAAATGATGAGCCTCAGTTATTTTTTGTAAATAAGAATAATGATTTAAAACTTTACCCAAATCAAGTGGGCGTTGGTCTCAGCCAAATACTTCCAATAATTGTATCAGCCCATATAGTGAAAAATGGATTTATTGCAATAGAACAACCGGAACTTCATATTCATCCAGCGTTACAAGTTGCACTTGGTGACTTATTCACTCAACTTCAGGTACCACTAGTTACAAAACCAATGTTTATAATTGAAACACATAGTGAACATATAATACTCAGGTTGCTTCGAAGAATTAAAGAAAGCAATAATGATACACTACCAAATGATTTAATAAAGGTGTTTCCTGATGATATTAGTGTAACTTATATATCTGATTCTAGTGCTGGAGCTATCGTTAAAAAGATTGCAGTGACACAAGACGGTGATTTTGAATTTGATTGGCCGAATGGGTTCTTTGAAGAACGTTATGAGGAACTTTAAATGCTGAGAGAATATGCTATTGATCCGAAGGTAGTAACTTCAGATATTAATATTTTGCAAAGATTTTATGCAGAGTTTGGAGCTGATAAAGGAAGAGTTATTGCAGAAGTACCCTTACGTTGGTTTCAAAGTTTTAAAACTGAACTTGATAAGTTAGGTTTAAGACCAATTGAAAAAGCAAGATATTTAGAAAATCTTAATAAAAAGATTAAAACCACTCTGATATCGCGAGGCGATAGACGACTCGCAGAAGATGAAAGCTGGATTACACATGTTGTAACCATTCATGATAGAGAGCAATTCAATGCAATTCTGTCTGATAATGATGACATTAACAGGAAAATTTATAATTATCCGAGGATGATTGAATTTACTCCCATTAATTGGGAGATCGCACATTCAGTTAGCGTAGAACCTACAGCTGATGATATAGTAAATACAATCCAAACATCAATAAATTTATCTACTCAATTTATGTTCATTGATCCCTATTTTAATATCATTGACGATAGATTTAGATCTCCATTTTTCAAATTCATTACTAAAATAAAAAATAATAGAGCCCGAACCAACTGCCTACAGTTACACTTATGTGAACAAAATGATATTAGAAGAAGCCAAATAGAACGTAGTATGAATGACCATTTAGTTCCATTTTTGAAAGATGGGTTTAAAGTCGAGGTACATATCTGGCCAAAAAAATATATCCATGATAGGTTTATTCTTACAAATAAAGTTGGATATTCATACGGCCATGGATTTAGTACAGGGGATGATTTAAATATTAATATCACTCGATTAAGTGAGGACTTGCGAGAATATGAGAAAAAAGGTTTTGTGATTATACACAACGACTGGGTGAATCAATGATATTTACCAGCACATAAAAATCCGGATAGCTACTCATATCAAATTATGATAAACGATTAAACAGAGCCCGCAGAAGTAAAAAATTAAAGCCTCTGCGGGGTGAAATTGTTAGAGCTTCCCGAAGTCAAATGGACTGCCCCCTTCATCCTATTCACATCCAGATAATTCGCCCAACACTGCAACATCAGCCTCAGTTCACCCAGTGCTCAGCCTTATGAATATAAGCTGCACGCACAGCATAACGTTCCTAGTGACTCAACTGCCGCTCTACCGCATCCTTCGACCACAATCCCAGCTCAATCAGAGAACTACAAGCTATCGTCCTGAAACTGCAACCATTCCTGTAAACCTCAATTTTAGTATCGTAGCCCATACCCGCATCCTAGATACCTTTTAGTCACAGTCTGTAACGCGAAAATAACTAGCTCATCACGCGTTTTATCGCATTATGCAGGTTGTCCGTTGCGAAGACCAAACTCATACCGATACTTGCCATTCCAATAACCATATGAAGCTCAGTAAAATTTTTTTTACCTAAGCCATCCACATAACCCCCATACCACTGCAACATCTCCCTACGCTGCTCCAGATACTGAGCATTGTTGTACGTCCCACGAATCGTTCTTGTCCACATGCGCCAGCTGCAACTCTATCCACGCTGTGTTATAGCCCTGCTCATACAAAATGGTACTCATCGTGTGTCGGAATCCATGCCCAGAGGCCTTCCCATGATATCCAATCCGCTTTAACACCTGATTGATACTCGCTTCACTCATTGGTTTAGTTATGTCATTCCGCCCTGGAAATACCAGCGAAAAACAACCGGTAACCGCTTGGATCTCGCGCAGCGCTTCAACCACCTGAGTTGACATTGGCACCATATGTGGCCGTCGCATCTTCATGCGTTCTTTTGGCACCTCCCAAATCGCTTTATCAAAGTCGAACTCTTTCCACTCCGCCAGACATAACTCAATGGTGCGCACACCGGTTAGCATCAGAATACGCGTTGCAAGACGAGTAATTGGGCTACCTGAATAAGCTTCCAGCGCTTGTAGAAACTCAAGCAGCTCTTCAGCGAGTAAATGAGGGAAATGTTGCGACTTTGGTGTTGCCAAAGCACTGGATAGCTCAGAAGCAGGATTACTCTCCGCCCGGCCAATGACAATTGCGTATCTGAATACCTGGTTACACGCCTGTCGGATTTTGAGCAATTTGTCGAGAACACCGCGCTTTTCTAACTTACGTAGAGTCGTCAGCATCTCCAGCGGCTTTATCTCTGAAATGGGTCGCTTGCCGAGATCTGGGAAGATGTCTTTCTCAAAAGCTTCCATCAAGTCGTCAGCGTAGCCCTTCGACCATCCGGTACGCTTAAATTCATGCCATTCCAGCGCGATAGCTTTGAAGTTATTTTCAACACTCGCCTTTTGCGCCAGTCTTTCAACCCGCTTCTCTTCGCTTGGATCTCCACCAAGCGCAACAACCTTGCGTGCTTGCTCTCGCTTCAAACGAACATCTGCCAATGAGATATCGGGATAAACGCCGATAGACAGCTTTTTCTCATTACCCAGCACGCGATATTTAGCACCGTTGGGTTTGTTCAGCAGTTAAAGCCCACCGCCATCCGCCAGTTTGTATTCTTTATATCTTAGTTTTGCAGTGTCGATCTGCCGTGAATTTAGTGGCATAGGGGACCCCTAATTTCCATTGAACGAGATGAGCCCTCGCAAAGGCCCCAGACACCACTTGATTTGGGTAGAACCAAGTAGACTTTGGTTGAGCTCGCGAAAGAAAAATCCAGCTATATCAGGGAGTATAAAGCAAAGAAAGAGAGTTCTGTAGAAATGTGTTGACTTGAAAATGGTACGCCCTACAGGATTCGAACCTGTGACCTACGGCTTAGAAGGCCGGTGCTCTATCCAACTGAGCTAAGGGCGCATAGTGGTTGCGTCGGATTATACGTTTGCACGCTCTCGCGTCAACGTTTTTGCCGCCCTGCGGCTCCAGAGTGTTGAATCATTGAACAATTCGTCCTGAAGACCCAGCAGTACGCCCCACATCGCGCGCCATCCGTCCACAATCCCCATGCCCATGCTCAACACTCCCCCTACCCTCAATGCCGCTTACGCCACTCACTCAGCGACACCAAATTACTCACCTCGCCAGCCTCCCCTTCCAGCTCGATCCCCTGCTGCGTAAACCGCGCATTATACTGCTCCCGCAGCGCATGCAGTTCCGCACTCTCCGGCTCCAGCTGCCGCAGAAATCCCAGCGCCAGCAACAGCTGCTGCCGCGAAATCAGCCCTGAAAACCCAGCCCTGGTCAGAATCCCGTGCCAGCGCACCGCGTTCTCGTCACTGCCATCGACAATCAACACCTGCCAGATCAGCATCACCGCTGCGCCGTTTGCCAGATGGGTTTCATTATCGCCCGCGATGTAATCGGTGAACTCTTTGGCCGCGTCCTTGCCCATCAGCGACAGCATCGATTCGATGTGCACCGGGGGCAGTTGCAGCCTTTTACTCAGCCCTTGCGCAGCATGGCGCGAACCGGCCGTCAGTAGTTGAAACCCTACAACAAACACCACCGCCAGCGTGGCGAGTATTAACCAAATCATCACGGCATCCACATAATTTCCTGAGGGACATAATACGCGCTAAGGCGGCCTCACGTCACTGCGGAAAGTCGTGAAACACACAGGCGAAATGAATCTCTACCTGACAGCCGGACGCGCTTCTGACAGAATAGGCACCAATCCCCGATTTAACTCTCTACAGATGGATTTCCTCTCTGATGGCAGCAAAAATTATTGACGGTAAAACGATTGCGCAGCAGGTGCGCCTTGAGGTTGCCGAAAAAGTACAGCAGCGTCTGGCAGCCGGTAAACGTGCACCAGGTTTGGCAGTGGTGCTGGTGGGTGAGAACCCCGCTTCGCAGATCTATGTCGCCAGCAAACGTCGCGCCTGTGATGAAGTGGGCTTTATCTCCCGCTCTTACGATCTGCCTGCGACCACCAGCGAAGCCGAACTGCTGGAACTGATCGATACGCTGAACAATGACAGCGAAATCGACGGTATTCTGGTTCAGCTGCCGCTGCCAGCCGGCATCGATAATGTCAAAGTGCTGGAACGTATCGTGCCGGACAAAGATGTCGATGGCTTCCATCCGTATAACATCGGTCGTCTGTGCCAGCGTGCGCCAAAGCTGCGTCCTTGTACGCCACGCGGCATCGTCACGCTGCTGGAGCGCTACAATATCGATACCTACGGCCTGAACGCCGTGGTGGTTGGCGCATCCAATATCGTCGGTCGTCCGATGAGCATGGAGCTGCTGCTGGCGGGCTGCACCACCACCGTCACGCACCGTTTCACCAAAGATCTGCGTCATCATGTTGAGCACGCCGACCTGCTGGTGGTGGCGGTCGGTAAACCGGGCTTTATTCCGGGTGACTGGATCAAGCCAGGCGCGGTGGTGATTGATGTTGGCATCAATCGTCTGGAGAGCGGTAAAGTGGTGGGCGATGTGGATTTCGCGAGCGCTTCTGAGCGTGCGTCTTATATCACCCGGTTCCCGGTGGCGTCGGTCCAATGACCGTTGCGACCCTGATTCAAAATACATTAGTCGCGTGCGAAGAGTATCACGACGTGGAGGAGGCATAATGGCCAGTTTTTCTTTGGGCGAACATGCTCACGTTGATTTGTGTGACCTGCTGAAACTTGAAGGTTGGGTGCAGAGCGGTGCGCAGGCAAAAGTGGCCATCGCAGATGGCGAAGTGCGTGTTGATGGCGCAATCGAAACGCGTAAGCGCTGCAAGATTGTGGCAGGCCAGAAAGTTGAGTTCGCCGGTTATAAAATTACCGTTGTAGCTTAAGCATTCAGGCAATGAAAAAGGGGCGAACTGCGGTTCGTCCCTTTTGCTATTCTGCGGCTGGTAAATTCAGGTACGCATAAGCGTGAACCCTGCAACCTGAGAATTCGGGTGCTGATGACAGCGCACCCTTCAATCTGCCTATTTGGGTGCCAATAACGCGCACCCGACGATATTACTTACGACGCCAGCTCGAACCCTGCGGACCATCTTCGACAATCACGCCCAGCTCATTCAGCTTGTCACGCGCCACATCCGCCTGTGCCCAATCTTTTGCGGCACGCGCATCAGAACGCGCTTTGACCCAATGCTCGATCTCTGCCACTTCGTCATCATTCACTTGCGCACTGCTCTGCAGGAACTGCTCTGGATCCTGTTGCAGGATGCCGAGCACGTTCGCCAGCTGACGCAGTTTCGCGGCCAGTGCATCAGAGGCGGCTTTGTCTTCAGTTTTCAGGCGATTGACTTCACGCGCCATGTCGAAGAACACCGAGTAGGCTTCCGGCGTGTTGAAGTCGTCATCCATCGCGGTGCGGAAGCGCGCTTCAAACTCTTCGCCACCTGCAGGCGTAGCGCTGGCATCGGTGTGACGCAGCGCGGTATAGAGACGCTCCAGCGCCGCACGTGCCTGATTGAGGTTATCTTCGCCGTAGTTAAGCTGGCTGCGATAGTGGCCAGACATCAGGAAGTAACGCACGGTTTCGGCATCGTAATGCGCCAGTACATCGCGCACGGTGAAGAAGTTGCCGAGTGATTTCGACATCTTCTCGCGATCGATCATCACCATGCCGGAGTGCATCCAGTAGTTGACGTAATCGCCGTCGTGCGCACAGGTTGACTGCGCCACTTCGTTTTCATGGTGCGGGAACATCAGATCCGATCCGCCGCCGTGGATATCGAAGTGGTTGCCGAGCTGTTTGCAGTTCATCGCAGAACACTCGATGTGCCAGCCCGGACGACCGTTGCCCCACGGCGAATTCCACGCGGGCTCATCCGGCTTAGACATTTTCCACAACACGAAGTCCATCGGGTTGCGTTTGATTTCGGTGATTTCAACGCGCGCACCGGCCTGTAGCTGATTCAGATCCTGACGCGACAGCACGCCATAACCTTTGTCGCTCAGCACATCAAACATCACGTCGCCGTTGTCCGCCACATAAGCGTGCTTACGTTCGATTAAGCGCTCAACCAGTTCGATGATTTCAGGGATATGGCGCGTGGCACGCGGCTCCAGATCCGGCGGCAGGATACCCAGTGCGTCAAAATCTTTGTGCATTTCAGCGATCATACGGTTGGTCAGCGTTTCAATGCTCTCACCGTTTTCGTTGGCACGTTTGATGATCTTGTCATCAATATCGGTGATGTTACGCACATACTTGAGCTGATAGCCCACATAGCGCAGATAACGTGACACCACATCAAATGCAACGAAGGTACGCCCATGACCGATATGACAGAGGTCGTAAACCGTAATCCCACAGACGTACATGCCGATCTGACCAGCGTGGATCGGTTTGAATTCCTCTTTCTGACGGCTCAGGGTGTTATAGATCTTCAGCATTGAACGATTCCGTTATTAACGTTTGCGGGATACGCCTTTCCAGCGTAGCTGGGTATTGTGCCGTATTTTTCTCAGTTGTGCATCGCTCGCTTACCTTCTGTGGCTGCCTTACTGACGAGGCATCGGAATTTGTGATATAAGAGGCGTCTACAAAAATGCCCCGCCGCTTAGCAGGCGCGGCAGTTGATACTGACGACACCCGTAACAGGACGAATATAATGGTCACTTTCCAGACGAACCATGGCGACATCGTAATCAAAACCTTCGATGACAAAGCGCCGGCTACCGTGAAAAACTTCCTGGACTACTGCCGTGAAGGTTTCTACGACAACACCATCTTCCACCGTGTTATCAACGGTTTCATGGTCCAGGGCGGCGGTTTCGAGCCTGGCATGAAGCAGAAAGACACCAAAGAAGACATTCGTAACGAAGCCAACAACGGCGTGAAAAACACCAAAGGTACGCTGGCAATGGCCCGTACTCAGGCGCCACACTCCGCGACTGCACAGTTCTTCATCAACGTAGCAGACAACGACTTCCTGAACTTCCGTGACGAAAGCCTGCAGGGCTGGGGTTACTGCGTGTTCGCCGAAGTGGTTGAAGGCATGGACGTGGTTGAGAAAATCAAAGCGGTGAAAACGGGCCGCAGCGGCATGCATCAGGACGTTCCGGTTGACGACGTTGTCATCCAGAAAGTGACTGTTAGCGTGTAATGTCGCGCACGCTGTTTATCGCAGATTTGCATCTGTGCACAGAAGAACCGGCAATTACTGCCGGTTTTCTGCATTTTTGCAGGGTGAAGCGCGCGATTGTGATGCGCTTTACATCCTCGGCGATCTGTTTGAAGCCTGGATTGGCGACGACGATCCCAATCCGCTGCATGGCGAAATCGCCGCAGCACTGCAAGCCCTGCCAATCCCCAAATTCTTTATCCATGGCAATCGAGACTTCCTGCTTGGTAAGCGTTTTGCGCGTGAAAGCGGGATGACGTTGCTGCCGGAAGAGCAAGTGCTCAGCCTGTACGGCCATCGCGTGCTGATTATGCATGGCGATACCTTATGTACTGACGATGAAGGCTATCTTCGCTTCCGCGCCAAAGTGCATCAGCGCTGGTTGCAGCGTCTGTTCCTCGCCCTGCCGCTACGCATCCGCATGCGCATCGCCGCACGTATGCGCGCCGACAGCAAGCAAGCCAATCAGCACAAGTCGATGAGCATCATGGATGTTAATCAGCAAGCCGTGATCGATACGATGACGCGCCAGCAGGTGCGGATTCTGATTCATGGGCATACTCACCGTCCGGCGGTGCATGAGCTGGTTGTGCAAGGTGAAAGCGCCCAGCGCGTGGTGCTCGGTGCCTGGCATGAAAATGGCTCGATGATTCAGGTCGATGCCGATGGCGTGCAGCTGATCGAATTTCCGTTTTAAAATCGATTCCTAATAGTCGGGCGCGCCAGTGCTCGGCACTTAGCGGGATGAAGATTCATCATCTGCCCACCTTCACGCACCATTGCCCGTTTTCCGGCTACGCAACCGTTTTCCTTGCTCTCTTCTCATGCTATTCTCTGTGCCCTTCTTTACCTGCCCGCCCGGCCAGGTTCGTTTGACTATTCACAGGAGTTGACCGCATGTCATCCAACGCCACCCCGGCTCGTATCGCCATCGTCATGGGTTCTAAAAGTGACTGGCTACCATGCAGTTCGCCGAGGAAATTCTTAACAGCCTGGATGTTCCGTTCCACGTTGAAGTGGTCTCTGCTCACCGTACGCCAGACAAACTGTTCAGCTTTGCCGAAACTGCCGCAGATAACGGTTTCCACGTGATCATCGCGGGTGCTGGCGGTGCTGCGCATCTGCCGGGCATGATTGCTGCCAAAACGCTGGTGCCGGTGCTGGGCGTGCCGGTACAAAGCGCCGCGCTGAGCGGTGTGGATAGCCTCTACTCCATCGTGCAGATGCCGCGCGGTATTCCCGTCGGTACATTGGCGATCGGTAAAGCCGGTGCGGCTAACGCTGCGCTGCTGGCGGCACAGATTCTGGCAGTACATGACAAAGAGCTGGCGGCGCGTCTCGCGACCTGGCGTCAAACCCAGACTGATGAAGTGCTGAACAACCCAGATCCGCGGGTGGATGCATGAAACCGGTTTGCGTACTCGGCAACGGTCAGTTAGGCCGTATGCTGCGCCAGGCGGGCGAACCGCTGGGCATCGCGGTGTATCCGGTAGGTCTGGATGCCGAACCTTCTGCCCTGCCGATCGCCGAAAGCGTGATCACCGCAGAGATCGAGCGCTGGCCGGAAACCGCGTTAACGCGCGAGCTGGCGCTGCATCCTGCGTTTGTGAATCGCGATATCTTCCCGCGTCTGGCCGATCGCCTGACGCAGAAACAGCTGCTCGATCAGCTGAACCTGGCAACGGCGCCATGGCAGCTACTGGCGGATAAAAGCGAGTGGTCGCAGGTGTTCAGCTCACTGGGTGAACTGGCGATTGTGAAACGTCGCACCGGCGGTTATGACGGACGTGGTCAGTGGCGTCTGCGCGCCAACGAAACTGATTCGCTGCCGGATGAGTGCTACGGCGAATGCATCGTTGAGCAGGGCATCAACTTCAGCGGTGAAGTGTCGCTGGTCGGTGCGCGCGGTCAGGATGGCACCACGGTGTTCTATCCGCTGACGCACAACCTGCATCAGGACGGCATTCTGCGCACCAGCGTGGCGTTCCCTCAAGCCGATGCCGCGCAACAGCAGCAGGCGGAAGCGATGCTCAGCGCGATCATGCATGAGCTTAAATACGTCGGTGTGATGGCGATGGAGTGTTTCATCACGCCAGAAGGCCTGCTGATCAACGAACTGGCCCCGCGTGTGCACAACAGCGGCCATTGGACGCAGAACGGCGCGTCGATCAGCCAGTTTGAGCTGCATTTGCGTGCGGTGCTGGGTTTGGCGCTACCGAAGCCGGTGGTGTTTGCGCCATCGGTGATGGTGAACCTGATTGGCACCGACGTGAATGCCGACTGGCTGCAACAGCCGCTGGTGCATCTGCACTGGTATGACAAAGAAGTGCGTCCGGGCCGTAAGGTTGGGCACTTAAATCTCACCGACAGCGATCAGGCACGCCTTGCGACGGCGCTGAACGCGCTGGTACCGCTGATGCCAGAAGAGTACGCCAGCGGAATTGCCTGGGCCGTTGAGAAGCTGTAAATGAAAAGGCCGCGAATGCGGCCTTTGATTTTTGTGCACAAGATTAAGCCGCTTCGAATCGCCTGAACAGCGCCTTTCCTTTTAGCAATCGCACGCCCAGCCAGCCACCGCACACTGACAACAACAGCGCGCCGCAAATCGGTAATGCAATCCACAGCGTCCAGTCCGGTTCCCACGGGAAATCGAAGATCTTACGTTGTAATCCCCACAGCGCCGCTTCTGCGCCCAGTGCCGCCGCAATCCCCGATACCACGCCAAGCAAGGCAAACTCGCACCACAGCGTACCGCGCAACAGGCGTTTGCTGGCACCCAACGTGCGATACACCACCAGCTCCTGACGGCGTTGACGCATACCCACCTGAATCTGCGCCAGCAACAGCAGCACACCGCACACCGTCACCAATACCACCATGATCTCCAGCGCCTGGCTCACCTGCGCCAGCACCAGACCGATCTGCTTCAGCATGCTGCCGACATCCAGCAAACTCAGCGTCGGGAAGGCGCGATTGAGCTGGGCCAGTAGCGCCGGATTGCTGTCCATGCGGAAACTGGTCAGCCAGGTTTGCGGTTGTTGATCCAACGCGCCCGGCGGGAAGATAAAGAAGAAGTTCGGCCGCAGGCTCTCCCAATCCACTTTACGCAGGCTGGTGACTTTGGCGCTGAACTGTTGCGTATCACCGCTGAAGGTCAGCGTATCGCCGAGCTTCAGACCAAGGCGATCCGCCAGCTCCACTTCCATCGACACTTCACCCGCTTTCGGTGGCCAGCTTCCGGCCAGCAGCGGATTGTGGTCCGGTCGCTCCGATTGCCAGGTCAGATTGAGTTCGCGGTTCAGCGCGTTATCCATCTTCGGATCGGCTTCTTTTCCGTTCAGCTCCGTCAGACGCGCACGCACAATCGGATAGTAGGATTCCGGTTTAACCTGATGCTGATTGAGGAACTCGCGCACCTGCGGCACCTGTTCCTGCGTCATGTTGAGCAGGAAGTAGTTAGGCGCATCCGGCGGCAACTGCTGCTGCCAGCGATCCAGCAGATCGCCGCGCATCACCAGTAATAATGCCAGCAGCATAAAGGAGAGTGAAAACGCCGCCAGCTGGCTCAGCGTCATCACCGGCTGTCGCAGCAGACGATTGATTGCCAGACGCATCGCCAGATTGCGCACCACCAGCTTACGCAGCAGCAACAGCGTGCCCCAGCCGAGCAGTGACAGCAGCAGCGCCAGCATTACTACACCCGCCAGCAGCGCCCACAACATTTTGCTGCCGCCCATCAATAACGCCAGCAGGCCAACTACCACCAGCGCCATCGCGGGCAGATAAATGCGTAGCGGCCAGACATTGGCTACCGCATCGCGCCGGAGCACACGCAGCGG
Organism: Pantoea rodasii; assembly: GCF_002095465.1. Lineage (GTDB taxonomy): Bacteria > Pseudomonadota > Gammaproteobacteria > Enterobacterales > Enterobacteriaceae > Pantoea > Pantoea rodasii. The sequence continues at coordinate 223,576 of NZ_MLFP01000002.1, read as the reverse complement.
CTGCGTCGCCATCAGCAGGCGATATGGACGCAATCCCACCAGCAGCGAAATCACAAACATCGCGCCGATCGCCCACAGCCACGGCCAGAAACTGGCGGCAGGCAAAGCAGCGGGCAGCACCGGTTTGAGCATCGCCAGCAGAATGATCTCAATCCCCTGCCCCAGCACGCTGCCCGCGATGGCCGCCAGCAGCAATACCGCCAGCCACTGCCCGATGATCAACCGTTGCAAGGCGTTGCGTGTGGCACCCAGCGTTTTCAGCACTGCCACTAAATCGTAGCGACTGCGGCAGTAATGGCTCATCGCCACCGCCACGGCGGCAATCGCCAGCATCAGCGTCAGCAGTGCCGATAAGAGGAGGAATTGCTGTGCACGTTGCATCGACCGACCCAGCGCATCTTCAGAGTTCTCGACGCTGATCCAGCGCTCACCGGCTTTTAACTGCGGCTGGATCCAGCTGTCATAACGCGCCAGCGGAGCCGGATTGCCAGAGAATTTGTAGCGCCAGCTAAGTCGACTGCCGGGCTGAATCGCACCGGTTTTATCGACATCCGCGAGATTCATCAGCAGACGCGGCGCCGTCTGGAACGGATTAAAGCCGCCATCTGGCTCCTGAATCACTTCGCCCGCAATGCGCAGCGTGGTGTCACCAACATCAACGTTATCGCCAACTTTCAGATTCAGCAGCGCCAGCAAGCGTGGCGCGGCCAGCACTGTACCCGCCTGCGGTTTTAATCCCGGCGGATCGGTCTGCAACGTACCGAACATCGGATAGGCATCGTCCACCGCTTTCACATCCGCCAGCTGCGGGGTTTGATCGGCGAAGGTCATGGTCATAAAGCTCAGCTGACGACTGACGGAAAGCCCTTCATCGCGTGCTTTGTTCAGCCAGGCGTCAGGCGCGGGCGCGCTGCTGCGCAGGGTACGATCGCCCGCCATAAAATCACGGCTCTGCTGACTCAGCCCTTTTTCCATGCGATCGCTGATAGAGCCCAGCGCCAGCACGCAGGCCACCGCCAGCGTTAACGCCAGCCAGACGATCAGCAGCGACGGCGAGCGCCATTCACGCCAGAACCAGCGCCAAATCATGTTTCCTCCCACAGCTTGCCGTCGCGCAGGCGTAACCGACGATCGCAGCGCGCCGCCAGTTGCTCATCGTGTGTCACCAGAATCAGCGTGGTGGCGAAGTCGCGGTTGAGGGAGAAAAGTAAGTCGGCGATGCGGTCGCCAGTTTTGCGGTCCAGGTTGCCGGTCGGTTCATCGGCGAACAGCAAACCGGGACGGCCGCTAAAGGCACGCGCCAGCGCCACACGTTGCTGTTCCCCGCCGGAAAGCTGCGCGGGCAGATGATGCAGACGATCTTTCAGGCCGAGCTGAGTGAGCAGATCCATAGATTGGGCGCGGCTGTCACGATCGCTGTCACCGCGCAGCAAGGCAGGCAACTGCACGTTCTCCAGCGCATTGAGCGTCGGCACCAGCATAAAGGACTGGAACACAAAGCCCACTTCGCGCGCGCGCAACGCGGCACGTTGCTCTTCGTTCATGTTATGCAGCGGCTGGCCGAGCAGATTGACCTCGCCGCTGCTGCCATCGTCCAGCCCGGCCAGAATGCCCAGTAATGTGGATTTGCCGGAACCCGATTCGCCAATCAGCGCGATGGTCTCAGCTGGTTTGACAACCAGCTCAACTCCGGTAAGGATGGTCAGCTGATGCTCTCCCTGACCGACGGACTTAGTAAGATGATGAACTGCAACAATGTTTTCCGCTGGCATTATCCCTTCCTGTTGTTATTGCTTCTGCTGGTGTCCCGCATCGCCGCCGCCGATACCTTGCTGGTACTGGGCGACAGCCTGAGCGCCGGGTATCGCATGTCCGCTACCGCGGCATGGCCCAGCCTGCTCAATAAAACCTGGCAACAGCAGCCCCAGATTATTAACGCCAGCATCAGCGGTGATACCGCCGGACAAGGGCTGGCGCGTTTGCCTGGCCTATTAAAACAGCATCAACCCCGTTGGGTGTTAATCGAATTGGGCGGTAACGATGGCTTACGCGGCTTCGCGCCCGCCACTATCGCGCAGGATCTCAGTAAAGTGATCGACGAAGTCAAAGCCGCCAAAGCCCAGCCGCTGCTGATGCAAATTCGTTTACCCGCTAATTATGGACGTCGTTATACGGAGGCGTTTAGCGCGATTTATCCGCAGCTGGCACAGCAGTACAACATTCCTCTGGTGCCCTTCTTTATGGAGCAGGTCTATCTGAAGCCGGAATGGATGCAGCAGGACGGTATTCACCCCAATCCGGATGCGCAGCCGTTTATAGCTAACCTGATGGCCAACGAACTGGCTCCGCTAGTAAAGCAGAATTAAAGCAGGCGTGTGATTTTAAACAGGTAAAGAAATGCAAAAACAATCGTCATCACCGGCTGCTCCAGCGGCATTGGCTTAGCGGCCGCCAACGATCTACAGTCTCGCGGCTATCGCGTGATTGCCGCCTGCCGTCGTCCGGACGATGTGGCGCGCATGGAGGCGCTAGGGTTTACTGGCGTGCAACTCGATCTCGACGATGCGGACAGCGTCGATACCGCTGCCGACCGCATTCTGCAATTGTGCGAGCATCGCCTGCACGGCCTGTTTAACAACGGCGGCTTTGGTCAGTATGGACCGCTGGTCAGCGTGTCTCGTGCGCAGCTGGAAAAACAGTTCTCCACCAACCTGTTTGGCACCCATCAACTGACGATGCGCCTGCTGCCTGCGCTGCAAGCCAGCGGTAATGGGCGTATTATTAACACCAGCTCGGTGCTGGGGCTGATCTCCACGCCCGGACGCGGCGCCTATGCCGCCAGCAAATGGGCGCTGGAAGCCTGGAGTGATGCGCTGCGCATGGAAGTGCGCGATGCCGGCGTGCGCGTGAGTTTGATCGAGCCGGGGCCTATTGCCACGCGTTTCACCGACAATGTGCATCAGGGCGAGCAGGACAAACCGGTGCGTAATCCGGGTATTGCCGCGCGCTTTACCCTGCCGCCGGAAGCCATTTTACCCAAGCTGCGCCACGCGCTGGAAAGCAAACATCCGCGCCTGCGCTATCCAGTGACACTGGTCGCATGGATGATGAGCCTGCTGAAACGCCTGTTACCGGGCTGGATGCTGGATCGCATCTTGCGCAGCAACTGATCGACAAGCTAGATTTGAACTTGAAGCGGGGCAGCTTGCCCCCATATTCTCAACACACTTTCTGCAAAGAGACGTATTCATGTCACACGCTTTGATTATCGACATCAACGAATCCAACCTGCACCAGACGCTGGAACAATCCACGCAGATGCCGGTGCTGTTCTATTTCTGGTCCGAACGCAGCCAACACTGCCAGGAGCTGACGCCGGTGCTGGATCGTCTGGCACAGGAATATGCCGGTCAGTTTATTTTGGCCAAACTGGATTGCGATAAAGAGCAGATGGTGGCATCGCAGTTTGGTCTGCGCTCGATTCCAACCGTGTATCTGTTCCAGAACGGTCAGCCGGTTGATGGCTTCCAGGGTCCACAGCCGGAAGAAGCGATCCGTGCACTGCTGCAAAAAGTGCTGCCGCGTGAAGAAGAGATTAAAACCCATCAGGCGATGCAGCTGATGGAAGAAGGCAAACCGCTGGATGCGCTGCCGCTGCTGAAAGATGCCTGGACACTGAGCAACCAGAACAGTGAAATTGGTTTCCTGCTGGCGGAGGTGTTGATTACCCTGAGCCGCAGCGAAGAAGCAGAAGCGGTGCTGGCGGTGGTGCCATTGCAGGATCAGGATACCCGTTATCAAAGCCTGGTATCGCAGATCGACCTGCTGAAACAAGCCGCGGATACCCCTGAAATCCAGCAATTGCAGGAACAACTGGCAGGCGAACCCGCGAATGCCGAGCTGGCTGCTAAACTTGCGTTACAGCTGCATCAGGTCGGTCGTAATGAAGAAGCGCTGGACCTGCTGTTCAGCTTCCTTAAAAGCGATCTCAGTGCCGGTGAAGGTCAGGTGCGTAAGATGTTCCAGGAGATTTTGGCTGCGCTGGGTACTGGTGATCCACTCGCCACCCGCTATCGCCGCCAGCTGTACTCGCTGCTGTACTAAACGGTACCGCGCGCAAAACGGGCCGAACGACTCGGCCCGACAATCTGACAACCAGGAGGTTATATGTTGACTGTGATTCCCGTCATTATCGTGCTCGCGCTCGTTACGGTGTGGGCCGGTGTAAAAATCGTGCCACAAGGTTATCAGTGGACGGTGGAACGCTTTGGTCGTTATACCAAAACGCTATCGCCAGGCCTGAGTTTGATCGTACCGTTCATGGATCGTGTGGGTCGCAAGATCAATATGATGGAACAGGTACTCGATATTCCCTCGCAAGAAATCATTTCCAAAGATAACGCTAACGTCACCATTGATGCCGTGTGCTTCATTCAGGTGGTTGATCCTGCGCGCGCGGCCTATGAAGTCAGCAATCTTGAGCTGTCGATCCTCAATCTGACCATGACCAACATCCGTACGGTGCTCGGTAGCATGGAATTAGATGAGATGCTGTCGCAGCGCGATAACATCAACACCCGCTTACTGCACATCGTTGATGAAGCCACCAATCCGTGGGGCGTGAAAATTACTCGTATCGAAATTCGCGATGTGCGTCCGCCGCAGGAGTTGATCGCGGCGATGAATGCGCAGATGAAAGCCGAACGTACCAAGCGTGCTGACATCCTTACCGCAGAAGGCGTGCGTCAGGCGGCAATACTGCGTGCCGAAGGGGATAAGCAGTCACAGATTCTGAAAGCCGAAGGTGAGCGAACCTCCGCCTTCTTACAAGCTGAAGCGCGTGAACGTCAGGCGCAGGCAGAAGCCAACGCCACACGCGCAGTGTCAGAAGCGATTGCCGCAGGCGACATTCAGGCGGTGAACTACTTCGTGGCGCAGAAATACACCGATGCACTGCAGAAGATTGGTGAATCCCATAACAGCAAAGTGGTGATGATGCCGCTGGATGCCAGCAGTTTGCTGGGTTCCATTGCAGGGATCGGGGAATTGCTGAAGGAGAGCCGTCAGGAGCGTAAACCGTGATCCTGATGGAACTGATTGCCCATCCACACTGGTTCTGGCTGACGCTGGGCGGACTGCTGCTGGCCGCTGAAATGCTTGGCACCAGCGGTTATCTGTTGTGGAGCGGTTTGGCCGCAGTGCTGGTCGGCCTGATTGAGTGGTGCTTCCCCTTCTCATGGACCAGCCAGGGCGTGCTGTTTGCGGTGCTCACGCTGCTGTGCGTGTTTTTCTGGTATCGCTGGATGCGTTATCGCGAATCTTCGCAGCAACCCAATACGCTAAATCAGCGCGGTTCGCAGTTGATTGGCATGCATCTGACGTTAGAGAGCACGCTCAAAGATGGCTTAGGTCACGTTCGCATTGGCGACAGTAGCTGGCGGGTTCAGGCCACAGAGGATTTGCCCGCCGGAACCCAAGTCATCGTCACCGGCGTGGTGGGCATTACGCTGATGATTCAGCCGCGTTTTCCTTCGGTATGACGGCAGCAGCCGGCCAGATGGTTGATGATTGGGCATTCGGCACTGTCATCGCCGGGGCAGGCTTCAGCCAGTTCCAATAGTCGCGTGCGCATAGCGTGCAGTTCTTCGATATGCGCGGCGATTTCATCCGCCTTCTGCAAGGTCCGGGCTTTTACATCCGCGCTATGGCGCGCAGGGTTGTTAAACAGGGTGACTAACTCGCGACACTCGTCCAGCGTAAAGCCCACCTGACGCGCCTGACGCAAAAGATTCAGCTCATCAATATGATGCGCGGCATAGCTGCGATAACCATTATCACTGCGTAACGGTGGCGTCACCACGCCCTTCTCTTCATAAAAGCGGATCGCTTTGCTGGTCAGACCGGTCTTTTTTGCCACATCGCTGATGTTCATGTCTCTGCCTCTTGACCTTCCCCTGAATGGAAGGTTTAGGCTCTATAACTAATGCAAAGTTTGCAGACAGTCAAACCTCTCGTTAAGGAGTTTACAATGTCACACACACAATTACTGGCGCTGGACGGTTTGTCCTGTGGTCACTGTGTTAAACGCGTCAAAGAAGCGCTGGAGCAGCGTGACGATGTGGAACAAGCGGAAGTCACCCAGCAGGAAGCGCGCGTTACCGGCGCTGCCAGCGCCAGCGATTTGATTGCCACTGTGGAACAGGCCGGTTATCACGCGGCGGTGAAAGACAGCCCAAAGCCTGAGCCGTTGACAGCAACAGAGCCGCCGCCGGAGGCGCTGACAACGGAGTCGCAACCGGCAGAAGAGAACTTTCCCGTTCACCACCTGCTGATTGGCGGCATGAGCTGCGCCAGCTGTGTCAGTCGCGTTGAGCAGGCGTTACAGAAGGTGCCCGGCGTGAGTCAGGCACGCGTTAACCTCGGTGAGCGCAGCGCGCTAGTATTGGGCGATGTGCCTGCTGAGGCGCTGATTGGCGCGGTGGACCAGGCGGGTTATTCCGCTGAAGCAATCGACGATGAACAAACGCGGCGCGAACGCCAGCAAGTCAGCGCACAGCAGGCGATGCGCCGCTTTAGCTGGCAGGCCGGGATAGCGCTGCTGCTGGGTGTACCGATGATGATCTGGGGCATGCTCGGCGACAATATGATGCTGAGTGAGGCCAACCAAACGTTATGGCGATCGCTCGGCGTTATCACCTTGCTGGTGATGGTGATCGCCGGCGGCCACTTCTATCGCAGTGCGTGGCGCAGCTTACAGCACGGCACCGCCACCATGGACACCTTAGTCGCGCTGGGAACCGGTGCGGCGTGGCTCTACTCGATGAGCGTGGCGCTGTGGCCAGAATTTTTCCCGATGCAGGCGCGGCATCTCTATTTTGAAGCCAGCGTGATGATCGTTGGTTTAATCAACCTTGGTCATGCGCTGGAGCAGCGAGCACGCCAGCGGGCATCCAAAGCCCTCGAACGGCTGCTGGATCTCACGCCCGCTCAAGCGCGCGTGATTGGCGATCAGGGTGAAACATTGCTGCCGTTGAGCGAAGTGCAGCCCGGCATGCTGTTAAAACTGGTGACCGGCGATCGCGTGCCGGTGGATGGCGAAGTCGAGAGCGGTGAAGCCTGGTTTGATGAAGCGATGCTGACCGGTGAAGCGGTGCCGCAGGCGAAACAGCCGGGCGATAAGATCTACGCCGGAACGCTGGTGCAGGATGGCACGCTGCGCTTCGTGGCACGCGCCACCGGCAGTCACACCACGCTGGCGCGCATCATCAATCTGGTACGCCAGGCGCAGAGCAGTAAACCTGATATTGGCCGCCTGGCGGATCGCATCTCAGCGGTGTTTGTACCGGTGGTGGTGGCGATTGCACTGTTGGCGGGTTTGGTGTGGTATCTGGTCGGCCCGCAGCCGCAGTTGGCTTATACGCTGGTGATTGTCACCACGGTGCTGATTATCGCCTGCCCTTGCGCACTGGGGCTGGCGACGCCGATGTCAGTGATTGCGGGAGTGGGACGTGCAGCAGAACTGGGCGTGTTGGTGCGTGATGCAGATGCGCTGCAGCGTGCCAGTGAAGTCGATACCATCGTGTTTGATAAAACCGGCACGCTGACGCGCGGCACCCCGCAGGTCAGTGATGTGCTGGTGTACGGTGACTGGAATCAACAGCAGGTGTTGAGCGCCTCGGCACAGCTGGAACAAGGTTCGAACCATCCGCTGGCGAAAGCGATTCTGGCGGCAGCGCCGGATCTCAGCGACGATCCGATTAAGCAATTTCGTACAATACGCGGCAAAGGCGTGAGCTCTAAAGTGGCAGGCAGAACGCTGCTGCTCGGCAATCAGGCATTGCTGGATGAGCACCAGATTGATTACCGCGCCGCACAACAAGATATCGACCGTTTCGCCGCGCAAGGCACCACGCCGGTACTGCTGGCCGATCAGCGCCAATTACTGGGCCTGATCGCCCTACGTGACAGCCTGCGTCCGGAAAGCACGGAGGCGTTACAGCGCCTGCACCAGTTGGGATATCGGTTAATCATGCTGACCGGCGATCATCAGAAAACCGCGCAGGTGATTGCTGCCGAAGCCGGTATTGATGAAGTGATTGCGGGCGTGCTGCCCGAAGGCAAAGCGCAGGCGATAGCGCAATTGCAGCAGCAGGGGCGCAAAGTGGTGATGGTTGGCGATGGCATCAACGATGCGCCCGCGCTGGCGCAGGCTGATGTCGGGATTGCGATGGGCGGTGGCAGCGATGTGGCAGTAGAAACCGCCGCCATGACGCTGATGCGTAACGATCTGCACTGCGTTGCCGATGCGCTGGCCATTGCAGGCGCGACGCTGCGCAATATGCGTCAGAATTTGCTCGGTGCTTTTGTTTATAACAGCCTGGGCATTCCGATTGCGGCGGGCGTGCTCTATCCGTTCACCGGCCTGCTGCTCAGCCCGATTGTGGCGGGTGCAGCGATGGCGCTGTCATCAATTACCGTGGTGAGCAACGCGAATCGTTTGCTGCGCTTTAAGCCGGCAAAACGCTAATCGCCCTCTCTGCCCTGTTTTTCAGTGACCGAAATCGCTAGCATGGATTTTTGACTTCAAAAGGACAGGGCATGAGACGCAGTCTGTGGCAAAGCTTCCAGCAACTGGCCGCTACCCTCTTCCCGGCACGTTACACCTGGCCGGCTATGGATATTACTTTAGGTAACCGCCGTCTGCATCTGGCAGGCAGCATTCACATGGGCACGCGCGATATGCAGCCGCTGCCCGCCGGATTATTGCGCCAGCTCAGCAAAGCCGATGCGCTAATTGTCGAAGCGGATATCACTCAAGGCGCATCGCCTTTTGGCCATGACGATGCATCTCCCCCGCTGGCGATGCGACTGGATGCAGAGGTACTGCAGCGGCTGAATACCCTGTGCGATGAGCTTTCGCTTTCCATGGCGGTGTTCGACACGCTGCCGTTCTGGCAAATCGCCTTGATGCTGCAGGCGCAACAGGCGCAGCGTCTGGGGTTACGGCCGCAATATGGCATTGATTACCAGCTGCTGATGGCGGCAAAAGCCGCCAATAAGCGCATTATTGAACTGGAAGGCCCGGAAACTCAGATCGCGCTACTGAAGTCGTTGCCGCAAGAGGGTTTATCGCTGCTGCTGGATACGCTGGAGCATTGGCACACCAACGCCCGCCTGCTGCAAACCATGATCAGCTGGTGGCTGGATGCGCCGCCCACGCAGCAGCCGGTGGCGCTACCGACGACGTTCAGCAACGAGCTGAATGACACCCTGATGCGAAATCGTAACCAACACTGGCGCGAGTTATTGCAGGCGTTGCCAAAGGGACGCTATGTGGTGGCCGTGGGTGCGCTGCATCTGTATGGCGATGATAATCTGCCGGGATTGTTGAAGTCGCAAAGCGCGCGATAACCGTGAAACATGATGCATCTTCGATCCCTGGTACAATGCAATGCGTTTCGATTGCGCGGAGAAGTGGTTGGGTGAATGAACGGCGGATGGCAGGCAAAAAGAAGGCCAATAATACTATTGGCCCGTCAAAGAGGAATTTGTTTATGATTTTGGTTATCACCAGCATTGCTGGCGCCGGCCAATTTTCGCGCAAAGTTCAGAATTTCGCCAGTATTATTCATCAAATCTGAAATAAGAATTTTCGTAGCAAGGACAGAATATGACACCCGCCGTAAAACTGCTGGAAAAACAAAAGGTCACTTTCACGCTGCATCCGTACGACCACGACAGCCATGAAACAAATTTTGGTGATGAGGCGGTGCGTAAGCTCAATCTCGATGCGCGTCAGGTGTTCAAAACCCTGTTAGTGGCGCTAAACGGTGATGCTAAAGCACTGGCGGTGGCGGTAACGCCGGTCTCTTCGCAGCTTGATCTGAAAAAAGTGGCCAAGGCGCTGGGTGCAAAAAAAGCTGACATGGCCGATCCGCAACTGGCGCAGCGCGTGACTGGTTATCTGGTGGGTGGCATCAGTCCGCTGGGGCAGAAAAAGCGCCTGCCGACGGTGATCGACCAACAGGCGGCGGAATTTGCCACCATCTTTATCTCCGGCGGCAAGCGCGGGCTGGATATTGAACTGGCGGCGCAGGATTTGGCGCGGCTGCTGGACGCTGCACTGGCGGACGTGGCGCGCCGCGATTAATTCGGCTGCTGGATGTCGCACTGGCCGTCGTGGCACGCCGCGATTAATCCGGCTGCTGGACGCCGCACTGGCCGACGTGGCGCGCCGCGATTAATCCGGCTGCTGGGCGCAGAGTTGGTCAATCATCCAGCGCCCGGCGGGGCCCGGCGGATTGCGTCGCGACCAGATCACATCCACAGCAATGTGCTGCGGCCAGCCCGGCACCGGCAGCTCTTTCAGCACCTGATGACCAAACTGCTCCACCAGCCAGCGCGGCAACACGCTCCAGCCAAATCCCTGCTCCGCCATCTCCAGCAACAGCAAATAGGAAGGCGCCGACCACACGCGTCCGGCGGGCAGCGGCTCACGATTTTGTACCCAGGTGTTGAGCCGCAGATGGCGCAACTCGCCAAGCTGCCCTTCAGTCACCTGCTTCAGCTGCGCAAATTCATGGTCCTGATGCAGATAAATCGCCATTTCAGCCCCAACCTGTAAGCGCGCCACCGCCAGATCCGGTGGCAACTGCGGCTGGGCGCGCACCACGCCAAGATGCACGCGACCAGCCTGCAGCAGATCCAGCGCGTCTGCATCCTCGGCAATCATGCATTCAAATTCGATATCCGGATATCGCGCTTCAAAGCGGTTCAGTAGATTTTCATGGTGATCGGCTTGCCAAAAGTCAGAAATCGCCAGGCTGAGACGTGGTTCAACCCCCTGCGATAGCCGTACCGCCAGTTCATCCAGTCGCTGGCTGGCTGCCAAAATTTGCTGCACCTGCGCCAGGGCGCGCTGGCCTTGCTCGGTTAACACCGGCTGGCGACCGCTGCGATCAAATAGCGTGAAGCCAAGATCGTCTTCCAGATTGGCCACCGCGCTGCTGATAGTCGACTGGCTTTTGGCTAACGCGCGGGCCGCCGCAGAAAACGAGCCGCTGGCTACGGTTTGCACAAAGGCCTCAAGGGATTCCGGGGAGTATTTCATGGTGAACCATCGCTTTTATCGATAGGTAATCATTTTATCTTAGCATTCTGCGGTGAGAAAATGTGTCGCATCACCTATAAGGAGGTTTATATGCGTACCCGTTCGCTGAAAGAACGTTTTTGTCATGCCGCAGGATTTGAAGTGCTGGCGATTCTCACTGTTGCGCCGCTGGCTGCCTGGGCTATGGATAAACCGCTGTTTCAGATGGGCGCATTGGCGATCATGCTGTCGACCGTCGCCATGCTGTGGAACATGATCTATAACACCGGTTTTGATCGCATCTGGCCGCCGCAGGTAAAACGTGGCCTCGGCCTGCGTGCTATCCACGCGCTGGGCTTTGAAGGCGGCTTTATTGTTATCGGTTTGCCGATTGCCGCCTGGATGCTGAAGATCACGCTGCTGGAAGCGTTTGTGCTGGAAGTGGCGTTCTTCCTGTTCTTCCTGCCCTACACCATGGCCTATAACTGGATGTGGGATAAGCTGCGCCAGCGCTGGCTGACGCAGAAATCCTGTCAGGCATAAAATAGCGGCGCCCAACGGCGCCGTTGTTTAATTGTGCAGTGCGCGCGGCCAGATCCACGCCAGAATGGCTTGCGGATAGCTGCGCTTCTTCGGCTTCTCCTGCGCTTTATCGCGCTCCTGCACCTGCGCCTCTGTCAGATGCACAATCCCGGAGGGCACATAGTCGGCGATTTTCAACGGTGAGTGTGCAGTGACATAATCACGTAGCACGTCCGCATCGCGCAGTCCGGAATTACTGAAGCCCGCATGGTTCTCAATCAGCGGATAACCATCGCCTCCGCTGGCGTTAAAACTGTTGGTCGCCATGCGATAGGTTTTGTCTTTCTGCAGCGGCTGGCCGTTGATCTTCACTTCACTCACCGCTTTGCCATCCGCCACCAGGCTGATATTGCTGAACTGCGCAAAACCACCGGAGTTGGTTTTAATATTGGCCACCGTGGCAAGATACTTTAGCAACTCGTCTCCGCTCAGCGTCACCGACACCACCTGGTTACCAAATGGCTGCACCTGCAACAGATCGCGCCAGCTCAGTTTGCCTTCGGCCAGCGAGGTACGAATGCCGCCACCACTGATCACGGCAAAATCCGCCTTAGTCACGGCCATCTGCGCACGCAGGATCAACTGCCCCAGATTGGTTTGTTCGAAGCGCACCTTGTCGCGTTCGCCAACAAACACGCCGTCGCTGCTGCCAACGCTGACGTCGAGTTTCTTAGCGGCCCGCAGCTGGAAGGGCGTCAGCAACTTCATCATGGCGCTGTTCGGCGGGATCGCTTCCTGCCAGGTAAGCCATGAGACGCTGCCATCCAGATTCTTCACTTCATGCTTCAGATTGACCGGGATCAGCTGATAGCTATCCAGCGTTAACTCGCCGTTTCGGAAGGTGAAATCGCCACGACCAACGTATTTGCCCCACTCTTTCGCCTGCATGATCCACACGCCGTTTTGCCGATCGGGCTGGCAAGGCTGGCCGGGCTGATAATTTTTCACGCTGACGTTGTCTTTTTCCATGCACACCGCATCCTGCGAATGGCCGCCAATAATCACATTAATGGTGCCCGGCGGCAGGCTGCGCGCCAGCTCCACATCACCCGGCGCGTTGCTGCCGTGCTGTCCGTCGTCGTAATGCCCCATATGTGTCAGCGCGATGATGACATCAGGCTTTTCGCTGGCACGCAGTTCCGCCACCGCTTTTTCCGTCTCTTTAACCGGATCGCGGATGTCGATGTTGGCGATATTTTCCGGATTAGAGATCTTCAGCGTGTCAGTAGTGGTCAGGCCGATCACCGCGATTTTCAGTCCCATGCGGTTAAAGATCGCCCACGGCTTAAACAAACGCTGATCGCTGCCCTTTTGATAAATATTGGCGGAGAGGAACGGAAATTTGGCCCACTTCTGCTGCTGTTGCAGCACGCTGATCGGCTTGTCGAATTCGTGATTGCCGAGTGCCATCGCATCGTAACCCACCAGGTTCATGCCGCGAATATCGGGTTCGGCATTGAGCAGATCCGATTCCGGAACGCCGGTATTCACATCACCGGCAGACAGAATTAAAGCACCGCCACCTTTAGCCTGCACATCGTAGCGCTGCTTATCCATCAGCGTTTTCTGCGCCGCCAGCCCGTATTCACCCTGAGAGTTAGTCCAGTAGCGACCGTGATGATCGTTGGTGTGCAGAATACTGAATCGATAACTGCGATCCGTTTGCCATGCCTGCGCCAGCATCGGCAACAACAGCATGATCAGCGCCAGCCAGCGCCCTCTCCGCGGGAATAACAACAAAGCCGATCTCCTTATTCTGCGTATTTCCACTGTGCAGTGGACTTAATGTGCTTTATCACGCTTCTGTGTCGCACAGATGGCACTTTAACTCAAGACCAAAGGCTTATAGAGTCGTTCCGGTAATAACAAACTGATAACGATAACCGCACCCTTCAGGATTTTTATGGCAAGTGACATCGCAACCCCGACACGCGCACCGGGACGGACCGCTTTTGGCATTTTAGGTGCCATCAGCTTCGCGCATCTGCTCAACGATATGCTGCAATCGCTGTTACTGGCGATCTATCCGATGCTGCAGAAAGATTTTAGCCTTAACTTCGTGCAGATAGGTCTGATAACGCTGACCTTCCAGGTCACCGCCTCCTTACTGCAACCGCTGATCGGCTATTACACCGACAAATACCCAAAACCCTGGTCGCTGCCGGTGGGAATGGGCTTTACGCTGTGCGGCCTGGTGCTGCTGACGTTTTCGAGTACCTATCCGCAGGTGCTGCTCGCGGCCGCGCTGGTAGGCAGCGGATCATCGGTGTTTCATCCTGAATCCTCACGCGTGGCGCGCATGGCATCCGGTGGACGTCACGGGTTAGCGCAGTCGCTGTTTCAGGTCGGCGGCAACTTTGGCAGCGCGCTCGGACCGCTGCTGGCAGCGATGATCGTCGCGCCTTATGGCAAAGGCCATCTTGGCTGGTTTGTGCTGGCCGCGCTGCTCGGCATCATTGTGCTGCTGCAGGTCAGCCGTTGGTACAGCCATCAGCATCGTGCTAATCAAGCCAAAGCCACGGTGACGCCGGTCAATCCGTTACCGCGTAAAAAAGTGGCGCTGGCGATCAGCATTTTATTGCTGCTGATCTTCTCCAAATACTTCTATCTCACCAGCCTGAGCAGTTATTACACCTTCTATTTAATACAGAAATTTGGACTTTCTGTTCAGGCTTCGCAATTTCACCTGTTTGCCTTCCTCGGCGCGGTGGCTGCGGGCACCATCATTGGCGGGCCAATTGGCGACAAAATTGGGCGTAAATACGTGATTTGGGTGTCGATTCTCGGCGTTGCGCCCTTTACCTTGCTGCTGCCGCACGCCAATTTAATGTGGACCAGCGTACTGAGCATCATCATTGGCCTGATTCTCGCCTCCGCGTTTTCCGCCATTTTGGTGTATGCGCAAGAGCTGATGCCGGGCCGTATCGGTATGGTTTCAGGGCTGTTTTTCGGTTTTGCCTTTGGCATGGGCGGCCTAGGTGCGGCCGTGTTGGGTGTGGTGGCGGACCACACCAGCCTTGAATGGGTCTATCAAATCTGTGCCTGGCTGCCACTTATCGGCCTTTTGACCGCTTTCCTGCCTGATAACCGCCACGCCTGAACCGATTTTGGGGGGCAACTATTTTTCCTCGCCCCCCTTCATTCTGCGGAAACGCTGCCGATAGAGAGAGATAACTGATGAAAATGCTGCTTCAGCTGCGTTTTCTTCTCATTTTTTCAATTTTAATCGCTTTTCACCGCTCAAATGTTTAAACGTGGTTAGCGATTGTGCATTACACTGGGTTGTTACAAGCGGATACATTTGCACACAAGGAGACAGGCATGCATCACACTACACCGTTGATCACCACCATTGTCGGAGGGCTGGTCCTCGCCTTTATCCTTGGAATGATTGCCAACCGCCTGCGTATTTCTCCGCTCGTCGGCTACCTGCTGGCTGGGGTACTCGCCGGGCCCTTTACCCCAGGCTTCGTCGCCGATACCAACCTTGCCCCTGAGCTGGCTGAACTCGGCGTTATCCTGCTGATGTTTGGCGTGGGCCTGCACTTCTCGCTGAAAGATTTGATGTCGGTAAAGTCGATTGCCATTCCCGGCGCTATCGCGCAGATCGCGGTGGCTACGCTGCTGGGAATGGGACTTTCCTGGGCGATGGGCTGGTCGTGGATGACCGGTTTGGTGTTTGGTCTGTGCCTCTCCACCGCCAGTACCGTGGTGCTGCTGCGTGCGCTGGAAGAGCGTCAACTGATTGATAGCCAGCGTGGGCAAATCGCTATCGGCTGGCTGATTGTTGAAGACCTGGTGATGGTCTTGACGCTGGTGCTGCTGCCCGCGATTGCCGGAATGTTACAAGAAGGCAATGCCAGCCCTACCCTGTTGATATGGGATTTGCTGCTGACCATCGGTAAAGTCGTCGCCTTTATGGTGCTGATGATGGTGGTGGGTCGTCGCGTGGTGCCGTGGATTCTGGCAAAAAGCGCCGCCACCGGTTCACGTGAGCTGTTCACCTTATCGGTGTTAGCGCTGGCGCTGGGCATCGCATTCGGTGCCGTTGAATTCTTTGATGTTTCCTTCGCACTCGGCGCCTTCTTTGCCGGTATGGTGCTCAACGAGTCCGAACTCAGCCACCGTGCGGCGCACGATACTTTGCCGCTGCGCGATGCCTTCGCGGTACTGTTCTTTGTCTCGGTCGGCATGCTGTTCGACCCGATGATTTTGATTGAGCAGCCGCTGGCGGTGTTAGGCGCGCTGGCGATTATCGTGCTGGGTAAATCCATCGCGGCGTGGCTGCTGGTGACGATGCTCGGCCACTCACGCCGTACCGCAATGACCATTTCCGTGAGCCTCGCGCAGATTGGTGAGTTCGCCTTTATTCTTGCCGGCCTGGGTATTTCGCTCGGCATGCTGAGCGATGAGGGTCGCAACCTGGTACTGGCAGCGGCAATCCTGTCGATTATGCTCAACCCAATCCTGTTTACCGTGCTAGAACGCTATCTCGATAAAACAGAAACCATCGAAGAGCAGACGCTGGAAGAAGCGATTGAAGAAGAGAAGCAGATCCCGGTGGATATCTGCAATCACGCGGTGATTGTCGGTTACGGACGCGTCGGCAGCCTGCTGGGACAACAGCTGCTGGAAGCAGATGTGCCACTGGTTGTGGTGGAGAATTCCCGTCCGCGCGTGGAAGCGCTGCGCGAGCAAGGCATTAAAGCGGTGCTGGGCAATGCGGCACGCGTTGATACCATGGAATTAGCCCGACTCGATTGTGCCCGCTGGCTGCTGCTGACCATTCCAAACGGTTACGAGGCGGGTGAGATTGTCACCGCCGCACGCGAGAAACGCCCGGATATCGAGATCATTGCCCGCGCGCACTATGACGATGAAGTGAATTACATCATGGAGCGCGGCGCCAATCGCGTGGTGATGGGCGAGCGTGAGATCGCTAACAGCATGCTGAATGTGCTGCAGGAAGAGATCGCGCAGCACCCGATTGTACGCGAGTGCCCTATTTAACTGTTTGAGAAAGATCAGATCGCCATTCATGACGTTATGCTTTTTAAGCCACGGATGATAACGCAGTCTGATGCCGTACCGGGGCTGGCTGTCCTCGCGCCGCTGCGCGGTACCTTCACTTCATTCGTCTGCCTGACGGACCGGCGGGGGATGGCACATCGTGTGCCGCCCCGCCTTTCGCCCGCATCCATGCGGCCTCTCCTGGCAGACTCATTACGTTCAGCGCTGCGAATTGCCAGCCCCGGTACGGCACCAGCCTGCTCTTCAGCTTCAGTGCGCGTTGTTAAAAAGAGCACGATAGTGGAGGCCAGAGCGCCTTTGCTGCTGCAAGGGCTATCCGCAGCGCTGAGGCTTTTACGTTGGGCCAGGAGCCAGGCGCAGGGATGCGACTGGCAGTTCGGGTTGGCCTGGATGGCCTTACCTGAACTGAACCCCTTAACCTTAACTGACCAGCATTACGCCATGAATGTTGACGCTAAAATAGATATATCAGTATTTTAGGCCGTAAATCTTCCAGACATAGCGAAGCGAATACGCACCAGATAGGCTTTACCTGTCCCAGTACGACTCTTCTAAACTGTCTTCCCGCTCAGGCAGGCCGCGCATCAGACGCGGTGAATGCTGATTCAGCACCTGATAGCTCACCCGGTTCGCGTACTTGCACACCTGCGCCAGCGACGAATAGGTGAGGTATCCGCGCGCGTGCTTGCTGGAATTCGGCACTTTCTGGCGGTGGAAATTATTGGCGGTGATATCGTGCAGCAGCGCCGCTAACGCGCCATCACCCGCGCCGTTAGTGTTCATGATCTTCTCAGGGCCGCCCATATAAGGCGCGATGTGCGAGAAGATGCGCAGCGGCTGCTGGCAATCCTGATGACGCATGGCGCGGCTGAACTCATATTGATTGAACTCCGCGATCGCGCCCGGCAGCAGCGGATGGTTGGTGTTGCGCTTGAAGGCATCTTCGGTGAAGCCAGCCATGTACAAACCGGTAGGGCCGGCAGTGCACAGCACCAGATCCACCCAGTCCAGCGCAATATTCGAGGCCAGCAGCGGATCCTGCTCACCCGTCAGCGCGAAGGCCTCTTCTTCGTTCATCGCCACAATCGACACATGATCGCGCAGGAAATCGCGCCAGAACTGGGGATCGTCCTGAATCACATATTTGGTGCCCAGCGTCAGCACCACCGGGACATGATGTTTTTTGGCGTATTCGATGGCGCGCAGCGTGGCGGCGGGCATTGGTTCGCCAGGCTGGCAGCGCACCAGATAGGAAGTGAGTACCAGCGCTGACGCCCCGGCAATCACCTCTTCCGGAATGCTGTCGGCCTGCAGTTGGTTCATCAACCCCGGGCTGATGGCAAAGGTGCGTTCGCCCTGCTCACCAATCAGGGTGAAGCAGCGACCAATCGCGCCATCAACGCCTTGCAGGAAGTTGAGATCCATGCGGCTGGAAGTGTTGCACAGGTAGCGATAGGCGTAGCCGCCAATCTGGATATTGTTGCACATCACGCCGAGCAGCACCGAACGGTCATCGGCCAGCACCGAATAGTTGTGCAACGTATTACCAATGGTGCCACCGGCAAATTGATGGCTGATCAGCCCATCGCGCATCAGCTCGTTATACAACGCTTCAGCTGTAGCATCGTCGATCACCAGGGAGTGACCGGCGCTTAGCCCATAGCGCTGCAGGAAGTCATCATCAACTTTGGCTTCAATGTCCACCAGCGTCTGATCGATGCCCACCACCCAGCTGCCCTCTTCCTGCTCTTGAGGCGTGGCTTGCAGCAGCGGATCGCGCGCGTTAACGGGGAAATAGTGTTTGGATTTGCGTTTGCCGGGAAATTTCATCGTGGCTGCCGTAAGGGAAATCTGACAGAGAATGATATCACACTCTCTGTCAGTGCTTTATCGGCGTGCGTTGACCAGCTGAACCATCATTTCGATGTGCTCGTCATCGGCGTTGAGCGCGGGGATGTACTCGAACTTCTCGCCACCAGCGTGCAGGAAGAACTCGCAGTTCTGCTCGCTGATCTCCTCCAGCGTTTCGAGGCAGTCGGCAGAAAAACCAGGCTCATCACCTGAACATGCTTGATGCCTTTGGCCGGTAAACCTTGCATGGTTTCATCGGTGTACGGCGTCAACCAAGGCTCACGGCCAAAGCGTGACTGGAAAGTCATCATGATCTTGTGCGGTGCAATGCCCAATGCGGCGGCCAGCGCCTCGGTGGTATCTTTGCAGCGCAGCGGGTAATCATCGCCTTCATTGGCAAAGCGCTGCGGGATGCCGTGATACGAAAGCACCAGCAGATCCGGCTCGCCGTGCTGCGCGAACGATCGCTCAACCGAGGCTTTCAGTGCCGCAATATAAGCCGGATGCTCGGCATAATCGCGGATAAAAGCCACTTCCGGCAAGGAGCGCAGCGGTTTGAAGCTGGCGGATAATCCGTCCCAAACGGCAGCCACCGTCGAGCACGAAAACTGCGGATAAAGCGGCAGCACAATCAGTTTGGTGACGCCCTGTGCCAGCAAACGCTGTACCGCGCCATCCAGGCTCGGCTGGCCGTAACTCATGCCCAGCTCTACCGGCATATCAATGCGTTGCGCCAGCGCTTCACGCTGCTGCTTGCTGAACACCATCAGCGGCGAGCCTTCTTTCATCCAGACGGAGGCGTACAGCTTCGAAACGCGTGGCGATCGGAACGGCAGGATGGCGAAATTAAGAATCGGCCACCACAACCAACGCGGCGTGTCGACTACGCGCGGATCGCCAAGAAATTGTTTCAGGTAGCGTTTAACGGCAGGTGTAGTGGGTGCATCTGGTGTGCCTAAATTGACCAGCAAAACCCCGGGCTTTTCTTGCCTCATTGGTATTTCCTTGATGTCGAAACGAATGGGTCAAAAACGAGGGAATTGTAGCGGAAAACGAGGGAGGGGAAAGCAATTGCTGCAAAAGGGCCGGACAACCGACCCTTTCTAACACAACCCTAAATAATTCAAATGGCAGGAAGGCGGCAAACGAGAGCAACCAACGCACCTGCAAATTGAAGTATGACGGGTTAACCGAGGATTTCGGCCAGCTGCGTGCTCACTTCAGCAACCTTACGGGTGCCGTCGATCTTGTGATACTGGGTTTTACCGGCTTCCGCTTCTTTGCTGTAGTAAGCAATCAACGGCGCGGTCAGCTGATGGTATTCCACCAGACGCTTACGCACGGTTTCTTCCTGATCGTCTTTACGCGTGGTCAGCTCTTCGCCGGTCACGTCATCTTTGCCTTCCACTTTTGGTGGGTTGTAAGAGACGTGATACACGCGGCCAGACGGCGCATGCACGCGACGGCCCACAATACGATCCACAATCAATTCGTCCGGTACGGCAAATTCCAGCACGAAGTCCACATTGATGCCCGCGTCTTTCATGGCGTCAGCCTGTGGGATAGTGCGTGGGAAGCCATCGAGCAGGAAACCGTTTTTGCAGTCTTCCTGCGCGATACGCTCTTTAACCAGCGCAATCACCAACTCGTCCGTCACCAGTTTACCGGCATCCATGATGGCTTTCGCCTGTTGGCCCAGTTCGGTGCCTGCTTTAACTGCCGCACGCAACATGTCACCGGTGGAGATTTGCGGAATACCGTATTTCTCCATGATGAATTGAGCCTGAGTGCCTTTACCTGCGCCCGGTGCCCCGAGCAGAATAATACGCATTGCGTAATTCCCCTTGCGAATCGCATTGATCTATCTGAGAAGGCCAAGAACATACCATTATGACCCGCGCACCACAAGGAAACGGGCGCGCTTCCGGTGAAAGGTTTACTTTGACTTGCTTTAGCGCATAACACCAGCAGAGTGCCCGTTTTAAGAATCACGGCTATCGCTCAACACCTCTTTCAGGCGTTTTTTCATGATGGGGGTGACATTTTGATGTTTGTTCACGCCGCCGCGCACGCTGGCATGCAGCCGCAGGCGATGATACCCCGCCAGCAGCTGTGCATCCTGCGGCAGCGCGCTAAGCTTGAGGCTAGCAGGCAGCGGAAGCAGTGCGAACGGCAAACCGTGTTGCTGAATCGATTGCAGCTCAACCGGTGCATCAAGGGTGATATTTTCCACGCTAGCGATGTTAAAGGGACGCCAGTCGCTGTTTTCCATCACTTCCAGTGCCTGCTCCTGCGCCGCACCAAATGCCAGGCCTTGCTCGAACAGGCGTAATTCGCTGCGCACCAGCGTACTAAAATCACAGGTTCTTAATGCGATCAGCACCAGGTCGCGGCTTAACTCCGCATGACGATCGAGGCGCGCGACAAACAGGCGCGCATCGCTGATTAAGCGTTTGTGCAATAAGGTGGCAAAGGATTCTGAGGCATCGGTAACGCCCTGACTTTGACATTCAGCCAGCGAAAGCACTCGCCCTTGCTGCATGTCCACGTGTTCGACCAACGCAATGTTGCCCGCCATCATCGGGACGGCCGGTAACACACTGAGTTCCGTGACGGGATATTGCGTGGCGTAGCGCGTTTGGTTGCGCGCCTGCTCCTGGCGCAAAAATAGCTGTGACAATAGCACCCGAGCAATATGCAAAGAGGGTGCAAAGAACAGGTCGTAATTTTCCAGCCGATAATGACGGGATAGCAAGCCGCGAAGTCGATCGCGCGCCGCCGCCGCCCTGGCAGTAGCATGTTGGTGATCCATCGCGTGAAATTTCTCTAATTATTGGGGTGCTGTGTGGGGTCGCAGGTCGGGGGACATCAGCCGCGTGAAACACAGACAAGTCCTTCCGTCAACCCGCCATAATCTGGGGGAAAGGTTAGGCCAATGCGGCTGGACATTAAAATGATATAAACTGACAATCCCTGTTAGGTTTTTACACAGGGGATGAGTATGACCGCGCTTCCGTCGTTACGTGCACTGCACTATTTTCATCAGGCAGCACTGCACAGCAGTTTTAGCGTGGCGGCCGAGCGTCTGCATGTCACTCACAGCGCCATTAGCCATCAGATCCGACAGCTGGAAAGCTGGATGGGAAAGCCATTGTTCGTGCGCACCAACGGACGTGTCAAATTAACCTCACACGGCGAGCGTCTGCTGGTGAGCTGCCAAAAAGCGTTCAGTGAACTCTCTACCACCTGCGAAAGCATCCGCACCGGTATGCGTCATCACCTCAGCGTCTCTTGTGCCCCCAGTTTTTTATCTCAGTGGCTGATTCCACGCATCAGCAGTTTTTATCAGCGCTATCCCGATATTGAAGTGCAGTTTCAACCGCTGGTGGAGGTCGATCAGTTGCGCAGTGAGCACACTGATGTGCTGATTCTCAGCTATGAACAGTCACCGGATGACGATATTGATGCCACGTTGATCAGCGATGATTACATCGGTCCACTGTGCGCGCCTCAATATGCCGCGCGTTTTCAAAATGAGCAGGACTTGGCCTCACTGCCGCTGTTGCATGCGGATACGCGGCTGCACGCTTGGGCAGAATGGGGCAAAACCAGCGGCGTACGCGGCAATTTCTGGGTGGGGAAACATTTCGATAATCTCACGCTGGGTATTCAGGCGGCGAGAAACGGACTGGGCGTGATCATGGCACCGCGACTGCTGGTGCGGCAGGAGTTGAGTGACGGCACGCTGATTGCGCCATTAGGGTTTGTGCGAGTGGATCGCGCTACGTGGATGATGACCAAGCTGTCACGGCAACATGATGCCGAAGTCACCCTGTTTCGCGATTGGGTGCGCGACCAGGCGCCGCATTAAATAAAAAAGGTCGGCACTAAGGCCGACCTGTTTACTTACCGCGCAGGCTTACGCCGTCAGCAGTTGGTTCATACGACGGATAAACTGGTTCGGATCGTCGAGCGTGCCGCGTTCGGCCAGCAGCGCCTGATCCAGCAGCAGTTCAACCCACTCAGCAAAATGCGCTTCGTCATGGGTGTCCGCCACGCGTTTCACCAGCGTATGCTCCGGGTTGATCTCGAAGATGTACTTCACTTCAGGCACTTCCTGACCGGCAGCAGCAAACAGCTTCGCCATCTGCGTGGTCATTTCATTGGCGTCGGTGGTGACAATCGCTGGGGTGTCGGTCAGACGATGCGTCAGACGCACCTCTTTCACACGCTCGCCCAGCAGGGTTTTCACGCGCTCAACAAACGGCTCCAGCGCTTTTTCCGCTTCCTTCTGCTCTTCGGTTTCTTCATCGGCCAGTTTGCTCAGCGAATCATCCGCTTTGCTCACTGACTGGAAGGTTTTACCGTCGAACTCGGTCAGGTAGCTCATCATCCACTCGTCGATACGATCGGAAAGCAGCAGCACCTCGATGCCTTTCTTGCGGAACAATTCCAGATGCGGGCTGCTCTTTGCGGCGGCATAGCTATCGGCAGTGATGTAGTAAATCTTCTCCTGCCCTTCCACCATGCGGCTCAGGTAATCTTCCAGCGAAATGGTCTGCTCGGCGCCTTCACTCTGGCTGGTGGCAAAACGCAGCAGCTTAGCAATCGCCTGCTGGTTGGCGTTGTCTTCGGCTGGGCCCTCTTTCAGTACCAGACCGAACTCTTTCCAGAACTGCTGATACTTCTCAGCGTCATCCTTCGCCAGTTTTTCCAGCATCTGCAGGCTACGTTTGGTCAGCGCGGCACGCAGGCTCTGGGTGACACGGCTGTCCTGCAGGATTTCACGTGACACGTTCAGCGGCAGATCGTTGGAATCTATCAGGCCACGCACAAAGCGCAGGTAGTTCGGCATGAACTGTTCGGCATCGTCCATGATGAATACGCGCTGCACATACAGCTTCAGGCCGTGTTTGCTGTCGCGGTTGAACATGTCGAACGGCGCACGCTGCGGGATGTACAGCAGGCTGGTGTACTCCTGCTTGCCTTCCACGCGGTTGTGGCTCCAGATCGCCGGGTCGCTGTAATCGTGGGCGATGTGTTTGTAGAACTCGTTGTATTCGTCATCGCTGATTTCAGACTTGTTACGCGTCCACAGCGCCTGGGCTTTGTTGATCTTTTCCCAGCTGGTGGTGTCGTTCTCTTCGTCTTTGGTTTCAATCTCAACCGGCAACGCGATGTGATCGGAATATTTGCTGATCACATTACGCACGCGCCAGGCGTCGAGGAAATCATCTTCGCCTTCACGCAAGTGCAGCGTGATTTCAGTACCGCGATCGGCTTTCTCGATTTCAGCCAGGGTGTAATCACCTTCACCTGCTGATTCCCAGAACACCGCTTCATCGGCTTTAGCGCCAGCGGCGCGGGTGCGCACAGTCACTTTATCAGCAACGATAAACGCCGAGTAGAAGCCCACACCAAACTGACCGATCAGCTGGCTGTCTTTCGCCTGGTCAGAGCCCATGGATTCGAGGAACGACTTGGTGCCCGATTTCGCGATGGTGCCGAGGTTCTCAATCACCTCATCACGACGCATACCGATACCGTTGTCGCTCAAGGTCAGCGTACGATTGTCCTTATCGACCGAGATACGCACGCGCAGGTCGCCATCGCCTTCATACAGATCCGGGGTGGACAGGGCGCGGAAGCGCAGTTTGTCCGCGGCATCAGAGGCGTTGGAAATCAGCTCACGCAGGAAAATCTCTTTGTTTGAATAGAGCGAATGGATCATCAGATGCAGAAGTTGTTTACTTCTGACTGGAAGCCACGCGTCTCTTGTCCTTTCATGGTCATTGCTACCTCAACTAAATCAGGATTGATCATATCCCCTTCATACTTCAAGCCGCAGATGCGTTGGCTGCTCTCGTTCACCCGAATCTCTGACTTAAGTCAGCTCATCGGGATTCTCTCGTTTGCCGCCTTCCTGCAACTTGAATTATTTTGGGTTAAAGTTGAGAGAGAAATGGGGATGATGGCGGGAATTTCAAGCCGATGTCAGTGAAGACATCGGCAAGTGATTAGAATTTAATCTTGTGGCGTCCGGCGAGCGAGTGCGACAGCGTGGTGCCATCAACCATTTCCAGCTCCCCACCAACCGGCACGCCGTGCGCGATGCGGCTGGCATCCACGCCATACTCCGCGCACAAACTGGCGATATAGTTGGCGGTGGCTTCACCTTCCACCGTGGGATTGGTGGCGAGGATCACTTCGGTCAGGGTTTCGCGCTCCAGGCGCTGCTCTAACCGATCCAGACCGATATCCTGCGGGCCAATGCCATCCAGCGGTGACAAATGGCCCATCAGCACAAAGTACCGGCCGCCAAACTGGCCGGTCTGCTCAATGGCGTGGATATCAGCAGGACTTTCCACCACGCAAATCTGGCCGTTTTGTTGACGACGCGGATTGGCGCAGATGGTGCAGATCTCCTGCTCGGTAAAGGTGCGGCAATCGGCACAGTGGCCGATTTCCGACATGGCGCGGGTCAATGCCTGCGCCAGACGCATGCCACCGCTACGATCGCGCTGCAACAGCTGAAAAGCCATACGCTGCGCCGATTTCGGACCTACGCCCGGCAGGCAGCGCAGTGACTCCATCAAAGATTCAAGCAGTGGACTGGTTTGCATCAGAACGGCATCTTGAAGCCAGGTGGCAGCTGCATACCGGAAGAGACGGAAGCCATTTTCTCTTTCTGCGTTTCGTCGATGCGACGTGCAGCATCGTTAAACGCCGCAGCGATCAAATCTTCCAGCATGTCTTTGTCATCTTCCAGCAAGCTTGGATCGACTTCGACACGGCGGCAGTTATGTGCGCCATTAATGGTGACTTTGACCAGGCCAGCGCCCGATTCACCGGTGACTTCCAGCGCAGCGATCTCTTCCTGAACCTTGGCCATTTTGTCTTGCATCTGCTGGGCCTGTTTCATCAGGTTACCCAATCCGCCTTTACCAAACATAGTCTTCTCTCTCTGCTGGGGCTGCACACAAACTCGTTGCGACAGCGGGTGTTCAAACGGGTCGAATACTCTCTTCATCCAGATCGGCATCGAAGAATCGTTGCAAGGTCTGAATGTGAGTATCGCTAGTGATCGACTGGCGCGCCTGCACCAGCTTCTCTTCATAAATGGCCTGACGCCATTCCAGTGGCGTCAATACCGCGGGATTATCGTCTTCAACGATGGTCAGTTCAACCGTTTGTCCGGCTGCCTGACTGAGCGCTTCCATCAGCGCTTGTTTTGCCGACGCCGAATTCAGGTGACGCTGACTGCTACGCAAATGCAGCGTGACGGCGTTCTCGCCCACTTCTTTCCACGCGTTCAGCGCGACTTGCTGCACCAATTTTGGCAACGTCAGCGCGGCAATTTCGGCGGCCCACTCATCGCGTTGTTGGGCCTCTTCCGCCAGGCGTAGCGCCAGCTCAGGCGTTTTCTCATGCTCCAGAGCGGAACGCAAGGCTTTTGGCGTCGCCACCGGTTCAGCTTTCACCTCTACCGTTTGCTGCGCTTTCCAGCGATAGGCTTCCGGTTTCGCCGGCGCTTTTACTGCCGGTTCAGACGCGCGCTGCTGCACGCGTTCCGTGACACTGGCGAGACGTTCCAGCGCCGGGTTCGCCGGCCGCGCGGAACGCGCTGCCGGCTCACTCTTTTTGCCTTGCCGGCTCCCTGACGCAGTAACTGCGTTCGCGCTTGTAATAGCTGGCTGGTGGAGTCGGACAGATGCTCAGGCGCCGGTTGCATATCCGGATAATCATCGGCCATCGGCGGTGCATCCTGCATCGGCGGCGCCATTTGTGGCTGCGCAGCAGAAGTGGGGCGATGTGCCGAAGGTGACGTTACAGGCGCGGCGGCATTATCTGAGGCCGCTGGCATTGCAGGTGCGGCGGCACGAGCTGAAACTGCTGGCGTTGCTGGCACAGTAGCTTGAACGCCGGACGCTGGCGCAGCAGTGCCAGCAGGAGCTTGCGGTGCTGCCTGCGGGATCAGGCTTGGACGTGCAACCGGCTCAGCGATGGTCGCCTGCGGATGAAACGCCAGCGCACGCAGCAGCGTCATCTCAACGCCTAAGCGACGATCCGGTGCCAGCGGCAGATCTTTGCGCCCCATCAGCAGGGTTTGGTAATAGAGTTGCACATCGGCCGGCGGCATCACGCGCGCTAAATCACGCAGACGCTGCGCCTGGTTAACGTCATCTTCGCCTAACGAACTCGGCAGCAGTTGCACCATCGCCACGCGATGCAGCAAACGCAGCATCTCGACCAGCAGCGCTTCCCACTCCACGCCACGCGATGCCGCCTGATTCAGCAGCGCCATCACCTGTTCGCCATGACCGTCCACCAGCGCTTCAATCAGCGCCAGCGGCTGTTCATCATCCAGCGTGCCCAGCATTTGCGCCACGGTTTCACGCGTCACGCTGCCCTGCCCCATAGCGATGGCCTGGTCAGTGAGGCTCAGCGCATCGCGCATACTGCCGTCAGCGGCGCGCGCCAGCAAATGCAGCGCGCGTGGTTCAGCCGCAATCTGCTCTTGCTGCAACACGTGCACCAGCTGTTGCTGGATTTGCTCGACGTCGAGCGCTTTGAGATGGAACTGCAGGCAACGCGACAGAATGGTCACCGGCAGCTTTTGCGGATCGGTGGTCGCCAGCAGGAATTTGACGTGCGACGGCGGCTCTTCCAGCGTTTTCAACAGCGCATTGAAGCTGTGACGCGAGAGCATGTGCACTTCATCGATCAGGTAAACTTTGAAGCGACCGCGCGCCGGGGCGTACTGCACGTTATCCAGCAGATCGCGCGTGTCTTCGACTTTGGTACGTGAGGCCGCATCGATCTCGATCAGATCGACAAAACGTCCCTGCTCAATTTCACGGCAGTTATCACACTGGCCACAAGGCGTGGAGGTGATGCCGGTTTCGCAGTTAAGACCTTTTGCCAGCAAACGGGCGATCGAGGTTTTCCCCACGCCGCGAGTACCGGAAAAGAGATAAGCATGATGGATTCGTCCCAGTGACAACCCGTTGGCCAGCGCAGTCAGCACATGTTCCTGACCGACTACGTCAGCGAAAGCCTGGGGACGCCATTTTCGCGCAAGTACCTGATAGCTCATGTGGATTCAATCACTGGATTTTATTGAGTTGGCACAGCGGTGCGGCTAAATGAACCGGGTTCCGCCACAAGAAAAAGGGGAAAAATGCAGCTTCGCAAACCCTGTGTATATGGGCAGTAGTCTAACAGCCACAACCGGATATGCCTATACCCGACATACGTCGCGTTGCAGGTAACAAAAATGGCGGTAGAGGCGTTGCAGAGGTTGCGCCCCGCCGTATCGCGGAGCGCACAGGCCTTAGTGGCCGGGGAAATTCACAAGGCTGTAGCAGTCGATGCCGATTGCGTTGAGGCGCGCTTCACCGCTCAGATCAAACAGGTTGATCACAAACGCGGCATCTTTAACTTCACCACCGGCACGGCGGATCAGTTTCACCGTAGCTTCCAGCGTGCCGCCGGTCGCCAGCAGATCGTCAACCACCAGCACCACATCGCCAGGTTTGATCGCATCTTTGTGCAATTCCAGCGCATCAGAACCGTACTCCAGCTCATAGCTTTCGCTGTAGGTTTCACGTGGCAGTTTGCCCGGTTTACGAACTGGCACAAAACCCACGCCCAAACCCAGCGCCACCGGTGCACCAAACAGGAAGCCACGTGCTTCGGTGCCCACCACTTTGGTGATGCCTTTGTCACGATAGCGCTCAACCAGAATGGCAATCGACGCGGCATAGGCCTGCGGATCTTCCATCAAACTGGTGACGTCACGGAACAGAATGCCCGGCTTAGGGTAGTCAGGGATGCTTTTGATGCTGTTTTTGATGAGTTCAAGCTGCTGAGCAGTTGCGGTCATAAGTGTTACGCCTGGAAAAATATCTAATACGCGCGGCTTCTGACAGCGCCAATACCCGGAAACCGGGTTAACGAAGACAGTTAAATAGGGAAGCCACGCACGAAGATGCCCAAATCTATGCAAATACCCGCCTAAATGCAACCCTGCCGCGCTTAATCGCCGCTGTCACTATTTTCTGCCACCACCGGAATGCGCCACATAAACAGCAGTAATGCGCACAGCATCACGCCCAGCATAATGCGCACCCACAGCATATTGACCAGATAGATGGAAACCGCAAAGGTGATGACAATCAGCAACATGGCGCGCCCTTTGGCGCCGGGCGGCATGGCGCGATGCTGCTGCCAGTGACGAATATAGCGGCCAAACGGTGAACGCCACAGCAGCCAGTGGTGAAAACGTGGCGACGATCGGGCAAAGCACCAGGCGGCCAGCAACACAAATGGCGTGGTGGGTAATAAAGGTAATACAATGCCCAGCGTACCCAGCACAATGGCCAGCCAGCCGAGACACAACAGTAAAATTCGTTGCATGCCTGATGCCTGAAAAAATCGGAACTGCGCTACGTTAACACAGTCGGAATCAGAGTGATGCCCCAACAGCCCGCACAACAGCGCCTGCAGATGATCGTTGCACAACTGCGTCAGCAGATCGCGCAGCAGAAAGATGGCGCCTGCCGTCAGCCCCGTTTGATGCACAGCTGTTCCGCTGTAAAGGCACACGACTGGCCGATTATCTCTGCGAGCTGGAACACAATTTGACGCAGTTAAGCGCCGCTGAAACGGATGTGGTGCGCCGCCAATGGCTGGCAGAAAAAGTGCTGGATCAGATTGCCGCGCTGCAACGTGAATGCCAGAGTCAGCAGCTGCGCACGCCGCGTGAACGGCCGCGTGGCGATCCGCGTCAGTCAAAACGCGAGGAGTATCAGGGCTACGAAACACGCCTGCTGGCAATGATTGAACAACGTGAGCAACATCTGGCGCGCGCAGAAACCCTGGTGGTGCAGCAGCAATTAATTCGTGACGTGGAAGTGCTGCATGAGCGTTTGGCACGCTGTCGCAACGCACTGCATAAACTGGAATTATCAGCTCCGGCGCGGTAACCAACGCCCACTTTCCTCTATACTTGCCCAAATGCTAAAAGGAGGAAAATCATGACGCTGATCTTTTGGATTGTGATTGGTCTTGCGGCTGGCGCGGTAAAACGCATGATTTTTCCCGGCCGTCCGGGCGGTTTTGTGCCCACGCTGGTGCTGGCGGTGATTGGTGCGCTGATTGGCGGCTACATTGCCACTTACTTCACCACCGGTGATGTGGCCACCTTACATCCAGCGGGATTCGTGGTCGCGCTGCTGGGTGCACTGTTAATGCTGCTGGTCGCGGCAAAATTACGTATTTAGGAGAGAAAATGTCGCTGGACACCGCACCTGATGAAGTGAAATTAGCGGTCGATTTAATTCAACTGCTGGAAGAGAATCACGTGCCAACGGCCACCGTGCTAGCCGCGCTGGCGATTGTGCAGCGCGATTTTCAGCAAAAGCAGAAAGAGGAAGGCGCGAACTAGCGCGCGCCAGTCATGGTCGGACTAAGCCGCAGCATATCAATAAATGCATCCACCAGCTGCGGCGCATCGGCTGCCAGATCAAACGCCTGCGGGTTAAACAGCCAGTTTTCCATCATGCCATTAATGTAGCCGCACATCAGACGCGCCGACTGTAAGGTATTCAAACCGGGCGGCAACTGCCCCACTTCGATACACTCACGTAGCACCAATTCAATCCGATCGTAACACTCCAACAGTAAACTTTGACGCATGTCCTGTAATGTCGACATTTCGCCAACGAATTCGCATTTATGGAAGATAATCTCCATTAGTGCGCGTCTTTGTGGATCCTTTGCAGTAGCGTCAAGGATATAGATCAACATCGAACGGATAACAGAAAGTGGATCACCCGGGTATTTTGTCTGATACTCAAGTTCCACATCATCAAGCCCAGCGTCACATCGCAGCCAGATTTCATGCAGGAGATCGGCTTTATTTTTGAAATGCCAGTAGATAGCCCCGCGCGTTACGCCGGCCGCTGTTGCGATATCTGCCAGGGATGTGGCAGCCACACCGTGTTCAGAGAAGTGTGCTAAAGCGGCATCCAGAATTTGATGCCGTGTTTCAAGTGCTTGCGCTTTGGTTTTTCGTGCCATAGAGGACTTTTTTTACAAACTGGCAAGTTTACATACATTTGTGAATGTATGTACCATAGCACGACCCGTGATTTAACGCAGCAATGGGTTT
Organism: Pantoea rodasii; assembly: GCF_002095465.1. Taxonomy (GTDB): domain Bacteria; phylum Pseudomonadota; class Gammaproteobacteria; order Enterobacterales; family Enterobacteriaceae; genus Pantoea; species Pantoea rodasii. The sequence goes on along the minus strand of NZ_MLFP01000002.1, from coordinate 192,848 downwards.
ATCGGTTTGTGATCCATTGATCATTTGATATCGGACACTAGAGGTTTATTTATGAATAAAAACAGAGGATTAGCGCCTCTGGCGGCCGTCCTGATGCTTTCAGGCAGCTTTTTGTTAACAGGATGTGATGATAATAAATCCCAGCAAGCCGCCCAGCAGCAGCCCCCAGAAGTGGGTGTTGTGACGTTAAAAAACGAGCCTTTGAAGATCACCACCGAATTGCCAGGTCGTACTTCGGCATTCCGCGTGGCAGAAGTACGCCCTCAGGTTTCAGGCATTATTCTGAAGCGTAATTTTGAGGAAGGTACGGATATCAAAGCTGGCGTGTCCCTGTATCAGATCGATCCGGCCACCTATCAAGCGGCTTACGACAGCGCCAAAGGTGATTTAGCACAGGCGCAAGCCAACGCGCACGTCGCACAGTTGACCATCAAGCGTTATAAGCCACTGCTGGGTACTAAGTACATCAGTCAGCAGGACTATGACACGGCTGCGGCAACCGCTGCGCAGACGGCTGCTGCTGTACAAGCAGCGCAGGCTAACGTAGAAACCGCACGCATCAACCTGGCCTATACCAAAGTGACGTCGCCGATCAGCGGTCGCATAGGTAAATCGTCAGTCACTGAAGGCGCTTTGGTCTCCAGCGGTCAAACCACCGCCCTGGCCACCGTGCAACAGCTCGATCCTATGTATGTCGATGTGACCCAATCCAGTGATGATTTCCTGCGTTTGCGCGCAGAGCTGGAATCCGGTCAGCTGAAACAGAATGACGGCAAAGCCAACGTCACGCTGCTGATGCAAAACGGTAACGCATACAGCCAGACAGGCACATTGGAATTCTCTGATGTGACCGTGGATGAAACCACCGGCTCCATCACCCTGCGTGCCATCTTCCCGAACCCAGACCATCGTCTGCTGCCAGGCATGTTCGTGCGTGCGCGTCTGGATGAAGGTACCAATCCAATCGCTCTGCTGGTGCCGCAACAGGGTGTAACCCGTACGCCAACCGGTCAGGCTACCGCGATGGTGGTGGGCGCAAACAATAAAGTTGAAGTTCGTAACATCACCGCAAATCAGGCATTTGGTGACAAATGGCTGGTAACGGACGGCCTTAAAGAAGGCGATCGCGTGATCACCGTCGGTCTTCAGCGCGCCAAGCCAGGTGCGCAGGTGACACCACAAGAAGTCAAAGATGATGCCAAAGCAGCACCGGATTCACAGTCTGCTAAATCATCGTCCTAAACAGGAGCCACTGATACATGGCTAAGTTCTTTATCGATCGCCCCATTTTTGCCTGGGTGCTCGCCATCATCATTATGTTGGCGGGAACTCTAGCGATTATCAGCTTGCCGATTGAGCAATATCCCAATGTTGCGCCGCCGGCAGTTGAAATCCAGGCAACCTATCCGGGTGCTGATGCGAAAACGCTGCAGGATTCGGTAACCCAGGTTATCGAACAAAACATGAACGGCATCGATGGCCTGATGTATATGGCCTCGAGCAGTGACTCGTCCGGTACTTTAACCCTGACGCTGACCTTCCAGTCCGGTACTAACGCAGATATTGCGCAGGTACAGGTACAGAACAAGCTGCAGCTGGCGATGCCACTGCTGCCGCAGGAAGTACAGCAACAAGGTATTCAGGTTAAAAAGTCATCCAGCAGCTTCCTGATGGTAGCGGGCTTTATCAGTGATGACGGCAGCATGACGCAGAATGACATCTCTGATTACGTTGCTTCTAACATCAAAGACCCGATCAGCCGTACGCCTGGCGTGGGTGACACCCAGGTGTTTGGTGCGCAGTACGCCATGCGTATCTGGATGGACCCGCACAAACTGAACAACTATCAGCTGACGCCGGTAGATGTGATCAGTGCGTTGGGCACCCAGAACACCCAGGTGGCCGCCGGTCAATTAGGTGGCACACCGCCGGTTCCAGGCCAGCAGTTGAACGCCTCGATTATTGCGCAGACCCGTCTGACCAATACCGAAGAGTTCGGCAATATCATGCTGAAAGTGAATCAGGACGGTTCACAGGTGCGTTTGCGTGACGTGGCGAAAATTGAACTCGGTGGTGAAAACTACGAGATCATCGCGCGTTACAACGGCAAACCGGCTTCCGGTATTGGTGTGAAACTGGCAACCGGGGCGAATGCGTTGGATACCGCCAAAGCGGTGAAAGATGAGCTGGCAAAACTGCAGCCGTTCTTCCCGTCAGGCATGAAAACCGTTTATCCGTATGACACCACGCCATTCGTGAAGATTTCGATCTTCGAAGTGGTGAAAACGCTGCTTGAAGCCATCGTGCTGGTGTTCCTGGTGATGTATCTGTTCCTGCAGAACTTCCGCGCCACGCTGATTCCAACCATCGCGGTGCCCGTTGTACTGTTGGGGACCTTTGCGATTATCAGTGCCTTTGGCTACTCGATAAACACGCTAACCATGTTCGGGATGGTGCTCGCCATCGGCTTGCTGGTGGATGATGCCATCGTGGTGGTCGAGAACGTGGAACGTGTAATGGCGGAAGAAGGACTACCGCCGAAAGAAGCGACGAAACGTTCGATGGAGCAGATTCAGGGCGCGCTGGTGGGTATCGCACTGGTGCTGTCCGCGGTATTTATCCCGATGGCCTTCTTCGGCGGGTCAACCGGGGTTATCTATCGTCAGTTCTCTATCACCATCGTTTCCGCCATGGCGTTGTCCGTGCTGGTAGCGTTGATTCTGACGCCGGCACTCTGTGCCACCATGCTGAAGCCGGTTAAGAAAGGCGATCACGGTAAAACCACCGGCTTCTTCGGCTGGTTCAACCGCTTGTTCGACAAGAGCACCAATCACTACGTGGATAGCGTGGGTCACATCGTGCGTAGCACCGGTCGTTATCTGGTGATCTACCTGGTGATCGTGGTCGGCATGGCGTATTTGTTCCTGAAATTGCCTACCTCCTTCCTGCCGGAAGAGGATCAGGGTCTGTTACTGGCGCAGGCGCAGTTGCCAGCCGGTGCAACTCAGGAACGTACCCAGAAAGTGCTGGATCAGGTGACGGATTACTTCCTGAACAAAGAGAAAGACAGCGTTAACTCGGTGTTTACCGTTAACGGCTTTGGCTTTGCAGGTCGTGGTCAGAACACCGGTATTGCCTTCGTCAGCCTCAAACCTTGGGATGAGCGTGGCGATGCCAGCCTGAAAGTCCCTGCGATTGCCGGACGCGCCATGCAGGCGTTGGGTCAGATCAAAGATGCAATGGTCTTCCCGTTCAACCTGCCGGCGATTATCGAATTGGGTAACGCCACTGGCTTCGACTTCATGCTGACCGATCAGGGTAACCTGGGGCACGAGAAGTTAACCGCCGCGCGTAACCAGCTGTTTGGCATGATTGCCCAGCATCCGGATACGCTGGTGGGCGTGCGTCCAAACGGTATGGAAGATACGCCACAGTACAAACTGATCATCGATCAGGAAAAAGCGCAGGCATTGGGTGTGTCGCTGTCTGACATCAACACCACGCTGGGCGCGGGCTGGGGTGGTTCCTACGTCAATGACTTCATCGACCGCGGTCGTGTGAAGAAAGTGTACGTGATGGGCCAGGCTGACTCGCGTATGTTGCCAGATGACATCAGCAAATGGTTCGTGCGTAACGGCTCCGGCACCATGGTTCCGTTCTCTGCCTTCTCTTCGGCGAAGTGGCAGTACGGTTCACCGCGTCTGGAACGTTACAACGGCTTACCATCAATGGAGATTCTGGGTCAGGCTGCACCAGGGAAAAGTTCCGGTGATGCCATGAACCTGATGGAAGAGCTGGCGGGTAAACTGCCTGCGGGTATCGGCTACGACTGGACCGGTATGTCCTACCAGGAACGTCTGTCCGGTAACCAGGCCCCTGCCCTGTACGCCATCTCGCTGATTGTGGTGTTCTTGTGTCTGGCCGCGTTGTATGAGAGCTGGTCGATTCCGTTCTCCGTTATGCTGGTGGTTCCGCTGGGTGTGGTCGGTGCGTTGATCTTCACCACTCTGCGCGGACTCAGTAACGACGTTTACTTCGTGGTGGGGCTGCTAACAACCATTGGCTTGTCGGCGAAGAACGCCATCCTGATCGTTGAATTCGCCAAGGATTTGATGGAGAAGGAAGGGAAAGGTTTGGTGGAATCAACACTGGAAGCGGCACGTATGCGTTTGCGTCCCATTCTGATGACCTCACTGGCCTTTATCCTCGGTGTTCTGCCGCTGGCGATCAGTACCGGTGCTGGTTCAGGCGCACAGAACGCCGTAGGTACCGGCGTAATGGGCGGCATGGTAACCGCAACCGCGTTGGCGATCTTCTTCGTTCCGGTGTTCTTCGTGGTGGTACGTCGCCGCTTCGGTAAGAATAAAGCGGATATCGAGCAAGGCCATCCGGTCGAGCACAAGCATTAAGATTGAGTTTTTAACCTCTAAAAAGGCCGCGCAAGCGGCCTTTTTTTATGGCCGCAGATAACCGCATAGCCATCACGGTTGCAATCAATTCTCATCAGGTTCATACTATTGTTATATTATAACATTACATGAGAGTGCAGCTATGAAAGCCAATATCCATCCGCAATACCGTCCCGTGGTGTTCCATGACACCTCTGTCGATGAATACTTCAAAATCGGTTCCACCATTAAAACCGAACGCACCATTGAGTTCGAAGGTGAAGTACTGCCTTACGTGACGCTGGATGTGTCATCTAAATCGCACGTCCATTACACCGGCAAGCAAAAAGATCTCACTAAAGAAGGCAGCGCCGCACGCTTCAACAAGCGTTTCGGCAGCTTCCTGACGCGCGGCAATTAATCAGGAGTTAACGCATGCAGGTTTTAAGTTCATTACGGTCTGCCAAGACCCGTCACAAAGATTGCAAAGTCGTGCGTCGTAAAGGTCGCATTTACGTGATCTGCAAAACCAATCCGCGTTTTAAAGCGGTTCAGGGAAGAAAGAAGAAAAGGTAGGAAAGTGTCGTGATGATTGGCCGGGATGCTCCCCGGCCTTTTTTTTACTTCATGCTTTTGGCAATGGTTTCAACGTTGTGTTTGAACGCATCAACATAGGTTGCCGCTGGGCCATTAGCCTCAGACAGCGCTTCGGGATAGAGTTCACCACCCGGCTGTGCATCGGTTTCACTGGCGATTTGTTTCACCAGACGTGGATCGGTCTGATTCTCCATAAAGTAGGTATGGATGTGCTCGGCTTTCAGCTGTTTGATAATCGAGGCCACATCACTGGCGCTGGCTTCCGCTTCCGTGGAGAAACCGACTGGCGCGAGGAAGCTCACACCATAGCGCTGGCCGAAATAACCAAAGGCATCATGGCTGGTCAGCACTTTACGTTTGCTCTTCGGCACTGAAGCGAACTCTGTTTTCGCCCAGCTATCCAATTTTTCCAACTGCTGAATGTAGCTTTCACCGCTTTTACGGATATCCGCTGCATCTTCTGGATCGGCTTTAATCAGTGCATTCATCACGTTGGTGGCATAGATCACGCCGTTGTGCATGCTGTTCCACGCGTGCGGGTCCGTCACGGTTTTGCCGTCTTCTTCCATTTTGCGCGTGTTGACGCCATTGGAGGCCACCACAATCGTGCCTTTATAACCGGAAGCGCTGATCAGGCGATCCATCCAGCCTTCCATCCCCAAACCACTGACGAATACCACATTGGCTTTTGCTAGCGCCTGGCTGTCCTGTGGTGTCGGTTCAAAGGTGTGCGGATCGCCGTTCGGGCCAACCAGCGATTTCACGTTGACGTGATCGCCGCCCACTTGCTTAACGATATCGGCCAGCACGGTGAAACTCGCCACCACGTCCACGGTTTTCGCCATGGTCAGTGGGCTAATCAACATGGCGCCAATCGCCAGACTCAGCGGTAACTTCTTCATTCGTATCCCCTAATAGTATTGTTATCGACGGCGCAGCAGGCCGCCACACGGTCCGGTTAAAACAGAGAGCAAAAACAGTACGGCCGCACTCAGCACTACCGCCGGTCCGGCGGGCAGTGAGAAGTGCCAGGAAAGGATCAAACCCACCAGCGCGGCGATCATCGCCAGCAGCATGGCAATGCCGAGCATGCAGGCAAGATGGCGACTCCAGAAGCGGGCGCTGGTGGCGGGCAACATCATCAGCCCCACCGACATCAGCGTGCCAAGCACCTGAAAACCGGCCACCAGATTGAGCACCACCAGCATCAGGAAGATGCCGTGCACCATCGGCGCGCTCCATTTGCCTTGCGCACGCAGGAAATCAGGATCGAACGCATCGATCACCAGCGGACGGAAAATCACGGCCAGCATCAGCAAGGTAAAAGCTGCGATGCCGCCCACCAGCATAATGGCCGCGTTATCGACTGCCAGCAGTGAACCGAACAGCACGTGCAACAGATCGACGCTCGATCCGCGCAGAGAAACCAGCGTGACGCCCAGCGCCAGCGAGCCGAGATAGAAGCCTGAAAAACTGGCGTCCTCTTTCAAAGGGGTATAACGACTGACGGCACCGGAAAGCAGCGCAACGGCCAAACCTGCAATCAGTCCGCCGATCCCCATCGCCACCAGCGATAAACCGGAAACCAGATAGCCAATCGCCGCACCAGGCAGCACCGCGTGAGAGAGCGCATCGCCCACCAGACTCATGCGGCGCAGTGAAAGGAATACGCCAAGCGGCGTGGCGCTCAGCGCTAACGCCACGCAAGCCACCAACGCGCGGCGCATAAAACCAAATTCGATAAACGGTTGAATCAATGTCACGAGGCCACCCTGCGCAGCAGTGGAGTTTGAGCGGAATCAGCATCGTCAAGAGACAACACATCTTTGAAATAGCGAGCGACCAGCGGGCGATCGTGCAACACCACTAATAAGGTGGTGCCGGCCTGCTGCTGCTGTTCAAGGATCGACATCAGTAACGTGACCGTCTGGGTATCAATGCCGTTGAAGGGTTCATCCAGCAGCCAGACTTTGCTGTGCTGTAACATCAGGCGCGCAAATAACACACGCTGCAGCTGACCACCTGAAAGCATGGAAGGCTGCGCATCGGCAAATTCGCGCATATGCACCGCATCCAGTGCAGCATCAATCTCCTGACGCATGGCGCGATTAATACCGCCAAACCAACCGCAGCGTGGCCAGCATCCCATGGCAACCAACTCATAAACGGTCAGCGGGAAGCGCGTTTCCAGTTCACTACGCTGTGGTAACCAGCCGAGGGCTTTACGTGACACCTTTAATTCGCAGGTGCCCGAAATTGGCGGCAACAGACCGGCGATGGTTTTAAGCAAGGTCGATTTTCCCGTGCCGTTCGCACCGATTAGCGCAGTCATGCTGCCTGTAGCCAGCTCACCCGTGACGATTGGCGTCACAGCTTGTCCCTGATAGCCGCCCTGTAAGCGATTGAAGTGCATCATTTTTGCATGCCCCAATATATAGCCAGCGCCAGGAACACGATAAGCAGTAGCGCGACCATCAGGCGGCCACTGAGCGAAAGGAGTAAACCACTGTGATTCATGGAGGGAAACCAAAATGTTATAACATAACAATTATATTACCCGATCTCGGCTGCCTTTTACCCGGAGAAAGTGTTTCAAAAGTTAACCACTCGCCGCGCGCTTTGTGGCGAACACGGGATCTGAATCGATTGAGCGATAAACCCCATCGCAACGATTACGTATTCTGCAGAGAGTTAACTTGCAATATTTGGCCAGAACCCCAATGATAGATTCATCCTCCTTTTTTACCGGACGCGAAATGCAGTCTATTATTCATTGTGATATTGCTGTGGATGAGGACGATTGCGAGAAGTTGCAGGCTATTATCCAGGGGAATATTCTCAAAATAGCCGAAGCCCTGGCAAGTGATTTACAGTGGTATTCTCAAAACGCGCAATTAGTTCCTGACAGTTTTAAGATTATTTCCATTCAACCGCTCGATAACAATCGATTTAAAATGCTTTACGATTTTAAGTGGGATTTATTTAATCCTTGCCTGGATTTAAATGAAACAACGACTCAACGCGAAGAAGTTTTGTTCCAGACAGTACCGGGTGCACTGGTTTTTTCAGTGATTGACAATACCCGCCCCTCGCCTGCCGACGAATTGTAATATTTGGTAATCGAGGTGAGCAAAGCTAATGATTGTGGATTATATTTAAAGCGTCGCTGAATGCTAAATATTCGAGATCGCTTCCTGATAGCTTTTCCAAATCACACCGCCCTGCGGTCACCGTGCAAGCTCTGGAGGGGAAAAAGATGGACGAATACTCACCAAAACGGCATGATATTGCCCAGCTTAAATTCCTGTGTGAGAACCTGTTTGACGAAAGTATGGCGACGCTAACTGACAGCCACCACGGCTGGGTTAATGACCCTACTGCGGAAAGCAATTTACAGCTCAACGATTTGATTGAGCATATCGCGTCTTTCACGATGAATTACAAAATTAAGCACGTTGAAGATGAAGCGCTGATTACGCAAATCGATGAATATCTTGACGATACCTTTATGCTGTTTAGCAGTTATGGAATCAATACTCAGGATCTTCAACGGTGGCAACGTTCAGCAAGACGCTTATTTAATCTGTTTGCCGAAGAGTGCGCTTTTCTCCAACAACCCAGCCATTCCTTTTAGCATCAGAGTGAGACCGGTTTATTTATGAGCAACCAAGCCTTAACCAAAACAGACTATTTGATGCGACTCCGTCGTTGTCGCTCAATTGACACCCTTGAACGGGTGATTGAAAAAAACAAGTACGAATTACCTGACAACGAACTCGCGGTATTTTATTCAGCGGCCGATCATCGTCTGGCCGAACTGACCATGAATAAGCTTTACGACAAAGTGCCGGTTTCAGTCTGGAAGTTCGTTCGCTAACTCTTTCTTACCAGCCGTTTCGTTACACCATCTTTATCGTTCAGGGAATGACCCACAGGCAAAGGAGTGCCAGCGTTACGCTGTGTGCTGATTTCTTGGGGATTTTTTCGGAGAGTAGAATTGGTGGAGGCCCTGCCAGCTACATCCCGGCACACGCGTCGCCTGCTGCGGCTGCTTCCTTCCGGATCTGACCGAGTTCACAAGTTAGCGTTGCGGGAGAACCAACAGGGCCCCCATTGACGAGCTCTCTCTCGAGAGCGCAGGCATTATCAAGTAACCCCCTGGCAATTGCAAGCGTAGGCCGGGTGACCGTTGTTTTCTTGAACAGCTAGCCCGTAAAACCCTGATTCTCACCCTTTGTGCATGCTAAAGTCGGCGTTTATTCGCTGAATCAGGTGCGTGCATGAACGACACAAGCAATTTTTCCGAGCGCGTCTGGCAAATTATTGCCGCAATCCCCAAAGGCAAAGTCACTACCTACGGCGATATCGCCCTGCTTGCCGGTTCTCCGCGTGCCGCTCGGCAAGTCGGCGGCGTATTGCGTCGCCTACCCGAAGGCAGCAAATTGCCGTGGTTCCGCGTCATCAATCGTCATGGCCGCATTTCACTGCAGGGTGACGATCTGTTTCGACAGCGCGATGCGCTAGAGGCTGAAGGGATAGAAGTCAGTGATGCCGGTGAGATTGAACTAGAAAAGTATCGCTGGAAGTATTAAAAGCCCCCATGTTGAGGTGCGGCAGACAACACAGCTTCCCCCGCCAAAGATGAAAGGGACAAGCAATCAGCGACAATCCGCCGATGTTATTAACAGACTCGCACCCATGCTGAGGTGCGGGCAGGCAACACTGTGGAGTAAAGCGTTACACACCAAAGATGAAAGTAACGAGCAATCAGTGACAATCCGCCGATGTGACTAACAGACTCGCACCCATGCTGAGGTGCGGGCAGGCACCACAGCGTCCCACGCCAAAGATGAAAGTGACAAGCATTCAGCGACAATCCGCCGATGTCACTAACAGATTCGCACCCATGCTGAGGTGCGGGCAGGCAACACTGTGGAGTAAAGCGTTACACGCCAGGGATGGCGTGTGCCGAGCGATCAGGGACGAGACAGCGGCTTTACGCAACAGTGTTGCCTGCCCGCAGACTCCCCCGCCCCTGTTTTTCACATGCTTCCCAAGCAGTGCACCCAGACTAGCACCGAGTGATTATTACATATTCGTCGGCGCAGGCACCGAAGCGGATGGCACTACCTGCGTTGGCGATGTTGACGGCACCGTCGTCGCCGCACCTGGCGTAGTCTGCATCGCCATATTGGTCACTGGCACCAGCAACAGTTCCGCTTTAGTACCACCCTGATTGATCACCGGCTTCACAGTATCGGTAATGAACGCCAGTTTGCCGTCAATAGAGATAGCAGCACTCAGCAGAATCCGCGCATTAGGCTGGATATCGGACGGGTTAAACGGCAGCACAAACTGGAACGGCGCCTGTTTCCCTTCGGTGCGCACAACATGCTGCGCCAGCACTTTCGATGGCGCGTCAGCCAGTGAAGCGTCAGACAGCGTAACAGTCAGCACCGCATCCGGCGGCAACGCAATGCGCTGACGGATATACACCGAACCACTAACGTTAGGCTGCGTAATCGCGGCCTGCTGTCCTGCAACGGCGGAGCCTAACGTTGGGGTGGCTACCGGCTTACTGTGATCGGCACAGCCAGCCAGCGCTGCCGCCAGCGTCACACCGCTAATAACATGCCAGAGTTTCATCGATGTCGTCTCCTTGTGAACACTATGATTGTCGGCGGACAATTTGTTGGGTAGCTTTTCAACCGCCGAATGCCCTTAATTCTGGCACAAAAATCCGGATTGCGCCCAAAAGCACCGCCAGCCCGCTGAAATCACGGCAAAATCATTGACGGAAACTGGTCGGATCTTTCACACTGACGCGATTGCCCCCCTGAGGAATCTGCTATGAGCCAGGCATTGCATAACCTGCTTAATCTACTCAATCTCGAAAAACTCGAAGAAGGCCTGTTTCGCGGCCAAAGTGAAGATCTTGGCCTGCGCCAGGTGTTTGGTGGCCAGGTCGTCGGCCAGGCACTGTATGCGGCGAAACAAACTGTGCCGGAAGAACGCATCATCCACTCTTTCCATAGCTACTTTCTGCGTCCCGGCGACAGCCAAAAAGCCATCATTTATGATGTCGAAACCCTGCGTGATGGCAAAAGCTTCAGCGCCCGTCGCGTTAGTGCGGTGCAAAATGGGCAGCCGATCTTCTACATGACCGCCTCATTCCAGGCACCGGAAAGCGGATTTGAGCATCAGAACACCATGCCGCCAGTGCCGGGCCCGGACAATCTTCCCTCGGAGCAAGATCTGGCGCAAAAACTGGCGGCGCATTTACCGCTCAAACTCAAAGAAAAGTTTCTCGCCGAACGTCCGCTGGATATCCGACCGGTGCAAATTCATAACCCGCTCAAAGGCCGTGTGGATGAACCGATGCGTCAGGTGTGGATTCGTGCCAACGGCAAACTGCCGGACGACCGCCGCATTCATCAATATCTGCTGGGCTATGCTTCCGATCTCAACTTCCTGCCTGTGGCGCTACAGCCGCACGGGAAAGGCTTTTTGGAACCCGACATGCAGGTGGCGACCATTGACCACTCCATGTGGTTCCACCGCCCGTTCGACCTCTCAGAATGGCTGCTTTACAGCGTGGTAAGCACCTCGGCATCAAGCGCGCGGGGTTTTGTACGCGGAGAGTTTTATACTCAGGACGGGACGCTGGTGGCGACTACGGTACAAGAAGGGGTCATGCGTCAGCGCGACGCATAAAAAAGGGGCGATATCATCGCCCCTTTCGATTTTTATTGTTTTAGCGCACTGCTCTTCTACAGCCCGGGCTTACTGGTTGTAAGCGTTCTCGCCGTGGCTGTTCACATCCAGACCTTCACGTTCCTGATCTTCTGGAACACGCAGGCCAACAATCATATCCGCCAGTTTGAAGCCGATGAAGGCCACGACGCCAGACCAAACGATGGTCACACCGCAACTGAACAGCTGAATCCAAACCTGATGGCCCATGGTCACGCCTTCTGCGTAGCCCACGCCGCCCAGTGAAGAGGACGCGAACACACCCGTCAGCACACAACCCAGGATACCGCACACGCCGTGCACACCGAACACATCACATGGGTCATCAACGCGCAGCCATTTCTTCAGCGTTGTCACACCCCAGATACCTGCCAGGCCACCGGCCAGACCGATAATCAGCGCGCCGCCGACACCGACATAACCACACGCTGGGGTGATCGCCACCAGACCTGCGATGAAACCAGAACACGCACCCAGCAAAGAAGGCTTGCCACGCATTGCCCACTCACCGAACACCCATGACAGCACTGCGCCAGCAGTTGCCACAACGGTATTCAGGAAGGCCAGCGCAGCGATTTCGTTAGCTGATGAAGCAGAACCGGCGTTGAAACCGAACCAGCCCACATACAGAATCGCTGTACCCATGAACACCATTGGCAGGTTGTGCGGTTTAAATGCTTCTTTACCGAAGCCAGCACGTTTGCCCACCAGGTAAGCACCCACCAGACCGGCCACTGCGGCGTTGATGTGAACAACCGTACCGCCTGCGAAGTCCAGCGCGCCATCTTGCGCCAGCAGACCGCCCGCCCACACCATGTGTGCGATAGGCAGATAAGACAGCGTCAGCCACACCACCACGAAAATCAGTACTGCGGAGAAGCGAATACGCTCCGCCAGCGCACCGACAATCAGGCCCACGGTGATACAGGCGAATGAAGCCTGGAATGCAACGTGGATATACTGATAGAAGCTGCCCATCAAGGCTTTCAGCTCAATATTCTTCAGCATCGCCCACTGGAAGTTACCGAAGAAGGCGTTGCCCTCGCTGAAGGCCAGCGAATAACCGTAAATCACCCACAGAACGCAGACTAACGCGAAGGTCACTGCAACCTGAGTCAGCATCGACAGCACGTTTTTACCGCGAATTAAACCGCCGTAAAACAGTGCGATGCCAGGAATAGACATAAACAGTACCAAAGCGGTACAGATCATCATAAAGGCGTTATCGGCTTTATCCGCAACGGCAGGAGCTGCCGCCATGGCCAGAGACGGTAACAGTGCCAGGCTGGTGAGGCCTAACTTAGTCATCAGTTTATTCATTTCTTTCCATCCCATCACAATTCAGAGCCCCAGTTACAGTGCTGCTTCGTCGGTCTCGCCTGTACGAATACGAATAACGCGCTGCAGTTCTGCGACGAAGATTTTACCGTCGCCAATTTTGCCGGTATAAGCGGCTTTACTGATGATATCCACCACTTCATCGAGTTGATCGTCCGCTATCGCGATATCAATTTTTACTTTTGGCAGGAAGTTCACGCTGTACTCGGCACCGCGGTAAAGCTCTGCGTGACCTTTCTGGCGACCAAAACCCTTCACTTCGGTAACAGTCAGTCCCTGAATGCCAATGGAGGATAAGGCTTCACGCACGTCCTCCAGCTTAAATGGTTTGATTACCACGGTAACCAGCTTCATACGTTCCCCTCCGGATAATAAATTGAGTGAGTCTCGCGGACACGTAGGGATATAAGCAAACGCTGTGCCATAAATTAAAAAAGAGTCAAAGTCAGGGGCATAGACGCGCTAAATCGCGCTTCGTTATGTGATGTCGGGCGCAGTATGAGGAATGGCGGGAAGGATGGTGTTGCAATATTGCACTCCTTTGGTGCTGACAGCCTCAAAGGAGTGCATCAATACAGAACAATCTGATAAATCTGCGCAAAAAAGGTGCAATTCACCCTTCAGCTTGTGCGGGGATGCTCGCCGCGAGTTCATCACCCGCCTGCTGCAGCTGATACATCTGCCAATAACGGCCTTGCAGCGCCAGTAACTGCGCATGTGTACCCTGCTCTGCCACCTGACCACGATGCAAAACCAGAATCTGGTCTGCTTCGGTGATGGTGGAGAGACGGTGAGCAATTACCACCAAGGTACTGTGCTGTCGCAGTGCGCGCAGCGCATGCTGAATGGCCTGCTCGGTCCCTGAGTCGATATTAGCGGTTGCCTCATCAAGAATTAATATCTGCGGCAAGGACACCAATACCCGCGCCAGTGCCAGCAACTGTTTCTGGCCAACCGACAGATTGTTACCCTGCTCACCCAATCGGGTATGAATGCCCTCTGACATCGAACGCGCGAGATCGGCGAGCTGCACTTTTTCCAGCGCCTGCCACACCTGTTCTTCAGGGATGTCACGCCCAAGGCGCACGTTCGCTAACAGCGTATCCGCCAACACCACCGGATCTTGCTGCACCATGGCAACGCTTTGCCGCAACGCTTCATGCGTCAGCTGGGGTAACGGGCGGCCATCAAGCTCGATAGTGCCGCGCGTGACCGGATAATAGCCCATCAGCAAATTTGCCAGAGTGCTCTTGCCGCTGCCCGTATGTCCCACCAGTGCCACAAAACCACGGGCTGGCACCTCCAGATTAATATGGCTCAGCACATCACGATTATCGCGATAGGCAAAGCTGACGTCGCGCAAGGTAATGCGCCCTGAGGCCAGCGGTTTATTATCCGCTCCGTATCCCTGCTGCGTAGCGTCCATCAGCTCGAAAATACGTTCGCCAGACACCACCGCCTGTTGCAGCATTGATTGCTGCGTCGTCAGTTCGATTAAGGGTTCATTCAGGCGTCCGAGATAGGTAATAAAGGCGTAAAGCACACCAACCTCAAACACACCCGGCGTGGCGAAGCTGAACAACATCAGCAAGCCACACAAAATCATCGCGGAAAACAGGCTGAGCAGCGGACGCAGCAGGAAGCCATCCAGCCGCAGGGTTTCCATGCGGGCCAAATAGTGTGAGCGGCTGGCTTCGCCCATACGTTCGCCAAAGCGCGCCTGCTGGCGAAACTGCTGGATCACGCTCATGCCGTTGATCACTTCATTGAAGCCGTTGTTGATGTCAGCCAGATAACTGCGCACCCGACGCGCAATCGGGGTGCTGTAACGCTGGTAAATCAACATCACTGTCAGCACCAACGGGAAGATGACAATCGCCACCAGCGCCATACGCCAGTCAAGCCAGAACATCGCGACCAGCATCGCGCCAATCAGTGCCGCACTGCGCAGTACCGTGGCCACCACCGTGACATACAGATCTTTAATCACTTCGGTATCGTTGGTGACGCGCGAAATGATCTGCCCCACCGGCTGAGTATCAAAGGCGCTGAGCGGCTGACGCAGCGCGGCGTTCATCACATCCACCCGCAGTTGCTGCACGACTCCAATCGCCGCGCGGTTAAACAGCAGCGCCTGGAAATAGTGCAAACCAGCAGCCAGCAGCTGCAGCAGAATAAAGCACACCAGCAAACCCATGGCGATCGCCCATGGCATCTGATGTTTAGCCACCAGATTATCAATGAAGTAGCTGACCAGCACCGGGCCGGTCACTTCCGCCACTGCCGCAATCCACAGCATGCCGACCGCCAGCCACAGCGATTTCCGCCAGGGTTTACCGTAAGCCAGCAGGCGTTTAAGGGTTGGCCATAAACGTTGTGATTTAGCCATGGTTGGCCTCCGCTGCGGTTTCATCTTCATCCAGCGCGGCTTCCAGCTGCTGATAACGGTACATATCGCGATACCATCCCTCTTTCGCCACCAGGCTGTCGTGATCGCCGCGCTGGGTGACGGCACCTAGTTGCAGCACCAAAATTTCGCTGGCTTCCGTTAACGCTGACAAGCGATGTGCGCTGATAATCAAGGTGCGACCTTTGCCCCACTGGCGCAGGTTATGCAGAATTTCATACTCAGTGCGGCCGTCAACGGCTGACAGCGCATCATCGAGGATCAGGATTTCCGCATTGAGCAACAGCGCACGGGCAATCGCGATACGTTGTTTTTGTCCACCGGAAAGCATCACACCGCGCTCGCCCACTTCGGTGTCGTAACCTTGTGGCAGCCGCAGAATGTCATCGTGTACGCAGGCCATCTGCGCCACGCGCTCGATCTCCTGCTGGGTGGCATTCGGCCGCCCCAGCGCCAGGTTATTGGCAACAGTATCGGAGAACAAAAACGGCGTCTGGCTCACGACGGCCAATTTGCTGCGCCAGCTGTCGAGTCGCAGCTGCGTGAGCGGAATGTTGTGATAACGAATGTCACCCTGATCGATGTCAAAGTGGCGCTGAATCAAGCTTAACAGCGTACTTTTACCGCAACCCGTTGGACCGCACAGCCCCAACATTTGCCCCGGCTTCAATTGAAAATTCAGATGGCTGAGCACCGCGCCTGAGCTGGCCGGATAGCGGAACTCGCGGATAGCGACCTGTAAAACACCGGCATCGGCTGGCAATACTTTCTGCCCATCCTCTACCGCGGGCGCTTCCGCCAGCAGTGCACCAATACGGCTCCACGCGGCGCTTCCGCGTTCGACGATATTGATCATCCACGCCAGCGCCAGCATCGGCCAAATCATCAACCCGAGGTACATGACAAAGCTGGTGAGCTGACCCAGCGTCAAACTGCCGTGCCACACCATCCAGCCGCCGCCAGCGATCGCCAGCAAGTTTGAAAACCCACCGCGATATAGATGATGGGATCAAAACGTGCGTCAACACGCGCCACGTGCAGGTTCTTCTTACCAGTGTCACGGGCGATATCAGCAAACTGTTGCGACTGGTGGTCTTCCAGGCCAAAGGCTTTAATCATGCGGATGCTGGTGAGGCTTTCCTGGGTTTGATCGTTGAGACTGGAGAAGGCCGCCTGCGCCACTTTAAAGCGCTGATGTAAACGCGAGCCATCTTTTTGAATGGCAATCGCCATCAGCGGCATCGGGATCAACGCTAACAGCGTCAACTCCCAGCTGATCTGTACGCTCATCACCACCAGCACCACCAACCCCATCACCAGCGAATCCACCAGCGTCAACACTCCTTCGCCGGCGGCAAACACCACGCGATCGACATCATTGGTGGCGCGCGCGATCAGATCGCCGGTGCGATGGCGTAAATAGAATGCCGGATGCTGACGACTGAGTTGACGATAGAAATCCTCACGGAGTTCCACGGCCAATTGATAGGAGGCGCCAAACAGCAGCACGCGCCACACATAGCGCAGCAGATAGACGATCGCCGCCGTCACCAGCATCACACCAATCCACATAAAGATTTTGCCGCTGCTTAACGTGTGCTGTGTGACGCCATCAACAATCACGCCCACCACATGCGGCGGTATGAGCTGTAGCAGTGCAATGATGATCAGCAAACTGACGGCACCCAGATATCGCCGCCACTCGCGCAGGAAATACCAACTTAACTGGCTAAATAATCGCACAAGACACTCTCTTTCTGTGCCCGCTCAGGGCGCTACCGGCAACGCGGTGGTGTATTTTATCTCTTCCATGGCGAAACTGGAGGTCACATCCATCAGGCCCGGTACGCCATTCACCAGACGCTTATAAAATCGATCGTAACTTTTCATATCAGCCACCTGGATGCGCAGCAAATAATCGTATTCACCCGCCATACGATAAAACGCCATCACTTCCGGCATCTGCTGCACCACAGCAACAAATTGTTGAAACCATTCGCTGCTGTGCTGCTGGGTTTTAACGAACATAAAGGCGGTCAGCGAAAGCCCGATCTTTTCGCCATCCAATAGCGCCACGCGCGCACGAATAATGCCATCATCTTCCAGCTTTTTCAGGCGTTTCCAGCACGGCGTGGTGGTGAGATTAACGGCTTCAGCCAGCGCCTGCAGTGACAAGGTGCAATCCTGTTGCAGCATTGACAGCAGCGTGCGGTCAGTTTTATCTAACATTCGGCGCTCCGGGAGAAAAATTTTCTCTTATTCCGGCATTATAACCGGATTAAAGCAACCTAATTTTCCTGCCAGTGCCTTACACTGTGCGCAATCATTATTACGGATTCGCCACATGCAAACGCCCTGGGTTCGCCACGCCATCAATGAAATTAACGCCGATTTTCAACGGTCTGCGGATACGCACCTCATTCGCTTTGCGCTGGATGATTTTCCTGGCATTCGCTTCTATCTCAAAGATGAAAGCACTCATCCCAGTGGCAGCCTAAAGCACCGCCTGGCGCGTTCGCTGTTCCTGTATGGTTTGGCCAATGGCTGGATCCGCGAGAATACACCGATCATCGAAGCCTCTTCTGGCAGCACGGCGGTATCCGAAGCCTATTTCGCACGTTTGCTGGGCCTGCCATTTATTGCCGTGATGCCCGCCAGCACCGCAAAACGCAAAATCGAAATGATCCGTTTTTATGGCGGTGAGTGCCATTTCGTCGCCGATCCCTGCCAGTTATACAGCGAATCAGAGCGTCTGGCGCGGGAACTCAACGGCCACTTTATGGATCAGTTTACCTATGCCGAGCGCGCCACTGATTGGCGTGGCAACAATAATATCGCGGAAAGTATTTATCGTCAGATGGCACTTGAACCCTTCCCGGTGCCGCATACGGTGATCATGAGTGCCGGCACCGGCGGTACTTCGGCCACGCTGGGCCGCTATATCCGTTATCAAGGTCACGATACGCGCCTGTTGGTCGTCGATCCGCAGCATTCGGTGTTTTTTGATTTCTGGCATAGCCGTGATGGCGAATTGCGTAGCGATCGTGGCAGCATGATTGAAGGCATCGGGCGTCCGCGTGTAGAACCGTCATTTTTACCGGATGTGATCGATGAGATGATCAAGGTGCCCGATGGCGCAACGGTAGCAGCTATGCTGCATCTGGAGAAGATTCTGGGTCGCCGACCTGGCGCCTCAACCGGTACCAACTTCTGGGGCATGTTGCAGGTGGCAAAACGC
The DNA here is from genome assembly GCF_002095465.1 of Pantoea rodasii. Classification (GTDB taxonomy): domain Bacteria; phylum Pseudomonadota; class Gammaproteobacteria; order Enterobacterales; family Enterobacteriaceae; genus Pantoea; species Pantoea rodasii. The sequence goes on along the minus strand of NZ_MLFP01000002.1, from coordinate 174,127 downwards.
ATGCGCGAAAACGATGAGCAGGGTTCACTGGTTACGCTGCTATGCGACAGCGGCGAACGCTATCCAGACACCTATTACAATCCAGAGTGGGTGGCGCAGAATATCGGGGATATTCAGCCGTGGCTACGTGAGTTTCACCTTAAATAATTCGAATTGCAGGCAGGAGGCAAACGAGAGCATCCCGATGAGCTTACTGGAGTAAGTGATTCGGGTAAACGAGTGCAGCCAACGCACCTGTAATTCGAAGTGTGACGGGTATGCAATAAAAAACAGGACATCCTGTCCGGTTCACTGTAAGCCTCAGCATTCGGGGGAATAATCGAGGTGTGGTGTGGTCATCCAGTGATTTAAGTAATGAGACACTGCCTGTGTCTCGCAATGTCCAATGATCGGTAAATGGGGCAGCGATGATTTAAGTTGATTCATGGCGTTGCCCATAATGAAACCCTTGCCAACGCGCTCCAGCATTTCACGGTCGTTCATCGCGTCGCCAAACGCCATGCAATCCGCCATCGTTAATGTGAGATGCTGACACAAACGCGCCAGCGCCGCGCCTTTATGGCAATCCAGCGGCAGCACTTCCAGACAATCCCATGCTGAAAAACAGATATTGGCCCGGTCACCCAACGCTTGTTGCAGTTCGATTTTGAGTTCGAGCAGCATTTCATGAGGCGCGATAAAGCAGATCTTTGTCACCTCATGCGCAGGCATCTGACGTAAATCGCGCAGCTGATAATGGAAGCCGCTCATCACATGCGCCTCCATCACTCCGAGCAACGGTTTGTCGGTAAACCAGCCTTCATCGTTGAAGATGTGAATCGACGCCGGCGTTTTCCAATGGGTATGAATCACTTCTTCCGCGACGGAAGAAGGCAGATCGCAACCGAACAACAGCTGCCCTTCGAGATCGTGGATGCGGGTGCCATTTCCGGTAATCAGCCAGGCCGGTAAAGTGATTTGCTCGCGCACCTTTTGAACATCCATCAGATGGCGTCCGGTGGCAAAAGTGATTGTGATATCACGCTGATGCAGCGCATGCAGACTGTCGATGGTCTCTTTCCCTAACCGGTGTGTCGGCAATAACAGCGTGCCGTCCATATCAAATGCCGCGAGGCGAGCCATGCAAATTCTCCTGTCTGAATGAGAGGTCTACTATCGCCTGGTATTTGCGGAACTAATAGTGAATACTTTTAAAAAACTGTTCCGGGTTTAGCCATGCGTCAACTTCATCGGGTTAATCAATTTCAGCGTTTGTGGCAACTGAGTCAGGGCGAACCGCAGCGACTGAGCGTTACCGCCATGGCTCAGCACTGCTTCTGCAGCGAACGACATGTGCGCACGCTGCTGCGTCAGTGGCAGGATGCGGGCTGGTTGCGCTGGCTTGGCGCAGCGGGACGCGGTAAACAAGGCGAACTGACGTTTCTGATTTCACCCGAACAGTTACGCCAGCAGCTGTTAGCCCAACAGCTGGAAGCAGGTGAAGCGGTACAGGCGCTGCAGGTGCTGGATTTGCATCCCGAGCGACTGGTAAAAATGCTCAGACCGCTGATGGGTGGCCAGTGGCAAAACCAGGCGCCAGTGCTGCGTATTCCCTATTATCGCGCGCTGGAGCCGCTGCAGCCGTTAAATCTGACCGGCCGCGCTGAGCAGCATCTGCTACGGCAAATTTTTTCTGGGCTGACCCGCTTCCATGGCAACGATGTGGAAGGCGATCTTGCTCATCACTGGCAGCATGATGGCAGCGGGCGGGAATGGTATTTCTGGCTGCGTCCCCAGCTAAGCTGGCATAACGATGAACCGATTCAGGCCGCGCAATTAGCCATTCAGCTGCAGCAGATTCAGCAAACGCAGCGCGGCGGTCGCTTACTGGCAACCCTCGACCAGATTGATGCGCCCCACCCGCTGGCACTGCGCATTCGGCTGCACCAAAGTGATTACTGGTTACCGCAGCGGCTGGCACACCAGTTCTGCCTGCTTCCCCATCCTGAATTCAGCGATGTGGGGAGCGGTCCCTGGAAACTGACGCATTTCACTGATGAACTGGTGCGCCTTGAAAGCCACGCGCGTTGGCATCTGCAGCGGCCGCTGATTCAGGTGGTGGAATACTGGATAACGCCGCAGCTGTTTGCGCACGGGCTCGGCACCAGTTGCCGCCATCCGGTGCAGATTGCCATTGGCGATCCCGACGAACTGGATGCGCTGCGCCCGGTTGATCACAGCATCAGCCTTGGCTTCTGTTATTTAGCCCCGCGTATCTCAGCCCACTTCACAGCCGCTCAAGCCACATCACTGATTGCCCTGATCCAGCACAGCGGTGTGATTCAGCAGTTACCGCTGGATGAAGGACTGATTACACCGAGCCAGGAGCTGCTGCCCGGTTGGCCGGTGCCGCCTGCGGCAAAGATTCGCGTACCGCTGCCAGAAAAACTGACCCTGCACTATCATTTGCCGGTCGAGTTACATGTGATGGCTCAGGCATTGGTTCCCTTGCTGGCTCAGCAGGGTTGCACCCTCACCTGCGTATTCCATGATGTTAAAAGCTGGCGTGACGACATTGAGTTAAGTGACGCGGATGTGGTGATGGGTGACCGCCTGATTGGCGACGCCCCGCTGTTTACTCTGGTCAACTGGCTGGAGAACGATCCACTGTGGCATCCGCTGCGCGCACCGCAACTGCAGGCGGCTCTCAGTGTCATAGCCCAACAAGCGAGTGCACAGCAACGCGAGCAGCTGACGCATCAATTGTTCCAGCAGCTGATGCATGACGGGCACCTGCTGCCGCTATTCAATTACCGCTATCAGGTGTTTGCCCCACCCGGCGTTGAAGGCATCCAGCTCAATACCCTGGGTTGGTTTGATTTCACCCGCGCATGGATTCCACCGCCCGCCACAGTCGGCACTGTTCAGCCCGAGCCTGAGCCAGTACCATAGGCGCACTGATTTTTGGGGAAATAAAGATGAAACGAGCCGTTGTCGTATTCAGTGGCGGACAAGATTCCACCACCTGTCTGATTCAGGCGCTGCAACAGTATGACGAAGTGCATTGTGTCACTTTCGATTATGGTCAGCGCCATCGCGAAGAGATTGAAGTCGCGGCTGAATTAGCGCAAAAACTGGGTGCCCGTGCGCACAAAGTGTTGGATGTGACGTTACTCAACGAGTTAGCGGTGAGCAGCCTGACGCGCGATAACATTCCGGTGCCCGCTTACGATCCAGATGCCAGCGGTTTGCCAAGCACCTTTGTACCGGGCCGCAATATTCTGTTTCTGACCTTAGCCTCAATTTATGCCTATCAGGTTGAAGCTGAGTCAGTGATTACCGGCGTTTGCGAAACGGATTTTTCCGGTTATCCGGATTGCCGCGATGAGTTTGTCAAAGCGCTGAACAATTCCGTCATCCTAGGTATGGCGCGTAACATTCGCTTCGAAACGCCGCTGATGTGGCTGAATAAAGCCGAAACCTGGGCGCTGGCAGATTACTGGCAGCAACTCCCTCTGGTGCGCGCAGAAACGCTGACTTGCTATAACGGTGTGAAGGGCGATGGCTGTGGTGAGTGCGCCGCTTGTCACCTGCGCGCGCGTGGGTTAGCGGATTACCAGGCCAATACTGCCGCGGTGATGACGGCCATGAAACAAAAAAGCGGCCTGAACTGATTGAGTTGCATCGCGGCTGGGACGCATTGAGCTGTTTTGCTGGCTGGAACTCTGTTAACTACTTCGCTAGCAGGAACTCATTAAGCTGCTTCGCTGACGGGTACTCGATGAACTGCTTCGCAAGCAGGAACTCACTAAGCTGCTTCGCTGGCGGGTACTCGATGAACTGCTTCGCAAGCAGGAACTCAGGCTGGCGTTTCTGACGCCAGCTCGCTCCGCTATTAATGGCTTTCCACCATCAGCGCCGACAGACGTTCGCGCAACTCCCCTTCCATCGGTACCGCTTTTTGTGTGCGCAAATCGATGCAAACAAAGGTTAACGCTGCATCCGCAACCACCGTGTCATCGCTTGCCAGCAGTACGCGCTGCGAAATAATGCCGCTTTTGCCGTTAAGTTGCGACACTTCGCTTTCAATATTCAGTACATCGCCCAGCACCGCCGGACGACGATAGTTAATGTTGATATTGACCACCACAAACGCCAGCTTCTGCTCCATCAGCCAGTGAAAGGCATCAACATCCTCCAGCCATTGCCAACGCGCCTCTTCAAGAAACTCCAGATAGCGCGCATTATTCACATGCTGGTAAACATCCAGATGATAGCCGCGTACTTTGATTGTGGTTTGCATTATTGCTCCTGTTCAGGCTGAGAATGACAACTGGTATGACCTGTTGAGCATAGCACAGCCTGATTGGGTGCTTTATCAATCCTTCAAAGTCGCGAGCCGCCTCACAATTTCAACCGACTGCTGTTACGCTCAACCAACGCGTTGCCGATGCCCGGTATCTCCTTGAGCTGTTCAATGGCGGTAAACGGGCCATACTGCTCGCGGTAGCTGACTATCGCCTGAGCTTTCTTCAGGCCGATGCCATTCATTGCCGCGGCGAGCTGTTCAGCGCTGGCTTGGTTGATGCTGATCTGTCCCTCTTGCGGCGAGGATACTTGCGCCGCCTGCGTTTCGCTGGGACTTTCTGCTGCGGCCAATCCGGTGGTATAGAGTGCACCGCCCAGCGCCAGTGTGATGCATAATGCGCGAAAAGTTGATTTCACCATGCTGTTTTTCTCCTTGTGTTTGACAGCCACAGCAGGGTGTCACAGCAAGGATTTACGCTCAAAAGGGCTTTTGCAGAAATGGAAAAGGCCGCAGAAGCGGCCTTTGAGTTGTTGCAGCGAATTCAGATTTTTTGTGAAGCTTACTGACTTTGAGCAGCAGCGCCGTATTTGATCTTCGCGTCTTTACGCAGGTTTTCCAGCAGCGCTTCGAACGCAATCTGTGCGTTGTTCTGCGTCACGCCTTTGACCATTTCGTCAATCTGCGGCTGTGGCATATTGCCTGCACTGACTTTATCCAGTGCAACCAGCACCACGTTACCCTGCATATCTTCACTCACGCCCCAGGACGGTTTGTTATCCGCTGGTTGTGGCAAGTTGAAGGCAGACTGTGCAACAGGATCCTGCGCGTTGCGATCAAAGGATTTGCTGGCGCTCAGGGTCAAACCTGCAGCTTTCAACACATCCTCTTTACCGGCTTTCAGATCAACCAGCAGTTTATCTGCCTGCGCTTTTGCCTGCTGCGTGGCTTTATCATGCTTCAGGGTATCGGCAATCTGCGCTTTTACCTGATCCAACGGCTTCACCGCTTCCGGTTTGTGCTCGCTGATACGCAGAACAAACGCACGATCTCCATCAACACTGATGATGTCTGAGTTATTACCCGGCGCACCGTTTTGACCCACTAAACCACCGTTGAAGATCGCCTGCTTAACCTGATCGAAATCGAGTTCAGCCGGAACCTCATCATGGGTAATCCAGCCGGTTTCAGCCACTTTCAGACCGGAAGCCTGTGCTGCACCTGCCAATGACTCGTTGTCATTGCTGGCCGCTTCACTGACTTTTTGCTGCAGCTTGTAGAAAGCATCAACCGCTTTTTCCTGCTTCACTTTGTCAGCAACGGCATCATGGATCTCAGCAAGCGGTTTGACCTGCTCTGCCTGAACATCATCCAGACGCACCACCAGGAAACCGACTGAAGATTTGATCACCCCAGACAGCTGGCCTTTTTGCGTCAGGTTGGCATTTTTCAGCTCATCCGGCGTGGTACCCGGCTCCAGCCAACCCATATCGCCGCCTTTGCGTGCCGAAATTGGATCGATGGATTTGCTTTTTGCCAGCGTGGCGAAGTCTTCACCCTTCTTCAGCGCATCCAGAACTGCCGTCGCATCTGCTTCGGTTTTGGTCTGAATCACACTGTAGCGATTGCGCTGCGGCTGTGAGTAGTCGGCTTTGTGTTGATCGAACCAGCTCTGGATATCCGCTTCGCTCACCGTTTCCTGCATGCTGGCTGCATCCATCTTGATGTAGCTCACGCGGAACTGCTCAGGCGCCATAAAGCTGTTCTGATGCTGCTGGTAATACTGATTGATCTCATCATCACTGGCAGTTTGTTTTGCTGCCAGCGCGTTGACATCAATCACTGCCTGACGCACTTCACGCTGCTGTGACACCAGATCCACCAGCTTGCTGGTTTCCCCTTTCAGCATGAAATCGGTATTGGCCACCGCATTGATCAACTGCTGCGTCGCTAACTGCTTGCGCAGCGCTGCCGCGTATTGATCCGCAGTAAAGCCCATCTGGGTGATTAAGCCGTTGTATTTCGCGTTGTCAAACTTGCCGTTGGTCTGGAAGGCTTTTTGATCAAAGATCGCTTGTTTGATCTGTTCATCGCTGATGCCAATCTTCAGATCTTTAATGTATTGATCGAGCAATGCCTGATCAATCAGCTGTGACAGCGCCTGCTGGCGCATCTGCTGCATATAGCCTTCGTTGCTGGCCAACTGCGAGAATTGATCGCCCAGCATCTGCTGCTGACGATTACGCTCGTTGTTATAGCCCTGCTCAAGCTCTGCACGGCTAATTTCATGGCCATTAACTTTGGCGGCATAATCACTGCCACCGCCGATCAGGTAGTTGCCCACCCCGGTCAATACGAAAGACAGGATGATCAATCCCAGAATGATCTTGAGCACGACATGATTCGACGCCGCGCGTAAATTGTCCATCATGGTATGACAACACTCCGCTGTAGTGTGAATGTAAAGCTCTGACACGATGTCATCATCGTGCAACTGCTGTTCAGGCTGGCAGTTGGCAACCATGCGGAGACAATAGCCTAAGGCCATCGCCGCGCATCAAGAATAAAAAAGGCACATCAAAAATGATGTGCCCGTATGTTACATGAGAACGGCTTTTTCGTCCTCAATCCATAGAAGAAAATGCTTCAATGGATGTATCAGCGGTCATTAATTGACTGAGTCTTTCAGTGCTTTACCTGCACGGAAGCCCGGTACTTTACCAGCCGGGATGGTGATCTCTTTACCAGTTTGCGGGTTACGGCCCGTACGAGCAGCACGCTCACGTACAGAGAAAGTACCGAAACCAACCAGTGCAACTTCATCACCGCCTTTCAGCGCGTCAGAAACAGAGCCCATGAATGCATCTAATACACGTCCCGCTGCTGCTTTAGAAATGTCAGCGTCTGCAGCAATTTTGTCGATCAACTGTGACTTATTCACTCTCTTCATCCCCTCTTTTATTATTCACATCGCACCCGCGCTTCCCGCCCGGTGCGAACGCGCAGCCAGTTATATCAAGCCTGTGGAGCTGAGACAACGGTATTCATCTTAATCGTTGATCCAGCAGCCCCTTAAATTAGCGGCACAAAAAAAGCTGGCAAGCACCATTTGGCCTGCCAGCTTCGGTTTTTAGCGGTTTTTGCCGTTAATCACTATTTTGCCGTCGCAACCTGCATTCCGTAAGGCGCATTTTCCAGTGCCAGGTTCAGCACTTCTTCAATACGCTTCACAGGATGGATGGTCAGATCGGCAATCACGTTCTGTGGAATTTCTTCCAGATCACGTTTGTTTTCGTCCGGGATTAGCACGGTTTTGATGCCGCCGCGATGTGCTGCCAGCAACTTCTCTTTCAGGCCGCCAATCGGCAGTACCTGACCACGTAAGGTGATCTCACCGGTCATTGCCACATCGGAACGTACTGGGTTACCCGTCAGGCATGAAACCAGCGCGGTACACATGGCGATACCTGCGCTTGGACCGTCCTTCGGTGTTGCCCCTTCCGGTACGTGCACGTGAATATCACGCTTCTCATGGAAATCGCCGTTGATACCGAGTTTATCCGCACGTGCACGAACCACCGTCAGCGCCGCCTGGATAGACTCCTGCATCACTTCACCCAGCGAACCGGTGTAAGTCAGTTTACCTTTGCCCGGTACGCAGGCGGTTTCGATGGTCAGCAGATCGCCGCCCACTTCCGTCCACGCCAGACCCGTGACCTGACCCACGCGGTTTTCAGTATCCGCGCGACCATAGTCAAAGCGCTGTACGCCCAGGAAGTCGTTAAGGTTTTCACCGTTAATCTTGATGCTCTTCTTGGTCTTGTCCATCAGCAGGGTTTTCACCGCTTTACGACACAGCTTGGAGAGTTCACGTTCCAGGCTACGCACGCCCGCTTCACGGGTGTAATAGCGGATAATGCCGATGATGGCGCTATCGTCAACGCTGATCTCTTTCTCTTTTAGCGCGTTACGCTCAATCTGCTTCGGCAGTAAGTGCTGCTTGGCGATGTTCAGTTTTTCATCTTCGGTATAACCCGAGAGACGAATCACTTCCATACGGTCCAGCAGCGGTGCCGGGATGTTCATGGAGTTTGACGTCGCCACAAACATTACGTCAGAGAGATCGTAATCCACTTCCAGATAGTGATCGTTAAACGCGATATTCTGTTCTGGATCCAGCACTTCCAGTAATGCAGAAGCCGGATCGCCGCGCATATCAGATGACATCTTATCGATCTCATCCAGCAGGAACAGCGGGTTTTTCACGCCGACTTTCGCCATCTTCTGAATCAGTTTGCCCGGCATAGAACCGATATAAGTACGACGATGTCCGCGGATTTCCGCTTCATCGCGCACGCCGCCCAGTGCCATACGCACATATTTACGGCCGGTGGCTTTAGCAATTGACTGACCCAGCGAGGTTTTACCTACTCCTGGCGGTCCGACGAGGCACAGAATCGGCCCTTTGATTTTGCTGACGCGACTCTGCACCGCGAGGTACTCAAGGATGCGGTCTTTGACGCGTTCTAAACCGTAGTGGTCGATATCCAGCGTTTCCTGCGCTTTCAGCAGGTCTTTTTTCACTTTGCTGCGCGCGACCCACGGAACCTGAACCATCCAATCGATGTAGCCGCGAACCACCGTCGCTTCTGCGGACATCGGCGACATCATCTTCAGCTTCTGCAGTTCAGCTTCGGCTTTTTCACGTGCTTCAGTCGGCATTTTTGCCGCTTCAATTTTACGTTTCAGCGCTTCGTATTCATCCGGCGCATCATCCATTTCGCCCAGCTCTTTCTGAATGGCTTTCATTTGCTCATTCAGATAGTACTCACGCTGGCTTTTCTCCATCTGCTTTTTCACGCGGTTGCGAATGCGTTTCTCAACCTGCAGCAGATCGATTTCAGATTCCATCATCGCCATCAGATATTCCAGACGCTCGTTCACGTCGGACATCTCCAGCACTGACTGCTTATCAGCCAGCTTCAGCGGCATATGCGCTGCCACGGTGTCGGCGAGACGCGCCGCATCGTCAATGCTGTTCAGTGAGGTTAATACCTCAGGTGGAATTTTTTGTTCAGTTTGATGTAGCCTTCAAACTGATTGATGGCCGTACGCACCAGCACTTCCTGCTCGCGCTCTTCAATTTCTGGCGAGATCAGGTATTCGGCCTGGGCAACAAAATGGTCGCCATTGTCAGCCAGCGTGGTGATGTGCGCACGCTGCAAGCCTTCAACCAGCACTTTTACCGTGCCGTCGGGTAGCTTGAGCATCTGCAGTACGGAAGCGACGGTCCCTACCGAGAAGAGATCGTTAATACCAGGTTCATCCGTTGAAGCCTCTTTCTGGGCAACCAGCATGATCTTCTTGTCATGATCCATCGCCGCTTCAAGGCAACGAATCGATTTTTCCCGACCAACAAACAACGGAATTACCATGTGCGGATAAACCACCACGTCGCGCAAAGGCAACACGGGGATTTCAATGCGTTCAGAACGCTCAGGATTCATAGAGCTCTCTCTTAGTTTAATGTCCGCCAGGTGATGGGTACCGCGTAAAAGAAGTTTGCAGTTCAACCCACAGGATATTGAGTATATGGGGATGCTTGGTCGACATTCAATGTCACGGGAGAGAGAAAAACAAAAGGGGAAACATTTTCCCCTTTTTTAAGATAACAACATGGTTCGATTGTTTATTTATTCGCCAGAAGCCTGAGCTTCATGCTTACCATAAATCAACATCGGCTCGGATTGACCGTCAATCACTGACTCATCAATCACCACTTTTTCCACGTCATCCATCGATGGCAGATCGTACATGGTTTCCAGCAGCGCACCTTCAACAATAGAACGCAGGCCACGTGCACCGGTTTTACGGGACATCGCTTTCTTCGCAATCGCTGTCAGCGCTTCGTCGCGGAACTCCAGCTCAACGCCTTCCAGGTTAAACAACGCCTGGTACTGTTTGGTCAACGCATTCTTCGGCTCACGCAGGATCTGAATCAGCGCTTCTTCACTCAGCTCATTCAGTGTCGCCACAACAGGCAGACGACCGATAAACTCAGGAATCAGACCAAATTTAATCAAATCTTCAGGCTCAACCTGCGACAGCAACTCGCCTTCGCTGGCTTTCTGGGATTTGCCCTTCACCGTTGCGCCAAAGCCGATACCGGTTCCGGTCTCAACACGCTGGGAAATCACTTTATCGAGGCCAGCAAATGCGCCACCGCAGATAAACAGAATTTTTGAGGTATCAACCTGCAAGAATTCCTGCTGCGGGTGCTTACGTCCACCCTGTGGCGGAACGGCTGCCACGGTGCCTTCGATCAGTTTTAGCAAGGCTTGCTGTACACCTTCACCTGATACGTCACGCGTGATTGACGGGTTGTCTGACTTACGAGAAATCTTGTCAATTTCATCGATGTAGACAATGCCGCGCTGTGCTTTCTGCACATCGTAATCACACTTCTGCAGCAGTTTCTGGATGATGTTTTCCACATCTTCGCCCACGTAACCGGCTTCGGTCAGTGTGGTCGCATCTGCCATGGTAAACGGAACATCCAGCAGGCGTGCCAGGGTTTCAGCCAGCAACGTTTTACCGCTACCGGTTGGACCGATCAGCAGAATGTTACTTTTACCCAGCTCAATACCGTTGCTGGTATCGCCATTGCGCAGACGTTTGTAGTGGTTGTAAACCGCAACCGCCAGCACTTTTTTCGCCTTTTCCTGACCGATGACGTAATCATCTAAATGATGACGAATTTCATGCGGCGTCGGCAGTGCACTGCGCTCACGATGCGGAGCGACTTCTTTGATCTCTTCGCGAATGATGTCATTGCATAAATCAACACACTCGTCGCAAATATACACTGACGGCCCGGCAATCAGCTTACGGACTTCATGCTGGCTTTTGCCGCAGAAAGAGCAGTACAGCAACTTACCTGAACCGTCTTTGCGCTTATCTGTCATCAGCTAACCTCTTTTCTTTCTCAGACTCAATTTGGTGTACGGCACTGGCCGTACATCAACGGCCGTATTCATTCAACCCAACTACCTGCCCCGTTAACTATAGCGTAAGGGGCAGCCAGATGTGTCTTATTGGCGATGCGTCAGGATGGAATCGACCAAGCCATACTCTACCGCTTCGCTGGCTGAGAGGAAACGATCGCGCTCGGTGTCGCGTTCAATCTCTTCCAGTGATTTGCCGGTGTGTTCAGCCATCAACTCATTCATACGCTGTTTCACTTTCAGAATTTCACGCGCATGGATTTCAATGTCCGTCGCCTGGCCCTGATAGCCGCCCAGCGGCTGGTGAATCATCACGCGGGAATTCGGCAAGCAGAAACGTTTGCCTTTGGTGCCTGCGGTTAGCAGGAACGCACCCATCGAACAAGCCTGACCCATACAAATGGTGCTGACGTCCGGCTTGATGAATTTCATGGTGTCATAAATCGACATTCCGGCAGTAATCACGCCACCTGGCGAGTTAATGTAGAGATAAATGTCTTTTTCAGGATTCTCAGCTTCCAGAAACAGCATCTGCGCCACGATCAGGTTGGCCATATGATCTTCAACCTGGCCGGTCAGGAAGATCACACGCTCTTTGAGCAGGCGGGAGTAGATGTCGTAAGAACGCTCGCCGCGCGAGGTTTGTTCGACCACCATTGGCACCAGCGCCATGTGCGGTGCAGTAAATTCACGATCGCCACTGTATGACATTACCGTCTCCTGATAAATTTCATTGGCAACATTCTGTACCGATATTACGTGAGGCGCGCCGGGAAAACTATGCGCTGCCCCCTCACTCCGACATAACAGGACGGTTAATCAGCCAGTCTCACTGTTCTCATGCATGCTCCCTCTATCTGGGGATGCTGCCCAGTTGTTTCAAGCATAACAACCTTTTGCCCATTCGCTAACACGGAAAAAGAGCTTAGCGAAAGATTTGCCGATTAATTAAGCAAATAGAGGACAAATCTGTGCGGTTTGGGCCAGAAAAGAAAAAAGCCCGCGACTTTTCAGTCGCGGGCTCCGCACTTTCGGTTAACTAACGAATCAGGCCGCTGAGGTCTGGTTCATCAGTTCCTGGAAGTTGGTTGCTTTGTCGGTCACTTTGGCTTTCGCCAGTACCGCTTCAACAGCCTGCTCTTCCAGAGCAACGTTGCGCATGTTGTTCATCAGCTCGTTGTTCTTGCTGTAGAACTCAATCACTTCCTGCGGATCTTCGTAAGCAGAAGCCATCTCTTCGATCAGCGCTTTAACGCGGTCTTCGTCAGCTTTCAGCTCGTTGATGCGAATCACTTCGCCCAACAGCAGACCGACAACAACGCGACGTTTAGCCTGCTCTTCGAACAGTTCACGTGGCAGCTCGAAAGCTTGCTTCTCGTTGCCACCGAAACGCTGCGCAGCCTGGCGACGCAGTACGTCGATTTCGCCGTCGATCAACGCAACAGGAACATCGATGTCATTGGCTTCAACCAAACCATCAATCGCCTGAGACTTCACGCGGTTACGGATAGCGCCTTTCAGCTCGCGATCCATGTTCTTACGCACTTCTGCACGCAGACCAGCAACTGAACCATCTTCAACGCCAAAGCGCTTGATGAACTCTTCAGTCAGCTCTGGCAGCTCGCGAGTTTCCACTTTCTTCAGCACGATTTCGAACTTCGCATCTTTCCCTTTCAGGGTTTCAGCGTGGTAATCGTCTGGGAATTTCACGTCGATAGTGAAGGTTTCGCCCGCTTTATGGCCAACAACACCTTCTTCGAAGCCTGGGATCATACGACCCTGACCCATCGCCAGCACGAAGTCAGACGCTTTGCCGCCTTCGAACTCTTCGCCGTCAACTGAACCAGAGAAGTCGATGGTTGCGCGATCTTCAGCAGTCGCTGCTGCATCGCTTTCTTTCCAGGTCGCCTGCTGCTTCTGCAGAGTGTCCAGCATGGTGTCAACGTCAGCATCAGTGACTTCAACAACTGGCTTCTCAACTTCGATGGCATCCAGGCCTTTCAGCTCAACTTCTGGGTACACTTCGAACTCAACCGCGTAGGTGAAATCTTCACCTTCTTTGTATTCGCCCGGCACGTAGTTTGGTGCACCAGCTGGGTTGATTTTCTCTTTGATGATGGCGTCAACGAAGTTGCGCGTCATCAGCTCGCCCAGTACGTCCTGGCGAACAGAAGCACCGTAGCGCTGAGAAATGATGTGTGCTGGCACTTTGCCTTTACGGAAACCGTCGATACGGACTTTCTTAGCTACTTCCACCAGTTCTTTCTTCACTGCACTTTCGATGCTGTCAGCTGCAACAGTAATCGAAATGCGACGGCCCAGACCCTGAGTGGTTTCTACTGAAACTGTCATCTTGTTACCTCAAAAAATCACGTGCTCGGTCAACTTCAGACACCACACATTAAATGCGCCGTATCCAACAACCGGGACGGCCTCTGCAGGCAGAACCTAATCCCTGTCACCAGAAGCGTCCCGAAGACATTCCGGAAAAATAGACGCCGCATTATAGCGGCATCGCTGGAATGAGTCGAGGCTGCAAACTCACCACTTTTTAGCGGTTTTGCTGCTTTTTTGCGCCATGGATCGCGTTTGAGGGTAATTAATGAAAAGAAAACGGCCCGCAGGCCGTTTTAGGGGAGGATTGCAGAGGGAATCAGGCAAGGGTGCCGGCACCGCGGCAATTGGGTGATGCCAGTACGGTATCTTGTAGCCCATCCCACTCTTTTTGCGTGTAGGTATGCAAAGCCAGCGCGTGCACGCTGCCTGCGAGTTCTTCCGTCAATTCGCCATAAATAGCGCGATGACGCTGCAGGAATCGCTGGCCGGTAAAGACATCACTGACAATCACCACTTTAAAGTGACTTTCAGAACCAGCGGGCACGTTATGACGGTAGCTCTCATCATGCACTTCAAGATGTGCAGGTTCGAACGCCTTACGCAGCTTTTCTTCTATTTGTTCGCGAATCATTGTTAACACTCCTTAACGGCGAGCGCTGTGCCCATCTGTTTAAATATTAGTAGGTTTTTTGCCCAACCCGCAGGCGCGCCGGAAATAATTGCTGATCTGCTGCGCATCTTAACGAGCTTATTCGTCAGGTCAACGCTGTTACGTGACCGTCTGTCCGAAAAAAGCCTTTACAATCAATTTCCACTGGCACGGGGCTTTTTCGCCGTCGCGCAATGCTATGATGGCCGCAGTTTTGCAAACCAACCCATATGCTAACGAGAATGAGTATGTTGAAAAAACTGTTATTCCCTCTGCTGGCTGCTTTTATTTTGGCCGGCTGTGCCAGCAATAATACCACCCTTAATATCCAGCCTAAGATCCAACTGCCACAGCAAGACCCAAGTCTGATGGGCGCAACCATCAGTGTGAACGGTGCCGATCAGCGTTCCGATCAGGCATTGGCGAAAGTGAACCGCGATGGCCAATTGGTAACGCTGACGCCTTCACGCGACCTGCGCTTCCTGCTGCAGGAAGTGCTGGAAAAGCAAATGACGTCACGTGGCTATATGATCGGTCCAAACGGTGCGGTTGACCTGCAGATTGTCGTCAATGGTCTTTACGCTGATGTGACTCAAGGCAACGTGCGCTACAGCATTACGACCAAGGCAGACATCTCCATCATTGCCACCGCTAAAAACGGTAACAAGCAGGTTAAAAACTACCGTCAGACTTACAGCGTAGAAGGCGCATTCACCGCCACCAACGCGAAGATCACCAACGCGGTTAACTCTACCCTGAGTGACGTGATTGCTGATATGGCGCAGGACACTAGCGTTCACGAGTTTATCAAACAGAACGCCCGCTAATTCCTCAGCTATTCTGCCCGGTCATCGCTGGCCGGGCATCATTTCAGGTTGGTTATGACTTCTCACTATCTGCGCATTTTCACCCAACGTAACGCAGCGGTATTGCTGCTATTGGGTTTTGCTTCTGGCTTGCCGCTGGCACTCACGGCCGGAACCTTACAGGCGTGGATGACGGTTGAGAATGTCGATCTGAAAACCATCGGTTTCTTCTCCCTTGTTGGCCAGGCTTACGTGTTTAAGTTTCTGTGGTCGCCAATGATGGATCGTTACACCCCGCCCTTTATGGGGCGTCGCCGTGGCTGGCTGCTGGTGACACAGCTGGCGCTCATCGCCGGGATTATTGCGATGGGCTTTATGCAACCCGCCGGCGATCTGACGCTACTGGCTGCACTGGCCGTGGTTGTGGCCTTCTGCTCTGCCTCGCAGGACATCGTGTTTGATGCCTGGAAAACCGATATTTTGCCACCCGAAGAGCGCGGCAGCGGTGCGGCGATTACCGTACTCGGCTATCGATTGGCGATGCTGATCTCCGGTGGTTTGGCGTTGTGGCTGGCAGATCGTTATCTCGGCTGGCAAGCCACTTACTGGTTGATGGCGCTGCTGATGGTGCCAGGTCTGATCGCGACCTTTCTGGCGAAGGAGCCCGCGACTCCCGCGCGTGAACCCCATACCCTGCGCCAGGCGGTTTCATTTCCGCTTAAAGACTTCTTCCTGCGTAACAATGCCTGGCTGCTGATCACCTTAATCATCCTTTATAAGCTGGGGGATGCTTTTGCGGCGTCACTCGCCACCACCTTTCTGATTCGTGGCGTGGGCTTCAGCGCGGGCGATGTGGGGTTGGTCAACAAAACGCTCGGCCTGTTGGCGACCATCATTGGTGCACTTTACGGTGGCGTGTTGATGCAGCGCCTGAGCCTGTTCCGCGCCCTGATGATTTTTGGTGTCTTGCAGGCTGTTTCGAACTTCGCCTACTGGCTGCTGGCCGTCACGCCTGCGCATCTGTGGAGCATGGCGAGCGCGGTGTTTATTGAAAATCTGTGCGGTGGCATGGGCACTGCCGCCTTCGTGGCGTTGTTAATGACGCTGTGTAACAAATCCTTCTCCGCTACGCAGTTTGCCTTGCTCTCGGCACTTTCCGCTGTAGGCCGTGTTTACGTGGGTCCTGCCGCGGGCTGGTTAGTGGAACTGTGGGGCTGGCCAACATTTTATGCCTTCACAGTATTTGCCGGAGTACCTGGTTTGCTTTTGCTGTGGGTCTGCCGCGGTACGTTGCAAGCCATTCAGCAAAGCGGGGAATTTGTGATGCGCAGCCTTTGGCCACAAGGGTATCGCTGGACGGTGCGCCTGTTCAGCACGGGCTGCGTTTTCCTGGCGCTGTGGCTGCTGGCACTGGCGCTAAATGCCACCGATATCTTGCACTTAGAGAATTTGCTGGCCCCCCTTTTTGAAGCTGGCATGGCACTGGCTTTGGCCGCCGTTGCCCTGGGTGTGATTTTAGATTGTTTGGCATTAAGAAAAATGCCGGGAAAAAATCTGAGTTAAGTAATGATAATTTGCCAGTCGAAAAATATTTGGCTAAAAAAATAACAATGAACTCATTTTAACGAATAGCATTTTTTTCATCGCGAAAAAGAAACATTAAATTAACAACCTTAGATAATATTAAAATCCGGTGCGCAATTACTTTGTAGAAAAGTCATCACCCAAATGCTACATAATTGTTAAATAAATGAGCATTAACAGTACGGTTTATGCTTTCCCTGATTTTTCTGCGGTTTCTATCATTGATTTTTGT
The DNA here is from genome assembly GCF_002095465.1 of Pantoea rodasii. Classification (GTDB taxonomy): domain Bacteria; phylum Pseudomonadota; class Gammaproteobacteria; order Enterobacterales; family Enterobacteriaceae; genus Pantoea; species Pantoea rodasii. The sequence continues at coordinate 157,230 of NZ_MLFP01000002.1, read as the reverse complement.
TATATTGACGCCAACTGCTTGTCGCGATTAATAATTTGTCACCCTGCGCAACATCTGTGACACCCTTAGCAAAAGGTGTCAACAGCCTTCTGACACATCCTTAAGCTGGTTTACACTGCATAAACCTTCCCGTAAAATGCGCGCACACTTAAACGACAATAGAGCCCTTTGTCATTGAGGTCGTTAAATGAGACTCAGTAAATACAATAAAAGTTTGGGGATTTTGTCATTAATTGCAGGCGCTGTATTACTCAGTGGCTGTGATAGTGCGTTGTTAAATCCCAAAGGACAGGTTGCACTGGAGCAACGTTCGTTGATTCTGACAGCTTTCGGCTTGATGATGATCGTGGTTATCCCGGCAGTCTTCATGGCGGTATTTTTTGCTTGGAAATATCGGGCAACAAATACTAACGCAACATATAGCCCTAACTGGTCACACTCTAATAAAGTGGAAGCCGTGGTCTGGACCATTCCGATCCTGATCATTATCTTCCTCGGCGTGCTGACCTGGAAATCGACCCACGCGCTTGAGCCTAGCAAACCGCTGGTTTCTGACGTGAAGCCGATTGAGATCGATGTGGTGGCGCTGGACTGGAAATGGCTGTTTATTTACCCTGAGCAGGGTATTGCAACCGTGAACCAGATTGCCTTCCCGGCAAACACTCCGGTGAACTTCAAGATCACTTCCAACTCCGTAATGAACTCCTTCTTTATTCCTACGCTTGGCAGCCAGATTTACGCCATGGCCGGTATGCAGACTAAACTGCATCTCATCGCCAATGAGCCAGGAACATTCGACGGTATCTCTGCGAACTTCAGTGGTCGCGGTTTCTCTGGTATGAAGTTCAAAGCCATTGCAACCAAAGACGATGCGGAATTCCAGCAGTGGGTTGCCAAAGTTAAAGCGGCACCTAACGCGCTGACCACCATGGATGATTTCGAGAAATTGGCTGCGCCAAGCGAAAATCACCCGGTGGAATATTTCTCTACTGCTACTCCTGAACTGTTCAAGCAAGTGATTGATAAGTTCAAGATGAGCCACGGGAATATGGACATGCCAGAGCATAAAGGCATGGACATGAATCACGCCGCTGCTGCGGGAGCCGAGGAATAATACGATGTTAGGAAAATTAACACTGGATGCAGTGCCATACCACGAACCCATTATCGTGGTTACGGTTGCCGCTATCATCTTAGGTGGTCTGGCACTGGTTGCCGCGATTACCTACTTTGGTAAGTGGCAGTATCTGTGGTCAGAATGGTTCACCTCCATTGACCACAAAAAACTGGGTATCATGTACATCATCATGGCTTTCGTCATGCTGCTGCGCGGCTTTGCCGATGCAGTAATGATGCGTACCCAACAAGTGATGGCTTCGGCAGGTGAAGCCGGCATACTACCACCGCACCACTACGACCAGATCTTCACGGCTCACGGCGTGATCATGATCTTCTTCGTGGCGATGCCTTTCGTGGTAGGTCTGATGAACATCGCGGTACCGCTGCAAATCGGTGCACGTGACGTTGCCTTCCCGTTCCTGAACAACCTGAGCTTCTGGTTTACCGCGATCGGTGTGATCCTGGTGAACTTGTCTCTGGGTGTGGGCGAGTTCGCACAGACTGGCTGGTTAGCTTATCCACCGCTTTCGGGCGCGGAATACAGTCCTGGCGTCGGGGTCGATTATTGGATCTGGAGTCTCCAGCTATCCGGTATCGGTACGACACTAACCGGTATCAACTTCTTCGTGACCATTCTGAAGATGCGTGCTCCGGGTATGGACCTGTTTAAGATGCCAGTATTTACCTGGGCATCTCTGTGTACTAACGTCCTGATCATCGCAGCGTTCCCGGTTCTGACCGTGACGCTGGCACTGTTGACACTTGACCGTTACCTTGGCTTCCATTTCTTCACCAATGAAATGGGCGGTAACATGATGATGTACGTCAACCTGATTTGGGTCTGGGGTCACCCGGAAGTATACATCCTCGTTCTGCCTGTATTTGGTGTGTTCGCGGAAGTCACTGCAACCTTCTCCAAAAAGCGTCTGTTCGGTTACACCTCACTGGTGTGGGCGACCATCGCGATTACCGTTCTGTCGTTCATCGTTTGGCTGCACCACTTCTTCACCATGGGTGCCGGTGCGAACGTTAACGCCTTCTTCGGTATTATGACGATGATCATCGCGATTCCGACCGGCGTGAAAATCTTCAACTGGCTGTTCACCATGTATCAGGGTCGCGTTGAGTTCCACTCAGCGATGCTGTGGACTATCGGCTTCCTGGTCACCTTCTCTATCGGTGGTATGACGGGTGTTCTGCTGGCGGTTCCAGGTGCGGACTTCATTCTGCACAACAGCCTGTTCCTGATTGCACACTTCCATAACGTGATTATCGGTGGTGTGGTGTTCGGTTGTATGGCTGGCGTGACCTACTGGTTCCCGAAAGCATTCGGCTTCACCCTGAACGAAAAATGGGGTATCCGTGCATTCTGGTTCTGGATCATTGGTTTCTTCGTTGCCTTTATGCCGCTGTACGCACTGGGCTTCATGGGTATGACACGTCGTATCAGCCAGGACATCGATCCTCAGTTCCACTCACTGCTGGTTGTTGCAGCAGGCGGTGCGGCACTGATTGCATGCGGTATCCTGTGCCAGCTGACTCAGTTCTACGTTTCTGTGCGTGACCGCGACCAGAACCGCGATCTGACCGGTGACCCGTGGGGTGGTCGTACGCTGGAGTGGGCAACCTCTTCACCGCCGCCGTTCTACAACTTTGCTGTTATCCCTGAAATCCACGAGCGTGATGCGTTCTGGGAAATGAAAGAGAAAGGCGAAGCGTATAAGCAACCAGAAAAATATGAAGAAATTCATATGCCGAAAAACAGCGGCGCAGCCATTGTTATCGCAGCGTTCATGACCATCTTTGGTTTCGCGATGATCTGGCATATCTGGTGGCTGGCTGGCCTTACCTTCCTGGCCACAATTGTGACCTGGATTGTGAAGAGCTTCGACGAAGACGTGGATTACTACGTTCCGGTTGCTGAAGTTGAGCAGATCGAGAAGAAGCACTTTGACGAAATCAGCAAAGCAGGTCTGAAATAATGTCAACTGAAACTGCAAAACATCACCACGACGCCCATGCGGAGCATGGGCATCACGATGCAGGAGCCAATAAAGTCTTTGGCTTCTGGATCTACCTGATGAGTGACTGCATTATCTTCGCAACCCTGTTTGCGACCTATGCAGTTATGGTCAACAACACTGCCGGTGGCCCGGCAGGTAAAGACATCTTTGAACTGCCGTTTGTGCTGGTTGAAACCGCGCTGCTGCTGCTCAGCTCCATTACTTATGGAATGGCAGTGATTGCGATGAACAACCAGAACAAGGGTTCAGTCATCAGCTGGTTGGCATTGACCTTCCTGTTCGGTGCTGGATTCATCGGCATGGAAATCTATGAATTCCATCACCTGATCAAAGAAGGCTTCGGTCCTGACCGCAGTGGCTTCCTGTCCGCGTTCTTTACGCTGGTCGGTACCCACGGTCTGCACGTGACCTCGGGCCTGATCTGGATGGCAGTGATGATGTTCCAGATTTCTAAACGTGGTCTGACTGCAACCAACCGCACCCGTATCATGTGCCTGAGCTTATTCTGGCACTTCCTGGATGTGGTTTGGATCTGCGTATTCACCGTTGTCTACCTGATGGGAGCCATGTAATGAGTCATTCTGTTAACGAACATGGCGCTTCTCACGGTAGCGTGAAGTCTTACATGATCGGCTTCATCCTCTCTATCATCCTGACCGGTATTCCGTTCTGGATGGTAATGGATGGCGGCGCATCACATGGCACGATTCTGGGTGTGGTTCTGGTGTGTGCGGTGATTCAGGTGCTGGTTCACCTGGTCTACTTCCTGCACTTAGACAGCAAGTCAGAAGGTGGCTGGAACATGGTGGCCATTGTCTTCTCAGCACTCATCATTCTGATTGTTGTTGTCGGCTCACTGTGGATTATGTGGAACCTCAACTACAACATGATGGTTCACTAAAGAGTCACACGTAATGATTAAGCAATACCTGCAAGTAACAAAACCAGGAATTATTTTCGGCAATTTAATTTCTGTGATCGGTGGATTCCTGCTGGCTTCGAAAGGCAGCATTGATTACACCCTGTTTCTCTATTCACTGGTGGGAGTCTCGCTGGTTGTCGCATCAGGTTGTGTATTCAACAACGTGATTGACCGCGATATCGACATCAAGATGGAGAGAACGCGGAACCGTGTTCTGGTCAAAGGCCTGATCTCGGCGAAAGTAAGCCTGGTTTATGCAACCGCATTGGGTATTGCTGGCTTTGCGCTGCTGTATTTCGGTGCTAACCCGCTGGCCATGTGGCTGGCGGTGATGGGCTTCGTCGTTTATGTAGGCATTTACAGCCTGTATATGAAGCGTAACTCCGTCTATGGCACGCTGATTGGTAGCCTCTCTGGCGCTGCGCCGCCGGTAATTGGCTACTGCGCAGTGACCAACCAGTTTGATGCTGGCGCCCTGATCTTACTGGCTATCTTTAGCCTGTGGCAGATGCCGCACTCGTACGCGATTGCGATTTTCCGCTTCAAAGATTATCAGGCTGCCAACATCCCGGTTCTGCCGGTGGTGAAAGGTATCTCAGTGGCTAAAAATCATATTACGCTGTATATCCTGGCGTTTATGATTGCCACCTTGATGCTGACACTCGGCGGCTATGCCGGTTACAAGTATCTGGTGGTGGCTGCGGCAGTGAGTGTCTGGTGGCTGGGCATGGCACTTTCAGGTTACAAAACCTCAAACGATAAAGTTTGGGCGCGTAAACTGTTTGTGTTCTCGATTGTCGCTATCACTGCACTGAGCGTGATGATGTCGGTAGATTTCATGACGCCAGCGTCGAAAGATCTCCTGACTTACGTCTGGTAATACTGCTCCGCAAATCCAGATAGGGCGCGAATTTCGCGCCCTTTCTTTTTGTTACCACTGCTTAAGAACAAATGTTTTACCCGCCCTGCCCTGCTCCCTAAAATGAGAGCAGCAAAATTACAGAGGTTGGAATGAACGATAATAAAATGACGCCAGTAGAGCGACGCGCTACATGGGGTTTAGGCACAGTTTTTTCCCTGCGCATGCTGGGTATGTTTATGGTCCTGCCGGTACTCACCACTTACGGTATGGCATTACAGGGCGCCAGTGAAACCTTAATTGGCCTGGCAATTGGTATCTATGGTCTGGCGCAAGCACTATTCCAGATTCCGTTTGGTCTGCTCTCTGATCGCGTCGGTCGCAAACCGCTCATCGTCGGCGGATTATTAATCTTTGTTGTCGGTAGTGTGATAGCCGCAATGACCACCTCCATCTGGGGGGTGATCCTGGGCCGTGCGCTGCAAGGTTCAGGTGCGATTGCCGCTGCGGTTATGGCGCTGTTGTCTGATCTCACTCGCGAACAGAACCGTACCAAAGCGATGGCGTTCATCGGTATCAGCTTTGGCGTGACCTTTGCGATTGCGATGGTCGTCGGACCGATTGTGACCCACGCATTAGGGCTGCACGCACTATTCTGGATGATCGCTATCCTTGCCAGCCTCGGCATTGTCATCACGCTGCTGGTCGTGCCAAACGCGCCTAATCACTTACTTAATCGTGAGTCCGGCATAGTGAAAGGCAGCATCCGTGCGGTGCTCACCAATCCGAGGCTGTTAAAACTCAACATTGGTATTCTCTGCCTGCACATTTTACTGATGTCGAGCTTTGTGGCTCTGCCGGGTCAATTTGAACAAGCGGGCTTCCCAGCATCTGAGCACTGGAAAGTCTATTTGGTTACCATGCTGGTCGCTTTCGTTATGGTGGTGCCGTTCATCATTTACGCCGAAGTAAAACGCCGCATGAAGCGCGTATTTGTTACCTGCGTGGCGTTGATCATTATCGCGGAGATCGTGCTGTGGGGCGCAGCGGGACATTTCTGGACGCTGGTGATTGGCGTACAGTTGTTCTTCCTGGCATTTAACCTGATGGAAGCCATTCTGCCGTCGCTGATCAGTAAAGAGTCCCCGCCGGGCTATAAAGGCACGGCAATGGGCATTTACTCCACCAGCCAGTTCATTGGCGTGGCGATTGGCGGCAGCATGGGCGGTTGGGTTTTCGGTCACTTTGATGCGCAAACCGTGTTTCTGGTGGGCGCTATTGTGGCGGCTGCGTGGCTGTTTGTGGCGATGTCGATGCAGGAACCACCCTATGTTAGCAGCCTGCGTATGGTGCTGAGCGATGCGGTTTTGGCCGTGCCGAATCTCGAGAAACGCCTGAAAGCACAACCCGGAGTTTCATCGGTGTTCATCGTGCCAGAAGAGAAAAGCGCTTATATCAAGATCGACAGTAAAGTGACGAGCCGCGTTGAGATCGAAGCGCTGCTCGCCAGCTGTTAGTAAGCGGTTGCACACATTGTAGCGGCGCAATTTATTGCGCGATGAATTACGCCGCTGCAAAGCATTACAACGACATATCGACCACGATACGCCCTTCAATCTTACCTGCGTGCATACGAGCAAAGATGTCGTTGATGTTGGTCAGCGGCTCAACCGCCACGTTGGCTTTCACTTTATGACGACCGGCGAAATCCAGCGCTTCCTGCAGATCTTTACGCGTGCCGACAATTGAACCGCGCACCGTAATTCCGTCCAGCACCATATCGAAGATCGACAGGTCAAATTTGCCCGGTGGCAAACCGTTAAGCACCATGGTGCCGCCACGACGCATCGTCCCGATCGCTTGCTCGAACGCCTTCGGTGAAACAGCCGTCACCAGCACGCCGTGCGCACCGCCGAAGCTTTCCTGGAATACTTTAGCAGGATCGACGTTCTTCGCATTCGCCACCACGCTGGCGCCAAGACGTTTAGCAAACGCCAGCTTATCATCGTCGATATCCACCGCAGCCACATTCAGGCCCATCGCTACCGCGTACTGCACCGCCATATGACCGAGACCGCCAATGCCTGACACCACCACCCAATCGCCGGGTTTGGTGTCGGTCATTTTCAGGCCTTTATACACCGTCACGCCGGCACACAGGATTGGGGCAATTTCGTTGTAATCGATGTTGTCAGGAATGATCCCGACATAGTTCGCATCCGCGAGGCAATATTCCGCGAAGCTGCCGTTAACTGAATAACCGGCATTCTGTTGTGACAGACACAGCGTTTCCCAGCTATCAAGACAGTGTTCACAGTGACCACAAGCAGAATACAGCCATGGTACGCCGACACGATCGCCCAGCTTAAGATGTTTTACGCCATCACCGAGTGCCACAATCTGGCCCACGCCTTCATGGCCGGGAATAAACGGTGGATTAGGCTTGATGGGCCAGTCGCCTTCCGCGGCGTGCAGGTCGGTATGGCACACCCCGGTGGCAGCGATTTTCACCAGAACTTGTCCCGGCCCAACCTGCGGTACCGGCACTTGTTCAATCACTAAAGGTTCGCCAAAGGCTTTAACAACAGCGGCTTTCATGGTGGTTTTGATTTGCATATTCATCTTTCACTCTCCATTTGATCGGATGCGGTCTCAGAACAGACCCAAAGGCGCGGTGCCATAGCTGACCAGCAGATTTTTGGTTTGTTGATAGGCGCTGAGCGCCATCTTGTGCGTCTCACGGCCGACGCCCGATTGCTTATAGCCACCGAATGCGGCGTGCGCAGGATAGATGTGATAGCAGTTGGTCCAGACACGACCGGCTTTGATGCCGCGTCCCATGCGGTAAGCCAGATTGGTATCACGCGTCCACACGCCAGCACCCAAGCCAAACTGCGTTTCATTGGCAATCGATAAGGCTTCCGCTTCATCTTTAAAGGTGGTGATGCCAATGACCGGCCCAAAAATCTCTTCCTGGAAACAACGCATCTGGTTAGTGCCTTTGATCAGGGTTGGCTGGATATAGAATCCGTTATCCAGTTCGGCTGCGACGCTGGCGCGATCGCCTCCAGTAAGAATTTGCCCCCCTTCATCGCGCGCGATGTTGATATAAGACAGGATTTTGTCGAATTGCTGACGTGAAGCCTGAGCACCGATCATGGTGTCAGTATCCAACGGATCGCCTCGGCGAATGTTGGCGACTTTGTCCATCACGCGTGCCATAAACGGCTCATAGATCGATTCATGGATCAGCGCACGCGAAGGACAGGTACAGACTTCGCCCTGATTGAAGAAGCCCAGCACCAAACCTTCCACCGCTTTTTCGATAAAGTCGGATTCACCGTCCATCACATCGGCAAAGTAGATGTTCGGCGACTTGCCACCCAGCTCGACGGTGCAGGGAATGATATTTTCAGCGGCACAGGCCATGATGTGACGGCCCACCGGAGTTGATCCGGTAAAGGCAATTTTGGCGATGCGTTTGCTGGTGGCCAGCGCTTCACCGGCTTCACGCCCAAAGCCCTGTACTACGTTAAGTACACCGGCCGGGAACAGATCACCGATCAGTTCCATCAACAGCGTGATGGCCAGTGGCGTTTGCTCAGCAGGCTTCAGCACCACACAGTTACCCGCCGCCAGCGCTGGAGCCAGTTTCCACGCCGCCATCAGTAGCGGGAAATTCCACGGGATAATTTGCCCGACCACGCCCAGCGGTTCGTGGAAGTGATAAGCCACGGTGGTTTCATCAATCTCGGCGGTGCTGCCTTCCTGCGCACGCAAACAACCGGCGAAGTAGCGGAAGTGATCCACCGCCAGCGGCAGGTCAGCGTTCAGGGTTTCACGGATCGGTTTGCCGTTGTCCCAGCTCTCTGCCACGGACAGCAGTTCAAGATTTTTTTCAATGCAGTCGGCCACCTGCAACAGCAGATTGGCGCGATGTTGCACGCTGGTTTTTCCCCAGGCGTCAGCGGCCTGATGAGCAGCGTCCAGTGCTAAATCGATATCACGCGCATCGGAACGTGGAAACTGCGCAATATCGCTGCCATCAACAGGCGAGGTGTTGGTGAAATATTGGCCGCTGAGCGGCTCTATGAATTTGCCCGCAATGAAATTGCCGTAGGTCGCTTTGAAATTAACCAAAGCGCCGGGCGTGCCGGGATGTGCATAACGCATCGCAAACTCCTTAATGTAGGGTCGATTATTCTTAGCTGGCAGCGGCAACCTGTGGGTCAACAGATTGAACAGCCCGCTGCCTGGTAAGCTATTGCAGCGAGCGTGCCAATTTTTTTCAGCTTGTGAATTTTCGAAAAATCGTTTTATCTATCATCGATTTATAAAACAAATAGCCCTTTTAAACGCGTGGTTTCTGTTACCAAAATCACCATCTGTGTTGCGTATCGCAACACCGCAGAAACCAGGCCGCTACAATGCTGCAACACTTTCGCTTAGGCATGAGGTTACCAATGCAGGGAAATTCAGCCGCGTCTGCCGTTAATACCAATCCGCTATTGAGCGACTCCTGGTTCCGTAGCCAGTTGTATGGTCTCGACCGCACCGCCGATGATTTTCCTCGCGTTCGCCAGGGCGAGCTGGCCGATTTACTGGCCAGTAATGCCGGGCTACAGCAGTTCGCCCAGCCGGTGATCAAAAAGCTGGCGCAGAAACTGGCAGAGAAGCAATCCGTGGTGATCCTTTCTGATGCCACCGGCCTGGTGCTGAATACCTTTGGCGATATGCAGTCGATGGAGAAAGCGCAGCGATTCGCGCTCGCTCCCGGCAATTTGTGGAGCGAATGCGGGCGCGGCACCAATGCAATTGGCACCGCGCTGGCGATTGACGATGGCTGTGAAATTGAAGGCCAGCAGCATTTTCTCACTCTGAATCAGGGGCTGTACTGCGCCGCGATGCCATTGCAGATGCCCAACGGCCAGATTGCGGGCGTGCTGGATATCTCCGGCCCTGCGCACTTCCCGCATCCGCAAACCTTCCAGTGGGTGAAAGCCGCCGCTAAACAAATCGAATATCTGTGGGTTAAGCAAAGCCTGCATCCACAGCAGTGGCTGATGAGTCTGCACGTTGAGCCGCACGGCATTGATACCAGCGATGAGCTGCTGCTGGTGTTCTCCGATAATGTACTCACCGCCGCGAACCGCCTGGCAATGCGTGAACTGGCACTGACTGCCGAGCAGTTGGGCACGCTGACTTTCCAGCAGCTGTTTGCTCAGCTCGAACAGCAGGCCAACACCATTCCTTTACCGATTCATTTTGCACAACAGCGCTTCTACTTTCGCCTGCGCGCACCGCACCGCACGCATTTCGCCACCCCGAGCGAACCCGCCGCCGATCTCCCCTTCTCGCTGGGTCGTGATGGCGAAAAATGGTACGCCTGATGAATGCCGGCGTGTCGTTATGCATCCACGGCGAGACTGGCAGCGGCAAAGAGTATGTCAGCCGTGCGCTGCATCAGCAGAGCCGCTGGCGTGAGGGCAAATTTGTCGCCATCAACTGCGCGGCCATTCCGGAAGCACTGATTGAGTCGGAGCTGTTTGGTTATCAACCTGGCGCCTTTACCGGGGCCAGTAAAAATGGCTACATCGGTAAAATCCGTGAAGCCGATGGTGGCGTGCTGTTTCTCGATGAAATTGGTGATATGCCGCTGGCGCTGCAAACCCGTTTGCTGCGCGTACTGCAGGAAAAAGAGGTCGCACCGCTCGGTTCCAGCCGCAGCTGGCCGGTGAATTTTGCAGTGATCTGCGCCACGCACCGTGATCTGGCGCAGCGCGTGGCTGAAGGCGAGTTCCGCGAGGATCTCCTCTATCGCTTGCAGGAATTTTCCATGACTATCCCGCCGCTGCGTGCCTGGCCGGATATCGAAGACTTTATCAGTCGGTTGTGGATTGAGTTGGGCGGCGCAGATCGCGATATCCAGCTTTCCCCAGCACTGCTGACATCACTGGCACAATTGCCATGGCCGGGCAACGTGCGGCAATTGCGCAGTCTGTTGCGCGTACTGCTGGCGTTAGCGGATGAAGGCGAAGAAGTCACCGATGTGCATTTACCGGCCGAGTATCGCCGCGCAACAGTGCTACCGGTGGAGGACAGACAAAGTCATGATGAGCGACTGATCAGCGAAACGCTGCAACGCTTCAATGGCAATATCAGTAAAACGGCGGAGGCATTAGGTGTCGCGCGCAGCACGCTCTATCGACGTGCTGCGCGCGACAAACGCGATTAATCGCGGAAGTTTTTGAACTGGAATGGCTGACCGAGATTGCCACCGCGCACCAGCGCCATCGCACCCTGCAAATCGTCGCGTGATTTACCGGTCACGCGCAGCTCTTCACCCTGAATCTGCGTCTGCACTTTCAGTTTGCTGTCTTTAATCAGCTTCACCAGCTTTTTAGCAATATCACTTTCGATACCCTTTTTCAGCTTGGCTTCCACGCTCCAACTTTTACCGCTGTGAACGATCTCTTCTGGCACTTCAATCGCTGCGCCTTCAATGCCGCGTTTCAACAGCTTTTCACGCAAAATATCCACCAGCTGTTTAACCTGAAAATCAGATTCGCTGGAGATTTTGATGGTCTCATTCTTTTCGTTGAGCTCAATGCTGGCGCTCACGTTGCGGAAATCGAAACGGGTTGAGATCTCACGGCTGGCATTATCCACCGCATTACGCACTTCCGGCAGTTCGACTTCGGAAACGATATCGAAAGATGGCATCTTTTCTTCTCCTGATACTAAAGTGACATGCATAATACGCGTCTTGTGGCGCTAATTAAACACGAGACACGGAAAGCTATACTTAGGGGTGTCGTGAAATTGAGAACCCGCCAGCGGGAGGCAAAATGAAAATTACCGTGTTGGGTTGCGGCGCCCTGGGTCAGATTTGGCTCGCCGCTCTCGCACGCCAGGGACATGAGGTTCAGGGCTGGTTGCGCGTGCCGCAGCCCTATTGCTCGGTGAACGTGGTTGATCCGCAGGGACATGTCAGCAATCACACGTTTATTGCCAACGATCCGCTGTTTCTTGCTGAGAGCCAATTGCTACTGGTCACACTCAAAGCGCCACAGGTTTCCCCGGCAGTGAAAAACCTGCAAAGCGTACTGCCCGCCCATGCGCCGATTCTACTGCTGCACAACGGTATGGGCACGCTGGAAGAGTTGAAAGAGCTGCAACAACCGTTACTGCGCGGTATTACCACCCATGCGGCGATGCGCGATGGCACGGTGATCAAACACATCGCGCATGGCATTACGCATATCGGTCCCACCGGAAGCGAAAGTGCGGCGATGAGCGACATCGCTGATATTCTGCATCAGGCGCTGCCGGACGTGGCCTGGCACGACAACATTGCTTCTGCCAGCTGGCGCAAACTGGCGGTGAACTGTGTGATTAATCCGCTCACCGTTGAACACGATTGCCAGAACGGTGCCCTGCGCGCCTGGCCGGAGCAGATTGCCACGCTGTGCGAAGAGATTGCCTGGGTGATGGAGCGTGAAGGCCAGCACATTGCGGTCGATAACCTACGCGACATCATTTATGACGTCATCGACAGCACCGCAGCGAATACCTCCTCGATGTTGCAGGATGTGCGCGCACAGCGCCTGACAGAAATTGATTACATCACCGGCTACCTGCTGCGCCGCGCGCGCGCGCAGGGCATTTCGTTACCGGAGAACACCCGTTTGTACGACCTGATTAAACGCAAGGAGTCCCAATATGAGCGCGACCGCATCGGTTCTGGTTTGCCTGGCACATGGCAGTGAAGAGATTGAAGCTGTCACCACTATCGACCTGCTGGTCCGCGCCGGCTTAAGCGTCACCACCGCCAGTGTCGAAAGCGATGGCACTCGCGAGATCGTCTGCTCACGTGGCGTGCGTCTGTTGGCAGATGCGCCACTGGTTGAAGTGGCTGATAACGATTATGACGCCGTGGTGCTGCCTGGCGGCCTGAAAGGCGCAGAGACGTTCCGCGACAGCCCATTACTGGTGGAAACGGTGCGCCAGTGCCATCTGTCAGGCCACATCGTCGCGGCCATCTGCGCCGCACCCGGCACGGTGCTGATTCCGCACGATCTGTTCCCGGTGGGCAATATGACCGGCTTTCCTGGCCTGCGCGACACCCTTCCCGACAAACATTGGATGGATCGCCGCGTGGTGTGGGACCCGCGCGTCAATTTGTTAACCAGCCAGGGGCCTGGCACTTCGATTGATTTTGCGCTGAAACTGATTGATCTGTTGGTGGATAAAGAGAAAGCGCGTGAAGTCGCGTCACAGCTGGTATTAGCGGCAGGGATTTATAACTATCAGGAGTTTGAAGAGCGCGAATGAAAAAGGCCGCCAATCTGGCGACCTTTCATCAATCAATCCACTGGGTGCGCCGGTGTGCGCACGCCAGACTTACGGACGATAAACCTTCACATTTTTAAAGCCCTGCTCATGCAGATACAGCGCCTGCAAGCGGCTCATCACGCCGCGATCGCAATACAGCAACCAGGTTTTATCCTGATCCAAATCGCCAAACTGCGTGCTCAGTTTGTAGAAAGGCAGGGATTTCACATCCACGCCTTCCAGCGCCAGCGGTGATGCCTCTTGTTCATCCACGGAGCGGATGTCCAGCACCACATCGTTAGCGGTGAAGGAAACCACCGTTTCCACTTCAACCACTTCTTCCTGCGTCTTCTCAGCGATTTCGCGGATATCAACGTTGCTGGCTTCCTGCACCATGCGATTGAGGATCTCAAAATCGAAGTTTTGTTCTTCCGCCTCGATCTTCGCCTTCACCGCTTTCACGGTTGGGCTTTTCGAAATCACTCCGCAGTATTCCGGCATGGTTTTCGCGAAGTCTTCGGTGCCGATGTGACGTGCTAAATCGATGATGTGCTCTTTATCATGCGAGATAAGCGGACGCAGGATCAGCGTATCCGAGGCGTTATCAATCAGGCGCAGGTTGGTCAGTGTCTGGCTTGAAACCTGGCCCAGCGCTTCGCCGGTCACCAGTGCCTGCACACCGTAGCGCTCAGCGACCATCGACGCTGCACGCACCATCATGCGCTTCAGCACCACGCCCATCTGGCCGTCGTCAATCTTCTCCAGAATCTCACCGACAACAGGCTCGAAGTTGATCGCCACAAAACGTACGCGGTGCGAACGACCGAAACGCTGCCACAAATAATGCGCGACCTGACGAACGCCAATTTCATGCGCGGCCCCGCCGAGGTTGAAGAAGCAGTAATGTACACGGCAGCCACGACGCATCAGCATATAGCTGGAAACGCCGGAGTCGAATCCACCGGAGATCAGTGACAGCACATCTTCCTGAGTGCCAATCGGGAAACCGCCCAGCCCTTCATAACGCCCGGTGATCAACAGCAGTCGATCGTCTTCAATCTCAAGATTGACCGTCTCCTGGGGATTTTTCAGCTGCACGCGTGCGGTCTCAATGTGCTGATTGAGGCCACCACCGACGTAACGCTCTACCTCAGTCGAGCTGAAACTGTGCTTGCCGCGACGCTTCACGCGCACGCAGAAACTTTTCCCTTCCAGACGCTCACGATTCAGCGCCAAAGCCTGCTCGAAGATATCGTGCATATCAGTGTAAGGCTGATCCTCAACCGCCAGCACGTGGTGAATACCGGGAATACGCGTCAGCTCATCGATAACCACAGCGCGTAAGGCTTCTTTCTTCGCACGCACTTCAATGTGGTCCCAATGGCGCACTACGGCGATCTCTTCATCGACGGTACGCAGGGTATTACGAATGTTACCGGTCAGGATTTTGATAAAGCGCAGACGCACCGACTGACTTTTGATGGTGATTTCAGGGAAGAGCTTAATGATAAACTTCATGGCGACACAGCTTCGTTGGGCAAATAAGTGCTAAAACCATCGGCACTTAACTGGTAAAATCATATAATTACGGGTATCGCAGAAGCGCCCGCATCCGAGGCGCAAAAGTATACCACCTTTGTCTGGTGACTGCTTTAAGCAACCTTCATCACATTCATTATTTTGCTAATTATTCCTCGTCGGCTACCATGACCGATTGCAAGATGATTCCCAACCTGTGAGTCGACACTGATTATGCCGAAAAAAGCCGAAGCGCCAGCCAGTTTTGAAAGCGCATTACAGCAGCTGGAACAGATTGTCAGCCGTCTGGAAAGTGGCGAGCTGCCGCTGGAAGAGGCGCTGAACGAATTTGAACGCGGCGTACAGCTGGCACGCACCGGTCAGCAAACTCTGCAACAGGCTGAACAGCGCGTGCAGATTCTGCTCAGCGATGATAAAGATGCCGCACTCGCGCCGTTTACGCCGGAAAATGACTGATGGATTTCGCCAAATTACTCAATACGTATCACGAACGCGTAAATCTGGCGTTGACACGCTTAATAGATCCACTTCCTTTTCAGAGTTCTCCTCTGGTGCAATCCATGCAATATGGGGCACTATTAGGCGGTAAGCGTCTGCGTCCGTTTTTGGTTTACGCCACGGGCGAAATGTTAAAAGCCGATTCGGCCAGTCTGGATGCTCCGGCAGCTGCCGTGGAATGCATTCACGCTTACTCTCTGATTCATGACGATTTGCCAGCGATGGATGACGATGCGTTACGTCGTGGGCAACCAACCTGCCATATTAAATATGGCGAAGATACAGCGATTCTCGCCGGTGATGCGCTGCAAACCCTGGCGTTTTCGATTCTGGCCGATGAGCCAATGCCTGGCGTCAGCCCGCAAGCCCGTATTGCTATGATCTCTGAGCTGGCGCAAGCCAGCGGTGTGGCCGGCATGTGCGGTGGACAGGCGCTAGACTTAGCCGCTGAAGGCAAGCATATCGATCTCGCCGAGCTGGAGCAGATCCATCGTCATAAGACGGGGGCTTTGATCCGCGCGGCTGTTCGCCTTGGTGCCCTGGCGGCTGGCGAACATGGCCGTGCTGCCCTTCCCGTGCTGGATACCTATGCCAACGCCATCGGACTGGCGTTTCAGGTGCAGGATGACATCCTTGACGTGATTGGCGATACCGCGGTGCTAGGGAAAACCCAGGGTGCCGATCAGGCGCTGGGTAAGAGTACTTATCCGGCCCTGATGGGGCTGGAAAATGCCCGCACCAAAGCGTGGGATCTTTATCAGGAAGCATTGGGCGCGCTGGAAATTTTGGCCGCGCAGTCCTATAACACCACCGCATTACAAGCACTGGCTAGCTTCATAATTGAACGCGATAAATAACTTTCATAATGAGTCTCTGATGAGTTTTGATATTGCAAAATACCCGACACTGGCGTTAGCAAGCACGGTTCAGGAATTACGTTTATTACCGAAAGAAAAACTTCCGGTACTGTGTGACGAGCTGCGTCAGTATCTGCTGGATAGCGTGAGCCGATCTTCCGGTCACTTTGCTTCGGGTCTGGGCGTGGTCGAACTGACCGTCGCGCTGCATTATGTTTATAACACCCCGTTTGACCATCTGGTGTGGGACGTTGGCCATCAGGCTTACCCACATAAAATTCTGACCGGACGCCGCGATCGTATCGGCACCATCCGCCAGAAAAATGGCCTGCATCCGTTCCCGTGGCGCGGCGAAAGTGAATACGACGTATTAAGCGTCGGTCACTCCTCGACGTCGATCAGTGCCGGATTGGGCATGGCGGTTGCCGCTGATCGTGAAGGCAAAGGTCGTCGTACCGCCTGCATCATCGGCGACGGCGCGATCACCGCCGGTATGGCATTTGAAGCCATGAACCACGCGGGCGATATCAAGCCCGACATGCTGGTGATCCTCAACGACAACGAGATGTCTATCTCGGAAAACGTCGGCGCACTCAACAATCGTCTGGCACAGATTCTCTCCGGCAAAACCTATTCGCGCCTGCGCGAAGGCGGTAAGCGCGTACTGGGCGGATTGCCCCCGATTAAAGAATTGGTGAAGCGCACCGAAGAGCATCTGAAAGGCATGGTGGTGCCGGGCACGCTGTTTGAAGAGCTGGGCTTTAATTATATTGGTCCGGTTGATGGCCACGATGTGCTGACGCTGGTCAGCACGTTGAAGAACATGCGTGACCTGAAGGGCCCGCAGTTCCTGCATATCATGACCAAAAAGGGCAAAGGCTACGCGCCCGCTGAACAAGATCCGATAGCCTGGCATGCCGTACCGAAATTCGATCCGGCCAGCGGCTCTCTGCCAAAAAGCGTGCCGGGCCTGCCGAGCTACTCCAAGATTTTCGGTAGCTGGCTGAGTGAAATGGCGGCAGACGATCCGCGCCTGATGGCGGTGACACCTGCGATGCGCGAAGGCTCCGGCATGGTGAGTTACTCACGTGACTACCCACAGCAATACTTTGATGTGGCGATTGCCGAACAGCACGCGGTGACCTTTGCCGCGGGCATGGCGATTGGCGGTTACAAGCCGGTGGTGGCGATTTATTCCACCTTCCTGCAGCGTGCCTACGATCAGCTGATTCACGACGTGGCTATCCAAAAACTGCCGGTGCTGTTTGCTATCGATCGCGGTGGCATCGTTGGCGCCGATGGGCAGACGCATCAGGGCGCATTTGATATCGCCTTCCTGCGCTGTGTGCCTGAAATGGTGATCATGACGCCTAGCGACGAAAACGAATGCCGTCAGATGCTCTACACCGGTTATCACTATCAGGACGGTCCGAGTGCGGTACGCTATCCACGCGGCACCGGTACGGGCGCGACGCTGGAGCCGCTGGCCAGCTTGCCGCTGGGCAAAGGTATCGTGAAACGCCGTGGTGAAAAGCTGGCGATCCTCAACTTCGGTACGCTGTTGCCTGAAGCACAGGCCGCCGCTGAGGCGCTTAACGCCACGCTGGTGGATATGCGCTTTGTGAAGCCGCTGGATGAAGCCTTGATCGCTGAACTGGCTGCCAGCCATGATTCACTGGTGACGCTGGAAGAAGGTGCCATCAAAGGCGGAGCCGGTAGTGGCGTCAACGAATACGTGATGGCGAAACGTTTGCGCGTACACGTGCTGAATCTTGGCCTGCCGGATGAATTTATCCCGCAGGGCACGCAGGAAGAGGTTCGTCAGGATTATCAACTGGATGCCGCAGGTATTCAGCAACAAATCACTGACTGGCTGGCGCAGTAATCCCCTCCCCGCTCCTGCTGCTATGCTTAGGGCATTCCTAACGCATAAGAGCAGGAGCTCCAATGAAAACCATTCGTTTAGGCAAAACCGACTTACAGGTTTCGCGTCTGTGTTTAGGCTGCATGACATACGGCGATCCGACGCGTGGCAATCACGCATGGACACTGCCCGAAGAGAGCAGCCGTCCGCTGATCAAACAGGCGCTGGACGCGGGTATTAACTTTTTTGACACCGCCAACAGCTACTCCGATGGCAGCAGTGAAGAGATCGTCGGACGCGCTCTAAAAGATTTTGCACGCCGCGATCAGGTGGTGGTCGCCACCAAAGTCTATTTCCCGCTCAGCAACCTGTCACAAGGCCTGTCCCGCAAAAATATCCTGCAATCAATCGATGATAGCCTGACGCGCCTCGGCATGGAGTACGTTGACCTGCTGCAGATTCATCGCTGGGATTACGACACGCCGATTGAAGAGACGCTGGAGGCGCTGAATGACGTGGTGAAATCCGGTAAAGCGCGCTACATCGGTGCTTCTTCAATGCATGCTGCGCAGTTCGCTCAGGCGCTGGATCTGCAAAAGCAGAATGGCTGGGCGCGTTTTGTCAGCATGCAGGATCAGTACAACCTGATTCAGCGTGAGGAAGAGAATGAGATGCACCCGCTGTGCGAGCGTGAAGGCATTGCCGTGCTGCCGTGGAGCCCGCTGGCACGCGGTAAACTGACGCGTCCGTGGGGCGAAACCACCGCGCGTTCGGTATCGGACAACGTAATGGAAAAACTCTATACCGGCACCGAAGAGAACGATGCGGCGATTGCAGAGCGTCTGGCAACCATTGCTGCCGATAAAGGCGTGACGCGCGCCCAGGTTGCGCTGGCGTGGCTGCTGCACAAACCCGTGGTCACCGCACCGATTATCGGTGCATCGCGCGAGCAGCAGTTTGCAGAGTTGGTGAAGGCGGTGGATGTGGAGCTGAGTACAGCGGATATTGCTGAGCTGGAATCGGTTTATCAACCGCATCCGGTAGTGGGATTCGAGTAGCGTTAAATACGCGCAATAAATTGCGCCGCGACCGTACAAATCTGTAATGTTAAACACGACAATAAATTGCGCCGCCACCATAAAAATCCGTAGCGGCGCGATTCATCGCGCGATGTGAATTAAAGCACCAATCCCAATCCGTACAAAATTGCGGCGGAAATGACACCCGCAATAATGTCGTCGACCATAATGCCCATGCCACCATGCACGTTTTTATCGAACCAGCGAATCGGCCAGGGTTTCCAGATATCAAAAATGCGGAAGATAACAAACCCGGCCAGCACCCACTGCCAGCTCATCGCCGGGATCGCCATCAGCGTAATCCACATGCCGATAAACTCATCCCAGACAATGCTGCCGTGATCGTGCACGCCCATGTCTTTCGCGGTGCGATGGCACAGATAAACGCCCACGCTGATACCAATCAGTACCAGCAGCGAATAGATCTGCAGTGGCAGAAACGTCATCAACCACCAAAACGGAATCGCCGCAATCGAACCGGCAGTGCCCGGCATAATGGGACTTAAGCCGCTACCAAAACCGATTGCCAGCAAGTGCCACGGATTGCTCAGCCGCAGCCGGCTTTTCGCCACATCTTTACTTCGCATTAAAGTGGTCAAATCCCTTGTGATTGAAACTGCGCGGCTTGCCATTTTCCAGGAGCGTCAGGCCTTCCGCTTCCGGTGCAATCTGTCCGATACAGGTATAAGACGCGCCCAGATTACCCAGCGCCACATCCAGCGCGCCACGATTCACTTCAGGAACCGTAAAGCACAGCTCATAATCTTCGCCGCCGCTTAATGCCCAGGTCAGCACCTGTTCCGGCTCAAAGTGGTCACGCAATGCCGCAGAAAGCGGTAATGCTTCCAGATTGATACGGGCACCCACGCGGCTGGCGGTCAGAATATGGCCGAGATCGGAGACCAGGCCGTCAGACAAATCAATCGCCGATGTCGCCAGATTTCGCAACGCCTGGCCTTGCAGCACTCTTGGCATCGGACGCAGATGGCGCTTAATCAGCACTTCATGCACGGCGGGATCGCTGAGACGATGGCGATGTTGTAACAGCGACAAACCCGCCGCGCTGTCACCCAACGTGCCGGTCACAAAAATCCAGTCACCGGGTTTTGCGCCTGAGCGTCTCAGGGCTTTGCCCACCGGCACCAGGCCATGAATGCCCAGTGTCATACTGAGTGGACCGCGCGTAGTATCGCCGCCAATCAGCTGCATATCGTAGTAGTCCAGCAACTCAAACAGGCTATCGCTGAAGGCCGCCAGCCAACTCTCATCCACTTCTGGCAGGGTCAGCGCGAGCGTGAGCCATGCCGGATCCGCGCCCATGGCAGCTAAATCACTCAGATTAACAGCCAGCGCTTTGTAACCCAGATCGGCAGGATGGATATCACGTAAGAAGTGCACGCCCGCCACCAGTGTATCGGTGCTAATGGCCAACGTCTGTTTTTCGGGTAGGTTCAGTAACGCGCAGTCGTCACCAATTCCCTTCTCCACATCGCGGCGGGAGCTGGTGACGCGGTTAAAATAACGTGCGATCAGTTCGAATTCACCACAGGACATAAGTCAGGTCTCAATGAAAAAAAAGGCCGGTAAACCGGCCTTCAGCATTATTTTCTGTTGGGTCGAATTTGCGGGCCTGCTTTGTCCAGCACGCCGTTGACAAACTTGTGGCTGTCTTCAGCGCCAAACACTTTGGCCAGTTCGATACCTTCGTTGATGGCCACTTTGTAAGGCACATCAGAACGTTTGCTCAGCTCATACAGGGAAAGACGCAGAATCGCTTTCTCTACCTGGCCCAGCTCTTCCAGCTGACGCGACAGGTAAGGCTTCATCAGACCGTCCAGGTACGCGCTGTTAGTCGCCACTCCGGCCAGCAATTCGCGGAAATAGCTAATATCGACGTCTTTGACGTCTTGTTCCGCCAGAAACTGGTATTCCACATCGGCAATGTCGTTCTTTGACAACTGCCAGGAGTAAAGCGCCTGAACAGCGCACTCACGGGCGCGACGACGAGCAGCAGGTTTCACAAAATTCCCCTTACAAAATCAGGCTTTGATGGCTTTCAATACGTTAATCATTTCGAGTGCAGTCAGGGCCGCTTCGGCGCCTTTATTACCTGCTTTAGTGCCGGCGCGTTCAATCGCCTGCTCGATGTTTTCGGTGGTTAACACGCCGAAAGTCACCGGAATATCACTGGTCATCGCCACGTTGGCAATACCTGAGCTGGCTTCACCTGCCACATATTCGAAGTGGGCGGTGCCGCCACGGATCACGGTTCCCAGTGCAACGATCGCGTCGTGCTTACCGGCTTTCGCCAGTGCGCGCGCTGCCAATGGCAGTTCGTAAGCACCTGGAACCCAAACCACGGTGATGTTTTCTGCTTTAACCTGGCCGATACGCTTCAGCGCATCTACCGCGCCATCCAGCAGGCTGTTATTAATGAAGTTGTTAAAACGCGCAATAACGATGGCAATGTTTGCATCGGGCGTGGCAACAGCAGCTTCGATAACTTTCATACATATCCTTTGGGTGTTTGTATTATGGCCCCGCAGAAGGGGGCGGATTCTATCATACTCTTCGGCAACGCGCTCAGGCTTTTCAGTCAGTGCTTAAGTGGGTGTCAGCGTCAACCGCAGGTCCTCTCCGACCCTGCGCACATCGCTGAACTTCAGGGCTGGCGCATCAGCTAATTGTTCCAGTCCCGGCAAGTCGAACAGGCCGCGTGCGGTGCTGCCCAGCAGCTTCGGTGCCATGTAAACGATCAGTTCGTCCACCAGGCCAACCTGCAATAACGCGCCAGCTAGACCGGCTCCGGCTTCTACCCACACCGAGTTGATTTGACGCTGGCCAAGCAACATCATCATCGCCACCAGATCCAGCTGTGCACCGCGCTGCGGCACCGCAATCTGGCTGACGCTTTTCGGCCAGCTTTGAGAATCGATTTCACTGCGCATCAGCCAGGTTTCGCCAGGCTGAGCGATCAGACGGTGTTGCGGGGTGACGCGCTGCTGGCTGTCGATCACCACTCGCACCGGTTGGCGCAGCGTGGCTTCATCGAGTTGCTGTCGCACATCCTCGCTCAGTTCATTCCAACGCACCGTCAAGGAGGGATCATCCGTCAGCACGGTCGCACTGGAGGTAAGAATAGCTGAACTCTGGGCGCGTAAACGTTGCACATCACGTCGAGCTGCCGCCGACGTGATCCACTGACTTTCGCCACTGGCCATCGCGGTGCGCCCATCAAGGGATGCGCCAAGTTTGAGCTGAATCCATGGGAAGCCGGTGCGCATACGTTTCAGAAAACCACGATTCAATGCTTCCGCTTCGCTCATCATTAAGCCGTGGCTAACCTCGATGCCCGCCTGCTGCAAACGATACAATCCGCGCCCCGCAACTTGCGGATTGGGATCCTGCATCGCGGCGACTACGCGGCTCACACCGGCGGCGATCAGCGCGTCGCAACACGGCGGCGTGCGCCCGTGGTGGCTGCACGGTTCCAGCGTGACGTAAGCCGTAGCGCCTTTGGCTTTATCACCCGCCATGCGCAGCGCGTGCACTTCGGCATGCGGCTCGCCCGCGCGATGATGCCAGCCTTCGCCGACAATCTCGCCGTCACGTACCACTACGCAACCCACATTCGGATTCGGGGTGGTGGTGAAACGTCCGCGTCGCGCCAGTTCAAGCGCACGCGCCATGTAGCGTTCGTCAGTCATGGCTTAGTCCTGTAAGCGGGCGATCTCTTCGCCAAAATCACGGATATCTTCGAAACTGCGGTACACCGAGGCAAAGCGGATGTAGGCCACCTTATCGAGCTTCTTCAGCTCTTCCATCACCAGATTGCCCACCAGCTTGCTGGGGATTTCGCGCTCGCCGGTGGCACGCAGTTGGGTTTTGATATGATTAACCGCGTTATCCACCGCATCGGCACTGACCGGGCGCTTTTCAAGTGCCTTCATCATGCCGCTGGCGAGCTTATCTTCGTTAAAGGGTTCACGCACATCGTTGCTTTTCACCACGCGCGGCATCACCAACTCCGCCACTTCAAAGGTGGTAAAACGCTCATGGCACACCAGACACTGGCGGCGGCGGCGCACTGAAGAACCTTCGCTGACCAGACGCGAATCTATCACTTTGGTGTCCACAGCGGAGCAGAAGGGGCAATGCATGACGTTTCCTGTCGCGAGATAAATAGGCCACACAGTGTAGCGCGATCTCGGATGCAACTAAATACGCGTGACCGAATCACCGCCCGGCTCACAGACGCAGGATGTGCCGCTCTGTAAACGTTAAAAGCCACTACGCTTAAACAGCCAATCCGGCACATTTGCAGGAGGTCACATGGGTCTGTTCAATTTCGTGAAAGAAGCAGGTGAAAAACTTTGGGATGCCGTTAGCGGCGCTGACGATCCCAGCAAAAAATTGCAGGATCACATTAACCAGCTCGGCTTGCCTGACAGCGATAAAGTCAAAGTCGATGTGCAGGGCGATACCGTTACCGTGAGCGGCGAGGGTATCTCGCAAGAGCTGAAAGAGAAAATCCTGGTTGCCGCCGGCAACGTCGCGGGGATCACTAAGGTCGATGACAAGGTCACCGTGACCGACAGTGCGCCGGAAGCAGAATTCTACACGGTGAAAAAAGGCGACACCCTGAGCGCAGTTTCCAAACAGGTTTACGGGAACCCCAATGAATACAACAAGATTTTCGAAGCAAACAAGCCAATGCTGACGCATCCTGATAAGATCTACCCCGGCCAGGTATTACGTATTCCGAAATAACAGAAAGGACAATGCATGACGATCAGGACGTTTTGGGCGCCCGCCGCACTTTCGCTGTTGGTTCTCAGTGGTTGTAGTTCAACGCCGACTTCACCGCAGGTCAAAGAGTTACATCAGGAAGTGAGTCAGCTGAATCAGCAGATGCGCAAACTGACCAATCAGGCAACCGCGCTGGAAATTCAGGGACAGCTGAACGGTCAATCCACGCAAGGAGCGTGGTTGCTCCCGCAGGCCACTACGCCGGTCGAACTGCAAACCCAGGTGGGCAAGTTGCGCTTATCGCTGTCTCGCGTGGAAGGTGAAGCCAGCGGCAGTCGTGCTAACCTGACTATCCGTTCGACTGATGACCAGCCGGTCCCAGCCCTCACCGCTACCGTGGTGTGGGGAGAACTGGATCCGGCCAGCGGTAAACCGCTGAACGCGGAAAGCCTGACCCAGACGATTCAGGTTGAAGCCAGCTTGACGCCTCGCAGTTCGGTGATCGTGCCGCTGCGGTTGAGTGGTTTATCACCGGAGCAACTCGGCTACGTGCGCGTGCATGATGTGTTACCTGCACCAGAAAAAGCTAAGACGCCCTGATCGCAGGAGCATAAAAAAACGGGCTGCCCTTAGGCAGCCCGTTTCATTTCATCAGCAGAATTAAGGCAGGATCGAAGGCTGATCGGCGCCCTCTTTCTCAACTTTCTGCACCAGCATGTGTTCACGCTTCATACCCAGTTTCAGCGCCAGAGCAGAAGAAACATAGATAGATGAAATGGTACCGATGGTGACACCGATCAGCATGGTCAGTGAGAAGCCTTTCAGCAACGCGCCACCAAACAGGAACAGGATCATGATCATCGCCAACGTGGTCAGCGAGGTGATCAAGGTACGGCTCAACGTCTGGGTCAACGACACGTTGGTGATATCGTAAGAAGAACCGCGACGAATTTTGCGGAAGTTCTCACGAATACGGTCGGAAACCACGATCTTATCGTTAAGCGAGTAACCAATCACCGACATCAACGAAGCAACAATCGTCAGATCGATCTCGATGTGCACCAGCGCCAAAATGCCGCAGGTGATGATCACATCGTGCGCCAGTGCCAGTACGGTACCCAGCGCCAGTCGCCACTCAAAGCGGATACCGATATAGATCAGAATCGCGATCAGTGCCGATAACAGCGCCATCGCCCCCGCCTGCGCCAAATCGCTACCCACACTTGGGCCAACGAATTCGATACGCTTCACGGTCGCGTTCTGCTGCGTGGTCTGGTTAATCGATGCCAGAACCTTGGTTCCCAGCTCCTGACCTTCAGGGCCAGTGACCGGAGGCATGCGCACCATGACGTCACGGCTGCTACCAAAGTTCTGCACTAACGGCTCTTCGAAGCCTGCTTTCACCAAACCCTGACGCAGTGCATCCAGATCGGCCGGTTTTTCCAGGTTAATCTCAATCACCGTTCCGCCGGTAAAGTCGAGGCCCCAGTTGAAGCCTCGCACACCGATAATGGCGATAGACGCCACAATCAGCAGACCGGAGATGAAGAACGCCAGCGTGTCCCAGCGCATAAAGTCTACGACCTTACGCCCGTGGTTCAGCTGTTCAATACTATAGTCCTGTGCCACAACGCACTCCTCAGATAGACAGCTTGTTGATGCGTTTGCCGCCGTACACCAGGTTAACGATGGCACGGGTGCCGACGATAGCGGTGAACATCGAAGTCGCGATACCGATAGCGGTAGTAATCGCAAAGCCTTTGATGGAGCCGGTACCGACCGCATAAAGAATGATAACTTTAATCAGCGTAGTGACGTTGGCGTCGACGATACTGGAGAAGGCGCCTTTATAGCCTTCATGAATCGCCTGCTGTACCGAGCGTCCGTTACGCAGTTCTTCTTTAATACGTTCGTTAATCAACACGTTGGCATCAACTGCCACCGCCAGCGTCAACACGATACCGGCAATACCCGGCATGGTGAGCGTCGCACCCGGCAGCAATGACATGATGCCGACAATCAGCACCAGGTTGCACAACAGTGCACTGGATGCAATCAGACCAAACTTCTTGTAGAACACCACCATAAACAGAATGGACGCGATCAGACCCCACAAGCAGGCTTCGAGACCCTGTGTGATGTTCTGCTGGCCCATGGTTGGACCGATGGTACGCTCTTCCACAATCTGAATTGGCGCGATCAACGCACCGGCGCGCAGCAGCAGCGACAGCTGGCGTGCTTCGTTCGGGTTGTTGATACCGGTGATACGGAAGCTGTTACCGAGGCGCGACTGAATGTTCGCCACGTTAATCACTTGTTCCTGCTTCACCAGAATCGAACGACCATTGGCATCTTTCTTACCGCTGTCCTTGTACTCCACAAACAGGGTCGCCATCGGTTTACCGATGTTGTCCTTGGTGAAGTTCGACATGATGTTACCGCCCGCGCCATCCAGTGAAATATTCACCTGCGGCTGGTTGTACTCATCCATGCTGGACGTGGAATCGGTGATGTGGTCACCGGTCAGAATCACGCGCTTGTACAGCACAACCGGCTGGCCTTCACGTGTCTCTTTCACTTCCGAATCACCCGGTACACGACCGCTGGTCGCTGCACTTGGATCAACGGTGGTATTAACCAGACGGAATTCCAGTGTTGCGGTGGCGCCAAGAATCTCTTTGGCACGCGCCGTATCCTGAATACCCGGCAGTTCAACCACGATGCGGTCAGCACCCTGACGCTGCACCAGCGGTTCGGCAACGCCAAGCTGGTTTACGCGGTTACGCAGAATGGTGATGTTCTGCTGGACGGCATATTCACGCGCTTCACTCATGCGCGCATCGGTCATCACTGCACGCAGGGTATCGCTACCTACGCTAGAAATAACCTGATCGCGATGACGGGAAGAGAGGTAGCTGATAGCCGCATCACGGCTTGCGCCATCACGGAAACGGACTTCTACGCCGTAGTTCGCGATTTTGTTGACGTTGGTATACGGGATGCTTTTGTCACGCAGATCGCTACGCAGACTGTCAGCATTTTGCTCCTGCAGTTTGCTCAGCGCAGTATCCATATCCACTTCCATCAGGAAGTGTACGCCGCCGCGCAGATCGAGACCGAGTTTCATCGGTTCTGCGGCGAGCAGGGTCAGCCAGCGCGGGGTTGCCGGCGCGAGGTTGAGTGCCACAACATAGTTATCGCCCAGCGCGGTGGTGATCGCATCACGCGCGCGCAGCTGCACATCCTGATTGTCAAAACGGGCCAGAATGGCACCATTTTCCAAAGCGAGGGATTTGCTCTGGATATTGTCTTGTTTTAATAAAGTCTGGATCTGATCCAACGTTTGCTCACTGGCGGCGCCACCGCGCGCACCAGTGATTTGAACGGCCGGATCCTCACCATAAAGGTTAGGAAGCGCATAGAGCAGGCCGACGATAATCACGGCGACCAGCATGATGTACTTCCACAAAGGATAACGGTTTAACACGGCAGTTCCTTCGGGAAGAAAAAATTACAGCGCCTTCATAGTACCTTTCGGCAGAACGGCGGCCACGAAATCACGTTTAACAACTACTTCAGTGGTGTCGTTCAGGGCGATAGAAACATAACCCGTTTCGGCAACTTTGGTCACACGACCGACTAAGCCACCGCTGGTCAACACTTCATCACCTTTAGAGATGGAATCCATCAGCTTCTTGTGATCTTTTGAACGCTTCTGCTGCGGGCGCAGAATCATGAAATAGAAGATCAGACCGAACACCACCAGCATGATCACCAGAGAATAAGGACTTCCCTGAGACGGAGCGCCTGCTGCGGCAACGGCGTCAGAAATGAAAAAGCTCATTAAATTTCCCTCATTGATAGAATTATCAGACGTTTAACGGTGGAACCGCTTTACCCGTCCGTTGGTAGAACTCGCTAACAAAGTGCTCTAATTTACCCTCTTCGATAGCGTTACGTAAACCCGCCATCAAACGCTGGTAATAGCGCAGATTGTGAATCGTATTCAGACGTGCGCCCAGTATTTCGTTACAACGATCAAGATGATACAAGTAGGCGCGGCTATAATTGCGACAGGTGTAACAATCACACTCCGCATCCAGCGTCGTCGTGTCATCTTTATACTTGGCATTACGGATTTTCACCACGCCATCGGTCACAAACAGGTGACCATTACGTGCGTTACGCGTTGGCATAACACAGTCAAACATATCGATACCGCGGCGAACGCCTTCCACCAGATCTTCTGGCTTGCCGACGCCCATCAAATAACGCGGTTTGTCGTGCGGAATC
Source organism: Pantoea rodasii (assembly GCF_002095465.1). Taxonomy (GTDB): domain Bacteria; phylum Pseudomonadota; class Gammaproteobacteria; order Enterobacterales; family Enterobacteriaceae; genus Pantoea; species Pantoea rodasii. Next base: position 129,093 of record NZ_MLFP01000002.1, on the reverse strand, counting down.
TGCGGACAGACGTGTTCCAGGATGCGATGCATGTCCTCTTTAGGTTCACCCACCGCCAGGCCGCCCACAGCGTACCCATCAAAGCCGATATCCACCAGACCTTTAACCGAGACATCTCGTAAATCTTCGTAAACACCGCCCTGAATAATGCCGAACAGCGCGTTTTTATTGCCAAGTGAATCAAAGCGATCGCGGCTACGCTGTGCCCAACGCAGTGACATCTCCATGGAGCGTTTAGCATAATCCCAGTCCGCAGGATAAGGCGTACACTCATCGAAGATCATCACCACGTCTGAACCGAGATCATACTGAATTTCCATCGATTTTTCCGGATCGAGGAAAATCGGATCGCCATTGATCGGGTTACGGAAATGCACGCCCGCTTCGGTGATCTTACGGATGTCGCCAAGGCTGAACACCTGGAAGCCGCCGGAATCGGTGAGGATCGGCCCCTGCCAGTTCATGAAATCATGCAGGTCGCCGTGCAGCTTCATGATCTCCTGGCCCGGACGCAGCCACAGGTGGAAGGTATTACCCAGCAGGATCTGAGCGCCGGTCTCTTTCACTTCTTCCGGCGTCATGCCCTTCACGGTGCCGTAGGTGCCCACAGGCATAAATGCCGGGGTTTCAACCACACCACGATCGAACACCAGACGGCCACGGCGCGCGCGACCGTCGGTGGTATCTAATTCAAATTTCACATTGACCTCATTAGATAATCAGAGAAACAGTCTGATTATTAAGCTCCAACAACTTCGTCAGGAGCCTGTGGATTACGGGTGATGTACATAGCATCCCCGTAGCTAAAGAAACGGTACTGCTCAGCCACCGCGCTCTGATAAGCCGCCATGGTATTTTTGTATCCGGCAAATGCCGACACCAGCATAATCAGCGTCGATTCTGGCAGGTGGAAGTTGGTGATCAGCGCATCAATCACCTGATAGTGATAACCGGGATAGATAAAGATCTGCGTGTCATCAAAGAACGGCGCAATCAGCGCATCCTGAGCCGCCTTCGCTGCGCTCTCCAGTGAACGCACGGACGTGGTGCCCACGGCGACCACTTTGTTGCCACGTGCCTTACACGCCAGCACCGCATCCACCACATCCTGCGGCACTTCGGCATATTCGGAGTGCATGATGTGGTCGTTGATGTTCTCGACGCGTACCGGCTGGAAAGTACCCGCCCCAACGTGCAGCGTGACAAACGCCATCTCAATGCCTTTGGCTCGCAGCGCATCCAGCAGCGGTTCATCAAAGTGCAAACCGGCGGTCGGTGCTGCGACAGCACCAGGGCGCGCGCTGTACACGGTTTGATACAGCTCGCGATCGGCTTCTTCGTCCGGACGATCGATATACGGCGGCAGCGGCATGTGGCCGACGCTGTTAAGGATATCCAGCACCGCGCGGTCATCGGCGAATTCGATCTCAAACAGCGTATCGTGGCGCGCCACCATGGTGGCTTTGACGCTTTCGTCATCGCCCAGCAGCAATTCCGCGCCCGGCTTCGGTGCTTTTGAGGCACGCACGTGCGCCAGCACGCGTTTGTCATCCAGCATGCGCTCCACCAGCATCTCGATTTTTCCGCCACTGGCTTTACGGCCATAAACGCGGGCCGGGATCACGCGGGTGTTATTGAACACCAGCAGGTCGCCCGGATTGAGCTTATCCAGCACATCGGTAAACACTTCATGGCCCAACGCACCGCTCGGACCATCCAGCGCCAGCAAGCGGCAACCGCTTCGCTGCGCCTGCGGATAGTGGGCGATCAAAGATTCTGGCAACTCAAAAGCAAAATCGGCTACACGCATGCATCACTTCTTCAGGACTAAAAAACAGGCGGCATAGTTTAGCGGAAAAGCGGGAAATTCTGAACAACTGGCTGCATCTCTGTGAGGCGGCTTTTACACAACATCTTTTGAGGTAGCTGAATGCGGCAAACGGGAGCAGCCCGGTGCGCCTACTTTAGTCAGTGATTCGGGCGAGCGAGAGCAGCCAACGCACCTGTAACTTGAGGTATGACGTGTATATAATGCGCCATGAACTTTCTCGCTCACCTTCACCTCGCACAGCTGGCTGACAGCTCCCTGCTGGGCAATCTTATGGCCGACTTCGTGCGCGGCAACGTGCAGTCGCAATGGCCGGAACCGGTCGTGGCGGGCATCGCTATGCATCGTCGTCTTGACGTGCTGACCGATAATTTGCCCGAGGTACGTGAAGCACGGCAGTTTTTCCGTGCCGAAACACGCCGCGTCGCGCCCATCACGCTGGATGTCATTTGGGATCATTTCCTTGCCCTGCACTGGGACAAGATCCACCCCACGCAATCCCTGGCCGCTTTTACCGCGGCGGCTGAACGCGAGATCCTGCCTCAGCTGGCGGGCACGCCGGAAGGCTTTATCGAATTGAATGCGGTGATGTGGCGCGAGCGCTGGTTTGAGCATTATGCCGAACCGACGCGGCTGGCACGTGTCCTGAGCGGCATGGCGCATCGTCGCCCGCGCCTGGTGGCACTGCGCGATTCCTACCAGGATTTTATCGACCATTACCAACAACTCGAACCGCTGTTCTTCCAGTTCTATCCCCGCCTGATGGAAGCGGCGCGCACCCAGCAACTCTAAACCGACTTTTTTTCACAATCCCAGCATTTACGCCTCTTGCCAGCCGCAGTCATCTGCGGCTTAATGAAACCTTTCTTAACTTTTGTTAAGTCAGTCACATTGTCAGCTCGCCTTTTTCGGCGTTTTTCGTCACAGGGTCTGCCAAAAATGATAAGAGGGAAAGATGTCATCAGCCACGCTTACCGAACTTGATGCGCGTTATCACTTCGCCTGTGATGTCGCTAAAACTGCTGCCAGCCGTGCCCTTTCCTGGTATCAGCAGCGCCATCAACTGGTGATTGAGCATAAAAAGGATTTACAGGATGTGGTCAGCGAAGCCGATCGCAACGTAGAAGAGTTGGTCAAACATCTGATTCGTGAACGCTTTCCCGACGATGCGGTACTGGGTGAAGAGAGCGGCGGCGACACCACCGGCGCGCGCTTTATCTGGGTGATTGATCCCATCGACGGCACCAGCTGCTTTTTGAATGGATTACACAACTGGTGCGTATCACTGGCCATTGTGTGTGAAAACGAACCGGTTATCGGCGTGGTGTGCGATCCCAATCATCATGAAACCTTCCACGCCTGCCGTGGCCGCGGAGCGTGGGTGAATGAAAAACGCCTCCAGGCCCACAGCGCACAGCAGCTCAATCAAGGGATGCTTGGCCTCAGCAGTTCCAACAGCCAACCGGCGGAACCGCTCACGGCGTTTATTGGCGGTTTACTCTCTCAAGGCGGCATGTTCATTCGCAACGGTTCGGGCGCGTTGATGAGTGCGTGGGCGGCGGCCGGCCGTCTGATCGGCTATTACGAAGCGCATATGAATCCATGGGACGGTTTACCGGGGATCGTGTTAATGCGCGAGGCCGGCGGGATCACCAATGATTACCTCAGCCATGGCGGCCTGCAACAGGGCAATCCGGTGCTGCTCGCCAACGCGGTGATTTATCCGCAGCTTAAAGCGCTACTGCCCGCCCATAGCAGCCTGTAACCCCGTTTTTCTCAGATGGAAATAAGCCTGATGGATAATCCAGGCTTAACTTTTCCGTCTTAACGCTTCAGCGCCATCAATATGATTTATTTCATTGATCTGCGATTATTCTAATTTTTTCTCGCCCTGATGTTTCCGCAGTGAAAACGGGTATTCTGTCTCCGTCAATCATCCCTTGTATTACTCAATTTTCTCCTTTGTTATTTTTTTTCGGCGACAGGATGCGCCGATTTATTTTTTTCATATCTGGAACGCATAAAAAACAAAATCCTTCACTGCTGGGTATAAAACATGACTGCGAATGCCTCTCACCGCTATCGGGCGGATATTGACGGCCTGCGCGCCGTAGCCATTATTCTGGTTGTTCTGTTCCACTCGGGTGTCACAACCTTACAGGGCGGTTTTATTGGGGTTGACCTGTTCTTTGTTATTTCGGGCTTTCTGATTGGCGTTATTATCAGCAAAGAAATCGCCGAAGGTCGCTTCTCGTTTTATCAATTCTATTTACGCCGTATCCGTCGCATCGCTCCCGCATTATTTTTTATGATGACGGTATTGCTGCTATTGGGCTTTATTCTGCTGTCTCCGCTGGAGTTCAGCCAGTTAGCCAAATACAGCGTGGCGGTATTCATCTCCGTGCCGAATATGCTGTTGCTGAAAAGCGGCGACTATTTCAGTACCGATTCTGATTTGAATCCACTACTCATGACCTGGTCGTTGGGTATTGAAGAACAGTTCTATATTGCGCTGCCATTTATTTTGCTGCTGGCGGTACGCATGAAACGCACAATGGGCAGCGTGGTACTGATCCTCAGTGTGATTTCGCTGGCGGCCTGTATTTATGTGACCTCCTTTGCCAGCACCCATGCCTTTTATCTGCTGCCGACCCGCGCGTGGGAGTTAGGCGCAGGTGTGCTGCTGGCGCTGTGGCGGCCGCAGCCCGTCACCGGACGCGCGGCAAGCCTGTTGAATCTGCTTGGCTGGTTAATAATTATCGCTGCCAGCCTGCTGATAGGCGGCGAAGATCGTTTTCCTGGTTGGCTGGCGATGATTCCGGTCGTGGCGGGTTGCCTGATGATTGGCGCACGCAGCGAACTTAATCAGATGCTGTTAGAGAACCGACCGATGCGTTTTATCGGTAAAATCTCCTACTCCTGGTATTTGTGGCACTGGCCGTTACTCAGCCTGGCCCGCATCTGCAGTGACCACCCGCTCACGATCTGGCAAGGCCTGATTATCAGCGGCGCGGCGCTGGTCATTGCCTGGCTTTCCTGGCGCTTTGTGGAGCAGCCGTTCCGCCAGGCCGGTAACGGCACGCGCTGGGTGATTCCCGGCTACTGTGCCTCCTCCGCTATCGCGGCAGGGGCAATGGTGCTGCTGTGGCAAACCGGCGGCATGAAATCGCGTGTCAGTGAATTAGTGGTCAATGCCGATGCATGGAAAATATCGGCGCAGCGAAATCCCTGCCTGCTGGATTACGGCGCTAACCTGCCCTCGCGGCATGCCGAGTGTTATCCGCAGACCGACCGACCTGGCATTGCGCTGATTGGTGATAGCCATGCTGCCGCGCTGCGTGCTTCGGTGTCCAGCTACGCCCAGCGTCAGCACAAACCACTGTATCAACTCACCAAGGCTTCCTGCCCCTTCTTGATTGGTGCCACGCGCGTGGTGAGTCAGATGCCTAACCATGCACAGCAGTGCATCACCTTCAATCAGGAAGTGCTGAAGATGGTGCTCAGCGATAAGGTGGATGAAGTGGTGATCAGCGCTTACTGGGCATCGGGCATGAGCCTGTTGCCGGGCGCGGGTTTCCGTGAGACCGGCCATCCAGAGAAAAGTAATCTCGAAGCCCTGCAAACCAGCATGGACCGCGTGGTGGCACAGCTCAGGCAAGCCGGTAAAAAGGTCACGGTGATTGAGGATGCGCCTTCCGTTGATGTTGACCCGCTGCGTTATAGTAACAACCGCAACATGCCGGTTCGCCGCGAGCTGAGTGCGTGGCTTGGCAAGTGGGAATCGCCGCCGCTGTTGAGTGAGCGCACCAGACTGTTCCAGTTCCCGGAAGAGGCGGTAGAGAAATTACTGCAACGCTATCAACAGCAGGGCGTGCGCGTACTGTCTCTGCGCGAGAATTTGTGCAATGAGCAGGGTTGTATGATCACCAGCGGCGGTCTGCCGCTGTACTACGACAACAATCATCTCAGCCCGGCGGGCGGAGAGATTGCGTTGGGGAGTAATTGGTAACGGCAGATGTAGTCGGGGTGCGCATTTCTGCGCACCCCGAGGATTATCCTTTACGCTTCTTCACCAGCGGCCACGCCAGCAGCAGCAGGGCAATCCATCCAAAGCCGACGAACAGTGACACACGAGTATCCGGGAAGTAGCCGATTAGCCCAATGATAAACACCAGGAACGCCACGCCAATCCACGCGGTTTTGCTGCCACCCGGCACGGCAAATTTCAGCTTATCGGCTTGTTCTTTGCCAATCTTGCGGCGGAATGCAATCTGCGACAGCAGAATCATGATCCACACCCACACCGTGGCGAAGGTCGCCAGCGACGCGATCACCAGGAACACTTTCTCTGGCATCAGGTAGTTGAGATACACCGCGATCAGCATCGCAAACATCATCACCAATACCGTGACCCACGGAATCCCGCGATCGGAGACCTTCTGGAACATCTTCGGTGCGTGGCCCTGCTGCGCCATGCCGTGCAGCATACGGCCCACGCCAAACACATCGCTGTTGATCGCCGACAGTGACGCCGTCAATACCACAAAGTTAAGAATCGATGCCGCCGCTGCAATGCCCAAATGTTGGAAAGTCAGCACAAAAGGACTGCCGGAGGTGCCGACCTGATTCCAGGGGTAAATCGACATGATCACAAACAGCGTGCCCACATAGAACACCAGAATACGCAGCGGAACCGAGTTAATGGCGCGTGGAATCGACTTCTCAGGCTCTTCGGCTTCACCGGCGGTGATACCGATGATCTCAATGCCGCCATAGGCAAACATCACCATCTGCAGTGACAGCAGCATGCCAACAATGCCGTGGGCAAAGAAGCCGCCGTTGGTCCACAGGTTATGGATACCCGTTGGTTGCCCACCGTTGCCGATGCCCCAGAAAATCATGCCAAAACCGGCGATGATCATGATGATAATGGTGGCGACTTTGAAGAAGGAGAACCAGAACTCGACTTCGCCGAACACTTTGACGCTCATCAGGTTAATAGCACCGATAATCAGCACCACCGACAGCACCCAAATCCAGTGCGGCACCTCCGGGAACCACACGCCCATGTAGATACCAAAAGCCGTCACGTCGGCAATCGCCACAATCAGGATTTCAAAACAGTAGGTCCAGCCGGTGATGTAACCCGCTAAAGGGCCCAGATAGTCCTGCGCATAGCGCGAAAACGAACTGGCCTGCGGGTTATTGACTGACATCTCACCCAGTGCACGCATGATGATGTACGCCACCGCACCGCCGATGATGTACGCCAGCAGCACGCTGGGTCCTGCCATTTTGATGGCATCCGCCGAGCCGTAAAACAGCCCGGTACCGATTGCCGATCCCAGCGCCATAAAACGGATATGGCGCGTGCTCAGTCCGCGTTTGAGCGTGTTGGTTTCTTGCATAACAACAGTACCTTGTAAATGAAAAAACCACGGGCAAGCCCGTGGTTGAAATTAACAGCAATGTCGATTACTGATGGACAGCGACCTGCTCGCGTCCTTTAGCGCGATCCACCACCGCAGCAATTACCAGCATCACCAGCGATGGCGGCAACCAGGAGAGACCCTGATCGGCCAGTGGCAGATGCTGACTGAACAGAGGCAGCACATCTTTAAAGTTAGTGGTTTTGATGGCATCAACGATACCGAACAGCAGGCTTACCAGCATGGTCGGCGCGATGATGCGCGAGCTTTTGTTCCACCATTTCAGGGTGAAGCTCAGTACCACCAGCACAATGCACGGTGGATAAATCGCCGTCAGCACCGGAATCGAGATCTGAATCAAGTGGCTCAGGCCGAGATTCGACACCACCATTGAGAACAGACCCAGAATAAAGACCAGCGCTTTATACGACAACGGCAGGTGTTGCGCAAAGAATTCCGCACAGGCGCAGGTCAGACCAACCGCCGTCACCATGCAAGCCACGAAAATCAGTGCTGCCAGGAAGAAGCTGCCCATGCCGCCAAAGGTCTGCTGCACATACGCATGCAGAATCGCCGCACCATTGGCATTCTGATCAACCAGGCCGGCGCTGCCAGAACCAAGTTTGAACAGGCTGAGGTAGACCAGCGTCAAGCCCACACCGGCAATCACACCTGCCAGCATGGTGTAACGGGTCAACAGTTTTGCATCTTCAACGCCGCGAGAACGTGCCGCATTGACGATAACAATACCGAACACCAACGCGCCCAGCGTATCCATAGTCAGATAACCGTTCACGAAGCCGCTGGAGAAGGCTGCACGCTGGTAATCAGCGGTTGCAGGCGCGATACCACCGGCCGGCCACAGCAGTGCTGCCAGACCGAGAATGGTCAGCGCTACGATTTTCAGCGGTGCGAGGAAGTGGCCAACGGTGTCCAGCAATTTGCCCGGATAGAGGGAAATGCCCATCACCAGCACAAAGTAAACCAGGCTATAGATGAACAGCGGCAGTGCGCCATCACCGGTCAGCGGAGCAATACCCACTTCAAACGAGACGGTCGCGGTACGCGGTGTCGCGAACAGCGGCCCCACGGCCAGATAGCAAACCGTTGCCAGTAACAGACCTGCACCTTTACCGATTGGTGAGCTGAGGGCATCAATGCCGCCCCCCACGCGCGCCAGGGCGATTACGGTCATCACCGGCAAGCCAACGGCAGTAATCAGAAAGCCGAATGCGGCAACCCAAACGTGTTCGCCAGATTGAATCCCCACCATCGGTGGAAAGATAATGTTTCCTGCGCCGACGAACAGGGCAAACGTCATGAAGCCCAGCGCCAGGATATCCTTGGAGGTTAAACGATGTGTCATAAACTTCTGTACTGCCTGTGGCTGATGTTGCGGTGGAAGTTGAGTGCGTGTTGTCCTCTGGATGCACCCAAACGAAGGCTTATCTGACGGAATCAGAGCGTTATGCGGGCCAAATCGATTAAGCGCAGGTGATTTAAACTGCTTTTCTTCTGTTCGCAGAGGGATGAATCGACAACGGCGCAAATTAAAACGTTTATAGCGAAGAAAGGCAATACGGGATCGGAAAACCAGAAGGATATAACAAGAAAGTGACACAAAGCAGTGCATCAGCGGGGAATAGCGCGAAAACACCTCAGATGATTTGCTTAAAGTTTCCGCATAGCGGGAGATCTCCTTGCAAAAATGGGCTTCCGGATGCACAAAAGGCGCGATTTACGCGCCTGTTTGCACAAGTTTACAGCATCACCACACCTGATTGGCGATATCGACCACCAGACGAATCTTCTGCCACTGCTGCTCTTCCGTCAGGCTGTTGCCCTCTTCTGTTGAGGCAAAGCCACACTGTGGGCTGAGGCAAATCTGGTTCAGGCTAACAAACTGCGAAGCTTCCTGCAGGCGCGCTTTTACTTGCGCCGGATCTTCCAGTTCACCGCTTTAGTGGTGATCAGACCCAACACCACTTGCTGATGGCCTGGCTTGATAAAGCGCAGCGGCTCAAAACCACCCGAACGCTCGTTGTCATATTCGAGGAAGTAAGCATCGATATTCACCTGACCAAACAGAATCTCGGCCACCGGCTCATAGCCACCTTCAGAAATCCAGGTGGAGCGGAAGTTACCGCGACACACATGCAGACCAATCGTCAGGTCAGCCGGTTTATCTTCCAGCGCTTTGTTCAGCACCTCAGCGTAAATACGTGCCAGCGCCTGCGGATCTTCACCGCGTTCACGGATTTGCTGCTGCTGATCTGAAGAGCACAGGTAAGCCCAAACGGTGTCATCCAGCTGCAGGAAACGGCAGCCCGCGGCGTAGAACGCTGCGATCGCATCTTTATAGGTCTGCGCCAGATCGGCAAAGTACTCTTTCAGATCCGGGTAAACGGTGGCATCAATCACCTTACGGCCGCCGCGGAAGTGCAGCACGCTTGGGCTTGGGATGGTCATCTTCGCCACCGCGTCGCCCGCAACACTTTTCAGGAAGCGGAAATGATCCAGCATCGGGTGATTCGGATTAAAGCCCACTTTACCGGTGACTTTCACGCCGTGCGCTTTGGTTTGCACGCCGTTGAATTGAATGCCCTGCTCGGCTTCAAACAGCTCAACGCCCTGCAGATCGCCAAAGAAGTCAAAATGCCACCAGGCACGACGGAATTCGCCGTCGGTCACCACCTGCAGGCCGTTAGCTCGTTGCTGCTCGACCACGTGGCGGATTTCGTTATCTTCGACCTGACGCAGCTGTTCAGCGCTGATTTCGCCGTTGGCAAACTGCACGCGTGCCTGCTTAATCGCTGCAGGACGCAGAAAACTGCCGACGGTATCGGCGCGGAACGGTTGTGGTTGTGACATGTTCACTCCTGGCTAAACGCATAGTTGCGTCAGGGTATAATTTCAACTGGTTATTTATAGCCATCTGGACGGCTAAATGTCCAGAGAGAGTGACACGCGTAACCCATTTCGGCAATGGAAGAAAATTCAGGGGACGTGAATAAAATTCATGTTCGGATGCACGTACTTCAATTTCCCTCAATGGCCGCACGCGCCTGCGCCATTTGGCTGTCAGACAGCGGCAGATAACCTGCTTCGGTCACGCGCCGCTGACCGGCAGGCGACAGCACCTGATGCAGGAACGCATTCACCAGCGGCGGCAGTGGTTTGCCCGGGGCTTTATTGACGTAAATATAGAGCGGACGCGACCACGGATAACGGCCGCTGCGAATGGATTCGGCATCCGGCATCACGCTGTCGCCGCTGGCGGTGACAATCGGCACCATCTTCACGCCGCTCAGGTGAAAACCGAAACTGGCATAACCAATGCTATTGGGCGTCGCCGCAACTGCCTGCACCACTGCGGCCGAACCGGGAAACTCCGCCACATCAGAGCGGAAATCACCTTTACACAGCGCCTGCTGTTTAAAGAAACCCCAGGTGCCCGACGCCGAATTACGACCAAAACGTTGAATGCCGCGTTGTGCCCATGCCGCTTCAGTAAGGCCAAGATCGCCCCAGCGCTGCGGCACCTGGCGGGCGCCACATAAGCGGGTGATGGAGAAAAGGGCATCGAGTTGCGGTTGATCGATATGGGGCAGCGGATTGTCCTGATTGACCACCACCACCAACGCATCCATTGCCACCGGCACCGCCAGCGGCGGATAACCGTAGCGGGTGGTAAACAGCTGACGTTCATCGATTTGCATCGGACGGCTCATCGCGCCGAGTTGGGCAGCGCCCCGCCGCCAGCGCGGTGGGCGCAGTTGAAGATCCGGCCGCCTGCACCTGCACGTTAACGCCCGGTGACTGGCGGCTGAAATCCTCGCCCCATAAGGTCATCAGATAGCCCAGGGTATCGGAACCGACGCTGCTCAAATTGCCGGTGAGCATGGTTTGTTGGCCTTGCGCCAGCGCAGAGCACAACAGCAACGTGAACAACAACAGCGATTTCATCAGGTCTTCCGTCAATCAGGTCATGAACATCCAAGTGCACATTCTGTCGCGCCACGATTGATCGCGCAATAAATTGCGCCGCTACCGTATGTGCGAATAACTCGTACATGGCCTGACCCATTGGCATAGCGCAATAAATTGCGCCGCTCCGTCGTGCTTAACTGACCTTACTGTGAACGTTTTTCGCCACTATCAGGCGCGGCGGCAGCACGAAGCTAAAACAGGTTTCCTGATGCGGAATACTGGTGATCTCCAGTCGTGCAGTATGGTGGCTCAACGCATGCTTAACGATCGCCAGTCCCAAACCGCTGCCGCCGGTCGCGCGTGAGCGGGCTTTGTCCACCCGATAGAAACGCTCGGTGAGGCGCGGCAAATGCTCTTCACTGATCCCTGGCCCGTTATCGCACACTTTGAACTCCGCGCCCTCTTTGGTGCGCAGCCAGCTAATATCGAGGCGTGTCCCTTCCGGCGTGTGATTGACCGCGTTGTACACCAGATTGGAAATGGCGCTGCGCAGTTGTTCATCATTACCAAACACTTTGAGGTGCGGATCGGTACGGAAATGGATGCTGTGTCGGCCCTGGCTGAGCGTTTCCGCCTCGCGCTGCAACAATTGCAGCATATCCGGCACATCCACCGTTTCTTTAAGATCGATAGCCGGCGCGGCTTCGATACGCGACAGCGTCAGCAGCTGTTTTACCAGGCTATCCATGCGGCGGGTTTGCTCCTGCATGGTGTTCAATGCCTTGCTGCGCGTGCGTTCGTTCATCGCCGCATCGTCCATCATTTCCAAATAACCCTGCAACACCGTTAACGGCGTACGCAGTTCATGGCTGACGTTGGCAAAGAAGTTACGCCGCGCCCCTTCCAGCTGGTGCATCTGCGTCACATCACGCGCCACCATCAACCACTGCCCTTCGCTGTAAGGCATCACGCGGAATTCCATATGATGCTGATTGTTCAGTACCAGCGTCAGCGGTTTATCAAAATCACGTTGGCGGATATAGCGGGAAAATTCAGGATAGCGCAGCAGGTTGAGGATGTTCTGGCCGTTATCTTCCGGCCAGCGCAGGCCCAGATGCTGTTGTGCCAGGCCGTTGCACCAGAAAATGGTGCCCTCTTCGGTGGTCAGAATCACGGCATCCGGCAGGGATTCCGCGCCGCTACGAAAGCGCTTAATCAGATTGCCGAGTTCACGACGACGACGACGGTTACGCAACTGCATCTGGTACAAACCATAAAACAGCGGTTCCCAGCTGCCGCGCCCGGAAGGTGGTGTCATGGAACGATCGACCCACAGCCAGTGCGACAGACGCATCAGATTTCTAAAGTGCCAAAACATCACGCCGCACACTGCAATCAGCAGCAGCCAGGGCAGATAACCGAACAACAGACCAAGCACCAGCGCGGGCAAACAGACCAGCGCCAGCTCAGTCAATAATCTCTTCCAGGAGAGTCGTTCCAGCACGGTAAAGACTCCGTTTAGTAGCGGGCAGAGAAACGATACCCTGTTCCGCGAACGGTTTGAACCATGCGATCGTGGCCAGTGACTTCCAGCGCCTTACGTAAACGACGGATATGCACATCAACCGTACGATCTTCAACGTAAACGTTGGTGCCCCACACGTGGTTCAGCAGCTGTTCACGGCTGTAAACACGTTCTGGGTGCGTCATAAAGAAGTGCAGTAATTTATATTCGGTAGGCCCCATTTCCAGCGGGGTGCTTTCCGACATCACGCGATGTGAGGAGGGATCCAGGCTTAGGCCCTGCATCTCAATCACCTCTTCCACTGCCATCGGTGATATACGACGCATTACCGCTTTGATACGTGCCATCAGCTCTTTCGGTGAGAAAGGTTTGGTGATGTAGTCATCCGCGCCCACTTCCAGACCGCGCACGCGATCTTCTTCTTCACCGCGCGCCGTCAGCATCATCACCGGGATGTCGCGCGTCATGGCTTCACGTTTCAAATGTTTAATAAACTGAATACCGCTGCCGCCAGGCAACATCCAATCCAGCAGAATTAAATCAGGCCAGGGTTCGATCAACTTACCAATCGCGCTGTCATAGTCTTCTGCCTCAATAGGCTGATAATCATTCTGTTCCAGCACGAAACATAACATTTCACGGATGGGAGCTTCGTCTTCCACAACCAAAATGCGCTTAGCCATTATAACTCCTGCTTTTGTGACATTAGGTCACGGGGATTTGCGGCGCCATTATGCGTCAGTTTTATGACACTTTTATGAAAAACCCGACCTATGATAAATAGTTAAAAAACAGAAATGTGACAACGATTATCGCTTTTTTTCTTTGCGATCTGAAGCAGTTATAATTCGCGCTCGCTTAACGAAGCAGGGAGTTTTCATGCGTATCATTCACACCGCGGATTGGCATCTTGGTCAGTTCTTTTACAGCAAGAGTCGAGCGGCCGAACATCAGGCCTTTCTTGACTGGTTGCTGGCTCAAATTGCCCAGCATCAAGTGGATGCGTTAATCATCGCCGGTGACCTGTTTGATACCGGTTCGCCGCCAAGCTATGCGCGCGAAATGTTTAACCGCTTTGTGGTGGCGCTGCAACCGACGCAGTGCCAGCTGATTGTGCTGGCCGGCAACCACGATTCCGTCGCTACCCTGAACGAATCACGCGAGTTACTCGCCTGTTTAAATACGCGGGTGATCACCAGCGCCACGCCGCAGGGGGAGCAGCAGGTGCTGACGCTGCAACAGCGTGACGGCACGCCGGGCGCGCTGCTGTGCGCGATTCCCTATCTGCGCCCACGCGATATTCTGCGCAGTCAGGCGGGACAATCGGGACGCGAGAAACAGATATCGCTGCTGGAAGCCATTGAGCAGCACTATCAACAATGCTACGCCGCCGCGCTGGCCGAGCGTGGCGATCGCGCACTGCCGATTATCGCCACCGGGCACCTCACCACGGTTGGGGTAACAAAGAGTGACTCGGTGCGCGATATTTACATCGGCACGCTGGATGCCTTCCCGGCACAGGCTTTTCCTGCCGCAGATTACATCGCCCTGGGCCATATTCACCGGGCGCAGCGTATTGCCGACAGCGACCATATTCGCTACAGCGGATCGCCGATCCCGCTCAGTTTTGACGAGCTGGGCCGTGAAAAAAGCGTGTTCCTGCTGGAGTTCGGCGCTCAACTGGATGGCGTCACAGCGCTGCCGATCCCGCTGTTCCAGGCGATGCAGATGTTGAAAGGTTCGATGGCCGAGATCGAGCAGCAGCTGAGCCAATTCAGCGAAGGTGACAGCGAGCAGCCGGTATGGCTCGACATTGAAATCACCACGCAAGAGTACCTGAGTGATTTGCAGCGCCGCGTAGAGCAACTGACTGAAACCTTGCCGGTAGAAGTGCTGCTGGTGCGCCGCAGCCGTGAACAGCGGCAGCGCAGTCTGGCACGCATGGACAACGAAACCCTGAGCGAACTCAAAGTCGAAGAGGTATTTGCCCGTCGGCTGGCGCAGGAAGATCAGTTGGATGCCGGGCAGGCCGAGCAGCTGACCCAGCTATTTCGCACCACCCTCGCCGCGCTGGAGAACCCGTCCGCATGAAAATTCTGACGTTACGCTTTAAGAATCTCAACGCGCTGCGCGGAGAATGGTATATCGATTTCCGCCGCGAGCCCTTTGCCAGCAACGGCTTATTTGCCATTACCGGCGCAACCGGCGCGGGTAAAACCACGCTATTGGATGCCATCTGTCTGGCGCTCTATCACCAGACACCGCGCCTCGGCGTGCTGTCGCAGACGCAAAACGAACTGATTACGCGCGATACCGCTGAGTGCCTGGCCGAAGTCGAGTTTGAAGTCAAAGGTGAGGCCTGGCGCGCCTTCTGGAGTCAGAACCGCGCACGCGGCCAGGCCGATGGGAAATTGCAGGCACCGCGCGTGGAACTGGCGCGCGTGGCCGATAACCAGATTGTGGCTGACAAAGTCGGTGACAAGCTCAAGGCGATTGAAACGCTTTCGGGTCTCGATTTTGACCGTTTCACTCGTTCAATGATGCTGTCTCAGGGCCAGTTCGCTGCCTTTCTCAACGCCAAACCGGGCGAGCGCGCCGAACTGCTGGAAGAACTCACCGGCACAGAGATCTACGGCCAAATCTCAATGCAGATTTTCGAGCGCTGGCGCACCGCACGCGGTGAACTGGAGACGCTGCGTGCCCGCGCGGGCGGCATGCTGTTATTGGATGAAGTGCGTCGCGCAGAACTGACGCAGCAGCTTGAGGACTTAGCCGCACAGGAAAAACGTTGAGCGAGCAGTTTGCGCTGACTCAGCAGCAGCAGCAGTGGTTGACGCAATCCCAGCAGTTGGCGCAGGAGCAACAGCAAGCCGAACAAGCCAGCCAGCAGGCTGAACAGGCGTGGCAGCAAGCGGAAAGCGATCGTCAGCGGCTGGCACGCGCGGAGCCCGCCGAAAAGCTGCGTGAAAAACTGCAACAGCGCGAGCAGTTACAACAGGATCAACGGGCACAGACACAGCAGTCACAGCAGCGACATGCACAGCAGCAGCACGCGCAGACTGCGCTGCAACAGGGCGAAAAACACTATCAGGCGGCACAGCAGGCGCGTGAACAGGCGCTCGCCGACCAGCAACAGCTGGAAACCTTGCTGACGGAACAGGTGATTCCGCTCGATCAACAACTGGCCAGCAGTGCGCAGCAGTTAACCGAGCAACAGCGTCTGCAGGCGCAGCAGTCACAGGTGGTGCAGCAGAGTGAAAGCGCGCTGAATCAGCATCAGCAAGCGAGTGAACGCTTACAACAGCAAATGGCTGAGCAGCAGGCCTTTCGTAGCCGTGAAGCCGCGGTGGCGCACTGGGGCCCGGAACTGACGCGCTGGCAGGCGGATATCGCCCGTTTTGATGAACGCGAGCAGTCGCTGGCACAGCTCAGTGCACAGCAGCAGCAGCAAAACGCACAGTTAAAACAGCAGCAGCAGGCCATTGCGCAAAGTGAGCAGGCGTTGCAACCTTTGCAACAAGCCGAGACGCACGCCAGCCAGCATCGTCAACAAGCGGAGCAGGCACTGACTACGCTCGAAGCCGACACCAGCAGCACCACGCTGCGTGAGGCACTGGCCCAGCATCAACATCAGCGAGCGGCACGCCACCAGCTCAGCCTGCTGGCAGCACGCTGGCAATCATTACAACCCCAACTTCAGCAACGACAGCAGAAGCTCACCCAGTTACAACAGCAGCATCAACAAGATGAACGCGCTTTGCAGGCACTTCGCGACGACTACAAGCGCGAGCATCAGGCACTGCTGGATATCCGCAAAATTTGCGAGCTGGAGCGCACCATTGCGCAGTTAGCGGATGAACGCACCCGATTACAACCCGATCAGCCCTGCCCGCTGTGCGGATCCTGCCAGCACCCGGCGATCGCGCAGTATCAGCAGTTACAGCCGGGCGAAAACCAGCAGCGGCTGGCGGCGCAGGAAGCGCTGGTCAGCAAGCTCAAAGAGTCGGGCACCGCGAAAGGTGAGCAGCAAAAGCTTTCGCTGCAACAACAGCAGATGCTGCAACTGGAGATCACTGAGTTCGAACAGCAACTCGCCGCTGCCCGCGAGCAGTGGCAAGGTCTCAGCGGTGAGCTGGCACTTACCTGCACGCTGGAGCAGCAGGAAGCCTTTGCAACCTGGCAACAGCAACAAGATGCGCAGGAAGCCACGCAACAACAGCAACTGCAGCAGCGTGACAACACGGCGCGGACGCTGCAACAGGCCAAAGAGGCGCATCTGTTACAGCAACAGCAGTTGCAGCAGCAGTTAAGCGCTCAACAGCTGGCGCAGCAGCAACTCAGCAACCTGCAGCATACGCTGGATGAACTTAACCAGCGCGAAACCCTTGAGCGCAGTGGCTGGCAGCAGTTGGCGCAACAGCTGGAACAGCAACTCGCGGCACACCAGTTTACCTTACCTGAGCGCGATGCCCGTGCCAGCTGGCTGATGACGTTACAGCAGCGCTGGCAGGCGTGGCAGCAGAGTGAGCGATTGCTGACCGAGCTACAACCGCAGCTGGCCAAGGTCGACAGCGAGCGCAGCAGCCTGCAAAACAATCTCACGCGTGAGCAGCAGCAGCTGGAGGCGCTACAGCGCACGTTGAATACCTTGCAGCAGCAGCATGCAGAACAGCAGCAGCAGCGCCAACAGCTGTTTGGCGAACGTCAGGTTACCGCCGCGCGTCAGCAGCAACAGGCCGCGCTGCAACAGTGCGAACAGGCGCTGGCACAGCAGCTGCAACAGTGGCAGCAGGCGCAGAGCCAGCTGCACAGCCTTAACGGCCAGTGTGAGCAGATCGATAGCCAACTGCAGGCGATGCATCTGCGCATGCAGGCTGCGGAAGCGGCGTTTAACAGTGCGTTGCAACACAGTGACTTCGCCGATGAAAACGCACTGCGCAGCGCACTATTGGATGAACAAGAAATTCTGCTTCTGCGCCAGCGCCTGCAAACCCTGGAGCAGCAGCGCCAGCAGCAGATCACCCTGCGCCAACAGCTCACGCAGCGTGTGACCGCGCATCAGCAACTGCGCCCCGCCGATCTCAGCGATGAAATCGCCGCCGGTATCGCCGAACGGCTCGAATCTCTGCGCGTGGCACTGCGCGACACGGCCCGGCAGCAGGGTGAAGCGCAGCAGCAATTGCACAGCGATGCCCAACAGCGTCAGCAGCAACAGTCGTTACTGGCGCAGATTGCCGATGATGAAGTGCAGCTGACGCAACTGGGCCGCCTGAATGATTTAATCGGTTCAGCCAAAGGTGACAAGTTCCGCCGCTTCGCCCAGGGATTGACGCTCGATCATCTGGTGTGGCTGGCGAACCGTCAGCTGGATCGCCTGCACGGACGCTATTTACTGCAGCGCCGCGTGACGGATGAGCTGGAGCTGGAAGTGGTCGATACCTGGCAGGCCGATGCCACGCGCGATACCCGCACGTTGTCCGGCGGCGAAAGTTTCCTCGTCAGCCTTGCGCTGGCGCTGGCGTTGTCGGATCTGGTCAGCCACAAAACGCGCATTGAATCGCTGTTCCTCGATGAAGGCTTCGGCACGCTGGATGCCGAAACGCTCGACACCGCGCTGGATGCCCTCGACGCATTGAACGCCAGCGGTAAAACCATCGGCGTGATCAGCCACGTTGAGGCCATGAAAGAGCGCATCCCGGTACAGATCAGAGTGCGTAAAATGAATGGATTGGGTTACAGCAAGCTGGAGTTGCCGGGGGAATAATCTTTCGCCTTGCCATAAAACTGGGCCTGCTTTCGCAGGGTGCGGCTTTCCGGTCGCCCCTGCCTATTAGGCTGTGTCACGTGCGAGCGGTTCTGCGAAAAAGCCTGGATCTAATCAGAGTCAGAGAAATGCCATAGCAATCCCTTTACTGTTCAGTACACTGGCCACCATGTTTTGCAAATCCGGGCAAATTGATGAACGTATTTCGCCGCGCTGTTGGCACGTTGTTGTTGAGCACCCTGCTCAGCGCCTGCCAGCAGGCTCCATCGCATCCTACGGAAAACATCACAAACCTATGCCAACTGCAAAGTGAACCCGGCAGTGCATCCTGCAAATGGGCTGATGAAATGCAGCACCAGCTCAACCGGCAATTTTCCGATGCGGGACATTACGCGGGACAACAATGCATGGTGCGGCTGGAGTGGCAAAACAGCGGGCGCTATGCGGTCACGCAGACACAAGGTGATGAAACCCTGTGCCTGCGCGCCTGGCAGTTGATTGGTCAGTCGAAAGGATTACCGCCGCCGCCGGATCGTACCCAGCCTGCGTGGTTCGGCTTCGCGCCGCATCAGGCTAGCTCACCAGCCCATCCTGGCGCCACTGACGCGGGCTGATGCCAAACCAGCGCCGGAAAGCGCGTGAAAAGGCACTGACTTCGGAATAGCCCAGCAGCAGCGCCATCTCCGAGATCGGCAATTGCTTCTGTTGCAGGTAGTGCGTGGCCATTTCGCAACGCACTTTATCCACCAGCGCGGTGAAGCTGATGCCCTCTTCGCGCAGCCGCCGTTGCAGCGACCAGCTCGACAGGCCCATTTTATCCGCAATCTCTTCCAGCACCGGTTCGCCCTGCATCAACGACAAATTGACCTGCGAACGCGCCTGCTCCACCACACTTTGCAGTGAAGCGCTACTGTTCAGGCGGCGGATGGCATCCTGCATCACCATCAGCAGCATCGGGTCCTGTTCTGGCATCGTGCGTTGCAGATCCCGTTTAGCGATCAACAACGAGTTAAAGGGTTGCTCGAACCACACGGGCGCATCAAACACTTTGCAGTGCTCGTGCCACTGCTCCGGGCGTGGATGCTCAAAGTGCACCTCGCGCGGCGCCCAGTTTTTGCCCGCCACGTGACGAATCAGATTCAGGAACATCCCGAGCGTCAGTTCTGCATCCTGCCGACGCGAGAGGATTGCCCCGTGCCGCACCTGATAATCCAGCCGCCAGCAGTCGCCTTTGTCGACCAGACGCGTCAACGTATCGTGCTGATGCCAGGGAAAAGCATTCACCACATTGTGCAGAGCCTGCTCCAAAGTGGGCGAACAGAGCCCGATATAGCCAATCAGCCCTAATGACTGCGGTTTGAACTGCTTGCCGTAGTGCAAACCGAAGTTATCAAAACCAGAGTGGCGCGCCGCTTCTTCCATCACACGGCAATAGTTGACCAGGCCAAGGCTGAGCGTCGGGCTGGCCAGTAGCTCAGAATCGATGCCGCTGATGCCAAAAATACGATCAACATCGCCGCCTTTGTCGGTGATAAAAGTGCTTAAGCCGGTTGCCGCCGCCGCCAGCACGCCACGGTTATTGGCCTGGGCTGCGAGCGAGCTGTACGCTTCAGAAGGAGTCATCAGTGATTGCATCGGAACCTCTCAAGGATCGCGCGAGTGAATCTAATGGAGGGATGCAGCAAGATTCGTACCATGACGTACCGAGAAGCCGTCATCCATGACGACCCGGCCAGGTTCGGGAGTATTCCCTGGCATGCGCTTTGATGCACATGCGGCCCAAGGGTCCGGTGGCATTCCGTTGCGCCGCTATCGCTCTCTGTAAATATCCGTAGCGGCGCAGTTTATTGCGCTATGTGGGGTGCATTTACGTCGTTGCGCAATACATTGCGCCGCTACGACGCAGTGCTGCTCGCTACTGGTGCAACTCAAACCCCGACCGGCAGCTGGTTGGTCTCCAGATAGCGACGGCACAGACGCACGGAGTGATCGGCCCAGCGCGGTCCCAGGCTCAGCGCCATCTCGGTGTCCGCATGGGTACCCATCCACGCCGTCATCTGAATGCGGCGTTGAATCAGCAGCGTCGGCACCAACGCCATCTCCTGATCGCTGATGTGCGCCACGCGCTCATAGCCCTGAATCCAGTTATCCACCCACTCGGCGGCACGAGGATGATGTTCGACAAAACTGATCGCCGCCGCCAGATCGTGCAAATACCAACCCATGCCGCAATCATCAAAATCGATCACCCGGGTTTCACCCTGGTGCTGCAGCAAATTGGTGAGGCGCAGATCGGCGTGGATCAATCCATAACGATCCGCACCTTTGCCAAAGCTCTGTAGCTCATGGCCAACACGCGCCACGGCCTCGGCAACAATCCCATGATCGGCCGGATTGAGATTCGGCGCATCCTGCCAACGGCCCCAGTGGCTGCGATCGCTGACCATGGTGTGATGATCCCAAATAATGCGCTGGAAGCCAGCCGGTTTTTGCCAGCTACGGCTGTGCTGATGCAGGCGCGCGGTGATGTGCCCCAACTGCTGGAAGGCTTTGGGATCGACATCGGTGGTCGGCATCTCCCCCTCGATCCAGTGGAACAACACCGCGTGACGAACCCCGCCTTCCGGCATATTCAGCGACAACACCGTTTCACCATCGAGGGCCGGAATGGCCTGCGGAACCATGATGCCAATCTCGCGCAGCGCGTCCAGCCACAGCAGCTCGCTCTGTATATCGGCTTTGCTGTGATAGTCAGGGCGATGCAGGCGCAGCGCATAACGCTTGCCACCCGCCAGCAGCAGAAAAGTCGCGTTCTCCGAACGACATAACAGCTTCAGTTCGCCCTGCAAGGGCCCGGGATAACAGGCCAGCGCCTGCTGTGCCAGTAAAGTCATTTCCGCATCGGTCAGGGTATCGGATTGTTTGGCGCTCATTCATCTGTCTCCAGCATCAATCTTTAGGGAAGCAAGTGTTATCAGCATGGGATGACGTCGTCCTGACTGCTTGACCGCAGATAACCCAAAGTTGACCGCAGCGTGCAGTTGGCACTTTTCTTGCCTCAGAGTTGACCGTGGAGGACAAAACTCACTGCGCCCACGTCAAGTTTTCCCGCAGCGGGCGGCGGCATTATCACTTCACTGTAGTGCATAGAACAAAACAGCGCGGTGCAGCCGCCGCACAACAATCACGACGGGGAGACGATTATGACGAGTAAGCTCAAACCCACGCTGGGCACTCTGCATTTGTGGGGTATCGCGGTTGGACTGGTAATTTCCGGGGAGTATTTTGGCTGGAGTTATGGCTGGGGCGTGGCGGGCACGTTGGGGTTTCTGATCACCACCGCGTTGATCGCCACCATGTACACCTGCTTCATTTTTAGCTTTACCGAACTGACTACCGCCATTCCACACGCCGGTGGTCCGTTTGCTTACAGCCGCCGCGCCTTTGGTGAAACCGGCGGTTTAATTGCCGGTCTGGCGACGCTGATTGAGTTTGTGTTTGCCCCGCCGGCGATTGCCATGGCGATCGGTGCCTATCTCAACGTGCAATATCCCGATCTCAACCCGAAAACCGCCGCCGTCGGCGCGTATCTGGTGTTTATGACCCTCAACATTCTCGGCGTGAAACTGGCGGCGATGTTTGAACTGGTGGTGACAGTGCTGGCGGTGCTGGAACTGCTGGTGTTTATGGGCGTGGTCTCGCCGGGCTTCAGTATCGCTAACTTTGCCGCTAACGGCTGGGCGGGAAGCGATCACTTCGGCATGCCGGCTCTTTCCGGTATCTTCGCCGCCATTCCATTTGCCATCTGGTTCTTCCTCGCCATTGAAGGCGCCGCCATGGCCGCCGAAGAGGCCAAAGATCCGAAACGCACCATTCCCAAGGCTTACATCACCGGTATTTTAACGCTGGTGGTACTGGCGATTGGCGTGATGCTGCTGGCCGGCGGCGCAGGCGACTGGCGTAAACTGTCCGACATTAACGATCCGCTGCCGCAGGCGATGAAAATGATTGTCGGCGAGCATTCAAACTGGATGCATATGCTGGTGTGGATCGGTTTGTTCGGCCTGATTGCCAGCTTCCACGGCATTATCCTTGGTTATTCACGTCAATTCTTCGCCCTGGCGCGCGCCGGTTATCTGCCGCAGGGTCTGGCGAAACTGTCACGCTTCCAGACGCCGCACCGCGCCATTATTGCCGGTGGCGTGATTGGTATCGCGGCAATCTACAGTGATGGTCTGATCAATCTGCAGGGCATGACGCTGACGGCCGCGATGATCACCATGGCGGTGTTTGGTGCCATTGTGATGTACCTGATGAGTATGCTGAGCCTGTTTAAACTGCGCCGCACGGCACCGGATTTAGAGCGCAGTTTCCGCGCGCCGGGCTATCCGTTTATTCCAGGCATCGCGCTGGTGCTGTCACTGGTGTGTCTGATCGCCATGCTGTGGTTTAACCCGGTGATTGGCGGCCTGTTCGTGGGGATTATGGTGGTGGGATATATTTACTTCCTGGCGACCAAAACCCAGCGTCAAAATGCGCCGCAGGATGCGATGTTGATGGGTGAGTAATGGCTAAATTGCAGGGGCGCAGACCTGCGCCCCTGTCCAAAGGTTGCTATTGAGGCGACCTTTTTTACGATTTAAGCGGCCACAGCCATGCCGCACCGCGCACGCCACTCGAATCGCCGTGCACCGCTTTCAGCACCGGCGTTTCACACTCGCGACCAAACACCCACTGTTTTATCAGCGTGGGGAGCGTCTGATACAAACGATCGTTATTACTCATGCCGCCGCCCAGCACGATCACATCCGGATCGAGTAAATTCACCACTTGCGCCAGTGATTTGGCTAAACGCATTTCGTAACGGCTCATCGCCAATTCCGCCACCGGATCCTGCTGCTCAATCAGCTTGATGATTTCCGCGCCCTTCAATGCTTTGCCGCTCAAACGTTGATAATCGATGGCAAAGCCCGTGCCCGATACAAAGGTCTCAATGCAGCCCTGCAAACCGCAATAGCACGGCACTTCTTCGCGATGGCGCAGTTCATCTTCATCCATCCACGGCAGCGGATTGTGGCCCCACTCGCCGGCATTACCATTGCCGCCAATACGTGACTCACCACCAATCGCTACGCCCGCGCCCGAACCGGTGCCAATAATCACCGCGAACACCAGCGGTTTACCGGCACCAGCGCCATCTACTGCCTCAGAAACCGCCAAACAATTCGCGTCGTTGGCGATGCGCACGTCACGATTCAGCGCCTGCGCCAAATCCTTGTCCAACGGCTGTCCGTTGAGCCAGGTGGAGTTAGCGTTTTTGACTCGCTGAGTGTACGGCGAAATCGTGCCGGGAATGCCAATGCCGACCGTGCCCTTTTCGCCGGTTTTCTCTTCTGCCAGTAGTACTAAATCAACAATCGCCTGCACCGTGGCAGCATAGTCATCGCGCGGGGTATTGACGCGGTGACGGAACAGTTCTTGACCCTGATCGGAGAGCGCAATCACTTCAATCTTGGTACCGCCTAAATCAATCCCAATACGCACGATTTATTCCTCATTATTCGTTCTGGTGACAGATACAGTAGAAGGCTGAATCGGGAAAGGCAATGAAACCCATCCGATGTTTCGCTATCATGCGCGCTGACTTTGAGACTTGTGCGCCCGATCGCACCCACGGTAAGGAATCCCGATGTTGTGGTTTAAAAATATGATGGTTTATCGTCTGAATCGTGACATCCCGCTGTCCGCAGACGATCTGGAAAAACAGCTCGACGCCTTTACGTTTTCACCTTGCGGCAGTCAGGATATGGCGAAAACCGGCTGGGTGTCACCGATGGGCAACCGCGGCGAAGCGTTGACGCATGAAATCAATGGCCAAATCGTGATTTGCGCGCGTACCGAGCAGAAGATTCTGCCATCGCCGGTGGTGAAGCAAGCGCTGGAAGCGAAGATCGATAAACTGGAAGCGGAACAGAGCCGCAAGCTGAAAAAGACCGAGAAAGACTCACTGAAAGATGAAGTGCTGCATAGCCTGCTGCCACGTGCGTTCAGCCGTTTCAGCCAGACTTTTATGTGGATCGACACCGTTAACAACCTGATCATCGTCGATTGCGCCAGCGCCAAGAAAGCCGAAGATACCTTAGCGCTGCTGCGTAAGAGCCTCGGATCACTGCCGGTGGTGCCGCTAACGCTGGAAACCCCGATTGAATTGACGCTGACCGAATGGGTGCGTTCGGGCGAATTGCCTGCCGGTTTCACTCTGATGGATGAAGCCGAGCTGAAAGCGATTCTGGAAGATGGCGGCGTGATCCGTTGTAAGAAACAGGATCTGATCTCCGATGAGATCGCCACCCATATCGAAGCCGGCAAAGTGGTGACCAAACTGGCTCTGGACTGGCAGGAGCGCATTCAGCTGGTGATTGCCGACGATGCATCGATCAAGCGTCTGAAGTTCAGCGACACGTTGCGTGAGCAGAATGACGACATTGACCGTGAAGATTTCGCCATGCGCTTTGATGCCGATTTCACCTTGATGACCGGCGAACTGGCTGCGTTGATCAGCAATCTGGTGGAAGCGTTAGGCGGCGAAGCCAAGCGCTGAAGCCTTTATTGATCAAACCCCACTGTAGCGTAGTGCTTGTCCGTTTAGCGATGGGTGATAACGCAGTCTGGTGCCGTTCAGGGGCTGGCGGTCCTCGCGCCGCTAACGCGGTACCTTCACTTCATTCATCTGCCTGACGGACCGGCGGGGATGGCACATCGTGTGCCGCCCCGTCTTTCGCCCGCATCCATGCGTGCTCTCCTGGCATCCTCATTACGTTCAGCGCTGCGGATTGCCAGCCCCTGAACGGCACCAGCCTGCTCTGAAGCTTCAGTGCGAGTTGTTGAAATGGGCACGATAGTGAAGGCCAGAGCACCTCTGCTGCTGCAAGGGCTATCCGCAGCGCTGAGGCGAAGACGTTGTGCCAGGAGCGTGGCGCATGGATGCGCCAGGCAGTTCGGGTCGGCCATGGATGGCCATACCCGAACGATCCGCCCGGCACGACGTTGCAGCCGAAGGCACCGCGAAGCGGCGTGAGGACGGCCCGGAAGCAGCAGAGGTGCACTGGCCCGCACGCCCGTGTATATGCTACGACCAAAAAGAAACCGGGAATGCTAAAAGCATTCCCGGTTTAATGATGACTCATGCTGAAAGTCAGCGTTTACAAGTAGCGGCACAGATAAGACGTTGGCTCAGCAACCTGTAAGTGGAATTCGCTGCTGCCGGGCACGTTAAACACGGAACCCGCTTCGTACCATTTCCACTCGGTTTCACCTGGCAGCAGCACTTTCAGTGCGCCGCTCAACACCGTCATCTCTTCCGGCTGTCCTGTACCGAAGGTGTATTCACCTTCTGCCATCACGCCAACGCTGGCACGGCCAATGGTTACGCTGTCGAAACCAATGGATTTCACTTTTCCGTCGAAATACTCACTTACGTTGAGCATGTTACTTCCTCACAGCACATTATGGTGTCTGGCAGATTACAAGGGAACTCGCTGATCTGTCACGCGAATTTGCGGCGCAGATCGCAAGTTGTGATCGGCCTTAAGCTAGACGATTAATTCTGCCGCCAGCTTCGCCACCAGTACATTGGATAGCAGCACCGGAATGCCCAGCATTTTCTGCAGGAAATCCCGGTGCTTCTGGTGATAGCCAATGCAGTCCAGCACCACCACATCCGCGCCCTGCTCTTGCAATGACAAACCGGCTTCGATCAAATCATTCTGCTGTGCCAGATAAGGGCTGGCAACGGCAAAGCAAGGTGCACTGTTCAGATGACGCCACTTGTTGGCCTGCTCGGCGATTTGCTCTTCCACCGGCACCACAATCCCCACTTTATGTTCTTGCACGATGGCCTTTACCAACGGTGGGATGATGCGATCCGGCTCCAGCAACAGCGCGGATTGTGTTTTTAGCGTGCCAAATTCACCGGTGCACAGCAGCAAAATCGTGTCGTAGCCCTGCTCTTCCAGTGCATTGATTTTGCGTTGCAGTCCCTGTTCAACTTTCGGTCCCGATAAGCGTACTTGCTCGCCAGTGGTCATACGTGAAACCAGCACCTTCTCGCCCGCTTCTGGCGAGTAGAACTGCTCCACTTCGGCTAACGTCAAACCGTCGAGCAAACCGGCGTGAGCTACCTGATCTTCGGGAAGATGATCCTGCAGCAGCGGCAGAATGTCGCTACGCGGGGATTGACCAATCGTTAAGGTAACCAGGGACTGTTTCATCATTAGGCTTTCCGCGTACGCAGGTGACTGAGACTACCATACAAAGATAGCAGCAAAGCGTACTCTTGCGCGTCATAGAACTGGCAGGTTTCACGGCCAAACTCTTTCGCCACTTCCACCGCAAACTTCACGGTCGCCGCGATATCCACTTCATGGCTGGCACCGGTGCCGCAACCCGGCACGACCGATTCCGCGCAGATCGCTACACCAACAACTGGCACATCGGTGGCGGTTGAAGGCTGCAGGATGCTGTTGAGGTGATACACACCGTTGCCATATGGCGTGATGTCCTGCGTGGTGATCGGGAACGTCACCGCTGGCTGGCCGCTGGTCATCTCCATAATGCGCAACAGATCTTCTGATACGCGCAGGATGTAACCCTCTTTCACGGTCGGCGACAGCGCGTAGCCTTTGTGATTGAGAATGCGGTTACCCTTGGTGGTATCGATGGAGAGAATCGCGTCAACACCGTCAATCACTTCGTTGTCATTCATGGTGATGTCATCGCAAGGCGAATCCATGAAATCCACCGGCTCGTGCGGACGCGTTGGCGCATCCGGGCAGATGTGCGTAGTGATGATCACATCACCGGCTAGCACATCGCCTTTGGTCTGCATTTGTGCCAGTTTCAGCGCACTGCTCACTGCCGCTACAGCGCCATCCGCATCCGACACCATACCGATACGCGTCGGGCGGGCACCGATGCCGCCTAAACGACCGACAATGCCCAGCGTGGGCGCAGTGCCGCCTTTGCTCTTGCCATGCGAACCCGGAATATCGATGCGCACGAAATCAGTGCGCCCTTTCGGGCCGGTGACGCGCTTGAAGCTGGCGGTCACGCCTGAATAGCTGGCAAACAGATCCACTACCTGCTGTCCATCCACGTAGGCGCTGTCGAGTAACTCAAAAACCTGCAGTGTCTGCTGTAAACTCATATTGAATTCCCTGGGTTATTTCTTGGTGCTACTGGCAAAAAGAGAATGGAAGAAGCTGTACAGCGCGTCGCCCGCAATAAACCCTGCGGCCATCACCTCCATCGGTGAACGTCCACGCTCGCCCCACACTCGAATGATCAGGATACGCAGTGCGATCCCCACCATCACCGCCCAACCTGCTGCGGCGTTGTTGATTAACAAACCGGTCGCCAGCAATACGCCTAACTGACGCTTCGGCCCACCGATAAACTGAATAATGGCACCCGGAATCGCCCACATCAGCAGGTTGCCGGCAATACCTGGCTCAGCCCCGGCCTGAATGGTTTTGGCATAAACGCGTGCCACTGGCGGCAGCAGATTCTCGGCAAAGAACAGGTTGTGCGCGTACCACACCACTGGAATACAAATCACAAAGGCAATCATCGCGGCGATAAGCTGGATGCGACGGCCCCACAGCTCTTGCTGCATATCGGCACCGTTACCGCGCAAAATGAAGCCCGCTTTCAGGTCATAACCCATGTCGGCAAAGGCCGGTCCTGTTGCGGCGGTAAAGCCACACAGCAGGCAGAGCGCCAGCGGCGGGAAGCCGAGCAGAATACCGAGGATCAGCGTAATCAGCGCCACTGCAAATGCCGGGAACCAGCCGGAGTGCATCGCGGCGATGCCGACAATCAGCTCATGCACAAAGGCGGCGAACGCGGCATAGACGATAAACAGCACCAGCATCGGCAAGCCCATCTGGCTCCACAAACCGCCCGCCAGCGCCAGCAGCGTTGAGATGATGATGTAGCCCACGGTGCCGAAGCCGAGTGAACGCTTCACTTCGCTGTCACTGCGGCTGACATTCAGCTGATCGTTGCGACGGCTGACAATCACCTGCACCACTTGAATCAGCGCCACCAATCCTGCACCGACCATCATGCCGTGTGGGATATACAACGCATTGATATCGATACCAGCAACCGGTTGCGCATAAGCACGCAACAGAAAACCAATACCCAACATGCTCAACGCCCAAATATTGCCGATAAACGCGGTCCCAAAGGCCGACATCGGTATTTTCAGCATTGAACCGACGATACCGCCGACAATGCCCACCACCAGCAACCACGCCTGACGGCCGCCTTTATCGCCGGCTTTGATCGCTTCCGCTGCCGCCACGCCAGGCGGCCATGCATTGCTGGCCGGGAAAATACGTGTATCGAACAAGCGGTAAAGCAGATAGGCATCCAGCAGCATCGCAGCGCTAACGCCGACAAACAGCGGCAGCACTAGCTGCGGCTCGCCCAGCGCCCACGGCACCGCAATCGGCATCAGCAGGCTGTTTGCTGCGCCAAAGGTGGCAGAAGAGATAGCAGTTTGCGCAAGGTTCTGGACTTCAATTGAGCGATAGCGACGGAACCATTGCAGAGGAATGCGCGCCAGCAGCATGGCAAACAGCGCACCGATAATAGAAGTATTGGGTGTGACCCCAATGGTGGTAATAAGCTGAACCCCGATGATAGCGCCCGCTACGGATAGCAGAACCAGCATTAAGCCCACGCCAAAACTCTTTATTGGATTATGTTGACGCATATT
This sequence comes from Pantoea rodasii, assembly GCF_002095465.1. Taxonomy (GTDB): domain Bacteria; phylum Pseudomonadota; class Gammaproteobacteria; order Enterobacterales; family Enterobacteriaceae; genus Pantoea; species Pantoea rodasii. Next base: position 99,834 of record NZ_MLFP01000002.1, on the reverse strand, counting down.
ATCCCCGTATTTTCACCCTGTAGAAAACGCGAATACGTTTCATGCCCGACACGCGGGACATCAACGCTTTTAATAAATCGTTCCCTGATTTTTGAAATAGGCAGGTCCGAAGACCTGCTATTTCCCTGGTGTGGCGCGAATAAACGCCTTTAAATCGAAAATAAGGTTATGCGCCGTATTTCTCGGCCATCAATGCAGCCGTAGAGCGCAGTTCGCTGAGCAGCGCTTCCGGATAACCCGGGGCCGCCTCTTGCGAAAGAAACGAGAGACACAGTGCGGCACTTTCGCCGCGATGCTTATTGGTAACCGCTACCGCCAGTGAACTGATGCCCGGCAACGTCTCATTGCGTGCCAGTGCCCAGCCCTGCTGGCGAATCACCGCCAATTCTTCACAGAGTGCATCAATATTCAGCGGCGAGTTCGCTGATGCGGCTTGCCAGTTGTCGGCAAAACGCGCGCGCACTTGCTCATCGCTCAACTGTGCCAACAGCACGCGCCCGGTAGAAGTACCGGAAAGGGAAACGCGCGAGCCTGGCGGTGTCACTAACTGGGTGAAAAAACGACCGTGATACATACGCATCACCAGGACGTCATGGCCATCCAGCACGGAGATGTAGCCCATACAGCCACTACTGGCAGCCAGCTGTGCCATCGGCGCAGAGGCGCTATCCACTAACGGCGTGGATAAGTAATGCCCCGCTACCGAAAGCAACACGCGACCAATCTGGAAACAGCGACTGTCAGGATCACGCTCAAGTAATCCTTCACTTTCCATGGTCGCCAGCAGGCGAGAAACTGTACTTTTCGGCAATCCCAATGCCTCAACCACCTCGGTGAAGGTCAGGCCCGGATGGCCCTGCGTCACGCCAAAGCGCTGGAAAAGCTTGAGTACGGCAGCGGCGTTTTCGAGTGTGGTCATGGCATTAGTTTCATTATGTGGAACTGAGTTCCTATATCAATACAATGAAAGTAATTCGCTACGTTTATCGGGTCAAGTGCAAATTTTGAACCGGCTAAATTTGCACCGATTTCACGCAGCACAAAATACGGCACAAACTAAAAAGAGAATGACGTTATCAGGCAATCAACCACGATGGCAGAAAAGGATAAAGATTTAGGCCGGCTTCACAGCCTTTTTGCGAGGGTGAAAAATTTCTATTTAACAACGGTAAGTCATTAACACTATAAAGGCGTCCTTGCCCGCCAGAATTACTCTTTATCAGCGTCTTCGTAACGCTCTTTGGCATCCTGCGCTTCAGCTTCGGTTTTGTGCTCGCTGATCAATGAGTCAGGCTTCGGATGGTCGGCGCGTAATTCATACCAAGTCACGGTATTGTCCGCTGCGCCTTTCTCAACGGCAACGATGCGTGCTTCTCGCGGATAGGGTGGTTTAGTTGGCATAGATTTCCCTCTTATGTCTGGTTTCCACACAGACAGCGGCGATCCCCTGTCTGAAGGTAAGTATAGACAATGGAGGATCGCGGTTGAAAAGAGGGATAAATCTGAAGGCGTTAGCTGGCGCGGGCGAGCGAAAGGGATTGGAGAATTTGGTCTACAACCTGTTCCGGCGCCTGCATGGCATTCACTTCATGATGTGCCGTTTGACGGTAGAGATGCGCACGCTCACGTAGAATATCGCTCATCTCTTCGGCAATCGGACGGCCGGTAAGCGTTGGACGCTGTGCGGCTTCAGGTTGGCGTTCCAGACGATCGGCCAACACCGTCGACGGCGCGTTCAGCCAAATCACCTGCCCATGCTCGCGCATAAAGCGACGATTCACCTCAGCCAATACCATGCCGCCACCGGTGGCAATCACCGTGGCCGGGGCCGTTACGGCACGCAGTGATTCAGTTTCGCGCGCGCGGAAGCTGTCCCAGCCTTCGGAGGCCACGATTTCCGCAACGGAACGCTGAGTGGTGAGTTGCAGATAATGATCGGTATCGCTAAAGGCATAGCCGAGTGCCTGCGATAGCGCCTGGCCGATAGTGGTCTTACCGCAACCGCGTGCGCCGATCAGATAGATGGGTAATGACATCCGGGCTCATCCTCCGCCGTATTTATGCCGCACGGGCAAGGTCATCAGGTCAATATTGCGTCGCATGATACCTGGATTTTATTTTATCAGCCACCCGCGAAGCACGATTTACGCGTATTTACGACCAGAAAATCACTATCTATATGATTAATAATCATAAAATGATGCGCATTTCGTGCATCACCCAATTTGTAAGTGCGGGCAACATTTCCTTACCAGGCCATTGATTTACTTTCTGTCACGTTGCCCACATATAAAGAGGTACGAATCATCGGAGGTTCACACCATGCAAAATGAAGAACAACAGTTAATCGAAAATCTTTTCAGCCGACTGAAACAGGCTGAAAACCAGAGCGGACCGCGTGATGCCGGTGCTGAGCAACTGATCAAACAGCAGTTACAGAACCAGCCGGTGCGCCTTATTACATGTCGCAGGCGATTCTGATTCAGGAAGCGGCGTTGAAGAAACTCAATGCACAAGTAACCGATCTGGAAAATCGTCTGGCGCAGGCTCAGCAGCAACAGCAAGCCCCGCAGCAGAGCAGCGGCGGTTTCCTGTCGAGTTTGTTTGGCGGCGGTTCACGTCAGTCTGCACCGCAGCAACAACAGCCGGTATGGAACAGCGCGCCGCAGCAGCCGCAACAACAATATGCCCCGCAGCAGCAGCAGCAGTATGCGGCACCGCCTGCCCGTGGCACCGGTTTTCTCGGTGGTGCATTACAGACAGCCGTGGGTGTGGCGGGTGGCGTGGTGATGGCCGATATGCTGACCAGCATGTTCCACCATTCCCAGCCGGAAGAAATCGTCAACATTATCAACGAACCGGCACTGCCGCAGGTGGATAACAATCTCGATACCTTCAACGGCAATGACAGCGACAACGCTTTCCTGAATGACAATGCCAGCTGGGACAACAACAGCCTGGCGGATAACAACGACTTCAGCGATTTTGGTGGCGGTGATTATGACGATGACGACAGCTTCGTCTGATTAGCGCTGTCTTAACCACTTATCCAGTTCGTTAGCAAACAGCTGGCGGTCACGTTGGTTTAGCGCCGACGGGCCGCCACTCTGCACGCCACTCGCTCGCATCGTTTCCATAAAGTCACGCATGGTCAGGCGCTGACGGATGGTATCCGGTGAGTAGCGCTCACCACGCGGATTCAACGCCGCTGCGCCCTTCTCCAGCACTTCAGCCGCTAACGGAATATCACCGGTGATCACCAGCTCGCCCGGTTGCACACGCTTAACGATTTCGTTATCAGCCACGTCAAATCCCGCCGCCACCTGCAGCGTTTTCAGCCACGGCGATGGCGGCACGCGCAGTGGCTGATTGGCCACAAAGGTCACGGTGATTTTGGCGCGCTCGGCTGCACGGTACAGCACTTCTTTGATGACATTGGGGCAGGCATCGGCATCAACCCAAATCGACATGTGTTTTCCTTTTTCGAACAGAATTGCAGGCGATCTTGCCCGCTTGCGTCAGAATGGCAAATATTTTTACGCGGCTTGTTATTCAGCACAGCTGTCGTAAGCTAACTCGCACGAGAAAATGAACACTTAAAGGATAGAGCGATGCTGGAGAAGAAAATCGGGTTTATCGGCTGCGGCAATATGGCGAAAGCGATTATCAGCGGACTGGTCAACAGCGGGCTGATCGCCCCGGCCAACATCTGGGTCTGCGACCGTAAACCGGCCACCAATCAGGCGATGGCAGAGCAGTATGGCGTGACGGCGGCAGAGAGCCCAGAGAGCCTGGCGCGTGAAGTCGATATCCTGTTTGGTGCCGTGAAACCGAATGTGATTCTCAAAGTGCTGAAAGATCTCGCCGGTCAATTAAAGAAAGATACGCTGGTGGTATCGATTGCCGCAGGCGTAACCCTTGATTCACTGGCGGCGGCGCTGGGACACGACCGCAAAATCATCCGCGTAATGCCGAATACGCCGTCGCTGGTGAACGAAGGTATGACTTCCGTCACGCCTAACGTGCTGGTTGAGCCGCACGAAGTTGACGAAGTGGTCGGCATTTTCGAGAGCTTCGGTAAAGCTGCGGTCGTGAATGAATATCTGATTCATGCCGTGGTCGGCGTGAGCGGTTCGGCTCCAGCCTATGTATTTATGTTTATCGAAGCGATGGCTGATGCCGCCGTGCTGGGCGGTATGCCCCGTGCACAGGCCTATCAGTTCGCGGCACAGGCGGTGAAAGGCTCAGCACAGATGGTGCTGGAAACCGGCAAACACCCTGGCGAATTGAAAGATATGGTGTGCTCTCCGGGCGGCACCACCATCGAAGCGGTAAAAGTGCTGGAGGAGAAAGGCTTCCGTGCAGCGGTGATCAACGCGATGCAACAGTGCATGGCCAAGTCAGAGGCGTTAAGTAAGCAGTAACCTGGTGGAATGAGTCAGGTGCGCATCTCAGCGCACCTGTGTTCAACCCATGTTACCCGCCCTGTCCCTGATACGCCTCAAACAACGCCAATCCTTGCGCCAGCGTCATCGGCTGCTGCATTGCTTCTACCAGCGCCGCCGTCAGCGTATACATTCCTGCTGAACATACCGCCGCAATGATGCCCTGACGACAGTAAAAGGCGATAAAGCTTTTGTCCTGCAGCGATCCCAGCAGTCGGTAGTCGTCCCACTCTTCGGCATGGCCCAGATATTCGTAGCGCGTGCCGTAGTGCGCGGTCCAGAAAAACGGCACGCGATCGTACATCACACCTTTGCCCAGCATATTGAGAGCCGCGATGCGCCCCTGTTGGTGCGCCACACGATAATGCTCAATGCGCTGCGGACCCCGCGGCGTGAGATAACTGGCGATATCGCCCGCGATCCAGATATTTTCGGCAACGCGCAGCTGCCCATCGGCGAGTAAACTGCCATCGTCCTGCAGTGGCAAATCATGGATGAAATCTGTCGCCGGTTTCACGCCAGTAGCAAACAGCACCTGACTTGCTGGCACAGATTTGCCCCCTTTCAAGCGCACCGCACGCACCTGATCTTCCCCTTCCAGCGCTTCCGGCTCACCCTCAACAAATTTCACCCCATTGCTGCGATGCAGATCGTAAAAATGGCGTCCAATCTCTTCACCAAACTGTTTTGCAAAAGGCAGCGGATGGCGTGCAATCACCGTAACATCCACATCCCGATTGCGCAGCGCGCCCGCCATCTCCATACCGATAAAGCTATTGCCGATAATCACCAGTTGCTGTGTCTCATCCACCTGTTTGAGCAGTTCATCCGCCTGATTCAGCGAACGTAATAGATGCACACCCTGCAAATCCTTACCGGGGATATTGAGAGGTTGAGGAATGCCGCCGCTGGCAATTAATAGCTGATCAAATTTCACTTGCTGACCATCAGTAAGAATCAGTGTGCGATCCTGCGCCTTGAGTTGCTTAACCTCGCCCTGAATGCGTTGTAACGAACTCAGCACATCCGGCTTGAGCAGCTTGGGCACATCCTCAATCGCCATTTTCCCCGAAGGCACAAACTTGCTGAGCGCGGTGCGATCGTAGGGGGCGGCGGATTCACGCTCTACCAAAACAATACGACCGCTAAAGCCCTCATCACGTAACGTCCAGATCGCCGCACTGCCTGCTGCACCGGAACCTAAAATCACGCACACCGGTGATTCGCCCTGAGCAACAGGCGCACTGGCAGGCGGCATCGCCTGCGGATTGACCAGCACCTTGCCCTGTTCAACACGCACCGGGTAACGTTTGAGATTAGCCAATGCCAGCGGCTCACACATTTTGCCATCACGCAGTTGAAACACCGCCTTGTGCCACGGACACACCAGCTTATCACCGCAGATTGCGCCCTGCTCTAACGGCGCTCCCGCATGTGGGCACTTTGCCTGCAACGCCTGCACCCGTTCGCCATCGCGAACCAGCACCATATCGACATCACCCACGGTGAATTTGGTCGGTTTGCGCTGCGCCAGCGACTTGAGTTCCACGACAGATTGATAGCTCACGATTAGCCTCCTGCGTTGTTATTGGATTCACGACATTAAATCCCTACAAACAGTAAGCCTGGCAAAACAGGAGGATTTCGCTGGAAAAACAAAGCGAAACGGCGAGTAAGCTATTACTTATCACGCCGTTAGCGAGGAAAAATAAAAATGCGATTCAGGTAGAAGCGGCTTGCCACACCTTTTTACCCTGTTTGATACATGCGACCAACGAGACGCTGCCATCTGGCTGGGGCTTTAACAGCAGCACGTCTGCCGGAGCACCGGGTGCCAACCCCTGCTGCTGTGGCAGATCTAACTGCTGCGCCGGACGAATCGACGCCATCTCAATCGCCTGCTGCAAAGGGGCTAATTTTTGCCGCAGCAGGAAATTGACGCCATCCAGCAGGCCTCGTGCAGAACCGGCCAGCAACTGGGGCGCATCCGCCATGCTTAACCGCCCTTGCGCGCTCAACTGCACACGTCCGCCTATCGCCGAATCGTAGATGCCCGGAGGCTGTCCAGCAAAGCGGGTTACATCACTCACCAGCAGCGCCTGCTCGCCTTTAGCGCGTAAAAAGACTTTCAGAACTTCCGCGGGCAGATGGTCACCATCGGCAATCAGCGTGGCCGCCAGCGCATCCTCCGCCAGCTGCTGCCAAATGTAATTGGGATGGCGCGGCAGTTGCAGGTGTGCGCCATTACCCAGATGAGTAGAAAGCGAAGCACCCGCCAGCACTGCATCATGGATCTGCGCGGCAGTGGCCGACGTATGCCCAATCGCCACCCGCACCTGCTGTGCTACGCAATGGCGAATCAACTCGCAACTTTGCGGCCATTCCGGTGAGAGCGTCAGCAAACCAATGCGCTGCTGCGCGGCGTGTTGCCAGCGTTCAAACAGTGCGATATCTGGCGCACAGATCGCTTCTCGTGGATGCGCACCACGTGGTCCATCTTCCGATGACAAAAACGGCCCTTCCAGATGAAAAGCCGGCACCGCCAGCGCGACGTCAGAATAGTGCTCACAGGCGCTGGCCAGCCGCTGCAACGCTTGCGCAATCTCTTCCGGCTGTGCAGTGATCACCGTTGGCATAAAGCTGGTGACGCCTTGCTGCCACAAGGCCTGCGTGGCATGCAGCACATCTTGTTCGCTAAAGGGAAAATGGTTGAAATCCACCCCCTGAAAGCCGTTAACTTGCAGGTCCACCAGACCCGGCGCCAGAATCAGATCGCTGTCGGGCTCTGACAGCGATCGCACCTCTGCCAGCGTGCCTTCACGCAGGTACAGTTCTATCGGTTCCAGCGTGCGATAATCGCGACCACGTAACAGGGTTTCAGTCAAAGCACACCTCCGCGCAAGCATCGGTATCGATATACAGCGTGCAGTTGGGATGCTGACGCAACAGCGTTGCCGGGCAAGCCGTCGAAATCGCGTCGTGTAATGTGGCCTGAACCGCCGCGCGTTTGGTCGCACCCGGCACCATGCAGAACAGCCGGGCACCGCGCATCAAAGCCGGTATCGTTAGGGTCACCGCGTGCGTCGGCACCTGCAGCAGCGTCGTGAAACAGCCGTCATTGACCTGCTGTTGGCGGCAGGCTTCATCCAGTTGCACCGTCTTGACGCTGAGCGGATCGTTGAAGTCCGCCACCGGCGGATCGTTAAAGGCCAGATGACCATTCTCACCGATGCCCAGACAGACTACATCAATCGCTGCGGCATCCAGTTCACGCGCGTATTCGAGGCAAATTTTCGCCGGTTCACCCCTTGAAGGGATGAGGTGCACCTCGCCAGGTTGCACCCGGTTAAACAGATGCTCACGCAGGAAATGGCTAAAACGCTGCGGTGCGGCCTCATCCAGCCCAATATATTCATCCATATGAAAGGCGTGAATGCGCGACCAGTCGACATCCGGTGCTGCAGCCAGCGCGGCAAGAAACTCACGTTGCGATGGCGCGGCAGCGAATACCATCCGCACCACTGCCTGTTGTTGCAGTAATTGCTGCAGATGGGCAATGAGTTCCTGTGCTGCCGCAACGCCTAATGCCTCACGGCGATCGAAGCGTTTAACCCACAAACGATCGCGTTTTCCCTGTTGAAGAAGCGTCATTTTATCCCTCCTGAGAAGCGTTATGACTTTGCGGCCAGCGCGTGCTGGCGGACATATCCTGATCCTGATTGAGTGCAGCAAGCAGCGTGTCGACTTCCGGGCGAACCGGTGCACGACGCAGCCATCCCATCACCACAAACAGCACCAGCGATGACAGCACCGGCGCGGCTACCTGAGTGGCGGTGCTAACGTCGTTAAAGATAAATTTCACGCAGAAAAAGGCACCCACGCCCACAGCCCAACTCACCAGTGCGGCGGCACTGCCGCTGCGTCGAAACGCCGGCAATAAACCCAAAAGCATCGGAATCGATATCGGCCCCACCAAACCGCCGAACCAGATAATCAGCAGTGAAAGCACACCGCCGAAACGGCTGGCATTCATCGCGATAATCAAGGTGGTGATGATGAACAGAAAGGCGGTAAGTCGTGCGACTAACAGCGAGCTTTTACCGCGCTGGAAGCGTCGCGGCAGCATGCCGGGCAGAATGTCTCGCGTGACCACCGCCGTGATGGCATTGGCATCTGATGAGGTCATCGACAGCGTGTGAGTAAACATCGCCACCAGCACTAAACCGATTAACCCATTCGGCAGCAGCTCCATTGCCATTACAGAGTAAGAACGTGAGGGATCGCTAAGATTGGGGAACAGCAGCGGTGCAGCCCACATTGGCCAGAACAGAATCAGCGGCCAAATGAGGTAAAGTGCGGCTGAGAGCAACGCCGCTTTGCGCGCATCGCGCCCCGCCGGTGCAGCGATAAAACGCTGTGCCAGATTCCAGGTGCCACCGTTGTAGCTCAGGGTATAAATCACGAAGTAGGCCAGAATGAAGCCGAGCGTATACGGCTCCTGCACGATCTCGGTGTGAGTGACAGGCAGATGCTGCCAGATGGTGAACAGCTCGGCGAAACCGCCAAGATGCATCGCCACCGCCACCACCATCACAATCGCGGCAACAAACTGCACCACAAACTGGCCAAAGTCATTGCAGGCATCGGCCCATAACCCCCCCATCACGGTATAGAACAGGCTGAGCGCACCAGAGATACAGATGCCAATCAGCGGATCTAATCCGGTAAAGACATTGATGATCACGGCGATGGCCGCCCATTTGGCGCCGACGTCGAAGGTTTTCAGCAGTACGCCGCTCCATGCCAGTACCATCTGCGTTGGCACGTTATAGCGTGTGGAGAGGTATTCCATCGGCGATTCAATATTCATATGAATACGCAGCCGGGCCCAGCGTGGAGCAAAGAGGCGTGAACCGATTAATACCGCAATCGAGATAGGAAAGGCCCACCAAAAATAGATGGTGATGCCCATGTTGTAAGCCACCGCTGCATAGGCGACAAACACCGCCGCGCTATAACCGGACATGTGATGTGAGACGCCCGACAGCCACCAGGGCATTTTCCCGCCAGCGGCAAAAAAATCACGTGTACTGCCCACTTTACGCATCGCCCATAGGGTGATGGCGACTATCATCAGCGCATAAAGCGCCATCACAGCATAATCAAGCACATTCATAGCAGTCTCCCCAGATAAAGGCTGCCCAACGAACGATCCGGTTTCGCGGGGATGATCAGGTTAAATTCTAATTAATCCTAACTTAGGATTAAAACATCCTGGCATCGTTATTCACTTGAAAATGTGATGACGCTCCGGCTATTACTTTTTCTTCTGACCTGAGGTTAGATTCGTAGGCGGGAGATTAAATAAGGTTCATATCAAATATGAACCTTATGGTGATGAACGAAGCGCTAGGCTTTTTTCAGGCAGGAACTCATAAAGGTCTTACGTGCATCGCCGCTGAGTTTTTTATCAGCCGCGTCGGTATTACAGGTTTTCATCTTCATTTGTTGCGGCGTCATGCTGCCCATTTTGCTGTCTTTTTTCAGACAGTCGCTCATAAAGGATTTACGCGCATCCCCTTTTAAATCCTGTGAAGAAGCGTGTTGGTTACACATCGTCATTTTATTTTGCTGGGCAGTTTTCTCTGCTGCACCCGCATTGCCCGCCAACAGCAGGCCTGCTGCTATCATTGCCAAAAGACACGATTTCATTGCCGGAATCTCCATAGAATTATTGCCTCTTAATAATGGCAGGAAATAAGCAAAGCAGAAAAAAATATATTCCCTCGCACCGAATTGCGCTGCATGTACGCAGGCAGCAAAACAGGCCGTTAAGAGGGACTTTTACACGCGGGGATGATTCAGCAGCTTCTCGACATAATTACGCAACAGTGTGGTGTCGCGCGTTTCTGCAGCAGGGGCAAGGGGTGGCATAGCGGTGGCAATACCCGCCGCAATATCACTGAATTGTTCAGGATCCAGCTTACGCAACATCGCCGTCAGCACGATTTCTAATGCCTCAACCTGGACCACTAATTCTTTAGACTCTTCTTCTTTCTCAGCCAGTTTAAGCAGAAGTTCCGCGATAAGGTTTTTCATGCGACAGGCTCAACAAGAGATGGAAAACAGACGTTAGCATTGAGGAGGTTAAAACAACAGGGATTTTTGGCGGTTTAAGCAAAATAAGCAATAAGCGCAGCGTGAAAAAAGAAACCGAAATTCAATATGTAACGGCGAAACGTTTCAATTTAGTCATACCGCCTTTTCGAAACGTTTCGCGCGCATTTATTTATCAGCTGATGGTGCTAATTAATGGGGTCCAACAAAACCACGACCTGGACCACCACCGCCATGACCACCCCAACCGCCGCCACCGCCTGGTGGTGGGAAGATACAACCGCTCAGCGCGGTCACCAGTGCCACAACGGCAGCGAGTTTAATAATACGGACCATAATTACCTCAGAATGGTGAAATCGGGCTGAGTGTATGAGGCGGCAACCGGCGCGACAATACAGAATTCTCTGCAACCCGGCGCTATTCATCTCTGCTCACCACGCTTAACAAATAACTGGCACTACACCGGCAAAATTCCCACAGAGGCGTCATGAAAACGACCAAAAATTCATCCATGCCGCGCAGTCGATCGCTTTACACCGGACGAGAAATCACGCAATGTGAGCGCATTACAATTAATGAGATCTTACCATGACTCTGCCTACACTCTCTTTAAGTGATATCCTCTCGCGCCGCGACTGGGAAAACCCAGTGATCACCAGCCTGAATCGGTTAGATGCCCATCCGCCTTTTGCCAGCTGGCGCGACGAAATCAGCGCGCGCGATGACGTGGCCTCACCTTCGCGCCAATCCTTAAATGGCCAATGGACATTCAGCTATTTCAGCCAACCTGAAGCAGCGCCGCAGAGCTGGTTGTTACAGGACTTACCAGACGCGCATTCGTTGCCGGTGCCGGCTAACTGGCAGCTTCATGGCTTTGACGCGCCGATTTATACCAACGTGCAATATCCGATCCCCGTGAATCCGCCGTTTGTCCCCAGGGAAAATCCCACTGGATGTTATTCGCTCACATTCAATATTGACGATCGCTGGCTGGCAGAAGGGCAAACGCGTATCGTCTTTGATGGCGTCAACTCTGCTTTCTTTCTGTGGTGCAACGGCCAGTGGATCGGCTATTCCCAGGATAGCCGACTGCCGGCCGAGTTTGATGTCAGCAAGGCATTGCAGCGTGGTCAGAATCGGCTGGCGGTAATGGTGTTGCGCTGGAGCGATGGCAGTTATTTAGAAGATCAGGATATGTGGCGCATGAGCGGCATCTTCCGCGACGTCACCCTGCTGCACAAGCCATCAACGCAACTGACAGATGTGCAGCTAGAAACCGCACTAAGCCCGGAATATATTCGTGGCGATCTGCGCGTGAGGATAAAAATCCACGCAGGCGATCGCCCGCTGAATCAGTGCCGTCTGCGCGTTATTCTGTGGCAGGGTGAGACCTGTATTGGCAGCGAAGAACAAGCGCCGGGCAGTGTGGTGATCGACGAACGTGGACATTATCCTGAACAAACGCAGTTGGTGTTAGCGGTGCAAAATCCCCTGCTGTGGAGCGCCGAAACACCTTATCTTTATCGCGCCGTGGTGTCTCTGCTGGATGAGGGTGGCGAAGTGATCGAGGCGGAAGCTTACGATGTCGGCTTCCGCCGCGTGAGCATTGAAAACGGCCAGCTGTGCGTCAACGGTAAGGCCCTGCTGATTCGCGGCGTAAATCGCCACGAACATCATCCTGAAAACGGCCAGGCGGTGGATGAAGCCAGCATGCGGCGTGATATCGAATTGATGAAGCGCCACAACTTCAACGCCGTCCGCTGTGCACATTATCCCAATCATCCGCTGTGGTATCGCTTGTGTGATGAATACGGATTGTACGTGGTCGATGAGGCGAATATCGAAACCCACGGTATGCAGCCCATGAATCGCTTATCCGCCGATCCACGCTGGTTCGCGGCGTACAGTGAACGGGTGACGCGCATGGTGCAGCGCGACCGCAACCATGCCTGCATTATCATCTGGTCGCTTGGTAACGAATCCGGTCACGGCAGCACCCATGATGCGCTCTATCAGTGGGTGAAAAGCAGCGATCCGACGCGTCCGGTGCAATACGAAGGCGGCGGCGCCGATACTGCCGCCACCGATATTGTTTGCCCGATGTATGCGCGCGTCGATCAGGATCAGCCCTTCCCCGCCGTACCAAAGTGGTCACTGAAAAAATGGATTGGCCTGCCGGGTGAAACGCGTCCGCTGATCCTGTGTGAGTACGCGCACGCCATGGGCAATAGCTTCGGTGGCTTCGCCAAATACTGGCAGGCCTTCCGCCAGTTTCCGCGTCTGCAAGGCGGCTTCGTCTGGGATTGGGTTGATCAGAGCCTGACGCGCTATGACGAGCAAGGACAACCCTGGCAAGCCTACGGCGGCGATTTCGGCGATACGCCTAACGACCGTCAGTTCTGCATGAACGGCCTGGTATTCGCCGATCGCACGCCGCACCCAGCGTTGTTTGAAGCGCAGCGCGCGCAGCAGTTCTTCCAGTTCCAGCGCGATACGCATCACGCTTATCGTTTCACGATCGCTAGCGAATACCTGTTCCGCAGCAGCGATAATGAAGTGCTGCGCTGGTCGATTGAGCAGGATGGTGTCTCCCTCGCGCAGGGCGAACTGCCGTTGCACCTCGCCCCTCAGGGCAGCCAGACATTTGATATCCCTGCACCTGAACATTTACAGGGCCATGCGTGGCTGAATCTGGCGGTGCATCAGAAGGCTGCCACCGCATGGTCGGAAGCCGATGCCCGCGTTGCCTGGGATCAATGGCCACTCGCCGCCGCCTTAGTGCCACGCAGGGTCGATACCACGCCAACCGCGCCAGAGCTGATTGCGAATCACAATTTGGTCGCGGTGGCATTGCCGCATCAACGCTGGCACTTCTCACGCCAGACCGGGGAATTGGTGCAGTGGTTTATCCATGACCAGGAAACAATGCTGACGCCATTGCAGGAGTGCTTTGTGCGCGCGCCGATTGATAATGATATCGGCACCAGTGAAGCAGCCAATGTTGATCCCAACGCCTGGGTGGAACGCTGGAAACACGCTGGCTTTAACCAGCTGGAAGCGGTACTGCTGGATATGCAGGTCGATAGTCTGAAACACAGCGTGCTGATTGAGACCTGGCATCAGTGGCAGGCCAATGGGCAGGTAATCTTTACCAGCCACAAGCGTTATCAGATCGGTGGCAACGGTGAGCTGAGCATCAGTGTCGACGTTCAACAGGCGCCCGGCTTGCCTTCTCCTGCGCGCATCGGGCTGCGTTGTCAGTTAAATAGCGCACCGCAACAGGTGAGCTGGCTGGGGCTGGGCCCGCACGAGAACTATCCGGATCGTCAACTGGCGGCACAGTTTTCACATTGGCAACAGCCGCTGGCCTCGCTCAGCACCGCCTATGTGTTTCCGGGCGAGAATGGTTTGCGCTGCGGCACGCGCCAGCTCGATACCGGCAGCTGGCAGATCAGCGGCGAGTTTGCGTTCTCGCTCAGCCGCTACAGCCTTGAACAGCTGCGGGATACGTCGCATCGTCATTTGCTGCAGGAAGAAGAAGGTTGCTGGCTACACCTCGACGGCTTCCACATGGGCGTGGGCGGCGACGATTCGTGGAGCCCCAGCGTCAGCCCGGAGTTTTTGCTTTCTCAGCAGCGCTGGCATTATGCGCTGACGCTGCGCCAGTAGCGTTATTCGCAGTGTCTCCTTGCTGACTCAGCGGTTGAGTCAGCTCGGTTTCGGGCGGCGATAGAAGCGGCGCAGCAGCAGCACATTAAGCAGGACCACCACGGCGGTGGCGAAGAAAACCCAGCGATAACCGGTAGCGGCGGACACTGCCGCGCCCAGCAGCGGACCGGCCACGTTGCCGAGATACATAAACGATTGGTTATAGCCAAAGATGCGTCCGGTGACGTTATCGCGCGAGTGGCGCACCAACAATGTCTGAACCGCTGGCATCATTGCGCCATCGGCGAAGCCGAGCAGGAAGCGCAGCACGCCCAATTGGGTGGCGCTGGTGACAAATGACATCGCCATCAATAACACCAGAGAAAACATCATGGTGCCAATCAGAATACGCTGGGTGCCGATACGGTCGCCGAGTTTGCCCAATCGCGGTGCCGAGAGCAGCGCCGAAACGCCAGGCAGTGCGGCAATCACGCCACTCAGGAAGGCAAGATTTTGCGCATCGGGCGCCAGCTCACGCACGAACAGCGTCAGGATCGGGTTCACCGAGCCGTTACACATCTGAATAACCATGGTGCTGACAAACAGGCACATCATCAGACGTGGGTTATCGAGGCTGCGAAAGACTTCGCGGCCGCTCATTTTATCCTGCTTGCTCACCGGGGTATAACCGGTCTCTTTGATTAAGAACAGCGTGACAAAGAAGCTCACCATCAGCAAAACAGCGGTGACTATAAACACCATGCGCAGTCCCAGCCAGTCGGCCAGCAGTCCGCCAATCATCGGCCCCAGAATCACGCCGCCAATTTGCCCGGTGGAGACACAACTCAGCGCCCAGCCGCTGCGTTCGCGCGGAACCTGAGCAGCCACCAGCGCCATCGCGTTGGGAATGTAGCCCGAGGTCAAGCCCATCAGCGCTCGCAGCAGCAGCAGTTGCCACGCCTCGGTCACAAAGGCCTGCAGCAAAATCACCGCCCCCATGCCAAACGACGCGCGCAACAGCATCAGCTTGCGCCCTTTACGGTCAGCTAAGCTGCCCCACAGCGGCGCTACCGCGGCAGAAACGATGAAGGTAATGCTGAAGGTAAGACCCGACCAGACGCTCAGGGCATTGGCGCCATGAATACCGAGTTGTTCAACGTAGAGCGGCAGGAAGGGAATGATTTGACTGATGGCTAATCCGGTAAAAAAACAGCCAAACCAGACCGATATCAGATTGACCTTCCAGGACTCGATGGAGCGTAGCATGGGCGTGTGCATCAGAAAAATGAAATGAGGGTTCAGTCTAACAACCTCATAACATTGCTGGACGGCAAAACAGGGCATGACGTTAAAAACGCAGTTTTACGCTGCCGTGCGTGATTCTGCTCACAGCAAATAGTGTAAGGGACACGATCTGTAGTGTCTTTATGTGCTGTAACGAACAACTCAGCAAGATAAGCGCATCGCCACGGCGAGCAAACGTGAAAAAATATGTCTATCCATTACTGACAATATTCGACGCCGCATCTATGTTTAAAAAATCACCGGCCATCGCTGGCGAGGCGCTGCCCGTTCTGGACAGTTCCCATGCTTAACCTATATTCCCCAATGCTGCCATTCTCGGGCGGTGGGCATCGTTGTCTCTGCGGAGGTCAGCCATGAGAACACATCCTAATAGCGCCAGTCGGGCGATTACCGACTACTTCAACAGCCCTGCCTGGCATGCGCCCCACGAGAGCGATCTGCTGGCAGCGATTATGCGTGAATTAATGGATGATGGTCAGCCTGCTACCAGCAAAGCGATCATTGCGCGGGTGATTGCCAAACTGGAGTTTGAAGGGGATGAGCAACAGCTACAAAGCTATCGCAATCTGCTGGCGCAGCTGCTGGAAGCCAGACAACAGCAGCCCTGAGACTTCACGACGCGCCGTTTACCGGCGCGCCTTAACATCTTTTACTTCACCGCTCGCAGGTGATCGGCTTCGCTGACCACCGCCTTGCCGCTCGCACGTTGGTACAGGCACAGCTCACGCCCAACCTGATTTTTCATCTGCTTCTGCGGATAGCGCCCTTCCAGCAGTACCGCGTCGTAGCCAATGCTATCGTCATATTGAATCGGTTTACCCACCACCTTCACCGCTTTCAGACCGCTGGCTTTCAGACAGGCTTGCTGCCGGGTTTGAGTGTTTTGCTGCCAGGCGGCTTCGCTCGATGCGTGAGCCAGTGGGCTTAACAGCAGAGTGATTAGCAGAATTTTACCGGTGTGTCTCATCGTCGCTCCTCAATCAATCCTGTACGGATTAACAGACAAAAAATTCCCGCCGAGGCGGGAAGAAACAAGACGAGCATTGCATATTCGAGAGTGACGAGGAAATCTTCGTAATGCGCTGCTATCCTCGCCCGGCGCTGTGACAGCGCGATGACAATGCAATGTCGATTTGAATTTAACCGCAGTAAACCTTCGAAATTTTACCACTCTGATCGGCGGTAAAGTTCAGGCGACGCAGATTAAAATCCATGGTGACGGCGCCATTCCATGGAATCGCGCGTACGGGCACCGTAAAGCGCTGGGTATCAAGGCTGGTTAATGGCTGGCCGATATAATTTTGATATTGCGATGCGCCACACTGATCGGTTTCGGGGTCGTGGCTGGTGGCAGCGGTGCTGTCAGGTTTGCTGGCGGACTGGCAGGCGGTTAAGGCAAAAAAAGGCCGTGGCCAGTAACGCTTTTCCATAATGGGTCACAAGTTTCTCCTCCTGGATAGTAAACGAACCATTCCCGAGAGTAACAAAGCGAGTCCTTGATGTGAAAAGAATGCCAGCCGATTGGTCGAAGAATTGTGCGCTAACGCGCGATCTTCCTCTCATTTTCCAGGATTAATCGCACGCACTGTCTAAATTCCACCTTCTCAGACACTACAATTAACTAAGAATTATCTGAGGAGGTAATAATGGAACTCGTGATTTTTATTGGCTTCGCCATCCTGATGACGGTGGTCGCGGTGCAGGTGCGCTAAACCGACCACATTGCAGCGGTAGGCGGCCTTTAGGCCGCCCCTGCAACGGGCTGTTTACGAAGCGGTTTCTTCCTGTAAACGTGCATTAAATGCGGCGAGCGGCATCGGCCTGCCAAGGAAGTAACCCTGCCCCTCTTCACAGGAGAGGGCTTTCAGCTCGTTTAACTGTGCTTCCGTCTCAATCCCTTCTGCCGTAATGGTTAGCGCAAAGGCGCGCGCCAACCCAACGATGCCCGCCACCACTGATTGCGCCTGCTTCGACTCCGGAAACTCCTTCATCCACGATCGATCGATTTTCAATCCGTTGAACGGGAAGGTTTTCAGATAGCCCAGCGCGGCGTAGCCGGTGCCAAAATCATCGACCGTCAGACGCACGCCCAGCGCACGCAGCCCTTGCATGATCTCCAGCGCGCGATCGGGATGCTCGAAGGTGACATTTTCCGTGATCTCCAGTTCCAGCCGGGTTGCCGGTAAACCACTGACCG
Source organism: Pantoea rodasii (assembly GCF_002095465.1). Lineage (GTDB taxonomy): Bacteria > Pseudomonadota > Gammaproteobacteria > Enterobacterales > Enterobacteriaceae > Pantoea > Pantoea rodasii. The sequence continues at coordinate 82,121 of NZ_MLFP01000002.1, read as the reverse complement.
CCAGCGCCTGCGCCACACGATCCACTAAATCGCTATTGCGGAACTCCACCGGTGAGATATTCACAGACACGTAGCGCTGCTCGCCCCAATCGCTTGCATCATGACAGGCGCGCATCAGCACCCAATCACTGATCGCCGCAATCAGGCCATTCTCTTCCGCCAGAGGAATAAAGCGATCCGGAGTGATCCATTGGTCTTCCGCCACTTGCCAACGAATCAGCGCTTCCGCACCAGCCAGTTGGCCGCTCTGTAACTGATAGCGCGGCTGATAGTGCAGTGAGAAAGCATTGTTGCGCAGCGCCTCTTCAATCGCCTGCACCATATCGCGTTTCGATTGCAGATGGTTGGCCATGTCATTGGAGTACCACACCCAGCGATCGCGTCCGGCCGTGCGTGCCTGGCCGAGGGCGATGTCCGCCAGTCGCAGCAGTGCCTCAGGATGTGCCGCATCCTGAGGCGCACTGACAATACCCATGCTGGCGGTCAGGCTCAGCTGGTGCGAACCGCTGATAATCGGCTGATGCACGGCGCGTTGCAGCGCGCGGCAACGATATTCCAGCCCGGCGCGCGAGGATTCCCGCAGGAGCAGAATAAACTCATCGCCACCCAGCCGTGCCGCCAGTTCATCGGGCCCAATCAGATTTTTCAGCCGTTGAGAAATCTCATTCAGCACCACGTCACCCACCGCGTGGCCCCATGAATCGTTGATCGGTTTGAACTGGTCCAGATCAAAACTGATCACAAACAGCGGCGACTCCTGGGTGGCATTCTCCAGATGCGTAGTCAAAAACTCTTGCAGCTGCATGCGGTTGGCGAGGCCAGTGAGCATGTCATGGCGCGACAGGAACTGAATGCGCGCTTCCGCATCCACTTCATGGGTAATATCAGACACCGTGCCGCGAAAGCCGGTGCGCAGTCCATTACGACGAATGGTTTTCGCCATCAGCTCGCCAATACGACGCTCACCATTGGACGCCATAAACTGACAGCGCAGCGGCACATGTTGGATCTCATCGCCCTGACGCAACAGCCAGGCCACCAGCGAATGGCTGGGATGTGTGAGCAGCTGATCCAGTGGGCGGCCAAGCCAAGCTTTGACTTCATGGCCCGTCACCGCTGAAAAACGCGAGGAGAGATAACAAAGGCGTCCCTGATCGTCGACTTCCCAAATCCAGTCTGATGCCGCCTCAGCCAAATCGCGAAAACGCTCTTCACTGTTGGCCAGTTCACGCTGGCTGATGGCGAGCATTTCAAAGCGGCGGTCAGAGATCACCGCATTGTGTAACGCATGGCGAATCACCCGATGCGTGACCCATGCCACCGCCAGCGCCGTAAACAGCAGCAGCGGCATCATCAGCCAGATCACGCCAAAGCCGGGATTTTTAGCCTGCCAGCGCAGCACCAGCGGCTCGCCCTGAATGACCGGTTCAGCTAAACGGGGTTTATACAGTGCATCGTTTAGGCCGTTCGCCACCCGTGGCGCAATCACATTCAGTGACTTGCCGAGAGCTTGCAGTTTGTCCGGGGTCATGATGTTGACGAACACCATCACCGAGGATGGGCCGGGGATCGTGGGCAGGTCAGGCACTTTGCCCGGGGTGATCGGGGCAGCCACCACCAGAGCCGGATGTTCATTGATCATGGCATTGCGTGTGATGCCATCGTCAGGCTGTTTACGCGCCGCAGCCAGCAGCAGGGCCGCTTGCCCACCTAACCAGCTCTCCAGCGAAATCTCAGATAATTTTCCATCCACCACTGCATAACGCGTTTTGCCCGCACCATCGATGACAAACACGCCGTCGTAGTGATACTCCTTGTACAGGCTAGGCCCAAAGTTCTCCTCGTCCCACGCCCATACTTTATTCACCGTGAGGTGCAGATTTTTCCAACCTTCACCCCAGTTCGCGTAATCGCGCACGTCGGTGATCATTTTTCCTGCTGCTGCTGCCAAGCCTGGCGCATCAGACTGACATCCTGCTGGATGGCATCACTGTTTTGTCGATGGGCAATGACCAGCACCATCACGACCGAAAGCAACAGCACGCCAAACAGCAGCGAGGTTAAGGTGCGCAGACTGCGCCGCGTCACCCGAACCGTGTGTGCTTCCATGTTAGCCCTGGCAGGCAAAGTCGCGTGCCGGTGATACTCAGAATTCATGCAATGTGCTCGCAAAACAGAGGCAGCAAAAAGAGAAGACAGGGTGCGTAGGGTAGACGCCGCTGTCCTGTAATGGTTTTTTCGGTTATCGGCGCGGGTGGCCGCAGATTTAGTCTTTACGGCGGAATTTTTGAACAGTGCAATTCTGTGCCGGGCAATCTCGACAGCGATGATCGCCATTGCTACTATGCGTTCTCCTCTGCCCATTGAGCCGACTATGGACACCCAATCCGACAAAGTGACGCTGACGCTGTTCTATGCCGCGAGCTTTGTGGTGTATTACGTTGTGACCATGCTGATTACGCTGTTTCCCAACTATGGGGCGCTGCGTAATAACGGTTTATTGGTGCCGGTGCTGTGCCTGTTCGAATTTGCGGTGATCTACCCGCTGTATCGTTTTTATTGCCAACGTCGCACGGATATTCCGCTGGGATATCTACGTCCTGGTCAGGCGCTGCTGTTTGTCGGTGCGCTGGTGGCGCTGATGGTGGCGCAAACGCAATTCCTGCAACCGGAAGGCTGGTTGATTGCTCAAAGCCAACAGGGACGCAGTTCGATGCTGATCCTGTTGCTGACTGCCGTTCTGCTGGCGCCGGTGTTTGAAGAGGTGTTGTTCCGCGGTTTTCTGCTTCAGGGGTTTCTGCTGTGGGCACCGAAGAGCCGCTTCGCCTGTATGTTGCTCACGTCTCTGTTGTTCGCCGCGATGCACACGCAATACGTGCATTGGGAAACCATCGTGGCGTTGACGCTGTTTTCGCTGCTGCTGTGTTACGCGCGGCTGCGCAGCAACAGCCTTGCGCTGCCGATCTTCCTGCACACGCTGAATAACCTGATCGCCATCCTGCCGGCGTGGTTCTACGCATAAAAAAACAGCGCAATCTCTTGCGCTGTTTTTAAGATAAAAGCATCAGGAAATAGCCGAGTCTTTGTGCTTGTCTGCCTCAAAGTGGGCTTTGAACTGCTCGTAAATGGAAATCATGTTTGAAGCATCGCCTTGCAGCGGGCTCAGTTTGCCTGCACGCACCAGTTCAATCACCAGTTGCAGCGCGGCTTGTTTTGGGCTGCTGGCCGGATGGGCAATTTCGTTCAACATTGGTTACTCACTCATCATTTTTGTCAGGGCCGCACAGTTTAGCCCAGATTGTACTGCTGTTGCGCGTCAGGCTGGTTATAATCTCGCCGTTCGCACCACTTGGCCGCTCAGGGTGATCATTGACTCTCCTGCCGTTTGGCTATACTGGAATAAAAAAAGGAACGAACAGCCACTGCTTCCGTATCATCAGGAACGTGTTAAAGGAGTCCAATCATGCTGATTGGTTTTGTGTTGTTAGTGAGCGCGTGTGGACATGATGCCTGTGACGCCTTACCGGTGTCAGAACGTATCTACCCAACCAAAGTGGCCTGTGAGCAAATGGCCGACCGCATCCATAAAGTCCGGCCGAATGTGGTCTTGCTGTGTGGCGAGGTGCACCGTTAATTCGGTGCCATTTTATTTTCACTGTACAAAAAACAAGCCAGGCGGCATTGCAAGATCGGCGCATAGCGTCCAAAATATAAGCTGCTTTACACTATTACCGTTGTGAATCCCATGAAGACTACTCGCCCCCGTCGTCCAAACGGACGCTGGGTTTATTACATTTTGTATGATGGCATTCTCTGGCCCTGCCCGGTGCGCTGGGAGTGGGAGAGCAGCTTTGAAGGCTGGTTGCCATTCTACTACTCGCCGACCTTTGAATTTGTGGCGGGTGATCCACGCAAGGCGTATCGCATTGCGCGCAGCAGTGTGCGTAACGTCCGTCAACCGGATAACGAATACGCCTGATTGATTAGCCCAGCTGCCAGGGTAGCCAGGACGCGGTCAGCAGATAGTGCACGGCTTCAAGTAGCAGGATCACCATCACCAATACGCCGAGCTTGTGGCGGCAAATCCAATCTTTCAGCCCCATATCATCGCAGCCCAGCGAATCAGCATCAGTGCACCGCAGATGCACAGCAGCACCACTATCATTTTCCAATGTTTTGTCGCAGCCAGTTTTTTGCCACGCATCCTCCAGACGGCAGAAAGCAACGATGCGCCCTAAGGCGCATCGCTATTCTACCGCTGGTAAACCGTAAGGGCGATTAATTATTCAGCGTATAGTCCAGGCTAATTTCAGCATTCAGCACCTGAGACACCGGGCAACCGGCTTTCGCTTTCTGAATAATCTCATCAAATTTGGCGCTATCGATACCCGGCAGCGCGATGGTGCTGGTCAGCGCAATTTTGGTAATGGCAAAACCTTCACCCTGCTTATCCAGTGACACATCGGCCGTGGTATCAATGCTTTTCGGCGGATGCCCAGCCTGACCGAGCATCAGCGACAGTGCCATAGAGAAGCACGCCGCATGCGCAGCACCAATCAGCTCTTCCGGATTCGTGCCCTTCTCACCCTCAAAGCGGGTGTTAAAACCGTAAGGCTGGTTGCTCAGCACGCCGCTTTCGGTGCTCACGGTGCCTTTGCCTTTGATGTCGCCTTCCCAATGGGCCGATCCTTTCTTATGAATGGTCATGTCATTCCTCCAGTTAGTCAGACAGGTACTCAGTATAGACAACACCGCCCATTTTGCTTGTCTCAGCTCACCGCGCGTGGCCGTGCGGCACTCAGCCCCGCTTCACTCAATAGCGAGTTTGCCTGCACCAGCGAGTCCTGAGTGATCTCGGCAATGGTTTTGGCGCCCGTTAACGTCATCGCCACTTTCATCTCTTTCTCAATCAGATTCAGCAGGTTCTCAACGCCACGCTGACCATGGGTCGCCAGCGCGTAGATAAAGGCACGCCCCAGCAGCACGGTGTCGGCACCCAGGGCAATCATACGCACCACATCCAGGCCGTTGCGGATACCGCTGTCTGCAAGAATGGTGATATCGCCCTTCACTGCATCGGCAATGGCCGGTAAAGCACGTGCTGAAGAGAGCACGCCATCCAGCTGACGTCCACCGTGGTTCGACACCACAATGCCGTCCGCGCCGAAGCGCACCGCATCACGCGCATCCTCGGGATCCAGAATGCCTTTGATCACCATCGGGCCATCCCAGAATTCGCGGATCCACTCAAGATCTTTCCATGAAATGGAAGGATCGAAATTGTTTGCCAGCCAGCCAATGTAATCTTCCAGTCCGGTCGGTTTACCGAGATAGGTAGAGATATTGCCGAGGTCGTGCGGGCGGCCATGCAGCCCCACATCCCACGCCCATTGCGGATGCGTCATCGCCTGCCAGTAGCGACGCATCGCCGCATTTGGACCGCTCATCCCCGAGTGCGCATCACGATAACGCGCGCCTGGTGTGGGCATATCCACGGTAAACACCAGCGTCGAGCAGCCCGCGGCCTTGGCGCGCTCCAGCGCATTGCGCATAAAACCACGGTCACGCAGCACATACAGCTGGAACCACATCGGGCGATTGATGGCGGGCGCCACCTCTTCAATCGGGCACAGTGATACGGTAGAGAGGGTGAACGGAATGCCTTTCGACGCAGCCGCCCTTGCCGCCTGCACTTCACCACGACGCGCATACATGCCGCACAGGCCGACCGGTGCCAGCGCGACCGGCATCGACAGCGTCTCGTTGAACAGTTTGGTTTCCAGGCTGAGATCGGACATGTTCTTCAGTACGCGCTGGCGCAGCGCCACGTCCGACAGATCGGACACATTGCGCTTCAGCGTATGTTCAGCGTAAGCACCGCCGTCAAGATAGTGGAACAGGAACGGCGGCAGGATGCGTTGCGCCGCGGCGCGGTAGTCACTGGCAGCTGAGATGATCATCCGTTTTTTCCTTATGATTAACCTGAGACTCGCCCGGCAGGCGGGTAATTCGCGCCTGCCGCGCTTCATCTTCATGGAGCGATTTCAGAGTGGTGTGCACGAAGCCAAGGTGATCCATTGCCGCCTGACGCGCCGCCTCGGCATCACCGGCCATCACCGCATCGAACATCGCCTGATGCTGTTCATTAAGGCGATTAAAAATCACCGGTTGGGTGTACATGCGCTGACGGCTATGCAGCACCGAAGACTGCAACAGATCGAAGAAACCGCGCATCGTTTGCAACAGCACCACGTTATGCGAAGCCTCAGCGATAGCCAGATGGAAGCGCAGATCGGCCTGTGCCGCGAGGTCAGGATCGTCACAGTCGTGCATCTTGAGCAGGGCATCGAAGGCGAGACGCAGCTTCTCTTTGTCCGCTTCGGTGGCGCGCAAGGCGGCGTGCCAGGCGGTGCTGGCTTCAATGGCGTGGCGCGCTTCCAGAATATCCCAGCGGTAGTCAGGATCGTCGGCCAGCAGTTGGCGGATCGGTTCAACAATGCGCTGTTCCGACCAGGGATCCTGCGGCTCGCACAGCCAGGTGCCGCCGCCGCGTTTACTGATTAACACGCCGCTGCTGATCAGCTGCTGGATGGCCTCGCGTAGCGACGATCGCGAAACGCCAAACTCCGCAGCCAGCTGGCGCTCGGCCGGCAAGCGCATGCCCGGCACCAGCTGATGTTCATCGATCCAGGCGCGCAGGCGCGCCCGAAGCGTATCCGCTAAACGCGGCGTGTTTTCTGTCACGGTATCATCCAGGTTAAAACATAGGCCTGCAGCGTGGTGATCACCCCCACCATACAGGTGAAGATCAGGCTATGTTTGACGGTAAAGCGGAACAGATCCGACTCCTTGCCCACCAACCCCACAGCGGCGCAGGCAATGGCAATCGACTGCGGTGAAATCATCTTACCCGTCACGCCGCCGGTGGTGTTGGCCGCCACCAGCAACACATCCGATACGCCAATCTGCTGTGCGGTGGTGGCCTGCAACGCGGCGAACAGCGCATTAGAAGAAGTATCGGATCCCGTCAGGAAAACGCCCAGCCAGCCGAGGAACGGAGAGAAGAAGGTAAAGGCGCTGCCGGTATGCGCCAGCGCTAATGCCAGCGTCGCCGAAAGCCCGGAATAGTTGGAAATAAAGGCAAACGCCAGCACCATACCGCTCGAGTAAATCGGCAGCGCCAGCTCTTTCAGCGTCTCACCGAAAGTCTTGATCGCCGCAGCGGGCTTCATGCGCAGCCAAATTACGGAGAGTACCGCCGCCACAATAATCGCCGTGCCGGTAGCAGACAGCACGTCAAATTTGAAGATTGCCGCATACGGTGTGGCCGCACTGACCACCGGCGGCATACGCGCCACCAGCTCGTGCAGCAGCGGCACCGGTACACTGAACACCCAATCGTACATCGCTCCGCCTTTAGCAAACAGCGCCTTGAACGGCGGGATGCTCCATAACGTGACGGTGGCGGTGAGGAACAGGAACGGCATCCAGGCGCGTACGATCTGGCCGAGCGAGTAACGCTGAGGGGTTTGCGTCGGATCGACCGCACTTTTCTCATCAAAGCGGAATATACGCACTGGCTTCCAGCGACGCAGAAACAGCGTCAGGCAGACTAATGACACCAGCGACGAGATGATGTCCGGCAGTTCCGGGCCGAGGAAGTTAGAGCTGAGGAACTGGGCGATGGCGAAAGATCCGCCCGCCACCACCACCGCAGGCCAGGTTTCCTTGACGCCGCGCCAGCCATCCATAATCGCCATGATCCAGAACAGCACAATAATGGTCAGGAAGGGCAATTGACGTCCTGCCATCTGGCCAATCTGGAAACTGTCGAGACCGGTGACTTGCCCAGCAACAATGATCGGAATGCCCATGGCACCGAAAGCCACGGGTGCCGTATTCACAATCAGGCACAGACCCGCCGCGTACAGCGGATTGAAGCCCAATCCCACCAGCAGTGCGGCGGTAATAGCTACCGGCGCACCAAAGCCTGCCGCCCCTTCGAGAAACGCGCCGAAGCAGAAACCGACAATCAGCATCTGCAACCGCTGATCGGGCGTGATGGACAGGATCGAGGCGCGAATAATGTCGAACTGGCCCGTTTTCACCGAGATTTTAAACACAAACACGGCGGCGACGATGATCCAGGCGATCGGCCACAGGCCATACAGGAAACCGTACACCACTGACGCCAGCGCCTGGCTTAAGGGCATACCATACAGGAACAGCGCCACCAGCAGGGCCAGCACCACCGTCACGGTTCCCGCCTGATAGCCTTTTAGCTTGAGCTTAATCAGCGCGAAGAAGAAGAACACAATCGGGATGACCGCCACCAGGCTGGAAAGCCACAGATTGTTCAGAGGATCGTAGTTTTGTTGCCATACCAGCATGCCGTTTTCTCCAGAGGTTACCAGATGAATACGGCGCAACGGCAATGCAGGTTTGCGCCGCAGGTCTTGCCCTCTGCTCACTGAAATTGGTAGGACCAAAATGCAGTGCGGGGCTTTCTGGCTCCAGATAGTTAATGCATTGTTAACCTAAAGCAACGAAGCTGGGGTGATTTTTCGTGTTATGTGACGATGCGGCAACATTTATATCGTTTTGGTAGGACCAATCATCGCATTGTCTGACCAAAGGCCTGACGATAACTGTGGGGATGAAAGCGCAGGTTTAAGAAAATAAGCCCGACAGTTACGGCTCCCTGCATGATCCACACGCTGGTAAAGCTGTGGGTCAGCACCTGCAATTGTCCGGCGATAAACGGCATGCAACCGGCGATGATAAAACCGACACCCTGCATGAATGCGACTAAACGTGCACCGGCCTGTGGATGTGGCAGGTGATCCAGCGCCAGCACCATTGCCAGCGGAAACGCCGCGCCCAAACCAAACCCTGCGATTGCTGCCCACAGCCACGGCGCTAATTGCGGTGCAAACAGAAAACCGCCCATGCCGACCAGCTGAGACAGCAGGCTGATAATCAGTTGCGGCCTGCGGTCCGCGTTGCGAGCCAGCAGCGGCATCAACAGCGCACCTGCCACCTGACACAGAATCATCGCACCGAGCAGCGATCCGCCTGCCTGTGCTGACCAGCCTAGCTGATGATAGGCATCCGGCAACCAGGCCACACAGGTGGCATAGCCGCCATTCACCAGGCCAAAGCTGAGCGCCAGCGACCAGGCGCGCGGTTTGCGCCACAGCGCAGGCAGGGACACAGGCTCTGCACTCTGTGCCACCGGCACCCGCACCACCCACCACAGCACAATGGCCAGCAACACCGGCAGCGCCCAACCGGTGAGTGCCAGCGACCAGCCAAAATGCGCGCTCAGCCACGGCGAGAGTGCTGCACCTAATCCCCCGCCGCCCATCAACGCCCCCGCCCACAGCCCGGTCACGGGTGCACTACGCTGGGCAAAACGCTGGCGAATCAAACCGGGCATCGCCATCTGCACGACACCCACGCCCAATCCAGCAAACAGTGCACTGACGACCAGCCACTGGCCATCGTGAATCACGCCACGTGCGGCCAGCGCCAGCAGCAGCAGGATCAACCCGGCGATTAACAATCGTTGCAGCGGGACACGCTGCATCAAAGAGGCGCTGAGGAGTGCCACCGCGCCCATCATCACCATCGGCACGGCGGGTAAGAGCGAAGCGGCAAGCGATGAGAGGCCCATCGCCTGGCGTAATTCGCCCAATAACGGGCTCACGGACGTCAGTAATGGACGCATATTGAGGCCGGCCAGCACCAAAGCAGCGAGCGTCAGCCCGTTGGAATGTCGGTTCATACACAATCCTGCAGTGAAAAGGTTGTCAGCATCGCAGCAGCGGTTACTATTTGGAAATGAAATAACACCATAGCGACCAGTGGAAAAATGAATCGTCAGCCGATGTTCACCCCGCAACAGCTGCTCAGCTTTGTAGCGGTATGCGAAACCGCCAGCTTCACCCGTGCCGCTGAGCGCGTGCACCTGTCGCAATCCACCGTCAGCCAGCAGGTGCGGCGTCTGGAAGAGATGATTGGTAAAGCGCTGCTGGAACGCACCTCGCATCAGGTAGTGCTGACCGAAGAGGGGGAAAAATTACTCGGCTACGCACGCCGCATCATCGCGCTAAATGGCGAAGCGCACGATGTACTGAGTGATAAATGGCGCGACGGCGTGCTGCGCCTTGGCGTACCCGAAGATTTTGCCGCACCGACCGCCACTCTGCTGGCACAGTTTAGCCGCGAGCACCCACAACTGCGCCTCGACGTCATGAGCGGCATGTATGTCGATCTGCACCGTGCGTGGCTGCGTGAGGAACTGGATATCATGTTGATCAAGCAGCCGGGCGGTGAACGTCCGTTGGCGGCGCGCCCGGAACCGCTGCTGTGGCTCGACAGCGCCGAATATCCCTGCTTTGAGCAGACGCCCGTGCCGCTAGTGGTGTTTCCGCAACTTGGACTGTACCGCGAAGAGATGTGCCAGACGCTGGATGGATTGGGGCGCGGCTGGCGCATCAGCTACAGCAGCGCCAGCCTGGTGGCACTCGCCAGTGCCAGCGCGGCAGGATTAGGGTTGACCTTACTGCCTGCCAGCTGCCGTTTGCCGGGCCATCGCGTGTTAGGCGAGAACGAGGGTTTACCGCCGATCGGCCACTTTGAACTGGCCCTGTTTTGTCGCGCGCCGCAGGACGATTTGCAGCAGGCGCTGGCCGCCGCGTTAGTGGAACTCTGTCAATTAAAGTGGCAGTGATTTTCCCACTGCTCAGCAGTGGGAAATATCGCAGCGCCGCGGCACGCGTTTTGCCAGATTAACGTTTTCCCTGTTGATCGGAGCCTCTGATGCACCTCTCTTCTCCCAGCCGCCGCCATTTTATCAGCCAGGGCGTACGCCTGAGCGCCGCCGGAAGCCTGTTGGCCGCCGGTATGAGCACCACGGCTCAAGCGGCATCGTCCACTGAAGCACTCACGCCCACGCCGCCACCGCAAGTGGCACATTACCAGTTGCTCAATGTACGCCTCGAAGAAGGTTTGAGCGTGACGGCACTGAAATCGTCGCCACACGCACCGCGCTATACGATATCACCATCAAGGACGGCAAATTCGCTGCCATTGATGCCGCCGGAAACGCGCGCCATGCCGATATCCCGCAGTGGGATGCCAACGGCTCTCTGCTGCTGCCGAGCACCCGCGACATGCACATCCACCTGGACAAAACCTTCTACAGCGGGCCGTGGCAAGCACCGCGGCCGCGTCAGGGCAAAACCATCATGGACATGATTGCGCGTGAGCAAGTGCTGATCCCGCAACTGCTGCCCACTTCGCAGGCACGTGCCGAAGCATTAATCGGTCTGCTGCACAGTAAGGGCACTACCGAAGCGCGCAGCCACTGCAATATCGATCCGGTGAGTGGCCTGAAAAGCCTGGAACACCTGAAGCTGGCGCTGGCCAATCATCCAGCCTTTCCCTGCGAGATTGTCGCCTTCCCGCAGCATGGTTTACTGCATTCGAAAGTCGATGGCCTGATGCGCGAAGCGATGCAGATGGGCGTGCAGTATGTCGGCGGGCTGGATCCCACCAACGTCGATGGCGCTATGCAGGCGTCGCTCGATGCGATGTTCCAGATTGCGCTGGATTTTGATCGTGGCGTCGATATTCACCTGCACGAAACCGCGCCGTCTGGCGTGGCAGCGATTCAGTACATGGTGGACACCATCGCCAAAAATCCCCAGCTTAAAGGCAAAGTGACGCTAAGCCACGGCTTTGCGCTGGGCACGCTGGAAGGCAAAGCGCTGGACCAAATGATTGCCGGCATCGCCGAACAGCAAATGAGCGTGGCGTCCACTATCCCGATCGGCAAGCTCACCATGCCGCTGCCCCAGCTGCAGGCAGCAGGTGTCACGGTAATGACCGGCACCGACAGCGTGATCGATCACTGGTCACCGTTTGGCACCGGCAGCATGCTGGAGAAAGCCAATCTCTATGCGCAGCTGTATCGCGGTTCCGATGAGTTTGGTTTGAGTCGGGCGTTGCATATCGCCACCGGCGGCATTCTGCCACTCTCCAATCAGGGCGAACGTCAATGGCCGAAAGTACAGGGTGACGCCAGCATGATGCTGGTTGCGGCAAGCTGCTCCGCCGAAGCGGTGGCGCGCATCGCTCCGGTTCGGGCGACCTTCCACAGCGGTACGCCGGTGTTCAGTCTTTAGGATCAAAAAAGCCCCCGAAACGGGGGCTTTATGAACGAAAAAGCAGGGGCGACAAGCGCCCCATGCAGGTTGCTGGATTTACGATAACATCTGAATAGCCAGCGCGTACAAGCGCTGGTTTTCATCGTCGCTAGCTGGCTCTTCTTCCGCATAACACGCAATCATAGAGCTGACTTTATCCGAAGATAGGGTCTCTCCATGCAGATGCAGCGTTAACACGGCGCGGCCGACGATTTTCAGAATGTCTTCGTTTTGTCCCTGGACGTAAAGACTCAAACTGGACCTCTGAATATATTATTGTTCGCCAAATGGCGCGGTAAATATAAAGCAAGTCGGTGGGTTATTTTAATCGGAATTTACCCATCTTAAGTGACACATAAGCGTAACATCGGAAAAATCAGCGTAAAATGACGTTATATAGTCATATTATCAACGCTAATTGCACCTATTCGTTAAAGAAAGCATTTTTCCCTCAGAAAGATCCGAGTCACCTCATTAGGTAATTGATTAAAATTTCACATCAATAAGCGTTCATTACTTAAGCAAATGATCATATCGCTAACTGTTTTCTTAACGTTATCAGTTTTGCGATTACGATTGCCGATGACGGCCCTTTCTGCCAGACTGGCCGCCGCAATCCTGACCGCTATTCGAGACATTCCTGTGACCGCTTTTTCTACCCTGACGCAACTCCCTGCCAGCCAACTCGACAATCTGCGCGAGATGGGTTTCGACGCCATGACGCCGGTTCAGGCCGCTTCCCTGCCAGCCATTCTTGAAGGGCGCGACGTGCGTGCGCAGGCGAAAACCGGCAGTGGTAAAACGGCCGCTTTTGGTATCGGTTTGCTGCAACGCATCGATATCAGCCGTTTCCAGACGCAGGCACTGGTACTATGTCCGACCCGCGAATTGGCCGATCAGGTCGGCAACGTGCTGCGTCAGCTAGCCCGTTTCACGCGCAACATTAAAATTCTGACCCTGTGCGGCGGCCAACCCATGAGCGCGCAACGCGATTCATTAGTTCACGCACCGCATATCGTGGTCGGCACGCCGGGCCGTATCCTTGATCACCTCAAGCGCGATAACCTCGATCTGAATCAGTTGCAAACGCTGGTATTAGATGAAGCCGACCGCATGCTGGAGATGGGTTTCCGTGATGACATGGAAGCGATCATTGGCTTCACGCCAGAAGCGCGCCAGACGCTCCTGTTCTCAGCAACCTGGCCGGACACCATCGCCAGCCTCAGTCAGCGTTTCCAGCGTGATGCGCTGGCCGTTGCCACCGAAGACAAAGCCGAGTTACCGGCCATTGAACAACAATTTATTGAAGCCAGCGCCCACGAGCGTGGCAATCTGCTGAGTGCGCTTTTGAGCCAACAACAACCGGCATCCTGCGTGGTGTTCTGCAACACCAAACGTGAATGTGATGACGTTGCCGCGGCGCTGAACGACCGTCAGATCAGCGCACTGGCGCTGCATGGCGACCTGGAGCAGCGCGATCGTGAACGCGTCCTGATTCGCTTCGCCAATGGCAGTATCCGCGTATTGATCGCTACCGATGTTGCAGCGCGCGGGCTGGATATCAAATCACTGGCATTAGTGGTGAACTTTGAGCTGGCGTGGGATCCGGAAGTGCATATCCACCGTATCGGCCGCACCGGGCGTGCAGGCGAGAAAGGATTGGCCGTTAGCTTTGTCGCGCCGGATGAAATGGCACGTGCCAACGCGCTCGAGGAGTATCTCAGCCAGAAACTCAACTGGGTTCCCTCCGCCACGCTGAAAGGTAAAGCGGCACAGGCATTGCCTGCCACCCGAATGACACTGTGTATTGATGGCGGACGCAAAGCCAAAATTCGCCCAGGCGATATTTTGGGTGCGTTGACCGGAGAAGCCGGTTTCAGCGCCGATCAAATCGGTAAGATCGATCTGACACAAACCCATGCCTATGTCGCGATTGATGCTGCGCAGGCCAAAAAAGCCCTGATCAAGCTGAAAGAAGGCAAGATCAAAGGCAAAAGCGTGCGCGCTATCCTGCTGAAGTGATCCCTGCTAGCGCGAGAGCATTGGCTCTCGCGCTAAATTTGTCCCCTCCCCCCTTCATTTTTTTCTTCCGCTGCCGATAAGTTAATCATTGCCCCTTTACCCCGCCCAGATTCCGCTTGAGGCCATGATGGATAATTTTCAGAAAGAGATCGATGAACGCGCCAACCTTGCGCTTTCCAATAAATTCGAACTGCTGCTGTTCCGCCTGGGTTCCGATCAGCTGAAAGGCAAATCTGAGCTGTATGGCATTAACGTGTTTAAGCTGCGCGAAATCGTGCCGATGCCCACCATCACGCGTGCAGCGGGTATGCAATCGCCACTGCTGGGTATGGCCAGTATTCGCGGCCAGTTTATTCCGGTTATCGATCTGCCTGCGGTCACCGGCTGCAAACCAGAAACGGGCCTGAATTTGCTGCTGGTGACCGAGTACGCGCGCAGCACCCAGCGTTTGCCGTTGAGTCAGTGGAAAACATCGTGCGTCTGGACTGGAATCAGGTGCATACGGCAGAAGCCGGGATTGGCAGCCGCAATATCACCAGCATCGCCTGTCTCGACAGCGATGGTGAAAGCAATAATCTGGCGCTGGTGCTCGACGTTGAGCAGATTTTGTATGACATCATTCCTTCAGTGCGCGGCGTGGAGCCAAGCGAAGAAACCGCGAAAAACTTCAATCTCAAGCCTGGCCAGGTGGCGATCGTCGCGGAAGATTCCAAAGTCGCGCGCCAGCTACTGGAGCAGGGCCTGAAGAGCATGGGCATTCCCGCCATCATGCACAATACCGGCCTGGAAGCCTGGATCAAGATTAACGATATGCAGAAAGAAGCGGCAGCGGCGGGTGAATCGATCCACGACAAAATCGCGCTGGTGCTGACCGATCTGGAAATGCCTGAGATGGATGGCTTTACCCTCACGCGCAACATCAAGCGCGACGAAGCATTACGCCATATTCCGGTGGTGATCCACTCGTCGCTCTCCGGCAGCGCCAACGAAGATCACGTGCGTAAAGTCGGGGCTGATGGTTATGTGGCTAAATTCGAGATCAACGAGCTGTCGAGCGTGATCCATCGCGTGTTAGAGAAGAAGCGTTAATCCCAGCTTTGGTTACCCCCTTGCTATCAGGCGCGAACTTCGCGCCTTTTTTACGCCCCTTGTTTCCTCAGACAATCAGTTCCAACCTTTAGTGTTGTTAACGATTCTGTGACCTACCTCTAAAAAATTAAAGTTAAAACATTAACAACCGATAACTGATAGCGCTTAAACCGGCACATCCACACCCGATTAATCACGCCCGGTGAGTATCTTTACCTTATAAAACATCAGCCTGATGCGGGCCTCCAGCCTGCTTTTCCGTCTTGAAAACAACACTATTTAGCATTACGGGGAGAACCAATGTTGAGCTTAAAGAATATGAAAGTGGGCGCCCGCTTAGGGATAGCCTTTGCTTTAGTCGTGGCACTACTGTGTGTGGTCGGCGTGACGTCGATTATGAAAATCAACAACATCAAAAACGGCATCACGTCGATTGTGGAAGATCGTTATGTGAAAGTGCGTCTGGGCTTTGACGTGCGAGATGGCGTCAACGATCAGATTAAATTTCTGCGCGGCATGGTGATTGATACGCTGCGCCCAGAGAATAACCTTCAGCGTTTTAAGCAGCTGGATGAAGCCACCGATCGCACCAACAGCGCCATGAAGAAAATCGAAGCGATTCAGACTACCGAAGTGGGTAAAAAGAAAATCGCCGGTCTGCTGGCGGCCAGCCAGCTGTTTGAAGCGCAGAAGAATGAAGTATTGGATTTGGTGCGTGCCGGTAAACTGGAAGATGCCAGCACCTATGTGCTGAAGAAAATCACCAGCACCCAGAATACCTTCCTCGATAGCGCTGTGGCATTCGCCAATTCACAGTCCGATCAGCTGCGCAAAGAAGGCAGCGGCATTATCGACGACGGCTCAACCGCGATTGAAATCACGCTCATCTTCTCAGCCATTGCGATTGCCGCCTCCGTGCTGCTGGGCTTTATGCTGACGCGCTCGATTGTGCGTCCGCTGAATGAAGCAGTGAGCATTGCCGGGAAAGTTGCCGCAGGCGATTTGAGTTCTCACATTGAGGTGAGCGGCAAAGATGAAACCGCAGTGCTGATGCAAGCACTGCAGGCGATGAATGACAACCTGCTGACCATTGTGTCCAATGTGCGCGCCGGTTCCGACACCATCGCCGTGGCCTCAAATCAGATCTCTAGCGGTAACATCGATCTCTCATCACGCACCGAGCAGCAGGCCAGCTCGCTGGAAGAGACCGCATCCGCCATGGAGCAGATGACGGCCACCGTTAAACACAATGCGGATAACGCGCGCGAGGCCAATCAATTGGTCGCCACCACCTCCACGGTTGCCAAAGAAGGCGGCGTGGTGATGGAGCAGGTGATTGAGAAGATGGAAGCCATTACCCTTTCATCGAAGAAGATCGTCGATATCATCAGCGTCATCGATTCCATTGCGTTCCAGACCAACATTCTGTCCCTGAACGCCGCCGTTGAAGCGGCTCGCGCCGGTGAACAAGGCCGTGGCTTTGCGGTAGTGGCAACGGAAGTGCGTAATCTGGCGCAGCGTTCGGCCTCTGCGGCGAAAGAGATCAAAGTACTGATTGAAGATTCGGTGGCGAAAGTGGACGAAGGCAGCCGTCTGGTGACCCATGCCGGTTCAACCATTGGTGAAGTGGTCAATAGCGTGAAAAGCGTGGCGGATATCATGAGTGAAATCACCATCGCCAGCAGCGAGCAAAGCAGCGGCATCAGTGAGATCAATATGGCGATTACCCAGATGGAAGCGGTGACGCAGCAGAATGCGGCATTGGTACAGGAAGCGTCAGCCGCTTCGCAGGCGCTGCAGGAACAGGCCGATCGTCTGGCGCAGTCGATGAGTGTGTTTAAGACAGCAGCGGTGTAAGACAGAGCGGCGCGACCGATCGCGCCGCCCTTTTGCATTAATTCATCAGCGAATACGCAATCGACGAAATCGCTAACAAGCCAATAATGACCACGAAGACGTTGCTGATCTTACCGCTGTACTGACGCATGGCCGGGACTTTCTGAATCGCGTACATCGGCATCAGGAACAGGATCATCGCAATGATCGGCCCGCCTAAGGTTTCAATCATCCCGAGAATGCTTGGGTTCCAGGTCGCGACCAGCCAGGTGGTTAACAGCATAAAACCGGTGGTGACACGGTTCAGACGCTGCGGCGTCACGCTTTTGCCACGGCTGCGCAGTGACTTCACCACGATACCGTTAAAGCCTTCACGAGCACCAAGGTAGTGACCGAGGAACGATTTGGTGATCGCCACCATCGCCACAATCGGCCCCATCCAGGCAATCATCGGCACATTAAAGTGGTTTGCCAGATAGGAAAGAATGGTGATGTTCTGATCTTTTGCCGCCTGTAAATCCGCTGGCGACAGGCTCAGCACACAGCTGAACACAAAGAACATCACTGTCACCACCATCATCAGGTGTGCGCTAGCCAGAATGCGCGAGCATTTCTTTTCCGCCCCGGCGCCATACTCTTCACGCTTGGCGACTGCAAACGACGAGATAATCGGCGAGTGGTTGAAAGAGAACACCATTACCGGAATCGCCAGCCACAGCGTCATCCAGATGCTGCTATCGCTGGCGCTTTGGCTGAAAGAGAGGGTTTCCAACGCTGCGCCATGCCAGTGTGGTACCAGGTAAGCCGCCAGCAGCATCAGTACTGCCACAAACGGGAACACCAGCACGCTCATCGCCTTGACGATCATCTGCTCACCAAATCGCACTACGGTCATCATGCCGATAATCAGAATCAGCGACAGCAGTACGCGCGGCGGCGAGTTCAGGCCAAGTTGATGCACAATAAAGCTATCAACGGTGTTGGTGATTGCCACGCTGTACATCAGCAGGATCGGGAAGATGGCGAAGAAATAGAGCAACGTGATGATCTTGCCGGCGCCCACGCCAAAGTGCTCTTCCACCACTTCAGTGATGTCTTCACCGGGATTTTTACCCGACAGCACAAATCGCGTCAGTGCGCGGTGTGCATAGTAGGTCATCGGGAAGGCAAGGATCGTCATAATAATCAGGGGAATCAATCCACCTGCACCCGCATTGATTGGCAGGAACAGCACGCCTGCGCCAATCGCCGTACCGTACAGACCCAGCATCCACACGGTATCACTCTTGCGCCAGCCTGTTGTGCTGGCCTCAACCGTGCCCTGCGCAACGGTTTGTGAGTTGTCCATCTGTCTCTCCACAATGTAAAGCTTCATCAACAATGCAACCGCAATCACGGCTGCTAAATAGGCGATTAACGCGACCGGGCACATGCTACGCGTTTTTCGCGCGTTAAGGTTGCCTGAACGCAAGACATGCATCACAAACAGGCTAAAAATGCTTGAACTGGCGAATTAATCGACAAAAATGCATGATTCGCGCACGCAAACGATTGCATGGGGCGCTATTTGACATGAGACGTGGGGAGAGTGCAAGGACTTGTCGGCCACGGGGAAAGCGTGGCGAGCGTGCAGAACAATCAGAAAGGGGTGAGTGAGCGGTATGGCGAAAAAGCAGGATTGGCAGGGAAAATGTGGCAACGGCAAACCGTTGCCACAGGTGCTGCAGTCAACAAGGGTGAAACTCCCCCGGCAACTGCTCTCTGACGCAGCAATCGTTCCACCCTGTATCCTGGAGGATTAACAGCGGCAGACAATTTCAGAGAATAATTCCGGAGGAATTTCAAATCAGAATGCGCGCATTCTGTAGAGTGCATAAAGAAAATAGTACGCTGTGATAGTATTCAAATTCATAATCATGTACTTCAATTTTTCATTTTTATTGAGCAGAATGAAAATCCCTTTCGAGTATTTACCCCGCTTTATTTCATTTATTTCCTGCGCAATATCCGCAGGTGAAAAGGACGAATGATACATTGCCGTTACGATTTGCATATCCAACGCCAGGACGCGTTTAGAAATGCCCTTCAGCAAATAATCGAGATTGCTTCCCTGATATTTATCAACAATCGAATCATACAACGTCGTGAGAAATTGCTTTCGCACCTTCAATTCACTGTACTGTACTTTCTGCTTAGATAACGAGCCCGCGACGTCTTCATAATGATAAGCCGCACCCGGTGTCACGAGAAAATTACTGATACAGCTAAAGAACTTCAGGTTGAACAGCAGATCTTCACTCATGGAGATGCCTTCCATGAAACGCAGATTTAATTCACTTAAAATCTGACGGCGATAACATTTATTATGCAGATAGCCAATGTTATCACTCATCTCCAGCTCACCGAGAACATAAGGGATATCCTCGTTGCTAAAGAAGCCTGCCTGCGAAACCTTACCCACACGGTTATCGTTGAGGTTGCCGACCATTAAATCGACGGTCTCTGCTGGCCACGCATCCAGATTCTGCTTGAACAGCATCAGGAAATTATCATCGACCCAATCATCTGCATCGAGGAAAAGCACATAATCCCCACGGGCCTGTTGCAATCCACTGTTGCGGGCTGCACTGACGCCGGCATTAATCTGGTGAATGACACTGACCTGAGAAAAAGGTAAAAACTCTTCCAGGACTTTCACGCTTGAATCATTGCTACCATCATTAACCACCACAACTTCATAATTGCCGTAAGTCTGATTAAGCACGCTCAGCAATGTTCGCTTGATGGTTTTTTGTGAGTTATAGACGGGAATGATAATACTAAATAGTGGGTTTTCATTCATGATAAACTCTCTTTACTGTCTGAGGTTTTAATATTGCTAAAGAGCAGCCATAGCTTCCTGGGGTTGAAAAATATTTGATGAATACGCATGACAGGTTGTGCAGCAAAAAAGTAATTAAGCAGCGAGAAGGAAAGGAATTCGGTTAATACCACGCTCATGGCGGCGCCGGTTAAACCAAAAATCGGCACCAATATCACGGAAGATGCCAGGCAAATAATTAAGACGGCGAAGGTTTTTTTCACCAGATAACGGTAACCGTTATATTTAATAATAAAGCGGTCCATCACACTGCTCAGCACTGCGCACATGGCACCCACGCTCAGCAGCAACGTTGGCGCCACGGCATCCAGATACGCCTCACCATAAAAGTCACGAATGAACCAGCCGGACAGCAGCCAAATCGCCATGATCACCCCACCGGATACGCCCAGTACCAACAGATGGAGCTTTTGCGCTTTAATGATCGACTGCTCACTGTCTCGCTCGGCGAAGAAGGCCGGGAAGAAAGAGGCTAATAACGCGTTGGGGAGAAAGACCCACGACGTTGCCAGTGTCATCGCCACGGCGAAAATACCGGCCTCTTTAATACCGAGAAAATAGGAGACGCTGACCTGGTTGACACGGGTATAAATCGCCACCGCGATCACTGAGAAAACCAGTGATATTCCGGATGCCACCATATAGCGCGAATATTTCTTCATCTGTCGCAAGGCGGGAACCGGAATTTGCCGGTGGTAATGCATGAAAATGGCAAGTTTGATGCTGAAGGGAAGCAAAGTCGCCAACACGATAGGGATGGCGAGATAGTGAGGATCCAGTTCGTACCAGGAAATAAAGAAGCGCACAGTCAAACTGATTGCCAGTCCTGCGACATTGGCGATCACATTCAAACGCGCATTGAGCATCGCTTCGTTATAGATATTGACCAGATCGAGCGAAGAGAACAGGCAAGCCACCGCCGCCGCACAGATAAAGATCAGTGCTTCCCGGCTCCACTCTTCCCCCATAATCACCATGCCACTGGCCGCCAGCGCGCAATACAACACCAGCACCAATAAAAACGTGGCCATCATCAGACGAATCCCTGAGTGGCGGTTTTGTGAAATGCGTTTTAGCAGAATCACATCACTGCCCATCGCGGCAATCGACTGGATAAACTGAAACACCAGCATGGAAACCGAGATAATGCCGAAGGTGGTTGGCCCGACATATTTCGCCACGTAGGAGGTGACAAAGATCAGGCCAAATACCGCGATCAGTTTTTCCGCGATCATCCACATCGAATTCTTTAATTTATCTTTCACAGATCACCCTCAGCGTTTATTTTTGTGCCAGTTTGCGTAAGCGTGAGACGAGACGCGGGCTGACGAAAAACAGCGCAAAGTAGAGACTCCACGGATTGAGCATCGGCCCTGATGAGCACCAGGACTTAAAGCTGCGACGATAGAGCGCGATATATTCATCAACAAACGCGCGGCTAAAGCCGTCGCTATGCAACGCCTTATAGATGTATGACGAGGTGACTTTTAAATAGAGGTGGTAATAGCAGCGGTCGTGCTGAGTGGATAAAAACGCTTTCATGCCGCCAAATGAGCGAGCAAAAGAGAAGTGTTTTTCGCGCAACATCGACCGGGTCGCCGAGTTGTCCGATACCACATAGTGATAAACCACCCGCTGAGTGAAGACCACGTCGCTTGCCTGCTGCAGGTGCAGATAATTCATCACAAACAGCAGGTCTTCGAAGTTATAAATCTCCTCGTTAAAACACAGCTGATGCTGACGGATCACGTCGCCGCGAAACACCTTGTCGCAGATGCCGTGACGCGGGTTGAAATAGAGCAGATCGTTAATCGCTGCTGAGGCATTCAGCGTGCGTGAAGCCTCCGCATTCGGCGGGAAATCGAGCGGTTTGCCCTGCGCCGTAAAGTGCTGAGACTCACCCACCACCAGGCCCACATTGTTTTGCATCAGGCGCACATAGGTTGAGAAAGCGGTGGGCGGCAGAAAATCATCGGCGTCGAGGAAACACAGCAGTTTGCCACGCGAGGCGCGAATCCCCTGATTGCGGGCAGACGACACTCCGCCATTTGGCTGATTAATCAGGTGGAAATGCGGGTAATGGGCATAGTTCTGTAATATGGCCAGCGAATGATCGGTTGAGCCGTCATTGATGAATATCACTTCAAAGCGAATTTCATCCTGCTTTATCAGACTTTCGATGCATCGCTCCAGATACGCCGCGGCGTTGTACACCGGCACGATGACGCTCAGTAAAACGTCGTTAACGGGATTTTGCATATGACCTCTGGACTCTGTCGGTATTAAAAAAGCGGGTAAATAAAGATAAGTGAAACGGGAAGCGATTTACGCAGTCCACACTTCAGATTACTGTCACCCGGCTTAACAATGATGGATAGCATATTTAGGAGTATCCTCAGGAAAATAAATATGGCCTTTAAATACTCACGAAACCACAACGAAAATAAGAATTTCGCCAGGTAAATCGTGCAGTTTTATTTTTAATTCAGGCTGCAAAATAGACAGGCTACCGCCCCTGGCTTACAGCTACCAGTGTACTGACTGCATGATTCAGGCTATTTTTGACGTAAAGAGACCGCGCTGCGCTCATAAGAGTTCAGTTAAATATCAGCCAGTTAAAAACTTTCAGCGGGAAAGTAGCGTTTCGCAACCCTCGCGCCTTTCAAGGCATTAATTAATAATGTTCTTTATCATTAGCCTGATAAATTCAGCCGCATTGCGCTGATTTGTCAGGGTTCACAGGACATGCCGTTCGGGATTAAAAAGGTACATCTAAAGACGGCCTTCTCAATGAACATCACGACATTAACGATTTTTGCTGTATGCCCTGCCCTTTAATCATTTCGGTGCGTCATTCGCTGTCCGTTAAGGGCAAGTGGCGTTAATTCAACACGGCCCTCGCAGCCGTATTGCAATGGGCTAGCAGCCCCAAATTTGCGATCTAATTCAAAACTTTCACTGGCATTCTCACCAGGCACGGTAATTAGGTCAATGGGCACCCTGCCAATACGGAATTTACTTAGCTGATAAACGGATTAAGCAGGGAGGCAAAGATTAGCCGTGATGAATTGGGATTCTTCAAATTGATAAGTGCAGCTGTAACAGATTGTTAGGAATAATAAGATAGAAATCAGTTTAAAAGGCCATCCGTCGCTAACACGTTGTTCTATAAGTTATCAGGCGAATAATCTCATTAAATTAAACTGTAATTAATCTTCAGTTACTTTCGGACCTACTATATTTAGTAGTCTGTTTCCCATATCTCCATAAAAATCCACTCCTGCAACACATTGCAGAGCAACATTAAATATAAAATCAAACCAATAGTATAAAACACTGCAAATTTAAGCGAAGCGTAGCCAATGAAGGTTACTTAGCTCAAATCTTTTTTAAAGTCTGAGATGAGATGCCGATAATGCATACAGTGCAATTTGGCCTTGAGAACCCCGATGATCAGCCTTCAAACCAACGTTTCTGCGATGATCGCGACGAAGCAGTCGAACCAAAATGGTTCCGCTCTGAGCGTGGCGATTGAGCGCCTGTCCTCAGGGATGCGCATCAACAGTGCCCGTGATGATGCAGCAGGCCAGGCGATAGCAAACCGTTTTACCAGCCAGCAGAGTGGCCTGGCGCAGGCGCAGCGCAACACCGGCGATGGTTTATCGATGGTAGATACGGCCAGCAGCGCGCTGGATGAAGTCAACAATCGCTTGCAGCGTATCCGTCAGCTAACGGTGCAAGGGTTGAACGGCACCAACTCTCAGGAAGATACCGATTCCATTCAGGCGGAGATAAACCTGAATCTCAAAGAGATTAATCGCCTCAACAGCAGTTCGAGCTTTAACGGGCTAAAACTTCTGGATGGCAGCGCGGGTCGCGTGGGAATTCAGGTGGGTGCCAATGATAATCAAAAGATTGGCGTCGATTTATCGAGCGGATTCAGCGTCAGTGAGTTAGGTCTGGATGACTTCGTGATCAGCGGTATCAGTGGCAAGGTTACGGCGGTTCCGAGCCTGACCGGTTTGGCGCTGAACATGTCATTGAGCAGTCCGGCCATTACCGTGAACTACTCTCCTGCAGCGGACTCGCCACAGCTGGTGCAAAGTAGTAACAATGGTCAGCAATTTATTCAAACCACCGGCAGCGATGGCAAGCCGACCTATTATCTGGCCAGTGTCAGCGCCCGCTGGGATACCTCTTCAGCGGCGGGTAATGTTTTAATCAGTAGAAGCACCAGCGTGCCGCTTTACAGCCCGGTGGAGACCATTGCTTCCCGCAGCATGACCTCGATTAACTACCAGGATAATACTGGCACCGCGTTGAGCAACACGCCCGCCCCAACGCTGACTGAAGACAGTGGCCAGTATTATATTGAACAGGATGATAATTATTATCCTGCCACTATAAGTTACGGCTCCAGTGGCGCGATTACGGCGACAATGACCACCGATCCTGTGAAAACGGACGGTGATTTCGCCACACTGCCAACCGCGGTGAACACCACGCCAACCGTCACCACCAGTAGTGCGACCCTGAGTTTTACCGATGGCTTAAACAACGCCGTCGCCAGCAGCGATGCACGCTTACTCCGCACCACAGGCGGACAATATGTGATGGAAGTGGATAGCGGCGGCGGCAACTACCAATATTACAACGCCACGGTGACCACCACCTCGGATGGCAACGACGTTAGCCTGAGTGTTAAAGCCACCAGTAGCAGCAGCAGCATCAACAGTTTTAATGACGTCACCAGCGTCACCGGTACTTCATACATCACGCTGGATCCCGCCAATGTCGATGTCAGGTATACCGATGCCCAGGGCGTCAGCAGCAATGACGTTTTGCGGCTGGACAGTGACGGCAATTACTACATGGGGGTGCCTGACGGGCGTGAGAGCAAAACCGCCACCTTTGTGACGGAAGACAGTGCCCCGAACGCCTTGATGCTGAAGACGTTACGCGGCGTTGGTGATGTTCAAATCTACTATATGGCCAATGTGTCCTCGGTTACGGATACCTCAACTAATCTCACCACCACCAGCGTAAAAGAAGTGGGTGACGAGATCCGCCTGAAGCATCCTGATGATCCACTGGCGACACTGGATAGAGCGATTGCACGCGTTGATAGCCAGCGCAGTGAGTTAGGTGCAGCGGCAAACCGGTTGAGTTCGGCGCAAAGCTTACAAAGTGGTGCAACGACCAACCTGGCAAGTGCTCGCTCACGTATTGAAGATGCAGATTATGCGGCGGAGGTTTCCGCGCTGACCCGGGCACAGATTGTGCAGCAAGCCAGTTCTTCCGTGCTGGCTAAAGCCAACCTGCAGCCGCAACAGGTGCTGACCTTATTGCAGGGGTAATGTAACGCGGCTGAGGCACAGTGATAGCGCCCTTCACGCAACCCGAAGTCCGAAGTCCGCCTCCACGAAAACAGGTGCCCGCCTTACGCCACAAACAAAAAAGGCGAGGCCGAAGCCTCGCCAAAATGTGCTGAACCTCAATCGTAATAGGGAAGTTTACGATCGACACCGTTGATATTGACCAGCACAAAGCCTGTTGGCGTGGTTTTGTTGGTTGGCGTACCGTCTGCCGTTGCCAGCGTCAGCACCCCCTTCTCATTGGCCCCAATCCCTGCCAGACCATTGTGCATGCCGAAGCGTGCGGCTGGCTTCAGGGTGCCCATGGTGGTGGTATCGGTAACGACCGACAGATCGGACTGGAACAGCGAGCAGGAGCCGGAATCGAAACGCGTCGGGCCCGTGTTTTTCAGGTTAAGCATGGTGTCGCCACTGTTGGCTTTCAGCTTCACCCACACCACGGCATAAGTGGTGCCGACACGGCCGTAACGCATATCCAGGATGGCGGGCTGCCCCATATGAAAGGCATCCGCCCACACTGTTTCCAGCCGCTGCAGGTTGATCCAGGTTTTACCGCTGCTGGCCACGTTAACCGGGGTGCCCGCCGTGCCGGTGGGCTGAGTGGCATCGGCCTTACCAATAAACTCCATCACCCATTGCTGGTTCGCATTGGGGAAGAACAGTTGTCCCAGGCGATACCAGTTATCTGTCGACGTGTTGTTGGTAATTTTGTAGCCGCTGTAATATCCAGCTCGCAGTGAACCGGTCAGGAAGCTGCCATAGCTTTCGTCACGGCGATAGCCATATTCAAAGGTAGATAACCACCGACCTGCCGCCAAATCGTTAGAGATCTTCGCGCCCGATTGCAGGTTGATTTGGCGCATCAGCACGCGCGCATTGTTGAGATTGAAGGCGTTGCCGCAGTCCTCAATATTGAGCGTATCAATGGTCCAACCGCCATCCGACAAATCCCCCGGATTGCGCGTGTGCTCAATCCACACATTGCGCAAAATCCCTTGCGTACAGCGCGGCATGTAAAGCGTGGCATCGCCATAGCCGGTCTGGAAATTACAGTTACAAATCTCAATCGCCGTGGAGTGATCCCACGCGCCATTCGGTGAGTTAGACCAGCCGACATCAAATACGCGCGCATAGGTGTACAGGGTATAAATCTGGTCAAATTTACTGTCCAGCGTATCCAACACCTTGATCACCGTACCGCCGTTATTCTGCGCGCGGAAACAGTAGATATTTACCGTGGTGCCTTCGATACAGGTATTTTCGAAGAACGGCTGCACGTTGCTGCACATGGCCGCGGTGATGGTGCCTTTGTTGGTGGTGATATCGGCCGTCGCCTGGCCATTCCACGCGATACCTCGGATTGAAGTACGGCGTGCCTTCACCTTAAATACCGTGTTGGCACTTTTATCCGAGATGATGGTGGTGCGCGGCAGGGAACCCAGCTCAACATCATCGCCCTGCAAGCCAAAGAAGGCATTGTCTGTGGCGCTGATGTCGATCGGGTTAATTAAAAATTTCCCTCCCGGAAAACGCACCGGCAAATCTTTGATGTTACCGCTGTAGGTTTGGGTCCATGCCAGCATGCGCGTAAAGGAGTCAGTGTCGTTGGCGTAGCCATCCCCTTTCGCACCAAAGTGGTAAACGTTGATGTCGGAAGGATCGTTAATCACACGTTTCCAGTAAAAACCGTTACCCACCGCCAGCGTCCCGCCATCATCCGTGGCGGTGGTGGTGCCGATAAAACCGGTGAAGTCACCGCCACCGTGGAAGGTTGAGTCGGCGTTATAGCGACGCAAAAACGCCAAATCGCCGTTTTTGCTGGGGACGGTGGTACGCAGTTCAGCATAAGAGTTAACTTCGATCATCATAGCCTCCTCGGCCTTTTCAGGTTTGCAATTCAGATGAAGGAACAGCCTTAGTGCGCCGAGGGGGCGCAGTGCTGATCCCAAAGATCGTTGTGATTGTTGATGGCGCGCACGGTGCGAACGTCCATGCGCTCGGCGTCATTGCCGTGGGTGTAAATCGGGGAAAAAAGAGTACAAGCAGAGTCGATAACGACGGGAGATTCAGGGCTGGTGGTATTTCGACTGCTGCAGCTTGTCGCGAGCAGCAGTGTCATCAAGATTAAGATTATTGGCTTCCACACGTTTGGCCTCCTCGCGCAGCTGTTGCTGCTGCTGATTTACCGCAACGGCTTGCACCGCCGCTTTGTTTGCCGATTCAACGTCTGATTTTGCTTGCTGCTGCACCTTGCCGATTTTTCTGCCACCGAAGTAGCTGGCAACCAATGCGGCAACAATGCCCCCCAGCGCAGCCAGCCAATGCCAGCTACCACCGAGCAGCGTGGTGAGAAAAGTCATGGTTTCTCCTCCAGCGTCTTACGCTGTTCAATCAGGGTTTTCTGGCGTACAAACTGCGCCAGCACGCCCATCGCCACCATAAAGGCGCCAATCATGCCAAGGTAGTTGTGGGGCAGCACATCTTTGACGTCTTGTGGTAAGGCGTTCCAGGCGTCCAGTGCCGAGGACGGAAAGGATTGCGCCCAGGCACTGAGCATCGAACCCAATGAAGCCAGCCACACTGACCAGGTTTTGAATAACAGTCGCGCATGCTTCACGAACTCCAGCGTGGTGAAGCGCTGAAGCAGCAGCAACACAATCACCGCTGCTAACACCGCGATGACAAACATCAGCCATTTCATGTTCATAACAGCCCCCGATAGATGTCGTAGGTGCCGCTGCGCATCACCTCCGCGTGGCGTCGCGCACGCCCTGGCGTTTGTCGTGCCCATAAGCTGTCGAGCATGGCATTGGCCGCACTGTTGAAGTCTCCCTGGGTGATGGCGCTGAGCATGCCGCGAAACATCGATACGCCATCCACCCCCAATTGATACGCCATGCTGATCAGCACATCACAGCGCGCCTCACTGCACTTACCCAGCGCCTGCTGAACCAGGGCTCGCTGATTCATCTCCAGCACCTTGTTTTCAACGATGCACTGCTTCCACACATCGCCAACGCGTCGCGGGACCTGGAAGATGTAGTTGCTGAGTGAGGCACCTTTCGGCCCGATGCGGATGCCGCCCGCCACGGTGGGAAAGCCCTGCGTATCAAGGTAGGGCGCCTCACGGTAGCCCTCTTCAAAATTTAAAATGGCAATAATCTGGCTCATAACGATTCCTCTTTGACGGGCGCAATAGTCTGAAAATCTCTGCGCAAACAAGGTAAAAACATAAATCTCACTGATCTGTCCGCCCTCCGACGCCACGCGAGCACCGCGCAACGCTCAAGCGAGACTAATTAGTGAGCAATGATTAAGCGTTCCGCTTAAAAACTGGGAAAATGCAGCAAAAGATTTAGCGCACGGCGTACAAATGGACATGGGGTAAACAGCAGTTATCGAAGCTCGCGCCCTCGGTTTGCGTTCGCTTGGGGGCCATGACGGCACAGTCGGCACGCGAGCGTGTCTGGCGCTGGCAGATGCGCTCAGCGGTGCGTAAGGTGACGTTTTCGGATTCAAGGCCTAAGGCGCTGTCGATACTGCACTTAAGACGGCTGAGGGACTGGCGGCGTCGGTGACGGCGGGTGCGCGCATTCCCGGTGAAGACTGACTTGCCATACTGGATAATCGCCATAACTCCTCCTGTAAATGAGTCTTTGGCGATGGGGTGGCAGGCGCGGCATGTCGGCTGAAGCCGAGGCGTCCGGGGTTCCACTGCATACACTCGTCATCGACCCGCCCGGCTGCATTCGCGGCCAGGGATAAGCAGAGGAGAGTGAAGTCAGAGGAGAACTGACGACGCTGCAAAATGCGCATCCACCCCATCCCAAAATCCACTGACTTTGGGTGGTTGGTATCGCGCTTGTGCAGCGCCTCAATTGTTTAAGAGCGGGCTCATCCGAGAGCAGTGATGTCGTCCTTCCATGCTCAAATTATTAACAGGTTCTAATGCATTGGCAAACACCAACAGTTAATTTTTTTATTTACCATCAGTTAAATTTATGATTTCAGCCAGAATATTTTTTTGACTGCTTAGCGCGTTATGTGATCAGCCTAAAATCTGGTAATCACGCGCCTGGCTCATGATGACGCGCGCCACCACCTGCAAAGATGCCGCCTCATCCAGCGTGAGATACCAGGTCTCATAACGCTTGTTGTCAGAGATGACCGCCACCTTTTGTGTTGCAGCTGCAAGCGTTTGAGATACAGCTGTTGGTCCAGCGTGAACAGATAAATTCCATCGCCATCAAAACGATGGACGCTGATATCGACAAACAGCTGATCGCGCGGCGCAAAGGTGCCCGCCATCGAGTCATTGTTCAGCGCAATCAGGCGGATGTTCTCGGCGGGTCGGCCGTTGAACAGGACGCGTGCTTCATCCAGCCCGTATTCAATCGCCTGAATGGTTTCAACTAAATCATCACGCGCGGCGATGCCCTGGACGCTGCGCTGCCCAATATCCAGACTGACAACACGGAACATGTGTTTTGAATCGTTCAGCGCAGGATGGCCAATCGCAGCATCGGGCTTTTCCATGCCGAATTGCAGCCACTCGACGCGCACATCCAGTAACTGGCTTAACGCCAGCATGTTGTTATCATCTGGAATTGATTGAGCGTTAAACCATTTCCAGACCCCCGGTGTTGAGATCCTGCATCCCCTTTGCTGCAGTGCCTGAGCAACCTGTTTGTTTCGTCCATGTCCGACAATTCCCGCACTATCACACGCGGCAATCAGCCTGGCAGTAAAAGCTTGTCTCGTACTCTCTTTTTTAACCATCAGTTAATAATCTGCCTTCAGTAAAAGACTGAATGTTATTTTCGTTTTTGCTACCAGTTCATTTTATATTACCGTCAGTTTACTACCCAACCGCT
Organism: Pantoea rodasii; assembly: GCF_002095465.1. Classification (GTDB taxonomy): domain Bacteria; phylum Pseudomonadota; class Gammaproteobacteria; order Enterobacterales; family Enterobacteriaceae; genus Pantoea; species Pantoea rodasii. The sequence continues at coordinate 51,832 of NZ_MLFP01000002.1, read as the reverse complement.
TTTATCAATGAAGTTGGATAATCATTATCCCCTTCGGCTGGGTGGAAACCAGTAATGAATGCCCGACAGCTTGTTCTGACAGGGGTTTTCAGGATTGTTCTGTGGCGCTAAGACCAGCACCCCAAGGAAAAAATGATCGAAAAGACGCTGAGACGCCATAGATGACAGAAATAAATCAAAAAGCTCTGGAAATAATTGGATCGAAAGCAAAAAAATGGGCACCTGTTAGGTGCCCATGGTGTTGCAGACGTAAAAATTAGCCGCGCAACGTGTCGTCACCCCAGCCAATCCACTTGTAGGTGGTCAGCGCTTCCAGCCCCATTGGGCCTCGCGCATGTAGCTTCTGGGTGCTGACCGCCACTTCCGCGCCCAATCCAAACTGGCCGCCGTCAGTGAAGCGGGTACTGGCGTTCACGTAGACCGCCGAGGAATCAACCTGATTGACGAAGCGGTTGGCGTTACCAATGCTGCGCGTCAGGATGCCGTCAGAGTGCTGAGTGCCGTGCGCGCGGATGTGGGCAACCGCCTCATCCAGATCGGCCACCAGTTTGACGTTAAGATCGTTAGATAACCACTCATCGTCATACTGTTCATTTTTCACCGCCACTACGCTGGCCGGGCCGTTTTGCAGCAGCGCCAGTACATTTTCATCAGCGTGCAGCGGGATATTTTCCTGCGCCATACGTTGCAGGAAGGCAGGAATAAAGCGTTCGACCTGATGCTGATGGATTAGCAGCGTTTCCAGCGAATTACACGCGCTTGGGCGCTGCTTCTTGGCGTTAACAATCACGTCCAATGCCGGTTCGATCTCCATAGTTTCATCGAGATAGAGATGGCACACGCCGATACCGCCGGTGATCACCGGGATGGTCGAGTTTTCGCGGCACAGTTTATGCAGCCCTGCTCCGCCGCGCGGGATCAACATATCGACGTAGCGATCGAGCTTCAGCAACTGGTTAACTAACTCACGGTCCGGATTTTCAATCGCCTGTACAGCGCCCTTGGGTAAACCATGCTCGCTGAGCGCGTTTTGAATCACGCGAACGGTGGCCGCGTTGGTGCGATACGTTTCTTTGCCGCCGCGCAGAATCGCCGCATTGCCGGTTTTCAGGCACAGGGAAGCCACATCGACGGTGACATTAGGGCGGGCTTCATAAATTACCCCAATCACGCCCAATGGCACACGGCGGCGCTCAATACGCAAGCCGCTGTCCAGCACGCCGCCATCGATCAGTTGTCCGACCGGATCGGCCAGACGACATACCTGACGCACATCATCAGCAATACCTTTTAAACGCTGCGGATTGAGCGTCAGGCGATCCAGCAAGGCCGCACTCATGCCGTTTTGGCGCGCATCGGCCAGATCCTGCTCGTTAGCCGCCAGAATATCGGCACTTTCCGCTTCCAGACGATCGGCGATGGTCAGCAGCACCTGATTTTTTGTTCGGTAGAGAGTTCTGCCAGTTTGTACGACGCTGCGCGCGCCGCTTTACCCATTTCTTCTAACATCATCTGCTCCTTAACTGACGATCATGTCGTCACGATGCACCGCAACCGGGCCATACTCGTAACCGAGGATATCGCCGATTTCCTGGCTATGATGACCGGCAATCATGCGCATGGCATCGCTGTTGTAGCGCGTCACGCCGTGGGCAATATCGCGGCCCTGAAGGCTACGAATACGGATCACCTCACCGCGCGAGAAATTACCCTGCACTTCGCGGACGCCTTTCGGCAGCAGTGAGCTGCCTCGTTCCAGCACAGCAGCCAGTGCGCCATCATCAATGACGATTTCGCCCGCCGGTGGCGCGCCAAAGATCCAGCGTTTGCGGTTTTCCAGCGGCGATTGCTGCGCGTGAAAACGGGTGCCAACCGGCTTGCCATACAGCACATCGCTGATCACGTCCGGCCGGCTGCCTGCCGCGATGATCACGTCAATACCGGCGCGGCACGCGACATCCGCCGCCTGCAGTTTGTCGCCATGCCACCCGTGCCGAGGCCAGAGACACTGCCTCCGGCTAGCGTGCGCAATGCATCATCAATCTGGTGCACATCGCTGATCAGCTCAGCTTCTGGATTGGTGCGCGGATCGGCAGTGAACAAGCCCTGCTGATCGGTCAGCAGCAGCAGTTTATCAGCACCGCCAAGCATCGCCGCCAGCGCTGACAGGTTATCGTTATCGCCCACTTTAATCTCAGCGGTCGCCACCGCATCGTTTTCGTTAATCACCGGCACGATGTGGTTGTCGAGCAGCGCTCGCAGCATGTCACGCGCGTAGAGGAAGCGTTCACGATCTTCCATGTCAGCACGCGTCAGCAACATCTGCCCGATGTGAATGCCGTGAATGGAGAACAGTTGTTCCCACAGCTGAATTAAACGGCTCTGCCCCACCGCAGCCAGCAGCTGCTTTGAGGCGATGGTAGGCGGCAGTTCGGGGTAACCCAGGTGTTCGCGTCCGGCGGCAATCGCGCCAGAGGTAACGATAACGATACGATGGCCCGCCGCGTGCAGTTGTGCACACTGACGAACCAGCTCCACCATGTGCGCACGATTCAGCCGACGTGAACCGCCGGTGAGGACGCTGGTACCCAATTTGACCACTAGGGTCTGACTGCCACTCATGTTTTTCCTGCCATGTAAGAAAAAAATTCTGCGAAGGGACGTTTTATCAGGAGTCAGCGAGGAAGCCAACAGCAGCAAGGGGAAAAGCACAAAAATCCCCTGACAATGCGGTAGACCAAAAGTTCGCGATTAACAAGAAATCAGAAAAACTGTCATAAAACTTTCATCTCTAATCGGTAAAAAGTCCCCTGTTTTACAAACCCTTTCAAGGGTACAACAAATTTTACTCATTGGGATTGATAGCAAATGAAGAAGAGCACACTGGCATTAGTCGTATCTGCGCTGGCAATGGCTTCCACCGCACACGCCGCAGAAGTTTATAACAAAGACGGTAACAAACTGGACTTCTACGGCCGCGTTAAAGCTGAGCACTACTTCAGTGATTCAGCGTCAAACGACGGTGACAAATCTTACGTTCGTATCGGTTTCAAAGGTCAGACGCAGATCAACGACCTGATGACCGGCTACGGCCAGTGGGAATATCAGTACAACGTCAACAACTCTGAAGGCTCTGACGCTAACTCAGGCAACAAAACCCGTCTGGGCTTTGCCGGTCTGAAATTCGGTCAGTACGGTTCATTCGACTACGGTCGTAACTACGGCGTGCTGTACGACGTTGAGGCTTGGACTGACGTATTCCCAGAGTTTGGTGGTGACGGTACTGCACGTACTGATAACTTCATGACTGCGCGTGCTACTGGTGTTGCGACTTATCGTAACAGCAACTTCTTCGGTCTGGTTGATGGCCTGCGCTTCGCGCTGCAATACCAGGGCAAAAACGATGCGACCAGCGCTAACGCACGTGGTAGCGCCACTGACACCTCTCGCCAGAACGGCGACGGCTACGGTGCGTCACTGGGCTACACCATCGGCAGCACCGGCATCAGCCTGATGTCAGCTATCACCTCTTCTGACCGCACCAACCAGCAGCAAGCGCGTGCTTACGGCTCTGGCGATAAAGCGGATTCATGGGGCGCAGGCATCAAGTATGACGCTAACAGCGTTTACCTGGCCGCAATCTACACCGAAACCCGCAACATGACCCCAATCAGCGGCACCAACTCCGTGACCGGTGCAACCGTGTCAGGTGCAGCAAACAAAGCACAGAACATTGAATTGGTTGCACAGTACCAGTTCGACTTCGGTCTGCGTCCGTCCATTGGCTATGTACAGACCAAAGGCAAAGATATCGAAGGTATCGGCGATGCTGACCTGGTTAAATACATCGACGTTGGCGCGACTTACTACTTCAACAAAAACATGTCTACCTTCGTTGATTACAAAATCAACCAGCTGAACGACGACAACCGTCTGTCACTGAACAACGACGACGTGGTTGCTGTTGGTCTGACTTACCAGTTCTAAGTCGTTAGCATTACCCTTGTTGTGTCTATAAAAAAAGAGCCGGCTCATCACCGGCTCTTTCTTTTTGTCTCTTTGGGAGGCAGCACAGCCGCGTCCCACCATTTCTCGCTTAAGCGCTTAGCTTAACCGGTTCTTCTTTGAATCCCTCGGCGGGTTTGAGTTCCAGCTTCAGATCCTTTAACACCGCTTTCAGGCGTTCATGGAAGTTACGCAGCGTACTCTCCACTCTTTCGTTATTCTCTTTGCCTTTGATTGTCGCGACACCCCAGTCACCGTCTTTGTCGAACAAACCAAAGTGGTATTCGTAGGTGAAATGGTCCTCGTGCGCTTCCAGTGTCATCCACCAGCCCCAAAACTCGCGGAGTTCAGGTGCAGGTTTGACATTGACACACGCCGCCAGGCAATCAAAAAAGAAACGTGTCTCTTCACATTTCCCTTCACGAATATACGGCCCCAATTCGGTGAAGCGCTTCAGCAGGCGACTACGGGGATGACCACTCGGTAACGTCATGCTAATTCTCCCTCAAATAAACCGTAAATTGTCTCTCGCTACGCGGTTCTCGCGCGCAACGCAAACTATCCCGGATATAAGTTGTAGCAGAGCGTTGGTTTTTTGCCAGTCAGACACCCAATTGTTTTGCCAGCCAGTCGCAGATTTGGTTCAGCGCCTTCTCAAAGCTGGAGAAAACCGGCTTGACGGGAATCGCCAGCACCTTGCCCTGCGCGGAGGAGTTAGCGATCAACTGCGCTTCCTCTTCGGGGCTGAACAAATCGTCCGGCCAGTATGCCGCCAGCATCGGCGTTGGCGTGCGGCGGCCCAACAAGCCCTGCACTTTCAGCGAATAGCGACTCAGTTCAACGCGCAGGTTATTGTCAGAAGCCGATGACATACCCAGGCGACTGGCCAGCATATCCATATACATGTCCGGCAGCTTTTGTTGGCGCTGCTCATCGACAAATATGTTGTGCACCATCGCGCCCAACGTGGCAACCGCCCGCAGACGCGGCACTTCCAGATAAGCCAATCGCGTGGCCACGTTGGCACCGAAGCGATAACCAAACAATGCCACTCGGGTGTGATCGATCCACGGCACGTTGCTCAGTTCACGCAGCACCTGTTGATGTACCTGGCTGGTATCCTGATTCAGCGGCCATTTACTGCTGAAGCCGACAGAGGGCATATCCAGCGTCAGCATAGCAATGCCGCGTGGCGCCAGGTAATCGTGGAACAGGCGATAGTGATCGCTCTGCAATGAATCCAGGCCGCCACACAGCAGCACGGTAGGATACGGCGCTTCTGCCTGCGCAGGCATATGCAGAAAGCCCGTCACTGGGCTGCCGCCGCTGATCTGGAAGGTGAGTGACTTCAGCTCGCCGGGCAGACGCTGTGTGGCCTCTTCATACGCACGGTTCGCCAGCACCTGTGCCTGATCGGCCAGATCATCCCCTTTGATATACGGATAGGCGGCGATGCTGTAGAGATTTGACGCGCGCATCCACTGATGCCCCGCCTCTTCGTGATCCTCATTCTGCATCGCCCGCTGCTGCCACAATGCGGCCTGTTTCGACCATTCGTAGTTCCAGTTGCCACCGCGATAGCCAATCACCGTATCCAGTTGATTTTCATCGGTGTGCTCATACTCACTGATGGCAATACGCGCCAGCACTTCGCTGATCTCCTGCGGTGACAGTCCGCGCCACGTCCACAGCAGCTTATTGAGCATGCGATACCAGCAGGGCTGGGTGTCCCCTTCGAGGGTATTGTGGACCTGCACCGGATGGTGGTGCTGACGATGCACCAGAGAGGAGGTTTCAGGGTGTTTAAAGCGGGGCTTAAAAAGCTCTTCGCTGAGGTTTTTATCCGACATCTTAGACGTTCTCCCGCGATAGTCGCATTGATGTCTAAGAGTATACTGCACCCGCATGTTGGGTGCGAGGCATAGAAAGCACAACGCCCGGCATAACCGGGCGTTGTTTGCGTTGCATCAATCAGCTTTTGACGATTGGCGGAATGTACACCACGCCCATGTCCCACGGCTGTTCGATCCAGGTGTCCTGCGGGATATCGACAATATAGTCATCCACTAACGATCGGCCAGCCGGCTTAGCGAAAATGGTGCAGAAACGGGCTTTGGGATACATGTCGCGGATCGCTTGCGCGGTACCACCGGTATCCACCAGGTCATCAATCACGATGAAGCCTTCACCGTCGCCTTCTGCGCGCTTCAGCACTTTCATTTCGCGCTGATGATCGTGATCGTAGCTGGAGATGCACACGGTATCGACATAGCGAATACCCAACTCACGCGCCAGCAACGATGCAGGAACCAGACCACCACGGCTCACCGCAATGATACCTTTCCACTGTTCCACAGGCAGCAGGCGCTGGGCCAGTTTACGGGCATGGATCTGCAACATGTCCCAGGTGACGACGTATTTTTCGCTCATAAAAGAAATCCCGACCAACAATCGTTGGTTTAAAAAATAGACAAGGGGGAAAAGGTTGCGCGAGATTATAAGGATCTGACGCGTTAAAAACCAGCATCTGTCGCACTGGATGCAGGATTTTAGCGCGCCTGAGTACGCGCCCGGTGAAAAACAGTGATATTCTCAGCCTTATCACGTCAGATGTGCTGACGGCGATCTTTCACTGGAACCCGGCGTGCGAGCGGTATGTCCGCCGCGCTGACACAGGAGATGCATTGTGTCTGAATTGTCGCAACTTTCCCCCCAACCGCTGTGGGATATTTTCGCTAAAATCTGCTCCATTCCGCACCCTTCTTATCATGAAGAAGCACTGGCTGAACACGTGGTTAGCTGGGCAAAAGAGCAAGGCTTGTGGGTTGAGCGCGATCAGGTTGGCAATATCCTGATTCGCAAACCGGCCACTGCGGGCATGGAAAATCGTACCCCTGTCGCGCTGCAGGCACACCTTGATATGGTGCCGCAGAAGAATAGCGACACGGTGCACGACTTCACCAAAGATCCGATTCAACCGTACGTTGATGGCGAATGGGTCAAAGCGCGTGGTACCACGCTGGGCGCAGATAACGGCATTGGTATGGCGTCGGCCCTGGCTGCGTTAGCGGATAACTCGCTGATCCACGGCCCGCTGGAAGTGCTGCTGACCATGACCGAAGAATCCGGCATGGACGGCGCTTTTGGTCTCCAGCCGAACTGGCTGCAGGCCGACATTCTGATCAATACCGACTCGGAAGAGGAAGGTGAGATCTATATGGGCTGCGCGGGTGGCATTGATTTCATCACCACCCTGCCGTTAAGCCGTGAAGCGATTCCTGCCGGCTTTGAAACCCTTAAGCTGACGTTGAAAGGCCTGAAAGGCGGTCACTCTGGTGCCGATATCCATCATGGTCTGGGCAATGCCAACAAATTGCTGGCCCGCTTCTTTGCGGTGTATGCGCAAGAATTGGATGTGCGTCTGATTGAGTTCACCGGCGGTACGCTGCGTAATGCCATCCCGCGTGAAGCCTTCGCCACGCTGGCTGTCGACGGTCAGAAAGTGGATGCCCTGAAATCGGCTGCCGCTCATTTCCAGGCAACGCTGCTCAATGAGCTGGGCATTAAAGAGAAGAACATCGCCTTAACCACCGAGCCGCTGGCACATCAGGCTCAGGCGCTGACCACTGACAGCCGTGACCGTTTTATCAACCTGCTGAACAGCACGCCAAACGGTGTGATCCGCAACTCAGACGTGGCCAAAGGCGTGGTGGAAACCTCACTGAACGTCGGTGTGGTGACCATGGATCAGGACAATGCCGAAATCATCTGCCTGATTCGTTCGCTGATCGATACCGGTAAAGATTGGGTGGTGGAAACCCTGACCTCGCTCGGCCAACTGGCTGGCGCGAAAACCGCACCGAAAGGCGGCTACCCAGGCTGGCAGCCAGACGCCGACTCACCGGTGATGGCGCTGACGCGCAAGACCTACGAAGCGCTGTTTGGCAAGACGCCAAACATTCAGGTGATTCACGCGGGTCTGGAGTGTGGTCTGTTCAAGAAACCGTATCCGAACATGGATATGGTGTCGATTGGGCCGACCATCACCGGTCCGCACTCACCGGATGAGCAAGTACATATCGAGAGCGTCGGCCTGTACTGGAAGTTGCTGACCGCGTTGCTGAGTGTGGTGCCTGAAAAGGCGTAAGCGTTCGGATTACGAGATTGAACCAGGCTTCGGCCTGGTTTTTTTATGCCTGCTATTTGCAATGCATCGCCCGATACCAGCATAAACCCCTAAAAAACCGATCCTTTACCCCTGTAATTCACCAGTCATTTCCGCCTCACCAGTTTTAGACGCCGTTACACCCAGATGTCTGGATGGCTAATAAGATTTCGTGCTAGCTTATGCGCTTTCGTTTGTTGCCCAGCGTTACGGCTTCAGAAAAAATGCGACCCACTCCCTCTAATTAAGGCCGAACCCAATGAGTGCGATTAACCGCCTGGAGATGCGCAATATCTCCATCGCTTTTGGCGGTTTTGCCGCACTGACTCAGGTCGATTTTCTGACCGAAGGCGGATCGGTGCATGCGCTGACCGGCGCCAATGGCGCGGGGAAATCCACGCTGATGGCGGTGCTGTCGGGCGCACACCATCATTACAGTGGTGAGATTCTGTTGGATGATGTCCCAGTCTCGATTCGCACACCGCGTGATGCCAAAAAACTCGGTATTCATCTGGTACAGCAGGAAGTCGATGTGGCGCTGGTGCCGCAGCTGAGCGTGGCGGAAAACATCCTGCTCGATCAGCTGGCAGAACCCGGCCATGTTTACAGCTGGCGCGAGATTCGTCGCCAGGCGCGTGCTCTGCTCAATCAGTTGGAAGTGAACATCGATGTTAATCGTCTGGTGGAACGCTGCTCGCTGGCGGAAAAACAGCAAATCCTGCTGGCGCGCGCCCTCTCCCACCACTGCCGCTTTTTGATCCTTGATGAACCCACCGCGCCGCTCGATCAGCATGAAAGCGAGCGCCTGTTTACCGTGGTGCGCCGCCTGCAAAACAACGGTATTGGCGTGGTGTTTATCTCCCACCGCATTCACGAACTGAAAGCGATTTGCGATCGCTTAACCGTGCTGCGCGATGGCCGCTTAATTGAGAGCAGCCCAATGGCGGCGCTGAGCGGCGAGCAGATCGTCGAGAAAATGCTGGGACATCAGCTGACCGATGTCTATCCGCCACGCCGTGAACGCAGCGCACAACCGCTGCTGCTGTCGGTGGAAGGCCTGCATGATGATCAACTGCTGGCAGATATTTCACTGCATCTGCGCAAAGGCGAAATCCTCGGCATTGCCGGATTAGCCGGCGCGGGGAAAACCGAGCTGTGCAAGGCGCTGTTTGGCGCCAATAAAAGCCGCGTGGAAAAAGGCGAGCTGCACGGCAAACCGTGGCGCCCTCGCTCACCGCACGACTCGGTGGAAAACCGCATGGCGCTGGTGCCGGAAGAGCGCCGCAAGGAAGGCATTTTTATCGATGAACCGGTCAGTATGAACCTGAGCGTCAGCGCCGATAGCAGCTTTTCGCGCTGGAGCTTGTTTGGCCATCGTCAGGCGTGGCGCTGGGCTGAAGAGGTGATTCAGCGCCTCAACGTGCGTACCACAGGACCGGCGCAGATTTTGCGTCGTCTGTCAGGCGGTAACCAACAAAAAGTGGCGATTGGTAAATGGCTGCGTAATAACGCTGACGTGCTGATTTTCGATGAGCCGACCAAAGGCGTCGACATCAAAGCGAAGACCGATCTGTTCAGCCTGATTGACGGCCTGGCGCGCGAAGGCAAAGGCATCATTTACGCCTCGGGCGAGTTTTCTGAACTGGTCGGCTTATGTGACCGTATTTGTGTGCTCTGGGATGGGCGCATTGTGGCAGAGATGGAAGGTCGTGAGGCCACAGAAGAGATGCTATTGCTTTATTCCACCGGAGGAACCCCTGCGTGAGCAGCAAAGAACAATCCCTAACCCCGCAGCCTTCTCTGCGTCATCAGCTTTTTGATTTTCTCTATAAATGGGGCATGTTGCTGACCGTGGTGATCCTGATCGCCGGGTTTGGCCTCGCGTCGGACAGCTTCCTCGAACCCACAAACATCATCAACATCCTGCGCTCAATCGCCATCGTCACGGTAATTGCGATTGGGGTGTCGATTTCGCTGACCATCGGCGGTTTCGATTTGTCGGTGGGTTCAACCGCTTCGCTGGCCAACGCGCTGGTGATTTCGCTGTTTGTCTGGCACGGCTTTGGCACCACTGAAGCGATCATCATCACCCTGCTGCTGTGTACTCTGGTCGGGCTGTTTAACAGCTTCCTGATTGTGATCCTGCGCATTCCCGACATGTTAGCCACGCTGGCGACCCTGTTCGTGATTCAGGGCGTGGCGATGACGTACAGCTTCGGCGGTTCGATTACGGAGAACATGGTGATGCCAAGCGGCGATATGGCCGAAGGCACCATTCCGGCGGCGTTTGGCCTGCTGGGTCAGGTACCAACCATTGTGATTATCATGCTGGTGGTAACGATTGTGGCACAGTTAGCGCTGTCGTTAACCAAGCACGGTCGTCGCATGTATGCGCTGGGTGGCAATCCAGAAGCCGCGCGTCTTTCGGGCATTCGTACCACGCGCTATCGCGTACTGGCCTATGTGCTGGCATCGCTGCTGGCGGGCTTAGGCGGCATTCTGCTGGCATCGCGCATTGGCTCTTCGCAGGTCAACGCGGGCGGCGGCTACCTGATGGATGCCGTTGCTGCGGCATGGATCGGCTTCTCGCTGGCCGGTTCCGGCAAGCCTAACGCGCTCGGGACGCTGGTCGGCGCGGTGATTCTGGGTGTGTTACAGAACGGACTGGTGATGCTGTCGGTGCCTTATTACGCCATGGACATTATCAAAGGCCTGGTGCTGGCTCTGGCCCTGGCGATTACCTACATTCAGCGCCGTTAAGGCGCGTTTACTGAGAAAGAGATTCTAATGAAAAAAATACCCCTTTCGCTGCTGGCCTTAAGCCTGCTGAACGCCACGGCCGCTTTCGCTGACGCAACGGTGCCTGCCGTGATTGCCAATCATGAAGGCCCGGTTCGCATTGCCATCATCCGTAACCTCGGTTCTGACGACAACACCACGCAGTTCGTGGCCGGTGCCATTCAGGAAGGCCGCAAGCTGGGCTTCAAGGTGAGCACCTTCCTCAGCAACGGCGATGACGCGCGTTTCCAGGATTTCGTCAATCAGGCGATCAGCCAGAAATATGACGGCATCATCCTGTCGCACGGTAAAGATCCCTACTCTACCGCGTTAGTGCAGCACATTGCGGCGGCCGGTATTAAGCTGTCGGTGTTTGACACCCCGGTGAATACGCCTGTCGAAGGCGTGACCGTCACCGCACAGAATGATGCCTCACTGGCGCAGGAATCACTCGGTAGCCTGATCAAAGATTTCAACGGCAAAGCTAACATCGTCAAGCTGTGGGTCGCGGGTTTCCCGGCTATGGATCGTCGCCAGGTGGTGTATGAAAAATTGCTGAAAGAGAATCCTGGTATTCATCAGTTGGAGTCGATTGGTGCGGTTTCTTCTGACGTACAGGGCGATACCGCCAACAAGATTGGCGCAATTTTGGCGAAGTACCCGAAAGGTAAGATTGATGCCATTTGGGGTTCGTGGGATGCCTTTAGCCAGGGTGCTTACAAAGCACTGCAGGAGAATGGCCGTACTGAAATCAAACTGTACAGCATCGACGTCTCTAACCAGGATCTGCAGTTGATGCACCAGAAAAACAGTCCGTGGGTGCAGACGGTGGCGGTGGATCCTAAAACCATCGGCGCAGTGAATATGCGTCTGGTGGCGAATAAGATTGCCGGCGAAACCACGCCAGCAAGCTATGAGTTCAAAGCGTCTGCCATTTCGCAGCAGCAGTTGAACAGCCAGCAAGGTGCAGTGAACGTGGCCTCGTTGAACAAGATTATTCCAGGCTGGGGCGAGAACAGTGATTTCGTGGCGCCGTGGTTTGCCACGCTGGAAGCCAAGTACGGTAAGAAGTGATTTAACGCCAGGTGCGCTTCAATGCGCACTTTATCATGGGCTGTTGAAATCAACCGGGTCACGATGCGTTGTGCCCCGGTTATTACCAACCCAACACCAGCTGCCGCTCCAGCTGTGGATCCAGCATCGTCACGTGCAATCCCACCAGCCGCACGCCGCGTCCTGCACGCCGTTCATCCCAGGCCTGACGCGCTACCGCAATCATGTCGTCTTTATTCAACACCGGCCAGACGTGCTCCTGGGTGGTTTGCTGGAAATCATTAAATTTGAGTTTTACGCCCTGACGAGCAATCTGTTTGTCCGGCCGAATGTTGGTCAGCCGCCGGTCCAGCTCCGCATACAGAAAATCAATAATTTCCAGACACTGTTCCCAGCTATGAATATCTTCCATTAGCGTTCGCTCAACGCCGAGCGATTTACGTTCGCGCTCCACCACCACATCGCGCTCATCGATGCCGTTGCTGCGTTCCCACAGCACGCGGCCAAATTTACCGAATCTTTTAAGCAGCGAAGCGAGATCGGCTCTCTGCACATCGGCGCAGGTGCGCAGTCCCATCTCTTCCAGCTTTTTGGTCGCCACTTTGCCAACGCCGGGGATTTTGCTAAGCGGCAGCGTCAGTAAAAAGTCCGGCATCACTTGCGGGGTGATCACATACTGCCCGTCAGGCTTATTGAGATCGGAAGCAATCTTGGCGAGGAATTTGATCGGTGCAATACCCGCCGAGGCGGTTAACCCGGTTTCACGCAGGATATCGGCCCGTATCGCCTGCGCCATCAGCGTGGCCGAGCCCTGACAGTGAAGGCTGTCCGTGACATCAAGGTAGGCTTCATCAAGCGACAGGGGTTCAATCAGCGCGGTATAGCGGGAAAAGATATCGCGGATTTGGCGCGACGCCTCTTTGTAGGCATCAAAGCGTCCAGGCAGTAGTTTCAGATGCGGGCAGAGCTTGAGCGCCGTCGCCGTTGGCATCGCGCTGCGTACGCCGTATTTTCGGGCCGGATAGTTGGCAGTGCTGATCACGCCACGCTGTACCCGGCTGCCGCCAATGGCGATGGGAATATCACGTAATGAAGGATCGTCGCGCATTTCAACTGCTGCGAAAAAGCAGTCCATATCAACATGAATGATTTTGCGCATACGCCCTCCGAATACTGGATAAGTATACAGCAGAGAAAAAGTTCGGCAATAATTGTTGAGCGGCGAATTAAAGTTTACAAAATTCTGGTCGTAATCCCTTTAGGAATGCACCATTTTCACGGACACTGTCTTGATTAAACCTCAGACAATGTTAATGTTGCGCTGCGGTAGCGGATATTTCCGATAATGCAATACCCAGACGCTTAGCGTCATCGTCTCTCTTCACTTCAAGGTACACACAGAATGGGCAGAATCGCATTGTTGCTTGCGATGATTCTTATGCCAGTCCTTAGCTGGGCCATTTCACCAGAGCCAACGCAACCGTCGGCGCCGGTGAGCAAAGAGTTAAAGAAACAATTACTTGGCACCCCTGTTTTTATTCAGATTTTCAAGGAAGAGCGTACGCTGGAACTGTACGGCAAAATCGGTAATGAATATCGTTTGCTGGACAGCTATCGCATTTGTAATTTCTCTGGCGGTTTAGGGCCTAAGCGTCGTCAGGGCGATTTTAAAAGTCCGGAAGGGTTTTATAACGTTAAGCTGAATCAGTTAAAACCTGACAGCCGTTTCTACCGCGCGATTAATACCGGATTCCCGAATCAATACGATCGTGATAAAGGTTATGACGGCAACTATCTGATGATTCACGGTGATTGCGTATCGATTGGCTGCTACGCCATGACCAATGCATCGATGGATGAGATCTTTACTTACGTCAATGCTGCGCTGCGTAACGGCCAGCAGGATGTGCAGATTAATATCTATCCGTTCCATATGACCGACAGCAACATGCAGCGTCATCGCTACTCAACGTACATCAACTTCTGGCGCGAACTGCAGCCGGGTTATGCCTACTTTGAGAAGTATCACGTCCCCCCAACGGTGAACGTGACGACCACAGGTCAATATGCGGTGAACAGCACGCCGGTGATTTCCACACCGGATGCTGCCTCGAAGTCATTCCTGGCGCTCACCCAGGCAAAATAATGCCCATTCGCCTGGCACTATCCGGTGCCAGGTTTCATTTCCCGTCAGCGGCTGTGTCGCAATCACTGTCACGACATCTTTTGGCGTGGTTTGCTGCATAAAATCAATCTCCACATCCTGATCGAGCAGCTTCGCGGTGCCAAACGGCGCACGACGCGTGATCCAGTAGAGATTGGTGGAACAGAATGCCATCAGATAACGTCCGTCCGACAGCAACATATTAAACACGCCCTTTTCACGCATCTCGGCGGCCAGTTCAGCGATGTAGCGGAATACCGCAGGCCAGTTACCCGGCGTGCGCGGATAGCGCTCGGCTAATTTATGCAAGATCCAGCAAAATGCTTTCTCACTGTCGGTTTCACCCACAGGACGGAAGGTGCCGGTCTCCAGCTGTTTATAGCCTTTCAACTGCCCATTGTGCGCGTAGGTCCAGTTTCGGCCCCACAGCTCACGCGTGAACGGATGGGTGTTTTCCAGCGACACTTCACCACGATTCGCCTGGCGGATATGCGCCACCACGGAGTGCGATTTGATCGGATACTCTTGCACCAATCGCGCAATGGGTGAATTGTAACTCGGCTGCGGATCTTTGAAGGTGCGGCACCCCTTACCTTCGTAAAACGTAATGCCCCAACCATCTTTGTGCGGCCCGGTTCCGCCGCCACGCTGCACCAGGCCAGTAAAACTGAAACAGATGTCCGTGGGGACATTGGCGCTCATCCCGAGCAATTCGCACATAGCAACCGCCTTAAGTCAGAACCTCCCGCCGTAACGGGAGGAACACGTCATTACTTAACCATCTCTTTTTCGACCAGCAGCATCAGGATGTGGATCACTTTAATATGGATCTCCTGAATGCGGTCGGCATAGCCAAAGTGTGGGACGCGAATTTCAATATCCGCCGTGCCTGCCATTTTACCGCCATCTTTGCCGGTCAGCGTGATCACTTTCATGCCTTTCTCACGTGCGGCTTCCACGGCTTTGATGATGTTAGCGGAGTTGCCTGAAGTCGACAGACCCAGCAGCACATCACCTTCGCGGCCCACGGCTTCAAGGTAACGCGAGAAGACGTAATCATAGCCAAAGTCATTACTGACGCAGGAAAGATGGCTGACATCAGAAATGGCAATCGCCGGGTAGCCAGGACGATTTTCACGGTAGCGACCCGTCAGCTCTTCAGCAAAGTGCATCGCATCACAGTGAGAGCCACCGTTGCCGCAGGACAGCACTTTGCCGCCCGCTTTGAAGCTGTCTGCCAGCAGCACGGCCGCGCGCTGAATCGCATGAATGTTCGCTTCGTCACTCAGGAACTTGTTGAGCGTATCGGCTGCTTCATTAAGTTCTGAGCGAATAATGTCCTGATACATAGGGATGTCCTTTAGAGGAAAGATTTGCCCAGCAAGTTTAACGGAATGGGAGAAAGCCGCAAAGCGCCTGCATCGGGGAAAAATGCACAGGGTTAGCCGTAATTGCTCTGTTGATGTCCACTGAGTGCGATTTTGTGAGTTCCGTTGTAATTGCGATGTAAACAGATTGCTAAAACCCGCCCACTGCTCTAAACCTTAACGCATAACAGGTCAGACCTCTTACAACTTACGGAGCGGTTCATTATGTTGCTTGCCTCGATTGTCGCGACGCTGATTTTAATTAGCGTCCTCTTTTATCATCAAGTCTCACTGCGGCTGAGCAGCATGATATTGCTGTTGTGGACAGCTGCCATCGCTGCCGCTGGCTTATGGACGCCCTGGCTGTTGCTGCCACTGGCGATCATACTGCTGCCTTTCAATCTGCCCGCGATGCGTCGCAGCATGTTCTCCAAACCGGCGTTGCACAGCTTCCAGAAAGTGATGCCGCCGATGTCACGCACCGAAAAAGAAGCCATCGACGCGGGTACAACCTGGTGGGAAGGCGATTTGTTCCGTGGCAAGCCAGACTGGCAGAAGCTGCATAGCTATCCGCAGCCGCGTTTGACGGAAGAGGAGCAAGCCTTCCTTGAAGGTCCAGTGGAAGAAGCCTGTCGAATGGCCAATGATTTCCAGATCACCCACGAACTGGCCGATTTACCGCCGGAGCTGTGGGCTTATCTCAAGCAGCATCGTTTCTTCGCCATGATCATCAAGAAAGAGTATGGCGGACTGGAATTCTCTGCCTATGCTCAGGCGCGCGTGTTGCAAAAATTGGCCGGTGTCTCCGGCATCCTGGCGATTACCGTAGGCGTGCCTAACTCACTCGGCCCAGGCGAATTGCTGCAGCATTACGGCACTGACGAACAGAAAGATCACTATCTGCCGCGTCTGGCGCGTGGGGATGAAATTCCGTGCTTCGCATTGACCAGCCCGGAAGCCGGTTCAGATGCCGGTGCCATTCCGGACACCGGCGTGGTGTGCATGGGTGAATGGCAAGGACAGCAGGTGCTGGGGATGCGCCTGACCTGGAACAAGCGTTACATTACGCTGGCACCGATTGCCACCGTGCTGGGCCTGGCGTTCAAACTCTCCGATCCCGATCATCTGCTGGGTGACACCGAAGAGTTGGGCATCACCTGTGCGCTGATACCCACACAAACGCCGGGCGTGGAGATTGGTCAACGCCACTTCCCACTCAACGTCCCGTTCCAGAACGGCCCAACGCGCGGCAAAGATATTTTTGTGCCGATTGATTTCATCATCGGTGGACCCGTCATGGCCGGTCAGGGCTGGCGCATGCTGGTGGAGTGTCTGTCAGTGGGTCGCGGCATCACCTTGCCTTCCAACTCGACCGGCAGCCTGAAAAGCATTGCGCTGGCCACCGGTGCTTATGCCCATATTCGTCGTCAGTTCAAAGTTTCCATTGGCAAGATGGAGGGGATCGAGGAACCCCTGGCGCGTATTGCGGGTAACACTTACGTGATGGATGCGGCGGCTACGCTGATCACCAGCGGCATCATGCTTGGTGAAAAACCGGCGGTTCTGTCGGCCATCGTGAAGTACCACTGCACCCATCGCGGCCAGCGCGCGATTATTGATGCAATGGATATCGCGGGCGGCAAAGGCATCATGCTCGGCGAAAACAACTTCCTGGCGCGCGCTTATCAGGGTGCACCAATAGCGATTACCGTGGAAGGCGCAAACATTCTGACCCGCAGCATGATTATCTTTGGCCAGGGTGCAATTCGCTGTCATCCGTGGGTGCTGGAAGAGATGAATGCCGCTGCGAACAACGATTTAGTGACCTTTGACCGCGCGCTGTTCAGCCATATTGGCCATGTTGGCAGTAACAAAGTGCGCAGCCTGTGGCTCGGCCTGACCGGCGGCCGGACCAGCTCAGCGCCTACTCGTGACGTGACGCGCCGCTACTATCAGCAACTGAACCGCCTGAGCGCTAACCTTGCGCTGCTGTCGGATGTGTCGATGGCGGTGCTGGGCGGCAGCCTGAAGCGTCGTGAACGCATATCAGCCCGCCTGGGTGATGTGTTGAGCCAGATGTATTTGGCCTCTGCCACCCTGAAACGCTATGACGACGAAGGCCGTAATGTGGCCGATCTGCCGCTGGTTCATTGGGGTGTGCAGGATGCGCTGCATCAGGCTGAAGTGGCGATGGACGATCTGCTGCGCAACTTCCCTAATCGTTTAGTGGCGGGTGCACTGCGCCTGGTGATTTTCGCCGGTGGCAAACACTGCCCGGCACCATCAGACAAGCTGGATCATCAGCTTGCGAAACTGCTGCAGCTGCCGTCTGCTACTCGCACACGTTTGGGTCGTGGCATGTATTTAACGCCAAGTGAGCACAATCCGGCAGGTCAGCTGGAGCAGGCGTTGCAGGATGTGATGGCGGCTGAGGTGATTCATGACAGAATCTGTAAACAGCAGAAAAAACATCTGTCGTTCACTCAACTGGATGTTCTGGCACAGCGTGCGTTGAAAGAGGGCTGGATTGACGAAAGCGAAGCCAAAGTGCTGACGCGCGCAGAAGTCAGTCGCCTGAAAGTGATTAACGTGGATGACTTTGCGCCGGAAGCGCTGGCCGCACCGAAGCCGCAGGAGAAGCGCAGCCCTCGTGCCAGTGAAGCGGCATAACCGTACCGAAGAGGATTATAATGGCGCGCCCTGGTGCGCCATTATTCGTTTCAGGCGGCCTCAAGGCCGCCTCTGGCATGTGATTTTTCGCCGCTACAGATCGGTTCAACCCGCCTGACGAATCCGCGCGATCAGTGCATCCACATCCGCAATATGGTCCGATGCCAGAATCAGCGTGCGACCTAGCGTGATGCAGTTACGGATACATTCGGTACGCATCGTATCATCAGCAATCTGTTTGAAATCTGCCACGTGTGACATGCCCACCGTACGGCGAATCAACTCGGTTCCACAGTAGCCAATGGTGTCACTCCACACTTTACGCAGGAAGGCTTCCGCATAGCCCGGATAGGCCAGCGCCACATCGGACGTCCTGGCATGAGCCAGTTCCAGGAAGCGGCTGGAGAATTGGCTCCACACTTCATGTACGTCGCTCAGACGACGCTCACGCCCTTCTGCCGCTTCACGCGGGGCCAGCAGGCCCGGCAGGCAGCAGTAGTTGATCAGCAGATTGCCGATCGCACTGCCGATATCAAAGCCCATCGGGCCGAAGTAACCGAACTCGGCATCGATCACTTTCAGGCTGCCATCAGCCACGAAGATGGAACCGCTGTGCACATCGCCGTGCAGCAACGCTTCAGCATCCGCAAAGAAACGATGTTTCAGCCCGGCCACGGCGATTTTTAATGTGTTGTCGGTGCGCAGACTCACCACCAGCGACTCCAGCGCTGCCGGGTATTTATTACGCTCGTGATCGATAAACGGATCGTTGAAGAACAGGTCTTCGGTGATTTCGCACATTTCCGGGTTGATGAAACGCGCCACTTCCGCTTTTTTCTTATGCGGGTGCAGGAAGAAATCAGAGGTATGGAACAACGTCTGCGCCAGATACTCACCTAACTGGCGGCCCGCTTCTGGATAATAAGCACCCTTTACCAGTTCACCGCGCCAGATACGCTGGCTGGAGAGATCTTCCATCACCATCACCGCCAGTTCGGCATCGTAATGCGTGACGTTAACCGTATGTTCCGGACAGTGTTTGTAATGTTCGACCAGGGTCTGCGCTTCAAGGCGCGCGCGATCCAGCGTTAACGGCCAGGATTCACCCACGCAACGTACGTATGGCAGCGCCTGTTTCACCACTACGCGGCTCTGGCCTTGGTTATCAAAAATCTTAAAGACCAGGTTGAGATTGCCATCGCCGATCTCCTCTGCGCTCACCAGCGCTGACGGATCGTCCACACCGCCAAATTTTTTAGCATATTCCACCGCATCAGCAGCGGTGAAGGTACGGTATTGCGACATTGCCTGTTCCTCGACATTCGATAGTAATAAGCCGTTTGGACGTCTATACATCCGTCACGCATGTTGGCACAATAGCCGCTATTAACGCAACAGGGATTTCACACCATGCAAACACTTCGTACCACCAGCCTTGAGGTCCGCGATAACCAACTGTGGATCCTCGACCAGCAAGCACTACCACAACAACAAAACTGGCTGCCTGCGCACACTGTGGCGCAGCTGGTCGATCATATCCATGCGCTGCGTGTACGTGGAGCCCCGCTGATTGGCCTATCAGCCAGCTTGCTGCTGGCGCTGCTGGGCGAGCAAGGTGTGAACCGCGCGGAATTGGCGGAGGCGCTGGAGGTGTTGCGTGCGTCGCGCCCTACTGCCGTCAATCTGATGAACAATCTGGATCGCATGAAGATTGCGCTGGCGGAGAGTGACCACGTTAGCGCCCTGAGCGTCGAAGCGTTGCGTCTGGTGGCGGAAGATAAGTTGTTGTGTGACAACATTGCCCGTGCCGGTACGGCGCTGGTCAAGCCCGGCAGCCAGCTGCTGACGCACTGCAATACCGGCGGCCTCGCCACCGCAGGTGTCGGTACGGCGCTAGGGGTGATTGCGCATGCCCATCAGCAAGGTTTAGTGAAAAACGTTTGGGTGGATGAAACGCGTCCGCTGTTGCAGGGCGGTCGCTTAACCGCGTGGGAACTGGGCGAGCTGAACATTCCTTATCAACTGATCACTGACTCGATGGCCGCGAGTTTGATGGCGCGCGGCGTGGTCGATGCGATTTGGGTCGGCGCGGATCGAATTGCCGCCAATGGCGATGTCGCCAACAAAATTGGCACCTATAGCCTGGCGGTGCTGGCGCATTATCACGGTATTCCGTTCTATGTCGCTGCGCCGCACACCACGCTGGATCGCCTCTGCCCGAACGGCGATGCGATTCCGATTGAGCAGCGTGCCGCCAGCGAAGTGACCGGCGTGTCAGGCAGTTTTGGTAGCGTGCAGTGGGCACCGGAGAATGCAGCGGTCTATAACCCGGCGTTTGATGTCACGCCTGCCGCCTTGATCAGCGGCTGGGTGTTGGATACCGGCGTGGTGACGCCTGAACAGGTTAAGGAAGGGATTTTCCAGCCTTAAACGCGCCATGAATGACAAGGTCGCCATCAATGGCGACCCTTAAATGGCTTATCTCATTTTACCGTGCGCGCGTTAAACGCACTTTTCGTCACGCCAGACGGGGATAGGCATCCGCAATCTTGTCGCCCGTAAAGTTAGCGACCCAGCCTTCCTGATTATCGAAAATACGAATCGCGGTGAAGTGCGGTTCAGAACCCATATCAAACCAGTGCGCCGTGCCTTCAGGCACTGAAATCAGATCGTTCTTCTCGCACAGAATCTGGTACACCTCGTTGCCAATATGCAGGCAGAACAGGCCAGAACCTTCGACGAAGAAACGCACTTCATCTTCGCTGTGCGTATGCTCGTTGAGGAATTTTTCACGCAGCGTCGCTTTGTTCGGGTTATCGGCCCGCATGCTCAGCACATCCCAGCTCTGATAGCCCTTCTCTGCCACCAGACGATCAATGGCGTGCTGATAGGCTTTGATCACCGTATCCGCGTCAGGATCTTTTCCCAGATCGCGATCGGCTTCCCAGCGTTCGAAGCGGACGTTTTTGGCATTCAGACGCTCACGAATTGCCTCGGCATCGGTACTGTGCCACACCGGCTGGCTGGATTCGGTATCGCTAAAAATAGTCAGTGCACTCATGTTAAATCGACTCCGGATTAATCTGCGAAAAATCGTTTACCTGATGATGGCGACTGGCGTTATCGGCCTCGCCACGAATTAACTGCAATGTGTGCCAGCCGGCTTCCGTCGCGGCGTCCAGTTCCTGATGAATATCAGACAGGAACAGTAGCGATGAAGGCGCCAGGCCAATCTGTTCGGCGATGTTGTGATACGACTGGGTTTCACGCTTGGCACCGACGGCGGTATCAAAATAGCCGCTAAACAGCGAGGTTAAATCACCTTCATCGCTGTAGCCAAATAACAGTTTCTGCGCAGGCACAGAACCCGAGGAATATACATACAGCGCGATGCCCTGCTGCTGCCAGCGCTCAAAAGCGGGCAGCACATCCGGATAGAGGTGACCGGTGAACTGGCCTTCAACGTAACCGGCACGCCAGATCATCCCCTGCAACGCTTTCAGGCCCGGTGATTTGCGATCCTCATCGATGTAACCAATCAGCGTGGCGATCACCTCATCCAGTGATGCCTGTGGCGCCGCTGATTCTTCACGCACGGCGTTCAGCGCCGCAATGACCTTCTCATCCGCTTGGTTTTCACGCACAAATGCCGCCAGATGCTGACGTGCATAAGGGAACAGGACGTTGTGCACAAACTGAATATCACTGGTGGTGCCTTCAATATCGGTAACAATCGCGCGAATCATTTCGTCTCCAGCAATCGACGTTGCAGTTCACATTCAAACAGGAATTCCAGACCTTCCAAATGGCGACGCGCTTCGTTGACGTCTTTACCCCAACAGGTCAAGCCATGTCCGCGCAGCAGGAAGGCATATTGCATCGGTGCGTCCGCCGCGAAGGTTTCAATACGTTGCGCCAGCGCATCAATGTCCTGATCGTTATCAAACAGGGGAATGGCGATGGTATTCAGATGCGTGTCCTGTCCGGCGAGGGTTTTCTGCATTTCATAACCGCTCAGTAACAGCGCATGCCCTTTTTCCACTCGCGACAGCACGGTGGAGTTCACCGTGTGCGTATGCAGCACGGCGCCAGCCTGCGGAAACAGGCGATAAATCAAAGTATGCAGCCCGGTTTCCGCCGAGGGTTTACGCCCGGAAGGTACGCTGTTGGTGGCAATTTCAACCTGTATGAAATCATCACGCGTCAGGCTGCCTTTATCTTTGCCCGATGCGCTCAGCAGACAATACTCGGCGTCCTGACGCACCGACATGTTGCCGCCGGTGGCCGGTGCCCAGCCTTTCGCGCCAATCCAGTGACACGCGGCCACTAAATGTTCCAGTGGGAGAAAATCCGTCATAGTGAGGGTGAAGCTCCGCAGGTTAGTTTTAGACGTCTAAGCGTCTCGATTGCCAAATATTAGCATCCTGTGTAGAGTGGCAGCAACACAGGGTTTCTCCGCATCGACATTCGCGCTTAAGGCCATCTAATAATGACGCAGCACAACCTGATCCCCGAGAGCAAGCTACCGGCGCTCGGCACCACGATTTTTACGCAAATGAGCGCCCTTGCCGCGCAGCACAACGCCATCAACCTTTCACAGGGTTTTCCGGATTTTGACGGCCCGCGTTATTTACAGGATCGTCTGGCTTATCATGTTAGCCAGGGCGCAAACCAATATGCGCCAATGACCGGTGTGTTACCACTGCGCGAAGCGATTGCCGATAAAACCGTCGAGCTGTATGGGCACAAACCCGATGTAAACAGTGATATCACCGTCACCGCAGGCGCGACTGAAGCGCTGTATGCCGCTATCACCGCGCTGGTGCGTCCGGGCGATGAAGTGATCTGTTTCGATCCTAGCTATGACAGTTACGCACCGGCGGTGCAACTGGCTGGTGGCGTGCTGAAACGTATTGCATTACAGCCACCGGGATTTCGCGTGGACTGGAGCGAATTCCGCAGCCTGCTGAGCGCGAAAACCCGTTTAGTGATCCTGAACACCCCGCACAATCCTTCCGCTACCGTGTGGCGTAAGAGCGATTATGCCGAGCTGTGGCAGGCCATCGCCGAGCAGGAAATTTATGTGCTGAGCGATGAAGTCTACGAGCACATCTGCTTTGATGAAGAAGGCCATGCCAGCGTGTTGGCGCATGCTGAGCTGCGCCAGCGCGCGATTGCCGTTTCATCATTCGGTAAAACGTTCCATATGACCGGCTGGAAGGTCGGCTACTGCATCGCGCCTGCAGCGATCAGCGCGGAAATCCGCAAGGTGCATCAATATCTTACCTTCTCGGTGAATACCCCGGCGCAGTTAGCGATTGCCGATATGCTGCGTCAGGAGCCGGAACACTATCGTGATTTGCCAGCATTTTACCGCGCACGCCGTGATTGCCTGGTGGAAGCCTTGTCAGGCAGTCGCTTCAAGGTCCTGCCGTGCGAAGGCACCTATTTCGTGCTGCTGGATTACAGCGCCATTTCCGATCTGGATGACGTGAGTTTCTGCCAGTGGCTGACCAAAGAAGTCGGCGTGGCGGCGATTCCGCTGTCGGTGTTCTGCGCCGATCCGTTCCCGCACAAGCTGATTCGCCTGTGCTTTGCCAAACAGGAAGCGACGCTTATCGCCGCTGCGGAGCGCTTATGTCAGCTTTGAAAATTACCGTTCTGCAAGAAACCCTGAGCTGGATGGATGGTGAAGCCAATCTGCGACACTTTGACGGCGTATTGAAAGGCATTGAAGGCCGCGATCTGATTCTGCTGCCTGAAATGTTCACCACGGGTTTTGCCATGGAAGCGGCGGAGAGTTCGCTGCCGCAGCAGCAGGTGATCGATTGGCTGCACGGCCATGCCAAAACCAGCAATGCGTTAGTGGGCGGCAGCGCGGCGATTCAAACCGAAAAAGGCGCCGTGAACCGTTTTCTGCTGGTGGAGCCGAATGGCACCGTGCATCAGTATGACAAACGCCATCTGTTCCGCATGGCCAATGAGCATGAGCATTATGTCGCGGGTGACACGCGCGAAGTGTTTACCTGGCGTGGCTGGCGCATTCTGCCGCAGATTTGCTACGACCTGCGTTTCCCGGTGTTCTCCCGCAATCACAATGATTACGATCTGGCGCTGTACGTCGCCAACTGGCCCGCGCCACGTGCGCTGCATTGGCAGTCTTTACTATTAGCGCGTGCCATTGAAAATCAGGCCTACGTTGCGGGTTGCAACCGCGTCGGCAGCGACGGCAACAGCCATCAATACAGCGGTGATAGCCGGATCATTTCGCCACTGGGCGAGATTCTGGCCGCAGGCGAACCTTTCGCCCGCACTCGTCTGGACGCAGAGTTGTCGCTGGACGATCTGCAAGCCTACCGCGAACGCTTCCCGGCGTGGCGCGATGCCGATGGGTATACATTGAAGTAAATGTCTTGCCGCGTCTCTCTGACGCGGCTTTATCTCTCTCATTATTTTTTGTTTCCACATTGGAAACACCCCTCGTTTCGACTACAATGTTTCCATGTTGGAACATGCCGAGGGAATGATGCACGTTATTTCAAGGAAGATGTTTGCTGAAGCTGCACTGCGCTTTCCCAATGATGCAGCTGCACTGGACGCCACTTACCGCACTTTACATGGCAGAGATTTTGCCGATCCAGAGGCACTTAAAGACTTTTTTCCAAGCCTGGATCGAATGAAGTATCGGGTGAAATGGTGGGTGATCAATGTTGGTGGCAACAATCTTAGGTTGATGTTTTTTGCCGACTTCATCGCTGGGCGTATTTTCATTAAGCACATCAGTACTCATGCTGAATACGATAAATTGGTTAAGTTCTATCGGGAGAACAAAGAATGATCGCCGAAGCTATTCAGGCCTCAGATAACCTGATTAAAGCCGTGCCCCTGCTTGGCGGTAGTCAATCGAAAGCAGATTATGAGCAAGCGTTAGAGCTGGTTGAGTATTTGGTGGAGCATCAACCTTCTCATCCGCTGATTGATATGCTGACTGATAAAGTCGCGAAATACGAAGAGCATGCGCCGGAGTTTGCAGCCTTCAATTCACGCGTTAAGATCCTGCCGGGCGGAGTCGCGCTGCTGCGAGTTTTGATGGATCAACATGGTTTAAATCAATCATCTTTCACTCAGGAAATTGGTCAGCGCTCTTATGTTAGCCGTATTTTGAAAGGTGAACGTATGCTAACCGATAAACACAAAGCCGCACTGGCTAAGCGTTTTAACCTGCCATTCGAAGCCTTTCGCGAAGATTAAAAGTAAAGCCGCAGCGTGTGAGCGCTGCGGCTTTAGTTCGATTACAGCTCGAAGCGGTCCAGATTCATCACTTTGGTCCAGGCGGCCACGAAGTCATTGACGAACTTCTGTTTGGCATCGCTGCTGGCGTAGACTTCAGACAGTGCGCGCAGGATGGCGTTGGAACCAAATACCAGATCGGCACGCGTGGCACTGAACTTCACTTCACCGCTGGCACGATCGCGACCTTCAAAACGCTCTTCACTCTCATCGGTAGCGCGCCATGCAGTGCGCATATCCAGCAGATTCACAAAGAAATCATTGCTCAATACACCAACACGGTCGGTGAATGCACCTTGCTGGCTGCCGTCGAAGTGGGTGCCTAGCACGCGCAGGCCACCCAGCAGCACGGTTAATTCCGGTGCGCTCAGCGTCAGCTGTTGGGCTTTATCCAGCAGCAGGGTTTCAGTTGATGAGCCGCCCGCAATACGGCGATAGTTGCGGAAACCATCTGCCAGCGGTTGCAGCACGTCGAATGACTCAACCTCAGTCTGATCCTGACGCGCATCCACACGACCTGGCGTAAACGGCACTTGCACCGCCACACCCGCCGCTGCCGCAGCCAGTTCAATGCCCACGCTGCCCGCCAGTACGATGATATCGGCCAGTGACGCTTTGCCAGACTCTTGCTGAATTTTCTGCAGGGTTGGCAGCACATCGTGTACCACGCTGGCATTCACCGCCCAAGTGTTTTGCGGTGCCAGTGCCAGACGCGCACCGTTCGCACCGCCGCGTTTGTCGCCGCCACGGAAGGACGATGCCGAAGCCCAGGCAGCCGAAACCAATTGGCTCACGCTCAGGCCGGATGCGGCAATTTTCGCTTTCAGATCGGTGATCTCATCGGCGGTTGGCTGATGGATGGCAGCTGGCAACGGATCCTGCCAGATCAGATCTTCTTTTGGCACTTCCGGGCCGATGTAACGCGCTTTTGGCCCCATATCGCGGTGCGTCAATTTGAACCAGGCGCGGGCAAAGGCTTCATTAAAGGCCTGCGGATCGTTGAGGAAGCGACGCGAGATCTTGCCGAACTCTTCATCGAATCGCAGCGTCAGGTCGGTCACCAACATGGTTGGCTTGCGCTTTTTCTCAGGATCGAATGGGTCAGGAATGATCGCTTCTGCATTCACCGCTTCAAACTGGATCGCGCCCGCTGGGCTGTGTGTCTGCACCCATTCGTATTTGAACAGGTTCTCGAAGAAGTAGTTGCTCCACTGCGTTGGCGTCTGCGTCCACACCACTTCAAGGCCGGAAGTAATGGCATCCGCACCGGCACCGCTGCCGTAGCTGCTGTTCCAGCCGAGGCCCTGCGCTTCCAGCGGTGAAGCTTCTGGATCGACACCCACATGGCTGGCAGCTGCCGCACCATGCGTTTTGCCCAAGGTATGACCACCGGCAATCAGCGCGACGATCTCTTCATCGTTCATGCCCATATTGCCGAAGGTGGCGCGAATCGCTGGCGCCGCTGACTTCGGATCGCCACTCGCTTCTGGCCCTTCCGGGTTGACGTAAATCAGGCCCATTTCGGTGGCACCCACCGGTGCGTTGGCCAGACTTTCTGGATGGCGGTGCGCCAGCCATTCGGTCTCGTTACCCCAATCCACATCCATATCCGGTTCCCACACGTCTTCACGACCGGCACCAAAGCCGAAGGTGCGGAAGCCTGCGTTCTCCAGAGAGACGTTACCCGCGAGGATATAGAGGTCGGCCCAGGAAATTTTCTGACCGTATTTTTGCTTCACCGGCCACAGCAGGCGACGCGCTTTATCGAGGCTGACGTTATCTGGCCAGGAGTTAAGCGGTGCAAAACGCTGCTGACCACGGCCGGAACCGCCACGACCATCCACGGTGCGGTAAGTACCGGCACTGTGCCACGCCATGCGAATGAACAGCCCAATATAGCTGCCCCAGTCGGCTGGCCACCAGGATTGAGAATCGGTGAGGATAGCGCGGATGTCAGCTTTCAGCGCCGGATAATCCAGCTTGCTGAACTCGTCGCGGTAATTGAAGTTTTCACTGAGGGGATTGGAACGGCTGGAGTGCTGATTTAACAGATCGACACGTAACATATTCGGCCACCAGTCGCGGTTGGTTGTCCCGCTTCCGGCGCCGCGTGCCAGTACGCTTTTTTCTTCAGACGCCCCATGATGGAAGGGGCATTTGCCTGAGGCGGCTACATTATCGTTATTATCTTGCGTGCTCATTTTTCGGCTCCGTTTGCTTCACATTGTCCGGTAAAGATAACCGCACATTGTGAAAGAATATATTTGGATGAACCGAAGGTTTTGATAGTTACTGTCTTTCAAGCGCAGCGTGTGACATGGCGCACAAAAAGTGGAGGTTTACACTTTGGTGCGCCTGAATGCGCACTCTACGGTAGTGAGCGGGATCGTAGCGTCGCCATTTATAGCGACTGTCAAACGTGCAGCTAAGCCTAATTAACTGCCGCGGTAGGTCGACCACGACCACGGGGATATCAGAAACGGCAGATGATAATGGCTGCCCGATGCACCAATCACAAAATCAATCTGCGCGCTGACATACAGCGCATCACGTCCATCGGCGGCAAAGTAGTCACCGATCTCCGCCGTCAGTCTATAGTGGCCTGGCGCTAACGGCTCTGGGGTTAAATCCTTGATGCGGCCATCGCTGTCAGTGTCGCCTTCCGCGATCGGCAGCCAGCCTTCCGGGCTGTTCTGTTCCAGCGAAATGGCCACGCCGATCGCCGGTTTGCCCAGCGCGGTGTCCAGAATGTGTGTGGTAATGGTGCTCATACAATGCTCTCCTTTAACCGTAACAGGGTGATTTCACGCAGTTGCGTCAGCGCTTCCTGCTGTTCTGTCACCTCATCATTGTTGAGCCTGCGCTGCAATTCCGCCAGCATCTCCTCGCCACTGCGCCCTTTCGCCCGGATTAAAAACACCCGGCCAAAGCGCTGCTCGTAGGATTGATTGCCCGCCAGCATGGCAAACTGCAGCGCGCCATCGGCCTGCTGCATCGCCGACTGTTCATTGCGTGACAATGCTGCCTCTTTGCCCGCGCCCGCGGCTTTTTCACCAATGCGTGGATGCGCGCTCAGGGCTTGTGCCAGTTCTGCGCCTTGCCAATGTTTTGCCAGCAGGTCGGCAGCGCGATACAACGCCGCCACATCGGCATAAGGCCGCGCTGCCACCAGCGCCTGCTGCCAATCGGGAATCGCCACACAGTGGGCTATCGACGCTTGCGCATCCGTTGCAGTAGATCGGTTAAACTCCGCTAACTCCATGCCGCGGCTCCTTAAGCGTGTGCCAAATCGTTGACCGCCTGCAGATAAGCCTGCACGCCGATTGCCACATCGGCGACCTGCACTGACTCGGCTGGATGATGGCTAATACCGCGATAGTTGCGCACGAACAGCATGCCAACCGGCCAGCGCTCTGCGATGGCAATCGCGTCGTGCCCCGCGCCGCTCGGCAGTGAGACACTGCGGCCTTGCACCGTTTCCACCGCGTGGCTCAATGCCTGCTGCAAACGCGTATCACAGGCAGTCGCCGCAATACGATAATACTCATTGGCGGTGAAGGTCAGTCCACGACGCAAGGCAATCGCTTCTGCTTGCGTCAGCAGCGTGGACAACAGGCGCTCCAGCGGCTCATCCTGCGGTCCGCGCACATCCAGTGAAAACTGTACTTCACCAGGGATAACATTCACCGCGCCCGGCAAACAGCTCAGAGTGCCAACCGTGGCCACCAGCTGCGGATCGTGCTCAGCGGTGGTGTGTTCGACAAACACCATCCACTCGGCGGTGGCGGCCAGCGCATCTTTGCGATGATTCATTGGCACGGTGCCCGCATGGCCAGCTTCACCGACAAAGCGGCAATTCAGGCGACGCGCGCCGTTAATCGCAGTCACCACGCCCAGTGCCAGATCTTCCTGTTCCAGACACGGCCCTTGCTCAATATGCAGTTCGAGGTAAGCCGCAATGTCATTGACGTCACGCGCGGCCTGCAGAATGTTCGCGGCATCGAGCCCGACATCTTGCATCGCTTCCGCCACGGTAATCGCGTTACCATCTGGATGCGTCACCCAGCTCTCCGGCCAGGTGCCAGTAATGCCCCGGCTGCCCAATAACGTAATACCAAAGCGCGTGCCTTCCTCATCACCGAATCCGATAATTTCAATCGCCAGCGGCAGACGCTGATGACGATCGTGCAGCCACTGCACGGTTTCGATGGCACTCAGCACGCCCAGCATGCCGTCATAACGGCCAGCATTACGTACCGTATCCAGATGTGAGCCCAGCAGCAGCGCCTGCGCGCCGGGTTCAGCAGATTCATAGCGACCGCAGATATTGCCCACCGCATCTTGCCAGGTGGTCATGCCAGCCGCCTGCATCCATTCTGCCACGCGGGCGTTGGCACGCACTTGTTCTGGCGAGAGATAGACGCGCGTCAGGCCATCCTCACTTTCACTGATTTCAGCCAGGGCATCGCAGCGCGCCATGACACGGGCGGCGGCGGTTTGCGCCTCGCTGGCGGTCATCAGGCTACTGCTCATGCGTGGCTCCCGTAATGATCCCAGGCGGCCTGCAACGCTGCACCTTGAGTCGAGCGATAACCCACATGATTCAGCACGGCTTCCAGCGCGCTCAGGGTTTGCATCACGCAATCTTTGCGCGCGTTATAGCCCATGGTACCGATACGCCACACTTTGCCGTGCAGCGGGCCAAACGAGGTGCCGATCTCAATACCGAAATCTTCCAGTACCAACTTGCGCACCTGATCGCCGTTGACACCCTGCGGGATCACCACGCCAAGTACGTTATTCATTTTGTGTTTGAGATCGCCGAAGGTTTCGAGACCCATGCCTTGAATGCCTTTCAGCATTGCATCGCCATGCAGCTTGTGGCGCGCGATACCGACATCCAGTCCTTCCTGCATCATCAGACGCGCACACTCACGTGCACCAAACAGCGCGGTGGTCGCTTCCGTGTGATGGTTCAGACGCTCCGGTCCCCAATAATCCATGATCATGCCGAGATCGAAATAGTTGGAGTAGATCATCTCGTCATCGCCATCCTGATGATCGGCGGTGCGAATGCCCTCTTCCACGCACTTACGTTTGCGGATCACCGCTTCCATCTGCGCGCTCAGCGTGATCGGCGAAGTACCCGACGGGCCACCGAGGCATTTCTGCATCCCGGCGGAAACGGCATCTAATCCCCAGGCATCCGTTTCCAGCACGTTACCGCCGATGGATGCGGTGGCATCGGTGTAAAACAGCACGCCATGTTTTTGGCAGATGGCACCAAGCTCTTCCAGCGGTTGCAGCATGGTGGTAGAGGTATCGCCCTGCACCGTCAGCAGCAGGCGCGGCCGCACTTTTTTGATCGCATCTTCAATCTGATCCGGGGTGAACACTTCGCCCCACGGCACTTCAATGGTGTGCACTTCCGCACGGCAGCGGCGGGCAATTTCACACAGCAGATGACCAAAGCGCCCAAACACCGGCACCAGCACTTTGTCACCCGGACGGATCGCCGAGAGCAGAATCGCTTCGATACCGGCACGCGAGGTGCCGTCAATCAACAGGGTCCAGCGGTTTTCGGTCCGGAATACGCCACGGTACAACGCCATCACTTCATTCATATAATGGGTCATTGCAGGATCGTACTGCCCCAGCAACTGGCTCGACATGGCACGCAGAACGCGCGGATCGGCGTTGATCGGTCCCGGCCCCATCAGCAGGCGTTGTGGCGGATTAATTTGCGAAAACTGACTGATATCCATGTGCTATTCCTTTTGAAGACTTAAAGACGGACGGTGGAGATAAACTGTTTAAGCTCGGCGGTCTGCGGATTGGCAAACAGCGTTTTGCTGTCGCCCTGCTCCCAGACGCGGCCCTGATGCATAAACACCACGCGATCGCCCACATCACGGGCGAAGTTCATTTCATGGGTAACGAGGATCAACGTCATGCCCTCGGCAGCCAGTTGTTCCAGCACCTTCAGTACTTCGCCCACCAGCTCAGGATCGAGCGCTGAAGTGATCTCATCACAGAGTAAAACTTTCGGCTGCATCGCCAGCGCACGGGCAATCGCCACACGCTGCTGCTGACCGCCGGATAAATTGGCCGGATAGTAGTTGATGCGTTCGCCAAGGCCGACCTTTTCCAGCATTTGCGTTGCCAGTTCGCGGCATTCGGCTTCGCTTTTCTTCAATACGCGGCGCGGCGCCAGCATCACGTTTTCCAACGCGGTCATGTGCGGGAACAGGTTGAAGTTCTGGAACACCATGCCCACCGAGCGGCTGATGTCACGCGCCTGCGACTCACGATCGGTGATCGTCATGCCACCGAGTTTGATGCTGCCTTCCTGATAGCCTTCCAGTCCGTTCATGCAGCGCAGTAAGGTACTTTTGCCCGAGCCGCTGCGGCCGATGATCGAGATCACCTCGCCGTTGTCGATATCCAGATCGACGCCTTTCAGAACGTGGTTGTCGCCGTAGTACTTCTGGACCTGATTAATGGTGATGAGCGGCATTGAATTTTTTCTCCAGGTACTGGCTGTAACGCGACAGCGGATAACACATCAGGAAGTAACCCAGCGCCACCAGGCCAAATACCTTGAAAGGCTGATAAGTCACGTTATTCAAAATGGTGCCGGCTTTGGTCAGCTCGACGAAACCGATAATCGATGCCAGCGCGGTGCCTTTGATCACCTGCACGGCAAAGCCCACGGTGGGCGCGATGGCGATGCGGATCGCCTGCGGTGCCACGACGCGAAACAGCGTTTGACCAAAAGTCAGCCCGAGGCAACGCGACGCTTCCCATTGCCCTTTTGGTAAAGCACGAATACTGCCGTGCCAGATATCCACCAGAAACGCGCTGGTGTAGAAAGTTAATGCCAGCGAGGCCGCAGTCCAGGGCGCAACATCAATACCAAACAACGCGACACCAAAGAAGGCGAGGAACAGCTGCATCAACAGCGGTGTGCCCTGAAACAGCTCGGTGTAACAGCGAACGCAGCGCGTTAGCCAGGGACGTTTCAGCAAACGTAAAAACAGCAACGGTAAGGTCACCAGCGTGCCGCCGAAAAAGGCCACCAGCGACAGTAAAATCGTCCAGCGCGCCGCCAGCAGCAGGTTGCGCAGGATGTCCCAGTCAGTAAACGTGGTCATGCGGGCTGCGCTCCAAACCATTTACGTCCCAGCGCCAGCAGCAGCTGTCGCATGGCAATCGACAACGCCAGATAAATCAACGTGGTCACCAGATAGACTTCAAAACTCAAAAAGGTGCGTGACTGAATCAGGTTGGCGGCAAAGGTGAGTTCTTCGTACGACACCTGCGATACCACCGACGAACCGAGCATCACGATAATGCACTGGCTCACCAGCGCCGGATAAATGCGCTGCAAAGACGGCGGTAATACCACGCGAATAAACGTCTGGGTGCGGGTTAAGCCCAACACGCGACCCGCTTCCCACTGTCCACGCGGCGTCACCTGAATACCGGCACGAATAATTTCGGTGCTGTAGGCGCCGAGGTTAATCAACATCGCCAGCAGCGCAGCTTCGCCCGCCGTCAGTTTCAGACCAAGATTGGGCAAACCAAAGACGATAAAAAACAGCTGTACCACGAATGGCGTGTTACGGATCAGCTCGACATAAACGCCCCAGAGGCGACTCGCCCAGCTCGGTTTACCGCTGCGCAGTGCAGCACCGAGAATCCCGAGGCTCACCCCGCCGACGGTGGCAAGCACCGTTATCTGAATCGTGACCCACAGCCCGGCCAGCAACTCTGGCCAGTGCGGCCAGAGCTCTGCAAAGTTAAGTTGCCCAATCATCGTGTTATGCGCCGAGGTTGGCGGGCAGTGGTGCTTTCAGCCACTCTTCCGACAGCTTGTTCAGCGTGCCGTCTTTGATGCCCTGCTCGATCAAACCATTCACTTTGTCTTTTAGCGCCGGCTCATCTTTCTTCAGACCGATGAAGCACGGTGAATCTTTCAGCATGAACTGGGGAACCGGTGCTTTTTCGGCGTTCTGACGAGCAATCGCGGCGACCACGAGGTTACCGGTCGCCACATACTGCACCTGACCAGACAGATAAGCTGACAGCGTGGTGTTGTTATCTTCGTAACGTTTCACCTGCGCATCTTTTGGCGCGATATCGCTCAGCACCATGTCTTCTACCGCGCCGCGCGTGACACCAATCGATTTACCGCTCAGCGCGGCTGCATCTTTCAATGTTTCGCCTTTCGGGCCAAACACGCCAAGGAAGAACGGGGCATAGGCACGACTGAAGTCGATCACTTTCTCGCGCTCCGCATTTTTGCCCATGCTGGAGATCACCAAATCGACCTTATCGGTTTGCAGATACGGTACGCGGTTGGCGCTGGAAACCGGCACCAGCTGCAACTTCAGTTTCATCTGTTTAGCGAGGTACTTCGCCATGTCGATGTCATAACCCTGCGGCTGTAAAT
The DNA here is from genome assembly GCF_002095465.1 of Pantoea rodasii. GTDB lineage: Bacteria > Pseudomonadota > Gammaproteobacteria > Enterobacterales > Enterobacteriaceae > Pantoea > Pantoea rodasii. The sequence goes on along the minus strand of NZ_MLFP01000002.1, from coordinate 17,885 downwards.
CGGTACCCACTGAACCAAACGGCGGAAAATCCTGTGGCACGGCGATGCGCAGCACGCCACGTTTCTGAATGTCTTGCAGCTGATCGGCCATCGCGCTTCCAACCTGTGCCATCAACAATGCTGCGCCTGCGACTGCCAGTAAACTTTTTTCATTATGCACCCCGGTGAGTTTATCGTGAAACAAAAGATTCTTGATGAATCGATTTGCAACTAATGTGCCAACAACGGCGATGGCGTTAACCGTCCGACATCGTGCGCAATGGGCAGGCGGCCTGAGGGCCGCAATCAAGAGATAAGGGGAATAATATGAGGCAAACTTGGTTGCATTGAGCGATCAAAAAAGGTGCAAAGCACCAAAACGGTGCCCGCTATCGGTGTTCCAGCTCATCAAGATGCTGGTAGAGATCGGCAATCTGATGAATGCGCTGGCGACCCTGCGACAACATTTCATGCAAAAGCGCATTAGCCAACAGGTTAATCAAACTCATTGCCGAGGCATAACTATCAAACGCAGAAACGCTGTCGAGCGGCGCGCAGAGCTGCCAGTGCGCCAGCGTAATAATGCCCTGCGCCTGCGGTTCGCACAGCGCCAGCACCGGGATATTACTCTGCTGCAGCTGCTGCATCAGCGGACGGATGATGCGCGGCCGGCGGCGGAAGGCCATCACCACCACAATATCTTCCGGCGTGATGTCCACCAGCTCCTCGCCCAGCGTCTGGCCAGGTTGAGGCAAGACATGCACCTGCGGACGCGCCTGCATCAGCTGCTGCCTGAGGTGCAAGGCCACTGGATAGGCGTTACGCATGCCGATGATAAACACCCGATTTGCCGCCCCCAGCGCCTGAATCACTTCGCCAAACTGCTGGGGATCAATGCTATTCACCCACTGGGTGAGATTGGCCATTTCCTGCTTATAGTGCCGTGATAACAAGGTGTTACCTTGCACCGCATCACGATTATCAGTGAGTGGCATGCCGCTCTGACGCAGCGTCCGCAACTCGTCACGCATGTCCTTGTATTTTTCGTAGCCCAGGCGTTTAAACAGCCGGCTGACTGTGGCCTTCGATACTCCGCTAAGCCGCGCCAGCTCTGCGCTGTTGTAGCTGATCAGGTCATCAAAATGGTCAAACACAAAATCCGCAATACGCTGTTCCTGCGGCGACAATTGTGGATAGTGACTGCGAAGGCGTTCATCAAGCTGTTTCATTATCGGTCCTGTAACTTTCGTTTCATCACAAGCTAGCATAAATCGATCCACATTGATGTCCGACCAAAACTGGAACAGCTCTTGCTTAGATCACTCCACGGATTTGTCGTGTCGCCATTAAGGGCGACCGCTAGCCAGGTGCGCAAAATGCACACCCTACATAAGAATCAATGATGAAGAGTTCACTATGATACAGAGCAACATGGCCCCGCTGGGCATGGCCGTTACCCCACATCATCTCGCCAGTGAAAGTGCCCTGGCGGTACTGCGTGAAGGCGGTAACGCGCTTGAAGCGATGGTTGCAGCCGCAGCGACCATCGCGGTGGTTTATCCGCATATGAACGGTTTAGGTGGCGACGGATTCTGGCTGGTGGTGCCGCCGAAAGGCGATCCGATTGCTATTGATGCCAGCGGCGCAGCCGGCGCTCTGGCGCATCTCGACTTCTACCACGGCGAAAGTCACATTCCTCATCGGGGTCCCAAAGCCGCGCTGACCGTTGCGGGCACCGTCAGTGGCTGGCATGAAGCGCTGACATTGGCCAAAGAGCTGGGCGCCACGCCCTTGCCTGTAACGCGTTTGCTGCGTGATGCCATTCGCTATGCGGCTGATGGCATTCCCGTCACTGCTTCACAAGCCGCCGCGACCGCCGCTAAACAGCATGAATTACAGCATCAGCCAGGCTTTGCCGCCACCTACTTACCCGATGGCACCGTTCCCGCTGCGGGCAGCCGCTTTACCCAGCCCGCGCTCGCCAACACGCTCAGCGTGCTGTGTGAGCAAGGATTAGAGAGTTTTTATCGCGGCGAATTGGCACATCATTTGGCGCGTGAAATGTCCGCGCTGGGCATGCCGATCACGCTGGAGGATTTGCAGAAACAACACGCGCGTCGCTGCACGCCTTTGCATCTGGCACACAGCGAGGGCGATATCTGGAATATGACGCCGCCAACGCAAGGCTGGTGTCGCTGGCTATCCTCGGGATAACCGATCGTCTGAACATGGCGGAGGCCGATGAAGCGCAAACGGTGCACCGCATCGTCGAAGCCACCAAAAAAGCCTTTGCCCTGCGCGACAAACACATCACCGATCCACGCCATATCGATATCGATGTGCAAAACCTGCTGGATGCCGAACACCTTTCAACGCTGGCGGCGCAGATTGATGATCAACAAGCCGCGCCGTGGGGAACCGGCCGTGGACCTGGCGATACCGTGTGGATGGGTGTGATGGACAGCAGCGGGCTGGCCGTTTCCTTTATCCAGAGTATTTATCACGAATTTGGCAGCGGCGTGGTGCTGCCTGGCACTGGCATCACCTGGCAAAATCGGGGAGCGGCGTTCAGCCTGCAGCCGGGCCACCTGCTGGCGCTTGAGCCGGGCAAACAACCGTTCCATACCCTGAATCCGGCGGCTGCGCGGCTGAAAGATGGTCGCACCATGGTGTACGGCTCAATGGGCGGCGACGGTCAGCCGCAAACTCAGGCCGCCATCTTTACCCGTCACGTGATTCAGGGCCAGCCGCTGCAGCAGGCGGTGAGTGCGCCGCGCTGGCTACTGGGACGAACCTGGGGCCAATCCTCGGATTCGCTCAAGCTGGAAGCCCGCATAGCGCCTGAAACGTTAGCGCAATTGCGTCTGCTCGGCCATGAAGTGGAACTCCTGCCTGATTTCAGTGAAGTCGTTGGCCATGCCGGCGCCATTGTCAGACATAACAACGGCATGCTGGAAGGTGCCTTCGATCCACGCAGCAACGGCAGCGCGGCCGGTTTTTAAAGGAGATCAACATGCATTCACAACCGGACTGGGCGGCCTATATCGCTCAAATGGAACAGATCCTGTCACTGGAATTGGACGAAGCGCGTCGCGCTGAATTGCTGGTGCAGTTCAATCGTATCGCCGCCATGGCTGCGCCGCTGATAGCGATGCCACTGGATGACCGGCTGGAAGTGGCAGGAGTGTTTCATCCATGAAACTGGCATCGCTATCCATTAAGTCACTCCACCATGCGCTTAAGCAGGGTGAGATCAGCGCCCGTGATGTGGCGCAGCAAACGCTAAACGCAATCGAACAGCATAACCCAGCGCTGAACGCCTGGACCGAAGTCACCGGCCAGCGCATGTTGCGTGAGGCTGAGCAGGTTGATGTGCAGCGCCAGCGCGGCGATGAGTTGCCGCTGCTGGCGGGTATTCCCTATGCGGTGAAAAACCTGTTTGATGTCGCCGGACACAGCACCTTAGCCGGAGCCAGTTTGTTCAGTGAACGCGCAGCAGCACGCGAGGATGCCTGGGCCGTCAGCAAACTCCGCCAGTCTGGCGCACTGCTCTCCGGTATGCTGAATATGGATGCCTATGCTTACGGCTTCACTACCGAAAATACCCATTACGGCGCCACCCATAATCCGCGGGATCTGACACGGGTAGCGGGCGGTTCTTCTGGTGGTTCGGCGGCGGCGGTTGCTGCCGGATTAGTGCACTTCTCATTGGGCACGGATACTAATGGATCGATCCGCGTGCCGGCTTCGCTATGTGGTATTTTTGGTCTGAAACCGACCTTTGGCCGCTTATCTCGCAGCGGCAGCCATCCTTTTGTCGCCAGTCTCGACCATATTGGTCCCTTCGCCCGTTCCGTAGAAGATTTGAGCCTGGTGTATGATGCGCTGCAAGGCGGTGATAGCGGGGATGCCTTCCAGGCTGCTCAGGCGGTAGAGCCGGTCAGTGAGGGATTAACCAAAGGTGCAGAAGGCATTCGCAGCGCGGTGCTGGGCGGCTTCTTTTCCACATGGTGCAGCGAGGAAGCACGCGCGGCCGTCGCGGTGGTGGCAAAAGCGCTGCATGCCAGCGAGGAAGTTACATTGCCAAATGCCGAAATCGCGCGCTCAGCGGCCTTTATCATGACGGCGGCAGAAGGGGGAAACCATTACCTGCCCGCGTTGCGCAGCATGCCCGAACAGTTTGAGCCGAACTCCCGTGAACGTCTGCTGGCGGGCGCAATGCTGCCTTCTGCGTGGTATGTGCAGGCGCAGCGTTTCCGCCGTCACTTCCAGCAGCAAGTCATGCCACTGTTTGATCAATTCGATGTGCTGATCGCGCCTGCCACCCCCTGCACCGCCACCACCATTGGCCAGGAAACCATTCACATCAACGGCCAGGATTTGCCGACGCGCGCCAGCATGGGCATGCTGACGCAGCCGATTTCTTTCCTTGGCTTACCGGTGTGTACGGTGCCTTTGCAAACTGCCAGCGGATTACCGATTGGCCTGCAGTTGATCGCCGCACCGTTTAAAGAACATTTGGCACTGCGCGCGGCCTGGGCTCTACAGCAGCAAGGGCTGACCCTGCCTCAAACCACCCTGATGGATGCATAATCATGACACCTGAACACATTGATCGTCCGGCCGTGCTTGCTGAGGTCACCGCCGCGTTTTACCGCTACGAAGAAGCGCTGGTGAGCAACAATGTGGATGTACTGGATGAGCTGTTCTGGCATGACGATCGCACCGTGCGTCTGGGCGCGGGCGAGAATCTGTATGGCATTGATGAAATCCGTGCTTTCCGCGCGGCGCGGCCATCAAAAGGATTGGATCGTACTCTGCGTAATACGGTGATCACCACTTTTGGTGATGACTATGCGGTGTGCAGCACCGAGTTCACCCGTGCCGGCGTGGAGAAGATCGGTCGCCAGCAGCAGACATGGATCCGCATGCCGTATGGCTGGCGGATTGTGGCGGCACAGGTGAGTTTGATGAGCTAGCGCGATAAACCGGCGGTCGTCAGTGTGACGTAAATTGTGCGGCTTTGGCCGATACGACAATCAATGTCGTATCGGCCAAAGAGTCGGCAAGGAGTTTTACACGTTGTTAAACGACAGGAGCCGGATGCGTCTCCATCCAGTGATCGGCAATCTGCTGACGCGTGCAAATCCATACATTCTCATGCTGCTGGATATGATCGAGGAAGCGCTGCAGCGCGCGGAATTTGCCGGGTCGACCCAGTAAACGACAGTGCATACCAATCGACATCATCTTCGGTGCCGTGTTGCCCTCTTCATACAGCACATCAAAGGTGTCACGCAGATAAACAAAAAACTGTTCGGCAGTGTTGAACCCTTGCGGCGAAGCAAAGCGCATGTCGTTGCATTCCAGCGTGTAGGGAATCACCAGGTGCGGCTTCACCGTGCCATCCTGACAGGTCACCTGCGTCCAGAACGGTAAATCGTCGCCGTAGTAATCGCTGTCATAACTGAAGCCACCGTTCTCCACCACTAAACGGCGGGTGTTGGGGCTGTCGCGGCCGGTGTACCAGCCGGTCGGCGCTTTGCCAAACAGATCGCGCAGCACATCCACCGCCTGCTGCATATGCTGACGTTCGGTTTTAGCATCCATCGATTGATAATGGATCCAGCGCCAGCCATGACTGACCACGTCATAGTCGGCTGCTTTGATCGCTTCAACAATCTCGGGATGACGCGCCAGCGCCATCGCCACGCCAAACACCGTCAGCGGCAATCCGCGTTTCAGGAATTCGTTGTGGATGCGCCAGAAACCGGCGCGTGAACCGTACTCATACAGCGAGTCCATCGACATGTGGCGATCGGCATAGCTGGCTGCGCCGATGATGTCAGACAGGAATTGCTCCGAACCGGCGTCGCCATGCAGCACGTTGTTTTCCGCGCCCTCTTCGTAGTTGAGGACAAACTGCACCGCCACTTTGGCTTTGCCCGGCCACTGCGCGTGCGGCGGATTGTTCGCATAGCCAATCAGATCACGCGGATAGTTTTTGTTGAAGCTGTACTCTTTCTTTTCAGATACATCGCTCATTCTGTAAATTCCTTAGTCAGTCCTCAACCAGCCCTTAGTTTAGGTGCTGAAATGCGCCGCTGAGCGGTTTTTGAATCGGATAATCTAAATCGCCGTGTTTACTGGTGCCAAAGCCCAGCGCCACCAGCGACTCCACCATTTTCACCGCGGCGCTGACGCCATCAATCACCGGTAAACCCAGCTCTTTGGTCAGTTCCTGCGCCAGCGAGGCCATGCCGCCACAACCCAGCACAATTGCGCCGCTGCCATCTTCGCGCTTAGCCTGAATACAACGCTGGCGTACTTTTTCCTGCGCGACACCGCTGCCATCTTCCAACGCCAACACCGGCAAATCGATAGCGTGCAGTGCCGCACAATGATGGGTAAAGCCATATTGCTGCAGCAGATGGCGGGCGATCACTAACGTGCGCGGCAAGGTGGTGACAATCGAAAAGCGCGTCGCCACCAACGTCGCCGTGTGCATCGCGGCTTCTGCAATACCAATCACTGGACCGCTCGCCAGTTCACGTGCCGCCAGCAAACCCGGATCGCCGAAGCAGGCAATAATGTGGCCGCTCACCCCTTGTGCTTTGCCGAGCCTGACCTGCTCCAGCACGCCCATCGCCGCAATCGCTTCATCGAAATGCCCTTCAATCGACGGCACGCCCTCATCTGGACACACCGCCAGGATTTCTGTGCCCGGCGCCGCCACCGCACGGGCCGCCGCGCCGATGGTTTCGGTCATCGCCTGGCTGGTATTGGGGTTGATCACCTGAATCAGGCTCATGATGCGGCTCCATTGTGACCGGAAAATAACCGGGAGAAATCGGGCAGCGTTTCGCCGCTGCGCTCAAAATGCAGGCTGGCCACGATATGTTCGAAGTGATGCTGTAAGGCTGCGGTGAGCGCAGGCAGATCTTTCTGTCGTAACAGATCCACCAGCCGATCGTGATGATCGCAACGGCAGCCGCGCTGCCACGGCGCGCCATACGCGGCAATCACTAATGATGAGCGTTGGGTTAAGCGCGTCACCATATCGGTGAGTACCTGATTGCCGGAAATCGCCTGCAGCTGAATATGGAAGGCGGCCGAGAGCCGGATCGCCGCTGCGCCGTCGTGCTGTTCGTGAGCCTGCTGCTCTTCCTCAATTAAGGTACTCAGTGCAGCAAGGTGCGGTGGCTGAACATGAGTGAGTACCGCCGGCAAATTGGCGCACTCGAGTAAGCTGCGCGTGGCAAAGATATCGCGCGCCTCATCAACGCCCGGCGTGGCCACCTGTGCACCACGCCTGGGCGACAAGGTGATCATTTGCACCGCGGCGAGGCGCTGTAACACCTTGCGAATGCCGGTGCGGCTGACACCAAACACCTCTGACAACGCCTCTTCCGGCAATTTGCTGCCCGGTGGCAACTGATGTTCCACAATGGCGTTTAGCAACGCCTGATAGATCGGTTCGTCGCGATCATTCAGATCGGCAGCCGTTTTCTGGCTTGTTTCGCTCTTCATTACCTGCTCCGGCAAATGGCTGTGCATGGCACATCGTATACGTGAAATTAATTTTTTGTATACAATAAATCAATTCTGGCCTGGATCCTGCAATACCGTTTCACGCTGTGATTATTTTTCCCATGATGTTAGAGGAGCAGGTTTCATGCCAAATCATTCTGAAGTGACCTCCGGGGTGGCCTCTGGAGCCAACGCCCACTACAGTCCGCGCCTGTGTAATGAAGATCTGGCGCCGACGCGCGACCAGAATTGGTCGTGGTATAACATTTTCTCTTTCTGGATGTCGGATGTGCACAGCATGGGCGGCTATGTGGTTGCCGCCAGCTTCTTTACGCTGGGACTGGCGAGCTGGCAGGTGCTGTTGTGCCTGCTGGTGGGGATCTGCATCGTGCAGCTGTGTGCCAACCTCGTCGCCAAACCCAGCCAGATGGCAGGCGTGCCTTATGCGGTGATTTCACGTCAGGCATTTGGCGTATTTGGTGCCAATATCCCGGCGGTGATCCGTGGATTGATCGCCTTTGCCTGGTACGGCATTCAAACCTATTTAGCGGCTAACGCGTTGATGCTGGTGCTGCTGAAATTCTTCCCTTCACTGAGCGGCATGACACAGAGCAGCTGGCTGGGGTTATCTCAACTCGGCTGGTGCTGCTTCGGCGTGATGTGGTTCCTGCAGGCGATGGTGTTCTGGCACGGCATGAGCGCGATTAAACGCTTTATCGATGTGGCGGGTCCGGCGGTGTACGTGGTGATGGTAGCGTTAGCCGGTTGGATTGTATACAAAACCGGTTTTGATGGTATCTCCTTCACCTTAGCCAGCAAACAGCTGAGCACCGGCGAGCAAACCTGGCAGATGATCACCGCCACCGCATTAGTGGTGTCGTATTTCTCCGGTCCGCTGCTGAACTTCGGTGACTTCTCCCGCTACGGTAAGAGCATGGGGGAGATCCGCCGAGGTAACCGTTGGGGCCTGCCGTTTAACTTCCTGTTGTTCTCCATCGTCACCGTGGTGATCGTCTCTGGTACACAATCGCTGTTCGGCCGCATGATTACCGATCCGATTGAGACGGTGAGCATGGTCGGCAACGATGTGGCGGTAGCGATTGGTCTGCTGACCATGATCATCGCCACTATCGGTATTAACATCGTAGCGAACTTTGTCTCTCCCGCTTTTGACTTCTCTAACTGCTCGCCGCAGAAGATCAGCTTCCGCACTGGCGGCATGATTGCTGCGGTAGGTTCCGTGCTGCTGACGCCGTGGAATCTGTTCCAGTCACCAGAATTGATTCATTACACGCTGGATGTGTTAGGTGCCTTTATTGGCCCACTGTTTGGCATACTGGTGGCCGACTTCTATCTGATTAAACGCAGCAAAGTCTATGTTGACGACCTGTTTGATGACACCCCGAAAGGACGCTATTGGTATCGCGGCGGCTTCAACCCGAAAGCCATCGCAGCACTGCTGCCTTCTGTTGCGATTGGTTTGGTGATCAGCTTTATCCCCTCACTGCATGCGGTTGCCAACTTTAGCTGGTTTATTGGTGTGGCATTAGGTGCAGGCTGTTATCGCTGGCTGGCGCGCGGCGACCGTGAAGTCTCGGTGACCACCTATCGCCCGGAAGTGGCGGTGCAAAAGGATTAAGCTGTTTGTCAGGCTGGCAATGATGCCAGCCTGGAAAAGCAAAAAGCCGATGCATTTCTGCATCGGCTTCTTTAATGATTGGCGGAACGGACGGGGCTCGAACCCGCGACCCCCTGCGTGACAGGCAGGTATTCTAACCAACTGAACTACCGCTCCGCGCTTTGTTCCCCGTCGAGAACGAGGCGAATATTAATGGCAGCCTCATTAGCCGTCAATGCTTTTTCTGTGGGAATGAATCATTTGCCGATTTTTTCAGCTTAACGTTGCTTTTCCACGCAAAATCAGACGATTCAGGCGCGCCACAGGCAGCTTCCGCCCTTCTTCAGCACTAAATCCAGACGACTTTCATGAGCGATGATCTCTTCATCACTGGCATTCACCACCCGTAACCCCGAACTCGGACGCACGATACGCTGAATGTTATCTCCCGCGCTCTGGCTGTTTTGATCGCCATCCGCAGAGAAGGCCAGCAGTGTTTGGCCGCCCGTCATCATCAGGAACACTTCCGCCAGAATCTCAGCATCGAGCAATGCGCCGTGCAGCGTACGTTTGCTGTTATCGATTTCGTAGCGATTACAGAGTGCATCAAGGCTGTTGCGCTTGCCTGGGTACATCTTACGCGCCATCGCCAGGCTATCCGTTACCTGACAGAAGGTGTCCGTTTTACCAATGCCGCGCTTCAGCATGCCGAACTCATAATCCATAAAGCCGATATCGAACGAGGCGTTATGGATCACTAACTCTGCGCCGCGGATGTAATCAAGGAATTCGTCGGCGATATCAGCAAACAGCGGTTTGTCGGCAAGAAACTCATCGGCAATACCATGGACACCAAAGGCTTCCGGATCCACCAGCCGATCCGGCTTGAGGTACATGTGGAAGTTGTTGCCGGTCAGGCGACGGTTAATCACCTCAACCGCACCGATTTCAATGATGCGATGTCCTTCATAGTGCACACCGATCATGTTCATGCCGGTGGTTTCGGTATCGAGGACGATCTGGCGGTTATTTGCAGTGCTCATAGGACTCGTTTTATGTCAGACTTGGCGTTTTGTCAGAAGGAAGTCTACCAGAGATGCGCAAACAGGTAGAAATATTCACCGATGGATCCTGCCTGGGTAATCCCGGCCCCGGCGGCTATGGCGCCATTTTACGCTATGGCTCGCACGAAAAAGAGTTCAGTACCGGTTATCGACTCACCACCAACAACCGCATGGAAATGATGGCGGCGATTGTGGCACTGGAGGCGTTAACGCAGCCCTGCGAAGTGGTGCTCAGCACCGATAGCCAGTATGTGCGCCAGGGCATCACCAGTTGGATCCACAACTGGAAAAAGCGCGGCTGGAAAACCGCTGATAAAAAGCCGGTAAAAAATGTCGATCTGTGGAAGCGGCTCGACCTGGCCCTGAGCAACCATGAAATTAAATGGGAATGGGTTAAAGGTCACGCCGGTCACCCAGAAAACGAACGCTGCGACGAATTGGCGCGCAGTGCCGCCGGTAATCCGTCGCAGGATGATATCGGCTATCAGGCCGAATCCTGATCCTTCACTTCACGGAACTGGCGGGTCGCGTTCACCGTTTGCCGGACCTGTGCTTTGTTCATGCTCTTCTTCGCTTTGGTGGGCGTTAACGGGAATGTCCGTTTACGTGCCACCACAATGTTCAGGCATCCCAGCGCCGGCAAGTGCGCACTAATGACCTTACCGCCCTGCCGATGCCATGGCACCACCTGAAAACGGGTGCGATAGACGACCTCGTAATTCAACAGGCTTAGCCAGTCGAGCAAACGTACCTGACTGAACATACGCCCACTCCATGGCGCGCGCGCATGCAACCCCGGAATCCCCTTGCTTATCCCAAGCAGGCTGAACGGGTTGAAACCGCTGATAATCATCCAGCCGTCGTCAATTAAGACCCGATCGACCTCGCGCAATACGCCATGCGGATCCTGACTCCACGCCAGCGTATGCGCCATTAAACAGGCATCAATCGATTTCGCTTCAAAGGGCAACTGCGTGGTACTGGCGATCACCTGCAGGTCATCGCCCTCAATGCCCACATTCACCTGGTGTGATATGGCACACTGACGGGTATTGATTTCTGCGCTGAGGCTGCCAAGTTTAAGCATATGAAAGCCATAAAGCTTTCCAAGGTAAGGCTGCAACTGCTGTGTGAGTGCATCGCGAAAATAGTCTCCCATGGGCATGTCGCGCCAGGAGCGCGGCGCAGACAGAATTCGGCGTGTTTTAGCTGGCTTCATGCTCTACCATCATCCTTTTTCTACGACCTGAGAGGTGTTTATGAATCTTACCAGTATTCCCGCATTGCAGGATAACTACATCTGGACACTAACAGACGATGACAAAAACTGCCTGATTGTCGATCCCGGCGAAGCGCAACCGGTACTGGATAAAATCAGAGCTAATCACTGGCAACCAGTGGCCATTCTGCTTACCCACCATCATCACGATCATGTCGGCGGTGTCGCAGAACTGTTGCAGCACTATCCTGATTTAGCGGTTTACGGGCCAGAAGAAACCGCAGATAAGGGTGCAAAACATATCGTTGCTGAGAATGACGAATTTACGCTGCTTGGGCTAAATTTCCGTGTCATCGCAACACCCGGACACACTTTAGGACATATCTCATATTTCAGTTCACCTTATCTTTTTGTGGTGACACGATGTTTTCAGGTGGTTGCGGACGGTTATTTGAAGGCACGGCTGAGCAGATGTTTGAGTCATTTCAGAAGCTTAACCAACTCCCTGCGGACACTCTGGTTTGTTGCGCTCATGAGTACACTTTATCCAATATGAAGTTTGCTGCGGCTATTCTGCCCCATGACCCTAAAATTTTGGCAAGGTATCAGCAAATTAAGGACTTACGTGCAGAAAATCGCATTACTTTGCCAACAAAACTGGCTCTGGAGCGGGAAATAAATTTATTTCTCCGTACGCAAGATGCTGATTTACAAAAGGCTTTAGGGACTAATGTGGCATCGTCTCCGTTATGGCAAACATTTGCCGATCTACGCGAGAAGAAAGACCGTTATTGATATTTCTGGTTGTGTTGTGTGTACCCCTAACGTATAGTTGCTCGTCTTTTAAGCGAACTATTGACACACACATGAAGGCTAAAGCGATCTTACTCGCCTCAGTCTTGCTGGTAGGATGTCAGGCATCAAGGAATGACGCCAATATCCCCATACAGCATGCACAGAGCCTGTCTTCAGCTGGTCAAGGTGAAAATGGAAAGTACGGAGATCAATTATTATCGCAGCGATGGCAGGATGATGGAACAAGCCTCGCAGAAGATACCGATCTCTGGAATCACATTAGTGACGAGTTGAAGATGGGGATTCCGGAAAACCCCCGGATCCGCGAACAAAAAACAAAGTTTTTAAGAAATAAGAGCTATCTCCACGATGTAACATTACGGGCAGAGCCGTACATGTACTGGATTGTCGAGCAGATACAGAAACGTAAAATGCCGATGGAACTGGTACTGCTACCCATAGTGGAGAGCGCTTTTGACCCACATGCAACATCTTCTGCGAATGCCGCTGGCATCTGGCAGATTGTTGCACAAACGGGCAAAAACTATGGTTTGAAACAGAACCAATGGTACGACGGACGCCGCGATGTGGTGGCCTCGACCAAAGTTGCGCTGGATATGATGCAGCGTCTGAACGGTATGTTTGACGGTGACTGGTTGTTAACAGTGGCTGCTTATAACAGCGGTGAAGGACGTGTGTTGAAAGCGATGAAACAGAATAAGGCGCGCGGCAAGCCGACTGACTTCTGGCATTTATCGTTACCCCGCGAAACTACGGTCTATGTACCTAAAATGTTGGCCTTGAGTGAAATCCTCAAGAACAACAAGCAGTACGGTATCAAGTTGCCGACCCCTAACGAAAGCCGTGCTCTGGCACGTGTGGAAGTGGGACAGCAAATTGAACTGACGCAGGCCGCTGATATGGCCGGCATGTCGCTCAACAAGTTGAAGAGCTTCAATGCGGGTTATAAAAACGGTACCACTGCGCCAAACGGACCGCACTATATTATGGTGCCTAAGTCCAACGTTGCTAAGCTGCGCAATTCACTGGCATCCGGTGATATTGCTTCCGTGCAGCCTACCGAAATGGCGAAAGTCAGTGCGGCAGGAAATAACTACACGGTACGCAAAGGCGACACCTTGTCGGCAATTGCTAACAAGCTTGGCGTCAGCGTCAGTGCACTGAAACAGCAGAACAATCTGCGCAGCGCTTCAGTCCGTATCGGTCAGACCTTGACCGTGGGCGGCAAAGCAACGCAGTTGGCTGATAACGGCAACAGCATCACCTACCGTGTACGTAAGGGTGATTCTTTTGCCAGTATTGCAAAACGTCATGGTGTGAACACCAAAGATGTTATGCGCTGGAACAGTGACGCTAAAGACATTCAGCCGGGCGACAAGCTCACGCTGTTTGTTAAGAATAGCGCAACACCTGATACCTAATGCGTCGAAAAGGCTGACTTTTGTCAGCCTTTTTCATTTTCTAAACTCAACCCGCCCACTTACCCGTCTCTTTCAGCCGATTCTTTGTTCAATCGCCATTTGGCGTGACGCCCTTATCGCCCGGTGTGATAAGTGGAATTGAATTCAACCAGCAGTGGATTGTGGTCGGAGGCTCGCGTCACCAGTACAGAAGCTTCGCTGACTTTCATATCACGGTAAAAGACGAAGTCTAATGGGCGACCAAATGCTTTACGGCGATGGTCATCAGTGAAGTTCACCTCATGCAACGTCATATCTTCAGCAAAGCGATACAACGCGTTCATACGCTGACGACTCCAGGCATTGAAATCGCCGGCCATGATCACTGGTCCACGATGATGCTGAATCTGTTCGCCAATCGGCCCCAGTTGCTTACTGTAGACATCGACGCCGAGGCTGAAATTGACTGCGTGGATGTTGACCACCATCAGCATTTCGCCGGTCGGCAGGGGATAAGCAGTTACCAGCGCAGATTTTGCCAGGCGTAATAAAGGTTCGCGCTCACGCAACGGACAGCAATACACAGGATGCGCAGAAGCCAGCGTCATCACGCCGGAAGGATGTTGGGGTAAGACGAAGGCAGGCACCTGATCGGCCGCCAGATAGTTACTGGTGGCGAATTTGACCAACTCAGGCGTGGTTTGCGCTTCCTGCAGTAAAACCAGGTGAGCATCTTTGCCGAAACCCTGCAGCACGGACATCCAATCCGCACGCTGCTGCTTGAAGATGTTCCAGACTAAAACCCGCAATGTAGGATCCGCAGGTAATGGTGCACCGGGCGGCAGCGCTTGCCCCAGATGCAACATCGCCCCAGGCGGAAATATCCGCTCTGCAGGCTGACCCGCTGTGTAACGCATTGCATATGTTTTCTTTCGCACTTTCCCGCCTGGCTGATTTACGACTACAACTTCACCTGACAGTTATAGGGATTTTAAGGCTGGGTTTCAATTGGTGTTGTTAATTGTCGGAATGAGTTTCACAGCATATTACGTCAACAACCCGCCTGGTAGCGGGCTGGAGATATCATTATTCCGTGGCGAAAACAGTGCGGGGTTTATCGAGCTGGCCACTCAGTCGTACCAGTATTAGCGCGATAAAAACGATGACAGCACCGACCCAAGGAGTTTGCGCCAAACCGTAGTGTTCGACAATGTGACCGCCAACTAATGAACCCAGCGCAATGCCGATGTTAAACGCCGCAATGTTCAGTCCTGATGCCACATCAACTGCACCGGGTGCATAATACTCAGCCTTTTGCACCACGTAAACCTGCAGACCCGGTACGTTTGCAAAGGCAAAAATCCCCATCACTAACACCGTCGCTAGTGCCATAAAGTGCATGCTTGCGGTGAACTGGAACACCAACAGCAGCACCGCCAGTGCGCTAAAGATCAGGGTTAACGCGGGCACTGCGCCACGACGATCGGCCAACTTTCCGCCCCAGATATTACCGATGGCTACGGAGATACCGTATCCCAACAGAATGACACTCACCGCCGTCGGGGAAAACCCGGCTAATGACTGCATCATCGGCGCCAGGAAAGTGAAGGCGGTAAACACGCCGCCGTAGCCCAGTGCGGTGATAGCGTAAATTAATAGCAGACGCGGGTTTACCATAACGCGCGCTTGCTGAGCCAATGTGGTAACAGGTGGCTGCGCTATATTACGCGGTATTAGCACCATGCTGCTGATCAAGGCAATGACACCCAGTAATGAAACTGCGAGAAAACTTTCACGCCATCCAAAGTGCTGGCCAATCAGTGTCCCCAAGGGTACACCGGTTACCAGCGCCACAGTCAGGCCTCCAAACATGATGGCGATGGCGCTTGCTGCCTTCTCTTTGCTGACCAGACTGGTCGCAATGGTCGTACCGACCGAGAAGAAAACGCCGTGTGCCAATCCCGTCAGCAATCGAGCAATCACCAGCGTCTCATAGTTCGGTGCCCACCACGCGACTAAGTTGCCCACTGTAAAGAGCGCCATCAGCCCCATCAGCAGTGGCTTGCGCGGCACTTTGCCGGTTAAAGCAGTCAGCACTGGCGCACCCACGGCGACACCAAGAGCATAAATGGAGACCAACATACCTGCGGAAGGCAGCGTAATGTTGAGTTGTTCCGCAATCGTCGGAATCAGACCTACGATAACGAATTCGGTGGTTCCGATAGCAAAGGCGCTAATAGTCAGCGCCCAGAGGGCAAGTGGCATGATTGACTCCCATGAATGTTTTGATGGGCGTCATTATCGACTCATGCTTTAATGACAAAAAGATGCAAAGTGAGAATAGACTTTTGCTTTGGAGAGCATAATGAAAGCCTCGTCAGATGAGCTAAAAGTATTTATCGCTGTGGTCGAAAGTGGAAGTTTTAGCCGTGCGGCTGAACAACTGCAGATGGCAAATTCAGCGGTGAGTCGCACCGTTAAAAAACTTGAGAACAAACTTGGCGTCGCATTACTCACGCGCACCACCCGTCAATTGGCGCTGACGCATGAAGGGGAGCACTACTTCAGACGTGTGCAAAAGTTGATGCAAGAGATGTCTACCGCAGAGAATGAATTAACCGAACGTCAACTGGCACCGCAGGGTGAGCTGCGTATTGATGCCGCTACGCCGGTGATCCTGCATTTGATCCTACCGATGATAAAACCCTTCCGCGAGCGCTATCCGAACGTCACGCTATCGCTGATTTCATCTGAAAGCTTCATTAATCTGATTGAGCGTAAAGTTGATGTGGCGATTCGCGCGGGCAATCTGACTGATTCCACCCTACGCGCGCGTTTACTGTTTATCAGTTACCGTAAGTTGGTCGCCACACCCGCCTATCTGGCAAAACACGGCGTCCCCCTTTCGACCGCTGATTTAAGCACGCATGAATGTCTGGGTTTTGTTGATCCTTCGCGTTTAAATCGCTGGCCGGTATCGGATAATGGCCGCGATCTCTATGACATCAAACCGGGTATGTCCTCGAATAGCGGCGAAACCATCAAGCAGCTCTGTCTGGACGATCAGGCATAGCCTGTTTATCGGATTACATGGTAGACAGTGAAATTGATGAAGGGACATTTATTGAGGTGTTGGCGCAACAGCGAGTATCAGTTGAAATGCCGTTCAATGCGGTGTACTACAGCGACCTTGGTGTGAGCCAGCGCGCACGCGCCTTTATCGACTTTCTCAGTGAATGGGTGAAACATCAGCCCTGGCGCATCCAAGGCTGATGTTGCTAAGTTTTAATCCCAATCCGGCGCTAAACCTTCAGGGCTGACCAGCCGCTGCTGACGATCCAACTCCTTGATCTTCTCCATGTCTTTAGCATCCAGAACCAGGTCGATAGCATCCATATTGCTGCTCAGGTTTTCCCGTTTGGTTGACGATGGAATCACCGCATAGCCAGATTGCATCGCCCAGGCCAGAATGATCTGTGCCGGTGTAGCCTGATACTTGTGTGCAATGGCTTTAATTGTCGTGTCTTGCAATGCTTGCCCGTAAGCCAGAGTCATATATGAAGTGATAGGTATCCCCTGCTGCCTGGCAAACTCGACAACTTGATGGTTTTGCAGGAAGGGATGCAGTTCAATCTGGTTTGTTGCAATGTTCTCGGCACCAACCGCCTCAATCGCCTCTTTCATCAGTGCAATCGGAAAGTTTGAGATGCCAATTTTGCGTGTCAGACCGGCTTCTTTTGCCGCCATTAAAGCCTGCATGCTCTCTTTGACCGAAACAATTGCACCTGGTGAAGGCCAGTGGATCAGCGTGAGATCGACGTGATCCGTGCGTAATTTTGTCAGGCTTTCTTTAAGACTGGGGATCAGTTTTTCAGCAGACAGATTTTCAATCCAAATCTTGGTAGTTATGAAAAGCTCTGTGCGAGATACGTCACTTTCAGCAATTGCCTGACCGACAGCCGCTTCGTTTTCATAAATTTGGGCGGTATCAATTGCGCGATAGCCGAGTTCAAGGGCTGTTTTGACGGAGTGAATAACAACATCGTCTTGTAAACGGAAGGTACCTAAACCAAAGGCGGGAATGGCCATAATGTCCTCATCATAGTGTTAGTGGTGGTGATGAGGAGCATTGTGGCAGCTTTATTGTTGCTGAAAAATCCGCTTATAAGCATAAGAATATTGCGATTTAATCAACAATAGCGTCTGGATTTTGCACATGAAAAAGCCCTGACTTATTAAGTCAGGGCTATTCAATTAAG
>NZ_MLFP01000001.1 GCF_002095465.1 Pantoea rodasii | reverse complement strand
TCGGAAATGGCGGTGAGGCGGGGATTCGAACCCCGGATGCAGCTTTTGACCGCATACTCCCTTAGCAGGGGAGCGCCTTCAGCCTCTCGGCCACCTCACCATACGCGTTCTTGCGAACTGTGCTTCTGAACTTGTTTCTGCTCATCGGCACTGCGTGGCGCACATATTACTTTCCCGCACTTATAAGTCAAACAATTTTTCCCGAGTTTTTCTGGATATCGTTCTGTTTGCACAAATGACGCGCAATTAGTGTGTTTTGCCGACAAAAGAGTGATTAATCAACAGCGAAAGCACGCTGCAGTTAACGAAACAGGAAGAAAGAAAACGAGAGAAGTACTGGGAAAAATGAAGCTGAGGGGAGAAAAGCGGTAGCGCCTCGCTGGATGCGAGGCGCTGAATCCGTTAGTAACTCGTTTGCTGAGTCTTTTCGGCCTGAATACGCTGATAGATTTCTTCGCGATGCACCGAAACTTCTTTAGGCGCGTTCACGCCAATACGGACCTGGTTACCTTTAACACCCAGCACCGTTACAGTCACCTCATCGCCAATCATGAGGGTTTCACCAACTCGACGAGTTAGAATAAGCATTCTTTGCTCCTTGAAAGATTAAAAGAGTCGGGCCTGTTCGGTCTCCCGGCCATATCCATCATATAACGCTGAACAATGTCTATGACAAATACACCATTGTGCATCGCCACGCCAATACATTCTGCTGATAGTTAGTTTAGCCGAAATACACTACATCAACCGGACTTTGTCATTATCGGGTGCACACCGCGTTAAAAAGCGCCAGAACACGGGGTTCTGACGCTCTGGACGATGCTGCGTTTATTTCGTTACAGACGGTTGCTCACCCAGTCCGGCACTCCAGCCAGCGCTCCAGCCAGCGCCTGTGGATCCGTTCCACCTGCCTGAGCCATATCAGGACGTCCACCGCCTTTACCACCCACCTGCGCAGCCAACTCCCCCACTAACTCACCGGCTTTCACACGGTCGGTCAGGTCTTTTGTCACGCCCGCAATCAGCGAAACCTTACCTTCAGCGACGGTTGCCAGCACGATGATGGCGGAACCCAGCTGATTCTTCAGCTCATCCATCATAGTACGCAGCATCTTCGGCTCAACGTTGCTAAGCTCGCTCACCAGCAGCTTGGTGCCCTTCACGTCGACCGCTTTACTGCTGAGTGAAGCACTTTCTTGCGCCGCTTGCTGATCGCGCAACTGCTGCAGTTCTTTTTCCAGCGCACGGACATTATCAACCAGGCCGCGCACTTTCTCATTCAGATTGCTGCTGTTGGCTTTAACCACCTGAGCAAGCTCAGATATCTGATCGCTCTGTGCATGAAGTTGCGCAATTGCCCCCTCACCCGTCAGCGCTTCAATACGACGCACACCCGCCGCCGTGCCGGATTCAGACTGAATGCGGAACAGACCGATATCGCCGGTGCGTGCTGCGTGCGTACCACCACACAGCTCAACGGAGTATTCACCCATGCTGACTACACGTACGCGCTGCTCATATTTTTCACCAAACAGCGCGGTGGCACCACGTGCCTTCGCTTCATCCAGATCCATCACTTCGGTCTGAATTAACAAATTGCGACGAATCTGAGCGTTAACGATATCTTCAACGGTACGAATCTGCTCTGGCTTCATCGCTTCATTATGAGAGAAGTCGAAGCGCAGGTATTTATCGTTGTTGAGTGACCCTTTCTGCCCAACGTGATCGCCTAACACTTCACGTAACGCTTCATGCATCAAATGCGTTGCAGAGTGATTAAGAATGATGCGAGCGCGGCGCTCTTCATCCACTTGCGCATTTAAGCGGTCCCCCACGCGTAACTCACCGTGGTTCAGCTTACCGATATGACCAAAGGCTTTGCCATACTTCTGGGTATCCTGAACGCTAAATTCAGCATTCTGCGCAGTGAGTACGCCCGTATCACCGACCTGACCACCAGATTCACCGTAAAACGGTGTTTGGTCCAGAATCACTACAGCATCCTGACCGGCAGAAACCTGCTCAACCTGCTGGCCGTCAACAAACAGCGCCTGTACGGTGCCTTCATGTTGCAGGTACTCATAGCCTTTGAAGTCAGTCGCTGAATCAAAGCGAATCACGCTGTTGTAGTCGGCACCGAAGCCACTGGCCTCACGTGCGCGCTGGCGCTGCTGCTCCATTGCCGTTTCGAAGCCCGCTTCATCAATCTTCAGATTGCGCTCTCGGCAGACGTCGGCAGTCAAATCAGCCGGGAAACCGAAGGTGTCATACAGACGGAATACTGTCTCACCATCCAGCGTATCACCCTGCAGGTTGGCCAACTCTTCGTCGAGCAAGGCCAGACCACGTTCCAGCGTCTTAGCAAACTGCTCTTCTTCATTTTTCAGCGCATTTTCAACGTGCTTCTGCTGACGTTTCAGATCTTCACCGGCATCGCCCATGACGTCGATCAATGGCGCAACCAGCTTGTAGAAGAAGGCCTCTTTAGCGCCCAGCATATTGCCATGACGCACTGCACGGCGAATGATACGACGCAGCACGTAGCCGCGGTTTTCATTTGACGGGATCACGCCATCAGCAATCAGGAATGCACAAGAGCGGATATGGTCAGCAATCACGCGCAGGGATTTATTATTCAGGTCAGCTGCACCCGTCACCTGGGCAACCGCTTTGATCAGTTTGGCAAACAGATCAATTTCATAGTTGGAGTTAACGTGCTGCAGGACCGCGGCGATACGCTCCAGGCCCATGCCGGTGTCTACTGACGGTTTCGGCAATGGCTCCATGGTGCCGTCGGCCTGACGGTTAAACTGCATGAAGACGATATTCCAGATCTCAATATAGCGATCGCCATCTTCTTCCGGGCTGCCCGGCGGGCCACCCCAGATATGGTCGCCGTGATCGTAGAAAATCTCGGTGCATGGGCCGCAAGGACCGGTGTCACCCATCTGCCAGAAGTTGTCAGATGCGAAAGCGCTGCCTTTGTTATCGCCAATGCGGATAATGCGTTCGCGTGGCACGCCTACTTCGTTAGCCCAGATGTCAAAGGCTTCATCGTCGGTCTCGTAAACAGTGACCCACAAACGCTCTTTTGGCAGCTTAAACCACTGCTCACCCGTCAACAGTTCCCAGGCATAAGCAATCGCTTCTTTCTTGAAGTAGTCGCCAAAGCTGAAGTTACCCAGCATTTCAAAGAAGGTATGGTGACGAGCGGTGTAGCCTACGTTCTCAAGATCGTTATGCTTGCCGCCGGCGCGCACACAACGTTGAGACGTGGTTGCGCGGGCGTAATCGCGCTTATCCTGACCGAGGAAAACGTCTTTAAACTGCACCATCCCAGCGTTAGTAAACAGTAACGTCGGGTCGTTGTTCGGTACGAGGGAGCTGCTGGCTACAACCTGATGTCCCTTGCTATGAAAAAAGTCGAGAAACGCTTGACGGATCTCAGCAGTGCTCTGGCTCATAAAATTCCTGGAATCACGCTAACGAACGTTCCCTTTCGCTGGCAAACCGCTTCTGCAAGCTCACCGCTGATTGAGGAACAAAAAGTGGGAATAAGATAAATTTTCTTCAGTGGGAAGTAAAATCCCATCGCCTTTCAGTCGTCAATATTTCTGAAAACCGCCTGAATATCTTCCATCATAAAGCCTTTTGACATCAAAAAGCGCTGTACTTTGCTTTTCTCGGCCCAGGTTTGCGGCAATGGATCACCAAATTTACGCTTAGCTAAATCGGCTGCACTCTGGCTCCAGTCCACTTCCGTCTCCATCATCGCCTGATTAATCTCATCACGGCTGATACCTTTTTGCTGCAACTCCATACGTACGCGTTGTGAACCGTAACCTTTGCGTGCACGGCTTTGGATAAAGCGTTCGGTGAAACGTTGATCGTTAAGCCAGCCGCTCTCCTGACACCAGTCGAGTACCTTTTCCAGTAGCTCTTCGGGGATCGGCACGTTCTCTTCTTGCTTCAGATAAGCTGCACGTTGTGTAGAGAGCTGTAACTTACGTTTTAACTCGTCACGACTGTGGTCACGCTGGGCTAAGATGCGCATGGCACGGTCTAGCAAACGGGAATATGTCGGCACAGAGGCCGCAGCAGGTGATGATGACATGGGTTTTACCTTGTTCTGACTGTTGCGCAGGGTAAAGCAAGAAGACGATCAGGGGAAGCATGGACGGGGAAAAGCAAACGGGAGCATTGCTGCTCCCGTGGGGTATTTTAGAAATCTTCGTTGGTTTCGCTAGCTTCTTCGTGGTCGCCAGCAGGTATTCCCGCTGCATCGCCTTCAGCCGTAGCCGCCGTTGCACCCGTCAGCAACATATCGCGCAACTTCTTATCGATTTCGTTGGCAATCGCCGGATTCTCTTTGAGGAAGTTGGTCGAGTTCGCTTTACCTTGACCAATCTTATCGCCGTTATAGCTGTACCACGCACCGGCTTTCTCAACCAGTTTGTGTTTCACGCCAAGATCCACCAGCTCACCAAAGGTGTTGATACCTTCGCCGTACATAATCTGGAATTCAGCTTGCTTAAACGGTGCAGCGATTTTGTTCTTCACCACTTTTACGCGGGTTTCGCTACCAACCACTTCATCGCCCTCTTTAATCGCACCGATACGGCGGATATCAAGACGGACAGAAGCGTAGAATTTCAGCGCGTTACCACCGGTCGTGGTTTCCGGGTTACCAAACATCACACCAATTTTCATACGAATCTGGTTGATGAAGATCAGCAGCGTGTTGGACTGCTTCAGGTTACCCGCTAACTTACGCATCGCCTGGCTCATCATACGTGCGGCCAGACCCATGTGCGAATCACCGATTTCGCCTTCGATTTCGGCTTTTGGCGTCAGTGCAGCAACGGAGTCAACAATGATCACATCAACGGCACCAGAGCGCGCCAGCGCATCACAAATCTCTAACGCCTGCTCACCGGTATCCGGCTGCGAACACAGCAGGTTATCGATATCAACGCCCAGCTTTTTCGCATAGACCGGGTCAAGGGCGTGCTCAGCATCGATAAACGCACAGGTTTTGCCTTTACGCTGTGCTGAGGCAATGACCTGCAGCGTCAACGTCGTCTTACCGGAAGATTCAGGTCCGTAAATCTCTACGATACGGCCCATTGGCAAGCCGCCAGCACCCAACGCGATATCCAGTGACAATGAACCGGTTGAGATGGTTTCCACGTCCATTGAGCGGTCTTCACCCAAGCGCATGATCGTGCCTTTACCAAATTGTTTCTCAATCTGGCCCAACGCGGCAGCTAGAGCTTTCTGTTTGTTCTCGTCAATTGCCATTTCCACTCCTAATCATGCTGGGTAAGCCGACATCATCGTATGCCTGCTCGTTCTATTGCGGCTAATTATACTGTATGACCATACAGTATCAAGTTTAATTTGTCAGAAATTCATCAAGCAGCGTTTGTAGCGCCCAAGTCACTGACTGACGCCGGACTGCGTCGCGATCTCCGGCAAAGTTCTGCCGCTGCGCCAAAACTCGCCCCTCTGGCCCGGCAATGGCAAACCACACGGTACCAACAGGCTTTTCTGCCGTGCCTCCGTCAGGCCCGGCAATCCCGCTGACCGCAATGCCATATTCTGCTGCCGCAGCATGACAGGCTCCGCGAGCCATTTCGCGCACCGTTTGTTCACTCACGGCCCCATGCTGGGCCAGCGTCTCATCCTGCACGCCAACCATCTGCTGCTTGGCTTCGTTGCTATAAGTGACGAAACCCCGCTCAAACCAGGCTGAGCTACCGCTGATATCCGTAAAGACTTTGGCAATCCAACCGCCAGTGCAAGATTCGGCTGCCGTGACTGTCGCCTGACGTTTTTTCAGCTGTTCACCAATACGCTGGCTCAGCTGCTGCAACTCTTTATCGTTCATCGCCTTCTCCTGTAGAGCGCTTCACGTTAGCCATAAATGGTGCAGCATAGAGCCCTTTTCAACCTTTATTGCGCTATTTTGCGCACCCGCTTCCAGCTAACTCAGCGTGTTCGCACTGCCACCATGAATAAACGTGGGAAAGCTAACAAAACCTGACCATTGCTGCGCGGGGGATAGGCGGGGAGCAATGCCTGATGATAGTCATGCAGAAAATCGGCCTGCTGCTGTTGATTCAACGCGGCAAGGAAAGGACGTAAACCCGTTGCTTGTAGCCAGGTAATGATGCCCTGCGCATCGGCCATGGGGTGATAGTAAGTGGTACGCCAGATATCAACCTGACAGCCGGCATCACTCAGCAAGTCATAATACTGTTCCGTGGTCAGCAGGTGTTTGCGATCCGCTGCCTGTGGCGAAATTTCTGCCTGCCAGCGTTCACTGGCCGCCACTTCACGCATCAGGCGGTGTGAGGGTTCATCGAGATTATCGGGCATCTGAATCGCCAGTGCACCGCCAACATCTAACTGATTAACCAGATGGGGTAGCAGCGAGTGGTGATCGGTAAGCCATTGCAGTGAAGCATTGGCATAGATGACCTGCTGCGGCTGCGGAGCCTGCCAGGTGCGAATATCGGCTTGTTGAAAGGTGCAGTCAGGCAGGCGCTCCTGGGCTTGTTCCAGCATGGCTGCAGAACTATCAATCCCCGTGATCTGCGCATCCGACCACAACTGTGCGAGTAGCTCAGTGCTGTTACCGGGGCCGCAACCGAGATCGGTGGCAAAATGGACGTGGAGAGGAGGGATTCGTTCTAACAGTTCACGTGCGGGTCGCGTGCGTTCTGATTCAAATTGGCGATACAGCTGTGGATTCCAGTCTTGCATGTCAACGCTCCTGTCTGGCTGAAGAGCATCACACTACCTGTTTTTTGCCTGTGGGGACGAAGATAAAAGTGCGATGCTTTAGCAGACTGGAAAGAATCATACCGGACGGCCGGGTGCCGTCCTGCTGTTAGTTCTTTTTCACAAACTCAGATTTGAGTTTCATCGGACCAAAGCCATCAATCTTGCAATCAATGTTGTGATCGCCTTCAACCAGGCGAATACTTTTCACTTTGGTGCCAATCTTCAGGGTTGAGGAGCTACCTTTCACCTTGAGATCTTTAACCACGGTAACGCTGTCGCCATCAGCCAGCAGATTGCCATTGGCATCACGCACCACCAGGCCATCCGAGGCTGCCTCTGCGCTCATGGACCATATATGGCCACAAGATGGGCAGTTCAGGTTATCGCCATCCTGCCAGGTATAATCAGCCTGACATACAGGACAAGCAGGTAAGGTTGTCATTCGCGTTCCTAAGAAGTCAAAAAGCGGTGAAGATGGCACCGCAAAAAGGGGCGCCATCTTATACCCTCATACTTTATAAGGACAGCATTAAAGCATGTTGCCCTGGCGCGCTTTGGCCACCGCTTCACCTAACTGCCATACGGCCATGGCGTAGTGCGTGCTGTGGTTATAGCGCGTAATGACATAGAAATTAGGCAGTCCATACCAGTATTGATAGCTGGTACCGAGATCAAGCCGCAGCAGGCTCGCCTGATTATTACCATCCAGCGATCCTTGCGGCGTCAGACCACTGGCCATCAACGTGTTCACCGGATAGAGCGTTTTAAACCCGTTTTCCAGCGCGGGAGCCTGGCCGCTTGCCGGCACGGCAACATTCTGCCCTGCGCGCCAGCCATGTTCTTTGAAGTAGTTTGCCACGCTGCCAATGGCATCCACCGGATCCCATAAATTGATGTGGCCATCACCATTGAAGTCGACCGCGTACTGCTTATAGGACGATGGCATAAACTGGCCATAACCCATGGCACCGGCAAAAGAGCCGCGCAGATCCAGCGGATCATCCTGCTCAGTCCGCGCCATTAACAGGAAGGTTTCCAGCTCGCTACTGAAATAGGCGGCGCGACGGGGATAACTGAAGGACAAGGTTGCCAGTGCATCCAGCAGGCGCGTTTTACCCATCACCCGGCCCCAGCGTGTTTCCACCCCAATAATGCCGACAATGATTTCAGGCGGAACGCCATAAACCTGTTGCGCGCGCTGCAGTGCATCCTGGTATTGATCCCAGAACGCCACGCCGTTTTGTACGTTATCCGGCGTGATGAATTTATTGCGGTAGCGGATCCAGGCCCCGTTTGGCCCGGTCGGCGGCGTGTAACTTGGTGCCTGTTGATCCATCAGACGCAGCACATAGTCCAGCCGTTTTGCCTGCCCAATCACGGCATGCAGCTGTTCACGGTTAAAACCGTGTTTTGCCACCATTTGATCAATGAACTGCTCAGCCGCTGGATTACCGGCGAAATCGCCAAACATGGGCTGAACGGCGTGTGAAGGTTCCAGTAAAAAACCGCCTTTCGGTGCAGGCACAACGGCGGTTTGCTGCTGGGATGCAGGCTTACTGCTGCAGGCAGCAAGTAAGGCAATTAGCGGAAGAAAAGCAACCTTAAAACGCATTAGATATCCATAAGCCAGATGAAACCGGAAGCCCACATGGTAATCGTTCATCAAAGCGGGATACAGAGCAATATCTTAAAATTCCGCCGCTTTTCCCTGGTTTCAGTGGGTTGCAGGGTAAATTTGCGAAACGGCTCCACACTTTGTCTCAATCTTGAGATTTTGCTTTTTACTGCTTATCGCAATTTGCTAAGGTCGGCAGCCAGAAACCGTTGCTGACTGATGAAGGCCGGGGGGCAAAAATGCTAATATCTGCGCTTTGGTTTCCCGTTGATGGGATAACGCAACGCACTGGCTGGCACGACCGGCCAGACAAAATCAAAAGAGTTAATTTTGAGTGAAAACGAGATGAAAGGAGCAGCGCAAATGGACTTAAGTGGCCACACCCCCATGATGCAACAATATCTGCGCCTGAAGGCTGACCATCCCGAAATCCTGCTGTTTTATCGCATGGGCGATTTTTACGAACTGTTCTATGACGACGCCAGGCGTGCTTCACAACTGCTGGAGATCTCACTCACCAAACGCGGCGCGTCAGCGGGTGAACCAATCCCTATGGCTGGCGTACCTTACCATGCCGTAGAAGGTTATCTGGCAAAACTGGTACAGCTCGGCGAATCCGTGGCGATCTGTGAACAGATTGGCGATCCGGCACTGAGTAAAGGCCCGGTTGAACGTAAAGTAGTACGTATCGTCACGCCCGGCACTATCAGTGATGAAGCGCTGTTACAAGAGCGTCAGGATAATCTGCTGGCGGCGATATTCCAAAGCCCGCGCGGCTTTGGTTATGCCACACTCGACATTAGCTCAGGGCGTTTTCGCCTGAGTGAACCTGCCGACCAAGAGACCATGGCGGCAGAACTGCAACGCACCAATCCTGCCGAACTGCTCTACCCCGAAGATTTACAGGCGATGACGCTGATTGATCAGCGCCGTGGTCTGCGCCGCCGTCCGCTGTGGGAATATGAAATCGACACCGCACGTCAGCAGTTAAATATGCAATTTGGCACGCGCGATCTCAGCGGTTTTGGCGTTGAACAGGCACATCTTGCGCTGCGTGCGGCCGGTTGCCTGCTGCAATACGTCAAAGATACGCAACGAACCTCCTTGCCGCACATTCGTTCGCTGAGCATGGAACGTCAGCAGGATAGCGTGATTATGGATGCGGCCACCCGACGCAATCTGGAAATTACCCAGAACCTGGCAGGCGGCATAGAAAATACCCTGGCTGCGGTGCTGGATAAAACCGTCACGCCGATGGGCAGCCGTATGCTCAAGCGCTGGCTGCATATGCCGCTGCGTGATGTCGCCATTATTGGGCGTCGTCAGGAATCGATTGCCGAGCTGCAGTCACTGAGTGAGGAGTTACAACCCGTGCTGCGTCAGGTGGGTGACCTGGAACGTATTCTGGCGCGCCTGGCACTGCGCACCGCACGTCCGCGCGATTTAGCGCGTATGCGCCATGCATTCCAGCAGCTTCCAGAGTTAAACCAGCAACTTGATGGCGTCGCGGCCACTCAGCTTGTCAATTTACGCGCGCAGATGGGAGATTTTGCTGAGCTGCGCGAATTGCTGGAGCAGGCCGTCATCGAATCACCGCCGGTGTTGGTGCGTGACGGTGGCGTTATCGCGCCAGGCTACAACGCAGAACTGGATGAATGGCGTGCGCTGGCGGATGGCGCCACCGATTATCTTGATCGTCTGGAAATTCGCGAACGTGAGAAGCTGGGACTGGATACGCTAAAAGTCGGCTTTAACGCTATTCATGGCTACTACATTCAAGTGAGTCGTGGCCAAAGCCATTTGGTACCCATTCATTATGTGCGCCGCCAGACGCTTAAAAATGCCGAACGCTATATCATTCCTGAACTGAAAGAGTATGAAGACAAAGTCCTGACCTCGAAAGGTAAAGCACTGGCTCTGGAAAAGGGGCTGTACGAGGCATTACTTGATCATTTATTACCCCATCTTGAAGCACTGCAGTTAAGTGCAGCAGCACTGGCCGAACTGGATGTCTTGGCTAACCTGGCGGAACGCGCATGGACGCTGAATTATTGTCGTCCGGTGTTGCAGGAAAAAGCCGGTATTCGCATTACCGCCGGACGCCATCCGGTAGTGGAGCAGGTGTTAAAAGAACCGTTTATTGCCAACCCGCTGTCGCTCTCCAGCCAGCGACGCATGTTGATCATCACGGGTCCTAACATGGGCGGTAAAAGTACCTACATGCGTCAAACCGCGCTGATTGCGCTTATGGCGTGGATTGGCAGCTATGTGCCTGCGGAAGAGACGGTGATTGGCCCCATCGATCGCATATTCACTCGCGTGGGTGCAGCTGATGATCTGGCGTCAGGTCGCTCGACCTTTATGGTCGAAATGACTGAAACGGCCAACATCCTGCACAACGCCACTGAAAACAGCCTGGTGTTAATGGATGAGATTGGGCGCGGCACCTCAACTTATGATGGCCTGTCGCTGGCATGGGCCTGCGCGGAAAGCCTGGCCAATCGCATCAAAGCGATGACGCTGTTCGCCACCCACTACTTCGAACTCACCACCCTGCCAGAGAAAATGGAAGGTGTGGTCAATGTGCATCTCGATGCGGTGGAACATGGCGATACCATTGCTTTCATGCACAGCGTGCAGGATGGTGCCGCCAGCAAGAGCTATGGTTTGGCGGTGGCAGCGTTAGCAGGCGTGCCAAAGGACGTTATCAAACGTGCGCGCCACAAGCTGAAAGAGTTAGAAGCGCTTTCGGGCAGTTCAGCAACATCCACCGTTGAGGGATCGCAAATGCAACTGCTGGTCGCCGAAACCTCTCCGGCCGTCGATGCACTGGAAGCGTTAGATCCTGATAGCCTCACGCCGAAACAGGCGCTGGAGTGGATTTACCGTCTTAAAACATTGGTGTAAGCCTTCGAAATGGCGGTGCTAGGGCGCCGCTATCCTTTGGCAGGTACGGTCAGATTTTAGGCATAAAAAAACGGTGACCCTTGGGTCACCGTTCTTGTTACCGGTTACGGCTTATTCGCGAAACAGTGCTTCAATGTTGAGGCCCTGTGTCTGCAGGATTTCACGCAGACGGCGCAGACCTTCAACCTGAATCTGACGGACACGTTCACGGGTCAACCCGATCTCACGGCCCACATCTTCCAGCGTTGCCGCTTCATAACCTAACAGGCCGAAACGACGCGCCAGCACTTCACGCTGCTTGGCATTCAATTCAAACAACCACTTAACGATGCTTTGTTTCATATCATCGTCCTGCGTGGTGTCTTCCGGGCCGTTGTCTTTCTCATCGGCCAGGATATCCAGCAGCGCTTTTTCGGAATCTCCACCTAACGGTGTGTCAACCGAGGTAATACGCTCATTGAGACGCAGCATACGGCTTACGTCATCAACCGGCTTGTCTAACTGCTCAGCAATCTCTTCAGCACTCGGCTCATGGTCAAGCTTGTGCGAAAGTTCACGCGCGGTGCGCAGATAAACATTCAACTCTTTAACGATGTGGATCGGCAGACGGATAGTACGGGTTTGATTCATGATCGCCCGTTCAATAGTCTGACGAATCCACCAGGTGGCATAAGTTGAGAAACGGAACCCACGTTCTGGGTCAAACTTCTCCACGGCGCGAATCAGGCCGAGATTACCCTCTTCAATCAGATCCAGCAATGCCAGACCACGATTGCTATAACGACGGGCAATCTTCACCACCAGGCGTAAGTTACTTTCAATCATACGGCGACGAGAAGGAATATCACCTCGTAACGCACGACGGGCAAAGAAGACTTCTTCTTCCGCTGTTAACAGTGGAGAGTAACCAATCTCTCCGAGGTAAAGCTGCGTCGCATCCAAAACGCGTTGCGTCGCACCCTGTGACAACAACTCTTCTTCAGCTACATCGTTATCACCAGGTTCGTTCTCAACGAGAGCCTTCTCATCAAAAACCTCAGCTCCGTTGTTCTCCTCGAATTCCGCATCATCGTGTGATTCATTAACTTTCAGCGTATTCTGGCTCATTAAGCGGCTCCTACCCGTGATCCAAGGGCAGAACACCAAGGTTCTGCCGGATTATCGTTGCGGTAAATAACGCAACGGGTTTACGGATTTCCCCTTGTAACGAATTTCAAAGTGTAATCTTACCGAACTGGTTCCGGTGCTACCCATGGTAGCTATTTTTTGCCCCGCCTTAACTTCCTGTTGTTCCCGGACCAGCATAGAGTCGTTGTGGGCGTAGGCGCTCAGGTAGTCATCATTGTGTTTGATGATGATTAAATTACCGTACCCACGGAGCGCGTTACCTGCGTATACCACCCTTCCTGAAGCAGTGGCGACAACAGGTTGTCCACGCGAACCGGCGATATCGACACCTTTATTTCCGCCTTCCGCAGCGGAGAAGTTATCGATGATCTTCCCATCAGTCGGCCAACGCCAGCTTCCCACTGGTGTTGTGCTATTCGTCGTGCTGCTGACTGTAGGTGGTGCGACAACCGGAGCTGTGGTCGTTGCCACATTATTTGCCCCTTTCGTCGGCAGCATTTTACTGCCTGACGAACCCGAATCATCAGAATACGTAATAACAGGTTGCTGTGCAACAGGGGTCGATTTAATTTGCGATTGACTTGGTGTCACCGGCACGCCGCCCTGCGTAGCATCCGCTACGGTTATCGCATTCCCGCCAGTGATGGTCTGGCCATTTCCGTTGCCAACCTGCAGAACTTGCCCAGCCTCCAGGCCATACGGGGCCGGGACGTTGTTGCGTTGTGCCAGGTCGCGGAAGTCATTGCCGGTAATCCAGGCAATATAGAACAAGGTATCACCGCGTTTGACGGTGTAGGTCTCACCACCGTAACTACCTTTAGGAATATTCCCATAATTGCGGTTGTACACTATGCGACCATTTTCGGTGGTGACGTTGTTATTGCCACTAACCATTCCGCCGGCAGGTGCCGCAGATGGTGTACCGCCGCTTAACATTCCGCCTTGTGGCATTGAGGGCACGGCGCTGCTCTGTCCAGACAGCATGCCGCCGCCAGCCGAGGAAGCCATACCGCTCTCCCCACCGCCACCACCAATTTGGCTAATCGGTGCTTGCGAGTTGTCGCCAGAGCTACAGCCCGCCAGCCAAAATCCTACCAGTGAAAGTGCCGCCAAACGGCGTAATTGAAATACTGTGCTTCCCGTGCTCATTGATCCCCCGTTATGGCAATCCTGGATGTAACTGTGTAATGGTTTTGACCGCATGATTCACTGCACAACAGGCGGAATGCGGTCTTTCACATTGATTAACAAGGATAGTAACAATATCAACTGCGCCATGCCATGTAACAGTTGTGAAGATTTACGTAGCTATGGCTCAGGCCAGATCGCCCTGAACTAACGGTACAAAACGGACGGGCTCGATGATTTCTTCAATTAATTCATCTCCCTGACGACGTAAGCGCTTTAAAACCTGCTGATCTTCGCCCACCGGCAGCACCATTTTGCCACCGTCACCTAATTGCGCTATCAGCGCAGTCGGAATTTCAGGCGGTGCGGCCGTGACAATAATGGCATCAAACGGGCCACGTGCCGCCCAGCCTTGCCAGCCGTCACCGTGACGCGTTGAAATATTATGCAGATCGAGCTGCTTCAGGCGGCGCTTAGCCTGCCACTGCAACCCTTTAATGCGTTCAACAGAATAAACATGATTAACAAGATGGGCCAGAATAGCGGTCTGATAGCCCGAACCGGTGCCAATTTCCAGCACGCGCGATTCTGGGGTCAGTTCAAGTAACGCGGTCATCCGCGCCACCATATAGGGCTGAGAAATCGTCTGGCCACTGCCAATCGGCAGCGCAACGTTTTCCCAGGCTTTATGCTCGAACGCCTCATCGATAAAGCGTTCACGCGGGACATCGGCGATGGCTTTGAGCAGGTGTTCATCGAGAATTCCCTGCGCACGCAGTTGCTCTAATAGCGTTTCGATGCGCCGGTTCACCATGCGAGATTGACCTCAGCCTCGGTCAACCAGTCGCTTAATATTTCCTGCGCCGCGTGTGCGGTGAGATCAACATGCAATGCCGTGAGCGACACATAACCTGCATCTACCGCGGCGAAATCGGTATCCGGACCTGCATCCAGCTTTTCCCCCGGCGGGCCAATCCAGTACAGCGTATGGCCGCGCGGATCTTCTGTGCAAATCACCTTATCGGCCGGATGACGACTGCCGCAGCGCGTCACGCGGAAACCTTTGATTTCCGACAGCGGCAGATCAGGCACATTGATATTGAGGATACGCCCGGTGCGCAGCGGTGCGCGGGACAAAGCACGCAGCAATGTGCAGGTTATCGCCGCTGCGGTAGCGTAATGCTGGTGTCCATTGAGTGAAACGGCCAGCGCGGGCAGTCCAAGATGGCGCCCTTCCATTGCCGCGGCCACGGTGCCAGAGTAAATCACGTCATCACCCAGGTTGGGACCCGCGTTGATCCCCGAGACCACAATATCCGGACGCGGCTGCATCAGTTTGTTGACCCCGAGAAACACACAGTCCGTCGGCGTCCCCATCTGCACCGCGATATCGCCATTTTCATGGGTAAAAGTCCGCAGCGGGGTTTCTAATGTCAGAGAATTTGATGCGCCACTTCGATTGCGATCGGGCGCGACCACCTGCACTTCCGCAAACTCACGCAGCGCGCGAGCCAGCGTTTGAATGCCGGGGGCATGAATTCCATCGTCGTTGCTGAGCAATATCCGCATCTGTTCCTGACCTTTGTTCATTCAACTGGCCCTCAACTCACCTGGCAGCCGCAGTATGGGTACCGTAAAACGGTTTCTGGCGAGACAAGGATGTTTGCATTCTAGCCGTGAGGCGCGGGAAGTGGTAGGCGTAAATCACGGAACTTACGGCGTTTGCCGCAACAATGCGCAGCCGAAGTCGAGATTTACCCGGCATTGCGGCCGGGTAAAGAGGAGGTTATTCGTCGTTGATAGGCGCAGCGGCACCGTTACTCAGCAGTTCGCGCACCACGCTGGTCGCGAAACTCCCGGCAGGCAGCCAGAATTCCATTTCTAACGTCACATCATCCCACCAGTTCCAGCGCAAATCCTTCGGCACCACCAGCATGGCGCGGCGGGCCGCATCTACGCGTTCACGGTCAAGTAATCCCAACAAATCCGCCGCGGGTGCCAGATTGGCCTGTTCAAAGGCCAGCATCTCACCCTGGGTGCCCAGCTCGCCTCGTCCGGCAAGCGGCGCGGTGATGCGCAGTTGGTGATGGTTAACCCGTTGCTGCAATTCCGCTAACTCTTCCGCCAACGCAACAAACCAGCTCCCGCGCCCGGCCAGCTGCAGCGCATCGCCCGCCTGTACCTGATCCAACACACCATCGCGCTGCAAGCGCGCGCTGGTGACCTGATTGAACAACTGACTGCGCGAGGCGGACAGCAAAATACCTTTCATACTGCGGTCGCGCGGGCGGAATTTATCCTCAGCCCACAGCTTCGCCTGCGTCAGGTTGTTGCCGCCGCGTCCAAAACGCTGCTCGCCAAAGTAATTGGGAACGCCGCTTTGCTGGATACGCTGCAAGCGCGCTTCCACTTCAGCACGATCGGAAACCTGACGCACGATCAAACGGAAAGCATTTCCAGCCAGTGCACCTGTGCGCAATTTACGCTTGTGGCGAATCACCTGCAGAATCTCCACACCTTCCAGCTGGAAACCGGCCAGATTCGGCATCGCATTGCCCGGCACACGGAAGCACAGCGTTTGCTCGGTGACCGCATGGCGGTCTTTCATACCGGCATAGCTCATATCACGCTGATGTACGCCGAGAAATTTCGCAATCGCTTCAGCGACAAAACGCGTGTTACAGCCGATTTTGCGGATACGGACCAAAACCTGTTCGCCCTCGCCATCATAGGGATAGCCCAGGTCTTCAACCACCACAAAGTCTTCGGGATTGGCTTTGATAACGCCAGTCGCACTCGGCACACCGTGCAGATAAAGCAACTCACTCATGCCCGATCGGCCTTCACCAGCAGCGCTACCGCTTCACAGGCAATGCCTTCGCCACGACCGGTGAAGCCGAGCTTTTCCGTGGTGGTGGCTTTGACGTTGACGTCGTCCATGTGGCAACCCAAATCTTCGGCGATGTTGACGCGCATTTGCGGCACGTGCGGCAGCATTTTCGGCGCCTGAGCAATGATGGTGACGTCGACGTTACCGATGCGGTAGCCTTTCAACTGGATACGACGCCAGGCTTCACGCAGCAGGCCGCGACTGTCCGCGCCTTTGAACGCGGGATCGGTGTCCGGAAACAGTTTGCCGATATCGCCCATCGCCACCGCGCCAAGCAAGGCGTCCGTCAGCGCATGCAGCGCCACGTCGCCATCCGAATGCGCAATGAAGCCGTGTTCGAAGGGAATACGCACCCCGCCAATCACCAACGGACCTTCGCCGCCAAACGCGTGAACGTCAAAACCGTGGCCGATACGCATCATGCGCTCTCCTTTAACTGAATCTGGGTTAGATAGAAGGCCGCCAGCGCCAGGTCTTCTGGCCGCGTTACCTTGATATTGTCACTGCGCCCACTCACCAGCTCCGGATGATAGCCGCAGTATTCCAGCGCCGAAGCTTCATCGGTAATGGTAGCGCCTTCATGAAGTGCGCGCGTCAGGCATGCCGTGAGTAATTGATGCGGGAAAAATTGCGGCGTCAGCGCGTGCCATAAATCTTCGCGTTCCACGGTGTGGGCAATCGCCTGTTTGCCCGGTTCGGCACGCTTCATGGTGTCACGCACCGGGGCAGCCAGAATTGCACCGACTTTGCTGTTCGCACGGACCGCCAGCAATCGCGCTAAATCATCCGGATGCAAACAAGGGCGTGCGGCATCATGCACCAGCACCCACTCGCTGTGTTTAATTGCCTGTAATCCTGCCAGCACCGACTCGGCACGCGTCTCGCCGCCGGTCACGCGCAGCACGCGCGGATCCTGCGCCAGCGGCAGCGAATCAAACCAACCGTCATCGGGACTGATTGGCACGATCACTTGCTTAACCGCGGGATGCGCCAGTATGCGCGCAACGCTGTGTTCGAGAAGGGTGAATTGACCAATGGTCAGATACTGTTTCGGGCAGGCAGCCTGCATGCGGCTGCCGACGCCAGCGGCTGGCACCACGGCAATCACATCCGCAAGGGAAGAGAGGTTGTTCATGGTTTATCGTTGTTGATTCTGCGCAGCTTGTTGCGCGTTACGTTTGTTCTGGTCTGGCACCAGGCGATAGAAAGTCTCGCCGGGCTTAATCATGCCCAGTTCATTGCGTGCACGTTCCTCAATCGCCTCTGAACCGCCATTGAGGTCATCAATTTCGGCAAAAAGCTGATCGTTACGCGCTTTAAGTTTGGCGTTATTCGCCTGCTGCGACGCGACGTCTTCGTTGACGCGCGTATAGTCATGGATACCGTTCTTACCCAGCCACAAGGAATATTGAAGCCATCCCAGCAGCACGAGCAACAGTAGCGTCAATTTTCCCATCCCCGCCCCCTGAAAAACGGCCCAATCATCCCATAACTTCGCACAGGACTCCACAGTGACAGCGAAAATGCCGTACACCGGTGAATGTCTACACAAGGAATGAACGGATTTACAGCGAAGCGGCGGGTAAAGTTTTGTAACCAGCCGATGCGTTTGCACATCAGCAAGCGGTTACCAACCCGAGAGAAATGAGAACAACAGCCAGAACAGACACACCACCACAATCGTGGTGATCACCCCGCTCCAGAACAGATGTCCGCGGATCATTAAGCTCAGTACGATACCAATCAGGACCGAAACGGGTAATAACGCGAGGAAGAACGGCCACGTGTAGAGGAAGAAGAACAGCGTATTGGAACCGTAGAGCATGAACGGAATCGCCAGCGCGCACCAGTACGAGAGAAAGCCAATCACGCCGCCCGGCAATGATGAGCGAGGCTCATCCGGGGTGCGTTCATCTTTGCGTGCCAGCATGGGGGTTACGTTCTGCATAGAGATCCTGTTGACGCATAATCGCGGCAAACCCCTTGGGATTTGCCGCTGTCGGTTCAGGATCTGATGATATCGCGGTGACGCAGGAGGTCTAACAATTGGGCGCTCAGTTTTGTAACCAATTGTTCGCCATCAAGATGGATTTCCGGCGCGTCCGGCGCCTCATACACGCTGTCGATGCCGGTAAAGTTACGCAACTCTCCGGCTCGGGCTTTTTTGTATAAGCCTTTCGGATCGCGCGCTTCACACACCGCCAACGGCGTATCGACAAACACCTCGATAAACTGCCCGGCGCCGAGCAAATCACGCACCATCTGGCGTTCCGCGCGATGCGGTGAGATAAACGCGGTCAATACCACCAAACCGGCATCCACCATCAATTTCGCCACTTCGCCGACGCGACGAATGTTCTCTTTGCGATCGTCATCGCTGAAGCCGAGATCACGACACAGGCCGTGACGCACATTGTCGCCATCCAGCAGATAAGTGCTGACGCCCGCGCGATGCAGCGCCTGCTCCAGCGCGCCCGCCACGGTGGATTTACCCGAGCCTGACAGCCCGGTAAACCACAGCACCACGCCTTGATGGCCGTGCTGCTGCTCACGCTCTTCACGCGAGACCGGATGGTCATGCCACACCACGTTTTCGTCGTGTTGCGCCATTACTTACCACCCAGCAGGTCGCGGGCGTTCCAGTGTGGGAAGTGACGGCGCACCAGCGCATTCAACTCCAGCTCAAACTCACTGAATTGCCCTGCTTGTGCACGCGTATCGGTCAGCGGCTGATGGATCATTCCCGCGCCCACCGTGACGTTGCTCAGGCGATCGATAAAGATCATACCGCCAGTGACCGGGTTCTGCTGATAAGCATCCAGCACCATCGGCTCATCAAAGGTGATTTCCACCAAACCAATGCCATTCAGCGGCAGGCTTTCGACTGCACGCTTCTCCAGCGTATTGATCTCCACCTGATGAATGATCTTTTCCACGCGACCACGCGCTTTCTTACCGGCGACCTTCACTTCATAGCTTTGGCCCGGCTGCAGTGGTTGTTCTGCCATCCACACTACATCAACGGTGGCAGACTGCACCGCTTGCAGTTCAGCGGCGGCATCCACCAGCAGATCGCCACGGCTGATGTCGATCTCATCTTTCAGCACCAGCGTAATCGCTTCACCGGCACCCGCTTCCTGCAGATCGCCATCGAAAGTCACAATGCGCGTCACCGTCGATTCAACGCCCGAAGGCAGCACTTTGACGCGTTGGCCGACCTGCACCGTGCCGGACGCCAGCGTACCGGCATAACCCCGGAAATCGAGATTAGGGCGGTTCACATACTGCACCGGGA
This sequence comes from Pantoea rodasii, assembly GCF_002095465.1. Classification (GTDB taxonomy): domain Bacteria; phylum Pseudomonadota; class Gammaproteobacteria; order Enterobacterales; family Enterobacteriaceae; genus Pantoea; species Pantoea rodasii. The sequence goes on along the minus strand of NZ_MLFP01000001.1, from coordinate 504,951 downwards.
AACGCATCGGTTGGTGATCCACCACGCGCTTCAGCTCCACGGTTTCCAGCACGTCGAGCAGCGTTGGGCCGCTGTACCATGGCATGGTGACGCTTGGGGTTGCCACGTTGTCGCCTTCCAGCGCAGACATCGGCACAAAACGGATATCCAGATCTTCCGGCAGCTGTGCGGCAAAATCGAGGTAAGACTGTTTGATCTGCTCGTAAGTCTCTTGCTTGTACTCCACCAGATCCATCTTGTTGATGGCAACCACCAGATGCTTGATGCCCAGCAGCGTGGAGATAAAGCTGTGACGACGGGTTTGATCCAGCACGCCTTTACGCGCATCGATCAGCAGAATCGCCAAATCACAGGTCGACGCACCGGTCGCCATGTTACGGGTGTACTGCTCATGCCCCGGCGTGTCGGCGATGATAAATTTGCGCTTCTCGGTGGAGAAATAGCGATACGCCACATCAATGGTGATGCCCTGCTCACGCTCAGCCTGCAAACCATCCACCAGCAACGCCAGATCGAGTTTTTCGCCTTGGGTGCCGTGACGCTTGCTGTCGTTATGCAGCGAGGAGAGCTGATCTTCATAAATCTGACGGGTATCGTGCAGCAGGCGACCAATCAGCGTACTTTTGCCGTCGTCGACGCTACCGCAGGTCAGGAAACGCAGCAGGCTCTTGTGTTGTTGCGCGGTCAGCCAGGATTCAACGCCACCCTGATCGGCAATCTGTTGTGCAATTACGGTATTCATCTGCGTCTCCTTAGAAATAACCCTGACGTTTCTTCATTTCCATCGAACCGGCCTGGTCGCGGTCAATCATGCGGCCCTGGCGTTCACTGGTGGTGGAGACCAGCATCTCTTCAATAATTTCCGGCAGCGTCTGCGCTTCGGATTCCACCGCGCCAGTCAGCGGCCAGCAGCCGAGGGTACGGAAACGCACCATACGCTGTTTGATCACTTCACCGGGCTGCAGATCGATACGGTCATCATCGATCATCATCAGCATGCCATCACGCTCCAGCACCGGGCGCGGCGCGGCGAGATACAGCGGAACAATTTCAATGTTTTCCAGGAAGATGTACTGCCAGATATCCAGCTCGGTCCAGTTAGAGAGCGGGAACACGCGAATACTTTCGCCTTTGTTAATCTGACCGTTGTAGTTGTGCCACAGCTCAGGACGCTGATTTTTTGGATCCCAGCGATGGAAACGATCGCGGAACGAGTAAATACGCTCTTTGGCACGTGATTTCTCTTCGTCACGACGTGCACCGCCGAAGGCCGCATCAAAACCGTACTTATTCAGCGCCTGCTTCAGCCCCTCGGTTTTCATGATGTCGGTGTGTTTAGCGCTGCCGTGGACAAACGGGTTAATGCCCATCGCCACGCCTTCCGGATTACGGTGCACCAGCAGCTCGGCACCCATGTTTTTCACGGTGCGATCGCGGAACTCGTACATTTCACGGAATTTCCAGCCGGTATCAACGTGCAGCAGCGGAAATGGCAGCGTGCCCGGATAGAAGGCCTTACGCGCCAGATGCAGCATCACCGAGGAGTCTTTACCGATGGAGTACATCATCACCGGATTGCTGAACTCGGCCGCCACCTCGCGGATGATATGGATACTCTCTGCCTCCAACTGACGCAGGTGAGTAAGACGATTTTGGTCCATAATTTTTCCTCAAGCCAAATTGACAACGGCGGACTCGCGAGCCCCCTGCTGTGCCGAATGTTGGAACCAGGCTAATTGCCCGTGCAAATTCACCACTTCGCCAATCACTATCAGTGCTGGCGTGGGCGCGGCTACAGCCAGCGCCTCAAGTTGATCTAACGTACCGGTCAGCACCTGCTGATCCTGACGCGTGCCGCAGCCAATCACCGCCACCGGCGTGGAGGCTGCGCGCCCATGTTCGATGAGCCCCGCCGCGATTTCCGCTGCTTTAAGGGTGCCCATATAAATGGCTAACGTTTGTCGCGCACGTGCCAGCGTCGGCCAGTCAATGCCTGCGCTATCACTGCGCAAATGCCCGGTGACAAACAGCACGCTCTGCGCGTGGTCGCGATGGGTCAATGGAATCCCGGCATAAGCAGTGGCGCCCGCCGCCGCAGTAATGCCCGGCACCACCTGGAACGGAATGCCCGCCGCTTTCGCCGCCTGGAGTTCTTCGCCACCGCGGCCAAAAATAAACGGGTCGCCGCCTTTCAAACGCACCACGCGTTTGCCCTGCAGCGCCAGCTCGACCAGCATCGCATTGGTCTCTTCCTGTGATACGGAATGTGCACCCGCACGCTTGCCGACGCAGATACGATCGGCATCACGGCGCACCAGTTCCAGCACCTCTTCGCTCACCAGATGGTCATACAGCACCACATCCGCCAGCTGCATCACCTGCAGGCCGCGCAGCGTCAGTAAACCGCTGTCACCCGGACCGGCACCCACCAGGGTAATTTCACCCTGATTGTCGCTGTCATTCTTTAACTCACGATCCAGCGTGCGACGTGCTTCGTTGACGTTACCGGCTGACATCTGGCTGGCGAACAGACCATTAAACGCCCGCTCCCAAAAGCGACGACGTTCCGACATGCTGTGATAACGCTGTTTAACCTTGTCACGCCATTGCCCCGCTACTTCGGCCATCTGACCCAGGTTGGCAGGCAACAGCGCCTCAATTTTTTCACGCAGCAGACGCGCTAACACTGGCGCAGTGCCGCTCGAGGAGATCGCCACCACCAGCGGAGAGCGATCAACAATAGAAGGGAAGATAAAGCTGCACTTGGGCTGATCGTCCACCACGTTCACCAGCTTGTGGCGCGCGTTGGCGGCATCAAACACCTGCGCATTCAGCGCGTTGTCATCCGTGGCAGCGATCACCAAAAACACGCCATCCAACTGAGCCGGTTCGAAGCGGGGTGCAATCCACTCAATCGCGTTAATGTCCAGCAGCGCCTGCAACTCATGGCCGAGTTCGCGCGCAGCTACCAGCACGCGCGCACCGGCCCGTCGCAGCAGTTCGATTTTACGCGCAGCGATTTCACCACCGCCGACAACCAGCACCGGACGGTTTTTGAGATCGGCAAAGAGAGGCAGATAATCCACGTTAACCTTGCTAGTTTTACAATAAGTTAACGCGACTATACTTTCCCACCTTCCAGCAGATGAAATTACGAATTGGCATTAGTAGTTACCGAATGGAATAACGACCCAGGATTGCTGATAACAATTTGTGCTTAACAAATGATATTGCTGGTGTTTCGGAGCAATTCAAATTGTGCAATCGCGGTCACAGTTTCATACTAATCGGGAATTTTTTTAGCATGACGGGATGTCACAAAAGGACCCTAACTATGTTTGCCACTCTCCGCCGCACCGTGCTGGCCGCACTGATTGCGGGCGGTTTGCCTTTCTTTGCCCACGCCGCCACTGACGCGCCAGGGCATTTTGCTGAACAGCAGCTGCGCCACATTGCCACCTATTTTCCCGGCCGTATGAGCGGCAGCCCAGCCGAGCTGATGACCACCGATTACCTGCAGCAGCAATTCACTGAGCTGGGTTATAAGAGTAATACCCGTCAGTTCAATACCAGCTACAACTGGTTAGACCGCAAGGGTGAGACGCGCCCACGTAAAGTCTCGGCCACCTCGGTGATAGCTGCCCGGGCTGGCGCGGTGCCGCAAGAGATCCTGATTGTCTCCCATCTCGACACCTGGACGCCGCTTAGCCGCCACGAAGCCGACAACAATCTCGGTGGCCTGCGTTTACAAGGCGTCGATGACAATGCTTCTGGCCTCGGCGTGATGCTGGAATTGGCGCAACAGTTGAGTAAAACCCCGCTGCATTACGGCGTGCGTTTTGTCGCACTCAGCGCCGGTGAAGCGGGATTGCACGGTATGGATGATTATCTGACGCGCATGAGTGCGCAGGAGAAGAAGAACACGTTGCTGGTGATCGACCTCAACAGTCTGATCGTTGGTGACCATCTCTACTTCAACAGTGGTATCAATACGCCTTCTGCGGTACGTAAACAGACCAGCGCACGCGCCGTGCAGCTGGCCCATCGCTTCGGTATTTCCGCCGCCAGCCACAGTTTGACCGCGCGCGACTATCCGGGCGTGAACCCGTTCGACAAAGCCGGGATGCCGCTGCTGGATGTCACCGCCGCTAACTGGGCGCTGGGTAATAAAGATGGTCAGCAGCAGCGTGCGCACAGTAGCCACTTCCCGGAGGGCAACGTGCGTCATCAAACCGATCGCGATAACCTTAATTATCTGGATCGCTGGCTTCCGGGCCGGATTACGCAACGCACGCGCGACAGCGTGAAGATCTTACTGCCGCTGGTGACCGAGCTGGCTAACCCAACAACCTGAGGATTTGCTATGTACGTGGTGTATCTGAATTATTTCCGTCCCGCTGAAGAAGCCGATGCGTTGCTGGCACCGCATATTGAGTGGCTGGATCGCTATTTTGACAGCGGAGACTTTATCGCGGCAGGCCGTAAAGATCCGCGCACTGGTGGCATGGTGCTGGTGAAGGAGATGGATCGCGCCCAACTGGTTGCGATTCTGGCAGAAGATCCGTTTGTCGCGGTGGCCCATTATGAAGTGACGAAGGTGAACGTAACGCGTGCGGCAGATGCGTTTGCTGGCTTGAAAGGAATCTAAAGTTAATCGTAGCGGCACGATTTATCGTGCACCTGTCAGCGTTAGAGGCGCTGAAGGGGGGCGCGATAAATCACGCCGCTACGGTTTTCAGCTGTTTTCTGCATTAACCTTCGTGCAATCCGCACTCGCGCTTCAAGCCAAAGAAGCGCGTCTCTTCTTCTGCCATGCCCGGTTCCCACTTCTTGGTGGTGTGCGTATCGCCCACTGACAAATAACCTTCGTCCCACAGCGGATGGTACTTCAGGCCATGCTGCTGCAGGTACTGATGCACCTGACGGTTATCCCAGTCAATGATCGGCAGAATCTTGAACACGCCGCGCTGCACCGCCAGCACCGGCAAACTGGCACGGCTGCCAGACTGGTCACGACGCAAACCAGCGAACCACGTCTGCGCGCCCAGCGTTTCCAGCGCGCGGTTCATCGGTTCGACTTTGTTGATCTGGTTGTACTGCTCAATCCCTTCGACGCCCTGCTCCCACAGTTTGCCGTAGCGCGCTTCCTGCCATGCTGGAGAGGTCTCAGCGCGGAAGATTTGCAGGTTGAGATTGAGCTTCTCGGTCAGCTCATCAATAAAACGATAAGTTTCCGGGAACAGATAGCCGGTATCGGTCAGGATCACCGGCGTATCCGGTTTCTGCTGCGTCACCATATGCAGCAAAACCGCCGCCTGAATACCAAAGCTGGAGGACAGCACAAACGCGCCCGGCATATTTTCCAGCGCCCAGCTCACGCGTTGCTCAGCAGAGAGTTTCTCCAGCTGCACGTTACTTTCGGCCAATGCCATGATGCGATCAACTTTGCTGCCACTGTTCAGTGCTGCGAGATCAAGTACCGTCATACTGCCTCCGAGTCCCAAAAATCACGGGCGGGATCCACCACGGCTTTGATGATGCCCGCGCGAATCACGAAGTCACCGAAACCTTCATCAGCCTGACGCTCGGTAGCCCAGCGCGCCACCAGCTCATCGATACTGGCCAAAATTTCGCCTTCGTTGATGTTCTCGCGGTACATGCGCGGAATGCGTGTACCCATGCGGTTGCCGCCAAGATGTAAGTTGTAGCGGCCCGGTGCTTTACCCACCAAACCCAACTCTGCCAGCAAAGCACGGCCACAGCCGTTCGGGCAACCAGTAACGCGTAGCACTATGTGCTCTTCACCGACGCCGTGCTTATGCATGATCTCTTCGACCTTGGTGACGAAGGAAGGCAGGAAGCGCTCGGCTTCAGCCATTGCCAACGGACACGTCGGGAAGGCCACGCAGGCCATCGAGTTTTCACGCTGCGGCGTGACCGCTTCCATCAAACCGTGTTCACGGGCGATGGCTTCGATTTGTGCTTTTTGCTTCTCGGGCACACCGGCCACAATCAGGTTCTGGTTGGCGGTCAGACGGAAGTCGCCCTGATGAATTTTAGCGATTTCGGCAATACCGCGTTTCAGCGGACGACCCGGATAATCCATCAGACGACCGTTTTCGATAAACAGCGTCAGGTGCCACTTCTTGTCGATGCCTTTCACCCAGCCCACGCGATCGCCACGAGTAGTAAAGGCATACGGACGAATCGGCTCAAACGTCAGACCGGCACGCTTTTCCACTTCGGCTTTGAAAGTGTCAACGCCAACGCGCTCCAGCGTGTACTTGGTTTTGGCGTTTTTACGATCGGTACGGTTGCCCCAGTCACGCTGGGTGGTGACGACCGCAGCGGCAACATCGAGAATCTTTTCCACCGGCAGGTAACCAAACTCGCTGGCGGTACGCGCGTAAGTCGCTTTGTTCCCGTGATCGATCGACAAACCACCGCCAACCAACAGGTTAAAGCCAATCAGTTTGCCTTTCTCCGCAATGGCGATGAAGTTCAGATCGTTGGCATGCAGATCGACATCGTTATGCGGCGGCACTACCACCGTGGTTTTGAATTTACGCGGCAGATAGGTCTCACCGAGGATCGGCTCTTTATCCGTGGTGGCAACCTTCTCTTTATCCCACCAAATCTCAGCGTAAGCGCGGGTTTGCGGCAACAGGTGCTCGGAGAGCTTTTTCGCCCACTCGTAGGCTTCCTGATGCAACTCCGACTCCACTGGATTCGAGGTGCACAGCACGTTACGGTTCACGTCGTTGGCGGTGGCCAGCGCGTCGAGGCCGACTTCGTGCAGCATCTGGTGCGTCGGCTTCACGTTCTTCTTCAGAATGCCGTGAAACTGGAAGGTCTGACGGTTGGTCAGACGGATGCTGCCATAAATGGTTTTATCGGTGGCGAACTTATCAATCGCCAGCCACTGGGTTGGCGTGATGATGCCGCCCGGCAAGCGGCAACGCAGCATCATCGCGTGGCGCGGTTCCAGTTTCTGCGCTGCACGCTCGGCACGGATATCACGGTCATCCTGCTGGTACATGCCGTGGAAACGGATCAGCAGGAAGTTATCGCCGCTAAAGCCGCCGGTCAGGCCTTCATCGAGATCCTCGAGAATGGTACCGCGCAGATAGTTACTCTGTTTTTTCAGACGCTCAGCGTCGACCAGCTTGCCTTCAACGACCAGCGGTCCAGGATGTTTTTCGCTCATTAGTAAACGTCTCGCTGATAACGGCGCTCAATGCGCAGCTCACTTAAAAATTCGTCAGCCGTTTCACGATCCATGCTGCCGTGTTCGACCACCACATCCAGTAATGCCTGCTCAACGTCTTTCGCCATGCGATTGGCGTCGCCGCAGACGTAAAGGTGGGCGCCCTCTTCAATCCAGCGCCACACTTCCGCCCCTTTCGCGCGGATTTTATCTTGTACGTATATTTTCTCAACCTGGTCGCGTGACCACGCTAAATCAATGTTGGTCAGCAAGCCGTCTTTGACGTATTTCTGCCATTCCACCTGATAGAGGAAATCATCGGTGAAGTGCGGATTGCCAAAGAACAGCCAGTTCTTGCCACCTGCGCCGTCGTTATCACGCTGCTGCATAAAGGAACGGAACGGCGCGATGCCGGTGCCAGGACCGACCATGATCACCGGGGTTTCCGGGTTGGCCGGCAAGCGGAAGTTGTCGTTGTGTTCGATGAACACGCGAATCTCGCCCTCTTCTTCGATGCGGTCGGCCAGCCAGGTTGACGCACCACCGCCGCGCTGACGACCGTCAATCTCGTAGCGGACTGCGCCAACGGTGATATGCACCTCGGTATCAGTTTCCGCTTGCGACGAGGCGATGGAATAGAGACGAGGGGTCAGAGGACGCAGCAGCCCGGTCAGCTGTTCGGCGTTCAGTTCGGTCGGGGCCTGACGCACCATATCGACGATCGGGAAGCTTTGCGCATAGCTTTGCAGCTTCGGCTTATCACCTGACAGCGCCAGCAGCGCATCATTACGTGACAGCGCCGCATATTGCTCAACGATCTGCGGGGTATTCACCGTCAGCTCATAATGTTTTTGCAGCGCCTCAGCCAGCGGCAAGGTTTCGCCGTTCACTTCAACGGACTCATCGCCTTTCAGCCACACCAGCTGCAGCAATTCATCCACCAGCTCGGCGTCGTTCTCAAACCACACGCCCAGCGCATCGCCCGGTTGGTAACGCAGACCTGAATCGCCCAAATCGATTTCGATATGGCGCACATCTTTATCGGAATCGCGGCCGGTGATTTTCTGGTTGGCAGCAAAGCTGGCGGTCAGCGGCGCTTCTTTACTGTAAGGCTGGTGTGAATGTCGTTCACCACGCCGGATGCCGTTACGGCTGCGACCACCGAGGATTCACTCGGCACGCGCGCTTTCAGGATCTCGGTCAGCTGCTGACGCCAGGCCGTGGCTTGCTCTTTATACTCGACGTCCGCATCAACACGATCCAGCAGACGTTCTGCGCCCAGCTCAGCCAGACGCTCATCAAAGTCTTTACCGGCTTTGCTGAAGAACTCGTAAGAGGTATCGCCGAGGCCAAACACCGCAAACGCGGAGCCTGCCGCAAATTTCGGCGCTTTCTTCGACAGCAGGAATTTATGCAGCGCGACGGCTTCTTCTGGCGGCTCGCCCTCACCTTGAGTGGAGGTGACCACCACCAGTAATTTCTCCTGGCCGATTTGCTTGAACTTGTAGTCACCGGCGTTCACCAGATTGACGCTCAGCCTGGCGGCCAGCAGGTCATCACGCAGTTGTTCAGCCAGACGACGGGCGTTACCGGTTTGCGAAGCGGAAATCAGCGTAATGGTTGGCACTTCTGCCTGAACCGGCGCAGGTGCGGCAACGGCGCCCGGCGTCTGATTGACCATGCCCCAGAAGTAGCCGGAAAGCCAGGCCATCTGCGTGGTGTTGAAATCCGTGGTCGCTGCCTGTAAGCGCGCGAGTTGCTCCGGATTAAGCGGGAGCATTGAACCTGGTGCCTGAGTCGTCATCGCGTTAAAAATTCCAGTGTATGAGGTCCGGACCGATATGTGGCGGAAGAGTGAGTAGGTTACCGGGCTGTATATTAACGATTAAATAAGCCTTCGACATAATAAATAACCAAAATGACTAAGTGGTTTTTCGGGTAATGTTAATCGACAAAAGTGGTAAATAAAGCCACAGTAATTCAATGATTTAATCAGTGACCGATCGCCTGCCAGGGCGCAAAATGCCCTTTTCAACACTAGCGGGTGCGAAAAATCTGTGATTCAGGTAGAATTCGGCGGTTTTTAAGTCTGAGAGCCATTATGTCTACCACGCTGTTTAAAGAGTTCCAGTTCGAATCTGCTCACCGTCTGCCGCATGTGCCTGAAGGGCATAAGTGTGGTCGTCTGCACGGCCATTCGTTTCTGGTGCGACTAGAAATTACCGGTGAAGTGGATGCACATACCGGTTGGGTAATGGATTTTGCCGAACTGAAGGCGGCATTTATGCCGATTTATGATCGTCTCGATCATCACTATTTGAATGATATTCCAGGCCTGGAAAATCCAACCAGCGAAGTGCTGGCAAAATGGATTTGGGATCAGATGAAGCCGATCCTGCCAGAACTGAGCGCCGTGATGATCAAAGAAACCTGTACCGCAGGTTGTACTTATAAAGGTTAATCACTGTTGACGGGCTGCCGCTGTGCAGCCTGACTTTCAGCTATACGCTTCTTTACGTTCACTTCATCTCCCTGTCATCCGCCCCCACTACGTTGTTGTCTCCTTCATTAAAGATCAAGAGAATCAACAATGAACCTCGTCAAACGTCTTTCTGTTATTGCTTTGCTTGTTTCCGCCTCTGCCGCCGTTCAGGCGCAAAACGTACTGGATTTCCCACAGCCAGAAAACGTGCCGGATGAATTCTATGCCGTGACCGAAATCCCGGCTGGCGGCATGATCAAATATGAAACCGATGCTAAAACCGGCTTTATTGTGGCTGACCGCTTCCAGTCGATGCCGGTGGCTTATCCCGCCAATTACGGTTCATTGACGCAGTCATTGGGTGGCGATAAAGATCCGCTGGACGTGATTTTCTACACCCGCGCACCGCTGCAACCGGGCACGTTGATCAAACTGCGTCCGATTGGCGTGCTGAAGATGATCGATGGCGGCGAAGTGGATGACAAAATCGTCGCGGTGCCGGCCAGCAAAATCGACCCAACTTACGATGACATCAAAGAGATGAGCGATCTGCCGAAAATGGAGCAGGAGCGTCTGCAGGCGTTCTTCCGTGTGTACAAGCAGTTGCCAGACGGTCGTAAGAAAGTTGAGCTGAATGGTTTTGAAGATGCGGCGAAAGCCAAAACTGAAATCAAGCAGGCGTTCGACGCTTATAAAGCGAAGCAGTAAAACCTATCGTCGCGGCGCGATTCATCGCGCATTTAGCAGCAGTGATGTTGCAAAATACGCGTGATGAATCACGCCGCTACGGGATTAAGCAATATTCAAATACTTATGCGTCTGCATCGAAAGGCGCCAGTTACGCGCAATACAAGTATCAATGCACAGTTTGGTGGCCGCATCGCCGCGACTGATCGGTTGCAGCGCCACGATGCGCTTTTTGTCATCGTGCAGGCCTGCCAGTAAAACATCTAACGCTTCCACATCACGCTCACGTGCCACCGGATGTTTAATCTCATCCGCACGCTGCAACGCCTGCGGCAACACGTCATAACCACCGCGCATATTCACCTTAGGTGAAACCGTCACCCAGGTGGCGTCAGAACACTGCACTTCATGCGTGCCGCTGGTCTCAATCTGGCAGTCAAATCCACCGGCTTCTAACGCTTCGGTCAGCGGGCGCAAATCAAAAATGGCCGGTTCGCCGCCAGTGATCACCACATGGCGCGCGGTCCAGCCCTGACGTTGAATGGTCTCAATCAGCATCGCCGCGTCGGCGCTGCCCCAGGCGTCACTCTCCACGGTTTTCACCAGAATATCGCCCAGCGAGGTCTCCCGATTGGCCAGCTTTTCCCAGGTATGTTTGGTATCACACCAGCTACAGCCCACCGGACATCCCTGTAAGCGGATGAACAGCGCCGGAACACCGGTGTAAAAACCTTCACCCTGCAGGGTCTGGAACATTTCGTTAATCGGGTAGAACATTTTTCACTCACGTCTAAAATTCGAGGCGGGGATTATGGCAGATTTTCGCCGTGCGTTCACAGCTGCTTCGTGTCAAAAAACAAAAAGCCCCGCACGAGGCGGGGCTTTATCAGCGATGATGCGGCCAATCGGGCCACATCAACAGACCATTACTGGCCTTTAACTTCTTTCAGACCGTTGAACGGCGCTTTGTCGCCCAGCGCTTCTTCGATACGAATCAGCTGGTTGTACTTAGCAACGCGGTCAGAACGGCTCATAGAACCGGTTTTGATCTGGCCTGCTGCAGTACCGACCGCCAGGTCAGCGATGGTCGCATCTTCAGTTTCACCTGAACGGTGTGAAATCACCGCGGTGTAGCCTGCGTCTTTCGCCATCTTGATTGCAGCCAGCGTTTCGGTCAGAGAACCGATCTGGTTGAATTTGATCAGAATGGAGTTAGCGATGCCTTTATCGATACCTTCTTTCAGGATCTTGGTGTTGGTGACGAACAGGTCGTCACCTACCAGCTGAATTTTGTCGCCCAGTACTTTGGTCTGGTACGCGAAGCCCGCCCAGTCAGATTCGTCCAAACCATCTTCGATAGAGACGATTGGGTACTGTTTGGTCAGGTCTTCCAGGAAGTGCGTGAACTCTTCAGAGGTGAAAGCTTTGTTGCCTTCGCCAGCCAGCACATATTTGCCGTCTTTGTAGAATTCAGAAGCCGCGCAGTCCATCGCCAGGGTGATGTCTTTACCCAGCTCATAGCCTGCTGCTTTTACCGCTTCAGCGATAACAGCCAGTGCTTCAGCGTTAGAACCCAGGTTTGGCGCGTAGCCACCTTCGTCACCTACCGCAGTGCTCATGCCTTTAGATTTCAGGACTTTTGCCAGGTTGTGGAAAACTTCAGAACCCATACGGATGGCTTCTTTCACGTTTTTCGCGCCCACTGGCTGAATCATGAATTCCTGGATGTCGACGTTGTTGTCGGCGTGCTCACCACCGTTGATGATGTTCATCATTGGCAGTGGCATTGAGTATTTGCCTGGGGTGCCGTTCAGTTCAGCGATGTGCGCATACAGTGGCAGGCCTTTAGAAGCCGCAGCCGCTTTAGCTGCTGCCAGAGAAACCGCCAGAATGGCGTTAGCGCCGAAGTTGGATTTGTTCTCAGTACCGTCCAGCTCGATCATGATCTTATCGATGTTCGCCTGGTCTTTGGCATCTTTACCGGTTACCGCACCCGCGATAGGACCGTTAACAGCTGCAACCGCTTTGGTTACACCTTTGCCCAGGAAACGAGATTTGTCACCGTCACGCAGCTCCAGTGCTTCGCGAGAACCGGTTGAAGCACCTGATGGCGCCGCAGCCAGACCAACGAAACCGCCTTCCAGATGCACTTCTGCTTCTACAGTCGGGTTGCCACGAGAGTCGATAATTTCGCGACCGATGACTTTTACGATTTTGGACATTCGATTTTCCTCAGTACAAGTTAGTCAATCCTAAGACAAACAACGCGCGAAAAGTTCGCGCGCCGTTCGTTAAACTTTTACTTCGCTAACCGCTTCTGGTGCTCCTGCGCGGCTTTAACAAAGCCAGCGAACAGCGGATGACCATCACGCGGGGTCGACGTGAATTCCGGGTGGAACTGACAAGCTACAAACCACGGATGGTTCGGGAGTTCAATGATCTCCACCAGCTGGTCGTCGCCGGAACGGCCCGCAATATGCAGACCCGCCGCTTCAATCGGCTTCAGCAGCAGATTGTTGACTTCATAACGATGGCGGTGACGCTCAGTAATCACCTCAGAACCGTACAGCTGACGCACTTTGCTTTCCGGCGACAGCTGGCACTGCTGGCTTCCCAGACGCATGGTGCCGCCCAGATCGCTCTGCTCAGTACGCTGCTCAACGTTGCCTTCTTCATCACGCCATTCAGTGATCAGCGCAACCACTGGGTACTTACAGTCTGGCACAAATTCCGTTGAGTTGGCGTCGGCCATCCCTGCCACGTTGCGCGCAAATTCCATCAACGCAACCTGCATACCCAGGCAGATGCCGAGGTAAGGAATGTTGTTCTCACGTGCATACTGCGCGGTGAGCATTTTGCCTTCCACACCACGGTAACCGAAGCCACCAGGGATCAGGATAGCATCCAGATCTTTCAGAATTTCGACACCGCGTGATTCAACGTCCTGCGAATCGATCAATTTGATGTTCACGGTGACGCGATTTTTCAGGCCGCCGTGCTTCAACGCTTCAATCACTGACTTGTAGGCATCGGGCAGCTCGACGTATTTGCCGACCATACCGATGTTTACTTCGCCGCCCGGATTGGCTTCTTCGTAAATAACCTGTTCCCATTCGGCCAGGTTTGCTTCCGGCGCGTTCAGATTGAAACGCTTACAGATGTAGTCATCCAGGCCCTGCGATTTCAGCATGCCAGGAATTTTGTAAATGGAATCCACATCTTTCAGGGAAATAACCGCTTTTTCCGGTACGTTACAGAACAGCGCGATTTTGGCGCGTTCGTTGGCCGGCACAGCACGGTCAGAACGGCAGATCAGCACATCAGGCTGGATACCGATCGACAGCAGCTCTTTCACTGAATGCTGGGTTGGCTTGGTTTTCACCTCGCCTGCAGCCGCCATATACGGCACCAAAGTCAGGTGCATATACATGGTGTGTTCACGGCCCACATCAACCGCCATCTGGCGAATCGCTTCAAGGAACGGCAATGACTCAATGTCACCGACAGTTCCGCCGATTTCGACCAGCACGACGTCATGACCTTCGCCGCCTTCAATAATGCGTTCTTTGATGGCGTTGGTGATGTGTGGGATAACCTGGATCGTGGCGCCCAGATAGTCACCGCGACGCTCTTTGCGCAGTACTTCTGAGTAAATACGACCGGTCGTAAAGTTGTTGCGGCGCGACATTTTGGTGCGGATGAAGCGCTCGTAGTGACCCAAATCCAGATCGGTTTCGGCCCCATCATCGGTAACAAACACTTCACCGTGCTGCGTTGGGCTCATGGTACCCGGATCGACGTTGATGTACGGATCGAGTTTCATGATGGTCACATTCAGACCACGTGCTTCAAGAATGGCTGCGAGGGAGGCTGCGGCAATGCCTTTGCCCAGAGAGGATACGACCCCGCCGGTCACAAAAATATAATTCGTTGTCATGCTGAACCTGAGAGTTTAGGTTTAAAGACGGTGGAATAACCAAGACGGGAAAATAGTATACCCGAAGTCGTCTTAAGCCACAATTGATGAATCACACCATCCCCCACGCATTGAAGCCGATAACATAGCGGATAGACGGGGGTTAAATGTTGACGTGCGTCACAAAGTTACCGCTTGGCTGAATCGAGTAAGCTCAAGCGGACAAATTATGCACAGCGCAGGAATAATCGGCTATTTGTGGAATAATCGCTTAGTCTTTGTTCTCACTGACTTTCACCTGCTGCCAGGCGGCTTCCATCTGTTCCAGTGTGGCATCGGTCATCGCCATGCCCTGATCGCTGATGATGGATTCAACCTGTCGGAAGCGGCGCTCGAATTTATCATTGGCTTTCTGCAAAGCCACTTCTGCTTTACTGCCCAAATGGCGAGAGAGGTTGACGGTGGCGAACAGCAGATCGCCGATTTCTTCTTCCAGCTTGTCGTTATCAACCACCGCCTGCTGTGCTTCGTGCATCACTTCATCGATCTCTTCATGCACTTTGTCGAGCACCGGACCCAGGTTATTCCAGTCGAAGCCCACCGTGCTGCAACGCTTCTGAATTTTGTGCGCGCGCATCAGTGCGGGCAGCGCTTTGGGAATGTCATCCAGCGCGGAGTGCTGTGACTTTTCGGCACGTTCGCTGTGCTTAATGGCTTCCCAATTTTTCAGCACTTCCTGCGTGGTGTCGGCCTGCACATCACCAAAAATGTGTGGATGACGACGTTCCAGCTTGTCGCTGATCGCGTTGCAGATGTCATCAAAGTTGAAGCGCTGTTGCTCATCCGCCATCTGCGCGTAAAACACCACCTGGAACAATAAATCGCCCAGTTCACCGCGGAGATCGTAAAAGTCTTCGCGCTGAATGGCATCGATCACTTCGTAGGTCTCTTCCAGCGTGTAAGGCGCGATAGAGGCAAAGGTCTGCTGGCGATCCCACGGGCAGCCGCGCTCCGGGTCGCGCAGGGTTTGCATGATGGTGAGCAGGCGGTTGAGGGCTGTCATGGGGAAATCCTTTGGGGTTAAAAATGGAAAAGGTCGCCAAAAATGGCGACCTTACGGCGCACCGAACACTGTAGATGCGCCATTAATGGCAAAATCAGTTCAAACGACGCGCATCGATGATATCCGGCACCTGATTGAGGCGCGCCAGCACGCGGCCCAGCACCTGCTGGTTATAAATCTCAATATCCATATCGATGGTCGCCAGCTGCTTTTTGGTGTCGCTGCGGCTGGAAACGCCCAGCACGTTAACTTTCTCATTCGCCAGAATGGTGGTGATATCACGCAGTAAGCCGCTGCGATCGTTGGCGGTGACGCGCACCACCAGCGAATAACCGCTGGAATAATCTTCGCCCCACACCGCATCGACAATACGTTCCGGCGCATGAGAGATCAGCTCGCTGAGCTGGTCACAATCGGCACGGTGGATTGAAATACCGCGCCCTTGCGTGATAAAGCCCACGATATCATCGCCGGGAATCGGCTGGCAGCAACGCGCGATATGGTGCAGCAGATTGCCCACGCCTTCCACCACCACGCGCCCGCTCTCTTTGCGTTGCGATGGCGTGTACGATTTCTGCGTCAGCTGGCGCAACGCCTGGCGATCTTCCTCTTCTGCACTCGGTTTGTTGAGTTTGGCCTGCAGGAAATTCACCATCTGATTGAGACGAATATCGCCGCCGCCAATCATTGCCAACAGCTCATCCTGCGAGCTGACGTTGTAACGCGGCAGCAGAATTTTTTCTGCATCGCGGAAACTGATATCCAGCTGGCTCAACTCGCTTTCAAGAATCTGGCGGCCCGCCAGAATATTTTTGTCGCGATCCTGTTTGCGGAACCAAGCGTGAATCTTCGAGCGACCACGGCTGGTGGTGATATAGCCGAGGTTCGGATTGAGCCAGTCGCGGCTGGGGTTCGGCTGCTTCTGGGTGATAACTTCAATCTGATCGCCCATCTGCAGCTGATAGGTAAACGGCACAATGCGGCCGCTGATTTTGGCCCCAATGCAGCGATGGCCGATATCGCTGTGAATATGATAAGCGAAATCCAGCGGCGTGGAGCCGGACGGTAAATCCACCACATCGCCTTTCGGGGTAAACACATACACCCGATCGTCAAACACCTGGCTGCGCACTTCTTCCAGCATCTCGCCGGAATCAGACATCTCTTCCTGCCAGGTGATCAGCTTACGCAGCCACGCAATGCGCTCCTCATGCCCTGCGGCACCGCGCGCGTTGCTGGAGGTCGGGCCTTCTTTGTACTTCCAGTGCGCCGCCACGCCCAACTCTGCATCTTCATGCATCTGGCGAGTACGAATCTGGATTTCTACCGTTTTGCCCTGCGGGCCGAGCACCACGGTATGAATTGATTGATAGCCATTGGGTTTAGGATTAGCGACGTAGTCATCAAACTCGCTTGGCAGATGGCGATACAGCGTGTGCACGGTACCCAAAGCTCCGTAGCAGTCCTGCAGACGTTCCGCGACAATACGCACCGCGCGCACATCGAACAGCTCATCAAACGCCAGCGACTTCTTCTGCATTTTGCGCCAGATGCTGTAGATGTGTTTCGGGCGGCCATACACTTCTGCGCGCACGCCCTCTTTCTGCATCTCCGCACGCAAGTTACTCACGAAGCTATCAATGTAACCTTCACGATCGATGCGGCGTTCATGCAGCAGTTTCGCAATACGCTTGTATTCATCAGGATGCAGATAGCGGAAGCAGTAATCCTCCAGCTCCCATTTGAGCTGACCAATGCCCAGACGGTTAGCTAACGGTGCATAGATATTGGTGCTTTCTTTCGCGGCGAGTACGCGTTCGTCTTCTGGCGCGTCTTTCATTTCACGCAGGTGGGCGATACGTTCCGCCAGCTTGATGACCACGCAGCGGAAATCTTCCACCATCGCCAGCAGCATGCGGCGTACGTTATCCACCTGCTCGGAGGCCATCGAGTCATTGTGAATCGCTTTTAGCTGGCGAATGGCATCCATGTCGCGCACGCCGTGCACCAGCAAAACAATGCCCTTGCCGAATGACGCTTCCAGCTCTTCTTCACTGACGACATTCGCGTTGGCGAGCGGGAACAGCAATGCCGCACGCAGGCTATCGTTGTCCATACTGAGCATGGTGAGAATTTCCACCATCTCAATACCACGCCACAGCAGCAGAGCCTGATCTGGATGGTTGTGCGTTTTGGTTTCACAGTAGCGCCAGGTATCCGCTAATCGCTGACAGGATTGCGGATTATTAATATTTAAACTGGCGATCCACTGGTCAAGGGCAAACTCCCCTTCCGTATTCAAATGCGCACTTCTAACCGCAACCATATCCTCTCCTGCCATAACGACGAAAACGCCGCGTATGTTTTGCTTAACAGCACCATGGATTCGAGATAGCGGAGAGGTGGGAACCTATCCAGCATCGCGACCCTTTCCAAATGGTAGCCCGCCGACAGTAATGCCTGACTGCCGCGCGCAAGTGTTGTGGGTATTCTGTTCAGCATTATACGCTGCCTGGTGGACTAATGCTGCAACACCCTCCACACCCACGGCAATTTGTACGAACTTTCCTACCGGCGAGGGTAAATTCCCCTACCCTGGAACAGATTCCGCTGCGAATGATTGTGCTCATGCGAAAAACGTTCCAGTTTTACGCGACCGTTCCACACCCGGTAATGTGCGGAAACCGCGGTGCAACAGCCGTTATCGCGCCTCACTTTCGGGCACCAAAATGGGGCGTCGCGCCAATTCCACTTCGCTGAGTCACCACGTGCTGTTTTGCGAAGTAAAATTGCGCCATAGTGTCGTCAATGGGTGCGCCACGGTGAAGGTGAGTGCACAAGGACAGATGCCAGGAGTTGCAGGCCACAATTATGACCAAATATAGCCTGCGGGCGCGAATGATGATTTTGATACTGGCGCCAACGCTGATGATTGGCCTGCTGCTCAGTACCTTCTTCGTGGTGCACCGTTATAACGAATTACAACATCAGGTACGCGATGCCGGCTCGAACATTATCGAACCGCTGGCGGTCTCCAGCGAATACGGCATGACCTGGCACAACCGTGATGCGATTCGCGAGCTGGTAAGCCTGCTGCATCGTCGTCATTCCGACATTGTTCGTGCCATTACCATTTTCGACAACAACAATCACATCTACGTCACCTCGAACAACAATCAAAATCTGGCGTTGTTGCAGAAAGAGGATATCTCGACGCTGGAAGATGGCGTGTCCGTCGAGCGCCATGGCAACCTAATGGTGTTGCGTACCCCCATAATCTCCGAACGCTATTCAGTGGATGAGTTGCCGGGAGAAGATGCGAAACCGTCCGGCAATCCGCTGGGTTATGTGGCCATCGAACTCGACCTGCAATCGGTGCGGCTGGAACAGTATAAAGAAGTGTTCGTGGCCACTTTGCTGCTGCTGTTTTGTCTGTGTATCGCCATGCTGTTTGCCTATCGCCTGATGCGCGATGTCACCGGGCCGATTCGCAACATGGTCTCCACGGTGGACCGCATCCGCCGTGGCCAGCTCGACAGTCGCGTTGATGGTTACATGCTGGGCGAGTTGAGCATCCTGAAAAACGGCATCAACGCTATGGCGATGTCGCTCACCGCTTACCATGAAGAGATGCAGCAGAATATCGATCAGGCCACCTACGATCTGCGTGAAACCCTCGAACAGTTGGAGATCCAAAACGTCGAGCTGGATCTGGCGAAGAAGCGTGCGCAGGAAGCGGCGCGTATCAAATCAGAATTCCTTGCCAATATGTCGCATGAGTTGCGCACACCGCTCAACGGCGTGATTGGCTTTACCCGCCAGATGCTGAAAACCGGGCTGAGTACCAACCAGCGCGACTACATGAGTACCATCGAACGTTCGGCTAACAACCTGTTAAGCATCATCAATGACGTGCTCGATTTCTCCAAACTGGAAGCCGGCAAGCTGGTGCTGGAATCGATCCCGTTCCCGCTGCGCGCCACGCTGGATGAAACGCTGGTGTTACTGGCGCCCTCAGCACATGACAAAGGATTAGAAATCACCGTCTGCCTGGAAAAACAGGTGCCAGACAATGTGATTGGCGACCCGCTGCGACTGCAGCAAATCCTGATCAACCTGATTGGCAACGCCATCAAATTCACTGAACAGGGGCACATTGATTTACGCGTTGAACTGCGCAGCGTCAGCAATACGCGGGTTGAACTGGAAATTCAGGTTCACGATACCGGCATTGGTATTTCTGAGCAGCAGCAGTCACAACTGTTCCAGGCATTCCGTCAGGCGGATGCGAGTATTTCCCGCCGCCACGGCGGTACCGGTTTGGGTCTGGTGATTACGCAAAAACTGGTGTCGGAAATGGGCGGAGAGATTGCGTTTCACAGCCGCCAGAACCAGGGTTCGACCTTCTGGGTGCACATCCATCTCGATCTCAATCCCAACGCGCCGCCGATCCCGCGCATGCTGGAGGATCTGCGTGCCATTCCGTTAGCCTACATCGAACCGCATGCCGCCGTGGCCAAGGCGGTGCAGGAGATGCTGAGCATTACGCCATTGCAGGTGCAGCATTACGCCACGCTCGATGAGCTGCCCGATAGCCACTTCCCGCTGCTGCTGATGGGATTACCGGTCAGCGATCCGCATCCCGCCACGCTGCCCGATGCGCTGATTCATCGTCTGCGCTTGCATGCTGACTCGGTGCTACTGGCGTTGCCCAGCGAGATGATGTTGTTTGCCGACGATTTACGGGCGCGCGGCATTGCCGGCTGCATCGCTAAACCGGTTTCACTGACGCGCCTGCTGCCGATGCTGCTGGATCTGCACAGTCGGCACAGCGATACGCTGCCGCGCAGTGCCCGCCAGCCGCTGACGGTGATGGCAGTGGATGACAATCCCGCCAACCTGAAGTTGATTGGTGCGCTGCTGGAGGAGCAAGTGCAGCAGATTATTTTATGCGACAACGCGGAGCAGGCAATTCGCCAGGCGCGGCTGCACAAGCTGGATGTCATTTTGATGGATATTCAGATGCCGGATATCGATGGCATTCGCGCCAGTGAGATTATTCGTGGTTTGCCGCTGCATGCCAACACGCCGATTGTTGCCGTGACCGCACATGCACTGGATGGCGAGCGCCAGCAGCTGATTGGTGCCGGGATGAATGATTATCTGGCCAAGCCGATTGACGAAAATAAGCTGAACCAGTTACTGCAACGCTATGCGCCAAACATTGTCTCAGCACAGCCGGTGTATCCTGATGTTGCGCCGTCACTCGATTGGGCGCTGGCACTGCGCCAGGCCGCCAACAAGCCAGATCTGGCGCGCGACCTGCTACAGATGCTGTTGGATTTCCTGCCGGAAGTGGAAGCGCGCGTGGAGAGTTGTATGGCCAGTAATGACGTTGTTGGCCTGCGCGAGATCATCCATAAGCTGCACGGCAGCGCCAGCTACAGCGGCGTCCCGCGACTGAAACAGCTGTGCCAGCAGCTGGAGAAGAGTTTGCATCAGGAGAGCGATATTGAGGCGCTGGAGCCGGAATTGCTCGAGCTGAGTGATGAGATGGCCAACGTGGCGCGTGAAGCGCGGAAGGTATTGGGCGTCAAGTGATGTAGTGAACAGACTTGTTGCGGCGCGATTTATCGCGCGCTGCCTGAAGCGGCACGGTGCCACATCGGGTCAACACGCGCGATAAATCGTGCCGCTACGGTTCGCGGGGGTTACAGTGCCTGGCCTGCCTTGATCGTTGCCGCCACATTACGCGCGGTGAGTCGCACATTCTGCGCGGCATTGGCTAACGCATCCTCCAGCGAGCCAACGCTAAACAGCACGCTGAACACCGCATCCAGCCCGTGCTGATGCACCACGCCAACATCCGCCGTTAAACTCCCGGCAATACCAATCACCGGCTTGTTAAACTGCTTCGCCACCTTCGCCACGCCAATCGGCACTTTGCCGTTAATGGTCTGGCTGTCGATACGTCCTTCGCCAGTAATCACCAGATCGGCATCTTTCACCTGATCGGCTAATCCCAGGGCTTCGGTCACAATCTCAATACCGCGACGCAGCTCGGCCTGACAAAACGCATGCAGCGCCGCGCCCATACCGCCTGCCGCACCGCCGCCGGCAATGTGCAGTACATCAATATCTAAATCGCGATGGATAATGTCCGCGTAATGCGCCAGCGCTTTATCCAGTTGCTGCACCAGCTCCGGCGTCGCCCCTTTTTGTGGACCAAAGATTGCCGATGCGCCCTCTTCTCCCGTTAATGGATTGGTGACATCACAGGCCACTTCGATGCGGCACTGCTGAATACGCTTATCCAGCTGATCGATTTCAATGCGCGCCAGCTGCGGCAGTGCGCCGCCACCAAACGCAATCTCATTACCCTGCTGATCCAGCAAGCAAGCGCCCAGCGCCTGCATCATGCCTGAACCGCCATCGTTGGTGGCGCTACCGCCAATGCCAATGATGATGTGGTCAACACCGCGATCGAGCGCATTTTTGATCAGCTCGCCAGTGCCATAAGAGTTGGTGATCAGCGGATCACGCTGCGCGGCAGGCACCAGTTCAAGCCCGCTGGCCGCCGCCATTTCAATAAAGGCGCTGCGCTCGTCACCGGATAAACCGTAAAACGCATCGACGGGTGCGCCGAGCGGTCCGGTGACCGATAATCTGACAATACTTCCCTGCGTTGCCGCCACCATCGCTTCGACCGTGCCTTCACCACCGTCGGCAACCGGTATCTTCACGTATTCGGCTTCGGGAAAAATCTCGCTAAATCCCGCTTCAATTGCCGAAGCCACTTCCAGGGCGGACAAACTCTCTTTATATGAATCCGGTGCGATGACAATTTTCATAGGCAATCCGAGCGCGATGGGTGACGGAGTTCCGTCCTGCTAATGCAGTAAGCGGTCCGGCATCCGCAGACACCGGACAGACAAACTACCGGGTGATCTCGACCTGAGCTAATTTTTCATAATAGCAAGCCAGCGCACTATGGTCAGATGTGCCTTTGCCATCGACTTTCAGCGCCTGCATCATTTCCATCACCGCAGCGGTCAGCGGCAGATGCGCGCCAATGTCGTGTGAGGTATCCAGTGCGTTAGCCAAATCTTTGATATGCAAGTCGATACGGAAGCCGGGCTTGAAATTACGATCCAGCACCATTGGCGCTTTGGCATCCAGCACCGTGCTGCCTGCCAGCCCACCCCGAATCGCCTGATACACCAGCTCCGGATTCACGCCGGCTTTAGTCGCCAGCGACAGCGCTTCAGACATCGCGGCGATATTCAGTGCCACAATCACCTGGTTCGCCAGCTTGGTGACGTTGCCTGCACCGATATCACCGGTGTGCACTACGGAACCCGCCATCGATTTCATAATGTCATAGCACTGGTCGAATACCGCTTTATCTCCGCCCACCATCACCGACAGCGTGCCCTCAATAGCTTTTGGCTCGCCGCCGCTGACCGGCGCATCCAGCATCTTGATGCCTTTTTCTGCCAGCGCATCGTGCACTTCACGGCTGGCCAGTGGTGCAATCGAACTCATATCGATGACGATCAGGCCCGGCTTCGCGCCTTCAATGATGCCGTTGGCACCGAGGCACACTTCTTTCACCTGCGGTGAGTTCGGCACCATGGTGATCAGCACGTCAACCTGCTCGGCCACCTCTTTTGGCGTTTTTGCCACGGTCGCACCCAGCTCCACCAGTTCAGCTTCATTGCTGACGTTGTGATCGCGTACCACCAGCGAATAACCGGCTTTCACCAGGTTTTTACTCATCGGTTTGCCCATAATACCGAGGCCGATAAATCCAATTTTCATTGCCTTTCCTCTCAGTCAGTTACTTCTTAAATTTGTCACACAGCGCCTGCGTGGCGTTGCGGAAAACACCCAGATCGCTGCCCACGGCAACGAACGTAGCGCCCCATTCGAGATAACGGCGCGCGTCGGCTTCCACCGGGGCCAGAATGCCGCTCGGCTTGCCCGCGGCTTTAGCACGCTCAAAGATGTGTTTGATCACTTTCAGCACTTCAGGATGCGCAGGTTGGCCGAGATAGCCCATCGCCGCCGAGAGATCACCCGGTCCGACAAATATGCCGTCCACGCCATCGACTGCCGCAATCGCATCAATGTTATCCACCGCCTGCTGCGTTTCGATCTGTACCAGCACCGTGATGTTGTCGTTGATGGTGGCGTTGTACTCCGGCAGCGTGCCGTACATGTTGCTGCGATGCGAAACCGATACGCCGCGAATACCCGCCGGCGGATAGCGCGTTGAGGCCACCGCGCGAATCGCCTCTTCCTCGGTTTCGACAAACGGCACGAGGAAGTTATAGAAACCAATATCCAGCAGACGCTTGATGATCACTGGTTCGTTGCACGGCGGACGTACCACCGGCGCGCTGTGGCTGCCTTTCAGCGCCATCAGCTGCGGGATAAAGGTGGTGATGTCATTCGGCGCGTGTTCGCCATCCAGCACCAGCCAGTCAAAACCGGCGAGGCCCAGAACTTCGGTAGAAATCGGACTGGCAAGCGCGCACCAGCTACCAATCAGGGTTTCCCCTGCCAGCAAACGGCGACGAAAGTGGTTCGGCCAGGCATTGCTCATTGTCTTTACTCCTGTCTGTTACAACGGGCGCCCGCAAGGGGCGCCGGAAGCGTTAGCGCACCAGGCACGGACGCTTGTTATCGAAAGTCCAGTTCGGCACGAGGAACTGCATCGCCTGCGCATCGTCGCGCGCGCCCAAACCGTGTTTCTGATACAGCGCGTTGGCCTGCATCACCTGATCCATATCCAGCTCGACGCCCAGACCCGGTTTTGCGGCACCTGCACCATGCCGCCCTTGATCTGGAACGGCTCTTTAGTCAGGCGCTGATTGCCTTCCTGCCAAATCCAGTGGGTATCGATGGCAGTAATCGCGCCCGGTGCAGCAGCGGCCACGTGGGTGAACATCGCCAGCGAGATATCGAAATGGTTATTGGAGTGTGAACCCCAGGTCAGGCCGAAGTCGTGACACATCTGCGCCACGCGCACTGAACCCTGCATGGTCCAGAAATGCGGGTCGGCCAGCGGAATGTCCACCGATTGCAGTGACAGCGTGTGGCCCATTTGACGCCAGTCAGTGGCGATCATGTTGGTGGCGGTCGGCATACCGGTCGCGCGGCGGAATTCAGCCATCACTTCACGGCCCGAATAGCCCTGCTCAGCGCCACACGGATCTTCTGCGTAGGCCAGCACGCCTTTCAGCTGCTTGCCAAGAATAATCGCTTCATTCAGCGACCAGGCACCGTTGGGATCGAGCGTGACGCGCGCCTGTGGGAAGCGTTTAGCCAGCGCCGTTACGGCTTCGGCCTCTTCGCCACCGCGCAGCACGCCGCCTTTCAGTTTGAAATCGTTGAAGCCATATTTCTCGTAGGCCGCTTCCGCCAGTCGCACCACGGTATCCGGCGTCAGCGCCTCTTCATGACGCAGGCGATACCAGTCGCACTTGTCGGTTTCCTGGCTCTGATAAGACAGCGACGTTTTCTTGCGGTCGCCGACATAGAACAGGTAACCCAGCATCTCCACACGGTCGCGCTGTTGGCCATCGCCGAGCAGCGAGGCAACGTTGACGCCCAAATGCTGGCCGAGCAGATCCAGCAGCGCCGCTTCAATACCGGTCACCACGTGAATCGTGGTACGCAGGTCGAAGGTCTGATTGCCGCGTCCGCTGGAATCACGATCGGCAAAGGTACTGCGCACCAGATTGAGGATGTTTTTGTATTCGCCCACGGTTTTGTGTACCACCAGCGTGGCAGCATCTTCCAGCGTCTGACGGATCTTCTCACCGCCGGGAATTTCACCGACGCCGGTGTGGCCGGCATTGTCTTTGATAATGACGATGTTACGGGTGAAAAACGGCGAATGGGCACCGCTCAGATTCAGCAACATGCTGTCGTGACCGGCCACCGGAATGACCTGCAGCGATGTGATTTTTGGTGTCTGACTCATTTCCTGCTCCTTATGCATGACGGCGACCGAAGGCCGGACGCTTACGGTCGAATGACCAACCGGGAACCAGATATTGCATGGCCGTGGCGTCGTTACGCGCGCCCGCCGGCAGAGATTTGTACAGTGCATTGGCCTGATGCAGGCGATCCCAATCCAGCTCGACACCGAGGCCCGGTTTATCCGGCACGGCGATCTTGCCGTTGCGGATTTGCAGCGGCTCTTTGGTCAGGCGCTGATCGCCTTCCTGCCAGATCCAGTGGGTATCGATAGCGGTGGGTTTGCCCGGTGCCGCCGCGCCAACGTGGGTGAACATCGCCAGCGAAATATCGAAGTGGTTGTTGGAGTGACAACCCCAGGTTAAGCCCCAGTCATCACACAGTTGCGCCACGCGTACCGCACCGCTCAGCGTCCAGAAGTGCGGATCGGCCAGCGGGATATCGACTGAGTTGAGCATCACCGCGTGATTCATCTCACGCCAGTTGGTGGCGATCATGTTGGTGGCGACCGGCAAGCCGGTGGCGCGGCGGAACTCCGCCATCACTTCGCGGCCGGAATAGCCCTGTTCAGCACCACAGGGATCTTCGGCGTAGGTCAGCACATCGCCCATGCCTTTGCACAAGCCGATTGCTTCATCTAACGTCCACGCGCCGTTGGGATCGACGGTGATACGCGCATCCGGGAAGCGTTTTTTCAGTGCGGCAGCGGATTCAATCTCCTGCTCTCCCGGCAATACGCCTCCCTTCAGTTTGAAATCTTTGAAACCGTATTTGTCCTGTGCCGCTTCCGCCAGACGCACCACCGCTTCAGGCGTTAACGCTTCCTGATGACGCAGGTGATACCAGTCATGGCTTGCACCTTCGCCGGTCAGATACGGCAAATCGGTTTTACGACGATCGCCGAGGTAGAACAGATAACCGAGCACCGTGACTTCATCGCGCTGCTGGCCCGGACCGAGCAACTCGGCCACAGGCACGCCCAAACATTGGCCCAGCAGATCCAGCAGTGCGGCTTCCAGCGCCGCCACCGCGTTGACGCGCAGTTCGAAGGTCCAGGCACCTTTGCCGAAGGTATCGAAATCCGCCGACTGATTGCCTTTGTGCACCTGCTGCACCAGCCGGTTCATGCGCGCCACCTGCTGGCCTTTGACCTGCGGAATCGCCTCAACCAGCGTTTGATAGATGGTTTCACCGCCTGGCGCTTCACCGACGCCAGTGTGACCATCGCTGTCGGTCAACACCACGATGTTGCGGGTGAAGCAGGCGCTGTGTGCACCGCCGATGTTCAACAGCATACTGTCGTAACCCGCTACCGGGATCACCTGCATATCGGTGATCACCGGGCTACTTTGCGTATTCATACTCAGTCCTTATGCTCGGTGTTTCAGTTCAATACGTTTGATATCGCCCGTAATGAACAGGAAGCTGAACGCGGCAACGAAGGCGTGGATACCCACGTAAATCAAAGCACCTTCGAACGAACCAGAAGCGGCGATGATGTAACCGATAGCAATTGGCGTCACGATGCCGGAGAAGTTGCCGAACATGTTGAACAAGCCGCCGCTTAATCCGCTGATCTCTTTCGGTGCGGTATCCGCCATCACTGCCCAGCCCAGTGCACCAATGCCTTTGCCGAAGAACGCCATCGCCATAAACAGCACCACCACCCATTCGGTATCGGTGTAGTTACACATCACCATGCTGATAGAGAGCAGCATGCCGACCACAATTGGCGTCTTACGCGCAATATTCAGCGAACCGGTTTTGCGCATAAGGTAATCGGAAATCACTCCACCTAACACACCGCCCAGGAAGCCACAGATGGCCGGGATTGAGGCGATCATGCCGGCTTTCAGAATCGACATGCCGCGCGCCTGCACCAGATACACCGGGAACCAGGTAATAAAGAAGTAGGTCAGCGCGTTAACACAATATTGTCCGAGGTAGATGCCCCACATCATGCGGGTCGCGAGCAGCTGCTTGATTTGGAACCACTTCTCATCCCAGCTCACTTTGCGCTCGGACTTTTTCGCGTCCATGTTGATCAGCGCACCGCCCTGTTCCATGTACTCCAGCTCGGCTTTGTTGACACTCGGGTGATTGTTGGGGTCGTGCATAAACTTCAGCCAGACGAAACTCAGAATGATGCCCAGCCCGCCCATGAACCAGAACACATGTGCCCAGCCCACTTCCGCCACCAGCCAGCCCATGATTGGTGCGAAGATCACCGTGGCGAAGTACTGTGCCGAGTTGAAAATCGCCACGGCGGTACCACGCTCTTGTGCCGGGAACCAGGCTGCAACAATACGGCTGTTACCCGGGAAGGAAGGCGCTTCTGCCAACCCGACCATAAAGCGCAGCAGGAACAGCGAAACCACGATGCCGAAGCCGCTGAACAGGTCAACAAAGCCCTGCAGTAAGGTAAACAGCGACCAGAGGAAAATACTCCAGAAGTAAACGCGTTTTGAACCAAAGCGGTCGAGCAGCCAGCCGCCGGGGATTTGTCCGATAACGTAAGCCCATGAGAAGGCGGAGAAGATATATCCAAGACCGACCGAATCAAGGCCGATATCTTTAGACATCGCGGAACCGGCAATCGAAATGGTTGCACGGTCACCGTAGTTGAATGAAGTGACGATAAATAACATCACTACAATCCAGTAACGGGCGTTGGTGCGTTTTTGCACCGCTTCCGCTGTCTGGCTGAAACTATTCATGATGCACTCCTGAAATATAGCGAACGCTACATTCACTCTGACTGCATACACATCGCGTTGGGTATCAGAATGATGTCGGGTTAAACACGGCGATTGTTGTTATGGCAAAACGATGATGCGTCGTGACAAATAACCAAACGTTTAGAGAACGAGAATCAGTATAGGAACAGCCAAATCACGAGGCATTGGAAGAACGCATGATGATGAGCGGCGATTAATACTGATTTTATGGCAATTGCACATAAGGCTGCGGTGTGGCTCACGGAACCCGACAAATCATCGTCATATTGATGAAGAAACAGACAGCCAACGCGCGCTTTGTGAGTGTGTTCACTTGTATTTGGATAAACGAACCAAACTCCGCGATTAAAACCCCTTAAAGCCAGTCAGTTGCACAATGCGCTGGCAAATACCCCTGCATATACTGAGGCTGGCAAAAATGATGACGTGATGGAAGCATTTACACCGCGCTGCCAAGTACAGCGCGACGAACTGGAAGGTGAGCAATGAACCGACCGCTAACAGAAAAACCGCTGTATATAAAAGTGCACGATGCCGACAACGTGGCCATCGTGGTCAACAATCAAGGCTTACCCACGGGCACCCGCTTTGAGGATGGCCTGCAGCTCACCGAACATGTGCCGCAAGGACATAAAGTGGCGCTGGTGGATATTCCTGAGAACGGCGCGATCCTGCGTTATGGCGAAGTGATCGGCACCGCATTGCGCCCGATCGCCCAAGGCAGCTGGATTGAAGAATCGCTGGTGGCGCTACCCGAAGCGCCTCCGCTAAACACTCTGCCACTGGCAAACAATGTGCCGCCCGACCTGCCACCGCTTGAAGGTTATACCTTTGAGGGTTATCGCAACGCCAATGGCAGCGTGGGAACGCGCAATCTGCTGGGTATCACCACCAGCGTGCACTGTGTGGCTGGCGTGGTGGATTACGTGGTGCAGATGATTGAACACGATCTGCTGCCGCGTTATCCCAACGTCGATGGCGTGGTCGCCTTGAACCATCTTTATGGCTGCGGGGTGGCGATCAATGCGCCAGCAGCGGTGATACCGATTCGCACTATTCATAACCTCGCGCTCAACCCCAATTTTGGTGGCGAAGTAATGATCGTCAGCCTCGGCTGCGAGAAATTACAGCCCGAGCGTCTGCTGACAGGTACGCCGGACGTGCAGGCGATTTCGCTGGACGATCGTGACATTGTGCGTTTGCAGGATGAGCGTCATGTCGGCTTCGGTGCGATGGTGGATGAAATTCTTCAGGTCGCCGAACGTCATCTGAAAAAGCTGAATCAACGGCAGCGTGAAAGCTGTCCGGCATCCGAACTGGTGATCGGCACCCAGTGCGGCGGAAGCGATGCCTTCTCCGGCGTGACAGCTAATCCGGCTGTCGGCTTCGCCTCTGATTTGCTGGTGCGCTGCGGTGCCACCGTAATGTTCTCTGAAGTGACCGAAGTGCGCGATGCGATACACCTGCTAACGCCGCGCGTGGTCGATGAAAACGTCGGTAAACGCCTACTGGAAGAGATGGCGTGGTATGACGATTACCTCAGCCAGGGGCAAACCGACCGTAGCGCCAACCCTTCACCGGGCAATAAAAAAGGCGGATTGGCCAACGTGGTGGAGAAAGCATTGGGGTCGATTGCCAAATCAGGCCGCAGCCCAATTGTGGAAGTGCTGTCACCCGGTCAGCGTCCGACCAAGCGCGGTTTGATCTATGCGGCAACACCGGCCAGTGATTTTGTTTGCGGAACGCAGCAGATGGCATCGGGCATTACGTTACAGGTGTTCACCACCGGTCGCGGCACGCCGTACGGTCTGGCCGCCATTCCAGTGATTAAAATGGCCACGCGTAATGCACTGGCTGAGCGCTGGCATGATCTGATGGATATTAATGCAGGGACGATTGCCACGGGTGAAGAGAGTATTGAGCAGGTGGGCTGGCGGTTGTTTGAGTTGATTCTGGATATTGCCAGTGGTCGCAAACAAACCTGGTCCGATCGCTGGGGGATTCGTAATCAGCTGGCAGTGTTTAATCCGGCACCGGTGACCTGATTGTTATCAAACCCTCTCCCAACATGGGAGAGGGTTTGTTCAGGCGCGTCAGAATAATCATCACCTGATTTGTCAGGCCGCTTAGATTGTCTTAAGTCGCTTGCCAGAGCTGAAGCGAAGGCAAAATTACAGCAATTTACCCCAGTTCTCGACCCACGGCGTGGTCACTGACTCAGGCTCTGGATCTTCTGTGGCATCCACCAACAGCACGTCACCAATGCGTTTGGCACTTTGTTCCTGCAAGGTGGCATCAAAGGTTTTACCCGCGCCGCAGAAGTTGTCGTAGCTGCTGTCACCCAGTGCAATCACGCCGTAGCGCAACTCTGGCTGATAGCCTACTTCATCACGCACTTGCACAAACAAACGGGCGATATTGTCCGGGAAGTCGCCCTGACCGGTGGTCGAAGTCACAATCAGCACCACATCCTTGCTGTAAGCCTGCCAGTCGGCCAACGTCGGATCTTCAAAGACCTTAACGTCATGGCCCTGCTCTTCCAGTACCGGCTGGGCTTCTTCAGCCACCAGCAGCGCATTGCCGTACACCGTTCCTGTAAAAATGCCAATCTTTGCCATCTTGCCGCTCCTTTATTCTGTTGGCTTATCCTGGACTGCCTCGTCAGCAAACTCAACCCTCGGAACTTCAGGGATCTGATCCTGCCAGCCGAACTGTTGCAGCATCCCTTGCCAGACGCGATCCAACCCCGCACGAATCACTAATGGCTCACCGGTCACTGGATGGGTCAGGCTGAGTGCGCTGGCATGTAACATCAAACGATTCATACCAAAGTGCTGTGCGGCGCCACGATTTTGACGCAAATCGCCATGGGCGCTATCACCAATAATCGGGTGACGCAGATGCACCATATGACGACGCAACTGATGTTTGCGGCCGGTGTGTGGCGACATCTCCACCAGGGTATAACGCGCGCTGTCATAACGGCTGATCGCCACCGGCATCTCAACCTGTGCCAGTGAGCAATAGTCGGTCACCGCTGGCTGTGCGGTGCGTTCCTGGCTGGCAAACTTATCGGCGATCTTATCCAGCTCTTCGAGCAACGGATAGTCGAGCGTCGCGCTGCCATCCAGCCAACCACGTAGCACCGCATGATAGGTTTTCTGTATTTGATGCTGCTCAAATTGCTGTGACAGCAGATGGGCCACTTCACTGGAAAGAGCCATTAACAGCACGCCGGAGGTGGGACGATCGAGACGATGAACGGTAAACACGTGCTGACCAATCTGATCGCGCACCGTTTGCATCACCACCACTTTTTCGTCGCGGTCGAGCCAACTGCGATGCACCAGCCAACCAGAGGGTTTGTTGACGGCAACCAGCCATTCATCTTGATAAAGGATTTCTAACATTACAGGGTCGGATCCTGAAAAAGCGCGTCAAGCTGGCCGAGTGTCAGCAACAGCACCGCATGGCCCGGCGTGGTAGCCGGTAAAGCCACTTCATAATAAGGCGTCACGGCGAAGTTTTGCGGCAGCGGCGCACCGGCTTCGATCAGCGCGTGGAAGCGGGGGATCAACACCCACTGCAGCCATTCCAGCGGTTCCAGGGTGTCGAGACAAAATGGCTCGGTGCTGGCGAAAGCTTCCGCCTCAGGGGATTGAGACTGCCAGTGGCCGTGTTCGCGCATCACCGCTTCGACCTGTTGCAGCCGTTGAATAATCATTTGCGACGACATACGCCACCTCCAGAGAAAATTTGGGCGGCAAGCATACCATTAGTCTTTCATGGCGCAAAAAAGCCATAAAAAGGGAGCACTGTATTTACAGTGCTCCCGGTTTCGTTCGCAGCATTCCCGCCACCGCTGTGCTCCCTGCTCATCCATGACAACTCTTCCTGTGCTTTCCATTGCCTGTCATCGTGACAGATATCCTTAGCATCCTGGCCCACCACATCCCGCGTGGCTCTCATTCTCCGTCCTGGAGGTGTCCCTGACTCAATCCTGAGTGTCCTGCTTCGTCCTGAAGCCTTCCGTGTGCCGTAACTCCGTTACGTTCCCGCCTCCTGGCTGACATTCTCCTGAACGTCTCTTAATCCCCAGCATCCTGCCAGTGGTGACTATTCTGTCAGAAACCATCGTAATAACAAGTTAGTAAGACGCGTTAATAGATTTCTCACACTACTAATTTTAGGAGTGATGCCATAAGCTCATGATTCACAATATTTTTACATAGCGGACTTCCGGAAGTCTGCGAAATGATCTAGCGATCTCTCACACTGCTTGTGAGAGATGTCTTACAAGATTAACCCGCGAACTCTGCCACTCAAACACTAACCGGTTGTAAAGCATTAAGAAATATCTGAACACTTGCCGCCAGGACTTCACGCTTTTTACTACTAAGCTGTTCCAGAATAACTTCGCCCGTCAGATTGCACAGGGCAATCACATCCTGCTCTGATTCAGTCGTGGCAATAAATAATGTTGGACTCTGTTTAAGGCGGCGCTTCATCACCAGGTGGCCAATCAGGTTTTCCTGCAAGCGGGTAAAATCTGATTCACTCCACACCTGCAATAAGGTCACCGGCTGTTGTTCAAAGGTGGCCGTCATATCACCGGCAAATTGCGTCGTATAAAAGGCACTGATTTCCGGCATTAACTGGATCTCCAGCGCGCGCTCTACAGCTGCCAACGTGGCAGGCAGAGTAAAAGGCTGCGGCTGCCACAACACGCGATCGTCCAGCGTACCCACAATGCAGGGGGATGGCACACCGAGGAGATCCGCACTGGCGGGCAGATGTCCCGCCTGCTGCTGCCAATCCTGAACATATCGGGCGGTAAAATCACGCAGAGCGTCTGCGGTTTGCTGCATCATTCATCTTCTCGCTTGTGATCGGTTACACTTAGCCACTTTGATGGAATGTAGTGGTAACCGATATGTCTTCTGAAAACCACGATCGGGCATTAAGTGGCCTGACGTTAGGCAAGCCCACGGCTTATGTAGATCGCTACGATAACACGCTGCTGCAATCGGTGCCGCGCAGCCTGAATCGTGAACCGCTCGGGCTCTATCCAGACAATCTGCCCTTTCAGGGTGGGGATATCTGGACGCTGTACGAACTCTCCTGGCTGAACAGCAAAGGGGTGCCACAAGTTGCAGTGGGCGAAGTGGTACTGCGCGCAGACAGCGAAAACCTGATCGAATCTAAGAGCTTTAAGCTCTATCTTAACAGCTTTAACCAAACGATTTTCGCCGACTGGGGCGAAGTCCGCCAGACGCTGGAACGCGATCTTCGAGCCTGTGCTCAGGGTGAGGTCAGCGTCGCACTGTTCCGCCTGAGCGAAGTTGAAGGACAGCCAATCGGCCATTTCAATGGCGATGTGATCGACGAACAAGATATTGAAATCCACGATTACGCCTTCAATGCTGATTATCTGGCACATGCTGCGGGCGAGGACGTGATTGAGGAAACGCTGGTCAGTCATTTGCTGAAATCGAACTGTTTGATCACTCACCAACCCGATTGGGGTTCAGTGATGATCCGTTACAAAGGCCCGCGTATCGATCGTGAAGCGCTGCTGCGTTACCTGATCTCGTTCCGCCAGCATAATGAGTTCCATGAACAGTGCGTTGAGCGCATTTTCAACGACATTCAACGCTTTTGCCAGCCAGAATCCCTGACTGTTTACGCACGATACACGCGTCGTGGTGGACTGGATATTAACCCCTGGCGCAGCAACGTGCCTTTCTCCCCGACGTTTTCACGCCTGGTTCGCCAGTAACAGATTGCGAGACGCCTCGCAGGCCGCTGCACGGATGCGCGGTTCCACTTGAGCATTCCCTGCGGACAACGTTACTCTGTGAATGGCGCGAGAGTTTAAGCCCGCGTTCCAAAGGATTTTCGTCACTGCGTTCAGTACGTTAAGCGCAGCGTCACCCGTCACGCATTTGCGTGTAAAGGAGTTCTCTTGATTACACATATCAGCCCACTTGGCTCAATGGATCTGCTCTCCCAGTTGGAAGTCGACATGCTGAAGCAAACCGCCAGCAGCGACCTTTACCAGCTTTTTCGTAACTGCTCACTTGCGGTGCTCAACTCCGGCAGCCAGACCGACAGTAGTCATGAACTGCTTTCCCGCTTTGAAAATTTTGATATCAACGTGCTGCGTCGTGAACGTGGCGTCAAACTCGAACTGATCAATCCGCCGGAAGAGGCGTTCGTTGATGGCCGTATCATCCGCTCATTACAGGCCAACCTGTTTGCCGTTCTGCGTGACATTCTGTTTGTCAATGGCCAGCTTGAGCGCAGCGATCAGCAAACCGCTGATGATTCCGCCCACATAACCAACCAGGTGTTTTCGATCCTGCGTAATGCCCGCGCGCTGCACATCGGCGAATATCCCAACACCGTGGTGTGCTGGGGCGGCCACTCGATCAACGCGGTCGAATACCAGTACTGCCGTAACGTTGGCACCCAAATGGGTCTGCGCGAACTCAATATTTGTACCGGATGCGGACCTGGCGTCATGGAGGCGCCGATGAAAGGCGCGGCAGTGGGCCATGCCCAGCAGCGCTATCATGACAGCCGCTTCATCGGTCTGACGGAACCGTCCATCATCGCGGCAGAGCCACCGAATCCGCTGGTGAATGAGCTGATCATCATGCCGGATATTGAAAAGCGCCTTGAAGCCTTTGTACGCATCGCGCATGGCATTGTGATCTTCCCTGGCGGCGTGGGCACGGCAGAAGAGTTACTTTATCTGTTGGGGATTTTGATGAACCCACACAATAAAGATCAGGTGCTCCCGTTGATTCTTACCGGCCCGAAAGAGAGTGCAGATTATTTCCGTGTGCTGGACGATTTCATCGTCAACACGCTGGGCGAAGCCGCGCGCAAGCACTACAAAATCATCATTGATGATGCCGCCGAAGTGGCGCGCTTGATGAAGAAGGCCATGCCACAGGTGAAGGAGTATCGTCGTGAAACCGGCGACGCCTATAGCTTCAACTGGTCAATTCGTATCGCGCCTGACCTGCAGGTTCCGTTTGTGCCAACCCATGAAAACATGGCCAACCTGAATCTGTTCCCGAATCAGCCTGCGGAAAAACTGGCGGCGGATTTACGTCGTGCTTTTTCTGGCATCGTGGCGGGTAACGTCAAGGAAGTGGGCATTCGCGAAATTCGTGAGAAGGGTCCTTACCAGCTTCGTGGCGACGCAGACATCATGCATCGCATGGATGAGCTGTTGCAGGGCTTTGTCGCGCAACAGCGTATGAATTGCCAGGCAGTGCCTATATCCCCTGCTACGAAATCATTAAATAACCCACCAGGAAGGCAGCCTGCGGGCTGCCGCTATCACTATGTCGTTTCATCTTCTGATCATTGATGCGCTGAACCTGATCCGTCGCTTGCATGCCGTGCAGGGCACACCGTGTCGCGAAGCTTGCGTGGCCGCCTTGCATCAACTGTTAGTTCACACACAGCCGACACACGTGGTCGCGGTGTTTGATAGTCACGAGCGCCACCCCGGTTGGCGGCATCAGCTGCTGCCCGATTACAAAGCCGGTCGCCCTGCGATGCCAGACGATTTGCAGCTGGAGATGCCCGCCATCCAGCAGGCGTTTGAAGCTGTCGGCGTGCGTTGCTGGGTCGCCGATCTCGACGAAGCCGACGATCTCGCCGCCACGCTGGCGGTAAAAATGGCCGATGCTGGCCATCAAGCGACTATCGTCTCCACCGATAAAGGCTATTGCCAGCTATTGGCGCCCAATATCCGCATCCGTGATTACTTCCAAAAACGCTGGCTGGACGTGCCTTTTATCGAACAGGAGTTCGGTGTCACGCCCGCGCAGTTGCCCGATTACTGGGGGCTGTGCGGTATCAGCAGCAGCAAGATTCCCGGCGTTACCGGCATCGGCCCCAAAAGCGCCCGTGAACTGCTCACGCAGTTTGGTACGCTGGAAGCCCTGTATCAGCAGTTCGACCAGGTCCCTGAAAAGTGGCAAAAGAAATTGCGCGATCACCGAGAGATGGCAGAGATTTGCCGCCAGGTTTCAACGTTAAAACGCGATTTGGAATTGCAGGGGAATTTGAATACGTTGCGCTATAAGGCGTAAATGATCTGTGCGGCGTTTCTGCCGCACACACCTGCGAGCCTCACAACATGCGCAATAAATTGCGCCGCTACAGTTTGAACCCGGGAAATCCAGCGAAGTATGACGGGAAATGCATCCTGCGAAATAATTTGTGCTACAGCAAGGCGGCAAGTGCGTGAGTCCCCGGGAGCATACGTCAGTATGTGACCGGGGCGAGCAAGCGCAGCCAACGCCGCTGTAGTGCAAAGTATGAAGCAGGATTAGCGTTCGTCGCGACGGCCGCCCACTGCCGCCCAAAGGCGGCGCACGTGAACGGTCACTTCTTCACGATCGTGATACAGCTGACGCGCCTGGATCTCTGCATTGATGCCCTTCTCTTTCAACGCTTCATCGATCATTGCCAGGTTTTGCGTCACTTCTTCGTAGCGCTTTTTCATTGGCAGCTTGAGGTTGAAGATCGCCTCACGGCACCAGCCATTGACCAGCCACTCGGTCATCAAACTGGCCACGCGCACTGGTTTTCCACCATGTCACACACCAGCCAGCTGATGTTGCTGCGCGCGGGACGGTATTTGAACCCATCCTCGCGGCAGTGGGTAACCTGTCCGGTGTCCATCAGGCTCGGTGCCATCGGGCCGTTGTCCACGGCATACACCCACATGCTGTGTTTAACCAATTGATAGGTCCAGCCACCGGGGCAAGCGCCCAGATCAACCGCATACATGCCACTGCCTAAACGTTCTTCCCACTCATCGGCCGGGATGAAGACATGGAATGCCTCTTCCAGCTTTAAAGTCGAACGGCTTGGCGCATCAGATGGGAACTTGAGACGCGGGATGCCCATATAGAACGGTGAATTGTTCTCTGGCAGTGAATATCCGACATAGCAGGTGCCCGGTGCAATAAAGAACACGTGCACCACTGGACGCTTCGGCGATTCGTAGTTGAGCAGAATTTTGCTTTCACGCAGGCTGGCACGCAGCGGTACGGTCAGCTTGCGGCAGAACTTGGTGAGTTCTTTCGCCTGATTCGTATCCGGCACTTCGACACGCAGATCACCGCCTTTTTCCACCACGCCGGTCAGCATACCCACGATAGGGGAAATACGATCTTCCTGCGGCAGGTCGCGCAGCAGTTCGCCCACCACCAGCATCTGGCGTGCAAAAATCAGCTCAGAAAACGGCAGCGTTTGAATCAGTTTTTCAGCATCTTCCTGCTGATAGCACTCATAAAGCACATAGCCGGAATCATCTTTGACGCGCGCAAAACCAAAAATCTCACGCTCGGTCGCTTTGGCACTGATTTCTGCCGCACACTCTTTCTCAAAGCCAGGACGGCAATAGAGCAAAACTTTATTCATGGCGATCCGCCTTTCGTTTAAGACGCAATGCGCCAATCAACATCAAGAACCAGCCTATCAGGAAGAACAATCCTCCCACTGGCGTGACAAAAACCCAAAACTTTAAGTGTGACAGCGCCAAACAATACAGGCTGCCACTGAACAACACGGTGCCGAGCGCTAATGCAGCGCTACTCCAGTAAAACCAGATATTGGCGCGGCGCAGCATCGCTGCACCCAGACCAATGACCGCCAGCGTGTGATAAGCCTGATATTCAAGGCCGGTATGAATCCACGCCATTTCGGCTGGGCCAAGCGACTTGCTCAGCACGTGCGCCCCAAAAGCACCAAATGCCACCAGCAGGAATCCGCTGATGGCGGCAAACACAAACATGGCACGACTGGACATTTATTCTTCCTCAGAATGAAACTGCACATCACTGTGCAGCACTCAACGCATTAGTGATCGTAGCGAAAGCGGAATTTTTCTTGTTCAACTGCGGCTTTTTCCAGGATCCACTGACGAAAGGCGGCTATTTTACCCAGTTCTGCCTGGCTGTCATGACAAACCAGATAAAAAGCATTTTTACTGACTAATACGTCATTAAATGGACAGACCAACCGCCCGGCTTCAATTTCACTCTGCGCCATCACATTATTGGCGAGCGCAACGCCCTGGCCGTGAATAGCGGCCTGTAGCACCATCGCGCTGTGGCTGAAAATCGGTCCCTGCTGCACATTAATGTGCTGCAATCCTAGCTGACGAATGTAGGACTGCCAGTCGCGCCGCGAGGCGTCATGCAACAGCGTGAAGTGTGCCAAATCGGCCGTTGTTTTCAGCGGATTGTCGCCGGTCAGCAGCATCGGCGAGCAGACCGGCAACAAATATTCGGCATACAGCTTTTCAACACGCAGCCCCGGCCAGTTGCCGCGGCCGTAGAAAATAGCCACGTCTACATCATCGGCTAGCTTCTCTTCATCACGGTCGACCGCCTGGATACGCACATCGATGCCCGGATAAGCCATATTAAAGCTGGAAAGGCGTGGCACCAGCCACTGAATGGCAAAACTCGGCAGCAGGCTGACGGTTAAAGCACCCTTGGCACTGCGCGCCTGAAGTTTACGCGTAGCATCGTTGATCGCAGAGAAGATCTCCTTGATATCCAAATAGTAGCTTTGACCTTCTTCCGTAAGTAAAAGCGAACGATTCCTCCGCCGAAACAGCTTTAGGCCGAGGAAATCTTCCAGAGATTTAATCTGGTGGCTGACAGCTGCCTGGGTAACGAACAGCTCTTCAGCGGCTTTTGTGAAGCTTAAATGGCGGGCTGCAGCATCGAAGACGCGTAAAGCATTAAGCGGTGGAAGGCGTTTTGACATGGTTTTCCGTGTGCGGATTCATAAGGTCATCGTCCAACTTATACAAAGTCGTTACGTATTAGTTTTTTTAATCCGAGACATTATAAATTGTCCGTTGAGGAAGCTCCAGCAAATACCTATAGTTGCCGCACTTCCTGAGCCGGAACGAAAAGATTTCTGGAAACGTGCGAGAGATCGCAGACTTTTGGAGAGCTTTTGGCTTGTGGTCGTGATGTTGTGTTTGCATTTTGATCTGACGATTGCAGATCAAGCTTTTAATTCCTGTAGATTTACCCTGTCTGTCCAAGTGATTTTAAGTAGCACCGCAAATTGCGGTGCTTTTTTTTATCTAAAGCTTACTGCCCCATCTCAACCATTTCTTTTACATCTGTACGGTTAATCTGCTGCTCGTTGCCATTGGCATCTTTATAACTGATCATACCGGTATCATCGTCAACTTTCGGTTTGCCAGCGGCAACAATGGTGCGACCATCATTAGTATGCATGACATAATTGCTGGAACAAGCAGCCAGGGTAAAGGCCATGGTACACACGGCCAGCACTGCGGCGAGTTTTTTCATCTTCTATCTCCTTGCAGATTGATTGCATTAAACCACCCGCATGCGCTGACCAGAGGCAGCAAAAAGTGATTTCGACTGATAATGTCGATTCGTTATGCGGGTATCGGTTCAAACCTTGCAATAATTAGCATAACGCGCTTTTCCAGCTTTGCCAGCGAACCGGCCGGCTTTCGGCCTGGTCCTAAAAATGAATACAGTGGGTTTAGTATGACCATCTTCTCCCCAACCGCCTTCCGCGCGCAGTTTCCAGCGTTAAGCGATGCTGGCGTGTACCTCGATAGCGCCGCCACAACGTTAAAGCCACAGGCGGTGATTGACGCCACGGCAAATTTTTACAGCTTGAGTGCGGGCACCGTGCATCGCAGTCAGTTTAAAGCCGCTCGCGCCTTAACCGAAAAGTACGAGCAGGCGCGCGGACGGGTGGCCAACTTGATCCATGCCGCCGATGACCGCCAGATAATCTGGACGCGCGGCACCACGGAAGCGATTAACCTGGTGGCCAACAGCTGGCTGGCACCACGCTTACAGCCGGGCGATGAGATTGTGGTGAGCGAAGCAGAACATCATGCCAATCTGGTGCCGTGGCTGATGGTCGCGCAGGCTCGCGGCGCGAAGCTGGTGAAATGGCCGATTGGCGCAGATCGTCTGCCGGATATCAGCCTGCTTCCG
Organism: Pantoea rodasii; assembly: GCF_002095465.1. Classification (GTDB taxonomy): domain Bacteria; phylum Pseudomonadota; class Gammaproteobacteria; order Enterobacterales; family Enterobacteriaceae; genus Pantoea; species Pantoea rodasii. The sequence goes on along the minus strand of NZ_MLFP01000001.1, from coordinate 464,833 downwards.
CAACTGCTCAACGCGCGAACCAAACTGCTGGCGATCGGCCAGATGTCGAATGTCACCGGCGGCTGTCCGGATCTCGCTCAGGCCATTACGCTGGCGCATCGCGTCGGCGCAAAAGTGATGGTGGACGGTGCCCAGGGTATCGTGCATGCCCCACCGAATGTTCAGGCGCTGGATATCGACTTTTATGCCTTCTCCGCCCATAAATTGTATGGCCCAATGGGCATCGGGGCGCTTTACGGCAAAGCCGAACTGCTGGAAGAGATGGATGCGTGGCAAGGCGGCGGCAAGATGCTGACGCAGGTCGATTTTAACGGCTTCACGCCCCAACCGGTGCCGTGGCGTTTTGAGGCCGGTACGCCAAACGTCGCTGGCGTGGTGGGCCTGAGCGCCGCGCTGGAGTGGCTGTCACAGCATCACGCCGAAAAGGCCGAGATGTGGAGCCAGCAGTTAGCCAGTTTGGCCGAAGAGCAGTTGAGTGAAATTCCCGGTTTCCGCAGTTTCCGCTGCGGCAATGCCAGCCTGCTGGCGTTTGATATTGAGGGTATCCATCACAGTGATATTGTCACCTTGCTGGCAGAACAGGGCATTGCGCTGCGAGCCGGGCAACACTGCGCCCAGCCCTTAATGGCGGCGCTGGGCGTCAGTGGTACGTTACGCGTGTCATTCGCCCCGTATAATAATTTGCAGGACGTGGATGCGCTGGTGCGCGCCATGCATCATGCCGTAGAACTGCTGAGTGAATAACGCTATGACGACCCTGATTGGTCCGCATCCGTTTGGTGATGTGATTACTGAAGCCAGCCTGACCGAAAAATTTACCCATTTTCATCAGTGGGAAGATCGCTATCGCCAGCTGATCCAGCTCAGCCGCCAGTTACCTGCTCTGGCAGAGGAGGTAAAAACGGCAGATATTGAACTCAGCGGCTGTGAAAATCGGGTATGGCTCAGCAGCCAGCTGCTGCCGAACGGCAAACTGCACTTCTATGGCGACAGCGAAGGCCGCATTGTGCGCGGATTGCTGGCGGTGCTGCTGACCGCAGTAGAAGGCAAAACGCCAGCGGACCTATTAGCACAAGATCCGCTGGCGTTGTTTGATACCTTAGGCCTGCGCGCACAGCTCAGCGCCTCACGCAGCAGCGGCTTAAAGGCGTTGGCCGATGCAGTGCAACGCACCGCGCGGATGCATCAAGCAGCCTGACGCGCCGCGCGAGCGAGAAACTTCTTCAGCGCGTGTGAAACAGCGATAAAGCCGAATGTGGCGGTCACCATGGTGGCCGCACCAAAACCCGCCGCGCAATCCATACGTTTTGGCCCTTCAGCGGTGCTTTTGGAAGTACAGACGCTGCCATCCAGCTGAGGATAAACCAGCGCCTCGGTGGAAAACACGCAATCAATCCCTAACTTGCCTTTGCTGTTCTTCACCACACCAAAGTCGCCTTTCAGTCGCTCACGCAGTTTTGCCGCCAGCGGATCCTGAATGGTTTTGGCTAAATCACTGACCTGAATCTGCGTCGGATCGATTTGTCCGCCCGCCCCGCCGGTGGTGACTAACGGGATTTTGTTACGACGACACCACGCAATCAGCGCCGCTTTGGGGCGCACGCTGTCTATCGCATCAATCACGTAATCAAACCCGCCGACAGCAACTCAGCGGTGTTATCCGGCGTGATGAAATCATCAATGCAGGTCACTTCGCACTCCGGATTAATGGCGCGAATCCGCTCCGCCATCACCTCGGTTTTCGCTTGTCCCACTTTGCCTTGCAGGGCATGAATCTGGCGATTGGTGTTGGTGATGCAGACATCATCCATGTCGATCAGCGTGATTTTACCGATTCCGGTGCGTGCCAGCGCTTCAGCAGACCATGAACCCACGCCACCAATACCAATCACACAAAAATGGGCGTCGGCAAAACGCTGCAGTGCGTCCTGCCCGTACAAACGCGCCGTGCCGCCAAAACGTTGCCGCCAGGCGTCGCTGACTTCTTTCATATCAAACCTTTTGATGCGGTGCGCATGCATGCGCACCCTTACAGAAACAGTGAAGGACTCGTTGAGTCGCCCTTATTGGCGACCCATGGCAAATCAGTTAAATACTCCCGCTGATTTGCCGCAGGGAAGAATATCAATTCGCCCCGATAATCAGTGAACCATTATTGCCATTCTGCGGATTGCTAAACAACGGCTGTCCGGCACCCGGCGCGGCTTTCAACACCCAGACGCGGCCGTAGTGATTGTAGAAGCCGGCAAGGTGCGCCGCATCCGGCCCGACACCCTGATAGATGTCGAAGTGTTGGCCTTTAATCGCTCCGCCAACATCCAGTGCCACCATCAGTCGCATCTCATACTTGCCGTTGAACTTGCCCTTCTCATTCAACTGCGGCACTTCGGCTAACAATGCCGTGCCTGCAGGAATCAATGAACGATCGGAGGCCACAGACGCTTTGGCAATCAAAGGCACCGCACTGGCACCACGCACCGGCACATACTCTTCCGGCTTAAAGAACACGAATGACTGGTTAGTCTCGAGGACATTACGCACCTGCTCCGGCGAATGATCTTGTGCCCACTGGCGAATCGCCTGCATCGACATATCTTCACGCTTCACTTCACCGCGATCGATCAGCTCTTTACCAACGCTGTGATAGGCCCAGCCATTTTTGCCGCCGTAGCCAAAGAAGCGCATTGGACGGCCGTCACCGAAATCAACGTAGCCGCTGCCCTGCACGTCCATCATAAAGTTATCGATCAGCGAGTTGCTCCAGGCGATCACGTAACGTTCATCGAGTCCGCCACTATATATAGAAGCACGGCTCGGCAACTTCTGGCCGCGCGGGCGCGGGGGCATGCGATAAATCGGGTACTGGAACTCACCCTGGCGGGTATAGCGTGCTTCCACCACAGGCGTGTAGTAACCGGTGAACTGCACGTTACCGTAGTTATCGGTACCTTCCATCTGATAAGCATTTAAACCGAACTGGCTCAGCTGACGGGTATCGGCGCCGGAGAGCAGCCAGTTCTGGATCGCGCTGTAAGTGCCGGTGTTGCGGCTATACAACCCGGATGATGCCCCCTGAATCTGTTGCACCTGCACGCCAAAATCGCGGCCGTTAACAGGGCGCCCTTTGGCATTCGGTTCATTAACCAGCCCAAGCGGCTGATTCAGTTTGCCATCTATATATTGCTGACCACGGTCAGTCGGTTTAGAACTACAGCCCGCTAAAAGCGCGAGAAACGCGCCAGTCAGTGCATATTTGGCCCAATGTCCTTTCATTACGTTCTCTTTTTCTCGGTTGTTTGCAGGGCGACGATAGCAAAGGGACAGAGAGAATGAAATCCGCCACAGGGTACCGCGCTCACATCTGTACAATTAATCGCCCAATGGCACTATTAATCACCAACTGGCTGTAAATTTAAGGCTTTAACACAAAAAGGGGTTGCATCGCCGCGCGTCGAGAGTATAGTGCGCATCCACGGACGCGGGGTGGAGCAGCCTGGTAGCTCGTCGGGCTCATAACCCGAAGGTCGTCGGTTCGAATCCGGCCCCCGCAACCAATTCGTCTTTAGAAGAATACAATGTGAACGTAGTAAAAGCGTCAGACGGACGCGGGGTGGAGCAGCCTGGTAGCTCGTCGGGCTCATAACCCGAAGGTCGTCGGTTCGAATCCGGCCCCCGCAACCAATTACAGATAAGCACCTTAACGGGTGTTTTTTTGTTTTTGTCGCCAGTCAAAAAAAGCGGCACAGTGGCCGCCCTCCTCTCAACGATGCGCAAGCACCGCACCTTTATCGAAATACGCCTTAATCCCATGCAGGATCGCCTCAGCCACCTGATGCTGATAACGCGGCGTGCGCAGCTTACGCTCCTCCTCGACATTGCTGATAAACGCGGTCTCCACCAGTATCGATGGAATATCCGGGGCTTTGAGTACCGCGAAACCCGCCTGATCCACCGTGCGTTTATGCAGGTGATTGATATGACCCATACGCGATAACACCTCTTTACCGAATTTCAGGCTGTCGCTGATGGTCTGCCGCTGAACCATGTCGAACATCGTGTGATCGAGATAACGGTCGCCACTCATGCTGACGCCACCAATCAAATCCGATTCGTTTTGGGTTTGCGCCAGGAAGCGCGCGGCGGTGGAGGTTGCACCACTGGTCGAAAGCGCAAACACCGACGAACCGCGCGCGGCACGGCTGGTAAAGGCATCGGCGTGAATCGAGATAAACAGATCGGCGCGCTGCTTGCGTGCTTTCGCAACGCGCACACGCAGTGGAATAAACACATCTTCGTTGCGCGTCATGTACGCTTTCATGTTGCGCTCTTTGTCGATCAGCGCTTTCAGGTAGCGGCCAATCTTCAGCACAATGTCTTTTTCCCGCGTCTTATATTTGCCATGCGCACCGGGATCTTCGCCGCCGTGACCGGGATCGATCATGATGATGATCGGACGGTCGCGCCCTGCTTTGCCCGGTAACGGCGCCTGCGCGGGTTGATCGCGTTCAAGGTCACCCTGATTGTAATCGTTCAGTAACGCCAGTAGCGGATCCTCTTCCGGCGATGGCTGGCTCGGATAGAGATCGACCACTAAACGATGTTTGATGCCCGCCACCGGTGCCAGCGTGAAGATCTTCGGCGCGACGTTGCGTTTCAGCTCCAGCACCACGCGCACCGTGTTGGCATCGAACTGGCCGACGCGGGCATTTTTAATATATGGATCGTCAACGCGTACTTGCTTATCCACCCCTTTCAGGACCGGATTGATATGCAGGTTCTCAATGTCGATCACCAGGCGATCGGGGTTGCTCAGGGCGAACTGTTTATACTTGAGAGGAACATTCGACTCTAACGTCACGCGGGAGTAAGTCGATGAAGGCCAGATGCGCACCGCCACAATATGCTGGCTGGCTGCCAGTCCGGTTCGCGTTACGCTCAAGAGTAATAGCGCGCCCGCGCCCTGCAATAATCGTCGTCGTGTAAAAGCTTCGGACATGCCGCTCCAACTGCTGTGTGATGTCTAAAATATCGTCAATCGACGAGAGGAAGGCGAAAACTTTGCTTGGCAAGCCGTGTCGTGTTTTGCCAGAAAAACCAGATAATGCAGGCTGTTAGCGAGGGTTGCATCAGGAAAATCGTAAAGTAACGTCAGGCCCGGCGCTTGCAATAACCGGCAAAAGAGCATAAAAATACACAAATTACGAATAAACATTCACAGAGGGTTTGCCGTGAAGGAACGTAGTACCGAACTGGTTCAGGGTTTTCGCCATACCGTTCCCTATATAAATGCCCACCGTGACAAGACCTTTGTCATCATGCTGGGCGGTGAAGCCATCGAGCATGAGAACTTTTCCAGCATCGTTAATGACATCGGATTGTTGCATAGTCTTGGCATTCGCCTGGTGGTTGTTTACGGCGCCCGTCCGCAGATTGATGCCAGCATGGCACAGCAACAGCTGGAACCGATTTACCACAAGCACACGCGCGTAACCGATGCCCAATCACTGGAACTGGTGAAGCAGGCTGCCGGACGTTTGCAGCTGGATATTACTGCCCGCCTGTCAATGAGCCTGAATAACACTCCGCTGCAAGGCGCGCACATCAACGTGGTAAGCGGTAACTTTATTATCGCCCAACCGCTAGGCGTGGATGATGGTGTGGATTACTGCCACAGCGGCCGTATTCGCCGTATTGATGAAGAGGCGATCCATCGTCAGCTGGATAATGATGCCATCGTGCTGCTCGGCCCGGTCGCGGTATCGGTAACCGGTGAAAGCTTTAACCTGACCTCTGAAGAAGTGGCTACCCAGTTGGCGATCAAGCTGAAAGCCGAAAAGATGATTGGCTTCTGCTCTGAACAAGGCGTCACTAATCGCGAAGGCACCATCATTTCCGAGCTGTTCCCCAACGAAGCGCAAGCGCGTATCGATGAGATGGAAAATGACGGTGATTTCCTGTCGGGCACGGTGCGTTTCCTGCGGGGTGCGGTGAAAGCCTGCCGCAGCGGCGTGCGTCGCAGCCACCTGATCAGCTATCAGGAAGATGGCGCATTGATCCAGGAGCTGTTCTCACGCGACGGTATCGGGACACAGATCGTGATGGAGTCTGCCGAGCAGATTCGTCGCGCTACCATCAACGATATTGGCGGCATTCTGGAATTGATTCGTCCACTGGAGCAGCAAGGCATACTGGTGCGTCGTTCGCGCGAGCAGCTGGAAATGGAGATCGACAAATTCACCATTATTCAGCGCGATAGCCTGACCATCGCCTGTGCCGCGCTCTATCCGTTCCCGGATGAACAGATTGGTGAGATGGCCTGCGTGGCAGTACATCCGGACTACCGCAGCTCATCACGCGGCGAGCTGCTGCTGGATCGTGTGGCACTGCAGGCGCGCCAGATGGGTCTTAAGAAGCTGTTCGTGCTGACCACCCGCAGTATTCACTGGTTCCAGGAACGCGGCTTTACGCCGGTAGATATCGAATCACTGCCGGAGAGCAAGAAACAGATGTATAACTATCAACGCCGTTCGAAGGTGCTGATGGCGGATTTGCGCTAACGGTAGTGAATCGCGCTGAAGGGTAGTGAATGGAAAATTACGCTTAATGGCCTGGAGTTGCCCCACTTCTTAGACTGATAACGTTGTTTCAGGATGCGCATCCACGCGCATCCAATTAAACATCCGCATTGCCCTGAGGTCGGTTTGTCGACCGACCTCAACCCCAACTCAGGATGACTCGCCGCTCAGCCGATCCAACAATCCGCTACGGCGCTGCGTGCGTAACTGCACCGCACGACGAAAAACGCCATCATCGCTGTATAACGTTAGCTGCTTACGCGCACGGGTAATTGCGGTGTAAATCAGCTCGCGGGTCAACACCGGTAAAAACTGCGCCGGCATCACCAGCGCCGTATGCTCAAACTCCGATCCCTGCGATTTATGCACCGTCATTGCCCAGGCGGTATCATGTGCCGGTAAACGGCTCGGCTGTACGGCTTTGATGCTGCCATCCGGCAACGGAAAGAACACCTTCAGCAGCCCTTCGTCATCGAACAACGTAATGCCAATGTCGCCGTTAAACAGCCCCAGCGCGCTGTCATTGCGCGTGACCATCACCGGGCGGCCCTGATACCAGCGGCTGCCGCCAGGCGGACGACGAATCAGCTGCATCTGTATCAGTTTTTGCTCGATACGCTGATTTAATCCCTGCACGCCAAACGGCCCTTCACGCAGTGCACACAGCAACTGGTAACGCCCAAACGCGGCGAGGATGTCAGCGGGTGGCGATCGCTGGCTCACCAGATGGAGAAACGGACGATAGCCCGCTGCGATGTCAGTCAGCATCAACTGATACGCCTCGCCATCATTGAGTGGCTGGCGTGAAATGTCGCTGAAGCCCGCGTTAAATGCGGCTTCGACGGCTTTTGGCTCGCCGGCATTGACCGCAGCAGCCAGCTTGCCGATGCCCGAGTTGGCATCAAAACGGTAGCTTTTACGCAATAAGCAGATGGCATCGCGCACGGCGGGCGCGCTGGGATCATCGTGGCCTTCAACCAGGCAACCGGTTAAGGCACTTAGCTGGGCTGCGCGCGCTACGCTGTATCCTGCTTCAGCGCAGCGACAAATATCGCCCAGCACCGCGCCAGCTTCCACCGAAGCCAGCTGATCGCGATCGCCGAGGAAAATCACCCGCGCCTGTGGCGGCAGTGCGGCGATCAGGTTCGCCATCATGCCCAGATCAACCATCGAGGCTTCATCCACCACCAGCACATCAAGATGCAGCAAATTACCGGCGTGATAGCGCAGGCGCTGCGTTTCCGGTTGTGCACCGAGCAAACGGTGCAGCGTGGTGGCTTCCGCCGGGAAGCGCTGGCGCTCAGTGTCGCTGACCGGCAGTTTTTGCAGCGCCTTGCCAAGTGATTCGGTTAATCGCGCCGCCGCTTTACCTGTTGGCGCCGCCAGCTGAATACGCAGCGCACCGTCAGTCAGGCGAATCAATGCCGCTAACAGCTTCGCCACCGTGGTGGTTTTGCCGGTGCCGGGACCGCCAGAAATCACGGTTGTTTTCTGGGTCAGCGCCACCGCTGCAGCGATTTTTTGCCAGTTATCCGGCTCCGTACCAAACAGCTCATCCAGCACCTCACGCACCGTTTCACTGGCAAACGGCTGCGTTGCAGACTGCGCCTGAAAGAACCGTGCCACCTGCGCTTCGTTGTGCCATAAGCGATGCAGGTACAGACGGTTTTCACTCAGAACAATCGGAGCGGCCTGTTCGTCACCACTCACCGCCGACCAGTTTGCCAGCACATCATGCCAATTCTGCGGTTCACCCGCCGCCAGCCAGATGGCCTGAACCCAATCAGGATGACGACCATTAAATAATCCTTCACGACTCAGCTGTGACAGCGGCAGGCAAACATGGCCCTCTCCCGCTTCGGCGCTGAGACAGGCAGCAGCAAGGAGGCGTGCTGGCTGCGTGTCATCCGCCAGCAACAGGGCGAACTGGACATCCAGTGAACGCAGTAAACGCAGTTCAACCGCCTGTTGTAATAGCGCTGTGATGCCGCTCATGCCGTGGCTCCCTGCCCGCGAAACAGGCTATCCAGTTGTGAAACAAATTCGAGGGTGGGCCGTGTGTGGAACACGCCATTGGCCGGTGAAGTGCCATCCATGCCACGCAGGAACAGATAAAACACGCCACCGAAGTGTTGCTCGTAGTCGTAGTCCGCCAGGCGATGTTTAAGATAGCGATGCAGCGCCAGCGTGTAGAGCTGATACTGCAAATCGTAACGGTGGTCGATCATGGCCTGTTTCATCGCCGCTGGGGTATAGGCATCGTGACTGTCGCCCAGCCAGTTGGATTTATAATCCAGCAGGTAATATTTACCCTGCCAGCGGAACACCAGATCGATAAAGCCCTTTAACATCCCCTGCACCTGACGAAAATCGAGCGGTGGCGCATCAGACGATAAAGCATCCTGGCGGATCAGTGCATCCAGGGCATTGGCCGTCAATAAGCCGTCGATAGGCAAGTAAAAGGCCATTTCGACCAGGCGATCGCTGGCCTGCACGTTGCCGAGCTGAATCCCTTGCGCATTGAGCGGCGTGCTCACCACGCGCGCAATCCAGTCCGTCAGCATCGGCTGCCAGTGCAACGGATAACCATTCTGCTGCAGATGTTGATCCAGCAACGCCGCAGTTGGGGGCTGAGGGAAGTCGAGCGATTCGAACAGTTCGTGCAGGAAAGTCCCCGGCGCCGCGCCACGCGGGAAATGGTGCGGCGTCAATGCGGCTTCAGCGGCCTCTTCCTGCTGCTCTTCACCTGCGGCTTCGATATCAAAGCTTGGCATCACATCGAGTAGTCGCTGGTTGCCGTGCTGCTGCAAGCCGGAATAACTGGTCACTCGCCAGGGTTCAACCAGCGTGCGGGAGACGGTTCTGGCAGCCAATGCCTGATCGGCAGTTGCAGGTTCCTGCCAGCGTTCGGCCTCCTGATGCGCTATCTGCACGACTTCAGTCCCGGTGGCATCCATCTGTTCAAGCAGCGTGGCTAGCTGTTCTGCCGAGGCCGCCTCACCGCGCTGCAGCAGATAGCCCAGCGCGCTTTTATGCAGATCGCTCGCGCCCTCTTTCTTGCGCGTACCGCGAAACAGCGGTGCCACGCCAACGCTGCAGTGATAGATCGAGCGGGTGAGTGCCACGTAAAGCAAACGCAGATCTTCCGCCAGGCGCTCCTGTTCCGCCATCGCCAGGCTGGCGTCATCGGCCTGCAGATCGAGCACCGCCTCAAAGTTGTCGCGATCGTGATACAGCGCGGTATCCGCTTCGCGATATCCAGCCGCAAACGGCAGCCACACCAGCGGATATTGCAGTCCTTTGGATTTGTGGATGGTGACGATCTGCACCAGGTGGCGATCGCTCTCCAGACGCAGTTGCTGGCTGGACGACTGGCTATCCGGGCTGGCAATCTGCTGCGCCAGATAACGTACCAGCGCATGCGGGCTGTCGAGCTGTGAAGCGGCCTCCTGCATCAGTTCACCAAGATGCAGCAGATCGGTCAGGCGGCGTTCCCCGTTTTCCGAGGCCAGCAAGTTTTCCGCTAGCTGACGTTCCAGCATCAGCTGACGCAGCATCGGCAATACGCCACGCTGTTGCCATAACTGCTGCCAGCGGGCGAAAGTCTCGACTAATTCATCCCAGCCACGCGCATCCTGATCCAATGCATCCAACTGTGCGGCATCAAAAGCAAATAGCGAGGTGGCCAGCGCCGTGCGTAACATGCGCTCCTGCTCGGGAGCCAGCACCGCCTGCAGTAACCACAACAGTTCACGCGCTTCCGGGGTGGTGTACACGCTGTCGCGATTCGACAAGTAAACCGAGGGAATACCGAGCTGGTTAAGTGCTTCACGGATAAGATTCGCTTCATTGCGGCTGCGCACCAGCACCGTGATATCCGATGCCTGCACCGGGCGCTGTGCTGAAGCTTTGCCCAGCAGCGCTCGCTGTTGCTGTCCAGCCTGTAACCAATGGCTGATGTCCGCAGCACATTGCAGTGCCATGGTCTGCTGATAGTCGCCGACGCTGCATCCCTCGCCCGGTTGTAACCAGAGACGTAATGCCGCCTGCTCCTGCTGATCGATGCTCAGAGACAGCGTTTGATTCGGCGCCGCGAACTGCACCGGCAAAAAGGGAATGGCGTCAAACAGGAACGGCGCGTCAAGGCGAGAAAACAGCTGATTGACGCTCTCGACCATGGCTGGCGAAGAGCGCCAGTTGGTGTCGAGGGTGTAATGCGCGCTAACTTCATTACGCGCGCGGATATAGGTAAAAATATCAGCACCGCGAAACGCATAAATAGCCTGTTTGGGATCGCCAATCAACAGCAGCGCATGTTCGGGCTGATTGATATAAAGCGTGCGGAAAATACGATACTGCTGCGGATCGGTGTCCTGAAATTCATCGATTAACGCCACCGGAAAGCGCTGACGAATCGCCTGAGCCAGTTGCTCACCCGCGGGCTGCTGCAGGGCATCATCCAGCCGGCTCAGCAGATCATCAAAACCCAGCAGCGCCTGTTGACGTTTCTCTTTGCGCACTGCCGCACGGACATCAACCAACGCACGTGCAATCACCAAATCGCGCAGTGAAATCGGCTGAGCCAGGAACAGATCAATCGCTGTAAACAGCGCATGGTGCGGCGGATGGCCTTTTTTGGTTTTCTCTTCCAGCACCTGCTGGCCAAAGCGCGCCAGTTCTGCAGGCAACTGATAGTCACAGGTTTCACTCTGCGCCCAGAAACTGACCTTATTCACCCACACCGGCAGATTTTTACTGCTGTAGCTACGCTTATCGACATCGGACTGCCCGACCAGCGTCAACACCTCTTCACCCACCGCGCGCCATTCGGCTTTTATCGCGTCGATACGCGCCAGATTTTCATGATGGCGCGTGGTCAGTGTTTCTGCGTCCGCGGGCGGCAAACGCAGGCTGGGGGATTCGCCCTGCAGCCATGGCCGTAAGGTGGCCAGCAGCTGCTCCGGGCCACTCCACTCGCTGACAATCACGCGCGCAATATCCAGCGTGAGCGGGTAACAGTGGCGACGCCAGAAATCGGCAGTGGCCTGGCGCAGCAGCTGTTGCTCATCTTCAATCAGTTGCTGCTCAAACAGCATGCCCGATTCAAACGCATTGAGATTGAGCATGCGCTGGCAGAAGCCGTGGATGGTAAAGATCGCCGCTTCATCCATCTGACGTTCCGCCGCCAGCAGCAGCGATGCCGCCTCCGCAGGCTGCGGCATCTCTTGCAACAGCAGCTTCAGCATGGGATTGCGGCTGGTACCGCGAATACAGGCCAGCCGCAGCTCATGAATATTGGCGCGGATACGTCCGCGCAGTTCCGCCGTGGCCGCCTCAGTAAAGGTCACCACCAGAATTTCCTCTACCGACAACGGACGGGAATAAGCGTTGGGCCCCCCCAAACCTAACAACAACCGCAGATAAAGCAGACCGATAGTGAACGTTTTTCCGGTCCCGGCAGACGCCTCAATCAGCCGCTCTCCGCGTAACGGCAGCGTTAGCGGATTGAGCGATTCAGGCGGCTGATGCAGACTCATTGCGTATCACTCTTTACCGGCAGAGATTGCTGTAGCTTCTCAACCTGATCCCAGTTGGTAAAGCCTGGCAGTGGCGCATAATCATCTTTGGTGGCGCCATCGTGACTGCCGCCAATCTGCGAAATCATCGCCATCCCCTGCTGTTGCAGCACAGCCTTGTGGAAGAAATCGGCCAAACCCTGTGGGGTAAGTTTCTGGATCTGCTCAATCGCCTTTTCACGTGTATCGAAGGCAAAATTCTGACGGTTGAAGTCACGACTGTAGCGATTCGCTTCCTCATCCAGCGTTTGCGGACGTTGTTTTAAGTCGTTGATCAACGCCTGCTGATACTGGGCAAAATCTTCCGGTTTCATGTCGCGCAGACGTTGCTCTGCCTGCGGATAAAACGCCTCGAAGCGCTGCATCAGGTAAGCCGGTTGCTTACTGTTACTTTGCAGCAGGAAGCCAATCCCCCACTGGCGACCAATCGGCATCTGATACGAGAACACGGCATAGCCAAGTTGTTCCTGAGTACGCAATTGATTGTAGAACCAGGGTTGAACAATCTGGCTCAACATGGTGCTGTTGGCCATGCTTTGATACTCGTCGTAACCCAGTGGCACGTAGAGCGCGGCAAGCGCCGAATCCGTGCTGCTGCCTGCAGTTTGCAGGTTAGCCTTCATGGCTTTATCGATCACCACGTAATCACTGTGCCAGTAACTGTGCCCCTCGCTGTGCAGCTGCTGCTGCAGGTCAGTGCCTAGCTGTTTGACGAGTTCGGCAGACAGGTTGCCTACTACCATCATTTCCGGCGTGGCGTTGCGTAGTAACGCATCGCGGTAATCCGTCACGTCTTTTAGCGTCAGGTCTTTGACTAATTTACGACGCGTCTCACGTTGGGTGTACGGCAGCTGAGACAACATCTGCATCGGTTGGATGGCCTGCTCAAAGGCTTTCCCCTTCTCCGCAGCCTCTAATCGATCCAGATACCAGGACTTCGCCTGTTCCAGCTGCTGTGCATCGGGCTGGAAGCTGGCATAACCCTCGACCAGTTTCTTCAGCAGTTCAGGCAAGCGTTGCGTAAAACCACTGGCGCTGAACACGATGCCGTCATCTTCACCGGTCGAGAAACTGATGCCGCCCACCGAGGCCTGAGAGTTCAGCTCATCCAGCGCCACGCTGGAGAGATAATCATTCAGGCCAAACAGCACCTGCTGACGTGCATCACCGATCGCCGCTTTGTTACGCAGCGCCAGAGTGATGGCTGCCTTAGGTTCACTGGCGTAGAACTGGCTCGGCATCCAATAAATGCGCATGCTATCACCGCTGGTGAGTGCCAACGGGTGGGTATAGGTTTTGCCATCGCCAGGCACGATAGTGAAATCAGAGGGGATATACGGATTCAGCGTCGGCATTGATAGCTGAATCTGAGTACCACGCTGCTGCCAGTCACTGAACTGCGCAGCATTGATTTTATCGACCTGATAAGGCGCATTCACAAAGTAAGCTTCTTTGTTGTGCGGCTCATTCGGGCTGATATACCAGATGCGGGCATTTTGCGGCGTCATCTCATCCAGACGAGATTTTATCGCAGCAGGATCGAAGTTATCAGCGAGGTACGGTGCATCCAGCGTGTGATCGACCGGCACGCGCAACATGGTATCCACTAACCATTCGATGTAATCCATATCACGGGTAATCGATGGATAACGGAAATCCAGCGCCAGGACGTGCGAAACCTCGTCAAAATAGCCTTTATCAATGCCTTTATTACGCAGCATATCGAGGTAGCTAAACACGGCGGCGATCACTTCATCACGCTGCGCCAGGCCTTTATCGGTCAGCGATACCGTGATAGCAAACACGCCGCTATTACGATCCGTCATCGGATCGGCGCCGGCATTAACGCCGTCCGCTAACCCTTGTTTTTGCAGCCAATCATTCAGAGTGTTTTTACTGCGGTTGCCAAGAATGTAACTGATCAGCGTGTCGGTTTTGCTGCGGAACTGCTCGCTGTTGTTGGCAATGCGGAATTCCAATTTTAACTGCTTGCGCGGCTGGGCGGGCACGTAATGAATGATGATGCCTTTCTGCGCATCGGTCACCACCGGCACTTCGATTTTTGGCACGATGGCCTGATGGTTAGCCACACGCCCAAAAGTCTGGACCGCAATATCGGCCATTTCCGGCAACGATTTGTTGCTGTAAATCACCGCTTTCATCAGATTGGCTGAGTAGTGGCTGTGATAAAAATCACTCAGCGCCTGATGCAAATTGCTGTCAGGCTTATCACGCAGCGTATCGAGGTTACCACCGGAATAACGCGATGCCGGGTGCGCCGGGTTCAGGGTTTCCGCCCCAACCTGCGACATACGCAGCCCATCGCGCGAACGCGCCATGGTCAGTTCCGCATTCACCGCATGGCGCTCACGATCGGCGTTAACCGGATCGAGTAATGGCTCAGCAATGGCATCGGCCAGGCGATCGACCGCCGGTTGCAGCGCGTCATTTTCCACTTCCAGATAGAACGCTGTGCGATAAGATGCGGTGCTGGCGTTATGGCTGCCACCATGCTTTTTAAGGAATTCCGCCAGGTTGTCCGGCTGCGGATAGCGTTTAGACCCCATCGACACCATATGCTCGGTGTAGTGCGCCAGTCCCAGCTGTTGATTAGGATCGTCCAGCGAGCCAATCGGCAACGTCAGCGCCGCCAATGATTTCGGTGCGTCTTTGTCAGACACCAGCAATACCGTCATGCCATTGCTGAGCGTAATCGCCTGATAACTGCGTGGATCGTGATCGCTTTTTCGAATCGTTTCGTTGATAGGTTGCCAGCCGCGATCGCTATTGGCAAAGGCATTCAGCGCCAGCATGCTCAGCAGCAGCGCTCCAATCCAGCGTGCGTAAATCCGCATTTAAACCCCTTTCTTTACCCTTTACCGCTGGCTGTGTGCCCAGCGGCGCAATAAACAACTTTTTATGATTTTGGGAACACCAGCAAACACCGGGTTACCCGATTGCTATTCATCATCTTGATGCGCAAGGCGCACCGGTAAATACCACTGACGAGCGGCGGCAGTTATCGCCTGCACCGCTTCATCATCCAGCATACGGCTTAAACGTTGCAGATAGGGATCGCTGCCCTCACCTTCCACCTGGAAACCACCCTGCCAGGCTTGCAGCAATTTGTTAAGTGCCTTTTTCTGCGTAGCTTCATCGTCCAACAGCTGGCGAGATTTGCCGTCAAAACAGGCATCCAGCCACGCGCCCCCTGATTTGTTCAGCAGCATCAACGGTTCAGTCATCCCGACCTGATAGGCCTCAACGTATTCGCTCAACAATGACAGCGCAGGCTCCGCGTCGATGGCTTTAAAACACCAGCGACTCTGTTTGCGCCCGTACATGCGGCTTTCCCCTTTGCCGCCCAGCGAGCAATACACCAAATGCTCCAGCCACAATAGCAGGCCATCATTCATATTCAGCACGCCCGGACGCCAGCGCAGCAGCCCATCAGCTTGCACCTGGGTTAGCCAGCCGGTCAACTGCACGCCGTTAAGTGACAGATTGATCTCCCACCCTTCGGCCGCCTGACGCTGACCGCTGACTTCCGCAGCCACTTCCTGCATCTCTTCGGTCTGGCTCTGCCAGAAAAGTTCCCCAAAAGCGCCATAAGGCAGATTGCCGGCGGCTCGATGGCGCGCATAGAGCTGGGCCGGATCGTCGCCATTAACCAGCGTATTCAGCAACTGTGCATTGATTTGATAACGCTCCAGGCTATCCGGTGCAAAGGGTTCGCTGTCCGGCAACTCGCTCTCTTCCATCCAAAACGCCACGCCTAACCGCTGCTGGAACCAGGCGCGCACCGGATGGCGCCAGAAGCGCAGCAGTTGTTCCAGCGAGAGGGTTTCCAGCGGCAGCAACGGTAGCCGTTGCACAAAGTCCGGCTGTGCCACGCCGCTGCCGGTGGCTGCCGGCAACCATTCGGCGGCAAAGCTCTGACCCCAGGCTTCGGGCTGATAGTTTTCCGCCGCAAATGGCATGCGGCTGTGCAGCGTTTGCAAATGCTCACGCACGTGCTGTTCGCTGACGTCGGGTTCACATGCTTCGTCGCCCGGCAGGCAAAAACTCTGACCAAGATAATCCACCAGTTCCGTTACCAGCACCGAGGGATAACGCTCGGTGTTGTCCTGAATCGCACGACCGATGTAACTGATGTAAAGCTGGTGTTGTGCTGAAATCAGCGCTTCGAGGAACAGGTAGCGATCATCATCACGGCGACTGCGATCGCCTTTGCGTGCCTGCTGCTGCATCAGATCAAAGCCGAGCGGTGCCAGGGTGCGTGGATACACGCCATCGTTCATGCCTAACAGGCACACCACCTTGAAGGGAATGGAACGCATCGGCATCAGGGTACAGAAGTTAATCGGCCCCGCCAGGAAGCGTTGGCTAATACGTTGCTGATCGAGGCGTGAACGCAGTTCATCACGCAGTAAGGTCACGGGAATTGGCTGCTGATAGGCCGCCTGCATGCCCTGCTCAATAATCTGTTTCCACTGGGTTTCAACCAGCAGCAACGCTGCTTCGCTCTCGGCGTCGCCATTGAAGAAACTGTCGATCAGCTCGCGGCACAGCGGTAACCATTCTGGCAGCGTGCGCTCTTCAGACAGCCGGAGGCGCCATGCCTCAAGACGTGACAGCAGTTCAGCCAGATGCCCGGCAAGTTCGGCAATCAATCCACTGGATTCATCGTAAGGTAAAATGCCCTGCCAGTCGCCGTTGCGGCTTTCCAGCGCATAGCCCAGCAACATACGTTGCAAACCAAAGCGCCAGGTGTGCTGGCCAGTGACGGGGAGCGCCAACGCTTCGACGCTCGCATCATCCAGCCCCCAACGAATGCCGGACTCCATCACCCAGCGGCGCAGCAGGCGCAGACCGCTTTCATCCACCGAGAAGCGCTGCGCCAGCGCGGGGACTTCCAGCAGTGCCAGCACCTCTTCGGAAGCAAAGCGACTCTCCGGCAAGCTCAGCAAACTTAACAGGGCTAAAATCGCCGGGTGCGCCTGGCTGGCACGACGATCCGAGATAGCAAACGGCAGATAACGATCGGCGGGCGCACTGGCAAACGCCGCCTGAATAAAGGGCGCGTAGCTGTCGATATCCGCCACCATCACAATGATATCGCGCGGCTTCAAATCGGGATCGGCTTCCATTAGCCCTAGCAGATGATCCTGTAACACTTCCACTTCACGCTGAGCGCTATGACACACCTGCAGCGTGATGGAACGATCGTGCGGATCGAGCGGGCGTTTTTTGCTGCTGTTGCCCAGTTCATCCGCATGCAGGCCAATCACCGCATGGTCATCAAGGTTGAGCAGGTCGGCTTGCAGGCTGTGCAGCAGGTTGTCCTGCGGCATCTCGACAAAGGCATCAATATCGTTCGCGGCGGATTCCATCTGACTGAGCAGGAACAGGTTATCGCGCCCCAGTTTTCCCCACGAAGCTAATAATGGATTGGTGAGCTGCTGTTCGCCGAGTTCATTGAACAGCGTCTGTGCTGCTTCGGGATCGCGGAACAGCATCTGCGTCTCTTCGGACTGAATGCGGCGACGTTTGCGGCTCTGCAATTTCGCGAGGAAAGCGTAATCCTGAATATCGCCCCAGTAATGGCGGCAGGGATTGGTAAACAGCAGATGAATATCGATGTGGCGACCGAGCGCTTCCAGCGCCTGCAAATACACCGGCGGCAGCGCGGAGATACCACAAATGAACACGCGTTGCGGCAACCCTGCTGGAGGGGTTGATGCTTGCTCCAGCGCGTGGATAAAGCGCGCATACAGGTTGGCGCGGTGCCACATCGGCTGGCCTAGCTGCTCGGTGAACGCCACCAGATCGCGCCACAGCGGTGCCTGCCACTGCTGGGCATCGCTTAAGCCGTCAATGAGTTCTCCGCGTTCCCAGCTGTTGAGCCAGTCAGATCGATACACCAGATATTGGTCAAACAGATCGGCAACACGTGCGCTGAGCTGATACAGCTTACGCTTGTCATCGTCATCATTGAGGTAGTGACGTAATGGCTGGAACGCATCCTGCTCCAGCAAGGTGGGCAAGCGATGCATCAGCTTCCAGCTCATGCTGGCTTTGGTGAAAGCGCTCTCTTCAGGGATTCCGGGCAGCACTTTGACAAACATGTTCCAGATAAAGGTCGCAGGCAGCGGAAAGTCGATATTCGCCGCGATACCAAAACTGTTTGCCAGCTCCATCTGCAGCCACTGCGCCATGCCGGGGCTTTGCACCAGCACCTGTTCGGCCGCGAGCGCATCGTTCAGCGGCTGGTTTTCAATCAGAATACCTGCCAGATTTTTCAACAGATCGAGCTGATTGGAGTGGTAAACCCGGAACATAAATCTCCTTGAGAGGGAAAACAGCGCAGCCTGGTCACTCTACCCTGTATCGTTAACGATGCCTATCGCAGAGGTCACCTTAGTGACAATTGAGCCGCGCCAGAGTGGCGCTGCGCTGCTGCGAACCCGTCACGGTGACGCGCTCCAGCATGCACCCCAGGCCCACACTCTGCTGCTGGCGCTCAATCTGCCAACCCGCCACCTCGCGCCCGAGCAAGGCTTGTCCGGCAACCTGCCACGCCTGCTGTTGCTGCCACTGTTGACTAAACCCCAAGGCCAGTACCCGATGGTATTGCAACAGCGTGCTGATGGTCATTGCCAGCAACAGCATCGCCACCAGCGTTTCAGCCAGGCTAAAGCCCTGCTGATAACGCCTGCGGCTGGCAGTGCTCTGGTTTCGACAATGGACAGTAATCAATCCAGCCGCGTGCCTCGGGTTGCAGCCGATGGCTGCGTGGCGAGACCCATTGCCAGAGGCGGAGATCGCTTTTTTCATCCTGACCCGATAACAGCGCATTGCCCTCCTCCATAGGTAATAAGCAGCTTAACCACTGGTGTGCGGGCTGTTGCTGGCATTGCCAACCGGGCACTGCCGACCAGCTTTGCATCAGCCCCCATTGCAGCGCAGCCTGTGCCTGCGAAAAATCTTTATGGTGCTGCTGCGTATCCGCCACCAGCACCACGCTCTGTGACAACTGCGTACGCAGAGCATGCAGCGTCAAACTGCCGAGTAATAACAGCATCAACACCATGCCTAACGTGCTGTTGCCGTGCTGCTTCATAGATTCATGCCTTCAATCCAGTGCTCAACGTGTTGGCTTTGCTCACCGGCACGGCCCGTCAGGTGGAGGATCAAGCGGGTGCCCTGGCGCACCAACCGGAACTGCTCAATGGTAAGAAAGGCGGGAGCGGTGAGGCGCTCCCAGCCATTGCCGTTACAGTTATCCACCGCGCGCTGCATTTCCAGCTGTCCGCTGCGTAACCGATAGCCGTAAAAATCACTGTCACTGCTGCCCACGCCTTCCCAGCGCCCATTGCTGTTTTCATCCCAGCGCAGCAGCACACAGCTGACACCCGCCGGCAGAGTGAGCGCGGGTCCAGTGCATTGCCCATGGCAATAACCCGCGCGCTGTAGCGCTTTTTGTAACGTCGAGGAGAGCTGTTGCAGCTCCTGCTGCAACTGCACGCGCTGTTGCAGACGCAGATTTTGCTCCAGCAGCAGCGGCAAAAATCGCCCGACGCTCACCATCAATATCGCGCCCACCGCCAGGGCAATAAGCATTTCCAGCAGGCTGAAACCGGCCTCGGTTATTCGCACCCTTTTTCTCCCGTCTGGCAGGCGCGTATGCGTGCACGCGCGGAGATAATCACCCGCCAGCGACCGGCTGCGCTTGTAACTTCAATGCTGCCAGGACGCGCCACATCACGCCGGCCATAGAAACCCGGTTCGCCGGCGATCGCGCTGAAGCGCACCCCGGTATGCGGCGACGCTAGCCACCAGCGTGAAGGCAACTCACAGCCCTCAGGCGGTTTAGTGCCGACACCCAGGCAGCCGCGTTCGCCGGGAATCAGCCACAGATTGAGTTCGCTGTTATGCCAGCTTGCGTGGGCGCGCAGCCGTAATAGAAATCCCTGCAGCTGCTGCACGCTATCGCGCAACTGTTGATGTTGCTGCCAGCGCTGCCAACTGTGCAGGGCACCGAGACTAAGTATCCCGGCGATCACCATCACCAGCAGTAATTCAGGCAAGGTGAACCCGAGGTTTGCGTTTTTGTTCATGGCGACAACGGTGCGCGTCTTCGAGGCGGCTAACAAGGCAACATCAAGCAGGATGGAAAGCGTCGCGCAGGCTATTTTCACGTGGTACAGGCAGATACAGATTGTTGCGAGGTGGATTCAGAAAAGCGGGTGTAGAAAAGGGAATAAAAAAGCCCCGCACAGTGGCAGGGCTTCGACGTTATTGCGCGTGCTTTTACACCGCGACCGGCGCTTTAATGGCCGGATGCGGGTCGTAACCCTCAATCTCAAAATCTTCAAAGTTGTAGTCGAAGATAGAGTCGGGTTTACGCTTGATCACCAGTTTAGGCAGTGGGCGCGGCTCGCGCGTCAGCTGCAGCTGTGCCTGCTCCAGATGGTTGCTGTACAGATGGGTATCACCACCGGTCCAGACAAAATCACCCACTTCCAGATCGCACTGCTGCGCCACCATATGCACCAGCAGCGCATAGCTGGCGATATTGAACGGCAGGCCGAGGAAGATATCGCAAGAACGCTGATACAGCTGACAAGAGAGCTTGCCGTTAGCCACGTAGAACTGGAAGAACGCATGGCACGGTGCCAACGCCATCTGGTCCAGCTCGCCCACGTTCCACGCTGAGACGATAATGCGGCGCGAATCCGGGTCACGTTTCAACTGCTCAATCACTTTGCTGATTTGGTCAATTTCTGCGCCTGAGGCACTGCCCCAACTGCGCCACTGCTTACCGTAGACCGGGCCTAAATCGCCGTTCTCATCAGCCCACTCGTCCCAAATCGTCACCTTGTTATCTTTCAGGTAGCTGATATTGGTTTCGCCTTTAAGGAACCACAGCAGCTCATGAATGATCGAACGCAGGTGCACTTTCTTGGTGGTGACCAGTGGAAAACCGTCCTGCAAATTGAAACGCATCTGGTGGCCGAAAATCGACAGCGTGCCGGTACCGGTGCGGTCGGCTTTCTCTGCGCCTTCATTCAGCACATGTTGCATTAAATCCAGATACTGTTTCATTTTACCTCACGAGTTTGTGGCTGTGGACGACGACGGTACGCCCAGATCATCATAATCACGCCGCCCAGAATCATCGGAACCGACAGAATCTGGCCCATGCTGATGCCGCCTTCAAACAGGCCCAGTTGGGCATCTGGCTGACGGAAGAATTCCACGATAATGCGGAAGGCACCGT
This sequence comes from Pantoea rodasii, assembly GCF_002095465.1. Lineage (GTDB taxonomy): Bacteria > Pseudomonadota > Gammaproteobacteria > Enterobacterales > Enterobacteriaceae > Pantoea > Pantoea rodasii. Next base: position 443,399 of record NZ_MLFP01000001.1, on the reverse strand, counting down.
AACCAATCAGGAACAGGCCTGAGACGCTGCCCATCGGGCGTGGCTTGCGAATAAACAGGTTGAGAATGATGAACAGCACAATGCCTTCAAGGAACAGTTCATACAGCTGCGAAGGATGGCGCGGCAGCACACCGTAGGTGCTCAACAGTTGCTGATATTGCGGGTTGTTGGCGGCCAGCGCGATATCTTCGCTGCGAGAACCCGGGAACAGCATGGCGAATTTGAAGCCAGGATCGACGCGGCCCCACAGCTCACCGTTGATGAAGTTACCGAGACGACCGGCACCCAAACCAAACGGAATCAGCGGTGCAATGAAGTCGGACACCTGGAAGAAGTTGCGCTTGGTGCGATGGGCAAACACCAGCATCACCACAATCACCCCAATCAGGCCACCGTGGAACGACATGCCGCCATCCCAGACTTTGAACAGGTAAAGGGGGTTATCGAGGAACAGCGGCAGGTTATAGAACAGCACGTAGCCAATACGGCCACCGAGGAACACACCGAGGAAGCCTGCATACAGCAGATTTTCCACTTCCTCTTTTTTCCAGCCGCTGCCAGGTTTGTTGGCCCGGCGCACCGCCAGCCACATAGCAAATACAAAGCCCACCAGATACATCAAGCCGTACCAGTGAAGCGAAATCGGTCCGATGGAGAAAATTATCGGGTCGAATTGGGGAAACGAAATGTAGCCGTTAGTCATCTTTCACCATCGTTTTTTCTGCCCTGAAACGGGTCTGGCTAAGGGGTCATAATTAAAAGGCTGCGCATAATAGCACAGCCGCTTTTCACAATTGGCGCGGAAGTGTAAACGCCGTTAACGACCGCCGCGAATCAAACCGCCCAGACCGCGTCGCTCCATAAACGCGGAAACCAGATGGCGTACTTCAGTGGCGGTATGCGCCGCCACACCCTGTTCACTCAGCTTCTGCGTTTCTTCGTGATCGAGGTGACGCAACAGATACTTCACACGCGGAATGTTCTTGCCGTTCATGCTCAGGTGGTGATAACCCAACCCCACCAACAGCGCGACGCACATGGGATCGCCGGCCATTTCACCACACAGGCACAGTTCCAGCTTGGCCTGACGGGCTTCGTTGGCAATGCTTTGCAGCGCGCGCAACATCGCCGGATGCAGCGGATCGTAGAGATTCGCTACGCGGGTATTGTTGCGATCCACCGCCAGCAGATACTGGGTGAGATCGTTGGTACCCACCGAAACGAAGTCCACGCGATCCGCCAAATGCGGGATCATGAACAGCATGGAGGGCACTTCAATCATCACGCCAATCCGCGGTTTAGGGATCACGTAACCCAACATTTCTTCCACTTCGCGACCGGCACGATCGATCAGCCGACGTGCATCGTCGATCTCATCGATATGGCTGATCATCGGCAGCAGAATACTGAGATTGCCCGATGCCACGTTGGCGCGCAGCATCGCACGCACCTGCACCAGGAAAATTTCCGGTTGATCGAGCGTCAGGCGAATGCCGCGCCAGCCAAGACAGGGATTCTCTTCACTGATCGGCATATAGGGCAGCTGTTTATCGGCTCCGACATCCAGCGTGCGCAGCGTAACAGGCTTGTCGTAGAACAGTTGCAGCATGCCTTGATATTGCGCCACCTGCTCCTCTTCCGACGGGAAGCCGTTGTGCAGCATAAACGGGATTTCAGTGCGGTACAGGCCGATGCCGTCCACCCAGTTATCCAGCTTCTGTTCATGCTCAGGGCTCAAGCCCGCATTCAGCATCACCAGCACCCGCTCGCCGCTTTTCAGCTCACCGGGCTGTTCCACAACGCCTTCGGCCATTTTGCTCAGCGCGTTTTCTTCGCTAATTAAGCGCTGATACTCCTGCACCAGCACCGGTTCAGGGTCGATCAGCACTTCTCCGCGATAGCCATCGACCACTAACACGCGTTTATTGAGCTGTGCAGGGATGATATCCGCGCCCATCACGGTCGGAATCCCCATCGCGCGCGTCAAAATGGCGGCGTGGGAGTTGGCGGCACCGTCGCGCACCACCACCCCGGCTAAACGCTCCGGTGGCAGCTCTGCCAGCGTAGTGGCCGTGAGTTCATCGGCCACCAGCACGAAACGCTCAGGCCAGGCATTGGTGCCGACCAGCGAATCATCGAGGTGAAAGAGCAAACGTTGTCCGAGCACGCGCAAATCGCCCGCACGCTCGCGTAAATATTGGTCCTGCAGGCTGGCAAACTGTTCGGCAAACTTCTCGATCACCGTTTTCACCGCCCACTCGGCGACCGATCCGCGGTCGATCTCGGCAAACAGATCTTTTTTCAGCCGTGCATCGGTTAACAGGTGCGAGTAAAGATCGAAGATCGCGGCACTTTCTTTCTGCACGCTGGCGGTAAAACGTTTACTGAAGCGGCGGAATTCATTGCCCGCCTCGCCCATTGCCAGCACCAGCCGTTCGCGTTCGCGCTGCACATCCAGTGTCGATGCCGCAGAGACCTGATCCAGCAACGGCTGAGTTTCATCAACCCAACCGGGCGCGACCGCCACGCCAGGCGCCGCCGCAATCGCTTTGACGCGCGTCTGACGGAATTGGCCGAACAGTTGACCGAGCTGCGATTGCGACAGCAGACCCGCCATTTGCGTGGCCAGCGTGACCAGGAAAGATTCTTCGCTTTCGTCGAATTGACGATGCTCTCGCTGCTGCACCACCAGCACGCCAAGCAGCTGGCGACGGCTGATGATCGGCACGCCGAGGAAGGAGCGATAGCGCTCTTCTTTTACGGAAGGGATGTATTTGAAGCTGGGATGGCTCTGCGCGTCGGCGAGGTTAATCGGCTCGGCCAGACGTCCGACGAGCCCGACAATACCTTCATCAAACGCCAGCGTGACAGTGCGACCACGCGGCTTTTTGAGCCCGCGCGTCGCCATCAGGTAGTAGCAACGACGATCGTGATCCGCGAGATAAACCGAGCAGACCTCGGTTTCCATCGCAAGGCAAATTTCGTTTACCAGAATGTCGAGTGCTTCATTCAGACGCGGAGCACTCGCCACTTTCTCTACTATTTCGCGCAACTGAGTGAGCATAAAGGGCGTGGCCTATCCTCTTTTACGTCGATGGGCGGCGTTGTTACTGCGCTGCCCCGCACTCTCCTGCATAGACATCACCACGCCAGCGAATTCCTTCATTACGCGGCGATAGACATCGCGTTTGAAGGAGACAACCTGACGCACCGGATACCAGAAGCTAACCCAGCGCCACCCATCGAACTCTGGCGTGCTGCTGTGTTGCACATTGATCTCCGCGTCACTACACATCAACTGCAGAAGAAACCACTTTTGTTTCTGGCCGATACACACCGGCTTTGTGTCCCAACGCACCAAACGTTTTGGCAACTTGTAACGTAACCAGTTACGGGTTGAAGCAAGTATTCGAACATCTTTGCGGTGTAAACCCACTTCTTCGAACAGTTCGCGATACATCGCCTGTTCAGCGGTTTCACCCGGATTGATGCCTCCCTGAGGAAATTGCCAGGAGTGCTGTCCAAAGCGCCTGGCCCATAACACTTGTCCTTGCCTGTTACAGATTACGATACCAACATTCGGGCGGTAGCATCATCATCGATCACTGGACTACCTCAAAGCAAAATTTGAATAGCCTGATTGTTTCACACTCCTTACAGGCGGTAAACCACTGGATATGCGGGCCGATAACAGAATAAAAACAGGATAACTCACAGATTTGAGCCAAGTTATAAACAGAGGAGTCGATTTTAGGGTGATCTTATTCACCTTTTCTGTGGATAGCTTTGTGAAGAACACGGGAATGAATTGAATAACCCCTTCGGAAAAATCTCATACAACCTGTAAGGAATGACTATAAAAACATGATTAATCATGGTGATAGATGAAAATTTCCGTATCAAACCCGCAAAGTTCATGATCAAATAACTGACAGGATCCCATGACTGCTCAAAGATCCACCAACGTCGCTTTTATCCACAGATAATGTCCTAAACCTGGTCAAAGAAAGGAAAAAAAGCGTTCAAATCAGTAAAGTCAAGGCTGTAAATGGAAACAGGGGTCGTTAACAGGGGGTGTTATCCCACCTTTCTGTGGATAAGTAGGTTTAAGAACCTGTTCATTGTCGATAACAAACTGGGATAACCTTGCCATCGCATCCACACCCGCCCGATAACGCGCCTAAAAAAGCACGCTTAATCATGCTATTATCACGGTTATTCACTCAGCGAACATGTGGAAAACTTGCCCGCGCCTGAGTTGTTCAACCTTTAACCAATATGGGTTTTTTCGATGAATTCCCCTGCTTTGCTGCCTAAACCTCCCCAGGATGAAGCAGAATTGTTGCAACGTGCCCAGCGGTTGGCCGGTCAGACTTTTGCCGCCCTGGCCGCCCAACTTGGCTTAGCGGTGCCTGCCGATCTACGCCGCGATAAAGGCTGGGTTGGCATGCTTATCGAGTTGCATCTGGGGGCCAGCGCAGGCAGCAAGGCCGAGCAGGATTTCGCCCACCTCGGCATCGAACTCAAGACCATTCCGGTAGATGCTCAAGGCAAACCGCTGGAAACCACTTTTGTCTGCGTTGCACCGTTAACCGGTAACAGCGGCGTGACCTGGGAATCCAGCCATGTGCGCCATAAACTGGCCCGCGTGTTATGGATTCCGATTGAGGGCGATCGCGCCCTGCCGCTAGCGGATCGTCGGGTGGGTTCGCCGCTGTTATGGCAACCCAGCGAAGAAGAAGATCAGCAGCTGCGCGAAGATTGGGAAGAGCTGATGGATATGATCGTACTGGGTCAGGTGGAATGCATCACCGCCCGCCACGGGGCCTGGCTGCAGATCCGCCCGAAAGCCGCGAACAGTAAAGCGTTAACGGAAGCCATCGGCGTGCACGGAGAGCCTATAATGACCTTACCGCGCGGCTTCTACCTCAAGAAAAGCTTTACCGGACCGCTGCTGGCGCGCCATTTTTACTGTAAGTCAGGCGCATCGGGTGCGTATAATTGTCGTTTAATATTCGTTTAGGATTGAATGATTCATGTTTGACTGGATTGCTGATCCCAATGCCTGGCTGGCACTGGGAACATTGACCATTTTGGAAGTGGTTTTGGGTATCGACAACATCATCTTCCTGTCGCTGGTTGTCGCTAAGCTGCCGAAACACCAACAAAACAAAGCACGCCGCCTGGGTTTAATGGGGGCCATGCTGATGCGACTGGGCCTGCTGGCGTGTATCGCCTGGGTCGTTCGCCTGACTAATCCGCTGTTTACGCTGATGGATCACAGCTTCTCCGCCCGCGATCTGATTCTGCTGTTTGGTGGTTTGTTCCTGCTGTGGAAATCCAGCATGGAGATCCATGAGACCATTGAAGGCGCCGAAGGTGAACACAAAACCAACGTACACTCCTTCTTTGGCGCCATCGTGCAGATCATGCTGCTGGATATTATTTTCAGCCTCGATTCGGTGATCACGGCAGTGGGTTTGTCCGATCACCTGTTCATTATGATGGCGGCGGTGGTGATTGCCGTATTGATGATGATGTTTGCCGCGCGCACCATTGGTGAGTTTGTTGAGCGTCACCCTTCGGTGAAAATGCTGGCGCTGGCGTTCCTGATTTTGGTCGGCTTTACTCTGATTCTGGAGAGTTTCGGCATCCATGTACCAAAAGGTTACATTTATTTTGCCATGTTCTTCTCAATGGCGGTGGAGTGCCTGAACCTGATGCGCGGCAAGAAAAGCGCGGCTTAAGGAAGTCAAGGGCGAGCGCATCTCGCCCTTTAATTTTAGGAATGATGCGATTACGTCAGCCAGCGAAAGCATTTATTACTACACTTTTGCAGTTGAAGTAGGTTGATGGAGATAAGAATGAAAGGGTTGGTAAGTATTGTAGGTATTATGCTGGTCGCGCTGACGTTAAGCGGTTGCAGCAGTGATTACGTGATGGCGACCAAAGATGGCCGCATGATTAAGACCGATGGCAAACCATCCATCGATAAAGAGACCGGGTTAGTGCAGTACACCGACAATCAGGGTCATGTGATGCAGATTAATGGTGATGAGGTCTCCACCATCATTGAGCGTTAAGTGCAAAATTCGATTGCCTGCACGATTTTTCCCCCCAGTGCAGGTGATTTCCCGAACTTTCCCCCCTTCCTTCCGCGCCGCTTCACAGGATATAGTCCCAGAGGACACAACATTCCCTTTCATAATGAAAAAAGGAAGCCGGCAATGCATTATCACCGCATCCCCCACAGTACGCTGGAAGTCAGCCAACTGGGGTTAGGAACCATGACGTTTGGTGAGCAAAACAGCGAAGCCGACGCCCACGCGCAACTCGATTACGCGATTAGCAGTGGCATCAACTTAATTGATACCGCTGAAATGTATCCGGTGCCACCGCGCCCGGAAACCCAGGGATTAACCGAACAGTACATTGGCAGCTGGCTGAAAAAGCGCGGCAGCCGTGACAAGATCATTCTGGCCAGCAAAATTGCCGGCCCGGTGCGCGGTGCGGACGCGTCAATTCGTCCCAACCAGGCACTGGATCGCAAAAACATTCGTGAAGCGCTGGATGCCAGCCTGAAGCGTCTGAATACCGATTACATCGACCTCTATCAGCTGCACTGGCCGCAGCGTCAGACCAACTACTTTGGCAAGCTGGGTTACCAGTACAGCGAAACCACCGCCAACGTGACGCTGCTGGAGACGCTGGAAGCGCTGAATGAACAGGTGCGTGCGGGTAAGATTCGCTACATCGGCGTGTCTAACGAAACCGCATGGGGCGTGATGCGCTATCTGCAGCTGGCTGAAAAGCACGAGCTGCCGCGCATTGTCACCATTCAGAACCCGTACAGCTTGCTGAACCGCAGCTATGAAGTCGCCCTGGCGGAAATCAGCCAGCATGAAGGGGTTGAACTGCTGGCCTATTCAAGCCTGGCGTTTGGTACCTTGAGCGGCAAATATCTTAATGGTGCGAAACCGGCCGGTGCGCGTAACACGCTGTTCAGCCGCTTTACCCGCTACAGCGGTGAGCAGTCGAATCAGGCGATTGCCGCTTACGTGGATTTGGCGAAGAAGCATAATCTGGATCCGTCGCAGATGGCGCTGGCCTATGTACGCCAACAGCCATTCGTCGCCAGCACCCTGCTGGGTGCGACCACGCTGGAGCAACTGAAGATTAACGTGGAGAGTTTCAACCTGACGCTGAATGCCGAAGTGTTAGAGGAACTGGAAGCGATTCATCGTCAGTACACTTACCCAGCACCTTAACCGGCACTTTACCGTAGCGGCGCGATGTATCGCGCTTTTCTGCAGCAGCATAGCTGCTAACAGATACGCAATAAATTGCGCCGCTACGGCATTCTGCTTTGCTTACTTGCGCGTTTTCCACCATAGCACCGCAATCGCCAGCGCAAAAATCCCACCGAACCCAATGCCGGTTGCCACCGCAGGCGCACCAAACTTCACGGCAACGGTATACAGCCCCAGCATCACCAACATCGCGATGTTTTCACCGAAGTTCTGCACTGCAATGGCGTTACCTGCGCCCACCGACTCTTTACCGCGCTCCTGCAGCAGCGCATTGAGCGGCACCACAAAGAAGCCGCCCAGCGCACCAATCACCATCAGCACCAGATAGGCATTCAGCAAGCTGGTTTGCAGTGAGAACACCACCACCATCACGCCAATTAAAAATCCTGCTGGCATACAGCGGCGCACGGTTTTTAGCGTCACCAGTTTTGCCGCCGCGGCGGCGCCAATCACAATCCCGATCGCCACCATGGCATTTAACGTGGTGGGGGTTTTATTGTCGGTGATGCCGAGTGCCACCGGCACCCACAGCACCAGCAGAAAACGCAACGTTACGCCCGCGCCCCAAAACATGCTGGTGCCGAGCAGGGAAAAGCGCGTCTCACCGTTCCGCCACAGCAGCAAGCCAGAAGCGGCAAAGCTGCGCAGCATCGCGCCGAAATGCCAGCTCTGGCCGGGACGCGCCGCCACCAGTTTAGGGATAAAGATATTCGCTACTACCGCCAGCGCGTAAGTGAGTGCACACACAATCAGCGCGGCCAACAGATTCCAGTCAGCCAGAATACCGCCCGCCACCGAGCCCAGCAGAATCGCGGCGATGGTCGATGACTCCATCAGCCCGTTGGCTTTCACCAGCCGCTCACCGCGTGTGATTTCCGTGAGGATGCCGTACTTCGCCGGTGAATAGGATGCGGCACCAATACCCACCAGCGTGTAGCCAAGGAACGGATTGAAGCCGAAGCAGATAATCAGCGCCCCCAGCAGCTTGAGGCTGTTGGCAAACATCATCACCCGGCCTTTGGCAAAGCTGTCGGCCATCTGCCCGACAAACGGCGCGAGTAAGATGTAAGTGGCCACAAACATCATTTGCAGAATCGGCTGACTCCAGTCGGGATAGAACTGGCTTTTCAGCACTGCCAGCGTGGCAAACAACAGTGCGTTATCGCCAAACGCCGAGAAAAACTGCGCCACGATCACCGCCATCATGTTGCGTGACAGCAGCGGTGCATCCGAATTGACTGCCTGACTCATGCCTGCTCCTCTTCCGCCAGCTGCTTGAGGCTGACATAGTCCGGTTTGCCACTGCCGAGCTGCGGCAGCTGTTTCATAAAGCGAATGTCACGCGGCACCGCCAGTTCTGGCGCACCGATGTCACGCGCGGCTTTTAACAGTTGCTCGCGCGTCAGTTCACTGTCGGTAGTGAATAACACCAATGCTTCACCGCGATGATCGTCCGGACGCAGCGACGCGGCATGCTGTTTCTCCGCCGAGGCTTTCAGCGCAATCTGCTCAACACTTTCCAGCGACACCATCTCACCGGCAATCTTGGCGAAGCGTTTAGCGCGCCCCTGAATCTGGCAGAAGCCACCTTCATCAAAGCTAACGATGTCTCCGGTGTCGTACCAACCGGCTTCCATCTCACCTTCGCCGTTGTCCGCCACGGGCTTTTCCAGCACGCCGGGATTTTCAACGCGCAGATAACCGTTCATCACGTTCGGACCACGCAGTTGCAGGCGACCGCCCTGCTCGATGCCCGGCACGGCAATCAAACGCGAATCCATGCCCGGCAGAATGCGACCCACGGTGTGGGTTTTCGCCGCCATCGGTACATTGATCGCCACCACCGGCGCACATTCCGTCACGCCGTAGCCTTCAAGAATGCGGATGCCGTACTTCTCAGCATAAATCTGTCGCGTGCCTTCCTGCAGTTTCTCCGCACCCGCCACTACATAGCGCAGTCGCGCAAAATCATACGGACTGGCAAAGCGCGCGTAGTTGCCAAGGAAAGTCGAGGTGCCGAACAACACGGTGCAGTTACGGTCGTACACCAACTCCGGCACGATGCGGTAATGCAGCGGGCTCGGATAGAGGAAAACCTGAGCGCCAGTCAGCAACGGGGTAAACAAGCCCACCGTGAGGCCAAAAGCGTGGAACAGCGGCAGTGCCGACATAAAGCGGTCACGCGGGGTGAAATCCGCCACGGTACGAATCTGTTCAACGTTAGCTAACAGGCTTTTGTGCGAGTGCACCACGCCTTTGGGATTGCCTTCGGAGCCGGAGGTGAACAGCACCATTGCGGCCTCTTCCGGCTGTTGCTTTATCTGGGCACGGCGCGGCATCAGCAGGTGCGCCAGGATCCACAGCTTGTCTTTCAGCGTGACGGTATCTTTGAGGTCTTCAAGGTAGATCCACTGCACTTCCGTTAAGCCTTCCGGCAGATGCCCCAGGTTGCCCTTTTCGAGGAACTGGCGTGAGGTGAACACGGTTTTGACCTGCGAAGCGGTAAGCGCAGCGCGCATGCCGTTAACGCCTGCGGTGTAGTTGAGCATCGCCGGAACGCGCCCGCGCAGTGATGCACCAAGAATCGCCGCCGCCGTTACCGTGGCATTGGGCAGCAGCAGGCCAACAAACTCACCCTGCTGGCTGTAGCGCTCCAAAATACGTCCCACGCCCAGCGACTTTTTCAGCAGCCCGGTATAGCTATCCGGTTTGAAGTTGATGTCTTCGATGCACGGTTTTGTGAAGCCATAACGCTGGCGCGCCTTGAGGAAGGCTTCGAACAAGGTTTCACGCGGCCGCACCGCCATGCGCGCTTCCATCATCACATGATGTAAGTGCTCACCTGCTAATATGCGGCGATCGCGTGCGCGTTTCGCTTCCGGCATCGGAATAACGGTAGCAGGCAAGACGCTTAAGGTGATGCGCGGAAACAGGCGACGTTTGAATACCCCCGCCAGTCGCCCAAACGGCGTGTACTCCGCCCCTTCGATGCGCATGGGAACCACGGTCGCACCCGATTTAGCCGCGACAAAGCCCGCACCGCTGTAGATCTTCATCAGCGAACCGGTCACGGTGATGCGCCCTTCCGGGAAGATCACCACCGGACGCCCCTGGTTGATCATCCGCACCAGATGTTTGATCGACATCGGTTTGGTGGGATCGAGCGGCACGAAATCGATGATCGGCTTCAGGAGCCGCATATACCATTGATCGCTGATCGAAGAGTAGACGGCGAACACCGGTTTGATCGGCAGGAACAGCGCCACCAAAATGCCATCAAGGAATGACATGTGGTTAGGGGTGATCAGCACTTTTTCTTTGTGCAATGCGGTGAGATCGCCACGCAGTTCCACCCGCCATAACAGGCGAAACAGGAAACGCAAAACAGTGAAAAGCATGCCAGCTCCTTAGCAACGGTAAAATATGGCGCTTACCTTGCAGGATCTGGCGATTTTCGACAAGTGGTGCGGGGGATAAAACCACACGAATGTATAGCGATGCGATTTATCGCGCATGTCTGAAGCAACGGTGTCGCCGACAGACACGCGAAAAATCGCGACGCTACCCAGAGCGTGCTTAATTTTGCTGCCAACCACCGCCTAGCGCGGCGATCAGCTCAACGCTGCTTACCCACTGCGTGCTCTGCAATGACAGCAAGCTTTGCTGCTCGCTCAGGCTGCTGTTTTCGGTGGTCGCCACATCAAGGTAATCGATCATCCCGGCATCGTACTGGTTACGCGTCACGCGCGCCGACTCCTGCGCGGCGCTGGCGGCCAACTGCTGCGAGCCGATTTCACCCTGCAAGGTATTCAGCTGCACCAGATAATCTTCCACTTCACCCATCGCCGTCAGCACCGACTGGCGATAATCGGCTACGCTGGCGTCATAGGCGGCGCGTGCCTGTTCCACTTTGGCCGAGGTAGCACCGAAGTCCAGCAGCGTACCGCTCAGCTCCGGCCCTAATGACCAGACGCGATTCGGCAGCGAGAACAGGCTGTTGATGGCCGATGAACTCACACCGCCGCTGGCGCTAAGGGTTAAATCTGGATAGTAACCGGCAATCGCCACACCCACCGCCGCGTTGGCTGAAGCGACGTTACGCTCGGCGTAGGCGATATCCGGACGACGCTGCAATAGCGCAGAAGGCAAACTGTTGGGAATCGCGGGCAGCGTCGCGTCCAGCTTAGCGACCGGCAGCGAGAAGTCAGCCGGTGCACGGCCCAGCAACAGCGCAATGGCGTGTTCCGCTTGCGCACGCTGCCACTGGTAATCCTGCGCCGAGGCGCGCGCGCTCTCCAGCTGCATCTGCGCCTGTGCCAGCGTGGCGCGTGATTCACTGCCCGCTGAATACTTGTTCTGAATTACCGTCTGATAACGCTGATAAGCATCGATGCTGCGCTGATACAGGGCAATTTTCTCGTCGATGATGCGCAGCTGGAAGTAATCCTGCGCCAGCTCCGACTGGGCACTCAGGGTGATATTCGCCAATTCGGCTTTGCTGGCCTGCGCGCTGGCTTTGTTCTCTTCCAGCGTACGGCGCAACTTGCCCCACAAATCCAACTCCCAGCTGGCGCTGAGATCGGCGGCATGCGCATTGCTGACACTGCGCTGGCCGGTGGTGCTGGCGCGACTGCCGCTGCGCGTGCTGCTGGCGTCGTAGCTCACCGATGGGAACAGTGCCGCGCGTGATTGCGAAGTCAGCGCCTGTGCTTCACGGTACTGCGCCGCATAGCTCGCCACGTTCTGGTTGGAGATGCTCACCTGACGCAACAGGCTATCCAGCGTGGCATCGTGATACACCGACCACCAGTCGCCTTTGTTCTGCTCATCCTGCGGCGTGGCCTGCTGCCAGCCTTTGGCTTCTTTAAAGTGGGTCGGCATCGCCATGGTGGGACGCTGATAATCCGGCCCCACCGCGCAGCCTGCCAGCAACAGTGCCATCACCATCGGGGTAAATTTCAGAATATTTTTCATTAATCAGGATTCCACATGACGCATCCGCTGCCACTGACGTTTGGTGGCGCGGCTTAAGCTATCGAGCCAGAGATAAACCACCGGCGTAGTAAACAGAGTGAGCAACTGGCTGAGTGCCAGACCGCCAGCAATTGCCAGCCCCAACGGACTGCGTAAATCGGCATCGCCGCCGCTGCCCAATGCCAGCGGCAAAGCACCAAAGAAGGCCGCCAGCGTGGTCATCATGATCGGACGGAAGCGCATGATACAGGCTTGTGTGATCGCCTGTTTCGGCGACATGCCCTGCGTGCGCTCGGCGTGGATCGCAAAGTCGATCATCATGATGGCGTTCTTCTTCACGATGCCGATCAGCAAAATAATGCCAATCAACGCGATGACGGTGAGCTGCGTATTGGTCAGAAGCAACAGCAGCAGCGCACCGACTCCCGCCGATGGCAGCGTAGACAGAATAGTGATCGGATGGATGTAACTCTCATACAGCACGCCCAGCACGATATACACCGCCGCCAGTGCGGCAATAATCAGCCACGGCATGGTGGCGGTCAGCTGCGCAAAGGCGGCCGCCGTGCCAGCAAAACCGGCCTGAATGGTAGACGGCAAGCCGAGCTGCGCCATTGCTTGCTTAATAAGCGCCTGTGCCTGCTCCAGCGACACGCCATCATTCAGGTTAAACGCAACCGTGCTGGTGGCTGACTGGCCCTGATGCGCCACCGACAGCGGTGCGTTGCCGCCCTTGAAGCTGGCGAAGGCGGCCAGCGGCACACGATCGCCGCTGTCGTTGATCACATACAGCTCTTGCAGAATCTCCGGATCGCGGGTGTAACTGCCCTGCAGCGACATCACCACATGATACTGATTCAGCGTGTGATAGAGCGTGGCGACCTGGCGCTGGCTAAAGGCGTTGTTGAGCATGGTATCCAGCATCTGCACGTTGACGCCCAGCCGTTGCGCGCGATCGCGATCGATATTGATCACCACTTCCTGCCCACCAGTTTGCGAATCAGAGTCCACGCTGTTGAGCTGTGGGATCGCCGCCAGCGCGGCCTGCACTTTCGGTGTCCACTCGCGCAGCACATCCAGATCGTCGGCCTGCAGGCTGTATTGATAAGTGGCGTTAGCGCTACGCCCACCGATGTGCAGATCCTGCGCCGCCATCAGGAACATCTGCGCCCCAGCGATATGGCTGGTCTTCAGGCTGAGACGGTTAGCGACTTCTGTAGCCGTGGCATCACGATCGCTGAAATCTTTCAGGCGCACAAAGAAGTTCGCGCTGTTACGTGAGCCAAACATGCCGCTGCCCATCGACGACATCACGCTGTCCACCGCCGGATCCGACTGGATGATCTTGGTGAACTCCAGCATCTTCGGCTTCATCGCCTGGAACGAGATGTTTTGATCGGCACGCAGTGCGCCCATCAGCAGACCGGTATCCTGATTAGGGAAGAAGCCTTTCTGCACCACCGAGAACAGGAACAGATTCAGCAGCACCGTCAGCACCAGGCTGAACATGGTGATTTTCTGATGCGCCATCACCCACGTCAGACCACGGGAATAGGCTGCCAGCAAGCCATTCAGCTGGTTTTCGATAAACTGATACAGCGGATGCGGGCGCTTGCTGACTTTCGGTTTTGGCTTCAGCAGCCGCGCGCACAGCATCGGTGTCAGGCTCAGCGAGACAAACATCGAGATCAGCAGCGAGACGGTGAGCGTCACGGCAAATTCGCGGAACAGACGTCCGACAATACTGCCCATCAGCAGGATCGGGATAAACACCGCGATCAACGACATGGTCATCGACAGCACGGTGAAACTCACTTCGTGTGCGCCTTTCAGCGCCGCACGCAGCGGGCTCAGGCCCTCTTCGATGTGCCGCGTGATGTTTTCCAGCACCACGATGGCGTCATCGACGACAAATCCGGTGGCGATGATCAGTGCCATCAGCGACAGGTTATCGAGGCTGTAGCCCAGCAGATACATCACCGCACAGGTGCCAATCAACGATACTGGCAGCGCCAGCGCCGGGATCACCACCGCCTGCACGTTGCGCAGGAACACAAATACCACCGCGATCACCAACAGCATGGCGATCAGCAGCGTCTCTTCAGTGTCGTAAAGGGATTCACGCACCGTCGGCGAACGGTCCACCACCACTTTCAGCTGGGTATCCGCGGGCAGATCTTTTTCCAGCGCCGGCAGCTGCGCTTTGATGGCATCAATGGTATCGAGCATATTGGCACCGGCCTGGCGCTTAATGCCCACCATCACCGACGGCTGCGAATTGAGGAAACCGGCTTGATACTGATCTTCCACCGAATCGTACACGGTGGCGACATCGTGCAGGCGCACCGCTTTGCCGTCTTTATAAGTGACGATCAGATCCTGATATTGCGCCGCTTTATCTAACTGGCCGTTGCTGTCCACCACCCACGACTGGCTGCTGCCCTGCAGAATGCCTTTGGGTTTGTTGGTGGTGCTGTTGGCGATGGCTTCACGTACCGTATCCAGCGAGGTACCGTACTGCGTCAGCTTGAGCGGTTGCAGGTCAATGCGCACGGCTGGCAAGGCACTGCCCATCAGCGATACTTCACCGACGCCTTTCACCTGCCCCATCGCCTGCTCGATTTTGCTTTCAGCGAGGTCGTAGAGTTCACCCGGTGTGCGCGTGGCGGAGGTGAGTGCCAGCATCACAATCGGTGCATCGGACGGGTTGGCTTTGCGATAGGTCGGCAGTGATTCCATCGCGCTCGGCAGCAGACTGCGTGCGGCGTTGATCGCCGCCTGCACATCACGCGCCGCACCGTTGATATCGCGGTCGAGATCAAACTGCAAAATGACACTGGTGGAGCCCTGCGAACTGGTCGAAGTCATTTCGGTGACGCCGGCGATCTGCCCGAGTGAGCGCTCCAGCGGCGTCGCCACCGTGGCCGCCATGGTTTCCGGGCTGGCACCGGCTAGGCTGGCGCTGACCATGATGGTCGGGAAATCCACCTGCGGCAGCGGGGCCACCGGCAACAGCCGATAACCCAGCAAACCGAGTAGCATGATCGACAACGTTAACAGCAACGTGGTAACCGGACGGAAGATAAATAGCCTGGTTAAGTTCATTACTCGCTCCGCGCCTGCTGCTGTTTACGCTGCATATAGCGCTTGCCGCGCTGCGCAATGCCATCAAACCACAGGTAGATGACTGGCGTGGAGAACAGCGTCAGCACCTGGCTGACAATCAAGCCGCCGACAATCACCAGACCCAGCGGTTGACGCAGTTCGGCACCGGATCCCGATGCCAGCATCAGCGGCAGCGCACCCAGCAGCGCCGCCATGGTGGTCATCAGAATCGGACGGAAGCGCAGCAGACAGGCCTGATGTATCGCATCACGCGCGCTCATGCCCTGCTTGTTTTCAGCTTCCAGCGCGAAGTCGATCATCATAATCGCGTTCTTTTTCACGATACCGATCAGCAGGATCACCCCGATCAACGCAATCAAACTGAACTCGCTGCCCGCCAGTAACAGCGTCAACAGCGCGCCAACTGCCGCCGATGGCAGCGTCGAGAGAATGGTTACCGGATGAATAAAGCTCTCATACAGAATGCCCAACACCACATACATGGTGACCAGCGCCGCCAGAATCAGCCACAGCGTGTTGCTGGTGGCACTCTGGAACGCCGAGGTTTCCCCCTGATAGCGCAGCGTGATGCTGGACGGCAGATTGAGCTGTTGCGTCACTTCGGCAATCGCCTTTTGCCCATCCTCCAGCGAGTAACCGCTGTTGAGGTTGAATGACACCATCACCGCCGGGAACTGATTCAGACGCATATGCATCAGCGAACCGGTGCGCTGGTGAATGGTGGCAATCGAGGTCAACTTCACCATGCCCGTGGTGGTGGTGTCGCTGTCTGAACTGGTGGTTGAACTGCTGCTGCTCGAACTGCTGCTGGTACTGCTTGAAGTGCTGGAGCTGCTGCTGGTCACCGGCAGATAAACATCATCAAACGACGCCGGGGATTGCTGATACTGCGGCGCGACTTCCAGCACCACGCGATACTGGTTGGCCTGGGTAAAGATGGTGGAAACCAGACGCTGGCCGAAGCTGTTATACAGCGCGGTATCGACATCCGATGCCGTTAAGCCATAGCGCGCGGCTTTGTCGCGGTTCAGCTCGACATAGGCAACACGGCCCTGATCCTGCAAGTTGCTCACCACGCCGTTAAATTCCGGGCGCTGCTGCAAGGCCGCCACCATTTTCGGCGTCCAGCTCACCAGGTTTTCACTGTCGGCATCATCCAGCGTGAACTGATACTGGCTCGGCGTGACCTGATCGTTAACCGTTAAATCCTGCGCCGGTTGCAGATAAAGCTGAATGCCCGCAACCTGCGCGGCCGCCTGCTGCAACTGCTTGATCACCACATCCGCTTTGTCATCGCGCTCATCAAACGACTTGAGGTTGATTTGGATGCGGCCGCTATTGAGGCTGGTGTTGCTGCCGTCGATACCGATAGTGGAAGAGAGGCTGTCCACCGACGGGTTCTGCAAAATCACCTTTGCCAGCGCCTGCTGACGCTTCGACATCTCGCTAAATGACACATCTTGCGACGCCACGGTAATGCCCTGAATCAGGCCGGTGTCCTGCGTCGGGAAGAAACCTTTCGGGATGGCGATATACAGCAGTGCCGTCAGGGCGAAGGTCGCCAGCGCTACCAGCAGCGTCAGCTTCTGATGGTTCAGCACCACCGTCAGCAAGCGGTCATAGCCACGCACCAGCTTATCGAATATTTGCCCGCCCTTACGCGAGAAGCGCGACTGTTTCTCTTCCGGGATATGCTGCAGTAGGTAGGCGCACAGCATGGGCGTCAACGTCAGTGACACCACCATCGACACCAGAATCGATACTGCCAGCGTGATGGCAAATTCGCGGAACAGGCGTCCGACCACATCGCCCATAAACAGCAGCGGGATCAGCACCGCAATCAGCGAGAAAGTCAGCGAGATAATGGTGAAGCCGATTTGCTGCGAGCCTTTCAGCGCCGCCTGCATCGGCGTTTCGCCCTCTTCCAAACGACGCGAAATGTTCTCCACCACCACAATCGCATCATCGATGACGAAGCCGGTGGCGATGGTCAGCGCCATCAGCGACAGATTGTTGAGACTGAAATCGGCCAGATACATCACGCCGAAGGTGCCAATCAGCGACAGCGGCACCGCCACGCTCGGAATCAGCGTCGCCGCCACATTGCGCAGGAACAGGAAGGTGACCATCACCACCAGCGCCACCGACAGCATCAGCTCAAACTGCACGTCGCTGATGGAAGCACGGATGGTTTGAGTACGATCCGACAAGATGCTCATCTTCACGCCATCGGGCAACGCAGCCTGCAGGGTGGGCAGCTGCGCTTTGATACTGTCCACCACCTGAATCACGTTGGCACCGGGCTGGCGCTGTACGCTGATCACAATCGCCGGGCTGTTATTGGCCCACGCCGACTGGAAGCTGTTCTCCGGGCCCTGTTCAATGTGTGCGATGTCTTTCAGGCGCAGTGCAGCACCGTTCTGATAGGTGATAATCAGATTGCCGTACTCATCCGCGGTACGCAGCTGATCGTTGGCGTCGATGGTCACCGAATGGTATTTGCCGTCGAAGCCACCTTTTGAACCATTGACGTTGCTGTTACTGATTAACGTATTGACGTCTTCCAGCGACAGCTTGTGTGCGGCCAGCGCTTTCGGGTCCATCTGCACGCGGATCGCTGGCTGATGACCGCCCGCCAGCGTCACCATACCGACGCCGTTAATCTGCGACAGCTTCAGCGCCACGCGGGTGTTCACCAGATCCTGCACCTGCGTCAGTGGCAGGTTATCCGAGCTGGCCGCCAGCGTAATCACCGCGGTGTCCGCCGGGTTGACCTTTTTGTAGGTCGGCGGATTGGGCAGATCGCTCGGCAGCAGGTTGTTGGCAGCGTTGATTGCCGCCTGCACTTCCTGCTCGGCGACATCCAGCGACAGATCGAGGCTGAACTTCAGCGTGATGATCGACGAGCCACCAGAGCTGGTCGAGGTCATCTGGCTTAAACCGGCCATCTGCCCCAGCTGGCGCTCCAGCGGTGAGGTGACGGACGAGGCCATCACATCCGGGCTGGCACCGGGGATACAGCGTGGTGACCTGAATGGTCGGATAATCCACCTGCGGCAACGCCGAGGTGGAAAGGAATTTATAAGCGAAGATCCCGGAAATCAGTACGCCCACCATCAGCAAGATGGTGGCGACGGGACGCTGGATAAACAGTCGAGACGGATTCATTTTTTGGCCGCTGTGGCAGTTTTGCTGTCATCGGCCAAAGAGACTTTACTGCCGTTGGTCAGACGATCGATACCTTCGGTGACCAGACGCTCGCCCGGCTCGACGCCTTTAAGGATTGACTGCTGATCTTCGCCAAACGCCGGACCGGTGGTCACGGCTTTGCGCGTCACGGTGTTATCCTGATTGATGACAAACACAAAGCTGCCGTCGCTACTCAGTTGCAGCGCCTGCGCCGGGATCACCGTGGCATTATTCAGGATGTTGGTTTGCAGACGCAGGTTCACAAACTGATTAGCAAACAGCGACTCATCTTCATTCGGGAAAGTGGCTTTCAGTTCGATGGTGCCGGTGGTGGAATCAATCTGGTTACTGATGAACTGCACGTTGCCCTGCGCCAGTTGGGTGCTGTTGTCCTGATCAAAGGCCACTGCAGGTAAGCTCTGCCCGTTGTGCAACGCTTTGGTGAGCTGTGCGATGTTGCTCTGCGGCACGCTAAAGGTCACGGCGGCAGGCTGCATCTGCGTCACCACCACAATGCCGGTGGTATCGGTGGTTTGCACCATGTTGCCCGGATCGACCAGACGCAGGCCAACACGGCCGCTGACCGGTGAGGTGATGCGCGCAAACTCAATATCCAGCTTCGCGCTGGCGATCTGTGCCTGATCGGCAGCGACCGCCCCTTTGTACTGTCCAACCGTGGCGGTTTGTGTATCGAGATCCTGGCGTGACAGCGAGTCCTGCGCCGCCAGCTTTTGTAGCGGTTCAACGTCAGTTCGGCGCTTTTCAGCAAGGCCTGATTCTGATTGAGGTCGCCCTGATACTGCGCCAGCGTCGCCTGATAGCTGCGCGGATCGATCTGCGCCAGCAGCTGTCCGGCCTCGACTTTTTGCCCTTCGGTAAAGAACACTTTTTCCAGTTGACCCGCTACGCGGCTGGTGACGGTGACGCTGGCATTGGGGATCACCGTACCCAGCGCATTGAGATACACCGGGACGTTGGCCGTTGAAGCTACGCCACTGTGCACCAGCGTGGCACTACCGCCCATCATTGCCATGCCCGGTGGGCCACCTGCGCCACCGCGATGACCGCCCTTTCCGCCTCCCGGCGGCATGCCGCCCGGCGCACCACCGTGTCCGCCCACCACGCGCCAAATCACGCCAGCCACAATCAGCACAACAAGTAAAATGAGTAGCCATTTCAGCCAGTGGAAACGCGATCTGCGAGGGGAATTAATTGTCATCGGACTCTTCAGATAAACAGGAAAAAGGAAAATCCCCTGCCATGACAGGGGATTATTTCAAAGGAAATCATCACTGCTTGTATTATCAGCTGAAGTGCCATGGAATTTCCATGGAGAAACCGTAAGGGTAACGTTAAGGCTCTTAAGCCTTCCAGCCGCCTCCCAGCGCTTTGTACAAGGTGATTTTCTGGCTCAGCTGGCCCAGATGCGCACTGATCAGTGACTGCTGCGAACTGTAAAGCGATCGCTGGGCCACTAATACATTGAGATAATTGTCTACGCCTTGCTTAAACCGCATTTCGGAATAGTCGTAATCGCGCTGGTTAGCACCGACCTCCTGTTGCAACGCAGCAAGCTGATCCTGCCAGGTATCCTGACCGGCCAAAGAATCATTGACCTCTTTGAATGCGGTCTGAATCGCTTTCTCATAGTTAGCAATTTCAATGCGTTTCTCAATGTGCGCGATGTTGAGATTAGCCTCGTTTTTGCCGCCGTCAAAGATTGGCAGGTTAATCGACGGAACGAAGGACCAGGCGCCCGTGCCGCCGCCCAGCAAACTACCGAGTGAACTACTGGTCGATCCGCCGGAAGCCGTCAAGGTGATGCTCGGGAAGAAGGCTGCCCGCGCTGCGCCAATATTGGCATTCGCCGCTTCCAGCGTGTGCTCCGCCGCCATGATATCCGGGCGACGCGTCAGCAGATCGGACGGCAAGCCCGCTGGCGTGGCCGGGAACTGCCAGTTGGCATCCAGCGTGGCGTGTGACAACAAGGTGGCGGGCAGATCGGTGCCGACCAGCAGGCGCAGCGCATCCACATCCTGACGTACCTGGCGCGTATAGCTCGCCACATCGGCCTGCGCAGCACGCACGGTGCTTTCCGCTTGTGCCAGATCCTGATCGCTGCTGGCACCGCCGTTATAACTGAGCTGCGTCAGACGGTAAGATTCCTGCTGACTTTTCGCGGTGTTTTGCGCCAGATGCAGCAGATCGTTATCCGAGCTTAACGTCAGCCAGGCAGTTGCCACCTCCGAAATCAGCGAGATGCGCGTGGCGCGTTCGGTTGCCGCCGTGGACAGGTAGGTTTCCTGCGCCTCATCACGCAGGCTCTGTAAACGGCCAAAGAAGTCCAGCTCCCACGAGGTGACGCCCAATCCGGCGTTAAGCTCGTGATAGGTCTCTGCACCGGTGGTTTTGGTGTTGTAGAGATTAGCCGGCACATGCGCGGAAGTCTGGCTGGCGCTGGCGTTGATCGACGGCATCAACGCAGCACGCTGCACGGTGACGCTCTGCTGCGCTTCTTCCACATTCAGTGCCGCGACCCGCAGGTCACGGTTGTTGCTGAGCGACAACTGAATGAGGTTACGCATCGTGGCGTCAGTAAAGAAGTTCTGCCACGGCAGATCGGCCACGTTGCCCACCGCCGTGGGCTGATCGTACTTCGCGTCCACCGGCATCGCGGGGCGCTGATAATGGGGAGCCAGCGTACAACCCGCCAGCACCATGGCCAGCGGCAGCAGCGCCATACGGAAAGTTTTAGTGTTCATGAGTTGTCACCTCTGCGGATGCTTTTTTCTTACGGGCGAAGAGCTGCGACACCACCACGTAGAACATCGGTACAAAGAAAATGGCGAGGAAGGTGGCGGTAATCATCCCGCCCGCGACCGCCGTACCAATCGAGTGCTGGCTACCGGCACCGGCACCGTTCGAAATGGTGAGGGGCAGCACGCCGAGGATAAACGCCATCGAGGTCATGATAATCGGGCGGATACGCAGCCTGGCCGCTTCCACCGCCGCCTCAACCAGCGTTTTGCCTTCCCGTTCGTGCAGCTCTTTGGCGAACTCGACGATCAGGATGGCGTTTTTCGCCGCCAGCCCGACCGTGGTGAGTAAGCCCACCTGGAAGAACACATCGTTCTGCAAGCCACGCAGCAGTACCGCACTGATGGTGCCGAGGATGCCGAGCGGCACCACCATGATCACCGAGAACGGAATTGACCAGCTCTCATACAGCGCCGCCAGACACAGGAACACCACCAGAATCGAGATCAGATACAGCTGAGTGGTCTGATTACCGGAAGCCTGTTCCTCATACGAAATGCCGTACCACTGCACGCGGAAGCCTTTAGGCAACTGCTTCGCCAGCTGTTCCACCGCTTTCATCGCTTCACCGGTACTCTGCCCTGCCGCAGGCGATCCAAGGATCTCTTCAGAGGTCAGGCCGTTAAAGCGTTCAAAGTGTGGTGAGCCATATACCCACTTGCCGGAGGCAAAGGCGGAGAAAGGCACCATGGTGCCGCTGGTGTTGCGGAAGTACCATTTATCGAGGTCAGACGGCGTGACGCGCGAGTCGGCTTTCCCCATCAGGTACACCTCTTTCACACGCCCGTTATACATAAACTGATCGATATAGCTGGAACCCCACGCCACTGACAGCGTGTTATTGATGTCGGTCATGCTCAGACCCAGCGCGCTGGCCTTCTCGTCATTGATCTCCAGCTGATACTGCGGCTCATCTTCCAGCCCGTTCATACGCACCTGCGCCAGATGCGGATCTTTGTTGGCCAAATCGATCAGCTGATGTGTGGCATCCATCATCTGCTGATGGGTATGCGCGCCGGTATCCTGCAGATAGAGATCGAAGCCAGTGGCGTTACCCAACTCCATCACCGCCGGTGGCACCATGGCGAAGATTTTGGCGTTTTGATAATTGGCAAAGTGCGCCATCACCCGATTCGCCAGATCCTGCACGCTCTGTCCGCTGTGGGTACGATCGCCCCAGTCCTTCAGGCGCACAAAGGCCATGGCGTTACTCTGGCCGCGACCGGCGAAGTTAAAGCCCGCCACGCCAAAGGTGGTGGTGATCACCGAGGCTTCGTTTTTCTGCAGATAGGCATTCAGGTCATTGATCACCTGCTGCGTACGCTGTGAAGACGAGTTCACCGGCAGCGTCATCTGCACCATCATCAGGCCCTGATCTTCTGCGGGCAGGAAGGTGGTCGGGACACGCGTGAACAAAAAGCCCGTCACGCCGACGATCACCAGGTAGATCACCAGGAACAGGCCGCGACGGGAAATCACTTTGCTGACGCCGCGCGTGTAATGCATTGCGCCGCTATCAAACTTACGGTTAAACCAACCGGCAAAACCGGTGGTCTTGTGCTCCGCCGCGTCCGGCTTGAGTAAGGTGGCGCAGAGTGCAGGGGTAAAGATCAGCGCCATGATCACCGACAGCGCCATCGCCGAAACGATGGTGATGGAGAACTGACGGTAAATTACCCCGGTGGAACCCGAGAAGAACGCCATCGGTAACAGCACCGCCGACAGCACCAGCGCGATACCAAACAGCGCGCCCTGAATCTGCTGCATCGATTTTATGGTGGCAGTTTTCGGATCGAGGTGCTCTTCATGCATCACACGCTCGACGTTCTCCACCACCACGATGGCGTCATCCACCAATAGTCCTATCGCCAGCACCATACCGAACATCGTCAGGGTGTTAATGCTGTAACCGAAGGCCGACAGAATGCCAAAAGTGCCAAGCAGCACCACCGGCACCACCAGCGTGGTGATCAGCGTGGCGCGCAGGTTTGCAGGAAGATCAGCATTACGAAGAACACCAGCACCACCGCTTCGATCAGCGTTTTCACCACTTCCTCAATCGAGGCGCTGACCACCGGTGATGTGTCATACGGATACTGAATTTCAACGTTATCCGGCAGTGAGTCTTTCAGATCGGCAATGGTCTGGCGCACCGCTTTGGCGGTATCCAGTTCATTGGCCCCGGTCGCCAGACGCAGCGCGATACCCGCCGCCGGTTTGCCGTTCAGGGTGGCATCAATGCCGTAGGTTTGTGGCCCGAGCGCGACGCTGGCCACGTCTTTCAGGCGAATCTGCGAGCCATCGCTGTTCACTTTCAACAGCACATTTTCAAACTGCTGCACGGTGGTGAAACGGGTTTTGCCCAGCACCGTGGCCTGGGTTTTCGCGCCCTGAATGGTCGGTAAACCGCCAAGTGAACCGGATGACACCTGCACGTTCTGGTTATCAATCGCGGTGGTCACATCGCTTGGCATCAGGTTGTACTTGTAGAGCCTGGCGGGATCGAGCCAGATGCGCATGGCATATTCCGAGCCCAGCACCATAAAGTCACCGACGCCCGGCGTACGCGAGATCGGGTCTTCCAGCTTCGACACCAGCATATCGGCGAGGTCGCCGTTGGTCAGTTTGCCGTCTTTAGAGATCAGCCCGATCACCATCATGAAGTTCTTCTGGTACTTACGGATGCGGATCCCTTGCTGGGTCACGTCGGTCGGCAGCTGTGATTCAGCCAGCGAGACGCGGTCCTGCACCTGCACCTGCGCGATGTCAGGGTTGATGCCCTGGTTGAAGGTGGCGATGATCTGCGCACTGCCGTCCGAGGCGCTGCTGGATTCCAGATAGCGCAGGCCGTCCAGCCCGTTCAGCTGCTGCTCAATGACCTGTACCACGGTGTTCTGGGTGGTTTCGGCACTGGCACCCGGATAGGTTACCGAGATCGATACCGCGGGTGGCGAGATGTTGGGATACTGATTGACCGGTAAACTGATGGCCGCAATCGCCCCCACCAGCATCACGATAATCGCAATCACCCATGCAAAGATGGGACGTTCAATAAAAAACTTCGACATGCCGCCCCCTATTGCGCCGCAGCGTCGGTCATCGACAGACTGACCGCACTGGCGGATGGCGTGTCATTGGTGCTGGCGGCGGTGGTGGTGACTTTCGCCCCATTGCGCACGCTTTGCAGATTGTTCACCACCACGTTTTCACCTTCACTCAGCCCGGCGTTCACCAGCCATTCGCCTTTGATCATCTCGCCGGTATGAATGCTGCGCTGCTCAATGGTGTTGTCGCTTTTCACCACGTAGACATACGGCTGACCTTTGGTGTCATGCATGATCGACTCCTGCGGCACCAGAATCCCCTGCTGCTGAATGCCTGCGGGAAGCTGGCGTGCACGTACATGCCCGGCAGCAGTTCGTTATGCGGATTCGGGAACACCGCACGCAGCACCACGGTGCCGGTGGCGGTATCGACGTTCACTTCTGAGAACGCCAGTTTGCCCTGCTGGCCATATTGGCTGTTGTCTTCCAGTGACAGGCCCACCGCCGCGGTGTTGTCATCAACTTTGGCAATCTTGCCGTCGGCTAATGCGCGACGCAGACGCAGCAGATCGGTGGAGGATTCACTGACATCCACGTAGATCGGATCGAGCTGAGTAATGGTGGCGAGATAATCGGTTTGACCGTTGGTCACCAGCGCGCCTGCGGTATAAATCGAGCGGCTGATATGGCCGGAAATCGGCGCTTTCACCAGCGTGTAATCCAGATTGACCTTGGCAGTTTCCACATCGGCCTGCGCTTCACGTTCTGCGGCTACGGCATCGTCGTAGGTTTGCTGGCTGATGGCATGAGCGGAGGCCAGCGGCTGATAGCGTTTCGCCACCATCGCATCGTTCTGCCAGGTGGCCATGGCTTTGTCGTAGGCCGATTTGTAGGTCGCCGGATCGATCTGATACAGCGGCTGGCCAGCTTTGACTTCTCCGCCTTCGGTAAACAGGATTTTCTGGATCACGCCGCTGACCTGCGGTCGCACCTGCGCGGTACGAACAGCAGTGGTACGTCCGGGCAATTGGGTCACTAACGTAACAGGCTCAGATTTTAGGGCGATCACACCCACCTGGGGTGTTGTGGTTGCAGCGGGCTTTGCTCCGCCCTGGTCACAGGCTGCCAGTAAAAACACCACGCTGGCAGAAAGAAGTTTCAGGCGCATAATTTTTCTCTGGATGGAAGGAGGGATAGTCACGGAAGTGATGACGGACAAAAAAGCATTGTAGGGAGGGAGTGACGCGGCGGTTGTTAAGGTTGCGTAAAATATATTTTCCAAAGGAAAATGGTAAACCTTTCGTGCCATAAATGGCTGTGAAATTTAGCTTTTTGCGGGTTTTATGGGGTGGTGCGCATCAATGCGCACTCAACGAAAACCCAGGGCTTCCATTGATAGCGACCTGGCCGAGGGTCAACCTTTCGGCTCAATTCCCCTGCGGCGCAGTTCGCGTCGCGCCAGATCTTTTAGCCAGCACGACAGCGTAATATTTTCATCCTCGGTGACTTCGCGCAGCTGCTCGTGCAGCTCGGGATGAATCCGCAACTGAAACGCTGAGGAGCGGCCCTCGCCTTTTGGCGTGCGGTCTTTGGTTTTTGGCATCTGGAACGGGCCTCAACGAATGGCAATAAAAACGCCCCGAAGCCGTGCTACCAACACGGCCGGGGGGCTGGCGAACCGAAATGGAATGCGGCATCGCGGTGCGTTACATACAGGTTACACGGCAAGATATTTTTATGTTGGCGGGGAAATGTTAAGACTCAGACAAGAGGTGTGAGCGAGTTCGCTCAACGCCCCATTTCTGGTCATAACCTAAAAAAAACCCACGCATCAGCGTGGGTCAGGATCAATTGGCCAGCACAACCTGATTGATTACGATTTATCAGGCGTTGGCTTCACGTAAATCGCGTCGGGTGCCACATTCATGTGTTTCAACACCGGCCCCATGATGTTGCCGAAGATAGGCGCAGCCACCGAACCACCGAAGTGATCTCCGGCCGTAGGATGGTTGACCATCACCACCAGTGCCACTTCAGGGTGACTGGCTGGCGCGATCCCAGCGGTGTAGTTAACGTAACCGCCATCGTATTTACCGCTAGTGCCCATCTTCTCAGCCGTACCGGTTTTGGTTGCCAGACGATAGCCCGGCACCGCCGCTTTCAGCCCCGTTCCGCCCGGCAGCACATCACTTTCCAGCATATGCACCACGGTCTGCACAATCTGCGGATCGGCAACCTGTTTACCCAGCACTGGCGGCGTAACTTTGGTGATCGACAGCGGACGATAGACGCCAAATGAACCCAGGGTGGCATACTCACGCGCGATTTGCAGCGGCGTGACGCGCAGGCCATAACCAAATGAGAAGGTCGCTCGTTCGATATCCGCCCAACGCTCACGGTGCAGCGGGAAATACCCCACGCTCTCACCGGTCAGGCCCAATCCTGTGGGTTTACCCAAGCCAAACGCCTGATAGGTGTTGACCAGGGCTTCGGCCGGCATCGCCAGCGCAATGTGTGATACGCCGATGTCGCTGGATTTCTGCAAAATGCCGGTCATGGTCAGGCGCGGCCAGTGGCCGACGTCACGAATTAAATGGCCGTTAACGCGATAAGGAGAGGTATCGATCACCGAATCGGCACGCACTAAGTGGCGTTCCAATCCTTCCATCACCACCAGCGGTTTCACCGTTGAGCCGGGTTCATAGCTGTCATTGATCGCCGTGTTGCGCATCTGCGCTGGCGTGGCGTTATCGAAATTATTCGGGTTGAACGACGGGTAAGAGGCCATCGCCAGAATCTCGCCGGTATCGATTTTGATCAGCACCGCCGCACCGGAGTCGGCTTTATTCAGTATCACCCCGTCACGCAGCTTGCTGTAGAGCGTAAACTGGTCAAATTTGTCGATGCTGAGCTGCACCGTCGGGGGCTGTTTCGGCGGCTCGTAATCCAGCATGGCAACGATGTTGCCCTCTTTATCCTGGCGATACACCTCTTTACCCGGTTCACCTTGCAGCACGTGATCAAAGCCTTTTTCCAGACCGTTCAGCCCGTTGCTGTCCGCACCGACAATACCGATCAGCGGCGCGGCGGCTTCACTCATTGGATAGAAACGGCTGTCGTTGTAGACCGAACTCACCCCTTTCAGGTGCAGCGATGCGATATCCTTCGCAATGCCCAGTTCAATCTTGCGGCCAAGGTAGAGGAAGCGTTTTTTCGGGTTGGCGGTGATCTGCGCACGCAAATCTTCCGGCCGCAAATTGAGCGCGGAGGCCAGATATGTCCATTTGGCACTGGTGAAATCGGGGTTGGCTTCCAGCACGCGCATCGGGTCAGCGATGATATCGCGCGCGGGCACGCTGAGCGCCAGCGCCTGACCATCACGATCCAGCAAGGTGCCGCGGTTAGTCGGCAGCGTCACGGTGCGCAGCGAACGCTGATCGGCTTCGTGTTCGAGCATCGGATGCTTGATCAGTTGCAGGTCGCCAACGAAGATCAGCAACAGCACCATGCAAGTCAGCACGCCCAGACAAATCAGGCGAAAACGAAACGGGTTAAACGGGGCTTTAATCTGGTCTTTTCCCAGAAATTTTTTAATCGGGGGCATAGCAGTCCGCTGCGGTAAAAAGGAAATCCAAGCTTATTATCTGCAGTTATAAAGAAAGGCGCGGCATGATGACAGGAAAACTGTGTTTCAGTTCGTTAGCGGGATCGACAGGCAAAAAAACCTGCGCATCTGCGCAGGTCGGTGTAATCAAGAAAACTTTTTGATGTTCACCCATCAATACCTCTGGGACCCTGACTTTAGCAAGGTGGCACGACGGTTCACCATCTCTCAAACGCAACAGTTACCCGCAAAATGTAACCAGCGATGAGATTGTTTGCGGCCCATTCACATCAGATGTTTTTTGATTTCCACCAGGCAACTCATGGCGTTAGGGCCCTGCGTCAACGACGAGGTGCCGATGTCCAGCGTCAGCACATTGGGGTTGCCTGCCCGGTCCCACGGCTGCCACGCGCGGCCGAATCCGGGATCAAACCACGCACCGGTGGCGATGATTACCACGCCCGGCGTTAAGCCATCGCTGAGGCGCACGCCCGCCAGCATGCGACCGCGCGCGTTGCTGACTTCAATCTCATCGCCATCAACGATCTGACGCGCCGCAGCGTCCTGCGGATGCATGTATAAGGTTTCGTGCCCGGCGGTTTTATTCGCCTGCACCGTGGCAGTGGCGTCCATCTGGCTATGCAGTCGATCCGAAGGCTGAATCGAGATCATATGCAGCGGGAAATCCTCGCTCAGCGGCGCGCCTAACCACTCCTGCGGCTCACGCCACTCAGGATGTCCGGCAAAATCTTCCAGCTGATAATCGGCGATGGTCTGACAAAACAGCTCGATTTTACCACTGGCGGTTTGGATCGGATGGGCCTGCGGATTAGCACGGAAATCGTCCATAAATACATACGGCTTGCCGCCTTCCGGAATCTCGACGAAGCCGCGCTCCCAGAACTCGCCAAACTCCGGGAAGTGGATTTCTTTGCGCGCGTGCGCCACCGCACACTGCTGATACAGGTGCTCAATCCACTGCATCTCATTGCGCCCTTCGGTAAACACATCGCGGTAGCCGAGACGGTCGGCGATATCCGCGAAGATATCGAAATCATTACGCGCCTGATGCTGCGGTTTCACCGCCTGATGCATCGCGAACACAAAACGATCGCGTGAAGATCCGCCGATGTCGTTACGCTCCAGCGTCGTGGTGGCGGGCAACACGATATCCGCCATCTGCGCCGCCGGGGTCCAGACGATATCCTGCACGATCACGGTATCCGGGCGCTGCCAGCCTTCCACTAAGCGGTTGAGCTGCTGATGATGATGGAACGGATTCCCGCCCGCCCAGTGCACCAGATGGATATCGGGATAGTGCAGAGTTTCGCCCTGGAAGTGATACGGCTGGCCCGGATTGAGCAGCATGTCGCTGATACGCGCCACCGGAATCGAGAAGTTACCGGGATTCGGCCCGGTGCTCATCATCGGCGCTGGCCCTTCCTGACGCGGATTACCAACGCTGTTCATCGAACCGTGACCGAAGGAGAAGCCGCCGCCCGGCAAACCTGGCTGGCCGAGCATTGAAGAGAGCGCGATCATCATCCAGTACGGCTGTTCACCGCGATGGGCGCGCTGCACCGAGTAGGAACAGGTAATAAAGCTGCGTTTGCCAATCAGCTGCTGTGCCAGTAACGCGATACGCGCCGCCGGAATGCCGGTGATGGCACTCGCCCACTGTGGCGTCTTGGCGATGCCGTCGCTTTCGCCCAACAGATATTCACGTAGCTGCGGCCAGCCGGTGCAGTGGCTGGCGAGAAAGCTTTCGTCCAGCGCGTTGCGGCGCGTAATCTCAAAACCAAGCGCCAGCATCAGCGCCACATCGGTATTCGGGCGAATCGCAATCCACTCGGCATTGACGAACGCCGGGCAGTCATCGCGCATTGGGCTGATGTTGATGATCGGCGTGCCTTTGGCGCTCAGCTGCTCCAGCGCCGGTTTCAGGCTGTGCTGTCCGGCTCCGCCTGACGCCACCTGGGCATTTTTCAGCGCCAGGCCACCGAAGGCGATAAAGATCTCCGCATGTTCCACCACGCTTGGCCAGTCGGTGACGCGCCCGGTGAGCGGCATGTAGGTGCCAATCACGTATGGCAGGAAGAACTGTGCCGCGCCCCAGCTGTAGTTGCCCTGCTGGTCAACACCGCCGCCGCCCTGGAAATAAAAACGACGGATCAGGGTGCGCGCATGGTTAACGCGTCCCGCCGATGACCAGCCATAAGAGCCGTTGAAAATACCGGATGCGCCGTAGCGATCGCGCACGCGGCGATTCTCTTCGGCCACCAGATCCAGCGCGGTATCCCAATCCACCGCGACAAAATCTTCGCGTCCGCGCAGGGTACGATCGCTGTTCTCACGCGACTTCAACCATGAACGGCGCACCATCGGCTGGCGGATGCGTTTATCCGAATAAACCAGTTCCGGGATGGTATTGAGCATCGGCGAGGGATCGGCATCTGCGAAGAAGGGTTCGCAGCCAATCAGGCGGTCGTTTTCCGTCACGGCGGTGAAAGCGCCCCAGTGCGCCAGGTGCGGCACGCGTGTTTTCATGATTTTGGGTCCGGCAGGCAGGTCTGAATAGTACTGGCAGCATAACATGCCGCCCTGGCGGGCTGAAGCCTGGCTGTGAGCGCCTGATTTTCCGCGCTTTTGCGACAGCGCTGACATTCTCGCGGGTTGCTACGGGTAGTGTTTTCCGTAACACTGGTGGCATGTGTAAACGTTTTCCCGGATGCAAGAAATCGCATGGCTACCATTAAGGATGTTGCCCGCATGGCTGGGGTGTCGGTCGCGACCGTTTCCCGCGTCATCAATCATTCACCCAAAGCCAGCGAGAGTTCACGCCTCGCCGTAACTCAGGCTATGGAGCAGTTGCAGTATCACCCGAACGCCAACGCGCGCGCCCTGGCGCAGCAATCCACCGAAACTATCGGGTTGGTGGTGGGTGACGTTTCCGACCCCTTTTTTGGCGCGATGGTGAAAGCCGTCGATGAAGTGGCGGGTGCAACCGGCAACTTTCTGCTGATTGGTAACGGTTACCACAACGAGCAAAAAGAGCGTCAGGCGATTGAACAGCTGATGCGTCATCGCTGCGATGCGCTGGTGGTACACGCCAAGAAGATCCCCGATGCCGATTTGGAAATGCTGATGAAGCAGGTGCCGGGCATGGTGCTGCTCAATCGGCTGCTAAAAGGTTTTGAATCACGCTGTATCGCGCTGGATGACCGTTACGGCGCCTGGCTGGCAACGCGCCATCTGATTCAGCAAGGCCATACGCAGATCGCCTTTATCTGCTCGACCCACCCGATTTCGGATTCCGAAGACCGCCTGCAGGGCTATTACGATGCGCTGAAAGAGCACGGTTTGCCGTCCAACGATCGTCTGGTGGCGTGGGGCGAACCGGATGAAGTCGGTGGCGAGCAGGCGATGACGGAATTGTTGGGGCGCGGTAAACAGTTCACGGCGGTGGCCTGTTACAACGATTCGATGGCGGCCGGTGCGCTGGCGGTGCTGAGTGATAACGGCATTCGCGTGCCGGAAGAGATGTCGCTGATTGGTTTTGATGATGTGCTGGTGTCACGCTATGTGCGCCCGCGCCTGACCACGGTGCGTTACCCGATTGTCACCATGGCGCAGCAGGCGGCACAGCTGGCGCTAGCGTTAGCCAACGGCACGGAAATGCCGGAGGTGACCAATATGTTTAGCCCAACGCTGGTAAGAAGGCATTCGGTGAGCGGACCGGGTTGATCTCCAGGTGCGCATAAATGCGCACCGGATCATAACGCCTGCGAATACACCTTCACCCGCACATCGGGGAACTCCAGCGCGTCACACTGATACTGCCAGCCAAAGCGCTCGTAGTAGCCACCAAACGTTGACCACAGCCACAACTTTTCATGTCCGCACTCGCGGGCATAATTCAACACATGCTGCTGTAACGCTTCGCTCAGGCCATTGCCGCGCGCATGCTCATCGATATACAGCGCGGCAATCCATGGATAGAGATCCTGACGGCTGATCAAATCACAGCGCCAGAACCCGATAGTGCCCAACGGTACATCGCCATCCAGCGCCACAAAGGTCACCGGATACTCCGCTCCGTTGAGGCTGCTGCGCACAATGCTGTCGTAAAACTCGCGTGACGTTCCTGCACCAAACGCCTGCCACAGCCAGTCGGTGATATGACTGGCGTGATGCGGTACGTCGCTCAGTGGAACAATGTTGATCACATCAGCTCCAGCGCCAGCAGCTCCTGAATGGTCTGCGCACGACGGATTTCACGCGGTGCGCCATTCTCGAACAGCACTTCCGGAATCAATGGACGACTGTTGTAGTTGGAGGACATAGATGCGCCATACGCGCCGGTATCGTGGAACACCAGATAATCACCGACCTGCGTAGCGGGCAGCGCACGCGTCTCGACTTTGCCGCCTTCCAGCTGAGTAAACACATCGCCTGATTCGCACAGCGGACCGGCCACCACGCTCTCAACGGTGTCATCACTCAGCGCGCGACCATCGGCTGGCAGCACGGAAATATGGTGGTAGCTGCCGTACATCGACGGACGCATCAAATCGCTGAAGCCCGCATCCACCAGCACAAAGTGACGGCTGCCCATATCCTTAACGGCACGCACCTGCGACACCAGCACGCCAGACTCCGCCACCAGGAAACGACCCGGCTCAATTTCCAGTTTCACCGCATGACCGAGATGCGCCGCGATGCGGTCTCGCGCACCACTCCACAAACCGAAATAGTGCTGGGTATCAATAGATTCTTCGCCGAAGCGGTAAGGAATCGACAGACCACCGCCCGCTGAAATCGCTTCCAGATCCTGACCGAATTCGATGACCTGATCGACCATCGCGTCACACACCTGCTGCAGGTGACCGTAGTCAACGCCTGAACCAATGTGCATATGCAAACCCACCAGGTGCAGACCATGCTGCTGAATCGCCGCCAGCGCCAGCGGCAGATCGCTGTGCCAGATGCCGTGCTTGCTGTTCTCACCGCCGGTGTTGGTTTTCTGGCTATGGCCGTGACCAAAACCTGGATTGATACGCAGCCAGACTTTATGGCCCGCATAGACCGCGCCAAGCTGATGCAGCATATCGACCGAACCGGCATTGACCGGCACTTTTAGCTCGGCGATACGTGTCAGCGTCGGCTGATCGAAGACGTCAGCAGTAAACACGATGTCCTCGCCACCCGGCTGGAAACCAGCGGCCAAAGCGCGTTCAATTTCACCCAGGGAAACCGAATCAACTTTGACACCCGCAGCACGCATCAGGCGCAGAATGTGAATATTCGAGCAGGCTTTCTGGGCAAAACGCACCACGTCAAACGCGCTCAGCTGCGCAATACGCTGCTGGATAATGGCGGCATCGTAGGCCCAGAAGGGGCCCGCATAGCGCTGTGCCAGCGGCAGTAAGTTGGCGGCGGTCAGGGCGGTTTCAGTGTTGTTCAGTGGACGTGGCATCTCAATTCTCCTGTGTCTTTACCACTATTTAGCCACAGTCTTTCAATTCAGAAAAATATCTGTTTTAGCGACATCTATGCAAATATGATATGGATTGGTGAGGAGGAATGATGGCAAAAATTAACTGGCGGCATATCGAAATTTTCCATGCGGTGATGACCAGCGGCAACCTGACGCAGGCCGCCGCGTTGCTGCACACCTCGCAGCCAACGGTGAGCCGCGAGCTGGCGCGGCTGGAGCAGCAGCTGGGTCTCGAACTGTTTGAGCGGGTGCGCGGACGGTTGCAACCCACGGTACAAGGGCTGCGTCTGTATGAAGAGGTGCAGCGATCCTGGTACGGCTTAGACCGCATCATGGATGCGGCGGAAGGCTTGCGCCAGTTTCGCCAGGGCGAGCTATCGATCGCCTGTTTGCCGGTGTTCTCGCAGTCACTGCTGCCGCCGCTGCTGCAACCCTTTCTGCAACGCTATCCGCAGGTCAGCCTGAATATCATTCCGCAGGAGTCGCCGCTGCTGGAGGAGTGGCTGTCGGCTCAGCGCTACGATCTCGGTTTGACGGAAACCCAGCATGCTCCGGCCGGCACCGAGCGCGTGCCGCTGCTGACCTGTGATGAAGTGTGCGTGCTGCCGCCCAACCATCCGCTGTGTCAGCGTGAGGTGTTAACGCCGCAGGATTTTCAGGGGGAGAATTACGTCAGTTTGTCGCGCAGTGATAGCTATCGCCAGCTACTGGATTCGCTGTTTCATGAGCAACAGGTGGACCGGCGTTTGGTACTGGAGACGCACAGTGCGGCGTCAGTGTGCGCGATGGTGCGCGCGGGGGTGGGGATTTCAATTGTGAATCCGCTGACCGCGCTGGATTACGCAGACAGCGGCGTGGTGATGCGCCGTTTCAGTGTTGCCGTACCCTTTACCGTGAGTCTGGTGCGGCCCCTGCATCGGCCGGCATCGGCGCTAGTCGATCATTTCTGCGACCACCTGCAACAGCAGGTGGCCACATTGACTCAACGCATTGCCGAACGTCTGATTTAAGCGCGTACCGCTTCGCCCTGCCCGCCCGATTTGCGGAAGGTGATCAGGCAAATCACCAGACCCACTACCGCGAGTGCCGCAGCAGCAACCGGCACAGCGGTCAGGCCAAAGCCTTTGTCGATCACTGCACCGCCTACCCAGGCACCCAGTGCATTGCCGACGTTAAAGGCCGCGATGTTCAGCGTTGACACCAGATTTGGCGCCTCTTTACCATGGCGCACCACGTTAATCTGCAAGCCCGGCACGGTAGCAAAGGTCGCCATCGCCCACAGGAACAGGGTGAGTTCCGCCAGCCACAGCGCGTGGCTGGTCCAGCTGAACAGCAAAGAGAACACGGCGATCAGTACAAAGCTGAGGATCAGGCTAAAGGAGACTTTCCAGTCGGCCAGCTTGCCGCCGAGGATGTTGCCCACCGTCAGGCCCGCACCAATCAGGAACAGCGTCCAGCTAACACCGCGATCGGTGATGCCGGTTACCTGCAACAGCAGCGGAGCGATATAGCTAAACAGCGCGAACATCGCAGCAGCAAAAAACACCGTCATCAGCAGCGACAGCCACAGTTTGCCATTCGCCAGCGCGCCAATTTCACTCGCCAGATGCACCGGTTTCTCTTCTTTGTTAGCAGGCAGACTGACGATTAAAGCGATAAAGGCGAAGATGCCAATAATCGCTACCCCCCAGAAAGTGGCGCGCCAGCCGAACAGTTGACCAAACCAGGTGCCAAGCGGCACGCCCAGCACGTTGGCCAGCGTTAAGCCGGTGAACATCAGCGCCACTGCCGATGCCTGACGGCTCGGTGCTACCAAACTCGCCGCTACCACGGAACCAATCCCGAAGAAGGCACCGTGACACAGTGCGGTAACCACGCGCGCCAGCATCAGCAGGTTGTAGGTATAGGCCAGCGCACACAGCACGTTGCCGATAATAAAGATGACCATCAGCAGAGTCAGGGTGCGTTTTCGCGGCAGTTTCGCGGTCAATAACGCCATGATCGGTGCACCGATGGCAACGCCCAGTGCATAACCACTGATCAGCCATCCTGCTGAAGGAATCGACACCTGTAGATCGCCCGCCACTTCCGGCAGTAATCCCATGATGACGAACTCCGTGGTGCCGATGGCGAACGCACTCAGCGCCAGCGCCAGTAATGCAACAGGCATAACACACTCTCCTAAAATGATCTTGCAGGCGGCCGCACCACGAGCGCAGTGCGGTAACAGCGGACGCTTATAGATATTTGAACTGCGTCACATTCTGATTAAAGCACAGGCTTTGCTGCTCAACCAGCCTCCGCGCTGCAATGCTTTTTTGCTCACAGCGCAATAATCCCTGCGCGTAAAAGTGACTGTGCCTGACCACTGAGACAGATAGCACTTTTCACGCTACGCTTGATTCAGTTGTGATCGCGGTCACAGCGCATCAGCTTTTGACGCCAAATCAATCAGTAAAGGATGTGCACGCATTGCCGATACCCCAATGGATTGCCCGGTAATGTGATGTCAAAAACGCAGGGGAGAATCTATGCGATGGCTTTTCGCAGTGACGGTGGTTTGCCTGAGCGGCTGCTCCGTGGGTCACTACGAGTACAGCAAAGAGGCAGCAAAACGCGTTGATATGACGGTGACCGGTATTCCTACCGTGCTGGGCATTGGCGCGCTCGGCACCACCATTCCGCTGACGCCTGAATACAGCTTAACGGCCGCGCACGTGGCGAAATACTCGATGTACCGGGTGAAAGCCTGGCATCCCGAGTGCGATATCGCCGTGGTGTACCACAAGAACAGCGAAACCAATCTCCCGCCGCCGTTCCGCAACAGCCATATTGGCGACAACGTGAATCTTTACGGCTACAGCTTTATTTCGGCGATGCCGGTGGCGTCGAGCGGCAAGAATCTGATCAATACCACGCTGGCGAATGACTGGAACAAACCGAGTTGCGTAGTGGTGGCCGCCAATGCGGGTGTGGTGAAAGGCATGTCAGGCGGTGCAGTGTATAACGCCAGCGACGATACGCTGGCGGGGGTAATTGTTGGCTACAGCAGCGCGATTGATGACAACAAAAGCGGCAAGACCTTGTATAAGGATGTGGCGCTGTATGTGCCTTATGCGCGCTTCCAGGCGTGGCTGGATCAGGTGGTGAAGTCGTAATTACGCGGGCACCCAGGCCCCTTTCAACTGCACCTGCGGGAACCCGGCGGTCAGAATACGCAGTTCGGCGTCACGCGGGGTGTTGTCGCCCTGCCCCTGAATGCTAACGATATCCTGCGGACAGGCCGAGAATGCCACAAAGCAATCCATCTCGGCGCGCAGCACAATGTAGTCACCTGGCTTAGTCACCACCGGCAGCGTTTTCAACGTGATACCGTCCGGCTGCACCTGAATGTTCATAAAAATATTCAGTGACGCCAGATTGCCGTGCGGCAGTTCGACACCTAACTCGCGCATGCCTTCGAACAGGTTATCGTGGCAATTACGGTGATATTCGGTGCAGCCCAGCAACTCATAACGACGCGCATCGCAGGCAGCCATAAAGGAGTCATGCACGCCGGGTGAGGTATCCGCCACCAGCGTTAAAATCGGATGGCGCTGGCTGGTGATAAAGCTGTCGCCCACTTTGGGATTAAGACGCTGATTCCACACGCGCGTCGCCTCCATACACATATATTCACTGACGTCTTCGGCGTTGTACGCCCAGCAATCCACCACTTGCGTGCCGTGCAGATTGATCACCTGCACCGCTTCTCCTTTCTTCAGACGCACCGCTTTGCCGTAGCGCGCGGGAATAGTGATCGCTTCACGATGCTGATATTCAGCCGACATAGTGTTCTCCTGATTAATGCTGCATGCCGCGACGATAGCGCGTCATGCGAGATTCAAGGCTGCGAGCCAGCCAGTCGATCAGACTGTTGAGCAGCCAGTAACAGAGCGCCACCGTGAGATAAATTTCCAGCGGCGCGTAGGTATCTGAAATCGCCTGTTTGGCGGCGTACATAAACTCCTGCACCGAGACAATCGACAGCAGCGCAGAGTCTTTGATCAACCCAATCATCAGCCCGACCAGCGGTGACAGCATCTGCGGCAGGGTTTGCGGCAACACCACATCGCGCAACTGCTCGCTGCGGCTCAGGCCCAATACCCGACACGCTTCCCACTGCCCTTTCGGCAACGCCTCGATAGCCGCACGGATCACCTGTGCGATATACGGCGCGTAATAGAGCGTCAGGGCCAGCACGCCCACCACCGGAGATGACAGCGTGATGTCGTACTCCGGCAGCACAAAATAGAGCAGGTAAATCACCACCAGCAGCGGCAGTGCCAGAGTTAACCCGCTGTAAAGGTTGAGCAAGCGCAGCCAGAACGGCGAGGCGCGCATCAGCAGCCACGCCATCAGACCGCCCCACGCCAGCGAGCAGAGCGCGGCGACAATGCACAGTTGCAGCGTGGCGATCATGCCGTCACCGAGTGAAGGCAAAGAGGTGAGAATGGCTTGCCAATCCATCAGGCGATCCTCCTTTTAGCTTCCAGACGTCGGGCGGCGGCAATCAGCGGCATGGCGATCAGCAGATATCCGGCCGCCACCAGCAACAGCACTTGCGTGGCTTCATAGGTGCGCGCAATCACAATCTGTCCGGCGTAGGTCAGTTCCGTCAGCGCCACCACCGAAGCCAGCGGCGTGGTTTTCAGCAAGATAGTGAACTCGTTAACCAGCATCGGCAGGCTGGCACGCATCACCTGCGGGTTAATCACGTACCACCAGGTTAAAAAGCGGCTGAGCCCCAGCGTACGTGCGGCTTCAAGCTGCCCGCGCGTGACCAGCGAACGGTTCACCCGCAGAATTTCCGCCACGTAAGCGCCACTGTTGAGGCCGATGGCAATCACCGCGGCCAGCATCGGCTGACCGCCCAATCCGAGGCGCGGTAAGGTGAAAAACACCACGAACAGCTGCACGATGGCCGGCGTGCCGCGCATCAGGCTGATATAGAGCCGACCGATGGCGCGCCAGATCCAGGCTCGGCGCAGTTGCAGGAAGCAGCCAAGCTGCCCCATCACCACGCTGACCAATGAGGCGAGTACGGTGAGTACCAACGTCATCAGCAGGCCGTGTCCGAGTTCCGGCAGCGCGGCCACTACCTGTTGATCCAGCCCCATGCGTTACTCCGCGTTAAAGTCGTGCAGGTTTTCCGCCACCGAAAGCAGCAGCGGTGCAGGTTGATCGTTGCCCTCAATGCCGGTGTTGCAGGCTGAGACGATGAATTGCGTATCCACCACCACGCGACAGGTGATGCTGTCGCCTGCTTTGGTCAGGTTCGGCTCCGGCAGGATGTCACCCGTGCGCGTCAGTTTGACGTGCATAAACAGGTTGATCGGATCCGGCAACTTTGGCACTTTCATGCCTAAACGCGCCAGCTCATTGTTCACCGCTTCAAGACAGCCTTCGCCCTGATAACCTTTTTCCGCCAGGAATGCGCTGGTGGAGGCGGGCAGCAGCAGGTCGTGACGCTTCACGCTGTCTTTGCCCAGCACCATCATGGGACGACGACGGTTGTTCACCAGACGCATACCTGAACCCAGCAGATAGCTGTTGCTGAAGACGCGAGTGTGATGCACCGATAGCCACACGGCAGGATCGGCGAGGCTAAAACCGAACAGGGAAGCCACTGCGCCGTCGCCCTGGGCCGTGATACGCAACAACTGCCCGCGCAGCACCTTAATCGACCCAACGCTGCCCGGTTCCACCGTGACCGACTGAGCCAGCGTGCGCTCAGTGGTATCTTCAAAACTTTCACGCATTAACAGCATGATTCATCTCCTCTGCGTGAAAATGGTCACTCACCACGATATCAATCGGCGTGACCTGCAAACCGTTGCCGGGAATGATGTCCTGCGGGCAGGACGACACTGAACAAATCAGGTCGCACAGCGCTTCAAAAGTAATGCTGTCGCCTGCTTTGCTGTTGGGATCGGTGACTTCCATCCGGCCATCGGCGGTGACCGGGCCGTTCTGAAACAGGTTGAACGGCTCAGGCAGCGAGAAGTACGTCACGCCAAAGGCTTTCATGCCTTCCAGCAGGTTATCGACGCAGTTGCGATGGCCTTCGACGCCGAAATCGACGCTGAAACGGGTGCGATCGCAAGCCGGCACGTTGGCATCATGAATGCCGATGCTGTCGGCCAGAATACGCAGCATCGGGCGGTTCTCGCTCGACCACAGCGCATCGCCCGGCTTAAAGAACAGCGAACGCAGATGCTGGCGCGTGTGCACTGGTGACAGCTTTTCGTTCAGGTCATCGGCGTTGACGGCGACGAAATCCGCCGCCTGCTGCCCTTCACTGTCAATCACGGTAATAAACTGGCCTTTGCGTACGCGGAAGGTTTTACCGTGGCCCGCAGGCACCGTGAGGTTGCTCTGGCACATAATTACTCCTGAGGAATGAAATCGCTGGCGGGCACGGTAAAGGTGGTGCCGAGATACTGCTGCTGCAGCTTGGTCAGCTCGCCATCTTTCTGCATCGCCAGAATGTGGTCGCTGATGGCTTTGTTCAGGCTGCCGTCTTCTTTGCGTGTTGCCCAACCCATCCACTGCGATGGACCGACTTCACCGACCTGCGCCACTTTACCGGCGTATTTTTTTGCGACCGGAGCCAGCACTGAGATGTCGTCATAAACGAAGTCGGCGCGCTTGGTCATCAGGGTGCTGACAGTTTGATCGAGTGAATCCACGTTGATGATGGTGATCGGTTTTTGCCCTCTTTTTTCAGCTGCTCGTTAAAGCCTTTCAGCAACTGCTCGGGCACGCTGGAGGTTTTCACCGCACCGCGCAGGCCAGACAGGCTTTCCGGGCTGAGGGTTTTGCCGCTGAAGGTGCCAGCTTCACTTTCACGCACCAGCACGCCGTTAACGGTTTTGCTGTAAGGCACGGTGAACAGCACTTTCTTCGCACGCTCGGCGGTGACGTTAAGAGAAGAACCTTCAGCATTGAATGAGCCAGAAATCAGGCCTGGCAAAATGCCGCTGAAGGCGGTTTTCTGAAACTCCAGTTTCACACCCAGGTCTTTGGCGAAGGATTGCATGATCGCCACGCTGTAGCCGGTGATCTCGCCTGAGTCGTTGGTGTATTCGTATGGAGGAAAGGTTGGATCGATGCCTACGGTGATTTTGCCGCTGCTTTTGATGTCAGACAGCGTGTCGGCTTGCGCCTGCGCCACGGTGCCAACGGAGAGAAGTGCGGCAATCAGCAGTGCTGTTTTTTCATTATGGTGTTTCCCTGGTGTTGGTGAAATGTCTTTTTCTACTGAGCATATTTTGTGCCAGTTTTTTCACCCCCCCGGTAACACCTTTGAGGTATGTGGGGTATTACTGAATAAAATCAGTGAGAAACATTTGTTTCTTTTATTTTTATTTTAAGTTTCTACGGTTTCACACATGAAGAAATGGGCTTTTGCCGCGGGAAGGGAAATGCACTGTAATGGGGCAGATTCTGGCGCTGCATGCGCCAGAACGGGGCGTTATTCCAGTTCGTCGAGGGATTGGTGTAAGGCCTCAACCTGCGCGAGATAATCATTACTGGTTTTACCCATTTGTCGGGCCACCAGTGAGCAGAGCAGATTGCACACGCCGGAGAGCGCAGCGGTACTATCAAACATCAAACTGCTGTCGGTATGGCAGCGCACCACCCACTGCGCGTGGCGTGCCGGTTTGCCGGAGAGCACATCGGCGATATACAGCATCGGCACGTGGCGCTCTGCCAGCGCATTCATCGCCGCTTCCAGCGCAGGCATGCGACGACGCAAGCCAACACAGATCACCACATCCTGCTGATTCAGCGCGGCGAGATGCTCCGCCAACGAATCGCCGGGGCGCGGCAACAGGCGCACATCAGGATGGACATGCACCAGATCGCGGTAAATCAGCTGCGCAATGGTCTGGCTATGACGCCAGCCCATCACCACCACTCGGCGTGACTGTGCAATGGCGATCACCGCCTGCTGCAGTTGCTCACTGTCCAGCGTGCGGTAGCTGTTGACCAGATTGGCGATCTCTTTTTCCAGGTGCTGCTGCATGATGCTGGCAAGCGGTGATGCAGTCGGCGCGGCTTGCAGATAGAGCGGTGAACCGCTGCTCTGCATCTCACGCGCCTGACGGCGCGCGGCTTCATAGCTTTCGTAACCAAGATGACGGAAAAAGCGCGTAGTGGTGGCTTTGGAAACACCCGCGCTTTGTGCCAGTTCGGTGGCGGTATTCATCGCCAGCTGGCCCGGAGCGGCCAGCAGCACGTCGGCCAGCCGTTGCTCATGGCTGGAGAGTTGATCCCAGTGCTGTTGTATCCGGCCCTCTAACGTTGCCGCTTTTGCACTCATGGTGATTCCCTGAAAAATAAAAAACCATCCTGCACAGAGCGTGCCGGGTTGTCATCAGGAATTTTGCCAGGCAAACAGAAATGAAAAATGGTCGCCATAAAAAAAGGCCGCCATAAATGGCGACCTTTCGGGCTCAATGCACAATGCGCAGCGTCAGGCGCACCGCTTTGGCTTATTTGCTGGTAGGACGCAGCGCCGGGAACAGAATCACGTCGCGGATGGTGTGACTGTTGGTGAACAGCATCACCATACGGTCGATACCAATACCGAGACCTGCAGTTGGCGGCAGGCCGTGCTCCAGCGCGGTGACGTAGTCTTCGTCGTAGAACATCGCTTCGTCATCGCCCGCATCTTTCGCGTTAACCTGCTGCAGGAAACGTTCCGCCTGATCTTCTGCATCGTTCAGCTCGGAGAAGCCGTTACCGATTTCACGGCCGCCGATGAAGAATTCAAAGCGGTCAGTGATTTCTGGATTCTCGTCATTACGACGTGCCAGCGGTGACACTTCAGCCGGGTATTCGGTGATGAAGGTTGGCTGAATCAGATGCGCTTCAGCGGTCTCTTCGAAGATTTCAGTGACCACACGTCCCAGACCCCAGCTCTTTTCCACTTTGATGTGCAGCGATTGCGCAATCGCCACCGCTTTATCAAAGTCTGCCAGATCGTTCAGGTCGGTTTCCGGACGGTATTTCTTGATCGCTTCACGCATGGTGAGCTTCTCAAACGGCTTACCGAAATCGAAGGTGTGGTCACCGTAAGGCACTTCGGTCTTGCCCAAAATGTCCTGCGCCAGGGTACGGAACAGGCTTTCGGTCAGTTCGATCAGATCTTTGTAATCCGCATACGCCATATAGAGTTCCATCATGGTGAACTCTGGGTTATGACGCGGCGAGATCCCTTCGTTACGGAAGTTACGGTTGATCTCGAACACACGATCGAAACCGCCCACCACCAGACGCTTCAGGTACAGCTCTGGCGCAATACGCAGGTACATATCGATGTCGAGCGCATTGTGATGGGTGATAAACGGACGGGCAGACGCACCGCCAGGGATCACCTGCATCATCGGGGTTTCCACTTCCATAAACTCGCGATTCACCATGAACTGACGGATGCCCGCCATGATCTGCGAACGCACCTTGAAGGTGTGACGTGAATCATCGTTGGAAATCAGGTCCAGGTAACGCTGACGGTAACGAGTTTCCTGATCGGCCAGGCCGTGGAATTTGTCCGGCAGCGGACGCAGCGCTTTGGTCAGCAGACGCAGTTCAGTGATGTGGATCGACAGCTCGCCGGTCTTGGTCTTGAACAGCTTACCGCGTGCGCCGAGGATATCGCCGAGATCCCATTTCTTGAACTGCTCGTTGTAGACGCCTTCTGGCAGATCATCGCGTGAAACGTAGATCTGAATCTGGCCGCCCACATCTTGCAGCGTCGCAAAAGAGGCTTTACCCATGATGCGACGGGTCATCATACGACCGGCCACGCTCACTTCAACGCCGAGCGCTTCCAGCTCTTCGTTCTCTTTCGCGTCATAGCTGGCATGCAGCTTATCTGAGGTGGTGTCACGGCGGAAATCGTTAGGAAACGCCACGCCCTTTTCACGCAGCGCGCTGAGTTTTTCGCGACGCGCTTTCAGTTCGTTGTTTAACTCAAGGGCGGCATCAGCGCTCTGCGGTTGTTGTTCAGACATGTCGGTTCCTTATAGCCCTGCTTTTAAACTTGCTTCAATAAAGCGGTCGATGTCGCCATCCAATACCGCCTGAGTGTTGCGTGTCTCTACGCCAGTGCGCAGATCTTTGATACGCGAATCGTCGAGTACGTATGAGCGAATCTGACTGCCCCAGCCGATGTCGGATTTATTATCTTCCGCGGCCTGCTTGTCAGCGTTTTTCTTTTGCATCTCATATTCGTACAGCTTCGCACGCAACTGCTTGAAAGCTTGATCTTTGTTCTTGTGCTGCGAACGGTCGTTCTGGCACTGCACCACAATGTTGGTCGGCAAGTGGGTAATACGCACCGCAGACTCAGTTTTGTTAACGTGCTGACCACCCGCACCTGACGCGCGGTAAACGTCGATACGCAGATCGGCTGGGTTAATGTCGATATCAATGTTGTCATCGACTTCCGGGTAGATAAACACCGAGCTGAATGAGGTGTGACGACGGCCGCCGGAGTCAAACGGACTCTTGCGCACCAGACGATGGACACCGGTTTCAGTACGTAACCAGCCAAACGCATAGTCACCGATGATTTTAATGGTGGCGGATTTGGTTCCAGCCACTTCACCGTCTGACTCTTCAATAATTTCGGTTTTATAGCCTTTGGCTTCTGCCCAGCGCAGATACATGCGCAGCAGCATGCTGGCCCAGTCTTGCGCTTCGGTGCCGCCAGAACCGGCCTGAATATCCATGTAGCAGTCGGCGCTGTCATACTCGCCAGAGAACATGCGACGGAATTCCAGTTCGCCCAGCTTGGTTTCTAAACCATCCAGCTCGACAACCGCTTCGTTGAAGGTTTCTTCGTCATCGGCTTCAACGGCCAGATCCAGCAAACCCTGCACATCTTCCAAGCCTTGACTCATCAGATCTAACGTTTGCACCACGGCTTCCAGTGAAGCACGTTCTTTACCCAGCGCCTGTGCACGTTCAGGTTCGTTCCAAACGTCTGGCTGTTCCAGTTCGGCGTTTACTTCTTCGAGGCGTTCTTTCTTGGCATCATAGTCAAAGATACCCCCTAAGAACGTCGCTGCGCTCGGTGAGGTCTTGAATACGATTTTTGACCGGATTAATTTCAAACATGGCTTTTCAGTCTTTTTTGACGATTCGGTGAAAGGAGATAAAAAGTAACGCGCTAGTTTACCCGAAAGCACAC
The DNA here is from genome assembly GCF_002095465.1 of Pantoea rodasii. GTDB lineage: Bacteria > Pseudomonadota > Gammaproteobacteria > Enterobacterales > Enterobacteriaceae > Pantoea > Pantoea rodasii. Next base: position 398,596 of record NZ_MLFP01000001.1, on the reverse strand, counting down.
CCACTTTGTAGCGGCGCGATGTATCGCGCGCACCTGAAGCAACGATGCTGCTGACAGATGCGCAATACATGGCGCCGTGACCTCATCACAGTATGGTTATACCGGCCAGATTTGGTCAATAATCAGCTGTACCGAGCGGTTGCCGCGGTACTCATTGATATCCAGTTTGTAAGCGAGTTTCACCTGACGCACGCTGGTGTCTGGCCACAAGGTGGTATCGACGTTAAACGCAATCCCGTCCAGCAGCGGGCCGCCACCCAGCGGCTCAATCATCACCTTCAGATGACGTTCGCCCACCAGCTTCTGTTGCAGCAGTTTGAAGTGACCATCAAACACCGGTTCCGGGAATGCCTGGCCCCACGGACCGGCTTCACGCAGCATTTCGGCGGTGTGCAGGGTGAACTCCTGCGCGTGCAGTTCGCCGTCAGACCAAATCACGCCCTGCAACGCTTCGCCATCCAGCCACTCATCAATCAGCGCAGCAAAACGCTCACGGAACAGATCGTATTTTCGGTTTCCAGCGACAATCCGGCCGCCATGGCGTGACCACCAAACTTGATCATCATGCCGGGATAGAGCGTGTCGAGGCGCTCCAGCGCATCACGTAAGTGCAGACCGGCAATCGAACGGCCAGAGCCTTTCAGCATGCCATCACCGGCAGGCGCAAAGGCGATGACCGGGCGATGGAAACGCTCTTTCAGCCGTGATGCCAAAATGCCGACCACGCCCTGATGCCACTCAGGATGATAGAACGCCAGACCGAGCGGCAGATCGGTATGCTGACGCTCCAGCTCATCGCACAGCGCCAGCGCTTCACTCTTCATGCCCTGCTCAATCTCTTTGCGCGTCTGGTTGAGCGCATCAAGCTCGTTAGCGAGCATGCGCGCCTGCGCAATGTCTTCGGTGAGCAGCAGTGCCACGCCGACCGACATATCATCAAGCCGGCCTGCGGCATTCAGGCGCGGTCCAACGGCAAAACCGAGATCGCTCGCCGCTAACTGGCGTGCATCGCGATTAGCGATCTCCAGCAACGCGCGAATACCGGCACGGCATTTTCCCACGCGAATGCGGCTCAAGCCCTGCCACACCAGAATGCGGTTATTGGCATCCAGCGGCACCACATCTGCCACCGTGCCCAACGCCACCAGATCCAGCCACTCCGCCAGATTGGGTTCCGTTTTGCCATCGATAAACCAGTTTTGCGCACGCAGATGCGCACGCAGCGCCAGCATCAGATAAAACGCCACGCCCACGCCCGCCAGCGAACGAGAAGGGAATTCGCTGTCATTGAGGTTGGGATTAACGATCGCTTCGGCGGCGGGCAGCGTTTCACCGGGCAAGTGGTGATCGGTGATCAGCACCGGAATACCGTGCTGATGTGCGGTGTCTACGCCGGTATGCGAGGAGATACCGTTATCTACGGTGAGAATCATCTCCGCGCCGCGCGCGCGCGCCTGCTCGACCACTTCCGGGCTGAGACCGTAACCGTCCTCAAAACGGTTTGGCACCAGATAATCCACGTTGCCACCCATGCTGCGTAGCGCCAGCACGGTTAATGCGGTGCTGGTCGCGCCATCGGCATCGAAATCGCCAACCACCACAATGCGGCGGCCCGCTTCCAGCATCTGATGCAACAGGGTAACGGCTTGATCGATGCCGCCCAGCGTTTGCCACGGCAGCAGATGTTTGGCGCCGCGCTCCAGCTCAGCCGCTTCTTTGACGCCGCGTTGCAGATAAAGGCGACGCAGCAGCGGAGGTAAATGATCAGGTAGATTGGCGTCGGCCTGGGCTTCACGCCGACGCAGTTCAACAGAATGCATCACTGTGGATTAACCGCCTCGCTTCTGGCCATCAAGCACTTGCTTCAATTCTTGCGGTCCCTGATAGCCAGGGATCATCACGCCGGTATCGGTGAGGATGGCGGGTGTGCCCTGAATACCGTACAGAATGCCGAGCTGATAGTGCTTATCCAGATTGATTTTGCAGGTCTCTGGCGCATCCATCTGCGGCGCATCACCTTTCATCGCTGCATCAAAGGCTTTGTTGCGATCGGCGCTGCACCAAATGGCGCGCATGGCTTTTTCCACCTGGCCATGCAGGCCTTCACGTGGGAAAGCCAGGTAACGCACGGTAATGCCCAGCGCGTTGTAGTCGGCCATTTGTTCATGCAGCTTGCGGCAGTAGCCACAGGTGATGTCTGTGAACACCGTAATCACGTGCTGCTCTTTCGGTGCTTTGTAGACAATCATTTCCGGCGCCAGCGCGGTGATTTTTTTGTCCAGCAGTTGGTTGGTCACGTTGACGGGTTGCGCGCCGCTAACATCGTACAACGGGCCCTGAATCATGTGCTTACCGTCTTCCGACACATACAGCACGCCGCTTTCCGTTAATACGGTTTTCATGCCCGGCAACGGTGAGGGTTGAATGTCTACTTGCTGTAATCCGAGTTTTTTCAGGGCTTGCTGAATGGCGCTGTCATCGGCATGTGCCAGACCGCTAAAGGCGCTGACCAACAACGCCAGCATCGTTAACTGTTTTTTCATCTTAAATCCTTGTTGCCGCTGCTCAGGCGCGCGGATGATGCTGTTGATGTAACAGACGCAGACGCTCGGTGGCGACGTGCGTATAAATTTGGGTGGTCGAGAGGTCGCTATGCCCCAGCAACATCTGTACGACGCGTAAATCTGCGCCGTGGTTCAGTAAATGTGTGGCAAATGCGTGGCGCAACACGTGCGGCGACAGTTTCTCGCTATCGATACCGGCAAGGGTGGCATAGTGTTTGATGCGATGCCAGAAAGTCTGCCGTGTCATTTGTTGCGCGCGGTTACTGGGGAACATCACGTCCAGCGTTTGCCCATTCAACAACCATGGCCGACCATGCTCCATATAATGCTCCAGCCAGTAAATGGCTTCTTCACCTAACGGCACAAGGCGCTCTTTGTTGCCTTTACCGATCACGCGCACCACGCCCTGACGCAAACTGATATCGCTGATGGTGAGTCCCACCAACTCGGATACGCGCAAGCCAGTGGCATACAGCAGTTCCAGCATCGCTTTGTCGCGAAGCTCCAGTGGAACATCAATACTCGGCGCTTGCAGCAGACGTTCTACCTGTTTCTCACTGAGATCTTTTGGCAAGCGCTGCGGCAGTTTAGGCGCAGAAAGCAGTGCGCTGGGATCGTCGCCGCGCAGCTTTTCGCGATAGAGATATTGAAACAGGCGGCGCATGGCGCTGAGCGTGCGCGCGGAACTGGTGGCCTTGTAGCCGCCCTCCACGCGTTCGGCGAGAAATTGCTGCAGATCGAGTGCTTCCAGCGTCAGCAGTGTGCGTTCGTGGTGGTGTAACCAGCCGGTGAGCGTTTGTAAATCCTGTCGATAGGACGCAAGCGTGTTCTGCGCCAGGTTACGCTCAATCCAGAGCGCATCCAGAAACTGTTCTATCAGATCGCTATCCTGCACGGTTGCCCCCAAACACGTGTGAAATCGTGCTCATTATGCCTGAAAGTCACCTGCTTCTGGTACAATTGCGCCAAAGTGTGTATCAGTCAGAGCATTAATTGCATGAATATCGGTCTGTTTTACGGCTCAAGTACCTGTTACACCGAGATGACGGCGGAGAAGATTCGCGACTTTCTCGGTGAAGAGTTAGTCACGCTGCACAATCTCAAAGATGACGACCCCTCGCTGATGGAGCAGTACGATTTACTGATCCTCGGTATTCCGACCTGGGATTTCGGCGAGCTGCAGGAAGATTGGGAAGCGGTGTGGCAGCAGTTGCCTGCACTCAATCTGCACGGAAAAATTGTCGCGCTGTATGGCATGGGCGATCAGGCTGAATACTCAGAATGGTTCCTGGATGCGCTGGGCATGCTGCATGAATTATTGCAGCCGATGGGCGTGCAGTTTGTCGGCTACTGGCCGCTGGAAGGCTATGAATTCGTCAGCAAAAAGCCGCTGACCGCTGATGGCAGCCAGTTTGTCGGTCTGGCACTTGATGATGTGAATCAGTTTGAACTGAGCGAGGAACGCGTCGAGCAGTGGTGTGAACAAATTCTGACAGAAACCGCCGCGCTGCTTTAATGCTGACTACCCGCATCATGCAGGAAACAGCTGGCGCGTAAGGTGCGCCACGCATACGGCGGCAGGTTGTCATGCATCAGCCATAGCCGCCAGCGTTTACCCTGCTGATTTCGCAACGTCAACAACACGCCAAAGGGCAACCAATCTGCTTTACGTGCTAATTGCCAGCGCGTTCCACACCAAAGCCAGTCACCTTGTTCATCCACGACTAAGCGGCCTGTGCGCCGCTTAAGCCGACCTTCATTGCGCCAGCACTCCAGCAGCATCAGCGTCACCAACAGCGCTTTGCCCCAACGCCAGCCCTCGGGCCAACTGAGGCTGAACAGCCCAACCATGACCAGCAAAAACAGCGTCACATTGAGCGCCCGGGCGCTGCGTGACGCCTGCAAATCACATTGGAACCGGTCCGCGTTCACGATTGCGCTGCTGAATCAGTTGCACCATGCGCTTGAACTCTGGATCAGCGGGTTCGCCGTGGTTCATTAACCAGTTGAACAAATCGGGATCGTCACTCTTGAGCAGGGCAATAAACACCTGTTTGTCGGTGTCAGTGAGCGAGTCATATTCGAATTTAAAGAACGGCATGATGGAAACATCCAGCTCCAGCATGCCGCGACGGCACGCCCACTGAACGCGAGCTTTATCATGAATTTCCATGTGTCTTTTTTCCATGGCTGAAAACAGTGGCGCTCAGTGTACCTGCTTTTTACTTTGCCTGCAGACATCGCGCTTCAGGCTGCGTGACAGCGCGCAAAGCAGAACCACCTAATACAGGGTTATCACGCGATTTGTGCGCCAGATTGGGTAAACAGGTTGCAATGCCGCACTGCTCTTTTAACATTGGAAGCAATATTGTTATTAATCAGGATGCCCTCATGCCGATTTTCACCCTTCCGCCACGCCAGCCAGCAGCAGCGTCCCGTCTGCCTTTAACCCTGATCTCCCTCGATGAGTGGGCGTTGGTTGCTGTGCAGGGCAAAGACAGCACTTCTTATCTGCAAGGTCAGGTCACTTTGGATGTAGCGGCAATGGGCGCGACCCAGCACCGTCTCGCCGCCCATTGTGATGCCAAAGGGAAAATGTGGAGCAACCTGCGCTTGTTCCATCGCGGCGAAGGTTACGCCTATATCGTGCGCCGCAATCTGCGTGAGCAGCAGCTTAACGAACTGAAGAAGTATGCGGTCTTCGCCAAAGTGACCATCGCAGCGGATGATGAAGCGGTGTTGCTTGGCGTAGCCGGTTTCCAGGCTCGCGCGGCGCTGGCAGAGGTGTTTGCCACCTTGCCGGATGCTGAGACCCCGGTAGTGCAACAAGATGACAGCACCTTGTTGTGGTTCGAACAGCCCGCCGAGCGCTTCCTGCTGGTGACGACCCTGGCGCAGGCCGAAGCCCTGAAAGAGAAATTAGCCGGCGCTGCGCAGTTTACTGACAGCACGCAGTGGCTGGCGCTGGATATTGAAGCGGGGATTCCGGTGATTGAAACTGCCACCAGCGCGCAGCTGATTCCTCAGGCAACCAATTTGCAGGCGCTAGATGCGATCAGCTTTAAAAAAGGCTGTTATACCGGTCAGGAAATGGTAGCGCGTGCCAAATTCCGCGGAGCCAATAAGCGTGCGCTTTATTGGCTGGCGGGCAACGCCAGCAAAGTGCCGCAGGCTGACGGCTCGATGGAGTTGCAGATGGGCGATCGATGGCGTCGTACCGGCACCGTGTTGAGCGGTGTGCAGCTGGATGACGGCAGCGTGTGGGTGCAGGTGGTGATGAACAACGATCTGGAGCCGGATAGCGTGCTGCGCGTGGAAGGTGATGAAGGCGGCAACTTGACGATTCAGCCGCTGCCGTATTCATTGGTAGATTAATGGGTATTCCAGGTGCGCATAAATGCGCACCTTACGACACGCACCGAACATCGCCGCAAGCTCAGGCAACATAAAAGTAGATGGCGCAGAAGTGCAGCATGCTGCCGCCCAGCACGAAACCGTGCCAGATGGCGTGGTTATAGGGAATGCGCCGCGAGACGTAGAAAATCACCCCCAGCGAATAAACAATCCCACCCGCAGCCAGTAACCACACACCGCCGGCAGACATTTTGGTCGCCAGCTGATAAATCACCACCAGCGATAACCAGCCCATACTGAGATAGGTCACTAACGACAACACTTTGAAACGGTGCGCTATTGTCAGTTTAAAAATGATCCCCGCCAGTGCCAGACTCCAGATCACCACCATTAATCCCTGCGCCAGTGGCGACCTTAATCCAACCAACAAAAATGGCGTGTAGGTGCCTGCAATCAGCAAATAGATGGCGCAGTGGTCAAATTTTTTCAGCCAGTATTTGGCTTTCTGATGTGGAATAGCGTGATAGAGCGTTGAGGCGAGAAACAGCAAAATCATGCTGCCGCCATACAGGCTGTAACTGGTGATGGCGGTGATATCAGCTCGCATTTCAACTGCCTGGGTTAACAACAATACCAGGCCAACTATGCCGAAAATGCAGCCAATTCCATGGCTAATGCTGTTGGCGATCTCTTCGGCTAACGAATAACCCTGAGTGATAAGTCGATTCTGTGCCATGCGCTTCATTCCTGAATAATGGTGTGAGAACTGTGCTTTTTATGACCATCAGGGTAACCGGGATAAATTTCAGAGTACACATGTAAGCTAAAATAATTCTGTGAAGAGGTGTGACAACCGGCTGATGGCAGCGATGCATTGCGCTGCCTCAGTTTCAATTGTTAAATCAGAAAATTAGCGACCGCCTGCGGCATCGATAAAGGTGCCGGTGACGTAAGAGGCAGCATCACTGGCTAACCAGATAATCGCGGCGGCGATTTCTTCAGCCTGACCGCCACGCTGCATCGGTAGCGAACTGGCAACACGATCAACTCTGCCAGGTTCACCGCCATCGGCGTGCATTTCGGTGTAGATTAATCCCGGCCGCACGCTGTTTACGCGAATGCCTTGTGCGGCCACTTCCAGTGATAACCCTTTGGTCAACGTATCCATTGCGCCTTTTGACGCCGCATAGTCAACGTATTCGCCGGGTGCGCCAAGGCGTGCAGCCGCAGATGAGACATTCACAATGGCACCACCCTGCCCGCCGTGTGCGGTGCTCATGCGCTTGACCGCTTCACGACAGCAGATAAAAGTGCCGGTAACGTTGGTGGCGAACACGCGCTGAATACGTTCCGCATCGAGATCTTCTACGCGGCACTGGGTAAACAAAATTCCTGCGTTGTTGACCAGCACGCGCAGACTGCCAGCCTGCTGATCAAGTTGCTGGAACATGCGTACCACTTCCGCTTCAATCGCGATATCGCCCTGCACGGCGAATGCGCTGCCGCCCAGTGCTTCAATCTCTGCCACCACCTGCTCAGCTTCGGCTGCCCGCTGGCGATAATTGACCGCGACGCGATAGCCCGCCTGCGCCAGCATCAGTGCTGTTGCGCGTCCAATGCCACGGCTGCCGCCGGTGACTAATGCCAGATCCATGTTGCCTCCAAAATAGAAAAAGGGCCGATTTCTCGGCCCTCAGATTAGGTGTTCAAATTGTATTTAGCCAAAATAATTTGAGTGGCAACAAGGCAACAGTTTCCGCCCTTCCCGTCACTCACAAATATTCGAGACAGGGGTGAATGAGTGCCGCCAATGCACGGCGGCCCTGATTACCACTGCTAAATTATTGGTATTCGCTCATTGGAACACAGGAGCAGAACACGTTGCGGTCACCAAACACATCATCCAGACGCTTTACGGTTGGCCAGTATTTGTTGGTGCTACCTGCCGGGAAGACCGCCAGCTCGCGGCTGTAGGGATGCGCCCACTCACCTACGATCTCAGTTTGGGTGTGCGGTGAATTCACCAGCGGGTTATCGTCAGCTGGCCATTCGCCATCGGCCACGCGGTCGATTTCCATGCGGATGGAGAGCATCGCATCGATAAAGCGATCCAGCTCGATTTTGCTTTCTGATTCAGTCGGCTCAACCATCAGCGTTCCGGCCACCGGGAAGGACATGGTTGGCGCGTGGAAGCCGTAATCGATCAGACGCTTGGCAATATCCAGCTCGCTGATGCCGGTCTGCTCTTTCAGCGGACGAATATCCAGAATACATTCGTGTGCTACGCGGCCATCGCGACCGGCATACAGGATTGGATAGGCGGATTGCAGACGGCTGGCAATGTAGTTGGCATTCAAAATTGCCACCGAACTCGCCTGCTTCAGGCCTTCCGCGCCCATCATACGGATATACATCCAGCTGATTGGCAGAATTGATGCGCTACCAAACGGTGCTGCTGATACCGCGCCCTGCTGCGTCAGCACGCCATCAATTTGCACCACGCTGTGACCCGGCACAAACGGAGCCAGATGCGCTTTCACGCCGATTGGCCCCATGCCCGGACCGCCGCCGCCGTGAGGAATGCAGAAGGTTTTGTGCAGGTTAAGGTGCGATACATCGGCGCCGATGTAACCCGGCGTGGTAATCCCCACCTGTGCGTTCATGTTGGCGCCATCGAGGTAAACCTGGCCGCCATGCTGATGCACGATCTGGCACACTTCGCGGATGGTCTCTTCGTAGACGCCGTGCGTCGAAGGATAGGTCACCATGATGCATGACAGCTCATCGCCAACCTGCGCCGCTTTCTCACGCAGATCGCCCAGGTCGATGTTGCCTTGTTTGTCACAGGCCACTACCACCACAGCCATGCCCGCCATCTGTGCGGATGCCGGGTTAGTGCCGTGTGCAGAACTTGGGATCAGGCAGACATTACGTCCACCTTCGTTGCGGCTCTCGTGATAACGGCGAATCGCCAGCAGACCGGCATATTCACCCTGTGCGCCAGAGTTTGGCTGCATGCAGAGCGCATCGTAACCGGTAAGCTGCACCAGCCACTGTGACAGCTGGCCGATCATCTGCAGATAACCGGAAGCCTGTTCTGCCGGGCAGAAAGGATGTAGTTCCGCAAACTCGGGCCAGGTGATCGGGATCATTTCGGCTGCGGCGTTGAGTTTCATGGTGCAGGAACCGAGCGGGATCATCGCCTGGTTCAGCGCCAGATCCTTTTTCTCCAGGCTGTGCATGTAACGCATCATCTCGGTTTCGCTGTGATGACGGTTGAACACCGGATGCGTCAGGAATTCACTCTGACGTGACATGCCTGCGGGAATAGCGCTGTTTTCAGCGGCTACACTGGCATCCAGTGCATCAATATCCTGACCATGTGTATCGCCCAGCAGAATCGCGAATAAAGCCTGCACGTCTTCACGTGAGGTGGTTTCATCCAGCGTGATGCCGACGCCGTTGAGCACGTCGCTGCGCAGGTTAACACCAAAGCTCACCGCACGACTCAGCACTTCGGCCTTATCGGCAACGTCGACCGTTAAGGTATCGAACCAGCTGTTGTGACGCAGCTTTAGGCCACCATTTTTCAGGCCCGCAGCCAGAATGCTGGTGAGACGATGAATGCGTGAGGCGATGCGCTTCAGGCCCACAGGACCATGGTAAACCGCATACAGACCGGCGATATTCGCCAGCAGCACCTGCGAAGTACAGATGTTGGAGTTGGCTTTCTCACGACGGATATGCTGCTCACGCGTCTGCATAGCCATACGCAGTGCGGTATCGCCTGCGGCATCGCGCGAGACACCGATGATACGGCCCGGCATTGAACGTTTGTACTCGTCGCGGCTGGCGAAGAACGCGGCGTGTGGACCGCCGTAACCCATCGGCACACCAAAGCGCTGAGCGGAACCGAAGACGATGTCTGCGCCCTGCTTGCCCGGTGCTTCTAACTGCACCAGCGCCATGAAATCGGCGGCCACGCTCACCACCACTTTGCGGCTTTTCAGCTCGGCAATCAGTGAACGGTAGTCATGCACTTCACCGCTGGTACCCACTTGCTGCAGCAGCACACCAAACAGGTCGTCGTGATCCAGTGCTTTGCTGGCGCTGTCGATGATCAGTTCAAAACCAAAGGTTTCCGCACGGGTTCGCACCACATCCAGCGTTTGCGGATGGATGTCGTCGCAATAAAGAATTTGCCGGCATTTTTCAGTTTGCTGACGCGCTTGGCCATCGCCATCGCTTCGGCTGCGGCAGTGGCTTCGTCGAGCAGTGAAGCAGAGGCAATATCAAGACCGGTTAAATCCAGCGTCAGGGTCTGGAAATTCAGCAGTGCTTCAAGGCGGCCTTGTGATACTTCAGGCTGATACGGCGTGTACGCGGTGTACCAGCCCGGGTTTTCCAGCATGTTACGCAGGATAACCGGCGGGGTGATCACCGCACTGTAGCCCATGCCGATCCAGGATTTGTAACGCAGGTTCTGACTGGCAATGGCTTTCAGCTCTGCCAGCGCTTGCTGTTCGGTCGCGGCATCGCCCACCGCAGGCGGGCCTGGCAGCTGGATGTCGGCAGGGACGATGGCGCTGATCAGTGATTCCAGAGAGCTGGCACCAATCGCTTCCAGCATGGTGGCCTGCTGCGCGGGTGTAGGACCGATATGGCGCTCAATGAAGGCACCGTTATGTTCAAGCTGGCTGAGAGTCTGGGTCATTTGCAGTAAATCCTGAATCGGGCTGGGTTACAAAAATGGCATTAAATCAGGCAGATAAAAAAGAAGGCGCTGCAGCGCAGCACCTCCGATAACTACCGATTACTCGTCGATGGCGCCTTTGTAGGCATCAGCATCCATCATTGAGTCGAGCTCTGAAACGTCGCTGGCTTTGATACGGAACAACCAGCCCGCTGCGTACGGTTCGCTGTTAACCAGCTCCGGTGCGTCAGCCAGTTCTTCGTTCACGGCAACGACTTCACCGCTCAGTGGTGCATAGATATCGGATGCGGCCTTAACTGACTCAGCCACAGCACAGTCATCACCGGCAGCGAAAGTGGCACCCACGTCTGGCAGGTCCACAAACACCATATCGCCCAGCAGTTCTTGCGCATGTTCGGTGATACCCACGGTAAAGGTGCCATCGGCTTCCTGGCGTACCCATTCGTGACTATCGCGGTATTTCAATTCATTAGGCACATTGCTCATCGCCATTTCTCCTGAAAAATTACTGAGCGACCGGCTTACCGGCGCGAACAAAAATCGGTTTGGTGACTTTCACCGGCATTTCACGATTGCGGATCTCTACAATCGCTTGCTCACCAATGCCCGCTGGCACACGTGCCAGCGCGATGCTGTAACCCAGCGTCGGGGAGAAGGAACCACTGGTAATAATACCCTGCTGTGGCTGACCTAATTCATCAGTAAAGCGAACCGGCAAGCCGTTACGCAGCACCCCTTTTTCGGTCATGATCAAGCCGACCAGCTTCTCGGTGCCTTTTTCACGTTGTGCTGCTAACGCTTCACGACCGATGAAATCGCGATCGGTCGGTTCCCAACCGATGGTCCAACCCATGTTGGCCGCCAGCGGCGAAACGCCTTCATCCATTTCCTGACCGTACAGATTCATACCGGCTTCCAGACGCAGCGTGTCACGCGCACCCAGGCCGGCCGGTTTGACGCCTGCCGCCAGCAGCTTCTGCCAGAAATCAGCCGCTTCACTGTTTGGCATTGCAATTTCATAGCCAGCTTCACCGGTATAACCGGTCGTGGCGATGAACAGGTTTTCGCTTTGCACACCAAAGAACGGTTTCATGCCCGCTACAGCTTCACGCTGCGCCGCAGTGAACAACGTCTGTGCTTTCTGCTGCGCTTGCGGGCCCTGCACGGCAATCAGCGCCAGATCGTCACGCTCGGTGAGTTCAACGCCAAACGGCTGTGCATGCTGTTTAATCCACGCCAAATCCTTCTCACGCGTTGCGGAGTTCACCACTAAGCGGAAAAAGTCTTCGGTCATAAAGTAAACAATCAAATCATCAATGACGCCAGCCGAGGCATTCAGCATGCCGGTGTACAGGGCTTTGCCAGGCTGAGTGAGTTTGGCGACATCGTTGGCCAGCAAAGAGCGCAGGAACTCGCGGGTGCGGGCACCGCGTAGATCGACGATGGTCATGTGGGAAACATCAAACATGCCGGCATCATTACGCACCGCGTGATGCTCATCCATCTGCGAGCCGTAATGCAGCGGCATCATCCAGCCATGGAAGTCCACCATGCGCGCACCGCATGCCTGATGCTGTTCGAATAGAGGCGTTTGCTGAGTCATAACCATCCTGTGAAAACAAGTGAATGTGACGCGCCTGCGTCGCCTTGTCAGGCTGACGCAAACGTTCTCTTTGTGCTGAAGTTACCACCGAATGCGGCGATTAACCATAAGGAAAACGAGGGCGAAACACTACCATCATTCAGCAGTGCATCGAACGCTGACCAGCACAATTCACTGTGTTTTTGTGATTAACCACGCATAAAATACATTACAGGTACATTAATACAGCCAAATAATGGAATGCGCGCCTCAAGATGATGAAATGGTTCGGCAAGAAGATCGACTCATCATGAATAAAACTAATGCGAATTGACGGGTAAAATTAGAATAAATCAAACGAGGCGCAATTTGGGTGCAGGCGCGCACCAGTGCGGTGCAATCAGGAATAAAGCGTATTCATGCAGAGATGAAAACGGCGCCAGATGAGGCGCCGTGAGAGCTGTTTTTTAGCGGATCCAGCTGGGCATATCGTTCAACCCCATGGCCTGTTTTAGCATCATGGGTTTCACGCCTGGCAGCGTGTCAGCCAGCTTTAAGCCTACATCACGCAACAGCTTTTTCGCCGGATGCGTCCCCGCGAACAGCTCGCGGAATCCTTGCATACCTGCCAGCATCATCGCGGCACTGTGCTTGCGGCTACGCTCGTAACGACGCAGATAAAGGTGCTGCCCAATATCCTTGCCTTCCTGGTGCAAACGGCGGATTTCACCGATCAACTCAGCAGCATCCATAAAGCCAAGATTCACGCCCTGCCCCGCCAGCGGATGAATGGTGTGTGCGGCATCGCCGACCAGCGCCAGACGGTGCGCAGCAAAGTTGCGTGCATAACGCGCCATCAGCGGGAAGGTTTTACGCTCGCTTTCGACATGGCACAGGCCCAGACGCATATCGAAGGCGACTGAGAGTTGCTGGTTGAACAATGCTTCGGGCATCGACTGCGACCGCGCGGCTTCCTGCGGAGATTGCGACCAAACGATGGAGCAAAGATGCGGGTCCTGCATTGGCAGGAACGCCAGAATGCCGTCGCCATGGAACACCTGACGCGCAATCGCATCATGCGGCATATCGGTGCGGATATTCGCCACCAGCGCGTGATGATCGTAATCCCAGAAGGTAATCGGGATATCGGCTTTGTCGCGCAGCCAGGAGTTTGCCCCATCAGCGGCAATCAGCAGGCGCGCACTCATCATGCTGCCATCCTGTAAGGTAACGAAAGCTTCGTTGTCGCCAAACGCCACCTGTTGCAACTGGGCAGGAGCCAATAAGGTGATGTCGCTGCACTGGCTGGCGCGTTGCCACAGTGCGCTGTGAATCACCTCATTTTCAATAATATGGCCGAGATGCGATAAGCCTTGCTGCTCGTCATCAAAGCTGATGGAACCAAAGCTGTCCTGATCCCACACTTCCATGCCGTGATAGGCGCTGGCGCGTAACGCCAGAATGCTGGACCAGACGTCCAGTTTTTGCAGCAGGCGTTCGCTGGCAGCGTTGATCGCCGAGACGCGAATCGACGCGGCACTCGCCGGATCAAATTGTGGCTCAGGTGCTTTTTCCAGCACGGCAACGCGCAAGCCGCTCCCCTGCAATCCGCAGGCAACGGCCAGACCTACCATGCCGCCACCGGCGATGACCACATCAAATGTTTGCATTGCTGCCCCTTAATTCATGCTTAACGCTTGACCCAGCCGAGCGTGCGCGCGGCAAGTGGGTTTCGCAGCCATGGCAGATGGTCCATTGCCACCAGCCCAAAATTTCTTCCCGCCACTAATGGCGCATAACGGTTGGCAAACAGCCGTACCAAACCATCAGTCACGCCGATCGTCGCTGTGCGATCCGGCTGGCGACGCGCAGCAAAATGCTGCAACACGCCATAGCTGCCCACGTCCTGCTGCTGGCGATGGGCGCTGGCCAGCGTTTCCGCCAACGACATCACATCACGCAGACCTAAATTGAACCCCTGGCCCGCAATCGGATGCAGCGTTTGCGCCGCATTTCCCACCAGCGCCAGACGATGCGCCACCTGGCGTTCAGCGGTTTGCAACGCCAGCGGATACACTTCGCGCTGGCCCGTGTGCGTAAAGCGTCCCAAACGCCAGCCAAATGCTTGCTGCAGCTCGCGCAGGAAGGTCGCATCATCCCACTGTTTAACCGTGGCTTCAGCTTCAATTGGGTGGCACCACACCAGCGACATACGATTGCCAGACATCGGCAATAGCGCCAGCGGACCGTGCTCGGTGAAACGTTCGAATGCCCGGCCCTGATGCGGCTGTTGCGTGGTGACGTTGGCGATAACCGCCAGTTGCTGATAATCGTCACGCTGCCAGGTAATGCCGCAGGATGCCGCTAACGGCGAGCGCGAACCATCGGCGGCCACCAGCAACGCGCCGGTCAGTTGTTCCCCGCTGTTGAGCGTCACCTGCACGCTGTCAGCACTGCGTGATACTGATGATACATAATCGGGGCAACGCACCGTGACACCGGGCGCACTTTGCAAACGCTGGAACAGGCGCTGCCCTACATCAAACAGTTCAACCACCTGACCCAGTGCCGGGACTTGATAATCATCGGCCTGCAATTGGACAAAGCCGCTGTGTCCCCGATCGGAAACGTGCACATCCGTAATTGGCGTGCCGCAATCCGCCAGCGATCGCCATAGATCGATGTCGGCCAATTGCTGGCAGGTGCCCGCGGCTAACGCTATGGCACGTCCGTCGTATCCCGGATGTGCACGGCTATCCGGCAAACTACGTTCGATCAATGTGACGGGCAATTTACCTTGCGTCAGATGCGAAATCGCCAGCGCCAGCGTCGCACCTGTCATGCCGCCGCCTGCAATCAAAATGCTCATACGTGACGTGCCGCTGCCATCAAGGCCTCAATCGCATCCGCATCTTTCACGACGCTGTCGGTCAGATTTTCATTGCCGTCAGTGGTGATTACGATGTCATCTTCGATACGAATACCAATGCCGCGATACTGCGCAGGCACTTTGGCATCCGGCGCAATGTACAGACCCGGCTCGATGGTCAGCACCATGCCCGGTTCCAGAATACGGTCGCGGCTTGGTGTGCCGTAATGGCCGACGTCATGCACATCCAGCCCCAGCCAGTGGCTCAAGCCGTGCATAAAGAATGGGCGATGCGCCTGCTCTTCAAACAGCGTGTCGATATTGCCTTCCAGAATACCGAGATCGACGAGACCGGTGATCATGATGTGCACCACTTCGTCATTGACGTCATGAATGCTGATGCCCGGACGGAACATCGACAGCGCTTTGTACAGCGAGGCCAGCACGATGTCGTAAATTTCGCGCTGAGGTTGCGTGAACTTGCCGTTGACCGGAAACGTGCGGGTGATATCGCCCGCATAGCCGTGGAACTCACAGCCGGCGTCGATCAGCACCAGATCGCCATCGCGCATCTCACTTTCGTTTTCGGTGTAATGCAGAATGCAGCCGTTTTCACCCGATCCCACAATCGTGTTGTAAGAGGGGAAACGTGCACCGTGGCGATTGAATTCATGATGAATTTCGCCTTCAAGCTGATACTCAAACATACCCGGTCGGCAGGTTTGCATCGCGCGGGTATGCGCCAGCGCGCTGATTTTTCCCGCCCGACGCAGGATTTCGATCTCGGCTTCGCTCTTAAACAGGCGCATATCGTGCACCCACGGACGCCAGTCGGTGATCGTTGCTGGCGCGCTGAGATTCTGGCGGAATCCACGGCGCAGTTTTTCCAGCGCGCTGAACACTAGCTGATCGGCTTCTGCGTATTCACCCTGAGCGTGGTAAACCACATCAAGCCCGTTGAGCAGTTGATGCAGTTGTTCACCAATATCGTCCCACGGCAAGGCGCGATCGACCCCAAGCTTCGCGGGTGCAGCGTCCTGACCGAGACGGCGGCCAAACCAGATCTCCGCCGTCAAATCGCGAACCCGATTGAACAGCACGCTGTGGTTGTGCTTGTCATCACTTTTGATCAGCACCAGCAGCGCCTGCGGCTCGTTGAATCCGGTGAAATACCAGAAGTCACTGTTTTGGCGGAAGTTGTATTCGGTGTCGTTGCTGCGGGTCACTTCAGGTGCAGCGAAAATCAAAGCGGCGCTGCCAGGTGCCATACGGGCAATCAGCGCCTGACGACGTTGCTGGAAGGTTTCCAGTGTAATCATGTTTGCACTCCCTGTTGAAACGGGCACCACGCGCCCGCAATGACGCGCTTAGTGTAACGTAGGTTTTTTCACTTCCGGCGCAGTGGGCGTGTGCTGACGCGCGAACGTTTCGTGACACAGCAACGCGGCAACACGCACGTATTCAATCACCTCTTCCAGCGATTGCTCCAGCTCTTCCTGATCTTCATCTTCTTCGTAACCGAGCTGCGCGATGGTGCGTAAATCATCAATCGCTTCGCCGGTTTCGCCCGTGACTTTATCCAGCTTGGGCTGTGTAACACCTAAGCCGAGCAGGAAATGATTGACCCAGCCCGCGAGCGCATCGGCGCGATCGAATACGGTGATGTCATCATCTTCCGGCAGCATCAGCTGAAACATGAAACCCTCTTCTTCCAGCGTATTGCTCAGGTTTTCATGCAGGGCCTGCAACGGCTGCGACAGGCTTTGCGAAAACGCCATGCCGTCGTTGGTGAGTTCGTGGATCTTGGTTTTCCAGCTGGCATCTTTGTTGCCACCACACAGGATGCCGGAGAGTAATCCGTGCATTTCAGCGGGGGTCATACCCACGCCCTGCTGAGAAAGCGCTGCGGCTAGCGCGTTGTAACCAGGAGTTTCGTTCTGTAAAGACATAGGCTTTGTTCGTCGTTGGCAGAATAAGTTCGTGTTATGCTACCACCAGGTGCCTCAGGGTTTCCAGAAAAGGGGTTGTAACTTATATCGCGGCTCTATATAGTTGCGCACCTCCCAACCCATTGACAGGTAAGGGGGATGCGAACAGAGTAATCAGTCAGGATGGTGGCATGTCTGCACAACCGGTAGATATTCAGATTTTTGGTCGTTCATTGAGAGTAAATTGTCCGCCCGAACAGCAAGATGCGCTGAATCTGGCTGCAGAGGATCTCAATCAACGGTTGCAAGATTTAAAAGTTCGCACTAGAGTCACCAATACAGAGCAACTGGTGTTCATCGCCGCCTTAAACATTTGCCACGAGTTGGCACAGGAAAAAGGCAAGACGCGCGACTATGCAGCCAACATGGAACAACGTATCCGTATGCTGCAGCAGACCATTGAACAAGCATTAGTTGAGCAAGGTCGCATAACTGATCGCCAGGGCCCTAATTTCGAATAACACTTCATGGTACTCATGTTAGAGTCACGGTGAAGTCAATTTTCTCTGAGATGTTTGCAAGCGGGCCCGTCCCCTGAGCCGATATTTAATACCAACAGAATGTGACGATCCACAATTTGTGCGCATGCTCGGTCCGTCCGAGAAGCCTAATAGTTGTGACGGCATGTTCACCTTGAACCATGGGTTCAAGGGTTACAGCCTGCGGCGGCATCTCGGAGATCTCCTCTTTAGTACTTTTCGCTAGACTTTCATGTTGTAGTAAGGCGGCTAGCCAGTAAATCCCAATGAGCTTACACCGGTAACTGATTGGGTTCGCAGCCAACGCCGCTACAACCTGAAGTTTGACGCGAATCCCCCGCTTCGCATGATATAGTTGGCCAAACAGCCGACTCTGCCGGGGACATCATGACCACACCTTCCCTACTTGATCGCCAGGACATCCGTCAGCATGTACGCCATCTGCGTCGCAATCTTACGTCTGATCAACAGGAACAGGCTGCCGATCTGCTTGCTGAGCATGCCATCAATTTTGCACCCATCACGAATGCACAGCGTATCGCCCTGTTTTTATCCGTCGATGGCGAGATCAATACCCGCCCGCTGATTGCCAAACTGTGGCAGCAGAAAAAACAGGTTTACCTACCGGTACTGCACCCATTTGCGCCCGGTCATTTGCTGTTTCTGCGCTACACGCCTGATACGCCACTTAGCCCGAATAAGTTACGTATTCCTGAGCCGCCGCTGGATATCACGCAAATGACCACGCTCGATCAATTGGATGTGATGCTGGTGCCATTGGTGGCTTTTGACCATCAAGGGCAGCGATTGGGGATGGGCGGTGGTTTTTACGATCGCACGCTGCAACATTGGCAGCAGCATGACTTTTTACCGGTGGGCATTGCGCACGATTGTCAGCGAGTTGAAGCATTGCCGGTAGCGGCGTGGGATGTGCCTTTGCCCGCGATTCTGACGCCGTCAAAGCTGTGGCAGTGGGATAACACGTAACAAAACGCTGGGGCGCGCACTGGCACGCCCACAGGCGGCCTGAAGGCCGCCTCAACACGATATCAATCAGTACAGCAGACGGGCGCGCATGGTGCCTGGAATCGCCTTCATCAGCTGCAGCGCTCTCTCCGCGACATCTTCTTCCGCATCGATATCAATCACCACGTAACCCATGACCGGAGTCGTTTGCAGATACTGCGCGGCGATGTTGATGCCCTGCTCGGCGAAAATCTGGTTAATCGCGGTCAGCACACCAGGACGGTTTTCATGGATGTGCAGCAAACGGCTCACGCTGGCAGCGTGCATCGGCAGCGACACTTCCGGGAAGTTAACCGCAGACAGCGTAGAACCGTTGTCCGAGTACTTCGCCAGTTTGCCCGACACTTCCAGACCGATGTTTTCCTGCGCTTCCTGGGTTGAACCCCCGATGTGTGGCGTCAGGATCACGTTATCGAACTCACACAGCGGTGAGTTGAATGGATCGCTGTTGGTGGCCGGTTCGACCGGGAATACGTCGATGGCAGCGCCAGACAGGTGTTTGTTAGCCAGCGCATTGCACAAGGCTGGGATATCAATCACCGTTCCGCGTGCGGCGTTAATCAGCAGGGAACCCGGCTTCATCAGCGCCAGCTCTTCCGCACCGATCATGTTCTGAGTCGATGCATTTTCTGGCACGTGCAGGCTGACCACATCGCTCATGTTCAGCAGATCGGACATATGGCGAACCTGAGTCGCGTTGCCCAGCGGCAATTTGGTCTCGATGTCGTAGAAGAACACGTGCATACCCAGGCTCTCTGCCAGCACGCCCAGCTGCATGCCGATATGGCCGTAGCCAATGATGCCCAGCTTCTTGCCACGCGCTTCAAAGGAGCCGTTAGCTACTTTGTTCCAGATACCGCGGTGCGCTTTGGCGTTCGCTTCAGGAATACCGCGCAGCATCAGCAGCATTTCACCGATCACCAGTTCCGCAACCGAACGGGTATTGGAGAATGGCGCGTTAAACACCGGCACACCGCGTTTCGCCGCAGCACCCAGATCAACCTGGTTAGTACCGATACAGAAGCAGCCTACAGCGACCAGCTTCTCAGCCGCCGCAAAGATCTCTTCAGTCAATTGGGTACGGGAACGGATACCAATGAAGTGCGCATCGCGAATCGAGGACTTCAGCGACTCCGCATCCAGTGCCCCTTTATGGAATTCGATGTTGGTGTAACCTGCGGCACGCAGATTTTCCAGCGCACTCTGGTGAACGCCTTCCACCAGCAGGAACTTAATCTTGTCTTTTTCCAGTGATACCTTTGCCATTTCCCGACCCTATTCAGAATTCAACGATGACTACCATAAGGGAGTCTTCTGCCAAAATATCAAAAATTTCGTGCGCAGCAATACAAACGATTGCCTGCGTGCCAGCACGCGCCCACGTGGAGGCAGCACAAAGCCGTACAAAATCGTGGGATGCGTGAGCGCCGAAGTACGAACCTGCTGTTGATGAATCTTTTGTGACATAAGTCACCAAATTTCACCCTGGTGAGAAAAGATGTTTTGCAGATGGAAATAACCGGCGCAGCGCGTGCGCCGGCGAATACGCTATCAGATCAATATGTGATGGTTTTCACGCCATCAGCCGTGCCGATCAGCGCGACATCAGCTCCACGCGCAGCAAATAACCCCACGGTGACCACACCCGGCAGCGCATTGATGGCTTTTTCCAGCGCAATCGGGTCGAGAATACGCAGATTATGCACGTCGAGAATAATGTTGCCGTTATCAGTGACCACGTTCTGACGATACTCAGGTTGACCGCCCAGCTTCACCAGTTCACGGGCGACAAACGCACGCGCCATCGGAATCACTTCAACCGGCAGCGGGAAGTTACCCAGGATATCCACCTCTTTGGAGGCATCCGCGATGCAGATGAACTTTTTAGCCACCGCT
The DNA here is from genome assembly GCF_002095465.1 of Pantoea rodasii. Classification (GTDB taxonomy): domain Bacteria; phylum Pseudomonadota; class Gammaproteobacteria; order Enterobacterales; family Enterobacteriaceae; genus Pantoea; species Pantoea rodasii. Next base: position 378,124 of record NZ_MLFP01000001.1, on the reverse strand, counting down.
GCGACAATCTTCTCACGCGTCAGCGCTGCGCCGCCGCCTTTGATCATCTGCATCTGTGGATTGATTTCGTCCGCGCCATCAACGTACACCGACAGCTCATCAACATTATTCAGATCGAATACCGGAATCCCCAGGGCTTTGAGTTTTTCCGTTGACGCTTCCGAGCTGGAAACCGCGCCTTCAATTTGATCTTTCATGGTGCCAAGCGCATCAATAAAATGCGCCGCTGTTGAACCGGTGCCAACGCCAACAATGGTGCCGGGTTGCACGTATTGCAGTGCTGCCCAACCTACCGCTTTTTTCAGTTCATCCTGGGTCATGGTATGTTTAAAACCTGTGCGACATCGAAGTGCGCGTAGTATAAAGCAAGGCGTCGTAAAAATGCGCGGCTGATAACGCATCGATTTAAGCCTTTGGAAGCCAGCCCGCAAAAATCCGCCGCAGCACAAGATGACAGTTTTGTGGCATAGTCTTTTCCATCCTGATCGAGAGAGAACAATAATGAAACGCCCGGATTATCGAACGCTTCAGGCGCTGGATGCTGTGATTCGCGAGCGCGGTTTTGAGCGCGCCGCCCAAAACTCTGCATCACGCAGTCTGCGGTGTCGCAACGTATTAAGCAGTTGGAAAATCTCTTTGGTCAGCCGCTGTTGGTACGTACTGTGCCGCCGCGTCCGACGGAACAAGGACAAAAACTGCTGGCGTTATTGCATCAGGTTGAGCTGCTGGAAGAGGAGTGGCTGGGTGATGATAACGGCGGCACCACGCCATTGCTGCTGTCGCTGGCGGTCAACGCCGACAGTCTGGCAACCTGGCTGCTGCCAGCGCTGAAAGATGTGCTGGCCGATTCGCCGGTACGCCTGAATTTGCAGGTGGAAGATGAAACCCGCACTCAGGAACGCCTGCGTCGTGGTGAAGTTGTCGGCGCGGTGAGTATTCAGCCCCAGCCGCTGCCAAGCTGTTTGGTGGATCAGTTGGGTGCCCTGGATTATCTGTTCTGCGCCTCACCGGATTTTGCAGCGCGCTACTTCCCGAATGGCGTCACGCGCTCTGCTTTACTGAAAGCGCCAGCGGTGGCGTTTGACCATCTCGACGATATGCATCAGGCGTTTTTACAGCAGAACTTTGACCTGTCGCCGGGCAGCGTGCCGTGCCATATCGTGAACTCATCGGAGGCTTTCGTGCAGCTGGCACGTCAGGGTTCGGTGTGCTGTATGATCCCGCATCTGCAGATTGAGCGCGAGCTGGCGAAAGGTGAGCTGGTGGATTTGACGCCGGGCCTGTATCAGCGCCGCATGCTCTACTGGCACCGCTTCGCGCCGGAAAGCCGTTTAATGCGCAGCGTGACGGATGCGTTAATCGCGCATGGGCATCGCGTATTACGTCAGGATATTGTAACCGCGTAGGCCACTTTGCGAAGCGGCGCGATTTATTGCGTGAATAAGCAGCATCGCTGCCATTCCGCGTCATAAATCACGCCGCTTCGATTCAACCCAGCAGATTACTGAGCCGTATTCGGCTTAATCTCGAACACCACATCGACCTGATCGTCAAAGTGAATGCTCTGCTGCTCATAAGTCTGCTGCGCGGTGGTATCCGCTGGTGCCGCGGCCGCTTTGTACATGCGCGCCATTGGCATTGGCTGATAGTTGGCCACGTGATAGCGGATGCTGTACACCGAACCTAACTTAGCGTTGAAGCCTTCTGCCAGCGCACCCGCCTGCTGAGTCGCATTGGCAATCGCCGCTTTGCGCGCCTGATCTTTGTAGGCATCAGCATTCGCCACGCCCAGCTCCACCGAACGAATTTCGTTCAGGCCAGATTTCAACGCACCGTCCAGCAGTTCATTCAGTTTATCCAGCTGACGCAGTGTCACCTGTACCTGACGCACCGCACGATAGCCTTTCAGCACTGACTTACCTTCTTTGGTGTAGTCGTACTCGGGCTGGGTGCTCAGATTTGCCGCATCAATATCTTTCTTCTCGATACCGTTCTTTTGCAGGAAGTCGAAATATTGCGCCACGCGATCATCGGCTTGTTTTTTTGCCTCTGCCGCGTCTTTCGACGAAACATTCACCACGATGGAGAGCGTAGCGATATCCGGACGCGCATCCACGCTTGCCTGGCCTGAAGTCACGACATGCGGGCCATTCGGGACTTCACCCGCTTGTACCATCGCTGACATTGCGCCAGTGCTCATTACGGCGGCCAGCGCCAGTGCTTTCAGTTTCACGAAAGTCCTCCTTGAAGGTTCAATTTACAGGTCGCCACTATGGCTAAACCTAAAACACATTACTATGCGTGATGGTCTGAGTTTGAAATCACCAAAAAGTTCGTCCACGCAGCGGTATTAACGTATCCGCGATCGCAAAACTATGCTTACAGATTCGCTGAAAGCCGACCGCAGTGTTTCTATTAAAGAAACAATTCTAGCCTCTGGGAGAGTTGTAGTATGACAGAACAGCCACTTAATCCAACCGCCGTAGCGGTACGCGCCGGGCGTACGCGTTTCCTGATGCTGGGTCTGGTGTTTATTAACATCATCATCAACTACATGGATCGCACCAATCTTTCGGTGGCCGCGACGCAAATGGCCGGTGAACTGCGCTTCACGCCGATGGAGATGGGGCTGATCTTCTCTGCATTTGGCTGGATCTATGCGGCGCTGCAGATTCCCGGAGGCTTTCTGATCGATCGTCTTGGCGCACGGTTGGTATATGGCGTAGGACTGTTTGCCTGGTCGCTGATCACCGCTCTGCACGCGCTCGCGAATAGCTTTGGTTCGCTGTTCGGTCTGCGGCTGGGCGTGGGTGCCTTTGAAGCGCCGGTGATGCCCTCAAATAACCGTGTGATTTCCAGCTGGTTCCCGGAACAGGAACGGGCCAGCGCCATCGGTATTTACTCCTCGGCACAGTTTGTGGGCCTGGCCTGCATGACGCCGCTGCTGTTCCATGTGCAGGATGCGTTTGGCTGGCGCGGGCTGTTTCTGATCACCGGCGTGGCGGGGATGATCTGGGCGCTGGTGTGGTACACGTTGTACCGTGAGCCGCACGAGCATAAAGGCGTGTCAGAGGCTGAGTTAGACTACCTGCGCAGCAACGGTGCGCTGCTCGAAAGCCGCCAGCAGTCCCAGCAGCCAAAGGCGCGCTGGGCCGATCTGGCGCAGATGTTCCGCAGCCGCAAACTGGTGGGAATTTACATCGGCCAGTTCACTATCTCCGCCACCTTCTGGTTTTTCCTCACCTGGTTCCCGACCTATCTGGTGGAGTACCGCCATATGGGATTCATCAAGAGCGGCTATGTGGCTTCGGTGCCCTATTTCGCTGCGTTTTGTGGCGTGTTGCTGGCGGGATTCGCCTCAGACCGCATGATACGGCGCGGCGTGTCACCCAGCGTGGCGCGCAAGCTGCCGGTGATCCTCGGCCTGTTCCTGACGCTGTTTATCCTTGGCGCCAACTACACTGATGACTCGACGCTGATTATCCTGTTTATGTCACTGGCATTTTTCGGCAACGGCCTGGCGACCATCACCTGGGTCTTTGTCACCGCGCTGGCGCCACGTCATCTGATTGGTTTGGCAGGCGGCGTGTTCAATTTCACCGGCGCTCTCTCCTCCATCGTGGTGCCAATTGCGATTGGCGCGCTGATCGATGGCGATAACTTCGCCCCGGCACTCGGTTTTATTGCCGTGCTGGCGGCGATCGGCATCTGTAGCTATCTGTTCGTGGTCGGGAAAATTGAGCATGTCAGCGCGCGCTGATCAGCACCTGTGCCAGCGCCTGCAGCTGGGCCACGCGTTGCTGCAGATGCGCATCATCGCCCTGCCAGATTTTGGCGAAAGCCAGCGCGGCGCGGTTGTTATCGATCGGCTGCGCCATGCTGATTTCCCCGTCATCGCGATGCCAGATCAGATGGTTCGCTTCACGCTTACGCGCCAGCAACGGCGCAATCTGCGCCCACTGTTCGTCGGTGAAACGCGGACGCAGCTGCTCATCACTCTCTGCCGCCAGCAGCGACACGCCAATCACCGACTGCCACGCGGGCAGCATGCGGAAACCGGCCAGTGCCTGGCTGGCGCTGGTGCGCTCACCCGGCTCGGAGTGCCAGATGTAGATCACCTGATCCTCCCACAGCACACCGAGCGCCACCACGATGTCGCGCGGCGCATGTGCATCCAGCTGTGGCAGCGCCTGGGCAAACAGCGAGGAGCCGCGAATGGCCTGCGCCGCCAGCGCATGAATACCCGGACCGGGCAAATAGCGCCGATGTTCATCCTGAATCGTCAGGCCAATCGATGCCATGGTCATCAGCAGGCGGTTAACGCGCGTGCTGTTCATATCCATCTGTCGCGCCAGTTCACGGCAGCCCACGGCTTTATCGCTGGAAACCAGATATTGCAAGCAGCGAATCCCATCAATCAGGCTTTGGTTGGGTTGAGAAGACATAGATCACCCTGTGGCGCTCAAAACACCAATCTTAGCCTCAGCATGACAGGAAGCAAATGATGCAGACTTACTCTTCGCAAAATGCGCGCCACTTCCCAGAGCTGCGATTAAACGCCGATGTTTTGGTCGCTGGCGGCGGTCTCGCCGGAGTATGTGCCGCACTGGCCGCCGCGCGTGAGGGTCTTCAGGTGGTGTTAATTCAGGATCGTCCGGTGCTGGGCGGCAACGCCTCCAGCGAAGTGCGTTTGTGGGCCAATGGTGCGACATCGCACATGGGCAATAACAACCGCTGGGCGCGCGAAGGCGGCATCATGGGCGAGATCATGGAAGAGAACCTGTGGCGTAACAAAGAGGGCAATCCGGTGCTGTTCGATATGCTGTTGCTGGATTTGGTGCAGTCTCAGCCCGGATTAACCTTACTGCTCAACACCGTGGTGCACGATATCGAGCAAACCGGCCGCCATTTGAAATCGGTGCAGGCCTTCAACGCCATCAACCAGACGCGCTATCACGTCAAGGCCAGCCAGTTTATCGATGCCAGTGGCGATGGCGTACTGGGTTATCTGGCGGGCGCAGCGCATCGCGTGGGCGCGGAAACGATTGAAGAGTTCGGTGAAAAGATGGCGCCGGGCGAACACTTTGGCCACAAGCTCGGCCACTCGATTTACTTCTACACTCAGCGCACTTCGCAGCCGGTGCGCTTTGTCGCGCCCTCTTTCGCGCTGAAAGACATCACGGACATTCCACGCTACAAACGCCTGACTTCCGATCTAAACGGCTGCGATTTGTGGTGGCTGGAATGGGGTGGAAGGCTGGATACGGTGCACGAAAGTGAAACCATCAAATGGGAGCTGTGGAAAATCGTTTGGGGCGTGTGGGATTACATCAAAAACTCCGGCGAGTTCCCCGATGCCGATACGCTAACCATCGAATGGGTTGGCCTGATCCCCGGTAAGCGCGAAAGCCGCCGCTTTGTCGGCGACACCTTGTTGTGTCAGCAGGACATCATTGAACAGCGCGACCACTATGATGCCGTAGCGTACGGCGGCTGGTCGATTGATCTGCATCCGGCCGATGGCGTTTACAGCGAACACGACGGCTGTCGCCAGTTTCACAGCAAAGGCACTTACACCATCCCGTTCCGCGCGCTTTACAGCCAGTCGCTGGACAATCTGCTGCTCACCGGACGCTTGATCTCCGCCACCCACGTCGCCTTTGGCAGTGCGCGCGTGATGTGCACCTGCGGCGTGTTGGGCGAAGTGGTGGGACGTGCGGCGGCGATTTGTCAGCAACAGCAATTGACGCCTTCACAGCTGGCACAGCCGGATCGCGTCGGCGTGTTGCAGCAGCAGTTGCTGCGTCAGGGCGCGTTCATTCCACGTCATGCACTGGTGAATCCGGCTAACAATGCGCAGGTCGAGGTCAGTAGCACCTTACAACTCAGCGCCCTGCCCGCTGATGGCGGCTGGCAGCCGCTGCAAGCACGCTGTGCCTTGCTGCTGCCGTTAAAAGCCGGTGAACGCTTACCGGCGATAACCGTGCAACTGCGTGCCAGACACACGCAGAAACTGCAGGTTTCGCTGCTCACCAGTGACAACCCGGCCAACACCTGTGGCGATCAACACGTCGCCAGCCAGACGCTGACGATTAACGATCAGGGCAGCTATCGATTGAGCTTTGATTACCGCGCGGATAGCGACCGCTATCTGTTTATCGCCTTTGAAGAGAATCCAGCGGTGGAAGTCGCGCTCACGCGTCAGCGGTTGCCGGGCATCATGATGGTGTTCAACAGTCTCAATCCGCGCGTGGCGAAACGCACTCGACAGATCAACGATGGCGATTACGGCGTGGATGAGTTCGATTTCTGGCTGCCGCGCCGTGCGCCGCATCAGGTACTGCTGGCGTTCGCATTGGAAACGCCGTTAAAACTCTGGCATCGCGACTACCTGCTCAACGGCAAGCTGCGCCCGGAACAGCACACCAACAGTTGGGTGCCCGCGCTGGATGATGCACAACCCAGCGTCAGCTGGCGCTGGGAAGATGCCCAGCAGGCCAGCCACATCACCCTGCTGTTTGATAATGACTTCGACCACGCGATGGAAACGGTGCAGATGGGCCATGCGCAGTCGGTGACGCCGCACTGCACCACGCATTACCGGTTATGGCTGGATGAAATATTATTAGTCGAGGTGCAGGATAATCATCATTCGCTGTGCCATCACGCCGTACCGCAGAGCGTGAGTTTCCGGCAGATACGCTTAGAACTGATCGCCAGTGCGGGCGCGCTGCCCGCACTTTACGGCTTACATCTTCATCAGAACGCGGCGATACCCTGACGCGCCAGCTGGATAGCGATAAACCACATCACGCCACCCACCAGCAGATTGATGATGCGCTGGGCGCGCACGGTGCGCAGGCGCGGTGACAGCCACGCCGCCAGCAGCGCCAGGCCAAAGAACCAGATAATCGAGGCACTCACCGTGCCCAACGCGAACCACTGGCGCGCGGCGGTAGAAGGCAGCTGGCTACCGAGGCTGCCGAGCACCACAAAGGTGTCGAGATAGACATGTGGGTTGAGCCACGTCACCGCCACAATGGTGGCAATGATGCGCCAGCGACCTTGCTTCATCACCGCATCATCGGCTAGCGTCACATCGCCCTGCCACGCGCTACGCAGCGCACCCCAGCCGTACCACAGCAGAAATGCCACGCCCGCCCAGGTAATCAGCATCAGCAGGACAGGCGACTGGTTTAGCAGCGCACTGCCGCCAAAGATGCCACCGCAAATCAGCAAAATGTCGCTGAGCGTGCAGAGTCCCGCCGTCATTAGATGGTAATGGCGTTTGATGCCCTGATTCATCACGAATGCGTTTTGCGGGCCAAGCGGCAGAATCAGTGCAGCGCCAAGAGCAAGCCCTTGTAAGTAAACAGTTAACACGATGACAGTCCTGAATAACGAGGTAATGCGATGCAGTATAGTGACGCGAGGATATTAGTGGAAATTGAAAGAATTAATCGGGGATTAGCAAAAGTGATGCAATAAGGGCACCCGCGGGTGCCCTTGAATGTTACTCGGTGCGCGCAGCCTGCTGCTCGCTTTTCACCTGATGCAGATGCACATCCATCTGTGGATACGGAATACCAATACCGTTGGCATCCAGCGTACGCTTGAAGTTCTTCATCAGATCCCAGTAAACGTTCTGCAGGTCACTGCTTTTACTCCAGCAGCGCACCACAAAGTTCAGCGAAGAAGCCGCCAGTTCGTTCAGGCCGATCTGAATGCCCATGTCTTTCAGCACGCGCTCGTCCGCCTCAACCACTTCCTGGAACAGCGCGATCACCTTATCAACATCCGCATCGTAGGCCACGCCGATAATGAATTCGTTACGACGAATCGGCTCACGTGAGTAGTTGATGATGTTACCAGCGATGATTTTACCGTTTGGCACCACCACAATTTTACCGTCGGCACTTTTCATGGTGGTGGAGAAGATCTGCACGTTCTGCACCGTACCCATCACGCCGCCGAGGTCTACGAACTCACCGGTTTTGAACGGACGGAAGGTCACCAGCAGCACACCCGCGGCGAGGTTCGACAGCGAACCTTGCAAGGCCAGACCTACGGCTAAACCGGCGGCACCCAGCACGGCGATCACTGAGGCGGTCTGCACACCCACGCGTCCCAGCGCGGCAATGATGGTAAAGGCGATAATTCCGTAACGCACCAGCGCTGACAGGAAATCAGCCACGGTGGCATCAATGTGACGCGCCAGTAACACGCGATTCACCGCATTGGAGATAAGACGTGCGATGAACATACCGATGATGATGGTGATAATCGCGGCAACGATATTCACCGCATAGCTCAGGATCAGTGCCTGATTACGTACCAGCCAGCCGCCAGCACTGTTAATGCCATCGACGACATTTAAGTCTTCCATTTGTTAGCCCTGTTGTTGAGTTTCCCGCAGGAAAAAGCAAAAACGGCCAGATTAACTCCGGCACTCCCGTGTACAAGGGTAAACAAAAATAGGGTGAAGCGCCAAAATTGGGCTGAATTTACTCACTATTCTGAATCGAATGCATAAAAAAAGGCCCTTTCGGGCCTTTTTTGTACTGTAAGGAAAAATTACAGCACGTCGACAGCGTTCAGCTCTTTGAAAGCCTGCTCTAAACGCACAACCATTGAAGCCTGTGCAGAACGCAGCCATACGCGTGGGTCGTAGTATTTCTTGTTCGGGCTATCCACGCCATTGGGGTTACCCAACTGCGCTTGCAGATAGTCTTCGTTCTTTTTGTAGTACTGCAGGATGCCGTCCCAGGTTGCCCATTGGGTATCGGTATCGATGTTCATCTTGATCACGCCGTAACCGATAGACTCTTCGATTTCTGCAGCAGAAGAACCTGAACCACCGTGGAACACGAAGTCCAGCGCGTTGTGCGGCAGATTGTGTTTCTTGGTCACGTATTCCTGAGAATCACGCAGGATAGTCGGCGTCAGTTTCACGTTGCCTGGCTTGTACACGCCGTGCACGTTACCGAATGATGCCGCGATGGTGAAACGCGGGCTAATTTTGCTCAGCTCGGTGTACGCGTAATCAACGTCTTCTGGCTGGGTGTACAGGGCAGAAGCGTCCATGTGGCTGTTGTCCACGCCGTCTTCTTCGCCACCGGTGCAACCCAGTTCGATTTCCAGGGTCATATCCAGTTTCGCCATACGCGCCAGATACTTGCTAGAGATTTCGATGTTTTCTTCCAGTGATTCTTCTGACAGGTCAATCATGTGAGAAGAGAACAGTGGCTTACCGGTTTTCTTGAAGTGCTCTTCACCGGCATCCAGCAGACCGTCGATCCACGGCAGCAGTTTCTTGGCGCAGTGGTCAGTGTGCAGGATGACTGGCACGCCGTACTGTTCAGCCATCAGATGCACATGGTATGCACCCGCGATAGCGCCGAAGATAGCCGCGCCCTGTGGCTTGTCGGTTTTGAAACCTTTACCGGCGATGAAGGCAGCACCACCATTGGAGAACTGAACGATGACCGGCGCTTTAACTTTGGCCGCAGCTTCCAGTACCGCGTTGATGGAGTCCGTGCCGACGCAGTTAACTGCAGGCAGAGCGAATTTGTTTTCTTTCGCTACTTGGAAAACTTTCTGAACGTCATCACCAGTGACAACGCCGGGTTTTACGAAATCAAAAATTTTAGACATGGTTGTGTCCTGTTTCGTTACCGTTCATCCCACAAAGGGACGTCGATTTTGCCCAGGATGGGCAGCCTTCAGACGGCGCCGAAGCGCCGCCCCCAAAAATTACTGCTTAGCGCGCTCTTCCAGCATCGCTACAGCGGGCAGTTTTTTGCCTTCCACGAATTCGAGGAATGCGCCACCGCCGGTAGAAATATAGGAGATCTTGTCTTCGATACCGAACAGGTCAATCGCTGCCAGGGTATCGCCGCCGCCCGCAACAGAGAACGCGTCGCTGTCTGCAATCGCGTTAGCCACGATTTCGGTGCCTTTACGGAAGTTCGGGAATTCGAACACGCCAACCGGACCGTTCCACAGAATGGTTTTGGCGTCTTTCAGAATCGCAGCCATCGCCAGTGCGGTTTCGTCACCGAAGTCCATAATCTCTTCGTTATCTGCGACTTCGGAAACCTTTTTCACGGTTGCCGGGGCAGTTTCAGAGAATTCCGTTCCGACGCGAGAGTCGGTTGGAACCGGAATGCCGTGCTCATCACGCAGCTTTTTCGCCGCTTCAACGAAGTCTGGCTCGTACAGTGATTTACCGACGTTGTTCTCGATAGCCACGAAGGTGTTGGCGATACCGCCACCGACGATCACGGTGTCAGCGATTTTCACCAGAGACTGCAGCACGTCGAATTTGGTCGACACTTTAGAACCACCAACAACCGCCACCAGCGGACGCTGTGGGTTGCTCATCACTTTTCCCAGCGCTTCCAGCTCAGCCGACAGCAGTGGGCCAGCACAAGCGATTGGTGCGAACTTACCCACGCCGTGGGTCGAAGCTTGCGCGCGGTGCGCAGTACCGAAAGCATCCATCACGAATACATCGCACAGAGCGGCATATTTCTTCGACAGCGTCTCTTCGTCTTTCTTTTCGCCTTTGTTAAAGCGCACGTTTTCCAGTACCACCAGCTCACCCGCGCCGACTTCAACGCCTTCGAGGTAGTCTTTCGCCAGAGTAACGGTGGTGCCGTTCAGTTTTTCTTTCAGGTAGTTAACAACAGGCAGGAGCGAGAACTCTTCGTTGTATTCACCTTCGGTCGGACGACCCAGGTGAGAGGTAACCATCACTTTCGCGCCCTGTTTCAACGCCGCTTCGATGGTAGGCAGAGAAGCACGGATACGTGCATCTGACGTCACTTTCCCTTCTTTCACTGGCACGTTGAGATCGGCACGGATCAGAACGCGTTTACCAGCAAGATCCAGATCGGTCATCTTAATTACAGACATGGTGAACCCTCTCGTTGATTCTCATAAGTTTTGCCAGACGCAGTCCGCGTCTTACCTGAAACCGATTGCGGCCATCGCTAACGTGGTGTCGATCATGCGGTTAGCAAAGCCCCATTCGTTGTCACACCAAACCAAGGTCTTGATCAGGTGGTGACCACTGACCCGCGTTTGTGTGCCATCGACGATGGCACTGTGCGGATCATGGTTAAAATCTACTGAGACTAACGGTAATTCCGTATAGTCAACTATACCACGAAACGCCCCTTCTGACGCGTTTTGCAGCAACGCATTGACCTCACACGCCTTCACTGCGTCACGTACGGAAACGCTCAAATCAATGGCTGTCACGTTGATCGTCGGCACGCGGACAGCGATAGCTTCGAAGCGATCGTTAAATTTCGGAAAAATACGGGTAATGCCAGCAGCAAGACGCGTATCCACCGGAATGATCGATTGGCTGGCGGCACGGGTACGACGCAGATCGCTGTGATAGGCGTCAATCACCTGTTGGTCGTGCATCGCCGAGTGAATCGTGGTCACGGTGCCGGACTCAATGCCGAAGGCGTCATCCAGCAACTTGATCACCGGAATAATGCAGTTGGTGGTGCAAGATGCGTTGGAGACAATGCGGTCAGTTTGTTTAAGAGCCTGTTCGTTAACGCCGAACACCACGGTGGCATCTAAATCGTTACCGCCCGGATGCGAGAACAACACCTTCTTCGCGCCCGCTTGCAGATGCGCTTCGCCATCTGCGCGGCTACCGTACACGCCGGTGCAATCCAGCACGATATCGACGTTCAGTTCCTGCCATGGCAGTGCATCGATCTCGGCTAAATGCAGAATGCGGATGGTATCGTCGCCGACAAACAGCTGGTCACGCTCCTGGCGCACATCCCAGGCAAAGCGGCCATGGCTGGTGTCGTACTTCAGCAAATGCGCCATGCCGGTGGCTTCAGCCAGTTCGTTGATCGCCACCACGGTGATTTCAGCGCGGCGGCCGGTTTCATACAACGCACGCAACACATTGCGTCCGATACGGCCAAAACCATTAATTGCTATGCGAACGGTCATCTCACTTCCTGCCACAACACCCTAAAAAACGTGCCAAATACCTTGAGCGTTTCGCTGCGTTTTGTACAGGGAATTATTGCCCGACTAAGGTTGCAAAATGATGCCACTCATTTGCAACTGAAACGGTTCAGCTAGAATAAAGCATGCAAGGAATAACAGGAATGATTGCGATCAATTGCGCTGCTGATTATTGGATCTACGTCACAAAATTTAAATGTGATGATTATTACTGCAGGAATAATTGAAGCGTTTCAGGCGGGCGTTGGGACAAAGCGTTGGAAGTAGATGCCGTCGCTGCGCAATGTATGACGCGTATCGTAGCGGCGCAATTTATTGCGCATATCAGTGTGGCGTGGCTGCAGCAGGTTGCGCGATGAATCGCGCCGCTACAGTCGCAGCGGCGCAATGTATGACGCGAAATTACAGAATAGATTTCGCAGTCTTAACTACGTTCTCAACGGTGAAGCCGAACTCTTTGAACAGCAGCTCTGCCGGTGCAGACTCGCCGAAGCTGGTCATGCCGACGATAGCGCCGTTCAGACCGGTGTACTTGAACCAGTAGTCCGCGATACCCGCTTCGATTGCCACACGTGCTGCAACCGCTTTCGGCAGTACAGATTCACGGTAAGCCGCGTCCTGCTTGTCGAAGGCATCGGTTGAAGGCATAGAAACAACGCGCACTTTACGGCCTTCGCTGGTCAGCTGGTCGTAAGCCGCAACGGCCAGTTCAACTTCTGAACCGGTGGCGATCAGGATCAGCTCTGGCGTACCTTCGCTGTCTTTCAGCACATAACCACCGCGTGCCACGTTGGCCAGCTGCTCAGTGGTACGGTCCTGCTGCGCCAGGTTCTGACGAGAGAACACCAGCACAGATGGGCCGTCAACGCGCTCGATAGCGTATTTCCAGGCAACCGCAGACTCAACCTGGTCACATGGACGCCACAGGCTCATGTTTGGAGTCACGCGCAGGCTCGCCATTTGCTCGACCGGCTGGTGCGTTGGACCATCTTCACCCAGACCGATTGAATCGTGGGTATAAACCATGATCTGACGAATCTTCATCAGTGCAGCCATACGTGCAGCGTTACGCGCGTATTCCACGAACATCAGGAAGGTTGCGGTGTACGGCAGGAAACCACCGTGCAGCGCCAGGCCGTTGGCGATCGCGGTCATACCGAATTCGCGCACGCCGTAATGGATGTAGTTACCGGCTGCATCTTCGTTGATTGGCTTAGAACCAGACCACATGGTCAGGTTGCTGGGTGCCAGGTCAGCAGAACCGCCTAGGTATTCAGGCAGGATCTTACCGAACGCTTCAATCGCGTTCTGAGAAGCTTTACGGCTGGCGATTTTAGCTGGGTTAGCCTGCAGCTGTTCGATGAACTTCTGCGATTCGGTTGCCCAGTTTGCTGGCAGCTCGTTGTTGGTACGACGCTTAAACTCAGCAGCCAGCTCAGGATGAGCAGCAGCATAAGCAGCAAACTTCTTATCCCATGCGGATTCTTTCGCCTGACCGGCTTCTTTAGCATCCCACTGCGCGTAGATGTCTGAAGGAATTTCAAACGGCGCGTGGTTCCAGCCCAGTTGCTTACGGGTCAGTGCGATTTCATCGTCGCCCAGCGGTGCGCCGTGCGAATCGTGTGTACCGGCTTTGTTCGGTGAACCGAAACCGATGATGGTTTTGCACATCAGCAGTGAAGGTTTGTCTGAAACCGCTTTGGCTTCTTCTACTGCTTTCTTGATCGCGTCTGCATCATGACCGTCAACGCCACGCACCACGTGCCAGCCGTAAGCTTCGAAGCGTGCTGCGGTATCGTCAGTGAACCAGCCATCAACGTGACCATCGATTGAGATGCCGTTGTCATCATAGAAGGCAACCAGTTTACCCAGCTTCAGGGTACCGGCGATGGAGCACACTTCGTGCGAGATACCTTCCATCATGCAGCCATCGCCCATGAACACATAGGTGCTGTGATCGACGATGTCATAGCTTGGACGGTTGAACTGTGCGGCTAAAGTGCGCTCAGCAATCGCGAAGCCCACTGCGTTAGCGATACCCTGGCCCAGTGGACCGGTGGTGGTTTCAACGCCTGCGGTGTAACCGTATTCCGGGTGGCCTGGAGTTTTAGAGTGCAGCTGACGGAAGTTCTGCAGCTCGCTCATCGGCAGGTCATAACCGGTGAGGTGCAGCAGGCTATAAATCAGCATGGAGCCGTGACCGTTAGACAGCACGAAGCGGTCACGATCTGCCCACAGCGGGTTAGTCGGATTGTGGTTCAGGAACTCACGCCACAGTACTTCGGCGATGTCCGCCATGCCCATCGGGGCACCAGGATGTCCCGATTTGGCTTTTTGTACTGCATCCATACTTAACGCGCGAATGGCGTTGGCAAGCTCTTTACGAGAGGGCATCTTCTACTCCAGGTCGGATTAATGCTCCGCCGCGCTTAACGTATTGTAATTAATCAGTTATCAGGCGAAGCGAGAAAAAAGTCGCACATCAATGTACATGAAAATAAGGGCAAAAGTACATGTGTCGACGTGCTAAATAGCGGGTAAACGGTTGCAATTCGGGGCTTGTCTGCTAGCCAGTGAACAGGATGCGAGCTATAAACAAAGCGTTTGAACACCGATCTCAATTTCAGGTGTTTGTTTTCTCTACCTTGTTACGCAAAGGACCTATAAATGAAAATCCGCACCACGCTACTTGCTGTGGGAATCGCTTCGCTGCTGAGCGGCTGTGAAGGGATGGACAACAACGCGCTGCTGCAATCCGGCGCGCAGGCTTACCAGGCTTATACGTTGAATGATTCACAGGTTAAGCAGCTGAGCGATCAGTCTTGTGCCCAAATGGACAAAGACAACCAGCTCGCACCTGCCAGCAGTGAATACCAACAGCGCCTGAACAAAATCGCCGCTGCGCTGGGCGATAACATCAATGGCGTGCCGGCCAACTACAAAGTCTATCTGACCAAAGATGTGAACGCGTGGGCGATGGCCAACGGCTGTATCCGCGTTTACAGCGGTTTGATGGATATGATGACGGACAACGAAGTGGAAGGCGTGCTCGGCCACGAAATGGGCCACGTGGCGCTCGGCCATACGCGCAAAGCGATGCAGGTGGCCTATGCCACCACGGCGGCGCGTACTGCAGCGGCGTCGGTGGGCGGTGTGATTGGTCAGCTGTCGCAATCTCAATTGGGCGATCTGAGTGAGAAGCTGGTCAATGCGCAGTTCTCGCAGACGCAGGAATCGCAGGCGGATGATTACTCCTACGAACTGCTGAAGAAGCGCGGTGTTAATCCACTCGGCTTAGCCACCAGTTTCGAGAAACTGGCAAAAATGCAGGGAGGGCAATCAAGCTCGATGTTTGATTCGCATCCGGATTCCGCAGCGCGCGCGCAGCACATCCGTGACCGTATTGCGGCAGATGGCAAATAATCGACAATAAAAAGGAGCGCCTTGCGCGCTCCTCTACTCAGCTTCAACAGCTAGCGCTTAAACAGATTATCCACCATCGAACCCAGATCCAGCTGGTTGTTGTGCAGACTCTGATCATCCAGTTGACCCTGCGGCGACATCTTATCGATCAGCTGCGGCAACAGCGCCGCCAGCGTGCCAGATGCACCATTCACATCGGTGCCCAGCTTATCGGCCAGCGACTGCAACTCATCCTGCCCGAAGGCATTCTGAATCTCACCGCCACCGACCTGTTGATTGCCGCCAGTGCCGATCCACGAACCCAGCACCTCGCCAAGCCCGCCTTGTTGAAACTTCTGCAGCAGCACTTCGATTCCGCCCTGCTCCTGCACCCAATTCCAGATCGCCTGCAACTGACCCAACTGATTGCCCTGCCCGTTGCCGTTCCCCAGCGAACCCACTAATTCATCCAGAAAGCCCATGCTGACCTCCAAAGATTATCTAACCGTGATTAACGAAGCGATTAATGACGTACGCATCAAAGTATAGCCATGCGGAGCCGATAACGAATTGTCACCGTTAAGTTGTTGAGCCGTTGATGCGAGAAGCGTGACAATGGCATGAACTCGCCAGACGGGGCCATGTCATAGTGAGCATGGTCTACACTGACCTTTTGTTTGCAGGCGATATCAGAGAGAGTCACTGGAGCACCACATACTATGTTGACCATTCTGATTATTCTCGCCGTCGTTATCGCGATTGTGCTGATTGGCGCGTATCTGGTGATACGTTCCGCAGCCAAAGATGTGAATGACGATTACTAGGAACCGGGGACGTCGAGGGCAATGGATCGCCCCATCAACTATCACCCTTTCTTAATCACTCTGCGCCGCTCAAAAAAATCTCAACCCACTTCACAGATTGACATCATTGCTATCAATACGCGTTGAGAAAGGACGATAAACATCAGTAGACGAGTTCGCGTGGAGAATGAGAAAGCAGAAACGTGATGAAAAAGTTCAGAAGCGGCGAATGCCCATAGATGGATGATTCTGAATTAGCGGGCGAAGCAAGATTTCTGTCATAAATAAGATGTAGCGTGGTTCAAAGACTCTGACAGGAGCCACATATGCTGACAATTATCATCATTGGCGCAGTGACATTACTGGCGGTTACCGGATTCGCCGTAGTGCGTTCAGCCAGCAACGATATCAACAACGACTATTAAGTTGAGGACAAGGCTCTCGCCCTGCCCTCATCTGGATTAACCTTTATTTGCAGCCTGAACATGTAGCATATCTAGCGCCAGCGTAGCCGCCGCCAGAGAAGTCAGATCGGCGTGATCGTAACCCGGCGCGACTTCCACCAGATCCATCCCGACGATATTCATTCCCTGTAGGCCACGAATCAGCTTGGTCGCTTTATCGCTGGTCAGGCCACCAATCACTGGCGTGCCGGTGCCCGGTGCGTGTGCCGGATCCAGACAGTCGATATCAAAGGTCAGATACACCGGCAGATCGCCCACGGTGCGTTTCACTTCAGCCAGAATGTCATCGACGCTGCGGTCGTTAACCTGTGCCGCATCCAGCACATTAAAGCCAAGGCTCTTGTCGAACTCAGTACGGATACCAATCTGTACAGAGTGATTCGGATCGATCAGCCCTTCTTTTGGCGCGGTGAAGAACATAGTGCCGTGGTCGAAGGTTGGACCGTTAGAGTAGGTATCCGTGTGTGCATCAAAGTGCACCAGTGCCATCTTACCGAAGTGCTTGGCGTGCGCGCGCAGCAGTGGCAGCGTGACGTAGTGGTCACCGCCGAAGGTCAGCATACGCTTACCGTTTGCCAACAGCTTCTCAGCGTGCGCCTGCAGTTTGTCAGAGAGATCCTGTGAATCACCGAATGCGTAAACGAGGTCACCGCAATCCACCACGTTCAGGCGCTGACGCAGGTCAAAATCCCACGGCCAGCGGCAACCTTCCCATGCGAGGTTTGTAGAGATCTGGCGAATCGCGCCCGGCCCTAAACGGCTGCCCGGACGACCCGAAGTTGCGGCATCGAAAGGTACACCAGTGATCACCCACTCAGCATCGCTGTCGTAAGGCTGGAAGTTCACCGGGAAGCGCATGAAACCGAAGGCGTTAGAAACCAGGGAGTTATCGTACTGATTGCCCAGGGTGTTATACATAACTTGTCCTCTTTAGATCCGTGAGTCGGTTAGCCACTAAGGTTTACCCTAAATAATTCATGTTGCAGGAAGGCGGCAAACGAATGAAGCCCGATGAGCTTACTGTAGTAAGTGATTCGGGTGATTGAGAGCAGCCAACGCACATGCAGCATGAATTGTGACGGGTATAGATGAAAAAAAATCCCCTCCGCGTCGTTATGCCCGACGAGGAAGGGATTTGTTGTGCATGATTATCTCGAAGAATCAGGCGACCTGCAATCGTCACCTTTCAAATGTAACAACTACTACTTTTTGTAAAATTTAGTAGATTATCTGGTGAATGAATTGATTAGCAGTATTGATTTCAACGTGAAAGATGAGTTCCAGTATAGATACACCCCTATAAACCAAACGCAATAAATTCAACATGTTGATGAATTCCACGCCATCTAATTTTGTTCAATAGGCCTTACGAATAACTTGCAGAATATTAATAGACGAAAACGTTTAGGATTATTTAGACATAATCTGTAACTTACATCGTCAAAATTAGGGAAAATTCTTACAGACATGCAGGGATCAGCTGCCCAATTGAATGGATTCATATCAACATCAAACCATCTAATTGTGCAAATGGCATCACGTCTTTCGCGTATTCATCAGCTCTAAATCTATGAATTTACGCAAAATATGCTGATCAATTCAGCTCCCCCGTCTGAAAAAACTATAAATCTCCCCCTACACCGCCCGTATTGCATCCAGTGCATTGGTAGCTGTTAAGCCAGGGGCGGTAGCGTGTAAAAATCCCACCCAATTCAAATGAGTTAAATCAATGGCCAGAAGTGGATTCGAAGTCCAGCAAGCTGCCGTTAAGGCCTTGTTTTTGCGTGAAATACGCACCCGTTTTGGAAAGTTTCGCCTGGGTTATTTTTGGGCGATTTTAGAGCCTTCTGCGCATTTGCTGGTGCTGCTGGGCATATTTGGTTTCATTATGCACCGCACCATGCCGGATATCTCTTTCCCGGTATTTCTGCTGAACGGCATTATCCCATACTTTATTTTCAGTAATATTACAAACCGCTCAGTCGGTGCGATTGAAGCTAACCAAGGGCTGTTTAATTACCGTCCGGTCAAGCCGATCGATACCATTATTGCCCGCGCATTGTTAGAAACCGTGATTTATGCTGCTGTTTATATTCTGCTGATGGTGGTTGTGTGGATGGCAGGTGAATACTTTGAAGTTACCAACCTCCTGCAATTAGTTGCGACATGGGGATTGCTGATTCTATTTTCATGCGGAATTGGGTTGATTTTTATGGTAGTGGGAAGAACCTTTGCCGAAACTCAAAAGTTTTTACCCATACTACTTAAACCACTCTATTTTATTTC
The DNA here is from genome assembly GCF_002095465.1 of Pantoea rodasii. GTDB lineage: Bacteria > Pseudomonadota > Gammaproteobacteria > Enterobacterales > Enterobacteriaceae > Pantoea > Pantoea rodasii. The sequence goes on along the minus strand of NZ_MLFP01000001.1, from coordinate 359,163 downwards.
CTGCATTATGTACCCGCTACATTCAATTCCTAAGGATTATTGGCCATACATATTATGGAACCCTATTGTGCATGCTGTTGAACTTAGTCGAGAAGCGGTTATGCCGGGATATGTGAGTGATGGCGTGAGTCTCAGTTATCTTGCACTTTGTAGTTTAGTAACGGTATTTACCGGTATTGCGTTATATCGCAATCGTGAAGAGGCAATGCTCACATCATGATTAAAATAGAAAATTTAACGAAATCATACCGTACGCCTCAAGGTCGCCATTATGTTTTCAAAGACCTGAATGTTGAGATACCAAGTGGTAAGAGTGTAGCGCTTATAGGTCGTAATGGCGCGGGGAAATCAACCTTATTACGTATGATTGGTGGAATTGACCGCCCAGATAGCGGCTCTATCACTACCAATAAAACAATCTCTTGGCCGGTTGGTCTTTCTGGCGGATTTCAAGGCAGCCTGACAGGGCGAGAGAATGTAAAGTTCGTTGCGCGTCTATATTCTAAGCCCGAAGAATTAAAAGAAAAGGTGGGATTTGTCGAGAATTTCTCTGAGCTTGGCAAATACTTTGACATGCCAATAAAAACTTATTCCTCAGGAATGAAATCAAGATTAGGTTTTGGTTTAAGCATGGCTTTTTATTTTGACTATTATTTAGTTGATGAAGTAATGGCAGTTGGAGATGCCAAGTTTAAAAGCAAATGCGATTATATATTCAAAGAAAAACATAACGAATCCTCCTTTCTGATGGTATCGCATAGCCTTAATTCTTTAAAGAATTTCTGCAATTCAGCGCTTTATATTGGAAGGGATAACAAAGTTGAGTACATGGAAAGCGTTGATGAAGCTATAAATAAATACATCAACCATGAAGGATTATAAAAACAACCAACATAGTAGAGCAAAAAGCATGCTTTCAAGAAAAATAAAGAAATTTTTAAAATCACCACCTTTGTTTTTTAAAGATTATCTTAACAAAAAATACCCGACTATTAGAAATGAAATAGATTGCCCAGAAGAATTACAGGACATATTAATCAAAAGTGATTTAAAACTGAATGATAATTTAGAAAATAAACTAATAATAGATGTTGTTTTTACTTGGGTTGATGATAGTGATGAAAAGTGGATGGATAAAAAAATCTATATGCGCAACAAATAAAAAACCAACTGCTTCTTATGCATTAGATAAAGCTAGATTTACTAATCACAATGAATTGCTTTACTCAGTTAAAAGCATATTAAAGCATATCCCCTGGGTAAATAAAATTTACATCGTAACAGATAATCAAAGTCCAAAATGGTACAATATAGAAAAAAATAAAAAAGTAATCATCGTTGATCATAAGGAAATTATTCCAGAAGAATACCTGCCAACATTTAACTCACATGTAATTGAAGCAAATATACATAAAATAAATAATTTATCAGAATATTTCATTTACTTTAATGACGATGTTTTTGTGGCTAGAGATCTACCAAAAAATCATTTTTTTGAAAGTAACGGTCTAGCATCATTATATACTTCCCAAAAAAACTATCATTAATGAAAGCCAAAGGAGTTCTTACCCCTACTTTAACAGCCTCATTGAAATCATCGGAATTAATTAATTTAAAAACAAGCTTTCTCGTTGATTCCCCCTTAGTACATACTTATGTTCCGCTGCGTAAAAGTATGTACAATGAAGTTTGGGATGAGTTTGAATTAGAAATAAAATCGTTTTTATCTAATAAGTTTAGAACCTATAATGATTTAAACTTAGCAACTTTTTTGTCCCTTGGTTTAGTTATACTAAAGGTATGGCATCAATTAAAAGAGACATCTGCTATTACTTTAACATAAGATCTAAATCTGCTAGAAGCTATTACAAGGCCCTAAAAGAATTGAAAATCAAGGGTCAGGCACCTCATTCATTCTGCGCAAATGATTTTAATACTGAAAATGAACACCCTGAAAACTACATTGAAACTTTAACAGAATCATTAGAAAACTATTATCAAGTTGAGAAATAAAATATGTTAAACAGGAAGATAAGAAAGTTATTAAGAGACCCCAAGCTTTTCATTAATGACTTCAAAAAAAACAGGGTAGTTAAGTTAAATAATGTAATGCAGCCTAAAACAGTTGGGTATTTTAGCTATTCTGTCGTGTCTGCAGTTTATAACTCTGAAAAATATCTTGATGATTTTTTTAAAAGTTTCATTGGGCAATCACTCAACTTTAAAAATAACATCCAATTGATAATGGTCGATGACGGCTCGACCGACAACTCAAAAATAAAAAATAAAAAAATGGGTTGATAAATACCCCCAAAACATCCATTACTTTTATAAAGAAAATGGTGGCCAAGCTTCAGCTCGAAATCTTGGACTGACAAAAGTTCAGACAGACTGGGTTACTTTCATTGACTCTGATGATTTTGTTGATGAAAACTATTTTTTAAATATCGATAATCTAGCTGAGAAAAAAAGCAATTTAAAGTTAATTTGCTGCAATCAAATATATTATATTGAAGAAACAAAAAAAGCGGAAGATCGCCACCCATTAAACTACCGTTTCAAAAACGGATTAAGTATAGTGACCAGCGATGACCTCGAAAAAAACATTCAATTCTCAGCTCCATTATCATTTTTTAAAATGGAAAATATAGATAATGAATTAAGATTTGATGAAACATTAAAACCCACATTTGAAGATGGTAAATTTGTAGCTCACTATATTTTAGGACTCAACAATAATGAAATAGCCTTCTTTGATAAACCAAAATACTTTAATCGTAAGCGTGAAGATAAATCTTCAACAATGGATAATGCTTGGTTAAATAAAGGGCAATTTGGAGTAGTCCTTGAAAATGGATACATCCCCACTCTGAAGAACTATCAGAAAAAATTAGGTTCGGTTCCGCGATTTATGCAACGAACTATTTTATGGGAAATGCTACGGTTAGTAAAACATATAGTTAACCAAGAGGAAAATTTATCTTTTTTAAGTAATGATGAAAAATCTAATTTCTTAAAATTGATGGATGAAACTTTTAGATACATCGAAAAGGACACCATATTAAGTTTCGAATTAGGAAGTTGCGGTTTCTCTCGCCAAGTTGGTATGCTCGGATGTTTTAAGCAATGCGACCCAGATATTCAAGTCGCATACCTTGAAAAGATGATCATGATCAAAATCTCATGCTAGTTCGATATTTCCATAGTTCGGTCGATGACGATATTGATTTAAAAATAAATGGAAAAAATATTGTTCCACACTATGAAAAACATTCATACCGTTATTTCCTAGATCGTATCTTCCTAATTGAATCTAGATTCTGGATTCCTATTTCTAATGGAGAACTTTCCATTAGTATAAATTCAAAACCAGTCAATATAAATTATATAGGTAAGAGATATAAAAATAAGGTGGCAATAAAAAAACATAATGCCGCTAAAGTAACTAAACACTGGTTATTAATGGATAGAGATGACTGTGCAGGAGATAATGCTGAACATCTTTACGATGGCATTATCAAAAACAACCCTCATAATATTATCCCTGCTTTCATACTTAGCAAAAAATCCCCGGACTGGGACAGATTGAAGAAAAAGAATTTCAATTTGGTAGAGTATGGTTCTGATTTACACAAAACACATCTAATTAACTGCGATTATGTAATCAGTTCGCATCTAGGAAATATATTAAATCCTTTTGCAGTAAAATGTAATCATAAAAAAGTATTTCTCCAACACGGGGTTACAAAAGATGACATTTCTAAATGGATAAATAATTGTCATTTCGATTTAATGCTTACAGCTACGGAAGACGAATATAACTCCATTATAAGTGATGGAAACAGATATATTTATGGGGAAAAAGAAAATAAAACTAACTGGTTTCCCTCGTTTCGATTCACTAAAAAACACAAAGTGCATTGATAAAACCATTCTTATAATGCCTACCTGGAGAAAAAATCTTAGCGGCCAATTTGAAAGTAATAACTCATCAAAGAGGATTTACAATGAAAACTTTAAAAATAGTGAGTATTTTAAAGAAATACAAAAAATCATTAAATCTGAAGTCCTCAAAGAAATAACGTCAAAAAATCTTGCTCGTGTTATCTTTTGCCCTCACCCTAATACTAAAGACTATATTACCGAGTTTTCGTTACCTGATTATATCGAATTACCTAGTAAATCTGATACTTTTAATAGCCTTATCTTAAAGTCATCTTTATTAATCACTGACTACTCTTCGATTGCATTTGACTTTGCTTACTCCCAAAAACCAGTCATATATTATCAATTTGATGAGTCCGATTTCTTTAACGGTAATCATACATATTCCCGTGGTTATTTTAATTATCATGACAAAGGGTTCGGAGCAGTAATTAATGACATTGAGAGTCTATCACATGAAATAAAAAAGCTACAAAAAAACAATTTCTTGATTGATGAAAAGTATCTAAAAAGGATTAGAGAAACCTTCCCTGTAATAGACTCAAACAATTGCAGTCGCGTAGTTTCGGCTATAATGAGTCTAGAGAACACCGATGAATTAAAAGAAAATAAGCTTAAGCAATATATTTCAACTTCCTGCATTAATAATAAATGGGACAGAGTCGTTGATGCTTATGAGCATTATCTATTACCTAGCAGGACTCTGACTTCCGAGGAAAAAATACTGTATGCTAAAGCTTTGATTCATTGCGGAAGCATTAGCAAATCGATTGATTTAATTGATAGCATTAATGATTGCATTGATTATGAAAAGAGTGAAGTGTACAAATTACAATCTTTAATTTACATGATACATTTTAACTGGGATAAAGCAGTATTACTTTGGAGACAGTGTAATAGCTTAACGACATCTGACACATTCCTTTATTTATTAGCTTTAGCATTTTCGACATATAAGGATGAGTTCAATGTGCACCAGTTTAGCACCTCTGAAATTATTACTAAAACTGAAGGTGAGCTTTTAAGCATTTTGCATAATTTTTCCATTGGAAATATAGACCTTGCAAAAACTCAGACTGAAATAATATTAAGTGATAAAAATATAAAATCAAATGTACTCGCCCTATTTAAGCTAGATATCATTCTTTCCTATTTTAATTTTATATCTTCGGATTTTGACGGTAGCCATAGGTCATTACAAAATTATGAAGTACACTCTAAAAGTGATGGAATCCATAGATTGATGATCATCCTTTTAGCATTTAAGAAAAATGAGCATGAAAAAGTCATAAATCAATTTGATTCATTAGACAGGGATATAAATAAACTACCGACTTCCATTGTTAAATTATATTTGAAAAGCATTATGGTTAAACGAGAGTTTATTAAAGCCAGAGGTGTAATTAATAACCTAAATGAAGATAAATTTTTAGACGATGAGATTGCCATTATATTGGCAGATTTAGAGTGGATTGAGTCTAGAGCACTTAATTCTTTAAATTTATGGGAAAATCTTTCTATTAGCCACCCATCACTTAATAAGAAATTAGCCATCGCGTATAGAACTTTAGGAGACATTGAAAAATCCTATTATTACTTTATGCAATACGAAAAGAGCATGAATCTTGATCATGAGGAGCTAACTTTCAAATCAGAAATATGTCAACTTCTGAATAAATGGACAGAAGCCAGTTTCAGCATAAATGAATTGATTCGCTACCATCCAGAATTTGTAGATTCTAACACTTGGAAAAGGTTATCCCATTTTCAAATGATGGAATCACTTAGCAAGTAAATTAGTCGCCTCGATAGAGGCGACTTTTATTTAATTAAACCAACATATATAAATATGCAAAATAAAGATAATGTATTTAATCATAATGAAAACACTGTTGAATATAGATTCGCCAGAGCCAAGCAAGATCGAAGACACCTATTGATAGTCTTCTCCGGTTTTGCAACAGCATATGATTTTATGGGTAATACCGCTTCTGGATGTAGATCTAATATTTTATGGATTAAAGATAGTTTTGATAATAACTACTCTTACTACCTATGTAAGAAAATGAATTTCTCAATTGAAGAGTCTGTCATAGCTTTAATTGAGAGCATTAGAATTAACCTCTCACTTAATAAAAGTCAGTGTACTCTATTAGGATTTTCTAAAGGTGGTAGTGCTGCCCTATACTATGGTCTAAAATATGATTACAAAAATATTATATCAAGTTGCCCTCAGGTAAACATTGGTAGCTATGTTAGTCAACACTGGAAGAAGAGTTCCAACTATATGATTGGGAATTCCAATATTCAGGAAAAAATAGTCACTCTCGATTCTTTATTACCCGATCTTCTGGCTAGCAATAGAATTCGAGAAAGCAATATATATTTAATATCCTCACCTGATGACATACAGTATGATAGCGAAATAAAACCATACCTTCCATTTTTTTGGAAAAGTAATAACTTCAATTTTATATTCACACAATCCAAGCTAGCTTGGCAACATAGTAGGGTTACGAGATATAACATACCAATAATTCTATCAATAATCTATGCCCATGGTGAAGGCATATTCCCTAGACTTGGATCAAATGTCAATGGAGAAGTAGAATATCCAAAATTAAAATAATGAGGAAATAATAAAGGAAATCAAAAATAAAAAAAACCTTGTGGCGGAATTATTTACAGCCAGAATTGAACTAGGTAAAATATATTTAAATGGCTCAGCTTTTATTCTTGGATATGAATGTGATAGTTTCTCTAAAATAAAACAACTCCTGATTATTAAAGGGAATGGCATTGAAAAATCGATCCCATTAGGTAAGAACCTTAATCGAGACATTTCTTATGATCATTTTGATAGGGTTTATATAGATTATAGTGCTGGTAACATTACTAATTATAAAAACATCGGAATTGATATAAATGATCTACCCTATGGCTCTTACATCTTGAACGTCCAAGTTATGACTTCCGGTCTAAGTTTTGAAGGAAAAATTAGCGCATTAAAAAATTTAGATTTAATGGAGGTTCATGATGGAAAAATAATAACGATTCGTAGTTTAGAAGATGAAATCATACTGGAGGTCAACCCTGTTATCAATGATGAAGACTTAGTATGCTTTGGTGTATCAAATCGATGGTTAAGAAACGATAAACTCCATATAGATGGTCACTTTATTGTTAAGGGAATAATACAGAATTCATGGGGAGATTCTAAATTTATCCTAACACTCAAGAACAATAATGAAACATTCAATTTCCCTATGGGGAAACAAACTATCGCGCCTGAGTCCATAGTTTTTTTTAACAGATACTCATATGCTAAATCTGGATATTCAACTTTAGGCCAGAAAGGCATTAGCCTTCTAGAATTACCTGATAGTGTATATGATATTTATGTGACATTAATCAAAGATGGCATTATCTACTCCAAAAAATGTGAATTTTGCATATCAACTGAAGATTCATGTTTTATTGATTAAGCCGAGAGATTTCTTCATCTCTAATTTACTCTTCAAGGCTAAATCTCCTTGACCTAATAAAGCACAATTTGATTTGTAATAAACCGTATTAATTTGCGTTCGATTTAAAAGTTCATTTTTGAATTTTTTAAACAACTTCATATCCGGCTTGAAATCCGCCGTCCAGAACTGATTAAGATGCCCTTGGTAGGTCAATCCTTTCATATCGTACAGCGCGTTCCCCATCACCTTTAATGGCTTGTTGTGGATCAGCGCTGAAATCCCCGCAGTGCTGTTAATCGTTATTGCCGCTTTAGCATGGGTTAATAACTCAGGCATGGGCACGTCATGCACATAAATCACCCGGTTCTTCACGCCATACTCTTTGCTGAGTTTATTGATCAGCGGGCCATATAAACGGTGTCCGCGATCCATCGGATGATGCTTAATCACCAGGAACTCGTTACGCGGTGCCTTCTTCGAAAATGAGAAGATTACGTCGTTAATGTAGTCGCGCACGTCCTCATACGGGCTGTGGTTACGAATCTGGCTGTCGTTATAGACCTGCAGAATGGCGAGGAAATAACGTTGATCAAGGCTATTCTGCAAATGCGATAACACATTACGCTGACGCCAGCCGTACCACTGTTTGCGCCAATATGCCCTGACCCAACACTGCGCCTCATACCATGGTGAGAATGACTTATGGTGGCGATACTGATGAAACTCATGGCGATAGCGCCAGCCCACAAGATAATACCAAGTCGCATGGCCAATACGCTTCGCGGCTGATGGCTTCAATTTCTCAACCTGCATGGCAGGCATTTCGGGTAAACGACGATAAAACTCTGGATCGCGTGGTAGGGATGAGAACGCATTGACCCCGCCCTCTTCTACCGTAATAAAGTGTGGGCGCAAATAGCCCTCTTCAAATGCGATAAAACGAATCCCTTTCGCCTGTGCCCAGCGCTTCGCCGCCTGATGCATAGGACGACAATCGCCAAAGCAAAGAATCGTGTCGAAATCGTATTCTTTATGCGTATCGCGCAGCCATGATGGAAATTCTTTTGGGGTTTTCAGGTAAGGCAAATATTTACGCTGGCGACAGTAAAAACGATCCCCACCGTTAAATATTACATTAACAGCTTCACGCTCCAGTGATTCGAGCCATGTGGCCACATCATTGAAGAACGGCCCCATAGGGCCCTGTAATAACAGATACTTTTTCCCAGACAGCAGCATCTTTAAAGCGTTACTGTGCATCATCAACCTTTTTTTTTGTTATTTTATGAATCGGTTTTCCTAACCGAATTTAACCTTAAAAAACATCAACATCTTGCGATAATGCCTAACTATGTAACTCGCTTTTTTCTTATTAACAAACATCTGTCCACGCGGTGCGTGAATCAAAAACTCTGCTGCTTCTTCCGCGCTGATCGCAGCCAAACGCAACGGATGGATATAAGTCGGATAAGCAATCAACGCCTGGTAGATCACATCCGCAAGCCCCAACTTGCGTTTGCGTCTTGCACAGACATGCTCATCAATTGTTAATCCCCATCCGGCATAAAATGGCATGCCATAGCAATGCACTTGCTTGCCATGCAACAACGCTTCAAAACCGGAAAGAGAAGTCATGGTGTGCAGCTCATCTGCCATCTGGATGCATTGAATGACATCGGCATCCAATGCCTGATAGTCCGCCAGCTGCGCCACTCTTTCCGCAGGAATATCCCCTTTGCGATTCCCCACCAGCACATCAGGGTGCGGTTTATAAATAATGAAGGCATCAGGGTTACGCTCACGCACGGTGCGCAGTAATGACAGATTGGTATTGATGGAAAGCGTACCGGTTTGAATTGACGCATCATCTTCAACCTGGCCGGGCACCAGTAGAATGCGTTTACTTTGGGAACCTGTCGGCAAAGCGAAATCAGCACCTAGGTTATATTTACTCAGTTTGCTTTCAACCAAACGCTGCTGCAGTTTCTCTGCACGTAACTGCTGTGCCAGCGTAAGCTCGCTGTGATTCAGCATGACTTCTAAGTCGCTGGCACGCGTCGCATCGTAATAGATACCGCGCTTATCCAGCACCAGCGAGAGTGGAGGCAGTAAATCCGAACCCAATCCCGAAGAGCGCAGGAAACCATCCTCCATGCGCCAGACCGGCAGCTGACGTAATTTTGCCTTCTCCTGCCAGCGCTGCTCGCCTCGCACACCCCATACCACGCAAGCCGTGGCGGCGCGGCAATGACGTGAGAAGCTGAGTTTGTTGGCAGTGGTGTGTAAAAACGGCTTGAGGATAGTGGATTTCCACAGCGTCAAACCCGGAGCCCAGAGGTGCCCACTGCGCTGCTGCTGATGGCGGCGCTGCAATTGCATCCAGCTCATCACATCAAACAGGGTTGCCCCTTCGCCGGTTAACGGATCGATATAACGGCTATAACGCAGATAGGCAGCGGCAAATAATTCTTCGAGAGTTGAGTGTCCACGACGCTGTTGCAACGGCTCCGCCTGTGGATGGCGATCGTCGGTTAAACCCCATCCTGCATACCAGGGTTGGCCAAAGCAGGTAACTGGCTTGCCCGCCATTAAGGCTTCGAAACCATATTGTGAAGTCATCACGTATACACGTGATACATGGCGCAGCAACGATTGCGGGCTGACGTTATCCGCCATCAGATGCACGCGATGCGTCGAATGCAGCTGATGGTAATACCCGGCCTTTTTACCCTCTAACACATCAGGATGGACTTTCACCCAAATGGTCGATGACGGGTTTTCTTTGATAGCTGCATCCAGCATCGCCACAAAATCATCTGGCCCGGCGTTACCGTATGTCACTGACATATCGCCAAAGGTCTGATCCACTACCAGCACTAAGTTGCTGGTCAGGCTCTCACCAGCAATGAAGGCCGGCGCTTGATTGTACTTGGAGAGGTCTTCAGTAACGATGGTGTGGATCGCTTCCTTCGCTTCGGCCGCCAATGCCTGATTGGCTTCACGTTGATGGATCAAACGTTCCAGCGCACTCGGTCGGCTGGCATCGTAATAGATGCCTTCATCATCCAGCACCATTGAGAGTGGCGGCGCACCGCTGACACCCAAATCTAGCGAGCGGATAAAACCGTCTTCAAGACGAAGTATCGATTTACCCGCCGCCTGTGCTAACTCCACCGGCTTCCGTGCGCTAGGGCGATGCCCCCACACCGCAACAGTATCAATCTCATCGGGTATCGGACGCAGCAGCGAAAGCTTCTGGCACGGCTGTGCCAGAAAATTGTCCAGATGCGGAATACGCCAAATACCCGATGAGAAAATACCAATCATGTCTCTTTATCCTTAGATCGACAGAATCACTTTCGCACCCACTGCCAGCTGGTAGAGGATGGTGGAAATACCACGTGTGACTTCGATGTTCTTCGATTCGTACTTCGGCAGTACCATCAGCTCGTCGCCTGGGTTCAGCGTGTCAACATCTTCTCCGTTCTCAGCTGCACCGTTCTGGCGAATCACCACAATCTTGGCGTTACCCGATTTCTGCGTCAGACCACCACATTTCTCGATGTAATCTTTCGGGCTCATGCCTTTTTCCCAGCTCACTGCGTTCGGGAACAGCACTTCACCATGCACCATAACCAGCGAGGTTTTCTGCGGGATGTTAATCACGTCGCCATCTTCCAGCAGAATCGAATCGAGGTTCTTCTCGTTGAGGATCACTTCACCCTTCGGCACCACGTTGCGCGCCTTGTTGACGAAGCGGCTGATCAGTTGAGCTTCCTGCATACGCAGGCTGGCTTCTTCTTTGGTAGACGATTGGGCAGAGAGCGAGGCTTCTTCCAGTTTCTGCAGAGACAGATCCAGCATCTCTTTCTGACGTAGCGCAACTGATGGACGATAAAGCTGGATGGCACTCATTTCAGACATGGTGTTGGTGCGAACCTTGGCTAAAACCGCACGCATGCTGGAACCGTACGGCAGCACCATCGCATGTTCGCCCGAATGCGCACCTTCAATGCGCACCTGAATGGTGCCGGCATAGCGATCGGTGCTGACGATCAGCGTATCGCCATCCTGCAACATGCGACCCGGCGCAGAGCTGATCGGGTAATACTCGCTGCGTTTCTGCAAACCCTGCTGGCGGATAATGGTGATGTTGGTGGCGCCTGGCTTGGCACGCGCCCAGTTCAGGGCCTCCGTCACCGGAATGCTGCTGTCGCGGAACTCGAAGTCGTAGCTGTTGAACACATCACCCTGCACGCTAAAGGTGTGCTGACGAGGCCCCACTAAAATGGTGTCGCCATCGGCAAACTGTGACAGGCCCAGTTTGCCATTCAGCAGGAAGTCATACAGGTTGATGCTTGAACGCACGCGGTTACCACGCTTCACCACGATATCCACGTAGCTGCCGCGATCGGGATCGACGCCGCCCGCTTTGATCAGGTAGTTGAGCAGGGAATCAGAGGTCACACCGCCATACAGGCCAGGACTGCGCACAAAACCGGTCACGTAAACCTTCACCGGCTGCGCCTGCAGCAGCGAGGCATATACGCTGACGTTGGCCTGATAAACCTGTTTCACCTTGGTGGTAATCAGCGCATTTAGCTGGCTGTTGCTGACGCCCGCCACCTGAACCGGTCCCACGTTAGGCAGGAAGATATTGCCCTTCGGATCGACCTGTAATGCGCCATCAAAAGTGAACGCGCCCCACAAACGTACCTGAATGCTGTCGCCAGGATTGAGCACATAGCCGGGGTTGAAGCCCACGGTGGCACCGCTGTCGGCGCTGGTGCCGTTGAACAGCTGCGCGCCGAACATGCGGCTCATCATTGCAGGTGCGACCGGGCGCGGGGTGTTATCAAACCCATCGCTGCTCTGCACCTGGTTTTGTTGACCAGTGAGGAACGAAGGCAGCGGAGCGGCACCGGTCAGATTCGGATCGGCGTTGATATCGATAGCCGCGCTGGCGGAGGTGGCTTGCCAGGCGGCAAGCAGTAACAGTGACTTCAATAATTTCATGACGAACTCAATTAATCCCGGTGATCTTCAACAACAGCCAACAGCAGTTTCAGGGTGCCGAACAGTAAGCAGCACACCAGCAACCAGCAGGCGATCAAATAAGGTGTATTGGGGAATGTGGATTCCTGCGGCTGCTGCGGTGAGCTGATCACCGACAAGACTTTCAGCTTGCGAGCCGCTTCCACGCGGGTTTTCTCAATCGAGGTCAGCGTCAGCTTGTACAGCTCGGTATCAAACGCCACCTTCGATTTAATCTCTTCAAAATCCACCGCCATACGGTTCAGCTTGTGGCCCTGCGGCGCGGTGATTTTGCCTTTTTCAGCGTCGATCTGCGCTTGTAAGGAGGAGATCGCGTTTTGCGCACTCACCACTTGCGGCGCATCGTCACGCAGATAAGTCAGCAGGTTACGCAGATCGGCTTCCATCTGGATTTTCTGGCCCATCAGGGTGTTAACCAGGGTGCTGGCGGCCAACGCCTGCGCTTCCGGGTCCAGCACGTTGTTGCTGTTCTGATAAGAAAGCAGCTCGCCTTTACTGGCATCTAAACGGGTACGCGCTTTGTCCATTTCCGCTTCAGCAAACGAGAGCTGATCGCGCGCAATGCGGTGCGACAGTTCGTTGATGAAGCGCTCGGATTCTTTCAACACGGCCTGGTTAAACTTCAGCGCAAACTCCGGGCTGAAGCCTTGCGTCTGAATATCAAGCAGGCCGGTTTTATCGTCGTAAGCAATACTGATGCGGTCGCGGTAGTACTGCAGGAAGCGCTCGGCCGTCTCTTCCTTCGCCAGATGGTTGAGGAAATCCAACCCGCTGTGGCTAAAGGCCTCATGGAAATCGAGCTGCTTATCCAGCACTTTCAGCATGTCCGGCGAGTTGATGTACTCCTTCAAATAGAGCGCATCTTCTGCCGAGCTAGGATTCGAGGCGCCTAACAGCAAACCAAAATTGAGGCTGCTGCTGGTAAGATCGTCAGAGCGTTTAATCGCAACCTTGGATTCGCTCATAAAGCGCGGTTGGCTGAAGATCACCAGGTAGATCAGCAGCAGCGCCATCGGCAGCAGAATGATAATTTTCGCCAGGTGCTTCTGGATTTCCGCCAGTGAAACGGCAGAAAAACGCGTGCGCATCGTGGATGCGGCGGACTTCACTTTCATCAACATGTAACAGTCATCAATTATTGTTGGGGTGTCCAAACTCCAATTCGAGTTTGGCAACATCTCTCACACCCACTTCTCCATGGTCAGCCGAAATTTTGTTCAAGGCTGGTTATTTTTATTCAGTTAATAGGCAATCAAAAGCGCAGAGACTCAGAGGTTCTGCACCCTATTGGCGGATTTTTAAATTCTATTGGATCATGCTGAGAGTTGAGGCTAAGCGCTGAATGCCACTTAACCAACATCGAAGAAACTGAAGGGATCAATCCCGACAAAATGCTGCCGCTTTGCTGCTCCTGAATAACAACCTGTGTCATGACAGTTCCTTTGCATGGGGGTTCTAGCAATTGCTCACGCCACACTCCCAAGCCAGTGGAAGCACAACGGCTAATTTTGTTAACGTTTCTGTTCTATCCCATCTGAAAACCAGACGGTTTATCTCGCTGCGTGACAAGTTAAGGCGTGCGCATAAGCATCCGCTTAACGGGTAGTGAGGTAAGCTCTTTTTATTATTTTTCACTGCGACGCTCACGGAAAAATCTGAAGTGAGCAAGGGATAGAAATTCGACACTCTATGTAACATACAGCAACAGGCGGCACAAGAATTTTAAGCATATTCTTATTGAAGGCTTATCATTTAAAAGGTCAATCCTTAACCACCCCAAAGAGAATTACTGATATAAAACGCTTTAATTCATCTGTTTAACCAGAATTTAAATCAAATCCCCAACACTCCACACTAAATCGCACTAAAATTTTCTAAAAAATGTCAAAAAGCTTCCAATAATTACCATTGCAACCCTTTAGGTCATGGAAAATCAAGAAAACCCCCTGAAAATTGCCTTTGTTAGCTGCATCCTTTCAGCATTAAATTTGGCGAACAGATTAACGCTAATACTGGATAAAAATGACACCACCACGCAAAACCGTCCCCACCTGCGCCCCAATTAAACATTAATTTTCTTTAAGTCACCTGACTTACTGGCACAAAAAAAGCCGCCATCTATTTCTAAACGGCGGCTTTTATACCTGGAGGTTATGCAATCAACGCTCGCGCATCGCCTCTTTCGCCTTGTTAAACGGTTTCACCAGATAATCCATAATGGTCTTCTCGCCGGTCTTGATATCGACCGTAGAGACCATCCCCGGACTGATCGAGTAACGCTTGCCGGCTTTGTTCTGCACGTAATCATTATCGGTGCGGATAAACACGCGGTAGTAGTAGATCTCAGGCTTGACCTCATCCTGAATGGTATCCGGCGAAATGCTCTCCACCACGCCATCCATCCCGCCATAAATGGCATAGTCATAGGCTGAGATCTTCACCACCGCCCGCTGGCCAGGATGGATAAAAGCGATGTCTCGTGGGGACAGACGCGCCTCAATCAGCAGCCGATCATTGAGCGGTACGATGTTCATCAACTCACCGTTGGGAGGAATCACCCCGCCGACGGTGGAGACTTTGATGTTTTTCACGATGCCGTTCATAGGCGAACGGATGGTCAAGCGTGTGACGGTGTCCTCGCGCCCTTTAATCACCTCGGCAAGGCTGTCAGCTTCAGCACTGGCCTTCGCCAGTTCTTCACGCGCCTGCACATAGTATTGCGAGCGCATGTCAGTGAGCTTCAGCTCCAGGTCCGATTTATCACGCTGTAAACGCAGCACTTCAACGCTACTGGCTGCCCCGGTTTTGGCTAATTTTTGGGTAATCGCCAATTCCTTGTTGGCCAGCGCCAGCGACTCGTTAAACTGCCTGGTTGAGTCAGTAAGCTGAGCGCGTTTGGTTTTGTACAAACGTGTCTCGGAGGCAATCAAATCGGGATACGCTTTAAGCTCATTTGGGAACGTGAGGGGATCGTCGTTAACTTCGGCCCTTAATCGCGATGCCGCCGCCAGTGCCGCACGATAACGCGCCGCACTTTCGCCGACGCTGGATTGTGAACGCGTGGCATCAAGCCGGGCAACCACCTGCCCCGCTTTCACCCGGTCGCCTTCATGCACCAGCAGTTCGGTGAGAATGCCGCCCTCCAGTGATTGCAGCACCTGATCGCGTGAACTCGGGATCACTTTACCCGTGCCGGTTGAGACCTCATCCAGCACGCCAAACCAGGCCCACACCAACGATACCAGGATCAACGCGGCGCTGATGGTGATCAGCCGTACCGCACCGGTGTAATGGGTCTCAGATTTCAGTTCCCCCAACAGATCGTCAGAAGAGTCGACTTCCGCCGCTGTCACCAGCCGCAGCTTGCCAGGAAGTTGCTTCATCATGGGCGCACCTCCGGTGGATTACCGCCTGCACGCGGCGGCGGTAGCGCATTCTCTTTCGGGCTGTCCATCACCAGTTGCCCATCCTTCAGCACCAGCACGCGATCCACCAGCGCGAGGATCGCTGCTCGGTGCGTTGCCACGATCAGCGTGCGGCCATTCAGCCACACACCCAGACGCTCGATAAACTCTCTCTCGGTATGGTCATCCAGCGCCGCCGTGGGCTCATCCAACAGGATAATGTTGGGATCGCGCAACAGCATGCGCGCCAGCAATACTGACTGGCGCTGGCCGCCCGATAATCCTACCCCGCCTTCCATCACCGGATGATCGAGACCGAGTGGCAAACGGCGGATAAAGTCTGCGCCGCCGCTTACCGTCAGTGCGCCGAAGATGGCATCATCGGTGGCGTGGGCCGCCCCCATTGTCAGGTTTTCGCGCAGCGTGCCGTGGAACAGGCGTGCGTTTTGCGTCATCAAACCGACGTTACGCCGCACATCCGATACATCAATATGTGGCAAGCTGAGGTTATCCAGGCGCAGTTCGCCGCCGACCAGATCCATGCCGCCGATCATCGCCTGCAGCAAAGTCGATTTCCCTGAACCGTTGCGCCCTAATACCGCGACGCGTTCACCGGGCTTGATGGTCAGGCTTTTGATACGTAGCGCGACGGTGAGTGAATCGGTGTAGTAGCGGAACATCGCATCATTGAACTGATAGTGGCCAAACAGCACCGGGCAGTGAATACGCGTCTCATCTTTACTGTTTTCCACCGGCAGGTTCATTAACGCATCCAGGCTGCCCTTGGCGGCTTTCACCTGTTGCCAGCGTGCCAGCACGCCGCACAGTGTTGCCATCGGCGCAATCATGCGGGATGAGAGCAGCGAGGCCGCGACGATCGCACCGGTAGTGATATCACCGTTGATCACCATTGGCGCACCGACCACGATCACGCTGGCGTACACCAGCCCCTGAACCGTCACACCCCAGCTGATCAGCGAGTGCATCACTTTGCGCATCTCCACACCGGATTGCGCCGTGATACGGATGTAGCTGTTCCACTGTTGCAGGAAGCGATCTTCCGCCTGCATCAGCTTGATGTCCTCCAGCCCTTGCACGCTCTCCACCAGCACCGCATTACGCAGCGTCGATTCTTTGAGGTTTTGCTGCGCCAGCTTTGCCAGCTTCTTCTGGCTGAGAATGCCGGGCAATATCATCAGAAGCACGGCAATCGGCGCGATCCACGCCAGCTGTGGCGCAATGATTGCCATCACCAGCATAAACAGCAGGAAGAACGGCATATCGACGATGGCGGAGACAGTGGTTGAAGTGACCATCTCGCGGATCGATTCCAGCTCGCGCAGCTGCGAGATAAAGGTGCCCGTAGAGCGCGGCACCGCGCTGTTACGTAGCCGCAGCGCATGACCAAACACGCGATCCGAAACGCGCATATCGGCGCGCTTGCCAAGCAAATCAGTGACATGATCGCGCCCGACACGCAGGATGTAAGTGAACACCACAGAGATAATCACCCCGATATAGAGCACATACAGCGTGGGATAGGATTGCGCCGGAATCACGCGGTCATACACCTGCATCGAGAAAATAATCCCGACCATCGCCATTAGGTTGATCAGGAAGGAGCCCAGCATCACATGGCTATAAGGCCGCAGATCGTGCAGCACCAAACGGCGCAGCCAATCGGGTTTTACGGTCGCCAGATAGCGATCGACACGGCTGTCTTTCGCGGCGGTCACCGGGCGTAGTGCCGCGGCGAAGCGGATCTCCGGCAGCAGCGTTTCCAGCGCTACCGGTGACGGTTGCTCATCCCCGGAAAAGTGCACGCGCACTTCATCCTCGCCATCAAAGCTGGTGATAACCCCAACCTGCCCATCGGCCAGTTCCACCGCCAACGGCAAACGCCAGGTGGTGATTTCCCACTTGTTTTCTTCATACAGCTGCAGCGATAAACCCGCCTGACGCGCTAAATGGCGCAGCGCTTTATCGCGCGACTGCTTACCCTGCCATTCGGCAGCGGCCATGATCATGCCCGGTGAACAGGGCAAACGATAATGGGTGGCGATCTGAATGATGGCGGTTGCCCATCCATTCAACGGGACATCACCGCCCGTTGCGCTGCTGGTATCGCCGTTAGGGGCATCGGGAAGTTGTAATTGGGTCATGGCTGGATCTCCACATTCTGGATCCGCTGATTATTCAACGCGAACGCCGACCGGATGTGCCCGGTGCTGTATAAGCAGTCAAGCTGCAGCGTTCGTAATTGGCTGATGGTCTGTTGCAGCGTTAATCGCGTCTGGAATACCTCCTGCTCGGCGTTGAGCACATCCAGTAAAGGACGGGTGCCGAGTTGCAGATATTGGTCTTGATAGAGCTGCTGAGTTTTCTCACCCAGCGTCTGTTGCCGCGCCATAATCGCCAGGCTCTGCGACAGGCTGAGCGCTTGCGTCTGAGATTCACTCAGCTGTTGCCGTGCTTTAAGCCGCGCCGAGTTCACTGCTGCATTCGCCGCCAGTACCGCATTCGCCGCCGCATCGCGCGCAGCGGTGATCCCGCCGCCCTGATAAATCGGCATTTCTACTTTGACGAAGGCCTGATATTGAGTGCGATCCAGTGTTTCACTGCCGGAATAGTGGTTGTTGAGATAGTGGGTAACCTGCGGCTCCAGTGAGATGGTCGGCAGGTTTTGCGCATTGGCGTTATCCAACTTAGCTTGTGCCTGGTTGGCCTGCGCCCAGGCTGAGAGTACCGCTGGGTTGAGTTTGTCATCGGCTTTTCCTACCGCGCACGAACGCGTCAGATTGACCGGGAAATCATCGTTCACTTTCTTCACCAGCGGCCAGCCCAGATAGGTCGCCAGCGTGGCACGCCAGCGATTAAGGTTAGCCTGATACTGGATCAGGGTAGTACGTGCGCCTTCGATACGCGCATCGGTTTGCGTAGCATCGGAAAGCGAGGCGGCGCCCTCGTCATTACGCTGTCGTGCCAGATCGCCAATTTTACTCAGCGAGTCCAGCTGCTGCCGTGCAATCTTGACCAACTGCTGATAGCCCTGCACTTCCACCAGCGCGGAAGCCGTATCGTGGGCCACGGTATCAATACTCACCAGCACATTGGCTTGTTCCATCGCCACGCCTGCCTCGGCGGAACGTACCGAACTGCTGACTTTGCCGAAGTCATACAACATCTGTGAAACCGATAGCACGAACGATGGGCTAAAGCCTTTTTCGGTATAGGCATTACTGTAACCGTTGTTCATGCCGCCGCTAACCTGCGGATAATATTTGGCTTTCGCCACATCCACCTGATTGGCCTGCTCCAGCATTTTTCCCACCGACTGTGCGATATCGGGATGCCACTGGATAGCGCGTTGTACTGCCTGATTGATGGTTAAGGAGTCCGGAACATTGGCCAAAGCGGGCTCGGCCACTTCTCCGGTTAACGAGGGCAGATCCTGCTGTTGTGCCAGCCCTGTTGAAGTAATGGTGCCTGCCGCGGTGATCGCGTCACTGGCAGCCATAAGTTGAGAACAATGAAATAAAGCGATGCCCGCACAGAAGACGCTGAGCTTAGAGTTACGGCGAGTTGGAGCGCCTGATTGCATCAAATCCATCGATAATCCACCAGTCAGTAACAAAGAAAGGGGCACATCCCTGTGCCCATAATGCTTCCCTGCTTGATTTACACCGTTAAGCCGTGGTGTTTTGGTGCGGTTGCTGCAGCAATTCCTCCAGTGAAACGTTGACGCCTTCCAGCGTAATCAACTGGGTACTGCTGTAACCCGTTCCGGTACCATCACGGTCAATTGAAAGTACGGTGCTGCCATCTGAAGTATGATCCACTTTCACGAAATCATTAATATTACTTGTGGAATCATTCCAGCCAATTAGCAAGCTACTGATGTCAACTTTGTCGCCTTGCGCAACATTAAAGTCGGTCCAGGTATCGTGACCGTTGCCGCCAGTGGAATCTGCACTCGCCAACAAGTGGTAGACAAGGGTGTCCGCACCGGTACCGGTAGTGATGGTATCGTTGTAGGCACCGCCGGTAAGGGTGTCAGCCCCCGCCGTTCCTGTGATGGTTGGATGCAGGTCGATGGTGAACGAGTGCGTAGTAATGGTGCCATCGGTCGCGGCCAGCGTGTAACTGAACACCTCTTTATGCAGAATGCTCTGTCCATCCACATTCGCATTCAGGTTGTAGGTGTAGCTACCGTTGGCGGCAATACTCAGCACACCATAGTCTCCAGCAATCGAAGTCGTACCCACACTGTGCACCGTGGTGATATCACCGTGTTCATTAGTGATACTCAAGGTTCCGGTATGCGTCGTTGAATCGCTGTAGATACTGCCGCTGGCATCGTGATCGCCGGTTGAGGTGGTTTCCGCCAGCAGGCTGTTCACCGTCAGCGACGTTGCCGCACCGTTATGCAAGGTGACCGTCAAGGACGCAGAGGTGACCGCACCACTCGAGTCCCTCACCGAGTAGGTGAAGGAATCCGTTGCTGGCAAGCTACCGACATCCAGTCCCGCCTTCAGCACGTAGGTATAGTTACCGTGCGAATCGATGGTCAGGGTTCCGTAAGTGGTATTGATCACCGTGTTACCACTCGCGGCGACTGAACTGCCCGACACCGTGGTGACCGCAGTACCGGTTGGTACCGTGCCTGCCACTGAACTGGTGTCGTTTGTCAGCAGGTTACCTGTCACCGTTGAGGACACAGTGACCGCATCCAGCGTGGTATCCGTTACCGTGGTGATGGTGGTGGTTGGCAGCAGAGCAATACCGCCACTTGAACCAATCACTACCGCATAGGTGCCTGCGCCCAGTCCGCTATAGGTAACGTTGGCACCGGTTTGCGTACCAATCGACAGCAAGGTTGTCGCCAGATAGTTCGATGTCACGCTTTTCAGTGTCCAGGAACCATCTGTGTTCTGCTGGTAGAGATACAGCGAGTAAGTCGATACCAGCGCAATACCACCGACCGAACCGTGCAATACCACCGAACGCGTATCACCCGTGCCTACGTTGAAGGTATAAGCGTTACCGTTAGACAGAACGCCAACACCCAGCAGAGTCCCCAGGTTCACCGTGGCCAGAGCCGCATGCGAGACGCTGGTGGTGCCGTTGTTCACCGTTTGTGTGGTGGTACTGAAATCCACCTCATTGGTATCGTTGGCGGCCACGATACGAATCGCGCCGGTCAACGCGGCAGACGGTGAGACGTTGCCTGCAAGGTCGGTCTGAATGACCGACAGCGAAGCCCCCGTGGTCTGCGCAGTGCTCAAGCTCACTGACCAGGTCCCCGCCGATCCCACGATGGCCGTGCCCAGTGCGTTGCCACCCGCATCACGCACGGTAACGGTATCCCCCACCTCACCATTACCGGTCACGGTGGTACCGGCGGCGTTAATCGCCAGATTGGTTACCGCCACCGGTGCCACGTTATCGATATTCACCGTGGCGGTGGTGTTACCGGTACTGATGTTACCGGCCGCATCCGTAACGGTGGTGCTTAGCGGATGTGTACCGTTTGCCAGCACCGCCGTGGTGTAAGTCCAGGCTCCGGTGCTGCCTACGGTCAGGGAACCGAGAACGGTCGCGCCATCATAGATGGTGACAATCGCACCCACTTCCGCCGTACCGCTCAGCGTTGGCGTGGTGTCTTTGGTGTAAGCGCCATTGGCCAGCGTCACCGGCGCAGTGCCGGTATCGTCGGTAATGGTCAGACTACTCGCCGTTGGTGCCACGGTATCCACACGCAGCGTGGTCGTGGCCGTTGGGCTGGTGTTACCTGCCGCATCGGTCTGTGTCACGTTGATGGTGTGCGTGCCGTTAGTCAGCGTGGTGGAGATGAAGCTCCATGTACCGTTACTGCCTACCGTCGTGGTGCCGAGCAGCGTGGTGCCGTCGTAAACATTGACGCGAGCGCCCACTTCACCGCTACCGGTCAACAATGGCGTGCTGTCGTTGGTGGCTCCGTTGTTCGGGATGGTCACCGCCGTGCTGCCGTTATTGTTCGCGGCAACCAGACTGGTCACTGCCGCTGGTGCCACGCTATCGACAATCACCGTGGCTGACGTGGTGCCGCTGACATTGCCCGCTGGATCCGTCACCGTGACGTTGATCGGGTGGCTACCCTGCGTCAATACCGCCGTGGTGTAGGTCCAGGTGCCACCACTGCCCACGGTGAGGGTGCCGAGTAGTGCGCTGCCATCGTAGATGGACACTTTGCTGCCCACTTCCGCTGTACCACTCAGGGTTGGCGTGGTGTCATTGGTGTAACCGCCGCTTGCCACCGTGGTGTTGGTAACATCATTGGTAATTACTAGCGTAGAAGCCGCTGGTGCGATGGTATCCACGGTAATGGAGACTGTCGCCGAAGCTGCGCTGCTGTTACCTGCTGCATCGGTCACGGTGACACTCAACGGATGGGTACCGTTGCTAAGCGTGGCGGTGGTGAAGCTCCACGCACCAGTGCCGCTGGCAGTGACTGAACCCAGCACCGTGGTGCCATCGTAAATGGTCACAATGGCATTCGCTTCTGCGGTACCGCTCAGGGTCGGTGTCGCATCGTCGGTGACTGCGCCATTGGCCAACGGTCCCTGACTCGCGCCAACATCATCAGTGATCACCAGGTTGTTGACCGCTGCTGGTGCCACAGTATCGATCGTCATCACAGTCGATGCATTCGGGCTGACGTTGCCCGCCGCATCTGTCTGAGTGACATTCAACGTATGGCTGCCGTTGCTCAGCGTGGTGGAGATAAAGCTCCAGGTACCATTGCTGGCGACCGTGGTGGTGCCCAACAACGCTGCGCCGTCATAGATACTGACTTTCGCGCCAACTTCACCCGTACCGCTCAACAGCGGCGTGCTGTCATTGGTGACCCCATTGTTCGGGATAGTCACCGCCGTGCTGCCGTTGTTGTTGGCCGCCACCAAAGTGACCGCTGTCGGAGGTGTGGTGTCGATAACCACCGTGGCGTTGGTTCTGCCACTGATGTTACCGGCCGCATCCGTCACCGATACGCTGATAGGGTGTGAACCTTGCGTCAATACTGCAGTGGTGAAGGTCCATGCCCCGGTGCCACTGGCAATCGCGGTTCCCAACACGTTAGTACCGTCATAGATGGTCACACGACTGCCCGCTTCCGCCGTACCGCTCAGCGTTGGCGTGGTGTCGTTGGTGGAACCACCGCTGGCTACCGTGGTGTTGGTGACATCGTTGGTGATCACCAGCGTTGAGGTGTTTGGTGCCACGGTATCCACGGTGATGGTGACCGGCGTCGATGCAGGGCTAACGTTACCTGCCGCATCTTTCACCGTTACATTCAGTGGATGGCTACCATTACTCAATACCGGACTGACAAAGCTCCACGTACCGGTGCCGCTAGCGGTAACAGAACCCAGCACCGTCGTGCCGTCATACACCGTGACAATCGCGTTCGCCTCAGCCGTACCGGAGAGAGTTGGCGTGTTGTCGTTGGTGGAACCGCCGGTTGGCACCGCTGTGGCGGTGACATCGTTGGTGACCACCAGGTTGGTGACGGTGTTAGGGACGACTGTGTCCACGGTGAAGTTGGTAGTAGCGGCAGGACTGACGTTACCCGCCGCATCGGTCGCGGTCGCCGTGATGGTGTGCGCGCCTTCACCCAGGGTGGTTGAAGTCCAACTCCACGCGCCCGTACTGCTGGCCGTCACGGAACCGATCTGCACTCCGCCATCGAATATTTTGACGACGCTGTTGGCTTCTGCGGTGCCGCTCAGTGCTGGCGTGTTGTCGTTGGTGCTGGTACCCGCGCCAATCGCTACCTGCGTACTGCCGTTGTTATTGGCTGCCGCCAGAGTGATGGTCGGAATCACGGTATCGACGGTCACCGTGGCGCTGGTGGTACCGCTGATGTTACCTGCGGCATCCGTTGCCGTGACGCTGATCGGGTGTGAACCCTGGCTCAGAACCGCGGTGGTGTAGTTCCAGTTACCTGAAGCGCCGACCGTGATTGAGGTAAGCAGCGTGCTGCCATCGTAAATTCTGACGATGCTGCCGATCTCCGCCGTACCGCTCAGGGTTGGCGTGCTGTCATTGGTCGATCCGCCGTTCGGCACTGTGGTATTAGTGATGTCGTTGGTGATCACCAGCGTTGAAGCATTTGGCGCCACGGTATCAACAATCACGGAAACCGTGGTTGATGCCGGACTGACGTTACCGGCCGCATCTTTCACCGTCACACTCAGCGGATGGGTACCGTTGCTCAACGTTGGGCTGATGAAGCTCCATGCGCCAGTGCCGCTGGCGGTGGTGGAACCCAGCACCGTTGTGCCGTCATACACCGTGACAATCGCGTTCGCCTCAGCCGTACCGGTGAGGGTTGGCGTGTTGTCGTTGGTCGAACCGCCGTTTGGCACGGTGGTGCTGGTGACATCGTTAGTGACCACCAGGTTAGTGACCGCGATAGGCGCAGCGGTATCCACTGTGAAGGTGATAGAGGCATTCGGGCTGATGTTGCCCGCCGCATCGGTCGCCGTCACATTGATGGTGTGGCTACCGTCAGCCAGCGTGGTGGATGTGAGACTCCAAACACCGGTGCTGCCCGCGATAACAGAACCGAGCAAGGTTCCGCCATCGTAGACTCTCACCACGCTGCCCGCTTCCGCCGTACCGCTGATGGCTGGCGTGTTGTCGTTGGTGCTGCTGCCAGCGGTAATCCCAATCGGCGTACTGCCGTTGTTATTAGCCGCAGCCAGGTTCAATACCGCCGCCGGAGGCGTGGTGTCGATCACTACGACAGATGATGTGGTACCACTGACGTTACCTGCCGCATCGGTCACCGTGACGTTCAGCGTATGTGAGCCTGTAGCCAGTGCCGTAGAGGTGAAGGTCCATGCCCCGGTGCCGCTGGCAATCGCCGTGCCGATTAAATTGGTACCATCGTAAATGGAGACGCGACCGTTAGCTTCTGCCACACCGCTCAGCGTTGGTGTGGTGTCGTTGGACGCGCCACCGTTTGGTATTACCGCTGTGGAGATATCGTTGGTGACCACCAGTGATGTGGTCGCCGGTGCCACGGTATCCACCACCACCGTGAAGTTGGTGGCGGTACTGGTGTTACCGGCCGCATCACGGACGGTGACACTCAGTGGATGCGATCCTTCACTCAGTGCTGCAGTCGTGAAGGTCCAGCTTCCACCCGTGCCGACGACTACCGAACCGAGCACGGTAGTGCCTTCAGTGATCACCACGATGTTGCCTGCCGTTGCGGTACCGCTCAGGGTTGGCGTGTTGTCATCGGTAGATGACCCACTCGTCAATGGCCCCTGTGAAGTGCCCACGTTGTCGTTGACCACCAGGCCCGCAACCGGATTCGGCGCACCGGTCACCACGGTAAAGGTGATTGAGGCATTCGGGCTGATGTTGCCCGCCGCATCAGTCGCCGTCACGTTGATGGTGTGTGAACCGTCAGTCAGTTGCGTTGAGGTGTAACTCCACGCGCCCGTGCCGCTTGCAGTGACAGAACCCAGCAAGGTGACGCCGTCATAGATCCTGACGACGCTGCCCGCTTCCGCCGTACCACTCAATGCTGGCGTGTTGTCGTTGGTGCTACTGCCTGCGGCAATCGCCACTGGCGTACTGCCGTTATTGTTAGCAGCCGCCAGCCCCGCGACAGCAGCCGGTGGTGTGGTATCGACCACCAGGGTTGACGATGTAGTACCACTGACGTTGCCTGCCGCATCGGTGACGGTGACATTCAGCGTATGTGAGCCCTGAGTCAGTGCCGTTGAGGTGAAGGTCCATGCCCCTGTGGCACTGGCAATCGCCGTGCCCAGCAGCGTTGTGCCATCGTAAATAGAGACACGACCGTTGGCCTCCGCCGTACCCGTCAGCGTTGGGGTGCTGTCGTTGGTAGCACCATTGTTTGGCACTACCGTGTTGCCGTTGGCGTCATTAGTGACCACCAGCGTAGTGGCATTCGGCGCAATGCTATCAATGGTGAAGTTGACCGTAGAAGAACGAGGTCCTACGTTACCCGCCGCATCCGTCACCGTGACGCTCAATGTATGTGCGCCCTGGCTCAGAGTCGGCGAAATAAAGCTCCACACACCCGTGGCACTGGCGGTGGTAGAACCCACTACGGTGTTGCCGTCATAGATGGTGACAATGCCGTTGGCTTCCGTGTTACCGGTGAGCAGCGGTGTGCTGTCGTTGGTGATGCCGTTATTGGCAATCGCAACTGGTGCGCCGCCATTGTTATTGGCAGCGGCCAAATCGGTTACGGCGATTGGTGCGATGGTATCAATGGTAAAGGTGATGGTTGGGGAGTCGGTGCCCGCAACGTTTGAGACATAAATAGAATGAGTACCATCGGCCAACGTTGGTGTGATAAAGCTCCACTGCCCATTGGCATCAACGACCGCGCTGCCCAGTACTGTACCGGTACCGCTGGTGTCGTGAATGATAATCACATCACCGGTAGTCGCGGCACCGGTCAACACTAACGTGTTGTCTTTGGTATTCGCACCATCTGCCAGCGTCACAGGCATACTGCCGCTGTCATCAGTGATAACCAGCGTACTGCTGGTGGTTGGCAAGCCTGCTTCGATGTTCAACGTGAAGGCCGGGGAGCTGGCAGCACTAACGTTGCCCGCCTGATCCGTCACCGTGAAGGTGAAGCTATGGTTACCGTTAGACAGTCCTTCCGGTGGTGTGAATGTCCATGTGCCGCCCGTTGCCGTAGCAGTACCCAGCAGCGTTGTACCATCGTAGATCGATACCGTGCTGCTCGCTTCCGCTGAGCCCGTGAAGATTGGTGTGTTGTCATCGGTGGTTTGCCCCGATGTCAGATCACCGGTAGAGCCACCTTCGTTATCACTCACCACCAGCGTACTCACCGTTGCCGGTGCACTGGTATCAATGGTTATTTCAATTGGTGTGGTCAGTGGTCCAGTGGTGCCAGCTGCATTGGTCACCGATACCGCATAGGTGTGCGGACCATCACCTTCAACAGCTGTTTCATAACGCCATACACCATTGCTCGCCACCGTGGTGGTCGCGACTTGGACCCCATCAATAATGATATTAATGGTGGTGCCTGCCACACCGGTTCCGCGCAATACAGGCGTGTTGTCGTTGGAGAAGCCATTGTTCGCCACTTCAACAGGCGTGGTATTGGCATTGTTGTAAATCGCGAACGTCAGGACTTCCGCTGGCGTGGTGTTATCCACGGTCAGCGAGACCGACGATTCCGCACTCACGTTACCCGCCGCATCCGTAACCGTAACGTTCAGCGTATGAGCAGCGTTTGAGAGCGCGCTGGTCGTGATGCTCCAGCTGCCGTCTGTACCTGCCGTTGTGGAACCTACCAGCGTGGTGCCGTCATAAACACGGACTATCGCGTTAGCTTCTGCCGTGCCGCTGATTGCCGGTGTATTGTCGCTGGTGGTACCGCCATTCGGAATGGTGGTTTCTGGCGCTCCGTTGTTGTTCTGCAACAGCAGTTCGCTAGCCGGCTGCGGCGGTGTGGCATCGACGCGCACAATAGTCGCACCGGAGGTACTGACGTTGCCGACCTCATCCGTCACGGTGACGGTTAAGGTATGCGAACCGTCCGTCAGGGTTGGGGATGTGAAGGACCAGGTCCCGCCGCTGGTGGCCGTGGTTGAGCCAATCACCGTGGTGCCATCGTAAATGGTCACCAGGCTGCTCGCCTCCGCGTTACCGCTCAGTGAAGGCGTGCTGTCGTTGGTCAGTCCATTGTTGGCAACAACGGCGGAAGTGATGTCGTTGGTCACCACCAGCGTTGGTGTGTCTGGCGGTGTCGCATCCACGGTAAAGGTGATCGGAGTAGAGGCCTGGCTGACGTTACCGGCAGCATCCGTGGCGGTCGCCGTCAGAGTGTAAGTGGTATCAGCTAATGTCGGTACGCTGAAGCTCCACTGACCGTTACCCCCCACCGCTGTGCTACCTAATTCAACAGTGCCATTATAAATCTTGATGATACTACCCGCGTCACCTGTCCCCGTCAGGAATGGCGTGTTGTCATTAGTAATGGTATTGCTGCCGATAACAACAGGCGTTGTGCCATCGTCATTAGTGGCAACAATAGCGCCTGGTATTGCAGGTGGTGTGGCATCAATCACCGCACTGATGGTGGCAGTACCACTGACGTTACCGGCCGCATCGGACGCACTGATACTAAAGGTATGCGAACCATCTGCCAGCGCCGTCGCCGGAGTAAAGCTCCAGGTGCCGCCTGTACCCACGGTGGTGGAACCCAGCACTCCGCTTGCGTCAGAGATGGTGATAATGCTGCCCACCTCGCCGTTACCGCCCAGCACGGGTGTGCTGTCATTGGTCAACCCGCCATCAGGAATGTTAACCGAGCCGCCGCCAATATTATTGGTCAACGTCAGTTCGGTCACGGCTGATGGAGCAACCGTATCAACCGTGACGGTAACCGTTGTACTGGCCGGGCTGGTATTGCCTGCCGCATCCTGTACCACCACGCTCAGATTGTGGGTGCCGTCTGTGAGGGTTGGGGAGAAACTCCATGCGCCATTCGATCCAGCAGTCGCCGTACCCAACACGGTCAGCCCATCGGAAACAATAATGGTGCTGTTCGCTTCCGCCGTACCACTCAGTACTGGTGTGTTGTCATTCGTGGTGCCGTTATTGGCGATAGGGACATCTGTGCCGCTGTTGTTATTGGCCAGCGCCAGACCCGTTGCCGCATTCGGTGCTTCGCTATCCACCGTGAAGGTCAGGGTTGGTGAATTACCGCTGATGTTGCCCGCCGCATCAGTGACGGTGACACTCAGGTTGTGCTCACCCTGCGGGAGAGGATCAGTGGTGTAGCTCCAGTTACCGGTGCTGCCCACCAATACCGAACCGATTTCATCAGTGCCGTCATAAATTCTGACGATACTGCCCACTTCGGCACTGCCGGTCAGTTGTGGTGTGGTGTCGTTGGTCGCGCCATCAGCAACAATTGGCACCAGCGTGCTGCCTGCATTGTTGTTAACGGTAACGCCCTGCGCCACATCTGGCACCACGGTATCAACATTGACCGTGACCACAGAAGAAGCCGGGCTGACGTTACCGGCAGAATCCGTCACCGTAATAGTTAATGGATGCGCGCCGTCATCCAGTGCAGCGGTGGTGAAACTCCAGCCGCCCTGCGCATTGGCGGTGACGCTACCAATGGCGGTGCTGCCATCATAAATGGTGACCACGCTGTTAGCCGTAGCGGTACCACTCAACACTGGTGTGTTGTCGTTGGTGTAGCCATTGTTCGCCACAGGCACTACTGGGTCGACATCGTTGTTGTTCACCACAAAATCTGGCGTTAACGGAATGGAGGTATCCACTGTCACCGTTACCGCATTACCCGCCGCACTGACGTTACCTGCCGTATCGGTGGCGGTGGCAGTCAGCGTATGCGCGCCGTCGGTCAAGGTTTGAGTGGTGAAGTTCCAGGCACCGCCAGTGCCAGCCTG
Source organism: Pantoea rodasii (assembly GCF_002095465.1). Taxonomy (GTDB): domain Bacteria; phylum Pseudomonadota; class Gammaproteobacteria; order Enterobacterales; family Enterobacteriaceae; genus Pantoea; species Pantoea rodasii. The sequence goes on along the minus strand of NZ_MLFP01000001.1, from coordinate 329,802 downwards.
CGTCGAACCGATCAGGGTGGTGCCATCGTAAACTTTGATGATACTGCCCACTTCCGCCGTGCCGCTCAGGGATGGCGTGCTGTCGTTGGTCACACCGGTTAGCGTATTACCCGCGTCATCTTTCGCCACCAAATCATTAATAGCGTTAGGCGCAATGGTATCGACGTTGAAAGTGATGCCCGCAGAAGGTGCACTGCTGTTGCCTGCGGTGTCGGTTGCGGTAACGGTCAGAGTGTGGCTGCCCTGGCCCAGCGCCGTAGTCGGCTCGAAGCGCCAGATGCCGTTGGTGCCGACGATCGCCGTACCCAGAACCGTACTGCCATCACTAATGGTCACGGTGGCACCGATTTCACCGGTACCGCGAATCACTGGCGTTGAGTCATTGGTGGTGCTGCCCGCCGTGAACACCACGGCAGTACCGCCGTTGTTGTTGCTGAGGCTGGTCACCACTGGTGTCGCTGGCGGTGAGCTGTCCACGGTAAAGCCAATTGCCGCCGATGGCGCACTGACGTTGCCAGCGGCATCGGTAACGGTCGTGGTGATGCTATGCGCACCCTCGCCCAACACCAATGCAGGCGTGAAGGTCCAGGTGCCGCCGGTTCCCACAACCACGGTGCCCAGCACATTACTGCCATCAAGGATGGTAACTGTTGTGCCCACTTCCGCCGTACCGCTCAGTACTGGCGTATTGTCATTGGTGACACTTCCGGCGGCGATCGGTACAGGCGTGCCGCTGGTATCATTGCTCAACTGCACGGCACCCGCGGTGTTTGGCGCCTGGGTATCGACGGTAAAGGTGATTGCCGTAGAAGGTGCACTGCTGTTGCCTGCTGCGTCCGTCACGGTTGCGGTGAGGCTGTGCGAACCCTGACTGAGCGCAGGTGAAGTGAAGCTCCATGTACCTTCATCTGTGACCAGCACGGTGCCGAGCACGGTATCACCATCACGCACGGTGATGATGCTGCCCTCTTCTGCCGTGCCGCTCAGTACCGGCGTGGTGTCATTAGTGGCACCATTGTTGGTGATCGGTATGTCGGTATTGCCATTGTTATTATTCAGCACCACCGCATTGGCAGCCTCTGGTGCAATAGTATCCACGCTGAACTCAAACGCTGGCGATGCAGGACCGGCGTTGCCGGTTGCATCGGTGACGATGGTGGTCAGGCTGTGTGGGCCATCACCCAACGCCGTTGTCGGCGTGAAGCTCCAGTTACCGTCACTGCCAACTATGGCTGTGCCTAATACGCTACCGTTATCACTCACGGTGACGATGCTGCCCGCCTCAGCGGTGCCGCTGAGCACTGGCGTAGCATCGTTAGTGGCACTGCCTGCGGTAATAGGCACCGCCACACCCGTTGAGTCATCACTGAGTTGCAGGTTGCCAACTTCACCCGGTGAGGTGCTATCGACAATGACAATCACTTCAGAGGTTGGCGCACTGCTGTTGCCTGCCGGGTCAGTGACCACGGTGGTCAGACTGTGACTGCCCTCTTCCAGCGGCGTTGTTGGAGTGAAGCTCCAGGTCCCCCCGCTGCCGACCACGACGGAGCCAAGCACGGTGGTGCCTTCAGAGATGGTGACCGTACTGCCTACTTCCGCCGTTCCGCTCAGGGTTGGCGTGGTATCACTAGTGGATCCGCCAGTAGCGATTGGTGTGCCATCGTCAGTGGTGAACTGCAGACCGCCCGCAGAAGCCGGTGCCTGAGTATCCACATTGACGACGATCGGCGCTGAAGCGTCGCTGACGTTACCAATTGGGCTGGTCACGGTGGTGGTCAGGCTGTGCTCACCCTGGCTCAAGGCCGGAGTGGTAAAGCTCCAGGTACCACCGCTGCCCACCACCACAGAGCCCAGCACCGTAGTGCCATCCAGTACGGTGACCGTGCTGCCCGCTTCGGCTGAACCCGTTAATACCGGCGTGGTGTCATTGGTTGCGCCATTGGTAATCGGCACTGGCGTGCCGGTGATGTCATTGTTCAATACCAGACCACTTGCCGGGTCTGGCTGTGTCGTATCAACGTTGAAGGCAATTGCTGTTGATGCCACACCCGTGTTACCTGCCGGATCCGTCACGGTGGTCGTCAGGCTATGTGGACCCGTCTCCAGTGGTGTCGTTGGGGTAAAGCTCCAGCTACCATTGCTGCCAACGATGGCCGTTCCCAACTCGGTGCCATTGTCAGAAACGGTCACAGTGCTGCCCGGTTCAGCGGTACCACTCAGAACAGGCGTGGTGTCATTAGTGGTGCCACCGGCGGTAATAGGGACCGGCGTGCCGCTGGTGTCATTATTGAGCTGCAAACCAATCGCTGCGCCAGGTGCGGTGGTGTCTACGGTGATCACGATAGGCGTCGATGGACCGCTGGTATTACCGGCAGGACTGGTGGTGGTTGCGGTAATGCTGTGGTTGCCCTCACCCAATGGATCGGTTGGGGTGAAGCTCCAGGTGCCGCCCGCGCCGACAACCACTGTGCCCAGCACGGTGCCGCCATCAGAGACGGTGATAGTGCTACCTGCCGCCGCGGATCCGCTCAGAACTGGAGTGGCATCATTCGTTGCCGTGCCGGAGGTAATCGGTACAGCAGTGCCGCTCTCATCGTTGCTCAGCGCCACACCACCCGGTGCAGCAGGGATGGTGGTATCAACGGTGACGGTGATTGGCGTGGTTGCCGCACCCGTATTGCCCGCAGGGTCAGTTACTGTAGTGGTGAGGCTGTGGCTGCCATCGCCCAACGGTGAAGTTGGCGTAAAGCTCCAGTTGCCGTCATTACCCACCGTGGTGGAGCCAATAACAGTACCGTTGTCAGATACATTGACGGTGCTGCCAGGTTCGGCTCGGCCACTCAGTACTGGTGTGGTGTCATTGGTGGTGCCGTTGGTGATCGGTACCGCCGTGCCGCTCGAGTCATTGCTCAACTGCACACCGGTTGCTACAGCTGGCGCCGCAGTATCGACTGTCACAATGACTGGTGTGCTAACCGGTCCGGTGTTACCCGCCGGGTCGGTCACTGTGGTGGTCAGGCTATGGCTGCCATCGTCAAGGGGATCCGTTGGCGTAAAGCTCCAGGTGCCATCGCTGCCTGTGGTCGCTGTGCCCAATACCGTGCCACCATCAGAAACGGTAACGGTACTGCCTGGCTCTGCGGTGCCATTCAGCGTTGGCGTATTGTCATTGGTGCTGGTACCCGCCACGATTGGCGTGCCGCCATCATTGCTGAGCTGGAGATTGCCCGCCGCTGCCGGAGGCTGTGTATCGACAGTCACGGTGACCGCCGTCGAAGCCGGCCCCGTGTTGCCCGCCGGGTCGGTCACTGTGGTGGTCAGACTGTGGTTGCCGTCGCTCAACGTTGGCGTGGTGTAAGTCCAGGTGCCATCGTCGCCGACCGTAGTGGTACCGATGACGGTAGTGCCATCCGTAATGGTGACGGTGCCGCCGGGCTCACCGCTCCCTTCCAGGGTTGGCGTATTGGTATTAGTGCTGCTGCCAGATGGAATAGGATCGCCATCACCATTGGTCAACCCAACGTCCGTTGGTGCTGCTGGCGCAACGGTATCAATGGTGACATTGATGGTTGGGGTATCCGTGACCACACCGGTTGTTGGGTTAGTGGCGGTGGCATGGAAGGCATAAGTGCCGTCAACGAGTGTTGTTGGGGTGAAGTTCCACTGCCCATTGCTACCTGCGGTGACGCTGCCGAGCACGGTTGTGCCGTTGTAAATGGTGATCAGATCACCCGCACCAGCCAGACCGCTCAATACTGGCGTGCTGTCGTGGGTGCTGGAGTTGTCCGTCAGCTGCACAATCGTACTGCCGCTGTCGTCCGCCACCACAATGAGTTCATTGGTGGCAGGAACGCCAGCATCAATGTTAACCGTAAAGGCTGGTGATGCCGGGCTAACGTTGCCTGCAGCATCGGTCACCGTGGTTGTGAGGTTATGCTGGCCGTTGGTGAGCGGAGACGCAGGCGTGAAGTTCCAGTTGCCGTCGGTCCCTACCGACGCTGAACCCAGCAACGTGCTGCCATCGTAAACCTTCACGATGCTGCCCGCTTCTGCCGTACCGCTCAGCGTTGGCGTGCTGTCATCGGTGGTCGCACCGGAAGTCAGCGCACCGGTGCTGGTGCCCACATCATCGGTCACGACCAGGCCGCTGGCTGCCGCTGGCGCGGTGGTATCAACGGTGAAGGTAACGGGTGTGGTGGCCGGACTGCTATTACCCGCAACATCGGTGACGGTGGCGGTCAGGCTGTGGCTGCCATCACCCAGTGTTGGGGAGGTAAAGCTCCAGTTGCCATTGCTGCCAACCGCAACAGAACCCAGCACGGTATTCCCATCACGAATAGTTACCACACTGCCCGCTTCTGCGCTGCCGCTCAGGACGGGCGATGCATCACTGGTGACGCTGCCAGCGGTAATCGGCACTGATGTGTTGCCCGCATCGTTAGTGACCTGCAAGCCGCTCACCGCATCAGGTGCGATGGTATCCACGGTGATATTAATGGTGACGGTGTCGGTGACGTTGCCTGCGGCATCGGTGATGGTGCCGTGGATGGCGTGAGGCCCATCGCTCAAGATACCCGTTCTGAACGACCATTGGCCGTTGCTACCTGCTGTGGTGCTGCCGAGCAGTTGGTTACCGTCATACAGCGTGATGATATTACCCGCGCTAGCCGAACCGATAATGACTGGCGTAGGGTCGTTGGTGCTGGCTCCATCAACCAATGGCTCAACGGTGTTACCGTTATCATCGATCACTTCCAGTGAGTCACTGGCCGTTGGCAGATTCGCTTCAATATCAACAATAAACGGAGGGCTGGCCGGTCCGACGTTGCCTGCGGCATCCGTGGCCGTGATGGTGAAGCTATGCGAACCGTTGCTCAGCGACGGTGTGGTGAAGCTCCATGTGCCATCAACACCAACGGTGGCATTACCCAGCAACGTGGTGCCATCATAGATACTCAGCAGCGCATTCGGCTCGCCGGTACCGCTAAGCGTTGGTGTGTTGTCATCAGTGATTGCTCCTGAAGTCAGTTCACCCTGCGAATCACCTACATTATCCGTCACCACCAATCCACTGACGGCGGCTGGCGGCGTAGTATCCACGGTGACCGCAATCGGAGAAGAGGCTGGGCCAGTATTGCCTGCTGCGTCGGTCACGGTAGTGGTCAGGCTGTGGTTGCCTTCACCGAGTGCCGGTGAGGTAAAGCTCCAGCTACCATTGCTTCCAACGGTAACGGTGCCCAACACATTATCGCCATCACGCACGGTAACGGTGCTGCCAGCTTCGGCCGTGCCGCTCAGCACTGGCGTATTATCACTGGTGGTGCCGCCCGCCGCGATCGGTGTCACCGTGCTGCCGTTGTTGTTGCTCAGCTGCAGATCGCCAGCCGCTGCAGGTGCAACGCTATCGATGGTGATATTGATGGTGACAGAGTTGGTCGGATTTCCGGTGCTGTCGGTGGCAACCGCATGGAAGGAGTAAGCGCCATCTGCCAGCGTGGCGGGCGTGAAGCTCCATTGGCCATCCGTACCTGCCGTGGTACTGCCGATCACGACAGTGCCGTTGTACAGCGTAATGATATCCCCGGCGGCTGCCAGGCCGCTCAGCACTGGCGTTTTGTCATGCGTGCTGGAGCCATCTGGCAGCACTTTCAGCGTACTGCCGCTGTCGTCAGTGACCTGCAGGGTGCTGGTGGTCGGCGGTACGCCAGCCTCCACAGTCAGGCCGAATCCGGTAGTGGCTGGGCTGACGTTGCCCGCCGCATCCGTGACTGTCACACTCAGCGTATGCGCGCCGTTACTCAGCGTTGGGGTGGTGAAGCTCCAGTTGCCATCGCCATCGGCCGCTACACTGCCGAGCAGCGTGGTGCCATCATAAACTTTCACGATGCCATTGGCTTCAGCTTTACCGCTGAGGGTTGGCGTGCTGTCGTCAGTGATTGCGCCTGCGGTGAGGGCCCCGTTGATGCGCCAACATTATCGCTGATCACCAGATCGCTGGCACCTGCAGGAGCCTGAGTATCCACGGTAAAGGTAATAGGATCGGAAGCAGGGCTGGTATTGCCTGCGGGATCGGTCACGGTGGTGGTGAGGCTGTGATTACCCTCAGACAGCGTTGGTGAAGTGAAGCTCCAGCTGCCATTGCTGCCCACGGTTGCGGTACCGAGCACCGTATTGCCATCACGAACGGTGACAGTACTGCCGGGTTCAGCCGTGCCGCTCAACACTGGCGTCGTGGTGTTGGTTGCGCCACCAGAAGCAATCGGCTCTACCACTCCACTATCATTGTCACTGAGCTGCAGGCCCGTTGCCGCATCCGGTACCACGGTGTCGATAGTGATCACGATGGTAGGCGTTTGTGTCACGGTGCCATCGGTATCGGTTACAGAGGCATGGAAGCTATAGGAGCCATCCGCTAGTGCAGCTGGCGTGAAGCTCCACTGTCCATCCGCGCCCGCCACCACACTGCCAATTTCTGTAGTGCCGTTGTATAGGGTGATCAGCGCACCGGCAAAAGCAAGGCCACTCAGGGTTGGCGTGCTGTCATGAGTGCTGGATCCGTTAGTCAGCTGCACCAGGGTGCTGCCGGAATCGTCGGTGATTTCCAGTGAGGTGGTGGCTGGAGGCAGACCAGCCTGCACGGTAAAATCAAACGCATCAGATACGGAACTGACGTTGCCGGCAGCATCGGTCTGCGTCACGGTCAGGCTGTGCGCGCCGTTGCTGAGGGCTGGTGTGGTGAAGCTCCAGGTGCCATTGCTGCCAACCACCGCCGATCCAATCAGGGTGTTGTTGTCATAAACGCTAATCACCGCACCCACTTCACCCGACCCGCTCAGGGTTGGCGTGCTGTCATCGGTCGTTCCGCCGCTAGTCACCGTTGTTGCTGTGCCGTCAGCATCCCCGCTTAAAGTCAGACCCGTAGCGCTAGCCGGTGCCTCGGTATCGACCGTGAAGGTAATGGTGGTGGCTGCACTGGTGTTGCCCGCTGCATCCGTCGAAGTGATGCTGATGGTATGGCTACCCTGCGCTAACTCTGGGCTGGTGAAGCTCCAGCTACCGTTGCTGCCGACCGTCACGCTGCCAAGAACGGTGTCGCCATCACGAATAGTGATAATACTGCCCACTTCGCCTCTGCCACTCAGCACCGGCGTGGTGTCATTGGTCGAACCGCCGTTAGTGATCGGCACCACCACGGAGCCTGCATTATTCCCGACATTGAGATCGCTTACCGCTTCCGGCGCGGTAGTGTCCACGGTGAAAGTGATGGGATCGCTTGCCGCACTGGTATTGCCGGCCGCATCCGTTGCCGTCACGGTCAGGCTGTGTGAACCGTCTGCCAATGCTGGCGAGGTGAAGGTCCATGTACCATTAGCCCCAACGACAGCAGAGCCCAGCAACGTTGTGCCGTCATAAACACGAATAATGGCACCGACTTCGCCGCTGCCACTTAAGGTTGGTGTGTTGTCATCGGTGACGGAGCCTGAAGTGATCGCGCCCTGATAAGGGCCAACGTTATCGCTGACTACCAGGTTAGTGACGGCGCTTGGTGGCGTGGTATCGCCCCCGCCATTGTTGCCCCCACCATTGTTACCGCCACCATTGTTACCCCCACCGTTATTCCCGCCGCCATTGTCGCCGCCGCCGGTATTACCATCACCGACCGCCGCGTTACCGCCGCCGCCGCCGGATGCACCGGCAAACATCGCACCCAATCCCGCCAGCGCAGCACCACCGATACCAAAAGGCGGCAATCGTGCCGTCGTTGGTGGTGTTTTCCGCTAACAGCCCTTCAGTGCTGTCGATGTTGACGTACTGGAATGCATCAGTGCCTGGATCTTCAACCCACCACAGCGCGCCTTTATCGTCCTGCAGCACCAAATCGCTGTCGCCCGCTGCGGTGTAAAAATTATGTATAACCACGACGTCACCAGACTTGGTGGTGACAACTAAATCATTACCATTGCGTGTGAAAGACTTAATATCTGATTGATTAAGGTGAAGTTTAACCACACTGGGTGCGGTTAAATTGACTTGGCTGCCATTGACTACTGTGTCAACCGTCCCACCTTTAGGAGTGATAGAGATATTATTCATTTTATCGAAATCCCGCACAGTTATTAAATTCCATAAAAACGTCCGGTATCCGCAGATACCGGCTTCAATAGTGAATAACCCATGCGTTTATTCACTTTTTCTCTGGGTCAACCTCATACAAGCTGATGATGAAGTTGCGCTGAGCCGCATTAAGCCTCCACCCGGAAAGTGAGCTGGATTTATTTCGCAGTAATACGATGGGAAAAATGTCTTTATTTTCCATTGGACGGGCGCAAATCAGATGGAACGCGTTGAACCCATGCTTAGACATTTTTTCTTCCCCGAGAGTATTGAACGAACCCGAGCCATTTCAGGATTGCTTAATAAAATCACCTAGATAGACACTCTGCCAGTGATAACCCTGCATACCGAACACCGCTTTATGTGCCAGCAGGTCAAGGTGTGACTGGGATTCAACCCCTTCCACAATCACGCCATCGCATAATTGGTTGAGGTGGCTGAGCAGCGTGTCAAAAATGTGACCGTCGCCAAAATTGCCAAAAAAATCTTTTATCAATCTTGACGATTTCAAATATCCCGCTATCAAGCATGGTCAGGTTGGAATAACCCGGACCAAAGTCATCAAGCCATAAAGGGGCGGGCGTCAGTTTTGCGACGCCTTTTAATATCAGCAGATCTGCGCTGTTAAACCGCGCGGTAAAGAAGGCCGAGATCTCTAAACGTAACAACGTCATTTTCGCCAGTTTTTCTTGTATTTCAGCATCTTCAAAAATGCCGGCGACGATATCTCTATCCACATTTACACTGACTATCTGATCAAACCCTTTCTGGTATAGCTGAATAAGTTTTCCGATCTGGTGGAGGAATAACTGCCATTTCTCGTCAGCAGGAAGCCGACTGAAGAACCCTTCATCTCTGCTAGGGTTACGTTTATTATTAATATCTGCATCATCTGAAAACCGTGTTAACAATTCCCAGGCAATCAACTCGTCAGCTTTACCGTGAACGGGCTCTAGCATGAAAATGTAATCGGGTTGATTGCTCATTTTACGGTCCCTTCTCGCAACTAACTGATACCCCTGAAATGTCAGGATTACTCATGTGAGATGTAAGGGAAACATCGATAAAACTTAACACGTTAACTGAAGCCTAACGTACAGCTTACAGTTTGCAAAATAGATTTCAGTAAAGACCAGTACCTACTTTAATCGTTTAAAACTATCAATTTCGCTGCTGAATTTCTTTTACTTTCACAAAAGGATCAGATAATTCCTAGAAAAATTTAAGTTACTGCCAATCTTGACAGATTTAAAAACAACGAATTAATTGATTTTAAACGATAAAATTTTAATGGATTATCCTATAAAGATATTGGCATCCCAAAATGCAATTTTTTTGTTCTGGAATGCGTCATTCCAAAAAGCGCTAGAAAATATAGTTACACTAAAGGACTATTCAATCCTTAATGTTTAAATTTTCATTATGCATTAGTGGAAAAACATAACAGAATGACTGTCTAATCCTTACGAAATCAGTAGCTAATGCAAGGTTATTGCCGCTTCAAGCGCAGCGGTGTTTTGGCTTTATGAATAAAAATGAAGGAGATAGAAAAGGCGTATTTAAGGCGCGAGTTATCAATCGCCGATTAACATTTATCGAGAGTGATCTTCATCACACTTCAAATAAAAGATCGGAGAAATAAGAAAATTGAATGAGGGAAAATAAAACGGGCCCTGAATAGGCCCGGTGAGATCACTTGCGATTACTCATCTTCAAGATAGGTGTAGCCGTATAAGCCGCTTTCAAACTCTGCGAGGAACTGCGCGCGCAGCTCTTCATCAATGTCTTTCTGCTGCGTAACTTGATCACGGAACAGCGTCATCAGATCGTTTGGATTCAGCTGCACGTACTCCAGCATATCGGCAACGGTATCGCCCTCATCTGACAGCTGGACTTCGACGCTGCCATCCGGGAACGCAAACACATCAACCGCTTCGGTATCACCAAACAGGTTGTGCATGTTACCGAGAATCTCCTGATACGCACCGACCATAAAGAAGCCCAGCATCGGCGGATTATCAATGTCGTATTCTGGCATCGGCATGGTGGTGGCAATACCGTCGCCATCCACGTAGTGATCGATGGTGCCATCCGAGTCACAGGTGATATCGAGCAGCACGGCACGACGCTCTGGGATCTTATTCAGACCTTCCAGCGGTAATACCGGGAACAACTGGTCAATCCCCCACGCATCGGGCATCGACTGGAACAGTGAGAAGTTGACGTAAATCTTATCCGCCATACGCTCTTGCAGTTCGTCAATGATTGGACGATGCGCGCGGTTACTCGGATCAAGATGCTGTTGGATATAGTGGCAGATGCTCAAATAAAGCTGCTCTGCCCAGGCGCGCTGACCGAGATCGTAGGTGCCGGAAGAGTAGCCGGTGTGGATATCGAACAAATCCATCTGGCTATCGTGCAGCCATTCACGCAGTGAACGACGGACGTTCGGCTCGTGCATCTCTTGCCAGGTATCCCACAGGCTCTGAATCGGGCGCGGTGAATCGGCATCCGGTGCCACTGGCGTACTGAACTCGTTGCGCTCAACCCCGATGATGTTGGAGACCAGCACGGTGTGGTGTGCCGTAACCGCACGGCCAGATTCGGTGATGACGGTAGGATGCTCAAGACCGTTCTCTTCGCAGGCATCGCCAATCGCCCAAATCACGTTGTTGGCATATTCGTTCAGGCCATAGTTCACCGAACAGTCAGACTGCGAGCGCGTGCCTTCATAATCGACGCCCAGACCGCCGCCAACATCGAAACATTTGATGTTAACGCCGAGCTTGGCCAGCTCCACATAAAAGCGGGCTGATTCACGCACGCCGGTCGCGATGTCGCGAATGTTGGACATCTGCGAGCCAAGATGGAAATGCAGCAGTTGCAGGCTATCGAGACGACCGGCCTTGCGCATGATGTCCACCAGCTGCAATACCTGCGACGCCGACAAACCGAACTTCGACTTCTCGCCACCGCTCGACTGCCATTTACCGGAGCCCTGCGAGGCAAGACGCGCGCGAATACCCAAACGCGGGATCACTTCCAGGCGCTCGGCTTCTTCCAGCACCAGGCGCACTTCGGTCATCTTCTCGATCACCAGGTAAACCTTGTGACCCAGCTTCTCACCAATCAGCGCCAGACGAATGTATTCACGGTCTTTATAGCCGTTGCAGACGATTACCGAACGGGTTTTACCGGCGTGCGCCAGTACCGCCATCAGCTCGGCTTTCGAACCGGCTTCAAGGCCCAGCGGCTCACCGGAGTTCACCAGCGATTCGATCACGCGTTTGTGCTGGTTCACCTTGATCGGGTAAACCAGGAAGTAGTCACCTTTATAGCCATAGGATTCACGCGCGCGTTTAAAGGCGGCGTTAATGGAACGCAGGCGATGCTGCAGAATCTGCGGGAAGCAGAACAGTGCAGGCAGACGTTGGCCGTCAGCTTCACGCTCTTTAACCAACTTCGCCAGGTCAACGCGCACTTCCGGCTGATCCGGATCCGGGCACACGCTGATGTGCCCCAGCTCGTTGACGTCGTAATAGTTATTACCCCACCAGGCGATGTTGTAGGTACGCAGCATTCTGCTTGCTTCCTCATCGTTCATCGCCACCTCTTGCATCGAGCGGAGTACACCCTGTTCGCCAGCTGACGAACCCTTGATATTCTTCATGTCGTCAGACATCGCGAACCTCAATTTTCCGTTGAAATATGAAACCGTTGCCGGGTTTTGCTGTTGTGAGTCCGGGTAAAGATTTCCCCATCCTGCTGAGCTCCGTTTATCGGGTTGGCATGCACGTTGCTGTCTCTAAGTGTAAAACACCACGCCGCAGTCAGTAAAAAACGGGCTGAAAAGCCACGATCTTCACCGCCCATAGCGAGTGAAACACAGCAACTGAAATGTGGGAATAGCTTAGCCTGCGCTCGTGTCGGGATAATTACCGCAACGCACAAAACTTCGGCGAGAGAAAAGAACAGAACTGGATTGGGGGAGGATTGCCAGCGCGCCCATTGAGCGCAGTGAACCGGGAAGAAGAGAAATGTGGTTCATTACTTTTATCACCTCCAACGTCTGCCAGAAGCAAACGAGAAACGGCCAGGGTGAAAGTCAGAGAACAGCTCTGACGGCGCGACGCATAACGGCGTCATCCTTTTTGTGCAGCGGCGTTTTATACAGCCAGACCGGGGGAAATGCAAAATCTTTAGCTGAGATCTGTGGAAAGTGTCAGGAATTTCTTCCAGGGCGACGCTTGAGTAAACGTGCTGAAACTGAAAAAGCACTGGAAAAGTGCTCACCGAGTGACCTAGAATAGCCGTCCAGATGGTTGTCCATCTAAACTGATTAACATCCAGGCGGTGTTGGCGAACGTTGTTAACACTCCCTACTGCTCGCGGCTTTGCCTGAAGGGGCGTCGAGTCGGCCTGGTCCACTTACGCTATGCAGTCGAATTCAAACCATTTGTAAGGTAAAGAACAGAATGGCTAAACACCTATTTACATCTGAGTCCGTATCAGAAGGACATCCTGATAAAATCGCTGACCAAATTTCCGATGCCGTGCTGGATGCGATCCTCGAACAGGATCCTAAAGCACGCGTGGCCTGCGAAACTTACGTGAAGACCGGTATGGTGCTGGTTGGCGGTGAAATCACCACCAGCGCATGGGTGGATATCGAAGAGATCACCCGTAATACCGTCCGTGAAATCGGCTATGTCCATTCCGATATGGGCTTTGATGCCAACTCTTGCGCCGTATTGAGCGCGATTGGTAAACAATCTCCAGACATCAACCAGGGTGTTGACCGTACCGATCCGCTGGATCAGGGCGCGGGCGACCAGGGCCTGATGTTCGGTTACGCCACCAACGAAACCGACGTGCTGATGCCCGCTCCGGTAACCTACGCACACCGTCTGGTGCAGCGTCAGGCCGAAGTGCGTAAAAGCGGTTCACTGCCGTGGTTGCGTCCGGATGCGAAAAGCCAGATCACCTTCCAGTACGATGGCGGCAAAATTGTCGGTATCGATGCGGTTGTGCTGTCAACGCAGCACGCTGAAGAAGTCTCAACCGCCGATCTGCGTGAAGCGGTGATGGAAGAGATCATTAAGCCGGTTCTGCCTGCTGAGTGGGTGAATGCCAGCACCAAATACCACATCAACCCAACCGGTCGTTTCGTGATCGGCGGCCCAATGGGCGACTGCGGCCTGACCGGTCGTAAAATCATCGTGGATACCTACGGTGGTATGGCACGTCACGGTGGCGGTGCGTTCTCGGGTAAGGATCCATCAAAAGTTGACCGCTCTGCAGCTTACGCTGCACGCTACGTGGCGAAAAATATCGTCGCGGCTGGCCTGGCTGACCGTTGTGAAATCCAGGTTTCTTACGCGATCGGCGTGGCTGAGCCAACCTCGATCATGGTGGAAACCTTCGGTACAGAGAAAGTCTCAACCGAACAGCTGACCCTGCTGGTGCGCGAGTTCTTCGACCTGCGTCCATACGGTCTGATTCAGATGATGGATCTGCTGAAGCCTATCTACAAAGAGACCGCCGCTTACGGTCACTTTGGTCGCGAGCACTTCCCGTGGGAGCAGACTGATAAAGCTGCTCAGCTGCGCGAGGCTGCGGGCCTGTAATTTAGCCCGCTTCAGCGAAAAACAAGTCGCTGCATACGTAATGCCAGTCAGTTGAGTCTGACTGGCATTTTTTATTGATGTCATCTCAGCAGCCTCAACATCCAAACTATCGAGCACACGTCGTTTGTCCATTTCATAATGTAACCCGGTGATGCTTCTTCGAACGGACAAATCACTCTTTCAACCAATCCTTAACTGCTCGCAATTGCGCGTGGGCCAGCCTTTTATGTTGTTTCGATTTGTTTCATAATCCCACACAAATAACATGGAAAATGTAAAGGGAGTTAGATATGGCATCACCACCTGGCATTGGCCCAAGCGGCGCGATTCAGATCTTGCATAACAATATGAGAGAAGCACGCAGTCGCGGCTATGGATGCAATATGGCATTGCCGCAAACCTACTACTGGTTCTACCAAAAGGTCCGCGGGCGTGGGCCATGGGATTACAAACAATTTGATCCATACTGGGCCGCATTTGGTAACTTTAACTTTGGTGCGACAGGTACTGCAGCGGGTATTCCAGCTGAGATTTTACTGATGGGAGCCGGGTGGGCACAGTCCCGTGCCGGAACCTCACGTCCTGAATGGGGAAACTGGCGAGGTGGCCCGCCTTATGGTGATGACCCTGAAGACCAACGAGCTATCCGTGAGGGCATCAATTATGCGCGCCAGAACGGTTATTAATGGTATCCACTGGCTGATCACTGTCATGCTATTGGCTTTCGTTTGGTTTACTCATCAACCAGATCCTCGCGCGGATGATTCACTTCAGGGTGTGCGGCAGGTCAGTGCGGGATTATGGCTTTACACTACGCAAAACCATGATGGTGGGGCAACGGTGCCAACTGTTTTCCGTTACTACTTTCATGACGCTAGCGGCGCAGATGTAAAGGAGCTAAATGCAGAATTCCCATTCCTAACAGGGGGTGGAACAATATCCTCCGTTGCCGTAGATGGTGACAAAATTCATGTTGATTACAGCGGAAAGGTATACGGTATTGAAAACAAATCCGGCCCGTACTCCCTGAGTTATTCGATTAAATAATCCCTTACTTATCTGCATTGGGTCCGCTTATTGCGTAATGCCAGCCAGTTAACCCTGACTGGCATTTTCTTTTTTTGCACATGCTGTCGAATCATCAAAGCTGAACGGGTTTGTCTAAATCCCCCTCATGAATGGGGCCTTTCATGTCTTCTAATGCCTCCCCCGTAACCGGCCAGCACGTTTTTTCCCGCCGTCTACACTTCATTTTCTACGTTTACAACAAAGTGTTAACGATTACATTTTGAAATCCTTTTGTAATCTGTAATTTAGAGAATTTTCAGCGTAGTTATTCATGTGAAAATGCGTTATTTTCAGCGTCGTCTGATAGCCCATATTTAGAGAGATGTCAGAAACTTAAAGGGTGCTATACCTTACTGGTTACGTAACTATTTCAGGCGGAATATGCTGGATTGCAGGGTTTCAGCGTGTGTAACCGATTACACTGATGTGATCGCCCTCACTTTTTCTGCCGGCAGGTTTCATAACATTGATAAAAACAACGATAGATAAACTTCGGAGGCATTATGCCTGGTAATACTCATAAGAGCAGAACATCGAATAAGGTTATGACCTTGTTTGTCTGCTTCTTAGCGGCTCTGGCCGGCCTGCTGTTTGGTCTGGATATCGGCGTTATCGCTGGTGCCCTGCCCTTCATCGCAAAAGATTTCAACGTGACTGCCCATCAGCAAGAGTGGATTGTCAGCTCCATGATGTTCGGTGCTGCTGTGGGGGCTATTGGTAGCGGCTGGATGTCTTCAAAACTGGGCCGTAAAAAGAGCCTGATGGCCGGTGCAATTCTGTTCGTCATCGGTTCACTGTGGTCAGCCATGGCGGTTAGCCCGGACATGCTGATTGCTGCACGCGTGGTGCTCGGCCTGGCCGTGGGTGTCGCGTCTTATACTGCTCCTCTGTATCTTTCTGAAATCGCACCAGAAAAGATTCGTGGTAGCATGATTTCTCTCTACCAGCTGATGATCACCATCGGTATCCTGGGCGCGTATCTGTCCGATACCGCGTTCAGTGATGCAGGCGCATGGCGCTGGATGCTGGGCATCATCACCATCCCGGCACTGCTGTTGCTGGTGGGCGTATTCTTCCTGCCAAACAGCCCGCGCTGGCTGGCGGCAAAAGGCGATTTCCGCAGTGCGGAACGCGTCTTGTCTCGTCTGCGTGATACCAGCGAGCAGGCCAAACGTGAGCTGGATGAGATTCGTGAAAGCCTGAAGATCAAACAGTCCGGCTGGCAGTTGTTCCAGAGCAACAGCAACTTCCGTCGCGCGGTGTTCCTTGGCGTGCTGTTGCAGGTGATGCAGCAGTTCACCGGTATGAACGTCATCATGTATTACGCGCCAAAAATCTTTGAGATTGCGGGCTTCGCCAACACCACTCAGCAGATGTGGGGCACGGTGATTGTCGGCCTGGTGAACGTGCTGGCAACCTTTATCGCGATTGGTCTGGTGGATCGCTGGGGTCGTAAACCGACGCTGGTGCTGGGCTTCATCGTGATGTCGGCCGGTATGGGCATCCTCGGCACCATGCTGCACATTGGCATCAACTCTGCTTCAGCGCAGTACTTCGCCGTCGGCATGTTGCTGATGTTTATTGTTGGCTTCGCGATGTCTGCCGGTCCGCTGATCTGGGTACTGTGTTCCGAAATTCAGCCGCTGAAAGGCCGCGATTTTGGTATCACCGTGTCTACCGCAACCAACTGGATTGCGAACATGATCGTCGGTGCCACCTTCCTGACCATGCTGAATACGCTGGGCAACGCACCGACCTTCTGGGTGTATGCGGGTCTGAACGTGTTCTTCATCCTGCTGACCGTTATGCTGATTCCCGAGACCAAAAACGTCTCGCTGGAGCACATTGAGCGTAACCTGTTGTCAGGCAAAAAACTGCGCGATATCGGCCAGCAGTAAGGTCGATAAGCGGGAACAAGGGCTGCCGATTGGCGGCCCTTTTTTTTACAAAACGCACCGTCGTTAATCAGCAGGCTGGGGCCGCTTTGGGGATGGCAATCCACAGCGCCTGCATTTTACCCATAATGACGTCACGACCATTTTTGCCGTGTTCGTGAGGTGCGCATTTTTGCGTACCAGGTTATCCTGCCCGGCATGAAAACACCTCGCCTTCCCATCGCCCTGCAACAAGCCGTGATGCGCTCGTTGCGCCACTATCTGCAGCTCGCCAATGAAAAGCTGGAACGTCACTATGACGAGCCAAAGCTGGTGTATCTGCAGCGCGGCACCGCCGCTGGAACCGCGTGGCTGGAGAAATGGGAGATCCGCATTAACCCGGTGCTATTGCTGGAAAATCAGCAGGCATTTGTGGATGAGGTGGTGCCGCATGAGCTGGCGCATCTGCTGGTATGGAAAACCTTTGGCCGCGTGCCGCCGCACGGTAAAGAGTGGAAGTGGATGATGGAGAGCGTGCTCGGCGTGCCCGCGCGTCGTACCCATCAGTTCGAAATCGCCTCGGTGCGCAGCAACACCTTCCCCTATCGTTGCCGCTGCCAGCAGCATCAGCTCACCGTACGACGCCACAACCGCATCGTGCGTGGTGAAAGCGAGTATCGCTGCGTTCACTGCGGCACACTGCTGCAACCCGGTGAATTTCCAGCGGCTTAATCCGTTTATCTGATATCCCACCTTCCCCCATTCTGTTACCCTGCCGCCTTTTTCCGCACCAGGTTAATTTTGGAATATGTCTCGCAAAACGCTGTTGTTACTCTCCTTATTAGTTGTTCCCGTTAGTGCGTTCAGCCTCAGTTTTTCCAACTATCATCAGAACAACTTCCAGCAGGCCAAAGTGGTTGCCGCGCAAATCAATGCCGACGCACCAACAGAATTTTACTGCGGCTGCAAAATCAGCTGGCACGGCAAAAAAGGCGTGCCCGATCTGAGCAGCTGCGGCTACAACGTGCGGAAAAATGCCAATCGCGCAGAACGTATCGAGTGGGAACATGTGATGCCCGCGTGGGAGTTCGGCCATCAGCGCCAGTGCTGGCAAAACGGCGGGCGCAAAAATTGCAGCAAGGATGCCGATTACCGCCGCATTGAGAGCGACTTGCACAACCTGCAACCAGCAATCGGTGAAGTGAATGGCGATCGCAATAACTTCCAGTACAGCCAATGGAATGGCGGCGACGCGCAATACGGCCAGTGTTCAATGAAGATCGATTTCAAGCAGAAGCTGGCGCAGCCGCCGGAGCGTGCACGCGGGGCCATCGCCCGCACCTACTTCTATATGCGCGACCAGTATCAGTTGCGCCTTTCCCGTCAGCAAACCCAGCTGTTCACCGCCTGGAACAAGCAATATCCGGTGAGCAAATGGGAGTGTGAACGTGATAATCGCATCGCGCAGGTACAGGGAAATCACAACCCCTATGTACAACAGGCTTGCCAGCGCTAAAAGCGCTACCCTACACTAGCTTTTTTTCCGATTGGGCCGTGTCGTGTGACACGGCATAACGCTGGCAGGAACCGCATGCGTATACCTCGCATTTATCATCCCGAATCCTTAGAAGTTAATAGCGAAGTCTTCCTCGATGAAGATGCGGCAAACCACGTCGGGCGCGTGCTGCGCATGACCGTCGGTCAACATATTGAGCTGTTTGATGGCAGTAATCTGACTTTTAGCGCTGAAATCACCCAGGCCGATAAAAAGCGTGTAAAAGTAAGCATCCTTGCCAGTCAGCTCGATGACCGTGAATCACCGCTGCACCTGCACCTTGGTCAGGTGATGTCGCGCGGTGAAAAAATGGAATTTACTGTCCAGAAATCGATTGAACTCGGCGTGAATGTCATTACACCCTTGTTTTCTGAGCGCTGCGGCGTAAAGCTGGATGCTGAACGACTGGCGAAGAAGATTCAGCAATGGCAAAAAATTGCGATTGCCGCCTGCGAACAGTGCGGCCGTAATCGCGTGCCGGAAATTCGTGAAGCGATGACGCTGGAAGCCTGGTGTGCGGAGCAGGACAGCGGTTTAAAGCTGAATTTGCACCCGCGCGCCAGCCACAGTATCAACACTCTGCCACAGCCGGTTGAACGCGTTCGCCTGCTGATTGGTCCGGAAGGCGGCTTGTCTGCTGACGAGATTGCCATGACCGCACAGCAAGGTTTTACCGATATTTTGTTAGGTCCACGCGTACTGCGCACAGAAACTACCGCGCTGACGGCAATAACGGCACTTCAGGTGAGGTTTGGTGACGTCGGTTAAGGGATACTTTCGGGTTGTATCACTACGCACGTGAAAAGCCGCTGCGCTGTCACGGAACGGGGCAATAAATTCCCCCTTTGAGGAGAGAATAATGATTAAGCTTGGCATCGTTATGGACCCAATTTCGTCCATCAACATTAAAAAAGACACCAGCTTCGCCATGTTGCTGGAAGCACAGCGTCGTGGTTACGAAATTCATTACATGGAGATGGGCGATCTCTCCCTGCGCGGTGGCGTGACTTATGCACGCACGCGCCTGCTGAGCGTCGAGCAGAATTACGACAAATGGTACGACTTCGGTAGCGAGCAGGTGATTCCGCTGGCCGATTTGAACGTGGTGCTGATGCGTAAAGATCCGCCATTCGATACCGAATTCATTTACGCCACCTATCTGCTGGAACGTGCGGAAGAGCAAGGTACGCTGATCGTTAACAAACCGCAGAGCCTGCGCGACTGTAACGAGAAGCTCTATACGGCATGGTTCGCCGACCTGACGCCAGATACGCTGGTGACCCGCAATAAAGAGCAGCTGCGTGCCTTCTGGCAAGAGCACGGTGACGTGATCCTCAAGCCGCTGGACGGCATGGGCGGCGCATCCATCTTCCGCGTGAAGCAGGACGATCCAAACTTTGGTGTGATCACCGAAACTCTGACCAATCACGGCCAGAACTTCTGCATGGCGCAAAACTATCTGCCAGCGATCAAAGATGGCGATAAACGCGTGCTGGTGGTAGACGGCGAACCGGTGCCTTATTGCCTGGCGCGTATTCCACAAGGTGGCGAAACTCGTGGTAACCTCGCTGCAGGTGGTCGCGGTGAAGCACGTCCACTGAGTGACAGCGATTGGGAAATTGCCCGCCGCGTGGGACCAACGCTGAAAGCTAAAGGGCTGATTTTTGTCGGCCTGGATATCATTGGTGATAAACTCACCGAAGTTAACGTTACCAGCCCAACCTGCGTGCGTGAGATCGAGGCGGCGTTCCCGATCTCGATCACCGGCATGCTGATGGATGCCATTGAGAAACGCCTGGGCTGATGTCAACGGCGTGTAAGCGCCGTGAGAACCCAAAACCGACGTGACTGCGGTCACGCCGGTTATTTTTGGTATACGAGTGAGAATGAATTTACAGCACCATTTTTTGATTGCGATGCCGTCGCTGCAGGATCCGCTGTTCAAACGCTCGGTGGTGTATATCTGCGAGCACAATGAAGATGGCGCCATGGGTTTGATTGTGAACAAACCGATGGAAAATCTGACGGTCGAAGGCATCCTGAAGAAACTTAAAATCAGCGCAACCGATCGCGATCCCGCCATCAAACTGGATAAACCGGTGTTCTCAGGCGGGCCGCTGGCGGAAGATCGTGGCTTTATCCTGCACTCTGCCCAGAAGATTTACTCTTCCAGCTCCGTATCTCCGACAACACGGTGATCACCACCTCACGTGATGTGCTGGAGGCCATCGGCACCTCGGCCCAGCCGGAAAATGTGCTGGTGGCGTTGGGTTACTGCGCCTGGGAGAAAGATCAGCTGGAAAACGAGCTGCTGGAAAACGCCTGGCTAACCGCACCTGCCAATAGCAATATTCTGTTCCAGACGCCGATAGCCGAGCGCTGGCGCGAAGCCGCACGCAGCATGGGCATCGATATTCACAACATGACCAGCGACGCAGGGCACGCCTGATGGCCAGTGAAACGTTGCTGGGCTTCGATTTCGGCACCACAAGCATCGGCGTTGCTGTCGGTCAACAGCTAACCGGCACCGCACGCGCCCTGACCGCCATCAAAGCACAAGACGGCATCCCCAACTGGAACCTGATTGAAAAGCTACTGAAAGAGTGGCAGCCCAATTATGTCGTGGTGGGTTTACCGCTCAACATGGATGGCACCGAACAGCCGCTGACCGATCGCGCCCGTAAGTTCGCCAACCGCCTGCATGGCCGTTTTGGCGTGCGCGTTGAAATGCAGGATGAGCGTTTGAGCACCGTCGAAGCACGAGCTGATCTGTTCGAACGTGGCGGCTTCCGGGCGCTACAGAAAGGCCAGGTTGATTCACAATCAGCGGTGATCATTCTGGAAGATTGGTTCGACACCCACTAAACCGTTAAATCAATCCTGCCTGGCGCCGCGCCTGTTCGCTTTGGGCGAATGTCTGCATACCGGCCTGAGCGCCGGTTTGCAGCACGCCAGGTAACTGATGCATCTTGCCTTCGCGGATGAGATTCACTACTGCAGGCGTGGCCACCAGCACCTCGAATAACCCAATCCGCCCCCCCGCCAGAGCGGGCACCAGACGCTGTGCCAGCACGGCTTTCAAACTGCCCGCCAGCTGGGTGCGCACCAGGTTTTCTCCTCAGCGGGAAACACATCCACTAATCGATCCACCGCTTGCGTGGCACCGCGCGTATGTAAGGTTGCCAGCACCAGATGCCCGGTTTCCGCCGCCGTCAGCGCCAGCCGTATGGTTTCGCTGTCACGTAGCTCACCCAGCAGAATCACATCGGGGTCCTCGCGCAGGGCGGCCTTTAATCCCTGTTGGAACGAGGCGCTGTGTGCCCCGACTTCGCGTTGCTGAATCAGAGAACGCTGGCTGTGATGCACAAACTCAATCGGATCTTCCAGCGTGAGAATGTGGCGCGCCTGTTCGCGGTTAAGGCAGTCCACCATCGCCGCCAGCGTGGTGGATTTGCCGCTGCCGGTCGCGCCGGTGATTAAGATCAGCCCTTCCTCCAACTGTAACAGCTGCTGCACCACCCCGGGCAGATGCAGACGGGCAATCTCCGGTGCCTCGCTGGCAATCAGCCGTAGCGCCAGCGATAAACCGTGACGCTGCATAAACAGGTTGCCGCGCAGACGTACGCCGCTCTGTAAAGTCATCGCAAAATCAACATGACCGCTCTCCTCCAGATCCGCCTGTTGCGCGCTGCTCAGCCACTGCTGGATAAACCCTTCCAGCCAATTGTTATCTAGTGGGTCGTAATGCGGAATCGGCTCCAGCACGCCCTGCCGCCGCCAGTGTGGGAAATGTCCGCTGCAAAGGTGCAGATCGGCGGCGTTATGCTTTACACTAAGCGCCACAACTTCATCCAAATCCATTTAACTTCTCCTGACTATGACTTCCATTGAGCACAACTTACAGCAAGTGCGCCAGCGTATCGCCGCTGCTGCCGCGCGTTGCGGCCGCGCGCCAGAAGAAATAACGCTGCTTGCAGTGAGCAAAACCAAACCTGCGAGCGCAGTCGCAGAAGCTATCGCTGCCGGACAGCAGGCGTTCGGTGAAAATTACGTGCAGGAAGGGGTTGAAAAAGTCACTGAGCTGGCCGCACATCCTGAACTGCAATGGCACTTTATTGGGCCACTGCAATCCAATAAAAGTCGTCTGGTGGCGGAGCACTTTGCCTGGTGTCACACCGTGGATCGTGAGCGGATTGCCCAGCGTCTGAATGACCAGCGCCCGGAGACATTGCCGCCGCTAAACGTGTTAATTCAGGTAAATATCAGTGACGAGAACAGCAAATCTGGCATCATGCTGGAGGCTATTCCGGCGCTGGCTGAGCAGATAGCGGCATTGCCACATCTGCGTTTGCGCGGATTGATGGCCATTCCGGCACCGGAATCGGATTTCGAACGGCAGTTTGCGGTCTGTAAGCAGATGGCAGACGCGTTTCACGCTCTAAAGCAGGATTATCCTGACGTCGATACGCTTTCTCTGGGAATGAGCGACGATATGGACGCGGCAATCGCCGCGGGCAGCACCATGGTGCGTATTGGCACCGCCGTTTTTGGCGCGCGGGATTATGCGCGACCTTCACAACAATAATTGAGGAACCTCATGTTAACAATGACGTTTTTAGTCAAAACGCTGATCGACCTGTACGTGATGGTACTGCTGCTGCGTATCTGGATGCAGTGGGCGCGCTGCGACTTTTACAACCCGCTGGCCCAGTTTGTAGTTAAAATTACTCAGCCGATCATCAAACCTTTGCGCCGTATATTGCCCGCGCTAGGCCCGATTGATACCGCCTCGCTGGTATTGGCCTTTGTGCTGACCACGTTGAAATACCCGGTGCTGTTACTGATTCAGGTCGGGGTGTTCTCGGTTGACCCAACTAACCTGCTGGTCGGCTTGCTATCGTTGGTGAAATCCGCCGGTTATCTGGTGTTCTGGGTGATCATCATTCGTTCACTGATGAGTTGGATCAGCCAGGGTCGCGGCCCGATTGATCACGTGTTGATTCAGCTGACTGAACCGCTGATGTCACCGATTCGTCGTATTTTGCCTGCCATGGGCGGCATCGATTTCTCTGCCATGATCGTGATTCTGGTGCTGTACGCGCTGAATTTCCTCGGCATGGACCTGTTCCCAGGTCTCTGGTATTTGCTGTAATTCGTTAATCTGGAACTGTTATGCAAAAAGTCGTACTCGCCACCGGTAATCCGGGCAAAGTTCGTGAACTGGCCGATTTGTTAGCGGCCTTCGGCCTCGACATCGTGGCGCAAACCGAGCTGGGCGTTGAGTCAGCGGAAGAAACCGGCCTGACCTTTATTGAAAATGCCATTCTCAAGGCGCGTCATGCGGCGCAGATCACTGGCTTGCCAGCGATTGCCGATGACTCAGGTCTGGCGGTGGATGCTCTTGGCGGCGCGCCGGGCATCTACTCTGCGCGCTACGCCGGTGAAGACGCCAGCGACCAGCAGAATCTCGATAAGCTGCTGGTGGCGCTGGAAAACGTGCCGGATGGCGAGCGTCAGGCGCAGTTCCACTGTGTGTTGGTATACGTGCGCCATGCGGCCGATCCTGTGCCACTGGTGTTCCACGGCAGCTGGGCGGGCGAAATCACCCGCGCGGCAACTGGCGAAGGCGGCTTCGGTTACGACCCGATTTTCTATGTTCCTGAACTGGGCAAAACTGCAGCCGAGCTGAGTAAAGATGAAAAGCGTGCTGTTTCTCACCGTGGCAAAGCATTGACGCTGTTACTGGATGCGATGCGCAATGCCTGAGTTACCTCCGTTAAGCCTGTACATCCATATTCCGTGGTGTGTGCAGAAGTGCCCGTACTGTGATTTCAACTCTCACGCGTTAAAAGGCGAGGTGCCGCACATCGAGTATGTGCAGCACCTGCTCAACGATCTCGAACGAGATTTGCCGCTGACCGCTGGCCGCGAAGTGCGCACCATCTTCATCGGTGGCGGTACGCCGAGCCTGCTGAGCAGCAACGCGATGCAAATGCTGATGGATGGCGTGCGTGCGCGCCTGACGCTGGCTGCCGATGCGGAAATCACCATGGAAGCCAATCCGGGCACCGTAGAAGCGGATCGCTTCAGCGCCTACCAGAAAGCCGGTATTAACCGTATTTCGATTGGCGTGCAGAGTTTTAGCCCGCAGAAATTAGAGCGCCTAGGACGCATTCACGGCCCTGAAGAAGCGGTACGTGCCGCCCATCTCGCGGCCGGTCTTGGCCTGCGCAGCTTTAACCTCGATCTGATGCACGGTTTGCCCGATCAGTCGCTGGAAGAGGCGCTGGACGATTTACGTCAGGCGATTGCGCTTAACCCACCGCATCTGTCGTGGTATCAGCTGACCATTGAGCCCAACACCCTGTTCAGCTCGCGCCCGCCGGTGCTGCCGGATGACGATGCGCTGTGGGACATCTACGAACAAGGCCATGAGTTGCTGAGCGCCGCCGGTTATCAGCAGTATGAAACCTCGGCCTATGCGAAGCCGGGCTATCGCTGCGAGCACAACCTCAACTATTGGCGCTTTGGTGATTACCTCGGCATCGGCTGTGGTGCGCACGGCAAGCTGACGCAGCCGGATGGCAGAATTGTGCGAACCGTGAAAACCCGTCATCCACGCGGCTTTATGCAGGGAAATTACCTCGATAAGCAGCACGATGTGGAGATCGAGGATAAGCCGTTCGAGTTCTTTATGAACCGATTCCGCCTGCTGGAAGCGGCACCGCGCGCCGATTTCCATCGTTACACCGGGTTGGATGAAGCAGTAATTCGTACACAGATGGATAACGCTATCAAGGCGGGATATGTGGTGGAAACGGCAGAGCTGTGGCAAATCACGGAGAAAGGGAAGTTGTTCCTGAACTCACTGCTTGAACTGTTTATGTAGGTCAGAGCCAACAGGTTCAAACCTAAGTACGAGGCTGCACTGAGTCGCCCCCTATGTTGAGCCGTCCGTAGCATTCAAAACGGCTTAGCAGTCGCCCCTGACATTCAAGGCGGCTGCTAATTCAAAACGGCTTAGCAACCCCTGACATTTAAAGCGGTTGCTAAGCCACCTATGCATAGCGGCGCACCCATCGTGCGCCACTACACAACTTACTTAACCTTCTGCATCAGACCTTTACGCTGCCCTTCCAGATCCGTCACGCGATTACACACCTCATGGCCGAAGTTCTGGAAGTCCTGTTCCTGATTCTTCCACTCCGCCTGAACCGCCTGCTGCAAGCCGCCAAGGTTGCCCATGATCGCCTGCAGAGGATTACTGCCGCTGGCAGCCTGGCTGCTGCCCATCTCGTTCAGGCTATCCTGCATAATGCCGCCCAGCGTGCTCTGCACCAGCTTCTCGCCGTCAGCGCGTACCTGGTCAATCGCCTGATGGTGGAAGGTCAAACCATCTGGACGATGCTCAATAATGCGGTTCATCTGCTGTTTCAGCTGTTCATCCAGCTTGGTCAGGCGATTGCGCACGTTGCTGTTGGCACCGAGTTTTTCCACAATCACTTTATCCAGCGCCACACGGCTGCGTTCCAGACGCGTTGAGGCACCGTTATCCACCCACGGCAAATCGCGGCGTAGCGCATTCTGATAATCGATGGCTTTCTGACGCGTGGCGTTATCCACGTTGGCGGGTTGCCCGTTGAAGGTCACGTCGCCCTGCGGTGAGATTTCAAGGTTACCGTTGGTGCCCACCACCTGCACGCTCTGCGGTTTGATGATCACATCATCCTGAGGATTAACGCTGCACTGATAATCAGCCTGCGCCTGTGTCGCTGCAGCCAGCAGCAGTGCGGTAAGAAGCGCCTTACGAACCATGAAACCTCCCTAAAAACGAAAAGCCGCCAACGCCTTGCTGTTAGGACAGGTCAGGCACAGGCGGCGCAGCGAATTTGGTGACGGCCAGCGCACAGCATCCGGAGCGTACTCAAGTACGTGAGGAATGCGAGCACTGCCCGGCGCCAAAAGCGCAAGTGAGCTAGCCTGAAGCGATCTCTCAGACCAGTAAAGTCATTAGTCCCACCAGACGTCAAAGAGTTCAGTTACCTGAACATCCGACAGCTCGCGTTTCTCCAGCCATTTACGCACCAGCTCACGATGCTCATCGGTGCATTTGCCGGTTTCCTGCAGGCAAACCAGACCTTCCCACACCAGATAACCGCTGCCGTCATACGCCAGACCATTTGGATCAATCACTTCAGTAATAAATTGATCCAGCGTGGCATCAATCTGCTCTTCAGTGGTGCCTTCGGCAAAGCGCCAGGCAACGGAGAAACCTAACTCCTGAAACTCATCAATATGCAGTTTTTTACGTAAACGACGGCTACGCTGTACGGCCATTATTTCACCCTCTCAAACATCAAATCCCATACGCCATGGCCTAAACGCTGCCCGCGCTGCTCAAATTTCGTTAACGGACGCGTTTCCGGACGCGGCACGTAATCGTGACTTTCTGACTGGTTTTTATACCCATCAATGCTGCTCATCACTTCCAGCATATGTTTCGCATACTCTTCCCAGTCGGTCGCCATATGGAATACGCCGCCCAATTTCAGCTTGCGCATCACCAGCTCAGCAAAAGGTACCTGCACAATGCGACGTTTGTTATGACGCGCTTTATGCCAGGGATCCGGGAAGAACAGCTGTACCATGCGCAGTGAGTTATCCGGAATCATCTGCTGCAGTACTTCAACTGCGTCGTGACACATCACACGCAGGTTATCGACACCGGCTTCTTTCGCCGATGCCAGGCAAGCACCCACGCCAGGCGCATGCACTTCAAGACCAAGGAAATTCTGGTGCGGATTGTTTTGTGCCATGGTCACCAGCGAGGCGCCCATGCCAAAACCGATTTCCAGCACCACTGGCGCTTCGCGGCCAAACAGTGCAGCCAAATCCAGCGGCTCCTGCTGGAACTCGACACCCATCTCCGGCCAGTAATTATCGAGCGCGTGCTGCTGCCCTTTCGTTAAGCGCCCCTGGCGGCGCACAAAACTGCGGATACGGCGCAATGGCCGGCCGTTCTCATCAAATTCCGGGGTGATGACGTCATTAATCATGTTGAAGCCTGCTGGTTAGCCTTTTCTGGGAAACGGGCATTATGCAAAGTTAGATAGCAGAAGCAAGCCTTTGCAATCTTCCGGTTTACACCCTGATGTCTGTGTGCTGGAATTCCTGCCTGATTGTAGAGTAAACACGGAAAATTTCCTTCAAATGATGCAAGCGCCGCAGTTCGGGCAACAGGTGCTGGAGTGGTATCAGCGCTTTGGCCGTAAAACCCTGCCATGGCAGCAGGAGAAAACACCTTATAAAGTGTGGCTCTCCGAAGTGATGCTGCAGCAGACACAAGTTGCCACCGTTATTCCTTACTTTGAACGCTTTATGGCGCGCTTCCCGACGATTGCCGATCTGGCTGCGGCACCGCTGGATGAAGTGCTGCATTTGTGGACCGGGCTTGGCTATTACGCCCGTGCGCGCAATCTGCACAAAGCGGCGAAACAGGTGGTCGATAAGCACGGTGGTGAGTTCCCGCGTAATTTTGATGATGTGGCCGCGCTGCCTGGCGTTGGACGCTCCACGGCAGGCGCGGTGCTGTCTCTGTCGCTCGGACTGCATTTCCCGATTCTTGATGGCAACGTCAAGCGCGTGCTGGCACGTTGCTATGCCGTCGGCGGCTGGCCGGGCAAAAAAGACGTTGAGAAACGGTTGTGGCAGATCAGTGAAGAAGTGACGCCCGCAGAAGGCGTAAGCCAGTTTAATCAGGCGATGATGGATCTCGGTGCGTTAGTGTGTACTCGCTCACGTCCTAAGTGTGAGATTTGCCCGGTCAGCAGCGGCTGCGTGGCTTATGCCAACAGCAGTTGGGCGGAGTATCCGGGCAAGAAGCCCAAAGTGACGATTCCTGAGCGCACCGGTTGGTTCCTGATGATCCAACACGGCGACGAGGTGTTCCTCGAGCAACGTCCGCCGGTGGGATTATGGGGCGGCCTGTTCTGTTTCCCGCAGTTCACCAGTGAGCAAGCGCTAACTGACTGGCTGGCCACGCGCGGCATTCACACCAAACCGCAGCAGCTGACAGCGTTTCGTCATACCTTCAGCCATTTCCATTTAGACATTGTGCCTATGTGGCTGGCGTGGCCTTCTGCCGGGTCGCTGATGGATGAAGCGAGCGGTCTCTGGTATAACTTAGCGCAACCACCGTCAGTGGGTTTGGCAGCGCCCGTTGAGCGCTTATTGCAGGAATTGCGCCATCCCCAGCAACTGGCACTGCACACGCGCGTGATCCAAGAGGAAGAGTAATGAGCCGCACCATTTTTTGTACATTTCTGCAACGCGACGCTGAAGGCCAGGACTTTCAGCTCTATCCTGGCGAGATCGGTAAACGCATCTATAACGATATTTCCAAAGAAGCCTGGCAGCAGTGGATGGCCAAGCAAACCATGTTGATCAACGAAAAGAAGCTCAACATGATGAACCCGGAAGATCGCAAAGTGCTGGAAAAGGAGATGATCAATTTCCTGTTTGAAGGCAAAGATGTGCACATCGAAGGTTTCACCCCGCCAGAAAAATAATCGTTCAGGGCCTTCCTTTGAGGCCCTCTTTTTCGAATCAGGCACGCATTTACAATGAATAAAAAACTGATAGCGCTGTTAGTGATTGCCCCACTTTTGGTTTCCTGCTCTGGACAAAAAAAATCGCAGTATCACGAAGAGTGGGTCAAGGACACCAACGGTTTCGACATTCTGATGGGGCAGTTTGCCGCCAACATTGAAAATATTTGGGGAATCAATGAGGTCCTGATCGCCGGGCCGAAAGATTACGTCAAATATAGCGACAGCTATTACACCCGCAGTCACATTAACTTCGACAGCGGTAGCATCACCATTGAGACCATTGCCGGCACCGATCCGATGGCCAGCCTGCGCCAGGCGATTGTCACCACCCTGTTGATCGGTGACGATCCGGGTAATGTCGATCTCTACTCCGATGCCAACGATATTCAGATCAGTAAAGAGCCACTGCTTTACGGCCAGGTGCTGGACAACACCGGACAACCGATCCGTTGGCAGGGCCGCGCGGCCAGTTTTGCTGACTATCTGATCCAGAACAAACTGCAGAAACGCACCTCTGGACTGCACGTTATCTGGTCGGTAACCATTCCGATGGTGCCCAACCACCTCGACAAGCGTGCGCACAAATATTTGCCGCTGGTACGTAAATCGGCGGAACAGTACGGCGTGGATGCGTCACTGATTCTGGCGATTATGCAGACCGAATCGAGCTTCAACCCTTATGCGGTCAGCAACTCTGATGCATTGGGCTTGATGCAGGTGGTTCAGCACACCGCTGGCGTGGATGTGTTCCGCATGAAAGGCAAATGGGGCAAACCGAGCCGCAGCTATCTGCTGGATCCGGCGAACAACATTGATGCCGGCACCGCTTACCTGTCACTGCTGCAGAAGAGTTATTTAGGCGGGATTCAGGATCCGCTGTCACGCCGTTACGCCGTGATCACCGCCTACAACGGCGGCGCGGGTAGCGTACTGCGCGTGTTCTCCAGCGATAAAGATCGCGCCTTCGCCAAGATCAACGACATGTCGCCAAATGAAGTCTATCAGACGCTGACCACCAGCCATCCGTCTGGCGAATCGCGCCGCTATCTGTATAAGGTAAATCAGGCGCAGCGTAGTTATCATCGTTATTAATCATCTCCCAAAGAGATGACGCATTAGTTATTGTAGGGGCAGGCAGAGAAAAAATTATTGACTCTGCCTCCGCCTTTTTCATTGTTAGCAATAAGCCTAAAACTCTACCGCGAATATCGCCCAACCTCACAAAAATAAGAAATCAATATGGTGAAAGTTCGCCACTCACAAGCTGTTGTTTTCACAACACGCTCGCCAATCTCACCTGATTTTATTTTCTATCTTTTTAACTTTTCATCCCATCTCACACTTCACGCCTAATTGACCCCTTTTAAAATAAGGTGCAAATATTTATTCACCTTCTCATTCATCACTAAAAATTAAAGTAGTAGACATGAAAACTGAACTTGATAATAACCCATGGATTTTATTTTAAAAATTAAGATGAACATCACACTTCACTGATTATATTGACATCGCTCTGGCGCATTACATTGTTATCCCGGTAACACGAATTCAATCCGTGTGCGGGACAGTTAATGTCATGCCTGAATGCCAAAAGGACAACTATGAGCCATTCACCCGCAAAAAATGATTCGTTAGGCGACGGCCTTTCGGATCGACAGGTTAGTATGATCTCCATCGCTGGCATCATCGGTGCTGGCTTATTTGTTGGTTCCGCCAATGCCATTGCCACCGCAGGCCCGGCGGTGCTGCTCTCCTATGCCATGACCGGCGTACTGGTACTGCTGGTGATGCGCATGCTGGGTGAAATGGCCGTGCTGCAACCCGACTCAGGTTCCTTTTCAACCTACGCCGCGAAAGCCATTGGTCCGTGGGCCGGTTTTACCATCGGCTGGTTATATTGGTGGTTTTGGGTATTGCTGATTCCGGTTGAGGCGATTGCCGGTGCCGATATCCTGCACGCTTATTTCCCCTCCATTGCCTCGTGGCAGTTTACCACCGCCATTATCCTGCTGCTCACAATGACCAACCTGTTTAGCGTGAAAACTTTGGTGCCTTTGAGTTTTGGTTCGCGATCATTAAAGTGGTGGCGATTATTGGATTTATTGGTATTGGTATCATGGCAATTTCAGGATATTGGCCGCTGGCGAATGTCAGTGGCGTGGCGCATTTATATAACAGCATCGGCTTTATGCCACACGGTTTTGGCGCGGTATTAACCGGTATTTTGCTGACCATCTTTTCATTTTTTGGCGCAGAAGTTGTCACCATTGCCGCCGTGGAATCCAAAGATCCCAGTAAGAAAATTAGCCGGGCAATTAACCTTGTGGTTTACCGCATCGCGTTATTCTATTTGCTCTCTATTTTTCTCGTGGTGTCACTGGTGGCATAGAATGATCCGCAGCTGTTAGCCCAGGGCACTTTCCAGTACGTGCTATCCACGCTGAATTTCCCCGGTGCCAAACTGCTGGTGGATTTGGTGGTGCTGATTGCGGTGTGCAGCTGCATGAACTCCGGTTTATATACCGCTTCGCGTATGCTCTATTCGCTGGGAAAACGTGGCAATGCCCCGGCCTCTAGTGCCACGGTGTCGAACGGCGGCGTACCCCGCGTGGCGGTATTGGGTTCGACGCTGGCCGGATTTATCGCCTGTATCGCGAACTACGCTTTTCCGGGAGAGGTGTTCGCCTTCCTTATCTCCACTACCGGAGCGATTGCGCTGATTGTCTATTTGGTGATTGCCGTTTCACAGCTGAGAATGCGCACGGCGATGGAAAAACAGGGCATCACGCCTGATTTCAAAATGTGGTTGTTCCCGTGGCTGACCTGGCTGAGCATTTTGATGATTGTCAGTGTGCTGGGCTATATGTTCTATCTGCCACAGTATCGCTACGAGAGTCTGATGACGCTGATGGTGACGTTTATGGTGCTGTGCGTCGGTGTTTACATCACGGGTAAACGCCGCAAGCAGGCAGCATATCCGGCGGGAAGACTGGCTAAAGATAAAATTCAGGTGGTTCGCCACTGATAAGATGCTGACGGCGTGCGGTGATTGCACCGCACGCCGTCGAGCCCGTTAGCGCACCATCATGTTCGCCACTAAGTGCTTACGACCGCTGTCATCTTCCTCGGTATAAACCCCTTGCAGCTCCGGTGAGAAGCCCGGCAACAAGTTGATGCCCTCTTCCAGCGCGAGGAAATAACGCTGTACCGCGCCGCCCCACACTTCGCCCGGCACCACGCACAGCACGCCCGGTGGATACGGCAGCGCACCTTCGGCGGCAATGCGCCCTTCTGCTTGCGCAATCGCCACCAGTTCCACCTCACCACGAATGTAAGCCTGATGCGCATCCTGCGGATTCACTTCCACTTTCGGGAAGCAGGCTTCGCGGAACATCGCCTTCTGCAGATCTTTCACATCGTAGCTGACGTAGAGATCGTGCATCTCCTGGCACAGGCGGCGCAGCGTGTAGCCTTTGTAGCGTTCCATGTTTTTGCGATAGACGCTCGGCAGCACTTCAGCCAGCAGCGCATCTTCTTTCACATGGTGCTCAAACTGTTCCAGCATCGCCACCAGATGCGCCATCTTCTCCGGGTTCTCCGCTGGCGTCAGCAGGAAGAGGATGGAGTTGAGATCGCACTTCTCGGGCACGATACCGTTCTCGCGCAGGTAGTTGGCCAGAATGGTGGCCGGAATACCGAAGCTGGTGTATTCACCGCTGGCGGCATCAATGCCTGGCGTGGTCAGCAGCAGCTTGCACGGATCAACCAGATACTGATCGCTGGCGTAACCCTCAAAGCCATGCCATTTCTCGCCTGGCGCCAGGCTGAAGTAGGCAGGATCGGCGGCAATCGCTTCAGTTTCTGCCAACTGCCACAGCTTGCCGTGCACTTTCTCCGGCAGGAACGGCTGGATCATCTCACAGCGTTCCAGAATCGCTTTGCGCGTATCAATGCCGATAGTGACGCATTCGTGCCACATGCTGCGTCCGGCTTCGCCTTTGTGCATGCGCGCATTGATATCCAGCGCGGCAAACAACGGATAGAACGGGCTGGTTGAGGCGTGCAGCATAAAGGCGTTGTTGAGACGCTTGTGGGGACAGAAACGCTTCTGACCCCGGATGTGGTTATCTTTTTTGTGAATCTGCGAAGTCTGCGAGAAGCCTGCCAGCTGTTTGTGCACCGACTGAGTGACGAAAATGCCGGGATCGTTCTCGTTCAGCTCCAGCGTCAGCGGCGAACAACCTTCCATCAGCGGGATAAATTGCTCGTAGCCCAGCCACGCAGAATCAAACAGGATGTAGTCACACAGATGGCCGATGCGATCCACCACCTGACGCGCGTTATACACGGTGCCATCGTAGGTGCCGAGCTGAATGATCGCCAGACGGAACGGGCGCTGATCTTTGGCGCGGTGCGGCGCGACTTTCTGCACCTGTTCGCGCAGGTAAGCTTCATCAAAGCAGTGCGCATCAATCCCGCCGATAAAGCCGAACGGGTTGCGTGCCGCTTCCAGATACACCGGCGTTGCGCCCGCCTGAATCAGCGCACCGTGATGGTTGGATTTATGGTTGTTGCGGTCAAACAGCACCAGATCGCCGCGCGTCAGCATGGCGTTGGTCACCACTTTGTTGGCGCTGGAGGTGCCGTTCAATACAAAGTAGGTTTTATCGGCGTTGAACACTTTCGCCGCGTACTTCTGTGCATCCTTCGCTGACCCTTCGTGGATCAGCAAATCGCCCAACTTCACGTCGGCGTTGCACATGTCGGAACGAAACAGGTTCTCGCCATAGAATTCATAGAACTGACGCCCGGCCGGATGCTTGCGGAAAAACGCCCCGCCCTGATGTCCCGGACACGCAAAGGTGCTGTTCTGCATATCGACATAGCGCGTCAGCGTATCGAAAAACGGCGGTAGCAGGTCAGATTCATACGCCTGCGCGGCTTCTTCCAGCGCATCCCACTCTTCCGATGCGCCATTGATTTCACCGGTCACGCCTGGCAGCTTTAGCACTTCTTCATCAAACGCGTTGGCGACAAACACCGGCAAGTTGAAGCCGGTCTGGCGCAGTAGGCCTAACACGCCGCTGCGCGTATCCGCCAGTGAAACGACGACCGCCGCCACATCGGTAAAATCGGTATTGTCGAGCGTCACCACGTCACGCGCGGTGTTCAGGCTCAGGCTTGGCGCTACCGCAACGCTGGCAGCAATTTTCAATGGATTCATAACACAAATCCCCGTAATGAAGGATGAGTGGGTGCCAGTGGCACAGCAATGAGGAAATTTCCCCGGCGAATAACGTCAATCGGGCGGATCAACCGCCGCAACCGATAGACATCAGTAAAGTCAGATCGCGTCTGTCTTTAGTCATGTCCAACAGCATAGCGCGTTAAGCTGGCCTCACCGCATGGTGAGCGAGAAATGCGAACAACAAATGACGGAGGGCCGCTTATCATAAAGCGAACGGAAACAAGTGCAGATGCGCATTGTACCGAGCATGGCGGCGTCCTCAGAACGGTGGAAGTGGGTGTTTTACTGGGGCGCAATGATGGCATCTTTTTTTGCTGGAACAACCCAAAGCAGCGAGATTGACACGCATAAGCAACAATTAATAACCAATTGATTAATAAGTAATTACCATTTTGGCCCGTGATAAAAACCGCTTAAATATCTTTGTGTTATGAGAATTTATGCAAGCCATCACCTGAGCTGTGTTGCTCCCATAATCCAGAGGAGTAATATGACCCGCACTTCCCTCACTCAGCCGGAGGCTGCATGTTTAAGGCATTGGTCATTGAAAATGATGAACAGGGTTACCGCACATCCCTGCAGGATCTGTCAGAAAAACAGTTGCCCGATCAGGATGTCACCCTCGACGTTAGCTATTCCACCCTCAATTACAAAGACGCGCTCGCCATCTGCAATAAAGGGCCGATTGTGCGTCAGTTTCCGATGGTGCCGGGTATTGATTTTGTGGGTCGGGTCATCAGCAGCCGCCATCCCGAATGGCAGCAGGACGATGTAGCATTGCTTACCGGTTGGGGCGTGGGCGAGAAACATTGGGGCGGACTGGCACAAAAGGCCAGCGTTTCCGGTGACTGGCTGGTGAAAGTGCCTGATGCGCTCAGCCCGCTGCACACCATGGCTATTGGCACCGCTGGTTTCACCGCGATGCTGTGCGTGCTGGCACTGGAAAAACAGGGCATCACGCCGCAGCATGGCCCGGTGCTGGTGACGGGTGCCAGCGGCGGCGTCGGCAGTTTTAGCGTCAGTTTGCTGGCCCGTTTAGGCTATGAGGTCGTGGCCTCCAGCGGTCGCGCCAGCGACAGCGATTACCTGATCAACACCCTCGGCGCTTCCTCGATTATCGATCGCGCTGAACTGAGTGCGCCCGGCAAACCGCTGGCGAAAGAGCGCTGGGCGGCGGCGATTGATAGCGTCGGCAGCCATACGCTGGCCAACGTGCTGGCGGGCATCAAGCGTGATGGCGTGGTCGCTGCCTGCGGCATGGCGCAAGGTCTGGATCTGACGACCAGCGTGGCACCGTTTATCCTGCGCGGCGTGGTGTTGGCCGGTGTGGATAGCGTGATGTGCGCCAGGCAGTTGCGTGAGCAAGCGTGGCAGCGTCTGGCTGAGTTGGTAGATGGCGCACTGCTCGAGCAGTTAACCAAAGTGATCCCGCTGAGTGAGGTACGTGAAGGTGCCGAAGCATTGCTGGCGGGCGAAGTACGTGGACGTCTGATTGTGGATTGCCGCTAACGTTTTGGGCGCCATAAATGGCGTAATAACGATCAGATAAGCCATGAACGAATTAACCGCACCTACGTAGCGGCGCGATTTATCGCGCGCCTTTGCTCAGCGGAGTGGATGACAGAAGCGCAATGAATTGCGCTGCACCTAAGTAGCGGCGCGATGCATCGCGCGCCTTTACTCAGCGGAGTGGCTGGCATAAGCGCAATGAATTGCGCTGCTACGGGATGAGCGCTGCGCATTCAGGTGCCTCTGTTTTCGTAGCGCGCGCATTTATACGCAGCAGGAAAAGCTGCTATGCCCGCAGCTGAATCTGCGGCCGGCCCTGCTCTTGCGGGGTCACCACGTTCAGCTCAGCCTGATACCAGCGCGTCAGCGTGGTTTCCGTCATCACCTCTGCGGGCGAACCCTGCGCCACCAATTTGCCCTGATGCAGCAGCAGAATACGATCGGACCACAGCGACGCCAGATTGAGATCGTGCAGCACCGTACACACGCTGAAATGGCCATTACGCGTCAGTTTATGCAGCAGTCGTAAGCTATATTGCTGCCAATACAGATCCAGCGCCGATGTCGGCTCATCAAGAAACAGCCAGCCGCGTGGACCGTCATCGTGCCATAACTGCGCCAGCACTCGCGCCAGTTGCACGCGCTGCTGCTCGCCGCCCGACAGCGAACGATAATCGCGCTTCGCCAGCTCCAGACTGCCGGTGATGTGCATCACCTCTTCAATCACCGCTTTGGATTTGCTGGCTGGCCACGGCGCACGTCCCATCGCCACCACTTCTTCGGCAGGCAGCGGGAAAGTCACGCTGTTTTGCTGACGCATCACCGCACGACGCTGGGCCAGCGGTTCACGCGGCCAGTCACTTAACGGACGATCGCCGAGCCAGCACTCACCCGCTTCCGGCGTCAGAAACCCAGTTAGCAGGCGCAGCAACGTGGATTTGCCCGCGCCGTTTGGCCCGATCAGAGCGATCATCTCGCCAGGCTGCAAAGTGACAGAGACATCATCAATCAGCGCACGCGAACCGTGACTAAAGCGCAGGCCGCGAGCCTGCATTGAATCACTCATTCATCCCCCGTTTCTGGCGCAATATCAGCCAGAGAAACCATGGACCACCGAGCAGGCTGGTGATCAATCCCACCGGCATCTCGGCTGGGATCACCACCGTGCGCGCCAGCGTATCCGCCAGCAGCAACAGAATGGCACCTGCCAGTGCCGAACCCGGCAGCATCCAGCGATGATCGCTGCCGACGCAGAAACGCATCACGTGCGGCACCACTAATCCGACAAAGCCGATAATCCCGCTCACCGACACCGCGGTGCCCACCAGCAGTGCACTCAGCACCAACAGCTCGCGCTGGGTACGCTTCACATCGATACCCATGTAATGCGCATCTTCTTCACCGAGTTGCAGCAGATTAAGACGACGCGCGCGGGTCTGGATGGCGATCAGCGCGGGAAGGATCAGTACAGCACACACCGCCAGACTCGGCCATTGTGCGGCGCTCAAACTGCCCATGCCCCACAGCGCCAGCTGGCGCAACTGCTGGTCATTGCTGAGCCAGGAGAGCACACCCACCGCCGCGCCACACAGCGCATTGATGGCGATACCGATCAGCAGCAAACGTGACAAGTTTCCCAGCGCCAGCCGACTAAAACTGAAGATCAACAGCGTCACGATCAGGCTGCCGATAAACGCGGCAACCGATGGCAGCCACAGCGCCAGCAACGGCGGTAAACCCAGCGGCACCACGATCGAAACCGCTACCGCCAGCCCAGCGCCACTGCTGATACCCAGCAAACCCGGATCGGCCAATGGATTGCGGAACAGGCCCTGCATCACCGCACCGGACACCGCCAATGCCATACCGAGCAGCACCGCCAGCAACACGCGTGGCAGGCGGATATTGAGCCAGATTTGCCACGCCATATCGCTGAACGGCGCATGAAACAGCGTGCGCATCGACAATGGCATCGCACCGAAATTGGCAGCCATCAGCATGCAAACCAGCATGCTGATGCCCATCAACAACAGCCAACGCATCACGGCTGCATTAGTCATGTTTTACCGCTTCGGCGGCTTTACGCAGCTTAACGATGGTCTCCGGTGTATCGAGACCAAAGCTCAGCAGCGCCATGTCATCCACCACCAGCAGCGCGTGATGCTGGCCCGCTGGCGTCAGTGCCAGACCGGGCAGCGACCAGATTTTCTCTTCGCCGCCCAGCGTGCGCAGACCATCTTCACCGACCACCACCAGATCCGGTGCCGCAGCGACGACGCCTTCCTGCGACAGCTGCTGATAATGCGGAATCGCCGCCATAGCGTTGACCAGACCAGCACTGCGGATCGCGGCGTCAGCGCCAGTTTGGTTGCCTGCCGCCTGAGTGCGCATGCCACCGTGCGCCATCACAAACAGCACTTTCACCGGCAGCGGCTGCTGCGGAATCTGCGCGCGCTGCTTGTTCACTTTTTCAATCAGCGCTTTCGCTTCGGCATCACGATGCAGCGCTTTACCGATGGTAGCGATTTTTTCCGGGATGGCGTCGAGGCTGGTTTTGCCAGTGACATCCACCACTTTCACGCCAGCGCTCTCAACCTGTTGCAACACCAGCGACGGTTTCGCCAACTCGCTGGTCAGCACCAGCGTGGGCTTCATGGCCAGAATGCCTTCGGCATTCAGCTGGCGCATATAGCCGATGTCCGGCAGCTTGTTGGCCTGCGCCGGATGTTGGCTGGTGCTGTCGCGCGCGACTAAATCTGCCTGCGCATCCAGTGCATAGATGATTTGCGTCACGTCACCGCCAATCGAGATCACCCGTTCGGCAGCAAATGCCGGCAGCGCCAGGGCGCCCAGCAGTAACAGCGTCAGATGTTTCATGCCTTGGCTCCCAATGCAGTGACTTGCTCACGCCAGCGCGCCTGCTCTGGCGTCCCTTCGCTGCGCTGACCGAACAGCTGCGCAATCTGCGTGCCGTCGGCGGCAAACAGTTCGAGGCTGGTGACAAAGCCATCGCCACTTGGTTTACGCGTCACCCAGCTCTCGGCGATGTGATCGGCCATCAGGTGCAGTGTGAAGGTGGGATTGAAGATGTTGACCCAATTGTCCATCGGCATCAGCTTCTCCACCGCACCGGTGAAGATCTGCGTGCAACCACGGTTGCCGATGAAGATCATGATTTCGTTGCCATCCTGCTGCGCCTGCGCCAGCAGTTGAGCCAGTGAATCGTTGCTGACCTGACGCGCCAGATCGTCCGGCACCGCCTGGAACGCCTGCTGACGCGAAATGTTGTGACGCTTCAGTAAGCCAAAGAATTGATGCACATCGGTAATAGCGCGCCATTCGGCTTCCACTTTTTCGGCATCGATTGCGCGGCTATGTTCCGGCGCGACGGCAGGTTGTGGATCGAGTGCGACTGCGGCTTCAACGGTGAATTCTGCGATCAGCGCATCCCATGCCGCCGTATCGGTATTGTCAGTGGTATAGATTTTCAGCACCGCATCCGCGTGGCGGTCAAAAATCTGAATGCTTTGACGCTCGCCGCGTGCCGTCTGCTCACGCAGGAAGAACGCGCTGTGCCATTGTGCCGGGAACAGGCGCTGATCGAGCGCGCGCGGGTTGAGGATCAGTCCGGCGTGTTCGCCGAGGTGCAGGTTTTCATATTTGCCGACCTGCTCATGTACCGCATATTCGTTGCGGGTAATGCTTTTGGTTTCGCCAACGGCTTCCAGTGCCTTCAGCAGCGCCGGGAAATCCGCTTTTAATGCGTGAGCATCCTGGCCAACGCGCGCTTCACACAGCTGCGCTTCGCCAATGCCCATTAAGGCCGCCAGATCGCGTGCATACTTCTTCGGATGTTCGCCTTTCAGCGCCAGATAGTGATCGTAACGTGGGTTCATTGCTCTTGCTCCATGAAAAGGCCCTGCGCGAACGCAGGGCGAAAAAGTGATTAGAAATCGACGTTCACACCGAGCTGGAAGGTGCGGCCTGGCTGAGTTGCCAGTGCGATATCGTTGCGATCCTGTGCGGTATCGCTGGTCATTTCGCGGCTGCTCAGGTAATCCCAATATTTACGATCTGTCAGGTTATACACGCCACCGCTTAGCTTGACGTTTTTCGCCACCTGCCAATAGGCCGTCAGATCGACCATACCGTAACCCGGCACGCGCTCGTAGTCGGTGGTGGAATCGGTCAAACTGGAACCGGTATTGGTGTAGCTCTGGCGGTTGGTCGCCGTGGCTTTTTTGCCCTTCACGAAGGTTGCCGTCACCGCAGCACCGTACTCGTTCTGCGGCGCATCCCAACCCAGACCCAGTACCGCTTTCATTGGCGGTACGCTTTCCAGATCGACATAACGGTCGCCGAGGTAGCTCGACTTCGATTTACCTTCGTTATAGCTAAAGGCGAAGCGTGCGCTCAGGCCCTGCACATCTTCATACCAGGTGCCGAAATTCACTTTTCCACTCAACTCTGCACCATAGATATAGGCTTTATCGCGGTTCTCTGCCTGATAAGTGGTGTAAATGTTGCTTGGAACGTTGGTGAATTTCTCCGGGCTACCAGCACGGGTGTAACGGTTATAGGCGATGAAGTTTTTGTAGGCGTTGTAGTAAACCGCCGTGTTCATCACCACGCCTTCGGTAGGCTGTCCTTTCAGACCCCATTCGAAGTTGTTACTGGTTTCGGTTTTCAGATCCGGGTTACCAATCAGCGCATATTGCGCGCTACCTGCATAGCTTGAACCGAGGTTCCATGAGCCATACAGCTGGCTGGCATTCGGGAACTGCGCGCCGCGTTTGTATTGCAGATAAGTCATCAGGGTTGGCGTGAGCTCATACTGGAATGCCAGTGATGGCAGAACCTGCGTATCGCTATTGCCAGAGCCGTAAAGCGTTTCAACTTCTGATTCGGTCAGCACGGTGCTGCCGCTGGTCAGGCTGCTGAGGTTCTCAGGCTTGGTATTTTGGTAAGCCACACGCACGCCCGGCACCACAGCAAAGTTGTGGCCATCCAGGTCGAAGTTGATCTTATCCTGCACGAAGCCGCCGAGCGTATAGCTGCGGCTATCTGCTTCAGGCTGCATGATCACGCTGTAAACGCTTGGCGTCGGTGACTGGCGGAATGGACGCTCGGTTTTTTCCAGACGTCCATTCAAACCCGCAGTCAGCTCATGGCGTCCCAGTGTTTTCGCCAGGTTAGTTTCAAAGCCGTAGCTGTCAGTGTTGTAATCGGAGTAAACCGTTTCATAGGCTGACGCGCTCGAAGGCATATAGGTGTTGTCATGTGCTTCGGTGTGCTGCCAGTAGACACGCGTGTTGAGGCTGTCGATGAAATCGTTATACGGCGTGTACTCGTCCGCCAGGCTCAGGCCAAAGCGACGGGTATCGCTCTGCTGCTGTGCGGTGCCATACACGGTATTGCCTGAACTGTCCCAGCTGTCGTAATGGGTATGATTGGTTTTATGGTAGAAGTCGGCGGTACCGGTGATTTTGTGCTCGTCATTCGGCTCCCACACCACGCTGCCCAACAGTGCGTCAGAATGCCAGTTAGCAGGATATGCCCCACGGCTCGCATCATTGTTTTGCGTTTCCTGACCATCGCGGCGGCTGTAGACAAAGATACCGCGCAGTTCCTCATCGCCCGCAGCAGCAGTGATGCCGTTGTGCCAGCTGCGGTTAGAGGAATCGAAGTCGCTTTGGTAGCCGAAATAGGTGGTTTTACCTGGATGTAAGTAGTCGTCTGGCGTCTTGTTACGGAACGATACAGCACCACCAATCGCGGTGTTGGCCTGAGAGACAGAAGTCGCGCCTTTGTCGATATCCACCCGACCAAACATGTAAGGGTCGATGTAATCGCGGCCAATACCAAAGGTGTCTAAACCGGCACGGCTGACGTAGCTGCGTCCGGTGGCATCCGGCAGAGAAACGCCGTCAACGTTGATATCAACGCGGTTACTTTCCAGACCACGGATGTTGTAGCCGGTATAACCCGCGCGATCGAAGCCACTTTTTCCTGCGGAAGAGCCACCGCTTGCACCGGTTGCCGTCACGCCCGGTTCGTAGCGCATGATGGTGCCGAAATCATTGCCACCATCACGCTGCATATCGGCGGCGGTAATAGTACTAGTGCTACCGGCTTGTTTCTCCAGCTTCGGCGCAGTTACCGTCATAACCGGCTCTGCGCTGGTGGATTTGTCAGAAGATAAAGCAAGTGTCGTGTCATCGCTGGCCGCATAGCTGCAAGCGACGTGAATAGCAGAAGATAAAATGGCAACTTTAAACAGACGTTGCTGGGCCTTTCCCTGAAAGAGTGAAGACATGCGCGAAATACCTGGTTAATTGTTAGTATTCGCTCACTGGATTGCTGCCAAAAAAACGCGAAAAGCGTTAATAAACCGTAAAATGTGTGGACTTATTTTATGTAATAAATAATTTCGTCAGGAATGTAATGCAATTGGTAATCATTATCAATAAACTTTACACTAAGATGTATCTTAGACCGCACATTTTGTTAACTTGTTTATTATCAATAATTAAGAAGAGACGCGCGATGTCACAAAAACCGGCAGTGACCATTTATTACTGTACTCAATGCAACTGGCTGCTACGTTCCGCGTGGATGGCGCAGGAATTGCTGCACACTTTTGCCGAAGATTTAAGCGCGGTGACGCTGAAACCCGGCACCGGCGGCGTGTTCGAAATCAGCATTGATGGCACGGTGATTTGGGAGCGTAAACAGGAAGGCGGATTCCCGGATGCAGCCGCGCTGAAGCAGCGCGTGCGCGATTTCTGCTGGCCGGATCGTGAATTAGGGCATGTGGATAAGAAAAAGCCGGGTTAACTCTCCGTCTCATGTTCCAGCGGCCACAACAAACGATCCTGTGCGGTGCTGAGCGTGACGATGGCAGGATGATAGATCATCAAAGGCTCGGCCAGCGGGCACGCGAGGTATTTGCCCTGCTGACTCGGCACGAACTCCGAGCGCGGTAGAAAAGCCGCGCCCTCAAAGCCCTGCTCCATCATCTCCAGCACCAGACGCGGTTCTGATACTTTGATACTGATATTGATGTGGCTCAGGTTGCTAAAAAGCGTGTTGCGCAGCATCTCATAAGTGCCTTCACCGCCAATACGATGCAGCAGAATCAGGGGAATGCCGTTGAGATCGGCAAAGTTGAGGTTTTTCCCGCCAGAATGGCGCTGTAATGCGTGGAAACTACGGTGATGGTATCAATCGGTTCCAGCTCGCGCACAAACCAGGGTTGACGATCGTGCGGCACCTGCATCAGTGCGATATCCACTCGGTGATCGACCAGCATCGCTTCCAGATGGCTGGAATCGGACACCACCACGTTAATATCCCAATCGGGTCGGTTCTGGTAATAATCCATCAGGATTGGAGTGAAATAACGCAAATAAAGGTAAGAAATACCAATGGTGACGCGGCGCTGCTTGTGGGTGGCAATCGTCACCGTCTGCCGCTTTAAACTGTTTACCTGGCTGAGGATATCGCAGGCGCGGCGATAGAGAAAACTGCCCGCTTCAGTTAATACCATGGCGCGCGGCGTGCGCGTAAAGAGTGGCGACCCAATCTCCTCTTCCAGCTCCTGCAGACGTTTCCCCAGCGGCGGTTGTGCGATGTTCAATAGCTTCGCGGCTTTACTGATCGAGCCCTGTTCCGCTATCGTGCAAAAATAATGCAATCGTTTCAGATCCATAATCCCTCCGCGCCCTGTTCGCGCTTACTTTACCATGGCCGAAATCGATCCAACCGCGCTGAGCGCAAGCTTAATGGATATACATGCTCCACAGGTGACTGATCGGCATCACCAGCACCAGTGCAGGTAACATATTCGCCACCGGGAAGGATTTAATTCCGGCGATACGGAAACCGGCGGCCAGCATGACAAAGCCCCCTGCCGCAGTAAAATCACTCATCATTGGCGCCGTGGTATGCGGCATAATCAGCACCGCCGCCGAGGCCAGCACCAGTTGCACGATCAGCTGTGGAATGGCAATCACCGCCACCGCATAACCGAGCAGCGTGGCAAATATCGCTGCCGTGAAGATATCCATGATCGATTTCACCAGCAGGATATTGGCGTCGTGGGTCATTCCTTCAGTCATGGCACCAATAATGCCAGTGCCACTGGCGCAGAACAGCACCATGATTGCCACATACTTTTCAGTAAACGCTTCGCCACTCAACCCGCCTTCTGCGGGCTGGCTTTGAAAACGGCTTACCAGTCCTTTCGCCAGATTTCCTAACCGGCCAATCTTCTGCTCCAGATAGGCGAATTCGCCCAGCGCGGCACCGAGGATCAGCGCCAGGATTACCGCCGGTAAACTGTGGATCTTGCCGATCAAAACGATGCCGAGGCCCATCGACGACAGGCCGAACGTCATGGGCAACGCGACGCGTAACCTTTCTGGTACTTTTGTACCGAGAAAAGCGCCCGCCAGTCCGCCAATCAGCACCGCGCTGCCGTTGACAAAGGGTCCCACTACCATAATTTACTCCTCATTTATCGTTATGCTTCTCACCCCAACGTTTCAGGTTAGCCACGTCGAGATCGAACAGATCGAGGGCGCGCGCCACGCTGTGATGCACCATCTCATCCACCGACTGCGGCTGCTGATAAAAAGCCGGAACCGGAGGATAAATAATCCCGCCCATCTCCGTGACTGACTGCATATTGCGGATGTGCGCCAGATTGAGCGGCGTTTCTCGTACCATCAGCACCAGCCGACGCCGCTCTTTCAGGATCACATCCGCTGCTCGCGTTAGCAGATTGCTGGTCAGCCCATGGGCAATCGATGCCAGCGAGTTCATTGAGCAGGGTGCCACCAGCATGCCGAGGGTTTTGAACGATCCGCTGGAGATCGACGCGCCGAGATTACTGATGCTGTGCACCTCATCGGCCAGATCCACCACCTCCTGTCGCTGCCACTGGGTTTCCATCGAACGCGTCACTTCTGCGCCTTTGGTCACCACCAGATGCACCTCAACATCCTGATCGCGCAGCAACTGCAGCGCCTTCATGCCGTACTGAAATCCTGACGCGCCGCTAATGCCGACGATAATGCGCCTTCTGCTCACTGCCACCTCACTTACTCAAAATCAGGAAGAAAACGTTCCACATCCACCTCTTTGAACTTCGAACGTTCGAAGTGCGCCTTCATGTGCCACGGCACGGTGCAGTCAAAGATGGTTTTGCAGGTCACGCCCTGCTGGCTAATGCTGACGCTGTATTCCGGCACCTGTGAAGGATCGAGCGGATGGCAGCGCACACCGGGAATGGTGAGGTGATCGACATCGCCCTGATAGCGGGTTTGCATCGCCCACAAAATGTCGTCGGTATCGAACACATCGACATCGTCATCCACCAGGAT
The DNA here is from genome assembly GCF_002095465.1 of Pantoea rodasii. Taxonomy (GTDB): domain Bacteria; phylum Pseudomonadota; class Gammaproteobacteria; order Enterobacterales; family Enterobacteriaceae; genus Pantoea; species Pantoea rodasii. The sequence goes on along the minus strand of NZ_MLFP01000001.1, from coordinate 284,810 downwards.
CACATGCTTGAGTTCGGAGAAGGCGGCAAAGGCGATTAAGGCCGCCTGACGCTGGCGCCCTTCATCCACTGCGGAGGCTTTTTTAAACTGGATCACCGCCAGTAATTTGCCGCCGCCAGAGGTGTGCGCATTGACGTTCAGCACACGGCCCGGCATCGCACGTTCCAGCATATCCAGAATGCTGGCTTCGGTCGGAATGCCTGCCATGCTGACGTGTTCGCCACTCGGGCCCAAGGTGGTTTGCAGGATCGGGTGTTTACGATGGGTGACGGCTTTCACCTTGATTACCGGCAGTTCAGCTTTGGCTTCGCCGGTATAACCCGGAAACTCTGGCATCGCTTTACCGGTGTTGGTGTTCTGATCTTCGCGCACACGCACGTTGGGCAGCAGTTCACCTTCAATCACAATTTCGGCATGGGCGATGGCTTTTTCGTTAATGCTTACGCACGGCGTTAACTGCACCGGATAGCCGCGCAGCGCACCAGCAATACTGAGTTCGTTGTAGCCCAACGGCGTGGTCGGTGGTTCAAAGCAGGCGGCGATCTCAATTGCAGGATCGACACCAATACTGATCGAGATCGGCAACGGCTGTCCGGCCTTTTCCGCTTTTTCACGGAAGGCGTCGATGTGACGACCCGGCGTCAGCCACATCGACAGCTCATCACGGCTCTGAATGCACAGGCGATGGATGGTGATATCCGACTCGTGGGTTTCCGGATCGGAGGCGTAGCACATGCCCATGGTGAAATAGGGACCGGCATCCTCTTCGGTATTGGTGGGCGCAGGTAACAGCGTGCGCAGATCGAAAGCCGGATCTTCTGCGTAGTGCACCACTTCCTGGCACTGCGGTTTGGTGCTGGTGACCACCGGCGCAATTGCGTGGTGGACGGAATCTTTCAGCAGGAAGCCTAGCTTTTCAGGCGGACAGTTGAGCAGATGACCGACGCGCTCACGAGTCGACATCAAACCGGTGACGACACGCACATCGGGGAAGCCTTTAACCTTATTGAACATCATCGCCGGGCCTTTGCGCGTTGGACGTTCACAGGTGCCACCTGCGCCGACATAGCGATAAACACCTGACAGTTCGGCGTGTGGATCGACTTCAGTATCGGTGCTGACAAACTCGCCTTTCAAGCTGGTGAGTAGCGCGATGGCCGAGCGCAGATCGTGCACGGCTGGGGTTTTATTTTCAGACATACTTCTCTCCATAAACGCGTTAACTGCGATGAAGAAAAAGTAGCGCCAAAATAAAAAAAGTTAAAAACTACCGTTTATATTCACAGGCTAAACCTTTTTGGTATGCCTGTAATAAAGGATGTAGGGATGTTTTTATTTTATTAATTTCGTAGCAGAAAGGTTAATACCACAGGCAATAAAAAAGGCGCGATAAGACGCGCCCTTAACCTGTTAACTGTTCGAGATTTTTTCTGTCGCTTCGTTCAGTGCATTAATCACAATACTCAGCGACTCAGGCGAAATATCTTCCTGGGATAAGCGATGATTTAGCGTATGCCGAATATGATGAATCGCCTGCTCGACTTCCGGAATACTGCGGTTATTCACCAGAATCGCCAGCGAGGTCAGGCGCTCAATAATATTCGCAATATTCTCGCCGTTCTCGGCTAATAACGCACGACCGCCATCATTAAGCGCGTAGGCTTTACGTGATGCATGCGCATCCACCACGCGGATCGCATCCATCTCTTCGAGTAACGTGAGGTTTGGATAGATGATGCCCGGGCTGGGGGAGTATTCCCCTTTCGACAGCTCTTCAACCGACTTAATCAACTCATAGCCATGAGCTGAACTGTTGGCGAGAAAGTGCAGCATCAGCAATCGGATATCACTGGCATCCAGCATCCTTTCACGGCGCTTTTTACGCGCACCTGCACACATTGCACGTTGTGCATTATCGGACTGCCATGGAAAATCCCGCTGATGTTTCATTGCCTTCCCTGAGGTCAATTAAGGGAGGTTGATAGTAGTCTGCCACCTGGCAAAATTCAACACAGGCGGCAACGGGCGCGGCGAAGTCAGTTATTTCTGATGCCAGTACGCCACCGCACGCACGAAGTCAGTGTGTGCACCACGGCGTTGCGTGAAGTAGTCGCTCAGCAATTTCACCGCTTCGCCTTCTCCGGTCAGCCAGATGAAGTACTCTTCGGTTGGCAGTGAGATCTGATCCAGCTGCGCAATCAGTGGACCGAGGTTATCCACCTGCATAGTGCCGCTGCCGAGCCACGTCACCTGCACATTTGGCAGATCGCCGAGGTAATCGCGGCCGGTGTTTTCATCAGCGTAGGCCAGCAGATGAATCTGCTGTGCCTGCATTTCAGCGTAACGACGCTTAAAGGCGGGCAGACCGGTCTCATCGCACACGTAAATCTGGCAGGCATAATCCACCGGCACCACACAGGAGCCACGCGGTCCACCCATGGCAATCTGATCGCCTGGCTTCGCTTCATTGGCCCAGCTGCTGGCCACGCCGCCATCGTGAATGTAAAAGTCGAGCGTGAGAGAATCCGCACCGTTAAACGCCAGCGGCGTGTAATCACGTGCCGCCGGGCGCACACCGCCTGGCCACATAATGCCTTCATCGGTCATTTGCGGTAGCACCAACGCGCTGCCCGCACTTTCCGGGAAGAACACTTTGATGTGATCGTCGAACGACGGCGAATTAAAGCCCGCCAGATCGCTGCCGGTAAACTCAATGCGCCAGAATTCTCCGGCGATTAAAGTTTTGCTCGCCACGGTGATATGGCGGAAGCGTAATTCATTACGTACGCGCTTTGGCGCACGATCGTGAGTGTTTTTTTGCAAGTGTTCTCTCCAGGCAGATGCATCATGATGACGTCCCTGCCACTCAATGTTTTTAAAGTGTTGCCAGTGCTTCAGCCGCCATTTCCGCCACCTGTGAGTCGTTGGCGCCGTGCGCCCCGCTCACGCCAACGGCACCGATCACTTCGCCGTTCAGCCATAGCGGAATGCCGCCTTCCAGCGGTGTGACGCCAGGTGTGGCCAGAAAACTCGGGCTACCGGCGTTGATAAAGGTCTCAAATTCTTTTGAAGGTGCGCGCAACAGAGCCGCCGTGCGTGCTTTGCCTAATGCCACCGTCGGGCTGATGCCAATCGCCTTGTCACTGCGATCCAGACTGACGACTTCACCCGCCCGATCCACCACTGCCACACTGATGTGCCAGCCGAATTCTGCTGCCGCTTCGAATGCGGCGTTGATCACCACACGTGCGGCCGCTAAAGAGATGCTGTGATAAGGATTTGCCAGCGCACTGCTGGCCGATGCTGATTGTTTATCCATAATTTTGCCCCGTACCGGACGTCAGAAGTCCGCGCATGAATCAAATGTTATCGAAAATCATTCTCATCTGACGCCAGGAAGAATAGCTATGATATATCTTGGACGCAATGCCGAAAAATGCTATTGGGAAAAGTTGCAGAATCTTAGGTGTGGCTTTCGCCGACTGGGCTTCAAGAGGGAATCGCGGCTAATGCCATTAGAGAAAGGGTTAAGTTCGATTAGCGGGCAACGATCGCGCCGCAACAAACGTGCGGCGTGTCATCGATATTAATGGGGTAAAGCGCGGTAAAGAGAGAGAACTCAGGCCTGATGATTAGTGCAGTTCACGAAACTATTGTCATCCTGACTGCGCTGCATAAGTGCGTTATCGCCCACAATTTCGTGTTGCTGGCAGTGAGGCTGGTGCGGATGCAGTCCACCCGGCGGCGTAAAGGGCTCAGCCATCTGTGCACTTGCCAGCGAGGAAAACGCCACAAGCGCTGTCATGAGGAACAACGGTAAAAGTCGCATAATTTTTCTTTTTCACTTTGACGGTCCAGAGAGGACCAGGAATGCAGGTGATTATCCAGCCTGATGAGTGGCGGCTGGTGTTTTACGCGGCCAATCAGGTTTCAATGGAGGATTTTACGCCAGTTATGGCAATAATTTTATAAAATCGTGCGGTTAGTCACAGTTAACCGCACGTTTTATGCATTAACAGGTCGAGACCGGAATATAGAAGGTGCCCTGCAACAGATCTGGCGTGCTGTATTTCAGATCCAGCTTGAGCAGATCCTTACCGGCACGACGCGCCACGCCTAGCGCGGGCAGATGGTTGTAATAAATCTCGGCGGTAAATGCATTGATCTCTTCCGGCGTACCGTGCCAGTCAATCTCCGCATATAAACCGCTTTCAACGGTCCAGTTCTGCACGTTGCGCGGCAGAACATCGGCATACTGACTCTCCAGTGCCTGGAACATGCTGATGTGCTGCTGGTCGGCCGAATTCACCCCAGGGCTAAACTGGAACCCCAACCAGCCACGGCTGACATGCTTACCGGCAAAGTTCACAAAATCTCGGGTATGTTGCGCCACCACTTGATTGTGATGCTCGATGTATTCACCGAAGCGGCATTCCCATTCAATCACCTCGCCACACAGCTGTAGCTCAGGCTTTTCGGCCAGACGCGCACTCACCCACGAACGTTGCGTGGAGATGCGGCTGTGAAAATCCTTCATCAGCATATCGGGTATGCGGCGATAGGCCCCCGGCGTCAGTGAGAAGTGGCTTTTGAACACACGGGTGAAATTCTGCTGGTTATCAAAACCAAAGCGCACGGCGATATCGATCAGCGGCATGCTGGTCAATCGCAGCGCCATCGCTGACATGGTCAGTCGGCGTTTGCGCGTGTACGACGCCAGCGTTTGGCCGGTCATCTCTTTAAACATGCGCTGCATGTGCCACTTGGAGTAACCAGATTTCAGGGTAATCAGATCGATATTAAGCTCGTCGGTCAGATTCGCCTCTATCCAGTCCACCAGATCGTTGATGTACTGTTTTTTTAGATTCAGGCTGAGCATGATTTTATTGATCGAGTGATGAGAGTGAAGGTAATGAATTTGCGCGATTAATCACATAAATATAACAAAAACGTATTACTAACGTAAGGAAGAGTAAACGTAGCGAGACGGGAAAAGCATTAATTGCTTAGGTTACTAACGTTTTTAGCTAAAGCTTGTCCGGGAATTTTGTGAGAAAGGTCGCCATTGTAGGCGATTGAGCACTGATTTCTGTTAAGCGAAGCACATTGCCGCACGACGTCAGATCACTGATAACTCAGCAGGTATCCAGCACTGCCGCGTCCAATATCATATAAAACAGTGATATCACGCCTTCCAGCCTTAACCCTTTGCGCCATGGCGTTTGCAAGCGTTAACCAGCTGTGCTTTTTTAAAGCGGCAAAGCAATCGGTTAATCAGCGAAGGAGAGGTTATGACCCGTCTTACCGCACAAGATTTTCCCCAGGAACTGCTTGAGTTATACGACTATTACGCGCACGGCAGGATCAGCAAACGAGAGTTCATCACCCTTGCCGCCAAATTCACTATCGCAGGCATGACCGGCGCCACTTTACTCACCGCCATGAGCCCCAACTACGCGCTGGCGCAGCAGGTTGAATTCACCGATCCGGAAATCAAACCCGAATATATTCACTATCCCTCACCGCAGGGCCATGGCGAGGTGCGCGGCTATCTGGTGCGCCCGGCCAGGGCAACCGGCAAGGTGGGCGCGGTAGTGGTGGTGCATGAGAATCGGGGTCTGAATCCTTATATTGAGGACGTGGCACGCCGCGTGGCGAAAGCCGGATACATCGCGTTGGCACCCGACGGATTGAGTTCAATGGGCGGCTATCCCGGCAATGATGAAGAAGGCCGCGCGATGCAGGCCAAAGTCGATCCCACCAAGCTGATGAACGATTTTTTGCTGCGGTGGATTTCCTGATGCACCACGAAGAAGGCACCGGCAAAGTCGGCATCACCGGTTTCTGTTACGGCGGCGGCGTGGCGAATGCTGCTGCGGTGGCCTTTCCGGAACTGGCTTGTGCAGTGCCGTTTTATGGTCGCCAACCCAAAGCGGAAGATGTGCCGCGCATCAACGCCCCGCTGCTACTGCACTATGCCGCGTTAGACAAAGGCATCAACGAGGGCTGGCCAGCCTACGAAGAGGCGCTGAAAGCTAACCATAAAACCTATGAAGCCTACATCTATCCCGGCGTTAATCATGGCTTCCATAATGATTCGACCCCGCGTTATGACAAAGCGGCAGCGGAGCTGGCGTGGAGCCGGACGTTGGGGTGGTTTGAGAAGTATCTGCACGGCTAATCGTGCCATTTAGGCGTAGCAGCGGGAAAATGTGCCCCGCTACGCCTCCGCGTTATCCTTCACAATGCGATGCACATTGCTTTCCAGCCAGTCGGCCAGGCCAATCACATGGCCTTCGACTTCACGCCCGAGCGGCGTCAGGCGATATTCCACATGCGGCGGCACCACTTGATAGGCGATGCGCTCGATAAATCCATCTTCTTCCATATAGCGCAGCGTTTGCGCCAGCATGCGTTCACTGACGCCACCAATCTTGCGGCGCAGTTCACTAAAACGCAGCGTTTCTTCGCGCAGCGCTAATAATACCAGTACGCTCCAGCGGCTAGTGATGCGCTTGAGCACGTCGCGTGAAGGGCAATTCACATTAAGCAGCTCGCCACGGATAAATTTATTACTCAATTTTTCAGACATTTATGCTGCCTCTTCCAAACTAACAAATCTGTAAGTACTTACTAAAAGTTAGTTTATCCCTTAGGCTGATTTCATTCCAGCTCAAACTGAAGGAGAACATCATGATTGCGATTACCGGTGCCACTGGCCAATTAGGCCGTTTAGTGATTAACGAGTTACTGAAAAAAGTCCCTGCCAGCGAAGTGATTGCCGCAGTGCGTTCACCTGAAAAAGCCGCAGATTTACAGGCTCTGGGCGTGACCTTGCGTACAGCGGATTACAGCAAACCAGAAACGCTGCAGAGTGCGTTTAGCGGCGTAGACAAACTGCTGCTGATCTCTTCCAGCGAAGTCGGTCAACGTGAAGCGCAGCACAAGGCGGTGATTGATGCAGCGAAAGCGGCGGGCGTGAAGTTTATTGCTTACACCAGCCTGTTGCATGCGGATACCTCCACACTGGGCCTGGGCGCAGAACACCGCACCACCGAAGCGCAGTTGAAAGCCTCTGGCGTGCCGTTTGCTCTGCTGCGTAATGGCTGGTACACCGAAAACTATGCCGCCAGCATTGCGCCAGCGCTGGCACACCACGCCTTTATCGGTGCCGTGGGTGAAGGCCGCATCGCATCAGCCTCACGCGAAGACTACGCAGCCGCAGCGGCTGAAGTCATCAGCCGTGACGATCAGGCCGGCAAAGTGTATGAACTCGCCGGCGATAAGAGCTACACGCTGGCCGAGTTCAGCGCCGAGATTGCGAAACAGTCTGGCGAGCAAGTGGATTACATCAACCTGCCACCTGCGGAGTTCGAAGCCGCGCTGAAAGGCGCCGGTTTGCCGGATGGATTGGCAGAACTGCTGGCGGATTCCGATGCCGGTGCCGCGCAAGGCGGATTGTTCGATGACAGCCGTTCGCTGAGCAAATTGATTGGTCGCCCGACCACGCCGTATGCTGAAGTGATTAAAGCCACACTGGCGAAGTAATGCCTCTCCAGGCCAGCGAAAGCTGGCCTGATTCCCGCCTCGTATGCCACCAAATGATCAAAGCAAAACACGATATTTAAGCCAAATAATGGCGATTTTCTTATTTACAGATAATTCCGTAACCTGATTTAAACCACCATTTGAAACGCTGCTTTCAATTCCTGAAATATAGCTTGTTGTAATCGCTGTAAATTCACCAAAAAGCCGGATCAATCGACAAGATTTATTACGTTCATAGATATTTCGCATTGTTGTCTCGGCTATTCAAAGCTCTATAATTTGTCCTTTGAGCAACCAGGCAATTTCAGGAGGCCGCTATTAATACTAACCAGCAACATCAAGCTTTCGGGGAACACGAAGCCCATGCTGATCTGGGGTATCAATACGATCCTCACGAATTTATCCGCGAAGGCATGGAAGATTCCGAGCCGGAACCGGAGCTGATTCAGGGTCTGCCTGCGCCAGATGCGCTAACCCCTGCCGATCGCTATCTTGAACTGTTCGAGCACGTGCAGATGTCACGCATATTTGCCGATGGAAAAACCTTCCCGGACTGCGCGCCCAAATTCGATCCGCTGGATATATTAATCCGCTATCGCCGCACCCGACGCTCGGCTGAGTTTGATCTCGAAAAATTCGTGCATGACCATTTTTATTTGCCGCAGGTGAATGAAAGTTTCTATGTCTCCAATCCAGATAAATCGCTGACGGAACATATTGACGATCTGTGGCCGGTGTTAACCAAAATGCCGCAGCAGCATTTATCGCACTCATCGCTGCTGCCGCTGCCGAAACCTTATGTGGTGCCGGGCGGACGTTTTGGCGAGACCTATTACTGGGACTCCTATTTCAGCATGCTCGGCCTGGCTGATGCGGGACGCGACGATTTGCTGCGAGACATGGCAGACAACTTCGCGTGGCTGATTGATAACTACGGTCACGTGCCGAACGGCAACCGCACTTATTATCTCAGCCGTTCTCAGCCACCGGTGTTTGCGCTGATGGTCGAACTGTTCGAAGAGGATGGTATTCGCGGTGCGAAACGCTATCTCGACCAGCTGATGAAAGAGTATCAGTTCTGGATGGATGGCGCGGGCGAGCTGATGCCGCATCAGGCGTATCGTCACGTGGTGCGCATGCCGGATGGTTCGCTGCTCAACCGTTACTGGGATGACCGCGACACGCCGCGTGATGAGTCGTGGATGGAAGACGTGGAAACGGCCAGCAAATCGAGCCGACCGGCCAATGAGGTGTACCGTGATTTGCGTGCAGGTGCCGCTTCAGGCTGGGATTACTCATCCCGCTGGTTGCGCGATCCGCAACGTCTGGCCAGCATTCGCACCACGCAGTTTATCCCGGTGGATCTGAATGCGTTTCTCTACAAGCTGGAGCTGATGATCTCCACGCTGTCGCACGCCAAAGGCGAAGAGCTGACGGCGCTGGCGTGGCAGAAAAAGGCCGACACGCGTAAGCAGGCGATTCATCGCTATCTTTGGGATGACACCGCAGGCGTCTACCGTGATTACAACTGGCGCGATGAGCGCTTTGGTGCCTTCACGGCTGCCGCAGTGGTGCCGCTGTTCCTTGGCCTCGCCTCGCCAGAACAGGCGCATCTGCAAGCGATTGCGCTGCGTCAGTTGCTGCTGACTCAGGGCGGCCTGCTGACATCAATGGTGGAAAGCGGCGAGCAGTGGGATAAACCGAATGCCTGGGCGCCGCTACAGTGGATGGCGATAGTTGGCCTGAATCATTACGGTGAAGAGACGCTGGCGACAGAGATTGCCGTTAACTGGCTGACCACGGTGAAGAACTTCTATTCGCTGCATCACAAGCTGGTGGAGAAGTATGACATCAGCGGCGATCGTGCCCGTCCGGGTGGCGGCGGTGAATATCCGTTGCAGGATGGATTTGGCTGGACCAACGGTGTGACACGTCGATTAATGACAATGTACGGGCATTTGTTGGCGGATTAACAGAGAAAGGTCGCATCAGCGCCCTTTCTTATTGGTGGTCATTATCGGAGCGGCGCAATGTATTGCGCTTGTCACAGCGACTCAGCTGAACAAAAACGCGCCGCTACGCAACCTCCGCTTATTTATTTCCTTGCAGGAACGCCAGCAGATCGTCGTTCAACTGATCCTGATGGGTCACCGCAAATCCGTGCGGGCCGTTCTCGTACACTTTCAGCTCCGAGCCCTCGATCATCTCGTGCACCAACTTACCGGTGGCTTCAAACGGCACGATCTGGTCATTGCTGCCGTGAATCACCAGCGTCGGCACATCCACTTTGGCGATATCTGCACGGAAATCGGTTTCGGCAAACGCCGTCACACAATCAATCGTGCCTTTGAGTGAAGCCAGCAGCGCGATATTCAGCGTCTGCGTCATCACACCATCAGAAATGGTCTGGCCTGCGTTAGCACCATAAAACGGTGTGGCGAAGTCTTTGATAAACTGCGCACGATCTTTCAGCAGACCCGCTTTGATGCCATCGAACACCGCCGCTTCAACCCCTTCCGGATGATCATCGGTCTTACCAAAGATTGGCGTGACCGCGCCCAGCAGCACCAGCCCTTTCACTTTCGTCGTGCCGTAACGGCCGATATAACGTGAAACATCACCGCCGCCCATTGAGAAGCCCACCAGCGTGATGTCGTCCAGTTGCAGATGCTCAATCAGCGCATGGATATCATCGGCGAAGGTATCGTAATCGTAGCCTTCCCACGGCTGCTCAGAACGACCGAAGCCGCGACGGTCAAACGCAATAGCACGATAGCCGCGTTCGGCGAGGAAATTCAGCTGGCTATCCCACATATCTGCATCCAGCGGCCAGCCGTGGCTGAACAGAACTGGCTGACCTTTGCCCCAATCTTTGTAGTAGAGGTTAACGCCGTCTTTCGCTTTGAATGTGCTCATGTTTTTTGCTCCGTTAAGTGAGTGATGTTGTGTCTGCTAATCAAACTACATTCGGTTGCTGCAAAAACCTAAAGCAGAGATTTTGACAACTTGTTCAAAGATTTTTGCCCTGTGAAGCTGTCAAAAAAGCCTGAACAAGTTGGCCGATTTTTCCGCTATCAAGCATCTCGCGGGATTCGTAAGGTGCATACATCGCACATTTACAGGAACATGATGATGAGCCAGCAAACCCCAACGACGCCACGCGGCGGCGCATTTTCTCCCTTCGCTTACGGGCTGTTCGCCCTGATCTGGACCGCCTCGGTACTCGGCAACACCGGCAGTTTTATCCGTGACGTTGCCAGCGCCTGGCTCGTCACCGGATTATCCGATAACCCCACCGCCGTGGCGTTAATGCAAACCGCCGCCACCCTGCCGGTGTTTTACTGGCGCTGCCGGCGGGCGTGCTCTCTGATATCGTCGATCGCCGCCGCCTGCTGATCGTGGTGCAAATCCTGATGGCCAGCGTCAGCGGCACGTTGTTGGTGCTGTCGCACAATCACTGGCTCACCGTGGAATGGTTGATCGGCCTGACCTTTGTCGGTGGCATTGGTGCCGCGCTGTTTGGCCCGGCCTGGCAGGCGATTGTCCCCGAGTTGGTGCCGCGCCATGAGCTGAAAAACGCCGTGGCGCTCAACTCGCTAGGGATCAATATTGCCCGCGCCATCGGTCCTGCCACCGGCGGTTTACTGCTGGCAAGTTTAGGCGCCATGGCGGCCTACGGTGCCGATGTGGCGAGTTATTTTTTCGTTATTGCTGCCCTGCTGTACTGGAAACGCCCGGCGAAAGCCAAAACCGAACTGAATGAACACTTCTTTGGTGCCTTCCGTGCAGGGCTGCGCTATGTGAAAGCCAGCCGCGAACTGCATCGCGTGTTGTTCCGCGCCGCGATGTATTTCGCCTTTGCCAGTGCCATCTGGGCGCTGTTGCCATTAGTGGCGCGCACCATGCTGCACGGCACCGCGGGCTTTTACGGCTTGCTGCTGGGTGCAGTCGGTGGCGGTGCGATTGCCGGTGCGCTGCTGTTGCCGCGTCTGCGCAGCAAACTCAGTAACGATGGCTTGATGTTGCTCTCTGCGGTGCTGAGTGCGCTGGTGATGCTGGCGCTGGCGATGAGCCCGCCGCAGTGGCTGGCGCTACTGTTGATGCTGGTGCTGGGCGTCGGCTGGATTATTGCACTGACCACGCTGAACGGCGTGGCACAGGCGGTGTTGCCCGATTGGGTGCGCGGTCGCGGTCTGGCGGTGTACTTGATGGTGTTCAACGGCACGCTGGCCGCTGGCAGTCTGGCCTGGGGCTTGCTCGCGCAGCAACTCGGTCTGGCCAACACGCTGCTGATTGCCGGGGCTGGCCTGGTGATCACCGGCGTGCTGCTGAAACGTCTGGCGCTGCCTGCTGGAGAAGCGGATTTGCAACCCGCTGAGCATTGGGCCGCGCCGGTGGTGCACGATGATGTCGATGTGCGTCATGGCCCGGTTTTGATTCAGATCCGCTACCGCGTACCGCAGGAAGACCGCGCCGCGTTCAAAAAGGCGATTCACAAACTGGCGCAGTCACGCCGCCGTGATGGTGCCTATTCCTGGGGATTGATGGAGCAAACCGACGATCCGACAGCGCTGCTGGAGTGGTTTATGGTGGAGTCCTGGCAGGAGCATATGCGTCAGCACCAGCGCGTGTCGCACGCCGATGCCGAGTTGCAGCAGGCCGTTCTGCAATATCATCAGGGCGAGGAAGCCCCGCAGGTCAGTCATCATATTGCGATATAACGGCGCTTTACGCGGTAACTCATGCCAGTTAAGGCTTTAATTACAAAAGCTGTCACTGTTAAAAGTGGCAGCTTTTTTCGTTTGGGTGAGCATGTCGGAGTGCGGGCCAGCGCACCTCTGCTGCTGCCGGGCCGTCCTCGCGCCGCTGACGCGGTGCCATCGGCTTCCACGTCGTGCCGACGGACCGTTCGGGTAAGGCCATCCAGGCCAACCCGAACTGCCAGTCGCATCCATGCGACTGGCTCCTGGCCCAACGTAAAAGCCTCAGCGCTGCGGATAGCCCTTGCAGCAGCAGAGGTGCGCTGGCCTCTACTATCGTGCCCTTTTTTACCACACGCACAAATGCTTCCGAGCAGGCGGGTGCCGTTCAGGGGCTGGCAATCCGCAGCGCTGAACGTAATGAGTCTGCCAGGATAGCCCGCAAGGATGCGGGCGTAAGGCGGGGCGGCACACGATGTGCCATCCCCGCCGTTCCGTCAGGCAGACGAATGAAGTGAAGGTACCGCGCAGCGGCGCGAGGACCGCCGGCCCCTGTACGACACCAGACTGCGTTATCACCCGTCGCTTAACTAACGAGCATTACGCTTTACGCGGGAGAATAAATCTCCTGCAGCCCTGCCAGCGTAAGCAGGTGCTCGCGCCACCAGGTAGCCGCATTGCCGGTCGCGGTCTCATTCCACGCCAGATACGCCATATCGCGTCGGCATTCGCTATCCAGCTGACGCGCCACCAGCGCCCCACTCTCCAGATGCGGTCTTGCCAGATACAGCGGCAGATAACCACAGCCGAGCCCATCCAGCTGCGCCTGCAGTTTCGCCGGGAAGTCATGCACGCTCAGAGTCTTTTGCTCATCCAGCACGCGTAAATCAATGCCTGCGCCGTGGCGAGACGAGTCATGTACCGTCACCGCACGGTACTGGCGAATCTGCTCGCGCAGCAGCGGCTCAGGGGCCGAGGCCAAAGGATGCTCGGGCGCGACAGCAAACACATAATCCAGCCAGCCCAGCGGTTGGCAGACAATCTCTTTGCGCGTGGCGGGTTCCTGCACCGCGCCAAAGACAATATCCGCTTCGCCATAGTTGAGCGCTTCCCAGCAGCCGGAGAGCACGTCCTGACGGAATTGCAGCTGGGTATGCGGGTGCTCCTGATAAAACTGATCGATCAGCGGGGTCAGAATGCGAAACGGCAACGAGGCATCGACGCTGATCACTAGCTGGCTCTCCCAGCCGCTTTCGACGTAGCGCGCCTGTTGCTCTAACTCGTTGACCGCACGCAGCAAGGTGCGACCTTTCTCCAGCATCAAGCGACCGGTCGGCGTGAACGTGGCGCGATGGCCAGAGCGATCGAGCAGCGTGATCTTGAGATCGCTCTCCATTTTCTGCACGGTATAGCTCAACGCCGACGCGGTTTTAAACAAGCGCGCAGCCGCAGCGGCAAAGGTGCCGTGACGATCCAGCGCATCCAAAATCAGCAACGCTTCAAGGTTTAAACGCATTCCTCTGCCTCCCCAAAAATTGTTGAACAACAACCCAAAATCTATCCGTTATCAATAAACGCTCTCATTTCGTATTTTTTTACTCAACGAAGCAAGCATTTTCACCAGCGGAAACTTTAGGAACCGACCATGAATTACTCGCAGCAAGCCAACCACGTGACGCTGGTGATCACCCACAGCATTCTGACGGAAAAGCAGGCCGACTATGAGCAATGGCTCGATACCATCATGCCGCAAGCGGCAAGCTTTCCCGGCCATCTGGGCGTTAACGTGCTGCGTCCGGTGCACGGCGACAACGCTTACACCGTACTGATTCGTTTTACCGGACTGGATGAGCTGTACGCGTGGCTGAAATCGGATCAGCGCAACGCATTGATCAAAGACCTGCCGGCAATGCTGGCGCAGCCGGAACATATTGAAGTGCGTCCCGGTGCCGCGTTCTGGTTTACCCCCGCGCAAAAAGGCCAGGTCAAACCGGCGAAATGGAAGCAATACTTACTGACGCTGGGGGTGATTTTTCCCTCTACCAACCTGGTGCCGTGGTTCTGGAATCAGGTATTGCCCGCCGCGCACGGCACGCTGTGGGGCCACTTGCTGAATGATGCCAGCGTGGTGGCACTGGTGGTGTTCTTGTGGATGCCGATCGTTACCCGAGTGTTAAACAGTGGCTTATTGGCCGCAACGCGTAATCTAACTGGAGAAGAGATGATGACAACGGCCTCACTGATTTTTACTAACGGCAAATTCCACACCGTGGATCGCGCCAACCCTTTAGCCACTGCAGTCGCGATCAAAGACGGCAAATTCCTCGCGGTGGGCAGCGAAGCGGAAGTGATGCGCTTTGCGGGTAGCGATACGCAGATTATTGATGCAAAAGGCCACACCGGCATTCCCGGCCTCAACGACTCGCATCTGCACCTGATTCGTGGCGGTCTCAACTACAATCTTGAACTGCGCTGGGAAGGCGTTCCGTCGCTCGTCGATGCATTGCGCATGCTGCGTGAACAGGCCTTGCGCACACCTTCACCGCAATGGGTGCGCGTGGTGGGCGGCTGGAGCGAATTCCAGTTTGCTGAACGCCGCATGCCGACGCTGGACGAGATCAACGCCGCCGCGCCGGATACGCCAGTGTTCATCCTGCACCTGTATGATCGCGCCCTGCTAAACCGCGCTGCGCTACGGGTGGTGGGTTACACCAAAGACACGCCAAACCCACCGGGTGGCGAAATCCAGCGCGACAGCAATGGCAACCCGACCGGCATGCTGATTGCGCGCCCTAATGCCATGCTGCTGTACGCCACGCTGGCGAAAGGCCCGAAGCTGCCGCTGGAACAGCAGGTCAACTCCACGCGCCAGTTTATGCGTGAGCTGAATCGCCTCGGCCTGACCAGCGCCATTGATGCGGGCGGCGGCTTCCAGAACTATCCCGATGATTACGATGTGATTTCCGAACTGCACGCCAAAAAGCAGCTGACGGTGCGCATCGCCTACAACCTGTTTACTCAGAATCCCGGTAATGAACTGGGCGATTTCGAGAAGTGGACCGATATGCTGAAGCCGGGCCAGGGCACCGATTTCCTGCGTCACAACGGTGCGGGCGAGATGTTGGTGTTCTCGGCGGCGGATTTCGAAGACTTCCTCGAACCACGCCCCGATCTGGCACCGGGTATGGAAGATGAGCTGGAGCGTGTGGTGCGCCATCTGGTTGAGCATCGCTGGCCGTTCCGCCTGCACGCCACCTATAACGAATCGATCAGCCGCATGCTGGATGTGTTCGAGAAGGTGAATCGCGATATTCCGTTCAACGGTCTGCACTGGTTCTTTGACCACGCGGAAACCATCACCGAGGCTAACATTGAGCGCGTCAAAGCGCTGGGCGGCGGACTGGCGGTGCAGCATCGTATGGCATTCCAGGGCGAATACTTTGTCGATCGTTACGGTAAAGAAGCGGCCAAACAGACACCGCCAGTGGCACGCATGTTGGATGCAGGCGTGCCGGTCGGTTTAGGCACCGATGCCACGCGTGTTGCCAGCTACAACCCGTGGACCGCACTCTACTGGCTGGTTTCCGGCCGTACCGTCGGCGGCATGCAGTTGTACGATGACAATGCGCGTATTGACCGCGAAACCGCACTGATGCTGTGGACCAAAGGCAGCGCGTGGTTCTCCAGCGAGCAGAATGCTAAAGGTGAAATCAAAGTCGGTCAGTTGGCGGATCTGGTGCTGCTGTCGAAAGATTTCTTCAGCGTGCCGGAAGAGGAAATTAAAGGGATTGAATCGGTGTTGACGCTGGTCGATGGCGAAGTGGTGTATGCCGCAGGCGGATTCACGCCGCTGTCTCCGCCGCCGGTTCCGGTGCTGCCAGAGTGGTCGCCGGTCGTCACCGTTCCGGGCCACTATCGCAGCGCCCCGCCACAAGCCAACGGCCGTGCGGCGATGATGCCGAAAGTGCACCAGTGCAGCGGCCCCTGTGGTGTTCACAGCCACTCGCATGATGTCGCACGCCAGTCTTCGGTGCCGGTATCGGATAACAATGCGTTCTGGGGTGCGCTGGGCTGTTCTTGTTTCGCGTTTTGAGTGAGTCGTGGTTTGAAGCCCTCTCCTGCTGAGAGGGCTTTGCTGCAAATAGACTCTCTTCATATGGCGCGGATCGGTGTCCCCAGCCACAAAAGTCTATCCTGCTAATCCGAATCCGTGCTTGCCGTTCTTCTTGATGTGGTACATCGCTTCATCCGCACGTGTTAACGCTTCATCGAAATTAAAGTGCGGTTGCACCGTCGCCACGCCAATCGAGGCACCAATCTGCGCATGGCCGTTATCGACATCGAACGGCGTTAGCGCGGCATCCAGCACCGCCTGCAACATGATGCGCACTTTGGGGAAGTCGATCAGGAACGGCATCAGCAGCACAAACTCATCACCGCCGAGACGCCCCACCACTACGTTCGGTGGCACCTGGTCGAGAATGCGCTGGCTGAGCTGAATCAGCACCTCATCGCCACTGCGATGGCCAAGCGTATCGTTCACATGCTTAAAGTTATCGAGATCGATAAAGGCCACGCAAAGCGGCCCCTGCGCTTTCATCTTGCTGAAATGGGTTTGCAGCGCGTGGCGGTTGGTCAGGCCGGTCAGCGGATCGTGATGAGCCAGGGAAGAGAGCTGCGCTTCATACTGCTTCTCTTTGGTCATATCGATGTGCGTGCCAGTGACTTTAAGCGGGTTACCCTCTTCGTCCCACTCGGTGACGCGCCCGCGATCCAGCACCCACTTTATTTTGTCGTTTTTACCGAGCATGCGATGCAGCGCTTCATAGTAAGGCGCACGACCTTCGATATGATCGTAAAACGCCTTGAGCACTTCATCGGCGTCATCGGGATGCAGGCGATCGCGCCAGACGTCAAACTGCGCTTTGGTTTCTTTCGGCTGGAATCCCAGCATCGAACCCCAGCGTCGATTGAAAATCACCAGTTTGCCGCTGGGAATATCCAGCTGCCACAAACATAAACCGGTTCCGTCCAGCGCCGCACTCAGCTTGTTACGCGCGTCATGCGCTATGCGCTTTAAGCGCGCATTATGCTTTTTCAGGTTCTGAACCTGCTGACGTAGCGCTTCTTCGGACATGATGGCTGACAGAGAGGAAATAAGGACTATTCTGCCTGCCAGGAAGTTTCTGATAAATAAAACAATTGAAAAGCCGATTAGCAGCGGGAAATTGCATCAAGCTCAGAGGGAACGGCGAAGCATTGAGGTTATTTCAGCTAACAAAACTTTCTTTATTCACTCCAGGCAGTGGAAAGCGCGCCTGTAAAATGACGCACCTCTCCTTTTCATTCTCGTTGCGTTAGCGCCCGTATTAACGTTAGGCCGCGTAAATCCCCCTTACCGCCTGCCTTCGACGGAGAAATTGTGTTCTGTGACGCGGATCAAGAGATATTCACCGGTCGATGCTGGGATCATGTTTACTAGAATGGTAGTTTAACAGTTATCGCAGCAACACGATGACGGTGGATGAGATTATGCAACTGACAATGCGTTGGTTTGGTCCCAAAGAAGATAAAGTTTCACTGGAATATATTCGCCAGGTACCGGGTGTACGTGGCGTGGTCGGCGCGCTGTATGACGTGCCCGTCGGGGAAACCTGGCCGAAAGATAAGATTAAAGCGCTGGTTAATCAGGTGCATGCCGCCGGTCTGACGGTGGAAGTGATCGAGAGCGTCAACATTCACGACGACATCAAAATCGGCCTGCCGAGCCGCGATCAGTATATTGAGAACTACCAGCAGAGCATCCGTAACCTCGCTGAAGTCGGCGTGAAAGTAATCTGCTACAACTTCATGCCGGTATTTGACTGGATGAAGACCGACATGAATTACGTGTTGCCCGACGGCTCACTCACCATGGCGTTCGAGAAGAAAGGCATCGATAAGAGCCTCGACGAAGTGGTGCAGGAAGTGTTGGGCAACTCGAACGGTTTCGCGCTGCCAGGCTGGGAGCCAGAGCGTCTGGCGAAAGTGCAGGATCTGTTTGCCCAGTACAAAGACGTTGATGACAACAAGCTGCGCGAAAACCTCGCTTACTTCCTGAAAGCGGTGATCCCGGTATGTGAAGAAGTTGGCGTGAAGATGGCGATCCACCCGGATGATCCACCGTATTCGATCTTTGGCCTGCCACGCATCGTGAAGAATCGCGAGGATCTCGATTGGATCTGTAACGTGGTGGATTCGGAGGCTAATGGCATCACGCTGTGCACCGGATCGATTGCGGAAGATCCGCAGAATGATGTGTATGGCATTCTGGCCGAGTTCTCACGCCGTAAACGTATTCCGTTTGCGCACGTGCGTAACATCAAGATTATTCAGGACAAAGATTTCTACGAATGTGCGCATCCCACCGAGTACGGCTCGCTGGATATGTACAAGGTGCTGCAATCGATGCATGACAACGGTTTTGATGGCTATATCCGTTCCGATCACGGCCGCTTTATCTGGGGCGAGACCGGACGTCCAGGCTACGGTTTGTATGACCGCGCGTTAGGCACGACTTACCTGATGGGCCTGTGGGAAGCGTTGGATAAGCGTTGATACTTTGCCAAGTGCGCATGAATGCGCAGCTGGCAATGCAATGCGCCATATTGCCGTAAGGTCGCCATTTTTGGCGACCTTAAGCGATTAGGTATCACTATTGTTATTGCCCCAGCGCCTCAACTTTCTCCAGCGCCGCCCATAAAATTTCAGGCGTTAACCCAATCGGCAGGTAATGGATCGACTCCACCGGACGCAAGGTGTGCTGAATGATCCGATCCACCTGATCGCGTTGCTGGATATCGACGTCCAGTTGAGCCAGCGTGGTGGGCAGATCAAAGCGTTTGTACGCCTCAATCAGTTGCGCGGTGATCGCATCCTGCCCCAGCAGTGCACTCTGTACCAAAATGCCGTACGCCACTTTGGTGCCGTGCAAGTACTGCGCGGTTTGCGGCAACACGGTTAAACCATTATGGACTGCATGCGCCGCCGCAATACGCGTATAGCGCTCGCCCAATCCGCCCACCATGCCGCCGCCCGCCACGATCGCATCCACCACATCGCGAAACGCCAGCGATAGATGCTGCGCTTGTTGATCGGCTAAGGCAGCCTCGCTTTTTTCTAACAGCACATCACGTAAGGTTTTCGCCACATCCAATCCCAAACGAACCGTCAGCGGTAACGTATCCGGTTCCGGTGCCAGCACCACCGCTTCATACCATTTCGCCAGCGTGTCACCGATGCCCGCCTGCAAATAACGCGCCGGAGCCTGCAAAATGATCTGCGGCTCAAGCAACAATAAATGGTTGGCCTGCGGGAAGACTTCAAACTTCAGCGCTTCACCGGCATCGTTGTACCACACTGATAGCGGAGTCCAGGCGGCACAGGTCGCCGCAATGGTGGGAATCGTCACCACCGGCAATCCTAACCGATGCGCCAGCGCCTTGGCAGTATCCAGCACCGTGCCGCCGCCCACGCCAATCACCACCTGACGATCGTCTCCCGCCTCCTGCGCCAGCTTTGTCACCGCCGATGCGCTGCAATGTCCCGTAAACAGCGAAAGTTTCGCGTCTGGCAGATCCAGCCAGGGTTCCAGCCACGGCTGCGCGGCGGCAAGTGCCTGCTGTCCGGTGACCCAAAACGCCTTAGCCAACTGCGCTTCGCTATAATAGTCGGCTAATCGGGCAATGGCACCGGGATGAGAATAGTAATTTGCCGGGCCTGGCACGACCTGAATATGGTGTTCACTCATGAGATTTCCCCGTAGAAATAATGCGCTATGGTCTGCCGCCCGCCCCGGCAAAGCTAATGATTTTTCTGACTTAACTTATGCCATTTCCTTGATTGCCAAGCCGCAACGGAGGATGAAAAATCCGCTCAGATCGCCCGCTTATTACAACCACAACGGGCGAGCCACCACCGGCAACTGACTTATCTTCTTCGGGGAAAATCATGAAAAAATGGGCCTTATCACTGACCGCGCTGGCTCTGCTCAGCACTACCGCCACGGCTGACACGCTGGCACCGTTACCCGCTAAATTGGCGGATCATCAGGGGCCGATTCGTATTGCGGTGATCCGTAACCTGGGTTCGGACGATAACACCACGCAGTTTGTCGCCGGTGCGGTTCAGCAGGCGAAACAGTTAGGCTTCAAGGTCAGCACCTTCCTCAGCCAGGGTGATGATGCGCGCTTCCAGGACTTCGTTAACCAAGCCATTACGCAGAAATACGACGGCATTATTTTGTCTCAGGGCCGCGCGCCTTACTCCGAAGATTTAGTGAAACTCATCCACGACAGCGGCATTGCGGTATCAGTGTTTGATACCGCCGTGGATAAGGTGCCGGATGGCGTTACCGTCACCCAGCAGGATGATGCATCGCTGGCCGAGGAATCGCTTAAACCGTTGATCAAAGATTTCAACGGCAAAGCCAATATCGTCAAGCTGTGGGTCGCCGGATTCCCGCCGATGGAGCGCCGTCAGGCCGCATGGCAGCAGATTTCAAAAGCCAATCCGGGCATTCATGAACTGGAATCCATTGGCGCGGTGTCAGCCGATGTGCAGGGCGATACCGCCAACAAGATCGGTGCGATTCTGGCGAAGTACCCGAAAGGCAAAATCGATGCCATCTGGGGAACATGGGATGCCTTCAGCCAGGGCGCTTATAAAGCGCTGCAGGAGAACGGCCGTACCGAAATCAAGCTTTACAGCATTGATATCTCGAACCAGGACCTGCAACTGATGCGCGAAAAAAACAGCCCGTGGAAAGTCAGTGTGGCGGTCGATCCCAAGCTGATTGGGGCGGTGAACGTGCGCTTGCTCGCCTACAAAATTGCTGGCGAACCGACGCCTGCTCACTATGAATTTAAAGGGGCGGTGATTACGCAGGATCTGGTTAATGGTCAGCCGGGTGCCGCGAACGTCGCAGGATTACAGAAAGTGATTCCAGGCTGGGGCCAGAGCAGCGATTTCGTCGCACCTTGGTTTGCCACGCTCGCCGCGAAAGCCAAGTGAGGCCAGCATGACTCAGCTTCCCACTCCCGAATACAGCCGTAATATGCGGCTGATAGGCCACAGCGATCAGGGCGGCCGTCCTGACGGCGTGCAGGTGATGGTGCATCGCGGCTTTGCCTACGTTGGCCACATGGTGTCGCAGGGATTTAGCGTGATTGATGTACGCGATCCGCGTCAGCCCAAAACCGTTAATTATGTTGCCGCACCGCCCGGCACCTGGAACGTGCATTTACAGGCTCACGACGACCTGCTGCTGGTGATTACGCCCGCGACCTGTTTGCCGACGTGCGTTTCGCCGATGAGAAGGTCTATTACACGCGTTCCGTCGGCCACACCATCGCCGATATTCAGGAAAAGAGCTGGCAATCCGGGCTGCGGATTTTTGATATTTCGTCCCCCGCCCAGCCACGCGAAATCGCTTTTCTGCATCTTGATGGCATTGGCATTCACCGCATCTGGTATGTCGGCGGGCGCTGGGCTTATGTCTCTGCCTTGATCGACGGCTTCAGTGATTACATTTTGCTGACCCTCGATCTGGCCGATCCGCGTCAGCCGCAGGTGGTCGGACGCTGGTGGCTGCCGGGCATGCATACCGCAGCCGGTGAAACGCCCGACTGGCAACAAGGCAAACGTTTCGCGCTGCATCACGCCATTATCAGCGGCGATACCGCGTACGGCTGCTGGCGCGATGGTGGCTTAACCTTGCTGGATGTCAGCGATCGTGCGGCGCCGCAGTTGATCAGCCATCGCAACTGGAGCCCGCCATTTGGTGGTGGCACGCACACCGCGTTGCCTTTGCCATCACGCGACCTGCTGGTGGTGCTGGACGAAGCGGTGCTCGACGAGCAGCAGGATGGCGAAAAATTGATTTGGCTGTTTGATATCCGTGAACCCGCCAACCCGATCAGTATTGCCACCTTCCCGCAGCCGGATGAACGTGATTATGTCGCCAAAGGCGCGCATTTTGGTCCGCATAACCTGCATGAAAATCGACCCGGCAGTTTTGTCAGCGATACGCTGATTTTTGCCACCTATCAAAATGCCGGCGTACGCGCCTATGACATTTCTAACCCGTATCAGCCCATAGAAACCGGTGCGTTAGTGCCTGCTGCGCCCGAACGCATGATGGACACCCGACCGGATCGCCCACAGGTGATTCAAAGCTGTGATGTGTTTGTCGATGCCGAGGGGATTATTTACAGCACCGATTACAACGGCGGGCTGTCGATTATCGAATATCGAGGATAATTGTAGGGTGCGCACTGGCGCACCCGCAT
Organism: Pantoea rodasii; assembly: GCF_002095465.1. Classification (GTDB taxonomy): domain Bacteria; phylum Pseudomonadota; class Gammaproteobacteria; order Enterobacterales; family Enterobacteriaceae; genus Pantoea; species Pantoea rodasii. Next base: position 262,234 of record NZ_MLFP01000001.1, on the reverse strand, counting down.
ACGATTACGGGCGGTCTGAAGGCCGCATCGTGTTTATGACTCCCAGCTCTTAAACAGCAAGCTGGCATTCACGCCACCGAAGCCAAAGCCGTTCGACAGCACATACTGCATCGCCATCGACAGAGGTTTCAATGCCACCAGATTGAGCCCCGCTGCGGCTTCATCGGGATGCAGTAGATTGAGCGTTGGCGGTGCGATCTGATCGCGCAGTGCGAGGATCGAGAAAATCGCCTCCACGCCGCCCGCCGCGCCTAACAAATGCCCGGTGGCGGATTTGGTCGAGGTGATAGCCACATTACTGTCCGCAAACAGCGTGCGAATGGCCGCCAGCTCGCCTTTGTCACCCACCGGCGTGGAGGTGGCATGAGCGTTGATATGCTGCACATCTGCTGGCGTGATGCCCGCCTGCGCCAGCGCGGTTTCCATCGCGCGGCGCGCTCCTTCGCCGGTTTCCGGTCCGGCGGTAAGGTGATACGCATCAGCGCTGGTACCGTAGCCGACCAGCTCCGCCAGCGGTGTCGCCCCGCGTGCCTGCGCATGCTCCAATGACTCAATCACCAGCAAACCTGCGCCTTCGCCCATCACAAAGCCATCACGGTCACGATCAAACGGACGAGACGCCTGCTCGGGATGATCGTTAAAGCCACCCGACATCGCTTTGGCGGCAGCAAAACCCGCGAGACTGACGCGATGGATCGCCGCTTCCGTGCCGCCGCACAGCGCGATATCCGCTTCACCGCTGCGAATCATTCGCGCCGCATCGCCAATCGCCTGCGCACCCGCCGCGCACGCCGTTACCGGTGCGCCAATCGGGCCGCGAAAACCGTGGGCAATCGACACATGCCCCGCCGCCAGATTGGCGAGAAAGGAGGGAATGGTAAACGGCGATAAGCGACGCGGGCCGCGATTGGCGGTGGTTTCAACCGCATTAGCGATTTCATTGAAGCCGCCGATCCCGGTGGCGATCACCGTCGCGGTGCGCTGGCGGTCGGCCTCATCCTGCGGGAACCAGTTGGCCTGCGTCAGCGCTTCGTGCGCCGCCACCAGCGCGAACTCAATAAAGCGATCCATTTTCTTGCGATCTTTCGGCGCGATCACGCGTTCGGGATCGAAGCCATGTTGGGGATCTTGATCCAGCGTGGGCACCTGTCCGGCGACTTTGCAGCTGATGTCCTGCACCATCTCGTCCGGTAAAGCGCTGATGCCGGATTTTCCCGCCAGCAATGACTGCCACACTGCTTCTGTGCCGCAGCCGAGCGGGGAAACCATTCCCATGCCTGTAATCACAATACGTTTCATCGATAACTCCTTAAGCCGCGGGCTTTTCATAAAAGGAACCAGCAGCGCAGCGATACAAAATCCGACCATAATCAGCCAGAATGCGTCCGAAAATGCCTGCGTGCGCGCCTCGCGCAGGGTGAGTGAAGCCAGCGATTGCAGCGATGCCGTGTGAGCGGCATCCGGGCTGAGTCCGCTGAATATCAGGGCTGCCGTGCGCGATTGCAGATAGTCGCCAAGCGACAAACTGGCGCTGTTGAGGTGATCGGCGAGGCGGCTGAAGTGCAGATTGGTGCGGTCATTCAGCACGGTGCCACACAGCGCAATGCCGATGGCACCCCCAAGATTACGCATCAGATTAAACAGTCCTGAGGCTAATTTTAGTCGTGCGGGCGGCAAGCTGCCGAGCGTCAACGTCACAGTGGGCGCTACCGCAAACTGCTGCGCCATACCGCGAAATGCCTGCGGAAACAGCAGCTCTTTTGCGCCCCAGTCGTGGGTGATCGGCACGAAGAAAAACATCGACGCGCCAAAACTGATCAAGCCAAACGCCAGCAAAATGCGCAGATCGACGCGATTCGCCAGCCAGGCATAAAACGGAATCGACAGGATCTGAAAAATGCCGGTGGAGAAGATCGCCAATCCGATCTCCAGCGCGCTAAAGCCGCGCACCTGGCTAAGAAACAGCGGCGTGAGATAGATGGTGGCGAAGATGCCGACCCCGGCCATAAACGAGAAATAACAGCCGAGGCTAAAGCTCGGATCCTTCAGCGCCCGCAGATCCATGATCGGCTTCGCGTGATTCAGCGTACGGAAGATAAACAGCACGCCGCACACCAGCGCGATCCAGCCAGTGGTGGTGATGGTGCTATCGTCAAACCAGCCCCAGCGCGGCCCCTCTTCTAAGGTGTATTCCAGGCAGCCCAGTGACAGCGCCAATAGCACAATGCTGAAGTAATCTGCGCCACGTAGCAGCTCACGATTCGGCTGGTCGATTTTTACCAGCAGCGGCACCGCAATGGTGATGTAAATACCGGGAATGATGTTGATGTAAAACAGCCAGTGCCAGCTGAAGTTATCGGTGATCCAGCCGCCCACCGTTGGGCCCAGCGTCGGTGCTAATGAGGCCAGTGCACCCACGGTGGCGGCCGCAATTACCCGCTGCTTGCCCTGAAAAAAAGCAAAGGCGGTGGTGAACACCAGCGGAATCATCGAGCCGCCCGCCAATCCCTGCAAGGCACGAAAGGCGATCATGCTCTGGATATTCCACGCCCAGGCACACAGCAAACTCATCAGCGTAAAGCCGCATGCCGACGCGGCAAACAGCCAGCGCGTTGACATCACGCTCGCCAGCCAACCAGAGAGCGGAATGATGATGATTTCTGCAATCAGGTAGCTGGTTTGCACCCATACCGTTTCGTCATCGCCCGCTGATAAGCCGCCGCCGATATCCCGCAGCGAGGCGGAAACAATCTGGATATCCAGCAAGGCGATAAACATGCCGATGCACATAGTGGCAAAGGCGAACACCTTCTTGCTGACCGGCATCTCCGCCGGAGACAACCAGGGTGCGGCAACGCTGCTCATCGCGCGCTTCTCTCATCCACCGTCACCGTGACGGACAAGCCAGGACGCAACAGACCGAGCACCGACGCATCGCCATCCAGCACAATGCGTACCGGCACGCGCTGGACGATTTTGGTGAAGTTGCCGGTGGCGTTTTCCGCCGGAAGAATACTGAAGCGCGAACCGGTGGCCGGTGACAAACTGCCAACGTGCCCGTTAAAGGTACGGCCGGGTAACACGTCCGCCACGATGCGGGCAACCTGCCCCGGCTTCATATTCGCTAGCTGGCTTTCTTTGAAATTGGCATCGATCCACAGCCCTTGCGCAGGCACCAGCGACAGCAATTGCGTGCCGCTGCTGACATAAGAGCCTGACCATGCGCGACGGTTGCCGACCACGCCATCAAATGGGGCGCGGATTTCAGTGTATTCAAGATTGAGCTTCGCCATCGCCAGCCCCGCCTGAGCCTGGGTTAAGGCGGCTTTGGCCTGCTGCTCACGGGCATCCAGCACCTGTAACTGGCGCTCGGCAACGGTTTTATCCGCACGGGTTTTGCTCTCTTCGGCCATCGCCTGATGGTAATCGGCCTGCGCATGGTCGCGGATCTGCTGTGATACCGCAGCGCTACTGGCCAGCGCGCTGTAGCGACGTTGGTCGGAGGTGGTTTTCAGTGTTACCGCCTGCGCTGCCAGCAGAGAGGCGTGCGTGCCCGCAATAGTGGCAAGTTGCAGCTGGCGCGTAGCGGCGATATCGCTTAACGCGGCCTGCTGTGCCGCCACTTCACCCGTTGCCTGATCCACCGCTGCCAGATAATCACGGTTATCCAGCTGCACCAGCAAATCGCCCTTTTTCACCTGTGCGTTGTCCTGCACCGCCAGCGTGTGGATGTAGCCAGACACTTTGGCGGAGATGGCGCTGATATCTGCGCCAACATACGCATCGTCGGTGGAAGGCATAAAGCGCGCGGTGTGCCACCAATAGTAGCCGTAGCCTGCCGCCGCGATACCGCCGATTGCCAGTGCCAGCAGCAGAGCGGATTTTTTGCGCGTGCGGGTCATGGCTGTTTCTCTGTAACAGGCGGAGAGAATTTCAGCGTGCTGTCACCGGCACGTTTTTTCTGCAGATAATCATGGCGATAGTGCATGATCGGCGCCGCTGCCGGGCCGGGCACCATTTGATATTTATCGCTGGTGAGCGGCTGGCCGTTTTCGCTATCGACCAGCTGCGGTTTCACTGGACGCTGAGTGGCGGTTTCCACCAGTTGCATCTGCCGTCCTTCCGGCGAGAAGTGGGTGCTGCCCCACTCGGCCAGCGCCAGGATGACGCCACGCAAATCACGTCCGGCGGGCGTAAGGTGATATTCGAAGCGCATCGGCGTGGTGCTGTAACACACCTTTTCCAGCAAACCATCTTCTACCAGCTCTTTCAGGCGACGCGACAGGATGTTTGGCGCCACGCCGCTGTTTTTCTGGAATTCGTCAAAACGGGTAAAACCGGCCAGCGCATCGCGCATGATCAGCATGCTCCAGCCATCGCCGACGCGGCCAAGGCTGCGCGCAATCGGGCAGGCCATTTGATAAAGCGGTTCGTTTTTCATGCTGAGTATTCCGCAGAGGATCTTATGCGGCATACTGTTGCAGAGTGACTATCATTTTGCAAGTGACTTGCATAATGAAAGCAAGGAGTGTTCATGGTGAAGCGCAATGAATTGCGCTTCTACCCAACCAGTGCAGGTCCTGTAGCGGCGCGATTTATCGCGCAAATTAGCAAAAAAAACGGCAGCCACATGGGCTGCCGTTTCCTCACAACTTATCAATTTTTAGGTGCGCACGCGCAGCGCTGCCTCGATCTTGTCGGCGATCTTGGTGACCACATAGGCAATCACCATGTAGAACACCACCGCAATCAGGAAGGCTTCGAGGTAGTAGAAATTCAGTGCCGCCGTCAATTGCGCCTGGGCAAAGATATCCACCACTTCAATCGCAAACGCCAGCGACAGCGCTTTCATGATCACCATAAACGCATTCGCCAGATCGGGGATCGCCGCCACGATAATCTGCGGGAACATCACCCGACGGAACAGCTGTCCGCCGCTGTAGCCCAGCGACAAGGCGGCATCCGATTGTCCACTGTCGAACGAGTTCAGCGCGCCCTTCCACACTTCGGCCTGGAATGCCGCTACGCAGGCACTCAGCGCCACAATAATGATCACCCAGTTCGGCAATGAGTGGGCGTTCACCTCAACGCCAAACAGCGTGGCAATGAAGTGCAGCGCCGGTGGCAAGCCGTAATAGGCAAGGAAAATCACCACCACCATTGGCACGCCTTTGAAGGCGATTTTGTAGGTGATCACTAGCTGGCGCAGCACTGGAATACGGCGATGCTCGATAAACGCAAACAGCCCGCCCAACAGCGTCGAACAGATAAACACCGTCACCGCCATCAGCAGCGTTACCGGTACCGCATCGAGAATGCTCCAGAAGTCCGGCAGCAAAACCTCAGCATCAAACATGGTTTTTCTCCCTCACTCAGACGCTGGTGGTGAACTTCACGCGCGCCGCAGACTTCGAGCTGTACTTCGCATGACGTTGTTCAAAGTATCGAATAATCAGCCACGCTACACCGCACAGCAGTGAATAGAGCACGGCCAACACCAGATAGGTGCCGAACTGATACTGGTTATAGTCGCGTTCCATGATCAGGTGCGCAGTCGCCATCACATCCGCCGCCCCGATGTACATCACCAGCGCCACGTTATGAATCAGATAGATAATCGCATTGCCGTAACCCGGCAGCGCGAAGTGCACCGCCTGCGGACCAATCACACGCAGCATTTTCTGGCGGAAGCTATAGCCGAGGCTGTCGGTGGCATCGTGCTGACCACGCTCTACCGCAAGATACGCCGGACGCATCACTTCAGACAGATAGCCGCCGTGATACAGGCTCAGGCCAATCATCGCCGCCACGTTGGCGGTAAAGAAGTCGCCAAAACCAAAGTTATCGGTGATCAGCGGCATGCCGTAGAAGGCCACAAACAGCTGCAACACCACGGGCACGCTGCGCGCGTAGGAAACATAAAGATCGGCCAGCTGGCTGATGACGGGAATACGGCGCACGCGGAAAAACGTCGCGATCAGCGCCAGAAAGAACCCGACAATCATCGCGACAAACATGATGCCGAGCGTCAGAGGCAGCGCCGACAGCAGTTCTGGAATCATGGAGGATAGATTCACGGTGAAACACTCCTGCTAAAAAGGACAGCATGCGCCGGCTCAACACCGGGCGCAGTGAATCTATTACTTCATGTACTTGGTGACTTCTTCGCCGAACCACTTCTGCGCCAGCTTATCCAGCGTGCCATCTGCCTTCAGCTCTTGCAGGGTTTTGGCGATGTCATCGTTCAGCGCCTGGTTTTCGGCAGAGCGGTGGATCAGCACATAGGTGTTGTTGATCACCACCGGCTCACTGGCTTTGATCGCCAGTTTCTGGTTGTCGATCACCGTCTGCTCACCGAGATTTGAAGGCAGGATCAGCGCATCATATTTGCCGCTCTGCACTTCTTTCAGGCGATCCGGGTAAGGCACGCCGGCGCTGGACGCTTTGATGGTGATTTTGTCGTTCGGGTTGTCCTGCTGCCACTGGGTGACGAACTTATACACGCCGCCGCCTGCGGTCACCGGCACGATGTTTTTGCCGACCAGATCCTTCATGCCGTTGATATTGCTATCGCTGCGGCTGTAGATCTTCATCAGGCTGGCACCGATCGGGGCATCCGGGATCAGGAACTGTTTGCTGCGCGCAGGCGCTTTGTAGTAACCGCCGGTCGCCATGTCGTACTTGCCAGTCACCAGACCGGTTTCCTGTGCAATATCCGCCGCACCTTCCATCACGAATTTGTACTGTGGCAGCTTGGCGTTGATGGCTTTCAGCACGTCCGGCTCGTAACCCTCTGGCTCGTGACCGATCGCGCCCCATGACAGCGGTTTGGATTCGGCTGCGGTGGCGATTTTGATGGTACGAACCGCGTCAGCAAAGCTGTTACCGCTGATCAGTGCCAGTGCGATGATGCCAGGCGCGGCCAGGCGACGTAATGTAGTTTTGATTGCAGGCATGTCTGTGATTCCTTTAATTATTAGAATACTTTTTCTGAGTTGAGGAACTGGGCAAGGCGCGGCAGAGTTGGGTTATCAAACATCTCTGCTGGAGTCCCCTGCGCGGCGACCACACCCTGATCCATAAACACGATGCGATTCGAGATGCTTTTTGCGAACTGCATCTCGTGCGTCACCAGCAGCGAGGTAATGCCGGATGACGCCACATCTTTAATCACTTTTAATACTTCACCCACCAGCTCAGGATCGAGCGATGAGGTCGGTTCATCAAACAGCATCACATCCGGACGCACCGCCAAAGCACGGGCGATACCGGTACGCTGTAACTGGCCGCCAGACAGCTGCGACGGATAGTGATCGAGCTTGGCACCCAGACCCACACGCTCCAGCTCCTGTACGGCGATGTCGCGCGCTTGCTGTTTAGTTTTACGCTGGATCACGATCAGCGGATCCATCACGTTTTCCAGCACTGTCATGTTTTTGAACACGTTAAACTGCTGGAACACCATGGCGGTGCGCAGACGGATCGCCTGGATCGCGGCTTTATCCGGGGACTGGTAATCCATGCGGATCTGATCCAGCTGAATAGTCCCGGCTGACGGCTTGGCCAGATAATTTATGCAGCGCAGCAGCGTGGTTTTCCCGGTGCCGCTTGGCCCGATGATCGACACCACATCGCCACGTTTTACCGACAGATCGACCCCTTTCAGGATCGGATTGCTGCCGTAAGCAAGCGTAATATTGTTGAGTTCTAACATCCGGTGCAGCCCTTATTTGTTCAGGTCAGCATGGCCGAGCACATGCATCAGACGGTTGGCCCAGCCGAAAATGGCGATGGCGTGGATCAGATCAACAATCTCCTGATCGTTCATGCCGACGGCGCGCAGCGCAGCCACATCTTCCGGCGTGGCTTCAGAAGGAGTCACCGATAAACGACGCGCAAAGCGGTAGATCGCCGCATCGCGTTCACCTAATACATCCGCTCTATCAAAATAGATGGCACTGACCACGGTGTCACTGTCGGCCAGCTGAGCGTGACGGCGCGCGTGCACCACCGCGCAATAACGGCAGCCGTTAACGATCGAAGCACCTAGCGCGCCCAGCTCACGATCCGCACGATCGAGGCCACCTTCGACATACATGATGGCGTTGAACAGCCCGGTACGTGCGGTGTAGCTCTCGGGATCGTGCACCAGCGTGCGCACGTACTCGGAGATCTTCTTGTTCGACGGCGTCACTTTCATCGCATCCAACTGCGCCGGTGTCGCCTGTTCAACATCTACTGGCGTGATATACGGATGCCAGTGCAGCGGCTTGAGATTAACCGACGGAATCATGCTGACCTCATCAAACGTAAGCCAGCCGCCACGCGCGTCTGGAAGTTAACAAAGGCGATCAGTTCAGAGAGCGCAACGATTTGCGGATTGGTTAAACCAGCCTGCTCCAGCAAGCGAATGTGCTGTTCGGTGGCCTGCGTCGGCTGCTGTGTCACCATGTCGGCATGGCGGGCAATCGTCGCCAGCGGCTCTTCCGATACGGCACAACCCGATGCCAGCGCCAGCAGGGCTTCAGACGGGTTTAACGCCGCCAGCTGCGCCTGGTAATCACGTTGCAGCGGCGCATCGTAGTTCAACACCGCCATACGCTGGGCCAGTGCCAGACGCAGATCCGCAGGTAAACCCTGATCGTCCTCCGGCGCGAGTACTGACACACGGCACGCTTCCGCACCTTCAACAAATTCGGGACGCAGGCGGCGCGTCTGATACAGCGCATCTTCTGGTGTTAATCCGGCTGCTTGATCAATAGCGTCGCTCACAACGCGTTCTCCTGTTTTAGTAACGGGGTTGAATCCACCCATTCATCGCCCTGTAGTTCAGGGGTGTCAAAAGCTTGTAAGTTGGCGTAGTGCTGCTCAACGTCCTCGGCAAACAACGAGGCGGTAATGCCGCGCACCAGGCGATCGGCACCGGCGCTCACCGCTGGAATATCGCCGGAGACTTTGCCGTGCGTCAGCATCGCGGCATCGTTGAAGCAGTGGATGTGTGCCAGCATCGGACAGGCATCGGGCGTCAGTTCGCGGAACTCGAATGAAGGACCGAGATCCGGCGCTTCCAGCAGGCTGTGACGCGCATTGCCCATCTCAGGCTGATAGCGACCATCGGACCAGCTGCGGATATGCGGCGCAATGGCGGCAAACTCCGGGCGGCCGTGGAAATCGTTGGTAAAGCCGGTGGCGGCTATCAGGAAGTCGTAATGCAGTGGGCCCTGAGTGGTTTCAATCAGCAAGCCTTCTTCTTCCTGTCTGACGGCGTTGATGCCGCAATCAAGGAAAAAGCGCGCATTGTCATGGCGTGATACACGCAGGGTGGAAGAGCGCGGCGGCGGGGTTTGGGTCGCGGCGGTGTAATCGACAAATTTCCATTTCCACGCGTCCGGTAGCTGATGCATACCGTGCACCACGCCCTGGCTGCCAATGCCGGTCATCTTGTTGATGCGCGGCATTTCTTTGCGGCGAATCAGCAGATCCACCGCGCCTGCACCTTGTTCCAGTGCAGTGGCGGCGTTATCCATCGACGAGGCGCCTGCACCAATCACCGCAATGCGCTTGCCCTTTAAGGCGGCAAAATCGATGTCATCAGCGGAGTGAGCCCAGAACTGGCGGTCAATGTCTTGCAGGAAGTCCGGCACAGCAAAACCGCCAAGACCGGAACGTCCGGTGGCCAGCACCAAACGGCGCGTATAAACACGACCGGTTTCGGCACCGTCCAGATCCAGTGCAATCAAATCCCCGGCCTGAGCGATGTTGGTAATGCGCACGTTGTTGTGCACCGGCAGATTCAGCACTTTGCGATACCAAATCAGGTAATCCATCCACTGCGCTTTAGGGATTTTGTCCAGCTCCTGCCACGCCTCTTTGCCCCACTGCGCGGTGAACCAGGCGCGGAAGGTCAGTTGCGCGAGGCCCAGTGCCGGGCCATGCAGCGTTTTCGGTGAGCGCAGGGTTTCCATGCGCGCAAAGGTGATCCACGGACCTTCCAGCCCAGCGGGTGCGGCGTCATAAGCCACCACATTGCTGATGCCGGTGAACTGTAATTTGGCGAGTGCCGCCAGACCGCACATGCCCGCACCAATCACCACCACATCGCGTACCGGTGCACTCTGAAAGGTGCGTTCCGGTACCCAGGATTTGGCGGGCAGTTCCAGAAATTCCAGATCCTGCTGTAGCTGAGCTTCCAGCGCGGCAAGACCGTTGGCGGCATTCGTCATAGAGAGATTTCCCTGGTGTCAGCGATCGCTTTGAGAGCGAGCGAAAACGGTTAAAACGCGCCGATGGCACTGCCTTTTTTATTATCTATAAATCGCATAATAGGCAGCTAACAATCATCAATACGCATAATAAAAACTAAGTTTTCGCATAATCCTCTTGCCCTAAATGTGAGTCAAGATTTTCGCTCAGGATTTGACCAATGGATTTCTTATATCTTATGCCGAAAAAGTTATAAGCGTTGAAAATGAAGGGATTCATCGCGCCTGTTAAGTCAGGAAGCCGCGGTGCTATATCTTGCCGCTGTAGCGTAATAGGGCTATTGCGTGCCTTGATGCATTCGGTTCTGATGCGTAGCGATGCGCTTCATCTTTAATTGAAGTGCTAATGCTGTTGGATGAACTCAATCGCCTCGCTACGACTCCTGGTTGATCACTCGCATAATGCGAGGATGTTCACTGGCGGGCAGGCGTTCAAATCCTGGCAGCAGATGAGCAGCGGCGTCTGCCAGCGCTTCCACCAGTGCCTGCGCCGCGCTGGAAATCTGGCGGCCTTGCGGCGTGATCACGCCAAAGAAGTAAGGAATATCTTCCTGAATCGGACGAATCGCCACACCAGCCAGCGGCATGCCCCAGCCGGTGACTGGTTCAAGGATTGCCACGCCCAATCCGGCGCGCACGCAACCCAGAATATTCGCCGACGAGTTGGTTTCGATGGTTTCCAGCAGCGGTGCTTTGACTTTCTTCAGCGCTTTTTCGTAGCGGCCGCGCAGACGCTGCGGGCTCCATGGCGCGATCAAACGACGGCCTGCCAACTGGCTCAGCGATAGCTCGCTGTGCACCGCCAGCTCATCCTCTTCCGGCAGCGCAATTACGCACTGTGACTGCCCGATCCAGTGCAAATCCACCGCATGATGCTCCAGCGGCAAGCTGCATAAGCCGATGTCCGCTTCTGCGGTGATCACCGCATGCGCCGTCTGAACGGCGGACTCGCTGATGATTTGCACTTTGTTTTGCAGGTTCAACGCCGCCAATGCTTGCGGCAGCAACCCGGCGGCCAGTGCTGGCGTGGCGGCAATACTGAGTGGACGATGTTGCTGATGCGCAATCTCTTGTGCGCGCAGTCGGATCTGTTGCAGCGACAGCAGCGCTTTCTGCACATACTGATGCAGCTGCAGGGCCTCTTCCGACGGATGAATGCGCGGACCATTGCGGATAAACAGCGGATAACCCAGCGACTGCTCCAGCTCCTGAATCAGGCGAGAAACCGCAGGCTGCGAGCGGTTCAGTGCTTTAGCCGCAGCCGTCACGCTGCCGGCTGAAATTACCGCCGAGAAGGCTTCCAGCTGACGCAGGTCGAGGTCGTTTAACAGAGTCATCGCGTGGTTACTTCCCTAAGTCATTGATCGTTCCCGACAATCACGCGGGAAAAAACCATCATAAAGAGACTCTGACTAATTCGCTACTGTGGAGAAGGTAATAACAAAACGCGCTGATTGGGTGTCGCGCCTCTAAAAGGTCGTTAAGCGATTGAGGATCACAGTTTTTCCGTTAGCTCGCGCTTGTTGTCATTAAACAGGCGCAGCATCTCACGCAGATAATCATCTTCATTGCCTTTTTGCCAGGCAATACTCAGCGGCAGGCCCTTTATTTGCTCCGGCAATTCCAGCGCAATATAGCTGACGCTTTCGCTGTTCATGGTGCGATAAGAGGCAGGCACCACCGCCAGACCTAACCCCGCGCTGACCAGACTCAAAATGGTCTGCTTCTCTTCGGCGAATTGCGCAATATGCGGTGTTAACCCGGCAAGTTTAAACAAACTCATAGTGAGTTCATGGCTGTGCGGGCGAGTGCGGCGATCGGGAATAATCATTGCCTCGTGCTGAAAGTCCCCAACCGCCACCTGCGATCTTCCCGCCAGCGGATGATTAGACGGCACGGCCAGCACGCAGCTTTCTCGGGTAATAAAGCGAATAGCTAATGAGGAATCAATGGCCTGCGGCGCACGAATAAAAATCATATCCAGCCAGCCTGATTTTAATTTAGGGATCAGGTTGATGGTTTTATCTTCAATAATATGAATGTCGCTAGTGGGATGCAGCGGTATAAAGAGATTTAATAAGGCGGGTACTAATCCTCGTGCCGCACTATCAATCGCGCCAATACGTAATGTGCGGCGTTCATCTTTTAAACCCACTTTAAAACGCTGGCCCAGCGCATCGAATTGATCGATAAGTTTGCTGGCTTCATCAAAAAATATCGCCCCTTCCGCTGTTAATGAAACATTGCGCGTTGACCGGTTCAACAAGCGCACGCCCAGGTCCTCTTCGAGTATTCGGATGAAGCGAGAAAGTGACGCAGGCATCATTTCCAATCTTTGGGCCGCCCGGCCGAAATGGAGTTCTTTGCCTACTGCCACAAAACAACGCAGTTGATTTATATCCACATTTTCCTCGCCATTCGATTATTCAAATACTTTATATAATCCACGATTAATGATTCACCAAGTCAAAACTGCATACTGAACTCGATGACAAAAAAATAACACTACCCTACACAATCTGGAGCACTTTAATATGAACTCTCACCTCGAAAAAGGGTGATGCGTAAAGTGACGTTACGCATTGTGCCCTTCATCATGCTGCTCTACTTCATCGCTTTTCTCGATCGCGTCAACATTGGTTTTGCCGCGTTAACCATGAATCAGGATTTAGGATTCTCGCCCACAGTATTTGGTTTGGGGGCTGGGATCTTTTTCCTCGGTTATTTTCTTTTTGAAGTTCCGTCTAATTTAATTCTGCACAAAGTCGGTGCACGCATCTGGATAGCCCGCGTGATGATCACCTGGGGATTAGTCTCTGGATGCATGGCTTTCGTGCAAGGCGCCACCAGCTTCTACACCCTGCGATTCTTGCTCGGTGTGGCGGAAGCGGGTTTCTTCCCCGGCATCATCCTCTATCTCAGTTACTGGTTCCCGGCAGCAAAACGCGCGCAGGTCACGGCGATTTTTATGGCTGCGGCCCCGCTCTCAACCGCACTGGGATCGCCCATCTCCGCCGCCTTGTTGGAGATGCACGGTTGGCTCGGCTATGCGGGCTGGCAGTGGATGTTTGTTCTGGAAGCGATTCCTGCGCTGGTGCTTGGCGTGGTGGTGCTGTTCCTCCTCACTGACCGCCCGGCCAAAGCCAAATGGCTGACTGACGAAGAGCGTGCGTGGCTGGAAAATACGATGCAGGCTGAAGAGCAGGCGCGGGCGGCAACGCAAAGCCATAGCAGCGCATGGCGCGGATTGGCCGATAAGCGCGTGCTGGCACTGGCGCTGGTCTACTTCGGCACCTCCGCCGGGTTGTATACGCTCGGCATCTGGTCACCGCAAATCATCCGCAGCTTTGGCGCTTCTTCGATGGAAATCGGGTTCCTCAATGCCTTCCCGGCGGTGATTGGCGTTATCGCGATGATCCTGTGGGCGCGTCATTCCGACCGCACCAAAGAGCGTAGCTGGCATGTAATTGGTGCCTGTTTGCTGGCGGCGGCAGGACTGATTTATGCCGGTAACGTCAGCACGCTGTTCGCCGTGATAGTCGCCCTGACGCTGGTGACCGTGGGCATCAGCGCATCGAAACCGCCGTTATGGAGCATGCCAACGCTGTTCCTCAGCGGCCCGGCAGCGGCCGCGGGTATCGCCACCATTAACTCCATCGGCAACCTCGGCGGTTTTGTCGGCCCGATGATGATTGGTGTCATCCGTCAGCAAACCGGTAGCTACACCTGGGGGTTGTACTTTGTCGCCGGATTACTGGCGCTCTCTGCCCTCGTGGTCCTGATTCTTTCTGCCAAGGCGAATAAGCCGCAAACGGCAGAGATTCCTCATCCTCATACTCATTGACTGGAGAAGTAACCATGCGTAATTACAAAATTGCAGCCATTCCCGCTGACGGTATCGGCCCGGAAGTGATTTCGGCAGGCGTGGAAGTGTTACACGCTGTGGCGCGTCACGATGAACAACTGAAGTTTGATATTGAAACTTTTGACTGGGGTTCGGATTACTACAAACAACATGGCGTGATGATGCCTGAAGATGGCCTGAACACGCTGAAAAAATTCGATGCGATTTACTTCGGCGCGGTAGGTGCACCGGATGTGCCAGACCACATCACCCTGTGGGGCCTGCGTCTGCCGATTTGCCAGGGCTTCGACCAGTACGCCAACGTGCGTCCAACGAAGATCCTGCCGGGCGTGACTTCGCCGCTGCGCAATCGCGGTCCGGGTGATCTCGATTGGGTTATCGTACGTGAGAACTCTGAGGGCGAATACTCTGGCAACGGCGGCCGTGCGCACCGCGGTTTGCCGGAGGAAGTCGGCACGGAAGTGGCGATCTTCACCCGTGTCGGCGTCACGCGCATTATGCGTTATGCCTTTAAACTGGCGCAGTCACGTCCACGTAAGTTGCTGACCGTGGTGACCAAGTCCAACGCCCAGCGTCACGGCATGGTGATGTGGGATGAGATTGCCGCCGAAGTGGCGCTGGAGTTCCCGGATGTGCAATGGGACAAGATGCTGGTTGATGCGATGACACATCGCATGACGCTGCATCCGCAGACGCTGGATACCATCGTTGCCACCAACCTGCATGCCGACATCCTCTCCGATCTGGCCGGTGCTCTGGCGGGCAGTCTGGGCGTGGCTCCGACGGCTAACATCGATCCGGAACGCCGCTTCCCGTCAATGTTTGAACCGATTCATGGCTCAGCGTTTGATATCACTGGTAAAGGTATCGCCAACCCGATTGCGACCTTCTGGACGGCGGTGCAGATGCTGGAACATCTGGGTGAACATAATGCGGCAGCGCTGATTATGGCTGGAATCGAAAACGTGTGTGAGAAAGGGATTTTGACGCCGGATGTCGGTGGTACGGCTAATACCGCCGATGTGACCCACGCCGTGGTGCAGTTTATTGAGTCCAGGGCAAAGGCAAAAGTGGCTGAGACCACATAACCATGAGAAATGAACAGTTCGCAAACCTGGCCACTTTTGTACGCTGCGGCTGGAGCAATGATGCCCCAGTGATTTGGGTAAACGAGGTGAAAAAGGTTCGCGAGTCGTCATCTGCGGTTAAGAAGTAAGGTGTTGGTGCGTTTACGTCTGGAAGAAAGGCGTAAACGCTTATTTGGTATCTTATGCAAGGATAATCAATATTAATTAACGACCACTTGGTCTATTTTTATAGGACTTCAGCTATCAATAATTAACAAACCCCATTAACCTCAAGGGTAAACATTAACCTCCCGTAGGGATTTATTACATCCTTCGCATTAAAACACTACTTTAACCCCATCCAAAAATTACTTATCAAAAATTAAATAAACGATCATAATAAAAATAATTATTACAGCCTAAAAACTCACAATCATCACTTGATACCATTCCTCAAGCAAATCCTTTAAACAGGAATAACATGAAAGCGCTATATTTACTCATCACGTTCTTTTTATCTATCCTTTCAAACACCGCGAATGCAGTAATCAGCATCACACGAGCGAATGTTCCTGCGGGTACCAATATCCTAGAAATTAGTTATAGCTCGTCAGGCAGCAACTCTACGGCCTCAATAGGATGTGCAACGCGTTATTGTCAATTTGGTATTTGGGTATTAGATGCGACAGGTAAGGTGGAAAGAGCGCCACGAACCGTGCTTGATAGTGGAAGTGGCGGTATACCAGGGACCGACACATGGTCAAATGCGAATATTGTTTTTTTAAGAAACTATCCTGCAAGTGGTTCATTTAATGCTTCGTTTTCCGTATCTGGGCCCGGACCTCATTCTGTATGCGTCGGTGGCGCTTCAAATAGCCTAGGAGCGCAATATAGGAATCAGCCCGGGACTTCATGCCAGACTGTTTCCGTCCCGCCCATTCCTACCAGTTGCGCCTTCTCGGGTTCACCCAACATCGATCACGGCACACTTCAGGCAGACAAAGTGAACGGTAAGCAAGATAGCGTATCAATCAATGTGAACTGCAATCGTGCGACCAATGCGACGATTGGCAGCCTGGATGGCACCATTAACCTCGGCGGTGGCGTGACTTCAACGCTGACTTTTGATGGTCGTAGCTCAGGAGCTATTTATCTGCCCAGCGGCGCCTCCACTCACACGGTAGCCTCAACTTTGGCAGCCACAAATCCTACGCCCGGTGATAAGAGCGGCAGCGGTACCATTGTGATCAATTTGCCGTAATGTCATCGATGTAAAAGCTGCGTTTAGCCATTTTCAGGTTTCACCGCCCGGCAATTGCCGGGTTTTTTATCGCTACACTTGCATAGAAAACGATTGCGCCCGAAACTATTCTCTCCCTAATCCTGATTCACATGGAAGAGAAAGGAATGGCGTTATGACGCAGAATGGCATCCCAGCTAAACGCACCTTGTTGCTCGCACTACTGGTTGCAGTCACCTTCTTTATGGAAAACCTCGACGCCACCGTCATCACCACTGCTATTCCCCAAATGGCGCGCGATTTCGCTGCCAGCCCGGTGGCGCTTAATGTGGGTGTGAGTGCGTATTTACTGGCTGTGGCGGTGGGCATTCCCATGAGCGGCTGGTTAGCCGATCGATATGGTGCACGTACTCTCTTTGCCTGCGCGATTTTGATTTTTACCCTTGCATCAATATTGTGTGGCCTCAGCGAAACGCTGCCGATGTTCGCATTAAGCCGCATTTTGCAGGGAATTGGCGGCGCGATGATGGTGCCAGTCGGTCGCATGGTGGTGCTGCGTGTGACCGAAAAAAAGACATGGTGAAAACCATCGCCTTTATTACCTGGCCGGGATTGATTGCCCCAGTGCTCGGTCCACCGCTCGGTGGCTTGATAGTAACTTACGGACATTGGCCGTGGATCTTCTGGCTCAATATCCCACTCGGCATTATCGCCATAATTGCCACCGTTTATCTGGTGCCCCAGTTTAAAGCAGAACATCCGCGTCCGTTTGAGGTGCGTGGATTTGTGCTGACCGCGACCGCCTGCACCGCGCTGATTGTCTCGCTGGAAGCGCTCGGACAAATGCATCTCAGCCTTGGCATTCCATTACTGTTACTTGGCGTGTTGTGCAGTGTGCTGGCCTATCGTCACAGCTTCAGCCATCCGCAGCCGCTGTTGCCGTTCAGTGCCATGACCATTAATACCTTCCGAAATGCGGTTGTCGGCGGTTCATTGTTCCGCGCATCCATTAACGCCGTCCCTTTCCTGTTGCCATTGCTGTTTCAGCTTGGTTTTGGCTGGAGTGCTGCGCAGGCAGGCGCCATGGTGCTGTGGGTATTTGCCGGAAATCTGGCGATGAAGCCTGCCACCACCTGGCTAATGAAGCGCTTTGGCTTCCGTCAGGTGCTAATGGTGAACGGCATCATCAGCCTGGCCGCGATGTTGGGCTGCTTGCTGCTCAGCCCCTCGCTCGGTTACTTTGCGATTGCTGCCATACTGTTTATCGGCGGGTTATCGCGCTCGCTGCAGTTCAGCTGCTACAACAGCCTGGGGTTTGCTGATGTGCCACAAGCGAAAATGAGTGATGCGTCTGTAGTGTTTAGTATTTTCTTCCAGTTCAGCATGAGCGCCGGCATTGCGCTGGCCGCCCTGTTCTTACGCGGAGCCATGCTGTGGCATGAGCATGCAACCATTGAGCAGAATGACATTCACATCGCATTTGCGGGTGTGGCCTTGTTGGTGTTGATGTCTCTGTTTGATGTCTGGCGGCTGGAGAAAAATGCGGGTGCGCAGGTGCTGATTAAATAATGGAAGATGCCCACTGCTGCGACTTCGCGTGGGCTTACCTGATTAACCCTACAGACAAACTGAATATCAGAAAATCATAGCTGAATTAGTTGAATTCATTAATTGTTCAACTAATAACACGGCAGCGATCACATTCATGCTCGTTCTTAAATGATATTGTTTTTAGCTATCGCAACGATAGCTTCCATCACCCCATAATACGTCAACCACATTAATAACACCCTCCTTGTCATATTTCCCTGACAGATGCCACATTCCCCCATTACATAAACAACCAATTAATCCGATTTCTATCAACATAGCCTTTCCCCATAATCTCTTCCAACGAAGCCAAGAAATAAAAAATATTATCAGGCTCATCGTACTAGACCATGCGAATAAGTATGGAAAAGGAGCACCTGTTAGTTGTGCGTAAATGCCCATGTTTCACCATCATCAGGGACGCTATATATCGTTAGCACACCTAATGAAACATCGGTAAAAGCCATATTTCGTCATTAAAATAGAAATATGGGTAAATAACAAAATGGAAGATATTAAATGAAAAAGTGTATTATTGCCCTGTCTATGTTAAGCCTGTTCACTGCTTCCTCTGTATATGCTGCAGGCAACACCGGAAAAGTCACTTTCACCGGTTCAATTATTGATTCTCCATGTTCCATCGCACCGGGGTCATTAGACCAAACGGTGTCACTGGGTGCGATTTCAAATGTACTGCTGGCAGAAAGCGGCAATACCGGCAGCTCAACCCCACAGATTTTCAAAATTGAACTGGAAGATTGTGTTATCGCCACTGCCGGTACGAACGACAAAGTGACTGCACGTTTCACCGGTGCTACCTCTTCCTATGATCCAGAAAGCCTTGCGTTGACCGGCGGTACTGCACGAGGAGCATCAATCCAGATGTTCACCAACGATGGCGAAAAAGTAAAAATCAATACGCCGACTACCGCTCAACAAGTATTTAACGGCTCAAATACCCTTAGCTTCACCGCTAACGTTAAAGGTGGCGGAGCTGCTGCGACTATCGTTCCCGGCACATTCCAGGTACCTGCTAACTTCGTGCTGAGCTACAACTAAGCAGCCATTTCTCCCCCTTAACCTGCGGCGATTTTGTCGCAGGTTTTTTCAACTGGATAAACTGGGAGCGAATCATTGAAGCGTATGATCTCAAGTAGTTTTAAATCAGTAATTCTACTGACCATCATACATATATCGATGCTGACGAAATGTGCCTTTGCCTCGGATGAAAGCATTTCAAAGGTGCATATTACAGGCTCCATTGTTGGAGCCGCTTGCAGTATTAGTCTAGGTTCGCCCGACCAAACGATAGATATCGGAAACCATCCCGTTAGCGAAATGCTCAAAGTAGGTCGCGGGCCAAACCACTTCTTCTCAATCGCTTTATTAGGCTGCATGTTGTATGAAAATGACACTCAGCAATCTGAAATAACCACGATTAAATTAATGTTTGATGGTGAGGAAGATGGTGAACATTTTAAAGTGTCAGGCTCTGCAAATGGCATCGCGATGATGATTAGCGATCATCATGGAAATCTGGCTTTTCCCGGAAAGCATCTTAATCAGAGCAAATTAAACAGTGACATGCAATTTAACTATCGGCTAAACCTGATTGGCAACAAGGATGTCATTCGCTCAGGCGATCTGCATTTAACGCTTCGTTTTAGAATAGATTACAATTAAAAAGGAAAACTATTATGCTGATGCGTTTTTTTTGGCATGTATTTGCCATTTCGTTTATATGCATATTAGTGTTTTTTTCCTGCATCCTGGGAGCAAAAATCACGCTCGCGGGCTCAGACATTCAGTTCAATACTGATGTGCTGGTTCTGAAAGATCGCAGTAACATCGACATTAGCCAGTTTGCACGCAAGGGGTTTATTTTACCTGGTGCCTATACTCTCACATTAAACATCAATTTAATCACGCTGCCAGAACGCGTGGTCAATTTCTATGCCTCTGAAGAAGACGAAAATGAAACCTTATCCTGCATCACTCAGGAAATGATTCCTCTTCTGGGTTTAAAGGATAAGTTCTCTTCGCAGCTTAAATGGTGGCATAACGGCGAATGCTTAAACCTGAACAGTGTTGCAGGGATGTCAACGCGAGCAGATTTGGGCAAATCAACGTTACTGATCAGCATTCCTCAAGCATTTTTGGAATATAGCAGCTCTTCATGGGATCCCCCGGCACGGTGGGAAGAAGGTATAGCTGGCGCGCTTTTTGATTATAACCTTAATTTTCAAACTATTAAGCAAAATGCGGCGGGCAGCAAAAGTAATACCAATTTATCGGGAAATGGCACGACCGGCACCAATCTGGGTGCCTGGCGCTTTCGTGCGGATTGGCTAGGTCGATATGACCACCAAACTGCAGGTCGCGGTTCACAATCTCCGCAGAGTTGGGATTGGAATCGGTTCTACGCCTATCGTGCATTGAAAAAAATGGGCGCCAAGTTAACGCTGGGCGAAGACTATCTGAACTCATCGATTTTCGATGGCTTTCGTTTCACCGGTTTAAGTCTGGCGACAGATGACAATATGCTGCCTCCGAATTTACGCGGATATGCGCCGGAGATCAGTGGTGTGGCGAAGAGTAACGCTAAAGTGATTATCAGCCAGCAGGGACGCATCATTAAAGAGGTGCAAGTTGCTGCTGGCCCCTACCGCATTCAGGATCTTGATAACGCCGTATCCGGCAACCTGGACGTTCGCATTGAAGAACAGGATGGCAATATTGAACAATTTCAGGTCAATACAGCCACTATTCCTTACCTGACTCGCCCTGGACAAATTAGATACAAGTCCTCAATCGGCAGACCTTCGAATTTCGCTCATCACACTGAAGGGCCACTTTTCGCGACGGGCGAACTCTCATGGGGAATCAGTAATGGTTGGTCCTTGTATACCGGTGGAATGGGCGGTGGCGACTACCATGCCCTGTCTCTTGGCGTCGGTCGGGACTTACTGGCACTGGGCGCAATATCTACAGATGTCACTGTCTCAAATTTAAAAGACCATAACCGTGACACTCAGAGAGGCAATGCGTGGCGCGCAAGTTATGCCAAACGATTTGAGGAATCCGGCAGCCAGGTAACTTTTGCTGGTTATCGTTTTTCAGATGATGGTTTTCGTTCGATGGGCGATTACCTCAATGGTTTAAAAGGTAATGTCGATAACGGGCGCAGCAAAGAAATGTATACGGTTTCTTTGAACCAGCAATTCGAATCGCTGAATCTTGCCACTTATCTCAATTACAACCATCAGACGTATTGGAATCAGCAGGCAAATGACCGCTATGACTTCTCATTATCAAAAAACATGGATTTGATGAAGTTTAAAAATATCAGTCTGTCATTAACTGCATATCGAAGCGTATTGGGTCAAAGCAATGATAAAGGCGTATATATGTCATTGTCATTACCATGGGGACAATCAGGCACCGCCAGTTACAATGGCTCTTACTCGAAAGGAAATAACCTTAATAGCGTGAGTTATTATGATCGCATGGGTGACGCTGATTCTTATCAGATTAGTGCTGGCGTGGCTAACAGTGATACCGATATCGGTGGTTATTACACGCATAAAGGTAGCCTCGCTCAAGTAAATACGTCAGTGAGCTACCGTGAGAACCAGTATCAAGCATTGGGCATGTCACTGCAAGGCGGTGCGACTCTGACGCCAAAGGGTGGAGCATTTCACAGCAGCAGCGTTGCGGGTAGAACACGCATGTTAGTTGACACCGATGGCGTTGCGGGTGTGCCGGTATCCGGCTTCGGTCACTCAATCAACACCAACTATTTTGGTAAAGCTGTCATTACGGATATCAATAGTTACTATCGTAATAGCATCCGAATTAACGTCGATAAATTAGCTGATGACATAGAAGTTATGAAATCTGTTTCACAAGGAACATTAACGGAAGGGGCTATTGGCTACCGCTCGTTCAATGTGACCCATGGTGGAAAAGCCATCGCCACGGTCCGTCTTGAAGATGGTTCAGCACCACCTTTTGGCGCAAGCGTATTTAATCTAAAAAATCAGGAAACCGGCATTATCAATGATGATGGCAATGTCTATCTGAGCGGTATTCAGCCTGGCGAAGCAATGACGGTGCGCTGGAACAATGCCGATCAGTGCACGATAACGCCTCCACTGAATCTAAGCCATGAAATAACCACAAACTTACTGCTTCCTTGCATTAAAGTTTAAGCAAAAAATCACTTATAAAGATAAAATTTCATAATTAAGAGATCAATTTTCATGAAAAAATAACATTAAAAAAAGCAGCCATCATCACATTAACACTCAGCGCTGGCATCCAATCTGCGGTGGCAGCAGTCTCTCTTGACCGAACACGGGTCATCTATCCGGGTTCGGAGAAATCAGTCAGTTTGACGGTCAGTAACAAAAATGAATCGCTGCCTTATCTCGCTCAGGGTTGGCTTGAGAATGATAAAGACGAAAAACTTGAAAGTAACAGTCCTTTTATCGTCGTCCCACCTATTCAACGCATCGAACCGAAAGAAGAAAGCCAGGTCAAAATTCAGGCTTTAACCTCATCTGAGGAATTTAAAAAACTTCCTGGCGATCGTGAGTCGCTCTTTTATTTTAATTTAAGAGAGATTCCACCTAAAAGTGACAAACCTAATGTCCTGCAGATTGCATTACAAACACGGATCAAATTTTTCTATCGTCCGGCAGATTTAGCCGAAGCCGCTGCGGCACAGCATGCAACGCCTTTTCAGGAAAAAATGACATTATTGAAACTGGGAGATAAATATACAGTTAAAAATCCCACCCCTTATTACATTACACTGATTGGTGCGAGCGCCCAAAAAGAAGGCAACGTTATTAAAGGTTTTGAATCCATGATGATCCCCCCTTTCAGTCAGGCGCCATTAGGAGGAAGTGCATCATCATTAGGTAAAAACCCTGTTTTAGTCTACGTGAACGATTACGGTGGTCAGCCCTCACTGATATTCAGTTGTAAGGGAAACGCATGTCATGTGGATCCGCAACACAATGGATAACCTGGCATGATGAATATGAGAATAAATTCGTTTATGAAGAACTCCGCCCAAAAATTCATGACATTACACCTATGCGTTTCCATCGTGGTCATGTTATTTTCACCACTGGCATTAGCAGTAT
This sequence comes from Pantoea rodasii, assembly GCF_002095465.1. GTDB lineage: Bacteria > Pseudomonadota > Gammaproteobacteria > Enterobacterales > Enterobacteriaceae > Pantoea > Pantoea rodasii. The sequence continues at coordinate 239,057 of NZ_MLFP01000001.1, read as the reverse complement.
TTAAAAATGGCGCAATTGAGAGCCACTTTGGTGTATTGCGCGTTTATGGGACGTTAACTGAAAGTGCATGCTATCTGGATATGCATTCAGCCGATCAGTCGATTGATTTAGGTAACATTACGACTGCAAACTTCCATAACGTCGGTGACCAGGGCCCATTAATTCCTGTGTCGCTAAAATTACATGATTGTTTACGTAATGCATCAGACCCTCAACGGGAGAGAGATAATGTCGCCTGGAGTGCATATCAACCGGCTGTGTCGTTTTCTTTTAATGGCGTAGAGGATGCGGCTAATCCTGAACTTTTTCAGGCCCAGGGGGTTAAGGGTATCGGACTACGTTTAAAAGACGCATCCTTCAATAACATGATTATTGGTCAACGAGGCAAGCCAGTATTATTGCAACCTGATGATAGCCAGGTCGTTTATTATATTGCTGCGGAACGCACACGAGGTGAATTAAGAGCAGGCAACTACTCCGCCAACATAAATTTCAGGTTGAGCTATGAATAGTCAGGTCTCAACGTTTACATATCCCTGTGTTGCCATATGCTTAATGAGCTTGGTTCTGACTCAGTCTGCATATGCTTTTTCTGTGGGGGCTAGCGTTAAAGTCAAAGTCCTCGCACCTCCCTGTGATCTCAACAAAGGAAACGACATTACTGTCGATTTCGGTAAAGGAATTCTTGCTTCGACGATTAACGGGAAAAATTATGAAAGAACGCTATCTTACACACTTGAATGCCCTGCAACGGTGTCAAAACTGCTAAAAATGCAGTTTTCAGGCACGGGTGCTGCATTTAATTCAACCCTATTGAGTACCAATAAAAATAACCTGGCCATTGAGCTTAAATATGATGGCGCTAAGGTGCCTGTTAACGATTGGTTCAACTTTACCTATCCCAATCAGCCTGTTTTAACGGCTGTCTTAGTGAGAAACAGTACGGGTGGGATTAGTCTGGGATCATTCTCTGCGACAGCAATGCTGACGGTTGAATATCAGTAAATGTTATTCAGTGATGAAGAGCTTTGGCTCGGTCCCCCTCAAGGAATGCTGCAAGATGGCAGCATTCATATGGCAGAGTTTTACACATTAAAATGACGTCAATGCCGTTTCCAGCCGATCCAGCGCGCAGAGAATGCCATAGCTGCGCGCCTGCTGTTCATCCGGCAGCGGCAACCAAATATCAGCCTGACTTGCCAGATCCAGCTTAGTCGGGCAAATCGCAATCACCGGCGTTTTTTGAATATGTGCATGATGCACCGCGCTCAACACGCTGCTATTCACCGCATCCGGCGCGAGGATCAGCAGCAAATCATCCGGCTGTAATCGGCTCAGCGTCATACGCAGCAGGTTATCGTCCTGAATCCATGCCAGCGCCAGACCTGTCGCCGTTAATCGCTGGTGAACTTCAGCCACCAGCGGCGTGGTCTGCCCTGCCGCACCAATCAACAGCACGCTGCGAGCTTTACGTAACATTCGCGCCGCACGCTCCCAGGTCGCGGTTTCAGCCAGTGACCACTGCTGGGCTAACGCCTGATGAATCGCCTCCAGCTGCGGAATACCCTGCGCGGTTGGGGCTGAAGGCACAGAACTGGCACGCGCCAGCCGCATACGTAATTCGCGAATATCTTCACAACCCACAGAACGGGCAAAACGGGTGATGGTGGCAGCACTGACTTCAGCGCGCCCGGCTAATTGCTCGATCGTAGCCGATGCAGCAAACGCGATATCGTTAAGGATCGCCAGCGCCACACGATTTTCCTGCTGGCTCAGCGATGGCTGGCGCTGCCGGATGCCATCGATAAATGCCCCTTCCTGCTGCCCTGCTTTGCGCACCTGATGCAGGAAATCATCCAGATCGCGACAGCCCGCTGAAGCGGCAAAACGGTGCAACACATCCGTACTGACGCCCGCCTGCTTAGCCAGACTCTCCATGGTGGCCTGCGTGCTGACATGCAGGTTTTCCAGAATAAAACGCGCCAGCTTAGATTCCGGCGCATCCGCGCGTGCCGACTGCTGCCGCAGTTGCCAGACAATATCCATCCGCTCACCACATCCTCTCGTTGCGAACGCCCATCATGCATGAAAATATTTTTCATTGTGAGCTTTTTTTCAACGATTTCACCGCTATCAACGTCAAAACCCGCTTATGTTAACGATAAATTACAGCATCGATCACAGTCGTGAAAAATATTTTCACAAACAATCACACAATAACCAACTGATTTTAAATGCATAATTATCCATTCATCAGAAAATCGTCTGTCCGGAGGGTATTTACACCACCTACAACACAGGTCTTAAATGGCCCCGACAAATCACAGGAGGAAATCATATGCGTATCGTACTTTGCTGTGCTGCAGGGATGTCCACCAGCATGCTGGTCAACAAAATGCAGAACGCGGCTCAGGGGCGCGGGCTGACCATTGATATCAAAGCGGTGCCGGTAGCGGAATTCGAACGCATCCTGCCGGATGCCGACGTGGTGCTGCTCGGCCCGCAGGTGAAGTTTGAAGCCGCCCGCCTGACTGCCATCGCTGAACCGCAAGGCAAAGCGGTCGCCGTGATCGACATGATGGATTACGGCATGATGCGCGGCGAACAGGTGCTGGATACCGCCCTGGCGTTGCACGCCTCTTAATACTTCCGTTTTACCCAAACTGACCGAAATAAACACGGCCTTGTGCTGTGGGGGATTCTGCATGTCCGAAGAAGTGGTTATCGAGTTTGAAGAACAGATCATGCTGCTGCTGGTGCAGGCCGGTGCCGCTCGCAGTGCGGCACTGAGCGCGCTGCGAGCGGCACGAGAAGGCCAGTTTGCCGCCGCCGAACAACAGCTGACGGCCGCGAAAGAGAGCATCAACGGCGCACATCAACAGCAAACGGCGTTGATCAGTCTCGATGAAGGCAGCGGCAAACTGCCTGTCACCCTGATTTTGGTACATGCCCAGGATCACCTAATGAACGCCATGCTGGTGCAGGATCTGGCGGGCGAAATCATTGAACTCTACCGCCGCACTGCGGCAGGAGGAACCGATGCTTAAGATGGCAATTATTGGTGGTGGCAGCAGCTATTCACCGGAACTGGTTGAAGGGATCATCAACCGTTACGCGCAGTTGCCGGTGACTGAACTGGCACTGGTGGATGTGGAATCGGGTCGCGAGAAAGTGAATGTCATTGCCGATCTCACCCGCCGCATGCTGCAGCAGAACGGATTAGAGCAGGTCACAGTCAGCGTACACTTTGAACTGGACGATGCGATTCGTGGTGCCCGCTTCGTGCTAACCCAACTGCGCGTCGGCCAACTGGCGGCACGCGCAGCCGATGAACGCCTTGGCCTGAAATACGGTCGTCTCGGTCAGGAAACCACCGGCGTGGGCGGATTTGCCAAAGCGCTGCGCACCATTCCGGTGATGCTGAACATTGCGCGCAAAGTGGAAGAGCTGGCGCCCGATGCCTTTATCATCAACTTCACTAATCCCGCCGGCATCGTCACTGAAGCGGTCTCGCGCTATAGCAACGCCAAAATCATCGGCCTGTGTAACGTGCCGGTGAATACGCATCATATGATTGCTGGCATGCTCGACGCGCCATGGGATGATGTGCAACTGCGCTTTGCCGGACTCAATCATCTGGTATGGGTGCATCAGGTGACCTGTCGCGGAGAGGATGCCACTAAACAGGTGATTGAGCTGCTGTGTGATGGCCAGTCGCTGACCATGAACAACATCAAAGATATGCCGTGGTCACCACAGTTCCTGCGCGCGCTGAATGCTATTCCCTGTCCGTATCATCGCTATTACTGGCAGACGCCGCAGATGCTGGCCGAAGAGCAGGAGAAAGCTAAAAATGGTCATGAAGGCACCCGCGCTGAGCAAGTGATGAAGGTTGAAGCCGAGCTGTTCGCGCTGTATGCCGACCCGGATCTGGCGCACAAACCAGAGCAGCTGAGTTTCCGCGGTGGTGCTTATTACTCTGAAGTGGCGGTTGAGCTGATCAGCGCGATACACAACAACAGCGGCAAGAATCTGGTGGTGAACTGCCGCAATAACGGCGCGATTCACGGGCTGCCCGATGACGCGGTAGTAGAAGTGAATTGCCTGGTAGATGCCCAGGGTGCGCATCCGTTGATGTTCGGCGAATTACCGCCGCTGATGAACGGCCTGACGCAGCAGATTAAAGCCTTCGAGCGCTTAACCATTGAGGCGGCAATACACGGTGACCGCAATCAGGCACTGCTGGCGTTGTTGGGCAACCCACTGGTGGGCGATGTCGCAACAGCGGAAGCTCTGCTGGAAGAAGTGTTAACCCTGAACAAACCGTGGTTGCCGCAGTTCTCATCGGCTCAATAGCGCCGTAACGGTGCAATCGCGAGAATGCGGCTCCAGATATGCCCGATAAACCGTGCCGCTGTGCAAATCTGGCAATGTAAGGTCACCTGCACCAACGCTAGCCGCGCGGATTATCCGCCGCTAGCGTTGGTGCAATTGGACCGCTTATTATCATTTTGTTGCGCCATTGAGCCTGAGGAGGCCCTGTGTCCAACCGTACTTTTATTGAACGTTATGTGTTGCCCGCAGCGCTGAAAGTCGCCGGCCAGAAACATGTGCTCTCGGTGCGTGACGGCATCATTCTCAACATGCCGTTTATGCTGATTGGCAGCTTCTTCCTGATCTTCGCCTACCTGCCGATTCCGGCGTGGTGCCATTTGATGGCGGATCTGTTTGGTGACACCTGGCGCAACAAACTGCTCTATCCGGTGCGTGCTACCTACGACATCATGGCGCTGATCTCCAGCTTCGGTATCGCCTATCGTCTGGCGGAGAAGTACCGCACGCTGGACCCGCTCACCAGCGGCGCCATGGCGTTAGTGGCTTTTGTGATGACCATTCCGCAGCAGACGCTGTTTGCCCCAGTCGAAAATGCGCCCGCACAGCTGGTGACTGGCGTCCTGCCGATCTCGATGATTGGCAGCCAAGGCTTGTTCGTGGCGATTGTGATTGCGCTGATGTCGACGGAGATTTATCGCTTCGTCCATAGCCGCAATCTGGTGATCAAAATGCCGGAAGGTGTGCCGCCTGCGGTGGCGAAATCCTTCCTCGCGCTGGTACCGGGGTTCTGCGTGCTGGCGGTGGTGCTGATCATCCGTCTGGCGGTCGAAGCCTCGCCATTTGGCGACATCAACAACCTGATCGCCACCGTGATTGGACTGCCGATGCACCACGTTGGCGGCACGCTGCCGGGCATGATCTTCTCGGTGCTGCTGATCGGAATTCTCTGGACGCTGGGATTGCACGGCGATGCCATTGTGCTGGTGTTTATCCAGCCGGTCTGGCTCTCCAACATGAGTGAAAACCTTGAAGCGTTCCAGCATAACCAGCCGATCCCGCACATCTTCACGCAGCAGTTTTATGATCTGTGGATAGCGCCTGGCGGTACTGGAGCATTGCTGGGTCTGGTGATCTTTATGCTGATCCGCTCTCGCAGTCGCCAGATGAAACAGCTGGGTAAGATTGCCGGACCCGCCGCCCTGTTCAACATCAGCGAGCCATTGGTGTTTGGCATTCCGCTGGTGATGAACCCTTACCTGTTCCTGCCGTTTATTCTGACGCCGGTGGTGCTGGTAATTGTGTCATGGGCCGCCATGACCACTGGATTAGTCGCACCACCCGCCGGGATCGCCCTGCCGTTTACCACGCCCATTTTCGCCAGTGGCTATCTGGCCACCGGCGGCCATATCTCTGGCACGGTGTTACAGGTGGTCAATCTGGCGATTTCGATGGTGATCTACTATCCGTTCTTCCGCGTATGGGATCGTTTAAAACATCGTGAAGAGCAGCAAAGCGAGCAGCAGGCTCAAGCGGTGGCGGGAAATGTGGTCGTTTCTTAACACTTAGCCCACTTCTGCTTATTTATGCGCGCACCCTACAAAATCCACTCAGCAATTTTGTAGGGTCGCCATTCAGGTAAGACCGCGCATAGCCGCCATCTCCACTCTTCCATTTCCCGCAATAATGACTTCGCAAATCCGGCTATTCTGCCGCGTCACAGGCTGTGCCAACCTTTAGACAGGGTTCGGGATCATCCCGGCCACCACCAAAGGACACTGATGATGAAACTCTACCACTTCCCGCTTTCTGGCCATGCGCACCGTGCTCGTCTGTTCCTGTCGCTGCTCGACCTGCCGCACGAGGTGATTGATGTGGACCTCGCTAACGGCGAGCACAAATCCCCGGCGTTTCTCGCCATCAATCCGTTCGGCCAGGTGCCGGTGCTCGAAGATGATGGCGTGTATATCTCTGACTCCAACGCCATTCTGGTTTACCTCGTCAAGAAATCAGGTCGCAGTGAGTGGCTGCCAGAAGATGCATTAGGCGCGGCGCAGGTGCAGCGCTGGTTATCAGTGGCTGCTGGCGAGTTGGCCTATGGTCCCTGCGCGGCACGCCTGATTACCGTGTTTGGCCGCGCTTTCAACCCTGACGAAGTGATCGCCCGTGCGCACACGATTTTGGCGCTGATGGATCAACATCTGACCGGGCGTGACTGGCTGGTTGGCGATCGCCCGACCATCGCCGACATCGCGCAGTACAGCTACCTGATCGGCGCGCCGGAAGGCAATGTGGATCTTTCCGGCTATCCGGCGGTCAATGCGCTGTTACGCCGCATCGAAGCATTACCCGGCTTTGTTCCCTTCCCGCAAACCGCTGCCGGCCTGCGCAGCATCGCGTGAGATAACCATCATGGGCGAGAATCTTCCGGTATGGCATGCAGGTGAAATTGCCCTGCAACAACAGGCGGGCGTGGCCGAACGTATGGCGGAGATCGGACAGCGAGTGATCCGCGATCACATGCCCGATCAGCATCGCGACTTCTACGCACAGCTACCGTTTATCGTGGCGGGCAGCGTGGATGCGCAAGGCGATGCCTGGGCCACGCTGCTGGAAGGCCAGCCCGGTTTTATCTTCTCGCCCAACGCCACCACGCTGGATATTGCCGCCCAGCCCGATCCCCGCGATCCGGCTGCTGCCGGGTTCACTGACGGCGCATCGGTTGGGCTGCTAGGGATTGAGTTGCATACTCGCCGCCGCAACCGCATGAACGGGATAATACGTCCAATTGGCGATGGCTTTCGTGTACAGGTAGAGCAGAGTTTTGGTAACTGTCCGCGCTATATCCAGCTGCGCGATTTCCGCTTTGATCGTTCGCCCGATGAGCCTGCCACCGGTGAAGTTGAAGTTCTCAGCACGCTCGATGTGGCGGCCCGCACCACCATCGCCACCGCCGATGCGTTTTACGTCGCAACCTACGCCGAGCATCAGGTTGATGCTTCACATCGCGGCGGCAAACCCGGTTTTGTGCGTGTAGATGAAGATGGCCTGCTGACCATCCCCGATTTCAACGGCAACCTGTTTTTCTCCACGCTCGGCAACATCCATCAGAACGGCAAAGCCGGACTGCTGTTCGTCGATTATCTCAGCGGCGATACGCTGCAAATGACCGGCGATGCGATGGTGATCCTCGACTCACCGGAGATCGCCGCCTTTCAGGGCGCCGAACGGTTGTGGACATTTCGTCCGCGCCGCATCGTGCGTCGTCAGGCCGCCCTCGCCTTGCGCTGGCAAACCGAATCGGACGGCGTTTCACCGGCATCAGAAATGACCGGCGACTGGCAATCGGCTGACGAGCGCCTGCGTGCTAATGAACTGGCACGGCGCTGGCGGCCGTTTAGGGTGACGAAGATTGTCGATGAGAGTGCGTCGATTCGCTCGTTTCATCTGATGCCAGATGATGGCGCCGGTTTGCTGCCGCATCAGGCAGGGCAACATTTGCCGATCCGCGTGCAGCTTCCCGATACAGAGAAACCGCTGATCCGCCACTACACATTGTCGGTTGCGCCGTCGGACGGCTTTTATCGTATTAGCGTGAAGCGCGATGGTGTGGTCTCGCGCTATCTGCATGAACATCTGCAAGTGGGCGAGCGCCTTGAAACGCGCGCGCCAGCCGGGGATTTCACTATCGATGCGCAAGTAACTCGCCCAGCGGTGTTGATGGCGGCGGGCGTCGGCATCACACCAATGTTGGCAATGCTGCGCCATCTGGTTTATGAAGGACGTCGCAAACAGCGCATGCGCCCTATCTACTTTATTCAGTCGGCGCGCAACAAAGCGGAACGCCCGTTTGTACGTGAACTGGATGCGCTGTTGGCGGCTTCAGATGGCGCACTAAAACTGGTACGCGTGCTGAGCCAGCCGGACGATGCAGAACTGGGATTCGATTACGATGTCGCCGGACGTATCGATATGGCGCTGCTTTCGCAGGTGCTGCCATTCAACGATTACGACTTTTATCTGTGCGGCCCGCCGCAGTTTACCCAGGCTCTTTATGACGGGCTGCGCGACTACAACATCACCGACAGCCGCATTCACGCGGAAGCTTTTGGTCCGTCATCGTTGCAGCGTCGCGAGGACGCGCAGCAGCAAGCGGCAGCGCCGTTGCCCGCGATATCAACTCAATCGGTGCCCGTGATCTTTACCCAATCAGCGAAAGAAGCACGCTGGTTGCCGAATGGAGGTTCACTGCTGGAATTAGCCGAAGCACGTGGTCTTAGCCCGGAATACAGCTGTCGTGAAGGACATTGCGGCAGTTGTAAAACGCGGCTAATCAAGGGGGCGGTAACTTACCCGACTGCGCCGAGAGCAAGTGTGGCAGAGGGGGAAGTATTAATCTGCTGCGCGCAGCCGGCACAGCAGAATGGCGATATCGAGCCGATTCAGCTCGAGTTATAACGCGGGATTGTCGTTCAGATACAGCGTGAGGACGTTACACGAAATAAAGCAGTGCAAACCTGCGTCTAGGCAGCGATATTTTTATTCTCAATCATCATGGACTTGCAGAAAATGCAGGTCGCACCATGCGGGTTTTTTGGCTGACATCAAATACCGACTTGCGGTATTGGGAGCCCTGACACTGAGGGCATTTCATAAAAGTAGTGAACAAATTAATATTAGAGACCTGTAACATTGATTGCTGAAGGGCCTTTCGGTCCATCTTGTACGGAAAATTCAACATGCTGACCCTCTTCAAGGGAGCGGAAATCACTACCTGCGATAGCAGAAAAATGCACGAAGACATCTTTGCTACCATTTTCAGGGGTAATAAAACCGAAACCTTTTTCAGAATTAAACCACTTTACAGTACCGAGAATTTTATTAGACATAATTAATACCTTTTCTTTTTTTGCCCTAAGGCTGAGTAAACTGAATCGCAGAGAAAAATCAGGACTGAGATAAAACTCAAAGAGAAAGGGCTTGTTTTCGGCACTGACGTAGATGAGAGATAAACTGTGAACCAACTTTGAAACTGTCTGCATATCAGACTGGATTTCATTTACGCATGTCTAATGCAACAATGCAAGACAAAAGAAAAATAAACATTTCACCCTTACAACAAACAACCTCAAAACCAACTTAAAACCCAAATAAAAACAAACTATTAACTATTTTATTTTCGGATTTTTCAGGGGTTTTAGCGGTGCTGCGACCAGTTAACAACGTAACTGGCCGCTAATCATCAAGGCAGACTATTTATCTACTGGCCCACAGCCACCAATAATTTTTGAGATTGAAACAGCCGGATGAAGCAGATAATCGTAATCACAGTTCTTTTCTTTGTTGTACACGCTTCCAGTACACCCAGACAGCAGAGTCACTACCGCAGCGGCAATTGAAAACTTAATGAGTTTATTCATAATAACGCGTCCATTTGTTAAAAGTGTTTTTAAACAGTTGAATCGCTGTTCTCGTGCATTTGAAAATCATGAAATCACTGAGAATAACAAGCAACAGAACATAAGAACCTTACAGCGCTTATGCGATAAATTATTAATTAAACACATAACTAAAGACAATATTACGAATCATCTGTTTATTATCATTTTTAGATTAAATTTCTGTAGTAGAAGCCTGACGTTTTTTATTAATGTAAGGATATCCTTCAGATTAACAATCTGAATTATCAGCTCAAGAGTTAATAACCGCTTTTGGTAAGTGACCACGCAAGTGCTTAATTAACTCACTAGGTTGATCAGAAATAATTATCATCCATACAAAACCTGGTCCTCAGACGATCATATACTGTGGGCGACTACGCAAAATTGATGGTGCGCCATTATCACTACTGGCCCTAAATATTCACCACATCTAACATAACCCATATTTTTACATGGTAATTTATTAGGGACAGATAATGGCACTTCAGGGAAAGTTGACTCTTAACAGTGCAGATTATGCACGTATCCGCCAGGCGTTGATGAACACTGCGATGGTTTCCGTACCAAGCAAGCCTTCGCTTATGGCCCGAGGATTAATTGAGGTTGTGGCCAATGGCACGAGTACTTGTCCGTAGAATCGCAAAATGCGTTTTCTTTATACTATTATCGATTGTTGTGGGCAGATCGATCGGTGGCGCTCAAACTTATATCTCTCAGGATTTCGCCCAAAAGGTCGCCGTATTTATCAGCGGCGAATCCAATATTGAAACCCTCTACGACGCCTATTTCTACATTGATTTTTCCATCGTGATGTCCATCACTACAGCTGTTTACTTAACAATCGCGAAGTTAATTAAAAAAACAAGGAACAAGTAAAATGCCAATCCCTCCGTATATGTGGCTAAAATACGATGGTGGAGCAGATATCCGAGGATCTGTCGATGTTCAAGATCGTGAAGGCAGCATTGAAATTATCGGCATGAGCCATGGCATTAACCTGCCGGTGGATGGATCAAACGGTAGAATTAACGGTACCCGGCAAGCGCTTTGTATCTGGTGAGCTACTGCTGTGCATTACGTTAAAGCGCAGGAATCAAGATTATTGCTTTTGATGGGGTGAGTAAGTGAAGGAATTTCAGAAACCCACAAAAGCAAAAACCCAGCCATAAAGGCTGGGTTTTCAGAATGTTGGTGCCCGGACGCGGAATCGAACCACGGACACGGGGATTTTCAATCCCCTGCTCTACCGACTGAGCTATCCGGGCAACGGGGCGCATTAAACCCTACTCAGGCCGCACCGTCAAACGCTTTTCGGCAAAAATCCGCTGACTGCTGGCTTTTACAGCAACCTTTAGACCAACCGGTAAAAAATTTCTGCAACTACTAACTTTGGTGGTGGATTTTTAACCGAACCCGCCGATAACCGATTTGACGATAAATTCCAATTATAAGGTCCACCATGTTTAGCACTATTACATCGGGAGTACTGTCACGTCTGGCGTGGCAAAAACGCGGTCACAGCAGCGCAACGTTGAGTTCGTTGCAGGATGCGATTGCGATGGTTGAATTCACACCGGAAGGCCACATTCTTACCGCCAACGATCTGTTCCTTGAGCGCATGGGATATACGCTTAAAGAGATTATTGGCCAGCACCACAGTATTTTTTGCACGGCTGATTTGGTCCAGTCCCCGCAGTATCGCGACTTCTGGCGCCGCCTGAATCGCGGTGAAGGCTTTAGCGACAAGTTCCTCCGCGTAGCAAAGCACAGCCGCCCTATTTGGTTGGAAGCTAACTATGTGCCGGTGCAGGATCGCAGCGGCCGGGTGATTAAAATCGTCAAACTGGCGAGCGATATCACCGCACGGATTATGGATGCGCAAGAGCAACGCGCCATGACCACCGCTATCGAGCGTTCAATGGCGGTTATCGCCTTTAACCTCAAAGGCGAAGTATTGATGACCAATGACAACTTCCTCAAAACCATGGGCTATCGAACTGGCGAAGTGATTGGCGTACATCATAGCCAGTTCTGCCCGCCGGAAATGCGCAACAGCGAGGAGTATCGCCGCTTCTGGCATAAGCTGAATCAGGGCGAATTTATCTCCGGCCAGTTCCAGCGCGTCAATAAGTTGGGACGCACCGTGTGGCTGCGTGCCACCTATAACCCGGTGTTCAACGAAGCAGGCGAACTGTACAAAGTGGTGAAATTCGCCACCGATGTCACTGCCCAGGTGGAGAAGAACCATCTTGAGCGCGAGGCGGCTCAGCAGGCTTATCAAACCGCACTGCAAACCAGTGAAAGCACGCGACTCGGTGCCACGGTGATTGAAAATAGCGTGCAAACCATCAATGAGCTAGCCGGCGAGCTGCACGGCATTTCCGGTGACATTAATAACCTCAGCGAATCTTCCGATCGGATTGGCGCGATCGTTGAGAGCATTCGACGTATTGCCGATCAGACCAACCTGCTGGCACTCAACGCAGCGGTAGAAGCCGCACGTGCCGGGCAACATGGTCGTAGCTTTGCCGTGGTGGCTAACGAGGTGCGCACGCTGGCGGCCAACATTAACCGTGCGACCACCGAGATCGAGAATATGGTGCAGCACAATCACACCCTCGCGGAAAAAGCGCTGAAAGGCATCGCCTCGAACCTGAAACGCGCCGATCACGGCGTGGTGTTGGCGAAGGAAGCCGGTGGCGTGATCTCAGAGATTCGCGGCAGCTCAAGTGAAGTGGTGCGCGCCATCAGTCACGTTGCCGACGCACTAAAGGAAGAGCAGTAAAACGTAGCGGTGCCTGCGCATTCAGCAATGCTGGCACGGTCAAAGCGCGATGAATCGTGTCGCTACAGTAGGTTGCAGTGCCGTGACATAAAACTGTCATGGCAGTGCAGTAATCTAGGATAATTCCTAACCAATGCCAGAATACTCCCATGCAGTTGCCTGATTTACGCGCAGGATTAACCTCCCTGTCGAGCCGTTCCCGTGCGCGTTCTCTGTGCATTGAGGTGCCGTTTGTCAGTCCAGCCATGGACAACACTGCGGTGATGGCATTGTTTACCGAACACAAAGATTTGATCGGTTTGCCGGTGATCGAAAACGGCACGCCGTTTGGCATGATCAACCGCCATATCTTCCTGTCGCAGATGACGCGCCCGTTCTTCCGCGAACTCTATGACCGTAAAAGCTGTATCGCCTTTATGGATAAAGAGCCGCTGGTCATCGATGCCGATACCGAGCTGGATCAGGTGGCGCAACAGGTGGTGGCAACCGGCGATAAATCAGTGACCGACGGCTTTATCGTCACCGATCAAGGCCGCTATATCGGCATCGGTTTGGGGATCGATTTGATCCGCACCGTCTCCGATTTGCAGGCGCAACAGCATCAGCAAATTTTGCAGAGTATCGATTATGCGCGCGTGATTCAGGACGCGATGCTGGATCGATCCCGACAGCAAATGGCCCAGCAGTTCGAGGACTGGTGCCTGCACTGGCAGCCGCGCGATGGCGTAGGCGGCGATTATTACGCGTTCCATCAGGATGAACACGGCTGGCAGGCATTGATTGCCGACTGCACCGGCCACGGCATTCCGGGTGCATTTATGACGGTGATTCTGCAATCGGCGCTGGAAAATGCGCTGCAGAAGAATCGTCGGGCACCGTCCGATCTGCTGCAATCACTGAATCGTCATATTAAACAAACCCTTGGCCAGCTCAATGCCACACAACAAACGTCACTCTCTAATGACGGCTGTGATGCCATCGCGCTGCGCCTCGATACCGAAAAGCATCAACTTAGCTGGTCCAGCGCACGTATGCACGCGCTGTTGCACCCAGCGGCAGGCGAAGCGGAATCGCTAAAGGCAGATCGCGTTGGCGTGGGTTACACCGATACGCCGCAGGATTACATCTGGCCAGAACACCAACGCGCGCTGCATCCCGGCGATATGCTGTTGGTGATGACCGATGGCGTGACCGATCAGCCCGGCGGTGAACGTCATATTATGTTTGGCAAAAAGCGCATTCAGACGCTGGTAACACAATATCAAACCCTGCCGATGAGCGAGCTGTCAGCGACCTTTGAGCGGGAATTTCTCAACTGGCAAGGCAACCAGCCGCGACGCGATGACGTGACCTGGTTTGGCTTCCGTTATTAATGAGCACCTTATGAACTCAGGTTCAACCGTTAGCCGCGTTCCGCCAGAAAGCGTTGCGCTGCACTATACTGGCTTCTTCTCGCCGCAGAACATCACCGCCATGGGCGAGGTGATTAAGGTCTTTCTGGAGAACCAGCAGGCGCCGGTGAAAGTGCGCCGCCGCTTGTTCTCTAGCTTTGTTGAAATCGTACAGAACATTCTGCGTTACTCGCAGGATAGCCGCGTGATGAGCCACGCCGAGCAGGATTTTCGCTTTGGTACCGTCACGCTGCGCGTAGATGGCGACAACTACGTGCTGGAGAGCAGCAATCAGGTGGATGAAGTTGCCTGTGAGCAACTGCGTTACTGGCTGGATTTGCTGCGCACCATGAGCAATGAAGAGATCAAACAGGCTTACCGGGTAGGTCTGCGCGCTGAGAGCCCTGCAACAAGCAAAGGGGCCAACATAGGATTACTGACATTAGCACGTGACGTCAGTGAACCGCTGGAGTATGAACTGCGTCCGCTGGAGTATGAACTGCGTCCGCTGGAGTCCAGTGGTTACGCCACGTTTTGGCTCAAAGCCACCATTCACCAGGATTGAATTGTTTATGCAAAACCTTGTTATTGCTGCCACAGAAAGCACGCCCGAGGTCAACTTTGACTTCGAAACGGGCCAGTTCTCCCTGCGCGGAGAATCCTGGCCGGAAAACGCTGCCGCCTTTTATCGCCCGCTGCTGGATGCGCTGGAAAGCTGGCAGCCTGCACACAGCGGTCAGATTGAAGCGAATATCGCCCTGCGCTACTTCAACAGCTCCAGCACTAAAATGCTGTTCAGCCTGTTTGATCTGTTTAATCAGCTGGCGCAGAAAGGCCAGAAGGTTGAACTCAACTGGTTCTTTGATGAAGAAGACGATGTATCTGAAGAGTTTGGTCAGGAACTGGCGCTGGACTTTACCGACCTGCAGGTGAATCTGCGGGCGGAAATGGCCTCATGATGGACCTGAATGAGCTGTTCCGCGAAGAGAGTGAGGTGCTGACGCGCGCTCAGGATGTTGCGGCTCAGACCTCGCTCAGTGCGGATGATTACCGTGATGCATTGCAGGACGTTAATCGCCACTATCAGCGTCTGATGCGCGAGACCTATCGTATGATCTCGCGCAGTGACCGCGCTGAACGCGAGCTGAACCGCGTCAATGAGCAGCTGCACCAACTGGCGCAGGAGCTGGAATACAAGGCCAGCCACGATCCGCTCACTGCTGTCTGGAACCGCGGTGCCATCATTCAGCGAATTACTAATACGTTGAGCAATGGTCCGGCGGCGCTGATCATTCTGGATATCGACCACTTCAAGAAGATCAACGATGAGTTCGGTCATCCGATGGGCGATAAGGTGATTTGTGGTTTGGTGTCGCGTATTCAGAGCCATTGCCCGGAAGATGCCAGCATTGGCCGTATCGGCGGGGAAGAGTTTACCGTGCTGCTGCCGCATTACCGTTTATCGGACGCGGTGATTGTTGCGGGCGCAGTGCATGCCTCGCTCAATGCGTCCCCGCTGGCGGTGCTGCCTGGCCAACTGGTCACGGCCAGCCTCGGCGTCAGCTATGGCAAACCGGGTTCCGATTTCGAAACCCTGTATAACAATGCCGATGCCGCACTTTACGATGCCAAAAATCATGGCCGCAATCGGGTGTTCTTCCGTTAATTAATTCGCGGCGGGCACATTGGCGGTCGCGACCGGCGTTTCAGACGGTGGCGGCAGGAAGATGTGATCGAGAATATTGCGCATCAGCGGCGCTGCCGTTACCCCTTCACTGCCGCCGTTTTCCAGAATCAGCGCCACCGCCACTTTCGGGTCATTGAACGGGGCAAATGCGGTGTAGAAGATGTGGTCACGCAGGCGCGTTGGGATCATTTTGGCGTTGTAGACCTGATTCTGTTTCAAGCTAAACACCTGTGACGTCCCCGACTTCGCCGCAATGCCATACGGCGCGGTGTGGAAGTACTTATAACCAGTACCGTTTGGCGCATTGGCCATGCCGAACATGGCGTGACGCACCAGCGACCAATACGGTGATTTCGGATCGCCAATTTGCGGCTGTGCCGCTTTAGGTTGATACAGCTGCTGTTCGGTGCCGCGCTGCGATTTCTCCAGCAAGTGTGGATTGATCACCCGGCCATTGTTGAGCAGTGCCACCAGCGCTTTCACCATCTGAATCGGCGTGGCAATCCAGTAACCCTGACCTATACCTACCGAAACCGTATCACCCTGATACCACGCGTGTTTGTGCACTTTCTGCTTCCACTCACGGCTCGGCAGTAATCCGGCATACTCTTCGTTCAGATCGATGCCACTCGGTTTACCGTAGCCAAACTGGCTCAGCATGGTGTGAATACGGTCGATGCCCATCATAAACGCCACCTGATAGAAGAAGCTGTCCGCCGACTCCTCAATCGCTTTGGTGACGTCCAGCGTACCGTGCCCGGTTTTTTCCAGTCGCGATATTTACGATCGGTGCCCGGCAGCGTCCAGGTCGCGCACCGAAAATGGTAAAGCTGGGGGTGATCACTTTGGTCAGCAGCGCCGACATCGCCATATACGGTTTCACCGTCGATGCCGGTGGATACAAACCTTGGGTGACGCGGTTGATCAGTGGCAGGTTTTTGTCCGCCAGCAGCGTTTTGTAGGCTTTGTAGCTGATGCCTTTCACAAACGGATTCGGGTCATAGCTCGGCGCTGACACCATCGCCAGCACGCTGCCATCGCGCGGATCTTCGATCAAGGCCGCCGCACGCTGGCCGGCCAGCTGGCTCTCAACATACTGCTGCAGATGCAGATCCAGCGTCAGATAGACGTTCTGCCCGGCAACCGGCGGCACCTCTTTCAGCACGCGCACGATGCGGCCGTGGTTATCCACTTCCACTTCCTGATAGCCGGTTTTACCGTGCAGCAGCGATTCGTAATAGCCTTCGATGCCCTGCTTACCAATGTTGTGGTCTGCGGCGTAGTTTTCACCGACACCTTCTGCATTCAGGCGTTTGAAATCGTTGTCATTGATCTTCGAGACATAGCCCACCACGTGCGCCAGATCGGCACCGTACGGATACTCGCGATCTTCATAGGTATCGATGGTCACGCCGGTGAAGCGGAACTGGTTAACTGAGAAGCGCGCGACCTGTTCGTCGGTGAGTTCGCCTTTCAGCTCCACCGGTTTATAGCGGCTGTTTTGTTTCAGTTCGTGCTCGAAGGTCTCAATCTCTTCCGGCGTTAAATCGACCATCGGCGTCAGCTGTTTCAGCGTTTCCTGCATGTTGTCGATTTTGTACGGCGTGATAAGGATGTCGTACCAGGTGACGTTGCGCACCAGCGGGATGCCGTTGCGATCGTAAATCAGGCCACGCGTCGGCGCGATGGGGATCATTTTGATGTCGTTTTCGTTGGATCGCGTCTGATAATAGCTGTGCTGATCCACCTGAATGCGATACAGGTTAACGCCAAGGATAATGAAGCAGATGACGACCAGGGCAAAAGCGACAAGCGCACGGCGGACAAACAGTTTTTCTTCAGCTTCGAAATTACGGAAATTCATCAGGGGGGCTTAGTCTCTTTGTTATCACGCTAATGATAAGCAGAGATTGCTTTAGAGCCAGCACGAAGATGCACAAGCCTGGGTAAAAGTGTGTCAGATGTTTACGAAACAGATGAGGCGGGGATGTAGCGGCGCCATTCATTGCGCGCTGGAGAAACAGCGCGATAAATCGCGCCGCTACACTGGTGCGTCTGGATGGGATCAGACTGGCGGAATTAATCCCCCAGCAGCACCGACTCCAGCGCGATCTTGATCATATCGTTGAAGGTGGTCTGGCGCTCAGCAGCAGTGGTCTGCTCGTGAGTGCGGATATGGTCCGATACGGTGCAGATGGTCAGCGCTTTGGCACCGAACTCCGCCGCCACACCGTAAATACCGGCCGCTTCCATTTCCACGCCCAGGATGCCGTACTTCTCCATCACATCGAACATCTGCGGATCTGGCGTATAAAACAGATCGGCAGAGAAGATGTTGCCGACGCGCGCATCCACACCCAGTGCTTTAGCCGCATCAACCGCGTTACGCACCATGTCGAAGTCTGCAATCGCTGCGAAATCGTGATCCTTGAAACGCATGCGGTTTACTTTGGAATCGGTGCAGGCACCCAAACCAATCACCACGT
This sequence comes from Pantoea rodasii, assembly GCF_002095465.1. GTDB lineage: Bacteria > Pseudomonadota > Gammaproteobacteria > Enterobacterales > Enterobacteriaceae > Pantoea > Pantoea rodasii. The sequence continues at coordinate 220,935 of NZ_MLFP01000001.1, read as the reverse complement.
CACGCAGTTTCACGTCTGCACGCACCGCGCCGCAAGAGCCGACACGGATGATTTTCTTCACGCCGAAATCAGTGATCAGCTCTTTGGTGTAGATCGAGCAGGATGGAATACCCATACCGTGGCCCATCACTGAAATCTTACGGCCTTTGTACGTCCCGGTGTAACCCAGCATGCCGCGCACGTTGTTCACTTCAACCGCATCTTCCAGGAAGGTTTCAGCGATGTGCTTAGCGCGCAGCGGATCGCCCGGCATCAGCACCACGTCCGCGAAGTCACCCATTTCTGCATTAATATGAGGCGTTGCCATGGTTATTTTCCTTTTTAAAATTGGTGGGCTGTTTTACAGCAGGCTTTTGCCGTAGTCCATGCTGGACAGGCCGAAATACTTCGCAATGGTCTGGCCGATATCCGCAAAGGTATCGCGATAACCCAGCGATCCTGGCGTCACTTTCGGACCGTAAATCAAAATCGGGATGTGCTCACGCGTATGCTCGGTGCCTTTCCAGCTTGGGTCACAGCCGTGGTCGGCGGTGAGGATCAGAATATCCCCCTCCTCCACCAGCTCCATCAGCTCCGGCAAACGGCGGTCGAAGAACTCCAGTCCACCTGCATAACCGGCGATATCGCGACGATGGCCCCAGGTGGAGTCAAAATCAACGAAGTTAGTAAACACGATAGAGTTATCCGGTGCCTTTTTCATCTGCTCGATGGTGGCGTTGAACAGCGCGTCCAGACCGGTGGCTTTCACCTTCTGAGTAATGCCCTGCTCGGCGTAGATATCCGCAATTTTGCCCACGGAAATCACTTCGCCGCCCTTCTCGTCCACCAGCTTTTTCAGCATGGTCGGCGCAGGCGGTTCCACCGCGAGATCGTGACGGTTGCCGGTACGCTCGAAGTTGCCCGCTTTGTCGCCGACAAACGGACGCGCAATCACACGGCCGATGTTGTAGCCGCCGTTGGTCAGCTCTTCGCGCGCGATTTCGCACAGCTCGTACAGACGATCCAAACCAAAGGTCTCTTCGTGACAGGCAATCTGGAACACCGAGTCCGCCGAGGTGTAGAAGATCGGCTTGCCGGATTTCATATGTTCTTCGCCCAGCTGGTCGAGGATCACCGTACCGGATGAGTGACAGTTACCGAGATAACCCGGCAGATTGGCGCGTTTCACCAGTACGTCGAGTAGCTCCTGCGGGAAGCTGTTCTCTTTGTCGCTGAAGTAGCCCCAGTCAAACAGCACCGGCACGCCAGCGATTTCCCAGTGGCCTGACGGCGTATCTTTACCGGATGACAACTCGCTGGCGTACGCGTAGGCACCAATGATTTCGGCATTGGCGTCGAGGCCCGGCGGGAAGCGGCCAGTAGAGAGTTCAGCCGCTTTACCCAAGCCGAGCGCGGTCAGGTTAGGCAGATGCAGCGGGCCTTCGCGGCCAACGTTGGCGCGGCCTTCGAAGCACGCTTCGGCGATATGGCCGAGTGTATCCGATCCTTCATCACCGAATTTATCGGCGTCTTTGCTGGAGCCGATCCCAAAGGAGTCGAGAACCATAATAAAAGCACGTTTCATGCAAGTCTCCTGCGCAATGGCGCGATGACAAGTCAAAAAAAAGCGATCAGATCAGTATACCCGAACGGCCGCTACCTGGCACCAAGAAGCGTTACTCGCTGACGCGGCGATACACCACCGGCGTCTCTTCAGGCGCACGATCGCTCAAGGTTATCGCCGCTTTTACTGCTTCAGCGGCTTGCTGCCATTGCGCTTCTGAAGCGGCATGAATCACCGCCAGCGGGCGCTGAACGTCAATTTTGGTGCCCAACGTGGTCATCTCGCTCAGGCCCACGCTGTAATCAATGCTGTCGCTGGCGCGCTGACGACCACCGCCGAGCGATACCACCGCCATGCCGAGCGCACGGGTATCCATGGCGCTGACGATTCCGCCGCGATCGGCGTAAACCGCTTTGCTCAGCATCGGCGCAGGCAGATAGCTGTCCATACGTTCGATGAAATCGACCGGGCCGTTTTGCGCCGCGACCATACGCGCGAACACTTCTGCCGCTTTGCCGTTATCCAGCACGTTTTGCAGTTTTTGACGTGCTTCGCTGTCGTTATCTGCCAATTTGCCGGAGATCAGCATTTCCGAGCACAGCGCCATGGTCACTTCCAGCAGACGCGGGTTGCGCGCCTCACCGGTGAGAAACTGCACCGCTTCGCGCACTTCCAGCGCGTTACCGGCGGTGGATGCCAATACCTGATTCATGTCAGTGAGCAGCGCGGTGGTTTTACAGCCCGCGCCGTTCGCCACGCCGACAATCGCCTGCGCCAGATTTTCGGAGGCTTCGAAGGTCGGCATAAAGGCACCGGAACCGACTTTCACGTCCATCACCAGAGCATCCAGACCTTCCGCCAGTTTCTTGGCGAGAATCGAGGCGGTGATCAGCGGGATCGAGTCAACGGTAGCGGTGATATCACGCGTGGCGTAGAAGCGCTTGTCGGCAGGCGCCAGTGAGTTGGTCTGGCCGATAATCGCGATGCCGACATCTTTGATGATCTGGCGGAAACGATCGTCGCTCGGGAAGATGTCAAAACCGGGAATGGCTTCCAGCTTGTCCAGCGTGCCGCCGGTATGACCGAGGCCACGCCCGGAGATCATCGGTACGTATCCGCCGCACGCCGCCACCATCGGGCCGAGCATCAGGGAGGTCACGTCACCCACGCCGCCGGTGGAGTGCTTATCGACGATTGGGCCGTTGAGGTTCAACGATTTCCAGTTGAGCACCGAGCCGGAATCGCGCATCGCCATGGTCAGCGCCACGCGTTCTTCGAGATTCATGTCGTGGAAATAGATGGTCATCGCCAGTGCGGCGATTTGCCCTTCTGACACGCTGTTGTCGCGTACGCCATTGATGAAGAAGCGGATCTCCGCTTCGCTCAGCGGCTCGCCATCACGTTTTTTCGAATAATTTCTTGTGGCAGGAACACGGTTGCCTCCCCGGAGAATGCTGTGAAAACGGTGCGACCTCGGCCAGGTGCGCACCAATGCGCACCCTAAGAAAACGCACCGAACATCGGTTAAATCAGTAGCCCGCTTTGCTGGTCGCGGTGGCGTGGCCCAACGTGTTCAGCAGGCTCGCTAACAGGCTTGAAGCGCCAAAGCGGAAGTGGCGCGCATCCGCCCAGCCTTCACCCAGGATATCATCCGCCAGCTTGAGGTAGATCGCTGCATCTTCTGCGGTGCGCACGCCACCCGCAGGTTTGAAGCCGACCTGCTGTTTAACGCCTTTATCGTGGATCACCTGCATCATAATCGCCGCCACTTCTGGCGTGGCATTGACCGGGACTTTACCGGTCGAGGTTTTGATGAAATCCGCACCGGCATCGATAGCAATTTCAGACGCCGCGCGAATCAGCGCTTCCTCTTTCAGCTCACCGGTTTCGATGATCACTTTCAGCAGCACGTTGGCGGCGGCACAGGCTTCTTTACAGGCTTTCACCAGCTCAAAACCGATGTCGCGATTACCGGCGATCAGCGCGCGATACGGGAACACCACGTCCACTTCATCTGCACCGTAAGCAATTGCCGCGCGGGTTTCAGCCAGCGCGATCTCAATATCATCGTTACCATGTGGGAAGTTAGTCACTGTGGCGATGCGGATATCTGGCGTGCCCTGCTCGCGCAGTGCTTTACGTGCCGCAGGGATAAAGCGCGGGTAGATGCAGATCGCTGCGGTGTTACCGGCTGGCGATTTTGCCTGATGGCACAGCGCGATCACCTTCTCATCGGTGTCATCTTCGTTCAGGGTGGTTAAATCCATCAGTTGCAGGGCGCGTTGTGCGGCCGCGTTAAGATCGGTCATGATGCTCTCCAAAAGGTGACCGGCAGACTGCGCCACCGGATAATGTGATAATTCTAACAACTCCAGCCGAATTGAATTGCGCTTCATGTCACATGAGAAAAGAAAATTCGTCATATAATTACAATTATTTAGTGATAGCCGTCACAAATAACCACTAGCGCAACCCGGTTCGGGTGAAATCTGGGTTGTGAATATTATCACAAAAACAGGCGAAAAAGTGTGTGGGTGATTTAATTACTGTAGCTAATCCGGGCCAAAACAGCGCTAAAACCAGAATCTGTCGGCGGATCTCAAGCGGGGAGTGCGAACAGCCGCTGGCTGTTGTGCCACAGCGCATCGGCAATGATATCGGCAGGTTCACTGCGCAGTTCACACAGCACTTCAAACACGTTACGTGCGCGCTCCGGTCGATTCGGCTGCCCCTGATAACCCTGCAACGGCATATCGGGCGCATCGGTCTCCAGCAACAGCGAGCTGAGCGGCAGGTTAGCAATGGTGTTGCGGGTTTTACTGGCGCGTTGATAGGTAATGGTGCCGCCCACGCCAATCGCATAACCGAGCTGGATAAACCGCTCGGCCTGCTGTTGGCTGCCAGCAAAACCATGCACGACACCGCGACGCGGCACCTCATGACGACGCAGATGCAGCGCCAGCTGATCGTGGGTGCGACGGGAATGCAGGATCACCGGTAACTCGTACTGCTTCGCCAGCTTGAGTTGTGCATCCAGCAAACGTGCCTGCTTATCAAACTGCGCATCTTCCATATACAGATCGAGGCCGATCTCGCCGATCGCCACCCGTTTGCTATCTGGCGTTTTCAACCACTGTTCCAGCTGATCCAGATGCTCTTCTTCGTGCACGGCAATATTAATTGGATGCAATCCCAGCGCGGCAAACAGCGCGTCATGCTGCTGCGCCAGCTGGCTGACCAATGCAAAGCGGCTGGCATCCACGCTCGGCACAATAATGCGTTCCACACCCGACTGCGCCGCGCGCGCGATGCTGCCTGCGGCGTCATCGACAAACGGCGGGAAATCGAAATGACAGTGGGTGTCGATAAACTTCATGCCCGCGATCCCTCATCGAAATCAGCGTCATTGTCGGCCAGCAGCGGCGTATTCACCGCGCGGTTATCCGGCGCGTTGGCAACAGCGGCAGGCGGCGTCACACGCAGGAACGGTTCGGCGTCGCTCAGCCATTGCCCGAGCGTAGCGAGGAAATAACGACCGCTGCGGCGGCCCAAGTGGTAATCCTGATTCAGTGAAGCGAGTCGGCTGCCCAGCGCCATACTCGCCAGCGGCTTCGGCGGGTAGATCTCAATGATGCGCAAATCGTCCGGCGGCTGATCGATGAACTGCTGAATCTCGCGGTAGCTCTCTTCATGATGATGCAGAATATTGATCATCGGTTGCAGCGCGCTGTCACCCAGCCAACGCTCCATGCGCTTGAACCACTTCGGCGTATAAGACATTTGTGACGGCACGGTACGGATCACCACAATGGTATCCGCCCCACGTCGGGCCGCTTCGCGTACCGGAATCGCATCACTGATACCGCCATCAAGATAGCTCACGCCGTCCATCAGCACGCCACTGCGATAGAAGCCCGGAATGGCGCTGGAGGCTTTGATCACGTCATGCCAGTTCAGGCTGGTGGGATTGAAATATTCGGCACGGTAATCGTCACCGCGACAGGCGCACATATAGAACTCGCTGCCTTTGGCAAACAGCCCTTCGGCGGTGCTCATCGACAGGGGAAATTCCTGTTTGGTGATGTCTATCAGCCAGTCGAGATCGATCAGATGTCCCCCACGCACAAAGCGCAGCGGGTCAAAAACAGTTTACTGGTGGTATAGCGGGTGATGACACGGCGAGCATAGCCCGGCTGTGCACAGACAAACGCCGACAGGTTTTGTGCTCCTGCGGAGGTGCCTAACATCAGTTGGAAAGGGTTGAAACCGGCGCGTTGAAACTCATCGAGTACGCCTGCGGTGAAGATGCCGCGTTGACCGCCGCCTTCACAAACCAAAGCAATTTTGTTGGATTTGAACGGAGTAAGCGCCAGCGGCGCAAAGGTGTCCAGTGACACCGGGATGCGTATTCCCAATGGATGTCCCTCAGTGTTTTATGCTCTGAGGGAGCCGATTAAGGCAGCATCCCGGAGAACCCGTCATTGTCGTTCCCTGACCCATTGCGTGGTGCAATCGGCGCGGCTAACGATTATGCCGCAAATGACGGTTCTCCGCTTTAAGTGACTCGCGGGTTAGCGTTGTGTTAACGCAATCGGTCAGGGTCGTTTACGCCCGGTGAACAGGCTTACGAGGAACAGAATAATACCGACAATGAAGACAATTTTAGCTGCCCATGCTGCCGTACCCGCCAGACCGCCGAAACCTAATGCTGCAGCAATCAGAGCGATGACCAGAAAGATAATACCCCAACGAAACATAAGCCTCTCCTTTACCATGTGAAAATCGAACTGCTTATACACATATCACTGTTTTTATTACGATTCGGCACCATCACGGTGCCGATCGGCTTGCGTTAAGATTTCACCTTCAGGTCATTCTTCACGCTTTTTACGCCTTCAATGGCTTTGGCGATTTTCTCAGCACGATCAGACTGTGCCTGGTTCGCCACTTCTCCTGATAACTGCACCACACCATCGGTGGTTTCCACCTTCACGTTGCGCGATGGCACAATGTCATCTGCTAAAAGCTTAGCTTTAATTTCGCTGGTTGTTGCGGTGTCGCCCGCATAACCTTTGAGTGATGCCTGTTTGCTGTCTTTAACGTGCAGTTTGTCACTGACGGATTTCACACCCTCAACTTTCTGCACCAATGCCACGGCTTTCTCTGCCTGATCCTGCGAGGCAACGAAACCGCTGAGCGTCACGACGCCCTGGTGCGTTTTCACTGAGATATCCGTGCTTTTAATCGCTTCATCATCCACCAGCGCCGCTTTGGCTTTGGCAGTGATGCCGCTGTCATCCATAAAACCATCGACTTTTTTCATAGAACTATCGATTTTAGAACCCGTGCTGCTGGTCTCTGCAGCGTATGCTGCGCCGCCCATCAGAGCAGTGGTAGCCAGAGCGGCAATCAGGGTTTTGGCAATCTTAGTCTTATTCATCGATATCATCCTTCTATCAGTTATCTCACCCGCAATCGCGAATGCGCCAGCAACAAACGGCGTTGCTGCATTAATGGACGTAATGAAAACACAGGGTCTCTTTTTTCGTCCGACTGGATAATCATAGTAGGGATTACAGGTTTTGCTGGCTTTTGTGGTTGATATCTCGCTAAAAAGCGATAAACGCAGCGCTATTAGGAGGAGTCTGTAGGATAAAAACAGGGCCAGTGAAAATCACTGGCCCAGATTTGAGGCGGGATTAATGTTCGCGCGTTTTGCGGAACGTCACGTCAGGATAGCGTTCCTGCGTGATGTTGAGGTTTACCATGGTCGGAGCGATGTAAGTGAGGTTATCACCGCCATCCAGCGCCAGGTTCACTTCGTTCTTGCGTTGGAAATCGTCGAATTTCTTCGCATCGCTGCACTCAACCCAGCGTGCAGTTGAGACGTTGATCGCTTCATAAATCGCTTCAACGTTGTATTCGCTTTTCAGACGCGCCACTACCACTTCAAACTGCAGCACACCGACCGCACCCACAATCAGATCGTTGTTGTGTACCGGACGGAACACCTGCACCGCGCCCTCTTCCGACAGCTGAACCAGCCCTTTGAGCAGCTGTTTCTGCTTCAGCGGATCGCGCAGACGAATACGACGGAACAGCTCCGGCGCGAAGTTCGGGATACCGGTGAACTTCATGTTTTCACCCTGGGTAAAGGTGTCGCCGATCTGGATGGTGCCGTGGTTGTGCAAACCGATGATATCGCCTGGGAAGGCTTCTTCCACGTGCGAACGGTCGCCGGCCATAAAGGTCAACGCATCCGAGATCACCACGTCTTTGCCGGTACGCACCTGGCGCAGCTTCATGCCTTTTTCGTACTTGCCGGAAACCACACGCATAAAGGCTACGCGGTCACGGTGTTTCGGGTCCATGTTGGCCTGAATCTTAAACACGAAACCGCTGAACTTCTCTTCTTTGGCTTCTACCAGACGCGTATCGCTCTTGCGCGGCATCGGCGTCGGTGCCCAGGCCACCAGGCCATCGAGCATATGATCGACACCAAAGTTACCCAATGCAGTACCGAAGAACACTGGCGTGAGGTCACCGCTCAGGAACAGCTCGTGATCGAACTCATTGGATGCGCCCTGCACCAGTTCCAGCTCATCGCGCAGCTGCTGAGCCAGGTCTTCACCAACGGCAGCATCCAGCTCTGGGTTCGCCAGACCTTTGACAGTGCGCACTTCCTGAATGGTGTGGCCCTTACCGGTTTGATACAGGTAAGTTTCATCTTTGTAGAGGTGATACACGCCTTTGAACAGTTTGCCGCAGCCAATCGGCCAGGTGATCGGCGCACAGGCGATTTTCAGCTCGCTCTCGACCTCATCCAGCACTTCCATCGGATCGCGGATATCACGGTCAAGTTTGTTCATAAAGGTGATGATCGGCGTATCGCGCAGACGGGTGACTTCCATCAGCTTACGGGTACGATCTTCAACGCCTTTAGCGGCATCGATCACCATCAAACAGCAGTCAACCGCCGTCAGTGTGCGATAGGTATCTTCGGAGAAGTCTTCGTGTCCTGGGGTATCCAGCAGGTTCACGAGACTGTCGCGATACGGGAACTGCATCACCGAGGTGGTGATGGAGATACCACGTTGTTTCTCCATCTCCATCCAGTCAGATTTCGCATGCTGGTTGGAGCCGCGGCCTTTGACGGTACCGGCGGTTTGGATCGCCTGCCCGAACAGCAGCACTTTTTCGGTAATGGTGGTTTTACCGGCATCCGGGTGCGAGATGATCGCAAACGTACGGCGCGCGCCACTTCATCTAAAAAGGAAGCAATAGACATGTATGAATTCTTCTTCAAGGGCAACACGCGGGCGGCGCGCTGCGAGTAAATCGTTCCGGGCAATGCCGGGGGATAACGGAACCAATGGCGACGCAGTGGCGTCAGTTCACAGCAAGATGTGTGCGATCTACATTGGCAACAGTCCGGTTATCCAGTAAGCGTTGAGGCGGCATAGCATACAATATTTCGGCAGGCGGGGAAATCGTGGGATGAGCGTGAAAAGACCCATAATGCGCGATGAATCGCGCCGCAACAGCAGAGTGCAGAGGCGTAACCGCGCAATCCATTGCGCGGAATAACGCCATCAACCTAAAACGCGTACGACCGCTGCCTTGAAGATCTTGACCCCGATCTCCAGCGAACTCAGCTCGAAACGCATATCCGGGTGATGCAGGCCCGGCACCAGATTCGTCCCTAAACCCCAGAAACCGGCTTTCACCTGCGGATTTTTCACCGGGTAATAGAAGAAATCTTCACTGCCTGGGGTGGATTTGGTGTCCAGCAGCCCTTCTTCACCCAGCACATCGACGATCGCCGCACGGATCACCGCCGTCGCTTCTTCATGAATCTCCGCGGCCGGCATCTCTTTCAATACCACCACTTCTGCGCTCGCGCCTAATGCAGCGACGCTGTGCTGAATCGCCTGCGTCACTTTCTGTTTCAACACCTCCATCGGCGCGTTCTCCTGCGAACGCAGATCCCACACCACGCGCGCCTCATCCGGCACCGAGTTGGTGACACCGGCATCACACAGGAAGCGCGTGGCTTTCACGCTCCAGGTCAGACCGGGCGCCAGATGGATACTGTTGACCGCCTGCACCGCTTGCACCGCGGCATCCAGCGCATTAACGCCCAAATGCGGACGCGCGGCATGCGCAGGCACACCTTTGATCGTCGCTTCCAGCGTGCTGCACGCCGAATACAACACCGCTGGCGTGGCCTGGCCGACGTGGCACTCTTCCAGTGGACGCACGTGGAAACCGAGGATCATCTCGACATCATCCAGCGCACCGCCCTCAATCATCGACAGCGCACCAGCACCGAGTTCTTCCGCGGGCTGAAACAGCAGCTTGAGCTTGCCGCGCTTGATCGCGCCCTCGTTCAGCAGCTCCTGTGCAGCGGTGAGCACCACCGAAGAGTGCCCATCGTGACCGCAGGTATGACGCGCACAGGCCACGCCGTTAATGATATGGCCGAGCGCATCCATATCGGCACGCAGCGCCAGCACCGGACCCGGTACGCCGCTGTCAATTTCCGCCACGATGCCGGTAGTGTTGTTAATCCCGCGCGTGACCTTAATCCCCGCCTGTTCCAGCTGATCGGCGATATAAGCAGAGGTTTTGAATTCCTGGAATCCCAGTTCAGGGATTTCATGCAGAAAATGATAATGATTTAAAACGTTCGACACCGCTAAGCTCCTGACAAGTAAAGGCTAGCGCCAGCATCCGCCGATGCACGGCTATAATCAATCCAGCGTGAATGAAAATGAGTCAAAACTGAGAACTCTTCGCATTCAACAAGCGGAATAATTCCATTTACAATCAATAAGATAAATTCAACCTTTTTACGAAAAAGCCTTCACAAAAAAGTATAGATTGATGCATAATTCACCGTACTTCACCTGACAAATTAAAAAGGACTCAGCCATGTTAACTGCTGAAATGACCTCACGCCTGAACGACCAACTGAACCTCGAATTCTTCTCAGCCAACTTGTATCTGCAGATGAGCGCATGGTGCAGCGATAAAGGTTTCGAAGGGGCTTCTTCTTTCCTGAAATCGCATTCTCGCGAAGAGATGGAGCACATGCAGCGCCTGTTCGATTACGTCAGCGATGCCGGTGCCATGCCAGTGCTGGGCAGCATTGCTGCACCGGCCATTAGCTGGACGTCACTGAATGATGTGCTGGAAGAAGCGATGAAGCACGAGCAGCTGATCACGCAGCGCATCAACGATCTGGTGCACACCGCGTTGATGTCACAGGATTACTCAACCTTCAACTTCCTGCAGTGGTATGTCGCTGAGCAGCATGAAGAAGAGAAGCTGTTCAAAACCGTACTGGATAAACTGGCGCTGGTCGGCAACAAAGGCGAAGGCCTGTTCCTGGTGGACAAAGACCTGGGCCGCATGAACGTCGAAGGCCACGGCCAGTCATAATAAAGATGACACACAGCAAACAGCACACGCCCGGCATTGCCGGGCGTTTTTTTATGCTGAAATTCGTGCGCTCAGATGGCGACGAACGTACAAACGACCCGCAGCGCATAATTGCGCCCCCTGCGTTGTAGCGTCGCCATTTATGACGATTTCTTACTCCAGTTGTTTCAGACGCAGTTCTGAAGGTTGCGGACGTCCAAAGTAGTAACCCTGGAACAGCGTACAACCCTCTTCACGCAGCTTCATAAATTGCTCGCTGCTCTCCACGCCCTCTGCGGTGATCTGAATATCCAGACTGCGGCTCATGCCGGTAATCGCACGGATAATCGCCATGGCTTCACGGCTGTCGCCCATGTCGTTGATAAACGACTTGTCGATTTTGATCTTGTCGAACGGGAAGGATCGCAAATAGCTGAGCGATGAATAGCCGGTGCCGAAATCATCCAGCGCAATCTGCACGCCAATCGCCTTCAGGCTTTGCAGGGTGCGGATATTGCCCAGCGTATCGTCGAGCAGCACCGATTCCGTGATCTCCACTTCGAGGCGATGCGCAGCCAGCCCCGATTCACGCAGCGCGCCTTCTACCACCGACACCAGCGAGCTGTTCTTGAACTGCAGCGGCGACAGGTTGACCGACACCGACTGCTCAGTGCCCCAGCTCTGTGCTTCGCGACAGGCCTCATACAGCGCGTAAGCGCCCAGCATATGGATCAGCCCGGTCTCTTCGGCAATCGGGATAAAATCATTCGGCATGATCAAGCCTTTCACCGGATGGTGCCAGCGCATCAGCGCTTCATAGCCGATAATGCCCTCTTCGTTGGTGATCGGCTGATAGTAAAGCTTCAGCTGACGCCCGGTGATGGCATCACGCAGATCGTTTTCAATCACGCGGCGACTGCGCGCCACATCATCCATTTCCATGGTGAAGTGTTCAAAGCGGTTGCGCCCGTTGCGTTTGGCTTCGTACAACGCCATATCCGCGCAGCGCAGCATATGCTCTGGCGTGTTAGTGACCTGTGACGTCAACGCGATGCCCACGCTCAAGCCGACGGAAAGGTTGTGCCCTTCCACGTTGATCGGCGGGCGAATTCCTTCAATCAGGCGCTGTGCCACCACCGCCGCTTCCTGCGCGTTGTTGATATTCGGCAGCACGATAGCAAACTCGTCGCCGCCAATACGTGCCAGCGTGTCATGGTCGCGCAGCACACTGCGCAAGCGTTTTGCCACCACGCGCAGCAGTTCGTCACCAATCTGATGACCCAGCGCATCGTTCACGTTCTTGAAGTTATCGAGATCGAGACAGAGCGTGGCGCTTAGCGCATGGTGCTGGTGATCCTGACGCAGCGCCTCACTCAACTTCTGGCGGAACAGAATACGGTTCGGCAGGCTGGTAAGGTTATCGTGGTGCGCCATATGGTGAATGCGCGCATCGGCTTCACGCTGATCCGTCACATCTTCCACAATCAGCATCACGTAGTTCTGGCGCATATCTTTGCCGCTGATGGTGGTGGCGCGGGTATGCAGAATACGATCGCCGCCCGCCGTCAGCAGCAGCTGTTCACGCGAATGGATGCCTTCACTGCGCAGTGCAATATCCGACAAGCTGTTGAAATAGTCGCTCAGCTCCGCCGACATACACTCGTGCGGACGCTTGTGCATAATCAATGATTTACTGACACCAAACAGCTGCTCGGCTTTTTCGTTCACCATCAATATTTCGCGGCTGATGGCATCTTCCACAATCACGCACGAAGGAATATTGCTGATGATGGTGTCAAGGAAGCCGGACAGCTCGGACATTTTGGCACTCTGTGCCTGCGCCAAATCGCGCGCACGCAGCAGCTGCTGTTCATTCTCACGACGCTCAGTGATATCGCGGGTGATCTTAGCAAAGCCGATCATTTTGCCATCTTCATTGTGGATAGCATCGATCACCACATGCGCCCAAAACGCCGATCCATCTTTACGATAGCGCCAGCCTTCATCCTCGAAGCGACCGGTTTTCAGTGCGATGCCCAGGTTGGCTTCCGGCGTGTTGGCCAGCCGCTCCTGCGAACCGTAAAACACCGAGAAATGCTGGCCGACAATCTCGTCGGAAACATAACCTTTGGCACGCTGCGCTCCGGCATTCCAGTTCACCACGCGGCCCTGCAGATCCAGCATATAGATGGCGTAATCGGTGACGCCTTCCACCAGCAGACGGAAGGTTTTCTCGTATTCTTGTTGCTTGCGCTGCAGTTCGCGCTGCTCGGTGCAGTCGCGGGTGATCTTGGCGTAGCCAATCAGCTTGCGCGAATCATCACGAATCGCATCAATGATCACATGTGCCCAGAACGCACTGCCGTCTTTGCGATAACGCCAGCCCTCATCCTCGAAGCGACCGGTTTTAAACGCGGTGCTGAGGTTCTTTTCCGGGATATGATCTTTACGATCCTGCGCACTGTAGAAACGCGAGAAGTTCTGGCCGACGATCTCTTCGGCCACATAGCCTTTGGCACGCTGCGCGCCGGCATTCCAGTTTTCGACGTTACCGTCGAGATCAAGCATGTAGATGGCATAGTCCGTTACGCCTTCAACTAATAAACGGAAACGTTGCTCCTGTTCCTGTTGTTTACGCTGCTGTTCCTGCTGAATCGTGCAGTCGCGGGTGATTTTGGCAAAGCCGAGCAGTTCGCCGAAGTCATCGCGAATCGCATCAATCACCACATGCGCCCAGAAGGCGCTGCCATCTTTACGATAGCGCCAGCCTTCCGTTTCGAAGCGCCCCACCGCCGTCGCCACAGAAAGTCCGCGCTGTGGCGCACCGTTTTTACGGTCATCTTCGCTGTAAAACAGCGCAAAGTTTTTGCCGACAATTTCGTCGGGCGTATAGCCTTTGGCACGCTGCGCCCCGGCATTCCAGTTTGCTACGGTGCCGTCGGGTTTGAGCATGTAAATGGCATAATCCACCACGCTCTGCACCAATAGCCGGTACATGACGTCAGAGTTATTATTCATTGTTATTCGCCTATTGCTGGCCTGGTATTGGGTGCTTATTAAGATAATTCTTAATCAATGTGGAGACTTAAACGCAAAAGCGCAGCGCTGACAAGCGTTAATCGTCCACAAACAAAAGTTGGTAGTCAGGTTATCGGCAGTGGCGAGAAATTGTTCAGCGGGATACTTAGTTTATTCTGCTGCGTTGACGGTGCTCATGAGGAAAGCGCGGGCTATCAAGATGGCATTGCAGAGGAAGATGCGCTTGCCAGCACAGGGGGGCGCGCGCCGCTAAAATCGGGCAATCAGCCGCCGCTACAAAAGCCGGGATCACGCGCTGGGCCGCCGTTTTTCGATCAACCACAGTTGATCGTCGATCGGCGGATGAACATTCCACGGCAGCCAGCGTGCCTGCTGACGCGCTAATAAATCCGCTGCACGCGTGCCGGGCGCAACGTGACTGCTGAAGATCAGCTTAAAGTCAGGCTGCTCGCTAAGCTGTGCCGCCAAACCGCTGTCGGCCACCGCATCGGCGGCCACAATCACATCCGAAGGCCGCCACTGTTCCGGCTGCGGCTGTTTCAACAAACGCACTAATCCCAGCGCCGTGGTGGCGGGCAGTTTGTCCATCGCCAGCAGCTGTGCGACTTCGCTGCGAATTTGCGGGCAGAGCTGAACCGCCAGACCACGCGCGGTGAGCTGCAAAGCCACTTCCGGTCCGCGACCGTGTTCCGGCACCGCCATCACTGCACCGTGAGTGGCGGCAATCGCCAGCGCATCCATCTGATCGCACAAACGCTGCGTGCGATCGCCGTAGGACGCATCGGTGATCAACAGTTTCGCCTGCGGTGGACAGTCAAACGGCAGCAGCAGCGCTTCGCGGCTCCAGTCGCCCATGTAAGTGATGCCACCCGCAATCGGCAGATGGAACCATACCGAACCCGGCGAATGACCGCTGCGTCCGGTAAACACATTCAACGGGCCAATGGCGCTCTGGCCGCGCAACGGCAGCAGACGCCGCGCATACATCGGTATCGCCACGTTGCCTAACTGCAACCAGGTCTGTTCGGTGGCGTACACCGGCGGCGAGCCGATCTGTGCCCAGCAGTCCAGCGAGGCGGCGTGATCAACGTGTGAGTGGGTCAAACACAGCGCATCAACGCGGCCAATGGCGCGGATATCCGGGCGCACGCCGGGTTGTGGACCGGCGCCGAGATCCCACAACAGGCGATAGCCTTCCATCTCGACCAAAAAGGCCGCGGGCAACTTGCCGCCCACACCGCTGATAACCGTTAAGCTTGCCATGGTAAAACCCCTTGCGGCAGACGCCGCGCCAGTCGCGTTGCCAATCCCATCAGCAAACACACGACCAGAATCATCAGGCAGCCTACCGCGGCCGCCAGCGAGGCGGATCCCCCTTCGTCGAGGAACACGATGGTGGGTCCGATGGTTTGGGTTTGCGAGGTCACCAGCAATACCGAAACCTGGATTTCATTCAGTGCGGTGAGGAACACCAGCACCGTTCCCGCCAGCGCAGAAGGCGCGGCCAGCGGCAGTAAAATATCGCGCATGCGGCGCATAAAGCTGGCACCGCATAAGCGGGCGGCTTCGTCCAGCGCTGGTTCCAGCTGCGCGAAGCCCGCCAGCGTCGGACGCAGCACCAGCGCGAGGAAGTTCGCCAGATACGCGGCAAGGATGATCCACACCGTGCCATACAGCGAGACGTTCACAATCGGCAGCGGGCGCAGGAAGAACAGCATCGCCGCCACGCCGGTGACAATGCCCGGCAAGGCATAGGTCAGTTCACTGGCCAGCAACAGGCCGCGCACCAGTTTGGTCCGTCGCCAGCTGAGGAAATACGCCAGGAACAGCGCGGTGGACGTCAAAATAATTGCCGCCAGCGAGGTCAATCCGAGGCTGGTCATAAACGCATGGCGCACCGCCGGATAGCCCCACAGTGCGCTGCGGAAGTTCTCCAGCGTCAGGGTTTGCCAGGTGAGCGCCTGACCAAATCCGCTGGTGAGCGCGGTGATCAGCAGTGCGCTGACCGGCAGCAACAGCGTCAGTGCCATCCACAGCCAGGCCGCACCTTCAATCGCCACACGACCGCGTCCCAATGATTGCTGCCACAGGCGCGGCGCACCGTTGACGCGCACATCGTGGCGACCACCGAGCCAGGCGCTGGCCGCCATGCCCGCCAGCGTGATCACCGCAATCAGCAGGGCGTAAACCGCAGTGTTCGGCAAGGCGCTGGGACCAATGCTGTTGAGCTGCTGATAGACCAGCGTGATCAGCGTTGGCACGCGGGCAGGAATGCCGAGCATCGCCTGAATACCGAAGTTACCGGCGGCAGCGACAAAGGTCAGCGCGGCCCCGGCAAAAATCGCCGGGCGCGCCAGCGGTAAAATAATGGTGAACAGCACGCGCATCCGCGATGCCCCGCTGATCTGTGCCGCTTCGACTAAATCGGCCGGTAAACGACGCAAACCGGCGCGTACCGTAAGAAACACCAGCGGCGCGTTGTGTGTGCCGAGCAGCAGCACAATGCCGCTCAGCGAATAGAGCGGCTGCTCGCCGGGCGCAAACCACGGCAAGCCGAGCGAGCCAAACAGCAGCGCTAACGGGCTGGACGGTGCCAGCGCCTGTAGCCAGGCGAGCGCCGTAACCTGCGGCGGAATCATCAGCGGCAGGATAAACGCGAACACCCACGCGGTTTTGGCACGCAGATCGCTCAGCGCCACCAGCCAGGCGGCGGCAGTGCCGAGCAGTACGGAAATCAGCGTCGAGCTAAGGGCGATGAGCAACGTATTGCCGCTGGCAATCAGCACGCGGTCGCTGGCAATCAGGCGCGTCAATCGCGCCAGATCCGGCACGCCTTGTGGCGCTATCGCCGTCCACACCAGGCGCAGCAGCGGCGCGACAGACAGCAAACCAATCAGCAGCACCATCAGTGCCAGGATCAGCTTTTCACTGTTGAAACGGAAGCGCTTACCGCCTCGCGCCGCATTACGCCATTCGTTGCTCACCACGCTCATGCTTAGCCGCCAAACAGCGCGGTGAACTGATCGCGCACCGTGGCATCTTCCTTGATGGCTTTCACCACATCTGGCGTCAGCAGCTTGATTTTATTGATTGGCGTGAAGCCAGCCGGCGCAGAAACACGATCGTCCACCGGGCGGTTGCCCTGCTCGACCACCAGCTTCTGGCCTTGCTCAGACAGCATAAAGTTCACGAAGGCTTTGGCGGCGGGCAGGTTGTGCACCGACTTCATGATCGCCACTGGCTCCGTCACATAGGACACGCCCTCTTTCGGATACACCAGATCCACTGGCGAGCCTTTTTTCTTCGCCAGAATCACATCGGCGTCAGTGATAATGCCGTATTTATCCAGCCCGCTGGCCACCGCTTTCAACGCCGGGCCGTTGCCGCCCTGCGGAGCCACACCAATAGCTGCCAGCTTCTTGTAGAAGTTCCAGCCGATAGTCGGCGTGTTGATATCGGTGTGCAGTTTGTACAGCGCCGCGCCGGAGTAAAGTGGGCTTGGCATGGCGATCTGGCCTTTATTGGCTTCTACCGCCAGCGCGTTCCAGCTGTCAATCGGCTGTGCGTGCTGGGTGTTATAAGCAATCACCGTGGCAATGATTTTGGTGCCAAAGAAGGTTTTGTCTTTGTCGTAGAACGACGGATTGATGTGGCTCAGGGGCGCATCGGCGTAGCTGTAAAGCTGGTTCTGATTCTTCAGTGCACCGAGGTTGATGGCATCGGCAATCAACAGCACGTCAGGCTTAGCACCGCCGCTCATCATCTCGGTCTGCAACACGTTCATCAGCTGGGTGGTGCCGTTACGCGTCCACTCCACGTCGACGTTCGGGTACGCGGCTTTGAACGCGTCTACGGTTTGCTGCGCAATTTCCGGTGCCTGCGAGGTGTAGATCACCAGTTTGCCGGAAGGGGCATCTTCAGCGTGACTGGCGGCGGCGAATACTAATCCACTGGCTAACATCAAAGCGTTAAAAGACGTGCGCATAGCAATTTCCCTAAGTATCTGAATGTTATGAAGGAAGAATCCAACCGTCGCGCAGCGCCACACCAAGGGTCGCGTCAACAACGGGTAAAGCGGCATCGGCCAGATGCAGCGTGATGCTGTGGTCTGGTGCCTCAATGGGTGCAACATCAATCTGGTAATGACTGCCGCGATAGATCACCCGCTGCACGCGCGCCGCAAACTGCGGTTCACCTGGCTCGGCAAGGCGGAAATCCACCGCGTGAAAACTGGCTTTGCCGTGGGGCACTGGGCGTTGGTCCGGTGCGCAACGCAAGGTGACGCGCAGGCCGCATAGCGTGGCGAGCGCTTTGCCCTCGCCGGTCGGTTCGATGTCGCTGACCGGCAGCACTTTGCCGTCATCGATAAATCCCGCCACCATCTCATTCGCCGGTTCACGCCACAGAGTTTGCGGCGTGGCGAACTGCATCACGCGGCCGCCATCCATCACCACAATGCGATCGGCCAGCGCCATCGCTTCATGTTGATCGTGGGTGATATAGAGCAAGGTGGCGTGGCTGTGTCGATGGAAGCGGCGAAACTCCTCTTCCATGGTGGCGCGCAGATGCACATCGAGGTTGGCGAGCGGTTCGTCGAGCAGCACCAGCGTCGGTTTGGCGACCAGACAGCGGGCTAGCGCCACGCGCTGACGCTGACCGCCAGAGAGGTCCGCTGGACGGCGTGAGGCAAAGTTTTCTAATCCCACCAGTTCCAGCGCCTGCTGCGTGCGGCTGTCACGCTCATGGCGCGCCACGCCGTTGACTTTCAGGCTGTAGGCGACGTTTTCCGCCACCGTCATGTGTGGCCACAACGCATAGCTCTGGAATACCACGCCGAGTTGGCGATCTTCTGGCGGCAGGTGCACGCCCGGTGCCGCAAAGCAGCGCTCACCGACGTGGATTTCCCCGGCATCGGCGGTTTCAAACCCCGCCAGCAGACGTAATAAGGTGGTTTTGCCGCAGCCCGAAGGGCCAAGAACGGCGATGAACTCTCCCTGCGCAATCTGCAGCGAGATATCCTGAAGTACTGGCTGGGCGGCAAAAGATTTGCTTAACCCGTGAAGTGTGATCGTTGCCATGTTTCTGGCCTTTATCTGACAGTCCGGCTAAGACCCTACGACAATCAGATGACGATCCCGTGACATCAACTTGACGTTTCCGTGCTCAAACAAAACGGGAGGCCCGAAAGCCTCCCTGTACCTTATTCGACGCTCTCAGCCTGCAAATGCATGCCGATATAGCGCTCATAGCGCGATGGCTTCACGCGTGACAGATCCACCAGCACCAGCCCGTCAATACAGTTGTTGAAATCGGGATCGCTGCCGAAATCGATAAACTGCACCCCGCCCGGTTCACACACTTCCGAGTACTGCTTGTACAGCGTGGGAATGGCGGTGCCGAGGTTCGCCAGCAGATGTTTTAAACGACGTAAATCTTCCGCGTAGTTATCGCCGGTAAACTGCGCCAGCACTTCCGGCAGCGAGGCTGGATAAGGTCGGCGTGATTTCGCCAGCGGCAATTCGGTCGGGAAGTACATGCGATAGAACGCCACCAGCAGATCGCGCGCCGCCAACGGCATGCCGCCGGAGATCGACACCGGGCCGAACAGGTAGCGGGTTTCCGGGTATTTGGCGATATAGGCACCAATGCCCATCCACAGATAATCCAGACCGCGTTTGCCCCAATAGGCCGGCTGGATAAAGCTGCGACCCAGTTCCAGTCCCTGATTGATGATCGGCAGCATGCGCTCGTCATAGTGGAACAGGCTGTCGCTGTAGATGCCTTCCAGACCACGACGCTCCAGCTGCTCGGCGCCCGAAATAAAGCGGTAAGCGCCGACGATCTCCAGCGCGTCGTCATCCCACAGAATCAGGTGGTAGTAATCGTCATCGTATTTATCGAGATCTCGACGGCGACCGCAGCCCTCGCCCACGGCGCGGAAGGCGATTTCACGCAGGCGACCCAGTTCACGCAGCAGCGGCACCCAGGTCGCGCCGTTACGCCGCCACAGATAGATCTGTTTGCCATCCGGCAGCGAGCCCAGACGCTCACTCTCCATCAGCGCTTTTTTCAGCTCGGCACGATCTTCCGGACGGGCAATCGCCGCTTCCGTCAGGAACAGGCCACGCCGCCCCTGGCCGATGCGATAGAGATGTTTGCGTAGCCGTTTCGCCAGCTCTTTGCCCGGCGTGTGGCCATCGTGCCAGTTAGCGAAGGGAATCTGCTCACCGATATGCAGCTTGATGCGCGAACCGCGCTGGCGGAACATTTCGCGCACCAGCATCATCAGCGCCAGCGGCGAAGCAATTTTAGCGGCGGCGTAGAAGGCGAGACTGTTACGTCCTGCCACATGCACCGGCACAATCGGCGCGCGCGCGCGGGCAGCCAGACGCAGGAAGCTGTGGTGCCAGCGGCTATCGCGTACCCCACGGCTGGAGAGACGGGAGACTTCACCCGCCGGGAAGATGATCAATGCACCCTGATTATCGAGATGCTGCTGCATCCGCGTTAGCTGTTCACGACTGGTGCGGTTGCCCATGTTATCCACCGGCAACATCAGGTTGTTGATCGGTTCCAGCATCATCAGCATACGGTTGGCGACGATTTTCACGTCACGACGCACCTGTGACACCGCCGCCAGCAGTGCCAGCCCGTCCAGCGCACCCAGCGGATGGTTGGCGACAATCACCAACGGGCCCGTGGTCGGGATCTGCTCCAGATCGCGCTCACTTAATTCACAACGCACATCCAGGTGCTCCAGCACTTGCTCGACCATATCCACCCCTTTCAGGTGGCGATAACGGTCAGCAAAGGATTGGAATTCATTTTCGCGAACCGCCCATTTTACCAGGCGTTTTTGCCAGTTCGCGGGTTGATGGCCTGGCCAGTAAGTATCGAGAAGCTGATCAACAGAAAACATCATTCACCTTTTGTGCGCAGAGGTTACCGCACCGAAGGTAAACAGGCTTGTTTTCAGATTTATGACCAGTGAGAAAGCGCAGCGGAAAAACCGAGGGAGAGAGGGATGCGCAATACATTGCGTAATGCCGCTCACTCAAGCCAATAAGTGCGTATTTAACCCGGTACGCATGAATGCGTACCCTACGTAAACCGCACTGAACAATGTAGCGGCGTGATTTATCACGCGGGTTTAATTACAGTTTTAACGGCGGTAATTGCGAAAACACGCTTAACAACCCTTTGCTCCACAGCTGACGGATCTGTGAAAAATAGGGATGTTGATCGGTAATGTGATGCTGCTCGTTGTCGCTAAAACTGTCGGTGCGATACACCATCACATCCAGCGGCAGCCCCACCGAAATGTTACTCGCCAGCGTCGAGTCCATGGAAATCAGCGCGCACTGCATCGCCTGGCTGAGCGGGGTTTCATAGCGCAGCACACGGTCGATAATCGGCTTGCCGTATTTGCTTTCCCCTATCTGGAAATACGGCGTATCGACACTGGCCTCGATGAAATTGCCCTGCGGATAGATCTGGAACAGGCGCGGCGCTTCACCACGAATCTGACCACCCAACAACAGCGTGCCGCCAAATTCCTCACCGTCACGCTTGATCACTTCACGCAGCGTTTCGCCCACCATCAGCGCAATGTCGTACAGCGATCGCCCGTTTAGCAGATTGGGCTGATCGTTGTCGTTGTTGTTACGCCGTAGCAGGCTTAACACGCTTTGCGTGGTCGCCAGATTGCCGGCGCTTTGCAGCACCAGCGTGCGTTCATCATCTACCTGAAACACGTGTAATTTACGGAACGAGGAAATATGATCAACGCCCGCATTGGTGCGTGAATCCGATACAAAAATCATCCCTGACGATAAACGCATTGCCACACAATAAGTCATAATCACGCCTGCAAAAAATTACTGCTGCGCATGCACCTGCTGCACCGCCGCTACCGCCAGCATATCTTCACCGCCGCCGCCCAGTCGCATACCGCGCACCGGACAGGCATCAAGATAATCCACGCCTACCGCCAGCCGTAAATGCTGACGCGTGCTGCGCGTATTATTGGTGATATCAAAGCTGTGCCAATTGCCATCCAGCCAGGCCTCAACCCAAGCGTGGGTGGCAACGTGTTCAACATTATCAGTATAGAGATAGCCGCTGACATAGCGCGCCGGATCCCGAGGCTACGACAGCAAGCAAGAAACACGTGGCTGTGATCCTGGCAAACCCCGCTGCCCGCCGCAAATACTTTCGCTGCGGTATCACTCACCTGGGTGCTGCCAGGCTGATACGGCATTTTTAGCAGCAGTTCATCCATCAGCTTTTCCAGGCTGGAAAGGGGTTTTTCGGCGTGCCAGTAGCGCAGCGCAAAATCACGAATGGCCGCATCCGGCAACGTCAACGGCGTGGCGCGCAGGAACACCAACGGCGACAGAATCGATTCCGGATCGGGTGACAATTCGCCGTCATCCAGTATCTCCACCACCCCGCGCGCGGCGATCGCCAGTTGCTGATGCGGCGTATCCAGCGTCAGCACGTGCATCACGTTGCCATACGCATCCAGGGTACGCGTGGCTTCACAGGGCAAATCAAGATCCCACGACAGGATCTGCTGGTGCACCGAGTTTTGCGGCGTCAGGCGCAGATACTGGGTGCTGAGTTTGACCTGCTGCTCATAGGCGTACCAGGTTTTGTGCTCGATGGTCAGTCTCATTTCGCCTCCAGATAGGTCTGATTGATACTTTCCGCCAGCGCAGTGATCTGCGTAAGAAAGTGGTTGAGCCAACTATATAACCCGTCACGCGTCAGACTTTCCCAGGTGCTGAAGCGCATTTCGGCTAACAGCACCGTGGCCAGATAGCGGGGACGATCTTCACCGCTGCTGCCGATCTGTTCTAACTGATTGGCGATCTCCTCGATACAGGAGTGCAACGATCGTGGGCTTTCATTACGCAGGATCAGCATCTCATTGACCAGATCCGGCATCAGCTGCTGCTTGAAGATCGCGTTATAAGCTTCACGCGCCGACACCGCCCGCAGCAAAGTATCGAGGCAGTAATACTCACGCACCGAATCGGCCGTCTGCTCCAGCAGTTGCTGATTGACGCTCAGCAGCCGCGCGGTGCCGTCGCTGCGCTCCATCAGCGTACCGATGCGGATAAAGCACATGGCATCGCCACGCAGCAAGGTGCCGAACATCGCGCCGCGAAACAGGTGCGAGCGTTCTTTCACCCAGTCAAAAAAACTGTCGGCGTTGGCGCTGGTGATGCCGCGCCGCCGCATGTTGCGCATCTCAATCCACGTCGAGTTGATGCTCTCCCACACCTCGGATGACAAACTGCCACGCACCGCGTGCGCATTGTTCCACGCTTCCTGCCAGCAGCTGAAAATGCTGCAGGGGTTACGATCGTCGAGGGCAAAAAAGTTAAACAACTGCGGCATGGTGAAACGCCCGTTGAGGGTTTCAAACAGCTGGCGCGTGCCGGTGAGATTGAGCGGCAACAGCAGCTCATCGGTCTGGCTGTTACGCACCGGCATCAGCGAGAGTCGGTTGGTGACATCCAGCACTCGGGCAAGCTGTTCTGCGCGCTCCAGATAGCGCGCCATCCAATAGAGGCCACTGGCCGTGCGGCTTAGCATGATGCGTCATCCTCCAGAACCCAGGTGTCCTTGGTGCCGCCGCCCTGCGACGAGTTCACCACCAGCGAACCTTCGGTCAGCGCCACGCGGGTTAACCCGCCGGGGACTAAACGAATATCCGCACCGCATAAGGCAAAGGGACGCAAATCGATATGACGCGGCGCGAGGCCGTTGTCGATAAAAGTCGGGCAGGTGGAGAGCGACAACGTATCCTGGGCGATATAGTTTTCCGGGCGTGCTCTCAGGCGATCGCGGAAATCACTCAGCTCCTGCTGGCTGGCCACCGGTCCGATCAACATGCCGTAACCGCCTGCGCCGTGTACCTCTTTCACCACCATTTTGTTGAGATTGGCGAGGACGTAAGTCAGATCCTGCGGCTTACGGCACTGCCAGGTCGGCACGTTGTTGAGGATCGGATCCTCATCAAGGTAGAAACGGATCATATCCGGCACGTAAGGGTAGATCGATTTGTCATCGGCCACGCCGGTGCCGATGGCGTTAGCCAGCACCACGTTGCCGGTTCGGTACACCGACAGCAGGCCCGGTACGCCGAGCATTGAATCGGGGCGGAACGCCAGCGGATCGAGGAACGCGTCATCGACACGCCGATAGATCACATCGACTTTGCACGGCCCGGCGGTGGTGCGCATCATCACTGCGCCATCTTTCACAAACAGATCGGCACTTTCGACCAGCTCGACGCCCATCTGCTGCGCGAGGAAGCTGTGTTCGAAGTAAGCGCTGTTAAAGCGGCCTGGCGTCAGCACCACCACCACCGGATCGTTGACCGGTGAGCTTTCGCGCAGGGTTTGCAGCAGATGCGAGGGATAGCGTTCCACCGGAGCGATGTGCTGTTCAGCAAACAGTTCCGGATAGAGGCGCATCATCATCTTGCGGTTCTCCAGCATATAGGAGACGCCGGACGGCGTGCGCAGGTTGTCCTCCAGTACGTAATATTCGCCGTCGTTGTTACGCACCATATCGACGCCGGTGATGTGCGCGTAGATGTTGCGATGCAGGTCAACGCCTTGCATACAGGGCTGATATTGATCGTTGATCAACACCTGTTCGGCTGGGACGATACCCGCTTTGAGGATGTGCTGCTGATGGTAGATGTCATGCAGGAAAGCATTCAGGGCCTGCACGCGCTGGCGGATGCCGCGGTCGAGCATTGCCCATTCACGAGCCGGAATAATGCGCGGCACGCTGTCGAACGGAATCAACCGCTCCGCGCCGCCGTCTTCACCATAGACGTTGAAGGTGATGCCCACACGATGAAACAGTAATTCCGCCTCTTCGCGCTTACGCGCCACAGCCTCTTTGTCCGCCTGTTGTAACCACTCCCAGTAATGCTGATAGTGCGCACGGTGTTGGCCACCGTTCAGCAACATCTCATCATAGAAGTGTGACGCTATCTGGTAGCTTTCTTTCATGATTTACCCGGCGCTTGTCAGAGGACCTATCTCCTCTCCTGCACAAAGTGTGCCAGAGGCTCGCGGCCCAAACGGCACACGCGCCCCGATAGCGGAGCAGCGCCGGATAACGGTTGTGTTGCACCTTACTGGTGCATCAACTGCTGCGCAACTGGCAGCCAGATATCGGTCATCGCCCCTTCGCCGCCGGTAAAAGGATCGCGATGCGGAAGCGGCACGCGGGCAATTTGATCTTTCGCGGCGCGTAAACGGGAAGGTTCATCACGCACGGTTTCCGGCGACATTCCTTCAGGATAGGCGCCAACGGCGAAAAAATCGTCCGAGGCGAACACCTGTTTATGGCCAACACCCGCCGGGATCAGCACCGCATCGCCCTCGCGCAGCGTCACCATGCGGCCGCTGTCGCCGCCAAACAGGACTTCTGCCCAGCCCGACGCCACGCCTAACACTTCATGGGTGTTGGGATGGTAATGGGTATAAGGGAAGATCGGCGCACGCCACGCGGCTGGCCAGCCGCTGGCGGTAAAGGTTTTTCAAACCACTCGGCACTGTCGCTTTGCAGCTCTTCATCGTAGTCAGGCGCAATGCCCGGCCAGATGATCAGCGGCAGCAGATTGTTGGGGACGCCGCCTGAAGGCTGCGCCAGCATCAAATGCTGCGGATTACTGGATGAACCTGCGGAAAAGGTACCGGCGGCGAAAGACATCAGTAACAGCAGGCTGGAAGTGTTGGCAGTCATACTCTTTCTCCGGGAAGCCACGTTGCTTAATTGTGGCAAACCCAGAGGGCATTGCAATGTGCGCCCACCAACAAAATTCACATAAAAGAATGATTTACCTTACTAAAGTCAAATTAGTTAGCAACATATTTAACATTATGTGGGGTGAGGAAATGCCTGCTGCAACTGTTATACAAAAACACCCCAATTCTGTATCTGATTCACTTCACTGTTATGTGCTTAACTGGCAGGCAGTAACATGTAGAGGTGAACTATGGAAGCCATCAAACAAATTCTGCTCGATGAAATCGCCACGCTGAACCGTGAAGGCCAGCGCGATAATCTGCCACGCTTTAGCTTTTCATTCCTCAAAACCCATCCGGGGCTGTGGGCGGTAATGTACCTGTGCTATGCGCTGTGCACCGCGCTGATTTTCTCCACCGATATGCTGGGCTGGCCTGCATTTTGGTTCGCCACCGCGTTTGTCGCGGTGATGAGTGTCCTGATGCTGATGGACATCAATCCCAAATACCGTTTCGAAGACATTGATACGCTGGATCTGCGTGTGTGCTACAACGGCGAATGGTATTACGTGCAGCCGGTGTCGCAGCAGGCGCTGAATAAGATTGTCGATAATCCCGGTACACCCGACCGCGTGCGCAGCGGTATCGATCGCCTGATGAAGCAGAAAGGCGAAGTGGATTTTTATGATGTTTATTACCTGACATGGGGAAATAAACAGGCGGCATCCATCTGATTAATAGCCATTAATCGAGGTGCGCGTAATGCGCACCCTACAAAAATTTGATGCAAATACGCAGTGTCGCCCTTTATGGCGACCGCAGCTGCGCAATCAATTTCCCCAACGTCTCCACCGCTGCCTCGGCGCGCGCATCCCATGGCCAGGCGGTGTTGAAGCGGAAGCAGTGGCTGAACCCTTCACTGCCGGAGAACAGCTGGCCGGGCGCGATGCTGATGCCCTCTTTCAGCGCCAGGTGATACAGCTGTGTGGTGTTGATGTGTTCCGGCAAGGCAATCCACAGAAAATAGCCGCCCGGCGTGTCGCTGATCTGCGCGTCTGCGGGCAGCACGCGCCGCAGTGCTTGCTGTGCCAGCTGCTTCCGCTTTGCCAGCGTCTGGCGCAGCTTCTTTAAATGCGTGTCATAGCTGCGGGTGCTGAGGAAGTCGGCCAACGCCAGTTGCATCGGCGCACTGGTGGAAAGCGTACTCATCAGTTGAATGCGCTGTACGCGCTGCGCATAGCGTCCGGCCGCTACCCAGCCCACGCGGAATCCCGCCACCAGATTCTTCGAGAAGCTGCCGCAATGCAGCACATTGCCATCACGATCAAACGCTTTAGCCGGCAAAGGCTTGTCCTGGCCGCTATAGAGATCGCTGTAAACGTCATCCTCAATCATCGCCACGTTGTAGCGCGCCAGCAAAGCCACCAGTTGCTGTTTGCACTCGACGCTCAGGGTAAAGCCGAGCGGGTTTTGCCGGTTGGTCATCAGCCAGCAGGCTTTGACCGGCCAGCGTTGCAGCGCCTGCTCCAGTTCATCGAGATCGATGCCCTGTTCGACATCGCTGGCGATGGCAATCGCATTCAATTTCAGGCGCTCAATCACCTGCAAGGCACCGTAGAACGAGGGATTTTCGATCACGACCCAATCACCGGGTTCGGTCACCGCCTGCAGGCTGAGGTTGAGGGCTTCCATCGCGCCATTGGTGATGACGATATCGTCCGGCGACAAGGTCATGCCCTGCTGCGCATAGCGCTGCGCCAGAATTTTGCGCAGCGCTTCGTTGCCGGGCGGCAGGTTGTTGAGGGCATCAGAGGGTTTGAGATTGTGCGAGACCTTAACCAGCGAGCGCATCAGCTGGCGCTGCGGAAACAGCTCAGGATCGGGAAAAGCAGAGCCGAACGGCATGATGGCCGGATCGCGCGTGGCTTGCAGCACATCAAACACGAAGCTGTTGGTATCAGCCTGGTCGGTTTTGGCAATCGCCTGGGTGGGCAGACGCGGGCGACTTTCGGCGGCTCGTGGCGCTACGTAGTAGCCGGATTGCGGTTTAGCAACAATCCAGCCCTGGCTCTCCAGCACTTCGTAGGCGTGCATCACCGTCATCAGGCTGAGACCGCTCTGCTCTGCCTGCTGACGCAAGGACGGCAGCTTTTCGCCCGGCGGCCAAATACGCGCTTCGATCTGTGTCCGAAGCAGATCAACCAACTGCTGATATTTCGCCACCCTGGCTCCGATATTGGGGAATAAGTGCGGCCATTTTCCCTCACCGTGGCACTCTCCCGCAAGCGAGAGAGTGGAGGGTGACTCAGTTCATGACGCTTTGCCGCGCAGAGGTGTGCCCTCCTCTTGCGTTGGAATGAGAGCCATCGACGCCCCTCGCCTTAAGGCAGCTGCACCAGCTCCTGCTTATTCTCTTTTTCGACAAAATTCGGCAGTTCGTGAATGCGGTCCGGCGGCACCGGTTTGCCCAGCAAAAAGCCCTGCAAGGTATCGCAACCCAAACCGGTGAGGAAGGCCTGCTGCTCCTGGGTTTCCACGCCTTCCGCCACCACTTTAAGATCCAGCGACTGCGCCAGTGCCACAATCGCAGAAACAATGGTGGCATCTTCCGATTTCGCCTGCAGTTCATTCACGAATGCACGGTCAATCTTCAGCTCGCTGGCCGGCAGGCGCTTGAGATACAGCAAACTGGAGTAGCCAGTTCCGAAATCATCAATCGAGGCTTTCACGCCCATATCCGTCAGTTGCGTAAGAATACGCACGCTCTCTTCCGGATCGCGCATCGCGGTGGTTTCCGTGACTTCCAGCGTCAGCAATTCTGCCGGGATTTGGTGCTTTGCCAGCGCCTGGGTCACGGTTTCCACCAGGTTGCTCTGCTCAAACTGCAACGCGGACAGATTCACCGCCACCGACCAGTGCGGATGGCCCTGCAGATGCCAGCTGTGCAGCTGACGGCAGGCTTCGTTGATCACCCAGTTGCCAATGTTGATGATCATGCCGGTCTTCTCAGCAATCGGCAGGAATTTGTCCGGCGCCAGCAAACCGCGCGTCGGATGTTCCCAGCGCAGCAGTGCTTCAAAGCCGATAATCGGGCCGCTCGGTGCACAGTATTTTGGCTGGTAGAACAGACGCAGCTCTTCGTTATCCAGCGCTTGCCACAGGTCGTTATTCAGCTGTAGCTGCGACTGCGCAAGGGTGTTCATTGACGGCTGGAAGAAGTTGTAGCCGTTGCGGCCGTTATTTTTGGTGTGATACATCGCGGCATCGGCGTTAAACATCAGCTCGCGATCATCTTTACCGTCACCGGGATAGACCGCGATACCAATACTCAGCGATACCACCAGTTCATAGCGTGAAATATCGAACGGGCGATCCACCGCTTTCACCAGCGCATCCGCCACCGCAGCGGCATCATTCGGGTCATCAATCTCAATCAATAACACGAACTCGTCACCGCCCATGCGCGCCAGCGTGTAGTGGCCTTTCATCTGCCCAATCATGCGTTCGGCGACGGCGATCAACAGGTTATCGCCCACGTGGTGGCCAAAGGCATCGTTGACCGCTTTGAAGCCATCCAGATCCATAAACATCAAGGCAAACTGCGACTTCTCGCGGTTGGCTTTGTTGATCGATTGCTCCAGACGATCTTCCAGCAAAATACGGTTTGGCAGGCGCGTCAGGTTATCGTGCAATGCCAGCTGCGCCAGCTCGCGGTTGGCTTCCGCCAGCGAGTGCGCAAGGATTGAGGTGCGCGCTTGCAGGCGTGCATCCAGCATTGAGACCAGCAAGGTGATGCCGAGGATCGCCAGCGTCACCACGGTGACCACAATCGCCAGCCAGTTGCTGTTAACGCCAATGTGCGTAGCGTGGCTCATCATCGGGAAATTCGCCGCCGCCATCCCGGTATAGTGCATACCGGCAATCGCACAGCCCATCACCACCGATGCACCCAGGCGCAGAATTGTCACGCGCCCATGTCCTTCGCGCAGGTTAAAGGCCAGCCACAGCGCCGCACCCGACGCCACCAGCGCAATCACCACCGAAGCGGCAACCCAGGCCCAGCTCCAGGTGATGCCTGGCGCAAACATCAGCGCAGCCATCCCCATGTAGTGCATCGCAACCACGCCAGAACCGAGCACAAAAGCCCCGCCCGTTAAGCGCCGCCAGGATAAATCATGCGATGAGCACACCAGCCACAAGGCAAAAATCGACGCCAGAATCGCCACTGCCATTGACGTAGCCGTCAGCAGCGGATCGTAACTCATGACCATATCCAGGCTCATCGACAACATGCCGATGAAATGCATCGCCCAGACGCCCACACCCATGGCGAATCCACCGCCTAATAACCAAACCAGCGCCACCTTGCCAGTTGAAGAAGCCACGCGGCCCGCCATATCCAGCGCGGTAAACGAAGCCAGCATCGCCACCAGAATGGAAACGATGACGGTAAACGAATCGTACGAAGTCACTAACATAGTGATTTCCCAAGTTAAAGCCGTTATGAGTCAGCTGTGGTGTTGTGAAGAAAAAGTAAAAGCCATTGGTTTTATTGTATAAATCATCGGCAGATTAACGGCCGAATTGAGTCTTTGAACGATGAAACCTTCCGATGCGGAAGAAAATAAAAATTGATGCTTATGCACTGGTGAGCGGCAGGGCATGCTCAGCAAACATCGACGGCACGTTAAGCGAAGCGGTAAATTCACCGATGCGCTCTGCCGGTGTCGGCTTGCCCAGCAAGTAGCCCTGCAGCGTGTCAAAACCGAGTCCGGTCAGCAAACGCTGCTGCTCCTCGGTTTCCACCCCTTCTGCCACCATGCGCAGATTGAGACTTTGTGCCAGCGTCAGCATTGCGCTCACTACCGTGGCGTCTTCGCTGTCTGCACGCAGGCTGTTGATAAAGGCGCGATCGATTTTAAGTTCGCTCGCCTCCAGATGTTTCAAATGCAGTAAGTTCGCATAGCCGATACCAAAGTTATCTATCGCCACTTTCACGCCAAGCTGATGCAGTTCGGCAATACGCATCTGGCTAAATTGCGGATCGCGCATCGCGATGTTCTCAGTGATCTCCAGCATCAGAGCACCTTCTGGCAGCTGATAGCGCAGCAACGCATGCCGCAAGCTGTCGATGAGATCGCGCTGATGGAACTGTAAGGCAGAAAGATTGACCGATACGCTCCAGTCGCGATGGCCTTCATCGTGCCACTGCTTCAACTGGCGGCACGCTTCGTTGATCACCCAATTCCCCAGCGCCACGATTTGCCCGGTTTTCTCGGCACGCGGCAGGAACATATCCGGCATCAGCAATCCACGACGCGGATGCTGCCAGCGCAGCAGCGCTTCAAAGCCCATCAGCACCGTGCCGCCAGCCTTGAATTTTGGCTGATAGAACAGGCACATTTCCTGATATTCCAGCGCATTCCACAGGTCATTCGCCAGCGCCAGCTGATGCTGCGCCACGGCGCTCATCATCGGTTCAAACAGGCACCAGCCGTTTCGGCCGCTGTGCTTGGTGTGATACATCGCCGAGTCGGCGTTGAACATCATCTCCTGCTGGCTGCGACCGTGCAGCGGGAATACCACAATGCCAATACTGAGTGAAACGCGGAGAGCATAGCGATCCAGCTCAAACGGCACATCGATGGCATCCACCAGCTGTTGCGCCAGCGCCGCAGCTTGCAGGTTATGGTATTGCGGGCAGAGCAGGACAAATTCATCGCCACCGAGTCGTGCCAGCAGCACGCCTTCGTCCAGCTGCATGCGCAGACGCTCTGACACCGCAATCAGTAAGCGATCGCCCACGTGATGACCCCAGGTATCGTTGACCGCTTTGAAACCGTCGAGATCCATGAACATCAGCGCGAAGGTTTCATCCTGCAAGGTGGCTTGTTTGATCTGCGCCGTCAGCTGCTGCTCCAGCAACACGCGATTGGGTAGCGAGGTGAGATTATCGTGCATCGCCAGCTGACGCAGTTCGCTGTTGGCACGCTTGAGCTTGGCGGCCAGACGCGCTGCACGCAGTTGGGCATCCAGCATCGACACTAACAGCGTGAATCCGAGAATGGACAAAGTGATAATCGTTACCCAAACAGCCAATCCATCCTCACTGATGCCATGATGCTGCTGCATGGTGCTCGGCATGCTGTATTCCGCCGCCGCCATGCCGGTGTAGTGCATCCCGGCGATGGCAATGCCCATCACCAGCGCGGCACAGACGCGCATGATCCACACGCTCTCGCCCTGACGCAGATGGAATGCCAGCCACAGCGCCGCCCCCGAGGCGGCATAGGCAATGATCACCGACACCGTCACCAGCCAGGTATTCCAGCGGATCGCCGGTTCAATCATCAAGGCATTCATGCCGAGGTAGTGCATCGCCACCACGCCGCTGCCGAGTATCAAGGTGCCCGCACCAGCCGACGCGGCGTCAGGTGACTGCCTTGCACGCCCTGCGCAAACGCAAAGATAGCCGAGAGGATCGCTACCAGCAGTGAAACCGCCGTGAGAGTGATGTCATAGCGCATGGTCATCGGCATCATCATCGCCAGCATGCCAATGAAGTGCATCGCCCAAATACCAATGCCCATGGCGGTGCCGCCGCCCACCAACCACATTTTCGCCAGGCAGCCGCGTGAAACCGCGACGCGCCCAGCCGTATCCAGCGCGGTAAACGCAGCAATAAAGGCCACGATCAGTGAAACCGTAACCAGAACGCTATCCCAGGTAACCAGCAGCATGTGCGCTCCTAAACTCAGCCCGCTGCGGAGCAGGTGCTGTATCGTCAAAAAAGGTCAAAGAGTATAAGAACATTGATTAAGGGCGAGTAATGACCGCATGCAGTGAGGCAGAGGGGAGAGCCGATCCAGACAATTCTGGAAACACCGCGCTATGTTTTTTGTTTTTCATCGTCTGTCGCAGTCAGAAAAATTAATAAAATCTGATTAATGCACGAACATAGCATTGAACGGTTAATCGCGGTAGAGGCTTAAATCACTCGCTGTTTAGTTTTTTAACCGGTTGTCACCCCTTGTAGTTACTGAGTTATCGGCGAAAAGTGTGAATTGATTAATGAAAAAACCAAGCGCAACGCCCCAAGTGTCGATTTGCTGATCTATAGTAAAGAAAACTGATATAAATCATAAACCCAACATCTAAGAATATTCCTAGATGACGGGCACTTACGCGGTGACGGCGATCGCGGCTCTTGTTTGAATTCGGATTCGTTTCATAAATGAATCACCAGGTGAAAAAGCACTGACATTGGATAATCAGTAAGGAATGATTATGAAACTCAAGCTTTTTCTTTTTGCTTCCAGCCTAAGCGTTGCGCTTGCTCCAACCGCTGCTTTCGCCGCCACCACAACGGGAACCATCAATGCAACGTTGACCTTGACCACGGGTTGTCTGGTGAATGGCCAGTCAGCCACCACCGGCGTGGCCTTCGGTACCCTAAACTTTGGTAGCAGTGCCGCGACTTTTGATACCTTGAACGCCACCCTGGTGGGTGCAGCGGGCAACGGTATTTATGTGCGTTGTACTACCGGCCAAACGTTCAACGTTCAGGTCACCAGCAGTAATGCCGCGCCCGCCACCGTCTATGGCACCGTGAGCGGCCAGCCGCGCTACCTGATCCTCGGCTCCAACAATACACAAGGCATTGCTTATACCCTGTATAGCGATGCGGCGTTCACGACTGCTATCGGTAATAACACCAATATCGCGGCCAGCGGCACCACAGACCCCACGCTGGGGACCAACTACGCCATCTACGGTCGCGTGGTAGGCGGTGGCTTTAACCCACTGATCCCGGCAGGCACTTACACCGATACCATTAACGTGGCGGTGAACTACTGAGGACATATTTGGGGTAATCAGGGTGGCCGTGGTGCGACGTTGGGTGCACAGTGCAGGCGGTCTGGCCCTGCTGATAGGGAGCGTCTCTGCCTGGGGGTTGCCAACCGCAACCTTTCAGGTCTCTGCGTCAGTAGTGGCAGGCTGTGTCGTTTCCGGTACCAATACCGGGGTGTTTGGCACGCTTGATTTCGGCACGCAGTCTGGCGTAGCGACCAGCAGCGTGAGCGCCAGCTATGTACAAAACACCACCATCACCCTCGCCTGCACGCCAGGCACCGCCGTGAGTATGAGTATCAATGGCGGCGGCAATTACTCCTCCACCCGAAATCTTAAGGTATCCGGCAACACCAATACGGTGCCCTATTACCTGTACACCAATGCGGCACATACCACGCGATTCCGGTCAACAGCGCCGTTGCGCTGAGTTACAGCAACGCCAATAACATTACTTTGCCGATTTACGGCCTGTTAACGCTGCCCGGCCCGACGCGCGCCGGGACTTATACCGACACCTTAACCGTTACGCTTAGCTGGTGACGGAAGTGATAAAGAAGGATGATTAATCATGAACCTGCGCGCCTTGTTACTGTTGTTTGTAATGGCCCTGATGCCTGCTGCCCACGCCGCCAACTCGCTGATGATTTGGCCGATCGATCCCGCGATAAACCCTGATGATAAAGCCAGTGAACTGTGGCTGGAAAATCGCGGCAACACCACCACCATGATGCAGGTGCGCATCTTCAACTGGCTGCAAGTCAACGGCCAGGAGCAGTATCAGACGCAACAGCAGGTGGTTGCCAGCCCGCCCATGGTGCGGCTGGAGCCGGGGCAGAGGCAGTTAGTGCGTCTGATCAAACAAGGCCCACCGGAAGCAGGACGTGAAATGTCCTATCGCGTGGTGCTGGATGAGATCCCGACACCGCGCACGCCGGGAGAGAACCAGGCCGGACTGACGTTCCAGATGCGTTACTCGGTGCCGCTGTTTGTGTACGGCAGTGGCGTGACCAGCGACAGCGCGAAACCGCAACTGAGCTGGCAGCAAGTCGATAGCGGCGGTAAACGCTGGCTACAGTTGACCAACCGTGGCAATGGCCATGCCCGATTAAGCAACGTCACCATCGGCGGCCGTCGTCTGGGCAACGGGCTATTTGGCTATGTGCTGGCGAACAGCAGCAACCGCTGGCCCTTGACCAGTAGCGTCAGCGGGGAGTTGTCAGCTGATGTGAACAAAGGACACTGGAGCAGCGCGGCCGCGCGTTAATGAAGTTTTCGCCGCACCCCTGTGCGCTGGCGGTGGCTAGCGTTTTATGTCTGGTTCCTCAATTCAGTAGTGCGGAAACTTTTTCCGAACTACCTCCCCCGCCTGCGCTGGAAAACACCGCCAACGGCCAGCAATACATGCTGGAGTTGGTGGTTAACCAGAGCGGGCGCGGCGAAATCGTACCCGCTGAACGGAAAAACGGGGATTTTTGGCTGCGCAGCGGCGATTTGCAGCGCGCGGGTATTCCGGCGGAGAAGCTGCAGGGTCAGCAGATCGATATCAATCAGCTGGCGGAGGTTAAAGTGGAGTATGACGAACGACGTCAGCGCCTGCTGCTGACCGTTCCGCCCGCATGGCTGCCCGACCAGGTGATTGGCAAGGGTCAGCGCGGCGCGCGCTATCCCGGTCAAGCCAGTAATGGTGCGCTGCTCAATTACGATTTCTACGCCACCCGAACAGATAATGCTGGATCGCGCCTGTCCAGCTGGAATGAGCTGCGCGTGTTTGGCCCCGTAGGGCAGTTCTCCACTAACGGCGTGTATACCCAGCAGTTGGAGGGCGGCGTCAGCGGCCAGCAAGAGGGGTATATCCGCTACGACACCTGGTTTAGCAATGAAGATGAGAACGATGCAATCAGCTGGCGCGCCGGGGATTTAGTGACGGATGGGCTGAGCTGGAGCAACAGCGTGCGTTTGGGTGGCGTGCAGATTGCCCGAGATTTTAGCGTGCGGCCGGATTTGGTCACTTATCCGCTGCCGGCTTTTTCCGGTCAGGCTGCGGTACCTTCATCCGTGGATCTGTTTATTAATGGCTATCGCAGTGCGCAGGCTGATGTACAGCCCGGCCCCTGGTCACTGACCAATCTGCCCTTTGTGAATGGCGCAGGCGATGCGGTGATCACCACCACGGATGCCGTTGGCCGCCAGGTCACCACGACCCTGCCGTTTTATGTATCCAGCAGCCTGCTGCGTGAGGGATTGTCTGATTACTCCTTCTCGGCCGGTGCCTGCGTGAAAACTACGGGCTGCAAAACTTTGACTACGGCGCGGCAGCGGCCAGCGGCTCCTATCGTTACGGTTTAACCGACTGGCTAACGCTGGAGAGCCACGCTGAAGGCAGCGACAATGTGGCGACTGGCGGTGCCGGGGGATTGGTGAAGCTTGGCAGCTGGGGTGTGGTGAACGGTGCTTTAGCGCAGAGCCAGATGGACGGCAAACCCGGCACGCAATACAGCTGGGGTTATCAATATAACAACAGCTGGTTCAGCCTCGGCACGCAACACGTGTTACGCACCGCTGATTACGGCAATCTGGCTCTGGTTGGCAGCCAGGGCGATAACGCCAATACCAGCTATTCGCTGGCGCGACGCAGCGCCCAATACACCGCCAGCGTGTCACTCAATCAATACGGTAGCCTGGGCCTCGCCTATTTTGATATCGCTGGCGGAACGGGCGACCGCACCCGCTTGTTGAATCTGTCATGGAGTAAGAACCTCTGGGGCAACAGCAGCCTCTACATCTCGGCCAGCCGCGATCAGGAACAGGGCGACTGGAGTGGTGCCATCTCTCTGGTTATTCCGTTTGGGGAACAGAGTAGCGCTTCGGTGAGTTACGAACGCGATCAGCAGGGCAACAACAATCAGCGCCTGTATGTGTCACGCGCCATGCCGACCGACGGCGGTTTCGCTTACGATGCTGCGTGGGCCAATCAGGGCGGTTACAGCGGTGATTATCGCCAGGCGAGCCTGCGTTATCGCAATAACAAAATCGATACCTCCGCCGGATTTTATGGCGATAACGATAACACCACGCAGTGGGCCGATTTCACCGGTTCGCTGGTGCTGATGGACAACCGCGTGTTCGCAGCGAATGACATTAATGATGCCTTTGTGGTGGTGAAAACCGACTACCCCGATGTGACGGTGCGTTATGAAAACCAGTCAATGGGGCGCACGGATAAACAGGGCTATTTGCTGGTGCCGTCAATTAGCAGCTATTACGGGGCAAAGTACGATATTGATACCCTGGATCTCCCCGCCGATCGCACCGCTCCACAGGTGGAACAACGCTTCGCCGTGAAACGGAAAAGTGGTTATCTGCTGAACTTCCCGGTGGAGCGTCTGCGTGCGGCCAGCGTGGTGCTGCATGATAAGGATGGTCAGCCGTTGCCGATCTCCAGCCAGGTGCTGCGTCCTAATCAAGCGACGGAATACGTGGGGTGGGACGGTATTGTCTGGATGGAGAATCTGATGGGCGAGAACCCAATTCACGTGGTGACTCCAGATGGGCGCAGCTGCGATACCTCGTTGACCATCGCCGATGGCCAACCCAAAGCGCTGGAAACCTATGGCCCGCTGACGTGCGATCTGCCGCCGCCTTCGCCTGGCGCGGCAGTCAGCACCGCCAATAATTCACAGTCAGGAATTTCACCATGAGAAAGCTTCTTTTGCTGCTGGCGCTGTTTATTCTGCCGGGCACCAGCTATGCGCTGTGTAGCTTATCCGCCCCGACGGCGACCTTTGGTACAGTGACGACGTTTGCCCTGGGCTCAACGGTGCAAAACACCGCCAGCATCACCAACGTCAACTGCGGCTCCGGCACGCTATCGCTACTCGGCACCGATAACGTGACTTACGCCTTTAGCTCCGCCACCTATCTCAGCGGCACGCGAGCCGTGTTGAAAAGTTCCAGCACCGGCACTGACAGTATTCCGATTCAGATGTGCATCGACAGCGCCTGCGCCACAGAATTGCAACAAGGTGGCAGTTATCGCTGGAGTTCGGCGTTACTGCTTGGTCTGGGGAACAGCCTTAACTTTAATATTCCGCTCTATTTTCGCACCCTGACGGGACAAGTGATTGCCGCCGGCAGTTACACCACCACGATTACCATAATGGTGAGTTATACGGTGTGCGCGGGTTTGAACGTGGCAGGTTTATGCGTGGGTACAGTCCAGACCAGCACCGGGACCGCTATGCCGATTACAGTGAATCTGGTGGTCACCAATGATTGCACCACCATCACCGCCCCTAACGTCAGTTTGGCAGCGCACCGCTGGTGGGAAGTTTCTCGACGGTGCAGCAAACGATTAACGTGGTGTGTTCCAAAGGCAGCACCTATACCGTGGGCTTGAGTAATGGCAGTTACTACAGCGGCACCACGCGCCAGATGGCGAGCGGCACCAATCGCCTGGCGTATGATATCTACAAAGGCACCACCACCACTTCCCGTTGGGGACCAACCGGCACCGACCGCTGGAGCAGCACCACATCCACATCGCTGAACGCAGATACCGTCACGCGCAATTTCACCTACACGGCGCAGATTTTGACGTCACAGAATACACCAGCAGCCGGAAGCTATACCGACAGCGTGGTGGTGGATGTGTCGTTTTAGGCAGGAAAGGTGTGCTGAATGGGTGTGTCGTTCCAGGCAGGAAAAGCGTACTGAATGGGTATGTCGTTCCAGGCAGGAAAAGCGTACTGAATGGGTGTGTCGATGCAGAGAGGGAAACGGCGGCCAACGGGCCGCCCAATAATTACAGCGAAGCCCCCACCGGCGTGCCGCTGTGGCGCGCCTGATACTGTTTCACCATGCGGCCAATCAACAGCGTACCAATCAATCCGCACACCGCCGCAAATGACAGCCACACGCCCGGCATCGCTTTATCGCCGGTGGCATGAATCAGATAGCTGGATATCGCCGGCGTGAAGCCGCCAAACAGCGCCGTTGCCAGGCTGTAGGCCAGCGAGAAACCGGTGGCGCGTACTTCTGCAGGCATAATCTCAGCCAGATACACCACCATCGCGCCGTTATAGCTGGCATACAGGAACGACAGCCACAACTCCGCTTCCACCAAATGGGCAAAGGTTGGCGATCCTACCAGCCAGTGCAGTACCGGCCAGGTGGTGAGAATCATCAGGATGGTAAAGGTGATCAGCAGCGGACGGCGTCCTATGCGATCTGACAACGAGCCCATCACCGGCAACCAGATCAGATTTGAGATGCCGACAAACAGCGTCACCATAAAGCTCTGTTCGTCGCTCATCATCAACACGGTTTTGCCAAAGGTCGGAGTGAAGGCGGTGATCATGTAGAACATCACCGTGGTGGTGACCACCATCAGCATACCCGCCAGCACCAGGGCCCAGTTCTGCCCCACCGAACGCATAATCTGGCCCATGGTCGGATGCTGCTTGCGCTTGCTGAACGCTTCGGTCTCTTCCAGCATGCGGCGGATCCAGAACAGGAACGGCACAATCATACAGCCCACAACAAACGGAATACGCCAGCCCCATTCGGTCACCGCATCCTTCGCCAGCAGATGGTTCAGGCCAAGGCCGAGCAGTGCAGCAAAGATCACCGCAACCTGCTGGCTGCCGGACTGCCAGCTAACATAAAATCCTTTCCGCCCTTTCGGCGCGACTTCAGCCAGATACACTGACACACCGCCCAATTCCACACCGGCAGAGAAGCCCTGCAGTAAACGACCGAGCAGAATTAAAATCGGCGCAGCGGCACCCAACGTGGCATAGCCCGGCACCAACGCGATGGTTAGCGTGCCCACCGCCATCAATCCCAGCGTCAGCAGCAGCCCTTTGCGGCGGCCATGATGGTCGATGTAAGCACCCAAAATAATCGCGCCGAGCGGACGCATCAGGAAGCCCGCGCCAAAGGTCATCAGCGTCAGCATCAGTGAAGCAAAGGGGTCATCTCCGGGGAAAAAGGTTTTGGCAATCGCCGTCGCGTAATAGCCAAACACCATGAAATCGTACATCTCAAGAAAGTTACCGCTGGTAACGCTAAAGATGGTTTTGGCACCGCCTTGCGATGGCTTTTGTAAAGATTGACTCGCGCTCATATTGTCCTTCCTGGTTTTTTCTTCAGTTGTAGCGGGTTGCGCCAGGAATAGATGTGATCGGCTTCACCATTGCAGTTTACAAAAGTAAGACCAAAAGTAACAATTGATTAACATGGCGGCGGGGGGAGGGAAATAAAAAGGGCCGCTGTTGAGAGCGGCCCTTGAGAGGAGTCGGAGGGGAAATTACTTCTTCACCGATTCCATGCCCATTAATCCAATCTTCAGATATCCGGCTTCGCGTAGCTGATCCATCACGCTCATCAGCGTTGCATAATCCACTGACTTATCGGCCTGGAAGAAGATGGTGGTCTCTTTATTGCCTTCGGTTTGTGCCGTCAGCGCATTCACCAGTGTCTCTTTGGTGACCGCATCGTTGCCGATGTAAATCTGCTTATCTTCTTTGATCGACAGATAAACCGGTTTTTCCGGACGCGGTTGCGGTGCGCTGGTGGAAGCTGGCAGGTTAACCCGCACATCCACCGTAGCTAATGGCGCGGCGACCATAAAGATGATCAGCAGAACCAGCATGACGTCGATAAACGGCGTCACGTTGATTTCATGCATTTCGCCATCGCCTACCGAGTCATCGTTTAAACGCATCGCCATAATACTTATCCTACGCGCAGTTTCTGTGCCGCCGCTGGACGGTTGGCTTCTTTCGCCGTATCCACGTTGCCGAGATCCAGATCGCGGCTCTGCAGCAGCATCACCTGTGCCGCAACATCACCCAGTGAGGCTTTGTAGCTGGCAATCATGCGAGCGAATACGTTGTAGATGACAACCGCAGGGATGGCAGCGATCAGACCGATGGCGGTAGCCAGCAGTGCTTCGGCAATACCCGGTGCGACCACCGCGAGGTTGGTGGTTTGCGTCTTGGCGATACCGATGAAGCTGTTCATGATGCCCCACACGGTACCGAACAGACCGATAAACGGTGAGACCGAACCGATGGTGGCCAAGAAGCCATTACCGCGACCGGCATGACGACCAAAGGCGGCAACGCGACGATCGAGGCGGAAGCTGGTGCGCTCCTTGATACCATCAAGATCTTCGGTGCCGGCTGAAAGTTCCAGCTCGTTTTGCGCATCGTTGAGCAGGACAGCGCTATGGCTGTTGCCTTTGAAGCTTTCGGCGGCGCGGTAAGCATCGTTAAGCGATCGCGCTTCACCGAGTGCCTGCTGTTCGCGTTTCAGGCGACGTTTCGCCCCGCTCAGCTCAGCAAACTTGCCGAAGAAAATCGCCCAGGTGACAACGGAGGCCAGTAACAGGCCAATCATCACAATTTTTACCACGATATCGGCATGCTGATACATGCCCCAAACGGAGAGGTCCGTTTGCATCAAATCACTGGCTACCACGCTGCGTCTCCAACTTCTGTTGCACAGTTCACGATTGAAGCGCGGATCATAGCAAAAAATCGACCGAAGTGATAGTAGTTCTCATTACTATTTACAATCGAAAAGTGCCTTGTATTTCCACAATTTGGCAAATGTTTTACAGAATACTGGCGTCACTCTGATATTCCTTAAACAGGGTCAACCCAGTGCCACATTTCGTGGTAACGTGAATGTTTTGTGGTAAGTGTCAGGAAAGGCAGTGATGGCAACGAAAAAAATTGATACCACGCTGGTGAGCGCGGGACGCAGCAAACGTTACACTCAGGGCTCAGTGAACAGCGTCATTCAGCGCGCCTCGTCGCTGGTTTTTGACACGGTTGCTGACAAAAAACGTGCGACCGCGGGTCGTGCATCCGGTGAGCTTTTTTATGGCCGTCGCGGCACCCTCACCCACTTCTCCCTGCAAGATGCCATGACCGAACTGGAAGGCGGCGCCGGTTGCGCACTCTATCCATGCGGTGCTGCTGCCGTATCCAATGCGATTCTCTCGTTTGTTGAAGCGGGCGGTCATATTCTGGTCAGCGGCGCGGTCTATGAGCCGACGCAAGATTTCTGCACCAAAATCCTCAGCAAACTAAATGTGTCCACCACCTTCTTTGATCACTGCATCGGCAGCGAAATCAGCGAACTGATTCAGCCGAACACGCGGGTGGTGTTTCTCGAATCCCCTGCCTCGATCACCATGGAAGTGCAGGACATCCCGGCCATCGTTGCCGCCGTCCGTGCCAAAGCGCCAGATGCGATCATCATGATCGATAATACCTGGGCGGCAGGCGTGTTGTTTAACGCGCTGGAGCATGGCATCGATATTTCGATTCAGGCAGGCACCAAATACATTATTGGTCACAGCGATGCGATGATTGGCAGCGCCGTGGCCAATGAACGTTGCTGGCCACAGCTGCGTGAGAATTCGTATTTAATGGGCCAGATGGTGGATGCGGATACCGCCTACATGGCCAGCCGTGGATTACGCACGCTGGGCACGCGTTTGCGTCAGCATGAAGAGAGCGGCTTACAGGTCGCAGAATGGCTGGCTAAACAACCTGAAGTGGCGCGCGTTAATCACCCTGCGCTGCCTCAGTGCAAGGGCCATGAATTCTGGAAGCGCGATTTCAACGGCAGCAGCGGACTGTTCTCATTCATCCTGCATGAAAAGCTCAGTCGTGAGCAGCTGGCTAATTACCTCGATCACTTCCACCATTTCAGCATGGCCTATTCTTGGGGCGGCTATGAATCCTTGATTCTGGCTAACCAGCCGGAAGAACTGGCGGAGATTCGCCCGGCGGGTGGCGTGGATTTTGACGGCACGCTGGTGCGTTTGCACATTGGTCTGGAGCACGTTGACGACCTGCTGAATGACCTGAAAGCGGGCTTTGCACGCTTAAAACAGTAAATATCTAAACAAAACTTAAACCGTTCCGTGCCACATCGCTGAGATCAACGTCTGCGATGCCACAGAAGGTTAAAATAGAATCCTTGTGACTTGATGGGATAGCAGATGGGTGTTTTACATGAGATTGTCCACGCGCTCTGGCATCAGGACTTTGCCGCGCTGGCCAATCCGGATGTCGTATGGATTGTCTACGGTGTGATGTTTCTGACGCTGTTTCTGGAAAACGGTTTGCTGCCGGCTTCGTTTCTGCCGGGCGACAGCTTGCTGCTGCTGGCAGGCGCGATGATTGCTAAAGGCGTGATGGATTTCGTGCCGACCCTCATTATTCTGACGACCGCCGCAAGCCTCGGCTGCTGGCTGAGTTATTTGCAGGGCCGATGGCTTGGCAACACGCGAATGGTGAAAAGCTGGTTGATGCATCTGCCAGCGCAATACCACCAGCGTGCGTGGAATCTGTTTAACCGTCACGGGTTGATGGCGCTGCTGGTGGGCCGTTTCCTGGCCTTCGTGCGCACGTTGTTGCCTACCATGGCGGGTATTTCGGGGCTGCAGAATGGCCGCTTCCAGCTGTTCAACTGGCTGAGCGGCGCGTTGTGGGTCGGGATTGTCGTGGCCATGGGTTATGGCATCAGCCAGGTGCCGTTTATCAAGCGTCACGAAGATCAGGTGATGGCGGTGCTGATGATCCTGCCGATGGTATTGCTGTTTGTCGGCCTGGCCGGCAGCATCGTGGTGATTTGGAAAAAGCGTCGCCAGAAAATATCGTGATTAATCAGCTGCTCACTGACATTTCCGGTAGCGGCACGCTTTATCGCGCGGAGTTCTGAACCGCGCCGCTTTGCTTTCAGGCGGCGTCAAACGGCAA
Source organism: Pantoea rodasii (assembly GCF_002095465.1). Classification (GTDB taxonomy): domain Bacteria; phylum Pseudomonadota; class Gammaproteobacteria; order Enterobacterales; family Enterobacteriaceae; genus Pantoea; species Pantoea rodasii. Next base: position 177,520 of record NZ_MLFP01000001.1, on the reverse strand, counting down.
CGTTTGGCGCACGCGACTGGCTTCCTCTCCCGGCGTTACGCCGAAATAGCGTTTAAACTCCCGTGAAAACTGCGAAGGGCTTTCATAACCGACGCGCACCGCTGCCGCACTGGCTTTCATCCCATCATGCAACATCATCAATCGCGCCTGATGCAGGCGATAACGCTTCAAGTATTGCAGCGGCGAGGTTTGCGTCACGGCTTTAAAGTTGTGATGAAACGCCGAGACGCTCATGTTCACTTCCGCTGCCAGCATTTCCACGCTAAGGCTTTCTGCATAATGGTTTTCGATACGGCGTAACGCGCGGGCAATCTGACTGAACTGCGTCTGGCGATTAACCAGTGACAGCAGCGCGCCACCGATCGGTCCGGTGAGCACATAGTAAATAATTTCACGCACCAGCTGCGGACCCAGCACGCGTGCATCACGCGGATGGCTCATCACATCCAGCAGACGCTCGGCGGCGCACAACATCTCTTCGCTCATAAAGGCTGAATGAATCCCAGAGGTGTGCAGCTGCGGCTGAAACTGCTCGTCGTCCCCGATATCCATCAACAAATCCTGCAGGCTGGCGGTATCGACACTCAAACACATGCCGGCCAGCGGCTCTTCCAATGTGGCTTCGGTTTCGCACTCCACCGGCAGCGGCACCGTGAGCATCAGATATTTGGTGGCGTCGTAATGAAATACCGTGCTGCCGAGATAACCGGTTTTACGTCCCTGAAAAAGAATCACGATGCCAGGTTGGTACATCATTGGCGTCCGCGGCAAAGTCTCGCAGGCATAGATCAGTTTGACGTTTTCCACTGCGCACAATGGCTTGCGTGAATCATTCATTAACATCACCACACGCTGTGCCAGCTGGCGGCAAAGGGCATCGTTCGACATAGTTGTCTCTCAGGCAGCGAAAAATTCAGTGTGCCGTAATGCTGCTCAAAGCTCCACTCCTCAGCAGAATCAGGCAAGATTCTGGCAGAAATGACCAGGGCAAAGATGCTGCATGATTGCCACAATGATCCTGCGGTTGAGTTTGTTGACTAGACTTAACCACAGCGCTTTTTCGGTAAGTCACTGCGACAGATAAGGAGCAACAATGGCAGAGCAACCCATTATCAAACTGCACGACGGCAATATGATGCCGCAGCTCGGGCTTGGTGTCTGGCAAGCGAGCATTGAGGATGCGCGCGCGGCGATTCTTGAAGCATTGAAAGTTGGCTATCGCTCGATTGATACCGCCGCCATTTACAAAAATGAGGAGGCGGTTGGCCAGGCGCTGCAGGAAACCGATGTCGCGCGTGAGGACATTTTCGTCACCACCAAGCTGTGGAACGACGATCAGCAAAACGCACAGCAAGCGATTGAGACCAGCCTGAAAAAATTGCAGCTGGAGAGTGTCGATCTCTATCTGATGCACTGGCCGTGCCCGGAAAAGGATCACTATGTCGAAGCCTGGAAAAAGTTGATTGAGCTACAGCAGCAAGGCTTAACCAAAAGTATCGGTGTCTGTAACTTCCACGAAGCCCATCTGAAGCGCCTGATCGATGAAACTGGCGTCTCACCGGTGGTCAATCAGGTTGAGCTGCACCCCATGCTGCAACAGCGCACGCTGCACGCGTGGAATGCACTGCACCAGATTCAGACCGAATCCTGGAGCCCGCTGGCGCAGGGCGGTAAAGGCGTATTCGATCAGGAGATTATCCGCGAACTGGCGAAAAAGTATGGCAAGACGCCGGCGCAGATTGTGATTCGCTGGCATCTGGACAGCGGGCTGGTGGTGATCCCGAAATCCATCACGCCGGAACGTATTCGTGAGAACTTCCAGGTGTTTGATTTCAGACTGGAGAAAACCGAGATCAGCGAGATTACCAAACTGGATAAGGGCAACCGTTTAGGGCCGGATCCGGAAAGCTTTAACGGATAGGTTGATGCGCTCTACGTGCGGTCGCCATTATTGGTGACCGCACGTATTCGCCGATCTCTTGTAGAGTGCGTTAACTCAAGGAACAGGATTCACCTGCAACTGCCCCGCCGTACCGCGATCGGCCAACTCCAGCGTCTGGCTGTAATACATAAACGGGAAGTGATCCGACGAACTCTGCGGGAAACTGACCAGCAGCTCCACATCGCCATCGACCCACACCGTGTCTTTCCAGCCGCGATCTTCGCCCATCGGCTGTGCGCCGTTGACGCTTTTGATCAGGAACATCACGCCCTGAATATGCAGCGACTGTGGACGGTCAGCGTGGATAATCCAGCGCTCAAAGGTGCCCTGCTGCACCGTGGTATCAATGCGGCTCATATCCCACAGCGCGCCGTTAATGCCCGGCACGCTGTCGCCAATGCGGAATTCACGCGTGCGCACCGCCACGCCATCCAGAATCTGGTCGGCCAACAGACGCATCGGCAGATTATCGGTGACCAGCGGCAGCAAACCGGTCGGCCGCAAACTCAATACCAGCGTATTCGCCAGAATGGCCGAAGGTTCAAACAGGCCGCGCAGGCGATCCATCAACCCCGCTGCCGTTCCGGCGGTAATGGATACCTCATCACCCTGCGACATATCCACCAGCACTTCACGGCGTTCACCCGGCGCCAATGACAGCGTAAGTACTGCCACTGGCGCAGGCAGAAACCCTTGATCGCTGGCAATCACGGTAAACGGGCGATTGTCTGAGAACGTAAAATCAAAACGGCGAGCGTTGGAGGCGTTTAACAGACGCAGACGCACCCAACCCCGCGACACTTCCACGTAAGGATTTTGCACGCCGTTGACCAGCAGCGTATCGCCGAGGAAGCCGCCGTCGGAAGGAGGGTTATAAACCGGCGTGGCGAAGTTATCGAGACGCTTGTCCTGAATAATCAGCGGGAAATCATCGACGCCATAATGCTTGGGCAAAGGCAGCGATTTACTGACGTCATCCTCAATCAGCCACAGGCCCGCCAGTCCGTTATAAACGTGGGGCGCCATGCGATTTGGCGTGTTGGCGTGGTACCACAGCGAGGATGCGCCCTGACGGATCGGCAGCACCGGTGCCCAGTCAACGCCCGCCGACATCAAGCGCGGCGCGCCGCCCATCAACGCACCCGGCACTTGCAAGCCACTGACGGTCATCGAAACGGGTTCATTCAGGCGATTGCTATAAATCAGCTTCACATCATCGCCGCTGTAAACGCGCACCGTGGGGCCGAGATACATGCCGTTAATGCCCCAAACCGGGGCTTTATTGCCGTTACCGCTAAATGACCAATGACTGCGTTGCAGCGTCAGAAATAGCGGTTGGCCGCGGCGAGATTCAATCAACGGCGGAACCGGAAGGGGCACATCGCCCACGGGTGCCGCAGCGTGAGCGGCATAAGGGATGCTACTGGAAGCCAGCGCAACACCGGCTGAAAGCTGAATAAACTGACGTCTGCTGCAAGACATAAAACTTCAGACCTTTTGAGCGTGGCGTGAGGACGCCGTGTCCATGTTGTTTTTGTTAGTGAGTTTTTTGCTGTGATGAGGACGGGGCAGAATCTCTGCCCCGTGGATGGCTAGAGTTTACCGCTTTTTTCGCGTTCGGCGACTTCGGCGTTCAATTCTTCCAGCTTAGCAGACATTAATTCGCGGCAATGGGTGGCTAACTTACGTACCGAAGTGGTTTCGAACTGCCTGGTGTCTACCGGAGGCAGCATTTCCACAATCACCAGCCCATTGTTCCAGCGGTTCAGCTTGATTTTGCCATGGGTGTTGGAGACCACAATCGGAATGATCGGCACGCCCGCAGCCACCGCCGCATGGAAGGCGCCGGTTTTAAAAGGCAATAAACCGCGGCCACGGCTGCGTGTACCCTCCGGGAACATCCAGAAAGAGATGCGCTTCTTATTAAATTGATCCACCAGCTCACCGATGGTGCCATGCGCTTTGGCACGGTTATCACGGTCGATCAGCAGGTTACCGGCCAGCCAATAGAGTTGGCCGAAAAACGGAATCCACAGCAGGCTTTTTTTACCCACTGTCACCGTGGTGGGCTGAACAATTTTAGCCGCAGTGACCATATCGTAATTGTTCTGATGGTTAGCGATGTAAATCGCATTACCGTAGTGCGCCGCTTCCGGTGGTTTGCGCAGTTCCACTTTCAGGCCAAGCACCGTCGACATACGACCATACATGTGGCCGAACGTCGCCACGTGGCGTGGATTACGCGGTGAAAACAGGCACCAGATAATGCCGAAAACGCTCACCAAAATTGAATAAATAATAACAATAATTGTGCGTAAAATTAGTAACATAGATTCCTCAAATAGGGCATTCCATTGCCTGATCAGTCTTATTCTTCGCTACTCGCGTCACTTTTCGGGCGCGCTGGCGCATTCACTTCCACGCTATCAATACGCTGCAATCCGCGAGACACACTGCCGCGACGACCGCGATCGGCTCGCACTTTTTGCAGATCTTCATCGCGCATAATCAGCTTACGTTTGCCAACGTAGAGAGTGAGCGAACTGCCCGGCGGTAAGATGAGCAGCCATTGCAGTTTATCCACGCCAGCGGCCGCATCCGCCGATGGGATCGAGATGATTTTATTGCCTTTGCCTTTCGACATCTGCGGCAAATCGCTCACCGGGAACATCAACATACGGCCCGCCTGAGTAATCGCCAGCAGCATGTCGTCACCGGAGTGCACCGCCATCGGCGTCATCACTTTGGCATTTTCCGGCAGCGTCAGCAGCGCTTTACCCGCACGGTTGCGCGAAATCAAATCGGCAAAGGTACAGATAAAGCCGTAACCGGCATCGGAGGCCATCAGCAGTTTCTGATCGTCTGGCTCCATCAACACCTGTTCAAAGGCCGCGCCAGGCGGAGGTGTTAACTTGCCGGTCAGCGGTTCGCCCTGCCCACGTGCCGATGGCAGCGAGGTCGGATCCAGCGTGTAGCTGCGGCCGGTGGAGTCGATAAAGGCCACCGGCTGATTGCTCTTACCGCGCGCGGCGGCGAGATAGCTGTCACCGGCTTTGTAGCTGAGCCCGGTTGGATCGATATCGTGACCTTTGGCGCTGCGCACCCAGCCCATCTGCGACAGGACGATCGTTACTGGCTCAGCACTCACCAGCTCGGTTTCGCTCAGCGCTTTGGCCTCTTCACGCTCGTGCAGCGGCGAACGGCGAGCATCGCCATAAGCCTGGCTATCCGCCAACAGTTCTTTCTTCAGCAGGTTGCTCATCTTGCGCTCGGAAGCCAGAATCGCCTGCAGCTGATCGCGCTCTTTCTCCAATTCGGCCTGTTCACCGCGAATCTTCATCTCTTCCAGCTTGGCGAGATGACGCAGTTTCAGTTCCAGAATGGATTCGGCCTGAGTGTCGCTGAGTTCAAAGCGCGACATCAGGACTTGCTTAGGCTCGTCCTCGGTACGGATGATGTGAATCACTTCATCAATATTGAGGAACGCCACCAGCAAACCTTCGAGGATATGCAAGCGGCGCAGCACGCGATCTAAGCGATAGTTCAGGCGGCGCGTCACAGTATCGCGACGGAACACCAGCCATTCAGACAGGATTTCCAGCAGGTTTTCACCGCCGGACGGTTATCCAGTCCGATCATATTCAGGTTAACGCGATAGCTCTTTTCCAGATCGGTGGTGGCAAACAGGTGGTTCATCACCTGCTCAACATCGACACGATTGGAACGCGGCACAATGACCAGACGCGTGGGGTTCTCGTGGTTGGATTCATCACGCAGATCTTCCACCATCGGCAGCTTTTTATTGCGCATCTGGTTAGCGATCTGCTCCAGCACGCGCGCGCCAGAAACCTGATGCGGCAGTGCGGTGATCACCACATCGCCATCTTCTTTCTTCCACACCGCACGCTGACGGATAGAACCGCGTCCGCTTTGATAGATTTTGCGGATTTCGCTGCGCGGCGTGATGATCTCAGCTTCGGTCGGGTAATCCGGACCTTGCACGATATCCAGCAACTCATCGAGCGTGGTATCCGGCTTATCGATCAGTTTGACGGCGGCTTCCGCCACTTCACGCAGGTTATGCGGGGGAATGTCAGTGGCCATGCCCACGGCGATGCCGGTGGTGCCGTTCAGCAGGATGTTGGGCAAACGCGCCGGCAACATTTTCGGTTCCTGCAGGGTGCCATCGAAGTTCGGCGAGTAATCGACCGTTCCCTGCCCCAATTCACCAAGCAGGACTTCAGCGTACTTAGACAAGCGTGATTCGGTGTAACGCATCGCCGCAAAGGACTTAGGATCATCTGGCGCACCCCAGTTGCCCTGACCATCCACCAGCGGATAACGATAGGAGAACGGCTGCGCCATCAACACCATCGCTTCATAACAGGCGCTGTCACCGTGCGGATGGTATTTACCCAACACGTCACCGACGGTACGCGCGGATTTCTTGAATTTGGCGCTGGCATTCAGGCCCAATTCCGACATCGCATACACAATACGGCGCTGCACAGGCTTGAGGCCATCGCCGATATACGGCAGTGCACGGTCCATGATTACGTACATGGAGTAGTTCAGGTACGCGTTTTCGGTAAACTTGTGCAGGGCAAGACGCTCTGCACCATCCTGCGTCAATTCGCTCATTAAGCTCGCATCCTCACTTCGTGGCCCGCAACGGCGGGACATCCGGCGGTCATTTGGCGAGGATAGTACCTTATTCGTGCGAGTTAGTCACAGGGAAGCCCGCTGCGAAAAGAAGAATCACGCGGCGTTAAATAACGTGACATGGGTTAGAAAATTAAAAAGGAATGGGAGCAACATCACAATTAATATCGCCCTTTATATGTGAGCAGGATCGCAATTAATTATTAATGATTTCAGGTGTATTAAAGCTGTCCGCAATCATGGACAACATTTAGTATTGTTGGTTACGCCGTCCTTTTCTAAATTCATACTCCATAAGACACAAGTTTTGCGTTCCTGATTTCTGGCATCAACAAATATATCCCAAGGAAATATTCTTAAAAACGCTTTGCCAAAATAAAGGGTGACCGAATGCAAATACTGACTTCGCGACAACACCGTTTAGTCAAAATGCTGTTGCAACACGCTGCACCGCAGCCGATCAAAGCGTTAGCCTTACAGCTCGGCGTCTCCGAGAAAACCATCCAGCGCGATTTACAGTGGCTGGAAAGCTGGCTGAGCAGTTGGTCGCTGGCGCTGGAGAAGATGCCAGGACGCGGTGTGCGATTGCGGGTCGATGATATCCAGCAACGTTTGCAGCTGGAGCAGCAGCTCAACGGTGATGAGAGCAGTGCAGATGCGCTGGGTCAAAACAGCCGCAGGGTAAAAATTGCGTCACAGCTCCTGAGCGATGCACCGCGCGTGACCTCAATCAGCAAACTGTCAGAGCGCTATTTTATCAGCCACGCTTCGATAGTGAATGACCTGAAAGTGATTGAAGAGTGGCTGCAGCCGCTGGGGTTAACGCTGCAGCGCGGACCGGCCGGCACCCATATCGAAGGCAATGAGCAGACGCTGCGCCAGGCGATGGTGTCACTGATTAACGATGTAATGCAGCAAAACGTGGCGGGCACACCGCTGTTACCCAGACTCGATCCCGGCAGCCAGCAGGCGCTGGTGCATTATTTTGGCGATGAGGATGTGGCATTTGTGCAGGCGCTGTTGCAGCAGATGGAGCAGCAGCTCAGTTATCCGCTGGGCGATGCCTGGTACCTTAACCTTTGCACCCATATTCTGATCATGATGCATCGCATGGCGCAGGGGAATGCGCTGGCCCTGGAAACGCTGACCACCGCACAGGATCTCGATCAGCGCATTTTGCTTATCGCCCAACAAATGGTGACGCAGATTGAACAGCGGATGTGCTGCGCCCTGCCCGCCGATGAAGTGGGTTTTATTTATCAATATATCGTTTCATCCGGCATTGTGGTGGAAGAGCGTGGCGATAATGCGCCGATGCATAATCAATTCTCCACCGCTGAATCGGTAAAAATAACCTGTGAATTAATTGATCGTTTCTCTGCATTTATTCAGCAGGACTTAGCGCAAGACCGATTATTATTCGACGGCTTATTGGTACATATAAAGCCATTATTAAATCGACTTAAATATCACATTCATATTCGCAATCCGCTGCTGGAAGATATTCAACAAGACATGAAGGGGATATTTTCCTTAACGCAACAGGCGATGCAATTGACCGCGCGCACTCATGCGCTTTCGCCGGTGGCGGATGATGAAATCGGCTATCTCTGCGTGCATTTTCAGGCGGCGCTGGAGCGGCAAATTGCCCACAAACGTATTCTGGTGGTGTGCTCCAGCGGGGTTGGCACCTCGCATCTGCTGAAGAGCCGCATTCTGCGCGCCTTCCCGGACTGGGAAATCGCCGGCGTGGTTTCCGCCAGCAATCACCCGGCTTTCTGCCAGAACCAGGCGGTGGATTTGGTGATTACCACCATTCATCTCGACGTCGGTGCGATCCCGACGGTGTATGTCAGTGCGTTTTTTAACGATGACGATATTCGGCGGGTGACTGACGCCATGATTGGCAGCCAGCTGCCGGACGGCGCGCACTGCGCGTTGGCTGAACATTAATTGAATGAGGTAAAACCCATGGATATTTCCCGCATTCTGACGCCACGCCGCGTTAACCTGGCGCTGACCGCCACCACCAAAGAAGAGGTGATTCATCAACTCACCGATTTGCTTTATCAGGACGGCGCGATTACCGACCGTGAGGCGTTTATTGAAGACGTCTGGCTGCGCGAAGCCGAAGGGTCGACAGGTTTCGAAAACCACGTCGCGATTCCACACGGTAAATCTGCCGCTGTCCAACACACCACGCTCGCCATTGGTCGCACCCAGCAGGATATTCCGTGGGAAACGCTCGATGGCAGCCAGGTGCGCTGCATCATCCTGTTCGCGGTGCGACTGGAAGATCAGAACACGACCCATATTCGCCTGTTGTCGCAGGTGGCCAGCGCGCTGGCCGATGATGAGGTGATAGCCCAACTGCTGGTGGAAAACGACCCCAGCAATATCATCCGGCTGTTTAGTCAGTACGCCGAAACCGACCTCTGTTAATCCCTTACATCTCTGAGGTGACACATGAATATTGTCTGTGTAGCGGCCTGCACGGCAGGCATCGCGCATACCTATATTGCGCGCGAAAAACTGATCAAAGGGGCTCACGCACTGGGCCATACCATCCACGTTGAAACCCAGGGCACTATCGGCACCGAAACTGCGCTAACGCGTGAAGATATTGCGGCCGCTGATGTGGTGATCCTTGCCATCGACGTGAAGATCAACGGCGAAGAACGCTTTCAGGGCAAACCCATCGTCCGAGTGAAAACCGAAGTGGTGATTAAGTCACCGGTAAAATTCCTCGAAAAAGTGGCGGATTCACTGGCGCGTGCCTGAGGAGATCCATCATGAACGAGAACAAACGTCAGTATGGCCAGGAGATCAAAGGCCACTTGCTCACCGGGATCTCCTGGATGATCCCGCTGATCGTCGCTGCCGGGATCTGCATCGCGCTCGGCCAGGTGATTGGCGGGCCGGATGTTGGCAAGCATCCCGGCACCATCGCCTGGATGCTGAATCAGATCGGCGGTTGGGGCATGGGCTTGATCGTCCCGTTGATCAGTGCGGCCATCGCTTACTCCATCGCCGATCGTCCCGGCTTTGCGCCTGGTTTGATCGTCGGCTTTATCTGCGGCCAGATTGGCACTGGTTTTATCGGCGGCATGCTCGGCGGCTTCCTGGTGGGCTACACGGTGCTGTTGCTGCGCCGCACTATCAAGCTGCCGCAATCCATGCAGGGGCTGATGCCCATCATGGTGCTGCCGGTGCTGAGCACCATCATCGCCGGGCTGTTGATGATGACCTTTATCGGCCAGCCGATTGTCTGGCTGCAGAAGGCGCTGATTCATCTGCTGGAATCGATGCAGGGCGGCTCGAAGTTTGTGCTGGGTGCCGTGCTGGGCGCAATGGCAACCTTCGACTTCGGCGGTCCCGTCAACAAGACCATGTCGCTGTTTGCTGACGGCATGCTGGTGGACGGCATCTACGGCCCGGAAGCGGTGAAGTTTGTCGGTTCGATGATTCCACCGTTTGGCATCACGCTGTCGTATCTGCTGACCCGCCACAAGTACTCCCAGGCTGAAAAAGAGGCGCTGAAAGCCGCCTTCCCGATGGGCATCTGCATGATTACCGAAGGGGTGATTCCGATTGCGGCGCGTGACCTGCTGCGCGTGGTCGCCAGCTGCGTGGTGGCTTCAGCGATTGCGGGTGGGCTGATTATGGTATGGGGCGTCGAAGCACCGGTGCCGCACGGCGGGATGTTTGTGGTGCCGCTGTTTACCAAACCGCTGATGTTCTGTCTGGCGCTGGGGATCGGCACCGTAGTGTGCGGCGTGATGCTGTCGCTGATGAAGAAAACCGTAACGCAGGCAGATGAAGAGTTCGATGACGTGGAAGCCCCCGGCGTCCGCGATGAAGAGATCAAATTCACTCTGGAATAAGGAGCCACCATGTTTGCCATGATGAACGACCTGATTCAGGCCGCCGCCAAACAGCAGTATGCCGTGCTGGCGATCAACTGCTTCAACCTTGAAACCGCACGGGCGGCGATCCATGCCGCTGAACAGCAGCGCGCCCCGCTGATTCTCAATGTCTATCAAGGGCACAGCACGCACTTCCCGCCCGCCGTGGCAGTGCCACTGGTGCAGGCGCTGGCGGCTGCCGCATCAGTGCCCATCGCCCTCGCGCTGGACCACGGTAAAGCCTTTCCGCTGATTGGTCAGGCATTCCGCGCCGGGTTTACCGGGCTGATGATCGATGCCTCCGCCGATCCGCTGGCCGAGAATATCCGCCAGACGGCGGCGGTGGTGAAGATAGCGCACACCGCTGGCGTTTGCGTTGAAGGCGAGCTGGGGCATATCGCCGATGCGCCAACCTACGAGTTAGCCGATGCGTCAGTGAAGATGACACAGGTTGCCGACGTGCTGCCGTTTATTGAACAAACCGATATCGATTTACTGGCGATTTCAGTGGGCACCGCGCACGGACTGTACCCGGCGGGCGTGAAGCCGAAGATCGATTTCCAGCGTTTGCAGGAGCTGCAGGCGGTTTCAACCCGCCCGCTGGCGCTGCACGGCGGTTCGGGCACGCCCGCCGAAGATATTCGCCGCGTCAGCCAGTATGGCGTCGCCAAGATCAACGTCGGCGCAGCGGTGTTTGATGCCGGTAAAAATGCGGTCGAGCAGGCGCTGAAACAGCATCCGCACGCGGAGCTGGCCGATCTGCTGGGGCTGATGGAATCCGCCTGCCGCGAGGTGGTGATTGAGTATCTGAGCTGGTCGGGATCGGCGAACCGAATTTGAAGTGTTACACAGCATCGTAGCGGCGCGATTTATCGCGCGAAATGTTAGCGACGGTGCTGCGAGAAAACGTGCGAAAAATCGCACCGCTACAGAACACAGAAGCATTTCCCTTAAATCCATCATCGGGTCGGCGCGCACGTCGGCTCTGGTAAAACTCACGTTGAGGAAATATTAACATGTTGATTTCAATGAAAGAGATGTTGGCACCGACTCGTGAACACCGTTACGCCATCGGCGCATTTAACGTGGCAGACAGCTGCTTTATCCGTGCCGTAGTGGAGGAAGCTGAAGCCACTAACACCCCGGCAATTATCTCGATTCACCCGAGTGAGCTGGAGTTCGTCACCGATGAATTCTTTGGTTATGTGCGTGAGCGTACGCTGAAAAGCAAAGTGCCCTTCACCATCCATCTCGATCACGGCGCATCGATTGCGCAGGTGCTGCGCGCCATTCAGTGTGGCTTTACCTCGGTGATGATTGATGGGTCGCTACTGCCGTATGAAGAGAACGTGGCGCTGACCAAAGAAGTGGTGAAGCTGGCGCACTCGGTGGGCGTGTCGGTGGAAGGCGAACTCGGCACCATTGGCGACACCGGCACCTCCGTGGAGGGCGGCGTCAGCAAAGTGATCTATACCGAACCGGCGCAGGCGGAAGATTTTATCCAGCGCACCGGCGTCGATACGCTGGCCGTGGCGATCGGCACCGCGCACGGCATCTATCCAAAAGATATGAAGCCAGAACTGCAGATGCATATTCTGCGGGACATTGCGCAGCGCACCACTATTCCGCTGGTGCTGCACGGCGGTTCTGCCAACCCGGATGCGGAGATTGCAGAAGCGGTGACGCTCGGCGTAGGAAAAATCAATATCTCCAGCGACATGAAGTACGCCTACTTTGCCAAACTGCGTGAGATTCTGGCGCGCGAAACCTGGTGGGATCCCAACGTGATTTATCCTGAAGCCATTACCGCAGCCAAAGCGGTGATTCGCTACAAGATGAATCTGTTTGGTGGATTGGGTAAAGCGAGTTTGTATCGCTGAGTGGCGGCACGGGGCCATGCTGCCCCTTTTAAGCCACGCAATAATCGCGCCGCTCCAGCAGTGATGGGGAGCAGCGCGATGTATCAAGGTAAGTTTTACTTAATCACGCCCAGCCACTGCGAGGCGATCTGCGCATATTCACCGGTGGCGGTGCTGAGATGCAGCCACTGATCGACATACAGTTTCCAGCTCATATCATCACGCGGGATCATGTAAGCCTTCTCACCGTACTGCATCGGTTTATCCGGATTGATGGCGCACAGCGTCGGATAATGTTTCATCTGGAACAGCGCTTCGGAGGCATCGGTGATCATTACGTCCGCTTTCTTGTCCACCAACTGCTGGAAAATGCCGACGTTATCGGCCAGTTGCAGCGTCGCCTGCGGCAAATGACTGTGCACGAAGGCTTCATTGGTGCCGCCAGCCGGCTCAATCACGCGAACGCTTGGTTTGTTGATCTGCGCAACGGTTTGATATTTGTCTTTGTCATCACAGCGCACCAGCGGGATTTTGCCATCCACGCCCAGCGGCTCGGCAAACCAGGCAATCTGCTGGCGCTTTAAAGTGACCGAAACGCCTCCCAAGGCGATATCACACTGCTTCGCCACGAAATCATCACTCATGGTTTTCCAGGTGGTCGGCACCCATTGCACTTTGGCGCCCAGGCTGGTGGCCAGCGACTGCGCCATGCTGATATCCAGCCCTTCATACTGCCCATCACTGCGCAGATAGCTGTAAGGCTTGTAGTCGCCGGTGGTACAGACTTTCAGGGTTTTACTGCTACGAATTTCGTCGAGGTGGGATTGCGCCTGAGCAGCGCCCGTCACCAGAAGTAATGCACTCAGTATCGCGGTTTTCATGGGTTCTTCTTTTATATGTTGATGTTGGTTTGCGTGCGGATTGTTGCATAAGCCTCCGCATTATTGCCTTATTAGCAAAAGTCTTGTGATCGATCACGCATTTTTCTCCTTCGCCTGCGCGCGTAGAGTGTGCGCCATCAACGGGAAACGGAGCGAATCATCCATGAGCAATATTTTCATCATCGACGGCGGCAAAACCTTTGCCCACTCAAAAGGCGAACTGAACCACACCCTCACTGACGTGGCGGCCAGCCAACTGCGCGATCTCGGCCATAACGTGGTCGTTACTCTTGCCGACAGCGATTACAACGTGGCAGACGAAGTGCAGAAATACCTCGACAGTGACGTGGTGATTTATCAAATGCCAGGTTGGTGGATGGGCGAGCCGTGGACGGTGAAAAAATACATTGATGACGTGTTCACTGAAGGTCACGGTTCACTGTATGCCAGTGACGGCCGCACGCGCAGCGATGCGGGCAAAATGTATGGTTCAGGCGGTCTGATTCAGGGCAAAAAATATATGCTGTCGCTGACCTGGAACGCACCGCTGCAAGCGTTTAATGATCCTGAGCAGTTCTTCGAAGGCGTGGGCGTTGACGGCTTGTATCTGCACTTCCACAAAGCCAACCAGTTCCTCGGCATGGAAGCTTTACCGACCTTTATCTGTAACGATGTGATCAAAATGCCAGACGTGCCGCGCGATATTGAACGTTATCGGACTCATCTCAGCCAGATTTTTGCTTAACTGTAAGCACACCGGGAAAAGAGGAAGCGCTATGTTAACTGTCGTTGCAGAAATCTGTGTTAAGCCAGGTCGTCGTCACGTGGTACTGGAAGCCATCAATACGCTGATTCCTACCGTGCTGGAAGAGGAAGGCTGCCATCAGTATGACGCGCTGGTCGATCATCAGGCGCAGGTGCCGTGGAAGCAAAATTCTCCGGATTCCATTTTCATGCTGGAACAGTGGGAATCGCTGCGCCATCTTGAGCAGCATCAGCAGATGCCGCACATGGATGCGCATCGCGCCACGATTAAAGATGATGTGGTGGATGTGAAGATCCTGGTGTTAGAGCCGGTTCGCTAATCACCTTGAGCCTCTGCCTGTGCAGGGGCTTTTTTATAGCATGCGATCGGCTTCGATCTTCTCGCGCAGAAAATCGAGAAAACAGGTAATCCGCGAAGTCAGGGATTGATTGCGGTAATACACCGCATGGATTGGCAGACGCAGTTCGCGAGTGTCGCTCTCCAGTACCTGGACCAAATCCCCACGCGCACGATCCTCGCGACTGACAAAATCAGAAAGGCGCGCAATGCCCTGTCCCGCTAACGCCAACTGGCGAAGCGTCTCGCCGCTGGATGCCGACAACGTCGGTTTAATCTGCAGAAACTCCCCTTCACGCTGCCAAACCGGCCAGACATTGTGCGCGTCCAACTGACTGAAGCCGAGCAGTTGATGGGCAGCCAACGCCTCAACCGTGGCAGGTTCACCGTGCTGCTGCAGATAAGCCGGGCTCGCCACTAATCGCGTGGCGCTGCTGCCCAGCACGCGGGCGCGCAGTGTAGAATCTCGCAATTCTCCCACGCGGATCGCAATGTCAGTCTGCTGCTCCAGCAGATCAATCATGATGTCGTCGGTGTTCAACTCCAGCTGAATCTGTGGATAGCGCTGACGGAATTCCGCCACCAGCGGCACAATCACGTGCAGCATAAAGGGCGCGTTAGCATTGATACGCAATCTGCCTGAGGGGATATCGCGGCGTTGGGCAATCTGCTCTTCTGCTAACTCCACCGAAGAGAGGATCTGACGCGCATGATCGAGAAAGATCAGCCCTTCCTCTGTGAGCGCGAGACGCCGCGTGGTGCGATGCATCAGTGTGGTTTGTAATTTGCTTTCCAGCCGACTCAGCGCCCGGCTGATACCGGAGCTGGTTTGATCGAGTTGATCGGCAGCAGCGGTAATCGATCCGCTGTCCACCACCGCCACCCAGGCGCGCAGCTCTTCCAGTGTGATTTTCACGTTCCTTTCCCCGGAAAAATGTTTGGCTTGCCCTAAATAACAAGGGACGCCGCAGCGTCCCATGTCATCAAGCTTCCAGGTCGGCGAGGTCGCCCTTTTCCTGTAGCCAGTTACGGCGATCTTCAGAACGTTTCTTCGCGAGCAGCATGTCCATGACGCGCAGCGTTTGCTCGACATCTTCATCGCTCACCGTCAGCTGTACCAGACGGCGGGTGTTAGGATCGAGCGTGGTCTCACGCAGCTGTAACGGGTTCATTTCACCCAGACCTTTGAAGCGCTGTACGTTCGGCTTACCTTTCTTGCGCTTCAGCTGTTCCAGCACGCCTTCTTTCTCGTCTTCATCGAGGGCGTAAAACACCTCTTTGCCGAGATCGATGCGATACAGCGGCGGCATAGCAACGTAGACATGGCCATGTTGCACCAGCGAGCGGAAGTGCTTCACAAACAGCGCGCACAGCAGCGTGGCGATGTGCAGACCATCGGAGTCCGCATCCGCGAGGATACAAACCTTGCCGTAGCGCAGCTGGCTGAGATCGTCGCTGTCGGGATCGATACCGATCGCCACAGAAATATCGTGCACTTCCTGTGAGGCCAGCACTTCATCCGATGAGACTTCCCAGGTATTGAGGATCTTACCTTTGAGCGGCATGATCGCCTGATATTCACGATCGCGCGCCTGCTTGGCCGATCCACCTGCCGAGTCACCTTCCACCAGGAACAGTTCCGTGCGGTTTAATCCTGCGCCGAACAGTCAGCCAGCTTGCCCGGCAGTGCCGGACCGCTGGTGAGCTTTTACGCACCACTTTCTTGGCGGCGCGCATACGACGCTGGGCACTGGAAATCGCCAGTTCAGCCAGCATCTCTGCCGCCTGCACGTTCTGGTTAAGCCACAAGCTGAACGCATCTTTCACGATAGCCGAGACGAATGCCGCGCACTGACGTGAAGAAAGACGCTCTTTGGTCTGACCGGCGAACTGCGGATCCTGCATTTTCACCGACAGGACATAGGCGCAGCGTTCCCAGATATCTTCCGCCGACAGTTTTACACCGCGCGGCAGAATGTTGCGGAATTCGCAGAACTCACGCATCGCATCTAACAGACCCTGACGTAAGCCGTTAACGTGGGTTCCGCCTTGCATGGTGGGAATCAGGTTAACGTAGCTTTCGGTCAGCAGTTCGCCACCTTCAGGCAGCCATAACAGGGCCCAATCCACCGCTTCGACATCGCCAGCAAAGCTGCCGACAAAGGGTTTTTCCGGCAGCGTGGGCAGACCATTTATCGCTTCGCAGAGATAATCGGTCAGGCCGCCGTGATAAAGCCAGGTTTGCTCGGTGTTGTTCACTCTGTCTTTAAAGACAATCTCCACGCCCGGACACAGCACCGCTTTGGCTTTTAAAACATGCGTCAAACGTGAAACAGAGAAACGGGGGCTGTCAAAGAAGCTTTCGTCCGGCCAGAAATGCACGCGAGTACCGGTATTACGTTTACCGACCGTGCCGGTAACCGTCAAATCCTGTACTTTGTCGCCGTTTTCGAAGGCGATGTCGTACACTTCGCCATTACGACGCACGGTGACTTCGACTCGTTTTGACAGGGCGTTAACCACCGAAATGCCCACGCCGTGCAGGCCGCCAGAGAATTGGTAGTTTTTGTTGGAGAATTTACCGCCCGCATGCAGACGACAAAGGATCAGTTCAACCGCTGGCACGCCTTCTTCGGGATGGATATCCACCGGCATACCGCGACCGTCATCGATCACTTCCAGTGACTGATCCGCATGAAGAATGACTTCCACACGTTTGGCATGACCGGCCAGCGCCTCATCGACGCTGTTATCGATCACTTCCTGGCCCAGATGGTTTGGGCGCGTGGTATCGGTGTACATCCCCGGACGACGACGCACCGGTTCAAGGCCGGTTAAGACCTCAATGGCATCGGCATTATAACTTGATTGGCTCATCGTAACTGTCTGATTAGCAATAGGAATAGGGGTCCATCTCGCAGCAATCAGGGAGCATTAAGTCCCAGAAAATCAATAATCTGCGCAAAATGGCGTTCGAATCCGATATAGGCATGATTGCCACCCTCTTCGACCGTTTGGCGGCATGCGCTGTAGTATTCCAGCGCCTGGCGGTAATCGAGCACTTCATCGCCGGTCTGTTGCAGCAGCCAGAGTAAATCGGGCGCTTCGAGAGGGTCAATCTGCATGACTTTCAGATCGTAAATGTGGCGTGACTCTAACACATATTGCTGGCCGGTGTAGGGATTACGGTTCTCGCCAAGGTAATCCACCAGCAGCTCAAACGGCCGCACGGCAGGATTTACCACCACCGCAGGCAACATAAAGCATTGTGACAGCCAGGTGGCGAAGTAGCCGCCGAGCGACGATCCCACCAGGCCCAATGGTTCGCCCGCATACTGCATCACGATTTCTTCCAACATCGTGGCGGCTTCTGCCGGGAACGTGGGCAGCTGCGGTACCAGTACGTTGATGTGGGGATGGTGCGTTTCCACCCACTGTTGCAGCTGCGTAGCTTTGGCCGATTGCGGGGAACTATTGAATCCATGCAAATAGATCAACGCCGCCATGGTTTAGTAGCCCTCGGAATCAAGATCGGGACGGAACAGATCGCTTTGCAGGCGGTTCACTTCGGTTTCCATTACGCCATCGGCTTTTAGGGTTAACCAGCGCCAACCCGGCGCGACATTATCAATCGTGAAGTTGGTGCAGTGGGGTTTGAACTGAACACAGGTAGACGGCGAAGCCAGCACGCGACGGCCGTGCCAGTCGAGATCCAGCTCCTGATGAATATGACCACATACCAAATTGCGCGCGCGCGGGAAATGCTGCAGCACCGCTTCTAATTGATGAGGGTTACGCAGGCTATGTTGATCCAGCCAGGTACAACCGGAAGCAAGCGGATGATGGTGCAACAGGACCAGCGTGTGGCGCTCAGGATGCTTGCGCAATGCTTTATCCAGCCACTCCAGCTGGTATTCACTTAACATGCCATGTGGCACGCCAAAGACCTGGCTGTCGAGCAGCACCAGTTGCCAGTGTTCACCCAGCAGTACGTGTTTGTCAGAGGCGACACCGGCATCGGCTAGCGTATCCACCATCGCGGGCTGAAAATCGTGATTGCCTGGCAACCAGACGCACGGCTTCGGCAGGCGCGTTATGCCCGCAACAAAGTGTTGATAAGCTTCGACGGTGTGATCCTGGGCGAGATCGCCGGTGGCGATAATCAAATCGTAATCGTGCTGTTGCGCCATGATGGCATCCAGCACCGCATCAAAACTCGACCAGGTATTTACCCCAAGCAGCGATTGATGTTTTCCTGCAAAAAGATGGGTATCCGTGATTTGTAAAATCCTGATATCGGCCCCATTCGCCGCAGGAAGAGTAAGCAGGCTATCCAAAGCGTTTCCTTTCTCTCCACGCCACAGTTGTTAGCTATCAGCAGACCGGCACTGCCACAGCGCCGTGCGCCAGACAATAGCGCAACCAATCCGCAAGAAACTGGTTAATCTGATGTTTTTCATCGCGCTGATGCAGTTTTTTATTAGGATAATCATAGCGCGCTTTGAAACGATAGATCTGCTGAGTGGAACACACTTCAGCGACCATCGCATCGTGGTAGAGCCTGACCGACATGGATGGCAAGCTCCAGTAACTGACCGCTGGCGCCACCTGGCGAACCTCCACCAGCGTGGTGTAACGCGTCGACTCCTGAATGGTCAGCTGATAACTGGCGCCGTTCACCTGATACATCACCGACGCGCCTGCCTCGTCATTACGCGGCAGCAGGCGACGCAGCTGGGCGAAATTGGTTTCGCACAGGCGCATCATTTCGGGAAAGTCAGGGGTATAGCGCTGTTTCATTTTAGCTTCCACTCTTGTCGTAGTTTTTCATGGTGCAATGCCAGCCATTGCAGGGCGATGACAGATGCCGCGTTATCAATAATCCCCTCTTCCACCCAGCGATAAGCCTGTTCGCGGCTCACCACATGGACAAGAATATCCTCATTCTCTTCCTCCAGCCCGTGATTTCCCTCTGCCAGGCTGGCATCCACTTCGCCCACCAGCACCGACAAACGTTCAGACGTTCCGCCTGGGCTGGCTAAGTAATTCACTATCGGTTTGACGCGTCCAACCTTGAGGCCGGCCTCTTCTACCGCTTCGCGACGCGCTACATCTTCCGGGGTTTCGCCAGGTTCAATGATGCCGGCCACCATTTCCAGCAGCCAGGGCGTTGGGCTGGAATCATAAGCCGGGATGCGGATCTGTTCGATCAGCACCACTTCGTCGCGTAAGGGATCATAGGGTAGCAGCACGGCAGCGTGTCCGCGCTCAAAAACTTCGCGTACCACCTCACCGCTCATCTCGCCATTAAAACGGCGATGGCGGAATCGGTAGCGGACGATGGAAAAAAACCATCGTAACGTGTATCGCGTGCAATAATTTCTACATCGTTTTTTGTGAAAGTCACAGGGGATTTTTTTTCTACCGCCATCATCTGGTTCCTTATGCAGATTGGGATGGAGCGAAGAAAAGCCAACCCTAGTGCTCCGTCCGAGTGGTTCTTTCTGAATTATTTACGTAAATTAGGGGAAGAAGGCACGTTCAGCCAACTTATCTCTGACGCCGCCTCTGTAGAATCGGCGATTATTTTTTGGCTTACCTGCAGCACTACCAGTGCAATTTGCTGCATCAAAAGGAATGCAAATGAAAAAACTGCTCCCACTTTTTATTGGGTTGAGCCTGGGCGGATTCAGCCTTGCCAGCCAGGCAGAAAACCTGTTGCAGGTTTACCAGCAGGCGCGCCTTAGCAACCCGGATCTGCGTGCTTCTGCCGCCGATCGCGATGCGGCCTTTGAGAAAATTAACGAAGCGCGTAGTCCTTTATTGCCACAGTTAGGCTTGGGCGCAGATTATACCTATAACAACGGTTACCGTGACAGCAGCGGTATTCATTCCAACACGACCAGCGCTTCTCTGCAATTAACACAAACTATTTTCGATATGTCGAAATGGCGTGCTTTGTCATTGCAGGAAAAACTGCCGGGATTCAAGATGTCACTTATCAGGTTGCCCAACAGGATCTGATTCTGAACACCGCAACCGCGTATTTCAATGTGTTGAAGGCGATTGATACCCTTTCTTACACGGAAGCGCAGAAACAATCGATTTACCGCGAATTGGATCAAACCACCCAGCGCTTTAACGTGGGTCTGGTGGCCATCACCGACGTGCAGAACGCCCGTGCGCAGTACGACAGCGTGCTCGCTAACGAAGTGACCGCACGTAACGACCTCGATAACGCGGTAGAGTCACTGCGTCAGATTACCGGTATGGATTATCTGGCACTGGCCTCACTGAACATCGATCGTTTCAAAACTGCCCGTCCTGACGCTGTGGCAACGCTGCTGAAACAGGCCGAAAGCCGCAACCTGAACCTGTTGTCTGCTCGTCTGAGCCAGGATTTAGCGCGTGAGCAGATTCGCTCTGCTGAGACAGGTCATATGCCAACGCTGGATCTGACCGCTTCAACCGGAATGTCTAACAGCAAATACGGCGGCAGCCGTGCTAACCAGAGTTCAGGCACGACGGATTCTATTACGGGTACCAATCAGGTTGGCCTGAGCTTCTCCCTGCCGCTGTACAGCGGTGGCTCGGTGACTTCGCAGGTGAAACAGGCGCAATATAACTTTGTTGCCGCCAGCGAGCAGTTGGAAGGCGCACATCGTAGCGCTATCCAGACCGTACGTTCATCCTTTAACAACGTGAACGCCTCAATCAGCAGCATCGATGCTTACAAGCAAGCGGTAGTATCTGCACAGAGTTCATTGGACGCCATGGAAGCGGGCTATCAGGTGGGTACGCGTACCATCGTTGATGTGCTGGATGCGACCACCACGTTGTTCAACGCCAAGCAGCAGCTTTCTGATGCACGTTACAGCTACCTGATTAACCAGCTGAACATCAAATATGCATTGGGCACGCTGAATGAGCAGGATCTGCAGTTGCTGAACAGTTCACTGGGCAAAGAAGTGACGACCGCGCCAGAAGCGGTGGCACCGGAAAACGCTCAGCAGGCTTCGAACGTGGATAATGGTCCGAAAACCACTACCGCGTCAGCCTCCGCCAAAGCCCGTCCGGCAGCGGCGCACAGCAGTGGAAATCCTTTCGGTAATTAATCCCTTAAGGGGCCGCTTGCGGCCCCTTTCGCATTCAAACGTATAACAACGTAAAGATCCCCCAGCCATCCGGCTTCGCGCTTCATTTTCAACCACTCATCACCTATCCTAAGCCCCACCTTTGGGCACAGGATGAAAATAATGAAACGGACTAAACATATTCGCCATGCTGCTTTTCGTAAAAGCTGGCAGGCACGCCATTTAACGCCAGTTGCACTCGCGGTTACCGCGGTGTTCATGCTGGCAGGCTGCGAACAAAGCGATGAAACAGTCTCGCTGTATCAAAACGCGGATGATTGCGCGAAAGCCAACCCGAGCCAGGGCGCACAGTGCACCACCGCTTATAACAATGCGGTGAAAGAAGCCGAGCGCACCGCACCGAAATACGCCACGCGTGAAGACTGCGTCGCCGAGTTTGGTGAGAACCAGTGCCAGCAGACACCTGCTCAGGCCGGTGTAGGCACCACCAACAATGCTGAGGCGCAGCAGAGCGGTAGCTTCTGGATGCCGCTGATGGCCGGTTACATGATGGGTCGTATGATGGGCGGCGGCGCGGGCTTTGCGCAGCAACCGTTGTTCTCACCGAAAACCCCGAACAGCCCAGCCAACGGTCAATTTGTTGATGCCTCGGGCAAAAACTACGGTGCCGCGAATTCTGGCCGCAGCATGAACGTGCCGAAAACCGCCATGGCCCCTAAACCGGCCACCACCTCAACCATCACCCGTGGTGGCTTTGGTGAGACCGTCGCCAAGCAAAGCACGATGCAGCGCAGCAATGCCACCAGCACCAATCGCAGCAGCACTGGCAGTAGCCGCTCGATGGGAGGCTAAGCCGTCACATGCAACGTATTGCCATCAGTGAACGCCCGGACTGGCGCGAAAAGGCCAACGAATACGGTTTCCAGTTTCATACCATGTACGGCGAACCCTATTGGTGTGAAGAGGCTTACTACCAGTTCACCCTGGCTCAGGTGGATCAGCTTGAAGAGACCACCGCAGAATTGCATCAGATGTGTTTGCAGGCGGTAGAAAAAGTGGTGAACAGTGATGAGCTGCTCACCCGTTTCTGCATTCCTAAGCACACCTGGGATTTCGTGCGTGACTCATGGAAACTGCGCCAGCCCTCGCTTTACTCACGCCTGGATTTGGCCTGGGATGGCAAAGGCGATGCCAAGCTGCTGGAAAATAATGCCGACACGCCAACCTCGTTGTACGAAGCGGCGTTCTTCCAGTGGATTTGGCTGGAAGACCAGCTTAATGCCGGTAACCTGCCGCAGGGGAGCGATCAGTTTAATAGCCTGCAAGAGAAGCTGATTGAACGCTTTGCCGCGCTGCACCAGCAGCATGGTTTTAACCTGCTGCACTTCGCTTGTTGCCGTGATACCGAGGAAGATCGTGCTACGGTGCAATACATGCAGGATTGCGCCACCGAAGCCGGTTTGCCGAATGCGTTCTTGTATATCGATGAGATTGGCTTGGGTGAAAGAGGCCAATTTACTGATGAGCAGGATCAGGTGATCAGTAACCTGTTCAAGCTCTATCCGTGGGAATTCATGCTGCGCGAAATGTTCTCCACCAAGCTGGCAGATGCCGGTGTGCGTTGGTTAGAACCGGCGTGGAAGAGCATTATCTCGAATAAAGCCCTGCTGCCGCTGCTGTGGGAAATGTTCCCAAACCATCCCAACCTGCTGCCCGCTTATTTTGCCGACGATAAAAATGCCCCGCAGATGGACAAGTATGTGGTGAAGCCGCTGTTTTCACGTGAAGGCGCCAATATTCGCATCATCGAAAACGGTCAGGAAATCGCGCGCGCAGACGGTCCGTATGGCGAAGAAGGATGATCATCCAGCAGTTCTATCCGTTGCCAAAGTTTGGCGACAGTTACACCTTGATCGGAAGTTGGCTGATTGACGATCAACCTGCCGGTATTGGTATTCGGGAAGATCGGGCGCTGATCACGCAGGATCTGTCGCGCTTCTATCCCCATACTTTTATCGAGTAAATGCTGTGCCGCCCGTTTAACACGGGCGGCCAGAGAATTATCCCACCTGCACCGAGAGCATACTGATCGCTCCCATCTCCATTCCTTCAACCGGAATGCTTAACGATTCATCGTCTGCACGTGCGCCAAGGATATACAGCAACGGCAAATAGTGTTCTGCCGTTGGGTTCGACAGTTCCGCACCTTCGTGCTGCAAATAATTCACCAACGGATGTTCGGCTGCAGCACCCGCAAAGCTTAAATTATCCCGTACAAATTCATTGAAGCTTTCTGCCCATGGATAAGCCGTTGCGGCTCCCTGCCAGCGCAGCATTCGCAGGTTGTGCACCACATTCCCGCTGGCGACGATCATCACACCATCATCACGCAATGCGGCCAGTTGGCGGCCGAGTTCAAAATGCCACTCCGCCGGTTTGGTGCCATCGATGCTCAGCTGAACCACCGGGATATCGGCTTCAGGGTACATTTTGGCCAGCACGCCCCATGAGCCATGATCAAAGCCCCATTCCTGATCGGCTTTGACGTCAACCGGCGCCAACAGATCGATCACTTGCTGTGCCAGTTCAGGCGAACCCGGTGCAGGGTAACGCACGTCAAACAGCGCCTGCGGGAAGCCACCAAAGTCATGAATGGTGCGCGGATTATTCATCGCCGTCACCGCCGTACCGCGAGTGTACCAGTGCGCCGACACCGCCAGAATGGCGCGTGGGCGCGGCAATGTTGCCCCCAAATGCTGCCATGCGCGGGTATAAATATTGTCTTCCAGTACGTTCATCGGGCTGCCGTGACCTAAGAACAGGGCGGGCATACGGTTGTGGCTCATGATAGTTCCTCTGACGAAAGTGTCGTTTTATTAGTCGCTACGATACGCGCTTTCGTACCGGGATTAACGCAGATAACGGTGATGATGTTTATCAGAAAATTTGAACAATAATTCGTCGGGTGGGCGGTAGCCAATTACCGGATTTTAGGAGGCATTTTGCGAGATAAAAAAAATCCGCAGCCTAAAAGGACTGCGGATCTTCCAATAACCATTGCTGCAACTTAGCTAGCCTGACGCGTCTCGCGCTGACGGCGATAAGCCACCAGATCTTCAATCGTCACCACTGGCATATCATGTTGTTTCGCAAACACGATCGCTTCTGGCGCGTGCGCCATGCTGCCGTCATCGTTGGTTAATTCGCACAGTACACCCGCCGATTTAAAACCTGCCAGCGTCACCAAATCAATGGTCGCCTCAGTGTGGCCTCCACGCGACAGCACGCCGCCTTCACGGGCGCGCAGCGGGAAAACGTGGCCAGGACGATTTAGATCGCTTGGTTTAGCGCCATCTGCAACGGCGGCACGAATGGTGGTGATGCGGTCTGCTGCAGAAACGCCAGTGGTGACGCCTTCTGCTGCTTCAATTGTCACCGTAAAACCGGTGCCGTAAGCGCTGGTGTTGGTCTCGACCATCATCGGCAAATCCAACTGCTGGCGGCGCTCTTCAGTGATGCACAGGCACACAATGCCGCTGCCGTGGCGAATCGTCAGCGCCATTTGTTCAACAGTCATGGTTTCGGCGGCAAAGATCATGTCGCCTTCGTTTTCACGATTTTCATCGTCCAGCACCATCACACCGCGGCCATTGCGCAGCGCATCGATGGCGCGTTCTACACGCTGTTCAGGCGTGCCAAATTCAGAAAGAAGCGTCTGATTCATGGTAAAAAACCTTATAAAAAAAATATGAGTTACCAGAACCAGGGCGTGCTTAGGAGTGCGCATAAAAAACACATGGCAAAAACGTGACGCGGGCGTAAGCCCGGCTGATGTCGTTACCCTCTCCCATCCGGACTCTAACCGTCGGCCCCGGAATTACACCGGGTCTGCTGACCTTTCACTTTGCAGCAAAAGCGCTCGCGGGCTTTCAGCCGAAGCTGATTTACCGCCGGTGGGGAATTTCGCCCCGCCCTGAGAATAAGCGAGGTCACTATAACGCCAATCATCTGGACGGGCAATCGCCAAAAGCGCAAATGCTTTTGCATTTACTGCGATGCGGAATTCAGGTTTAACCTTTTCGTTTCAGGCATTACACTTAACCTTTGTTGAGTCGGAACACGCGCTGTTATCAGCCACCGCAACCAGGAAATCATCATGATCGACACGAAAAAAATTGAACAACTGGCTCGCCAGGTACATGAAGCCATGCCAAAAGGGATTCGCGACTTTGGCGACGATGTCGAAAAGAAAATTCGTCAGGTGCTGCAGGCGCAGTTAACCCGCATGGATTTGGTTAATCGTGAAGAGTTTGATGTGCAAACGCAGGTCTTGCTGCGCACGCGTGAGAAGCTGGCCGCACTGGAACAGCGCCTGGCAAAACTGGAGAGTGAGAGCCCTGCAGCACCGGCTCCGGCGGTTGTGACGCCTGATCCAGCAGGTAAGATCGACACTCCGCAGTAAGCAGCTGACTGGCTGGGCGTACATTGCTCGCAGACAACAACAGGCGGCCTTTTGGCCGCCTGTTGCGTTAGTACCCGCTTGCCCTACGATCGCCGCTCATCACTGCGAATCGCCTGAAATCTCAGTGCTAGCCTTCAATGACTGCGAATCATCTGAAATCTCAGTGCTCGCCTTCAGTGACGACGAATCATCTGGAATCCCAGTGCTCGCCGTTAGTGGCTGCGAATAGTTTTGATGATGTTGCTGGTTGAGATACCGTCTTCAAAGTTAAGCACACGCACGTCGCCGCCGTTGGCCCAAACCTCTTTGCTGCCCGCGATATCTTCCGGCTTGTAATCACCGCCCTTCACCAGCAGATCCGGTAATACACCGGCAATCAAACGCTGCGGCGTGTCTTCTTCAAACAGCACCACCCAATCCACCGCTTCCAGCGCACCGAGCACGATCATGCGGTTTTCCTGCGGGTTAACCGGACGGGTTTCACCTTTTAAACGTTTGGTCGAAGCATCGCTGTTCACCGCAACAATCAGGCGATCGCCTAACTTGCGTGCATTGGCCAGATAAGAAACGTGGCCCGCATGCAGAATGTCGAATACGCCGTTGGTCATCACCACTTTCTCACCGCGCTGACGCGCCAGCGCAACGGCGGCTTTCAGCTCGGCTTCGGTCATCACACCAAATCCGCTATCCGGACGGGCGTGAATCGCATTTTCCAGCTCTACGGTACTCACGGTTGAAGTCCCGAGTTTACCGACCACCACGCCGGCTGCCGCGTTGGCGAGGAAACAGGCTTCTTCCAGCTATCGCCCGCTGCCAGCACCGCAGCCAGCACGCCAATCACCGTATCACCGGCACCGGTAACGTCATACACTTCCTGCGCCTGCGTTGGCAGATGTACCGGCGCTTTGCCCGGTTGCAGCAGCGTCATGCCATTTTCTGAACGGGTGACCAGCAGCGCAGAGAGTTCATAATCAGCGATCAGTTGCATACCACGGCTGACAATCTCTTCCACGGTTTTGCACTTGCCCACCACCGCTTCAAACTCAGACAGGTTTGGCGTCAGCAGGGTTGCGCCGCGATAGCGCTCGAAATCGGTGCCTTTCGGGTCGATCAACACCGGCACGTTAGCTTCACGCGCCAGCTGAATCATGGTTTGCACGCTGCTCAGCGCGCCTTTGGCGTAATCTGACAACACCAATGCACCGGCCTGCGCCAGCGATTGACGCATACGATCGTGGATCGGCTGCGGATCCACCTGCTCAAAGCCCTCTTCGAAATCGAGGCGGATCAGCTGCTGGTTACGCGAAAGCACACGCAGCTTGGTGATGGTTGGATGGCTTTTCACCGCCACAAAATCACATTCAACGTTGACCTTTTCCAGCGTTTCACTCAGCACGCGTGCGGCATCGTCTTCGCCCGTCAGACCAATCAGACGTGAGTTTGCACCCAGTGCAGCAATGTTCATCGCCACGTTGGCCGCGCCGCCTGGACGCTCTTCAATGGTATCGACTTTCACCACCGGTACCGGGGCTTCAGGAGAGATGCGGCTAGTCGGGCCATACCAGTAGCGGTCTAACATAACATCGCCAACAACCAGCACAGCGGCTTTGCCAAAAGCAGGCAGCGTAACTTTCATTCAAGAGACTCCAGACTTCGTACTACAGTCAAAATAATGCGCGGATTCTAGCATAAAAGCCTGGCGGCTCAGCTACTCCGCGCCATCAGATTCGGTGGCGGCCAGCCAGCGTTGCCAGCTGTCATGCACGGCGGCACGCTCGGTGGCAAAGGATTCCGGCGCAACATGGCCCGGAAGCTCCTGCAATGCCAGGTGGTGCAGTGCATCACGTAGCGTGACATACGCATGGGTCAGCGCCTGCGCTTCCTCTGCATCCATGATGTCCTGACGCGCCATCAACTCAAAAATACGCACATTGTCTGACCAGCGCGTCAACGCAGGCTGTTCAGCCGCGTAGCCTAAGACAAGATATTGCGCGATGAATTCAATATCGGTGATACCGCCCTCATCGGTCTTAATTTCCCAACGGCCTTTGTGCTTGTTGCTGAGGTGCGAGCGCATTTTCTCACGCATCTCACGCACTTCTCTCTGCAGCGTATGACGCTCACGCGGCAGACAAAGAATGCCGCGACGAATGTCATTGAAGCGATCGCAAAGCGCCGTCTCACCAAACACAATGCGCGCCCGCACCAGTGCCTGATGTTCCCAGGTCCAGGCTTCATTGCGCTGATACTCATCGAAGGCCGCGAAGGTACTGACCAGCATGCCCGCCGCGCCCGATGGACGTAAGCGCGCATCCACTTCATACAAGATGCCGGACGAGGTGCGCGTGCTGAACAGATGCATCACACGCTGCGCCAGCCGCAGGTAAAACTGACGGCCATCAATCACGCGCTCGCCATCGGTTTCCGCATCATCCGGACAATCATGCAGGAACACCAAATCCAGATCTGAGCTGTAACCCAGCTCCCAGCCACCCAGTTTGCCATAGCCGACCACGGCAAAACCGCGCTCGCTATCAATGGTGAGATGTGTAGGGCGGCCATAGCGCTGCACCATCATCTGCCACGCTTGCTGCACCACCGATTCGATGATGGCTTCTGCCAGCCAGGTTAAGTGATCGCTCACTTTCATCACCGGCAGCGTTTCGGCGATATCAGCAGCGGCAATGCGCAGATGCTGAGCCTGCTTGAACTGACGCAGTGCTTCCAGCTGCTGCTCTTCATCATCAGTAGGAATACGCAGCAGATACTGGCGCAGCTCATCGCGATACGCATCGGTGGCCGTCGGTTGATACAGCGTGGCGGGATCGAGCAACTCATCCAGCAACAGCGGATAACGTGCCAGCTGGCTGGCGACCATCGGCGAAGCGGCGCACAGGCGAATCAGATGGCGTAATGCGCCATGGTATTCCGTGAGCAGCTCCAGATAGGTACTGCGCGTGAGAACGCCTAACAGCAACGGCGTCAGGCGGCTGAGCACCACATCGGCATCTTCACGCGGGCAGACTTCGCTCAGCAGGCGCGGCATGAGCTGATCAAGCGCCAGACGCCCACGCGGCCCGATGGTACGGCGACTAACATCCTGGCGGAAACTGTTCAGCGATTCGTATAGCGCATGACGTTGCGCTTCATTCAGCTGCGGCACCACGGGAATGAGATCGCTCTCCTCCAGCGTGTCCTGCCACAGGCCAGCAAACTCAGCCAGCTGCGGTTGATCGTCAACGTCTGGCGCATCGTCACCAATCAGTTCATCAAAGATGCTGCGCACGCCCGCCATCTGCTGCTCAAGCTGCGCCATCAGCGCATCCCAGTCCGCCGCGCCCATCGCCCAGGCCAAACGCTGGCGATCGAGTGGGTTTTCCGGCAGCGTTTGTGTCTGCTCATCGTTGATGCTTTGCAGCAGGTTTTCCAGGCGACGCAGGAACAGGTAAGCCTCACGCAGATGTTCAACCTGTGCGGTGCTCAATAGTGCCAGTTCACCAATGGCTTTTAGCGTAGGCAGCAGGGATCGCAGCTGAAGTGAGCGCTCACGTCCACCACGAATTAACTGGAACACCTGTACGATAAACTCGGTTTCACGGATGCCGCCCGCGCCGAGTTTGATGTTGTCTTTCAGGCCACGACGCCGCACTTCACGGGCGATCATGCCTTTCATGTTACGCAGCGACTGAATCACACTGAAATCGATATAACGGCGATAGACGAACGGACGCAGCATTTGCTGCAGTTCCTGGCTCCAGTGGCCCTGATCGTCGCCCATCAGACGCGCTTTGACCATCGCATAGCGTTCCCAGTCGCGGCCCTGCTCCTGGTAATAGTCTTCCAGCGCAGCAAAACTCAGCACCAGCGGACCGCTGTCGCCAAAGGGACGCAGACGCATATCCACGCGGTAGACAAAGCCATCCACAGTGGGCTGATCCAGCACTTTAATCAGGCGCTGGCCCATGCGGGTAAAGAATTGAGCGTTATCGAGTTCGCGGCGACCGCCTTGCGTCACGCCGTTTTCCGGCCAGGCAAAGATCAGGTCGATATCAGAAGAGAAGTTGAGTTCGCCGCCGCCCAGCTTGCCCATGCCGAGGATCAACATCGGCTGCGCTTCACCGGCTTCATTGCACGGCGTGCCAAAGTCGCGGCTGCAATCCTGCCACACCCAGTCGCGTGCGGCAGCGATAAGAATCTCCGCCAGCGTGCTGAGCTGCGTCAGGCTTTGTTCTGTACTGGCGTGTTGCAGCGCCTGCATCCACGCCATACGCACCAGCATATGACGGCGGAACAGGCGCAGTTCGCGCATCAGAGAGGTTTCATTATCCACGCCCACCAGCGCCTGATTCAGCCAGCCGGTGTAATGCTGCCACTCATCTGGCGCAGGCGGTTGCTGCTGGAGCTGTTGCCACCACTCCGGATGCTGCTGCAGGTTATCAACAATAAAGTCACTAAAGGCCAGCGCGCCCGCCTGCTCTGCCGTAAAGGCAGAAGGCGACATATTCAGGCGCTCAGCCACATTAGCTAACTGCGCCTGCATCAGCGCCGGTAACGATAACAACATCTTCCCTCCCTGATTCGATTGTGCGTCAGGCTTAGCGTTTTACTCCGCTGTTCAGCCAGAACGGCGATGGCCGAATGGCCAGATTAACCAGTTGGATCAAACCGCGTTCCTGCTGCGTGTGAATGGCATGCTGCAGCTCCTGCCAACCCGCCAGCCAGACATTCACCTCTTCCGCTGGGTAAGCACCCGCCAGCAGATGCACCGCCAGCAATTGGCGATTCAGGCGCGTGGACTTGTCCTGGAATTCATTGAACAGCTGCACATCAACGAAGGTTTCACGCAAATCGGCGGCAATACGGCTGAGCATGATGTCGCTAAAGCGTTTAAACGAACTCTGCAGTTTGCTTTTGCTCTTGTCATCCAGCCAGTTGTGCCACTGTGTCTCAACTAACCAGTGAGTAAGTGCTAACTGGGCTTCGACGGAGATGGCGGAAAAACAGGCCGTTTCAGCATCAATTTCCGTATCCGCTAACAGCTCATCCAGCCGAGTGAGTTTCTGACGCAGATCGCTGCTCGCCTTGCGTGGCACCAATGCACCAAACAGCGAGAAAGCCTGACGCAAGGTTTCCAGCGCATCCATCACCGCTTCTTTGGCATCCGCATTTCCACGCAGCCACAATTCTTCGTGATACTGCCACTGGTTGAGACCGGCCGTCATCGCGTTGACCATGCCCTGCTCTACGGTGGCTTTGGCTGCGATTTTTTGCAGCGCTAGCGCACGCAGTGGACGTGCAGGATTACCCTGCGCCAACTGATAGCCGCGTGCCGCTTTGCTCAAGCTGCCAAGACGCAATCCACCGCGGGTGATCAAGGTTTCGGCGAATTTCAGCATGTCGGCGCGCTGGCCGCTTTTCAGCTCCAGCTCGACTTCATACAGCGGTTCGCTCAACTCACCTGCGGCAACGTCTCCGCGATCAAACGCCACTTCGATTTCGCTTTCGCCGAACTGAACCAGCCAGGCTTCGCGTTGGAAATGGGTGCTGAACAGGGGTTGCAGGCGTTGCTGCAATGCCGCGACATCGGTGCCTTGCGGCCAGATTTCTGCTGGCAGCTGGGCGATATCCAGCGTTGGCTCAGCGAGGTCGACGTTGTATTCCGGTCGCTGATGCAGGCCGCCCACGGTTTTCCCGGCGGCTTTCAGCGTCATTTCATAACGCTGATCCACGCCGCGGATGCGCAGGCCCATATCCCAACGACGTAACTGATTGTCATCGGTCTCAAAATAGATGTTAGTCAGCTCGCGCGCGGCGAAGTGCTGATGTGGCCACGCGGCAAGGGTTTCACCGAGTTTTTCGGCGGCTTGTGGTGTGGCAATGAACTTTAATTCGATTTCGATGGTCATAATTTTTTATTCAATACGCTGCTGGCACTTACGAGTTTAATCTGGCGAAGAGTAATGCACCGTGAGCCCGCTGTCTCCGCTTTCTTGTGCTTTTACGACCCTTTTCGCACCAGATTGAGACCAGGATAGTTCTCATTCAGATTTTTGAGAAGCGTCTCCAGACTGTGCCGGTAATTTTACGCCATTAAGAAAAACGATATCGAATGAAAAAATCACACTTGCTGCCCTTTCTTTACTGGCTTTTAGCGCCATCGCTCCCGTTCATGCTGCTGACGAAAAGCGTTACATCTCCGATGAATTATCCACCTGGGTACGCAGCGGCCCGGGCGATCAATATCGCCTGATTGGTAAGCTGAATGCCGGAGAGGAAGTCACCCTGTTGCAGGTCAACAATGATTCCCAATACGGCCAGATTCGTGATGCCGAAGGGAAAACTAACTGGATCCCGCTGTCACAGTTAAGTGCTGATCCAAGCCTGCGCACCCGCGTGCCGCAACTGGAGCAACAGGTTAAAGATCTCACCGCCAAGCTGGCGAACATCGACACCAGCTGGAATCAACGCACCTCTGAAATGCAGAACAAGGTGGCGAACAGCGATGGCACCATTGACGGCCTGAAAGCTGAGAACCAGAAGCTGAAAAATGAGCTGATCGTTGCGCAGAAGAAAGTCAGCGCCGCTAACGTTCAGTTAGATGACAAACAGCGCACCATCATCATGCAGTGGTTTATGTATGGCGGCGGCGTGTTGGGCGTTGGCTTACTGCTTGGTTTGCTGCTGCCGCACATGGTGCCGCGCCGTAAGAAAAACGATCGCTGGATGAACTAAACCACCACGCCGATTTGTTCTTTTCTTCAAGGGGATCGTAAGATGCCCCTTTTGGCGTGCCCGAATTTTAGCCAAAGTATGCAACAATAACGCAACATGCGTGCACGGCGCGCAGAATACATTGCCTCTGGAGTGGTTGAGTGAAGACGTTTCTGGTCGGCGGCGCGGTGCGTGATGCCTTACTGCGTTTGCCGGTAAAAGATAGAGATTGGGTGGTGGTCGGCGCCACGCCGGATGCCATGCTGGAACAAGGTTATCAGCAGGTTGGCCGGGATTTTCCGGTTTTTTGCATCCGCGTAGCCGTGAAGAGTATGCGCTGGCGCGCACCGAACGCAAAAATGGCAAAGGCTACACCGGTTTTGTCACCCAATTTGCGCCGGATGTGACGCTGGAGCAGGATTTGCAGCGCCGCGATCTCACCATCAATGCCATCGCACAGGCTGACAACGGTACGCTGATCGATCCTTATCACGGACAGCAAGATCTGGCGAATCGTACCCTGCGTCACGTTTCTGCCGCATTTAATGAAGATCCGCTGCGCGTGCTGCGCGTGGCGCGTTTTGCTGCCCGCTTTGCCCACCTCAACTTTCGTGTCGCGGACGAAACGCAGGCGCTGATGCGTGAGATGGCCGAGAGCGGCGAGCTGGCTCATCTCACCGCCGAACGCGTGTGGAAAGAGACCGAGAAAGCGCTGCTGACCCGCAATCCGCAGGTCTATTTTCAGGTACTGCGCGACTGTGGCGCTTTGCAGGTGCTGTTCCCGGAGCTGGATAACCTGTACGGCATTCCGGCGCCGATCAAATGGCATCCTGAGATCGATACCGGCATACATGCGCTGATGACGCTGACCCTGTCTGCCGCACTGTCAGAGGAGTTGGACGTGCGCTTTGCCACGCTGTTCCACGATGTCGGTAAAGCGCTGACGCCACCGGAAAAATGGCCGAGCCATCATGGCCACGGTTTAGCCGGTGTACCGATTGTCGAAGCGCTGTGCCAGCGGTTACGCGTGCCGAATCAGGTGCGCGATCTGGCGCTAATCGTCACCGAATTCCACGATATCGTCCACACCATTGAACGTCAGTCGGCGGAGTCACTGGTGGCGTTGTTTGATCGTATCGATGCATGGCGCAAGCCCGATCGCGTTGAAAAGATGGCGCTGACCAGCGAAGCCGATGCACGTGGCCGTACCGGAATGGAAAGCATGGCGTATCCGCAAGGCGATTATCTGCGTCAGGCGTTTGCGCTGGCTCAGGCGGTGCCAACCAAAGAGGTGGTCGCTGCAGGCTTTAAAGGTCCGGCAGTGCGGGAGGAGTTAACGCGTCGTCGGGTGATGGCAGTACAGGAAGAGTTAATCAACGTGCGGCCAGCATAACTGGCCGCACGTCGCGCTTACATGAAGATGGCGTAAACCGCCGCTGCCACGATGAAGCGATAGATAGCGAACGAGACAAACGAGATACGCTTAATCAGTTCCAGGAACACTTTGATCGCCAGCAGGGCCACGATAAAGGCGGTCACGAAGCCGACGGCGAACATCGGGAAATCCTGCATTGTCAGGAAGCCCATGCTCTTGTAGAGATCCAATCCGGTGGCGCCGATCATCATTGGCACCGCCAGAATGAACGAGAACTCTGATGCCGCATAGCGGCTCACGCCCATCAGCATACCGCCAGAAATAGTGGCACCGGAACGCGAGAAGCCCGGCCACAGCGCCAGACACTGGAAGCAACCAATCATAAATGCCTGACGATAGGTAATATCATCAATCCCCACCGCTTTTGGCTGTTTAGGTTTGAAGTATTCAGCCACCAACAGCAGCACGCCACCCACGACCAGCGCGTACATCACGTTAATCGGATTAAACAGGGTTTTGATTTGATCGTGCAGCAGCAAACCAATCACCACCGCAGGCACCATACCTAACAGGATATGGATCAGGGTTAACTTACCGGTTCCGGTGCCCTCATGTGGCTCCTTGCCGAAGTGAATACCAATCAGCCCAAACAGGCGACGCCAGAACATGACTACCACAGCTAAAATTGAACCCAGCTGAATCACCACTTCAAAGGTTTCAGCTTTATCGCCCTCGAAGCCGAGCAGATGGCCAACAATGATCATATGGCCCGTAGAAGAGACCGGCAGGAATTCCGTGAGGCCTTCCACAACCCCCAGGATTGCAGCAACCCAAAGCTGGTGAATATCTGCCATCAAAATTTTTCCTCTATCCGTTTTAAACAGTAAAAAGGCGGTCGCAAGGTGCTACCGCCTAAAATTATGCCTGCGCTACGCTGAAGGAAACCTTAAGAAAATCGGTTACTTCGCGTCCGTTAGCGCAACGGCCTCAAGTGAGACACACCATAATTTGGTTTGGTTTCACTGTGATGGCAATCACGGAGGATTTATTTAGGAATAGTCCCGCGCTCAATACGCACGCCAACGGTCGCTGCCTGGGCTACCGCGCCAGGTTTTCCCACCTTGATGCGCACGCCCGGCGTTTTGAAACGATTCATCAACAGATCGGCAATTTCTTCCGCGACGCGCTCGACTAAGGCAAAGCGCTGGCCCTGCAGATGATTGAGGATAACGTCGGTGACATCGGCATAGCTCAAACAGTCGTTCACATCGTCACTCACCGCAGCACGACGGTTGTCCCACGCCATTTCGACATCGAGCACCAGCTTCTGCTGCATGCCCTGTTCCCAGTCGTAAACGCCAATGGTGGTGAACACGGTGAGTTGTTCTATAAATACGATAT
Source organism: Pantoea rodasii (assembly GCF_002095465.1). Lineage (GTDB taxonomy): Bacteria > Pseudomonadota > Gammaproteobacteria > Enterobacterales > Enterobacteriaceae > Pantoea > Pantoea rodasii. Next base: position 142,126 of record NZ_MLFP01000001.1, on the reverse strand, counting down.
CCATGATGTCAGTCTCTGTTTTTGGCTAAGCCGGATACCACTTCCGGCGGATTATGCGTATTATCCACGCTTATCGAGAACAAAACGACCCAAAAGGAACGGTACGACGCTATGAGTGCTATCGCGCTTGGTATGATTATTTTCGCGTATCTTTGCGGTTCGATTTCCAGTGCGATACTGGTTTGTAAACTCGCGCGTTTACCCGATCCGCGTACTGCTGGCTCCGGCAATCCCGGTGCAACCAACGTTTTGCGTATCGGCGGCAAAGCCGCAGCCGCAGCGGTACTGATTTTCGATGTGGCGAAAGGCATGATCCCGGTGTGGATCGCTTATCTGCTGCACGTCACCCCGATGTATCTCGGCTTAACGGCGATTGCTGCCTGCCTCGGCCATATCTATCCGGTGTTCTTCCGTTTTCGTGGCGGGAAAGGCGTGGCGACGGCGTTTGGTGCGATTGCGCCGATTGGCTGGGATTTGACGGGATTGATGACCGGCACCTGGCTGCTGACGGTGTTGCTGAGCGGCTATTCCTCGCTGGGCGCGATTGTCAGTGCGCTGATTGCCCCGTTTTACGTGTGGTGGTTTAAACCGCAGTTCACCTTCCCGGTTTCGATGCTCTCCTGTTTGATTCTGTTGCGTCATCACGACAACATTCAGCGCCTGTGGCGCGGGCAGGAAAATAAGATCTGGAAACGGAAGAAGAAGAAATAAAAAAACCGGCGCGATGCCGGTTTTTTCGTTTTAGATGGCGGGCAATTCTGCCAGCGGCCAGCGAGGTCGTACGCTGACCCCCAATCCGCCGCGCGTACCGCCTTTCAGCCGTACCATGCCCGCGTAGGCAATCATCGCGCCATTATCGGTGCAGAACTCCGGGCGGGCGTAAAACACTTCGCCACCGCGCTTTTGCATCATTTCTGCCATGCGCTCACGCAAGGTGTGGTTGGCACTGACGCCGCCGGCAATCACCAGGCGCTTAAAGCCAGTCTGTTCCAGCGCGCGTTTGCATTTGATCATCAGCGTATCCACCACCGCATCTTCAAACGCACGGGCAATGTCGGCACGCGCTTGTTGATCATCCTGATGCTCACGAATGGTGTTAGCGGCAAAGGTTTTCAGGCCTGAGAAGCTGAAATCCAGCCCTGGGCGGTCGGTCATCGGACGCGGGAATTTGAATCGGCCTGGCGTGCCCTGCTGCGCCAGGCGCGCCAGCATGGGTCCGCCGGGATAATCAAGGCCAAGCAGTTTGGCGGTTTTATCAAAGGCTTCACCGGCCGCATCGTCAACCGATTCGCCCAGCAAGGTGTATTCGCCCACGCCGGTTACGCTGATCAACTGCGTGTGACCACCCGAAACCAGCAATGCCACAAACGGGAATTCCGGTGGATTGTCTTCCAGCATCGGCGCCAGCAGGTGGCCTTCCATATGATGCACCGGCACGGCAGGTACGTTCCACGCGAACGCCAGCGCACGGCCAATCGTGGCACCGACCAACAGCGCACCGACCAGACCAGGGCCAGCGGTATAGGCCACACCATCAATCTGATTGGCTTCCAGTCCGGCTTCTTTCAGCGCGGCCTGAATCAGTGGCACGGTTTTACGCACGTGGTCACGTGAGGCCAGTTCCGGCACCACGCCACCGTAATCGGCGTGCAGTTTGACCTGGCTATATAATTGATTCGCCAACAAACCGGACGCATCGTCATAGATAGCGATGCCGGTTTCATCGCAGGACGTTTCAATACCCAGAACTCGCATAGCTTTTATCACCCTCTTCTTGCGGCGCGCAGTGTAGCACAGGGGAATCATACGCCGGACGACTTTGCCAGGAAAAAGTGTTTTTCTGTCGCACAAAGAGTGCGCTATACTCCACGGCCTGAAAAAACCGGCAGCCGCGATGGCAAATGCCTCTGTTGGTTCTAAATTGTTCATGGTGCTTTACAAGTCAGCCGCGGCTGGAGTAAAATGCTGCACCATTTTAAAAGTGCTGGCGCCGCAGTCAGCAGCAAAACCGAATTTATCGAGGTAAGAGTTACATGCCGGTAATTAAAGTACGTGAAAACGAGCCTTTCGACGTAGCACTGCGTCGCTTCAAGCGTTCTTGCGAGAAAGCAGGTGTTCTGGCGGAAGTTCGTCGTCGTGAGTTTTATGAAAACCAACGACTGAGCGTAAGCGCGCTAAAGCGTCTGCTGTTAAGCGTCACGCCAAGAAACTGGCTCGCGAAAACGCACGCCGCACTCGTCTGTACTAATTTCTTTCGGAAGTTCGCTTCCGCCGCGTGTTAAACGCAGACAGAGTCAAGTAAGAGGCCGTGCTTTCCGAAAGGAAGCGCGGCTTGTTGCCGTTTATGAGCGGAAAAACTGGGGCTTATGGCTGGACGAATTCCACGCGTATTTATCAATGACTTACTTGCCCGCACGGATATCGTGGATCTTATCGATGCCCGCGTTAAGCTGAAAAAGCAGGGTAAGAACTATCACGCGTGCTGTCCTTTTCATAATGAGAAAACCCCCTCTTTCACCGTAAGCGGTGAGAAGCAGTTCTATTACTGCTTCGGCTGTGGCGCCAAAGGTAACGCCATCGACTTCCTGATGAATCACGATCGTCTGGATTTTGTTGAAAGCGTTGAGGAGCTGGCTACGCAACACGGCTTAGAAGTGCCGTATGAAGCGGGCAACGGCCCCAGCCCGATGGAACGTCATCAGCGTCAAAGTCTGTATCAGCTGTTGGAAGGCCTCGATGGTTTCTATCAGCAAAGCCTGCGTAATCCGCAAGCGACATCTGCACAAAATTATCTCGCTACACGCGGTCTCAGCCAGGAAGTGATTGATCACTTCGCGATTGGTTTTGCGCCAGCAGGCTGGGATAACGTGCTGAAACGTTTTGGTCAGCAGAAAGAAGACCGCGAATCCTTGATGGAAGCGGGCATGCTGGTCAGTAACGATTCCGGCCGCACATATGATCGTTTCCGCGATCGCGTGATGTTCCCGATTCGCGATAAGCGTGGGCGCGTGATTGGCTTTGGTGGACGTGTACTGGGCAACGATACGCCCAAGTATCTGAACTCACCGGAAACACCGATTTTCCATAAGGGTCGTCAGCTTTACGGCCTGTATGAAGCGCAAAAGAATCATCCACAACCGGCACGCTTATTGGTTGTTGAAGGTTATATGGACGTGGTTGCCCTGGCACAGTTTGGTATCGACTATGCTGTAGCGTCATTGGGCACCTCGACCACGGCAGAACACGTTCAGCTGCTGTTCCGCTCTACCGACACGGTGATCTGCTGTTACGACGGCGACCGAGCCGGGCGCGAAGCCGCCTGGCGTACGCTGGAAACCGCATTGCCTTACATGAATGACGGTCGTCAGCTACGCTTTATGTTTTTGCCGGATGGGGAAGACCCGGACACGCTGGTACGAAAAGAAGGTAAAGAGGCTTTCGAAGCGCGGATGGAGCAGGCAATGCCGCTCTCCACGTTTTTATTCGACAGCCTGATGCCGCAGGTCGATCTGAGCACGCGTGACGGTAAAACCAAGCTGGCAACGCTGGCACTGCCGCTGATTAGCCAGATCCCCGGTGAAACGCTACGCATTTATATGCGTCAGAATTTGGGTAATAAACTCGGCATTCTTGACGATAACCAGTTAGACAAGCTGATGCCGAAGCTGGCAGAAAGCGGCGCAGCGCCAACCGCACCACCGTTGAAGCGCACCACCATGCGCGTGCTGATTGCGTTACTGGTGCAGAATCCGCAATTTGCCGCCATCGTTCCTACGTTGGACGGGCTTGAGCAGTCAAAGATGGCGGGTTTACCGCTGTTTGTGGAGATAGTCAGTCGTTGTACGGAGAATCCTGGCCTGACGACCGGACAGCTACTAGAGTTATATCGCGGGACAGAATTTAGCCAGCCCCTTGAAACGCTGGCAACCTGGAACCACATGATAGTGGATGAAGAGGCGGAAGCCGTGTTCCAGGATTCACTGGCGAGTCTTTACGACTCTGCGCTTGAACAGCGCCTTGAAGCGTTGATCGCTCGTGATAGAACCGAAGGCCTGAGCGCCGCCGAACGCCGCGAGTTTTGGGCACTAAGCCAGGCATTAGCGAAAAAATAAGATTTTTACCAAGCCAGAACGTTGAAGGCTGTTAAAGCCGCCGTTTTGGTTTGATCGTTCGGTTCGGTTTTAAGCGCACCGTACGAGGGCCGTCGGCGTCGAAGCCAGTTTCGTTACCGCCAGCGCGCAGCAACCGGAGCGTACTGAAGTACGTGAGGATGACTCGCGAAGCTCGCCCCTCCGGGGCCGCCCTGAAGGGCGTTCAAGTTGCTAAAGCAACTTGTGCGAGCACTGCCGGGGACGGAAATGGCGAGTAAGCCAGGCCCGAACAGAATTCAAGCGGCTTAAGTGCCGATTTATGAAGGGTCGATACCCTGGCCGCGTTGAAGGCAGCGGCAAAAGAACAACGCCTTCACTGTTATAGTTGGCTCGCTGCCGACCGACACCAATCTAATTAACAGAAGTGTGGATACCGTCTTATGGAGCAAAACCCGCAGTCACAGCTTAAGCTGCTTGTCACCCGTGGTAAGGAGCAGGGCTATCTGACCTATGCTGAGGTCAATGACCATCTGCCGGAAGATATCGTCGACTCCGACCAGATCGAAGACATCATCCAGATGATTAACGACATGGGTATTCAGGTTGTTGAAGAAGCACCTGATGCCGATGATCTGATGCTGAATGAAAACAGCTCTGATACTGATGAAGATGCCGCAGAAGCTGCCGCTCAGGTACTCTCCAGCGTTGAATCTGAAATTGGCCGTACGACCGATCCAGTACGCATGTATATGCGTGAAATGGGTACCGTTGAACTGCTGACGCGCGAAGGCGAAATCGACATCGCTAAACGCATCGAAGACGGTATCAACCAGGTACAGTGCTCTGTTGCCGAGTACCCGGAAGCGATCACCTATCTGCTCGATCAGTACGATCGCGTTGAAGCGGGCGAGGCTCGCCTTTCCGATCTGATCACCGGTTTTGTTGATCCGAACGCGGAAGCAGATATCGCGCCAACGGCCACGCACGTGGGTTCAGAGTTGTCTCAGGAAGATCGTGACAACGACGAAGAGGAAGATGAAGAGAGCGATGATGACAGCTCCGACGACGATAACTCTATCGATCCGGAACTGGCACGCGAGAAATTCAACGACCTGCGTACCCAGTACGAAACCGCGCGTACCGTGATCAAAGCTAAAGGCCGCAGCCACGCGGATGCCGCAGCAGAAATCACTAATTTGTCTGAAGTGTTCAAACAGTTCCGCCTGGTACCGAAGCAATTCGATTACCTGGTGAACAGTATGCGAGTCATGATGGAGCGCGTGCGTACGCAAGAACGCCTGATCATGAAGCTGTGTATTGAACTGTGCAAAATGCCGAAGAAAAACTTCATCACCCTTTTCACCGGCAATGAAACCAACCCTAGCTGGTTCAAAGCTGCGTTGGCCATGAACAAACCGTGGTCTGAAAAGCTGCTTGAAGTTGAAGACGATGTTTCGCGCTCACTGCAGAAATTGCAGCAGATAGAAGAAGAAACCGGCTTGACCATCGAGCAGGTTAAAGACATCAACCGTCGTATGTCGATCGGCGAAGCTAAAGCGCGTCGTGCGAAGAAAGAGATGGTTGAAGCAAACTTGCGTCTGGTTATTTCGATCGCTAAGAAATACACCAACCGTGGTTTGCAGTTCCTCGATCTGATTCAGGAAGGTAACATCGGCCTGATGAAAGCGGTTGATAAGTTTGAATACCGTCGTGGTTATAAGTTCTCAACTTATGCGACCTGGTGGATTCGTCAGGCTATCACCCGTTCTATCGCCGACCAGGCGCGTACCATCCGTATTCCGGTGCATATGATTGAGACCATCAACAAACTCAACCGTATTTCGCGCCAGATGCTGCAAGAGATGGGCCGTGAGCCAACGCCGGAAGAGCTGGCTGAGCGTATGCTGATGCCAGAAGATAAAATCCGCAAAGTGCTGAAAATCGCTAAAGAGCCGATCTCGATGGAGACGCCGATTGGTGATGATGAAGATTCGCATCTGGGCGATTTTATCGAAGACACCACGCTGGAGCTGCCGCTGGATTCTGCTACCTCAGAAAGCCTGCGTTCAGCCACCCACGACGTGCTGGCGGGTCTGACTGCGCGTGAAGCGAAAGTCCTGCGTATGCGTTTCGGTATCGATATGAACACCGACCACACGCTGGAAGAAGTTGGCAAACAGTTTGACGTTACGCGTGAGCGTATTCGTCAGATCGAAGCCAAGGCGCTGCGTAAGCTGCGTCACCCAAGCCGCTCCGAAGTACTGCGTAGCTTCCTTGACGATTAATCCTCGTTAAGACGAAAAACCCCGGCTTGCCGGGGTTTTTTATTGCCTTTAAAACGGCGTCAGCCCTTTTTCCTGCATCATTTTGCGCGCTTTATCGCTCTGCAAATACGTCACAAACTGCGCTGCCGCCTGCTTCTGCTGGGTGCTGCGCGTAATTACCGCGCCATATAGCGTGTCCTGCTGCACCGCTGGCGGGATCAGTCCGACAATAGTAATCCCCTTCACCGCCTGCAATTCGCTGTTCTGCTGGAAGCCCAGCTCCGCTTTGCCCTGAGCCACCGCTTCACCCACCGGCGTGGCAGGAATCACGGAGACTTTGCTGGCGGTCTTCGGCCCCAACTCCAGCTTGCTCAGCATCTTGCCTTGAATATATTTTCCGCTGGCACTGTCCGATATCGCGATGCTCGATGCTTCCGTGAGGACCTGTTTGAATTTCGCCACCGTGCTGATGTCCGGCGGCGTCATGCCCTGCTTCACCGCCATCGCGATGTAGGAGTGCGCCAGCACCTGATGGCTGCTGCTATCAACAAATTTGGCCTGCTCCAGCGGTTTGATAGCGTAATCGACCATCACCAGCACATCGGCATTATTCTGACGTTTCAGACGATTAGGGATCGCCTGCGGCGTATCGCCCATCGATGGTGCCGCTTCAAGTTGCAAGGTATTGCCGGTTTGCTGCTGATAATCTTGCTTAAGGCTCTCAATTACCGGATACATACCACCGGAGCTAAATACTTTCAGCGTCTCTGCCTGTGCAGTTTGTTGCGCCATCACCAGCAGCGCCGCTAACGCGATTGTGCGTTTCATCTTCCCTCTCTTTATTTGCCATAAAGATTTGGGTTTAGTTAGAAACCACAGATTGAACAACTTCAGGGCCGCGTTAAGCGGAGCACGCTCACGCGTTATTCTGTAACCAATCATGAAGTTGGCGATAGGCCGCGGCCATCTCCTCAATCGTCGCGCGGTTCAAACCGCTGGGATTGGGCAACACCCACAGACGCGTTTCGCCCAAAGTTTGCGGCTGCTCGCCCCACTCCACTTTGCGCTGTCGGAACGCTTTCTGAAACGCATCCTTGCCCAACACCGCCAGCGCACGCGGCTGATAGCGTAGGATCTTATCCTGCAAGCGCGCCCCGCCATCGCGCAGCTCTTCACCCGCCAGCTCGTTAGCCTGAATGGTGGGACGCTCAACCAACATAGTGATGCCACAACCGGTTTCCAGCAGCCGCTGCTCCTGTTCTGGCTTCAGCAACTCGCGGGTAAAACCGGCCTGATGGATCACCTTCCAGAAGCGATTGCCGGGATGGGCGAAGTGAAAGCCAGTGTGTGCCGAAGATTTGCCCGGATTGATACCGCAAAACAGCACCTGTAAGTCGGGTGCAATGATGTCCTGAATATCGTGCTCACTCATGCGTTCACCAATCCTGCGCGCTGTTTTACCGACCGACGGCTGATCGCCAGCATGTTGCGGGCTTCCTCATCATCCGGACAGGCTCGCGCCAGCGCCACCGCACCCACCATTTCGGCTAGCATGCTGGCGGCGACGTCATCAGCCTGAGGATGATGCATTTCGTTGAGGGCCTGCGCCAATCGCTGACGCACTGCATCGCGACGTTGTGAAAACAGCGTACGTGTTTCAATCGGCAGATGGGCAATCTCACTCACCAGCGCGGGCATTGGGCAGCCTTCGCCAGGCGTGTTGCGATGCTGCTCAGAGAGATAGTTATCGATCAGTTGGGTTAATCGCTCGGCTGGATCTTCGAGTTGGGTGATGGCGGCAAAGCGCTGCGCTGAATCGGCAAACATCGTGGCAATTACTGCTTCAACCAGCGCTTCCCGTGAGTCAAAGTGGGCGTAGAAGCCGCCGTGAGTTAAGCCCGCGCGCTTCATCAGCGCCGCCACGCCAATGCCTTCAGTGCCGCATTCGCGCATCACTTCCGATGCCTCATCGAGTATGCGCTGCCGTGTGCGCGCTTTGTGGCTCAGCTTTTCCATCGTTGGTCATCCTGCTTCATCGTTTATGGCAATCAGTGTAATTATTACGATCATCATATTCCAGCTTGACGAAAAATATGATGGTCGTCATATTAAGTCCAGCAGATATGACACTCATCATTTATAGGAACTGACAATGACACAACAACTGGCTTTGATTACCGGCGCATCCAGCGGGATTGGCGCAACTTACGCGAAACAGCTGGCCGCGCGCGGCAGCAATTTGATTCTGGTGGCACGTGATGAATCACGTCTTAACCAGCTGGCGCAATCGCTGCGTGATGCTCACGGCGTGGAAGTAAGCGTGCTGGCGGCGGATCTGACCCGCACTGAGGATTTGCAACGCGTGGTACAAACCCTTGCGGACAACGAGCGGATTACGATGCTGGTGAACAATGCCGGGATGGCAGTTGAAGGCGAGTTCGTCGCGGGTGATATCTCGCAGATACAAACCATGCTGACACTGAACATTGTAGCGCTGACGCAGTTGGCGCATGCAGCCGCGCAGGCATTCCGCCGCCGTGGTGAAGGCACGATTGTGAATATTGCTTCAGTGCTGGCACTGGTGAGTGAAATGGCGAATGGCGCGTATAACGCCAGCAAAGCCTTTGTGCTCTCGCTGACGCGCAATATGCAGCGCGAGCTGGCGGAGAGTGGCGTACGTATTCAAGTGGTATTACCGGGTTTAACCCGCACTGAGATCTTCGAACGTTCTGGGAAATCAGTTGATGATCTTCCGGCTGAGAGTGTGATGGAGGTTGAAGATTTAGTGGCTGCGGCGTTGCACGGACTGGATAGCGGTGAGCTGATCACCATTCCTTCAGTGGAAGATGTGGGACTATGGCAGAGCATGGAGAGCGCCCGCTTCTCTATCCTGCCGTTTATCTCGTTGAATAAGCCTGCTTCGCGCTATTTGTGAGTTTTAGTGGTGATTGAGATGAGGTGGAAGGATGGCCTTATCTCAAAAACCTGCGGAGGTTGAGGGCTGATTGAGCGATCTTAGGGGGTGGAAAGGGATTTTTGCTTGGAGATCAAGGAGTCAGAGATTGTTCTAAATTTCACCAACCGATTGGCGAACGCTGGATCACCCCTCCGAGATACTTTATAATCCCCGCTCCGCTGGCCCCTTAGCTCAGTGGTTAGAGCAGGCGACTCATAATCGCTTGGTCGCTGGTTCAAACCCAGCAGGGGCCACCAAATTTTATCAAAAAATTCTGTAAAAATAGGCCACTCAACTGATTGACCTATTTTTTTATAAATCTCGAGTAGCGATGCAATGGCGTTGGATTTCAAGCCCAGACGCTATGCGGCATCTTTATCTTCTATAAAATTGTTCACTACACGACGGAAGTCTAGTGGCTGTTTAATAGAAGGGATCGGAGTTCCTGTCCCACCGGTCCCCCTTACGACTACACTGCCATAACCGAGCAGACGACCCAAAATTCCCTGATTCACTCCAATGCTTTCAACTTTTTCGAGACGTAACTCAATAGTTGTTCTTCTGATAAAACCAAATTTTGCAATTACTCGTTTGTTCGTTAATGCAAGTTCAGTAGTAGCAATGGTCAGTGCAGCTTTACCAATGATAAAAGCAGCAATGAGGATCATTAACCAAGGCAATCCGCTGCCTCCAGAATTTGGATTAGTACTGATTGCGCTACCAATTAAACCTAATATCCCGAAAACAAAAATAAAGATGCTTATGATTATAGAGGGAAGATAAGAAAGCCAAGATACATGCGCTCTTGAAACTACTTCCTCTCCTTTTGAGAGGTTTGAATCAACGTAACTAGCCATACACCATCCTTGAAGGTAAAAAAATCGAATTTATTGTAAGCGGATGAGAGTTTTTCGAAAAGAATATTTTTTAAATATTCAATAAATTTCACTTAACTAACGACATTTCCTCTTCCTCTATATAATTTACATGCTGATTTTTAGATAACTACAGACATCAAGTTAATCCCTACCTTTAGATTTATTGGTAAGTAGGTTTAATAGCCCCCGTTTAAACCGGACACTTCATCAGTAAGGCATAGGCATAGACCTATGTATAAGGAGTGTTCTGTGCAAGGAATCGAAATGATTACTGACAGCAAAAGCGCCGTCGTTGAAAGTTCGATTTGTCGCGCTCGCCATGCAGCCTGGCTATACCGTTCTCTCGTTGTCCGGCTATATGGCATCACATCCAATCTTCATTGGAAATGGAAACGACTTTTGAACGATTGTGGAAAGTCTGCGATAGCCGAAGGTGATGAGGTGATCTACTCCCCGTTAATTAGTACACCGCGATGTTATTAATACCTCCATCAGCAAGGTGAAAATCTCTCCCCTAAGTAGCATCAAAAATTCGATAATTCAGAGGAATGGCCATTAGCGTGAAGCTCGTCAACAACCCTTTTCCTGACCACACTTAGCCATTCAACCACCGTCATATCCCATCTATCTGGCGCAAAATCATACTTGTACCGTTCGGAAAAAATATGAATTCCATCAGGTTCTTGCTCAAACTCTTGTATGTTAGCGAGCAGCATTCTCAGATTGAAAGGTTGAGAGGTGGATAAATAATCATTCAAAAGGTTATCGAAATTACAATCAGGGTCAATAATATCGCAATCCTGGCCAAAGTAGGCCACGACGAGACTATCCATCTCGCAGGATTTAGTCATATCAGTATCCATACGGCTCCTTATGGCGTTGGGAATGCTGTTACAAGATAGTACTGTTTGCCGTTGAAGGTGGTTGGCCTGATAACGATGCGGACATTATAGGCTTTCTTAACCTTAGTCGCCCCTCGCTCAACGTAAGTTCCAATTGGAAAATTGAACCTGTGCGCATAAACAAGTGTGGTGCGGGCATGTGAATACTTTAAAGCATTTTCAATTTGTGTACTTTTAACTGACAGCACTTCAGAAATAACCAACTCAGCTTGCCTAATATTTCCAAAAGTGCTGGAAATATGGGGGGCATGAGGCTCAGAAAAACGGGCGATAAGCTGTTCTGGTGTCTTGCCAATATGCCTGGCAATCGTGTGTCCTAACGCGCTACCTTCATGCTCCATCAATCGGATGCGACCGGAATAAATAGATGCAACACGTGATGCTCCTGCTAGCGAGGCGAAGCCAATAGGTACAATTAAATCAACGGTCGCACCTATCTTGTAAGCCATCTCGGGATCGGCACCAAATTGGCTTGCTGCTTTTTCTGCCAGTTGTGCAGTTGCCGTTTCCATTCGGCGCCCCGTCCACAGTTGTTTAATCGAAGTATTGAGCGTGTCCAGGCTGTGAGATCCAACCACAACACATCCAGCTTTCGTTAACATAGTTGGCTCAGGCACGACGCACAAAACGCCAGCGCCAAAAATTTCAGCAACACCTCCCAGAACACCAACGCCGCCCCAAAGTCGGTTACTTAGTGTCTCACCTTCACTCACCGTTCCTCTTCGTAAAATGGCAGCAAGCTGCACAGGCGATATCGCCAGGGTTAAGCCGTCATCATCATTCATTTTAATCCTTTTCGGGTGAAGCTATGCGTATCGGATTAGATTCAGATTAGGTAGGAAGAGATTTTAAACAATAGTAATCTTCTTAATAATACCATGAAAATTAAAGTTCCAAGTTGGAATAATAACACTCATAAATAATTATACATTCAACATTGAACCCGAACAAAGTCACATCCATACTGAAATCAGCATGCTATAGATTGAAGTGCTTATACTCACTGAAAATACTTATCACTATGATATCATTTGAATAATTTTGTAATACAACTAACGACCATCAATGAAATCGTTATTTCGTCTTATAAAGTATAAATACAGCACCTTTATTTTTTTAGCATTACCATTGAGACAAGTGACTAAATGATTAACACTAAGTTTTAAAAGAATAAACAATTATCAGATAGTAAAATTCTATAAGGACGATTCGAGAGATGAAGAGAGCACTTTTGTGGTTAATTCAGTCATTTATCTACCTCATACCACTCGCAGCCATTATGGTCGGAATCTACATTTTTTCCCGCTACATCCCAAATTACGCGGCCTTCCTGAGCATATCCTGGGTGATCGTTGTTTCCTTCATCTACATCAAATACAACAGATGGTATTGAATATTTCCAACACCATCTGTCAGCACTCTCTTCTAACATCCAACCCAAATCATCGGTTATAGAACTGCCCAACATGTGAAGGGTCCGAAAGCGTAACCCAGCCCATCACTCCCCTTCTAACCCACAAACCTGCCACCTAACCGAACTCACGCCCTTCTCCAGGCTAATCCGTCCCACCAGACTCTCCAGCTGATCCGTCATACTCGGTTTTCCCAGCACTTCCGCATTCACTTCCATGCGATGCGGCGGGTTCATATCTTCGCTGTGCAGTGATTGCAGGCGTAATCCGCTGCCGCCAAGGCTGTGCAGCATCAGGCTGCGCACCTGCACTTCATCCTGCGCCAGACAGATAATCTGCACTTTGTAGTGCTGCACCACCTCTTCCGCAGGCACCAGGCTCTGGCGATTTATGCCCTGCGCCAAATCGCGCAGCAAAATGTTGGCGCACAGAATCACCATGCAGCCAATCGCCGCTTCCAGCAGCAATCCCATGCTGCACAGCACGCCCACGGCGGCGGTGCACCATAGCGTTGCGGCAGTATTCAGGCCGCGTACGTTGAGGCCGTCGCGCATGATCACCCCGCCGCCGAGGAAGCCGATGCCAGAAACCACATAGGCCGCCACGCGGGAGGCATCAGTGGCGATGCCGGGTACGCTTTGCGTCATTAAAACAAATAAACAGGCGCCAGTGCTGACCAGCGCATTGGTGCGCAAACCGGTCATACGTTGGCGAAGCTGGCGCTCGCTGCCAATCAGCGCGCCCAGAACCAGCGCGACGGTGACGCGCAGTAAAAAGATTTTCCAATCCATCATAAACCTCACTCCGCTGCTTCAGGCAGGCGGAACTTCAGGGGGTAAAAAATGGATTACAGCCGGTGCCGCTACCGCTGAAACTCAGCAGCATCACGCAAAAAACAGGGGGAGATTTTGGAAGGAAATCCACCGTCTTAACGCACGGTTAAGACAGAGTTGAAGGCTATCTTACCGCAGGGACCTTTTGTAATCGTTCGGGACAAGTGTCCAATGCAGTTATCCTCTTGGGGTAAAATTCGCCGGGATTCTAAACCTCGTATCCTGTTATGGCTACTCCAAATAGCGCTTTCGTTTAGGTTGGGTTAAAGACTTCGCTATCGGAATCCCCAACCTGTTGATGCCTTTTATCACCGTGCTATCTTACCCACTCGCTATACCGCAATCGGATCAAGACCAATGGCAAAACAACGTGTAGGAATCGTGTTTGGTGGCAAATCGGCCGAGCATGAAGTGTCGTTACAATCAGCGAAAAACATCCTCGAAGCCATCGATAAGAGCAAATACGAGGTGGTGCTGCTGGGCATCGATAAACAGGGTGAATGGCATCTGAATGATGCTTCCGGTTTCCTGCTCAATGCCGATAATCCGGCGCTGATTGCCCTGAATCGCTCGGGCGAAAACGTCGCGCTGGTGCCGGGCAGTGCTTCGCAGCAACTGATCACTCGTCAACAGGCGCAGCCGCTGTCACAGCTGGATGTGATCTTCCCGATCGTGCACGGCACCTTGGGTGAAGATGGATCGCTGCAGGGCTTGTTGCGCATGGCGAATCTGCCGTTTGTGGGATCAGATGTGCTCGGCTCGGCGGTGAGCATGGACAAAGATTTCACCAAGCGTTTGTTGCGCGATGCGGGCTTAAAAGTCGCGCCGTGGATCAGCGTGACGGAGGCACAGCGTTCGCGTCTGGATGCGCAAGCCGTGATCGATCAGTTCGGATTACCGCTGTTTATCAAGCCGGCCAATCAGGGATCGTCTGTCGGTGTCAGCAAAGTGGATCGCATCGACGATCTGGTGGCGGCACTGGATCTGGCCTTTACCTTCGATCGTAAAGTGCTGATCGAGCAAGGCATCAAGGGCCGCGAAATTGAATGTGCGGTGCTGGGCAATGATGAGCCCGAAGCCAGCCCGTGTGGCGAAGTGTAGTGCATGATGCCTTCTATTCGTACGACACCAAATACATCAGCGCAGATGGAGCACAAGTGGTGGTGCCCGCTGCCATCAGCGAGCAAGACAGCGAAGCAATTCGTGCCGTGGCGATTCGCGCGTTCCAGGCGCTGGAGTGCTTCGGCATGGCGCGTGTCGATGTGTTCCTGACCGAGAGCGGCGAGATCGTGGTGAACGAGGTGAATACCCTGCCGGGCTTTACCAATATCAGCATGTATCCGAAGTTGTGGCAGGCGGCAGGATTAAGCTACAGCGATTTGATTACGCGCTTGATTGAGCTGGCGCAGCAGCGCCATCAGCAAAGCAGCCAGTTGAAAAGCAGCGTTTAATCATCAATTTCCAGGTGCGCAGCAATGTGCACCCTGCGATGGTAAAACAGCTCCGTCATTGATGGTTGTCGAAACAAACTCGCATCAGGCAATTGTGAGGACGTCATTAAGGTAGAACCCAGCATCTGCATGGTCGCCATCCACGGCGACCATCACGCACTTCACGCCACATCATTCACCATGCTGCGCGGTTCCATCGCCGGAGAGGTTTGGTTACGGCCATTGCGTTTCGAGAGGTAGAGGTTTTTATCCGCCGCCGACACCAGACGATTTATCACGCCTGGCCATTCCCGCTCACTCTGCGCACTGCCGCGCGCCAGGCCCAAGCTGGCGGTTACCGTGACGGTGTTGCCCTGAATCCAAAACTTCTCTTTGACCATCGCCTGACGTATCGCTTCGGCCAGTTGGTAAAGTTGCAGATGGCTGTAGTCGAACACCACCACCACAAACTCTTCGCCGCCAAAGCGACACACCATGCCGCGATTGCCCACCACGCGTTGCATGCGGCGCGCAATCTCTTCCAGCACGCCGTCACCGGCATCGTGGCCGAAGTTATCGTTGATGGCTTTGAAATAGTCGACATCCAACATCACCACGCCCGCCTCGCGTTCCACAGAAAACGGTTCCTGTTTTAGGCTTTCATACAAGCCGGAACGTGACAGCAGTTGAGTGAGAAAATCGAAGTTCGCGCGCAGCGCCAGGCGATGATTGAGCTGGCGAATCGCATCCATACTCACCGCCACCAACAACGGGCTGAGTGCCACCGTCGCCACGCCCAGTCGCGCCGAAGTGAGATGGCTGATCGGCAACAGCGCGTCATCGCCCTGAATATTCATTACGCCATGAGAAACGAGAACGATCTCAGTGATGCCAGTCAGCAGGATCACCAGGCTTGTAACAGGAATTGGTAACACGATGGCGCACCAGATCAACGCCGGCACCGGGAAGGTCAGGCTGCCTGCGCCGCCAATTAGCGCGCCCACGGTTATCGAGAGCAGTACGGCGGCCAGCGGTAACAGCTTGCCAGGATGCAGCAAGGTGCGCGGTGAAACGCTGCGCAACGGTCGCGCCAGCATCACCGGCAGCAGCATCAGTGAAGTTGAGAACTGCTCGCTAAACCAGTCGCCCCACGCCACCACAAATCGTGCATTAAAATCGATATCCTGCGCCCACGCGCCCCAGGTAGCACAGGCTGCCGCGCCAAGGAAACACGCCGGG
Source organism: Pantoea rodasii (assembly GCF_002095465.1). GTDB lineage: Bacteria > Pseudomonadota > Gammaproteobacteria > Enterobacterales > Enterobacteriaceae > Pantoea > Pantoea rodasii. The sequence goes on along the minus strand of NZ_MLFP01000001.1, from coordinate 126,121 downwards.
AAGATGCGCATGGCATTGAACACCTGGCTGTTAGCCGAAGGTGGCTGCAGGTGTTTGATCAGCATGCTGACCGAAACGAGGATAAACAGGATATTGGCGAAGTTCACGGTCACGGCAGGCAACGCCCAGCCAGAGAACACCGTGTCATTGAAAATCATCGCAGCGAAGCACACCAGATAACTGGAGGTGGTATGCAGGAATGGGTTACGCACCATCAATCCGGCAATCAACGCGTTCACCGGCCAGAACAGTGAAAATTCCTCAGGGATGCGCAGATGACTGCCAATAAAGCAGAAGAAAAGCGTAATGAGGAACAGCGAGAGTGCATTCTTTTTTAAATTATTCTCAGCAAACAGCTTAACGCGCATACGTCTGAACCCTGTAACCTGGAAATCACTGCCCTCTGCCCACAGGCATCAGCAAGCATTTAACCTGAAATAAGCGTGCGATGATTCGGCAATTAAGCGAGTGTTCGTCATCCTACTCTGCGGCTGGACACCACTCAACCGACGCCATGACGATAGCGTCGCGACAATGTATACGAATGCAGGCAGGAATTGCTGCAATTATGCCCTGCAAATAAAAAAATCGGATATCCGAGATATCCGATTTTTACGCTAAAAACCAGTTTTTAAGCAAAGTGTTATTGCTATCTCACCGCCACCGGCCACTGACTCAAACGAATGCCGCGCTCGCGGGCGTTTCACCGAAATCCTGCAGCACCGCTTTGACGTCCGGATCCAGATACTCGGCGTTATCATGATCGACAATCACCGTGCTGTTTTCCGGGATCTCCGCCAGCAATCCCTGCAGTTTAGGGTTGTGCATAAAGGTGAGGTTCTGCTGGAAACGCAACACGTAATGATCGTCGTAACGAGTCAGCTGCAGCGCATTGCGATGGCTCTTATAAATGCTGTAAAGAATCTGCATAACGATACCGATGCCAATCCCCGCCAGCATGCCAAACACAATAATGCCGACGATGGTGGCAAGGAACGGCACGTATTGCTGCGGCCCCATGCGGAACTGCTCGATGAACAGGCGCGGCGTTGCCAGCTTATAGCCGGTATACAGCAATACCGCAGCGAGGCTCGCCAGTGGAATCGCGTTTAGCAGATGGCTGAACCACAAACCGCAAATCAATAACAGCGCGCCGTGGATCAAGATGGAGAGTTTGGTCTGAGCGCCAACGCTGACGTTCACCGAGCTGCGCACGATCACCGCCGTAATCGGCATCGCACCGAGGAAACCGGCGGTCAGGTTGCCGATGCCCTGCGCGAACATCTCTTTATTGGGTGAAGGTGCCGGATGCTGCGGACGCAGTTTTTTCAGCGCTTCCTGGCTGAGCAGCGTTTCCAGGCTCGCCACCAGGGCCAGCGTCACGGCCACCATCCAGACGGCAGGATTTTGCCACGCCAGCCAGTCCGGCGTTTCCAGTTCAGCCACCAGCGCCGACATACTGTCAAAAGCCGGCAACGTGATACGCGGCAGCCCTTCCGCCAGACTCGGGAACAAACGATCGCCAAATACCGTCGCCATGCAGCCGAATAACACGGCCACCAGCGGACCCGGGATCCAGCCAAGCAGCTTGACCGACTTCACCATGGGCGTGGTCCACAGCCAGAGAATCAGCAGACCGATTCCCGCCACCAGCATCGCACTCAGCGAAAATTGAAACTCGCCATTCACCAGCGACAGCAGTTCGGCATCGCCTGCGGCACCGAAGGCCACCGGGATCTGCTGCATAATCAGCAAAATACCAATCGCCGCCAGCATCCCTTTAATCACGCTGCCCGGCACCAGCGAGATAAAGCGACCGGCACGCAGCAAGCCAAGCAGGCACTGCAATACGCCCGCCAATATCAGCGCAGTAAGGAAAGCCGAGAAGCTGCCGAGCGTCTGGATCGAGGCCACCACAATGGTCACCAGACCTGCCGCCGGGCCGCTGACCGCAAAACGCGAGGGACTCAGTGACGTGACCAGCAAGCCACCGATCACCCCGGTGAGCAATCCGGCAAACGGCGGCAAACCGCTGGCCTGCGCAATGCCGAGACACAGCGGCAACGCCACCAAAAACACCACCAGACCGGCGGGAATATCCTGACGCAGCGTATTCAGATTCATGGTACCGATTCCTCTGCAGATTGCTGAGTAAGCTCTTTGAGATGTCCCGACTGCAGGTCATACACGCAGCCAAACACATCCAGCGTCTGATTGATTTGCCAGGCCTGCCGCACCGGCTCGCTTGCCACCAACTGGGCAAACTGGGCGATGACGTTGGCCTCGACTAAACGGTTGAGCCGGCTGCTCTCCTCTTCCTCAGCGCTGCTGGCGTGATACTCCACCAGACCTTGTTGCAGGCCACTGCGCAACGCGGCGATGCGTCTTGCCAGCGCCGAATCCTCTTTTGCCAGCGGGCTGGCAGGCAAACCCAGCGCAGCCTGCACGCCGCCGCAGCCGTAGTGGCCGCACAGGACAATGCGCTCCACGCCGAGGTAGAAAATCGCGTATTGCAGCACGCTCATCAGGTTGTCGTCATCGGGCACCACCATATTGGCGATGTTGCGATGCACGAACAGTTCGCCGGGATGCGAGCCGGTCAGCACTTCCGCAGGTACACGGCTATCGGAACAGCCAATCCACAACGAATGCGGTTTTTGTTGATGCAGATATTGTTCGAAATAATCTGGATTACGCTCGCGGCGCTGTAATGCCCAACTGCGATTTTTCGCTAATAAGGGTTTAAGTGTCGTCACAATTATCTTCTCTCTACGTCCAGAAATATCGCTTTCAGGCTAAGTCACAGGGTTTAAAAGGCCGCTAAGACGATCGATGGAGGATGAAAGCAGCGCTTCCTCACATAAATTGTTTATAGCTGCTTATGCTTGTGGTTGCACAATGAATATTTCCTCGCCCTACAAAACCCCACGCTCTGTAAAATAAACGTCAGGAAATGTCGGCTAAACGTAATTTAACGCAAGCGTCCACATTAAATTAAAATCAATAATTATGAATTAAAATCAATCAGTTGGTATTAATATAATATTATTCATTTCAAATGAAACGACAAAACTATACATGCACTCGCATTATGCCTTTGCACTGGTATGGTGAAACAAACCTTTTGAGCTGAGAAAATTCTTAATTAAAAAATTTATGAATGGAATGATTCACTGGATAAATAGCAGAATGACGATATTTTCCGCCTATCACTCACCTACAATTAAGCAAGAGATCAGGAAAATAATAAGGAGAATAATAATGACGGAGAAAAGTAAATATCACTGGCCCTGAAGCAGGAATGAAGCGCCTGCGAATACAGGCGCTAATTCGCTTGACGAATTATTTACCGTTCCACGCTTTTAAACGCGCTTCACGCACCTGAAGCTGCTGTTCCGGCGTCAATTTGTTGTAGTTTTCCGCCATGCCGCTTTCCCAGTCACCGTACAGCGGGTTTGGCAGCACGATAAATTGCGTACCAAAGCGCTGATGATTGAGGCTGACAAACTGCTGGCGCTGGGCATTACCCTGATGCCAGGTCCCGCCGCCAAAATCATTCAGGTTATCGCCCACGTACAACACCACGTTGTAGCCGGCGTTTTTAATCGCATCGAAGCGCTCCTGTTTATTGGAGTTACCGGTGCTGAGACGCACGGTTTTATCGCTCACGCCGCTGAAGCCCAGCTTGTTGAGATTCTCCACCGTGGCGGTGAAATCCTTCTGGTCGCGGTTCGAGACATAGAACATGGTGCCGCCGTGGCTGTTGACGTAGTGAGCGAACTCAACCGCACCCGGCACGGCGGTGGCCTGACGCGCCTGAGTCCAGGCGGACCAGGTTTTACCGGAGAACGGCTGGCCGTTTTTCGCCTGCCATGCGCTGTAGGCGCTGTTATCGATCATGGTTTCGTCGAGATCGACGATCACCGCTTTCGGCTTGCCCACCAGCGACGGTGCCGCATCAAACGCCATGCGCGCACTGTTAAACGCCTGCCAGCTCAACGCCTGATATTCACCGGACTGCTGGAACCAGTTCACTGCCAATACCGATTGCTGGCCGAGCTGCTGCTGCGCCTGCTGTTTGGCCGGTTGCGCGCATCCCGTCAGCAGCAGCGCAAGAATGCCGGACGCCGCCAGCAAAGAGGTGTTTTTCATCAGATCATCCTTAAGTGATTATGGTCAGTTTGTGTAAAGCTTTAAAAATGTAGCAGTTAACGTAAGCTGTGGGCAGAAGAAAGCTGCCGCCCTGTCAAAGGAGACACTTATGTCACATGCCGGACCGCGTTCAACTCTGCTTGATGCCCTGCCGTGGCTCGATTATGCCTTCCAGCCTGCGGGCCAACCGGTGCCAGCAGATGCCGCCTATGGCCAGCAGCGTCATAGCGCCCAGGTGGTACTGGCAACACAAAACCTGCCGCCGAAAAGCTGTGAGTCCGATGGCGTGATCGGGGAAAACCAGTTGCCGGTTGCGATATACACCGCAGATTGCTTACCGGTGCTGTTTGCCGACAGCCAGCAACATCAAGTGGCTGCGGTGCATGCGGGTTTGAAGGGCACGTTAAGCGGAATACTGAACAGTGCCATTGATGCGCTGCTGGCGCGCGGTGCCAGCACAGAAACGCTGCAGGTCGCCATCGGCCCGGCAATTGGTCCGTGCTGCTATGAGCTAGGCAAAGATTTAGTGGCGCAGATGCAGCAGCGCACAGATTTGCCTGCGCTGCAGTGGGCAAGCCAGCAACCGCACAATAGCGCGGCGATTCGTCCGCAGGCGCACGCGCATCATCAGGGGATTTGGTTTGATTTGCCGCATCTGGCGCGCGGGTTACTGTTACAGCGCGGCATTCTGGCGGAACATATTGAGGTGCTGAACGTCTGCACTTATTGCATGGCGGAGTCGGGATCGAGCTATCGCTACAACACCCATTTTGACAGCGGTTACCAGTCCCGTTTTTCGTGGATTCGTTGCCGCGATTGAGTGGCTGCACATCCTTGTGCAGCCTGTTGCATCAGTGAATGATGGCGTTAAGCGCCAGCACACCCGCCAGACCGAGGATGGAGATCAACGTCTCCATCACCGTCCAGGTTTTCAGGGTTTCCACCACGCTCAGGTTGAAGTAGCCCTTAAACAGCCAGAAGCCCGGATCGTTGACGTGCGAAGCGATCACACTGCCCGCGCCCACTGCCAGCACCATCAGCGCCGGATCGGCATGGGTGACTGCGATGATCGGGGTGACGATCCCGGCGGTGGTGATCGCCGCAACCGTGGCCGATCCCAGCGCGATACGCAGCATCGCCGCCACCGTCCAGCACATTAGCAGCGGAGACAGCGACGATCCTTTCATCATGTCAGCGATATAGTTGCCGACACCACTGTCCACCAGCACCTGCTTGAACGCACCACCGCCGGCAATGATAAAGACGATCATGGCGATGGCGGCAATCGAGTCACCGCACATATCCATCACGTCTTCCATCTTACGGCCGTTACGCAGTCCCAGCGTCAGCACCGCGATCACCACGGCAATAAACAGCGCCACGGCCGGGTTACCGATGAACTCAAAGAACTGGCGCAGCGGGTTCTCTTTTGGCGTGGTCAGCTCAAACACTGCCGCAATCGCCATCAGCACCACCGGAATCACCGCCGCAAATATGCTGATACCGAAGCCTGGCATCTCTTCTTCAGTGAAGATTTTTGGATTGTACAAACCTTCTGGCGGCGACTTCTCAAAGCTCTTAAGGAATTTCGAGAAGATTGGACCCGCCACAATCACTGTCGGAATGGTGATGATCATGCCGTACAGCAGCGTGGTACCGAGGTTCGCGCCAAAGATGGTGGCGATCGCGGTTGGGCCAGGGTGCGGCGGCAGGAAGCAGTGCGTCACGGAGAGCGCAGCCACCATCGGCACGCCGACGTACAGCAGCGGCAAACCGGCAGCAGCCACGATGGTGAACACCAGCGGCAGCAGCAGCACGAAGCCCACTTCATAGAACATCGCCAGACCGACGATCAATCCGGTGACCACCAGCGCCCATTGCAGCCGCTCTTTACCAAAAGCGGCAATCAGCGTGGTGGCGACGCGTTGTGCCGCGCCGGTGTCCGAAACTAATCGCCCGAGCATGGCACCGAAGCCGAGGATCATCGCTAATCCGCCGAGCGTCGAACCGATACCTTTCTGGATCGAGGCCATCACGTTGAGCGGCGTCATCCCTTCAGCGATACCCACCACCGCCGAGACAAACACCAACGCAATGAAGCCGTTGACCTTAAACACAATCATCAATACCAGCAGCAGTATCACACCCAGCACAATAATGGTTATTGGCATTTTTTATTATCCTTAGGAATACAGAGGGGTGATTAAGGTTTAGGCGCGGCCAGGCAATAAAGCCAGCCGCGCCATGGCATTACACGGCGACGCGCATACCGCCATCAACAAACAACAAGTGGCCATTCACGAAATTCGAAGCGCCTGACGCGAGGAACACGGCCGCGCCAATCAGCTCTTCAGGTTTACCCCAGCGGGCGGCAGGCGTGCGTTTGGTGAGCCAGCCGGTGAAGGCCGGATCGTCGGCCAGCGCCTGGGTCATCTCCGTGACGAAGTAGCCCGGTGCGATAGCGTTGACCTGGATGTTATGGCGCGCCAGCTCGACGCACATGCCGCGCGTCAGCATGGTCACTGCGCCCTTGGAAGCGGCGTACGGCGTGATGGTGTCGCGACCCAGCTCGCTCTGCATCGAGCCAATGTTGATGATTTTGCCGCGCTGGCGCTCGACCATCTTTTTCGCCACGGTTTGTGACACCAGGAACACCGCGGTCTGGTTGACGGCAATCACGTCATTCCAGTCCTGCTCCGGAAATTCGAGGAACGGACGGCGGCGCTGGATCCCGGCGTTGTTGACCAGAATATCAATCGGGCCCCATTCGGCTTCGATCTCATCCACCGCCTGCTGCACCTGCGCAGACTGTGTCACATCAAAGGCTTTGGCATGCGCGCGCAGGCCCAGCTCGCGCAGTTTCGCCGCGCCCTGCTCTGCACCCTGTTCCGTGGTGGCGTTGACGATCACTTCCGCACCGGCTTCACCCAGGCCACGCGCCAGCAGAAAACCAATGCCGCGCGCCGAACCGGTGAGTAATACACGCTTGCCTTCGAGGGAAAATAACTGACTCATCACTGCTCCTTAAAAGGTTAACTGGACTTTCGCCGCACGGGTTTTATCGCCGGCAAACTGCAAGGCCGCGTCGATGTCCTGCAAAGCATATTCACCGCTGAACAGCGGCAGCGGATCGACCACGCCGTTCGCCAGCCACTCAACGGCGGTATTGAATTCATGGGTGAAACGGAAGGAACCGACCAGCTGAATCTCTTTGGCGATCAACGCCATGATCGGGAAGTTCGGGATGGTGCCGCCCATGCCAACCTGCACCAGCGTGCCTTTGGCGCACACCACATCGAGGCAGCGCTGCAGCGAGGAAGGATGGCCAGAAGCTTCAAACGCGACATCGAAATAGCCTTTGTCGGCCAGATACGGTGCGAAATCGCCTTCAGCGGCATGGATCACATCAGTCGCGCCCATCTGCTGCGCCATCTCCAGCGAACGCTCGCTGATATCGCTGCACACCACGGATGCGGCACCGCGTGCTTTGGCGGCGGCGGCAATCAAACAGCCGATCGGACCGACGCCGGAAATGAACACGTGCTTGCCGGTGAGATCGCCTGCCTGATGGGTAGCGTGAATACATACGGCCAGCGGCTCGGCGAACACCATCACGGTTTCATCGGCGTCCTGTGGGAATGGCACGCACTGTTTACTGGCCACCACTTTGTATTGGGTGAAGCCGCCGTCGACGTGCGGCACATACATGGCGCTGCCGAAGAAGCGCATTGAGGTGCACTGGTTTTCCTGATCGCGCTGGCAGTATTTGCACTCGCCGCACGGCTTGGAAGGATTGACCGCCACTTTCTGGTCGGCCTTCAGCTCAGGATTATCACTCTCCACCACATGGCCAATCACCTCGTGGCCGAGGATCATCGGCATTTTGACTTCAAAGCTGCCGACTTTACCTTCCTGATAGTAATGCAGGTCAGATCCGCAAATGCCGCCGCGCGTAATCCGCACCAGCGTGCCTTTGCCGTCCCACTTCACCTGTTGCTGGGCGACGCTGACCTGTTTTTTCCCGGTAATCACGCAGGATTGCGTTTCGATATTCATGGTTTCCCCATTTGTTGCTGTTGCAATGGGGGCTATCAAAGCGGGATCGGACGCTGAAAACTGTGAACCAGATCACTCTAAATCATGTTACGAAATAGCTGTTACCTGGAACGTGAACTGCTCGTACAGAAGATGGAAGCGGGATCACTGTTTGCTGGGAAAAACCAAGACCGTTCTTGGGGAAATCGGGGTTTGAGCTATGCCATTATCGCCACACCCTCACCCGGGATTGAGTCTGACAGGAGTCATAACTATAGAGCTAATCCATTAGCCCTCATCTTCACACTGTTTCAGGGTGCACAGGTTTCTTCCCGTGCCTGGCGAAGGAGTCCGAACCTTTCGCTAGCGACCTGTCACCCTGCTTTTTTGAGGTTTCTCACAGCCTGAACACCGCGAATTTCCATCCCATCCATTTCCCGCTAAAGTTGACTCATCCGACCACTTTCCGAGACTGTGTTCATGACTGAGCATTACGCCCACCTGTTTGCCCCGCTGGATCTGGGATTTACCCAACTGAAAAACCGTTTTCTGATGGGCTCGATGCACACTGGGCTGGAAGAACATATCGATGGCGCCGCACGTTTAGCGGCGTTTTATGCCGAGCGTGCGCGGGAAGGCGTGGCACTGATTGTCACGGGCGGCATTGCACCTAATCCTCAGGGCGTGGTGGCGCACGGCGGCGCGATCCTCAATCATGAAAGCCAGGGCGATTGGCATCGAACACTCACTGATGCGGTGCATGCCGAGGGCGGCAAAATCGCGCTGCAAATTTTGCATGCCGGGCGCTACAGCTATCAGCGCGATCTGGTGGCGCCGTCGGCATTGCAGGCTCCGATTAACCCACTCACACCGCGCGAACTCAGCGATGCCGAGATTCGCCAGACTATTGCTGACTTTGCGCACTGCGCCCAATTAGCCCAGCAGGCCGGTTATGACGGCGTCGAGATCATGGGATCTGAAGGCTATCTGATTAATCAATTTTGGTGGCGCACACCAATCACCGCGACGATCAATGGGGCGGCGATGTGCAGCGCCGTCGACGTTTTGCGTTGGAGGTCACGCAGGCGGTGCGCGAAGCGGTGGGCCCGGAATTCATTATCATCTTCCGCTTGTCGATGCTCGATCTGGTCAACAACGGCAGCTCGCTGGAAGAGACGCTGACGCTGGCAAAGGCGCTGGAGCAGCGCGGCGTGACCTTGTTCAACAGCGGCATTGGCTGGCACGAAGCGCGCATTCCCACCATCGCCACCTGCGTGCCGCGTGCCGGTTTTGCCTGGGTGACGCAGCATCTGCGCGAAGCAGTGTCGGTCCCCGTTATTGCCACTAACCGTATCAACCATCCGCAGGTGGCGGAATCGCTGCTGCGTGATGGCATTGCCGATATGGTGTCAATGGCGCGTCCGTTTCTTGCCGATGCCGCCTTCGTACGCAAAGCACAAACCGGGCAGCCGGATGCCATCAACACCTGCATCGCCTGTAATCAGGCTTGCCTCGATCAGATCTTTGTCGGCAAAGTCACCTCATGTCTGGTGAATCCTCGTGCCTGCCACGAAACCCTGATGCCGGTTATCCCTGCTGAACAGCCTAAACAGATTGCGGTGGTCGGTGCCGGTCCGGCGGGCATGGCGTTTGCGCTACAGGCGGCGCAGCGCGGCCATCAGGTCACATTGTATGAAGCGGACGCAGAGATTGGCGGCCAGTTTAATATCGCCCGTCAGATCCCCGGTAAAGAGGAGTTTAGCGAGACGCTGCGCTACTTCCGCCATCAGCTGGCAGCGGCTGGCGTGGCGATTCGCACCCAGCATCGCGTGAGCGCTAACGAGTTGGAAAGTGTGGATGAAGTGGTGATCGCCACCGGGATTTCGCCGCGTCAGCTGTCGATTCCTGGCATCGACCATTCCAGCGTACTCAACTATCTCGATGTGATCCGCGATAAAAAGCCGGTCGGCCAGCGCGTGGCCATTATCGGTGCGGGCGGCATTGGCTTTGATACCGCCGAGTTTTTGCTGCATCAAAACGCGCACGAAGATTTCTATCAAAGCTGGGGGATCGATCATAGCTTACAGGCGCGTGGCGGATTAGTGCGTCCACAGCCGCTGGCAGCGGATCGGCAAATCTGGCTGTTACAGCGTAAATCGGGCAAACCCGGAGCCGGACTGGCGAAAACCACCGGCTGGATTCATCGCGCCAGTTTGCAGGCACACGGTGTGCAGATGTGGGGCGACGTTGAGTATCTGAAGATTGATGATCACGGATTACACCTGCGCCATCAGGGCGACGCGGTCACGCTGGCAGTGGATAACGTGGTGATTTGTGCCGGGCAGGAACCGCTGCGTCAACTGGCAGATGAGCTGGCCGCACGTGGCAAAGCGGTAAAAATAATTGGTGGAGCCGATGTGGCGCAGGAGCTGGATGCTCGCCGCGCCATCGCACAGGCCACTGAGCTGGCGCTCAGCGTGTGATTAACGCAGTTTGACTGAGCGCAACACCACGAATTTGGCGTTCGAGCCCACCAGCTCACAGTTGCCAAACAGCTTTTTCATTTTGACGTGATAACCGAGGTGGCGGTTGCCGACAATGCGCAGCTCGCCGCCATACTGCAGGCAACGTTTGGCATCGCGCAGCATTTGCCAGGCCAGATGATCGGTCACCGCGTGCTGCTGATGGAACGGCGGGTTGCACAGCACCGCGTGCAGACGATCCGACGGGAAGCCACTCAGCACGTTATTAACGCGGAACTGGCAGCGCGCCAGATCTTGCGGGCGGTTCACTTCAATATTTAGCTGGCTGGATGCCACGGCCATGTAAGATTCGTCATAGAACAGCACGTCCGCCTGCGGGTTCTGCTCCAGCGCCATCAAACCAACCACACCGTTGCCGCAACCGAGATCGAGGATTTCACCTTCGATATCAAACGGCAGATGATCCAAAAAGAAGCGCGCGCCCACATCCAGCGATCCGCGTGAGAACACGTTGGCATGGTTGTGGATCTGATAATCAGTGGTGTCCAACGGCCACACGGTGGTTTCAGGCGCGTCGGGCAGTGCGGGTGCCGTGAAGTTGCAATAAATCAGGCGAGCTTTTTTCCACGCCAGCGAGGTTTTGCTCTCACCGAGAATGCGATCAAACAGCTGCTGCGTGGAGTTGTGAATGTCTTTGGCTTTGGCCGCGCCGAGGATCAGCGTATCTGCCGTCACCACTTTACGCAGCGCGCGCAGCTGGTGTTCCAGCAGGGCCAGCGCTTTCGGGATCTTAATCAGCACAACCGCCGGCGCAGCAGGCAGTGGCGCAAGGCTATCAATAAAGTGCACCTGATCTTCATCCATCTCATTGAGACGCAGGTTCTGTTTTGCCGCCTGCTCGCTCAGCAGCGAATCACTGACGTGCCACACTTCACGGCCGTTCAGTCCGCAGGTCAACGCACCAAAGCTGTCGTTGAACACCAGCACCGGTCCTTCTGGCAGTTCTTGCTGCAACAGATATTCATCGGCGGAATCCCACGCCTGTAACGGGCTTTCTTCACGCATAGGCGGGAAGCGCTGCAATGTCAGCGTGCGATTGGTCAGTTCAAGTTGGCTCATGGAATCTCCGGCGTGGTACACTTTGCGCGATTTTCGCCCTAAAAGGGGGCGCAGTATACTGTCTTTCGTCGGGAATCCCAATGTCATTAATCTATTTGCAGGGTTACCCTGAAAACATCCTCGAACAGGTGCAGTTGCTGATTGATAATCAGCGATTAGGCAGCTTCTTGCAGGAGCGCTATCCCGACACGCACGATGTTGTCAGTGACCGCGCGCTTTACGACTACACGCAGGCGATGAAAAGCCGCTATATGCGCAGCGCGCCGCCCGTGAGCAAAGTGATTTGGGATAATAAAATCAAGGTGATGAAACATGCGCTTGGCCTGCACACCGCCATTTCGCGCGTGCAGGGTGGCAATCTCAAAGCCAAAGCCGAGATTCGCATCTCCACCTTTTTCCGTCTGGCACCGGAACCGTTCCTGCGCATGATCGTGGTGCACGAACTGGCGCATTTGAAAGAGAAGGATCACGACAAAGCGTTTTACCAGCTTTGCTGCCATATGGAGCCGGATTACCACCAGCTGGAGTTCGATGCGCGTCTGTGGATGACGGATCAGGCGATGCGCGGTAACGCGGCTTAAAGAAACTCCTGCGCCTTCTGAATCAAACTGGTTTTGGTCAAGGCGCCCATAAAGCGGCGTTCTTGTGGATTGTTCAGCACTGGCAAGCGCTCCAGCGTCACGCGGGCAAAGGCTTCCCAGCCTTCTCGCATACTCTGGTTCTGATAAATGCACGGGAAGTTGTCATCCATCACGCTGCTGACCGGCGAATCCAGGGTGATTTCCTGTGACAGCACCTTGCGCGATATGTCGTGAATCGACACCACGCCGAGAAACTGCCCTGCCTCGTTGATCACATACACATAGCGCTCGCGCTTAAGCGAACTCACTGCCAGCGCCTGGCCGACCGACTCTTCAGGCTGCAATGCGGCACCGGGAATGATCAGCTGATCTACTCGCATGTTATCGAAATCGAATTTGGCTTCCGAGCGGCTAAAGTGATTGCTCACCACCGGATAGGTACTGGTGGATTGCAGACGATATACCACCATCGAGGCCAGCACTGAGGCGATCATGATCGGGAATAGCAGGCTACTGTTGAGCGTCATTTCCAGCACCATCAGCATCGCCATCAACGGTGCCTGACTCACCGCTGCCAGCACCGCCGCCATGCCAACCGCTGCGTATAATAAAGTATTGCCGACCGGCAAATGCAGCACCACGCCAATCTGCGCCAGCGCCACGCCGAGCAACGCGCCAATCAGCAGCGAAGGGGTAAACAGACCGCCCACCGCGTTCGATCCCACCGACAGCGTGGTCGCCAGCGTTTTCAACACCAGCAACCCCACCAAGCCTGCCAACATGTAGTGGCCATCGATGATTTTCACGATCACTTCGTAGCCGTTACCCAAAATATCGGTGGAGATCAACGCGAGAAAGCCCACGGCCAAACCACCGAGGCCAAGGCGCGCAGGCAGTGACTTAACACGGCCAAACAGCGTTTTGCTGCGGGCAATCAACTTGATCAACAACCAACCGGCAAAACCGGCCACCACGCCAATCAATATGGTCATGAGTAAGCTGCTGATATCCATCTGGAACAAGGCTTCGGAGAGCGGATAGAGCGCGCTGCGAAAACCCAGTGACCACATGGTCATTACCGCTACCGCCGAGGCAACAATCAGCGGGATCAGCCGTTGCAGCGCCGAAATACCAAAGGCAATTTCAGCGACAAAAATCGCCGAGGCCAGCGGCGCGTGATACACCGAAGAGAGCCCGGCGGCGGCGGCCATGGCGACAATATCGCTGTTACGCATCTGCGGGAACCAGCGGCCCATCAGGCTGCCGCTCAGCGCGGAGAGTTGCACCATCGGGCCTTCTTTACCGATTGAGGCACCGCTGCCAATACTGGCAATCGAGGAGAGCGCGCGGAACAGCGAGGTTTAGTCGGCACCGCATCCAGTCGCGCGTTGATCACTTCGAGATAGTCGGTTTTCACCGTCTCTTGCTTCTCAATATCTACAGCGAAACGCAGGAACCAGCCCGCCAGCACACCACCCGCGCCCACCAGCAGCGGCCAGAAGATCCACGGCCAGACGTGCATCGCCACGGTAATTTCGCTGTCGCTGTTGAACAGCAGGCGGTTAATCAGATCGATGACGCCGCGGAACGCTAAGGTCACCAGCGACGCGACGCATCCCACGGGAATCGCGATCAGTAGTGTGGTCCAGTTCAAAGCATGTTTACTTCCACTCACCCGCGCGTCCCCGCTAGCTGGTTAAAAAAATGTGCTGCATCATCATATTGGAATGCGGATCGCAGGATCAAATTTCGTCTGCCGAACGACCTGCTGAACATGCTACTCTGCCGTTTTACTGTTGCAGGAGAACAAGCCCGTGATTCGTTTTGCCATTGTGGGAACCAACTGGATAACCCGCCAGTTTATTGATGCCGCGCATGAGACCGGCAAAATGAAACTTAGCGGCGTCTATTCGCGTCAGCAAGCGCAGGCAGATGCGTTTATCGCCGATTATCCCTGCAAACGCACTTTCACCTCCCTCGACGATCTGGCGGCCAGCCCGGAGATTGATGCGGTGTATATCGCCAGTCCGAATGCGCTGCACAGCGAGCAGGCGATACATTTTATGTCGCACGGCAAGCACGTGATTTGCGAAAAGCCGATGGCATCAAACCTGCGTGAGGCCGAGGCGATGATCGCCTGCGCGCGCCAGCATCAGGTGGTGCTGTTTGAAGCGTTTAAAACTGCCAGCCTGCCGACGTTCTTGCAACTGCATAACACCCTGCCGCAACTTGGTAAGCTGCGTAAAGCCTTGATTAACTACTGCCAATATTCGTCACGCTATCAGCGTTATCTCGACGGCGAAAATCCCAACACCTTTAATCCGCGCTGGTCGAACGGCTCGATCATGGATATTGGTTTTTATTGCCTCGCCGCCGCCGTGACCTTATGGGGCGAACCCCAGCAGGTGCAAGCACAAGCTTCATTGCTGGACAGCGGCGTCGATGCACACGGCGTGGTGGTGCTGAGCTACGGCGATTTTGATGTCACGCTACTGCATTCCAAGGTGAGCGATTCACTGATCCCGAGCGAAATTCAGGGTGAGACCGGTTCACTGGTGATCGAGAAAATCTCTGAGTGCCAGCAGCTACGCTTTATCCCGCGCGGCGGTGAAAGCCAGAATCTGACGCAGCCGCAGCACATCAACACTATGCTGTATGAAGCGGAAACCTTTGCAGAGTTAGTGGCGCAGCGTCAGGTTGAACATCCGGCGCTGGAAGCCTCACGCATCACGGCAAAACTGCTGACGGAGATCCGCCGCCAGACCGGCGTGGTGTTCCCTGCGGACCAGCTTGAAGTGTAAATATTGCAAAATATTTCAATCAGCCCATTGTAACCGCCCGCCGTTGGACGTATGTTTGCCGCTGCAAAGGGGAGTAACTTGTAAGCTGATTGATCGTCATTACGATGCTAAACGCATCCGGTCGTCAGGCAACCCGGAATCTATTCTGAGTTGTAAGTGAGACCTTGCCGGAAGGCGAGGTTTGCTTGCAGCTTAATCAAAGCGGCTAACGTCTTCTGACTTAGCCGTTTTTTTATTTTCCGGACAGGATTACAACTATGCACACTGTAGGCACACCGTTACTCTGGGGCAGCTTCGCTGTTGTTGTGCTCATCATGCTGGCGATCGATCTCTTCTTACAGGGGCGTCGTGGCGCGCAAACCATGTCATTTAAGCAGGCTGCCGTTTGGTCGCTGGTGTGGATCTCCGTTTCCCTGCTGTTCAGCGCCGCGTTCTGGTGGTATCTCGAAGGCACCGCGGGCCGTGAAGTCGCCACCGCGCAAACCCTTGCCTTCCTCACCGGCTACGTGCTGGAAAAAGCACTGGCAGTCGATAACGTCTTCGTCTGGCTAATGCTGTTCAGCTACTTTGCTATTCCGGCTAACCTGCAACGTCGCGTGCTGGTGTATGGCGTGTTGGGTGCCATCGTACTGCGTACCATCATGATCTTCGCTGGCAGCTATCTGGTGACGCAGTTCAGCTGGATCCTCTACGTGTTCGGCGCTTTCCTGCTGTTCACCGGCTTGAAAATGGCGTTTGCCAAAGAGGGTGATGACGCGGCGGTCGGCGACAAACCGGTAGTGCGCTGGCTGCGTAAGCACTTGCGCATGACGGATGATCTCGAAGGTGAGAAGTTCTTCACCCGCAAAAATGGCGTGCTGTTTGCCACGCCGTTACTGCTGGTGCTGATCATGGTGGAGCTTAGCGATGTTATCTTCGCGGTTGACAGTATCCCGGCTATCTTCGCGGTCACCACCGATCCCTTTATCGTTCTGACCTCGAACCTGTTTGCGATTCTCGGTTTGCGTGCGATGTACTTCTTGCTGGCGAACGTGGCTGAGCGCTTCTCGATGCTGAAATATGGCCTGGCAATTGTGCTGGTGTTTATCGGTATCAAGATGCTGATCGTCGAGTTCTACCATATTCCGGTATCGGTCTCGTTGACGGTAGTGGGTGTGATTTTGGGCGGTACCCTGCTGATTAACGCCTGGGTTAACCACAGAAACGACCAGAAAGGCATCTCACAATAATCTGCTGCAGGGGCGATAGTCGCCCCTGTATTATTTTGCCAGCTGCAATTTTCACCTTTCATCGCTCTGTCACACTTCCCATCGTTAGCAGATCAAATAACCGATCCAGCCCATACAAACAGAATTATCTCTTTCTTCACTAACACTTTTCCTTATACTCCGCCGGGCAAACCGTTAGGCGCGGAGCAACCGCGCACAACACTCATACCGCTATAAAAAGACCGAACTATGCTAAATAACCTTATTGGACGTCTGGGCGCGCTGTTCGCAGGAAGCCTGGTAAAACAAATCATGATTGGCCTGATTGCCGGTGTCGCGCTGGCGTGGTTTTCACATGATGCCGCTTTGGCCGTTGGCCTGCTGGGTGAACTGTTTGTTCGCGCATTAAAGGCTGTGGCACCGCTGCTGGTGCTGGTATTGGTGATATCTTCGATTGCCAATCATCAGCAGGGACAGAAAACCAACATTCGCCCCATCATCATGCTGTATCTGCTGAGCACCTTCTTTGCGGCCGTGGTGGCGGTCACCTTAAGTCATCTGTTCCCGCAAACTCTGTCGATGAAAGTAGGCGCAACCGAAATCTCGCCACCGTCTGGTATCACTGAAGTGCTGCACGGTTTGTTGATGAGCATGGTGGCTAATCCGATTGAGGCGTTACTCAATGCCAACTACATCGGTATTCTGGTGTGGGCCATCGGACTCGGTCTGGCGTTTCGCCATGCCAGCCCGAGCAGCAAGGCGTTTCTCACTGATGCTTCGCATGCCGCGACGTGGGTGGTGCGCTGCGTGATTCGCTGTGCGCCACTGGGGATTTTTGGATTGGTGGCCTCGATTCTGGCCTCAACCGGCTTTGGCGCGCTTGAGGAATACGCGACGCTGCTGGCGCTGTTGCTGGGCTGCATGGCCATTATGGCGTTGATTGTGAATCCGATTCTGGTGTTCCAAAAGATTCGCCGTAACCCTTATCCGCTGGTGTTTACCTGCATCCGTGAAAGTGGCGTCACCGCCTTCTTCACCCGCAGTTCTGCAGCAAATATTCCAGTGAATATGGCGATCGCCAAACGCCTGAATCTCGACGAAGACACCTACTCCGTTTCCATTCCGCTGGGCGCGACTATCAGTATGGCGGGCGCGTCGACCACCATCACGGTGCTGACGCTGGCAGCGGTGCATACCTTAGGGATTTCCGTGGATGTACCGACAGCGATTCTGCTGAGTTTCGTGGCCTCGATTTGTGCCTGCGGTGCTTCCGGTGTGGCGGGTGGTTCACTGCTGTTGATTCCGGTTGCCTGTAATATGTTTGGCATTCCGAATGATTTGGCGATGCAGGTCGTGGCTATCGGCTTTATTATCAGCGTGTTGCAGGATTCCGCCGAGACGGCGCTGAATTCCTCAACCGATATTCTGTTTACGGCGGCAGTGTGCCAGGCAGAAGCCGAGCGCGAGCTGCGTACGGTGTCTGAAGCAGAATAAATTGGTATTGCCAGGGCGGCATTAATGCCGCCCTTAAGATCAGCAGGTGTGATTGTTGTCAGATGCACATCGATCACACCTGATGTTTACAGCGTGACACCGCTCTTAAATATCGCTAATTCGCGAAAATCATTGGCTTCGTTACGCGCCGGTTTACCGTTGGCAATCGACACAATCATATCGACGAAATCCTCCAGCATTTCCGGCATGCTCATGCCTTCAATCAAACGACCCGCGTTAAAATCAATCCAGTGTGGTTTCTTCTCTGCCAGCTGCGAGTTGGTGGCGATCTTCACCGTGGGCACGAATCCGCCGTACGGCGTGCCGCGTCCGGTGGTGAACAACACCATATGACAGCCCGCGCCTGCCAGTGCGCTGGTGGCAACCGCATCATTGCCTGGCGCGCTCAGCAGATTCAGCCCTGGGGTAATCAAACGTTCGCCATATTTCAGCACATCCACCACCCGACTCTGTCCGGCTTTCTGCGTGCAGCCGAGCGATTTCTCTTCCAGCGTGGTGATACCACCGGCTTTGTTACCCGGCGATGGATTCTCGTAAATCGGCTGCTGGTGATCGATAAAGTAGCGCTTGAAGTCGTTGATCATCGCCACGGTTTTATCGAAGGTGGCTTCATCACGGCAGCGGCTCATCAAAATGCGCTCTGCACCAAACATCTCTGGCACTTCGGTCAGCACCGTGGTGCCGCCGTTGGCAATCATCTGATCGGAGAAGCAGCCCAGCATCGGGTTGGCGGTGATGCCCGAGAAACCGTCAGAACCGCCGCACTCCAGACCAAACTTCAGTTCGCTGAGTTTGCCCGGCTGGCGCTGATCCGTGCGCATCACCTGATACAGCGCATGCAGCCGCTCCAGGCCGGCTTCCACTTCGTCGTCTTGCTTTTGGCACTCCATAAACTGTACGCGGTCGCTGTCGAAGCCGCCGAGCGTCTCGCGGAACACATCGACCTGATTGTTCTCGCAGCCGAGGCCAATCACCAGCACCGCACCGGCATTTGGATGGCGCACCATGTTTTGCAGCATGGTGCGGGTGTTTCATGATCCTGACCGAGCTGAGAACAGCCAAACGGATGGCTGAACAAATGCACCCCATCGATCCCTTCTGCCTCGTTGGTCTCTTTCAGGAAACGCGACAGAATTTGCCGGGCGATGCCGTTCACACAACCTACCGTCGGCAGAATCCACAGCTCATTACGAATACCCACTTCACCGCTGGCGCGACGGTAGATCTGCACTTCACGATCGCCAGCCTGGGCGGGGATATCGAGAAATTCAGGCTGATAGTCGTACTCATCCACATCGCTCAGATTGGTGCGGGCGTTGCTGGAGTGAATGATCTCGCCCATCGCTATCGGGCGCGTGGCATGGGCTATCGGCAAGCCGTATTTGATCACCAGTGCATCGGTAGCCAGCGGCGTCAACGCGAACTTGTGACCGCGCCCAACCTCTTGCTGCAAGGTAATCAACTGGCGATCAATCTCGACTTTGGCATCAGCAGGTAAATCGCGCAGCGCAACTGCCACGTTGTCGCGCGAATGGATTCTTATCGCATCTTGCATAGCGTTATCTCAGTTGTGTCAGCGCCGTCCGCATCCCGTGGACAACGATGTTTTGCAGGTGTTGGCTTATTGCGGTCACTAATCCGGGCCGCTGAGTGAGATCTTCGCCCCAGTGTGAGCTGTTGCTGAGTACTGCCTGCACCAGCTGTTCCGGGGTCAATGTGTCTTGATTGACGGCCGGCCACAGTTCTGCGAACTGCTGCAGCCAGTGGCTGTCATCCTGTAATGGCCACTGCCGATCGCCCTGCTCGCCGCTATAAAACGCCAGCAGTGCAGCAAAAGCGAAGGTCAGGCGCGGTGGCCATTGGCCGATTTGCTGCTGAGACAGCAACAGCTGCGGCAGCAAACGGGTACGGAATTTGGTCATGCCGTTTAGCGCAATCGACAGCAGCGCATGGCGGATAAACGGATTGCGGAAGCGACGCTGTACCGCATCGGCAAAGGCGTGTAGCTCATCGCGTGGCAAATCCAGCGTCGGGATCACTTCCTCACGCAGCAGCGCATCGACATAACCCGCGATGGCAGCGTCATCCATCGCTTCACCGACACTCTCCAGTCCAGCCTGAAACGCCACCGGCACCATCGCGGTGTGCGCTCCATTGAGGATCGCCACCTTCTGGGCTTATAGGGCGTGATGTCATCAACGAACTTCACTTCCGGCGCCAGCGCGGCGAGTTTCAGCTCCTGCGCCAGCGCATCGGGCCCCTGAATCACAAACTGGTAATAGACTTCGCCCGCCACCAGATAGCGATCTTCGTAACCCAGCTGTGCAGCGATGTCGGTGCCATCGGCGGGGTAGCCGGTGACGATGCGATCCACCAGCGTGTTGTAAAAAGCACAGTGATCCAGCACCCAGCGGGCGAATTCTGGCGGCAGTTGCCAGTGCTTGATGTAGCGCAACACCAGCTCACGCAGCGCATCGCCGTTATGATCGATTAATTCACACGGCACGATCAGCCAGCCTTTCTCTGCCGCACCAGCAAAGTGGCGGAAGCGCGTCCACAGCAACTGTGTCAACTTGCCTGGGAAGGAAGAGGCAGGCGCATCCTCCAGCCGATCCTGCTCAGCAAACGTAATGCCCGCTTCGGTGGTGTTGGAAAACACAAAGCGCATCTGCGGCGCACGGGCCAGTGCCAGAAAATCCTCAAACTGCTGATACGGCTGGATCTCGCGGTTGAGGCTGCGAATCAACCGGGTTTCGCTCACCTGCTCGCCTTCGCCGTTCAATCCACGGATCAGCGTGGTGTACAAACCCTCCTGTTGGTTGAGCGAATCTTCCACCACGCGGTTGCGCGGCCGCACCACCACCACGCCCGCATCGGTGCCTTGAAGCTCATTAAGCCAGTCGAGCTGCCAGTCAATAAACGCCCGCAGGAAGTTGCCTTCCCCAAACTGGATCACGCGCTCGCGGTAGCTTGCGCCGGGAAAATCGTGACGGTTTAGCCGCTGCATCATCAGGCTCCCAACTCAATGCCGAAGTAATCACGCGCGTTGTTAAAGCTGATGTTTTGCACCATCTGCCCCAGCAAGGCTTCGTCGGCTGGCGCTTCACCGCGCTCAACCCAGTTGCCAATCATCTGGCACAGCAGGCGACGGAAATACTCATGGCGGGTGTAAGAGAGGAAGCTGCGGCTGTCAGTGAGCATGCCGACGAAACGGCTCAACAAGCCGATCTGCGCCAGCTGCGTCATCTGACGATGCATGCCATCGAGCTGATCGTTGAACCACCACGCGGAACCAAACTGCATCTTGCCGGGTTCACCTTCGCCCTGGAAATTGCCGGCCATGGTCGCCAGCACTTCGTTGTCGCGCGGGTTAACGCAGTAAAGGATGGTTTTCGGCAGTGCGTTGTTGCGGTTCTGCGCATCCAGCAAACGGCCCAGCGGGATCGCCAGTGGTGCATCATTGATGGAATCAAAGCCTACATCCGGACCGAGAATATCGAACTGTCGACGGTTGGCGTTACGCAGCGCACCAATGTGATACTGCTGCGCCCAGCCGCGACGCGCATATTCGCTGCCGAGCCACACCAGCACCGCCGTTTTAAACTGCGCCACCTCTTCTTGCGATGGCGCAGCACCTTGCAGACGGCGCGCCAGAATGCCATCCAGCGTGCTTTCGTCGGCTTCGGCAAACAGCACTACGTCTAGCGCATGGTCGGAGATCTTGCAGCCGTGGGCGGCAAAGTGATCGAGACGCAGGCTCAGGGCGCGGCGCAGATCGTCAAACCGTTGCACGCTGACATCGGCTACCTGTTCCAGACGCTGGATCCACGGCAGGAAGGTATCCAGTTCAATGTTGAAAGCTTTATCCGGGCGCCAGCTTGGCAGCACTTTAACGCTGAAGCTGGCATCGTCCGCCAGCGTGCGGTGATGCTGCAGATCGTCGAGCGGATCGTCGGTGGTGCCGACCATTTTCACTTTCATCTGCTGCATGATGCCGCGCGCGCTAAAGGTATCCTGCGCCAGCAGTTCGTTGCACTGCTGCCAGATGCGGTCAGCGCTTTGCTCATTCAGCAATACATCGGTAATGCCAAACGGACGGCGCAGCTCAAGATGCGTCCAGTGATACAGCGGATTGCCGATGGTGTGCGGCACGGTGCGTGCCCACGCGTTGAATTTCTCACGATCGCTGGCGTCGCCGGTGCACAATGCTTCCGGCACGCCGTTGGCACGCATCGCACGCCATTTGTAATGATCGCCTTTCAGCCAGATGTCATAGAGGTTGGTGAAACGGTAATTTTCGGCAATCTGCTGCGGCGGTAAATGGCAGTGATAGTCGAAAATCGGCTGGTCTTTGGCGTAGTCATGGTACAGACGACGGGCGAACTCGCTATCGAGTAGAAAATCCTCACTCATAAAACGCGACATACCTGCTTCCTCATGTTGGGTGCTGATAGGCTTCTGATGCAAAGTTATCATACCAATTTGACGATCGGCAAAATTGTTTGCGATACACCTCACAATAATGACAGTTTCACTGTGGGTATATGGACGAAACTGTCAGCAATATTGCACTAACTTGCTGTTATATCGACCTTTGCGCAGAACACACATTGCATACAGGGTTTTTGTGATGGCATTCAACTTTTAAAGTTGTATAACAAGTTAACCTCTCGCCTCGTTGATGCCGAACCTCAAAGCTCAACGCATAACAACAAGGCGGCAGGTCTGATTCGTCATTGCCGCCAGCGGGCGCACCGAAGTGCTCCCTTACCCTTTAATGGCAAGTGTTACGACAGACTCGAAGAGGTTAATGATGCGTAAGATCAAAGGGCTACGCTGGTACATGATTGGACTGGTGACGCTGGGCACCGTGCTCGGCTACCTGACGCGCAATACTATTGCCGTGGCCGCGCCGACGCTGGAAACCCAGCTGGGCATCACCACGCAACAGTACTCCTATATCGTTGCCGCCTATTCGGCGTGCTACACCGTGATGCAACCCGTGGCCGGTTATGTACTGGACATGCTGGGCACCAAAATCGGCTATGCGGTATTTGCCGTGTTGTGGGCCATCTTCTGCGCCGCCACCGCCATGGCAGGCAGCTGGGGTGGATTTGCGCTGGCACGTGGTGCAGTGGGTGCCGCCGAAGCGGCGATGATCCCGGCCGGTTTAAAGGCCAGCAGCGAGTGGTTCCCAGCCAAAGAGCGTTCTGTGGCGGTAGGCTATTTCAACGTTGGTTCATCGATTGGTGCCATGCTGGCCCCGCCGCTGGTGGTGTGGGCCATTCTGGCGCACAGCTGGCAGCTGGCCTTCATCATCACTGGCGTGCTGAGTATGGCCTGGGCGATGTGTTGGTTAGTGTTCTACAAACATCCCAAACAGCAAACCAAGCTGAGCGATGAAGAGCGTCACTACATTATTTCTGGTCAGGAAGTGCAGCATCAAACTGGCAATAACAGCAAAATGTCGGCGCGTCAGATCCTGCGTAATCGCCAGTTCTGGGGCATCGCCCTGCCGCGTTTCCTCGCCGAACCCGCCTGGGGCACTTTTAACGCGTGGATCCCGCTGTTTATGTTCAAGGTCTACGGTTTCAACCTGAAAGAAATTGCCATGTTCGCCTGGATGCCGATGCTGTTTGCCGATCTCGGCTGCATCGTCGGCGGTTATCTGCCGCCGCTGTTCCAGCGCTGGTTTGGCGTTAACCTGATTGTGTCGCGCAAACTGGTGGTGACCATGGGCGCGGTGCTGATGATTGCACCGGGCACCATCGGCTTGTTCACCAGCCCTTACGTGGCGATTGGTTTACTGTGTGTCGGTGGCTTTGCCCATCAGGCGCTGTCTGGCGCGCTGATTACGCTCTCTTCGGATGTGTTTGGCCGTAATGAAGTGGCCACTGCCAATGGTCTGACCGGCATGGCCGCGTGGACTGCCAGCACCATGTTTGCGCTGGTGGTGGGTGCATTGGCTGATACGCTGGGCTTCAGCCCGCTGTTTGCCGCGCTGGCGGTGTTTGATCTGCTCGGTGCCTGCGTGATCTGGACCGTGCTGAAAAACCAGCCGGTATCTGAACTGGACGAACCCAACGTGGTTCAAGCGGCTACCGCGCGCAGTTAATCTCCTCTCTGTGGGCTGGCGCATGCCAGCCCATTTCCTCGGCCCGGTCAAAGTGGTATAACAACTCAACCCTGCCCACCACAGCGAACCGCGCAATGGATCTGAACGAATCCCGTCGTCTTTATCAACAACTCGCCAGTGAACTCAAGCGTCGTATCGAAGCCGATGATTATCGCGTGGGTGAAAAGTTGCCGGCCGAACGCCTGATCGCTGAAGAGATGGAGGTGAGCCGCACGGTGGTACGTGAAGCCATTATTATGCTGGAAGTGGAAGGCTACGTGGAGGTGCGCAAAGGCTCGGGCATCCACGTGATCAGCAGTCAGCAGCAAAACCGTGAGACCACACCCAGCCAGCTGGAATTCGCCAGCTTCGGACCGTTTGAGCTGTTGCAGGCCCGCCAGCTGATTGAGAGTAACGTAGCCGAATTTGCCGCCACGCAGGTGACGCGACAGGACATTATGGCGCTGATGGCGATTCAGGAAAAAGCCCGTCAGGAAGACCATTCGCGCGATTCAGAATGGGATATGCACTTTCACGTCCGTATCGCTCAATCCACGCAAAACAGCGCGCTGGCCGCAATAGTCGAGAAGATGTGGCTGCACCGTCTGCACAACCCGTATTGGCTCAAACTGCATGAACATATTGATGCGCGCAATATCACCAGCTGGTGCGACGATCACGACCAGATTCTGAAAGCACTCATGCGCAAAGATCCCGCCGCCAGTAAGCTGGCAATGTGGCAGCACCTGGAAAATACTAAACAGATGCTGTTTAACGCCACCGCCGATGATTTTGAATTTAATGTCGACCGTTACATGTTTGCAGAAAATCCCGTCATCCTGCCGGAAGGCAGCGATAATTCGCATTGATTCTGCTGCATTTCCAGGCGAATAAGTCAGTTAATCTGCAATAGTGTCAGCTCATGTAAAGCTCCTTTTGACCATCTGCGTCAAAAGGTAAAACTCCTGTGCGAGAGCCACTTTACACTGTCTGACCTGCGTGATTTTTGTTACAGTTATCGCCCTTTTCTTACCCTTTGCGACAGGGCTTTAAAAAGTCGCTGATTTAACAATCAATTCTGGATGGATCCGGAAATCCCGCAACGGCTGCATACCAAAAATGTATAACCAAACCAGCCTGCGCCTCAGCCCCTCACGGGCACGTTTAACAATGATGTTCAGGAATGATTGATGGATATTTTGAAAGCATTGCTGCACGCCCTATGGCAGCAAGATTACGAAATGCTCTCCGACCCGACGCTGGTTTGGGCCATTTATGGCGTGCTGTTCTTGATTCTGTTTCTTGAAAATGGCCTGCTGCCTGCCGCGTTTCTTCCCGGCGATAGCTTGTTGATTTTAGTGGGTGTTTTGATTGCCAAAGGCACCATGGGTTTCCCGCTTACCATCCTGATTCTGACCACCGGCGCCAGCCTCGGCTGCTGGGTGAGTTACATCCAGGGACGATGGCTTGGGAATACGCCCACCGTACAAAAATGGCTGTCGCACCTCCCCGCTCAATATCATCAGCGTGCGCATAGCTTGTTCCATCGTCATGGCCTGTCGGCCTTGTTGATTGGCCGCTTTATTGCCTTCGTTCGTACTCTGCTGCCGACCATTGCCGGGCTTTCCGGTCTGAGCAATGCGCGCTTCCAGTTTTTCAACTGGGTGAGTGGTTTGCTGTGGGTGTTGATTCTGACGGTGCTAGGTTTCGCACTGGGCAAAACGCCTATTTTCCGCCGCTATGAAGATGAACTGATGTTCTGCCTGATGCTGCTGCCACTGGTGCTGCTGGTCATCGGGCTGGTGGGTTCACTGGTGGTGTTGTGGCGTAAACGCCAGTCTTCGCGCAACGGGAATTCACAGCCATGATCGCATTCCGTGGATTTCCCAGGCGTTTAATCCCCTGGGCACTTGGCGGTGCGTTGGCGCTGCTGGCGGTGATATCTGTCCCCTCAATGTTGCAGCACGATACCGTGGTGCAGATTCGCGTCGCCCACAATGGCACTAATTTGCCCGACGGTTTCTATCTTTATCAGCAGCTCAGCGCACAAGGCGTGCGTATTAAAAGCATTACACCTGCGGGTGATGCGCTGGTGATTCATTTCGAGAATGAAGAACAGAGTCTGGCCGCGCAAAAGGTGCTGCGACGCCTGCTGCCACAGGGTTTTGTGGTGGCAAGCGGACCGCAAGCTTCACAGCAAGTCCCTGACGCCAATCGTCCAACTTACAGCTGATATTACCGTCTGGTGATAAGCCAGACGGTGAAACAATCCTCGCTATCCCCGCGTCTTCGTTGAATTTTTTCGTCTGCTGTCTATGCTTAAAGGTAGCGCGAGTTAAGACAAGCTGGGACGCCTCTCCTGCCCGGTTTGGGCAGGTCATCTACAATGGAAGGTCTAAACCTGATGAAACATCAATTACTGCTGGGTGCTATTCTCTTTTCTCTCTCGGGTTCTCTGATGGCGGCAGAATCACTGTGCCAGCAGAAAGAACATGATATCCAGCGTGAAATCGACATGGCTAAGCAGCATGATAATCAGCGCAGAGTCACGGGACTGGAGCGTGCGTTGACTGAAGTCCGCGCCAGCTGCACCGATGAGAAACTGAAATCGGCCCACAGCGAACGCATCGTCGAGCAGAAACACAAAATTGCTGAACGTGAGCGTGAGTTGAAGGAAGAGCGTCAGGATGGCGACAAAGATAAGATTGAGAAGCGCGAACGTAAGCTAGAAGAGGCGCAACACGAGCTGAAAAAACTCGAAGCTGAGCCCTACTAATCGGACTTAAATAGATGATGTAATGGAGAACTTCATGTCTAAAGACACCACATCTGAACATCTGCGTGCGGAACTGAAAAACCTTGCTGACACCCTGGAAGAAGTGCTGAGCAGCTCGGCGGATAAATCTAAAACCGAGCTTGATAAACTGCGCAGTAAAGCGCGTGGCGCCATCGACAGTTCGCGCGAGCGTCTGGGCGATTCAGGTGAGCGCATCGCGCAATCCACGCGTGAAGCCGCGGAAAAGGCCGACGAATATGTGCGCGATAATCCGTGGCACGGCGTGGGCATCGGTGCAGCTGTCGGTGTACTGATCGGCATTCTGATCTCACGTCGTTGATATGAGCGACAGTCAGAGCCACGGCCCAGGCAAAGGGGTCTTCAACATCGGTCAGCGCATTGTCACTACCCTGGTTGGTATGGTGGAAACGCGCGTCCGTCTGGCGATTGTTGAGCTGGAGGAGGAGAAAGCCAATCTGATTCAGATGCTGATGATGGTTGGACTGACGATGCTGTTTACCGCTTTTGGTTTAATGAGCTTGATGGTGCTGATCATTTGGGCGGTGGATGCGCAGTATCGGCTGATGGCAATTGCTATCACCACCGCCGTGCTGTTTGCGCTGGCGCTGATATTTGGTTTGTGGACGCTGTATAAGTCACGCCAGTCAACATTGTTGCGCCATACACGCAAAGAGCTGGAAACCGATCGCAACTTGCTGGAGGAGCATCGCTCATGAGCCGTCGTGAACGTGAAGCACGCATTCACGAACTGTTGAACCAGGTTCAGCAGCAGCGATTGGATCTCAGCGCCGGTCGTCGTGACTGGCTGGATGGCACGGCATACTACGATCGCGGTTGGTTGACCTTTCTTAGCATGCGCCGCTATCTGGCGATTGGCAGCAGTGCGCTAGCCATTTGGTCAATCCGCAGCCCTAACCGAATTTTGCGCTGGGCAAAACGCGGTTTTGGCCTATGGAGCACCTGGCGCATGATTAAATCCACGCTTGAACCACGCTAATTCCTTCATTTAAAACCGGATCTACTGGATTCGGTTTTTCTCCATCAGAAATCCTGAACAACATTGACAGTTTATCTCGCTTACAACTGTTCCCACCTGCGATTATCATCTTCCTCCATCAGCCCAGCGAATTAAAATCACCGATTCGATGGGAATAAAACCTTGCAGGCCAACAACCTGCTACATAATTCTTGTTGGAGTAAATGATGAAAAAATTCGAAGACTCAGGCCTGCTGCTGGCACGCGTATTAATGACCATTCTGTTCATCACTGCAGGCTGGGGCAAAATCACCGGTTATGCTGGTACCGCACAATACATGCAGGCGATGGGCGTTCCGGGCTTCTTGCTGCCACTGGTTATTCTGCTGGAGTTCGGCGGCGGTCTGGCAATTCTGTTCGGTTTCCTGACCCGTTTCACCGCGCTGTTCACCGCGGGCTTTACGCTGCTGACCGCATTCCTGTTCCACAGCAACTTTGCTGAAGGCGTTAACCAGCTGATGTTCATGAAAAACCTGTCCATCGCCGGTGGCTTCCTGGTGTTGGGTCTGGTAGGTCCAGGTGCTTACAGTATTGACCGTCTGATTCGTGCTCGTTTCGCACCAGCGGCCGCACGCTAAGCACACAAGCGTTGCCAGAACACATATACTGATTTGCAGGGGCGAGGATATTCCTCGCCCTTTTTCTTTATGGAGGGCTTATGGGACAGCTGATTGACGGTGTCTGGCATGACACCTGGTACGATACGAAGTCAACCGGTGGCCGCTTCAAACGCACAGAAGCAGTCTGGCGTAATTGGGTCACTGCTGATGGCAGTGCAGGCCCAACCGGCAATGCCGGCTTTGCCGCCGAGCGCGATCGCTATCATCTTTATGTTTCTCTTGCCTGTCCTTGGGCACACCGCACGCTCCTGATGCGCCAGCTCAAAGGGCTGGAAGATATGATTTCCGTTTCGGTGGTGCATCCATTGATGCTGGAAAATGGCTGGACCTTTGACGACGATTTTCCGGACGCGACCGGTGATTCGCTGTATCAAAACGAATTCCTCTATCAGCTCTATCTGCATGCCGACCCGCAATACACCGGCCGCGTGACTGTTCCGGTGTTGTGGGACAAGACGCAGCACACCATCGTCAGTAATGAATCCGCCGACATTATGCGCATGCTCAATAGCGCCTTTGATGCACAGCGCGCGCGCCGGGGATTACTATCCGGTTGAATTGCGAGACAAGATCGATGAGGTGAATGGATGGATTTACGACACGGTCAATAATGGCGTGTACAAAAGCGGGTTTGCGACCTCGCAGGCAGCTTATGATGAATCGGTGACGGCGCTGTTCCATTCGCTGGCGCGGCTGGAGCAAATACTCGGCCAGCATCGCTATCTGACGGGCGACCACCTGACCGAAGCAGATTTACGTTTGTGGACCACGCTGGTGCGTTTTGATCCGGTGTATGTCACCCACTTTAAATGCGATCGTCACCGCATTAGTGATTACCGCAACTTGAGCGGCTTCCTGCGTGACATTTACCAGATACCGGGCATCGCCGATACGGTGAATCTGCCGCATATCCGCCATCACTACTACTGCAGCCATAAGACCATCAACCCGAGCGGCGTGATTTCGCTGGGCCCGGCGTTTGACTGGGATGAGCCACACGGCCGCGGATAAGACGAGTGCAATCTAAGCCCTCAGCCCAATAAGGATGAGGGCCTTTTCTTCGCCATCAGGCAAATTTGATCAGCACCATCCCCGCAATCAGCAGTCCCACGCCCAGCCAGCCAACACGGCTTAGCCGTTGACCAAACAGTATCCAGCCTGCCGCCACGGTGGCCACCAGACCAAATCCGCCCCATAAGGCGTAAGCCACTGAGAGATCGATGCCTTTCACCGCCTGTGCCAGGGCACTAAAAGCCGCCAGCACCGCCATCAACGACAACACGCCATACACCGGGCGACGGAAACCATTGGCGTATTTCAGGCAGATATTGGCGACGATTTCTAACCCAATGGCCAAAGCCAGCCAGGCAATGTGCGCAGCATTAAGCGTGACCATGACGCGGCTCCTTGCGGGTTAGCGTGCCGGATTTAATCAGTGCAATCCCCGCCACCAGGGTCATCAGCCCGGCAACTTTCATCACTGACAGCGTTTCATCGAACAGCATCACGCTAAATAAGGTAATAAAGAGAATCCCAATGCCTTCCCACATTGCATAGCTACGCCCAGAGCGATACGTTTTATGGCGAAAGACAAGAAAATATAAGACAGTGCAATCATCAGCAGCATAAATATATATCCTGCCTGACCGCCGTTGACGCTGGCCCATTTCATTGAAAGGGTGCCGATAATTTCAGCGACGATCGCTAAGAGTAATAGAATCCAGTAACGCATGTTTCTCTCCTGAAACAGAAATAAACGCCAGCCACGCGAAAACAGCGGCGTTTCAGCCGATAAGCATAATAAAATCAATAAGGAGAGAAGGAATCTAAAGCGCGAAGCGCCAGTGCTGATCGCAGATTGAGCAGTTTGAGAGGGAGTGAGGATTAATAGGGCATACCATCATTGGGGCGAGCATTTTGTCCATAATTTTACAACTTATCCACGTTGTTGCTTTTCGTCGATGTGGATGAATAATTGTCTTCGGTAGTTAAACACGCGCCTATTCTGGCATAAGGATTATTTTGTTCCTCGGTATTTTCATTTCTTTACGCTAGGATTTTTATTATTTGTGGGCAGCTGTATGACGGTCGAAACTGGCCGAAAAGCTGCGTTCTTTTAGTAGAAAGTGGAATTGAGAGGAGTGGAGTGGACAGTCATTCTTCTCGCCGCTGTACGCCAGATAGCAAAAACCCCGCCGAAGCGGGGTTTTCACCTGAAAAGTCGAAACTGACCGATAAGCCGGGTTCTGTCGTGGACAGTCATTCCTCTAGGCCAGCAATCGCTCACTGGCTCAAGCAGCCTACCCGGGTTCAGTACGGGCCGTACCTAGTGAACCCCTATTTGGCCTTGCTCCGGGTGGAGTTTACCGTGCCACGGACTGTTGCCAGCCGCGCGGTGCGCTCTTACCGCACCCTTTCACCCTTACCTGATCCCATTACTGGGCCATCGGCGGTTTGCTCTCTGTTGCACTGGTCGTAGGCTTGCGCCCCCCAGGCGTTACCTGGCACCCTGCCCTATGGAGCCCGGACTTTCCTCCCCTTTGCCCGTCTCCCCCGAAAGGGACGACGACAAAGCGGCGACTGTCTAGTCAGCTTCGGCGCGGGATAATAGGCGATTCGCCCGCGTTTGTCACGCCTCTTGCTGCTCCAGCGCGTACTTATAGAGTGCGTTTTTCTTAACGCCATGAATTTCGGCCGTTAACGCCGCAGCTTTTTTAAGCGGTAACTCCGCTTGCAGCAAGGCTAAGGTGCGCAGTGCTTCAGCCGGCAGCGCTTCTTCATCGGCTTTGTGCCCTTCAACAATCAGCACCATCTCACCTTTACGGCGGTTTTCATCTTCCAGCACCCAGGCCAGCAGCTCGCCCACCGGCGCACCTTTTATGGTTTCCCAGGTTTTGGTGATTTCGCGAGCCAGCACCACATAGCGTTCAACACCCCAGACATTCACCATATCTTGTAGGCTATCAATCAAACGATGGGTCGATTCATAAAAAATCAGCGTACGCGGTTCATTCTCAAGGGAGCGCAGCACATCACAGCGCCCTTTGCTTTTCGCCGGCAGAAATCCTTCGTAACAGAAACGATCGGACGGTAATCCCGCCGCGCTTAATGCTGTAATCGCCGCACAGGCCCCCGGCAATGGGACCACGCGCACCCCGGCTTCACGACAGCGACGCACCAGATGGTAGCCCGGATCGTTGATTAACGGCGTGCCCGCATCCGAGACCAGTGCAATGCTCTGGCCTTCTTGCAGCTTGGCTAACAACACCTCTGCTTTCTGTTGTTCGTTGTGGTCGTGAAGTGCGAACAGTCGCGCATTGATGGCGAAATGTTGTAGCAACAGCCCGGTATGACGTGTATCTTCCGCTGCGACCAGATCGACGCTCGCAAGCACCGTCAGCGCACGCTGCGTGATATCACCCAGGTTACCGATCGGGGTAGGAACGATATAGAGCGTGCTGGCAGAAATCTCTGCCCGATCGAGTTGTTTCATTGTTTCATCCGAATTGCCGATTTAATATTGAGCATCTTGAAAAAAACATCACTGGATACAGTATGCTTCCTTCAAAAGTCGTACGTCATAAAGCAGGACGCCTGGTACCTGTTCTTCTCGCTGGACTGATTTTAGCCGCTTGTAGTGGTCAGGGACCGCAGCAAACCTCTAACGTCAATATCCAGGCACCTGCTACTGCCCGTTCAGACTATTATCTGCAACAGGTGCAGCAAAGCAGCGATGATAGCAAGACCGACTGGCAATTACTTGCCATCCGTGCCCTGTTGAAGGAAGGAAAATATCCGCAGGCCAACGATCAGATC
The DNA here is from genome assembly GCF_002095465.1 of Pantoea rodasii. GTDB lineage: Bacteria > Pseudomonadota > Gammaproteobacteria > Enterobacterales > Enterobacteriaceae > Pantoea > Pantoea rodasii. The sequence continues at coordinate 93,843 of NZ_MLFP01000001.1, read as the reverse complement.
TCACAACTGCCGCAGCAGCTTTCCGCTGTACAGCAGCAGGAGCTGCAATTGTTGCGTGCACAGATGCAGATTGCTCAGCAGGATTTCGGCGGTGCTCAACAACAACTCGGCCAGGTGAAAACCGACGGATTATCTGAAGACCAGCAGGTGCGCTACTACGCGCTGCAAATCGCTGCGGCGCAGAATCGTCCTTCACTCGCGCTGCTGCGCGCCTATATTGCTCAGGAACCGCTGCTGCAAGGCGCCAACCACCAGAGCAATATTGACGCCACCTGGCAAGCTCTGACGCAAATGAACCAGGATCAGATCAACAGCCTGGTGATCAACGCCGATGAAAACACGCTGCAGGGCTGGCTCGATCTGCTCAACACCTGGCATACCAACAGCCAGGACCCGCAGATGCTGAAAGCGGCAATCAAAGACTGGCAGACGCGTTACCCGCAGAATCCAGGCGCGAAAACGCTGCCGACGCAGCTTAGCCAGGTGCAAAACTTCACGAAAGCCTCGACCAGCACCATTGCGTTGCTGCTGCCGTTGAATGGCCAGGCGCAAGTTTTCGCCAATGCGATTCAGAAAGGCTTTAACGATGCCAAAAATGGCGTGTTAAATGCGCCGGCACCGCAGCCAGCAGCTGCTGCGCCAGCGGCAACCGACGCCAATGCCCAGCCGTCAACACAACAGACTGGCGACGCCAATGCTCAGCAGCCTGCAGAGGCTAACACCGCTGCTAACACGGTTGTCAGCCCGGCTATGGCGGGCAATACGCCTCCGCAGACCGAACAGCCGCAGTCTGCTGCACAGCCGGCCACGGCCACCGCACAGCCAGACAGCAACGCGCAGGTGAAGGTGTATGACACCAGCAACCAGCCGATTGCTCAGGTGATGCAGCAGGCCCAGCAGGATGGCGCAACCCTCGTGGTCGGTCCGCTGCTGAAAAGCGACGTGGAGTCAGTGGTGAACAGCCAGACGCCACTCAACGTGCTGGCGCTGAATGAGCCGGAACAGATCCAGAACCATCCGAATATTTGTTATTTTGCGCTTTCTCCTGAAGACGAAGCGCGCGATGCCGCGCACCATATCTACGAGCAGGGCAAGCGCCAGCCATTACTGTTGGTGCCGCGTAGCAGCTATGGCGATCGCGTGAGCAAGGCATTCGCACAAGAGTGGCAGCAACTGGGCGGTTCCACCGTGCTGCAACAGCGTTTTGGTGGCGTTTCTGAGCTGAAACAAGGTATTAATAGCGGAGCCGGTATCGCACTGAGCGGCACGCCGCTGACGGTTGAACAGCCACAATCGGCCGGTGTGGCCGTTGCGGGCCTGACCATTCCGGCACCGCAAACTACTACGCCAGCGCCAACGGCTGATGCCAGCGGTGGCAGTGTCGATGCGGTGTACATCGTGGCCAGCCAGGATGAGCTGCAGTTGATTAAGCCGATGATTGCGATGCGTACCAGCAGCCGCAACAACATCTCGCTCTATGCCAGCTCACGCAGTGCGCAGGCAGGTGCCGGCCCAGACTTCCGTCTGGAAATGGATGGCTTGCAGTTCAGTGATATTCCGCTGCTCTCCGGAACCAATCCGGGCCTGATGCAGCAGGCGGCGAAATCGTTCAACAACGATTATTCGCTGGTTCGCCTCTACGCGATGGGCATTGATGCCTGGACGCTGGCGAATCACTTTAACCAGATGCGCCAGGTGCCAGGCTTTGCCATTGATGGCAACACCGGCAAGCTGAGTGCCGACACGGATTGCGTGATCAACAGGAAGTTGGCATGGAACCAGTATCGTCAGGGACAAATCGTTCCGGTGCAGTAGACCGCCAGCGCATTGGCGCTGAGCAGGAGCAGCAGGCGCGTTGTTATCTGGAGCGCGCCGGGCTGCGGTGGATTGCCAGTAATGTGCGTTGCCGCAGTGGGGAAATTGACCTCATTATGCAAGACGCCGATTGCTGGGTGTTTGTCGAAGTGCGCTATCGACGCGATGCACGTTACGGCGGTGCTGCCGCCAGCGTGACGCGTCAGAAACAACAAAAGCTGCTGCGCACCGCTGCATGGTGGTTGCTGGCACGCGGCGGCAGTTTTGATACGGTGAATTGCCGTTTTGACATCATTGCCATTACCGGGCGTGAGCTGGAGTGGCTACCCGATGCCTTTAATGCCGATGGATAGAACCAGGTGGTCTTGTGCAGGACAGAATTAAAGCGTGTTTTACCGAAAGTATTCAGACTCAAATCGCTGCTGCGGAGGCGCTGCCGGATGCGATTTCTCGTGCCGCGATGACGCTGGTGCAGTCGCTGCTGAACGGTAACAAAATCCTGAGTTGTGGTAACGGTGCTTCATCGGCCAACGCCCAGCATTTTGCCGCCAGCATGATCAACCGTTTTGAAACCGAGCGTCCTAGCTTGCCTGCGCTGGCACTGAGCGCCGATAACGTCATGCTAACGGCAATCGGCAACGATCGTCTACACGATGAAGTTTATGCCAAGCAGGTTCGTGCGCTTGGTCAGGCCGGTGATGTACTGCTGGCTATTTCAACCCGTGGCAACACCCGCGATATCGTCAAAGCGGTTGAAGCTGCGGTTACTCGCGATATGACTATCGTCGCGCTGACCGGCCATGATGGCGGTGAGCTGGCGGGCCTGTTGGGTCCGCACGATGTGGAAATTCGCATTCCGTCACATCGCAGTGCACGCATTCAGGAAATGCATATGCTGACGCTGAACTGCCTGTGCGATTTGATTGATAACACTTTGTTCCCACACCAGGAATGACTGAAGGAGCTCAAATGAAAGCATTGAACGCTGTCGCCATTCTTTTAACCGCCATGATGCTGCAGGGCTGTGTTGCCGTTGTCGCCGGCGGCGCCGCTGTGGCAACCAAAACAGCAACCGATCCGCGCACCGTGGGTACGCAGGTTGATGATGGTACGCTGGAATTGCGTGTCAGCAATGCGCTGGCGAAAGATGAACAAATCAAAAACCAGGCACGCGTCGTCGTTACCGCTTACCAGGGCAAAGTGCTGCTGACCGGTCAATCCCCTTCTGCTGATTTGGCCAGCCGCGCCAAGCAGATTGCCATGGGTGTAGACGGTGCCACCGAAGTGTATAACGAAATCCGCACTGGCCAGAAAGTCAGCCTCGGGACGTCATCATCGGATACCTGGATCACCACTAAAATCCGCTCACAGCTGTTGGGCAGCGATCAGGTGAAATCATCGAACGTGAAAGTGACCACGGAAAACGGTGAGGTATTCTTGCTGGGTCTGGTGACACAACAGGAAGCGTCTGCGGCGGCCGATGTAGCCAGCCGTGTGAGCGGTGTGAAGCACGTGACTACCGCGTTCACCATCCTGAAATAATCTGCATCGGACGGGCGCAGTCAATTGCGCCCCGGCCACAGACAAAGGCAGCCTCAACGGGCTGCCTTTTTTTACGCTGGTAAATCGATCACCAGTGCACGCAACGGGGTTTTCGCCTGCAGGGTAATCTGCTGTTCTTCACTTAAAAACGCGCCGTCGCCGCAGCTCAGAAGTTCCTGATTGGCGCTGCTTGCCTGTAGATCCAATGAACCGTGGATCGATTGCAGGTAGGCGCGAGGACCGTTCAATTTCACCGTATGCTGCTCACCTGGCGCCAGCATGACCTGATGCACCCACACCTGCTGACGCAGTTGCAGACTGCCATCCACGCCGTCTGGCGAGGCAATTAAAAAGCGGCTTTGCTGTGGCGCCGCGATTTTCTGCAGCAGCGGATTCTCTCGCTCCGGGCAGGCCGCCAGCCACAGCTGCATGCGCGTTAACGGACGATCTTTACTGATGTTGATTTCGCTATAATTCACGCCCTGACGAGCTGACAGCAGCATCGCTTCGCCTTCGCGCGCGATGAGATGGTTGCCTTCGCTGTCGCGGTACTCCGCTTCGCCCTGCAACACCAAATTCAACACATCCACCTGCGGATAGCTGCGCGGCTGGAAGGCCGCACCGGGTGCCAGCACTTCCTGATTGAGCACGCGTAACGAAGCGTAGCCCATCATTTTAGGATCAAAATAGTGGCCAAAAGAGAAGCTGTATCGCGCCTGCAACCAACCGAAATCGGCCTGGCCACATGCGGACGCGCAGCGGGTTGTCATCATGATTTGCCTCCAACGCACTGCGGTGAGATTCGACCGCAGGCTTTATACCTTAATGGTAAAAGGCTGGACGCCGGATTGTTAGCCAGTTAATCTGCCCGGCATATTCAAATTTACTGACAGAGAACCGGCATGGCTAAAGACCGCGCGTTAACCCTCGAAGCTTTACGTGTGATGGATGCTATCGATCGTCGTGGTAGCTTCGCCGCTGCGGCCGATGAACTGGGCCGTGTTCCTTCTGCGTTGAGCTATACCATGCAGAAACTGGAAGAAGAATTGGATGTGGTGCTGTTTGACCGCTCCGGCCATCGCACCAAGTTCACTAATGTCGGACGCATGCTGCTGGAGCGTGGGCGCGTGCTGCTGGAAGCCGCCGATAAGCTCACCACCGATGCCGAAGCGCTGGCTCGCGGTTGGGAAACCCATCTCACCATCGTGGCTGAAGCGCTGATCCCAACCAATCTGCTGTTTCCTGTTGTTGAAAAGCTGGCGGAGAAAGCCAACACGCAGATTTCACTGGTCACCGAAGTATTGGCCGGTGCGTGGGAGCGTCTGGAGCAGGGCCGCGCGGATATCGTGATTGCGCCTGATATGCATTTCCGTGCCTCGACCGAGATCAACACGCGTAAACTCTATAGCATCATGAGCGTGTACGTCGCCAGCCCGGATCACCCGATTCATCAGGAAGCCGAGCCGCTGTCTGAAGTAACGCGCGTGAAGTATCGCGGCATTGCGGTGGCGGATACCGCACGTGAGCGCCCGGTGTTAACGGTGCAGCTGCTGGACAAACAGCAGCGCCTGACGGTGAGCAGCATGGACGATAAACGTCGTGCGCTACTGGCCGGTTTAGGCGTGGCGACCATGCCCTATCCGATGGTGGAGCAGGATATCGCCGAAGGCCGCCTGCGCGTGGTCAGTGCCGAATACACCCGTGAAGTGGATATTATTATGGCGTGGCGCCGTGACAGCATGGGTGAAGCCAAGGCGTGGTGTTTGCGCGAGATCCCGCGGTTGCTGGCGAAGCAGCGCGGTTGATTAAAACCAGGCCGGTATAATTGCCGACGCAACGCCGAACGAAGCATTTTCAGCGGCACTAAAACGTAGCCGCGCAATTTATTGCGCTTACCTGATACAGCTGAGTAGCTAACAGATGCGCAATAAATCGTACCGCTACGTGAAATTTCAAACGCTACATCCGGCTCAAACAATCGATCGCTACCGCTTTAAAGCTGACGAAATCCCCGCAGTCGCGCAGTCTGGCCATCGCCCTCTCCCGCAGGAAAGTAACGAACAGATCGTAAATCGCCATCGCCTCTTCGTATTCGCTTTTGCTGATCGCCAGCAGGAAAATCACCGAGGCAGTTTCGTCACCCCAGCTCACGCCATGGGGTGCCAGCACGGTATACACCACGGTTTTTTTCGCCAGCAGTCCGAGTGAGTGCGGCAGTGCAATGCCTTCGCCAAGCATGGTGCTGACAATCTCTTCACGCTCTTCCACCGATGGATAGAACTCCGCATCCACATACCCCTCTGACTCCAGCTGATCGCACAACACGCGGAACAGCGCTGATTGCGTCATCGGCTTATCCAGCACCATAAAGTGCTGCGCGTCGAAGTACTTTTCCAGCATGTAAGGACGCGTGCGATCCACCAGCACCAGCTTACCCAACTGCTCCAGCTGGAACTCCGTCGGGAACGGCGACATCATCACAATCGGCTTATTCTTCTCGCTCAATCGCGCGGTGGAAATCACGAAGTCTTCATCGATGTGGTTACGCATCTCGTAATCACGCTGCGATAAGCGCGCGGTGACCACCAACTGCGGGTATTTGCGCAGCAGCAGCGCTTCAATCATGCGCAGCGTCGAGTTACCGCTGTCGCACACCAGCAACACCTGCGGATGGCGCTGATAGCCGACATCGTAATGCCGTTCGAGGCCCACACCGATATGCAGCACCAGAAAACCGATTTCGTTTTCGCTGATGCTGTATGGCGTGTACTTGCCCCAGCTGGTGACGGCTGCCAGCGTCACATCGTACGCCATCGGATAGTGCTGCTTGATGTTGCTGAGCAACGGATTGGGGATATGGATCTGATAACGCACCCGAGTGATCATGGTTTTGATATGGGTGAGCAGATCGGCCCGCAGCTGCTCATCCTGCTGTAGCCGATAGTTGTAATGGGTGTTGATGTAACTCAGCAGATAATCGACCAGCGCATCGGCGTCATCGGCATTGATGGTGCTGGGCACCAGCGCCTGGATCTGGCGGGCGGCAATATTCACACGCAGCCAGTTCTCTTCCGCCTGCGAGATCGCTTTACCCACCAGCGGCTGCATCAGATTCACCAAATCATGGGCGGCTTCGCGCACTTCCTCACCGACATCTTCTGCGCCAGGATCGTTGAGCGGGAAACCTTCGCTGATGCGCCGAACTGCCACTGCGCAGTAAATTTGCAGATAGCGCTCGCCCTCGTCACTAAGACGAATCGCGTGCTGGGTAAAGCACTGCTGCAGTAGCGGGGCTAATTGCGCCAGCATCCCGCTGTGCAGCGCTTCCACCGTCAGCAGCGGGCTGTCTGGCATCTCCTGATCGATCTGCCACAGCAGATCCGTCAGGCAGGTGCGGATCGCCGCCTCGCTGCCAAACAATTTCATGCCGTAATGCGGTTTGGTTTCGATATTTAGATGATAGCGGCCGAGCCATTCGCGCACTTCCGCCATGTCACTTTGTAACGTAGCGCGACTGACAAACCACTCTTCCGACAGGTCTTCGAGCTTGAGCGAGAAGGCGGCGGTGAGGAAACGCGTCAGCAGATAGCGCACGCGATCCTGCGAGGTGCGCGGCACACGCAGCGGCGCGGCGCTCTCTTGCTGTAGCCGGTCGAAACGCGCCACGTCGTCAATTTTGAGTTGATATCCCGCGCCGCGCGCCAGCACAAACTGTGCGCCGTGCTGTTCCAGCAGCGCATTCAGCGCGGTGATATCGGTGCGCACCGTGCGCGTTGAAACTGAAAAGCGGCGCGCCAGTTCATCCTGCGGCAGCGTTTCGTTTTGCAGCGCAGCGAAAAGTTGGGCCAGACGCTGATTGGGAAATCTCACGGAGCTTCACCTGTGAATCGTTTGTTACAGCAGTTTCTTGCACGTTGCCAGAAGCTGACGCACATCGTCAATGCGCGTGTCGCCCGTTGCGCTATCAATAATCGAACTGTAAACGTGCGGGATTACTTTGCTCACGCCCGCATCGAGCGCAATCTGCACAATCGCTTCGAAGTTATTGAGATCGATACCGCCGGTCGGTTCCAGCCAGAAGTCATGGCGCGCACAGGCTTCAGCCACAGCGCGATATTCGTTCACCGATTTTAAGCCACCCATCGGGAAGTATTTCACTGAGCTGCCGCCCATGTCCTGCAGCATGGCGATGGCGCTGTCGATCGGCACAATCGCATCTTCTGCCTGCGAGCTGCGCGGTCCGGTGGAGATTTTCACCAGGCCCGGTGTGCCGGTTGGTGAAATCAGGCCGTTGACCACGGTGTGGTTCTGGCCGAGCAGCGCGCGGCTGGTTGCGACACCGGTGAAGACCTGGTTGACGTGCTGCGGTTGCAGTACCGCTGAGATCTCACTCACCATCGCTGACTGATTCGGATCGCCCGCGCCCAAGCCCACTGAGAGCGCGTTGTCGATCAGCGCTGCGTACTCGCGCATATCGGCAATTGCTTCTTCATTGGTCGCGTAATTTTTTGATAATACGCCCACCAGCACGTGACCTTCTGCCGCCTGCCAGATCGCTTTAGCATTCTGCTTCGAACCGGCTAACACGTTGAGGCACAAACGGCCCTGATAAAAATTCGGGTTCAGACTCATGCGCGTTTTCCTCCGCTGATTAACGCCTGGATACGGCTAAAGATGATATGCAGCTGTTCGGCGCTGACGCTGCGCACGTCGGCTTCGATAATGCCTTCGTTGGCTTTATAGCCACGGAAGTAGATGGCGATGTCGCCGGTTTTCAGCGCCTGCACCAGTTCGCCGGTGGGCCATTGGGTGATCGCTTCATCGAACTTGATCTCAGCACGGGCGATATCGCGGCCTGCTGCATCCCACACCACGCGCGCGGAGACGCCATTCATCGTGTTGAGGTTGTCGATAAACGGCGTCATGTTGGCCACCATCTCGGCACCGGTGGTTTTCGGCTGCACCAGATAGTTTTCAATTGCCTGCGTCAGACCGAGAATGCCCTCTTTGCCGACTTTCATCGCACGACCAATGCCGTTGCTTTGACGTTTGACCCACTCAACGTATTGCGTGCGACCAATCACCAGACCGCTGGTCGGCCCTTCAATCGCCTTGGCACCGCTGTAGATCACCAGGTCTGCGCCCATCTGGTAGTAGCACTGCAGATCTTCTTCTGCTGCCGCATCCACGATTAACGGGATACCGTGTTTGCGTGCGACCACTGCCGCCTGCTCCACACTCAGGTGGCTCTTCTGCACGCAGTGGTGTGACTTGATGTACAGCAATGCTGCCGTGGTTGGCGTGATGGCGGCGGCCAGCTGCTCAGGCGAGCACTCGTTGCTGTAACCGGCTTCCACTAAACGTCCACCGCCCAGTGCCACCATCGCGCCCACCGGGGCACCGAAATTCACGTTGTGGCCTTTCGGCACCACGATATCGTGTGGCACGGTCAGCGGCGCGGCATGCAGGTTATCCAGCAGCCAGTCGTTATCTTTGACGATCACCGCCGCCACGCTCTGCGCGATGCCGGCAGAGGCGCAGGAGACCACTACCGCGTTTTCCACATCCAGCAGTTTTGCGATATACGCGCCGGTTTTATTGACCAGATCTTTGATCTCGAAATAGTGGTTCAAACCGTAGCTCACGGTATCCACCACATCGGCGGACGGCGTTGAAACACCGAGAATGGTCATACGACCGGAGGCATTGATGACCTGTTTCAGGTCATATTTTTCATAAATCGAAGACATGATTGGTTTTCCCTTCATCAGTCAGATGCCACTCACCCGCGACAACCACGGCCAGCGGCAGCACATGTTGCTCACCCACAACCCGTTCGCCTTCAGCATCGACGAACGGGCGGGCTTCCTCTTTGACGGTAAAAATGGTCAGGTCGGCGTCATAACCTTCAGTTAAGCGCCCTTTGCCCGCTAAGCGCAGGCCAACCGCGGCATTGCCGGTCACGCAGTCGATAACCTGCGGCAGCGTCATGCCAATGCTGAAGAATTTCGACATCACGTGCGCCAGGCTGTGTACCGGGCCGTTGATGCGGTTGCGACAGTAAATGTCAGAACTGATGGTGTCCGGCAGAATGCCTTGGGCAATGGCCTGACGAGCCACTTCAAAACTGAAGCTGGCGCTGCCGTGACCAATATCCAGCTTCACGCCACGCGCTATGGCGTTTTTCACCGCCGCTTTCAGCTCGCCCTGTGGCGACAGAATGCGGTTGGGCTTGCCGTTGAAGCAGTGTGTGATGATGTCACCGGAAGTGAGCAGATCGGCAATCTCTTCCAGCACCGGCGGGTTGTTGCCGATGTGCACCATCAGCGGCAGATTACCGGCCGCCTGCTGGATGGCTTTGGCGCGAATCAGCGGCTGAATACCGTTTTCGCCCACTACGCTGCTGCTCATGCGCGCTTTCAATCCCACGATAAAGTCCGGGCGACGTTTTACCGCCTGCACCACCGCTTCACCGTCGATTTGCGCCATATCCGCCAGTTCGTTTTGCGTGATGATACCGGTGCGCGAAATGTTGATGAGCGCGCGGACTTCGGTAATGGCGGAGCGGGTGAGCTGATAGAAATCGTCGATGTGATCCGCGCCGGTGCTGCCTGCATCGACCACCGTGGTGACGCCCTGCGCCACGCCAATCGCATCGGCTTCATCGTGATAAATGGGGGATTTGGGATAGCAGTGCACATGGCTGTCGATCCAGCCCGCGCTGACGTAGTAACGCCCTGCCAGATCGCGCTCCTGCTGAGCCGGGCCGGTCACCTCACCTACCGCAGCAATTTTGCCGTGCTGGATGGCGATATCCACCAGCTGTTCGTCGCACAGACGCGCGCGGCGCAGAATCAGATCAAACATGTTTACTCCTTACTTACCACTCGCCTAAATCGTAGCGGCGCGATTCATTGCGCATTTAACAACGATGACGCTGTCAGGAAGCGCGATAAATCGCGCCGCTACGGATTTGTGCAAACCTACCAATCAAAGAGAAACCGGGAACATCGCACCTAACGCCATGGCACCCAAAATCGCGCCACCGGTGATGGGTTTGTTCCACAGATAGAACAACAGCGCACCCACCAGCGAACCGAGGCCGATAGGAATCGACGCGGCCATCGCAGACAGGATAATCAACGGACCCAGGAAGCGACCCGATGCATTACCGGCGCCCATCATCACGTCCGCACCGTAGGTGGAATCGCTCTGATTGATGGTGAACTTACGCGCCAGGATGATCAGATAGCCAATGGCGACGCCCACGACCAGGCCAGTTGCCAGCGATGCGGCAAAGTTCGCCACCGGGAACACGATGCCCGAACCGAGCAGCAGTGCGGGAACGCCAAGGCCGACACCGGTTTGAATCGCGCCGCCGATATCCAGAATCCCCACCAGCGAGCCTTCAATGATGCGGGCAAACAGGAAGCTGGCACCAAACGCCGCGACTGCGCCATATACGCCGGTTTCCATGCCGGAACGCAGCATCGAGACAAACGCCACTTCGTTAAACGCGCCGATGCCGTACAGGTAATACATGTGCGTACCGGCAAACACGCCGGAAGAGAGCAGGCCAACAAAAATCGGGAAAGACCAGTCGGCGTACCAGAACCCTTTGTTTTCGGTCTCGTTCATACTTAGGCTCCTTATTTGCCGCTCAGGCTGTTGTGAATCATATCCAGCCAGCCAGGCACACCGAGCTGGAAGGATTGCAGCAGTTTCATGTCGAAGCCACGGAAGAAGCCGCTCAGGGCAAACAGCAGCACGATGGCGAACATCATCACTTTGGTGACTTTGTTCCAGCCGCTCTCTTCCACGCCTTTACCGATCAGGATACCCAGCACCAAACCCGGTACAGCGTTACCCATGATCAACTGCGCCAATCCACCAAAAATAGTCGCCCAGAAACCCGATTTCTTACCGGCATCAATCGCTGCCAGCCAGAAGATCACCGGCATGACGGTGTTCACCAGCAGGTTTGCCGCTGGCACCAGCACTTTAACCGCCGTGACCTGCAACGCCGCAGGCACCGCAGACGCGGTACTGTTGAGGAAGGCCACCACGATCATGCCGATGATGCCGCAGGCAATCGCCATGCGTTTCGGGTTATGCAGCGTTTCCGCCACGTTACGGTTTTCACCATCAATGCGGCCGCGCCCCAGTTAGGCAGAATGCGGTGATCAACGTCCTGAGTGAAGGAACCTGCGGCCACAGACGATGCCCAGGCGTTAAAGAAGAAGCCAAGACCAAAGGAGAAGTGCGATGCTGGATCGCCCTCGCAGGAATTGAGCTCACCCAAGGTACGGAACGCGCCCATACCTTGCGTGGTCGGTGCGTGGAACATGCGCGCTGCGCCCGCTCCTACCCCAACGCCAACCAATCCACCTATGATCAACGACTTAAACAAAATGATTAAAAACATGTTGTACCCTTTGTTGTCGTCTTTATTCAGGGTGCCGCCGTAAACTCCACCTTGTCGGTGTCGATCACGGTGACGCTGACGGTAATGTCCAGCTCGACGCTGTAGTTCCGTCGTTCGCGCGCCAGGAAGAAGAACAAGAACTTCTCTTTGCGCACGCTCTCCTGCGCGCGCAGCACCCGCACATCTATGGGTTCAATGCGCAACAGAATTTTTTGGCTGGTGCGCAGCACTTGCTGCTGCACCTTGCTGAGCGCATCGGCAAAGGCTTTCGCTTTGCTGTCGCCTTTGCCCTGCACCGTCACCTGCGTCTCGTATTGCTGTTTCATACTTAGCTGCCGTGTTTTTTATTCCAGGCCTGCACCAGACGTTCACCCAGCTCTTCTTTATCCATAAAGCCGAAGCCCAGCACGGTGGCACCTTCGTTAATGGCGGTCACGCCTTCATCGATCGAACGCATGCCGTGTTTGGCTTTGTAGCCGTATTTGTTCTGCGCGGTGATGGCTCCAGCGCCGCCGCTACCGCAGAATGAGATGCCGAAATCGGCGTTTTCCGCTTTCATCACATCGCCCAGCTTCATGTCTGCTGCCACGCCCGGCACGACGACGGCACGGCCGCCTGCTTTCTCAATCCCTGCTGCTACTTTCTGGCCTTTGCCCAGACGATCGCCAATCACTACAGTTACCATGTTCAATTCCTCTCAATTCATGCTTCGTTCGATTTCGCCACTTCGATGTGCACCGATAACAGCCAGGCTTCTTCTTTCGGCAAATTGCCAAACAGATCCACCACCTGCTGTGCCAGTGCCATGGTTTCTGGCGAGATATCTTCAAACAGCTCAGCTTCGACTTCCGGCAGGGCTTCACCCGTGAGTGAACGCGCCGCCATTGCCCGCACATGCGAGGACAGCATTTGCTGCTGCACGGCGTTGGCTTCGATGTGGTGCTCGGCGTAGATCGCCGCAATCTGTGTCATCACGTTATCCGCCAGCGCCTGTATTGCTTCCGGCGTGCTCTGTTTCAGCGGGACAGCTTCACTCCTCACCTTGTTACTCCTGTTTACAGCGGACAAATGCAGATATTTCGCGTTAAAAATAAATTACGCTTTCCGCTGGCGGGTGTGGAGACGCATCTTTTCCACCTCGAAGTGGAAATCCCACGGGCGCGTGTGCGCCAGATCGCAGTACGCACAGAGTGTGCGAAACAGGTCACAAAAATGCGGGTTATAACGGATTTTCAGCGGGGAAAGCGGAGAAACAGAGCGGGAGATAAGGCCAGCCAAGGGGCTGGCCGGGTTATCAGCGGAATTTCTTATGGTTGGCGTTACGAATATCTTCCAACTTCTTCGCTTCCGTTTTGGCATCGTCGAGTTTGTTGGCTTTCGCCAGTTGGTCGATAACATCAATCTGAGCGATCAGGGAATCAAGACCGGCGTGATAATCCTTAATTTGGGCACTGTCGGCAGGCTGACCTTCCAGTTTTTCCGGCGTGGATTTTTTAGCATCCTCCGCCGCCTGGCGCATCTTGCCGAGCGCAGTTTGCATTTCCTGAGCATCGGAGGTTTTTTTCACCACGCTCAGGCCATCTTTCAAGGTATCCATATCATTCTTCAGGTCAGCGGCAAAAACGCTAGCCGAGGAGAACAACAGCGAGAGAGACAACATTGCAATCAAATGCTTCCGCATAAATATTCCTTTTATTATTGTCGGGCAAAAAAAAAGCAGCCACGTGGGCTGCTTTCTGTGAAGCGATGTCTTTATTGTCCGGCGATTTTCATCTCCGGCAGCAGCACCGATCCGCATTGTATATTGCTGCGGGTTTCAATGTCGTTACCGAGCGTTACCATATTGAGCCACATATCCTTGAGGTTGCCCGCAATTGTGATCTCGCTCACAGGATATTGGATTTCACCGTTCTCAACCCAGAAACCTGAGGCACCGCGTGAGTAGTCACCGGTCATGGCGCTGACGCTGGAGCCCATCATTTCAGTAACCACCAAGCCGCGGCCCATCTGCTTCAGCATATCGTCAAAGCTGTGGCCCTGGCCGGCAATGCGCCAGTTGTGGATGCCGCCAGCGTGGCCGGTGCTTTGCAGGCCGAGCTTACGCGCTGAGTAGCTGGTCAGCAGCCAGTTTTGCAGCACGCCATCTTTGATGATGTCACGCGCTTCGGTGCGCACGCCTTCGCTGTCGAACGGCGTGGAGGCCAGCCCTTTCAACAGGTGCGGCTTCTCTTCAATGGTCAGCCACTCTGGCAGAATCTGTTTGCCGAGTGAATCCAACAGGAAGGTCGCTTTGCGGTAGACGCTGCCGCCGCTGATCATGCCAACCAAATGGCCAAATAGACCGGTCGCTACTTCTGGCGCGAAGATCACCGGCGCTTTCATGGTCGGCAGCTTGCGCGGCGCTAAACGTGACAACACACGACGGGCGCACTCTTGTCCGACCCAATCCGGTGTTTGCAGATCGTCAATGGAACGGCCGATGGTGTAAGCGTAATCGCGCTCCATGTTGCCATCCTGCTCGGCAATCACACAGCTGGAGAGCGAATGGCGACTGGAGCAGTAGCTCTGCAGCATGCCGTGGCTGTTACCGAATACTTTGATGCCAACGTGGCTGTTGAAGCTGCCGCCTTCAGTGTTGGTAATACGCTTGTCAGCCTGCAGCGACGCCTGCTCAGCTTGTGCGGCCAGTTCGATAGCGCGATCGGCATCGATCTCCCACGGATGGTAAAGATCGAGATCCGGCGCTTCAAAGGCCAGCAGATCGGGATCGGCCGGCGCACCAAAAGGATCGACCGAGGTGTAGCGCGCGATGTCGATCGCCGCCTGCACGGTGCGTTTGATGGCATCCGGGCTGAGATCGGTTGAAGAGGCACTGCCTTTGCGGTTTTGATGATAGACGGTGATGCCAAGTGCACCATCGCTGTTGAATTCGACGTTTTCCACTTCGCCATAGCGGGTGCTGACGCCAATGCCGGTGGTTTTGGTCACCGCCACTTCTGCACCATCGGTGCTGGCTTTCGCCAGTTCCAGCGCCTGCGCGACAGCCTGTTCTAACACTTTACGTTGTTCTGCAACCTGAGTAGATACGTTCATCGACCTGCCGTCTAATCTTAAGTATGAATTTATTGAGTCTATCAGACTCAGAGAACAATTTCGCAGTCGCCCGATAAACTGGTAGGATTAGCCTCTTTTTTTAGGGAGCCAAGAGATGACCAAGCAGCCCGATGACTGGCTCGACGATGTGCCGGATAATCAAAACCAAGAAGATGAAGACGACGAGATTATCTGGGTCAGCAAAAGCGAAATTAAACGCGACGCCGAAGAGCTGAAACGCCTCGGCGCCGAGTTAGTTGATCTGGGGAAAAATTCCCTCGACAAGATCCCTCTCGACGAAGATCTGCGTGCCGCCATTGAGCTGGCGCAGCGTATTAAGAAGGAAGGCCGTCGCCGCCAGTTGCAGCTCATCGGTAAGATGTTGCGCGCGCGCGATGAAGATCCGATTCGTCAGGCACTGGATAAGCTGAAGAACCGCCATAACCAGCAGGTTGCGCTGTTCCATAAACTCGAGCAACTGCGCGATCGTATGATCGAGAAAGGCGACGATGCTATCGCGGAAGTGATTAACCTCTATCCGCAAGCCGATCGTCAGCAACTGCGCACCATGATCCGTAATGCGCAGAAAGAGAAAGCCGCGAACAAGCCGGCAAAAGCCACGCGTCAGATTTTCCAGTATTTACGCGAGCTGGCTGAAGCGTAATACCCCGCAACATACCGTAGCGGCGTGATTTATCGCGCATCTTCGTTCAGCTGAGTCGCTGTCAGAAGTGCAATAAATTGCGCCGCTACGATGAAATTGCGCGGTTGATAGGGTGGCCATTGCTGGCCACCGCATCATTAACGTCCCAATCTCTCCAGCAGTTTCTGATGTATGCCACCAAACCCGCCGTTACTCATCACCAGGATCGAATCGCCTGGCTGGGCTTCTTTTGCCACCATCTCCACCAGCGTATCGATATCCGCACTCCACTTCGCCGGCTGAATACAGGCTTCAGCGACATCAGAGACCTGCCATGGAATATGGTGCGGCTGGAACAGGAACACTTTATCAGCACGGCCCAATGACGGTGCCAGCTCGTTTTTACTCACGCCCATTTTCATGGTGTTGGAGCGTGGCTCCAGTACCGCCAGAATACGCGCGGTGCCGCCGACTTTGCTGCGCAGCGCGGCCAGCGTCGCGTGGATAGCCGTCGGGTGATGGGCAAAATCGTCATACACCTTGATGGTATTGACTTCACCACGCAGCTCAAGGCGACGACGCGCATTGATAAAGCTGCTCAGCGCTTCACCGGCATCCACCGGTTTCACCCCGATGTGGCGCGCAGCAGCAATCGCCATCAGGCCATTATGCATGTTGTGCTCGCCCACCAGCGCCCAGTTCACCTCACCGACTTTCTCGCCATCCAGCCAGATCTCCCAGTGCGATGAATCCGGCGTCAGCTTTTTCGCCTGCCAGTGGCCGTTATCGCCCACGGTTTCCTGCTCACTCCAGCAGCCCATTGCCATCACTTGCTTGAGATTGTTATCGTGCTCCGGCAGCAGAATTTTGCCCTGCCCTGGCACGATGCGAATCAGGTGATGGAACTGCTTTTGGATCGCGCGCAGATCGTCAAAGATATCGGCGTGATCGAATTCAAGGTTGTTGAGGATCAGCGTGCGCGGGCAGTAATGGACAAATTTGGAACGCTTGTCGAAGAACGCGCTGTCATATTCATCCGCCTCAATCACGAAGAATGGACTTTTTCCTAATTTTGCCGAAACCTCGAAGTTTCCTGGCACACCACCAATGATGAAGCCCGGTTCCAGGCCACAGGCCTCCAGAATCCACGCTGCCATGCCTGCGGTGGTGGTTTTGCCATGGGTTCCGGCCACGGCAAGTACCCAGCGGTCGCGCAGCACAAAATCGTGCAGCCACTGCGGGCCCGAGAGGTACGGAATGTTCCGTTCCAGTACCGCTTCTACACACGGATTGCCGCGCGTCATGGCGTTGCCTATGATCACCAGATCCGGCTGCGGATCGAGCTGACTGGCATCGTAACCTTCAGTCAATTCAATACCTTGCTGCTCCAGCAAGGTGCTCATCGGCGGGTAGACATTGGCGTCTGAGCCGGTCACTTCGTGCCCCAATGAACGGGCCAGCATCGCCAGTCCGCCCATGAAGGTGCCACAAATCCCAAGGATGTGAATGCGCATATAGAGATCCATTACTCAAAAGTTCGGCGCACAGTGTAACCCCGAGCAGAGTGGGAAGAAACGGATTAGGACTATGGTTTTTAAAGTTCAATCGGCTAAACTGCGCTCATACGTTGGTAGCGTGTTACAGCTGCTGCCACTCCACCGTAGATTCAGGGAATGTGTTATGAAAACGTTAGGCGAATTCATCGTCGAGAAGCAACACGACTTTCCACACGCCACAGGTGAACTGACGGCGCTGATTTCCTCCATTAAGCTCGGAGCTAAGATTATCCACCGCGACATTAACAAAGCGGGTTTAGTGGATATTCTCGGTGCTAGCGGTGTGGAAAACGTGCAGGGCGAACAGCAGATGAAGCTGGATCTCTTCGCGAATGAAAAACTGAAAGCTGCCCTGAAAGCGCGTGGTGTGGTTGCGGGTATCGCATCCGAAGAAGAAGATGAGTTCGTTATCTTTGAAGGCTCAGAAGACGGTAAATACGTGGTATTGATGGATCCGCTGGACGGCTCTTCCAACATCGACGTGAACGTTTCTGTGGGCACCATTTTCTCTATCTATCACCGCATCAGTGAGCCGGGTACGCCGATCACCGAAGCTGACTTTATGCAGCCGGGCAACAAGCAGGTCGCGGCCGGTTACGTGGTTTACGGTTCTTCTACCATGATGGTGTACACCACCGGCGTGGGCGTGCATGCGTTTACCTACGATCCTTCTCTGGGCGTGTTCTGCCTGAGCCACGAACGCATGACCTTCCCGGAGAAAGGCTACACTTACTCCATCAACGAAGGTAACTACATCCGCTTCCCACAGGGCGTGAAGAAATACCTGAAATTCTGTCAGGAAGAAGATATCGCCACCAAGCGCCCGTATACCTCGCGCTACATCGGTTCACTGGTGGCTGATTTCCACCGTAACCTGCTGAAAGGCGGTATTTACCTCTACCCAAGCACCGCCAGCCACCCGAAAGGCAAGCTGCGTCTGCTGTATGAGTGCAACCCAATGGCGTTCCTGGCGGAACAGGCCGGTGGTAAAGCCAGCGATGGCGCAGACCGCATTCTCGATATCCAGCCGGAAACTTTGCACCAGCGCTGCCCGTTCTTCTGCGGCAACGATGCGATGGTCAATGACGTCGAGCGCTTTATCCGTGAATACCCAGACAGCCACTCGTAATCTGATGTAATTGGATGTGAAAAGCCTGCTCATTGTGAGCGGGCTTTTTTGTGGCGTAGATGCACTGGCGGCTAGTGTAGTCCCTCTATTGCGCAAGGCAGCTGAGCTTCCAAACACTACGCGAGGGCACTGACTTCTTCGGCCAGTACGGCGTTTTGCTGCCTGTAGCATTGAATCTTATAATAATCCTGGCTATAGTATTTTTTTACTACATCCGGGACGATATCAAATGGAAATTGAGTTAAGAATTTTCGTCGAGTGGAGCTATAACAAGAAGCGAAAGAAATCGAAAATCAGTGATGATGATTTAAGCGCCGTTGCAGCCGAGCTTATCGAAGAAATCAAACATGGATCGACTAAAGCCGCATTGGGCGGTGGAGTTTTCAAAAAACGTTTAGGTGACGAGGACAGCGCGAGAACAATTGTTGCTTTTCATCATGGAGATAAACTCTATTTTATCGACGGTTGGGAAAAAAAGAGATCCCCAAAAACAAGCGTGAGATAGATGACTCTGATTTGAAAGTGTTCAGGCAAATATCTAAAGCGGCTAAAGCTTACACCGCTGAACAAGTCGAAAAGCTAGAGAAAAATCGGATTTATGTAGAGCTACCCTCTATTAATCAGGAGAGAAAAAAATGAGGATTAATAGGCGCGTACTGAAAATGCACGCAATGATGAAACGCCAGTTCAGAGCAGGTCTCATCTCAGCAGATATGATGCAAGAGGCTGACGCCATCTTTGCCGAAGCCAAGTTAGAGGCGATGAAAGACTCAATCACTGGCGAGCGCATCAAGGCAATGCGTGCACGCGAAAAATTGAGCCAAAGCCAGTTTGCGGAACGTATTGAAGTTTCAACGACTTGCCTCCAAAAATGGGAGCGAGGCGCAACAATACCTAAAGGGATTGTTGCGCTTGCACTGAGACATATTGAAGCCAAAGGCCTTGATGATTTCTTGACGGTCTAGACCGCACGGATAAACCCGCTCCGACGCAGAGGAATCACCCGTAAAGGGCGGGAATATTAAGTGTGGTGGTCAATGAAAATAACCGCCTTCAAAATAATTTAGAAAGCTTTCTGTCGTAAAGTAAGGCTTGCACCATCAAGCCTCACATAACCAAACAATCATAAACCAATGATTTAAATAGCACTTGTCGCCACACGGAACTGCGCCATCGACTCCTGCAGCTGCTGCGATTGCGCTTCCAGTGACTGGGTGGCGGCACTGGCTTCTTCCACCAGCGCGGCGTTTTGCTGTGCGGCTTCATCCATCTGCGTCACCGCCTGATTCACCTGCTCAATCCCGCGGCTCTGCTCTTCTGAAGCAATCGAAATCTCTTTCATCAATGAAGTAACACGCATCACTTCGCTGGAGATCTCATCCATGGTTTCACCGGCACGCGTGGCCATGTCGCTACCCTCTTTGACGCGCGTTTGTGATTCGCCAATCAACTCGCGGATCTCTTTCGCGGCGGTGGCACTGCGCCCGGCCAGCGTACGGACTTCGTTGGCAACCACGGCGAAGCCACGACCCTGTTCGCCGGCACGCGCGGCTTCCACCGAGGCGTTCAGGGCGAGGATGTTGGTCTGGAAGGCGATACCGTCGATCACGCTCAGGATGTCGCCGATGCGGTTAGAGCTTTGCGTAATCTCCTGCATCTTCTCCATTACGTACCCCACCACTTCTGCACCGCGATCGGCACTGGTCGACACATTGCTGGCCAACTGATTCGCCTGCTGCGCATTGCTGGCATTAAGACGAACGGTGGCGGTGAGCTGCTCCATGCTGGCGGCAGTTTGCTCCAGCGAGGCGGCAGACTCTTCAGTGCGCTGCGATAAATGCACCGTGCCTGCGGCCAGTTCACGGCTGCCAACATCAATCTGCAGGCTGGCTTCACGCACCTGGCTCACCGAATCACGTAGCGCCAGCTGCATGTCGGACAGCGCCTGATTCAGGCGACCAATTTCATTTTTGCCTGCTTCGGGCAACGGCTGGGAGAGATCGCCCGCCGCAATCTGTTCCAGATGCGCAATCGCGTGGTCCAAAGGACGCAGCAGCGAGCGGCGCAACAGCTGCCAGGCCAGTACAATCAGCAGTAACGTCAATGCCATCACCACGCCAATCATGACTTTCATCTGGCGTTCGTTATCGGCTGCCTGTTGCAGACGCGAAGCAGAGACCTGATCGGCATACTGACTGAAGTCACTCACGGCTTTCGAATAGCTCGCCGCCAGCTGCGACTGTTTGCCTTCCAGCACCTGATAGTATTCATCGGTGTACTGTTTCTTCAGGGCATCCATCATTGGCGTGATGCCCTCTTTGTCATACACGTTATAGGTGGCGACCACCGCATCGGCCAGCTTTTTACCCTGCTCGGTGACCGTGCCAGCATCCACGAACGCCTTCAACAAAATGTGAGAGCTATCTACGGCAGCCTGCGCCTGCTGTGTGACTTTAGTACCGTCATCCAACAGACCAATCTCGATTTTACGCACCGCCAGCGCCGCGTTGGCGCGAGCACGCATCAGTTCCGAGCGGCTTTGATACAACTTGTTCAGCTCAATCCCCTGAATGCGGTTCAGCGCGTCCAGAGATTGGTTTCCAGCATTAATGGCATAAATACCCATGGCGCTGACGGCTAACAGCATCACCGTCATGATGGCCAACAACCCAAGTAAAGCAGTACGTATTGATAGTTGTCTGATCATGATCATTCCCGTGTGTGTGATAAAAGGCAGAACTCCACTGGCCCTAAAACGGAAGGATTATCGGCAGCTGATCGCAGAAACTTTATCCAATGTTGATGGTCAATCTGCCGACGTTCGCTTACCCTTCAGCTTTTCTGAAGTCCGCTGCGCAAAAATGAAGGAATGAAATGATGAAAAAGTGGCTCCCGGTTGCCTGTCTGTTCGCCAGTAGTCTCGCCATGGCGCAGACGCATCCAATCGACCAGCAGTTGCAGCAGTGCCTGGATAAGGAATCCAGCACCGCGGGCATGTCACAATGCTACGGCAGCGCCAATAAGGCCTGGGATAAAGAGATGAATGCGCAGTACAACCAGGTGATGAAAAGATTAACCGGTGAATCTAAAGACAAATTGCGTGCCGCCCAGCGCGCGTGGCTGGCGTACCGCGATAGTTGGATGGAGGCCAGCCGCAGCTATTTCCTCAGCAGCCAGGGCAGTATGGCGGCGCTCTCAGTAGGTGCCCAAGGGGTGAATCTGGTGCGAAATCAGGCCCTGATGTTGCAATCAATTAACAAAGGCAGTTGCGCCAATCCCGATGATTGTTGATAAATGGTGGCGTTAAAAAACGTCAGCGCAGGCACTGACCTGCGCATCCATCCATCTTCAGGGAGAAATCATGGCTGCTTATGCCTCTACCATCATTCTGGTCTGCCTCGCCGTCCTGAGCTATTTCGTTCATAACAGTGCCGTTACTATTTCCATTCTGATACTGCTCGCCATCAAGCTGACACCGCTGTCGCAGTTCTTCCCGTATGTGGAAAACAGGGCATTCAGATCGGGATCATTATTTTGACTGTGGCGGTGATGGCGCCGTTGGCCAGCGGGACTTTACCCGCCTCGTCGCTGCTCAAGTCATTTGCTAACTGGCAATCGATAGTGGCGATTATTGTTGGCGTGTTTGTTGCCTGGCTTGGCGGGCGTGGTGTGAGTTTGATGAGCGTGCAGCCATCGATAATCGGTGGATTGCTGATCGGCACCGTGATCGGCGTGGCGTTTTTCCGTGGCGTGCCGGTCGGACCACTGATTGCTGCGGGGATTGTCTCGCTGTTTGTCACCGCGAAGTAGGCCTTTGGAGCATTCCGAAACGCCAAAAAGGGGGCATACTTTCAGAGTCAGTTGGCTATAATAGCCGTCACTCAACATACGACCAATGAAGGAAAGCCAGATGAGTTTGAACCAGGTGCCTGCAGGTAAAGATCTGCCAGAAGATATCTATGTCGTCATCGAGATCCCAGCTAACGCCGATCCGATCAAATATGAAGTGGACAAAGAGTCTGGCGCCCTGTTTGTAGACCGTTTCATGTCTACCGCCATGTTCTATCCGTGCAACTACGGTTACATCAACCACACCCTGTCTCTGGATGGTGATCCGGTTGACGTTCTGGTGCCAACCCCGTATCCGCTGGTGCCGGGCTCAGTGATTCGCTGCCGTCCAGTTGGCGTGCTGAAAATGACCGACGAGTCTGGCGAAGATGCCAAACTGGTTGCGGTTCCGCACACCAAACTGAGCAAAGAATACGATCACATCAAAGATGTGAACGACCTGCCAGAACTGCTGAAAGCGCAGATCACCCACTTCTTCGAGCACTACAAAGATCTGGAAAAAGGCAAATGGGTGAAAGTTGACGGCTGGGATAACGCAGAAGCGGCCAAAGCTGAAATCATCGCCTCTTACGAGCGCGCACAGAAGAAATAATCTTCTCTGCCTCGCAAGCATAAAAAAACACCGTCCAATGGACGGTGTTTTTATTTATGCCTCTGGTAGGTCATCGCGCTTGAGCCAGTCACCGCTCGCGATGCGGGTGCGACC
The DNA here is from genome assembly GCF_002095465.1 of Pantoea rodasii. GTDB lineage: Bacteria > Pseudomonadota > Gammaproteobacteria > Enterobacterales > Enterobacteriaceae > Pantoea > Pantoea rodasii. Next base: position 71,085 of record NZ_MLFP01000001.1, on the reverse strand, counting down.
CGCAATCGAACGCTGATAGACATACAGCCAGGCACTGCCGTAAGGCGTCTGGATGAGCTGGCGTTTGTATTCGCCGTTCTTGGTGCGTAAGGCATCAAGCTCGCCCAGCGTACTGGCATCGATGCGATACACTTCGCAGAAGACGATTCCATCATCTTCCACGACGCCCGGATAGTGACCCAGATTGTAGAGCGCAAACCCTTCAATCTGATGGTCGCCGAGCCATTGCGCATTCGTCATCCAATGACTGTTTCCCTGTTTGCGCCGTAAACTGCCGTAGACAATTATTCGCATTGCTAAAACTCAAACTGATAGAGCAAATCCAGTGCCTGATCGAGACCGGACACGGCTTCCAAATAGAGTTTGGGCATCAGGCGGTAACGCAAGGTTAACGTCGCCAGTGAATCAAATATGCCAACACCGTATTTTACTTGTAGACCCGGCAATACGTAACCACTCACCTGCACCTGCTGGCTATCGCCTACACCGGTGGTATCAAGCGCGAGGTTACTGACGCCGAATGTCTCGCCGATTTTACCCATAACCTGACCACTTTGTGCAACCCCTAACCCCACAAGTGCTGAAGTTAATGCATTACTGTCGCCATCGCTGCTGAGTCCCTGACCACGTAACAAGTAAGAAAGCGCTTCCTGCTGCGACATGGCGGGGTCGGAGAACACCTCGACTTTCGGCTCATCGGCCAGTCCGGTGACGCGAATACCGGCGGTGACGTCATCTTCAGTGGCTTCCGGATTACGGATCGCTTCCAGATTCACATACGGCTGATCCGGCGGACCGGCAAACTGCAGCTCGCCTTTGCGCACCAGCAAATCCTGACCGTAAGCGTGGAAACGGCCATCTGGAATGTTGATCTGCCCGTTTAAGCCCAGACCGTTTTTATCCTGCACCAGTTTGAGATCGCCATTCAGCTTGGCTTTCAGACCAAAGGCCGACAACCGGACATCATTGCCGACGTGGATCACCAGGTTGCTGTTGATCGGGACCGCCGCAGTTTTCGGCTCAATCGGTTTGAGATCTTTATCCAGCATCACCTCATCCGACGAAACGCCGGTGGCGCTTTCCGGTACTTCCTGCACCGTGATGCGCGCCCACGGAATATCGACCTTACCATCCAGATTAAATGCGGCTGGCGTGGCTTCAAACACCAGGTCTGGCGAGACATCCATACGCACCATCGGTGGCACGGTGACGCGAATTCTGTTGCCCTGCGCGGTGATGCGCGCTCGCCAGTTATCCAGCTGGCTCCAGTCGGCACTGCCGCCCAGATTGAGGTTGCCCTGCGTGGTCTGCAGCAAACCGTTAAGCGTCGAACTCATGCCATTGAACACCATGTTCAGGTTGGCTGAGGTGAGCGTAACCGGCATAAAGCTCGCCTGCACGTTCACATCGCTTAGCCCCAACTGGCCAAACACCTGTGGCTGTTGCAGCGTGCCGCCCAGACGCAGATTGCTGTTGAGGTTGCCTTTGATTTTCTCACCCTGCATCAACGCCGGGTTGAACATCGCCAGCGACAGATTGCTGATGCCAATGTTGCCGGACAGTTGGCGACGGGTTTGCGGATCGGCAATCTGCACGTTGCCGCTCAGCTGACCGTTGTTGACGATGTGGATCAGCCAGTCGAGCTGAGCACGACCGTTGCGCATCGCCGCATTCAGGTTGAGCGTATCAAAGGCGATCGGCAGCGTGTTGCCCTGCACGTCTTGTTCGACTTTAACGCCGTTACCTTTCAGCGAAACTGTACCGGTGGGTAACGCGCCATCTGCGGTCCAGTTCACGCGCGCATCACCGCTGAACACGCCGTTTAGCTTGGTGGCATCGGTGAGGAACGGTTTGACCATCGCCAAATCAAAGCGATTGAGCACCACATGCGCATGACCGCTGGCCCCGGCTTCAATCGGCTCCGGTACGCACAGCTGCGCGTTCGGGTTCTGCCAGCAGTGCGGCCCGATAGTGGCGGTCTGCTTAGTGTTGAGGTAATCAATTGCCATCGCACGCGTCAGACGCCATTCGCCGACGGGGGTATCAAAGTGCGTGTTGTTGAGATTGCCCTGCCAGCGCTCCGTTTTACGATCAAAACTGCCGTTCAGTGCCAGCTGACCGGAGACCGGTTCGCCTTCCACGTTCAGCTTGAGCTGATGCTGCTTCTCATTGCCGTCGGCATTCAGCGTCAACAGATTGATCTTCAGCGCGTCCTGTTGCAGCTGCTCGACACGCAGCTGCAGCTTACCGGCAATTTGATCGCTGGATTTCACATCGCCTTCCAGCGCCACACGACGAATCTGCAACTGCTGCCAGCGCAAACCGGTTGCCGTGAGATCGGCCAGCAGCTGCGGTGCCTGCAAGGTGCCGCGCGCTTTCACCGTGCCTTTCGCCACACCGCCGAGTCCCGGCAATGCGTTATCCAGATGCGGTGCATCGATATTGGCATCCAGATTGAGCGTATCGCCCAGTTCGCCTTTCACGTCCAGATGGTTACGGCCTAACGCGATGTTAATACCGGGGATTTTCCACTGGTTATAGCTGTTGCCAGTCAGTGAGCCGTTGGCGCTGACGGCGTTCTGCTTCACGTTCCCTTTCAGCTCCAGCTGCGGCACGCTGAGCTGCCAGCTGCCGCCGTACAGGCTGCCACGCGTGGCAATTTGCCGTCGAGTTTGGCTGGCCAGTCGGGATACTGTTTGGCAGTGTTAATGCCGGAGAGCGTTAATTCGCTGCGCCAGCTAATGGCTTTGCTCCAGTCCACCAGCGCGGTTAAATCAACGTTGCCCTGCAATGCCGCCACGCGCAGCTTGTCCAGATTGAACTGCTGCACGTTGCCTTTACCGTCGAGCGAAAGGGTCGCCGGCGGCATCCCTTCCCCTTTCACGGCGGTACGCAGCGACATCACGTAATCGGTGGCTTTGCCTTTGAACTGATAATCGAGGTTATCCGCCTGATACTGTACCGCGCCGGTAAGCGGCCAGCGCAGTTGCGGGCTGGTGAGCGTCAATGACAGTGGCAAACCTGCCACCGCCGGTTGCGCGGCAGCATCCAACTGCGCGCGCACCGGGCCAGACAGATTCAGCCCCAGTTTCAACTCTTCACGCATCGCCCCGCTGAGATTCATTTTGATCTTCTCACCCTTGATCGGATCAAGATTCAGCGATCCGTTCAGCGCGAAATTCACCGGCCAGTTATCCGCCAGCTGAGCTTCACCGCTGGCGTTTAGCTGCCCTTGCGGCGAATCAACATCAAAGGTCTCTAACTGCAGATGGCGGTCGGCAGTTTTGGCTTTCAACAACAGACGCGTAATCGCGATATCGGTGTCACCGGTAATACGCAGCTGCTCACCCAGCAGCTCCTGCACGGTGATGTCCAGCGGCAGCTGGAAGTCTGGCAAATCGGGCAACAGCGGTTTGGCGAACATCTCCTGCAGCGTTTCACCCAACGGCTTCTCGCCAGGCTGCGGCTGCTGCACTTTCGGCTGAACTACCTGCTCATCTGCCACTTTGGCCGCCTTCGGCAGCGCAATCAGCAGACTTTGAATGTGGGTTGGCGTCAGCGTCAGCGCACGTCCCTGCCAGTTGAGGCCCGTGGTGAAGTCCAGCAGTGATATGGACGTGTCATCCACTTTCACATTGATGTTATGCAGGCCGACTTTGCTCAAGGTAATCGGGTACGGCGTGCTCAGGTTGGTACTGCCGCTCTCCTCTTCTGGCGGCGGCGCAGCAGCCGGTGCCATTTTCTTGCTGTCGACCACTACGCTGACATCCTGCAAGCCGATGTCATTCACGCACACCGACGAGTGCAGCAGGCAGTTAAGATTGAGCGCCAAATGGAAGCGCCCGGCATCCACACTGACGCCCGGCATCTCGTACTTCACGCCGCTCAACGTCAGATCGCGCCAGCCGCCTTCGACTTTGTTGATTGATAAACCTGGCACCCAGCGATCGGCGCCTTTTAATAACAGATGGATTCCGGGCGTAGTACCAATCAAAAACGCTACGCTGCCAAACAGCACCACCAGAAAAATACCGAATCCAATCAGGACCTTTTTCCACAGCTTCATAGTTCAGGCCCCAGTCCTACATAGAATTGCAAACCATGTTCCTTGTCATCGCCAATCGGCCGCGCGATATCAAATTTAATCGGCCCCACCGGAGAAGACCAGCGCACGCCAACACCGGCGCCAGTTTTGAAATCACTCTGTTTGATGTCGTTCACCGCTTCACCGGAATCAATAAACACCGCGCCCCACCACTTACCGGTCACGTTGTATTGATACTCCAGCGAGCCAGTGGCCATTTTGGAGGCACCGGTCAGTTTGCCGTCGCTGTCGCGCGGCGAGACATCTTTGTATTTGTAACCGCGAATACTGCGATCGCCCCCGGCGAAGAAGCGCAGATCCGGCGGGACTTTGTCGAAGTCGTTGGTTTCGATCCAACCGAGATTGCCACGGGCCACAAAGCGGTTCTTGTCGCCCAGCATACGGATCCAGACGTTTTGCGCCTGCAGGATCAGGAAGTCGACATCCGATCCCCAGGTGGTATCGGAAACATCGACGGAATAACGCTGCGAGTCGCCCCAGGTCGGCATCAAACCGCCGCGCGAACGGGTACGGCTCAGACTCACGCCCGGATAAAGCAGCATGGTGGTGTTAGTGACGCTACCCTGGGTAAAGTGATCGAGACTCCATTTCAGGTTAACCGCACGCTGCCAGCCGGAACTGCTGTCCCAGTTGCGCGAAACGCCCAGCGTACTGGTATCGGCTTTGGTGTCGTTGAGATCGGTACGCTTCAGGCCACCCGAGAAGGTGTAATACTGCTCCAGCGGGCTCTTCAGCAGCGGCACCTTATAGCTGAGATCGACCTGCTGCTCGGGGGCGGAAATGTAGGAACTGGCCGTCAGGCTATGGCCGCTGCTGTTGATCCACGGCTTTTTCCACGTGCCTTTCAGACGCGGGCCAACATCCGTGGAATAGCCGACACCGGCTTCGATGGTGTTCTCAACGCGTGGCGATACCGCCGCATTGAGCGGCAGCACTTTGGTTTGACGACCTTTGTCGAATTCAGGGGCGACGACCACCGAGTTGAACCAGCCGGTGGCCGACAAGCGGCGGTTCAGTTCCGCCAGATCGCGCGAGCTGTAGGGATCGCCCTTTTTGAACGGCACAAGATTACGCAGATAGGCTTCGTTGATTTGCGAGCCCTGGAAGCTGACATCACCAAAACGGTAGCGCGGGCCACTGTCGTAATCGATATCCCAGAATGCTTCGCGTCTTTCGACCGAAACGCCAAGCTGGCTTTGCTTAAAGTCACCGTCGAAGTAACCATTACGCAGTGCCAGGCTGGAGAAGCCATTTTTGAACTTGTCGTATTCGCCGTGATTGAGCTGGGTACCGACTTTCGGCGTGCCCTGCTTCACCCAGGCTTTGTAATCATCATCGTTTTTCGCCGCACCTTCGACCACGATGTGGCTGCCACCGATCTTCACCGGTTCGCCGGGCTTAACATGGGCGATAAGCACCGGTCGGCCACCCTGCGCTGGAGCAGGACGGGATTCAAAATCGATTTCAGGTTCGTAATAACCGAGTGCTCGTAAACCTTCTTTAATCGCCTGCGAGACACGCGCCTGGAAGCGCCCATCACTCGACACTTCGTCAGTGCCAATGGTGGACAAGCGCGCCCTGACGTTCTTCTGTAAATCCCCGGTAAGCCCTTCCAACTGCAAGCGCACTTTTGCTGCCTCAACGGCAGGTGCAGCAAGCAACAGGCTGGCCAAACAATAAATATGCAATCGCGGCACGCGTACTCCTGTTAATAATGCCTGCCCCTTATTCCGCAGGGGCGTTATTTCTCATCGGAGGCTATCACCACCACTCGCTTACCCATCAGCATAGCCGCTCTTTTTGGCGGATGGCTGAGGAAAAATGGTCACTAAGCCAAATCATTTCCTATTGTCGGTAAATGGGAGGAGCGATACAACTCCGAACCCACACTTCTGCGACTGAGGGGCGCGCACTCGGATGATTCCGATCTCATGTTGCGCGCCTCTGGCGGCAGCATAAGCGCTGCTGCTATAATCAGCACCCAGCAGGCATGACCTGCTTTCCTTTCTGCCCCGACGTTATCGTTCCTTGTCGAAATGGCGCAGACATTTTTGGCACGGATAGCACTGTATGACAGGTGAATACTGGATGTTCTCCTGCGCTGCCCAGGCCAAAAATGACAAGTGATTAACCAACGGATCTTCTATGCTCGATAGCTTACTTGTCATTCTTTTACTGATTGTCATCAGTTCATTCTTTTCTCTTTCAGAGATCTCGCTGGCCGCTGCCCGCAAGATCAAACTTAAACTGCTCGCCGACGAAGGCAACATTAATGCGCAGCGCGTGCTGAAAATGCAGGAACAACCTGGCATGTTCTTCACCGTGGTGCAGATTGGCCTGAACGCCGTGGCTATCCTCGGTGGTATTGTCGGTGATGCGGCTTTCTCTCCTGCCTTTAACAGCTTGTTCAGCCGTTTTGTCGCGCCAGAACTGGCGGAACAGCTCAGCTTTATCTGTTCCTTCACCGTGGTAACCAGCCTGTTTATCCTGTTCGCCGATTTAACGCCAAAACGTGTTGGCATGGTCGCGCCGGAAGCCGTTGCGCTGCGTATCATCAACCCGATGCGCTTTTGTCTGTTCGTGATGCGACCGCTGGTGTGGCTGTTTAACGGTCTGGCCAACGTGTTTTTCCGCATCTTCAAACTGCCGATGGTGCGAAAAGATGACATTACCTCAGACGATATTTATGCGGTAGTGGAAGCCGGTGCGCTGGCTGGCGTGCTGCGTAAACAGGAACACGAGCTGATCGAAAACGTGTTTGAGCTGGAATCGCGTACCGTACCGTCTTCGATGACATCACGCGAGAACGTGGTCTGGTTCGATTTGCACGAAGATGAGAACACCCTTAAAACCAAAATTGCTCAGCATCCGCACTCTAAATTCATTGTGTGCGTGGGCGACATCGACCATATCGTCGGTTATGTCGATTCTAAAGAGTTGCTGCTGCGCGTGCTGGGCAATCAGAGTCTGACCCTGAGCAGCGGCGTACAGATTCGTTCTGCGCTGATTGTGCCCGATACGCTGACGCTGTCTGAAGCGCTGGAAAGCTTCAAAACCGCAGGTGAAGACTTTGCGGTGATCATGAACGAATACGCGTTGGTGGTGGGGATCATTACCCTTAATGACGTGATGACCACGCTGATGGGTGATTTGGTCGGTCAGGGTCAGGAAGAGCAGATCGTGGCGCGTGATGAGAACTCATGGCTGGTTGAGGGCGGCACACCGATTGATGACGTGATGCGCGTGCTGGATATCGATGATTTCCCGCAGTCCGGCAACTATGAAACCATTGGCGGTTTTATGATGTATATGCTGCGCAAAATCCCGAAACGCACCGACTTCGTGAAGTTCTCTGGCTATAAATTTGAAGTGGTGGATATCGATAGTTACCGCATTGACCAGCTGCTGGTGACGCGTATCGATGAGCGTCCGCCGGTGATAAATCTGACCAAGAGTGCGACCGATGAGATGGAGTCGCCGTAGTTCAGTGTGTCACAAAAAACAAGGCGCGATTAATCGCGCCGCTACAGGGCGCCGGATTGCATGGCGCCCTTTTTTTACTCGCTTAGTGATACTCGGCTTGCAGTCGTAATACCTGGCGGTTGATTTCTGACATCACGCTAAGGTGCTGTATATCTTTAATGCGTGGCAACATCACCTTGCCTTTATCAAACTCAAACGCGCCAACATCCTTGATATACAACCTTCCTTTAAAAAGCGTTTTTACGTATTTCGCAATTTGCAGCGGATTATAGCGCTGGAAGATTTTCATGCTGTCTAACTCCTGAACAGATGTAATACGCTTCGTCGTTGCCAAATTCGGTACGAACTGATACGCAAAATAATTCGTGTTGCAGGAAGGCGGCCAACGAGATAATCCCGATGAGCTTACTAAAGTAAGTGATTCGGGTGAACGAGAGCAGCCAACGCACCAGCAACTTGAAGTATGACGCGTACATGAAGCGCAAATGAGGCATAACTATAGAACACCAAACGTTACGTATGTTCCGAAAAAGTGGATTTTTTACTGAATTGACACATTATTACAGAACACTCTGTTATGACGTTCACAAAACCCAGTATAAACCTTCACTCATTAAGGAATTGTGGCGTGAGTTGCAAACCTGTTAACTCATCGCGACAGGCGCATCATCCACGCCTAATATTGCAAAAACATGAATAACTGGTCGGATCACTAAGGAGCCTTCACATGCGTTTGGTACAATCCGTGTTTGCACTGGCATTACTGTTACCGGGCCTTGTCTCAGCCCATGCCTTCAAAATTGGCGAACGTGTTCCGCCTGTGGGCGTGAGCGATAGAGGCGAGTTGGCTTATCAACAAGATAAGTTTAGCTATCAACCGTGGAATAGCGCGCAGCTCAGTGGAAAAGTGCGAGTGATCTTACATATTGCCGGACGCTCTTCGGCCAAAGAACAAAATGCCGCGTTGATTGAAGCGATTAAGGCAGCGAAGTTTCCACACGACCGTTATCAAACCACCACGATTGTGAACACTGACGATGCGATTCCCGGTACCGGGATGTTCGTGCGCAGCAGTATTGAAAGCAATAAGCAGCAATATCCGTGGTCGCAGTTTATCGTTGATAGCAACGGCAATGTGCGCAAGGTTTGGCAGCTGGAGAAAGGCGGTTCGGCGATTGTGGTGCTGGATAAGACCGGACATGTGCGTTATGCCAAAGAAGGCGCATTGACGCAGGATGAAGCACAGCAGGCGATGACGTTGATTCGCGAGTTGTTGCAGTAAAAACAGAGGTCGCCATAAATGGCGACCCACCACTGCCCGCGAGCTTAAGAGCGAAAACACAGGTTGTGAATTTCGTAGGGTGCGCATTGATGCGCACCAACAATCAAAACAGCGAGACGCGGAACCCCGGATTCAGGAAAGATTCACGTGGCGTGTAGTCGAGGGTTTTACCCTGCCAGTCATGCACCTGAGCACCGGCCGCAATCGCGACGGCATGCCCAGCACCGGTATCCCAAATATTGGTTGGCCCGAAGCGCGGATAGAGTTGCGCTTTACCTTCCGCTACCAGACAGAATTTTAATGAAGAGCCGATTGCGGTGGTTTGGTGGTCGCCTAACTGAGTCAGATACTCTTTCAGCTCTTCATCTTTATCCGCATGCGAGCGGCTAACAACGACCAGCAGTGGACGTGCCTCGCGCACCTGAATCTGCGTTTTATGACCGCCCTCTTCTTTCCAGGCTTTACCTTCAGCTGCCGAATACATCACACCCAGCGCGGGGGCGTAAACGACTCCCAGGACCGGCTTGCCATTTTCAATCAAGGCAATGTTAACGGTGAATTCCCCGTTACGCTTGATGAACTCTTTGGTTCCATCCAGTGGATCCACCAGCCAATATTTTTTCCAGTTCTGACGTACGGTCCAGCTCGGCGGATCTTCTTCTGATAACACCGGGACTTCGGGTGACATCGCGGCCAGCCCTTCAACGATGACTTTGTGTGCCGCAAGATCGGCAGCCGTTACTGGCGAATCATCCGACTTCCGTGTCACATCCATCGGTTGTTCGCCAGCATAGACGTGCATAATGGCATCGCCCGCTTCACGCGCCAGTTGGATTATTTTGTCTAACATTTTTCACCTCTTTTCCGCTGATTCTGCCTGTCAGACATCAACAGCTCACCTCTACACATTTTAGCAGTTGTGGTCAGATGCTTTGCGGCTGAACTGTCTGAAACGGCAATCTATATGATTATCAATACCATAGTTCATAGGTGGCGGCTATGGCGCGATGCCGAATCCTTTTTCATCGGCTGGCTGCGCCTGCGGTTGCACGAAAATCAGAGTCACATCACAAATTGAAATGATAATTCGTCATTGTTTTACATTATTTTGAGAGGCCCATTAGAACAAACAAGGAGCAAGCGATGTTTAAAGCGAGCATGTCGTTACTGGCGCTATGCGTGTCTGCGGTGAATGTACACGCCGCCACTGTGGATCTGCGCATTCTGGAAACCACCGATCTGCACAGTAATATGATGGATTTCGATTACTACAAAGATACGCCAACCGAGAAATTTGGTCTGGTGCGCACCGCTACGCTGATTCAACACGCGCGTGCTGAAGCGAAAAATAGCGTGCTGGTCGATAACGGCGACATTATTCAGGGCAGCCCGCTAGGCGATTACATGGCCGCTAAAGGCCTGAAAAAAGGCGATGTGCATCCGGTTTATAAAGCGATGAACACGCTGGATTACACCGTGGGCAACCTGGGTAATCATGAGTTCAATTACGGTTTACCCTATTTGCAGAAAGCGATCGCCGGGGCGCGTTTTCCCTATGTGAATGCCAACATTATCGATGAAAAGAGCGGAAAACCGCTGTTTACCCCCTACATAATCAAAGAAACCACCGTCACCGACCGCAGCGGCAACCCGCATCGCTTAAAAATTGGCTACATTGGCTTCGTTCCGCCGCAGATTATGGTGTGGGATCGCAACAATCTTCAGGGCAAAGTGCGCGTTGATGACATCACGGAAACAGCGAAGCGCTATGTGCCGGAAATGCGCGCAAAAGGTGCTGAAATTATCATCGCTATTCCGCACTCAGGTTTAAGCAGTGAGCCCTATCACGCCATGGCAGAGAATTCGGTCTACTACCTCAGCCAGGTGCCGGGCATTAACGCCATTATGTTTGGTCACGCGCATGCAGTATTCCCCAGTAAAGAGTTTGCTGCGATTAAAGGCGCTGACATTGCTCAAGGCACGCTGAACGGTGTTCCGGCAGTGATGCCCGGCATGTGGGGCGATCATCTCGGCGTGGTCGATTTGGTGCTGAATAATGAGGGCGGAAAATGGCAGGTCACGCAGGGCAAGGCTGAAGCCCGGCCCATCTATGATCCCATCGCCAAAAAGTCCCTGGCGGCTGAAGATGCTGATTTGGTGAAAGTGCTGCAGCAGGATCATCGTGCCACGCGTGAATTCGTTGCTAAGCCGATCGGCAAGTCAGCGGATGTGATGTACAGCTATCTGTCACTGGTGCAGGACGATCCCACCGTGCAGATCGTCAATAATGCGCAGCGCGCCTATGTTGAACACTTTATTCAGGGCGATCCCGATCTCGGCCGCCTGCCGGTACTTTCCGCTGCCGCACCGTTTAAAGCCGGAGGTCGTAAGAACGATCCCGCCAGTTATACCGAAGTGGAGAAAGGTGCACTCACCTTCCGTAATGCCGCCGATCTCTATCTCTATCCCAACACCCTGGTAGTGATGAAAGTCACTGGCGCGCAGGTGAGAGAGTGGCTGGAGTGCTCTGCGGCGCAGTTTAATCAGATCGATCCGCACAGCAGCAAACCACAAGCGCTGATTAACTGGGATTTCCGCACCTATAACTTCGACGTGATTGATGGCGTGGATTATCAAATTGATGTGACGCAGCCCGCGCGTTACGACGGCGAATGCACGTTGATCAACAAAGACGCTGCACGCATTAAGGATCTGACGTGGCAAGGTAAGCCCATCGATCCTAACGCGGTATTCCTCGTCGCCACCAATAACTATCGTGCTTACGGCGGGAAGTTTGCCGGCACCGGCGATAAATACGTGGCGTTTGCCTCACCGGATGAGAACCGTTCAGTGGTCGCGGCTTATATCAGTAGCGAAACCAAAGCGCACGGCGAAGTGAAACCGCAGGCCGATCACAACTGGCGTTTAGCGCCGATTCACAGCGATACGCTGCTGGATATTCGCTTTGAAACCGCACCGGGCGAGAAAGCCACGCAGTTTATTGAGAAGTACGCGGATTATCCGATGAAAGCGGTGGGCAGTGACGAGGTAGGTTTTGCGATTTGGCAGGTAGATTTGCAGAAGCAGTAAGGCTATAGCCGGGCTGCCAAATGAATGGATGGCACCCGGCTTTGATGCATCACCGCGAGCACAATAATTCCCTGTTGGATTGTCTGGTAATAAATCATATGGCTAACAAAGGGAAAACTGAGTACACCTTCGGCGAGATCGGACGCTCTGCTGATCCCCATCGTCGGTAGTTCAGAAAGCGTGTGCAATGTGCGCTGCAAACGTCTCAGGTATTGATGAGACTGCGCTTCGCCCCAGTGCTGCAAGGTGAACTGACGAATATCGACAAGATCCTGCCGCGCTTCATCCGTGAGCTGAAATTTGGCCATTTAATCCAGTAGTTGATTGAAAAATGTTTCACCATCGGTCAGTCGTCCGTTGGCAACGTCTTCTCTGGCTCGGGCAATTTTTTCCTGCAAAAACTGCTGCTTCATCAGTTCAATTGCCTGAAACTCTTCAGCAGATATGACAACAGCGACAGGTTTTCCGTTCCGACTAATTTGTACCGGTTCACGCTGAGCTTTGAGAAGCATATCCCCAAATTGCGTTTTAGCTTCGTTGGCAGAGAGTAAATACATTTCGCACCTTCCGCTTAAATCGTTCGATTCGCTCATTGTATTAGCCAATCGGGTAAAGATCAGCCAGATTTACAAACAAAAAACCGGCATTTATGCCGGTTTTAATCAAGTGCTGAATGCTTACAGAATTTCCAGCAGCTCGACTTCGAACACCAGGGTGCTGAATGGCGGGATAGATGCGCCAGCACCGCGCTCGCCGTAGGCGAGGTTTTGTGGAATCACTAATTCCCACTTAGAACCCACTGGCATCAGGGTCAGCGCTTCAATCCAGCCAGCGATTACGCCGCTTACCGGGAATTCAGCTGGCTCGCCACGTGCCACTGAGCTGTCGAATACAGAACCGTCGATCAGTTTACCAGTGTAGTGCACGCGTACACGGTCCTGACGCGATGGGATTGGGCCATCACCCTGGGTGATGACGCTGAACTGCAGACCTGATTCGGTGCTGCTCACGCCTTCACGCTGGGCATTCTGCTCCAGGAATTTATGGCCATCCGCAGCCATCGCTTCCACACGCTCACGACGCACGCCTTCTGCACGTTCGTGCACTTCACGCAGCGCGCGATGTACCACGTCAACAGGCACAGCCGGTGAGTTCCCTTCCAGCGCGTCGCGCAGACCCGCGAGCAGTGCTTCCGGCTGCAGACCCTGCAGTCCAGATTCCTGCAGCTGCTGGCCGACCTGTAAACCGATACCGTAACTTGCTTGTGATTCGACGCTGTCGAATGAAGGGGTGGTCATTTTGATTCCTTAATCCCGGAGAAAATAGAAACGGCAGCATAACAGCGCAGGCGGCTGGCGTAAAATCTGCAGCGCTACAGATGACATTTCACAGGGAAAGAGAAACAATACGCAGGTCAAATTTTTCAATGCTGGCAGGCACTTCGCGCCCGCATTGCCCATACTATAGCTGTGGCAACGTTTTCGTCGTACAGCGCTAAGAAAGAGAGAATACATGGGCCAGATTGCCCCACGACGCCGCAGGACGCGCGTACCGCGTGCTTTCACATTACCGAGGTTGCAACGTTGGCTGCCGCAGATAAAGCGCAAGGCCGCCAGCGAGGAGGATTCACGAATGGCTTCTGATACCCCTTCCCGCGTGCCCGCCGTGCTGTTGCGCGTCTGGCACCTGCTGGATGATGTGCGCTGGATGAACCCACTGCCGGCTTTCCATCGTCGTGGCATTGTCATTGCGCTGCTGGTCCTGCTGCTGGCGTTCCTCTGGCCCAGCAGTACGCCGCAATACCCGATTGAGCGCCCAGCTGACAGCAGCAATAAAGACGTGCCGCTGCAGGCGGAGATTTATAACAACCCTTCCGCGCAGAACACGCAGCCCAAAACGGATTCTCAGGGGGAATGGCATAACTACACCGTGGCATCGGGTCAGACGCTGGCGCAGCTGTTCCGCGACAATAACTTGCCGGTAAATGATGTGTTCGCGATGGCACGCGTCGAAGGTGACGATCAGCCGCTTAGCGCATTGAAAAATGGCCAGCAGGTGAAGATTCGTCAGAACGCGCAAGGTGTGGTGACAGGACTAACGGTCGATGGCAGCAACGGCCCGGTGCTGTTTACCCGTCAACCGGATGGCAGCTTTATCCGCGCCCAGTAAATCGCAGAGACAAAAACGCCGGCACATGGCCGGCGTTTTCGCGTTACCGAGTATACTCGTCATACTTCAAGTTGCAGATGCGTTGGCTTCGCTCATTCACCCCAGTCACTTACCAAAGTAAGCTCCTGGATTCATTCACTTGCCGCCTTCCCGCACCTTGAATTATTTAGAGTAAAATTACTCAGCCACTACATTCACAACCAGTTTAGCGAAGACTTCGCTATGAACCTGGAAGTCAACTTCGTGCTCACCGGTAGAACGCAGAACGCCGTTTGGCAGACGCACTTCGCTCTTAGCCACTTCAACGCCAGCTGCAGTCACTGCATCAGCGATGTCGCGAGTACCGATTGAACCGAACAGTTTACCTTCGTCGCCTGATTTAGACGCGATGGTAACGGTGCCCAGTGAGTTGATTTTCTCTGCACGTGCGTTAGCAGCAGCCAGAACGTCAGCCAGTTTGGCTTCCAGTTCAGCGCGACGTGTTTCGAAGAACTCAACGTTTTTCTTGGTAGCAGGAACAGCTTTACCCTGTGGAACCAAGAAGTTACGAGCGTAGCCCGCTTTAACGTTAACCTGATCACCCAGGCTGCCCAGGTTTGCTACTTTATCAAGCAGAATAACTTGCATTACCTTATCCTCTTAAAGTCGTTAATGGACAACTACCAATTACTGATGACGATCAGTGTATGGCAGCAGGGACAGGTAGCGAGCGCGCTTGATGCAACGAGCGAGCTGGCGCTGGTATTTTGCACGAGTACCGGTAATACGGCTCGGGACAATTTTACCGCTTTCGGTAACGTAGTTTTTCAGTGTAGCGATATCTTTGTAATCAATCTCTACAACACCTTCCGCTGTGAAACGGCAGAATTTGCGACGACGGAAATAACGTGCCATTTGGCTAGTCTCCAGAATCTATCAATTCAATCTGCTCGGCATGTAACACCATTCTGCTCTGACCATTGCGTGCCTGATGGCAGCTAATGAAACCTTCGAGAACGAGTTGCGTACCGACCGTTATATGTTGAGTAATCACCTGATGGGTGCTGCCGCTGATAATCACCGGCATCTGGCACCAGGCTTGCCGGTGAAAACCGGCTTCCTCCTGCACAGAACGATGCTCAAGCACGAACTGGCAGTGTGGAATCCCTGACGGACTGATTTTCGAACTGGCGTCTTGCACACAGTGCCTGACAGGCGCAGTCGATTTGCCGTCATGTCGGATTACTCTTCAGAATCCCCAGCATCTGAGTCATCTGATGATTCGCTAGCGAAGTCTTCGCGACGATCACGACGCTCATCTTTCGCTTTAACCATCGGAGATGCTTCAGTTACCGCGTGCTTAACGCGCATAACCATGCTGCGGATAACGGCGTCGTTGAAGCGGAAGTTAGTTTCCAGCTCGTCAATCACTTCCTGCGGCGCTTCTACGTTCAGCAGAACATAGTGAGCTTTGTGCAGTTTGTTGATTGGGTAAGCCAGCTGACGGCGGCCCCAGTCTTCCAGACGGTGAATCGTGCCCTGTGCACCGGTGATAGCACCAGTGTAACGCTCGATCATACCTGGAACCTGTTCGCTCTGGTCAGGGTGGACCATAAATACGATTTCGTAATGACGCATCGATAGCTCCTTACGGATTATTCAGCCTCCTGTCGGGGTCAGCTGCGGCCCATGGAAGCAAGGAACGTTATAGGTAGTGAATCATTTAAATGAAACACACCTCTGAATGCAGCTGAAAAATTGACGCGTAATCATACTGGCGTACCCCAGGAAACTCAAGCGCACAATTCATCAAATCGCGGGGGTCGTGCCAATTAAGCGCACCTTTTGTGCTAAGGATTAAGATTCAGCAGGTTAGTGAAGGATTGTTCAAAATTGCTGATGGAGGCGTTCAACAGGGCGATCTGGCATCAATGTGGCGAAGAACTAAACTGTTTACAGGCGCAACGGTTTGGCTTATTCGCGGCGTCTGAGAGTGCAATCCCTGGAGTGAGGAGTCGAATATGAAAACCATCATTTTCGCCACTTTACTG
This sequence comes from Pantoea rodasii, assembly GCF_002095465.1. Classification (GTDB taxonomy): domain Bacteria; phylum Pseudomonadota; class Gammaproteobacteria; order Enterobacterales; family Enterobacteriaceae; genus Pantoea; species Pantoea rodasii. The sequence continues at coordinate 54,926 of NZ_MLFP01000001.1, read as the reverse complement.
GGTCTCTTCCTGTCTCCACCCGCTTTCGCCAGCTCCGCTGACTACGCGCAGCAGATGAGAAGTAACAGCAGCAATGCGGCTTCAGGCTATGTCTATGTCAACCGGCTGGATGCGCCTGGCAGTAACCCGGTCAGTGCGAATACCAGTGCAGCCGATCGTTTATCTTCACAGCTGTAAAACGGACGACGTAACGGGCTGGCTCAGTTTGCCAGCCCGAGTTGTTTCTACAGATTATGTTTGAAAAAACTCACCAGCGCCGTGAGCGCTGACGGGGTAATTTTGTGGCCAATCTGCTTTTCTGACAGATAGGTCATCTTCCCATCCAGCTGTGCCTCGCGCAGGGCTTTCTCCAGCCGGACGGTTTCGGCAAACGGCACCACTTCATCCGCTTCACCGTGCCACAATAGCAGCGGGCGATTGGCTAGTTTATCCAGCTGCTGGCTGGGATCGTAAGGCGCCAGCGGCGCAAGACGTGTGGCAAAGGTCTCTTTTTGCTCCGGCGTGCGTGCCACCAGCGGCGGGAACAGGGTATGGCTGAGCTGCATGAAGTAGCCAGAGCCCATCATGCAGGCGACGCTGTGCAGTTGTGGATAACGCACCATCGCACCGAGCGCAGTCATGCCACCCATTGATGCCCCGGCAACCGCAAAGCGATCGTCGGCAATCAAATCCCGCTCACGCAGGGCGGCTTCCAACAACGGCACTTCATCAATGTTCTGCTTGAGGATGTCCCAGAAGTGCGTCATGCGCGCTTCAGTATCCCCGCTGTAGCGTGCGCCGTGCATATCCGCATCCGGCATCACCACACGAAAACCGGCTTGCGCCAGCGCTACCGCAAAGTAGCTGTACACTTCTTTGGATGAGGTAAAGCCGTGATAAAACAGGATGGTGGGTAAACGTGCCTGCCGCTGTCCGGCGGGTGCCGCATGAATACACTCTATGCCTGCCAGGTTCTCCGTCGCCAACTCAATCATACCGCCTCCGTTGAGAATGATTATCACCCGTCACAGTGTAAGCGCTGAGCGGCAAAACGCGAGCGACTTCACATTTAATCAGAATAATTTCTGTACTAAACCTTTTGCCGTATTTGCCGTTGATCTTGTACCCCTCCAATAATCACTAAATAGGTACTTTATGAAGCGTCTTTCTCTCAGCGCCATGGGTCTCGGCATTAAACTGTCTGTATTGACGTCTTTGAGCGTGGCGATTGTGCTGTTTACCCTGACCTTAACCCTGAGCCATAACGCGGCACGTCAACTGGAGCAGTTGGCCACTGACGATATGCAGAATCAGGTGTTGGGCATCAATGAAATGGCCACCATGTTTAACGCCACCTTGTCTGAAGAAGTGGCGAATTACACCAAACTGTTCCAGAGTTTTCTGCCTAAACGCTTTAGCCGTGATGAAAATGAGCGCATTCAGGTCGGCGAGTTCAGCACACCCACGCTGCGCGCCGGGCTGAAGACCCTCAATATGGATCAAATTGCGGTGGATGATTTCCTCGATCGCACTGGCGCAGTCTCAACCATCTTTGTGCGCGATGGAGAGGATTATATCCGTATCGCCACCTCGCTGAAAAAGCAGGACGGCAACCGCGCCATTGGCACCAAACTTGATCGCAGCAGCGCAGCCTGGCGCAGCGTTAATCAGGGCGAAATCTATCGCGGGCTGGCCACCTTGTTTGGCCATCGCTACATCACCCAGTATCAGCCGGTGCAGGATGAGAGTGGCGCGGTGATTGCCATTCTGTTCGTCGGCGTGCAGATCGATGCGCAATATGCCCTGATGCGCGACAAAGTGCTGGCGCGTCATCTTGGCGACAGCGGCAGCTTCTTTGTACTCAACGGCGCACCTGGCAGCACGCAAGGACAGTATCTGTTTGATCGCCAGTCCGAAGGCAAACTGCCACGCTGGGATCAGTCCGTGCAACAGCAGCTATTAACTCAGTCCAAGGGGCTGCTGAATATTGAACTCGACGGCGAGACTAAGCTGCTGGCGTGGCAGCAACTGCCGGGCTGGAACTGGATTATCGCTGGAGAAGTCAGTCGCGCCAGCCTGCTGGCACCTATTACTCAAAGTCGTAACCTGTTTATGGCGATTGGATTGGCGCTGGTGTTGGCTTTCGCCGTGGGCTTTATGTGGTACAGCCGCCGCGCCATTACGCGTCCGTTGCAGCAGGTGATTCATCTGGCAGAGCAGTATGCGGCCGGCAATTTGCAGGCGCATTTAGACTCTTCGCGCCGCGATGAGATTGGTCAGTTGGTCTTTGCCATTAATGGCATCGGCGATGGGCTGGAAAAAGTGGTGAGTCAGGTACGCAGCGCCGCACGTGATATCAGCCGCGGCACCGATACCATTGCCGCCAGCAGTTCCAGCATCAGCGAGCAAATTAGTCGCCAGGCCAGCAGCGTGGAGGAGACCTCTGCCAGCATGGAGCAGTTTGGTGCGACCGTCTCGCAGACTGCGGCCAACGTGCGTCAGGCGATGGCGCTGGTGAGTGAAGCCGCCAGCACCGTCGATCATGGCGGCAGTACGGTGGCACGCTCAGTCGAAACCATGGCAGAGATCCGTGTGGCTTCACAAAGCATCGCCGATATCACTCATGTGATTGAATCTATTGCTTTCCAGACCAACATTCTGGCGCTTAACGCAGCGGTCGAAGCGGCGCGAGCCGGTGAGCATGGCAAAGGCTTTGCGTGGTGGCAGCGGAAGTACGTGCACTGGCGCAGCGCAGTGCCAACGCGGCTAAGGAGATCGATAACCTAATCGCCACTTCCATCGATAAAGTGGCAGCCGGGCATACGCTGTCCGAACAAACGCGCGATGCGATGCAGCACATCGTCAGCCATATTGAGCAGGTGAAATCGCTGATGGGTGAGATCAATATCGCGGCGCAGGAGCAGGCGGCGGGCATTGGTCAGGTCAATCTGGCGATGAATCATATTGGTCAGGCAACGCATCAAAGCAGCGACATGATTACCCAATCGGAAACCACCGCGCAGACGCTAAGCCAGCAAGGTCATCATTTAACCCATCTGGTGAGTGTTTTTCATCTGAAAGACTAATGTGAACGAGGAAGATGGCCTAAACTGGAGCCATCTTCCTTTTCAGGAGCGTGTTATGCGTCGCTTTTTACTGGTGTTGAGCCTGTTATTAACCGGTTGTGCCGCGTTTAAAACCACACCGGAAGCCCCGCCGCCGCCCACCAGCCACGCGCAGGAGATTAGCCGTGCGCAGAGTTATGGTTTGCGTAAATTGGGCAATATCACGGTGTCCACCCGTGGCTCACCGGACGATGCCGAGCGCGCACTGGCTGCACGTGCGAATCAGGTGGGCGCAGTTTACTATCAAATCCTGATGCTGGACGAAACCACGCTGCCTGGTTTTTGGTACGGCACCGCGATTCTCTATGGCGCGCCGTCAACCGGCACTGGCGCGCAGCAGTAAGCGCGCGCAGAGATCGTCACTCAGCGAACGTCGCCCCCGCATATCCAGATGCTGATCGCACCAGCCATCAGCTAATGGCGGTTCTGCTACTTTCAACAGAATCGCCGCACTCGCCAGTTGTAACAGTTCCTGCGTGACCTCGCGCGCCATGCCTTCTCGCACATGAGTTAGCTGCAGCCGTAACTGGCGCCAGCGACGATCAAAATGGCGATTGCTGCCTTTTACCGCTTCAAATTCATCGTTGAGCAGGGTTATCACGTCGGCATGGCGACCCAGCACGCGCATTACGTCGAGGCACATCACGTTGCCGGAGCCTTCCCAAATACTGTTGACCGGCATTTCGCGGTACAGACGCGGCAGCTCACTCTCTTCGCAATAGCCGATGCCGCCCAGCACTTCCATTGATTCCGCCACAAACGGCATACCGGCTTTGCAGATGCTAAACTTGGCGGCAGGCGTGAACAGCCGCGCGTATAAACGTTCGTGCTCGCTGGCGGGGGTTGACCATGCGCGCGCTAATCGCATGAGCAGCGCGGTTTGCCCTTCCAACTGCAGGGCCTGCTGCGCCAGCACGGTGCGCATTAACGGCTGATCGCTGAGGTTTTTGCCCATCACCTGACGCTGCTGCGCATGATGAAGCGCAATCGATAAGGCGCGGCGCATCAAGCCATGGCTGCCCAGTGCGCAATCAAAGCGCGTCATGCCGCCCATCTTCAGGATCAGCCTTACCCCATCGCCCTCTTCGCCCATTAGCCAGCCAACCGCATCCTGGAATTCAACCTCCGCGCTGGCGTTGGAGCGGTTACCGAGCTTGTCTTTCAGGCGCTCAATGCGAATAGCGTTGCGCGTGCCATCAGGCAGCAGGCGTGGCAGAAAGAAACAGCTTAGCCCCTGCGAGGTTTGCGCCAGAATCAGATGCGCATCGCTTTGCGGCACCGAGAAAAACCATTTGTGACCGGTGATGCGATAAGGCTCGCCCGCGCCGCGTACCCCAATGGGTTCCGCACGCGTGCTGTTGCTGAGCACATCGGTTCCGCCCTGCTTTTCGGTCATGCCCATACCAATCAGCAAACCGCGCTTTTTATTGCCCGGCTGGTGATGCGCATCGTAGCGATCGCTGAGCAGCGCCTCCCGCCAATCCGCGTAGGCTTCCGGCAGATGATTTTGCAGTAGGGGAATGGCAGCGTGGGTCATGGTCGCCGGGCAGAGTGAGCCGGCCTCAACTTGTGCGTGCAGCATAAAACGCGCGGCTCGTGCCACCATGGCATTCGGCTGCACATCGGGCTGCCAGCTGAGATTGTGCAAGCGGCTGGCGCATAAACCCTGCATTAGCAGATGCCAGGCGGGATGAAAGCGCACTTCGTCCAGCCGCTCACCACGTGCGTCGTAGCGCAGCAGCTCGGGTGATTGCGCATTGGCCAGTCGGCCCAATTCCAGCGATTCGGCGCTGCCGAGTTGCAGTCCGACGGAGGCCAGCCATTCGCGATCCCAGCCAGCACCTTCGCGCGTCACGGCCTCGCACAGGGCGATATCGCGGGTGAACAGATTACTGTTACTGAGAGGATGGGGTTGATTGAAAACGCTGTGGGTTGTCCAGGTCATAATGTGGCATCTCCCTCATAAAACGCATGGTTCAAGTATGAGGGGGATGTGCAGTTATGCCTGGCTCAGAAACACTTTTGCGGCGGGGATCACGCCAAACGCTGACGCACCGCTTCGAACAGACAGACGCCCGTGGCGACAGACACGTTCAGTGACGAAACGCTGCCAGCCATTGGGATGCTGATCAGCTCATCACAGTGTTCACGGGTCAGACGACGCATGCCTTCACCTTCCGCGCCCATCACCAGCGCCATCGGGCCGGTCATTTTGCTCTGATACACGGTGTGATCGGCTTCACCTGCGGTGCCAACCACCCAGATGTTGTACTCCTGCAATAAACGCAGGGTACGTGCCAGGTTGGTGACGCGAATCAGTGGCACGTTCTCTGCTGCGCCGCTGGCGACTTTCTTCGCCGTGGCATTCAGCGGAGCGGCACGATCTTTCGGCACGATGACGGCATGTACGCCCGCAGCATCGGCGCTACGCAGGCAAGCACCAAGGTTGTGGGGATCGGTGACGCCATCCAGTACCAACAGGAACGGTTTATCCAGGCTCTGCAGCAGATCCGGAAGATCGCCTTCCTGATAGTTTTTGCCTTGTTTTATGCGGGCCACGATGCCCTGGTGCACGCCGCCTTCCACCTGGCTATCAAGCCATTGACGGTTAGCGACCTGAACCACGATTCCCTGAGCTTCCAGTGCGGTAATCAGCGGCTGCAGGCGACGATCATCACGGCCTTTGAGGATAAAGACTTCCTGAAAACGCTGAGGATCACGTTCCAGCAGCGCCTGCACGGCATGAATACCAAAAATTATTTCACTCATTTGTTTGCTCAAGGTTGGATGTATCTATCTGAAAATTTGGATATTAATTCCGGTGCGCATAAATGCGCACCCTACAAAACTCGCGGTTCTACCGCAGGGTCGCCATTTAAACACACAGCTCTAACATACGCTTGCCATCACAGCACGCTGATCTAACGTAGGGTCGCCATTGATGGCGACCCTGGCTTCAAGGTGCGCTCAGGTCTACAAGCTTGGTGACCCAGCCTTCAAGCTTCGTTAGGTTTCTTCTTCGGCCCACGCTTGGCCTTGGTGGCGGCGGCGATTTTACGGGTTTTCTCGGAGACTTTTTTGCCTTTTTTCTCGCTATTTGCTGGCTGTTCAGCAATCGCAGGCTTTTTCTTCTCGCCTCTGAACGCAGAGTCCGGCTCGAACGTGCCTTTTTTACCGGCATCACGACGACGCTTAGCCGGTGGCTTACCGCCGCGTTTTTCACGCTCACGTTCGGTTTTACCTTCGCCGCGTGGCACGCGCTTACTGGAAACCAGTGCGAAATCGATTTTGCGCTCATCCATGTGAACCGCTTCCACCCGCACTTCCACCGTGTCGCCAAGGCGATAGGTGCGACCACCGGATTCGCCAATCAAACGCTGACCGACGGCGTCGAAACGGTAGTAATCGTTGTCCAGTGAGGAAACGTGTACCAATCCATCGATAAACAGATCGTTGAGGCGCACGAAGAAACCAAATCCGGTCACGCTGGAAATCACACCGTTAAACACGTTGCCGACCTGATCCTGCATAAAGTCGCATTTCAGCCAGTCCGCCACATCACGCGTGGCTTCATCGGCGCGGCGCTCTGTCAGTGAACAATGCTGACCGAGTTGCAACATCTGCTGCATATCGTAGTGATAACCGCCGTTTGGCGTAGTGTTACCTTTCAGCGTGCCCTGCTCTTTCGCCAGCAGGTATTTGATCGCGCGGTGTAACAGCAGATCAGGGTAGCGGCGAATCGGCGAAGTGAAGTGTGCATACGACTGCAGCGCCAGGCCAAAGTGGCCACGGTTCTCTGGATCGTATACCGCTTGCTTCATCGAACGCAGCAGCATGGTTTGCAGCATTTCCGCATCAGGACGCTCGGCCACTTGCTTCAGCAGCGCAGCATAGTCAACAGGTTGCGGTTTCATGCCACCCGGCAGGCTTAAGCCCAGCTCGTTCAGCACGGTACGGAAGCTCTTGATGCTGTCTTCGCTTGGACGATCATGATCGCGGAACAGTGCAGGTTCTTCGTGCTTCTCGACATAACGTGCTGAAGCGATGTTAGCGAGAATCATGCACTCTTCAATCAGCTTGTGTGCTTCGTTACGCGCGGTGCGTTCAACACGCTCGATACGGCGTTCCGCATTGAAAATAAATTTGGCTTCTTCGGTTTCGAATGAGATACCGCCACGCTGCTCGCGCGCTGTTTCCAGCGCCTGATACATGCTGTGCAGTTCTTCAAGGTGTGAGACCTGCGCAGCGTACTGCTCACGCAGTTCAGTATTGCCCTGCAGAATGTTCCACACTTTGTTGTAGGTCAGGCGCGCATGGGAATTCATCACCGCTTCATAGTGCTTGAAGCCGGTGAGCTTGCCGCTCGACGAGATGGTCATCTCACACACCATGCACAGGCGATCCACCTGCGGGTTCAGCGAGCACAGGCCGTTGGAGAGGATCTCCGGCAACATTGGCACCACTTGTGACGGGAAGTACACCGACGTACCGCGCTGATGGGCTTCGTCATCCAATGCCGTGCCTGGACGCACGTAATAGCTTACATCAGCAATGGCTACCCACAGACGCCAGCCACCACCGCGTTTTTTCTCACAGTAAACCGCATCATCGAAGTCACGCGCATCTTCACCATCGATGGTAACCAGCGGCAACTCACGCAGATCGACACGGCCTTTTTTCGCCGCTTCGGGGACCTGTTCCTGCAGTTTTGAAATCTCTTTCTCAACTTCTTCCGGCCAGGTATGTGGGATCTCGTGAGTGCGCAGCGCCATGTCTACCGCAAGACTGGTGCCCATATCATCACCGAGAATTTCGGTGATCTTACCAATGGCTTTGGTACGACGGGTCGAGCGCTGGACAATTTCCACCACCACCACTGAACCCATGCGCGCATCCAGCGTTTCTTCCTGCGGAATGAGGATATCGAAACTCAGGCGGCTGTCATCTGGCACCACAAAACCGGTGCCGGCATCGGTGAAGTAACGGCCTACAATCTGGCTGTTGCGTGGCTCAAGTACACGTACCACGCGGGCTTCGCGGCGACCTTTGCGATCGGCGCTGCCCGGCTGTGCCAGAATCACGTCGCCGTGCAGGCAAAACTTCATCTGCTCGGCAGACAAATAGAAATCGTCTTTCTGGCCATCAACGCGCAGGAAACCATAGCCATCACGATGACCGATGACTTTGCCACGCAGCAGGTCGAGGCGTTCTGGCAGGGCGTAACATTGACGACGTGTAAACACCAGTTGACCATCACGCTCCATGGCGCGCAGACGACGACGCAGTGCTTCCAACTGGTCTTCGCTGGTGATGTTCAATTCCTGGGCGATTTCATCACGATTGATCGGTTTCTCGCGCTTTTCTAGCAACGCCAGAATAAATTCGCGGCTGGGAATGGGGTTGTCGTACTTTTCTGCTTCTCTATCCTGAAAAGGATCTTTTGACATTACGGTTCCTCCGATGTCATTTAATTTGGATTGCCACCGGCGGTTCGGACAATAAAATTTGGTACAGTGAGTCGTTATCTTTGACCAGATCGGCCAGAGTGTAATTGTCCAGTTCCTTAAGGAACAGCTGGACTGCATCATGCAGTGCCTTACGCAAACGACAGGCCGGCGTGATGGCGCACTCTTCGCAGTTCACTAACTGCAAAGGCTCCATTCTTCTCACCACCTGACCAATCACGATCTTTTCCGGGTCCATGCCTAAACGAATTCCGCCGTTTTTACCGCGTGTCGCGGCGACAAAGCCTGCCCGGCTGAGTTGATTAATGATTTTAACCATGTGATTACGCGATACCCCGTAGGTATCGGTAACTTCGCTAATGTTGGTCTGCTTACCTTCCGGCAACGTCGCCATGTAAATCAGCGCACGCAGACCATAATCGGTGAAACTCGTTAGCTGCACATATACCTCAGTGAATCATCGGACGTTATGGTTATGCGCCGGTCGGCGTGATGTTTAAGTATGATGATAAACCAGAGCGTGGAGGCCGGTGCGTTTTTTTCTTAGGCAAGTATCGATAATTGCAAGAAAAAAGAGAGTGAGCGGAGTCAAAGAGCGGATAAACAAAGGCCGGACAATGTCCGGCCTGAGGAGATCCTGAAGGATTATGCGTCGAACGGATCACGCAGAATCATGGTCTCACTACGGTCTGGTCCGGTTGAAATAATATCAATCGGCACACCGGTCACTTCTTCTACACGCTTGATGTAATCACGTGCTGCCTGCGGCAGACCTTCCAGCGTTTTCACGCCAAAGGTGGTTTCGCTCCAGCCTGGCATGGATTCGTAGATTGGCTCAATGCCTTCCCAACCTTCAGCAGCCAGCGGCGTGGTGGTCATTTCGCGGCCATCCGGCATGCGATAACCCACACAGATTTTCACTTCTTTCAGGCCATCCAGCACGTCCAGTTTGGTCATGCAGAAACCTGACAGGGAGTTGATCTGCACGGCACGACGTACTGCAACCGCATCCAGCCAGCCAGTACGGCGACGACGACCGGTGGTCGCGCCAAACTCGTTGCCCTGTGCACACAGGAATTCGCCTGTCTCATCAAACAGTTCGGTAGGGAATGGACCCGCACCTACACGTGTTGAATAAGCTTTGACGATGCCCAGTACGTAATCAACGTAACGTGGACCAATACCTGAACCGGTCGCCACGCCACCCGCGGTGGTGTTCGACGAGGTCACGTACGGATAAGTACCGTGGTCGATATCCAGCAGTGTACCCTGCGCGCCTTCGAACATGATCAGATCGCCACGCTTACGCGCGCTGTCCAACAGATCGGAAACGTCAACCACCATGCCGGTCAGGATGTCGGCCACAGCCAGCACATCACTCAGCACTTTTTCGTAGTCAACGGCGTCAGTTTTGTAGTAGTTCACTAACTGGAAGTTGTAGAAATCGACGATTTCTTTCAGCTTAACGGCGAAGGTTTCTTTGTTGAAGAGATCGCTAACGCGCAGACCGCGACGAGCAACCTTATCTTCGTACGCTGGGCCGATACCACGACCTGTAGTACCGATTGCTTTGGCGCCACGCGCTTTTTCGCGCGCCAGGTCCATTGCAACGTGGTATTGCAGGATCAACGGACAAGCTTCAGAGATCAGCAGACGTTCACGTACCGGCACACCGCGATCTTCCAGACCTTTCATCTCTTTCATCAGCGCTTCAGGCGACAGCACAACACCATTACCAATGATGCTGGTGACGTTTTCACGCAGGATGCCAGATGGAATTAAGTGGAGGACGGTTTTTTCACCGTTGATGACAAGTGTATGGCCAGCATTGTGGCCACCCTGGTAACGCACAACGTAATTCGCGCGTTCAGTCAGAAGGTCTACGATCTTACCTTTACCTTCGTCACCCCATTGGGTGCCCAGTACGACGACGTTCTTACCCATTTTTTCAAAATCACCGATTGCTTAAAAATGGATTCTACCATCGGTTTTGCTCACTTTCAGCACTTTTAGCATACGGTTGCGCGGTTTTTTGCCCGCGTTTTGATCAATACAACATGTTGGGGGAAACATAGACTGCAAGACACAATTTAGCCGTGCGGATATCACACAAATTTAGCATCAAACATTCGCATGGGTACTCATCATGTAGAAAATCACCACGCCCGCCACCACTAAACCACCACCAAAACGATGCAGGATGCGATCGGGCAACTGCGTCATCGACAGAATCATGCGACGCCAGATGCGCGGCAGAAACATCGGTCCCAGCCCTTCCAGCACCAAAACTAACGCCAGCGCCATCCAGATGGTTGTGTTCATGCTATTTTTCCCAAAAAAAGGCCGACAACATTGTCGGCCTCAAGGTTATATCAGTTCTTAACGCGCGGTGTTAGTTGGCGCCTTCATAAAGCGGAAGAAATCGCTATCCGGGCTCAACACCATCACATCCTGATTGTCAGAGAAGCTGGTCTCATAAGCACTCAGGCTGCGAATAAAGGCATAGAAATCGGGATCCTGACCGAAGGAGTCAGCAAACAGTTTCGCTGCCTGCGCATCGCCTTCACCACGTGAAATCAGCGCCTGACGCTGGGCTTCAGCCAGGGTACGAGTCACCTGGTAATCCGCCTGAGCGCGCAGTTTTTCTGCCTCTTCCTGACCTTGTGAACGCTGGCTACGTGCAACCGCTTCACGCTCTGCGCGCATACGATTGTAAATAGCGTCAGACACTTCAGCTGGCAGGTTGATCTGCTTGATACGCACGTCAACGACCTGAATACCCAGTGCAGCCATACTGTTCGGGTTCGGAGCTGGCTCGCTGCTGTTAGTTTCACGCTCAACACGGGCTGCCGCACTGGCGATAGCGTCATCCGCCGCCGGCGTCTGCACTTCGTCGTCGTTACCAGCAGTACCGGTGTTCAACGCATCGCGTACGTCAGTGGTCAGACGGCCACGCGAATCCGTAACGATATCCTTCACATCCAGACGACCCATTTCAGAACGCAAACGGTCACTGAACTTACGTTTCAGCAGCACTTCAGCCTGTGACACATCGCCACCACCGGTTGCCAGGTAGTAACGGCTGAAATCGCTGATACGCCATTTGATGTAGGAATCAACAATCAGGTCTTTCTTCTCTTTGGTAACAAAGCGATCGGCCTGGTTGTCCATGGTCTGGATACGCGCGTCGAGTGATTTCACGGTTTCGATAAACGGAATCTTGAAATGCAGACCCGGTGCATAAACCTGCGGCTTGTTCTCATTGTCACGCAGAACTTTACCAAAGCGCAGCACAATGCCACGCTCCCCCTCTTGCACGACGAACAGCGAGGCGTACAGCGCCACCAGTACGACAATAATTACGGCAATAATTGGCTTACGCATCGATTACTCCCTCCCTGCGCGCTGGGTATCGTTGCGTGACGCATTGGCGCGACGCTGGTCCATGATGCTGCTCGGACTGTAGGACGATGAGTCATCGTTGCTGGCACTGCTGCCGGACGAAGGTAACTTCATCAGATTGGTATTTTTCTGGCTATTCTGACCACCTGAAGCCTGACCACCACGCATCAGTTGATCCAGTGGCAACACCATCAGGCTGTTTCCACGATCGTTAACCAATACTTTGCGCGTATGGCTCAGCACACGTTCCATACTTTCGATATAGAGACGCTCTTTGGTGATTTGCGGTGCCGCTTTGTATTCCGGCAGTAACAACGCAAAGCGTGCTACTTCACCCTGTGCTTCTAGCACAGTACGTTCTTTGTAAGCACGGGCTTCTTCCAGAATACGCTGCGCCTGACCGTTGGCACGCGGCTGCACTTCATTCGAATACGCTTCTGCTTCACGCACATACTGCTCGCGGTTTTCACGGGCAGCGATGGCATCATCAAACGAGGCTTTCACTTCTTCCGGTGGACGCGCCGCCTGGAAGTTGACGTCGAGCAGCGTAATACCCATGTTGTAAGGACGGATGGTTTCGTCAAGTTCACGTTGGGTTTCACTACGCACCACGGTACGGCCTTCGGTCAGGATACGGTCCATGGTAGAACGACCAATGACACCGCGCAGTGCGCTGTCGGTGGCCTGACGCAGACTGTCGTCAGCGCTGGTGACCGCATACAAATATTGCTCAGGATTCGTCACGCGATACTGCACATTCATTTCTACGCGCACCACGTTTTCGTCCGAAGTCAGCATCACGCCAGAAGCAGCCAGTTCACGCACCGCTTCAACGTTAACAGCACGAACCTGGTCAATGAAGGTTGGCTTCCAGTTAAGGCCCGGCTCAACCAGATGGCTGAACTTGCCAAAACGGGTCACAACGCCACGTTCTGCTTCTTTGATGGTGTAGAAACCGCTGGCAGCCCAGATGACGACTGCGGCTACGGCAACGATGCCAACCAGTTTGCCACCGCTACCGCCGCCGCGCTGGCCATTGTTGTCACTCTGTTTGCCACCGCCCAGTCCGCTGAGTTTTTTGCTCAGCTTACGGAAGATATCATCCAGATCAGGAGGCCCCTGATCGCGCCCTCCCTTATTTCCCCCAGAGTTGCCGCCTTGATTATTGCTGCTTCCCCACGGGTCGCGGTCCTGTCCGTTATTTCCGGGCTGATTCCACGCCATGTTTCTACTCCATTTATTGTATTTACGTTTTTTACCCTTCCTCTTTCGAATTGCAGCTGCGTTGGCTGTCTTCGCTCACTCCGGTCACTTACTAACGTAAGCTCCCAGAGATTCACTCAGTTGCCGCCTTGCTGAAATCCGAAATAGTCGGGTAAAAACCTGCCTATTCGCGGCTTACAGCAATTATCACAACACTTTTCAATAAGTTGGGTAAAGGCGTTAGGGCAATATCAAACAATATAACTGGTTAATGATGGCTCCTGTTTGCACAGACGACGCCAGTCAACGATCGGCATTCGCACGTGCAAACCTACAAAACCATCATCTTCATTCCATTCTTTCTCAATCGCCGACAACTGATAAAAGCGGCTGCGTAAACGGCCCGCTTCCGGTGGCAATCGTAAATCGTACTGCGCAATCTCACCGGCTAAGCGCTCAGATAACGCCTGCCACAGTAAGGGGAGACCTTCACCGCTTTGTGCAGAAAGCCACACGCGCGTCGGCTTATTCTCTTCATCACGATCAATACGCGGCACAAAGCCATCCAGCATATCGATCTTATTCATCACCAACAGCGTGGGGATTTCGTCCGATTCAATTTCGGCCAACACTTCGTTAACGGCGGCGATGTTGTCATTGACGCGTAAATCGGCCGCGTCGATCACATGCAGTAATAACGTCGCCTGACGCGTTTCCTGCAGGGTGGCTTTAAAGGCCGCGACTAAGTCATGCGGCAAATGGCGAATAAACCCCACGGTATCCGCTAAAACCACATCACCCACGTCTGCCACACTCAGGCGACGCAAGGTAGGATCAAGGGTCGCAAACAGTTGGTCAGCCGCATACACATTGGCTGAGGTCACCGCATTGAACAGGGTTGATTTACCGGCGTTGGTGTATCCCACCAGCGATACGGTAGGGACATCGGCTTTGGCGCGCGCTTGACGGCCCTGTTCGCGCTGCTTCTCCACACGCTCAAGGCGGGAAAGGATGAGGCTAATGCGGTTACGCAGTAAACGGCGGTCCGTTTCCAGCTGCGTTTCACCTGGGCCACGCAAACCGATACCGCCTTTTTGGCGTTCAAGGTGCGTCCATCCACGCACCAGACGGGTTGCCATATGGCGTAGTTGTGCCAGCTCGACCTGTAATTTACCCTCATGGGTACGGGCGCGCTGAGCAAAAATATCGAGAATTAAGCCAGTGCGGTCGACAACGCGACATTCGCACACTCGCTCGAGATTACGTTCTTGGGCAGGCGATAAGGCATGATCGAATAACACGACCGATGCTCCACTCGCTTTCACCGCATCGGCAATTTCAACTGCCTTTCCTTCACCGACAAAATATTTGGGATGTGGCGCTTTACGGCTGCCAGTAATCACTTGCAGCGCTTCGACGCCCGCAGAAGAGACAAGAGTTTCAAACTCCTGCAAATCTTCCAGCTCTTTGTCTTGGGAGAACCAGATGTGTACCAGTACGGCCTGCTCACCGGCATCATAACGGTCAAACAAGCTATAACCTCGCTAAAATAAAATAACCAGGACGGGAAAACGCTATCGCTCCCCAGCCCTGGCTTTACGGCAGCGCAAAATTATTCTGCGTTATCGCCGTCTTGTTGTGGCTGCGACTGAGCGCCCTGGTTGCTTCCGCTATGGTGATAATTGCTGCTACCACCGCTGCCGCCCGGGTTGTTGCTATGGTGCGAAACCGGACGAGAAGGAACCACTGTAGAGATGGCGTGTTTGTACACCATCTGGCTAACCGTGTTTTTCAACAGAATGACGAACTGATCAAAGGATTCAATTTGCCCTTGCAGCTTAATACCATTCACCAAATAGATCGAAACCGGTACACGTTCACGACGCAATGCGTTCAAAAACGGGTCTTGTAATGATTGCCCCTTAGCCATTCTATCTTTTCCTTATATGCTTGTTGTTTGTAACTTTAAGAACCGTGGTTCAGAAAAACTGCGTAAAAATTTGCGCACGATAACGGACCAATTGTACACAATCATCCCTGCTTCGCACTAACTACCTTAAGCACCGCATTACGCGCTAACTCTGGCTCATCACTGTCTATCCAGTGTACTTCGGGCCAGCCACGTAACCAGGTCATCTGGCGTTTAGCGAGCTGCCGGGTGGCGCAAATTCCCCGATAAACCATTTCGTCGTAATCGATTTCACCAGAAAGATATGACCACATCTGGCGATAACCTACACAACGAATGGAAGGCATGTCCGTATGCAAATCACCTCGTGCAAACAGTTCACGAGCCTCCGCTTCAAATCCTGACGCTAGCATCTGGTCGTAACGCAACGCAATGCGTTGATGTATCAGTTCACGACTCGCCGGAGCGATAGCAAATTGGTACACGTCGTAGGGTAACGCTTCGCCGGACGTTTTGTCAGTTCCGTTAAAGTTTTACCCGAAATAAAAAAACTTCCAGTGCTCGCGAAAGTCTCTGCGGATCATTCGGATGAATACGACTACCGGCGACCGGATCGATTTCACACAGCTGGCGGTGTAGGGCTTCCCACCCTTTCTCCGCCGCCATTTGCTCTATCCGCTGACGCACGTCGGGATCGGCCGAGGGCAACGGCGACAATCCTTCAAGCAACGCCTTGAAGTAGAGCATGGTTCCACCAACAAGCAACGGAATCTTACCCTTTTGGGTAATCTCCGCCATTTCTGCCAGCGCATCGCGACGAAACTCAGCGGCGGAATAAGCTTCCGCCGGATCGCGAATGTCTAGCAAACGATGGGGCGCCAGTGCTAACTCTTCTGCCGACGGTTTCGCCGTGCCAATATCCATCCCGCGATAGATTAAGGCAGAGTCAACGCTGATAAGTTCCACCGGAAGTTGCTGACGCAGCGAAATCGCTAATGCCGTCTTACCGGAGGCGGTAGGCCCCATCAAAAAATTGCCTTTGGCCGGCTAGCTTGGTTTAGTTCACTCATGCTTCAACGCGTTAATCGCGCTCTCAATCTCTAGGGTCTGTAACAGACCTGAAGGCGGCGACTTAAGCAGTTGCGGACAGAGCCGTTCGAGCTCTGCCAGCAGTGCTATCGCCTGCGAGTGATTCCAGTGAGCGTCTCCTGCATCATCACGACGTGCCAGCCATTGGGCCAGTGCGGATGCAGAAACCTCTTGCTGCCGGGCCAGATAGCCTAACAGGTCTGGAATCAAGATTTGTAAATTTTGTGTGCGTAACGGTAAAGGGACGGCGCGCAAGGTTGCATGCTGACCTTCTCGTTGTAAATCAATGCCCATCAGCGCTAACAGCGCGGCCTGGGCATCAATGACATTCAGCTCTTCTTTGGCGATTTTTAGTCTTACCGGGATCAATAACGGCTGCGGTTTTAAGCCCTCTTCTCCCGGTTGTAACTGGGCCTGTTTCAGCCAGCGCGATGCGACACTGAGCGACAACATCAGTAACTGATTGCCGCGTTCCAACAGCGCATACTGCTCGTGCATCACACTCAGCACGCGGCCAAAGCTTTGCGCGTGTGCGGCCAATGGCGCCTCTCGCGGGTCAGGCTGGCGCGCAGGTTGCGGCGCCGCGGCGCGAAGCGTTTCGGCCGCAGGCGTTTTTATTAATTGCTGATACGCGGAACCTTCACGGGCGCGATAAACCGGCTCTTTATTCTGCCAACCCGCGTGTGTTCCCGCCGCCGCAGCACCGCTACTGGAGCTGGTACTATTACGTGAGGGGCTCGCGGGTTGCGCAAAGTGATTCGCGCCCGCCGCCTGTCGATTCTCTGGCTGCCACTTAGGCGCGGGCTCTTCCGCATGCGCGATGGGCAACTCTGCGGCACGGCTCGCCTGTAGCGCGCTCATTACGCCCTGCCAGATAAAATCATGCACCAGTCGGGACTGGTGAAAGCGAACTTCGTGCTTGGCAGGATGAACGTTAACGTCAACCTGGTGCGGATCAATCTCCAGATACAGCACATATGCGGGTTGTTGATCTTCACCGAGCTGCGTCTGATACGCCTGGCGAATTGCATGATTGATCAGCTTGTCACGCATCATGCGACCATTGACGTAGCAATATTGCAGATCCGTCACCTGGCGCGAACCCGCAGGATCGGCCACCCATCCGCGTAACGCCAAATCGTCATGTTGCCAGTCAATGCGCAGTGCATGCTGCATGAACGTGGTCCCGCAGATCGCGCCCAGTCGGCGTTCGCGCTGGGCTTCCTGATCCACGGCGCGATACTGGCGGATCATCTTGCCGTTGTGGGTCAGGGAGATCGCCACATCGAAACGCGCCAGCGCAATGCGGCGAATCACTTCATCGATATGGGTAAATTCGGTTTTCTCGGTGCGCATAAACTTGCGCCGCGCCGGTGTGTTGTAGAACAGATCGAGCACTTCCAGCGACGTACCAACAGGATGCGCCGCAGGTTTCACCGTGACATTCATCTCGCGCCCTTCCGCATACGCTTGCCAGGCTTCGTTTTGCTCAGCAGTGCGGGATGTTAACGTTAAACGCGAGACGGAACTGATGCTGGCAAGGGCTTCACCACGGAAACCCAGGCTGACGATCGCCTCAAGGTCATCGAGCGAGGCGATTTTACTGGTGGCATGGCGAGCGAGGGCCATCGCCAGTTCGGCTTTGACAATGCCACAGCCGTTGTCTCGAATGCGGATCAGCTTTGCGCCGCCCTTTTCGATATCGACGTCAATGCGTGTCGCGCCGGCATCAAGACTGTTTTCCACCAGCTCTTTTACGACCGATGCCGGACGCTCAACCACTTCGCCTGCGGCAATCTGGTTCGCCAGCTGCGGCGGTAAAATCTGTATTGGCATGGTGGTGATCCTTTAAACGGACTGGCGCCGCAGCGCCAGCAATCAGGATTGTGGAATCTTTAAGTTTTGCCCCAGCATCACATTGCTCGACTTCATGTTATTCGCCTGCATGATGGCTTTAGGGCTGACGCCATAATGGGCGGCAATCCCGGTGAGCGAATCCCCGCGCACCACTTTGTGCCGCGATGGGCGACTCGCAGCGGTGACGTTGACACCCGATTTGGCCGGCACTTTTAAACGTTGCCCGACCCACACCACATCGCGCTTCAGGCTGTTGAGGTCGCGCAATGTTGCCATGCTGACGCCATATTTCTCGGCAATACCAGACAGTGTTTCACCGCGTGTCACCGTATGACGCTGTGTAGCGCCAGTGTATTGCACGGTGCCGGTCGCCGGGTTGCTGGCAACGCTAACCGCTGGTGTGCTGTCCAGCGGCCGGTTCTCCTCCTTTGGGAGCGATTGCAGCGGATGCGTAAGGAAATAATTACGCAGTCCTTTATAAATCGACTGTGCAATCTTCTCCTGATACGCGCTGCTACCCAGCAGCCGCTCCTCCGCCGCATTACTGATAAAGCCAGTCTCAACCAGTAAAGAAGGGATATCCGGGGAACGCAACACGCCTAAGCTGGCATGTTCCGGTAAACGTTTATGCAATTGCGTAATACCACGCAGTTGCTGTAACACTTTCACCGCGACGTCATAGCCAACGCGCTGTGAATGACCGAACTGCAGATCCAGCACCGCCTGGCTCAGGTAGGGATCGGCCTGGCTGTTAGCCAGCAAATCGCCTGCCCCGCCCAGCAGTTCGGATTGTTTCTCTTTCTGTTCCAGCCAGTTAGCCATTTCGTTATTGGCGCGGCGGTTTGACAGCACCCAAACGGATGCGCCGGTCGCCGAATGGTTTGGCGCGGCGTCGGCGTGAATCGATACCAGCAGGTTGGCATTCTCTTTACGCGCCACCTCGGAACGGCCCATCACCGAAATAAAATAGTCGCCGTTACGTGTCAGCACCGGCTTAAACATGGGGTCCCGATCCATCAGCGCTTTCAGCTTACGCGCAATGGCAATCGTGACGTTCTTTTCGTGCAAACCATGCTGGCCCGATGCGCCCGGATCCTGACCACCGTGTCCGGCATCAATCGCCACAATCACCGTATCGTTGCGGGAAACCGATTCGCCCGGACGTACCGTGGTGTTACTGCTGGTGACGGCAGTGACCTGGTTGGCGTTAAATGGGTTGGCCGTACTTTCGCTTTGACGCGCGGTGGTGACCGGCGCAACAGCGGTGCTGCGCTTTGCCGGTTGCGTCCCTTTCAGGGTAAACACCACGCGATACTGATTGCCGTCACGTTGCGTCGTGGCCCGCGTGTGCGTAGCCTGCGTCAATTCAAAGACCAAACGAATGCTCTGTTTGTCTTTCGGTTGGCTATTGCGGATGCGTTGTACGATGTTCTCGCCGCTAAAGTTGAGCGGTAAGCCCTTGATCGCGCCGCTCTGACGAATATCCAACACCACGCGATTGGGGTTATGTAGCGGGAAGAAGCCATACACCGGCTGGCCGTTAAAGCTCAGCGTCACCGTCGCCTGGCTGTCACCGTTTTCAACTTTGATATCCGACAAGGTGGCAGACAGCGCTGAAGCAGAAAACACGCAGAGCGCGGCCAGCAGAATCCCTTTCATCCTTGAAATCATGCCTGCTCCCTGCCTTGCTGGAACTGTTCAAACAGCGTTTCGCCCAGCGCTGAAACAGCCGTGATCTCTGCTTCGCGCGCGTTATCCACATAGCGCAACGTCAGCGCCAGGTCGGGCTCAGGAAGCACACCCGTGCCCTGCTGCGGCCACTCCACCAGACACAGCGCGTCCCCACTGAAGTAATCGCGGATGCCCATAAATTCCAGTTCTTCGGGATCGGCAAGACGATAAAGATCGAAGTGATAAAGGGTACGCGAGCCGAGTTCGTACGGCTCCACCAGCGTATAGGTTGGGCTTTTGACATTGCCCTGATGGCCGAGCGCCTGCAGGAACCCCCGGCTAAAGGTGGTTTTTCCGGCGCCGAGATCGCCATAAAGATAGATAACCAACGCGCTGCTGCATACGCGGGCCAGTTGGGCACCCAGATTCAGGGTTGCCGCCTCATCGGGCAAAGGGATAACACAGGTCTTCATGCTTTATTGTTGGATCATCTCTGGATTAACAAACTGCCACAGCAGTTCGAACAAATCAGTGGCTAACATGCCACGCGTGCCGCGCTGCCGGGCAACCGCATCTGCTGCTGCACCGTGTGCGACACAGCCCGCGCAGGCTGCCTCAAGTAACGTTAATTTTTGGCCCAGCATGGCGGCGATGATACCGCTGAGCACATCGCCCATGCCGCCGGATGCCATGCCCGCATTGCCGACATCGGCAATCGCGATTTCACCTGCCGCGCTGGCAATAATGGTGCCCGCACCTTTCAGCACCACCACGCCGCCGTAGCGTTTCACCAGCTCTTGCGCCGCATGTAAGCGGTCACTTTCAATGTCACTGGTTTTAACGCCCAACAGGCGTGCGGCTTCGCCAGGATGCGGCGTAATAATGCGATTCTGACGGTAATCCTGCTTGATTGCCAGCAGGTTAAGCGCATCAGCATCCCAAAGCATCGGCTTTTCACTGGCCGCTACCTTTTTCAGCGCCTTCTGAGCCCAATCACGTTGTCCCAGTCCTGGCCCGATGGCGATCACGTCTGCCCATTGCAGCGCCTGTTCCAGCGTTTCCTCACGTAGCGTATCGACCATCAACTCCGGTCGCGCGGTCAGAATCGGGCCGATATTATCTTCATGCGTCAGCACGCGCACAAGCCCAGCACCACTGCGTAACGCCGCTTCCGCCGTCATCCGAATGGCCCCGGCGGTGCCCTTATCTCCCCCCACAATCAACAGACGACCGTGATCGCCTTTATGTGAGGTCGCACGACGCGGCGTTAACCAACGCGCGAGGTCCTGCGCGTCATAGCGCGCCACAGGCGCGGCTTCACCAGCCAGATAAGCGTCCAAACCCAAGGCATCACAGTGCAATTGGCCCACGTAATCACGCGCTTTGCCCGTCAGCTGCCCCGTTTTCAGCACGATCATGCTGAGAGTGTGATGGGCTACGATGGCCACGCCTGATGCGGTGCCGGTTGCCGCATCCAGCCCGGAAGGGATATCCAGCGCCAGTATCGGGGCAGGATGGGCATTCGCCTTTTTAATCAGATCATCGTAGGGCGCAGCCGGTGCACGATTGATGCCGGTGCCGAGCAATCCATCGACAATCACATCAACGCTTTCTGGCCATGCCGCATCGGGCGCGTGAATCACTCCGCCCGCATCCAGCCACGCTTGTTGTGCCGCCTGCGCTTCCTGTGGCAACGGTTTACGCCCTGCGCATGCCAGCAGCGTCACTTCCAGCCCCGCGGCCTGCGCCAGCCGCGCCACCACATAGCCATCGCCGCCGTTATTACCGTGGCCACACAAAATCAGCCAGTGCTGCGCCAGTGGCCACTGTTCCCGCGCCAGCTCATAGCTCGCCTGCCCGGCTCGCTGCATCAATTCATACAAGGTTAACCCCAGGCTGTCTGCCGCATCGCGCTCCAGTTGCCCTATCGCCTGCGCAGGCCAGACAGAGTGTGGTAAACTGCGCGGGTTTGCTTCAATTGCCTGGTTTCTCATGTCATACCCTCTCGATCTTCAACAGCTTGCCCAACTGATAAAACAGTGGGGGCGTGAACTCGGTTTTCAGCAGGTTGGTATTTGTGATACCGATCTCAGCGCCGAAGAGCCCAAATTACAGGATTGGCTAGAGAAGCAATATCACGGCGAGATGGATTGGATGGCGCGCCATGGCATGATGCGCGCGCGTCCGCATGAATTGCTGCCTGGCACTTTACGCGTCATCAGCGTTCGCATGAACTACCTTCCGGCCAAAGCGGCGTTTGCCAGCACCTTAAGAAATCCACAGTTAGGCTATGTCAGCCGTTATGCGCTGGGCCGCGATTATCACAAAGTATTGCGCAATCGACTGAAAAGCTCGGAGAAATGATCCAGGCTCACTGCGGTGAACTCAATTTTCGCCCCTTTGTCGATTCCGCCCCATCCTCGAACGGCCAATTGCGGCTAAAGCGGGATTGGGCTGGACCGGCAAACACTCATTGATTCTCAACCGTGAAGCCGGTTCCTGGTTCTTCCTCGGCGAGTTACTGATTGATTTGCCGCTGCCGGTCGATCAGCCACAGGAAGAGCAGTGTGGTCGCTGTGTCGCCTGCATCACCATTTGCCCCACTTCTGCCATCGTTGAGCCTTATGTGGTGGATGCCCGGCGCTGTATTTCCTATCTCACCATCGAATTGGAAGGCGCAATTCCTGAAGAGTTCCGTCCGCTGATTGGCAATCGCATCTACGGCTGTGACGATTGCCAGCTCATCTGCCCGTGGAATCGTTATGGCCAGTTGACCGATGAAGATGATTTCTCGCCGCGCGCGGTGTTGCACGCCCCGCCGTTAGTGGATCTTTTTAAATGGGACGAGGCGAAGTTTTTGCGCGTGACAGAAGGTTCAGCGATTCGACGCATTGGTCACTTACGCTGGCTGCGGAATATTGCGGTGGCATTGGGCAACGCGCCCTGGGCAGAAGAAAATCTGGCCGCACTGCAAACGCGCAGTGGTGAACACACGCTGCTTGATGAGCATATTGAGTGGGCCATCGCGCAACAGATAGAGAAACGCGCGGCGCAGGCTGTTAATGTTCAGCCGGCAAAGAAACTGCGGCTGGTTCGAGCAGTAGAAAAAGGCTTACCCCGTGATGCGTGATTGACCAGATGCGCAGGATAAAATGCTTTTCCACATGCTGTGAATAAAATTATAAAGCCGAATAGTGACGAGGATCGTTATATCGTCTAGCAAGACAATTCACAGACAGAAATACCATTAAACCAATATAAAACAATTGGTTAGGTTATTACTGTAAACTTTTATGTAGAGTTTGGCGCGCAGGGGTCTGTCCAGAGCCTGTGGATAACTCTGTTTAAAACAGTTTTGCAGATAGGGTAAAACGCCGTCAGCACGTTGCAGGCGCATTGTGGATAACCTGTAAGATAACTGCAACAGACTACAGGCATCGTTGGTGCTAATGCGGTACGCAAAATTTCCAGAAAAAAACCAGGCCGCATAAGATCAATGAAGACTGCAGCAGTTTTAAGACTGAATACGCCCGAGAGCAAATAACATTAGTGAATATGAAAATCTGGAGCGGGAAACGAGACTCGAACTCGCGACCCCGACCTTGGCAAGGTCGTGCTCTACCAACTGAGCTATTCCCGCAAAGAGGTTACTACTAACTAAAACAGATTTTGGAGCGGGAAACGAGACTCGAACTCGCGACCCCGACCTTGGCAAGGTCGTGCTCTACCAACTGAGCTATTCCCGCATAATCGTCGTCTTTCACTTTGCCACTGCGTTGGCTTCCTTCACTCAACCAGATCACTTACTGATGTAAGCTCCATGGTATTCGCTCAGTTGCCGCCTTGTTGCAAACCGAAATACTTGATTTTGGTGTCTTGCTAAACCACTAAGATTTGGAGCGGGAAACGAGACTCGAACTCGCGACCCCGACCTTGGCAAGGTCGTGCTCTACCAACTGAGCTATTCCCGCATAATCTTCGTATTACTGCTGCGCACCGTTGTAAATTCTTCACCGGTACGGGGTGCGCATTATACGAGAAATCCTTTCAGTCGCAAGAGTCTAAAAGCAAAATTTTGCGCTTTCAGTGCGTTTGCTGCTTTAATCAGCAACCTGATGATTTCCTGCGCACCCTTAGCCGATTAAAGCTGCAAGAAGTGTTCGCGGTAATACGCCAACTCGGCAACAGACTCGCGAATATCATCCAGCGCCTGATGGCTGCCCGCTTTTTTAAAGCCCGGCAGGATATCGGGTTTCCAGCGACGCGCCAGTTCTTTCAGCGTGCTGACATCCAGATAGCGGTAGTGGAAATAGGCTTCCAGCTCCGGCATGTATTTGAACAGGAAGCGACGATCCTGGCCAATGCTGTTGCCGCAAATCGGCGACGTATTTGCGGGCACCCACTGCTTGAGGAATTCAATCGTCGCCAGCTCTGCGGCGCGATCGTCATACTCGCTCGCCTTAACGCGCTCCACCAGACCGCTGTTGGTGTGGGTGCGCACGTTCCACTCGTCCATTAACGCCAGCTGCGCGTCAGACTGATGTACAGCAAACACCGGACCTTCCGCCAGGATGTTAAGATTGGCATCGGTGACGATCGTGGCGATCTCAATAATGCGATCCTGCTCCGGATCCAGTCCGGTCATTTCCAGGTCGATCCAAATCAGATTATTTTCATTTCCAGATGTCATGCGTTTCCCGCCTGTTGCCAAAGTCGTCATTACACTCGTTTCAGGTGTATCATAGACGTTTTGCCCAGCGGGGCGAAGCCTGGCGAAAGCCGTGAGAGGATGCGTGAGCAAAAATAAATTGTCGAAGGGTCAACAACGTCGCGTAAGCGCCAACCATCAGCGTCGTCTGCAGCAACGGAGCGATAAGCCGGAGCCGGATGATAATCTGTTTGGTGAAGCGTCCGAAGGCGTGGTGATCAGCCGTTTCGGCATGCACGCAGACGTGGAAGACAGTGCAGGCGAAGTGCATCGCTGCAACATTCGTCGCACCATTCGTTCGCTGGTTACCGGCGACCGCGTGGTGTGGCGTGCTGCTATTGGTGGCGGCAAAGGGATCGTCGAAGCGGTTCACGAACGTAAAACCGTTTTAACCCGCCCGGATTTCTATGATGGCGTCAAACCGATCGCCGCCAACATTGATCAGATCATAATCGTATCAGCGATCCTGCCTGAGCTGTCACCGAACATCATCGATCGTTACCTGGTGGCCAGTGAGACGTTGGGCGTTGAGCCGCTGCTGGTGCTGAATAAAATCGACCTGCTGGACGGTGAAACCCGCAAGTTGGTTGATCAGCAGATGGATGTCTATCGCCACATCGGCTATCGCGTTCTGATGGTGTCGAGCCATGCGAAAGATGGACTGGTGGAACTGGAACAGGCGTTAACCGGCCGCGTCAGCATTTTTGCCGGTCAATCCGGCGTCGGGAAATCCAGCCTGTTAAACAATCTACTGGGGCTGGATGTCGCAGGAGATGAGATCCTGACCAATGATGTTTCTAACGTCTCAGGTCTTGGTCAGCACACCACCACGGCTTCGCGTCTTTACCATTTCCCACACGGCGGCGATGTGATTGACTCACCCGGCGTGCGCGAATTCGGTTTATGGCATCTCGAGCCGGAACAAATTACCCGCGGATTTGTCGAATTCCGTGAGTTTCTTGGCAGTTGCCGATTCCGTGACTGTAAGCACGATAACGATCCGGGTTGCGCCATCCGTGCCGCAGTCGCTGATGGCACCATTGCGCTCGCGCGTTTCGAAAACTACCACCGTATTCTGGAGAGCATGGCGCAGGTAAAAACGCGTAAAAACTTTTCCGACAATCAGGATTAACGGGTACAACGGCACATTCGCCAACTGAACGGGGCGCTGCTACAATCCGCCCCCTTTTCTGTCAACCAAGCGTAATTAAGCCAGGAGGCAACGGTGCTTGATCGTTTTAAACTCGGCCTGAATCATATTCTGCCCAAAAAAGGGCTCACTGAACTTGCCGGCTGGGGCGCCAGCCGTCGTGGTGGCTGGCTGACCAAAGCGGTCATCGACATTTTCGTCTGGTACTACAAAGTGAACATGGCGGAAGCCAGTAAACCGCACACCGGCAGCTATCGCACCTTTAACGACTTCTTCGTGCGCCCATTAAAAGAGGGTGCGCGCCCAATCGATCCGGATGCGTCACTGCTGGCATTGCCTGCCGATGGTGCTGTCAGCCAGTTAGGTCGTATTGAAGGCGATCAAATCTTCCAGGCCAAGGGTCACTACTATACGTTGCAGGCATTGCTGGCCGGTAACGACGACCTGGCCGAAAAATTCATTGATGGTGAGTTCATTACCACCTACCTCGCGCCACGTGACTACCATCGTGTGCACATGCCGTGTAACGGTATTCTGCGCGATATGATCTATGTGCCGGGCGATCTTTATTCTGTCAATCCGCTGACCGCACGTAACATCCCGAACCTGTTTGCGCGTAACGAGCGCGTGATCTGTATTTTCGATACCGATCATGGTCCGATGGCGCAGATCCTGGTGGGTGCAACCATTGTGGGTAGCATTGAGACCGTGTGGGCAGGAACCATTACGCCGCCGCGTGAAGGCGTGATCAAACGCTGGCGCTATCCTGCTGCCGATCATGAGGGCGCGGTAGTGTTGCTGAAAGGCCAGGAAATGGGGCGCTTCAAACTGGGCTCAACCGTGGTCAATCTGTTTGCTCCTGGTCGCGTGAAGCTGGCGGAAAGTCTTGAAGCCGAAAGCAAAACGCGTCTTGGTCAACCGCTGGCGATAGCCCTGCCGCTGCCCGGCGACAGCGCCCCGCTCGCTGAATAACCGGAACCTCTCCCGTGCGCGTTCTTCTCTCTCTACTGCTGAGCCTGGTGCTCAGCAGTTCTGTTTTGCAGCCACCGTTCCGCCCGCCAGCCAGCTTAAGCAGGAACTGGATACGGCTAAATCCGCTAAAGCTTCCCCGGCACAAACCGAGCAGGTGCAGGCGCTGGAAGCGGCGATCAATTTTCTTGCCGAGCGCGATGAATCGCTGGAGCGCGCCAGGCAGTATCAGCAGGTGATTGATGATTTTCCACGGCTGGCGCGTGAACTGCGTCAGCAGATCGCCACGCTGACCGACAGCAGTAAAGCGGTGCGCAATAACATGAGCAGCGCCGAGCTGGATCAGGAAATCCTGCAAATCAGCAGCCAACTGCTGGAAGAAGGCCGCCAGGCGCAGCAAGAGCAGGATCGCGCACGTGAGATCAGCGATTCACTTTCACAATTACCGCAGCAGCAAACCGACGCACGCCGGGCGATGACCGAAAGCGATCGCCGCGCTCAGGGCTTTTCTGCGGCCGCCACGCCGCTGGCTCAGGCGCAGATTTATGCCCGACTGGCGGAGAATGCCGCCAACAAAGCGCGTGTCGATGAGTTAGAGCTGGCACAGCTGTCCGCCAATAACCGTCAGGAACTGGCGCGTATGCGGGCGGAAGTGCATCAGCGCAAAGTGACGCAGCTGGATAACTATCTGCAATCGCTGCGCAATCAGCTCAACAATCAACGTCAGCGCGAAGCGGAACTGGCG
The DNA here is from genome assembly GCF_002095465.1 of Pantoea rodasii. Taxonomy (GTDB): domain Bacteria; phylum Pseudomonadota; class Gammaproteobacteria; order Enterobacterales; family Enterobacteriaceae; genus Pantoea; species Pantoea rodasii. Next base: position 27,654 of record NZ_MLFP01000001.1, on the reverse strand, counting down.
CTGGAGCGTACCGAGCAACTGGCGGAAAACAGCGGCGATTTGCCGGCTTCGATCAGCGACCAGTTCCGCGTGAACCGTGAACTCTCCGCCGACCTGAATGCGCAAGCCCAGCGCATGGATTTGGTCGCCTCGCAACAGCGACTGGCCACTAATCAAACCCTACAAGTTCGTCAGGCTCTCAGCACGCTACGCGAACAATCGCAGTGGCTGGGCGCTTCCAATCTGTTAGGTGAGGCCCTGCGTGCGCAGGTGGCAAGACTGCCGGATATGCCGAAGTCGCAGCAGATCGACAGTGAGATGGGCCAGCTGCGCGTGCAGCGGCTGCATTATGAAGATTTACTGGAGCGGCAAAAAGATCTGCGTAAAGAGAAGCAGGATGACGGTACACCGTTTACCAGCGAACAAACCCGTATTCTCGATGCGCAGTTGAAAACCCAGCGTGAGCTGCTCAATTCACTGATTTCCGGCTGCGATACGCTGATCCTGGAAATCACCAAGCTGAAAGTGTCGAATACGCAGTTGCAGGACGCCTTAGGTGAAGTGAAAGAAGCCACCCACCGTTATCTGTTCTGGACCGCGGATGTCAGCGCCATCGACCTGAAGTATCCGATTGATGTGGCGCGTGATTTAACCCGCCTGCTGTCGCTGGATACCTTAGGGCAACTCGGCAAAGCGCTGGCGATGATGTTTACCAGCAAAGAAACCGTGATGCCTATTATCTGCGCGGTGCTGCTGGTGGGCTTTAGCATCAGTTCTCGTCGTCATTTCAATGATTTTATGGCCCGTTCAGCCAACAAAGTCGGCAAAGTGACTCAGGATCGCTTTAGCCTGACGCTGCGTACGGTGTTCTGGTCAATTCTGGTGGCGGTGCCGCTGCCGGTGTTGTGGGCCGCGCTGGGCTTTGGTTTGCAGCACGCGTGGCCGTATCCGTTTGCCGTGGCAATCGGCGATGGCATCACCGCCACGTTACCGCTGCTGTGGGCCTTTATGATCAGTGCTGCCTTTGCCCGTCACGATGGCCTGTTTGTGGTGCATTTTCGTTGGCCGCAAGCGCGGGTAGCACGTGCCATGCGCTACTACTCCTTGACGGTCGGCCTGATTGTGCCGCTGATCATGCTGCTGATTGCCTTTGCCAATCTCGACGATCCGCAGTTCTCCGGCACGCTCGGGCGCCTGTGCTTTATTCTGATTTGTGGCGCATTAAGCATTGTTACCGTCAGCCTGAAACGCGCCGGTATTCCGCTGTATCTGGATAAAGAAGGCAACGGTGACAATTTCGTCAACCGTATTTTGTGGAACCTGATGATTGCCATTCCGCTGGTCGCGGCGCTGGCTTCCTGTATCGGCTATCTGGCGACGGCGCAGGCACTGCTGGCGCGTCTGGAAACCTCGGTTGGCATTTGGTTCTTCCTGTTGGTGATTTATCACATCATTCGCCGCTGGATGCTGATCCAGCGACGCCGCATCGCCTTTGATCGCGCCCGTCAACGCCGCGCGGATATGCTGGCCAACCGTGCGCGCAGTGAAGATGAGAAAGAGCAACAAACGCCCGCCAACGCCGATACCATCGAAATTGAAGAACCGAGCCTGGATTTGGATGAGATCAGTGCCCAGTCGCTGCGCCTGGTGCGTTCGATTCTGACCTTGATCGCGCTGGTGTCGGTGATTGTGCTGTGGTCAGAAATCCACTCGGCCTTTAGTTTCCTCGACAACATCCCGCTGTGGGATGCCAGCACCACGGTGCAGGGTGTTGAAAGCGTGCAGCCGATTACACTGGGTGCGGTGCTGATCGCCATTCTGGTGTTCATTATTACCACCCAGTTGGTGCGCAATATGCCTGCCCTGCTGGAACTCGCGCTGTTACAACATCTCAGCCTGACACCCGGCACCGGCTATGCCATCACCACATTGACCAAATACGTGCTGATGTTGATTGGTGGGTTAGTCGGCTTCTCCATCATTGGCGTTGAATGGGCGAAACTGCAGTGGCTGGTCGCCGCGTTAGGTTTGGGGCTGGGCTTTGGTATGCAGGAAATCTTCGCCAACTTTATCTCTGGCCTGATTATTCTGTTCGAAAAGCCGATTCGTATTGGCGATACCGTGACCATTCGCGATTTGACCGGCAGCATTACCCGCATCAATACCCGCGCCACGACGATTACCGATTGGGATCGCAAAGAGATTATCGTGCCGAATAAGGCCTTTATCACCGAACAGTTCGTTAACTGGTCGCTGTCGGATTCGGTTACGCGCGTGGTGTTAACCATTCCGGCGCCGGCGCACGTGAGCAGTGAAGAAGTGACAACGGTGCTAAAACAGGCTGCTGAGCGCTGCAATTACGTGTTAGATATGCCGGCGCCAGAAGTGTTTTTAGTAGATTTGCAGCAAGGCATTCAGCTGTTTGAACTGCGTGTGCACGCTGCCGAGATGGGGCACCGCATGCCGCTGCGCCATGAACTGCATCAGCTGATTCTGCGCGGGTTTGAAGAGCACGGTATTGAGATGCCATTCCCACCGTTCCAGGTGCGTATGGAAACATTGGGACGCAAAACGCCGGCCAGCAATGGATCACCGTCCAGCCAAACCTTCAAATCTGGCGGCTTATAAATGACAACGCCCGGTCATCACCGGGCGTTGTTTTTCGACTGGGCGTTACTTCACAAACTCTTCGCCCTGCGCGATATCTTTCTTCAACGTCTCCAGCATGCCGTTAAGCGCCTGCTGTTCAAACGCGCTCAATGGACCCAATGGATGACGCTCAGCAATGCCGTTCTTGCCGATCAGCAGCGGCTGTGAGAAGAAGCGCGCATACTCGCCATCTCCTTCAACATAAGCACATTCGACCACGTTGGCTTCGCCCTGCAGCGCCCGCACCAGTGAGAGTCCAAAGCGCGCCGCAGCCTGCCCCATCGATAACGTCGCCGATCCGCCACCGGCTTTGGCTTCCACCACTTCGGTGCCCGCGTTCTGGATGCGTTTGGTGAGGTCAGCCACTTCCTGCTCGCTGAAGCTGAGGCCTTTCACCTGCGACAGCAGCGGCAGAATCGTCACGCCGGAATGGCCACCCACCACCGGGACCTCGATCTCGGTTGGCTGCTTTCCTTTCAGCGCTGCAACAAAGGTATTGGCGCGAATAATGTCGAGCGTGGATACACCAAACAGGCGGTTCTTATCGTACACACCGGCTTTTTTCAGCACTTCAGCCGCAATCGCCACCGTGGTGTTAACCGGATTGGTAATGACGCCAATCAGCGCTTTCGGCGCGGTGCTGGCCACCTGTTCAATCAGGTTACGCACAATCCCTGCATTGACGTTAAACAGATCGGCGCGATCCATGCCGGGTTTCCGTGCCACGCCAGCAGAGATCAGCACCACATCGGCACCGTGCAATGCGGGAGTCGCATCTTCGCCACTGAAGCCTTCCACTTTCACTGCGGTAGGAATATGGCTGAGATCAACGGCTACGCCTGGCGTGACTGGAGCGATGTCATAAAGTGAGAGAGAGGAACCTGCGGGTAATTGAGTCTTGAGCAGCAGTGCAAGCGCCTGGCCAATACCACCAGCTGCACCGAGAACGGCAACTTTCATCCTGAACTCCTTATAAAGGTGGGGCAGAGATATGCCGAAAATCCATCAGGTTACGAGTTTAATCAACTTCTCAGGCGATAGCGACAAACCTGTCGCGCAATAACATGACGCCGCAATCGGCTCCCGAGACATCTCCACTTCAGAAGTCGCCTGAATGACACAATCGCAGCCAGAAGACAATGGACGGCAATGATCATCGATATAGTTGTTACCACTTCAATACTATAACAACATTGCAACCTTCGCTTTGCGCTCCACCCCGCGATTTTGGCGCAACACAAAACTCTGCTATGATGCCGGTCCGCAGTTGATTACCGCGATTCTCTCACGACGCTTATTGCATAAAAATTCATCTAAATGCATAATAATTTATCTGCTGCTGGCCTGTTGCCTGCTGCACCCCTCTTTTATTGGTAGCTTATGCGAAACCCATCAAAACAAGACGACTTGATCAAAGCGTTCAAAGCGTTATTAAAAGAAGAAAAATTCAGCTCTCAAGGCGAGATCGTTCAGGCGCTGCAGGAAGATGGCTTCGAGAACATCAATCAGTCAAAAGTTTCTCGTATGCTGACCAAGTTTGGCGCAGTGCGCACCCGCAATGCCAAAATGGAAATGGTGTATTGCCTGCCAGCAGAACTTGGCGTGCCCACGACCACCAGCCCACTGAAAAATTTGGTGTTAGATATCGATTACAATGATGCCCTGGTGGTGATTCACACCAGCCCCGGCGCGGCGCAGCTGATTGCACGCCTGCTGGATTCACTCGGCAAAGCGGAAGGTATTCTCGGCACCATCGCCGGTGATGACACCATCTTTATTACGCCAGCGCGCAACTTCTCCGTCAAACAGCTGCACGACGCCGTGCTGGTTTTATTCGAGCAAGAACTATAAAACCCTGCTGTTCACCGGCAGTTCACCTGCCGGTAACCTTCTCCTGATTTGCCTTTTTCCCGCCGCGCTTATCACAAAATCCTTTGTTAATAATAGGTTATCTATATAACAGCCTGTTCTGCATCCTTCGTAACATTGGTACGACCTTTTCCCCTTTTTAACCTTATGCGCTATTTTACACTGCTTTACATATTGTGCTCAGCCGTTATGGCTTCCTATTGCGTATCAGCCAGCGGGATCAACCATGATCTTTCGCACGAAAAGATAATTTGATGCAGATCATTGTTTTTGCGAATAAATAACAGACTGTGGTTAAGATCCAGGCGGTTTTAATAACTTTCAGTTCTAAAAAAGTGTCATAAGGATAAAGAATAACAACCAAACATTATTAGCCAGATATTAATTTCATGGGTGATTAGATCTATACTTGTTTCGTGATGCAAATCACACGAAAGAAAAAGATAAAAACATAAGACGAGGAAAAATACCATGAACGTTAAAACTACTATTGCAACCCTGAGTGTTCTATCTGCCCTGTCATTTGGTGCTTTCGCAGCAGATTCTATCAATGCCCAACAGGCAGCGAATCTGCAATCAGCCGGCACCATCAGCGTCAGCGGCGTAGGCGGTTCTCCGATGGATATCCATGAGCAGCTGAATGCCAAAGCCGATCAGGAAGGCGCTAAAGCCTACCGTGTGATCGAAGCGAATACCGGCGACAGCTACCACGCCACCGCTGAGCTTTATAAATAAGTTTGCTGAATCAAGACGCAGTGTGAACGGTAACCCGTTTGAGACGCTTTTGCCTCTCAGGTTACTGACCCCAATTCAGGAGAGTGAATCATGAAAACTAAATTAGCTATCGCGATCGTAGGTCTGGCTTCCGTGCTGTCATTTGGTGCCAGTGCCGCCAGTCTGGTTTCTAACGAACAAGCCGCACAACTGCAGCCGCTGAACCAAACCATCAGCGTAAGCGGTGTTGACGGTGATCAGACTAACGTCCGTCAGGAACTGTCACAGAAAGCCGATGCTCAAGGTGCCAGCCATTACCGCATTATTGAGAGCAACCGTGGCGATACCTTCCACGTGACGGCTGAACTGTACAAATAAGTATTAATCGAACGTTTGGCGCCCTGAGGGCGCCAGGCAATTGATCGACGACCCGCCACACCCACTTTTTGCCGCAGGTTGTTGATTACTACGAGGAGAAAAATTATGAAAATCAAAACAACCATCGCAGCCGCCAGCTTCTTATCTCTGTTTGCCTTTGGCGCTTCAGCAGCCCAACTGGTGACCAATGAGCAGGCGCAAAATCTGCAACCTACCGGCAGCACTATCACCATCAGCGGTACCGGCGGCTCGCCAATGGATTACCGTTCTGAGCTTTCTCAGAAAGCGGATGAGCAAGGTGCCAGCGCTTATAAAGTGATTGAAGCGAAAACCGGCGACAGCTATCACGTGACTGCCGAGCTGTACAAATAATTCCTCGTCAATTCTGACGAACCCTTTGGCCCCGCTCGCCGGGGCCCTTTTTCGTCGATCACTTCACATTAAAGCGGAGCTGGCCTTCCAGCTCCTCTTCTGCTTCATCAAACAGCAGGATCAATGCGCCATACCGGCGTTTCTGTCCTTTACCCAGATTCACAAACTCAATTTCCAGCGGCAGCGGCAACTGCTCACCCACCATCACATCCCAAAGATCGTCAAGATCGTTGATGGCAAGATCCGCCAGCGCAAAACGATCGCTGAACTGGCGATAGAAATGGGCTTGATCGACAATTTCGTCGAAGTCGAAACGCTCGGTTCTCATGGTGATATCCTCTGCTAGCCAAGCCCGCCAATATGCAGTGCTTTTACTTCCAGATACTCTTCCATCCCCAACACCGATCCTTCTCGGCCAAGTCCGGATTCCTTCACACCGCCAAACGGTGCCAGTTCGGTGGAGACTGCGCATTCGTTAATGCCTATCATCCCGGCTTCCAGCGCTGCCGAGACGCGGAACACTCGCTGCAAATTTTGCGTATAGAAATAGGCAGCTAAACCATATTCGGTATGGTTGGCACGCTGGATCACATCGGCTTCATCGTCAAAACGGAAACAGGCCGCTACCGGGCCAAAAGTCTCTTCCTGGGCCAGTTTCATCTCTTCATGTGCCTCGGTAATCACCGTCGGCTGCCAGAAGTTGCCGCCCAGCGGATGGCGTTCGCCTCCCACCAGCAATTTGCCGCCTTTGCTTAGCGCATCTTTGACGTGCTCTTCCACTTTTTCCAAGGCCGAGCGTTCAATCAGCGGGCCGACAATCACCCCTTCCTCGACGCCATTCCCCACTTTCAGCTTGCCCACCGCTTCCGCTAATTGAGTGACGAAACGATCGTAGACCGCATTGTGTATATAGAAGCGATTCACGCTGACGCACACCTGACCGGCGTTACGGAATTTGTTGGCAATCGCGCCTTGTACCGCAGCATCAACATCCGCATCCTCAAACACGATGTAAGGTGCATTGCCGCCCAACTCCATCGAGACTTTTTTCATGGTGTCTGCGGCGTTACGCATCAAGGTTTTACCCACGGCAGTTGAGCCGGTAAACGAAATTTTCCGCACCGCCTGACTGGCCATAATGGCGTCGCTGATGGCATGGGTATCGCCTGCCACCGCATTGAGTACCCCATCAGGTAAGCCGGCTTCTTGCGCCAGAGCCAGCAGCGCAAATGCGCACAGCGGGGTGTTGTTGGCCGGTTTGATGATGCCGGTACAGCCTGCTGCCAGCGCCGGGCCCAGCTTGCGTGTCAGCATCGCCATCGGGAAATTCCACGGCGTAATCGCGGCTACCACCCCAATCGGTTCACGCGTGGCCAGAATGCGCGAGCCCGGTTTCGCCGGTGGAATGATTTCGCCGTTGGTACGCTTGGCCTGCTCAGCGAACCATTGAATGAAGCTGGCGGCGTACTCGACTTCACCTTCCGCTTCTTTAAGGGGTTTGCCCTGTTCGGCAGTCATCAACTGGCCCAGCCAGCGCTTGTTCTCAATGATCAGTTGGTACCAGCGATTGAGGATCTCGGCGCGCTGTTTGGCCGTTTTATCACGCCACGCCGGGAAAGCCTGTTCGGCGGCGGCAATCGCCTGTTCGGTTTCCGCTTTGCCAGCCTTAGCGACTTTCGCCAGCACCTCGCCCGTGGCAGGGTTGGTGACATCAAAGGTGGAACTGGCGTTGTGCCATTGGCCTGCAGTGAAATAGCCGGTCTTAAACAGCGGGTGTTGTTGCAGAGAGGTGGACATCATTATTCTCCTGTCAGTTTGCATCCTGTCAGAAAAGTATAGTTGCCAATTACGCCGGGTTTTGTGTCAGCGTGGGATCGAAAAGGCCGCTGCACGGTGCAGCGGCCTTTTTCAGATTTGGATGAGCGTATTCTGGTACTTATCCAGCATCAGCGAGAGTCGCTTCACCGGCTCAGTCACGCTTTCTGGTGCCGAATAGTGGTGGAGTTTTCCTGATAGACATCCAGCTCTTTCAGCAGCCGCTCAAAGTAGTAGCGACGTTTGTCATCGCTGCTGGCCGAGATAATGCGATCGGCGGTGTAACGCAGCTGGCGATGATAAGCCGATAGCTCCGCGTTAACCGGCACCTCGGCATTACGCAGGCGCTGATGACCGATGATCAAGGTCAACGCGATGCGGTATTTATCGATATCGCCGGGGAACAGATTGAGCAGCAGGAACAGTTGCTGATACAGCGCAGGCAGATGGTTTTCGCGACGTCGCGCTTGATTGGTGGTCAAGGCGGCCACGGCGGCATACATAAAGCGGTTCAGCAGTTTACGACCGGTGCGGGCTTTGGATTTGTCGCGAATCAGCAGAATCACCATCATCGCCAGGAAGCTGCCGATCCACTGGCCCAGCGCATTATCGAGGAACACGTTGAACTCAAACTTCATTGGATTATCCAGCACCAGCACGTTGATGGTGCCAATCAACGCCCCCAGCGTACCAATCTGACGCCGCTGCACGAAGATACCGCCGATAAAACCTAATGCACCAATTGCGATACACAGCAGCAACGCGCTTTGCTGCGTCGACGGCAGAATATAGACGAAATAGAGCATGCCGAGCGGTACCGCGAAAGCCATACCGTAGAAGAAGTCTTTCGCCATCATCAATGGATTCGGCATACGCATCGCCAGCGCGGTGATTACCGCCAGCATCACCATACAGCCGCTGCCGGATGTCCAGCCGGTATAGAGCCAAAACAGTGAACCTAGCGCCGTCGCCACAAAAGTACGCACGCCATTGATCATCGCGTGATGCGTTTCCGCTGAGCGCGCCTGAATCACTACCTCGCGCTGCAGGATGCTCTCTTCCAGCGTGGTAATGCGGCTATTACTGCGCACCCCGTTGATCAGCAGCAGATATTCAGTGGCAGCACCGACCCAACTGGCGACCGTCATCGGCACGGTTTTATTGCTGACGCTGATCAGACGGCGCATCACCTTCATACGCTTGTGCACGTCATCAACGTTATGAACGTCTTTCTCGATCAGCAGACGGTATTGCGTCGGAATATAGTCTGGACGGGCGTTCTGAATCAGGAAGGTTTCAGCCGCTTGCGTAATCAATGTCAGCGACAGCGTATTCAACATCTGCAGGCGGCGGCTGGTGTTCTTCCAGCGTGAAGATTCCATCAGCAGTTGGCTGCGCATCCCGTTGAGTGCCGTAGTGCGGCGCACCAGCGCGCTCCAGGTACGATCAACCTCGTCTTTATCCGCATGTGCCACGCACATTTGCAGCAGCTTGTAGTGCGCCACCAGCAGCGCATCGACTTCGGCATCAATCACTTTTTTGATTGAACGCGGCGAAAACAGCATATCCGCCAGAATGGCACACAGAATACCAATCACGATTTCACTGCAGCGCTCGACTGCGTACTGCGGTGCCAGGGTTAAGCCCCCGCTGGCATCGGCAGTGACCACAATGATCAGCGCGGTGTATCCCGCCAAACCCAGCGCGTAAGAGTTCTCGACCTTTATCAGCGAAGAGAGCCAGACGCACATGCCCGCCCACAAGCAGCACAGCAGCAGCATCACCACCGGCGCGCGCACCGTGGCAATCATGATGGTCAATGCAGCGATACAGCCAATAAAGGTACCGATGATGCGCAGAATGCCGCGATAGCGCAGTGCGCCAGAATAGGGGTCGCCCCCTGCGGCAAAGGCGGTACCACCGGCGACAATGCCGGCGGTCATTACCGCCCAACGCGGCGTTTCCAGATTAAAGTGGAAGCCAATCATCAGCGCGGCAATCAGCGCAAATGCGAGCTTCACCGGGAAACGCAAAAACTCAATCATAACGGCCTCGCTTAACCAAACTCGCGCAGGCGGTTAAAGAACTGCGTCAACGGCGAGACTTTGGTCTGACGATCTTTATCACCGGTGATCACCACTGTGGCTGTGGTGCCCGCCGGGAAACGGTTACCAGGCTGATCGTCGAGGTGAATACGCACCGGAACGCGCTGCGCCAGTCGCACCCATTCGAGGTTGGAATCGATGGTCGCCATGCCTTTGCTGTCAACGCTGCTGCTGCTGTTGGTCACACCAGCGGCGATGCTATCCACCGTTCCACGCAATACGGCATTGCTGCCCAGCGGAGTGATTTCAGCACGGAAGCCTGGACGTACGCCATCCAGCTTGGTTTCTTCCATATACGCCAGGACGTAGAACGAGTGTTGCTGCACCAGCGCCACGGCCACTGAGCCGCGGGTGATGAACTCGCCCTGATAGACGTTGAGGTTAGTGACCCAGCCATCGGATGGCGCTTTGATGGTGGTGCGATCCAGATCGATGACCGCCAGATCGCGCGTCGCCACCGATTTCGCCAGCTGATGTTCACTGGTTTGCAAATCGTTGTTGGACTGCTCGATCGCTTCGCGCGACATCGCACTGGTGCCGAGTTGGTTACGGCGCGCGGCTTCACGACGTTTTTCGCTCACCAGCGCCTGGTAATATTCGACATCAGCCTGAGCTTCATCCAACGCTTTTTGGTAGCGCGGACGATCGACCACAAACAGCGTGTCACCTTGTTTCACCAACTGGTTGTCGTGCACCGGCACCTCAGTGATGAGGCCTGTGACATCAGGCGAGATCGCCACCACATCAGCGGAGAATTTGGCGTCACGCGTCCAGGGTGACTCGGTGTAAAACACCCAGGCGCGGAATACGATCACGATTGCGATGATAACCAGCAGGAGCGTAATCGCGTAACGCGCGATTTTTCTTATTAGCGCTTTCACTTAAAAACCTCAGACGAATAGACGGGATACAAGGTAAAACACGCAGCAATACAACGCTGTGTTAAAAAGTGCCGGATGCCACACCAGATCGTAAATTCCGCTGGGCGTCAGCACGCGTTTCACCAGCCAGAACAGCGCCAGCGAAACCAGTAGTTCAATGAAGATGGGCGGAAAGCTCAGCCCGAATACGACAAATACCGGAAGCACACTCATTTCGGTTCCTTAGTTCGACCATGCCGGATTTCACCGATACCTGCCCTCATGCCGCGTGGCACGTTGGGTTGAGAATCAGGGGAAGATTGAGAGACTGATGGCAACATTCAGGCCGCGTTGAGCTAATGATAGCGTATCATCGAGTAAACACAGCCGTGTTAAGGTGCGGTGAACAGACCCAGCGTGCGTATAGTAACGCGCTTGACTATACGTTTTCTACATATTGTGAGCTAAATCACTTTTTAGCCAGAGTAAACAATGGAACGACTTAAAGGCATGTCCATTTTCGCCAAAGTGGTTGAATTAGGTTCATTTACCGCCGCGGCACGCCAACTCCATCTTAGCGTTTCGTCAATCAGCCAGATCGTCGCCAAACTGGAAGATGAATTACAGGTCAAATTGCTCAATCGCAGCACCCGCAGCATCGGCCTGACCGAAGCCGGTAAAATCTATTACCAGGGCTGCCGCCGCATGCTGGCTGAAGCCTCTCAGGTGCATGAACAACTGTATGCCTTTAATAACACACCGATCGGAATTCTGCGCATCGGTTGTTCTTCTACCATGGCGCAGAACGTCCTGTCAGCAATGACTCGCGACATGCTACACGAATATCCGGGCCTGAGCGTCAATCTCATGACCGGCATCCCGGCACCGGATTTGATTGCCAACGGATTAGATCTGGTGGTGCGTGTGGGTGCCTTACAGGATTCCAATCTGTTTTCCCGCCGCCTGGGCGCCATGCCGATGGTGGTGTGCGCCGCGAAAAGCTATCAGGCGCAGCACGGCACGCCAGAAAAGCCGGGCGAGATCGATAATTTTTCATGGCTGGAGTACAGCGTGCGGCCAGATAACACCTTTGAACTGGTGGCGCCGGAAGGATTGGTGACGCGGCTCACGCCGCAGGGGCGCTTCGTGACCAACGATTCGCAGACGCTGATACGCTGGCTGAAAGCCGGTTGCGGGATCGCCTATGTGCCCTTGATGTGGGTGATTGATGAGATTAACGCTGGAGAGATCGACATTTTGTTCCCGCAGTATCACTCGGAACCGCGTCCAGTGTATGCGCTGTATACCGAGAAAGATAAGATGCCGCTAAAGGTGCAGGTGTGTATTGATTATCTGACCGAGTACTTTAAGCAGGTGGCGCAGCAGTATCAGCAGCATCGCAAAGGCTGACGGCGTGGGCGCCATAAATGGCGCACCTACTTAAGTCGGTGCCGCCTTTTATGAAGTACGCCATGGGGAACGCAGGTTCTACGGTAATTTGTAGAGTACACCATGGGAAATTCAGACTGTACGGTGATTAGCAGAGTGCACCATGGGAAATCAGCTTCTACGATAATTTGTAGGGTGCACTATGGAAAGCAGCTTCTACGGTAATTTGTAGGGTGCGCATTTAAGCGCACCAGGAATGATTACGCGGTACCGCCGACGGTGATTTTATCCAGTTTCAAGGTTGGCTGGCCAACACCGACCGGCACGCTCTGCCCCTCTTTACCGCACACGCCAACGCCTTTATCCAGCGCCAGATCGTTACCGACCATGGAAATCTGCTGCATCGCTTCAATACCGGAACCAATCAGCGTGGCGCCTTTCACCGGCGTGGTAACTTTGCCGTTTTCTATCAGATAGGCTTCTGAGGTTGAGAACACAAACTTGCCGGAGGTGATATCCACCTGACCGCCACCAAAGTTCGGCGCATAAATACCGTACTCAACGCTGGAAATAATATCCTGCGGCGATGATTTGCCCGCCAGCATGTAGGTGTTGGTCATACGCGGCATCGGCAGATGGGCGTAAGATTCACGACGACCGTTACCGGTTGGCGGCACGCCCATCAGACGCGCATTCAGCTTGTCCTGCATATAACCTTTCAGCACGCCATTTTCGATCAGCACGTTGTACTGGCCTGGCACACCTTCATCATCCACGGCCAGTGAGCCGCGCAGGCCCTGGATGGTGCCATCGTCTACCACGGTGCAGAGTTCAGAGGCCACCAGCTGCCCCATCTTGCCACTGAAGACCGAGGTTTCACGACGGTTGAAATCGCCTTCCAGACCGTGGCCCACCGCTTCATGCAGCAGCACACCCGGCCAGCCAGCACCGAGCACCACCGGCAATGTGCCCGCAGGCGCGGCCACAGCAGAGAGGTTCACCAGCGCCAGACGCACCGCTTCACGCGCCCAGGCATCGGCACGGACATCACCGTCTTCATCGGCATAGAAGAACTCATAGCCGGTACGTGCGCCGCCGCCGCTGGAGCCACGTTCACGTTTGCCCTGATCTTCCACCTGCACGCTGATCGACAGACGCACCAGCGGGCGGATATCCGCTGCCAGCGTGCCATCGGTCGCCGCCACCAGCACCTGCTCGTAAACACCGGTCAGGCTGGCATTCACTTCCTGCACGCGCGGATCGGCCGCACGTGCCACGGTATCAACACGATGCAGCAGTGCGATTTTGTCTTCACGCGTCAGGCTGTCCAGCGGATTGATCGGCGCATACAGCGAACGGTTGATCACGGCAGAAAGCGTGTGCGCTTTGCCGTTGCCCTGTTCACGTACGATGCTGCGCGCCGCTTCTGATGACTGACGCAGCGCGTTCAGGGTAATCTGGTCTGCGTAGGCGAAACCGGTTTTCTCACCGCTGACCGCACGCACGCCAACACCCTGATCGATATGATAGGAGCCATCTTTAATGATTTTGTCTTCCAGCACCCAGGATTCATGGAAGCTGGACTGGAAATAGAGGTCGGCATAATCCAGACGACGTTCTGAAAGCTGCCCTAACAGGGAAAATAGGTCCTGCTGATTAATGCTGTTCGCAGCTAGTAACTGCTCACTTACCAGATTCAGAGTCATCGTTTCTCACTCATTATGTGCTCGGATAGTCATAGCCTGCGGCAATTCCCCGACGGCGTCAAATTCACTTCTTGTCGTCTTCGCGCGGTTTGCGCAGCACTTCATTGATTTCCGGCTTATCCAACGGTCCGCTGATGTGATATCGCAGCAGCGAAATCTTATTCCACAACGGCCCCAATACTTTACTGGCGGCAAATACCGCGGCACCAATCACCGGATTGACGACGAATGCGGTTGCGACGCCCACCGAAGCAGAGATTTCCGGTGCGACCACTGCTTCCATATCAATCTGCCGTTTGGCCAAATCAATCTTGCCCTGCATGGCGATATCCGCTTCCAGACCGTCCACCAGCAGGTTATCGGTGCGCATTACGCCGTTCTCAATCCACGCCGTACCGTTAATCGAATCGAAATAGAAACCTTCGCTGAAGGTGTCACTGAAGTCGAATCGCAGCTTGCGTAGCAGGGCATCAAAGCTCATCAGGCGCAGCAACTGGCCTGCGCGTCCGGTGTTTACATCCGCAATCTGCCCTTTACCAAAGTGGGTTTTCAGCGTGCCGCTTAGCGTTTCTGCTGAGGGCTGCCACGGAGCGGAACGCCAGTGCAGGTCATAATCCACTTTAAAGGGTGCATCACGCAGCGGCGTGTTGACGCCAAACCAGTTGACGGCGTCATTGATGTTATTGCCGCTCAGGCTGCCCTTCAGAGAGGTACGCTGGTTGCCCGGTTTATTCACCCACTCACCGTTGATGCTGAGCTTAGCGCTGCCGGAATCCACGCTACCGTTAGTAAGTGCTAACGTATCTCCCTGCGGCTGCAATCTGGCCTGCATGTGGCCAAACTTCTGGCCGCGCAGCCAGCACTCATCACAGTTAAGCTGCAGCGCGGGCCAATTGCTGAAGTCCACCGTGCTGCTGTTTCCTCCAAACGGCGAGGCGCTGCTATCGCTGCTGTTCGCCCATTCTGGATTGTAGTAAAGATAGCTGAGGTCAATCTGCCAGGGCGCACTCTGTGCGGTTTTCAGACTGCCACGCGCCTCACGACTTTCCAGCTGGAGCTGCGTATTGCCGGCCGTCCCCTGAGTGACGGTGGCATTGACGTCATGCCACTGTTGGCCGCCCAGCGTCAGCGCGGGAGTACGCAGAATCACATCGCCCGGCAGCAGCGCACCGCCCACTTCCGTTTCGCCCTGTGCATTGCGCGAACCACCGCCTCCTGCCAGCAGCCCCATCCAGGCTTCACCATCAAGCGGCGGTAGATTTAGCTCCATACCGCGCTTTTCTGGTAGCTTCGGCGTGCTTTTCGCATCGTTAAGCCAGATGCCGCGATCAACGCGTAGCTGCGGCTCAAGGATCCAGCGGCTGTTGAAGCGGTTGTGCTCACGCACGCTGCCGCTCAACGTGAATCCTTTCAGGTCACCCGTGGCGTTAATCGCGATCGGCATCGCTTCACCTGACTGTTTATCTAATGGCGCAGGTAAGTGACTGCTTACTGTTTTTGCTTCACCCTGCAAATCCACTTTATAAGTTGCGCCACCCTTGTGAGGCAGCGTGATATCGACATTGCCCTGCCACGGCAAACTGCCGCTCAGTTGGCTGCTCACGCTGGCAGGCAACGCCTTCAGTTTCGCAGGTTGCCAATCCCCCTTAAGCTTGACGTTAACGCCGAAGTCATCTGGGTTTTCAGTGGTGGTGAAACTGACGCCGGTAGGCTGACCGAACCAGTTAGCCTGCATCTCTTCACTTTCGAGATTGCCGTTGTTATAGCGGAAACGCCCGGTAAGGTTGTTCAGGGTGGTGTTTAACGGCTTGATATGCAGACTGTTGTTGTTCAATGCCACATTGCCGCTGGCATGTACCAATTTACCGTCCAGCGGAATATCGAGATTAAGTGAACCGCGCACGTTGCCGCCAATTTGCAACTGTTGCAGTGCCGCACCCAGCGTTGATTTCAAAGGCGTTTGTTCGAAGTAATCCGCGATTTGCTGGCCCTGCCCGCTGAGATCGCCATCAATAATCAGCTTTTCTTTGAGATAGTCAGGGATCACCGCGCTGACGTTGCGCGCATCCACCTCGCCCAGCTTGGTTTTGTCCGCCTTCATCCACAAACCATTGTTAGCAAAGTCGAGATCGATATCGAGGTTTTCTAACGCTGGCCAACCGGGCTGGAACTGGAACGTGGATTGACGCAGCGGCACCCACACTTCAAACATGCCGTCGTTGTGCTTAAACGGGAACAGGCTGGGGTTACCGGCAAACAGCAGCGTGGCATTGTCCACTTTCCCGCCTTTGATCGCCTCGCTGAGGTAATGGGTCAGATCGTGCCCCATCAGCGGTTCCGGGAAATAGCGCCAGGCATCACCGGCATCGGTGACGCGAATACCGGCCAGAATATCCAGCTGTGGTGCTTTACCGAGATTTTGCTGATAGCGGAAGTCACCGCGCGCCCACAGCGAACGCGCCTGGACGTCAAGGTTTTGCCCGTCCAGCGTCAGGCCACTGGCATCGTGCTGCCAGTTAAGCTGGCCGGTTATCTGTTTGATTTGTAGCGGCGCCTGGAACATGTCGCCATACGGTACTTCCGCTTGCCCCATCGCCACATCCAGCCGACCATCACTCACGCTGCCGCTGGCGGTGCCGTTCAAATTAATGATGCCTGGCAGCAGTTCCCAATGTTGCCAGGCCAGATTGCGCCACTTGGCTTGCAAGCGGGTTTGCTCAGGCTGATTGAGCGGAATATCCAGCGCCAGCGCATCGATGTTGCCGCGTGGCTGCAATGCACGCCAGTTATCCAGCAAGGCCGGCGATAAAGGCTTAAACAGTGGCACTAACGGCGCCAGACGATCCAGGTCTAACTGCGTGGCGCGTACACGAACTTCTGCACCACTGTTGGCACCCAGCATCTGCGGGTCTTCCGGCTTCCACAGCAGAGAGAAGTGCCCCGGCGACCAGGCCACGCCATCGGTGCTGAGACGGGTTTGCGGCACTGACAGACTCCAGCCATTTTGGTAACGGGCCAGATGCGCGGTTAAGCCATCCACCTGCAGCTGGTGATCGCCCTGCTCGCCGCGCCAGCGTGCGCCGCCTTTACTGAGCAACAGGTCACCGGCGTACAGATCGCCATCACGCAGATTAACCCACGCTGCAAGGCTGAAACGTGCACTCTCAAGGCTGGTGTTATCACGCAGCCACGGGCCAATCCACGGACGCACATCCACGTCATCCGCTTGCAGCCAAAGGCGGCCATCATTGAGCAGTCCGTTGGTATCGTTGAGATCGAGACGTACCTGCACCACGCCGTGCTGGCCGGTAAAGCTGGAGAGATTGACCTCGCCTTCCGCGCGGTGACGCGTACTTTCATTCAACCAGGTCAACCGTGGGATGCCCAGTTCGGCATGTTGTCCTGACGGCGTGAGAAAACGGATGCTACTGTCGCGTAGATCGAAGTGGTCAAACTGGCGCAAAAACAGATCGTTGATTTGCCCCGGTTTGAAACTGTTTTTCTGCTGATCGCTGGTAAACAGCGGATGATTGGTTTCGAGACGCAGCTGCCAGAAGGTGAGATCGCGGAACTGCCAGCGCCAGTGCAGCAGTGATTGCCAGACGTTAAGCGCCAGATTGACCCGATCGATGGTCAACTTGCCATCGTCCGGCATCGACACATTGAGATGGCGTATCTGCAAGGTTGGGCCAAAGTTTTCCCACTTACCCTGCAGTTCGCTGGCGTCCACCGTCACACCGCTGACGCGTGAAATCGTCTGCAGTATATCGCTGCGATAGCTGTTGAGATGCGGCATCACGAGGCGCAACCCGCTGACCAGCAGCGCCACAATAACGATGATTGCGGCGAGCAGCAGTAACAAAATCCTCGGCAACCGCCTCACGCACCTCTCCTTGCATGCCGTTGGGGTACGGCGTTCAACCTCACGACTTACATCATGACGACGTCAAACTGCTCTTGGGTATAGAGCGGCTCAACATGGACTTTAACCTGCTTACCGACAAAGATTTCCACTTCAGCCAGCGCATGTGACTCTTCGCTCTTCAGCGCTTCGCCCACTGCCGGGGAAACGTACACCAGGAAGCGGTCGGAATCGTAAGCGTGATGCACGCGCACGATTTCACGCATGATCTCATAACAGACGGTTTCCACCGTTTTAAGCGTACCGCGCCCTTTGCACACCGGGCAATCGGCACACAGCACATGTTCAATACTTTCACGCGTGCGCTTGCGCGTCATTTCCACCAGGCCGAGCGCCGAGAAACCGTTGATACCGGTCTTCACCCGATCTTTGCTCAGCGCACTTTCCAGCGAATGCAGTACGCGACGGCGGTGATCGTCATTACTCATGTCGATGAAATCGATAATGATAATGCCGCCGAGGTTGCGCAGCCGCAGCTGGCGCGCGATTGACTGCGTGGCTTCAATATTGGTGTTGAAAATGGTTTCGTCGAGATTACGATGGCCGACAAACGCGCCGGTATTGATATCCACCGTGGTCATGGCTTCGGTTTGATCGATGATCAGGTAGCCGCCCGACTTCAGTTCGACCTTGCGCTCCAGTGAACGCTGAATTTCGTTCTCGACATCAAACAGATCGAAGATCGGTTGTTTGCCGCTATACAGCTCCAGCTTGCTGGCCATTTCCGGGATATATTCACCGGTGAATTCCACCAGCAGATCGCAGGTCAGACGCGAGTCCACGCGAATGCGATCCAGCGCCGCGCCGGCGAAATCGCGCAGCACACGCTGTGCCAGCGCTAACTCGCCGTACAGCAGGCAGCGCGTTTGATTGCGCTTTTTGCGTTCGCTGACTTTGGTCCACAGACGCTTGAGGAAGGCGGCGTCCTGCGCCAAATCTTCCTCACGGATGCCTTCTGCGGCAGTACGAATAATAAAGCCACCGAGGTCGTCACAGTAAGCCGCCACCACCGCTTTCAGGCGGTCACGCTCGGCTTCGCTTTCAATACGCTGTGAAACGCCAACGTGCGACGCGCCGGGCATAAACACCAGGTAACGTGAAGGCAGCGTGATATCGGTGGTGAGGCGCGCACCTTTGGTGCCGAGCGGATCTTTCACCACCTGAACCACCAAATCCTGGCCGGGACGCACCAGCTCGCTAATGTCGCGCACCACAAAATTTTTCTTCTCATCACCCGCCACGCATTCAGTGTGCGGCATGATGTCAGAGGCGTGCAGGAAGGCGGCTTTATCCATGCCGATATCGACAAAGGCCGCCTGCATGCCAGGCAAAACGCGGCTGATGCGTCCTTTATAGATGTTACCTACAATGCCGCGCCGTGCTTCGCGCTCAATGTGGATTTCCTGCAGAATGCCGCCATCAATATAGGCAACACGGGTTTCAGAAGGTGTCACATTTACCAGCAGTTCAGCCGTCATCTTGTCCCCTTAACGCACGCAGTGACTGAAAGTGGCTCAGCAACTCATTGGTCTCAACCAGCGGTAATCCCACTACGGCGTGATAGCTTCCATTAATCCTGCGGACAAAATTGCCGCCCAGACCCTGTATTCCGTACGCGCCGGCTTTGTCCATCGGCTCGCCGCTGGCAATATAGTGCGAGATTTCCTCAGCGGTGATATTGCGGAATGTCACGTCAGTGGTGACCAGACAATCCAGCTCGCACTGGGTATCCGCCAACGCCACGGCCGTCATCACCTGATGTGTATGCCCGGAAAGCTGACTCAGCATCTGCGCAGCGTGTTCCGCATCGCGCGGCTTTTCCAGCACTTCATTGTTGAGCACCACGATGGTATCCGCACCCAGCACCGGCAAATCCTGCGGCGCTACGGCCACGCCTGCACGCGCTTTATCTAAAGCCAGACGGCGAACATAAGCTTCCGCCGCTTCATCCGCTTGACGCTGCTCTTCGACGTCGGTGACCAGACGCTCAAACTGCAGGCCAAGCTGCGTAAGCAGTTCACGGCGACGCGGTGAACCGGAGGCGAGATACAGGGTTATCATAGTCTTCCTTACTGAACAGCGAACTGACGGCGAATCTTTCTCATTAATAAGAATAGCCAAGGCCATAGAATGCCGTCGACCACGCTGCTCCAGAAGATTTCCGGACGGAATGAGACGTTGATCACCAAAAATTCAGCCCAGAAAACAATCACATCCACGGCAAGCGACAGCACCATAACCATTAATGCCTGCTGCCACAACGCCAGATTTCGGAATAGCTGAAATTTGAAGGCCACCAGATACGCGATGATGCTGAACGCCAGTGCGCGTACACCCAGCGTCGAACCGGCCACCAGATCCATAATGGCACCTAAAAAGAAGCCGGTTCCTACATTGACGCGGTGCGGCAACGCCAGTACCCAGTAAATCAGGATCAACAAAAGCCATGAAGGCCGGAACATAAAGATTTGTTCCGGCCAGGGCATGATTTGCAGAATGAGGGCAATCAGGAAGGACAGCCAGATAACCCATCGGCCCTGGCTGCGATATCGACTCAAGGCTGGCCTCCGCGTGTGTTCGCAGGAATCCCTTGCGAACGACTGCTGTTAGCGGGTGCCGGTGGCCCCATTTGCGGTGCTACATCCGGTGCCGGTGGGCCCATTTCGCCCGCTGGCGGCAAGACTTGCGGCATCATCTGCATCAGGCGCTCATTGGCTACGCGGTGAACTTCATCCGGTGCCATCGGCATGTCGCCATTTTTATCCGAGCCCCATAACAGCAGCAGATAACGCAGACGCTGCAGTCCCGCAGTCGGATGTGCCTGAATCACAGTGTAAGCACGCTGGGTGTCGACTTTCACAGAAGAGACCACACCCACCGGATACCCTTCCGGGAAGCGTCCACCGAGGCCAGACGTCACCAGCACATCGCCGACGCGAATGTCGGTGTTGCCCGGCAGATGTTCCAGCTGCAAGTCTTCGCTGCAGCCATTACCCGCCGCAATGACGCGGATATCGTTACGTAACACCTGAATCGGCAACGCGTGCGAGGCATCACAAATCAGCAGCACGCGGCTGGTCACCTGACCCACCGCCACCACCTGACCGACCACACCTTTATCGCTGATCACCGGCTGGCCTTCGTAAACACCGTTTACGCTGCCTTTGTCGATAACCACCTGATCGGTGTAAGGATCGGTGCCAGTGGAGATCACCTGGGTCACCATCTTGTGCTCATCCTGACGCAGCGGCGAGCCGAGCAGCTCACGCAGACGTGCGTTTTCCTGCTTGTATTGCCCCAGCATCAGCAGGTCACTGTTTTTCAGGAAGAGCTCACGGCGCAGCGCTTTGTTTTCCAGCTCGAGCTGCTGGCGTGAAGCCAGTGTCTCTGAGACGCCGTCAAGAAGCTGTCGTGGCCCGTTGGCCAGAAAGTAAAATGGACTTACCGACGTGTCCAGGTAGTTGCGGATCTGGGAGAAGGAGCTCACGCGACTGTCAGCGATAATGATCGCGATAGCCACAATGACTGCCAGAAAGAGGCGCAACTGCAGGGAAGGCCCCCTGCTAAAAATCGGCTTCATAAATTCTGCGTGTTCCTCGACATCAGGGAAGAAGCGCTAGTCTCGTGACTAACGCCTCCAGGGCTGGACGCATCTCGCCGTCGTGCGCAGCGTCGATAGGCGCGACTCCCTGCGCAATTTGACCACGGTCTCAGCCGATGAGGATTTACTCCTCGCTGAACAAATCGCCGCCATGCATGTCGATCATTTCCAACGCTTTACCCCCGCCGCGCGCGACGCAGGTCAGCGGATCTTCTGCGACGACAACCGGAATACCGGTTTCTTCCATCAGCAGGCGATCCAGGTTGCGCAACAGCGCACCACCACCGGTCAGCACCATGCCGCGCTCGGAGATGTCAGAGGCCAGCTCTGGCGGACACTGTTCCAGGGCAACCATCACCGCGCTCACGATACCGGTCAACGGCTCTTGCAGCGCTTCGAGGATCTCATTGGAGTTCAGGGTAAAGCCACGCGGTACACCTTCTGCCAGGTTACGACCACGCACTTCAATTTCATGGACTTCATCACCCGGATAGGCAGAACCAATTCCGTGTTTGATACGTTCCGCAGTGGCTTCACCGATCAGTGAACCGTAGTTGCGGCGCACATAATTAATGATAGCTTCATCGAAGCGGTCACCACCGATACGTACAGAAGAAGAGTAGACCACGCCGTTCAGCGAGATCACGGCGACTTCAGTGGTACCACCACCGATATCGACGACCATCGAACCGGTTGCTTCTGAAACCGGCAGGCCAGCACCAATTGCGGCAGCCATCGGTTCTTCAATCAGAAACACTTCGCGCGCGCCAGCGCCCTGAGCGGATTCACGGATGGCACGACGCTCAACCTGAGTCGCGCCAACCGGTACGCAGACCAGCACACGTGGGCTTGGGCGCATAAAGCTGTTGCTGTGCACTTGTTTGATGAAGTGCTGGAGCATTTTTTCAGTCACGAAGAAATCGGCGATAACGCCATCTTTCATAGGACGGATTGCCGCGATGTTGCCAGGGGTACGACCCAGCATCTGCTTAGCGTCATGGCCCACCGCAGCAACACTCTTAGGCGAGCCGGCACGATCTTGACGAATGGCAACCACGGAAGGCTCGTTCAGCACGATGCCTTGTCCTTTTACGTAAATCAGGGTATTCGCAGTACCCAGGTCAATGGACAAGTCATTGGAAAACATGCCACGAAATTTTTTAAACATACTAAGGGATAATCCTGCAAGCTGGGGGCGGAAAATAAAATCCGCCTACTTTACCAACCACGCGAAGCCGCTACAAGGCGCAAAAACGTTCTGCTTCGGTGAAAAAATACGCTGAATAATTTTTTGGGCCGATTCGCTTATCCCTGGCCACCGTAAAATAGCGCTAACCCGCCCTATTAAACGTAAATTCACCCTCAACTCACGGGTGATTTTCGACATAAAATCTAACATTTCCAGCCATCATAAGCGCGAATGCTGTAAGCCAAAGGCAAGAAAAAAAGCCATCGGCGCCACTTTACAGGCTGAAGACCTAAATTCGGTAACGTTGTGAATGTTTTTTCACGTTACTGTTCACCGGCAATGAAGGGGCAAAAAAATCACCCTGCCCGCCTGAAACCCCCAGGCTCGCCAGCGTTTGCCACTCCGCGAGCGTGCGCACGCCAGCAGCGAAAACTTGCGTCGAGGTAGATTTGCAGACTTCCAGCAAACTTTGCACAAACAGCTGGTTCTCGGTGCGCCGTTCGATATTGCGCACCAGCCTGGATCAAGCTTGATCACTTCGATCGGGAATTGCTTGATATAAGCACTGCTCACCACCGTCAATCCCGCCTGATCTACTGCCACACGGCAGCCAAAGGCGGCCAGCATTTGGAAAACCGGCACTAAACGATTGATGTGTTGACAAACATCCGCCTCAGCAAGTTCAAATAAAAAACGCTTTCTTTGCGATTTCGTGCACTGCAAGAGCAGTTTCTGCAGCCAGCGCTGAAAGGGGCGCTGTAACAAGGTGTCGATATTGACGGGCAGCGCCAGCGTTTCATCGGGCCACACTTCGGAAAGGGCCGCGATGCGCGTCACCAGTTGACGATCCCAGCTGTCGGTCAACCCCAGCTGCAGCACCAGCGGCATAAACTCGGCCGATACCACTTCTTTATCGCCATCAAATACACGCGCCAGCATTTCACGGTGGTGTACTTTGCCATCCAGCAACACGGCCGGTTTCTGGTAAAGGCGTGGGCCACCACGGTTGAGGGTGTTTTCCAGCAGCGTTCGCCAGCGCACACTACCGCGCCCCATTTCTAAGGTATTTCCTTCACCCACTGACCAGCTGTTACCACCCTGCAATGCCGCACGACGCGTTGCCATCTCCACATTTTCCATCACCTGCGGCACGCTTTCTCCGCTGCGCCACGCACTGATGCCAATGTGGATTAAATCGTCGCGATCAACCATACGCATCGGCGGTAATGAATCGACCGCGTTGATCAGCTGATCGGCGATACTGTTGGCCTCTTTCAGCGTGCGGTGCGGTAATAACACGGCAAAATCACTGCGGAAGTAACGCGCCAGCAATGCGCCCGGATAGCGTAAAACAAAGGTCGAAAGCATGTTGATCAGATCAAACAGGTATTCATCCACCAGCGTTTGACCCAAGGTTTCATGTAACGTGTCGAGATCGGGCAGACGCACCATCATCACCACGCCGTGCGTGCCCACATCTTCTTGATCTTCTAACAATGTCGCCAGTTGATTATCGAAGAACAGGCGGTTGTTCAGGCCGGTACGCGAATCCTGGGCGGCGAAGGTTCGAATCAGCGTATCAATACGTAATCGCTGTTCGCCCGCTTCTTGCAAATCGTTAAGCAAGGTATCAATGGCACGGCTGGCTTTTGGCGGCCATTCGGCGTAGTGCCCAACGTACGGCACACGCTCACCGGCCAGAATGCGCTCGGAACGTGCTTCTAATCGTTCCATGTGCTGCCAGCGGCGATTAATCCAGCGATGCGTCATCACCAGCAACGCAGACATAATCGCCACCACGCTAAGCAGCACAATCAGCGTGTAGGCGCCGGTAAAAGAGCGGAACCAGGTTTTCGCGGGATCGAGCACCACTACGCGCAGCTCAAGGCCGGGAGAATGCACCAGCGGCAGATCGAACTGAATAAAGCGATTCGGCTCATCTTCCAGCATCGGATTTTCATGGCGGGCAAGCTGGAAAACCACGGTGTTGCCGTTGTGCATCTCAATTTGCTCGGCGTTGATCACTGGCATGATCCGCGTCAACCACTGCGTCAAATCTTGTGGCGATTGCGTTGCCAGCGCTTTATCGACTTCGGTCGCCAGCGTATTGACCCGCGTTTCCACGCGCTGTTGCGATAGCCAGATAAAACTAAAAGCGCAGCCGACCAGCATCAGTAACATTGCCAGTAAGCTTAATAATGTAATAAACGCAGAAAACTTAGTTGTTAATCGCATCCCTGTGCCTGTATCACTGCGGTTATGAACGGTCGCCATCCGACGGCGCCAACCTGCTCACTGGCGCAAACCTGAGCAAAATATCACAAATCATCGCCTGAATCAGCGCCAGACGCGCATCAAATGTCGCGGTGCGCCATGCTAATTTGCCCTGCGGCGCGAGTATAGCCGTAAAGTGTGATGGCCTGCGTTTCGCGCGGACTTTTTCGTCCTATTCTCAACAGAGCGATCTCGCCAGGAAATTTCATATTTTTCCGGGCAAAGTGGCGCATCGAGCGCTATTTGATCATGCTGAATGCAGACTATTTATTCGCCGGAGAATGTTATGAAGCTGAAGCAATACCTCACCGAATCCGACGTGACGCCAGAAAGCATCTTTAACATGCGCCGACGCCAGGTGTTAAAAGCGCTTGGGTTAGGTGCTGCGGCAGCCAGTTTGCCCGGCACAGCACAGGCTGATGTCCTGAGCTGGTTTAAAGGCAACGATAGACCGCCAGCCCCCGCAGGCCGCGATCTGCAATTTACCAAACCCGCGCAATGGCAAGCCGATCTGCCCATGACCCCGTTTGATAAGGTTGCTGGCTACAACAACTTTTACGAGTTTGGGCTGGATAAAGCCGATCCTGCCGCCAATGCCGGCACACTGAAAACCGATCCCTGGCAGCTACGTATTGAAGGTGAAGTGGCAAAACCGATCACGCTGGATATGGATGACATCTTCAAACGTTTTACCATGGAACAACGTATTTATCGCATGCGCTGCGTCGAGGCGTGGTCGATGGTGATCCCGTGGGTGGGCTTCGAGTTGAATAAACTGCTTAAACTGGCGGAACCCACCAGCAATGCCCGCTTTGTCGCCTTCCAGACGTTATATGCTCCTGACCAAATGCCTGGGCAAAAAGATCGCTTTATCGGCGGTGGGCTGGATTATCCGTACGTTGAAGGATTGCGTCTGGATGAAGCGATGCATCCTCTCACGCTGCTGAGCACCGGTGTATACGGCAAAGCGCTGCCACCGCAAAATGGCGCGCCGATCCGTTTGACGGTGCCGTGGAAATACGGTTTTAAAGGGATCAAGTCCATCGTCAAGATTACGCTGACGCGCGATCAGCCCCCCACCACCTGGAATCAAATCGCCACCAACGAATACGGTTTCTACGCCAATGTGAATCCGCACGTTAATCATCCACGCTGGTCGCAGGCCACCGAACGTTTCATTGGTTCCGGCGGTATTCTCAATGTGGAACGTCAGCCAACGCTGCTGTTTAACGGCTACGCTAAAGAAGTGGCATCACTTTATCGCGGGCTCGATTTGCGGGAGAACTACTGAGTGCGACTCACATTACGCCAGATCACGCTGTTAAAAGTGGTGCTGCATCTCGCGGCGTTCCTGCCGTTTGTGTATCTGTTTATGGCGGCCAGCCAGGGTTGGTTAAGCGCCGATCCGGCGAAAGATATCCAGCATTTTACCGGCAGAATGGCGTTGAAGTTGCTTCTGGCTACGTTGCTGGTGAGTCCGCTCACCCGTTATCTGAAGCAGCCTCTGTTGATTCGCACCCGTCGTATGCTGGGCCTGTGGTGTTTTGCCTGGGCATGTCTGCATTTGACCAGCTATTACCTGCTGGAACTGGGTTACAACCATCTGCAGTTGCTGGGCAGTGAAGTCATTTCACGCCCTTATCTGCTGCTGGGGTTGATCTGTTGGCTGGTGCTGTTTGCGCTGGCTATCACCTCATTCCAACGCGCCCAGCGCAAACTCGGTCGGCGCTGGCAAACACTGCATAACGGTATCTATCTGGTGGCAATCCTCGCGCCTATCCACTATCTGTGGTCAGTAAAAGTATTCTCCCCTCAGCCCTGGATTTACGCGCTGCTGGCCGTGTTGCTGTTAGCCTGGCGTTACAATAAGTTGCGTAAACTTCTGCATCGATAACCTCCGCACGGTTGTTTTCCTGCTGCGAGATCTGATAAAAGGTGTGGCCTTCGGGCCGCATCCGATCAACTTCGCAGATAAGACCAGTATTTTGCTGCGAATTGCGACGAAACGGATATAATGCCCGGCTTTATTGCAAGCGAAGTCGTCTTTTTCACTCTCAGGAGTGACAAACGGCAGATGTCGCGGTATTTTACGCGATGCCTTACTGATTGCAGGAGATAGCAGCAAGATGGCGCACAAATTTCACATACTGCTTTTAAACGGCCCCAACCTGAATCTGTTGGGAACGCGCGAGCCTGATAAGTATGGTCATACCACGTTGGCACAGATTGTCGGCGATCTGACTCAGCAGGCCGATCAGCATCATGTGAAATTAAGTCATCTGCAATCGAACGCGGAGTTTCAGTTGATCGATCGTATTCACGAGGCCCGTGGCAACGTGGATTACATCATCATCAATCCGGCTGCTTTCACGCATACCAGCGTTGCATTGCGTGATGCCCTGTTGGCGGTCAGCATCCCATTTATTGAGGTGCATCTCTCGAACGTGCATGCACGCGAACCGTTCCGACATCACTCCTACCTTTCTGATGTATCTGCCGGCGTCATCTGTGGACTGGGCGCTGATGGATACTCATGGGCTTTACAAACGGCCGTAAAACGCCTGTCACATTCCAATTAAACAGAGTACGGAACCACACTCATGGATATTCGTAAAATTAAGAAACTGATCGAACTGGTTGAAGAGTCTGGCATCTCCGAGCTGGAAATCTCTGAGGGCGAAGAGTCCGTTCGTATCAGCCGTTCACCGACTAACGTTGGCTACCCGATGATGCAACAGGCTTACGCTGCACCGATGATGCAGCAGCCTGGCCTGGCGACGGCGGTTGCGCCTGTTGCTGCGGCACCGGTTGAAGCGGCCAAGCCGGAAATCG